>CAWKBX010000001.1:0-581642 GCA_963847945.1 uncultured Actinomycetes bacterium
CTGGTTTGCGTCTGACTTCGCGCGACAGGATCCGCGTTCTTTCAAGCATCATCTGAGACGGTTGTTGGCCTTCCTGAAAGGGGTCGACGCCGATGGCGACGCCACGCAAACCGAAGCGGTTCTTGACCGCGGAGCAGAAGTACGACGTGTTCGTGCGGATCTTGACCGGCCAGACCACTCAAGGCGCGGCCGCGGCCGAGCTTGGCGTGGACCGCACCGTGATCACCCGGATCCGCACGATCGCCCGCGACGGAGCGATCGCTGCGCTGCAAGCATCGAAGCCGGGCAAGCCGACGGTCAGCCGGGTCGAGGCGACCGAGATCGTTGGGTTGCAGGCCGAGGTTGCCCGGCTCGAACGCACGATCATCGAGCAGGCCGTCGAACTGGGAGTACTCCGGGGAAAATCCGGTTGGGGATGATCGGTCCGGTCCCCGCCCGAGTCGACGGAACCGTCAAGGCCGAACTACTCACGATCATCGACCAGGCGGTCGCCGGTGGCTGGACCGCGGCCAAAGCGTGCTTGGTACTCGGACTGGACCGGCAGCGGGCCTGGCGGTGGCACACCCGACGTCAGGCCGGTCTCCCGCTCGACGACACCGCGTCGGGCGGGAACCCGATCCATGGGCTTCTCGACTGGGAACAAGCCGAGATCCTCGCCCTGTTCGAGGAGTGGGCCGACACTGATCGGTCACATCGAAAGCTCGCTCATCGGGGCTCGTATGAGAACCGGGTGTGGGTCTCACCGTCGACGGTGGACCGGGTCCTAGCCCGCAACAACATACGTTTAGCAGGCGAAACACGGCCACCGAAGACAGTCAAGACACCGTGGCCGGCCTGGACGGACTGGCGCCCGAACCAGCTGTGGTGCTGGGACGGCTCCCAGTTCGAACGCTGCGAAGCATCGAAGTACGCATACGGGATCATCGATCTCGTGTCGAGGAAATGGATCACCGTCACCTTGACGCCAGAACCGAACCAGGTGGCAGTCAAGGTGCTGTTCCTCAAAGCGCTCGCTGCGGAGGACCTACTCACCCCCGAACTGCAAGAACGCCTCGCTGACCCCGATACAGCCCTGCCCGACAACGACGACAGCATCCCGATGCTGCTGGCGATCTCGGACAACGGTACCGAGATGCGCGGCGATGACACCCGCAAGTTCATGGCGCTGATGTCGATCGCACAGCACTTCGGACGGCCTTCAACACCGACCGATCAAGCCTGGATCGAAACCCTGTGGGGACATTTGAAGTGGGAACATCCCCACCTGATGGCGATCACCGACCCCGCTGTGTTGATCGCCGAGCTGGAACGTCTCCGGCTCCACTACAACAGCGTGCGACTGCACGAGGCCATCGGTTACGTCACCCCGAACGACGAACACGAAGGACGCGGCGAGGCCATCCGCGCCGCCCGCACCGCCGGACTCCGAGTCGCTGACGAGCAACGCCGATACTGGCACCGAACCCACCGGAACCAGCCATGACCACCCCGACTACAATCACCAACACCAACCCGCCGACAACCCCCAACTGCTGTCTGAATCACCCGGGCAAATGTCGCGTTGAGTCAGAAACGCCTCAATACGACCTGTTAGCCATCGACGAACTCGCCTATGTCCGCCTCGATCAACGCGCCGCCGAACTGCTGTTCCAGATCCTCACCGAGCGGGAGGAACGAGCCTCGATCGCCATCGCATCGAACGCCCCATTCAGCGAGTCGACCAAAACCTTCACCGATCCCCGCCTCGCCGCGGCGGTCATCGACCGCATCACCTTCCGAGCCCACATCATCGAGACCGGCACCACCAGCTACCGCCTCACCACCAGCCAGAAACCCATCAGCTAACCTCCCCAACCAACCCAAGGTGGGGCCAGATCAGATCGGCAACCCGGGGCCAACTCGAATCGGCGTTTTCAACCCGGAGACCCGCCGCAAGCGGTATCGCTCGGTGACATTCCGTGGGAACCGTGCCGAGGCCGAACGAGAGTTGGCTGCGATGATCGGCGCGGTCGAATCGGAACGGCTGGTTGGTGCCCGCTCACCGGTCAGTGAGTTGCTGGAGGCATGGTTCGCTGTTGCGTCTCCTGGTTGGGCGCCGACGACGGTCCGTCAAACCAGATCAGTGTTGAACTGCTACCTGTTGCCCGGACTCGGCGACATCCGTGTCGTTGATGTCACCCCGACGCGGATCAACGCGCTGTACGCCCAACTCGCCAAGACCGGCAGCATGACCAGCGGGACGCTGGCAGCAGGAACGCTCGCCCGGGTGCATGTCGTGCTGCGCTCGTGCTTCTCGCACACGATGCGCGCTGGCTGGGTGTGGGACAACCCCGCCCAACACGCCCATCGGATCACGGTCGCGCCCGTCGAGATGCAACCGCCGACACCCGACGAGTTGCATCGCCTCATCGACCAAGTCGCCGAACGTGACCCGCTGATGTGCCTCTTCGTCATACTCGCGGCGGTCACGGAGCGCGCCGGTCGGAGATGTTGGCGTTTCGTTGGCCGAACATCAATCTGCGTCGCGGCCGGATCCAATTCACTGCCGGATGGGTGGAGGGCCCGAACGGCCCGGTGCTGGCGGCGACGAAGACGAAAAGCACGCACTCGGTCGATATCGATCCCGACACGATCGAACTGCTCGCCTCGCACCGAGACGATGTGAGCAACGCGGCCGGGTTCGTGTTCAGCGACAACGACGGCATCACCGCGTGGAAACCGAACCGGGTGACCAAGACGTTCATCCGTCACCGTCGCGAGGCCCGTCTGCGCCGCTTTCGGCTTCATGATCTGAGGCATTTCATGGCGACCGAGATGCTCAACGCCGACGTCCGCTTGTAGTGGTCGCCCGTCGCCCTCAACCACCGTCGGGTGTCGACGACACTCGACAAGTACGGCCACGCGGTGCCTGGACGCGACTCAGCAGCCGCCGTCACGATCGGCCGGATCATCCGCCGCGCCAGCTGATCCGATCGGGTCGTGCAGCTACCGTGGTGTGTCGCTGGCTGCACGGCCTGCGGGTTGACATCCGTCATCGGGGTGTATAGCGTACGTGCTATATGTCGTGGGGTGAGATCGAACTGGAACCGGAGGTCACCAGTTGGTATCACGCCCTCGGCGAAGAGGAACAGGCGCGTGTCGAGTTCCATGTTGATCGGCTTGGCCGGTTCGGTCCGTTGCTGGACGAACCGCACACCAAACAGCTCGATGGGAAGCTACGCGAGCTGCGGTTCTATCTCGCTGGGCGGGCGACACGGGTGACGTACTGGATTGCTCCGGGTCGGGTGATCGTGTTGCTGACAGTGTTTACCAAGACACGACCGAACGAACGCCGAGAAGTTGAACGAGCCCGACGAGCGATGCAGCGTTGTATGGCGGATCATGAGATGACAGGAGACGATGATGAGTGAACGAACGAAGTGGTCGGCAGTGCCGAAGCCGGCCAGCGAACGGGCCGCCGCAGCAGCGGCCGACGAGGAACGCGTCACCGCGTTTCGAGAGTTGGTCTACCGGCTGCGAACCGATGCCGGGCTGACACAGGTCGACCTGGCACGCCGAATGGGTACCACTCAGTCGGCGATCGCCCGAATGGAGAACGGCGGAACCCGTCCAACGTTGGAGACCCTGGAACGGCTGGCCGGCGCGGTCGGCCAGGACCTCGTTGTTGGGGTCGAGACCGGGTTACGTCACGACCTGTCGGTGGTTCGGATGGTCGAGGAAGGTCACGCCGTACTTCGCATCGCCAGCTGACGATCGTTGGTGTCTGGCAACCTCGCCGTTGATTTCTTGAGAAAGTTCGCGGCGTTCGACGTGCTGAACAATGCCACGGAGTGCGAGGAGAGGTCTGTTCACCGCCGGTGGCCGGATTTGGTTGTGCCGCCGAGAACGGGCGTGCCACTTTCGTGCCACTTGCAAAGGTGCCGTAGGGTGCTGAAAGGAGCCGTAAGGGGAGTCAAATCGGCTGTCTGAGCAGGCCCGATTCACGTTTGTCCTGGTCACAGGCTTCACCTTTTTCTCCTTGCCAACGTGAGGGTCGCGAGTTCGAATCTCGTCGTCCGCTCCAACAAAGAACCAGGTCAGCGGCCCTTTCGGGGGCCGCCGATTTGCTTTTGGAGGGCTGGTCTTGCCCACGGTGCCCACGGCGTTGCCCACGACTCATGCCCACGAGTCCTGTGCGGGGCTGAGGGTCTGAGGGCGGAGGGCTGAGGATTCCTTGACTCTCGTCGTGGTTGCGGTGCGTGACCGAACTGGTGAGCCTGCGGTATGAACGGTTCACTTCGTCAACGCTCCGCGGGCTCTTGGGAGCTTCGCGTCTTCATTGGTACCGACCCGGAAACGGGTCGCCGGATCGATCGATCGGTCACCGTTCGAGGCAGTCGCGCGGACGCCGAGGCTGCACTTGCTGAGATGGTCGCATCGCTTGCCAGCGAACGTGTCGTTGGCGCTCTGTCACCGGTTCGTGACCTGTTGGAGTCGTGGTTTGCGATTGGGTCGGTGTCGTGGTCGCCGACCACGATTGTCGAGCATCGGTCCGTGTTGCGCTGCTATCTGATCCCGCGTCTCGGTGATATCCGGGTCGGTGACGTCACGGCGTCGAGGATCAACCGGTTGTAGGTCACGTTGCGGGCATCGGGGATCAGAACCGGTGGGCCGTTGGCGCTGTCGACCTTGAAACGGGTTCGTAGCGCGCTGCACTCGGTGCTCGGATTTGCGATGCGCGAATGCCTGACTGCGGGTTGATGTGGTGGCCTTCCGTCGTAGTCGTCGGGGCCGGCCCAGCGAGCCCATCGTGGCGTTGGTGGAGCCAGAAGCGCTGAACCGGCGCGCACCCTTCGCGTATGCTTGGCCTCGGAGGTGACGCCCGTGCTGACGGACATCGAGCCTCGGGTGAAGGCCCGAGTGCAGCAACTCATCGAACAGGTGGGTGAGGCCGAGTTCCGACACGGCGTCGCGCAGTTCACCGGCTGGCGCATCGACTCGATGACCATCGATGAGGTGATCGGGTTGTACGTGATGGCACGTCGCGGTCGGGTGCACCATCCGGAGCGCACTCGCCGAGCGTTGGCACTGTTGCCGACCCTGCCGGGCCGAACCGACGATGACCAGTTCCGGGATCGCGACGGTCGCTCGATCACGCCGGAGCAGTACGTCGAGATGCGGACGGCGCTGCGAGTGGGCCTCCGCGGGCGTGAGCGACGAAGAACCGGAGTACGACCTCGCTCGCATGATCGACGTGCTGGAACGCCACGGCGTCCGGTACGTGCTCATCGGCGGCGTGTCGGGAACATTTCACGGGATGGTCGAGAACCGCACCAAGGATGTCGACGTGCTGGTGCAGGACGCGATGGACAACTTCACGCAGCTGGCGGCCGCGCTGACGGAACTCGGTGCTCGACCGGCCAGGACCACCGACCAACGGCCTATCATCGCCGAAGACGTCGCGATCGCGAACAAGCAGTGGGATACCGATGCGGGAGCGCTTGACGCGCTGGTGTCAGCAGCGTGGCCGCACGCCACGACGGTGGTCTACGCCGACATCCGCCGCAACGCCGGGATGAGCTCGTGGCCCAGCCGGAGTGGTTGATCAACAACACGCTGCATGGCCCGGCGCGCCTGCCGGTCGCCGTTCGACCGGCCGGATGAGTGATACACCGGACCAATGTCAGATCGTGATCTCCGTCCTCGGTCGGGAAGCAGTGCCAAGGCGTTGCTCCTGACGATGCTTGGTGAGTTCGCGTTGCCACACTCCGGCGCGGTCTGGACATCGACGATCATCGAGGGCCTTGCCTTGCTGGACGTGAGCGAACGTAACGCCCGTCAGGCCGTGGCCCGGCTGAGCGACCAGGGCATCGTGACCAGCGAACGGGTCGGTCGCCACACACGCTGGCATCTGACCGACACCGGCCGCCGGCTGCTCGTGCGTGGCACGGCGCGGATCTACGGCTTCGGCGACACCGAGGAGGCGTGGGACGCGCATTGGCTGGTTGTCGTGGCGTCGGTGCCCGAGGAACAGCGGGTGAAGCGTCATCAACTCCGCAGCCAACTGGAGTTTGCGGGCTTCGGCTTCATCAGCGCCGGGATTGCGGTGTCGCCGCATACCGAACGTGAGCCGACGGCGAACGCGATCCTGCACGAACTCGGCCTCCAGGACAGTGCGGTGGTGTGGCTGGCGCAGACCGGCAGTTTCGTCCCTGACCAGGAGATCATCCGACGCGCCTGGGACGTTGACGCACTCGCCCGGCGATACGGCGTGTTTCTCGGCGAGTTCGAAGCGCGTGAGCCGCGCCGCGCCGAGGATCGCTTTACCTCGCTGGTCGAGTTGGTCCACGGGTGGCGGCGGTTTCCGTTCTCCGATCCCGAGATCCCGATCGAACTGCTCCCACCGAACTGGCCGGGCCGCTCGGCGAAGCTGCTCTTCGACGCTCGGCGGTCGAGGTGGGGTCCGTCGGCTCACGAATGGTTCCTGCAGGCCGAAGCACATGGCGGGTCACCGCAAGTGGCCTCTCCGGCGAAGCCCGAATACTTCACATAATCTTGACGTAAGTAGATCCCTCTGTAGAATGATTGCCGCGAAGCAGGACACGTCACGTCCGGTCGCGGCTCGTGGGAGGAACCCGGATGACTGTTGAGCAGCCGATCAGTTTCGGGGTCGACCCGGCCGGGTATCGGCATTGGCGGGTCGTCCTACGACGCAGCGCTGGCGACGGTGACGATGGCCGTGACCCCGACGGCGGGTCTGCGCGATGACTACGAGCTGAAGCTGAACTCGTACGACCTGGGCGTCGACATCGAGCTGTACGACGTCGTCCAGCGGCTGCGGTTCGAGCACCCCGAGGTCAAGGCCGTGGTCGTGACCGGCGGGATCGACAAGGTGTTCTGCGCCGGGGCGAACATCCAGATGCTGGCGACCTCGATCGCACGGGCACAAGGTGAACTTCTGCAAGTTCACGAACGAGACCCGCAACGGCATCGAGGATGCGTCGGCGAACTCGGGGCAGGTGTGGATCGCCGCGGTCAACGGCACCGCAGCCGGCGGCGGCTACGAGCTGGCCTTGGCGTGCGACGAGATCCTGCTGATCGACGACCGCGCGTCGGCGGTCTCGCTTCCCGAGGTGCCGCTGCTCGCCGTGCTGCCCGGTACCGGCGGCCTGACGCGGGTCGTCGACAAGCGGTTCGTGCGACGCGATCTCGCCGATGTGTTCGCCACGCGCACCGAGGGGATCAAGGGCCAGCAGGCGCTCGACTGGAGTCTCGTCGACACGATCGCGCCGCGCAGTTCGTGCGACGAACTGGTCCGATCCCGAGCCGAAGCGGCCGCCGAGCGGTCGGATCGGCCCGACACCGACGGTGGCGTCGTGCTGCCCCGGCTTCGGCCGTCGGCATCGGTCGACGACGATGGGCTGCGCTCGACCTGCGTCGATGTCGCCGTCGACCGCGAACTCGGTTGCGCCACGATCACGGTCGCGGCCCAGTCGATCCGCAACCCGCAACCGGGGTCGAGATGACTCGAGGCGGCGCGGAGTCGTGGCTGTTGCGGTGCGGCGTTGGCGCTGGACCACGCGATCCTGCACCTGCGATTCAACGAGCCGACGATCGGCACGTGGATTCTTGCCACGGCCGGCGACGCCGCTGCCGCGCTGAGGCCGAGGGCGTGCTGCTCCGACGACGCCGACCATTGGCTGGTCCGCGAGGTGCGCCTGTTGTGGGCGCGCACGCTCAAGCGACTCGACGTGTCGGCGCGCACGCTGTCACGCTGATCGAGCCGGGTAGTTGCTTCGCTGGCATGCTCGCCGAGCTCGTCCTCGCCGCCGACCGGTCCGTTCATGCTCGACGGGCGTCCGGAGGGCGATGATCGCCCGGGCCACCATCCGGCTGACCGCGGCGAACGACGGGTTGTTCCCGATGTGCGAACGGTCGTGTCCCGCCTGCGGACGCGGTTCTGGGGTCGCGACGAAGTGTAGCGAGGCCCGAGCGGCGATCGGCAAGATCTCGCTCGCGGCCGATGCGGTCGAGGCCGAGCTGGTCACGTTCGCTCCGGACGACATCGACTGGGACGACGAGGTCCGCGTGATGCTCGAGGAGCGCAACAGCTTCTCGCCCGACGCGCTCACCGGCATGGAGGCGAACTTGCGCTTCGTCGGGCCCGAGACGCATGGAGACGAAGATCTTCGCCCGCCTGTCGGCGTGGCAGAACTGGATCTTCCAACGACCCAACGCCGTCGGCCCCGAGGGCGCGTTGCGCCGCTTCGGCACCGGTTCGCGTCCCACGACCTGTCGGGTCGAGCGAGAGTCTGACCGCCATGGCCCTCGTCGACATCGACGCCAAGATCCCGAACAACGTCGACCTCGCCGGCGACCGCCGCCTGCAGCGGGCGCTGGAATCGTGGCAACCGAAGTTCATCGAGTGGTGGAAGCAGCTCGGCCCCGTCGCGTTCAAGGACAACCCGGTCTACCTGCGCACCGCCATCTCGGTCGGCCAGGAGGGCTGGGCGAACTTCGATCACGTCTCGATGCCCGACTACCGCTGGGGCATCTTCCTCGCCGACGCCGAACCCGAACCGGACGATCGCCTTCGGCGACCACAAGGGCAAGCCGGTGTGGCAGGAAGTTCCCGGGCGAGTACCGCTCCGAGCTGCGGCGACTGCTCGTCGTGCAGGGCGACACCGAGCCGGCATCGGTCGAGCAGCAGCGGCACTGTGCCTCACCGCACCGTCGCTGTACGACCTGCGCAACCTGTTCCAGGTCAACGTCGAGGAGGGCCGTCACCTGTGGGCGATGGTGTATCTGCTCCACCGGTACTTCGGCACGCGACGGCCGCGACGAGGCCGACGAGATGCTCGAACGCCACTCGGGCGACGCCGACAAGCCGCGCATCCTCGGGGCGTTCAACGAGCCGACGCCCGACTGGCTGTCGTTCTTCATGTTCACCTACTTCACCGACCGCGACGGCAAGTTCCAGCTCGCGTCGCTGCGCGAGTCGGCGTTCGACCCGCTGTCGCGGACCTGTGAGTTCATGCTGAAGGAGGAGGCGCACCACATGTTCGTCGGCGCCTCCGGCGTCGGCCGCGTGGTCGATCGCACCGTCGAGCTGATGAAGCAGCACGACACCGACGACATCCGCCCCTACGGCGGCATCGACCTCGCCACGCTGCAGCGGTACCTCAACTTCCACTACTCGGTTTCGCTCGACCTGTTCGGCGCCGAGACCTCGACCAACGCCGCCAACTACTTCGCCGCCGGACTGAAGGGTCGCTTCCAGGAAGAACGGCGCGACGACGACCACCGGCTGCACGGGGCGACGCGGATGGTCCCGGTGGCCACCGACGACGCGATCGGGACTGCGCGAGGCCAGCGCGCTGTCGTCGCTCAACGAGACGCTGCGCGACGACTACGTGGACGACTGCCAAGAAGGGCGTCGACCGCTGGAACCGGGCGCTCGCCGAGGTCGGCGCGTCGCTACGACTTCCGCACGTCGGGTTCAACCGGGCCGTCGGCACGTTCGCCCGCCGGCGGATCAGCCCTAGCGGCATCATCGTGTCCGAGACCGAGTGGCAGGCATCGGTCGACTCCTGGCTGCCCTCCGCCACCGACCGCGAGTACGTCGAGTCACTGATGGTCGGCGTGCGGGAGCCCGGCAAGATGGCGGGCTGGGTGGCCGCGCCCTCGACCGGAGTTCACGCCAAACCCGTCGACTTCGACTACGTCAAGCTCTAAACCAGCTTGGCATCGTTCGTCGCGTATCTCACCGCAACCCCAACCGAATCCTGACTGGAGCCTCGCATGTCGATTGAACTGGCCTATCTCGGCGTTGAAGTCGCCGACATCGACGGACTTCGCGCCGTCATCAGAGGGGGTCGCCGGTCTCGTTCCGGCAGCACCTGTCGGCGACGTGCTGACCTGGCGTAACGACGATCGGGTGCACCGGGTGCTTCGCGACCGCCGGCCCCGCCGACGATGCACCGTGCTCGGGTTTGAGGTCGAGTCGGAGACGGAAATGGCCGGTGTCGCCGGGCGGCTTAGCGAGCCTCGGGTACTCGGTCGCAGCCGGGGACGCCCGACGAGTGCGGCGCCCGCCGAGGTTGAAGGCATGGTCAAGACGATGTCGCCGTGGGGTGTGCCGGTCGAGATCGTGCATGGCCTGGCCGCAGCCGACACGGCCTTTCAGTCGACCTTGTGCCCGGAGGTTTCAAGACTGATGGGATGGGGTTTGGGCATAGCGTGTTCATGGTCGGTGACGCCGAGGAGTCGCACCGGTTCGTGGTCGATGGGCTCGGCATGCGCCAGACGGACTGGATCGAACTCGAGGTCGCGCCCGGACGTGATGTTGTCGGGCCGCTTCTATCACGGCAATCCGCGGCACCACACCCTCGCGTTGATCTGCCCGCCCGGACCGCCGGCCCCGAAGAAGATGCACCACTTCATGGTGGAAACCAACCGCATTGACGACGTCGGCGCGGCGTTCGACCGTGCATTCGCCGCCGGGCATCCGATTCCGAACGGCCTCGGCAAGCACGACAACGACAAGATGTTCAGCTTCTACACGATGACCTCTGCCGGTTTCCAGATCGAGGTCGGGTACGGAGCGCGAGAGGTCGGTCCTGACTGGGACGAGAACCGGGCCTACGACTCGATCAGCCAATGGGGCCACCAACCCGTCACTCGGTCCATCACGACCTCACCCGAAGGAGCATCGGCATGACCGTCGCCAATCTCAACCCGACATCGGGCGTTGACCACGAGTTGGTCGCCCGGGCCACTGCACTGCAGCCTTTGCTGGCGAGCAACGTCGAGGCGACCGAAGCGAACCGCCAGGTCCACCCCGACAACATCGCCGCGCTTGAGGATGCCGGGTTGTTCGAAGCGATCCTGCCGAAACGGCTTGGTGGCCTCGGGGCCACGATGGCGACCCAACTCGCCCTCGCTGCGGAACTCGGCGCGGCGTGCCCGTCGACCGGCTGGGTGCAGACCCTTCTGAGCGTCGCCACCTGGGCGTCGGGGCGCGCGTCCGGGCGGGCCCAAGACGAACTCTTCGGTGCGCCGGATCGGCCGCGTGTTTTCGGTGTGCTCGCCCCGACGGGAACAGCCACACCGACCGACGGCGGCTACCTCGTCAGTGGTTCATGGGGATTCGCCTCGGGTGGTTTCCACGGCAACTGGGCGGGCGGTGGCGTCTTCGTGCTCGATCAGGCCGGCAACGTCGTCGCGCCCGGCATGGCCACGATGCGTGCCGACGAGGTCTCGATCGAGGACACCTGGCACGTCGCCGGTATGCAGGGCACCGCCAGCAACACGGTCGTGGCCAAGGACGTCTTCGTGCCCACGCACCGATTGGGCATCGGGCTCGATCTTGACGACACGAACGGTGCGCCCGCCGAGCCGAGCGACCTGTGGCCGGTCGGGTCGGTTCTGGCGCTCATCCTGGTCGGCCCGACGCTCGGTGCCGGGCGGGCAATCGCCGACATCGTCGCGGCCAAGGCCCCGTCGCGAGCGATCTCGTACACCACCTACTTCACCTCGGACGCGTCGGCGGTCGCGGTCACCCAGCTCGCCCATGGCCGTCTGGATATCGAAACCGCCTGGCTGCACGCCTTCAACGCCGCCGCCTACATCGACGCGGTGGGTGCCGGAGCCGAGCGCGACGTCGCCGAAGAAGCCCGACTCCGCGGGTCGTGCGGCTACCTCACCGACCATCTCCGACTCGGTGTCGAGAAGTTGTTGAACGTCGCCGGCGCCGGTGCATTCTCGAACAGCAACCCGATCCAACGACTGTGGCGCGACATCAATGTCGGCACCCGCCATGCGTTCCTCGCCACCAATCCGTCGCTCGAAACCTACGGTCGGTCGCTGCTTGGCCAGCCGCCCATCTACATGGTGACGTGACGAGAACCAACGACGCCCCCGAGTGTGTCGAAGGCTTCGACTACGGGTTGATCAGGCGGTCGGTGTCGTTGACGATGAAGTTCATGCCACGGCGGATGAAGTCGCTGACCACGTCGACGAACATCTCCGAGCGGTCGTTGCAAATGTCGTGGGCGGCGTCGTAGACGTACATCAGCACGCAGTTGGGCATTGCCTTGCGATAGGTACGGCCGTTGATCGGGTTGATGATCCCGTCGTCGCGGCCGAACATCACCAGCGTGCGCGTGGCCATCGTGGCAATGCGATCGACGAACGCTTGGTCGACGGCGCCGTCTCCCATGAGGCGCATGACTGTCGGCCATACGCGGGCCATGAACTCCGGGTCGGGCGGTGACATCGGAAGGCCGCGCTCGGGGTGGTTGCGGAATGCGGGGACGAACTTCTCGGGCGGCAGCTCGGCGGGGTTGGCCGACTCGACTCGGAACTTGGCCGGTGCCTCAAGGGTCAGGGAGATGACCCGATCGGTGTGGCGGGTGGCGAGGTGCAAGGCACAAGCTCCGCCGAAGGATGTGCCGAGCAGATGGAACGTGGTGAGCCCGATCGCGTCGATCGCAGCCGATCACTTGGTCGGCGAGTCCATCGAAGTCGGCGACGTCGTTGGGTTGCAGGCCAAACCCGGGGTACTCGATGAGGATGACTCGGAACTGCGTGGCGAGCGCGTCGTGTGACGGGCTGAGGGCCGGTCCGCCAGCGCCCGGGAGCATGACGAGCGGGGTGCCTTCGCCGGCTTCGTAGTAGGTGATGTCGAACCCGGCGGCGTTGACGCTGCGTTGGGTGAAGAATCCGAGGTTGATTGTTGCGGTCATCGGGTTCACCAGTTCTCTGCGTGGATGGTCGGGATGACTTCGCGGCCCATGAAGGCGGTCATCTTTCGGATTGCTTCGGTCGGGATGGCGCCGGTGACCGGGAACCCGGGATGGATCTCGACCCGACCGGCACCGACGACCTCGGCGATTTCCTTGATCTGGGCGATCACCGTGTCGGGCGTGCCGACGAATGGCGGTCCAGGCACGAGCGGCGAGGCCGGCGGCGGGGTCGGGTTCGCGTACTCGAGTCCGCTGAGATCGGTTTGGCCGCGGCCGATGCCGGCCATCGCCATGCCGCAACGGCCGAGCGCCATCATCGTGTCGTAGCTCGCCCCGGCGAACAGAGCGTGCAGCCCGCCGCCCGCGTACTGGCCGAACGTTCCCCACGCTTCCTCCGCGGTCTCGCGAGACCCAGGCGGCGTGGCGATACTGGATGTTGTCGGCGGTCGGGGTCCAGCCGGCGTCGGCAGCGGTTTTGCGGTAGATCTCGGCGTTCACGGCGCAGCCTTCGGCGCCCATGTAGGAGAAGCCGATGTCGAACCCGTTGCGACCGGCGAAGGCTGCGCCGTCGGCGCTGTTGGCCGAGATCAGCATCCGGGGATGGGGGCGCTGGAACGTGCGCGGCCACACGGCAATGTTGCGGAACCGGAAGTAGCGACCTTCCCATGCGAACGGTTCGGGTTCGGTCCAGCACTGCTTGATCAGCAGCGCGCCTTCCTCGTGACGCTCGCGTGACTCCCACGGATTATCGAAATAGGTGAGGTACTCATTGGGGGTGCCGCGCAGCATCGCTACCCGCAGGCGTCCCTCGAGCAGGTTGTCGAGCATCGCGATCTCCTCGGCGACGCGGACCGGGTTGATGATTGGCAGGTCGGAGCCGAACACCCCGATCTGCTGACCGGGGAACCGCGCGCCTGCCAACGGCGCCAACATCATCGGGTTCGGCGTCAACTGCTTCGGGGAGTAGTGATGCTCGGCGAACGTCAACGTGTCAAAGCCGGCATCGACGGCCACGGAGCACTCGTCCAGGCCCTGGGCGTATGTCGCGACGGCCCAGGCCGGATCACACGCGGCCGGTGGCGCCGGCCAGCTCTGGCCATGATCGGGACCCGCGTATGTGAACGTCTGGAAGAATTCGATTTTCACCCGCCTGACAATAGTTAACAGATTGCCCAACCAGCGAGCGGAACTGTGAGATTGTCGCGTCGTAGCGCTCAGAACCGATCATCGACGATGAACTTGGGCCAAGCTACGGAGGCATGAATGCGCGCAACGCCAAACTCATCGCGCCGGCGATCGTCCGCAAGGTCGACCCGTCGATCGGTGGGGTCGCCGAGGTGCTCCTCGATCTCGAAAACGTGTCGCTCCCTCGATTTCAGGTCGGATTTCCGCCGCAGCGGTTGACGATGACGCTGCTCGGCGAGTTCTGGGTGGGGCGAACCGAGGCAATACCGTCGGCGGCACTCGTTCGGTTGCTTGGCGCGTTCGACATCAACGAACAGGCCGCTCGTGTCGCGCTCGGGCGTCTTGCGGCACGGGGGGCGCTGATCATGGAACGTCGCGGGCGCACCACGTGGTACCGCCAGAGCCCCAACCTGCTCCACGTCCTCCCACAGGGCCGGGCGATCACCGCCGGGTTCGCCGAACCCCGAACCGGATGGGATGGAACCTGGAGCATCGTGACCTGGAGCATGTCAGGCGGCACTGCCGCCGCCGCACACCGAGTCCGTTTGAATTTGCGCGAGCTCGGGTTCGCCCCGCTCAACCCCGGGGTCTGGGTGTCACCCGATCACCCCGACGAGCATCTTGCCGGCGCGTTTGCCGTCGGCGAGGATCTCCGCTTCACGATCTTCACCGCTCGTGACATCGAAACCGCCGGCGCGACATCACCCCGCTCGACCTGGGACCCCCAGGAGCTCCGCCCCGAGTACGACGATTTCATCGGGCTGTTCCAACCGCAGCTGGAATCGTTGGCCCAGCGCCCGGTCAGCCCGAGCGAGGCCCTCGTCATCCGCACCCGCGCCGTCTACCGCTGGTTCGTCATCGCCACCCTCGACCCCGATCTGCCGGCCGAACTCCTACCAGCGGACTGGCCCCGTGCCGAAGCGCGCCGACTCTTCGTGTCACTCGTCGACCACACCACCCCGATCGCCGAACAGTACGTCCGCTCGGTGATCGGCGAATCGGCGCCCGAACTGATCGAACTCGTCACCGTGCCACCTCGCTACGGCGGCTGAACCGCGGACTATGTGGCTTGGCGCACGGAGCGTCGGGAGGGGCCGGCGCCGTCGTGAACGTCGACGAACCGACGTCGCCGAGATTTCGGCGCCCGGCCCGAAGGAGACGATCTTCGTGTGTGCGGATCGGGGAGTTGTTGCGTTGTTGGCAGGAGTCCGATGCCCGGGGAGGGATAGTCTCGGTCGGTGCGCCACATCGTGCTGCCCGGTGATGAGGCATTCCCATTCATCCAGGCGGTGCTTGACGGCGATCTGCGGTACGTCGCCGGCCAACTCACCGCCGACGACGCCGGCTGGGCCGGCTGGGTCGGCCCGGCAACGATCGAAGCCGAAACCGCGGCAGCGATGAGTGCAGGCTCATGACGGTCCTGTGGGAACAGGTACTCGGCGCAGGGCATTCGATCGCTCAACGGGTGCGGCGTGACACCGTGATCCGGTTCGACGATCCTGAGGGCGACGCGTGCGTTCAGCTCCTGGCGTTCAACGCGCACGATCCGAGCGAGCGCTTCAACCCGGGAGACACGATGAAGATCCCCTGGCAGGCGTACGTCGGGCAGGGAACGCTGCTGCTCTCCGACATGGGTCGCATCCTGCTGACCGTGATCGACGACACCAGCGGCCGACACGACGCGCTGTGCGCAGGATCGAACCGCGCCGACAACGAACGCCGGTACGGCGCCGGCTCCGTCGGGAGCTCGACACCGAACGCCCGCGATCTGATGGCGGTCGCGGGGGCGCGTCTCGGGCTCGTGCGCGCCGACATCGGACCGTGCCTCGGTGTGTTCAAACAGGCCGTCGTGGCCCAGGACGGATCGATCAGCTTGAATGGCGGCGTGCATCCGGGCGGCTCGGTCTCACTGCGCGCCGAGATGGACCTCATGGTCGTGGTCGCCAATACCCCGCATCGCTTCGACGACCGGTCGGCGTACACGGCCACGCCGGCCCTGGTCTCGGCGCACCGGGTGGCGAGGCCGTCGCCCGATCCGTTCCGCGGTGACTCCATCGAGCGCGAGCGCCTCTTCGAGAACACCGAGGCAATGGTTGCCGAGGTGTCGGCGTGAGCCTGGGGAGCGATCGAGTGCTCGACGTCGATGAGATCGTGTCGTCCCGTTCCTCCTGGACCGGTGTGGTCCGTGCCGGGCAGACGATGCGGGCGATCGATCTCGAGGGCAATCAGGCGATCGACTTCCTGCTCTACGACGCGCATGATTCCGTCCATCGCTATTCGGCGGTCGACACGATCAGCGCGCAGCGCAACGTGTATCTCGTGACCGGCACCCGGCTGATGTCGAATGAGGGTGTTGCGATGATGACGATCGTCGGTGGTACCTGCGATTACCACGACACGATCGGCGGCACGTGTAGCCGGGCGGTCAACGGTGTCCGTTACGGCCGCGATACCGAGCAGCAGCATTCGTGTGCCGACAACTTTCTCGACGTCGCGTTGCGGCTCGGCCTCTCGAAGCGCGACGTCGTCGCCAACGTCAACTTCTTCATGAACGTGACGTTCGAGGAGAACGGCACCACTGGCATCGTCGACGGCATCTCGGCGCCCGGCCTCTACATCGATCTGCGCGCCGACATCGACGTGCGGGTGATCATCTCGAACTGCCCGCAGATCAACAACCCTTGCAACGGTTACAACCCGACGCCGATCAAGATCCAGGTGTGGTCGGACTGAACAGGGTCTGTCGGCTGACATTGCAACGGCCGCCGACGGAGACCGCTGCCGCGGATCACGACCGGTAGGCGATCCACCCCCAAGACGGCGGCGTTGCCGCCAGCGAGGAAGCGATGACCATGCCCCCGACCGATATCGAGTCCGCCTGGCCGAAGTATCCCGGATATCAGATCGAGGCGACACGCTTCGATGGGGTCGGGCGTGCCTGCCTCGGCGGCGTTGTGATCGCCGAAAGTGCGGCGTGCCTTGTCGTGACCGAGTCCGACCACCTCGATCAGCTCTACTTCCCGGTGGCAGATGTGGCCTGGGAACGCCTGACGGCGACCGAGCATCAATCGATCTGCCCGTTCAAGGGCCATGCGTCGTATTGGTCGGTGACGGTCGACGGTGAGACGAACGACAATGTCGCCTGGTCGTACGACGATCCGTTCGACGAGGTGGCGACGATCGCCAGGTACGTCGCGTTCTACCCCGACCGTGTCGATGTGACACTCACAGAGCATTGGGGCGACGATTCGGCGGACGGGGTGACGCATCGATTCCCGACATGGGGGACCAGCGGCGACCTGATCAGGTTGATGGATGTCGTGCGGTCCACGGACGCAAGGTTCGTCGCCCCGACGCACCCGGACCCTCCCTACGGCAGGTTTTTCGAATGGGCCAAGCAGTTGACGGCACGCAACGTGGTCGAAGGTGGCCAGTTGCTCGGTGACCTCGTCGTCGCAGCATCGAAGTCGGATCTCAGCAAGCGAGTGACCTCGGCGTACGCGGTGTTCGTCAAAGCTGCGTCGTTCGATGCGCCGATCGACATCGACGTCGAGGTCCTGCGCGCCGGGCGGTCGGTGACCACGGTCGAGGCCCGCCTCAGCCAGTCGGGCTCGTTGCGTTGCGCCGGCATGGCGATGCTCGACACGGGCGACGACGACCTCCTGCGCTCGACGGCGGCGATGCCCGATGTCGCCGGGCCGTCGGCGAGTCACGTACTCGACATGTCGGTCCTCGGTCGTGAGCTTCGCGAGGTTGGCGGTTCGTACCTTGCCAATCGCGACATCCTCGGCCCGCCCGAGGTGCTGATCTGGGCTCGGTACCGGCACGCTCCGGCCGAGCAGTACCTCCACCAGGCGGTCGTGGCCCAGATGACGACGCACTGGACGATTGCCGCGGCGATGCGCCCGCATCAGGGAATCACCGAGGCCGACGCCCATCTGACGGTCTCGACGGGTCCGTTGTCGGTCTCGATCGCCTATCACGACGAGATCGACATCACCCAGTGGATGCTCTACGTCAATCCGGCCATTTACGCTGGTCGCGGCTCGGTTCAAGGCGACGGCCGCGTCTATTCGATCGACGGGCGACTCGTGGCCAGCTACACGGTGCAGGCGATGGTCCGCGCGTTCACCGCATCCTCCGAGTCACTCGGCGGGAGGCAGCGCGCGATGTGAGTCTCAGGTTGAATTCGTCAGCGGCGACGGTCGATGACCAGGGTTGACGCCGACTGGCCGACGCGGCCCTCGCGGTCGTAGAGCATGCGGCACCGATGACATCAGGTCGATAGTGACGCGAGCCAACGTCCTCTCGCCTGCCACGAGACGACCGACGAGCAGGGCAGCGATCGACGCGCCGTGCAGGGACTCCGGGTCCCACGCTCCGACCGCAGCTTGGGTCGGAAGATATGTGCCGTCGGGTTTCCGCCGGAACAGCGCGTCGATGGATGCCATGCGTCTGTTGATCTTTCGCTCGCCGTGCAGGACGACCTCAACATAATGTCGACGTCGAAGTTGGGGTGCCTTGGGGGAGTGGATACACGACGGGTTCGCCTGATGCTCGGTCGCCGCCGGTGGCCTGTTTCGTCGCTATGCGGGGTCGAGCTGGTCGAGCCGGTCGAGCCATCGGCGAGTCGCGTTGCCGACGACGCCATCAACCACCATTGCCGGGTCGTGTTGGACCCTGACCATCTCTTGGAAGTGTTTCACTGAATCGCGGGTCGCTGCGAAGTATCGGCCCGTGGCGCCGTGTGGCTCCAGCAACGGCGCTCCGATGCGGAGCAGCATCTTCTGAATCTCGGTGACGGCGGGGCCCGTCGCTCCATATCCAATGCCTGTGCCTGTGCCTGTGCCTGTGCCTGTGCCTGTGCTCGACGAGGGGACCTGGCCGGAGCGGCCGGCTGTAGATGTCGGCGCGGTGCCCTGTGTCGCGAGCTTGTCGAGCCATCTCCACGTGGCCGGCCCGACGATTCCATCGACAACCATCGTCGACTGGTGGGTCTCGCGCACCATCGTTTGGAACTCGGCGACGGCTGATTTGGTGACATCGAGGTACCGACCGGTCGGACCGCTTCGGGCAAGCTCAGGCGACCCAATCTTGATCAGCAGACGCTGTGCTTCCTTGACGGACTCGCCGACCGCTCCGTAGGTCAACTGTTCCCGACCCCCCGGTGACGCGCTCGATGTCGTGCCGGCGGCGGTGGACGGTGCCGTCGACGTTGGCGGCCGACCGGCCGACCGGGAGGTTGCATCGCGGCCCCAATGGTTGACGACGGCCTGGCGAATGAGCGATGCGACCGATGAGGCGCCCGCAGAAGTGAGATGGACTCCGTCGCGCTCCACCTGGCCGGAATGATTGCGGACGAACCAATTCCAGTCGAGAAGGTCGATGTAACCGTCGGACACGTTGGCGGCCGCCACGAGCAGTCGGTTGTTGCCGTGATACGAGGTCGCCACGCCATCGGGTGCGGAGTAATCGACGTTGGTTCGAAACGTCAGCCACGTGATGTGATCGATCCCAAGTTCCCGGGCAACCTGGGGAAGTTTGATCACGGACTGCTCAAACACGGCCGAACCCTCGTCGTAGCCGACCATCAGTACCAGTTCGTCGAAGCGGTTCTTGGGGTATTCGCGTAACACCGTCAGGGCGTTCGTCGGGCGGATCCGTCCGCCGCCGGCGTTGCTGCGTCCGAGACACGACTCTCCGGTGACCGCCCGACAAGAGGCGGCCCGAAGGACGTAGTCGAGGCCGACAAGGCCCTCCTGGCTGTCGGCGTACCAATCCAACGCTGCGAGCGTCGAGTCGCCGATCAGGAGCACTCGTGGCTGGGCGGCCGAAGCGGATGGAACCCCAATCGCTCCGGTCGCCACGGTGAAGATCAGTGTCAAAGTCACGGTCCACGCAGTTCGTCGCTTGTCCATGTCGACATTTTCGCACTCGTCGCCCCATTCGGGACGATGATCGACGAGACGACTGACACGGGTTCGATGGTGTGGTCGGTGCGCAGCACTTTTGTCGAAATGCCCCCTCGTGACTCGAGCCGCCGGGGGCGGCCGGTGAAGATCGTCGGCACGACGGTGGTCCGCACGTCCACCTAACCAGAGATCCGCTGCGGAGGAACCCGGGTCCCGGCAGCGCACGAACTGACGGCGGTCATCGCACAGCAAGGTGGCCCACGCACGGCGATGACTGATCGAGTCGACCCACTATGACTGTAATGAACACGCCGGGGCCGCGTTGGGACGTTTCTCTTGGAGCCAACTATGGATCGTTGACATCTCGAATGGAGGGTGCTACCGTCCGGCGCACCGCGGGGCACGCGAGCTGCGGTTGGCTGGAACGCCACGGAAGAAGAGCGAGGGTATTGCCCATGAAGAGCGCGTTGTTCAAGCGGTTGATCCCGTTGTTTATGCTGACGAGCACCGTGGGTATTGGTGCCATTGCAGTGGAGCCGGCGACGGCGGGGCCGTGCGGGCTTTATGTCAGCTCTGCTCGCGTGCTCAGTAAGTCGTATACTCCCGAAAAGATCTACCTCACGAACACCTATCTCGGCCCGATCACCATCAATGTCGAGTGGGGTTACTCCAAGACCAACACGTATTCCTACACGGTCGAGATCCTTGCCGAGGCGGCAAGTTTGGGATTCACCGCTGAGTATTCGGTGACGACGTCGCAGAGCGAAGGTGCTTCATATAACGTCAGTTCTGGCAGGTACGGTCGCATCTATCTGTTTCAGCCGAAGTGGACGATGCAGGTCGAGCGGCAATGGAAGTGCGGTTCGACCCTCGGCAACAAAGATGTGGTGACTCGTACTTATCGGACCGAGCACGGCAAGTACATCGCAGGCGAACAGCGCACGACCTGGTTCTGAACCAACCAGCGAGCTGGCCGCGCTGGTAGTTAGGAGCTTCGTAGGTGATGACGACGTGGTGGGGTGGCTCTCCTCGCGGCCCGCGGTCGTCACCCGCATGAACCGTGAGGGCTGGCGCAGTGCATCGAGCGTCGCTGCGCCCGCTTCACCAGGATTGTTCGTAGGGCTGGTCGGGATCATAAGAAAAGGCCTTCTGACGTGGGAGAATATGGGTTGTCGTTTGGTTGGTGCTCGCGATGGTTAGCGCGATGTGAAAAACTTGGGGGATGCAGGGGTTTCGGGTCCGGATCGTCCGTTGATGGATGCGATGGCGTTGGTGGGTCATCTGGTGCGTCCGGGCACGGTGTATGCGTTGTTGGCTGAGCATCGGCATCGTTTGTTTCCGGATTCGTTGTTCACGTCGACAAGGCCGTCGAGGCGATCCTTGGCGAACCGGGTCCGCCATTTCGACACCGTCACTGGATGACAGTTGAGGCGCTCGCTGTGTCTTCGTTCGGTCAGAATGCGAAAATTCCCGATCTCACCAAATAGTTAGCGAAACGACCTTGCAGGACATCAGCTCAACGGCGCGTTCGGTGTCGGCAAGTCGACCATCGCCCGAGTGAACGTGAGGTGGGTGACGCCGCTGGGGGTCGAGACTGCCTCCACCGCGTACTGCTGCTCCAACGCCTCGAGGCCGTCCCACAGTCGAACGCCGCGACCGAGCAGGATCGGTACCTGCACGACGTGCAGGTGGTCGACGAGGCCGGCGGTGAGGAACGCGCGCATCATGGTCGGGCCCCCGCCGATGCGCACATCCTGACCTCCGGCTGCCTCACGCGCCACCTCGAGTGCATCGGCTGGGGTGGCGTCGAGGAAGTGGAACGTCGTACCGCCTTCCAGCGCCAGCGACGGGCGCGGACGGTGGGTCAAGACGTACGTTGGCGTGTGAAACGGCGGGTTGTCGCCCCACCACCCGCGCCATTCCGGGTCGTTCTGCCAGCCCGGAGGGCCGAATTTGCCGGCGCCCATGATTTCCGCACCTATTCCGGGTCCGTGCCGTTCGGCCAGTATGTGATCGACACCCTCCGTGCCGCCCGGCTGGCCGAGGATTTCGCGGTGGGCGAACCGAGTGGCGATCAGCCACTCGTGGAGCCGATGCCCGGCGTGGCCGAACGGCGTGTCGAGGGCCTGGCCCTCGCCGGTGGCGAACCCGTCGAGCGAGATCGAGAAGTTGTGGATGCGGACGAGCGACATGGCGGCTCCTTCAGGTTGGTGACGATGGCAGGACCGGCAACCGGAGCCAACCACTTCCACTCGAACTGCACGAGGTGATCATGCCCCTGCGTGGCGCGGTTGACAAGCCCCCCGGTCCTTGGGGTCGAAGCTGGCGCGCGGCTCGACGGATGGGTTACTGAGGTTGGCGAAGTCCGATGGCGTTGGCCCAGAGCTTGGTCAGTTGCTCGGCGGCGATGTCGAGGTCGTAGTCGGCCCAGCCTTCGACGACCCACAGTTCAGAGAATCGCCCGACCATTGAGCCCAGGGCGACCGCGGCGATCGCCGGGTCGATGGTCGGATCGGCGGCACCCTGATCTTGGAGGCGGTGGATGGCTCGCTCGGCCCGTTCGGCGAAGTGCTTCTGACGGTTCATCCGCGCCTCGTTGACGACGGTGTCGTAGCGCGACACCTCCTCGATGACCCCCATGATCTTGCCGTTGTCGCGGTAGCGCTGGAGGTAGCGGCGGTTTGCCCTCAGGATGCGCTCGTACTCGGAGAGTTGGGAAGCGTCGGTCTCGGTCTCGGTCTCGGCGTCGTTCGCGGGAGCGGTCAGGCGGGCCTCTTGCTCTTCGGCGACTTCGCGGAAGATCTGTTCCTTCGACTCGAAGTAGTGGTAAAACGACCCGTGCGAGAGTCCGGCGCGATCAGCGATGTCCGAGATCCGGGCTTCGAGGAACCCGGTCTCCTCGAACACGGCTTGTCCCGACTCGATCAGTCGGGCGCGGGTTTGAGCGCCCTTGCGTGACCGTGGTGTCGACGGCGCCGGCTCGGTGGGGGATTCGGTCGGCGGCACAGCTGTCCTCATCTCGTCGCGTCGATATCGACGTCAGTGTAGAACGACTCCGAATGGTTCGGAGCGATCCCGCCGAGCATGTGAACCGATGTCGCCTGGCCCTGAATCGAGGACGGCATTGTCTACGCAACCATTTGTGAGATCGACGTCAATATAGAATTATTGCGAGCCGCAGTGCAACGCGGCGAAATCGGAGGGACGACGGTGGACGGAACGACGGGTCGAGGGCCACACGGCGAATTGCAGGTCGAGGTCCGTGGGGTGGTGCGCATCATTACCTTGAACCGACCCGAGGCGATGAACTCCGCCGACGAGCATCTGCACGGCGAACTTGGTCGAATCTGGGCGGAGCTCGCCGCCGACGAAGAGGTCCGCGCCGTCGTCATCACCGGATCGGGCGACGCGTTTTCGGCCGGCGGCGACCTGCAATTGCTCCGGCGGATGGCCGAAGACGAGACGTTGCGTGCGGCGATCATGGTCGAGGCCGCCGAAATCGTCCGTGGGATGACGACGTTGCGAGTGCCGATCGTCGCCGCGATCAACGGCCCGGCCGTTGGGCTCGGGTGCAGCCTGGCCTCGATGAGCGACCTCGTCCTCATCGAAGAACAGGCCTACTTCGCCGACCCGCACGTCGCCCTCGGGCTGGTGCGGCCGATGGCGGTGCGCTTACCTGGCCCCTGCTGACCAGCTTGCTTCCATGCCTCCCCAAGCGGTGCAGGAGACCAAGGCGCTGCTCAACCATGCGTTGAAGTCTGCGGTCGCTGCGGTACTGCCCCATGCGTTGACGGTTGAGTCGGCGTCGTTCGACGAGCCGGCCTTTCGGGCCAAGCCGTTCCGCGGCGGAAGGCATCGGGCAATGACGCAGGCACCTGGGTGGTCCGAATCCGACCACCCAGGTGCCCGCGTCGATGTCTGTTGAGTGAGGCTCACTCGACCGAGTTCCCTCGGCCATCGACTCTGTGCAATGTCGACGTCAAAGTCAAGAAACAACTCCTCAACTTCGATGTCAGTGTCGAATTGGCTTATCGTTGCCGATGCCTGTGTCATCCGGGCGCTGACTTTCGCATCCCGTTGCGCATCGAGAGTATGAGGACCAATGAACGACGATTTGGAACCGCGCCTGATCGAATGGCTCTTGACCCAAATTCCAGGGGCGAGCGATGTGGGCATCGAGGGGCTCAACCGCGCCACGCTCGGGCATTCGGCAGAAACCTTGCTGATGACGGTTGTCTGGAACGACGGGGCCGAACATCGTCAAGACGTCGTCGTGCGCTTGCGGCCCGAATATCCCGGCCTGTTGGAACCCTACGACCTCGCCCGCCAGGTGCAGATTCTCAACGGACTCGAAGGCACGCCGGTCAAGGCGCCGCTGGCGCTGTGGCACGAGCCGACCGGCGAAGTCCTCGGTCGCGAGTTCTATGTGATGGAGCGCATCGACGGCACCGTGTACGAGCAGTCGACTCCAGCCGGGGCATCCGAGGCGCAGGTTCGGCGGATGTTCGAAAGCCTGGCCGATGAACTCGCCGCGATTCACAACGTCGATCTGGAAACGACCGGACTCCACGCAGTCGCTGATGGGCGGGGATACGCAGCTCGCGAACTCGACTTTTGGGCGAGTGAGGTCGAGCGGGTGAAGCGAGCGCCACTGCCCGCGCTGGAGTTGATCATCGCCGCGCTTCGTGCTCGTCAGCCGGAGCCGTGCCCGCGGATCACTCTTGTGCACGGTGACGCCAAGCCCGGCAACTATGGGTTCGTCGGTGACGACGTCAATGTCGTCTACGACTGGGAACTGGCGACGACCGGCGATCCACTCGCCGACATCGGCTGGATGGAAGTCATGCTGACGACCTATGCCGTCGTCGGGCTGCCAACCATGCCGGGTGCTTTCACCGCCGATGAGTTCGTCGCCCGTTGGTCGGCGGCCACGGGCATCGAAGCCGTCCATCGTGACTGGTACCGCGGGCTCCAGGCCGTGAAGATGATGGCGATCCAACTGGTCGGTGTCGAGCTGTTCAATAGCGGGTTGTCCGACGACGTGCGGTTCGCCTACGGGGGCTATGGCATCGAGTTGCTCTGTGCCCCGACCCTCGAGCTTCTCGGCCTCGACCCCGCCACCGAGTTGGGACCGACCTTGGCAACCGACGAGCGGATGGCCGCGGTCCAGGCACGATGACCCGATTCGCCGAGAGCACGATCGTTTTTCCGTACCAGCGTTCGCTCAGGCCAGTGACCGGTTGCCAGGCAGCGCACCACCAGATCCTCACCGACCTCGCCAGCGAGCTGATGTCGGAATAGTCCGCCAGAGTAGGACTATGGCCCGACGATGTCGACGACTCTGACGTCGAGGTTCAGGCAGTTGACCCGCAGGGGCTGTCCTGCAGTGTGATGACTGCCGAGCCAACCCTCGGGCGTTCGGGTCCAGACCTCGACGACCTTGGATTCGGGATCGACGATCCAGTAGTCCTGCATCGTTTCGACGGCGCAGTAGGCATCGCGCTTTTCGTGACGATCCACTCGTTTGGTCGATGGCGACAGGACCTCGACGATGAAGCATGGCCGGGTCTCGATCCGGTCGTGGTCATCGGGGTCACAACTGACCACGATGTCAGGGTAGTAGTAGGCGCTCTCCGTCTGGATCAGCAAGTCCGAAGATCCGAGCAGGCAGCCGTGGTGCTCGGCGGACTCGCCGAGCAGTCGGACGAGGCGGATGACGGTCTGGACATGGAGCTTGCTCGCTCCGGCCATGTTGTAGACCACGCCACCAACCCATTCGCTCTTCTCGGCGGCGGCCTCTTCGCCGCGGAGGTAGTCCTGGCGAGTGACGCTGAACAGGTCGTCTGCACGCAGTGCCATGGGCCCAGTGTACGCGGCAGCGCCAAGCCCGCCAGCGCCTCGATCGGCGAGAAGGACTGTCCGCGGGTACCAGGGCCGAGGCATGGCGGGTCCAGGAAGGTGGCGTAGGGTCGGTTGGGTGGGCATCACAGAACTGGAACTGACGCCCGACCGGCAAGTTCCGCGCCAGGTGGCGGCGCTCGGGTTTCGCGACTATCGCTGGTTCTGGGGCGCGAGCGTCGTCTCGAACACGGGCTCGATGATGCACATGGCGGCCGTGAACTGGGTCGTCGCCGACCTCCACGGGATTACCGCCGCGACGATTACCGCCAGCATCGGGCTGATCCCGATGCTGCTGTCGTCGCCGATCGGCGGTGCATTGGCCGATCGGTACGAGCGGCGTCGGGTGTTTCTCTGGGCTGTGTGGCTGCAGACGCTGACCGCAGCTTCGGCGACCCTCGCGTACACGGCAGGCTGGACGAGCTTGACGACCTTTGCCTGCTTGTCGCTCGTCGGGGGGTTCACCTCGTCAATCGGCGCGCCGGTGCAACAGGCGATTATCACCGACCTCGTCCCCGTGGCCGAGATGCGCAACGCTTCGGTGCTCAACTCCACTCAATTCACCGTCAGTCGTTCGCTTGGCCCCACGCTGGCGGGGCTCCTGATCGGGGCGTTCGGCGCGGCGAGCGTCTTTTGGGCGAACACGGTCAGCTTCTTGGTGCTCATCGTGGCCCTCCAACGGATGTCGCATCGACCAGCGCCGGCGCGATCGGAGAACGCTGAGGGATTTGTTGCCGCCTTTCGATCGGGCTGCCGTTACTCCGTCAAGCGTCCACCGTTGCGGATCGCGTTGATCGCCGGCTTCGTGTTGGCGTTCGTGACCGCGCCGCTCGCCCTCAACGGCCAGGTCGTCGCGAGGGAGGCGTTCAACGCCGGGCCGACCGCGTTCGGAATCCTCGTCGGTGCGTTCGGGTGGGGTTCGCTGACCGCCGCCCTCGGTGTGCTTGCTTTCGACCAGGGGTGGAGGCACAGCCAGATCGTCGGCATCGGGCTCCCGGTTTTGGCACTCGGACTTCTCGGGCTGTCGATCGCCCCAACAGTGATCTGGGGATTCGCCGCCAACGCCGTAGTCGGCGCCGCTTTCATGCTGTCGATGTCGACGGTGATTTCGGCTGTGCATGCCACTTGCGACGACGAATACCGGGGCCGGGTAATGAGCGTCTGGCTCGTCCTGTGGGGGATCGCCGCGCCCCTCGGGATTATGCTCTCGAGCCTCGCCGAGACGATCGGGGTCCGGCGGGTGCTCGCCGTCGATGCCGCGCTCGTCGCTGTGTTCTTCGTCGTCACCCACCGCCGCGGTGGCTTGCGCCTGCTTGACGGCTGAGACCTCAACTCGCGTCACAGAGTGGCTGCGTCGGCGCCTCGGCTCGGTACCAGTCTGCGCCGCAATCGCGCTGCCTCGATGCGACTGCTGGGGCATCTGCGGCCCGCACGCACCAGTGCCGACCACTGGCGACAGATCTGCAACAAGCAACTCGACCGCATCTCGACGAACTTACCGAGGAGACCCGATGAGCACCTGGCGAACGAAAGACACCGTCCGCGTCGGAACCCGACGGTTCGAGCCGTCGCCGTACTTCGAGTTCTACACGAATGCCGAAACCGTCTTCGGTGTGTACGGGGGCCGCTACTACGCCGTGTTCAACGGCGAAGACGTCCTCGAGACGTACTGGACGCTGCGGCGCCGAGCGGTGTTGTTCGACGTGCCCGAACGGCCGTGGCAGATCGAGGGACCCGACGCTGTTCCGTTCCTCGAGCGGGTGTTCGCCCGACGGATCGACAACCTCGCAGAAGATCGCGGCCGCTACGTCATCGCCTGCTCACCGAACGGCGGCACCTTCATGGACGGCATCCTGTTCAAGCTGGGCCCAGACCGCTTCCGGGTTCTACGACCTCGCCGGGCAGCGGCTCTATGTGTCGCACACCGGTTGGACGGGCGAGCTCGGTTACGAGATCTATTCGCAGGGAGCGACGACCGATCATCGACGCCTGTGGCGGGACGTGATGGCAGCCGGCGAACGACACGGCATGGTGTTGTTCGGCAGTACGTCGTCGATGGGGATCCGGCACCTCGAGGCCGGGATCCTCGACAACCTCACCGACTTCGATCTCGGCATGGCACCGTTCGAAGCGGGCTTCGGCGCGTTCATCGACCTCGACAAGGAAGGCTTCGTCGGCCGCGATGCACTGCTCGACGCCGACCGGCGACCAAGGGCACGGTTCGCGTCGCAGCACGCCGCTTCGAGAAGTCTCCCTTAGGCACCTGCGGCGCGCACACGTAGACGACAACCACACACGCCGCCCCACAAGATAGACACAGAACGCCCGTCGATCGACTTCTCGCGCAGGGCATAGGCTCGGCAACAGCAGCCGTGACGTTGCCGTGATCAACTGACCCACAGTGATAACCAAGCGGCCTGACGCAATGGTGGACAGCAGGAGAGGAATGAGTGGGGATGAGCGACGACCAGCTCGGTAACTGGCACAAATCGGTTTTCATCAGCTATGCCCACGAGGACCGGCGCTGGACCGAGGAGCTCTCGATGTTTCTCGCGCCTTGGGTGTCTGATCAACGGATCCGCCTCTGGGATGATCGCGCCATCGAGGCCGGAGCGAGTTGGCGGACCGCGATCGAACGTGCTCTCGATGAGGCGGCAGTGTCGGTCATGATCGTCACACCAAACCTGTTGGCCTCGGCGTTTGTGATGACGCAGGAGATGCCGAGGATCCTCGAACGTGCGGCGCAGGGCGCGACACGCCTGGTGTGGATCGCTGCCGAACCCTCGTCGGTCGAAGCGACGTCGCTGGTGAACTACCAGGCCGTGAATGATCCATCGCGCCCGCTCTCCACGCTCTCCAAGCCGGAGCGTCAGCGCGAGCTGAGCAAGATCGCCAAGGCGATTGCCACGTCAGCGACACTCGGCACTTTGGCGAACTCATTGGCGATCGTCGATGAGACGTACGAGCCGTTGGAGGCGATGACTGAAGGCCGAGAGGAGGTCGCAGGACGTTCATTTGGTGTGGTCGCCGACTATCTGCCCGACCAACAGGAGATCACCTTCTCGGGTGGCTACCAACCAATTCGCTACGACGACTTGTCGAAGCTCTCCCCAGAGGACCATGAATTCGTCCAGGATCTCGAGGAGTCGTTGCGAACCAACTACGAGCGCTGGCGCGTCATCCGCAAGGGCGTTGGCCAGGCTGGGGGCGCACTGGACGCCGAGTACGAGGCGCAGATGAAGCGGATCGCGTCACTCATGTGTTCGGACCTCTCCGCGATCCTCGAGTTCCTCCGAAAGATCTACAAGTACGATCTCGAGGATCACTACGGCCGCTATCGATACCTCTGTTCGCAACTCGAATCTCGCTAAACGCGGAGCACTCCGAACGGCCAAGTCGAGCGCGCGGTATCCACCATGCCGATCGTCGTCGCAATGATAGGTGGGTGGATATCGACCTGGATGACGAGGTGCAGTGCGATGCTGCACTGCTGGATGACTTGATGGTTCTCGCCCATGACCGGCCGCGACGACCTCACTGTCCTGCGGGCGCCGCATCCGGATGAGACACCGAATCGGTGCTCCTCGAACTCGGCTTCTCCTTGGGAGGACTCATCGCCCTCAAGGACGCCGCGTCATCCTCTGAGGCGCCGGCAGACTACGGGCTGGGCGCGGTGTCAATGTGTCGATCGACCTTGCAGATATTGACGTCGATGTTAATTTTACTAGAATGTCGGCATGGGCTATTCCACAGCAGATGAGAGCTTCACCCACCAGTATTCGCGCCCGTTCGACGAAGTCCACGATCCGGACGGGAGCTGGTCGGATCGCTGCTACTTCTTCGTCCATTCTCCTGATGGCGATGTGCTGATCACGAATGGATACGGCAATAACCCCAACCAACGATCGGCGGCGGGTTACGGCAAAGTCGCTCTCGGCGACGGCCGTCATTGGGATCTCGTTGTCGGACGAAGGGTGACCGGTGACGATCGTGACGACCTGTACGCCGGGCCGATGCGCTGGACCTGTGTCGAGCCGCTCAAGCGCTGGAAGGTCGAGCTGGGCCCGAACGCCTCGGGCATTGAGTGGGACATGGAGTACCAGCCGCGGGCGCCGATGTGGGAGTTACTACCGATGTACGTCGAGGTCGACGGTCGGGCGATCGTCGATATGTACCACATCAAGCAGACCGGCCAATGGACGGGTTGGGTGTCGATCGAGGGCGAGCGGATCTCAGTCGATGGCTGGCACGGCGGGCGTGATCGTACGTTCGGTATTCGGATGGCCCACGAGATCAATTTCTGGATCTGGCTCGACGCCGGCTTCGAGGACCGAGCGGTGCAGGCGTGGCTGATCGAAGATCACGACGGCAACGTCCAGTACGTCGACGGTGGGATCACTCACACCGATGGCACGCTGTCGAAACGCTTCGTCAGCATGGATCACGACATCGAGTTTGACCTCGATCGAAAGCGTCCCATCCGGGCCGTACTGACCTTCACCGACACCGATGGTGCCACGTATCAACTCACCTGCGACAGCCCACTGCCGCATGTCAACGCGTACTACGGCATGCCGCTGGACAAGCGCACCGTCGAGAAGCTCGGCAACGGTGAGTACTTCATCCATTTCCCGTGGAACAGTGCCGACCTGGAGGAGTTGCACGGCGTCGAGAGCGCATCGATGTCGATTGACCAGCTGATGCGGTTCGACCTCGATGGCCAGCCCGGCATGGGGATCTTCGAGATTCTCACAGGCTCCGACGGCTCCGCGAAGTATCCGAACTGGCCGCCGATGGACATGTCGCAGTTCAGTCAGCCGGCCCGGCCGAAGCCGCTCCCGGCCTGAGAAGACCGTCGTCGGCAAGGAGGCGGTCGAGCCGGTTGCGGTCATCGGCGCTGAGCGCCCGCAGCGGCTCGCCCTTCGCTGAGCGCCAGATCACAAGGCCCGCTCGCCAGGCGTCCTTGCGCAGCCGCGTCTTGTCGATTTTCATGCTCGCCAGCTTTGGGAGCTCCTCGTCGATGCGAACGAACGACGGCAGCCATTTCGGTCCGAGGTCGGGTTGGGCACGGAGGAACACGTCGAACGCGTCGGCATCGAACTTGGCGCCGGCCTGCAATTCGATGGCCGCCATCACCCGGTCGCCGACCGGGTCGTCGGGAACGGCATAGACGGCGACGGAACGGATGTCGGGGTGGCGGGCGATGATGACTTCGACCGGCGCGGCCGAAAAGTTCTCGCCATCGACGCGTAGCCACTCGTTCGAGCGGCCGGCGAAGTAGAACCATCCGTCGGCGTCGCGGTACGCAAGGTCGCCCGACCAGTACCAGCCGTCGCGGAACCGTTCGTTCGCCGCTGCCTCGTTCTTGTAGTACCCCTCAAACCCCGAAGTCGGCTGGGTCTCGACGATCTCGCCGACCGCTTCGTCGAGATTGAGCACCCGGCCAAACTGGTCGCGTTCCGCCCGTGGGCACTCAAGATTCGTCGCCGGATCGAGTACCCGTACCGAGTCCGCCGCCTGACCGAGTGCCCCGACCGGCATCGACGGATCCCGGCGAATGATGACCACGCCCTCGGTCGAGCCGTAGCTGTCACGGACCGCGCAGCCGAATCGTCGCGAGAATTCGCTGATGTCGTGCAGCGACGCTTCGTTGCCAATCGCCAGACGCAATGGGCTGTCGGCGTCGTCTGGTGCCCCCGGGACCGCGAGGATGTAATTCAGCACCTTGCCCGTGTATGTCATCATCGTGGCGCGGTACCGGCGCACATCTTCCACGGTCTTGGACGCCGAGAATCTGCGTCGAGTGGCGATCGGAATGCCGGCGTTGATCGTCGCCGACCAACCCGTGAACAACGAGCTGGAGTGGAAGAACGGCAGCGGCGAATAGACGACGTCGCCGGCAGAGAGGTTCGCGATGGACGCGACGTGGGCCCCGGTGCGGGCGATACGGCCCTGGGTGCAGCGCACCGCCTTCGGCAGCCCCGTCGACCCCGACGTGAACACCAGCAGGAAGAGGTCGTCTTCGGAGATTGGTTGGCGCGGTCCGTCGAAGGGACGCACCTGCGCCAATCGGTCGGCATGAAGCGGATCATCGATCAGCAGGACGCGATCAGCGGGTACCGAGATCGGCGCATCATCGATCAGTTCCGCGAAGGCCTGTGACGTGACGAGGATCTCACAGTCGGAGTGGTCGATCAGCTGAGCCAGCTGCGCGCCGCGGTACGTCGAGTTGATCCCCACGATCACCGATCCGGAGATGGCCGCGGCCACGAGCCAGAAGACGTAATCGGGCGCGTTGTCGAGCAGCACCCCGATATGAGGTGGGCGGCTCGGATCGTGCATCTCGTCGTACAGCGCGGCCCGCCGCCGGCCCTCGGCGATGACCTGCTGGAATGTCCAGGTGCCGTCCTCGTGCAGGAGGCCGGTTCGGTCGTCACCTTCGCGCGCCAGCAGCAACTCGGCAATCGTGGTCACGGTGAACTCCGCGGTGAAGCGTCGGGCACGAGCATCGAGGCGGCGAAACGCGGGTCGACCCGTTCGCTGCGGAGCCAGGCTCCCAGTTGGTGGGTGAGGTCGGCTGAGGTGCCCAAGAGCGCGTCGAGGGCCAGGACGCGGCTGTGGTGATGATGATGGTCGTGCTCTGCGGTGAAACCGATGCCGCCGAGCGCCTGCAGCGAGCGCTCGCATGCGGTGCGGCCGTTGCGGCCGGCGAGTGCCTTGAGCACTTCGCCGAACTTGGCCGGCGCGGCGTCGTCGAGCACGATCGCCTGAGTGAGCACGGCCTCGATGGCGACGCACGCCGTACTTGCCTGGGCGAGGATGTGGCGCACGGCTTGGAACTTCCCGATCGGCTGGCCGAACTGTTCGCGGTTCGTCGCGTGCTCGACGGCGAGGCCGACAGCGGCTTCGGCGGCCCCGAGAGTCTCGGCCGCTATGGCGACTCGCCCGAGGAAGGTGCTGCGCTGTCGTATGGGCTCGGCGTCGCTCTCGGCGACAATGGTTGTCGCCGCAGCCCAATCGATGTCGGCCGCGTGGAGCACGACGCGGCCTGGTACAACCATCGATCGCAACGACACGGCATCTGGTGGCACGATCGACACGCCCTGACCTGGGCGATTCACAATGACGTGACGATCGTGGATATCTCCGACGACCACATGCACCGTCCCGCGGCGCGCCGAGTGGCGGGTGAGCGTCGCGATCGCGCGGCCGGGGGGGATTTCGGTATGGGGCAGGTAGGGCTGAGCGACCAGCCCGCCAAGCGCTGATGAGGCGGCCAGTTGACGGCCGTGGGCGCGGAACAGCGCGAACACCGCGAGGCGGGTGTCGAGGTCATCGAGATGGGTGAGCAGGTCCCAGAAACCCAGCGACACAAGCGCGTCATCGCCCCCATCCGTGCCCAACGCCTGCACTGCGACGTCGAGATACTCGTGCATGCCTCCGGACGCCGCGGCAAGCGCAATTGGCGTGGTCATGGCAGCCGCAGGATCTGCTTGGCGATGGTGTCGAGCTGCATCTGTTGAGAGCCTCCGTACACCGTCACGATCCGAGAGAACAGGTACTCCTGACGTCGAACGGCCAGCTCGTCATCGGCGACGTCAATGGCGATGTCTGGATCGGTGGCATATATCCAGTCGTACGTCGAATGCTCGGCCGCGCACAGGAGCAGCTTCGTGTACGCCGCTTTCGGCCCGAGTGGCATGTTCGATGCGTGAGCTTGCAGGGCGGCGTGGCCGGCCGCCGTGACCGCGGCGAGGTCGAGCAGCGCGCCGCCGAGCGTCGTGTCGGTTGAAGCATCGGCGAGCGGAAGGGTGTCGCGGAGGTGCTGGTACAAGAAGCAGTGGCGGAACCACGCGAACGTCCCACGCTCGTGGCCGAGGATGTGCATCGCCACCTGCCATCCGCCCCCGAGTTCGCCGACGATCGACTCCGCGTCGACGTAGACATCGTCGAAGGCCACTTCGGCGAGTTCGTCGGTGCCGTTGGCCTGTTCGATCGGGCTGACCAGTACCCCGGGCGCACGGAGGTCGACGATGAATGCGGTGAGCCCACGGTGCCGAGAATCTGCCGACCCGGTGCGGGCCAGCAGCAGGCACCATCGGGCGTAGCGGGCCCAGCTCGTCCATATCTTGCGACCATTGACGACGAAGCCGTCGTCGACGGGTGTGGCCGTGGTACGGATGCTGGCGAGGTCTGAACCTGCGCCTGGCTCCGAGAAGCCCTGGGCCCAGAGCTGCCGACCGGCAAGGTACTGCGGTATCGCCTCGGAGACGAAGGGTTGCGGCCCCTTGGCGACCAGCGTCGGGGCCAGGATCTCCAAGTGCTCGAACAGTGCCATGCCGGGAACGCCGTGGCGGGCCAGGGCCTCCCACATGGCGGCCCGGTGCAAGATCGTCCCGCCGAGGCCGCCAACTTCCACCGGCCATCCGTAGCGGCCCCAACCTTGGTCGTAGAGCGCGGCCATCAGATCGCACATCACCGCTACCCGCTCCGGGTAGTCGGGGATCGGCAACTGCGCCCGCCGCAGGCACTCCGGGCGCCCGTCCAACCATGACTCGAACGCGGCGACATATATCGGGACGTCGAGGTAGGAGTCGGTGCTGAGTTCCTTCGCCGATGATGACATCGACGTCAATATAGAAACATCTGGGCTCAGAAGCAATTGCAGTGTCCTGAAATTGGAGGCGAGCGTCGGGATGAGGCGTTACAGCCCCTGTCCGCCAGCGACAGTCCCACGAGGCGTCCATCATGTTGACGATGTGGAGGAGGCAGAACTAGTTCGTTGGACATCATGCCTCCATAGTGGTGGGGCCCATGGCTTACCATTCGTTCGACGCACCTGGAGGGGAAACGTGGCCGCTGTCGATTTCGATCCGTTCAGTCGGGACTTCTTTGATGATCCGTCCGAGACGTACCGCCGCTTGCGGGAAGAGGCGCCTTGTTTCTACAGCGAACGCTACGACTTCTACGCCTTGAGCCGCTTCGACGATGTCGTCGCCGCGAGCCGTGACACCAAGACGTTCACCTCGACCCACGGGCTGACCTATGAGCGGCTCAGCGACCCGAACGTCGACATGTCGAACCCGATGAGCATGATCATGATGGACCCGCCGCAGCACACCCGTTATCGGCGCCTGGTCAGCCGGTCGTTCTCGCCGCGAGACATCGACAAGCGAGAGCCGCTCATCCGCCGCAAGATGGCCACCTACCTTGAGCCGCTGATGGACCAGGCCGCCTTCGACCTGGTTGAGGGGTATTGCGGGCCGTTCCCGGCCGAGGTGATCTGCTCGATCCTCGGCATCCCCGAGGCCGACCACCAGATGATCCGCCACCTCACCGACGAGAGCCTGCGCCGCGAGGAGGGCGAGGCGGTCGGCGGCCAGCGCCAAATGGAGGCGATGATCCAGGGGTACATGTACTACGCGCAGTTCGTCGCCGACAAGCGCGACCACCCTGGCGATGACATGTGCAGCGAGTTGCTGGAGGCGCAGTTCGAGGATGAAGACGGCAGCATCCACACGATGACCGACCACGAAATCGCCGGGTTCATCAGCCTGCTCGCCGCCGCCGGAAGCGAGACGGTGACCAAGGCGGTCGGCAACGCTGCGGTGCTGTTCCACCGCAATCCCGATCAGTGGGCCAAGGTGGTCGCCGGCGACGCTGCGCTTCCCGGCGCGGTCGAGGAGACGCTGCGGTACTGGGCCCCGTCGCAGTATCAGGGCCGGTTCTCGCTCGCCGAGTCGACCTGGCACGGGGTGACGATCCCAGCGGGCAAACCGGTGTTCCTGCTCACCGGCGCGGCGAACCACGACCCGCGCGAGTACGACGACCCGGACGTGTTCGATATCGACCGCCCCCCGAAAATGCCGCTCGCATTCGGACACGGCATCCATCGCTGCATCGGCGAAGCGCTTGCCCGCCTCGAGATCCGTGTCGCGTTCGACGAACTCCGCACCCGCTGGCCCGGCTTCAGCGTCGATGAGTCGGGCCTGGAACGGGTGCAGATGTCGAACGTCGCGGGGTACTCCAAGATCCCGTTCATCGCCGTCTGAATCGGGCGTCGGCACCGGTCGGACGCCCACGGCATCTCGGTAACCGGAGCGGTCGATGACCGCGCCTACGGTCAGGAGTCATGACGTCTGAGACGGTGATTCATCGGCGTTCGTGCAGCTTGTGCGAATGTGTGTGCGGGCTGACGATGCCGGTCACCAACGGCAAGGTCGGCACGATCCGCGGCGACCGCGACGATGTGTGGTCGAAGGGGTTCCTGTGCCCGAAAGGCACGACCTTGGGGGCGCTGCACGACGATCCCGATCGCATCCGTACGCCGATGATCCGTGACGGCGACGAGTGGCGTGAGGCAACCTGGGATGAGGCGTTCGAGCGTTGCGAAGCGCTGATCGGCAAGGTCATTGCCGAGCACGGTGTCGAGGCGTTCACGTGCTTCATCGGGAACCCCACCGGCCACAGCTTCTCCCTCGGTCGCTATGCGGCGATGGTCACCACCGCGATGCCGTACATATTTTCGGCAGGCACGGTCGACCAATGGCCCAAGAACGTGTCGGCGGCGCTGATGTTCGGCAATATGTGGCTGTTCCCCGCTCCCGATCTCGATCGCAGCGACTACTTCCTGTGCATGGGCGGCAACCCGCACGCATCGGGAGGGAGCCTGATCGGCAGCGTCAACGTCGTCGGCCAAATCGAGGCGATCCGCGCCCGTGGCGGCAAGGTTGTCGTGGTCGACCCGCGGCGCACCCGCACCGCGGAACTCGCCGATGAGTGGGTGCCGATCCAACCCGGAACCGACGCCGCCTGGTTGATGGCGATCCTCAACGTCGTCTTCGAAACCGAGGTCGACCTCGGCCACCTTGGCGAACTCGTCGACGGCCTCGACGACGTGCGGCAGGCCTGCGAACCGTTCACCCCGGAGCGGGTCGCCGCGTACACAAAGGTGCCGGCGGACGTGACCCGGCGGATCGCCGCGGAGATCGCCGCGGCCCAGGCGGCCTCGATCTACGGTCGCATCGGGTTGTGCAATCAGGAGTTCGGCACCCTGGCGTCTGCGCTTGTCGACGTGGTGGCGATCTGCTCCGGGAACTTTGATCGTCCGGGCACGCTGATGTTCGGCGATCCGATCGTCAAGCCCTTGGCATCGCTGCTGAACAGCAAGCTGATGGGCGAGCCGACCTTCGGCAACTGGCGCTCGCGGGTGCGCGGCGCCCCTGAGGTACTCGGCCAGGTGCCGGCGTCGTGCATGGCCGAGGAGATCGCCACGCCCGGCGCAGGCCAACTGCACGGGCTGATCACGATCGCCGCCAACCCGGTGATCTCGGTGCCCGACTCCGACGCCCTCGATGCTGCCCTGCCGATGCTCGACTGCATGATCAGCCTCGACAACTACCTCAACGAGACGACCCGCCACGCCCATGTGATCTTCCCCGGTCCGTCGCCGTTGGAGACGCCGCATTTCGATGAGCTGCTTCGGGCCTGGGCGAACCGTTCGGTCGCCCGGTACTCGGCGGCCCTGTTCGGTCGGCCGGAAGGAACCCGCGAGGAGTGGGAGGTGCTGGTCGTTCTCGGCGCGATGCTGCGTGGCGCGCGCTACCGCGACGTCGACGTTGCCGCCGCCGACAACGAGTTCTTCGCCGGGTTGTGCATGGCCACCGGGCTCGACCCGGGCCCGACGATGGCCCACTACGACAACGGCGGCCCCGAGCGGATGGCCGACTGGTCGGTGCGGGTGAGCAACTTCGGTGATCGCTACGGGGCCAACCCAGACGGCCTCAATCTCGCCAAGATCAAGTCCGCGCCGAACGGCATCGACCTCGGCCCCAACGTGCCCCGCGCCCATACGTCGGTCGTCACGCCGAATGGCAAGATCCAACTCGCCCCGCGCTACATCTTCGACGATCTCGGTCGTCTCGCCGAGCGGATTGATCATCCCGATACCGGGCTGGTGCTCGTCAGCCGTCGGCATCTGCGGTCGAAGAACTCGTGGATGCACAACATCAAAGTGCTGGTCAAGGGCAAGGACCGCTGCACGTTGATCATCCATCCCGACGACGCCGAACGCGTCGGCGTTGCCGATGGCGGCCATGCGACGGTGACGTCCGAGGTCGGCTCGATCGAGGTCCCTGTCGAGGTCTCCGACGAGATGCTGCCCGGCGTGGTCTGCCTGCCCCACGGTTGGGGACACGACAAGGTGGGCACGCGCCTGTCGGTGGCCCGCGAACACGCCGGGGTCAACAACAATCGAATCGCCCCCGGACGGTTGGTCGACCCGCTCTCGGGCAATGCGATCGTCAACGGCATCCCTGTCGAGGTCACCCGGGCCTTCGCGCTCGTGTGAGCGGCACCTCCCGCGCTCGCCCATCAGGCCCGTGACCTACGATTCGGCGGTGACCTCAGACGTGCTTGCTGCCACTCTTGTCGCTCCCGGCCGGCTGGAGTTGCGCCGGTTCCCGTATCCGGAGCGGCTGGAGCCGGGCGCCGTGTTGATCGAGATGCTCGCTTCGGGCATCTGCGGGACCGACAAGCACACCTTTCGTGGGGAGACCAGCCAGTATGCCGGCACCGACCACGCCTCATCGACGCCGTTCCCGATCATCCAGGGCCACGAGAATGTCGGTGCCGTCGCGGCGATCGGCACCGGCGGAGCGACGGCATTCGATGGCTCACCGCTGAGCGTCGGCGACCGGGTGGTGCCAGCTCCGAACCGGGCCTGCGGGCAATGCGAGTTCTGCCTCGGCGACTTTCCCTACTACTTCTGCCGGCAGTTGGAGAACTATGGCAACTCGCTGAGCTGCGCCGACGCGCCCTACCTGTTCGGCGGATGGGCGGAGTATCTCTACCTGCGGCCGGGCACCCCGGTGTTCAAGGTGCCCGCCGGATTGCCGACGAACGTCGCCGTGCTGACCGAGTTGTTTGCCGTAACCCACAGCCTCGACCTTGCCGCCAAAATGCCCCGGCCGGGCGGTTTCCGGCCCGGTGACACGGTGGCCGTCGTCGGCGTCGGACCGGTTGGCATCGTCCATGTTGCCAAGGCGGCCCTGATGGGTGCGTCACGCGTGATCGCCATCGATCCGTTCGGGCCGCGGGTCAACCTGGCCGCCGAATTGGGAGCGACCGACACCCTGGTGGCGGGTGGTGCCGACGCTCAGACACTGGACTTCGTGAGGGCCGTCACCGCCGGTCGCGGGGTCGATATCGTCGTCGATGCGACGGGCCATCCGGCCAGCTTCGGCCCGGCGCTGGCGTTGCTGCGCGATGGAGGAACGCTGATCGAGGTGGGTGCGTTCGTCGATCTGGGCACCGTTCCGATCAACCCGGCCTCGATCCTCGGTCGGAATCTGACCATTGTCGGTGTCGCCGGGGAAGACGCCCGGGTCTACGACTCGACCTTGGCAATGCTCGCCGCCAACCACCTTCGGGTGCCCTTCCACCGAGCGGTGACCCACTCGTTCCCCCTGACTCAAGTGGAGCAAGCGATGCACACCGCGCTGCGTGCCGATACGGCGATGAAGGTGATCCTGACCCCTGACTCCGTGCCCACGCGGTGAATTGGCCGCTGGCGCGGGCCGCCGATCGAGCAGACTGTGGACCGTACTCAGAGCGCGCCGGGGAGGTGGTTGATCCGGGCCCGAACGATGAGGGCGTAGGTGTCGGCGATCGCCGGTTCGCGATAGGCCCGTTGGGCGGCGAGGCGCTCCGGGTCGGTCATCACGGCGATGAACGCGGTCTTCGAGGGGAACAAATTGAATCTCACCTGATCCCACGAGCGGCCGTCGCCGAGGATCGTGTCTTCGACGTTGTACCAGCCGCCGATCCGCGCCCCGTGACGGGCGGCGATCCGGAAGGCGGCGTCGTGATAGCCGTCCATACCGGCCTCGCCGACATCATCGGAAAACCGGATGACGTGCATCACGACGACCGGGCCGTCGTCGGCGGTTGGCGGGTGCTCGACATCGGCCCAGTCGACCTGGGCGAGTTCGCCGGCCAGGGCCGGCATCTCGATCGGCACACAGCCCATCACGATCGTTTCGGCCATGCCGGCGGCCTTGTGTTCGTGCTTCTCCTGGAAGTCGCGACGCATCTGCATCTCCATGAACGAACGCCGGGCCGGGTAGAGCACGCAGCCGATGCGGTCCCAGGCCGGTTCACCGATGAGTTGCGTGTCGACGTCGCCGAAGAACAGAACCTGGGCACCGATGTCGCTGAGCACATCGATGGGGGAGTAGAGATCGTCAGCCTGCCGGCCGGAGATGCCGTGGTCGGTGCCGTCGGCGTACTCGGCCCGATCTCGGTACTTCATCAGGTTGACCATCAGGATCGGACCGTCGTCCTCGGGTGGGGTGGTTGCCAGGCGCATTGCGTAGGCGAGATTGGGCTGGCCATAGCTCGGGGTGAGTGCCATCGATGCAATCCTTGTTCAGCGGGTTGAGGTGATGCCGGTTGAGGTGATGCCGGTTGAGGTGATGCCGGTCGAGGTGATGCCGGTCGAGGTGATGCCGGTCGAGGTGATGAAGGTGTTGATCAGGGCGGCGACCTCGCCCGGGCGGTCCTCCTGGAGGAAATGGCCCGCTCCATTGACGGTGGTGTGCGGTTGGGCGGCGGCGCCGGGGATGCGCTCACGGAATGGTTTGTCGCCTCCGGCCGTGACTGGATCGCCGTCGCTGAACGCACACAGGAATGGACGTTCGAACCGTTCGAGTATTCCCAGGCCCGCAGATTGTCGGGGGCCGCCGGGTCGTCGGGCGACGTGGGTACCAGGGTCGGGAAAATACGCGCCCCGGCCTTGTAGGAGTCGTCGGGGAACGGGGCGTTGTAGGCCGCCACCTCGGCGTCCGACAGGGTGCGGGCGCAGCCGCCGTTGATGATCGTGCCGACCTGGAAGTCGTCGACGGTCTGCGAGAAGTGCTGCCAGGCCATGAATGCCTTCGACGGCTTCTGGAACCCGTTGGGCAAGCCGGTGTTGCCGATCACGATCCGGGCGTAGCGCTCGGGAGCAGCGGCGACGACACGCAGGCCGACCAGGCCACCCCAATCCTGCCCGAAGAATGTGATCGCCGACAGATCGAGCCGGTCGATGAGCAGTTGACGCATCCATTCGACGTGGCGGGCATAGGTGTAGTCGGTGGCTTCGGTCGGCTTGTCGGAGCGTCCGAAACCGACGAGATCGGGCACGATCACCCGGTGCCCGGCGGCGACGAGCGGGCCGACCATGTGGCGATACAGATAGGCCCACGTCGGCTCGCCGTGCATCAGCAGTACCGGGTCGCCGTCGGCCGGTCCCTCGTCGAGGTAGTGAACCCGCAGCGTGCCGCCGTCGAGGTCGTCGATCTGGGCGTAGTGCGGGGCAAGGTCGTAGTCGGCGAGTCCAGCGAACTGCTCATCGGGCGTGCGCAACGTCCTCATCATCGTCTCCTCACGATCGTTCGTCAGTCGGCGATCATATGTCAGTAGCTATGCCACTACATCACCGTGAAACTCAATGGGAACGTCACCGTGAACGTCACCATAAACCTCTGTGGGAACCTCATTGGGTGACGTCATTGACGGGCTCGTGGAGGGCGAGGGTGATCGTGCGGCGAAGCACGTCGGCGGTCTGCTTCTGGCTGAGCCCAAGAAACCGGCGGATGTGTTCGACCGACTCGAATTGACTGATCGTGTCGCAGGCAGCCGCGGCAACGAGGCGATCGGTCGGTGCGAGCGCGGCGAGTTCGTTGGCGAACTGGCCGGCCGTCTGGATGCTGAGGAATCGGCGGGTTCGGCCCAGGGCATCACGGAGTTGATCGGAATTGGGGGCGTGGTGAACGGTCGCCCGGTAGCCGCCGCGCTCGACTCGTACAACTTGACCCGGTTCGATACGAACGCCTCCAATCGGTCGGGGAATGGGCCGTGCCCAAAGTTGCGGATTCGGGCCCGGCCCAGTCCCTCGGCCATGCTGCGTTCGATCGCCGCGGCGATCAGTGACTCCCCGTCGTCGAAGTAGCGGTACAGGGAGCGAACCGATAGGCCGGACCGCTCGGCGATTGCCTCGACGCTCGGCACCAGCGTCTCTTCGTTGAACAGCTCGCGAGCCGCCGCCAACGCCAGTTCGCGATTGCGGTCACGGCGGGCATGGCGTCCGTCGGCGAGCCGTCCAACGGCGATGTCGGACGTTCGAGCCACGCTCATAGTCGGCGCGCTTCGGGCGCTGAAGCGTGATCTTCTGCCATCTAGGCTGACAATACACACCGCTGCTTTGGAGAGGCCGACTATGGGGATCAACGTGGGATTTCAGGGGCGTATCGGCACGGACGGTCGCCGAGTCGGAGCCGTCAGTTCGAAACGGCCGCCGCACCCGGGTGAGGACGCGCCGAACGTGATCATCGTGCTGCTCGACGACACCGGGCTTCGCCCAGCTCGGTTGCTTCGGCTCCGACATCGACACGCCCGAACATCGACGCCCTGGCGGCCAATGGGCTGCAGTTCACCAACTTCCACGTCACGCCGCTGTGCTCGCCGACCCGGGCGGCGCTGCTCACCGGCCGCGTCCAACCACGCCGTCGGCATGCGCTCGATTCGAACTTCGTCACCGGCTTCCCCAACCAGCTGGGCCACATCTCCAACCACGCGGCCACCGTGGCCGAGGTGCTGGGCGACGCCGGCTACGCCACGTTCGCCGTGGGCAAGTGGCACCTGGCGCCGATGGAGCAGTGCTCGGCCGCCGGCCCGTTCGACCAGTGGCCGCTCGGCCGCGGCTTCAACCGCTTCTACGGCTTCCTCGACGGCGAGACCGACCAGTTCTACCCCGAGCTGGTGGCCGACAACCATCCCGATCGACACGCCCGGCACGCCCGAGGACGGCTACCACCTGTCGGCCGACCTGGTCGATCAGGCGCTGCGGATGATCGCCGACTCCAAGGGCGTGCGCCCCGACCGGCCGTTCTTCACCTACCTCGCCTTCGGTGCCACCCACGCGCCGCACCAGGCGCCGCCGGAGTACATGGCCAAGTACCGCGGCCGCTACGACGAGGGCTGGGACGTCGTGCGCGAGCGCTGGTTCCGCACGCCAGATCGAACTCGGCGTCATTCCCGCCGACACGGAGCTGTCGCCGCGCAACCCGGGCGTGAAGCCGTGGGACGAGCTGTCGGACAACGAGCGGCGGCTCGCGGCCCGGCTGCAGGAGGCGTTCGCCGCGTTCCTCGATCACACCGACGTGCAGATCGGTCGGCTGGTCGACGGGCTGCGCCGGCTCGGCCAGCTGGACAACACGATCCTGGTGCGTGCACGCCGACAACGGCGCCTCGCAGGAGGGCGGCCCGTTCGGCGTGATGCACGAGATGAAGTTCTTCAACGGCATCTTCGAGATGCCCGACGAAGCGGTGCAGCGCATCGACACCATCGGCGGGCCGAACAGCCACACCAACTATCCGTGGGGTTGGGCGCAGTGCGGCAACACGCCGTACCGCTGGTACAAGCAGAACACCCACGAGGGCGGCGTGCACGTGCCGATGGTGTTCCACTGGCCGGACGGCGTGCCGGCCGAGCAGCGCGGCACGCAAGCGCGACCAGTTCGTCTTCGTGTCCGACATCGTGCCCGACCGTGTACGAGCTGGTCGGCGTCGACGCCGCCGACCGTGCGTCGCGGCCTGGAGCAGCTGCCGGTCACCGGCCATTCGTTCGCCTCGGTGCTCGCCGACCCGTCGGCGCCGGCGACCAACGAGGTGCAGTACTTCGAGAACGGCGGCAGCCTGGCGCTGATCGCCGGCGAGTGGAAGGCCGTGCTCAAGCACACGCTCGGGGCCGACTACGCCACCGAGTCGTGGGAGCTCTACCACCTCGCCGAGCGACCGTTCGGAGTGCAACGACCTGGCGCGCCACGAACCCGGACAAGCTGGCCGAGCTGGTCGCGCTGTGGGACCCGAGGCCGAGCGTCACGGCGTGTTCCCGCTCGACGATCGCGGCGTCGCAGCTGTTCGGCGCTCGCTTCCGTGACGCGCTCGCCGCACCCGGAGAACCGCCGCTACGTCTACCGTCCGCCGATGTCGCCGATGCCCGGCCAGGCCTCGGCGGCCATCGGTGGCCGCCACGTCGACCTCACGGCGCGGGTCACGCTGCGCGGCCGGCGACGAGGGCGTGCTGTTCGCCACCGGCACGCAGAACTCGGGCATCTCGATGTTCGTGCAGGGCGGCCGGCTGGTGCTCGACTACAACGCCTTCAGCGACCACACGATCATCGAGTCCGACATCGAGCTGCCCGTCGGCGACGTCGAGCTGGCCGTGCGGCTGCGGCGCGGCGAGGGCATGCTCGGGCAGCGCTGAGATCGTCGTCAACGGTCAGCGTCGCCGGGTCGGCCGACCTCGGCCTGTTCATGCGGATGATCTCGTCGATCGGGCCCAGCGTCGGCAGCGATCACGGCTCGGCGGTGTCCGAGCGCTACGCCGGCCCCGTACGAGTTCACCGGCGACGCTGCACGAGATCGTCATCCAGGCCAGCCCCGAGAAGTACGCCGACGTCGCCGCGGCCGACGCTCGCGCCGAGATGGCTCGGCAATAGCGGTACGGGGCTACGCGACCTGGTCGTCGACCGCATCTCGGTAGACCTGGGTGAAGGCGGCCGCCGATGAGGTCCACGAGTAGTGCTCGCCGACGAACTTCGATGCCTGTCGGCCGCGCTCCGCCTCGTTCTCCCGGCTGACTGACGGCCTGGGTGAGCGCGGCGATCAGCGCATCGAGGTCGTCGGGGGCGACCAGCCAACCGGTGGGCCGCGCCGGGTCGGTGTTGATGAACGGGCCGGCCCGCCGGTGGTCGTCGCGATCGGCGGCAACCCGGCGGCCATTGCTTCCAAGTAGACGAGCCCGAATGGTTCATCGACCGCCGGAGCGGCGAAGACGTCGGAGCAGTTGAGCATCTCGGCCAGGTCTTCGTGGCCTCGCCAGCCGGTGAAGAAGACGTTGCGTCGCCCCGAGTCGTGTGACGGTGTCGTAGGGGTGTTCGCCCTCCCACTCGCCGGGGAACCCGCCGGCAACGACCAGCACCGATGGCGTCGCTGACGGCGTCGGCGTGGGCGCTGGGTGTCTGCCGGGCGTGGTGCGCCTCGATCAACAGTTGGACCCGTTTAAAGCGCATGAACCGCCCGGCAAACAGCACGACCGGCACGGGCTGCCCGTGACCGTCGGTGAATGCCCGCAGGTCGTCGCTGGTGTAGCGAATCGAGCCCTCCTCGCCGAACGGCTGCCAGCCCTTCGGATCGGTGACGAGCCACCGCGTCCAACTGGCCAGACGGTGTTCGGCGGAAGTTGCCTGCGGGCAGAATACGGCGGTGTCGGTGCCACCGCCGATGATGACGATCCGCGCCGGATCGACGGGAAGCAGCGTCGCGGCCAGCCGAGCATCCTGCTCCGAGACGACGATGATCCGGTTGGAGCCGCCCGCCCAGCGCCGCATCCGTTCGACCCACTGCGCCTCCCAACGATCAGCATCGAGCACTGGGCTGATGCCGTCGAGCATCTTGAGTTCTGTTCCATGGAGGTGGGTGATGATCGGGACGGTCGGCCACAGGTCGCGTACTGCCTGGTGAATCGGGGTGAGGTGGTGCAGGTGGACGACAGCGGGAGCTTCGGCGGTGTGGCGAGCGAGGAATCGGGTCCAGCTGGCCACCTGAACGTCGTAGGCGGTGTCGTCGAGATCGAGGAAGCACCGGTCGGAGACCCCGACTTCGTCTCGTACGACGCGTGCATCGGCACATGCGACTCCATCGGGTCGTCGCCGTGGGCCCAGTCGGCCTGCGAAGGGGAGTAGTCGAGCGATTCGCAGTTGATCCCGCTGAAGAATCCTTCGGCGTTCGACTTGGCCGCCAAGGTGCCCAGCGAGCCGGCGAACAAGCTGGGTGTCCATGCTCCGCCCGTCAACGCTCGACAGAGATAGCGGGCGACTTGGGCGCTTCCACCTCTCGGAAAGAAATAGAACCCCATCAAGACTTTCGATTTCACGATGGGTGACATTTCGCCACCGTAGGGGGGCAATGGGTGGAACCCTCCGACCTTGGACACTTCGCGCCTGATCTGGGCGAACATTGTTCACGTCCGGCCTGATTTGGTCGATAGTCGCCTGGGTGCCGTCGGGGGGTGACGTCAGTCATGGCGGAATGCATCGCCGAGGTCGGGCCGATGGACGAGACTCGCGGGGCATGGCCGGGATCGAGACCTCAGTGCGGTCGGCGGCCGTCGACACGCTGGCTCGGATGTCCCGCTCAACTCGTTGGGAGCTGGTCGGGGAACGTCGGCTCCGCTTCGATGCCCATCATCCCCAGGGGATGGTGCGGATCGGCGCAGTGTGGTGGATCTCGACGGTCGACATCGAGGCGCAGCAGGGGTGGGTGCTCGCCGTCGATCAGCAGGGCGGCCTCGTCGACCGGGTGCCGATCGGTGACGCGGTGAGGTATCACCCGGGTGGCATGGACTTCGATGGTGTCGCGCTGTGGATTCCGATGGCTGAGTACCGGCCGCATTCGACCTCCACCGTCTTTCGGATGGTGCCCGGTTCGAAGCCCGAGGAGGTGTTCGACGTCGATGACCACGTGGGTGCGATCACCCGCTGTGGGCCGACGGGAGACCTGGTCGGCTGGTCGTGGGGCTCTCGGCGCTTTTACCGCTGGTCGGTCGGTGGGAGGCTGCGCGACGCCCGGGTCAACCCGGGGTTCTTCGTCGATCACCAGGATGGCCAATGGCTCGGCGGCGGATACATGGTCTGCGGCGGTGTTGCTCTGGTCGGCCTGGCTGATGGCCCAGGCTGGCTCGGAGGCATCGGTCTGCTGCGTACCGACGATCTGGTGATGGAGCGTGAGTTGCCCTTCCCGTTCTATTCGCGGTCCACGACTCGCGTCGCCACCCAAAACCCCCTCTGGACCGAGGTCAGCGGCGATCACCTGCTTCTCCACCTCCTTCCCGACGACGGCGCCGGCATCGTGTTCACGTACGCAACGCCCCTGTCCAGCGGCGAAGGTCAGTAGCGGCGAAGGTCAGTGGCTACGAGGGTAAGTGGCGGCGAGGGTCGGTAGCGATGCACTCCCGGCTTGGTGGCGATCAACGATCCAGGATGCGGAGCGCCTCATCGGTCCATGCGAGCACGGCAACTCCTGATGCCTCGCCGGCGGCGAGCGTGATCAAGAAGTACTTGGCGTCGGGATCGTCGGTGGCGGCTTCGAGTTCGGCACGGATGTGGGCGTATGTGGCCAACTGCCGTTCGGCATCGGCCCTGGCATCGAGGAGTAAACGTCGACAGCCGTCGTCGCCGAGGTGACGGCCGAAGAACAGGCGCAGCAACGTGGCGTTGCGCGGTGGTGTCGAATCGAACGGCTCCACCAGCCACGCCTTCAGCTGGACCAGGCCGGTGTCGGTGATCTCGAATCGACTGCCCGACGTCTGACCCTGGCCGAGGCGTCGGACGAGACCCTTCGATTCGAGATCGGCCAGGGCCGGGTAGATCTGCCCGAAACTCTCGGACCAGAAGTGGCCGAGTGTCTCGCGAATCGCCTGGCGCAGCGCGTAGCCCGACATCGGCTCCACCGAGAGCGCACCCAGTACGGCCAGTTGCGTCTGGGAGGTTCGTTTCACGATCGCACACTAATCCGCGGTTGAAGGTTGCTACCAGAGACACGATGGTATCTAATAGATATCTATGCGAATCAACGACTCATTTCGTCGACGCTCGGTGGCGGCAGCGGCGTTTGTGATCCTCGTCGGAGCTTGTTCAAGCGCTACCGACCACCTATCCACCGACTCGGCGATGAACGGCGGAACCTCCGCGGGCTCAGCCGTCTCATCGGTCGCGTCGACGACGCTCACGACCCTGACGCCGCCTTCGTCCACGCTGGTCGTGTCGTCGTCCACCCTTGCCACCAGTCCTGCCGCCGTCCCGACATCGGCTCCGCGCCCACATCGCAGAAGGTTGTCGCCCTGGAGTTCGCCGAAGCCGACCGTGGGGCACTTGGCGCGGTCGTGCAGAGTGGCGCAGCGACGCTGCCGAACCCGAATGCCTCGGTCATCGCCACGGTTCGCCGAATCGATGGCATGACCTGGTCGGGAGCGTCCGACGTCGCCGACCGGCTCGGAGCCTCCGATCTCACCGACCCGGCGGCCGAACCGGTGCGAATTGCAAGCGTCGGAAAGACGTTCACGGCGGCGACGATCCTGCGCCTGGTCGAGGACGGACGCCTGGGCATTGACGACCCGATCGACCGGCACCTCACCTCGGCCACCGTCGGGCTCCTCGCCGCCGATGGATATGACCTGTCGTCGATCACGATCCGGAACCTGTTGCAGCACACCGCGGGCATCTTCGACTATGCCTTCGGCGAAGGGTCGCCGATGCTCGATCGGGCCTTGAACGACCGGTCGCATCGCTGGACACGGGGAACAACTCGCACTTGCGGTCAGCGTCGGAGCCCCGCTCGGCGCAGCGGGGGAAGCGTTTCACTACAGCGACACCGGCTACGTACTCCTCGGCGAGATCATCGAACAGCTCACCCGTCGGCCGTACCACCAGGCGATCCGCGAGGTGCTCAGCTACGACTCGCTCGGCCTTCGGGCCACGTGGATGGAATCGGGCGAGTCAGTCCCCGCAGGCGTCCCCCCGATCGCCCGGTCGTTCTTCGCCGAGACCGAATTGTCCGATCTTGACTTCTCGATCGACGCCTTCGGCGGTGGGGGACTCGCTGCGACCACCGACGATGTCGCCCGGTTCTTCGAAACTCTCCTGGCCGGCAGGGTGCTCAAACCTGCCACCCTGGCGCTGATGACCGAAGTGCCCGATACCAACCTGGGTCTGTCGGAGTTCGGCATCCAACTCGGCGACGGGGCCGGCGGGCTCTACCGGCTCGACCTCGGCCCGCTTGGCACCTGCTGGAGCCACCGAGGCTTCCTCGGGACCATTGCCGTCACCTGCCCCGACGCCGGTGCCACCGTCGCCGTGACCACCAACACCGCTCTCACCGACCCCCTCCCAGTCGCCGTCGAACTGCTGACCATCGCGACGCAGCGGTGACCTACACCGACTCGATCTGGCCGCGGAACACGTTGAACACGGTGCCGTCCATGCGCAGCGAGTCGTCGGCTCGTAGCGGCTGCGCAGTTCGACGAAGCGCTCGTCGGGGTCGATGGTCAGCTCGGCGACGGTGTCGAACAGGTCGAGCTGGGCGTCGGTCGGTTGCTCGCCCGGTTCCCATGACGCCCCCCAGACGTCCCACGGCAGCATCTCGACCTTGTTCAGCGAGGCGAGATCGAGTCGCAGGTTGCCGGCGATCCAGTGGGCCCCGTGCTCGTTGATGGCCGACAGCCCGCACCGGCCGGCATCGAGGTCGCCCCGCCGCCACGCCTGCCAGGCGTGGCCGGCGGTCACGAACTCGGTCGACGGTGATGGCACAACGGGTCACCGCCGAAGCCGATCAGCTGGCACCACGTCGCATCGAGTTGGGCGTCGACCATCTGCCACCGCTCGTCGGCGGCGTTCCAATACTCGGCGACCCAGTGATCCTCGAACCAGCCGGGCCGGAAGTACGCGCCGAACCCGCACCGAGCGCGGGCCGGCACTCCCGCCGCCCGCAGGAACGCCACCGTCAGCCGACTGAAGGCGTGGCATCGTGCTCCAACTCGGTTGGCCGGTGGCCGGGCCTCGTCGAGCGGACGAGCGTCGACGGCTCGGACGATGGCCAACAGCCGGGCCGTGTCGCGTTCGTGGATCGCCTCGGCCTGCGTCGGTGTCAGCTCGACGCCGTAGAACGGCTGAGCGACGGTGTCGTAGATCAACAATCCCTGCACAATCTCGACAACCCGCCGAATCTCGCGAACCTCACCGATCTCCGTCGCATCCAGGTCGTCGTCAAGCCTCGTCAAGCGGCCCGGTGTCGCATAGAAATCGAGCGTCTCCTGATTCACGCAGCGAATGCTTCCACAATGGGGAGCGCTGAGGTCACAACCCGATGGCCGTCGTGCCGAGTCGGGGGACGGCCATACAACATGCGACCCGACGGCATGGTGACTTCGAAGGTGCGGTCGGGGAGGAGCTTGGCGTGCCATCCGGGTTGGTGGAGGATCTGATGGTGGCGGAGGCACAGCGAGGCGAGGTTGGAGGGCTCGGTCAGTCCGTCGTCGGTCCACTGGACCACGTGGTGGACCTGGCAGAGGCTGATCGGACGCCTGCAGTCGGAACCGGCAGCCTTGGTCGAGAACTGAGACGGAGAGCGCTCGAGTACTTCGAGGTCGGCGACGACGACCAACCCTGATCGGTTGGCCACCGGCCCGGCCTTCGCCTGGTGGTCGAGGAAGAACTGGCAGATGTCGTGCAGCGCATCGGCCCGCCGCTGCGCCGGGAGCGCTCCGGTTCGCCCGGAACGTCGTCGGTGGTGGCAACGCGGATCGCTTCGGAGATGGTGTTGCCCGAGTCTTCGCCGAGGGTGCCGTTGAGCAAGTAGCTGCCGTCGGGGAGGTTGTTGAGATGGAGCCCCTCGGCGGGCACGTCGGGCTCGATCTCGTCGTCGGCGGTCACCGTGGCCTTCCAATGCCGCATGGCAATTGCGGCACGTCGGGCGTCGAGCGGGGTCAACAATGGAATCATCGTTGACTCAGCCTCGGCGAACTTCTCGATCTGTGAGTTACCGATAACGCTCAAGATTGCGTCCAATTGATCCGACGACAATGTGCCGTTCAACGCGGCATCGGTCGTCAGCGGAAGCCGATCAAGTGTGCGTCCGGTCTTGATCACGTTCGCCGCAGCTGCCGGTGCGAAACCGGCGTGGGCCTGCATCCATCCTTTGGCCGAAACCGCACCATCGAGACCCCAACTACCGCCAGTACTGAAGGCGTGGACGGCCTGAGCGAGCTTCACTTTCAGCCGTTGATGGAGCTGGGCGAGTTCGATGATCGCGTCGCGAGTCGGCACGATATCGAGGTGGTCGATCTCGGTTGCCAGGCCCTCGAACATACCTGAATTCTACCCGAACAAACGTTCTCGCACAAGTAGAAATATGCGCTGACCTGGTCAAATAAAGTTTCAATCAGGTGGATGGACCAGTGGATCGGGCACTGCAGTTGAATGTCATTCGATGCCCCGGTCGGCTCCGTTTGGGGCGACGGACGACTGAGCCCGTCGGTTCAGCCCGGCAGCAGGCGGGTGGCGGTCTTGAGGGCTCGTAGAGCGCCTTGACGGGCCGAACGGCGGTGATGGGATTTGCCGGACTCTTCGGAGCCGGTTGTGGCGCGATTGGCGAGGAACCAGTCGTAGGACTGGGCGAACATTTCGGCGTTGCTATATGCCGGTTGCCAGCCGAGTTGGTCGCGAGCGTGGTCGATGTCGAACCACATCGAGCGGCTGTACATGATCCAGTGGTAGGGGGCGAAGGGGGCGAGTTTCAGCCCGGCGGCGCCTTGCATGGCCAACGAGGTCGGTCGGGCGGGGAGGCTCCGCACGCGAGCGCCGGTGGCGGCGTGGGCGCAGACCGACTCGAGGGTTTCGCGCATCGTGCCGAAGCGATCGGTGCCGCCGTTGAACAGGCCGGGCCCGGACTTCAACGAAGCACGGATGCAGAGGTCGGCTAAATCGTCAGCCTGCACGAACTGGTACTTGTTGGCTCCGCCGCCGAGCACGAACACGTCGGCACCGTCGGCGATCCAGTCGAACAGGATCCCGAAGATCCCCAGTCGGCCGTGACCCAGGATCGTCCGAGGCCGCACGATCGAGACGTCCAACCCGCGCGAAACCGCTTCGAAACAGGCCCATTCGGCGGCGAGCTTGGCTCGGCCGTACGACTCCTGGGGGTTCGGGGCGGTGGTCGGGAGCACTGGATTCGATGCCGGAATCCCGAAGATCGCGCTCGACGACGTGTGGACGACCTTGGCGACTCCGGCGTCGCGCGCCGCGTCCAACAACACGATGGTGCCGTCGACGTTGACGGTTCGCAACAGCGCCTCGTCCTTGGCCAGGGGTACCTGGGCGACGTTGTTGAACACCACGTCGACGCCTTCGCATGCGGCGCGCACGGTGGAGTACGAGCGGATGTCGCCGCGGACCATTTCCACCCCGGAGGAGTCGGTGTCGTTGAGGTCCAAGACTCGGACGTCGTAACCGGAGCGCAGCAGGTTGTCGACGACCAGCGCCCCGAAGTAGCCGCTGCCACCCGTGACGAGCGCCCTCATGAAGACGTCATCCGAGGTCGATGCCGCGGGACTGGCACCAGCGAATGGATCGGCGCATGCCTTCGAGCAGGTCGATCTCGGGGTCGTAGCCCAACTCGGTGCGGGTGACGGAGATGTCGCAGGCGATGGTCGCCCCCATCTCGCCGAGCACGTGGATCTCCTGCTTGTAGCGACCGAACCGCTGGAGCAGCTTGTCGGCGGCCACGGCACCGCCGGCGACGAACTGGGGCACCTTGATGCCGCCGTCCTTCGACTGGAGGCCCTCGGCGCGTCGGCGCCGCCTGGACGGTCGACACGATCTCGGCGACGGTGTACGGCTGGGCATCGGCGACCCACCAAGCACTGCCGGGCGCGGCGTCGCTCAACTCGGCGCGCACGATGCCCTGCACGAGGTTCTCGATGTAGACCATCGAGCGGCGCTGACGTCCACCGCCGAACATCGGGAACTTGCCAGAGCCGACCATCTTGAAGAACGTGGTCTGGCGCAGTGGCTGCCACGGACCGTAGAACCACGGCGGGCGGACCATCACGGCGTCGAGCATCCCGGCCCGACAGGCGTCGGAAATGGCCTGCTCACCGCGCATTTTTGAGACGCCGTAGCCGAGGTAGGGCCGATACGGCTCCTCGTGGCGGAACGTGTCGTTTCGGTCGGGGTTCAGCCCGAATGGCGAGTTCGACGACACGTGCACCATGCGGCGAACCCCGGCCTTGGCGGCCGCCTCGACGACGTTGCGGGTGCCTCCGGCGTTGATCGCCTCGAAGTCGGCCAGCCGAGCTGGGTGGATGACGCCGGCGGTGTGGATGACGTCGGTGGTCGGCCCGGCGTCGGCGTCGGCGAACGCGTCGAGCATCGCCGAGGAGTCGGTGACGTCGCCGATCATCGTCGTCACCCCTGCGATTCCGGTGAGCAACGCGGCTTCTTCGGAGTTGCGCACGATGGCGGTGATCGGTGTCGGCCGGTAGTAGCGGCTGGTCAGGTCGGTGAGCAGGTTGCACAACCCCTGGCCGAGCCATCCGGCGGCGCCGGTGATGATCGTATGGTCGGGGAGCGGGCGCGGTCCGAGGACCGAGATGGGCGAGTCAGCCACGGGGGCGTTCCGTTCTGGCAAAGTGCCGGGCATTGCGGATGGCGAGTGCCATCACAGACCCCTGTGGGTTGACCCCCGGGGCGTCGGGTAACAGAGAAGCGTCATTGACGAACACATTCGAATAACCGTGAACTCGCCCATACGAATCGGCACCGCAGCGCGATCGGTCCTCGCCCAAAGGAACCGTCGAACAGAGATGCACAGTCATCACCGAGGCCTTGGCTGCGGCGAAGCGCTCCTGGAGAGTAGCCAGGTCGGCCCGTCCCCGCACGATCGGCGCGCCCCGGAACGACGGGTAGACCTCCTGTGCCCCGGCGGCCAGCATCAACAGCGCGAGGCGGGCCAGGCCGCTGCGCAACAGGTCCTTATCGCGCCTGGTCAACCGGTAGGTGACGATCGGGTCGCGGAGCCCGGGGACAGCTTGTACGAGACCCCGCCCCTCGGACGTGATCGCCGCGTAGTACACGCTGATCGACGGCCACGCCTCGACCGCCGGAGCGAAGTCGCGCCAGCTATCCGACAGCGAGAGGGCGACCAGGCCCGGATTCGAGGCGGATCCGCCGAACGACAGCGCCGGGGCGAACTCCTTCACCTGATGGACCGGCACGTCGTCGGGGACGTTTACCTCGTGGTCGAACCGGGCGGCCAGCTTGACCGTCGGATGCACGGCGAGCGAACGCCCGACGTGCTTGCGGATGCCCGACCGTTGCAGCAACGCCGGGGTCTGGATCGCCCCGCCGCAGACGATGACATGACGGAATCGCATCGTGATCGGTCGTCCATCGTGGCGAGCCTTGGCCGACGTCGCCCGACCGTTGGTGATCATCAGACGATCGATCGTCAGGCCCGTGACCAATCGGGCCCCCGCGGCGATCGCCCGGGGCAGATAGGTGCGGGTCATCGACTGGCGCTCGCCGCGGAACCCGGTGGTGCCCTCGGGATAGGTCATCCACCGGGGGATCTCGGAGTTCTGCCAGCCGAGGGCTTCGGCGCCGTCACGCAGGATTCGGCTCGGCTCCGAGGGGGTACCCGGGGTCAGGCCGACCGAGAGTTCCTTCTCGACCTCATCGGCGATCGAATCGAGTTCGGTCGGGTCGAGATCGCGGATCTGATACTGCGAACGCCAACGGTCGATCACCTCGCCGGGTGGACGGCGGTAGAGGCCCGAATTGACCTCGGTGCCACCCCCGGCGCAGCGGCCCTCGGTGTAGGCGATCGAGGGCGCGCCGAGCGCGACCGTCACCCCGCCCGAGCGGTACTGCGAGTCCATTTGGGCGAGGGAGAACGGGGTAACCGAGCCTTGCTCGACCCAGGCGCCTTCCTCGGCGATCAGTACATCGAAACCGGCCTCAGCCAGGACGGTTGCAGTCGTCGCCCCACCCGCGCCCGAGCCGACGATGAGGATCTCGCAGTCGAGGTCGCTCATGAGCGCGGGGTCCCGTCGGCGAGGGTCTCGGGCCAGGTTTCCCACACGTACGCGTAGCCGAGCGAGCGGGTGAGGCGGACATACTCGCCGAACAGCGGCAGCGGCCGGTTGGCGAGGAAGCGCAGGACGGGCTGCTCGGCCGGGCCCATCGACGCCGCTCGAACCACCCCGCCGATGACCGTGACGCCGAAGCGCACGAAGCTGGGCAGGCCGCTGAAGCGGCGACGGATGAACACAACGGTGTCGTCGAGGCGCGCAGACGGAAGCCCAGGGAGATCGTGGCGCAGCAACTGAGCGACGAATGGTGCGGCGAGGCGCTCGACGAGTGGCGCGGAGTCCATGACGGAGACGAGATCGTACTCGCCCCGCGCCGCAACTACCCGCTTGTCCGGTCGCCAGCTTGGGTGTCAGGGGTTGGGTTCCCCGGCGACCGGACAAGCGGGGACGGCGGTCAGCCCCGAAAGTAGCCCGAGGTGTCGACGAGTAGGTCGGTTCCGTCGGAGGTGAAGAATCGGATGAAGCCATCGGCCCCTGGGGCCATCGTCACCGCGTTTGGACGGGTCTCTCCGGCGAAGGTCAGGTTCAGCGACGACACCAGCGGTTGGACACCGTCGGGCCACACGGTCACATAGCCCGGGGCGGTCGCGCCGATGGCGGTCACGTTCATCGCCACCGCGATCGCCCCGTACGGGACCCCGTTGGTTCCCGAGGTGGAGACAGTGATCGTCCCACCCTTGGGAATCGTGCCCTTCGGTCCGAACCCTCCTGCCCCGCCGCGGGTGTCGAAGAGTCGTGACGGCGTGCACGGAACGAACAGGCCACTGGTCGATACCGGTGCGGTGTCGCCCGTGTAGTAGCCCACGACGTCGGCGAGTAGTTCTGCTCCCGCCGAGGAGTACAGGCTGATCTTGCCACCCGTCCCGAGCGGGATGATCACCAGGTTCGGCGCGGTATGGCCGGGCCCGGTGAGATTGAGCACCGATGCGTTCGGTTGTGCCGACCCGGCGGGCCAGGCGGTGATGTACCCCTCGCCCCCGGCTGAGGTAGCGGTGAGATTGATCGCCACGGCTCCGACTCCCGTGGCGGGTACGCCTGCAACTCCGCCGATCTGCACGTCGATCGATTTTCCGGTGGCGACGTAGCCCTTGGGCCCGGGACCGAGTGCAGGAGGCCGCGTATCAAAGAGACGACCAGGGGGAATGGGCACGTAGCGGCCGTCGGTCGACGCACCGGGGGAGGCGCTGTAGTACCCGGCGACATCAGCGATCAAGTGTCCGCCGGCGCTGGCGAAGAGCGACACTTTGCCGCCCGTGCCGAGGGGCACGGTGACCAGGTTTGGCGCGGTACCACCGGCGGGCACGTTGAGGTTCGACGCGTTCGGTTGCGCCGTCCCGGCGGGATATGCCGTGACGTAGCCGTCGCCGAGCGACCCGGTGATCGTGGTGTTCATCACGACGGCGGTGGCATCGACGGGCACCCCGGCCACCCCACCGACTTGGATATCGACGGTGCCACCGGCGGCGATAAGACCCTTCGGGCCGGGGGCGGGGGTGCCGGCCCGGCTGTCGAACACCCGCTGCGGGGCGAGCGGTACGAACTTCGAGGTGCCCCCACAGGCGGGTTCGACGGCGTCGGTGGCGAAGGTCGTGATCTTGGTCGTCCCGCTGCCTTGCCAGAGGATCGCCCCGTCGGTGTTGCGCGGTCCGCCGACGGCGATGCGGGGATACGAGGTTTGGTTCGGATCGCCGATGTCGATGATGCGCCGAGGGGTGGTCCAGGTGGTCCCGTTCGGGGAATAGGTGTACATGACGTATTGACGGGTGTTCAGCCACACCGCATGGAACGCTCCGCTGGAGTCGGTCGTGATGTCGGGAAGGAACACCGAGGTGCCGCCGTTGATCTCGATCTCGGGACCGATCGGACCGGTCGAGTCGATCTTGCGGCTGACCAGGCGTTCCGTCTTTCCGTCGTCGATGATGACCACCGCGCCCTTTGCCCCGCCGGCAATGCGTTGCTCGGTGCCGATCGGAACGGGATATCGAACCAAGACATCGTCGGCGTCCGATGCAGCCAGCCCGCGGTGTACCCACAAGCCGTACTGATCGGCCTCGCGACCGTAAAAGCTGGTCAGCACCGTGCCGTCTGACGCGCTCGCAGGACACTCCGCTGCGCCGGGCTGATGCCGAGTGCTCATGTCGTTGCTCGGCGGAGCGAACGCCAGGTTCGGTGCGACGCGCGAGACCCGGAACGTGGTGAAGCTGTGGTCGATGGCCACCGCGCCGTCGGTCAGCGCGGCGAACTGTGGGCAGCCGAATGGGTCATAGGTCTGCCCCAAGGTGACTCGTTTGCCCGCTGACCACGTTTGGCCGTGGTCGGTCGAGACGAAGGCATAGGTTCCGTTGGTGTCGAGCGAGCCTGGGTTCAGGAATTGGAAGGCGATCAACCGATTCGACTTCCAATCCATGATGATGGTCGGGGCGGACAGCTGATCGGTCCCGGCATAGATCGGGTTCGCAGTCGTGATCGGCCCACCCACCGGCAGTCGGCGGTAGGCCAACTCCTGCACGCCGGGCAGCCGGTAGACGACATGGACGTTGCCCTGCTCGTCGACGGAATGGGAGGTGCCGGCGGGGTATTCGCGAGTCGAGATCACCACCGTCGTGTTGGGTGGGTCAGCCGCCGCGGCCGGGTCGATACCCGTTGCCAGCACCGACGCATCCACCAGACCCACGGTGATCGCCACCCGCCCGACCGAGCCGAATCTGAACCTCTGCATTTGCCCTGTTCCCTCCGACGTGGCCGGTGCGAACTGCACCGCCACGACGACAGAGACCCCGGCCGCGAATCTTGATACGGATTCGCTGGGCTGTCCGGCGCTACAGCACGACGATGGCCAGCAGGCTGACGGCGGCCGTGGCGGCGACCCAGCCGAGGATGGCGGTGCGGTTGGTGCCATTCCAGCGGTGGCGCATCGGCTGCTCGACCAGGTGGTTGAGCGCGACTGCCACGGCGAGGCTGACGGCAATGCGGACGATCGTCAGCAACCACGTCTCGAGGCCGCCGCCATCGAGGTGGAGTCGGTCGGCGCGCAGGCTGAGGATGATCGGCCAGTGGACGAGATACAGGGCGTAACTCAGCTTGCCGAGTTCGACGAGCGGCCGCGCGGCGAGCAGGCGGGCCATTGCCCCATCGGCGAGCGTCGCCGAGATCACGGCGACGTGGACGATGGATAGGGCGGCGAACCCGCCGGCGCGCACCCATCGCTGGTCTTCGTCGCCCCAGATGAAGGCCACGACGGTGATCACCAATCCGATCCATCCGGCGACCTGAATGGCACGGGCGGTGGTCGACCGACCGGAGAGAAACTCCCGGCCGCGTTGATGGATGACGATCGCCAGCAAACAGCCGGCGGCAAGCTCGGCGGCCCGGACGTCGGTACCGAACATCTCGCGGGGATGGTCGCGATGGAGCGTCACCGCCAACGCCGCCGAGCCAATCCACGTACCGACACAGAGCGCAGCGAGGTTGCCGACGGCCCGGGCCGGGCGGCGGCGCAGCACGAGGAAGACCACCAGCATCGCCGCGTAGAACTGCTCCTCGACCCCGAGTGACCAGTACGGGCCGAGCGGTCCGAGCACGCGCAGAACCTGGTCAGCGGGGAGTTTGATGACATGCCAATTCATCACGTTGACGGCGCCGGCGACGCCGTCGGACGCTCGCATGCCGTCACCCCACCCTGACCACGGGGTCGTAGTGAACACGATCGCGGCGACCGTGACGACGAGGGCGGCAGGGGCGAGCCGCTTGACCCGCCGGGCCCAGAATGCCCCCAGGTCGACGGACTCGGTAGCGGCGAGTTCGTTGAGCAACAACGAGCAGATCAGGAACCCCGACAGGGTGAAGAAGCTCGACACGCCCAGAAATCCGCCGGAGATGACCTTCGGCACGGCATGGAACATCAAGACCGCGACCACGGCCAGTGCCCGCAGCCCGTCCAACGCTGGTATATATCCGAGCCCTGACCGGCCCTGCGGTGATTCAGTGATGCGCCGCAAGATAGCAAGCGGGTCGTCGGTCACCGCCGGTTGACCAATTCCGAGCTCGCTGGTGCAACTCTCCGATGGTCGTTCTAGGTTCGCCTCCAGATGTTTTTAGCACTGAAGGAAATGCGTCGGGCCAAGGTCCGCTTCGCGTTGTTGATCGCCGCGGTGGCGCTGCTGGTCTTCCTCATCCTGTTCCAGCAATCGCTACAGAACGGGCTGTTGCGCGGATTCGTCGGAGCGATCGAGCAACAGTCGGCGCCGGTGCTCGTGTACTCGGTCGACGGTCAGAAGGTGCTCCAGGCGAGCATCATCACCCCCGACCTCGAAGCCCGGATTGCCCAGGCCGACGGGGTGACCTCGACCGGGCGGCTGGCACAAGGCAGCTTCGCGGCGACGGTCAACGACGTGGTGGTCGACGTGTCGGTGATCGGCTTCGACAACCCCGAGCTGGGCGCGCCGCCGATCAGCGAAGGCCGGCTGCCCGCGGGCAGCAACGAGGTGGCCGCCAGCGAGGCCGACGCCGCCGACGGGTTTGGCCTTGGCGAAGTCGTGCGTATCGAACCAGGCGGGCAGGAATTCGTCGTCGTCGGTCTCGCCCCCGAATCGCAACTCAACGCCGGGCCCACGCTGTTCGCCACGATGGAGACCTACGGCCAAGTGCTCGCAGCTCGCAACCCCGATGCCGGTGCGCCGATGCCCAACGCGATCGGCGTGCAACCTGCGCCGGGTGTCTCACCCGATCAATTGGTCGCCAACATCAATGCGGTCAGCGACGATCTCGATGCGTTGACCCGGGCCGACGCGGCGGCCCAGACGCCGGGTGTCTCGCAGGTGCGGTCGTCGTTCCTGGTGATCTTCCTGCTGTACGGCATCGTCGTTCCCCTGGTCATCGGCCTGTTCTTCCTCATCGTCACGTTCCAGAAGGCGTCGTCGTTGACCCTGCTACGGGCGATCGGAGCCCCCGCCTCGCGGCTGGTCTCGTCGCTGTTGGTGCAGGTCGTGATCGTGCTCGCCGGGGGCTACCTGCTCGGCACGTTGCTCTACTTCCCTTTGACCAGGCAGGCCCTCGGCTCGATCCGGCTGCGCTTCGAAACGGGCGCGGTGGTCATCTGGGCCGTGCTGTTGTTGACGCTTGGAGTGCTGGCGTCGTTGGTGTCCGCCCGGCGGGTGTTGCGGATTGATCCGATTGAAGCGACGACCGGGGCGGGGGTGTCGCGATGAGATTGGCATTGCGTGAGCTCATTCGCCGGCCGCAGCGATTCGTCACTGCGGTGGTCATCCTCACCCTGATCTCGCTGCTGCTGATGTTTCTCGGTGGGCTGCTCGACGGGCTGATCAACTCCTCGACCGAGGCCGTCAGCGCCCAACGCGGCGACGCCATCGTGTTCGCCGCCAAGAGCCGATCGAGCTTTCCGTCCAGCCGGATCGAAGCCGACCAGCGAGCCGCCTACGAGGCAGCGCTCGGCGCGAAGAATGTCGCCGGCATCGGCGTCGCCCAATTCGGTGCTCGACGACCCGATGCCGCCCCGCGGGACCTGGTCAGCGTGGCCTTGTTCGGCTACGAGTTCGCTCCCGAGGGCGTGCCCGACCGGCCGCCGGTCGACGGCGAGGTGTATGCCGACGACCTGCTCAAGGCCGACGGCGTCGAGCAGGGGATGACCTTGCTGCTCGGACCGGCGCGCAGCCCCGTCACCGTCGTCGGGTTCGTCAGCGACGTGAACTATCTCTCCCAGGGCACGTTGTGGGGCAGCCTGGACACGTGGCGAACGGTGCAGAACGCCAACCGCCCCGACGACCCGATCGGTGACGGCGTCGTCCAGTCCCTGGTCGTTCGCCGCGCCGGACCGGGCCAGACCATCGAAGCGCAGCCCGGCACTGTCGTGCTGACGATTGACGAAGCCGTCGAGGCGCTACCGGGCGTGAAGGAGCAGCGCGGGGTGTTCGGCCAGATCATCGGGGTCACTGTGGTGATCGCCATCGTGGTGGTCGGGCTGTTCTTCGCCCTGATCACCGTCGAGCGGGTCGGGCTGTATGGCGTGCTCAAGGCGATCGGGGCCCGCAGCCGCACGCTGCTCGCCGGCGTGTTGCTCCAGGCAATCGTGCTCACCCTGGTGGCGTCGGTGATTGCCGGACTCTTGGCGATCGCGCTCGCGCTGGCCCTTCCCGCCGGTGCCATCCCGTTCGATCTGTCGCCGCGACGCCTGGTGACCAGCATTGCGTTCCTACTCGTCGCGGCCGTCGTCGGCAGCGCGTTCTCGTTGCGGCGGGTGTTGCGCGTCGACCCCGCCTCTGCCATTGGGAGTTCCACATGAGTGCCCTGTCGATGACCAACGTGCGCAAGGTGTACCAGATGGGCGACACCGAGGTGGTCGCCCTCGCCGATGCATCGCTGGAGGTGGCCGCGGGCGAGATCGTTGCCCTCGTCGGGCCGTCCGGCTCGGGCAAGACCACGCTGTGCTCGATTGCCGGCGGAATCTTGTCGGCGACTGCGGGGCAGATCGTCGTCGGCGGGCGTGACATCACCGGCCTGAGCCCCAAGCAGCTCACCGACTTCCGCCGCGAGACGATCGGCTTCGTCTTCCAGTCGGTCAACCTCGTGCCGTTTCTGACCGCGCGCGAGAACCTGCTGGTCGTCGACGAGATGGGCAAGCGCACCGGGGCGCCGGCCCGCAAACGCGCCGACCTATTGCTCGAAGAACTGGGGCTTGCCGATCGGGCCAAGAACCTGCCGGGCCAACTGTCGGGAGGCCAGCGCCAACGCGTCGCCATCGGTCGGGCGTTGATGAACGAACCGAAGCTGGTGATGTTCGACGAACCAACCAGCGCGCTCGACTCGAAGCTGGGTGAGCAGGTGATGGAGCTGATTCGCTCCGAGATGAAAGCGCGCAACACCGCTGCGATCATCGTCACCCACGACCACCGGATCACCCAGTACGCCGACCGGACGGCGACGATCTCCGACGGAGTGCTCGCCGCCTGACGCCGCACGTCCGGCGCTTCCCGCGGCGACCCTCGTGGCCGCGTAGTCTGCGAGGCCGTGGCGTCCGACGATCAGTTGCTTGCATCCCGGCGCTCGCTGGTCGCCGAGATCGCCACCGGGTTGGTCGGGCTGGTCGTGCTCGTCGGTCGCAACCCGCTCGACTTCGGTGACCGGTGGATCGGCAGCATTGACACGAAGTACTACGGCTGGTTGGCCTGGCGGCTCTCGGAGCTGAACAGCCCGACGCTGCGGCTGACCGGTGTGGTTCACCCCGCAGGGTTGGAACTCGGTCTGCTCGACGGGCTGGCCCCGATCACCCTGAGCGGGGTGCTCGCCCGGTTCTTCGGGCGATACGCGGGGTTGAACCTGGTGATCGTCGGCGGAATCGTCGCCAACTACCTCGCCGCCCGTCGCCTGGCGGGGGTCGTCGGTGCCCGCGGCATCAGCCGGGCGATCTGTGGTGTGGCGTTTGCCGCGGCACCGTTGCTGTCGTCGCCGGCGTCGTCGTTTCCCCCGCTGTTGTGGGCGTTCACCACGCCGTTGCTGCTCGCCGAGGTCATCCCCTCCGCTCGTGGTGAGCGCGCCGTGCGTCCGTTTCGCCTCGCCGGGCTGCTGGTAGCGGCGTATCTGTGCTCGATCTATCACCTCGTCTTTGGTGGAGTGGCCGTGGTGATCGTGGCGATGACCTGGCCGAACTCGGCCTTTCGCCGTCGTGATGGAGCGCGGCGGGCGATCGTGGCGCTGATCATCGCGACGATCGTGCTTGCGCCGTTCGGGATCGCCCGACTTCGCTATGCCGCCCAGGAAGGGGCGAACGGGGCGTTGTCGACGTCGTTGCTCGCCGATGCCCGCACGTTCAGCGCCGACCTTGTCGACGTGGCGATGCTTCCCGCCCCCATGCGAGTTGGGCCGCGCGTCGGGTTCGGAGTCGCCGAACGGCCGTTGGAGATCTACCGGTTGGCGAGCATCGGCTGGGCACTGCTGGCGGGCGTGGCGCTCGCCTGGGGAGCTCACCGTCTCTCGAAGCAGCCATCGATCGCCCAGCCATCGATCGCCCAGCCATCGATCGCCCAGCCATCGATCACCCCGCCATCGATCACCCCGCCATCGACCTCGTCGCCGTCGCGGCCGGCGGCGTTGGTTCCGCTGACCGTCGCCGCCGGGGTGTTGTGGGTCTTGTCCCTCGGCCCGGGGCTGGTGGCATTCGGGCATCGTCTCACCGGAGCCCACGATTGGCTGCCATATCGAGCGCTGCTGGCCATGCCGGGTCTCGGGGCGCTACGGGCGCCCTACCGGGCGGCGATCCCGCTGACGGGCGTTGCCGTGGCGCTGCTGGCCGTTGGGCTCGCGCGACTCGATGGCCACCGGGTACGGCGCGGGGCGCAGCTCGCCTGCGGAGTCTTGATCGCGCTGTCGTGGTGGCCGCGGATTCCGACGAGCACTGCCGAGGTGCCCCAGGGACTTCGCACGACCTTCAACCAGATGGCGCGGGGCGCGGGGACGACCGATGAAGCGGTGATGGTCGTGCCGTTCACCTGCGGGTTCGATGATCTCGACGCAATGAATTGGGAGGTGATCCATGACCGTCCGATGGTCACTTGCGGCGTCAGTTCGTCGGCGACGCGCTGGCAAACGCGGGCGGCCGTTTGGTTCACCAGTAGCGGTCTCGCCGCGACCCGGTGCGATCCGAGCGTGGACATTTTGGGACGCAGCGGCATCTTTCCGTCCGACCTGCGCCTCACCGAAGCGGGAGTCGCCGATCTGCGCGCCACCCTCGACGTGCGCTGGATGATCTTCGACCGTCAGCGCGTCGAAGGATGTGCCACTGCCCCGGCGACGCTCGGGGTACTCCGAGGATTCTCCGAGATCGCCGACGATGGCCGATTTATCGTGTTTGACCTGGTGACACCGGCCACGCCCGGCGAGTGAAGCCGGGGCCGGCTCGGTGGGGCCGATAGCCTGTGCCGTCGTGCGAAGTGTCGTGGTGTTGCCCACCTACCAAGAGGCGGACAACGTCGTGCGGATGCTGCGAGCGCTGCGCACCGTTTGCCCTGACGCCCACATTCTGGTGGTCGACGACAACAGTCCCGATGGTACGGGCAAGCTCGCCGACGAAGCGGCCGGCGAACTCGGCCAGATCAGCGTGCTGCACCGGGCCGGCAAGGAAGGCCTTGGGGCGGCCTATCGGCATGGATTCACCGTCGCCCTCGCCGGCGGATACGACGTGGTGGTGTCGATGGACATCGACTTCTCCCACGATCCCAACGAGATCCCGGCGATGCTACGGCTCATCGAGGATGGCGCCGACGCGGTGATCGGGTCCCGCTACGTCCCCGGCGGCGGCACCCGCAACTGGCCGGTTCATCGCCGGCTGCTGTCGCGCTGGGGCAATCGCTACACCGCCGGGGTTCTCGGCCTGACCGTGCGCGACTGCACGTCGGGTTTCCGGGCGTATCGGGCGACAGCGCTGGCCACGATCGACGCGTCGACGACGACGGCCGACGGGTACGCCTTCCTCAGCGAGTTGGTTCGCCGCCTGGTGCGAGCCGGCTTCACGGTTGCCGAGCATCCGATCACCTTCGTCGATCGCGAGTTCGGGACGTCGAAAATGTCCGGCCCGATCATCCGCGAGTCGATGCTGCTCGTCACCCGGTGGGGTCTGCGAGACGCCCGTCAGGCGATCGCCCGCCGCCTTCGTCGCCGCTAGACGCGTCGCCCGGAGCGGGCGGGGCGAGGCGGGGGTTGCGAACTGATCCCACGGTTCCGACGGCGAGCAGGACGACGGCGAGCAGCGCCCACCCGTGGGCGTCTTCGATGTTGCGGACCCACCCATAGCCGGGCATCGGGCGCAGGGCCCGCAACCGGTGCACGTACCAGCGGGCGATTCCGATGACGGTCGCCAGGCCGGCGGCGGTGAGCACCATACGGCGTCGGGTGATTCGCCCGACCACGGCGACGAGCCCGGCGATGATCGCCCATCGGGGCCCGATGACCAACCCGGCGACGATCACGGCCAGGGCGACGTCGGCCCACGAGGCCGTGTCGCCAGCCGCGGTCCCGAGCGCGAGCGGTCCTGCAATCGATGCGGTGACGGTCTGATGGCGCCGAGCCCGACCGCGAGCGGTGAGCGTGATCGCCACGGCGGCGAGGACGGTGACGATCGAGACGGCGAACCCGATCCAGATGGTTCGCTGGGGAGTCCACTCGGCGGTCACCGTCTGTGACTCCGACGACGGGGCCAGCCACCACCCGTTGAAGCCACCATCGACCACCTGCGGCTCGCCGAGGTCGGTCCCGTCGGCGACCGACGCGCGCCAGCCGGCGTTCCAGCCGTCGCCGGGTACCAGCCAACAACCGGTGGGGCACGGCGCGACCTCGATGGTGCGTGAGATCCGCGAGCGGCCGATCACGGTTGTGGCGATCGCCGGGGGGAATGGCGGGGCGATCGTTGACGCTGCGACGGGGGCGGTCGACAGCACCAGGCGATCGACGGTCCAACCGGTGGTGCGGCCGGGCGCGGTGGTCACGCGGTGCGAGCCGGCCGGCAGCGACCGTGGCGCCGGGTCGCACCACTCGACGACCGCGGGGCGGCCCGCCAACAGATCGATCGTTCGCCCGGCGAGCCGCATCGGCATCGGCCGGTCGTCGAGGGTCACGAGGTCCAGACATGGGGTGCCGACGTCGGTCGGCAGGGTGAGGCCGGGCAGGCCGGGAACGACGATCTCCTCGATGGCGGCCGGACGCAACAACGACTCGCCCGTGTGGGCGTCACGCGTCCGCTGCGCCTCGACGTCGTCGATGCGCAGCGTCAATGCCGTACCCGACATCGGCTCGAAGGTGAGACGAGTCACCCCGTCGGCGTCGGCCGCCGGTACATCCATCTGACGATCGACCGGATCGCCCGCGCCGGTCATCGACAGGGTCATCCGGGTGGGACGGCTGAAGTCGCCGGAATCGCGTAGACGGACGTCGAGTCGGTCGATGGTCGTCGGGGCTGAGATCGGCCCTGAGATCGGCCCTGCGAGCGGTCCTGAGAGCGGCACCGTGATCGTCGCCCCGACGACATCGTCGGCAGGGGTGAGCCAGGCCGTCTGGAGGTTGCCGTCGATCGTCGCCCAGCCTCCGGCCTCGGGGTGCCCGATCAGGTGGCCGCTGGTCACGGGCAACCCGGGCATCGCAACGAGGTCGTGCAGCTGCTGGTCGGTGAGCCGGGGGTCGAGCCGCACCGTGGCCTCGGCGGCGAAGGTGTACGCGGCGGGCAGCGTGAACTCCCGCGACATGGTCGGCTCGGGGTCGTGGCGATGCCGGTCGGCCGGGTCGACGCGGGCCCGCGAGAGCACGACCGCCAGATGCTCGGGGGCCGCCCCGATGCGGGTCGGGAGTCGGATGACCTCTGGTTGTCCGGCGATGTCGTCGACGCGGACCTCGGCAAACCCGACCGCGCCGTATCCCGCATAGGCCAGCTGGGGGCCTGTGTTCGTCGCCGTGATCTCGATCGTCGCCGGGCCGCTGGTCGTCGGAAGTTCAACGGCCTGCCCCATCGTCGAACGCGAGGAGTCGTCGAGGGCGACATCGATCGAGCGGCCATCGGCGGTGATCCGTACGCCCGTGATCCATCGATTGGCGCCTTGATCCTGGGGCTGGATCAGCGTGATGGCCTGGCCGAACACCGACACCGTTTGATCTCGGCGGCTCACCCGTAGCTGTTCACCGACCACCTCGGCGCGGTCGCCAACCAGCCAGGCGGTGGTCAGGTCGCCGTCGACCGCGTTGGCTGCTCGATCCTCGGGTCGGTAGGAACTCGATTCGCCATAGGCCGAGGCCGTGGCTCGCAGCTGGCCATCGTTGGTCGCCACGGTCTGATCGTCGGTGCGTTCGATCGGGAAGACCTCCAACCGGTGGTCGGCGAGATCGGTATCCAGCACGGCATCGCCGTCGGCCTCCTCGGTGAACCCGACGACGTCCTGTGAACCGCGCCAGTGATGCGCGGCGCGGCGGTTGGAATCGGTGAGCACGACGAGCGAGGCTTCGGCCACGGCCGCGGCAAGGTCGTCGTCGGACAACGACGCCGCGTATCGCACCAGCGCCGACCCGTCGATCAGACCGGCCGCAGCGGCCTCGACAACCCCGGAACCGCTCCCGACCACGACGACCGAGCCGGACTTGGCCCGGGCCCAGCCGACCGCGGCGGGGACGTCGTACAACGACGCAGCGGGCAACGCCGTTTCGGCGAGGACGTCGTCGTGATGACCCTCGTCGTAGGGCGCGTCGGTCTGGTTGGGCACCGGCTCGCCGAACGTGGTGGGAGTGGTCGCCAGGGCCTCGCGGACGAACGCGTCGACGAGGGCGGGCCGCCGTGACCCGAAGCGTTCGAACGCCAGATCACCGGTGACGAGCACCTGATCGGCACCGAGCAGTCGGCTGATCGGCGCCAACGCCCGAGGGTCGAGGGTGCCCTCCTGCAGTTGGTCGTCGAGAGCGTAGAGCAGATCCATCGCCGCCGCGCTTCCCCCTGGTACGAGGTCGCGGGTGATCAGCGGCCGCTCTGTGATCGCTGGGAGCAGGGGATCAACCAACGTTCCCCACCGGTGGACGCCGAACTCCGATCCGGGAAGCTGGAGCACCCGACCCCCATCGGGTCGCTGGTCGAGTGCCGCGCCGAGCTCCCGCCAGGCCGTAGGGATCTCGGCGTCACGCGACTGCTGCGCGCTGACGAGTTCACCGCGCCACAAGCCCGGCAGGTTCGCCGCTGCGAGCAGGGCGACGACGACCCACGCCGAGGCTCCGACGGCGCGGACGGCGATGCCCCGGCGAGTACGGCCCACCACCAGCGAGTTCCAACCGTGGGCGAGGGCGCCCGCCCCCAACGCCAGGCCGATCAGCAGATTGGGCACGGCACGCGTAGAACTCCGCAGGGCGAGGGCGAGGCCCGAGGCGGGCGCGTTGGCGATCGGGCTGAACAGCGGAGATGCGGCCGAAATCGGATGTACCCCGATCCCGATGACGATGCCGGCGAGCATCGACCACGCCGCGAACCGCCGCCCGCGCCAGCGAACCAGGGCCAACCCGGTGAACGCCGCACCGACCAGGCCGAACGAGGTGAGCACCGACCACGACGACACCTGATACCACGTCCCCGCTCCGGTGAGCGGCCCGGTGCGGTCATTGACGTAAGTGAGCCAGTAGCCGAGCCCACGAAGTACCTCGGACCCGTTGGAGGTGAACGAAACGGCGTCGACCGTTTCGGTGAAGGCGAGGACACTGCTGCCGTAGCCGCCTTGGACGACCAGACCGGCGAGCCACCATGCTGTGGCGCCGATACAGAGGGCCGCCGTGCGGACCAGCAGACCGCCGATGCGGTGCCATGGCACGTCTCGTCGGAGCCCGGCGTCGATGAGCCACAGCAGCGGTGCCGGCGTGATCATGATGATCGCCGTGGCATTCAGTCCGCTGATCGTGGCGACGATCAGGGCGATCAGTGCCGGTGTTCGCCACGCCTCAAGGCGGGGCCGCGCTGCCGGGTCGGTCGCCGGATTCGTAGCCGGATTCGTAGCCGGATTCGTCGCCGGGTCGGCAGCCTCCAGGGTCGTCCATCCGACCACGAGACCGACGAGCCAGGGGAGCGCGGCCCAGTTGGGCAGTTGTCCCGACGTGCGGGCGACGTATGGCACGATGAACGGTGACAGGCCGTAGACCAGGGCGGCGGCCAGGGTGGGCCCGGGCGCCAGCCCAAGGCGGCGGGCGCACCAGCGCATGCCGGTCGCCGCGGCGAACATCAGGGTGCCGATCCACAGTCGATGGGCGACCCAGTCGGGGACGCCGAGCCGTTCGAACGTCCAGAACCACGGCCCCATCGGCCACAGATAGCCGATCGATTGGTGGGGAACCCACCCCCCGAATTGGCGGGCATCCCACATCCACGGGGCGTCGGCGAGGAGCCGCGCCGGATTGAGGTAGAGGTAGAGCTTGGTGTCGGATGGCATTCGGCCCGGAGCCGAGCGCAGCGGGCCGAGGTAGGCGATCGCCGCCAGCACCGCAACATGCCAGCCTCCGTCGGCGAGTAATGGGCGCAGTCGCGACACCCGACGCGGGCCGGGTGGCAGCCCGGTGTCGGTCATCGAATCGCAATCACGGGATCGCGCCGCGTGCCGCGTAGACCGCCGTGACCGCCACCAGCCCGGCGCCGCAGGTCGCCATCAGAAACCCCCACGACTCGCGGTACTTCTTTGGCCACCAGGCGGCGAATCCGATGAGCAGTGGAAACGCCGTGTACAGGAAGCGGGGGCGGGCCGTGACCGTCGATGGCAGCAGCATCAGCAAGAGCACCGTGGCGCTGTACGCGGTCCACGCCGGGGGGATCTTGACCTTCCACGAGCCGTAGATCATCAACAACATCGCCACGATTGAGCCGAGGGTGAACATGCTGCCGGGCGAGCCCAGCGGGTCGATGACCGCCTTCCAGGTGCGCGAGAGCGCTGTGACCCCGAAGCTGAGGCCCTCGTCCCATGCCTCGCGTTGCACGCGGAACCACACGCCGGATTCATCGGCATGGCGGGATAGCAATACTTGAAACACCAGCCAGCCGATCGGGGCGATGATCGGAGCCGCAAGGGCCTTCCATTCGCGTCGTTCCTTGATCGCGAACAGCGCGGCGACCCCACAGGCGACCGCGGCGGCGACGCCATTCGGTCGCGCCGCAGTGACTATCGCCGCCGCGATTCCGGCGGCGAGCCACTTTCGTTCGTGCAGCCACCACAGGCACAGGGCCATGGCGAACAACATCACGGCTTCGCTGTAGGCGTAGAGGAGCACGAAACTGCCGGGGAACATGGCTGTGAGCACCATGGCGCGCTGGGCGACCTCGACGTCCCACAGCCGACGGGCCAAGATGCCCACGAGGTAGATGAAGGCCGCTCCGAGGACGATGTTGAGCCCGATCGCCACCCAAACGTCGCCCCCTGGTAGGTGGTTGAGGAGGCGAACCAAGAACGGATAGACGGGAAAGAACGCGGCCCGCGCCTCGAGATCGCCGAAGGTGACATCGGGAGGCACCAGGCGCGGGTAGCCATTGCGGACGATCCGGAGATACCACGCCGAGTCCCAGTCGAGGAGTACATCGAGGATGCCTTTGCCGGCGTTGCCGATCAGCGGCGGCGGGTTGTTCGGGTCGAAATCCTTGGGTCGAGCGGCGATGGCGCGCTCGGTGACGATGCCGGCCGCCCCCGCAACGACAAAACCCCGGGACAGCACATAGGCCATCAGCGCGACGATGCGAGCGGTGACCCACGGGTCGCGGGTGGGGGAGTCGGGAGCGTCGGTCGCCTCTTGACCAGCGGTGGTTTCGAGCACGGCGGGCAAGGTATCACTCGACATCGATTGGCCTCGGTTCCGCGGTATACGGCACCGCGGGTGTCAGCGCAGGGGCCATGGTCACATCTGGGCGATCGGCAGGACGCGAATGCCGGGACCGCGCCGTTCGATCGACCAGCCGTCGGCCCCGATCAACGCCACCACTCGGCCGCGCTGGCCGACGTACGGGGCAAGCAGCTCGACCATCCGCTCGTCGGAACTGCGGAACGTGCCCTCAAGCGCCTTGCCGACCAGGTGGCAGAGCCAGTAGTCGCCAATGGCAAACGCGTCGGGGTCGCCGAGGGCGGGGCCCAACGACGAGCCGATCGTCCACTGGCCGATGCCGGGGAGCAGCTGGAGCTTCTCGCGGGCGGCAACCGGGTCTCCGGCCCGTGACAGGGCGGCGAGAAGATCGGCACGCTGGGCCAACCTGCGCACCGCGTCGGCTCGTTTGCGTTCGATGCCGAATCGGTGGAACCACCAATAGGGCTGGCTGGCGATGGCGTCGGGCTCGGGGGGAAGGGTGAGACGCTCCGGCCCGGGAGCCGGTCGCCCGGCGGCCCGGCAGAGCTGCGACCACGACCGAAAGGCTTCGCGGGCGGTGACCCGTTGGCCGATGATGATCGGCAACATCGTGTGATACAGGCTGCGGCAATGCCCGAGTCGCAGCCGAGGATGGTTGTGCAGGGCGCGGGCCACCGCCGGATGGGCGGCGACGATGTCGGGGGTGTCGTCGAGCGCGCCGAGCATCGCCGGTACCTCGGCCATCAGCCAGTCGGCTCCCGGCCCCCACGCGTTGGCCGTGATCGAACCCTGTGACCAGGACAAATGCACGGTACCGGGGCCGTCGGGGGTGAGCGTTGCCCGCCAGAAACCCCCCGGTTCAAGCCGGGTCGTCGGGTCGAACCTGCCCTGCTGATGAACGCCGAGTACCTGGGCCGGGTCGACGGTGAGAAGGGTGGTGGCCGGCACGGTTCACACCGTAGCGATCACCTGTGTCACAGATATCAAACGGGCACCGCGGTGGCCGAACGCGCCGTTGCCCCGAGGCGGCGATGGAGCCGCGAGCGGGGCAACGGTCGGGTGCGACGGAGCCGAGGAGGGGTTACACCGAGATCGGTTCCCGGTCGGGAGTCGGCGGCGGCGAGGCCAATACCGCGGTCCGGCGGCGTCGACTGCGGCTCCTGAGGAGCATCCGAATCGGGAGCACGATCAGCGCCAAGGTGACCGCGAACGGGGCGACAAGCGCCGCCGCCACGGCGACGAACTTGGCGGCGGTGACAAAGGCCCCGAGCCCGGCGCTGAACGCCTCGCCAACCGTCGACTGCTTGATCTTGACGAAGTTGCTCGGGATCGTCGGTGGCTCGGGCTCGACGACCGGGGCGACGATGGGAGCCACCAGCTCGATCGTCAGCGTGGCGCTCGACACCTGGTCAGTCAACGCCCGCTGCTGGGCCCGGAGCTGCTCCAGGGCCGTTTCACGGTTGGTCAGCTCGTTCTCGAGTTGGGCGAGGTCGCTGATGTTGGTCGCCTGGTTGAGGAACTCACGGGCCCGGTCGACACTGGCCGCCGCCGTCAGGATGCGGGCATCGAGATCGACCATCTGCGACGTGACATCCTGCGCGTCCTGGGTGAATCCGCTCACCTCCCCGATCGTGCCCAGGGCATTGATCGTCGCGTTGATCGCCCGCGGCGGCAGCTTGACGGTCATCGTGCCGTGGCCCCCCTCCCCGAGGACCACATTTGATGCGAACACCCCGCCTCCGGCCTCGCTGACGATCTGGGTGATCTGCTCGACCGCCTGCTTGATATCGGGGGTGGTCAGCGTGAGCGTGCCGGTGAAGATGATGTCGCGCCCGACGAATACCGGCGACTCCCCGGCCGGAACATCGAGCGGTGCGGCGGCCTGCACCTCGCCGACCGGGCTGTCGGACAATGCCGCCTCGGCTGCGGGCGCAGCGGCCTCGGTAGCGGCCGGAGCATCGAACGCCGACTCCATGTCGGCCGAGGCCACGATCGTCGCGGCGGCCGGTTCAGCGACCCTCGCTGATTCGTCCGACGACTTGTCACTCGCGCAGGCGGCGAGCAGCCACGCCGCCGTCGCTATCGCGGCAGTAGGGATGGTGCCCCGAGGTCGACCGCGGGGACGCGATGTGGAACGAACGGGACGCTGGGTTGTGTTCATGCGCTGCATGAGGCTTTGACGTCGGTCACACCGGGGCCGGTTCCCGAGTGCCCCGAGAAACCCGCGGGCTGCCTCAGACCGGCCTGCCTCAGGCCGCCGCGATGCCGACAACGGCGGTCCCGGTGACGACTCGCTGACCGCCGCGTTCGAGCCAGATCTCGCAGGTCAGACGGTGTTCGACCGCATCGGTCTCAACAGTGGTGACGGTGCCGTGGGCCGTCACCTCATCGCCGTCGTGTACCCGGTCGGCGAAGGCCACGGTCAGGCGGCGCACGCACGTCGGCCCAGCCCACGTCATCAACATGTTGGCGAGGTACCCGACATTGAGCGGACCCTGGTTGATCAGCCGTGGCCCCAGCCCGGCTCGCTCGTTGCCTGCCCGGTCCCAATGCACCGGATACGGATCGCGCAGAATGGCCGCCATCGTCTTCATCCGCGCCGCGTCGACCGAGGGGATCGTCCACGGCGGAATCTCGTCGCCGACGTCGGGCAGGCAGTCACGGTCGATCACGAAGCCGCCGATCCCGCGGGAGGCGAGGGGCGCAGGAGTTGCCAGCGGTTGGTCACCCGGGCCACCCGTTCGGCCGCCTCGTCGAACAGTTCGATGCTGAACGCAATGGTGTCGGACACCCGATCCAGCGCGTCGGCGGTGCGGTCGGCCGCAACGATGCCGCCCTCGCAGCGATACGCCACGTCCTCACGCAGCGGCCGGAAGTACTCCCAGTCGTATCCCAACAGCTTGACGGTGCCCGCCCCTTCGGCGCCGAGCAACGCGAACAATTCGGCGATCGACGTCTTGCTTCCGAGAATCGGCACGTGGAACAGGGCGATCGGGTGGACCAGCCCGTCGACGGGCGATACCCCCTCGGTGCAGTCGGTCAGCAGCCAATTTTCCCAGTGCTCGATGCGATATGTCCCGCCGGGGAACCTGTGCCCGACGAGGTGCGACAGGTCGCCGGCGTCAGGCGGCTTTGGGGAAGTGGCAGGCGACATAGTGGCCTTCGCCGACATCTCTGAGCTGGGGTTCCTCTGCCGCACAAATGTCGGCGGCGTATGGGCAGCGGGTGCGGAATCGGCATCCGGATGGCGGCATCACCGGCGAGGGAATCTCGCCTTCGACGGCGATCCGATCGGGTCGCACGGCCGTTGGATCTGGCACCGGAATCGATGAGAGCAGCACGTTGGTGTATGGGTGCGCCGGGTGGGCATACAGCTCGTCGGATTTGGCGACCTCGCACACCTTGCCGAGGTACATCACTGCCACCCGGTCGCTGACGTTCTTGACCACGGCGAGGTCGTGGGCGATGAAGATCATCGTCAACTGGCGCGAGGCCTTGAGATCTTCGAGCAGATTCAGCACCTGGGCCTGAACACTGACGTCGAGCGCCGACACGGGCTCGTCGCAGATGATCATCTTCGGGTCGAGCACGAGCGCCCGAGCGATCGAAATGCGCTGACATTGCCCGCCCGAGAACTGGTGGGGCTGGCTCTCGGCAGCCCGTTTGGGGTCGATGCCGACTTCTTCGAGGGTCTGGTCGACCTTGGCGGCGCGCTCGGCCTTGGTGCCGACCTCCCAGATGTTGAGCGGCTCCATCACGATGTCGCGGACCTTGCGGCGCGGGTTGAGCGACGAAATCGGGTCTTGGAAGATCATCTGGATGCTGGTGCGCGCTTGGCGCATCTCGGCACCGGCGAGCGACGTCAGTTCCTGATTGTCGAAGCGGATCAGACCAGATGTTGGACGAGGAAGCTGCATGATCGCCCGGCCCGTTGTCGACTTGCCGCAGCCCGACTCGCCGACGAGCCCGAGCGTCTCGCCGGGCAGGACATCGAGGGAGATTCCTGTGACGGCGTTGACCTTCAGACCGGTACGGCCGACCGGGAACTCGACAATAAGGTCCTCAATACGAAGCAGCGACGCAGCCGGGTCGTGGAGATGGGCCTTGCCCGTACCCGCCATTAGTTTCCCCCAAGTGAAGCGAGGGGCGCGTCGCCCCGCCGAAGTTGAACCTGCTGCCAGACGTCGGATCCAACCGGATGCCAGCAGCGATAGAGATGATCGGGTGACTCGGCCTCGACGAGGGGCGGTTCGGTGGTCTGACAGATGTCTTGCGCGTAGATGCAGCGGGGTGCGAACTTACAGCCCAGGGGCGGGTTGACCAGATCGGGCGGGCGGCCGCCGATGGCCATCAACCGGGTGTGACTTGGGTCTTCGATCTTGGGGATCGAGTTCATCAACGCCTCGGTGTACGGCATTTTCATCCGTGAGAACAGCGTGGTCGTCGGGGCAATCTCGACTATGCGACCGGCGTACATGACGGCGATCTGCTCGGTGTGATTGGCGACCACTCCGAGGTCGTGAGTGACCAGAATCAGCGACATATTGCGGTCTTTGCGCTGCACTTCGAGTAGATCGAGGATTTGGGCTTGGACGGTGACGTCGAGCGCCGTCGTCGGCTCGTCGGCAAACAGCAACGTCGGGCCGCAGGCCAACGCAATCGCGATCATCACCCGTTGACGCATACCGCCCGACAGCTCGTGCGGATACTGCTGCAACCGGCGCGAGGCCTCGGAGATACCGACATCTTCCAAGAGTTTCTCGGCGGTCGCCATGGCCGCCGATTTATCCATGCCGAGGTGCGAACGGAGGGGCTCGGCGATCTGGGCACCGATGCGCATCAGCGGATTGAGCGATGACATCGGATCTTGGAAGATCATCGCCATTTCTTTGCCCCAGAACGGGCGCATTTGTTTAATCGAACGCCCGATCAGTTCGGTTCCTTCGAACCGCACGCTGCCCCGCTGCACCATGTTGCGGCGGGGCAGCAGGCCCATGATCGATCGGGTGAGAATGGTCTTACCGGAACCCGATTCGCCGACGATCCCGAGGGCACGGCCACGTTCCAGCTGAAATGACACTCCGTCTACTGCCCGAACAACGCCGCGAGGGGTCTTGAAATGGGTGACGAGATCGCTGACCTCGAGCAGGTTGCCGTCTTGGACGCGACCTTCGGTTTGTAGTCTCGTGCTCACAACGCCGCCTCTCGGATATCGAACCGACGAGCTAGACGATCGCCAATCAGGTTGAACGCCAACACGGTGATCAACAGCATCAGGCATGGAAAAAGCGTCGGACCAGCGGATTCCTGAATTCGCTCACGATTCTCCGACACGAGCAGACCCCACGACGGGGAAGGCGGTTTGACGGAGTATCCGAGGAATGCCAGCCCACCTTCGGCGACGAGCACCACGGCGATGCCGGTAAAGGCCACCGCCAACATCGCCGGCACCAGATTCGGCAAGACCTCACGAAGCAGGATCCGCCGATCGGTTGCTCCAAGGCTGCGGGCCGCGAGCACATATTCACGTTGGGAGATGCTCAACGTCTGCGCTCGAACGATGCGGGCCAACGGCGCAATCGATAGGAGCCCGAGCACAATGGTGATCGACCAAGTACGCGTGAGCCATCCCCACCCGTCGCCTTTGCTGAGCTCATCGAAGCGGCCTACGACCAGGATCGCCATGATCAACGGGGGAAAGGCCAGCAAGGTATCGACGGTGATCGACACCACTCGGTCGATCCAGCCACGGAAGTAGCCGGCGGCCATTCCCATCGAGCCGCCGATGATCAGCCCGACCAAGATCGAGGTGATCGCCACCCGCAGCGAAATCTGCGCACCGTAGATGCACCGGGCAAAGACGTCGCGTCCGAGTTGATCGCTGCCGAACCAGAAATCGGACCCGGGGCCGACCCGGAACCGGGCGGCACCCTTGACCTTCTGGTCGTAGCGCCGCAGAAACGGCAGGAAGTCGGCGAATACCGCCATGAAGCCAAGGACGGACAGCCAGATGATGCCGATCCAGAGTCCGATCGCCCGCTTCTTGCGCGCCGGTTTGTTGGCCTTGGCTTCAGCCGCGGCGGCAACGGCTGCTGCGGTGTCGAGTTGTTGAATATCGCTCATCCGAGTGCCCTCATATGCCGAATGCGAGGGTCGACGACGGCGTAGAGCAGATCGACGACCAGGTTGACGGCGACCACCGCCACGACGACGACGGCGGTGATGGCCTGAATGACGAGAATGTCGTTGCCCTGGACCGCGAACACCAGTCGGGTGCCAATGCCGGCGACCCCGAAGAACTGTTCAGCGATGACGGCCCCGCCGACGAGTCCGGGCACCTGGAATGCAACGCTGGTGATCAACGACAGAATTGACGATCGCAGCGCATGACGCCACAGGGTTCGCGATGGCGAGACTCCCTTCGCCCGAGCAAGCATGATGAAGTCGCTTTGCAAGGTGGTGATCATGTCGGCGCGCAGGAACCGACTCCACACCGCGCCCAGACCGAGCCCCAAGGTGAGCGATGGAAGGAAGAAGTTCTTGAAGTGTCGCATCGGACTCGTCCATGGGGCCACATAATTGGAGAGCACCGGGAAGTAGTCGAACTTCAACGCCACGAAGAACAACAGGAACACCGCGATCACCAACGGCGGCGTCGAGATGATCCCGAACGAGGCAAGGCTGCTGCCCCGATCGAACAGGCTGTCGCGTTGTACACGCTGTACACCCCCAGGGGGATGGCGATCATCAAGCCGATCATGATCGCCCAGAACCCGATGAAGGTCGTCGATGGCAGGCGTTGGACGAACATTTCGCGCACGCTCTGCTCTTGGGCGTATGAGAAACCCATGTCGCCGGTGACCATGTCTTTGAGCCAATACCCGTATTGCACGGGGATCGGCTTGTCGAGATAGGGGTAGTCGGCGTTGACCTTGTCGATGACCTGGTCGCTAACGGCACCACCGGCGAGATCGCGGACGATGTCCTTCGACCCGATACGGGTGACCAGCATCACCACGAAGGTGACGACGATGAACACAATGAGGAACTGGACGAATCGTTGCAGCGCGTACCGCACGGGAATCTTTCTGCGAATCGGCGATCTATGGACGGGCGAGTGGGGTTCGGATGGGGGTGGCCGCAACGCGACCACCCCCACCCATCACGAGCGGATCACTCGCTGATGAACACCGTCTGCATGTAGACCTGGCCGGGGAATCCGGCACCGTCACGTACGGCACCACCCTTGCCATCGACCTGCGGGAACTGGCCGTAGCCGTGGATGCCCTGGCGGTGGATGACGCCCCAGTCGGTCCAGTTCTGCGGCAGCAACCAGCATTCCTTGGCGAACTGCCGGTTGACGTCCTCGGCGATGGCCTGAGCCTTGGCCGGATCGGCCTCGACGCGACGCTTCTCGAGCAGATCGTTGATCACCGGATCGTCGAGACGACCGAAGTTGAGGGCGAGCCCGCCATCGGGGATCGCCGCCGACTTGTGCCACCAGAAGAACTGGGAGTCGACGAACAACCCGGCGTGGTTACGCCACCCGAAGGCATCGAATGCCGGGTCGCCGAACAAAGCGTTGTTGATCAGCTTCGACTGCTCGATTTGATCGATCGTCACGTCGACGCCGATCGCGCCCCAGCCATCTTGCAGATACTGGGCACGGGCCAGGTTGGTCGCGCTGGTGGTGGTCGAGAAGTTGATCGTGATCGGGCCGTTGGCCGCCTCGTACGCCTCGATGGCGGCTGTGGCCGCATCGACGTCGAAGGGCAGCAGGCCGGTGTCGTCGAGGTAACCCTCCTGTCCGGGCGAGAACGGTCCGTTGGCGAGCCGTACCGGAGCGCCGAACATCACATCCGACAGGTCGGCCCAGTCGATGCCCTGCTGGAGGGCACAACGCACCGATCGATCCTTGAGCGGCGAGCCTTCCTTGGACAGGTGGAGCAGGATGTAGTTGGTCTCGCCATATGTGTCCTGCAGGATCGTCTGGAAATCGGGGTCGCCGTTGAAGCCGCCGATATCGGGGGCGCCCATCACGGTGCCGGAGTCCGACGACGAGAACTGGTCGATATCGCCGTTACGCAGGGCCGTACCGGACACCTGCGAGTCGGGGATGACGCGGAACTCGATCTCGTCGAGGTACGGAAGCTGGTTGCCGGCGGCGTCCTTCACCCAGTAGTCGGGATTCTTCTTGACGATCAGCTTGTCACCAGGGGCGTAGCTGTCGACGATGAATGCTCCTGAGCCGACCGGCTTGTCGGGCTGTGCCGTGCCGGCCTTGACCGCATCGAGCCACTGCGTCGACGCCATCAAGCCGGCCTGGCCGGCGAGGTAGTACGGGAACAGCGGCCATGACATCGACTGAGCGGGGTCGCCGTCCTTGCCCATCGCGATGGTGAAGGTGTAGTCGTCGGTCTTTTCCATCACGAAGTTCTTGTCGGCGTCCTTGGCCACGTCCTTGAACGCGGCACCGACGAGCAAGCTCTTGGCGGCCTCGTTGAGGTTGTACATGGCGACGTCGGCGTTCAGATCGGAGCCGTCGGTGAACTTGATGCCCTCGCGGATCTTGATCGTGAACATCGACGAATCGGCGTTGGGCTCGATGCTCTCGGCGAGGAACGGGCGCCAGTTCAGATCGTCGTCGACGACGACCAGCGGGTCGAAGAACGTGCGGGCGCGCATCTGGCAGAACGAGTCGCACTGCACTGCCGATGGAGTCCACGGGTTGGCGGCCTCGGCCTCGCCGGCGATGACGAGACGACCGCCCATCACGGGCTCGGGCTCATCGGGGGCCGGGGCCAACGTGGTGGCGAGTTCGGTGGCCGGCGGCTCGGTGGCTTCCGTGTCCTGAGCCTCGGTGACGTCAGGCTCCGCGGCCTTCACGGTGGTGGCGGAGCCCGCCGCCTCGGTGACGTCGACGGCCGCGACCGTGGCGTCTTCGTCCTTCTTGTTCGAACAGGCGCCCACGATCAACGCGAAGCTCGCCATGGCCGAAATGAGGAGTACGCCAGGGCGGCGCCCGGAGCGTGATTTCGTTCTCATTCGTTCCCCCTTAGATGGTTGAGTTGTTGTTGCCACGCCGGGTGTTCACACGTGACCGTCGACATGCTGGAGTGACCCCCGACACACCGATGAGCGGACCGTAGCAGCCCGAACACGCCGATACCGTTCTGGACGGTGGATCGCCTGCGGCCGAACTTTCTCGACGAACCCCTCGTTGGGCGCGTTCCAATTGACGGTGTCGCCAGGGACCGGATTCTCGCCGCCCACGCTCGCGCCGTTGAACTGGGGTTGAGCATGTACCGAGATCCATCCACGGGGTACAGCGTGATGACGGCGGCGTATCTCGCCGACCGGGGCTACTGCTGTTCGTCGGGGTGTCGCCACTGCCCGTATGCCGGGTAGCTACTCTCGGGCAATGGCAGACGACGTGTTGAAGAGGATTTTGGTCAAGCCGGGGGACAAGGCGGGGTTGGCCCAGCGGTCGCCAACGGAAGACTTCGGCTGGGACAAGGACACGGCCAAGGCCGAAACGGCCAAGCTGATCGGCAAGCTGTCCGATCTCCAGATGCGTCTGGCTGCCGAGGGATCCCGCAGTCTGCTGGTCGTTTTGCAGTCGATGGACGCGTCAGGCAAGGACGGCACGATTCGGTCGCTGGCCGCCGGTCTGAATCCCGCGGGGGTCAACGTCACCAGCTTCAAAGTGCCCGCCGGGCGGGAAACGCAGATGGATTACCTGTGGCGGGTGCACAACTCCTGCCCGGGCAAGGGCGAGATCGGCATCTTCAACCGCTCCCACTACGAGGACGTGCTCGTCGTACGGGTCAAGAACTTCGTGCCCCGTACACGCTGGTCGAAGCGCTACGAACACATCCGTGGCTTCGAGAAGCTGCTCGCCGACGAAGGCACCCGAATCGTGAAAATCCACCTGCAGATCTCCAAGGAGGAGCAGGGGCTACGCCTGCAGGACCGCATCGACGACCCGGCAGAACGCTGGAAGTTCCGGCTCGGCGACCTCGATGATCGCAAGTTGTGGCCGCAGTTTCAGCGAGCCTACGAGGACGCGATCACCGAGACGTCAACGAAGGCTGCCCCGTGGTATGTCGTGCCTGCCGATCGCAAATGGGTTCGCAACCTGGTGGTTGCCCGCCTGCTGGTGGCGACCCTGGAGGAGATGAACCCCCAGCTCCCTCCATCGGAGGAGGGTGTTGACGGCCTCAAGGTCGTCTGAGTCGGTCGGCAGATCCGTCGTCGACGCTTTACATTTCGTACAATCGGCCGGGTTATGCCTGTAGACGCCCCGACCTCACTTGCCGACGCGCTCGGGCTGATCGACCGCCATCGAGGGGCGACCGTGCTCGCCGGAGGCACCGACCTGATGGTCAGTGTCAATGCCGGTCGTCGCCAACTCGACCACGTCATCGCCGTTGACCGAGTCGCCGAGCTGCGCGAGTGGCACTACGACATCGGCGCGGGTGTCGTGCGGCTCGGTGCCGGCGTGCCGTACCGCGAGATTCTTGGGTCGGGGCTGGCCGGCTTGCTTCCGGCGTTGGCCGAGGCGGCCCGGACCGTCGGATCGCCGCAAATTCGCCACGCCGGAACCGTCGGCGGCAATCTCGCCACCTGCTCGCCGGCTGGCGACACATTGCCGGTGCTCTCGGCGCTCGACGCGATCGTCCACGTGCAGTCGGCCAACCTCGTTCGCAAGATCAGCATCCACGATTTCATGGTCGGCGTGAAGAAGACCACGCTCAAACCGAACGAGCTGATCACCGCCATCGTCATTCCGGTCCATCCCGGCTGGCAGGGCTACGCCAAGGTCGGCGTCCGCAACGCGATGGTCATCGCCACCGCCAGCGTCTGTCTGGTGGCCGATACCCACACCCGCTCAGTGCGGCTCGCCCTCGGCTCGGTCGGCCCGACGATTCTGCGGTGCCCCACCGCCGAGGCCTGGATCACCGAACGCATCGACTGGGAGGCCCCGGCGTCGGTAGGTGACGCGGCGGCCCGGGAGTTCGGGGCGGTCGCGGCGGGAGAGGCCCGGCCGATCGACGATCACCGATCGACGGCCGCGTACCGGCGCCACGCCGTCGGCGTCCTGGCAACGCGCCTGATCAGAAGGGCTTTCCCGTGAGCGAAGCGAATGTCGACCGACCGAGCGCCAGCGAATCGGGTGACGATGGGGTCCGGGGGCGCAGCCCCCGTGCAGAACGGAGTGCCGAGCACTACTCACTGACCGTCAACGGCACGTCGTGCGAGGTGCGCGACGCCGGAGTCGGCGAGAGCCTGTTGTATGTCTTGCGCGAGCGGTTGGGCTTCACCGGGCCGAAGGGGGCCTGCGAGGAGGGCGAGTGCGGCTCATGCTCGGTGACGGTCGATGGCACCCTGGTCTGTTCATGTCTGGTCCTCGCCGCCGCGTCGGTCGGGCGGGTGATCGTGACGATCGAGGGCGTGGCCGGGGGCGACGGCCTCAGCGACGTCCAGATGGCGTTTGTCGAGGCCGGCGCCGTGCAGTGTGGGTTCTGCACCCCGGGGCTGATCATGGCCGCCCACTCGCTCCTCGAAGCGAACCCCGATCCGACCGAGAGCGAGCTGCGCGAAGCGCTGTCGGGCAACATCTGCCGCTGCACCGGCTATGGCCGGATCATCGAAGCCGTGCAACGGGTCGCCGTGCGTCGGCGTGCCCCCGCGTCAGGAGTGTCCCCATCGAGCGCGTCCGCCACACCGACGATCGCCCCGACGGTGCGACCGGGACGGCTGGGCGATTCGCCGCTGCGGCCCGATGGTGGCGCAAAGGTGCAGGGGGCATACGCCTTCACCAGCGATCTCAACGCCGAGGGGGCGCTGTGGGGGGCGACGTTGCGCAGCCCGCACCCCTATGCCCGGATTGTCGCCATCGACGTCAGCCCGGCGTGGAAGATCGCCGGGGTCGCCGCGATCGTCACCGCCGACGATGTCCCTGGTCAGCCCACCTACGGGTTGATCTCCGCCGACCAGCCGGTATTCGCCCGCGACGTGGTGCGCTACGTCGGCGAGCCGGTCGCCGCCGTGGCCGCCGATCACCCCGAGACCTGTCGTCGGGCGCTTGGCGCAATCGTGGTCACCTACGAGCTGCTCGATCCGCTGGTCGACGCCGAGCGGGCCGTCGACGGGTCGCACCCACCGATCCACCCCGACGGCAACGTCATTCGCCACCAGCGCATCGACTGCGGCGACCCCGACGCCACCGGACCGATCGTGGTCGAGGGGACCTACGAGATCGGCATGCAGGACCAGGCATTTCTCGGGCTCGAGGCGGCCCTGGCAATGCCTGACCACGATGGTGGTGGGGTCGAGATGTACGTCGCCACCCAGTGGCTACACGAGGACCGCAAACAGATCGCCGCCTGCCTTGATCTCCCCGAGGAGCGGATTCGCCTGACGCTCGGCGGGGTCGGCGGGGCATTCGGAGCCCGCGAAGACATCAGCCTGCAGGTGCACACCTGCCTGCTCGCGTTGAAGACCGGGCGACCGGTACGGATCCACTACGACCGCCACGAGAGCTTTCTTGGTCACGTCCATCGACACCCGGCGACGATCTGGATGCGCCACCACGCCACGGCCGACGGCGAGATCGTCAAGATCGAATCGCGGATGGTCTTCGACGGCGGGGCCTACGCGTCGACGTCGTCGGCGGTGCTGGTCAACGCCGTCACCCACACCCAGGGTCCCTACCGCTGCGCCAATGCGGTGGTCGACGGCTGGGTCGTGCGCTCGAACAATCCACCGTGCGGGGCGATGCGCGGTTTCGGTGTCGTGCAAGCCTGTTTTGCCCACGAAAGCCAGATGGACAAGTTGGCCGCCGCGGCGGGGCTCGACCCTGTCGAGATCCGCCTGCGTAACGCGATGGTCACCGGCGACCGGCTGATCACCGGTCAGGTCGTCGAGAGCGTCGCCCCCGTCGCCCGCTGCATCCGCGATACTGCGGCGTTGCCGATGCCTCCGGGCCTCGACGAGCACGGTGACGACGTGATGCGCCTGCCTGGCGGGGCGGGTCGCACGGCCGACGCCTCCCACATCCGCCGAGGCGTCGGCTGGGGCGTGGCGATCAAGAACCTGATGTACTCCGAAGCGTTCGACGACTACTCCACGGCTCGCTGTCGGCTCGACAACGGCATCGCCACCCTCGAGTTCGCCACCTCCGAGGTTGGCCAGGGGTTCATCACGATTGCCGCCCAGATTGCCCGCACCGTGCTCGGCGTCGACGATGTGGTGCTCGAACCGATCTCGACCAACGTCGGCTCGGCCGGTTCGACATCGGCATCCCGTCAGACCTGGATGAGCGGGGGAGCGGTCGACGCCGTGTGCCGCAAGGTCCGCGACCTGTTGTTTGCCGGCGTCGCCGAACGGTGGGAGATCGACCCATTGCGCCTCGTCATCGATGGCATCGAGGTCGTCGATTCGCTCGATACCAGTCGACGGATGACCGTTGCCGAGGCGTCATCGAGCGCGGCGATCGACGAGACGATGGAGTATCACCATCGCCCGACCGTGCCGCTCGACGATCGGGGTCAGGGCGACTGTCATACCGCCTTCGCCTTTGTCGCTCACCGGGCCGTCGTCGACGTCGATGTGGAGCTCGGTCTGATCAAGGTCGTCCAGATCGCCACCGCCCAGGACGTGGGCGTTGCCCTGAATCCGCTGTCGGTGCTCGGCCAGATCGAGGGAGGCATCGCCCAGGGTCTGGGCCTGGCGGTGATGGAGGAGATCGTGTTGCGCGACGGCCTGATCCGCAATGGCACCTTCACCGACTATCTGCTCCCGACGATGCTCGACATGCCCGACGTGGTCGTCACGCTCATCGAGGAGCCTGATCCGCAGGCCCCAATGGGCGCAAAGGGAGTGGGTGAGCCGCCGTGCATCTCGGTGACCCCGGCGATCGTCGCCGCGATCCGCGACGCAATCGGTCGCGATCTGACCAGGGTGCCGGTTCGGCCGTATGACATCGCGCTGCTCGCCGAAGGCCTCACAACTTGACGCTCGCTGACGGTGACCGACTGCTATCGCGAGATGGTGACGTAGTCGATCTCGCCGGCAAATGCGTCGCCGGGATCGGAACTTCCGGGCTTCTTGCCAACCGTCAGGTATGTGCCGTAGGCGTCTCGGGGCATGATGGTTCCGTAGGTCGTGAATGACTTCGTCCCGCTGACGAAGCCGTCGGTGGTGATCTTGAGGACTCGGGTCAATCGGTCAAGGGTGCACTCGATGGTGTGGGGCTTCCCGTCGAGAATCCGCGCGCTGTACACGTCGAGCGACGCGAAACCTGGAGCCTTCATTCCGCAGTGCACTTTGCCCAACTTCGAGCCCGAGCCGATGAGTTCGAGCTTGTAGAAGCCTCCGGCGTCGGTGGCGCGTCCGCGCTGCAAGATGTTGTACGACGGGGCCGCCAACGTACCGCTGCCGGGAAGGGGAAGACTGCCGTTCACCAGCGTCGGGCGCAGCGAGAGGGCGATGCTGAACGAACCGGCACCGGGCGACAGAAGGCTGGCGGCGTCGGGGACCCGGATCTCGCCGGCCGACGAGCTGGCGAGCAGGCCGGTCAGGCGTCCGGTCGCGTCGACATTCGTGGTCCAACCGGAAAAGACGTACTTGGAGCCGTCGGTCGTCACACCATTGAAGGGGAGACTGTGAAGTCCGAACAAGAACCCATCGATCATCTGTGTTGTCCCGGACGCTTCGTTCATCGACCATGATCCGACGGTGATGGCGCGGGCGAGATTGGTCGGGCCTGCGACGCACAAGATCCCGATGAGGCCGAGACAAATCCACCGGTGCAGCCGGGATGGAAGATGATTTCTGGAACCCTGATCGCCAGTTCTGTATCGCGCCATATGTCACGGACTGTAGCTACTTCGGGGCAAGTGCGCCCCAGCCACCGGGCGAAACACCACACGCCGTGCCGAAATCGAGTATGAATAAGCCATGCGACCCAATGCTTTGCGCGGTCTCGCAGCCCTCGCAACTCTCGTGACGGTCACAGCGTGTGGCAATGTTTCACCTTCGGTGAAATCGAGGGACTCCGGGCGTGTCGTGGCCACCAATGCCGCGCCGGCGGCCCCGATGACGACACCTGCGATTGATGTCGCCACGGTTCCTCCGGTCGCGCCCGATGTCGCGTCGACGAGTCCTGTCGTCGATTCGGCGGTACCGACCCTGGCGACCGTGCCCCAGACACCGCCGCCCGAGCCGGCCACGACTCTGCCGCCGCCTCCGGTCGACCCGCTGCCGCCGATCGCCCAGATTGAAACGGCCTCGATCGCCACGCAGCAGGTGGCTGAGCTCGAACACCCGCTGGCGATGGCCTGGCACCCAACCGATGGCTCGCTGTACGTCGCCGGACAGAACGGGCAGATCTGGCGCTTCGATGAGGCCGGGCAACCGCAGATCATCCACGACATGACCGATCGGGTCACCCGCTTCGCCGACGGTTCCGAGCGCGGACTGCTCGGCTTGGCCTTCAGCCCCGACGGGCGGATGTTCCTCGACTTCACCGACATCGACAATGACACCAACGTCGTGTCGATGGCGATGAACGGCATCAGCCCCGACCCGGCGACCGAATGGTCGGTGCTCTTCGTCGAGCAACCAGGACTTGGTCACAACGGCGGAACGCTGGTCTTCGATCGCGCCGGCAACCTGTATGTGGCGATGGGTGATGGCGGCGGAAGTAATGGCCGCGATGCCCAGGATCCGACGAAACTGCTCGGCACGATCCTGCGCGTCCGCCCGAAGCTCGATGGCCCCGGCTACGACATTCCGTCCGACAACCCGTTCGTCAACGACCCGTCGATCCGCCCCGAGAAGTGGATCTACGGGTTTCGCAACCCGTGGAAGTTCTCGATCGACGACGACACCGGCGATCTGTGGCTCGGTGATGTCGGCAACTCCGACTGGGAGGAGATCGACTACATGCCCGCTGGCGGCCAGGGCGCCAACTACGGCTGGTACTGGTTCGAGGGGACACATCAACGTCACTCGGGAGCTCCGCCCGACGTGGTTCCCCCGGTCTGGGAATGGAGCCACGAGGTCGGAGTTTCGGCGATCGGCGGCTACGTCTATCGGGGCTCGGCCATCCCGGCGCTGCGCGGCTCCTACGTCTTTGGTGACCTCACCGGGACGATCTGGGCCGTCGGCGTCGATGGGGTCCAGAAGCTGCCGATCCGCATGAAAGGCCTGGTCAGCTTTGGTGAAGACCCTTCCGGGGAGCTGTGGATGACCAGCCTGTGGGGCCCTGTTGTCAAGATCGTGCCCGCCTGAGCGGGCTCGCCCAAAGGATTCTCTGTGTCTCGAACCGAACCGCCTTGTCCTGAGCGTCGCCGATGGAGCGTCGTGGCATGGATGCTGGCAGTGCCAACGATCGCCGCCATCTCCCTTGCCCCGAACCCGGCCTCCGGATCGGACGCGCGTAGCTATGTGATCCCCGAGCCTGGGGTGAGCGGGGTCACGATCTCGCCGCTCCTCACCGTCGGCGACGAGCCGATCGGCGGGTATCGGATGGTCGGCATGCCCGACGGACTCGGGGCATTTCGCAACGCCGACGGCACGATTTCGGTGCTGATGAACCACGAACTTCGGCCCGATCAGGGCGCGGTGCGGGCTCACGGGCGCACCGGCTCGTTCGTCAGCGCGCACGTCATCGATCCGACGAGTCGCCAGGTTCTCTCGGGTCGCGATCTGATCACGAGTGTCAGGTATTGGGACTACGCGACGGGTGATTACTCGGCGACGGCCGGCCTCATCCCCGGGACTACCTTTGGCTTCGGCGGGGCCCTGAAGAGGTTCTGTTCGGGCACGCTCGTCGGGCCTGCCACCCTGTTCAACGCGGCAACCGGTCGCGGATACGACGGCCGGATGTTCTTCTCGGGCGAGGAGACCGGTGACAACGGCCGGCTGTTCGCTACCGATATCGCCACCGGTGAGGCCCGCCAACTGCCCCGCGGCGGGTTGCATTCGTGGGAGAACGCGGCCGTGATTGCCACGGCCAGCGATAGCACCGCCCTCGTCGGGACGTCTGATAGCACCCCCGGATACCTGACGTCGTACGTGGGCACCAAGACCGCCGCCGGGGGACCGTGGGCCCGGGCCGGGCTGACCAACGGGTCGCTCGGGGCCCTGGCCGTGACCAAACGCGCCGGCCAGACGATCACGAGCGACTTCGACTTCCGTCGCCTGGTGGGCACGGGCTTCGCCGCACGGGTTGAATGGACGGACGTCAACTGGAACCAACGCGGTGTCGCCCAGGCCGACCAGGCCGCCGCGGGTGGAGCCCTGGCGTTCACTCGTCTGGAAGACATCGCCGTCGATCCGGTCCATGCCCGCGACCTGTACTTCATCACGACCCAACGACCGACCGACGCCTCCCAACGGGCCGCCGATGGGCGCGGCGGGCTGTGGCGACTGCGGCTCGACGACGCCGCTCACCCGGAAGCCGGAGGCACCCTGACCCTGTTGCTCGACGGCAACGAGCCGGGCGCGCTGTTCAATCCCGACAACCTGACCGTCGACGCCGAGGGTCACATCCTCATCCAGGAGGATCCGGGCAACGACGCCCACGTCGCGGGCATCTTCGCCTACCGCATCTCCGATGGGGCATTGCGCCGCATCGCGACCTTCGACCCGGCCCTGGTGAGCGCCCCCAAAACACTGGGCGAGGAGTCGAGCGGCATCATCGACACGGCCGGGCAGTTCGGCCCGGGCACGTTCCTGTTCGACGTCCAGGCCCATCATACGATCGGCCTGCCGCCCGGCAGCGGGCCCGGGACCGTTGGCGAACTCGTCGAGAGCGGACAGCTCTCGCTGCTGACGGTCGACTGGAAGCAGGTGTTCGCGCCCGACACCCACCGATTCGTGGTGGTCAACCCCGAGCGGATTCTCGACACCCGCCAGGCCGGCGCGGCGCCGGTCGCCGGCTCAACCACCACGCTGACCGTCGCCGGGCGAGGCGGGGTGCCGGTCACCGGGGCGGCGGCGGTGGTGCTCAATCTCACGGCTACCCAGACCAGCGCACCCGGCTACTTCTCGGTCTTCGCCGCCGGTTCGCCGCGGCCGCCGACATCGAGTCTCAATGCCGACCGAACCGGGGAAACCGTTTCGAATCAGGTCACGGTGGCTCTCGGAGCCGGTGGGGCGATATCGATCTTTGCCGAGCAGGGGGCGCAGCTGATCGTCGACGTCGCCGGCTACTACGTCGCGGCGTCCGAGGCGAGCGCCGGTCGGCTGCAACTGTCCCCGCCGACGCGGCTGCTCGATACCCGCCTCGGTCCGACGCGGCCGGCCGCCGGTTCGGTGACGCCGGTGGCGCTCGCCGGGCAAGGGGGCGTGCCGCCCAGCGGAGCGTCGGCAGTGCTCCTCAACGTTACGGCGACGACGACCGCTGCGGCCGGGTACATCACGGTCTATCCGCACGGAATCGACCGGCCCAACGTCTCGAACCTCAATGCCAACGGCGTCGACAACAACGTTGCGGCATTGGTGACGGTGCCCCTGGGGGCCAACGGCGGCGTCAACGTGTTCACCGAACACGGCGCTCATCTGATCGTCGATGTCGTCGGCTGGTACACCGGCCCCGAAGCCGAAGTGTCGACGATCGGGCTCTTCGTCCCCCGTCCGTTGGCGCGAATGCTCGACAGCCGAGTCGGCTCGCGACTGGCGTCGGGGTCGACCACCGAGATCGATCTGGGGTTGCCGCTGGGCACCAGCGCCGTCGTCACCAACCTGGCGGTGACCTCGTCGGCCGGTCCGGGATTCGTCACGGCGTTCGCCGCCGGCCGACCCCAGCCGCCGACGTCGAACATCAACGTGTCGGCTAGAAACGAGACGCTCTCCAACGCCGCAGTGGTGCCGCACACCGGGGGACTGGTTGCCTTCTACACCGACGTCACCACCCACTTCATCGTCGACGTCACCGGCTATGTCACATGACCACTCGGTCCGCGCCGAATTCTCCGGTCGCAATCACCGCCGATCGCTGCCGGTTCGATAGGTTCGCGACTTCCGTCGACAACGGCGGACGATGGCGACCACTGATCGATCACTGAAGATCAACGAATAATGGGGAGAATACGTCCGTGAGCACCGAGCGCGAGATCATGACCTGGAGCATCTTCGGGGAGGCATCCCGAGCCCTGGCCCAGCTGGTCGCCGATGACGGCTTCGAACCCGACATGGTGCTCTCCATCGCCCGTGGTGGGCTCCTGATCGGCGGAGCGCTGGGCTACGCCCTGTCGGTCAAAAACGTCTACACGATGAACGTGGAGTTCTACACCGGCGTCGACGAACGCCTGGAAGTACCGCGGATCTTGCCGCCGGCCCCCGATTTCGTCGATCTCGGCGACGCCAAGATCCTCATCGCCGACGATGTAGCAGATACCGGCCACACGCTGCGCAGCGTGCAGGAGTTCTGCGCCGGCAAGGTCGGCGAAGTGCGATCGGCGGTGCTGTATGAGAAGTCGCATTCGCTGGTGCAATGCGAGTACGTGTGGAAGCGCACCGACCAGTGGATCAACTTCCCCTGGAGCGACCAGGACCCGGTCGCCAGGCGCGACTGGACCGTCAAGGACGCCTGAGCACACCGCTGCGCTTGAGGACGACGGTCGCGGCAGTTGCGGCCGCTGGCGCCCCAGATCCCCGCCCCGGGGAATGTCGCTGCTCCGGTGAGATACAGCCCGGCGACGGGCGTCTCGTAGGTGGTCAGTTCCGGCTGCTTCGATCGCAACGCGGCGAGCGGCCCGCCTCCGAAGCTGGTGGCGTGGCCCCGTGGCAGGTTGAACTCCGATTCGTAGCGGTCGGGGGTCATCGCCCGCCAGTCCGCGACGCCCGCCAGAAACCCGTCATCGACGGTGGTCGCGTAGCGCTGCATCCACCGGTGCGGCTCGCCGGAACCCTTCCAACCGCCCGCGTGGCGGTATGGCGTGAACAGGGCTTCGAGGCTGAACACCTGGTGGTCGGTGCTGGCCATCGTCGCATCGAGCACGCTGGGCAGGTTGGCGAACAGGATCGGATTGTGCATCACCTCGCCCGACGCCATCATCGCGTGGCCTTCGGCGATCTGGGCGACGCTTGGCACGATCATCGCCGATGGATGCAGCGGGTTGAAGCCCAACCGATCGACGAGCCGGTCGTCGAGCTGACGGTAATGGGGCAGCGTGGTGATCGCTGCGTCGATCTTCGATTCGTATCCTTCGGCGTGGGGAGTGGCCCGCCATCGCTCGATCAGCGGCCCGGCCCCGGCCGGTGGATGCTCCAGCCATTCGACAAACGTGCGGTGCGGGTCGCAGGCCGAGATAACCCGCGGGGCGGTGACTTCGGTCCCGTCGGCCAGCCGTACCCCGCGGACCGCGGTGGCACCACACAGGATCGCCTCGACGCGGGCATCGGTCCACACCTGGCCGCCCCGGGCTTCGAATGCCGACCTCAGACCGTGGGTCAAGGCGCCGCTGCCGCCGATCGGTCGCCCGACCGAGGCAACGTGGCGGATGGCGTAGGTGAGGGCCCCCAGGCCGGTCCCGGGCATCTCGGGGGAGAGTCCCCATACCGCTGGCCCGGTCGCCAACGCCGGCGCGATCACCTCATCGGTGGCGAAGTACTGCCGCATCACCTGGGCGGCGCTCATTCGACTCCATCGCAACAGGGTCGACACGCCTCGCCCCCGCTTCGATGCGACCTGGCGGGCCAGTCCGCCGACGCTCGGTGGCCGGGTGGCGGCGGCGAGGATCAGCTCGACGACCGGCATCGCCGCCGCGGCATATCGGCGATAGCCATCGACCTCGCTCGGGTAGGTCATCGAGAGGGCCTCGAGGGTGGTCTCGACGCTCTTGAACACCGGCCACGCCGGGCCGCCTGACCACGGAATGTTCAACTGCCCCGGCTCGACCGACAGATAGCGGACCCCGAAGCTGGCGAGTTGCAACTCTTCGAGCACCGGTGTCGTGCGAAAGGTGATGTGGTCGCAGTTGCAGATGTTGACCCGCACCCCGAACGCCGATTCCGTGGATGCACAGCCGCCGACGCTGGAACGGGCTTCCACGAGCAAGGTGCGCAACCCTGCCCGAGCGAGGTAGTTGGCGCAGACCAGGCCGTTGTGCCCCGCTCCGATGACGATGGCATCGACATCGGGTCGGGGAGCGCCCAGTAAGGTGCCAGCCGGCTCAGACCCGGAGGTCACAAGCCGCCGAGGGGTGGATGCCGACGCTGCATGCCGCCATTGTGCCAGCGCGCCCGGACCGATCGGGTGATTGGCCGCGGGCCAGACACCGATACGGTCGATGGTCGTGAGCAACATTCAACGCTTCGGCGACCTACGCGGCCCGCAGGTCGCCGATGCCATCAGCGAATCGTCGATTTTCGTGCAACCGCTCGGCGCCATCGAGCAGCACGGTCCACACCTTCCGTTCAACACCGACGAGGTCATCGCCACCGCAGTGGCCGAAGCCGCGGCCGCCCAGGCGGTCGCCGAGGGTCTCGATGTCTGGCTCCTCCCGACCCTGGCTTACACGAAGTCGAACGAGCATGCCTGGAACGCCGGCACCGTCTGGCTGTCGGCAACCACCCTGCTCGCCGTACTCGATGATCTGGGCCGATGCATCGCCCGAACCCGGGCTCGGCGGCTGGTCTTCCTCAACGGCCACGGTGGCAACAGCGCCTTGGTCAACGTCGCCAACCGCGAACTCCGGCTCAACCACGGTCTGATGACCTTCCTCGCCCACCCCGGGGTGCCCCCGGATCAGGGCGGGGCCTCGCCGCCCGAGGAACTCGGCATGGGCGTGCATGGCGGGGCCGAGGAGACCTCGATCATGCTCCACCTTCGGCCCGATCTCGTCGAGATGTCGAGCGCGGTCCGCAACGTGCCCGCCGCGCTCGCCGACAACCGCTACGTCCGCTTCGGGGGCAAGGTGAGCTTTGGCTGGCTCTCGAACGACTTCGGCCCCGATGGCCACATCGGCGATCCGACCACGGCCAGCGCGGCGCACGGAGCGTCGTTGTTCGCCGGCGCCGTCAGCGGTTTCGTCGCAGCTCTCCACGAGGTTGCCGCCTTCAACTTCGGGCAGGTGTGAGATGGAGATGAGCGATCTGCGGATCGACGGCGACCGGCTGTGGGCCCGCTTGGAAGCACTCGGTGAGGTGGGGGCGATTCACGGTCCCAACGGCGAACGCGGCGTCGCCCGGTTGGCCCTCACCGATGACGACCGAGACGGGCGCGACCTGGTCGTTGCCTGGATGCACGACCTGGGCATGGAGGTGTCGATCGACGCGATCGGCAACGTGGTCGCCACCCGAGCCGGTTCAGACCCTCAGGCGGCGGCGATCATGACCGGGTCGCACATCGACACGGTCCGTACCGGCGGGCGTTTCGACGGCAACCTGGGGGTGCTCGCCGGCCTTGAAGTCGTCGAGACGCTGGCCACCAACGGCATCACCACTCGCCGGCCGATTCAGGTGGCGTTCTTCACCGACGAGGAGGGGGTGCGGTTCGCTCCCGACATGCTCGGCTCGCTCGTCTATGTAGGGGGGGTGTCGGTGGAGGAGGCGCTCGATCGGGTGGCTCCCGATGGCGCCCGGGTCGCCGATGAACTTGAGCGCATCGGGTACGCGGGGTCGACGCCGTGCCCCGCGGCTGACTTTCCTCACGCCTTCGTCGAATTGCACATCGAGCAGGGCCCGGTACTGGAGCAGGCCGGCGTCACGATCGGCTGCGTCACCGGGGTACAGGGCATCTCGTGGCAGGAGCTGACGATCACCGGGCAATCGGCGCATGCCGGCACGACGCCGATGCCGTTACGCCACGACCCGCTCGTCGTTGCCGCCCAGATCGCCACCGAGGCTCGCCTGGTCGCCCAGCGGATGGGCGGCACCCAGGTCGCGACCGTGGGCCGCTTCGACGTGTTCCCCAACCTGACCAACGTCGTCGCGTCGCGCGTGGTGATGACCCTCGATCTACGCAATACCGATGAGCTTTTGCTGCAGGCCGCCGAGGCCGAGATGGCCGCGGTGATCGACCGGTTCGCCACGGCTGAAGGATGCACCGTCGCTCGCCTCGAGTTGGCCCGCTTCGAACCGGTGACGTTCGCCGAATCGATGATCGACCTGGTCGAGGCGACGGCCGAGCGTCACGGCCTGAGCCACATGCGAATGCCGTCGGGAGCCGGGCACGACGCCCAGATGCTCGCCCGGGTCTGCCCGACCTCGATGATCTTCGTGCCGTCGGTCAACGGCCTGAGCCACAACATCGCCGAGCACACCGAGCCGGTCGACGTCGCCGCCGGTGCCGACGTGCTGCTGCAGGTGATGCTGCACATGGCCGAGGCTTAGCCGTGCTTCGCTTCGATCTCGTCACCCTCGACGCCAAGCATCCCGACGACCTCGCCACCTTCTGGTGCGCTGCGATGGGGTTGGTGGAAGTCGAACGGGAAGACCGTGATCGGTGGCAGGTGCTGGCCTCGACCGACGGGACTCGGCGAATCGGCATCCAACGCGGCACGCACCGAGCGGGCAGCGTCCATCTCGATCTGGCTTGTTCACCCGATGAATTCGTCGCCGAGGTGGATCGGTTGATCGATCTCGGAGCTCGCCGTACCCGTATGGATCGCGTCGAGCCGTACGGTTCGATCGCCAACCTGGCCGACCCCGAAGGCAACCTCTTCGACGTCTGTGCATACGTCGAACCTGACACTGCCGCCGAAGCCCTCCCTGGAACCGAAGCTCACGCCGACACTGCCACTGAAGACTGAAAAGGGCGCCGGCCGCAGCCGACGCCCTCTCAGATACTTGCTGACCCGAGGGTCAGGTCACAGACTGGCTGCACCCTCGCAGAACGAGTTGTCGGTGATTGTTCCGGCGGCCAGATCGGTGGCAACCTCAACACCACGGTTCTTGAAGACATCGGCGAGGATGTCAATCAGACCCTGAGTCCGAGCGTCGTCGAACGAGCAGTAGTCGCCCGCCGGGCCGTTGGCGGCGATCTTCTCGCTGGTGAACAGCTCGAGGCCGGCCGCATTGAGCTCGGGGGTGACCTTCCAGTAGGTGTCGTAGCCCTCGTTGATCTTGACGAGCGCATCGGCGATCGGCGTGGGATCCTTCAGGTAGTCAACCCAGGCCTGGGCCATCATCGGCACGAACGCCTTGAGGCACGGACCCATGTCGGCAAGCTTGTCCTGGCGGACGGTGAGCATCGCCGGGTAGTCCTCGAAGCCGAGGTCATGAACGAGCAGGTACGACACGTCGGCCGCCTTGCCGTCTTTCCACTCGAAGATGTTCTCGTACTTGAAGATCTCGTTGGTGACGAAGCCCTGCTGGATGAAGTTGCCACCGGCGGCAATCCACACGTCGGGGGCGCCGCCGTAGCTCGGGTCGACCTGGCTCTCGGTCACATAACCCTTGGTGACGAGGTAGTCCATGTAGGTCGTGCCGTCGAAATGAAGCACCTTGGCGCCGGTGGTGGCGATGTCCTCGGGCTTGTCGATCTTCAGCTGCGTCGGGTCCCACATGATCATCTGCGGGTTGATCTCGAGGGTCTTGGCGACACCGACCACGGCAGCCGACTTGGAGTCCTTGGCGGCGTCGGAGGTGTTGACGTATCCAAAGGTGATCTCATCTTTGGTGTACATCTCGGTGGTGACCGGAGCGAACTGGATCGCGTCGCCACCGGCGCGGATCTCGACTTCCTTCACTCCACCAGCGGCGTACTTGGCGTCGATCGGACCGGAGTACCGGAAGGTCTCCTTGTCGATCTTGCCGGCCGGGCCGATGAGCTGGTAGCTGCCACCGTGCTCGATCTCGGGCCACCAGTCGGTCTGGATGACGATCTTCTCGGGGCAGACCGCATCGCCAGCCGGGGCCGCGGCCTCGGTGACGGCCGGGTCGGCGGCTTCGGCCTCGGTGACCGCAGGCTCTGCTGCTTCGGCCTCGGTGACCGCCGGGGCGGGTTCAGCGGCAGCAACCGTGGTTGCGACCTCGGCGGCGGTTTCGCCTGAACTGCTCGAGCCACACGCGGCGGCCACAAGGCTGAGCGCAATCGCGCCCGCGAACACCATTCGGGAACTACGGATCATCAGGTCTCCCCCTGAGTTAGTGGTACTGACTTCGGATAGTAGTGCGTCGGTCGAGCTAGATCTCGGCTCGCGCCGATTCGTGCCATGTACGTAACACTTTGTTCGAGAGCGCACCGAACGCCAGGAAGATCAGGATTCCGAAGATTGACGACACCAGGGTGGCGGCGAACATTTCTGGGATGCGGTTGTCCTTCTGGTAGTTGTTGATCAAGCGCCCGATGCCGATTGCACCCTGCGTGAAGAAGTAGTCGCCCACGACGGCCCCGATCACGCAGCCTCCGGCGGCGATCCGCAGACCGGTGAAAATCGATGGCAGCGCGCCGGGCAGTTCCAGCTTGAACAGGCGGGTCATCTTGCTGGCCTGGTGCAAGGTGAACAACTCGTGATGGGCCCGCTCAGTCGACTGCAGCCCGAACAGCGTGTTGATGATCACCGGGAAGATGGCGATGAGCACGCAGGTCATGATGCGAGCGTTGATGCCGGCGCTGAGCCAGATTTTGAGCAGCGGGGTGAGGGCGAGGATCGGGGTGGTGTAGACGATCACGATGTACGGCATCAGCGCCCGCTCGGCCCACTTGCCGCGGTTCATCACGATGGCGATCAGAATGCCGAGAATCGTCGTAATCAACAGGCCCAACAGGGCGACCCGGCCGGTGACCAGCAACGCCGTCAGGATCGGCTTGAGCCCCTGCTTGCCGGTGCCCTTCCACGTCAGGAATCCCTTGTCGAGCACCGTCTGGGGTGGCGGCAAGGCCACTCGACGGCGATTCGGATTCATCACGCCGTACGAGATCGCGTACCAGATGCCCAAGATGATGACGAAGAGCGCCAGCGGTGGGCCGACCCGCGAGGCCGTGGTTTCGCGTTTCGACGTGCTGGGTGCGGCGGTGAGACTGGTGTCGACGAGCCCACCGGCGGCGCGGTCCTGACTCATGCAGTGGGCCTCCTTCAGGCCGTGCGAGATTCGTCCGCAGATCTCGGCGAACTGCGCCTCGTAGCGCAGGTCGCCGACGCGCGGGTAGGCGAACGGGATCGGGATGTCGTCGATGATCCGGCCCGGGCGAGCCGACATGACCAGCACCCGGGTCGAGAGGAACACGGCCTCGGCGATCGAGTGGGTGATGAACAGCCCGGCGAAGTTCTCGTGGCGGAACAGGCTGAGCAGCTCGTCGTTCAGATCGTTCGCGGCTGATCTCGTCGAGCGCGCCGAACGGCTCGTCGAACAGGAACACCGACGGCTTCATCACCAGTGAACGGGCCAGCGAGCAGCGCATTTTCATGCCGCCCGAGAGCTGCTTGGGATACTTCGTCTGGTGGCCGGTCAGCCCGACCAGTTCGATCGCCTGGGCAGCCTTGTTGGTCAGCTCGGACTCGGGCATCTGGTGCAGCTCGCCGAGGAGCTCGACGTTGCGTTGCACCGTGCGCCACGGCAACAGGGTGGCGTCTTGGAAGACGTAGCCGATTGAATCGCGATCGATGCTGCAGACCCCGGTCGTCTGGGGAGTGAGGCCCGAGGCGATCCGCAGCAGCGTCGACTTGCCGCAGCCCGAGGGGCCCACGACGGTCACGAACTCACCGCGCGAGACCCCGAAGGACACGTCATCGAGGGCATGGGTGCCGTCGGGGAACGTCATGCTCACGCGATCGAAACGAAGTGCCGGTGCATTCGGCGCTGAGGCCTGGCGTCGTGGTGCCGGCGCGGGTGCACCGGGCGGCTGATTGGCCACCGTTCCCCCTGGAGGTTTGTGGGTTGAAATGGGCTCGCGTGGGGTGACCGACTTGGTGGCCGGCCCGCCTTCGACGAGGACCGTTTCTAGCACCGGCGCACGCCACTCAGGGCATTGAGATACCTGCCCGAATCACCAGTCGGTCCGCCGGTTGGAACGCGACGGCCTCGCGGAGGCTGCCGGCCCGGATGGCAACCAGGTCAGCGGTGGCTCCGGCGGTGACGGAGTTGTCGGCCAGCCCCATCGCCCGACGTCCCGCGGTCGAACATGCGCCATACGCGTCGACGGGCAGCAGGTGGCCGGCCATCACCATCAGTGCGGCTGTTTCGAACGGGTCACCCTTGCCGACCAGGTTGAACGGGTCCTGCAGGTTGTCGGCCCCGGCGGCGACGGTCGCGCCCGCGGCCCGCAGCGCCCGAATCGCCGTGAGGCCGCGCGGCATCGATGCCTGCTGATCGCGGCCCTGCAGGTACAGGTTGGTCTGCGGCAGTGCGATCACGCTGATGCCTGCCGCGGCGACCTTCTCGGCGACGCGCCGCTGGACGGCCTCGGGTTGCACGCCGAGGCTGACGCAGTGACTGGCAGTCACCGGGAGCGCGAATCCGGTGGCCAATATTCGGTCGGCGAGGTGTTCGAGGGCGAGCGCGTCGGGGTTCAGGGTTTCGTCGGTGTGCAGATCGACACCCTTGTCGGCATCCGCCGCGATCGTCAGAAACACGTCGTTCGCGGCGTGCAGGGTCGTCATCGAGATGGGGGCAGCCGCCGACCAGATCGGCGCCCATATCGAGCGCGTCGCGCAGCCGTGCCCGGCTGTCTGCCCCCGCCGAACCAGTGATCGGCCATCCGACGAGCGAGCAGATTTGCAGGTCGGCCAGGTGAGATGTCCGTCGGCGGACCTCGATCAGCGCCTCGATCGACCGCAGCCCGTTCTCGGGAGTGGTGTCGGCATGGGTGCGGATCGCAGTGACACCGTTGGCCGCCATCAGCCGCACGGCGCGCTCGGCCCGCTCGATCGTGTCGGCGACGGTGACCAGATGGCGATTGGCCTCCATAGCCAGAATCGCCCCCATCAAGTCGCCCGTCGGGTTGTCGATCCGCTCGGCAAGGAACGCCTTGTCGAGGTGGGCGTGGGGCTCGGCCGGGGCCGGCAGGAGCACATAGCCCGCGCAGGTCGTGGACGGGCTCGCCTTCCGCGGGTTGATGCTTCGACCGAGGCAGCGACGGCGTCGATCAGCCCGGAGCAGATCCGAACGTCGCCGAGTGGTTCCATCGGGCAAGGTCGCCTGACGCAGCAGCATCGTGTGAACCTATGCGATTGCCGCGACTGGCGCTCAGCCGTCCCGTCAACCGGTAGCGATCTGGGTCAGTAGTCCGCTGCGATGGAGGCGATGGAGAGGCGTGAATTCCTGCGACGTATGGGCGCGGTCACCGTCGGTTTGCCCTGCTGAAGTTCCCCTGGGACTCATCGGCGGCGGCGATCGGGGTCGTTCCGGGTGTCGGCCCGTACGGACCCCTCCAGCCGCCCAACGGCGACGGCTTGCAGCTACCCGCGGGCTTCACGAGTCGAGTGCTGGCGCCAGTCCGGAAAGCCGGTTGCCGGCTCCACGTACCCATGGCCGCTCGCCCCCGACGGCTCGCGAGCACGGCTACAACACGCTGCTCCTGCGGCTCCGGCGAGATGACGGCGCGATCGTGTACGTCAACGGCGAGGAAGTGGCTCGATCAAACCTGCCTCGAGGCGATGTCGGCTATCGCACGCCGGCGGTCATCACGGTGGTCGACATGGGTGAACTTGCATTCAATGACTTCGCCATCTCGCCCCGCCTGTACCAGGGACCAAATTTCGTCGCAGTGGAGATCCACCAGCAAAACCCCACGTCGAGCGACCTGGTGTTCGATCTCGCCCTGCTCGGAACCGGAAATGCCGGGCACCTGCCCGAACCCCCGTTGTCGCCCGTCTCAATGATCAACACGGGGGCGGACGCGAACGGCGCCGGCGGTGCGGATCGGGCCGTAGCGCGCGTCGCCTCTTACGAGACGAGTGGGACGACCTCTTCCATGAACCGGGCCATCTGCTCTGCGGCCTTGGCGTAGGGGTCGCCGATGAGGTGGGGGAAGATCGTCAGGTTCTCGATACCGAGCAGGTCGCGGTACGACTGCACCTTCTCGGCGACCTCCTCGGCGGTGCCGATGAGATACATGTTCTGTGCCGTCGATTCCTCCAGCGTCGGAATGAGTCCGGCCTGGGCGGGCCGGCCGTCGGCGGCCATGTAGCCACGGCTCCAGCCGTATGGGCCGAGGAACTTCCAGAACTCGTCGTGGCCGTTGCGGGCGGTGCGCCAGGCCTCCTCGTGGGTGTCCTCGATACGCGTCGCCACCACGATCATCCGCTTCTCGCCGAAGCCAGCGTCGCGCCCGGGCGGCCGGCCAGGTAGCGCTCCTCGTAGAGGTCCCAGAATCGCTTGATGAACGACGGATGCTGGTTCCAGAACACCGCGCCATGGCCGACGACTGGGACGTACTCCAAGGTCGGCGGACTGGTGACGGCCTGCCAGATCTCGTAGGGATAAATCGGGCGGGGGATCAGCGTCAGGTCTTGCGACGGTTGCGCCTCGGTCGGGAATGCCCGGGACCGGGAGGGTGAAGTGTTTGCCCTGGAAGGAGAATGTTTCGTTGTCGAGCGAGCGTCGGATGATCTCCATCGACTCCTCGAACACCTCGCGGTTGTGCTCGTCGGCAGCGATCGCGTCAGGGTTGTCGTGCGACCCGATCGAGACGCCCTTCTCGTTGAAGTGGACGACCTCCCGGGGCACCGTCCCCGGCCGACGCCGAGGATGCCGCGGCCGCCCGACAGGTTGTGCAGCGTCGAGAAATCCTCGGCGAGCCGGATCGGGTTCCATTGCGGGACGACGTTGAACATCGTGCCCAGCCGCAGTCTCGACGTACGTGCGGCAATCCAGGTGATTGATCAGCAGGCCGTTGGGGATGACCTCGTAACCCTCATACTGGAAGTGGTGCTCAGTGGTCCAGAACGAGTCGATCCCGACGGCTTCGGCGGCGACCGCAGCGTCGATGTACTTGCGGGTCGCGTCCCAGCATGCCTCGTTGGAGTATCGCCGATCCATCGGCGCCGGTGCTCCCGCTCCGGCGTCGTCCATCTCGACCCCGCCGAAAAAGAACGCTCCGACTTTGAGCGGTGCCAATCCCATATCCCAGACCTCCGACGCTTCGCCGACCCACGACAGCCGACACGCCGATCGTACCGGCCTGCCGAAGCGCCCGCCCGCCCGGCGACCGGTCACATACCCGACACCATTCGCTGCCGACCTCTCGCAATTGCCACGGCGCGTTGCCCAGCTTGTGACGCTCGTTTCGCGAGCAACGTCCGCTCGAAGAGTCAGACTCCGTCGTCGTCGGCCGCTGCTTCCGGGTCACCAGAATCGGAGCGGCGCCTCGCTCTTTCGAATTCCGCGTATCAGGACCTTTCTCGCAGCAACTCGGCAGACGGCAACGGCGACGGGGCGATCTGCACGAAGAAGTTTCCTCTCACTGGCCGAGGCAAGCCGGCCTTCTACGACCAGCGACGGGATAACGCGACGTTGGCCGATTGACCTCGCTGATGATCCGGATTCCGTTCGATCGAGTCCATGAACGATCGCACCTGGGCACTACCTCAGGTGACCGGTCGTACCCCGGCGGGACCTGTGATCACAGCCGGCCGACTGGTCTGGCTCGCCGGATTGGGGTACGAATGGTCCGTAACTTCGGTCGAGAACAAGGTGGGACAACCATGGGGCGACTGCGCCGACGAGTTCGCGACCAGAGCGGACAGGCACCCAGCGGGAAGTGGGCGCCGCCAATCGTCGTCACGGCCACGGCCTCGGACTGGGCGCGGCTTACCGAAGCGCTTGCCCTGACGAGCGCGCAACTCGAGGACCTCGGGCGTCGCTTCGAGGCCCGGCTCGACGATTTCTCGAGCCGGTTGGGTGAGCTGCGCGAGCTCGATGAGGCGCGCCGACTTGAGTTGGCCTACCTCACCGCAAGCTGGCATTCGCAGCAGGTGCTGCTCACCGAACAGGCCGTCGAGATCGATCGGCTCCGCACCTTGATTGAGGCTTCCGCCACCGCGATGGCCGGGTTGGAGCAGTCGCTGTCGAGCCTCGGAGACCAGCACTCGGCCGGCGTCGCCCGGCTCGACGAGTTGGCCGGGGCCACAGAATCGCGGGTCGGTGCCCACCAACTGCGGCTCGACGAGATCGAGCGCCGGTTGGCGGCGGTACACGCCCGACACTGTGGCGGACGCCTCGGCCCGTATCGCCGAGCTCGACGACGCCCACGCAGCACGTGCCGCGGTGATCGACCGTCGGATGGCGGATGCCGACGCCGAGTCGTCCCGATTGCAGGCTGGCCAGGGCGAACTCGTTGCCGCGATCGAGGCTCTCGATGCAGTGTCGACCCAGCGCCTCGGCGGCCTCGACGAGGCCGTCACCACCGATCGGGCGACGGCCGAGGCGCTCGATCGGCGGCTCGGCGTAGTGGAACGCTCGCTCGCCGAGCGGCATGACCATGCTGAGGCGCTTCAACTCGACCGCGCTCGAGGAGATGGAGCGCATGCTCAGCGAGTTCAATCCGGACGACTACGCGCGTGAACGGCAGATCTCGAGGCACTGCGAGCTCAAGCGATCACCCGCTCCGAAGATGTGTAACTACGTAAAGTAGGAAGTACTTGAACCAACGGTGAGGGAGGGAGCCAACGGCCTATTGCCGCCGACGAGTACGCCTGGGTAAGCTTCAGACGTCGGTGGTACGGCAGGGCCGGCACGAGGCGCGAAGGGCGAGGTAGTGGCAACTTTTCGATTCGAAGCCAGCAGGACGGTCACGGGCGGCCGGGCTCCCCCGCCCGCCTGCTCCGGCGATCACCGATGATCCCGCCGCCGCCATCAGGAACGGTTCTTCCCTCACCGCCGAGTGCGTTTGTAGGTGTCGGTGGGCCGACAGGGCCTGGTGACCTGCCGACCCCTTCGCCAGGTACGTCTGTCGGCATCGGACCCGACACTTTGGCCGCCCGGCTGGTCGCCGCCGGACTGGTCACTCCTGCCCAGCTGGCCGACGTGATGGCGGTGGTCGGCCGAGACGAAGACGACGTGGGCCGCGGCTCGTGCGACGTGGGACGGTGCGGGCGACCGACCTCGCCCGCCAGCTGGCTCGCTCCACGGGTTGGACTTCGTCGATCTGCGCCAGGTGGTCCCGGCGATCGAGGCGATCGCCCTGCTCGACGAGCGGGTCGCCCGTCGCCTCGGCGCGCTGCCCCTCGAGATCTCCGACGACGGCCTGCTCGTGGCCGTCTGCGCCACCGTGGCAGCGTCGCTCGACGCGGTCCGCTCCGCTGTCGGGCGGCCGTGCACCCTGGCACTTGCCGCTGAGGACGACCTACGTGCCGGCATCGACCGGGCCTTACCGAGCCGATGTCGAGATCGCCCGCCTTGCGTACGCCTTCGATCCGGCCGAGCCAGCAGCGTTCGACGCTCGTCGAGTTGGTCGACGACCGCGATGACGCCCCGGTCGTGCAGATGTCGCCGACCGGTTGATCGCCCAGGGCTTGCGCGACCGGGCCTCCGACGTGCACCTCGAGCCCCTCGACGACCGACTCCGCGTCCGCTTCCGTATCGACGGCACGCTGGTCGACGTGCTACCGCTGCCGACTCGGCATCCATGCCGCGCTCGTCAGCCGGTTCAAGGTCATCGGCGATCGATGAACATCGTCGAGCGCCGCCGCCCGCAGGACGGGCAGTTCGCCGTCTCGGTCGACGGTCGGCCCGATCGACATCCGTGTCGTCGACCGCCGCCATCGTGCACGGCGAGAAGGTCGTGATGCGCCTGCTCGACAAGAGCCGAGTCGCTGATCAGCCTCGAGGACCTCGGCATGAGCCCGAACTGCCGTCGAGTGCTCCCGCATTGATCCACGCACCGTTCGGCATGGTGTTGTGCACCGGCCCGACCGGCGCGGGCAAGACGACGACGCTCTACGCCACGCTCACCGAGATCAACTCGATCCGGCAACAACGTGATGACCATCGAGGACCCTGTCGAGTACGTGTTCCCCGGCATCAACCAGATCCAGATCAACGCCAGGCCGGCATCGACTTCGCCGACTGGCCTCAAGGCCGATCCTCCGCCAGGATCCCGACGTCATCCTCGTCGGCGAGATCCGCGACGCCGACACCGCCCGCATCGCTATGCAGGCCGCGCTGACCGGTCACTTCGTGCTCTCGTCGCTCCACGGCATCGACGCGGTCGCTGCGGTGCACCGGTTCATCGACATGGGTATCGAGCCGTTCCTCATCGCCTCGGCGGTGGTCGGCGTCGTCGGCCAGCGCCTGCTGCGGCGCACGTGCAACGCCTGCAAGGTCGCCGTACTCGCCGACCCGGCCGAGGACATCGAACTGTTCGAGGCTGAGACGGGCCTGCGCAAGACCGACGTTCTTTCACGGCGCCGGCTGCGCCTTCTGCGCCGGCACCGGGTACCGCGACCGCATCGGCGTCTACGAGTTGTTGCGGGTCACCCCCGAGATCCGCCGGCTGATCGTTGGCTGGGCCACCCACGAGGAGCTCCGTCGCCTCGCCGTCAGCCAGGGCATGCGCCCGCTGCTGATCGAGGCACTCCAACTCGTCGACTCCGACGTCACGACCATCGCCGAAGTTGTCCGAACCCTCTACGCCTCCTGATCCCCGAACCGAGCGGAACCCCGATGCCCACGTTCGTCTACACCGCCATCGACTCCGCCGGAACGACGGTCGAAGGCACCAACAAGGCCGACACCCTCGGTGACACTCGCGCATGGTTGCACGGCAACAACCTCTACGCCATCTCGATCAAGGAGCGCCGGCGAAAGGTGCTCGACTTCGAACTGACGGCATCGAAGCTGTCCAAGCGCGAGCTGATGCACTTCAGTCGGCGGCTCGCGTGTGTTCGTGAAGGCCGGCATCCCGATCATCGATTCGCTGCGAGACGATCGCCGAGGAAGCCGGCGACAAGGTGCTGCGTAGGGTGATCTCCGACGTCGTCGAGCAGCTGCGTGCGGGTGCCACCTTCACCGCGGCGGCTCTCCTCAGCACCCCGAGGCGTTTCCCCGGTTCTACCTGGGCGTGCTCCGTTCGGCCGAGCTCACGGGAAACCTCGACGACACGCTCGACAAGCTCGCCGACTACCTCGACCGCGAGACTCGAGACCCGCTCCAAGGTGCGTAGTCGGCGCTCGCCTACCCGTCGGTTGTGGCTGCCCTTGCCGTGGTCACCGTCGTGATTCTCGCCGGATTCGTCCTCCCCCAGTTCACCCCGCTGTTCGAGGAACTGGGCACCGACCTGCCGTTCGCCGACGCACGCCTGCTCCTCGGTTGCACCCGGCTGTTCACCCACCTGTGGTTCATCCCGGCTGGGCTCACCGCCGTCGTCGCCGGGTTCGTCGTATGGATGCTCAAGGCCGAACGCGGACGACGAGTGAAGGATCGCCTGATCCTCAAGATTCCCGTCGTCGGGGGCATCGTCAATTACGCCATCCTCGAACGCTTCTGTCGGATCCTGGCCACGATGACCAGTGCCGGCGTGCCGCTTCCCGAGGCGATGGCGGTGACCACCGAGTCGACCAACAACACGGTGTACCAGGAGCAGCTCGAGTGGGCTCGGGCCGAGATGGTCAGCGGCGCCGGCCTGGCCCGGCCGCTCATCGCGACCGGGCTCTTCCCGGGTGCCGCACGCCAGATGTTCACCGTCGGCGAGGAGACCGGGACGCTCGACAAGCAACTCGAGACGGCCGCGATGTACTTCGACCGTGAGCTTGAGATGCGCATCCGGCGATTCGTTGGCTTCTTCGAGCCGGCCATGATCATCTTCGTCGGCCTGATCGTCGGCTTCGTCGCCGTCGCTCTGGTGTCGGCGATGTACGGCGTCCTCGACGGCTACAAGGACGTCGGCGCCGCTGAGCCGCCTCGGGAGAGTTCGGCGTCGAACGACCGACGACGCCGGGGCGGGCCTGATCGAGACGCTCATCGCCGTCGTCCTCGTCGGCCTCGCCGCCGCCGCCACGCTCACCACGATGAGCACCACGATCCGCGCCTCTGGGCAGCACAAGAGCCACGCCGGGGCCCAGGCCTGGCTCGTCAGCGCCGCCGATGCGTTGACCTCGACGACGGTGGCCCGTGTCGGCTCCGCGGCGGGCGACCCGGCCGTGCGTGCCTCGTACGTCGCTGCGGTCCAGGATCCGAATATCACCAAAGGCCGCCCGGCAGGCTGGCCGGATTCGGCGATCATGGTGCTCGCCCCCGTGGGCTTCTCCAACGGTGCGACGTACGGCGACACCGGCAGCAACATCTGTTATGACGCGCTCGGGTTCACGTCGCAGTCGATCACGATCCAGGTCGCCAGTCCCGACGATCGAGTGACCGAGCAGCTCACGGTGGTGAAGAGCGATGGATGAACGACCTGGCACCCATCGTGGGCGCCGAGCTCCGGCGATCGGCGGATTCACTCTGGTGGAGTTGCTGATCACCATCGTGATCTCGGGCATGCTCGTCGCGGTGCTCGCCGGTGCGGTCACCGTCGTCGTACGCCAGGAATCGTCGACCAACGACCGCGTCACCGACGCCGCCGCCGCCCAGATGCTCGCCCTCTACTTCCACACGCGATGTCTCGTCGACGCCGGCCAACGCCCGGGAGAGCGATCCGTTGCTGCCGACCGGTTGCTTGACCGCCGACGAGACGGGCTTCAACGTGCTGCGCCTGACCTGGAGCGAAACGATCGGCGGGGCCACCACCTCGTACCGCGGCGTACCGTCTCCGCGATGTCTCGGGGATCGGTCGGCTGGTCCGCATCTCCTGCCAAGGAGTCGGCGGGTCGCTCGGCGGCGCCGACGAAATCGTCATCGCTCGCAGCCTCGCCGCCGTCCCCCCGGGCTGGACGTCGGGCAGCGCTCCGGCCGCGGTCAGCCCCCTTCCCAACCCGACCACCGCCCAGGTCACGCTCACTCTCACCGCGGCCTCGACGCTGACCTATGACGCGCAGGGATCGGGCAACAATCCCTCGGCGACGCTCCCTGCGACCACGACGGCAACGCTGGCGCCGCCCCCTTCCACCACGACCACCACGACGCTGCCGCCGGCCACGACAACCACCGTGGCCGCCACGACGACCATCCCGGTCGGTACGACGACCATCCCGGTCGGTACGACCACGACGACGGCCACGACCGTCCCCGGGCCGTGCACCGTCACATCGATGACCGCCGTCGACCTCGATGGCATCGCCCCCGACGACAGCACCGTGCTGCGCTACTCGAGCGGTCCGCTCAACAAGTCGCTGATCAACCATGTGGTGGTCACCGCGCTCACGACCGGAGCCTGTACGAACCTGCGAATGCAGTACTTCCCCAAGAACATCAAGGCATCGGTGATCGAAGATCTCGCTGAGCCCGTCGTCGGCACCTGGCAAGCCACGATCGAGGCCCAGGGCAGCGAGGAGTGGGACGACGGCGCTCAGAAGGTATCGATCCTGCCGGCGACCTCGACCACGCCCCTGTCGACCAACACTTCGACCTTCACGGTGACGACATGAGCCCCCGAGCAGCCAAGGTCGGGGGTACCCGCGCGCCACACCCTGGAGCCCCCGGCAGGCGATCGATGCGGTCGCCGACCCGATGACCGTGGCTCGACGATGATTCTGTCGCTGGTCCTGGTGGTCGTGCTCGGATCGGTCGCGGGTGCGCTGGCCACCTACGCTTCGGTAGGTCTCCGTCAGACCGTCGTCATCCGCGATGGGGCCGACCTGCGTGCCGGCGCCGAAGCCGGCCTGCGATACGGGCTTGAGAGACTCCAACTCGGACAGACGGTGTGTAACACGGCCGCATCGGCCTCCTCGGCGACCATACCCATTCCGCCGACGTTCAACGGCCGATCGGTCACACTGACGTGCTCGGCGACCGCGGGTACGACCGCGGACGCCAACGCATGGGCGGTGATCGTGACGGGGGTCGGCCTGGGCGGCCTGAAGTCGCTGTCGTCCCTGGCCGGGGCGGCGACCACCAAGACGATCGGCGGCCCGCTCTACGTCGCGGTGCCGACGAGCACCGATCTCAAGTCGCCCGTCGCCGTCGAGAACGGTGACCTGTGGTATCCCGACGGGAGCTCCGCGCTGCCGACTCCGCCGACGATCCCGAACCTCACCATCGCGAACTCGCCGCCGCGCGGCAAGATCTGCACGACCTCGACGTGGGACGAGATCGCTCCGTCTCCGGCGTTGCCGCCGTTCCCCGCCGTCGTTGATCCGCCGGGCCGTAACGACCTTGACGGGTTGGCGAACTGCCGGGTCTTCTTCCCCGGCGTCTACACCTCGGCGCCGGCGCTGGACGGCGAGAACTACTTCGTCAGCGGCGACTACTACTTCTCGAACTTCGGCGTGTTCGACATGGGACATGCCGTGGTCATCGGCGGACGACCCGGAGGCGTCTCGTTGGGCGACACTATGCCCGTGCTCACCGGACACGCCCCGGGCTGTGCGACCGCCCTGGCCAATCCTGTCGTTGCTGCGGCCGAGACGGGCACGGGGGTGACCTGGGTGCTGGGCGGCAACAGCTCGATCAACGTCGGGGTGCAGGGTGAGCTCGAGCTGTTCGAGACGGCGCCAGGGCGCTCACGCCGTCAGCCTGATCACGGTCGAACCCTCGACCGCAAGCGGGGGCTACGCGTCGAGCACCTTGACCGCCACCGGCACACCGGCGATCACCACCAAGAGCGGCAACAGCAACGACCTCGTCGTGCGCGGCATGGTCTATACACCGAGGGCGGCAGTCGAGTTCGGCAACGTGACCGCTTCGGCCAACGGCCAGATGCAGGGCGGTCTCGTCGCGGCACGTGTGGAACTCCAAGCGAGCGCTTCGGCCTCCGGGCTCGTCGTCGGGCTCAATGCCGTGCCGAGCAATCCGACGTTCGTGCGCAAGGCCACGGCCGACGCGGCATCGGGCGCAGCGTGAGCGTGCGGGCGATCGTTCAGATGGACACCTCCTCGGCTCAGATCGCCGTGAACTCGCTGGCGGGTCTGCCCTTCGTCGACCACGCCGTGCGCGTCGTAGCGCAACCCTGCATGTCTCGCGGCGGCCACCACGTCCAACGGTCGAGCCAGCCGGCCTCACCGGCGAAGCCGCAGGTCGATGATCGGGCGCCCGGCCGCGATGGCGATCACCGCGCCAGGCTGCCATGAACGGCCCGAACGGCAGCGCCGTTCGACGCCGGCGCTCCGCCGATCATCATCGCTACCCCGACGACGGCTCCGAGCAGGAAGCCGAGGAACAGCCCGACCGGCACATGCAGGGAGCCGTCCGTCCGAGATGCAGGCCGAGCAGGGCCGCCAGGCGCACGTCGCCGAACCCCATGGCGTCGGGCCGCAGCAGGTAGATCACCGCGAACACCCCAAAACCCACCGTGGCGCCGAACAGCGCCCAGCCGAGGCGTGCGGTGTCGTGATCGAAGATCGCCGCCGCGATCATGACGACAGCTCGGCCCACCGGCGACGTAGATGATGCCGCGGGGCAGCGTCTTGGTCGCCGGATCGATCGCGGAGAGGGTGGCCAGGCACGGCTACCAGCACCAGGAACACCGGGAGCACCGGGGTCCAACCCAGGCGGTCGCCGACCACCGCGAATCCAGCCGCCCGTCACGAGCTGGAAGCCGGGTGCCTGCCAGCCGATCGCGGTGCGGCACCGCGGCAGCGCCCGCGTTGGGCCAGCCACGAGAGCAGTGGTATCAGCTCAAGGGGCCCGAGAGAGCACCCGCATGCCAAGCAGGCCGACCGACCTTCGACCGTCGAACGCCCGGCGGGCACCCGGACGGCCACGACGCCCATGTGGCTGCCCACCAGCAAGCCGTGTACGAGCAGTCCGCCAACGAGCACGCTGCAACCGTGGTGCCACGACCCGATCCGCAGTTGCATCCCCATGGCTGCCGACCGGGCCGCAGCAGCGATGGCGTAGGTTCGCCGTCGTGAGAGATCTCGACCCTCGACTCGCCGACCTGCTCGCGGCCACGGCAGCCGTGCACGCCTCGGACCTCCACCTCACCGTGGGCCTGGGGCCCGTCGTGCGCGTCGACGGCAACCTCGGACACGTCGGCGACGGTGCCGACCTCACCGGCAACGACGTGGAGGTGATGGTCCGCAGCACCGTCGACGAGGCGGGGTGGCAGGCCCTCGTCGCCGAGCGATCGCACGACTACACGATGATGACCGCCGATGGTCGGAGATGGCGGGTGAACGCCTACTTCCACCGCGCCGGCCTGGGTGCGGCGTTCAGGTCGATCCGCGCCGAGGTGCCGAACCTCGAGCAGATCGCCGCCCCGCCAGCGCTCGAACGGTTCGTGACGGCGCCATGGGGCCTCGTCCTCTCGGTGGGGCCGACGGGGTCGGGCAAGACCGTGACCCAAGCGGCAATGATCGACCGGATTAACGACCGTCGTTCGTCCACATCTTGACCCTTGAGGACCGATCGAATACCTCCACCGCCACCGAAGCTGCGATGGTGCACCAACATGAGGTCGGCACTGACGTGCACGACTTCCACGACGGGCTCCGCGCCGCGCTGCACGAGGACCCCGACATGATCTTGGTGGGCAAGATACGCGACCTCGAATCGATCGCCCGCACCCTCACCTTGGCCAAGACCGGCCACCTCGTGTTCGCCACCTTGCACGCCAACGACGCCGCGCAGGCGATCGACGCATCGTCGATGTGCCCCGGGCGACCGGCGCCATCTGATCCAAACCCAGCTCGCCGGGACCCTGCACGCATGATCGGCGCGACTGGTACCGGCCATGACCGGGGGTCGAGTCGCCGCATTCGAGATCACCATCGCCAACGACGCCATTTGCGACCTGATCGACGAGGGCAAGACCGCCAGATCCGCGACGTGATCTCGACGGCTGCAGCCAACGGCATGCAGACGCTGAAGCAATCGCTGACGTCGCTGGTCACCGCCGGCACGATCCGCTACGAGGACGCCTCCGCGGTGAACCAGTTTCCAAGGCGATCGAACGACCGGCCATGCCCATGGCGGATACCGGAGCGACATGAACGCCGCCACAGCCGGCACCGGTGATGCCCCGCCGCTGAGCGACCGCGTCCGATAAGCCGTAAGTCAGCAGCTCCCGTTCCAGTTGATCGCCGCGGTCGTTCCCTGCCCATCGGGATGGCTGGTTCTGTCGGCCCGGCTCCAGGGGTGGCACTGCTCGCCGAGGAGCCAATGGTCGTGGATCGCCTCGTCGACGCCATCGACTACCGCCCGACGTTCGAGGTGATCGTGCTCAGGCTCCCGATCGGGTTGCCGGAGGTGTGGTTAGTGGCTTTCGCTGCTGCGACCTGGCCGCCCGGCGGATGCTGGGCTGGCCCCGCCGGGCGAGCGTGCCGCGGGTTCCGTGCCGGGCCGCCCTGGCCGCGGGATCGTACCGAGGAGGCACTGGCCATCGAGCCGTGGTTGACGCCCTCGCCTATCGGCACTTCCCATGGCTCCGCGAGGTAGTCGAAGAGATTCAGCCGTACCACCAGCGGCGCGTGTACTCGGGGCTGGCGGAGCTGAGCTACCACCTGCTCAACGGCGACGCCCCGCTTGCCACGTCGAGTCACTGGGCCGAGGGCCGGTCGGGCCGACTGGGTCTCACCAATCCGAGCTTCCCCGGGATCGAGGCCATCGCCGCCTCGTCGAGCCTGCCGGCGGGGGTCGACGGCCGCCTCGTGGCCGACGCGGCCGGCCTGCTCTGGAGCGCCCGGCGGATCGCCGGGCGGGTTGTCAGCCGCCTCCCCGAAAATCCCGAGTGGGACGAGACCGGCCTACGCATGGAACTCATCCGCTGAAAACGCCGAGGAGCCGGCCCCGAAGGGCCGGCCCTTCTCGGTTCAGTACGACGACATCACGGACAGGGGGCGCCCGATTGCACCGAGATTGTGGCGAGCCCGTCCCCAGAGACATCGTGCAAATCGGACGGTGTCCTCATGAAAGCGGGGACCAGGGCGGCTTCGTTCGCCGGCAGGACGCCCGTGGGCGAGTTGGCCCGGAATGCCTCGATGGCTACTTCGACCGTCTTTCGGTCGGCCTTGCACGCATTGGTTTGACCACGACCGGTGATGCCGCCGACGGCGAAGACGACGACGCCCGATAGGACTCCGAGGATCACGATGAGATGAGCAACTCGATGAGGGTGAACCCCTTGTTGCTTCTCCGCCGGGGCGTTTCTTCGATCACTTCTACTTCCATAACCATTCCCTCCAAGGAATAAAGGGACCGCCCATTTGGTCAAACGTCCCGCTCCGCTTTTTCGCCACCCCCGGTGTTCGCCACACCAGATGCAAATCCGAACATACCGGGACGCAGCGCGGCTATCCATAGGCCGAATGCATCCTGCGACCGCGGTACGTCGCAGGTGGCAGGGCATCGACCATGATCGACGACGGTCCGACGAACACGCTGCGGGATTGCGGCGTAGGCCGGGGGATCGACCGCGGGGGAGGTTGAGCAGACCGTGCCGGTCACCCGTCCAACCTCCCGATCACCTAGGCCCACGACCTGGCGAGCGGTCGTCAGCGGGTTTTGAGGGCGTCGATCTCGGCGAGCCATGACGCTGACGAAGCATCGGATGGCATGCGCCAGTCGCCACGGGGCGAGAGCGCCACCGAGCCGACTTTGGGGCCATCGGGCATTGAGGATCGTTTGAACTGTTGGGCGAAAAACCGCCGGTGGAAGACCTCGAGCCACTTCACAATCGTGGCGTCGTCGTAATGCGTGCCGCCATCGTGGCCGGCGTCGGCGAAGGCTTGGCAGGCGAGGGCGTAGACCTTGGCCGGACGGGAGCCGAAGCGAACGACGTGGTAGAGGAAGAAGTCGTGGAGCTCGTACGGGCCGACGGTGTCTTCCGTTTTCTGTTCGAGCTTGCCGTCCTTCAAGGGCAGCAGCTCCGGGGTGATCGGCGTCGCCACGATGTCGTGGAGGATCGCGGCCGCGTCCCGGGCGAACACATCGTCGGCGGCCCACGACACCAGATGACGCACGAGGGTCTTGGGCACCCCGGCATTGACGTGGTACATCGACATATGGTCGCCGTTGAACGTCATCCAACCCAGGGCGGCCTCGGAGAGGTCGCCGGTGCCGACCACGAACCCGCCCGTGTCGTTGGCAACATCCATCAAGATCTGAGTGCGCTCCCGGGCCTGGGCGTTCTCGTAGGTGACGTCGTGATCGGCCTCGTCGTGGCCGATGTCGGCGAAGTGGCCGCGTACAGCATTGGCGATCGAAATCTCCCGAACCGTCGTCCCGAGCGCCCGCATCAGGCCCAACGCGTTCTGGTAGGTCCGGTCGGTGGTGCCGAACCCTGGCATGGTGATCGCCACGATCCCCTTGTGGGGGAGCCCGAGCCGATCGAACGCCCGTGCCGCGACCAGCAGCGCCAACGTCGAGTCGAGCCCACCGGAGATGCCGATGGTGACCGTCTTGGCTCCCGTGTGCCGCAGCCGCTTGGCCAGCCCGGTCGACTGAATGGCGAAGATCTCCTCGCAATGCTTGGCCCGCTGAGCCACATCCGACGGTACGAACGGCCTGCGGGCAATGGGCCGTCGAAAACCATCGGAGCGAGACGGGGTCGCGGCAAGTGGAACGTCGATCGTGCGCAGCGTCGGCGTCAGTGCGTTCGAGAAACTCGACGACATGTGACGCTCATGGCGCAAGCGGGCGACGTCGACATCGGCGGCGATGACCTGCTGGTCGAACTTGAACCGGGTGGATTCGGCCAACATCGAGCCGTTCTCGCAGATCAAACCGTGGCCGCCGAACACCACGTCCATGGTCGACTCGCCCGGCCCTGACCCGGCGTAGACATAGGCGGCGAGGCATCGCGCCGCCTGCTGTTTGACCAGCTCGCGACGGTAATCGGCCTTGCCGAGCAACTCCGGGCTGCCCGAGGGGTTCACGATGATCGTCGCCCCGCCCAAGGCCAATTTCCCACTCGGCGGTTCGACGGCCCACAGGTCTTCGCAGATCTCGATGCCGACCGTTGCTCCCGGGTGACCGCCGAGGGCGAAGAGCAGATCGGTGCCGAACGGCACGTCGCCGATCTGGGTGGGCAGGGTCGCCCCGAGGGCGCGGACAAACCAACGGTCCTCGTAGAACTCGGCACGGTTGGGCAGGTATTGCTTGGGCACGATGCCGGCGATCACGCCGTTGGCGACCATCGCTGCGACGTTGTACACACGCCCATCGGCGGTCTGCGCGGGGAGCCCGATCACGGCGGCAACGCTCGGAAGGTCGGCGAGCCTCGTTGCCAGCTCGCCGAGCGCGGCCCACGCCTCGGCGATGAGCAGGTCGGAGAAGAACAGGTCGCCGGCGGTGTACCCGGTGAGGCCCAGCTCCGGACAGACCACGAGCGCGGCACCTTCGGCCGCGCCGGCCCGAATGATCGACTCGGTCGCGTCGCGATTGAACGCCACGTCGGCGACCCGAAGGTCGGGACACACCGCGGCCACGCGCACGAAGCCGAGCGCGGAGGGCGACAAGTCGATGGTGGGCACGGCAGATGTCGTCACAACGTCGAGGATATGGGTCGCCGCGGGCCGCAGGCGGTCACAGACCGGCGCAGGAACCGTCTCCGGTGCGCGGATCTGCGGCGCCGGCCAGCAGTCCCGATGGTTCGGCGACGATGCAATGTGCGTGACCGAAGTCGGAGTCGAACGCCTGGCGCTGATCGACCAGGTGGCCCATCTTCGACAGCTCGGCCGCCCAGCCCGCGGGTGCATTGCCTTCGACGGTGACGATCGGGCCTTGCGGGGCCGTCCAGGTGTCGAACCCGGTGACGGGGCCCTGCAACGCCCAGCGTCCCGAGAAGATCGCCTGCGCCGGCGTTTGACGGTTGTGCAGCAGACGAGCGATGACCTGCAGCTGAATCTGGGGTTGGGCGTCGCCGCCCATCGTGCCGATCGTGGCGGCGAACGATCCGTCGGGATGGGTGAGCATGCTCGGGCACAGGGTGTGGGGTGGGCGACGGCCCGGGGCGATTTCGGCCGGGTGGCCCTCGGCGATCGAGAATCCGAGTCCCCGGTTGTGCAGATTGATGCCGGTCGACGGCTCCACCAGCCATGAGCCCAGGTTCGATGCATTCGACTGAATCAACGACACGGCCATCCGGTCGCTGTCGACCGCGCACAGGTACGTCGTGTCGCCCGCCGCGCCCGGTGACCACCGGCGGCTGGCGCGCTGCGGATCGATGGCCCGGCGCCGCGGATCGAGCCGCGAGGCGGCGAGCAGCGCGTCGCCGTCGGCCCCCTCATACAGCGCCGTCGGCCGGTCGAAGCCAGCGGCGGTCGCCGACTCGATCAGCAGATGGGCCCACCGGGGATCGCGGGTGTCGTCGGGTAGCTCCAACTCGGCGGCGATCAGCGCGCCCGACAGGGTGAGGTAGCCCTGCGAGTTCGGCGGGATCGTCCACAACCGCTGCCCCCACACATCGGCGGCCAGGGGCGTCACCCAATCCGCGCCCGGCGTGGCCAGGTCGTCGGACGAGAACCAGCCGTTGCCCATCTCCAGGAGCCCGGCCCCGAACGAGCCGCCGTAGAACGCGTCCCGCCCGCCGGCGGCGATCGAGCGCAAGGCCTGGGCCACTCCAGGTCGGCGGACCATCGTTCCTGGTCGCACGGCTTGCGAAACCAATTCATGCATCTCCTCGCGGCCGCGCTCATCGAGGGCGGAGAGCTCGGAGACCAGCGCCGCAGTCGCCGAGAATCCCTGCTCGGCCAGGCGAATCGCCGGCGCGAGCACGTCGTCGAGCCCCAAACGACCGAACTTGGTGTTGAGCTCGACCCACCCATCGACACAGCCCGGCACGGTGACGACGCGAATGTCGTGGCGGAACGGCACCTCGGTGTGGCCCTCGGCGCGCAGTTGTTCCGACGAGGCTCCCGACCCGGCCCGTCCGGTGGCGTTCAAGGCGTGAACGCCCGACCCGTCGTGGATCAGGGCGAACAGGTCACCACCCATGCCGCACATGTGGGCGCCGGTGACGGCGATCGCCGCGTTGGTGGCAACCGCCGCGTCGACGGCGTTGCCGCCGCGGGCGAGCGCCCACAGGCCAGCCTGGGTGGCAACCTGATCGGCGGAGCAGACCATCCCGCCCGGGGCGCGGACGGTCGTGGAGGGGGTCATCATCGGCATGCCCCCACAGTACGGTGCCGTACTACCGTGCCCCGTGTGCCTCTCTCTCGGTTGCTTCCATCGGGTCGTCGATGGCTCGAGGTTGCGCCGCGAGTCGCCGTCGGAACCCTCGCCGCAGTAGTCGTGATCGGCACGTTTCTGCCATGGGTGAAGACCGGGAGCCGAAGCCGCACGAGCTACGGCATGATGGGCCTCATCGACCGGCTGGAGTTTGCCCCAGGGGGTCCGGCAGCCCGCGCCGTGCAGTCGTGGCCGCTGGTGCCCACGCTGTGCGTGCTGACGATGATCGCCGCATGGTGGCCTCGTCGGCGGTTCGCCGGAGTCGGCGGACTGCTGATCGCGCTCTACGTCGGCGGCGTCGCCCTGGCGCTCGGCAAGGCCCCGGTGACGGTGCTGATCGGCCCTCGTTTGGTCGTGCCCGCCTCGGCGTTGTTGATCGTCGCGTCGGTGGTTTGCCTGGTCAGGCCCACTCGCCGCGCTGGGTCAGAACCTGCTTGAGGATTGCCGGGCGATCGGTCATCAACCCGTCGACCCCAAGTTCCAACAGGGCGAACATCTCCTCGGGCAGATCGATCGTCCACACGTGCACGGCGATGCCGTGGCGGTGGGCGAGGTCGACCATCTGGCGGGTGACGATCTTGGCCGGTCCGGTGCTGACCGGAACCTGGGCGGCATGGATGCCTTTCGGCGGACGTCCCATTCGCCACCGGGCGACTTCGACCGGACTCATCGAGCTGCACAGGTCGGTTCCGAGCGCTCGGCGCAACTTGAGCAACCGGGTGTGGGAGAACCCACCGAGGCACACCTTGTGGAGGGCGTTGTTACGGCGCAGAGAGGCGATCAGCGGTTCGACCGCGGCATCGGTCTTGCAGTCGATGTTGATCCTGGCGTCGGGGAACGCGTCGAACAGGTCCTGCATCAGCGGGATCGGCTCACGACCGTCGACGCGGGCCTTGGCCACCTCGGCGTAGCTCATCGAACTGATCCGCCCCGGCTGCCCACACGTGCGCTCGAGGTCGTTGTCGTGGAAGGCCATCAGCACCCCGTCGGCGGTGGCCTGCACGTCGGTCTCGATGTAGCGATAGCCGAGTGCGATCGCACCCTCGAAGGCCGGCATCGTGTTCTCGGGCCATTCGCTCGCCCCGCCCCGGTGGGCGAATGGCAACGGCCCCGGATGATCGAGGAACGGGTGACGGGACGGGCCGTGCAAACGCATGCACGAAGTATGGCTGCCCGGCGGGGCTGATCGGTGGTGGTCGGTGGTGGTCAGCCGACGGCGAGGACGGCGACTCTCAGCATGACCCGCGTGGTGGCCACGATGCAGACTCGCCCCTCGTCGCCGGGGGCGAGGGTCACGGTGGTGGCAACTTCGGCTCCGGCCTGCGGATCGAGCAGCGGGATGCCGCCGTCGAGCCCGGCTCGCGTGCCGCACGGCCACACGGCGGCCCGTCCCGCCGCGTCGCCGACCATCGTGATCGACAGCGTCACCGAACGCGACGATGCCGGCAGGCCCGGGAATCCAACGACCTTGACGCCGGTGACACGGTCGGCCGCGATGGCGTTGGGCGGGGCGAAGACGACCGCTCCGGCGGTGCCGTTCCCCACGGGAGTCGTCGGAAGCACGGTGGTCGTTGTCGTGATTTCCGGCGCGACGACGTCGGGAGTCGGGGGGAACGGCTCGCCGGGAAACGGCTTGTCACCGGTTGTGTCAGGGGGCGCAGGCACTGTTTCGTAAACGACAGCGGTGTTCAGCGTGCCTTCGCGGACCGCTGGGACTAACGGGATGCCCGGGGTCGTGGTGACCCGCGGCGCGGGCTTGGGCTTCGGGGTGCCTTGGTCGTGCGGCGGACCGCACGTACCCGCCGCGTAGACCAGCGGGGTGGGGTCGATGGCGTCGCCTCCGAGCGGGTGCACCTCGAAGTGCAGATGGGGCACCGGTGCCGACCCGGTCATCCCGACATACCCGATGACCTGGCCGCTGGTGACCCGGGTGCCAACGGCAATGCCATCGGCGAAGGACTGCAAGTGGAGGTATGAGTAGTACGTGCCGTCGGCGATCTTGAGTCGGAGGTAGTTCCCGCCGGTGTTGTTCGGCGCGTCCGGGACGACTTTGGAGATGACGCCATCGTCGACGGCGATCAGGGGCACGCCCTCGTTGGCGATGATGTCGACGCCGAGGTGCTTGCGGCCGCCCGGGCGGGGAGCTCCGTAGGTGTTCGAGTAGCCGCAGGGTCCACCGACGGGGCCGGTCCTCAGCACGAGTCCGTCACCAGGCAGGGCTTGGGCCGACGGCCCTATCGCGAGCAGGCTCACGATGATGAGCGCAGCGGTGATTCGACCGCGCCGATGCTCAGAGTCTTGAAAATTCCCCACGATTGCCTACCCTTTCCTGCCCACTACATTCGCTCATTGCACCCTAGCAACCACTGAACGCGCTTTGCCAGTGCTGTCTTGACGATTTACAACGACCGTCCGGTGTCTTTCCAGTACTCGTCCTTGAGCAGACGTTTGTACAACTTCCCCGTGGGGTGCCGGGGCAGCTCAGCCCGGAAGTCCACGGTTCGGGGGCACTTGACGTCGGCCAACTGCGATCGACAGAAGGCAATCAACTCGGCGGCCAACAATCTGGCCGCCTCGTCATCGGTCGGCATCTCGGCCGGTTGAACGACCGCCTTGACCTCTTCGCCGAAGTCGTCGTTCGGCACGCCAAGCACGGCGACGTCGGTGACTTTCGGATGGGTGATCAACACGTTCTCTGCTTCCTGCGGGTAGACGTTCACCCCTCCCGAGATGATCATGTACGCCTTTCGGTCAGTGAGATAGAGATAGTTGTCGCCGTCTAAATACCCGATATCTCCCAAAGTTGACCAACCGTTCGGATGGCGTGAACCACGGGTCTTCTCCGGGTCGTTGTGGTATTCGAACAAAGCCCCGCCCTCGAAGTAGATGACGCCTGGCTCGCCGAGGGGGAGTTCCTTGCCCTGCTCGTCGCAGATGTGGATCTTGCAGTTGATCGGCATGCCGACTGTGCCCTCGTGCGCCAGCCACATTGCGCTGTTGCAGTAGACGAACCCGTTGCCCTCGGTGCCGGCGTAATACTCGTGCACGACGGGGCCGAACCACTCGATGATCTGACGTTTCACTGGCGCGGGGCACGGGGCGGCGGCGTGAATGACGCACTCCAGCGACGACACATCGAACGCCATGCGCACCTCGACCGGAAGCTTCAACAGACGTACGAACATCGTCGGCACGACCTGACTGTGTGAGACGCGATAGCGGTCGACCGCCACCAAGTACTGCTCGGCATCGAAGTGTTCCATCACCACGACCGTCGAGCCGATGGAATGCGCCGCCATGCAGAACCGCAGTGGTGCAGCGTGATACAGCGGAGCGGGCGAGAGATATGAAGAGTCGGACGTAAACCCGAACAACGCCACCAACGTTGGCGAGACCGAGGCCGGGGTCTCGTCGAGCACCTCGGCGACGAACGCCTTGGTCACGCCCTTGGGCTGTCCGGTGGTCCCCGAGGAATAGAGCATGTCGACCCCGGCGATGCGATCTGGCAGTGCGGTCGCCGGATAGCGGCCGACCGCCTCCTCGTACGCCTCGTAGCCATCGACCGTGCCGTCGAGCATGAGGTGGATTTTCACGCCGGCCGCCAGCGGCAGGATCTCCACTGCCTGCTCTGCCTTGTACCGCGACGAGATGAACGCCTGGGCCTGGCAGTCATTGAGGATGTAAGCCAACTCGGGGGTGGTCAGCCTCGACGAGCAGGCCGTATAGACGAGTCCGGCATAGTGGCATCCCCACAGAACCTCGAGGTAGCGGGGGTGGTTCTCCATGCACAGCGCCACATGGTCGCCCGGTTGCAGTCCCGCGGCGCGGAACAGTTGGCTGAGACGATTGGCGGCGGCATCGAGTTCCGCAAACGTCTGCACCCCCCCGGTCGAGGCCATGATCACGGCTGGTTTGTCGGGGTTGGTCGCCGCATGAATTCCGGGATGCATGGTTCGGCAACGTAGTGCTTTGGGTGGGTACGAGGCTCGGTTGAGCGGCCGTCTCGCCGTAGCATCGGGGTCGAATGGACATTTCCCGCCGGTTCGCCGAACTGCTCTCGATGGGGGAGGACGGTTTCCCGCTTGATCAGGCATGTCTGTTGATCGCTGCTCATGCCCGCTCCGGTCTCGATCTTCCCGACGCGCTCGGCCAGTTGGATGAGTTGGCCACGGACTTCGCGGCGGCGTTCCCGGGCGGAACCCGTGATCAGTTGATGGGCTTTCTCTTCGGTCCCGGGAAGTTCACGGGGAACACCATCGAGTACTACGGAGCCGACAATTCCCTGTTCGACCAGGTGATCCAACGCCGACTCGGCATCCCGATCAGCCTCGCCGTCGTGGCGATGGAGGTCGGCCGGCGGGTGGGCATTGCGCTCGTCGGCGTCGGTATGCCGGGGCATTTTCTGGTTCGGGCGGCCGATGACGAGACGGCGTTCTACGACCCGTTTCATGGCCCTGGACGTCTTGATGCCGACGGCTGCCAGCGGCTGTATCAGGCCGCCGCGGGGCAGGGCGCCCGGTTCTCGGTGGCATATCTCGCGCCGGTGAGCCGCCAGGCGATCGTCGTGCGCATCCTGACCAATCTCAAGGTGGTCTACCAGCGCCAGTCCGACCTCGGCTCCCTGGCTTGGGTGATGCGGTTGCGGGCGACGATCCCGGGCATTGGCGAGGCCGAACGCAACGAACGCATTCGCACGTTCGCAGTCCTGAACTAAGTATGAACTCAGCAGCCCGGGCCCGAGCGACCGAGGCGACCCCGACGAATCTGGGCGCGAAATCGTCACCATTGACGACCAGCGCGCCCAGATTGATGGATGCGCCGCCCGGGAGGCACGCGCCTGCTGAACTGGCAGGGTGATCGAACAGCGAATCAAGCAGTGCCTTGGGCAGATGATCAAGGGCGTGCAGGTGGTCGGGGCCACGCACGATGGCGTGACCCGGGCATATTGCTCGCACTGGGTCTGCCAGGTGAGTTTCGAGGAGCCGATCGTGATGGCCTCGGTGTCTCCGAAACACGACACCTACCCGTTGATCGTCAACTCCGGGGAGTTCGCCGTGTCGATCCTCGCCGGTGATCAGGTGGCTGAGGGCCAGTACTTCTCGTATCCCGGGCGCAAGTTTCGCTACCTCGCCGATGAGTACCTCGACACGTTGCCCGGCGGATTGCCGATCGTGCGCAACTCGATTGCCTGGCTGCGCTGCGAGGTGTTCCAGACGATGCCGATGGCTGACCACGACTTGTTCTTCGCTCGGGTGGTCGAGGTGGGTGCCGGTCGGCTGAAGGACCCGCCGCTGCTGTACTCCAGCCGTCTCGGTTGGCGGATCACCGGCGATAAGGCCCACGAACCCGGAACCTCGATTCGCGATCAACTCCTCGCCCGCCTCGCCGCGCTGGGAATCGCCGACGATCCCGACGGTGATCCCGACCCCGCCGCGTAGCGACGCGCCGCGGATGCCGGGCCCGACTGAGATTCGCCAAACCGCCACGGTTACTCTCGGGCAGTCCCCCCGAAGTCGCTGATGCCTGGAGTTCCCTGTGACCGTCGTCGAAGACCGTGATGCCCACCTGAACGCCGACGAGCGGCGCGTCGCCGATCTGGTCGCTCAGCTGCTGGAAAGCTATCCACCGGCATCCACTCCACCCGCCGAGTTTCTCGGCGCGCAGTTCGACCTCGGGATCGCCTGGGTCCACTTCCCCGAAGGGCATGGCGGTCTGGGTCTCAACCCGAAGCTGCAGAAGCTGATCAACGAGCGGGTCTTCGCCGCCGGGGGCCCCAACCCGGTGTCGCGCAACCCGATCGGTCACGGCATGACCGGCCCGACGGTTGCGGTGTGGGGGAGCGAGGCGCAGAAGTCGCGCTACCTGCGCCCTCTATTCACCGGCGAGGAGGTGTGGTGCCAGCTGTTCTCGGAGCCTGGCTCGGGCTCCGACTTCGCCGGGCTGTCGTCGCGCGGCGTGAAGGACGGCGACGAGTGGATCGTCAACGGCCAGAAGGTGTGGACCACACTCGCCCACCTCTCGCGTTGGGGCCTGATGGTCTCGCGCACCGACTCCGAGGCCGTGAAGCATGCCGGCCTCACCGCCTGGGTGGTCGACATGCAGGCCCCCGGCGTCGAGGTGCGCCCCCTCTACCAGATCACCGGTGAGGCCGAATTCAACGAGGTGTACTTCACCGACGTCCGCATCCCGAACTCCGAAATCCTCGGCAACCCGGGCGATGGTTGGCGAGTGTCTTTGACCACGCTGATGAACGAGCGGGTCTCGATCGGTGGGGCAATTCCGACCAAGGGGTCAGGCCCGATTCGTGACGCCGTCAAGGTCTGGGAGAACCTGCCCGAGGATCGCCGTGACCCGGCCACCCGCGACGAGCTGATGAAGCTGTGGATCCGCGCCGAACTGCTCCGGCTGACCAACATCCACGCCTCGCAGGCCCGCAAGATGGGTGATCCCGGCCCCGAGGGTTCTATCGCCAAGCTGGCGATGGCCGAGCTCAACAAAGACGTGTACTCGTTCGCCGTCTCGTTGCAGGGTGCCGACGGCATGTTGCTGCCCGGCGGCTATGAGAAGGTGCGCCCCGAGAAGGCGATGAACCTGTCGAGCCCGCAGCGGGCGTTCCTGCGCAGCCGGGCGAACTCGATCGAGGGTGGCACGTCGGAAGTGATGCGCAACATCCTCGGCGAGCGGGTGTTGGGCCTTCCGGGTGATGTTCGTGTCGATCGCGACGTGCCGTGGAGCAAGGTCCCCCGCAACTGATCCCCGGCAGGTGAAGAAATAGTTCTTTGTACCCAGGACTATTCACATTAAGTGAATGTGGAGTACGTTACGTGACATGATCCGCTCCTTGGTTCGTCCCCTGCTCTGGATTCTGAGTTCGTTGTTCGTTTCAATACCGCTCCTCGTAGTCTGCGGTACCCGGCCGCGCACCTGAGCGACATCGCCCACCCGCGCTCGGGTGAGTCTGGTGTCACGTCGACAGCCGGACCCCTCAGGGGTACGTTCATCACAGTCTGAACGATTGGGGAATCGGTATGGGACGAGTGGTATTCGTCGGTGGCGGCATCGTCGGCACTTGTGCGGCGATGATGTTGGCCAACGACGGTCACGAGGTGACGGTGCTCGAGCTGCATCCCGACATGGACAGCGTCGCGACAGATCTGGCCCGTCCCGGAGCGCTCACCGCCACGCTCAACTGGTATCGCGCCAACGTGCATCCGCGCACGACGGTCGAGGGATTGATCGAGATCCCGCCGGTGCAGTCGCCGACGATGGGGGTCTGGAGTTCGGGCGACTTCGCCCTGATCGAATCGGGAATGAGCGAATCACACCGCTTCGTCGCGGGGCCGTGGCGCTACGAACGAATCGAGGGCGCCGGCCACTGGATGCAGCTTGACGCCCCACATGAGGTCTCCAGGCTGCTGCTCGATTTCCTGCCGCCGGCCTGACGTGGTCGCTGAATAGCTCGGCAGCGGATCAACTTCCGGTGCGGAGCAGGACACCGACGAAGAGCGCTCCAAGGGCTCCGAGCAGCCCGAGTGCCCCACCCAGCGCAAGAGCGAGCTTGGTTTTGCCGATGACGTGAATGGCGGCAAATGTGCCACTGGTCGCGGCGAGCACGACGTGCAGAAAGACGGTGATTTGATACTCCGTGGTCGAGTCGCCGACCTTGATGGCCACCAGATTCCAGATGCCCGTGGCGAGGAGCACGACAAATGCCGGCCACGCCACCCGGTTGTAGGCCCGGGCGATGACCTTGAGCATCCCGGACTCCGCGACGCCCGGATGCGACCGGACGACGCCGACGATGCCGCCAAGGACGATCTGTCCGCCGACCCACACGGTCGCGGCGAGGACATGTAGGACGAGCCGAATCGTGGCGGCAGTGGGGGAAAGCATGGTGATCCTCTGGTGGTGGGGAGGGGTGACTAGGCGTCGACTAGGCGCGCAGGGCGGCGAGCACATCGCTGGCGGCGAGCCGCCGGTCGTCGATGATCTTGCGACCGAGCAGGGAGCCGCCGAGCATCGTCGTCGCCGCCGTCTCGATGGCTACTTGCAGATCACGGATGTTGCGCGGCGGCGGAAAGTACTCGTCCTCGTCGGTGACCCGTACCGGGGTCACCCCGGCGAGCGGTGCCAACCGGGCGATGACCGCCTCGACGAGTTCTTCGGGGGCCGATGCCCCGGCGGTGACACCGACGATTCCGGTCAGGTCGTCGGGCAGTTCGCCGACATGGTTGACGCGGAACACCCGCGGGCAGCCGGCCTCGATCGCCAGTTTCTCGAGCGCTCGGGTGTTCGACGAGTTCGCCGAGCCGATGACGACGATCGCATCGCAGGTGGGGGCCAGCGCCATCAGCGCCGACTGACGGTTTGTGGTGGCAAAGCAGAGATCGCTGCGCCCGGGGCTCCACAGGCCGGGGAACTTGAGCCTGGTCGCCTCGGCCACGCCCTGCCAATCGCGATGCGAGAGCGTCGTCTGGGCGAGCAATGCGACAGGGCCATCGAACTGGGGGAGCGCGTCGACCTCGGCCACCGACTCGACCCGGTGGATCGACTCGGGGGCGACGGCCATCGTGCCGACCGCCTCTTCGTGGCCCTCGTGGCCGACGTAGACGATCGAGTAGCCCTTGCCGGCGCGGACCTTGACCTCGTGATGCACCTTGGTGACCAGCGGGCACACGCTGTCGACCACATAGCTGCCCCGAGCCCGGGCGGCGGCGACCACCTCGGGGGCCGAGCCGTGGGCCGAGAGCATGATCGGGTGGCCCTCGGGCACCTCGTCGATCGAGTCGACGAAGATCACCCCCATGTCTTTGAAGCGGTCGACGACGATCTTGTTGTGGACGATCTCGTGGTAGCAGTACACCGGGGCATCGAACGCCCGCACCATCCACGCCAGCGCCTTGATCGCCATCTCAACGCCTGCACAGAACCCGCGCGGCGACGCCAGCAACACCTCGTCGGTCGACATACGCCCAGGTTATCGGCGGTTCGCGGCCGCTAGCCTTGGCCGGGTCGTGTCTGCCCCGTTGATCATCGCCATCACTCCCGAGTCGCCTGCGGCGACCGCCGGGCTGTGCGTCGGCGACGAGGTCGTGCGGATAAACGGGCAAATGCCCCGCGACATCATCGAATGGCGCTACCTCGTCGACGAGGCCGATCTGGAACTCGACGTGATGCGCGGTGGCGTGGAGGCGACCATCGAGGTGGCCAAAGCCGCCGGGGCACCGCTCGGGGCCGAGGTGTCGAGCGCGCTGTTCGACCAGGTCAGAACGTGTGACAACCACTGCGAGTTCTGCTTCATCTACCAGTTGCCGCCCGGTCTGCGAACCAGCCTCTATCTCAAGGACGATGATTACCGGTTGTCGTTCCTCTACGGCAACTTCACCACGCTGACCCGGTTCACCGAGATGGACTTGGAGCGGGTGATCACCGAGCGACTGTCGCCGCTGAACGTCTCGATCCACTCGACCGACCCTGAGATTCGTACCCGCATGCTGCGCAACCGGCGGGGGGCGACCAGCCTGCGGTGGTTGCGGGCGTTGCTCGATCACGGCATCACCATCCACGGCCAGGTGGTCGTGTGCCCGGGCGTCAACGACGCCAACGTGCTCGACGACACGCTCGCCGGGGTGCTCGACGAGTATCCCGAGTTGGCCAGCGTTGCCGTCGTGCCGTTGGGTGTTTCGCAGTACAACCACGAGGCGGCGATGCGTCCTCATACGGTCGCCGAGGCCCGCCGGGTCGTCGACATCGTCGCCGAGTGGCAGGACGTGTTCGTCGCCACGCTCGGGCGGCGAATGGTGTTCGCGGCCGATGAGTACTACTTGCTGGCGGGCGTTCCGTTCCCCGCCGCCGAGACCTACGAGGGTTTCCCGATGCATGAAGACGGCATCGGCATGGCCCGCACGTTCGAATTGGAGTTCACCGGCCACTCCGAGACGCCGACCGGCGTGCAGCCCGGCTTCTTCTCGTGGGTCGACGGCGCCCCGGCCGAAGGGTATCGGGCGGTGCGAAATCCGGCCGGCGACACCGGCCTGCGCAGCGGGGGAGGCGGCACGGCGACGGCCGTGCGCCTGACGCCTCGCCGCAACGCGCCGATTGGGTTGTTGACCGGGGCATACGGTGCCGCGGTTCTCGCACCGCTGATCGACTCGATGGAGCGTGACGATGTGCGAATCATCCCCGTTGCCAATGAGTTTTTCGGCGGAAACACCGCGGTGGCTGGCCTGATGGTCGCCTCCGATGTGGCCCGTACGCTGGCGGAACAGCCCGCCGGGCACCGCTATCTCCTTCCCGATGTCTGTCTGTCCGAGGGGCGTTTCCTCGATGGCGGTACCGTGGACGACCTTCCCCACCCCGTCGAGGTCATCGCGACCGACGGAATCGCGCTGCGCCGCGCACTGGAGTCCCGAACATGAGCGAAGCGAATGCCGACCGACCGAGCGCCAGCGAATCGGGGGGCGATGGGGTTCGGGGGCGCAGCCCCCGTGCAGAATCGAGCGACGAGCTCGAACCCGAACTGCCGACCGTGGTCATCATCGGTCGCCCCAATGTCGGCAAGTCGACGTTGTTCAACCGCTTCGTCGGCAGCCAGGCGGCGATCGTCGAAGACCGCCCCGGCGTCACCCGCGACCGTAAAGAACTCGAAACGTCCTGGTTGAGCGTGCCATTCAAGATCGTCGATACCGGTGGTTGGCTGCCCGACGGCAGCGAACTCGACGCCAAGGTGTCGCGTCAGGTCGAGGCGGCAGTGCGTAGCGCAAATCTGGTGCTGTTCATGGTCGACGCGGCGTCGGGGCTGATGGATCTCGACGAACGGATCGCCCACTGGCTGCGCATGGCCAAGGTGCCGGTGTTGCTGGTGACCAACAAGGCCGACAACGAGCGTCGCGAGAATGAGCGATGGGAGTTCATGGCCCTCGGGTTGGGCGATCCCTACCCGGTCAGCGCGTTGCACGGCCGTCGATCGGGCGACCTGCTCGACGAGGTCATCGCCCGTATCCCGAACGTCGGCCCCCCGCCCCCCGAGTTCGATGACGACGGCGATGAGATCATCCCGATCATGCCCGCCAAGACCCCGCGGGTGGCGATCGTCGGGCGGCCGAACGTCGGCAAGTCGACGCTGTTCAACCGGATGGTCGGCGTGGAACGTTCCGTCGTTCACGACATGCCCGGCACCACCCGCGACGCCATCGACACGTTGGTCGAGACCGACGACGGGCCGATCGTGTTCATCGACACGGCCGGTATGCGTCGCCGCGGCAAAATCGACGACTCGGCTGAGTACTACTCCCTGGTCAGAGCGTTGCGAGCGGTCGACGAGGCCGACATCGCCATCTTGGTGATCGACGGCACCGAAGGCGTCACGGCGCAAGATCAGAGGCTTGCCGAGCGCATCGACGTGGCTGGTTGCCCGGTGGTCGTGTTGGTCAACAAGTGGGAGATGGTCGACACCGGCGAGGATCGTGCCGATGTGTCCGCCCAGATCGCCGACCGCCTGCACTTCGTCGGCGACGCCCCGGTGCTCAAGATTTCGGCGCTGACCGGTAAGGGCGTCAACCGTTTGCTGCCGGTGCTCCACGACACCATCGAGCGGTATCACAAGCGGGTCAAGACGAAAGACGTCAACAAGGTCATCCTCGAGGCGCAGGCCAAGCAGTGTGCGCCACGCGGCATCAAGATCATGTACGCCCTGCAGGGGCGGCCGATCCGCCGACGTTCACCCTGTTCTCCAACCGCGAGGTTCCGCCCACGTACCTGCGCTACATCGAACGGTCGTTGCGCGAGGCGTTCGACTTCGGGTCGGTGCCGATCAAGCTGCGCGTCCGGCGCCGCTCGCAGTAACCCCGCAATGTGCTGGTGTACCGATGCCCTGGTGTGAGGACTGCGCGAAGTACTGGGCTCCTTCGGCGATGACGACCGAGGGAGCATGCCCGACATGTGGGCGAATCGTTGAAGTGCCGGAATCCTCGGCCCTGCTGACGGCTAAAACCGTCAACCTCAAAGAACTGGCCGGCGACGACGCCAAGGCCCCATGGCACTTCAAGTTGTTGATGGCCATGCTGTCGCTGTACTTCGTGTGGCGGATCGTCGACCTCTTTCGATAGCCGGCGAGCCGTCCTTCGTTCGGGCGAAGTTCATCGGTGAGCGCTTCATGATCTCGTCTAGTTGCATTACGGTGCAGGGGGTCAATCGTGCGGAGAGTGAACGTGCGGTGACTGTCGATTTGGACCGCCGCGGTGTCGTGGTGGGCTATCGACGATTCGCATTCACATGAGGGGTACACATGAAGCGCAACGCAGGGCGGCGAAGCGTGAGTCGGATGGTCGCGGCCGGAGTGCTGCTTGCCGCGTTGGTGCAGTCGTGGCCACCGGGGGAGTTACTCAGTGGTTCCAAGGCCGTCGCGGCCCCACCACCGGTGTCGCACCCGGGATTTGTCGTCGAGGTGTTGTTGACCGGGCTGCACGAACCGGTCGCCGCCCGCTTCGCCCCCGATGGCCGCATCGTTGTGGCCGAACGAGCCGGGCTGATCAAGCTGTTCGACGGACCCCGCGACCGCACACCGGTGATCGTCGCCGACTTGCGCGGCGTGTCTCACGACTTCTGGGATCGTGGCCTGTTGGGCCTGGCCCTCGACCCGGAATGGGCAACCCAGCCCTACGTCTACGCGCTGTACACCCACGATCGCGACCCGTTCAACCCCAACGGCCCGGTGCCGCGGTGGGGCACCGCAACCCCTGGCGATGATTGTCCAGCCGTGCCCGGACCCGGATCGGACGGATGCGTCGTCACGGCCCGAATCAGCCGGTTCCTGATCAATCCCGATGGCAGTGGTGGTCCTGAGCAAGTCGTCATGGAAAACGACGCCTCGGCGGGGATCTGCTTCCAGAGCCCGTCGCACAACGTCGACCACCTGGAGTTCGGGCCCGACGGCAAGCTGTACTCGACGGTCGGCGAGGGGGCCAGCTTCGGTGGGCCCGACTACGGGCAGAACGGCGGAAAGAAGCCGTCGACCCAGAACCCGATCATCCCTGCCAACCCGTGCAATGACGCCCCGAACTACCGTGGGACGCCCAACACCCCAACCACCGGCGAAGGCGGGGCGTTGCGCTCGCAGGGAGTGCGTTCGACGTCGACCGATGGTTACACGCCGCTGAATGGCGCCCTGCTGCGGATGGATAAGAACACCGGGCTGGCTCCCGCCGACAATCCGCTCGTCGGCAATGGGGTTCCCGGCGATGACCGGGTGGTCGCCTATGGCCTGCGTAATCCGTTCCGGTTCAGTTTCCGGCCTGGCACCAACGAGGTGTGGATCGGCGACGTCGGCTGGAACGACTACGAAGAACTCGATCGCGCCCGCGTCGGTCCTGGCCAGCCGGTGGCAAACTTCGGTTGGCCCTGCTACGAAGGCCCGGGGCGGCTTGCTTCATTCGATGCCCTGAACAACGGTCTGTGCGAGTCGCTGTACGCCGATGTCGATGCCGGCCGAGCCTCGACGATCGGCAATAAGACCGGCATCAGCCCCTACGTGCCTCCGCTGATCCCGATGCGGCACGACACCAGCCTCGGCGGTTGTCGGGTCGGCAACGCGGCGGTCATCGCCGGGGTGTTCACCTCGGCGACCGGATGGCCCGCCGAGCTCGCCAATTCGTACGTCTTTGGCGACTACGGGGCCGCGTGTCTCTACGCCATGCCGCTCAACGCGGCAGGCGACCCTGATTTCTCGAGGTTGACGACGCTGGTCACCGGCACGGGCGTGGTCGACGTTGCCCGTACTCCCGACGGGTCGGCGATGTGGTCGGACTTCGGCAGCGGCGAGGTCTACGCCCTGCGCCCGGCTGGTACGAACGTTGCTCCGACGGCGGTGATCACCGCATCGACGTTGGCCGGGCCGGCACCGTTGTCGGTGACATTCAGCGCGGAGCAGTCGACCGACGGCAACGTCGGCGACCCGATGACCTTCGCGTGGGATCTCGACAACGACGGAGAGTTCGACGATGCGACCGGCTTCAAGGTCGATCACGTGTTTCCGACCCTCGGCGTCGCCGTCGTCGGCTTGCGTGCCACCGACTCCGGGGGCTTGAGCGACAGCACCACGATCACGATCGCCGTCAGCGAGATTCCCCCGGTGGTCCGCAAGCTGGAAACGAGTCTGGGGTCGCAGCGCTGGATCGTCGGTCAACCGATCACTCTGACCGTTGATGCTTATGACGATGCGCCGTTCCCGGCTGACAACTACCGGTGGACGGTCACCGGCCACCACTGCCCGCCCGGGTCACAGGTATGCCACGCCCACACCAACGTTGTCGGGGCGCTCCCCAACGCGGCGCAGGTCGTGCTGATTCCGCCCGATCATGAACTCGATTTCTACCTCGAGGTAACCGTGACGGTCACCGATGCGGTGGGATTGACCGGCTCGAAGACCATCGAACTCAAACCGAAGCCCTCGGGGGTGACGGCCAAGGCCGAGCCGGGTCTGCTGACGATCTCGGCCGGTGACGCCACCGCAACCCGCTCCGCCTCGTTCGACGCCCTCGCCGGAGCTTCTGTGACTCTCAGTGCCCCGAGCCCTCAGGAGAACCAGGGTCGATACTTCGCCTTCACCGGCTGGCTCGACGACGCCGGAGCACTGGCCCAACGCAAGGTCACGGTGCCCGAGACTCCCGGGTTGTTCGTCGCCCGGTTCGGTGAGCTCCGTGCCCAGATCGACGCCGGTGGTGCTGGAGGGACCGGCGGGTTCGGTCCCGACGTGGCGACGGGCGGTACGAACGACCAGGTCACTGCCCCGCTCGATGTCGCGCTCCCGGGCGTTCCGACTTCCGTTGCCGGCTCGATCCGCCGGGGGAACGCCCAGTGGAACCTACGTCTCGCCCCCGGCCGCTACCGGGTGGTGATGCTGCTCACCGAGCCGCTGTCGACGACGGGCGCAGGCGGAAGGGTCTTCGACGTCTCGGCCGAGGGCGCGGTCGCTCTCCCCGGAGTCGACATCGTGGCGATCGCGGGCAAGGCAGGCACGACGATCGCCCAATCATTCGACGTGCCGTTGACCGACGAGGCGCTCAACATCGCGGTGACCGGCCGCATCGGTGAACCGGTGGTCTCGGGCATCCAAGTGATCCACCTGTCCGACCGTCCCGACGGCTTCGACCGCCTCACCGCCCCGGCCAATTCTCGCTACGCCACGGCGGTTCGCGAGAAGTAGATCGGCGCTGTCTCGGTGGTGTTTACCGCCTGACCAGATTCATCGGGCGGAACCGTCTCCCGGTCCGCTAGAGTCTTCGACCGGTACATACGGGCTGTGGCGCAGCTTGGTTAGCGCGCTTGTCTGGGGGACAAGAGGTCGGGAGTTCGAATCTCCCCAGCCCGACTGTACGAAGGCCAGGTCCGGCGGTGAAAGCCGCTGACCTGGCCGTTGCATTTCTATTGATGTATCGCCCGCTCGTCCATCGACCCGTTCCCTGCTAGTCGATCCTTGGACCATCGAGCAGGTGCAACGCAGCTAATCGTTCGATAGCCGGGAGGAGTTGCTCCGCCTGTTCGGACGCGGCTTGCGCTGCTGTCGGCGGTGATGTATCGCTACGCTCGGGAGCATGCGAGCGCTCGATACGTCGCCAGCGATGCACAAGGCGCAGCATGCCTACTATGCCCGCATGACGGGTGGCGAGCGGGTCGAACGGGCGTTCGAGATGACACTCGCGATTTGGGAAGTCGCCCGGGCCGGCATTCGCACGCGACATCCGGAATACGACGACGCAACCGTCGAGATTGCTCTGCGCCGTCTCATTTGGGGGGAGCAACTCTTCCATCGGGCGTTCCCTGATTCTGGGGACGTCCGGCCCTGATGCCAGGACAGACGCTCGCGTCGATCATCGACGCCTTTGACAAGAACGGCGTGGAGCACATGCTCGCCGGGTCATTCGCCAGTTCGCTGCACGGCTTGCCGCGCACCACGAACGACATCGATCTGGTCGTGGATTCGACGGTCGCTGCGATGCGGGCAGCGTGTTCGCGGCTTGATCGGGATCGGTTTCTGATTGACGATCACGACCTCGAACGCGCAGTGCGTCAGCGAGACATGTCGAATATCCTAGATATGTCGACCGGTTGGAAGGTCGACGTGATCGTGCTCAGAGATCGGCCCTTCAGCAAGTCGGAGTTCGCTCGTCGCGTCAGGTCTCACGTACTGGAAGTTGATCTGTGGGTCGCCACCTCAGAGGACACGGTGCTCGCAAAGTTGGAGTGGGCCCATAAGGGTGGATCCGATCGGCAGGTCGCCGACGCATCGAACGTGCTGACGGCTCAGCGAGACAAACTCGATTGGACCTATCTCGACTATTGGGCCGGCGAGCTCGGTGTTGGCAAACTGTTGGCGCGTGCGATGGTCGAATCGCAGCGTTGAGCAGGCGCGACTGAACATCCGGCTTGACGGCTAGCGTCGGGGCCATGTGTGGACGGTATGTGGCGGCGAGCAATCCCGATCAGATCGCGGCGTATTTCGGGGCCGAGCCACCGAGCACACAGATCGCCCCCAACTACAACGTCGCACCGACAAATGACGTGTACGCAGTTGTCGCCGACGCTGACGGCGTGCGGCAGCTGCAGACATTCCATTGGGGTCTGGTGCCGTTGTGGGCCAAGGACATCAAGATTGCCTCGAAGATGATCAATGCCCGCAGCGAAGGGCTGCTCGAAAAGCCGGCGTTCAAGTCGTCGTTTCGCAAGCACCGTTGCATCATCCCGATGGATGGCTTCTACGAGTGGAAGGCCGGTGACGGCACGCAGCTCACGGCCAAGGGCAAGCCCGCCAAGCAGCCGTTCTTCATCCACCGCACCGATGGTGAGCCGTTGGCCGTCGCCGGGCTGTGGTCGGCGTGGCGTCCCAAGGATGCGCAGCCCGACGTGCCCTGGCTGCATACCTGCACGGTCATCACTACCTCGGCGAACGACACGATGGCCCCGGTCCACGACCGGATGCCGGTGCTCCTGCCTGCGTCGGAGTGGGAGACGTGGCTCGACCCGGCCAACGACCGTCTGACCGAGCTGCACGGCCTGCTGATCCCCGCACCGAACCACCTGCTGACGATGCATCCGGTCTCGACCGAGGTCAACAAGGTGTCGAACAAGAGCGCCGAGTTGATCGTCGAGGTCGACCCGACGGCCCCGGCGGCACCGTCACCCGGAGAAACGCCGTCACTCTTCGGTTGAGACCCGACTCAGGTCGCCGGGGTCGGTGCGGTCGAAGTGGGTGTCGATGACGGCGTGAGGCCCGAGGCGAGTGGGCGCCCGGCCGGATGGCGCGTGCCCGTCACCAGTTCCGGCGGGAAGAGTTCGTTCAGGCGCGACAGCTCGGCTGACCCGAGGACTACATCGAGCGCTCCGAGGTTCTCTTCGAGCCGGCTCAGCTTGCGGGTGCCGGGGATCGGGACGATGTCGTCGCCTTGGGCCAGCACCCAGGCCAAAGCCAACTGACCCGGCGTGCATCCGAGGTCGCCGGCCATCGAGCGGAGTGTTCGACCGACGTCAGGTTCTGGGCGAGATGGTCGCCCTGGTAGCGCTGCCATTCGACCGCGCATGTCGCCATTCTCGAACGTGAGGCCGGCAGCGAAGGTTCCGGTCAGCGCTCCCCGTCCGAGCGGGACTGAACGGCACCAGGCCGATGCCGCACTCCCGGCGGCGTCAAGGACCCGAATCCTCGAGTCTCGCGGGTCCACAGCGACCATTCGCTCTGCAGCGCGGCGATCGGATGGACGGTGACGGCCCGGCGCAGCGTGTCGGGCTGGCACTCCGACAACCCCAGGTGACGGACCTTCCCGGCCGTGACGAGCGAGGACATGGCGCCGACCGTCTCCTCGATGGGCACCTCCGGGTCGGCGCGGTGCAGGTAGTACAGGTCGATCGTGTCGATGCCCAACCGCTGGAGCGAACCATCGCAGGCCTCGGTGACGTAGGCCGCGTCGCCCCGGGGCATCCGGCGGCTCCCGTCGGCGACGCGGCGCAGAGGCCAGGCCGAACTTGGTGGCGATCACCACGTCATCTCGCCGGGCAGCGAGCACCTGGGCGATCAGCCGCTCGTTGGTATGGGGTCCATACGCGTCCGACGTGTCCCAGAATGTGCAACCCCGGTCGATCGCCCCATGTAGGGTGGCGAGGCTTTCGGTGTCGTCGAAGCTCGCCGTAGCCCGAGCTCATTCCCATGCAACCGAGGCCGAGGGCCGACACCTCCAGCCCATCACCGAGCAGGCGACTCGAGACGGTCATGACGGTGTCTCCAGGTTGGTGCGAATGGCCTCGGCCCACACGTCGAGATCCTCGCGCGTGACCGATGCGGCGGCGTTGGCGAATGAAAGATCGCCCATGCCCTGGGTCGGAATCACATGGAGGTGGGCGTGGGGAACCTCGAACCCGGCGACGATCAGACCGATACGTTCACAGTCGAACGCCGCCTGCTGACCGCGCCCAATCGTGCGGGCGACGTCGAACAGATGAGCCGACAGGGTGGGGGAGCAGTCGATCCAGTGATCGACTTCCTCGATCGGCACGACCAAGACGTGGCCCGGCGCCAGGGGGTTGATCGACATGAAGGCGGCACAGAGGTCGTCGCGCCACACGAACGTTCCGGGGATCGACCCCTCGATGACGCGGGTGAAGATCGTCGGCATCACGACACCCCGCCGGAGGCGGCGAACACGTCGGCGAAGCAGTAGCTCGACTCGGGCCCGGCCAAGAATCGAACCAGCTCGGCCAGTTCCTCTGCGGTGCCCATCCGTGACGCTGGGACGCCCATCAAAATGCCCGCCTTCATCATTGGGTCCATGTCGGAGAGCAACGGCGTATCGATCCAACCGGGGCAGACGGCGTTGACGCGCACCCCGAACGGGGCGACTTCCTGCCCGGTGGACTTCGTCAGGGCGATGATCCCGGCTTTCGCTGCGCTGTAGTGCGGGGCACCGGCCATTGGTCGTAGACCCAGGATTGACGAGATATTGACGATCGAGCCCTGTCTGGCCGGAGTCATATGGCGCAACGCAGCGCGCACTCCGTGAAAAGTCCCGTAAAGATGAGTGCGAATCATCCGGTCCCACTGGGCGTCGCTCAGGTCGAGGGTGATGTCGGGGGGGACGAGTTGGTCGAGCTTGCCTTCCATCTTGAGCATCTGGTTGGCGATCGACCGTTGGGTACGTTCCGGGTCGGGCGGCGGAGCGATGCCGGCGTTGTTGATCATGATGTCGAGGCGTCCGTGGATGGCCACGACCTTGTCGATCGCTTCGTCGAACACGCCCGCATCGCCGACATCGAACGGCACGGCTTCGCCACCGACTTCGGCGGCAACGGCGACCGCCGCGTCAGGTGACAGGTCATTGACGATCACGAAGGCACCGTCGGCGGCAAGGCGGCGGGCGAACGCGGCACCCATGCCCGAGCCGGCACCGGTGATCACGGCGACTTGCCCGGCGAGGGCGGCGGTGGTCGAAGTGACATCACTCATGACCGGCGACTGTAGGTGCTGGAGCGCACGGGGTCAGACCTGTACGATCCGGCCGTGGCCGCAACCGTCGAACCCGCCCAACCTTCACCCGACGGCCCCGAGCACGACGCCGGTCTGTGGACGGTCCCCAACCTGGTCACGATCATTCGCCTGCTGTGCCTACCCGTCTTCCTGTGGTTGCTCTTCAGTCGTGACGACCGACAGGGGGCGGCATGGCTGCTCGGGTGCATCGGTCTGACCGATTGGGTCGACGGCTACGTGGCCCGTCGATTCAACCAGGTCAGTGAGATCGGCAAGATCCTCGACCCGACGGCCGATCGCCTGTTGTTCATCGTCGGCATCGGGGCGATCATCATCGACGGCTCGGCACCGTTGTGGTTCTGCGTGCTGGCGGTCGCCCGAGAGGCCATCTTGGGGGCACGGTGGCCGCATTGACCCTGTTCAAAGGCATGAAACGCTTCGACGTGACGTGGTGGGGGAAAACCGCAACGTTCTTGTTGATGTTCGTGTTCCCCGGGTTTCGTGCTCGGAGCATCCGACTTCTCCCTCAACCGGTGGTTCAACGTGGCGGCATGGATCACCGGCATCCCCGGATTGATTCTGAGCTACTACGTGGCGATTGCGTACATCCCGACGATTGCCAGCCATCTTCGGGCGGGAGATGACTCAAAACACGGCTAACGTTCCGGGCCATGCGCGTGCCCGACGAACTGCTGTACTCGGCCGATCATGAGTGGATTCGGATCGATGGTGATCTGGCCACGATCGGCGTGACCGATTACGCGCAGGATTCGCTGGGCGATGTGGTCTACGTCGACATCCCCAAGGTCGGTACGCGGGTGATGCTGAGCGAGAGCTTCAGCGAGGTTGAGTCGACCAAAGCGGTGTCGGAGATCTACGCCCCGGTGGCCGGGGAGATCGTCGAGGTCAACGAGACCTTGAAGAACGAACCCGAGCGCTTGAACCGTGACCCGTACGGCGACGGTTGGTTGTGTGTCATTCGGATGGCCGATGCGGCCGCGGTGGAGCACTTGATGAGCGGCGGACGCCTACCGCTCGCTTGTCGGAACCTGAGGTCGGAGGGGCGGCGATGGCATACCTATTCTGCAACCAGTGTGGTCACCGGAATCCTCCGGTGTCGAACTTCTGCTCATCGTGCGGCGTCGTCCTCGACTCGATGTCGAATCGTACGATTTCGATCATGCGCGTCGATCCGCTGACTCGATGCGAGCGGCCTGACGACGACGATGTCGATGGTCGATGCTCGCACGAACTGCAATCGCGGCGTTGGTACATTGGTCGTCCGTCAGGGCTCACAGGCCGGAGAGCATTTCGCTCTCGACCGAGGTCTTGACACGCCTGGGTCGTCACCCGGAGAGTGAGATCCGCCTCGATGACATCACGGTCTCGCGGCGCCACGCCGAAGTCACGCGTATCGGTGATTCGTACACGGTACGCGATGTCGGTTCGTTGAACGGTACGTATGTGAACCAACATCGCGTGGATGACGCGACGCTGGCCCACGGTGACGAGGTCCAGATTGGCAAGTTTCGTCTGGTCTTCTTCGACGGGGTGGGCTGAAGAGTGCTCAACGAGCGGCCGTACTTCTCGATCGGCGAGGTGCTCGGGCTGTTGCTCGAGGAGTTTCCCGATGTCACCATTTCCAAGATCCGGTTCCTTGAGGGCCAGGGTCTGATCGACCCCGAGCGCACCCCATCGGGCTATCGCAAGTTCTACGACCGCGACCTCAACCGGCTGCGGTTCATCCTGCGCGAGCAGAAGGATCACTACCTACCGCTGAAGGTCATCAAGGAACGCCTTGAAGGCACCGACGGCACCCCGGCGGCACCGCCTCGTCCCGTGATCGGGGCGAGTTGGGCGCTGATCGGCAATGCCGAGCCTCCCGAGATCGAGGAGCGTTCACCCGAACTCGGTGAGATGCCCGAGATGACCACCGACTCGACGAGCGCGTTCATTCGCATTGTCAACGACACGTCAGATGCTCACCCGCGCCCCAGGCAGGCTCCGATCGCCCCGGCTCCGGTGGAACCGGCACCGCTGGCCCCGTTTGCGCCCCGCCGCCCGGTCGGGCCGGCCGTCGCTCCGTCCAATGTTGCCGCCCCCGAGCGGGCTCCCACCGTCGCCGCCGACGCTCCCGCCGCCACTGCACCTCCGGTCGCCGAGGCTCCGACGCCTCCCGCAGCCGAGCCGGTCTCCGAACTCCAACCAGCCCGGGCTGCGGCTGCGGCCCAGGTCGTGGCACCAACCCCGGCCCCGCCGGTGATCGAGGCGGGGGAGCTGACCGTCGAGCTGACCGTCGGGGATCTCTGTGCTCGGGCCGGCGTGACGCCGCAGCTTCTCGGCCAACTGCGTGAGTATGGCCTGGTCGAAGCGACGATGATCGGCGGCGAGGCCATCTTCGGTCTCGATGCCCTGCGGACCGCCACCGCGGCTGGGAAGCTGGCCGGTCATGGTCTCGAGGCTCGCCACCTGCGCACGTGGAAGGTCAGTGCCGAGCGCGAGGCGACGCTGTTCGAACAGATGCTCCAACCGTTGATGCGTCAGCGCAACCCGAACTCGCGTCGCCAAGCCGCCGACCTGAGCAGCGAATTGTCACGCGCCGGCGCCGACCTGCGGGCCACGTTGATGCGGACGGCGTTGCGTACATACCTCGACGATTGAGCCGTCGCCCACAAGGCCTCGTCCGCAGCCGTGCGGCGGGGTACAGTGGCCGCGTGATCCCCATGGAGCTCGTCGCTATTCGCATGGAAGTCCCGGCGAATACTCCGGTGATGATCCTGCGTGAGACCGAAGGCCGTCGGCGGGTTCTGCCGATCTATATCGGTAGCTCCGAGGCGGCGGCGATCCACTACGCGCTCGAAGGCATCGTCGCCCCCCGGCCGCTCACCCACGACCTCTTCCAGAACGTGCTCGGCGATCTCGGGGCGAGCCTGTCGAGGGTGATCGTCACCGAGATTCGCGACGAGACGTACTTCGCCGAGCTTCACCTCGACGTACGGGGCGAGGCCCACACCGTGTCCAGCCGACCGTCCGATGCGGTGGCGTTGGCGGTGCGAACGCACAGTCCGATCTTCGCCAGCGCCGCGGTGCTCGACGCCGCCGGAACCGAGGCCGTGGTCGAGGTCGAGGAGGCCACCGACGACTCCGACTCGCTGGTCGCCGAGTTCATGGACTTCATCGACCAGGTGTCTCCCGAAGACTTCGCCGGATAGGCGACGCACGGCCAACCCACTGGCCGGCCGATTCACTGGCCGACGCCGACCGCTCGCGGCCGGATGGTGCGTTCACGTGCCTACCCATCGTCTGCACGCTTGACTCGCACGGCGCGCCCGCCTAGCCTGACTGGATCGGGCGACAGCGACGTAACTACCCCTGTGTAGTTGCCAAGCGATGGGAATTCCCCTCATCCCAGCGGTAGGCCGAACCATACGGCGAACAAGACAGAGGTGCTTCGGTGACCGAACCCGGGTACAGCGGAACCAAGACAGCCCAGATCGTGGGCATTACCTATCGGCAGCTCGACTACTGGGCTCGTACCGACTTGGTCCGTCCGTCGTTGGCCGATGCGTCGGGCAGCGGGACCCGTCGCCAGTATTCCTATCGTGACCTGCTCGAACTCAAGGTCATCAAGAACCTGCTCGATGCCGGGCTGAAGCTCGAATCGGTGCGAGACGTCTTCGACTACCTCCGCAACCAGGTGAACACCGACATCGCCTCGGCTCACATCGTCATCAACGGCTCGCAGGTTGTGATGTGCGACGGCGACCAGTGGATCGACGTAGTCCGCCGGGGCCAGGGCGTGCTCAACGTGCTCGGGCTCGCCGCGGTGAAGAACGAACTCGACACGCAGTTGGTTGCGTTCCAGCCGGTCGAGGTGACCAGGGCTGTGGCGGGAGATGCCTCGTCGGAGCCACCGATTGAGATTCTTCCGGCGGTCGCGATCTGAGCGGTGCGCCGATGAGTGACTTGCGTATGTCGCCGCTTGATGATCGACACCGTGCCATCGGGGCCAAAATGGTGGAGTTCGGTGGCTGGGAAATGCCGGTCGCCTATTCCGCGGGCACCCTGGCAGAGCACCTGGCCTGCCGTGACGACGCAGTGATGTTCGATGTCAGCCATCTCGGCACGGTGCGATTGGCCGGAGGCGACGCGTTCGGGCTGTTGCAGACCAATCTGAGCAACGATCTCGGGAAGATCGCGCCCGGTCGGGCGCAGTACACCCACCTGCTCGACGACGCCGACGGCTCGGTCCTCGACGACATCATCGTCTGGTGGATCGCCGACGACGTCTTCGACGTCATGCCCAACGCGTCGAACACCGAGCGGGTCCGCACGCTGATCGGCGGCCGCGAGACCACGGCCTCCCGGGCAATCATCGCCGTACAGGGCCCCCACGCCCGGCGCCGCCTGTCCGAGGTCTCGGCCGGCGCGGCCGCCGTCGGGCGATTCCGGGTGGGTACCGTCGCGTGGGAAGGGACGGCACTGACGGTCGCCGGCACGGGCTACACCGGCGAGGATGGTGTCGAGATCGCCGTTCCTGTCGACGCGGCGGGCCGGCTGTGGGATGCGTTGGCGGCCGCCGGGATTCGTCCGGCGGGGCTCGGTGCCCGTGACACCCTGCGATTGGAGGCGGCACTTCCGCTCCACGGTCACGAACTGGGCCCGGGAATCACTCCCCACCAGGCCGGTCTGAGCTGGGTGGTCTCGGCGACCAAGCCGGCGTTCCGTGGGCGACAAGCCCTTCTCGACGAGCAGCGCCGAGGGATCAATCGCCGCCTGCGCGGACTGACGACCGAGGGCCGTCGCCCGCCGCGCGATGGCTCCACCGTGCTCCTCGATGGGGTGCCGGTCGGGTTGGTGACCAGCGGAAACTTCTCGCCGGTCCTCGAGCATGGCATCGCCTTGGCGTTCCTGCCGCCGGAGATCGATGAGGGCACGAACATCGAGGTCGATGTCCGCGGCAGCTTGATCGCCGGTTGCGTCGCCGCCACCCCCTTCGTCCGTCGCGGCTGACGCTCGGGCGCGGAGCTCGGGGCGGGTCTACTTCGGCGTCGGCTTCTTTGCGGCGGTCTTCTTCGGCGTCGCCGAAGCAGACCTCTTCGTCGGGGTCGAGCCGCGGTGCCCACCTTGCGACCGATGGCTGTCGCGGTCGGGGTGGCCGCCGATTTTGCCGCCGGCTTGGTGGTCGATTTCGCGGTCGGCTTCGATGCCGGCTTGGTGGTCGCCAACGGCTCCGCCGTGGCGAGCTTCGCCGCCTTGGAAGGCTTGGTCGGCGACGCAGGCGTCGGCGCGGGTGGGGCTGGTTCCGAGACCATCGCCTGTACCCCGGCCTTGCTGTTGCCGGCCAATGCGCTCAGACCGCGCAGACCGAACAACCCTCCGGCGGTTTCGGCCAGTTGCGTCAGGGGGCGCAGTCGCTTTCCCAGCTCACCGAGGGCGTCGAGGAAGTCACCCAATTGCTCGGGCATGCCGGTGAGCGACGGCGACCCAAGCGTGTCGGCCAACTGGGCCAGCCCCGGGCGCGACGCGCTGAATCGGGTCGGAGATCTGATCGACGAGGTGTTGTGCGGTGGACACCGCCCCGGTGATCTGCGGAATGATCGCCTTCATCGGCTCCGAGACGGCCTCGACCATCCCGGCGGCGTTGCTGACTGCGCTCTCGATCTGGGGGACGATCGCCTTGATCGGATCGGAGATGTGATCGATCAGCTGTTGGGCCGAGTTCACGACGCTGGTGACCTGGGGCATCGCCGCTCGCAACGGGGCCTCGACGTCGTCGATCAATCCCTGTACCCGGTGGGCGACCCCTTGCATGGCGTCCATGGTGGTGTTGAACGTCTCGACAGCCTTGAGAAAGTTGCCGACGCCGGTGCGGAACTGCTCGATGGTCTTGCCGATCCCGGCGACGGGGTTGGCCCCTCCGAAGAAGTTGAGGAGGTCGCCGATGTTCGGAGTGGTGTCAGCCATGGTCCCAACGGTAGTGCGTCTCAACCGGCCCGACGATCAGCATCGAGCCGATCACCCTCAGTCGGCAAATGCCTCGGGGGGCGGGCAGGAGCAGACGAGGTTGCGGTCGCCGAACACGGAGTCGATGCGCGACACCGGCGGGAAGTACTTGTCGTCGCGGAGGCCGGCCACCGGGTATGCGCCCGAGTTCCCGGGAGTACGGCCGGTCCCACTCGCCGAGCAGATCTTCGGCGGTGTGCGGCGCATGGCGCAGCGGGCTGACTCGTCGAGCACCCACACCCCGGTCGCAACCTGGTCGATCTCGGCCGCGGATGGCGATCATCGCCTCGCAGAAGCGGTCGATCTCGGCGCAGTGACTCGCTCTCGGTCGGCTCGACCATCAGCGTGCCCGGCCACCGGGAAGCTCATGGTCGGGGCGTGGAAGCCGTAGTCGATCAGCCGTTTGGCGACGTCGTCGACGGTGACCCCGGTGGCCTTGGTGATCGGGCGGAGGTCGAGGATGCACTCGTGGGCGACGACCGCCGCGGGCCCCGGTGTAGAGCGTCGGGAAATGCGTCCGCAAGGCGATGGGCGACGTAGTTGGCGTTGAGGATGGCGTGCTGCGGTGGCGTCGCGTGAGGCCCGTCGGCGCCCCATCATCGCGATGTACGCCCACGAGATCGGCAGGATGACGGCCGAGCCGAACGGGGCCGCGGCCAACGGCCCGACGCGCGCTGCGAGCCGGCGTGCGCGCGAGCGGGTGGCCGGGCAGGAACGGGGCGAGGTGGGCGCGGACCGCCGACCGGCCCCACGCCCGGTCCGCCACCGCCGTGCGGGATGCAGAACGTCTTGTGCAGGTTGAGGTGGCTGACATCGGCGCCGAAGCGGCCGGGCTGGGCGAGGCCGACGAGGGCGTTGAGGTTGGCGCCGTCGACATAGACCTGCCCGCCGTGCGTCGTGGACGATGCGCGCAGATCTCGCCGATGCCCTCCTCGAACACGCCGTGGGTCGACGGGTACGTGACCATCGCCGCGGCGAGGCGGTCGCCGGCGGCCGCCGCCTTGGCCCGCAGGTCGGCGAGGATCGACGTTGCCGTGCCTCGTCGCACGCCACCACGACGACCTCATGCCGGCCATCACCGCGCTCGCCGCGTTGGTGCCATGGGCCGACGACGGGATGAGGCACACCGTGCGCTGGTGGTCGCCCCGGCTGCGGTGGTAGGCCCGGATGGCGAGCAGCCCGGCCAGCTCGCCCTGGCTACCGGCGTTGGGCTGCAGCGAGACGGCGTCGTAGCCGGTGATCGCCACCAGCATCTGCTCCAGCTCGGTCGATCATCTGGCTGGTACCCCGCGACCTGGTCGGCCGGGGCGAACGGGTGGATGTCGGCGAACTCGGGCCAGGTGATCGGGCATCATCTCGGCCGTCGGCGTTGAGCTTCATCGTGCACGAGCCGAGCGGGATCATCGTGCGGTCGAGCGCGAGGTCGCTGGTCGGCGAGCCGGCGCAGGTAGCGCAGCATCTCGTGCTCGGTGCGGTAGCGGTGGAACACGGCGTGGGCGAGGATCTCGTCGCCACGCCGCAGCGTCGGCGGGATGCCGTACCGGCGTCGTCGCGCGTCGCGGTCGGCAGCTCGGCCACGTCGAGCCGACATCGGCGGCCCAGACCGCTGCGACGCACTGTCGGGCGTCGAGGTCTCGTCGAAGCTGAGACGCCGATGCGTGTCGGCATCGACGGACCGCAGGTTGATGCCGCTCGCCGCGGCCGCGGCCATCACGTCGGCGGCCCGGCCGGGCACCCGCAACTGCAGCGGTGTCGAACCAGGTGTCGTTGACGACCGCGACGCCGCCGCAGCCGGGCAGCCCGGCGACGAGCGATCGACGTCAGCCGGTGCACCCGCTCGGCGATGCGGCGCAGGCCGTCGGGGCCGTGCCAGACCGCGTACATGCCGGCGATGTTGGCCAGCAGCACCTGGGCCGTGCAGATGTTGCTGGTGGCCTTCTCCCGGCGGATGTGCTGCTCCCGGGTCTGCAGGGCGAGGCGCAGCGCGCGGCGCCCCCGGTGTCGGTGCTAACGCCGACGAGCCGGCCGGGCAGCGACCGGGCGTAGGCGTCGCGGCAGGCGAGGAACGCGGCGTGCGGGCCGCCGAAGCCCATCGGGCACCCCGAAGCGCTGCGCCGAGCCGACGACGATGTCGGCGCCCAGCTCGCCCGGCGAGCGTGAGCAGCACGCAGGCCAGGAGGTCGGTCGTCGACCACGGCCAGCGCACCGGCCGCGTGGACCGTCGTCGATCGCACGCGTCCAGTCGTGGACGGCGCCGCTGCGAGCCCGGGTAGGGGAGCAGCGCGCCGAAGCAGCGCGCGGTCGACCATCGGTCGACGTCGCCGACGACCAGCTCGATGCCGACCGGCTCGGCCCGGGTGCGCGAGCACGGCGATGCGTCTGCGGGTGGGTGTCGGGGTGGACGAAGAACGTGTTGCTCGGCTGCCTGCCGAGCGGCGGGCCATCGTCATCGCCTCGGCGGCCGCGGTGGCCTCGTCGAGCAGCGAGGCGTTGGCCAGGTCCATGCCGGTGAGGTCGGCGACCATCGTCTGGAAGTTCAGCAGGGCCTCCAGCCGACCCTGGCTGATCTCGGGTTGATACGGCGTGTAGGCCGTGTACCAGGCCGGGTTCTCCAGCACGTTGCGCTGGATGACCGGCGGAGTGACGGTGCCCGTAGTAGCCCATGCCGATCAGGCTGACGTCGGGGTCTGGTTGCGGGCGGCGAGCGCCCGCAGTCGCCGCAGCATCGTCCTGCTCGCCGAGCGGCGCCGGGAGGTCGAGCGGGTCGCCGGACCCGGATCGATGCTCGGGGACGACATCGTCGATCAGGTCGTCGATCGTGGCGAGCCGAGCTCGGCGAGCATGTCGGCCCGCTGCGCCGCGTCGGGGCCGATGTGGCGGCTCGGCGAACTGGCCGTCGTCGGCTGAGCTCGGTCAAAGTCTGCGGTCGTCATGGGTGAACCTTCCGGCCGCCGGTGAGCCGGCGGCCTGCGTTGTCGGTTCCCCCGCTGTCATTCGGGCCTGAGAGCTTCCACCTGCGAGCAGGCTTTCCCCGTCGGCGGGGTGGTTTCCCACCCGCTTTCCAGCGTTGCCAACCCGATTCGGTCCATTGGCCTGAGAGATTCCGGGGAGGTTGCTCCTTCGGCGCCCCCATCAACTCATGCCGAGGGCTCTCCCGAACAGGTATGTACGGCGTGATCACGTTACCCGAGCGGCAGCTTCGATCTGTCGCATTGCCGAACCGGTCACTCCATGTCGCTCAGTGTGGTAAGTCGGACGACCATCCACCACACCACGCGCGCAGGGGGTAAGATGGAGCAGCCATGCACCGGTTCCGTGTCGCCCGTCTGCACCGGGCCGCTCGGGCCGGTTGCACGATCGCAATACTCTCGTTGAGTGCTGCCGTCGTGGCTCCCCAAGCGGCCGTGGCCGGCCCCACCTCGGCCCAGGTCGCCGAAGAAATCGTTCGGTTGCAGAACAAGGCCGACAAGATCGCCCAGCGGATCACCGAGTCGGAGGACCGCGCCGACGTGCTGGCCGCCGAGACCGTCTCGGCCACGTCGGCGATCGCCACGTTGACGGCCGAAGTCGACGCGTTGGATGCGACGCTGACCAACGTTGCCCTCGACCAGTTCATGAACGGCTCCGTGGGCGCGATCACCGGTCTGCTCGATGACCCCAACACCCAGATCGAGGCCGAGATTTTCCGCCGGCTCGCCGTCGATGCCGGCGAGGTCGACATCGATACGCTCGACTCGGCTCGCCATGATCTCGACGTCAAGCGCCGACAGGTGGTCGATCTGGCGGCCGAAAATATGCAGCTCGCAGCAGATTTGGCCACGGCTAGACACGATCTCGAAGCGGAATTGGTGCAACTCGAAGGGCTGCGGGTGCGCCTCAAGGATCAGGAGATCAAGCGGGCATACGAAGCGTTGGTGGCCAAGCGGCGGGCGGACGAGGAAGCCAAGCGGCGAGAAGCGGAAGCGTCCGCCGCGCAGGCGGTCGCGGAGGCTGCTCGCCGGTCACGGGCGACGATCATCCAGGTACCCGGAGGCGGCCAGCCATCGGACGCACCGATTCCGCCACCCGGCTGGGTCTGCCCGGTCGACGGCGCCACGGCGTTCGGTGACACTTGGGCGTCGCCGAGGCCCAATGGCCGTCACCACAAGGGAGTCGACATGATGGCCGCCGCGGGAACCCCGTTGGTCGCGGTCGTCGCCGGGTTCGTACGGATGAAGACCGATCCGCTCGGCGGCAATGTCGCCTCGCTGAATGGGGTCGACGGCACGCGCTACTACTACGCCCACCTCTCCAGTTGGGAGGGAGGCAACCGCAACGTCAGCGCCGGCGATGTCATCGGCTACGTCGGCAAGACGGGGGCGACCTCGGCCAATCACCTGCACCTCGAGATCCACCCGAATGGCGGAGCCGCGATCAACCCATACCCGACGGTCCGTCGCTACTGCTGACGCCTTGACTTCAGGCAATCGGGCTAGCGGCGGTTGCCGCTGAGCGCCGAGGTGGAATCGTCGTCGTCGATGTCGACGGCCGCCTCGGTCGTGTGCTGACGGAGCCGATCGATCGAGTCGAGCACGACGCGACGATGCGAGAGCAGCTGACCGACGTCTTCGGCAACCTTTCGCCGGCGCTCGTTGAGCTGAGCAATCAGATCGGCGGCTTCGGTGCGGGTGTCGGCAATCAATGCCTCAGCCTTGGCGCGAGCGTTGGCGCCAAGCCGCTCGTTGTCGCGTTCGCAAGCTTCGAATATCTGCTCGACGTACGAGTCGGCATCGGAGCGAATCGCGGCCGACCGTGCCTCTGACTCGGTGCGCACGGTCTCGACATAGTCGTCGCTTTCGTGCCGTGCACGCCGCGACGCCTCTTCGGATTCGCGCCGGACACGCACGGCGTACTCCTCGACCTGATGACGCGTGACGGTCGAGTTCTCCTGCGCCTCGTGCAGCATGGCTTGGGCGGCGGTCTGGGCGCGCTCGCGGGTCTCTTCGGAACTGAGACGAACCGAGCTCATGATCCGCATCGACTCGTCGCCGAGGAAGCTGGCGACCGACGCCTCGTTGATCGGGGCGTTGCGGTTCGTGGTTGCCGCGTGGCGGGCCTCTCGCTCGGCGAGCTGCTCGATGAGCGAGCTGTTGCGTTCCCGTAGTTCGGTGAGCTCGTCGGCCACCGCGTAGGCGAATGATTGGACCTCGGCGGGGTCATAGCCCCGGCGGGTCAGTCGGAAGGTCTGCCCCGTCGGAATTGCGACCAACTCGTCGTCATCGTCCATTGCGTGCTCCTACGGTGCTGCTCCCGGCATGGTTGCGGGAATCAACGGATACAATAAACCACATAGCGCGCTGAGCAAGCGCAATCCGTGACTATCTTGAGAAATAGTCGATTCAGACCAGACTTTCAACTCGTTTGCTACAACGCCGAAGCAATCGCCGAGACCCCGGCGACCACCAGCAGCGCCTGCACGGCCCGGTTGAAGCGTTCGCCGTCGACTTTGGGCCGTAGGCGGAAACCGGTGATCCCGCCGATCAACATCGACGGGGGAGCGACGGTCAACGCCCGCCAGACCTTGTCGGTCATTCCGCCGACGTAGACCCGCTGGGCAATCCCGACCACCCCGAGCACCACGAACGTCGCCGTGATCGTCGCCCGGAAGGCCTGTGGGGTCAACCGGCGGGTTTGGAGGACGAACACCATCGGTGGTCCGTTGGTGTTGATCGAAGTGGTCAGCACGCCTGCGGCGACACCGGCGACCGCATCTGCGGTGCGGCTGACCCGGGTGAGGTCGATGCCTCGAATCAGCAACACGACCAAGACCAGGGTGGAGATGCCGAGGAACAGTCGCAGTCCTCGTTCCCCGCCGCTGTTGAACAGCCACAGCCCGGCGGGGGTGCCGAGCAATCCCCAGCCGGAAATGCGTTTCACCGCCGACCAGTCGATCAGGTCGCGGCCGAGCCACGCCTGGGCCGTCGACGTGAACATCGCCAGCACGGCGGCGAGCATCGAGGCGGTGCGTACGTCGATCGCCAGGGCCAGCAACGGCACGGCGGTGAGCGAGAAGCCGAACCCGGTGAGGAACTGGACGCACGCCCCGACGCCGACGACGACCGCGACAACAACCAAGTCGCCGGTACCCACGGGTCGCGGAGTTCAGATGGCGGAGCGGGCGGCGCGCTCGGCCTCGTAGTTGCCGATCTCGGTGAGCTGCGCCCCGAGGGTGGCATCGACCCACTTGGAGCCTTGCCCGCAGACGTGGTCGTAGCTGGCCTGAGGTGCAGCGACCTGCCCGTCGATGTGGGGCATCACCTGTTCGGCGAACAGTTCGTAGCTGCGTAGCGTCTGGTGCCAATCGGCGATGTCAGCCCCGAGTTGCATGTAGCAACCGAAGCCGCCGGTCTTGTCCTGGAGCCGTTTGATCTGGGCGATGGCCATCTCGGGGGTGCCGATCACCATCCGGCCGGTCTCGTTGGCATAGTCGATGAAGTCGCTGTAATCGGCCGGAGGGGGTGGCTGCGACGGGTCACCCGTCGGGATGATGTGCGATAGGTAGTTGAAGATCCACTGCAGGCCGTACTCGCAGTTCTTCTTGGCCTGCTCGTAGGTCTCGGCAATGTGCATCGGCCCCATCAGCCGCCACTTGTCGCGATCGGCGACATGGCCGTTGAGTCGGGCCTCCTCCTGCCAGACGTTGTAGTTGTAGTCGAGCACCTGGAATGCCATGGGCTCGGTGGCGGCGATGGTGATCAGACCGGTGCCGTAGCGACCGGCCAGCTTCGAACCGGCCGGCGACATCGACGAGGCCACGACGACGTCGAAGTCGGAGTACGGCTTGATCTGCAATACCGCGTCCTGGCAGACGAACCAATCGGTGTGCTTGGTGACCGTCTCGCCACGGAACAACCGCATGATCACGTCGAACGCTTCGGCCATCCGGGGGCGCTGGTCGTTGGGGTCGATGCCCATCATCGCCGCATCGCTGGTCAACTGGCCCGGGCCGGCTCCGAACATCGCCCGGCCGCGGGTGAGGTGATCGAGCATCACGATCCGGTCGGCGAGGATCAACGGGTGATGGTAGGGGAGCGAGTTGACCCCGGTGCCAAGTTTGATGTGCTTGGTCCGCTCGGCCGCGGCGGCGATGAACACCTCGGGCGAGGCGATCAGTTCGACCCCGGCGGAGTGGTGTTCGCCGATCCACGCCTCGTGGAAACCAAGTCGGTCGAGGTGGGTGACCAAGTCGAGGTCACGGTGCAACGACAGCGTGGGGTTGGTGCCCGTCTTGTGCATCGGCGGCAGAAAGATCCCAAATCTCATCGCCTCGGACTATCACACGCCGGGCGACCGATCGGATTCGTGAGCATCGGTTTCGGCGAGCATCGCTATGGCCCGCGAGCTTGCCGTTCTTGTCGCGTCTCGAAGCCGTAGACGCACCTGGGCGCGACAAGAACGGTCACTCGACGGTGCCGTAGGCGCCCTTGTTGCCAATGGCCGACGACTCGGCGACCTCGTCGATCGACTCGCGCAACGCGCTCAGGAAGTCGGCGATCACGGCGGAGTGGACGTTGTTGACGGTGCAGTGCAGCGAGTCGGGTGGGCCTTGGCGGTCGACGAACCAGCCCCGGGTCCAGAGCGCGTCGGCGACGGCGAAGATGTTGAGGGACGACGGGTCAGACGCCCCGAAGGCGAGCAGGGTGGCCTCGGGTTCGGCCCGGATCTGCAACACGGGCATCGCCCGGATGCCGTCGGCCAACGCCTCACACGCCGTACGGGCCGCCTGGGTGAGCCTGAGGTAGCCCTCGGTACCGAGGTAGTTCATCACGGCCCAGGCGGCGGCCATCGATGAGCCACTCTTGGTGCCGAGAATCCCCGACGAGCCATACAACCCGCCGAGCCAGTTCTGCGTAACGAACGTCTGGTAGCGGCGCAGATGCTTGTTGCGGTGGAGGATCACCGAGGCGCCCTTGGCGGTGTAGCCGAACTTGTGCAGGTCGACCGAGATCGAGGTGACGCCCTCGACCGAGAAGTTCCACGGCGGGATGTCGTAGCCGAGTTTGGCCAGGTGGGTGAGGGTGACACCGCCCATGCAGGCATCGACGTGACAGTTGATGTTGCGCGCCGCGGCGAGGGCGGCGATCGCCGGAATCGGGTCGATCACCCCTTGCGGATACTGCGGAGCCGAGCCGACGACCAGCACGGTGTTGTCGTCGATTTCGGCGGCCATTGCGTCGGGGTCGGCCTTCCAGTCGGGCCCCACGGGCACCCGGCGGCTCGCAAGTCCGAAGTAGTAGCAACCCTTCTCGAACGCGGCGTGCGCCGACGCGGGCAGCACCACGTTCGGCTGGGTGATACCCCGTTCGGCTTTGCCCCGCTCGCGGGCAGCCTTGACCGCCATCAGGATCGATTCGGTACCGCCGCTGGTCATGAACCCCGCCCCGTCGGGCCCGCCCGCCAACCAGTCGTTGACGATGTCGACCACGTCGGCCTGGATGCGACGCAGGCTCGGGAAGGCGTCGGTGTTCAGTGCGTTGTCGCTCATCCACTGGCCGAACACGTGCTCGGCGAGGTCATGGACGTCGTCGCCGGCGAAGTAGGCGAGCGTGAACGCCCGACCCTCCTTCCAACGGACATCCTTCGTGCGCATCGAGTCGAGATGACCGAGCACCTGTTCGCGCGACATTCCCGAGGCAGAGATCATCCTCGGGATGGTACGTGGCCCCCCGTGCCGTAGAACTGACGGAGATTCCGGCAACCCGAGATCAGCTGGCCGAGATGCGTTCCAGCCAGGGGATGAACGTGCGGTTCAGATCGTTGGCGGCGACCTTGTACTTCCACAGGTCGCCACCCCACGAGTGATACATCGCAGCCAGATCGCCGGCGCGATCAGGTCGGTCGAGGAACACTCTGGCCGGGGCGGTCTGCAGGCGGATGGTGAACAGAATCGCCCCCGACTCGGGCAGTCGCTGCAGGGTCTGCCGCTCGGATCGTAACCACCACGGCGAGCCATCCTCGGCGGTGTCGAGGTTACCGACCGGTTGGATCGCCCGGTTGACCGGCAGGTACATCAACGAGTACGGCTTGATCGACAGGTTCCGCCGCCGCACGGCTCGGCCGGGCTTGAGATGGTCGAAGAACCGGTCGACCTTGTCGGACAACTCCTCGGCGTAGTGGGCGACGTGCTCATGGACGAACCGAGTCGGCTTGCCGAGCTTGTCGGCCAGCGCCCAGAAGGTGGGGAAGCACAACGCCCCGGCGTCGAGGTACCAGTCGCCGTCGCGGGGCACCATCACACACAGGTCCTCTTGCACGGCCCGACCCGCGGCCTCCAGCGGATGCATCCCCCCCGGGAGGTTGGCGGCCGGGAGATCATGAGCAACCAGCCACCGGTTGACCAGGTCGAACACCTCCTCGGAGGCCGAGTCGGCGGTCGCAAGGGAAGCGAACGTGTTCTGGTGCTGCTCATCGAACAGGCGGTTCTTGAGCGCCAACTCGCTGTCGCGGAACCGATCGACGATGAAGCACTCGTCCAACTCGATGGAGTGCGTGCCCATCTTCAGATTGGGCGGTGCGGGCCGCAGATCGAGTTCATCGAGCCAGTCCGGCGTGGGCGCGTTCTCATAGATGGCGGTATCTGGGGCGTACGACTGCAGTTGTTCCAGCGAGAGATCTACCGGCATGCCGACCAGTCTTACCGATGCGTCGGCGACTGACCGTGGACCACGAGGTTGGAGCACCAGCCTGCCGTCCGATGCCGGATCAGGCTGACCTGCGACCCCAGGGGAAACAACGCGACCAGTTCCTTCGCCGAGACGAGGTTGAGGTTGTCGGTGGATGCCCAGAACGGCTTGCCGAGCTTGCGGAGGACCGCCTGGTGGTGTCGTTTGGGGAGCCAGTGGAGCAGGGGCAGGAAGGTGTGGAGTTCGACGGGGAACCACCGATTCGGGGTTGTGAGAAAGAACCGATCGGCGACCCGGCACATCTCGGCGATGAACTGCTGCTGGGCCTCGCGATCGCCGACATGTTCCAGCACTGCCGAAGAAAAGGCCACGTCAAACGCCCGATCTTCGAAGGGCAGCGTGGCCCCATCGGTGCGCACAAACGTCAGCCCGGGGTACTGGGTCTCAAGGAACGCGGCGTCCTCGATGCTCGTCGCCGTGATCTGCGCCGGGTGGGGGTAAAGCGCCTCGAAGAAGTTCGAGTCGGGCAGGTCGCGGTCGGGGGTCACGCCGATGTCGATGATCTTGGAGCTCGCGGTGGTCGGGACAGCCGTCGTGAACCGGGCATACATCGCCCGTCGGGCCCGCAGCGCCAGCTTGGTCGCCACTCCCCGCATCCGGTTTCCCTTCGAGAAGTAGTCGATGCTCTCACTCACAGTCGGCCACCGTATCGACTCGACGTGTTCGAGCCGAGCGATCGCACGGCTGGGTGGTGGGGGCACACCGAGCGCTCATCGGATGCGAGGGATGGGTCCGAGCAGCCGGTGAGCGACGTGCTCAATGTGGGCGGCGATGGCGGGGTAGTCGGAAGCATGAGCAGCCGATGCGGTCACGATCCGTTCGATGACGTCGCGGATGACGACGATCGAGCGGTCGCGGCCGACCGGCCAGCTTGCGGCTTCCCGCACCAGCTCGTCGATCGTCACATCTTCGAGGGTGCGAGCGGTGCCGATACGCATACCCAGGTCGCGTGTCAACGGTCGGGGGCCGTGGACGGTGAGCAGCGGGTGATGGACGACGGTGCTCATCACGTCGTACAACGGGGCCAGGCTCACCGAGCCGTCGGGGAGGTGGAGGACCGAGACGTTCTTGCCGTGGCAATCAGCGTTGCCGACGAGCACATTCAACACCTGTGACTCGAGCAGTCGAACTCGGTCGGACGGCGACAGCCATGCGGCGAGTCCGGCGAGCGAGGGCCCAACGGACTTTCCGCCGGCACGCGTTCTTCGTAGTACTTGCGGGTCGGTGGGAGTCCAAGCATCTGACAGCCGTCCTCCTGGTGGATGCGGTCGCCGTCGACCCGGTCATAGCGTTGTGCGACCAGGATGCGCGCCGAACCGATGGACAAGGTTTCCGTGGCGCACGTGGTTAACCCGGCCGAGCGAGCTACAGCCATACAGAAAGCCTCATTGTCGGCGACTTCTGAATGGTCCAGCGGGGCCGGCTTGAGCAGATGCGTCGAGGGCCACGCAGCCGATGGTTCGTACCAACGGCCGTCAGCGGACCGCCCGAGCAGGAGCTTGTGTTGGACGCCGGCCAGCGAATGACGGATGGTGAGGCTCGCCCCGAGCGGTCGCTCCGGCAGGTCGGCGATTCGTTGGGCGATCTCGTCGAGATCGAGATATCGCGGTTCATGCGTAGCTGAGGTGGGGTCGTCGGCGATGACCAACGCCCCGGCGGTGTCTCGGCCGATGGCTTGGAGCAGAGCGAGGTCGTCGAATGCCTGATACAGCGTTCGCAGCGTGGTCAACCCGTTACCTTCCGGAAGGACGTTCTGGAAGAAGGCCGCAACGATGTCACCGGTCGGGCGAGTCTGAGTGCTCGCCGGCATCGAGGTCGACAGGATGGGAGCGCCGATTCCCCAGCGATCTACGGCGGCGGGATCGAAGTCGAAGCGCAGCTTGCCCGATCGGGGGCGGGTCAACGCTCCGAGTCGTGTGCTGTAGAGCCAAACAGCGGTCATGGAGATTCCACGGACACGGTGAGCGACAAGCGGCCGGTAATCGCCAGGATCAGTCGGAGATCGGCGCTGGATCGTCCTCGTTCGATGTCGATGATCATGCGGGGGTACGTGCCGACTTCGTCGGCCAACGCAACCTGGGTGAGTCCTTGGGTTCGGCGTGCGGTCTTGATCGCTTGCCCCAGGATGAGCGGTTGATTGACAACGGTAACCGTCACGGCGGGGATCCTGAGCGCGTTTCTTACACTGGCGTAATAATCGCGGGAGGCTACGAATATTACGCTGATGTCATACGTGTCGGGCGGATGCGGCCCGCTGGGGAGGTCGGGCGTTGGGACGGCATGATCGGGGGGTGACGTCTGTTGCTGCTGCCCCAACCTGGACGACTGCCGACGCCGAGGACGCGGGTCGATCGCTCTTCGGCGTGATCGCGAGCGCCTCGGTGTTGCCGAGCGAGCGCGACCAGAACTTCCGGCTGACTGCCAGCAACGGGATCAGCTACGTCCTCAAAGTCGCCAACGGCCTCGAACAGCGCGGAATGCTGGAGGCGGAGAACGAGGCGATGCGCCACCTTGGCGAGCTCGGCCTGTGCCCGAAGGCGCTCCTGACCGTCGATGGGCAAGCGATCGGCGAGCGCGATGGATACGCCGTTCGGTTGATCTCGTTCCTTGCTGGACGGCCGCTGGGAACGCTTGGGTTCCGCAGTCCACGATTGCTCGACAACCTGGGCCGCGCCGTCGGCTCCGTACAGCGGGCACTGTCGAGTTTCGACCATCCGGCCGTTCATCGTCCGTTCCTGTGGGACCTGGCGGCGGGCCCGGCTGTCGTCGCCGAGCGGATCGACGTGCTCGCTGACCAGCAACTTCGTGGCATGGTCGAATTCTTGGTCGCCATCCACGCGGAATACTCGGCGCCGCATCTGTCAGCACTGACGCGCAACGTTGTGCACAACGACGCCAACGATTTCAACGTCCTGATCGACCCGCTCACCGAGCAGGTCACCGGCATGGTCGATTTCGGCGACATGGTCGTCAGCAACTCGCTGAACGACCTGGCCATCGCCTGCGCCTATGCGTTGTTGGGCACCGACGATCCGTTGGCGGCGGCGGCGGCGGTGACCCGCGGCTACCACGCGGTTCACCCGCTGACCGATGGTGAGATTGCTGCGCTGTGGGGGCTCATCGGCCTGCGACTCGCGACGAGCGTCTGCATCGCCGCCGAGCAGCAGGCCGCGGCGCCCGACAACGAATACCTCGGGATCAGCCAGGGTCCGATCGCCACCGCGTTACCGCTGATGACCGCGGTGCACCCCCGGTTGGCCCACTACGTGTTGCGCTCGGCGTGTGGGTTGCCGTCGGTGCCCCAAGGCCCCCTGGTAGAGGCGTGGTTGCGGGCGAATCAGGCGTCGTTTGCCTCGCCGACCGGTCACGACCTCCGCAGCGGCCCGGTCGCTGCGCTCGACATGAGCGCCGGCAGTCTGTTGATCTCCAACGACTCGCCCGACAATGGCCCGGTCGAGTTGATGGGCCGCCTGCGCCGTGAGATGGTCAAGCACGGGGCGACCGTGGGGGTCGGTGGGTACGGCGAGGCTCGGTTGTTGTACGCCGGGGAGGCGTTTGGCGGTGGCCCGATCACCGAGGAACGTCGCACCGTTCACGTGGCAGTCGATCTCACGCTGGACGCCGGGTCGCCGCTGTTCGCCCCAATCGTGGGTGTCGTCCACGCCTTCGAGAATGCCACCGCCCGCTATGACTACGGCCCGGTGATCGTCCTTCGCCACACCATCGCCGACCCGCCCGATACGACCGATGAGCTGGAGTTCTTCACGTTGTGGGGTCACCTTGGCGTCGACTCGCTCGACGGTCTGTACGTCGGCAAGCCGATTGCCGCGGGGGAGCGGTTCGCCTCGATCGGGGCCGCCCCAACGAACGGTGACTGGTGGCCGCACACCCATTTTCAGGTGATCCTCGACATGCTCGACGAGGACTGCAACATGAATGGAGCCTGCAAGGCCAGTCAGTGGGAGGCGTGGCGGGGGCTGTGTCCCGACCCCAACCTGATCCTGGGCGTCCCAGCGGCCGGGGTGACTCAACCGATGGCTTCTGCCGAGTCGCGACTCGCCCGTCGACGAGCCAGAACCGGGGGCAACCTGAGCGTCTCATACGGCGATGTCCCGATGACGGCTGTTCGTGGCCGGATGCAATACCTCTTCGATCAGACCGGCCGCGCCCACATCGATGCCTACAACAACGTTGCCCACGTCGGTCACAGCCACCCCCGGGTGGTCGAGGCGGTGACCCGACAGCTGGCGGTGTTGAACTCGAATACCCGTTACCTGCAAGACCAGTTGCTCGACTACGCCGACGACCTGTGCTCGACCCTGCCGGATGGCCTGGAGATCTGCTACTTCGCCGCGTCGGGGAGCGAGGCCAACGAGTTGGCGCTGCGGCTGGCCCGAGCACACACCGGAGCGCGTGACCTGATCGTGATGGAGGGGGCCTACCACGGCCACACCACCGGGCTGATCGACATCTCGCCGTACAAACACTCCGGTCCGGGTGGTACGGGCGCTCCGGACTGGGTGCACACCTCGCCGATCCCCGATGTCTACCGCGGTCGGTATCGCTCGGATCATCCTGATCCGGGGGCGGCCTTCGCTGCGGCGGTCGGTGATGTGATCGATCGGGTGATCGGTGGGGGCCGTCGGCTGAGCGGCTACATCGCCGAAACCTGTCCGAGCGTCGGCGGCCAGATCATCTTGCCGACGGGCTTTCTGGGCGTGGTGTACGACCAGGTCAGAGCGGCCGGAGGACTGTGCATCGCCGACGAAGTGCAAACTGGGTTCGGACGACTCGGCGCGCACTTCTGGGCGTTCGAAGCTCATGACGTGGTCCCCGACATCGTCGTACTCGGCAAGCCGATCGCCAACGGCTACCCGATCGGCGCGGTGATCACGACTGCCGCGATCGCCCGCAGTTTCGACAATGGCATGGAGTTCTTCTCGACCTTCGGTGGCTCGACGGCGGCCTGCGCGGCAGCCCATGAGACCCTCCGGGTCGTGCGCAGCGAGGGCCTCCAGGCGCACGCGCTCGTCGTCGGCGACCACCTGCTCGCCGGCCTCCGTCGACTCGCGACGGACCATGAGCTGATCGGCGACGTCCGCGGATCGGGGTTGTTCCTCGGCGTCGAGTTGGTCCGCGATCGCCAGAGCCTGGAGCCAGCAGCCGCGGAGGCGAGCCTCGTCGTTCGTCGGATGCGTGAGATGCAAATTCTCGCCGGCACCGACGGCCCCCTGCACAACGTCGTCAAACTCCGTGGTCCGATGCCGCTGACCACCACCGACGCCGACCTGGTGCTCGAGGCGTTCGAGCGGGCGATCACCGGGCTGTGACCACGGCCCGGATTGGGACGCCGACGACATGTGTCTGAGCGAGCGCCGCACTGTCTTTGGAAGATGCATCTTCGTGCCGTCCGCGCCACCACTTGGTTGGGCCGTCGGAACTTGCGACCGTGGTTACAGTGAGCCGATGCGGACGAATGCGGAACGTTTGGTGGATGGGCGCGAAGTGATGCGATCGAGCCGGAGTCGAGTCCTGCGGCGGCTCGTGCTTGTCGGTGCCGCCATGACGCTTGGGTTGTGGCCACATCATGCAAGTGCCCAAAGTGATCTTGCGGTCGGGGCCGGGGCTGGCGATAGCCGGGTGCAGGCAACACTCACCGCGACCGGCGCGGCCGGTGAGTATGACGGTATTGCGGGGAGTTGGTTCATCGCCGACGTGACCTTGACGGGCGTCTCCGGGCTGAAGGCCAGTGCGATCCTCGATTGGAGGCTGATCACCGGCGCAGGGAACGAGCTCATGCCATTTCCAGGTGGCAGCGCCAGCGTGCCCGATGGCCAGGTCGGGGCAGGTCAGACCGTGACGATCAAGTTGGGGTTCGACATCACCGGTCAATCCGGCCCGGCGCGGCTGGTCTACCAGCCCTTTCTCGACGCAGGGCCGCTCGCGGTGTGGTCGGTTGCCATCGAAACCCCGGTTGTGACGATCCCTATCGCCGTTGATCCGTTGACCTCGCCGCCGTTCACCTCGCCGCCGTTCACTCCTTCGATCGGCGTGCCGGTCCCCAATGTCTTCGGCGGGGCCGAGGGAGTGCGATCGTTCCACGCGGTCTACGACATCCAGACCGACGGGACGATCCTGGTCAGCGAGACGATCGACTACGACTTCGGAGTCACCCCTCGGCACGGAATCTTTCGCGACCTCGCCCTGTTCCAGCCGATCGACAGCGATCACGAACGCAAGTACCCGATCACCGACGTGACCGTGTCGGCCGCCGAAGGCACGCCCGATCGATTCGAATTGCTTCGCAACGGCGATTTCGAACGGATCAAGATCGGCGACGCGAAGATCACCATTGACGGCGGGCATCGGTATGTCATTGCCTATCGTCTGTCCGGAGCGCTCAACCCGCAACCGGCCGGACCGGAGCTGTACTTCAACGTGACGGGTCGCTGGCCGGTGCCGATGTCCGACGTCATCATCGAGGTACACGCACCCGGCGGGGTCGAAAACGTGACCTGCTACGCCGGGCCCACCGGTTCGACCAGCACATGTGACGAGTCGGCGATTGACGCCGGCGTCGCCCGCTATCACGAGGCAGGCCTGGAGGCCGACGGCCAGTTGACCATCGTTGCTGCCCTTCCGCTCGACAGCGTCCAAAACGTCGGCCCGATTCTCGGTGAAGCGCCGCGCGATCTACGCGATGCCGTTGAGCCTGATCCGGTCAACATGGGTGGAGCCGCCGGCGTGGGCGTCGCTGGACTGATGACGGTCGGCACGCTCGTGTGGCGCAAGGGACGCGATCTCGTCGCAGACGGATCGCCGGTCGACGCCGTGATGGCTCCCGACGAGTTGCCCGCCCGTCGATTGCCGGTCCTGCGGCGCGTCGTGACACCGGTCGAGTTCGTGCCGCCCGACGGAGCCCGTCCCGGTCTCCTCGGGACGCTCTACGACGAGCGCGTCGATCCGGTCGACGTTTCGGCAACGATCGTCGACCTGGCGGTACGCGGCTACCTGAAAATCGAGGAGATTCCGAAATCAGGGTTGTTCGGACGCTCCGACCACCACCTGTCTCGCCTGGATGGACACGAGGACCGCTTGCTGCCCTACGAACGGATACTGCTCAATGGATTGTTCGCGGGCGGCGTCGACGGCCGGTTCCTGTCCGAGTTGAAGAACACCTTCGCTCCGACTCTTGAGAGGGTCACCAGTTCGATGTACGCCCAAACCGTGGAGCGCGGGTGGTTCGAGCGTCGCCCCGATGCCACCCGGACGCGCTGGGTTCTGTGGGGCACCGCGGTGACGACCCTCGGGGGGTTGGCCATTGCGGGCGCAGTCATCGCAAAACGATGGGTATGGCCGGGCGCGGCCATCCTCCTCATCGGGCTGATCTTCACATTCGCCTCCCGTTGGATGCCTCGGCGCACGAGCCACGGCACGTCGGTGATACGTCGAGCCGAAGGTTTCCGCCGGTTCATCGTCGAGAGCGAGGTCAGGCGGGCTGAGTTCGCTGAGCGCAAACACCTGTTCACCGAGTACCTGCCGTACGCCATCGTGTTCGGCTGCGTCGACAAGTGGGCGGCGACCTTCGCCGATCTCAGCAGCGGCGAATTGCCCGACACCGGCGGATGGTATGTCGGTACCGGAGGGTTCAACTCCCGACACTTCTCGCGGTCGATGAACGGATTCACATCGTCGGCCGGCTCGACGATGTCGTCCACTCCCGGTGGCTCCGGTGGCAGTGGTTCCAGCGGCGGGTCGTCCGGTGGTGGTGGAGGCGGCGGCGGTGGAGGCAGCTGGTAAGCACGGCTATTCGGGAGCAGGGCTTCGATCTCGCTGAACCCGATCGCGCATCAGCCGCGAGACCGAACGTCCGCTCGGCGACCACTTCGCGAGCGCCTCGAGCGGTATGCGAACCAACTCGGCGACGACCTGTCAGCGGGCCTGGCCCGCGACGTCCTCCCCCGCTGAATCGACGCGTTCGGCCACACTGCCCGCGTTGATCGAACAGGTCGTTGCCTTACTTCGCATAGGAGGACGCGCCGAACCAATCGACGACCACGACGGGCTCGTCGCCGACCACCCAGGCGTCGTGCCCGCTTGGCAACGACGTAATGTCGCCGGGCTTGGCGATGAACTCGCTGCCGTCGTCCATCAGGATCGCAAGCTGTCCGCTGACGTGGTACTGGAAGTGGGGAGCCTCGCAGCTCTCGGTCAGCGCGATCGGCTTCACATCGTTCGACCACCGCCAACCGGGCTCGAACACGAGCCGACCGACTTCTCCACCACCAATCCGGACGATCTCGGCCCGACCGCTCGGAAACGCGCGGATTTCGTCGGGCTCATCGAAGCTTCGATGCTCGGTTACATGCATGCTCTCTCACCTGCCATCACGTTGGACTCCCGTGCAGCGGGTCGGAATGGCCAGTGGGGACGAGAGTGACTTCGTGCTCTTTGTACACCCCGTCGCGTCACCAGTCAACGGTTGCGCGCAAGCCGGAGGTCTCATCGTGGTGACCGTCCTACGGGTCTGAAAAACCCGACTCCCAGCGAGTACTACATTGGGTCGGATCGGGCTGACCACCAGGGTCGGCCTGATTGCGAGGTCTGTCGATGTATGAGTCGGAGGCCACCAAGGAGTTCGTCACGGAGGTCGAGTGGCTGAAGAGCTCGCCACCGATCACCGAGACAGCTCGCAGATCGGCACAGGTGCCGGGCAAAGCGCTCCCCGACGACGCTTGCGGCCGATCCATCGAGGCGATTCGCACGAATGCCCCAGCGGGGTGACGTGCGCGCTCTGCTCGTACTGACGCTTGGCGGGGCGACGACTCACCGTTGACTTGTTTCCGGGGCGACGATTGTATCTGAGCGGAACCGGCACCGTCTTTTGGTGCATGCGCGTTCGTGTGGTTGTACCGCTTCTGCTGCTCAACGTGGTCGTGCTCGTCACCGCCATCGTCCGATCAAGCATCACGCACCCAGGTGTCGTTTCCGGCTCGACGACCGACCAGCCATCCTCGACATCCTCAACCACGACGCTCCCGTGGGGAGCGGGCATCGGCGTTCTCCCCGTGATCCAGGTCTTCCCGGTAGTGCCGGCGGACAACAGACTCCGCCCAGCAGCGATCTATCGGCAGCGCGTCGACCTCGAGGGTTTGTGGTTGCCCGAGCTCATCGTCGTGATCCCATAGCCATCAGGGCCAGCATGAACTGGGCGCAGGACGACGATCGTCGCTTGTTCAGGGGGACTGAAAGAATCCGGGAAATCGGAGTGCGAGCCACGGCCGGCGCCCCCAGGCGACCGCCCGGCCGGTCACGATCGGTTTGATCAATCCGCCACGTTTGTATCCGACGATCAGGAACGACACGGGATCGACCGACAGGTGAACGTCTGGCTTCGCTGTCGAACCACTCGTGACCGTGAGAGCGCTCTCACGGAACTCGAACGTGGACGTGTCGTATCCCCGGCACCGGACCTCGATTGTTGCCGTGATGTCTCGTACCGCCTCCTGGGCGAGCAGATGGGGCGCCACCGCGTTGAAGAAGTCGATTGCCGGCAGCGCATCGAGTCGATCGATCGGCCACGAATCGCCGGTGGTCCGCGCCAGGTCCAGTCCGTGAAACAGGAACTCGCCCACCATCGCGCCGAGCACCGGCCGGACGGGAAGGGCAATTCCACCATGCCAGGCGATCACGGCATCGTCGGGTAACGCGCTCAGCGCGGCGAGGACGCGAAGGCATTCGGTCTCGATGATGTCAGCTAACCCCTCGATGTCGAGGTGGGCGATGGCCTCGAGGCGTGCCTGATTCATGGATGCGCGGTCGTCGATGTCGAGGTACGGGCTGGACTGGCCGGCCGCGACCTGCTGGTAGGCCGCGACACCGCTGGCGAGGTGACAGCCCAGATCATGGATCGTCCACGCCGACCCTTCGATTCGCCGGTCGCCATGAACGCTCGAACGCAGCAGGCTCGTGAAACGACGGCACGAACGTTCGACCGCGGTCGCGGCATCCGACCCCGATCCGGTCATACATTCCTCCTACGCCCGCCCGCGTGCGCGCTCGGGGTTACGAGTTGCTGCGTCGAGCGAACGACCTGGGCGATCTGCGCGGGGCGGGTGACGGTCGGTGCGTGGCAGGCACCGGGCAGTTCGACCATGCCCGCTCCGGGAATGGCGAGCGCGATCGCTCGACCGGTCTCGACGGGCACCACGGCGTCGGCATCTCCGTGGACGACGACGGTCGCAAGCCGAATGGCGGACAGGTCGGGTTCGCGCCCGTAGCAGCACTCGAACAGTCGCGCCGCGACCTCTGGATCTGCGTTTCGGAACAGGCTCTCACCCCAGGTGTACAGGTGCTCCGATCCAGCTTCGGTGAGGCAGTGACGAGCAAACGCTCGGATCGTGGCCGGATAGTCCGCTCGTGCGCCAGCGGCGAGAGCGCCGACCGAGTCGTGGCTCACCGAGAACGGCGCGGCGACGAGCACGAGTGCTCGGAACCGCGACGGATCACGCAGGGCAGCGTGCATTGCGACGAAGCCGCCGAGTGACTCGCCGGCCAGGACGCACGCGTCGACGTCGTTGGCGTCGAGCACCTGGAAGACGTCGTCCACGAGCGCAGCGAGGGTGATGCTGTTCGCTTCGGCGATCGAGAATCCGGTTCCACGGGTGTCGTACGACAGGCAGCGCCAATCGGTCGAGAGATCGCGGAAGGTCGGCTCCCAGGCCTCCCACGATGCACTCCAACCATTGAGGGCGAGCACGGTGTTCGGGCCGGGGCCGAACGAGACGGTACGCAGGGTGGCGTCGGCGAGTTGAACAAACATGTCCCCAGCGTGACCTGCCCCGCTGCAATCTCGCTGCAACGACGGTGCCGGTCCGTCGTGTGCTCCGAGGCGGTGCATAATTCGTCCATGGGACGCGTGCGGTTGGATGTGCTCGGCGCGCTCGTGGTCAGTGACGACGGCGGGGCCATTCCGCTGAATGGTGATCGTCGCAGAACGTTGATGGCGGCGTTGGCCCTGCGCCGCGGCGTCCACTGCAGCGCGGCTTGGTTGGCAGATGTGGTCTGGCGGGCTTCACCACCAGCGGGCGCTTCGGCGACGCTGCACAGCCACATTTCGATCCTGCGACGGCTGCTCGACCCGGAACCCCAGCAAGGCGTGCAGAGCATCATTCGCACGGTGCCGGATGGCTACGTTCTCGACACCACCGAGGTGGATGTCGACGCCGACCGATTCATCGCGGCGCTGCTCGACGCTCGCCGGACATCCGACCCCGTATCGAGGCTGGGTTACGTGCAGGACGCACTGGATCTCTGGAGGGGAACACCGTTCGCAGAACACGCCGACCTCGAACAGTTCCAGGGGGAAGTCGCACGACTCGAAATTCTCGCCGCCGAAGCGTTGACGCTGCGGCTCGCCACGCTCGCGCGCTACTCGGGCGCGACGCCGATGTAATCGCCCACGGCGAGCTCGCGATGGCCGAGCACCCGCTGCGCGAACGACCATGGATCTTCGTTGCCGAGGCGCTGTACCGCACCGGTCGGCAGGCCGACGCGCTCCGCACCTTGACCCGGTTGCGCGTGATGCTCGGCGACACGTTGGGGATAGTTCCTTCGGCAGAGGCGCAGGATTTGGAGAACCGTATCCTGACGCAGGACCCGACTCTGCGGCCCGACCCCACGGTGGTCGCTGCGACACGAGCCGAAGGTCCACGGACGCACTACGCAGCCATCGACGGTGTGCACATCGCGTACCAAGTGGTCGGCGATGTCGGCCCCTGGCTCGTCGCCGTGCCCCCGCTGGCTCAGAACATCGAGATCTGCTGGGAGGATCATCATCACCGCCGATTGATCGAACGCGCCGCAGGTTCCTGTCGTTTCGTTCACTTCGATAAGCGGGGCACGGGCATGTCCGATCGTACGGCGGGGCTCACGATGGTCGAACGTGTCAGCGACTTCGCGGCAGTGCTCGACGACGCCGGGATCGACCGGGCACTGTTGTGCGGCGTCAGCGAGGGTGGTCCCGTGGCCGTCTCGTTCGCCGTCGCGCATCCCGAGCGAGTTGCCGGGCTGTACCTGGTCAACACGTATGCACGAATGACGTTCGGACCCGACTACACGATCGGGGTGCCTGCGGATCAGTACAGCGCGCGCCGACCGCCTCCTGGGAGGCGACCTGGGGACAAGACTCGTCCGACCTCATCGATTGGTTCGCGCCATCGCTCAGCGACGATGCCCAGTATCGAGTCTGGCTTGCGCGCTACATGCGTCAATCGTGCAGTCCGGGAACACTCGCCTCGATCAATCGCGCGAATGCCACGATCGACGTCAGGGCGGTGCTCGGCGAGATCGAGGTACCGACGGTGGTTGCACACCGTGTCGATGATCGGGTGGTACCGATCGCATGGGGCCGCCATCTTGCCGCTCACATCCGCGGTGCCAGGTACATCGAGTTCGATGGCAGCGATCACCTTCCGTGGGTCGGTGACAATTGGGCCGAGATCGTGGATGTCGGTGTCGAGTTGGCCCACGCAACCGCCGGCCGGTAGGTCGTTCATTTATCCCGCTGCACGACGCGCGGCTCGAAGATAGGCGGACTTGCGGAGCAGCGCTCGTCGGATGACCGGGCGCAGCGGACCGATGGCCCGTCGCCTCCAGCCGACAACGGCCAGCATGTCGCGCACGTAGTCGTCGAACGTGAATCGTTGATACTGGAGCACTGCTTGACTCTCCGTGGTGTCGAGCCAATCGGTGTGGTACGGCGTGGTGCCGAACGCGGCGTCGGGCAGCATGCCGATTCCGACCGCCTCGAGCGGCTTCGAAATCAGCTCCCGCTGATAGAGCTGGCACCGTGGGCCTCCACCGATGAGGAATGTCCGACCCCAGATCGTCTTCGGATCGATGGCGTTGGCGAGCGCCAAACCGACGTCCCACGTGTGCACGAATTCGATACGGTCGGTGAGCGGTACCTCGAACATCAACGGGTCGATCGCGCCGAGTACCTCGAGCGGGATGACCGCCCCGAACCGCAGGATCGCCACCTGAAGTCCGCTGTCATGGAGCAGTGCCTCACACGCCGCCTTGTGGCGGGTGTAGTGGTCGGTCACGTTGATCGGATCGGTCGAAGGTTCGCGGCGGCGGCAGGTGCTGGGTCGGCCCGAACAACGCCAGCGACGATGCGTAGATGATGCTTGGGCGGAACCGGCTGAGCCGGCGATGGCGTCGATCACGTTCTCCGTTCCGCCGACGTTGACCGGCCTCGGCCATGGTCGGATCACGGTACGCTGCCCGGCGGGATGATCGCCGCAAGGTGCACGACGACGTCGCAGCCGCCAACCGCACGCGGCGACATCGGTTGGTCGCGGATATCGCCCCACACCACGTTGGCGGTTCCGAGCCGCTTCGCCGGCCTTTCGGTTGGAGGGTGTCGGCACGTCGAAGCACCGACGTCGTGCCCTCGACCGGACAGCTCGCGCAGCAGGCTATGCCCGACGTTGCCGAACGGTCCGGTGATCAGCACCTTCATGCGAGGCTCGCCAACGCCTCGGCTTCGGTGTCGAACATCGATGACGAACGACGAGAAGCGCACGAGGTCGAACACCTTCTTGTAGTGCGGGCTGGCTCCGGCGACAAGGATGTCGTCCCCGCCTTCTTGGCGGCCATCGCCACCGTGATCAGCACCGAGATCCCCGAGGTGTTGATGTACTGGGTATGTGGCAGGTTGAACAACACCGTCGACGGCACCGTCGTGACCGCGACCTGGTACGCCCCTTGATGTCGGCTTCGCCATCAGAATTCACATCGCCGTGGAGCTCGATGACGGCCGCCGCAGGCTCGCGGCGGATCTGAACGTAAGTGCGCTGCTCACGCCGGTGACTCCTTGGGTTCGAGGTGAATGACCATTCGGAACTGGCTCCCGAATCCGAGTTCAGGCTCGACGAAGTCAGCCTCGTCGACCAGGGCCTTGATGACGAAGAGACCCATCCCGCCGGGGGGTTCGAACCCGGCGAACTGCGCCTCCAGGTCGGGTGCCCGTACCTCCGTCGGTGGTGGCCCCGACCGGCCTTCGTCGAGCGACATCGATGGCGAGACGATCGTCGTCCATCGTCATCGTGACGAACACCTTGGTCGTCACGTCGGAGGCATTGCCGTGCTCGATGGCGTTGATACACGCCTCCGACACCGCGGTCTTGACGTCCTCGACCCGGCTGTCGGAGAATCCCATGATGTCGCGCGGATTGCTCGGCGAGCTCATCGCCAGCTTCTCGTAGCCCGTTTCGGACGGGATCTTCAGTTCAATGGTCCCCATCGGACCCCCTTCTTCGTCATGGTCTTTACCAGGTGCCGGACTTCCACATCGCACCAAAGACGTCGTGACCGCGCAATCCGATGGAGGCCAGGATCCCAATGGCCCGCTCCAGGCACTCCATTGCCTCGGGCTCCTCGCCTGCATCGTGCAGCAGGCCGGCGAGATTGTCGAGCGAGTTGGCCAACCCGTGGTCGTTTCCGGTGCGTTCGAACAATCCGACACTGGTCCGTAGACAGGCGGTTGCTTCTGCCGTCCTCCCATCGGCCGCGGCGAGCAAGCCCAGGTTGTTCCATGCGGCAGCCTGACCCGCTAGGTCCCCCAGTTTTTGGGCGATGTCCAGGCTTTCTCGCGAATGAGCGGTCGCCCGGTCCGGCCGTCCCGCTCGCAGATGAACGATCCCCAGGTTCTTGTGGGCTTCAGCCATCAGAGCGTCGTCCGATGCGGTCTGTGCGAACATCGAGCGCGAGCTCGGCGAGTTCCTCGGCGTCGTCGAGCTTGCCCTGGTGGCAGTGAGCCATGCTCAGACCGGCATAGATGCGGGCCGCGAGTCCGATGTCGAGATCGGCTTGAAGTTCGTTGATCGCCTGGTCGTACCGGCTCTCGGCTTCGTCGTATCGTCCCCACCGTTGAAGTGAGCGGGCGGCTCGATGGAGCATCTCGGTGCGATCACGTGTCGAGCCGTCGGCGACATTCAGCGCCGCGTCGTAGTGGCCGATCGACCGGGCGTACTGTCCGAGCAGATCGGCCAGATCACCCGCCTCCCGCCGAACCACCAGCACCTCCGGTCCTGCCACGTCGGCTGCCGACGCGTGCGCCAGAGCCCGCTCGAAGAACTCGAGCGCCTGACCATGGGCGGACTGCGCCGCCGTCTCGCGCCCGGCGACGGCGAGGTGCTGCCAGGCCTTCGCAGGATCGCCGGCGCGCTCGGCGTGGTGGCCGAGCTCGGCCGCCCGTCCTGACTCGGCGATCGGATGGTTTGCTTCGATCGCGGCACCCGCCTTGGTGTGCAGCAGCCTGAGGCGTTCGTCGAGTTGCATGTCGTAGGCGATCTGACGGAGCAGGGCGTGGGAGAACGTCTTCCAACCGGGACGATCGCTCTTCGGAATCCAGACACCGGCTTGCTCGACCAATGCAATGGCTTCCGCCAGTTCCATCTCGGACAGATCGTTGACGGCCATGAGCCGAAGTACATCGCCATTGAATTCGTTGCCGAGCACCGCGGCGAACTGAACCACGATGCGCGGAGCGGTCCCCAGCCGGTCGATACGACTCAACAACACCGCCGCGAGGGTCAGCGGCAGATCTCGTTCGATGTCGCCGGCCAGGCACCAGGGGGTTCCATTGTCGGACACGAGCAATCCACGCTCACGCAGGTCGAGCACCAGTTGCCCGATGAACAGCGGGTTCCCTTCCGACCGATCGAGGATCGCATCGATGAGATCTGCCTCTGCGGAACCGCCGAGGAACGCCTCGATCAGCGATCGGCTGCCGTTGACGTCGAGCCCCGAGAGCACGAGTCGCTGATGAGGAAACGACGGGTCCGTTCCCGGCGGATCGCTGGGCTGCCCACCGCGCTGTCCGCCGCGCGGCCCGATGGGTCCTCCCGGACGTTGGTCGACCAGGACCACGATCGGGAACCGGTGGGCGCTGATCGCCAGTTCGCGCAACGAGCGCGACGGAATCGGGATCGAGCCAATGGGCATCTCGAACATGAACTACGACGGACGCCGCAGGCTCTCGGCCCGCAACAGATCGTCGATACCCCGCAAGCATCGTTCGATCGCGTCCGGGGATCGTGCTGCTCGTGCGCTGAACCGTCCCAGCGCAGGCCAAGGAGCGCGGCGATGTACGGGCGGGATTCCTGCAGACCGCGGCAGGCTTCGAGAGCCAGTGCGGTTCCCTGCGTCTCAAGGTCGCTGAGCAGGGCATCGATCGTGGCGTCGAACAGCTCCCGGCGGGCTTCGTCGGTCGGTCCGAGTTCCTGGAAGAAGAGATCGATCAAGAGCGGAAGGAACGCAGCGAGCGACCCAGCGGCATGCTCACTCGCCGGGCACTCGAACCACGAGATGTCCTCGCTGTCGAGCAGGGTATGACGGGCGCGCTCGGCGAGATGGCTCTTGCCGATCCCGGCATCACCTTCGATGACCAGGGTGCCGCCCGGCCCGGTGGTGATCAGCCCGACCAGACCGAGGACTTCTTGGAGTTCATCGTGGCGCCCGATGAGCGGTGCGCGGTTTCGCGTCGGGCCGCTCGAGACGGACCGGCTCACCAGGCGCATGATGGGCATTGGAGTCGCATATCCCTTGAGTTCGACCGCGGGAAGCTCGACGAAGCCGAAGTCGGTGCCACACGAGCGGGCGAACCCCGGCGAGACCAGAATCTCTCCTGGTTCGGCCATCACCATGAGGCGAGCCGCGAGGTTGACGTTCTCGCCCAAGACTCCGTACGTTCGACACGCCGAGCCGCCGTATTCACCGGTTCGCGAGAGCCCGAGGGTCAATCCGCAACGGAGAGGTCCGATATCTCCGTGGTCAAACGCCAGCTCACACAGCTCGAGGGCGGTTGCGGCTGCCCGTGCGGCGACGTCCTCGTAGGCGGTCGGCGCTCCGAAGGCGACGTACAGATAGCCGCCCTTGTCGCCCATCGTGATCTGCACGAGGCTTCCACCGTGGATCGCCGAGACCTGCTGGACGCAACGAACGAACCGGTCGAACGCCTCGACGTCGTCGTCGCTTCCGGAGTCCAGGGGGTCCATGGAGTCCATTCCCCCGAACTTCACGAACATCGCCGATGTGGGTCGTAGCTCGGTCAGAGAAGCCGGCGGACGATCGCGTAGCTGACTGTCGACCCAGTCGGCCGCGACGGTTGCATCAAGGTCTGAATCCGACCACGGACACCGTTGGACGTCGAGAGTGCCCAGAGCGTCGACCACCGCAACCCGGCCGGTGCGGTCGTCGCCTGTCGTCCAGCCTCGAATCTGGATCCCGGCGAGATGATGGACGGCGGCTTCGTGGAGGACGACCTCTCCCTGCGCTGCGTGGCGTTCGACTCCGGCCACGCGGTCGATGGCTGGACCGGCGATGACATCGACCAGGCGGTACTTCGGGTCGCCAACGGCGGCCCGTCGGACCGTGCCGATGGCGACCGCAACCTTGATCGACAGGCTGTACGGCTGATCATCCTGGCCGATGACGAGGGGAGGCAGGTTGGACGTCGATTCCTGCCAGCAGTAGCGCACAGGCCGTCGCCCGGGCGACGCCTGGTGAAACGATCTGGCCGTTTGGCGCATCGTCGAACCAACACGTGATCGCGTCGCCGCTGAAGTCGATCACGCTGCCGCCCCAGCTGTGCACTTCGTCGGTCAGGGCACCGTAGGTCAAGTTGAGCTGGTCCGTGATTCGTTCGGCCCCGCCGCGCGCCCCATACCGGCGAGTCAACGCGCTCGACAGGGCCGTGTATCCGGCGATGTCGGCGAACAGTGCCGCCCCGGTCGCCGTGCGCGGGAGGAGGCGACCGTCAGCCAATGCGACGCGACGGTCGATCGGCACATAGCCGGTTAGATGGTGGTTGTCCACGATTCCGTAACGGGCTCCGCTTTGTCTCCGGGCAGAACTGCCGCCACGTCGATCATGCACAACGTCACCAGGGTCACGTCATCATCCGGGGGCTCGCCGTCTGCGAATCGTTGCATACAGCTGAGGGAGTGACTGAGTCGCGAGGCGGCGGTGCCCGGCCTCCGGGCGGCTTGCTCGACGTCGCTGCGGGCCTGGTCGAAGCCGTACATCTGGCGGAGCGGATTGTGGGCTTCGACCAGGCCATCGGAGTACACGAGCACGAAATCCCCACCGGTCAACGTCACGCGGTGTTGCTCGTATTCGACGTCGGGGCTGAGGCCGAGGGGAAGTCCATAGCTCTCCAGCTCGACCAGTCGCTGGTCGCGTTGAACCCAGTGATAGGGGTGAGGATGACCGGCGCTCGCAAACCGCAGGACTCCGCTGACGGGCTCGACAATCCCGAGAAAGATCGTGACAAAGAGTCCGGGCGGGATGCTGTCGGCAAGCAACTGATTCACTCGCGACAACACGCGGGCGGGCTCAGGAAGTCGTTGGGTCTCGGCGCGAACCGCAGCCCGGGTGGCTGACATGATCAGCGCGGACGCCAATCCGTGGCCGGCGACATCACACACGACGAGTGCCATCCCTCCCGGTCGCCCACCGGAGGCAGTCCACGGGAAACACGTCGTAGAAGTCGCCGCTCGCCTCGAGCGCCGGCTCGGAATAGGCGGCGATATCGAGCCCGGCAAGCCGGGGAAGTTCGCTTGGCACCATCGCCAACTGAACGGTTCGGGCCAGGCGGAACTCGCTTCGAAGCCGCTCCGCATCGGCGAGTTCGAGCTTTCGGAGCGTCTTGATATCGGCCAGGTCACGGTCGCGCAGGACCGAGACTACCCACGTCAGAATCATGACGACCAGCAGGATGGCGAACACATAGGACGCGTCGACGACACTTTTGGCTCGTATCGAGAGCAGACGCGATGGTCAGCGCCAACGAGGCGATCAGCAACCGGCGCACGCCCTGGGAACCGAGGAAGATCGCGGCGATCAGAATTGGCATTGCGTAGCCGATGATCAGGGCATTGGCCGAGGCCGGGTAGAGCACGACGAACGCCGTCAGGAACGTGTCGGTGGTGGCAATCATCATCCAGGCGCCCCGCTGATAGCGCACCGACCGACTGTTCGCCAGTGTGTACCAGTAGCCCGCCGCCGTGACCGCGATCAACACGGTGCCCTTGGGGCCGAGCGAGGTGTCACGACTGGGAAACAGGATGCTGGTGATCGTGCTGATCACCGCCGAGACGGTCAGGATTGCCGCAAGGGCGAGCGAGACATTGGCCAGCAGACGGGCTCGCTCGCGGTCGTCGTACGCGGCGAGTTCGCTGGAAGGCTCAGTCGCCCACGAGACGGAGTCGGCGATGGCGGCGTGACAGCGATGCACCAGCGCACCTGGATTGTGGGTCACATGGCCAGTCCCTCTGTCGTACCCGGAAGGAAACCATGAGTATGTCACGCCGGACGTTGCACTCTGAACGATCGGGACCGACCGCCGTAGTAGGTTCCGGCCTCGTGGTTGCGTGCGCACGATGACAACCCGACTCGACTCCGAGCAGGGGCGCGACCCTCTGCTGGATGAGATCCTTCCACCGCCGTTGCGCCGCGAATTCGAACGGCGCTACTGGCGTCCGATCGAGCAGGAAGCGATCTTCGAGCGGTTCGTCGACGACCCGGAGTTCCATCGCGATCCCCACGGTCACGTGGCGCTCTATGCCGACCACGGCGTCGTGCACGTTCGTGATGTCGCCCGTCGGACGATCGAGATGATCGATTCCCTCAACGGCATCCTGATCGCCGAGCGGGATTCGAGGAGGCTGCGCGTTGTGCAGGCCTGCGGCGCGCTGACCGCCTATCTACACGACATCGGCATGGTGTCGACGACCCCCGAGGGTCGACGCGCTCACCCGCAATTCGCAGCGCGGGAGCCGTTCCGACCCCGATTCGATGATCTCGCCGAGACAATCTGGACGGCCGACGTCGGCGGCATCCGAAGTCGAATCACCGGTATCGGCACCGACGAACCCTTCCCGTACGCCGGCCCGACCGTGCTGCGCGAAGTACTCGCCCTGGCGATGTGCCACAGCAAGACGGCCGTGCCGATGTCGGTGTTCAACGATCCCGAAGCACTGCGGAACAGGCTCCGAGCGGCGGTGTTCGACCCCCACCCGATGGACGATTCGGCGCAGAACGGTCCGACCGACGCCATCCGTTGGTACGGCGGTCGATCCTCCGAGGCGTTCGGCTGGCTGGTGGCCGACTCACCGCTCCAACGAGCGTTCGCCGCCGATGTACTCGACTCGATCCGGGTGCTCCGGGCCGCCGACGCGTTACGCCAGCGGGGCACCACACTGCGGACCAGCGCCGGCTACGAGATCTTCGTCGATCATGGCAGCGGACTCGCCGTCTACGCGTTGCGGACCCGTGACCGGCTCCAATCCTTCTATCTCCGGGTGAGTGGCGATATCGCCGCGGGCGAGGCCAACCTGCGAATGGCCGAGGTCGGTGCCGATGGCCACCTCAGCTTCGCCTTTCATCGGGGCGACTTCGAGGATCCGCAGGCCGACCACGCCGCGATCAGGGCCGCCGCGTGGGTGGTCGCCGACGTGTGGGCCGACGTGGTGCCGTCGTTCGAGGGTGCCGGTCAGGTCGATGGTCTCCCGGCACCCCGGGTCGGCTCGAACGACATCACCGTCGTGCTGATCGCGTCACCGCAGACAGCCCGATTCGCCGATCGCGTCAGTCAGGAGTTGGCCCGTTCGTTCCCGCACTGCGCAGCACGACTCCGGGTCGTGGCCGAACCGTCGCCCGCTCTCCGACACGACCTTGATTGGGGCCATCGGGGAGTCGTCGTCGGGCACGGATCACCCGCGGCACGGCAGGTGGTCGACGCACTGCACGACATTGGTTGGCGCACGGAATCGATCGATCGATCGGGCGCGTTCGACGGGGTTCGGAGGGTCGCCGTCGAGGCAGGAGAAACGATCATCATCGCCGGCTCCCAGGCGCGCTGCGTCATCATTCCGATGCAGCCCGGCCTGCGAGTCAATTCCCTCGGCGGTTACCGCTCGGCGCCCGGACGGGCCTGGGTGCCGGTCGGTGTCACCGGTGTCGTGCGGAACGAGGAGCGAAACAGCGACATCGTCGCGGACGCCGCACTCGACATCGTGGTGATCCCCGCGACGGTCTTCTTGCGTGATTGGTTCCGCCCGTACACCACGGCTGACCTGCCCGAACTCGTGGCGCGGATGACCCGCGCTCTACCATGATGCCCGGCGGGCTCGCGACGCGCACGCTGCGCATTGAGTCGGGCGAGGGCCGTCCGGTCGGCCTGATGGTGGCGCTGAACTTTCTGATTTGCTTCGGCGCGGTCGGAGTGCAGACCGCCGGTTTCGCATTGTTCCTCGAACGATTCGGACCCAGCCAAATTGCCGGTGCCTATCTGGTGAGTGCCGCGGGCTCAGCCGGCGCCGCGGCGCTGTACCTCGTCGCCTCCGGGCGAATTCCTTTCCCTCGACTCACCCGGACGGTGATGGTCATTCTCTCCGTCGGCACGGCCATCGAGTGGGCCGGCGCCAGAGTTGGACTCGGCATCGCTCGTTATCTGCTGCCGATGTGGTTCCAGATTGTCATCAACATGTCGATGTTGATCTTCTGGGCGATCGCCGATGGTCTGTTCGACGTGAGGCAGGCAAAGCGGCTCTTCGGGGTGTTGTCCGCCGGCCGGTCGCTGGGGTTCGTCGGTGGAGGATTGGCGGCGTCGGTCCTCGTACGGTTCGTCGAGACGACAGAACTCCTACTCGTCAGTGCCGGTTCGTTGGCCCTCGCCGTCGTCGCCATCAGAGCGGTGTGGCGGCTCGATACTCCTGCGTCGGTGCTGGGCGAGGGATCGTCACCCCGTCCTGGTCCGGGGCGGCGGGGTCGGTCGATTGCCGCGCTGATCAGCCACCACTACTACCGTTGGATCATCGCCTTCGTCACCATGTGGTGGGTCGGTTTTTATGTCATCGACAAGATCTTTCTGGGGCAGGTCGTCGCCCACGCCACCGATCAGCAGGCGATTGCGAGCTTCCTCGGTGTGTTTTACGCCGCGGCCGGTGTCTTGCAGTTCGTCGTCGGCGCGTTCGTCACCGGGCGTGTCGCTCATCGACGAGGGTTGACCGTGTCGCTCATCGGCACGCCCGTGTTGCTGTTGGTCGGATCGGCGACGTTTGCGATCGTCTCCGGTGGCTCGAGCTCCAGCGCTGCGCTGCTTGTGCTCGCGGTGGCGATGAAGGCTGTCGACCACGGTGTGGGGTTCGGACTCGACTATGCCGTGCACGGCATCGCCTACCGAGCAGTTCCCCTCGCCGTGGTTGGCAGGGTGGCAACACTCGCCGAAGGTTTCGGCCAGCCGATCGCCCTGGCCTCGACGGCTTTCGGCTTGATCGGGTTGGAGCAGGGGCTCGGGCTCGGGGTGACTGCGGTCGGCGTCACGGCCGTTGCCGTGATCGGGTTGTGGTTGGCCGTGGCGGCTCGGCTCGGGCGTTCGTATCCGGGCGCCTTGGCCGCTTCGCTGGCCCGCCGCCAGTTTTCAACTGACCGGCTCACCTTCGCAGACCCGGCGGGTCGCCAGGCGCTCGTTGCTGCGACCGGCGATCCATCTCCCGCGGTTGCGATCTACGCGGCCCGGACGCTCGGGAGTCTCGACCCGGGCTCATCACGGTCCTTGCTCCCGATACAGACCACCCACCGCTCGGCCGAGGTTCGCCGATGGGCGCTGGCCGAGATTGAACTTCGGGCCGACCGGACGCTGCTGGGCGCATGGCAGCTGTCGGCCGAGCCCGACCATCTGGCCAGGCAATACGGCGTTCGTGCCCTCGTTGTGTGTCCTTCGGACGATGACGACTTCGCAGCGATCGAGAGCTGGCTCGATGACGACGACCCAGCGGTTCGGCGGGGCGCAATCGAGGGACTGCTGCGACGACGTGATGAAGCTCCTGCGGGCCGCGCCAGCGGTGAGCGGCCGCTCCGAGCGCTTGCCGTCGCTCGCATCCTCGCATTGTCGAAGTCCGCTTCGGAGTCGGACCGAATTGTCGCCGCAACCGTGATCGAAACAACCGGGGCCAATGACCTGGTCTCGACGCTGGTCGATCTGATCGGCGACGAGTCGCCATTGGTCAGCCGGGCGGCGATACGTGCCACGGCCGGTCTCGGACCGCTCAACGATCCCGCTTGGTATGGACCGCTCCTGGCGGCGACGGCACGCCCGACGTGTGCAAGTTCGGCCGGACTCGCCCTCGCCGGGGAGGGTCTCATGGCGCTTCCGGCGATTGACGGGGCGCTGACCGCGACTCGATCCGATCGGCAGTTGGTGGTCCTCGCGGCAACGCTCGGACGGATCGGTGGGGACGAGGCGCTCCGGCGGATCGACACGCTCCTCGATCATCGCGACGGTGTGGTGAGGGCGTCTGCGTTCGCCGCGCTCGTCTCGGCAACCGTCGGGCCGAGTGGTTCGGTCGCGGTCATGCCACCGGTCGGTGCCGTGAATCACGCGCGACTGATGACCTGCTTGGCGCGAGAGGCTGACGACGTCGAGTGCCTGGCTGCGTACATCGGTGAAATCCCTGAGCCCGATGCTCGAGCGCTCTCGGGCGCGCTGCGGGCGGACCTCTTCCGGTCGGTCGCAAATCTGGTGGCGATCGCCGTCATCTTGTCACCCGATGTCAGGAGCGCGGCCGCCGCCTATCGGTTGTTGATGACCACTGATCTGCCCCGGCTACCGGAGGTCATCGATCTCCTCGAGCCTGAGTTGTCGGTCTCGGTGCACGCAGGGGTGATCCCGGTCATCGAGCGGCTGGCGCGGCCGAGGCCACCACGAAGTTTGCAACCAACGACCTTGGCCGGCCTGATTGTCGGCACCACCGCCGACCCCTGCGTATCGTCGACCGACCCGTGGGTGCGGGCGACGGCCTGCCACCTCGCCGGGGTCCGGCTCGTCGCCAGTTGCAGGGAGGCACTCCTGGCCGCGTGTGACGACGACGACCCCGACGTGAGCGAGTCGGCCCGACGAGCCATTGCCTCGATTGACCATCAGGAGGAACCGGCCATGTTCTCGACCGTCGACAAGGTGCTCGCCCTGAAACGGGTTTCGCTGTTCGCCGAAACGCCCGATGACGTGCTGGCCGCCGTTGCCCGACTTGTTCGCCAAGAGGTCGTCGACGCAGGCGCCGTTATCGTCCGCGAGGGCGATCTTGGCGACGAGATGTACGTGATCGCCGCCGGTCGAGTCGAGGTGCGACGCGGCGGCCATCTGTTGAACCGACTCAGCGATGGTGACGTGTTCGGCGAGATGTCCGTCCTCGATCCCGGACTCCGCTCCGCCACGGTCATCTGTATCGAGCCGACCCACCTTCTGCTACTCGACCGAGCCCCCCTGTACGACTTGCTCACGGAACGGCCCGAAATAGGCCTCGGGATCATCAAGGTGCTGGTCGGTCGGTTACGGGACCGGGTCGCCGATCTCGACACGAGCCGAGGGGATACGACGTGATGCACGATCGGCCGGATCTGGATGCGGCGATCAACTACGCCGACGGTCGGTTGACGAAGGAGCTGAGCGCCGACCTGTCGTACCACGACGCCGCCCACACCCGGGACTGGGTTGTGCCAGCGGCGCTCCGGCTGGCGATGGCATCTGGAATCGACGGAGTCGAGCTGGACCTCGTATTGACTGCGGCATGGTTCCACGACATCGGGTACATCGAACGGTATGCCGCCAACGAACCAATCGGTGCCCGGGTCGCCGGCGAGGCGCTACCGATGTTCGGGTACCGACCTGAGCATGTGCGGTCGGTTCAGGGGATGATTCTGGCGACCGCCGTACCCCAGCACCCGCGAGGAATCCTGGAGCAACTCGTGGCCGACGCCGACCTCGACATTCTGGCCCGACCCGAGATGCTCGATCAGAACGAGCGTCTACGGGACGAGCTGAGCCGGTGCGCTCACCCGAGCACCGATGAGGAGTGGTACGCCGGTCAATTGCGCTTCTTCGACGCCCACCACTACTTCACCGCGGCGGCAAGGCGCATGAACAATGCGACCAAAGCCCAGAACCGGACGCTCCTCGCCAAACTGCACCAAGTAGCGAGGCTGACACGGCCGTAACCGTTGGAGCGGCCGACCGTCCCCGCACCCTGGGGTTACGGCTCGCCGGTGATCGGGGCCACAGCTAGCCGAGAGCGTCGGGGACGCCGTCGTCGAGAGCGACGCGGGTGGCGTTGAGGAACATGGCCACGAGGTGGTAGTTGCCGACGGCGGCGATGACATCGAGCATTTGTTCGGTGGTGTACGTCGCTGCGAGGCCAGCCCAGACCTGGTCGGTGAGGGTTGACACCGAGTGCAATTCGTCGGCGGCCCGGAGCAGTAGCGCGTCGTGAGGCGACCACGTGCCGTCGGATGGATCGCCCTTGGTTCGGGTGACTTCCTCGGGCGAGATGTTGCAGCTCAGGGCAATGATTGCGTGCTGGCTGAACTCGTAGCGCGACTGGCAGTTCCAGCCGGTCCGCAAGATCAACAGTTCGCGATCACGCGGCGGCAACGTCGATTTCGACAGCACATGGGCGGCGAACACGACCCAGCGTTTGAGCAGATCGGGGTGGTGGCCCAGGGTGCCGAAGATGTTCAATGGCTCACCATTGGGCCCGTTCAGACCCTTGATGAACACCTCGGCCAGCCGCGGGTCGTCGGCGGAAGTGAGCGGAGCGAGTCGGGGTCCATCGACCGTCTCAGTCATCGGACGGACCCGAACCCAATCCGAGCACTCCGCCGCCCGCTCCCAGCGTGCCCGAGGCCCGGTAGATCTCGAGCTTCTCGCGGGAGTCCTCGATGTCGAGGTTGCGCATCGTCAGCTGGCCGATGCGGTCGAGCGGACCGAACGCGGAATCCTCCACTCGCTCCATCGACAGCCGTTCGGGCTGATACGTCAGATGCGGGCCGGTGGTGTTGACAATCGTGTAGTCCTCGCCACGGCGCAGCCGCACGGTCACCTCACCGGTCACTGCGGTGCCGACCCAACGCAGCAGCGGCTCGCGCAGCATCAGGCTCTGGGGGTCGAACCAGCGGCCCTCGTAGAGCAGACGGCCGAGGCGGCGGCCCATCGTGCGGTAGTTCTCGATTGTTCCCTCGTTGTGGATGGCGGTGATCAGCCGCTCGTAGGCAATCGACAGCAGCGCCAGGCCCGGGGCCTCGTAGATGCCGCGGGACTTCGCTTCGATGATCCGGTTCTCGATCTGATCGCTCATGCCGAGACCGTGGCGGCCGCCGATCGCGTTGGCCTCGATCACCAGGGCGACCTGATCGGGGAACTCGACGCCGTTGATCGCCACCGGCCAACCCTCGTGGAACCGCACGCTGACCTGCTCGGATGCGACGTCGACATCGTCGCGCCAGGCGGCGACGCCCATGATCGGCTCGACCAGGTCCATGCCGTTGGCCAGTTCTTCGAGCAACTTTGCCTCGTGCGTCGCGCCCCAGATGTTGGCGTCGGTGGAGTACGCCTTCTCCTTGCTCTGGCGGTAGGGGAGCTTGCGGTCGATGAGGAACTGGCTCATCTCGGCGCGGCCGCCCATCTCTTCGACGAACGTTGGGTCGAGCCAGGGCTTGTAGATCCGCAGGTTTGGGTTGACGAGCAGGCCGTAGCGGTAGAACCGCTCGATGTCGTTGCCCTTGTAGGTGGAGCCGTCACCCCAAATGTCGACGCCGTCGTCGTGCATCGCTCGCACCAGCAGCGTGCCGGTGACGGCCCGGCCGAGCGGAGTCGTATTGAAGTATGTGCGTCCCGCGGTGGTGATGTGGAACGCCCCGCACTGCAACGCAATCAACCCCTGCAGCACCAACTCGGCCCGGCAGTCGACCAGCCGGGCCTCCGCGGCGCCGTAGACGCGAGCCGCGTTCGGGGACGGTGTGCAGCTCCGGCTCGTCGTACTGGCCGAGATCCGCCGTGTATGCGTAGGGGATCGCCCCTCGCTCGCGCATCCAGGCGACGGCGGCCGACGTATCGAGTCCGCCCGAGAAGGCGATGCCGACGCGCTCGCCGACAGGAAGATTGGTGAGAACTTTCGACATAGCGGGGTCAGGCTAGTGGTCGAGGTAGCTTCAGACTTATGAGCTCTGATAAGCCCACCGTGACCATTCCCGATACCGATGCGCCGAGCGAACTCGTCATCGACGACCTGAGCGTCGGCACCGGCGACGAGGCCGCACCCGGTCACAACGTCGAGGTCCACTACGTCGGCGTGGCGTGGTCGAATGGTAAGCAGTTCGATGCCTCGTGGGACCGCCGCGAGACTTTCGAGTTCCGTTTGGGCCGCGGCCAGGTCATCAGTGGGTGGGATCAGGGGGTTGCCGGCATGAAGGTCGGCGGTCGTCGTCGGCTGACGATTCCGCCCTCGATGGGTTACGGCAGCCAAGGAGCCGGCGGGGTGATCAAGGGCGGCGAGACGTTGGTGTTCGTCGTCGATCTGATCAACGTCCGATAGCTCGCCGCCTTGGCGCGGTTCGCTCAGGGCACGCTCCACCGCCTCAGCCAGACGGCCGAGGGTGTCGAAGGGGTCGCGTTGTGGGATGCCGCCAAGGCAGCCGATGGGTCGGGCAAGCCGCTCGCCCCGCCGCAGCTGCCCCGTTGAGGTGATGCTCTCGGGCCGGTTGTACCCGCTCAGCGGCGAAAACCGGCCCGGGAACCCCACGGGTTCTCGGTAGCCTGGGGACATGTCCCTCGACGTATTGACCGAAGCGGCGCGCCGTCGGACGTTTGCCATCATCTCCCATCCCGATGCCGGCAAGACGACGCTGACCGAGAAGCTGTTGTTGTATTCGGGTGTGGTGCAGACCGCTGGAGCGGTCAAGGCCCGGGGAGGGCGGACCGCGGCCCGGTCGGACTGGATGGAGATGGAACGCGAGCGCGGCATCTCGGTGTCGTCGACGGTGATGCAGTTCCCGTACGGCGACTGCCTGATGAACCTGCTCGATACCCCTGGTCACAAGGACTTTTCCGAGGACACCTACCGCGTCTTGGCGGCTGTCGATGCGGCGGTGATGGTGCTCGACTCCGGTAAGGGCATCGAGCCCCAGACCCGCAAGCTGTTCGAGGTCTGTCGCAGCCGCAATACCCCGATCATCACGTTCCTCAACAAGCAGGACCGTCCCGGAATGTCGCCGTTCGAACTCATCGACGACATCACCTCGAAGCTGGAACTGCAGATCGCCCCGATGATGTGGCCGGTCGGCCCGACGGGCGATCTGGTCGGTCTGCTCGACGTCACCAACGGCACGCTGATCCGGGCCGACCGCACGGCTCGCGGGGCCAAGATCGGCGACGAAGAGACTCTGAAGGGTGGCGATGCCGTCGCCGCCGGCGGGGCCGGTTGGGCCCAAGCCCAAGAGGAGTGCGAGCTGCTCGCCGTCGCCGACGGCGGATGGAGTCGAGCGGCGTTCGCCGCGGGGAACCTGTCTCCGGTGTTCGCCGGGTCGGCGCTCACCAACCTCGGCGTGCGGCAGCTCCTCGAAGCCCTGGTCACCGTCGCGCCGCCGCCGTCGGTGCGCTATGAGTCGAACGGCGACCTGCGCGACCTCGACGCTCCTTTCGCCGGGATCGTGTTCAAGATCCAATCGAATGTCGATCCATCGCATCGCGACCAGATGGCGTTCGTGCGGGTGTGTTCCGGTCGGTTCGAGCGTGGTGAGCCGCTGACACAGTCGTCGAACGGTCGCGTGGTCACCACCAAGCATGCGGCGACGACGCTCGGGCGCGAACGCGACACCATCGATGAAGCGTTCCCCGGTGACGTCGTTGCCCTGGTCAACGCCCGGAACCTGCGAATTGGCGAGACGGTCTATTCCGGCAAGCCGGTCGAGTTCCCACCGCTGCCCCGCTTCGAACCTGAGAACTTCGCCTCGGCGCGGCCCTTGGATGTATCGAAGTCGAAGCAGTTCCAAACCGGTGTCGACCAGCTCGACGCCGAAGGGGTGATCCAGGCGCTGATCGAAGACGGCAACACGTCACGACCGATCATCGCCACCGTCGGTGTCACTGCAGATGGACGTGTTCAAGCACCGCATGCGCGCCGAATACAACGTCGAGGTCGAGCTGATGGGGAACGGCATCGAGATCGCCCGCCGCACCGACGCGGCAACCGCTCCCGAACTGCGAGCGATGGGCGGCATCCGCATTGCCGAGCGTGCCGACGGTGTGCTGCTGGCCCTCTTCGAAAACAAGTACCGCCTCGAACGCCTACTGCGCGACAAGCCCGAGTTGACCCTCGCTCCGATCGTCAGCGCATAGGCCCGCCCAAAGCTGCGTGTAGCGGTCGTCGACCACTCCGGGTTGTTGAGGTCTAGGATCCCGGAATGCACCTTCCTCGGGCTCGGGCTCTGGCTGTGTCGTTCGTCGTCGTCTTGGTCGCTGTGGTGATTCCCTCGCCCGCCGGGGCAACACCGGTTCCTGTGAAGTTCACCAACGGCGTGCTGACCATCAATGGAGGAGCCCAGCGAAACTTTGCCGTTGGCTGCGCCGCTGACGGCTCGGTGATCGTCAACACCGAGGTCACGGTGCCGATCGTCGCGTGCAATTCGGTCGCGTTCCTCGACGTCAACATTCGCCCCGGCACTATTGGACCCCGCTCGAATCTCATCGACCTGCGGGGTGTCATCGCTGGGGCGTACCCGCTGCTGTCGAAGGCAACCGTCGACGGCGGATTAGGCCGCGACACGGTCTACGGATCGCCGGTGCAGGACGTCGTGTATGCGTCAGGGACGGTCTACGGGTTCGCCGGTAACGACGTGATCAGCCCGGTCGATCTGACGGTTGGAGTGACGGCGTGGGGTGGCACCGGCGACGATCAGATCTTCGGTACTCCGGTTGGTGACTCGATCAATGGCGGCACCGGTGGTGACACATTGATCGGGGTCGGTGCGGACGGTGTCGATCAAATTTCGGGGGGTGATGGAATCGACGCCATTGCGGTTGGTGGCCCGGGCAACTACTACGGGGGCGCAGGCCACGACCGTTTCGACCTGAGCGACCCGGGCGTTCGGGGGGCGATCTTGGTTGCCGGCGGCGGCGGAACCGATTCGTTCGGGTTCTACGGCGGCGCTGCGAACGAAACGTTGACCACCTCACCCCTCGCAGCCACGGCTGTGCGGTTGACGTACCCGGGCGTCGTGGTCGACGGCACCGGGCTCGACCTTGTCGAGATGTCGGGCACAAACCTGACGGTGCAGATGACGACGGCCGTCGAGATCGTCGCCAACTTCTGGTCGTCAATCGACATCGCCGTGCCTGGCGGAGTGTGGACCGAGACGCCCGAGCAGGTCACCGCCCCGAATCTGAAGCGCGTCTTGCTCCAGTTCGGTGGCGGCGGCACCCCGACGGTCACGGTCCACGGATAACCCTTCGGCTGGGCGAGCCCAGGGCTACGGTCCTGGACAATGCGAGCGTTTCTCACTCACAATCCCGAAGATCTCACCGCGTATTACGCCCGGGCACTGCCTGAACTTCGGGGCATCGTCGGTGTCGTCGTCAACCCGCTTGATCGGGACCTGACGACCGCTGAACTGATCGACGCGGCCGCCGGGTGCGAGGTGATCATCGCTCACCGCTCGACTCCAGGAGAGGCCGCGTTGTTCGTCGCACGGCCGGAACTCCTTGCCTTCCTACGGTGCGCGATCGATATCTCGACGATCGACGTCGCCGCGGCATCGACCGCCGGTGTGGTAGTCGGCCACGCAGACAAGAGCTTCATCGCCTCGACCGCAGAACTCGCGCTGGCGTTGATGCTCGACGTGGCGCGCCATGTGAGCGAGTCGACGATCGACTACCGGCGTGGTGGGCAACCTGCGCAGCGGCCGGGGCGGCAACTACGCGGACGAACAGTTGGGATCATCGGGTACGGCGCGATCGGCTCGTATCTCGCCTCGATGCTGCGAGGCATCGGCATGGACGTGATCGTCTGTGACCCGGTCGCCGACGCCAGTACGGACGGATTTGACCAGGTCACGAGGGGCGAGCTGCTCGCCCGAGCCGAGTTCGTCGTGCCGCTTGCCCCAGCGACGGCAACGACGGCGAACCTGATCGATGCGTCAGCGTTGGCTGCGATGCAGCCGGGCGCGATGTTGATCAATGTCTCGCGGGGAGAGCTGCTCGACGAGGAAGCCGTCGCTGCGGCGCTCGACTCGGGCCACCTTGGTGGACTGGCGATGGACGTGGGGCGGGCCCCCGACCAGCGGCCATCACCGTGGCTTGCCAGCCGGCCCGGCGTCGTCGCTACGCCTCATATGGGTGGGCTCACCCCCGAAAACGCCGACGCCCAGGCGCGCAGTTCCGTGGAACAGGTTGCCGCGATGATCGCCGGTCGAATGCCCCCGCGGGTCGTCAACGAGCCTTCGGCGTCTCGCCTGCGATCGTGGTGGGCCGCACGCTGAATCGGCCGACGCCCGGTACCGTCGGGCGGGTGACCACGAACTACGCCCGTTACCCATCCCTCACCGATCGCACGGTGTTCGTCACCGGGGGAGCCGATGGGATCGGCAGCGCAATGGTCGAACAATTCGCCCGCCAGGGCAGCAAAGTCGCCTTCGTCGACAAGAACGCCACCTACGCGGCGGCGACAATCGAACGTTGTGCGCAGGCGGGGGTCGCCCATCGACCGGTCTTCTACGAGGTCGATCTGCTCGACATTCCGGCGCTGCAAACGGCCTGCGCGGCGGCAATCGACGAGTTGGGTTCGATCAGCGTGCTGGTCAACAACGCGGCCAGCGACGATCGCCACGACTGGCGGGAGATGACGCCTGAATACTTCGACAACCGGATCAACACCAATCTGCGTCACTACTTCTTCGCCATCCAGGCTCTCGCCCCACAGATGATCGACGCCCGGATGGGATCGATCGTCAACATTGGTTCGAGCAGCTACATGATGCAGGAAGACATGTTCCCCGGCTACACGATGGCCAAGGCTGCCGTCGAGGGCATCACCCGCACGATGGCCCGCACGTTCGGTCCGCACGGGGTGCGGGTCAACACCGTGCTGCCCGGCTGGGTGGTGACCGAACGCCAGCTGACCAAGTGGTGGACCCCTGAAGGTGAGGCCGGCACGATGAACGATCAGGCAATCAAACGACGAATTCTGCCCGACGAGTTTGCCCAGATGGTCCTGTTTCTTGCCGCCGACGACGGCGCAGCCTGCACCGCCCAGCAATTCCTCGTCGACGGTGGCCGGTTCTAGCCAGCTGATTTCGTGGTCGGCGTTCCGTGCGCTGGGGAGCTCGCCGAGCGACCCAACGCACAACGTCGAGTTCTCATTTGCGGCCGCGGCGTCGGAACGGCCACGCTGGGGTCATGACCCAAGTGACGCGCCTGCTCGCGGCCAACGCCGGATACGCCGCGGCACGGGCGAACGTAGCTGATGCCCGGCCGAGTCGGCAGTTGGCGGTGATCACCTGCATGGACGCCCGCATCGATGTGTTCGCCGTGCTCGGACTGCATCTCGGCGAGGCGCACGTCATCCGCAACGCCGGTGGTCGAGTGACCGACGATGTGTTGCGCAGCCTGGCGTTGTCGACCCATGTCCTGGGTGTCGACACCGTCGTGGTGATGCAGCACACCCAATGCGGGCTTGCCGGCGTGACTGATGAGGACCTGAAGCTCCGCACGGGTGCCGACCTGGGGTTTTTCCCGATCGACGACCATGCCGCAGCGTTGCGCGAAGACATCGAGACCTTGGCGGGGACCCCCTACCTGAAGAAGCTGAAGACGATCGGCGGCTTCGTCTACGACGTCGAAACCGGCCTGATCGACGATTTCATCCGGTGGAAGGCTCCGCGTCCGCCGAAGCCCCCCGCCCACGGGCAAGGCTGAATACGCCGGGGTTGCCGGTGGTGTAGCGGACGTCGAGCCGGCAGCGGGCGATGCGCCATTGCCGGTCGGGGCACCGCTGGTAGGTATTGGTGTAGTGGCCACCGAGAATGCACCACGAGACCTCGTCGGCCCGTCCGAACGTCGTCATCGATGCGGTCGAGAACCAATGTTGGGCGATCAACTCGTTGACGCCGATGGCTTCATCGTCGCTGATGAAGGTGATCACGTGATTCGACATCATGTGCTGCGTCGCATCGAAGTTGCCATTGGTCCCAGCCACGTTGGCGGCCCATGTCGCTGGCCCGATCAGCGTTGGTGGACGCTGGTTCCACGACGAGAAGTCGAACTCGCACGGGTCGGTGAAACAATCGGCGTAGAGCGCCCAGTCGCGACGGTCGACCCCAGTGGCGTAGGCAAACGAGCGTTGGATGATCGCATCCCCGTCGGCGCGGTTTCCAGCGTTCGAAGTGGTCACTGGAGGGCCTCCCAGAGTTGGCGAAGTTCGGGTTCCGGATCGTCGATCGGGGCCGAGGCTGCCCCGAATCGCATCGTGGTTCGAGCGTCGGGAGAGTAGGGCGCCCACCCCGGGTCGCCGGTGTGAGCAAAGGCGAGGATCGAGCTGCTGAAGGCGTCGGCGGCCTCGACCTGGCCGGGGCTGTCGCCGAGGAACATGGCCACGCCCGGCTTGTCGAGGTTGTGGAAGGCAAACGGAATGTCGATGCCATGACACGACCCGAGCACCCCGCCGAACGCCGCCGACGGCTGGGTGAACCAGTAACTCCACACGTCGGTCCCGTGGGCGCCTTTCGCCTGGGCCGTGCGGCGAGCGGGCACCCGGAACGTTTCGTCGGTTTGCATCGCCGACATCAAGGCCCCGTTCGACGCGCCTGGTCGGGCGATTCGGTAGGCATCGAGCACGACCGGAGCGGCCTCACCGAACCGGGCGGCGAATGCCTGCTGCAGACCACTGTCGTCGATGCCGCTGACGGCGGGGTTGAAGGCATTGAACAGGTTCATCTCGTCGCGGGTCGTACCGATGACCAGGGGAACCCCACTTGTCGCGGCCAGCTTGGCGATCGTGTCGTCGTGCAGGTGACCGTCGACGGCGGGGGAGAAGGCGGTGAGACCGACGGTCGGGCGGCTGAAGACCTCGATCTGGGCGGCGACCAGCGACTCGATCGGCAGCGAGCGCAGGCCGTCGTGATCGGCGACCCCGGCGGCGGCGAGCAATTCGGCTTCCGCGTCGGCGGCCCGCGCCGCGGACCGCAGCTGGGTGATCGACGGGCTCATCGCCCACGCCCGTTGGAATCTCGTCGAGGCGTCTGGCGTGGCCATCAGGGCGACGAGACTCGACCCGCCGGCCGACTCTCCGAAGACGGTGACCCTGTCGGCATCGCCGCCGAAGCCGGCGATGTGGCGCTGCACCCAATCGAGCGCGGCGAGCTGGTCGTGGGTTCCGAGGTTGAGCGCGCCGAGATAGCCGAACACGCCGAGCCGGTAGTTGATCGTGACCACGACAACGTCGCCGCGACTGGCGAGCGCCGTGCCGTCGTACCACGGCATCGCCCCGGTTCCGGTCATGAACGCCCCGCCGTGGATCCAGAGCAGCACCGGTCGACGCCGGTCGTCGGGGGCCGGCGTCCAGACGTTGAGCATCAGGCAGTCCTCGGTCATCGGAATGTCGCCGGCTCCCATCGCCTGCTCCAACATGCCGAGTACCTGGGGACACTGGTTTCCGGGCTGGGTGGCGTCGACGATTGGCGGCGGGTCGACGACGACCGGCCGCTCGAATCGTTCCGCCGTCGCATAACGGATGCCGGTGAAAACGGCGACACCGTCGCGTTCGACGCCGACAAAGGTGGTGGTATGCGAAACGGCCCGTGTCATCACGCCTGACCGTATCGGGCGGTCGGCCCCGGTTGCTGGTCATGACGTGCCGATAGCCTCGAATGTCGTGCTGCAGCGCGAGATCCCGAAGTCGACGATCCTCAACCGGTTGCGCGGCCGGGCGAAGCGGGTCGCGGGTGAACTGGTTCGCAAAGGCTGGGATCATGCCGTTGAACTGGGCGCGATCGGGCCGGGTGATGCCCGGGGCCGGCGGTTCGGCAAGTTCGGCATGAACAGTGTGATCTGCTTTCCGGCGAACACCTTGTTCAACGAGGAGTACATCCACATCGGCGAGGGCACGATGTTCGGTCCGCAGATCACGCTGTCGGCCGGCATGGTGCCGGGCCAGGAATGCCTCACCAACCCGGTCGTGAAGATCGGCGACCGGTGCCTGATCGGGAAGGGATCGGGCATCGTCGGCCACCTGTCGATCGACGATCGGCAACGACGTGTGGACCGGCCACCACGTGTACATCACCGACCAGAACCACGGCTATGAAGATCTCGCCGAGCCGATCTCCCGCCAGGCGATGCCCGAGCGACCCGTGTCGATCGGCGACGGATCCTGGCTCGGCCACGGCACCGTCGTACTCCCCGGCGCGCAGATCGGCCGTCACGTCGTCGTCGGCGCGAACTCCGTGGTCACCGGGGTATTGCCCGACAACTGTGTCGCCGTTGGCTCACCCGCCAAGGTCATCCGCTACCACGACGGCGACGTCTGGCGAGCGGCAAAACTGCTCAGCTGAGCGTGATGACCTGGTCGGCTCGGGCAAGGGCGACTGGGCGGTTCGAGGCGGCGAGGACGGTGTAGCCGGCAGCTGCCAGCCGATCCCACAGCAGCCGCTCGGTCTCGACATCGAGGGCGCTCGTCAGATCGTCGAGGACCAGCAACTCGGGTCGGTGGGCGAGCGCCCGAGCCCCGGCGGCGCGTTGCGCCTGGCCGCCGCTCAGCCGAACGCCGCGGGCTCCGACCATCGTCGTCAAGTCCGTCAGGCAGATCGGCGACGTCGTCCTCGAAGCGGCCAGACCGGATCGCATCTCGCAACGACCTCGTCGGCGACGGCATGGCCGAGCCGGAGGTTGTCGGCCAGCGATTCGGCGAACAGGCGGGGCACCTGGGCGACGTAGGCGCAATGGGGCGGCACGAAGAACGCGGCTCGGTCGGGCGATGATCGAACCGTTCCACCGACCTCAGCCGGAGTCGATTTCGAGCAGCCCGATGACGCCGCGGAACAGCGACGTCTTGCCCGATGCCGACCGGCCCGCTGACGACGGTCAGCGTGCCCCGCTGGATATCGAGGTCGATGCTGGACAACCCGCGGGCGGCGACCGTGAGACCGCGCACCTCGAGTCGTCTCCAGCGGTTGACGAGCGCGAGTACCACCGGAGCGACCACGGCGGACCGCCGAGACCGGCAGGGCGAGCTGGCCGACGAGCGGATCGGGCTGCGGCGAGGCTCGGGGCAGCGCACAGTGCGTCGAGCCGGTCGGCGGATACCTCGAAGCGCCGCCGTCCCGCGATCAGTCCACCGATCCGCATCGGCAACCACACCAGTCCCAGCAGGTAGGCCGCGAACTGGGTGATCTCGCCGGCCGTCAGGCGTCCTCGGGCGGCGACGACCAGCGCGAGGCCGACGAAGACATCGGCCATCGTCGAGTTGATCGTCCACTGCACTTCGTTCCACACATGATCGCCGACGGCGGCCTTGGCCCGACTGGCATTGAGCTCGTCGAGCCGTCGGAGCACGCCGGGCTGGGCGCCAGCGACCTTGACGGTCAGCGACGCCTCGAACGCCGAGGCGAGGAAGTCGCTGACCGCACTGGCCGCATCTCTCAAACGTTGGCGGAATCGGCGGGCGAGGCTGGCGATCAGGCCATTTCCCCAGCCCACGAGCAACAGCGGGGCGATCCCGACGAGCGCCCCGAGCGGATCGATCCGCACCAGGAACCACGCCGCGATGATGCCGTAGATCGAGCGCGCCGACCAGATCGACCCAGTTGTCGAGGAGGAACATCGTGTCGAACGGGTCGTCACGGAGCCGCACGAGAACATCGCCGACCGGGACGTTGCGGGGCGCGGCGATGCCACCCCCGCTGGCCAGCTGCGCCCGCACGACGTTGGCGCGCATCAGCGCCTTCGACGATTCGGCGCCCTGGACGTAGACCCAATGGGCCGCGGCGAGACCCCAGATCATCGCCGCCTCGGCGATCGCCAGGGCGGCGATCAACACCCACAACCGGGTGGTCGGCCCGCCGGACTTCTCCAGCGAGTTGAAGATCTGCCCGATCAGCCAGCCGGGGACGATCGGTGAGACGAAGTAGATGATCCATCCCGCCGTTCCGGTCCAGTACCAGCGGCCGCGGAAGTTCGCCGCCCGCCACATCCGCCGCTCCCCGTGCAGCCTGCTGATCGTGTCGCTCACTGGAGTTCCTCGGCGTCGTCGCCGATCGCCCGGAGCTTGGCATAGCGGCTCGTCGGGTCGGCGGCCAGCGTGACCCGGGGCCCGAACTCGACCAGATCGCCATCGGCCAACACGGCGATGTCGTCGCAGACATCGAGGGTTTCCAACCGGTGGGCGATGATCACGCCGGTGCGGCCGCGACGAACGTCGCCAACGCCGCCGAGATGGCGGCCTGCGTCGCCGGGTCGACACGCGAGGTGGCCTCGTCGAGGACGACGACGTCGGGGCGACGCAACAGGGCCCGGGCAATCGCCAACAGCTGTGCTTCACCCGCCGACAGCCCGGTGCGGTCGGCGTCGTCCGATCGGCCGTCGGTCGACAGTCGGGTGTCGAGTCCGTTGGCCAGACCATCGAGCCACCGGCCGAGCCCCGCGTCGCGTAATGCCTGCTCGACTTCAAGATCGGGCACGTCGTCGAACATCGCCACGTTGTCGCGGACGCTGCCCGGGAAGAGCTGGACGTCTTGGGGGATGGCCCCGACCCGGCGCCGGAACTCGACGTCATCGAGACCCGCCACGCTCGTTCCGCCGAGGAGTACGGCCCCCGATGTCGGGGTGACCAGCCGCAGCAACAGCCGAGCAACCGTGGTCTTGCCCGAGCCTGAGCGGCCGACCAGCCCGACCACCCGCCCTGCCTCGAGTTGCAGACAGAGGCCGCCGAGGGCGGTTTCCCCGTCGAGAGCATCGTCGTAGACCAGACCGACCTGGTCGAACTGCAGATCGAGCGCGCCGTCGGGCAGCCGCCCCGTGCCCGAGCGAATCCGACGGTGTTCAGCCAGCAGCTCCAATACCCGCCGCGCCGCGCCGGCGATGCCCTGTGAATCCTGGAGGCGCCACGTGAGGTGTTCCACGGGGTTGCGGACGATGGCGACCAGTCGGTACCCGAGCACGACCCCTCCGATCTGCAGCCGACCTGCCCCCATCAACGCCGCGCCGACGGCGAGGATCCCGACCTCACAGGCTCCAATCACCGACTTGATCGAACCCTGGACCAGCATCTCGGCCCGGACCCGGCCGCCGGCCGCCTTGACCAACCGGGCCGACGCATCGGCGAAACGGCGCAGCCCGTGAACCCCGCCGGCCAACGCGGCGACGTCGTCGGCTCCCGACAGGTATTGCTCGATTGAGCCGTTCATCTCGGCGTCGATCGTTCGCTCGGCGACCGTCGCGTCGGTCGATGTGTTGCGGACCCGCCACATCGTCCAGCCGAGCAGGCCATAGCCGACGACGAGCGGAGGGGCGAGCAGTGGTTCGACGACCGCGAGGACGATCAGGCTGGTGACGGCCAGTAGGGCGATCCCGACGATCCGCGAGACGACCGAGGCCATGAAACTGGTCACCGATGTGACATCGCTGTCGCAACGGGTGAGTAACTCGCCCGGGGTGCGGTCGCGATGGAAGGCGAGGTCGGCGTTGAGCACATGGCTGGCCAGGTCGTGGCGCAGCCCGTTGGTCAGGCCCCACGCCAACACCGTCGAACGCCAGGTGACCAGAATGCCGATTCCCGACGACGCCAGCCCGAGCACGGCGTAGCCAAGCCCGAGCGGCATCAACCGCCGCGCCGAGGCTCCGTCGACGGCCAGGTCGACGAACCTGGCCATCAACAACGCCGCGATGATCGGCAGCGATGTAGCGATGGCCACGAGCAGGCCATAGCTGACGAACAAGCGTCGATGCGGCCGAATCAGCGAACCGAGAAACCGCCAGTTGGCCCCGTCGTCACCGGTGCTGGCCGGCTCAGCGACGCGGAAAGCCACGCGGCCTCAGACCGCGAGGTCGGTAGGGGTTTGGCAACTCTTCATGTTGTTTTGCCGGGCGAAGTCGTTGATGAAGTTGCTGATCGGACTCCCGTTGATCTGGGTCTCGTTGAGCAGCACGTTCTCACCGGCGCGGATGCGGGCAACCATTTCGGTGCGGTCGGCGAGATAGATGCGGTAGTCGGCGATCCACAACGGGACGACCTCTTGGCCCTTCGCATCGGTGGGCTTGTCGGCCTCGAGTTCGTCGACCAGGGTGGTCAAAATCACGTTGGTCTTGGCGATGATCTCGGCGCGTTCGGCCAGCGCATTCGGCCCGGCCTCTTCGATCGTACGGACGTCGCGCAGGGCGAACAGCTCCTCGGCGGCCGCCGCGGACTGCACCTCGGCGCGGGCTGACCACGTGCGATCACCGATGCGATTGATGCCTTCCGTAGTGGCGAAGAAGTATGCGTAGATCCACATCGCCGCCAGCAGGGCGACGATGACTCCGAGCAGCACGGTCACCCAGCGGCGCCGCGGTTGCTCGTCGTCGGCCGAATCGGCGGCAACGTCGGTGGTGGGTACCGTCACTTGGCGGCGGCCGGGGGTCGGTAACAGACGGCCAGTTGGGCGATCGCCCCGCCGACACCGACGACGGCGGCGATGATCGCGCCCTTCGAGCCGGTCATGTGGGTGTCGAAGGCCTCGTCAAGCGACCATTCGCCAGCCCCGATTGCCCCCACGCCGAAAGCGGCGATGGCGATCGACCCGCAGTACTCCCAGCCCTGACCCGGCTTGAAGATGAAGAAGCCGTTCTTGAGATGCGAGGTGTAGATGGCCACGACCATCAGGCCGATCAACCCGGCCGCGGCGAGCGGGGTGAGCAGGCCCACCGCGAACAACACGCCGGCCCCGATCTCGGTGAAGGCGGCGATGCGGGCCTGGAGCATCGGCCACTTCATGCCCATCGACTCGAACCAACCGGCGGTGCCCTTGAGCCCACCGCCTCCGAAGACCTTGTTGTAACCGTGATACGCCATCGACAGGCCGAAGAAGACCCGGATGGCAAAGAGCCCGAGGTTGATGTGATTCACGGCGCTCACGCTAGGCGGTGCGGCGCCCGGTCCGCGGAATTGGAGCAGGTGGAGCGGTGCGTCGCTGGTAGAAACGACGTATGAACCGCGTCGAGACTCCGAGTGGCGCGCTCGATCGGGGTTCGACGCTACGACGCGGTCTGACCCTGGTCCGTCATCACATCGGTCTGCATCCGGTCGAGTTTGCCATCGCGGTGAGCGGCGCCGCGGTGTTCGCGGTATGCACGATTGCCTCGTCGTGGGCGATCCGCCGTCTGGTCGACCGGGTGATCGTGCCCGCGTTCGAGGTTCGCCGCCCGTCGGCGGGAACGGTGATCGCTGGGGTCGGCGTGATGATTGGCATCGGGTTGGTTCGGGCGGCGGCGGTGGTTCTGCGCCGGACGTTCGCCGGCCGCGCCCAGTACCACAGTGAGCAGAGCATCATCGGTCAGTTGACCGACAAGATGCAGGCCCAGCCGTTCGAGTGGACGCAGCGTCGACCGTCGGGCGACCTGGTGGCGCGCCTCGGCGTCGATGCCCAGGCCTCGGTCGGGGTGCTCGCCCCGCTGCCGTTCGCGCTGTCGACGGTGCTGTTGATCCTGATCGCGGGGGCGTGGCTGATCGTCACCGACGTGGTGCTCGGGCTGGTTGCGGTTGCGTTGTTTCCCCTCCTCACCGGGCTGAATGTGGCGTATCAACATCGGGTGTCTCGCTACTACGACGAGGCACAAGACCATCTCGGTCGATTGTCGGCCGCGGTGCATGAGAGCTTCGAAGGCGTGATGGTCGTCAAGGCGTTCGGGGCCGAAACCCGCGAGGCCGACCGTCTGGCGACGATTGCGGCCCATCTGCGCCGATCGCGCATCCACGCCGTGGCGATCAAGGCCAATTACGAGACCCTCATCGACGTGGCCCCGACGGTGAGCAACATCGTCTTGGTATTGGTCGGCGCCATCCGGGTGCGCGACGGAATGATGACCGTCGGCGAGATCACCAGCTTCGTCTACCTGTTCACGTTGCTCGTCCTACCGCTGCGACTGGTCGGCTACGCGTTGTCGGAACTCCCGCATTCGCTGGCCGGTTGGGCCCGGGTGCGCGAGATCCTCGACGAACCCACCGAGGACGACCCGACGCGGCACGTCGCCGCGGCCGCGCCCGGTTGGGGCCTGGCGCTCGACCACCTCACGTTTGCCTACGAGCCCGGCCGGCCCGTGCTCGATGATCTGTCGCTGCACATCGCCCAGGGTCGAACCGTCGCCCTGGTCGGCGCGACGGGCTCGGGGAAATCGACATTGCTCTCGCTGATCGTCGGGCTGCGCTCCACCGACACCGGGCGGGTTGCCCGTGAGTCGGGCGCGTGTGCGCTGGTCTTCCAGGAACCGTTCCTGCTCGGCGGAACGATTGCCGACAACGTGACGCTCGACGAACCGATCGACGCGGCCACCGTCGCCAAGGCGCTGGCGACGGCCTCAGCGGCCGAGTTCGTCGACCAACTTCCCTCAGGAGCCGACACGATCGTCGGGGAGCGGGGGATCAGCGTGTCGGGCGGCCAACGTCAGCGGATCGCCCTGGCCCGGGCGTTGGCCCGTCAACCCCGGGTCCTGCTGCTCGACGACACCACCTCGGCGCTCGACCCGGGCACCGAGGCACAGATCCTCACCCAACTCCGCACGACCCTCAGCGACATCACCACGGTGATCGTGGCTTCGCGGCCGTCGACCATCGCCCTGGCCGACGAGGTGGCGTACCTCGCCGACGGCCGGATCGTCGCCCACGGCAGCCACAACGACATCGCCGCGGCCCACCCTGGCTACCGGGCCCTCGTCGACGCCTACGAAGACGACCGCGCCGCATCCGCATCCGCCGCCGAGGTGCTCTCGTGAGAACCGGTGATGCCGCAGGAGCCGTGGCGACGCTGTCGCGGGGTCAGCGCCGCACCAGAGCTGACCCGGGGCGCAGGGGCGACCATCGGCCTCGCCCTGGTGGGAGCCGCGGGACGCATCGTGGTGCCGGTGCTGATCCAACAGGCGATCGACGGGGGAATCACCGACGACGGCGTCGATGTCGACCGGGTGGCGATGCTGTGTGCGATCGGGTTCGTCGTCGTGGTGATCGCCGGGTTCGCCCAGCGGGCCACGATGCTGCGGCTCGGGGTTCGCAGCGAGGACGCCCTCTACGGCCTGAGGGTGCGGCTGTTCGAGCACATTCATCGACTGAGCCTCGCCGAGCACGCCGAGGAACGACGCGGCGCGCTGGTCGCCCGGGTGACGTCCGACATCGAGACGATGACCCAGTTCTTCTCGTGGGGAGGCATTGCCTGGCTGCTCGACTCAACATTGATGGTGCTGGTCGCCGGCGTCATGCTGGCCTACGACTGGGTGCTCGCGTTGGTCGCCTTCGCCGTCGCCGCTCCACTGGCCATCGTGCTGCGAGCGGTGCAGCGGCGACTTGTGCGCGGCTACGAACGGGCCCGCGAGAGCAACGGCGAGTTCATGTCGCAGGTCGGTGAAATGGTCACGGCCAGTGCGGTGACCAGGGCCTATGGGGCGCGGCCGGCCGCGACTCGGCGGGTGTTGCGGGCGGCCGACAACCGGGCTGAGGCGTTCATTCGGTCACAGACGATCGGGGCGTTCCTGTTCCCCTCGGGCGAGGTGTTCTCGGTGCTGACCGTCGCTGCCGTCGTCGGAGTCGGCGTGCTGCGGGGGGCATCGAGCGGCCTCACCTCGGGCGCGTTGATCGGCTTCGTGTTCCTCACCTACCGCTTCCTCGAACCGATCGCCGGGCTGACCGAGGTGCTCGACCAGACCCAGGCCGCGGTGGCGGGTCTCCGACGCATTCTCGGCGTGCTCGACATCCCCGTCGGCCCGCCGGAACCGGCCCATCCGACACCCCTGCCGCCGGGGAGGCTCGGCGTGACGATCGAGGGGGTCGACTTCGGCTATCGGCCGCGGCTCGGCCTCGACGAGGATGGCACGCTGGCTTTGGAAGGCGTGAGTCTGACGATCGTCCCCGGCGAGCAGGTCGCCCTCGTCGGTGCCACCGGGTCGGGCAAGAGCACACTGGGTCGGCTCATCGTGCGGCTCGCCGATCCGACCGTCGGGCGAGTCACCATCGGCGGCATCGACCTGCGTCATGTCGCCAACGACGATCTGCGGAGCCGAGTGATGCTCGTTCCCCAAGATCCGTTCTTGTTCGATACCTCGATCGAACGGAACCTCGTCTTCGCCCGCCCAGGGGTCGACCACGATGCGATTGCCGCGGCGTTCGACGAGTTGGGTCTCGGGGAGTGGGTCGCCAGTCTGCCCGACGGTTTGGCCACCGAGGTGGGCGAGCGCGGTGAGCAGCTCTCGGCCGGTGAACGCCAATTGGTGGCGTTGGCCAGGGCATATCTGGCCGACCCCGACGTGTTGTTGCTCGACGAAGCCACATCGGCGGTCGATCCGCTCACCGAGACCCGTCTCGCCAATGCGCTGGCCCGTCTCGCCGAAGGTCGCACGACGATCGCCATTGCCCACCGTCTCTCCACGGCCGCCCGCGCCGATCGGGTTGGCGTCATGGAACGGGCGAAGCTGGTCGAGGTCGGCCACCACGACGCCCTCATCGCCCGTGGTGGGGTGTACGCCGGGCTGTTCGCGGCATGGATGTCGGCGACCGAGACCGGCGCCGGTTCCGACGGGTAACCTCCGGCCGTGCTGTTGGCCGGTCTGCGTGACCTGATCCCTTCCGACCTTCGTGACCGGCTGCGGCCTCTGGCTCGTCGCCTGGGCGTGGCCAGACCGCCGGGTGCGTGGTCCGAGGCAAAGGTCAGTCCGTGGCGACCACCGTCCACCGGCGAAGCGACGGCCGGGGCATGGTGCCTGATCTGCCGGTGGCAGGGCGACGAGTTCATCGGCGGGTTCAACAGCGAGCTGTCTCGTTGCCCGCAGTGCGGCTCGATCGCTCGCGACCGGTTTCTGCTCGCTGCCTGGTTCCAGCGGAGCGCCAAGCCGTCGACCCGACTGCGGGTGCTCGAGACCAGCCCGCGACTCGGTGACGACTACCGCCGGGCGATGGGCGGCTGGTTCGACTACCTCGCCAGCGACTTCGACGAAAGCGCCCACCGTGGGAGCGTCCGCCTCGACCTGCAGGCGATCGACCTGCCCGACGCGTCGCTCGACGTGATCCTCAGCGCCCACGTGGTCGAACACACCCTCGACCCCGATGCCGTCTTTGCCGAGGTCCACCGAGTTCTGGCCCCGGGCGGCCTGCTCTACCTGCAGGTCCCGGTGCTCCACGCCCGTACCCAACGACCGGCTGGGGTTGAGTACCACGGCGACAACACGCTGGTCCACTGGCGCTTCGGGCTCGATTTGACCGATCGGCTGCGAGCTGCGGGATTCGAGACGACGCTGGTCGTCACGCAGGACTGGCTCGATCTGGTCGCCGCCGGTCCGGGGGCGGTAGCCGGGGTGCCAACCGGCGACATCGATGCGATCGACCTGCTGGGCGCTCCGAACGCCGCCGACTGTGTCGCACTCCTCGACTCTGCCGAGGCCCGCCGCCATGGCTTCCTGCCTCCGTGGCAGTACTTCACCTGGGAATGCCGCCGCGTCGGCTGAGGCCGGTCGGGGGCGGATCTCGCTCAGCGAGGGTCGACGAGGACCTTCACCGCGTGGCTGGGGTTATCGCCAAGTGCGGCCATCGTCGAGGGGAGCTCGGCAAGGGTCACGGTCATGTCGTGGAGCGGTTCGACCCGCACCTGGCCCGACGCGATCAGGTGCATAGCCAGGGGAAACTCATGGTGGAGGTAGCCCAGCGAGGCGACCATCGTGATCTCCTTGCGCAGCCACGAGCCAGGGTCGATCGTCGCCTGACCGCTGGCCAACCCGACCAGGTTGATCGTGCCGCCTTGGCGGGTGAGATCGGCCGCGGTCTGCACCGTTGCCGGTACGCCGGCGCACTCGAACACCATGTCGGCACCCTGCCTGCCGAACGCGTCGCGAGCCTCGTCGGGTGACAGTGCCTCGTCGGCCCCGACGGCGAGGGCGGTTGCCCGCCGAGTCGGGTTGAGGTCGATGGCGACCACCCGCCCGGCGCCGTGGGCGCGAGCGACCTGCAGAGTGAGGAGCCCGATGGGGCCGCAACCCTGCACCACCACCGTCGCCCCGAGGGGAATTGGCGTGCGGCGCACCGCGTGGAGGGCGACCGTGGTCGGCTCGACGATCGCGCCTTGCACGTCGCTGAGCTCCGCGGGGACTGCGATCAGTCGGGTCGCATCCATCGCGACCCGCTTGGCGAATCCGCCGTGGGGCGGGGCCAGCGGATCGCGCCCGACCATCCCTAAAACGCGGTGGAACAGTACGGGCCGCGACCGGCCCGGCAGTTGGCGCACCGTCCGCAGGGAGCGGCGACGGCGGCCACCACCCGGTCGCCCTCGGTCAACCCGCCCACGCCCTCGCCGATCGACGAGACGATGCCGACGAACTCGTGGCCGCAGATCGCCGGGTTGTACGGGGTATGGCCGAGGTAGCCATGGACGTCGGTGCCGCAGATGCCGCAGAGGTGGACGTCGACGACGGCCGTGCCCGGCTGAGCGATTGGCTCGGCCATCTCGACCAGTTCGAATCGACGATGACCGGTAACCAGACCTGCCTGCATTCGGTGGAGCATAGATCGGGACGGGGTCGGGTCCCCGGCCAACTCGTGCCGGGCCTCGCTGGTCAATAGGGTGGCGGCCATGAGCATCGACAGAGTGGCCGTGGTGACCGGGGCGGCATCGGGGATCGGGCGGGCGACCGTTGAACTCTTCGTCGAACGAGGGTTTGGCGTCGTCGCCGTCGACCTCGACGCGGCCGCCCTGACGTGGTGCGCCGACCACGAACGAATCAGCTCCATGGCCGCCGACGTTGCCGACGAGGCGTCGAATGAGGCGATGGTCGCCGCGGCCGTCGACCGTTGGGGACGGCTCGATGTGGCAATCCTCAACGCTGGAGTCGCGGGCACCCGACCATTCGAATCCGACGGGGCGATGGAACGATTCGACCAGGTCATGGCGATCAACGTGCGTGGCGTCGCGCTTGGAATTCGTTATGCCGCCCCGGCGATCCGGGCGTCGGGTGGGGGAGCGATCGTCGCCACCGCTTCCACGTCGGGTCTGCGCGGCGATCCCGGCCGGTGGGCCTACAACGCATCGAAGGCGGCGGTGATCAACCTGGTCCGAGCCGCGGCGCTCGACTATGCCGCCCAGGGGATTCGGGTCAACGCCATCGCCCCGGGTCCGACCGAATCGGGCCTGACTCGCAAGTTGATCGACGTGCCCGAGGCGAGTGACTCGATGACTCGACGCGTGCCGATGCAACGGTGGGGAATGGCCGCCGAGATTGCCGAGGCGATGTGGTTTCTGGCCTCCCCGGCGGCATCATTTATCACCGGTGTGACGTTGCCGGTCGACGGTGGACTGAGCGCCAACGCCGGCCATTTCGACCTGCCCCGCCTCGACTAGTCCCGCCTGGCTCAACCGGCCCTGTCCGTGAGCCTGCCGCACCACAGGAGTTTTCATGGAGATCGTTCTCGTCCGTCACGGTCAACCCGAGTGGATCCGTGACGGCCTGAATATCACCGACCCGCCCCTCACCGAACTTGGCCACCGCCAGGCCGAGACGATGGCTAACTTTCTCGCCGCCGAGCAGTTCGACGAGGTGTTCGTCTCTCCGATGACTCGCGCCCGGCAGACCGCCGCGCCGCTGTACGAACGACTCGGTCGCCCCGAGGAGATCCATCTGTGGCTCGAGGAGATCCGCGACCCAACATGGCACGGCACCCCCGCTGAGCATGCCGAGAAGGCGTTTCGCGAGGAACGCAGCCGCCAACCCCACGAGCAATGGCGTGGTCTCGACCATCTCGGCGGCGAGCGCACCATCGACTTCGTTGCCCGCGTCCGTGAGGGCTGTGGCCTGTTCCTCGCCGAGCGGGGCATCGAGCGGGTGTCCGACACATTCCCAGTGTGGTCGCTGCCGAATCCCGATCTGCGTATTGCTCTCGTCGCCCACGCCGGTACCAATACGGTGATCATCAACCACCTGCTCGGCCTGGAGCCCGTGCCATGGGAGTGGGAGCGCCTGGTGCTCGGCCACGCCTCGGTCAGTCGGCTGGTATCGATGCCGATCAGCGATGGAGCTGCCTTCTCGCTCCGCAAGATGTCTGATCTGGAGTTTCTCGCTCACGAGGACCGCACCGGATAGTGGTGGGTTTCGTCGAACCTGGCCCGATCGTGGCGTTGTCGACTCGTGATGTGTATCGCAACCCGTGGATCTCGCTGCGCGAGGACCAGGTGCGGTTTCCCAACGGCCACCAGGGGATCTATGGCGTGGTGACCTGCGCTCAGGCCGTCGGCGTGCTCCCATTCGTCGATATGGATCATGTGCTGCTCGTGCGCCAGTTCCGCTACGTGATCCAACGGCTGACCTGGGAAATGCCTACCGGCGCCGTCAACCTCGGGGAGTCCCCCGAGGCGGCGGCGAATCGGGAACTCGCCGAGGAGGCCGGGTTCCACGCCGACCGGCTACAGCGAGTCTCGACGTTCAACACATCCAAGAGCGTCGTCGACGAAGAGGCGGTGCTGTTCGTTGCCCATGACCTGCGGCCCGTGGCCGCCGAAGCCGACGAGACCGAGCAAATCACGACCGCGGTGTTCCCGTTCGACGAGGTGCTGGCAATGGTGGAACGCAGCGAAATCGTCGACGCGATGACGGTGATCGCCGTGCTGCTCGCCGCCCGCCAGCGCTGAGTCGCGCTACACGTCGTACCATCCGGGGATGTCCGACGCCATCGACCTCGACAAGCTCAAGCTCTACTCCTTCCAACTGTTCACGAAGCTCGAAGGTGCTGTCACCGCCGGGATGATCCACCTCGGTGACCGGCTTGGGCTGTACGCAGCGATGGCCACCGCCGACGAACCGCTGTCGAGCCAGGAGCTGGCCGACCGAGTGGGACTGACCGAGCGTTGGGTGCGGGAATGGGCCTACAACCAGGCCGCATCGAAGATGATCGATGCCTCGCCCGACGAGAAGTTCTCACTTTCGCCCGAGGCCGCCGCGGTGTTGGCCAGTCCCGAGCACCCGGCGTTCGGTATGGGCATGTTCCACCGCTTTCCCCAGACGATGGCCGCCTTGGAAGCGATGCCCGACGCGTTCCGCACGGGCCTTGGCCACGACTACGACAGCCACGGCTGCGAGGGAGCGGTCGGGATTGAACGCAGCTTCGAGCCGTGGAGCAACGCCAACCTCGTACCGGTGGTCCTGCCCGCGTTGGATGGCGTCGTCTCGAAACTCGCCGCGGGGGCATCGGTCGTCGACATCGGCTGCGGAGCCGGGGGGGCGGTCCTCCAGATGGCTCGCGCCTTCCCCGCGTCGCGGTTCACGGGATACGACATCTCGCAATTCGCCCTCGGTCGGGCCGCCGAGAAGCTGGACGCATCGGGGGTGACCAATGCGACATTCCACGATCCGCGGGTCTCGCCGCTGCCGACCGACGGCTCCGTCGACCTGATCACCACATTCGATTGCATCCACGACATGACTCATCCGCAGGAGATGATGGCGGCAATCCGCACGGCGCTCCACGACGACGGTACGTGGCTGCTGGTCGATATCAAGGCTCGCGACACCTTCGCTGAGAACGCGTTGAAGAACCCGATGGCCCCGTTGATGTACGGCATCAGCGTGCTCTCGTGCATGTCATCCGCACTGTCCGCCCCCGACGGCGCGGGCCTCGGCACCCTCGGCCTCCCCGAATCGAAGGCCCGCGAGATGGCCGCCATCGCCGGCTTCACCCGCTTCACCAAACTCAATGTCGACCACTCCGTCAACGCCTTCTACGAGATCCGCCCGTAACCCACCTGCGCTGCCGCCGCCATCGCCGCCGCCATCCCGCCGCCATCCCGCCGCCATCCCGCCACCACTGTGGAGCGTGAGGTGGAGTGGACTTGCTACGCGGCTCCCAAGTTGGTGTGAACCTCCCGAGTCCGGCGTCGAATGAGGCTGGCGAGTTCCTCGCAGGTTTCGTCGAGCCGATGGTCGATGTCGGCGTCGCTGACCGGCTCGACATGCCATCCGATCAGTCGGAGCTGCCGATATCGCCACATGTCGTAGCGAGACTGCTCGGCGCGCCCGTGCCAGGTGACGTGGTTGACCTCAATCGCGAATCGAATGTCCGGCCAGGCCAGATCGGGATGGATGACTTGGCTGTTCGACAACCGAAGCGGATGTTGCCGAACGGGCGTCCCGATGCCATTCGAGCCGAGGCTGCGGATCAGACGCAGTTCGAGGTCGGAGCCGGCCGGGCGCGACCATGCCGGCCGCCGGGCCAAGACATCGTCGAACAACCCCGAACCGGCGCGCCCTCGCGAACGCATCTGCGTGGCCATTCTGAACAGACTCGGCAACGTGCACATGCCCTGGTCGAGCATCTGCTCGATCACCGATTCCGTCCGGTCGGCCCCGATGCGGGCAGTCAGATCGAATGCCGTGCGGGGCGCACTCGTGAGCCGGATCCCGTCGCGCCGCGTGGTGATGTGGTCGTCGGGAAGCAGGGTCGATCGATGGACGACATAGGGACCGCGAGGAATCCGTTGAGCATGAGTGACGGTCACGTGAGCAAGAGGCGGCTGGAGCAACCCGCGGACCGCCCGTAGCCGACCGGCTGTCTCGTGGGAGGCGACTCCGCCGGTGAGCCGGCACGCAATGAGCACCGATTGCTCCACGCCGACTGGATGCTCCGCTGACACGAACAGGCCGATGCCGACCCGGTCGTAGCGGCCGCTGCGCACGAGACCCCGAATCTGGTACGACGAAGCTCCGACGGATCGGAGCTGGTGGAGCGTGACAACGCCAAGAAATCGAGAAGAAATACGGGCCAAGGCCCGGTGATCAAACGCCATGGGGACCTCCGATGTTCAGATGAACGTGCAGGAGGGGGAAGCGTCGACCAAGCTACCGGGGGAGCAGCAAATTCACGCCGACACACCAGTCGAGCCTGTCCGCCGACCGTCCGCCCAGACCGTCACACGGATCGCGACCTGAAACTCGGGAGCTCGGCGTGCAGAATCCTCAAATCCCGACTCCACAGTGGCGAATTGTCATCGGTGCTGGACTGGCTGAGCGCCGGGCCTAAACGGCGGGCTTGGGGGAGCGGCGTTTCAGGTTGCGGGCCCCGAAGGCGTCGGGGGTGAGGCCGAGTTCGAAGATGGCGACGAGGCGGACGTGGCGGAGGAGTTCGTCGCGGGTGATCACGCCGTCGTGAACGGTCAGCTGAATGCCGAGTCCGTCCAACAGCGCGGCGAGTCGCCACGACGAGCCTGCCGGGTCGGGGCAGGTGAACTGGCCGTTCGCCACACCGTCGCGAATCACGCGCTCGATCAACGCTGTCGCTTCGACGTCGAGTTCTTGGCTGATCGCCCTCATCGCCGGGTTGCGTAACGCCTCGCCCCACGAATCGATCCACATCAGCCAGTCGAGGTCGCCCTGCCCGGGGGTGTAGTTCTCCAACACCCGGTCGAGCTTGGCGACGTCGTTCGGAGCGCTGGTCAGGTCTTCTTCGAGGCTGACCATCTCCTGGCGCGCCGCATGCTGAAACGCCTCGGCGAGCAATTGCTGCTTGGAGTCGAAGTGGTAGTGGATCAAACCCGTCGACACGCCGAGCTTGTTGGCGACATCCGACACCCGGGTCGCGGCGAAGCCACGTTCGATGACGACCTGACACGTGATCTCAAGGATCTCAGCTCTGCGTTCTTCGACCGTCGTTCTCTTCACCGGACAGGCACGATAGCCACTCGACTACCGGTAGTACTCCATGCCGAGGTGAGTGATCTGATCTTCGCCCATCATCCAGCGCAGCGTGTTCTTCAGTTTCGTCTGCTGGATGAACAGATCGTGCTCGGGATACAGCCCCGGCGCAGTCTGCGGGCTCTTGTAGTAGAAGCTCAGCCACTCCTGGATTCCGCCCATCCCGGCGCGGGCGGCGAGGTCGCTGAACAGCACCAGGTCGAGTGCCAGGGGAGCGGCGAGGATGGAGTCGCGGCACAGGAAATCGACCTTGAGCTGCATCGGATAGCCGAGCCAGCCGAACAGGTCGATGTTGTCCCAGCCCTCCTTGTTGTCGCCGCGGGGCGGGTAGTAGTTGATCCGCACCTTGTGGAAGACGTTGCCGTACAGCTCTGGGTAGACCGACGGCTGGAGGATGTCCTCCAAGACGCCGAGCTTCGATTCCTCCTTGGTCTTGAAGTTGTCGGGGTCGTCGAGCACTTCGCCATCGCGGTTGCCGAGGATGTTGGTCGAGTACCAGCCCGAGAGGCCGAGCATGCGGGCCTTGAGCATCGGGGCGAGCACCGTCTTGACCAGCGTCTGGCCGGTCTTGAAGTCCTTTCCCGAGATCGGCACGTTGCGTTCGGTGGCCAGTTCGCGCAGCGCCGGGACATCGACGCAGAGGTTCGGTGCCCCATTGGCGAACGGGACGTTCTCCAGCAGCGCGGCATAGGCGTACAGCATCGACGGGGCGATTGTCGGGTCGTTGGCATCGATGGCCGCCTCGAAGGCTTCGATCGTGAGGTGGGCCGGGCCGATCTCGATGTATGCCTCGGTCGAAGCGCACCAGATCATCACCAGGCGCTCGCACTGCTTCTCGTCACGGAACCGGTTGATATCTTCGCGGATTGCATTCAACATGGATCGTTTGTTCACGGTCTCGAGGTGGTTGTCGGCATCGATGTTCTTCACGTACGACCGATCGAAGGCCGCCTTCATCGGTCGGATGGAACGCAACGTGTCGGAGATCGCTTCCAAGTGGCGCGGTGCGTCAAGCACGCCGGCGCGCTGCGCGGCAACGTAAGCATCATCGGGAAATGGATCCCAGGCGCCCCAGACAATGTCATCAAGCGATGCCAACGGCACGAAGTCCCTGATCAGCGGCGAGCGGGCCTCGATGCGCTTGCCGAGCCGGATCGTGCCCATCTGCGTCAACGAGCCGACCGGGGCGGCCATGCCTCGGCGAGCCAACTCGACCCCGGCAATCAACGTCGAGGCAACCGCACCCAACCCGACGGTCAAGACCCCAAGCCTCCCTTCGGCAGGAGCGACACGGACGGGCGACGGGATACTGGTCATGGATCTGCCTCTCGTTGGGGACATGACGTCGCCGACCATACCGGGTGATATGTCCTGGTCAGCGCCTATGAGCACCGCACCGTAACGTTCGAGCGGATTGGAGCGCTCTAGCGTTGGAGTAGAGCGCTGCAACTCGCACAAGGGGGAGACGAATGTCCATCGAGTCGATGTTTGATATGAAGGGAAAGGTGGCGTTGGTCACCGGAGGCTCGATGGGTTTGGGCCTCACGTTCTGCGATGTGCTCGCCGAAGCGGGCGCCGAAATCTCGATCACTGCTCGGTCGGCCGAGTTGTTGGAAGAGAACGCCGCAGGGTTACGCGAGCGGCACGGCAGCAAGGTGTCGTGCCACGCCGGCGACGTCACGGTCGTCGAGGATGTGCAGCGGGTGATCGCCGAGACGCTCGCCGAGCACGGCCGCATCGACATCTTGGTCAACAATGCCGGCATCTCCGATCTACGCGGCCTGCCCAGCGAGTGGAGCGATCACGAGACGTTCCGCCGCGTCGTCGACGTCGATTTGTTCGGGGTGTGGGCGTTTGCCCGCGAGTGCGCCCCGCACATGCTCGAGCGCGGGAGCGGGTCGATCATCAACATCGCCTCGATCCTCGGTTCGGGCGGCTCGGAGTATGTCAATCCGTGGTACCACGCCGCCAAAGGTGCGGTGCTGCAACTCACCAAGCTGCTCGGCGTCGAGTGGGCCGACCGCAACGTGAGGGTCAATGCCATCGCCCCCGGCTACTTTGTCACCGAGATGACCCGGCCGATCTTCGACGGTATCGGCGTGGCCCCGTGGATCGAGAGCCGCACCCCGATGCGCCGCCTCGGTGACCCCGACGGCGACCTGCGCGGCCCGTTGCTGTTCCTTGCATCCGACGCCTCGGCCTACGTGACGGGCCACACGTTGTTCGTCGACGGCGGGAATGAGGCGTCGCGTGGAGCGTGGCAGATTGCCCCGTCGCACATGTTCTGGAACAAGGATCAGCCCCAGGCCGGCAAGCCGTACGAAGGCCTGGTGCCGAACACGTTCGAGAGTTGGAAGCTCGGAGTTCCCGGGATCCACTACCCGATCCCTGAGTAACGTCCCGGGACGGCGACTCGCCCTCGAGGACCGCTCGTCGAGCAGCCGGTGTGGGGGTCGGTGACATGCGCGACGTGTCACCGATTGTCACGGAAACCAGGACATTCGGTGACACGCATGCCCACGGCGGCTACGGCGGTGAGGTGGCGGCTGACCTCGACGACGAAGTCCGCTGCGCGAGCGGCGTAATGTTCGCGGGGCCCACCGAAGGATGAACGAAGGACGACAGGACGAGATCATGACGCTTGAGGAGATCAAGGAACACTGCAAGGCGCTGTCGATGTGGGCGCATGTCGCCACGGTGCGGCCCGACGGAATGCCCGATGTGGTGCCGGTCCACCCGTGTTGGGAGGGTGACACGCTGTGGTTCATGTGCGGAGCCGATTCGGTGAAGGTCCGCAATCTGTCCACCAACCCGAAGCTCGCCTTGCATTGGCAGGTCACCGAGGTCGGCGACGGGGTCGAGATCTGGGGCACCGGCGAGGTGTTCACCGACTTGGAGACCAAGCGACGGCTGTGGAACGGCGTGTTCGACTACGACCTGAACGCCTTCGCTCCCGGCGGGGCCGACGACTCGCCCGGGACCGCGTTCGTCGCGGTGACCCCGCAGCGGGCGTTGTTCCTCAAGACCTACGGCATGGGTGGCGTGGAGCGTTGGAAGGCCGATGCCTGAACCACGGCTTTCGTCGCGCTCTCGTTCGATCAGCGGCAAGGTCGCGATCGTTACCGGCGCGGCGTCGGGGATGGGCCGGGCCACGGCGCGGCTGTTCGCCGACGAAGGCGCTCACGTCGCGGTCGTCGACCTGGGGGCCGAACGAGTCGTGGCCGTCGTCGACGAGATCCGCGCCGTTCACGGACAGGACTCCTGTGAGGGCTGGGTCGTCGACGTCTCGGACTTGTCGGCGATCAAACAGTTGGTCGCCGACGTCGTCGAACGGTTCGGCGCGCTCGACATCATCGTCAACAACGCCGGCGTCTCGCTGATCAGCTCGGCTTTCCAAGATGAGGCGTCGTACGAGGAGAACTGGGCGACAACGGTCGCCGTCAACCTCGCGGCGCACGCCCGATTGATCCGTGCCGCGCTCCCACATCTGCAGGCGTCAGGAGCGGGTCGCATCGTCAACATCGCTTCCACCGAGGCCATTGTGGCAACGGCCGGTAACTCCGCGTACTCGGCGACGAAGGCCGGTGTCACCGGCTTGACCAGGAGTTTTGCAGTTGAGCTGGGCCGCCATGGGATCACGGTCAACTGCATCTGCCCAGGTCCGATCAACACCGGAATGACGGCCGGAATCCCCGACGACGCCAAGGAGACCTACGCCAAGCGCCGTGTACCCCTGCGTCGCTACGGCGACCCGGAAGAGGTCGCCCACATGACGCTCAACCTGTGCCTGCCGGCGTCGAGTTTCGTCAACGGCGCAGTCATCCCCGTCGACGGCGGAATGACGATCCGCCATACTTGACCCCGGCGGGCTACAGCACCCCGGCGTAGGCGCTCAGGCAGGTCTGGCCGCCCAGGTGGGCATAGAGGACCTTGGAGCCGGCCGGGATCTCGCCCGACTGGATCATGCCGATCAGCCCGGCCATTGACTTGCCCTCGTAGACCGGGTCGGTGAGCATTCCCTCCATCCGGGCGGTCAGGCGGATCGCGTCGAGCGTTTGCTCATCGGGGATGCCGTAGATACCCGCCGAGTAACCGTCGACAACGGTGATCTCGTCGGGTCGCAGATCGCGCCCGACGCCGATCTTCGCGGCTGTAGACCGAGCGATGCGGGTGACCTGCTCGATGGTCTTGTCCATCGTGGCCGAGGCGTCGATGCCGATCAGATGGCGATCTGGACGGTTCTCGAGCGCGAACCCGGCGATCATCCCGGCGTGGGTCGAGCCGGTCACGGTGCAGACGATCACGTGGTCGAAGAAGATGTCGTTTTGGGCTTCCTGGTCGGCGACCTCGACCGCCCAGTTGGCGAAACCGAGTCCGCCGAGCGGATGATCCGATGCCCCAGCCGGGATCGCGTAGGGCGTGCCCCCCGCCTCGACGACCGAGTCGAGCGCCCGTTGCCAACTCGAGCGGATGCCGATATCGAACCCGGCCGGATCGAAGCGCACGTCGCCGCCCATGATCCGCGACAACTGCACGTTGCCGACCTTGTCGTAGACCACGTCGGGCCACTCCACCCAGTGTTCCTGCACCGTGACGGCCTTGAGCCCCAGGTGGGCGGCGACCCCAGTGACGGCGCGGGTGTGGTTCGACTGCACCCCGCCGATCGAGACCAGCGTGTCGCAGCCCTGGGCCAGCGCTTCGGGGATCAGGTACTCCAACTTGCGGACCTTGTTGCCCCCAAAGGCGATGCCCGAGTTGCAATCCTCCCGCTTCGCCCAAATCTCGACCTTCCCGCCGAGATGGGCGCTCAAGCGGCGCAACGGATGGATCGGCGAAGGACCGAACGTCAGCGGGTAGCGAGGGAAGTCATCAAGGCTGGGCATCGGCCCAGGGTAGACAGCCGGGTGGCTTACGGTTGGTAACCGTCGATGATGCCCGTCAGCCCGCTGGGAGTGTGGGCCCCCATCGCCAGGGTTTCGAGGATGCCGGTGCCGACTTCAACCTCGCCGCCGGGGTGGGTGAACGTGGCTCGGCTGAGCGTCTGCACATGGATGTGCGACGGGTTGAGCGGGTCGGCCACCGGCAGCGCCAGCCGCGCCCCGGACACGTCGGATTCGCCCCGCCAACTGCCGTGGTTCCACTGCGGATGGCCATAGCCGATGCCGATCATCTGGAAGTGCAGAATCGGCTCCAGCTTGATTGTGGCGACCTCGTCATCCCAGTCGTGGAAGGTCAGCTCGAACCCCGACGCGTGCCGGGTCCCCGGCTGCCACCTCACTTGGTAGTCGGCGTGGCGCAGGAAGTGGGCGGGTCCGGCGTCGCTGTCGCGCCAATGGTTCTCTGACGCCGGGATCATCGCGGCGACCTCGTGCCAGCGACGACCGTCGGAGTAGTCGTTGACATCGAAGTGGGTGGCGAACGAGGGGAAGTTGAGCGGAGCCCACAGCCAGAAGAACTGCGGGGCCGCGGTCGGCGGAGGACCGACGGCCCGCTCGCCGCACGGCCGGATGCCCCACGAGCGATCCCGCGATCCCATGACCTCGCCAGGTGAGACGTCGATCCGTTCGCCGTCGACCTCGACCCAGCCCTCCCACGCCCCCATCTGGGTCAGCCGGGTGTAGTCGAAGACGACCTTGGTGCCGACCCGCTGCAGGAAGTGCGGCTCCTCCAAGGCATCGGTACGCGCTCGGAACGTCAAGTCAGCGCGAAGTCCCTGGTCAGGGGCATCGACGAGCAACTGTGCCACTCGCAACGGCTCGATGATCCGTACCTCGATCGGCCCAACGACGTTGGCCAGTCGCCGGTCGAGCGGGGCGCGGCCCGACGAATAAACGCTGATCTGCTCACCGCCACGGATCACGCAGAACGACGCGTCGTGCACCGACCGGTTGGGGTACAGCCCCATCGCCGCGGCGAAGTACAGCGACCCCGACGCGGTGTAGCCGTTGAAAAAGTAGCGGTCGTAGTGGTTCAGGTCGGCCGACCCGGGGTGGGCGATCGGCTGGCTGGTCTGATGGATCGGATAGTCATCGAACGACGTGAGCACGGAACCGACCGTAGCCGTAGCCTGAACCGCCGTGCGGCTCCCACGACTGTCCCCGGCTCGCTATCGGATGATGACGTTCGCGGCGCTCGTGTTGTTGTTCGCGATCGTGGTCACCGGAGCCTTGGTCCGTCTGACCGAGTCGGGTCTCGGCTGTACCGACTGGCCGGAATGCAACTCGAAGACGTTCGTCGATGTGTCGTCGAAACACGCGGCGATCGAACAGATCAATCGGTTGTTCACCGGGGCCGTTGGCGTGGCCGTGATCGCCGCAGTGCTCGGTTCGGTGCTGCGTAACCCTCGTCGCCGTGACCTGACCTTGCTCTCACTCGGGTTGGTTGCCGGGGTGATGGGCCAGGCGATTCTTGGGGCCTTCGTGGTCTGGTCGCATCTCAACCCGGTGCTGGTCCAGGGCCACTTTTTGCTGTCGATGGTACTGATGGCCAACACGTTGGTGCTGCACCGGTGGGCGGCCCGTGACGACGGTTCTCCGGTGGCCGGCCGATGGTCGCTGCCCGTTGTCGGGCTCGCAGTCGTCGGCGCGATCGCCGTGGTCACCGGCACCGTGGTGACCGGCGCCGGCCCCCATGGTGGCAGCGTTGACGGCGAGCCGATCGAGCGTCTGTCGATAGGCACTCTGACGGCAGTTCGCATCCACTCCGGCGCGGTGTTCGCGACCATCGGGCTTACCCTGTGGTTGGCGCACCGAGCCAGACGGTCGCACGACAAGGCCACCGAACGAGCCTTGGAGCTGCTCGTCCTCGCCGCCGTTGCCCAGGGGACGGTCGGCTACATCCAGTACTTCTCCGACCTACCGATCGCCCTGGTGGCCATCCATGTGGCGGGCGCCACCGCCGTCTGGTTGGCGATCGTCAACGTCGTGCTCGTTGCCCGCCGAGCGCGTGCTACTTCTTCTCCGCGGGTTTCGGGTCGTTCCTGAGGCGCCAGCCTCCCGACTCGGATTTCTCGACGACCAGGCCGCCATCGGTGATCAGCGACGAGATCGAGATCAGGGCCTTCAGCGCCGCATCGTTGAGTGGCGTGGGCTTTGGCGGTCGCACCTTGTTGTCACGGGCATAGTCGAGCCACTCGAGGAATCGCAACGGCTTGGGCACGTCGACGAGATCCCGGAACTTCGACGCCTCGTTGGCCGACTCGATCGTGATCGTGCCGTAGTCGAGGAATTGGCCGAGGATGCCGACGGTGTCGTTGACATCGGTGATCGCCAACAGACCGATCGACGAGGCAGAGCGATTGACAATGCCTTGCATTTGGATGACACGGTCGGGGGTGACGATGTAGCGGGTGTAAGTGCGTAGCCAGAGGCGGAACTCGAGGATCACCAACATGACACCGCCGGCGACGAGCAGCGCTCCAGCGAAGAATCGGCCGAACGGGTTGCGGATGAACCCCAACGTGACCACCGTGACCAGGCCGATGCTGAAGAGGATGACGGGGATCAGCCAGTTCTTCGCCAGATAGGCGGCCATCGATGGTGCCGACCAATTGACCAAGGCGATCGAGTTGTTGTTACCGGCCTTCGCCTCCTCGTAGAGCCGTAGCTCATCGGAGTCGAAGTGCGACTTCATGACCGTTTCGGGCCGCGCCAGGATGGGAAGCCGTTCGTCGGGCATGAGCGATCAGTCGGTGAGACCCTTGATGAACGATGCAAGCTTCTCGACGAGGGCGGCAAAGAAGTTGCCGACGGCTCCGAGGAAGTGCCCGGCGGCGTGAGCCGAGTCTTCTGGCGACCGCCAAATCGACACGACAATGAACGCAATCACCAGGTACAGCAGCACTTTTTTGATGGTGTCCGAAGACTTCAAGGCGGGACCTCCGAACGCGTCACGACCAGCGAGACTCCGCCCGACGAACTACATGCTAGTCATTTGCGCTGACCGGCGCAATGATCCCTCCGAGGCGAGCGCAGGTGGCGGCGAATTCGGTCATCGTTTCGGCGAGGATCTCGGCGACGGGGCGGACCGATTCGATACGCCCGGCGACCTGACCGCCGAGGGCGAGCGCCGCTTCCATGTCGCCGCCGAAGTACAGATCCATTGCCTTACCGAACTCCGACATGTCGACGTGATCCTGGTGTTCGAGCCGAGTCGACCGCTCGGTCCGCAACGCCCGCAGGCCGGGACGCGAAAACCGATTGAGGAACACGGTGTCGGTCTCCGCGGCGTCGACGATCGCCTGCTTCCAGTTGTCGTGGATCGGTGACTCGGCGGCCGATACCATCCGTGTGCCCATCTGCACTCCCTCGGCCCCAAGGGCGAAGGCGGCCGCCATCGATACCCCATCGGTGATGCCGCCCGCAGCGATGATGGGCACGTCGACCTTCGAACAAACGAGTGGGAGAAGAACCATCGTGGCGACATCACGGGGGTTCTTGAACCCGCCGCCCTCGCCGCCCTCAACGACGAGGCCATCGACCCCGGCGGCGAGGGCCTTCAGCGCGGCGGCGAGGGTCGGCACGACGTGGAAGACCGTGAGCCCCGCGGCCTTCAACTGCGCCGTGTACTTGGTCGGGTCGCCGGCCGACGTCGTGACGAACCGAACTCCCTGGTCAACCACGAAATCGACGATCGCCGGATCGCGGACGAACAGTTGGGCGATGTTCACGCCGAACGGCTGGTCGGTGAGGTCGCCCATCTTGAGGATCTCGCCGCGCACCGCGTCGAGATCGCCCGACGATGTCTCGATGATGCCGAGTCCGCCGGCGTTCGAGACGGCCGACGCCAGTTGCGCCCGGGCGATCCAACCCATCGGGGCCTGGACGATCGGGTGGCGAACCCCGAGCATCGTCGTGATCCGGTTGCTGATGACGGGTGTGGGGTCGCTGCTCACAGGGTGCGACGGTAGGCGAACTGGGGCGGTCGGCACGGGCCGTGGCAGCATCGGACGGTGGGAAAGAAGCCGCCTGCGGGCACACCGGCGCTGCTGACGTTGCAGCGCGCCGGCGTCGCCTTCGACGTCCATGAGTTCGATGCCGACCCGACCGCGCGGCACTACGGGCTGGCGGCCGCCGAAGCGATCGGTGCCGATGCGGCTCGCGTGTTCAAGACGCTGATCGCCCGCGTCGACGGCCGGGCCCATTGCGCGATCGTCCCGGTCGATCGCCAATTGGCACTCAAAGCACTCGCCGCCGCGGTCGGGGGGAAGCGGGCCGAGATGTGCGAGCCGGCGAACGCCGAACGGATGACAGGCTACGTCGTCGGTGGGATCAGCCCGTTCGGGCAGAAGAAACTGCTGCCAACTGTGATCGACTCATCGATCTCGGCCTTCGCCACCATCTACGTCAGCGGAGGCCGACGGGGTCTTGATATCGAACTTGAGCCGGCGACGCTGGTCGAGGTGCTCGCCGCCGTCGTGGCACCTATCGCCACCGCCTGAATCGGCCCGCCGCGCGACGGGTCGTTACCCTTCGGAGATGGATATTCGTCTGGATGGCAAGGTCGCATTGGTGACGGGAGCCTCGCGCGGCATCGGCAAGGCAATTGCCACGACGCTGGCCGCGTCGGGCGCGAAGGTGATGATCGTCTCGCGCAAGATCGACGCGCTGGAAGCAGCGCGCGCCGAGATGGATGGCGATGTCGAGGTCTACGCGGCCAACACCGGCGACAATCCGCAAGGGCCGGGCATGCATCGAGGCGACGCTTGAGCGATTCGGCGCGCTCGACATCCTGATCAACAACGCCGCGACCAACCCGTACTACGGCCCGACGCTCGGCGTCGACGAGTCGCCGCTACGACAAAACGTTCCAGGTCAACCTGCGCGGCCCGCTGTTCTGGACCCAGGCCGCTCACGAGCTGGCGTTCAAGGCCAAGCCGGGCGTGATCATCAACGTCGCCTCGGTCGGCGGCCTGCGGACCGACGGCGGGGGACTCGGCGTCTACAACCTGACCAAGGCCGCCCTCATCCACCTGACCCGCCAGCTGGCCTGTGAGCTCGGCCCGAACCGGGTCGTCGGAATCGCTCCGGGCCTGGTCGAGACCGATTTCGCCGCAGTATTGGTCGAGAACTACGGCGAGCGGCTGGCCGCCCAAATGCCGCTGAAGCGCCTCGGCGTGCCGCAGGACATCGCCAACCTCGCCGTGTTCCTCGCGTCCGACGCAGCGAGTTGGATCACCGGCGAGACCTACGTCATCGACGGTGGAGCCGGCGTCCGCGGGGTGTAGCCGCCCGACCGGTCGGTGCGCGTCGAAGCCGACAGGGCGACGGCTGCGACCACGCCGATCGTTCCGAAGACGGTGATGGCAAGCACCCGCTGCAGGGCTCCCTCATTGGCAAGTTGATCGATCGGCGTGCCACCGCTGAGCGCGACACCACATCCGATGAACGCCGCGATGTTGGCCAGCGCGTACCCGCGTAGACGTCGTGACCCGGTGGGCCACAGCACCACGGCGGCGATGAACGGCACGAGAAACATCCCCGCTCCGAGTACTCCGCCGCCGTGACGGTTGTCGGGCAGCGGAAACACTCCGGCGGCAATGGCGGCCGTCCCCGTTGACACCACGGCCACGGCCATGACCCACGAGGCGACTCTCAGAACTGTGTTCGTGACGCAGCCACCACCAGTCCGCAGGCCGCGGCGATGGCTGCCAATCCGGTGATGATCGCCCCGCCGTTGAACAGCGTCGCGGTGGCGGCTCCGCCGGCTCCCAGATCGCTGGCTGGTTGTCGTCGGAAGCTGTACCACGGGGTGATCGCACCGAAGATCAACTGGTTTCCGAAGTACAGCACAGGGACGGCGATTCCCGAGCGGAGCAGCTGATGGCGAAGGGTTGCAGGGATCGGCACGGGGTCACCGTAAGCACGGTTCGGGTGGGTGTCGATCGGTGATCGCCCTGATTCGACCCTTGGGTCACCCTGAGTCGAACCCCGGAATGGTCACCCCAGGCGGGCGAAGGCTCCGGGCAGGTCGGGGTAGCGCTTGGTGCGGGCGCCGCCGTCAACGGAGTACACGCTGCCCGAGACAAAGGTCGATTCATCGGAGGCCAGGAACAGCGCCACGCTGGCGACATCGTCGGGCTGGGCGAATCGACCGACGGTGGTGTTTTCGACGAACTCCTCGACGACGCCAGGGACCATGAACATGCCGGCGGTCGCATTCGTCTCGATGAGGCCGGGGGCGATCGCATTGACACGGATCTGGCGATGACCGAGTTCCATCGCGGCGACCTGAGTGAGCATCGCCGCCCCGGCCTTGGCGGTGCAATAGGCCGACATGCCCGCGGAGGGCTGGATGGCATTGAGCGAGGCGATGGCGATGACCGAACCGCCGTCGCTCATCACCCGTCCGGCATGTTTGAACGTCAGGAACACTCCGGTCAGACAAAGGTCGATGATCCCTCGCCAGTCATCGAGAGTCTGATCGATGATCGGGGCGTAGTGGCCTCGTCCGGCGTTGGCGACGGCGATGTCGAGTCCACCGAACTGGCTGACCGCCAGCGCCGCGAGTGCTTCGACGTCGGATTCGACCGTCACATCGCAGACTTGGGTGGCGCAGCGTTCGCCCAGCTCAGCGGCAAGATCGGCAAGGCCCGCCTCGTTGATGTCCCCAGCGATGATCGATGCCCCCTCGGCGGCGAATCGGCGGGCGATGCCCAGGCCGATCCCCGATGCGGCCCCGGTGACGAGTGCGACTTTGCCCTGCAGACGATCTCCCATGGCGGGGAAAACTACTGGAGGAGGGCCGCCAGTTCACCCCGGCGAATCTTGCCGAGGGTGGTGCGCGGCACTTCCCCGACCACGACCATGCGGCGCGGAGCGCAGAATCCGGGCAACTCGGCTTTGACATGGTCACGCAGCGCTTCGAGTTGCACGACCGCACCCGGACCGGGGGCGACCAGTGCGGTCACCAACTGGCCCCACTCGGGGTCGGCGACGCCGACGACCGCGACATCTCCGACGCCGTCGGCCGTGGCGAGCACTCGTTCGACGGCTTCGGGCCAGACGTTCTCGCCGCCGGTGATGATCATCTCGCCGCGACGGCCCTCGACGTGCAACCGTCCGTCGTCGAGCCACGAACCGATGTCACCGGTCGGCAACCAACCGCCCGAGTCCTTGGGGTCATGGCCGTCGCGATAGCTCCGCAGCAGCATCGATCCCTTGAGGTGAATCTCCCCGTCGGCTTCGATGCGGACCTCGACCCCGTCGAGCGGACGGCCGTCGTAGACCACGCCCGAACCGGTCTCGGTCATCCCGTAGGTGGTCACCGTGTTGGCAGGACGATCGGCCGGAGGACGACTCCCCCCGAGCAGGATCATTCGGAATCGCTTCGGATCGACGCGGGCCAACGTGGTGGACACGAGCGAGACCAGCGTGGCGTCGCTGGCCGCGACGGCGTCGGCATCGAAACCGGGGAGCACCGTGACCGGGGTGCCCGTCGCCAGGGCACGGGTGACGACCGACAGTCCGCCCACGTGGCTGAGGGGGAGGCAGGCCAGCCACCGGTCGGCGGGATCGATGCCGATCCGGGCGCTGGTTGCCCATGCCGAGGCCTCGATCGCCGCGTGGGTGAGCACGACACCCTTGGGATCCCCGGTCGATCCGCTGGTGGCGACCACCAGCGCGTCGGCATCGTCGACCGAGCGTGAGCTGCGCATTCGGTCGCGACTGTCGGGGGTGACGATGAACGCCGGGGCCATCGCTCGGAGCATCTTGCCTTTGGCGGGGCGCGGCAGGCGTTGGTCGACGACGAAGGCGGCGTCGCCCGCGTCCCAGACGCCCCGCAGTGCGTCAACGAAATTGGGCCCGCCCGGCAGGTCGAGGGCGACTAGTTGGCGCATGGCATCAGGTTTGTTGCGCTCACCGGGGATCGATCGGGGTGGGCAGGGCGAGCGCCGCTTCGATCTCTTCGGCGACGTCGAGGCAGCGCAGATCGGCAAACCGAGGTCCGGTGATCTGCGCCCCGACGGGCAGGCCGGCGGCGAGGCCGCACGAGACGACTGCCGCGGGCAACCCGAGCACGTTGGCGGGCAGGACCGGCCGCATCAACTCAAGCGTCGTTCGCGCCCCCTCGACTCCATCGAGGTCGGCATCGTGGAGGAACGCCGGCTGCGACCAGGTGGGGGTCAACAACACGTCGTGGGTGCCAAACCACTCCGACCAGGCCCTGGCCGTCGCCGATCGGGCGATGCACGCAGCGAACAGTTCGCTGACGGTAGGAGCCGGAAGGACCTGCTCAGTACCGTCGAGGAACCGCCTCCCACCCTCGCCCATCACCAAGTTGAGCAACTCCCGCATCTGCAGGACGTCGCTGCCCACCAGGGTCATCCATTGGGCGATCGTGTCCTCGTAGCCGGGAGGACACGACTCGATCACGGTGTGACCGGCATCGGCGAGGGCATCGGCTGCCGCACGAATACGGGCCGCGATCTCGGGGTGGGTGCTGCCCCCGGGCGGTTCGGCGACGACGGCGACGGTCAGGCGACGGCCCCCGTCCGACCCCAGCGAAACCGGCAGGCTCTGTGGATCCCGGCGGTGAGCGCCGGCGACGATCAGCAGCCCGGTGCGGACGTCCACGACGCGCCGGGCCATCACCCCCTGCACGTTCATCAGCTGCAACGACAGCGGATCATCCTGTGGTGGGATCAGGGTCGCATGGGGAACCACCCCAACGGATGGCTTGATCGAGGCGATGCCGCAGCAGTGCGCCGGATTGCGCAGCGAGCCGCCGAGATCGTTGCCGAGCCCGATCGGGCTCATACCCGAAGCCAAGGCCGCCCCTTCGCCGCCACTCGATCCGCCGACCGTGTGGTCGGGATGCCACGGGTTGATCGTGCGACCGTGCAGATCGGAGTCGGTGTGGACGCGGAGGCCGAAGTCGGGCAGGTTGGTGCGCCCGAGCGGAATTGCCCCGGCTGCCCGCATCCGCTCGACCGTCGGGGCGTCCATCGGTGAAACGGCCTCGGCCAGTGCCGTGACCCCATGGGTCGTGGCGGTGCCGGCGACGTCGATGTTCTCCTTGATCGTGAACGGCACACCGTGCAACGGACCCAGTTGGGCGCCGGCCTTGATCGCGGCGTCGGCCGCGTCGGCCCCGGCTCGGGCCTCGTCGGCCAGGACTCGAACGACGGCGTTGAGCTGCGGGTTCACCTCGGCGATGCGGTCAAGATGGGCATCGATGACCTCACGGCTCGACACATCGCCAGCACGGATGAGCCCGGCCAGCTCCCCGGCACCGCGCCGCCACAACTCGTTGCTCATCGGATTCCTTTCGAGGTGTATGCGGCGTGAGTGCCGCGCGTCTGCGACATTACGTCGGTGGCAAGTACATGGATCACCGGTGCTCGACCCCGCACACTTCCGGCCGCGATCGTGCCGGTCGCCGTCGGCGCGGCCTGCACCGTCGGCGAAGGGGGCGTGATCTGGTGGCGGCTGGCCGCGGCGGCGATCGTGTCGCTCGCGCTACAGGTGGCCACCAACTATGCCAACGACTACTCCGATGGCGTGAAGGGCACCGACGAGGTGCGGGTCGGGCCGGTACGACTGGTGGCCAGTGGTCTGGCCAGCCCGGGTGCCGTCAAGCGGGCCGCGTTCGGCGCGTTCGGTGTCGCCGGGGCCGTCGGGGCGGCGTTGGCCATCGCCGTCGGGCCCGAGTTGTTCGTGGTCGGGGCCCTGTCGATGGCCGCCGGATGGTTCTACACCGGCGGGCCCAAGCCGTACGGCTACTACGGGTTCGGCGAGCTGTTCGTGTTCGTCTTCTTCGGGTTGGTCGCCAGCGCCGGTACGACCTACGTCCTGTTGGAACGGGTCACCGGGTTGTCGGTGGCGGCGTCGGTACCGGTCGGTCTGCTCGCCTGCGGGTTGCTGGTGATCAATAACCTGCGTGATATTCCGACCGACACGGTCGCCGGGAAGAAAACTCTGGCCGTGCGCCTCGGCGACGCCCGGACGCGGGGGCTCTACACCGCAATGATCCTTGGCGCGGCGGTTGTTGTCGCGATCATCGCATTGGGAACCGAGCGCTACGCCGTGCTGCTGGCCGCTGCGCCACTCGGAGCACTCGCCGTTCCGCCGATCCGGCGAGTGCTGGGAGGAGCCGTCGGGCGCGACTTGATCCCGGTGCTCGGCGCAACGGGTCGCACACAGCTCATCGGCGGACTGCTCTTTGCCGTCCTGCTCGCCAGCACCGGCTGAGCTCCGCCAGCGGGTGAATCCGGTGTTACGGCTGGTTGAGGAACGGTTCGAGGTGCGCGAGGAAGGCGTCGGGTTGTTCGAGGTGGGCGGCGTGGCCGGCGTCGGGAACGAGCTTGAACGATGCATTCGGGCCGATCGCCGCGGCCATTCGGCGGCCGACGTCGGCGAACTTGCCGTCGTGCTCCCCGGCGAGCACCAGCACGGGCATGTCCAACTCTGCCAGCCGGTCCCACAGCGGCTCCTGTACCCCGGTGCCGGCCAATCGCAAGCTTGATGCCAGCCCCGCCACGGTGTTCCGGCGGCGATCCTCGGCGTCGAGCGGGTCGGACGGCAGCCCGGCGAACATCGGGTTGGCGAGCCAGCGGGTCAGGAACCCGGGCACTCCGCCGCGTTCGAGATCGTCGGCCAGTGCCGCGTCGCTGCGCCGTCGAGCCACCCGCTCAGCTTCCTCGGCCAGGCCCGGTGTCGCCCCGAGCAACACCAACCTGGTCACCGCCTCGGGATGGGAGAGGGCCCCATGGAGCGCCAGCCGACCCCCCATCGAGTACCCCACGTACGAGGCGGTCCCAGCGGTTTCGACCAGTGCATTGGCACCGGCCCATAGATCGACGGTCATCGACGACGAGTCGCCATGTCCCGGAGCGTCCACCACAACCACCTCGTGGTTGGGCACCAATCGATCGGTAATGTGCCGCCAGGATCGGCCGGTCTGGGTGAATCCATGGACCAGGGCGACGCGTGAACCCGACCCGGTCACGGTCGCCGCAAGCCTCATGGATTCTGGGCGCGCTCGGCCATCCGCGTCAGCACCGAGAGGAACGTGTCGGGGTCTTGAGCCCCGGGGATCGACCACAGCCCGTTGACGACGTAGGTGGGCACCGCCGTGATGCCGTAGGCGGCAGCTTGGGCAATGTCTTCCATCACTTCGGCGTGGCCCTCGTCGGTCGCCAGAAACGCCGTGACATCGTCGCGATCGAGACCCGCAGAGGCGGCAAGATCGGCCAACACCTCAGGATCGCCAACGTTCAGGCCGTCGGTGAAATAGCCCGCCATCAGGCGTTCCTTGACGGCGGCCTGCATCGCCGCATCGGCATGTCGCCCCGCGAACCAGATCACCCGGTGGGCCAGCAAGGTGTTGGCTCGCTGCGCTCGATCGAGGTGGAAGGTGATGCCATCGTCGGCGGCGACATTGGTGACATTGGCGATGATCTCGGCGGCCCGCTCGGGCCCACCGAACTTGCGGGCGTACACCTCGGTGACCGGTTGAGCCGAACCGGGAGGGGCCGTCGGGTCGAGTTGGTAGGCGTGATAGCTCACCTCGACCGTCTCGCCCGGCGGGAGTCCGTCGAAGCGGGCCAACGCCGTCTCGAACCGGCGCTTGCCGATGTAACACCACGGGCAGACCACATCTGACCAGATCTCGACCTTCATGACCCCAGGCTACTCAGAGCGTCCCGTGCGACGAGCCCCGCGCCGTGGCACGATGGAGCCGATGGCGATCACCTCTGCGGCCACCTTTTGCGCCACCCTCGTCGACGAATGGATCGCTCAGGGCCTCGCCGAGGCGGTGATCGCCCCTGGCTCTCGGTCGACCCCCATGGCGCTCGCCCTTGCCAACCGCTCGGAGTTGCGGCTGCACATCTTTCACGATGAGCGCTCGGCGGCGTTCTGTGCCCTCGGCATCGGGCTGGCGTCGCGTCGGCCGGCGGTCGTGTTGTGTAGTAGCGGGACGGCCGCCACCCACTTCCACGCCGCGGTCATCGAAGCCGACCTGTCGTCGGTGCCGATGCTCGTCTGCACGGCCGATCGGCCACCCGAACTCCGTGATGTCGGCGCCCCCCAGACCATCGACCAGACCCGGCTGTTCGGCGCGGCGGTGCGGTGGTTCCACGACCCGGGTGTCGCCGCCGCCGAGGCGAGTGGCACGTGGCGGTCGCTGGCCGAGCGGGCCTACAGCGCGTCGGTCGCAGCGAACCCCGGCCCGGTCCACCTCAACCTGCCGTTCCGTGAACCGCTGGTCGGAGACGCCGGTCCGTTGCCCGACACCGGTGCCGGACGCCGCTCGTATTCGGTGGTGGCCGCCGCGCCCGACATTGCCGCCCTGGCTCCGACGATCGACCGCCAACGCGGGGTGATCATCGCCGGTCGGGGAGTCGACGACGTCGCCGCGGTCGGGCGGCTGGCGGTGGCGACCGGCTGGCCGGTCCTTGCCGATCCGCGATCGGGTTGTGGTGCGTTGGCCCAGGCCGTCGTCGCGTTCGATGCGATCCTGCGGTCCGATGACTTCGCCCGTGCCCATGCTCCCGAGGTGGTGCTGCGCCTCGGTGAGCCGCCCGCGTCGAAGGTGTTGTCGCAGTGGATCACCGCCAGCCGGGCCATCCAGGTGCAGGTCGGGGGTGGCCGGGTGTTCGATGCCGATCATCAAGTCGCCCACCGAGTTGCCGGGCCGGTTGCGGCGGTGGTCGATGCCCTGGCCGCGACCCTGAGGGGGGCGACGGGGACCACGTGGTTCGCCCGTTGGAGCCGCGCTGAACAACGAGCTGATGCGGCCATCGACACCGAGTTGGCCGAGTATTCCCAGCTCATCGACCCTGCCATCGCCCGCGCGGTGTCGCGCACCGTCCCCGCGGGTGGTCATCTCGTCGTATCGTCGTCGATGCCGATCCGCGACGTCGAGTGGTTCGGCGTCGGCCGCGGCGACGTCACGGTGCACTCCAACCGGGGAGCGAACGGCATCGACGGGGTGATCGCCACGGCGATCGGCGTGGCCGTCGGAACCGGAGATCCGACGTTCGTGTTGATCGGCGACGTGGCCCTGCTCCACGACGCCTCGTCGCTGACCGGACTGGTCAACCGAGCCGTCGACCTGCGGATCGTCGTCGTCGACAACGACGGAGGGGCGATCTTCTCGTTCCTGCCCCAGGCCGGCGTTGTTGGCGCGGAGCGCTTCGAGCAGCTCTACGGCACACCCCACGGCGTCGATCTCGTCGCCCTGGCTGCGGCTCACGGTCTGCGAGCACAACGGGTGAACGACCTGGCCGAGCTGACCGCGGCTCTCGACACCAGCGGGCCGTCGATCACCGTCTGCCCCACCGACCGATCGACGAACGTCGCCATCCACGCCTCGCTGAACGCGGCGATCATCCGAGCGGTCGGCTGAGGGCGGTTCGGTCAATGCTGCTCGCCGATGTCGTCGAAGCCTCCGAGTCGCTGGCCGCCACGTCGAAGCGCAAGGAGAAGACGACGGTTGTTGCCGAGTTGCTGCGGCGGGCGGCCGCCGAGGAGATCGCGGTGGTCGTCGGGCTGCTCACCGGAACGCTGCGCCAGGGCCGCATCGGCGTCGGCTGGGCGAACCTCGCCCGGCCGGTGAACCCCGCCGAGCAGCCGAGCTTGACCATTCTGGCGGTCGATCAAGCCGCTGATGCCCTCGCCTCGATCGAAGGAGTCGGCTCCCAGCAGCGCCGGGTCGACGTGCTCAACGGCTTCTTCGGTCTGGCCACCGCGGCTGAGGCCGAGTTTCTCCGGCGGGTCTTGCTCGGCGATATGCGCCACGGGGCACTCGCCGGGGTGGTCACCGACGCCGTCGCCCTGGCGTTCGACGTCAAGGCTATGGTCCTGCGGCGGGCGGCGATGATGGCCGGTGACCTGGGGGTTGTCGCTCGGATCGCCTGCGACGGTGGCGACCTGGCGTTGGCCGACGTCGGTCTGCACCCCGGCCGGGGAGTCCTGCCGATGCTCGCCTCGACGTCGCCGACGATCAGCGCGGCGATCGAGGCCGTCGGACTGGCGTCGGTCGAGTGGAAGCTCGACGGTGCCCGTATCCAGGTCCACCGGGTGGGTGACGACGTGCGCATCTACACCCGCAATCTGAACGAGATCTCGGCCCGGCTACCGCAAGTCGCTGCCGTGGTCCGCAGCCTCCCAGTGACGAGCGTGGTGCTCGATGGGGAGGCGTTGGGCGTTGCCGATGACGGCCGGCCGCGGATCTTCCAGGAGACGATGAGCCGCTTCGGTAGTGATGAGGTGGGAGCGGCGGTTGGGCTGCAGCCGTTCTTCTTCGACGTGCTCCACGTCGACGGCACCGATCTGGTCGACTCGCCCCTCCACCAACGCCTCACCATGTTGGAACGCATCGCCGGGGAGTGGCGGGTGCCGACCCTCGTCACCGCCGACGCCGAATCAGCCGAACGCTTCGGGGCCGAGGCCCTCGCTGCCGGCCACGAGGGGGTGATGGTCAAGGCGATCAATTCGCCGTACGAAGCCGGCCGGCGCGGTTCACAATGGCACAAGGTCAAGCCGGTTCGCACGCTCGACCTGGTCGTGCTCGCCGCCGAATGGGGCCACGGACGGCGGGCCGGTTGGCTGTCGAACCTCCACCTGGGGGCCCGAGCCGACGACGACAACAACGGCGACGACAACGGCTTTGTGATGGTCGGCAAGACATTCAAGGGGCTGACCGATGAGCTGCTCCGCTGGCAGACCGAGGAACTCCCCCGCCACGAGTCCCACCGCGACCGCTGGGCGGTGTACCTGCGGCCCGAGTTGGTGGTCGAGATCGCCGTGGATGGCGTGCAGGTCTCTCGTCGCTACCCCGGCGGCGTGGCGCTCAGATTCGCCCGCGTCAAGGGCTATCGCCCCGACCGAACGGCGGCCGACGCCGACACGATCGACACGGTGCGGGCGCTGCTGGCCGGCGGCGCGGGCGACGCGAACGGCGACGCCACGGTCGAGGCTACATTCGGCGCTACGGACGAATGATCGCCGAGAGCATCGCCTGAAACTTGGCTTGGGTCTCGGCGAGTTCGGCGAACGGCTCGCTTTCGGCGACGATGCCGCCACCGGCGAACAGCCGAGCCGACCGGCGATCTCCCGACAGTTCGGCACAGCGAATCGCTACCGCCCACGTACCGTTGCCCATCGGCGTCGACCCATCCGACGGCGCCGCCGTAGCGACCGCGATCCAAGCCTTCGAGTTCGTCGATCAACGCCAGCGCCGTGTCGCGCGGGTGGCCGCCGAGGGCCGGGGTGGGTGACAGCATGCGGGCCAGTTCGAGCACGTTGGGGGCCGGGTCGGACAGGCGTCCTTCGATGAGCGTGCCGAGGTGCTGGACGTTGGCGACCGACGACGATCGACGGCTCGGGCTCCCAGTCGAGGTAGCTGCACCAGGGCAGCAGCGTGTCGTGGACGACGTCGATGACGATGCGGTGTTCGATCTGGTTCTTCGTCGAGGCCATCAGATCCGTCGCCAGGCGGGCGTCGGCCACCGGGTCACCGACGTGCGGGGCGCGTCCCGGCGAGCGGGTGGGACCGCACGATGTCGCCGTGGCGGGCGACGAGCAGTTCGGGCGAGGCGCCGATGAAGCCGTCGACCGAGTAGCGGTAGCTCGATCCGAACGAGGCCCGCAAGCGCAGCAGGATGGCGTGGACATCGAGCGGGTCGATCGGACTCGACGATGATGTCGCGGGCGATGACGGCCTTGTCGAGATCGCCGTCGGCCACCGCATCGCGAGCTGCGGCGACGGCAGCGAGGTAGTGCTCGATCGAGACGCCAGGACGTCACGCTGAACGAAGCGGCCCGCGCCGGGGCGACGGGGGAACGGCCACACCTGCTCGGCCGAGTCGCCCACGGTGGTGATCCACCGGTGACCGTCGGGCCCCTTGCCGATCGTCACCTGCGGAATGACCATGCCCGCCGCGGTACCCGGCTTGAACGGGAGGACGCCGATGGCGACGGGCCGCAACCGGGCTGCCCGACGGTGTCGTCGCGCACGATTTGCGACGAGATCAGCGCGGAACCGACGGAGCCGAGACTCGAGCGGCAACGCCGCGGCCCGGCGATACCGACGCCATCACGGACGAACAGGAAACCGTCACTGCCGGCGAAGTCGTTGAGGTCGACGTCGTGGGCGAGGGGCCGGTCGTCGCTGTCAACATCATCGCCGGCTACGCCTTCGTCACTCGGGGCGGTCAGGTCCGCCGTCCGGTGATCAATTGTGCCGCGCCACCGGTCAACAACTTACGGTCGGTCGACCTGAAATCCGGCCTGTTGGAGCCGTCGCCAACATCTCGGGCGCGGGCGGCAGGTACGCAAGGCTGCAGGTAGATACCGATAGGCACGCTTTGTCGGAGAGCAGCCCGCCGATCTTCGGAACGACCTTGCCGAAGTAGATGCCGTGACCCCAGCGCATCACCGGTTCTCGGGCTCGCAGGCGTCGAGCAGCGCGATGCGTCCGCCCGGCCGAACGACACGGGCGAGTTCGTCGAAGAACAGACCGAGGTCGACGAAGTTGCGCAGCGCGAAACCGCAGGTCACCCCGTCGACCGAGGCGTCGGGCATCGGCAGTCGGGCCACGTCGGCCTGCACGCGGGGCGCCCCACTGCGGCGGTCGGCTGCAAGCATGCCGAACGACAGGTCGACCGAGATCGGGTTCAGCCCTCGGCGCGCGCAGTCGATGCACAGATCGCCGGTTCCCGATGCGAGGTCGAGCACGACGGCTGCCGCTGGGCCAGACTGCGAGCGAGTCGAGTGCCTGACGTCGCCAGCGCACATCGAGGCGGAAGGTCATGATTCGGTTGACCAGGTCGTATCGCGGGGCGATGGTGTCGAACATTTCGCGCACGGCCTGTTGCTTGGCCTCGCCGGTCGGCAGTTCCTCGGCGTCCCACGCTGGCTTGCATCGGCGGCCAGGCTACTGGTTGGGCTCCGGCAGGTCTGGGTGCGACCGCCTCGACTACAACTTCCCCATGATCGATTTCACGTTCCCGCCCGAGGTCGAGGAGATTCGCCTCAAGGTCCGCCGCTTCATGGACGAGGGGGTTCGTCCCGAGTGGGAAGCGATCGATCAGAAGGACCGCGGCCAGTTGGTCGCGGACGATCGGCAAGCTCCGCAAGGTTGCCAAGGAGGAGTGGGGTATCTGGCTGCCGCACATGCCCGCCGAATGGGGCGGCATGGGGCTCGGGCCGACGGCGATGGCCGCAGTGTCGGCCGAGGCCGCCAAGGTCGGCATCGGGCCGTTCGTGATCAATGCCCAGGCGCCCGACGAAGGCAACCAGCACACGCTGGAGCACTGGGGGACGCCCGAGCAGAAGGAGAAGTACCTACGGCCGTTGTGCGAAGGGCACGACCCGCTCGTGCTTCGCGATGACCGAGCCCGAGGTCGCCGGCAGCGACCCGACGCTGATCAAGACCTTCGCCTACCGCGACGGTGACGAGTGGGTCATCAACGGTCACAAGTGGTTCATCTCCGGGGCGCGCGGGGCGAAGTTCGGCATTTTGATCGCCCGCACCGAGGAGGACCCCGAGCTGCCCCAGGCGGCCAACTCGGCGTTCATCGTCGAGTTGCCCTCCGAAGGTTGGGAGATCGTGCGTGACGTGCACACGATGTCGGGCGGCCACAACCACTGCGAGATCATGATCAAGGACCTGCGGGTGCCGGCGGCGAACATGCTCGGCGGTCAGGGCCAGGGTCACCTGCTCGGGCAGTACCGCCTCGGCCCGGCCCGGTTCGCGCACTGCATGCGCTGGATCGGCCAGTGCGAGACCGCTCTCGACATGATGGTCGCCCGTTCACTGGAGCGGTTACAGCCACGGATCGCTACTCGCCGAGAAGCAGGGCATCCAGTGGATGATCGCCGACTCGGCGATGGAGATGTACCAGTGCAAACTGATGGTGCTGCACGCCGCGTACAAGATCGAGAACAGGATGGACTTCATCTCCGAGGTGTCGATGGCCAAGCATTTCGTCGCCAACAGCCTGTGGCGGATCATCGACCGCGCCATCCAGGTGCACGGCAGCGCTCGGCTACTCGACCGACACGCCGCTGGCCGGCATGCTCCAGCAAGCCCGCTGGAGTCGCTTCGCCGACGGCGCCGACGAGATCCACCAGATGCGCATCGCCCAACGCACCATCGCCGCCTACAAGGACTGCGGCACCACCAAAAAGGCCACCGGCGACCTTCCGCTGTAGGGGGCGTTCCGGCGGGCTTGGTGCCTGAACTTCACTTCATTTCGGTCGCTGTCGATTCACATTAGTCCTGGTAAATAGATGTTTTGCGCTTGTCTTGTGAGTCGAACAGGTGTACGATCTGGGCATGGTTTCGGTGGCGAACACCCTCGATGAGAGCACTCTCTCGTTGTCGGAATTCGCCGCTGCATGGGCTGCGCATGAACAGGCTTCGGCCCGTCTTGCGCTGGTGGTAGCTGGTTTCGATAACGCCCGCGAGTTCAGTCTCGACGGTTCGGTGAGCATGACGGCCTGGCTGCGACACCACTGCCGTATGTCCCGCTGCGACGCCACGTCGTTGGTTCGTCGCGGCCGGTTCCTCCACCGCCACGACGCCATCGCCGCCGCCGCAGTGATGTCGAAGCTGTCCGCCGGGCAGGTGCGAGCGATGCAGAGCAACGTCACCACCCGCACCCAGCCGGTCTTCGACGATCACCACACCGAGCTTGTCGAGATCGTCGCCCCGCTCACCGTTCGCCAGGCCGAGCACGCATGTCGGGGCTGGCGCCAACGGGCCGAGGCGCTCATCGACGGCCCCGAACCCGAAGTGCCCGAGCGGGAGCTGTCGTTCAGCCGCGCTGGCGATGGCACTCTGGTCGGCCGCTTCACCCTCGACTCGTTGCTCGCCACCGAGTTCGAACGAGCCATCGGCACCGCGACGGCATGGGAAGGAGCCGACGACACCCGCAGCCCGGCCGAACGCAACGCCGACGCGTTGTTCGACATCTGCTCGTTCTTCAATGCCAACCACGACCGCGAGGGCACGCCCCGCCATCGCCCGCACGTCGAACTCAACATCGAGGCTTCGGAACTCCACCAGCCTCACTGCTGCGGCTCGACCGTCGATGGTGATCCGCTGACGTTTTCGGCCACCGAGGCGTACCTGTGTGACTCGAAGATCCAACGGTTCGTCAGGTCCGCCAACGTTCCGCTCACCGTCGGTCGCGAGACCCGCACCGTCCCCCTCGAGATATTCCGCGCCGTCGCCAAGCGCGATCGGGGCTGCCGCCACCCTGGCTGCAACCGCAAGGTCGCCTGGTGCGAGGCCCACCATGTCCAGTTCTGGCGGCATATGGGCCTCACCGAATTGGCGAACCTGGTGCTGCTCTGCAGCCGCCATCACCACCTGATCCACCGCCCCGGGTGGGACCTCAAACTCCTCCCCGACGGCACCGTCGTCGTCACCACCCCCGAGGGTGCGACCCTGACCAGTCTGTTATGTCGCGACCCGGTCACCGACCTCGGCCGGCAGCAGACGTGAGGTTTGAACTGGGGCTATTCGGTCGCGGGCTCGCCCGGAGCGGTCATTGCACGGATTGACTCGATCAGCCGCCCGGCATCATCCGAGAAGTCCGGTTCGCGTCGTAGCGGCGGGGGCGATGCGGTAGCGCCACGGCAGGTTGGAGTTGTCGTCGTGTTTCGGAGCCTCGACGATCAGCGGTTCAGGGCATTCAGCGAGGCGGTCGAGCACATCGACGAAGTCGTCGGGATCGACCGGCGACGGCGAGGTCGGCGGCAGTGAACGCGTTGCCTTCCAGTCGGGCGATGCGGAGCAGGTCGACGAGGTCTGCGGCGGCCCACTTCGTACCATCGAGATCACCGGTCAACCGGCGGTAGATATCTGCGGCGAATAGGTCGGATTCGTTGGTCGGTCGAACCCACTGGCCGTCAGCTGAATGGGCGACGACACCCTGGAGTTGCCAACGATCCCAGAGCTCGCGGGTCGTGTGCGGTCGGCGATAGCCGTGTTGGACGAGGGCGGCCAACAGGGTGGCGTCGACGTCGCCGAGCCACAATTGCAGGTCGGCATCGGTGAGCACCGGGACGGGCAACCACCCCGCCGTCCCGTGGTGGCAGAGGGCCGCAACGTCGCGCGAACGGGTGCTCGCCTGTTGGGGGAAGCTGGCCGCCCGACGGGCCGCCCCGGCGATCGACAGCCACGGCGAGACACCATCTCCCTGTCCCTGACGCAGGCAGACTACGCGACTACCGACCGCAGTGTCGGCGGCTGCTACACGGCTTCTGTGAGGCTCCAGGCGTCGAGGGCGAGGATGTCGGAGTTGTCGATCATCATGGTGTGTTGGCGGACTCGGTCCCAGGCTTCGACGGCGGTCTCGTCTTCGCGTAGGGCGGCGGCGACGGCACCGACGACGGCCGCGGCGGCGAAGGAGGTGCCGCCGGCTACGGCTGAGGCGTCGAACCAGTCGGGATTGCCGTCGGTTTCGCGATCGGCGCTTTCCTGGCCGGTAACGAACGACGAGGTCCACGTGCCCGACGCGGCGTAGCGCACGTGCGGGCCGGTGTTCGAGTACCAGGCCAGCGAAGCGTTGCCCTTCTCCAATTGCACCGTGCCGTCGTCGCCCGACTCGATCGCGGCGATCGCCTCGACCCCGCGCAGCGTTGCCGGCCAGATGGGCCGCTTGCCTTGGCGTTCGTTGCCCGCGGCGGCGATGATCAACACATCCTTGGGGACGAGCGCGATGGCGGCTTCCAGCGCGGCGGGTGGGCGGTCGCCGATCGAGTAGCCGCCGAACGCGCACAGGATCACATCGGGTTCCAACTGCACGGCGCGGTCGAAACCACGGGCGATCTCGGTCTCCAACCCGGCACCGTTGGAGTCGAGCACCCGGATGATCTCGACCCGGGCTGCCGGTGCCAGTTGGCGCACAATGCCGGCGACGAACGTGCCGTGACCGGCGCCGAAGTCGAGCGGATCGGATACATCGCCCGAGATGCGCAACAGGTCGACGTCAACGTCGGCCAGCATGGCGGCGATGTCGCCGAGCCACGGGTCACCAACCGCCTGACGGGCGAGGCCGGTGTCGAGGATGGCGACCGTCGCGTGCCGACCGATGTCGGGCGCGTGGCCCTCTTGAGGCAGGTCGGAACGCTCGGGATCGTCGCCTTCCCGGACGCGGTAGTGATATGACGCCGAGAACAGCAGATGGTTGCGGCGCCCCATGAACTCGTCGCTGGTCAGCCGGTCGCGGAGCGCATCGGGGAACCGTTGGAAGGCCGTTCGTAGCTCGCCATAGTCGGTGTTACCGATTGCCTTACGAACAATCTGCTCGTCGGACGCATCGAGGGTTTCGCGGGCCAGGGCGACCGCATCGTTGATCCGGGTGTTCGGCACGATGAGGCGGTCGGCGGCGACGAATGCCGCCGTCTCGCCGTCACCGACGATCTCGACGGGGATGTTCATCTTCAGCGTCGGGCGCAGATCGTCGCCGCTGCCCTCGACATCGGCGGCCCGAGCCAGGCCGTCGCGCAGCAGGGCCTCGGCCTGCGTGCGACGTACCTTGTCGTCGCGTTCGTAACGGTCGCTGATGCTCGGGAGGCGTTTGGCCACGGGAATGCTCCGGGTGAGTGAGGATGGGTGAGGGATGGGCGGGAAACCGGTAAGTCGGTGTCGGACGTCGTGCTTCTTCTAGCATCAACGTTGTGTTGAGCCCCGACGAGCTGAGAATTCTGGTTGCTCGTGCGGCAGACGGTGATCAGGATGCCTGGAACCGCCTGGTAGATACATTCGCAGGTTTGGTGTGGTCAGTGATCCGCGGCTGTCGGCTGTTCGGGGCAGAGGGTGCAGACGTCTCACAGACCGTGTGGCTCCGCTGCGTGGAGCACCTCGCCCGAATCCGCGAACCAGATCGTCTCGCCTCGTGGCTGGCCACCACCGCCCGTCACGAGTGCTTCAGGGCCATCCGCAAGTCGGGTCGCACGGTTGCCTTCGGCGAGGTACCCGAGCCCACTCACGCCGTGGTTGGCGACGATGCATATCTGCGGGTCGAGGCGGCCGAGGCATCGACGGCGGTCGCCCTGGCGATGGAGCAGGTTCCGGCCCGCTGCCAGGTGCTCCTGCGGCTGTTGGCGACCGATCCGCCGATGTCGTACGACGACATTGCCGAGGTCCTCGACATCCCCAAGGGCGGCATCGGTCCCACCCGGTCGCGTTGCCTGGCCCATCTGCGACACCAGCTGGAGCTGGCGGGCGCGGTTTGATGGTCACCCAACTTTCCGTAAATTCATGTATTCGGGGCCTCGTCGGAGACTCACGACCATGCAGAAAGGGGGCCGAGTAACCATGACTCCCCAGGACATGACACCCCACGACATCACGTCGGACGACACGGACCGCGCTGCTTTGCGTCGTCTGCTCACCGACCTCGACCCAGTCCCGGCTGAAGTCGTCGCCGCCGCCAAGGCCAGCCTCACCTGGCGTACGATCGATGCCGAGCTCGCCGAGTTGGCGTACGACTCGCTGCTCGACGCCGAACTCGTCGGCACCCGGGGTGCCGTCGCGACCCGTTCAATCTCCTTTGAATACGGTGCCAACTCGATCGAGATTGAAGTCGAAGCGGAGCATTCTGCTGGGCAGCATCGCATCGTCGGCCAAATCGCCCCGCGGCGCCCGACCTCGATGGAACTGCAGCGCTCTGATGGCGCCCAGAGCATCAAGGTGGCGGTCGATGATCGCGGCCGATTCACTATTGGGAATCTGGCCCCGGGTATGGTCCGGTTGTTCGTCGAATTCGCCCCGGGGTCGGGTTCCTCGCGACTGTTGACGGAGTGGATGTCGATCTGAACACGGCAGTCGGGCCGAACGGCACCCTCGTCGAACAGGCGACCCGCCTGCTGGGGTGGCGGCTTGTCGATCCTCCGCTCGACCCCCACGACGTGGTCAACGCGGCCGACGAGATTGTCCGTTCCGCCCGCAGCCCGCGGCATCGCCTTGCCCGGGCGTTGGCCCATCGCGCTGCGGGCCTGGCCCTCCTTGACCTGGGACGGCTGACGCACGCCGCTCGACGGGCTGAGCGGTCGGTCGCCGATGCCCGCTCAGCCGGCGACGACTCCGTCTTGGCGGGATGTTTGACGACCGCCGGAGCATTGATCTTTCTCGATGGGCGCGGCGACATCGCCTTCGCCATGCTCGACGAGGCCGTGGCCGCGGCGGTGGCCGTCGGCGACGTGGCCACCGAGTTCGACGCGACCGCCCAACGGACCTGGATGTTGCAACGCGCCGGCCGATGGCGCGACGCCCTCGGTGGAGTCGAATCCCTACTCACCCGCACCCATCCGCCCGATGAGGTGGACGACTGCGCCGAAACCAACGCCGTCATGCGGGCAATGCGGGCCGAGCTGATGGCCGATCGGGCGAACATCCTCGCCGATCTCAGCCGGTACGACCAGGCGCTGGCCGCCTTCGACATGGCGATCGCCGAGCTGATCGAGTGGCCCGGGCCGGTCGAGTTGGCAGAGGTACAGCGCAACCGAGCCGTCTGTCTGACGCATGCGGGGCAGATTCCCGAGGCGATGGCGGCGTTCGCCGACCTGGCCGCCCCGCTGGCCGGCTCCCCGGCCCGTCGTTTGCGCCATCTGGTTGCCCTGGCCGAGCTCCTGCTCGATGCGCGGGTTGTCGACGAGGCCCTGCAGGTGACGGCCGAGGCAGTCGCGCTTGATCGGCGCACGGTCCGCCCCGAGCAATGGGCCGAAGCGCAGTTGATGCGCGCCCGGGCCCTGTTCCAATCAGGCGGCGACCGGGTCGCCGCGGTGAGCGCAGCGCGAGTCGCCGCTCGTTCGTTCACCCGGGCCGGGGTCGTCGGCCGTGCCGCGGTCGCTCGAGCCCTGGCGGCAAGAGGTGCGCCCATCAGCCGTCGGGTCGCCGAATTGGCTGCCGCAGCGAGCGACCTGCATCGTGCCGGCCTGCGTGATGAAGCGATCGCCACCCGAGTCGAGGCGCTGACGACGGCGGTAGCAATCGGCGACCGCGCTCGGTGCCGACGACCAGCACCGGGCTGTGGCGGTCTCCCGCGACACCGGTCCGGCGCTGACCCGGGCGCGGGTGTGGCTGGCCGAGGCCGCGTGGCACGACCTCGCCGGGCGGTCTGACGAGGCCCGGGCCAGTGTGATCATCGGGCTCGACATCCTCGACGAGCACCGAGCCTCACTCGGCGGCACCGAGCTTCGGGCCCATGCCTCGGGGATCGGCGAGGAGCTCGCCAGCCTGGGGTTGTCATTGTCGCTGCGATCGGGCGACGCCGCCGACGTGCTGTGGATGTCGGAACGCTGGCGGGCCGGCGTGGTGCAGCGCCGTCCGGTGACCACCGACGACATCGCCGAGACGATGGCCGAGCTGCGCGGCGTGCTGCGTGACCTGGAGTTGCCCGACCTTCCGCCCGAGGTTCGGGCCCAGTTGGAACGCCGGCGAGTCGAGCTCGAGGACGCCGTCCGCCATCGGGCACGTTCCACCAGGGGACGCCGGGTCGCGGCGTTGCGGCCCGTCAAGGTGGCCGAGCTGCGCCGGGCGTTGGCCGGGCGGTCGCTCGTCGAGATCGTCGAGCATCGGGGGCGCTATCACGCCGTCGTCGTTGCCGCGAAGACCACCGTGGTCGACTTGTGTGCGGTCGCGGCAACTGGGGAACCCCTCGCCGAGTTGTTGTTCGCCCTGCGCAGAATGGCGCGCCGCGGGGTGTCGGCCAGCGGCGCGGCGGCCGCCCGGGCGGGGGCGATCGAGGCGCTCGCCACCCTCGACGCCGCGTTGATCGGGCCGATCATCGATCTCCTGCCCGCGGAGACCAGGGACGCCGATGGCTACGGGCGTGGAGGAGCGGACGGCGAGGTGATCATCGTCCCACCTGGCCCGTTGCACGCCGTTGCCTGGCCATCGTTGCCGTCGCTCGCCGGCCGCACCGTCACCGTCGCCCCCACCTCGACGTGGTGGGCCACCGGCGTCACCGCGCCGCAAGCCGGGTCCCAGGCCGGGGCTGACGATGCACACCGCGTCGTGCTGGCGGCGGGGCCGAGGCTGCGGGGCGCCACCGACGAGATCGACCAATTGCGTGCGGTGTACCCCGCGGCCGTGGCCCTGCACGGCGCCGACGCAAATGAGGCCCGGCTGCTCGCCAACCTCGATGGGGCGGCACTCGCCCATGTTGCCTGTCACTCGCGTCCCCGGGCTGATCATCCGCACCTGTCGTCGCTGGAACTCGCCGACGGGCCGTTCACGGTGTACGACTTCGAACGCTTGGCTGTCGCTCCGCGTCATATGGTGCTGTCGGCCTGCGAGTCGGGGGTGTCGGCCGTCCGGCCAGGCGAGGAGCTGCTCGGCTTTCTCTCGGCGCTGTTCTCGCTGGGAACCCAGGCCGTCCTCGCAAGTGTGGTGCCGGTGCCCGACCTGGCCACGACGTCGTTCATGGTCGAGTTCCACCGGCGACTGGCCCGCGGCGCGTCGTTCCCCGAGGCGCTGTGCGCGACCCGTCGGGATCTGTTGGCCACGTCGGCAGATCCGGCGGACTTCGTCGTCGCCCATGCGTTTGTGGCCTTTGCGCAGGCATCGACCACGGTCGGTGCCGGGCGACCGGGTTAAGTTCGACGTCCGTGTCGAACAACGTAATTTTCGGAGCCTTCATCCCCCAGGGGTGGAAGATGGAATTGGCCGGCATCGACGGGGCAGCCGCCCAGTGGGCCAAGTCGCTGGAGATCGCCGTGCGGGCCGAGGAGTTGGGCTACGACTCGATCTGGGTCTACGACCACTTCCACAATGTGCCGCGTCCCGCTCACGAGGCCGTCTTCGAATGTTGGACGACGATTGCCGCAATCAGCCAACGCACCAGCCGCATCCGCCTCGGCCAGATGGTCGGCTGCACCAGCTATCGCAGCCCAGGGCTGCTGGCCAAGATCACCTCGACGATCGATGTCATCTCGGGCGGACGGCTCGACTGGGGCATCGGCGCGGGGTGGTACGAGAACGAGTACCGCGCCTACGGCTACGAGTTCCCCAAGCCCAAGGACCGCATCGGCATGTTGCAGGAGACCGTCGAGATCGTCCGCTCGATGTGGGCCGAACCCGAGACCACCTATCGGGGCAAGTACTACGAGTTGACCCGGGCGAATTGCGATCCCAAGCCGCTGCAGAGCCCGCACCCGCCGATCTGGATCGGTGGGGGAGGCGAGCAACTGACGTTGCGGGTCGTGGCCCAGTACGGCGACTGCTCCAACTTCGGGGGGACGCCCGAGGAGTTCGCCCACAAGTGCGAGGTGCTCAAGAACCACTGCGCGGCGGTCGGCCGCGACTATGACTCGATCCGTAAGACCTGGTCACCTGAGATTTTTGTCCGTGAGACGCAGGGCGAGATCGACGCCGCCCGAAGTGCGTTCAACGACGATCCGGTGGCCTGGCGTAACGCCCATCTCGTGGGTACCCCCGACCAGGTGGCCGAGCGGGTGCAGCAGTACATCGATCTCGGCTGCGGTGGCTTCGTGCCGTGGAACGCCGACTACCCGTCGACGGAGACCCTGGAGTTGTTCGCGACCCGGGTGATGCCCAACTTCCGCTGATCGCATGCGCGTGTTCAGGAAACTCCTGATCGCCGGCGGCCTGGTCGCGCTCGGCGCGCTCCCGTCGTCGGCATCAGCGGGTTCTACTTGCCGCCAATCGAGATCTGGTCGCGACCGGCGACCTTGGCGCCATAGAGCGCTTGGTCGGCGATCACGAGGAGCTCATCGAGCACCGGTGCCGCGCTCGACGCGACCACCCCGAAGCTGGCGGTGATGTTGGGGAGGTTGGCCGCTGCCGCCGCAAGGACCAGATCGGAGCGGATTCGTTCACACAAACCGGTTGCCATGTCGACTGTCGAATCAGGGAACACGAACACGAACACGAACTCCTCGCCACCCCACCGCCCTGCCATGTCGGCGGCCCGGATGGAGCCGACAGCCACGGTGGCGAACTGCCGCAGCCAGCGGTCGCCCATCTCGTGACCATACGTGTCATTGAGCAGTTTGAAGTGATCCAAATCGGCGAGTACCAGGGTAAATGGGCGGCCGAGGGCGATCAGTCGATTGAGCATTTGTTCGGCTGATCGCCGGTTGGCGAGGCCCGTCAGCGAGTCGGTCGATGCCTGCAACTGCGTCGTCTCGAAGGCCGGTGGCCCGACGATCGGGTGGACAGCGGCGGCGTGGACGTGTGACTCGCTTGAGTCGGCCAGGAGCAGTTCAGTGGGGGTCTCGCCGAGCGCGGCCATCGCCCGCGCCGCTGACCGAGAAGACCGACTTCTCCGTGTCGGCCATGTCGAGGGCGCTGAGAAGGTTCTGGTTGAACATCAGGTCTTCAGCTCGGCGGCGTTCCTGTTGGACGGATCGATGAATAGAGCGGTGCACGACCGTATACATCAGCAAGGTGACGGCGAGGGCCGCGACCGTGATGACGGCGAGTAGCCGCACCATCTTCGCCCGAGACCTCTCGGCATCCGTGCGTAGTTGGGCTGCCGATGTCTCGAAATGAGTGGTGATGTCTCTCAAACGCAGTTCGAGATCGTCCCGGCTCCGCAGAAAGTCTGTGAACGCCGCGTTGGCCGATGTGTCGTCGGTCGTCGCACCGGTGAGAACGGCTCGACCGACGCCGACGTAGTCCGCGAGTTGCATTCGTGTCGATGCGATTTCGCTGCGTAGCTCGCCGGCCAAGTTGGCGCCCTCGAGACGCACGAGGACGCTGACTGTCGTCGTCCATTCCGCGTCCAGACGATCTCTCGCATCGGTGAGAAGGTCGGTTCGGCTTGACCGAGCGACGAGCATTCGTTCGACGACGATCCCGAAGATCGCATCGTGCGACATATCGATGAGTCGCCGACTAGCGGGGGTCGGCGGGCATGCCACGAACGGCGTACCGAGACCATCCGGATGCTGAGCACGACGGCGACGGCAACCGCCGACAAGCCGTCACCAGGCTGGAGCGCCCGCGAACGATCAGACATGAACGATCAGACGCGAACGATCAGACATAGCTGCGGAAGATGATCTCGGCGACGCATGAGGGCTTTGCGGCACCCTCACATTCGAAGGCGAAGGCCATCGTCATCTGGATGCCACCGGCGATGTCTTCGACGGCGAGGAGGGTGACCCCGAGGCGCAGGCGAGCGCCGACCATCACCGGCGACATGAAACGGACCTTGTTGCAGCCGTAGTTGACGCCCATCTTGAACCCACCGAGGCTGTAGACCTGCGGGGCGAGCACCGGGCCGAGCGACAACGTGAGGTAGCCGTGGGCGATCGGCCCGCCGAACGGGCTCTCGGCCTTGGCCCGCTCGACCTCGACGTGAATCCACTGGTGGTCACCGGTCGCCTCGGCGAACTGGTTCACCTGCTCCTGGGTGATCTCCATGTACTCGCTGTATCCGAGATGCTCGCCAACGAGGCTCTTGAGTTCGTCGACGCCATTGATCTTCCGTGCTGACATTGCTTCAGTGTGTCACTCGGCGAAGGCCCGCGATCAGTCGACCCCGTGTCTGGGGTCGCTCACTTGAACCAGATGCGCTGGTGGTCCCGACTCTGGGTGTGGAGTACCAGCGCGACCAGGGCAATTTCGAAGATCAGGGTGATCGCCTTGGCGTCGAAGATCGCTCCGAATCGAAAGTTGCTGTAGTAGAAGCGAACCAGGAACGGCCAGACCGCGCCGGCGACCGCTAAGTAGTATCCCAACTTGCGGTCGTTGGCCATCAACAGGCCGGCGAGGATGTTGAGCGGGATGCCGAGAACCCAGAACAGCAGCCCGGATCGGCTCGGGTTGAGAACGTCGGTGATGCCGTAGTCAGCGAAGCGCAAGATGTCGAAAAAATCGAGGATCTGGAAGAACGCGTTCAGGTACAGCAGGAATGTGGCGATCTGCAGGGTCTGGGGTTGGCTGCGGTCGAACCACTTGCGGGTGTCGATATTCACCGTGCGAGTCTGCCATGTACGGCGATCGATCGGCGGGAGCTGGCAGACTCGTCACCGTGCATTCGTTTCATCGCCGTGTTGTCGCGCTCGTGGTCACGGCGTCGATGTCGATGCTGTGGGCCTGCAACAACAACGGCAACGATGGCTCCGACGACGCCTCCATCCGGACTGTCGAAGAGACGCTGGTGCCGCCGGAGGCAACGTTGCCCGGCGGCAAGGTGACCGCGGAGTATGTGGTCGATCGGATGCTGCAGGCGGTCAGTGGGGGAGTCGGGTTCGTCTTCTCCGATGAGACCGACGCATGTGTCCGGGCCGCGTTGCTCCAGACGGTCAGCGACGCCGACCTGGCCGCAATCGGCGTCGATGGCCTGCTCGCGGAGCAGCCGATTCTGGTTCAAGACGCGATCTTTGCCGCCTTCGACGGGTGCATCAGCGGCGACCTGATGGCCTCGGTCGGCGCCGCGCCGTTGATCAACGCCGGGGCCACGCCAACGCAGGCCGAGTGCGTTCTGCAGTTGGCGCGCGACCGCCTGGGCTTCGCCGGCCTATACCGCTACGGCGCCACCGGTGCCGGTGAGGCGGAACCGAATGCGCTATTGACGGCCGCGATGACTGGGGTATACGACGACTGCGGGCTCGACCCCGAATCGTTGGTCGCCGTGACGTCGCCCCCGGTGACCCGGCCGACGACCACGCTTCTCGGAGCGACGACGACCGCGGTGCCGCCAACCAACCCGGGCGAAACGACGACTACCGCGTTGCTGACGACCACGACCGGACCGCCGGTGACGTTGACACGGGCGAGCACGATTCCCGACCCGTCGTCGACCACATTGTTCCCGCCGCGGACCATTGTGACGACGGCTCTTGGCGCGACCTCAACCAGTCAGTCGGGTTAGACGCCGGTGGAGTGGAAGCCCCCGTCGACGTGGATCATCGAGCCGGTCGTCATCGGGAACCAGTCCGACAGCAGTGCCACACATGCCTTGGCGACGGCCGTGGAATCGGTCACATCCCAACCGAGCGGCGCTCGGTCGTCCCACACGTCCTCGAACTTCTTGAACCCCGGGATCGACTTGGCAGCGATCGTCTTGATCGGGCCTGCCGCCACCAGGTTGCAGCGGATCTGCTGTGGTCCGAGCGCCTTGGCCAGATAGCGGTTGCACGACTCGAGGGCCGACTTGGCGACCCCCATCCAGTTGTACGCGGGCCATGACACGGTGTTATCGAAGTCGAGCCCGACAATCGCGCCGCCAGCGGTCATCAGGGGCAGGAACATCTCGGCAAGGGCCTTGTACGAGTAGGCGTTGATGTGCATCGCAACCGACACATCGTCCCAGGTGGCGCTCATGAAATCGTCTCCCAGGCAGGCGGCCGGGGCGAAGCCGATGGCGTGCAGAATGCCGTCGACTCGACCCCACGACTCGCCAACCGCGGCGGCCACCGTTGCGGCATGGTCGGCGTTGGTGATATCGAGTTCGTACACCGCCGGGGTGGACGGTAACTTCCGTGCTGTCCGCTCGGTGAGCGACAGTCCCCGACCGGCTCCGGTCAGCACGATCTCGGCCCCCTCCTCGATCGCCAGCTTGGCGACACCAAAGGCCAACGAGGCATCCGTGAGGACACCGGTGATCACGATCTTCTTACCGTCGAGCAATCCCATGGCCACGACCGTAGTCGCCATACATCGTTCTGGACGTTGAGCGACGGCTAGACAGGCTGAGTGTCGACCCGCCGCCGTATGCAAGGCTCTCGAACCATGCGAATCGGAATACTCGGCGGCACCGGTCCTGCCGGCACGGCGCTCGGAGCACGGCTGGCCTCGGTTGGGTACGAGGTGGTCTTGGGATCACGCTCGAAGTACCGGGCGATGGAGGCACGCGACCGCATCCTGGAGCAGTGGCCCGCCCTCGACCTGCCGATCGAGAGCGGTGACAACGCCGCGGCAGCGAGCTGTGATCTCGTCGTATTGGCCACTCCTTGGGATTCGGCGGCGACGACGGCGCAGGAGCAGGCGGAACTGCTCCGCGGCAAGATCGTGATTTCAATGGCCAACGCCCTGGTGCGGGTCGGCCACGAGTTCCAGCCCCTGGTGCCCCCACGCGGCAGCGTTGCCGCTCACGTGCAGGTGGCGATCCCCGGCTGTCGGGTGGTCGCCGCGTTTCACCACCTGCCGGCCAAGGAGCTCGGTCATCTCGGTCACCCGATCGATTCCGACGTGCTGATCTGCTCAGATGACGCGGGGGCGACCGCCGAGGTCAGCGAGATCGTCCGCAAGATCCCGGGCTGCCGTCCGCTCGATGCCGGCGAGTTGTCGAATGCCACGGCGATCGAGGCGTTCACAGCGGTGCTGCTCCAGCTCAATGTCCGCTACAAGACTCGGGTCGCCCCGAAGCTCACGGGAATCAAAGGCTGAGGTCAAGCGTTAGCCATGCCGATGTATCTCTATGACACCGCTCGCCAGGCGGTCGTACCGTTCGAACCGGGCCCCCTGGTGACGATGTACACGTGCGGCATTACGCCGTACGACGCAACGCACCTGGGCCACGCCACCGTCTATGTCGTCTACGACGTGTTGTCGCGCCGGCTGATCGACCAGGGGCACGAGGTGAAGTGCGTGCGCAATGTCACCGATGTCGACGATCCGCTGTTCGCCAAGGCCCGGCAACTCGGCGTGCACTATCTCGATCTGGCGGCGGGTGAGGAAGCCCGCTTCGAGCGCGACATGGTCGCCCTCAACGTGCTGCCTGTCTACTCGACCCCCCGCGCGTCCTCGGCGATTCCCGACATTCGCGGCTTCATCGGCATGGTCCTCGACCGGGGTTTCGCCTATGAATCGGGGGGCTCGGTGTACTTCGATGTGTCGAAGTTCCCGTCGTTCGGTTCGGTGAGCAACTACTCCGAGGCGCAAATGCTTGAGTATGCCGCCGAGCGCGGTGGCAATGTCACCGACCCGAACAAGCGGCACCCGCTCGACTTCGTCCTTTGGCATCCCTCGGCGTCCGACGAGCCGGCGTGGGACACCATGTGGGGGACCGGGCGACCGGGCTGGCACATCGAGTGCTCGGCGTTGGCGCTACGTGAACTGGGCACCACCATCGATCTGCACGGCGGGGGATCCGACCTGATCTTCCCCCACCACGAGTGCGAGCGAGCTCAGTCGGAAGCGGCCACCGGGGAGCCGTTCGTCAAGCATTGGATGCACGTGGCGATGGTCTACATGGATGGCTACAAGATGTCGAAAAGCCTGGGCAACCTGGTCTTTGTCGACAAGCTCCGCGAAACGTGGGATCCGCGGGCGATTCGCCTGGCAATCATCGAACACCACTACCGCCGGTCGTGGTCGTGGGACGACGAACTGATGCCCCGAGCCGACGCCCGCCTCAAGCTGTGGCAGGCCGCGGCCGGCTCGGGCCCGGGGTCGGTGCTCGACCGGGTGCGCGAGCGGCTCGACGATGACCTCGACACCCCGGGTGCCCTGAGCTCGATCGACACCGCGGCCGCCGATGGCGAACCGGGCGTCGCCGAGGCCGCCGCACTTCTCGGCGTGGAGTTGTCCTAGTCCACAAAGCGTTTACTCACGTGGTGCAGGCCGTTCACCGTGGTGGCGTAGACTCACTGACGTGATCGAGGAGCACGCATCGTGAGCGCCGAGGCGGGCGCCGGCAAACTCCAGGACCGGACGAAGAAGTTCGTCGGTCCACTGGCCAGGCATCTGTGGAAGTTCGACCTGCAGGGTTTCGATCGGCTGCCGACTGATGGCCCGGCGATCCTGTGTCCGAATCACGTCAGCTTTCTCGATTCTGCGTTTCTGATGCTCACCCTGCCGCGGCGAATCAGTTTCGTCGGCAAGGCCGAGTACATGGACTCCTGGAAGACCAAGTTCGTGTTCCCGGCGATGGGCATGATTCCGATCGACCGCTCGGGTGGCGATAAGTCGACCGCGGCGCTCGACGCCGCCGAGGCGGTGTTGCGTCGGGGCGAACTGTTCGGCATCTTCCCCGAAGGCACTCGCAGCCGGGATGGCCTGTTGTACAAAGGCCGCACCGGTGCCGCCCGGTTGGCCCTCGCGGTTGGTTGTCCGATCTTCCCGGTCGGCGTGGTCGGCACCCGCGAGATCCAGCCGCCCGACGCCAAGTTCCCCAAGTTGCGCATGCCGTGTTCGATCACGATCGGTCGACCGGTCAACGTACGGACACGGGGTGACACCCATCTGGCGTTGCGCTCGGCGATCGACGAGGTGATGTTCGAGATCGCCCAGATCACCGGGCAGGAATACCGCAACGTCTACGCCGGCTCGAAGCCCGAGACCGAGGTTGCCGTTGCGGCAACCGTCGGGCATGTCGGCGACCGCGTCCTGGCCGGTGTGTGATTTTCGACCGCAGCCTGTGACACAGGGCGTCGTGCTGCGATGATTCCAACGGCGTGAGGGAGTAGATCGGGGCGACGCGGCCGACCAAGGACGGTGGCGTCGAAATGCGCCCGGCCGAGGGTGGGAGTGCATGGGTAGGCTCGTGCCCCTATGGCCGACATCAATGTGCTCCTTCCTGACGGGTCGTCTCGTTCGCTACCTGCAGGATCCACCCCTCTCGATCTGGCCGCGTCCATCGGTTCACGACTGGCCAAGGCTGCACTGGCCGCGGTCGTGGATGGCAGCGAAGCCGATCTGAATGTGCCGCTGGCCGAAGGCTCCACGGTGTCGATCATCACCGCCGATGGCGATGCGGGCCGTCACGTGCTTCGCCACTCGACGGCTCATGTGATGGCTCAAGCCGTCACGCAGCTCTTCCCCGGAGCCCAGTTCTCGATCGGCCCGGCGATTGTCGACGGCTTCTACTACGACTTCGAACTCCCTGGTGGAGCGACGTTTTTGGAGGCCGACCTGGCCGCCATCGACAAGCGGATGCGTGAGATCATTGCCGCCAATCAGCCGTTCGTGCGCTCGGAACTCGCGGCCGATGAGGCACTCGTCGTGTTCGCCGATCAGCCGTACAAGTGCGAGATCATCGACCGGGTTCGGGGTGGCGCAGCCGACGGCGCCGACGCCGACGAGGTCGGCAATGGCGAGACGATCAGCGTCTATCGGAATTCGCCGGAGTTCGTCGATCTCTGTCGGGGTCCGCACGTGCCGTCAACGGGTCGCCTCGGCCACTTCAAGCTGATGAAGGTTGCCGGGGCCTACTGGCGCGGCAACGAGAAGGGCCCGATGCTGCAGCGCATCTACGGCACGGCTTGGGAATCGAAGTCGGCGCTCGACGAGCATCTGCATCGCCTCGAGGAGGCCGAGAAGCGCGACCACCGCAAGCTGGCCGTCGAACTCGACCTGCTCTCGTTCCCCCAGGAGCTCGGTGGTGGCCTGGCGGTGTGGCATCCGAAGGGCGCCGCGATCCGCAAGATCATCGAGGACTACTCCCGCGAGCGCCACCAGAACGGCGGCTACGAGTTCGTCTATACGCCGCACCTGGCCAACGCCAATCTCTTCCAGACGTCGGGTCACCTCGACTTCTACAAAGACGGCATGTACCCGCCGATGGAGATGGACAACGGTACGTACTACCCCAAGCCGATGAACTGCCCGATGCACTGCCTGATCTACCGGTCACGGCAGCGCTCGTACCGTGAGCTGCCGCTGCGGCTGTTCGAGTTGGGCACGGTCTACCGCTACGAGCGCGCCGGCACGCTGCACGGCTTGATGCGCATCCGCGGCTTCACGCAGGACGACAGCCATATCTTCTGCACGGAGGAGTCGTTGCAAGACGAGATCGCCTCGCTGCTCGACTTCGTGATGAGCGTGCTGCGCACGTTCGGGTTCACCGAGTTCACGGCCAACCTGTCGACGAAGGACCCCAAGAAGTACGTCGGGTCCGACGAGATCTGGGAGAAGTCAACCGAGGCCCTGAAGCAGGGCTTGGAGAAGTACGGCCTGCCCTACAAGGTCAAAGAGGGCGACGCCGCCTTCTACGGCCCGAAGATCGATATCGACGTCAAGGACGCCATCGGCCGCAAGTGGCAGTTGTCGACGATCCAATGTGACTTCAACCTGCCCGACCGGTTCGAGCTGGAATACGTCTCGTCCGACAACACGCGCAAGCGCCCGATCATGCTTCACCGCGCCCTGCTCGGCTCAGTGGAGCGGTTCTTCGGAGTGCTCGTCGAGAACTTCGCCGGGGCGTTCCCGGCGTGGCTCGCGCCCGTTCAGGCTCGCGTACTCCCGGTTGCCGAAGGTCACGAGGAATACGCCCAGCAGGTGGTAGCCGAGTTGCGTAAGCGCGGGCTGCGCGCCGACATGGTTGCCGCAAACGACCAGCTCGGCAAGCGAATCCGAGCCGCCAAGCTCGACAAGCTTCCGTACGTGCTTGTCGTCGGAGACGACGATGTGGCTGCATGCACCGTTGGGGTCAACCCACGCGGCGGCGAGGTCGAGCGTGGCGTGACGGTCGAGGAATTCACCCGTCGGCTGCTCGAAGAGATCCGCCCGCCCGAGGCACTGATCGAAGTCGCCGAGGGATGACCACTCCCGAAGTTGGGGACCACGGGCTCGACCGGCTGTGGACGGGTTGGCGCAATGACTATGTGACCACTGGTGGGGCCGGGACCCCCGGTTCCGCCAGCGTGTTTACTCGCATCCTCGCCGCGGAGTTGCCCGATGAGGAGTCGTTGATCCTCCACCGTGGGCCGCTCTGTTTCGCGATCCTGAACCGGTTCCCGTACTCCACCGGGCACCTCATGGTGCTGCCATATCGCGAGATTCCAGATCTGGAAGATCTCACCGTCGAGGAGTCCGTCGAGTTGTGGGCGATTGTCACCGACGCCGTGCGGGCGCAGAAGGCGGCGTTGCAGCCTCACGGCATCAATGTCGGCATCAACCTCGGTCGGGCCGCGGGCGGCAGCGTAGCCCAGCACCTCCACGTTCACGCCGTACCCCGCTGGACCGGTGATGCCAACTTCATGACGGCCACCGCCTGGACGCGCACGATTCCCGAAGCCTTGCCCGACACCTGGGCAAAGGTCCGTTCCGCCTGGCCGCGCGAGCTAGCCTCAAGGATCGTGACCAACCCCGACGAGCTGCGCGACGAGCTCCCCGCCGATCTGAACATCAGCGAATTCGTGGGCGAGTACGACTTCCCCGACAACAGTCGCCGACGTATCCCCGGGTACATCTATCTCGGCTCGGCGGCGTTGTGTCTGGTGCTCTGGTTGGCCAAGCGCGGCGGCGACCCGGTCCTGGTCAACAAGGGTTTCCTGTTCGCCGCCATTCTGCTCGGAGCGTTCGGCCTGTTGTCGATCACGTCGGGCTGGCGCATGCAGGTCGACGAGAAGGATGCGCTCGTGAGGGCGACTGCGGCGGTCGATTTCGCCGTCGGGCATGCCTCGGCGCAGCAAGTGTGGCGGGGCTTGCGCAGCCGGCCGACATGGCGAGTGCTGTGCTATTCCGCCGAGGAACCGCCCAAACAGCGTGGCTTCGTGTTGGTCGACGCGGTCGACGGTGAGGTGCTCGAGCGGTTCGTCGAAGACAACCCCGAAGACGACCTGCTCTCACAGAGCTGAAGCGTCGACCTCGTCGGGGTCGTCCATGCCGACCACCGACATTTCGATCGTCGTCGGGTCGATCACGATCTGTTCTTCGGGTGCTGCCCGCAAAACCGTGTCGACGTACGACTCGATTGCTGCGTCGAGCCCGACGTCCTTGGCGGCCTGCTCCGATAGAAACCAACGGTGCTCGAGCAGCTGGTGAAACAGTTCGGCTCGTTCCAATCGGTCGTCAAGATCAGATGGGATGGCGGCGAGCGCCGGCTCGTAGACCTGATCGAGCCAGCGGGTTGCCACGACGTTCTCGGGCAACTTGCGGCCGCTCGCCTTCTCCAGCTGAGCCCCGTGGCGGCGGATGTCGTGCAGCAGCCGCCGAGCTTGGCGCTCACCGGTCGTGAGCCCGGTGAGCGAGGCCAGCTTCGGGGCGAAGTAGCCGAGTTCGACGACCCTTGGCGTGAGGCGCAGCCGATCAGCACCGTCGAGGGTGGTCAGTTCGATCTCCGCAACGTCGAAACCCAACTCGTGAAGCCGGCTGAGTCGTTGTTCGATACGGAACGTTTCATCCGCGGCGAACACCTCTTCCGCGGTGACCTCATCCCAGAGCAGGTGATAGCGGCGTTCGACTTCGTCAGCGGTCTCGAATGGATCGATACCCTCCGCGAGCCGCCCGCCGAGCTGCAGGTCGTACAGCCCGCCGGCGATGTTCTCGACCGCGATCTGCACGTCGGCCAGGCGCTGCCCGATGCTCAAGGTCTCGTGCATCTCACCCGTTTCGAGGTCGATGATGAAGGCGACGAGCGCCCCGGCGTCACGGCGGAACAGGGTGTTGGACAGCGAGCAGTCGCCCCAATAGAAGCCTTGCACATGCAATCGGACGAGCAGACCAACGAGCGCGTCGAGCATCCGTTCACCGAGGTAAGGGATCTTCAGTCCACGGCCCGATAGCAGCGTTCGGTAGGGAAGCGAGAAGTCGAGGTGACGGGTGATCAAGATGCCCTCGCCGTCGCAGCCGGCCCGATCGACGGCCATGCCGATCACGTCGGCGGTTGGGAGACCGGCCTCGGCGAGTGCCCTGAGCAGGCGATACTCGCGTTCGGCGAGGTGATCGGGCAGTTCCTTGAGGACGTAGGTCGTCTCGCCGACCTCGTAGAACTGGACAACGTGGCGATGCAGTCCACCGGCGTTGCGTAGGTTGTCGATCGTCCACCTGTCGAGGCGGTCGAGCCAAGGCAGCGACAAGAGGCCGGCGTGTTCGGCGGGATTGACCAGCTGCAAACGCACGACATCAGGCTACGGCCCGGCTCGGCCGACCCTCGGATGTGTGAACACACGGTGATGCGAGGTCAGCCGCCGCCCGCAACGGTGGTTGGCGGGGGACTGGGTTCCTTGACGACCGTGAACGGGATTCGGGTCCCGTCAAACGTTGCCGAAATCCGATAGGTGGTCGGACTCTCACCGCCGGCGAAGATCACCAGCACCGAGGTCCCGCTCGCCCGCTCAACCGTGACCGCATAACCCAGGGCGGGTGCTGCATCGATCACCACCAGCTGATCGACACCGACAGACTCAACGGTGACCGAACCGCCGCCGGTCACCCGTGTCTTGCGGATGGGCTGCGGCGGCACCGTCGTCGGGGCGATCGTTGTCGTCGTCGTTGCTGCCGTCGTCGTTGCTGTGGTCGTCGAAGTCGAAGTCGACGTTGGTTGTGCGGTCGACGGCGTGGTCGGCAGGGCGATGGTTGGAGCGGGCGTCGGGGATGTAGCCGGCTCACGGGGTGGCGGAGCCGTCACTGGATTGGGTGGTGGGGGAGGCGGGGTCTGGCGCGTGACGGGTGGCGGCACGACGACGGTCGTGGCAGACGGCGGAGCGGATGGAGCGGTCGTGGACACCAGCGTGGTTTCTATTGGGGATTGGGCGATGGTGGTCGTCGACTCCGCTTCGGCCGATTGGGCGGTCGTCGAAACGGGGGCGAGCAGGGTCGTTAGCTGGAGAATTGACCCAATCGAACCATCGTCATAGATGCGCAACTCGCGGTTTTTCGGACGCCACACCGTGAGAACGCCGCCGAGTGCTACTGCGCCGACGAGTAGTGTCGCACCCCCGACCCGTCGGCGTCGATGGCGAACGGCGGTACGACGGCGGATGGTGTGCAGCACCTCGTCCTCGTTGGGAATCGAGGTCGTCAGGCCCTTCGAGCGCGTCGCTAACTGCGAAGTCATCGGAACTCACTGGTCCTCACCTCGTTGCGCCAGTACGCCGCGCAACCGCTCGCGCCCCTTGCTGAGGTGGAAGCTCACTGCGCCGTCCGACAATCGCAGGGTCTGGGCGATCTCGGCCACGGAAAGTTCCTCGATGTAGTGGAGAGCAATCGTCGCCCGCTGTTGGCGGGGCAATTCGGCGAGGAGGAGACTGAGCCAGTCGTTGGCAGGCTCCGAAGGCGGGTCGATCGAGACTTCGGCCTGATTGCGAAGCCGGTCGAGCGCACGGCGTTTCGCGCTGGTTCGGCGGGCCTCGTCGCGCAGTTCGTTGATCGCCACCCGGCGGATCCAGGCGAGGGGATTGTCGTACTCGCGCAGCCGATGCCAGCGGACGTGGGCTTTGAAGAACGCGCTTTGTACAGCATCGGCGGCCGCCTCCTGACTCCCACACACCACCGTCATCGCCCGCACCAAACGGGCAATATATGGGTGATCGTTGTCAAGGGGTTTGCTCAGATTTCGTCGGGGCTGTCGAGGAGTTGTTCGCCGTTGCCGCCGAGGAGGAAGGCGAAGCGGGCGAGGTCGGCGCGGAGGGCATCGAGGTTGTAGGCGTCGCTTCCGGTGAAGCGGGCGAGGGACTCGCTGAGGTGCTGACGGTCGGTTGTGGTCCAGTCGTGGAGGAACTCGAGGAGTTCGACGAGTTCGATGGCGTGCTCGGCGGTGAGTGCGATCTCGTTCATGGGTTGGGGTCCTCGATCCGTTCGATGAGGCCGGCGAAGAGTTCGGCTCGTGCGGTCTGGGTGTTGCGGGCGGCGTGGTCGCGTTGTCGGATGAGCACGGGACGGAACGTGGTGTTGGTGGCGAAGTGGGCGCAGTTTTCGCAGATCGATTCGAAGTGGCAGTCGAGCTCGGCGGGGCGTTCGCACCAGCCGTTGCCGAGGTGTCGCCGGTTGGCCTCTCGGAGGCGGCGCATGTTCGGGCCTTCGACCGGTGGTTGGTAGAGCGCTTCGACTTTGGCGGTGACGGCGTCGTATTCGTCAGCGACGACACGGTTGGAGATTTGGGCGTAGCGGCGGGTCATGTTCAGCGAGCGATGCCCGAGCAGCGCAGCGATCGCTTCGAGCGACATGCCCCGGTTGATTGCTTGGGTGGCGAGCGTGTGGCGGAGTTGGTGTGGGTGGACGTGGCCGATGCCTGCTCGTCGGGCGACGCTGTCGATCCAGCGTTCCACGGCGTAACGGTTCAACGGGCCGTTCTGGCCGGTCAGCAGGCGCCCGTGGGGATGCGGCCCGTTCGTGGCCTGATAGGTGGTGATCAACTCGACGAGATGGGGGTGCAAGGGCACGTAGCGGTCGTTGTGGAGTTTGCCGACCGGGATCCGCAGCCAGTAGGCGTCGCCGATCAGGGTGACCGCGTCGGCTTCGAGGTCGCAGAGTTCACCGACACGCATCCCGGTGCGAGCGAGCAGTCCGATCGCGAGACGCCAGTGGATGCGGGGTTCGTCATTGAGGGCGCGCATGAACCGGGCGAAGTTGGCGTCGTCGATGAACCGGGGCAGGGCTTCGTCGGCTCTGGGCAGGTCACCGAAGAAGATCGGAACCCGAGCAGGGGCGTCGTCCCAGCCCCACTCGATGATCCGGATGAAGAACATCCGCAACATCCCGAGTCGACGCCGGAACGTCGCCACCTTGATCGTGCCCTTGTTGCCCGGCTGGGCGTGTTGCCACAGCTTGAACGCCTCGATGTGCGACCGGCCGATATCGGCGACGCAGTCGATCGTGGGGTCATGTTCGATCAGGAACCCGGCAAGGATCCACAGATCAGTCCCCACCGCCGACACCGTCGACGGGCGCAACGACACCGTGATCTGGTCCAGATAGGCAAGCATCGTCTCGACCATCTGCGATGCGACAGCATCGATCGCCACCCACCGATCAGGCACGACCCGACTCGGACGCAGCTTGCGAGCACCAGCAGCAGCAGCAGCGGCGGCGGTGGCGGTGGCGGTCATCGGATCGCTCGCAGGTTCTGTGCGTCGATTGCTTCGGCCGCTTTGCGGTACTCGCCAGCCAGCCAGTCGTTGGTCAGATGGAGATAGATCCGGGTGGTCTCGATCGACGCGTGACCAGCTTGAGCCTGGATTGCTTCGAGCGACATGCCCGCCTCGCGCAGCCGGGTGAAACAGGTGTGGCGCAACTCGTGACACGTCGCGTGCGTCAACCCGGCCCGCCCCCGTGCGCCCTGGATGATCTCATCCAAACCGTGTGCTGACAACGGCAGACCGCGTCGTGGTCCTTTCAACACGACGAACACCCGGTCCGTGTCCACACCGCTCGGGCGTTCCGTGTCGAGGTAGCGGGCCAACGTCGCGAAGAACCGGTTCGAGATCGGGATCAGCCGCTGCCGGCCGGCCTTGCCATCATTGATGAACACCCGCCGCTCACCAACACGAACATCACCGAGCCGTAACCCGAGAACTTCGCACCGGCGCAGCCCGCCCAACACCATCGCTTCGACCATCGCCCGGTCCCGCTCGGTGCGCAACGCGCCGAGCAACGCGTCGATCTCCGTGGGGGCGAGCACGCGTGGCAACGTCTTGACGTTGCGGACCAACGCCACACCCTGACGAGGGCGCGACCGTTCCCGTCTCGTCGGCAACCCTCGTGGGACCGGATTCCGAGTGATCGACGTGTCGCCACGCGCGACCACGTACGCGTAGAAACTCGACACCGATGACACCCGACGACGGATCGTGCGTGACGACACACCATCCGAGCCGTCCAGGCGCACGACCTTGCCGTCGCCACCCGAGCTCTGCGCGCGGATGAACGCGAACACGTCGCTGCTGGTCACCTTCGACGGGGGCTTGTCAACGAACGAGAAGAACGTCTTCAGATCCCACGCCAACGCCACGATCGTGTTCGGCCGGCACCGAGCCCGGCAGAACTCCAAGAACTCATCGACCAACCGATGACCCACCACCACCGACGACAACTCACCCAACGGCGAGTACGACCGAACCACACACGGCGTCCACCTCATCGACGATCACCAGGCATCAAACCAGCATCGCAGAAACCGACAAATATCACCCGTATATCATGCAAAGTGAGCTCGAAAGAGCATCTCGTAGTCGTCGAGGTTGTAGACGTCGTCGCTCACGTCCGCCGGCACCACGCATCGAACACGCAGCCAAGCGTCTCAGACTTTGGTCGGCAGCAGAAATTGTTCGTCAAACCAAGTCGTTTCGAGTGGTACTGCGTGTGGGCAACGAACACAACGTGTGGTCGTCTCGGGAGGATGTGTCTGATGGGTCGTTCGAAGTGGAAGTTCATCTCTGCTGGCGCGGGGTCTGCCCTGTTGGTTGGCATGGTCGGCGTGTTCGCCGCTCCGACCGCACATGCCGCGGTGATGTGCGAGGGCAACGTGGCGACCATCGTCGGCACGCCAGGTGCCGACTCGCTGATGGGCACGAACGGGCCCGACGTCATTGTGGGGTTGACCGGCAACGATGTGGTCGATGGCAAGGGGGGCGACGACTTGATCTGCCAGTCCGGAGCGATTGCGGGCCTCGGGCTGACGACGGTCACGATCGTTGGTGGACCCGGCAACGACACGCTGTCGATGCGCGACCTCGACAACTCGTCGTTGACCGATGTGAACCTGACGACCGGCAAGGTGAAGATCGGGCAAGCGGGAGGCCCGGGAAACAACATTCGGGGCACCGTCGCGACCATTGAGAACCTCGTTGGGCCGTCGACCGCCGACTATGTCGTGCTCACCGGCAATAGCGGATCGAATCGCCTTGAAGTCGTTGGCAGCGGGTCGATCTCGCCGATGGGCGGCAATGACATCGTCATTGGAACCCTGCGTAATCCGTGGGAAGGCGCCACGGTGGAGTACACGCGGGCCACCTCGGCGATCACGGTCGACCTCAACACGGGACTGGTCAGCGGATGGTCGAACGACACCCTGATCGGGATCCAAAGCGTTATCGGCACGTACTACGCCGACGTGATCAAGGGCAACAATCAGAACAACGGTTTGTTCGGAGGACGGGGCGCCGACACCATCGATGGACGAAGTGGCAACGACTCAATCAGCAGCGACAACGCCAAGGCCACGCTCAAGGGTGGCGCTGGTGATGACCTCATCCTTCCCGGACCGGGAGGAGCCAAGCTCATCGACGGTGGGCTTGGTGTCGACAGCATCGACCTCAACTACACGCTCGCGGCGGCCACTGTCGACCTCGGTACGCAGTCGATGGTGATTGGCGGAGTGACTTCGACCTACGCCGGTGTTGAGGGTGTCACCGGGACACAGTTCGATGACACCCTCGTTGGCAGCGAAGGCGACAACGTCATCGTCGGTGGTGCCGGCAACGACGTGCTGCGCGGGCTGGGCGGCCGCGACAAGCTATGGGGTTCCAGCGAGGTCGACTCAATGGACGGGGGCGACGGCGTCGATCGATGTGGGGGCGACTTCACCCTCGCCACGTTCGTTGGCTGTGAGGAGACCCGCAACATTGTGGGTGGCGACTGACCACTCGCCTCTCGTCAGGCGACGACGACGGCGTGGATTTCCTTGACGGTCATACTGACGGGCGTCGTGGTGGTGAAGTCGCCCAGGTCGCCTGATTGTCCGTTGGAGTTGCGGAAGGTGACGTGCCAGTTGATCGAGATGGTGCCGTGGAATCGTTCGCCGTCGGGAGCGACGGCCGAGGAGTGGAGGTACGCGTAGACACAGGTGTTGGGGTGGGTGTCGTCGTAGCCGTCGCGCCACGGTTCGCCCGGTCCCTGGCAGGTGGTGGGTCCGGTGCCCAGTTCGCCATCACCCGGGGTGAAGGTCAACCCGACAGGAGTCGCGGTCGTTGTTGCCCGCAGCCAACCACGACCCGAGGGTACCGATGCGGTGGCGACGACGGGTTTGAACGGTGTGGTGGTCCAGAACCAGGAGCGGACCTTGACATAGGTCGTGTTGTCGGGCGGCGCCGATGCGAATGCCGGCTTCGGGGCCAAGCGTTGGATGTACTCCTGGGCGAGCCGGGGCAACGCAGTCGCCGGTGGGACGATCGGTACCCAGACCCGGGTACCGGCGAGCCTTCCTTCGAACCCGGGAACCCACGGGTCGCCTGGGCACGTCTTGAGATACAGGGCAAACGTGACACCGCCGCTGGTGTCGGAGATGCCCGGGTGGGACACTCCGGCGGTGAGCAGCGCCGCAGACCACGGCAGGTAACTGCAATTGCTCGGAGGCCCGTTCCAACCACCCGAGCGAACCGTCACCCCCGAGTACACCAGGCCCGAGACCGGGTCCGTCCCGTTCACCGTCCCGCCGCCTTTGTTTCCCGCGGATGCCACCGGCGGGGCGGCCATCGTGGAAGCAGCGACGAGCACCGCCATGAGTCTCACTGCGCGGGACATACGTCCTCCCCGAGCACCATGCTCAACTGCTGGTAGCCCTGGAGGCGCCAGCGGTCGTCGAACTTCTTGAAGATGTACTCCACAACGTATGAACCGACGGTGTCATCGACGATTGCGTCGTCGGTCCGTTCCGGAGTTTCGTCGGCGAGCATACGTATGTCTGCATCGAACCCGCACACCACGCCGCTGACGAGTCCGGGCCCGACTGTCAGCACCGTCTGGATCTCGTCGTGGCTGTTGGGCCCTGGAACGAGGTATTGACCGATCTGGGCGCGGTGCTGTCGTCGTTCTTGGTAGCCCTGCTCAAACTCGCTTCCGGCGACGAGGAAGACAGTCGGATCGCAGGCTCCGGGGTTGTCTTGGCAGACGAGGTGGTCTGCCAGAAACTGATTGAAGATCGATTTGAACTCGACGTGGATATCGACAGTCGTCGTGGGTGCTGGAGTCGTTGCGGGTGATATCGCTGTCTTTACGGCCGTGGTCGGTGGCGTTGTGTCTGGCGACGTCGCCGGGGCGGTGATGATGCGTGATACGGGGATGGTCGGCGGAGGCGTATCGGGGATGCCGGTGATTTGGTTGTCGTCTTGGCAGGCGGGCAGGGCGCAGGCGAGGGCGAGGGTCGTGAGGGCTGTTGTCCAGGGGGAGAGTCGCATGGGTGGCTACCTTCTCGTCGGGCGCAGAGATGGAAGGATGCCGACGTTCAGGGGATGTGTGCGCGACCCGTGGCGAATCGGCACGGACGGCCTAGGAGACCTGTCAAGATCTGGTCAAACCGGTTGCAACGTGCGGTAACGCGACCGACGGTCGGGCCGGGACTTGATTTAGGCGGGCACGACGGTGACGGGGACTCCGTTGAGGGCGATGTTGCCTGACAGCGGGTCGCGGAAGTATTCGTCGGTCAGTTCATTGGTGTTGACGCCGCGATATTCCGAGGCGACACGCAACTGCACGCCGGGCTGATCTTGCCCGAATCCGTGGGGAATGCTGATCACGCCGGGCCGGATCCCGTCGGTGTGTTCAGCGACGACGATCACCTCGCCGACCCGCGACGTGACCCTCACGGGGGCGCCGTCGCCGATGCCGAGCCGGGCGGCGTCGTCTGGGTGAATCTGCATTGTGCAGCGATTTCGACCCTTGGTGAGCACCCGGATGTTGTGCATCCACGAGTTGTTCGAGCGCACATGGCGTCGCCCGACCAGGACCATGCTCGCATCCCAATCGCGATCGAGGGATGCGGTGAGTCGGGTGAGATCGTCGCGCAGGATCGCCGGGGCGACATCGATGCGGCCGGTCGGAGTCCGCAACAACGCGGGGATCCGCTCGGGTTCCAACTCGCCGAGGTCGACGCCGTGGGGATTGGCCAGCAGCTTGGCGAGTGAAAGTCCGTCGGGCACCGTGCCGAAGGCATCGCCGTACGGTCCGGTGCGCAGCATCACGTCGAGCAACCGCTCGGGGCCGCGTGAGTTGCCGAGCATCGCATCGAGCGAGTCGACATCGCGTCCGTACACCGAGCCGAACTCGTCGCGCACCGCCGAGCCGAGCATCGCTCGGGCTGCGTCGGTGACGAACGCGTCGACGTCGGCGTGGGCCCCCATCCCGGCAGCGATGCCAGCGAGACGCAGGATGATTTCCCACTCGTCGGGCAGACCGTCGGCCAGCGGCAGAACCGCGGGGGAGTAGTTCGCCACGTTGTGGACGGCGAAGTTCAACAGGGCCAGGTCGTAGTGGCTTTTCTGCAACGGCGAAGGTGGCGGCAGGATCACATCGGCATGGACGGTGGTCTCGTTGATGTATGGGTCGATCGAGACCATGAACTCCAATGACGCCAGCGCGGCGGCCAATCTGGAGCTGTTCGGATTCGAGGCGACCGGGTTGCCGGCAACGGTGATCAGCGCCCGAACCTGGCCGTCGCCGGGGGTCTCGATTTCCTCGGGGAGAGCCGTGACGGAGAACTCCCCGAACATTTCGGGCTCCTGCGATACCCGCGATACGACCCGGCCCGATCGGAACCCGCGGCCGATGCCCGGGCGGCCCTTCGACGACGGTTGGCCGGTCGCCCCCTTGGTGAACATCGCTCCGCCGACCCGGTCGAGGTTGCCGGTGAGGATGTTGACGACATCGATCAGCCACGAGGCCAGGGTGCCGAACTCCTGCGTGCAGGTACCGATCCGGCCGTACACCGCGGCCGACGGCGCAGCGGCGAGTTCCCGGGCCAGACGCCGAATGTCGTCGGCGGGAACTCCGCAGGCCCGTGCCGCGGCGTCGGGGGTGTACGACGCGAGCAGCCCTGGTAAGTCGTCGAGGCCATCGCAGTGGGCGGCGACGTTCGACGGATCGGCGAGTCCCTCGGCGAGCAGCACGTGGGCGATCGCGGCGAGTAGGTGGGCGTCGGTCCCCGGTCGCAGGGCGACATGGCGGTCGGCGCGCAACGCAGTCTCGGAGCGACGCGGATCGACGACGATCAGCGTCCCGCCCCGGGCCTGCAGCCGATCGAGCCGTCCGGGGAAGTCGGGCGCGGTACACAGTGAGCCGTTCGATGCATGGGGGTTGGCGCCAAGAATGACCAGGTAGTCGGTGCGATCGAGGTCGGGGACGGGCACGGTCACCGACCCGAACATGAGCGACGCCGAAAGCTCCTTGGGTCGCTGATCGACCGTCGACGCCGAGAATCGGTTGCGGGTTCCGAGGGCCGTGATCAGGTTGCGATTGAACATCAGCGGACCCATGTTGTGGGCCCCGGGATTGCCGAGATAGATCGCCGCCGCGTCCCGGCCGTGCTCCGCCAGCAGCGGAAGCAGCCGGGCCTCGATAGTGGCGAACGCCTCGTCCCAATCGACCTCGACGAACTCCCCGTCGCGCTTGACGACCGGCCGTACCAGGCGATCGGGGTCGTCATGGAACTGTTTCAGGGTCGACCCTTTCGGGCAGATGAACCCCTTGGAGAACACGTCGTCGCGGTCGCCGCGGATGCGGGTCACCGTGGTCCCAACCACGTTGATCTCCAGGCCACACCCTGCCTCGCACAACGGACAGGTGCGGATCGCGGTGCGTTCGGTGTCGGAAGTCGAGGCGCTGCTCATTGCCGCAGTCTCGCGCTCCCGGTCCACCCGGGCGGCCACGGAGCAGCTTAGCGATCGGCGTCCTCGGCGGTCGTAGCTATCGACCGTAGCAAGCGTCCGGCATCGAGTGCAGAGGCCCGCAGATCATCGAGGTCGTTGCCCGTCCACTCGTCGGCCGGAACCGACTCGATGTGGTCGGCGATTTCAGTCATCGAAGCCGGACAGTCGAGGAGTCGGGCCGTGTCATCGATCAGTGACATGAACTGACCGAGCAATTCCCGAACCGGGCCGGTGTTGCCCTCCAACGGCTCAAGCGCCTCCCGAAGACGGCGCGGCATGGAACGGAAGGCGACGGCCAAGTCTGCGGGCGACGAGTCACTCATGCGTGAGAGCTTGCCAAATTGACCCTGGCCTTGTCGACCAGGTGCGCCGGAAGCAGGTCGTAGTGGTCGTGGCCGGCGACGAACCGGCCGCGTCCGCCAGTCATCGAACGCAGATCGGTTGCATAGCGCACCACCTCGGCCGTCGGAACATGGGCGACGATCTCCTGCTCTCCGTGCTCGTTGGTCGTCGTTCCTTGGACACGGCCGCGGCGGGCATTGATGTCGCCCATCACATCGCCCTGGTAGGCCAGAGGGACGGTGACGGTGAGATGCGAGATGGGTTCGAGCACCACCACGCCCGCCCTGGCCATCGCATCTTTCAAACCCAGGGAGGCGGCCGTCCGAAACGCCATTTCCGACGAATCGACCGAGTGGTACTTGCCGTCGTAGCACTCGACGGCCACGTCGACGACCGGGAACCCGATGACCCCGCCGTGGGCCATCGTGTCCTCGATTCCTTTCTGGACGGCGGGGATGAACTGGCGAGGGATTGCCCCGCCGACGACCTTGTCGACAAACCGAAATCCCTCGCCACGCCCGAGCGCGGACACCCGCAGATTGGCGACAGCGAACTGCCCGTGACCGCCCGATTGCTTCTTTACCTTGCCCTCGGCTTCGGCCGAACCGTTGATCGTCTCGCGGTACGCGACCCGAACGTCCTCGGTGTCGACATTGACCCCGAACTTGCGGGCCAGCCGCTCCAGGGTGACCGACACATGGGTCTCGCCAAGCCCGCTGACCAGCGTCTGATGCGTCTCCTCGCTCCGCGTGACGGTGACCGCGGGGTCTTCGGCTTGCAGCCGATGCAGCGCATTGCCCAGCTTGTCGTCGTCGGCCTGTGTTCGAGGCCGCACGGCGACGGCCAGGCATGGTGACGGAACGGTTGGACGGTGGGCCCGGACCGGTGAGCCTTTCGGCGCCAGCGTGTCGCCGGTGTGGGTGTTCGCCAGCTTGGCGACCGCGGCGATGTCCCCGGCAATCACCTGGTCGATGGGGGACTGCTCCTTGCCGCGCAGGCGGAACAGCCCGTGCAACCGTTCATCGGTGGCGGTGGTCGAGTTGATCAGGTGCGAATCGGCCTTGATCGTGCCAGAGAGCACTTTGAACATCGAAAGTTGACCGACAAACGGATCGGCCACGGTCTTGAAGACGAAGGCCAGCGGCTGCCCATTGGCATCGGCGGTGACGGGCACCTCGGTTCCGCCGGCGACGACAATGACCGGCCGATCGGCCGGCGATGGGCCGATCTCGCAGATGAAGTCGGCTAGGCGGTCGACGCCGATGCCGGTGGTCGCGGAGCCGCAGATCACCGGGAACTCGATGCCGTCGAGCACCTCGTGGGCCAGTGTGCGTTCCAGTTCGTCGACCGTTGGGACGTCCCCCGACAGGTATCGCTCGAGCTGCTCGTCGTCGCCCGACACGATCTCCTCGACCAGTTCGTCGTGGACCCGATGCTCCTCGTCGAGGATCTCGGCGGGCAACGGCTCGGCGTGATGGGTCCCACCGGGGTCGTACTCGTACGCCTGCTCGTGGAGGATGTCGGCCACCCCGTGAAACGACCCCTCCTCGCCCAACGGCAACTCCAATGGGGCGAACCCGGCTCCGAATGTCGCCTTGAGCTGCCCCAACGTGCGGTGAAAGTCGGCGCGCTCCTTGTCTTGTTTGTTGACGAAGATCATCCGCGGCAGGCGGAGCTCCGCGCATCGCCGCCAGAGCAACTCGGTCTGCACCTCGACACCCTCCACGGCGCTGACAACGAACACGGCCAAATCGGCCACCGCCAGCCCCGCTTCGACCTCGGCCATGAAGTCGGCGTACCCGGGCGTGTCGATCACATTGAGGCGGTACGTCACGCCTGACTCGTGAGCCCAGTCGAACGGAGCGAGGGCCAACGACATCGAGATCTTGCGCTTGATCTCTTCGGGCTCGGTGTCGGTCGCCGACGTGCCGTCATCGACCCTGCCCGGTCGTCTGATCGTGCCCGATCTGGCCAGCAGCGCCTCAATCAGCGAGGTCTTGCCGGCACCGCTGTGGCCGAGCAGCACCACATTGCGAATCAGGTCGGTCGACTGCGTCATCGGTACCCCCTCGTGGCAGAGGGTTCTCGTCGAACCTCCGAGAACCCCCGGTGTTTCCCGGCTGTGATCGTAGCGAGAGCTACAGGACCGCTGTACCGATCGGTAGGATCGTGGCGATGTTCGACGGCCGATTCCGCACCCCGGTTGAAAAAGCCGTCAAACCACTCGGTCAACTGCTCCGCAAAACCGGCTTGTCGCCCGACCATCTGACGATCGCCGGCCTGGTCATCGCCGTCGCTGCGTCGGTACTCGTGGCCCGCGGCCAGTTGATTTGGGGCTTGGTGCTCGTGATCCTCGCCGCCCTGCCCGACCTGCTCGATGGGGCCCTAGCGAAAGCGACCGACTCCTCCAGCCAGCGGGGCGCGTACTTCGACTCGGTGATGGACCGGGTGACCGACGCATTCATGTTCGGCGGCCTGTCGTGGTACCTCGGCTACAAAGAAGGCCCCGGGATGGCGGTGTTGCCGTATGCCGTGATGGCTGTCTCGTCGGTGATTTCATATCAGCGAGCCAAGGCCGAGTCGTTAGGGCTCAACGCCAAGGGTGGCCTGATGGAACGCGCCGAGCGGATCATCCTGCTCTGCCTCGGCTTGCTGTTCTCGGCGATCTTGATTCCGATTCTGTGGCTGATGCTCGTGCTGACCACGATCACCGCTATCCAGCGGTTCATCAAGGTGTGGAAGCAGGCGGCGGTGGCCCCGGTGACGGCCGCTCGCATCGATGCCCGCAGGTCGCGTCGGGCGTCACGTCGGGTGGCTCGTTCCGAACGAATCGAGCGAATCACCCAGGTCCGCGTGCGCCGTCCCCGCAATCGGCAGTGACCAGCCCGTCTCCCTCGGCCTCGCCCTCGCCTGACGGGCAGCGGTTGAGTGACGCCCTGACCGTGTCGGGCTACAAGCTCGGCGCGTTGATCTCGCAGATTACCCCGGCGGGGGTCGGCCAAGGTATGGCATCCCTCGTCGGCGCGTCGATGACCCAGGCGATGCGTTCGAAACGATCAATGGTCGAACGCCATCAGCGCCGGGTGAATCCGCAGCTCGGCCGTATCGCGCTGAACCGCAAGGTGCACCAGGCATTCGAGTCGTACGCCCGCTATTACGTCGAAAGCTTCCGCCTCCCCGGCATGTCGGCTGCGGCCGTGAAGCGGGGGATGACATCGCAAGGCGTCGACGAGTACCTCGTTCCGGTCCTCGAATCCGGATCGGGAGCGATCATTGCCCTGCCCCATCTCGGCGGCTGGGAATGGGCCGGCCGGTGGTTCATCGAGCGCGGCTTTAAGATGTCGGTCGTGGTCGAGCCGTTGGCCAACAAAGAGGTCTTCGAGTGGTTCGTCGATCTGCGCCGCAAACTCGGGATGAACGTGATTCCCCTCGGGCCCGACGCCGCGTTGGCATGCTCCCGGGCGTTGAAAGATGGCCACGTGCTGGCATTGTTGTGCGACCGTGACATCCACGGCGGCGGCATCGAGGTCGACTTCTTCGGCGAGAAAACCACCCTGCCGGCGGGCCCGGCGATGCTCGGCCTGCGCAACAACGTGCCGATCCTGCCGACCGCGGTCTACTACACCGACCGCACCACCGGCCACCTCGGCCTGATCATGCCGCCCGTCGACGCCACCCGCCACGGCGGCCTACGCGAAGACGTCAACCGAGTCACTCAACTGCTCGCCTACGACCTCGAAACGCTGATCCGCCGCGCCCCTGAACAATGGCACCTCTTCCAACCCAATTGGCCATCCGATCCCGGTTTCGCCCGGAGGCAGTTGCCGTGATCACCTCATCGTCCGAACTGTTGGATGGATGAACTGAGCGACAGGGAGGATCTATTTTTCCGTGGCATCAACGAAGGGGTCGTCAGTGAATCATCGACGTGTGTACGAGATCGGTGTTTCTACGCTGTCGTTGCAGTTCGGTGACCATCTGGATCGCTCTTGGTGGTCGGTTCATGGGTCCATGTGACGTCGAACACCACTGAACGTGTGACTGTAGGCACTTGAACGACATTTTCTCTTGATCTTCTCAAGGTGGCTCTCTATGGTCCCGCCCGGGGGGAGCAAGGGGTGCTTTCCAAGGGGGTGCGTGGTGACACGGTTGATGCGGTCTACAGCGATAGCGGTCTTGTTCTCCGTCGGAGTAGTGGTGGCGGTGCCACCAGCGCGCGCCGAGGGCACTGGCGCGATCGACTCCGTCGCGATCGATGTCGGCGTCGGTTCGACGTTGGTGGTGTCGACGGGGCCGAACACTCTGGTTGTCACTTCCGATGTACCAATGGCCGATTCGGCCCTCGACCCGGCCGCGTACGCGGTGGTTCGAGCCGACGATCCGACCGCCACCCTGATGGTGCTCCGGGCAGTATTCGTTGGCACCGACCAGCGCGTCGTGGAACTGACGACTGCTTCGCAGGAGGCCACCGCGTACACCTTGACGATCCCTCCAACTGCCGCAACCGATCGCGTTGGCACGCCAGGCTCCATCGGAGCCGACGCCGCGGCCGCCGTAGAAGCCGTGGACGATCCTGATGCTGCGGTCGCTGGACCGAGGATCGGGGTCGGATTCAACGGGGACGCCGGGAAAATCGCGGCTCGCGGCCGTCGACACGACCGCTCCCGTGGTCGTGGGTGCGGCCTCGTTGAATAGCACAACGGTGATCGTCTCGTTCAGCGAACCAATGGCGGCGATCACCGCGGCGACCGACAATTTCGTGATCGGCCAGCAGAACGTGAACCCCGAGGCGGGCACGTTGGAAGTGAAGAAGGCCGAGTTCTACAACGGCAACCCATCGGTGGTGAAGCTGACCACCCTGTCGCAGAACGAGTTGATCTACCGGGTCAACGTCATTTACGGCACCGATCTCGACGGCAACGCCTTGGCTCCCACCGTGTCGAACGGTGACCTGCTCGCCGACCCGCGCTCGGCGATCTTTCGTGGCACCGCGCCGACGGTGGGGGTCGATGGAGATGGTGACGGTCTCACCGACAACCTGGAGATGCGCGGTTGGCTGGTCACCGTCCATCTGATCGACGGCACCACCTCGACCCGGGGGGTGAGCTCGGACCCCGCCGTCGCCGACAGCGACGGCGACGGCCTCAACGATGCTCAGGAAGCGAACCTGCGGCTCGATCCCCGCGCCGGCGACACCGACGACGATCAACTCCGCGACTACGCCGAGTTCAACGAGATCTACTCCAACGCGCTGGCACAGGACACCGACGGCGACACGCTCGACGACTTCCTCGAGTTCACATTCTTCCGCACCTCACCCCTATTCGCCGATACCGACGGTGACCAGATCAACGACGATGAGGAGATCGCCGGCAACCGCAACCCGCGGGTCTCCGACCTGCCCCGGCCCGAGATCGAAGTCGGTTCCGTGGCACTACGGCTTGATGTCCGCTTCGCGGAGACCAACAATCGTGAGCGTCGCGACCTCGACACCAAGCAGGTCGCATCGAGCCTGATCAGTAGTGACACCAAGACCTTCACCCGCCAGGACACGGTCAATGTCGAGGCTCACTTCGACATCGGAACCAAAGACGGTGTGACCGGCACCGAGCTCTATGCCCGAGGCGGGGTGTCGGTGGGCTACACGTTCCAGCAGACCGCCGAATCAGAGGTGGCAACCACGCAGGCGTACGAGCGATCACTGACGACCGACCGCGAGGTGACCCAGGGCTTCACCGTCGAACGTCAGATCCAGGCGGCGACGATGCAGGTCGCAGTCAGCCTCCGCAACGTCAGTACACTTGCCTTCCGGCTCAAGAACGTGCAGGTCACGGCCTTTATTCAAGACCCGAGGGATCACAGTCGACTGACACCGGTGGCGACGCTGACCCCCGACGACGAGCCCGCCGACGGGTTTGCCCTCGGCCCACTGGTCACCAATCGGGGGCCGTTCATCTTCTCGAACACGTCAATCATTCCCGAACTGGTCGAGGCCCTGATGGCGAACTCGAGTGGGCTCGTGTTCCGCATCGCCAACTACGACATCATCGATGAGGCCGGCCGAAACTTCGCCTTCTCGAGTCGAGCGGTTGTCGAGCGGACGTCGCGGTTAGTGATCGACTTCGGCGGGGCGCGCAGCCTGCGGGCTCAGGTGACGGGTACCCCGATCGACGAGAACCAGCCCGGTGACGAGACCGAGATTCACCGGGTGACGACGAGCAACGGCCGGGCGATCGCCGACACCAACGGTGACGGGCGCGTCGACCTCGCCGCCCGCGAACTCTTCGATACCGATGGCAGCTCGCGGGGCTTCGACAGCAACGGCGACGGAGCGATTACCGGCGCGACGCCGGCGTTCCTGGGGCTGGCCTGGTCGCCCGATGGCAAGACGTTGGCGACGGCAAGTGACGATCGAGCGGTTCGACTATGGGACGCGGCGACCGGCACGCTGCGGCGTACGCTCACCGGGCATACCGGAGCGGTCACCTCCGTGGCGTGGTCGCCGAACGGCACCACCCTGGCGACCGTCAGTTCCGATGCGACGGTGCGGTTGTGGAACGCGGCAAATGGCCAGTTGATCCGCACGATGACCGGGCATGTCGGCGGGGTCACCGCGGTGGCTTGGTCGCCCGACAGCACGCAGGTGGCGTCGGCCGGAGCCGATCAGACGGTCCGTTTGTGGGCAGTCGCCGCCGGAGTGTCGTCGCGCACCATCCAAGGGCATACCGCTGTGGTCACGGGTGTCGCCTGGTCTCCCGACGGCACCGCGCTGGCCACGACCAGCGCGGATCTCACGGCCAGGTTGTGGAATTCGGTCACCGGAGACCCGATCCGCACCCTGTCGGGTCATACCGGGTCGGTGACCGGCGTTGCCTGGTCGCCCGACAGCAAGACGCTGGCGACAACCAGCGATGACCAGACCGCTCGGCTGTGGACCGTGCTCACCGGCGTGAGCGTCCGAACCCTTCGGGGTCACACCGCGGCGGTGACCTCCGTCGGGTGGTCGGCCGATGGCAAGACCCTCGCCACGGCGAGCGCCGATCGCTCCGCCCGGCTGTGGAACCCGGTGACCGGCACCTCGATCCGGGCGCTGAGCAGCCATGCTGCGTCGGTGCATGCGGTGGCGTGGGCCCCCGACGGGCTTACCCTGGCAACGGCGACCACCGCGACACCGGCCGACGACAAGACGGTTCGTCTGTGGGATCCGCTCACCGGGCGGACCACAAGGAGCCTGGTCGGCCTGCCCGACAACATTCACGTTGCCGACACCCGCGTGGCGTTCGACGGTGTCGGCCGCGAGGTGGGTATCAGCCTGCATCAGGCCCTCGCCGCAGTCGGCCTCACCCGCTACGACGAGCCGACGACGCCGACCGCGGTACTGAGCGATGAGCAGATCTTGAACAGCTACTCGACGATCATGGTCGATGGACGCGAGAAGATCTACCGCATTCGCGGGGTGGCCAATGACGCGTCGAACAAGACGTGGGAGATCCTCACTCCACTCGGCGTCAGTCGGACGAGCACCCTCGACGGCATGATTCTCAAGGCGAATTCGCCGGTGAGTCTCAACTTCGTCCAGGATCTCGACAATGACGGATTGACGGCCGACGTCGAGTTCCTGCTGCGGACATCGGACGTCCGCCTCGATACCGACGGCGACACGCTCGACGACCGATACGAATCGTTGGTCGGTTGGACGGTGAGCACGCCGCAGCGCTCCTACAAGGTCTGGTCGTCGCCGAATCGGGCTGACTCGAACTTCGACGACCCGCTGGTCGATCCCGACAACCGCTACGACGGGTCGGATCTGTTCGCTGCGCCGGCCGGCTGGGACGACCGCAACGCCAATGGATTGCGCGACCCGCTGGGAGAGGTGTCGCAGCTCCAGACCGTTCCACCCGACTACGTGCTCGATCCGATCCGTCGCGACACCGACGCCGACGGGATCACCGATGCCGTCGAGCTGGTCGGGTTCACGGTCGAGGGAATCGACCGGCTGATCAGCACCGACCCGGTGAAACCCGACACCGATGGCGACACGTTCCTCGACGGCTTCGAGCAACTCGTCGGCCTCGACCCGACCGATCCAAACGACAAGGACACTGACGGTGATGGCCTGCCCGACCCGGTGGAGAACAAAGGCTGGGACGTCAAGTTCTTTACCATCAGTGCCGCTGCGCATACCCAGGGCACCGAGTCGGTCACTGCAGCGGTGGCGTCGCTGAACAACGACGTCGACTCCGACGACGATGGGCTGACCGACTTCGAGGAGTTCTTCCTGGTTACCAACCCTCGCTCGGGTGACACTGATGGTGACGGATTGGGCGACATCACCGAGATGAAGGGATTCACGCTCCCACACAAGGTCGGTGGCGATGACCTCGGCATCATCACGACTCGTCCGCTCGATGCCGATACCGACAACGACAAGCGCTCCGACGGGGCCGAGGCGGAGATGATCGATGTCGAGACGGCCCGCTGGGTCGTGCGGGCTGAGGGGGAAGCACCTCGCCAGGTGTTCAGCAACCCGCTGATCGCCGATGCCGACTTCGACTCGTTGGTCGATGGTGCGGAGTTCTCCGCCGGTACCGATCCGGGCAACGGGAACACCGACGGCGACCGGCGACCCGACGACATCGAGGTGAACATCGGCACCAATCCGCTGGCCAAGGACCTGCGGGTGACGGTGGTCGCCGAAGCGATCGACATCTCGCCCCTGAGGTTGTTGAGCTATGACCTCTCGGCCCGGGGCCCCGACAAGAGCGGGGTCGCCGGCCTCAGCCCGGGCCTGTTGCCGGTAGCAACCGGGACCGCCGACGAGTCGGCCATCGGCCGCGTGCAGCTCACTCAGAACGGGGCATATGTCGCCAAGGTGCGCTTCCGCTACACACTGAACGGTGTTGTCGTCGACTCGTCGGAATCGGCCGACATCCTCGCGGGCCAGACGGTGACCGTTGATCCCGGGAGACTCGGAGTCCCCGACGGTGTGAATGTGTTGCCGATCATGCGAGCCGTTGCCGGTAACACGCTGGGGGCGGCACGAGAGTTCTCATACCGCCAGTCCAGTCAGGGAGTTGCCCGGTTCACCAGTGGCGGAACGACGCTGATCGGGACATCGTTCAACTTGGACGGCATCGACGCGGGCATTGTCAAGCCTCAAGATTTGCCGTTGTCGTCGCGTTCGAGAACGTTCGGTGTCGCCGAGGGGCAGCGGTTCGCGATCGAAGGCCGAGTCGTCGCAATCGGCGGCGCAACGGTGTACCTCGGCGGCCTTGAAGGGACCTTGGCCAGCAGGGACACCTCGGCTGGGGCTACCACGGTTCGACCGGTGTTCTCGTGGGATCAGGTCGCCGACAAGTTCATCGAGAACTACTACTTCACCACGAGCGTCAACGGCGTCTCCGTCAAACTTAGGTTCTACTTCATCATTGACTGACAGTGACGACACCCCGCATTACGAGGGACTTCGCTGTGCAGGCAATAGGGTGCTCGCGTGAATTCTGAAGATAACACCCCCGGTTTCGATGGGCTTGGGCTGCGGCCCGAGCTGTTGGGGGCGTTGATCACCCTCGGATACGAAGAGCCGACGCCCATCCAGCGCGAGACGATCCCTGTGCTGCTCGAAGGCCACGATCTCGTCGGCCAGGCGGCGACGGGTACCGGCAAGACCGCAGCGTTCGCGCTGCCCATCCTGCAGATGCTCCCCGAGCGCGGCAGCGAGGTGTACCCGATCGCCCTCGTGCTCGTCCCCACCCGTGAGCTCGCCGTGCAGGTCTCCGAAGCGATCTACAAGTACGGCAAGGACCTTGGCGTCAAGGTCCTGCCGATCTACGGCGGCCAGCCGATCTTTCGCCAGCTCAAGGCGCTTTCCGAGGGCGTCCACGTCGTCGTCGCCACCCCGGGCCGGGCGCTCGACCACATCTCTCGCAACACGCTGCCGCTCGATCAGGTGAAGATCGTCGTGCTCGACGAGGCCGACGAGATGCTCGACATGGGCTTCGCCGAAGATATCGAGGAGATCCTCAAGTCCACGCCGGCCAAGCGTCAGACGGTGCTGTTCTCCGCCACGATGCCGCCGCGGATCGCCGGCATCGCCAAGCGCCACCTGCACAACCCGATGAAGATCCAGACCGGTCTCGGCGATGCCCACACGGGCAAGACCCCTCGGGTCAAGGAGAGCGCCTACATCGTGTTGCGCTCGCACAAGCCGGCCGCGCTCGGCCGCATCCTCGACGTCGAGGCCCCGGCCGCAGCGATCGTGTTCTGCCGGACCCGCGGTGAGGTCGATCAACTGACCGAGACCATGAATGGCCGTGGATACCGCGCCGAGGCATTGCACGGTGGGATGAGCCAGGAGCAGCGCGACAAGGTGATGAACCGCCTCCGCGCCGGCCACGCCGACCTGCTGCTCGCCACCGACGTTGCCGCTCGCGGCCTCGACATCGACCAGCTCACCCACGTCTTCAACTACGACGTCCCGTCGGCCCCCGAGGCCTACGTGCACCGCATCGGCCGGGTTGGCCGCGCCGGACGGTCGGGCGTGGCGATCACCCTCGCCGAGCCCCGTGAGCAGCGGCTGCTCGCCAACATCGAGCGGCTGACGAAGCACAAGATCCCGATCGAGAAGGTGCCGTCGATCGCCGACCTACGCGCCCGCCAGATCGAGATCACCCTGAACACGTTCCGCGACGCCCTCAAGGCCGACGATCTCGACGACTATCACAAGGTGGTCGACACGCTGTTGGAAGAGTTCGACCCCCGCCAGGTTGCCCTCGCCGGCATCAAGCTGGCTCACCTGGCCAGCGGTGCGGTGGTCGACGAGCAGGAGATCCCCGAGGTCCGTCCCCGCGTCGAGCGGGATGGACCCGGCGGCAAGGTCGATCGTGAAGGTCGTCCGGTGAAGGGCAAGGGTGCCTTCGACAAGGCCGCGGCCCGGCCCCGTAGCGGTGACACCGTGCTGTTGTTCATTGGCTCCGGTAAGAAGGACGGCATCCGCCCGGGCGACTTGGTCGGCGCGATCGCCAACGAAACGCACCTGTCCGGTGCTCAGATCGGCCCGATCAAGGTGGCCGAGAAGTTCTCGACCGTCGGCGTGCCGAAGGAAGACGTCGAGTCGGTGATCAAGGCCCTCAAGCAGACCACACTGAAGGGTCAGCGTGTGTCGGTGCGACTCTTCACCGAAGATGGCGACAACAGCGATCGCCCGCCGCGGTACACCCCGAGCCGGCCTTCGACTCGCTCGACGGCGATCAGCCGCCGCCCGAAGTAGCGCCGAAGGTCAGTTCGCCGGACCGTTGAGATCCCACGGTGTCACGGTCTCAAATCCGGCGTAGGTGATCGCCTGATTGCCGGGCGTCGTGATCGTCGAGCCGGTGTCGACGGCGAGGCTCGGCGGACCGTCAACCGGCACGCTGAGCTTGTCGGTGCCCGGCCCGCCCAGGACTGTCGCCGTCATCGTCGGACTCGACCAGACGTACAGCTTGTCGGCGCCCCCGCTCATCCGCATCGTGATCGTGGTGATCTCGTTGAAGTTGAGCCGCCATTTGAACAGTGGGTCGGTGCGTATCTGGCGAACTGCAAGCCCTTCGCCCAGGCCGGTCAGCGACCACGTTCCGGGGGTGAGGATCTCAAGGTCGACGTCGTCGTTGGGCTGACCCGACACGATGCCCTCGACGAGTAGGGGTGACGCGTCGAACGTCACCTTCCACCGAAAGTGATCGACTTCGGGGGAGACATCACCGGCATCGTCGAGGTTGTTGCCGATGATCGTGTCGCTGCCGCCCCCGCCGCCGAGTCGGTCGATACCGACCCGCAGATCGAAGCCGTCACCGTCGACGATGTCGTCGCCGTTGCCACCCAATACCTCGTCGTCACCCGGGCCGCCCTGCATGCGGTCGTTGCCGTCGTTGCCATTGAGCAGGTCGTTGTTCGGCCCGCCGATCATCCGGTCGTTGCCGGCACCGCCATGCATCGTGTTGCGGCCATCGCGGATGCACCCGACCAGCCCGACGCATCCCTCAAGGCGATCGTCGCCACCGTCGCCGCTGAGGATGTCGACGCCGTCGTCGCCGCCGAGTACGTCGTTGCCACCATTTCCCTTGACCTGGTCGTTGCCGGCTCCGGCGCGCACCTGATCGTTGCCGTCGCCGAGCGTCACGATCTCGTTCAACGAGCCGCCGAATACCTGGTCCGCGCCGGCCTTGGTGTTGACGAACAGCTTGGGGAGCGACGGGAAGTCAGCCGGGAGCAGGCCGGTCAAGGTGAAGTAGTCGTTGGCGGCTGATCCGTTGATCGTCATCTTGGTCAGCGGTTGACATGCCGCCGTCGTCACGAGATCTGGGCCGATCCACACGAGGCCGCCTTGGCATCGTGGCGCTATCGGCTCGCCCGAGGTGACGGAGATCACGAGCGTGGCCCCACCGTCGCTGACTTCCCATGATCGGGTTGCGAAAGCGGCTGTGGGCCGCGTAACACCGATGATCGTGGCCACGATGGCCCCAACTACGCACAGACCCCGCCGAGTCACGAATAAACCCTCCGTCTGGTGTTTCAGAACTTCTCAGAGTGTAGAACGAATACCCTCCGTGGGCAACCGGGAATTTAGTCTTGTTAGGCTCCGCGTCATGGACGCTTCGAGATCGTTGCGACGCTTGGTGGCATTTCGTCGGATGATGGCCGTTGCTCTGACGCTGACCGCGGCCGGCGTCGGGAGCGGACAACGAGCCGTCGCCGCTGTGACCCGTGACTATCTCGCCGTGAACCCGACTCGTTTGGTCGACACGCGCAACGGAGTGCCGACGGCGACTACCGTGCGGCTGGCGGCCGGCGGCTCGATCGACATCATGGTCATCGGTCGAGGCGGCGTGCCGACGACCAACGTTGGCGCAGTCTTCATCAACGTCACGGCCGTCAAGCCCGTGGGTCCGGGGTATCTCACCGTGTTCCCGAGCGGGTCGTTGCAACCCAATGCGTCGACGCTGAACTTCGCCGCGGGCCAGGTGGTCGCCAACGGGGCGCTCGTCGCCGTCGGCACGGATGGTCGCATCGTCGTGTACTCCTCGGCGGCGACCGATCTGCTCGTCGACGTCCAGGGATACGCGCCGATTGCGGGCACCGTGGTCGGGGTTGCCCCGTCGCGTCTGCTCGACACGCGCACCGGGGGAGCGACGATCGACGGGCGGTTCGTCGCCACGGGCCGCCGAGGGGCCAAGACGGTCCTCGAACTCGATATCGCCGGCCGCGGGGCGGTCCCGGCGACCGATGTCGGCGGGGTCTTTCTCAACGTGACGATGGTCGGCCCGGCGACCGATGGGTTCGCCACGGTCTGGCCGGCCGGGGTGACCCAACCGACCACGTCGACGATCAATTTTGCCGCCGGGCAGACCGTTGCCAACAATGCTTTCGTCGGGCTTGGCAGCGGTGACCGCAGCGGAAAGATCGCGATCTACAGCGATGCCGAGAGCGATGTGATCGTCGATGTCGTCGGGTACTCGTTGGCGAATGTCGGTCCGGTAGCCCTGACCCCGGGTCGGCTCCTGGATACTCGGCCTGGCACGTCGACGATCGATGGACTGCGCGTGGGCAGCGGCGCCGTGCGAACCCAGTCGGTCGTCGACCTGGTCGTTGCGGGGCGCGGCGGCGTGCCGACGACGGGGGTCGGCGCGGTGATCGTCAATGTGACCAGCGTCGATGGGGCAGCCGACGGCTATGTCACCGCCTGGCCGTCGGGCAAGGCTCGCCCGACTGCCTCGATGCTCAACCACGTCCGTCGTGAGACCGTGGCCAACGGGACGATCGTCGCCGTCGGCGATGCCGGGAAAATCTCGCTCTATGCCGAAGTTGGCGGACATCTCATCGTCGACATCGTCGGGTGGCTTCCCGGTGGCAGCACCGCTCCCAAGCCGATGCATGGCATGAACATCGCCCCGTTCATCGGGGGTCCGCCGCCGCTCATCGCTACGGCCCCGCTGGTCACCGAGTTGACGGAGCGGGTCGCGCCCTACGCCAGGTGGATCCGGACCTACGAGTGCTCGGGAGCGTTCCGGCAGTTCCCCGCCGACGCCCGCCGCATGGGCATGAAGATCGCCCTCGGCGGGTGGATCTCGCAGGACCGCACCAAGAATCGTCAGGAACTCGACTGCCTCATCGAGCAGGCGGCAGCCGGAAACGCCGACCTGATCGTGGTCGGTACCGAATCGTTGCGCCGGCTCGACACTACCGAGTCGCAGCTCATCGGGTACATCAACGAGGTGGCGGCGGCGACCGCGATCCCGGTGACGACCTCGGAAACCGACGCGGCTTTCCTGGTCCGGCCGGCGCTGATCGGAGCGGTCGACGTGATATTCGCCAACATCGAGCCGTTCTGGGCCGGGGTCTCGGCCGACAAGGCCGCAAGCAACTTGCAGACCACCTACGCCAAGTTGCAGACCGCCGCCGGAGCGAAGCCGGTGGCGATTGGCGAGACAGGCTGGCCGACCTGTGGTGAGACCACCGGTGCCGCCGTCCCGTCGATCGAGAACGCAGCCCGCTACCTCGCCGATCTTCGGGCCTGGGCCGATCCGGCCGGTGTGGCGTACTTCTGGTTCGAGGCCTACGACCAGGCGTGGAAGGCGACCGGGCAGGAAGGGGTGCTCGGCGCCTGTTGGGGAGTGTGGACCGGTGGCGGCGAACTCAAGCGGGGCCTGCGTCCGACCTTCAACTAATGGGTAACTCGCCGCGGCGGGGCGGCCGGGGGACGAACGAAGACGTGCGAGCGATGTAGTCGGCGTATCCGGCGCGTCGCTTGACCAGCGACTTCTCGAGAAGGGCAACCCCCGACACCCGCACGAGCAGAGTGTTCATCACGGCTGCACCGACCAACCCGATGGCTCCGATGCCGGTCTCGGCGGCCACGAGGGCGATGCCCCACCAGACACAGGCATCGCCGAAGTAGTTCGGGTGGCGGGTGTAGCGCCACAGCCCCCGGTCCATCACCTTGCCGGCCATCGACAGGTCCTTTTTGAACGCGGCCAGTTGGGCGTCGCCGACCGACTCGAACACGATTCCAACCAACCACACGACCACGCCGATCCAGGCGAGCACGCCGATCGACGGAGTGGCCCGCACCTGGCCCAGCTGGACCGGCAGCGAGACGATCCACATCAGCGCGCCCTGTAGCCCGAACACGGTGGCCAGGCTGATCAGGCCGAATCGCTTGCCGTAGTGCTTGCGCATCGCCCGGTAGCGGAAGTCCTCGCCGTTTCCGTGGTTCCGCCAGAAGAGGTAACCGGCGAGGCGCAGGCCCCAGATGGTGGTCATCGCCACAAGCAGCCATTGGCGGGCTTCGTTGCCGTCGACTCGCAGGCGTACCGCCCAGGCGACGACCACGTAGCCCAGGCCCCAAACGATGTCGACGATCGACGCGTTGTGCACGATCAGGCTCACGACCCAGGTGCCAAGCATCAACACGATGATCACGATGGCGGCGGTCAACATTGCCTCGGGTGCTCCGGTCATTGACGTTCTTGCTCCAGTCGAACCCCGCAACGAGGTTCAGGAGGCGGAGTTGAGCATCTCATGGACGTCGGCGTCCATGCGGAGCCACGATTCGTCGAGCCAACGCCCGAATGCTGCCTCGTCGTCGACCGGAACCTCGGCGCGCGAGATGCGCCGCATGGCGAAGCGAACGGCTGGCGGCTTGCGGGCGAGGTGCCGCAGAATGCCGGCGAAATCGTTGAGGCCGTCGAACCCGACGTGCCATGCCATCACGATGTCGGCGTTCGGGTCGCCTTGCAGCAGGGCCCGCGACCCGGCAGGCCGCGGCGGGATGAGATGTTGCAGCCCACCGAGGCGTGCGGCCCGCTCCGGATCGCGTTCGCCGATCTTGGCGAGGGCCCGCTCACGTTTCTTGGGTGAGGAACGGGTGCCCTCGGCGAAGATCACCGCCACGTCGCCGGCGCCGAGTCCGCCGTTGCCCGCAGTCAACGCCCGCAGCGCATCGAGCTCCGACCCCGAGTCGGTCGCTGTGCGGTTGAGGAAGTGGTTGGGGAGGCGATGGCCGACGATGTCGAGGCAGGGGTCGGACTCAAGCTCCTTCTTGAGCACGTAGCGCGTGCGCTTGCCCGCCGGGCCGGTGAACACCCACGCCGAGACCAGTGAGTCGGCGAGACTGGCGTGGCGGCTGAGCACCACGGCGCGTCCGGGTTCGACGGCTTCCAATCCGCTCACATCGACCGAGATTCCGGTAGTCGCCCTGAGTACCTGCATCAAGCTTCCGGCCCACCATCGCTTGACGCGGTAATGGGCATCGACATCACCGCTGCGACGGGTGATCCACAGGCCCATCGCCATCAGCACACCGATCGATTCCAGCCACGCCCAGCCGGTGCCGAACGCGAGCAATCGGGTCGTCGGGAGCCGGAATCGGCCACGAACCAAATCGGCGATTGCACTCAGCGGAATCCAGATGGGGCACAGGGCTACCAGTAACACGGCGGCCGTAAGGATCGCCGGAACAGAGATGAGCCTGCGTCGAAATCGTGAGCCGAACACCGTGCCGACCGTAGCCGAGTGGCCCCCACCCGGCGCGTTCGACGGTCGGCACCGTACGGCCGAGTGAGCGGGAGTTTCCGTTCTACCGTCGAGCGTGGATCAGCCGGGCGGGTGCCCACCAGTAGTCGTGGACGACCTCGGTGGTCACTGCCTCGAATCCGGCCGAGACGAGATCGTCAACCCAGTGGGCGACGGGTTGTTCCCAGGTGACTCGGGGTCGGGACGGGTCGAACTGGCCGGTCAGGACGGGCATGAGGAATCCTTGAATGACCAGGTCGTTTCCATCGTATTCGGCAACTCCTCGGCGGTATCTGCCGACGGCGTACGCGGCGTGTTCGGGGCTGCGATCGAGGAATGAGGGCACGTCGAACTCGACGACCAGCATCTCGGTCGTGCGCTTGGCAAGCTCGGCGAGCACCGCTCGTCGGGCGTCGGGCGCCAGATTGTGGAGAGCGAACGTCGCCTGCACCACGTCCCAGGTCGCACGGTGCGCGGCGAGGAACGTTTCGATGTCGGCCGAATGGGGTCGTACATCGACGTTGGCGGGCCATGGCTGAGTGGCCGCCGCGGCCAGCAACGGCGCGGACGGCTCGATCAGATCGATCGTCCGCGTCGTGGACGGTAACGATCCGCGAGTGATCCGGCCGTCGCCGCACCCGACATCGGCGAGTGAGACCGGGCAGATCGCCGCCAAACGGTCGGAGAGCAGGGCAATCGTTGCTCGATACAGCTCGACATTGCCGGCCCCGTTGATGAACCCTTCGAATGAAGCGGGGGAGTCGTAGACCGAGCGTCGGGTTGCTGACTCGTTGAGGAACTGGTGCAGTGCGCCCGCCAATAGATCCCCCGCAACCGGTCGCCACGAATGGGTGGGTTCGCCGGTGGCCAGGTCGACGAGGACCGACTCGACATCTCGACTCGACATGGTTGCCATCCTTGCGTGTCAGATGGGCTCGCCGAGAAGCGGTAGCATTCGCGACGGGCCGAGGCTGACTCGTCCCGTTCAAAATCCACACTCCAGGGGGAGTAACCATGAACAAGAAGATGCGCTTTGGCGCCCTTTCTGCTGTAGCCGCATTGGCGCTTGGCGCGTGCGGCAGCAGCAAAGCTGCGGAAGATGTGGCAGCAACAAATGCTGCCGTGACAACTGCGGCCGCACCTGTCGTCGCGGGTCCCAAGGTCGGGCTCGTCTTCGATATCGGAGGTCGTGGCGACCAGTCGTTCAACGACGCCGCAGCCGCCGGCATCGCAAAGGCCCAGACCGAGCTCGGAATCACGTTCACCGAGGCGTCGCCCAATGACGACGGCTCGAACCGCAAGGAACTCCTCGACCTTGCCGCCGCGTCGAGCGATATCGTCATCGCCGTCGGCTTCCTGTTCGAAGCCGACGCCGCCGCCGTGGGCAAGGCCAACCCCGACAAAACGTTCGGCGTCATCGACTCCGGCATGCTCGACTTCTCGGGAGCAACACCCGCACCGTACGGCCCGAACATCGCCGGACTCGTGTTCTCCGAGCAGCAGGGCTCGTTCCTCGTCGGTGCGGCCGCCGCACTGAAGAGCAAGACCGGTCAGATCGGATTCATCGGCGGCGTCAAGGGCGTCGGCGGCCTCATTGAGCGCTTCGAGGCCGGCTACATGGCTGGCGCCAAGGCGGTGAATCCCGACATCAAGATCACGTCGGAGTACATCACCGAGGCCCCTGATTTCGACGGCTTCAACGCTCCGGACCGTGCCCGTGACATCGCCGGCGCGATGTACGCCGGTGGGGCCGACATCGTCTACCACGCCGCGGGCGGCTCAGGCGCCGGTCTGTTCGAGGCGGCCAAGGCCACCAGCGACGAGTCCGGCTCCAAGGTTTGGGCGATCGGCGTCGACAGTGATCAGTACAACACCTCCGATGCCGCGGTGAAGGACTACATCCTCACCTCGATGCTCAAGCGTGTCGACGTGGCCGTCTACGAGATCATCAAGGCACACATCGACGGCAAGGTCGTCGGCGGTCCCACCACCTACGACCTGTCGGTAGACGGTGTCGGCTACGCCACATCGGGTGGATTTGTCGATGACATCGCCGACAAGCTCGAGGCATTCAAGGCTGACATCATCAGTGGCAAGATCGTCGTCCCGACCGATCCCGCCAAGGCGTAGTCGTTCGTCCGAAGTGTAACTTCGGGTAACGTCACCGAACCGGAGCCGGACTACAGTCCGGCTCCGGTTCTGCTTTCTGGGGGGGCATGTGTCACTGGCAATTGAGCTGAGCGGGATTACGAAGCGCTTCCCGGGCGTAGTTGCCAACGACCACGTCGATCTGGCGGTCGAGCAGGGCGAGATCCACGCAATCTGCGGTGAGAACGGTGCCGGCAAGTCGACACTGATGAAGATCCTGTACGGCATGCAGGCCGCCGATGAGGGAACGATGAGGGTGCTCGGCAACGAGGTCCGCTTCGCCGGGCCCACCGAGGCGATCGCCCTGGGCATCGGCATGGTCCATCAGCACTTCATGCTTGCCGAGCAACTCACGGTGCTCGAGAGCGTGATCCTCGGCAGCGAGCCGACCCTGCGTGGCGGCCGCATCGACTTCGCTGCCGCCAAGCAGCACCTGACCGAGGTGAGCTCTGCGTACGGGCTCGATGTCGATCCCGATGAGCTCATCGAAACCCTCGAGGTCGGTGAGCGCCAACGGGTCGAGATCATCAAGGTGCTCTATCGCGGGGCCAAAATCCTGATTCTCGATGAGCCCACCGCAGTCCTGGTACCCCAAGAGGTCGAGGAGTTGTTTCGCAACCTGCGCGACTTGAAGGCAACCGGGGCGACGATCCTGTTCATCGATCACAAACTCGCCGAGGTGCTGGCCATCGCCGACACCATCACCGTGTTGCGTCAGGGCCGCTCGGTCGCCACGGTCAAGGCATCCGAGGTGACCGCACACCAACTGGCCGAATTGATGGTGGGTTCGGAGTTGCCGACGCCGGCGACGACCGAGTCAACGGTGACCGACAAGGTCGTGCTCGAGGTGCGGAACCTCGTCGTCCGTGAAGGGGACCGTGTGGTGGTCGATGACGTGAGCTTGACCGTCCACGCCGGCGAGGTCCTCGGGATCGCCGGCGTCGAAGGGAACGGTCAGGCGGAACTGGTCAATGCCATCGTCGGTACCCGCCAGGCGCACAGCGGTTCGATCGCCATCCTCGATCGAGATGTCACGCGAGAATCCGTGCGCCAACGGCGCAAACAGGGACTTGGCTACATTCCGCAGGACCGTCACACCGAAGGACTCCTACTCTCGGCCCCCCTGTGGGAGAATGCCGCGCTTGGGCACCAGACCGAACCACCATTTTCGAATGGCTTCTGGATGAACCGCGAGGGCATGCGCAACGCAACGACTGCGATCACCGAACGTTTCGACGTTCGTACGCCGAATATTGATGTGGCGGCGCACGCATTGTCCGGGGGAAATCAGCAGAAGTTCATCGTCGGCCGGGAGATGTCCGCGCTGCCGACGCTGCTGGTCGCCGCCCATCCGACTCGCGGTATCGATGTCGGGGCACAGGCCAGCGTGTGGGATCAGCTTCGTGCCGCCCGGGCCGCTGGTCTGGCGACGCTGCTCATCAGTGCCGATCTCGATGAACTCATCGGGCTTTCCGACACGATCGTAGTGATGTTCCGTGGGCGGGTGGTCGCCAGCCTCGACCCGGCCGACGTCACCCCGCGGGACCTTGGTGCTTACATGACCGGTGCCGCGGTGCAAGCGAGCGCATCATGAGCGCGGGTGTCCGCCGCCTGCGCCGCGAAGCGGCTGCGCCGGCGGTCGCACTACTGTTCGCCGTGCTTGCGTCTTCGCTCGTGCTACTCATCGCCGGGAGCAACCCACTACGGGCGTACGGCGACATGTTGGCGCACGCCAGCAAACTGGAGACGATGGTCGACATCCTGAACCGGGCGACACCATTGTTCATCTCGGGAATCGCCGCGGCCATCGGATTCCGGATGAACCTGTTCAACATCGGAGTCGAAGGGCAGTACCTTCTCGCCGCGCTCGTGGCCGCCGCGGTCGGCGGCGCGGTTCATCTGCCTGCACCGTTGCACATCGCCCTCATTCTGGTGGTCGCCATGACCGTCGGGGGGGCGTACTCGGGCGTGGCCGGCGTTCTCAAGGTCACCCGGGGCATCAACGAGGTGATTTCGACGATCATGCTCAATGCCATCGCCATTTCGGGTCTGATCGTCGCTGGGTTGAAGGCGTGGCAGGCGGGGGGAGCGGTCGGCGGCAACGTCACACGCGTCGGAACGGCCGAGATCGACAAATCAGGCCGGATTCCGAACCTCAATGGCATCGTGGAAGTGTTCACCCGCAAATCGGTCGCGACCGTCAACTCACCGGTGTACTTGTCGTGGCGATCATCGTCGGGGTCGGCTACCACATCATCGTCAACCGCTCGCGCTTCGGCTTCGACCTGCGGGCGAGCGGAGCCAACCCGTCCGCCGCCCAGGCCGGTGGAGTGCCGCCGAAGCGGATGGTCGTCACCGCAATGGTGTTGTCGGGGGCGGTGGCCGGCCTCGTCGGCATGACGGAAATCATGGGCAGCGGGGTTTTCCCAGCCAATCCGATTCAGGGCCTGGGCTTCTATGGCATCGCCGTCGCCCTGCTCGGGCGCAACAGCGCCGTGGGTGCGCTGGTTGCGGCGCTGATCTTCGCTTTCCTCGACGTCTCGTCGGGGATCCTGCAGACCACCGGGTCGGCGTCTCGTGAAATCGTCGACATCATGCGTGGCCTGATCATCCTTGCCGCGGTCGTCGCCTACCAGGTCACGCAGCGATCTCGAGTTCGTGAAGAGGCTCGAGTGGCATCGGTCGGGATCGCGACGGTGGCATCGTGAACCTCGCTGTCATCAAGAACCTGCCGGGGTGGGCTCGATGGAGCCTGTACGCGGCCGTCGGCATACTTCTCCTCAACATCGTCCAAGGATTTGATGACACCGAACTGCTGACGGCACAGGGCTCATCTCGGGCCATGCTCCGCTGGGGCGTGCCCATCCTGTTGGCCGGACTCGGTGGACTGTTCTCCGAGCGGTGCGGTGTCGTCAATATCGGCCTTGAAGGCATGATGATTCTTGGCACATGGTTCGGGGCATGGGGCGCACTGGAGTTCGGTGCCTGGTGGGGGCTCGTGTTCGGAGTCATCGGCGGCGGCCTCGGAGGGTTGTTTCACGCAGTTGCTACCGTCCACTTCGGAGTCGACCACGTGATTTCCGGCGTTGCCGTCAACATTCTCGGGCCGGGACTTGCGCGCTTCTTGTCGTCGGAGATCTTCAACGTCAAGTACAAGGACCTGGGCGGGTCGATTACGCAATCGCCCCGCGTGCCGACTGTCGGTCGGATGACATTCCCGTTCGTCGCTGGGGGTGACCTGTTCGGCTGGAAGACTCCCGACGTACTCGGTTGGTTCGCCAAGAAGAACTGGTTCTTCGTCTCCGACATCACGGGGTTCGCCCGGGGACTGGTCAGCAACATGTCGTGGGCGACGGTCATCACGCTGGCGTTGATTCCGCTGAGCACGTGGCTGCTGTGGCGCACCCGATTCGGTCTGCGGTTGCGGATCTGTGGGGAACGGCCCGAGGCGGGCGAGGCCCAAGGTCTCAACATCTACTTCTACAAGTACGTCGGAGTGATCATCAGCGGTGCTCTTGCCGGCCTGGGTGGGGCGTTCATCGCCAGCCAGGAACTGTCGGGCATCTACAAAGAGGGACAGACGACCGGCCGTGGATTCATCGGGTTGGCTGCGCTGATCTTCGGCAACTGGCGTCCGTCAGGCATCTTCGGTGGAGCGATGCTCTTCGGCTATCCGTTCGCCGTTGACCTGCAAGACCTTGATGCCAAGGCTTCCCACTCACTGATGCTGGTCACCGCTATCGCCCTGTACGGCATCGTCGTGTGGGCGATCCTGCGCAAGTCGAAGGTCGACGCCGTGCTGGCCGGGATTCTCGGGACGCTTGCACTGGCGTGGTATCTGCTTGCCGACACGCTGCCCGATTGGTGGGCGGCGATCCTTCCGTACGTGATCGTGCTGGTGGTGCTGATCTTCTTCACGAAACGGCTTCGACCGCCGGCAGCCGCCGGGCGCGTCTACCGTAAGGGCGAGTAACGTTCGCCTGCTCCGGCCCGCTTCAGACTTGCGTCAGACCGACGATCTACTATCGACACCCATGGCGATTCCGATCATTCTCGATGTCGATACCGGGCTGGATGATGCGTTGGCGTTGCTCTACGCCGCGGCCTCACCGGGGCTCGATCTCCTCGGGGTGACGTGCGTGGCGGGGAACGTCGGGCTCGAGTACGTGGTGCCCAACACCCTCGGCGTGCTCGCCGCCTCGGGCATCGCACCGGTGCCGGTGGCGGCCGGCGCGGATCGGCCATTGTCGGGGCCGGTCGTTCGAGCAGACGATGTCCACGGATTTGACGGGCTCGGTGGAGTGGCCCTGCCGACGCCGTGGTCACTCGACTCTCGCTCGGCGATCGATCTGCTCAGCGATCTGATCGGCGACCACGAGGAGCCGGTCCACCTGCTGGCTCTCGGCCCGCTGACGAATGTCGCCCGCCTGATCACCGAGCGCCCGGAGGTGGCCGCCCGCGTGGCGTCGATCTTCGTGATGGGTGGATCGGCCTTTGTCGGGGGAAATGTCACCGCAGCGGCCGAATTCAACTTCGCCGCCGACCCCGAGGCCGCCCACATCGTCGTCGCGTCGGGGCTACCCGTCACCCTGTACGGCCTCGATGTGTTCACACCGGTGGTCGTGTCGGATGAGTTTGTCGGCTCATTGGCTGACTCGGCCCTGCCTTCGGCTCGGCTCGCGGCCGAGGTGATGCGGGCGTCGTGTGCCCTGTGGAGTTGCGAAGAGGCGCCGCTCGGGGACGCCGGCGCGGTGATCTGTTTCGAACACGCCCACTTTCTCGCTTGTTCGCCCTACCTGGCGGCGGTCGAGTGTGCCGGTGACCACACGCGCGGACAACTGGTGGTTGAGCGTCGTCCCGCGGCATACCGGCGGACCAACGCCCTCGCCGGTGGAACCGTCCTGCTCGGCGAGTCGATCAATGCCGGTGGGGTGGCCGAGCATTTCGTGCAGACCCTGGCGTCGGCACCGGGCGGTACGCTGTAGCGACTGGGTCCGACGGCCGACCAGGGCCGCCCGCGGTGCCCTGATTACAGTCGCTGCTGTGCTCACGGATGTCGCGTCGACCGAGGCGGGCGACTCGTTGCAGGCCACGGCACCCGTCGCGTCCGATCAGCCCGTCACGAGCAACACCTACGAGCTCGCCGTGGTCGTCGGCGCGCTGGCGGCGTTCTGTTGGTCATTGTCGACCAACGGAGTCGGCAACCCGTACTACGCGGCGGCCGTACGGTCGATGGGGCGGAGTTGGCACAACTTCTTCTACAGCGTCATTAGACCCCGGCGGCTGGGTCACGGTCGACAAGCCGCCGCTGGCGTTTTGGGTTCAGTCGGTGATGGTGCGGGTGTTCGGCTTCCACAGTTGGACCATGCTGCTGCCGTCGGCGTTGTTGGGGGCCGCAACGGTGTGGTTGACGATGATGATGGTCCGGCGGGTGTTCGGCCGCACCGCCGGCCTGGTCGCTGGTCTGGTGCTCACGCTCACCCCGACGATGGTCGCCATGGCACGATCGAACATGCCGGACATGACGCTGACCTTCCTGGTCGTCGTCGCGGCGTGGGCCGCGGTACGGGCCCTCACCTCGACGAAGTGGCGGTGGATGGTCATTGCCGGCGCGGCCTGCGGTGCCGGGTTCGTTGCCAAGTCGTTGGCGGTCGGTCTGGTCGTGCCCGGGATTGGGCTCGGGTATCTCATCGCCGGCGCGGGGACCTGGCGGCAACGGGCGATCCGCGGGCTGGTCGGTGCGGTCGCCTTCGTTGCCGTTGCCGGAGGTTGGCTGATCGCCGTCGACGCCCACCCGCTGACGTCGCGACCGTGGATCGGCGGAAGCGAGGATGGCACGGCCCGCGGCCTCGTTTTCGGTTACAACTTCAGCGTCCTCGGGGGCGACAACACCGGCACACCTCCCGGGCGCGGTACAGGGGGCCCTGGCGGACTATCTGGGAGTGGCGCAGGGGGATTCCCGGGCGGCATGGGTGTGGCGTTCGGGGGTGAGCGGGGCGCCAGCCGAATGTTCAACGCCGCCGTCGGGGATCAGGTCATGTGGCTGTTTCCGATCTCCGTTGCCGCCGCGGGAGCGGTACTGGCCTCATCGATCCATCGGAGGCGCCGAGACGCCAGACTTGGCGCAGTCGTCATGTGGACCGGTTGGATCGCCGCTTGTGTGGTCGTGTTTTCCTGGACCGAGGGCGTGTTCCACCCGTACTACGTCGTGGAATTCGCACCGGCGATCGCCGGCCTCGTCGGCGCGGCTGTTGCGTTGGCCCTCGAACGGGTTCGTGGCGCCGCCCGGTGGTTGGCCACGCTGCTGGCGATCGCCGCGGCGCTGTCGGCTGCGGTCGGAGTGGTCCTCGTTCGGCGCTCGCCGTCGTATCGATGGCTGTCGGTTGTGATCCCGGCTGTGGTCGCCGCGGGCATCGCGCTCGAAGTCGCGGCGGGGGTTGCGGCCCTCGCAGCCTCGCCGTGGCATCCCGATGGGCATGGCAGCGGTCGGCGCCGGTCTGCTGATCGCCCCGATGGTGTGGTCGTGGAGCGGGCTGCGTCATCCGCAGAGCGGGCTATTCCCAGCGGTCCGCGCCGGGGGCGCAAGCGACCCCCTCGGCGGTGTCGGCACGGGTGGTCCATTCGGTGGCGTGGGGGTCACCGAACCGGCCTTGGGCTGGCTTGAGCAGCAGCGCTCCGGGGAGACCTGGGTGCTTGGGATGCAATCGGCGATGGTGGCCGAGCAGCCGATCATCGACGGGCACGATGTCGTGGCGCTCGGTGGTTTCTCCGGTAGCGACAAGTCGGCAGGCCTCGGACGGGTCGCTGCGGCGGTCGAGGCGGGACAGCTGCGGTTCATCATGAGCGGCCAGTCGTTCGGGCCGTTCGACGCTGGCGGGCGGGGTTCGGTGTGGGCAGCGGTGCCGATGGTGTGTGTCGAAGTCCCGGCTTCGAAATGGGGCGCATCCGGCGGGTCCGGTATCTACGACTGCCGCGGCGCGGCGGCCGCACTTCGGGTCGCCGAGGCTTCGACGGTCGCCCCCGTGACGCCTCCGCCTCAGCCACAGCGGGATCCGGACACATCACCCGGGTCGGTCAATCCCACGGCTCCGGCACCCGTTCCAGGTACTGATCCACGACCTGGCTCTGGCCCGGGTGGGCCGCCGGGCGGCCAACCGCCACCGGAAATCGTCGAGTGCTTCGCCAGCTACGGCATCGAGGTCGATCCGACCAAGGCCCCCGATTTCGAGGACCCCAAGGTGGTGGCTGCGATCCAGGCTTGTATCGGCGACGTCGGTCCACCACCGGGGGTCTGATCCACCGCCGTGTCGGACGGCCGCCAGTTCATCGGTCCGGCAACTACGACGCACCCCCGGCGTACCATCAGTGATGTGACCGCTGCGCTTGCCCCACTGTCGTTCGGGCGCGGAGTGATTGTCTCGGGCGACCAGGCGGTTCCGGCCGATTGGGCCAGCGCTGCGGAAGTGGTCATCGACCATTCGACCCTGGAGTCGCCAAGATTGGCGCTCGACGAGCTGCATCGGGCATGGCTTGGGCGTCAGCCGATTGTGGTGCGCTTGGCGGTCGATCCGGCGTCGTTCCGACGGCCCGGGGCCCAGGCCGCCGAGCCGTGGACGTTGCGGCCGGACCACGAGCTTTGGTTCGACCGGTTGCACTTCCTGGTGTGGGCGAACAATTACGACGCCCGTAGTGGCGAGCTGGTCTGGTGGTGGGCGAACAAGGCCGGCCGGCTCGGGCGCCATGTCGTCGCCGGCGACCGCGGGCGACGTCCGGCTGCCCGACGGCCGATCGGCGTGGGTCGACGGGGGTCCCCGCGGGCACGGTCGCCGTCGGACGAGGCGCGCGGTCGTCCACGCCGATTCGGTCGAGCTCGGCCGGCTGTCGGTCGTGCCGCGGCCGCGCTGTTGCCGACGGCCGAGCTGGCCGACGACCAGCTCGCGGCGGTCGCCCACTCGTGGCGGCCCGGCACGGGTGATCGCCCCGGCCGGCAGCGGCAAGACGCGGGTGCTCACCGAACGGCTGCGCCACCTGCTCGGCGACCGGGGCTACGAGCGCGAGGCCGTGCTGGCCGTCGCCTACAACGTGCGGGCCCGCGACGAACTGGTCGAACGCACCGCCGCATTCCGGCCGCGGGTCCAGACGCTCAACGGCCTGGGCTACGAGGTGCTCGCCGAGGCACTCGGCGGGCGCCCCGCAGGTGCTCGACGAGCGCGAACTCCGGCGAATCATCGACGGGCTGCTGCCCGGCAAACGGCCAGCGACGGGCCAACACCGACCCGATCGCGCCCGTACCTCGAAGCGCTCGGCACGGTCCGGCTGGCGCTGCGCGACCCGGCCGAGGTCGAGATCGAGCGCGACGACGTCCCCGGGCTCGGCGACCTGTTGCCCCGCTACCGCGTGCGCTGCGCGCAGATGGGCGGCATCGACTTCGACGAGCAGATCTACTCCGCGATCGAGTTGCTGCTCGCCGACGGCGAGCTCCGCCGCCGGATGCAGGCGCGCTGTCGCCACCTGCTGGTCGACGAGTTCCAGGACCTCACCCCGGCCCACGTGCTGCTGCTGCGGTTGCTCGCCGCGCCGCGGCTCGACGTGTTCGGCGTCGGCGACGACGACCAGGTGATCTACGGCCACGCCGGAGCCGTCCCGAGCTTCCTGATCGACTTCGACCGGCTGTTCCCCGGGGCCGCGCACCTCGCCCTCGAGGTCAACTACCGCTGCCCGGTCGCCGTCGTCGACGCGGCCGCCGACCTGCTCTCGTGGAACCGCCGACGGGTGCCGAAGGAGATCACGGCCGGGCCGCGGCGCCGACCGGCGACGCACCGGCTGGTCGTCCGCGCAACTCCCCGGCCGAGACGCTGGCCGCCGAGCTGCGCACGACGGTCGCCGACTGGCTGGCCGAGCGGCACGCCCGCCGGCCGACATCGCCGTGCTGACCCGGGTCAACGCCAGCCTGCTCGCCCCCCAGATCGCGCTCGCCGAGGCGGGGGTCGCGCTGTCGACCCAGCTCGGACCCGAGGTGCTCAACCGGCTCGGCGTGCGGGCCGCGCTGGCCTACGTCCGCCTCGCCTGCTCGCCGAAGTCGATCGACCGCGACGACCTGGTCGAGATCTACCGCCGGCCCATCGCGCGGTCTGCCGGAGTGGATCGTCAAGTGGTTCCGCTCCGGGCATGTCGATCGACGGCGCTCGCGCGCCGTCGCCGAGCGGATCGACGACGAGAAGGTGGCCGGCAAGGTCGGCTCGATCGCCGACGACCTCGGCGCTGGTCGCCCGGCGCGTCAGCGGGGCAACCGACCCGCGAGGTGCTCGCAGCTCATCCGAGTGGCAGGTCGGCCTCGGCGAGGCGATGGAGCAGCTCGACCGGTCGAAGGGCGAGGGGTCGAGCCAACTCGACGATCTCGAGGCGCTGGAGCAGGTCGCCGATCTCCACCCGACGCCGGAGACGTTCGAGATCGTGGCTGCGCAGCCTGCTCGGCCGACGAACGCGACCGCGACGGGCGTCACGCTGGCGACCATCCACCAGGTCAAGGGCCGCGAATGGCCGGCCGTGGTCGTCTACGGGGCGTCGAGCGGACTGTTGCCGCACCGGCTGGCCGAGGACGTCGAAGAGGAACGCCGCGTGCTGCACGTCGGGATCACCCGCGGGCGCGACGAGGTAGTGGTCATCGCCGACGCCAACCGGCCGTCACCGTTCCTGGCCGAGCTGACCGCGCGTGCCCCGGCGCCGACCACTGAACCGGCCCGGTTGGGTGCATCGGCCGTGTCAACACCGCGGCCCACCAAGGTCGCGGGGTCCAAGGCGAAGGCGGCGTCGGATGGTCCGCCGAACGGCGATGAGACCAACCCGGTGTTCATCGCGCTGCGAACCTGGCGGGGCGAAGAGGCGCGATCGGTGGCGATGCCGCCCTACGTGATCTTCCACGACCGCACGATGCACGCGATCGCCGCCGCCCAGCCGGCCTCGATGCGCGAACTCGGGCTGATCGCCGGGGTGGGACCGGCCAAACTGGAGAAGTACGGCCAGACGGTGCTCAAGATCGTGGCGGCAGTCGCCGCGGAGTCGGCATGACCACGTACATTGCGTTGCTCAAGGGCATCAACGTCGGTGGCCACCACTCCGTGTCGATGGCCAAGCTGCGCGACGTGCTCGCCGGGCTCGGCTACACGAGGCCCGAGACATACATTCAGAGCGGGAACGCGATCTTCGAGGTCGACGACTCGGTGAGCGATGATGATTCAGCCGACCACAGCCGCCGAATCGCCGAAGCGCTCGATGCCCATTTCGAGTTCATGACTCCCGTTCTCATACGGACGGTCGATGAGCTCGCGAGCGTTCTCGCCCGCATCCCATTCGGGGTCGACGCCGACCCGAAACTGGTCCAGGTGCTATTTCTCGGCGCAGAGCCGACCGCCGACCGGTGTGCGACCGTCGACGAGTCTCGCACCGTCAGGTGACCCCGTCGCGTGGAGCGGATCGGAGGTTTTCGTCCACTATCGCAACGGTTCGGCCCGATCGAAATTCACCGCCGATTACCTGGAGCGGACGTTGCGTGTCGGTGTGACGGCCCGCAACCTCAATACCGTCGCTGAGCTGCACCGACGCGCAGCCTTGCGTTGATGACGAGGTTGATTCGCCAGGGCTACGACCCGGCGCCGCGGGGTGCTCATCTGCGTCGCAGCTGTCGCCTGGGTTGCCGTGGGACGACTGGCGTGGGCGTTCGTGTCGAGCGACTTGACGCGGCGGCTGGTGGCCGAGAACTCTCGACGAGACGCTCCCTGGCCGTATCGACTTGCGGCGCTGTGGGGGAATGCCCCCGGCTCGCTGTTGGTGTTCGCCGCCATCGTCACTACCGTTGGCTACTTCGGTACCCGGGGGTTGGCGGTCCGGGCGTCGGTACTGGTCGCCCTGACCGGCGGGGCGTTGACCGGCGTCGCGTTGGTCGCCGGGCATCCTTTCGAGCGGCTCGACATTCCGGCGATGCGCGGCTTCGGACTCACGCCGATCTTGGAACATCCGGCCATGGCGATCCATCCACCGCTGCTGTATCTCGGACTCGCCGCGACCCTGCCGGCATGGGCTCACACGGCGGCCGGGGGCTCGTCGTCGGCGGCTCGGCGGTGGCTGCTGACGGCGACGGGCCTGATCACGCTGGCGATGACGCTCGGCGCCTGGTGGAGCTACGCCGAACAGGGCTGGGGCGGCTACTGGGCGTGGGACCCGGTCGAGAACGGCTCGCTCGCCCCCTGGCTGGCCTGCGTGGTGGTCGTCCATCTGCGCGTCCGCCCTGCGCCCCGATGGACCTGGGGGGTGGCGTGGTGCTTGGCCCTCGGTGGGGGAGCGATCGCCCGCTCGGGCGCGGTGCGATCGGTCCACACCTTCGCCGAGGCGCCGTTGGTCGGCTGGACCCTCGGCGGTCTCGCCCTGGCGGCCGCCGTCGTCTGCGCTTGGCCACCGCCCAGTTCGACGCCCGCTCCGACGCGCAGTTCGACGCCGAGTTCGACCCCGGTCGTTCCGCTCACCTCAGGGGCGGTCGGTCGTTGGGCGCGATACCCCGTCGTCCTCGCCACTGCGGCTGGTGTTGTGGTCGTAGCCGGCACGGTCGCTCCGTTGGTTGCCCACTGGACCCGGGCCCGTCCGCTGTCGATCGGTGGCGAGTTCTTCGCTCGGTTGATCGCCCCCCTGGCGATTGCCGCCGTCGCCGCCCTAGGGGCGCTCGGGGCGAGCCGGTCACGCCGGCTGGTGGCGGCGGCCGGTTGGCTCAGCCATGTCGGGTTCGCCGTCCTCGTCGTCGGGGTCATCGCCACGACCTTCGACCGCTGGGGAACCGCAACGTTGGGCGACGGCGAGACCGCCACCATCGCCGGGCTGCTGGTCACCAACGAGGGCGTGACGGTGCGCCCCGGGCGTCGCGATGACACCGACGAGGTGGCGGTGTCCTTGCGTGTGGCGGGCCGGATGATGATCCCCGCGCTGACCGCATACCCCGAGCGAGGTGGAATTCTGGCCGAGACCGCGCTGGTCACTCGACCGTGGCGAGACGTGCAGGCGGTGCTCCTCGATGCCGATGACACGGGTCGAGCGGTCATCGAGATTCGCAATAAGCCGCTGGTCCAGTTGGTCTGGCTCGGCGCCCTGCTGGTTGCGGTCGGCACCCTGTCCGCCGGTCGGGATCGCTCCGGACGCAGGTCACCCGTGGTGGTAGCTTCGGTTCGCACCCCCGACGCCGTGGAGGCTTCCGACCATGTCCAATGACGCACATTCGCTCGATCTCGAGGGCGTCTACGTCCCGATCGTCACGCCGTTCGACGGCGATGACGAGATCGATTTCGGAGTCACCGAGCAGGTCATCGACCACTGCCTCAATGCCGGCGTACGGGGCCTGGTCCTCGCCGGGACGACAGGGGAGTACTACGCCCTGACCCCAGCCGAGCGACTGCGCGTGTTCGCCCACGCCCGCGACGTCGCCCACGACCGCGCCCAGTTGATTGCCGGCTGCAACGCCGCGTCGACCAAGGAAGTCATCGGCTACGGCCTCGCCGCCGGGGAACTCGGCTACGACGCCTTGATGCTCGCCGCGCCGCCCACGTCGCTGCCGTCGCAGCGCGAGTTGGCCGCCCACTACGCCGCGGTGGCCAACGCCGTCGGCCTGCCGATCGTGCTCTATAACTACCCGGCCCGCGCCGGAGTCGAGATCGGGTTCGAGTGTCTCGACGCCGTTGCCGACCTGCCCGAGATCGTGGCGATCAAGGAGTCGAGCGGTGATTTTTCGCGGTTCTTGCAGCTCAAGAACCGTTATGCGGGGCGCGTCGAGGTGATGTGCGGCTCCGACGACCAGGCTGTCGACTACTTCTTCTGGGGCGTCCGCAGCTGGCTCGCCGGCACCGGCAACGTGCTACCGCGCCAACATGTCGCGGTCATGGATGCGGCTAACCGAGGCGATCACGACGAGGCCCGGCGCATCTTTGCCGGGATTTTGCCGTGGGTTCAGAACATGGAGTCGGGTTCGTACAACTCCAAGGCCAAGGCCGGCCTGGCCCACCAGGGCATCGACTGCGGCCCGGTACGCCAGCCGCTGCTCGGCCTGCTCCCCGAGGTCACGACGGCGTTGTTGGCCGATCTCGACGCCGCGCTTGCGGTCTCATTGACCCCCGCCTGAGCATCGTTTCATGCGCCAGACCCGCACCCTCAACGCCGTCGAAGTCCACGCCGAGGGGGAACAGGGCACCTGCTATCTCGGCGGTGTGTTCGAGATCCCCGGGGTCTCGATGCGTGAAAAGCTCCACTATCTCAACGAGGTCGACGACTCGCTGCGGCGCTATCTGTGCTTCGAGCCACGGGGCCGCCCGCAGTCGAGCGCCAACCTCGTCTACCCATCGTTGGAGCCCGGGGCCCACGCCGGATTCGTGATCCTGCAGGCCGACCGGGCCCATGCCATGAGCGGGTCGAATACGATCTGCGTGGTCACCGCGTTGTTGGAGACCGGGGTGGTGCCGATGACCTCACCGACCACCTCGGTCGTCTTGGAAACCGCCGCCGGCTTGGTCCGCACGACAGCCGACACGCCAGACGGACGTTGCGAGCGGGTCACCCTCGATGGCGTTCCGTCGTTCGTCGAGGCGCTCGATGTGCCCCTCCACGTCCCCGGGCTTGGCGACATCCTCGTCGATGTGGCCTACGGGGGGTGCTACTACGTGCTCGCCGACCCTGCCCAGTTCGGGGTCAAACTCGACCGTTCCTCGGCGCGCGACGTGGTCGAGGCGGCTACGGCCATCTCGATCGCGGCCCGCGAGCAGATCACTGTGCAGCATCCCGAGATCCCCGAAATCGACTTCATCTCGTATGTGATGCTGGTCGGCGACGACGACCCGGGCAATGGATCGCTACGGGGCGCCACTGTGCTGTCGGGCCGCGTCGACCGCTCGCCGTGCGGCACCGGCAACTCGGCGCGATTGGCCTGCATGGCGGCCCACGGCCAGGCCGGCGTCGGCAGCACCTTCACCGCTCGATCGCTGATCGACTCGGAGTTCATCGTCTCGATCATCGGTACCGGCACGGTCGGTGGACGAGCCGCAGTGCTGCCGCGGATCTCGGGCCGAGGCTGGGTCGTCGGCACCCGGATCACGTCCGTCGACCCCACAGACCCCTACCCGGGGGGCTACGTACTGTCCGACATCTGGGGCACCGAAGTCGGCTCGTCGTCGTGATCGGAGGTCCGGGCTGAGCCAGCTCGCAGCTGGCTCAACAGCCGGTCTTTAGGCGCAGGTACAGCTGCTCACCCAACAACGAAGGATGCAAGGTTGGGCGAAGGAATCCTGGGCCACGTTGAGATCAGCCGGAAGGAGGCTCGTCGGCTTGTCGCTTGGCTGCTTGCTTGCGCGCCAGGAGTTCGTTGACAGTCTTGGTCTGGGCTCCTGTCGGAACCGGCGGGCGCGGGGTTGTTGCCGGAGGTGCCGGGCCGTCTGGGGTGCTGGGGCGGGCGACGGATGGAGTCGGGGCGCCGCGGTTTTCGGGATCGGCCGGGGCGATGCGGGGGACCACGTCACGAACGCGGCGGCCGATGCGGCGGGCTCCCGCTCCAGCACCGGCGAGTGACGCGCCACGGAGTGAGAGCCGCGAGAGCAGTACGGCGAGGGGCCAGAGAAGCGCGGCGAGCAGTAGTAAAGGGCCGCGTAAGTCCCAGCGGCGGGTTCCGGCGGCGAGACCCGCTGGATCGAAGGCCTGCGTCGGCAGAATCTCGCCGCGGCCCTTGGTGAGGGCCGACAGGCGCGACATCGTCGCCGGATCGGCGGGCCCGGGCAGGTACTCGGCCGGGTAGCTCTCCGACGCCAGCGTCGAGGCGGCGAGGATCGTGTCACCGGAGCCCGCGCTGGTGACGTTGACCCCGACGGCGTATGAGCCCGACCGAGGCGCTGGCACCGAGCCGGTGAACTCGTCGCCACCGGAGCGTTCGAGGGGGACTTCGATGCGCTGCCCGTCGGGCCCGGCGACGTTGGCGATGGCCTGCGATCCATCGGGGAACGTGCCGTCACCCTTCACGCTGATCGTCAGGGTGCCGGCCGCCAGCTTGGCCTGGGCCGCACCGGCCGAGTCGCCGGCGGGGAACGTCTGCTTGACCAGCCGCGCCCAGAAGTCGACGTAACCGTCCCATGTCGACCAGTTCGCTGCCCAGTCGGACGCATCGCTGGTCCACGACGTGACCGTGCCCAAACCGGCCTGCCAACTGGCGAGTAGCGGGTCTTGGTCGGGGCCGATCCGCATCGCCGTCGTGGCCGTGCCCTTGGCGGTGGTGGCGACATAGCCGAGCAGGTCGGGTGCGGACGACAGCGGCTCGGTGACCGGGGTCAGCGCGGTGATCGAGGGCAGGAACGACCCTTCGTTGATGAAGTCGCGGCTGGCGATCACGGCCTCCTCGGCAATGATTTGGGGCACCTGTTGCAGGTCGCGCCCCGGGTAGAACCGACCGTGACCCTTCTCGGCGATGATCTCCAACGAAGGGGCGGCTCCCTCGCCGGTGGCGATCACCGAGACCGTGATTCCGTCGTTGTCGAACAGCTCTCCGGCCTGGTCGGCGACCGCGTCGATGACCCCCGGCGCGGTGAATCCATCGGTGAACAGAATGATGTGCTTGAGCCCGGCCCGGTTGTCGCGCAGCGCCGCGGCAGCCTCGTCGAGGGAGTCGCCGAGGTTGGTGGAACCATCGGGCCGCAGCTTGCGCAAGCCCTCTTCGACGACCTCGTTGGACGGGAGTTGTTGCAGCTCAACGACCCATTTCGACGACGAGTTCCACGCCAGGATGCCGATCTGATCCGACTCGGAGAGCGCCTCGACGGCCCGCGCCCCTGCGGCGCGGGAGATGTCGGTTTTGTTGACGCCACCGCCCATCCGTCCGGCCGCGTTCTCGCCTTCGTCGCAATGGCAGTTGCCCATCGAACCCGACACGTCGATCGACAACACCTCGGCGACGGTCTTGCGGCGCTTCGGGTCGAGGATCTCGGAGACCACCGGCAGCAGGTCTTCCAACGGCGAGCCGCGGTAGCCACCGACGCCGTAACTGCGGTTCCCGCCGACGGTCACCAGACCGCGCCCGAGGTCGCGCACCGCCGTCTCCAACGCCTGGAACTGGGCCCCGGTCAACTCCCGGGCGTCGACGTCGACCAGCACGATGCCCGAGTAGGTGACGAGCTCCTGCACATCGGGGAACTCGGTCGACGAGATGACGTTGGTGGCGATGCCGCCGGCCTGGAGCGCGTTGTTCAGCGCGGTGCCCTCGCCTGTGGTGCCTTCGACGATCAACACCTTGGCCGGGCCGTCGACGGGCACCGCAGCAAAGGCGAGGTCGTTCTCGGGGCGACTATCGCCGCCCTGGCGGACGCCGACCTGATAGCGGATGATCGCCCCCGCCTCGCCCCCGGGAACGTCGGTGAACGACACCTCGTTCGACCCCGGAACCAGGTCGACCACCTGCTCGGCGACCTGCTCGCCGTTGCGGCGCAACACCACTTGGGCGGGGCCTTCCTGAGTGGCCTCGACGGTGGCCTTGACGGTCACCGACTCACCGATGCGGGTGAGTCTGGGGACGTCGATGCTGCTGATCGCGGCGTCGTCGCCGGCGGTGATGTCGACGGTGTGCACGTCGAGCGGGGTGCCGCGCTCGATCAGCCGGGCCGCCTCCAACGCGCCGTCACCGACGGTCTCACGGCCGTCGGACACCAGGATCAGCCGACGACGCGCATCCTCGGGGAGCACGGCGTCGCCGAGGCGAATCGCCGATTCCAGGCTTGTCGCGCCGGGGTCGATGACCACCTGGGGCGCGTCGACCTGTGATGTCGGCTCCAACAGGCGATCGAGCCGCGCCTCGGCGCCAAAGGCGACCACGGCGGCGAGGTCGTCACCCTGGCGAGACTTCATCGCCTCACGCACCCAGTCGAGGGCGGCGGTGCGGCCTGCCGGCCCGAGGGAGGCCGATGAGTCGAGAAGGAACACGGTTGCGGTGCGGTTGGCCGGCCGTCGGATGACCGGCGTCAGGAACGCGGCGATCAGCGCGGTGGCGATCAGCGCCCGCGTGATCATCGCCAGTCGCCATTGGCGCCTCGCCACGCCCACGGCGCGACGGGCGAGCAGGAACTCGCCGATCAGCACGAGCAACAGGGCGAGGATCACCCAGTGGACCACCGAGCGTTGACCACGACTGGTGTTGTTGCCGGTCGTGCGCGGCGCGACCGGCTTGACCAGTTCGTCGGCCGGCGCAAGCAGCGACTCGCTGGCCGGGGGGTTGACGGCCACGAGTCGTTGGGGGGCGCCCTCGACCTGGATCGCCCAGAACCCGGCGCGGTCGGCCCGGGGAGTCGGCGCGCCAACCTCGATCGAACGCGACCGTCCATCGGGACTGACCAGGGTGACGTTCTGTCCCGCCGGCAGGGTGAGCGACGCACCCACCTCGATCGAGGTGCTCGGTAACGCAGTGCCGGAGAGCTCCGTCAAAATCCGGTCGCCGAGCAGCGGAAACGCCAACTTGACCGGCAGATTCGAGTCGGCCAGGGCGAACGCGAGATAGACGTACGGCTGATCCCCGGCAATACCGTGCACCAGTAACGGGGCGCCCTCGGCACCCACCAACACATCGGCGGCGGGGGCTTCGATGCGTTGGGCGGCAGCGATTCCGACGTCGGAGAGATCGATGCCCGACACGAGCGCGTCGTCGGTGCGCAACAGGGTGATGGCCGGCTGGTCGACCGTACCGGTGACCGACACACCCGGAGCGCCCGAGGGCGGCACGATCGCCCAGTACGGAACGACGGGGATCAGCGGCGCGGCGGGCAGCGGGGTGCCGTTGTAGACAACGAGGTCGTAGCCCTCACCCGTCGGCGATGCCTCGGTACTCAGTTCGACGGTGACGTTGGGGATCGAGGTGAGCAGCTCCTGGACGAACAGTGGGTCGCCGGCGAGCAGGATCTTGAGGGGCGGCCGACGTCCGGCGACGGCCACGGCATGGTCGTCGTTGGCGAGCAGATCGGTGCCCTCGAGGAACGCCTCGACGCGGTCCCCGGCGGGGATGTCGGCTTCGAACTCGACGGCAACGCCCGGTTTCAGTTCGACGGTGGCGGTGGTGGCCGTGATGCCGTCGACATCGATGCGGATCGGCTGGCGCGTCGTCGGCCCGCCGGTGTTCTTCAGCGTCGCCCGCACGTGCAGTTCGCTGCCCCGTGGTTCGACCGACAGCCGGGTGATCGCCCGGTTGATGTCGCGGCTGCCGATCTGCCGGTACACGGTTCCTGGAGGTTGCGCCTTTTGTTCTTCTTGGGTCAGGCCACCATCGGACAGCAGCACGAAGCCGATGTCGGCAGCCGACGTCTCGAGGCTTTCAGCCAGCGAGAACGCCCCGGCGAAGTCGGCGCGGCCCTCGGAGAGCTGCACGGTACGCAGCGAATCGGTGAACGCCTGTGGGTCGTCGCTGGCGGTGAGGACCACCCGGGGTGTCGCCCCGGCGACCACCACGCTGGCCACGCCGCCGTCGGGGATCTGGGTCCGCAGACGCTCGGCTTCGGCCTTGGCGGCGGCCATCCGGTCGGGGGAGCCGTCGGTGGCCGCCATCGAGCCGCTGGCATCGATGATGAACACCGTGTGGGCGCTGAGCCGGGCCGGGGTGAGGCGAACGGGGCGGGCCACGGCGACCGCCAACAGGGCGACGGCGAGGAGTTGGAGGAACAACAACCAGCTCCACCGCAGTTTCTGCCACGGCTGCGCGGCGCTGACCGGCCGCTCGACCGACTCCCACAGATACGTCGACGACACCGTCACCGTCTGGCGACGCGGCCGCAGAATGTGCAGCAGGATGACCGGGACGGCCAGGCCGGCCAGCGCCAGGCCCCACGGGTTGGCGAACGTCATCGGTCGGCCTCCGGCCGCTGCCCGCGGTTCATCGAACGAGGCCTTCTTCGCGCCAGCCGGTGAACAACACGGTTTCGAGGTCGGCGTCGGCGAGCACCCGAGTGTAGGCGACGCCACGGCTGCGGCAGCGGGCAGCGACCCGGTCGAGCCACGTCTGGGTCGCGGCGGCGTACTTCTTCAACGAGTCGGTGGCCAGGCTGACGGCGACGCGGTCACCCGACTCGGCGTCCTCGACGTCGAGATCGCCCATCAACTCAGGATCGATCTCCTCGCGGGCGAGGACGTGAACCACGGCCGAATCGCCGCCGCGTGACGGCAGTCGATCGATTGCCGACTCCCACGAGGGGCTCAACAGATCTGACACGAGGACCGTCATACCGGGCACGCCGGGTCGGGCCAGCGCGTCGGTCGCCGCAGCACGTACATCGGTGGACCCGCCCGCCTCCAACGCTCCCAGGATCCGCAGCATCGGGCTGACCGCGCCGCGTCCGTTGAATCGCCGGGGCGGCGTGGAGTTCGGGAATGTCATCAAGGTGACAATGTCGCGCCTGGTCAGGGCCACAAACCCGAGTGACGCGGCGAGCCGGGCGGCCTGGCGCATCTTGTCGTGGAACCCCATCGAGCCCGAGGTATCGACGAGCAACCGCAACGCCATGTCATCCTCGGCCTCGAACAGTCGGATGAACAACTGGTCGGTCCGGGCATAGAGCGCGTAGTCGATCCGACGGAAGTCGTCGCCCGGGTGGTATTCGCGGTAGTCGGCGAAGTCGAGTGACGATCCGAAGCGCGGCGAACGATGCTCACCCGAAAGCGACCGGCGAGCCGTCGCCGATTCCCCAGTTGCAGCCGTTCCAGGCGGGCCAGGGTGGCGGGAGAGAGCAGGTCGTCGCTCACACCGCTCCGCGGATGCCTGCGGGGGGAGAGGCGATCGAGGCGAGCAGGTCGCCGACGATCTGGTCGGCCTCCACCCGGTCGGCGGTCGCCTCATAGCCGAGGACGAGCCGGTGGCGCAGCGCGGCGGGGGCCTGGGCCCGGATGTCGTCGATCGACACGTTCGGCCGGCCGTCGAGCAACGCCCGCACCTTGCCGGCCAACACCAGCGCCTGCGCACCCCGGGGCGAGGCCCCGAAGCGCACATACGAGCGGACCAGCTTGGGCGCCGACTCCGATGACGGATGAGTGCCGATCACCAGGTCGACCGCATGGCGCAGCACATGGTCGGGTACCGGGACGGCCCGGGTCAGCTCGATCATCGACACCAGCGTCGCCGAATCAACCACCTTGTGCAGGCTCTGATGCTGCGTTCCCGTGGTCCGCTGGAGCACGGTGACCAGTTCGTCGGCCGATGGGAACGGCACGAGCGCCTTGAGCAGGAATCGGTCGAGTTGGGCCTCGGGGAGGGGGTAGGTGCCTTCCATTTCGAGCGGGTTCTGGGTGGCCATCACCAGGAACGGCCGGGGGAGCGGTCGGGTCGCGCCGCCGGCGGTGACCGTGCGTTCCTGCATCGCCTCGAGCAACGCAGACTGGGTCTTGGGGGTCGCCCGGTTGACCTCGTCGGCGAGGACGAAGCTGGCGAATACCGGGCCCTCACGGAACTTGAACGCCCTGTGCCCCGAGGCGTTCTCCTCGAGGACCTGGGTGCCGACGATGTCGGCCGGCATGAGATCGGGGGTGAACTGGATGCGGGAAAAGTCCAGCTCAACGACATCGGACAACGTCTTGAGCAGCATCGTCTTACCGAGCCCGGGCACGCCCTCCAACAGCGCATGGCCTTCGGCGAGCAGACAGGTAACGACGGTGCGGACCAGCCCATGCTGCCCGACGATCACTCGACCGACCTCGCCTTCGATCGCCTCGGCGGTCGCCGCGTACCGCTCGGGAGTCATCGGCTCGGTTGCATGGAATTCAGCCACGAAAGTTCCTTCTTCTCAATGGACGAGGCGACCGGCGTGGGTCGGCCACGACCGGGTTCACTCGCGCCCTTGGAGGGCATCGAAATAGGCCACGACCATCGCTCGCACCGACGGCGGAACTTCGGCCGCGTCGAGGGCGCTGGTCGCCTGATTCTGGTAGGTGGTCAGCGCATCGGCGAGGGGGACCCGCTGGCTGCCGGCCTGCGTCGGGCCGTCACCCTTGCCGACCGTCTCGGTATCGCCGTTTCCGCCGTTGCCGACGGTGCCCTCCTCGCCGATGCCACCCGTGACCGGGTCGAAAATCGTCGCCGTGTTCGGCTCTTCGCCGGCCTTGCCGCCGCCCGTTCCGGTGCCCTGGCCCTGACCACCGCGGCCGGCACTGCCGCCGCCCCCACCGCCGCCGCCGACATTGCCGCTGGGGTTGCCGCCGCCCCCGCCGGCGCCTGAACCGGAGCCGGAGCCCTTACCCGCACCGGAGCCCTGAGCCCGCACCGGAGCCCGAGCCCGCACCTTTCTCGGAACCCGAGCCCGCACCTTTCTCGGAACCCGAGCCCGCACCTTTCCCGGAACCCGAGCCTGAGCCCTTTCCAGAACCTTTGCCGGCCCCGGCGCCCTTGCCTGATCGTTCGCCGAGCCGATTTGACGCATCGCGACTGGCCTTGGCGGCATCTCCGGCGGCCTGCTGGGCATTGGCGTCGGACGATGCCGACTTCTGAGCGTTGGCGGCTTCACCAAGGGCCGCCTTCGCCGCGGCGACATCTCCCGCCCTGGCCGACTTGGCAGCGTCCTTCAGCGCCGCGGCCGTCTCGGGCGCGCCAACCTCCTGCGTTTCGGCCAGCTTGTCGAGTCGGTCGGCCAGAGCCTTTTGCTCCTCCGGGGTCATGCTGTCGAGCGAGGCGGCGGCCGCTTCCAACTGCTCGGCGGCGGGGAGATCACCACGGTCTCCAAGCGGCTGGGTCGACAAGCTGCGCTCCAACCCTTTGGTCGCGGCCTTGGTGGCCAGCGAATCGGGCTTGACCTGGCGTTGGAGTTCGTCAGCGGCCCTCCTCAGAGCCTCGTCGGCCTTGTTCAGTGAGTCGGTCTTGCGGAGTTCTTCGGCGAGCTTCTTCAAGCGTTCGGCCGCGGCTTTGGCGTCGGCTCCTTGAGCTTCGAGCCGGGCCGCCTCGTCGTCGATCTCCTTGGCCGTCTGGGCGATGTTCGCCTTCTCGGCCTGTTGTGTGGCTCGCGCCTCGTCTTGCGGGTTGGCGATCATCGCCAGCGCGACGGCGAGGGCGCCGACGATCACCGCCACGCCGATTCGCCGCCACCGCAGGTGCAACGGCACGGCCTCCCCAGCCCGGGCTCCGGCCGCCAGGTGGTCGGCGCGGGCATGTATACGGCTGGTGAAGTCGTCGGAGGGGGGCGAGAACTGGAGCGCCGAGGCGAATGCGTCCTTGGTGTGCAGGCCGCGATCGGTGGCCCGGGCGACGACCATCTGCGGGACGCGCTGCACCCCGGCCCACACCACGATGGCGACGATCACGGCGAGCGGGGCGACGAGCGCGGCGGGCTCCGACCACGTCCACGGCAGGTAGCGGGCGGTGATGACCAGCAGCAAGGCCACCGCGGCGAGCCACGGAGCGGCGAGCTGCGCCGTTTCAGAGGCCCAGGCGACGCGCAAACGGCGCCGAACGGCGGCCAGCAGGCCCGAGACTCGCGGGCTCATCGTTCAGTCTCCGCAGGGGTTCGTAGTCGGCGACACGCAAACAGGAACAGTAGACCCGCCAGGCCGACCATTGATCCGAGCGAGATCACCCACGCCGGGAACCCATGACGGTTGCCGCCGTTGTCGATGAAAATGGCGTCGTTGCCGTTCTGATTGAAGCCGGGCGGGAATGCCTGGCGTGAGAACCAACTCTCGTTGCGGTTGTAGGACTCGACCACGAACGTGCGGATCAATCGCAGCGGGCTCGATCCGATCCGGACGTTCTCTCCGGCGGTGGCGTCGGCGACAAAGACCAGCGGGTTGGGCGTCAGAATCACCGCCGGCGGGTTGTTGTCGTCAACGCCGCGGGTGCCATCGATGATCGAGGCGACGCCGAACCCGATGAACGACGACACCGCCAACAATGCACTGAACCCGTAGCCCAACAGGGTGGCAGTCTGCACGCGTTTGGCAAATGCCGAGATGCTGGCAACCATCGTGGCCAGTATCAATCCGACGAGGAGCACCGCGCCGATGCCTTTCAACGCGTCGGTCAGGCTCACGCCGCCAAGCTGATAGGCCACGGCGAACAGGGGCAGCGCGGCGACGATCATCAAGCTGAGGTAGACGACCGCGGCCTGAACCTTGCCCCAGATGATCGACCGCGGCGCCAGCAACGTGAGCTGCAACGTGGTCAGCGTCTGACGCTCGCGCTCGCCCGAGATCGTGCCGGCCGTCAGCCCAGGAACGAGGAAGAACAGCAGGATCAGCATGATCGACATCAGCCACTCGAACAGCTCCCGACCCAGCCGGGTCTGGCGTTCGAGGTCGAACGGAAACCCGTTGTTGTTCTGCAGGTCGTTGGCCTTGTAGACGATCCACACGGTGAGGGTGAGTAGCGACAGGAACACGCCCAGGGCGATGAACGCCCGTAGGCCGCGCATCCGTTCCTTGAGCTCACGGGCGAGCACCGGGTTCATTGGACGATCCCCTGGGTGATCGACATGAACAGCTGTTCCAAGCCACCACTCTCCTCGACGAACTCGACGACATCGCGTTCTTCGTCGACGACCAATCGGCGTAGCAATGCGGCCTGTTCGACGTCGTCGGTGACGGTGAACGTCTCGACCGTGCCTCCGGCAAAACGGACTCGCAAGGTGCGCGCCCCTCCGAGTGAGTCGAGGATCGTACGCGGCGGCCCACTGGCCAGCAGCTTGCCCGCCTCCATGATCGCCACGTCGGAGCAGACCTCTTCAAGTTCAGCGAGGATGTGCGATGAGATGACGATCGTCTTGCCCATGCCGTTGAGCCCGCGCAACAGGTCGCGCAACTCGACCCTCGCCCGGGGGTCGAGCCCGCTGGCCGGCTCGTCAAGGATCAACAGCTGCGGGTCATGCACCAACGACCTGGCGAGGCTCAGGCGCTGTTTCATGCCTCGACTGAGTGAGTTGACCATCGCCGCCTTCTTCACCGTGAGCTCGACGAGTTCGAGGAGCCCATCGACCAGCCCCGGCCACTCCCGCGACGGGATCCTGTAGGCGGCGGCGAAGAATTGGAGGTACTCGTCGACTCGCAGGTTGTCGTAGACCCCGAGCACGTCGGGCATGTACCCCATTGCCCGGCGAACCGCTTTGGGGTGCTTGACCGGGTCGAATCCCATGACCGACAACGTGCCCGAGGTGGGGCGAAGCAGGCTGGCGATCATCGCGAACGTGGTGCTCTTCCCGGCTCCGTTCGGGCCGATCAACCCAAAGATCGAGCCATGCGGCACGACCAGATGCATGTCGTTGACGGCGAGCAGCGAGCCGTAACGCTTGGTCAGGCCGACGGCCGAGATCGCCGCATCGACGGCGGCCGAGGTGGTGGACTCGGCCGAGTTGGTTGTGGTTGCAGTACTCATCGGGCCTCCTCCAGGGTGATCGAGCCGGTGTTGACCGGGCCATTGTTGAAGCCGATGTTGACCCGTAGCAGCACGGTGCCGGTGGCGACGACGACGGCCGGCAGCGGCTCGGTGTCGGGCTTGATCTTCACCCACTTGGTGCCGTTCCACAGTTCGACCTCGCCCGTGCCGCCGGGGACGACGGCCCGCAACTTGCGCTTGGCGGCCTCGGGAGGTACTCGCAACAGGCTGACCTGCTGACCGTTGTTCGAGCCGTCGAAGGGCGAGGTGACCATCAGCGATCGCACGGCCACCCGTTCCAGCTTCCCGCTTCCGACGGCAATCGGGGTGATCGCGCTGACCAGTTCGGTCGAGTTCACCGTGCCGTTCGAGGTCAGCTCGCTTGGTTGATCGAAGCGCCAGCCAACGGCCCTCACGATGCCCGAGGGATACAGGCCCTGCCCGGCGGTTGCAGAGAACGAGCTCCACAGCCCGAGATCGGCCTGTACCCGGCCGCCCGTGTTCTGTTGGGTCGGGTCGGTCGAAAACCCAGGCCCGAAGGGATTGCCGAAGTTGATCGCCGGGTCGACCCACACCTGGTCGGCCAACGAAACCTGGCCGAGCATCGCCGCATCGACGTCTTCGAGCTTGAACGGTTTCGATGCGCCGGCGGCGAGGTCACCGATCAGTTTCACCTCGCCCGAGGCGAATACGGCTACTGCGCCGAGCGGGCGATCGGAGAGGTTGGCAACCGTACCCTCCACCGTGCGTCGGCCGGTGGCGGTGGCCGTGACCGACAGGGCCTCGCCCGTCGAGATGCCGTTGGCCCGTAGCACGGTGACCTGGCCGGGCTCGAGGGTGGTCGTCAACGTCGAGGCTGCGTCGCCAGTGGTGAAGCGACGCTTGGCGATCGTCGAGGGGTCCTCGCCGAAGAACATGCGTCGCGTCGGCCGCCGTCCAACCGGCCGGGGCGGCGACCGTGGTTTCCCCGCCGCGGCGGTTGAACAGCAGGGTCTCGCTGCGAACCGTCGAGCCTCCGGGGTGGATCTGGCGGGCGAGGTTGGCGACCGGGTCGCCGCCTCGGCGCCATGCTCCTCCGGTGATCACCACGGCCCCGGCGACGAGCGCAGCAAGGGCCGGGATGACCAGCCAGGCCAGCGTGAGGCGGCGCATGGCCCGCAACACCAGGTAGAGCACGGGTCCGACGACCACCACATAGATGCCCAGCCCGATCAGGATCGGGCTGAGCGAGGGCGGGGTGACCCCGGCACGGCGGGCGAGGGAGGCCTGCGGGTCGGCGAACATCTCGTTGCCGAAGCCGAACGGGGAGTCGAAGCTGTCGAGTTCGGCGGGGAGCAAAATCTCCTTCCACTTCCCGGCGGCCGCCTTGCCCGCCGACAGGCGAACCTCACCCAACCCGGCCGTGGCATACCCGACGTCGGTGGGTCGCCACTCGGGCGGTAGAGCGGTGAGGTCGGCGTCGTCGTCGATCAGCAACCGGCCACCGGAGTTCAACCAGCCGAGGAGAGCCTGACGGGCGTCGGGTTCGAGGGTGGCCAGATCTGAAGACGACCCGGCGATCGTGTCGAGTTGGCTGAGCGCGGCCGGGCCCATCGCGGCGATTTCGGGGGCGAGGACGGCGAACTGCGAACCGCGCACGTCGGGTTCGAGCTGTACCCGATTCGGCAACTGCGCCAACGAGGCCCGCAACTGGGGGAGTACCCCGGTGACATCGACGTCGGATCGGTGGCTGAAGGTGACCTTCTCTTCGCTGACGACCTCGTTGCCATCGCGTAGTACGACGGTCACCGAGGTGTTCCCGTTGTTGAAGCCGGGCATCGGCACGACCATGAACACCTTGGCCTCCGCTCCGCCGGCGATCTGCACCGGGGTGACCACGGTGGTCGAGCTGAGGTCGGCAGTCGCCGTGACCTCACCGTCGATCAGGCCGTCGGCCTTGATCGTTGCCGACACGACCACGCTGTCGTTGAAGCCGTATTCGGTGGTCAAGGGGGCGTCGATCTCCAGCACTGCGCCTGCCTGGGCGGCGTTGGCCGATGGCGACGCCGACGACGCACCGGCGATCACCGGAATGGCGATCAACGCCAACCCGCGCACGGCGCACCGGGCCGATCGCCGAGGGGGTAACCGACGTGGCCGGCCGGCCCGAAGCACGTTCATGTAGCGAGTCCCCCAATGGATTCGGCGATGTTCCACCTATGACGCTCCGGCGCGGCAATTCGTTCCACGGAAACTACTGGTCGTCCGCAACGGTGGGGACCACTCCTGGTCGCTGTGGTGCCCGACGCGCTCTGCATAGATACGCAGTATGTATCTCGGTGATCCACCGTGTCAATACTGAGTATGTATCTGCGTGTGAAGTAGACGATGCACGCTGAGCATGACAATCACCGGTAACGTTCGCTCCATGCGGACGGACCCACTGCGGACCGACCCACTGCGGATCGGATTGATCTGTCCATACAGCCTCTCGGTTCCCGGTGGCGTCCAGGGACAAGTACTGGGTTTGGCGCGGGTGCTTCGGCGGATGGGTCATGAGGCACGGGTGCTTGGCCCCTGTGATGGCCCCCCGCCAGCCACCTTCGTGACGCCGCTCGGCAACTCGATCGCTGACGTGGCCAACGGGTCGATCGTGCCGCTCGCTCCTGACCCGTCGTGCGCGCTGCGGACGATCCGAGCATTGCGAGACGAAGATTTCGATGTCGTCCATGTGCATGAGCCGATGGCCCCGGGGCCGACCCAGACGACACTGGTGCTCGATTTGGCCCCCGCGGTGGCGACGTTCCACGCGGCGGGCTATGTAGAGACGTACAAGCAGGTCAACAAGGCGGTTCGGTGGCTATCCAAGCGAATCGACGTGCGCTGCGCAGTGTCGAAAGATGCCGAGGCGATGGCCGAGCGTTGGCTCGGCGGTACTTACGAGATGCTCTACAACGGGGTCGAACTCGATCGCTACGTAAGCATCGAGCCATACAAGGCTGATGGCCCGACCATCTTCTTCTGCGGACGCCATGAAGAACGCAAGGGTCTCGGCGTCCTGCTCGCCGCAATGACGCATCTGCCCGACACGGTGACCCTGTGGATTGCCTCAAATGGTCCGGAAACCGACCGGTTGCGCCGCGACCATGCCGGCGATCGACGCATCGAATGGCTCGGCCGGATCAGCGAGGAAGAAAAGATCGCCCGTCTGGCCGGGGCGAGTGTGTTCTGTGCGCCGTCCCTTCATGGCGAATCATTTGGAGTGGTGTTGATCGAGGCGATGGCGGCAGGCACCCCGGTGGTTGCGGCAGATCTCGACGGCTACAAGAACGCGGCTCGCCCCGATATCGATGCCCTCCTCGTTCCGCCGGGCGATGCACCCGCACTGGCGGCGGCGCTGCTGCGGGTGCTGACCGATGAGTCGTTGGCCAATTCGCTGCGGCGATCGGGGGTGGAACGCGCCGGGCAGTTCTCGATGGATTCCCTGGCCGAGAGGTACCTCGAGATTTATCGGCAGGCGATGGCGATGCCTCGGTGGGCAGAAGGTGGCGACGCCCGACCGTCCACCTCCGGCCTGGCCGACGGCCGTATGATGCGCCAAGCGACCCGCGTGGGTCAGCGTGCGATGTTCCGTCTCCGTACGGGCTCAGCTCGGAGGTAACCATGAATCCGTTGGTCGTCATTCTCATCATCGTCGTGGTGCTGGCACTCGTCGCCGTCAGCATCTACAACGGCCTGATTCGCAAGCGCAACCAGGTCGAAAACGCCTGGGCGCAGATCGACGTGCAGCTCAAGCGCCGTCTCGATCTCATCCCCAATCTCGTCGAGACCGTCAAGGGCTACGCCTCCCATGAGCGCGAAACCCTCGAGGCCGTCGTCGAGGCTCGCAACAAGGCCCTCGCCGCACCGTCGACTCCGGCGGCCCAGGCCGGCGCCGATGGTCAGCTCACCGGGGCGCTGCGCGGATTGTTCGCCCTCTCCGAGGCGTATCCCGACCTGAAGGCCAACACCAACTTCTTGCAGCTGCAAGAGGAGCTGACGGCCACCGAGGGCCGGGTGTCGTACGCCCGGCAGTTCTACAACGACACCGTGCTGGGCTACAACAACAAGCTCGACAGCTTCCCCAGCGTGATTTTCGCCCGCATGCTCAACTTCACTCGCCGCGAATACTTCGAGGCCGAAGACAGCGCCCGCCAGGCCCCCAACGTCAAGTTCTGAGGCCCTGGGGCTCCCGGTCCCATCTGGTGTCCGACCCCGAGTCGCGGCCCCGGCCTCGTAGTCTGATCGGTACTCATGTATGAATTGATCGCGGCCAATAAGCGCCGCAGCATCTATCTCGTTGTCGGCTTTGTCGTGCTCGTGGCCCTGGTCGGGGCAGCATTCAGCAGCCTGATCGGCTACGGCCTCGTCGGGACGATCATCGCCCTGTTGCTCGCGGGCCTGATGGCGTTCTTCTCGTATTGGAAGGCCGACGCCATTGCCCTGCGGGTCAGCCGGGCTCGCCCGGCCGACCCAACGGAATACAAGCGGCTCTACAACCTCGTCGAGGGGCTGTGCATCGCCAGTGGGCTCCCCCAACCGCGGGTGTACATCATCGACGACCCGGCCCCGAACGCCTTCGCCACCGGCCGTAACCCTCGCCACGCGGCGATTGCGGTGACGACCGGCCTGTTAGAGCAGATGACCCGCGTCGAGCTGGAAGGCGTGCTCGCCCACGAGCTGTCGCACATCCGTAACTACGACATCCTCGTATCGACGCTGGCCGTGACGCTCGTCGGGACGATTGCGATTCTGTCCGATATCGCCATCCGGATGATGTGGTGGAACGGCGGCCGGGTCCGCCGCGACGGAGATCGACAAGATTCACAGAACCCGGTCGCCTTCGTCGGGTTTGCCCTGCTCATCGTGGCTCCGCTGTTCGCCAAACTGATGCAATCGGCCATCTCGCGGCGACGCGAATCGCTGGCTGACGTGTCGGCCTGCCAGATGACCCGGTACCCTCCAGGGTTGATTTCAGCACTCGAGAAGCTCAATGCCGACTCCACGGTGACGCACAGCGCTTCTCGGGCGACCGCACACTTGTGGATCGAGCAACCGATGCCAGGAGTGCACGAGGGCGGGCGCCTCGGCTGGGTCAACAAGATGTTCGACACCCATCCGTCGCTTGATGAACGGATTGCCACACTGCGGGAGCTGTAAATCCATATGAATGCACGTCGCCACGTCGCCGCCCTGCTGCTCGCTGGACTGGGTATTGCCGCTTGCGGAGGAGGAAGTGGCGACACGACCTCCTCGTCCGTCGAGGAGATCACCACCCCGCCGACCGTGACCGCCCCGGGCACGTCAGCCCCCGCGTCGACCATCCCGGCAACCACGGTCCCGGCGACCACGGTCCCGGTCACCGAGCCGCCGACCACCGCCGCTCCGGTTCCCACGTTTCCGCTGACCGGTCTGCCGATCGGCGATCCGAACCTGGCGGCCCGCCCCGCGCTGGCCGTCAAAATCAACAACCACACCAACGCTCGACCGCAGGCCGGTTTGAACCAGGCCGACATCGTCTACGAGGAGATCGTCGAAGGCATCACCCGCTTTTTCGTGATCTTCCACTCGCAGGATGCGGCACCGATCGGGCCGGTACGTTCTGCTCGTACCACCGATGTCGACCTGCTCAACCAGCTCAATCGGCCGCTGTTCGCCTGGTCGGGTGGCAACCGGGGCGTGGTCAATGCGATCGGCAACGCCAACGCCGAGAGCCGGGCGACCGGGCAGGCCCCGGGGTACTACCGAGACAGCGAGCGCCGCAAGAAGTACGACATCGAACACACTCTGTTCAACGAGAGCACCCAGCAGCTGTGGTCGACCTCCGGACTCAACCAGGGTCTGCCGTCGCCGTTCTTCGTCTATCGGGCCGCCGGGGAAGAGGCTGCCGGTGAGCCGGCCGCCAACATCACCGCCAAGATGAACATCAATCTCACTTGGACCTGGGAGGGTGCATCCGGCCAATGGGTCCGCACCGAGTACGGCGCTCCGCACGTCGATACGACCGGGGCGAACATCGCCTTCGAGAACGTCGTCTTTCAGTTCTGCAACTACCGGCGCAGCCCCGCCGACCCGAATTCTCCCGAGGCCGTCACCGTCGGATATGGGGAGGCGTGGATCTTCACCGGTGGCAAGGTCATCAAGGGCATCTGGGAGCGGGCCGATCCGGCCGTCCCGGCCATCTGGCGTACCGAGTCGGGTGAGCCGATCAAACTGACGCCCGGCCGCACCTGGATCGAACTGGCCGAAGCCGGCGCATCACAGGTCGACTGGAGCTGACGGCTCCGGCTGGCCTTGCCAGCTATTCGCCATCGATCCGAGCCCGCGGCGGGTCCTCGGCCAGACTGTAGGTCGGGGCGTCTGTCGCCCCGACTCTCGATCTGTTTGAAAGGACCCCTCATGCCGGCTCCGGGTATGCATTCAGGACTTCCCACCGATGACGCCATGAACCTGGCGATGTCGGCCCATGCAGTGCCGTTGTTCGAGGCCGTCAAGGCGTTCATCGCCAATGAGGTCGAGCCGATCACCGCGGAGTTCTACCGACTCGGCGTCGGCCGGGCCGACCACTGGGGCTACGGCGAGGGCCAGTTGGAGCTGCTCGATTCGGTGAAGTCGAAGGCCAAGGCCAACGGGTTGTGGAACTTCTTCCTGCCCAACGCCGAGACCGGCCAGGGGCTCTCGAATCTCGACTACGCCTACATCGCCAACGAGCTGGGCAAGAACCCGCTTGCCTCGGAGTGCCTCAACTGCAGCGCCCCCGACACGGGCAACATGGAAGTGCTCGAGCGGGTCGGCACCGCGGAGCAGAAGGCGCAGTGGCTCGAGCCGCTGCTCAACGGTGAGATCCGTTCGGCGTTCGCCATGACCGAGCCCGACGTCGCCTCATCCGACGCGAAAAACGTCCGCTGCCAGGCCGTTCTCGACGGTGATGAGTGGGTCATCAACGGTGAGAAGTACTACATCTCGGGCGCGGGTGACCCCCGTTGCAAGGTCATGATCTGCATGGTGCAGACCAGCCCCGATGGCCCCCCGCACCGCCGCCAGTCGCAGATCCTGGTGCCGCTGCCGCACCCGGGCGTCGAGATTCTCGGGGCCATGCACGTATTCGGAGAAGACGACGCGCCCCACGGCCATATGCACCTGAAGTTCACCGACGTGCGCGTGCCGGCGGCGAACATGCTGCTCGGTGAGGGGCGGGGCTTCGAGATTTCACAGATCCGCCTCGGCCCGGGCCGCATCCATCACTGCATGCGCTCGATTGGTGCGGCGGAGCGGGCGTTGGAACTGATGATTCGCCGTGGGATGAACCGCGAGGCGTTCGGCAAGCCGCTGGCCCGTCTCGGCAAGAACACCGAGGTGATCGCCAAGGCCCGTATCGAGATCGAGGCGATGCGTCTGATGGTGCTGCGTGCCGCCAAGGCGATGGACGTGCTCGGCAACGCCGAGGCCCGCGTCTGGGTGTCGGCCGTCAAGGCCATGGTGCCCGTGCGGGTCTGCCAGATCATCGACGAGGCCATCCAGATGCACGGTGCCACTGGCGTTTCGCAATGGACGCCGCTGTCGCGGATGTACGCCGGCCAGCGCGCCCTGCGCCTCGCCGATGGTCCCGACGAGGTCCACTGGCAAGTCGTCGGCCGAGCCGAGTTGGCTCGCTACGCCGAAGACTCCGCCCCCGCCCCCCGGCTCAACTTCACCGCCAACGTCCTGTAGCCGGCGGCGGGGTGTACCGGCCGCCCCACAGATTCCGCAGAACTCAGGCGACAATTTCCGCAGGAGTGAGGCGGACCGTCAGTGGATGGTCACCGTTCCGGCATTGCCGTCGACGGTGACCATTGCTCCGTCGGGAATAATGCTCGTCGCATCTGCGACCGAGGCCACGCACGGGATGCCGAGCTCGCGCGACACGATCATCGCGTGGCTGCCCATTGCGCCGACGTTGACGACGACGGCGGCCGCCGACACGAACAGCGGCACCCAGGCCGGGTCGGTCTGCGGGGCGACCAACACGTCGCCGGGCTCGAAATCCTGTGGGTCGGCCGCATCGAGGATCACCCGGGCGCGACCAGTGGCCACCCCACCTGAACCGGCGGCACCACGCAGCACGGTGCCCGACGCAGCCTGCGTCACCTGCTTGTCGTTGCGGCGGGTCATCTCGCCGAGCGAGGGGACGCGGCCATTGACGACGAACACGGGCTCACGGTCGAACAGCGTCAGATACTGGGCCCAGCGGGCGGCGATGAGCGGCTTGAAGTGGTCGGGTTCGAAGCGGATCTGGTCGAGTTCGGCGTCGGTGAGCATGAAGATCTGCTCGATCTCATCGATCACGCCCCGCTCGACGAACCGTCGACCGAACTCGCGCAGTGCCATGCGCATCTCGTTGATCACCCGCACCACGTTGGTCTTGGCCCGCTCGCGTCCGGCGAGGAAGACCTGCGCCGATCGTAGACCGGCCTCGAACATGCCTGCCGTCTCGGGGTCTCCGGCGATCTTCGGCCGTAGCTCGGCCAGAATCCGGTCGCGCTCGACGACCGACGCAGCATGGCGGGTGGCCGGCGACTGTGACTCGTCGGACTTGCGCATCAGGTCGATGGCCGCCAGCGCGCTGCGCGGCCGCACCTCCCACGACGCGGAACGCAGGTCGTACTCGTTCTGCGCCCGCGACCCATGGTCGAACAGGAACTGCTCGAACCGTCCGAGGAACTCGGCGGCCGCCGGGTCATCGGAGGCACCCAGCTGGATCAGAACCTCGTCGGGCCCTGTCTCGAAGGCGGCGGTCACGGCGGCTGAATTCAGTGCGGCGCGGCCAAGTTCCCACATCGCATGCGACGGGGCGGCCGAGTCGACGTCGATCCCGGCCAGCAGGCGGATCGACAGGCTCGAGTCGCCCAGTCCTTCGCAGATCGCGCCGACCGCGCCGGGGCCGAGGGCCGACAGCGACGAGACGCGCATCGCGTTCTCGAACGTCAGCTGCACGTACGGCACCATCGATCGGGCTCGGGCGATCAGCGCCCCTTCGGTGAGTTCAGCAAGGATCGGCCGGTTCTCCCGCAGGCTGTGGGCGATGGCCTTGTCGGCGTCGAGATCGGGGAGCGAGTCGGCCGACATCGCCCAACCCATCGACTCGCCCAGTCGCGCTTCGTGCTTGGGGGAGTCGTGCCACGGCTGGTACTCATACGGCGGCACGTCGGCGTGCTCGTCGAAGAACGCCTTGTCGATCATCTCAGGGGACGCCCCCGGCATGCGGGCACCGAGCACCCGGGTCATCGTCAGCGGGTTGTACAGGTAGCCGCCGAAGACCTTGAACAGGTCGGGCAATTCCGGGTCGACGAAGTCGTCGTAGTCAAGGGCACCGATGGCGATGTATCCGTTGCGCAGACCCGTGCACATGCCCTGTCGCAGCACGAGGCCGAGCGCCAGCGGACTGATCGGCTCAGGAAACACGTCGGCGGCATTGCCCCGAGTCCACGCCGGGAACCGCTCCTCCAACGTCGAATCTCCGAACCAGGTGTTTTCACTCGTCACGAACGTTCTCCTCCAGCCAAACCGGGCCTGGTGACTGTACGCCATCGCATCGCCGAGGCCCGCTCGCGACGTCGGGCCTACAAGAACCGCTCGAAGGTCCCGCCGAGGATCTCATCGGCGGGGGCGCCGAGCCAGTCGAGGCCGACGGCGTAGAGCGACCTTGGGTCGATTTGGGGCTTGAGGTCGCCGTCGTCGAGGTCGTCGAGGTCGAGGCCGCCGTAGAGCTTGCCGGTGGTGTTGGGGGCGATGATGAACAGGGCACCCGCCTTGCCGTGGTCGGTGCCGCCGCTCGCGTTTTCGTAGGTGCGGCGGCCGAATTCGCTGGTGGTGATCAGCATGATCCGGTCGGCGAGCTTGGCCAACTCCATGCGTTCATAGAACGTGCGCACGCCGACGGCCAGGTCTTTCATCAGCTCGTCGTGCCGTTTGACCTGGTTGGCGTGGGTGTCGAAGCCTCGTGCCGAGATGTAGATCGTACGAATGGTCGGGTCGGTGGCGATCAGTCGGGCGGCGGCGACCAACTGGGCGGTGATCGTCTTGCCGCCGGTGGTGTCGGAGATCTCGTCCTCACCGGGGTCGGCTTCCTTCATCGTCGCGAACAGCCCGATGGCGGCGAGGGCATCGGCATGCTCGCCCGACATGGCCGCCCAGGCCTCGGCGACGAGCGCAGGGTCCGACCCAGAGGGCGGCTCCAGGCGGAAGCGTTTGGTCTCGCTGACCGTCGTCGTTTTCGTCTTGGTCGACACGAGGGCCGTGCCCGATGGCCCGAGGGAGATGCCGCCGGTATCGGTCAGTGACGTCACCCCGATGGCGTCGAGCCCGCGGCCCAACCAGCCGGTGGCCGAGACGGTTCCCGGCGTGGCCTGCCACCACATGTCCGATGCGGCGAAGTGCGAGCGGTTCGGTTGGTCGAACCCGATTCCGGCGAGGGTGGTCACCCGACCGGCGTCGATCAGTCCCTGCATTGGGGCCAGTTCGGGGTGGAGGCCATATGCCGTGGTGCCTGGAAGCGCCAGCAACTTGTCGTCGGCGTGGCCGATCTTCGGGCGGATGTCGTGGTACTTGCCGACCAGCGGCACCACCGTGTTCAGTGCATCATTTCCGCCGTTCATCTCGACGACGACGAGGATGCCGTCTGGACGCGACTCCGCCGGAGCCGTCACTCCACCGGTCGGGGCGGGGATGGTTCCGGGAGTTCCCGTCGGCTTGGGCTTCGAGGTGCCCCCGCCCGAGCAGGCGACGATCAGGCCTGACGATGTAGCGAGGAGGAATTGGCGTCGGTTCATCATCGTCATCAGGCCTTCACGAACTCTGGGCTGACCAGGGCCAACGCCAGTCGGCCGCGGGCGTCTTGGATCTTCGAGATCGCCGCCCAGGTCGTCTCGGAAAAGTCGGCCGGCAGGCCAAGGACCATGGCCAGTGCGGTGTTGTCGTCGGCGGTGACGGCGGTGAGCGCGGCGGAATCCTTCGTCGTCTTCTCGGCGATCACCGCGGCGAGATTGAACCGGCCCACGTGGGTAGCGGCGGTCGCCCAGCCGTCGTGGTACGGCCAGCCCGCGACACTCGGGCAGAACCACGGCAACTGTCCGCAGGCGTTGAGCATGCCCCGCAGGTCCTTGCCGACGGGTGAGCCGGTGGCCCGACGAGCGGCGATGTACCACGGCACCGGGCCGAGGATCAGCGGCCCGGTATCAGCGCCGGCGAGGAGGGCGTCGGCAAGGGAGCCGACGAGCGCGGCCACCTGGAACCCGGATGCCGTGAAGGCCGCAGCGGCGGCCGCGACGACATCGGCCGGCGGGTTCGGTCCGACCACTTGGCGCGCGAGTCGCGAGGCGATGAACGTGGCCAGGGCAGGCTGTGCCATGACGGATTGGACGACGCCGTTGAGGTCGTCGACGTTGGTTCCGAGGTACGGCTGATCCTCGCCGTCGTGGCGGTCCGAGAACATCCGGGTCTTGCGGGTATTGCGATCGATCTTCCACCCGGTGAGCGCGCTGGCCCCCGAATCGACGTCGTCCTCGGTGTAGTTGCCGATGCCGATCGTGAAAAGTTCGAGCAGCTCACGGCTGTAGTTCTCGTTCGGAGCCTCGGCCTGATTGTCGTTGCCGTCGAGGTAGAGCAACATTGCCGGATCCTTGGTCACCGCGGTGATGAGCAACGCAAAATCGCCGGCTCCCATCGAGCGCAACAGCAGAATGTTGTCGATCAGGAACTGCGGGTTGCGGACCTCGGGCTGCGACACCACGAAGTGGCCATGCCAGAACCACGTCAACCACTCCATGTGGGTGCGGGGTGAGGCCACCATGTGCTCGATCCACTCGTCCATCGCCGCAAAGGTGACTTCCTTGCGCCGCTTGTTCGACTCCTCGGGGAGCACCGTCGAATCGGTGGTCCACAACGGTGGGGCGGGTGGTACTTGCACAGTTTCGGGCGTCAGCAACTTGGTTCGGAAAGCCGCCACGCCCGCGGTGACTTCCGACTCCAGGGTTCCACCGACGACACCGAAACCGAGCCGCCGAGAGGCGCGCGCAATCAGTGAACGGTCATCCATGTACACCAAGTATTGACCAGAGTTGTTCGGGAAGTATGGCGGACAGCGGAATTGGGTAGCCTGGCCCGCACTACGCCGAGTGCCTCCAGGAGGGCTGAAGCACCATGTCGGGTCACTCAAAATGGGCCACGATCAAGCACAAGAAGGGCGCCGTCGACAAGGCGCGCGGCAAGCTGTTCAACAAGCTTGCTCGCCAGATCGAGGTGGCCGCTCGTGAGGGTGGCGGCGATACGTCGACCAACGCCAGCCTGCGCACGATGGTGCAGAAGGCCAAGGCGGGCCAGATGACCAACGACGCCATCGACCGGGCGATCAAGCGCGGTACCGGCGACAACGGCGGGGCCAACTACGAAGCGATCATGTACGAGGGCTATGCCCCCGGCGGCGTCGCACTGATGATCGACGTGCTCACCGACAACCGCAACCGCACCGGCTCTGAAGTGCGCAACATCTTTTCGAAGATGGGTGGCTCGATGGCCGAACCAGGGGCCGTCGGGTGGCAGTTTTCCCGCCGAGGCATCGTCATGGCCGACGGCAAGATCGGCGAAGACGACGTGATGATGGCCGCACTCGACGCCGGGGCCGACGACATCGTCCGCGACGGCGAGTCGTGGCGCGTGTCATGCGAACCGCAGGTCACCTTCGACGTGAAGGCAGCGCTTGAGGCCGCCGGGGTGGCCGTCTCGTCGGCCGACACCACGATGGTCTCGTCGAACATGATCGAGGTCACCGACGCGGATGAGGCTCGCAAGATCCTACGGATCATGGACGCCTTGGAAGACAACGACGACGTGCAAGACGTCTTCGCCAACTTTGATATCTCCGACGACGTGCTCGAAGCGATCGGTGGCTGACCGTGAGCCTGGCAATCGGTGACGCTGCCCCCGAATTCATGCTCCATGGCGTCGACCCCGAGACCGGCGAGCGCTCGTACACGCTGTCGGAGTTCCGTGGCCAGCCGGTGATCCTGGTGTTCTACCCGGGCGACGACACGCCGGTGTGCACCAAACAGTTGAACTCGTACAACGACGATCTCAACCAGTTCGCCGACCTCGGCGCCCAGGTGTTGGCGCTGTCGGCCCAAGACCTCGACAGTCACGCCAAGTTCGCCGCCAAGTACGGCTTCCAGTTTCCCCTGCTCGCCGATACCAGCAAAGAGGTCGCCGGGCTCTACGGCACCCTCGGGCCGCTCGGGTTTCCCCGGCGCAGTGTGTTCGTGGTCGACGGAAAGGGGATCATCCGCTATGCCCATCGGGCAATCGCCGGGCTGACCTTCCGACCGGTCACCGAGCTCGTGGCGGTCCTCAAGCAGCTGTAGCGGTTGTCACAGCCGCAAGTTGTCACAACCGTGACTGCGCCGTCGTCATCAGCGATGGAGGTTGAAGAACATGACAGATGTCGTTGTTATTGGAAGCGGTGTCGCCGGGCTGTGCGCGGCGGCCGAGGTGGCCCGAACCGGGGCGCCCGTCACCGTCCTTGATGCTCACGGGGCCGGCGGCCGGTCGCGAACGACCTCGGTCGATGGATACGAACTCAACGTCGGCCCTCATGCGATCAATCTGAGTGGAGCGCTGTTCGGCCTGTTCACCGAGTTGGGCCTTGACGTGCCCGGTCGGACGCCCCCGACCGATGCCGGCTGGCTGTTGGTCGGCGATACCTTGCATCAACTGCCCGGGGGTCTGAAGTCGTTGTTGACCACCACCGCCCTCGGCGCTCGCAGCAAGCTGCGGGCCGGACGACTGCTCGCGTCGCTACCCAAGCTCGACACCACAGCTCTGGTCGGGACCAGCGTGAGCACCTGGCTGGCCGACCTTCCGGCCGATCTGCGGTTGGTGATGGACTCGCTGGTTCGGGTGAGTAGCTACACCGACCTGCCCGACGAGTTCGATGCCGGGGCGGCCGCGGCCCAGATCCAACAGGCGCTGAAGCCCGGGGTGCGCTACATCGATCACGGCTGGCAGACCATTATCGACGGCCTTCGTCGGTATGTCACGGCCCAGGGTGGTGAGGTGCGCGAACACGCCCAAGTTGTGCATGTGAGCGAGTCGCCCGACACGGCAGCCGTTCGGCTGGCCGACGGTTCGGTGCTCGCTGCCAACCATGTGATTGTGGCCGCCGGCGGCCCCCAGACGGTTACCCGGCTGACCGGTCGCCCCGTCGAGGGACTCGAACGGCTGGGCCCGCCGGTCGAGGCCGCCTGCCTCGATCTGGGGTTGCGACGGGCCCCTGCCCGGTCGTTCATTCTCGGCGGTGACCAGCCGCTCTACCTCTCGCTCCATGCTCCGACCGCCGATCTGGCCCCGCCCGGCGGCGCGCTGCTGAGCATGATGCGCTACCTCCGCCCGGGGGCCGAACCACCCGACCACGCCGTGACCCGAGCTGGGTTACGAGCCCTCGCGTCGTCGGCCGGGGTTGTGCCCGACGACGTCGTGATGGAGCGATACCTGGCTCGGATGACGGTGACCCACGGGTTCCCCACCGCCCGCGGCGGGGGACTGGCCGGCCGCCCGGGAGTCGATGCCCTCGGCTCGTCGCGGATATCGATCGCCGGGGACTGGGTCGGCGCTGTGGGTCTGTTGGCCGACGCCAGCGCAGCTTCGGGCCGGGGCGCGGGACGCCGGGCGGTGGCCCTCGCCCGCATGGAGCGGACCTGACCATGATCGATGCGTTCGAGGCGGAGCGACCGCGCTTGTTGGGCCTCGCCTACCGGCTGCTCGGATCGTTGGCCGACGCTGAGGATGTCGTCCAAGAGGTCTGGCTTCGGTGGGCGGCGGTCGACCAGCAGAGCATCGAGCGGCCGGCCGCCTGGCTGACAACCGTGACGAGTCGGCTGGGGATCGATCGGCTGCGGGCTCGGCATCGCGACCGGGTCGACTATGTCGGACCGTGGTTACCCGAGCCGCTGATGACAGACCCGCAGGCCGACCCGGCAGCGATTTCCGAGCTCTCCGACTCGCTGACCACTGCGTTCCTGGTGATGCTGGAACGGCTCAGTCCGATCGAGCGTCTGGTAGTGCTGTTGGTCGATGTCTTCGGGGAATCGTTTCGAGCGGTGGCCGAGGTCACCGAACACCGCGAGGACAGCGTGTCGGCAGATCGCCGTGCGCGCCCGTCGTAAGCTTCGCACGAGTAACGCCACGGCGAAGCCGGCCGCCGACGCTCAAGCGCGGGCGGTGGCGAGCGCGTTCCTGACCGCCACATTGATCGGGGACCACGATGGGGTGATCGCCCTGCTGGCCCCCGATGCGGTGCTGATCAGCGACGGTGGTCGGCACCGCCACGCGGCCCGGCGACCGGTCGTCGGGCCGGACCGAATCGCTCGGTTCGTCACCAACCTGGTCAAGCGGCTTCCCGCCGAGGTCAGCGTGCACCCCGCCACGGTGAACGGGTCGCCGGGCGTCGTCGGCCGTATCGACGGTCGGGCGTGGCTGGTGCAATCGATCGACGTCGTCGATGGGCTGATCGTACGGATTCACTACATGGTCAATCCCGACAAGCTGGTTGCGGCCGACCACGTCTCGGATATGCGTTGATCCGTACCGAGCTTCGGAGCGGAGGCGCGTAGCACCGGCACCGTCGGCCCGCCGTCGCGGTCATCGGACGGCGGGCGACGAACGACGAACGACGAACCCTCAGCGTCCGCCGGAAACGATCAGGGTCTGGCCGGTCATCCAGCTCCCGGCCTCGCTGGCCAGGTATAACGCGGTCGCGCCCATGTCGGTGGGGGTGCCCAGACGCCCGAGCGGAATATTCTTCGCGAGGCGGCCGACCGACTCGTCGTCGAGCGAGAGCGCCTTCATCATGATCTCGGTAGGGACCGCCCCCGGCGCGATGCCGTTGACCCGAATATTCGGCGCGAACTCCAGCGACATGGTCTGGGTCAGCGAGTTGACGGCGGCCTTCGCCGCGGCGTAGTGGCCGCTACCCGGAACCCCGACATAGCCGGCGCGCGACGAGATGTTGATGATCGAGCCGTGATCCATGTGGGACGCCGCAGTGACGCAGCCGACCCAGACGGAGGTCAGATTGAGGGCGAGTGATTCGTCCCAGTCGGCACGGGTGATTTCACGCAATGGCGTGCGCACTGCGGATCCACCTGCGTTGTTGACCCAGCAGGTGAGCGACCCGAACTCGTCGATCGCCTTCACGGCCAACGCGGTGACGGCGTCGGAATCGGTGACGTCGGTGGCAACGGCGATCGCCTGCCCACCGTCGCCGCGGATCGCCGCGGCGACGCGCTCGATTTCCTCGGTACGTCGAGCGGCGACGACCACCGCCGCGCCCGCGGCGGCGAACACCTGGGCGATGCCTTCCCCGATACCGCGGCCGCCTCCGGTGATCACCGCGACCTGCCCGGTCATGTCGAATAGCGCTTGCATGGAGTCCCCCTTGACTTCAAACTTACTTGAGGTAAGTATTATCACGTGACCCCCGCGAACCGGCTCCCCGTGGGGTTGCCGGGTGCGAGCGGCACACTGAGCCGATGACGCCCAACGCTCGACGCCGTCCCGGTCGGCCCATCGGTGGGCTGCACGTGGTCGACCGAGAAGTGGTGCTCGACGCCGCTGAGCGAGCGATACGGCGAGATGGGGCGGGTGTTTCGTTGGAGACGATAGCGATCGAGGCTGGTGTGACCAAGCCGATCGTCTATGCCCGGGTGGGCGGACGAACGAGCCTTGCCGACGCGTTGTCGGACCGCCTGACCGACCGCCTCGTCACTCGATCGAGCGCGGCGATCGCCTCGCTTCCGTTCGGCCGCCTGATCGTGGTGCGCTTGATCGAAGCGAATCTGCTGACCATGGCCGAGCATCGTGAACTGCTCCTCTACGTCACCGGCGGAACATCCGAAGACGCCCCGCATCGCACGCTGTCGCTCGCCGAGCGCTCGATCGCTCCGATGGCCGAGATGCTCGCCCGGTGGCGCGCCCGGCTGGGGCTTGACCCGGCGGTGGCATTGCCGTGGGCCTACGGGATCGTCGGCATGTTGCATCTCGTCTCGCTGTGGTGGATCAAGGAGTCGGATCAGTCGGCCGAGGAACTTGCCGATCATCTCACCGAACTGCTCTGGCCAGGGCTTTCCGGCAAGTTCGGGAGTTAATTTACCGGGGGTAGCTTTCTGCGGAGGTTTGTGGTAAACCGTTCGAATTGGGCCGCAGAACGCGCAATCGACCTCAAGGAGCCCCCGCTATGACCGTTATCGAGAACCCGACCAAGTGGCATTTGCGGGGCAACTGGGCTCCCGTTCTCGACGAGCGCACCGACATGAACCTGCGGGTCGAGGGCACCATCCCGACCGAACTACAGGGGGTCTACGTCCGCACCGGCCCGAATCCGGCGTCGGGCCGCTCCGATCATTGGTTCTTCGGTGACGGCATGGTCCACGGCATTCGCCTCGCCAATGGCAAGGCCGAGTGGTACCGCAACCGGTTCGTGCAAACGCCGAACATCAGCGATCCGATCGATGATCCGATGGCAGGGATGGGCGACCTCTCCCGAGGTACGGGTAACACCCACGTGATGCCGCACAACGGTGAACTGCTCTGCTTAGAGGAGGGCCACTGGCCCTGGCGAATGGATACCGAACTGAACACGCTCGGGGTTCAGAACTACGGCGGGGCGCTCACCTGCTCGATGACCGCGCACCCCAAGGTCTGCCCGGTCACCGGAGAACTCCTGGCGTTCAGCTACCTGAGCGCGACAACCCCGTTCCTGCACTACATCCGCATCGGAGCCGACGGAGTGCTTCAGCAGCTCGAGGGGATCGAGATCCCTCGAATGGTGATGATGCACGACTTCAACGTCACCCGGAACTACGTCATCTTCATGGATCTGCCGGTCGTCTTCAATCTCGGTGCCCTCGAGACCGGTTTCCCGTTCGGGTTCCAACGCGACGCCGGGGCACGGCTGGGCGTCATGCCGCGCAACGGCACCAACGCCGACGTTCGGTGGTTCGACATCGACCCGTGCTTCGTGTTCCACCCGGTCAATGCCCATGAGGACGGCGACAACATCGTGCTCCACGTGTCGCGCCAACCCGAGGCATTCAGTACGAGCAACGACGACTATGCCGAAGTCGGCCGGCTTTGGCGTTGGACGATCGACCTTGCCAAGGGAACGGTCAGCGAGGAACAGATCGACGATCGCCCCGGCGACTTCGGCCGAGTCGACGACCGCCTGATCGGCCTCGACGCCCGCTACGGCTACCTCATGGCGCTGGGCGGCGAGGGGAACAGCGAAGAGCCTGTCTACGGCGACGCGTTGTGGAAGTACGACCTGCGCACCGGCACGTGCTGGGAACATCACCTCGGTGACGGGGTGCGGGGCGCCGAGCCGGTCTTCGCGCCGGCCTCGGTTGATGCCGGCGAGGACGAGGGGTGGATCATCAGCCTCGCCCACGACAACAACTCGGGCGAGTCTCGCCTGCTGATCATCGACGCCCAGAACTTCTCGGCCGCGCCGGTCGCCACCATCCACCTACCACGCCGGGTGCCCTACGGCGCACACGGCAGCTGGGTGCCCGATCAGGTCTCGCAGTAGTCGCCGCGGTCCGCCGCAGGACCGTCGTGACCGGCGGTTCTACGGGGATCGGCGCATAACTTACTGGGGGTAGATTCGCTTCGCGAAGCGTGTTACCGTCCCCCCAATGTCCACTGCCGAATCGGGCATTGGGCCAGCTGCCGGCTGGGGGTCAGGAGGCGGCGTCACAGGGGTAGTGGGTTTTCGGGGTTACGACATGGCAACGGCTGAGCCGATGTCATCACAGAGGGGGAGTCATGAATCGAACGTCCAACCGTCGGGCGCAACGAGGAGTTACGTCGAGGTTCTGGGGTGTAGCGGTCGCGTCGCTGGGGCTTGTCGCCTCGGTCTCGGCGTGCAGCAGCAGTGATGGCGGCGCCGCAGCACCGGCGACTACCGCTCCTGCCGCCGCTCCGGTCGCTACCGATCCGCCGGTCGCTACCGATCCGCCGGTGGCGACCGACCCGCCCACCGAGGTTTCCACGGCACCCGAGGCGACCGAGCCTGCCGGCACCGAGCCGAGTGCCGAGATCAACTTCTCGACGAACTTCCCCGACCTCGCCCCGGCAACCGGTGAGGAGATCTTGATCGGGCTGGTCAACACCGAAGGCCCCGGGGGACTCGATTTCCCCGAGATCCGCATCGACATCCAAGCCTCGGTCGACTACCTGAACCAGCATGGCGGTTTGGGTGGTCGCCCGATCAAGATCGAGAACTGCACGGCGGTCGGCTCGCCCGAATCGTCGCAGGCCTGCGCCCAGGAACTCGCCGGCAAGAAGGTCGAACTGACGATGCTCGGCCTCGATCTGTTTCCCGACTACGCCACCTACACCGCGGCGAACATTCCGGTGATCGGCGTGCTGCCGATTCTGCCGGGGGACTACACGGCCAATGCGCTGTTCCTGACCGGCGGCAACGCGACGACTACCGCGGCGATGGCTGCAGTCGCCAAGAACCACTTCAATGCCAAGACCGTCGGCATCGTCAGCGCCGATAACGCCGGAGCGAATGGCACCGAGGCGTCGTTGACCGCAGCCCTCGATCTTGCCGGTATCGCCCACACCACGATCAAGGGTGGTGACAACGAAACCGACGCCGGCTACCAGGGCTTGATGCGCGAGGCCAGCAAGGACAATCCAGACCTGCTCGTCTCGCTGTACGCCGGCGACGGATGCATCGGCACGATGCGTGGTCGCGCTGCGCTGGCAATCGAGATTCCGGTGATCACCACAGCGATCTGCTCCGGTCAGCGACGTGCTCAGTGAGGTCGGTGACGACGCGCTCGGTTGGGCGTTCATCGGGGTTCGGACCCAGGAGGACACCCCCGAGTTGGCGATCCTCCAGGAGATGCTGGCCCCGGCGTTGGGCGTCGAGCCTGCGGAGGTCGACTCGACCGCTCTGGGCCTCGGAGCATTGGGGATGATCGGGATCATGTCGCTCGACCCAGTTCGCCAACATGATGGCCGCCGACGGCGCCGAGGTCACCGGACCCGCACTCTACGAGTACGTCGAAATCCACCTCCGGTCTGAGTGCGTGGCCGAATGGCGCCGAGATCGAATGCGGGGCGTCAGCCAAGTACCCAAGCATCTGTGCCTTCACGTTCCCGGTCTCGCGAGTACGTCAGCGGCGGCAAGGTGCTGACGATCGAGGGCCTGGACGCCGTGTCGGCCAAGGACTTCCTGCCGTGAGTCGACGCCGGCGTCGCTCGTCCGCCGGGGTAGTCAACAATGACGGATTACGTCTTCTACCTGCTGCTCGGCAGCGGAGCGGCGGCGATCATTGCGGCGCTCGGGCTCGGGTTGGTGATCACCTACCAGGGTTCGGGCGTCGTGAACTTCGCCTACGGGGCGATGGCGATGTGGGTCGCCTACGTCTATTCCGATCTTCGCCAAGGGGCGTACCCGTTCCCGATACCCGGGCTGCCCGACCGCTATCACTTCGATGGCGATGTCGGCTTTCGATGGGCGATGGCGCTCTCATTGCTGACGGCGGCCTTGCTGGGATTGGTCGTCTATCTGCTGGTGTTCCGCCCCCTGCGGCGGGCGCCGGCGCTCGCCAAGGTGGTGGCCAGCATCGGCCTGGTGATCGTGTTGACCGTCGCTCGTCGATCGTCGCTTCGAGGATTCGATTTCGATCCGAGTCAAGACCATCCTGCCACGCAAACCCGTCACCATTGCCGAGGGCCTGACCGTGCCGCGCGACGGCCTCTGGCTGGCCTTGATCGTCTTGCTGATCGGCGCCGCGCTCTGGGCCCTGTCGAGATACACCCAGATCGGGCTGGTGACCAGGGCAGCAGCAGAGAACGAGAAAGGGCGCGGTGATCCTCGGGTTCTCTCCCGACTTCTTGGCGGGCCTCAGCTTCGTCGTCGCATCGGTCGTCGGCGGGTTCGTCGCAATTCTGGCCGCTCCGATGATTCAGCTCGGTTCGTCGGCGTTCACGTTCGGGTTTCTGATTCCTGGCCTCGGTGCGGCCCTGATCGGCAAGTTCCGCAATGTCTGGCCGACATTGTTCACCGGCTGGCGATCGGCATGGTGCAGTCGACGTTCACCAAGCTGCAGTCCGACCTCAGTTGGTTTCCGCAGTACGGGGCACGCGAGGGCCTGCCGTTCCTGGTGATCATCGTTGCCATGGTGTCTGCTCGGCGAACGACTGCCCGATCGAGGGGCCGTCGACAACTGGAAACTGCCAGCGGTACCCGACGCGAAAGTGACAGTTCGCGTACCGTGCGCGATGCCCGGTGGCGATCGCTGTCGCCGCGTTGCTCCTGCTCGGCCCGCTGTGGCGTGGCGCGATCATGACCACGACCATCGCGACCGTGCTGGCGCTCTCGTTGGTCGTGCTGACCGGCTTCGGCGGCCAGACGTCACTGGCCCAGATGGCTTTCGCCGGCGTCGCCGGGTTCGCACTGTCGAAGGTGGCAATGCAGTGGCATGTTCCATTCCCGCTCGCGCCGATCCTGGCGGCCGGGTTGGCGACAGTGTTCGGGGCTCGTCGGTCTTCCGGCCCTGCGGGTACGGGGCACGAACCTGGCGATCGTCACCCTCGCAGGCAGCGTGGCGATCTCGGAGTTCATCTTCAAGAACCCCGAATATGTCGGTGACGAGTCCACCGGCGGCGCCAAGATTCCTCATCCGAAGCTGGGTGACTGGGACCTCGGCCTGGTGCTCGGGACCAAGTCGTCGCGACCGGTATTCGGCATCTTCCTGGTGGTGGTGGCCGTCATGCTTGCGTTGTTGGTCGGCAACATCCGCCGCAGCGCGACGGGCCGACGAATGCTGGCGATTCGGTCGAATGAGCGGGCGGCCAGCGCGATCGGCATCAACGTCGCCGGCGACAAGATGCTCGTGTTCATGGTCTCGTCGTTCATCGCCGGGGTCGGCGGTTGCCTGATCGCCTACCGATTCGGCAACGTGTCCGATGCGTCGTTCGGAACCGTCGCGTCGCTGGCGGCATTGGCGATCGCCTATCTCGGGGGCATCACGAGCGTCAGCGGAGCGGTGACCTCGGGCATCCTCGCCGCATCGGGCGTCGCCTTCTTTGCCACGAGCCGGATCATCGGCTCGCTCGGCCGCTGGGAGGCACTGATCGGCGGGGTATTGCTGATCTTCACGGCAATCCAGAATCCCGAGGGCGTCGCCGGGGCGATACGGCTGTCGGTCGCCCAGGCGCGGGTGAAGAAGGCACGCGCCCTCGCTGCCGCAGGCTGATCGGGCCGTGCGTCGCCAACCGGCATTGGCCGACCGACTGCTGAGGGGCCGCTCGGTTGTGATCCGCGCGGCGGACGAGCACCCGAGCTAAGCTCGTACACGTGTTCGTGACTCCGCCGGAACTGATCGTTGGCCGGGTACTCGGCATCGACCCGGGGCTGACCCGTTGCGGCTATGCCGTCGTCGACGGGGGCTCGGGCCGCACGGCGACCGCCATTTCGCTGGGGGTGATCCGTACACCTAAAGAGATGGCATTGCCACAGCGGCTGGCAATCCTGCAGGTCGAGCTGGCGTCGTTGATCAGTGAGTTTCGCCCCGCGTCTGTCGCCGTCGAGTTCGTGTTCTTCCAGGTCAACGTGCGCACGGCGATGAGCGTCGGCCAGGCGAGTGGGTTGGCGCTGGCGGCCGCGGCGATCGCCGGGTGCGAGGTCATGCAGTACACGCCCAACCAGGTGAAGGAGTCGATCGCCGGGTGGGGTGCCGCCCCGAAAGAGGCGGTGCAGCGCATGGTGCAAACCCGGCTCGGGCTTTCCGCCCCACCGAAACCCCCCGATGCGGCCGACGCGGCGGCGCTCGCCCTGTGCCATCTGGCCGTCGCCCCGATGCGGGCGAAGGTCGCTGCGGCGATGGGAGCGCGGCGATGATCGGCTCGCTGCGCGGCTCGGTGCTCGAACGCACCGGCGATTCCACGGTGCTGATCGAGGTCGGCGGCGTCGGCTATCTGGTCACCGTCACCCCCCGAACCCTCGCCGAGCTCGAGCCGTCGTCGACGGCGTTTCTGCACATCCACCACCACATCCGCGAAGATGCCCAGACGTTGTTCGGCTTCCTCGCCCGCGACGAGCGGTCCACGTTCGAGGTGCTGATCGCCACCCACGGCGTCGGCCCGTCGTTGGCGATGGCGATTCTCGGCACTCACCATCCCCACGCCCTCGTCGACATCGTGATCAACTCCGACATCGCCTCGCTGACCCTCGTTCCCGGCGTCGGCAAGAAGACGGCCGAGCGGTTGCTGATCGAGTTGAAAAATCGGCTGTCGTTGCCAGTCATCGACCCGATCGGCCTCGGCGGCGGGGGCGGCAATTCGGTGGTCAACGACGTGCGCGAGGCGCTGACCGGCCTCGGCTACACGCCCCAGGAGATCAGCGAGACGCTGCGCGACATCTCCACATCGGGCGACGCCTCGACGATGCTGCGTGACGCATTGAAGTCGTTGGGAGCCCGACGTGCGTGAAGAATTCACTGACCCGGGCATCACCGGCGAGTCCGAGATCAGCGACGAAGCCGGTCTGCGACCCAAGCGTCTGGCCGAGTTCGTCGGGCAGGGCGAGCTCAAAGAACACCTGTCGATCGTGCTCGAGGCGGCAAAAATGCGCGGCAAACCGGCCGACCACATTTTGCTCGCCGGCCCGCCTGGGCTCGGCAAGACGACGATGGCGTCGATCGTCGCCGCCGAGATGGGCGGCCACCTACACATCACCTCGGGCCCGGCGATCGAGCGCGGCGGCGACCTTGCCGCCATCCTCACCAAGCTGGAGGAGGGCGACGTGCTGTTTATCGACGAGATCCACCGGCTGTCGCGCGCCGTCGAAGAGATCCTGTACCCGGCGATGGAAGATTTCCAGCTCGACATCGTCGTCGGTAAGGGCCCGGCCGCGTCGTCGATTCGTCTCACGCTGCCACCGTTCACCCTGGTCGGGGCGACCACCCGCACCGGCATGATCACCGGCCCGCTACGCGACCGCTTCGGTCTGGTGGCCCGGCTCGACTTCTACACCGACGACGAACTCGAGTCGATCGTGCGGCGGGCCTCGGGCATCCTCGGGGTGACCATCGATCGTGACGGGGCATGGGAAATCGCCCGACGATCGCGGGGCACCCCACGCATCGCCAACCGCCTGCTCCGCCGGGTGCGCGACTACGCCGAAGTGCGCGGCGACGGAACGATCAATGTGACGACAGCCCGCGAGGGCTTGGCCGTCTTCGGCGTCGACGGGCGCGGCCTCGACAAGGTCGACCGGGCGATTCTGAGGGCCATCTGTGAGCAATTCGGCGGGGGACCGGTGGGACTGTCGACCGTGGCCATCTCGATCGGCGAGCAGACCGAAACCGTCGAAGACGTCTACGAGCCCTTCCTCATCCAACAGGGCATGATCGCTCGCACCCCGCGCGGCCGCATCGCCATGCCGGTCGCCTGGGAGCACCTCGGCTTGAGCATCCCGAGTCGCATCGCCGATGCCCCGAACCTGTTCGACGGCTGAGATCGACAGCTGTGCTCGACCTGGGTTGACTGGTCGCGAGATGCGACGGAGGCCGGGCTCATCCCTCGTTCGACCGGCCCGGTCCGCGTTTGGCGGACTGTCGGCGGCAGACTGGGGCCGTGTTGGATGCCCCCGTCGTACTGCCCCTCGATGAACTCACCTGGGACCACCGGTTCACGCATGGGCTCCCCGGCGACCCCGACTCGTCGAATCGCCGTCGCCAGGTGGGCGGGGCTGCGTACACCCGGGTCGATCCCACGCCGGTTGCCGCGCCGCGGACGTTGTGTTGGTCGTCCGAGGTCGCCGCGCTGCTCGGGTTGTCACCAGTGGTGTGTGAGTCCGACGACTTCGCCGAGGTGTTCTCGGGCAACCGGGTCCCGACCGGAGCCGATCCGCATGCGATGTGTTACGGCGGCCACCAGTTCGGCAACTGGGCTGGGCAGCTCGGCGACGGCCGGGCGATCGCCTTGGGCGCGGTGGTCACGCCATCGGGCTCGTCGGAGACACTGCAACTGAAGGGGCCCGGGCCGACCCCGTACTCCCGCACCGCCGATGGCCGCGCCGTGCTGCGCTCGTCGATCCGTGAGTTCCTCTGCAGCGAGGCAATGCACCACCTCGGGGTGCCCACCACCCGGGCATTGTCGCTGGTGGCGACCGGCGATGCGGTGGTCCGTGACATGCTCTACGACGGCCATCCCCGGCCCGAGCCGGGCGCGGTCGTGTGCCGGGTAGCGCCGTCGTTCACCCGATTCGGCAACTTTGAGCTGCCCGCCACGCGGCGCGATGTCGCCCTGCTGACGGAACTGGTCACCTACACCGTTGCCAACGACTTCCCTGGGCTTTGCGCTCCAGATGCAACGGTGCCCGAACAGGCCGTCGCCCTGTACGGCGAGGTCTGTCGGCGGACCGCCAGACTGGTGATCGACTGGATGCGCGTCGGTTTCGTCCACGGCGTGCTGAATACCGACAACATGTCGATCCTCGGACTGACCATCGACTACGGGCCGTACGGGTGGCTGGAGAACTTCGACCCGGGCTGGACGCCGAACACGACCGACGCCGGTGGCCGCCGGTACCGCTACGGCGCCCAGCCGACGATCGTCGGGTGGAACCTCGCCCAATTGGCCAACGCCCTGGTTCCGCTGGCCGGCGAAACTGAACCGTTCCAAGCCGCGCTCGATGCGTACATGCGCTCCTACCAGGAGTTATACCTCTCGATGACGTGCGCCCGGCTCGGCTGGGGCGATCCGCAGCCCGGTGGCGACTCCGAGTTGATCCGCGAGCTGATGACCCTGTTCGAGCGCTCGGAAACCGACTATCTGATCGTCCACCGCAACCTGGCGATGGTACCGATCGACGCCGAGGCGACCGACGAGTCGCTTCTCGCCCCGCTCGCGGGTGCCTGGTACGCACCCGACCAGATCACCGGCGACCTGCGCGACGCATGGCTCGGCTGGCTACGCGCCTGGGCCCGTCGAGTGCACGACGGCGGCATCGTCGACGCCGACCGCGCCGGGGAGCGATGAACGCACTGAACCCGAAGTACGTGCTGCGCAACTACCTCGCCCAAGAGGCCATCGACCTCGCCGAAGCCGGTGACATCAGCCGAGTTCACGAACTCCTCGACGTTCTCCGCCACCCCTATACCGATCAACCCGGCCGCGACCATTTCGCCAACAAGCGTCCCGAATGGGCCCGCCACAAGGTCGGCTGCTCGATGCTGTCGTGCAGCTCGTAGTTGGTTAATCGGCGGTGGGCTTGGCGATACGGGCTCGGCCTCGGGGGCTGAGGGCGGTGGCGCGGGTGAGCGATTTGATGAACTCGACGCGGCGGAAGCGGAATGCCGACCAGTCGGCATCGATGGCGACTTGGCGGACGGGTTCGAAGCCGAGTTCGCCGAGCGTGGCCCAGCCGGTGTCGCGGTTGAACTCACAGGTGTAGTTCTTCGACGAGCCCTTGGGGTAGGCGAGCCAGAGGATCCCGTCGCCGGGCATCGCCGCGGCAACGGCGGCTGCGGCAGCATTGACTTCGGCCTGGGTCGTCGTGAAGGCAATGGCGAACTCGACCTCGACGGGAGTCTCGCCGGAGGAGGGGACGGCCCGGTGGATCTCGACGTTCTGCAGCGTGACGAGTTCGATATCGAAGCTCGGCGGGCCGTTGAGCACGACGACGCCGGTCTGGTCCTTCAGGTTGAGCTTGGCGAAGATGGGGGAGCGGGCGACAACCACGGCAGGGTCTCTACGCTGGGAGGTGCGTGCCGAGGAAGGCCATCGTCTTGGCCCAGCCTGCCTTGGCGGCCGACTCGTTGTAGAACATCGGGTTGGCGTGGTTGTCGAAGGCATGACCGGCGTTCTCGACGTTGATCGAGAAGTTCGGCTTGCCGGCGATCCGTTCGTTCAGCGCATCGACGCCCTCGTTGGGCAGGAACTGGTCGTCGTTGCCGAACTGGAACAACGTCGGGCAGGTCACGCTGTCGACCAGGTCGAGCATCGACGGCACCCCCGACCCGTAGTAGCTCACGCAGCAGGCCGGCGCGCCTGCGCCGGCGACGCCCCACGAGAGGGTGCCCCCCATGCAGAATCCGAGCACCCCGACACCGCCGCTGACCTCGGGCAATGCTGAAAGGTGGGCGACTGCCGCAGTGCAGTCGGCGATCGCGGTCGGTACGTCGAGTTGCTGCATCTTGCCGAACGAGGCGTTGAGCCCCTCGGCGTCGTGAGCGGCGTCCCAGCCCGGCGAGAAGCGCCAAAAGACGTCGGGGGCTCCAACCACATAGCCCGCGGCGGCGAGCCGTTCGGCGACGTCGCGGATGTATTCGCCGACTCCGAAAATCTCTTGGATCAGGACGATTCCCGGTCCCGTGCCCGACTTGGGCAACCAGGTGAACAGGTCCATCGAACCGCCGTCAAGTTTCACCGATTCGGTGCGCGTCATCGTCATATCGGCATCTTGCCACGCCGAATGCGCTGGGCGCGTAGCGTTGCCGGGTGTGGAGCCGTCCGACCTGGGCATCGACCGACGAGCCGCGGTCGACCGCGTGTCACTGGGCGACGGATCATCGTGGGTGGACCTCGTTCGCGGGTTCATCCGACAACCTGCCGAGCTGTTCGAAGCGGTCCAAACGACGGTCGTCTGGGAGCAACGCGAGGTACTCCGCTACGACCACTACGTTCCCGAAAGACGCCTCGGCGGATGGATTCGGCCCGGAACCGGGCCCGCCGCGGTGCGCCAAGCGGGACTGCACTTGGAAGCGACCTATCGGATGCCGTTCGCCGGGGTGGCCGCCATCCTGTACCGCGACGGCAACGATCATCAGGGGCTGCACAGCGACCGGGAGATGAAGTGGCTGGATGACACCCTGATCGGCATTGTGGTGTTGGGAGTTCGGCGACCGTTCGTGCTGCGCCGGCGAGGAATCGACGCCAATCACAAAGACCTCACCAAGGTCGGCGAGGCCGCGGGCGACGTCGTCTTGCTCCCCGGCGAAGGCGACCTGTTGGTGATGGGGGGCCGCAATCAGCGGGACTGGCTCCACGCCGTGCCGGCGGCGGCGACCGATGAGCCGCGGATCTCGCTGACCTGGCGGTGGACGTCGCGGCGTGGGCGACCCGACACCAACCCCGGCTACTTCGATGGCCGCCAGTTCAGCGATCGGCCGCTCCAGCCCGGCAGCCGATCGTCAGGCGGTGTCGACCGGGGCCACACGAGCCGTGGTCGATAAGCGAGGCGGAGCGGGCCGTACCGCTCCGTAGCCTGTCGGGTCGTGCATGTCGCCGACTTCGACTATGAGCTGCCGCCGGAGCGGATTGCCCAAGTGCCCGTTGAACCGCGCGACTCGGCCCGTCTGCTCGTCGACCGCGGCAATCGCCTGGCTCCCGATCACCGCCATGTTCGCGATCTTCCCGAGTTCCTCGTAGACGGCGACCTGCTGGTCGTCAATGAGTCCAAGGTGATCCCGGCGCGGCTGCGGTTGCAGCGGGCAACGGGTGGTGCCGCGGAAGTGTTGTTGCTCGACCCGCTCGACGATGAGCGTCGGGTGTGGGAGGCCCTCGTCCGGCCGGCGCGCAAACTCAAGCTGGGGGAGCGGCTGGTGACCAGCTCCGGTGTCGAACTTGTCGAAATCGGGCAGCGGACCCTGGCCGGTGACACGCTGCGGGTCACCGTGCTCGGCGACGGTGACCCGTTGGCGATCCTTGCCGTGCACGGTGAAATGCCGCTCCCGCCATACATCACCACCCCGCTGACCAGGCCCGATCGATACCAGACGGTCTATGCCAACAATCCCGGGTCGGCCGCCGCCCCGACGGCCGGGCTGCACTTCACCCCCGAGTTGTTGGCGCGGCTGACCGACCGCGGCGTTGGCCTGGCGACGGTCGAGTTGGTCGTCGGCCTCGACACGTTCAAGCCGATCTCCACCGAAAACCCGACCGAACACCCGATGCACTCCGAGCGATATCGAGTGCCGACCGAGACGATCGCCCGGTGTCGCGATGCCCGGCGCGTCGTGGCCGTGGGCACCACGGCGGTCCGCGCCCTGGAATCGGCCGCCGTGCTGGGCCAACCCGAGGGCCGCACACGGATGTTCATCCACCGCCCGTACGACTGGCAGGTCGTCGACGTGCTGATGACCAACTTCCACCTGCCGCGCACCACGCTGTTGATGATGATCGACGCGTTTGTCGGGCCGCGGTGGCGCAGTTTGTATGAGACTGCGCTGGGTGAGCGGTACCGCTTCTTGTCGTTCGGCGATGCCATGCTGCTTGATCGCCATCTGTAACGCCCGCGCCCGCCGTTGAACCACTGAGACCGAGCCCCGATGACCTTTCCCGTCAACTTTGAGACCGTTGCCCACTGCGGACCGGCGCGAGCCGGCGTCGCCACAACGGCTCGCGGCAGCTATGACACCCCGTGCTTCATGCCCGTCGGCACCCGGGCGGCGATCAAGTACCTCAGCGCGGCCGACTACGAGCGGCTTGGGGCCCGCATCGTGCTCGGCAACACGTACCACCTGATGCTGCGGCCCGGGGCCGCCACGATCGCCGGGTTTGGTGGGCTGGGCAAGTTCGCCGGCTGGGGCGGGTTGACGCTGACCGATTCGGGCGGTTTCCAGGTGTTTTCCCTCGAGCCGAAGGTCGACGACGATGGCGTCACTTTCCGCAGTACCTACGACGGCTCATTGCACCGCTTCACCCCCGAGATCGCCGTTGCGACCCAGGAACTGCTCGGTGCCGACATCCAAATGGTTCTCGATGTCTGCCCGCCGCTCCCATCGGCACCGTCGGTTGTCCAGCTGGCGGTCGATCGCACCTCGGCGTGGGCCGAGCGGGCCCGTGTCGCCCACCAGCGAGATGACCAGTCGTTGTTCGGCATCGTGCAAGGGGGTATCGACCCGATGATGCGCACCGCCAGTGCCCGCCACACCGCATCGCTGGAGTTCGACGGCTACGGCATCGGCGGGCTGTCGGTGGGGGAGACCCGGGAGCAGATGTTGCCCGCGCTGGCCGCCGCCCTCGCCGAACTGCCGACCAACCGGCCGCGCTACCTGATGGGGGTCGGCGACCCGGCGTCGCTGATCGAGGCGGTGGCGCTCGGCGTCGACCAATTCGACTGCGTGATGCAGACCCGGATCGGCCGGCACGGCACGGCGATGACATGGAACGGCAAGCTGCACATCAAGAACGCCTCGCACATCCACAGCGACGAACCACTCGATGCCGAGTGCCCCTGCGAGGTGTGTGCCCGCCATTCCCGCGGCTACATCCGCCATCTTTTCCAGGTGGGGGAACCGACGGCATCACGTCTGGTGAGCATCCACAACATCGCCTGGACGCTCGATCTGATGGCTCGGATGCGCTCGGCGATCATCGACGGAATGTTCGACGCGCTGCGCAATCGTGTGCTCTCCGTGTGGGGTTCCCCGGGTTTTCCTTGATCAGTCGCTAACCTCGGCTCGCCCTTCTCTCCATACTGGTGCGTGATGCTTACTTCTCTGATTCTGGCCACTACCGACACCGTCGCCAAGGCCGCTGACTCCAAGTCGAAGGGAAACTCCCTTGTCGGGCTGCTCCCGATCCTGCTGATCGGCGTGGCGATGTACTTCGTCATGATCCGGCCGCAGAAGCGGAAGATGAAGGAAGCGCAAGCGCTCCTCCAGCAATTGACCGAGGGTGACGAGGTAATCACCACCGGCGGGATCTATGGTTTCATCAACGCCATCGACGGCGACACCATCTGGCTGGACATTGCCGACAATGTCGAGATTCGGATGCATCGCTCGTCGATCTCGCGGCGGATCGACCCCAAGGTCGAGACGGCCGGAGGCGAGCCCGCCAAAGAGGCCGCCGGCGAAGCGGAAACTCCCGAAAGTGACAAGAACTAAGCAATGCAACGTCGTCCACTCCTGGTCTCGTTGATCTCAATCCTGGTCGTGGCCCTCGGGTCGCTGTTAGGAACCGTGATCGCAGGCAACACCCCCCAACTCGGGCTCGACCTGCAAGGTGGTGCGTCGGTGACGTTACGCCCCGTCGGTACCGCCGGAGTTGACTTCACCACCGAGGCTCTCGATGAGATCCCGCGGATCTACCGCGACCGCATCGACGGACTCGGCGTCGCCGAGCCCGAAATCCTTCGTCAGGGCGACACGATCGTGGTCAATCTGCCCGGAGTGAAAGACAAGGACAAGGCGCTCGAGATCATCGGCACCACCGGCAAGGTCGTCTTCCGTCCGGTGACCGGTTCGCCGATCCCCGTCGACCCGCCGGTCGATTTTACGAAGATCGGTACCAGCCAGGGCGTCAGCGTCAGCCAGGTCGGCAATGAGACGACGGTGAGCGTCGTTGGCGACCTTGCCTCCCCGGTCTCGACGCCCGATGGCTCGATCGTCGTCGGGGAGCCGACGGTGATCACCGATCCGGCGACCAGCATCGTCGCCTCGGACTCGACCGTGGTCGCGACCGCGACGTCGGCCGCCGGCCCGTCGCGTACCCCGCATCAGTCGGCGTCGACGACCACCTCGGTCGTCAAGTCGGCGACGACGGCTGCCGGTTCCACCGCAACCACCGAAGTGGCAACCGGTGACACGACAGTCGATACGACCGGTGACACCACGGCGGATACCACGGCCGACACGACCGGGGGCACCGACGCTCCCACGACGACCGTCGACCCGAACGCCCCCACCACGACGGTCGACCCGAACGCTCCGACCACGACGACGGCCCCGTTCGACTTCTCGACGCTGATCACCCCGATCGAACAGGACCTGCCCGAGACATCGGTCATCCTGCCCAACCGTGAGGGCACGGCGATTTACCAGCTCGGCCCGGCCTTTGCCCGCGGCGAACTGGCGATCGAGTCGGCCACCGCCCGCGTCATCAACGGTCAGTACTCGGTTGAGCTGGTGCTCAAGCGGGGCGCCGACGGGCTCGACGCCTGGAACGCGATGGCCGCCAAGTGCTACTCGGCGATGTACACCGGGGGCGACTCGACCGAGTGTTCCGGCGGGATGGCCTTCGTACTCGACCATCGGGTGATTTCCGCCCCGTCGCCCAGCCAGGATTCAGGCGGCTTCTTCAGCCAGCCCCAGATTCAGATCACCGGCGACTTCGACCAGGCTGAGGCCTCCAAGCTCGAGCGGGTGCTGAAGTACGGTGCCACGCCGATCGAGATGAAGCCGCAGGCCGCTCAGACGGTGTCGGCAACACTCGGCAAGGACTCGCTGCGCGCCGCGATCATCGCCGGGGCCATCGGTATCGCCCTGGTGTTGCTGTTCATGCTCTTCTACTACCGCTCGCTGGCGTTGGTGGTGGTGCTCGGTCTGATCGTGTCGGGCTCGCTGCTCTACAGCGTCATCTCGTTGCTCTCCAAGACCAGTGGACTGGCGATGACCCTGGCCGGGGTCACCGGCATCATCGTGTCGGTCGGCGTCACCGTCGACTCCTACGTGGTGTTCTTCGAACGATTGAAAGACGATGTGAAGAGCGGCAAGACGTTCCGTTCCTCGGCCCAGCGGGGCTTCAAGGGAGCGTGGAGAACAATCCTCGCCGCCGACATTGTCTCGCTCATCGGGGCCGGCACCCTGTTCATGATGACCGTTGGTTCGGTCAAGGGCTTCGCCTTCTTCCTCGGCCTGTCCACCCTGTGTGACCTGGTCGTTTCGTACTTCTTTACCCGTCCTGCCGTGCTGCTACTGGCCCGGTCCAAGCGGTATCGCAACAACCGGCTCCTCGGAGTCGGCACCGCCGAGACCACTGGAGGTGTGGCGTGACCGCCATCAACACCAACATCCCGGCCGATCCGGCCGCGCCCAAGTCGAGCCTCTGGCATCGGCTCTACAACGGTGAGACGACCTTCGATTTCGTCGGTCGGCGCAAAATCGGCTTCGGCATCTCGGCGATCGCGATCGTGCTGAGCATCATCTCGTTGATCTTCAGCGGGCTGAACCTCGGTATCGACTTCGAGGGTGGCGTGGCGTGGGAGTTCACCGCCGGTCAGGTCACCACCGGGCAAGTCGACGGAGTTCTCAATGCCAATGGCATCGACACCAAGTCGGCCAAGGTGCAGACCCTGAGCGGCTCCGATGGCGACCGCTTGCGCGTCCAGGTCGGCGACCAGCCGGCCGAGGTGCAGGCCAAGATCAAGCAGGAGTTCGCCACCCTGTCGGGATCGGAGGTCTCCGACAACGTCGTCAGCCCGACCTGGGGTGATGAGATCACCAAGAAGGCGATTCAAGCCCTCGTCGCTTTCTTCGTCATCCTGTCGGCATTCATCTCGTGGCGGTTCGAGTGGAAGATGGCCGTCGCCGCCATCGTCGCCGTCGCCCACGACGTGTTCATCTCGGTCGGCATCTATTCGCTGTTCGGGTTCGAGGTCACCCCGGCAACGGTGATCGCCTTCCTCACCATCCTCGGGTTCTCGCTGTATGACACGATCGTCGTGTTCGACAAAGTGCAGGAGAACACCCAGAAGTTCAGCGGCCGGGCTCCATACAGCGACATCGTCAACCTGTCGATGAACCAAGTGTTGATGCGCTCGCTGAACACGAGCCTCGCCGCGGTGCTCCCGGTGCTGTCGATTCTGGTGGTCGGCGGCTCCATCCTCGGAGCGGTGTCGCTGCAAGACTTCGCGTTGGCCCTGCTTGTCGGGTTGATCACGGGTTCGTACTCGTCGATTTTCATCGCCACCCCGGTGCTTGCCCTGCTCAAGGAGCGCGAGCCGAAGTATCGCAACCTGAAGAACCGGGCCGCAGGGTCAGGTGACTTGGTCGCTACCCGAGCTCGCTCCGCAGCGGGCGGAGTGCCGGCAATCGGTGGGTCGATCGGCGGGGCAGCGTCGACGCCGAAGGATCCGACGGCCGCATTGACCCATCCGCCGCGGCCTCGCAAGAAGCGCCGCCGCTAAGCTCGCCGGAATGGCCGTCGACGTACAAGCACTCCGGGATCTGATCCGCGACATTCCCGACTATCCCAAGCCGGGAGTCAAGTTTCGCGATATCACCCCGCTGATCGGCCACCCAGAAGCGTTCGGTAACTCGATCAACGCCCTCGTCGAACTGTATGCCGACATCCCCGTTGATCGGGTCCTCGGCATCGAGGCGCGGGGGTTCATCATCGCCGCACCGGTGGCATATCGCCTGGGAGCGGGATTCGTCCCGGTTCGCAAGGCGGGCAAGCTCCCGTGGGCGGTTGCCCGCGAGGAGTACTCGCTCGAATACGGCACCGACAAGCTCGAGATCCACCGTGACGCGTTGCTCCCCGGTGAGCGAGTGTTGATCGTCGACGACGTGCTGGCCACCGGCGGGACCGCGGCGGCCACCGGTCGGCTGGTCGAAGGCCTCGGCGGAGTGGTCGCCGGCTACTGCTTCCTGATTGAGATCGGTGCGCTCAATGGCCGCCACCGCCTCGGTGACCGCCCGATCAGAAGCCTGATCAACTACTTCGGCGACTGACGCAGGGACCACTGTGGCGACCGTCGACCGCGTGCTGCCATGGCGGCGCCACGCGGCTGCACCCGCCGAGGAGCTCGCCCCGATCGTCACGGCCTATCGCATTCGCCACCCCAGGTCGTCGACGGCGGTACTCTCCCGGGCGTATGAGGTGGCGGTTGCCGCCCATCGTGGTCAGATGCGCTCGAGCGGTGAGGCGTACATCAATCATCCCTTGGCCGTCGCCAAGATCGTCGCCGAAATCGGCCTTGACGAGACCACGATCGCCGCCGCCTTGCTCCACGATGCCGTCGAGGATTCCGAGCTGACGATCCACGAGGTGCGGCTCGCCTTCGGCGACGATGTCGCCAACATCGTCGATGGCGTCACCAAGATCGACCGGTTGCACTTCGACTCGAAAGAGGCGCAGCAGGCGGCGACGATGCGCAAGATGCTTGTCGCCGTGGCCAAGGACCTGCGCGTACTGGTCATCAAGCTGGCCGATCGCCTGCACAACATGCGCACCCTCGGTGGCACCCCGATCGACAAGCAACAGCGCGTCGCCCAAGAGACCTTGGGCATCTACGCCCCGCTGGCGCACCGGCTGGGCATGCAAGAGGTCCGCCAGCAGCTCGAAGACCTCTCGTTCGCATCGTTGTACCCCAAGCGATTTGCCGAGCTCGACCATCTCATCGCCACCCGCTCACCGGGGCGCGAGACATACCTCGCCAAGGTGGTCGCCGACGTTCGACAACGGTTGTCGGAGCTGAAGCTCGACGCCGAGGTGACCGGTCGCGGCAAACACCTGTGGAGTATCTACGAGAAGATGGTCCAAAAGGCGCGGGACTTCGACGAGATCTTCGACGTGGTCGCCGTGCGGGTGATCGTCGCCACCGACAAGGACTGCTATGCGGCGATCGGCAGCATTCACCGGGCGTGGATGCCGATTCCCGGCCGGTTCAAGGACTACGTGGCGATGCCGAAGTTCAACTTCTACCAGTCGTTGCATACGACGGTGATCGGCCCCGAAGGCAAGGTCGTCGAGTTCCAGATCCGCACCCCCGAGATGCACCGCCGGGCCGAGTGGGGCGTTGCCTCGCACTGGTCGTACAAGGACCACGAAGGCACCGGTCTCGACTGGCTCAACCGGATCATCGACTGGCAGGCCGAGACCAACGACCCCACCCAGTTCATGGAGAGCCTGACGCGTGACCTGGCGCAGGATGAGCTGTTCGTCCTCACCCCGAAGGGTGATGTCGTCAGCCTCCCCGCCGGATCGACCCCGGTCGACTTCGCCTATGCCGTCCACTCTCAGGTGGGGCACACCAGCGTCGGTGCTCGCGTTCAGGGTCGCCTCGTGCCGTTGAATCACCTACTCAGTTCGGGTGACACCTGTGAAATCATCACGTCGAAGGTCATGTCGTCGGGGCCCCGATCGGAGTGGCTCGAATTCGTCGTCACCCCCAAGGCCCGCAACAAGATCCGCCAGTTCTTCTCTCGCGAACGTCGCGACGACTCCATCGAGACCGGCCGAGACCTGCTCATCGAGGCGTTCGCCACCGAGGGCATCCCGTCCGACGCGGCGCTGACCTCCGATCAGCTCGCCGCCGAACTCGTCGACGGACATCATGCCGACCTCGACGCGCTGTTGCGCGCGATCGGCGACCAGCGCGTCTCGGCGCGCACCATCGCTCACCGCGTCGCCCGGTCGATGGATGCCGACCTGCCCGATGAGCCGGGAAGTGTGGCCGCGGCGGGAGATATCCGCGTCAACGGCGTCGATGGGGTGATCGTTCGCCTGGCCCGATGCTGCCGGCCGCAACACGGTGATCAGATCGACGGTTTCCTGCGCGGCAGCCACGAGGTCACTGTTCATCGCTCCGATTGCACCAACGCCCTTGGTGCGGGCGTCGAGCGGGCGGCGCGAGCCGTCGATGTCGAATGGGATCTGACGACGGGCCGTGGCGAGGAGTTCCTCGTTCTGGTCGAGGTCGTCTCCCTCGACCGGCCGGGTTTGTTGCGCGATGTGACGATCGCCCTGTCGGTCGGCTACGTCAACATCGTCAGTTCGTCGACCAAAACTGACGCCGGCGTCGCCCGGATGCACTTCGAGTTCGAGATCGCCTCGTCTGACCACCTCGACGTCGTCGTGCGGACGCTGCGGGCGATCAGCGGGGTCTACGACGTGATCCTGACGATGCCCCGGGCGTAAGCCCGCCCGTCTCGCCTCCCGCCATCGGGTCAACGGCGGCCACCTTCGGTACCCGGTTGACCGTTGAGGACGAAATGTTCAGGGGAGCGGCCTGCCCGGGCCGATAGCCTCACCCGACGTGCCAGAGTTCCAGACCAGCCCCGGGATGCGCGACATTCTGGCGCCCGAGTCCGCCCGGTGGCGCACGTTCGTCGAGGTGTTCGCCACCGTCGTCGAATCGGCCGGCTACGGCCAGGTCATCTCCCCGTTGCTCGAGGACATCGGCGTCTTCCAGCGGGTCGGTGAGGCGACCGATGTGGTCACCAAGGAAATGTACGACTTCGTCGACAAGGGCGGTCGGCACATCGCCCTGCGTCCCGAGTTGACCGCCTCGGTCTGCCGGGCGTTCGTGCAACACCAGCCGGCGATCCCGTGGAAGGTCTGGTACACCGGTTCGCAGTTCCGCTACGAGAAGCCCCAGCGTGGCCGCTACCGCCAGTTCGACCAAGTCGGCATCGAAGTGCTCGGGGCCGATGATCCGTATCTCGACGTCGAGATCATCGCCCTCGGCTGGCGGTTCTACGAGGCCCTCGGTCTGCGCCAGGTGACCTTGCTGCTCAACTCGCTCGGTGAGCCGGCCGACCGGGCCGCCTACGTCGATGCCCTGCGCGCCTACTTCGAGTCGCGGCGCGACGAGCTGACCCCTGAAAGCCTGGTCACCCTGGCCAAGAACCCGTTGCGGGTGCTCGACTCCAAGCGCCGTGACGACGCCGCGGTCGTCGCCGGGGCCCCGCTGATCGCCTCGTACTACAGCGACGAAGCGGCAGCCCACCACCTCGCCGTGCTGACCGGGCTCGATGCGCTGGGCATTCCGTACACGATCGATTCCAAGCTCGTTCGCGGGCTCGACTACTACCGGCGGACCACGTTCGAGTTTCAGGGCGGCACGCTCGACTCGGCGCAGAACGCGCTGGGCGGCGGCGGGCGCTACGACGGTCTCGTCGAGTCACTTGGCGGCAAGCCGACGGCGGGTGTCGGCTTCGCCCTCGGCCTCGATCGCATCCTGATCGCCTGTGACGACGAGCGGTGCTTCCCGGCACCGGCCACCGAGGTCGACGTGTTCGTGATCGACACCGTCGGCGGGCTGTCGGCGCTGACCCTCACCGATCGGCTGCGCGCCGCGGGGCTGCGCGCCGATCGGGCGTACGAAAATCGCTCGATGAAGAGCCAGATGAAGGTGGCCGACCGCTCCGGCGCGGCCGTCGCGGTCATCATTGGTTCGAACGAACTCGAGGCAGGCACCGCGGTCATCCGGCCGCTGCGGGCCGAAACCCGTGACCAGACGACGGTCCCTGTTGGCGACCTGATTGATTCCATCAGAAAGTACCTGTGACATGAGCATGCGTTCCGACTACTGCGGCGCGATCAGCGACGCGCATATCGGCCAGACCGTCAGCCTGTGCGGCTGGGTGGCCCGGCGGCGCGAGCATGGCGACAAGCTCGCCTTCGTCGACCTGCGTGACCACACCGGCCTGGTGCAGTGCGTGGTCGACAACGCCGTCGACGTGCGCGGCGAGTACGTCGTGCGGATCACCGGTGTAGTGCAGCCCCGACCCGAGGGCACGGTCAACCCGAAGATGGCCACCGGCACCGTCGAGGTGCAGGACTGCGTCGTCGAGGTGCTCAACACCTCGGAAACCCCGCCGTTCCCGGTCGACGCCCGCGCCGACGACGTCGCCGAGAACACCCGTCTGCAGTATCGCTACATCGACATCCGCCGTGAGCGCATGCAGCGCAACCTGCGGATCCGCGCCAAGGTCAACTCCGCGGCCCGCCGGGCGATGGAGGAGCAGGGCTTCGTTGAAGTCGAGACCCCGATGCTCGTGCCGTCGACCCCCGAGGGCGCCCGCGAGTTCCTCGTGCCCTCGCGTCAGACCCCCGGATCGTTCTACGCGCTGCCCCAATCGCCGCAGTTGTTCAAGCAGCTGTTGATGGTTGCCGGCGTCGATCGCTACTACCAGATCGCCCGTTGCCTGCGCGACGAAGACCTGCGCGCCGATCGCCAGTACGAGTTCATGCAGCTCGACGCCGAGATGTCGTTCGCCACGCAAGACGACGTGCTCGCCGCCATCGGCCATGCCGTGTTGGCCTGTGCCGAGGCGGTCACCGGTGAGCGCCCCGCCCCGATCGAGCAGATGACCTGGCACACGGCGATGGACGTCTATGGCGTCGACAAGCCTGACCTGCGCTTCGGCATGACCCTCGTCGAGCTGACCGATGTGTTCGCTACCACCGAATTCAAGGCGTTCTCGTCGGCCACCTCGATCAAGGGCATCCGCGCCGCCGGCAAGGCCGAGGAGATGGGCCGCAACAAACTCGACGCACTGACCGACCGGGCCAAGAAGCTCGGCGCCAAGGGCCTCGTGTGGCTCAAGGTCGCCGCCGACGGCACGCTGGAGTCGCCGGTCGCCAAGTTCCTGTCCGCCGACGAGGCCGCCGCCCTCAGCGCCCGTTTGGAAGCCGAGCCCGGCGACCTGCTGTTGATCGTCGCCGACGAGTGGATGACGACCTGCGAGGTGCTCGGCCAACTCCGCAACGACCTCGGTCGCCCGCCCGTCCACCAGGGCCCGTACCGCTACGTGTGGGTGACCGAGTTCCCGCTGTTCATCGGTATCGACAAGGAGACGGGCAAGGCCAAGTCGGGCCACCACCCGTTCTGCAGTCCGCATCCCGACGACATCGAGTTGTTCGAGACCGACCCGCTCAAGGTCCGCTCGCTGGCCTACGACCTGGTGCTCAATGGCTGGGAACTGGGCTCTGGCTCGATCCGAATCCACGAGCCGGCCCTGCAGCGCCGCGTGTTCAACCTGCTCGGCATCAGCGACGAAGAGGCCGACAAGCGCTTCGGCTTCTTCCTCACCCCGTTCCGCTACGGTGCCCCACCCCACGGCGGCTTCGCCTTCGGCATCGACCGCCTCGTCGCCATCCTCGCCGGGGAAGAGAACATCCGCGAGGTGATCGCCTTCCCCAAGACCCAAAGTGGCTCCGACCCGATGACCAACGCCCCCACCCCCGTCGACACCAAGCAACTGACCGACCTCGGAATCCGAGTCCTCCCCAGGGCCTGACCCTCCTCGACCCGGTTCCGCGACGGGTCCACCTTCCCCTCCAACCAACCCGTTTGTTCAATCCCTGGGGTGATCACCCCAGGGATTGAACAAACGCTGTCTGAAGGGTGGAACGCAATGAACTTCGAGCGTTCGGCAGAACTACGCGACGGAATCATCATTCGGCGAACGATCATCGAGGCCGGCTACAGCGAGGAGTTCATCCGCTGGCGGCTCGACTCGGGCCGCTGGGAGCGAGTACGACCGGGCGTCTACCGGGTTGTGGGCAGCCAACCAACCTGGTTGCAGCAGGTGCGGTCGGCACAGGCGACGGCCGGCGAGAGCTCGTGGGTCTCGCACTCGACGTGTGCCCGGATGCTCGATTTCGAGTCCGGTCGCGAGTCGGGTCTCGAGGAGATCGAGATCAGCGCTCCGCTCGCCCGGCAGGTGCGCATCCCCGGCGTCGTCGGCCATCGCACCGGAATCGTCGAAGACCGGGATATCACCGTGCGCCACGGCATCCCGTGCTCGTCTGCGCTTCGGTTGGTGATCGACCTCAGCTCTCGTCTCGACGACGACGCGCTCGGCCGGCTGCTCGACGAGGCACTCCGTCGACGGTTGCTGCGCCTCAATGACCTACGTGAGCGCATGCCTCGACTGCGGCCGGCCCCGGGCCGATCGGTGCGCCGAATCGAACGGGTGCTCGCCGCTCGCAGCCCGGGCTTCGCTCCTGGGGAATCGGTGCTCGAGGCGCGGCTCTCGGCGGTCATCGTCGGCAACGGCTTCCCCCCACCGATTGCCCAGCACTGGGTGCGCGGGGCAGGCTGGCGCGCCCGGCTCGACTTCGCCTACCCCGACCAAGGGCTGTATCTCGAGGGCGATGGGTTCGGCTTCCACTTCACCGCGTCGGACCTCGACAACGACGCACGTCGCCGCAACCGACTGCACATTGCCGGCTGGCGAGGGCTGGTATTCACCTGGCGGATGACCGATGTCGAGATCATCGAGTCCCTCGACGCCCTCTACGACCGCTCCACCCACCAATGGCGCGTTTGTTCAATAGCCGGGGCCGCCACCCCAGGGATTGAACAAACGGGGGCGGTGGCTTGAGGGGCCTAGTGTCGCGACATGGGACTCGATGTGGGACTGGGTGCAGACGTGGATGCGGAGCGGCTGAAACAGCAGGTGTGCGACGAGGTTGATCGGTTGGCGGCGACGTTGATCGATGTGTCGCATCAGATCCACGCTCGGCCGGAGTTGTCGAACGAGGAGCATTTTGCCCACGGGTTGCTCACCGAGGTGATCGAGGGGCGCGGTCTGCACGTCGAACGAGGCGCCTACGGGCAGCCAACGGCCTTTAGCGCCTCGGCAGGGCACGAGGGGCCTCGGGTGGCTGTGCTGTGCGAGTACGACGCTCTGCCGGGAATCGGGCACGCCTGCGGCCACAACGTGATCGCCGCCGCGGGGCTGGGTGCCGGGCTGGCCGTGGCCATGGTGGCGCAGCAGGCGGGCGGCACCATGGTGTTGATGGGCACCCCGGCGGAAGAGGGCGGTGGTGGCAAGATCATGATGGCCCGCAACGGGGCGTTCGACGACCTGCAGGCGGCGATGATGGTCCACCCCGCCGACGCCGATCTGATCCGGATGGACGCGATCGCCATCCAGCAGCTCACGGCCACTTTCCACGGCCGCGCCGCCCATGCCGCGGCGGCTCCTGAAGAGGGTCGCAATGCCCTGGACGCGGCGGTGCTGAGCTACATGAACGTGGCCGCCCTGCGCCAGCACATCGGCGAGTCCGAACGGATCCATGGGTGTTTCACCAAGGGAGGGGGAGCACCGAACATCGTCCCGGCCGAGGCTGAGCTGTTCTGGTTCGTGCGATCGCCGACCTTCACGACCCTCGCCGCCCTCAAAGAACGGGTGCAGACGTGCAACGAGGCCGGGGCCTTGGCCTGCGGATGCACCTGGACCGGCGAATGGGACGACTACCCATATGCCGACGTGCGCGATAACGGTCCGATGGTCGGTTCCTACGTGGCCAACGCGGCACGGGTCGGCCGACACCCGCAGGACCCGTCGGTGATCGGCAAGCGGGTGGTCGGCTCGACCGATATGGGCAACGTCTCGTATCTCGTGCCGTCGATTCACCCGATGGTCCAGGTCGCCCCCACCGGTATCCCGATCCACACCATCGAATTCGCCGCGTGGGCCGGTCGGGAGGAAGGTGACCGGGCGGTCGTCGACTCGGCCAAGACGATGGCGATGACGGTGATCGATCTGTGGACCGACCACACCCTGCGCGGCTCGGTCGCCGAGGCGTTCGCCAGCGTCGGGCCCGACCGGAGCGTGTTGTGAAGCTGCAGGTCAGCACCATCGAGTGATCCGGTCCCCGAAGAGGGCCGAGTCGTAGGGTAGACACCCATGACCGTCTACGTCCCCGAGGAGTTCACCGCCCCGGAGACCGACATCCTCCGGCGGTACTTCACCAACCTCGACGGGCCCGTGTTCGCCCTCGTCAACCTACCCGAGGTGGTCAAAGGGGCGCTGTTCGCTCGCTATAGCCGCAGTCCCAAGAGCCTGCGCCGCCTCTTCCTCGACGAGTTCGTCGGCGAACTCGATATCTCCGCCGACCAGGGACTCGACGCGACGATCGGCGTCGAACGAGCCGAGGAACTGTACGAGAAGGTGTTCGTCGAGTATGGCGACGACTCCGTGGCCCAGCTCGGTGCGGTCCACCTGGCCTGTGAGCAGGCGTCGAACCTGTTGACGAAGGTGCTCGAATGGGGTCGGCTGATGAGCTATCTCGAGCAGTCGACGCGCTACATCAGCTACGACGCCCGCCTTGGTGGCCGCTACCGGTACTACCGCGACCCAGCCGTGCTCTCGGGCCGATTCGGTACTCGCTACGTCGGCGATATGGACCGCATGTTCGACTCCTACGCCACATTGGTCCGCCAGGTCACGACACATGTGCGGGCGACCGTCGCCCATCAGGCGGGCGATTCCGAGTTCGTCTACCGCCAGGCGACCCGCGCCAAGGCACTCGATGCCGCCCGGGGCGTGCTCCCGGCTGCGTCGTTGTCGAACGTCGGCATCTACGGCAGCGGACAGGCCTATGAGGCGATGTTGTTGCGTATGCGGGGCCATGGGCTACCCGAGGCCCGCCAGTACGCCGACATGATGCTTACCGAGCTACGCAAGGTGATTCCGAGCTTTCTGCGCCGCGTCGATGCCCCGGGCCGGGGTGAGGCATGGACCGAGTATCTCGCCTCGACCCGCGACACCACCCACGACCTGGTCACCTCGCTGCTCGGCGATGTCCCGGTCGAACCGTCGCCAGCGGTGGTGCTCACCGATTGGGACCCCGAGGGAGAAGACAAGCTGCTCGCCGCGATCTGCTACTCCCACAGCGCCATGTCGGAGTCGCAGATCCTCGAACGGGTTCGGCGCCTGTCGGCCGACGAGCGCGTCGCACTGATCACCGCCTATGTCGGCGAGCGGGTCAACCGACGGCACAAGCCGGGTCGAGCCTTCGAACGTACCGACTATCGCTTCGATGTGCTTTCCGACTACGGCGCGTTCCGTGACCTGCAACGCCATCGCTTGTTGACGATCGAGTGGCAGCCGCTCACCCCTCATCATGGCTTCATTCGCCCCGAGATTGTCGAGGAAGCCGGGCAGGCCGCATTGTTCGACGAGGCAATGGACCGCGCCGCCGCGCTCTACGACGCATTGGCCCCCGACTTCCCGGCGCAGGCGTCATATGCAATCTCAATGGCCTATCGGGTGCGCTATGTGATGCAATTCAACGCCCGTGAAGCCATCCACATGCTCGAATTGCGCTCGTCACCCCAGGGGCATCCGTCGTATCGGCGGGTGGCGATCGAAATGCACCGCCTCATCGGCGAGCAGGCGGGGCACCGGGCGATCGCCGCGGCGATGATCCATGTGACCACCGCCGAGCCCGAATTGGAGCGTCTCGAATCGGAACGACGGGCCGAGGTACGTCGACTTCATCGGGGGAAGTGACTGCTGTCACAAGGGGTGACCAGACCGATGCCGGTCGATGGCCGTATGATCCCGCCCCGCGTCGGCTGAGGCGCGCTGCGCCCAGTTAAGGAAGGATCGTCACGATGGCTGATGAAGACGAAGAACTTCATGAGATGGATGCCGAAGAAGAGTTCGAGCCTGAATTGATCGAGGAAGACATCGATCCTGAGGAACTCGACGAAGAAGCCCTCGTCGAAGAGGACGTCTTCGAGGATGACCTTGCTGAAGATGATGAGTTCGGCGGCGAGGACGAAGACGGCGACGACCTCGTCGATGATCTCGTGGAAACTCCTACTCGCCGTCCGTCCGTCGCCAAAGACAAGGACAAAGAGAAGGACTCCGAGGAGGACGACGACGACGATGACATGATCACGCCCGACGACGTCGAAGCCGACCTCGACACGATCCTCAAGGATCGCCTGATCGCCAATGAAAGCGAGCTCGAAGAGGACGAAGACGGTGCCGAAGTCGACGACCCCCGCGCCGAGCCCGGCGATCGTCTACAGCCCAAGCGCCCCGACGAGCAGCTCTGTTCGTCGTGCTTCCTGCTGGTGCGGGCGAAGGCACCCGGCTGCCCGATGGACGATGACACCTGTCCGATCTTCAGCTGAGTTCCAAGCCGAGTTCGAAGCCAGCCGCCGAAAGTCTGTCGTAGATGGCCGCGCCGAACGACGACCCGCTCAAGCAACTGCTCGAACTGTTCGTTTACGCCCCAGCCGGGTTGGTGATCGAAGCGAAGCGGCTGTATCCCTCGATCGTCGAAACCGGCCGGCAGCACGTCGACAATCAAGTGAAGCTGGCTCGCTTCATCGGTGAGTTCGCGGTGCGGCAAGGTCGCAAGGTCGCCGAGCAACGCCTTGACGGATTCCTCCATCCCCAACCTGTCTCGGCCGCGCCCACGGTCGTGGAGCAAGCCGAGGCGGCTCGCCCGGTCGCCGAGGCGATCGAGCAGGTCCCCGTCGAATCGCTGGCGATCGAGGACTATGACGCCCTGACGGCTGCTCAGATCGTCGGACATCTCGTTGGGCTGTCGGGCCCCGATCTCGACCTCATTGGCGGCTACGAGGCCACTCACCGGGCTCGTAGAACAATTCTGGGCCAGGTCGCCCGACTTCGACCGGCTGCGTCGTGAACACCACGGTTCGCTCGGCGAAACCGGCGGATTGGGCGGCGCTCGTCGAACTGCAGACCGAGGCCAGGCTCGCCTTGACCGATCAACGCGGCGGACCGGAGTGGCTGAGTGAGAACCCCTCGTTCGACGCCCTGGCGGAGTCGGCTGTCGACACGACATCGGTGGCCCTGATCGATGACGTCGTCGTCGGCTGGTGTCACATGCGGCTCGGCCCGCCGAACGCAGTGGCCCTCGTCGACTGGATCTACGTCACGCCCGAAGCTCGTGAGCTCGGTTTCGGTGAGGAGCTGCTGAACGACGCGATCGACAGGGCCCGGGCCGCGGGAGCGACCCGGATCGAGTCGTGCGCCCTCCCCGGCGACCGTGAGACCAAGAACATGTTCGAACGGTTCGGGATGAAGGCCCGGCTGTTGATCGTCGGCATGCCCCTGGCCGAGCCGGCCGACGAGGCCTGATGGCCGCCAGCCACGCCGAGTTGTGCGTCGGCGCCGTCGTGGTCGTCGCCGGGAAGCTGTTGCTGATCCAACGTGGGCGCGGCGCGGGGGTCGGACTGTGGAGTATCCCCGGCGGGCGCGTCGAGTACGGCGAGACGCTGTCGGCTGCCGTGCTACGCGAGTTGGCCGAGGAGACCGGCTTGGTCGGTCACCACCCGCGCCATCTCGGCTTTGTCGAACGCATCGGCCCCGACTGGCATTTCGTCATCCACGACTTCGCCGTCACCGTCGACGACCGGCAGGCTGCGGTTGCCGGCGACGATGCGGCGGCGATCGCCTGGTGTCGGCTCGACAGAGTCGCCGACCACCAGGGCGTCGTGCCCGGCCTGGTCGACTTTCTCCGCGACGTCGGGGTATTGGACGGCTGAGAACCGCCGAGTTCGGGGCTGGTTACGCCCCGGTCCAGTTCGGGGTGCGCTTCTCGATGAACGCCGTCAGACCCTCTTTGGTGTCACTCGACGACAGCACCTTGGCGAACTCGGCGTTGGTCAGCTTCTTCAACGCCTCGTCGTCTTCGTAGGCCGCGGCCAGCACGACCTTGCGGCTTGCCCAGACGGCCAGGGGAGCGTTGGCGGTGATTTGTGCCGCCAACCGCTTGGCCTCATCGAGCGCTTCCCCCGGACCGACCAGGCGGGAGATCAGGCCCAACTGGTGGGCTCGCTCGGCGGGAATCGGCTCGCCAGTCAGAATGGCCTCCATCGCCGCCGCCTGACCGATGGCCCGCGGCAGGCGGAACAGCCCACCGGCGCCGGCGATGAGATTGCGCTTCACCTCGGCGAGCCCAAACGCCGAACGGGTCGTGGCTACAACCAAATCGGCGGCGAGAACGATCTCGCAGCCACCGGCGGTGGCGAGACCATCGACCGCCACGATCACAGGCTTGGTCCGCTCGCGGTAGACGAAGCCGCCGAAACCGCCGCGAGCGGTATTGAGTCCGCCGGCGTTGCCCGAGTTGATCGCCTTGAGGTCGGCCCCGGCACAGAACACGGGGCGCTCCTGGCCCTCGGTGTTCGCTCGCAGGATGCCCACCCACACGGCCGGATCGGCTTCCATCTGGTCGATCGCCGCCTCCAGGCCGTTGGCGACATCACCGTTCACCGCGTTGCGTGCCTCGGGCCGGTTGAGCGTGATGATGGCGACGCGGCCATCGACTTCGTATTGCACGATCTCTGACATGGAGATCGAATCTAGTGATCGCTCCGCAGTGCGCTCGTAGCGAGAGCCGACGGCCCAGTCGCCATCGACGACCGGGCCGCGCTCGACGTCAGGATTCGTCGGCGGCCGGCGCAGCGTCGACCGTCTCGTCGACGACGACGTCGGCGTCGACTGATGCCTCAACGGCCTCGACGACCGCTTCGGGAGCAGCCTCGACGGTTTCGACGGCCTCGACGACCGCTACGGGAGCAGCCTCGACGGTTTCGACGGCCTCGACGACCGCTACGGGAGCAGCCTCGACGGTTTCAACGGCCTCGACGACCGCTTCGGGAGCAGCCTCGGCAACGTCGGCAACCTCTGCTGCGGCGGTCTCGGGAGCCGCCTCGATGACCTCAGCGACCTCGACAACCTCGGTGACGTCGACGACCTCGACGGCTTCGGCGACCTCGACTTCGATGACCGGGGCCTCGGACACTTCAGCTGTGGCCGGGGCCTCGGCCGGGGCTGCCGCGGCCGGGGCCGATGGCGGGGTGGTCGGCCGCGGCGGGCGACCACCATCCGGACGCCCACCTTCCGGGCGACCACCATCGGGACGACCGGCGGGTGAGGTGCCCGGCTTGCGGGGCTCGGGCTTGCGCGGCGCCCGCAACGGCTTGGGAGCTTGCGCCCCCGGGGCCGGGGTGATGCCGAACAACGCGGCGATCTGCGGCAGCAGCGGGGCCAGCCGAGTGATCGTGGCGGTCAGTTCGTCGCTCGATGCCGACGGACCGGCGGCCGGGGTGACCTGGGCGCGGATCGGGGCGAAGGCAACGGCCTCGAGCACGGCCGACCACCGCTCGGGCAGCGCATCGGGGGTCAGCGCGGCGGTCGCGGCCGTCGAGAGCTTCACCGCGAGGTCGGCGGGGAAGCGCATGCCGGCCTTGGGCGGCTCGGAGGAGAGCTTCAGGGCGCGGATGACCCGACCGAAGTCGACGGCCATGCCGATGTCGTCGATCCACTCGGCCGACGCCTGATCTTGGCGGGTGACGAGCGCGGCCTTCAGCTCGTTGGCGAGCGCCCGGCTGACCTCGTCGCGGGTGACCATCGGGTCGTCGGAGGCGGCGACCACCGAGCGCAGATCGCGCAGATCGAGACGGTCGATGTCGGCCTTCGCGGCATCGGCCCGGTCGAGCCATTCGGCGACCCGCAGGCGGGGGAGCAGCTCCTCGGCCATCTTGAGCAGGCCCGCGGCCGGAATCTCTTCCTTGCCCTGCGCCTTGAGCTGGGCATTCTGCTCCTGCACGGCCATCCGTACGGCGGGGATACCGCCCTGCAAAGCCTTCTCGGCGATGGCCCGCTGGGCCTCGGGCAGATCGTCGAGCACCGCGCTGCGATGCGCCCGGCCCGGCTTCAGTCGAGTGGCACGGGGACGCTGCGGCAGCTCGGGAACGGGCTCGAACCGGGGACGCGCCGGGCGATCACGACGGGCGCGATCACCATCACGGGGCGGGCGGTCGTTGGTTCGCGCCGGGCGGGCTCCGTCGCCGGCCGGGCGGTCGCCGCGGGGGCGGTCGGGGCGGCCTGCGCCATCGCGGCCGCCATCACGGGCCGGACGGTCACGGCGGGGGCCGCGGTCCCCACGATCACCGCGGTCGCCACGATCACCGCGCTCCCGGCGGGCAAGGGTCTGGGTGACCGGTTCGAACGGGCGGTCGTTGCTGACCAGTTCGATACGGGTGGCCTCTTTGCGGGCCCGGGCGAGTCCGGCGATGCCGAGAATCGTGATGCCATCGACCTCGATATCGGCGTCGACCTTGAGCACATCACCGACCTTCACGTCGTCAGGTAGCACCGATGGCAGGACCGTCCCCCGCGGCTCGCGGGCGCCGGCCGCGCGCCAGGTCAGGACGCCGTCGGGGCGCGCGCTTGTTAACTCGATCTCGATCCTGCGGGACATGGGTCGCCACCGTATCCGTTGGAAGGCCCCGCCCAACAGCTGCGGCGTTGTAAGCGGCGGTTTTCCCGCCACTGGAGCGCTTGGGAGACCGCCGAATCCAGGTTCTGTGGCGTGTCGGGATAGCTTCGCCCCGTGCCTATCTACGCGCTCGGCGACTCCGTTCCCAACATTCATCCCGACGCCTACATCCACCCCGACGCCGTGATCATCGGCAACGTGACCATCGGAGCCCACAGCTCGGTGTGGCCGTGCGCGGTCTTGCGGGGCGATGACGGGGCGATCATCGTGGGGGAGCGGTCGTCGATTCAGGACGGTTGCGTGATCCACACCACGGCCCACGACTCCACGCGCATCGGCAGCGACTGCACGATCGGCCACATCGTCCATCTCGAGGGCTGCACCATCCAGGACGGGGCGCTTGTCGGCAACGCCTCCGTGGTGCTCCATCGCGTCGTCGTCTCAACCGGATCTATCGTCGCCGCCAACTCGGTACTCCTCAATGACTCGTTCGTGCCACCCGGGGCCATCGCCGCCGGCGCCCCGGCCGTGATGAAGGAGGGTCGGGCAAAGCCTGAACTGATCGCCATGTCGGCGGCGATCTACGTCGAGAAGGCCAAGGTGTTCCGCAGCCAACTGCGTCGCATCGACACCTGATGCTCGCCTTCGTCCTGACGGTTGATCCCGACGACGTGGAGTACGCCTCGGACATCTTGTGGGGATGGGGAGTGGTTGCCGTCGAGGAGCGCGCCGGTCCGGCGGGTACCACCGAGTTGTGGACCGCACTCGGTGAGGACCGCGAGGCGATTGCCGAGCGGACCGCCGCACTGCCCGAACGGTGGTCGTGCCAACTTGTCGAGGTCGATACCGCAGTTGCCGACACGTGGCGTGAATTCGCCCAGCCGGTGGTCGTCAATGACCGGCTGATCGTCGCCCCCGCGTGGTACGGCGCGGTAGGTGCCGCCGCCGGCCAGCGGGTCGTGCGGATCGAGCCCGGACCGACGTTCGGGATGGGCGATCACCCGACGACCGTGTCGTCGATGCGGGCGCTGCTCGCCGAACTCGACCGTCGGCCGTCCGTCCGTCTGCTCGACGTCGGCTGCGGAAGCGGAGTGTTGGCCGTCGTCGCCTGTGTATTCGGCGTTGACCAGGCCGTGGCGATCGACATCTCCCCGGCATCTCCCGAGATCACCATCGCCAACGCCCAGGCCAACGGCGTCGCGCACCAAATCACCGTCTCGTGCGATTCCCTCGGCGAGGTCGCCGATGAGTTTGGCGTGGTCGTCGCCAACATCCTGGCCCCCGTGTTGATCGAGTTGGCGGATGGACTCACCCGGTCGGTGGCCCCTGGCGGCACCCTGATTCTGAGCGGGTTGCTCGACGATCAGTACCACCACGTCGTCGCCGCGATGACCGGTTTCGCCGTCGTCGAGATCGAGCGAATGAACGGGTGGGTTGCCCTCACCCTACGTCGCTCGGCCCTGTGACTCGATCAGCGCCGTCACCGATTCGGCCCGCGGAATCGACGGCACCGCGCCGACCACCGTGGTCGCCAGCGCACCGGCCGCGCACGCCCAGACCAGGGCGTCGTCGATCGTTGCACCGTGGGCGAGTCGGGCGCTGAGCGCTCCGCAGAACGAGTCTCCGGCCCCCGTCGTGTCGATTGCGTCGACGGAGAACGACTCAATTCGTCGTTCGCCGCTCGGGTCGAACACCCGGCAACCCCGGGGACCTTCGGTGACGATGAGGGTATGGATGCCCAATCGGCGCAGATGCTCGACCCCGCCCATCGACTCGGTTTCGTGCTCGTTCGGAATCAAAATGTCGACCAGGGCCAACAGCTCGTCGGGCATTTCGGCGGCTGGCGCGGGGTTGAGAATGGTCGTCGCCCCCACGGCCCGAGCGACCTCGAAGGCGGCGATCACCGCCGGAATCGGCACTTCAAGCTGGGCTAACACGATCTGGGCGCGAGCCACCGTCGGGCCATGGACCCGCACGTGTTTGGCATCGAGTTGGCCATTGGCACCCGGCACCACGATGATCGAGTTCTCGCCGTCGTCGCCGACGTTGATCAACGCTCGACCGGTCGCTGCGTCGACCCGCTTGATCGCCGACGTCGAGATGCCGTCGGCCTCGGCGATGTCGGTGAGGGTCGCTGCCGCGGGGTCGGTTCCTACGGCGGCGATGAACGACACGGTGGCCCCCGATCGCGCCGCGGCAACCGCCTGGTTGAGCCCCTTGCCACCGGGAGCCTCGAAATAGTCGTAGCCGAGCACGGTCTCTCCCGGCCGGGGAATCCGTGTCGCCCGGGCGACCAGGTCGAGATTGGCGCTCCCGATGACACAGACACGAGGTTCAAGGCTCATATCACCCGACCCTATTGCGTCGCCGGCCACCGGCCGGTTGATTCACGGCCCGACGATGTCGAGGAGCGGAGTGATGTCGAGGCGTTCCAACTCGGGCAGGTAGCGGGTGACGGCGTGATGGCGGAACGTTGCGCAGTAGTCGGGGCGAAAGAAGCGGGCACCCTCGCGCACCACGTAGTTGAGGATGAAGAACCGGTAGACCTCGGGCAGGAACCTGATGTCGTCGGCGTTGAGCGGCATGACCTGGTGATACGCCCGCACGAAGTGCTGAAAGCGGGGTTCGGTCAGCGTGTGCGACGCGTACGTGAACTGGGTTCGGTCACCGGTTCGACTTGATACCCGCGACAGAAAGTAGAAGTCGAGCAGGCGCGGCTCGATGCGGAACCAGTCGTAATCCCAGCGGGAGAACAGCCGGAAGTCGTCGCCCTCCCCGGTCACCGAGAAGTTGCCCAGGTTCCAATCGATCAGCACCGGAATCTTGGCCCAATAGTCGTAGTGCATCTCGTCGAGGCGAACAAGAAAGTCGTGGGTATGGCGACGCAACACGCCGATGTGTTCCGGCGGCAGTTGGAAGTTGCGTGGGGCGAATGGGCTCTCCAACAAGTCGAGCAGGTGGATCGCGTCGGACTTGATCGACTTCGAGGTCAACGGCAGCCGCGGGGCAAGCTCGGTACAGGCCAGATGGAACTCGGCGATCTCCTGGGCGAAGCGCTCGATCTCGTTGTCGGTGAGGATCCGCCCGAGTGTCCGACGCCGCTCAAGGCCCCGGTAGAGCACGACCCATTGGCGCTGGTCGTACCAGGTGTAGATGCGCCGGTCGCGGGTCAGGATGTCGGCCAGCATCCCGTCGAATCGGGTACCGCGTAGTTCCTCGACGCAGCGATGAATGCGGTCGTGATCTTCGAGGAACAAGAAGTACGACCCGTATGAGCTGACCTTCGCGTAGACCTCGGCGCCGTGACCGTCGTCGGCGTCGAGGCTCAGCCGGTACACCCGGTTGGTCGAGACGTTGGCGCTGACCTCGGTCGTTGCCACGATTCGGCGGGTATCGCCGTAGTCGGCCCACACGCGCTCGAGCAGATCGTCGGGCGCGTCGCTCACGGTTGTTCGGCTTCGCCCAATAGCCGATCGACGGTGGCGTGGAAGCGCTGCAGGGTCACCTCGTTGCGGCCGAAGACCACATCGCGTCCGGGGGTGGCGGTGAGCCCCTGTTGAATTCCGATACCCGTCGCATAGTCCTCGTCGCGCACGACCTGATACAGGAACTCGGCGTACGCGTCGGCCGTCGCCCGGTCGTTGTCGGTGATGACCGGATGGCGGCTGAGGAACGACTGGATCGTGTACGAACGGTCGGGGGTCGGGCCGGGGAAGAGCTGGCTGACCAGGCACCGGTCGCCCCAGCCGCCGGCGATCGAGATGTGCGGGAAGATCGTGTAGACCGGCCCGAAGTGATCGGTTGGCAGTTCCCACTGGTCCTCGCCAAGGTCGGTCCACGCCGAGATCGAGTGTTTGGCGAAGATCACTCGCTGATGCGGCCCCCAGGCGTCTGAGACCATCAGATTGCTCATCGTCTGGGGAAACAGTGTGGTGCGATGAAGCGATTGGAAGTGGTAGCCCTCGAGGTAACCGTCGTAACAGACCTTCCAACTTGCCCCGTCAACCCGTTTCTGCCCGGTGAGATGCCAGCCGGCGAGACCAAGCCCGCTCAACTCGGCGCCGTAGTCGCCGAGCCAGACGTCGAGGTCGAGGCGCGCCCCGGGGGACAGGACGACGAAGACGAATCCCGCTCGTTCCTCGCAGGGGAGCGGAATCAAACCGTGATCTTCTCGCTCAACATCACCAAAGGTCGACTCGCCGTACACGCCGACGAGTGACCCCCGGTCGTCATACGTCCAGGCGTGGTACGGGCAGGAGAACCGCCGGGCCGACCCGCATCCGTTGACGACCAGCGCCCCCCGGTGGCGGCACACGTTGAGGAACGCGCGCACGACGCCATCGGTGCCCCGGGTCATCAACACGGGTACGCCGAGCACGTCGGTGGCCTTGTACGCCCCTGGTTCGGGGAGCTCGCACGACAACGCCATCCCCAATGGCTGTCGTTTGAAGATGACGTCGATCTCGCGCTGCCAGCGCACGGGATCGACGTAGTGATCGGTGGGAACGCGGACGACCCGATCGGACTGGTCGGTGGTTCCGGCCCGCACGTGAGCCATCACCCGCCGGGCGAGCGGCAGGAGTTCATCGCGATCGAGCATGCGCCGAGCGTACGTCGGTTGACGATCGTGAAAGTCAGCCGGAGCGGGCCCCGGCGTCGGGTCAGCTGGCGAGCGACTCGGGCCGAGCCCGGGTGCCGATCGGAGCGATCAGTCGGTAGCCGGCCGCATGGCGCTCGTCTTCGGACTCTCCGCCCCAAAAGCCGTACTCGTGATTCTGGCGGGCGTAATCGCGACACTCCGTCAAGATGGAGCAGCTCGCGCAGACCGAGCGGGCACTCGCCTCTCGCCGGTCTCGGGCCTGCGGACGCTCAGCCGACGGCGGGAAGAACAGGACGGTCAGACCGCGGCATGCCGCGGTCTTCATCCAGCTTTTGGCCGCCGATTCACCTGGACGTTCGATCTCCATGAGTGCCATGAAACCCCCTCTAACAGTTCGCAGCTCGGAATTTCGCCGCCCGTCGCACCCCTGCGCGAACGGCTGCTTCGCATAGTAGAGATGATCTAACCGATCAGTCAATTATCTCCGGGCAAGTTTCTCTCATTTTCTCGAAAAGTAGTGAGGGCACTGTGTCAAGTCGCTGAGTTGCCCAACTCCTGAGTCTTTCTGGAGGTCAGCGGGGCGTTATCGGGCTTCGCCCGGACGGAGGGTGAGAACACCTCCCTTTGCGTGGACTTCAACCGCCGACGGTGAGCGTGTCAATCCGGCGGGATTTGGCGCGTCGTCACCCGAAACGCGTGGTGATGATCCGTCCGTGACGCTCGGCGGCACTTGCGGTGAGATCGGCCACGACGAACGTACGCTGCAGCCACCGGTCGAGGCCGTCGAACCGGGGGCGGAACTGGCTGCGACCATGCACGGCGACGGTGTTGTCGACGATCAACAGATCACCGGCGTTGAGCACGACGCCAGTGTGATGCGCTGCGACGGCCTCGCTCAATTCCGCCAGAGCCCGATCGGCTGCGGGGTCGATGCCCCTCATCAGGTCGGCATCGAACACCATGTGAGGCTGTTCGGGTGCACCGTAGAACACCGACCCGGCCGTTCCCCAGGTGGTTGGGCGCCCGTCGAGATACGACTCGTCGACGGCCGTGCGGAACCGGGGCTCGAACAACGTGTCGCGGGTTGCCGGGTTGAGCAGGGGGGCGACCTCCCGAACCGATGCCAGGGTCGTGCGGGCTAGATGATCGCGATCACCTCGCAGACACAGCAGCAAGAGGTAGTGCGGCCGATGCGGATGGAACGCCGCCTCGGTGTGGAACATGAGGTCCACCTTGGACGAGGTCGACACCTGACGATCGGCCGATTGGGCAACCGGCACGATGTTCTGCACGAGATCACCGCCGTGCTCCGGAAGGTAACCGACGGGTTCGCCGAGCAACCGGGCGATCGTTACTAGGGCGAACTCGCTGGCGGCATCCTTGTTCGTGGGGGTGGTCGGACGAGTCGGCGTCTCGCATAGAACGCCGACCGGCACGCCGCGTATCAACATGGCCCCGGTGGTGCCGGCGTCGGCGGTGAAGTTGATCACCGAGCCGCGGACATTGGCCGGCACCTGATCTCGGGCCCGTTGCGCGGCGTCGACAAACGACTCCGAACCGACCGGATGGGGAGTCGTTGGCAGCGCCCAGGGGGAGTCGGCAGTGACCGTGGGCGGATCGCTGTGGCGGCAGGTGAGCGTGGCGGCCTGAGTCATGGTTTCACCTTCGAGGTTGGAGTTCCACCGACGTACGGAATATCTGTTCCAAAGTCTATCAAATTGGGAACATGTACACCGGCAGGTCGGGGATCGAAGGCGTCCCTGCCCGATGTTGACTCGTGCCCTAACCTCGCGTCGATGTCCGTCCAAGATCTCGTGCAACAGGCGGCGCCGTCGTTGTCGGCTGCCGAGCTCCGAGTTGCCGAAGTCGTGGTGCGGCATCCGCAGGCCGTTGCCTTCGGAACGGTCGCCGAGTTGGCCAACAGCTCGGGGGCGGGGGCGGCGACGGTCGTGCGCCTGGCCGTCAAGCTCGGATTCGACGGTTTCTCGGCGCTGCAAGCCGCGGTGCAAGACGAGCTCACCCAGCAACTCCGACCGGCCGCGGCCAGGATCAAGGAGTTGGCCCGCCACGACGTCCTTGGGCGAACGTTGCAGCGCGAGTTCGTCAATCTGCAGGTGACCTTCGATGGAGTCGATCGGGCGGCATACGACCGGACGGTTGAAGCGCTGGCCACGGCCCGGCGGGTCGGATTCCTGTCGGGCGACGCCTCCAGGGGAGTGGCCATTCAGTGCGTCGAGGAACTGGCGTACCTGCGCGATGAGGTGGAGTTGATCGACGGCAACCCGGTTGTCGTCGGGCGCCAACTGGCCCGGCTGGGAACCGATGACCTCGTGGTGGCGATCGACCTGCGACGGTACGACCAGTGGGTGGTCGACGCCATCGGAGAACTGAGCAGGGCAGCGGTGCCGCACGTCGCGATCACCGACAGCCGCCTGTCACCGCTTGCCGTCGCCAGCGCCGAAGTCTTCGTGGTCGGTGCCGACGCCGTCGGGCCGTTCGATAGCCACGTCGCAACTCTGGCGTTCCTTGGAGCATTCTCGGCCTCGGTCGCCGAGCGCCTGAAAGACTCCGCTACCGAGCGGCTGGAGCGCGTCGAAGCCCTCTGGTCCTCGAACGGTGCCCTCAAACCCGGCCCCGCCTGACCGGGGCCACCCCGACACTTTGCCCTGCCTGACCTGGGGCATCCTGACAAAGCGAGACGCATACGCATGACCACGACACCGTCGCCCGCTCCACACGGTGCGGACAGCCACGACCTGATCCGCGTCGTCGGGGCTCGGGTGAACAACCTCAAGAACGTGAGCGTCGAGATTCCCAAGCGACGACTGACCGTGTTCACCGGCGTGTCGGGTTCGGGGAAGAGTTCGCTGGTGTTCGGGACGATCGCCGCCGAGTCGCAGCGGCTGATCAACGAGACGTACAGCTCGTTTGTGCAGGGTTTCATGCCGACATTGGCCCGGCCCGATGTCGACGTTCTCGACGGGTTGACCACGGCGATCATCGTCGACCAAGAGCGGATGGGAGCCAACCCACGGTCCACCGTCGGTACCGCCACCGACGCCAACGCGATGCTGCGGATCGTCTTCAGCCGCGTGGGGCAGCCGCACATCGGATCGCCGAGCGCCTACTCGTTCAACACCGCCTCGATCAGCGGGGCCGGTGCGGTCACCTTCGAGAAGGGCGGCGAGAAGAAGGTCGAGAAGCGCACGTTCAGCCGTACCGGCGGCATGTGCCCGCGTTGCGAAGGCATCGGATCGGTCACCGACTTCGATCTGTCGGCGCTGTACGACGACTCCAAGTCGCTGAACGAGGGGGCGCTGACGATCCCCGGCTACAGCATGGAAGGCTGGTACGGCCGCATTTTCCGTGGCTGCGGCTACTTCGACCCCGACAAGCCGATCGGCAAATACTCCAAGAAGGAACTGAGCGATCTACTCCATAAGGAGCCGACCAAGATCAAGGTCGAGGGCATCAACCTCACGTACACAGGGCTGATCCCAACCATCCAGAAGTCGTTCCTGGCCAAGGACGTCGAGGCGATGCAGCCTCACATCCGGGCGTTCGTAGAACGGGCGATCACGTTCACCACCTGCCCCGCATGTTCGGGCACGCGGCTCAGTGAGGCTGCCCGTTCCTCGAAGATCGGCGGCGTCAGCATCGCTGATGCCTGCGCGATGCAGATCAGCGACCTGGCCGCCTGGGTGCGCGGGGTGGATGAGCCGTCGGTCGCGCCGTTGCTGGTGTCGCTGGGGGAGACCCTCGACTCGTTCGTCGAGATCGGCCTGGGATATCTCTCGCTCGACCGGCCGTCGGGCACGTTGTCGGGCGGGGAGTCGCAACGCACCAAGATGATCCGCCACCTCGGGTCGTCGTTGACCGACGTGACCTACGTGTTCGATGAGCCGACGATCGGCTTGCATCCCCACGACATCCAGCGAATGAACGAACTGCTACTGCGGTTGCGCGACAAGGGCAACACGGTGCTGGTTGTGGAGCACAAGCCCGAGGTGATCGCCATCGGTGACCATGTCGTCGATCTCGGCCCCTGGGCGGGTTCGGGGGGAGGCACGGTCTGCTTCGAGGGCACCGTCAAAGGTCTGCGAGCGAGCGGCACGCTGACCGGACGACACCTCGACGACCGGGCGAGGTTGAAGCCGTGGGTACGAACCGCGTCGGGAGCGTTGGAGGTGCTTGGGGCGAACGCCCACAATCTGCAGAACGTCGATGTCGACATCCCTCTCGGTGTGCTCGTGGTCGTCACCGGGGTGGCCGGCTCGGGCAAAAGCTCACTGATCCGCGGCTCGGTCTCGGGCCGAGGGGGAGTGGTGTCGGTTGACCAGACCGCGATCAAGGGCTCGCGGCGCAGCAACCCGGCGACCTACACCGACATGCTCGAGCCGATCCGCAAGGCATTCGCCAAGGCCAACGGGGTGAAGCCGGCGCTGTTCAGCGCCAACTCCGAGGGTGCCTGTCCGACGTGCAATGGCAACGGGGTGATCTACACCGACCTGGCGATGATGGCCGGGGTCGCGTCCCCGTGCGAGGAGTGTGAGGGGAAGCGGTTTCAGGCGACGGTGCTCGAGTATCACCTCGGCGGACGCGACATCAGCGAGGTGCTGGCGATGTCGGTGACCGAGGCGTTGGAGTTTTTCGGATCTGACGACGCGCGCTTGCCGGCCGCGCACGCCATTCTCAAGCGCCTTGTCGACGTCGGACTCGGCTACATCACACTCGGTCAACCCCTCCCGACGCTGTCGGGCGGCGAACGGCAGCGGCTCAAGCTGGCCACCCACATGGCCGAAAAGGGCGGGATCTACGTCCTCGATGAGCCGACCGCGGGGCTCCACCTCGCCGACGTCGAGCAACTCCTCGGCCTGCTCGACGGCCTCGTCGATTCGGGCAAGTCGGTCATCGTGATCGAACACCACCAGGCCGTCATGGCCCACGCCGACTGGATCATCGACCTCGGCCCCGGCGCCGGCCACGACGGCGGCCGGATCGTGTTCGAAGGCACTCCCGCCGACCTCGTCGCTGGCCGGTCCACCATCACCGGCCAACATCTCGCGGACTACGTCGGGGCGTGATCCGCGGGATCCGCCGGACAGCACCTGCGAGAACGCGGCCAGCTCACCGCGGCCACAAGCTCAATCCGAAGGCGAGTGCGCAATATGCCACAGCTGGGCAGTCGTGACAAACACCACTTGTCTAACGCCCATAATATTCGTTATGTCAGTCTGCCGAACGGCGACCCGAGCCGTCACGGCGAGATGGCGGGGCTGACCGACTACGGGACGCTTCCGGTGCGGCACAGGCGACGACGCGTCAATTGGACGACCTGGAGCAGCTCATCGATGCGGTCGTCGAGGCGATCGAGACTCACCTCGCCTTGTGGTGTCCTCCGCAGAATCTCGGCGAGTTGGCAGTCTTGTTCGACGCCCTCTGCCTCATTGGAGAGCTGCTCCCACGCCGACACGAGGCCACCCAGAATCGGTAGCTTCTCTAGTTCGTCAGCGGCATAGATCCTCAAGAACTGCAGGAAGACCCGTAGACCACGAATCATGTTCTGAGGGAGTGTTTCGGACACCGTCATCGATCAGTCCTTCGCTGGGCGGCCGGGTGGCTCCATCATGACGCGGTTGGGTCCACTCAGCCGAGCGCCACGCTCGTCTCCCATCAGATACGAAATGGTACTAAATTGCTGGTCAGCTATTGTTTCTTGTTGTGGGTCGAAGTAGAATCGATCATATGTTCGTAGCATTCTTGGACGAACTCAGCGACTACGATCACCATGGGCTCGCCGTCGCGTTTCAGCAGCTCGACCAGCAACGACGGTCGATCGAAGCGCAGCTTGCCGGGCTCGTCAACTTCGCTGCCCGCCACAACGTGCATCGTGCTGATTGTCATGCTTCGATTCGTGGGTGGATGAAAGTCAACACGAATTGCTCTGACGTCGAAGCATCCCACCTCGTTCGACTCGGACAACTCATTCACAAGATTCCTGCGGCCGGTGAAATGCTCCATTCGGGTGAAATCGGTATCGCTCAAGCATCAGAGTTAGCGAAAGCGCTCCGCAACCCGCGTTGTGGCGATCAACTCGCTGAGATTGCACCAATCTTGCTCCACCACGCCGCGACACTCCCCTTCGCCGACTTTAAACTCTGCATACGACGCTGGCAACTTCTCGCCGATCCCGATGGGGCATACAAAGAACGCGCCCACAACCACGACATTCGCGACGCCTCGCTGCACCAATCCGAAGCGGGTCTTCACATGCGCGCCGAGGGCGGAACTGCCGCCGTCGCCAACGAAATGATCGAAATCTTCGAACGGTTCCGCACCGCCGAGTTCCTCACCGACTGGGACACCGCCGTCGCCACCCACGGCCCCAACCCCACCGCCGCACAATTGGCCCGCACCGACGCCCAACGCCGCTTCGATGCCTTGGCGGCGATCTTTCGGGCCGCTGCGGGCGCTCCGCTTGATGTTCGGGTACCCGAACCGACCGTGAACATCGTGGTCGACCAACAGACCTTCGAAGACCATCTCGCACAACTGATGAACGACCCAGACGCAGGCGAGGTCCGCTACTCCCCCGCCGGCACAACGCCCGACCCGTTCACACGGCGATGCGAAACGGCGAACGGCACGTTGCTGCATCCCGACGACGTACTCGCAGCGAGCCTCATCGGACACGTGAGGCGAGTCGTCTACGACTCGACCGGCACCGTGATCGACCTCGGCCGACGACGACGACTGTTTACTGGATCGGCCCGCGACGCTGTGATGTTGCAAGCGCAACGATGTTTGTGGCCCGGCTGCGACCTGCCAGCCAGCCGATGCGAGGCCGACCACCTGAAGCCCTGGTCAGCCGCCGGCTCCACCGCGCCCGTCAATGGGGCGCCAGTCTGCCCACGCCACAACCGAGCCAAGAATCGCGGCTTCGCCACCCGTCGCGATGCCGGAGGCCGGTGGCGCGTCTATCGGCCCGACGGGTCCGAGCTGACCGAACCGGCACTGGACGAAATGCGGCGGGCGGCCTGAGCCCATGTCTCACGAGCAGACCCGACCACGGTCGCTCGGGTCGGCTTGTTGGACACAGTGGCCGTCGGGAAGCACCCCGGGTGGCAACCCGAGATCGTCGCGACTCGTATTCTCGGCTGCTACGACGAAGAGCTCGCCATCTCCGCATTTCCCTTGTTTGGCGGCTACGAATCAGCGGTGGTCGTGGGCCGGAGGGCGGACGTAGTAGCTGTACTCGTGAGCGGGAGAGAATCCGAGTTGCTCGTACAGCTGACGCGCTCCTGAGTTGCTATCCATCACGGCGAGGTACATGTTGGCCGCTCCCCTGCCGACGGCGTGCTTGGCCAGTTCGCCGAGTACCACCGAGGCGGCTCCTCGACGGCGATGGCCTGCGCTGGTTGCCATGCATTGCACGCCGGCCCACAGACCATTGACCACGACTTGACCGACAGCGATGGTCTGGCCAGCTTCGACGATCGAGACGAACGCGGCGCCCGACGATCGCAGGAGCACGTCCCGACAGATCGTGCGGTGTACGCCGGCGAGCGATCGGGATGAGTCGACCTCCCAGAACGCTTCGAACCAGTCGTCGGTGGCCGCGGGCTGAACCTCGACGGTCCACCCGGCCGCACGAAACGCGGCACCAGAAATGGCGACATCGGTGGTCGGCGCCGTCAGGACCGCAGTATGGGCCGTCGGTTCGAAGCCGAGCGACGACAGATGGGCAGCGAGCGACGTCGGAGCCGCGGCAGTGCTGACGAGGAAGACCGGATCGGTGGAATGGCGGTTGTAGAACGCCGTAGCAGCTGCGACGAGCGATGGAATATCGTCGTCGACTCCGACTGCGAGGCATGAGTTCGCCCGGCGGGTGTATCCCGATGCCCAACGCAACCGTGACCGCCCCACATACTCGGTGACCTGGGGCGGCCAGGCGTCGGCCATCAACTCATCGAGCAGCACGACGAGCCAGTGACGGTCGTTACATCGCTCGCAGTAGACCGGCGAGTTCGAAGAAGCCGGGCATGTTGCCTTCGATTTCTTCCATACCGCCAACGACACCGGTGAGGTTGCAGATCGCGACGTGGCTCATGCCGTTGTCGACGTAGCCCGACAGGCGCTCGGCGATGTCTTGGGCGCTGCCGAGGAAGATGACGTCTTCGACCAGTTCGAACGGCATTTCCGTGGCGAGGGCGCGCAGTTCGTTGGGGTCGATGTCGTGGACGATCAGGTCGATGAAGCCCTTGCAGTCGTCGCCGAACGGGTGCTTGTAGCCGCGCTTGGTCCACACATCGGCCGGGCAGAACAGCGCGAACAGTTTGCCGAGCGGATCCTTCTCCATGAGCTCGGCGATGTGCTCCTTGGACTTGCCGAGCATCACGAACGGGAGCATCGAGGCTTCCACATTCGGACGTCCGCTCTTGGCCGCCCAGTCGTTGATGGTGGCCAGCTTGGCCCCGTACTCGGCGGGGGTCATCGGCCAGGCCGGAATCCAGCCGTCGCCGTACTGTCCGGTCAGTCGCAGCATCCGCGGCCCGTGGCCGGCGACCCATACCTGCGGCTTGCCCTTCTCCGACTCCAGCGGGATGCCCATGCGGCCCGACAGGCCCATCTCTGGAGGCATCAGGCCGGTATCGAGCAGGCTGCGCAGTTCGTGGAGGACCTTCTCGCACTCGGCGACCGGGGTGTCGAACGGGTACCCGAACGTCACCAGGCTCTCGGCCTCACCAGACCCGACGCCGAGGATGAACCCACCGGGCACCAAGTGTTGCAGGGTCAGCGCCGAGCGGGCCAGGTCGGCGGCTTTGCGGCGAGTCGTGTCGGTGACCGACAAGCCGATGCCCAACTGGGTCATCGAGCCGAGCAGACCGGCAACGATGAACGGGTCGTAGAATGCGTCGGGGTCGACCGCCATCTTCGAGTAGGCCATGTCCGACCACAGGCCAGGGTGGAACACCCCGAGGATGTGGTCGGCCATCCAGATGTCGTCGACCGACATCGCGTGAGCCAACTCCAGCATCATCTTGGTGCCGTCGAGCGGGTGCTGACCGGCAACGGTGATCCCAATCTTCATGTGTGTTTCCCCTAGTGATGACGACTGATCGGTGATTGATCGGCGATGTCCGGTCGACACCGACCGGATGCGGCCCACCGTAGTAGTCACGACTACGACGACGTCCGACGGAGCGCCGACTCGGCGAATCCCCTCCCACCCAACCCGGAGTGGCACGATGGCATGCTCATGGCACTGGTCGCGTCACTCCCCCACGGTTCGCTGACCGATATCGTCGGGCTGCGCGTCGGCCACTACCAACGCTCGGGTCGCGGGTGGCTGACAGGCACGACAGTGGTACTCACGCCCCTCGGGACGGTCGGCGGGGTCGACGTGCGTGGCGGCGGTCCAGGTACCCGCGAGACCGACCTGCTGCGACCCGAGAACCTCGTCAGCCACGTCAACGCGATCTGTCTGACCGGGGGAAGCGCCTACGGGTTGGCCGCGGCGACCGGGGTGATGGACCTGCTGGCCGAGCGCCACGTGGGCTACCAGGTCGGCCCGGAGTCGCACCAGGTGGTGCCGATCGTACCCGCCGCCGTGATCTTCGATCTTGGCCGCGGCGAACCCCCACGCGGCGCGACTTCGGGCCGATTCGAGCACCGTCCCGATGCCTCGTTCGGCCGACTGGCGGCCGAGCGGGCGGCGGGTCGTGCGACCGGCGAAGGCTCGATCGGCGCCGGTACCGGGGCGCGAGCCGGCGGGTTACGGGGCGGCCTTGGGATGGCAAGTGTGCAGCTGCCCGACGGCACGATGGTGGCCGCACTGGCGGTCGTCAACGCGGTCGGTCACGTGATCGACCCGTCCACCGCGCTCCCCTGGTTCGCCGACCCGACCCTGCGGTTGAGGAAGCCGAACCGCACCGATCGCCAAACGTTGCGTGCTGTCGTGCTGCCCGAGCAGCCGCCGCTGAACACGACGATCGGCATCGTCGCCACCGACGCCCGGCTCGACAAGGCCGAGTGCACCAAGCTGGCCCAGTCCGCGCACGACGGGCTCGCCCGGGCCGTGCGACCGGCCCACTCGATGTTCGACGGCGACACGGTCTTCGCCTTGGCCACCGGCGCCCGGGACCTGGCCGTTCCCCCCGATGACCAGGGCCGATTCGGTTCGCCGATCTCGCGGCCCGGCGAGCTGAGCCGTCTGATGGCTGCGGCGACCGAGTGCTTCGCGGTGGCGGTCACCCGGGGCGTGGTGCTCGCCGCATCGGGCGGCCAGGTGCCGTCGTATCGCGATCTGTGCCCGTCGGCATTCGGCTGACCGGAGCGCCGAATTCCCCTCGACGAGGGCTCGCCCGACTAGACAGGGGCGGTGACGGAACTGGTCGACACCCCGGCGGCGATGCGAGCGTGGGCGCTGGCTCACCGACACCAACGACGACGGATCGCCCTCGTCCCGACGATGGGCGCGCTCCACCCCGGTCATGTCCACCTGATGGACCAGGCCCGCATGCACGGCGACGTCGTGGTCGCCTCGATCTTCGTCAACCCGTTGCAGTTCAACCGCACCGACGACTTCGAGCGCTATCCCCGCCCGATCGACGACGACCTCGATCGCTGCCGCGAGATCGGGGTCGATGCCGTTTACGCACCCACCGCGGCGGCGATGTATCCGACCGGGTTTCAGACCCATGTTGAGCCGGGGTCGCTCGCCGACCCGATGGAGGGTGCCGGCCGACCGGGGCACTTCCGCGGGGTGACGACGGTGGTCACCAAGCTGTTCAACGCGGTCACCCCCGACGCGGCGATCTTCGGGCAGAAGGACTACCAGCAACTGGCGATCATCCGCCGGATGACCATCGACCTCGACATGGGCATCGAGATCGTCGGGATTCCGACGGTCCGCGAGGCCGACGGATTGGCGATGTCGAGCCGTAATCGTCGCTTGTCACCCGACGATCGCGCCGCCGCGGTGGTTGTTCCCCAGGCCTTGCAGGCGGTCGCGATGGCCGTTGCCGGTGGCGAACGATCGGTCGATCAACTGCTCGAACTGGCCCGGGCGAAGATCGAGACCGAGCCCCGGGCGAGCCTGGAGTACATCGCGATCAGCGATGAGCACACGCTGGTCGCCCTTGACGTCGTCGATCGGCCCGCGGTGGTGGCCATCGCCGTCTGGTTCGGCGAGGTACGGCTGATCGACAATCTCACCGTGCCCCCTCGCGGCGACTGACGAGCCACGAGCGGCGACGGCCCGCTACCTGCGATCAACCGGCGACCGGCGGCGACGGGCCGACTACCCGGCGACGAAGACGGCGATCAGCATCGCCACGGTGTTCATCATGGCGTGGGCGATGATCGCCGGGGCGAGACGGCGTGCCAGGTAGGCGGCGCCTCCGAAGACCATGCCGGCGGCGCTCAGCAGCATGATCAGGCCGATATTGCCCGTGCCGCGGGAGGGATCGAAGTGGATCGAGCCGAATACCACGCCCTGCGTCGTGAGGGCCAACCACGGCGGCATCACCGAAAGAAACCCGCGCAGCACGATCCCTCGGAACAGCAATTCCTCGACAAACGGGGCGGCAACCACCGCCGCGATCATCATCGCGATCAGCACTCCTCGCTCCGCGTCGAGACCGTCGAGGCCCTCGGTGTTCGACTTCATCGGGATCTTGGTGGCCGTGACGAACAGCGCGACCGGGATGGTGGCGCAGTACGTCGCCAACCAGGCGACCGGCCCCCAGCCGGCATCGACCCAACGGGCCCGGAACCCGAGCGAGTCACGCAAGCGGCCATTCCCCCACCGGTGAGCAGCCCAGATGCAGTACGCCAGCATCGGGCCGTACCCGAAGATCACCGACATCGCCACGTATGCCACCACAGGGAACTCGAACCCGCCAAGCGCGATCAGGGCGAAGCGACTCCCGACCAACGCCGCGGCGGTGACAGCCAGTCCGCCGAGGGCGGCGACCAACGGCAATGTCGGGTGCGACTCCTTCACGACGACCGACGCGGGGCCCATTGCCTGGTGGCCGGTCCACATCGAGCCGTCCCAGTAACGGAGCATGCCCGCATTCCACGGGTCGGGATGCCAACCGGGCGGGGTCATCGGTGGGCCCGAAGGCATGGGCAGCGGCGGAGGCAGCATGATCGACGAGGTTATTGTGCCCAATCATGTTGAAGATCGTTATCGCAACCTTTTCGAACCCCGAGCGGGCACCGCGGGCGCTCGCCTCGCTGGCTCCCGGCCTCGACGGCGGGATTGGCATGGCCGCCATCGTGTCGCGTACCGACGACGGCAAGATCCGCTTCGTCGAAACCCACGACCGCACCGCCGGACAGGGGGCGCTCCACGGCGGCGGCCTCGGGGCGATCGGAGGTCTGATCGGTTTGGTGTTCGGGCCGGTCGCCCTACTCGGGGCTCCGGTCGGCATGGCGATCGGAGCGTTGATCGGCAAGCTACGCGACACCGGGTTTGACGACGACGACCTCAAGGCGCTGGGCGACGACCTTCCGACCGGCAGCGCGGCGCTGCTCGCCACGGTCGCCGAAGACGACGTGGCGCGGGCCGTTCGGTTGCTGACGGAGTTGCAGGCCGACCGGGTGCTCATCAAGGAACTCGACACCGAACTGGCCGATGCCCTCGACGTGATTGCCCGCCCGCTGCCGCCGCCCCTTGCCCCCGCTTCTGGTCCCGACGTTTCGTAGCATCAGAGATATGCCCGGAACCCCCGAGTTCTATCGTTCCCGCTCGCTGTGGCTCGACTCCCTTGTCGGCGATCCACTGACCCCACGACCCTCGCTCGGCGCGAATCTCGACGTTGACGTGGCCATCGTGGGCGCCGGCTTTACCGGGCTGTGGACCGCGTATTACCTGCTCAAGGCCCATCCCAGCCTGCAGGTCACCCTCGTCGAGTCGGAGATTGCCGGCTTCGGGGCAAGCGGCCGCAACGGTGGTTGGTGCTCCGCGTTGTTGCCGATGTCGATGGAGACGATGGCCAAGACCCACGGTCGTGAACTGGCCATCGCCCTCCAGCGGGCGATGAACGACACCGTCGTCGAGGTCGGACGGGTCACGCGCTCCGAGGGTATCGACTGCGATTTCGTGCAGGGTGGGACGTTCGCCGCGGCGACCAATCCTGCTCACCTCCCCCGTCTCGCTGCCGACATCGAGCACGCCCGATCGTGGGGTTTCGGCGAGTCCGACGTGCGCCATCTCGATGCCGGGGAAGCTCGGGAACGCATCGCGGTGCACGGTGTGCTGGGCGCGAACCACACCCCCCATTGTGCGGCGATCAACCCCGCCAAGCTGGTCCGGGGCCTCGCCCGGCTGGTCGAGGCACTGGGCGCGACTATCTACGAACACACGGCGGCGATCGAGATCGGCCCTGGTCGAGTGGTGACCACCCATGGGACGATCAGGGCGGCAACGGTGGTGCGGGCGACCGAGGGCTTCACCGCGGTGCTCCCGGGCATGCGCCGGGCAATCGCTCCGATCTATTCGCTGATGGTCGCCACCGAGCCGCTCCCCCGGCGTTTCTGGGACGAGGTTGGCTGGGGCGAGCGCGACACGTTCAACGACGCCCGACACCTGATCATCTACGGCCAACGAACGGCCGATGATCGCATCGCCTTCGGGGGCCGAGGCGCGCCGTATCACTTCGCGAGTCGAATCTCGCCCGACTTCGATCGCGACCCGTCGGTTCACGCCGGGCTGCAGGCAACGTTGCGCGAGCTGTTTCCCCAGCTCGGCGACGCGACGTTCACCCACGCGTGGGGCGGGCCGTTGGGCGCGCCGCGCGACTGGTACTGCTCGGTGGGGCTCGACCAGGCGACGGGCCTGGCGTGGGCAGGTGGCTACGTCGGCGACGGGGTGGGAACCACCAACCTGGCCGGGCGGACGCTGCGCGATCTGATTCTGCGGCGCTCCACCGAGCTCACCAGCCTGCCGTGGGTCGGACACCGTAGCCGCAGGTGGGAGCCCGAACCGATCCGTTGGGCGGCAATCAACGGCGTTCTGCGGCTACCCAGCGGCGCCGACGCCTACGAGGCCCGCACTGGGAAGTCGGAAAGGCCCCGCTCGTGGGTTCTCGGCAAGGTCCTCGGTCACTAAACGACGCTGACTCCAGCCGGGTCGGGCGCTCAGCCAGGGAAGATGGTCGGCAGGACGGGGGCGAAGAGCCAGGCGTCGAAGAACGGCTGGAGGTCGCGCCCACCTAGTCGCGAGGCGAGGGCGATGAACTGCGCGGTGCTCCCGGTCGACCCACCTTGCTCGACGATCCAGGTGCGCAGCAGGTTGAAGAACGCGTCGTCGCCCAGTTCCTTGCGGAGCGCGTGGACGATCAGTGCTCCCCCGTCGTAGCTCTCGTAGTTGAACAACGAGCTGGCAATCGGTGCTCCGGTCGGCCGTTGGCGGCTCTGTGCGTCGGTCGCCAATCGATCGGTGGCGGCTTGGTCGATGGGCCCAAGTCCGACGTGATCGAACCACAGCCATTGGGAATACGTGGCGAACGCCTCGTTGAGCCAGATGTCGTCCCATTGCTCGGGTGAGACCGCGTCGCCGAACCACTGATGGCCGAGTTCGTGGCTGAGGTAGAGCTGCTCTTCGGCCCCGGGCGTGGGCGCCCCCAGATCCTCCCGCGAGAACTGCGACCGGCCAAGCGTCTCCATCGCGACGCCGGGCGGTGAGTCAACCACGGCGAGACCGTAACTGGCCAGCGGGTACGGTCCGAAGAGATCGTCGAAGAAATCGATCTGGTCGGAGGTCATCGCGAAGTACGGCTCCAGCCGGGCGCGATCGGCGCGCAGCACGGCGTGGATGAGGGGAAGGCCGTTGGGCCCGGTGCCCTCGACGATCTCGTAGTCACCGGTGATGACCTGGGCGAGATAGGTCGTCATCGGGTCGTCGGTGCGCCACGTCCACACTTCCTTTGGGCCGCCTGCCGCGCCGGCGAGCGCGCTGCTCGACGCGCCGGCCGTCTGACGCGACACCAGGTGGCCGTTGGCGACCCCGGTCATTCCAGCCGGGACGGTGATCACGAACGTCCAGGTCGCCTTGTCGGACGGGTGATCGTTCGAAGGCAACCACGAGTGGGCACCGTCGGGCTCGCTGAGCACGTAGGAGCCCCCGTCGGTGTGAAACCAACCGACCTCCAGCCCGACCGGTGAGGTTTCGATCGAGCCGCCGGTGCGGTAATCGACGACGACCTCGTGCACGGTGCCGACGGTCATCGGAGTGGGTGGCTGGAGCGTGAGATCGCCATCGACATGGGTGAACTCGACGCCGGCCCCGTCATAGGTGACCTCGCCGATGGCGAGCTCAGGACCGGCATCGAGAACGAGCGGAGCGTTATCGACGGTCACCGAGAGCTGGATGAGGACCCGGACGAGCAGTTGGTCGCTCGACGGGTCGTAGTCCAACTCGACGCGATAGTCGCGAACGTCGAGGCCAGCGCCACCCAACTCGGCATAGAGGGGGTCGGGTAGTGCCGACGCGCTGGGGATGCGATCGGGGACGGGGGGTGCCGCCGCGGTCGGCACCGGCGCTTCGGTCGTCGAGGTCTCGATCGTTGTCTCGGGCGTCTCCTCGGTGGAAGGAACGACAGTGGTGATGACCGGGGCCTCGGCCGTCGGGGTGTCGGCGGACACCGGAATGGGCGATCGCGACCGAGTCGAAACTGCGGGGCCGGCACCGCCGCACGCGCCCAGCACCAGCGCGCTCACCAGCGTGATCAGCAACGAGTGAGCTTCGTGCCGGTTCGTCACGTCGGAGAGTCTACGGGCCGGACCCTGCCCGGGCAGGCTGCTGGCCCCTCCCGATGGGCGGTTGTGGCTTCACTCCTGGTGGGCATCTGGCAAGACTTGATCAAGAGTCCAACTACCCAGCCCGCCAATCCACAGAAATGTGGTCGAATCAACACTCGGAGTCACTCGACGGCGCGAGTGTCTGACGCGGCGGCACAGGAGATGGGTAATGAGGATACGGACACTGTCCGGATGGTTACGAAGGGCAGCGCCCGTGGTTATCCTCGCGTGCTCGCTGGTCTGGGCGCCCGCGCCATCGGTCGATGCCTCAGGCCCAACCCCACCGTTCATCGCGGCTCGCGCCGACTGGCTCACAACCGTGAACTACTACCGAACAATGGCCGGATTGCTGCCGGTCAGCGAGGACCCGGTGTTGTCGGCGGGCGCGCTGAACCACTCGCGCTACATGATCGGCAACGGCACGATCGTCCACGATGAGGTCAACGGCGGGGCGTACTGGACTGAGTCGGGCGACAACGCCGGAAACAACGGCAACGTCGCGGTCAGCTCAAGCGCGTCGACAACAGCTCGCAAACACGTCGAGTTGTGGATGACCGGTCCCTTCCACGCGATCGGGGTGCTACGGCCGAAACTGAACACCGTCGGGTATGGCCAATTCGACGACCAGACGGCTGCGCCGTGGCGATCGGGCGCGACGCTCAATGTGATCGACGGCTTGACTCGGGCCATTCCGCCGGTCGACACGCCGATCCTGTTCCCTGGCGACGGGACGACGACCTCGCTCTACCAGTTCATCGCCGAAACCCCGAGTCCGGTGACTTTCTGCGGGTGGACCGGTTCAGCCGGGCTGCCGATCATCGCGATGCTCCCTAGCGCCCCCACCAGCCCCATCGGGAGGGTGACGACCGATGCCGGCGTCGAACTGGAGGTCTGCACGCTGAGTGAAACAAACACGTCGGGCGTTGGTCAGGCAATCCTCAAGGGCGACAACGCCGTCGTCATCATGCCCCGCCAGCCGTTGACCGCCGGAACGTACAGAATCGAACTCGCCACCGCGGAAGGCAACATCAACTGGTCGTTCACCGTCGACCCCGCCGCCGCAGGCTCGACGACTCCAACTCCGCCACCGGCCGACCTGTCAAACACCGCGCCGACCGGCTCACCGACCCAATTCACCGCCGTGACCCCGGGCCGCCTGGTCGACAGCCGTCGACGTTTGGGTACCGGGCGATTGATTGCCGGACATGGCGTCATCATCGACGTTGCCGGTCGCCACGGGATCGCCGCCGGGGCCACGGCCGTCAGTGCCAACTTCACCGTCGTCGGACCCGATGCCCCGGGATTCCTGACGGTGTACCCCTGCGGATCGGGAGTGCCCGAGGTCTCCACCCTGAACTTCACCACCGGATCGAGTATCCCCAACCAGGCCGTTGTACCGCTCGACGGCAAGGGCGATCTCTGCGTCATCTCGAGCGCCAGCACCGACCTGATCATCGACGTCAACGGCGGGCTGGCCGCCACCGGCACCGATCGGTACACGGCCGTTGCCCCGAGTCGAATCCTCGACACTCGCCAAGGAGTCGGTGGCTCACGCCGACGTATCGCCAACTCTGCCTTTGAGCTGGCGATACGTGGTCGCGCCGGCGTCCCGGCCAACGCCACGGCCGTCGCCATGAACGTCACCGCCGTCGACCCGGAACAGACGGGATACGTCACCGTCTATCCGTGCGGGCTGGCCCCCGAAGCCTCGAATCTCAACGTGGTCGCCGGACAGACCCGACCCAACCTGGTGATCGTGCGGCTCTCGGCCGCCGGATCCGTCTGCCTCAAGTCGGCCGAATCGGGAATGGACTTGCTCGCCGACGTCGCCGGGTACTTCACCCCGCTTGCCGCCGCCGCGCAGTTCACCCCCCTCAGCCCGCTGCGATTGGTCGACACCCGCAGCACCGACAGTCGGATCAACGGGGGAAGCGGAGGAAGCGCAATTCCGGCGCAGCGAGTCGTGAAGCTCGCCGTCGCCGGCAGGCGGGGAGTTCCGGCCGACATCGACGCAGCGTCGGTGAATCTCACCGTCGCCGGCGCTCAGTCCGATGGCTATCTCACGGCGTATCCATGCGGCCAACTGCCGAACGCATCCAACGTCAACTACTCCGCCGGCGTCGACACCGCCAACGCGGCCCAGGTTCCCGTCAGCGGTGCGGGCGAGATCTGCCTGTGGGCCAGCACCGCCGTCCACATCCTCGTCGACATCAACGGCGCCTGGGGCTGATGCTCACCCGTCGTGCAAGGACGGCCGTACCCGAAAGCAGCTACCGGTGGACGCCGGGGTCGGTTTGGGTGACACGCAGGCGCAGGGTGTGGATGGAGTCGCCGGACAGGACGCCGGCGCGGCAGGCGAGGCGGCCGCCTTGCCAGTTGGAAAGTCCGAGTTCGGGCTCGTTGAGCGCGTATTGGCCGTCGACCCAGCGGGTGAAGCCATCGCCGACGAAGGGGGCATCGAGCGTGGCCCACAGGGTCTCGTGATCCCCCGGATCTTCGCTGATCACCGAGGCGACGAAACGGGGGCTGTAGCGATTGAACAGCGTCGCCGCGGCGGCCAGGTTGTCAACGATCAGCAGGGTCATCTCGGGGCTCTGCTCCCACTCCCACTCGGTGGCCAGGGCGGCGACATCGACCACGTCGGCCATCGGCTCGGGGTCCACGCCGTGGGCCCGGGCGACCTGCACGACCTCGTTGAACCAGCTCACGGGTACGAACTGTTCGCCGCCCGCAACGACATGTAGCCGGGGTGGGGTCCCCAACCGGTCGGCCGCTCGGCGCAACGCGTCGAGCACCACCGGCGTCAGTCGCTCGGCACCCTCGGTCCTCACGGCAATCTCGCTCCTGTCGGCAACGATGCAACAGACGTTGAGGGTGTTGCACACCTTGCGGTCAAGCGAATGAACGATCACCTCGCCCAACCGCACGGGATCGGCGGACGGCCCGACGATCATCCACGCCCCTCCGGTGCCGTGCAGGCTGACGGCAACCCCGGCCTGGCGGGCGACGGCGCCGAGCTGTTCCACGGCCGGGCCCGACCCGCGGGCGACGGCCAACGCCAGGCGAGAGTCGCCGAACAGTGCCCACCCGGTGGCCCGGGCGGCCGCGTCGAGCAGTCGCACGGCTCCGCGGGGCAGGCCGGCGGCGTCCAGGGCCGGTTCGACGGCGTGGACCATGATCGCCCGAGCGGTCCGCAACGCATCGGAGCCGATTCGAAAGACGACTGTGTTCCCGGTGCGCAGCACGCCGGTGGCGTCGGCGAACACGTTCGGCCGGCCCTCGAAGACGAACCCGACCACCCCGAGCGGGGCACGGCGCTCCTCGACGGTCCAACCCTGATGGTCGATCGTGCGAACCACCCGGTCGCGCCCGCCCGGGGTGGTCTGCCAGGTCCGCAAGCCCTCGATCATCGATCGGCGCATCGAGGCGCTGAGCACCAACCGCGTCGTCGAGCGGCCCCGCGCCTGGGCATCGGCGACGTCGTCGGCGTTGGCCCGGGCGATCGGATCGAACGAGGCGTCATCGGACAGCCGGTCGGCAAACCCCGCAAAGAAGGCGGTGATCCGCTCGTCGTCGAGGGCGCCGAGCACGTCGAACGCGGCGCGGGCGTCGGAGACAGCATCGTTGGCCAGGGCGTGCTCGGCCGCCGGAACGTGGAGCAGGTCACCCGTCGACTGGACGACGACCAGTCGGTCCCCGGGCCCGAAGGCGGCGGCAAGCTCTGGCGACACCCGCGAGACCCGGTTTCCGGCGTAGACGATGGGCATTCCGGCGACGAGCGCGGTCAACGAATCAGATGGCGGCACGTGGTCAGTCTGCCGACCGATCCGGCGCGGCACCACATCGCCACCTCGTTGAACGGCGGCTGGCAAGAGGTCTTCGGTGCGCACGGGTAGCCTGCGCGGCCGTGACGACGATCGACGATCTGCCACCGTGCGAGGTGTCGTGGTTCGCAGCGCTGTGCGACGACGACTATGAGTATCTCGGGCTGCCGGACCCGTCGCTGAGCAGCTCGTGGGAGCACTGCCGCGACATCGCCCTCGACGCCGAGCGGGGAGGTTTCGACAACCTGCTCCTCCCCTCGGGATACTCGCTCGGCATCGATCCGGTCGCATTTGCCGGCGGAATCGCCCCGCTACTCGACCGATTGAGGCTGTTGGTCGCGGTGCGCTGCGGCGAGATATGGGTGCCGCAGCTGGCGCGGCAACTGGCCACGCTCGACCAGATGCTGCGCGGGCGGCTGACCGTCAACATCATTTCCAGCGATCTACCAGGTGAGACCCGGTCGAGCCGGGAGCGTTATCAGCGGACCCGAGAGACGATGATCGCCCTGCGGACGCTGCTCAACGGCAAGGGGTTGCGGGCCACCGGCGAGTTAGTCCAGCTCGAAGTCGAGCCGCCGCGGGCTACGACGACGTCCGGGAGATGCCCGCCGCTCTACTTCGGGGGCCTCTCACCCGAGGCCCGGGCGGTGGCGGCGGAGGCCGCCGACGTCTACCTGATGTGGCCCGACACTCCGTCGGCGATCGCCGAGATCATCGCCGACCTGCGAGCTCAGGCGTCGAGCCATCGGCGTCGGCTCCGCTTTGGACTGCGCATCCACGTGATCGTCCGCGAGACCCAGCGCGAGGCACACTCGGCGGCCCGACGCCTGATCTCGCAACTCGACGATGAGGTCGGTGAGGCGATTCGCCGTCGGTCCCTCGACTCCGCATCGGTCGGCGTGCAACGGCAGGCGGAGCTTCGTGATCTTGCCGACGCCGAGGGCTATGTCGACGAGTTCCTGTGGACCGGCATCGGCCGGGCGCGGCAGCGGTTGCGGGGCGGCGATCGTCGGTGACCCCGACCAGGTGGTCGGCGTGATCAACGAGTTCCGCCAACTCGGCATCGACGCGTTCATCCTGTCGGGCTACCCCCATCGTCGGGAATGTGACCTGGTCGCCCAGCATGTACTCCCCCGGATACATCACGCGCCGTTGGATGGATCACGGTGAAAACGACCACCGCGGTCTGCTCGTTGCCGAGGAGACCGCGGTGATGACTCGACCGGCGGGGGTCCGATCGTCGGTGTTCGGGCGGGTCAGCCGGTGGTAGTCGCCGGGACCTCGTCGACGCCACCGCGCCCGGCACCGCGAGCGGGCAGCGGGTTGTTGACCATGTCGGTGATTCGCTGCTCGACTTCGGCCAGCTTGGTGTCGGCCTCGGCCTGGGTGAGCTTGCCATCGGTGACGGCCTGGGCGATGTGGTCCTTGGCGTCGGTGACAAGGGCGTCGATCACACTCTGCACGGCGACACCGTTGGCGGTGGCGACCTCGGCGATGGTCTTACCGGCCGTCACCTCGGCGCGGAGCTCCTCGGGCGTCAGGCCGAGCGCGGTGGCGACCGCCTCGATGCGGGCGCCGCGTGGCCCATGACCGCCACCGCCGGGTCCGCCGCGGCCGTGACCATCTTCACCCGGGCCACCGCGGCCTGGGCCACCGTGTTCTGCTCTGGCCGCCTCGAACGCCGCGGCGACCTTGTCGGCCTGCTCCTGGGTGAGGGTCCCGTCGGTGACCAGACCGGCGAGGACGTCGGCGAACGGTGAGGGCCGGTCGGCGACCGGGGCCGGGGTTTCGGGTGTCTGGGCGGCGGCGGCGACCGGAGAAGCATCGACAGCCGGGGCCGTCGCTACAGCCTGGACGGCGGGCGAACCGAACACGTCGGCGGCGACGACTCCACCGGCGCTGAGGCCGGCGATGAAGACGGCGCCGAGGGCGAGGGGTTTGCGGTTCATCGTGAGTTTCTCCTGTGAGTCTGGGGGGATTCGCCCACCGCTTCTCGGTGGGCGTCATCACGATCTCGCATCGAGGTGAGAGCCGGTCCCCAGGTTACGAGAGGGTCAGGTGAGAAGAGTGTGATGAAACTGTGATTGGTTCATCTGGCGGGTGCCACGCCACTGGCGGGCCGCCGCTGTCGCGGTCCAGTGCCACCAGGGCAGGCGACCCGTGTCGGCGGCGGCGGCAATGGCGATGAGCACGGCCGCCTCGCCGAGTTGCTCGGCCGCGCCGAGCACGTCGCCCGAGATGCCGCCGATCTTGCGGTAGGCCAGGCTGACCACGGCGATGGTCGTCGCCCCCGCCAGGGCGACCGCCAGAGCGACCCAGGCCCCCATCAGCGCTCCTCCGGCGGCGATGGCGATGACCATCGCTGCGACGCATGACCGGCGGCGGAGCCCGGCGGAATAGTCGGTACCCAGGCCTTCGGGGCGGGCAGGGCGTGACGTCAACAGAATGCCCAGAATGGCGGCTCGGCCGAGGACATGCGCGCTCGACCAGGCCGGCCACCGCCCACGGCGTCGGCAGCGAGGAGAGTGCGCTCCATTGCACGGCGACCAACAACACCAGACTGACCACCCCGTAGGTGCCGTGCCGAGAGTCCTTCAAGATCGCCAGGCGCTGCTCGCGGTCCCAGCCACCCCCGAAGCCGTCGGCGATATCGGCGAGTCCGTCGTGATGAAAGGCCCCGGTGATCAGGGCAGTCGTCACCAACGCCAGCGCCGCGGCGAGCCCGGCGGGGAGCACCTCGTTGGACACGGCGAACACCCCGGCGCCGGCGGCACCGATGCCCAGTCCGACCGCGGGAAACCAGGGGGTGGCCCGAGCCATGTCGATCTCGCCGTCGACGTGCAGGGGGACTCGGGTGAGAAACGACCCGGCGATCCGCAGGTGTCGCAACGGGCTCATGCGGGAGGTGATCCGAACCACTCGGTGAACGTCGCCACGTCGGTCACCCCCCGGGCGGCCTGGGCGACGAGAGAAACGGCCAACATCGCCCCACTCCCCTCCCCGAGTCGCAGGCCCAAGTCGAGCAGTGGGCTCATCGCCAGATGGGCGAGCAGCCGGCGATGGCCCGGCTCGGCCGAGACGTGACCGGCGATGCAGTGATCGAGCGCCCCTGGTTGGGCGGCGTGCACGGCCAACGCGGCGGCACCGACCACGAAGCCGTCGAGTACCACTGGGATGCGTCGTCGACGGGCGGTGGCGATCGCCGCGGCCATCGCCACCAATTCGGTACCTCCGACGTGGCGGAGCACCTCGAGCGGGTCGTGCTCTCCGGCGACGCGACGTTGGGCGTCGCCAACCGCGGCGACTTTGCGAGCCCGGCCCTCGTCGTCGACGCCGGTTCCGCCCCCCACCCAATCATCGACCGCGCCGCCGACGATGCAGGCGCAGACCGCGGCCGCTGCGGTGGTGTTGCCGATGCCCATTTCGCCGACGACGAGGACGTCGGCATCGATGGTGTCGATCGCATGCTCACCGGCGGCGACACATTCGGCGAAGCGCTCGACGGACATCGCCGGTTCGTGGCGGATGTTGCCCGTTGGGCGCCCGACGCCGACGTCGATGGCCGTCACCGTGGCGCCGATGCCGGTCGCAAAGGCGTTGATCGTGGCAACACCTTTACCGAAGGCGGCGAGCATGGCGGCGGTCACCTCTCCCGGATACGCGCTCGACCCCGTCGGCGGCGACCCCATGATCTCCGGCGAAGATCACCGCCGCCGGATGGGTCACCGAGGGCTGGGTCGTCGCCTGCCAACCGGCCAGCCAGGCGGCGATCTCGTCGAGTCGGGCCAGCGCCCCCGCGGGGCGCAGGATGTCGGCGGCCCGGTTGGCGACGGCGTCGCGAGCCGACGCGTCGGGCTCGGGGAGGTCGGCCAGCAGCATTCGTAACGGGTTCATGCAAGCACGTCCTTGCCGGTCAGCAGGTCGATCGGATCGTGTAGCAGGGTGGCTCGGCCGGCGACCATCAACAGTGATCGCTCGGCTACGGCAGCCAGGTCGCTATTCACCCAGCCAAGCAGGTCGCGGTATCGACGGCCGAGCTCGGTCTCGGGATGGATGCCCATACCGACCTCGTTGGAGACGACCACGGCCGGACCGGAGCGCTCGGCCAACAAGGCCCCGAGGTCGCGTCCCCGCATGCGGATCTCATCGTCGGAATGATCGGCAAAGATCAGGTTCGCCACCCACAGGGTGACGCAATCGACGATCACGAACGCGTCGTCGCGACCGGCGATCGCCCGTGGAAGATCGAGCGGTTCTTCGACGGTGCCCCAGTGGGCCGGACGCTCGGCGCGGTGCCGCTCGATGCGGGCGGCCATGTCGTCGTCGCCGGCCTGCGCGGTGGCAACGAAGATGACCGGAAGGGTGGACGCCTCGGCCAGGCGGATGGCCAGGGAGCTCTTGCCGCTGCGCGCCCCACCGATCACGAGTGTGAACGGCATCAGTAGTCGATGCCCTTCTTGGCGGCGATGCCCTGCTGATAGGCGTGCTTGACGTTGCGGACCTCGCTGACGGTGTCGGCCACGTCGATCAACTCCTGGGGGGCGTCGCGCCCGGTGAAACGATCGAGACCTTCTCGGGGCGATTGCGGATCGCCTCGACGACGTCCGCGATCGGCACCCAGCCCCAGTTGATGACGTAGGTGATCTCGTCGAGCATGACCAGACGGTGCTCGCCGGCGGCAATCAACGCGGCAGCCTGACGCCAGGCTTCCTGGGCCGTGGCGATATCTTTCGACAGGTTGTCGGAGTCCCAGGTGAACCCTTCGCCGAGCGACCACCAATCGACTCCGATCTCACGGCCGAGGCGTTCCTCGCCGGTTTGCCAGTCCCCCGACTTCAGGAATTGAACGACGGCGACCGGCCAGCCCTGGGCGACGGGCGCGCATCACGACACCGAGCGCCGCGCTGGTCTTGCCCTTGCCATCACCGGTGTTGACCAGCACCAACGACTTGGCGACGCGCAGCTTGTCGGGCGCGGATCGTCGGTCGGTACCACCACGGAATCGTCCGAATCGTCTGAAGCGTCCGAATCGTCGATGTCGAGGTCGGTCACAGGCGGGTTAGTCATGGCGGGGCTCCTGAGATGGGCGACGGGGCAGTATGGCGAGGCCATCGGCGGTGCACAGCACGCTGACGCTCGCTCCGTAGAACCGGGCGAGGTGACGCTCGGTGAGCACCTCGACGGGCGTGCCCTCGGCGACCACTGGCCGTCGACGAGCATGACGAGCCGGTCGGGGTAGCGACTGGCCAGGGTGAGATCGTGCAACGTGGCGATGACGGTGATGCCCCGCTCGCGCCGCAGACGATCGACGAGTTCGAGACATCTTGCTGATGGCCGATGTCGAGCGCCGTGGTCGGCTCATCGAGTAACAGCACCGGGGTGTCTTGGACGAGGGCGCGGGCGAGTAGCACCCGCTGGCGCTCACCGCCTGACAGCGTCGACACATCGCGGTCGGCGAGGCCGGCGACGTCGAGATCGCCGAGCGCGGCGTGAACCCGTTCCAGATCGCCCGCCGACTCCCGTCCGAATGCGCCGAGGTGAGGGCGTGCGGCCGAGCAGGGCGTATTCGACGACCGAGATGCCGTCGGGAATGGTCGGCGATTGAGCGACCATGGCGAGCCGCTGGGCCCGTTGCCGCGGGTGGCAGCCGGTCGAGGGCCTGACCGTCGATCTCACACGGTCCCCCGGCACGAAATGACCCCGGCGATGGCCTTGAGCAGGGATGACTTGCCCGCGCCATTGGGGCCGATGATCGCCGAGCCACTCCCCCGGCTCGGCGCTGAGCGACACGTCGTGGACCACGTCACGGCGGCCCAGGCGCACCCGGAGGTCTTTGACCAGCAGGCGGCTCACGCGAAGCTCTCCCGCCGGGTCCGCATCACGAGCAGGAAGAACGGTCCGCCGACGATGGCAGTGATCACGCCGATCGGGAGCTCGGCCGGGCTGATCACGTCCGGGCAAGCAGGTCGGCGGCCACGAGGAACGCCGCTCCGCCGATCTGCGACAGCGGGATGATCCGCCGGTAGCTGCCACCGACCATCAGACGCACGTGTGGGGAACGATCAGGCCGACGAACCCGATCAGGCCGCTGACGGCCACGGCGGCGGCAGTGCCGAGCGAGGCGGCGACGATGACGATCGCCCGCACCCGCTTCACCCGAACGCCGAGCGCTGCCGCCTCCTCGTCGCCGACGGCAAGGACGTCGAGCGAGCGGGCCATCGCCAGCAACACGACGGCCGAGACGACGGCGTAGGGCAGCACGATCGCCGACGTCGCGCCATCCGACGACGGTCAGCCGGCCGAGGATCCACGAATAGACCTCGCGTAACACGTCGGGTGTTGCGCTGCTGCACGTAGGTCTGGGCGGCGGTGAGAGAAGCTGCCACCGCCACCCCGGCGAGCAGCAGCCCGGTTGCCGTGCGCTGCCTGCCGACCCCACCAGCGAGATAGGTGAGCGCCACCGACGACAGCGCCCCGCCGAAAGCGGCGAGCGGCACCGGGGTCAGCACCCCGCCGCCGCTCGGTCGCCGCGCCGGCGACGATAGCGATCGTCGCGCCCAAGCCCGCGCCGGCGGCGACGCCGAGCAGGTAAGGATCGGCCAGCGGGTTACGGAAGGCACCTTGATACGCCGCGCCCGAGCCCGACAGCACCGCCCCGACCAGCGGCCGAGCACGACACGTGGGAATCGCAGATCCCAGACCGTCGGCGACCTGGGTGACGCTCAACCCCGAGTCGAGGTCGATCAGCGGCAGCCGGTCGAGCAGCTCTCGTATCACGGCGCCGACCGGCAAGCGGGCCGGGCCGATCGACAGCGCGGCGAGGACGGCGACGCGCCAGGCGCCACGGTCGCGATGACCGTCGCCCTGGCGAGTTCTGGTCGTCGCCGTCGCCGTCGCCGTCGACGGAATCAGCCGACCGGCAGCTTGGCCAGTGCCGCGGCCACGGCGCGGTACTGGTCGACCACCCGCGGTCCCCAACGTGACGCGACGTCGTCATCGAGTTCGACGATCCCGTTGCCGGTGACGGCGTTCAGCCCCGCCCAGCCCGTCGCGGGTGGCAACACTGGCGGCGGTGGCCTCACAGCACTTCACGTCGGCGAGGAAGATCAGTGCCGGGTCTGGCCGCAAGGATGTATTCCGCCGAGAGCTGCGGGTAGCCGCCGTCCTCGGAGGTCGAGGCCTCATCGGCGATGTTGACCAGGCCGAATGCGCTGTAGATCTGACCGATGAACGTCTGGGACGTGGCCGAGAAGTATGTCGGATCGAGCTCGTGGTAAAAGGTCAGCCCGGCGCGGCTGGTCGGTCGACCTGGCGTCCTCGACGATCTTGGCGATGTCGGTCTGCATGTTCTTGACCACCTCGGCGGCCTCGGCAATGTGACCCGTGGCGGCACCGAGCTGCTCGATCTGGGCGAACGTGTCATCGAGATTCGTGGCCGCCGGCGTCTGCACCACGGGGATGTCGCAGCGCCGTGAGGCCGGCGACCACGTTGCTGAGGTCGTCGGACAACACGACCAGGTCGGTGCCGGTCGCGGCGATCGCCTCGACGTTCGGCTCGAAGCCCGACAGGTCGGTCACCGGGGCGTCGGCGGGAAAGTTCGACAACGAGTCGACGGCGATCACCTGCGGGCCGGCACCGATGGCGAACAGCATCTCGGTGGCTGTCGGCCGACAGCGAGACGATCTTCGACGGCACTGCGATCGTGGGTTCGGCCGGAACAGGCGCCGCGGTCGGCTCGGGAGCGACGGTGGTCGCCTCCGCGATCGGTGCCGCGGCCTGCTTCTCGGCGGCGTTGTCGGAGCATGCTCCAAGCGCGGCGATCAGACCGAGGGCGGTGAGCATGCGAATCGGGCGTTTCATCGAGGTGTCCTCCTTGTCGCTCGAGCTGCTGAGTTCTCGGTGCGACTGGCGGAACGAACGGCCCTAGCCGACGAGCTTCCCTTGCCTCGAGGGTGTTCTCGTGTCTTCAGTCAGGCGACCTGGCTCGACCACTCCGACGAGTGGACTCACAGTTGCGGGACAGCGCCGGGTTCTCACCGGACTTCGCTTTCCGAAGGATCGTCACCGTAGCAGGCGAGTCGCGCAGAACGACTGACCACACCGAGGTCCAAGCCCGTTGCGGCCGATGTCACCGCCTTGGGTGCGCTGTGATGGGATGCAGCGATGGCCATTCGCCGTCTGCTCATTGCCAACCGGGGCGAGATCGCCATCCGGATCACTCGCTCCGCCGCCACCCTCGGGATCGAGACCGTCGCGGTGTTCTCCGAGGACGACGCCGGTGCCTTGCATACGCGGCGGGCGGATGCGTCGGTAGCGCTGACCGGCTCGGGCCCGGCGGCATATCTGCGGGTCGAGCAGATCGTCGCCGCGGCGATCGATGCGGGTTGCGACGCCCTGCATCCCGGCTATGGCCTGCTCAGCGAGCGAGCCGACCTCGCCCGGGCCTGCGATGCCGTGGGAATCACGTTCGTCGGTCCGACGGCCGAGACGCTCGATGAACTGGGCAACAAGACCGCCGGGCGGCTGCTCGCCCGCCGATGCCAGGTGATGACGCTCGCCGGAACGTCGGGCGACACCGATCTCGACGCGGCGTACGCCTTCTTCGACGAGTACGGCGCGGCGATGGTCAAGGCCGTGTCGGGGGGCGGCGGGCGGGGCATGCGCGCCGTGACCCGCCGTGACGAACTTGCCGAGGCATACGAACGCTGCCGATCTGAAGCCCTCGGGGCGTTTGGCGACGGAGCCCTGTATCTGGAGCAGTTGGTGATCGGCGCCCGCCACATCGAAGTCCAGATCGTGGGCGACGGGGTGGAGGTCGTCGACGTCGGTGAACGCGAATGCACTCTGCAGCGCCGTCATCAGAAGATCATCGAGGTGGCCCCGAGCCCGTCGCTGTCCGAATCGATTCGTCGCCAGATCCTCGATGCGGCCCGTCGCATGGCTGCTGAGCTGCGATATCGGTCCCTCGGAACGTTCGAGTTCCTCGTCGACGCGGCATGGTGGATACTTCATCGAGGCGAACCCTCGGGTGCAGGTGGAACACACCGTGACCGAGGCGGTCACCGGCATCGATCTCGTCGGCCTGCAGTTGCGCATCGCTGGAGGCGAGTCGCTGGGCGGTATGAGACTCGCCCCGACCATCATCCCGAACGGTCATGCCGTCCAGCTGCGGATCAACACCGAGACGCTGCAGGCCGACGGTTCGTTGCGCCCCACCGGAGGCACCGTGACCGGGCTGGAGTGGCCCACCGGGCCCGGGATCCGGGTCGATACCGCCGCCCATGTCGGGATGCGCAGCAACCCCCGGTTCGACTCCCTGTTCGCCAAGCTGATCGTCCACTCCCCCGGGACGTACAGCGACGTGTTGACCGCCGCGGCGCGGGCCCTCGGCGAGCTGCACATCGACGGCTTGGTGACCAACTCCGACCTGCTCGCCCGGCTGCTCGCCCACCCCGAGGTCGTCGCCGACCGCATCTCGACCAGCTTCATCGACGACCACGCGGCGGCTTTGGCGGCGGTGTTGGCGACGCCGTTGGCAGCCCCGGTGGTCGCCGCGGACCCCGCCGTCGACGACCCATTGGCGGTGTTGGCCGTCGGCAAGCGGGCCCAGATCATGGTGCCCACCGAAGCCGCCGTGGTCGACGACGATCGAGCCGTCGTCTCGCCGATGCCCGGGACCGTGGTCGCCGTGACCGCGGCGGTTGGCGATCTCGTTCGCCACGGAGACCAGGTGTTCGTGATGGAGGCGATGAAGATGGAGCACGTCATCGTCGCCCCATTCGACGGTGTGATTGCCGAGATCCGGGTGACCCGAGGCAACACGGTCGGCGATGGGGAGGTGCTGCTCCTGCTCGACCCCGCCGACGTCGCCGTGACGGGGCTCGCTCGGGCCGAGGAGGTTGTCGATCTCGACCTGATCCGACCCGATCTGGCCGAGGCGTTGGGTCGCCAGGCGATCACCAGCGACGCGGCCCGGCCCGAATCGGTGGCCAAGCGCCGGGCGATCGGCCAGCGAACCGCGCGTGAGAACCTCACCGACCTCTGCGACGAGGGGTCCTTCGTCGAGTACGGCTCGCTGGTCGTTGCCGCCCAACGTCGCCGCCGGTCGCTCGACGACCTGATTCAGCGGACCGCCGCCGATGGGATGGTTGCCGGGCTGGGCACGGTGAACGGCGACCTGTTCAACGATGAGCGGGCCCGGTGCATGGTGCTCTCGTACGACTACATGGTGCTAGCCGGGACCCAGGGGCTGCAGAACCATCGCAAGAAGGACCGCATGTTCGAGTTGGCCGAACGGTTGCGGACCCCGGTGGTGTTCTTCACCGAGGGCGGTGGGGGACGTCCGGGTGACACCGACGGGATGGGCGTGGCCGGGCTCGACTGCCGAGCGTTCCAATACTTCGCCCGGCTGAGCGGCCTCGTCCCGCTGATCGGCGTCAACGCCGGGCGATGCTTTGCCGGCAATGCGGCAATCCTCGGATGCTGCGATGTCGTCATCGCCACCCGGAACTCCTCGATCGGGATGGGCGGCCCCGCGATGATCGAGGGTGGCGGGCTGGGCGTGTTCCACCCCGACGAGGTCGGCCCGACCTCGGTGCAGGCCCCCAACGGAGTGATCGACATCCTCGTCGACGACGATGTCGCCGCAGTCGCCACCGCCAAGCAGTACCTCTCGTACTTTCAGGGCCCGACGACGGCGTGGGAGGCCGCCGATCAGCGGCTGTTGCGCCACATCATTCCCGAGAACCGATTGCGGGTCTACGACGTCCGCCGGGTGATCGACACCCTCGCCGACACCGGATCGGTGCTCGAGGTGCGTCGCCACTTCGGGGCCGGAATGGTCACGGCGTTGGCTCGCCTCGAGGGGCGTCCGGTCGGCATCATTGCCAACAATCCAGTGCATCTGGCCGGGGCGATCGACTCCGACGGGGCCGACAAGGCCGCCCGGTTCATGCAGCTGTGTGACGCCTATGACATTCCGCTGGTGATGTTGTGCGATACGCCCGGGATGATGGTCGGGCCCGATGTGGAGCAGACCGCCTTGGTGCGGCATTGCAGCCGTCTGTTCGTCACCGGGGCCAGCTTGACCGTGCCGGTGATGACCATCGTGCTGCGCAAGGGATATGGGCTCGGAGCCCAGGCGATGGCGGCGGGCAGCTTCCACGCTCCGCTGTTCACCGTCGCCTGGCCGACGGGCGAATTCGGCGGGATGGGGCTCGAGGGAGCGGTGAAGCTCGGCTATCGCAACGAGTTGGCCGCCGTCGATGACCCCGTGGAGCGGGCCGCCATGTTCAACGAGATGGTGGCTCGGATGTACGAGCATGGCAAGGCGGTGAACATGGCCTCGCACTTCGAAATCGACGACGTCATCGACCCGGCCGACAGCCGCCGCACGATCCTGGCCGCGTTACGCAGCTGCCCGCCGGTGCCCACCCGCTCCACCAAAAAGCGGCCGTGCGTCGATACCTGGTGACGTGTCGACGGGTACGTGATGCATCACCAGGTCATCTCGGCGGTCGTCGTGATCACGCCGACCGGTGCCCGTCGCCCGGCGGGCACCGATCCACCAGCCGAATGGGGCGCTTCCGATTGCGTAGGCTCGGTGTATGCCCGCAAGTGGTGAATCCGTCACGATCGAGGTTGTCGGTCGCGAACTCGTGGTCACCAGCCCCGACAAGGTGTACTTCACCACCCGCGGCGACACGAAACTCGACCTGATCAACTTCTACATCGCCATCGGCGAGCCGTTGATGCGCCAAATGAGCGACCGGCCTGTGCTGCTGCAGCGGTTTCCCAACGGGGCGCACGGCACCAACTTCTTCCAGAAGCGCATCCCCGAGTCGGCCCCCGAGTGGCTGGAAACGACGATCGTCTCGACCCCCAACGGCACGACATCCCGGGCGCTGGTGATCGCCGATCTGGCCCACTACATCTGGGCGGTCAACCTCGGCTGCCTCGGCTTCCACTCGTGGCCGCTGCGGGCCGCCGACCCCGATCAAAGCGATGAGCTGCGGATCGACCTCGATCCCGGTCCCGGGACCACGTTCCTGATGGCGCAGGAAACGGCGGCCTTGACCAGGGAGTTGTTCACCGAGTTGGGCGTCAAGGCGTACATCAAGACGACCGGCAATCGCGGCCTGCACGTCTACGTCCGGCTGGTGCCGGAGTGGGATTCGTACGCCGTTCGTTCGGCCGCGGTTGCGGTGGCCCGCGAGTTGGAACGGCGCCGACCGGACCTGGTCACCGCGGCGTGGTGGAAGGAGGAACGGGGGGCGCGGATCTTCGTCGACTTCAACCAGAACGCGCCGCACAAAACCGTGTTCTCGCCTTGGTCGGTGCGGGCGCGCGACCGACGCGCCGGTGTCGACACCATTCGAGTGGGACGAGTTGGCCAACATCGACCCGAACGAGTTGACGATCGATGTCGTGCCGGCCCGAGTCGCCGCCAACGGTGACCCATGGGGCGACATTGACGTCGACCCACAACCGCTCGAACCGCTCTTGGAGATGGTCTGGCGCGACCAGGCCGACGGGCTGCTCGACGCCCCCTGGCCTCCCGTCTACCCCAAGATGGACGGCGAACCGACCCGCGTCGCTCCCTCTCGGGCGAAGAAGCCCAAGGAGTAGGGCCGGGGGGTCACGCCCGGCTGAGGAATGGCGGGCAGACTTCGGGGGTGCATGACGACCTCGCCTACCTCACTGCCACCTCGACGCTCGCGCTGTTCCGCGCTCGGTCGCTGTCTCCGGTCGAACTACTCACGGCCCTGATCGAGCGGATCGAGACCCACGAGCCACAGGTCAACGCCGTTGCCGACCGTCGCTACGACGAGGCGATGGTCGAGGCCCGGGCGGCCGAGCAGCGCTACCTCGGGCACGGGGCCGACCCTCGGCCGCTGGAGGGCCTGTTGGTCGCCGCCAAAGAGGAACACCCGATGGTCGGGCGGTCGTGGACGCAGGGCTCGCTGACGCTGAGCGACGAGGTGGCCGCCGTCGACCACCCGATCATCGAGCGGATCCAGAGTGCGGGCGGGATCATCCACATCCGCACGACCACGCCCGAGTTCTGCTGCGCAGGCTTCTGCCATTCGCGGATGTGGGGCACGACCCGCAACCCGTGGAACCTCGACTACACCCCCGGCGGATCGTCGGGCGGCTCGGGGGCCGCGTTGGCCGCGGGATATGCCCCATTGGCGACCGGGTCGGACATTGGCGGTTCGATCCGCATTCCAGCGTCGTTCTGCGGGGTGGTCGGGTTCAAGCCACCGTTCGGGCGGGTCGCCGCGCTGCCTCCCTACAACCTCGACCAGTACTGCCACGACGGGCCGATGGCCCGCACCGTTGCCGACTGCGCTCTGATCGAGAACGCGATCGCCGGGCCGCATTGGCGTGATGTGGCCTCGTTGCGGTTCCCGCCCGTCATCCCCACCTCGTTCGACGGGGTTGCGGGACGGCGGATCGCGCTGTGCATGAATCTCGGTGACTGGCCGCTCGATCGGGCCGTCTCGCAGAACACGCGGGTCGCAGCAGAGGCGCTGGCCGAGGCGGGGGCAATCGTCGACGAGGTGACGTTGCCGTGGACGATCGAGCAGATCTGGATTGCGGCTCGAGCTCACTTCGCCGCGATCATGGGCGCCGGTATCGCCCACGTCGAGGCCGAACACGGCGACATGCTCTGCGACTACACCCGAGCATTCGCAGCGACGATGGTGTCGACGAGCGGGTTCTACGAGGGCATGGAGTTGGAGGGCCAACTCTGGGAGCCCCTCGGTCGCCTGTTCGAGACCTACGACGCGGTGCTCTGTCCGACGATCGCCACCGATGGGCTGCTGGCCGGGGAGCCGTATCTGACCGGTGGAGTGCCGATCGGGGACGGTCGCGTCGACCACCACATCCAGGCGATGATGACCCTGCCGTTCAATCTGTTCAGCCGCTGCCCGGTGCTCTCGATTCCATCGGGCCTCGCCGACAACCGTGTTCCCACCGGCGTACAGATCGTCGGCAGAACCTACGACGACCTCGGCGCATTCCACGTGGCGAGCGCGTTGGAGTCCGCCGGCTTCGGCTTCGCCGACCCCTCCTGGCGGCCCACGTTCTGAGCCGCATTCGCGGGCCGGTTTTGCTCGCCGAGCGAACACTTCCGGCCCGGGAACGGCCTCCCCACGGCGCTCAGTTCGGGAGGGTCAGCCCATCAGGGGCTTGTTGGTCTTCTTTTCCTTCTTGGCGTCGCGCTTTTCCTTGAGCGACTTGCCGACCTTTTTGGCCGATGCTTTCTGGGGTGTTTTGTTCGCCATGATGAATCTCCTTCAGGGATTTCAGACGTCGATGCAACGATAGACCAGTGGTCTCAGCGGCTGGGGCCGAGTATTGCGATGCGGCACGGAGGGCAGGCCCACCAGTCCTGGTGTCCGCCCGGTTCGAGCAGCGGATCGGCGGCGAACCACCCCCGGCAGCGGCCGCATTGACGGCCGGTCGGTGCATCGGCAACGGCTTCGGCGGTCGCCTCGGTGGGCGGGGACTCGACAGGAGTGGACATCGGCAACGCTCCAAGCGCTCGGCTCAGCGGAGGCGTCGGGCCTGCAGCGCAGATGGTGACATCTGCCCAAACGAGGCGTCCCAACCAAGAGTGATCGAGGCGAACCCTATCGGGGTGGAACGTGAACCCTCAGTGATGCTCAAGCCGGGGACGGCCCGAGCCGGTGACAGTCAGGGTGCCCGAGACGAAAATGATCAGGCCGTTGAGATCGACGGTCTGTTCATCCCAGGTCACGGTGGTCTCGTACTCCCCGGCTCCGGCGGCCCGCATGTCAGCGGTCAACGCGCCTCGGGCGACGACCTCTGCGGCGACTCGAGCATCGTCCGATGAGAGATGCAGGCTGGGTACATCGGTGTGGGCGATGAACTGGCCCTGACTCGGCGAGGTCACCGCGACGACGCGGGTGATCGTGATCCGCCCGACCACGGCGCCCACCGCGTTGGCGACGTCGGCATCGATGGGGATGACGGATTCGGTGCGCAGCAATGCGGCGACCGCCGGATAGTAGGTCGATGCCGAGGCACCCAGCCCGACCAGGGGCGAGGTGAGCCCGATGCCCGCCTTGACGACGTTGAGCGTGCGATCCAGGGAGCGCTGGGCCAGCGCCGCGGTCGCCAACTCGGGGGCGAGGCCATCGGTGGAGAGGGCGGCGGCGAGCACCGCCTCGGCCGACCGGCGGACGACGAGATCGACGACGACCCGGGCGATCGCCGCCCCATCCGTCGCGATCGGCGCGCCACGAGCGTCGCGATGACGGGAGAACAATTCGGCGGCCTTCACCGCAACTTCGGCGTCGAAGTGGTGGTGCAATCCGAGCGAGTGGCATGCGTCAGTCGGGGTGAACGCGGCGAAACGGATCTGCCCCTGGCGGACGAACCGATCGAGCATCGCCGGCTTGGCCGCCCCCGATGGCAGATCGGCGACCGCCACCGGGCCATCGGCGAGGGCGGCGACCAGGTCGCGCTCGGACCTCCCGGTGGGTACGGCCAAGGCCAGAGCCGCCATCGGCACAATCATGATCCCGGCCGACTCGGGTGGGCTGATGTCACGTAGTTGGCGGTCGAGCATCGAGTTGACCGCCACGGGCGACGTGAGCGCCAACAGGCTGAGCGGAATCACTCGTCGAGGGCCGATCCGCAACGCCGCCCCGGGTTGTCGTTGATCGCGATGCAACTCGCTGTCACCGCCGAGGCCGAGGGTATGCATCTCGACCGCGGTGACCATTGTGCGATATCCGCCCACGGTTGCGCCGTCGGTCGAGATCACGGGCCGCCCGTTGCGCATCACGGCGATGTCGGTGGTTGTCCCCCCGATGTCAGAGATGACCGCCTCGGCGAGGCCGGTGAGATGGGCCGCCCCGACCAGCGATGCCGCCGGACCCGAGAGGATCGTTTCGATCGGCCGGTCGGCAACGAAGTCGGCCGAGACCAGCGAGCCGTCGCCGCGCACGACCATCAACGGGGCGCCGATGCCGCGCTCGGCGAGGGTCGAGCGCATCGTCGTCACCAGCTGGTCGATGATCGGGATCAGCCGGGCGTTGAGTACCGCGGTCACGGCACGTTTCGGGCCGTTGAGCTGGGCCGACAGCTCGTAGCTGCAACTGACCGGCCGACCGGCCGCCCGGCGAATCAGGTTACGGGCGGCCTGCTCGTGAGCGGGGTTGCGCACGCTGAACTGCCCGGCGACGGCGAAGCCCTCAATCGTCGGCGGCAACCCGCTCAACCACTGCTCAAGGCGCTCCGGCTCGAACGGAGCGAGTTCGTTGCCGTGGGCGCTGTGGCCGCCGGGGAGGAACACCACCGGGTCGCCGGCGAGGGCATCGGCGAGACCGGCGCGTTCCAGCACTGCGGGCTCGAAGCCGATGACAATCAAACCCACCGGGCGGCCGCGGCCTTCGACCAGGGCGTTGGTGGCCAGCGTGGTCGACAGGGCAACGAGTTCGATCAGCGACGGCTCGACCCCACCCGCAGCAAGTACCGCGTCGATTGCGCCGCTGATCCCGATCGACAGGTCATCGTGAGTGGTCGGCGACTTGGCCTTGGCGACGACGGTGCGGGTGGCTTCGTCGTACAGGACCGCGTCGGTGAAGGTGCCGCCGGTATCGACGCCGAGGAGTCGGCCCATGGTGGTCACTCGGATGTTCCTCGAAGTTGGTCGCCGGAGCGGCTCAGCCGCCGAAGGGCCCTTTGCCCATCTGGTCCCGCACGCTGACCACGGGCGGGTTGGTCAGGCTACGGCGTTGCCAGTTCGCTCCGTCGACCACCAGCGTGTGCCCGGAGATGAATCGGCCGTACGGCGAGGCGAGGAACGTTGCCGCCCATCCCAGTTCTTGGCGCTGGCCGACTCGCAGCGCCGGTTGGCACGTGTCCTTGTCGTGGGTACGGGCGAGGTTGCCTTGGATGTCGCCGGTCATGTCCTCGTGTGGGAAAAGGCCCGGGACGAGGCAGTTCACCTGGATGCCGTACGGCCCCCACTCGACGGCGAGCGACTCGGTGAGGTTCTTCACGCCCGCCTTGGCCGCCGCGGAGTGCGCGAACCCCGGTCCGCCCGGTCCAGGCGTACGAGGCACCGACGTTGATGATCGAGCCGGGCGTGCCCGGCGGCGAGGTGGCGGCGGGCGAACTCACGCGAGCAGAAGAACGTGCCGTTGAGCGTGATGTCGACCACGGTCCGCCAGGCGTTGGGCGACATGTCCTCGGCGGGGACCGGGAAGTTGGCCGCCGCGTTGTTGACCAGCACCGCGGGCAGCCCGAACGCCTCGGTCGGCCGCGTCGAACGCGGCGGCGATCGAGTCGGGCTCGCGGATGTCGCACGTCACGGTCAGCACGGGCGCCCCGAGTCGCCTCCATCGCGGCCTGCCCGGCGGCGAGGTGCTCGTGCTTGCGGCTCGACGATCACGATCGACGCGCCCGAGGCGGGCGAACTCGGCAGCAATCGCCTTGCCGAGGCCCGTCCCGCCGCCGGTGACGAACACCGTGGTCCCGGCAAAGGTGCCCGGTCGCAGCGCCGTCTCGCCCAGCGGAGGCGGCGGTGGCAGGCCGGGCAGCCCGGGCTGCGCTCATGACGTGGCGTCGTCTTCGGCTGAGAAGTCGGGGATCCAAACGGTGCCGTTGATGTGGCTGCCTCCGTCGACGAACATCGTGTGGCCGGTGAGGAAGCGGCTGTCGTCGGATGCGAGGAAGAGCGCAACCGGAGCGATGTCGCTCGTCGGGGTCGCCCATCCGGCCCATCGGGTTGAGCGCCTCGGCTCCGGCGGCCATCTCGGGGTTCGCCGCCGCCCACGCCCGAAAGGCCGCGGTCTTCGCCCCCGGGCAGATCACGTTGGCGGTCACCCCGGTCGGAGCCCATTCGCGGGCCGCGGTCCTGGTCAACGCCCGTAATGCTTCCTTCGCCGCGTTGTACTCGGGCGTGCCCATATGGGCGTTCACGCCGTTCAACGAGCACAGATTGATCACCCGGCCCCAACCCTGGGCTTTCATCGTGGGGAAAGGCCGCCTGCATCGCCCACAGCGGCCCATAGAACGCCATGTCCATGCTGCGGGCGATCAGCTCGTCGGACTTGTTCTCCACCCGGCCGATCCGTCCGCCGCCCCACGCATTGTTGACCAGGATGTCGACGGTCCCCCACCGATCGACCGCCGCGGCGACCATCGCCAAGTTGTCGGATTTCGAGCGGACATCGGTCCGAAGGAACACGGCGTCGGCCCCTGCCGCGACCAGTTCATCGGCCGCCCCCCGGCCGTTCTCCTCGTTGATTTCGGCAACGAGCACCTTGGCACCTTCGGCCCCGAACCGGCGGCAGATCGCCCGACCAATGCCGTCGCCTCCCCCGGTGACCACGGCAACCCTGCCCTGAATGCGTCCCACAATGCCTCCTGCTGCTGGCTGACGCGACCCTAGGCGGGCAGCATGCCCCAGTTGCGAGCCTGGTCCTGGATTTGGACGTTGGCGCCCTGAGGAAAGTTGTCGGCGGTGTCGACGACGCGGGCCAATGCCTGGCCGACGATCGCCACGGGAGCGGCATGGTCGGCGACGAACTGCAGCTTGGTGCCGGCGGCGAGCACCCGCTCGGTGGCCACGAAGCCGGGTTGGACGTTCAGGAAACGCACGCCGTCGTCGGGGTGTTCGACGACCAGTTGTTCGACGATCCGGTGGAGGCCCGCCTTTGAGACGCCATAGCTCAGCGCCCACCCGCCCTCGCCGGTGGGTTGCGTTGGTGTCGCGTACCCGGCAGCGCTGGTGACGTTGGCGATGACTCCAGCACCCCGCGAGACCATGTGGCGCAGGATCGGCTGCAGGAAAACCAACTGGGCGGCCACGTTGGCGTACAGCCGCCGTTCCAACTCGTCGGGCGAGGTGTCGAGAAACCTGGCCGTACCCGCCGGGCCGACGTAGATCGCGTTGTTGACCAGCACGTCCACATGCCCCAACGCCGTGATCGCGGCCTGCGCGACCGGCTGGAGAGACGGGCCATCGAGCAGGTCGAGCACCAGAGGCGTCGCGCGTCCCCCGCCTGTTCGACGAGGGCCACGGTGGTCGCCAGGCTCCCTGGCAGGTGGGCGAACTCGGCAAGTGCCGACGCCTCGGGCAACGCGGCGGCGTCCCCTTCATACCGAGTTCGGCCGGTGACGACCACGTGGTACCCAAGGGCGCCCAGGGCGATGGCGGTCGCCCGTCCGATGCCCCGAGTGGCTCCCGTGACGATGGCGGTCTGCATCGCGGGAGCATATGGCACGGTCGGGCGTGGCCTGCGAACCCCGGCGAATCGGCGATGATGGGGCGATGACAACGCCGTTCGCCGCCACGCTGGAGCGCGCCCGCCAGGATTACCTTGATCGCAACACCGAGAGCCATCGCCACCACCGGTTGGCCAGCGAAGTGATGCCCGGGGGCAACACCCGCACGGTGCTCCACTATCCGCCGTTCCCGGTGACATTGGTCGCCGGAGAAGGGTCGCATCTGACCGATGCCGATGGCCGGGTCTACCTCGACTTCCTTGGCGACTACACCGCGGGGCTGCTCGGCCACAGCGACCATCGGGCCCTCGATGCGGTGATGGAGGCGTTGCACACGAACATGAGCGTCGGTGGGCATCACCCGGCCGAGGAACAACTGGCCCGGCTGATCTGCGAACGGTTCATGATCGATCGGGTGCGGTTCACCAACTCGGGCACCGAGGCGAACTTGATGGCGATCACCGCCGCTCGGCTGGTCACCGGCAAACCCAAGATCCTGGTGATGGAGCACGGTTACCACGGCGGCGTGCTCTACTACGGCCTCGAACCTGCCCCGTGGAGCGCCCCGTACCCCACCGTGATGGTGCCGTTCAACGACCTCGCCGCGGTGTCCGCAGCGATCGCCGAGCATGCCGATGAACTGGCCGCCGTGATTGTCGAACCGATGATGGGCGGCGCGGGCTGCATCCCGGCCGCCCCGGGATTCCTCGCCGGTGTCGTCGATGTGGCCCGCCGGCATGGCGTGCTGTCGATCTTTGACGAGGTGATGACGTCGCGCCACGGTCCCCACGGGTTCGGCGCGCTCCACAACGCGGAACCCGACCTGAAGACGTTCGGCAAGTACATCGGTGCAGGGTTCTCGTTCGGCGCGTTCGGTGGTCGGGCGGCGGTGATGGGCAGGTTCGACCCGAACTCACCCGACTGCATCTCGCACGCCGGCACGTTCAACAACAACATCGCCTCGTTGAGTGCCGGGGTGAAGGTGCTTTCGGAGTTGTACACCTCGGAGATCGCCGTGGCGCATACCGCGCGGGTGAGGAGTTCCGCGCCCAGGTCGCCGTAGTCCTGGCCCGCCATCCCCTTGCGCTGGTGGTCAGCGGCTACGGCACGATGATGACGATCATCGCCCGCGCCGATCTGCCGACCAATGGGGTCGCGGCTGCCGATCGCGACGCCGCACTCCAGGAGTTGCTCTACCTTGGCCTACTCAGCCGGGGTATCTACACCGCGCCACGGGGCATGGTGAACCTCAGCCTGCCTCTCACCGATGACGACCTCGCCGCATTCCTGGTCGCCCTCGACGACCTCTGCGTTGAACTGGTCAGCCGGTCGCGGGCCGAGTAGTGGCCTGGCCAGCCAGTCGCTGGCCAGTGCCGTGGCGCAGCCCGGGATGACTCAGTCGTCGCGAACGGCCGCGGCGGCGCTCGCGGGTCGAGACGTTGGCGGTCGGCGCGGTGTTGGTCAGCGGGCCGACCTGATCGATGATCGTGGCGATGTCGGGCGTGAGGCCCCGGGTGTGACCGTCGATGGCCGAACGCATCGCGGCGAGATGGGTGGGCGAGGTGCCGCAGCACCCGCCGATGATCCGGGCCCCGGAATCGACGGCGAGGCGGGCGTAGTTGGCCATCAACTCCGGGGTTCCGGAGTAGAAGATCTCACTGCCATGGAACTGGGGGATCCCGCAGTTGCCCTTGCAGACGATGGTGTGGTCGGGGTTCTGGTTGGTCATCGCGGCGATCGACACCAGGATGTCGGGGGCCCCGACGCCACAGTTGGCTCCGTAGCCGACCGGGGCCTCGGGCAACCCGGCAAACACCTCGGCCAACGCGTGCGGCATGAGGCCCATCATCGTGCGGCCAGCGGTGTCGAACGAGCAGGTGGCGACATAGGGCATGCCGGTCTCGATGGCGGCCTGTGCAGCTGCCCGCACCTCATCGACCGACGACATCGTTTCGATCCAGATGACGTCGGCACCGCCATCGCGCAAGCCCTCCATCTGCTCGCGGAACGAGGCGACGGCGACATCGTGGGTGAGGGCTCCGAGCGGCTCGAACAGCTCACCGGTCGGGCCGACCGAGCCGGCCACGATGACGGGTCGCGGTGCCGCAGCGGCCACTTCGCCGGCGAGTTCAGCGGCCCGCCGAGCCAACTCGTGAGCCTGATCATCGAGCTTGTGCAGCTTCAGCCGTTGACGGGTGCCACCGAACGAGTTGGTCAAGATGATGTCGGCGCCGACATCGACGAACCGCTGGTGCAACTCACGCACCAGATCGGGGGCCGTGAAGTTCCAGTTCTCGGGCGGATCGCCCGGTCCGAGCCCGGCTGCGAAGTAGTTGGTTCCCGTGGCCCCATCGGCCAACAAGACCTTCCCGGTCGCCAGCAGGTCTTGTATCGAAATTCGCATATTCGCTCCACGGTGTTCACCAAAAATCAAGCGGATAGTTCCGCTGCGGCGAACATTCTAGGCGCTACACCGTTTGACGCTCAGTCAAGGTCGGAGGAATGCCATCCGTCACATGAAGTCCGTGGCGCCCACCATCGGCCCCGCGGTAGGCGGCACGGGTCGCCGGCGACCATCCGTCAAGTAGGTCGTCGGCGGGCTCGAACACCTCGACACGCAGCGGATTGCAGTTCGGCTCGGCATCGGAGCCAGGTCCCCAGATCGGCACTGCCAGGTCTCCCCCGGGACACAACGAGACGGCCATCAGGAGATCGGTCTCGGCGAGGAGCTCGACATGGTCACCGGGCCGAGCCGGGCAGGCTTCATGAAGTAGCGCTTGTCGTCGGGCATCAGCCCAGTCACCTGGAACAGGTTGATCACGTCGTGGACATCGAACTCCGTCAAACCCCACGACAGTACGGCGCGGGTCAGGTTGGAGTGACAGTGAAAGTCATAGGCCGCACCCGATAGCACCTGGTTGACATACGGGTCGCAGCGAGTCCCAAGCAGGTCGTGACACCCCGCGTCGTCGGCGTCGCGCCCGTAACCGATGGTGTCGACGACGAACGTTGCCAGCGGTCGCAGGAAGGGCAGGTTCGACCAGAGGCGGGCGCCGACCGAGACGTGGGTGCCATAGAATTGGCGGGTTCGACTGGCCCAGAATCGCTCGCGGGGGTCGGTGAGCGACCAGATGTTCAAGTCGACGACCTGGGGGCCGTCGACGGTCGTGAACCGCACCACCGATCCGGCAGCGCACTTCGAAGGCATGGCCCGACCTCAGCGGAACCACGTGGTCATGGAGCACTCGGTGGCGATCGCCTCGCGAGGCGAGACGTGCGATCAGGGCGGAGTCGGGCGACAGCGGGCTGTCTCCGTCGGCGACATAAGCGGCTTGCGGCATGGTCGTCAGCCTCGCCGCGCCCGCCTCGAACGTGCATGGGTGTAGAGCGACACGGCGAACCCGGTACGGTCACCGAGTATGGGCTCGGCTTTCTGGGTGACTGCCGTGGGCCTGCTGGTGGCCTGCACGATGCAGTCGGCCACGGGATTCGGGTTCTCGCTGATCGCAGGGCCGATCCTGTTCGCCGTCATCCAGCCATCGGCGGCAGTGACGTTGCTGATGATCATCGGGCAGGTGGTCAACATGTTGGTGCTGTTCGCCGAGCACCGCCGTCCGCACGTCGATTGGGCGGTCCTCCGCCCTGCGCTCCTCGCTGCTCTTCCCGGCCTTCCGATCGGCGCGTGGATCGTCAAGGTGGTTCCGCTCGACACCCTGCGACTTGCCGTCGGCGCGATCGTCTGCGGGCTGGTGATCTGGCGACTGGTTCGTTGGGGGCGTCCGCCGACCCCCCGGCCGGTCGGTCCTCGTGGCGCCGTGATCGCCGGCCTGATCGTCGGGGTATTGACCACCTCGACCACGACCACTGGGCCTCCGCTGGCGATCTGGCTGACATCGCGACGGATGGCCCCGGCGGCGATCCGCGACGCGGTCACCGTGATCTTCCTGGTCCTCGACTTCGCCGCGCTGCCAATCTTCGTCGGCATTGTCGGGCTCGATGCCGGCCTCGACCGCATCGGATGGATTCCGCTGCTCCTGCCGGGGGCCCTGGTCGGGCACTTCGTCGGCCGTCGGCTGTTCGTGCGCATTCCCGAGATGTGGTACGGCCCCATCGTGTTGGGGTTCGCCCTGATAGCTGGGACGATCAGTGTGTACGTCGGGTTGGCCTGACGGGTTGTTCGAACGGCCCGACTCCCGTGGCGAACTCTCCAAGGTCGGCGGCGAAGCCCGCGGCGAGATCTGCGGCGAGATCTGCGGCGAATTCTGGGGTGAAGTCAGTCATGGTCGAGGTGGCGCCATAGACGCCGACGCGTCCCTTGCCGGAGCGCTTTGCGCTGTACATCGCCTGGTCCGACTGCGTCATCAGTTCGTCGATGGTCGAGCCGGGCTCGGCGGTGGCGATGCCGATGCTGACCCGCGGTCGCACGATGCCAGTCGGCAGGACGACATCCTCCGCCACGACCGCCAGAATTCGGTCGGCCGAGCTGTGGGCGACCTCGGTGCCGGTGTCTTCGAGCAGCATGGCGAACTCGTCGCCGCCGAGCCTGGCAACGAGATCGCGTTGGCGGGTACAGCGCCGCAGTCGCTCCGCGATGGTGACCAGCAGCGCATCGCCCGCCGCGTGGCCGTACAGATCGTTGACCTGCTTGAAGTCATCGAGGTCGCAGAATAACACCGACGTTTGTTGGCCGCGTTGGGCTGCGAGCCGCAGCGCCTGCTCGGCTCGTTCCAGGAACTGGGCGCGATTGGCGACTCCGGTGAGGGTGTCGTTGAACGCCAGTTGACGGAGCTGGAGTTGCAATTCGTGGCGCTCGGTGACGTCTCGCCAGACCCACACGTGCTCGTTGGGTGAGCCTCCGAGGCACGATCCCACGGCCTCGAGGTGAACAGAGCTGCCGTCGTTGGCGCCCAGGCTGAAGGTCAGTTGCTGATGGTCAGTCCCGGTCACGAGCAGCCGGTCTGCTTCGAGCCATCGCATCTGGACGGTCGGATCGCTGAAGAGTTGCCCGACGTGAGTGGGCGACTTTGCCTTGGTCACCTTCAGCAAGGGCCCCGATGTCGGGCTCATCACCGTCATCCCACCATCACGGTTGACCACGGTGATCACGTCGCGCGAGCTTTCGACCAACGCCTTGAACCGGCGATCCTGGGCGAACACCAATCGCTCAGCCCGGGCTTTCTGGCGCTGAGCGACCACCAATCCGACGATCGCTCCGAGGGCGAAGACCACGAAGAAGCCAACCCACACGAGCGGCGGGTCGGTCCAGCGGGCAATGTGGCCCTCGGGAGAACTCACGGCGTGAATCATCACACGTCGCACCTTAATGACTGCATAGTGCTGTGCTCGGCCAAAAGCGGCGCTCAACTCGTTGAATTCGAGGAATTGGAAGCGGATCCAGAGCACCTATTGTATTCGAGTCATCACCCAGCAGGGTGTCAGCTCTCCTGAAACGCCGCAGCGGCGCCTTTGCCCGAACCCTTCACGGTGTACATGGCCTGGTCGGAGTGACGCAAGAGGTCCTCGATCGTCGCTCCGACCCCGGCCGAGGCAACGCCAATACTTGCCGACGGTCGCACGATCCCTGCCCGCAGCACGGCCTCGGTCTGCAGGACCTGCTGCACTCGACGGGCAAACGTCAGCGCTCCGTCGGTGTCGGTGTTCTCGAGCATGATCACGAACTCGTCTCCTCCGATACGGGCGATGGTGTCTCGTGGTCGCATGCAGCTGCGCAACCGTTCGCCGATGATGCCCAGCAGTTCATCTCCCGCGTCGTGGCCGTACGAGTCGTTGACCTTCTTGAAGTCGTCGAGATCGCAGAACAGGATGCTGGTCGGCTCCCCGTCCTTGGCGGCCCGCTCGAGCGTGCGATTGGCCCGATCGACGAAGTGAGCGCGGTTCGCCATCCCGGTCAGCGGGTCGTGGAACGCCAGATGGCTCAGCTGCAACTCCAACTCTCGGCGAGCCGAGATGTCCCGCCATACCCAGACCCGCTCGCTCCGGGAGCCGGCGAGCAGGGTGCCGATCGCCTCGATGTGCATTCTGGCGCCACTGGGTGTGACCAGATCTAGGCTGACCGTCTCGGTGATCCCCGATGCCCGCAGCTCGAGGTCGGCGCGGCGCCATCGCTCGTAGGGCTCGCCAGTTCCGAGCAAACTGGTCACGCGTTCCCACGTCGCCCCGCGGACGATCTCGGCAAATCGACCCCGCTGCGGACTCACCTGGGTGAGGCGGCCATCGTCGCTGACGGTCGTGATCACGTCGCTGGAACTCTCGATCAAGCTGCGAAAGCGCAGATCGCTGGCCCGGGCCTGTTCCTGCTCGATGTTGCGTCGACGTCGCGACTCGAACAACCACGCGGCGAGGCCCACGCCGATAACCATCAGGGCCGTGGTCACCTTGATCAATCGCCGCATGTTCCGATCGGTGCGATCGGCGACCGCCGACTCGTGCTCGGCGATGTCCTCGGCCCGGCTGATCGCCGCCTCGAATCCGGGGTCGACCCGCGTCTCGTCGATTTCGCGGGCCCGTTCTCCGTCGCCGTCGATCAATGCGGTGATCTGGTCCTCGACGGCCAGGGTGTACACCAGGGAACGCTCGGCGAGGGAGACATCTCCGATACTCGGGCTGGTCACCGATGCCAGATTGGCGCGCAGCGTCTCGGCCGCCTGGCGGATCTGGATGGCGATGTCGACCGGGTCTTCGCCGGCAGTGGCCCGCCACTCGAGCCCGTCGATTTCGCGCAGGACGATCAAGGTGTCGGCCGCTAGGTCGCGTCGCCGATGGCTTCGACCCGCCCGCAGATGGAACTCTCCGATTGCCGTGGCGAACAGCAATCCGAGCACGACGAGGGTCGCTCCGAGCCCAACTCGCCGTACGCGACGTCGCGACAACCGAGCAGATCTATTCGTCTCAAGGGTCGGTGGAGCAGGCGAAGCGGTCAGAGACTCCGAGCGTAGTCTGCCGGGACAGCCACGGAGGGGAGTGTCCACCCGCATTGAGCGCTCAGTCGCGGTGGCAGCAATCGACCCTTGCGTCGTCGCAAGGCAACCGGCAGAAGGCCCCCGACGAGCTTGCGGGCTGATTGGCGCCTTCGGGTCGTGCTTACATGGCGTTCATGCGAATTTCTGCGGTTGAGGTGTACCAGTATCCGCTCGGCTACCGGTTCGGCGACTACGTCATGTCGGGGGGCCGCGTCGTGCGGACACTGCCCTCCACGGTGGTTCATCTGGTCGCCGACGACGGGGGTGGAGGCACGATCGACGGATGGGCCGAGACCTGTCCCCTCGGCAACACCTACCTGGCGGCCCACGCCGACGGCGCGGTCGCCGCACTGGGCCTGCTCGGCCCCGCGGTGCTGGGAGCCGATCCCACCAACCTGCGTGGCATCCAGCGGTTGATGGACGAGGCCCTGATGGGCCACAACTACGCCAAGTCACCGATCGATATCGCATGCTGGGACCTGTTCGGCAAAGCCGTCGGTCGCCCGATCGTCGACTTGCTCGGTGGCCGCGTCAACGACCATCTCCCGATGTACAAGGCCGTGCCTCTTGGCGACGTCGACTCGATGGTCGCCTTCGTCTTGGAGCAGCGATCGCACGGCATCCGCCGGTTCCAATTGAAGGTCGGTGGCGACCCACGCGACGACGGCCGCCGGGTGATGGGCGTCGTCGAGGCGACCGGTGAGGGCGACCACATCCTCGCCGACGCCAACGGGGGCTGGCGGCGGCAAGAGGCGATCGTCGCCGCCCGCCTGATGGAGGGGGCCGACCGCTTGTTCATGGAGCAGCCCTGCCCGACGCTCGCCGAATGCCTGGGGGTGCGCAAGCACACCAACCTGCCGATGATCCTCGACGAGGTGATCACCGATCAGCAGTCGCTGATCGAGGCCGCGATGGCCGACGGCATGGAGGCGATCAACCTCAAGTTGAACCGGGTCGGCGGGTTGACCAAGGCCCGCCTGATGCCGCGACACCGTCGTCGAACTGGGCCTGCGCCTGACGATCGAGGACTCGTGGGGCGGCGATCTCACGTCGGCCGCCGTCAGCCACCTCGGTGCGTCGACGCCCGAGCGGTCGCTGTTCGCCGTGTCGTTCATGAACGACTGGACCGACAATCCGGTCGCCGGGTATCAGCCCCGCTCCGTCGACGGGGTCGGTACGGCACCCGACGCTCCGGGCCTTGGCGTCACGGTCGATCGGGACAAACTGGGCGCTCCGTTGCACTCCTGGAGGATCTGAGTCATGGCGACATCACTGCCCGTAGGCCATGGCCGACCCGACCAGGCCGCCATCGACGAACTCCTCACCCGGGCCCGACGCGAGATCGACGAGGGTCTGCTGCCGTCATGCCAGATCGCGCTCGCCCTCAACGGGGAACTGATCGCTTTCGAGACCTATGGCGACACGACCAACGACACCCGCTATGTCGTGTACTCCTCGACCAAGCCAATCGTTGCCGGAGCCATCTGGGCGCTCATCGGCGACGACCTCGTGAATCCATCCGAGCAGGTCACGGCATATGTCCCCGAGTTCGCGTCGAACGGCAAGGATGTGATCACCGTCGAGCAGGTGATGCTCCACACGTCGGGGTTTCCGGCCGCGCCGATGAGCCCGCTCGACGGCGACACCTCGGCCGGCCGCCGTGATGCGTTCGCCCGCTGGCGGTTGAACTGGGCGCCCGGCTCGCAGTTCGAGTACCACCCGTCCGCCGCCCACTGGGTCCTCGCCGAGATCATCGAGACGGTCACCGGACGCGACTACGGCGACGTCATCGCGCAGCGGGTGACCACCCCCGCCGGGCTTGGCCGGGTCCTGCGCCATGTGCCCCACGCCGCGGCGACGCTGCAGGTCGTCGGCGAACCGGCGACCTCCGACGAACTGCAGGCGGCGTTCGGTGTCGCCGCCATGCCGGTCACCGAAGTGACCCCGGCCGCCCTGGCCGGATTCAACGACCCTGCCGTCCAAGCGGTCGGCATGCCCGGCGGTGGCGGCGTGATGCGTGCTGCCGACCTGGCGCTGTATTACCAGGCCGTGCTGCACAACCCCGGTGAGATGTGGCGGCCCGATGTGCATCTCGATGCCATCACCAACGTGCGTAACCACTTTCCCGACCCGATGCACGGCGCACCGGCCAACCGAACCCTCGGGCTGGTTCAGGCCGGTGGCGACGGCAAGTCGTTCTACCGCGGCATGGGTCGCACCGTGTCGGCCGGCACGGTCGGCCACAACGGGGCGGCCGGTCAGATCGCCTGGGGTGATCCGGCGACCGGCCTGAGCTTCGGCTACTGCACCAATGGCATCGATCTCCACCAGGTCCGCGAACCCCGTCGAACCACCGCCCTGGCCAGCCTCGCCGGGCTCTGCGCAGTTGTGTAAGCCGTCACCGCAACCGATCGTCGCCACATTGACCCACATCGTCAAGTACTTCGTCAACGCCGGAGCGCTGCTCGTCATCGCCGTCGTGCCGGTGGTGTTCGCGCTGCAGCCGCTACCGCTGTCCCGACGCCTCAAACTCGGCCGCTGAGCAACGTTCGCCGGCCCGGCGACCATCGCCCCGATCCTGAGCGTCACCCTGTTGCGCCCGATTCATCGCCTGACTACGCCGCGATGGCCGGCCATCTCTCGGATCAAGGGCTGCTCACCTAGGCCGTGTGGTCCGATGGCGAGGCGATCGACTGCTCCGACTTTCTACCTGGCATGGATGTCGCAGAACGGCAAGCTAGTGGCGGCAGAACTGGGCGATGATCGCCAACCGGTGTGACCTCTCACGACGGAGCTGGCGGTCGCTGCACCGACTTTCGCGACAGCCTGAACGACTGATTCGGTTTCTCCGCGGAGAAGCCCGTGATGGCGGTCCGGAGAAGCCGTCCGTAGCACCGATCTGATCACGTGGTTCAACCTCGGTTTCGACGCGGTCATGCGGGCGACGCCCCCGAGTCACCGGCCGGCGAACGTCCTGACCTCGAACCGCGGATGGTCACGTTGTACGCCATCCTCTTCGACTCGGTGCTTGTACAGACCAGGCTCGGCGTGAATGTGGCCGTCGATGTCGGCATCCACGACGGGTACTCCCGACCGCTCGGCTTTCTGGCGATGCTTGCGGAACGTCTTGCCGCCCCCCCGACGCTGTTCGTTGGCGTCCGGTGCTCGATCGCGACGATCATGAGCCGTCGCGACGCCGACGGGGCAGTGCCACGACCCTCGGCGACTACCTAGCCACCGGGCCGGCCGGGATGATCCCCGAGCCGGCGCTCCGCTGGCAGGACGCCGTGCAAGAACCCGGGATTTACGATCTTGAGGTCGACACCTCATCGATGACCCCCGCCGAGTGCGTCGATGCCATCCGCGCCGCCTCCCGCGCCGTCCGACTCTCGGCCGCGCTTCGGCGGTTCGCCTGAACGACGATTCGATTTCTCCGCGGAGAAGTCTGGTGCATGACCGGGGAACTGTGGCACACCCCTTTGCGATGATCCAACCATGGATTTGAGCGGGGTCCCGACGGAACATCTGGAAGCGGAATTGGTGTCGCATGCGGCGTGGGAGACGGCGAGTATGGCCCACATCGTCCATGTGCTCGGCGAGTTCGACCGCCGCCAGGCCTGGTCAACGTGGGAATGCGTCAACGCCCAACAGTGGCTCGGCTGGAAGTGTGGGCTCGGCTACACCGCCGCCACCGAGCGTCTACGGGTCGCTCGCGCCCTACCGAATCTGCCGGTCATCTCGGCCGCCTTCACCGGCGGCCTGCTGTCGTGGTCGAAGGTCCGGGAACTCACCCGGGTGGCGACCCCCGAGAACGAAACCGGCCTGTGCGACATTGGCATGGCGGGTACCGCCGCCCATGTCGCCAGGCTGGTTTCGGCGATGCGCCGCGTCACCGCACGCCAAGCCGTTCAACACATTGCCGACCGCCGGTTCTCCTGGCAGACCGAAGACGACGGGGCCGTCACCATCACCGTTCGCCTCCCCGCCGACGCGGCGATGAGCGTCATCTCGACGGTTCGGGCTGCGACCACCCCTGAACAGGGCACTCGCTGGTCTCAGTCCGCGGCCGACGCGCTTGTGTCGCTCGTCGCCGGAGCCGAACCACCGCTGCCCGAGATCCTCGTCCATGTTGAATCGACGGGTGCCTCGTTCGAGAACGGCCCGCCGCTCGCCGACGAACTCGCCGACTGTCTCAGCTGTGACGGGCCGGTAACGACGGTCGCCGAGAGGCCTAGTGGGCCAGTCGTGATCGACCGCCGCCGCGCCCCAACCGCACGTCAACGCCGTCAGCTCGCCCTGCGGCATCGAACCTGCCAGTTCCCGGGCTGTCACCACACTGGCCGATTCGACGCCCACCACGTCATCGACCACCGTCACGGCGGGCCGACCCGCTTGCGCAACCTCGTCAGAGTCTGCGGTTTCCACCACCGCATGATCCATCTCCATCATCTTGTCCTCACGCTCCATCCCGATCGTCGACTCGAAGTCCATTTCTCCGATGGAAAACCTGTCGACCACGCGATCGCCGATTCCGCCTTCCGGCCCGACCCGCCATCGAACCCCGACGACATCGGCGGCCACTGGTACGGCGACCGTCTCGATCTCGACCACTGTCTAGCCGCCCTCGGCATCTGACCAGGGCAGATTCAGCGCCCAGTCAGCCGACGGTGAGGGGTTCGGTGGCTCGGGATCTCGACAACTCGGTGGCGGTCACACCGGCGAGGGCGACGATCATGCCGGCAATCTGGAGGGGCGACAGGCGTTGGCCGAGCAGGAACCAGGCCAGTCCGGCGGCGACGATCGGCTCGATCATCCCGGTGACCGACGATGCTCCAGCCCCGATACGCCCGGCGCCGACAACCAACAGCGTGTAGGGGATCAGCGTGCCCACGACGATGCACAGCAGCACCGAGAACCACGCAGGCATCGTGCCGCCGAGGCGGACACCGATGTCGACTCGTTCGCCCAGATGACGGTACGGCAAGGTCCACAATGGTTTGGCAACCAGCCAGAACGCCGCGCCGGCCAGCATCCCGACGCCAATCCGCACGAACGGCGGTAGCTCGGTCGGCTGCACCGCGGCAAGCAGAATCTGACCGGTGTAGGCGACCGTGGTGGCCACGGCGAACATCAAACCCGCCACGGGCAGCGACGAGGCGCCGGAATCTCCCCCGGTGACGGCCACGATCACCCCAACGATGGCGGCAACCATCGCCACATAGGCCATCGCCGGCAACCGGAGGTGGTGGACGAACCGCTCATAGGCAGTGACCAGCACCGGTGCCGTGTAGACAATGATCAACACGATCGGTACTGGAATCCGGGCAATGGCCAGGTAATACAGCCACTGTGGCACGCTCACGCCGAAGACCCCGAAGGCGACCACCCGCATCCAGCCGTTGCGACTCAGCCGCGGCCGAGCCTTGATCACCACAACCGACAGCAGCGCGGCCGCACCGTAGATGCGCATCGCCGCCAGGTCGGTGGGGCCTACCGACTTGGAGCGGAACAGCAGACTGGAGTTGATGCCGTTGGTCGCCCACAGCGACGACGCCAACAACACCAGGAGATAGCCCCGCTGCCGGGCCGACGCCGAGCCCGCCATTCAGGCGTTCACCCCGCCGGCCAAGTCTCGATACGCGTGGTCAGAGCAGTTCATAGTCAGCTGGGTTGACGGCCCGGGTGCGCTCCCAATACTCCAGCAGGGTGAACGGCCAGTTCTGGGCGACTCGGCCCGAATCGCTCTTGTACCAGGAGTTCACCGTCGAGATCCCCCACGTCATCCGCAGGTTCTCGGCATCGATCGACTCGTTGAACGCGTCGTGGACGTCGCCACGGACGTCGAGCGCCCGGGCTCCCGATGCGGCGACGTGGCGCAGGCAGTCGACGAGATAGCGCACCTCGCATTCCGAGAAGTAGATGATCGACCCGTTGAGCACGATGTTGGTGTTCGGGCCGTACAGGCAGAAGAAGTTGGGAAAGTTGGGGACCGTCACACCGAGATAGGCCCGGGCGTTGCCGTCCCATTGGTCATGAATCTCGATGCCGTTACGACCGACGACGCGCATCGGGGTGAGGAACTTCGAGGCGTGGAATCCGGTGCCGTAGATGATCACGTCGACCGGCCGATCGATGCCATCGGCAGCGATGATGCCGTGGCGGGTGATCCGCTGGATCGGGTCGGTGATCACGTCGACGTTCGGTCGCTTCAATGCTGCCGCCCACACCCCGTTGTCGCGCAATACCCGCTTGGCGGTCACCGCGTAGCCGGGAATCGCCTTGGCCAGCAGGTCGGGGCGACCGTCGAACTGCTCGGTGAGGTACTGGGCGAGGATCTCGCGCATCATCGCGTTCTCGATGCTCACCGACTCGGTCTTGTCAGGCCACTCCGCATCGACTCGGGCGAACACCAGGGCGTTGTCGCCGAGCCGCCAGAACATCAAGAACCGGTGCCACTGGCTGTAGTGGGGCAGGTGGTCGTACAGCCACCGCTGGCCGTCGGTCACGGCCTCGTGGTAGTCGGGGGTCGGCCCCAGCCAGTTGGGCGTGCGCTGGTAGACCGTGAGCGAGTCGACCTGTTCGGCGATGATCGGGATGAACTGCGCGGCGCTCGCCCCGGTGCCGATCACCGCCACCCGCTTGCCGGTCAGATCGATGTCGTGATCCCAGCGGGCCGAGTGGAAGAACTGCCCGGTGAAGTGATCCCAGCCGTCGATATCGGGATACTTCGGCCGGTTGAGCTGCCCAACGGCGCTGATCACCGCGGTCGCCCGCAGCGTGTCTTCGGTGCCGTCCGCCGCGCGGATGTCGACTGCCCACTCCCCCGCCCCTTCGAACCATGTCGCCTCGATCACCTCGGTGCCGAAGCGGATGTGCTGGCGCAGGTCGTTGGTGTCGGCGAAATCGCGGAAGTAGTCGTGCAGGGCGTCGCGGGTCGAGAAGTTGTACTGCCAGTCATGTTTCTGGGCGAACGAGTAGCTGTAGAGGTGGTTGGGGTTGTCGACCCGGCAGCCGGGGTAGCTGTTCTCCCACCAGGTTCCACCGACGTCGTCGTTCTTCTCGATGATCGTGAACGGAATCCCGGCCTGGCCGAGGCGGTACGCGGCGAGCAACCCCGACATTCCCGCCCCGACGATCAGCACGCTCATCTCGCGGTCGGGGGCGATGTCGGCCAACATCCACCCCGGAGCACGGGGATCGTCGCCGACGATGGCCAGTTCCTCCTGCATGAGCGGCACGTAGGCGGTCATGCCGGGCTGGCCGACGCAGAACTCCATCAACCGCTCGATGGTCGCCGAGTCGGGCGTCGCCGCCTGGGGACCGGGGTTGTCGCGCAGCCGGACCAGCGTTTGGAAGGCGAGCTCACGGATCGAATCCTGTTGCTCGGGAGTAAGCCCGGCCTGCGGCTCGCCGAGAAGGAGGGGGTCGATCATCAACTCGCTGCGCAACAGCCCGAGATCACCGGTGGCATGGGCCAGCGCGGGTAATAATGCGGGGAGATCGGCCTGAGCGAGCATCGCCCGCATCGTCTCGTCGGAATCGATAAGGGGCAGGACCGAAGGCATTCCGGGACCGTACCGCGCATCGGTCTCACAACTCGCCACGGCGTTCGGATGGGTCGGGCGGCATCGACTCAGGTCATGGCGAAACTTCTACCTGTTGGCGGTCGAGCAGAAGCCGAGTTGACGATCGCGCAGTAGGGCAACGCCTTCGCATCTTCCACAACATCTTGACAGCTCCGATAGTGTCCTTCGTATGGGGATTCAGAAATATAGTGCCTCACGCCTCACGCCTCACGCCTCACGCGTGTCGTAGCCGTCGCGCTGGCGTGCACCCTGGGCTTCCCAGAGGTGGTTCACGCCGTTTCCATTGGAACTGCAGGGACTACGCTGTATGGCTCGGACACGTCGTGGCAGTCATGGAATGCAACGGCAGCGGCCCAGTTCATACCTGCGGCTGGCATCTCGGTGAGTGCCTACTCGGCCTTTCTGGAGGCCCGAAAATGGTCAAATTCTACTTTAGCCTATTGTGTTGATTCGGTCTTCGATTGGACATTTACCGGCGGGCATCATGATGCCAGAATCACTCGACAATGCAAGAAGTCCTCGGCACGAGTTGGTAATAGCTTCAACGACTTTCCACCGGGAACAACGAGCTATGTCGAGGAACAGATGAGGGGAACGTGCTACGTGTACGGACCGCTCGGCTATGGCGGAGCGGTCGGATCCAACCGCGCTTGGGGTCAAGGCACCAACGGTCAATGGGCGTATCTGAGGACGAATCCGAGCGGCAATACTTGTCAGGGGTCGTCGACGAATGGCGTCACCGCCTCCGTGCAATTGCGGGATCCAGACCCTCAGTACGGGTTGTATTGTGTTGCTATGTATTTCAACCCAACCGTCGGAGCACCTTTATATTGGGGCGCAGGAGCAAGGACCAGCTGCACGTTATGAAGTCCGATCGAAACTCTGCACTGACCATAGTGGCATTGGGCCTAGCGGTGGGGTTGGCAGCATGCGGTGAACCTATCGGTCGAGCTACACAAGCCGATTCGCCGACGGTCACGACTACCTCTGCTACACCTGGCCGATCAGAAGCGCTTCTGCCTGCCCAAACTGCCGCAGACCTCCCTATCCGTGTGGCCCGCGCTTACGTCATGAGAACGAGCTTTCCTTCAACGGTGATTGCGGACTACATATTGACCAATCGTCGACATCGAGAGCTGGTGATTGAGTGTCTCACGAAGGCTGGTTTCGAGAAGTATGGATATGACACGTCCGACGCGCCAGTTCTGCCGTCGATGGTCGACTCCTTCCGCCTGCCGTTGCAGTGGGTTGCCCCGCCTCAGGGCCTGGTGCCCTTGCCGGACGTAGCCCCGGGTATCGGATTTGCCGACCCTGATGCGCAAGGTTGGGTGCCGCCCGAGATGCCTGAAGATGAGTTAGCTGCGTTCGAAGCAGCAATCGGTCTATGTGAATCTCGGGCACCCTTTGCTGGTTCGATTGATTGGAGGGGGGCCGAGGAAATCGACCAAGAAATGAAAGATATTGCTCAAAAAGCAATGACAAGCGATGGGTTCACCGCAATCCAACAGTCATACGCTAAGTGTCTGCAGACCGATGGTGCCGACCTTGCCGGCGGCAACGGAAGTGATGAATTCACAATCGTGGGCTTGTCGGCCCAAACGGGGATCGTTGATCAAGGGGTCTTGGACCTTGACGCGAAGTGTCGTACCCCGCTCTACGACGATTTCATCGTGCTCGAGCAGGATCGATGGGAGGAATGGCTTCGCCGCCGGGGCGACGACCTGGAGAGTCTGGTCGAAGACTGGGCGGCGATTGAGAAGGAGTCTGGAATCGCATAACGCCTTGAGACGATGCTGGTTTCAGGACACAAGTATCGAGGTTGATCTGCTCCTCGAGGTCCAACTCGCAACCGATGCCTGCCGATTCGGCTGCTGCGGTGTTCGTTGGGGCGTGGAATTTCACGGCAGAATCGAGTGATGGACAGAACCGTGGTGCTACACGTGGACGACGTCGGGATGTGTCACGGGGCGAACGTCGCCTTCGTCGAGTTGTCTCGTCTGGGCACGGTGACCAGCGGCTCGGTGATGGTTCCGTGTCCGTGGTTTCCCGAGGCGGCCGAGATGGGTGCGGCCGACGACGCGCTCGACTTGGGGGTCCACCTCACGCTCACCTCCGAGAAAGCGCACTACCGCTGGGGGCCGCTCACCAGGCCACCCGCAGCGGCAGGGCTCACCGACCCCGACGGCTATCTGTGGCGTGACGTGTCGTCGGTTCGCCACCATGCCCATCCCGAAGCGGTCGAGGCCGAGTTCCGCGCGCAGGTCGATCGAGCGTTGGCGGCGGGCATCGATGTCACCCACATCGATGCCCACATGGGGGCAACGCTGGCTCCCGAGTTCTGCGACGCGTACGTCCGCGTCGCCACCGACTACCGGCTCCCGCTGCTGATGACCGCCGAGGTCACGGCGTACGCCCCGAACAACCATCTCACCGGCGTCGATCAGGCCGCCTACGAGCCCCTGGCCATCGCCGCGGCGACCGGCGGCCAGCACCTCTTCGACACGGTGTTGGAGACCAACTGGAGCCGCTCTGGCGACCCTCGGGCGTTCTACGAAGGCCTGATCGGGGACATCCCCGCCGGGTTGACGTTTGTGTGCCTGCATCCGAATGCTCCCGGGGAACTGGAGTTCATCGAGCCTGAGAGCTCCTACATCCGCACCGACGAGTACGACCTGTTCCGCACCGCGTCATGGGCGGCGTGGCTGGCAGAGCAACCCATCACGCTGACAGGCATGCGTCCGCTGCGCGACCGGCTGCGATCGTCTCAGCCGGCGTAGGGCGGTACCTTCCACAGCACCCAGTCGGCGTCGCTCCAGACTTCAACGAGGCCGGCCTCGGCCGCAGCTGCGTCGGTCAGGAGCGGCTGGCTGTGGTCGCTGCCGCGGCGCATCATGAAGAAATCGGCGCGCTGGCGGATGACCTCGAAGTCGCTCGACTGCACCCCCCGTCGGTCGGTGTAGAACGTCAACGCTCGGGCTTTGAAGAACGCCACGATGTCGTCACGCTGGGTATAGCGCTCGACTGCATCGAACGCGGCAACGGCATACGGCGACGTCGGGCCATCCAGCATCGCTCCGGCATCGTTGAACCGCTGGGCCGCCCGAAGCTCATCGGTTGCGCGGCCGAGGTGTGTTCCAACCATCGCCACCACGGCGCACCCCGCGATCATCGGCCCCCAACCGCGGGGAATGCGGACCAGCGCAATGCCCTGTACCGCGAAGTACACGGCGAACGGCGTGATCGGCAACAGGTATCGGTCCCCATTGGCGGGGATCGTGCCGACCATCAGCAGCGACGCGACCGGGAAGACCACCAGGGCGACGTCGTCGACCGTTGCCCGCAGGAGCCGAAACACCACACCGACGATGGCGGCTCCGAACACCAGCCAAGCCAGTGCGGCGGGCCCGCCCAGATCGAGTTGGTCGCGAAATGCGGTGCGAAAGGGTCCGCCGAGCTTGCGCCAGGTGTGGTGGAGGCCTGCTCCGTCGTAGTGCGGGACGAGGGCCGACGGCAACACCAACTGCATCGCGACGACGCTGGTCACGAATGTCACCAGCGGGGTGGCCAGCGACTTCCATGCAACGACGTTCCAGCGGCCGCGCACGTCGGCGAGTTGCACCGCGATGATCGCCGGGACGATCGCCAGCCCTTCCCGACGGGTGTTGAACACCATCATCGCCAACAGCCCGAGGATGATCAGATCACGCCTCGCCGCCAGATCGAGCCGGCCGGTCCGACGACAGCGATCGAGCCACCACAGGGTGGCGGCAACGCAGGCGAGATACGGGAGCTCCGACAACAGCTGCCCGGTGTGGCGCAGGTACGGCGTCGAGGTCCCAATCACGGCAACCGTGCCGAGGGCCAGCCACCCCGCCATCCGCCGGCGAAGCAACGCGTGGAAGAACCCGAGAAAGACCAGCCAGCATCCCACTTCGACGAGTTTCAGCCGGTCGTAGTCGAGGCCGAGCAGGCGGACGAACGGCGAGAGAATCAGCGGCCATCCCCACGGATAGACGAATGGGCTGAACCCCGGCTTGGCCGCGAGCAGCACGTTGTCGTGGTTGTCGGCGATCACCTGGCCGACGTTGCCGTCGATCAGGCTGCGCGCTTGACGCAGGTAGAGCGTGAAGTCATCGCCCCAGCCGATTCCCTGCCGATGCGTTCCCACTGCCAGCAGGCCGACGGCGGCGAGGACCGCGGCGAGCGGCAGATGGGCTCGCACTCTCGACCACCGGCTCACGACCAGCGATTATGCCGTATCGCCGGGGCTCAGCGTCGATTCTCGACGGGCCGCCAGACCGTCGGGTCAGCGTCGCAGCGACACCGGCAACTTTTTGAGGGCGTTGTTGAGGTTCGAGCGCACCCGTACCGGCTCGCCGGTCAACTCGATGGTCGGGAAGGTCGCCAACAGTTCCTCGAAGAACACCCGGCCTTCCAACCGCGCCAGGTGGATCCCCAGGCAGTGGTGTTCGCCGAACCCGAACGACAGATGCGGGTTCGGGTGACGGGCGATATCGAACCGGTCAGGATCGCTGAACACCGCCGGATCACGATTGGCCGCCGTGTAATACATGACGACCTTGTCGCCGGCCGCGATCTTCACCTCACCGAGCACGGTGTCGGCGGTCGCGGTGCGACGGAAGTAGTGCAATGGGTTGTCGTAGCGCAAGATCTCCTCGACGGCCGATGATGTCGACGGCGGATCGGCGCGCAGCCGTGCCAGTTGCTCGGGGTGCCGCAACAGCGACAGCAGCCCGGCGGCGAGCATCGTCTTGGTCGTGTCGTTGCCCGCGGTGACGAGTTGCACGAAGAAGCTGCCGAACTCCAGCTCCGTCATCGGCGACCCACCAAAGTCGGATTGCAGGATCAGCGATGTCAGGTCGTCGCGTGGTTCCGACGCCTGGCGTTCCATGGCGAATCGGATCGCATACATCGCCATGTCCCGCGAGGCGGCTCCCGGCTCGGGTGCCTCATCGGACCCGGCAATGTCGGGGTCCTGGCCGCTGGTGTTCATCTCGGCGAGGTGATGGATGTACGACCAGTCCTCGCGGGGTAGACCCATCAGCTCGCCGATCACCTGGCTGGGCAGGTGGGCGGTCACGTCCTGTACGAACTCGACGTCGCCCTGCTCGGCCGCCCGCTCGAAGATCGTGCGGCAGATCGCCCGGATCGATGACTCCATCGCGGCGATCGCCGTGGGTTTGAAGCTCTGGACCAGTGGACGACGGTGTTCGAAGTGCCGAGGCGGGTCCATCGCCAGCAGCATGTTGCGCATCATCGCCAACTGCTCGGGGGCCAGGTTCTCCATCACCACGCCACCGTCGGATGCCGAGAACAGGGTCGGATGGGTGGCCACCCGCACGACGTCGGCATGCCCGAGCACCGCCCAGAAGCCGGCCTCGCCGTCCATCTCCTGCCAGGTCACGGGGTTGGCCGCCCGCAGCGCAGCGAGCGCGGCGTGGGGCACCTCGTCGACGAATGTGTCGGGCGATGCGAGCGAGATCATGAGACCAGCACATTCGGTCGGCCGAAGCCCTGCATCTCGCACAGCGCGTAGTACGCCGCGAGTGTTCCCGCCCCGTCGGACACGCTCACGATGTTGCCGTCGTCGTCGAGGTTGAGGTTGGCACCGTACATGTGGAACCACACCCGGGTCTCGTCCTCGATGCACTGCAGGGTGTGCACCGAGCCGGCCGGTTCGTAGAGGAACGAACCGGAGCGGTTGACGTAGTCGTACTCCTTGTACTTCCACGCCCCAGACACGGTGTAGCCCCACACCGGCCCGGTATGGCGATGGGCGACCACCTCGAACCCAGCTTGGAAGATGTTTTCGACGATCCACAATCCCTCGCCCTCGCGGACCTGAATCACCTTCAGTTTGTTGCCGCCACCGATCTCGACGAACGGCAGTTCGTCGGCTCCAATGTGGACGGCCGTGGGGGCATCTGCAGCAGCGGACATCACCGGACGGTACCCGTTAGTCGGGGCGTGTCGCTTCATCGAGGAGCGCGTCGAATGACGCTCCGTCGAACTCGGCGATGGCGCGGTCGTACTTCTCCATCCCCCACTCCCAGAAGTCGAATTCGAGGGTGCTCGTCGACGCCTGAATCGAGGCCCACAGCGTCCATCCGTACTTCGACATCAGCCCGAGGAGCCGGGCTCGGGCGACCTTGTGGCGTAGATGGACGCCGTAGTAGGCGGTGACGAGTTCGTCGAGTTGTTCGAGCGACAGGTTCGACTCGCTCCAGATGTTGCCGAGTTCGAAGCAGGCATCGTTGTTCCCGGCGTACTCGTAGTCGATCAGCCACATGCGGTCGCCGGCATCGATGAAGTTGGCCGCCAACAGGTCGTTGTTGCACGGTACGGTCCCCACGTCGCGCACCGCCAACGCGGTCTCCAACCGGGTGACCTGGGGTGTGAACGAGGTGTAGCGGTGGGGCAGTCGAAAGCCCCGCTGTTCGACAAATCTCCAGGTAGCCAGCCTGAATGCGGAACATGTTGAACTCGTTGACGAACCGCGGACCCTCGTGCAACTGTCGAACCGCTGCGGCGGCGCGGGGAATGTTGGCCGAGTCCTGCAGGTCGGCCGCGGCGTAGGTGCGACCATCGACGAATCGAACCACCATCACGTGATCGTCGGGTAGATAGTCGATCACCTCGGGGGCGATGCCCGCCTCGGCCGCCGCCCGGGAGTTGGCGTACTCGGCATCGCGATTGATCGACAGCAGGTCGGAATCCTTCGACGAGATCCGGGCCACGAACCGGCCGTCAGGCGTGGTCACCTTGAGGTTGGTGTTGGTCAACCCACCCGTCAACGCAACGACCTGGCGGGGGCGACCCCGCAAGGTCGGAACCTTGTCAAGCAACGTGTCGAACTCATCCCCCAACATGGGGGGAGATTAGACCGCCGTGACGCCCGGCCGACTCAGCCGACCGCGGCGAGGCGGCGTTCGGCGAGGCGCTTGGCGACCCGGCCGTTCTTGGCAACATGGGTGATGATCTTGTCGCGGGCCTTCTCGGCCTCGTCGTTGAGCCCGGTGATGTTCTCGATATTCCAGTGCCGCAGCACCAGCGGCTGGAGAATCTGGTCGTGGTGGCTCGACAGGTCGTAAATGCCGGCCTTGGCGATCGCCGCCGCGTGACGGGAGAAATCGATGATGCCCGCGCCGGGCATCTCGAAGTTGACGACCTCGTCGCACAGGGCGATCATCGCCTTGCTCGGGTCAAGTTCGAATGCGGCGGTCGACAGGTCGCGGTAGAACAGGTAGTGGCGATTCTCGTCGGCGGCGACGCGCATCATCACGTCGTATCCGGCCGGGTCGTTCAGCAGGGTGCCGGTATTGCGATGGGCGATGCGGGTGGCGAGTTCCTGCATGGCGACATAGAAAAACCCGTTGCACACGCTCTCGGGTTCGGGCACCTGACCACCGGAAACCTGGTGCATCCGGGCCCGCTCGAGGGCCACCGGGTCGATCGCCCTGGTGACCATGAGATAGCCGTAGATGACCATCGAGTGGCGGCCCTCTTCGGCCGTCCAGCGACGGGCCCAGGTGCCCCAAATGTCGTCGGCGCCGAACATCCGCTCGATCGTGCGGAAGTAGTACGGCAGGTTGTCTTCGGTCAACAGGTTGACGAGCAGAGCGCTGCGTACGGCGTCGGGAATGACCGCTCCACCAAGGTCGGCCTGCTCCTCGGCCCATGCCTCGCCAGCGGCAAATGTGCGGCCGCGGTCGTAGGGAATGTGCTCGTGAGGGAACCACTCTTTGGCGGTTTCGGTATGGCGTTCGAGCAGGCGACCGGCCAGCGGTGCAAGCTCGCGGAGGATGGCGAGATCGTCGATGCCACCCAGCCTACCGCGCGGTAGGCCAGCCAACGTCGCAACACGACACGCGCCCGTCAGGGTTGTAGCCTCGCCCGCCGATGAGCACGTCCAGCCCCCAACCGACCAGCCAGCAGCAAACCATCGTCACCCTCGATCTCGAAGGGGTGCTGGTTCCCGAGATCTGGATCGCCGTCGCCGAAAAGACCGGCATCGAAGCGTTGCGTCGTACGACGCGTGACGAGCCGAACTACGACACCCTGATGAAGTACCGCCTGGAGCTGCTCGACCAGCACGGGCTGACGATGTCGCTGATCAGCGACGTGATCGGGTCGCTGAGCCCGCTGCCCGGGGCGGCCGACTTCCTCGATCGGTTGCGGGCGGTGACCCAGGTGATCATCCTGTCCGACACGTTCGAGCAGTTCGGCAGGCCGCTGATGGAGCATCTCGGCCGCCCGACGCTGCTCTGCCACCGACTGATCGTCGAGAACGACCGCATCGTCGACTATTGCCTGCGGATGCCCGACCAGAAGCGTCACGCCGTGCAAGCGTTCCACGGGCTCAACTACCGCGTGGTGGCCGCCGGCGATTCGTACAACGACACCGCGATGTTGGCCGAGGCCGACGCCGGATTCCTGTTCCACTCGCCACCGAATGTCCGCGCCGAGTTCCCCCAGTTCCCGGCGCTCGACACGTTCGACGAGCTGTTCGCCCACATCACCGAGGCCCTCGGCTGAGCCGGCACCCCATCAGTCGCACGATCCGCGGCGAGCGGTGACGACGGCCGCGATCCGCGGGCGGATCACCGGCGCGTACCCAGCCCTCGCCAAGCCGGCGTTCGCCCGCTACCTCGTCGGCCAGGTGCTGTCGGGATTCGGCACCTGGTTCCAGATCGTCGCCCAATCGCTGCTGATCCTCGACCTCTCCCAGAGCGGAGCGGCGCTCGGCATCGCCGCAGCGCTGCAGTACCTCCCCGTGCTGCTGCTTTCGCCGTACGCCGGGGTGATCACCGATCGGCGCTCCGCCCGGCACATCCTGCTGGTCACCAACTCGTTGGCGGCGGCAATGGCGACGATCTTGGGCACGGTCACCGCCATGGGCCACGTGACTACCGGGTGGGTGTGGGCGATGGCCCCGGGGCTCGGTGTGGTGTTGGCGTTCGACCGGCCGGCGCAGGCGGCGATCATTGCCGAGTTGGTGCCGATCGAGGATCGCAGCACCGCCGAGCGCGCTGGCCAACGTGCAGAACGCGTCGGGTCGTCTCGTCGGCCCGGCCGTCGCCGGGGTGCTCTATGCCGGAGTCGGCCCGGCGTCGTGCTTTCTGCTGAATGCGGCGTCGTACCTGATCATCCTGGTCGCCCTGGTCAGAATCCGCCCCTCTGAGCTCATCGCTCGGCCACGCAAGCTGGCCACCGGAGCGCTGAGCGAACTACGCGCCGGGTTGGCCTATGTGCGTCGGGCCCCGGCGGTGCGGGCCCCGTTGGTCTGCGCGGCGGCGATGGGCGTGATGACGTTCAACTTCCTGACGGTGATTCCGGCGATGATCACCTTCACATTCCACGCCGGCGGTCGCGCCTTCGGGCTCTGTGAGGCGTTGAACGCGGGCGCGGCCGTGCTTGGCGGACTGTGGATCGCGCCTCGGCTCGGGAACCCGACGCGCCGTCACTTGGCGCTCGGCTGCGGCCTGTTCACCGTTGCCATGCTTGGCAACGCCCTGATGCCGACGCTCGTCTGGTTCGCCATCTGGATGCCGATCTTCGGCGTCTGCTTCATCATCTTCCAGTCGACGATCACAGCGCTGCTCCAGACCCGCAGCGAACCCGCCTACCTCGGGCGCGTGATGTCGCTCTACACCCTCGGCATCTTCGGGACCACGCCCCTCGGGGCTATCGGGACCGGCTGGTTGATCGACCAGTACTCGCCCCGGGTGGCGATGGGGGTCGGGGCGATCGCCACCCTTGGATCCGGGCTGTGGCTGTGGCTCGTCACTCCGGTCGAGGGCCCGCTGGTCGATCCTCCCGCCCTCGCGGTTCGGTGATCCCGCTACGGTAGGCAGCATGCTCCCTGTCTCGCCGTTCGGCCGCACCGGCCATCTCTCCACCCGCGTCATCTTCGGGGCCGCGGCGCTCGGCGGCATGTCACAAGACCGGGCCGATCGAACGCTCGCAATGATCACCGAGGCGGGCGTCAATCACATCGACACCGCGGCGTCGTACGGTGCCTCGGAAGACCGCTTGGCCCCGTGGCTCGCCACTCACCGGTCGTCGGTGTTCCTGGCGACCAAGACCGGCGAGCGCCGCGGCGACGCGGCACGGGCCGAACTGGAACGGTCGTTGGTGCGAATGGGCGTCGACCGCATCGACCTCATCCAACTGCACAACCTCGTCGAGCCCGACGAGTGGGAGGCGGCGTTTGCCCCCGGCGGTGCGGTCGACGCATTGAGCGCAGCGCGTGACGAAGGCCTGGTCAGCCATCTTGGGGTGACCGGTCACGGGGTGCGAATTCCGGGCATGCATCGCCGCAGTCTGGAACGGTTCGACTTTGCCTCGGTGCTGTTCCCGTACAACTACACGATGCTCGACCGACCCGACTACCGCGCCGATGTCGAGGTGCTGCTCGCGGTGTGTGCCGAGCGCGGCGTTGCGGTGCAGACGATCAAGTCGATCGCACGCGGCCGTTGGGCCGCCGACGACACCCGCCCACATTTCAGCTGGTATGAGCCGCTCACCGATGTCGACGCGATCGGCCGGGCGGTGCGCTACGTGCTCAGCAACGAGCAACTCTTCCTCAACAGCACCAGCGATACCACGGTGCTCCCCCACGTGCTTGCCGCCGCGGCGCGGCCACTCAACGCCCCAGCCGACGACGAGATCCGCGCCGACACCGAGCAGTTCGGCATCACCGCCCTGTTCGACGGTGACGCCCTCGAACGGATCTGAGCTTGCTCCACGCGGCCGCGGGGCCTCCGAGCACCGCGACGTTGACCGGGACAGTCTCGCCGATCAACTCGCCGTCGAACGCGGCTGCCACCAACTCGGGGGCGCCTCGGGCCACGCACCTCTCCCCCGTCGGCGTCTCGGCAACGACGATCACCTCCCGACCATCGTCCGTGGCCACGACGGTCGCCGCCCGCACGATCGCCATCCCCCGATAGTCCACAACGGCGGCGACCGCCGCGGTCCGCTCGCCCGCCAGGGTGCCGAGGTCGGCGATCCGCGGAATGCCCGCGGGATCGCTCCCCCACACGGCCAGGCCCGGCTTGGTCAGCAGCCCGGAGACGTTGGTGACCAGGCCGCGGCCACCGTGCTCACGGAGCCGCCGAGCCATCGCCGCCGTCGACCACAGCGTCGAATGGTTGAACGGGCCTCCGGCAAATGGCATCCCGCCGGTGATCGTGTGAGTACCAGCCGGGTCGAGGCCCAGTTCCCGCTGTTGCACCCGCACGGCCGCCGGGAAACAGCTGTATAGATCGATGTGATCGAGTTCACTGACCGGCACGCCCAGGTAGGTACCGGCGGCCTCCCCGAGCACATGCATGGCCGGCCAGCGATGCAACTCGCGGCGGTTCGACAGCGGTAGGGCGTGCGACGACTCCAGCGACACATGAGGAAAGATCCAGCGATCGGCGGCGATCCCCAACCGGCGGGCGGTGCCGGCCGCGCAGATCAGCAACGCCGTTGCTTGATCGAGGTTCCACTGCGTGCTGTGAAACCGCCGGTATGGATGGGCCAGCAGCCGGTTGCCAAGCTCCGCGGACCGTAGGGCGGCCGCATCGCGCAGTGTGGCGAACGCCGACTCCGGATTCGCGACCGCCACTGCGTTCCAGCGGGCCCACAAATCGTCGATCTCGGTCTCCCACGCGGCGTTGGACAGCCCATCGGCGCGAGCGAGCGCACTGTCGATCAGGGCGTACTGCTGCACGGGCTCCCATACCTGGGCGGCGATCTCCGCGGCGTTGACGATCTCGCCGTGGGGTTGCAGCCGGGTCTCGGGCGGCTCGGTCCCATCGTCGGACACCGACCGGCCGACCACACCGCTGGCCGTCCCCCGCGCGGCCAGCCATCGGCGGGCTTCGACCCCCACGATCAGCCCGGCCTCGATCTCACCTTGGGCGACGCGGGCCAGAATCCGCGAGATCAACGTCTGCTGGGGGACACCGACATCGGCAATGACCACCGGGGCGACGATTCCCACACGCTCAGCAGCTGTATGGGCCGGATTGACGTCGGCCCAGCTTCCCCGGGGAATGGCGATCTCACCGATGGCGGCGACCATTCCCCGGCGACCGGCGGCGTCGGCGATGGCTCCCCGCATGGCCACTTCCAGCAGATCGGCGACGCCCGCGGATGCCCCGGTTGTGGCCACGCCGACGAGCACCGGCAACTCCATCAACGGCGCTGGCATCGCCGACGACCCAGGTAACGACGAGGTAGTCACCCGCCAATGTTGGCAGATCGCGATCAGCGGCAACCGGCTGGAAAACAAGTGATGGCCAGGGCGCTTTGCCCTGGCCATCTGTCGTGTCGAAGGGGGGACTTGAACCCCCACGGGTATTCACCCACTACCACCTCAAGGTAGCGCGTCTGCCATTCCGCCACTTCGACGTGGACGGCCTCACGATACCCGATGGGCAGCGATCGACCAACAGTGATTCGGGACTACTGGGCGAGCAGCAGGCCCAGAGCGATGACCGTGAAGAACCACACAAGGGCCAACACCGTCGTGATCCGGTTGAGGTTGCGCTCGGCGGCCGTGGAGCCGAGCGCCGCGCCCGCTCCGCCACCGAACATGTCGGACAAGCCTCCACCGCGCCCGCTGTGCAACAGCACGCCCCCGATCATCGCGAACAATGCTCCGACGTTGACAACCAGGGTGATGTAGAAGATGACCGTACGCACGGGTTGGCATGCTACCGGTCCGCAGGGTGATCAGTGAAGCACCACGCGAGACCAGCCCAGAATCAGCCGGAAGTCGTCGAGACGGACGCCGCTACCGACGGGAAATGGCACGCCACCGGATGCCCGAAACCTCGGTCGACCAGGGCAGGCTCCTCCTCGGCACACCGCGGCTGGGCGATCGGGCAACGTGTGCGGAAGCGGCACCCCGACGGCGGATTGACCGGTGAGGGCACGTCGCCGGTGAAGACCACCCGGCGCCGGGCCCGTTCACGAATCGGGTCGGGCACCGGAATCGGCCGACAGCAGCGCCTGGGTGTACGGATGGGTGGGGCGGTCGTACACGTCTCGCGGGTCGGCGATCTCGACGATCTTGCCGAGGTACATCACCGCGACCCGGTCGGAGATGTGGCGGACCACCGACAGATCGTGGGCCACGAACACGTACGACAGCCCGAGGCGGTCCTGCAGGTCGTCGAGCAGGTTGATGACGCCCGCCTGCACGCTGACGTCGAGCGCCGAGACCGGCTCGTCGAGCACGATCAGCTTCGGGTCGAGGGCGAGCGCCCGGGCGATGCCGATGCGTTGGCGCTGCCCGCCGGAGAACTCGTGCGGGTAGCGGTTGCCGTGCTCGGGGTTCAGGCCGACGAGGCCGAGCAGTTCGGCGACCCGACCCGTGGATGTCGTTCTTGTGGCCCGCCCTGCACCGCGAGCGGCTCGCCGATGATGCGCGTTGATCTGCCACCGAGGGTTGAGCGACGCGTACGGGTCTTGGAACACGATCTGCATCTCGCGTCGCAACTGGCGCATCTCGGCCTTCGACTGGGCCGATGACATCGTGCCCGTCGAAAATCGACCGTGCCCGAGTCGGGCTCGATGCAGGCGCAGAATGGCGCGGGCCGTGGTGGACTTGCCGCAGCCGCTCTCGCCCACCAGGCCGAGCGTCTCGCCGCGCGTTGACGGTGAACTGACACGCCCGAGACGGCATCGACGGTGGCCACGGTGCGGCCGAAGAAGCCGCCCTTGATCGGGAAATCGCTTGACCAGGTCGGTGACCGCGAGGATCGGGCTCGCTCACACGACACGTCATCCGTCACCTCGGCGGCGAACAGCGCCGCGACATCGATGTCGAATCGATCTCGCTACGTCGATGACAGGCCGCGAGCGTGGTTGCCATGCTCGACCGGCAACAGCGTCGGTGTCTCGTGACGACAGACGATCGATGACCAGCGGGCAACGAGTCGAGAACGGGCACCCGGGCTGCATGTTGATGAGCGACGGCGTCGTGCCCTTGATCTGGCGAAGCGGCTTGACCGTCGCTGAGCTCGCGGCGGGAATCGCGCCGAGCAGCCCGATGGTGTACGGCATGCGCGGTCGGTAGAAGATGTCGTCGACACGGCCGATCTCGACCGCCGCACCGGCGTACATCACCATCACCCGGTCGGCCATGCCGGCAACGACCCCGAGGTCGTGGGTGATCAGGATGATCGCGATGTTGGTGCGTTCCTTGATCTCCATCAGCGTCTCGAGGATCTGCGCCTGCACGGTGACGTCGAGCGCCGTGGTGGGCTCGTCGGCGATCAGCACGTTCGGGTTGTTGGCCATCGCCATGGCGATCATCACTCGTTGGCGCATACCGCCCGAGAACTCGTGGGGGTAGCTGTCGACCGCTGGTGCCGGCCTGCGGAATGCCGACCAGGTCGAGCAGCTCGATCGCCCGGCGCATGCGCATGCTTCTTGCTGACCGTCGTTGTGAGCCCGCACGGCCTCGGCGAGCTGCCAGCCGACCGTGTACACCGGGTTGAGCGAGGTCATCGGGTCCTGGAAGATCATGCCGATCTCGTTGCCGCGGAACTGCCGTCTGCCGCTTGCGACTGCAGGCCGACCAGCTCGTTGCCGTCGTAGAGGATCGGAGCCGTCGATGCGGGTGCTGCGCGGCAGCAGCCCCATCACCGCCATCGTTGGTGACCGACTTGCCCGATCCCGATTCGCCGACGATGCCGAGCACCTCGCCATGATCGACGGTGAACGAGACGTCGCGAACCGCGTGCACCGACACCGTCCTCGGTGGGGAACCGGACGTTGAGGTTCTTCACTTCGAGCAGCGCCATGGCTACGCCTTGATCCGGTTCTGCTTGGGGTCGAACGCGTCGCGCAGACCCGTCACCGATGAAGTTCACGCACAGGCAGATGATGACGATCGCCGCCGACGGGAACCAGAACAGCCACGGCCGCGTCTTGAACGCCGACAGGCCGTCTTGGATGAGGAAGCCCAGCGACACGTCGGGCGGTCGAACGCCGAGGCCGAGGAACGACAGCGCCGTCTCGATGAGGATGGCGCCGGCGATCGCCAGCGTGGCGGCGACGATGATCGGCCCGGCGAGGTTCGGGAGGATGTGCTGGAAGATGATCCGCCGGTCAGTCGCTCCGACGGCACGCGCCGCTTCGACGAACTCCTTCTCGCGCAGCGACAGGAACTCGGCGCGCACGATGCGGGCGAGCCCGGTCCAGCCGAACAGGCCGAGGATGACCGGGATGATGTACCACGGCGCACTCGGGTAGCCGACCGACACGACAGCGACGACGACGAGCAGCGGGATCGTGAGGACCAGGTCGGTGAAGCGCATGATGATCGCATCGATCCACGCCGCGGAAGTAGCCGGCGATGGCCCCGAGCGTGACGCCGATCGTGGTGACCAGAAACGCGGCGATGCACGGCGATCTCGAGCGATCGCTGGGTGCCGCGCATGACACGGCCGAGACCGTCCTTGCCGAGGTCGTCGGTGCCGAACGGGTGGTCCCACGACGGCGCCTTGCTCAGCGCGGTCTTGTCGCGGATCGTGAACGGCCACTCCCAGAAATGCGGGTAGATGAACACGAACAGCGTCAGAGCGATGAGCACGACGCAGCGAGATCATCGCCGGGCGGTGACGCAGGAAGCGGCGCATGAATCGTTCGTCCACTGCGACCGTGCCGCGACGGTGAACTCACGCTCGAGTCGACTTCTGGCGCGGTCGGATGCGGCGATACGTCAGTCAAGGCGGATCCTCGGGTCGAGGTGGGCGTAGATGATGTCGGCGAGCAGGTTGAAGACCACAACCGAGACGGCCGTGACCATCACGAAGGCAAGCAGCGAACGCGGGTCTTTCTCGGTGAGCGCTCGGTGAAGAAGCGGCCCATGCCCGCCCAACCGAAGATCGTCTCGGTGATGATCGCCCCGCTGAGCAGCGCGCCGAAGTCGAGGGCAACGATGGTGACCAACGGGATGAGCGCGTTGCGAACGCCGTGGCGGAGGGTGACCCGCCGTTCCGCAGATGCCCTTGGCCCGCGCCGTGCGCACGTAGTCGGAGCTCATCACGTCGAGCATCGAGGCCCGCATGTAGCGGCTGTAGCCGGCGAAGCCGATGAGGATCAACGAGATCGACGGGAGCAGCATGTGCCAGAAGTAGTCCTGTGTGCGGGCCCAGAAACTGCCTTCGAAGCCGGGCGTCGTCTGCCCGACGGTGGGGATCAGCGGCTTGGGGTTGCGCTTGCGGTAGACGTTGCCGTCCCAGCCGAGCTTGAAAGACGACGATCGCCGCAACGGCGATCCCAGTCCGGCGGCGGCCCCGAGCAGCACTTGCTGATGGGTCGCTCGCGCTCGAACTTGTAGCGATTGCGCATCACCAGGAATCCACACACCAGGCCGAGCGATCAACAGCAGCAGTTGCAATCGTCCCGACATGCTCGGATGTCGCAGCCATGGGTTGGTCTTGATCGCCCCGAATTCTTTCAGGAATCCGGCGAGCACCGCCGTCGGAATCGAGAAGAACAGGAACGCGAGGAACGTCATCGTGTAGTCGAACGCCGTGTACTGGCGGACGGCGCCGATGATGCCGACGAGTACGCCGAGGATCACCGACAGGATGGTGGCCGCGACCAGCAGCCGCAAGAGTGACCTGCGCTCGCTCCCACATGCAGCGGGCGGATCTCGGCGCCGTTGGCGTTCTTGCCCCAGTCGCCGGTGACGAACTTGGTGACCAGTCGACGTAGCGCTCGACCGGCGGCTTGTCGATGCCGAACTGGCGGCGGAGGCTGGCGATCTGCCTGCTGATGCGTTCGGTTTCGCCATGCGCATCCTCGATCTTCTTCGGGGTGCCGATGTTGGTGACCAGCATGAAGGTCAGGATGCTCGCGGCGAAGAGCAGCGGGATCGCGACCAGCAGACGGCGGAGGATGAAGCGAAACATATGAGCTCGGGTCGATCGATGGTCGGATGACTGATGGGGAGCCGAGCATGACGCCCGGCTCCCCACCCATCACAATCGAAACCGATCAGGCCGTCGAGCGCCCATTCGTTGGCGTTCCAGGTCACGCCGAGCGGGCCGTTGAAGACCACGTTGTCGACGGCGTCGCTGTAGGCGACCATCTCCTGGAACTGGAACAACGGCAGCGTGGCCATGTCGTCCCACAGCAGCTGGTCGATCTGGTTCATCAGGTCGGCACGCTTGGCCTCGTCGAACTCGGCGTTGGCCTGGTCGAACAGCGGTCTGAGTTCCGGAATCGTTGATGTTGTTCCAGTTCTGACCGCCGCCCGCGACGTAGATCGACGTGTTCGACGACAGGAGCGGCGGTGGCAACCCAGGCGAACAGGGCGATGTCGTAGTCGCTGGCGGGCAGACGGACGGCGTTGAAGTCTTCGGCCGGGTCGTCGGTGAGCTCGATGCCGGCTTCCTTGCACTGCTCGGCGAACAACTCGTTGGTGCTCTGACGACGCGGGTTCGGGTCGCGACGACCGAGGCGCAGGCTCAGACGCTTGCCATCCTTCGGCGTAGACGCCGTCGGCACCGAGGGTGTAGCCGCTCGACTCGAGCAGCGCCTTGGCGGCGTCGATGTCCGCGTGTCAGACCGCCGCTGTTGTCGGCGTAGTCGGGCGACGACGGGATGTACATGCGGTTGTTGAGCACCGTGGCGTCAGGGTTGATCGGCGCGACGAGCGTGTCGACGATCTCCTCCCGGTCGATGCACAAGGCGAGGGCCTTGCGGACATTGATATCGGCCAGGTGCTCGTTGGCCTGGTTGAAGTCGTAGTGCTCGAAGGTGACGCCCTGCTCGATCGATTGGTGGTCACGCCGTCGATGCCCTCGAGCTGGGCGACCAGGTCGGGGTTCGGCTGCGGCGAGATGACCTGCACGTCGCCGTTCTCCAAGGCGGCCGGCTGCTGGGTGGCATCGGGAACCTGCAGGAAGACGATCTCGTCGAGGACTGCCGGGGGTGCCGCAGAACTTCTCGTTGCGCTTGAGGATCAGGTTCTGACCCGGCCGTGAACGAGTCGATCGTGTACCACGAGCCCGAGAGGGCGACTGGCGGGATCGAAGCCGGAGAAACCGGTGTTCCAGAACTCGCCGAGGGCGATGGCCTCGGGAGTGGTTGCCGTCACCGCGTCGACTGCGTGATGTCGGCGACGCCGGACTTCGCCTCGACGATGTGGGCCGGGAGCAGGTTGCCGAACAGGCCCTGCCAGTCGACGAACAGCCTTGTCGTAGAGTCGTGGTGATCGGTCTTGCCGTCGTCGGCGCAGGTGACCGACCCGATGTCCTCGTAGCCGGTGGTGCCGGCGGCGTTGAACACCGGACAGGGTCTCGGGGATCTCGTTGCCATCGGCATCGAGCTCGCCGGCGGCCGGTGAAGTCGGGGTTCGGCTTGGTCAGCTTGCCGTTCTGCGAGATCCACGCCAGGTAGAAGTCGTAGCAGTCGATCGCCTCGCCATCGGTCCACACGGCCTCGGGCTTGATCTTGTAGACGACGGTCTGCGGGTCCTCGCTGGTGACCTCGGCCGACTCCATCATGTCGTCCCACAGCGTGAGAGTGAGGTCGGGGTTCGAGATGAACGGCCCGGGCTGCGTCATGTTCAGGATCAGCGTGTTGGCGAACAACACCTGATCGGCCGTCGCATTGTTGTACGACGTGAATTCCTGCTCCGCGGCGTAGGTGATCGTTCCACCACCTTCGGTGGCTTCGGGGGTGGTGGCAGCGACCTCGGCCTCGGTGACGGGGGCGGCCTCGGTAGGTGCTGGCGTGGCGTCGGGCGCGGCTGCGACGGTTGTGGCACTGTCGGCCGCCGCTACGTCGCTGCTGTCGCCGCTGCTGCTGCCACAGGCGACGATCGCAAATGCACTTGCCGTGAGCAGTGCGGCGAACCGGACGCTCCTTGTATTTCTCTTCACGTGATGACCTCCTGGTCAGGTTGTTCCTGGGAGGAGTACCCCGAGTTTGCTGTTCACGATCTCGGGGCACCTCTAGTTCCGTATTCCGCTTTCGCGACCTTCTGTTCCGCTCGACGATTCGAGATGAACGGCTGGTGTCAGATCCTTCCTTGGCCTCCCCTACACGCAGAAGGACTTGACGAACTCGCACGCTACCACCGAGTTACCCACCGGTAGTGAAACGCTGAGCTCACCGCACACCCGGTGCGGTGAGCGCGTTCAACGACGGAAAGTGGCAGGCCACGGGGTGGCCACCGCCGTGGTCGACGAGTTCGGGTTCCCGTTCGGCGCAGATCGCTTGAGCGATCGGGCAACGGGTCCGAAACCGGCATCCCGACGGCGGGTCGATGGGGCTCGGCACGTCACCTTGCAGCACGATTCGCCGTCGTTCGCGCTCACGGCGGGGATTTGCGACGGGCACCGCTGAAAGCAGCGCCTGGGTATACGGGTGCATCGACTGCTCATAGACCTGTTCGCGAGTACCGGTCTCGACAATCTTGCCGAGGTACATCACCGCGACGCGGTCCGATACGTGCCGGACTACCGACAGGTCGTGGGCAATCATGATGTACGACAGCTTCAACTCGTCCTGCAGCCGACGCAACAGGTTGATGATGCCGGCCTGAATCGAGACGTCGAGAGCCGACACCGGCTCATCGAGAATCACGACCTTGGGCCCGAGAGCGAGGGCTCGGGCGATGCCGACCCGCTGGCGTTGCCCACCGGAGAATTCGTGGGGGAAACGTTGGGCGTGCTCGGGCGACAGGCCGACCAGGCGGAGCAGTTCGCTCACCCGGTCGAGCGCGGCCGACCCGGTGATGTTGTGATGCACCTTGAGCGGCTCGGCGAGCGTGGAGCCGATCGTCATCCGGGGCTGCAGCGATGCGTACGGATCTTGAAAGACCATCTGCAGCCGTTGGCGCAGCGGGCGCATCTCGCGCTCGGGCAGGGCCGAGATCGCCCGCCCTTCGAACTCGACGCTTCCCGAGGTCGGACGAAGCAGGTTGATGAGAATCCGACCGGTCGTCGATTTTCCGCACCCCGACTCGCCGACGAGCCCAAGCGTTTCATTGTCACCGAGGTGCAGGCTCACGCCCGACACGGCGTGGACGGTGCCGACGCGGCGGCCGAGCACTCCCCCGCGGACGGGAAACTCCTTGACCAAGTCGGTCGCCTGCAGAATCGGCGATGCGGGCATCGTCATTGTTCGGCCCCCACGAGTTGCAGTTCATCGGCATGGTGACAGGCGACCAGGTGCCCGCTGAGAGCGTTGACCGGCCGCAGCACAGGCACTTCCTGCCGGCAGCGCTCGGTGGCGTAGGGGCATCGGGGATGGAATGCACACCCGCTCGGAATGCGAATCAGCGACGGCGGAGCCCCTTTGATCGGGGTGAGCTCATCGTCGCCACTCGAATCGAGACGCGGGAGCGATGCGAGCAACCCCTCGGTATAGGGATGCGCCGTTCGATAGAACACATCGTCGGTGGTGCCGACCTCGACCGGGGCCCCCGCGTACATCACCAACAACGAATCGGCGAGTCCGGCGACGACCCCGAGATCGTGGGTGATCAGCACGATCGCCGAGCCAATGCGATCCTTCATCGCCATCAACACGTCGAGCACCTGGGCCTGCACCGTGACGTCGAGCGCGGTGGTCGGTTCGTCGGCGATGAGCAGGTCGGGTGAACAGGCAATAGCCATCGCGATCATCGCCCGCTGGCGCATGCCGCCGGAAAACTCGTGCGGATAGCTGTGGGCCCGAGTGGCCGGTTGCGGAATACCAACCAGATCGAGAAGTTCGACCGCCTTCGCCTCAGCCTGCTTCTTGCTCAGGCCAAGATGCAGCCGCATCGATTCGGCGATCTGGCGACCGACGCGGTGCACCGGGTTCATCGCCGACAGGGGGTCTTGGAAGATCATGGCGATCTCTTTGGCCCGCGTCGCCCGCATCTGAGCGGGTGTCATCGTGACGAGATCGGTGCCCTTCCACATCGCCGTTCCGCCGTCGATCGACGAGGTTCTGGGTGGAAGCAGCCCGACCAGCGACAGCATCGACACGGACTTGCCCGACCCGGACTCGCCGACGATCGCCAGCACGTCGCCTCGGCGCACATCGAAGCTGATGCCGTTGACGGCGCGCACCGTGCCCGCCTCAGTGTTGAACGAGACCGTCAGGTTGCGGACGGACAGAAGAAGTTCTTTGTCGCTCATGTCAGCTCCGCAGCTTGGGGTCGAGTGCGTCGCGTAGGCCATCGCCGACGAACACGAAGGCCAGCACGGTCAGGAAGATGGCCGCGCCCGGGAAAAACACCAGATGCGGCTGGTTGGTCAGCAGTCCCTTGTTCTGAGACACCAGCAGTCCCCATGACGGCGTCGGCGGCAGTACCCCGATAGCAAGGAACGACAGGGCGGCTTCGGCAAGAATCGCCCCACCGACGCCCAACGTCGTATAGACGATCAACGGCTGTAGAGCATTCGGAAGAATGTGGCGGAACATGATGCGACGATTGCTGTAACCGAGGGCGCGGGCCGCTTGTACAAACTCCTGCTCCTTCAACTGTAGGAAGCTGGCCCGTACCACGCGGGCGGCAACGAACCATCCCGTGACGATCAGGGCGATGATCAAGGCATTGAGGCCGCGGCCGATCACCCCGATGAACGCGACGGTCAAGATGATGTATGGGATGGACAGGAAGACGTCGACGATCCTCATCATCACCGAGTCGAACCACCCGCCGATCCAACCGGCAAACGACCCAACAATCAAGCCGAGCACGGCCGACAGCGAAGAAACTAGAATGCCGACCTTCAGTGACACTCGGATGCCATAGATGATCTGGGCGAACAGGTCGTGACCGATCTTGTCGGTGCCGAACCAGTGGTCGCCGCTGAACGGAGGCAGGTTCTTTTCCTTGGTGTTGATCTGTTCATAGCCGTACTTGCACACCACGTCGGCAAAGATCGCCAAAAGGATGAGCAGCACGATGAACGAAAGCGCAACGACGGCCAACTTGTTCTTTCGGAATCGTTTGCTGACCTCGGCCCAATAGTTCGACGGTGGGGCAACGTCGGCAATCCCGGCTTCGCCTTCGGGAATCGGCGTGTTTGGTGGTGTCACCGGGGTCACTCCTTGCCGCCGAGGCGCACGCGGGGGTCGAGCCAGCCATACATCAGGTCGGCAACCAGGTTCGCCGCGGCGTAGATGAGCGTCACGACGATCGACAACCCAAGAACGACGGCGAAGTCGCGCTCGACTCACGGCTCTGGCAATACGACTGCCGAGGCCGGGCCAGTTGAACGTGGTCTCGGTGAGGACGGCGACGCCGATGACAGTGCCGATATCGATGGCGATCAGGGTGACGACCGGAATCATGCCGTTACGCAGGCCGTGGCGCATCAGAATTGTCCGTTCGGTCAATCCCTTGGCCCGGGCGGTTCGCATGTAGTCGGCGCGCTCGACCTCGAGCATCGTTGTTCGGGTCATTCGGGCGATCGTCGCCGTCGACACCGAGGCGAGCGTGATCGCCGGCAAAATCAGGTACTTCCACTGCCCGCCGGCGGGGAAGAAGAACAGAAACCATTTGTCGTCGCCGATGCCGTTGGTGGGCAGACGCAACCACTTGGGAAAGTCATGTTGATTCGGGAAAACACCGGTGATCTGAATGAACAACAAACCCAACACGTACACGGGCACGGCGCTCGCAGCCGCCGTGGAGATGGTGACCAGCGCGTCCCCGAAGCTGTATTTCTTGACCGCCGAGTACAGACCCGTGCCGATGCCGATGACCACCTCGACCATGATCGCCCAGAACCCGAGGCGGATGCTGGCCGGTCCGGCCCGCCCGAGGATCTCGTTGACGCTGCCGCGGTCTTTGAAGGACTCACCGAGATCCCATCGGGCGGCACGGGCCATGTAACGGCCGTACTGCTCGACGATCGGCTGATCGAGGCCATAGCGCTCACGAACCCTCTCGAGTTGCGCGGCAGGAATCTTCCCGGTGTTCCCCGTCAACAGTTCGGCGGGATCGCCGGGCAGGGCGAAGAACAGAAAAATATCAGCGTAAGCGCGCCGATCACGACGAGCAACAATTGGAAGAGTCGTCGGATGAAGTACGAAGCCATTGCGCCCCCGGGGCTTACACGTAGGGGACGGTCGGCCGGGTGGCCGACCGTCCCCTACGCGGTCTGATCAGGTCGTGTCAGCTCAGCTGACGGAAACGAGTTCGTAGCGAACCCAGCCGAGTGCCTCTTGGCTGTAGCCGGTCACGTTGTCGGCGTACAGGTTGTCGCCGTTGTACCAGTTCATCGGCGAGACCGCAGTATCGACGTTGAGCAGCAGATCCTCGGCTTGGCGGAACAGTTCCTCGCGCTGATCGGAATCGATGGTCTTGCGGGCTTCGTCGACAGCAGCATTGAATTCGGCCGAGTCGTAGAAGCCGAGGTTGTTGCCACCGATGGAGTCCTTGTGGAACAGGTCGTACATGCCGTTGTCGTAGATCGGGTAGTCCCAGAACCAGCCGGCCCGGCACAGACCGGGGCATCCTCCCTCGCGGAGGCTGCCGAAGTAGGTCTCCGTCGAGCGGGGCTCCTGTTCGACGGTAATCCCGATGTCCGCGAGGTTCTGCTGCACGATAGCTGCCACGTCCTCGTGACCGGATCCGGCGTTGAAGACCAGCTTGATCGTGTCGGGCACCGTACCGCCGCCCGCCGTGAACTCATCGAGCAGCGCCTTGGCGGCATCAACGTCGGTGACGCAGAACTTGCAGATATCCTCCTCGAATCCGGGAATGCCGGGAGGTGTGACGCTGGAGGGAAGCGCACGTGAGCCGTCGTAGACCGAGTCGTTGATCGACGGGCGGTCGATCGCCAACGAGATCGCCTGACGCAGCTTCAGATTGGCGGCACCACCGATCGGGTCGTCGTCACGCATGCCGAATACCCAGTGGTAGCTGCCGAGAATGGGCTTTGCGGTGTTGCCGTACTTGCCTGTTGCCTCGGCGAACTTGCCCGACGGGATCGAGGCCGACATCGTCTCGCCAGCCTCGAATGCAGAATAGGCCGCGTCGATGTCAGCGAAGATCTTGAAGGTGATCTTGTCGAGCTTGGCCTCGGTGTTGCCGTACACGTCGCCGGCCCACTCGGGGTTTTTGACGAGGGCGATCTCCTGCTCGGTCTGGGCTTCTTCCTGCATGAAGGGGCCGTTGCCGATCATCACACCTTTTTCCCACTGCGCCTGGTCGGTCAGCTCACTGCGTGCGGTGGGCATTGGGGAGAAGATGATGTGCGAGGCCACCGACGGGAAGTCGGCGTACGGGTTGGCCAGCGTGACGGTCAATGTCATCGCCGCGTCGTCGGCGACAACGCCGGTCAGCTCGGTGGCGGTGCCATCCTGGTACTCCGTGAACCCCTTGACCAGAGCGAACAGGTACGAGTAGTCGGCGGCGAGCGCCGGGTTGGCGGCGATGTCCCAGCCGAGCTTGTAGCTCGACGGCAGCACGTCTTCACCGTTGGAGAACTTCAGGCCCTTCTTGAGCGTGAACACGAACTCGGTGGCGTCGGCGTTCGCCTCCCACTTCTCGGCACCCAGCGGCTTGAGCGCGGGACCGGCGTCCTCGTTGGCGAACTCGGTGAGGCCGTCATAGAGCAACTGGGTGACCTGCGCGCCGTCGAGTTCGCTGGTCAGGGCCGGATCGATGTGCGGCGGTATGGCATTGAACGTAGCTCCATCGATGAACTCGCCACCAGCGGGGGCCTCGACGGCGACGGTGGTGTCGGGCTCGGCCACTTCGGTGGTTGCGGGCTCCGTGACCGCAGGCTCGGTGGCCTGCGGCTCGGTGGGTGACGGAGCTGCGGCGGTGGTCGTCGCTGTGGCATCTCCCTCGGACGACCCACTGCTGCTTCCGCAGGCAGTGATCCCGAGTGCGCCAACGACGAACAGCGACGCAATCCTGGTATGTCTCGACAGTCTCTTCATTCTGATGACCTCCTGGTCACGGTCTATTTTCCTAGGAGGAACGGCGTCGTATCGATGATTCGATCCGACGGGGCATTCGTTGGTATTGCACCGCCACCTTGTCGTGCGGACCGGAGGAACTCCGGATCGCTCGACGAGCTGGTGTCGCGCCGTGTATGACCTCCCCTTCACACAGAGGGACGTGACACTCGGCACCATAGCACCGAGTTACCGCCCGGTAGTGGTTCGCTCGACCCACGAATGACGTTTTTGTTTCGTAGTTGACGTTCCATGGAACAAATGTTCCGAGACGGATGAGCGTGACCCGTCACCGAACGAGGCATCATGGGGGAATGTCCGGAACCGACATTCATCCCGTCCGTCTCGCTGGTGAGTCCATCACTGGGAGCGGTGCCGCCATCGACGTCTACTCCCCGTACGACGGGTCGCTGATCGGGCGGGTGCCGTCGCTGGGCGCCGCCGACGTCGATCGAGCCGTCGCCGCGGCCTATGCGGCACATCGTCGGGGCCCGCTGCCCGCTTGGAAGCGGGCTGAGATCCTCGACAAGGCCGCGGCGCGGCTGACCGCCCGGGTTGAGGAGTTCGCCGCGATCATTGCCAGCGAAGCCGCCAAGCCGATCAAGACGGCTCGCATCGAGGCTCAACGGGCGGTCGGCACGTTCCTGTTTGCGGCCGCAGAAGCTCGGAAACTGGCCGGCGAGATGATCCCGATGGACGCCAACTCGCCCGGCGAGGGCAAGATCGGCTTCACACTGCGGGTTCCGATCGGCGTGGTCGGAGCCATCGCTCCGTTCAATTTCCCGCTCAACCTCGTCGTTCACAAGGTGGCCCCGGCGATCGCCGCCGGTTGCCCGGTGGTGCTCAAGCCCGCCAGCCAGACGCCGTTCTCCTCGATCGTGCTCGCTGAGATGCTGATCGACGAGTGCGGCCTCCCCGCCGATCAACTCCACGTCGTCACGGGCGGCGGTGGGACCGTCGGCAACGCCCTCGTCGACCATCCCGATGTCGCCCTGATCACGTTCACCGGCTCGCCCGAGGTCGGCTGGGCCATTCGGGCCCGGGCCCCCCGCAAGCGCGTTGGCTTGGAACTGGGCAACAACGCCCCCGTCATTCTCGAACCCGATGGCGATTGGAAGACCGCCGCGGCCAAGATCAAGATGGCCGGTTTCTCCCACGCCGGGCAGTCGTGTATCTCGACGCAGCGCATCTACGTGCATACCTCGATCGCCGCCGATTTCACCGCCGCACTGGCCGAGCACGTCTCTACCCTGGTCGTCGGCGACCCGATGGACGAGGCGACCGATGTGTCGGCGCTGATCTCGCACTCCGAGACCGAACGAGTGGCCGGCTGGATCGACGAGGCAGTTGCCGCCGGAGCCCGAGTCGTCGCCGGCGCGGGTCGTGGACCACGAGATGTGTTGATGCCCACGGTGCTCGCCGACGTCACCCCCGACATGAAGGTCTGCGCCGCGGAGGTGTTCGGCCCGGTCGTGGCGATCCAGACGTACGACGACCTCGACGACGCATTGCGGATGGCCAATGACTCGGCATTCGGCCTGCAAGCGGCCATCTTCACGCAGAACCTCACCAACGCGATCAAGGCGTTCCAGACCCTCGACTTCGGCGGTGTGCTCGTCAACGAGGTGCCGACGTTCCGCACCGACCAGATGCCGTACGGCGGCCTACGCGACTCCGGCAACACCCGCGAGGGCCCCGCGTACTCGGTGCGCGAGATGACCGAGCAACGCCTGGTCATCATCAACCCGTAGACGGGTTGATATCTGAGCCACCGCCGCCTGTTGCGCCGAATCCGATAGTTGTATGATTTGGAAATGACCACCAAGAAGTTGTCGGCGACGGTCGACACCGAGTTACTCGACGAGGTACGTGAGCATGTCGGTCCGCGCGGTCTCAGTGCGTTCGTCGAAACTGCGCTTTCGCACGAATTGGAACGCGTGGCTCTGCGGAAGTTCCTCGACGAATTGTCGTTGACGATCGGACTACCAGACGAGATGATGGTCGCTGAAGCGAACGTCGCGATCGATCAGCTCCTCGTGGCCTCCAGATCCCGACCCTCGCGTGCCTCGGCGGCGTAGTGAACAGACGGGCGCCGCGGTCTACGCGGTTCTCGACTCCGAGGCGGTGTCTGCACTTGCCTACCCAACCGAACGTGGCATCGCCGCCAAGCGTTCTCAGGCGGTTCTCGAGGCGATCGAACGCCGAGGTGGCATCGCTCGCATCCCCGCTCCGGTCCTCGTCGAGGTTGCCCGTGGGAGTCAACGAACTGTCGCGGTCGGTCGAGTCATCAAGATGGCGAGGGTGACAGACAGCAATCGTCATATCGCCGAGCGAGCAGGGGGCCTGCTCGAACTACAACATCTCGACTCGTGCCACGCCGTGGATGCACTGGTAGTTGCAACTGCAGCATCGCTGGGCACCGCAATCATTCTCACCGGCGACCCTGACGACATGCGTGCCCTGGCCGGATTGGTCACGGGAGTTTCGGTCCAGCCTCTCCCGTGACCGGCGGATTTAACCGCTGTGCAGGCGGTACTGGATGATGCGGGCGAACTCGTCGGGGTCGAGGCTCGCCCCGCCGACCAGCGCGCCGTCGATATCGGGCTGCGCCATCAGCTCGGCGATGTTCGATGACTTGACCGAGCCCCCGTACTGAATCCGCACGTCGTCGGCCGCATCACCGGCGAGGCCGCGCACGCACGAACGGATCGCCGCGCAGACCGTCTGGGCATCTTCCGAGGTGGCGGTGCGGCCGGTGCCGATCGCCCAGATTGGCTCGTAGGCGACGACCAGCGAGCCGATCTGCTCGGGCTTGCGCCCGGCCAGGGCGGCGGTCACCTGGCCGACGACTTTCGATTCGGTCTCGCCGGCCTCGCGCTCGGCAAGTGTCTCGCCGCAACACAGGATCGGCACCATGCCGTGGGCCTGGATCGAGGCCACTTTGCGGTGAACCATCTCGTCGGTCTCACCGAACAACTCGCGTCGCTCGGAATGTCCGACGATCACGTACTCCACACCGAGCTTCTCGAGGAACACCGGTGACACCTCGCCCGTGAACGCCCCCTTCTCCTCCCAATGGCAGTGCTGGGCACCTAAGGCGATGCCGATCTCGTCGGCCTGGAGCAAGGTCTGTGCCGAGCGGATATCGGTGAACGGCGGGTGTACCGAACAGTCCATGACCTCCCAGTCGTCTTTGCCCACCAGATAGCTGAGCTTCTGGAGGAACTGGATCGCCTCGAAGTGATTCTGATGCATCTTCCAGTTGCCGGAGATGAGCGGTCGACGTGCCATGAACTGCCTTGGTCTATGAAGCGTTGGGAGCTGAGCGGAGGGCCGCCAAGCCGGGGAGATCACCGAGTTCGATCAATTCGAGCGACGCGCCGCCCCCGGTGGAGACGTGGGAGACCTCGTCGTCGAGGCCGAACTGGGCCAGCGCCGCGGCAGAGTCTCCCCCACCGACGACCGTGAAGGCCTTGGTGTCAGCCATCGCCTGAGCAACCGTACGAGTACCCGAGGCGAACCGGTCGTCCTCGAACATACCCATCGGGCCGTTCCAGAAGACCGTGCGAGCGTCCATGATCACGTCGGAAAACGCCGCCGCAGTGCCCGGGCCGATGTCGAGACCCTTTGCCCCCTCGGGCAACCGACGACCGAACGTGGCGTAGTTGCCCGCTGCGTCGACGCCCGTGAGATCTTCGGGCAGGTGGATGGTCTTGCCCGACTTCAGCAGTCGTGAACAGGTCTCGACCTGATCGGGTTCCCACAGCGAGGCCCCGATCGGGTAACCCTGGGCGGCGAGGAACGTGAAGCACATCGCACCCCCGATGACCAGGGAATCAACGGTGTTGAGCAGGGCCTCGACGACGCCGAGCTTGTCGGAGATCTTCGACCCGCCGAGCACGGCAACGAAAGGCCGCTTCGGATGATCGCGCAGGCCCAGGAGTACCTCGACCTCCTTGGCCAACAGCCGACCCATCGCCGAGGGCAAGGTCTGCGGAGGACCGACAATCGACGCATGGGCTCGGTGGGCGGCGCCGAACGCGTCGTTGACGTAGGCATCGATGCCCTTGACCAGCGAGGCAACGAACGCCGGGTCATTGCCCTCTTCGCCGGCGTCGAAGCGCAGGTTTTCGAGCAGTTCGACGCCCGGGGCCAACTCCGCCAGCCTGGCACGCACCGCGTCCATCGAGTACTTCGGATTCGGCTGACCCTTCGGCCGGCCGAGGTGCGAGGCACAGACCACATACGCGCCCCGCTCGGTGAGCCAATTGATCGTCGGCAGCGCAGCGCGAATGCGGAAGTCATCGGTGATCTCGCCGTTCTCCATCGGAACGTTGAAATCGGTACGGACGAGGACGCGCTTGCCGGCAACGTCGCCGAGGTCTTCGAGAACCGGAATCGCCATCGTGATTACTTGCGCTTGGCGGCGACTTTGCCACCGGCGAACAGCGTCGTGTCGACGAGGCGGTTCGAGTAGCCCCACTCGTTGTCGTACCACGACAGCACCTTGACCATCTTGCCGATGGTCGCCGTCAGGCCCGCGTCGAAGATCGACGAGTGCGGGTCTCCCTGGATGTCGCTCGACACGATCGGGTCTTCGGTGTAGCGAAGGATGCCCTTGAGCGGCCCGCTCGACGCGGCTTTCTTGAAGGCGGCGTTGATCTCGGCGACCGAGGCCTCGATCTTCAAGTTGGCAGTGAAGTCGACGATCGAACCGGTCGGTACCGGGACGCGCAACGAGGTGCCGTCAAGGCGGCCCTTCATCTCGGGCAAGACGAGGCTGGTCGCGCGGGCGGCGCCGGTGCCGGTGGGGACGATGTTGATCGCCGCGCCGCGGGCGCGCCGCATGTCGCTGTGCGGGCCGTCGACGAGCTGCTGGTCGCCGGTGTAGGCATGGACGGTCTGCATCAGGCCCTGCTCGACGCCGAACGCATCGTCGAGCACCTTGACGACCGGCACGAAGCAGTTGGTCGTGCACGAGGCGTTCGAGATCACCTTCTGCGTCTTGAAATCGAAGTCCTTGTGGTTGACGCCGTAGACGAAGGTGGCGTCGGCCGCATCGCAGGGTGCCGAGACGATGACCAGCGGGGCGCCGCCGTCGAGGTGATACGCGGCGGTGTCGCGCTTGGTGAAGAACCCGGTCGACTCGATGACCACGTCGACGCCCAGCTCGCCCCACGGGAGGTTCTTGGGGTCGCGCTCGCTGAGGACCCTCAGCTCGTCGCCGTCAACGCTGATGCCATTCTTCGACACCTTCACATCGCTGTTCAGCCGACCCATGATCGAGTCGTACTTGAGCAGGTGCGCCATTGTCGCCAGCGAACCGAGGTCATTGACCGCCACGAAGTCGATGTCGGCACCGCGTTGCTTGGCGGCGCGGAAGAAGTTGCGCCCAATGCGGCCGAATCCATTAATGCCCACGCGAACGGTCATGTCCCACGGGTCCTTTCGTCAGGTGTTTCTCGCTACAAGATCGGTGGGCGAGGCTACCGCAGCGACCAGCGACGGGCCGAGAAATCCGCAGGTGGTGTGACGAAGAATCAGTTCCGCTTGAGGTCACGGTGCACGGCGCGCGCCGGCATCTCCCGCACGGCGAGACGTCGCACCAGCTCCTCGGTGATGGCTACGGAGCGGTGACGGCCCCCCGTACACCCGATGGCGACGGTCAGATAGCTCTTGCCCTCGGCCTTGTAGGCGGGGAGTAACATCGCCAATAGGCCCTCGAAACGATCGAGGAAGTCGCTCGCGTCAGGCTGACCGAGGACGAAGTCGCGGACCGGGGCGTCCTGCCCCGACATCGGCCGCAGCGACTCTTCCCAGTGGGGATTCGGCAGGAAGCGAACGTCCATCACGATGTCGACATCGATCGGCAGCCCGTACTTGAAGCCGAACGACAACACGGCGACGTGCAGCCGATCGGCGGCGTCCTCGTCGGTGGCGAAAGCGTCGATAAGCGCGGCCTTCAGCTGATGGACGTTGAGTGCGGAGGTGTCAATCACCAGGTCAGCGACGTCTTTTGACGGTTGCAGCATCCGTCGCTCAAGTTCGATCGCCTCGGGAACGCTGCCCGCCTCGCCGTCGAGCGGGTGCCTGCGGCGGGCGGTGCCGTAGCGCCTGACCAGCTCTGGCGTTTGGGCGTCGAGGAACAGGAGTCTCACCCGGTGGCCATCGTTGCGCAGCCCGGCGACCTTCGAGAGCACATCGACATGCTGCCGTCCGGCCACGAGTGCGAGACGAGGAATGCCGGCCCCGGGGGCACTGGCCAACTCGACGATCTTCTCGAGCAGCGAGGTGGGCAGGTTGTCGACGACGTACCAGCCGAGGTCTTCCAGGACTGCGGCCGCCTCGGAGCGTCCGGCCCCGGAGAGGCCCGTGATCAAAAGAATGTCGGTCACCGTTCGCTGACCTTATCGGTGCTCGTCAGCTCGTGGGAGTGATCTTTCTGGACCGGAGGTAGAGCAACCGCGGGATCGTCGCCGCCGCGGTGTATTCCTCGGCCTTGGCGAGGAAGCCGGGCGGCGGCGCGGGCTCCTCCATCCGGTCGATCACCAGGCCGTTGGCCGACAGGGCGTTGATGTAGCGGCTGAGCGGGCGGTGGATGAACGGGATGAACACGTCCTTTTCCACCTCTTCGATCGTCTCGTCCTCAATGAGGTAGTCGCCGATGCGCCAGTACTGCTCGGGCGGATCGAGAAATTGATCGTCGATCCAGCCGCTGTTCGGGGTTTGCAGCAGTGGATGGTTGAGGAAGAAGCAGAACCGCCCCCCTGGGCTGAGCACTCGACCCACCTCGGCGATCGCGTCGTCGACGTCCCGAATGTGCTCGAACACCAGACAGGCGACGACGGCGTCGAAGCTGCCGTCGGCGAACGGTAGGCCCGCGGCCCCGGCCCTCAGGAACGACGCTCCCCCGCCGCGCTGATTGGCGACGACGATCTGATTCCACGTCGGGTCAAGCCCGACCGTCTCGATGCCCATCTTGGCGGCGAGCCGGCTGATCTGGCCGTCGCCGCAGCCGATGTCGAGCACGCGCGTCGCCCCCGCAAGCTCGCGGGCCGCCATCGGCATGATCTGCTCCTCGTACTCCGGATCGGCCCCGTCGGTGAATCCGTCGATCCACCAGCCCGCATGCGTTTCCCACAGATCATCATCGCTCACGCCGACCGAGGCTACGCCGGGTCAGGCGGTCAACGGCGCGGGCCGCGGGCCTTGATGTGGATCGCCTCGGCCACCGCGTCGGGGAGCCAGGTGAGTGCCTTGAGGTCCTCCAGCGAGGTCTTCTTCACTGCGGTGACCCCGCCGATCTCTTTGAGGAGCCGTTTGCGACGGGTCTCGCCCAGGCCCGAAATGTCGTCGAGGAATGAGACCGTCATCCGTTTGTCGCGCAATTCTCGGTGGAACGAGTTGGCGAACCGGTGGGCCTCGTCACGGATGCGTTGCAGCATGAACAGCGCCTCGCTCCCCCGCGGCACGTTGACGGGCTCGGACGAGCCGGGGATGTAGACCTCCTCGAAGCGCTTGGCCAGCGACGCGACCGGAATCTCATCTTCGAGGCCCAGCTCACGAACCACGTCCTCGGCGACGCCCAGCTGGCCCTTGCCGCCGTCAACGAGCAACAACTGCGGCGGGTAGGCGAACTTCGATGGCCGGCGTCCCAACTCGCGCTCGCCCATCGGCTCGTCGCGTGCGGCGACGTAGGCGGTCAGCCGGCGCGTGAGGACTTCCCGCATGGCGGCGTAGTCGTCGTTGCCGGGGACGTCTTTGACCTTGAACCGGCGATACTCGCGCTTGTCAGGCAGGCCGTCGGAGAGCACGACCATCGAGCCGACATAGTCGGTGCCCTGCAGATGGGCCATGTCGTAGCACTCGATCCGCAGCGGTGCCTCGGGCAGTCCGAGCAGGTCTTGGATCTCAGTCAGGGCCCGCGACCGGCTGTTGTGATCGCTGGCCCGCTTCAGTCGGTGGCGGGTGAACTCGTCCTTTGCGTTGCGGGTGACGGTCTCGTGCAGGTCGCGTTTGTCACCCCGCAGCGGCACCCGGATCTCGACCTTCGAGCCGCGGTATGGGCGAGCCATTCCTCGTAGGTGGCCCGGTCGTCGGGCTCGTTGGGTACCACGACCAGCTGCGGGATGCCGAGCGGTGGCTCGTCGCCGTAGAGCTGTTCGAGAATGCGGTCGACCAGTTCGGCCGGGGAGAGGTCTTCGACGATGTCGAGCACGAAACCCTTGCGGCCGACGACTCGTCCCTTGCGGACGTAGAAGATCTGGACGGCGGCCTCGAGGTCGTCGCCGGCGATGCCGATGATGTCGGCATCCTCGTTTCGATCGCCGACCATCTGCTGCTTCTCGATCGCCCGCTGCACGGCGGCCAGCCGGTCGCGTAGTCGGGCCGCTCGTTCGAATTCCAGCTCTTTGGCGGCGGCTCGCATGTCGTTGCCGAGCCGATTGACGATCTCGTCGGTGTCGCCATCGAGGAACTCGCACAGATCGACGACGAGCTGTCGATACGGCATCTCCTCGATCTCTCCGACGCACGGACCCGAGCATTTCTCGATGTGGAACAGCAAGCACGGCTTGCCGAGCCGGTGATGCTGGTTGAACTTGGCCGGCGAACAGGTGCGTATCGGAAATGTGCGTAATAGCAGGTCAAGCGTGTCGCGGATGGCATAGGCGTGCCCGTACGGCCCGAAGTAGCGAGTGCCTTTGCGCTTCGATCCGCGCATCACCATCGCCCGCGGATACTGCTCGTCGATCGTCACCGCCAGGAACGGATAGCTCTTGTCGTCGCGCAAGCGGATGTTGAACCGCGGCCGGTGTTGTTTGATCAACGAGTACTCGAGCATCAATGCCTCGACCTCGTTGCGCACCTCGATCCACTCCACCGATGTCGCCGTTGCCACCATCTGGGCCGTGCGCGGATGCATGTTGCGCGGATCTTGGAAATAGTTCGACAACCGCTGCCGCAACGACGACGCCTTGCCGACGTAGATCACCCGGCCGTGCTCATCCTTGAACTGATACGACCCCGGCCCCTCCGGAATCGTGCCTGTCGGCGGACGTTTCACCACCCAGCCAGACTACGGCTCCTCCGCTTCGGCCGCTCACGGGACTGAGCCAGCCGAGCGTGCCCGTCGTCGTCGTCGACATACGCCGCGATTCTTCCCGCCACTGCATTCTGCCGGCCGGAGCGAACTGCACGCAGCCGGCGACAGCGTTCAGGCAGTACCGGCTGGGACGACCCATTCGGTCGGCTGCCCCGTGACCCGAGCGATCGTGTCGTAGTCCGCGTCGTAGTGCAACACGGTGAGTCCATGCGTCTCGGCGCACGCCGAGATCAGCAGATCGGGCACCGACGCGGCGCGGTGGGTGCCGTGTTGCGACATCAGGTCTTGGATCTCCAGGGCGCGCTCGACGACGTCCTCGGTGATCGGCACCCGCGACAGGCTGTCGAGTTGCGTTCGATGCCACCGATGGTCCTCAAGATTTCGTGAGCTATAGAGGATCTCGAGCATCGCAACACCCGTCACGGCGACACGTCCGGTGGGGATCAGTGACTCCAACCGATCGCCGACCGTTTGCAGGTGTGCTCGCGAATACGCGCTCTTGTCGATGAGGTACTCCGCCACCTCAGCCCCAGGACTTCAAGATCATCTCGTTGTCGGCAGGATCTCGATTGCGCATGTACTCGACCAGCCGTCGCCGCTTCTCTTGGTTGATGATCTCTGTCAAGGCGGCATCGATCGTTGCCGTCGACGTCGATGTGCCAAGGATCTCTTGAGCATGGCGAACCTTGTCTTCGTCGAGGAGTAGTGCGGTCTTCTTCACCATGCTTCAGAATCTACCGATGTAGAACATCTTGATCAACCGATTTCATCCCGATGATCAGTCGAGCGCGCCTGAGTGGGCGGCGGCGCCGATGGCGTTCATGTACAGGCGGCCGGCAGCGATCGAGGTCAGGTCGTTGAGGTCGTAGGAGGGGGCGATCTCGACGATGTCCATACCGACGAGCCGACCCTTGTGGACGAGCCCGTGGATCAGACCGCACATGTGATGATGCAGCAGTCCGCCTGGCGACGGCGCCATCACCGCGGGCATGACGCTTGGGTCGACGCCGTCGGCATCGATCGACAGGTAGTACGTGCCTCCGTCGGGGATGGCGTCGAGCACCAGCCCGATCCCCTGGTCGAGCACGTCGTTGGCGGTGAACAGATTCGAACCCCACGCCCGGGCATCGGCGACATCAGCAGGCCGGGCACTCCCCTGCCCGCGCAGACCAATCTGGAACATCGACGAGATCCACGGCATTTCCGACGCCCGACGGAACGGGTTCGAATAGCCCTCGCGCACGCCATTGACCTCGTCGCGCCAGTCGAGATGAGCGTCGACGTGGACGAGGGTGATCGGCGTGTTGAGTATCTCCAGGGCCCGAAACAGCGGGATGGGTACGCCGTGATCACCGCCGATCGACAGCAGCATCTTCACCTTCGGCAACAGCAGCCGGGCGGCCTGCTCGGCTCGGCGGTAGTGGGCGCCCAGGTCCCACGGGTCAGCGATGACGTCGCCGACGTCGACCACCCGAATCGGCTTGCCCGCCAACAACGGTCCACCGAGATCGAAGTCGTAACGGTCGAGCGCCTGGCTCATCCGCGACGAGGCGCGGCGCACCGCGCCCGGTGCCTTCGACTGGTCGTTGGTGACCTCGACCATCGAGTACGGCGCGCCGTAGGGCAGCCCGAGGATCGCTACGTCGGCATCGACCGCATCGAGGTCGGTCACCAACGGGAACTCGAGAAAGGTCTGGTATGGAACGGAGGTTGGTTGGGTCAGCACGGTCGGCATGCCGAGCAACCCTACGACGGCGGGCGACCGCAGATTTCACATGCAGGGAGTGCCGCTACAGCGAGCGGGCGAAACCGGCGACGTCGCGCAGCGAAGCGGCGTAGACGTCTGGCATGGCCACGCGAAACAGCAGGTCACCGGCATGGCAGGTGCCGTTGACCGTGCGCATCACCGTCGACACACCGGCCGCCAGCAGCTTGCGAGCGTAGGTGAGCCCCTCGTCGCGCAGCGGGTCGAGTTCGTTGACCGAGATGACGTGCGGCGGTAGGCCGACGAGGTCGTCGCGGGTTGCCGCCAGCGGCCAGGCCAGCGGGTTCTCGGCATGTTGGTGTTCGGGGTCGTAGGCCCTGACCATCGCCCCCATGTTGTCGCAGGCGAGGAAGTAGCCGTCGTTCTCGTGCAACGAGGTCAACTCGACCGGCGGCTTGGCGTACTGGCCAGAGATGTACGGGCACTGGCCGTACACGCCGGCGATTTCGTCGATCCATCCCTCCGCGTTGGCCTTCAACGAGGTGGCCAGCGAGAGATTGCCGCCGCCCGACTCTCCCGACATGACGACCTTCGACACGCCGAGGGCGGCCCGGCTCGCGGCGACCCAGCGTGCCGCAGAGGTGCAGTCGTTGAGCCCGGCCGGGAACGGGTGCGGACCGAGCTTGCCGCCGGCGTTACGGAACTCGACACCGACGACAACCAACCCGTGGGTGGCAAGGTCGTCGCGCCACAGTTGGTAGCCGAGGTCGGCGGCCGCCAGAAGGGTCATCCCACCGCCGTGGGTGTGCACGATCGCCGGCAGATCGGCCGTTTCCCCCGGCCGGTGGTCAGCGGGCTGGTGAATGAACAACAGGATCTCGTTGCCATCGACACCGATGATCGTCTCGGTGCGGCGTACCACACCAGCCGGCGCCTCGGCACCGGCCAGCATCATCGTGAATCCCGCGCCCATCAACTCTTCGGTGGCAGAGATCACGGCGAGAATCTCGTCCAACGGGGAGTCGATGGTCACCGGTGATTCCCCGGCCAACTGGTCGAGCCCGAGCATTGCCGCGGCGGCGACCAGCCGCGGATCGGCCCGCGGGTCGGTCGCGAGGCTCCGCATCGGATCGCCAAGTCGGCCGGGCAGAGGAATGTCAGGCGTGCTCATCTGCGTTGTCTATCACGCCTGATCGAACACGCTCGACCGCCTGGTCGGCCCGCCCGAGACCATGGGTGAGACCGCCATACCTGTCCGCGGGCAGCCCTCCCGCGGCCTGCCGTTATCCGGCCAAAACCTTGCCGAGGAACCGGCCGGTCCAGCTGGCTTCGACGGTGGCGACTTGCTCAGGGGTGCCTTCGGCGACGACCAGGCCGCCACCATTGCCGCCCTCGGGGCCGAGATCGACGATCCAGTCGGCCGACTTGATCACGTCGAGGTTGTGTTCGATGACCAGCACCGTGTTGCCCTGGTCGACGAGGCGCGAGAGCACCGTCAGCAACCGGCGGACGTCTTCGAAATGCAGGCCCGTCGTCGGTTCATCGAGGAGGTAGATCGTGTGCCCCGTGGAACGTTTGGCCAGCTCAGCCGACAGTTTCACGCGCTGGGCCTCACCGCCCGACAGCGTTGGGGCCGGCTGCCCGAGTCTCACGTAGCCCAGGCCGACGTCGACCAGGGTCTGCATGTGCCGCGAGATCGCCGGCTGGTTGGCGAAGAACGAGACGGCCTCGGAGCACGGCATATCGAGCACCTCGGCGATGTTCTTGCCCTTGAAGGTGATGTCAAGCGTGTCGCGGTTGTAGCGAGCCCCCTTGCAGATCTCGCAGGGCACGTAGACGTCGGGGAGGAAGTGCATCTCGATCTTGATCGTGCCGTCGCCCGAGCAAGCTTCGCATCGGCCACCCGAGACGTTGAACGAGAACCGGCCGGGGAGATATCCCCGCACTTTCGCCTCGGCCGTCGTGGCGAACAGCTTGCGGATGTGGTCGAACACCCCGGTGTAGGTCGCCGCGTTCGAACGTGGCGTCCGCCCGATCGGTGACTGGTCCATGTCGATGACCTTGTCGAGTTTGTCGATGCCGTCGACCGACTTGTGGCGCCCCGGAGCATCTTTCGACTTGTAGATCTTCTGCATCAGCGACGGCAACAGGATGTCGCGGACGAGCGATGACTTGCCCGAGCCCGACACGCCCGTGACGGCCACGAAACAGCCGAGTGGGAACGACACGTCGATGTCGCGCAGGTTGTGCTCCCGCGCGCCCCGGACCGTCAACCAATCCTCGCCGGTGGGTCGGCGAACGGCCGGGACCGGAATCTTGCGTTTGCCGGTGAGGTACTGCCCAGTGATCGAGTCTTTGGCCTTGCCGATGCCCTTGACCGGCCCGGAGTAGACGACCGCCCCACCGTGCTCACCGGCACCCGGGCCGATGTCGACGATCCAATCGCACTCCCGGATCGTCTCCTCATCGTGCTCGACCACCAGCACGGTGTTGCCGAGGTCGCGCAACCGAATCAGCGTGTCGATCAGACGGCGATTGTCGCGTTGGTGGAGACCGATCGATGGCTCGTCGAGCACATACAACGTGCCGACCAGGCCCGAGCCGATCTGCGAGGCGAGCCGAATGCGTTGGGCCTCGCCGCCGGCGAGCGTGCCGGCGTTGCGTGACAGCGACAGGTAATCGAGGCCGACGTCGAGTAGGAAACCGAGACGGGCGTTGACCTCTTTGGTGACCCGTTCGGCGATCATCTTGTCGCGCTCGCTGAGCTCCAACCCGGCAAGGAACTTCGACGATTCGCCGATGGGCATGTCGCACACCTCGGCGATGTGCTTGTCGTTGATCGTGATCGCCAGGGTGGCGGGCTTCAACCGCGCGCCCCCGCAGGCCGGACACGGCACCTCGCGCATGTAGGACTCGTATCTGCTCGCGCGACCAGTCGCTCTCGGCCTCGGTATGCCGACGACGAATCCACGGGAGCACACCTTCGAAGGCGGTCGAGTACTGACGGGTGCGGCCGTAGCGGTTCTTGTACTTGACCGTCACGTTGCCATCGAGTCCTTCGAGGACGACGGTTTGCTGATCGGGGCTGAGTTTCGACCAGGGCGCCTTGACATCGATCTCGAAGGCCTCGGCGACCGATTCGATCATCCGCTGGAAGTACTGCGTGTTGGCGGTTCGCCAGGGGGCGATCGCTCCGTCTTGCAGCGACAGGTCGGAGTCGGGAATGACCAGGTCGGGATCGACTTCGTACTTGGTGCCCAGGCCATCGCACTTCTCGCACGCGCCATACGGCGAGTTGAACGAGAAGTTGCGGGGCGCCGGTTCGTCGTAGCTCGTTCCACACGCCGAGCAGACCAGGTGTTGGCTGAACGTCAGGATCTCGGCATCACTGGTCTCGCCGTCGCGGGGCACCATCTCGATCTCGGCGACGCCGTCGGCCAGGCGCAACGCGGTCTCCAGCGAATCGGTGAGGCGGCGTTCGAGGCCGTCGCGCTTTACCAAGCGGTCGACGACGACCTGAATGGTGTGGTTCTCATAGCGGGCGAGTTTCTCGCCGGAGTTGAGAAACTCGGAGATGTCGACGACCTGGCCATCGATGCGCGCCCGAACGAAACCCTGTCCCGAGAGGTCGGCGAGCAACGTGTCGTACTCGCCCTTGCGGCCGCGCACGACCGGGGCAAGCACTTGGAACCGCACGCCGTCGGGCAGTTGCAGCACCCGATCGACGATCTGCTGCGGCGTCTGACGTGACAGCCGGGTGCCGTCGTTCGGGCAATGCTGCACCCCGATGCGGGCGTACAGCAGCCGCAGGTAGTCGTAGACCTCGGTGATCGTGCCGACGGTTGACCGAGGGTTCCGTGACGCCGACTTCTGATCGATGGAGATCGCCGGCGACAGCCCCTCGATGAAATCGACATCGGGCTTGTCCATCTGGCCGAGGAACTGACGGGCATAGGCCGAAAGCGACTCGACGTAGCGCCGCTGGCCCTCGGCGTAGATCGTGTCGAACGCGAGGGACGACTTTCCAGACCCCGACAGGCCGGTGAACACGACGAGCTTGTCGCGGGGTAGGTCGACGGAGATGTTTTTGAGGTTGTGTTCCCGCGCACCGCGGACGACGATCTTGTCGCTCATCGGGGCGAGGCTAGTGAGACAGTCACATGTTTCAGACTACCTCGTCATGTCGAACTGATGTTCGATGCTCCCGCCCTGTTCGATCTGCAGGTCACGACCTGCGGATTGTCGGCCACCGGACCGATCGACGGGTCGACGCAAGCAGAGCGCAAGCGCCAGGGTAAATGCCGCCGCAGCACTAAGCATGATGACCGCCACCTCATCACCGAGTGCACCGAATCCCACCAATTTCGACTGGAGCACTCTTTTCCTCCTTCACTCTGGCCCGCTACACCTCATCGGGAGTTCCCGATTGGTGCCGTTGATACATCTGACGCCCTGGCCCCTCCGAAAGTTCCATGTCAACTGAAACATCCTCGTCATCAAAGTGTAACACACTTCTCGCGGAGGGCGACGCAGCGCTCACCAAAAGGACTCGATCTTGAAGAAAGATGACGGCCACTCCCGCCCTGGTGTCGAGAACTTCACAATGTAGACCACCCATGGCGTTGTTCCACTCCGCTACGTGGTCAGAAAGGACGGGGGCGGTCCCCAGTTTCCAGGCAGAATGTGGCCCTGTCTCCCCTACGTCCCTTGCCAACCGAACGAATCCTACTGCAAGCGCTCGTCGCGGCACGATGGGTGTCCATCGGCCTCGTTGCGGTCATCGCCGGCGCCCAGCTTCGGTACCGCACCGATTTGATGGCCGGGAGCGGGCTGGTGGCAGCGACGGTTGTCACATCGCTGCGCGATCGTCTCTCGGAGCTTGCGGGATGGGCATGGATGTCGCTCGGCGGCGGCGCGCTCGGTCGCCCTGGCGATACGAGGAGACCGGATGGCTGCTCCGAAGAACGCCGCTCGAAATGCGGTCGAGACGACGCCGACTCAACCGGCGTCGCGTAGTTCTCGACGGAGGTCTTTGATCTCGTCGCGGAGCCGTGCGGCGTATTCGAACTTGAGCTCCTCCGCGGCCTGGTGCATCTCTTCTTCGAGCGTCAGGATCAGACGGTCGAGTTCCTGTTGCGGCAGGGTCTTGAGTTCGTTCTTCACCTTGTCTCGTTCGCGCTGGCGGCGGCGGTCCTTGCCGGGCACCGGCGACCCCTCGGCCGGGCGGAGCATCGAGAGAATGTCACCGACGGCCTTGCGGATCGTTTGAGGGTTGATGCCGTGCTCGGCGTTGTGGGCTATCTGCAGGCCCCGCCGACGGTGCGTCTCGCTGATCGCCCGTTGCATCGAGTCCGACACGGTGTCGGCGTACATGACGACCTGACCGTCGACGTTGCGGGCGGCGCGGCCGATCATCTGGATCAGCGACGTCTCGGAACGAAGAAAGCCCTGCTTGTCGGCATCGAGAATCGCCACCAACGACACCTCGGGCAGGTCGAGACCCTCACGGAGCAGGTTGATGCCGACGAGCACGTCGAAGTCGCCAAGGCGCAGGCCACGCAGAATCTCGATCCGTTGAATCGTGTCGATGTTGGAGTGCAGGTAGCGCACCCGCAAGCCCTGTTCGAGGAGGTATTCCGTCAGATCCTCGGCCATCTTCTTCGTCAAGGTGGTGACGAGAATGCGGTCGCCCTTGTCGGTGCGTTCCTTGATCGACTCGATCAGGTCGTCGATCTGCCCCTTCGTCGGCCGCACGATCACCTCGGGGTCGATGAGACCGGTCGGGCGAACGATCTGCTCGACCACCTGATCAGACACGCGAAGTTCGTACTGGGCGGGGGTTGCCGACAAGAAGACCACCTGGTTGAGTCGCTCCATCACCTCCTCGAAGCGCAATGGGCGATTGTCCTTCGCGCTTGGCAGCCGGAAACCGTGCTCGACCAGGATCTCCTTGCGACTCAAGTCGCCCATGTACTGGCCGTGGAGCTGCGGGACGGCCACGTGGGACTCGTCGATGACCAGCAGAAAGTCTTTCGGGAAGTAGTCGATCAGGGTGAACGGCGGCTCCCCGGGCGACCGACCGTCGATGTGCATCGAGTAGTTCTCGATGCCGTTGCAGTAGCCGACCTCTTGAATCATTTCGAGGTCGTACTGCGTGCGCATCCGCAGGCGCTGGGCTTCGAGCAGCTTGTTCTCCGTCTCGAACAGGGCGAGCCGGGCCTGCAACTCGGCTTCGATGCCGACCACTGCCACCCGCATCCGCTCGTCACCGGCGACGTAGTGGGTCGCCGGGAAGACCATCACCTGTTGCAGATCGCGTAGCTGCTCTCCGGTGAGCGTGTCGATGAACGTGATGCGATCGACGGTGTCGCCGAACATTTCGATCCGCAGAACCGACTCTTCGTACGACGGATGGATCTCGATCGTGTCGCCGCGCACGCGGAACTTGCCACGGCCCAGGGTCGCGTCGTTGCGGTCGTACTGCAGATCGACGAGGCGCCGCAGAATCGACCGCTGGTCGTAGTCGACCCCGACATGCAGCTCGAGCAGCGACCCCTTGTACTCCTCGGGGTTGCCCATGCCGTAGATGCATGAGACCGAGGCCACCACGATCACATCGCGCCTGGTCAGCAGAGCGGCGGTCGCCGAATGTCGGAGTCGGTCGATCTCGTCGTTGATCGACGAGTCCTTCTCGATGTAGGTATCGCTGGAGGCGATGTACGCCTCGGGCTGGTAGTAGTCGTAGTAGCTGACGAAGTACTCCACCCGATTGTGGGGGAAGAACTCCTTCATTTCCTGGGCGAGTTGGGCGGCAAGGCTCTTGTTCGGGGCGAGGATCAGCGTCGGTCGCTGGGTCTGCTCAATCGTCCATGCGATGGTCGCCGACTTGCCCGAACCAGTGATGCCGAGCAGCGTCTGGAAGCGGTCGCCCCGCTCGATGCCAGCCGAGAGTTGGGCGATCGCCGTGGGCTGATCACCGGCCGGCTGGAAGTCGGAGACGACCTGGAAGCGTTCCTCGGGCACGACACCCAGCCTATCCGCTCGCGCTCGCACAGCGAACGACCGTTCGATCGCAGTATTCCCGAGTCCGGCCGGCGCATTGGTCGACTTGAATGGCGACATGGAACCGATCTACACCGAGCGCTTCGTCCTCCGTGCGATGCGGATGAGTGATGCTCCGGCGCTGGCCGGCTATCGCTCCGACCCGGGAGACGGCCAGCCTGCAGAATTGGACGGTGCCGTACCCGTTGGACCGGGCCGAGTCGATGATTGCCGAGCGTCTCGGGATGGACGGTCCCGTCGACGGCGAGTGGTATTCGCTGGGTATCACCGATCCGAACGCCGCCGACCCCGATGAACTCATCGGCGACATAGCCATGCACCTCGGCTGGGGCGGACGATCGGCCGAAATCGGCTACACGCTCGCACCGCGCGCCCGCGGTCGCGGAGCGGCAACCGAAGCCGCGGGCGCCGTGGTGAACTACCTGTTCACGACGCTGAACGTGCTTCGAGTCCACGCCGCGATTCATCCCGAGAACTTCGCCTCGGCGATGGTGCTTGAGCGTCTCGGATTCGTCCACGAAGGCACCCACCGTCAGGCCTTCTGGGTCGGCGACGAGTGCACCGACGACGTTGTCTTCGGGCTGCTCCCCGCCGACCACGCAGCATGGACGGCCCGGCCCCGAAATCGGCCCGAACGCGTGACCCTGACCGAGTTCGACGCGTCGAAGGTCGACGAAGTTCGCGCGCTCGCCACACACTGGTCGCAACAACGCTTCGTCTCACCGATGGCCCGAACCTTCGCCAACCTGCTCGTCATCGGCCCCGACGACTCCGGACGACCGTACGAACCGTGGCCTCGCGTCGTCGTCGCCGACGATGAGGTCGTCGGGTTCGTCGTCATGCTCGAACCGACCCCCACCCACCCCGTGCCGTATCTGTGGCGACTCCTGATCGATCGCCGCCACCAACGCCGCGGCATTGGCACCCGCGTGCTCGACCTGATCACCGATCGCTACCGCCAGCGAGGTGACCAGGTCCTACGCGTCCAATACGGCCAAGGTCCCGGCAACCCGTCGCCGCTCTACGTCGCCCACGGCTTCGTCCCCACCGGGAAGGTTGTGGACGACGAGATCGAAGCCATCCTCCGCTTCTAGATAGACGGCGGGAATGTAGCCGATTGCCTAGCCATGGGCCACGGAACCGGGGTCCACTGCGACGCCCATTCCAAAGTCCGCGGCGTTCGGCGAGGCTGACTTCACCGCCGCCCATGCGGCGACGCCCGAGAGCTTGGGGACAGACTTCATGATCTCCTGGGCAATTGCCCCGGCGACGATCGGCGCGGCAAACGATGTGCCGCTCCAGCGAGCGTACGACGGAGGTCGAAACTTCTCTGGCACGAGATCAGGCTCGTTGTCTGGGTGCTCCGTCCCAACGGCGTAGATGCTGCGCAGGGACACGCCGAGGGTTGATGCGCTGACCCAGGGACCGTAATTGGCGAAGCTCGCTCGGTGGCCGCTCAGGTCGACGGCAGAGACCGAAACGATATGTGAGGAGAAAGCCCGATCGGAATCGAGCGTGAAGGCCGCCGGGTAGCAAAGGTCGGCGGTGCCATCGTTGCCGGCGGAGGCCACGATCACGATCCCGGGAAGACGACTCACCAGGGCCACGAGTGCACTTCGCAGCGCGGTCGGCAACACCGGATTCCCACTGATCGTGTCCTTGATTCCGAGGGTTCCCGGCTTGACGACGAAGCCGCCCATACTCAGAATCAAAATGTCCGGTGCAGGTCCACTCTTGCCCAGCTTGTCGAGGTGCGCGACGAGCGACAGCTCGCTCACCAGCCCATCGGGGGTCGCCGCCCGCATCACGTCGATCACGGCGCCGGGTGCCCGCTGATGCACAATGCCCGCAATGAACGTGCCGTGCCCAGCGGCGAAGCCTAGATAAGTGTTCTTCGGTGAGATCGCGCTGAGCAGACCGTCAGGCTGTTGGACGCCGATCGGCAGGCTCCAGGCCCGCGCGGCAGACAACCCGGTGTCGATGATCGTCACGCGTGCGGGTCGGCTACTAGTCGTCGTCGCTGGCGGGGTGACCGACGTCGTCGACTCAACGTCCTCGCTCGGGTGAGTTCTCTGGCTGCTCAGTAGCCCGTAGATAGGTGAAGCGGCACTCGGACTGATTGACTTCGCGATCTCGACTTCCGCCCCGCAACAGGGACACACGGAGGTGACCATCGGCGAGTCCTCGCCGGCAAGCCGCTCGTTGACAGTTGAAACAAGGCGGAGCAAGTCCGTCGTGGCCTCGACGACGTCGATGTTTTCGATCTGACCAGCGCGTCGATACACCCGAGCCCGAACAACGTGATCGTCGCTCTCGCCGACGACGTCCGCGAACAGTCTGTCGAGGTCTTCTCGTTCGTAGCCGGTGTCGAACTCATGATTCGTTTCGACCCGGATGAACAACGGTGTGATCTCCAATTCGCGCTGGGTCTCTTCGAACACGCCCTCGGCCTCGGCGTCTCGCAGCACGACGTGCCAGGGGGACAGGATCGGCTCGTCGTCACCGTCGAACAGCTTGACGAGGCGATGGGCGACGGGAAGATCGTCCTGCGACGGACCAGCGACGAGGACCTCGAAGGCGATGTCGTTCAGAACGACCCGGCCATCAGAACACGGCTGCTTGGCACCTCCGTCGCTGCCGCCCGTGTTGAGGAAGTATGCAGCTTCGAAGTTTCGCCGTCTGATCTCGCGTCGTGCGACCATGTCAAGTCATCCCCTTGTGACGACGCAACCGCGCCGGATCTCGTAAACACCAAGCCAGGTGGTTTGGAGCCGAGCATATGCTCGGAGATAGTGACGGAAATTCAGGGTGCTCTGATACAGGGAATCTTGTGGCTCGACTCGGTGCGCGCCGACCCCATCCGATACCGACGTCTCGCGGAGGAGTCGTTGAGCCGTGGCGTTGGTCCCGTCGAGCGCGGGGTGCTCCTGGCCGTCATTGCCCGGGCGCAGCTGGACTTGGATCAGCCAACCCATGCAGCTGAGGCTGCGCGCCAGAGCCTGATGGCCATGGGATGTCACGTACCCAGCATCCTGCGGGCCGAGGTCACTGGGATCCTGGCGACTGCACTGATCAACGCCGCACGCATCGACGAAGCAGAGGAGGTTCTCGACACTGCGCGTGACGACCTGCTGACTTCCGACTGTCGAGCGGTCCTCGACATCACGGCGAGCGTCCTCGCGTATCGCCGAGGCGACCTCGTCAGGGCATTAGATATTGCGGACGGGGCGATCGCTTACCTACCCGCCGATCGCCCCGTCGACGAGGCAAGGCTTCGGAACAATCGCGCGGTGATGCAGTTGTACATGGGTGGTCTGGAGCAGGCCATCGCAGACTACGAGCGCGCTGAACATCTGTACCGAACCGTCGGACACGACAAGATGGCGGCCGAGGTTGTCAATAACCGAGCGATGGTGCTTGCCCGCCAAGGTGATCTACCTGCCGCCATCCGAGCATTTCAGCGTGCAGTCGAGGAACTCGAAACCCTCGGCTTTCCTACTGCACAGGTCGTCATTGACTCGTGCGAGTGGCTCGTTCTCGCCGGCCTGTACGAAGATGTGATGCAACGCGCCCCCGACGCAATCAGTACTCTGCGGTCGGCCGGGCAACTGGCCGACGCGGCCGACGGGATGCTGTATCTGGCGATGGCGAGCGCGGCGTTGGATGAGCCCGCGGCAATCGAGTCAGCCACAGAAGCCGCGGCTGCCTTCAGGGCGAGCGGTCGGCCCGGCTGGGCCGCGATCGCCGATGACGTCGTCATCGCGGCACTGTTGTCCGGGCGGGACCGGGATGTCGTCGGAGTCGCGTGGGCGATGGATTCGGCGCGAGCGCTCGACGACCTCGGCCTTGTGGTCTTCGCCTCGGCGAGCTGGCTGCGGGCGGCCCGCGTGTGTCAGGCCAACGAAGACGTGGACCAAGCCACGCTGGCCTGGTCGTCGGTAGAACGCCATCGCCAGACGCCAATGCTCCGGTTGCTCGCCTACGAAGCCCGCGCTCGACGGTCTATCGCGACAGGCGACGTTGCGGCCGCCAAACGCGCCGTCGATCGGGGGTACGCGCTCCTCGAATCGAGCCGAGCGCTCTTCGAGTCAACCGAATTGCGCGCTCGTTCCACGGCGTGGGGCTCCGGCCTGGCAGAGGTAGATCTCCAGCTTGGGCTGCGAAGCAACTCGACTTCGTTGTTCCGGAGGATCGAACGTTGGCGGCGAGCCTGCTTGCCCTACGTTGACAAGCGGCCTGTTGACGTGGAGATCCGTGATCTGCTTGGCACCTACCGCGCCTGTGCGACGGCGGCTGCGCTCGATCACCGGGACGGCGCCGAGCAAGCCGCTTCCAGCGCTCGGCTCCGCCAGGCCGAGCAAGCTTTGACGACTGCGATGCGTAGCACGGCTCTGACCTCTCGATCCGCAGTCGCAATTGCTACCGAGTCACAGACTCGTCGACAGCTCGGCGGCGGCGCATTCGTCCAGTTGGTAGAGGCCGACGACCGCCTGGTTGGTGTCGTGACGCTTCGACATCAATCGTCGGTCGTCGAGCTCGGCTCGATCGAGGCGATCGCCCGAACCGCGACGAGTGTGACTACTGGCCTGCGCCGTCTCACGGTTGCGGCCGACTCGTCGGCGGCATATCTGCTGCAGCGAAGCTGCGTGGCATCATTGCACGCCTTACGGAACCTGATCGCCACCCCCATGTCGAAGTTCCTCATCGCCGCGGACACCATCACCGTTGCTCCACCCGGTCGGCTCTATTCGCTTCCGTGGTCCATGCTGCTCGGACCTGATCGCCCGGTCACGGTCGTGCCATCGGCGACGCACTGGATCACAACTCGCACCGACCACGTCGACGGCCGGGTCGTGCTGGCAGCAGGACCAAGCTTGACGGGAGCGGCTCAGGAGGTGGCCGCGATCTCTACATTGTACGAGGCTCCGACAGTTCTCATGGGCGACACCGCCAACGCTCGAGTTGTTCTCGACGCGCTTGAAGGCGCCGCGATTGCCCACCTCGCATGTCATGGCGACTTTCGATCAGCCAATCCATTGTTCTCGGCGCTGCGCTTTGCAGACGGCCCCCTGATTGCTCACGACCTCGATGCAGTCTCCAGCGCACCCCGGATCGTGGTGCTATCCGCGTGTTCAACGGCGCTCGCTGCGGCGCGAGGCGGATCGGAGATTCTCGGATTGTCAACGGTGCTTCTTCAGCGTGGAACGACTTCGCTGGTTGCGGCCACGGTCCCGATCGATGATCGATCAACGATTCCGGTCATGCTGCGGTTCCATCAATGTCTCACCCGCGGTGACTCCGTGTCCGAAGCCCTGGTCGCGGCGACCTCCGTACACGACGCCGGATCCACCCTTGGCCTGTTGGAGCGCTGCGCCTTTTCGGTCTTCGGCCGCGGCGACCTTCGGCTTCGCACACTCACCTGTTGACGATCACGATTACAGCTGCAGCATGAACCACGGCGTCACCATCGCCTGAATGGGTTCGGCAACGGACTTGATCGTCAACCGGATGGACCCCGGAGCGAGCGGACCGACTCTGAACGCGCCAAGTTCGTCGGTTGTCGTCTCGATATCGTCGCCCGCTCGATCAACGCAGACGTCGTAGGTGCCGGCAGGGACGACGATTCCCTCGATGGTGAGCCCGCCTGCTCCCGGCGAACATTCGAAATGGACCCCGTGGTCGTCGTTTCCGAAGGCCACAAATCGTTGGAGCCGATCATCGTCGCGCACCACGGCCAACTCGGTTTCGGCGGAGTCGATGAGTAGGTCGAGCAGTTCTGCATCGACCGTGCGCCACGTGTAGCAGTCTTGGGCGAGGGTGATCAGTTCGTCGGGAATTGGTTCGTCGACCAGGAAGACCTCGTCGAATGATTCGAGCATTCGATGCTCCGTTTCGGTCGATCCTCGCTCATTCGTCTCGAAAAGATCGTCCATCACTGTCCCCGCCCTTTGTTCACTTCGCGCCCTAGCTCCAACAAGTAGCGACTGATCTCCGGCGTCTCACGGATCTTTTCGAGACAGCGGGCCCGGCGGATCGAGGTTCCTCCGAGGGCCCAGCCCATGATCTCTTCGATCTCCCGGTAGGACAAGTCTTCGACGGTGAGCAGCCGCACCAGCGAGCGGCACTCGGCCGTCATCCGACTGAGCGCCATTCGCGCCAGGCGATAGCGCTCATCGCGTTCCAGGCCCTCGGCGTCGGTGGGAATCTCCCACTCCTCGGGTAGATCGGCGGTCGGTACCAAACGGGCCTTGCGACGCAGTATCGATTCCGCCTCGTGGCGGGCGATGATCATCAGCCACACGTGCAGCTTGGCGGGCTCACGGAGTTGATGGAGCCGCTCGACCGCCCGGAGCCAGGTGCCTTGGAACACATCGTCTCGGTCGTCCTTCGACAACCCAAGGGCCCAGAGAACCTTCCAGACGGCGCGACTGTTGCTGGTGACCAACTGGTTCCAGGCGAGACGGCCTTCCGTCCCGCCGGCGAGCGCCAGCGCTACCAGCTCGGTGTTGTCGCGCTCGGCCATCGAGCGACGGTACGCCACTCGTCCGACTCTCTGTTCAGGTTCTTGATTGCGCCCCACGTAAGAGAGACAGCTCACACGTCGTGGTGATACAGCGACACGAGTGACACCCGTCACTCCAGAGGTGAATGTCGGCTCACTGGGCGTCGACGGACATCGTGAACGACAGCGGACCAACTGCCCCCTGGTGTTGAGCGAAGAAGTCGCCACGGTCAATGACGATGTATCGCTTCTCGCCCCGAACCAGGATGACCCGTCGTCGACAGGTGGGTTCGGGACAGACGAAAACGATCCGGTGGCCGTCATCGTCGTCGACTTCATAGATGTGTTGTGCACTCACGTCTCCTCCTTCTGCGAGCGGTTGTGCGTGCCGCAACATCCAGGGACCCGCCGATCGGTGAGGATCGGCGGGTCCGCATGGAGTATCTGCATTGCTTGCGCACCCGCGTACTACGTGGCAGCCCTCAGGGATTGCGCAGGTAGATGACGGGACCCTCGGCGACACCGGCGATGGTCGTTTCGACGTTGGCGGTGTTGCGGTGTTCGACCACGGCGGCGATCTTGTACAAGGACGAGATCGCCGGCGGGCCATTCACGGGACCGAACTGCGGCGCATTGGCCGGCATGGCCAGGTTGACCGTGTACACCTGGGAGCCGGGCGTAATCGTCACGAGCACCGAACCAAGCAGCGGCTCGGCACCGGGACCGTACGACTCGGCGAAGAAGTGAACCTGGAACCGACCGGCAAGGGTGTTGGTCGGATCCTGCACATCCAGCACGGCTCGAACGGTCCACGGAAGATTGAGATCGAGGATCGTGCGGGCGCCGCCCGAGTTGTCGAGAACCTCGACGGTGGTGGTGCCGGTCCAGTTGGGGTTGGGGAATTCCATAGACATGATGTTGACTCCTGAGTAGGGGGGTTGTTGTCTTGCGACATCCATACTGAGCAGGAGTTTCTTGCCCACATACGAGCAAGTTTCATGTATGTTCCACCGGCGCGTCGGCTCCTACAGCAGCACGACCGACCGCAGCACTTCGCCGCGTTCCATCTTGTGGAAGGCCTCTTCGACGTCTTCGAGCCTGATCGTCTCGCTGACGAACTTGTCGAGGTCGAGCCGGCCCTGCATGTACAGGTCGATCAGCATTGGGAAGTCACGCGACGGCAGGCAGTCGCCGTACCACGACGACTTGAGCGCTCCCCCACGGCCGAACATCTCGATGAACGGCAAGGTGATCTCCATATCGGGCCGCGGCACGCCAACGAGCACCACGGTGCCCGCCAGGTCACGCGCTTCGAAGGCCTGGCGGTAGGTCGACGGCAGGCCGATTGCCTCGATGCACACGTCGGCACCATTGCCGTCGGTTGCCGCCCGAATCGCCTCGACGGCATCTTCCTTGGCCCCGTTCACGGTATGGGTCGCCCCGAAATCCTTGGCCCATTCGAGCTTGCGGTCGTCGATATCGACGGCGATGATCTTCGAGGCTCCCGCCAGGCGCGCGCCGGCGATGGCCGCGTTGCCGACGCCACCGCATCCGAAGACCGCAACGGTGTCGCCACGACCGACGTTGCCGGTGTTGACCGCCGCGCCGATGCCGGCCATGACACCACAGCCGAGCAACCCGGCGGCCGCCGCGGGCGCTGCCGGGTCGACTTTGGTGCACTGCCCGGCGGCGACGAGCGTCTTGTCGGCGAAGGCACCAATGCCGAGCGCAGGTGACAGCGGGGTGCCGTCGAGCAGGGTCATCTTTTGGGTGGCGTTGAACGTCGAGAAGCAGATCCACGGCTTGCCGCGGCGACACGACCGGCAGTTGCCGCAGACGGCACGCCAGTTGAGAATCACGAAGTCGCCGGGGGCAACGCCGGTGACGCCCTCCCCGACCTTTTCGACGATGCCGGCTGCCTCGTGGCCGAGCAGGAACGGGAAGTCGTCGTTGATCCCCCCCTCGCGGTAGTGCAGGTCGGTATGGCAGACGCCGCACGCCTTCACCGCGACCAAGGCCTCGCCCGGCCCCGGATCGGGAACCAGAATGGTCTCCAGGCTGACCGGAGCCCCTTTGGACTTGGCGACGATTCCTCGTACTTCGTTCACTGATGAACCCCCGAAATGTGTCTGATCGACAGGCCGAAACTCGGCCTACATCCTGTCACGCCTCAGCGGGCGGCGTCGGATGGATGTACTCGGGCAGCGTGAGAATCCACGCCCAGAGGTCGTCGATCTGGGCCTCCAACTGGGCAGATGTACCGCCGTTGTCGATCACCCGATCGGCAATGGCAAGCCGCTGCTCCCGGGTCGCCTGGCGCCCGATCCGCGACCGGGCGTCGGTCTCGTCGAAGCCCCGGTAGCGGATGAGCCGCTCGACGGCGACGTCCACCGGGGTGTCGACCACGATCACGGCGGTGACCGCGTACCGGCTCTTGCCGTCGTTTTCCGCCATGAGCGGCACGTCGAGAATCACAATTCGATCGGTGCCGACGTGGGCCTCGATTCGCTCGCGGATCGCCCGCCCGACCGCCGGATGCACGATCGCGTTGAGGGCTTTGAGCTCCTCGGGGTCACCGAATGCCACCGCCGCCAGGGCGGGACGGTCGAGTTCACCATCGGGGCGGATGATCGAGTCGCCGAATCGGGCGGCGAGTTCCACCAACAGCGGGGAGCCGGCCGCCTGCGCCTCCCTGGTAATCGCGTCGGCATCGACGATCGCTGCTCCCCGCTCGGCGAGCAACGCCGAGACTGTCGACTTGCCCGATCCGATGCCACCTGTTAGTCCAACCAGAATCACGTTGCGACCATAGGTCATCGTCCGTGGCGGTTCCCCCAGTCGGCCGACCGCGCGTGACGCCGAGCTTTTTCATCCGTTCGACAACGACCGTATGTGTATGCCACGGTCAGTGGCTCCAAGAACCGCTACGGTTGTGGGCCTGATGCCGGAGCCGGAGAGCACCCCGCCTCGCCGTCCACCGATGCTGGTCGGCGCGCCCGAACGTAAGACGCGCGCGCCCCGCAAGCCGCCGCAGCCGAATGCTCCGACTCCGTCGCTGGTCGTCGAGCGCGAACCACGCACTCGCCCCACCGATACCGGTGGAACGGTCCACGGAATGGCCGACTCCACCCAAGTTCGACCGCGGCTCCAGCGATCGAGTGTGCCGGTCGCCGAAATGCTCCCGCATGTGCCGAGCAGCCAACATGACCAGGCTCCGCCGCTCGCGCCGTTCCGATGGGGTGCATTGATCATCGGCCTGGTCGGCGCCTCCGACCGTCTGGCCAACGACATCTGGCCAACGGGCGTGATTCTCGTCGCCCTCGCCGTCTACTCCACGTTCACCACGTTCCGACCGGTCCCCTACCGCGACGACCGAGCGAACCGGGCGATCATCGGATTCGATGCCCTGATCCATCTCGGCGCGGTGCTGTTCACTGATGACTGGTCGTCGCCATTCGCCTTCACCCTGATTCCGAGCACGTTGCTCGCCGGCTTTGCTTGTGGCCCGGTGTACGCATTCCAGTTGATGGGGGCCTGCGCCAGCCTCGTCTCGATGCGCTTCTTGACGGTCAACGGCATCGGGGATGGCTGGCGCACCTCGGCGGCATGGTGCGGAGTGCTTGCCCTCGTTGCACTGACCAGCGGACTATCGCGGCGAGTGTCGGTCGAATCGGCCAAGCAACAGCAACTCGCCATTGACCGCGTGTCGAGTCTCGCCGAGGCCAATGGGCTGCTCTACGAGTTGCACAAGGTTGCCCAGAAGATGCCGGCGTCGCTCGATCTCGACGATGTGCTCGACTCCAGCTTGAAGCAATTGCGCGAAATGATCGATGCCGACACGATCACGGTGCTGCTCTATTCCGAGCCCGATCAGATGTGGGAACCGGTGCGGGCTATCGGTTACAAGACCGACAATGTCTATACGCCCGACACGTTGCCACCCCCGCTCCTCCAAGCTATCGAAGACCATGGCTCGTCGATTTGGCTCGAAGACCTCGTCAGCCAGGGCCCGGGTGTCGCCCAGGGCATGCGCTGCGGATTGTATGCATCGTTGTGGACCCGGGGTTCGCTGATCGGGGTCGTTGCCCTCGAGTGCCGCAAGCCGGGCCGGCTGAACGAGACCCACCGGGTGCTGTTGAACGGGGTGACCGAGCCGTTCGGCATCGCCATCGACAATGCCCGGCTGTTCCGTCGGCTGCGTTCGATCGGTGCCGACGAAGAACGGGCGCGGATCGCCCGCGAGCTGCATGACCGGGTCGGTAATGCACTGGCGATGGTCGGATTCGAGGTCGATCGGGTGAGCACGGCGGCCACCCGTGGTCAGCCGGTCGTCGACGACTTGAACGGGTTGCGAGAGCAGATCAAGGGCGTGGTCGGCGACGTGCGCGAGACCCTCTACGACTTGCGCACCGACGTCTCCGACGACCGCGATGTCGGTTCGACGCTCGAGGGATTCCTGGTTCGGGTACGGACGCGCAGCCCGAGTATTCACGTCGATTACGTCAATGACTCGACGAGTCGCCTACCCATTCTGCAAGAACGCGAGATCTGGCAGATTGCGCGTGAGTCGATCACCAACGCCGAACGCCACGCCGAGGCGAGCCGCCTGCTCGTCGAATGGCATTGCAGCGAGAAGGGTGCCGAGCTGGCCATTCGCGACAACGGCAAGGGATTCAAGAAGGGCGCGGGGCGCCAGGATTCGTATGGTTTGGTCGGAATGAGAGAGCGAGCGAACTCGATGGGTGCCCTCTTCGACCTCAAGTCCGAACCCGGGGCGGGCACAGCGGTTATCGTTCGTTTAATTAACGTAGACAGAGGAGAAGAATCGTGAGCCTGCGCTTAATGTTGGTCGACGACCACCGCATGCTTCGTGAAGGGCTCAGGCGGGCGCTCGAAGCCGAAGGATTCATGATCGTCGGAGAGGCCAACGATGGCCACGAGGCCTTGAGGATGGCCCTTGAGCGCAAGCCAGACGTGATTTTGATGGACGTGTCGATGCCCGACATCGACGGCATCGAGGCAACCCGCAACATCATGCAGGCCGATGGTCGCCAGCGAATCGTGATGTTGACGATGCATATGGACCGTGACGTCATCGACCGAGCGATCAAGGCGGGCGCCGTCGGCTACCTGACCAAGGACTGCTCGATCGCCGAAGTCTCCGATGCCGTGCGCATGGCCGCCAACGGCGATCTGGCCCTGTCTCCCAAGCTGGCAGAGCTGATGCTCACCGAGGCCCGCAAGGACCACGGTGACGAGCGTCTGATCACCCGGCGCGAGGAGGAAGTGCTCCAGCTGATCGCCGACGGCCTCTCCACCCCCGAGGTGGCCGCCAAGCTGTACATCAGCCAGAAGACGGTCAAGAACCACCTGGCGTCGATCTACGAGAAGCTCAACGCCCGCGACCGCACCCAAGCCGTGCTCCTCGCCGTCCGCATGGGCATCGTCAAGCTCACCTGACCGTGAGGTCACGGTCGCACCCCGGTTCGATCGCCCGCCGACATGAAAATTGGAGTGCCATCACGCTCGCCGTGTGATGGCACTCCAATTTGGCGTTTGGGGGCGCTCGCTGCGGACCGCGTTGTGGTGGTGGTCACGGCGGAGGTTCGTGGTCGCGGCGGAGGCCGTTGACGGACCGCGGGGCATCGGTCAGCGGCGGGTTGGCGGGGCAGACTACTGAACGAGCCCCGGGCGATTCGCCCGGGGCTCGTTCAGTTACTCAATACTCGAAGCTCAGGCTTCAGGGACTTCCTCGACGGCGGGAGCCGGGTCGGCCGCAACCGGGGCTTCGCCTTCGGGAGCAATCGGCTGCTCGCCCTCGATGCCGGCTTCTTCGAGCTCGCGGTAGTACTCGGCCCAGGCAGCTTCGCGATCGGCGTCGTCGGTAGCGCCGATCCAGTTGCCTTCGGCGTCGTAGTTGTGCGAACCGAACGCCTCGCGGTACTCCTCGGCCAGCTCGCCGCCTTCGGCAGCTTGCTTGATCGAGAGGCTGATGCGGCGGCGGCCGAGATCGAGATCGATGATCTTGACCCACAACTCCTCGGACGGGGTGACGACCTGCTCGGGGGCATCGACGTGATGCGCCGACATCTCCGAGATATGGACGAGACCCTCGATACCTTCGCCCACCTGGACGAACGCACCGAACGGCACGAGCTTGGTGACCCGACCGTAGACCAACTGGCCGACCTCGTGACTGGAAGCGAACTCCTGCCACGGATCTTGCTGGGTGGCCTTCAGCGACAGGCTGATGCGCTCGCGGTCGAAGTCGACGTCGAGCACCTGGACGGTGACCTCGTCGCCAACCGTGACGACCTGGCCGGGATGCTCGACGTGCTTCCACGACAGTTCCGACACGTGGATGAGTCCGTCCATGCCGCCGAGATCGACGAATGCACCGAACGAGACCACGCTGGACACGACGCCCTTGCGCACTTCGCCCGACTTGAGGTTGTTGAGGAACTCGTCGCGAGCTTCCTTCTGGGTCTCTTCCAGGTAGGAACGGCGAGACAGCACCACGTTGTTGCGGTTGCGGTCGAGTTCGATGATCTTGGCCTGCAACGTGCGGCCGACGTATGGCTGCAGATCGCGCACCCGACGCAGCTCAACGAGCGATGCGGGCAGGAAGCCGCGCAGGCCGATGTCGATAATGAGGCCGCCCTTGACGACCTCGATGACCGGACCCTCGACGACGCCGTCGATTTCCTTGATCTTCTCGATCGTGCCCCAGGCCCGCTCGTACTGAGCACGCTTCTTGGACAGGACCAGACGCCCTTCCTTGTCCTCTTTGGTGAGGACGAGGGCGTCGACGATTTCGCCGAGCTTGATGATGTCGTGCGGGTTGACATCGTTGCGGATCGACAGCTCACGGGCCGGGATCACGCCTTCGGACTTGTAGCCGATGTCGAGGAGGACCTCGTCACGATCGACTTTCACCACGGTACCGGTGACGATCTGGCCGTCTTCGACGGACACCATCGTGCCGTCAATGGCGTCGGCGAATGCCATGCCGAGATCATCAGAGGTGATCTGGCGGGGGGTGTAGTTGCCTTCCTCGTCGAATGTCCCGAAGGGACTGGAGGGGGCGGTCGCAGTGTCGGACAATGGGAACTCTTTTAACCTAGAGGGATGGAACCTGTCGAGGTTACCACCATCGGCCGCAACCTCGACCGTTCACCCTGCTCATCACCCGAAAACCGCAGGTTGGGAGCACCGATCGCTCGGTGCCCCCAACATCTTTCCCTGCTGGTGGATCGGCATCCCGAAGGACACCAACCCACCCCAGGGCGACTTTCAACAGGCTCAGACCAATCAGGCCTGGGCCAGCTCTGCGGCCGCAATCTCGCGGTTCATCTTGCTCTTGCCGAACCGCAGGAACAGCGATGGAACAACGAACAGGTTGAGGATCGTTGCCACCACCAAGCCACCCAGGATCACAATGGCCATCGGGTACTCGATTTCCTGACCCGGAATGTTTCCGGTGAGCACCAGCGGCACCAGCGCAAGCCCGGTCGTCAGGGCCGTCATCATGATCGGCGCAAGTCGCTCGACCGCACCCTGGACCACGAGTTCGGGCCCGAAGGTCCATCCCTCATGCTCTTCGAGATGCTGGTAGTGGCTGAGCAGCATGATGCCGTTTCTGGCCACGATGCCTAGCACGGTGAAGAACCCGACAAGAGAACCGAGCGAGATGATGCCGGTATGCAGCTTCACCGCGATTGCTCCTCCGATCAGGGCCATCGGCAGCGTCGCATACGACAACACCGACAACCTAAAGCTCTTCAACGCCACCATCAACAGCAGGAAGATGCCCGCCGCGGCGACCAACGCCCACTGACTCAGTTTCGCCGACGCTTCTTGGCGAGCCGTGTAGTCGCCCAGCAGTTTGTAGGTGTAGCCGGTCTCGAACTGCACATTGCCCAGCTTGTCGTCGAGTTCATCGACGATCGAACCCAACGCCCGGCCTTCAATCTCGGCATCGACATCGAGTCGTCGCTGTGAGTTCTCGCGTTTCACCGAGTTGTAGGTCGCCGCCAGACGAACGTCGGCGATGTCTGCGAGACGCACCAGACCTCCGTCGGGCGTGTCGAGCATCATGTTCTCGACGTCGGTCACGCTGTCTCGTTCGCTGAGCGGGGTCCAGACGTTCACGTCGAACGCCTGGCCCTGGTAGAAGAAGTCACCGACCTCCTCACCCGAGATGATCGTTGATGCAGCACGCCGTACGTCGCCGGGCTTCAGGCCCACCTTCTGGGCGGCTTCGAGATTGACCTCGACCTGCATTTGCGTCATCTTGGTGACAAGTTCCACGTGTTCCTCGGTGACGCCTTCGATGCCCTCGAGGACGCCGACCAACTCGTCGGCCTTCTCTTGCAACTTCTCGATGTCGTCGCCGTACAACCGGATCACGATCGGGTGCGAGGAGCCCGCAAGTACCTCTCGGGTTCGTTCCTTGAGATAGGTCTGCACGTCGCGTCGCAGACCGGGATACCGATCGACGACCTTTTGCACTTCGGCCAGGGTCTTGTCGTAGTCGACCGCAGGATCGATACTGATCCAGTTCTCGCCGAAGTCGACGCCGTAGACCTCGTCGGCCTGCATCGCCTGACCAATATGAGCCCCGAAGTTACGAACTCCCGGAATCTTGATCAGGTCCTCGTAGGCCGCCTTGGTGACTCGCACTTCCTCGGCGAGTGACGTGCCCGGCTTGGTGAGCCAGTGCATCAGGAAGTCGCGTTCCTTGAAGTCTGGCAACAGTTCCTGCCCGAGCCCTGGAACGATGACGACACCAGCGAGCACGATTGCCCCTGCGCTGAGTATGCCCGGAAGCGGGTTGCGCACCATCGGCCGCAACGCCCTGGCATACCAGCGCTGCAGCACCTGCACGACCGGCGAGGTGCGATGACCGACCTTGCCAATCGACAACAGGATGAGGCTGAGCGCCGGCGTGACCACCAGAGCGATTGACATCGACACGATCACCGCAAGGGCATACGAGAAGGCCAGCGGCCGGAAGAATGCCCCGGTCAGACCTTGCAGGAAGAAGATCGGCAGCAGCGCCAAGGCCTCGATCAACGAGGCATAGACGACGGCTCCACGAACCTCCAACGAGCCCTCGAGAATGATCGAGGCCGTCGACTGCGTGCTGTTGGTTTCCCGAGCTATTCGCAGCCTTCGGATGATGTTCTCGATATCGACAATCGCATCGTCGACCACCGCCCCAAGGGCGATAATCAGGCCGGCGAGAATCATCGTGTTGATCGTCGTATCGAGCCAGGCGAGAACCATCATTGCCGCCATCAGCGACAACGGGATGGTGATCACGCTGATCAAGGCGCTGCGCCAATCGAAGAGGAACAGCAACAGAATGACCAGCACGAGTACCGAGCCGATGAGCAACGACTCGGTCAGGTTGTCAATCGAGGTTTCGACGTAGCTGGCCGGTCGGAAGATCGTGGTATCGATCTCCACTCCCGGCAGGCCCGGTCGCAACTCGTCAATTGCATCCTCGACACCCCTGGTCACGTCGAGCGTGTTGCCCCAGGGCAGTTTCTCGACGATCAGCATCAATCCGTCGCCGCCGTTGATCACGGCGTCACCGAACATCGGCTGCGGGCCCTCCTCGACAATGGCCACGTCCGAGAGGCGCAATGGCCCTTCAGGGCGGTTCTCGACGATGACCTCACCGAGATCCTCGGGCTTGACAATCGGCAGAATGTGCTCCACCTGCAGACGCTGGTTGGGCGTCTCGATGTAACCGCCGGTACCGATCACATGCCCGGGCTCGTAGCGCAGAATGCCGGCGGCCAGCGCGTTCGACGTGACCTCCATCACCTTGTCAAGGGTGATTTTCTTCTCTGCCAACTTCTCGGGTTGCACCTGCACCTGCATCATTCGGATGCGTTCGCCGTACAACGTCACATTGGCCACCCCGGGTACCCGCAACAGGCGGGCCCGGATCTTCCAATACGAGAGCATTGACATGTCGATCACCGACAATGTCTCGGACGACAAACCGATCTTCATCGCTCGGCTGGTGGCCGACAAGGGTTGCAACATGACCGGCGGAGCCGCCCACGTCGGCAACGTTGCCGTGATCGTGGCCAGGCGCTCCTGCACGTTCTGTCGAGCCACCATCAAGTCGGTTCCCCGCTTGAAGATCAACTCGACCGACGAGAGTTGCACCACCGACTTCGAGCGCAGCTGATCGAGGTCGGGTAGACCAGCCAGCACCTGCTCAATGGGTACGGTAATGAGCGACTCCACCTCGGTGGCAGAGAGCCCGAATGACATCGTTTGCACCTCGACGCGAGGCGGAGCGAACTCCGGGAACACGTCGACGGGCATACGTTGGATTTGTCCAAATCCGAACACCATCATTGTGGCGCTGAGCGCCACCACGACGAAGCGGAAATGGAGACTCTTTGAGACAATCCACCGCATCATCACATCAATCGCCTACTTCCCAATGCCGGTCTCAGCACCAAAGAGTTCAGCCACACCAACGACGGCCACCGAGGTTCCAACCCCGGGCCCGCTTGTCAGAAATGCCTGATCACCCTCGATACGGTCGATGCCGATCTCCTCACGGATGAACACGTTGTCTCCCTTGACCACGTAGGCCCAGGAAAGGCCGTCGGGGTCGTAGATGACCGCCCCGTACGGGATGACCGTCTCGTCACCCTCGCCGGCGGTGATTTCGCCGGTGGCGACGGCAATTCGCTGAGCTCCGTCAGCCGTCAACGTGACCTGCTTGACGTCAAGACCGGGAACGGTGTCGACCACGGCCGGGACGATCTTCTCGCCGGTAGCCGGCGGGTCGGAGCACGCCGTGAGCGAACCGGCCAGAGCCGTGAGGCCGACGGCGATGATTGTGAAGTGGTTGTTACGCATGGATTCCTCCAATGGAGAGCGCGTCGGCGGGCGACTCGTTGACGAAGAGTTGGTTTGCTTGCACGTCGGGGGCGAAGCGCAGGTGAAGGGCCGGAACAATGACGAGTCCGACGATGAGGGTGGTGATCAGGCCACCGATCAGCACGAATGCCATCGGAGCCACGATTTCGCCGCCGGCGGAGTTCGCCATCAACGCGACCGGGATGAGCACCGCGATGGTCACGAGGGTCGACATCACCAGCGAACCCGCCCGCTCGGACGCAACCCGGGACACGATCGTGGCCCGATCGACGGTGCCATCCTCTGCCTCGAGTTGCTGGGTGCGGCGTGAAATGCCCGTCGCGTTGCGCACAGCAAGTCCGATGGTGGCCACGAGACCGGCAATGTGACCGATCGTCAGGTCGCCGCCGTCAATCATCGTGACGATGATGCCGCCAACCGCGGCCGCAGGCAGCGTCAGGAACAGCAAGCCGGCGAGCTTCCAACTGGCCGTAGCGGCCTGGAGGATGAGCAGCGCAATCACGGCAGCGATCAAGGCCATCGCCCATGAGCGATTCACCGCATCGCGGTGGGCCTGGTAGTCGCCAACCAGCTCAGCGTGGACCGCCAGCGGATACTGGATGCCGGCGATTGCCTTGTCGACGTCAGCAGCGACGCTGTCGGTGCTGCGGCCGTTCACCGAGGCCACGATGTCGATGATCCGAGCGGAAGCGTCTCGTTCGATCACCGTTGGGGTCGGAGCAACCGACACCGAGGCGACGTCGCCGAGGCGAACCTGGCCACCGTCCGGCGACCCGATCATCAAATCTTCAACCGTCGCAACCGACCGGCGAATCTCTGGCGTACCGAGCACGATCACTTCGAACACTCGCTGGTCTTCGAAGAGGTTGCCGACCTCGATGCCCTGGATCAGCGTCGCTGCGGCACGGCGAATGTCGCCGGGCAGCAGGCCAACCTTCTGAGCGGCGTCGAGGTCAACCTTGATGCGCAGGCTCGGCTCGTTGGGCGCAATGACCACTTGCGGGTTCTCGATGCCGTCGATGCCGGCGATGGCCGCCTTCACTTCTTCCGCCTTGGCAATGAGCGTCTCGCGCTCTTCGCCGAAGATACGGACGTTGATCGGGGCAAGGCCCGGCTCGATGACGTCGGTGAGACGCTCGCCGGTGTAGGTGAGCAGCGTCGACTTCACCCCCGGGTAGCCATTGACGACCTGATTGACCAGCTCGACGGTCTCGTTGTAGTCGCTTTCCGTGTTGAGGCGAACCCACAACTCACCGGAGCTGACGTTCTCGACCTGATCGGAGGTGATTGCTCGTCCGAGATGGCTGCCAACCCGCTCGACACCATCAATGCCCGCCAGTTCAGCGTTCATCTTGGTGGCGATGCTTTCCATCGCGCTCAGCGAGGTGCCTGGCTGGGCCGAGACCTTGACCAGCAGATCGGTCTCCCGAAAGGTCGGCACGGTGTCGGTCTTCAGTTGGGTGAACCCGACGATGCCGACGGCCAGCAGGACTGCGGTGCCCGCAAGGGCCACGACCGGCTGCCCGGCGAACTTGCCCGCCGTCTTGGCGTACAGGTCGCCGAACAGCCGTACGCCGCGAGCCTCGGCCGGAGCCTGGGGTGAGCGAGCGAACAGCAGAACGCTGAGGGCAGGCACGAGCACCAAGGCAACGAGCGACGAGGCAATGATCGCCAACAGGTACGACATCGCAATGGTCGGGAAGAACGACTCCCCGGCGAGGCCCGACACGACGAGCATCGGAATGGCGACGACAATGGCGATGGCCAAGGCGTACAGGGCCGGTCCGCGCTGATCGACGATTCCCTCACGGATGAGGCTGGTCGGCGTGGATTCTTCGCCGTTCTGCGCCCGGGCCCGCAAGCGATTCGTGATCGCACCCGTCACCGAGATGGCGTCGTCGATGATGAAGGCCAGCGCCATCAGCAGACCGGCCACGACCATGGAGTTGATCGTGGCTTGACGCACGTACAGCACCATGCCCGCAACGACGCCCGATACGACGATGCTCACGCCCGCGACGACGGCGCTGCGCCATTGGAGGAACAATCCCAGGAGCAGCAGTGCCCCGAGGATCGCCCCGATCGCCATTGCGGTCTGGAGCGCACTGATCGAGCGCGAGACGTAGGTCGCCGGCTGGTAGATCTCGGTATCAACGGTCACGTCGACGAGGCCTGGGGCGAGTATTTCGAGCTGGTCCTCGACACGCTCGGCGATGGCCACGGTGCTCTCGCCCGGGAACTTCTCGACGACGAGGAGGATTCCGGGCTGATCGCCGAACACTGCGTCGCCGATCAGCGGCTGGTGGTCTTCGATCACGGTGGTCACGTCGGCGAGCGTCATGCCCTCGGCGCCCTCGATTGCTACCTTGCCGAGCTGCTCGGCGTTGACAATCGGTGACTCGTGCTGGACGGTGAGGCGCTGGTTCGGCGTCTCGACGAAGCCGCCAGCGCCCGGGGTGGAGGCTTCGAGATACGTCAACGGCGAAACCCACAGGGCGTTACCAGTTGTCTCGATGATTTGGCTGAGTTCGACGCCCTTGTCGGCCAACTTGGCCGGGTCGACTTGAACCTGCAGTTGGCGCTCACGCTGGCCGAAAATGGCCACGTTGGCGACGCCATCGACCCCGAGGAGGTTAGGACGCAAGGTCCAGCGAGCAAGTACACCGAGTTCGATCGGGGTCAGCTTGTCGGAGGAAATTCCAACCATCATCACCCGGCTGGCGGAGGAAGCTGATTGCAGCATCTGGGGCGGCTTCGACACGTTCGGCAGGGCCGCGGCTCCAACGAGACGCTCAGCGACCACCTGACGGGCTCGAAGAATCGGGGTGCCCGGCTCGAAGATCATCTCAATCGACGAGAGGCCGGGAATCGACCGCGAACGGATCGACTCCATCCACGCCACCCCGTTGAGCAAGTCCTGCTCGAGGGGAACCGTGATCAGCTGCTCAACCTCAGAAGCGGACAGGCCGAGAGCCTCGGTCTGCACCTCCACCGTGGTCGGCATGAACTCCGGCAGCACGTCTGTTTTCATCGTCGGGAATTGCCAGATCCCCAACAACAGCAGGACGACTGCGAATCCGACGACTGGTCGCCGATTCCGTAGGCCCCATCCGATAAGCCAACGCATAACTCCCCTACCTTCCCGAACGCCCCCGACACCGGGTAGGCGAACGATGATTGTCCATGGTTCTTCAGCTTGCATTCAGGATCAATCTGGCAAGATGCTCAATAGGCCGTTTGCCCAATCGTCCCCGAGCGGAATATACGCTTGAGCGCGACGCAGTGGGTAGCTATTTCTTGGTCATTTGGGGCCAAACGATCGTGAATGATCCATTCGGCCCGTTCTTGAGTTTGTGGCTACTCGAACGCTGAGCGATGCGGTACGGATGCGACGAGGAGGTACTCCGGTGAATCCACCGTCGGTGGGGATTTCACGTACTTCCCGGGTTCAACGGACCAAAGATTCTCGACAGACAGCCCAGCGGAGGCGACGATGAACCGAAGCTCACGCGGTGTATAGCAGGTGGTCCAGAGGTCGACCAAAGCAACTTCGCCCTGCTCACTACGGATTTCGGTCAGTTCGTGAGCAGTTCCCGTGACGACGTCGAAGCTTGCGTCGACCTGGTACTTCACACTGAAGTAGGCGTTGAACGCGCTCAATGCCATTCGGCCGTGGTCACGCAGCGCGCGCTTCATCGACGCCAGAACGGCTTCATCCTGGCCGGCGCTGAGCAGTCCGAAGCCCCCCTGGCAGAGAGAGATCACCCGATCGAACTCGCCGTCGAAGCGCATCGACCGCACGTCGAGCCGCTCGAACGTGGCGCCGGCCGGTGCCCCGGCCCGGGCAATGTCGATGAACCGGTGGCTGATGTCGATGCCGTGGACCGGAATACCCCGCCGCGCCAGCTCGTGGGAGTGGCGCCCGGGGCCGCAGCCGACGTCAAGCACTCGTGTCGAAGCGTCGAGCTCCAGAACCGCTACCAGGAAGTCGATCTCCTGGCGGGTGCCCTTGGTGAACGAGTAACGCAGATAGGCCGAACCCATGTGGTCGGCCAAACCTTCGAACCAATGGCAATTCTCGGCATCTCCCGACGCGTCGGTTTCAGCGCTCATCCTTTGGCGGCGGCCCAGGTACTTCCCCAGGCGACGTTGACTTCGAGGGGCACACTGAGCGACGCCGCCTGGCGCATGATCGGCAGCACCAGCGCCGCGACCTGCGCTTTCTCGGCGTCGGGCACCTCGACGATGATCTCGTCGTGGACCTGGAGAATGATCTGCGAGTCGAGTTCGGCGGCTTCGAGGGCGTGGTCGACACGGACGAGGGCGACCTTGAAGATGTCGGCGGCGAGCCCCTGAATCCCGGCGTTCATCGCCTGTCGCTCGCCCGCCTGGCGGATCCGGAAGTTCGGGTTCTGCAGCTCAGGTATTGGGCGACGACGGCCGAACAAGGTCTCGGTGTAGCCGCGTTGACGGGCCTCCTCGACGGTGCCCTCCATGTACGCCTTCACGCTCGGAAAGGCATCGAAGTACGCCTTGAGGATGACCGCGGCATCCTCGGTGGGAATGCCGAGCCGCTGGCCAAGACCGTAGGCCTCCATGCCGTAGGCAAGGCCGTATGAGACCATTTTCGCCTTCGAGCGTTGCTCGACGGTGACATCGGCCGGCGCGACGCTGAACACTCGCGCGGCGGTTGCGTTGTGAATGTCCTGACCACTGGCGAAGGCCTCGATCAGTCCCGGATCCTGCGCCAGATGGGCGATACAGCGCAGCTCGATCTGGTTGTAGTCGGCAATCAGCAACTGGTGGCCGGGTGACGGCACAAATGCCTTGCGGAACAATCGGCCCTCCTCCGACCGGACCGGAATGTTGTGCAGATTCGGCTGATCCGACGACAGGCGGCCGGTGCGGGCCACCGTCTGGTTGAACGTCGCGTGGATGCGGGAGTCGGGCCCGACCTCGGCAAGAAGCCCCTCGCCGTAGGTGGAGCGCAGTTTTTCGACCTCGCGGTATGTCAACAGCGGTTCGATGAACTCCGGCCATTGGTCGCGGAGCTTTTCGAGGGTCGCCGCGTCGGTTGAGAAGCCGGTCTTGGTCTTCTTGCCGGGAGCCAGGCCACGCTCGTCGTAGAGGATCTCGCGTAACTGGATCGGGGAGTTGATGTTGAATGGCCGACCGGCAACCTCTTGCAGCTGGGCCCCAAGGCGCTGCACATCGGCGGTCAGCCGGTCGTTCAACGCCCGCAGTTCGGCCACGTCAACGGCCACACCCACGTGTTCCATCTTGGCGAGCACTCTGACCAGGGGATTCTCGATCTCTCGATACAGCCCAGCCATCCCTTGCGCTTCCAGCGCTCGTTCCAGGGCCGGGACCAGATGGAAGACCGCCAGGGCCTCGCGAGCGGCCCGCACGGCGTCGTCGGTCCCGGTGTCACCGAAGTCGAGCTGCCCGGTCGCTCCGGCGTCATCGGCGGGCCAGCGCAGGTCGGTGTACTTTTCGGTCAGCTCCGCAACTGCGTAGCGGGCCTCGGCGGGGTCAATGAGGTACGCAGCAATCGCCGTGTCGAGGGCAAGCAATGGCACCTCGATGCCGAGATCCTGCAGCGAGCGCATCAACGCCTTGGCATTGTGGGCCCGCAACGATTTGCCGGCCAAGTCGGCTCCCGCAACGAGCGCGGCGGGAATCCAAGCGACATCGGCCGTTGCGCCATCGACGACGACCGCGAGGCCGAGCAGTTCGCTGCGACCGGGCTCGCCAATCCATCTCCCGGCGACGTCAAGGGTGGATGCGGCGACAGCGGCGATGACCTCATCCTGGGTCGACAGCCGCCGGACCTCGGGGTGGAGTACCTCGCCGGTCGGAGTTTCGGCGACGACCCCGGCCCCGGCCAAGGCACCGGCGAGGCGCTCGTACAGCGAGCGGAACTCGAGGAAGTCGAACAGCCGCTTCAACTCGGGCATGTTCGGATCGAGGGAGCTGATCGGCGGCAACTCCACAGGGGCGTCGTGGTGGAGCAGCATCAACTCGAAGTTGAGTCGGGCCTGGGCCTCGTTTTCGATCAAGGACGCCTTCAGCTTGGGCGTTTGGGCATCGACATTGGCGAAAATGCCGTCGAGCCCGCCATACGCGACGATCAGCTTGGCCGCGGTCTTCTCTCCCACGCCAGGCACCCCAGGCAGGTTGTCGCTGGGGTCGCCGCGCAGGGCGGCGTACTGCGGGTACAGCGCCGGGGTGACCCCGGTCTTGGCTTCGATGCCGGCCTCGTCGTAGAGCGCGTAGTCCGACACCCCTCGGCGGTTATAGAGCACCCGCACCTGTGGATCGCGCACCAGCTGGTAGCTGTCACGATCACCGGTCACGATCATCACCTCGTCGCCGCGGGCGGTTGCGTACGTCGACAGAGTGGCGATGATGTCGTCGGCTTCCCAACCGGCAATGTCGAACGAGGGAATGCCGAACGCCTCGACAATCTCGCGGACGAGCCCCATCTGCTGACGCAGAATGTCGGGAGCGGCCTCGCGCTGTGCCTTGTATTGCGGGTTGCGTACGTGACGGAACGTTGGCTCAGGACGGTCGAACGCGGCAATGACCCCGTCGGGCTGGTGGTCCTTGATCAAGTTGATCAGCATCGAGGTGAACCCGTACACCGCGTTGGTCACCTGTCCCCCGGCGGTGGCCATGTCGGTCGGGAGTGCGAAGAAGGCGCGATATGTCAGTGAGTTGCCATCGAGCAACATCAACTTGGGCATGGAGACTCAGTTCGGTTGAAGTTCGCCGGCAAGGATGCGCTCAGCGACGGATCGCATGCGGCCGCGCTCGCTCATTGCCGTGCGCTGGATGTAGGCGAAGGCATCGGATTCCTTCATGCTGAAGTCATCCATCAACTTGCCTTTGGCCCGGTCGATGACCTTGCGGCTTTCGAGCTGCTCTTCGAGCTTGTCGCGTTGACCCGAGATCGTCTGCAGCTCACGGAAGCGGCCCATCGCCACCTCGATCGCCGGAATCAGGTCACTCTTCTGGAACGGCTTGACCAGAAAGGCGAGGGCACCGGCGTCGCGGGCCTGCTCGACGACCTCGCGCTGGCTGAACGCAGTGAGGATCAGCACGCCGCAGATTCGTTCCTCGGTGATCACCCGGGCGACTTCAAGGCCATCCATGCCGGGCATCTTGATATCGAGAATCGCCAGGTCAGGTCGTTGTTCGCGGATCAGGTCGACGGCACGATCACCGCGGCCGGTCTCGCCGGCGACCTCGTAACCCTCTTCTTCCAATGTCTCGCGCAAGTCGAGGCGGATGATCGCCTCATCCTCGGCGATGACGACGCGGATCGTCATGATCGACCCCCTTCGGTGGGTTTGGCTTTGGGCTCGTTGGCCGCGTTCAGCTTGTCGAGCAACTCGTCTTGGCGGCGTTCGAGCGCGACGATCGAGTCGTGCAGTTTCTGGCGGCGCGTCGCGTGGGCGTCAGCATGCCGCTTGGAAGCGCGAGCTTCGACGCCGTCATACAGCGGCGTGTCCGACACGATCGCACGGGTGTGGGCGTCGTCGGCGTCGTCGGCGAGCGATGGGATCTGCTCGCGCAACACCTCGAGTTCCTGTCGTGAGGCGCGCAGCTGCCGGCTTACGCCCTTCAATTGTCGTCGCACCAACCAATTCGACATCGCTCCGAGTGTAGGGGACCGCTTCCACCCGGCCTGCCTTGCCGGGGTGCTGAGCAGTAGCGTCCGTCATATGACGCCACCGGACCCCGCATCGGATCGCGGCGTGGGTCGGCTCGCACGCCGTCTCGCCGAACGGGCCAAGGAGTCGGCCCGCATTTTGAAGGACGAGTACGACAAGGGTGCCAGCGGATCATCCGCCGATGCGCCGACGCCGGTGCTGTGGGATCGACCAACCTTCGAGCACGTGTCTCGACTGGTCAAGTCGCTGCGAGGGCCGTCCGCCTCGCCGGCGGAGACCGCGTCACCGGCTGCTGCCCAGTCACCGGCCACGTCGTCGGGCACCGATGATGGATTGTCCGATGAGGCGGCCGCCGCCGAAGTTTCCAACGTCTTGGAACGCATCGATTGGTCGCAGGTGAGCGCGGCCACGCAATCGCGCGGCAGTGAGGTTGCCGACCGCCTCAGATCGTTGACCGAAAATGTCGATTGGGAACGGATGAAGCCCGTCGCGGGGAAGGTGGCGACCGCGCTCATCGCGGCCGCAGCAACCGGCCACCTCGGGCGGTTGACCGGCCCGACCGCGCAGGCCGTCGCCCGGGCGATCAATGGCGACCAGGGAGTCGGGGAAGCCGCAGCCACGTTGATCTCCCGGCGCCCGGGCGGCGCCGCGGCGGCCCAGGTGATGAAGAACTACTTGAAGGACAACCCGGTCCCCTGGGCCGCGCCCGCCGCCACGACAACGGTCCCCGGCTCAGCACCGATTCACATCGGCGACGCCGAGGTCATTCCCCCGGGCGGCTTCGAAGCCCGCCTCGCCGAGCTCCGCGACCTGGCCCGATAGTCCAGCGCGCGGAACGTGTCAGACGACCGCGAACAGTGTCAGCCCTGTTTCGCCATCCACTCGGCGGTTGCCTTGGACATCTTGCCGCCGTCGTAGCCGATGCGTTGGGTCGGGGTGACCTCGAGAACCACGCGACGCGGAGAGTCGAGAAACTTCACGAACAACTCCTGCCGCTCGGCGTTGCCGGGCTGCACCACTGCGGCGAGCGCCGGGTAGAACCAGTCCATCGTCTCGCGGTCGTCGCGGACGACGCACATACCTTTGTACGTGACCGTTTTGTTGCGGGCCATCTTCGAGCCGGTCGAGGTGACCACGATGCACACCCGCGGATCGCGGCGTACTGCGCTGATCCGCGCCCGCTGGCTGGTGGCCGTCAGCCAGAACTTTCCGTGGCGGTAGACGTACGACATGATCACTCCGACAGGCCAGCCGTCCTTGTTCGACCAGATGAACGTGCATTCGTTCTGGGCATCGAGCATTTCCTGCTCGGTGTCGTCATCGAGGCCGTAGACCGTGACGTCTTCATAGTTTTCGGGATGCTCCGACATCGGTGGCCTACTGCCCGACGCCGTGGTCGATGAGTGCGCTCTGGGTTCGCTCGATGACGGCAGTCCACAGGGCGACGGCTCGATCGCTGGTGAAGTCAAGGCTGCCGACGGCGAGCACCGGAATCATCCAGCCGCAGCTGATGCCGACCCGGTAGTCGCTCAGCAACGTGTCGTAGTCGTAGCCCTCGACGCCGTTGGCGACGAGTGCGTCGTGATAGGCGTGCAACAACTCGTCCTCATGGGTTCTGCGATCTTCGGTGCTTAGGTTCTGCGAGACGAAATAGCCCACATCGGCGGCTCCTCCCCCTTGGCTGATCGCCTGCCAGTCGATGACGACCACCGATCCATCCGGTTCGAAGAACAGGTTGTCGGCGCGGAAGTCGAAGTGCACCAGTGTGTGGGGCATCGCCGCCAGATCGTCGAGAATCTGTGGTCGCGTCGTGGCGTAGTCGGCCACGAAGTTGGCCAGTTCGGGCTTGATGCTGTGACCGAAGGCGGCCATGAAGCCCGGGAGCGACGCGTCGTAGATCGGAGATCCAGCCTGGTTGAGCGGCCCGTTGATCACCGGGATGAAGTCGGCCGCCTCGAGCCCGACCCCATTCCAGAACCGAGCGTGATGGGCCGCCAGCCCGACCAACGCGGCGCGGGCCTGCACCGGGGTCACCCCGGTGACCTGGTCGCCGAGGGTCAGGCTCGACAGGTCCTCCATCAGCATCATGTACCGCTCATCGGCGGCCTCGGCGGCCGGTTCGCAGGTCACGTGATAGACGTCGGGGGTTCGCAGCGGGGTCTGATCGGCGAGCTCCCGGTAGAACCGGTGCTCGCGCTCGTAAATCCGCGTCGGGTGCATCATCGCCCGAATCTCGGGGGACGACGTGGGGAACTTGGCGACGACCGTCGCCGGAGCCCCGGCAGCGTCATCGCCGTAGACGAGGCCGACCTTGGCCACCTCGCCCATGAATCCCACGCCCGCACCAGCCGGGTCGAGGATCACCGAGTCGACGGTGACGTCGGCCCCGATGGTGGCCGATCCCCGCAGGGCGTCGGTCATCCATGCCGCGGTGATCTCACTGGTGGTTGTCGGTAGGCCGGTCATGCGCCGAATGTAGCGACCGACAGTTCCAGCGTCGCCACCGGGCCGGAAGAACGGCTCATCTGCCGTTGCGTCAACCGGTGCCCGAGGTGGGACTCGAACCCACACGCCCTTTCGGACGGCGGATTTTGAGTCCGCTGCGTCTGCCATTCCGCCACTCGGGCCTGAGTATGCGAGTCGCCAGACTACATCTACATCGGCGCGTTGACGCCACCAAATCGCCGCCGCGTCGCCGATCGGTCGGTCCCCACGCCGCGTCGGCCTCGTTACCCGCCGGTAGCACGTGGGAGCCTGATCAAACGGTCTAGCCTCATGTACGGGCCGAACGAACACGGTTACCGACCAATTCCCAGGAGACCATCAACCACCATGCTTGCCTTCACCTTTCCCGGTCAGGGATCGCAACGGCCGGGTATGGGGCGTCCGTGGGTCGACCACGAGAGCTGGGAACTCGTTGCCGAGGCCTCTGAAGTGGCCGGCCGCGACGTCGCGTACCTCATGCTCGATGCCGACGCCGACGAGCTCAAAGACACTCGCAACGCACAGTTGATGACCTTCGTGTCGAGCCTGATGGTGCTCGACGCCGTGGAGCGCCTGGGAATCGAGCCGAGCTTTTGCGCCGGGCACAGCCTGGGCGAATACACCGCTCTGGCCGCCGTGGGTGCGTTGTCATTCGACGAGGGAGTCCGCCTCGTGTCGGAACGAGCCGAGGCGATGCACGATGCCGGCCTCGACAATCCGGGCACGATGGCCGCCGTCCTCGGCCTTGATGACGACCAGGTCGAGGTGGCCTGTCGCCTCGCCGACAGCGACGTCTGGGTGGCGAACTTCAATGCGCCCGGACAGATCGTGATCGCCGGCTCCCCCGCCGGAGTGGCCCGAGCGGCCGACGAGGCCAAGAAGCTCGGAGCGAAGAAGGTCATGCCGCTGCAAGTCGCCGGCGCGTTCCATACGCCGTACATGGCCGGGGCGCGCGACCGCTTGCGCAAGGCGATCGCCGAGTCGAACCCTCGAGACACCGAGGTTGCGGTTGTCTCGAACGTCGACGCACTCGCCCACCACCAAGGCAGTGAATGGTCGAGCCTGCTCTCGGCCCAGCTCACCAGCCCTGTCCGCTGGAAACACTGCCTGTTGACCCTGGAAGCGGCCGGAGTGACCGAGTATGCCGAGTTGGGTCCCGGCGGGGTGCTCACGGGCATGGCCAAGCGCACCGTCGATGCCGCCCGCACGATCTCGGTGGCAACGCCGGAAGACCTCAACAAGCTGCTCGACTGGATGGCGGCCGCGCGGCCGATGACACCGACCGTTCACGAGGGTGAACACCTTTTCGCCACCGAACGCATCGTCGTCAGCCCGGCCGCCGGAATATTCGCTCCGTCCGAGACGGTCGTCAGCGGCAGCCGGATCGACGTCGGTGCTGTGCTCGGGGCGGTCGGCGAAGTCGAAGTTCGTTCGCCGTTCGCCGGAGTCATCGAAAGTTTCATCGCCGTGGCCGGGGAGCGAATCACCGTTCGCCAACCGATCGCGTGGCTCAGGACGGTGTGAGATGCCCAAGATTCCCGCCGGTATGACCGGCGCTGTCGTTACCGGCTGGGGCTCGGCACTCCCGCCCAAGATCGTCACGAACGAAGACCTTGCCAAGACGATGGAGACCTCCGACGATTGGATCCGCGAGCGAACCGGCATCGTGTCGCGCCATGTCGGCGGATCGACGGCCGGATTGTCGATCGAGTCGGGTCGCAAGGCGATCGAAATGTCCGGCGTCGACCCGGCAACCATCGACGGGCTCGTCCTGGCAACCACGACGCCCGACCGTACGGTCCCGGCCACCGCCCCGACCGTGCAGAACGAACTCGGCCTGCGGTGCGGTGCGTTCGATGTCAATGCCGCCTGCTCCGGCTTCATGTACGGGCTGGTCGTTGCCCATGGCATGATCGGCATGGGAGCCAAGAAGATCCTGGTCATCGGCACCGACACACTCGCCCGCATCACCGACTGGACCGACCGGAACACCGCGATCCTGTTCGCCGACGGCTCCGGTGCCGTGCTGATCGAGGCCTGCGAGGGTCCCGGCCAGTTGCTCGGTTGGGACCTCGACGCCGACGGGTCAGCCGAGCGCTTCCTGTTCGCCGAGGTCGGCGGGTTCATTCAGATGGACGGCAAAGAGGTCTTCCGTCGGGCGGTCCGCATCATGGTCGATTCGGCCACGAAGTCGATGGACGCCGCCGGCCTCACCGCCGACGATCTGGCCCTCGTCGTGCCTCATCAGGCGAACATCCGGATTATCGAAGCGGCGTGCCAACGCCTCGGCGTCGGCATGGACCGCGTCTCGACGGTGCTGCACTACACCGGCAACACCTCGTCCGCCTCGATTCCGCTTGCCCTCGTCGATGCGCTCGACGCCGGTCGGGTGAAGCCGGGCGACAACGTCTTGCTCGTCGGCTTCGGGGCCGGCATGACGGCGGCCAGCGCGGTGCTCCGTTGGGGCGGGGTCGAGCGCTGATGGCGCGTACGGTTTTGATCACCGGAGGCTCGCGGGGCATCGGCTTGGCCTGCGCGCAACGTTTTGCCGCGCTCGGCGACAATGTTGCGGTCACCTATCGGGGCTCCGCTCCGCCCGAGGGATTCTTCGGCGTCCGTTGCGACGTCACCTCGGTGGCCGAAGTCGATGCCGCATTCTCGGCCGTGGAAGCCGAGTTCGGACCGGTCGAGATTCTCGTGTCCAACGCCGGGATGACGAAAGACACGCTGTTGTTGCGGATGGGTGAGGACGATTTCACCTCGGTGATCGACGCCAACCTGACCGCCTCGTACCGCGTCGCCAAACGCGCCGCGCAGGGCATGCTGCGGGCCCGCAAGGGACGCATCATTTTGATGTCCTCGGTCGTCGGCATGCTCGGTTCGGCCGGACAAGCGAACTACGCGGCATCGAAGGCGGGGTTGATCGGCCTCGCCCGTTCGCTCGCCCGTGAGCTCGGTTCACGCAGCATTACCGTCAACGTCGTCGCCCCTGGCCCGGTCGAAACCGACATGACCGCGGCGCTCGGCGAGAAGCGCTTGGGCGAACTGACTGCGGCGGTACCGCTCGGGCGTATGGCCACGCCCGATGAGATCGCCGGGGTCGTAGCCTTTCTCGCATCGCCCGATGCCGGGTACATCACCGGAGCCGTCATCCCCGTTGATGGCGGACTCGGCATGGGGCACTGACCGCCCACACCGTCTGAAGCCTCAGACCTTCAATCAATGTGAATCATCAAGGAGAATTTCCGTGGACCAAGAACTTTTTGCCCGTTTCCAGAAGTGCGCCGTCGACGTCTTGAGCGTCGATGTCGACAAGGTCACGCCAGATGCCAGTTTTGCCGACGACCTCGACGCCGACAGCCTCGACCTGGTCGAGTTGGTCATGGCGCTTGAGGAAGAGTTCGACGTGACTGTTCCGGAAGATGAACTGGACGGCATTACGACGGTGCGCCAGGCCTACGACCTGGTCGTCAACAAGCTCTGATGCAGGGCGCCGGACGCCGGGTCGTCGTGACCGGCATTGGAGTCGTTGCCCCATGCGGGATCGGCAAGGACGCATTCTGGGCGGGTCTCCTCGGTCCGGCGTGGACCGGCGGCAATGTGATTCGCATTGCCGATTGGGATCCGTCACCTTGGTTCGACAGCCCTAAAGACGCCCGGCGCGCCGATGCGGTGCAGCAGTTCGCGTTGGCCGCGGCGGCCGAGGCGATGGCCGAGGCCGGCGAGTTCACGGCTCCTCCTCACCGGCGGGGCACGATCTTCGCCACCGGGGTCGGCGGACTCGGCACCCTCGAGGAGCAGATGGAGATTCGGCTGACCAAAGGCGAGCGGCGCGTGTCGCCGTTCCTTGTCCCGATGATGATGCCGAATGCTTCGGGGGCGTCGATCTCGATGCGCTACGGCCTGAAGGGCCCGAATGAGACCGTATGCACTGCGTGCGCGGCATCGACCCATGCGTTGGGCTACGCGGCCCGCACGATCGCTTGGGGTTTGGCCGATGTCGTGGTGTCGGGAGGCTCCGAGGCCGCAGCGACGCCGACCTCGATCGCCAGCTTTGGCAACATGACGGCGCTGTCGACATCGGGGCGGTCGATACCGTTCGATGCGGCTCGTGATGGATTCGTGCTCGGTGAAGGTGCCGGGGTCCTCGTGCTCGAAGAGCGCGAGATGGCCATCGCCCGGGGCGCCAAGATCTACGGCGAGATCGTCGGGGCGGGCAGTAACGCGGATGCTCACCACATCACCGCTCCGTCACCCGGTGGGGTCGGGGCGATTGCCTGCATGGAATTGGCGCTCGCCGATGCAGGACTCTCCGCCGCCGACATCCGCCAGATCAACGCGCACGGCACCTCGACGCCGCTCAACGACGCAGCCGAGGCCGAGGCCGTTGCCAAGGTCTTCGGCCCAGGGGGTCCGCCGATGGTCTCGACCAAGGGGGTGACCGGTCATGCTCTCGGAGCCGCCGGTGCCTTGGAAGCCGTTGCCGTGTTGCTGTCGATGCAGCACCGCCTCATTCCGCCAACGGCAGGCACTACGGAACTCGGCGAGGGAATGACGGTCGACCTCGTGACCGGTACGCCCCGACCCTGGGAGCCAGGCCCGACGCTCTCGAACAACTTCGGGTTCGGCGGCCACAACGGCTCAATCATCTTCGCGCCGTACTAGTTCTCGGGACTGGTCGCCGTTCGCTGACGCTCTCTTTGACCGCTCCCTCGTGCTCGCTACGCCTGGCGGCGCTTCACACTCGCGCCGTACTGAGTTCTCGGGACTGGTCGCCGTTCGCTGACGCTCTCTTTGACCGCTCCCTCGTGCTCGCTACGCCTGGCGGCGCTTCACACTCGCGCCGTACTAAGTTCTCGGGACTGGTCGCCGTTCGCTGACGCTCTCTTTGACCGCTCCCTCGTGCTCGCTACGCCTGGCGGCGCTTCACACTCGCGCCGTACTAGTTCTCGGGACTGGTCGCCGTTCGCTGACGCTCTCTTTGACCGCTCCCTCGTGCTCGCTACGCCTGGCGGCGCTTCACACTCGCGCGGTACTGAACTCTCGGGGTTAGGCGGCGGCGAGCCAGCCGCGGGAGGTGGCGACGAGGGTGCATTCGGGGCAGGGACGCGAGGAGCGGGCCGACCAGACGGGGACGGCATAGCCGTGGGCGAGGGCGAGTTCGATGATGCCGTCGTAGTCGGCCGCGTCGGCCCCCAGGGCGACAAGGTGATCGATGAGGTCGCCATTCCAGTCGCAGGTGAGCGAGGCGTGGGCGATGTTGGCGTCGTAGAGATCGAGGATGACATGGCGATTGAGCATGAGTACATCATGATCAAGGGGTGTGTCACAGTTACATGATGCATTCCGCACGACGCTGCGCGCGCAAGTTTCGCGCGGTCGAGTGGCGTCATCCGTCAGCGAGCACGAACAAGAGGTCACACTCGCAGGCCACGACGCCGTTCAGCGTGGCTTTGCCGCTCCCCCTGCCGGCCCGCGCCGAGACCCGACTCAGTTCCGCGGTGAGGATCAGGGTGTCGCCCGGGCCGACCTGCCGTCGGAATCGAGCACCGTCGAGCCCCCCGAAGAGCGGAAGCTTGCCGGCGAACCGAGGGTCGGCCAGCACCGCGATGGCACCTACCTGGGCGATCGCCTCGCACATCAGCACCCCTGGCAACGTCGGTCGACCTGGAAAGTGACCCGGGAAGAACCACTCATCCCCGGTCAGCGTCCACGTACCCGTGGCCGACTGCCCGGGCTCCAGCGCGGTCAACGCATCGACGAACAGAAATGGCGGGCGATGAGGCAGCAATGACTCTGGAGTCGGCAGCTCGCTCATGAGACCGACACCCTGAGCCGGGCGTGGACAAGGACGGCATCACCGATCGAAAGCACGTACGGACGTTAGTCGGCGGCGGGCGTCCTCATCGGCCGACGACGTACACCGCGGCCCATGAATCCGGCCCGCGACCGGGCGTGAGCGTGGTAGTGGTCGGGAATGTTGCGCATGTTGTCGTCGATGTACATGCCCTTGTCGAACTCGAAGTTGCGCTCTGCCACCACGGTCAGACGCTCATGGAGCATCGCCTTGACGTCGTCGGACGGCTGGGGATCGTGGTGACGCCAGACGATCATCGGCACCGAGCAGACCTCGCATTCGGCGATCCAACAATCGTCGTCTTCGTGGAACCACTCCGTCATCCGGGCTTCTTCGCACAGATCACAACCGTCAGCTCGTACCCGCTCCGGCAGGCTCTCCCACGTCATCTCGACAGTTTGGTGGTTCGGCGACGGCAAGCCGCGGTCAGCAAAGCGTGGGGAGAGCCGGAATCCCGGCCCTCCCCACGCTTTTGACTCTTGAAATCGGCTGAACTCGACGCCTGTCGCGTCAAGCGATCACAACGTCGTGACGTCCACACCGGCGGGGACGAGCACCGCATCGATGACATGGATGACACCATTGGTTGCCATGACGTCGGTGGTGACGACATTGGCGGAGTCGATCTTCACTCCACCAGCGGTGCTGATCGTCGCTTCGCTGCCTTCGACGGTCTTGACCGGTCCGGCCTTCACATCGGCAGCCAGCACCTTGCCCGACACCACGTGGTAGGTGAGGATCTTGACCAGGACGTCCTTATTGGCCGGGAGCAGCAGTTTCTCAACGAGTCCGGCCGGCAGGGCGGCAAAGGCATCGTCGGTAGGAGCGAACACGGTGAATGGGCCGTCACCCTTGAGCGTCTCGACGAGACCTGCGGCACCGAGAGCGGCCGCAAGGGTCTTGAACGAGCCGGCGGCCACCGCAGTGTCAACGATGTCGGCGGTTGCCGCGACATCGGTGGTCTTGGGGGCGTCCGTCGGTGCCGGTGCCGGCGCAAGCAGAGCGGCGACGTCGACGCCCTTCGGGACGAGCACCGCATCGATGACATGGATGACACCATTGGTTGCGGTGACGTCGGTGGCCGTCACATTGGCCTTGTCGATCGTGACCGCCACCCTCGGGCGATGGTGGCTTCGCTGCCTTCGACCGTCTTGACCGTCCGGCCTTCACGTCGGCGGCCATGACCTTGCCCGCGACCACGTGGTAGGTGAGGACCTGCTTGAGGGCGCCATGTTGGCGCCGAGCTTGTCGAGCGTGGCCTTGTCGACCTTGGCGAACGCTTCGTCGGTGGGGGCGAACACCGTGAACGGACCGGCGCCCTTCAGGGTGTCGACCAGACCGGCCTTGGTGAGCAGATCGGCCAGCGTCTTGAACAGCCGGCGGCGACGGCGGTGTCGACGATGTCCTTCTCGGCCATGGCGGCCGCCGCGGTCGGGTCGCCGCCGGTGCGGCGCGTGGTCGTGGGCGTCTCGGAGCTGGAGCTGGAGCTGCTGCCGCAGGCGCTGATCGGCAGGGTGGCGGAGCGTAAGAGCGGCAAGGGTCAGGGTCCAGCGACTGCGGCGGCATGAGGTCTCTCCTCGATGATCGTGGCGGGCCGGCCCGGTGATGGGTGGCCCGGGTGCGCAACGGGGTGTCCGCTGTCACCGCTTCTACGGAGCCATCGGGAAACCTGGATGAGCGATAGCTGGCAACGATGGGCATGAACGACGTCACAGCCATCGCGTCGAGCGCCGCCCTCGACCTCGCCGACGTAGGTCGCCGACGGCATCGGGCCCGCCGTCCATCAGCCGCCGCACCACCGAGGCGCCCTGGATCACGCCGTCGGCGACGCGGCACGGCCTCGGCGGCCTGCGCGGCGTTCGACACGCCGACGCCGATGAGCACGGGGACGTCGGTGACGGCCTTCAGCCGCGCTGGCCAGGGCCACCGCCGTGCGACGCCAACGCGATCGCGCTCGCCGGTGACGCCCAGCAGACCGACGGCGTACACGAAGCCGCGGGCCCGGGCGCAGACGCGCGGCAGCCGCTCGTCGGGCGCGGTGGGGGCGGCGAGCATCACGGTCTCGATGCCGGCGGCGTCGGCGGCCTCGCACCACGGTCGCCGCCTCCTCGAGCGGCAGGTCGGGCAGGATGCAGCCGGCGATGCCGGCCCGCGTCAGCTGACGCGGCGAAGCGCTCGTGGCCGGCGCGGAACACGAGGTTGTAGTACGTCATGACGACGAGGGGCATGCCGACGTCGAGCGTGGCAGCCTCGTCGAGCATCGCCGATGGGCGTGGCGCCGGCGTCGAGGGCGCGCTGCGACGCCTCCTGGATGACCGGGCCGTCCATCACCGGGTCGCGAGAACGGGATGCCGATCTCGATGGCGTCGGCGCCGTTGGCGGCCGCGGCCCGCACGGCGTCGGCTCCAGCCGGCGAGCCCGCCGGTGATGTACGGCACGAGCAGCTTGCGGCCGGCGGCGCGCTTGGCCCGCAAGCCGGTCTCCATCGATGTCCATCACAGCCAGTCACTCCAGGACGTCCATCATCTGGGCGACGTCCTTGTCGCCGCGGCCCGACAGGTTGACCAGCACGGTCTTGCCGGCCAGCGTCGGCGCCGCCCGCACGACCCAGGCGAGGGCGTGGGCCGGCTCGAGCGCCGGGATGATGCCCTCGGTGCGCGACAGCAGCTGGAAGGCGTCGATCACCTCGGCGTCGGTGACCGGCCTCGTAGCGGGCCCGGCCGATGGCGCGAGGTAGCTGTGCTCGGGGCCGACGCCCGGGTAGTCGAGGCCGGCCGAGATCGACTGGGCCTCGAGCACCTGCCCGTGCTCGTCCTGCATCAGGTAGCTCTTCATGCCGTGCACCACGCCGGGCACGCCGCGGCCGACGGCGGCGCCACCGGCGGGCTCGACGCCCACCAGCTCGGCGTTCGTGTCGACGAAGCCGGAGAAGATGCCGATGGCGTTCGAGCCGCCGCCCACGCAGGCCACCACCACGTCGGGGTCGCGTCGCCGAGCAGGGCCCGGCACTGGGCGTGGGCCTCGTCGCCGATGACCCGGTGGAACTCGCGCACCATCCACGGGTACGGGTGCGGGCCCATCACCGAGCCGAGGCAGTAGTGGGTGGACTCGACCGTGGCGACCCAGTCGCGCATCGCCTCGTTGACGGCGTCCTTCAGCGTGCGGCTGCCCGAGTGACGGCCTCGACCTCGGCGCCGAGCAGCCGCATGCGGAACACGTTCAGCGCCTGGCGCTCGACGTCGACGGCGCCCATGTAGACCTTGCACTCCATGCCCATCAGCGCCGCGGCGGTGGCCGAGGCCACGCCGTGCTGGCCGGCGCCGGTCTCGGCGACCAGGCGCGTCTTGCCCATGCGCTTGGCCAGCAGCGCCTGGCCGAGCACGTTGTTGATCTTGTGGCTGCCGGTGTGGTTCAGGTCTTCGCGCTTGAGCAGCAGGCGCAGGCCGAGCTGGCGGCCGAGGTTGTGGCACTCGGTGATGGGCGACGGCCGGCCGGCGTAGTCGCGCAGCAGGTCGTGCGAGCTCGGCCGGAAGCGCGTCGGCCCACGCCTCGCGGAACGCGGCCTCCAGCTCCTCGCAGGCGGGACCAGGGTCTCGGGGACGAAACGTCCGCCGAACTCCCCGAAGCGCCCTCGGCGGTGGGTTCAGCCATCAACGACATGGAATGTCCTTTCGAGTCGTACCCACCGCACGGCTCCCTGAGGTGCCAGTGACGGGGCACCCGCGCCAATCGGGTTACTGGACAACCGTCATGCCGAGCCCGGCAGATCAGTCGTCGTCGGCCCAGTCGTAGGGCAGGTCGTCGGGACCGACGGACGGCCGGGGCGCGGCCCGGGCGTTGGCGATGAAGCCTGTGCATCTTGATCGGGTCCTTGCGGCCCGGCGCCTTCTCGACGCCGGTCGAACGTCGACCCCCCACGGGCCGCACCCGGGCGATGGCGGTGCCGACGTTGGTCGGGGTCGAGCCCGCCGGCCAGGAGACCGCAGCCCTGGGGCACGCCGTCGATCAGCGTCCAGTCGAACATCTGCCCGAGCCGGGCGTGGGCGAGTCGACGAGGAGCACGTCGGCGCCGTGCTCGTCGGCGCGGGCCAGGGCATCGCGAGCCGGCGGCGAACGCCTTGATGACCCACCGCACCTGCCGGCCGCCACCTCGGTGGATCTGCTCGGGCGTCTCGCGCCCGTGCAGCTGGGCCGCCTTCACGCCGGCCCGGTCGCAGGTGTCGATGACCCGTTCGGGCAGCTCGTCGCGGAACACGCCCACGGTCAGCACCTCGGGCGGGAGCCGGCGGGTGATGTCGTAGGCCACCTGCTGGGCTCGATCTGCCGCGGCGACGGCGCGAACACGAAACCCACGGCGTCGGCACCGAGGGCGACGGCCAGCAGGGCGTCCTCCTCGTTGGTGATGCCGCAGATCTTCACGAACACGCCCGTGACCGTAGCGCTCCGACCGCGCGATGACCGGGAATTTGATGACGAACTGCACCCAACGACCTCGTGGGCTGCGATCATGACCGGTGTGGCGACCTTTGCCGACAAGCCGACGTTGGCGGGGACGCGAGTGACTTTGCGGCCGATCGATGCTGCCGACGCCGACTCGATGTGGGCCTCGCTCGCCGATGCAGAGGCGGCGCGGTTGACGGAACTCATGCCGAGTTCACCCGGGTGCAGGTTGACGCCTGGGGCGGCATCTCGCCCGGCATGCGACGACCGACTCGACCTGGCCGTGACTGATGCTGCGACCGGCGCATGGGCGGGCGAACTTGTGATCAACGATTGGGATGAGGACAATCGCAGCTGTGGTTTCCGCATCGCCCTCGACGCTGGGTTTCGCAATCGGGGCTTCGGAACCGAGGCCACGCGCCTGATCGTCGACTACGCCTTTTCCGAATTGCCAATCCACCGAATCTCGCTGGAAGTGTTCGACTTCAACCCGCGGGCGATCGCCACGTACGAGAAGGTCGGGTTCCGCAGAGAGGGCGTGCTGCGTGATGCCCTGTGGTGGGACGACGAGTTCCACGACACGATCGTGATGGGTCTGCTGCGAACCGAGTGGCCTCCGCCGAGCTGATCACCATTCCCGACCGGATCACCAGTCGGTCGGCTCGGTAGTCCTTCAGGAACTGGCCCCACACGTGCGCGCCGGTGTTGATGCCGTCGATGATCGGGTCGACGATGCGGGCCGCGCCGTCGACGATGTCGAGCGGCGGGTGGAAGTGGTGCTCGGCGGTCTTGCGCTCGGCGATGTGCACCGGGTCCTCGTCGCTGACCCAGCCGGTGTCGACGCTGTTCATGTGGATGCCGTCGGCGTGGTAGTCGGCCGCCGACGTGCGCGTCATCATGTTCAGCGCCGCCTTGGCCATGTTCGTGTGCGGGTGGCGGGTGGTCTTGAAGCGTCGGTAGAACTGGCCCTCGACCGCCGAGACGTTGACGATGTGCTTGTCGCGGTCGGGCGTGCGCAGCATCAGCGGCTTCAGCCGGGCGTTCAGCACGAACGGCGCGACGGCGTTGACCAGCTGCGTCTCGAGCAGCTCCACCGACGACACCTCGGCCAGCGTGAGCCGCCACGAGTTGCGGTCGCGGAGGTCGACCTGCTGCAGGTCCTGGTCGAGCCGGCCCTCGGGGAACAGGTCGCCCGGCGCCCGCGATCCTCGGGCAGCAGCGCAGCCTGCGACAGCTGAGCGGCGTGGGTCGACCCCACCAGCGGCAAGCAGTCGAGCGGCGCCACCGGTCGTCGGCAGCCGACCCGGCCGAGCAGCATGTCGTAGCCGCGGAGACCCTTCGTACGCGCCGAGCAGCGCGTGCACCGCGGCCGGCATCGTCGGCCAGCGACGCGGCCTCGGCGTCCATCATGTGGCGGTAGAAGTCGGGCGGTCGGCGCACGGTCTGGCAGGCGTTGTTGACGATGAAGTCGAGCCGGTCGCGGGTCGTCGATCAGGTGCTGACAGAACGCCTCGACGCTGGGGGTGTGGCGCAGGTCGAGCCCGAAGATCTCCAGCCGATGGCCCCAGTCGGCGAAGTCGGCTTCCTGCGGCGTAGCGCAGGGCCGAGTCGCGCGGGAACCGGGTGGTCACGATCAGGTGGGCACCGGCGCGCAGCAGCTTGATACCCGCCTGGTAGCCGATCTTCACCCGCCCGCCGGTGAGCAGCGCGACCCGGCCGCGAGGTCGGCGGTCTCGCTGCGCTTGGCGTAGTTGAAGTCGCCGCAGGCGGGGCACATCTGGTCGTAGAACGGGTGGATCGTCGTAGAACTGCTGCTTGCAGACGTAGCAGTGCAGCGGCTCGAGACTTCGCGCCGCTCATCGGCCCGGCCAATGCCCTCGTCGATCGTCGTCGACCGGCGCGTTCAGCGGAGCGAAGACGTTCGGGGTGGTGAACACCGGCTTGGCCCGCAGCGCCCGGATACCGGTCTCGTCCAGCGCGCCCTGGTCACGCTGCGCCTTCTGTCTGCCTTGCGCTGCCGACGCTCGGCCTTGATCTGGCGGCGACGGGCCTCGACATCGGGCTCGTACACATTGCCGGCGGCCGTCGAGCAGCCGCGTTCGCTGGTCGAGCGGTAGGTCGTTGAGCAGCGAGCGATCGTCGATCAAGGCCTCGAGCACCTCGGTCGCGGTGCGCACCCGCTCGTTCAACTCGTTCGACACGGCGTCCGAATGTATCGAGCTTGTGGCGATCTGCGTTGTGTTGGGCGTTAGCCCAAGGTGGCGACCACGTGCTCGTGAAGCATCGTGTGCGACTCCAGGCGCTCGGCGTGGGTCGCCCCGAGGGTGAAGTCGGGGACGATGAATTCGTCGATTCCTGCTGCGGCGTAGCCGGCGATGAGCTCGGTCAGCTGGTCGAGGTTGCCGACGAGCGAGCGGTCGTCGGGGGCGCGAGAGGTGATCTTGGCTGCCGCAGCGGAGTCGTCGGTGATGAAGATCAGGGCCTGGGCCGACCGGTAGACCGACTTGGGGTCGCGGCCCTCTCGCTCGCAGGCCGCATTGAAGATCTCGGTCCGACGGCGTAGCTCGGTCGGGTTGCCCCATGTGTTCCACTCGTCGGCAAAGCGGGCCGTCAGCCGCGACATCCGCGGGCTGCCGGTACCGACCACGATCGGCAGCCGGGCTTGCACGGGCTTGGGCTGAAATGGCAGATCAGTGGCCCGAAACCAGCTTCCGTCGGTGGTCGTTCGCTGGTTCGCCAGCACGCCGTGAATCATCTCGATCGCTTCGGCGAACGGGTCGACCCGCGGCCCGGGCCGGGGAAGCTCGATCCCGGCGCAGGCATGCTCATTGACCTGCCAGCCGGCCCCGATCCCGAGCACGGCCCGGCCTGCGGAGAGGTGATCGACGGTGGTCGCCCGCTTGGCGAGCACGAGTGGATGATGGAACGTGACCGGCGAGACCAGCGAGCCCAGCCGCAGCGTGGTCGTGATCGGGGCGAGCCCGGCCAACACACTCCAGCACTCCAGGGCGTCGCCGTCGTCGGGCGATCCATCCTCGGTGTTCGGCATCAGATGGTCGGCGTACCAGAGCCCGTGCCACCCGGCGGCCTCCGCCCAGGCGGCCATGGCGACCACCTCATCCCAGGGACGAGCGAATGACGGCCAGATCGAGAATTTCATCCATGCGACGGTAGCCGGTGATCATGCCACCGCCGTCGGGTCGGCCCGCTCCCACCGGACGGGCCGGGCGGACGGGCTCACCAACCGGTGGCGCCGTCGATCCGCTCCCGCAGCAGGTCGGCGTGACCGTTGTGGCGGGCGTACTCCTCGATCATGTGCATCAGCAACCACCGCAGCGACACCGGTTCGTCGGTCCACGGACCGGGCATGGCGCTGAGGTCGTCGAGCTCAGCAGCCCCCTCGATCTCGCGACCCGCGAGTGCAGGCGCGATGCCAGGCGTTCATCGACGCGGCGACGACCGACTCGTCGGCGTCCGTCAGGTCCCCGAAGTCCTCGTCGGTGAAGTACGCCACGTCGGCGTCTCCCGCGAACACCACGCCGAGCATCCAACGTTCCCCCTCGGCGTGGTGGCGGAGCAGACCGAGCAATGACATTTCCGATGGCGGCGACGCGTGAACGCCCAGCCGCTTGGGCGAAAGTCCCTCGATCTTGCGAGCGAATGTCGCCCGGTGGAACTCCAGCCAGCCGCGCAACATCTCTCGTTCTCCGGCCGTCGAGTTGGGTACCCGACGGTCGATCGCGTCATCCATTGACGTCCTCCAAACTTCGAATTCACCGCTCTGAAAAGTACCCGACACCGCCCACCATCGAGTCGAGCGGATGCACTGATACAGGGGGCCGTTTCCCAGCGGCGAACGAGGAGATGCCCCGAACCCTTGCTCGGGTCGTAACTTCGGCACGTACGCCGAGCCGAACTCCCGGGAGACCGAATGACTGCCCAGACACCGACCCGATCGCTTCAGGATCTCCTCGACTCCGTCCCGAATTTGGTCGACCACCTGTACAGCAACCGCAAGGGCTCGGTGCTCAAAGACGCGGTATTGCGCCAGCCCACCCAGTTCGTCGCTCCCGAGTTCACGAACTGGCGCGACGAGCAGATGGCGGCCCGGACGAGCGTTGCGTTCTACGACCAGTCGTTCCACATGACGACCACCTTCCTGCGCGGCAAGGACGCGGTGCCGTTGATGAACTACCTGACGGCCAATAGCTACACCACATTCGGCGTCGATCGCTCGCGCCACAGCGTGATGTGCAGCCCCGACGGCTTCCTGATCGGTGACGGGATCCTCTACTGCCTCGCCCCCGACGAACTGGCCCTCGTCGGTCGTCAGGCCGGCCACAACTGGGTGCGGTTCAACGCCCAACTCGGCAATTGGGACGTCGAGCTCGAAGAAGACGAGTTCATGGCCGACAATCCCAACGGTCGCCGCACGTTCTACCGGTTCCAGGTGGAGGGGCCAAACGCTCCCGCGCTGATGGAGCAGCTGACCGGAGCCCCGATGCCCAAGGTGCCCAAGCTGCATCTCATGCACGTCGACATCGGCGGCTACTCGGTCACGGCCATGCAGCACACGATGGCCGGCAACCCGGGCTGGGAGCTGTTCGGGCCGTGGGACGACGGTCCAGCGGTCAAGGCCGCGATCCTGGCGGCCGGCGAGGCGTACGACATGAAGCGGGTCGGTTCGGTCGCCTACTTCACGACCGCGATGGAACTCGGCTGGGTCTCGCGGCCGATGCCCGCCCTGTTCACGTCGCCGGAGCTCCAGGCATTCCGCGAGTGGTTGCCCGACACTGCCCCCGAGGCGACCTGGGGACTCGGCGGCAGCTACAACGCCCCGAACATCGAGGACTACTACTTCACGCCGTGGGAGCTCGGCTACGGCAACGTGGTCAAGCTCGATAAGGGAGACTTCGTCGGCCGAGATGCGCTCGCCCAGTCGGTCGACAACGACCACCGAGCGAAGGTGTCGCTCATCTGGAATCCCGAAGATGTCGCCAAGCTCATCGAGGGATTCATGCATGGGGACGAACTCCCGCCGATGTACCTCGAGTTCCCGCGCTCGAACTACGCGACCTGGCTGTACGACCAGATCCACGACACCGACGGGAACGCGATCGGCATCTCGACCTACCCGACGTTCCTGTGGACCGAGCGGTCGATGTGCTCACTCGGCATCATCGACGCCAAGTACGCCACCCCCGGCACCGAAGTGACCTTCGTGTGGGGCGAGCCCGAGAGCCGCAAGAGCAAGTACCTCGAGCCCCACCGCCAGATCACGGTCCGCGCCACGGTCGAAGTGGCCCCGATCGGCACGCTGACACAAGTAGGCAGCGTCGTCGCCGGTCGGTGGGTCGGAGGAAGTCATCATCACCGACAATGGTCAGCCCGTCGCGCGCCTGGTCCCCGCGAACCTGCCGACCAAGTTTCAACAGCTCGTGGCCGCTGGAGTCATCCGGCTCCCCGAGCGCCGGCCGATCTCTGAGCTGCGCTCGCTGCTCGGGCAGGCCGATGCTCGCGTTCGTTGACGCTGCGGCACTCGCGGCAACCCTCACAGGTCGGAGCGGCGCCCTGCTCGACGCATGGGACGGCGCCGACGTGATCTGCCGATCCGAATGGGCCGAGATCGAGACCCCGCATCGTGTCGGCGGCGATCTAGCGGGCCTACGGTTGGCCTGGACGTGGCTGCTTCGTCAGCCACCCGGCATTGCCCGAACTTCCCAGCCAGGCTCAACACAAGGAAAGTCCGACATCCCGGTTGTCCCGAAACTTGATGGTGGACCTCACCGCGCGCTTTTCACGTCTGGCTCAACAGATGGGCGACAGCTCGCGGGACGACGAACCGGTGGCGCCACTTGCTGCCACAACGCCCAGGGACCGGCCAGGACAGGTCCAGCATCGCTTGGACCCAGCGAGGTCGATCAGCTCGTTGCCGACTACCAGGCGGGTTGTTCGGTAAAGGCCGTCGCGCTCAAGGGGAACGTGAATCGCACCACCGTCCACGATCAACTTGATCGGCGCGATGTCGCTCGTCGACGGACCCCCCAGACGTGACACCGATGCAGAACCCCGGCCGTTCACGGTGGGACAGCATCACGGCCTACGCCAAGTACATGGCCGACAAATGATGTAGGCCGCCCTGTAGAAGAGTGTTCTGGCAACCATCAGCTCATTTCCTTTCGTCAGCGAGTTCTGCAACCTGGTGCCAATCCTCGAACCCCTTCAGCCGGCCCTTTGTCTTCATGATCTCGGTGCGCCAGAAGTCAGCGCGTGTAGAGTCGGCCTCGATCTCCTGCACGATGCCGAGCATTTGCACCCCGCTGATGAGACAGTGCCCACGTGATTTGGCGAACTTCGTCATCTGGTCCGGGAACACCGCAGCCTTCCGCGCCGGAAGAGCCACGTCTCTCCACCCGACGACGACGAGGATGCCCTTGGGGTGCAACCCCGACTCGTCGAAGTGGTTCATCACCCACTTCTCCAGCTGGGCGCAGTCCTTCTCGGCCGCAGACTTTCCCTTGCCCTTGACTTCAACGACGGCAACTGATCTGTCCGGGAATTCGACCCTCCAATCATCGCGACCAGCAGGCGGATCGGAGACATCGCCGCCGAGAAGTTCAAGGACGCGACGAACCTGTAGTTCGAGCGGACGTCCGGTGCCGGCAAGAAGTTGCTTCCGGTCGCTGAGAGCTCCGAGCTCCGCTTCCAGTCTCGCTAGGTGCGCAGCTGCGGCGTCCACTACTGCCCGTTGTTCAACGATGGCGGAACGAAGGACGGTTTCTGCGCGTATGCGGACGTCTGAAGCCCAAGCAGGTAGCGGCTCACCACCCTTGCCACCTCGGAGCGACATCGCGACCTGCTCCAGCGCCAACTGGAACCGAAAGGCCAGGTCATCGTCGTCGGCTTCGTCGTTCTGTCCCAGAAAACCGGCAGGTGCATCGGGAAGAGGAACACCTTTAACGGCTGCGACGACCTGAGCTGCGGCCTCGACAATTGACGTCCCGGACTTAGGAAACGCCGGCGTCGGTACAACAACGACCCCGCCACCGCTATCGAGCCGAACCGCCCCGCCCACCGTCTTCCTGGTACCGGCGATGTTCAACACGGGAACAAGCAGTTCGGTCGTGAATGTGGCTGTGTACTCGTATTCACTAACGAAGTCGCGGAATGGAGCAAACTCCTTGCCGCCCACGAAGTCTACCCTGGAGCCTCCGGCCTTGGCGAACTCAAACGTGACCGGCAAGGCCTCTAAGAGGTCCATCTTTGCCAGTATCTGAGTTTCCCGTCGATTCCGACCTGTCCCGTCATATGTTCGCTGGCCAGTGTCGTAGTAGAACTCCTGCGGCGGGCAGCCAATAACAACCAGTACACCCCCCTGCCCGACGAATTCGACGAACTCCTCTAGGCGCCGCGTGATGTCTTCTATGCACCCGTGGGAGCACTCCGTGTTAAGTCTGGGTAGACCGCGGTACGTTCCAGAATAGAGGTTCGTCGAGTAGTTCGTCTTCAGTGATCTCCTCGGGTCCCAAATGACTAGTTCATACTCGAGGCAGGTTGATGTGCCTGAAAAGGTCGACCAATCAGCTGGCTCATAGCCGTGTTCGTAGTCGAGAAGTAGAGTGCGCATTGCCCTTTACCTAATAGCAGTGTTGTAGAGATGAGCAGCTGAGGGAGGTTGTTCAACGGTTGTCGGCCAAGTAGCCGCGCCGACCTTGACATTGATCGCACGCCAGGCACCGAGTAGTGGCATTGCTAACACTGTTCTGCCTTCCTGCCTGGGATGGTGCGCCGTCCGGTGTACGCCTGGTTTGTCAAGGTCGTCCGCGAACGAGTGATGACGACGGTATGAACCCGGTTGAGTTGCCGATCGCCGCATGGTACCGAGGGAGCGATGCATCGACCGAACTAGCCTGGGCCGGGCTGACAGCGCGACCGGCGGGCGATGTCCAATCAGAGAGCTCTCCGATATCGCTTGCCCGCGGGACAACAGAATTTCGACGGCCGTCGCTGCGACTTTGGCCTCGTCCCCAGGTGGACTCCGGGGGCGCGAGACCAAGTCATCGACCGGGTACTGCGACGACGAATCGTCCGGACGGCACGATGATGTCAACTCACGCCGCCACTGCGCCAAGCTGCTCAGCGACGGTGGCAAAGTGATGAGCAAAGTCAGCCTGCCGATAGTTCGTGCCGTTGCCACCAGCCCCTGACTCGGCGTGTTCCGCCAGGAACTCGCAACCTGGGCAGTGGTCGGCTCCTCGCCACTGGGGATGCTCGATCAACCGCCTCGCCAATCTCGCATGATCATTCAGTGGTTGCTTCGTGTGCGAGTATCCACGCAAAACAAACCACGAGTCCCGAGTCCGTGTATCGCAGGTTGGCCGCCCCTGGATGTCCAGCCTCGTCGGCATCAACCGCTGTCAAGACCCCGTAGTCCCCATAGCGCAGCGGCGGCAATCCTGACTTCGCCATCTGCCAGACGCTCCATTCCCCGCGTCTAAAGTCGCCTGCCTCGTCGTGTTCCACGTGCTTCGCCAACTCGGCCGGAAACGAGCTTCCAGCAACAGATACAGAGCGCCAGGACATCAGGGGCATGAACCGCTCCAGGCATTGACCCAACGTCGACGACAGCATGAAGGTGCTGCTTGCATCGATCTGCTGAAGATCGAAGATCAGATCAACTTGATCCCTTGGTAGATCCAGCTCACGGAGCACAGCTCGAACACCGTCCAGTCCAGCCATCAGGTCGTGGTCGCGCAGACGGATAGCAGCACGGCCGCCGGTTTGAGTTATCGACCGCGCAATCACGTCTCGGTATTCCTGTGGTCGATCCCTGGAAGTGACCGGCACGGCTTGAATCCCAGCATCGGCACATTGCTGCATGACCAGCTCCATGGGGTGACGACTCCCATCGAAATGCCGTGGTTTCAACCGTCGTCCGTCGATCAGAACTTCATCGTCGACGCCCCAACAGCCCATGATGCCCGACTGATCACTCTAGATGTGCTTCTTTAGATCTGATTCGGGCGTCCAGCGAAGTCTCGTGCCCTTGATCGGTGGCCGCGGGTTTCGAATGTCGATCAGTGGGACAACTACGTCGCGAACTTCAGACTCGAGACCAGCCAGAGCCAACAACTCAGCCTGCTTGTCCGAAATAATCGCCAGGTATCTTGGATCTCTCATCGCTTCCGTTGCCCCCTCAAAAGTCCGCTGACTTGTCACTGCTTGATTCATGGCGGTGATGCCCTTCGAGCACCGTCTCCCGAATCATGGGATGCATGCTCTTCGCCGCGAACTCGTTGATTGCCCAGGCTACTGCCGAGTCATCACACTCCGCAATGGCATCTGCGACACACGCAGCGTGGCCCGAGTCCCTGACTCGCTGAAGAATTCCGATCACGACGGACTGCACTCGCCACCTTGTGTGGTTGAACCCCATGTGAATCAGCGCTGGTACAGCGGCGGACAGATGGCCGCGATCGTTGGTGACGAGGAGCAGTCGTTGGAAGAAGTTGGCAACAGTGTCGCAGTAGGTGAAACCAAGACTTGCGCTTCCGATGTAGGCGGCATAGTCCACGACGATCGTCATCAGGCCATCAACGTCGATCTTCCAGAGCAGCTGAATCGCTCCTCGGGACATCGAGGTGATCAGTTTGTCAACTGCTGGAATCTCATCGCGCCTGGATGCCAACGTCACCAAATCGATCAATCGGAGTAGCGACGCCTCCGATGGAGACTCCTCCGCCACCGCCGCTGCCAGGAGCGCGATCTCCTCCTCGGGATTGACCCACTGCCCGTTGTCCGACATCACTCGGCAAATCGCCACCTCCATGTCTTCGACGGACTGGTATCGACCGTCTGGTTTCTGGCGTGTGGCTCTCTCAACGACATGCCTGAAGCGACCACCCGGAGGGCTGCTGCCAATTGGGTGTTCACCTTCTACCAAGGCGTGAAGAATCTTTCCGAGACTGTAGACATCGGACGAGGGAACGGCACTCTTCGCGTTCCGCAGGACTTCCGGAGCCGTGTAGAACACGGATCCCATTCCCACGCCCGTACCTGTCAATTCCGTCGAGGCAGGATCGGTCTCACGAGCAAGACCAAAGTCCGAGACGGCCCACAGATCAGTTCCGACCTGCAGGACGTTGGCCGGCTTCAAGTCGCGGTGGAGAGTCCCAAGATCATGTACGAATCGAACACCGGCGAGCACCTGCAGCATGACCTGAGCGATCCGGTCATCGTTACCGGAGTACTGATCCAGCATCTCCGACAGGCTGGATTTGGCCAGCGGCATTGCATACCAGAGACTGCCTCCGTCACTTTCCCCGGACTCCAGGATCTTCACGATATTCGGGTGAGCGCATTGCGAGATGAGCCGAAGCTCCCTCATGAAGCGTCGTCGCACCTGGACGTCGACTAGCTCGCGGAGAACCTTGATGGCTACGACCCCGTGTGGCTCGCCCTCCCGCACCTTCAGGTCGCTCGCCCTATAGACGTCGGCGAAGCCACCGCCATCGAGCGGCACCGGGTCAAGCACGTATCTCTCGGCGAGAACCACCGTAGGAGCACCTGGTCTACCGGACCCCCTGCGGAGCCCCGATCCACTCCACGCTTCAACATCGTCCAGGTCCCAAATCTGGCCAGCCGATATCTCGCCAATTGGTCGAGGGAAGTCAGGTCGCTCTCGAAGTTGCAACACCCTCTGCCTAGAAACGTCTAGCTCAGCAGCCACTTCGGCCACCCCGCCGAGCCTCACGACATCGAACTAACTCTTGTCATGACGACAAGCCTAGGCCCCCCTTGTCGTCATGACAAGTGTTAATCGTGTTCCGGCCGGTAGCGGCTCGCTGAGTGGACGGAGATCCGATGGCGAGGACATCGCACCCGCAGCCTTCGTCGTGGATTGTAGAACACCAACGGTTGGCCGCGCGAGGCTTCGATGGGGAAGCCGGTTGAGGTCGCCTTTGTACCTCGAGGTCGCCTGGCAGGCTTGCTGCTGATCAAGACCGACGCGACACGGCGACCCGTGAGGGCCATCTGAAAGTGGTAGCGACATGCCTTTGACACGACCGCAAACACATGTTCGGGTGGGCACAGAGGGACTCGAACCCCCGACATCTTCCTTGTAAGGGAAGCGCTCTAACCAACTGAGCTATGCGCCCGCAACGGGAGCCGAGCATATCGTTTCGGCCGCGTTCGGACATCGAGTTGCGTGTCGGGGCACGTCAGGGGCCATCCACCGTGGGGTCAAATTGCTTCGCTACCGTCACAACCCTGATGCCTCAGCGTGGTGGCCGAGACGCCGACAACGAACTCCTCAGTCGCTACCTCGATGAGATTGGCGCACACCCGCTGTTGACGCGTCCGACGAGCAGGAGCTCGGTGAAACCATCCAGGCCGGCGGCGCCGAGGCCCAGGCCGCTCGTCGCCGGTTTATCCAGGCGAATCTGCGGCTCGTGGTCTCGGTCGCAAAACGTTACGAACATGCCCCCCTCGGCCTGCTCGATCTGATCCAGGAAGGCAATCTGGGCCTGATGCGGGCCGTCGACCGGTTTGATCACACCCGCGGATTCAAGTTTTCGAGCTATGCCACCTGGTGGATTCGCCAATCGATCGGTCGGGCGCTCGATGACACCTCGCGGGCGATCAAGGTTCCTCCCCAGGTGCGCGGCTCCCTGCCGCTGATCGACCAGGTCACCGAGCGGTTGACCGGCGAGTTGGAGCGCCCGCCGACTACCGAGGAGGTCGCCACGGTGACCGGTCTGGCGGCGGAAAACGTGAGTCTCGCCCTGCTCCACCGGCGCCCGATGGCGTCGCTGCAGGAGCCGATCGACGACAGCGGTGAGTACGACATCGGTGATCTGCTGCAGGACGACGAGGACAACGGGCCGTTCGAAGCGGCGGCCGCGGCGCTCGAACGCCAGGCACTCAACATTCAGCTCTCCCGACTACAGCCCCGCGAGCGAGAAGTGCTCCAGGCCCGGTTCGGCTGGAACGGACCGGCGCGCACCGCCCAGGACATCGCCGATGAGATGGATGTCACCCGCGACCAGGTGCGCCAGATCGAGGCAAAGGCCCTTGGCAAGCTTCGGCATCCGAGCGTCGCTCGGCTATGGGCCTCGAATCAACGCCGAACGGCGACAACGAGCTGACCCAGACTCGGCCGGGTTCTCGTTCTGGCGACGCTTTCGGGTCTTCTGACGCCGTTTCAGGTCGCCAGAACGGCCAGGCGGCGGGCTTCGAGGAGGGCATCCAGCAACTCCGGCGTCGCCGCCGCGACCGGGGCTCGACGTGCGGTGTAGTCGCGGATGATCAGCTCGCGACCGAGGCCATCGACCATCAGCGCCCCCGCCTCGTGGCAGACCAGCCAGGCGCCGGCGTAGTCCCACACGCCGTGGCCCGAGACGCAGTCCACGAACCCGTCGAGCGTGCCTTCGGCAACCAAGCAGAGGTCGAGTGCTCCGGCCCCGAGGGTGCGGAACTGGTCCCAACCGAACGGTCGCGCCGGGTAGCCGGACAGCCCGATGAAGCCGTCGGCGATGGCGGTACACCTCGATGAACAGGTGAAACCGATGTCGTCCGCCGGGCCCCCTCGCCACGGATCGCCGAGTATCGGGTGCCACGGGCTTGGTTGACGACCAACGCGGCCAGCGGGCCCGCTTCGTCGAACGCGCACAACGAGGTGGCGTACCACGGCACGCCCCGCGACGCGTTCGTCGATCCGTCGAGTGGATCGACGATGACCACAATCCGCCGGCCGACGTGTTCGGTGCCGCTCTCCTCCGACAGGATCCCGACCCCGGCCGCCCGCAGGTAGTCGAGAGCCACTGCGTCGGCGACCAGATCGGCCGCATACTGTCCCTCACGGCGTCCCGACGGCCCCCAGTCGGTGACGCCTACCAGTGCCTCGCCAACGGCCGAAGCGGTGGCGTGGAACAGTTCGAGCAGTTCGTGGGGATCTTCGATGGACGCGGCGATGGACACGGCGATGACGGTAGTGACCGCAAACCATCCTCACCGCACCCTCCAGGTGGCAGGATGGGGGCGTGGCCGTCATCGACGTAGCGGGCTTTATCGCCGACATGAAGAATCACGCCGTCGATCACGGTTTTCACGTGCACGACGAGCGGCATTTCGTAGAGACCTACTCCCTTCGCCAGCTGTGGGAGGTCGATTTGCACCCCGAAGAGGCGTGCAGTGGCCCAATCGACTTGCACCTCGCCCTCGACGTCGACCCGCGCGCCCTGCTCGGCTTCGAGGACGAGTTCTTACGGATGGACGATCCCGACGCCGACCCGCCCGAGGGCTACAGCTTTCCGTTGCTGTTCACTTGGACGCTCCCTCCGCTCCCCGCCCCGCCCGATCTGTTGGTGTTGGCCACCGAACTGGCGGGCGTCGGCACGATCAACCTGCCGCTCGAAGTCTCGGCGATCGATTCATTCGCCTCGGTGACCGATGCGCCCAAGCGCAGCCTGTCGATCGTCGCCCAGGTGCCGGTCAACCTCGCTGACGTCGTTCGCAACGACGACGACTTGCTGTGCGACACGCTCGACCGCTGTCGCGACGTGAGCCTCTTTCTTCTCGAGCGCTCCGCCGATTGGCTCGGCGACGAGGCCGAGAACTGATCGCCCGTGTTCCTAACGTCCAGCTTTTCAGGAGAAACTCCACATGCTCGTTCGTGAGCTGATCGACATCCTCAAGGACTATCCCCAGGGCGCCGAGGTCGAGTTGTCGATCGTCGCCGCCGTCACCGAGGAGGACGACGACATCACCGTCGATCGTTACTCGGTCGAAGGCGTGCTGCCGTGGAACGAGTCGCGTGGCGGTCCCGCGGCCGACGAGGACGATGACGATGCCCTGGTCGTCTGGCTCATCGGCGGTTCCGACGACGACGTCGACACCTTCCTCGATGCCATCGAAAACCCCGATGACGACGAGGAAGAGCACGACCACTCGGACCCCGACCACAAACACTGACCATGAGTGGTGATCGGCCGGCCCCACGCCGGGAGTTGTCTCCCGGGATGCGGGAGCAATTGGATTTGGGGTATGTGTTCGGAGGGTTGGCGACGTTTGGGCAGCGGCCCTTTCTGACCGATCCGGAGCAGCTCGACGAGTGGCAGCCCGACGTGGCGATCATCGGGGCGCCATTCGACATCGCCACGACCAACCGGCCCGGGGCGCGGTTCGGGCCGCGGGCGATCCGCTCCTCGGCGTATGAACCGGGCACGTATCACCTCGATTTGGGGATCGAGATCTTCGACTACCTCGAGGTGGTCGACTACGGCGATGCCTATTGCCCGCACGGTCAAACCGAGGCGAGCCACGCCAACATCCGCTCCCGAGTGTCCGACGTGGTCTCACGAGGGATCACCCCGATCATTCTCGGCGGCGATCACTCGATCACCTGGCCGGCGGCGACCGCGGTGGCCGACCACTACGGCTACGGCAACGTCGGCATCGTCCACTTCGACGCCCACGCCGACACCGCCGACATCATCGACGGCAACCTCGCCTCGCACGGCACCCCGATGCGCCGCCTGGTCGAGTCAGGGGCGGTGCTCGGCAAGAACTTCGTCCAGATCGGGCTGCGGGGCTATTGGCCGCCCGCCGACACGTTCGCCTGGATGCAGGAGCAGGGATTCCGCTGGCACCTGATGAACGAGATCTGGGAGCGAGGCATCAAAGCCGTCATCGAAGACGCCGTCGCCGAAGCGCTCGACGGAGCGGACTACCTATATCTCAGCGTCGATATCGACGTGCTCGACCCCGGCTTCGCCCCGGGTACCGGCACTCCCGAACCCGGCGGCATGGCCCCCGTCGACCTGCTGCGCATCGTGCGCAACCTCGCCCAACGCACCAACCTGGTCGCCATGGATGTCGTTGAGGTCGCGCCCGCCTACGACGTCAGCGACAACACCGTCAACAACGCCCACCGGATCGTGTTCGAGGCGCTCGGTGGCCTGGCCTGGAAGCGTCGGGAAGCGGCTCGCGCCGGCTGATGGCACCGCCGCCAGCGGAGGCCACCGCGGTGGTGTCGATGCCATCGGAGATCGCTCGGTACCGGCGGGCTGCGAGTCGTTCGTTCCAACGAAGTCCAGCGGTGATCGCCACGCCGATTCCCACGCCACGAGCGTGGTCATCGACCTCATACCACCGTCCCGCACAGGTTGCCGTGGGACGAACGACCGACAATCTATTCGAGGCCCGGATCCCCGGTCCGGCGGGACGGCACGAAGGGTCGAAAGCCGCCGTGAACGACTGACTACGCTGGGCGGATGGGTATGACCATTACGCCAATGCGGGCCGCACTCGGGGCGGTCGTCGAAGGTGTCGATGCGACCACCGACATCCCGGCCGACGTGGCCGACGAACTGATCGCCGCGTGGCATCGGCACCAGGTGCTGTTTTTCCCGCAAATCCATCTGGCCCCGGCCAAGCAGCTGCGCTTGGCGCGGGTCTTCGGGCCGAAGCTGGCGGCGACCACCGAGACCGGCGTCGGATCGGACTACCGCGGGGTACCGACACTCGCCGACGAGGGCTTCCCCGAAATCCTCGTGCTCGACACGGCGATGTACGGCAAAGCCGCGCCAGGAACCAATGTGTGGCACACCGACGTCACCTTCGCCCCCAAGCCACCGATCGGATCGCTGTTCTGCATGGAGATGGTCGCACCCTCTGGCGGCGACACGATGTGGTCGAGTCAGCGAGCCGCCTACGCCGCGTTGAGCGAGCCGATCAAGCAGCTCATCAGCGGGTTGGAAGCCAACCACGGCCGCCCGCCGCTGACCGCGACGGCGATGCACCCCGTCGTGCAACATCACGATGCGACGGGTGAGCCCCACCTGTTCGTCAACCGGGGCTGGACGGCGTCGATCAAGGGCTTGGAGTCGCTTGAGGCAAAGCACGTGCTCAACCTGCTGATCGAGCATTCCGAGAAGCCCGAGTTCCAGATCCGCTGGCAGTGGAGCGACGGCGACGCCGTGCTGTGGGACAACCGCTGCACCATGCACTACGCCGTCTACGACTACGGCTCCGAACGCCGCAAGGCCCGCCGCACCACGATCTATAGCGACTGATGGGAGGGCTAGACGCCGAGCACCCTGGCGGCGTTGGCGTGGAGGAACTTCGGCCAGACGTCGTCTTTGAACGGGACGTCGTTGAGTTCGGTCATGATCCGATCGATGTGCAGGCCCATCGGGAAGTAGCCGGCGTAGATGATCTTGTCGGCACCGCGGCTGTTCGCGTAGTTGACGATCGCCTTGGGATAGTGCTTGGGCGAGAACGCGGAGGTCGAATAATAGAGATTCGGCCACTTCAACATCAGCTTGACGGCGAGGTCTTCCCACGGTTCACAGCCGTGGCGGGTGACGAAGACCAGATCGGGGAAGTCGTACATCACCTCGTCGATGAGCTCGACCCGCTGCGGGGCGAACGGCAACCTTGGCCCTGGGATACCCGCGCAGCAGAACACCGGGATACCAAGCTCCACGCACTTGGCGTAGATCGGGTACATCTTCTTGTCGTTGATCGCCACCTGCGGTGACAGCCCCGCGGGAAACAACGTCACGGCGCGGATGCCGTATGTCTCATACATCTCGACGATCGTGCGGATCGTTTCCATCCCACCATTCGGATCGGCCTCGTAGGCCCCCATGAACCGATCGGGATGGCCGGTCAGCGTGTCAAGGCCGATCGGGTTGCTCGGCGACACGCCGATCAGCGATCGCTCGATCCCCCATTTGTCCATCAGCGGCAGCAGCAGCTCGGCGCCCTGCAGCGGCTCGGCGACCGGGCCGTCGGCGCCGCGAGCCTGCTCGCTGAACGGTACGTCCTTGAACATGTACTGCGCCGGGAAGGCCATCGTCTTCGACTCGGCGTCGCGGAGTTGAGCCTGCATGAAACGCGTAGTTCTGCTGCTTCGCCGTCACCCCGGCGCGGGTCCCCATCATCGTGTCGATGATCCCGATTCCCGATGGCATGGCCATGGCCGTCTCCCCTGCTCGCGTGGTCGACCCACCGTAGGGGGCCGCTGGCCGCGTCGCAGAAGCGACCGGCGACTCAGCTCGTCGGGGGCTCCCAGGTCGCCCCGCTGCCTGCGATATGGCGAGGCGCGAAGCGTTCCGACACGGAGTAGGCGATGAGACTGACGAGCGCGATCGCGGCGGCCGGGACGAGCCAAATGCCCGCGGCCGCGGCGACAACGCTTGCTCCGAACTGCTTGCCCCAGAGGAACCCCGCGACCACCGGCAGCACGGTGGCAATCCCGACCAGCAGCCACGGGCTCAACCCGAAGGAGCGGCCCCAACCGAACAGCCCCTGCCCGACGGCCGAAATCGCACAGGCATTGCCGACCACCGCCGATGCGATCCACACCAGCAGGGTGGCGCGTCGAAGCCCTCCGGCCGCCCAGCGGGTACGCATCGCGACTGCAGCCCACATGATCCACCGTTTGAAGGTGGGGACCCCGGCGACGCCCATCATGTTGCGGAAGAAGCTGTCGGACAGGGTGTCACTGCCGAGCGCCCCGGTGTTCGGCTTACCGTCGGTGATCAGCCGGTCGTGGATCATTGCAGCAAGTGTGTGCCGGCCGTACGACATCTCGAACCACGCCATGAATTGCGGCACCGAGGCGAGGTCGGTCGTCTCGTCATCACCGCCGAAGGCCCTCGCTTCGTCGACCATCGCCCGAGCCTCGGCCTCGGAGTGCCCGTTGGCCATCACAGCTTGTTGGAGCTTTCCGAGGGCGTCGGCGTCGGCGAACACGAATCGGGTCGCTACCGAGAAGTTCTTCGGTCCGACCTGCGCGATCGACACGCGCCCGTCGGACGAGTCCACCTTGAATCCCGAGTATCCCTTGATTCCCGCCCAGTCTTTCCACGTTGTCGTCATGTCTACAAAGAGCTCCCTGGTTCGAATTGAATACGTGGAGGCGGGCCGAATCCGGTCAGACCTGGCGGCGGAAGGCGGCGACCATACGGCCCATCGTCTCACCCGGGGCGTCGCCGGCCGGATCGAAGGCTCGCAGGTTGATGTAGATGTTGGTCGCCCCGGCCTCGATCAGGCTCGGGACGGAGGCCATCGTCGCATCGATGTCGAATCCGTTGTGACCCTTGGCCATGACGACCGGGGCCTGAACGGTGAGACTCGCGGGATCGCGACCCGCGGTCGCGTACGCCTCGCGGAGCCTCGACGCGCCGGCCGCGATGTCGTCGATCGTGGCGCCCATGATCGGAATCCAACCGTCACCGAGCTCGACGACCCGGCGGACGTTGCGCTCGATCAGCACCCCCGAGAACCAGACCGGGAGCCGGGGCTGGATCGGTTGCGGGCTGGCAGTAGGTCTCGGTGAAGGTCACCGTCGGCGAGCTGAACGCGGCCGGCATCTGCGTCCACAACGCTCGGCAGGCTCCGATGGTGTCGTCGAGCAGTCGGCCGCGGTCGTCAAAGTTGAGGCCGACCGCCGCGTACTCCTCGCGCTGCCAGCCCACGCCGACGCCAAGGTCGATCCGGCCATCGGAGAGCTGATCGAGGGTGGCGACGGTCTTGGCCAACAGTGCGGCCGGTCGCAGCGGGGCGATCAGGATGCCCGTCGACAACCGCAGGGTGGACGTGACCGCGGCCATCGCGGCGAGCACCGTCAGCGGCTCGTTCCAGATCGCCTCGGGAGGGGTGGGAAACCGTCCCCAGGTGTAGGCATCGGTGTGCGGACCCATCACCACGTGGTCGACCACGTTGATGCGCTCGACACCGGCATCTTGGGCGTATCGGGCGAGATCGACCATCGCCCGCAACGATCCGCCATGGGGCGGTCCGAAGTTGGCCAGACCGACAGTGAGGGTGGGGGTGGCGGTGACGGTCATCGGGCTCCGGTCGCGGTCTCGCCAGCCGTTTCATCGGGGCGCGTTCGGGGTGGTGGCCAGCCGGGCAGCAGCCCACGCTTGGCGACTTCGCGCTGGGCAATGACCACCTTGCCGCAGTATTCGTCGGCCGCGGGGTCGGTGGCCAACCAGCGGATTGCCTTGCCGATCACCTCGGGTGTCGCCGGGGTGAAGTGCTTCGAGTATTGCGCCGCCCGGCCCGCAGCGATCATCTTCTCGGTGATCGTGAACCCGGGGTCGACGCTGAAGGCGCGGATTCCCTGCGCCCCGTACTCCACATGGACCAGCGGGGTGATCCGCCCGAACGCGGCCTTCGACATTGCATACCCGAGACCCCATCCCCCCGAGCCGCTGGGGGCCGGCGGGTCGACGTAGCCGGTCGACGAGATCATGTTGACGATCGTGCCGCCAGCCGCCGCGACCATCCGCGGCAACACGGCCCGCACCAGCGCCAGTTGGGCGAACACGTTGCCCTCGATGACGTTGGCCAAACCATCGTCGGGGATGTCGGCGATCAGCTCCATCCCGCCGAACCCCTGGTAGACCGCGTTGTTCATCAGCAGGTCAATGGTGCCGAACCGCTCGTAGGCGGCCTCGACGGCGGCCAGCACGGACGGTCGATCGAGGAGGTCCATGCGTACCGCGAGCACCTCGGCCCCCGCCGCGGTGAGGGTGGCGGCAGTCGACTCCAGTGAGCCGGGCAGGGCGAGGCCATCATCGGTATCCGATCGGCCCTCGCCCTCGCGTTCGGTGCGGGCGGTGATCACGATGTCGAAGCCGGCATGGGCCAGGTCGATCGCCGCCGCCCGACCGATGCCCCGGCTGGCCCCGGTGATCATCGCCACCGGTCGGCGCGCGTTGGGGTTGGAGTGTCCTACCATCGGCGTCAGCCTCGCATCCCGGGGACCACCCGTACGACACGGCCGCCCGGCCGGTTACCCCCTCACTCCCTGGAGGATTCCGTTGTCCAGACTCACCGTTCCTGGAAGCCACGCCCGCGCCGTAGCCGTTGCCGCCGGCCACTCCGTCGAGGTGGTCAATACCCACGGCACGCAGGTCGTCGACTTCTGGGCGATCCGCGCCGATCGGCCCGAGATCGCCCTGTCGATGCAGCACTCCCGGGTCAGGTGGCGCAACCTTCGTCCGCGTCCGGGCGACGATCTACTCGACGAGGAACGCCAAACGATCCTGACGCTGACCTCTGACACCAGCCCAGGGGTGCACGACACGGTCATCGCCGCCTGCGACCCGTTTCGCTATGCCCAACTCGGAGCGGAACCCGGGCATCGCTCGTGCTGCGAGAACTTCGCCGAGGCGCTCGCCGAGTTGTCGATCGTGCGGCGCAGTCCGGTCCCGGCCCCGCTGAACCTGTTCATGAACATTCCGTGGGATCTCGATGGCAACATCACCTTCGAACCGACCGTCTCGGCTCCCGGCGACCGGGTCGTATTCCAGGCGGTGTGCGACGTGGTCGTCATCGCTTCGGCGTGCCCGATGGATATCGTCCCGATCAACGGTCCGGGCGGAGGGACCCCCGTCGACATCGACCTGGTCACCGACTGACTGACAGCTCCGGTCGCCATCTCCGGTCTGCACCGCCCAGTAACATCGGCCGGGTGGGGCGAACGACACGACGGTGGGCTGCGGTTGGCCTGGGAGTGCTCGGAGCCATGGCCGTCGGATCGATACAGCCGTCATCACTCGACGCGGCGGCCGGCCCGGTGGTGATCGACGCGGCGACCGCCAGCCAACGGGCCATCCGCGAGACCCCGACGATGCCGAGTGGCGACAACGTCGTGTGGGCCATGGGAGACATTGCCAAGTGCGATGGAAAGTCCAACGACGACGCGGTCGCCAAGTTCCTCCAAGGTACGGTCGGCCCGATTCTGTTGCTCGGAGACATCGCCTACGAAAATGGATCGCTCACCGAACTCCAGAACTGCTTCGACCCGGCGTGGGGGCCGCTGCGAACCCGGTGGCGCCCGGTCCCCGGCAACCACGAATACATCACGCCCAACGCCGCCGGATACTTCACCTACTTCGGGGCGGCCGCCGCCGACTCGACGCAGGGGTACTACTCCTACGAGGTGGCGGGCTGGCACGTCGTCGCCCTCAACTCGAACTGCGGCCGCGTCGGCGGATGCCATGCGGGCTCCCTCCAGGAGCGATGGCTGCGCGCCGACCTGGCCGCGCACCCGACCGCCTGCACGCTGGCCTACTGGCATCATCCACGGTTCAGCTCCGGAGAACATCGTTCGAACGCGATCTACACCGATCTGTGGCAGGCGCTCTACGACGCCAAGGCCGAGATCGTCTTGGCTGGACACGACCATAATTACGAGCGTTTCGCTCCACAGACCCCGACCGGTGCCTACGACTTCGAGCGGGGGTTGCGCCAGTTCGTCGTCGGCACCGGTGGAGCCGGTCTGCGGGTCATCGACGCCACCGCCCCCAACTCGCAACTCCACGACGACACGACGTTCGGTCCCCTCGCTCTGACGCTGGAGGCAGGATCGTACAAGTGGCAGTTTGTCCGAGTCGCGGGCTCTGGCACGCTCGATGACCGGGGCACTGGCACCTGCCACTGATCGTCGGCCGGTCCGGATCTGCCCCGAGCTGACGAGCCGAGCGGGGCGAAGATCCCTAAGATCGCCGACGACATGGATTCCGGCAGCTTCCCCCCTTCCTCGCTCGAACGCGCCACGATCATGGCGCTCACCCTGTGCGATTTCGCCCAGATTCGTGAGGGCCTGTTGTTCATCGCCTCCGGCGGTGTGACCCGCCTCTACCGCCCCGAACTCCCCGCGGTGCTCGGCCCCCTCACGCTGGCGACCATCGTCGAGATCGCCCCGACCGAACTCGACAAGGCCCACGAGATTCACGTCCGCATTCGCCATGTGGAGAGTGCCAGTGAGCTGTTGACCGTCACCGGGGCGATGACCGCACCCGCCGCCGGTGGGGGCGTCTACGAGCCCGGGGAGAGCGCCACGATCCCGCTGGCGGTTCCCCTGCCCCCCAACGCGCCGCTGCACCTCTACGGGGCCTACGACCTCAGCGCGTCGATTGATGGTGGTGCATCGGCCCGGTTGACGTTCTACGTCAAGCCGACGCCTCGCCCCGCGGCGTAGGCGGAATTTCGACGTATACGGCGCGTCTGCAATACCGGGATCCCGACGGACCCACCTACGTCGGCGGATCAGTCGGAGTTGGGGTGAGCGGTGCGGGCCAGCGCTTGCAGCTCGGATTTGGCGATCTTGCCCCCCGACGATCGGGGCATTGCCGGGAGGATCCAGAGGTGTTCGGGCCACCATTCACGACTCACTCCCCGCTCTGCCAGGTGCGCGATCAGTTGGGCGAGATCGAGGGTCTGACCAGGGCGTAGTTCGACATAGACACCGACGCGTTCGCCGAGTCGACGGTCGGGAACGGGCACCGCGGCGACCAGGCCGACGGCGGGGTGGGTGGCGACCTCCTCCTCGACGGCGGGGGCGGAGATGTTCTTGCCGCCACGGATGATGAAATCGGCCGTGCGGGCCACGACGGTGAGCCAACCTTCGTCGTCGATCCGCACGACATCGCCCATGAACATCCAGCCGTCGTCGGTGAACAGCTCGCGGTTCGCCGCGTCATCGTCCCAGTAGCCCAGCGTCGTGGCCGGTCCCTTGCACGCCGGGCGTCCTTCGCCGCGGTCGCCGGACAGCCGCCGTCCGTCGAGGTCGTACAGCCGAACCTGCATCTCGGGGACGACGCGGCCCCCGGTGGTCAGGCGACGTTCGAGCGGATCGTCGACCTGGGTGCCCGAGAGCATGCCGGTCTCGTTCGAGCCGTAAAAGTTGAGCACCCGGCAGCCCGTTCGGTGTTCGAACTCCCGGGCCCGGACCGGTGAGATCGCCTCGCCGCCGGTGAACAGCACCCGCAACGACGTGAGATCGTGATCGCCCGCCGAATCGAGGATCATGACGAACTGCGACGAGACCGCGGCGAGGACCGTCACCCGGTGCCGCTCGATGGCCGCGGCCGCCTCAGCCGGGTCGAAACGCTCCTGCACCACGCAGGGCACGCCGAGCAAGGTTGGGCTGACGTGTGACGTCCAGAGGCCGAACCCGAAGGGGGCCGGAACCACGCTCATGAACCGCTCATCGGGCTGCAAGGCCCCGAACGTCACCGCCTTGTGGTGGAAATACACCCATCGGTTGATCGTCTGCATCACGCATTTGGGCAGCCCGGTGGTTCCCGAGGTGGAGTTGAGCATCCACAGCTCCGACGGGCCGAGGGCGAGCCCGTCGGCCGAGCCCTCTGGTCCCGGGCGCACCGTTGGGTGGTCGAGACCGGTGAGGGCGACGAGTCGCAGTCCGAGCTGGTCGGCGAGATCGTCGGCCGAGCCGAAGGGCGTGTCAATCGGGAACACGGCGGCGACGGCTCCCGAGCGTTGAACCAGGTAGTCCAGCTCGCGTCGGCCCGCCCGCCAACCAGCGCCGACGGCGACGGCACCGGCCCGCTCGCAGCCCAGCAGGGCACCGTGGACGGCACCGCCGTCGGGCAACCAGACCAGCACGCGATCCCCCCGGGCAACGCCGACGCCGACCAGGCGCGACGCGACGGCATCGGCGAAGGCGGAGTAGCCCTGCCAGGTCAGCGACCGGTCTCCCCACCGGTAGGCGAGGTCGGTCCCCCGATCGGTGGCGAGTTGGGCGACTCGCGCCGACAGGGTGAGCGAGCCCCACCAGCCAGCATCGCGATAGCGGAGATCATCGACGGGGTCGGCAGCAGGGAGCACGCTCGAATAACAGCACATACCACCCCTGCCTGGTTCAATGGGACGGTGTCACGGGTCCACCGCTATGGGCTCGGCGTCAACAGGGGGTTCGATGGCGAACGATCGCACAGGGGGGCTGGCATCGTGGTCACCCCGGCTGCTCCCGGGGCTTGAGCGCGACCTGACCCCGACTCAGGAGTTGGCGATCGCCCTGCGCCACCTCGACGACGTCGGCTTCGTCGAGAACCTCACCGGCCATATCACCGTGGCCGAAGGCGATGCGTTCCTCGTCAATCCATGGGGACTGTGGTGGGCCGAGGTGCGCGCCCGCGACATGCTGACCATCGACACCGACGGCCAGGTGATCGACGGCGACTGGGACGTGACCCCGGCGGTCCATATCCACACCGAACTTCACCGCCGCCGCGCCGATGCCCGGGTCGTGATCCATAACCACCCGCCCTATGCGGTCACGCTCGCAGCAATCGGGGAACTCCCCGACCTGGTCCATCAGAACTCGTCGATCCTGGCGGGCGAGATGGTCCTCGTCGACGACTATGACGGTGAGGTCGACGCCCCTCACTTGGGGGCCGCGTTGGCCGACCTGATCGATGACGCGTCGGTGGCCCTGCTCGTCAGCCACGGAGTGATCGTCACCGCGCCGACGATCGCCGAAGCCGTCTACAAGTCGGTGCTGTTCGAGCGGACGTGCATGCTCCACTGGCAGGTCCGCGCCCTCAGCGCCCGCTCACGGCCGATCCCACCGAGCGCCCAACGCCAGTTGAAGGCCTCACTCATCGAGCGGGCGGCACCGGTGTACTGGCACGGTGTGGTCCGCCAACTGCTCGCCCGCGAACCGGAGGTCCTCGACTGATGGCCATCTCACTGGATGATCTACAACGCCGCCAGGGGTTCACGACGGCGGAGGCCGGCAAGGTCAGCTTCCTGCCCGATCCGCCGCGCGCCGATCGGTCGTTCACCGTCATCTCCGTCGACGATCACATCGTCGAGCCCCCGCACACCTTTCTCGGCCGCTTCCCCCGCCACCTCGCCGCTCGCGCCCCGAAGGTGGTCGAACGAGCCGATGGTTCCGAAGCCTGGGTGTTCGAAGGTCAGGAGATTCCCAATGTCGGGTTCAACGCCGTCGTCGGCCGCCCGGTCAGCGAGTACAGCTTCGAGCCGACCCGGTTCGACCAGATGCGCCGTGGAGCGTGGGACATCGGCGCCCGGATCGCCGACATGGATCTCAACGGCGTCTATGCCTCGGTGTGCTTCCCGTCATTCCTCCCCGGATTCGCCGGGCAGCGCCTCCAGCAACTCGCCGGCGACCCCGAATTGGCGCTCGCCTGCGTGCGGGCGTGGAACGACTGGATGATCGAGGAGTGGGCCGCCCACTCCCCCGGTCGCATGATCCCGATGCAACTGCCCTATCTCGGAGACCCGGTCGTCGCCGCCGCCGAAATCCGGCGGAACGCAGCGCGGGGCTTCAAGGCGATGACGTTCTCAGAAGCCCCACACCTGCTCGGTCTGCCGTCGTTGCACACCGGCTATTGGGACCCGCTGATGGAGGCGTGCGCCGAGACCGGCACCGTCGTTTGTCTGCATGTCGGCTCGTCATCGACGTCACCGGCCACCGCGCCCGATGCACCGAGCGACACGATCGGGGTGCTGTTCTTCGGCTACGCGATGTTCGCGGCCGTCGACTGGTTGTATTCGAAACTTCCGGTTCGGTTCCCTGACCTGCGGATATGTCTGTCCGAAGGCGGTATCGGCTGGGTCGCCGGCCTGATCGATCGGTTGGAACACGTGCGTCGATACGACTCGATGTACGGCACCTGGAACGACGTGGCCCTCAGCCCGGCCGACACGTTCCGACGTAACTTCTGGTTCTGTGCGATCGATGATCCGTCATCGTTCTCGCAGCTCGACACGATCGGGGTCGACAACGTCCTCGTCGAGTCCGACTATCCCCACTGCGACTCGACCTGGCCGCATACGCAAGACACCTTGCGTCGTCAGCTCGTCGGCCTGACCCCCACGCAGATCCAGCGGGTGACCTGGCAGAACGCGTCGGAATTGTTCGGCCACCCGGTACCCGCCGCCGTCCAGCGCGACCCGAACGCCTACTGATGCCGATCGCAACCACCGCCGCTGGACCGGTGCATGGCCATCGGGTGACGACATCCGACGGCCAGTCGGTTGTCCACTTCGGCGGCGTCCCGTATGCCTCGGCAGCGCGGTTCGGACTCCCCTCGGCTCCGTCTCCGTGGACCTTCCCGCTCGACTGCACCCTGTCGGGAGCCGCTCCACCCCAGCGATCCGAGCTCGATCTGGTGCCCGGCATGGTTCCGTTGCGAACGAGCGAGGACTGTCTGACCGCCGAGGTGTGGACGCCCGGAGTTGACGGGCGGCGGCCGATCATCGTGTGGATTCCCGGCGGCAGTTTCCGAATCGGCGGGGCCGGGCTCGCCACCTACGACGGCCGCCGGTTGGCCGCCGACGGCGACGCGGTGATCATCGGACTGAACTACCGGCTCGGAGCGCTGGGCTTCCTGGCCGCGCCCGGCGTGCCCTCGAATCTGGGGTTGCGCGACCTGTTGGCCGGGATCGACTGGGTTCGAGCGAATGCTGCAGCGTTCGGTGGCGACCCCGAACGGATCACGTTGATGGGCGAGTCGGCCGGGGCGGGCGCGATCTATCACCTGCTCACCCGGCCCGACCTGCCGTGCGCCGGGGCGATCATCTGGAGTGGCTCGCCGACGATGACACTCGCCGCCTCGACCGCCGAGCTGGTGGGTACGCGGTTCACCTCCCTCGCCGGCGTTGCCGACACCTCGGCGCTTGCCGACCTGCCGCTCGACGCATTGCTCGACGCCCAAGCCGCGACGGTGACCGATCTCGCTCGCACCGTCGGAATGATGCCGTTCCATCCCTGGGTCGACGGTGACCGCGTGCCCCAATCGCCGTTGGACGCGGCGGCGGCCGGCCGCCTGACTGCGATTCCCCTGGTCATCGGCACGACGGCCGACGAGATGGAGCTGTTCCGTTCGATGGTCCCCGCCCTCCCCCGTTCGTACGCAGTCCCGATGCTGACCACCAAGGCGGCCGCCGTCGGCATCACCGTCACCGGGGTCGAGGCTGGGTTGACGGCCTGTGGAGACGACCTCGTGACCGCGATCGCCGACGTTGATCTGCAGCTGCCCGCCCTGCTCGTCGCCAACTCGCATCTCCGGCGGGGTCTGCCGGTGTGGCGTGCCACCCTCACCTGGCCGTCACGCGATCACGGATCCTGCCATGCCCTCGATCTGCCCTTTCACTTCGGCACCCTCGATGTCGATGGTTGGCAAGCCTTCGCCGGGGCGGACGGTGCCCTGACCGAAGCGGCTGACCGGTTGTCGAGTCGGATGCGTTCCGCCTGGGCATCGTTCGCCGCAACCGGTCAACCGTCATGCGAACCGATCGGGGTCTGGCCGGCGTTCGATGGTACCGGCACCATCGTTGGCCTCGACTCCGAGGTAGCCGTCGTCGTCGACCCGGCCTTCCGGCGATTGAGGAGTTGGAATGACCGCTGAGTCCACCCACGATCTGGCCGGCCGCGTCGCCATCGTCACCGGGGGCAGCCGGGGTATCGGCAAGGGATGTGCCCTCGAACTCGGCGCCCGCGGGGCCACGGTCTATGTCACCGGCCGGTCGGCGACCGAGGCCGATCACCCCCTCCCCGGCACGGTCGGAGCAACCGCCGCCGAGGTCACCGCCCTGGGCGGTGTAGGCGTCGGGATCGCCTGCGACCATCGCGACGACGTCGCCGTCGAGGAGCTGTTCACCCGGGTCTCCAACGAGCATGGCCGCGTCGACGTTCTGGTCAACAACGCTTTTCTGATCCCACCCGAGCTGACTTCGCGCCGGCCGTTCTGGCAGGTACCGATCTCGAACTGGGACGACATGCTCGACGTCGGCACTCGTTCGGCCTACGTTGCCAGCGTTCACGCCGCCCGGTTGATGGTCACCGCCAAGCGCGGTGTGATCGTCAATATCAGCTCCTCGGGGGCTCAGGAGTACGCCTGGCATGTGGCCTATGGCGTCGGCAAATGCGCGCTTGACCGGCTGACCGCCGACACCGCCCATGAGTTGCAACCATTCGGGGTCGCCGCGGTATCGGTGTGGCCCGGGTTCGTCCGTACGGAGCGGATCGACATCGCCGTCGCCCACAACATGCTCCCGGCCGGCCTCGATGTTTCAGCCGCAGAGTCGCCCCGGTTCACCGGCCGCGCCGTGGCTGCACTCGCCGCCGACGCCGACGTCCTGCGATGGACCGGACTGGCCGTGAGCGCCAACGAACTCGCCCTCGACTACGGCTTTCGAGACATCGACGGCCGACTCCCCGCCGGACCCCTACGCCACCGCTAGCCGCCACGCAACCCGGCAGCTATGCGGGAGTGGGCGGCACCATGTTCGCCATGTCCTCGTCGAGCCCGCCGAGCACTCGTTCGATCACCGCGCCGCGCGAGGCAGCCTTGGTGATGCTGTAGGCGCTGGTGCGGAACTCGCCGAGTTGGTGGGCCTTGGCAATCGCGGTGGCTTCCAACTCGTCGAGAGGCACCACCGAATCGACGTAGCCCGCATCCACCGCGCCGCGGACGTCGTACAACTCGGCCTGCAGGAGACTGCGGACGAATGCCGAGCGGGTCAGGCGTTCGCGGGCCAGTTCTACGCCGTAGACGGGCATGCCCATGCCGATCGCCGTCTCGTTCAGGCCGATCTTGGCCGGAACATCGGCGGCGATGCGGGTGTCGCAGGCCAGCAGGAACAGCCCGCCGGCGGCGATGGCGTGGCCGGTGACGGCGACAACGGTTGGCTGGGGATGGCCGAACAGCCGCATCATCAGCCGGCCGCCCGCCCCAACGAGAGCACGGGTCTGGTCGGCGCCCTGGGTCATCACCGACAAGTCGAACCCCGCGCACAACTTGCCCGGACGGCCGATGAAGCACACCGATCTCGCCTGCTCAACGGCCATGTCGAGTGCCCCATGCAACGCATCGATGATCGCGTGCGACAGCGCGTTCGCCTTGCCGTCGTCGATCCGCACGATCGCCACACCGTCATCGATTGTCGTTGTCACCACGTCGCTCATCTGTCGCAGAGTAGTTCGTGGCGCCGACTGACGGACCGCCCGAGCCTTGGTCTCGCGACACCGCATAGCAGAATCGCGCCCAGGCAATCAGAGGGGACGTGACGACGTGGAACGACTTGATGGACGACTGGCCGTACTCACCGGTGGGGGTACCGGCATGGGCCGTGAACTCACCCGCCAACTGGCCGCAGCGGGCTGCAGCGTGGCCATCTGCGACGTCTCGGGCGCGGCGATGGAGGAGACCAAGCATCTCGCCCTCGCCGATGCACCCGACAGGGTCGTGATCTCCACCTTCGTCGCCGACGTGTCTGACGAGGCCCAACTGATCGCCTTTCGCGACCACGTCATCGCCGCGCACGCGACCGATCACATCCACCTGCTGTTCAACAACGCCGGTATCGGCGGCGGAGGCAGCATGGTCGTCGACTCGCGCGACGAGTGGGAGAAGGTCTACGACGTCTGCTGGGGAGGGGTGTACCTGGGCACCCGCGCCTTCCTGCCCCTTCTGCTGGCCGCGACCGAGGGCCATGTGGTCAACACCAGCAGTGTCAACGGGTTCTGGGCCAGTCTCGGACCCGGCATCGCCCACACCGCCTACAGCTCGGCGAAATTTGCCGTCAAGGGCTTCACCGAGGCGCTGATCACCGACTTCGCGATCAACGCGCCCCACCTGCGGGCGTCGGTGGTGATGCCCGGCCACATCGGCACATCGATCATCTTCAACTCCGGCCAAATGCTCGGCCGTGACCCCAAGGAGCTCGGCGACGAGCACGTCGCCGCGATCCGCGACCGCCTCGACAAACAGGGCATCGATCTGTCGTCGGCGTCCGACGAGGACATCCGCGCCGGGGTGCTCGCCCAGGCCGCCTCGTTCCGCGACAACGCCCCGATGTCGGCCGCCGAGGCCGCCACGGTGATCCTCGACGGAGTGCGAGCCAACGAATGGCGCATTCTGGTCGGCACCGACGCCCACCAACTCGATGCTCTGATTCGCGAGCGCCCCACCGAGGCCTACGACGCGTCGTTCCTCGATCGTCTCCGTGCCGCCGGCACCTTCGACTTCATTCCATAGCCCTCCGCGGCGGCCCGCCCGACCCCCGCTCCGAACGTGTGAGGCCGGGTGGGAATATCGCCCTCCAGCCTCACCCATTGGTTCTACGGTGGGGCGGTGCCTGCAGCAACAACCTCGGATTTCGGACCCCCGCTTCGCTCGGAATGGATGATCGACCCGGCGACCACCTATCTCAATCACGGAACGGTCGGTGCCCCGCCACGCCGGGTACTCGACGCCCAACGGGCGATCATCGAGGAAATCGAGCGCCAGCCCGCCAAATATCTGCTGCGCGACCTGGCCAACACCGATGGAACCGCTGAGGGACCGGGCCCGCTTCCCCACATGCGTGCCGCGATCGGCCGAGTGGCAAGCTTCGTCGGAGCCGACCCCGCTGACATGGTCTTTGTCGATAACGCAACGACCGGAGCCAACGCCGTCCTGCGGTCATTTCCGTTCCGCTCCGGCGACGAGATTTTGGTCACCGACACGGCCTACGGCGGAGTCGTCCGCGCTGTGAACTACGCCGCGTTGCAAACCGGGGCGACCGTGCGGACCATGACGCTGCCCGCGCTGGGCTCTCCCGCCGACGCCTTCGCCGATGCGATCGAGGCCGCACTCGGCGACGACACCCGGATGCTGCTGATCGACCACATCACCGCGGCGACTGCGCTGATCCTGCCCGTGGCCGAAATCGCCCGGCGGTGCCACGAGCGCGGCGTGCTGGTGTTGGTCGACGCCGCCCACGCCCCCGGCGGCATCGCCATCGACATCCCGTCCTTCGGGGTCGACTGGTACTTCGGCAACCTGCACAAGTGGGCGTGGACACCCCGCAGCAGCGGGATTCTGTGGACCGCACCCGAGCACCAGAGATACTTGCACCCGACGGTGATCTCGTGGGGATACGGCAACGGCATCGCCGCCGAGTTCGACCTGCTCGGCACCCGCGACCCGAGTCCGTTCCTCGCCGCTCCGGCCGCCCTCGATCTGCTCGATGAGTACGGATTCGAGCGGGTGGGCGCCTACAACCATCAACTTGCCTGGGATGCCGCCCATCTGTTGTCGAATCGCTGGGGCACCGAGTTCACCACCCCCGAGGCGATGATCGGCCCGATGTCAACCGTCCGCCTCCCGGCCCGGTTCGGTACCACGGCGGCCGATGCCTCCAAGCTGCGCGACACCCTGCTGTTCGACCACCACATCGAGGTCCCGGTCTACGCCGGCGACCCTCTGACCGTCCGCATCTCGGCCCAGATCTACGTCGGTATGTCCGACATCGAACGTTTCGCCGACGCCATCGATTCGCGATAGCCGATGTTGCGGCCCGGCGAACGGTCAACGATGCTTTCGGGCGTGTGACCAGCAGACTGGCGGGCATGTCTCCCGACCTTGAATTGGCCTTGCGGCTGGCCGACGCGGCCGACGCGATCTCGTCGCCGTCGTTCCGTTCAACGACGCTGCAGATCGACACAAAGCTGGACGGCTCGATCGTCACGCAGGTCGACAAGGCCGTCGAGACCGAGATGCACCGGATCGTGCACGCCGAGCATCCGACCGACAGCTTCCTCGGCGAGGAAATCGGGCCGTCGGGGAGCGGGCCGCGCCGGTGGATATTCGACGGCATCGACGGCACCCACAACTACCGGCCGGGCATCCGGCGTGGGCGACGATGATCGCCCTCGAAGTCGACGGCGAGATCACCGTTGGGATGATTTCGAGTCCGTTCGGCGGGTTCCGCTGGTACGCCGAGCGCGGCTACGGCTCCTGGCGGATCACCACCACCCCCGCAGTCGATGCGGTCACCAGCTTCCGCGGCCTCGAGCCACAACGCGTACGCTGCACCACGACCGCCACCCACGAGGGCTCGACCACGGTGTGCGTGCCGCCCGCTGGATTCATGCTCGGCTGGCGCTCACCGTTGGCCCGCAGCCTCGCCAGCGGCAATCCGTCGCAGTCCCGCACCTACGCCTACTACGGCGCAGGCGTCGCCGATGGCGACTTCGACGCGACGATCATCCTCAACGGCGGGCCATGGGATTTCGCCGCCAGCACCGTCATCGTCGAGGAAGCCGGCGGCTATTACTGCGACCTGTGGGGCGGGCGACGGCTCGACACGACGGCGATGATCTTCACAAATGGCCTGCTCACCGACGAGATTCTGACGATCGCCGCGCAGCATCGCCCTGTGGAACCCGATGTTGCCGAGCGTGACCCTGATTGGCGTCCGCCGGCCCGTCGATTGCTGCGGTGACGCCGGTCATGAAGTGCGGACGCTCGATGGCCATCGTGCCGAGGGTGCGTGAGTTCGCCCCGATCGAGATCGCCCCGTGGGGCCTTGCCGTGCGGGCCTGATCGAGGGTGATGCTCATGACAGTGCTCATGACAGTGCTCCTGATTGCTCGTGGTGGCTCACGGCCTTGCGTTCCAGTCGGCGGGCATGGAGGATCGGTTCGGTATAACCCGACGGTTGTTCGACCCCCGACAGCACCAAGTCGCATGCCGCCCTGAAGGCCGACGCCGTCGAAGGCAGGGTGCCATCGGGACGTACTGCCAGATCGTCGGCGTTCTGCCGGTCGACGACGGCGGCCATCCGCCGCATCGTCTCGGTCACCTGCTCGCGCGTGACAACGCCGTGCAGCAGCCAGTTGGCGATGTGTTGCGACGAGATCCGGCAGGTCGCCCGATCCTCCATCAACCCGACGTCGTGGATGTCGGGCACCTTCGAGCAGCCAACCCCCTGGTCGACCCAGCGAACGACGTAGCCGAGGATGCCCTGCGCGTTGTTGTCGAGTTCGGCTTGGATCTCGGCCGGCGCTCCACTCGGTGTCGACCGCGAGCGGGATGCGCAGCAGGTCATCGATCGTCGCCCGCGTGGCCATCGGCCGCGAGTTGAGCGGCGAGTTCCGCCTGGCGGCCCGGCACATCGACCCGGTGATAGTGCGTGGCGTGCAGCGTGGCCGCGGTCGGCGACGGCACCCAGGCACAGTTCGCGCCGGCCCGCGGATGGCCGATCTTCTGGTCGAGCATGTCGGCCATCAGGTCGGGTGCGGCCCACATCCCCTTGCCGATCTGCGCCCGGCCCGGCAGGCCGCAGGCGATGCCGATGTCGACGTTCCAGTCCTCGTAGGCCTGAATCCACCGCTGCGCCTTCATCTCGCTCTTGCGGACCATCGGACCGGCGAGCATCGAGGTGTGGATCTCGTCGCCGGTGCGGTCGAGGAAGCCGGTGTTGATGAACGCCACCCGGCTGCGCGCGGCCCGGATGCACTCGGCAAGGTTCACGTGTCGTGCGTCGCTCCTCGTCCATGATCCCGATCTTGACCGTGTTCGCCGGCAGCCCGAGCGACCTGCTCGACTCGGCTGAACAAGTCGCTGGTCGAACGCGACCTCGTCGGGACCGTGCATCTTCGGTTTGACCACATAGATGGAGCCGTGCGGCGAGTTCGGCCCGACTCCTCCGACTGGGGTCCGACCGACCAGGCCCGGGATGGCGCAGAGCACCGTCATCATCGCGTCGAGCAGGCCTTCGGGAATCGGCTGGCCGTCGCCGTCGAGCACCGCCGGAGTGGTCATCAGATGGCCGACGTTGCGGACGAGCATCAACGCCCGCCCACGGCGTGTCACCACGGAGCCGTCGGGAGCGGTGAACGACCGATCGGCGGCCAGGCGGCGGGTGAATGTCGACCGGCCTTCGTCACCTCCTCGGTCAGCGTGCCGGCCATCAGGCCGAGCCAGTTCCGGTAGCCGAGCGTCTTGTCCTGCTGTCGACCGCCGCGACCGAGTCCTCGAAATCCATGATCGACGGTCACGCGCCGACTCAAGCACCACGTCGCAGACCCCTGCCGGGTCGGTGGCCCCGATGGCATGGCCACGATCGATGACGATCTCGATGCCCAGCCCGTGATGTTCCAACAACACCGAAGTCGGAGCGGACAGCGTCACCGCGAGTAGCCGACGAACAAGCCGAGGGTCGGCCAGACCGACCGGGCCATCGCGGGGTCCCGACCACCAGGCCGCCGCCGAGCACCGTATAGCCGAGTCGCGTCGCGATGCGAGGCCCCATCGAGCGGCGCGACGTCATCGAGGAAGTTGCGGGCCCAGGCGATCACCCGCGCGCCGCGCGTCGGATCGTACGGACCGCCTACGGGCGCGTCACCGAAGCGCGTCCGTGCCGTAGAGCGCGTCGTACAGCGAACCCCAGCGGGCGTTGGCCGCGTTGATCGCGTACCGGGCGTTCATCACCGGCACGACCAGTTGTGGGCCTGCAACCAGGGCAATCTCGTCGTCGACCGACGAGGTGTCGATCGTGAACGAGTCGCCCGTGGGGACCAGATAGCCGATCTCGGTCAGGAACAAGCGGTATTCCGTCGGGTTGATCGGGGCACCCGACCGCTCCCGATGCCAGCGGTCGATCGCCGCCTGCAGCTCGGCTCGCCGGGCCAACAACTCGGCGTTGCGGGGCCCGAAATCGGCGACGAGCGCCGAGAGACCGGCCCAGAACGCACCGGCATCGACACCGGTCAACGCGAGCGCTTCGGACTCAACCAGGTCAGCCAGTTCCGCCCCAACGCTCAAATCGGCTCGGGCTACATACGACGGCGTCATCGGGCGAGTTGCCGGGCGACCCAATCCTCAATGTCGCGCTGGTATTGGCGGGCCAGCGGCGTGCCAACGAACAGGCCGACTCCGTGGGGTGCACCGGGATACACATGCAACTCGGTCGGCACCCCGGCCTGGTTGAGCCGGGTGGCGTACTCGACATCTTCGTCACGGAAGCCGTCGACGGCGCCGACCGCGATGTACGCCGGAGGCAGGCCCGACAGGTCGGTGGCGCGTGAGGCGGCGGCGTAGATCGGAATGTCGTCGGTGCCGTAGAGGTCGCCGAGATACGACTTCCAGCCGAAGGTGTTCGAGTGGCGGTTCCAGATGGCCAGATCGTCAAGTTGGCTCGACGGGGTCACCTGGCGATCATCGATCATCGGACACTCGATCAGCTGGAACGACAGCGGAATCTCACCCCGGTCACGGACCAACAGGGCCAACCCTGCCGCCAGGCCCCCACCGGCGCTGACCCCGGCAATGCCGATGCGGCTCGGGTCGACACCCAACTCCTCGTGGTTGGCGTAGACCCACGCCAGACCCTGGTAGCAGTCGTCCAGCGGCCCCGGGTACGGCGTTTCGGGGGCCAGCCGATACTCGACCGAGACACCGACACAGCTGAATCTCCGACACCATGAGTCGAACCGAGCATCGTCCATGGCGTAGCTGCCGATCACATAGCCGCCACCGTGCATCGAGTAAATGCACGGCAGCGATCCCTCGACGCCGACCGGGCGGTGCACTCGGATGACCACATCGGGGTCGCCGGGCACCGTGTAGTCGCGCCGCTCGACGGCGTCCGAGAGTTCGGCGGAGCCCCCAGCTCAGCCGACCGCACCACCGGCAGCGATTCGTGATCGACCGTCCCCAGCGGGATCAGCGCGGCCATGGCCGCAATCTCAGGGTCAACTTCAAGCCTGGCCATCTCGGCAACTCCCATTCTCTCGGCACCCCCTCGGGCCGCTCCCCTCATCCTGTCAGAGCGAGATCGGGCACACTGAGTCGGTGTCCGCTTCGATGATCTCGCGCCCCGACGCCCCCGCCGACGATGCCCCCGCCGACTTCGCAGGCTGGTAGTGGCCGGCGCCCGCCAGTCGCGGTCCGCGACCTCAGTAATATCGCCGGCCATGGAACTCGGCTTCGACGAGGTGCAACTACGGGCGGCGACCGCACCGATCAACGAGGCATCGGCGATGCCCGCGGGGTTCTACACGTCACCGGAGTTCTTCGACCTTGAGGTGCAGCACATCCTGCGTCGGCGGTGGATCTTCACCTGTCGAACCGAGATGTTGGCCAATCCGGGCGACTTTCGCTCGTTCGACACCGTCGGCGGACCGGTGATCATTGTCCGCAGCGACGATGGCGAACTGCGGGCGTTCGCCAACTTCTGCCGCCATCGCGGCTCGATCCTGGTCGATGGCGAGGGATCGACCCGCCGATTCACCTGCCCGTATCACGGCTGGAGCTACGCCACCGACGGCGCGTTGGTTGGCTGCTCCGACATGCAACAGGCCGTCGGATTCGACCGCTCCGACCACCGCCTGATGCCCGTACGACTCGAGGCGTGGAACGGGTTCGTGTTCATCAACTTCGACGACTCGGCGGCTCCGTTGCTGACCGAGTTGGGCGACCTACCCGCGCCTGGCCTCCCACCAGCTCGATCGGATGCGCTGTACCTGGCGGATCACGCTGGTCAACGAATGCAACTGGAAGTTGATCCTCGAAAATGCGATGGAGACGTATCACACGGGTGTGTTGCACCGAGCCACGGTCGGTCGCCAGGAGTCGCGCACCCTCGACACCGTCGGGTCGTGGCGATGCATCCAGGTGATCTCGGGCCGCAGCATCGCCACCCTGCCGGGAACTCCCCCACCTTTCCCGACGATCGAGGGGCTCGATGACGACGCTCGGATGGGCACATATTTCACGGTGTTGCATCCCGCCTGCCAGTTCGCCGTCGCCCAGGACTGCATGTGGTGGCTCAACGTCACCCCGCTCGCCCACAACCGCTCGCTCCTCGAGGTCGGTGGGTGCTTCCCCGACGACGTCGTCAACTCACCGGGGTTCGCCGACAAGGCTGCGCCCTACTACGACCGTTGGGAACAGGTCGCTCGAGAAGACGTCGGCATCCTCGAGCGCCAGCAACGGGCCCTTGGCTCGATTAAATATGTGCCCGGTCGGTTGTCGTGGCGCGATGACGAGGTGCAGGCCCTCGGCCGTTGGGTGCTCGACCAGCTGCCCTTGTAGGGCTGGCCAGGGCGGTTACCAGACCAGCGCCTGGCCGTCGGCCCGCGACTCCGAGCCGGCGACGAGTGCATCACCGATCCGCCAGATGATCTGACCCCGCCCAAATGCCGCCGGCTCGACGAACCACCTTGACGTCATGCCCTCGGTTGCGCAGCCCGTCGATGATCGCCACGGGCGTGCGGTCCTCGATCCACACCGTGCGGCCGTGCTCCCAACGCCAGCGAGGCGCGTCGAGCACCGCTTGGGGATGCAAATGCTGGTCGACGGTGCGCATGACCACCTGCATATGGCCCTGCGGCTGCATGAAGCCGCCCATCACTCCGAACGGCCCGATTGGCTCGCCACCGCGTGTCAAAAAGCCCGGGATGATCGTGTGATATGGCCGTTTACCAGGGCGCGATGACGTTGGGATGATCGGCGTCGAGCGAGAAGTTCGCTCCCCGGTTCTGCAAGGCGATACCGGTGCCGGGCACCACGATCCCCGACCCGAAACCCATGTAGTTGCTCTGGATAAAGCTGACCATCTGCCCGTGATTGTCGGCCGCGCACAGGTACACCGTGCCGCCGCGGGGCGGGTTGCCGGGGGTTGGAATCGACGCTTCGTCGCTGATCAGCGCTCGCCGATGCGCGGCATACCCCTTGTCGAGCAGGCCCCGAATGGGGACCTCGACGTGCTCCGGGTCGGCGACGTAGGCGGCGGCGTCGGAGTACGCCAGCTTCATCGACTCGATCTGACGGTGCCACGACTCCACATCGTCGTGCGCCTCGGCGGTCGACCTCGAAGCCCTCGACAATGTTCAGGGCCGCGAGTGCACTGATGCCGTGTCCATTCGGGGGGATCTCCCACACGTCGAACCCGCGGTAGTCGGTGCCGATCGGCTCGACCCACTGGGGCCGGTGATTGGCCAGGTCGTCGCCTCGCAAGAGTCCCCCGGTCTCCCGTGAAATCGGTCCATCGCATCGGCGATCTCGCCCTCGTAGAACGCCCGACCCCGGCTGGCCGCGATTGCGCTCAACGTGGCCGCATGATCGGACAGACGAGCGACGTCGCCTGTTTTGGGAGCCGATCCGTTCGGCGCGAACGTCGGACACCAGCCGGCAAACTCCGGCCCGACGGCCTCCGTGGCGTACTGGACCGCGGCCTGGCTCCAGAACTTCGCCACCACCGGGCTCACCGCGAAACCGTGCTCGGCAAACTCGATCGCCGGCTCGAACAATTGCTCAAACGGCAACCGGCCGAACCGCTCGTGCATCTCAGCCCACGCGGAGACCGCTCCCGGCACCGTGACCGCCCACCATCCGAGATCAGGCACCCGCTCATGGCCCGCGGCGCGGTAGGCCGCCAGCGTCGCCAGCGTCGGTGCTCGCCCGGACGCGTTCAGCCCATGCAGCTTCCCATCGGCCCACACCAGGGCGAATGCGTCGCTACCGATCCCGTTCATCGTCGGCTCGACGACCGTCAGCGCAATGGCCGTGGCGATCGCCGCGTCGACCGCATTGCCACCCGCCCGCAGCATCGCCATGCCCGCTTGCGCAGCCAATGGTTGCGAAGTCGCGACCGCGCCGCGACTGCCGAACATCGACTGGCGGCTCAGAGGTGACGGCGACGACAGATAGTCCGAGAAATGCACCCGAGGAGTCTTGCCGAAACCTCCGCGACTGACGAGGGTCCACTCACGGGACTTCGGATTCGAGGGTGGGGCGGGTGGGTATCGAACCCACGACCGAGGGATTATGAGTCCCCTGCTCTAACCACTGAGCTACCGCCCCGTCGCCTGTGACCGTATACGCAAACGGGACCCCGAGGGGTCCCGTCCACTTTGCTCCGAGAGCAGGGCTCGAACCTGCGACATGCTGATTAACAGTCAGCCGCTCTGCCAGCTGAGCTATCTCGGAAAGGCGAAGACGATGATAGCGCGGCCCTCGAACATCGGACATGCCGTTTCCGAGATTCTCCCGAGCCGGCGGCGTCGGAACCGCCGTGACCAGCTCACATCACGGTCACGGTCTCGACCCCCGAGTAGATCGTCGGCTGCACGCCCGGCCGCTCCCCGTTCGTCATCGCCACGTCGAGCCGCCTCGTGGTCGGGTTCAGCGACGCCGAAGCGGTGCGAGCCACCGACGGCAAAGCCCCGATTCCGAAGACGGCGGACACCGGCGTCACACCCAGCAGTCGAGAAGGCATACCGGCGATTACGCTGCATCTCACCCAGTGTAGGGTTTCGCCACTCAACGCAATTTATGCAGCGGTGCTTCATTCATCGTCGAGGAACTCTTTCAACTTCTGGCTCCGCTGTGGATGACGAAGTTTTGCCAGCGTCTTGGCTTCAATCTGGCGAATTCGCTCCCGCGTGACCCCGAATTCACGGCCGACCTCTTCAAGAGTCTTCGCCTGCCCGTCGACCAGGCCATATCGCATCTTGACGACTTCCTGTTCCCGATCCGACAACTCCGACAGCGCTTCTTCCACGGCCCGCACCAGCATCCGCCGTGTCGCCGCGTCGGCAGGGGCCTCGGCGGTCGCATCGGCGATGACGTCGGCGAGGTTGGAGTCGTCTTCCTCGCCGATAGGCGAATCGAGCGACAACGGATCCTGCGAAATCCGCAGAATCTCCCGGACCCGTTCGACATCGAGACCCGACTGAACGGCAAGCTCCTCGAGCGTCGGTTCCCGCTCCAACTCCTGGTGCATCTGACGCTGAATTCGCAAGACGCGGTTCATCGATTCGACCATGTGCACCGGAATACGGATGGTGCGCGCCTGATCGGCAATGGCACGGGTGATCGCTTGGCGAATCCACCATGTCGCATAGGTCGAGAACTTGAAGCCCTTCGTGTAGTCGAACTTGTCGACCGCTCGCATCAGACCGAGGTTGCCCTCTTGGATGAGGTCGAGGAACTGCATTCCCCGGCCGGCATACCGCTTGGCGATGGAGACGACGAGACGAAGGTTGGCCTGAATCAGATCGGATTTTGCACGCTGACCAGCCTGAACCTGGCGAATGAGCCGCCGTCTCTCGGCCGTGTCGCCCACCACATCGGGGGCATCAACCATTTGCGCGGCAACGTGGCCCTGCTCGATCGCTTGTGCCAACCGTCGCTCATCGTCACCGTTCAACAGCCCGACGCGACCGATCTCCTTGAGATACATCCGCACCGTGTCGGAGGTCGACCCGCCCTCGTGACGCTCGGCCATCCGCTCGGCGCGCCGGTGGCGACGACGGGCAACCACTCCGGCGGCACTCTCGTCGTCTTCGGTGGACGCCACGGGACGCGGCGTCCCATTGGTCGGGGTGGGGTCTTCGTGCACCTCTTCGACCGTGTCGTCGATGATGATGCCCCGGTCGGAGAATGTCTGGCGGACCGCGACCAACACATCACCGGTGAGCACCACGTTCCGCAGCACGTGGGTGATCGCCTCGGCATGGATGAGCCCCGCCGCGTCTCCGCGAGCGACGAGTCTGCTCCATTCGCCGGGATCGACCCCGACGAACGGCGACTCGATCATGGGCTCAATGGTCAAGCGATCTCCTCATTCCGTCGGTCGAGCCACTCTAGCAACCAGTCGGCCACACCATCATCGAGGGAGCAGGCCTCCAATCGCATCATGTACACACTGGCGTCTCGGTCATCGAGAATCTCACCCGGATCACTGACCTGAATTCGCTGTAGCAGACGGCGTCGCACCGCGGCTCCAATCAGATTTTTGACCTCGGCGGCGGGGTCGACATCGAGATCTACCACAGCCGCCCGTTCGATGATCTCGCGGGCCTCGGGGTCGGCCGCGTCCAATGCCCCCTCGACCGACCCGTTTCCGGCCGCAATCGCCCGAAACGCCCGCACGTGCAGCTCATCGGAGAACAGCCACTCGAACATCCAGTCGGCCACATCGGTCCACCGCTGCAGCAGCAGGGCAAGCGCGGCGAATTCGGCGTTCTCGCCGAGGTTTCGCCGTGTGGCGACCGGGGCCGCCCGCACCTCGCCGCGGCGCCGCTCGGCGATCTGAATCATGTCGTTGATCGGCAGACCCGTGCGATTGGCGACTTCGCCGGCATAGATCTTGCGGACGTTGAGATCGGGATGCTCGTTGACCAACTTCATCGCGTCGGTGGCCAACCGCGAGCGTTGCTCGGGGGTGAGCTGGCCACGCCGGCTGGCCAACACGCGGTGAAGGCGGAATCCGAGGAACGGCTCGGCCTTGTCGACGGCTTCCTTCAGCGCGCCCGGATCGCTCGATGCCAGATCGCCGGGATCGCGCCCGTTCGGGAAGTGGGCGACCGACACCTCGATCTGATACTTCTGCTCCCACTCGTAGAACTTCTCGGCAGCCCCCTGGCCCGCAGCGTCGGCGTCGAACGCCAACACGACCTTGTTGGCGTAGCGCTTGATCGTACGTACGTGTTCCTCGGTGAGCGCAGTGCCGCAGGTGGCGACCGCCCGGGGCACACCCGCCCGATGGAACCCGATGACGTCGGTGTAGCCCTCGCAGATGATCACCTGGTTCTGGGCGACAATGTCGGCCTTGGCCCAGTTCATGCCGTACAGCGTCTTGGACTTGGCGTAGATCGCCGTCTCGGGTGAGTTCTTGTACTTCGCCGGGTCGGTGGAGCCCGGCAGAATTCGGCCCCCGAGAGCGATCGGGTCACCCTCGGGGCTGAAGATGGGGAACAGCACCCGAGCACGAAACGCGTCTTGCAGCCGGTCGCGTTTGTTGTTGAACGCCAGGCCGGTATCGCGCAACACGTCGGCGGGGAGCTTGAGGTCTCGCGACAATTGGTCCCAATCGTCGGGAGCCCACCCAATACGGAACTGGCGAGCCACGTCGCCCGACAAACCGCGACTGCGTAGATAGTCCCGCGCCGCGCGGGCGTCGGGCGCCTTGAGCAACCGGTCGTGATACCAGTCGACGGCCTTGGCCATCGCGTCGATCAGCTGTTTGCGACGGCCCCGTTCGCGTTCCTGACCACCGGTCGTATAGCTGAGCTGGATGCCAGCCCTCGATGCCAACTGCTCGACAGCGGTGACGAAGTCGACGTGCTCGTGTTCCTGGATGAACGTGAAGATGTCGCCCGACTTGCCACATCCGAAGCAGGTGAACCGCCCCATCTCCTCACGGACGTTGAACGACCCCGACTTCTCGGTATGAAACGGACAGAGACCAACCCAGTTACGCCCGACCCGCCGGAGCGTGACGAACGGTTGGATGACATCGACGATGCTCAGCGAGGCCCGGACCCGCTCGATGTCATCGTCGACGATCGCCATCGGCGGAGGTTACCGGTGGGCCGGAGATGCGGGAGCAGGCGGCTTGGCCAGCGAGGCCACGATCGACACCGCAAGCACGAGAGCAATCACCACCAACGAAATCCACGTCGGCATGTGCGGCCCGTTGAATGCCTCGATGATCAGCTTGACCCCGACGAAAGCGAGGATGATCGCCAACCCCTGTTGCAGGTACGTGAAACGATCCTTCAGATCGGCGAACAAGAAGTACAGCGCTCGCAGCCCGAGAATGGCAAAGGCGTTCGAGGTGAGCACGATGAACTGCTCACGAGCGACGCCAAGCACGGCAGGCACCGAATCGACGGCAAACAGCACGTCGGTCACTTCGACCAGCACGAGCACCGCGAACAGCGGGGTGGCCAACTTCTTGCCGTTGACCTTGGTGAACAGCTTCTGCCCGTCGAGTTCATTGGTCGACGGGACGATCCGCCGGACGATCTTGAGGATTCGGTTCGTCTCGTAGTCGACCTCCTCGTCCTCGTCGTGGCGCAGCAGTTGCAACGCGCTGTACAGCAGGAAGAACCCGAAGATCGCCAGGATCCACTCGAACCGTTCGACGAGGGCGACGCCGCCGAAGATGAAGATCGCCCGCAATACCACCGCGCCGAAGATGCCCCAGAACAGCACCCGGTGCTGGTACTCACGAGGAACGGCGAAGAATCCGAGAATGAGGGCCCAGACAAACACGTTGTCGATGCTCAGCGACAGTTCGATGAGGAACCCGGAGTAGTACTCGAGGGCCGCATCGCCGCCGTATGCGCTGAGCACGACAATGCCGAACACCACACCCACCGACAACCAACAGGCGGTCTCGACGACCGCTCGGCGAAACGTCGGAACGTGCGCATGACGGTGCAAAATCAGGATGTCGAAGGCCAACAGCAGCACAACTGCCGCGCCGACCGCAGCCCATGCCCACCATGGGACGTCGAGATCGACGAACTTCTTGAGTTCGTCGGTTTCAGCCGGGAGCAGTAGGGCAGCAATCACTGACTAGTCCCGCCCGAACAATCCGCCGACAAGCCCACCGGCCGCCACGCCGGTGCCGGAGTTCGAAGTGCCGATCGCCGCCGAGATCCAGCCGAGCAGCTCGTTCGGATTACGGGTTTGAGTCATGACCTTGCCCGGTCCGGTGAAGTCGAAGACCAGGCCCTCGCCGCTTTTGAACGTCTGAACGAGTCCACCGGTGACCTTGCGAAGCTGCATGGTGATCGTCGACTCGTAGGCGACCATGTGGCCTGTATCGACCGTGATCGATTGCCCGGCCTCGAGGTTCCATGTTTCGAGAGCGCCGTAGCAGGCAAACACCACGGGACCCTCCCCTTCGGCCCGAATGATGAACGCACCCTCGGACCCGAACATGTTGCGAGAAGCCACCCCACTTGGCATCGATCACGACGTTCGAGCGCGTTGGCCAACCAGGAGCCCTTCTGGATGAACAGGGCCGTACCGGGCTGCAGGTCGTAGCTGAGCAGGTCGCCGGGCAGGCGGGCTGCGACATCGACAAAGCCGCCCTGGGCGGGCGCCGTATAGGTCGTCTGAAAGAAGCGACTCGCCGCCGAGGGCGGCGCGCTTCAGCGACTTCATGAAGCCACCCTCCATCTTGGACGTCAGCGTGACCCCGGCCGACATGGCCATCATCGCCCCCGCCTCGACTCGGACCTGCTCACCCGGGGCGAGCGTCAGCCGCGCCACCCCGTATGCCGGTCCCTGTCGCGTCTGTACCTGCATGTCAATCTCCTTCAAACCGCATCGAATTGAACGACCGCCATCGTCGCGCACCCACGACCCCGATCACCGCCACCCCGAGCGCCGCATCGTACCAACGCCACACATCGGTTTGCCGCTGCGAGCTACGCGATCAGCGGCTCCCGATCAATCGCCGGGTGGACGTCTCGTGACCGTCCCAACGAACGAGGGCCGGCGAGCGATGCGCTCGCCGGTCTCTCATCGTGACTGGACCTACTTGGTTTCGGTCTTCGTCCCACCCTTGCGGGAGATGACGGCCTGAGCGGCGGCGAGACGGGCGATCGGCACCCGGAACGGGGAGCACGACACGTAGTCGAGCCCGGCGCCGTAGAACATGTCGATCGACTCGGGGTCGCCGCCGTGCTCGCCACAAACGCCGAGCTTGATGCCCTTCTTCGCCGCCCGACCCCGCTGAGCAGCGATCTTGACCAATTCGCCGACGCCCGACTGGTCGATCGTCTCGAACGGGTTGCGCTTGAGCAGGCCGGCTTCGAGGTACGCCGGCATCATCCGGCTCTCGACGTCGTCACGGCTGAAACCGAAGGTCATCTGAGTCAAGTCGTTCGTACCGAACGAGAAGAAGTCGGCGAACTCCGAGATCTCATCGGCCCGCAACGCGGCCCGGGGCGTCTCGATCATCGTGCCGATCGTGACATCGACGGCGAGACCCTTCTTGAGGCCCTTGGTCGCCTTGGCGATCGCGTCTTCGACCCACCCGCGGGCCAACTGCAGCTCTTCGCGGTTGACGGTCAGCGGGATCATCACTTCGACGATCGGGTTCTTGCCCTTCATCCGCAGCTCGGTGGCCGCTTCCATCAGCGCCCGCACCTGCATGGCGTAGAGTCCGGGCTTGACCACACCGAGGCGTACGCCACGAGTGCCGAGCATCGGGTTGAACTCGGCCCAGCTCTCGGCCGCGGCGAGCAGGTCTTCTTCCTCGGCGGTCAGGCCAACCGTGGCCTTCTTGATGTGCAACTCATCGACGCGGGGCAGGAACTCATGCAACGGCGGGTCGAGCAGGCGCACGGTAACGGGCAGGCCGTCCATCGCCTCGAGGATCTCGATGAAGTCGGCCTTCTGCACCTGACGGAGCTCTTCGAGGGCCGAAACCTCTTCCTCGGGGGTGTTGGCGAGGATCATGCGGCGCACGACCGGCAAGCGGTCGGGGGCGAGGAACATGTGCTCGGTGCGGCACAGGCCGATGCCCTCGGCGCCGAATGTACGGGCCTGCGTGGCGTCCTCGCCGGTGTCGGCGTTGGCGCGAACCTTCATCTTGCCCTTGCGGACCGCGTCGGCCCACTCGAGCACCGTGAGGAACTCGGGCGGCGGCTCGGCGGCAGCGAGCTTCATCTCGCCGAGCATGATCTCGCCGGTCGAGCCATCGATCGAGATGATGTCGCCTTCGTTGACCAGCACCCCACCGATCATCGCGGAGTTCCCGTCGATGTTGATCGCACTCGGCGCCGACGACTGCGGGCGTCCCCCAACCGCGGGCGACGACGGCGGCGTGGCTGACGAGACCGCCGCGGGCGGTGAGAATGCCCTGGCTGACCATCATGCCGTGGACGTCTTCCGGGCTGGTCTCGTTGCGAACCAGGATGACCGGCTCGCCACGATCGTCGGCGTCGGCGGCGTCATCGGCGGTGAAGTACACCTTGCCGACCGCCGCGCCGGGCGACGCGCCGAGGCCCTTGCCGAGCACCGTTCCGGCGCCGGCGAACTGCGGGTGAAGCACCTGGTCGAGGTGATCGGCAGCGAGGCGCATCAAGGCCTCGTCCTTGGTGATCTTCCACTTGGCGTCGCCCTTACCCGTGCCCTTGGTCATGTCGACGGCCATGCGCAGCGCAGCCGCACCGGTGCGCTTGCCGACGCGGGTCTGCAGCATCCACAACTTGCCCTGCTCGATGGTGAACTCGGTGTCGCACATGTCGAGGTAGTGACCCTCGAGGTCGAGCGAAGATCGCCATCAGCTCGGCATGGATGGCCGGGAACTTGGCCTTCAGAGCATCGAGGTCTTCGGTGTTGCGGATGCCGGCTACCACGTCTTCGCCCTGCGCGTTGACCAGAAAGTCGCCGTACGGCTTGTTGACGCCGGTGGCGGCGTTGCGAGTGAAGCCCACGCCGGTGCCGGAGTTGTCGTCACGGTTGCCGAAGACCATCGCCTGCACGTTGACGGCGGTTCCCAGATCGTGGCTGATCCGCTCGCGCACGCGGTAGGCAATCGCTCGGGCGCCGTTCCACGACTTGAACACGGCCTCGACGGCGCCGCGGAGCTGCTTCATCGGGTCTTGCGGGAACGCCTTGCCAGTCGCTTGCTTTGACGATGGCCTTGTAGACGTCGCAGAGCGCCTTGAGCTCGTCGGCAGGGATATCGGCGTCATTGGCGATGCCGAGGCGGGCCTTGGCGGCTTCGAACGGGTGCTCGAACTTCGAGCCGTCGACATCGAGCACGATGCGGCCGTACATGGAGATGAACCGGCGATAGCTGTCGTAGGCGAACCGCGGGTTGGCGGTGACGGCGGCGAGGCCCTTGACGGACTTGTCGTTGAGACCCAGGTTGAGGACCGTGTCCATCATGCCGGGCATCGAGAACTTGGCCCCCGAGCGCACGCTGACGAGCAACGGGTCGGCGGCGTCGCCCAGCTTGCGCCCCATCTGGCCTTCGAGCTTGGCGACTTGGGCGACGATCTCATCGTTGAGGCCGGTCGGCCAACCGGCGGCCATGTGGGCGCGGCAGGCGTCGGTTGAAATGGTGAAGCCGGGCGGAACCGGCAACTTCAGCACGCTCGTCATTTCGGCGAGATTGGCGCCCTTGCCGCCCAGGAGATCTTTGTACTCCATCGGGGGACGGCGGTGCTTATGGTCGAAGGCAAAGACGAGAGACACGGCCGACGATTCTAGCCCGCAGGCCGACCCGTTTCGGAGCGATCCCAACTTCAGCAGGCCGACGGCCACCGCGGCAGCAACCCGGGACTCGCCAAGGCGGTCTGATCGCTGCCTGATCAGAGCCGCCGCGGCGGCTCTATCATCGAGACGTGAGTCAACCGGGCCGTCTCGATCGTCAACCGCGGCCGCGCCTGACGATCCTGGGGTTCCCGGTGCGGGTGCGGCCGGGATTCATCGTCTTCTGTGCCCTGATTGTCGCCCTCTACCAGGGCGCTCGCGGGCTGTGGTTCGCCGGTTCCTTGGCGGTGCTCACCCTGACCCACGAGCTTGGCCACGCCTGGGCCGCCCGGCTGAACGGTGCCGAGGCCGAGATCGCCCTCGACTTCATGGCCGGCTACACGTCGTATAGCCCGTCACGCCCGCTGACGAACGGTCAACGAGCCGCCATCGCCGTCGCCGGTCCGTTGGCCGAGATCGTGCCCGGTCTGATCGTCCTCGCCGCGCTCGGGGCCAACCCGTTCTCGATCGACAGCGTCACCGCCTCAGATGCGCGCCTGGCGATCTGGTGGTCGGGGCCCGTGCTGGGGCTGATCAATCTGCTGCCTCTCATCCCGCTCGACGGCGGATCGATCACGTCGTCCGCGGCTCGACCAACTGGCCCCTGGGCACGGCCGGGATTGGACGCTGTGGTGGAGCCTGGTGGTCAGCGTCGTGACGGTCTTGGTGCTGTTCACCACCGATGACCTGCAGTTCTTGGCCGTATTCTTCGTGCTGCTGATCGCCTTGCAGATCCGGATGATCGTGCTGGCGCGGCAGCATCAACACCGCCCCACGTCGGGGTCGGTGACGCTGGTGCGCTCGCTCCTCGACGCGTCCCGCCCACTCGAGGCGGCGAGCGAAGGTTCACGTCGGTTCGAGAGCGTCCGCGACCCAGCCCTCGCCGTCCTCGTCGCCCGGGCGGCGGTGCGGTTAGGGCAGCACGATGTGGCGATGGCCTGGCTGCAAGCCGCCGGCCATGCCGCCGACGATCCATCCGAGATCCTCGCCGACCTCGATCTGGAACCCGACTTCGCCGAACTGCGGGAACGGCCCGCCGCCGAGACCCTGCGCTGGTCCCTCGGCGGCTGACGGCGGTTGGTTACCAGCCGAGGCGGGCTGCGACTTCGCTGAGCAGGGAGGCGATCGGGACCCGGACCTGTTCGGTCGTATCGCGGTCGCGGATCGTCACCGCATCGTCTTCGAGCGAGTCGAAATCGACCGTGACACACAACGGGGTGCCGACCTCGTCTTGGCGACGGTAGCGCTTGCCGATCGATTGGGTGTCGTCGTAGTCGACCATGTAGCGATCGGCCAGCGAGGCGAAGATCTGGCGGGCCAACGGGGTCAGCGTGTCCTTCTTCGACAACGGCAGCACCGCGACCTTGTACGGGGCCAGACGCGGGTGGAGCCGCAGAATCGTGCGCGACTCGCCGCCAACCTCGTCCTCGTCATAGGCGGCGAGTAGGAAAGCGGCCATCGTGCGTGTCGCACCGGCGGCCGGCTCGATGACGTAGGGGACGTAGCGCTCGTTGGTCGACTGATCGAAGTAGTCGAGCTTGGTGCCTGACGCCGCGGCGTGGGCGTTGAGATCGAAGTTGGTGCGCTGAGCGACACCTTCGAGTTCGCCCCAGCCCCACGGGAACATGAACTCGATATCGGAGGTACCCGTCGAGTAGTGGCTCAGCTCGTCGGGATCGTGGGCGCGCAAGCGCAACATCGAGGCAGGGATGCCCAGATTGATGTACCAATTGAGCCGCTCAGTACACCAGTACTCGTACCACTTCGGGCCGTCGGCCGGGGGCACGAAGAACTCGCACTCCATCTGCTCGAACTCGCGCGTCCGGAAGATGAAGTTGCCCGGGGTGATCTCGTTGCGGAAGCTCTTGCCGACCTGGGCGATACCGAACGGCGGCTTCTTGCGGCTGGTCTGCAGCACGTTGGCGAAGTTGAGGAACATGCCCTGGGCTGTTTCAGGCCGCAGGTACACCTCGGCGCCGGCACCCTCGATCGGGCCGGCATGGGTCTTGAACATCAGGTTGAAGGCACGGGCCTCGGTAAGCGTGCCCTTCTTGCCGCACGACGGGCAGGTGTCGGGCTCCTCAAGGTGGTCTTCGCGGTGCCGCTCCTTGCAGTTCGTGCAGTCGACGAGCGGGTCGGAGAACGTGGCCAGGTGGCCGCTGGCCTCCCACACGGCGGGGGGCGACAGGATCGAGGCGTCGATCAACACCACGTCGTCGCGCTGCTGCACCATCGCCCGGACCCAGGCGTCTTTGACGTTGCGCAGCATCAGCGAACCGATGGGGCCGTAGTCGTAGCTCGACCGGAATCCGCCGTAGATCTCGGCCGAGGGATAGACGAAGCCCCGACGCTTGGCGAGGTTGACGATCTGGTCGAGTTCGGTCGCAGGCATAGCCCCGACAGGCTAGACATCCCCGCGGCATTCCGACTTGCCGGTTTCTGCCATGGCCAACGTGAAAGGCTGTCGGGGATGACACATCGTGGGCGAATCTCATTGGGCATTGGCCTCTCCATCGTGGCCCTGGGGGCCTGCGGAGGCAGCGAATCGGCGACTTCGGCATCGACGACCCGGCCGGCGAACGCCACGGTCCTCGGCACTCTGCCTCCGACTGCCACGACACCGGTGGTGGCGACGACCTCGGCCACCACCGTGGTGGTCATCCCGTCGACCGAGCCGGCGACGACGCCGCCGACCACCGGTGCGCCGACGACGCCCCCCTCGACCGCGCCCGTCTCGACCGTCGACCCGGCCACCGAGTTGATTCTCAGCGCCGTCGGACTCGGGCCTCATCCGTTCGGTACCGGGCCGGTTGAACTGCTCGGCGATCTCAACGAACGCTTTGGACTCCCCCGTACCGACGAGGTGACCACGTTCGTGACCAACAACGGCGAGTACATCAGCGACGACGGCTGCTGCGGCTTTATCGCCGCGGCGGGCCGTGAGGTCTGCTGGCCCAACGGGTTGTGCATCACCTTCGGCGGGCCGACGACAGAGAGCCTCGGGTTCGTCGGTTGGTTCTACCAGGGCGACGAGTTCGCCAGCCTCCACTCCGCCGCCGGGATCACCCTGGGCAGTAGGTGGTCGAACTTCCTGACGGCGATGACCGTGCTGCCCGGCGGTTGCTACACCACTGGCTCAGGGACCACCAACGACGGCATCACCCTCGATGTCATCGGCGGCGACTTCGCCACCGTCGCCGACGACGGGACCTTCACCACCCTGCTCCCGGCCCCGGAGGAAGTGGCGGTCGCAGCCATGAGTTCCGGCGATCACATCTACGACCTCGAAGGCGACTGCTAGTCGGTCACCGCACGGCGCAGCGCGGTGAACGCGGCGACCGCGGAGCCGCGGGCACCGGCCATGTCGAGGTCGGGCACCAGCGAGAACGCGACGTCACGCTGCTCGGTTCGCAGGTGGGTGTGCTGACGAACGGTCGCCAGAAACCAATCGCGAAACTCCGGCGCAGCCTCGACCACTCCCCCGCCGACGAAGTAGGCGTCGGGGTCGGTGAAGTTGGCGGCGATCGTGAACAGCGCGCCCAGCGCCATGGCCTGTTGCTCGAAGATTTTCCGGGCCATCACATCGCCGCGTTCACCCAGCCCACGCACCTTTTTCGCAGCGATGGACGGCTCGATGCCGACCAGTTCGTGATCGGGATACCGGCCGAGCCAGTACGGCAGCAGGTTGACCCGGATCCCGGTGAGCGAGGCGACGCTCTCGACGTCGCCCACGAAGCCGCAGTTGCACACGGGGAGGGGCTGGTCGGGGCCGAGCAGGCTCTGTACCGGGATGTGGACGTGGCCGAGCTCGCCGGCCATCCCTGCCGCACCTTTGATGATCCGACCTTGTTCGATCACGCCGCCGCCGAGCCCGGTGCCGACGATCGCCGACACCGATGAACGCGCCGCTGACTCCGCACCGAAGTAGGTGTGATGGGCGTACAACGCGGCGGCATTCCCGTCATTGGAATAGACGACCGGAAGCCCCGTGCGACGCTCGAGGGAGGCCCGAATGTCGTAGCCCCGCCAGCCGGGGTGGCCAAGGTTCGTGCCGCCCGCCAACGCGAGAACTCCATCGGCGCTGGCCGGTCCGGGGGTGTCGAGACCGATCGAACGCACCAGCGATCGGTCGATTCCCGCCGTGGAGAGCCCGAGGTCCATCGCTTCGACCAGCGCCTCGATGGCCCGCTCCGGTCCCTCGGTGACGTGACTCGGCACTTCGAGCATCCGAGGAATGAGATATGTGCCGTCGTCGGTCATCACCGTCACGTTGTTGCTGGTCCCGCCGTTGTCGATGCCGACAACCACGAACGCTGGACTGCTCATCTTCCTCCCGGAACTTCCACGATCGCCGAGATGCCGACCCGAAGGTCGCCAGGCTAGACGGCCGCAGCGATCGTCCGGTCGCTGATCGCCTAGTGGCAGGTCCCCGAGCCGGAGTCGGCCAGGTTCCCGGCACTCCCGACCTTGACGAACTGCCACGAGTAGCCGGTCGCCCCAAGGGACAGTTTCAAGACGCCGAACGAGTTCGCATTGCGGACCTCGGAGTTGGCCTTCGTTGAGCCCAGTCCGACGAGCGCGTTCCCTCCGGTACCGACGACGAACTGGCGAATGCCGCGCGATGAGTCGGCCTTGCCGGCGGGCGTCTGCGGCGCGAACCGTTCGTAGTTGTGATCGTGGCCGGCCAGCACGACATCGGCGTTGGCGTCGTACAGCGCCTGCCAGAACGCCGTCATCGAGGTGTTGCTGCCGTGGTTGCCAGAGCTGAACCGCGGCTGGTGCCAGTACGCCAAGGTGCACTTGGCCGAATTCTTGGCCAGGTCGGCCCGCAACCATTTCTCCTGTTTGGAGCCGGTACTGCACCCGCCGACCGGCGAGCAGTTGGAGTTGAGGGCGATCACGTGCCAATCGCCGACGCTGTACGAGTAGTACCCGGTCGAGGGAGTTCCGGCGATCGAGCCGAAGTAGCCGTAGTAACCCGTCGCCCCTGTGGTGTTGTATTCGTGGTTGCCGGGAACGGGCTTCGACCGACTCTTCAACGGCCCCCACGCCGGGTCGTAGCAGTTCTTGAACTCGGTGGCCGTTCCGTCGTCGTAGACCAGGTCGCCGAGTAGGGCAATCGTCCCACTGGTCGTCTGCATGTATTTGCCGACCGCGTCGTCGGGCTGGCCCGAACCGCACCGGCCAATGTCACCCGTTGCCCACAACGTCGCCGTTGCCGCATCGGCCTCGAGCGGTGTCCGCGAAACGCCTGACACGCTCCACACCACGATCGCCGCCACCCCGATGGACATCATCAATGATTTCACGTTGCATCCGTTCAGCGTGCTGCGAGGTCCCGCCTCGCAGTAGACCACGATTGGTGCTCAATCATCTTGAAAACGTCAACCGTTCTCGAACATTGCCACGGCGCGTAACCGACGCTCAAGATGGTGTTCAAGTGCCGCGGTGGCGTGATGGGCGACTTCCGACACGGCAAGTCCCGCTGGCTCATCGAGCGCGGCGTTCAGTCCACCACCCAGAATCATCCGCATGATGCGCAGCGCCTCGGGGGAAATGGCCGAGCCACGCCGGCAGCTTCGACACAGAATGCCTCCCTCCCCGAGGTCGAATGCCACCAGGTTGTCGGCGGAATCACAGCTGACGCATGCGTCGAGTTGAGGGCGAACGCCTTCATTGGCCAGGACCTTCCAGAAGAACGCCGGCACGACGAGTGGCGAGGGCTTGGTCTCGAGTGTGCGCAGCGCACCGACAAGCATGCGGTACAGATGGGGAGCAGGCTCCCGATCGAGGCTCATCTGATCGACCGCTTCGAGCAGGGCAATGCCCTGGGTCAGCGAGTCGAGATCGTTGAGCAAAGTCGCTCGCGAATCGATCGACTCGGCCTGGCTGACGATGTCGAGTTCGCGCCCCTCGTAGAGCAGCAAACTCACGTGGCACAGCGGCTCCAGCCGGCCTCCGAAGCGGCTCTTGGTCTTGCGGACGCCCTTGGCGACCGCCCGCACCTTGCCATGCTCGGCCGTCATGATCACCACGATCCGGTCGGCTTCGCCGAGCTTGTAGGTGCGCAGCACCACCCCGGTATCGCGATACAGACTCACGACGGCCCGGCCGATCTCACGTCTCGATGCCGCCGAACCGACGATTGCGCTCCTGGAATTCGACGATTGCCGCGGCGAAGTCTTCCTTGCGGAAGTCAGGCCACAACGTCGGCGTGAACACCAGCTCGGAGTAGGCCAGCTCCCACAACAGGAAGTTCGAGATGCGATACTCACCGCTCGTGCGAACCACCAGGTCGGGGTCGGGCATGTCGGGGTAGTAGAAGTGCTTGCGCAGGTTCTTCTCGTTGATGTCGTCGGCCTTGGCCCCGTCGGCAACCATTTGGCGCACCGCATCGAGGATCTCGGCCCGGCCGCCGTAGTTGAAGGCGAACGTCAAGGTCATCGTCCGGTTGTTCTTGGTCAACTCCATCGATTCGTCCTGCTCACGCATCAGTTTGCGGGGCACTCGCCAATCTCGGCGGCCTGCGAAGCGGATGCGGACCCCCTGCTGATGGAGCACACCCCGGCGGCGCGTGAGGATCTCGCGGTTGAAGTTCATCAGGAAGCGAACCTCGTCGATCGGGCGCTTCCAGTTCTCGGTCGAGAATGCATAGACGGTCAGCCATTTGACCCCGAGGTCAAGCGCCCCCTCGACGACATCCCACAGCGCTTCCTCGCCGGCTGCATGGCCCTCGGTGCGCTTCAACCCCTGTCGTTGTGCCCACCGCCCGTTGCCATCCATGACACAGGCGACATGCGCCGGGATCTTCTTCGAATCGATGCCGGACTTCCAGTCGCTCACGTCGTCCGACAGTACCGCCGGTAGGGTCGCGAACCGATGACGCCCGACGAAGTGGTTCTCGCCGCTGGGCGGATTACCGCCGCTCTCCCTACTTCGGAAGACCGACCGGGCCAACGGGCGATGGTCGCCGGAGTCGCCAACGCCCTCGAACAGCGACGGCATCTGATCGTCGAGGCGCCGACCGGGGTCGGCAAGTCGTTGGGCTACCTCGTTCCCGCCGCCCTCAGCGGCCGTAAGGTCGTCATCACCACTGCCACCAAAGCACTGCAAGACCAATTGGCGAACAAAGATCTGCCGTTCCTCGTCTCGCAACTGAAGCAGGATCTGACGTTCGCCGTGCTCAAGGGACGGTCGAACTACCTGTGCCTGCAACGGCTGCGCGAGGTGCAGTCAACCCAGGAAGGCCAGTTGGAGCTGGAAGAGCTGACCACGACGATCCGAGCCGAGGTCAAGAGGTTGGCATCGTGGGCCGCCACCTCACCGTCGGGCGATGCCGCCGAGCTCGACTGGTCGCCGAGCGACCGGGCCTGGCAGGCCGTCAGCGTTTCGTCGGACGAATGCCCCGGGGCAACGGCGTGCCCGATGGGCGAGTCGTGCTTTGCTGAACTGGCCAAACGACGGGCGGCGGCCGCCGACATCCTCGTCGTCAACACCCACCTCTACGGCCTCGACGTGGCGATGAACGGTACCTGGTTGCCCGAACACGAGATCGTCGTCGTCGATGAAGCCCACCAGCTCGAAGACGTGATGTCCGACACCGTCGGCATCTCGATCGGTATCAGCCGGTACTCGCGTACCGCAGGGGCACTGCGACGGATCATCGCCGATCCGCTGCTGGTCGCCTCGGTCGCCGACGACGCCGGGGCATTGCGCGCCGTGCTCGCTCCCCTGCTCGGCACCCGACTCCCCCATCCGTTGCCGGACGCGGTCATCGACACCCTGGTCAACTCCCGCCGCCATCTGGAAGGGGCAATGGAGGCCCTGCGATCGATCCAGACGAGCAACGACGACGCCAAACAGCGGGTGCTGCGGGGCCAGCAGCTGTCGGGTCGACTCATCGAGCACATCGACCAAGCCGTGAGCTACGGCTCGACCTACGTCGCCTTCGTCGCCGGGTCGCCCGAGCATCCCCGCTTGGAGATCGCCCCCCTCGACGTCGGGCCGACGCTGAATGAGGGTGTGTGGGCCAAACGCACGGCGATCCTGACCAGCGCGACAATTCCCCAGCATCTGGCCCAACGGGTCGGTCTGCCACCGACGATGTTCGACGAGTTGAGCGTCGAAAGCCCCTTCGACCTGGGTGCCAACGGACTGATCTACTGCGCGATGCATCTGCCCGACCCGCGCCATGCCAACTTCGCTGCGGCAACCCACGTCGAACTCGAAGCGCTGATCAACGCGGCGGGAGGGCGCACCCTGGCGTTGTTCACCAGCTACAAGGCAATGGATGCCGCCGCCGATGCGCTACGCGACAGGCTCGGCGTACGCGTGATCACCCAGCGCGAGCTGCCCAAAGGGGCATTGGTGCGCGAGTTCAGCGGCGACGAGACGTCGTGCCTGTTTGCCACCGCCGGGTTCTTCCAGGGCGTCGACATTCCTGGTCGCACACTGTCACTGGTGACCATCGACAAGATCCCGTTCCCGCGGCCCGACGACCCGTTGCTGTCGGCTCGCCGCGAGCAACTCGGGTCGAGTGCGTTCTCGACGATCGACGTGCCCCGGGCGGCGATGCTGCTCGCCCAGGCCGCCGGGCGGTTGATTCGTTCGACGACCGACAAGGGCGTCGTCGCGGTCTTTGACAAGCGACTCGGCACGGCCAACTACCGCTGGGACATCGTCCGCTCACTCCCGGCGATGCGCCGCACCCGCCATCGCGCCGATGCCGAGGCGTTCCTGCGCGAAATCACCAACACGCCAAGCTGATCGCGATCCGTCCGACCGATACTGTCGGGCCGGTGGAAACCTCCGATGATCCCGATCTGGTTACCGTTGCCGTTGTCAACGGCGTGGCGACGATCACCCTCAACTCGCCGGCCAACCGCAATGCGCTGTCGGACCGGCTGCTGACCGACCTGCACACCGCGCTCGACCGGGCCGAACAGCCCGACGTGCGGGTCGCCATCATCGATCACGTCGGCTCGGCGTTCTGCGCAGGCATGGACTTGCGCGAACGCATCCGTGGCGATGCCGCCGCCAATCAGGCCATCTCATCGGCCTTCGTGTCAGCTCTCGAGCGCGTCGAATCGATGGCCCCGGTGGTCATCGCGGCCGTCAGCGGGGCGGTACGGGCCGGAGGGGTCGGTTTGATGGCGGCCTGCGACCTGATCGTGGCCCACTCGGCGGTCACCTTTGCGTTCTCGGAGGTCCGCATCGGGGTCGCGCCGGCGATCATCTCGCGGCCCGTACTCCGCCGCGTGCCCTGGTCGGCGATCGCCGCGCCCTTCCTCACCGGCGAGGCGTTCGATGCTCCGGCGGCCCGGGCGATGGGCCTGATCACGCACGTCAGCGACGACGTCGCCACCACGATCACCGGTCTGGTCGACGGGGTCCTGCAGGCCGCTCCTGGGGCGGTAGCGGCGACCAAGCGGGTGTTACGCGCCGCCGACGCCGTACAGGCCTACGACGCCCTTCAAGCCGCCTCCGACGAGATGTTCGCCGGCCCCGAGGGCCAGGAAGGGATGCGCTCGTTTCTTGAACGACGACGCCCCTCGTGGGTCGGGTAGCCGGTCGGTTCGCGCCCCGCAGGACTACACCTGTAAGCGGTATCCGATTCCTCGTACCGTGACGACGAGCCGCGGGTCTTCCGGGGAATCCTCGATCTTGACCCGTAGGCGGCGCACATGGGCGTCGACCAACCGGCTGTCGCCGAGGTACTCATACCCCCACACCCGTTCGAGCAGTTGATCGCGCGAGAGCACCATGCCCACGTGGTCGGCGAACTCGCACAGCAGGTTGAACTCGGTCTTGGTCAGGCTCAGCTCGCGGCCCGACTTGAGCACCACCCCCTGCTCACGGCGCAGTTCGACATCGCCGAACATCTGTGACTTCGCGGCGGCGGTCGGGACGTGTTCGTGCAATTGCACCCGGCGAAGGTGAGCGCGGATCCGAGCCGACAACTCCTTGGGCACGACCGGCTTGGTGACGTAGTCGTCGGCCCCGGCTTCGAGCCCCGCCACCATGTCGTAGGTATCGGTCTGGGCCGTCACGATGATGATCGGCACGATCGACTTCTTGCGGATCGCCCGACACACCTCGAACCCGGACAGATCGGGTAGCCGTAAGTCGAGGAGCACCAGGTCGGGCTCCTTGCTCTCGAACGCGGCAAGACCGCTGCGCCCGTCGGGGGCCTCACGCACGTCGTACCCCTCGTCCTCGAGGGCGAGGCGCAACGCCAGACGAATGTGATCGTCGTCCTCGATAAACAGCAGTGAGTGCAACCTGTGACCTCAATCCAGAAATTTGTTACCTAATGCGCGCAATCCGAGCGTCAGCCCGTCACAAACGCCGACCATCATTACCAGTGTTCACGCTGCCCCGGTGAGGTGCCTTCCTCCCCCTGGCGCCTCACCGGACAGCGTGAAGCAAGTCCCGGCCTGATGGTCTCCCGCCGAATCGCCCCAAAGGTATCCCCGGTGAGCCATGCTGTGAGTGTGCCCCTTCGACGAGACCGCCGACGAACCCGTCGTCTTGTAGGCCTCCGCACCCGGGTCACCGTGTTCTTCTCGATCGCTGGGTTGGTGCTGTCGCTGGGCTTGTCGGCATTGACCTACGCCGTTGCCCGCAACTACCTGCTCGATCAGCACCGCAACGCCGCCGAGAATCAGACATATGCCAACGCCGAGTTCATCCGCAGCAAGCTCAACGACAAGGTTCTTCCTGGAGCCGCTGTGTCGAGGGTGGCCACCGACGGGCAACTGGGCTTTGCCGTGTTGATGATCGGCCCGAAGAAGACACCGATTCCGACCGCCCAACTCCGCTACACCGATCAAGACCTGCCGGTGAAACTTCGCAGCGCGTTCGACGAAGGTAAGGCTGCGGCCGGCGTGGAGTATCAGACCGTCGACAAAAAACCCTTCCTGATCGTCGGGGTCAGGATCGCCGCCTACGACGCCAACTACTTCGAAGGATTCCCGCTCGAAAACGTCGAAAAGACGATGCGGGTGATCGGCACATCCCTGGCGATCGGCGCGATCGTTACCACCCTGGCCGCCGCCGGCATCGGCTGGTGGGCGAGCCGCGGTCTCCTACGACCGGTTGCCCGCGTGGCTGATGCCGCGGCCGAGTTGGCATCGGGCAGCCTCAACTTCCGGCTGCCGTCGGAACTCGACCCCGATCTCGACCGGCTGGCCAGTTCGTTCAACGACATGGCTGACGCGATTCAGGCCCGTATCCAGCGCGAAACGCGCTTTGCCTCGGATGTCAGCCATGAGTTGCGCTCCCCGATCACGGCGCTGACCGCCGGCATCGAGGTCCTCGATGCCCGCCGGGCCGACCTGCCCGAACGGAGCCAACAAGCCCTCGATGTGGTCGTCAACCAGGTGCGACGCTTCGACCAACTCGTGCTCGACCTGCTCGAACTGTCCCGTCTCGATGCCGGTACCCCTGATTTGCACCGTGAGGAACTCATCTTGTCCGACGTCGTCGGACGGGTGGCCAAGCGATACGGCTTCTCGGATGTACCGATTGTCGTCAGCTCCGGCGGCCATCGGCCGATTCAGGTCGACAAGCGACGTTTGGAGCGGATCGTGTCCAACTTGCTCGACAACGCCAAGCAGCACGGCGGCGGTCCGACCCGCATCGCCATTGAATCGAGCAACGACGCCGACGGCGTGCTCCTGCGATTGGTCGTCGAGGACGCCGGGCCGGGGGTGGCGATGAGCGAGCGGACCCGCATCTTCGAGCGCTTCGCCCGCGGCACCGCCGCCCGCCAGCGCATCGGGACCGGCCTCGGCCTCGCCTTGGTCGATGAGCACGCCCAGGCCCACGGCGGGTCGGCGTGGGTCGAGGATCGCCCCGGTGGCGGGTCTCGTTTCGTCGTCAGCTTCCCGGCGGTCGTCAAGTGAGGCGATCGGTCGTCGGCATCATCAGCGTGGCCTCGGTCGCCGCGGTCATTGCCGCCTGCAGCGTGCCGGGCGACGGCGAGTTCCAACAGATCGACGCGGCCGACGTCGCGTTCGGGTTGGCCGAGACGACGACCACCGCCCCGCCAACCACGATCGCCCCGTCGACCACCGTCGACCAGACCACCTCGACCGCGCTTGCGACGACGACCACCACGATTCCCGAGCCCACCACCACGGCCGGCCCCCAGACCGAGCCCGTCGATCTGTATTTCGTGATCGGTGACCGGCTGGTGAAGACGACCCAATCCCTTGTCTATCCAGCGACCGCCGAGTCGGTCATCCGGCGACTCCTCGTCGGCCCGGCGTCGGAACTTCGTTCGAAGCTGCCGATTCTCGACGAAGCGCAGGCGGCCGAAACACCGGCCGAGGAGTTGCCGATCCGCGTCGAGGTGGAACGAGGCGTCGCCCAGGTCACCGTTCCGGCGAGCTTCTCGGAAATCGGCGAGGGGGCCGAGTTGGCCTTCGGTCAAATCGTTCTCAGCCTGGCCCGCTTCGGTATCGGCTCGGTCGTTTTCATGGCCGACGGAGCACCGATCCAGGTCATCCTGGCCGACGGCACCGTCACCGCCGAGGGCGACCCGGTCACGGTCGAGGACTACGTCAGCCTCAAGCAGTCGTAGCGAGATTCAACGGGTCATCGCGGCACGTGTCGGCCGGCCCGACCCTTCGCTCAGTAACCGAGGCGAGATACCCGGTCGGCCCGGCGTTGCCAGTCTTTGTCGACCTTGACGACGAGTTCGAGGTAGGTCCCCTCGGGAAGGTGGGCACGAGCGCGGGTTCCGACATCTTTGAGGATCGCTCCGCCCTTGCCGATGACCATGCCCTTTTGGCTCTCGCGTTCGACGATGATCTCGACGCGCACCCGCCGGCCATCGTTTTCGACCACCCGAGTGGCGATCGAATAGGGCAGTTCGTCACGGGTGACCAGCAACAACTGCTCACGGACCAACTCGGCCATCCACACGTCTTCGGGCAGGTCGGTGACCATGTCGTCGGGAAAGAGCCAGGGTCCATCGGGAGCTGCGTCGAGGAGGTGACGCAGCAACACATCGAGCCCGTCGCCCGTCTTGGCCGACACCGGGAAGTAGGCCGAGGCACCGAGCTCGCCGACCACGGTCAACATCTTGAGGACCTGGGACTGCGTGGCGATGTCGACCTTGTTGACGACGACGACCATCTTGCCCGAGGCGGCTGACGGGAGTTGCTCGGCTACCCACCGGTCGCCCGATCCGAAGGCAGCTGTCGCATCGAGAACGAGGCAGACCGCGTCGACATCTTCCAGCGCACCGAGGGCGCTGGTGTTCACGCTTTCCCCGAGGGCGGTGACGGGCTTGTGCAACCCGGGGGTGTCGACAAAGACCAATTGGGTCTGATCGTCGGTGCGTACCCCCCGCACGGCGAAGCGCGTGGTCTGCGGCTTGTCGGAGACGATCGAGATCTTGTGCCCACAGAGGTGGTTGAGCAGTGTCGACTTACCGGCGTTCGGGCGGCCGGCGAGAGCAATCAGCGAACACCTCATCATCGGGCGGCGATCGAGGAATTGGCCGTCTCGCCACCATCAGCGTCACCAGTGAGCACCGAGATGCGCAGGCGGCGGATCCGCCGACCGTCGATCTGTTCCACCTTGAAACGCCAACCCTGGCGGTCGATCGTCTCGCCCGCTGAGGGCACGTGGCCGAGGGTGCCGAAGACAAACCCACCAATGGTGTCCCAGTCCTCGTCGGGGAGTTGCAGCTCGAGGAGCTCGTTGATATCGCTGACCGCCGTTCCACCCTCGACGAGGTAGTCGCCGTCGGGTTGGCGCTGTACCTCGTCCTCCTCGATGTCGTATTCGTCGACGATCTCGCCGACGAGTTCTTCGAGGCAGTCCTCGAGGGTGATCAGCCCGGCGAGTCCGCCGTATTCGTTGGCGACGATCGCCAGATGGAACTTCTCGGCTTGCATCTCCCGCATCAGGCGGGCAACGGCCTTGTTCTCGGGAATGAACCGCACCGAGCGCACGATGTCGATGGCGGGGGTTCCCCCGCGGCCGGCTCGCTCGGCGGTGATCAGATCTTTGAGATAGAGCAGGCCGACGACGTCGTCGTCTTCCTCATCGAGCATCGGCAACCGGCTGAAGCCATGCTGAATGGCAACGTCGAGCGCTTCCGACACCGTGACACCTGCCTCGATCGTCACCATGTCGGGACGGGGCACCATCACCTCACGAGCCACGGTGTCGCCGAACTCGATGATCGACTCGATCAGCTCGCGTTCCTCGTGTTCGATGACGTCGTCTTGGGCGGCCGCCTCGACAATGCCGAGCAGCTCCTGCTCCGACACAAACGGGCCCTTCTCAAGGCCCTTGCCCGGCATGATCACGTTGGTGAGCTTGATCAGGCCCTTGGAGACCAACTGCAGCGGCGGAAACGCGGCCAGAGCCAGCGTGGGCCGTGCCGTGAGCAGCGCGGCACGTTCGGGATAGAGCAGCGCGTATGTCTTGGGCATCGCCTCAGCCAGCACGTAGAAGACCACGACGTTGAGGGCGACGCCACCAACGACACCCCAGGTGCCGTACGGCTTGGCGACGATGCCGGTGAGCGTGGCCTGCACGGTTTGGCAGATGTTGGTGGTGAGCAACACCGAGTTGACCCAGCGCTCGGGATTGGCCACCAGCTTGAGCAGCGATCGCCCCGACTTGTGCCCCTTGTCGAGGAGCGCCGATGCCTTCGGCTTGGTCATCCGCGACAGCGACATCTCGGCAACCGCCAAGAAGACAAGGACGAACAGCAGCACCACGATGACGGCAATCAACAACACGTTGGTCGAGTTTCCGTTGGACACGACCGCGGGGTCGGCAGCAGTCAACATCACTCGCGATGCTCCTGTCGGAAACCTGCAGGGGCCGGCGCTTTCCAGAACAGTTGCTCGAGCAGGGCTCGCTCGCGCTGGCGCATGGCCACGGCCTCGTCGTCGTCGGCGTGGTCGTAGCCGAGCACGTGGAGCACCCCGTGCACGATCAGCAGGGCGAGTTCGTCGTCGAACGTGCCGGCATGGTCGGGGGCCTGGCGTTGAGCGACCACCGGGCAGACGACCACATCACCGAGGAGCAGGGGCAGGTCACCGTGGTCGACCGGGGGCCGGTCGGGGCCACGACCTCCGGCGGGCGGGCCGGCGATCACCTCGACCTCCATCCCCATGCCGTCGGGACCGTCGATCGGGAAGGCGAGAACATCGGTCGGGCCGGTGACGCCCATGAACGACTCGTTGAGCTCGGCGATGGCGGCCTCGCTGACGAACATCACCGACAATTCGGCCGCCCCCCGGACGCCCTCTGCGGCAAGCGTGGCTTCAGCCAGCGCCGCCCATCGCTCGGCGTCGATAGCGACGTCGGACTGCTCATCGGCGCAGAACACCTCGGGCACGCCGTCGCCACCGATCCGCCGGTTTTCGACCAGCCTTGGGGGCCCGAGCTCAGCCACGGCGCTGAGCCGCCTGCTGGTCGGGGTTGGGGGTTCCGCCGACGCGCTCGTAGGCGGCGACGATGTCGGCGACGATGCGGTGCCGCACGACGTCCCCGGAGGTGAGGTGGACAAAGCCCAGACCCTCGATGCCGGTGAGGATCGGTTCGAGGGCGATCAGGCCGCTGCGACCGCCGGGCACGTCGACCTGGGTGGTATCGCCGGTGATCACCACCCGTGAGCCGAAGCCGATGCGGGTCAGGAACATCTTCATCTGCTCAGGGGTTGTGTTCTGGGCCTCGTCGAGGATGATGAAGCTGTTGTTCAACGTGCGACCACGCATGAAGGCCAGCGGCGCCACCTCGATGGTCTGGCGCTCGATCAATTTCTGTGTCGCCTCGGGTTCGAGCATGTCGTAGAGGGCGTCGTAGAGCGGCCGCAGATAGGGGTCGATCTTGGCCATCAGATCGCCGGGCAGGAAGCCCAACCGCTCGCCGGCCTCGACTGCCGGGCGGGTGAGGATGATCCGCTGCACCTGCTTGGACTGCAGGGCCTGGACGGCCATTGCCACGGCCAGCCAACTCTTACCAGTACCGGCGGGACCGAGGCCGAAGGTGATCACGTTCTGACGGATGGCGTCGATGTAGCGCTTCTGCCCGGCGGTCTTGGGGCGCACGGCGCGGCCCTTCGCGCCCTTCATCACCTCGTCACTGAGCACCTTGCTTGGTCGCTCATCGGCCCGGAGCATCTCGATCGACCGGCCCAGGCTGCGCTCGTCAAGGTCGTGGCCCAGTTCGAGGAGGGCAATCAATTCTTCAAACAGCCGGCCGGCCTGATCGGCCTGTTCACCGTCAAGTGAGATCTCGTTGCCCCGCACCTGAATTCGGGCCGCGGGATAGGCAGCCTCGATACGGCGGAGGTGCTCATCTCGATGGCCGAGTAGCCGGGCCATCAGATGATTTGCGGCGACAACGCGCACGCCTGTCGGCGTGGTGGTCATGCAGGTCCCTTGCAACATTCGAGCACACCCCCACGGTAGCGGGCCTGGAGCGGTGCAACTCGCGATGTTTCCCGGTCGCGATTCCTCGCCCACGTCGCGAGCGCATCGGGTGACAACGACCGATCGCAGAGTCACTCTCGGTCATCGTGCGTCAGCCACCGCGATGGTCCGACAGGACGGAAATCTGCGTCCACGCGTTCGCCACACGACGTGACATTTCGCTCAAGACGCTCAAGCCAGCACTTCAGGTGAGTCGAACGTCAGGGCAGTAGGTAAAGCAGCCCATTTGGGCGCAACGGCTTGTTCGCTGAGCAGGCGAACAGACACACTGAGTGTGCTGTTTAATCTCACTAGAGGAGATCATGCTCATTCGAGTACAGACCGTGGGAACCACCGTTGCCGCGACACCAACCAGAAGTCATCTCGTCACGCAGGGCTACGTCGCGTTTGGCGCGCTTCTCATGGTAGCAGCAGCGTTGGCCGGGGACTCCGGACGCCGAGCGGCGTATCTCGTCGCCATCACCGTGGTCATCCCGGCGGTCGTCGTCGGTTGGCGAGTTCACCATGCAGGCCATGCGCTGTGCATTGCGATGGCCACGATGGCCGTGGCGTATCTCGTCGCCGAGTGGCTCCAGCGACTGCCCAATCTGGATGGCCGAGGCGATCTTGTCGATTCATTGGTGGGGTTGCCAACCTTGCTCGGGCGTCTGGCATTCATCGCCTGTCTGGTGGCCATCGTCCGGCTTCGCCACGGCCGCCACTTCTGGAGCCTCATTGGCGACGCAACCATTGTCGCGATCGGGGCCTGGTTGGTGTCGTGGGTGACGATGATCCGCCCGGCGATCGACAATTCCCGGGAGGCCGCCGTGACCACCGTCGTTCACGGGCTCGCGCAACCGCTGGGCGTCGTGATGATTTTCCTGTTGGTGATGCTGCTGCTCGCCGATACCTTCCGCACCGCCGCGGTATGGCTGATTATCGCCTCCAGCGCGTTGATGCTCGCCGGCGACTTGGGCTACTCGGCGATGGCTGCGGGTCACCTCACCGGAGGGGGCCGCCTCTACGACCTCCTCCACGTGGGTTCATTTCTGCTGGCCGGAGCGCTGTTTCTTCACCCCGGGGTGCGGTCCTTGCATGAGACGATCCCCATCGGGCCGACTCGAGGGCCCGCCGGACGGATTTTCTTGACGAGCATCTCGATGATCGTGCCCGCGATCATCCTGGCCGGCGTGCCGACCGTGTCGACGTCGGATCGAATCGTCCGGTTCGTCTCGGCGATCTCGATGATCGCGGCAGTGAGTTCCCGAATTTACGAGGCCGTGCGGTCGAACGCGTCGGCCCAGGAACGACTGTTGACCAATGCCCAACACGACATGCTCACGGGCCTTCCCAATCGGCAGTTGGTCCACGAGCAGATCACGGCCGCGCTGCATGACGCATGGCGGAGTGGGTCGCGTCCAGCGGTGCTGTTCATCGACATCGATCGATTCAAGATCATCAACGACAGCCTCGGCCATTCTGCCGGCGACGAAACACTGCGAGTCATTGCCCGCCGGTTGCGTGCCACTCTCCCCGACGAGGTCGTACTTGGGCGGAGTTCAGGGGACGAGTTCATCGCGATTGGCGCCGCAGTCCGCACCCCGGCCGAGGCGATGGAACTCGCCGGGCGCGTGTTGTCCGCCTTCCGAGAGCCTTTGCGCACCCCCACCGCCGGAGACATGCACATCTCGGCATCGGTCGGGGTCGCCCTTCCCGAACCGGGCGGCCGCCCGAACGCCGACGAGTTGCTGCGCAACGCCGACACGGCGATGTATAAGGCAAAGGATTCGGGGCGCAACTGTGCGGCGCTGTTCGACGAGTCGATGTACCAGCGGGTCGCCCAGCGACTGCGTCGGGAGTCCGGCCTCCACCGGGCGCTCGAGCGCCGGGAGATCGCCCTGGCGTACCAGCCGATCGTCGATCTGGGCTGTGGTGAGCTGGTCGGATTCGAAGCCCTGATGCGCTGGCGGCTGCCGGACGGCACGATGGTTCCGCCGACGGAATTCATCCCGATCGCCGAGGAGACCGGTTTGATCCTGGGGCTCGGGTCGTGGGCGTTGCTTGAGGCGCTGACCCAGTTGCGCCAGTGGATCGACACCGATGTTTGCCCGGCATCGGCCACGATGTCGGTCAATGTCTCGCCTCGTCAGCTTCGTGATCCGGCCTTCTCGTCGGTGGTCCGCGAGGCGCTGCGCCGCTCGGGCGTTGCGGCCGATCAACTGTGGCTCGAGGTCACCGAGAGCGTGATGATCACCGATCCGGAGCAGGCGTCGGAGATGTTCCACCGGCTGCGACAGACGGGCGCTCATCTCAGTATGGACGACTTCGGTACCGGCTATTCGTCGCTCAGCTTGCTACGCCGCTACCCGCTGCAGCGGATCAAGATCGACCAGTCGTTCGTCGCCAGCGTCGCCGACGACGACAACGCCCGCTCGTTGGTTCGCACGATTCTGGCGATGGCCGAGTCGTTGGGGCTCGACGCGGTCGCCGAGGGAGTGGAGAACGTCGAGCAGTTCCGTGCCCTACGCGAACTCGGTTGCCAGTGGGCCCAGGGCTATCTCTTCAGCCGCCCGGTCCCGCCCGAGGCAATCGAGCGAAGTGCGGCAGGACTGCCATACGGAGACCCACTCAAGCGGGTCGGGATGGCCCTCTGGCCGTAGATTCCGGGTACTCCCACCGCGAGGTCGGCAGCCCACCTCAGGAGTCGGATCAGACCGCACGGTGGCATCCCTGCCAAGATCTGTCGGCAGACAGTGAGGAGTCCCGTGTCGGAGTCGACCCAAACCACCACCGCTTGGCTATCCGCCGACGAGCTGAACACAATCCGCGGCAGCGTGCCCATCGTGTATGTGGAAGCGGTACCGGTGCGACTCGATGAGGTCGGCCGGGTCACCCATGTCGGCCTGCTCCTGCGTATGACCCCCGACGGGCAGGTCAACCGAGCAGTGGTCTCGGGTCGCGTGATGTTCGGCGAACGGCTACGCGATGCCTTGGTCCGCCACTTGGAGAAGGATCTCGGCCCGGTCGCACTTCCCCAGATTCCCCCGGCCCCTGCGCCGTTCACCGTGGCGGAGTACTTCCCCGACCCGGAGATCTCGGGTCTGCATGATCCTCGGCAGCATGCGGTGAGCCTGGCGTACCTGGTCCCCGTGGTCGGTGATTGCCGACCGAGCCAGCAGGCCCTCGATCTGGTGTGGTTGACCCCTGAAGAGGTCTGTCGGCCCGACGTCCGCCGGGAGCTCGCCAGTGGGCATGATCGTCTCGTTCGACTTGCCCTTGCTCATTCCGGCCACCTCCCCTGAGCCTCCGACGCGTTTACAATTTGTACAACTCGCGGTAATCGGCCGCGATCGCAACCCCGGGGAGCGCATGTGGGTCGAATCATCACGGTCGGAGCCGCCCAACTTGGCCCGATCGGCCGTGACTCGTCGCGCGTCGGGGTGGTCGACCGGCTGATCGCCCTGCTGCATCAGGCGGCCGATCACGGCGTCGAACTGCTCGTCTACCCCGAGCTGGCGTTGACCACGTTCTTCCCGCGATGGTTCGTCGACGACATCACCACGGCCGACCACTTCTACGAGCGGTCGATGCCCAACTCCGATACCCAGCCCCTCTTCGACGAGGCCCGCCGACTCGGGATCGGGTTCTGTCTCGGCTACGCCCTGCTCGACGACGACGGGCACCGCTGGAACGTGCAGACGCTGGTCGAGCGGGACGGTTCGACGGTGGCAACGTTCCGCAAGGTGCACATTCCCGGCCACGAACACCACGAGCCCGATCGGCCATTCCAGCATGCCGAGCGGTACTACTTCGAGCCGTCACCCGACGGTTTCGGCGTGTGGCGGGCGTTCGACGGGCTGATCGGGATGATGATCTGCAACGACCGCCGGTGGCCCGAGAGCTACCGCGAGATGGGCTTACAGGGTGTCGAGATGATCCTGTGCGGCTACAACACCCCGATCCACTACGTGCCCGACCCGAGCCAGGACATCCTCCAGGGGTTCCACAACGCGCTCGTCATGCAGTCGGGCGCCTACCAGAACGGCACGTGGGTGGTCGGGGTCGCCAAGGGTGGTGTCGAGGAGGGCGTCGACTCGCTTGGCCAGTCGATGATCGTCGCCCCGAGCGGTCAGATCGTGGCCCAGGCCCTGACGACCGACGACGAGTTGATTGTCGCCCGCTGCGACCTGGATTGGTGCGCCCGTTACAAGGGCACGCTCTTCGACTTCGATCGCTACCGCCGCCCCGAGGTCTACACCCGGATCACCGGCCAACGTGGCGTCGTGCTCCCCGCATGACGGTCGTCAGCCGCGGTCTCGCTGGTGGTCAACGGCACCCCGGTCGACCGTTCGCGCCGACCATCCCCATCTGCTCGCCGCGTTACGCGAAGAGCTCGACATCACCAGCCCCAAGGACGGCTGCTCTCCGTCGGGCCAATGCGGCTGCTGCACGGTGATGATCGATGGCAAGGCGCAGATCTCGTGCCAGTACCCGGTTGCCAAGGCCGCAGGACGGGCGGTCACAACGCTGGAGGGCCTGCCCGACGAGGAGCGCACGACCTGGTCACATGCCTTCGCGGCGTGTGGTGGCCTGCAGTGCGGGTTCTGCATCCCGGGCATTGTGATGCGGGCCCGGGCCCAGGTCGACAAGAAGGGTGCGTCGTGACCCGCGACGACATGAGCCGTCATCTCGGTGCCCACCTGTGCCGCTGCACGGGCTACGTCAAGGTGCTCGATGCGATCGAGTCCGTGGCCCAGGGCACGCACCGTCACGGTGTCCCTGCGGCGGGTGGAATCGGCTCCTCGGTGGCGAAGTACGAGTCAGGCTGAATTCGCGCTCGGCGACCGTGGCTACGTCGACGATCTGAGGGTCCCAGGCATGCTCCACGGCGCGCTGCACCTCACCACCCATGCCCGGGCGCTCGTGCGGGCGATCTCCACGTCTGGCGCGCTCGCCGCGCCCGGCGTGATCGCGGTGTACACCGCGGCCGATGTTCCCGGCGAGCGGCGAGTGGGCATCATCTACCAGGACTGGCCGATCTTCATCGGCGTCGGGGAGCGAACGTCGTATGCGGGCGACGTGCTGGCGATCGTGGTCGCCGCGACCCGTCAGCAGGCTCGCGAAGCCGCCGCGCTCGATCGAGGTCGACTACGAGGTGTTTCCGCCGATGACCGATGTCGATCGGCGCTCGCCGACGATGCCGAGGTCGCCGTGTGGGGCACGTCATCGAACGTGCTCAGCGTCTCGGAATATCAACGCGGATCGGTCGATGAGGCTCTCGCCGCCAGTGCCTTCACCGTGTCGGAGACCTTCCAGACCCAGCGCATCGAACACGCCTTTCTGGAGCCCGAATCAACCCTCGCCGTCCCGCAACCCGCCGGTCGGCTTGCACGTCTACTCGGGCGGTCAGGGAGTGTGGGACGACCGCAATCAGATCGCCGCGATCCTCGGTGTCGCGCGTGACGACGTGACCGTCGAACTGGTCTCGAACGGCGGTGCGTTCGGCGGCAAGGAGGACATGTCGAACCAGGGCCAGACCGCACTCGCCGCCTGGTTGTTGCAGCGGCCGGTGAAGTGCACGTTGTCGCGCGAGGAAAGCTTCCTGATCCACGCCAAGCGGCACCCGATCCGCCTGGCCTACACCGCCGGCTGCACCGCGGAGGGCCGGTTCACCGGGCTGCGGGTACGCGCCGTCGGTGATTCGGGGGCTTATGCCAGCGTGGGCATGAAGGTGTTGGAGCGGGCCGCCGGGCATGCCAGCGGGCCATACCGCTGGGATGCCCTCGACGTCCATGCCGTCGCCGTGCGGACCAACAATCCGGTATGCGGCGCGTTCCGCGGGTTTGGTGCCAACCAGGCCCAGTTCGCCATGGAGGGCATCGTCGATCGCGTTTGGCCGGCGCCGCCGGACTGTCGGAGTGGGAGATCCGTCGCCGCAATGTGATCCAGCCCGGAGAGTTGTGGGGACCAGGGCAGCAGATGGACGATGGCTGCCTCGGAGCCGCCGAATGCCTCGATGCCATCCGGCCGGCGTACGACGCGGCGGTCGCTTCGGGAGCCGCAGTCGGGCTCGGGCTCGGGCTGAAGAATTCCGGGCTCGGTAACGGCTTCGTCGAGATCACCGGTGCAGCGGTGCGCTTCGAGTCCGATGGCACGGTCACCGTCGCCCACGGCTGGACCGAGATGGGCCAGGGGGTCCACACCATCGCACTACAGGTAGCGGTCTCTGAACTCGGCATCGCACCCGACCGGGTTCGGGTGGTCGTCGATACCACCCGTGAGCTGGGCAATGGGCAGACGACAGGATCGCGCGGCACGCTCGATGGGGGCCGGCGCGGTGCGTGCCGCGTGCGCCGCGGCGATCGCCGGCGGCTGCGAGGTCGGGATCGATTACCTCGGCGAGTACCGCGTCGACTGGACGCACAAGATGGGGACGCCGGGGGTCGAGCATCCGACGATCCATTCGACGTTCTCCTATGCCGCCCAACTGGTGGTCGCCTCCCGAGAAACTGGCCGTATCGAGCGGGTGGTCGCCGTTCACGATGTCGGCCGGGCGGTCAACCCGATGCTCTGTGAGGGCCAGGTCGAGGGCTCGGTGCATATGGGCCTGGGGTATGCGCTGACGGAGGACTTCCCCGCCGATCCGGCCACCGGGTTCCCGATGCCGACCACGCTGCGCCAACTCGGCATCATTCGAGCCAAGGACATGCCCCCGGTCTCGGTCATCCTCGTCGAGTCGCCCCAACCGAACGCGCCGTATGGCATCAAGGGGGTCGGCGAGATCGGCCTGGTCCCGACCGCCGGGGCCGTCGCCGCGGCGCTGCACGCAATCGACGGAGTGTGGCGCACGACGTTGCCGATGCGCGCCGCCGGCTCAGCCGGAGCGGAGTCTCCCGAATGACCCGTTTTCATGTTCTCGTGCATCAACTGGCGACGCATCACAACATGAAAACCCGGCCGACGACGCGGACGGTGGATGTGGTGGCTGGTTGATGGGCGCCATCACGCCGGGGTTGGTCTGTGGGCACCACCACCTGTATTCCGCGCTCGCCCGCGGGATGCCCGCGCCACCTCACCGGCCGACCGGGTTCCTGTCGATCCTCGAACAGGTCTGGTGGCGACTCGACGCTGCGCTCGACCTCGACATGCTGCGGGCGTCCGCCCGGCTGGGCGCGCTCGAAGCGCTGGAGTGCGGGACGACGGCGATCATCGATCACCACGAGAGTCCGAACGCGATCGAAGGCAGCCTGTCGGTGATCGCCGACGCCTGCGCCGAGGTCGGAGTGCGGGTCGTCTGCGCCTACGGGGCCACCGACCGGTGGGCCGACGATGGCTCGCCATCACCCGAGATGTCTTCGTCGTCGTGGGCCACTCCCCCACCCCGGATGACCGACGCCGCTCGACGGGGACTGGCCGAATGCGAGCGGTTCATCCGTTCGGGCGGACGCGGGATGGTCGGGTTGCACGCCGGGTTCACGTGTTCGGATGAGACGTTGGCGGCGGCCGCCGACCTGGCGTCTCGGCTCGTAGTCGGGGTCCACGTCCATGTCGCCGAGGGGCCAATTGATGCGTCCGTCGCCGGTCGGATCGCCAGTTTGACCAGAGATAACTGGCTGCTCGTCCACGGCGTCCACCTGCCCGAGTCTGTGTCGTTGCGCGGCACCGTCGCCCACAACCCGCGGTCGAACATGAACAACTCTGTCGGCTACGCCCGACCGAGTCGGTTCGCTCCGAAAAACCCGATCGTTCTCGGCACCGACGGAATCGGCGCCGACATGCTCGAAGAGTTCCGCCTCGCGTACGTGCGGCTGCGTGAGCACGACGTTCTCGAGACCCCCGACACGGTGTGGTCGTGGCTCGAGGCGGGCTGGTCGTTGGTCCCCGAGGCGCGCAGCGACACGGTGACCTGGTCGTACGACCACGCAGATTCTGCCTGGCACGTCGCCTTCTCCCCCGGCATCCGCGCCACCGACGTGGTGCGCGCCGACGGTAAGGTGCTGCTGCGCGCAGGAGTCGCCACCCTGGTCGACCCGTCGGAGGTTCGCGCCCGAGCCGCCGAGCAAGCCGCCAGGTTGTTCGCCCGGCTCTGAACCCTCAGGCTCGGCTTTGCTCCGAACACCCTGCGATTCGGTTCGTGCGATTCAGTTCGTGCGGTTCGGTTCGGTTGGTGTTCTGGCATAAACCTGGCGCTCAGCCCGCTCCTGCGCGTGGCCGACAATCTGCAATCTCGAACGTGCGGAGGAAGCGCTGGCCAGGTGCATTCGTCCAGGTAAATGGCTGTTTTCACGTCGCGTTTGTCCGCCGGGCAAGTGCGAGCGATGCAAATCAACGTCGACTCGGCGACCGAAGCGATCTTGTGGAACACGCCGAGGAGCTCATCGACATCGTCGCCCCGCTCACGGTGCGCGACACCGAACATGCCTGCAAGGCGTGGCGGCGCAACGCCGAGGCCGTCGCCGACGGTCCGCCGCCCACCGAGGAACCCGATCGCGAGTTGTCGTTCGCCCGAGCCGGCGACGGCGCGCTCGTCGGGCGGTTCACGCTCGACCGCCGCACGTCGAACTCAACCTCGACGCCGATCAACTCGACCGGCCCCGCTGCTGTGGCACCACCGTCGATGGTGAGCCGCTGACCGCATCGGCCACCGGGGCGTACCTGTGCGACTCCGAAATCCAGCGGTTCGTGACGTCCGCCGACATCCCGCTCAGCATCGGTCGTGAGTCCCGCACCGTGCCGCTCGACATCTTCCGAGCCGTTGCCAACGCCACAACATCGCCTACTGGGCCGGTCGGTGTGGGGATGCGCGTGAGGCGTTGCGGTTGTTCATCGAACTCCTTCCCGACCGGGTCCGGGTACTCGGCGCCGATCATCCCGACGTGCTCACCACCCGCAACAACTTGGACGCGGTTCGAGCCAAGATTGACAACTGAGCATCGGGCCGGCGCCCGGCAGTTCCCCAGGGGTGTCGACGAAGCCGAACGACGTTCCGGGCGGTGCTTAACATTTCGTAAAGCTACGATCGGGGCTATGCCCGCGCCCGCTGCTCTGTATCTGCAAGATGCCCATCCGATTCGGGAGGGCATGGACATCGCCAAGTACGCCGAGTCGAAAGGGTTCGACGCGGTCTGGCAGGCCGACAGCCGCCTCGTGCGCGACGCGGTGATCCCGATGGCCGCCTTCGCTGCGGTCACCGACACGATCAAGATCGGCTCCGGGGTGGTCGACTGTTGGACGCGCAACCCGGCCCGGTTGGCGTCGACGTTCTCGACGCTCGACGACCTGGCCCCGGGCCGGGTGATCCTCGGCATCGGGGCGTGGTGGGATCCGTTGGCGGCCAAGGTGGGCATTACCCGGAGCAAGCCGCTGGGGGTGATGCGCGAGATCGTCACCACGGTGCGGGCGTTGCTGCACAACGAGACGGTGACGTTCCACGGCGACTATGTCCACCTTGACGGAGTCGAGCTTGACTACGTCTACCAGGAGCGACGCGCCAAGGAGGTGCCGATCTACATCGGGGCGACGGGGTTGAAGATGATGGAGTTGACCGGCGAGATCGCCGATGGCGTGGTGCTCAACTATCTCGTCTCGCCCGACTACAACCGTTCGGCGATCGCCGCGCTGGGCGAGGGCCTGGCCCGATCAGGCCGTACCTTGGAGCAGATCGATCGACCGCAGCTGGTGGTCTGCTCGGTCCACGAAGACCGGGCGACGGCGCTCGATATGGCCCGGCTGATGGTCACGCAGTACCTCGGCCAACAGCCCCACATCATGAAGGCGTCGGGCGTCCCCCAGACGCTGCTCGACAAGGTTGGCGAGGTGCTCTCCTGGCCCGCCACCCACGATCAGGTGGTCGCCGCCTCCAAGCTGGTTCCCGACGAGATCGTCCAGATGCTTACCGCCTCGGGCACCCCCGCCGAGGCTCGCGCCAAGGTAGCCGAGTACATGCGCGACGGAGCGACCTGCCCGATCCTGTATCCGCTCGGCGATGTCTACGCGATGATCGACGCGTTCTCAGGTCCGGAGTGGACCGGGGTATGAACTCGGCGGCGGGCACGGCCGACCTGCTCGTCACGGGAGCGGAACTGGTCGCGACGGTCGATGAGGATCGTCGCGAGATTCGCGGTGGTTGGGTGGCAATCACCGACGGACTGATTTCCGCGATCGGCGGCCGGGACGACCGACCGCCAGCGGCGATCCGCCTGCTCAGCGCCGACGGCTGCCTCGTCACACCCGGCCTGATCAATACCCACCATCACCTCTACCAGAACCTCACCCGGGCCCTCCCGGCGATGACGGACAAGCCGCTGTTCGGCTGGTTGCAGACCCTCTATCCGCGTTGGAGCCGCCTCGACGAGGAGGCCGCGTACGTGAGCTCGTGGGTCGGGTTGGCAGAGTTGGCGCTGTCAGGCTGCACGACCTCGTCGGACCACCTATACGTCCATCCACGAGGCGGCGGCGACCTGCTCAGCGCTTCGATCGCCGCAGCGCGGGACTTCGGCATGCGCTTCCATCCGACCCGCGGCTCGATGTCGCTGTCGGTCAATGACGGCGGCCTGCCCCCCGACAACGTCGTGCAGGACGACGACACCATCTTGGCGTCGTGCGAGGAGCAGGTCGTCCGCCATCACGACCGTTCCCACGGGGCGATGGTCCGCATCGCGCTCGGCGCCGTGCTCACCGTTCAGCGTGACGACCTCGCTGATGTCGCAGACGGCGGAACTCGCCGAGCGTCTCGACGTGCGGCTCCACACCCATCTGGCCGAGAACGCCCAAGACGATGCGTTCTCGATCGCCACGTTCGGGTGCCGGCCGGTGGAGTACTTCGAGCGGGTCGGCTGGTGCACAGATCGCACCTGGGTCGCCCACTGCGTGATGCCCAACCCGGCCGAGATCCGGCGGTTGGGGAAAGCTCGAGTCGGGGTGGCGCACTGCCCCAGCTCGAACATGATTTTGTCGTCAGGCATCGCGCCGATCACCGCGCTTCGAAACGCTGGAGTGAAGGTTGGCATCGGGGTCGACGGGTCGTCGTCGGCCGACTCGGCGTCGATGTGGATGGAGTCGCGCCAGGCAATGTTGCTGGCCAAGCTGCGCGACGGTGCGGCCGCTGGGACCGCCCGGATGGCGCTCGAATGCGCCACCCACGGTTCGGCCGGATGTCTGGGCCGCGAGGGCGAGATCGGCGTGCTCAAGGTCGGCGCGGTCGGTGACCTGGCCGTGTGGAAGCTCGACGGGCCGACGTTCGCGGGAGCGATCGCCGACCCGGTCGAGGCGTGGTTGCGGTGCGGGCCGGTCAGCGCCCATCACACGGTCGTTGCCGGGCGTTTGGTCGTCGAGTCAGGGGTGGTGACCGATCCCGCGCTCGAAGCGATGCTGCGCACTCACCGGCAGGTCAGCGGACGGTTCCAGGCCGACTGACGAGGCGATTCCAGGCCTACTGACGAGGGACTGAGGCCACGCCCGGCATTCTTGTCGCGTACGAGTGCGTCTACGTCACCGACACGCGACAACAAGGCGAGGAACGGGCCTCAGTTGATGTCCGGGCGTTCCATGTCGCCCGTGGAATCGCCGGTGGGCGGCTCGCCGACCCAGCTGTCGTGGTCGAGTTGCAGCGCAGGCAGGCCCATTTGGGCCCGAATCCGCTCGGATTCGACCGGGGTGGGAGGAATGTGGTCGTGGGTGACGGGTGCGTGGCGAATCGTTGCATCGTCGAGCAGGGTGACGAGGACGCCGTCGCGCTCGTCGATCGCCGACGCCGGAATCAGATGCTCCCGACGCAGCAAGCCACGCCGCACCGTGATCCACTGCGGCGTCATCCGCACCGGATCTGACATCACGTCCGTCACTGTCCCCAGTTGGCGTCCCGAGAATCCGTACAGCCGTTGGCCGACATAGTTCATGGTTTGACCTCCACGGTTGAGCCCGCTGGAGCATCTGTACCCGTGACCGTCCGGTTTCAAACCCGTCTGACTCAGGAGTCGCGTCCATGTATCGATCGACGCGTCGAACCCACTTTGATCGTGGGCCGTCCACCCCACGGTTATCCGATGCGGAGGGGCTTGGGGATGGCTTCGGTGAGATTCTCGGGCTCGCCGGTGGTGATGTGGATGTCGTCTTCGATGCGGATGCCGCCGAACGACCGGAGCGAGTCGGCCATTGCCCAGTTGACCGAGTCGGCGTGCTGGGCGCGCAAGGCAGGGTCGTGGAGTAGGGCCTCGATGAAGTAAACGCCGGGCTCAACCGAGGTGATCATCCCGGCTTCCAGCGGTCGGTCGGTACGCAGATATCGGAACTGCGGGTGTGAGCTGCGCTCGCGGCCCGCCGGATAGCCGCCGGCATCGTGGACGGTGATGCCGATCAGATGGCCGAGGCCGTGGGGGAAGAACATCGCGACCGCGCCCGACATGACCAGCTCGTCGATGTCGCCGCGCAGCAGACCAAGTTCGATGAGACCCCCGCCGATCGTGCGCGCCGCCCCGTGGTGGATCTCGCGCCACTCGGTGCCCGGGCGGCAGCGGTCGATGGCCACCTCGTGGGTGCGCAGGATCAGCTCCCACAAGAACTGCTGCACGTCAGTCGGTTCCGCCCCGACGACCATCGTGCGGGTCACATCGCTGGCATACCCCTCGCAGGCCGCACCGGCGTCGATCAGCAGCAACTCCCCTGCCTCGATCACCCGGTCCGTCGGCATGAAGTGGAGCACCGCCCCGTTCGGCCCGCCGGCGACGATCGAGTCGTACGCAGTGCGCGGCGAGCCGGCGCGGAAGAACTCGGCCTCCATCCCGATCTGCACCTCGCGCTCGGTCATGCCCGCCGTGACCTGGTCGAATACCCAGTCGTAGCCCCGCACGCTGAACGCCGCCGCCCGCCGCAACGCGTCGAGTTCCGCCTCGTCCTTGTGGATCCGGGTCTCGGCGATGGCCGAGACGAGCGAGGCCGCCCCACCGGCTCCGGCGCGGAGTACCGAGCGCCCAGCGCGGCGACCCAACCAGTCGTCGAGCTCCGCCAGCGGGGCCCCGATCGGGTCGGACGGACGTTCCCAGACCAACTCGTCGGGGGTCAAGCGGGGCGTGAACATCTGCCACTCGCGACTTGCCGCGTCGAATGCCAACACGGCTTCGGGGATCTCACAGCCGGCCAGGTAGCGATGATCGGGGTGCGGCATGAACGGGTAGTACTGGTCGCTTCCATCGATCGACACCGGAGCGCCGGCGTGGACCAGCACGATCTCGTCGGTGAGGGCCCACTTGTCGGCGACCCGGTTGCGGCGTTGTTCGAGGTGTTCGGTCGAAGTCACGGCTCCGACGATACGGCACTGCGCCGGTCGGTGGGCGACCGACTCAGCCGTCGTAGAAGCCGGTCGGGTGTAGCCCGAGCAGCCGCCCGAGGCGACGATCGTCGGCCGACGCCGCGTCGTGGAGAGCCGCGGGAGACAGGTGGTTGGCGACCGAGGTCGGCCGGATCCGTTGAGCCAGGTCGCGCCGGCCGTAGTGGACCTGTTGAAAGAACCGCCCGGGGTCTCCCGGCCCGCTCGGCAGGCGACGGTGCCACACATCGCTGACGAACAGCGCGACGTCGCCGGCCAACGCCGGCAACGGCACGACGCCCTGCCCGTTGCACGTCAGGTCATCGTCGGCCGGCCGGTCCGGTGGCGGGGCCTGACCCGAGGTATGGCTGCCGGGAATCACCCCGGTCGGACCTGACTCCAGCGGGCAGTCGATCAGGAAGATGTGGGCGGCGATCGCGAAGATCGGATATGGAATCCTCGAATCCCAGGGGATATCCGCAGGTCGCGGCACATGCGGACCGGCGTCGATATGCCAGAACCGACCACCATGGCGGCTCTCCTCAGGTGGTTGGCGCCATGCGGTGCAGGCAATGATGTGGCAGTCCTCGCCCAGCAACGGCTCGATCACGTCGAGAATCTCGCGCCGGCGCCACAGCCTGTCGCACCGCCGCCGACCGGTTGACCATCTCGTAGCGGAACGGCTCGTACTCCCCGCCGGGCCGTCTGGTCGAGCGAACATCGGGTTCCTGGTTGGTGAAGACGTCGTCGATTTCGACGGCCAACTCGGCGACCTCGGCCGCGGCAAACACCTGGGGCAATATCGCAAAGCCGTCCTGCTGCAACTGCTCGGTGGCCACCGGCACCGGGGCATCGGAAACTCGGAGGTAGCCCGAGGCGCGCGAGATCATCGGACGATTCTCGCGTACCGCCGCAAGCCGCCCCCACCCCAGGCGGACGCCACGGTGATGTTCGACTCGACGTGGACGGCCGAGGGCGAAACCCGGCGGGCCGAGTGTGTGCTGCGGCTCCCTCCTGACCCGAACTCGGCCCCGGTGTTCATGTCGTACGACATGCCCAAGCAGTTCCACGTAATGCAACTGGTCGCCGAGCACTCCAAGGTTCCGGTTCCCGAGATGCTGTGGCTCGAGACCGACCGGTAATATCGCCCGGCTCTCTATCCCCCAAGAACGTCCCAGGAGTTTGTGTCATGGCTGATCTCGGTTTCGACGGCAAGGTTGCCCTCATCACGGGTGCGGGCGGTGGTCTCGGTCGTCAGCACGCACTGCTTCTTGCCGCGCGTGGGGCGCTGGTGGTCATCAACGACCTCGGCGGATCGGTCGATGGTTCGGGCTCTGATAAGGGGGCCGCCGAGCGGATGGTCGACGAGATCCGCGCGTTGGGCGGCGAGGCCGTGGCCAACACCGACTCGGTCGCCACCCCCGAGGGCGGCGAGGCGATCGTGAGGACGGCGATCGACGCGTTCGGCCGGGTCGACATCGTGATCAACAACGCGGGAATCCTGCGGGACAAGTCGTTCAACAAAATGGAGCCTGACCTGCTTAACCCTGTCCTCGACGTCCATCTGAAGGGCGCCTTCTACGTCACCAAGCCGGCGTTCATCCAGATGCGCGAGCAGGGGTACGGCCGGATCATCTCGACATCATCGGCCGCCGGCATCTTCGGCAACTTCGGCCAGACCAACTACGGCGCGGCCAAGATGGGTCTGGTCGGCTTGACCCGCGTGCTCGCCGTCGAGGGCGCCAAGTACAACATCAAGGCCAACGCGATCGCTCCCCTGGCCCTGACCCGGATGACGGAGGACATCTTGGGTGCGCTGGGCGAGAAGCTCGATCCCGCCCTCATCTCCCCATTGGTCACCTACCTGGCCCACGAGGATTGCGATGCCACGGGCCGCGTCTTCTCGGTCGGCGGGGGCCGCATTGCCGAGGTGTTCATCGCCGAGTGTGACGGCTACGTCAACCCGGCGATGTCACCCGAGGATGTACGCGACAACTGGTCGACGATCACCGACCAGGCCGGCTATCACGTGCCGGCGAACCTGGGCGACGAAACCCGCCTGTTCCTGCGCGCCCTGTCGTGAGCCGTCGTCGACGCGAGACCTGACTGGTCAGAGGTCAGAGGTCAGAGGTCAGTGGTCAGCTGTCAGTGGCACGGGGCGGTGCCGGAGTCGAGCACCTTGTCGCCCACCGTCACGAACGCCCAGCTGTAGCTCGACGCATGCAACGTGAGCTTCAACACCCCGTAGTTGGCGTTGTTGCGGTACGCCGAGTTCGGCTTGATCGAGCCCCAGGAGTACAGGCTCCGGCCGCCGGTACCGACCACGAATTGCGTGACACCGTTCGCCGCGTCGTGCCCGGCGCTGGCGTTTTGTGGCTTGAACCGCTCGTAGAGATGGTCGTTGCCCGAGAGGGCCACGTCGGCTTTTCCGCTGTGAGCGGCGGCGAAGATGCCCGTCGCCTGAGCCTGATTGCCATGCGTGCCCGACGAGTACCGGGGATGATGCATGAGCACCATCGCGCACTTCGGCGCCGACGCCAACTGCGACTTGATCCACGACAGCTGGGTGCTCGAACTGCCGCCCTTCTGGCTGTTGGCGTGGACCAGTCGCCACGACCCGATGGTCTCGGCGTAGTAGCCGGTGCTCGGCGAGCCGGCCAGTCCCCCCGCCGTAGCCGAACCGTTCCAGTAGGCGAAGTATCCGTCGGCGGTGGGATAGCCGTCGTACTCGTGGCTGCCGATGGTGGGGCTGGTGATCGATTTGAAGTCACCCCAACTCGGTTTCGTGCCCGGGCCATACGACGCCTTGAACTCGGCGACGGTGCGTGTACCGCCGTAGTGCAGGTCGCCGAGTGGCAACACCCGCTTCGGGGCGATCCGCTTGATCAGACCGGCGGTGGCATCCTGCTCACCGCAACCTGAGGTCGCTCCTCCGGCACACGAGATGTCGCCGGCCGCAACGACGACCGGATCTGCGGCGGCCGCGCCCCCTGGCGATTGCTCGATCAGCGCGACGAGCGCCAACGCGGTGCCCACTCCCACCGCGCCCAAGACACGCCGCCGACCTTTGACCTCAGTACCGTTCACGCCATGCACCCCGCATATCTGAGCTCCACCGAAACCCATCATGACGATAGACGACAAGGCCGTAGGTCGGGCGACCCAAAGTGGTCACACAACGTGAGCGACTTGATTGACTCGGGAGTCACTCAGCGCCCCGAAGGGGTCGCGAAGTGACCGGGCCAGAGGGTGTGTCCATACTCCTTGCCGAGCGCGAGATTCGATCGGTGCTGGCGCTGTACTGCCGAGGGATCGATCGAGTCGACCTGGAATTGGTGCGGGCCTGCTTCCACCCCGACGCCACCGACGACCACGGACGCTACCAAGGCGGGGTAGACGGTCTGATCGACTGGCTCGCCCCAACCCTCGCCCGTTTCGATCGCACGATGCACTTCCTTGGCACGTGCAACATCGAGGTACGCGGCGATGTCGCCGCCGTCGAGACATATGCCGTCGCGTACCACCGTGGCACCAACCCCGCGGGCCTGCTTGCCGACCACGTCATCGGGTTGCGATACCTCGATCGCTTCGAACGACGCGCCGCTGCTCCGGGCGACGCGGCAGCCTGGCGGATCGCCCAACGCACCTGCGCCCTCGAATGGCGGCGAGACGACCCGGTGGTCGGCTCCGGCGAGTTCCCGACGGGGTACACCATGGGCACCCGCGGACCCGACGACCTCGTCTACTCATTGTTCGACGCAGACCCCGCCACGACCACCATCATCGACACGACCGGCGGTACGGCTGGCGGGTAAGGGAACTCCCTACGTCCAGGCGCCGTCGAGCATCAGGGTGCGGCGTTCGATCTCACCGACGCTCTGCCAGGCCTGGATTCGGCTGGGGGTCAAGATCAGCAGCGACCATTCCCCGCGCTCCAGACGCGGGTCCCAGCCGACTCGCTCGACGTAGCCGTGAACCATTGCCTCATCAGCGAGCGAGAGGTCGACCACGTCCGCCGCCGCATCGATGATGACGACATCGAGGGTGCTGTCGAGGGCCAGACGGGCCAGCCCGTTCGACGAGAGATTCCTGACGGTCAGCGTGTCGGTCGGGGTGGCCAGAATGATCCGCGTCCCATCCCACGCCAGCGACAACGGCACCAGATGGGGCTGACCCTCCGCGCTGCTTGTGGCGACCCAGACGTTGAGGTCGGTCTCCAATCGGTGGATGGCATCTTCGCGGCGTTGAGGACGAGCACGGCCTGGCATAACCGCGACCATAGCGGGGCGTCACCGAGTCGCCGGCGACCGCCGCAACATGCGCTCGGTCGTGGCGGCGCACCCCGGGCTTACCCGGGGTAGGCCGCGACGATCGGGGCCAGGTCGGCGGGCGATGCACCGTGCAAGATGACCCCGTCGGCCCCGAGATCGAACTGATGGCGGATCGCCGCCACGCACTGCGCGGGGGTTCCGGTAGCGGCGGGAGCGAGCCACTCGGGCGGCAGCAGGGTGGCGACATGTTCAAGCTCCGCTGTCGTCGCCTTGGCGTCGATCGCCCCACCGAAGCTGCTGATGAACGAATCGGCTCGAAACCGGGCGAGCACCGCCGGGTCCCACCGGTTGGTCTCGACCATCAGATCGCCATACCCCTGCAGATAGGTCGCCAGTCGTCCCACGGTCTTCTTCAAGCGCAGCGGCTCGGGAATGTGATCGCCGATCGTGGCGAAACACGACCACACCTTCACCTGGTCGGGATCGCGTCCGGCCTGCTCAGCAGCATCTTTGACGGTCTTGACGCACCGAGTCAGGGTCTCGTCGGTGAAGAAGGTATGCAACACGACCTGGTCGAACGCACGGCCGGCGAGGCGCAGCGTGTTCGGGCCGAAAGCGGTGATCCCGAGCGGGATCGACTCGTCGAACTCGGGGTCGAGGCGCAGGTAGCGGTATTTGCCGGCCGGGCCGTCGTGACCGAGGATCATCTCGCCGTTCCACAGCCGCCGCATCAGCCCCGCAAAGTCTTCGAGCTGTGCGGTGGTCACCGGCGGATATCCGAGCGCGTTGGTCAGTGGGCCGATGCCCCGTCCGAGCCCGAGGGTGAATCGGCCGTCGGTCAGGCGATGCATCGTGGTCGCATACGACGCAGTGACCATCGGGTGGCGGGTGAAGTGGTTGGTGGCCGCCGTGGCGATTTGGATACGCGACGACACCGCGCCAACTGCGCCCGACAACGTGGCCGCTTCTTTGATGTTGAACCGCTCTGAGATGAAGACCGACCCGAACCCCATCGACTCGCCGTCGCGAACCTCGTCGATCAATTCCCGAGGAGATGTCGGCGCACCAGCGAGCGTGTAGAAACCAAGTCGATCGAGACCCGGCGCGGCGTGGTCAGGCCTCAAAGGGGTCCTTTGGCGTGCGGGCGAAGATCTCGCGAACCATCGGCTCGAAGTGTTCCAGCGGCTGATGTTTGTAGGCGGGGTCGAAACAATTCTGATCCCACTCGGCGCAGAACCGAATGGTCTCCGCGTAGAACGGATGGTCACGATGACGATCGCGTTCGTCGGGATTGCGGCCGTAGTGACCGAACCAGTAGTAGCCCTGGAACAGCCCGTGGTGCCTGACGATCCAGTAGTTCTGCTCGCTGACATAGGGCCGCAGCAGGGCGGCGCCAACCTCGGAGTGGTTGGCGGTTCCGATGACGTCGCCAATGTCGTGGAGCAGGGCCATCACCACCGTCTCGGTGTCGGCGCCGTCGCGCTCGGCGCGGGTCGCCGATTGCAGCACGTGCTCCAGCCGGGAGACCAGGTACGGCGAGGGTCCGTTCATCTGATCGAGCCAGTCCATCACCCGGTCGGCCTGGCTGTGGACCTGTACCTCCTCGTGGACGAAGGCAAGGTCGTGGTCGGCCTTGGTGAACTCGGCCATCGAGGTGAACCCGACCTTTGCATCGGTCAGGCCGTGAAGTAGATCTGTCATGAGTGCACCTTTCCATCGTGGGGGCCGCGCCCCAAACCCCATCGACACCCGGCTCGCCGGCGCTCCCTCGGTCGTCAGGTGCATGCACCATGGCATTTGTCGCCTCGCCGGTCAACCGGGCGATGGCGCTGTGGACGTCATCGGTCGAGAAATACACGTCTTGCAGGTGGCGCGGCCCGTCGGTCTGGAACGCCGTGCGGGCGTGGAGCGCACGGTAACCGTTGACGAACAGCATGTCGCCGCCCCCGAGCCGAAAGCGGACCTGGTTGGCGCGGTCGCTGACGAGCCGGCCAAGCATCCGGTAGGCGCGATACCACTCGGCCAAGTCGGGGTGGTCGAAGGGCAGCGGCTGCATCAACTGGTTCGAGAATCGCAGGTGGCTGAAGCGTCCGTGAACATCGCGTCGAATCACGGGGTTACGGCTGAATCCATCGGCGTGACTGGAGTACTGGCGGAACCCCACCTCGACGCGGCTGAGTACGTCGACGGCGGCCGGGTCGAGGGCCTGAAGCTGTTCCAGTACACACCAGCCGTCGACGACGATCGAGTCTCCCCCCGACGCCTCGTTGACCAGCATCGACAGGATCTGGCCGCTCGGAGGGTGGCTGTACTGGGCGTTGTCGTTGTGCGGCGGCAGTCCCTCGGACGTGAACGCCACGTTGTAGCCGGCGGGGTCGACCTTGACGTCGAAGATGAAACCGAGCGAGGAATCGATGAGCGTCAAGCCGATCGACCGAGCGAAGTCGACGACGGTGCCCGGTATCCGCGGCGCATCGGTGACGACGACGGCCCCGTCGCGGCGGAACGACTCGAACATCTGCCGGCGGGTGTCGGCATCGGCGAGCACCGCATCATGCTCGAATCGGCCGAGTTGATAGTCGCCGGTCCAGAGCGTGGTGGTGTACTCCCCCCGCGACGCCGCCGTGCGAATGTGGGCCCACGAGTCGGGTGCGTACACCGTTCGGTGACCGTCTGCCCAGGTCAGATGCAACTCCCCGTCGACGACAGCAACGTCGGCGACGGTCGGCGCATCGGACTCCATCCAGGGCTGGCGTCGCCGCTCGTCGGTCTGGACGATTCGACAGTCCGTGCACGGGCAGTTGTCGCGCAGCCATTCGTTGGGAAGCTGCACGATCCCCGATTCGAGGGTGACGAGCACCCCCTCACCCGTGGGCGCGGCGTCGACGAAGGCTCCGTCGGGGAGCGCAGCGCCGCGAGCGCCCATATCAACATGGCCGAAGATTCCGTTCATGTACATATCGTCGCGCAGCGTGTTGACCGCGGGAGGAGTCAGCTCCGCAAATCGGGTTCAGGTCTGCAAATCGAGGACGGCCTCGGCGAGCCAGTCGAGTTCGTCGTCCCATGCCGACACCGTCCCCACGGGTCGCAGCACGAACTTCGACAACCCCTCCTCGATCAGCTCACCGAGCAATCGGCGTAGAGGCTCGCGTCCGACCGGGAGAATGCCGTCGATCTCGCCGTCCGGGCGGCGGGCCCGCGCTGCGGCGAGCACCTCATCGCCGGGCGGGGTCCGGGCGAAGGGGATGCTCAGCCCGAAGTGCTCCGGATCGATCTGGTGGTCGTTGGCGTCGGCGATCTCGAGGATTCGTCGAGTCGCGATTCCCGCCTCGGGCGGGGTGAGGTTGGCGCCGAGCCATCCGTCGGACAGCCGTCCACTGCGATCGATCGCCGCCGGACCGACGCCACCGAGCCAGATCTCCAACGGCTGCTGCACGGGTCGGGCCGGGAGCGAGAGACCGACGCATTGGAAGGTCTCGCCGACGTGATCGACCGCCTCACCCTCCCACCACCGGCGCAGGAGCGGGATCACCTCGTCGAGGTAGTGGCCGCGATGGGCGCGCCCGATCGTCAGTGCCTCGCGTTCGCCTGGCTGGTCGAGCCCAGGCACAAGGCTCAGCAGCAACCGTCCGCTCGAGAGCTGATCGAGTTGGGCGAGCTCCTTGGCCAGAACGAATGGGCTGCGGCCGAACGGCACGACGTTGGCTCCCAGCTTCAGCCGGGTTGTGCGGGATGCGGCGAACGCCGAGTCCGAGTAGCGGATCGACGAGCGGACCCATCGGTACATCCGACAGCCAGATCGTGTCGAAGCCCCGCGCCTCGAGACCGTCGATCACGGCGCTCAGCGTCGCGGGGTCGGGCGACGAGGCGCCCGGTGAGATGGCGATGCGAACCTTCATCATCCCAGCCTGGCCGGTGACACCCCCGGAAACCGCAATGCGCCCCGCCCGGTCTTCGAAGGCATCATTCAGGACCCCGACCAGCTTCCAACCAGACGCGTCCGAACGGACACGCGGAGTATGCATTTTGAAGCTTGTGGTGAGCTTTCAGACCCATCACGAGAGATTCGGTGACTATCTGCATCATTCGAACTCCTTGATGGGGTCTGTTCCCACTGTGAATGACATTTCAGCTCTCACCTTCTCCATCTCCACCACCTCCACTGCTGGATCCCCCACAGGGGTCGAGCGGCGGTTCGCCCGGCGATTCAGCGCCAGCGCTCGTCGGCCGGCGCATGCGATCGAAGTTCGCATCGACGGCCAGGCCCGCAACGACTTCTACGTCTCAGTGCTTCGCGTCGTCGGCGGCCCGTCGTATGGCACGGCCACGATCGGCGAGGACCGCTACCCCCTCGCCCAGGACGGCTCGCTCACCGTTCAGTTCCTCGTCGATCCGCTGCCCGCCCCGTTGACGGTCACCGTCACCGACGGCTTCGGCAACTCACGTGGATTCCGCTTCGAGTCCACCACCGACTGACATGGAGTCGTAGCCCGAATGACATCAAATCGTCATACCGGCTAGCCTTTCGGCCGGCGGTCGTTTCGCAGTGACGCCGCAGCCAGCTTCGGAGCGTGGGCATGAAGGTTCGAGCAACAGCAAGATGGTGCGCCGGGTTGATCACGGTGATCGTGGCGGCGACCGTCGCCGGCGTGACCTCTCCGTCAGCGACCCAGGCCGGCGGGGTCGCTTCGACCACGACCGTCGCCGGCAGCACGACGACCACGTCCGCCACAACCATCCCATCGACGACCACCACCACGCCTCCTCCGTCGACCACCGTCCCGTCGCCTCCCGATGCCGCCACCAGCGGCTCACTGGTGATCGCCGGCAACCCCGCCGAGCGCGAGAAGCCGCCGGCACCGTGGAGTCCGCAACTCCTGTTTCCGATGGATCCCAAGCCTCGTTGCGAGGTGCTCGACAACTTTGGCGACCCCCGCTCGGGCGGGCGGTCGCATGAAGGCACCGACATTCTGGCCGCGCTCGGCCAGGCGGTCTACGCCGTCGAGTCGGGAACGATCACGACCAAGACGGCGGTCGGTGCTCCCAACGCCTCGCTGTCGGGCAACTCACTCGTCGTCACTCGCGCCGACCGCACGTACTACATGTACGCCCACCTATCGGCGTTCGCTCCCGGCATCGAGAAGGGCTCTAGGGTCGCTCTGGGGCAGGTCATCGGCTACGTCGGAGACACCGGCAATCCCGGAGCAGGCAACTACCACCTGCACTTCGAGGTTCACCCGGACGGCGCCGCGGCGGTCAACGCGCTCACGCTGACCGAGATCCCCTCCGGTTGCAAGGTCTACTGAGCCCATCTCCTCGGGCCGAGCGAGGCCTTCAGCTCCGCATGAAGCACAGTCGCTCGAATCGCCGTCGGAACTCAGAGGTTCGGGTCGCAATCGCCGCTCGATCGTTGGCCGAGCCGCCGAGTGCCGCCGAGATCAGATCGGCGAGTTCGGGCATGTCGTCGGCGGTCATCCCCCAGCGGACGGCTTCAGGGGTACCAAAGCGGACGCCGCCCCATTCGTCTCCCCCCGGCAGGCCGATGGCGCAGGCCAGAATGTTGGCCTCGCGCAGCTGAATTGAAGCGTGATGACCCCCGTCCCATCGATCGGCGACCACGGCGAACTGGTGGGAACGGGTCGGTCCGTCAGGGGTCGTGAACACCGGCAGGCCGCGTTCGGCGAGGGCCGCGGCCAGCGCGGCGGCGGTGTCGATCATCGCCGCGGCATAGGCCGGGCCGAACTCCACCCAGTCGAGCAGAGCAATGGCCAACGCGGCGGTCTTGCCGACGTCGAAGTTGGCGGTCAGGCCCGGGTAGGCAATCGCGTCGATCCGTTCGGCCAGGTCGGCGCGGTTGGTCAACACCATGCCACCGGCCGGGCCGCCGAGACTCTTGTAGGTACTCATCGTCATCATGTCGGCCCCCTCATCAAGGGGATTCGCCCACGTCCGCCCGGCGAACATGCCACACGCGTGGGCCGCGTCGAACAACAGGTCGGCACCCACGGCATCGGCGATCGCCCGGACTTCGGCCACCGGATGCGGGAGCAGATTGAGGCTGGCACCCATCGTGATCAGCCGCGGCCTGACCCGTTCGGCCAGCTCAGCCAGGCCATCGACGTCGATCGAGTACCGATCGGCGGCCACCGGAGCGGTGATGATGTTCAAGCCGTAGAGCCCCGCCGCGCCTTCGTTCCGATGGGTCACATGGCCGCCGACCGCAGCAGGCGGCACGATGATCGTGTCGCCGGGCTTGCAGGTCGCCATGAACGAATACAGGTTCGCCAGCGCGCCCGACCCGACGCGCAGCTCCGCGTAGCGAGCGCCGAACACCCGGCAGGCGAGATCGGCGGCGATCACCTCGATCTGCTCGATCGCCTCGAGCCCCATCTCGTACTTCAGACCGGCGTAGCCGAGCGAGGGCCGCGTGCCCAGACCGGCGGCCAGAGCGGCCTCAGCGTTCGGATTCATCACGTTGGTGGCCGGGTTGAGATTGACGCAGTCCCGGTCGTGGATCTCACGGTTCTCGGTGATCAACCCGGCGAGGCGGCCAGCGACCTCGTCGGAGCTGTACTCGGCGACTCCCGCCAGCACTTCGGCCTCACGATGCCGAGCCTCGGCCGGGAGCCACTCGCGTGTTGTTGGGAGATGCATCGACGTCGTCACCGCGCGATGTTGACATGTCGAATGCTCGCCGACTCGATCAGTAGCGTCACCGACCATGCGCGTCGTCACCGGATCACGAGTCTTCACCGCCGACCCCGAGAGGCCGTGGGCCGAGGCGGTGGTCGTCGACGGCGAGCAGATCGCCTTCGTCGGATCACGGGCCGAGGCCCACTCCCTCGCCGGTGCCGACGCGACGACGATCACCGCGCCAGGCATCGTGATGCCCGGGTTCGTCGACGCCCACGCCCACATCATGGGAACCGGGGCCGGGCTGCTCAAGGCCCAGCTGCGCGACGCCGCCGACTTGGGCACGATCGAGCAACGGCTGCTCGAATGGGCCGAAGCCCACCCAGACGCCCCGCGGGTGCTCGGCCTCGGCTGGTTGTTCTCCGCGGTTCCCGGCGGCGAGCCGACCCGCCAGATGCTCGATGACATCATTCCCGATCGCCCCGTCTATCTCGACGCGATGGACTTCCACTCGGTGTGGGTCAACTCCGCCGCCCTCGCCGAGATGGAGATCGGTCCCGACACCCCCGACCCGATCGGTGGGACGATCGTGCGCGACTCGTCGGGCGCGGCCGACCGGTCTGCTCCTCGAAACGGCCTGTGAACAGCTGGCCTGGCCCGTTGCCAACCGGGCATCGTCGGCCGAGCGCGACTCCCACCTGCGAGCGACGATCAACGCCTATCACGCTTCGGGGGTGACCACCTCGGTCGACATGGGCTTGGACGAGTCAGACCTGCGGGCGATGAAACGGTGCGCTGATCAGGGCGAACTGACGTTGAGGGTGGTCGCCCACTGGCTCATCCGACGCGATGACGATCCGGCCGTCGAGCTGGCCCAGGTCACCCGGGCAGCAGAACTTGCGGCGACATACTCGACCGGTCAGATTCGGATCGTCGGCATCAAGGTCATCGTCGACGGCACCATCGATGCCTGCACCGCCGGGATGATCGAGCCGTACTCGAACGGCCGACCCGGGTCGCTGATCTGGGACGCCGAAGCGCTGCAACGAGTGGTGGTCGCCGCCGACACCGCCGGTTTGCAGATCGCCCTCCATGCCATCGGCGACCTCGCCGTCCGTACCGCGATCGACGCGTTAGAGGTCGCCACCCTCACCAACCCGGCGCGAGATCGGCGGCATCGCATCGAACATCTGGAGTACGTCGACGACGCCGACATCGGCCGACTCGCGCCGTTGGGCATCACCGCCTCGATGCAGCCCGTACACATCGACCCGGCGGTCTATGCCAACTGGGGGGCCATGCTCGGTGAGTCGCGCGCCCATCACGGCTTCGCCTGGCCGGAGTATCTCGCCCATGGCACCACGCTGGCGTTCGGCACCGATACCCCGACCGCCCCATATGAGCCCCTCCCGAACATGTACATCGCCGCCACCCGCAAGTCGCCCGGCGACCCCTCGCTGCCGCCGCATCGGCCCGACTTCGCGCTGCCGATTCAGGACGCGATCGTGCACGGCACCCGCGATGCGGCGTGGGCCAGCTTCGGGGAACACGAATTCGGCATGCTGCGCGCCGGCCTGGCCGCCGACCTGATCATGCTCGACCGCGACCCGCTCGCCGACGAACCCGGCAGCCTGCTCGAGGCCCGTGTCGTGCGGACGATGGTCGCCGGACGGTCGGTCTTCGTCGCGCCGTTCGAGCCCGAGGGCCGACCGGCCATATGGTGAGCCGATGAACGAACGTCGCGTTGCCCTGATCGCTGGAGCCGGCTTCTACGTCGGACCCGACCTCGCCCGGGTACTGGCCGCCCGTGGCCACGACCTGGTACTCGGCGACCCCGACCCCACCCTCGTGGAGGAGTTGGAAGCCAGAGGTACGGCGGTCGAGGTCGTCACCGGCACCTTCGACCTGAGCCAGGCAGAATCGTCATTACGCCTGGTCGCGGCCGGGATCGCCAGGTTCGGGCGAGTCGACTCGGCCGCCGCGTTCAGCGGGGCGATCGTCACCGGGCGGTTCATGAATTCCACCGTCGAGTACTTTCAGAAGGTGATCGACGGGTGCATGGTCGCCCCGTACCACTTCCTCAAGGCCGTGCTCCCGCCGATGATCGAACGTGGTGATGGCCAGGTGCTGGTGATCACCTCGGCGAGCGCGGCCCGCCCGACCCCCGGTGCCCCGCTGTATTCCGCGGCCCGGGCGGGCGCCACCCATCTGGTCCGCAACGTTGCCGGCGAGGTGGCCCGCAACGGCGTGCAGGTCAACGCCGTCGGTACGAACTTCATGGACTTCCCCGAGTTCCGCCGAGCCACGGGAGCCGACGATCCGGCGGTTCGAGCCAAGCTCGAAGGCCAGGTCCCGCTCGGCCGCCTGGGCACCATGGCCGAGTTCGCCTACTTCTGCGCCCCCTACGTCGATGGCACCAGCCGCTTCACCACCGGCCAGTACACCTCGTACGCCGGAGGCTGGGCCTGAGACGCCTGCGGGCTGATTGGCAGCACGTCCACGAATCGTGTGGACTGGCGGGGTGACGCTTTTCGATGCCACCCACGACATGTTCCGCGAGAGTTGGAAGGCCTTCGTGGCCAACGAGATCGTGCCCCATGTCGCCGGGTGGAACAAGGCGAGGTTGACGCCACGGGAGTTGTTCGCCAAGGCCGGCGAGCACGGCTTTGTCGGCATGGCGATCCCCGAGGAATTCGGCGGCGGCGGCACCGACGACTTCCGCTTCAACATGATCATCGCCGAGGAGTTGGCCTACGCCGGAACCGGCGGAACGGCACTCGGCCTCACCCTGCACAACGACATCACGACGCCCTATTTCCTTGCCTACTGCAACGACGAGCAGAAGCAGCGCTGGCTGCCGGGCATCGCCGCCGGAACCCTGATCACCGCAGTGGCGATGACCGAGCCGGGGATCGGCTCCGACCTCGCCTCGATGGCCACCACGGCCATCCGTGACGGTGACACCTACGTCATCAACGGGGCCAAGACGTTCATCACCAACGGAATCAACTCCGACCTGGTGATCGTCGCCGCCAAGAGCGACCCGACCCAGAAACACCGCGGCGTCAGCCTGTTCGTGGTCGAGCGGGGCATGCCCGGGTTCGAGCGCGGTCGAAAGCTCGACAAGATCGGCATGCCCAGCCAAGACACGGCCGAGCTGTTCTTCACCGACGTCCGCGTGCCGATCGAGAACCGGCTGGGCAACGAGGGCGAGGGTTTCACCTACCTCACGGCCAACCTCGCCCAGGAGCGGTTGTCGATCGCGATCACCGGGGTCGCGGTCGCCCGCCAGGCGTTGGCATGGACCCTCGAGTACGTCAAGGAGCGCAAGGCGTTCGGCGCGTCGATCGGATCGTTCCAGAACACGAAGTTCGTGCTGGCCGAGGTCGCCACCGAGGTGGAAGTGACGCAGTCGTTTATCAACGATTGTGTCGCTGAGCTGCTCGAAGACCGGTTGACGCCGGCCAAGGCGGCGATGGCGAAATGGTGGGCGACCGAGGTGCAGAAGCGCTGCGTCGATCGCTGTCTGCAGCTGTTCGGCGGCTACGGCTACATGCTCGAATACCCGATTGCCCAGGCCTACGCCGATGCCCGCGTGACCACGATCTACGGCGGCACCACCGAGATCATGAAGACGATCATCGCCAAAGACCTGGGGCTCTAACGTGGCCTTCGGACAAGCTTCCGGCCCTCCCGCCCCCGCCAAACAGGTACAGGAACTGCTCGAACTGCTCCAGGCCGCCGGCCACTCCGACTTCCGCGACGCCCGTGGCCCGATGGGCTTCAACCAACGCCAGGCGGCCGGCAAGTTCACCCGCGATGAGGTGACGGCGTTCATTGAACAACTCCAATCCGAGTCGCAAGACCCTTCGGACGGCGGCGAAGTCCCGGCCGTTGCCGCTCCATCGCCACGTCTGTCGGCGAGCGAGCAGGCGATCCGCAAGTTGCCCACCGACCAACTCGCCGCCGAACTGCAGCGCCGGGGCTGGATCGTGATCGAGCCGTAGTTCGGCTCCGCCCCACTTGGCGCGAGGATGGGGTATGGCTGCCGTTCAGTTTCTGCGTACGTCCACAATTCGTCTGCATCCCGACGACGACGTCGTCATCGCGGTGCGAGAGCTGCCGGTGGGAACTCGGCTCGATGGCGATGTGGTCGTTGCCGAACGGATTCCCGCTGGTCACAAAGTGGCCGTGCGACCGGTCTCGACCGGGCAACCGGTGCGGCGGTACGCGCAGATCATCGGCTTCGCCGCGGGCGACATTGCCGCCGGTTCCCACGTCCATACCCACAACCTGTCGATGGGACGGTTCGAACGGGACCACGACTTCGGCGCGGCCTACGAGCCGACGGCATTCGTCGACCAGCCGGCGACGTTCATGGGAATCCGCCGCCCCGACGGACGGGTCGCCACTCGCAACTACCTGGCCGTCATCTCGACCGTCAACTGTTCAGCGACGGTGTCGAAGGCGATCGCCGACCACTGGCGCAACCGAGCCGGGTTGGAGGCCTTCCCCAACATCGATGGCATCGTGTCGTTGACCCACGGCAGCGGCTGCGGCATGGACTCGGGCGGCGAGGGACTCGACGTGTTGCGTCGCACGATCGCCGGGTACGCCACCCATCCCAACATCGCCGGGGTGCTGCTCGTCGGACTGGGTTGTGAGGCCAACGGGCTCGGTGCGCTGATCACGGCGCGGCGACTGGAAGAGGGCAGCCGGCTCTCGGCGATGAACATCCAAGACATCGGCGGCACCCGTCGGTGTGTGGAAGAGGGCATCGCCCGTATCTCCGAGATGCTCCCGGCCGCCAACGAGATCTCCCGCGAGCCCGTCCCTGCGTCGGAGCTGATCATCGGCCTGCAATGCGGTGGTTCCGACGGCTACTCGGGCATCACCGCCAACCCCGCGTTGGGGGCCGCGGTCGACGAATTGGTCCGTCACGGTGGCACCGCCATCCTGTCGGAGACGCCCGAGATCTACGGTGCCGAGCACCTGCTGACCCGCCGGGCGGTGACCCCCGAGGTGGGGGCCAAGATCGTTCGCCACATCGAATGGTGGGAGGACTACACCGCCCGCAACCACGGTGAGATGAACAACAACCCCTCCCCCGGCAACAAGGCCGGCGGGCTGACGACGATTCTCGAGAAGTCGCTGGGGGCCGTGGCCAAGGGCGGAACCACCGGGCTGATGGAGGTCTACGGCTACGGAGAACCGGTCACCACCAGGGGCTTCGTCTACATGGACACCCCCGGCTACGACCCGGTCTCGGTGACAGGGCAGGTTGCCGGGGGTGCGAATCTGGTGTGCTTCACCACCGGGCGCGGCTCGGCCTACGGCTGCATTCCCAGCCCCTCAATCAAGCTGTCGACCAACTCGCAGCTCTGGGAGCGGCAGTCCGACGACATCGACATCAACTGCGGCGAACTGCTCGACGGCTCAGTGACCATGGCCGAGATGGGCCACCGGATCTTCACCGAATTCCTCCGCGTCGCCTCGGGCGAACCCACCAAAAGCGAACAGTTCGGTTACGGCCACAACGAATTCGCCCCCTGGATCATCGGCGCCACGATGTAGAAACGGCTCCCGCCCGCCCCCACCCTTGCTCTGAGACATCTCCCGACGATATGCCTATGATATGCCTATGGCTCGACGGCAATCGATGGTGCAACTCACCGATGAGATCAGCGACAGACTCGACCGGGAGGCCGCGCAACGCGGATGTTCGCGGTCGGCGATCATTCGTCAAGCGGTCGCCGAGCATCTCGACCGATCGTCGATGGAACGCGACGTCGAGGCATACGTCGCTGCCTACCGACGGTTGCCGCAAGGCACCAGCGACGTGTGGGGCGATCTCGAAACAGCAGGCTCGGCCGACAGCCACGCGCTGGCCCTCAGCTTGGACGCCGAAGATGAAGCAGCCGGCTTCTCGTGGGACTATGCCTGAACGCGGCGAGGTTTGGTGGTACGAACCTGAGCACGAGAAGCGTCGGCCATATCTGATCCTCACCCGCTCAGAAGCGATCGAGGTGCTGACATTCGTGATCGGCGTCCCACTCACAAGCACTGTGCGGGGCATTCGATCTGAGGTTTTGCTCGGGCCCGACGATGGTCTTCCGGTTGAGTGTGTCGTCAGCCTCGACAACATCCGCAGTGTGCAACGATCGTTGCTCACCAATCAGCTGACGGTCGTGAGCCCGCTGAAGATGCAGTCGGTGTGTGACGCGCTGAAGTTTGTCGTCGCCTGCTGAGCGGCTGAGGCCTCAGCGGATTGGGAACGGTAGAAGGAGTCGATGTTGCCGGCCGCCCAACGCCGGTCAGCCGACCGGTAGCCCGAGCGCTCGGGCTGCTTCAGCCTGAGCTGCGTCCCGGCTGACGAACGTCGCTTCGTCGTGGGGGCCAGTCAGGGCGGGCAACGCCAGCGAGGCGACGGCAACGTGGATGGCGTCGATCGCTCGGAGACCGTGGGTTCGTACGAGCTGGAGCGCCAGGGCGTCAACGTCGTTCGCATCGGGGGCGACCATGGTGATCAAGCCATTTTCGAAGTCGTGATCAAGCCGATCGAGTACGTCGTCAACCGCTCCGACCCGACCCGTACGGGCCGCTCGCACCAGTGCCGCCGACACCTCGATACGCGTCAGCGTGGCGGTCACGACCGCCATGTCGTCGTCGGTGAGTAGCTCGACGGCTCGTTGGTGAGCCGATTCGCCGGGCAGGTAGTACGACACAACGACCGACGAGTCGACGTAGGCGATCTTCACCGAGCGCCGCCTCGCTGCTCATCGATCGATTCCTGCGCCGATAGCTCGGCACCCCGCAGCGTCGCCCACACGACCTCGATCGGCGGAGCTTCGATCGCCCCCCGGCCGGTCGTCGCGAGAATTCCGGCGGCCGACGCCCGGGCGCGGATGAGATCGCGCACCGACACGGGCCGGTCCGTTACAGCAAGGTCGAGCACCTCGTTGGCGATCATGTTGATGCTGCGCCCGTCCGCCCGAGCCCGAGCAGACAGCCGCTCATGCAGCTCATCGGGTACTCGGAGCAACAGCTGGCGCATACTCGGATGATATCGATCTACAGACTTGATATCAATGGCTATTCGAGTGGCGGTGGTTGGTCCACTGGCGACCATCCCACCAGCGCAGGTTGCCGGGACGTTCGGTGTCGGGGTACCAGCCGGCTGGGGTCGCGGCGACGGGGCCCGAGTAGGCAGGGCGGAGGGGAACCGGGTTTCGGCGGCCATGACGCACGAGGTACCAGATCGCGCCGCCGCCGGCGGTGAACAGTCCGGCCAGGCCGACCGGGATGAGCCTCAACTTCTTTCCGAACTCCGACACGATGCTGCCCCCGACGATCGCCGAGCCGGGCTGAGCGTCGGGGACCTCGATGGCATAGCTGTCATCGACGGTGATCGTGAAGCGGGCCACCCCGACGTAGATCGAGCGGTTACGGGTCAGCGTCTCGGTGCCATTCAAGGAGCGGACCGCGACCAGCTGACCCGACGAGCCTTCCACCCGAATCGACTCGACCGCGATGCTCGACGAGCTGGTGCGCGAGGTGGTGATCGGGCCGGTCCGACTCGTCGATCCGACCTGCTCGTAGACGACGTACACGCCGGGCGACAGTTGACGGCTGGTGGTTCCGGGAATGTCGAACGACGGGGCGGTCAACGTTCCCGTGAAGCTCCAGACGAACCACACGATGCCACCGACCAGGGCGACGAGTCCCACGCCGATGACGGCGATCGGCGGCTTCAGCGATGGTGCCGACTCCGTGGCGGGCTCAGCCACCGTGACGAGGGGCGCGGTAGAACTTGACGTACTCGGGAGCCAAGGGTGTGTTCCCGGCGATCAGGTCGGCGGCCTTTTCGGCGAGCATCATCACCGGGGCGTAGATGTTTCCGTTCGTGACGTAGCGCATCGCCGAGGCGTCGACGACCCGCAGACCCTCCACCCCGTGAACCTTCATCGTGAGCGGGTCGGTGACCGACATGTCGTCGACCCCAAGCCGGGCGGTGCACGAGGGGTGCAGCGCGGTCTCGGCGTCCTTGCGGACCCATTCGAGGATCTCCTCGTCGGTCGACACCGACGTCCCGGGAGAGATTTCTCCACCGTTGAACTCGTCCATCGCCTGCTGGGTCAGGATCGTGCGGGCGGCCTTCACCACTTCGACCCACTCCCGCCGGTCGGTCTCGGTTGAGATGTAGTTGAACCGTAGTGCCGGCTTCTCGAACGGGTCGGCCGACTTGATCTTGATCGAGCCCCGCGAGTCGGAGTACATGGGCCCGACGTGCACTTGGTAGCCGTGCCCGGCGGGCGGCGCCGAGCCGTCGTAGCGAATGGCGATCGGCAGGAAGTGGAACATCGTGTTGGGGTAGGCGACGTCGTCGTTGGAGCGGATGAACCCGCCGCCCTCGAAGTGGTTTGTCGCTCCCGGGCCCTTGCGGAACAGCCATTGCAGCCCGATGATCGGCCGCCGCCACAACGCCAGGTTCGGCTGCATCGACACCGGTTTCGTGCAGGCGTATTGCACATACACCTCCAGGTGATCCTGCAGGTTCTCCCCCACTCCGGGCAGGTCATGCACCACATCGATACCCAAGGCACGCAGTTCGGTGGCGTTGCCGACGCCGGAGAGCTGCAAAATCTGCGGCGTGTTGATCGAGCCGCCACAGCAGATGATCTCCCCCGCGTCGACCGAGTGCTTGGTGCCCCGCACCTGGTAGTCGACGCCTACGGCCCGCGTGCCGTCGAAGCGAATCTTGGTCACCTGGGCGCGTGTGGTCACCGTCAGGTTCTTGCGGCTGCGGACCGGCTTGAGATAGGCCTGCGACGCCGAGAGCCGACGGCCGCGGTGAATGTTGCGATCAAAGGCGGTGAAACCCTCTTGCTGGACACCGTTGACGTCGTTGGTCAGCGGATACCCCGCCTGCTGGCACGCCTCGAAGAACGCCTTGAACAGCGGATTCGTTGCCGGGCCACGTTCCAACACGAGCGGGCCGTCGCCGCCGCGGTAGGCATCGGTGCCGGCCAGGCAGGTCTCCATCTTCTTGAAGTACGGCAGGCAGTGGGCGTACGACCACGTCTCCATCCCCTCATCAGCGGCCCAACGTTCGTAGTCGAGGGCGTTGCCACGCTGGAAGATCATCCCGTTGATCGACGACGATCCGCCGAGCACTTTGCCGCGAGCGTGGTAGACCTTGCGGCCGTTCATGTGCGGCTCGGGCTCCGACTCGTACTTCCAGTCATAGAACTTCGAGCCGATCGGGAAGCTGAGCGCGGCGGGCATGTGGATGAACACGTCGAACTTGTAGTCGGGGCGACCGGCCTCCAACACGAGGATCTTGGTGCTCGGATCGGCCGACAGCCGGTTGGCCAGCACGCAACCGGCCGAACCTCCCCCGATGATCACGTAGTCGTATCGTTCTGCCATGCCTGTCCACTCTCCACGTTGTGCGCCATCGACTCGGGTCTCCCGAGGGGGCAGTTGATCACGCTACCCAAGGTCCCCCGGTGTATCGGTGACTGTGGTTGGGGCCGCAGCCGCCGCGCACCAAGATGTGAGACATGACGGCATCGCCCCGCGGCCCTGTGCTGTGGACTCCTCCATCGTCCGCACTCGCCGACACCCCGCTCGGCCGGTTCGCCACCGCCCACGGGCACGACTCGTATTCCTCGCTGCACCACTGGTCGGTCACCGACACCGGCGGGTTCTGGGGCGCTATCGCGGAGGACTTCGGCGTTCGCTGGGGCACCCAGCCAACATCGGTGATCAGCCCTCGCGGTCTCCAGATGCCCGGGACCGAGTGGTTTTCAGGAGGCACACTCAACTACGCCGAGCACGTGGTGGGCGGCGCACCATTGGACGCCGCGATCATCGCCCGCAGCCAGACCCGCGACGAGGTGGTGCTGACCGGCGGCGACCTGCTCGACGCGGTGGCCCGCTGCGCCCGCGGACTTCGGCGGCTCGGCGTCGGGTTCGGCGACCGGGTCGGGGCCTACGCGCCCAACATCCCCGAGACCCTGATAGCCATGTTGGCGACGGCGTCGATAGGGGCGATCTGGTCGAGTGCGCGCCGGAGTTCGGGGCGCGCTCGGTCATCGACCGCCTCTCGCAGATCGCTCCGAAGGTGCTCATCACCATCGACGGCTACGTCTACGGGTCAAAGCGGATCGACCGGACGGCCGAGGTCGCCGAGATCCACGCCGGGTTCGCGTCGGTCGACCACGCGGTCGGACTGCGCTACCTCGGCACTGGCCCCGACGACTGGACGCACTGTTGGCGGGCCCCGATCCCGGCCCGGCGTCGTTCCTCCACGTGCCGTTCGATCATCCGCTCTACGTGCTGTTTCCTCGGGAACGACCGGCTTGCCCAAACCGATCATCGGCCACGGCGGCATCACGGTCGAACATCTCAAGGCCCTCGGCCTCCACCACGGCCTACAGACCGGCGACCGGTTCTTCTGGTTCACGACGACG
>CAWKBX010000002.1:0-41988 GCA_963847945.1 uncultured Actinomycetes bacterium
ATGAGGCCGAGCATGCCGATTCCCCCACCCCAGTGGCGGATGCGTTCCACGCCGAATCCGATGACGGTCAACCCAGCTCCGGCCCCGGCGAGTCGTCTGGTCAGCCGCCATTCCGACACTGGTCGCCCGGGTGGATCGGCGGCCCTTCCGACCCGTCGGGCGATGACGAATACTGTCGCCGACAACCAGAAGACGGCGAGCACGGCGACCACGATCAGGCGGAGGGAATGGCTCCATAGGCGGATGGCGTCGGCCGCCTGTTCGCCCGGGGGGCCGACATTGAAAATGACTGCGTAGAGCGCGATCACGGCGATCAGCACCCGGTATTGCGAAATACTCGGCGAGGAATCCGCCACCGGGCCCGGCGCGTCGACGGGCGTTTCGAGCAATCGCCAGTAGCCCGACGGCCAACGGGACCATGATCGCCAGCAGACTCAGCCGGCGGGTCAGCGAACTGAACTGCAACACCCAGGCAGCGAACTTGGCCGTGCCTGAGAGTCGAGGCGGATCGCCGATCGGGACGGCTCGCAACAGGATCCAGTCGAGGAACTGATCAAGCAACCCGAGTGCCAGATAGACGGGCACGAGATACCCCGCCCACCGCAGAATGCCTCGCCGGAGATGGCCGACCTCGTCGGCGTCGCGGCTCAACCGGTCGAACACCCATGCGACGAGCGTGAGGAGCAACCCGCTGATGACGACGGTGTAGCCGATCTCGGCGAGGGTGTGCAGTTGGGCCAGCGTGCGGCCGTCGACCGTGCCGCGCGAGAAACGGGGCGAACTGGGCAAGGCGACGGGCAGATGACGCAAGGGCCTGGGCGGCGGCCCGCGGGCCGTCATGGAGTCGGTTGGTGCCGTAGGGAAGCTCAACGGCAGGGTGAACGCACGCCGAGGGCCTGCGTCGAGCGTGGTCCGCCGCGGTGTGCGACGTGACGGCCGCGGCGAACCCGATGGCGAACCACCAGTGCCGCTGCGACCCCCGCAGGGTGCGCAACATCCGCGCTCCCGCGTCCGAACGGTTGGTGAAAAGTGTCTACACCGATGTTTCCACGCCGACATCATGGCGGTTTCACGGCGGGCATTGTTGCGGGCATGGTCAGGGTATCGAGCCCGTCAGGGTGGATCAAACTGATAGAGGCCGATCGATCGGCTCCCGGATCGCCGGGTGGCGGGTTCACTACTTCGTCGGTAATCTTCGCGGCCACCTTTTGATCTTTCTTGCCGCGGCGGGCATGCGGGCAGTACCCGGTGTGCTGATCGATCCGCTCGCGCGGAGTTCGAGCTGAGCAGGGCCGACATCGGCCTGGCGGTATCGGTGAACGTGTTGCTCTAGGGTCTCATGGGGCCATTCGCTGCGGCGTTCATGGCGAGATTCGGGCTGCGAGGGGTCATCAGCGTGGCAGTGGCGATGATCGCCTTGGGCCTCGGTTCGTCATCGTCGATGACCGACGCTGGCAATTGGTCCTGTTCTACGGGGTGTTCGTCGGCCTCGGGACGGGGTGCATGGCGACGGTGTTGGCTACATCGGTCGCCAACCGTTGGTTCGTCGTCCGGCGAGGCCTGGTGACGGGCACGCTGATCGCCGGAACGGCCAGCGGACAGATGGGGTTCCTGCAGGTTTCACGAGGGTCGGCGATGATCGGGCTGGCGGTGGGTGCCGGGCCCGGTCGATGGCCGAATTCGTCGCAATTCCATTGCGGCATCGTGCTACACGATCGGCCGGAAGACGTGGGGATCGCCGTGCAACGGGTCGGCGAGGGGTGGGTCACGGCGCGCCCAAACTCCAGCACCCGATTCGGGTACGCGAACTCCGGGGCTCGCGCCATCTCTCGCCTTGGCGGACCCTCGCTTCTGTTCGGGGGCTTCCTCGTCTACAGCGTTCGACGAACGCGGATGATCGCCACCCGCTTCATCTCGGCGACCCGCGACCACGCGATTCACGGGCACCGCCCCCGGCCTGTTCGCCCCCGTAGGGCTGTCGACATCGCCGGCACGTCCTCTCGGGGCCGCTCACGGACCGGGTCGACCCAATTTGCTCGGCGTCTCTAACGGTACCCGCGGCTCGCGCTGGAGTTCCCTCAACGGCTGCGCTCGGATTCAGCGGGTGCCGACTCGGGTGTGCATGATCTTCTACGGCCTCGACTGGGTCGCGACCGTGCCGCCGACGGTGAAGCTGTCCACCGAGGTGTACGGCGAGGAACGAGGAATGGTCGCCTACGGCTGGGTCTACGCCGGCCATCAGATCGGCGGCGACCGCGTTGGCCTGGCTCGCCGGCTATCTGCGCGACACCACCGGTTCCTATCAGCCGGCGTTCTTCATCGCCGGTGCCTGCTCCGCCCTCGCTGCCTTCGGTTCGATGCGCGTTCTCCGCCGCCCTTCGCCCGCACCAGGGCCGATCAGCCGAACCGGTTGAGGTCGGGGTCGGGTGACCGCTGCCGGGGTGCGAGCCAGGGCCGGGTCCAGTCTGTTTTCATGTTCTCGTGAGCGGCGAGGTGGCGCACGAGAACATGGAAGTCGCCGCCCTCAGCTCGATCACGTCCACCGCGGTGACTTTGGCCCACTGGTAGTCGGCCTTGCCGACCGGGGTGCGCTGCACCTCGGGGGCCGCGCAGCACCCGCTTGGGGATCTTGTAGTCGGCGATCAAGGTGCGGCAGTGGCTGCCCAAATTGCACGTTTCCGTCGGTTCGGGGACTTCGGGCCGGAGCTGCACGATGGCGATCACCCGTTCCGCCCCAGCGTGCATCGGTGATGCCGACCACGATGACGTCGGCGACCGCCGGGTGGGCCTTGAGGACGGCCTCGACCTCTTCGGGGAACACCTTCTCGCCGCCGGTATTGATCGTCACCGAACCACGGCCGAGGAGGGTATCGCCCCGTCGACCTCGATGCGGGCGAAGTCGCCGGGGATCCCCCAACGTTTGCCGGCGTAGTTGGGAAGGTCGCCGCAGTCTTCTCGGAATCGTTGTGGTAGCCGAGCGGGACGTGACCGCGGCGGGCCAGTTTCCCGACCTCGCCGGCCTAGGCCTGGGAGCCGTCGTCACGAGCACCGACGTGTGCTCACCCATCTGGAACTGGGGTGACGCGGACCCTCGCTCCCGTCGCGTTTCGGCCGTTGGCCCCGGTTTCCGACACGCGGAAGCTGTCCATGATCACGAGCTTCGGGAGCGCCTGCGGCGATGTTCACGGACTCGGAAAGCGGCGCGCCACCATTAGCGATCGCCCAGACGAGCGAAGGTCGAGACACCAGCCTCGGCGAGGAGGGCTCGACGAGCGGGAGGGCCATTGCCTCAGGATCACGAGACCAGCTCGTACGCGCCCGGCGACGAACGCCCAGATCACGTGCGGGTCGAACGTCTCCCGGTCCTCAACACGAACACGTTGCCGGCCATCAGCGCGTTGCCCGTCAGCCACTGCCCGCCGCGGTGGATCAACGGCCCGAGCGCAAGGAGCGTCATTGGGCCGGTAAGCACGGCGATCTTCGGGCCGGGAACCTCGCTTGCACCAGCGGGCGATCGCCCCGCGACGAGTTCATCGCGGCGAAGAAGATATCCTCGTGGCGCCACATGACGCCCTTGGGCATGCCGGTGGTTCCGCCGGTGTACAGCACGTAAAGGTCGTCGCTGCTGCGCCCCGTGTTCGGTCGCTCGGCGGATGCCGCGGCGAGCACGGCCTCGTAGCCGTCGTCGAGCACGAGTTGACGCAGACCCGGGGCCGCGGCGCTGGCCCGCGTCGGCGAACTCGGGGTGACGATTGTAGCACCGCAAGTCGAGTTGCTGTAGAGGTACGCGAGTTCGGCCTCGACATACCGGAAGTTGACGTTGATCGGACCCGCGCTGATTTTGCAGCAGGCATAGAACGCCTCGACCCACTCGGCGCAGTTCGGCAGGCGTGGATGCCGACATGGTAAAAGTGGGAATCCCCAGCGACGACGATTGGTTGGCCAGCCGCGTTGCCCGCTCATCGAGCTGCACGGCGTACGGTGTAGGTGGCACTCACCCGTGATCAACGCCAGCCGGTCCGGATGCAGCATCGGCCACGATATAGGGAGCAGATTTAGAGCCAGGTTGTAGGTCCCTGGTTTCATCGTGACATTCGATCAAATCGACAATAAGTACGCGGGGCCGAGTGTAATCGACCGCCTCGTCCGGATTGTCGTCGGGACCGCGTTCGTGACGCTTTGTCGAGCTGTATCCGGCCGGAATCGCGGCCGGGATCGCGGCCGCCGAGAACCTCCGACTATGTTCGCGGTGGCCGAGGTGCCGACCAGTGCCGCGACGTCGACCAGTTCAATCGTGGGGTCGGTCGTCGCGCGCTCGATCAGGCGGCGCTCATAGCCCGAACGGGAGAACAAACGAATCCGGCGATCGGAAGCCACCGGTAGACCTGCTTGCTGAAGGGCGGGCATCTTGAATTCAAGAAGGTCGTCGAGCACGGCAGCCCTCATGGGCTTCCTCGTCCACTTCGCTTCGCCGACGACGGTGACCGTGCCGCGAGTCATCCCGACGACGTCGATCTCTTCGGAGGAACGCGCTCCTCGACGCCTCAGATCGTGCATCGCCGGCCCCCACCCACGCGCCGACCATCGTCGCAAGGCCGTCTCTTCGAACCGTTGACCGGGCCCACTCCTCGAAGTGCCAAGCGACGTGATCCGACAGAGCAGGCTTGATTTCCTCCTCGAAGAGGTGGGCTCCGGGCAGGCCGGCCTCGAGGTCGGCCTGGTGAGGAAAGACGAACCGGAACCAGAACTGCAGAAATGGATCGACCAGATGCCAGTTGCCCTGGCGAGAACCGGCCGCTGCGCCGATGGGAAGCCGTCTGGTGACGAGGCGCATTGACACCAGTGTCGAGAGATATTTGGACACGACGTTGGCCTCGGTGCGCAACGATTGGGCGAGTTCGTTCATTTCCTTGTCTCCGGTGCTGAGCATCTGGAGGATGCCGAAGTAGGCGCCGGGCTGGCGGAGTTCCTGTTCGACGACGGATCGCCCTTCGTTCCACAACGGTGTGTTCGGCCCAAGTGCTCCGCTGACAAGCGCGGCTCCGAGCGGGCCTCGGCCGAGCAGATCGAGGTAGCGCGGGATGCCACCGCAGATCGCGTACCGCTCCATTCGCTCGTCCGGTGACAGTCCGTCGAGGAACGGCTCGGCGGCGTCAAAGGCCAACGGAGTGAGTTCGAACCCGCGCAGTCGGCCGTGAAGCGGGCCGTGCTCGGCGAACAGCCCAGCCATTTGGCTGACTACCGAGCCCGACAGGATCAGCTTGGTTGATGTGCCGGCGAGCTCCTCCTCGAAGACGGCCTGGATTCGGCTCAGGGTTCGATCAGCTTCGGCGTGGGTCGTGGGCAGCAGGTACGGAAACTCGTCGATGACCACCGTGATGGGCTCATTGCGTCCGAGGCGCAGCAGAACGGTGATGAGTTCTGCCAGGTCATCAAATCGGGGGGTTACTCCGAGTAGGGGAGCGAGCTGGCGGGCGAAGCGGTCGAACTGCATCCCCGCCGTCAGCCGTTCCCCGACGAGTACGACGGCGGGTCGACCGTGGGCGAAGCGACGCAGTAGCCAGGATTTGCCGACGCGTCGACGCCCGAACATCGCGAGCGGCAAGGCGTGGGGATCATCGAACCAGTCATCGAGTACCTTCAACTCGGCTGTTCGGTTCACGAAACGGTTGACGGACGCCCATTCATACGGTGCTCCTACTCCCATAAGAGTAGTCTACTCGTAACACACTTAACGAAGAGTCGACTATTTGGGCATATCTGATCGCTGTTTGCGGAGGACGTCAGGTCGTCGTGAGGATCGGTGCGACCTCGGTGGCGAACGCAGCCATCTGGTCGGGACTATCTTGTTGCAGCTGCGTGCCTTGAACCGCACCTGGAGCTGGTTCACGCCGTCGGCGGTGTCGGCGAGGATCTGCTCGGCGATGTCGCTGGGGGCGCCCCCGAGAGCACGCCCTCGCCGACGTCCCACCCCGGGCTGCCGACGTAGAGGAACGGGGTGATGTCGCCGATCATCATCGGACGCCGGTCGGCCCGGCCGTGCTTCGTCGTGCGTGCGCCTGCAGCTTGGCGACCATGTCTGCGTTCGACGGACCCTGCGGGAGCCAGCCGTCGCCGTACGTCGCCGCACCACGGGGGATGGCTGCGGGCTCTCCAGCCCGTCGATCCACACCGGTGGGCGCGGCGATGGCACCGGGCGCGGCTCGAACCCCAAGGCCGTCGACGAACTCCTGCTCCAGCGCCTCGATGAAGACGGCGGCAGCTTCTCCTCCACGATCTTCCCGCTGGCGGGCGTGGGGTCGACGCCGAGCGTGCGGTGAACTCGGCCTCCGACGTCACCCGCTCCGATGCCGACCGATGGCGCGACCGCCTCGAGAGGTAGTCGAGGGTCTCGACCCTCGTGGCGGCGATCAACGGGTGGCGATAGGGGAGCACGTAGGCGTGGCCGATAGTAGGTTGGGTGCGGCTGGGTGAGACCGGCCAACCACGACTAACGTCGCCGATGCAGCCTGCCCAGACGTGCCCATCCGTGCTCGCAAGCGACTCGGGGATCGCGACGCGGTCGCACACGGCAACGTAGAAGAATCCGTGCTCGTCGGCGGCCTGCGCGACGTGTGGCGAGGTCGGCGGCAGTTGCCCGTCAACTCCCAGTCGGCGACGAAACCCGCTTGCTTCTTCTTCACTGGATGGGAAGCTGGATGCCGTAGACACGACGACCCGTCGGGAATCTCGATCATGGATGAAACCGTACGCAACCGGATAGGCCTTGCGTCACATGAGCGAAGCGTCACGCCCCGTTCATTCTGTCGTAACGATCTGCGGGGTACCTTGATCGTTGAAACAGATATCTGAAAGGACATGGTCCCCTATGACAACCGTTCCGACCACGCTGGTCCTCCTCGACCCTTCCTCCGATGACGGAGAAACCGCCCTGCAGTTGCTTGGCGCCTCCGACGATCACGTTGCCCTCGTCACCCTGATCAGTGGCCGCACTTCTCGTTCGCTGCGCGACTACGCGATCAGCGAAGACATCGACATGATGACCGCCGGTTGGCTCTACCTCGACCAGGTCGTCGCCCGCGTTGACGCCACCAACCGCGAGGTACAGACGATCCTCGCCGATGGCCCTGATGTTGCCCGCGAGCTGGCCACCATCGCCGCCGGTATGGTCGTGCGCCGCATCCTGTTGCCGTCGTCGCTCGCTCGGGTCGACGCCGGGGCCCGCGACCGTCTTCGGGCCGGCGCGGCTGCCCCCATCGTGATGGCCGAACAGTCGGTCGTTGTCGCCGCCCGATAGGGCGGTTGATTTGGGTCGTCGGCCCACCCAGCCCCCCTTGGGTGGGCCGACTACCCTCTGATGCCGTGGTCGTTCCTAGGCATCGTTTCGTTTCGATCCCTGGCGGATCGTTCACGATGGGTACCGACGCTCGGTACCCGGAAGAACGCCCGGCGCGGGTGGTTGATCTTGAAGCGTTCGCGCTCGACATCCATCCGGTGACCAATGCCCAGTTCGCTCGCTTCACGGTCGGAACCGGCTACGTGACGGTCGCCGAACGGATGCAGCCGTCGGTTTCGGCGGTGTTCTCGCCACCCGACGGACCGGTCGATCTGACGGACCCGGCGAACTGGTGGGAATACGCACCCGGTGCGTGCTGGCAGCGCCCGTTCGGTTGGGGATCGGACCTTGCCAACCGCAGCGATCACCCGGTCGTCCACGTGACGCTGGCGGATGCCGAGGCGTACTGTCGCTGGTCCGGCTATCGATTGCCGACCGAGGCTGAGTGGGAGCGGGCGGCGTCGATCGAACCGCTGCCCCCCACCTGGCCGCTCGCCGCCGACGGTCGCTTGCTCGCCAATGTGTGGATCGGCGAGTTCCCCCATGCGTCGCGCCGGCCTGACCCGCCCGGGACGATGCCCGTTGGCGCGTTCGCTCCCCGCTCGCTCGGCGTCTACGACCAGCTCGGCCAGGTGTGGGAGCTCACCGCCGACGGCGTCGCCAAGGGCGGCTCGTACCTCTGCTCCGAGTCGTATTGCACGCGTTACCGACCGGCGGCGCGCATGGTCCCCGACGGATCGACCGGCCACATCGGCTTCCGCTGCGCGACGAGCGTCACCCCCGACGCCTCGGACGTCGAATGACCAGCAGCTGACGTCAGTAACCGTCTGTCGTCGGTTTCGTGAGGGTATGCCCCCTCCAGTCAGCCCCCTCCAGTCAGCCCCCTCCAGTCGGGCACGACCTCACGAGAACGGCTGAGGAGTCGAGAGGTGACGACGGCTACGGTCGCAGTACGTGGCTACCCGTTCCGACCAGCAGACATCCGGGCTGATCGGGGCCGCGATCGCCGTCAGCGTGTGGGGCGCCTCGGGGGTGGTTGCCCGGGAGTTGACGATGACCGCGCCGGCGATCGGGGCCTATCGGTTCACGATGTACTTCGCCGCGATCGTGGCCTGGATGGCGCTCCGCCGCACCCCGGTCTCGTTGCGGGCGCTGCGAACCTCGATGCCCGGTGGACTGTGGCTGGCGGCCGACGTGCTGCTGTTCTTCTACGCCGTCAAACACACGACCGTGTCGAATGCAACGCTGATCGGCGCGCTACAACCGGTGCTGATCATGGCGGTCTCGGCCCGCCTGTTTGGCGAACGTCCGCGCCGCCGCGATGTCATCGCGGCCGCGGTGGCGATCGGGGGCGTGGCGGTGGTGGTGATCATCGCCGCAGGCCAACCCACATGGAGCGGCCTGGGTGATCTTGCCGCGGTCGGGGCGATGATCTGTTGGGGCACGTACTTCATCATGTCGAGGCGGGCCCAAGCGACGTTGACGTCGACCGAGTTCACCGCCGGCGTCTCGTTCTGGGCGGCGATCGTGTCGATCCCGTTCGGCCTGGTGGCCGGTCAAGATCTGTCGTGGCCGGTTGCCAAGGATTGGCCACTGTTGTTGTTCATGACCTTCGGTGTCGGCTTTTTCGGCACGTCGCTGATGAACTGGTCGATCGGACGAATGGAGCTGTGGCTGGCCTCGACGATGACCCTGATCATCCCGATCGCCTCGGCCCTGCTCGCCTGGTGGATTCTCGACGAACCGATCACCGGCCCACAGGCCGCGGCGATGGCGGTCGTGCTCGGAGCACTCGCCGTCATCGTGCTCGGCCAATCGACCAACGACACTGCGGTCGACGACGCGTTGACTCCTGCGGTGTAGGCGTACCGATCAGCCCAGGCGGTTGACGTAGTCGACCATCCGGCGGCAGATCTCGCGGACCTCGCCGAGGTCGGTCGGTGTACTGCGAGGGCTTCATGCAGAAGGTCGAGTAGCCGCGCTCGAGCTGCGCCGGGATGTCGGCCATCGACGCCTCGACGTCGGCCACCGAGTCCGGCCCGTCGAAGCTGGCCCGGGTGCCGCCGACCAGCTCGAGCTCGGACAGGTCCCGGCCGACCTCCGGCCAGCCCGGCCCCGAGCATCGCCAGGTCGTCGTCGGTCGGCGCCCCGAACGGGTGGAACCCCGACCCGTAGCGCGCCATCCGGCGGACCAGGGCGGCGTGCATCCGCTCCCCGCCGAACCACATCCGCGGGCCCTGCGGGCGCCACGCCTTCGGCTCGGAGTAGATCCGTAGGAGAACCGGAAGAACTCGCCCTCGAACTGCGCCGGCGACCCGGTCCAGAGCGCCGAACATCGCGGCCAGGTGCTCGTCCAGGATGCCGCCGCGCCGGTGGAACGGCAGCCCGTGCGCCTCGTACTCCGCCTGCTGCCAGGAGACGGTCGGCTGGACCACCAGCCGGCCCTCGGCCAGCAGGTCGATCGTGGCCAGGTCCTTGGCCAGCAGCAGCGGATGGCGCAGCGGCGGGATGATCGCCCCGGCCACCACCCGGACCCGTGCTGGGTCCCGGCGGCCACCGCGGCCAGCGTGGCCACCGACGAGGGCCAGGGGTGAACGGGTCCTGGTTGCCGATCGCGGCGTACCCATCCGCGGGTCTTCTGACATCAGCCTCGTTCACCGCGGAGCCCCCGCCGAGCATGGTCTGCTCGCTGACCATCACGGCGTCGAACCCGGTCTCCTCGGCGACCTGCGGGCGAGTCCGCACCATCCCGCGCATGTCCCGCGGGTCCAGCATGGTGTGGTTCTCGGTCAGGATCATCAGCAGCCGGGCCGCGGCCGGCTGTCGCCGTCACGCGTCGCCCGGGAGCGGGTTCTTCAGGTCGAACGGGCCCATCGCGACCGCGCCGCCGTCCAGCCGGAACGAGACGCCGGTGGCGAACCCGCCCAGCGGCGAGACCAGGTAGTGCACCAGCCCGGCGACCTCCTCTCCGGCCGGCCGGCCCGCCGGACCACGTTGACCCCGAAGCCGACCTTCTCCAGCTCGCCGGCACCACCTCGGCGGCCATCGGGGTGTCGACGAGGCCGGGGTCGACCTGGACCACCCGGATGCCGTCGGCGCCCCACTCCTTCGACAGCGCCACGGTGGCGGCGGCCAGCCCGGCCTTGCTCGCGCCGTAGACCACCCCGCCGGCCGAGGGCCGGACCGCGTCCACCGAGCCGATCATCACCACCGCCGCCGGCGGCCGCCGCCAGGTGCGGGTGGGCGAGCTGGCAGAGCCGCAGCGGGGCCCACAGGTTCAGCCCGATCAGCCCGTCGAAGTAGGCCCGGTCGACCTCGGCCACCGCCAGCCAGTCACCGCGCCCGGCGTTGTTCACCAGGATGTCGAGCCCGCCCAGCACTCGACCGCCCGGTCCACCACCGCGTCCACCTCGGCAGGCCGGACAGATCCGCCACCAGCGGCACCACGCGCCCGACGCCGTCGGATCGGGGTGACTCCGCCCGAACTGCGGGAGACCGCCACGACGGTGGCACCGGCGCCGGCGAGCCGGAGGGCCACCGCGGCGCCGATCCCGGCCGAGGCCCCGGTGACCAGCGCCCGCCGTCCGGTCAGGTCGAACCCGGGGTCCGTCACCGGCGCGTCCCTCGCGGTGGATGTGGGCTCAGCGCGGGTGGATCGTCATGTTCTCGGATTCATCAGTGGACGTTCCAGGTAGAAGTCGAGCTCGACTCGGTGACCGTCGAGCCGCGAACGTCGACCCCGAGTCCCGCAAATACTGGTCCCACTCGACCCGCTTGTTGGCCAGTAGTTCGCGACCACTCGGCGCCGACCGCCTCGGCCAGCACCGGGTCCGCCTCGAGGTGGTCCAGCGCCTCCCCGAGCGAGGTCGGCGCTGCGGACGTCGGTGCCGCCGTCCTCGAAGCCGTCGCCGGTCAGCGGCGGCGGGACCGCCTTCGCCGTGGAGGACGCCGAGCCGGGCGGCCTGTAGCACCGCCGCGACCGCGAGGTGCACGTTCGCCCGCCCCGTCGCTGACCCGGCTCTCCATCCCCGCATCGCCGGACCGGGGGTCCGGCACCCGGTTGGCCACGTCCGGTGGGCGTACCCCCCAGTTCGCCCAGCAGCCGGACAGCGAGCCGGGCTGCAGCCGGCGGTAGGCGTTCACCGTCGGCGCGGTCAGCCCGGTCAGCGCCTGATGGTGTCGACACAGCCCGGCCAGCGCACCCTTCGTCAGCGCCGAAAGGAAGTCCGTCGGCGGTGGACGATGGTGGCGAAGGCATTGCGACCCTCGGCGTCGACCGAGCGAGACGTTGACGTGCACGCCGTTGCCGGCCAGTTCCGAACGGCTTGCCCATGAACGTGAGATCAAGCCCGTTCTTCAGGGCGGTCTCGCGGGCCATAGGCGGAACAGAAAGGCGTCATCCGCGGCGGAGCGCGTCGTCGTATTCCAGGGTCAGTTCGAACTGCGACTCGTCGAACTCGGCGTTGATCGACTCGGTTTGAACCCGCAGCGTTCGGCGGTCCAGGTGATGTCGTCGATCAGCCCCGCCGGGTCGGCCGCACCGCCGGTCGCGTAGACGTACGAACGCGGCGTCGCCCACGCTTCCAACCGCCAGCGCCGTCGGGTTCGAGCACGTAGGCCTGAAGTTCGAGGCCGATCTTCAGGGTGAAGCCGAGGGCCTCCCAGTCGGCGATCGCACGCTGGAACACATGGCGGGCGGCAACCGGATATGGATCACCGTCGAGCGTCAAGTGGCCGACGGCGACGCCCGTGCGGTCGTCTTCCCAACTCGGCCGCAGGTCGTCCGGATCGAACGACGAATGGACATCCCGCAAGCCGTCGTTGAGGTATCCGCCCGCCACATCGCGAATGGTCCGGTCATACCCCAGCCCGAATGTGGTGACCACGTGGTCGGTGCCCTCGTTCGCCGATCCCATCGGCAGTATTTGCCCCGCGCGAGCCGAGGTGGTCGGGCCACAGGAGTCGAACCGGTCGTAGGTCGCCGTCGCCGCGCCACTGAGTGACGACAGCCGCGGTCGCCGCGGCCGGCGTGCCCACTGCGACGTCGACTGATCGCGTGGGCATCCGGCGGAGTCAGAACGGTGACGATACGGTCGCGATCACCGCTCCTCGGTAGGACGACGTAACTGGCCCGGTACGGGGCTGGTCCACCGGAGCCAGAGCGCGCTGAGCCGGGCCAGGGTGGCGAGGGAGGCAACGCCGAGCAGGAGCACGAAGGACTCGAGCGCGGTGTGGGTGCCTGCGACGTAGAGTCCGCCGCCAGCCACCGACACGATGAGATACAGCTCCGATCGATACAGCAACCCGGGCCGGTCGCCGGCGAGCAAGTCACGTAGGACACTGCCCGCACCGACGGTTACGGCACCGAGCAGCACCGCGGCGAATTCGGTGACCCCGGCGTCCAGCGCACGGCGCGTGCCCAAGACCGTGAACAGGCCCAGGCCGATCACGTCGAGGGTATCGACGACCCGAACCGGCATGATCGAACCGAAAACCATCACGACCAGCGCACCGAAGAGACACGTCGGAAGCAGCCGGGTGTCGTGCAGGGCGAGCACCGGGCGCCGGATGAGCACGTCGCGGGTGACACCGCCCGCCAGCCCGTTGACCACCGCCAACGCCCCCAAACCGACGATGTCCATGCCGTGGCGTCGGGCGACCTCGGCACCGCTGTAGCCGAACGCGGCGACCGCGGCGATCTCCCCGACATTCAGCAACGTAACGCTCACACCCACCATTCTGCGTCACGGTCAGTCGTCAGACACCCTCGCATTGGCCGACACGTCGGTGATGTATGTACCGTCGGCGCAACGCGGATTCGGATTCTCGTGCGAGAACACTCCGGCCGGGCTTTCCCAGGCCGGCACGACCCAAGCGTGCACCATCCAACTGGTGATCTGCATGTAGTGGCCGCCGACGGCATCGCACTGTTCCTGGCTGACCTCGGAATCTGGTGGGAACGGAACCTCAATGCCGCCGTGCTGACCGCGGCGATTTCCATCGCCACGGTGAGCCCATCGACCGCGATGTACCAAAACATCGAAAGCGGCCAGGCGGCGTACGATAGCGTCGACTCGGATCAGTCGGCGACGGTGACCTTGCGGGTGTGCCAGCCGGTGGCCCCGTCGGGGTCGACCCGGGCGACTTCCTCGGTTTGGGTCTCGCCGGTTTTGTCGGTGGCCCGCACTTGGATGACGTGCTGGCCAGGGGTGGCGTCCCACTCGTACACCCACTGGCGCCAGGCGTCGTCGGTGACGTCAGTGCTCAGCCGGGCCTCGGCCCACACGCCGTCGATGCCGACCTCGACCTTTGCGACGCCGCGGTGCTGGGCCCAGGCGACCCCGGCGATGGCGGTCTTGCCGGCGACGACCTTGTCACCGCGGCCGGGAACATCGATGCGCGACTGGGTCTTGATCGGGGCGTCGCGGGCCCAACCTCGAGGAATCCAGTAGCCCTCCTCGGCGGCCCAGGTGGTCAACTCGATCTTGTCGAGCCACTTGGTCGCTGACACGTAGCCGTAGACACCGGGCACGATCAGGCCGGGCGGGGAAACCATGGAGCGGGGAAGCCGCTCGCCGTTCATGCCACGGCGATCATCGCATCACGTCCGTCGAGGGCAAGCTCGACCGGGAAACCGCACGTCCAACCGTCAAGGCTTGTGGAGTAGACCTGCTCGGCCCCTGGCTCCACGCCGGCCTCGTTGAGCAGGTCGGCGAGCAGCACCCCGCGCCACACGGCGTTGCCGATGAGATCGCCGCCGACCTCGTTTGACACGCACGCAATGGTGATGGTCCGCTCAACCAGCGGGCGGGCGAGCAGATCGTCGTAGCTGAGCGACAGTGGCTTGTCGACCATCCCGCCGACCGACACCTTCCACGAGGCAAGGCCGACGGTCGGGATCGACAGCGCCGTATCGATGCGGTAGAAGTCGTTGTTCGGGGTGATGAACGGGGTGACCTCGGCGAGTTCGGCAACCCCGTTCGGGTTGTCGCCGGGGCCGGCCGCGTCGGCCGGCGTTGTGTCGCCGGGCGCGGGAGCGGAATCGCCGGTGGCGGCGGCCGGGGGTGGGATGACCTCGGGGGCCGCGTCGAAGGCCTCTTCCAACCGCTGGCGGGTGATCGTGCGAGCGGCGCCGAGAGCGACCACGGCTCCCGCCCCAGCCGCCCCGGTCGCCGTCAAGAACCGGCGCCGGTCCCATCCGCGCGGGATTCGCGAGCGGCCGGGAACCTCGGCGGGCACCGGCCGCGCTCGCAGCACGAGGGCCAAGACGGCAATGCCGGCGAACGTCCCGACGATCGGAGCGACGGCCGCCCGGCCCGGTTGGTTCGGCCGATGGAGCGCGGCGGCGACCCCAATGACGGCAAAGGCGGCAAACCCGACGACGCCGACCGGGAACCTGCGGCGGGCGAGATGTCCGAACGTCGCCGCGGCGATGGCGAGAATCGTGACGATGCCGACCCGCAACGCGGTCTTGTCGTTGGTGCCGAACAGGTCGATAGCCAGGTTCTTCAGCCACTTCGGCACCCGATCGATCACCTCGGACCCCACCGCGTCGATCGGGGAAACGACGTCGATGATCGCCGCGACCAACATGCCGACGGTGACCGCGACGGCACCGGCGGCCAATCCGGCGGCGGCCGCCGCCCAGCGGGGCCACGCGGTTGGTTGTGGCGCCCGCGGGGCGTTGGGATCGACCTCGGACATCACGTCGGTCATCGGTTGTACGCCTCCTCGCTCACTTGCACAGGGGCTGCGCCCCCGAACCCATCGCCACCCGATTCCCTGTTGCTCGGTCGGTTGGCATTCGCTTCGCTCATGTCGTCCCTCCGTTGATGCGAGACGTTACGAGAAGTACGGCGTGGCCAAGCGCGGCGGATCAGCCGGCTGAGCGTTTGGGCCCTGCGTGCTGTCACGACGATCTGCAGGCTCGGCACGAACGTGACGTGTCCGTGGGCGTACTTGGCATAGCGGTGCCGAGGTCGGCGGCGAACCAGGTAGCCCACGCCGGATGATGCCCTGGTCACCCGGGGCGTCCCGCTCGCCTCGGGCGACGTAACCTCGCCCGATGGCCGACGATGCGCCCCGACCCAATGAATCGTCCCGCTCAACCGACGAATTCCAGGGTCGGATCGGCCGGACGATGGCCGGCTCCGAGCCGTGGTGGCCGGCACACCCGACTGCCCCCGACGGGGCCCCGAACGTGATCGTGATCCTCGTCGACGATGTCGGCTTCTCTGACCTCGGCTGTTTCGGTGGCGAGGTGCACACCCCTCACCTCGATCGGCTCGCCGCCGAGGGCGTGAGGTTCTCGAACTTCCATGTCAACCCGATGTGCTCACCGACCCGCGCATCGTTGCTGACCGGTGTCAACCCCCATGCCGCAGGGATGGGCCACGTCGCCCAGGACGACCCTGGCTACCCGGGGTATCGCAGCGAACTTGCCCCCGATGTGGCGACCGCGGCCGAGGTGTTGCGCGATCACGGCTACGCCACGTTGATGGTCGGCAAGTGGCACCTGGCCCGCGACTCCGACATGTCGGCGTACGGGCCGATGCACTCGTGGCCCTGCCAGCGGGGATTCCAGCGGTACTACGGCAACCTCGAGGCGTTCACCAACCTGCACCAGCCCCACGCCCTGTTCGCCGACAATCACCTGATCAATACCGACCGATATCCCGACGGCTACCACCTCACCGATGACCTGACCGACCAGGCGATCTCGATGATCCGTGAACGCAAGGCGTCCCGACCGCGCCAGCCGTTCTTCCTCTACGCCGCCCACCCGGCGGCCCACGCCCCGTTGATGGCGATGCCCGAAGACATCGCTCGTTACGACGACGTCTACACCGTGGGGTGGGACGAGATCCGCGCCCAACGCCATGCCCGCCAGATCGAACTGGGAGTGATTCCGCCGGGAACTCCACTGCCACCACGCAACGACGAACCCGGCGACGAGGCCGGGGCGTGGGCCTCGTTGGATGCCCGTCATCAGCGGGTCTATGCCCGCTACATGGCGGTGTACGCGGCGATGATCGACCGCATCGATCAGAACCTCGGTCGCCTGCGCGGCGCGCTCGAGGAGATGGGGGAGTGGGACAACACCATCGTCGTGTTCCTTTCGGACAACGGCGCGCAGCCGCGAGGGTGAGGCGACCGGCACGACCAACTACTACGGCCATCTCGCCGCCCAGTCGGAGGTTCCGCCGGCGAGATCGAACTCGACGATGCCCGCTACGACGACATCGGTTCGGCGCGCGACGATGACTCACTATCCCCGCGGCTGGGCGATGGCCTCGAACACGCCATACCGCCTGTACAAACGCAACACCCACGCCGGCGGTCATCAGGTGCCATGTATCTGGTCGTGGCCCGCCGGACTCGCCGACACCGCGGCCGGCCTGGCAGTGTCCGTCACCACTACGGCCATTGCGTCGACGTACTGCCGACCGTGCTCGACCTCGTTGGACTCGGCTGCTCCATCGCAACGCCACGGGGGTCGAACTCAAGCCGATGAACGGGACGTCGCTGGCCGCGATCCTCCGGTCGCCCGCGGCCATCGAGGCCCGCTACGAGCAGTACTACGAGATGGAAGGCCACCGCGGGCTGTATCGCGACGGCTACGAGGTGGTCACCCGCCACGTCGCCCGCACCCGGTTCGACGACGCCGAATGGGAGCTGTACGACCTGCGGGTCGACCCCAACGAACTTCACGATCTGGCCGCTGACCAGCCCGAACGAGTCGTCGAACTGGCCGCCCGATTCGACGACGCTGCCCACGGGAACGACGTCTACCCGCTCGACGAGGGCACCGGTTGGCGCTACGTCATCCGGCCGTCGAAGGACGACGAGTTCGGCGACCCGGTGACGATCTGCGCGGGGCACCCCGACCCTCGACCGCTGGCGCTCAACCGGCTGCTCACCCAACGCAACACGATGATCACGATCTCATGCTCCTTCGGCGAAGGTGACCGCGGGCATGCTCGTCGCCCACGGCGACCAGGGCGGCGGCTACCGCGTCGTACGTCGACGGTGGGCACCTTCGCGTTCGCGTTCAACGACGGCCACGGCCGGATGTCGCGCCTTGACGGCGGCCGCTGACCCCGGGCGACCACGAGGTGGTGGTGGCGTTCGAGCGCCCCAGGCAAGTGGCGGTGGAACATTGGGCTTGGCGTCGATGGGTCGGAGCGTGCGGCGCGTTGATCGACGCTGCCGATGCTGTTTCCGATGGCCCCGTTCGAAGGTATCGACGTCGGCATCGACCGCCGTTCCCCGGTCGACTGGGACATCTACGAGTGCGATGGTCCGTTCCCGTACTCGGGCACGCTCCGCTGGGCCCGCTACGAACCCGGCGAATGGGCACCCGACGCCCCCGTCCGCTTTCTCGACTTTCTCAAGGACTGGGGCACCAAGTTCGAGTGACTCGACTCGGACGGCGGAAGTAACGCCAGAACCTACGCAGATCGCCACGGTCTGGCGTCACTTCCTCAGGTCGTGGATGGGGGCCGACTACTCCCGACGGGGCAGAATCAGGCGATGGCCGACGCACATCACGCCCGCACCATCCGGCGCGAAGACCCGCCGTTGCTGCGCGGTGAGGGCCGGTTCATCGACGGTCTGGACATTCCCGAACTGGAGGGCGCGGCTCCATGCCGTGTTCGTGCGTTCGATCCAGCCGCACGGGTTGATCACCGTCGATCGACCTGTCCGACGCGGCGGCGATGCCCGGCGTGTTGGCGATCTGGACCGGGGACGATCTGCACCGACGTCTGGGCGCTTCCGCCACGCCTGCCGATCATGAACAAGGTGATGGTCCGCCCGATGCTGGCGCAGCGACATGGTGCGGTTCGTCGGTGAACCTGTGGCCGTCGTGATCGCGACGCTCGCGGCCGTGGCGTGCCGACGCCGCAGAGCCGGTGATCGTCGACTACGACCCGCTGCCCGCGCTGGTCGACATCGAGGCGTCGCAGGCCGGCGAGATCATCCTGCACGAGGCATGCCGGGACCAACGTGTCGTTCACCTGGGAGACCCCGCCGTTCGAGGATGACCCGTTCGCCGACTGCGACGTCGTGCGTCGAGTTCGATCGATGCGCCACCCCGCCTCGACGCTGGCCCCGATCGAGCCTCGCGCCGGCGCCTCGATCTGGAACGCGCCGACGGCCGCTGCACCACGTATGTCAGCTCGCAACGCCCCGCCGGGCGCGAGTACGTGATCGAGTGCGCGCTCGGTCTGGAGCCGCGGCACCGTGCGGGCCATCGCCCCCGACGTTGGCGGCGGCTTCGGGGCCAAGGGCGGCTACGGCTGCTATCCCGGAAGACGTGGTGGTCGCCTGGGCTGGCCACGCATCTGGCCACCCGGTTGCGGTGGTGCGAGACCCGCACCGAGGCGATGCTCGGCATGGGCCACGGGCGGGCGTCGACCCACACGTGCGCGTCGGGGCCACGCAGCGACGGCCAGGTCAGCGCCTACTCGGTCGATGCCCTGCAGGACAGCGGTGCGTACCCGGCGATGGGCACGTTCATCACCTCGAACCTGCGCAACTCGGGCACCGGTGTCTACGACATCCCCGGGCCTGGGTCACCGGCACGTCGGTGGTCACCAACACCAACTCCGACCAATCGCGCTGCGCGGCGCCGGTCGGCCCGAGGCGGCATGCGACATCGAGCGGGCGATGGACCAGCGTCGCCGTCGCGCTCAGCATCGACCCGGTCGAGGTCCGCCGCGCAACCTCGTCCCGCCCGACGCGTTCCCGTACAAGACGGCAACCGGTTCGGTCTACGACAGCGGCGACTACGAGGAGGCGCTCGACCGTTGCATCGAGGCTGCCGGGTACGACGAGTCTGCGTGCCGAGCAGGCCGCCCGGCGCGCCGCTGGTGGACCCGATTGAGCTGGGTATCGGCGTGAGCTGCACCGTCGAATCGACCGGCGGCGGCGAGGAGCGTCGACCTCACCGTGATCGACCGACGGGACGGCGTGTCACGTTGATCATCGGCACATCGCCCGCACGGCCAGTGCCACGAGACCACGTTCGCCGCGTCGTCGCCGACGAGCTCGGCATCGACGCCCAGAAGCGGTGACGGTGTTGCAAGCGACACCGACTTCGTCGCCGTTCGGCGGCGGCACGATCGGCTCGCGCTCGGCCCAGCTCGGTGGGTCGGCGTCCTACGGCGCCGCGCGGCCGCCATCGATCGAGGTCGCCAAGCACGGGCGGCCGAACCTGCTCGAAGCGGCCGAGGACGACATCGTGTTCGACAAGCGGTCGGATTCTTCGTCGCCGGCACGCCGGCCCGTGTCACTCGGCTGGGTCGAACTCGGCGCCGATCGTCGGCAGTCCACACGTTCAAGCGGCCGCCGGTCGACGTTCGCGTTCGGGGCCTGCGTCGCCGCGGTCGAAGTCGACACCGAAACCGGCAAGGTCGAGGTCCGTTCGCTGGTCTGTGGTCGACGATGCAGGGACGATTCTGCAGCCACAGATGGCCGAGGGCCAGGTGCACGGCGGCCTTGGCCTCGCGGTCGCCGCAGCGCTCTACGAGGAGATGGTCTACGATGAAGATGGCGTGCCGCGCACCGCCAACTTCGCCGACTACGCGCATCGTGTCAGCAGCCGAGATGCCGCAGCTTCGTGCATCGAGATGGAGACCCCGTCGCCGCTCAACCCGCTCGGGCGTCAAGGGCGTCGGCGAGTCCGGGAACCGTCGTTGGCACGCCGGCGTTGCAGTCGCGCCGTGCTCGACGCTCTTCGGCCCTACGGTGTCGCCCATCTCGACCTGCCGTTGACACCCGAGCGGGTCTGGCAGCGCGGTGCATGGGTGACTCGATGACGTTGTTCCGTGGCACGCTCGACCACATCCACATCACAGGTGCCGGGTCACAGCCGATGCAGGCGCTGGCGGTGGCCGAGTTGGTCGCCGGGGTCGGCCTCGCCCACGACCGCTATGCCACTCGCACCGGCACCTACTCCGACCGCCACCACATCGACCGCCAGGTGACCCTGATCGAGTCGGAAACCTTGACCGCGTTACAGCGAGATCATCGGGTAGACCTCGCCCCGCACGAACACCGCCGCAATCTCACAACCACCGGCGCGCCGTTATCGCACCTGGTCGGGGAGTATTTTCGGGTCGGGGAGTGCGTGCTCTACGGCGGTCGGCTCAACGTGCCGTGCAAGTACCTCGAAGGCCTGGTCGGCCGCCCCGTGTTCCGCATCCTCCTCCACCGATCGGGACTCAACGCACGAGTCGTCGTCGGCGGCGAGATCCGCCCGGGCGATGTCATCGAACCCTGTGATCCCGCCGTTCTCGACCCCGCGCTGGTCGCCAACAACGACGCCACCGCCCTGGAACCACCCCACGATCCGTTCGAGAACTAGGCCGACGTCAACAGGTCACGATGCGACTCCGCCGCACCTCGAAGTACCTCTAGTTCGATGCGTCCATCGGCATCGACGCTGAGAATTCGCGCCACGGCCGAATCAGCGTGACCGTCGAGTAAGTTGCAGACGTGGGACGCCGGGCTGCTTCGACACTGGTCGTTGCCGCAGTCTTGGCCGTCGTCGGTGGATGCGGAGTTCCCGAGGCGCAGGTCGAAACCGTCAGCGCCCGCCCGATCACCAGCGCGGGTGAGCCCCCGGCGACGATCGGACGTCTCCAGCCGGTGCCCGATCTCTCGCTCCCGGTCGAGCCGGTGTCCGGAGAGCCTGCCGCTGATTCGGTCGCTGATTCGGTTGCCGTTCCCGGGTCTGGGGCCAATGGCTTGCCGACAACCGTCGCCCGATCCCTGGAGACGCCGTTGACGTTCGGGTGGGCGGTGCCTTGTGCCGTACCCGTCGTCGAGGCGCAGGAATTCGGGGACAGCACATCGACGGTGGGATACACCGTTCACCTCGAGGCTGATCCCGAGACCAGCGCCCTCGTGATGCGCCAGACCGATGTCCGGGTGATCGACATCAACGGTCTGACCCCGAGCCCGGCCGAGGCCGAAGCGGTGGCGGCCGGCACCCGGATTCCCGAGGTGCTCGTCGGCTTCGACGGGGTCGAGACCGGCGCGCGAGGAACAGCGGAATTGTTCGATGAGTTGGTTGCGGTCGGCGTGTTCGGAGACGCTCCCGTGTCGGACGTCAATCGGGAACAGGCCATCTCCCAGCTTGAGACGACCGCGACCATCAAGTACTGGAATTCGTGGGTGGGGCTGTGGGCGCAGATCGGACGAGTGCCGACCGAGCCCCTCGACATCGACAACGTCACGCTCGATGTCGTCACCGAGGCTGTCGATCGGGTCGAGCTGCGGCTGACGGAAGATCTGACGGGGGCGGCGTTGGCCGATGTGCTCGGCGTCACGGTCGAGACCGGCGGTGATCCGACGATCTACGAGAAAGTCCGCCGGTTGAAGGTGATCGAGACGGTCACCGATCCGGCGACCCTGCGGCCGGAGACGGCGAAGTTCTCCTTCGACGTCTCGGGCGAGATCGACAACGAACCGCAATCGATCCACGAGGTCCATGCCGTGACGTTCATGTGGGCTGCGGCCCAGGGATGCGGCGTGAACTGACGGCGCGGCGTTTGAGCAGGCTTCAGCGCCCGAACATCATCATCCACGCCTCTTTCGACTTCGGCTTGTAGACGTAGTTCATCTCGCGAACCGCTTCCATCGTGGCGTGCGATGACGGGTGGTACGCGTGGCCGGGGAAAACGACGGTGTCGTCGGGGAGCTTGGTGAGACGCTGCAGGCTGTCGTACATGTGCTCGGGATTGCTGCCCGGGAAGTCAGTACGACCGCAGCCGTCGAGGAAGAGGGTGTCGCCCGAGACCAGGCACCCGTCGACCAAGAAGCACTGGCTGCCGGGGGTATGCCCGGGGGTGTGGAGGAAGTCGATGGTGATCTCGCCGACCTTCAGTTGATCGCCCGGCTCGTGGACGGCCAGGTCGGAGTCGGAGAGACCGGTGGTCTTCTTCACCCACGGCACCTCCTCGGCCTGCACGTGGACCTTGACGCCGACGATGCCGAGGAGTTCGGCGACGCCTTGCAGTTGGTAACCCATCATCGACCCGCCGATGTGGTCGGCATGAAAGTGTGAGGCCAGCGCACCGGTCACCGTCATGCCGTCGTTGCCGACAATCTCGACGAGTTCGGCTGCCGCGTACGCGGGGTCGACGAGCACGCACTCGCCGGTCTCGCGGTCGCCGATGGCGTAGGCGAAGTTGACCATCTGCTGGGCGATTTGGTCGTTGACGGCGAAATCACGTCCCGAAAGCAGTTGGCGCAGGTACAGGCGATCACTGGGCATGGCCCGATCGTATTCGTCGGGCAGCTCGAGGACCGGACCGGCTTCGGTCCCGGCCGGCGTGGTCGGGTTGAATCGGGTCGGATCGGGGTCGGGTTGGGGTCGGGTTGGGGTCGGGTTGGCTGGGTTCGGGTTGGGGTCGGGTTGGGGTCGGGTTGGCTGGGTTCGGGTTGGGGTCGGGTTGGCTGGGGTCGGGTCGGTGTCGGAAACGGGAGTAGCTTGCGGGCATGGACGTTTCCCGACTTGCCGGCGTCACCCTCGCCGGGATTGACGGTTCCGATCACCGCCTCGGTGACCTGTGGGCCGACAAACCCGTGGTGATCGCCTTCCTGCGCCACTTTGGTTGAATGCACTGCCGCGAGTACGCCGCGCAGTTGCGCGACGCTTACCCCGAGATCACCGCTGCTGGCGGCGACGTCGTTGCCATCGGCACCGGCAACCAGATGTACGGCAAGAACTTCGCCGAGGAGATGAAGGTCCCGTTCGCCGTACTCGTCGACGACGACGGCACTGCCGCCTCGGTCGCGGCGTTGCGCAAGATGAAGCCGTGGGACATGCTCAACCCGATGGGCTGGAAGAAGTCGTTCGACGCCGTTCGCAAGGGTTTCAAGCTGGGCAAGCCCGGCAACCGTGTCTCTCAGCTCGGCGCCGTCTTCGTCGTCGGACCAGGGAACAAGGTCCGCTACGAACACATGGAATCCGACCCCTCCGATCACGCCCCGATCGCACGGGTTCTCGCCGCGCTCTGACGGCGGATGCCGATACGAATCGAAGCCGTCGGTGGCGACGAGGTAGCCCTCGGTGACGAGACCGGGGTTGAGCGTTCATGACTATCCCGGCGTGACCCGTGATTGGACCTTCGTGGTGGATCTCCTATGACGCAGCTGCGATCTGCGAAGCGAGCTTCACGGCGAGTTCGATCGCTCCTTGATCGTCGGCTCCGCCTGCCTTTTTGCTGACCACCTGCAGGTAGTTCAGCCGGTTGCCGGCCGCGAAGTACACCGCTCCACCGGGCAGCAGAGCACCCTGACCACCGAGTGCCGGGATCGGCTCGGGCTCTCCGAGGATCGGATCCAGCCTCAGCTCGTTCCCCGTCGCGGTGTCGGAACCACCGACCTCGACCGTGATCGAGTATTCGCTGGCCGTGTGCCATTCGCACGTGCTCCCACTCCCGAAACCGGTCGTCGGGGTCTTTCGATCGAAGGTCTCGCCGAGTACCGCCGTTGCCTCCGCATCGGTGATCAAGCTGCAGGCGTCGATCTGATTGCGTTCCCCCGACCCCGAGCTGTCGCTCGCAACATCACCCGCGGAGGACGGCACCGAATCGGGTGTCGCGTTCGTGGGCTGACCACCGGGGGCGGATGACGCCAACGGCGCCGCCGACTCCGAGCCGCTGTCACCTCCGCACCCCGCGACCAGCAGGGCCAGTGCGGCGATCGAACCGAGCCCGCACCGGGCGAGGACGGACGACCTGGCAGGGATCGACGATTTCACACGCGAGTTCGTGCTCCTCCCTGCACGGGGGCTGTGCCCCCGGAGCCCATCGGCCCCCGATTCGCTGGCGCTCGGTCGGTCGGCATTCGTTTCGCTCATTGATGACTCAGTTCGGGTAGGTGCCGTTGATGTCGGTAAGGATGTTGGTCGGTGCGGAGGCGTAGATGCAGACCTTGCCGTTCGTGCCGACGGGCACGATGGCGGTGTTGGCGATGTCGACACCCGCCTGGAAGTTGAGATTCGAGGCGTTCGGCTGAGTCTGGCCACACGGCCACATGGTCAGGTAGCCGCCGGCCTCCTGGTTGGTGGAAGTGACCGTCACGACTGCCGTCTTCGGAGCGCCGAGCCCGATACGGTCCTTGACCTGGACCTCGGTGATGCTCCCGGCAGGTCGGAGTCCGGCATTCGCTCCCTGCCCGTCGATGGTCCGACCGCTGGGCCGGGTATCGAGGAGGCGGGCAGGGTCACGCGGCCGGTAGGTCGTCGCGACCGGGACGTAGCCGGAGGCATCCACGATCAGCTGAGTGGCCGCCGAGGTGAACACGCAGATGGTGCCGTCGGCGCCGAGCTTGGCGATGCCAAACGCCGCAACGGTCGCGCCGGAGTCGTAGTTGAGGTTGGAGGCGTTGGGTTGGGTGGTGCCGCAGGGGTAGACGGTGACGTAGCCGGGCGCTGTGGTGCCATCGACCGTCACGTTGACGATCGCGGCGTTGGCGCCCTTGCCAATCCCGGCGCGACCGGTGACCTGGACCTGTGTGGTGGATCCGGCCGCCGCCGGGCCGCCGCCTTGCTCGGCGCCGTCAACGGTGCGCCCGCCGACGCGGGAGTCGTGGAGACGGGCCGGGTTCATGGTCACGAAACTGGTGTCGGCGGGAAGGGCGCCGTTGACATCGACGATCAGGTCGGCGGCGGTCGACGTGTACACGCAGACCTTGCCACCGGCTCCGAGTGCGGCGATGACCGCGTTGGCGATGTCGACGCCCGCCGTGTAGTTGAGGTTCGAGGCGTTGGGTTGGGGGGTACCGCACGGCCACACCGTGAGGTAACCCCCGCCGGTGGTGCCGGTAGCGGTGACGTTCAAGGCCACCCCGGTCGCGTCGACGGGTACACCTCCGCGGCCCGCAACGGTGATCTCATAGGTGGACCCCGCCGAGCGCTGCCCGGCCCCGGCGAACTGCCCGTCGACCGTCCGGCCACCCGTCCGGGTGTCGGCCAACCGGCCGGGAGCGGTCGAGATCAAGTCATGAATCGCGTCCACGAGGACCACGCGGTTCGACTCAGTCGACACGGCGATCTGCCCGGCCGCCGTGAGTGTCGACCTGCCGAACCCCAGCTTCAGCGGGTCGGTGCCGAGCATGCTGTTCGCCGATGTCACCGTCCCCACCAGCCCGTTGGGGCCGGCGAGGGTGATCGCTCCCGCGTCCTTGATGTTGCCGTTGTCGAACAACTTGCTGACGATGACGACTCGGTTGTTCGGTAGGGCGGTCACGCCCAAGCCGACATAGTCACCATTCGTGGAGCCGTAGAGACTGTTCGATGTCGACACCGCCCCCGTGAGCCCCGCTGTTCCGTTGGCCCACGTCACGGCTCCGACGCTGGTACCTGTGCCGTCGTGCCAGAGGTAACTGGCGACCACGTAACTCCCGTCGTCCAGCGCGGTCACATCGCCAATGCCGACCTCGTCGAGAGCCGTCGTGCCGTACAGGCTGTTCGACTTCGACACCGCGCCGACGAGGCCGGTTGCGCCGTTCGCCCATGTCACGGCACCTGCGAGGTTGACAGTCCCGTTGTCCCAGTAGTGGCTCGCGACGACGTAGTTACCGTTCGTCAGTGCGGTCACCCCGTTGTTTCCGACCTGGTCGCCGGCCTGCGTGCCGTACAGGCTGTTGGCGGTGGTGACGGGCCCGGTCCGGTTGCCGGCACCATTGACCCAGGTCACAGCACCGGCGGTGGCCGCGGCACCGTTGTTCCAGTTCGGGCTGGCGACGACGTAGTTGCCGTTCGTCAGCGCCGTCACCCAGCCGTAGCCGACCTGGTCGCCGGTCTGTGTGCCATGGAGGCTGTTGGCCGTCGTGACGGGTCCGGTCAGCCCGGTGGAGCCATTCGCCCACGTGACCGCGCCGACGTCCACCACAAAGCCGATGTCCCACGAGTAGCTGATAACGGTGTAGTCCCCGTTCGGCAGGGGTACGACCCCGCCCTCGCCGACAGAATCGAGGGTTTGGGTGCCGTAGAGGCTGTTGGACCTCGAAACCGGCCCGGTGAGCCCCGTCGTCCCGTTCGCCCACGTGACGGCACCGGCTTGCTGACTCCCCGTGTCCGACCAGAACATGCTGGAGACGACATAGTTGCCGTTCGGCAATGCCCATACTCCCGACCCGCCGACCAGGTCGCCGAACTTGGTTCCGTGCAGGCTGTTCGCGGTCGTCACCGGGCCGGACAGTCCGGTCGTGCCATTCACCCACGTCACGGCACCGACGTCGAAGATGTCTCCGTCCGACCAGCCCGGGCTCGCGACGACGTAGTTGCCGTTGACCAGTGGCTCGACACCACCCTCCCCCACCTGATCGCCGGCGTTGGTGCTGTACAGGCTGTTGGCCGTGGTGACCGGGCCGGTCAGCCCGGTGGCACCGTTGACCCAGGTGACCGCTCCGACATCGGCCAACTCGCCGTTGTCCCACAGGCTGCTGGACACCACGTAGTTGCCGTTGGCGAGCGCCGCGACACCGTCGGACCCGACCCGGTCGGCGGCGGTGGTGCCGTGCAGGCTGTTCGCAGTCGACACCTGCCCGTTGAGTCCCGTGGTGCCGTTCACCCACGTCACCGCCCCGACTTTCGCCACCGCGCCGCTGTTCCAGTCTGGGCTTCTGACCAGGAAGTTGCCGTCGGCCAGCACCCTGATGCCGAAAGAGCCGACCTTGTCGTCGGGCAGGCTCCCGGTGAGCGCCGAGATCAAGGCGCGCGTCGCGCCGTTATACAGGTACACCGCGCCGATGTTCTGCGCAAATGCAGTGTCGACGACGACGAAGTTGCCGTTGGGAAGGACCTCGACGCGAGCGCCGAATCCGATGCTGCCGTTCGGGCCCGTGAGGATCGTCGACGTAACCGTGGCTCCTGCCGGAGCCCCGCCGACGAACGCCATCACCGCAGGGGCGAGCAGCGCTACGATCCCCGCCGACGCGAGCCCCCGTCGCACCCGGTTCCGGCGGGCAGGGCTGCGAAGGCGGCAACATCGTTGTCCCTCGCGTCAGCGATGACCCCGACTGCGTCGAAAGGGGGTCCGGCCCGGACGTCTCGAGTACACCGTGCATCGTCGTCTCCTCGTCGTTCGGTCGTGAGTGGCATCGACCACTTTCCCGATTCGGGTCGCGCGGTCAGCGTCATTCGCACTCTCCCAACCGGACCCACCATCGGACATCGGGGGAACCCCTCGAAATGACGAAATCGACCGCATTCGCAGTGGGAATAGGCTGGCCCACAACGCCCGGTGTCAGCTCGACCGCGGCTCGTCGATCCTCGGCGCCCCTGCAGCCGTGAGGCCAACTGGGCGCGATTGGCGACTGCGAGCTTGCGATAGATGGTGGTGAGGTGCGCCTCCACCGTCTTGGGGCTGATGTGCATCGCGGACGCGATCTGCCGAGTTGTCTGCCCCGCCCCCGCGAGCGACGCAACCGTCTCTTCGGTGTCGGTCAGCCCGCCCGGCGTCTGCCCGCTGGCCCGCGTGCGGCCGCTGATTCGCGTCGCCTCCCGGCGAGCCAACTCGGCGAAGTGAACCGCCCCGATCCGATCGAACGTGACGAAGGCGGCGTGGAGGGCTTCGCGGGCACGCAGACGTTCACCGGCCGTTCGGGCGACCGTGCCGAGCACGAGGACGCGCGGGCGTGGTCGTAGACGAGCGGTGTCGACGCAAGCACATCGACCGATCGCTGGGCATGGTCGAGCGCCTCGGCGGGCAAGCCATCCTGCAGGGCGCGCAGGGCCCGCCCTCGTTCGACGACCGAGTGGGTGCTGAGCCGGTCGACCCGACGGGCGCGTGCCTCGAATCGGTCGAGGACCTCGTCGGCCCGCGCCCGCTCGCCGACGCGAACGAGGCACTCGACGTAGTCGCCGACGAAGCGGTGATACCCCGGTTCGAGCAGGCGCATCTGCTCCCCGAGTTCGTCGTACCGCTGGAGGTGGCCGACGGCGACATTGACCTCGTCGCGGCATTCGGCGACAAAGCCGAGCAACGCAACGCCGAGCCTCTCGGTCCACGGGATCTGCTCCTCGAATCCCCTGTGACGCAGCGTTTCACCGATCGCCAGGGCATTCTCGTACCTGCCGCGGAACGCGGCCACGAGGGCGAGGTTGAAGTCCGCGGCTTCGACCTGGCCGCCCTGACGTGCCTCGGTGGCCAGATTTCGATGCCGCTCGGCGGTCGACTCGGCTCGATCCCAGTCGCCCGTCCACAGATACAGCTGCGGAAGATGCCCAAGTGCGTAGGGCACGCTCGACGGATCGGAGTCGGCGGCCAGCCCCTCGAACATCCCGATCGATAGCTCGGTCCCGTCTGCATACTTCAGCAGGGCCGCGAGCGTGGCGTATGCCGTGTCGGCGCCGATCGCCCGGCTGCCCTGCTCGAGCGCGATCGCTTCGTCGAGTCCTGCCCGGTCGATGCCGTGTCCGGCGGAGAACCGGGCTGCCGCAGCGGCGGTCAGCACCGAGGCCCGCAGAATCGCATCTCCCTTGGGCTGCTGCGACATCAGCGAAAGGGCCTCGTCGGCGTGGCGCACCGCCTCCTCGAAATCGAGATGGTCGCAGCGGGCAAGGATCGAGTGGGCTCTCGCCCGGAGCGCGATGTCGGTGGTGAGGTCGAGACAGGCTCGGGCGAGGCGGGCGGCGACTTCACCGTCGGCGGAGCGCGAGAACTCGATCGTGGCGAGCATGAGGAGCGCGCCGGCGAGCACCGAGTCGTCGGCCGTCCGGTGGCGGGCCGCTTCAAGGAGTTCGACGGCCTCCTCGGTTCGGCCGGCAGTGAACAGCAGCTCACCGGTTCGCACCGCCGTGCCGGGCCACGTCGGGTGATCGTGCGCCATGGCGCCAAGCGCAAGGATTCCCAGTTCAGCCGCCTCATGGGGCGCACACCGAGCCAGTTCGTCGCCGGCCGCAGTGAGGAGTTCCCCGGACAAGACAATGTCGAGTTGCTCGCTGCCGAGCGCTCGATGGATCAGTTGCTCCACTCCGTCGGTCACCTCGGCCAGGCGTCGGTGAAGCGCGAGACGATCGGTCTCGGCCACGGCGTCGTGGGCAGCCGAGGCAAGGACGGGGTGGGCAAATCGCACCTGCCCGTTGTCGACGACCACGACCCCGGCGACCTCCGCGGGCTGCAGGGCCCCCAGCTCTCCGAGCCGCGCCATGGCGTCGACCGTCGGTCTGGCAAGCATCGCCGCAAGTGCGCAGGCCCGGCGCGTCGCCGGAGGCAGTCCCTCGAGACGTGCTTCGATCGCGGCTGCCAACGACGCCGGAAGTGAGAGCGGGCGACCTGGCCTCACCCTCACGTCGCCTGCTACACGGGCGAGTTCGATCACGTACAGGGGATTGCCGCCCGCCGTTGCCACCACACGATCGATCAGGTGGGGCTCGAGTGGGTTCGGTGTCGATCGCCGAACCAGCGCGGTCGCCGCAGTGTCAAGGAGCGGGTGCAACGCGATGACATCGTCGCCCGCGAGGAATTCCGGAGCGACGACGACTGTGTCGCCCTCGACTCGCTCCGCCACCAGGACGCATACCCTCGCTTCCGGCAATCGTCGCATCGCGAATTCGAAGGGCTCTCGCGAAGCTGCATCGAGCCACTGGAAGTCGTCGACCACGACCGTCATGGTCACGTTCCGTGTGGTGTGCTCGATCATCTCGACCAGGGCCATACCCAATTGATGAGGGAGCGGCTCCCATCGCTCCGTCAGACGAAGTCCGAGGGCGACCTCCAAGGCAAGGCGCCGACCGTCGCTCAAGCCGGAACGATCGAGGTCGCGGACGAGATCGCCGAGCGCGGCGAACGACATGCGCTGCTCGGCCCTGGTCGGCCGGGCCTGGATGACCAGATGGCCACACCGACGCGCCCGCTCGGTTGCTGCACGCAGCAGCGACGTCTTGCCGATTCCCGGCGCACCGGGGATCCACAGGCGCGAGGTGCGCGACGCTGCATCGACGACCGCACGCTCCACGCGGGCGAGTTCGGTTTCTCGGGCTATCAACTGGTCACTGGCGGATCCCACCGACCCGGGACTGTAGCGTGCCGAATCCCGACCGCGATCCGACGACCGCGGTCTCCCACTCACTCATGCGCTGATGGGTTCTGCCCCGTCGGGTGTTCCTGGTCTTCCGCTGGCACTTCGGACTTGAACGCTGATGGCGGCCGTTGCGGTCGGATCCTGACCAGCAGCGGGCAGTCGTTGGCGAGTCAGACACGGCGGGCCCCACTCCGACATCGTTAGGCTCCGGCCATGTCGACGCCTCGTTGTCCTCCGATTGTTCCGGAGCAGATGGACGCCGCCCAGCGGACGTTGTACAACACGATTCTGGGTGGGCCTCGATCGACGGGTCCGCAGACGCAGCCGTTGACGGCACCCGACGGTTCGCTGGTCGGACCGTTCAACTCGACGCTGCTCGCCCCGCCGATTGGGACCGCCGTGCAGAACCTGGGAGCTGCGCTGCGGTTCGAGTCGACTCTCACCGATCGCCAACGTGAACTGGCCGTGCTTCTCGTCGCCCACCGGTGGCAGAGCGCCTTCGAGCGGATGGCGCACGAGCGGATCGCCCGAAATGTCGGCCTGACCGACACCGAGATCACCGCCCTGTCGCTCGGCGAGGCGCCCGAGTTGGACGACGCCACCGAACGGGCCGTCGTCACTCTGGTGCAGGAGCTCGTGATCAGCTGGAACATCACCGATGCGTCGTACGCGGCGGCCGTCACCGCCCTCGGCACGCCGATGGTGTACGAGTTGACGACGATCGTCGGCCACTACTCGCTGCTTGCGTTGCACCTGCGCGTCTTCGACGGCGAGTCGGGTCCTGGCGCGCCTCACCCCTGAGGGTCCGGGTCGGAGCCTGGGCGGCTCCGACGGCTACGTTTCGATCTGACGAACCGTCAGATCGTCGATTGGTGGAGGACCCCAGATGGAGATCGGTTACACCGACGAGCAAGAGGCGTTGCGTTCGACGCTGCGTGCCTACTACGACAACCTGCTCGACGCCGACACGGTTGCCGCGTTGGCCGAGGGTCATGGCATCGGTCCGGCGATGCGCGGCGTGTGGAAGCAGATGTGCGCCGATGGCTGGGCGGGCATCGGTTGGCCAAAGGAATGGGGTGGTCAGGGTCGCTCGCCGATGGAGCAGTTCGTCTTTTTCGACGAGTCGATGCGGGCCGGCGCTCCGGTGCCGATGTTGACGATCAACACCGTCGGCCCGACGATCATGAACTTCGGTTCCGACGAGCAAAAGGCGTTCTTCCTGCCCCAGATCCTGTCGGGCGACATCCACTTCTGCATCGGCTACTCCGAGCCGGGCGCGGGTACCGACCTTGCCGCGTTGAAGACCCGCGCCGAGCCCGATGGCGACGTGTGGGTGATCAACGGGCAGAAGATGTGGACGTCGCTGTCGAGCGATTCTGACTACTGCTGGCTTGCCGTGCGAACCGATCCCGACGCCGGCAAGCACAAGGGCATCTCGATCATCATCGTGCCGATGGACACCCCGGGCATCACGATCAGCCCGCTGAAACTGATGGGCGACCACGACATCAACGCCGTCTACTTCGACGAGGTCCGGGTACCGCTGGAGAACTGCGTTGGCGGGGTCAACCAGGGTTGGAAGCTGATCACCAACCAGTTGAACCACGAGCGGGTCACGCTGTGCTCGTCGGGCGTGGTCGAGCGGGCGCTGGGCGACATCGCCGACTGGGCGCGCGAGACGCTGCTGCCCGACGGCCGCCGGGTGATCGACCAGGAATGGGTGCAGATGAACCTCGCTCGGGTCTTCGCCAAGCTCGACGTGCTGCGCCTGATGAACTGGCAGGTGGCGTCCGAAGCGATGGTCGGCAAGCTCGACATCGGCCACTGCTCGGCCATCAAGGTCTATGGCACCGAGTTCAACCTCGAGGCGTTCCAGCTGCTGTTCGAGATTCTCGGACCCCCCGGATACCTGAGATCGGGCACTCCGGGAGCTGTGCTGCACTCCCGCTTGGAGGCCTCGTATCGCGGGATGCTGATCCTCACCTTCGGCGGCGGCACCAACGAGATGCAGCGCGACCTGATCACGATGTTCTCCCTAGGGTTCCCGAGAGCGAGCCGGTAATGGACTTCAATTTCACCTCTGACCAGGACGATCTGCGCGGCCTCGCCCGTCAGATCCTCACCGATATCTGCACCCCGGAGCACCTGAAGGGCATCGCCGCAACCGAGTCGGGCTACGACATGGACCTGTGGCGGTCGTTGGCCGATGCGGGCCTCGTCGGCATCGAGATGCCCGACGCGGCGGGCGGTGGAGAACTCGGGTTCGTCGAGACCTGCATCGTGTTGGAAGAGTGCGCCCGGGTCGCCGCACCCGTGCCCGCCCTGGCCGTGATGGCGCTCACCGTCGGTGCGTTGTCCGGTCGACCCGACCTGCTGGCCGGTGTGGCCGATGGCTCGGCGATCGTTACTGCCGCGCTCCACGAGGGCGTCGGTGACCCAGCGGTGCCGTACGCGGTCGTCGCCGATGGTCGGTTGACCGGCGAGAAGGTTTGCGTCCCCGCCGGCCTGGTTGCCTGCTGTTTCGTCGTCTCGGCCGCCGACGGCCTCTACCTTGTCGACGCCGGTGCCCAAGGCGTGTCGATCGAACGTCAAGACACCACGACGGGCATCCCCGAAGCCCGAATCGTCTTTGAGGGAGCCCCGGCCGTGAAGGTCGGCGACCGTGCCGCATTGACGGCATTGATCGAACGAGCCTCGACCGCCGCGGCCGTGATGGTCGCCGGGCACTGCGCCGCATCGCTCGCGCTGACCGCGGAGTACGTGAAGACCCGCCAGCAGTTCGACCGCCCGATCGCCTCGTTCCAAGCCGTCAGCCAGCGGACCGCCGATGCTTACATCGACACCGAAGGCGTCCGCCTCACGTCATGGCAAGCCGCCTGGCGCCTCGCCGAAGGGCTGCCCGCCGCCGAGCAGGTGCTCACCGCCAAGTTCTGGGCGGCCGAGGGCGGACAGCGCGTCGTCCACGCCGCCCAACACCTCCACGGTGGCTTCGGCGTCGATCGCGACTACCCCCTCCACCGCCACTTCCTCACCGTCAAGCAGCTCGAACTCTTCCTCGGCTCCGCCACCCCATCCCTCGTCAAACTCGGTCGCCTGATGGCGAGCTGAGCGCCCTCTAGATGCCCTCTAGATGACGCCGGCGGCGCGCAGTCGGTCGAGTTCGTGGTCGTCGAGGCCGAGTCGGTCGCGGAGAATCTCGTCATTGTGTTCCCCGAGGGTGGGACCCGACCAGCGGATTTCACCTGGCGTGTCGGAGAGTTTGGGGACCACGTTCTGCATCGGAATCTCGCCGAAGTCGGCGCTGGCCACCCATTTGATGGCGTCGCGGGCGGCGAAGTGGGGGTCGGCAAGCATTTCGGGGGCGCGGAACATCACCCCGTTCGGCACGCCGTGCTCATCGAGCAACGCCTTGAGCTGATCGGAGGTGAGGGTCGACGACCACTCGGCGATCAGGTTGTCGAGTTCGGTCTGGTTGGTCCCCCGGGCGATGTGCGTACTGAACTTCTCGCCGGTGCCCAAGTCGGGGTCACCCATGGCGATCGCCAAGCGGCGAAACACCGTGTCTTGATTGCCCGAGATGAGGTGGAGCTTGCCATCGAGGGTCGGATAGATGTTCGCCGGGGCGATGTTGGGGATCGTCGAGCCGGTGCGTTCCCGAATGAACCCGGCGACGTGGTACTCGGTGAGCAGCGACTCCATCACCCCGAGCACGGCCTCGTAGAGCGCCGAGTCGACGACCTGACCCCGTCCGGTGTTGGTGCGGGCGTGGACGGCGGCAAGGGTGCCGAGACAAGCGAACGTGGCCGCCAAGGTGTCACCGATCGAGATGCCCGTCCGCCCCGGCATCTTGTCGGGGTCGCCGGTGGTGTAGCGAATGCCGCCCATCGCCTCGCCAATCGCCCCGAAGCCTGGCAGTGACGAATACGGCCCGGTCTGTCCGTAGCCCGAGACGCGGGTCATGATCAGTCGGGGATTCATCGCCGACATCGCCTCCCAACCGAGTCCCCAGCCTTCGAGCGTGCCCGGCCGGAAATTCTCCAAGAGCACATCGGCGTCCTTGACCAGGGCCCGCACCAACGCTTGGCCCTCGGGTACCCGCAGATTGATCGTCACCGACTTCTTGCCGCGGGCGACCACCGGCCACCACAACGACTTGCCATTCGCTCGTTCCTGGCCCCAGTCACGCATCGGGTCACCTCGTCCGGGCTGCTCGATCTTGATGATCTCGGCCCCGTGATCGGCAAGCAGTTGGCCGCAGAACGGGCCGGCCAGCAACGTGCCGACCTCGATCACTTTGATGTCTGAAAGCGCGCCGGGCATAGTGAATGGGACCTCCTGGAATGGCCTGGGAAGTGCCCAGTATGCTGCGTCGCGCAAAGGTCCGACAATGGGACGACGACGGAGAGGCAATGGGAGCGATGACGACCACCGGTCAGGTTGAGATTGTCGAGGTCTCCCCCCGTGACGGCCTGCAAGCCGATCCGGCCGATCTCAGTGCGGCCGACAAGATCGAGTTGATCACCCGCCTGGCCGACGCCGGGTTGACCCGCATCGAGGCGGCGTCGTTCGTCAGCCCGAAGGCGGTTCCCAAGATGGCCGACGGCGACGAGGTGATGGCCGGCGTGCCCCGCCGCCCGGGCCTGCGCTACAGCGCGTTGGCCTTCAACACGCGAGGGATCGAGCGGGCCGTGGCAGCCGGTGTCCACGAAGTGACCGGGGTGGTGGTCGCATCGGAAACGTTCTCGCAGCGCAACCAGAACGCCTCAATCGCCGAGTCGATCGAACGGTGGAGGCAGATCGCGGATGCCACCCGAGCTGCCGGGTTGGTGAGCACGGTGACCGTTTCGGCGGCCTTCGGATGCCCCTACGACGGGGAAGTCGATCCCGATGCCGTGATCGAGATCGTGCGCCAGTTGGTCGACACCGGGCCAGACGAGATCTGCCTCGCCGACACCATCGGAGCGGCCGTGCCCAATCGGGTGCAGGAGTTGTTCGAAGCCGTTCAGGCGGTGACGCCCGGGGTGGCGCTACGCGGCCACTTTCACAACACCCGCAGCACCGGCTTGGCCAACATCGCCGCCGCGCTCGACGTCGGGGTCCGCATCTTCGACGCATCGCTCGGCGGCGTCGGCGGCTGCCCATTCGCCCCCAAGGCCACCGGCAATGTCTGCACCGAAGACGTCGTCCACATGGTCGAACGAATGGGCTTTTCGACCGGTATCTCGCTCCCCTCGCTGATCGAGACCACCGCCTGGTTCGAAGGGGTGCTTGGTCATGGCACGCCCGGTCTGGTGTCGAAGGCCGGTCCGTTTCCCCGCCTCACGGCGTGACCGTCGCCGGGGCGACGGTGGCGTACGGCGAGGATCAGCCCCGGATGCCCGACGATCGGTTGCCGATGGTGCTCGTACTGCTCGACGGGCTCGGTGATCGACCCCAGGCGGCGCTGGGTGGTCTGACCCCGAGCGAGGCCGCCCGCACCCCGGTCCTCGACGAACTGGCTCGGCGAGGACAGAGCGGGGTGCATCTGCCGTTGGGGCCGGGTCGGGCCCCGGCTAGCGAGATCGCCCACTGGGCGATGTTCGGCATGGGGGCGAACCCGTTCTGCGGCCGAGCGCTGCTCGAAGCCCTCGGCCATGGCATCGCGGTGCCGATGGGCACGCTGTCGCTGTACGCCGCGCTACGGCCGTCCCGAGTCGACGGCGGCTCGATCTGGATCACCGGGCGAGTGCCGGCCGGTGATGACCACGCCGAGGCCGAGGCCCGCGAGTTGATCGACGGACTGCTGAGCGTTGACGACGGGCCCTTCAGATTTCGACTTCACCCGCTGCGGCGCGGCGAGGCGGTGTTGCTCCTCGACGGCCCGGTTGGCCCGATCAGCGACAGTGATCCATTCTTCGAAGACCTGCACCCATGGATGGCCCCGCTTCCGCTGGTCGACGCCCCCGACCCGGAGTGTGCCGCCGAGACCGCCGCGGCGCTGACACGCTTTCTGCGCCGGGCCCGGCAGCACCTGACGGACCATTCGATCAACCGAGCGCGCCAGGCCCGGGGCGTGCCGGCGTTCGACGCCCTCACCACCAAATGGTGTGGGATCCGCTATCCGATGCCGACATTCGCCGCCCAGGTTGGCTGTCGCGGCGGAATGCTGCCGACGTCGCCGTTCTACCGGGGGCTGAGTCGGCTACTGGCCATGGACGAGCGGGTGCCGGCGGCAGACATGACGCAACGAGTGGCCCAGGCGGCGGCGATGCATGGCGAGGGCTGCGCTTTCGTCCACGTCCACACCAAGGACACCGATCTGGCCGGTCACACGAAGGTTCCGGCGGCGAAGGTGGCGGTCATCGAACGACTCGATGCCGAGCTTGCCCCGTTGCTCGACCCGCCGTTCGATCAAACCGTCGTGGTCGTCACCGGTGACCACGCCACCCCGTCGAGTCACGGCGTGCTGCATACCGGCGACCCCACACCGTTCGTGATCACCGCCCCCGACCTGCGTGCCGACCGGGTGGAGCGGTTCGGTGAGCAGTGGCAGATCGAGGGGTGGTTGGGGCGTCTGACGGCGACCGATGTGATGCCCGTGATGGCCAGTGCCGCCAATCGACCGCGGTTCCTGGGCGCCCGATCGACCGCCGAGAACACCGTGATGCTCCCCGATCGAGTCACTCCGCTGACCGACGACTAACGCACCATGTGCGGCCGCTGATGTCTCGGGCACGAAAGTCCGACAATTAGGCTGCGCCACTGTGACTCATCCGTTGCCCGGCTCCGACACCGACTTTCCACCGCCCGAACGTCTGCGGCCGATCCTCGATCGAATCGATGAGTTGTATCAACGCGAGGTGGTCCCCCGCGAGGTGGCCCTCGCCCACCGTTTCGATGACCAAAGCCAATACGTCGACGCCGACGGTCGCCTACATCCCGAGTTGTGGCAGGCCCGGCGCGAGATCATGAGAGCCTCGGGTGAAGCCGGCATTTACAGCCTTCACCTGCCCGAGCGGGTCGGCGGAGGGGGCTTCAACCGCGAGGAAATGCTCTATGTCGAGGAGAAGATCTATCGCTACGGCCTGCGCCTGTCGCCGGCAATGCTGTCGTGGAGCGAGGGTGCGACACCCCGGCTGATCTTTGCCCAGGACCACCACTACGACCAGTTCACCGGTCCACTGGTCCGTGGGGAGAAGACCAGTTTCCACGCCGTCACCGAGCCGAACGCCGGGTCGAACTTCTTCGACATGTCGACCCATGCCGAGCACCGCAACGGTTCATGGGTGCTCAACGGTCACAAGGCCTACATCACCAATGCTTTCGAGGCCGATGTCGCCCAGGTGCTCGCCGTCACCCATCCTGGCCAGGGCCGTCACAGCTTCACCTACTTCCAGTTCGATACCCACGAGATGCCGCGGCAAGGGTTTCCGCACCGGTCGCACCTTTCAGACGATGTTCGGCGACGGCATCACCGGCGAGGTGTTCTTCGACGACCTGGTGCTTCCCGAGAGTGCCGTGCTCGGCGAGGTCGGGGGTGCGTTCGACATCGCCCTGTGCTCGATCAACTGGACGCGGATGCGTCGCGGCGGCATGTGCTCGGGTTGGGGCCGGTGGCTGATCGACACGACGATGGAGCGGGCTCAGAATCGGGTGATCGGCGGCAAGCCGCTGGCGAGCCGCCAGGGGATCGGTTGGATGATCGCCGACATGTACATGGACTGGCTGCAGGCTCGGTCGTTGTCGCTCGAAGTGGTGCGCAGCGTCGACAACCCCGGGCCGTGGTTCAAAACGCCGCGACCAAAAGACGAGATCCGCAAGATCTCGGCGTTGAAACTGTGCAACGACGAGGCGTTCTATCGCATCGCCGATCGGGCGCTGCAGATTCACGGAGCTGCCGGGGTGATGCGCGATACCGATCTGAACAAGATGTTCCAGATTGCCCGCAACCTGCGGATCCCCGGCGGGAGCGACGAGGTGCAGCGGAACACGATTGCCGAGACCCTCGGTTTGCGATTCTCGTGATCGTGGGTCCTGCCGACAGTCTGCGTCCGTGGCAGCCCGAGGGATGACAGTCGGCCCGCTCGCCTGCTCGCCTGACAGGCTGAGGGGATGACCATGCTGGCCGTCAATGGGATCGAGTTGTTCTACGAGGTTCACGGCGCCGGTCCGCCGGTGTTGGCGATGGGCGGTTGGGGCACGTTCTGCCACGGCGGGCTCGGGCCGATCCCGCGTTCGGTGCTGACCGAGAATCAGCTCATCGTGTTCGACTACCGCGGCCTCGGCTCGACGCTCGACCCGGCGATCGATCCGCTGACGATGGCGGTGCTGGCCAACGACGCGGCCGCGCTCCTCGACCATCTCGGCCTTGCCGATGTCGATGTGCTCGGCATCCTCGGGATGGGCGGTTGCATCGCTCAAGAGTTGGCGATCAGTCGACCCGATCTGGTGCGCTCGATGTTTCTCCAAGGCTGCTGGGGGCATGTCGATCGGCTGTTCGCCGAACACCTCGAACTGCTGCGCGACGTTTTCGTCACCGCCGGATTCGAGTTGTATCAGCGGCTGGCGGCATCACTGTCATTGCGTGCCGCGTTCTACGCCGAGAACCGTCACCGGTTGATCGGTCCCGAGGGAGCTTGGAAAGATTTGCTCGGCCGACCCGAGCTGGTCGGTCGACTCGCCGATGCCTGCCTCAGTCATTCTGCCCTCGATCGCCTGACCTCGATCGATGTGCCGACGATGGTGATTCACGGGGGTATGGACGTGCTGACCCCGGTCCGGCTGACCCGGGCAATCGCCGCGGCGATTCCCAACAGTCAGAGCATCGAATGGCCCGAGTTGGCCCATCTGCCCACCGGCCGCGACGAACGTGCCCGTTTCGACGGTCTGGTGACCGACTGGCTCCGGCGGTAGCTACTCGGCACGCCGCCCACGCCGATCTGCACTCGGTTTTGCGAAAGTGCGACGTATTCACCATAGTCGGGGCCGAGACCACGACGACGTGGCGACAACACCGGGAGGCACGACGCGAGATGGGCATCAAAGAGGGTTGGCGAGGTCGGTTCTATGAGGACTTCGAGATTGGTGACATCTATCAGCACACGTTGGGACGCACACTCAGCGAGACCGACAACACGTGGTTGACGCTGTTGACGATGAACACCAACCCGATGCACTTCGACGCCAACTACGCCAAACAATCGGAGTTCGGCCGGCTGCTGGTCAACTCGGGCATTACCGTTGCCGTGATCGTCGGCATGACCGTGTCGGACACATCGCAGAACGCCTTCGCCAACCTTGGCTGGGAGGAAATCAAGCTGACGAACCCGGTGTTTGTTGGCGACACGCTCTACGCCGAGAGCAAGGTGGTGGCCAAACGCGAGTCGGAGTCGAGGCCTCATGCCGGGGTCGTCACCTTCGTGACCCGCGGCCTCAACCAGGATGCCCAGGTGATCATGACGTACAAGCGCTCAGCATTCATCTACAAGCGCGATGCCCCCGGGGCACGCAGCGTGTTTCCCCAGTCGGAGCTTGACTGGCCAGAGTGAGGCGGCGTCCCGCGGTCAGCTGGGGTCGTTACCTGATGACCCGGGATCGTTACCTGATGGCTCGGGTGAGGAGCCGACGGGCCGAGCGGACGACGGCGAGATCGACCATTCGCCCGTTGGTGCCGAGATAGACCCCGACGCCGTCGGCCGCCGCCCGTTCGAAGCCGTCGACGAGTTCACGAGCGTGGGCAACGTCGGCTTCGGCGGGCGTGAAGGCCGCGTGAGCGGCGGAGATCTGGTCGGGGTGGATGATCTGGCGGCTGGTGAAACCGACCGCAGCCAGGTCGTCGCAGCTCGCCGCATAGGCCTCGACGTCGCGAAAGTTCACCGTGACCGGACCGATCGGCGGCGCGGCGCCCATCGCCGCGCACGCGGTCACCAGCAAGACTCGCAGGTGCATCAGCGCGGGGGAGTTGTCGGTGAATGGCACGCCCAGATCGGCCGAGAGATCGGCCTCACCAAGCGCGAGGCCGTCGACTCCCTCGACGGCGAGGATTGCACGGGCGTCGAGTACCCCGCGGGCCGATTCGATCAGCCCGACGATGGCGATCGCCCGATGACGGTCGAGCGAGCGAATGCGAGCGACGACCGCACCCATCGCCACGGGGTCCTCGGCCTTCGGCACGATCACCCCCGTGACCACCGGGTTGATCGCGACCGCAAGATCGGCGTCGAGATGGGCTGAGTCATTGTTGATTCGCACCCATCGCGACGGCCCATCGCGGCCCGGCTCCAGCGCCGCCAGCGTTGCCGCCAAGGCTGTCCGGGCGGCCGCCTTGTTCGGCGCGGCGACCGCGTCCTCCAAGTCGAAGATCACCGCGTCGGCCCCCGCTGCGAGGGCTTTGCCGGCCCGATCAGGGCGATCCGCCGGCACATACAGCCAGCTGCGATTCGCCTCGATGCCGGAGCCGGTGATACCTGGCCCGGCGAGAACTGGACCGGTCACCTGGCGAGGATCTGCTCGGCCAACTGCATGAATGCACGCAGAATCTCCTCGACCTTGATCGCTGAGCCCACGAGACCGCTTCCTTTCCGTCAGCCGCAACCGCGTACGGCCCAGTCGGCACCACGTCGATGGTGGGGCCCATCTTGGCACCGAACTCATCGTGTCGGTGGTGTCGTCGAAGCTTCAATTGTCAAGCGGCGCACGTCCGGGTCCACGCAGTGATGTGGCGACTCGGCGAGGTCGTCGATGCCGATTCGACCCGACCTCGCCCACATCCTTGGTCAGACGACCGTGAGCAGCATTTTCCTGAGAGACCGAAGCGACGATCTCGCCGCGGGTGTTGCGGATCTCACCCCGGGGAGCGATCGCCCGCGTTGCCCGCGATGATTCCGTAATGTGAGGCAGGTGGAATCACTCACGGCTGACGAGGTGCGGGCCCGGCTGTTGACCGGTAAGCGTCACGTGTTCCGGTCGAAGCGGATCGTCGGCCGTCTCGACCTGTCGTTCATCAAGGTTCCGGTGCCGATCGAGTTCGTCGGCTGCGAGTTCGAAGGCCTCATCGATCTCACCGGGGCGGAGTGCTCGAAGCTCGATCTGGCCGAGTCAAATTTGCGGCGAGGGTTGACGGCCGAGTTCGCCCACATTGGTGGTCCGGTGTTTCTCAACCGAGGGCTGACGTCGTCGGGTCAGATCCGCTTCACCCAGGCAACGATCGATGGGGATGTCGATTTGAGCCGGTCGACCGTCACCGATGTCGGCTCGAAACCGGCGATCTCGCTGCGGGGAGCTCAGGTGCTCGGCTCGGTGCTGATGCATCGCTTGCAGACCAGCGGCGAGGTGCGGCTGCAACACGCACAAATCGGTGGATTGCTCGGGCTGGCCGAGGCTCGGATCGATGTGGGAAACGGCATCGCCGTCAACCTGAGTGGGGCCGAGATCACCGGCAACGTCTATCTCGACGGCGGCTTCGTCGCCACCGGGGAGATCTGTGCGCCGGGGCTGCGGTTGGCTGGGGCCCTCGACTGTCAGGGAGCCAAGGTGTCGAACCCTGGTGGGTACGCGTTGCGCCTGGAGCGGGCGCGGCTCGACAGTGACGTACGGTTGCAAGGCCTCCAGGCGATCGGCGAGGTGGGCTT
>CAWKBX010000003.1:0-353408 GCA_963847945.1 uncultured Actinomycetes bacterium
GCGTGGGCTTCCAACTCGTTGTGAGAGAGGAAGTTGCCCATGTTGGAACAGTTCTTCGTGAAGCCGTCGACGGTCGACCGGTTGCGTGCGTCGTGGATCGGTGCCGAGATCGACGCCCATGTCGTGTGGTTGAGCGAGCACGGCTATGGCCTCAAGTCGGTGTGGCGTCGGGTCCCGATCGTGTACGCGTTCGGGGAGTACGCCCGAGCGCATGGCGCTGGGTCGGTTGCTGATCTCCCGCGGTTCGTCGACGGTTTCGTCGCTGAGCGGGTCGCTGCGCATCATCGGCGCAACTGTTCGGATCGTGCGATGGCGAAAGAGGTTCGGGGACCGATCGAGCAGATGCTGTCGACGGTTGTCGCCGGGTTCGTGCCGTCGGGACGGTCAACGCGTCCGTTTCCGTTGACCGATCAGGTGCCGGGCTTCGTCGAGTATCTCGTTGACGAGCGAGGGCTTCGCCCGGCGTCGGTTGATCAATATCGGCATCATCTCGACCGGTTCGACGGCTACCTGCGACGGATCGACGCGAAGGTTGCTGATCTTTCGCCGGCGTTGGTGTCGGCGTTCATGGTGGAACGCGCCAGCGTCGGGTTGGCGAGAAGCACGGTGAGGGACTGCGCCGGGGTGCTGCGGGTGTTCGTCCGTTTCGCCCACCGGTCTGGGATCCTCACCAGGGATTTGAGCGCCGCTGTTGGTTGGCCGCAGGTGTATCGACTCTCGAACGTGCCACGGTCGATCTCGTGGGGCGACGTCAACCGTGTCCTCGCCGCGCCCGATCGGCGCACTCCGGTCGGCAAACGCGACTACGCGATCTTGCTGTTGTTGGTGACGTATGGGCTTCGCGGCCGTGAGATCGCCGCGCTCGAACTGGACCACATCGATTGGAAACGCAGTCGGCTGGCGGTCCCGGAACGCAAGGCGGGTCACTCGACCGCGTTCCCGATCTCGCAGGTCGTTGGTGAAGCGATCATCGACTATCTCCAGCACGGCCGACCGGTCAGCGAGGATCGCCACGTCTTCTTTCGTGCGGTCGCACCACGCGAGCCGATCGGGTCGGCCGCGGTGTCGGGTCTGGCCAGCCGCTACCTGCAACAGGTCGGCGTGAAGGTTCCCCGCCCCGGGTCGCACACGCTGCGGCACTCGGCGGTGCAACGCCTCGTTGACGCGAACTTCGATCTGAAGACGATCGGCGATTTCGTCGGGCATCGCTCACCACGATCGACCGAGGTCTACGCGAAGGTCGCCGTCGAAGCGCTCCGCGAGGTCGCGCTCGGAGACGGTGAGGCGGTGCTCGGATGAACACCGATCTGCAGACTTGCATCGACGGGTTCCTCGCTCACCAGCGGGCGTTGGGACGCAAATATCGCAGCGAACACGCCACACTGCGGCTCCTGGCCCGCTTCGCCACCGAACGGGAAATCACCGACATCGCCGGTTTGACCGCCGCGATCCTCGACGAGTTCTTCGCGTCACGGCCACGACCGCGGGCACGCAGTTTCAACCAGCTCGTCGGGATCGTGTCCTGCTTCCTGGAGTGGGTCGTCGCCCAGCAACTCCTCGAACGTTCACCGCTGCGCACCAGGCGACGCCGCGAAACTGCGCAACGAATGCCGTTCATCTTCGACCTCGCTGCTGCTCGCCGTCTGCTCGACGCCGCTGCAGCGTTGCCGGACAACTCACGAGCTGCCGGACGAGGCAACGTGTATCACGCGATCTTCGCGCTGTGTTACGGCCTCGGGCTCCGCGCCGGGGAGGTGTGCAGCCTGCGCGTCGGTCACGTCGATATCGAGCGTCAACTCATCGAGGTGCGCGGCGGCAAGTTCGGCAAAGACCGACTCGTGCCGTTCACGCATCGGCAAGCTGCTCGCCGCACGGCTCGAACACGCCGGAGCCGACCTCGACATGCCGCTGTTCAGTTTCGATGGTCGCCGACCCATCCACCCCTGCACCGCCAGCCAGGTCTTCCACCGCCTCGTCATCGACCTCGACCTGAACGTCCCGGACGGGGTCGGCACGCCACGACTGCATTCGTTGCGCCACTCGTTCGCCGTCGGGTGTCTCACCCGCTGGTATCGCACCGGTGACGACCCGACCGCCCGGCTCTACCAGCTGTCGACATTCATGGGTCACGTCGATCCGGTCTCGACCGCCGTTTACCTGACGATCACCACCGACCTGTTGAACGAAGCGAACCGACGATTCGAAACGTTCGCCCACACGGCGATCGAAAGGACGGTCTGACATGGCTGGCATCCCGCTCGGACCGACGATCCACTCGTTCTTCATCGATCACCTCGTGACCGTCAAAGGGCTCCGGCCCGCCTCGATCCGCAGCTACCGCGACACGATCCGGATGCTGCTGTGCTTCGCCGCCGCCGACCGCAACACCAAGATCACCAAGCTCACCGTCGCCGACTTGGATTTCGATCTCGTGGTCAGGTTTCTGCGTCACCTCGAACACGACCGAGGCAACCACGCCCGGACCCGGAACCAGCGACTCGCCGTCGTGCACACCCTGTTCGACTACATCGCCAGCCGCCACCCCGAGATGCTCGCCACCTGTCAACGTGTCGCCGCGATCCCGACGAAACGGGCCGCGCCCGCCAGAGACCCACTTCCTGGAACGCGACGAGATCGAGGACCTGTTCAAACACCTGCCCACCGTCGGACGACTCGCAGGCCGTGACCGGACGTTGCTGCTGTTCCTCTACAACACCGGCGCCCGCGTGCAAGAAGTCGCCGACCTCCGCGTCGGGAACCTCGATCTACGTGAACCCGCAACGGTCCGTCTACACGGCAAAGGCGACAAATGGCGCACCTGCCCGCTCTGGGCGCAAACCGTGGCGATGCTCAACGACCTCATCAACAGCACCGACCAGCGAGCGGCTGATCAGGCAGTGTTCGTGTCCACCACCGGGCAGCCGCTCACCAGGTTCGGGATCTACAAGATCGTTCGTCGTCACGCCGGCCACCTCGACCAGCCACGCCAACACCGCACCGTCAGCCCGCACACGTTCCGGCATACCGCCGCCGTTCACCTCCTCGAAGCCGGGGTCGAGGTCAACGTGATCCGCAGCTGGCTCGGCCACGCCGATCTGTCCACGACCAACCGCTACGCCGAGATCAACACCAGCGCCAAGATCGCTGCGCTGCGCAACACCGAACCACCGGGTTCTTCGGAGGGACCCCGCCCACGCCCCATCTGGCAGACCGACGAAACCCTGCTCAACTGGCTCGCCACCCTCTGAACCGTTATGTGACCGGCCGGGCGATGCCCACCCACGATGACCAGGCCCTCGACCCCGCCGGGGCACATAACGCCCGAGGGCACAGAACCCCGACAATCTGGCTCCGGTGGTCACCAAGGCCGACCGGTTGGAGCCGAGGTTCAACAGGCGTTCGTCGAGTACGCCCAGACACGCGGGTTCGTGATCGACCCGGCCCGGGTCGCGACACCGACGGACAAGCCGAGGGTGGAGCGGATGGTGCAGTTCGTGCGTGGCGTCGTTCTGGGCTGGTGAGACGTTCGTCGATCTCGCCGACGCGCAGCGCCGCGTCGAGACGTGGTGCGCGTGAGCGGGCCGGGATGCGGGTGCATGGCACGACCAGTGCCGTCCGATCGAGCATGTTCCGCCTCGAAGAACGGCCGCATGCTGCTGCCGGCACCGACCGATCGTCTATGACGTGCCGATCTACGCGACGTGCAAGGTCCATCGGGATCATCACATCGAGATCGCCAAGGCGCTCTACTCGGTGCCCGGGGAACCTGATCGGGTCCAAGGTCGAGGTCCGCGCCGACCGCGAGTCGGTGCGGATCTTCGCATCGTGGCGCAGCTCGTGAAGGTCCATCCCCGCCAACAGCCCGGCCGTCGCTCGACCGACCCGGCTGATCTGCCGGCGGAGAAGACGACCTACGCGTTGCGGGACATCGCCCACCTCCAACGCCTCGCGGCCGGTCATGGTGACAGCGATCGGCGCCTACGCGGCGGCGGTGTTGGACACGCCGTTGCCGTGGACGAAGATGCGTCAGGTTTACGCGCTGTTGGGTCTGGTCGAAGAAGTGGGGGCCCGGACGAGGTCGACGCCGCCTGCCGGCGGGCGCTCGATGCCGAAGCGATCAGCGTGCCGTTGATCGCCCGGATGCTCGAGCGAGCCACCGAAGACCGCGAACCCGCCGACCAGCACCGGCGCCCGCCGGCGCACGACACGGTTCGCTCCGAGTCGATCCGAGCGAGTTCCGACATCGTCGAGCGAGAGACAGCGCATGAGCCCGACCTTGACCGTCACCCCGAGCTGAAAGGCTTGCTCCGCCGGGTGAAGCTCGGCCGCTGCCTCGACACCCTCCCGAGCGGCTGACGCTCGCTCATCAGCAGCAAGCTGACGCATCACGAGTTCCTCGAGCTGCTCCTCGCTGACGAGGTCACCCGCCGCGACACCCAATCCGCGCAGCTCCGAGCGAAGACCGCCGGGCTCGACCCGACGATGATCCTCGATCGGTGGGACGACACGACCAAGGTCACCTACGACCGCGCGATCTTGGAACGAACTGTGCTCCCTCCGGTTCGTCGACGCCCCGAACGACGCCGTGATCCTCGGCCCGGTCGGCGTCGGCAAGACGTTCCTCGCCACCGCGCTCGGCCACATCGCCGTCCGACGCCGGCACAGCGTCCACTTCGAACGAGCCGACGTAATGCTGAAGCGATTGAAGGCGAGCCGGCTGGACAACAGCCACGACGCCGAGGTCCGCAAACTCCTCCGCGTCGACGTCCTCATCGTCGATGACTTCGCGCTCAAAGCCAATGGACAGCCATCGACACCGCGCGAGGTCTACGAGATCATCGTCGAACGCCACCGGCGAGCCGCGACGATCCTCACCTCGAACCGGGACCCCGGCGAGATGCTCGCCCAGATGGCCGACCCGCTCCTCGCTCAATCAGCCATCGACCGGCTCCACTCCGCCGCCCACGAACTCGTCATCGACGGCGAGTCCTACCGGCGACGCCAACGACCCGGCCTCAACTTGACGACCACGAACCGAACCTGAGCCATCATCACCACGCCGACACTGACAACCCCGACCCGGTCCCATCACACTGGCGAACAGACGGTCCCATCATGCTGGCGAGCGACACGCAATCAGGCGCATTTGGAACTGTGATCGCCGCGTACCTCAAGCCATCGCAGCCAGTTCCGAACGGTCACGCGGCAATCAGGCGCATTGAAACCATCGGATGCGTCTCCACGTGCATCATGATCCGTTGGTTCCGAACGGTCACGCGCAATCAGGCGCATTGAAACACGCAGCTGCGTTGGTCAGATCGAGGGCGTGGGTGGTTCGGCCCGTGGGGAACGTTGGAACGGAAAGTGGCGGTAAGGGGTGTCGGGTTGGGGTGTACCCCAGCCGGACTGTCAGGTGAGCCGGTGAGTGTGTCCGAATAGGGTCAGATCGTCCGTTTGTTGACAGCTGTTGCTCGTGGTCTAGAGTTCAGACTGACACTTTGGTTTGGAGGATGGGATCGCAGGGCAACTTGTCGGCTATGTCAGGGTCAGCACCCTTGACCAGAACACTGACCGTCAGCTGAGCGGCATTGGTGCTGACCGGGTGTTCACGGATCAGGCGTCGGGTAGGGACACGGTTCGCCCGCAGCTCGACGCGATGTTCACGTTCGTTCGTGATGGCGACACGGTGATCGTGCATTCGATGGACCGTTTGGCCCGCAATCTCGAGGACCTGCGCCGGTTGGTGCGGGTGTTGACCGACCGGGGGGTGCGGGTTCAGTTCGTGAAGGAACAGTTGACGTTCACCGGTGACGACACGGCGATGGCGACCTTGCTGTTGTCGGTGATGGGCGCGTTCGCTGAGTTCGAGCGTTCCTTGATCCGTGAACGCCAACGCGAAGGTATCGCTGTCGCGAAGACGCGTGGCGTCTATCGGGGCCGCAAACGGGCGCTTACCGGTGAGCAGATCCAAGTTCTGCGGGACAGGGTGGCGGCGGGCGAACCCAAGGCGTTGTTGGCTCGAGAGTTCGGCGTTAGCCGTGAGACCGTCTATCAGTACCTTCGTGCCGCTCACTCGGCGGGTTGAGCACGTCACCGGTCAGGCAACCCGGAGCGGTCGCATCGTTGATGGTGTGTCGTCGGTTCGGGATGCGGGCGAGAAGTGGTAGCTGCCGTAGACGTTGATGTGCTTGTACTGAAACGGTGAGAGCCGGGCGACGTCGTCGTCGAGGATGGTGTGACCGTCAGCTCGGAGTTGGGCGAGGACCGCGTCGATGTAGACGGTGTTCCACAAGGTGACGCAGGTCAACCCGAGACCCAGCGCACCCAGTTGTTCTTCCATGCCGGTCAGGTAGCGCTGATGGATTTGGCCGTGCTTGCCGTGGCACAGATGACGGGCGACGCTGTGGCGACCTTCTTGCAGGTTGCGGATGTTCTTGATGTCGCGCCGGTAGTCGACGTCGTCAGATGTAATCAAGCAGGTGGCGGTCTTGAAGATCCGCCCGAAATGAGCAACGCGTCGCCGAGCGGGGGTCAAGGTCCGTCGCGTTGCAGAATGCGCATCACCTGCGAGGCGAAGGACTCCCCGGTATGGATGGAGACCAACCACGCGCAGCATTTCGGGCCAGTGCCGGCGTACCCGATCAAGATCGAGGCGTCCACGTGCGCGGTGTTCAACGGGCCGTAATCGGCGGACGTGTCGGCCCGCCACAGGCGTTCGTCGGGGAGATCTGCTGGTGCTGGGCGGTATTGGCGGCCGAGCAGATGGACAAGTCCGAAGACGACGTCGGTCGCTGACGACATGTCGGTGACGAGGACCTCGGGTTCAACACCGCCTTCTTGGCGGTAGATCAGGTCGAGCACGTGCAGCGAGTCACGCGGTGTACCCGGAACGACCATGCCCGCGAGCCCGGCTGCTTGATCGTTGATCATGTTCAACCAGGTCGCTCCCCGGTCCCGACCGAAATACTTGGAGTTCGGTCGGATGTAAATGCTTTCACCGGGACGAGTTGCGTTCGAGGCTTTGGTTGGTGGTCGACACCCGGGCGTATCCGAGGTCTGAATCGCCCTGGGTTCGTTGGAGGCTCCTGACCTTGGAAACGAGGATGGAGTCATGCCGAAAGAGAAGTCACCGGGGAAGCCGACGACGCGTCGGTACACGGATCGAGAGAAGGCAGAGCGGTGCGGCTGGTGCGCCAGCTGCGCAAGGAGCTGGGCACCGATCACGGGACGGTGCAGCGGGTCGCCCGACCAGCTCGGGTACGGCGTCGAGTCGGTGCGGACGTGGGTCACGGAGCGCCGACATCGACGATGGGGTCGCCGGCCCGGACGCCGCCGGGTCCGTGAGCTGGAGACCGAGATCAAGGAGCTCGAGCAGGAGATGCGGGAGTTGCGCCGAGCGAACGAGATCCTGCGGAAGGCGGCGGCGTATTTCGCCCAGGCGGAGCTCGACCGCCCATCGAAGTGATCGTCGGGTTCATCGACGAGCAACCGTGACGAGTTCGGGGTCGAGCCCATCTGCACGGTGTTGCAGGTGGCTCCGAGCACGCTACTACGCCGCCAAGACGCCGTGAGCATCGTCCGTCGGCGCGGGCGGTCGCGCGACGCGGTGATGATGCAGGTCCTGATGGTGTTGTGGGTCGCGAACCGCAAGGTCTACGGGGCCCACAAGCTGTGGAAGGCCGCCCGCCGGGCCGGCCACGACATCGGCCGTGACCAGGTCGCCCGGCTGATGCGCCAGATGGAGATCGAGGGGTGTCAGCCGGTCAGCGGCGCAAGGTGTTCACCACCCGCCAGGACCCCGACGCGACGCGGGCACCGGATCTGGTGAACCGCAACTTCACCGCGGACCGGCCCGACGCGTTGTGGGTCACCGATCTGACCTACGTGCCGACCCGGTCCGGGATGGCCTACGTGTGCTTCATCGTCGACGCGTTCTCCCGGCTGATCGTCGGCTGGCGGGTCGCGTCGAACATGCGGACCGACATGGTCCTCGACGCGCTCGAGATGGCCCGACGATCACGCGGCAGCCGCCGCCTGGTCGGCCTCGTGACGCACTCCGATGCCGGGTCGCCAGTTCACGTCCGTGCGCTTCACCGAACGACTCGACGAGATCGGCGCCCGGCCGATCGATCGGCACCGTCGCGGACAGCTACGACAACGCCCTGGCCGAGACAACGAACGGGCTCTACAAGACCGAGTGCGTCTACGGGCCCGACGCCCCGCGAGCCGTGGGACGACGTCGACGAACTCGAGCTCGCCACCCTGTCGTGGGTGCACTGGTTCAACGACGACCGCCTCCACGGCCACTGCGGCGACATCCCGCCCGCCGAGTTCGAAGCAGCGTTCTACGCTGCCCAACAGACCGCCCCGCCGGGGTTGGAAACCAATAGACCGAGCCTCCATCAAACCCAGGGCGATTCAGTCACGATCAACGCCGACCCAGCCGACGTCGCCGCCAGCGACGGCATCATCCGCCAACTCGTAGGCCTCGGTCGCGGTCGTCGACCTCGACCGCTTCGCCTGCGAGCGTTCGGATGGCGATCGACGCCGGCGTGATCACCGAGACCACCTGGACGCACTTCCGCGACTTCCGCCTCGCCCGTGCCGTGTGCCGTGTGCCGTGACGAGGCGATGTCGAGCGTCACCCGCAGTCACGCCTCCCGCGCCGCCGTCCGAATGCAACCCCTGATCGATTCCCTGCCGAGTTGCCATGCCGCCTGATGCGTGGAGAACGGACGTTCTTCGTTGCACGTTTGGCCGCAAAAGAAGCGGCTCTCGGGAATGCACCTGCCAGGCATGCGGTTGAAGAGACTTGCGGATCTAGACGAGAAGGCGGGCAGCCCAAGTGAGCAATTTCGAGGTTTGGACTCTTGTTATCGGCGGCATCACACTTGTGCTGAATGTCGGGCTGTTCCTTCTCATCCATCGCGATGTGTCGGAGTCCGCCCGAGCAACTGCGTCTTGACCATGACCGGCGAATGAAGCAGGCGACGCTCGAGTGGGCGGCTGCGATGTTCGACAGGCAATGGACTAGACGAGGAACGGACATGCCCGAGTTTCACGACCAAGAGGCTTGGCGTGAGTTCGCTGGCCGGCCCAATGAGAAAGACCTTGAAGCGAACGTCCTGATCGGCGAATGGCTGGACATGATCGAAGACCTTGCCAGCGGCGTAAACCTTGGCGTGTACGACCTTCAGGTCGTGGACAGGCTGATCGGTAACCGGGTGATGCGAGGTTGGAGAAACCTGGAGCCGTGGGTCGAAGCTCGCCGCGAGTTTAAGCGCCAGCCCACGCTCTACTGTGAGTTTGAAGAGCTTGCCTATCGCCTCTACGAACTCGATACCGGGGAGCGCTCGCCAGACATCCGCGATGCTCCCGAGCTTCGCCGGTCGCTCTCAGGAAACTGATTCGACGCCGAAACGACTGTACGCCGTTGCCGCCATCTCTTGAATGATGCGGGCAAAGTTTGCCGCGGTTGCGGAGAGGTTGGTCGGGTAGGAAGCTGGCGCGGTGACGGACGGGACCAGATCCGGTTTCCCGGTGGCCGAACGTTCTGTTCCAGCTCCCTACCCGACCAACCTCAGGAACATTTGCGCGGATAGTTACGCTATGGCCCTGGGGTGTCGGGTTTGGATCGTTTGGGGACAGGCCCGAAGCTGGGGTGTCTATCCTGTTCAGTCGTGTAACACAAGTCGTGTACGCATCTTTGTAGCGCTTGCTCCCCGTTCGGGTTACAGCCCTACGGACCCGGCCGGGGTTTTCTCTGAAGAGGCTGCCGCGGCGGATGTAGCCGGCCATGGTGGTGGGGGAACGGTGGCGGGATTGGGTCATGATTGCCCATTCGGGGAGACCGGCTTCGGCGGCGGCGGTGACGAACCCGGCGCGTAGCGAGTGGCCGCTGTATCCGGCCGGGAGCCCGGCGGCGCGGCAGGCGTGTTGGACGATGTCGTTGACCGTGGCACCGGTGATCCCAGCGAGCGGGGTGGTGAGCCGGTCACCCCGGTTGATCCGACACATCCATGCCCCTGGGCTGGTCCCTCGGTGCTGCACCCAAACGGCGTTGGCGCGGACCGGGCAGGTGCCGGGGTTGGCACCGTAGGGGACGCCGATCAGTTCACCCTGTCCGGTCTGATCGGTTTTCGAGCCTCGGATCGTGATGATCAGACCTTCGTCGACTTGGTCGATGTCGGCGAGGTGAAGTGCGGCGATCTCGGATCGGCGCAACGCGCCGGCGAACCCGATCAGGAGGAGCGCCCGGCTGCGGGTCCCCTCCCCGGCTGGTTCTCTTGTCGTGTCGCAACAACAAGAAAAGCACGTCAGGAGGGCATTCCCGCGGATATGCGCCCTACACCACCCCAGCCCCGTGAAGAATCGGGCTAAACCCGAGGACTTTCACAAGGCCACCACCGAGGACAACCGACGGCCACCACCGAGGACAAAAAGTTGGCCATTGACAAACGCACAACGGATGCAAGAGGTGATCGAGCTCGAAGCGACCGAGACTACAGCGTCAGACACCGCTGAACGACACGGTTCCAGATCTGTAGTAGTCGGTCTAGGGAAGTGAAATCGATACAACGGATAACCCCGAAGCCCGAGATGCCGCCCGGAACGGCGAAGCCGAGCGTCGACCGCATGAACCCAATTTGCCCGAGGCAGTCCGAAGGCGCCGAAGCGATCTCGTGATGACGGGGTACCATGAGGCCACACGTGAATGGCGATCCGCCAAAGGACATCGCGGAGCCCCAAAGACTCGCTGACGGCAAACCCGAGACACCAAGGCCTCCTGATAACGCCGACAGTCCCGCATAGAAGTGTGCCATCTCATGAACTGTCGAATATCCGCCGAGAAAGGTAACGCTCTCACAGTCAAGGAATGAGGACTGGCGGTCGTGAAGGAACGGGATTACTCGACCGTTCTTAGTGATTTCGAGTAAGGTACCCACGCCTTCAACGGCGACTCCGGCTCTCCGACCGAACGTTGAGGTGAATCCCATCGCCGAAGCGAGACGATCCTCGGCATCGACAAGCGACATGCAGCAACGTTCGCGTAGCAGTTCGTCGAGAACGACCAGAACTCCAACCTCGCTGAACTTAGGCCGATCGCCGCGTTGAAGCGGGCGCAACTTGACGGCTCGACGAAGATGGGCTCTCCCCGCTTCTGACCGGCTCAAGTAGCTCAGCGCATCGGGATCTTCCAGCCCGGCAGTGTGCGTCAGGAGATCGTGCAGAGTCGCTGTTGACGGCGGGCACCATTCAACAGGTGCTGCGAGGTCGAGTCCGCCAGCCGACTCGAGCGTTGCTAGCGCGCTGGTAATTGCAAATGGTTTGAAGCCGCAGATGAGGTTGTATATGTTTCCAGATGTTGAGCGAGCGACCGGTTCCGATCCGGTTGCTGTGACTGAGAGTTTCTCGCCTGAGGGCAGGCTAACTCTGAGTTCGTAGCCACCTCGTGTTGCCAGCGAGTCTTGAGCGAAGACCTCGGACAGTGCCGATGCGGGGGTGGTCATGTTGTCACCTGAACGTGACGGAGGTCGAATGCTTCCACAATCTCGCTGCTAGGCCTCGAAACTGCCTTGCTGCGAAGCCAGGTCGGTTGTGATACCAAATACGAAACTGAGGCCAACGCTGCGACGGAACCCCCAATTCGTGCTTCATTTGCTAGCTCTCGAAAGAGGATAATGCCGGACACGAAACGACAAAAGTCTGTGAACTCAATCTCGACAGAGAGGTCAGGGTCGAAATCCTGTGGGTCACAATCCTCCTCACACTGGCGGTTGTCGACCTCGATCCCGTCGACCACAGATTGCCACCATACTCTGATGCCGTAACCTGGCCAGCCGCGGATCTTCCATTGCACACTAAAGTTGAGACCTTCTATGGATGGGGATACTGAACCATACAGGTCAGCGGAGGCTGAGCTTACAAACGGAGGGACCGGAGCCAAGTTCACCTCTTCACCGGAAACAAGAGTCGATACGAAGAAGTCCGCTTGATCACTAACTACCGACCGAATAGGACCCGCTCTCAGCGGGTCGCCTGGTCGAAGACCGAGTCTCATCGTTACGCTCGCCTACCTGGCGAGGCCACCGGACACGAATATCTCGGTTGCGCCGACTTGTTCAGCGCAACTCGCGACCCGTCCATCCTCAGACACGAATCCGTTCGAAAGAGTCGAGGATCCACCACCTAGAGTGACCAACTCGCCCAACTTAATCTCTTGCCCACCTGGAAGAACCACACTCTCCGACGTTAGGCTCGTCTCGAATGGGAACATTACAAGGACAGAGGGCTGACCCTCTATCACCAGGCATCCTGCCTCGACACGGAGCCGCACTTCACGTGTTGAACCCTCCGTCAACACCGTTCCATCGATCGTAGGAGGGAGAGTCAGAACGACGCTTTGATCGCTCGTTTGGTCCGTGCTCAACGGGCCGGGTGACTCGTAGGTGCATGCAAGTGTGGCCAAAATCATGGACAGAACAATCGCTCGACTCAAAACATTGAACACCCGCACCCCAATCCGGTCTCCCCTATTTGACACGAACTGCAATTCCAGTGGCTGCCTCAACGAATTGCACGACCGTCCAAATCATCAGAGCATCCGGTGGGTTGGACCCGTTCTGGCCCTCGTAGAGGCCCAGCGCGTTGTTCGCGGTATATGATTGGGCCTCCGGAATCTCCGGGCAGCGCTTTCAGGCCGCTACCCACCGAACGTATGACCTGGGTTCCTCCGCCCACCGCCTGTGAGCCGGTGACCGTGCTGATGTGGCCACAAGAATATCCCGTTGTCTTTCCCACATGACACATAGTGTCCATGATGTCCATTGCCGAGTAGGGCTCAACAGCCGTAATGCTCCGATATGTAGAACCACCGACCCAAACCTGATTTCGGGCATCGATTCCTGACGTACCACCGTTCATATCATGACGTTGATAGTCGAAGTTTCCGGAGTTGATTTCACTTCCGGCGACGTAGGGTTGAGCGTTTCCCGCGTAGTTCTGAGGGTTATCGCAGTGCCCTGCGGTGAGGAGGTCGTCGACATTTGTCGTGAAGCCCCATGTACATGTCGATGACGAAATTCCCCCGCGAAAGATCGTTCCCTCCCGAAGAATCTGCTCCGTTTCGCTGACTTCAAGACCAATCGAACCTGTCTCAGACCTGAGAACGTTTCGGATAGTCTCTTGAGAGCCCGGTGCTACCTCAGCATGAATGACTTCCCGCATCTTGTCCAGCCACAGATTCCGAACAGTTCCATCGGCTACGTATTTAGTTAGCGTGGCCGAAACGTCCTCGAACTGTGCAACCATTGCCCGCTCCGAAACGGTCCCCACCTCGATCGTGACTGTGTCGCCGAGGTAGTCAAGAAGTTGTCGTGCCTGGTCTGGTTCGGTCGTTCGATACACAAGTCGCGGCCCGGGTACTACGGCGAGATATACATACCCCTTGTCAAGTTCGCGCAACATCGGTCGAACAAGGCGTGCCTGCCGCTGGAGTGACGCTCTAACAGTCGCTTCCTCCATAGTTACACCACCTGCCACCATGGTGTCGAAGACTTCATCCTTGTTGACACCGACTCCCAACGGAGATTTCTTCAGCAAGTCGAGTCGCTCCTCGGCTGATGGTTTCCCACTCTCCAGGATCAACTGGGTGCCTCGGCCTGTCTCGCCGACCTTCAACAACCACTGGCCAACTAGATACTTCTGAGTTAGTGGATCGTTGAGATCGCCCCCTGCGTCAGTCATTCCGACGGCTTCGAGCCGCTTCGACCGACCTTCCTGCGTAAGTGCCAAAAAGCTAGCAATCGTTTCCGCTGATACCGTGCCGTCGACCACGTCCGAAATCACACCTAGGTCGGGGACGTCTCGATGCTGATCGCCGGCCGCGGCCCCCGATCGTGGTGCACCCGAAGCTGCAGTCGATGCCACCGCAGCGGCTACCAGAACACCAGCGTTTACCTTGACGACGGTACTGCGGCGCATGCCATTCTCCCTGGAGTTTCGACGACCTGATCAAGCTAGTTCCGTCTCGGACGAGTGTCAATGGACGCCACGCCGTGGTCGGCGACCGCCGCCCGTGCAACGTCCAGCTCGGCTAACGGATCTCGGGCGGGCTGGACCGGTCCTGAAACCACGCTCGCGTTCGGTCACGAGGACGAGCGCGAACGCGTGGTCGGGTTGGTCGTAGGTGCTGCCGACCATCTCTTCGGCATGCTACATACCACGCACCTCGCCTTTGCACCCGCGTTTGGCGAGGTCCCGCAGCTCCAACTCGTCGTCGGACGGGACAGACGGGGGCCGACGATGGGCTGGATCGGGGCTGACCGATCACTCGGCACGCCCGACGTTCCGACACTCCGAAACGTTCCATCACCGTGGCCACCGCCACACGTCGACGTTCCGGGGTCAGAAGTTTCCCTGGGCCAACTCCTTGAGAATCGACTTGTCCAGCTCGGCTTCCGCCAACAATCGCTTCAGGCGGGCGTTTTCCTTCTCGAGTTCCCGGAGGCGTTTGGCGTCGTCGGCTTTCATGCCGCCGTACTGGTTCCGCCACCGGTAATACGTCTGCTCCGACACCTCAAGCTGGGGGACCACCTCCGCCAACTCTGTGCCATCAGCCAGCAACCGGTCTGCGTCGCGAAGCTTACGGATCACCTGCTCCGGGGTATGCCGTCGTCCCTTCATGATCAAATCCATCCTGTTGCCCGTCACGGGCAACAGGACTCTCACAACACCCGGACACAGCAGCCGGGGTCAGCGCTGGACGTGACCTACGCGGCGGCGTACAGTACTTCCCGTACGCTCACAACGAGGGGACGACGACGAAGCAATCGTGGATCAGGAGTTGGAGAGATTTGCTGGTTGGCTCAATAGCGAGCAACGGCTGACGATCGAGGCGGCGTGTATCGACATGCCCGTGCTGATGCGCGCCACGTGCGAGACTCTCAGCTTCCTGCGCCCTTCAAGCGAGCTCTGCTCGCTTGCCGTGGCGGCCGAGATCTACGACGGTGTGCTGCTATCAACTGCGACGCTCGTGGCGGGCCAGTCCACGAAGCGACTTGGGCCGGGACCCGCCGTCGTCGTCGCTGGCCTGCCGCGCACGGGGACCACCTCACGGCAGATTCAACATGGATCGTCTGGGCTTCACGCGTTACAGGGGTTTGAGTACGCGGCACCACATCTATCGGGAGACCGCAGCCGCCGGCGGCGAGCGAGCGTGATGCATGTCAGCGAGCGATATGGAACTCTTCGCACCATCGCTCCGAGAGTTCACCGCCTGCATCCCCTCGGCCCTCTGAAGCCCGAAGAGTGCACGCCCCTGATGAGAATCGGTGGGCCGTATGTCCCCTGGTGGTTCATGTGCCCTGCTCCAGGCATTCTTCAACACCTTGCCGCCCAGAGCCACCAAGAATTCTACGAGTTGATTTGGCAGAGTTTCTACGCTACCTATCCTGCGTGTATGGGCCCCTTTGTAGCCAAGAGTCCCTTGCATTTCGTCGCCTACGAAGATCTATTTCGCGTGCTCAATCAGGACAGCTCAGTCGAACATGTCCTGCGGGATGCTCCCGGTCATCTCGCAAGCCTTGTCGATCTGGTCGCTTCGACCAGAGAGGGTCTCGGGCAGAGGCCATGCGATCGCATTGAGATCTTGCATGAGTGGGCTGCGCTCTTGTATTCGGTCCTGCCGCGAGCTGAGCAGGCATTCAAGTCAAGAGCGAGAACGGTCACCGTGAACCTTGCTTCGCTCCCCTCCACGCAATCGAGAGCCTCCCGCGCATCTGGCGCTCACGCGCTAGATTCACACATTCTTAGCGTTGCCGACGAACTCACAAGCTCGTTTCCATCCTTCTTTGCATGTCGTTAGCTAGGCAGATGGTTCTCGGGCGGACGGGGTGTATTCTCGTCCGGTACGATATCCCGGCCAACGACCCCCTTTGTCTGAACAACACCGACAAGCTCGCTGCGACTCAGGACCGAAGTCAAGGGACCTTCGCCTCGGTACTGGACTTCGTCCTTGTTCACTACCACGAACTGCCCGTAGTCAGAAGCTGTCGCGATAGTTATGCCAGCGCGATGATGTGGTCATGAGTGGTCGAGACGATGGAGGAGGAGCCTGCTGTGGGCGGCCCATATGAACCCTTCGGTCACGATCGGATCGCGTTCATAGTCGACCTGCAAGCGACGATTGGCCATCGTCCAGGCCCAGGTCCGCTCAACAACCCACCGCCTGGGAAGAACCACGAACGCGTGAGGATGAATTCGCCGGACAACCTCCACCGCGACATGACGATTACGGCAGTAGGTGGCGAACACCTTCTTGAACCCGCCATCAACCACACCTTGGCCAACCGCTCGGACCTCGGCCGAGCAGCAGCGAATACCGCGATACCACCCACATTATCCGACGTCGACGCGATCACCACTGTGACCGCGAGGAGCAGTCCGATACTGTCGACGAGACCGTGATATCCACCGACCAGAGATTTTCTTGCCAGCATCTATCCCCTGGTCATCGACGTGACCGTCGACGTTCCCCGCACGCTTCTGGCATCAATGATCCCCGCCGACGGTTCGGGTTCGCGTCCTTCGGCTTGACGGACCAGGCCCGTGAGGAACATTTGCGCCGAATAGTTACGGTAAGGGTGGGGTGTCGGGTTTGGATCGTTTCGGAGGGCCCGGCGTCCCGGCGTTTCTCCTGGTCAACGGCGTAACGCGGGTTGTGTCCGTATCTTTGTAGGGTAATCGTCCGTTCGCGTTACAGCCCAACGCCGCTGGCGGGGTTTTCTTTGAAGAGGCTGCCGCGGCGGATGTAGCCGGCCATGGTGGTGGGGGAGCGGTGGCGGGATTGGGTCATGATGGCCCATTCGGGGAGGCCTGCTTCGGCGGCGGCGGTGACGAACCCGGCGCGTAGTGAGTGGCCGCTGTACCCGCCGGGGAGTCCTGCGGTGAGACACGCGGTGTTGAACGATGTCGTTGACTGCGGCCCCGGTGATCCCAGCGAGTGGGGTGGTGATCCGGTCCCCGCGGTTGATCCGCAACAACCACGCCCCTGGGCTGGTACCCCGATGCTGCACCCAAGTTTGATGCGCTCGGACCGGGCACGTGGTCGGGTTGGCCCCGTACGGGATGCCGATCAGTTCCCCGTGCCCGGTCTGGTCAGTCTTGGAGGTTCGGATCGTGACGATCAGGCCTTCGTCGACCTGCTCGATATCGGCGTATTGGAGGGCGGCGACCTCGGACCGGCGTAATGCCCCGGCGAACCCGATGAGGAGCAGCGCCCGGTTCCGCGCCCCGGCCCGAGATGGCGGGATGGCCTCGACGACTTGGCGCAGTAGTCGGGTGGTGAGTGGTTTTGCTTTGCGTTCCGGGGCGGTCCCGCGTTGATGGGCCCAGAACCTGAGGGCGTCCCCCACGATCGGCTCGGCAGTGGGGGAGGGAAGGTCGGCGAGGTCGTGGGCGTACGCGATCGCTGCGGTGCGGCGTTGTAGGGTCGCGGACGCGACCGTGGGGGTGCCGGTCTCGTCGGTCAGCGACGCGAGATAGGCGATGTACCCGGTCACCGTCGTTGCGGCCCCGGGCAGCGGGGTGTGGTGATGGGTTGTGCACCAGGATCGGAAATCGGTCCAGTCGGCGAGGTAGGCGCGGATCGTCGACGGGGCGGTTGACCCGAGTCGGTAGATCGCGCGTTCGGTCAACGAGACGGGGCCGGGCAGAAACCGGGCCAACACCCCCAAATCGGGGGTACCCGACATACCACCCGAGGCGCGATCGGCGGTCTCAGACGATTGTGGAGGACGGTTTTCGGCCCGCAATCCGGGTTCAGGCATCGTCGACGGCCTCCGCGTGCTCGTCGAGGGCTTGGGTGACGATCTCGAGCAGCTCAGCCTCGCGGGGCAGGGCCGCTTGTTCGGCGGAGGGGAGTTCGGTATACCGGTACCCGGCGACCGCCATTGGTGACGTCGAGGCGTTGAGCGCGTACCGGACGGTGCGTTCGTTACGGGCGGTACACAACAACAACCCGACGGTCTCGGCGTGATGCGGGCGGCGCAGGGTGTCGTCGATGACCGCGACGTAGAAGTTGAGTTGCCCGACGTCGGCCGGGGTGATCTTGCGGTTCTTCAGTTCGATCACCACGTACCTGGCCGATTCGGCGTCAAACATCAGCAAATCGATGAAGAACTCGTCCCCGTCAACATCGAGCCGCCATTGACGCCCGACGTACGCGAATCCACGGCCGAGTTCTCGCAGGAACCGGTCGAGATGATCGATCAGTGCTTGTTCGACGTCGCGTTCACGAGCAGCAGAGGTGAGCGCGACGAAGTCCAAGATGTACGGATCTTTGGTCGTTTGCTGCACCATCTCGGAATCAGCCGGCGGAAGTAACCGGTCGAAGTTCGACGGTGCTGCGCCGACCCGGCGGTGCAGCGCCGACATCAGATGATGTTCGAGCACTCCACGCGGCCACCCTTCGGCGGCGGCTCCACGGGCGTACCATTCGCGCAGTTCGAGGGTGTCGAGCCGGTCCAGCAGCAGTTCGGTTGTGGCCCCAGGGGATCTTCCCTACAACTTGTAGGGAAGATCGATCCGGCCACGCTGCCGCGAGCCGTCGCATGTAGTCCAGGTTGCCGGGTGACAACCCGCGCATGCCGGGGAACTCGCCGCGTCAGATCAGCCGAGAACCGGGCGATCACCTTCGTCCGGGGTCCTTCGGCCGCCTGACGATCGAGGATCAGTCGGCCGAGATCCCAGTACAGACCGATCAGCTCAGCGTTGACCGCCAACACCGCCCGAGTACGGGCTGCCTGGATCACGGCTTTCGCTGCGGCCAACGCCGCCGCATACCCGACGGAGCGGGGTTCGACTGGGCCGCTCATGAGACGCCTCGAAAGCGGACGTCAGTGATTCCGAACAGTTCGACAGTTGGCACTTCGTCAACGTTATCAGGTCAGTTACTCGCGAGAATCAAACGTTGAGAAGTGATGCTTCTCGCGGCTAGCCGAACAAACGTCGCATGGTGCTGGACTGCTGGGAGATGCAGCTGAGCCCACCGTGGCGGCGTGACAACGATTCATTGACCTTCATCTGACACTCGATTCCTCGCGTCGGAGGTCATGGTGCGCCACGTCGGTGTACCGGGGCAAGGCTGGAAGTCCCATGATTTCTCGACGTCCCACGATCTCAGGACCAACGTCCGCATCAACGATCGTTCGACGGCGTCGGAAGCCGAGCAGGCCCGAGTCACGCGGTTACATCGTTGGCACACGGTTTCGTGTCAGATCGAGTCGCGGCTGGCATATCCAGGTGCGTCGTCAGCGCGACTCACCCGACGTGGGAAGCCACGCCGCCAGCGCCAATAAGTGCAGTGGTTCGTGGGCTGTTCGCGAAATCTGTTCCCGTCGTGTTCCCGAACGTGACGGCAGATCAGGGTAAGTCGTGGTCGCTACTGGTCAAACTTGACCTGTTTAGGTCAACATGTTTCCGCTGGTCACAACCAATTTACCAGGGCGCCCTCGGCAAGATTCGAACTTGCGCCACCGGCTCCGGAGGCCGGTACTCTATCCCCTGAGCTACGAGGGCGGGGGCCCCACATGCGAGCACAGGGAGCACCGGCAGGATAGCGGGCCGTGACGGCCGCCCGACAGTCCTTTCGAAGCGGGCTACGGTTGGCCTTCTTCGAGGGAGGCCCGATGTGTGAGTTTCATCGAACGGGGAGACGAGCGTTCCTCACCGACCTTGGTCGGGGAGCGCTGGCGATCTCGGTGTTCACCCCTATTTTCGGTGCGTGTTCGTCGGACGACGGTGAGGCGGGCCAGCAAGTGACGACTTCGCCGCCCGACACCACCCGGGCACCGTCGACCGTCGTCCCCGCGACCCGGTCGCCGGTGGAATCCACGACTGCGGCCGACTCGACGTCGCCAGGTGTCGCGGCAACGGCCGCACCGGGCGATGCCGCCGTTGCGATCAGCTATCGGCGCGTCAACCTGGGGTTTGTGTCGGCATACGTGCTCGTACGGGACAACGAGGCGGCCGTGATCGACACGGGAATCGCCGGGAGTGCCTCGGCGATCGGCGACGCGCTGACCGCAGCATCGCTCGATTGGGGAGCCGTCCGCCATGTGCTGCTCACCCATCACCATCCCGATCACGCCGGCAGTATCGGCGATGTGTTGAACGCCGCGGTCAACGCCACCGCCTATGCCGGCGAGGCCGATGTCGCCTCGATCACTGCACCACGCGCCGTCTCGTCGGTGGCCGACGGCGACGAGGTGTTCGGCCTGCAGATCGTCGGGACACCAGGCCATACCGCTGGCCACATTGCGATCTACGACCCGTTGGGCAAGGTGCTGGTCGCCGGCGATGCGATCAACAATGTCGACGGCCTGTCGGGCCCGAATCCGCAGTTCAGCACCGACATGGTGACGGCTCTTGCATCGGCCAAGGCCCTCGCCAACATGTCGCTCGACACGATCTACTTCGGGCATGGCGATCCGATCGAGGGCGGCGCCGGGCCACTGCTGACACGAGCGGCCGCCAGCTGGTAAGCGGCGTTCGCTTCGAACACGCTCACTGGCGCGCCGAAGCGGCTGTGAGCGGCCGCCAGCCGCCAGCACCGAATCGGGAATCGAGATGGGGTCGTACAGGGGAGGCCGTTACCCTTGGCGAGATGTCTGATCCCCTCGTCATCGTCGCTGACCTGCTCGCCCCGGCCTTCGCCGAGGTCGCCGGTCGACGGGGCGAGTTTGTCGACCCGGTGGTGCGTCCCTCCGAGCGGGCCGATGCCCAGGCCAACGGCGCGTTGGCGCTGGCCAAGTCGCTCGGCCAGAACCCGCGCGAGGTCGCCATGGCGGTTGTCGAGCGTCTCGCCGACTCCCTTGATGGCACCGCGTCGCTCGAAGTCGCCGGGCCTGGCTTCATCAATGTCACGCTCTCCGACTCCTTCATCGCCGCCCAGTTGGCCGGCATCGCCATCGACGACCGCCTCGGGGTCACGCCGCACGCCGACCGAGACCGTCGTTGTCGATTACTCGGCTCCGAACGTCGCCAAGGAGATGCACGTTGGTCATCTGCGCTCGACGATCATCGGCGACGCCCTCGTCCGGCTCAACGAGTTCGTCGGCCGCACGGTCATCCGCGAGAACCACATCGGCGACTGGGGTCGCCCGTTCGGCATGCTGATCGAGCACCTGCTCGACCTCGGCGAGGCCGAAGCGGCCCACGAACTGTCGGTCGGTGATCTCGATGGCTTCTACAAGCAGGCCAACGACAAGTTCAAAGACAACGAGGAGTTCCAGGATCGCGCCCGCCAGCGCGTCGTGCTGCTCCAGGGCGGTGAGCCCGAGACATTGCGCCTGTGGCAAGTCCTCGTCGCCGAGTCGGCCCGCTACTTCCAAGAGGTCTATCGCCGTCTCGAAGTCCGCCTGAAGGGCGATGACAACATGGGCGAGAGCAGGTACAACGATCTGCTCCAACCCGTGGTCGAACGACTGCACGCCGCCAAGCTGCTGGTCGACTCCGATGGCGCTGAAGTGGTCTTCCCGCCGGGCTACACCAACCGCTCCAACGAGCCGTTGCCGCTGATCATCCGTAACTCGGTGGGCGGGTTCAACTACGCCACCACCGACTTGGCGACGGTCATCGACCGTGTCGAACGGCTCAGCGCCACCAGGCTGCTCTACGTCGTCGGTGCCCCGCAGGCCCAACACCTGCACATGGTGTGGGACGTCTGTCGGATGGCGGGCTGGGTACCCGACGATGTCGAGATCGTTCACGTGCCGTTCGGCAGCGTGCTCGGCGAAGACCGCAAGATGTTCCGCAGTCGCACCGGAGGCAGCGTCAAGCTCTCCGATCTGCTCGACGAAGCAGTCGCCCGCGCCGCGGTGGCAGTCGCCGAACGCAACCCCGAGTTGTCGGAGGTCGAGCGGGCCGATGTCGCCCGGATGATCGGGATCGGGGCGATCAAATACGCCGACTTGTCCAACGATCGGGTGAAGGACTACGTCTTCAACTTCGATCGCATGCTCGCGTTTGAGGGCAACACCGGGCCGTATTTGCAGTACGCCCATGCCCGGATCTGCTCGATCTTCCGTCGGGCCTCGATCGACCGTTCCACCGCACGGGCCACCGCGCCGGCGATCAGCGCCCCCCAGGAACGCTCGCTGGCGCTCACGCTGCTCGGCTTCGACGCCGCGATCGCGGCCACGCTCGAGACCTATAGCCCGCACAAGTTGTGCACGTATCTGTTCGATCTCGCTCAGGAGTTCACCGGGTTCTACGAGGCGTGCCCCGTGCTCAAGGGCGACGACATCGCCTTGCGCAACAGTCGTCTCGCCCTGTGCGACCTGACGGCCCGGGTGCTCGCGGCCGGCCTGTCGCTGCTCGGCATCGAGGCTCCGGAGCGGATGTGAGTACAGGAGTGAGCGCAGCGAACGCCGACCGACCGAGCGCCAGCGAATCGGGTGGCGATGGGGTCCGGGGGCGCAGCCCCCGGGAAGTGGGGAGCGCGCTTCCTTGGCATCTGCTGCCTGACACGGCGGCCGTCGACGGCGACGGTGGGCTGACCATCGGTGGCTGTCTACTCACCGACCTCGCCGCCGAGTTCGGCACCCCCGTCTTCGTCTACGACGAGGCCCATCTCCGTCAACGCGCCCGTGACGCGGTCGCCGCGTTCGGGGCCGACCGGGTGGTCTACGCGACCAAGGCGTTCCTCTGTACGGCCATGGCTCGTCTCGCTCACGAGGAGGGGATGCTGCTCGACGTCGCCTCCGGTGGTGAGCTGTATGTGGCGCTGCGGGCCGGGGTACCGGCCGATCGTTGCGTACTCCATGGCAATAACAAAAGTGTCGATGAGCTGCAGATGGCGATCGAAGCAGGCATCCGCCACATCAACGTCGACTCGTTCGAGGAACTGGCCCGCATCTCGGCGCTGCATCAGCCGGGAGCGCCCCGAGTCCGCATCCAACTGCGGATCACCCCGGGGGTGCATGCCCACACCCACGAGTACATCGCCACGGGCCAAGACGACTCGAAGTTCGGCTTCAACCTCGGCAATGGCGACGCCCAGCGGGCCGTCGACATCGCCCTCGCATCCTCGGCCGTCGAGCTGATCGGCCTGCATTGCCACATTGGTTCCAACGTGTTCGCCGTCGAGAGCTTCGGTCTGGCGGCCGAGATGATGGCTCGCTTTGCCGTCCCGTTCGGCCTGCCTGAGCTGACCCTCGGCGGCGGGCTCGGCGTGGCCTACGTCGGCGGTGAAGAGGGACCGTCGCTCGCCCACTGGGGCAAGGTGGTTCTCGACGCCTGCAGCTCGGTCGGTATCGACTCGGCCGTGTTCGTCGAGCCCGGCCGCGCGATCGTGGCGTCGGCTGCCGTCACGCTCTACACCGTTGGCACGATGAAGCACATCCCGGGCGTGCGGGACTACCTGGCCGTCGATGGCGGCATGAGCGACAACCCCCGCCCGGTGCTCTACGGCAGTGGCTACGAGGCGTTTCTCCCCCGTGACGTGCGGGGCGATCGCCCGGCGAGAATGCGGATCGTCGGCAAGCACTGCGAAAGCGGCGACGTACTGATCTTCAACGCCGCCGTGCCCGCCGATGTCGCGGTGGGCGACGTGTTGGCGATGCCGGTGACCGGGGCGTACGGCCATTCGATGGGGTCCAACTACAACAAGGTCACCCGACCACCGGTCGTCTTCGTTCGAGATGGTCGGGTGCGACTGGTAGTGCGGCGCGAATCGTACGAAGATCTCGTGCGATGCGACCTCGACTGACTGACTCACGTATCGGCCGGGCCATCTCCTCGATCGGCGGCCTGCTGCGACGCGGCACCGTGACCACCACCGGCGGCGACCGCCGCCGCCGCCGTCCGAAGGTGGCCGTTCCTGAACGTCACGGCCAGGCCGCGCCGGCCGACGCCGCGGTCGGCGATGTTCGGTTCGCCTACGAGCCGTGTCTCGACGGTGACCCCGACCCCGGGGAGGTCGTCTGGGCCTGGGTCTCATACGCCGAGGATCCGACGATGGGCAAAGACCGCCCGGTTGTCATCGTCGGGCGCGCCGGAGCGTTCCTCGCCGCCGTGGCGTTGACCACCAAGGGCCACGATCACCCCGACAACGTCTTCATCGGGACCGGCCCGTGGGACCCGGCAAACCGCGACAGCTGGGCCAAGCTCGATCGCATCGTCCGCATCGACCCGGCGACGATGCGCCGCGAGGGAGCGATCCTCGACAAGGCTCGGTTCGACGCCTTGGTCGCGAAACTGCGCCGCCACACCTCGTCATAACGAGGAGCGACGGCGCAGTTGCAACGGAGTAACCCTGGCGGGCCGCGGGATCAGACGATGTGACCGGTGACGTCGATGATGACGTTGGTCTTGTTGGCCCCGCCGCGAATCTTGATTTTGCCATCGGCGCTCACCGGGGTGACGACCGTGTTGGCGATGTCTTGACCCGGGGCGCTCCAGTTGACGCTGGAGTTACCCGGCCAGGTGGGAGTATCCGCGTTGAATACGGCGACGTAGCCGCCGCCGCCCTCGGTGCCCGACAGGGTCAGGGTCAGTACCGCGGCGCCGATGCCGAGTGGCAAACCGAGCGAGACGATTCGCTCCTCGTTGGCGGCCAACTTGGTCAAGCCGCCGGCGCGAGTGTCGTAGACCCGCGGGTTCGGCCCGGCGAAAGCTACGAACGGTGACGGGACCGTGTAGCCAACCCGGCAGCCATAGACGGCCGTGTTGGTCGGCAGATTGACGAACACCGTCGGCTTGCTGTTCAACGCGACTGGCGTGTTCGTGGTGAACGTCAGCGTGAACGCGCCTGCTGCCGCCGTTGTTGCCTCGGTGATCAGTGTCGCACCGAAGTTGGTGGAGTCGGTCTTCCAGAGCTGAGCTCGGGCGGTGCCGACGACGTTGTTGCCGTACACCTCGATCTCACGAATAACGGCCCCGACTGGCAGTTGCATCTGCAGTCGTGCCCATCCGGAACTCGCTCCCGTGAATCGGAAGGCTCCATCGCCGGTGGTATACGCCTGGGTCGAATCGAGCGGGTGGAACTCGTAGCCGGTGAGTACTCCGTAACGCAGGCCTGGCTGGGTGCCTGTCGGCACGGCGTTGGGCAGGCCACTTGTGTCGCCCTGGCCGATGTCGGCGTGGGCCGTTCCGGGTGAGAGCAGCATCGCCGCGCTGGTCACGCCGGCAAGCGCCGTCAGGCCGCCGATGAGCTGTCGCCGGCTGACACCTTCAGTAGTTGAATCGTCCATTGGATCTCCCTTTCTGAACAGCGACTCGACCGTTCGAACCGCCCCGCATATTCCACGGAGGGTGTTCCCCCCGCGCCGAATGTACTCCGGTTCTAGAGCTGCGGGATCGCGGCTCAGATACGTCGGGCGGAAGTGTTTTCTGCTCGGGGCGCGAGTGATGCCGAGATGTCGCGTAGTGCCGCCGCGATCACCGACATCGGGTCGGATCCGACGTTCGCTTCGGCCCACCGCGAGCGCAGGTCGGCGACCAGCGCCTCGTCAGCGGGGGTCGCCGTGCCGAGGACGGCCGGGAGTCGAGCCTGGTTCCACGCGGCCGCCGCGGCGAGGGTTTGAGACTCTTGGCGGTAGTGATCGCGCACCGCGGCATCGACCTCGTCGGTGGTCATCGCCGGCAGGATCCGTTGGGCGATGCGGGCCATGTTGCGGTATGAGCCCTGCAACAGGAACGACGGTTCACCGCGCATCTGGTCGGTCATCGTCGCCGAGGCAATGTAGGCACCGTTCACCTTCAACAGTTGGTCGCGGACCCGCACCAGATGGCCGAGGGCCTTGGTCATCGCGCTCAACTCGGTCGCGCCATACGGCTGGGAGAGCTGGTCGCTGCGCACTTGTTCACCCGCCGCGGCCTGCAGCAGGAGTTCGAGATCGCGCCGACCGCGGGTCACCAACGGGGCGAGGGTCTCGTTGACGCCACAGGCATTCTCGATGTAGCTCTGGGCGAACGCGGCGGTGTTCCCGGCGACGACATCGCCGAGATTGAACACGTCGGCGCGGTTGGCGAGCATGTCGGGAATGCGAAAGGTGGAGCCGTCGGATGTGTACGGGTTGCCGGCCATCACGGTGACGAACCGCTTTCCCGACAACGAGAACGTCCGCGCCTCGCCTTGGAGCACCCCCTCGATGCGCCGGGTGGCGTCGCACAGCGGGATGAACTTTTGCAGGAACTCGGGCGACGTGTGTTGGATGTCGTCGAGGTAGCAGATGACGTTGGTGCCCATGGCGAACGAACGGTTGAGCTTGGTCAGTTCCTCCGCCGAAGCGGCATCGGGTGCGGCCGTCGGGTCGAGGCTGGTGACCCCATAGCCGAGCGCTGGTCCGTTGATCTTGACCAGGGCGAATCCGAGCAGGTCGGCGACGTATTCGACGAGTGTCGTCTTGCCGTAACCGGGGGGTGAGATGAGCAGAAGGAGGCCCTGCGACGCACCATTGAGGCCGAGTTGACGAGCAAGGTTGTCGCCGATCAGCGGGAAGTACACGTCGTCGATCAACCGGTTGCGGACGAACGACGAGATCACCTTGGGCCGCAATCGATCGATGTCGAGTCGTGTTCGCTCACTCGTCAACGCCGCTCGGCGGGCGGCGGAGAACGCCTGGAATCGAGCCAGCCCGTCGCGGCGGTAGGTGAGGAAGTCGGTATAGGCGTCGCCCATCTCGATGCGCAGTTGCCCCGCCGAGATCGTCGGGTGGGTGCTGAGCAGTCCGTCGATCTCGTAGCTCGCCGGAATACCGGCGACCGGACGAACCGACGGTTCACGCAACCGCCAGGCCACCTCGGCGGCGGTGCTCGTGGAGAGCTCGGGGCAGCGGTCTTGCGTCCAGCGGACGATCTGTCCGAATGATGCGGCGCGTATGTCGAGTCGGCTCTCGGTGGCCCACCGGGTCACGGTCTGCGCCGCGTCGGCGGCCGCGCCGGTGATCGCCAGGTCGTCGCCGTGGCCGACGAGGTACTCCACGCAGCCCACGGGGTCGACGGTGAAGCCGGCTTCGGTGGCAATCTGGGTCAGCGGGCCCGCGGCCCGCTGGACGAGGTTGGCAAACGAACGTCCCGGGCCATCGACGCCGCGGCCCAACGAACGAATGGCGAGAAGTTCACGGCCCAGATCGTCGCGGTCACGGGCGCTTATCTGGCCGAGCCATGTGCCGGCGACCGCTCGGACCCGGCCCGAATACCACAGGCCTGCCGACGACCATATCGAGCTGGTCGCAGTGAGAATTCGACGGGCGTCGGCGTCGTGGACCCCTGGCTCGTAGCCGTCATCGATTCGTTGGCTGACCAGCTCACTCACCACCCGGTCGGCCGCAGCGCCGAGCCGCTGGGCCTCGCACGCCAGATAGACGGCGCGCGACATCGTCGGCGTTTCACTCGGATAGGTCTGCCCGGCGAGGTCGGTGAACGGGTCGAGGGCATCGGAGCCGAGTGGCAACGACAGTTCGGTTCCCGTCAGTCGCACACGGAATCGGCCGTCCTCGGCCGCCAGGCGCAATTCGAACGGCTCACTGTTGACGCCGATCTTCCACCGCCCGACTTTGACTGTGCCCGCCTCGAACAGCTCGGAACGATCGGTGACGGCCCGACGGGCGGTGTCGCGGGCGGTGGCCAGGGCCACTTCCAGCTCTCCGGCGCGCCCCGTCTCGCCGCTCGCTCGCAGTTCGGTGATCGACGTGCGGATCTTGTTGGCGAGCGCGTCGGTGGCGAAGAACGCATCGACGGCGCCGCGGTCGGGCAGCGTCGTGGCCCGCGACGAAATGGTCGCCAACACCCGCTCGGCCGATGCAGCGAGCCGTTCGATCCGACTGGTCCGTTCGGCGGCCAGTGTCTCGCGGCGCTGGGAGAAGGCGGTGTACAACTCGTCGCGCTTGGTCGCGATCGCCTCTGCGAACTGGGTGACCGCGCCGTGGGCGAGTTCGACATTCTCCAACTCAGCGGTCAGCGACGCCATCGCCGCGTCACATGCCGCGGCGCTGTCGGCCGACATGATTGCCGCCTGGGCGCGCTGGGCGATCACGGCCATCGAGGCGGTGAACCCGGCCGATTGCTCGGTGGTACGCAGCGCATCGGCTCGCCGGTCGAGCCCGGCGCGCACCGCGTTGCGTTGGGCGAGGGCGTCGGACAATCGTGTGAGGACGGCAGTCTTGCGGGTCGGGTCGGCAACGTCGAGCCCGCCGACCACCTCGGTGAGCAACACCAGCCGCTGGCCGGCGGTATCGACCTCGGTCGCCAGCAGACCGATTGCCGCCGCGGTGGGTGCCCGCTGCGCGGCGGTCTCCGCGTCGTTCATCACCCGAGTCAACGGGTCGAGAGCGCCGTCACCATCGAGGAACTCGATCGCCCGTTTGGCCAGGTTGAGGGCGGTCTGCTCGGCCCGGGCGCGCAGGGTCGCCAAGACTTCGGCGTCGACGTAGCGGACTTCTCCGGCCTCGGCGGCCTGGCCGATGACGGCGCGGCCGCGGGCCAACAGGTCGATGTAGGCCGCGGCGTCGCGGATCTCCAACTCGCCCGAGGCGGCGAAGTCGCCCACGGCTCGTTCCACATCGGCGAGTCGGGCGACGGCCTCTTGCTTGGCGGCCACGGTGGCGGCGAACTCGTCGAGCACGGAGCCCGACGCCCGGCGCAGTTCGACGAGCAATCCGCCGATGCTCTGGGCTTCGGGTTGACCAAGCCACGAGTGACGGTCGAGCAGCGCGGTCGTCCGGCCGACGAACGTCTCGAAGACCTCGGCATTGAACTGTCGGGTTGCGGGCGTCGCGGGCCAGCGAGAAGCACTCGCCGAGCACGCGGACCAGTTCGGGGTTGCCGATCCGCCCGAAGAAGCTGTCGCTGGCTATGGCCGGCTGGTAGCGGTCGGTGGCGCAGAACGGGCTGGTGTACACCGCGATCGTATGGACCCGCTGCGGGTCGGGCGAGTGGCGGATCATCACGATCACGCCGTCGGCGAACAGGGCATAGCCGTGGGTGGTGACCGGGTTGGCCATCGTGCGGGCGACCACGTTGTAGGCACACAGCAGGTATTCGCCCGTCGCGGCGCGGCGAGTACACGTAGAGCATGTCCTCGCCGTTGGGGCTGCGCTGGACGGCGTGGAACGCAAATCCTGCGGCGTCGGTCGAAAAGACCTTCGTCTCGCCGTTCTGCAGGTGGTAACCACCGGGGAAGACGATCCCCTGCCCTTCGGGCAGCTGATGGCAGTTGCGACCCACGGCGTCGGCGCGGCTGACGGCTCGCGTCAGCCGGTTGAAAATGTAGAACCGTTCGACGGCCTCGCGATACGGCTCCACCCGCAACAAGACGACCTCGTCGAGTTCGGCGTAGCCGATACGGACCTCGGCCATCGACTGTTCAAGTTCCTGCAGCGACTCGGTGAGCACGGTGCGCCCGCCGGCCACCGCGTCGTTCACCCGAAACTCGAGCTTGCCGTCGCTCGATGCCGATGAACACCACATCGGCGATGTTCATGTGTGGCCAGCGACCATCGGCAAGGTGCTCACGACCAGCCTCGGTCCAGGCAAAGTCGTAGCGATCAGTCTCCACCAGATCGTGGTCGCCGTAGGCATCGATGTACGCCGGTTTGCCGCGCGGTCACCCGCCAGCGCAGCACGCGCCGGTCGTGTTCCGAGGGGCCAACGGCGAAGATCATCAACAGCAGGTCGTCGCGCAGCTGTAGGCCGAGCAGGCGGCTGTCCGCGTAGTAGGTGAACAACTCACCAACGTCGCGCTGGAAGCTGGAATCGGCGAGGAACCAGTCGGGGTCGTCGATCGGCAGCGGTGAGAAGTCCCAATCGCTGGCCGCCGCTTGGTTCACCCGGAACAGGGCGAAGACGTCTTCGGCGCGGCGGTTGCGACCCAATCCTCCCGACGGGTTGTAGCCGAAGACGAGCAGGTCACCGACGCAGACCGCGTCGCGCGGCACACTCGGCTGTTCGGTATGCAGCCGGTCCTGTTCGGCCAACTCGAGCGGGACGGCGGCAAAGACCCCGGCTCGCTCGGTGTTGAGGATGGTCGCCGAATCGGTCAATCGTTGGGCGATCGCGCCCAGCCGTTCGGCCAACAGGTCGTAGGTGGAGGAGGGGACGACCGGCTTATCGGGTTGCGTCGTCCCGTCCTCCTCGGAGGAAGCCATTGGCTACTTGACCAGTTCCTGCAGCGCGATCCCGTCGATGCCGCGTTCCTTGAGAGTGCCGACCAGTTCGCCGAGCAGGGCGCCCTCGTCGCCGCCGACCTTGTCGGACAGCACGGTGAGGAAGCGGGCCAGCGTCAGGTTGGCGATGCCGTTCGGACCCATGCCGGCGAGCGCCCCGGCGATGGTTTGGACGAGGTCCTTGTCGCCGCTGGCGTAGGGGGCCGAGATCGCCTTGGTCGTGTCGGACGAGTTGACGAACCCGTCGACGGCCTTGCCCATCGCGGTGGCGCCGAGGATGCGGTCGACGAATAGGTCGGTGCCCCCGACGATGTCGATGTTGGCGTTGGCCAGCGAGGCGCTGAGCGCCTGGGCCGAAGCAATCGACGCGTCCTTCTGAGCGTTGATCGCCGCCGTGCGAACCTGCACGTCGGCATCGATGTTGCGCACAGCAAGGTCGTATTCCTTGCCGACCCCTTCGAGCTGCTTCATCGCCTCGGCCTTCTCGACAAGACCGGCGGCCTCGCCCTTCAAGCGGGCCTCGGTGGCGGCGCCGTCGGCCTGGCCGATCAAACGGGCGACTTCGGCGTCGGCCTGGCCGCGTCTTCAGCTGGGCGTCGGCCTCGGCCTCGCGGACCCGTACCTGGGCGAGTCCGACCTGCTCGATGGCGCGCCGCATTGGCCTTCTGTACCTCGACCTCGGCGAGGCCCTCGGCCGCCGCCTCGGCGCGGATGCCCTCGGCGATGCGGATCTTGCCGGCCGACTCCAACTCGGCGGCGTTCTTGTTTGCCTCGGCCAACGTCATGCGCTCGCTGGGCGATGTGCTCGAGCAGCCTTCTCGTTGGCTTCAGCTTCCTTGATGGTCGTGATCAATGTCGCTTCGGCCGACGCACCGGCGAGGATGACCTGCGATTCCTTCTCGCGGTTGGCGTCTTCCACCAGACGCAAGGTCTTGATCGACTCCTCCTGCTCGGCGACAGTCTTCTCGACGGCGATACGCGCCTTGGCCAGCTCGGCGACGCGGGCCTTCTCGGTCTCCAAGTCCTTCGACGCAGCCAGGGTCTCGATTTCCCGGGAGACCACTTCGAGCTGGCGGGCCTTCTCGATCTTCTCCTGCTCAACGGCGATCACGCGCTCGCGGGCCTTGCCGGCGACCTCGATCTCGCGCTGCTGGTTTTGCTGCTGAATACCGACCTGCTCGTCGGTCCTCAGGCGAGACTGCTCGGCCTTCAACCGCTCCTCGGCCTCGACTTGGGCGGTCATCGACTCCTCGCGGGCCTTGGTCGTGGCCATCTCGCGCAGGGCGCGGAACTCGGCGGCCTTCTCTTGGCGCTCCATCTCGAAGATCGCCTGCGTGGTCTCGACGTCCTTGGCCTTCATCTGCTTCTCGGCGTCGCGGCGAAACTCGTTGGCGAGCATCTGCTCGCGAGTGGTGATCGACGGTGATCTTCTTGATGCCTTCGGCGTCGAGCACGTTGTTCGGATCGAGCTGGGCGATCGGGGTTTGCTCGAGATATTCGATGGCGACGTCATCGAGCATGTAGCCGTTGAGGTCTTCGCCGATGACGCCGATCACACTGGTACGGAACTGCTCGCGCTTCTCATACAGGCCGACGAAATCCATCTGCTTGCCGGCGGTCTTGAGGGCCTCGGCGAACTTCGCCGAGAACAGTTCATCGAGCTTGTCGGGGTCGGAAGCACTCGCACATCCGACCAGCTGGGCGACCTTGCGGACGTCGTCCACCGTGGGGTTGACCCGCACGTAGAAGCTCACCCGAATGTCGGCGCGGATGTTGTCTTGGCAGATCAGACCCTCGTTGCCCATCTTCTCGATCTCGATGACCTTGACGCCGATATCCATCAGCTCGGCCTTGTGGACGACCGGGAGCACCATCGAGCCATTGAAGGTCACTTCGGTGGTTCGAGCCCGGTTGATGATCAGCGCTTGGCCCTGGTGGACCTTGCGATAGAGCCGGGTGACGAGCATGCCGACGATCGCCGCGACGACCGCAAGGCCGACCATGACCGCGGCGATGGCCGAAAGGATTTTCATGATGAGGACGCTCCTTAGGAACGGGTTTTTGGGGGTTGAGACAGGGAAATGGCACGCGGGCGGTCGGAACCTGAGTCGCCGCCGGGCGCCGTGATACAAGAAGGGTTTAGGTGCGAAGCTCGTCGTCGAGTTCGACGATGGTGAACGCTTCGGCTGCCTCGTCGAAGTCGATCACGTGGGCAAGATCGCCGCGGTGGAACAGCCCGGGAGCCGCCCGAACCCGGACGATCGAGCCCTTCGTTGTGCCGCTGACGATCTCGGCATCGCCGAAGCGTTGATCGACATGGAGGGTGCGGACCTTGCAGATCGCTCCAACCGAATCGGTGCGCGCGGGGCCCTGCTCGGTGTGGAAAAGCCTGCTCAGCGGCTTGGCGGCCAACCGTAGGAAGAGCAGGCCACCGAAGATCGCGCCGGCGGCGACGCCGATGACGAGCCCGATCGGCGGGGTGTCGGCGTCGTCGATGGCGACGGTGACGAGCAGCGACGTCGCCCACGCGCCGAAGGCCAGCAACGTGAAGGCGAGGGCAATCGGTAGGTTGCCGATGCCGAGGATGTCGGGGTCGTCCGCGTCGAGATCAACGTCTGCGTCAAGACCGGCCACCACGAGTGTGATCAGCCACCACGTCAGGCAGAAGATGAGTATCCCCGTAAAGATTGCTGTCGGGAATGTGGAGAGTGTTTGGGTGATTCCGCCGAGTGTCATCGTAGGTCGTCATCATCCATAGCACTTCCAAGACAACTGTCAAGAGGGATCATTGCGCGATTTCTGCGCGCAATGTCAAGGATGATTCGGTCGGCTCACGCCCCGATGGCGGCGGCGAATGCCTCGAACGGTTGGCCGCGTTGGGCGTCGACGACGACGCTGGAGTCATCGACGAAACTGAACCGCAGCCGCCGTCCGAGTCCCTTGCCGGTGTTCTCCGAGACGGTGATATCGCCACGGTCGTAGGCGACGGCGATCTCCTTGAACCCGATGCCGTTCGACGGGATGACAATGACTCGCCGATCGGTCACCGCGACCGCACAAGAACTACTCGGAAAGGTCGCCGCAAGGCCACCTCCGCCGGCCGTCGCTTCGGCCGCTCGGGCCGACAGGAAACGAACCGAGGTGCGTGGGAGCGCCGCAATGGCCAGCGACCCGCCGCCGTAGGTCCCTTTCGGCTCGACCAGGAGGGCGGCGATGACGCCCTCCCCGGCTTCGAGAAGATCAGACGCCCGTTTCTGTACCCGCGATGTGATGTCGGCCATTGACGGCACGATAGCGAAATCGCGTCATGAGGGTTCGGCACCTTCGCCGCGTGCATGCGGATGTTGTCGAGCCACTGTCCGGTTGGGATGAGGACAGCGGCGACGTAGAGGGGTCACGAAACCCATCGTCATCACGCGACCTCGATCCAGGCAGGACGCCGGTCCGCCGATGCCAAGAAACGAGTGAGGGCATCGTCGGCTCGAGCGGCGCTCAGCGTCCAGCCAAGACCGGACACGCGCCGACGGCCCGAGCCACACAGCCAGTTGCGCACGAGCGGTTGCTGATCGGTGGGGATATCGGCGAATCGATCGATCACGGCGGGGATCGCGTCGGCCGAGAGGTAGATGGTCAGTTCGGCGTCATACACATCGCGCGAGAGGCTCCATCCGAACTCCTGGGCGAGGGGCACTCGGCCGATGTTGGTGTGGGCGATCATGCGTCGGTGTTCAACGCGTTCCACGCCACCAGCCAGTGTTGCGGGAGCGTGGCCCGGCAGATCGCGATGCCGTCGAGGCCGGGCGGGGTGAGGTCGAGCACGACGAGATCGTGGGTCCCGTTACTCGCCGCGGCCAGACCGGTGCCGCCCCGGTGGATCACCTCGACGTCGTGGCCGTCGGCTCGCAGCCGGGCCGCGACGGCATCGGCAATTTCGATGTCATCGTTGATCACCAGCACGTTCGCCACGTGCAGCACCCTACGGAACCCCACTCCGCCGGTGGTGAGCACCTCGCGCTCGATTCCGTGCAGAAACGTTGCAGAGCCGACTTGCGAGGTCAGTTGCGGTTCAACACCGCCGTGCACGATCGGCACCACTCGGCGGCTCGGTCGACCAGTCGTTGTGGGGTCGGCGATCTGATATCGGCGATCGCCGGAACCTGGGCTGCGGTCAACAAGGCATCGGGAAGGTGAGCGGCCAGGTCGCGGGCCGAGTCGATCAGCGACTCGCCATTGATGCCGAAGTCGCTGGCGAGCTGGCTCCAATGCCGACGTTCGATCCTGAACGGGGCGTACTCGCCGCTGATCTTCATCGCGAGGCGAAGCTTGCGAATGTGCTCGCCGAGCAGGAGTCCGCTGCCGAGGTCGTACAGCGGTGCCAGTCGGGCTTGGTTGCCGGCCAACAGCACGGAATAGTTCTTGGCGTGGGCATCGGTACCGACGATCAGCCAGTTGAGCACGAGCGCGCGAGCAAAAGTCTCGATGTCCTGTTGGGCAGACGCTGGTCGTTCGCGCCGCATCAGGTCGGCGATGTCGGTTGCCGACGGCCCGCCATCGGATTGATACTTGCGTTGGGGAGGGAGTCCCATCGCCTGACACATGTCCTCCTGATGGACTCGGTGGAGGCTCCCGTCGATCCATCGCCGGTCGTACCGTTCAACGACGATGACCCGTTCGCCGTCGAAGTCTCGAATCTGGGAATGTGCGGTCGGAAGTCCGAGGTGACGGGTGGCCGCCAAACACAGGTGTTCGTTGAGATCGTGGTCGATGATCCCTTCGATCGTCGGTTTGAGGATGTGGGTCGTGGCGAACTCGCCTGACGGATCGCCCCATTGTTGACCGACAGGGTCGAAGTGGAGGGCAATCTTGCTCTGGGCCCCAGCGAGGCTCCACCGCCCGCCCGTCCCCATCGCGTGCCATGCGCTGCCATCCTTGCGAACGTCGGCGATGAGTCGGGCGACGTCGTGTTCGCTCAGCGTGTCGAGCCGCCCGCCCGCCCGGCCCTTGATGTCGGGAGGAACAAACTGCATCGCGCCGGCGACGTCGCCGCCGATGTGGACGAGCAAGCCGAAGACGTTGCGGGCGGAGACCTGGAAATCTCGAGCCCACCTGGTGATCACCCGCTCGTTGTCGGGAAGCAGACCCCAGAGGAAGTTGCTGATCGTCTCGTCGCCGTGTCGCCGTTCTGTGAACGGCAGTGACAACGACAGCGGTGTCGACGTAGCAGCGTGCCGCCATTCCTCGTCGTAGAGGAACTCCAAGGAATGATCTTTGAGTTGCCGAACTTCGCCGACGAGATGAGCGTCGTGCAGCACCTGGAGCGTGGTGGTCATCGCTGCGGCCCGGTGAATCCGTCGAGCAAGTCGGCGAGGAGCGGGTCGCCGGGAGGTGCCGGTACGGCGTCCAGTCGGAGGCCGACGGCGGCGACGACCCGCAGGACGTGACCGAGTTCGGCGCTGGATTTCCCCTGTTCAAAGCCGATGATCCACTGGCGGCTGACGCCGGCGCGCTCCGCCAGTTGGGCCTGGCTGAGGTCGGCCTGTCGACGTTCGTGCCGCACCAGCGCTCCGATGTCGCGAGGGGTGTTGACGAGCATGGATGTCAGCGTACGTTGACATCCCTATGGATGTCAACGTACGCTGACATCCATGAAATGTCGCCGAACGGCGACATTCTGAAAATGTCGCCGAACGGCGACAAATGGCCGCATAGTGGCCTGGTTCAGCAGCCCTTGTAGTTGAGGACCTGGGTGAGGGTCAGCCAGGTCCGTGAAACCCATCTGGGCCTTGAGCTACTGGAAATCAGGGAACTCGATGTCGCCATGTCGACGGTAATAGTGGTGATGTCGATGCCGCCTTCGAGGACGCCGTGCGTATCGATCCCTCCGCCGATCGAGGTCTCGACTGGGGCGGTCTCCGGCGCAGCGACGAATTCGAAGAGGACTTGGACCGACTCGCGTTCGGGGTCGGACAACAATGTCGCTGCCGACATCGCCGCGAATTGGGGATCCGGATCTCACAGCGGATCTGTGGGCGACCATGATCCGGTTGGAGACGTCGCCATCGTTGAATGACAGGAACACCTCGTCGCTGCTCGGCGAGTTCGGGTCATACGCACGGATGGTCACATGGTGACCGTGCACCGAATAGCCGTAGGCCAGGATCTGGTGGCACTCACCGAGTTCGCCCGGGTTGAGCGACTTGACGGTAATGATCACCATCGGCGACGGCTTGCCGCTGTCGATGTCGCCGCGGATGATCGGCCATTCCTGGTGGGCCATCACCGCCGCGCGACCATTGGCCAGGCCGAGCGAACTCAACATGTTCTCGTCCGAGTCCGGATAGGCGGGATTGATCAGCTTGAGGATCAACGTCACGGTGTCGAGGCCGAAGGAGTCGAACAGTCGGTCGACGAGGAAGTCGAACAGGGGGACGCCCTCGTGGGGAGGCGCCATCTCGTCCTGGGGGATCTCCATGCCGGCGAGGAAGTAGTCGAGGGCGGCGTAGGTCATGCCGCCGCACAGGCCATTGTCGGCGTTGCCGAACTTCAGTCGAGGACCGAACCGCGCAGCGGAGGAAGGCTGTAGGGAGCATTGTCCCAACTGTTGTTTGCCAAATGTCATCGATCGCAGACAATGTCCAGGTCAGCAGCCTTTGTAGTTGAGGACCTGGGTGAGGGTGTGGACGATCTCGACGAGGTCGCGCTGGGCGGCCATGACCTCGTCGATGTCCTTGTAGGCACTCGGGATTTCGTCGACCAGCTGGTGGGCGCGCGACGAAAGCCAGGTCCGTGAACCCATCTGGGCCTTGAGGTCGTCGGTGGTGAACTGGCGCTTGGCCGCGGACCGGCTCATCCGTCGACCGGCACCGTGGGAGCACGACTGCCATGACAGCGGGTTGCCGAGTCCCCGCACCACGTATGAGCGGGTGCCCATCGAGCCGGGGATCAACCCGAGCTGCCCCGACCGGGCGCTGATCGCCCCCTTGCGGGTGATCCACAGTTCCCGATCGTCATGCATCTCCAACGCGGCGAAGTTGTGGTGGCAGTTGATCCGCTCGACTTCCCGACCATGCCCAATCGCCCCGAACACCACCCGCTTGAAGGCGCTCAGCATTGCCTCGCGGTTGGCGAAGGCGTATGCCTGGCTCCACAACATGTCGCTGACGTACGCCTCGAACTCCGGGGTGCCCTGAACGAACCAGGCGAGGTCGGGATCGTCGAGGGCGTGGTCGAGTTGGCCGGCCATCCGCTTGGCCTTGGTGATGTGCTGATGGGCGAGCTTGTTGCCGATCCCGCGCGATCCCGAGTGGAGGAACAGCCACACTCGCTGCTCCTCGTCGAGACAGATCTCGGCGAAGTGGTTGCCTGATCCGAGCGACCCGAACTGCTTGCGCGCCGATACCGAGAGCTTGAGGGGCAGCTCGCCCGGGTAGGGGTTGTTGTCGAACCACTTGTCGCCGGCTCGGGTGGTGATCTCGTGGCCCTCGCCGACTCCGGCCGGAATCGCCCGCTCGATCGGGCCGAGCAGCGGTCCGAGGTCGTCGGGCAGATCGTTGGCGGTCAGGTCGGTGCGAACGGCGGCCATCCCGCAGCCGATGTCAACGCCGACGGCGGAGGGAATGATCGCGTTGCGCGTCGGGATGACCGAGCCGATCGTCGCGCCGATCCCGACATGAGCGTCGGGCATCAAAGCCACGTGACCCTCGATGATCGGCAGGCGCGCCGCCCGGTGCGCTTGATCGAGTACTTGCGCGTCGGACTCCGTGGTCCAGGTGATGAGGTTGTTGGTGATCTTGGTCGGCATGGCAGCACCTCCTACTTTCGTGCTTCACGTTCAAGTTCATCCGTGTGCAACTGCGATGCGGTCGCACACTCTGGTCGGTAGGTGAGCGCGATCCCGCACGAGTTTCGCTCGTCACGCCAAACTGTCCGACAACGAAAGACGCTCCGGGTCCACGGGGAAGGTTCGATCATGGTCGCTCATATCCGGGGGCTGCGCCCCCGAACCCCATCGTCAACAGGCTCGCAGGTGCTCGCGCCGTCGTCGGGTCACGAGCAGAGCTCGTGAACGAACCACAATCCCGCGAGTCCGCCGCCGATCTCCACGGCGCGGATTTTCATGCTCATTCGCATGGATCTCGGCGCAGCGACGGTCGCGATGGGGCGTGGGGCTCGGCGATGGTCGCCTCGCCTCCGTGCCCATCACCACTGCTCTGGCTGCCCGGGTGCTCCGCGGCCCGGCCATCGGAGTTGTCGGTCCGGCTGGGGGTCATTCTCAAGACTGAAATTCATGAAAACGGGAACCATTCTCAACTCGTGGTACGGTGTGAACATGATGCGAACGTTCAGAATGTCAACGGCCCTCGGGTTGCTCGGGCTACTCGGAATGTCCGTCGCTTGTTCATCGAAGCCGAAGGAGGGCGACGCGTCGTTCACCGCCGCGGTCGCCTTCTATCCCATCGCAGAGATTGTTCGTCGCGTCGGTGGGGACGCCGTCAACGTCATCGAACTCACGCCCCCCGGTAGCGAGCCCCACGATATGGAACTCACCGCCAAGCGGGTCGATGAGATACGAGACGTCGAGGTGATGTTCTACCTTGGACGCGGCTTCCAGCCCGGGGTTCAGGACGTGGTCGATGCCCTCGGCGACGACGTCGTCAAGCTGGACCTATTGACCGCCGTCGACCTTTTGCCAGTGACTGCTCAACTTGGCGGGACGAACGGCGAGGTCGATGGCGAGGTGCTCGACGGAGACATCGATCCGCATGTCTGGGTCGACCCAGCCAACATGGCCACGATGGCCACGGCTGTCGCCAAGGTTCTGGGCGACTCGATGCCCGAGCAGCGCTCGGCCTTCCAGGACGCCGCCGACGCCTACTCGGTGGAGATGGGTCGGCTCGGCGACGACTTCGCCGCTGGCCTGGCCCGATGTCAGTCCCGAACGATCGTCACGAGCCATCGGGCATTCGAGTATCTCGCTCGTCGCTACGAACTGACTCAGATCCCAATCGCCGGAGTCTCGCCCGAGGCCGAGCCCGATCCCAAGAGCATGGAAGCGATTGCGGCCGCCGCTCGCGCGGGCGGTGTCACGACCATTTTCTTCGAAGAGCAGGTTCCCGCGGCCTTAGCCGAAACGATCGCCCGCGAAATCGGAGCCGACACGGCGGCGTTAAACCCGGTCGAAACGATAGCCCAAGAACGACTTGACGCAGGAGACTCCTACGAGTTGATCCAGCGGCAAAACCTTGCCGAGCTCGTCGCTGCGCTGCGCTGCACATGAATGCGGCACACAGATGCCGGCGTAATCGGACGGCGAGGGCCGGGGAACCTCGGTAGCGTTGCCGAACTGTGACCCCCGACCATTCCATACGTCTCGGAGTACTCGGTTGCGGCAACGTCGGTGCTGCTCTCGTGCAACTCGTTGCCCAGCAAGCCGACACGATTGCCGCCCGTACCGGTATCCGCCTCGAAGTCACCCGGGTGGCCGTGCGCAACATGGCCCGCTACCAAGACCTGGGGCTGGCACCCGGCGTGCTCACCCGCGACGCCCATGCCCTGGTGGAGGACCCCGAGATCGATCTGGTGGTCGAGGTCATCGGTGGGATCGAGCCGGCCCGCGAGCTGATCCGCACGGCGATGAATCATGGGAAGCCCGTGGTCACGGCCAACAAAGAGCTGTTGGCCAACATGGGTGCTGAGCTCTATGCCACCGCCGACGAGGCGGGCGTCGATCTGTTGTTCGAGGCCGCAGTCGCCGGGGGCATCCCACTGATCCGGGCGCTGCGTGAGTCGTTGCGGGGCGAGCCGATCCGCCGGGTGCTCGGCATCGTCAACGGCACCACCAACTTCATCCTGTCGAAGATGACCGACGAGGGGGCCGACTACAGCGACGCTCTGTCGGACGCCCAGCGGTTGGGGTACGCCGAGCGCGACCCAACCGCCGATGTCGAGGGGTTCGACGCCGGGGCCAAGGCGGCAATCATCGCCACCATCGCCTTCGGTTCCAAGGTCGTCGCCGGCGACGTGTACCACGAGGGCATCTCGGGGGTCACCGCCGCCGACATCGCTGTCGCCCGCCGGCTCGGCTACGTCGTCAAGCTGCTGGCTATCTGTGAGCGTGAGGCCGCAACGGGTGACGTCGCCGTGCGGGTCCATCCGGCAATGGTGCCCACCGCCCATCCGCTCGCAGGGGTGTCGGGCAGCTACAACGCAGTGTTCGTCGAGGGTGAGGCCGTTGGCAACCTGATGTTCTACGGCCGGGGGGCCGGTGGCATGCCAACGGCGAGTGCCGTGCTCGGTGACGTGATCGACGCGGCGATCAACCTACGCAACGGCACCCACGGATCGCTCGGCATGTTGAGCAAGGCGACGACCAAGGCAATCGATCAGACCTCGGCCGAGTATCTGCTCAGCCTCGACGTCGCCGACCGCCCGGGGGTGCTGCACGCAGTGACCGGAGTGTTCGCCCGCCACGAAGTGTCCATTCGGGCCGCCGAACAGGAAGGGATAGGCGACGACGCCCGTCTGGTGTTCATCACCCACGAGGCGGTGGAGGCCAACATCCAGGCCACCGTGCGCGAGCTGCGCGACCTCGATGTCGTCAAGCAGGTCGGAAGCCTGCTGCGAGTCATCGGAAGCTGAGGTTCGGCGATGCGCTATGTCTCCACTCGCGGTCGAGCCCCTGAGCTGGGCTTTTGTGACGTACTCCTCGCCGGATTGGCCACCGACGGCGGCCTGTACATGCCGACCACTTGGCCGACCCTGCCGGCCAAGACCCCCGGTATGACCTACGCCGAGCGAGCTGCTCAGATCATGTCGCCGTTCGTCGGCGACGAGATTCCCGCCGATGTGTTTGCTGCGATGTGCCGCGATGCGTACGCCACGTTCGCTCATCCGGCCGTCGTACCGTTGGTCCAGATTGACGACGAACTGTGGGTGCAGGAGCTGTTCCACGGCCCAACCCTGGCCTTCAAAGATGTTGCCCTGCAGCTCGTCGGGCGGACGTTCGACTACGTGCTCGCTCAGCGAAACGAGCGGGTGACGATCGTTGGGGCGACCAGTGGTGACACCGGTTCGGCGGCGATCGACGGGGTCAAGAACTGCTCGAACGTCGACATCGTCATCCTCTACCCGCAGGGGCGGGTGAGCGAAGTGCAGCGCCGCCAGATGACGACCGTCGACTCTCCCAACGTGCGCGCTGTCGCCGTCGAGGGCACATTCGACGACTGCCAAGACCTGGTCAAGGCGATGTTCAACGACGCGCCGTTCCGCGAGAAAATGCGGCTGTCGGCGGTCAACTCGATCAACTGGGCCCGCGTGATGGCCCAGGTCGTCTACTACGTCACGGCGTGCGACTCGCTCAAGGGCCCGTTGAACTTCAGTGTGCCGACCGGCAACTTCGGCAACGTGCTCGCCGGTTGGATCGCTCGCGAAATGGGTGCTCCGATCGAGACGCTGATCGTCGGGTCGAACACGAACGACATCCTGACCAGGTTCTTCGAGACCCGTTCGATGGTCGCTCACGACGTGGTACCGACGCTCAGCCCATCGATGGACATCCAGGTGTCGTCGAACTTCGAGCGATTGCTGTTCGAGATGAACGACCGCGACGGCGGGATGGTCACTGAGCAGCTCTCCCGTTTCCGGGCGATGGGTCGGCTCGACGTCGAGGCCGATCAGTACGAACGGTGGATTGCCCCGGTGTTCCGCGCCGCCCGCTACGACGACGGTGCCGTGCTCGCCACGATCACCGCGCTGCACGCCCAGACCGGCATGTTCATCGAGCCCCATACCGCAGTCGGTATTGCCGCGGCTCGAGCGCGAGCCACCCCTGGCGTGCCCACAGTTGCGCTGGCGACGGCGCACCCGGCCAAGTTCCCCGACGCGGTCGAGCAGGCCACCGGGGTTCGTCCGCCGTTGCCCGCCCACCTCAACGACCTGCTCGAACGCCCCGAACGCAACTTTCTGCTGCCCAACGATCTCGCTGCCGTCGAGAAGTTCGTCGAGTCGGCGGCGGCGGGCTGATTCCCGCGGTGGACCGCTTTGTGCCGGACGACATTGGCGGCGGGGCGTCATGAGTACTCAGACATCCGCGACCCCTGATCCGCCGCAGACACCACGGTTGCGGTTGGAGCCGCTCGGCCCAGAGCACAACGAGCGGGACCACGCGGCGTGGACGAGCAGCATCGAACACATCCACACCTTGTCGGGCTTCCGTGAGGGTGACATCGACTACTCCGGTTGGCCGCAGATGATGTCGTTGGAGGAAAACCTGGCCGACATGGTGATGCATCGTCGGGAGTACGACGAGCGCGTCGCATTCGTCTACTCGGTGCTCGACCCGACCACCGACGATGTGATCGGCTGCGTCTACATCGACCCCGACGACAAGGGCGACGCCGAGATGAAGATGACCTGCTGGACCCGCCTCAGCCACGCCGACCTGTACCCCGAACTGCGCGACGTTGTCGTCGCCTGGCTCGCCACCGACTGGCCCTTCACCTCGGTCCGAGTCCCAATCGTTGCGCAAGATATGTAACTCGATCTACGTGTCGGCCAGCAGATCTTGGGCAAGTTGGGAGTCCCCGGCGGTCAGTCGCCGCAGGCTGCGATACACCGTGGGCGAGAGCGCCTGATAGGTCGCCGACACGCCATCGGCGTCCGTCACCGACCAGGTCATCTCGGCGGACGGAATCCACATGCACATCTCTACAACGTGCGACCCCCGCCCAACCTGTCGCGGGTAGAACCTCTCTGGAGCACAGGAGACTGAGGTCTTACTCCCCGGAGTACAGGCGAATGGCGTCGAGGAGTTCGACGTCAGGGCAGCGATGGGCGACTCGTTCCAGGTCCGTGGTGAACCCCGAGCGAGCCCCGGCTGATTCCGAGCAGCATTTGCAGTTGGGTCCAAGGGTTCGCGCCATCGCTCGACGCTCGGTCGAGCAGGCGTCGTACGACCCAGCCGTCGAGATCTCCGTCGGCCCCTGGGGAATCGCCGGCGGCCAGGGCGAGGTAGGCCGGTGTTCCGCATGTTTCAACATGCCATGTTGGAACATGCCATTGGCTCCAACTGCCGACGACCGCGCCGCCAGCGGACCGCACCGAGTTGTTCATCAACGAAGCGCTACGCGACCTGGCTCATCGCCGCAAACTCGACCCGCTGACCATTGGCGACGCCAACGTGAGAGGGCCTCCGCCGGGATCAGGGCACGAGGAAGCCGCGGATGAGGGATCGTTCACCGCGGGTCTCGATGAAGGGGATCAGATCTGCCGACACCCGACACGCTCGTTCGGCAGCATCGGGGCCGATGTCGTAGGGGATGACGCACCAGACGGCGGTTCCCGACGTGGCCTGGTCGACAAGTGCGGCGAGAACGACGGGGTCGTACATGGTGGCGTCGTCGTAGGTTTCGGACGTCAGCACGTATCGACGGCCACCCGGACGTTGAGTCACGAGGGCGTCCTCGGCATACCACCGGCTGGCGAAGTGGTAGGTGATCACCACGTTGTCGATCGCCGGGCTATTGGCGATGACCCCGAGGTCTGGGGTGAGGCCCCGTAGAAATGCGTCGCCGAACAGCGGGGTCTTGGCCGTCGGCCAGACCGCCATGATCGCCAGCACGCTCGCCCCGACCGTCAACCACAGGCGGTCACGAACGACGACGGCGGCGACCCGTAAGGCGCCATACAACGTCACGATCCAGGCGACGCCGACGACGGCCAGGTTTACCCGCTCGGGGGTCATCGGCCAACCAGCGACTGCTGACGCGAAGATGATTGTGGCCCAACTCGACAGGAGCACTGCGGGCAGCGGTCGCCACCGCCGCCCGAGCGACCAGAGACCGGCTGCCAAGCAGCCGACACACAGCGTCAGCGTGGCGATATGCCATCGGTCGCCGAGTGACGGGTGGGCCCACGAGGTCAGGCCGTCACGAAACAGTCGAAACGACCTGCCGAGGAGTTCCCAGACGGCGCCGGGGCGATGAGCCAGAGAGGTGTCGCCCCAGTACGACGAGATCGAATCTTTGGCGACGGGTCGATAGGCGACCACGTAGACCATCAGGGCGCTGCCACCCGAGACGACGAACCCGACCACGGTGCCAGCCATCCGGCGCCGCCCGTTCGCCCGGTCGCGCCAGGCCCAGCGGACGACGATCACGGCGACGGACGGGAACAGGAACAGCGGTGCGATGGTGAACAGGGGAGCGGCGATCACCACTGCCATCAGCGGCGGCCAGACCCGAGGGTTGGCGTCGAGCAGTACGCAGCCAAGGAGTAGCGCGGCGCTGAAGCAGACTTCGAGCAGGTACGGCACAAAGGTTCGGTGGACGCCGAATGCGCTGAGCAACGGCGCAATCAGGCACGCCGTGAATGCGCCGAGCCGTTGAGCGGTTCTGCGCCGAGGGGCAGGCTCGTCGGGACCGGGCAGGTCGACGATGGCGAAGAGCAGCCGGGTCATCAGCAACAAGCCGACGACGAGCGCCAGCAGGGTCGTGAGTCGCAGTGCCAGTGGGCCGGTGGGCGCGAACCAGTCGAGGGCCCGGTAACCCAAGATGAACCCGGGCGGAGTCGGCGTGTCCCAACTGCGATAGAGCTGCCACCAGCGCGGGGAGTGGACGAAGTTCGCTCGCCACATCTCGTCGGAAAACCAGTCGGCACCGAGTTCGTCGTGAGACACGACAAGGGCAGACACGGTGTATCCAACAGCCATCGCCAGCCAGGGCACCGTTCGTCGGGCGGCCGCGCGAAGCGGGGGCGCGTCGGCATCGCCGCAAGGTAGCGCACCGTCCGCGGGGGGTTCAGCAGGCGCCGTTGAACCCGTCGGCGGTGATGCCCGAAATGGCGCTACCGAACAGGCTGAAGGTGAACCGCCACGTGTCGCCGTCGGTGTTGGTGACCACATCCATCGTGGTGCCGTCGTCGCTGATCGGAAGGTCGGCGATGTGGTCGCGTGATGAGTCGTCCAACGAGGCAAGGAACGAGTCGCCGGTCGAGCCGATCTGCGGCGGCCCGACCAGGAAGGGGGTCGTGGCCGGGTCGCCCGGCGGCAGAATCGCGGCGAGGTCGGCGGTTGCTCGGACACCGAGCGACCAGGTGAACAGCGTGCCGTCGTCGCCGAAACCGAGTTGCAGATCGCCCCATTGCAGCACCCTCACGACCCGCCCCGCCAGGCAGTCGGGGTCGGAGCCCGCCGGGACCGCGGGGTCCACCGGGTAGTCGACCTCGCCGGAATCGGCGGTCGGTGCGCCGAACACAATGCGGAACATCCGGATCGCATCGTCAGCGGTGGTCAGTCGATAACCAAGGTCACCCAGTTGCCCGGAGACCACGTCGAAGCCGACTGAGCACAGGTTGCGGGCCAATCCGGCGGGAAGATCGTCGAGGTCGGTGCGCCCGCAGATCTCGGTCTCGGGGTCGACGACCTCGATCCGGGTGTGCCATGCGCCCTCGGCCCATTGCACGATGTGGGCCGTGGTGGTCGTGGTCGTTTCCGCCGGGACACTCGGGTCGCGTCGCAGGATGGCCCACCCATCGACGCAGGCGTTGATGCCCCATGCGGGAGCGCTGTAGCCAGGGTCGATCGAGGCGATGTCCTTGAGACGGCACACCGCCGGTGAACCGGTGGTCGCCGGCAAGCGCAGGGCCTGCAACATGCTCGACTGCATCCAGCCGACGACATCGCCGACGACCACGCGGGTGTATCGGTCGTTGCCGCTGAGAAGGTTGACCGCCTGTCGCGGCGTCCCGGCATCGGCCGCGTAAATGTTGCAGCTGCCCGCTTTGAGATCCTTCAGAACGACCCACGGGGAACGGAGCTCTTCGACCAACGACAACGGACTGCTCGCGCAGTACCTCGCCGTCAACGGCTCGGCGGCCGCGGTGGTCGGGGCCGAGCCGTCAAGAGGCAGGGTCGTCGCCGTCTCATCGACGGCCGGAGCCTCCTGCAGTCCTAATTCGGCTAGGGACCAGACCGCCGCGGTCGGCGCTCCATTGGTGCGCAGCACCTCGACGCCCTGCGGGGTGATCGATGCCACCGTCACCGGGCCGTCGGCGATCTGGGCCCAACTGCCGAGTATTTCCGGAGCCTCGCCTGCCGGGCCACTCGGCCGCGCCGACAACGTCATGAACGTCAGCGGCCGGGGATCGACCTGGATCGACGACTGCACCTCGTCCAACGAGCGAACCTCGATCCGATCTCTGGTCGACGGCCAGGTCTCGGTGCAGACCACGGCGACCCGTTCGGCGTCGATGAACGTTGGGGCCAGGCTGGTGACATCGCAGCCGCCGAGATCGAGCGGCGTGCCGGTGGCGTCAGCGCGGTACACCCGCCATTGCGGCAGGCCGACGTCGGCCAACACGCTGACCCAGCGGCCGTCGGGGCTCATCCGCAACTCGGTGGGCATGTTCGACGGTTCCGGCGACTGCGGACTCCCGCCGTCGCGTCCGCTGCCCCACAGGGTTGAGGGCTCGCGGGCTACGACCGTCGGACGCTCATCGCTGCCGACCTGATAGGCGACAAGCTCCCATCCGGTGTCGGGCTCCCCGTAGGTGGCGCCGCTGCGACAGCGGGCTCTCACGGCGATCACTGTTCCCGATGACGCGACCTTGACGAGTCGCGCCTCGGCCAGGTCGGGATGCAGCGAGGCGCGGACCCCGGCGGGGTCGAGACGCTGTAACGGCAGGTTGGTACACGTCGGCTTCGTCGCAAACCGCTGGTTCGGCCCGGTGAGGTCGTCGCCCAGCCCGATGGCGGTCCCGTCTGGTAGCTCCTGCGGCCGAACTGGGATGGCCTCGAGATCGAAGGTCCGAATCGGCTTGCCGTCGACGGTCCACTCAGTCGCCGACATCGACGCCCGGTCGACGCCGAAGTAGGTCGCTGGTGGCCTCGCAAGATCGGCGAATGGGGCCAGCGGGGCTGCCGCACTCGGCGTCGGCGACACGGTGGCGTCGGTCGGCGCGGTGCCCACCCCGACGTCGGCGGTCGTCTGCGGTGCCGCTCGATCGCGAGAAACCACTACGAGCACGCCGATCAACAAGACGGCGACCCCGCCGAGGATGCCCCACAACACGGTGCGCCCCCCCTGCTCCTGACGCCCGTACGCCCGTAGGAGACGGACCTCGATCTCGTGCGCGGCCTCGTCGGGTAGCTCCGGTGACGGGACGTCGAGGAGGTGCCCGAGGGGCTCATGAGCCACGAGATTCCTCCGCGACGAGGTGGGCCAATGCGTGCCTGGCGCGAGACAACAGGGCCTCGGTGGTGGGAATCGTTCGACCGATGGTCTCGGCGAGATCGGGGATCGAGAGGTCTTCCACATATCGCAGAATCAACACCGCCCGTGGCAGACCTGGAAGCCGACGAGAGGCCCGCAACGCGTCGCCGCGGTCGATGCGGCTCCAGTCGATGTCGATCACGGCGACCGATTCATCGACCAACCCGACATTGGTCAGGGCTCGCTCCTCGGCGCGATTGTGCCGGCAGCGGCCAAGAAACTTACGCCGAGCGACCGATTGGATCCACGCCGGCGTCACCTGGCGGATCTGCCCGATGCGGGCGGCATGGGCCATGGCCAGGAACGATTCACTCAAGAGATCCTCTGCCAGTCTGGTGTCACCGGCCGTCAATCGACACAAACTGCGGTAGACGGAGGGATATAACGCGCGGTACGCGGCAGCAACGCCATCTTCGCTGGTGACCAACCAGGCGATCTCGGAGATCGATTCCACACGCATATCTCACTACAACGGAGGACTGTCTGTCAGCTTGTCGCAGAAAGTGAAACAATTCGTATCGACGCGACCGATCGCAACCCGCATCGACACGAAGGGTCAACAGGGGCCGCGATCGGCGTTGGTCGTGAGTCGGGATGCCGACGCCTAGAACGCTCCGTCGACCCACGGCACCGGCACGTTCACGTACGCGGCGGAATTCTTGTCGAGCGGGGTGTGACGCTTGAACGTTGCATGGAGGGTGCGCTATGGGTAAGGTAGCAGCGCTCGTTCGAGCGCATCTGAGTCCCCCTGTCTGCGACAGCGTGTACGTCGGGTGCTTTCCAGTTTCCTGCTGGCGGTGGGGATTTCCGTTCCGGCGTTTCGTCTCAGACGCAACCACTCCCGACTCGGCCCCTCAGCTGCCAGCCCATTCCGGTTTTCGGAAAGTAGGTATGTGTGAGCGCGCAGACGCTTGACCACTCGGTCCTTGAAGGCAAGGACCGCGAGCAATTGGTCGCCATTGCCCAAGCCCTCGGCGTGAAGTCGGTAACCCGGGCGAAGAAGGCAGACCTGATTGCCAAAATCATCGAGCAGGCCGGCGGGAGTTCCTCCGAACCGGCTGCCGCTCCCGCGGCGTCAGCTGCTCCGGTTGAGGCTGCACCGGCCGTCAATGGCGGTCGGGTGAAGTCGGGTCGGTCGAAGCCCAGCGCCTCGACCGACGACGATGGAGTTGCCGCGTCGACGGAAGCTCTCACCGAGCCCCCGGCGCAGCTCTCGCTCGACGATTCGGCCCCGGCCGAGGCGGGCGAGACCTCCACCCCTGACGCCCCTGAACCGGTACGCGCTCGCGGCCGCCGGTTCCCTCAGGCCGCCGCCGTCGTGGACGACGCGGTGGTCTCGGCCGCCCCGCCGATCCCCGATGTTGTGCTGGGAGCCGATGGCGAGCCGCTCGCAGAGTGGGAGATCGCCTTGCTCCAGTCGGGCGACTCGGCCGACGCCAGCCCGGCGACCGGCGACAACGAGGGTGATGGTGGTAGCGCCGATGGTGACGGAGAAGGTGACGGCCGCAGCCGTCGTCGTCGCCGCCGCCGTGGCCGCAACCGTGACGACGCACCCGGCGGCGAAGGGGCCTCGGCCGAGGGTGGTGCCGTCGAAGGCGGAGCACCCGCAGCACCCGACCAGCCTCGCCAGCCCCAGCAGGCGCCCCGCAGTGAGCAGGGCCCACGGCCCGAGCGTCAGGAACGCCCGGAGCGCAATTTCAACGACCGCAACGACCGTGGTGGTCGCAACGATCGCAATGACCGCAACCGCAACCGCAACGACCGTGATCGCGACCGGTTCAACCAGGGCCGCGAGCGTGGGGACGTGTTCGACGAGCCCGAGGGTCCGGTATCGAACGAGCCCATCCAGGTCTCGGGCTACCTCGACCTGCGCGACGAGGGCTACGGCTTTCTGCGCGTCAAGGGGTATCTGCCGAGCCGCGAAGACGGTTACATCTCGGTCAAGCAGACCCGGCAGTACGGTTTGCGCAAGGGCGATCACGTGGTCGGCACCATGCGCCCGGCCGGCCCGAAAGAGAAGAACCCGGCGGTCCTCGACATCTTCACCGTCAACGGTGGCGATCCCGAGCGGGCCAAGGCACGCCCTCGTTTCGAAGACCTGACCCCGCTGTTCCCCGACGAGAAGTTGCACCTGTCGAACCCGCTCGATCCCACCGACATGACGGCGCGGATCATCGACTTGATCTCGCCGATCGGCAAGGGCCAGCGTGGCCTGATCGTGTCGCCGCCCAAGGCCGGCAAGACCACGATCATCAAGGCAATCGCCAAGGCGATCGAACACAACAACCCCGAAGTCAAGCTGATGGTGTTGCAGATCGACGAGCGGCCCGAAGAGGTCACCGACATGAAGCGCACGGTCAAGGGTGAGGTCATCGCCTCGACGTTCGATCGTCCGAGCGAGGAGCACACCCATGTGGCCGAGCTCGTTATCGAGCGGGCCAAGCGGATGGTCGAAGCCGGCCAAGACGTCGTCGTCATCCTCGACGGCATCACCCGCCTGTCGCGGGCTTACAACCTCGCGGCCCCGGCGAGCGGCAAGATCCTCTCCGGCGGTATCGACGCCGGCGCGCTGTATCCGCCGAAGAAGTTCTTCGGTGCGGCCCGCAACATCGAGGAGGGCGGGTCGCTGACCATCCTCGCCACCTGCCTGGTCGATACGAACAGCCGCATGGACGAGGCGATCTTCGAAGAGTTCAAAGGCACCGGCAACATGGAATTGCGGCTCGACCGCAAGCTGTCGGAGCGCCGCATCTTCCCGGCGATCGACGTCGACGCCTCGTCGACCCGCCACGAGGAACTGCTGTTCGACCGCAAGCAGCTGCAGCTCGTTTGGAAGCTTCGTCGGGTGCTCTCGGGCTTGGCCGCCGACGGTAACGCGGGCCCCGGCCTCGAGTTGCTGATCGACCGGCTGAAGTCGTTCCGCACCAACGATGAGTTCCTCAACGAGATCGCCAAACAACCGTCGATGTGACGGTCCGTTGCCAATCTGTGAGTGAATCTTGACGAAAAGTGGTCACCTGACTACATGAAGCCGCTATAGGTTCTCCCGTCTAACCCGCGGGAGGATCTATGCCGGTCAGTCAGGCAGATGTTGCACACCTACTTCGGCGAGTCGGCTTCGGTGCGACCGAGGCCGAACTCAGCTCGCTGAGTCCGCTGACCTTGACGCAGGTGTACACCAAGGCGCTGGCCGTGCGTGACAAGGCACCGGCCCCTCCGGCTGCGGTCAACGACCCCGCGTTGGGGACCCAGGAGTGGCAGCGGATCAACGCCATGCAGAACTGGTGGACCGACCGGATGGTCGCCAGTTCGGCGATTGACACGGCCAAGCCGTCGCCGCTTGTCGAGAAGATGGCGCTCTTCTGGCACAACCACTTCGCCACCTCGGGCGACAAGTGTTACAACGGCCGGGCGATGTGGGAGCAGAACCTGTTGTTCCACACCCAGGGCACCGGCAACTTTCGCTCGCTCTGCAAAGCCGTGTCGATCGGCACGGCAATGCTCAACTACCTCGACAACGAGTCGAACACGAAGTGGTCGCCGAACCATAACTTCGGCCGCGAGCTGATGGAACTGTTCATGCTCGGCGTCGGCAACTACACCGAGGCCGACGTCGTCACCTCGGCGGCCGCCTGGTCGGGTCACGGCCTGCAGTACGGCACCAACTGGAACCTGACCACCTACCTCTTCCGTCCCGAGTGGCACGACACCCAGTCGCGCACCTTCCTCGGCAAGACCCAGGTGTGGAACGGTCCGCAGATCATCGACTGGATTCTCGACAGTCCGACCACCCGGCCGATCGCCGCCAAGTTCATCTGCCGCAAGCTGTGGACCTGGCTGGTGTACCCCAACCCGGCTGACAACATCGTCAACGACCTCGCGGCGATCTTCATCGCCAACAAGTTCGAGATCATGCCGGTACTCAACGCGATGTTCCGGCGCGCCGAGTTCTGGTCGGCGACGGCTCGCAACGGCCTCGTGCGAACCCCGGTCGAATACATGGTGGCCGCCGGGCGCGGTGCCGGAGTCGGGGCGGCAACGATCCACCCGCATTGGTGGGATGCGATGGGCCAATCGCTGTTCTACCCGCCGAACGTCTCGGGTTGGCGGGTGAACGACTACTGGATCTCGACCTCTGCGGCAACGACCCGCGCCGACTTTGCCGAGAACCTGTACTGGCAGGCGACGGGCCCGAGCGGGCCCCTGCCGAACCTGTGGAAGGACATCGTCAACGACGACCTTGCCCCGACCCAGCGTCCCGATCCGACCACCGTGGTGACCAAGGCCTTCCGCCGGATGGGTATCCCGAACCCCGCCCCGGAGACCGTCAACGCCCTGGTGGCGTGGTGTGTCACCAACCGACACCAATGGACCAATGCCGAACCGTGGAACTACTGGGGCGAGCGCGCCCACCTATTCCGCCTGGTGTTGACGAGCCCCGACATGCAGCTGGCCTGAGGAGATGACGATGGATCACGAGTTTTCCGATGCCATGCGCCGCCTGTCGGTCGCCGACGACGGCCCCAGCGCGTGGAGCCGCAGGCAGTTCCTCGCCCGCGCCCTGGCAGCCACCGGGGGTCTGACGGCCGCCGCCATGGTCGGGCGGATGAGCGTTGCCCACGCTCAAGAGGCCGGGGGAGTGCCCGCGCCCGCCGAGGCGATCAACCCCGGGTCGTTCTCTCCGGCGACGCCCGAGCTGGTCGCGCCGACCGAACTGCTCCCCGTCGCACCGCAGGCCGCGCCGGTGGTCGGTGAGGCTGTCGCTCCGGCCGGCCAGTTGCTGATCATCCAGCTCGGCGGCGGTAACGACGGCCTGAACACGCTCGTGCCGATGGCCGGCTCGCTCGGCACCGACTATCGCGCCTACCGCGGCCAGGTGGCGATCACCAATCCCATCGCCCTCAATGATCTGGCCAGCGGGGCCCCCAGCGGGTTTGGATTGCACCCGAATCTGCCGTATCTCGCTCAGCTTTACGCCCAGGGCCAGGTCTCGATCGTGCGTGGCGTCGGATACGCCGGCTCCACCCTCAGCCACTTCGACACGACCGCAACGTGGATGGCGGGCACGGCGGCAAGCGGGCCGTCGAGCACTGGCTGGCTCGGCCGCTGGCTCGACACATTCCCCGCTCCCAACGCGTTCGACGCCATCCAGATCGGATCGTCGATCCCCCTGCACCTGGTCGGGGCGACGCGCAAGGCATCGTCGCTGCCGCCCTACGAGCCGTACTTCGGAACGTCGGCCGACGCCAGCGACCAGTTGGCGTATCGGCAACTGGCAACCGCGGCGACGGCTCCGAGCTCGCGTGGGCCGCTTGCCGACCGGATGAACGCGGCGTTCGCCGGAGCGATGCGAATCAACTCGACCGCCTTGCCGTTGTACTCCCAGCCGACCCCGCTCGGATCGAACGATCTGGTCGGCGGCCTGCGATTGGCGGCCCGATTGTTCAACGCCAACCTCGGGGTCCGGGTGATCAGCGCGCAACAGCACGACTACGACCAGCATGACGAGGAACTGGGCACGCACGCCGACCGGCTGTCAGTGCTCAACGCGGCAATCGCCGTCTTCTTCGCCGAGTTGAGCCCGGCCCAGGCCAGCCGCACGACGGTGATGACGTTCTCGGAGTTCGGTCGCAAGCCATGGGCCAATGCCTCGCGGGGGACCGATCACGGCAAAGCCAGTTGCCTATTCGTGATCGGTCCTCGGGCTGCGGGTGGAATGGTCGGTGATCATCCCTCGCTCACCGGTCTCGGCCAGTGGGACGACATGAACGCGACCACCGACTTCCGCCGGGTCTACGCCTCGATTCTGCAAACCTGGCTCGGCGCCAACCCGGTCTCGATCCTCGGCGGGAGCTATGCGCCCCTCCCAATCCTGCGCTCCGGGCCGTTGTAAGTGTTCGGGACTGGCCGCCGTTCGCTGGCGCTCTGTTTTTAGTGTTCGGGACTGGCCGCCGTTCGCTGGCGCTCTCTTTGGCCGCTCCCTCACGGCTCGCTACGCCTGGCGGCGCTTTACGCTCGCAGTGCTTTGGGTTCTTGGGACTGGCCGCCGTTCGCTGGCGCTCTCTTTGGCCGCTCCCTCACGGCTCGCTACGCCTGGCGGCGCTTTATGCTCGCAGTGCTTTGGGTTTTTGGGACTGGCCGCCGTTCGCTGGCGCTCTCTTTGGCCGCTCCCTCACGGCTCGCTACGCCTGGCGGCGCTTTACGCTCGCGGCTTGCCGGACCGGGCGGTTTCTTGGTGTCGGGCGGCGATGGGTGGGCCGGTCACGCGGCCCGGTAGAGTGTTTCGGCCTGATTGGCACGGACAGCCGGCAAGTGACCGACGTCCCCTTCGCTCTTGGAGAGTTGAATTATGCAGATGGAAATCCAGCCCAAGTACGGCGAGCTCGTCGTGCGCTGCTCATGTGACAACGTGATCGTCACCCGCTCCACCAAGCCCGGCGAGATCCGTGTCGAACTTTGCAACGAGTGCCACCCGTTCTTCACCGGCAAGCAGAAGCTCGTCGACACCGGCGGCCGCGTCGAGCGCTTCAACAAGCGCTACGGCGAGCGCAAGAACAAGGCCTGAGCCACCCGCGGCCCGCGCCGCGTCTACAGATTCTCAGAACCCCGGCCCATGCGGCCGGGGTTTTTTCTTGCCTTCACGTTCCCTTCATGTCAATTTTGTTACAAATATTACGGAAGCCGTGCTATCGTCAACCGCCAGCGGGTGGTGAGGCGGAAGTCATGCACGGCGGAGGAGAACAACGTGCCCAGTAGTCCCGAAGAAATTCGGCACCTGCTGCGACGGTCGGGTTTTGTCGCGAAGGATGCCAGAGTTGCCCAACTAGCGGCCCTCGACTGGCCCGATGCAGTCGAAGCGGTCCTCGACACCAGCGCCAGCCCGCCCGACAATCCGCCCGGGTTTCTGACCTACCACGATGATGGTCAGAGCTACGAGCAGTTCCAGACGGCGGTGTGGTGGTGGGTCGATCGCATGGTCAACACCTCGGCGCCGATCGTCGAGAAGATGACCCTGTTCTGGCACGGTCACTTCACGTCGTCATGGAGCAAGGTGTTCCGCACGCAATCGATGGTCAACCAGAACCGGTTCTACCGGGCGAACGCCCTCGGCAGCTTCGTGACACTGTGTCAAGGCATGGCCATCCAGCCGGCGATGCTCGAATACCTCGACAACGCCAGCAACCGCAAAGGTGAGCCCAACCAGAACTTCGCTCGGGAGTTGATGGAGCTGTTCACAATGGGGGTGGGCAACTACACCGAGGCCGACGTCGACGCCGCGGCCCGGGCGTGGACCGGCCACACCTTCGACTACGACGATCCCAATCGCACGTACGTCTTTGACCCCACCGAACACGACTTCGGCGACAAGACGTTCCTCGGTCGAACGGGCAACTTTGACGGACCCGACATCATCACTGAGATCCTGACCGTCAAGCGGTCGGTCGTCGCCCGGTTCATGGCGAACAAGCTCTGGGAGTTCTTCGTCTACCAGCGGCCGGCACCCCAGATGCTCGACCCCCTAGTCGCCGAGTTCGAGGTGAACCTCGACGTGAAAGCGCTGCTCAGGGCACTGTTCAATCATCCTGAATTCCGCAGCGCCGCGGCGCGTGAGGGGCTGGTCCGCTCCCCGGTCGAGTACGTCGTGGCGGTGCTCAGCGCATTGAACCGGGGAGCCGAAGCCTTTCATCCGGAATGGCACCTCGAGAACATGGGTCAGGAGTTGTGGAACCCGCCGAATGTGTCGGGTTGGCGTCCGAATGGCTACTGGGTCAACACCAGTGCGTTCACCGCCCGCGGCGAATTCGCTCAGCACGCCGGGTGGATTCTGCGCGAGGAGAAGTTCTGGGACGACGTTCCCACGATGACGGCCGAGGCAGCCACCGATCGGGCGGCGGCGACCTTCGGTCTGTCGCTGTCGACGACGTCGCGCCAGGCGATTCTCAACTGGTTCGCCGCGTCGCGGGCCGTTCCTTATCAGGACTGGTCCGAGTCTTGGAGTCTGTTCGTTCTCACGCTGCTCGCGCCCGAGCTGCACCTGGCCTGAAGGAGCCCGACATGCCTGTTCGTCTTCATGTTCCGCGCCACCACGATTCCCTCGAATCGGTCGATGCCCGCCGTCTGCTCTCGGTCGATGACAACGACCCCGGCGGCTGGAGCCGGCGGAAGTTCCTGCAAGCCGTCGCCTACGGCGTCGTCGGCGGCGTTGCCGTCAATGCCCTCGACTCATCGCTGATCCCCGGCATGCTTCCGGGGCAGCTCCGCGACGCATGGGCCGCCGCCCCCGTCGGTCCGACCGACGGAATCCTGGTGATCATCGTCATGTTCGGGGGCAACGACGGCTTGAACACCCTCGTGCCCTACGCCAACAACGAGTACTACCGCATCCGCGGCGGGTTGGCCATCCCCCGTAACCAGGTGTTGGCCCTCGACGGGAATGTCGGGCTCAATCCCAACCTGGCGTTTCTCAAGTCGATGTACGACGTCGGCCAAGTGGCCGTCGTTCAGGGAGTCGGCTACCCGAACCCCGACCGGTCGCACTTCTCGTCGATGGCGACCTGGATGAATGGACGAGCAGGAACGGGAGCGCCGACCACCGGATGGGTCGGGCGCTGGCTGGATGGCATGGGTGATTTCGACGCGTTCCGGGCGGCCACCGTCAGCACCTCGGTCCCGCTGCACATGGTCGGCAACGTCCGCCGGGCGACCGGCATCCCCGAATACGGCGGCGCCTTCGGCTCCTCCGACGAGGAGTGGGAGCAACGGCTATACGCCGGCGTACGCGCCTTCTCGTCCGGCGCGTCGGGCCGGGGCCCCTGGCACGATGCGATTGCTCGTACCGAACGCGAGCAACTCGACGTCGCCCGAGCCGTGCAACCGCTGTTCACCGCGCCGTTGCCGGAATCGGAGATCGTCAAGAAGCTCACCCTGGCCGCCCGCCTGATCAATGCCAACATCGGCCTGCGGGTCGTCGACGTGGGCTGGGGCGATTTCGACAGTCACGACGACCAGCCCGGCATGCATCCCGACCGGATGGCGGAGTTCGACGAGGGGTTGCGGCAGTTTTTCACCAGCCTCGACGACGCCTATCGCGACCGGGTGACGGTGATGACCATCTCGGAGTTCGGCCGCCAGCCGTACCCCAATGACTCGCTTGGCACCGACCACGGCACCGCCAGCTGCCTGTTTGCCATCGGCGCCGGCATCAAAGGCGGGTTGTACGGCCAGTACCCGAGCCTGTCTGGGCTGGAGGAATGGGACGGACTGGAACACCACGTCGACTTCCGCAGCGTGTACGCCACGGTGCTTGACGGCTGGATGGGAGGTGGGGCCGACGATGTGCTCGGTGGCTCGTATCCCCGGCTCGGCTTTTTCAAGAACGGCCCCGGCCAGGGCGGTGGCGTGCTGACACCGGCACCACCGGCGTTGTCGGGCGACTATGTGCCGCTCCAACCGTTCCGGCTGTTCGACAGTCGCAACGGCATCGGGGGACGGCGCACCCCGCTCGGCCCGGGTACGACGGCCGAGATCGAGACCTATGGCCGCGGTGGAATTCCGACCGAAGGGGTCACTGCGGTTGCCTTGAATGTGACCGCGGTGGGCGCCACGGCGCCGAGCTACTTCACGGTGTGGCCGGCGCGTGAGACACGCCCGACCGCGTCCTCGTTGAACTTTGGGACCGGCCAAACGGTGCCCAACCTCGTGGTGATGAAGCCCGGCGTCGGGGGGCGGATCTCGATCTGGAACGAGTCGGGCGAGGTTCACGCGTTGGCCGACGTGGTGGGCTACTTCCGTGAGAGCCCGAACGATCGGCTGCTGTCGTTGCAGCCCGCCCGGTTGCTCGATACGCGCAATGGCATTGGGGCCCCGAAGGCCAAGGTGGCCGCCGGCGGCACTGTCGGGCTGGCCGTCACCGGAGTCGGCGGTGTTCCCGCCAGCGGAGTTGACGCGGTGGTGCTCAACGTTACGGTCGACGGGGCGACGGCCGAGAGCTACTTGACCGTGTGGCCGAATGGTGAGGCGTTGCCGAACGCATCAAGTCTGAACTTCACGGCCGGCCAGACGGTACCCAACCTGGTCATCGCCAAGGTCGGTGCGGCGGGAAAGGTCAACATCTTCAACGCATTCGGGCAGGTCAACATCCTCGCCGACGTCGTCGGGTGCTTCACCGCACAGGCACTCGGCCGTCACAAGCCGGTTGGTCCCGAGCGGATTCTCGACACCCGCAACAACATCTACCGCAACGGCGTGTCGACCAACCAGCCGTTCCCGATGATGGTTGCCGGACGGGCCGGAGTTCCGACGACCGCCACCGCGGCGATCCTCAACGTGACGGTGACGGCCCCGACGACGACGAGTTTCATGACCGTGTGGCCGAGTGGTCAGCCGATGCCGACGGCGTCGAGCCTGAACTACACCGCCGGTCTGACGGTGGCCAACCTCGTGATAGCCAAACTCGGGCCTGACGGTGCCATCAACCTGGCCAATGCGTTCGGCACAACTCACGTCATCGCCGACGTCGTCGGGTACTTCGAGTAGTAACAGGCGGGCCTCACGAAGTCGGCGTGAGGCCCGTCCGGGCGTTCGGCCCCAACGATCGGCGCCATGAGCAGCCAGCCGAGCCCGCCGATTCTCGTCAGCACCATGAACGACCTTCCCGGTTACGAGGTTGTCGGCGTTTACGGCGAGGTCTTCGGTCTCGTCGTGCGCTCGCGGAACATGTTCTCGAACATCGGGGCGAGCTTCCGCACGATCTTCGGTGGCGAGGCGCGGGGGTACACCGACTTGCTCTCGCAGACCCGACTCGAAGCCGTCGACCGCATGCGCTCCGAGGCCGCGGCACTTGGTGCCAACGCAATCCTGGCCATGCGGTTTGACACCGGGGTATTCGCCAGCGTGATGAACGAGGTTGCCGCGTACGGAACGGCGGTCGTTGTCCGACCCATCGTGAAGCCCTGAGGTCTCGCTCCTCGTCTCGGATGAATGGTCAACGATATTGCTGATCCTGCGCCCGAGAACGGGCGACCGGCGATCGTCACCGGTACTCTTCGGCCGTGACTTCGCCACCGGCCCCCGCCGCTGATCCTTCCCGTCGGAGCCGTCTGCTGGCCGTGAAGCTGGCCGCGCTGGTCCGCGACCACACCGATGAGTCCCCCGTGGAACCAGGGGTCTGGCCGGGCGGCGCGGCGCTGGTTCGCAAGCGGCGAGGCGTGGGTCTTGGCCGAGGAGCAACCGGAGCGGGCGCTTGGGCCCGGCGCTCGCGTGGGGCCGCCAGCAGGGCGCCGCCCATCTGCACGTGTTGGCCGAACGGTCGACGGGCATCCTGGCTCGGCCGCGCCGCATTGTTCGCCCAACCAGCCGAGGTCTGGCATGTCGAAGGGCGCACATTGTTTGCGGCCCTCGCCGAACCGTATCCGGCTGCGGCCGAGGTGCCGCCAGCAATGCAGGAGCTGCGGCAATTGATCATCGACGGCGGGGCCGACCCGTCGAGGAGCATGGCGTGTTGGTCGGCGAGGTCTATGGCCTCGAGGTCTGCCGGGTGATCATCGACGGCATTCACCGGCGAGGCGCGCCTCGAAGTGGGGGTCGGCGCGCATGATCGCGAGGCATTTGCCCTGCTCCACGGAAATATTCCAACGCTCGAAGCGCTGGCCCGAGTTGTTGGCACGATCACCGAGCATCGTCGCCCCGGCGTCGCCGGGCACCCGCCTCAACCGGCTCGGTGCCGAGCGTCGACTGCGGTCGTCGATCATCGCCGATCCCGGCCTCGTTGGTGGATCGTCTCTGACGGTCGCCGCCACCGCCGGTGCCTCGGCTGAGCCTGAAGACTCCGATTCCATGCGTGGCACGCGGCATCTCGGCTGATGGCGGCCCGATGGTCGTGGTCGCATCCGTGGGCATCGATCTCGATCTCGTTCCGTTCGCCGCCGACGCCCGCGCCGCGCTCGGTGATCCGGCCGCGGCGTTGGTGATCTGCGTGCCATCGCGCGACGTTCACGCCGTGACGACGTCGGTTGCGGCGAGGCTCACCATCCGGCGGAACGCGTCGTCGTCGGAATCGACCTGCCGACCGGCTGAGCGGTCACCGCTGGTCCACAGCCGCCGACGGGTGGGACGGCCCGGTAGCCTCGCCATTCAGTGTTTGAGCGATTGCAGGGTCTGGAAGACGAGTTCGCCGAGGTCGAGGCGCAGCTGTCGGACCCGGTGGTGATTGCCGATTCCGGCCGACTGCGTGAGGTGTCCGCGGCGTTACAAGGAAATCACCCCGCTGGTCGAGTCGTATCGCGCCCGGCGCATGCGCATGGCCGATCTCGACGAGGCCCGCGAACTGTTTGTCGGCTCCACCGGCGACGACCGCGAGATGTCGGCGCGTCGAGATCAACGCCGCCGAGGCCGACATCGCCCGCCACGAGGAGGACATACGCCTGCTACTGCTGCCGCGTGATCCCAACGACGGCAAGGCGGTGATCGTCGAGATCCGCGGGGCCGAGGGCGGCGAGGAGGCAAATCTGTTCGCCCGCGACTTGTTCGAGATGTATCAGGGGTACGCCTCGCGTCAAGGCTGGACGACTGAAGTGCTCTCGAGCGACCCCTCTGATCTGGGCGGGGTCAACCAGGTCACCTTTGTGATCAAGGGCTCCGATGCCTGGAGCGGGATGAAGTTCGAAGGCGGCCCACACCGGGTGCAGCGAGTGCCCGTGACCGAGAGTCAGGGTCGCATCCACACGTCCTCCGCGACGGTGCTGATCCTCGCCGAGGCCGAAGAGGTCGATGTCGACATCGATCCCAGCGACCTGCAGATCGACGTGTATCGCGCCTCGGGCCCGGGTGGTCAAGGGGTCAACACCACCGACTCGGCGGTGCGGATCACCCACAAGCCGACCGGCCTGGTCGTCGCCATGCAAGATGAGCGCAGCCAATTGCAGAACCGAGCCCGGGCGATGACCGTGCTGCGGGCGCGCCTGTTGAAGTTGCGGGAAGACGAGCAGAACGCAGCCCTGTCGATCGAGCGTCGGGCCCAGATCGGCGGCGGCGGACGTGGCGAGAAGATCCGCACGTACAACTACAAGGAAAATCGGCTCACCGATCACCGCATCGGCTTCACGATCTACCGCCTGCAGGACGTGCTCGTTGGCGACCTCGACGCGGTCGTCGAGGCGTTGACCACCGATGAACGATCCCGCCAGCTGGCCAACGAAGACTGACGTCGGTTTCGACGGTGGCCGGGGACATTGATGGTAACGGTGATGGTGACGGCACGCTGACCTGGCGCGAGCTGTGGGTCGAGGCCACGAACCGACTCGATGGTGAATCGCAACATGCCCGATGGCTGTGCGAGGAGGCCAGCGGAGCGACGGGCGCTGAGTGGCTGGGGGTGCTCGATGACGCCGTGGGAGAACGGGCCGTCGTCCGTCTCGATGCGATGATTGCCCGCCGGTCGGCTGGTGAACCGGTGCAGTATGTGCTGGGGCACTGGGCATTCCGTCACCTCGATTTGATGGTCGACCGGCGGGTGCTGATTCCGCGGCCCGAGACGGAACAACTCGTCGATCTGGCCCTTGACCTGCTGAGATCGGTCGAGGTCTCGCCGGGAATGTCTCGTCGGGTCGTCGACATCGGCACCGGGTCCGGGGCGATCGCGCTGTCGTTGGCGTATGAGTTGCCGCTGGTCGGGACCGAGGTCTGGGCGACCGAGGTCTCGCGGCAGGCCCTCGACGTCGCCCGGGCGAACCTCGCCGGGTTGGGTCGCTCAGCCGCCAACGTCACGATGGTCGAGGGATCGTTATTCGACGGATTGCCACGGACCCTGCGTGGCACGATCGACGTGGTGATCAGCAACCCGCCGTACGTCGCGGTGGGGGACGCTGGGTTGGAGCGGGTCGTCGGGGATTGGGAGCCGTCCTTGGCGTTGTTCGGCGGCGGCGACGGGCTCGACATCATCCGCATGCTGCTCGTTGAAGCCGCGGACTGGATTCTACCCGGGGGTTCCCTCCTGATCGAGTTCGGGTCGACGCAGGGCGCCGCCGTACGCGAACTGGCCATCGCCGCGGGCTACCTCGACGTGGAGATCAAGCAGGACTACGCCGGCCACGATCGTTATCTGATGGCGCGCCGAACCGTCACAAGCAGACCCGGCCGCTACCCGGGGTAGTAGCCGTTGATGTCGGCGATGAGGTGGGTGGTGGCTTCGCCGGTTTGGAGGCAGGTGTTGCCGGTGGGTGAGAGGGGGAGGATGACGAGGTTGGGGATGGTTTGGCCGGTGGCGAAGTTGAGGTTGCTGGCGTTGGGTGGGTTGGGGGTGTCGCAGGGCCAGACGGTGAGGTAGCCGTTGCCGGTGGGTCGGTGACGGTGATGTTGAGGACGGCGGCGTCGGCGGGCGGGTGTGGGTGGCGGCGGCGAAGAAATCTCGGCCTGAGACCACTCAGCCGAAGTGGGCGATCACTTTGGCGAGGACGCGGTCTTCGGTGGAGGCGCGGTCGCCGTCGGCGTCGGCGACGCTGCGGGCGGCGGCGACGAGTTCGGACCGTAGGACGCGACTGGCGATCCGCCGGTCGACGTCGGCAATGAGTGCGACCACGCCACCTTCGGTCGTTTCCGCGGCGCGAACGCGGGCGACGGCGGGGCCGTAGCGGTTGGCCAGAGAGAACGTGTCGGACTCCCACTCGTGGTCGTCGGTGAACGACTCGATCTCGTCGCTCTCGTCGAGGCGCAGCTTGCGGTCGGCGCGCATCACGAGGATGAGCAGCTCCAACGCCGCAGCATGTTCGTCGTCCTCCGTCGCGTGGACGGCAAGACCGGCATAGAGATCACGAAGCTCGGGCAACATCGCACGCAACGTAGCCGGTCTCAGGCCTTCATGCCCAGGGCACGGCGCATGAAGTCGAGTTGTAAGTGCAAAAGGTTCTCGGCCACGACCTCTTGGGGGGTCATATGAGTGACCCCCGACAAGGGCAGTACCTCGTGGGCGCGGCCCGCGGCGAGCAACGCCGAGGAGAATTGCAAGGTGTGGGCGGCGACCACGTTGTCGTCGGCCAGGCCGTGGATGAGCATCAGCGGGCGGGTCAACAGGTGGGCATCGGGGAGGAGCGACGATTGGTTGTAGACCACCGCGTTGTCGTTCGGGTCGCCGAGGTACCGCTCGGTGTAATGGGTGTCGTACAGCCTCCACTCGGTGACCGGAGCGCCGGCTACCGCTGCGTGAAACACGTCGGGGCGCCGGAGTACCGCCAGTGCGGCGAGGTACCCGCCGAAGCTCCAGCCGCGGATCGCCACCCGTGACAGGTCGAGCCGGGGGAGCTCCAACGCGGCGAGTTGCAGCCCTTCCACCTGGTCGTCGAGCACCCCACGACGCCAGGTCGCGGTAGACACCGCGCTCCCAGGTGGAACCCCGCCCGGGGGTGCCGCGGCCGTCGACAATGACCACGGCGAAACCCTGGTCGGCGAACCATTGCGATGACAGGTAGGCCCCGGCCGAGGCAGTGACCCGCTGGGCATGGGGGCCACCGTAGGGGTCCATCAATACCGGCAGCTTGGTGTCGGGGTCGGCGCCGTGGGGCAGCAGCACGGCCGTCGCCAGGCGCCGGGGTCCGAGGTGGAGGATTCGCACGTTCGGGGTGACGAGCGGGGCCTCGGCGTGGTTGCTGATGACGACGGGTTCGCCCCCCCGGCGGATGACCTGGATGCGAGGTTGCAGGGAGCTGAGCGTTTGCGACCGGACGACGAGCGACGTTCCCCCGGCGACCGCCGAGTGCACCCCGGCGTCTGCGGCGACCTCGGTGACGCCAGCCGCGGTCCATTCGTAGATGCCAGTTCCGGTGGCATCGTCGATCGGGTTGGCCGATATCAGAACGCCGGCTGAGGCGATGCGGATGATCGAGCGAACCTGCAGGTCAACCGGGGTGGCGGCTACCCCATCGATCATCAGCCGCCGCGACCCCCAGCGGTCGGCGAGGGTGACGAGCCGCCCGTCGCCCAACCGCCCGGGCCCGCCGGCGGACAACTCGACCCACTGGTCGTCAGTGTCACGCCACAGTTCGTTCGTGGCCCCGGTTGCTGCGTCGCCGCGCAGCACGACCACCGTGCGCTGGTCGCGGGATTGGACGGTCAGCAGCACATGGCCTGGGCCGTCCCACGAGACGCGGGCCAGATAGGGGAAGGCCGCTCGGTCCCACACGACCGGGGTGCGGTCGCCGTCGATGGCGAGAACCCACAGCTCGACCAGGGCGTTGTCGGTTCCTGCCGCCGGGTACGGGTGCTCCCGGGCGGGCTGCGACGGGCTGCGCCGGATCGGCGATGAACCACCGGGTAACCGGCGATGTATCGACCCGGCAGGCGGCGATCATCGATCCGTCGGGCGACCACCAGTAGCCGCGGCTCTGGCCCATCTCCTCCGCGGCGATGAAGTCGGCCTGGCCCCAGGTGACGTCGGGATCGTCGTCGCCGGCCAGTTCCCAGCTCGACCCGTCGAGTTCGGCGATGCGCAGCGAGCGGTTGCTGGCGTAGGCGATGCGCTGGGCCGGCGGGTCGGGGCGGGGGTCGAACACCGGGCCGTCGGCGGCGATTTCCCGGCTCGTCGCGCTGACCAATCCGGCGGCAAACAACCGGCCTGAGAGAGCGAACGCGGCGACCGTCACCTGTGAGTCGGTGGCGTAGCCGACCACGCCACCGGCGGATTCGCGGGCCCGTTCGCGACGGGCGCGCTCCTCGGGTGGAAGATTCTCATCGGTGCCGCCGAGCAGCACATGAGGATCGGCGACCAGCGTCTCGATCCCTGTCGCCGGGTCGAGCACCCACAGGCAGTTGACCGGGTCGTTGCCGCCCCGAGACCGCACGAACACCACCCGCCGATCGTCGGGCGAGATGGTGAAGGTCCGCGGCTCGCCGAGCGTCAGGCGTCGCGTGCGGGCGTATGGCCGCGGGAACGTGTCGTCGCGGAACGTAGTCGAGCGTAGGTGGTCATGGCTCGACCAGGATCTTGGCGTGGGCGTCGGGGTTGGCGAGGTCGGCGAACGCCTGGGGGACTCCCTCGATGTTCACCGAACCGGTCAGCCAGGGCGACAGGTCGACGCGACCCTCGGCGATGGCGGTGAGCGCGCCGGAGAACTCCATCGGCTCGTAGCCGAGCACGAACTGCAGGTTCAGTTCCTTGCCGATGCCGAGCATCGGATGGATCGTGTCGGTCTGCATGCACGCGCCGACGATCAGGATCCGAGCGCTCCGTGGGCGCCATGCGCATCGCCTGCTCGATCATGCCGGGCACTCCGACGGCCTCGAAGATGACGACCTGGGTCGACGTGCCGCGACCTTGCGCCACGCTTCGATGGCCGTTGTCTCGTTCGGGTCGACGACCACGTCGGCCCCGAGTTGTTCGGCGAGCGCTCGACGCATCGGGGAGAAGTCGGCGGCGACGATCGGGCCGATACCGCGCATCTTCAGCTCGGCGATGACGGCGAGTCCGACCGGGCCGAGGCCGAGGACGATCGCCGAATCGCCGGTGGCGATGCGGCTCTTGGCTACCGCGTGGACCCCGACGGCGAGCGGCTCGGTGAGCGCGGCCATGCGGGCGGTGAGCCCGGCGGGGACTTTGATCCCGAGCATCTCGTTGAGCACCATCTGCTCGGCGTATCCGCCGTTGTACAGGTTCGAGAACCCGAGGGCGTGCATGCCGGCGGTGTCGAAGGCGATGGGCAGCGAAACGACAGGTCGCCGACGGCCAGGTTGGTGCAGCCGGGGCCGAGCTCGACGACCTCGCAGCAGAACTCGTGGCCCATCACCATGTCGACGCCGGGCTGGAACGGGACCGGTTGCATCGGGTCGGGCGGCGCGACACCGGCGATCGACTCCGACAACCGGCGGGCTTCGGCTCCGTGTTTGACGAGGTGCAGGTCGCTGCCACAGATGCCGCAGGCGAGCACCCTGGTGAGCACCTGGCCTGGCCGGGGGCGGGGTTGGGCAGGTCGTCGACTCGCAGTTGCCAGTCCTTCATCACCGCAGCGCGCATGGTGGATGGTACGTCGTTGCGCTATCGCGAGACGTCCGTACCGCGTCGACGATCACGGCCCACGCAGCATCGGCATCGATCGATTCGATCACCTCGCAGTTCGCGGCCGGTCGTTCGATCAGCGAACGGTCGTCGATCAACGTCATTCCGGCGGTGTGCTGCCCTGCGGTTTCGACGGTGACGTGGGCCGATGTCGTCGTGAACAGGTGGGGATGGGTGAGGGCCATCACCGCGCACGGGTCGTGGACTGCCGCGCCGCGCATGTTGTCGTGGCGCCTGACATAGGTGCCCGAGAAGAACTCGAACAGCTCGGCGAACAGTCCACCCAAGTGTCCCGACACGGCGCGGACCTCGGCGATCCGCTCGGGGGTCGCCTGGAACTGGTGGGTGGCATGCAGCCCAGCCATGATCAGCGGCCCGCCGTAGTCGAAGACCATCGCGGCGGCCTCGGGGTCGCACCAGATGTTGAACTCGGCCGCCGCGGTGCGGTTGCCGAACCGTCCGCCGCCCATCAGCGAGATCCCGGCGATCCGTCCTGCCAGGTCGGGGGCCGCCCGCAACGCCAGGGCGATGTTGGTCAGCGGTCCGGTGGGCACCAGCCAGATTCCTTCGGTTGCCCGGCAGGTCTCGATGATGAACCCGACCGCGTCGGTGCCGGTTGGTGGCCGTGACGGGTCGGGAAGCGCAGGGCCGTCGAGCCCACTCTCGCCATGCACGTACCCGGCGTGGCGGGCCGGGGCGACCAGCGGCCGTTCGGCGCCCGAGTGGAGCGGCACGTCCGCCCGTCCGAGCAAATCGAGCGCGATCAAGCCGTTACGCGTCGTCAACGACAACGGCGCGTTGCCTCCGACGGTCGTCACCCCGACGAGGTTCGTATGGCGGGCGGCGACCAACGAGCGCGATCGCGTCGTCGTGCCCAGGGTCGCAGTCGACGATGATCGAGGGCCGGTGGGCGCTGGTCGAGGATTCGGTCATCGGCGGAAACTACCGCTTGGGGCGGCCTATTCGGCGTGCATCGTGCCATCGGCGGTGAGCGTCATGGCGCGGCCCACCCACTCGCCGTCGCACATCGCCGTGGCCAGGGCGACATCGGTCGAGATGCCCCAGGCCCGTCGGCCGTCGGGGGTTTGGCAGGCGGCGATGGCCATCTCGGAGTTGCCGTCGCGGTCGTGCATCACCGAATACCCGTCGATCGTCGATGGCCCGGCGGCCTCGGCCGGGTTGGCAAGGTGCGGCGGGGCAAGGCATCGATCTCAGCTTGAGGGTACGCGTGGCGGAACCCGTTGGCCGGGGGATGGGTGGCGTACACCCCGAACGCGTGCTTGGTCGTGTAGCCGCCATTGGCCCAGACCAGCGCCCATTCGTCCGGGCGCGTTGCGCACGTCGGCGACGACGGTGGCGATGGCGTGCATCACGTAGTTGTTCCATGGACCTCCGGCGAACGACAGGCCGCCGGTACGGGTGAACTGTCGGTCGAGGCTCAGGCCGAGCGACGCCGCGCCGAGTTGCACCGCGGCCGGGAAGCAGGAGTACAGGTCGACGATGCCGATGTCGTCGATGCCGACGCCGGCGAGGTCGAGCGCGGCGCGGCCCCCGGCTCGGATGGCCGGGGTATCGGCAAAGTCCCAGCGTTCCGAGACGAAAGCGTGCTCGTGGCAATCCGAACCGGCATGGACGAACACCCACCGGTCGCGAGGAACGCCCAGCTCGATGGCCTTGGCCGCCGAGCACATGATCAGCGCAGCGCCCTGATCGACATCGTTGTTCGAGTTCATTAGCTTCGGATACGGGAACCCGATCATCCGGTTGGTCGGCCCGGCGGTGGCGATCTGCTCGGCCGACTTCGCCTCGCGAATCCAGGCGTACTCGTTGTCGGCGGCGACCGCCGAGAATCCGGCCCATAATGTGGCGATCTTGGTCTGGTGCTCATCTACGGACTCACCAACGGCGGCGCGGATCGCCGTTTCGAACATCGGGTAGATCTGTACCGGGGCGGCGATCCGCCGGGCGATCTCGCCTGGGTGGTTCATCTGCAGGTCTTCGCCGAGTACCCGGTCGGGCGCAACGTCGTCGGCCGCGACCGTCCATGGCAGATCGATCCCGGCCTTGCGGGCCCGCAGCCTCGATCGTGACGCCTCGGCTCCGGTCAGGATGACCAGGTCGACCTCGCCACGCTGGATCTCACCCGCGGTGGTGTTGACCAGCGTTTGTGGGCTGTTGCCGCCCATCGTCGACAAGCCCGTGCTCGCGCGGCGAAATTCCCAGCTCAGCAGCTACAAATCGAGCCGGATCCCGATACCGCCACGACAGTAACCCGACCACTCGCAACACGTCCGGGTTGGGTACACCGGCCAGCCCCGCGTCGGTGGCCGCGCGTTCGATGGCCTGGGCCATGAGCAACGAAGGTTCCAGCGCGTCGTCGAGACCCACGCGCGGTGGGTGATTTGGCCGACGCCGACGATGACCGGGGCATGAGGATCGAGAGTCACCCGCCGAGGCTAGTTCGGGGTTCCGAGTGGAGTTGGTGCCGCATGGCGGAACGAAGTCCACTGAGTTCGTCGACCCTGCCGTCCGCGTGGCGCCGGGGCACCCTCGATAGGCTCGGCGGGTCATGTCACGAGCATCGCGATTGGGTCGGATCACGCCGGCTATGTCCTCAAACAGCACCTCGTAGGGCTGCTGACGAGCCTGGGTCATGAGGTCGATGACCACGGCACCCATTCGACCGAAAGCGTCGACTACCCACCGATCTGCGCCGGTGTTGGCCGCACGGTGCGAGACGGTGACGCCGACTTCGGCATCGTGCTCGGCGGCTCGGGCCAAGGCGAACAACTCGCCGCCAACAAGATCCGTGGCGTGCGGGCCGCGCTGTGCAACGACCTGTACACCGCTCGCATGGCCCGCTCCCACAACGATGCCAACGTGCTATCGATCGGGGCCCGCGTTGTCGGCGAAGGCCTCGCCGAGGAGATCGTCGCCCTGTTTCTGGCCACCCCGTTCGAAGGCGGTCGCCATGCCGCGGCGCGTCGCCCAGATTGCCGCACTTGAAGAGGAGTTCTGATGCCCTTCCCGTCCGAAACCAACCCTGACCTTCTTGTAGAGGGTTTGATCGAGCGTGAGTTCGAGCGCCAGACCACAGGGCTCCAATTGATCGCCTCCGAGAACTTCACCTCGCCGGCAGTCATGCGCGCCGTTGGGTCGATGCTCACCAACAAGTACGCCGAGGGTTACCCGGGCAAGCGTTACTACGGCGGCAACACGGTGGTCGACCAGATCGAGCAGATCGCCATCGACCGGGTCAAGGCGCTGTTCGGGGCCGATCACGCCAACGTCCAGCCGCACTCCGGGGCGAACGCCAATATGTGTGCATACCAGGCGATTCTCAAGCCGGGCGACACGGTTCTAGGGCTCAGCCTCGACCATGGCGGCCACCTCACCCACGGGTCACCGGTCAACGCATCGGGCCTCACCTACAAGTTCATCCCTTACAAGGTGACCCCCGGTGACGAGCGCATCGATATGGATCAGGTGCGCGATCTGGCCCTCGAACACCGCCCGAAGCTGATCGTCGCCGGCACGACCAGCTACCCCCGTCGTCTCGACCCCGAGCCGTTCCGGGCGATTGCCGACGAGGTTGGCGCCCTGTTCATGTTCGATGCGGCCCACATCGCCGGTCTGATCGCAGGTGGTGCCGCACCTAACCCCGTGCCGTATGCCGACATCGTGACGTTCACCACCCACAAGACGTTGCGTGGCCCGCGCGGTGGATGCATCCTCGCCCGCGCCGAGTTGGCCGCGGCGATCGACAAGGCCGTGTTCCCCGGCTGGCAGGGTGGACCGTTGGAGCACGTCATCGCCGGCAAAGCGGTGGCATTCCACGAGGCGTCCCAGCCCGAGTTCACGACCTACGCCCACCAGATCGTCGCCAATGCATCGGCGCTTGCCGGGGCGATGGTCAATGAGGGTTTCCGCCTCGTCTCGGGGGGGACCGACAACCACCTGATGGTCGTCGACCTGCGCACCTTCGATGCCGAGTTGTCGGGCAAGGTCGCCCAGGCCGTGCTCGACGAGGCCGGCATCACCCTCAACAAGAACACGATCCCCGACGATCCCCGCTCCCCGTTCGTGACCAGCGGCGTGCGTATCGGTACCCCGTCGGTGACCACCCAGGGGATGAAGGAAGCCGAGATGAACCAGGTCGCTTCGCTGATCGCGCGGGCGCTACGGCATCGCGACGATCCGGCGGTCGTCGCTGCGGTTCGGGCCGACGTACGCGTCCTGTGCGAGGCCCATCCGGCATACGGCACGATGAGCTGACCGGTCCGCGCTGGTTGACCGTCCGCTGACGCGGTACTGTCCTGGTCAATGTCCGATCCGTCGGGCTACCTCCTTGTTGGCGCGGTAGCCGCCGTCATTACATTCCTGCTCACGCCCTTAGTCGGGTGGGTCGCGGACGCGCCTTGGATGGGTGTCGGAGCCCGACGAGCGAAGGATCCACGAAAGGCCCACCCCCCACGTTGGTGGCGTGGCGATGTTCGTCGGGTTCCTGGCGGCGATGGCCGTCGCGGCCAGTCTCAGCCGATTCGACCCGCTCTTCGTCGATAACTCAGAGCCGCTCGGTGTCGTGCTCGGGTGCGGCGTCGTGTTTGTTGTCGGATTCCTCGACGACATCTTCGATCTGTCCGCGCCGGCGAAAATCACCGGGACGGTGGCTGCGGGCGTCGTGCTCTGGAAATTCGGTGTGACCATGTTCAACTTCCGCGTTCCATTCCTCGACCTGGTCCAACTCGATGACTGGAGTCCGTTGGTCACCGTGTTGTGGTTGATCGGCATGACCCAGGCTGTCAACTTGATCGATGGACTCGACGGCCTGGCGGCGGGGATCGTGGCCATCGCCGCCGGATCCTTCTTTCTGTACGGCACGCACTTGAGTGACCTCAACCTGCTCCTCCAACCCAACATCGGTCCGCTGGTTGCCGTCATTGCGGTGGGAGTGTGCGTCGGATTTCTGCCGCACAACTTCAACCCGGCGCGGATCTTCATGGGTGATGGCGGCGCGTTGTTCCTCGGGGCGCTGATGGCAACCTCGACGAGCGTCGTGGGCGGACGGGCCAAAACCGTAGGCACCGATACCGTTGATGGTTTCGCGGGTCAGACGTACTTCTTCCTGGTACCGCTGTTCATCCCGCTGTTCATCATGGGTGTGCCGATTCTCGACATGCTGTTTGCCATCCTGCGCCGAGCCACCCGCCGACAGGGCCTGGCGACGGCCGACAAAGGACACCTGCATCATCGCTTGATGGATCTCGGCCATGGTCAACGTCGCAGCGTCCTGATTCTGTGGCTCTGGACCGCGCTGCTGTCGGGATTTGTGCTCTATACCGTGTACAGCGGTTCGGGTACCGCGATTGCCCCATTCGCGATTGTTGCGCTGGGTTTGGCGCTCTACACGGTGTTGCATCCGCAACTCCGACGCACCCGCGACGCAGCCGAGTAAACGCTCAACAACTACCACCGGGCGCGGTGACGCGAACCCGGTCGCCGCCCTAGACTGCGCGGTGGCGCTTACCCGGCGGAGGGCGAGTGCGTTACCCGGAGGTGGGCGTGACGAGACGCAATTGGTTGAGCAGGTGGAGCAAGCCGTCCGCGGCGCGCCCGCCGCGCGCCCGACGGTCTCGTCGACGGTCGTCTCATGTTCAATGCTTCCGCGGCGATCGTCGCGGTGACCGGCGTGGTCGGCGGCATGCTCGTCGTGGCCAAGAGCGACACGACCAACCTGCGCGGCGAACCGAACTCGGCGTGGCTGGCGGGCGGCCAGTTCGGGCGGGCGTTCCTGGGCTCGATCGGTGGCACCCGTCCCAATTTCGGGGTCACTATCGGAGATGCCGGTGACGAATACGACGTCGCCACGGCCGGAGACCTGGTGCTGGTCCAAAATCGGGCATCCGGTGAGGTGGTCATGCTCGACGGCCGCAATGGCGTGCAGGGCAGCACATTCTCGGCACCGAAGCCGGCCGACGATCGACCGGCGATTGTCGGTGCGGGCGACGACGCGTACGTCATCGATGCGGTGGCCTTCGAGGTAGTCAAGATCAACGCCGACGGGGCGGTCGGCGAACCGGTTGCGGTCGACGGAGGATTCACCGACTGGGTCGGAGCGTCCGACGGTCGCCTCTGGATGTTCGACCGCTCCGAGGGTGACACGGTCACGTTCGACGGCGAGTCGGTCAATCGGGCCGGGCTCGTCGATCCCGACTCCGACATCGCCCTGAGCGTGCTCGGCGACGACCCGGTCGTGCTCGACCGCACCGGGGGCAAGGTGCACTGGCCACGTCGGTCCCAATCGATCGAGATCAGTGGGGCCGACACCGCCGTCTTGCAGGCTCCGAGCCGAGCCGCAGAGTGCGCGACGGTCGTTGCGGCCGCTCAGCTGACCTGTGTCGACCAGCGCGGGGTGGTGCGCTCGATCCCTCTGGCGATCGACCAGCCCGAGATCGCTCAGTTGTTCGTCTCATCCGACAACGTCGTGGTCGCCTGGCCGGGGCGTGATCGCTTGTTGACGGCTTCATGGCATACCAATTCCACGGGCGAGGCGAAGCGGCGTGAACCATCGGCTCGGCCGATGGTGGGCCACGAAGCGATCGGACATCTGCTGGTCGACGACCCGGGCGGGGGATTCTCGTTCTCCGTCGATCACGGTGCAATCGTCGACCTCGAGAAGTTCTCAAAGGAGACGATCCTCATCTCGGCCGATGGGCAGATCGACGACGGCGGCGTTGTTGCCAGCGACGGCGAGACGAACGCGGTCGCCGACTTGGGTGTCAATGGTGAAACCCAGCTGCCGAACGATACCAACGGTCGCAACGATCCGCCGAGGGCGATCGATGACGTCGCCACCACCCGCGTGAGCCGCCAGGTGGAGTTGCCTGTACTTGCCAACGACGTCGACCCCGACGGTGATGTCTTGGCGATCATCGACCGTAGCGAGCCCTCGCCGGCCGATTCCGGAGAGGTCGAGATCATCGGCGGCACCATTGTGCAGTTCACCCCGGGTGACACGCCGGGAACGGTGACCTTCGAGTACACGATCACCGATCCTGACGGGCTGCGCGATATCGGCAAGGTGACGATCAAGGTCATCTCCGATACCGAGAACACCGACCCGTCGGCGGTCGACGACGAATTCGAGACCCCCGAAGGCGTGGCCAAGGAAATGCCGGTGCTCCTCAACGACACCGACGCCGAGGGCGACGACCTGTACTTCGATGAGGGTCTCACCAAACCGGCCCACGGCACGGTCAGCCCGCTCGATTCCAAGCTGGTCTATACGCCTGACGTCGGTTTCACCGGCCTCGACCGGTTCGACTACTTCGTGGTCGACGGTCATGGCGGCCGGGCGCGGGCCACGGTTCAGGTCACGGTCACCGCGAACACCGGGAAGAATCGGGCACCCGATGCCGTCAACGATCGGTACTCCGTCGAGGCGGGAGGAAGTCAAACCGTTACCCCGCTGGTCAACGACACCGATCCCGATGGCGAGATCGTGTCGATGATGGAGCTGCCCGAGGTCGATGGTCTGAAGCTGACCCTGCTCTCCGACGATCGAGTCCAGATCCAGGTGGCCAAAGGAGTGTCGGGCACCCGCGTCTTCCCGTACACCATCACCGATCCCAATGGGGCGAAGGACACCGCATCGGTGACGGTCGTTGTCACCGCACCAACGCAAAATCACGCCCCGATCGGCCGCGACGACAACCGGACGAGTTCAGGCCAGGCCGTCTTCATCGACCCGACCCAGAACGACTACGACGAAGACAACGACCCGATCTCGCTCGTCGGTTACAAGCAACCCGCATCCGGCGGGCAGGTGACCCAAACCGGTGATGGTCTCCTGCGCTTCGACCCCGACCCTAATGTTGCGGCGAACGGCAATACCACGGTGTCGTTCACCTACACGATCTCCGATCCGTCGGGTGAGCGCGACACCGCCACGGTGTACATCGTGATCAACAAGCCGAGCGGTGCGCCGCCGATTGCCTTGCCGGAGCAGGTCGACATCTTCCCTGGTGAGACCGCCACCCTGGTCGTCTTGGCGAACGATACGCATCCCGACGGACTCGACTTCGGGCTTGACGGCATCCCGTCGGGTCCGCCCAATGCGCGGATCGAAGTCGGTCCGAACTCGGTGGTCGAGCTCACCCCGCTGACTGCCGAGATCACCAGCTATTCGTTCCGCTACTGCATCAAAGATGTCAATGGGCAGACGTCGTGCGCGACCGACACGGTCAACGTGATCGCCAAGCCGATCGAGAACACCGGTCCGGTGGGCGAGAACGACTCCGAGCGGACCGAGCGCGATATCTCGGTGTTGATCGACGTGCTTGCCAACGACTACGACAATGACAACGACGAACTTTCCATCGTGGACGTGACCGATCCGACTCCGTCGGGTCGCACCGACATCGTGAACCGCAAGGTCCGCTTCACCCCGGCCGCTGGATTCACCGGCATCGCCTCGTTCAGCTACACGTTGACGGATGGCAAGAACCCGGTGGCCACGGCGACGGTGATCGTGCAAGTGCTCGCCCCGGCCGTTATCGCCCCGATCGCCAAAGACGACTTCATCAACCTGACCGTCGGCGACTCGGTGGAGCACAACCCGCTGAGCAATGACGACGATCCCGATGGCAGCGTGCTGACGCTCGTCAGTTTCACGTCGGTGCCGGGGATCACGGTGGGACGGGCGGCGGCTGGCTCGAACACGCTCAAGATCACCTCGGCAACCCCGGGCACGTACACCATCATCTATGTGATCGCCGACGTCGACAATCAAACGGCGAGTGGGCAGATCACGGTGGTCGTCGAACCGCAGCCCAACGAATTCCCGATCGCCAAGCCCGACTTCCCGTCGTCGATGCTGCCCAAGGGCTCCAAGTCGATCGATGTGCTGTCGAACGACTTCGACCCCGACGGTGGATCGGTATCGGTCGTTGCCGTCACCCAACCGCCCGGAGGTGCCGGTTCGGTCACCTCCGACTCGTCGTCGGTGACCTTCAGCCCCGATTCGGGATTCACCGGTGAGGTGACGTTCGGTTACACGATTGATGACGGCGAGGGCGGAACCGCGACCTCTACGGTGACGATCACCGTCAACCCGTGCCCGCTGCTGCAGCAGTTCCCCGTCACTCAACTGAACACCCGCTTCGAGAAGTCGGTGAGCAAGCGGTTGTTCGGCGGGGGCCCGGCCGACGGCGTGTTCGAGGTGCAGGCACCATCCGTGGGAACGGCGCAGATCGTCGACGAGTCAACCGGCCGGGTTCGCTACGACCCGCCGGCCGGCTTCAACGGCCAGGCAACGTTCGACTACACCGTGACCAACACCTGTGATCAGGTTGCGACGGGCACCGTCATCATCGATGTCAACGAACCCCCCTCGGCTCAGCCCGACGCGGGTTTCACCAAGCGCAACCAAGACGTCACCATCGATGTTCTGACCAACGATTCAGCAGGAGAACCGGGCGATGCCCTCAGGCTCGATTCGGTCAGCGGGGCCACCGGTGGCACCGCAACGACGAACTCCAACGGCACGGTGACCTTCTCCCCGAGCCCGAATGCGACGACCGGATCGTTCACGTACACAATCAGCGACGAGGGTGGTTTGACCGATACGGCGACGGTGACGATCACCATCGGTAACGACAAGCCGAGGGCGATCGACGACTCGACGGGGACCATCCAACCCGGCGAGACGATCTCGAACTTCGACGTCATCGCCAACGACACCGACCCCAACAATGACGTGTTGACCCTTGCCGGCTCGCCGGCACCCGTCATCGTCTCCGGTGGCGGATCGATCAGCGTGTCGGGCAGCATGATCGTGTACACCGCCGATGGCGGCGCCGGCGGGCCGATCGACATCAAGTACTACGCCACCGACGGTCTGGAGACCGATGGTGGGCACTGGAGATTCAACGTCAACCGGGCCCCGACTGCCCAAGACACGATGAACACCGGCTCGGAGGATGGAGAGATCTCCACCAACGTGATCGCCGGTCACACCAGTGACCCCGATGGCGACAATGTCGGTCTCGCCGAAGCACCAGTGGTGGTGTCCGGCCCGGCCACGCTCACAAGCTGGACAAATGGCGGCCAGATTGTCGTGACCCCGACCGGCGGCGCCGGTACGGTCGTCGTCAGCTACGTCGTGTGGGACGGCGTCCTGCGTAAGGCGACATCGAACACCCTGACGATCGTGGTCACGCCCCACATCAATCAGGAGCCGACGATGTCGAATCCGTCGCCAACCTATAACCCGTTCGGCAGCGGCTCGGTCAGCTTCGACATCTATACGGATGGCGGTGCCTTCGATGCCGATGGCGACCCGTTGTACGTCTCGTCCGTGTTCTGCGACCCCAACCCGGACTGCTCGCTCGACAGCGGTAGCGGTCCCGGAGTGGTCACCATCACGGTCCATTCCATCGGTGGTTTGCCGGGCACGCAATTCAGTGTGTCGTATACGGTGAGCGACGGCAATGGCGGCACAAGAAGTGGAACCCTCACGATCGTGGTGAATTGATGAACAACGACAGTCCCCCCAAGCCCGCGCGTGGCGATCGTGATCGCGGGCGTACCCATGCCGCGGCCGCTGTCGCGTCCGATGGTCTCGACGACATCGACGATCCTCGCCCCGAATCGGGGGATAGGGGCCAGGCCCGTCAAACGGCGACCGCCGGTGTCCGCCGCCTGACGCGCAACGTCGAAAAGGTCATCCGTGGCAAGGCCGAACCGGTGCGGCTGGCGGTGTCGTGTCTGCTCGCCGAGGGTCATTTGCTCATCGAGGACCGTCCGGGCACCGGCAAGACTTCGCTGGCCAAGGCGATCGCCGCCTCGATTGACGGCAAGGTCCGTCGCGTGCAGTTCACCCCCGACCTGTTGCCGTCCGATATCACCGGCATCACGATGTACAACCCGAGCAACGGCAACTTCACGTTTCGCGAGGGCCCGGCGTTCTGCAACTTGCTCGTCGCCGACGAAATCAACCGCGCCTCGCCAAAGACCCAAGCCGCCCTGCTCGAGGTGATGGAAGAGCGTCAGATCACCTCCGATGGCGTCTCGCGCCAGGTGCCGCGGCCGTTCATGGTGGTTGCCACCCAGAACCCAATGGACTTCCACGGCACCTACCCGTTGCCCGAGGTACAGCTCGACCGGTTCGCGATGAAGATCAGCCTCGGCTACGCCGATCGTGAATCGGAGCTCGAGGTGATGAACCGCGGCGAGGGCGTCGACCCGATCACCGAGCTGCGGGCCGTGATGGATTCGGCCACGGTCGGGGCATTGATTCAGCGCGTCCGCCAGGTGAACGTCGCCGTCCCCCTCAAGGAATACATCGCTGACATCGTCGAGCGCAGCCGGACCAGTCGGGATCTGCGCCTTGGTGTATCGACCCGTGGAACGCTGACGCTGTTGGCCGTGGCCCGGGCATACGCGCTCGGCGACGGTCGCAACTACGTCACACCCGACGACATCAAAGACCTGATTCACCCGGTGTTGGCTCACCGCATCGCCATCACCCCCGAGGCCGAACTTGACGGCATTACCGAGGCGATGGTCCTCGATCAGATCGTCGACTCGGTCGAGGTTCCCCGCAGCCGAACCGGTTCGTGACCCGCAAGTCCCGTCTCACGCGCACTGGGAGTGCGCTGCTCGTCGGGTTTTTGGCGACCCTCGGATTTGGTCTGATCACCCACTACCGCGAGTTCCTGCTGCTGGCGATCGCCGGCTTCATTCTGTTGGTGTTGGCCCTGGTCATGCCGGCGATCAGTTCGGCGGTCGAACTGCAACGCTTCGAAGTTCCCAAGTTCGTCACCCGTGGCACCGTCGCCGAGGTGGGCCTACGCGCCTCGGCCGATGGCGTCGTGCCGCCGTTGCGGATCATCGACCAGTTGGCCGGCATCCAGGTACCGATCGACCTGCCGCAGATCACCGCCCGCACCTCGGTCGAGGTCCGATACCAGATTCAAGCGGTGCAACGCGGCGTGCACCAGGTGGGCCCGGTGCTCGAAGAGCGGATGGACCCATTCGGGATCGCCGTTCGGTCGACCATCCACGAGGTCATCGACCAGATCTATGTCCACCCGGTCGTCCACCCGCTGAATGTCACAACTGACGGAGCCCGCGAACGCCAGCGGTCGAACATGCGGCCGCGCATCTCCGACGACCCGCTCGCCGACTTCCGAGCGCTGCGCGAGTACGTGCCGGGCGACGACACTCGTCTGATCCACTGGGCCAGCACGGCCCGCACGGGCCAGTTGGTCGTCAAGGACCACTATGAGCTTCGCCGGGCGATGCGCATGGTCGTGCTCGAAACCTTCGAGGGCTCGATCACCCCGGCGTTGTTCGAGCATGCCGTTGAAATCGCCGCCAGCTTGACGATCAATGCCATCGAGAACTCGATCCTGTGCGTCGCCCGCACCCGCGACATGCGGGCTCCTGGCTCACTCGATCCCGTCGAGGCGAGGCTGGCTGCCCTCGAGCTGTACACCCGCGTGCAACGGTCGCCGGCCGCCCAGACGATGGGAGCCGGGCAAATCCGCCCGATCGGGCCCCTCGCCGACCAGGTGTTTCTCGTTGCCGGGCCGTCGTCTCCCTTGATTCGGGCCTATGCGAGCAACCCATGGGTGAAGGGTCGCCTGACTCTGATTCGGGTGACTGAATCGCCCGGGAAGCTGCCCCGCAGCGTCGCTCGCACTCTCGACGTCTCCTCGGCCGAGGACTTCGTCAGTAAGTGGAAGACGTCTGGACGAAAGGCCGTCGCGTCGTGAGACTGCCGAATCTGTTCAGCAAGGAAATGCGCCTGGCGATTTTGGCCACGATCGGTGCCCTGATGGTCTGTCTGGTCGCCACGTTGACCGATCGCGTCTTCGAACCGAGCTACCAGCCGTTGCCGTTGGTGCTCAGCCCATTGGTGCCGCTTGGTATCGGCATCGCCCTGGCCCGGTTCCGCTGGCCATTGCGGGTGGCTATTCAGGCGGTCGTAGGCGTTGGTGTCGTGGCGTTCGTGATCTCCCGCAACCACGGGACGCTCCCGGGCGACCTGGTCAACGGCCTTGCCAAGGGGGCGTCGGCCGTTTTTGGCACCCGCTGGCCGGTGCCGGCCTATCCGCGGGCCGTCGCCCTGTTTGCCTTGGTGGTGGTCGTCGCGGCGATCGTCGTCGTCGAGATGGCGATCAGCGGCAAGTTCGCCGCTGGCATGCTGCTGGCCCCGACCGCGTTGTTGGCGTTCATTGCATTGTCGGCGTCGAAGGCCGGCATGCCGTCGCCGCGCTTCTTGGTGTTGTTCACCCTTGGCAACCTGGCCATCTTGCGGTTGTCGTCATTGACCCGTAGCGACCTGCCCCACCACGCCAAGGGCTCGGCGCAGCAGGCCGAACGGCGCTCGGTTCTGACGATGGCGATTCTGGGGATCACGGCGGTCAGCGTCGGCATCGTTCCGGCGATGCTGTCGGGAACGTTGTCGAACAGCGGGAGATTCGACCCACGTCGCGGTATCCGCGACAGCGAAAGCAACGAGGACGAGATCAGCCCGTTGGCCCGGGTCGACGTGTGGCGCGATCTCGACCCGCCGGTCGAGATGTTCCGAGCCAATGAGCTGAGCGGCCAACGGTGGCGGATCGCCGGCTTGAGCCGATACGACGGCCGGAGCTGGATGCCGCCGAGCAATTTCCAGTTGGCCGGTACCCGCATCCAGGAGCCCGATCCGCAGGGCCTGGAGCCCGAGACGGTCAGTGTCACTTGGGGAAATCTCGACGTGCGCTGGCTGCCGGCGCTCGATCACACTCGCACGCTGTCGATCGACCGCCGAGTCAAGGTCGATCCCGGTATCGGCGGTCTTCTCGTTGCCGAGATCCCAGCCCCGCAGGACACCTACGAGCTGTCGGTGCAGCGGGTCACCGACGATCTGGCCCAACTCAAAGGCACGTACGCCCAGGTCAGCGACGACAAGGTGTTCGTCGACGGGTTTGAGTTGCCCCCTGAACTGCTCGAACTCGCCAAGGGTGTCGTGGCCGGTGCCGAGACCGATATCGACCGGGCGAATGCGCTGCGGGACTTCCTCAAGAAGGACTATCAGCTCGACACGAGGGTGCCCTCCGGGCATTCGTTCGGGGTGTTGAAAATCTTCCTGCAGACGACCAAGCGCGGCCGCAGCGAGCAGTTCGTCGCCTCGTACGCCCTGCTCGCCGCCGCAATCGGACTCCCCGTTCGCATTGCAGTGGGCTTCGAGTCCAACCTGACCCCCGATGGAACCGCCAGCGCGGCGATGTCGGCCGACGCCACGGCTTGGCCCGAAATCGACTTCGTCGGCACCGGTTGGGTGCCGATCGATGTCGTGCCCCAAGAGAAGCAGGATGCCGCCGGAGAGGGGCAACAGCCGGTCAACCAGGCTCCTCTCGACGACGGACGGCCGCCGCCGACGACGGCTTCGCCGCCACCGACAAGCGCCGTCGAGCAGCCTCCGGTCAGCGTCGCCTCGGGTGCCGAGGGCACGATCCCGAACGCGGCCAAGAAGGCCATCGCCGGATTCGGCTTCCTGCTCCTGGCGATTCTCGCCTACATCATGGTCGTGCTGAGGTTGAAGTCGGGGCGGCGCCGCAAGCGTGTCGAGATCCATGATCCGGAGCGCCGAGCAACCGGTGCATTCCGTACCAGCGTCGACACGTTGATTGATCTCGGCGGACGTGCTCCGGTGACAAAAACCGACCGCGAGCTGGTATCCATCGGTGCCAAGGTGCTCCCACGTCAGCCCGAGGCGCTCGGTGATCTGGCCGATCTCGCGACTCAGGCGGTGTACGACGGCGAGGAGCCAGACGATCGACTGAGCTCAGCCGCATGGGAGAAGCATCACGCCTTTGAGACCCAAGCGCAGGCCGATGCCGGCCGGTGGCGCTGGTTCAAGGCCCGGATGTCCCTGCGGTCGCTGCGTCGCGGTCTGCCCGACTAGGTGCTGAGACCGTCCGTCGTCGACACCGGTCGGACCGTGACGGTTGCCACTTCCCACCACTCGGGCTTGGCGAATCAGTACGACTTCCTCTAGATTGAGATTTCATTCACAAGCTCCCTGATGCACACCCTGCGTCGGCCCGGCTACGAATCTCCGACAGGACCGAGTTTTTGAAGCTGTACCCCGCCAACCGAACTGCGCAACTGGCTGGCAATCGCCAGTCGGGCGATGCGTTGGCCAAGGGTGCGGAGCATGCCGGGGTCATCCTGTTCTTCTTCGGTCTCGGCTGGCTGGTCGACCGCTGGTTGGGTACCAAGCCGATTTTCATGATCGTGCTGATGGTGCTCGGCATCGTCGGTCAATTCGCCCGGCTTTGGTATGCCTACGATGCGGACATGAAGTCTCACGAGCAGCGGTTGGCATCCCGCCGGGATTCCATCTCATGAACTCGCCCATCGTCACCCGACTCGACGGCCCTGCGCCCGAGAGCGAAATCTCCCGCGACATGGCCAAGCGTGGCCTGTACCTCGCCCCCGTGCTCATCGGCCTGTGTGCTGCCCTGTGGGGCGCAGACGGCGCGCTCTCGGCGCTCTACGGCATGGCGGTCATTATCGTCAATTTCCTGCTGTCGGCCGCCCTCATGGCGTACACCGCCAAGATCTCGCTGGGAATGATGATGGGAGCGGTACTCTTCGGCTACCTTCTTCGTCTCGGCCTGATCCTTCTGGCCGTGCTGTTGGTCAAAGAAGCCAGCTGGATTTCGCATCCGGCCCTCGGATTGACCATCATCGTGACGCACCTCGGTCTGCTCCTCTGGGAGCTCCGCTATGTGTCTGCATCACTGGCCTTCCCGGGCCTGAAACCCACCACCCGCCCCCACACGAGCCCGACGAGCTGAGGTCCATCACCGTGTTCGCCCTCGAGTTTCCCGACATCAACGAGATTCTGCGTTGGCGCGACGTTTTCACGTCGTTCAACAAGATTGGCATCATTGCCGTCCTCGCCGCCTTGATCGGAACCGTTGTCTTCCTGCTTGCCGGATCGAAAGACGCCAAGGTTGCCCCGACTGGGGTCCGCAACCTCGCCGAAACGACCGTCGAGTTCATCGAGAACGGCGTCGTCATGCAGACGATGGGCAAAGAAGGACTTGGCTGGACCCCGTTCCTGCTGGCGATGTTCATCTTCGTCTACCTGTGCAACCTGCCCGGCATCATCCCGTTCTTCCAGATGCCGGCCACGGCTCGCATTGCCATCCCGCTGTTCCTCTCTCTGCTTGTCTGGGTGATCTACAACGGTGTCGGCCTCAAGCACCAGGGCATCGGGTACCTCACTCACATGCTGTGGCCGCCCGGGGTGCCGACGGCGCTCAAGCCGCTGGTGGGTGTCATCGAGTTCGTCTCGAACATCCTCATCCGGCCGTTCTCGTTGACCGTGCGACTCTTCGCCAACATGCTGGCCGGGCACATCCTGCTCGTCACCTTCGCTCTGCTCACCAAAGAACTCGTGCAGGGTGACTCGCTGGTGCTCAAGCCGGTCGGCATCCTCCCGTTCTTCATGCTGGTGTTCCTCACCGCCTTTGAGGTGCTGGTCGGCTTCCTGCAGGCATACATCATCACCATCCTCACCGCCGTGTTCATCAGCACTTCGATGCACCACGAGTCGGCCGAGAGCCACTGAGCCCCGGCTCGTTCGAATACCGCGTTACCCAAGATCTCCCACACACGAAAAACCATCAGGAGAAACGAAAGTCATGGAAGCATTTTCTCGTCTCGTCGCCGTTGCCGCTGATCCGGCTACCGCTGCCAAGGATGCCAAGGCCGCAGCCGCGGCCGGCTCGGCCGGGTTCGCGTATGGCCTTGCCGCCATCGGCCCGGGCATTGGCATCGGTTACATCGTCGGCAAGTCCGTCGAGGCTATGGCTCGTCAGCCCGAGGCCGCCGGCATGGTGCGTACCACCATGTTCCTCGGCATCGCCTTCACCGAGGCCCTCGCCCTCATCGGGTTCGTGGTCTTCATCCTCATCGGTCTCTGACCGATCTTGTCCCTGTCCCCCGACTCCACCAAGGAGCTGACGTGCTGAGAGCCGTCGTCACCCATCAGGGTGCGTCGCTGGTGCAAGTCCGACTCCTCAGTGCCGACGAACCCGTCGCCACCGAGGAAGAGGGCGGTCACAGCGCAGTCGCACCGAAGGATGGCCCGAGTCCTATCGCCCCCGAGCTCAAAGAGCTTGCCTGGGGTGCCGGGTCATTCATCGTCTTCGCGCTGCTGATGCGCTACTTCCTGTTCCCCCGGCTCAAGTCCGGCATGGATGCCCGCTATGGGGCAATCCGTTCCGATCACGAGACGGCCGAGCGGGTCAAGGCGACGGCGCAGGCCGAAGTCGCCGACTACCAGGGCGCACTCGCTTCCGTGCGCGCCGAGGCAGCCGGTCGAGTCGACGCCGTTCGCCAGACCCTCGAGTCGGAGCGCACCGCCAAGCTGGCCACGGTCAACGCCGGCATCGCTTCTCGCCGGGCGGCGGCGATCGCCGAATCCGATGCTGCACGAGAGGCCGTGCGCGGCCAGATCGAGTCGGCCGTCGGTTCGGTCGCCAGTCGTACGGTTGAGCTCGCCACCGGTAAGGCTCCGACCGCCGATGCGGTTGCCCGCGTCGTTGCCGATCAGATGAGCGCCGGGGTGTCGTCATGAGCGTGCTGTCGATCGCCATCAAGATGGCCGAAGAGGGCCCGCATCGTGACTCCGGCGGACAGGTCACCACTCACCACTGGTTCCTGCCCGAGACCTACGAGCTGATCTACGGTGGCCTCGCCTCGGTGATCATCTTCGGTGCGCTCTACAAGTTCGCCCTGCCGATGATGAAGAAGAGCCTCGCTGATCGCACCGCTCGCATTCAGAAGGAACTCGACGACGGCCGCAATGCTCGCACCACTGCCGAGGCCGAGGCGGCGCAGATTCGGTCGGCCAAGGGTGACATCGAGGGCGAGCGTGCTCGTCTGCTCGCCGACGCCGACACGCAAGCGGCGCAGATGCTCACCGAAGGTCGGGCTCGCCTGGCCACCGAGGTAGCCGACGCCGAAGCCAAGGCCGATGCCGACATCGCCCAACTCGCCAGCCGTTCGGGTGACGAGTTGCGCGGCGAGATCGCTCGTCTGTCGGCCGGTGCCGCCGATCGTCTGCTCCTCCAACAGCTCGATGCCGCCACGCACAACGATCTCATCGAGTCGTTCATCGCAAAGGTGGGTGCATCGAAATGAGTTCCGATCGCATTGACGGCTACGCCCGAGCGTTGTTCGAAATCGCCCGCGCCGAGGGAACCCTCGACGAGGTCGAAGACGAGCTGTTCCGCTTCGCTCGTAGCGTCGAAGGTTCCGACGCCCTGCGCAACGCCCTCACCGATGAGCAGGTGCCGGCATCCCGCCGCCAGGCCATCGTCGAGGACCTGCTCGGTGGCAAGACCACGACTACTACCACGCAACTCATCTCGCTCGTCGTCGGCTCCGGCCGCGGTCGCGACCTTCCGGCGATCATCGACCGGTTGGTGCAACGGGCGTCCAGCTCCAAGCAGCTGGAAGTTGCCGAGGTCCGCACGGCAGTCGCACTGACCGCCGACCAGCAGACCCGCCTGGCTGCCGCCCTGGCTAACGCCACCGGCAAACAGGTCAACTTGAAGGTCATCGTCGATCCCGCCGTTCTCGGTGGAGTCGTGGCGACCGTGGGCGACACCGTCATCGACGGCAGCGTTCGCACCCGTTTGGAACAACTCAAGGCCCGGCTGTAAGGACTCAGGAGACACCATGGCTGAGCTCACGCTCTCAGCTGCTGACATCGCAGCGGCACTCAAGAAAAACCTCGAAGGCTTCGAGCCTTCCCTCGAAGCCCGCACCGTCGGTCGTGTCGCCGAAGTCGGCGACGGCATCGCTCGCATCTCGGGGCTTCCCGACTGTGCAGTGAACGAATTGCTCGAGTTCGCCGACGGGACCATCGGTCTCGCGCTGAACCTCGACGAAGGTTCGATCGGCTCCGTGGTGCTCGGCGAAGCCAGCCACATCGAAGAGGGCCAGCCGGTGAAGGCCACCGGCCAGATCCTCTCGGTCCCCGTCGGTGACGGTGTCCTCGGACGGGTGGTCAACGCGCTCGGTACCCCGATCGATGGTCGCGGTCCGCTGGTTGGCACTCAGAGCCGTCGAGTCGAGATCCAGGCGCCCGGCATCATGGGTCGCAAGCCCGTGCACGAGCCGATGCAGACCGGCATCAAGTCGATCGACGCAATGACCCCGATCGGTCGGGGCCAGCGCGAGCTGATCATCGGCGACCGCAAGACCGGCAAGACCACCATCGCCATCGACACCATCCTGAACCAGGCTGGCCAGGGCGTGAAGTGCATCTATGTGGCGATCGGCCAGAAGGCCTCGACTGTTGCGCAGACGGTCGAGACCATGCGCCAGGCCGGCGCAATGGAGTACACCGTCGTCGTCAACGCCCCGGCGTCCGATCCGGCCCCCTTCAAGTACCTGGCTCCGTACGCCGGTTGCGCGATGGGTCAGCACTGGATGGAAAACGGCGAGCACGCCCTCATCGTGTACGACGACCTTTCCAAGCAGGCCGAGGCCTACCGCCAGATGTCGCTGCTGCTCCGTCGTCCCCCGGGCCGCGAGGCGTACCCCGGCGACGTGTTCTACCTTCACTCCCGCCTGCTCGAGCGGGCCGCCAAGCTGTCCGATGAAAAGGGTGCCGGTTCGCTGACGGCCCTGCCGATCATCGAGACGAAGGCCGGAGACGTGTCGGCGTACATTCCGACCAACGTGATCTCAATCACCGACGGCCAGGTATATCTGCAGGACAACCTCTTCAAGTCGGGTGTTCGTCCCGCCGTCGACGTGGGCATCTCGGTGTCCCGCGTGGGTAGCGCGGCGCAGACCGGCTCGATGAAGGCCGTTGCCGGAACGCTGAAGCTCGACCTCGCCCAGTTCCGTGAGCTCGAAGCCTTCGCCACGTTCGGTTCGGAACTCGACGCCATCTCGAAGGCTCAGCTCGAGCGGGGATATCGACTGGTCGAGCTGCTCAAGCAGCCGCTCAACAGCCCGATGTCGGTTGCCAAGCAGGTCGTATCGATCTTCGCTGGTGTTCGTGGCTACCTCGATGACGTTGCCGTCACCGATGTCAAGCGCTTCGAGTCGGAGTTGCTCGGCTATGTCGACAGCCGCCACTCGGCGATGCTCGACGACCTGACGACTCGCAAGAAGGGCGTGCCCGACGAACTCGGTGACGTCATCACCGCGTTCAAGGCCCAGTTCGTATCGGGTGCCGCCGGTGGCGGTGCTTCGGCCAACCCGCTCGCTACCGACGCCGACGAACTCGGTGCCGCGGCCAGCAACAAGACCCTGGCAACGGAGTGATCTGAGCCATGGCTGGTGGTCAGGAACGAATTCTTCGTGGACGCATTCGTAGCGTCCAAGCCACGAAGAAGATCACGCGCGCAATGGAACTCATTGCCGCCTCCCGGATCGTCAAGGCCCAGCAGCGCGTCATTGCCGCCGTCCCCTATTCGGAGCAGATCACCGAGGTCGTCAAAGACCTCGCATCGGCTGGTGGGGATGTTCGCAGCCCGCTGCTGACCGGTCGTCCGGACCAGAAGACCAAGTGTTACGTGGTCATCAACGCCGATCGTGGTCTGTGTGGTGGCTACAACTCGGGCGTCGTGCGTGCCGCCGAAGGCGAGATCAAGGCCGACGTGCTCGCCGGCAAGGACTACGCCGTCGTCACCGTCGGACGTAAATCCGAGTCGTACTTCCGGTACCGCGGCTACAAGATCGCCGACTCGCATGCGGGCTTCAGCGACAACCCGACGTACGAGAACGCTCGCACGATCGGCAAGGCCGTCGTCGCCGCGTACAACGCTGGCGAAGTCGATTCGGTCGAGTTGGTCTACACCCGGTTCATTTCGGCCGGATCGCAGGAAGTCGTGCTGCGTCCATTGGTGCCGCTCGATCGCGAGCTGGTCGCCGGTGGAGACGGCAAGCCGGGGACCGACGGGGCGAGCGCCTCGTATGAGATGGAGCCTGACGCCTCGACCATCCTCGACAGCCTGCTGCCGCGCTACGTCGAAGCCCGCATCTATGCCGCACTGCTGAACGCCGCGGCTTCCGAGCATGCTGCTCGTCAGCGAGCGATGAAGTCGGCCACCGACAACGCCGAGGAACTGATCAAGAACCTCAGCCGTATCATGAACCGGGCCCGCCAAGACTCGATCACCACCGAGATCATGGAGATCGTCAGTGGGGCCGAGGCGCTCGGCAACAAAAAGGGCAATATCCGGATCATCGACCTCGGCGATGACGCTGAGGATGCGCTGTTCGCGTCGTCGAAGGGCGGCACGGCCGCCAATCCGGCTGCACTCTCGTCGGACCAGGCCCCGGTGGCGTCCATGGCTTCATGTCGACACCTGCCGCGCGCTTCGACCGCGGTCATCGACCGCCCGTCTGCCCCTTCGGTGGTGTCCGATACCCCCGACGATCTTGAAGAAGAGATCGACGGCATCGGACCGGTCATCGTGAAGAAGCTCGCCGCTATTGGCGTTACAACTTTCCGCCAGATCGCATCGTGGTCCCCCGAGGACATCGAGCGAATCGGCGAAGAACTGGCCTTCAAGGGCCGTATTGAGCGCGAGGACTGGATTGCCCAAGCCAAACAGGCCCACGCGATCAAGTACGGCGAGACGATCTGAGTATCAGGAGCACTGTCATGACTATGACCGAGAACAACTTGAAGGACGGCCGGGTCGTCTCCATCGCCGGCCCCGTCATCGATGTGGAGTTCCCTCGCGGCAGCCTGCCCGAGTTGAACACCGCGCTGTCGATGACGATCAGCGTCGGTGGCGATGACATCGAAGTGCTGGCCGAAGTGGCCCAGCAGCTCGGTGACAGCCGCGTCCGCGCCGTTTGCATGAAGCCGACCGACGGCCTGACTCGTGGCGCCACGGTGCGCAACACCGGCTTCGGCATCCGCGTGCCCGTCGGTGACCGCACCCTCGGTCACGTGTGGAACGTGTGGGGCGAGGTGCTCGACGGTGACAATGCCGACTTCGCCGACATCGAGCGTTGGGCAATCCACCGTCCCGCTCCCGACTTCGATGCGCTCGAGCCGTCGAAGCGCCTGTTCGAAACCGGTATCAAGGTCATCGACTTGCTCACCCCGTACGTGGCCGGTGGCAAGATCGGTCTGTTCGGTGGAGCCGGCGTCGGCAAGACCGTGCTCATCACCGAGATGATCCGTCGTGTGGCCCAGAACCACGGTGGTGTGTCGGTGTTCGCCGGTGTCGGCGAGCGCACCCGTGAGGGCACCGACCTCATGCTCGAAATGACCGAGTCGGGTGTGTTCGAGAAGGCCGCCCTCGTGTTCGGTCAGATGGACGAGCCGCCGGGCGTGCGCCTGCGTGTCGCCCTGTCGGCCCTCACCATGGCCGAGTATTTCCGTGACGTGCAGAACCAGGACGTGTTGTTGTTCGTCGACAACATCTTCCGTTTCGTGCAGGCCGGCTCGGAAGTGTCGACCCTGCTCGGCCGTATGCCGTCGGCCGTGGGTTACCAGCCCACCCTTGCCGACGAAATGGGCCAGCTCCAGGAGCGGATCACATCGACCCGCGGCCGCTCGATCACGTCACTGCAGGCCGTGTACGTGCCCGCCGACGACTACACCGACCCGGCCCCGTTCACCACCTTCACCCACCTCGATGCCACCACCGAGCTCTCTCGCCAGGTGGCGGCCCTCGGCATCTACCCGGCCGTGGACCCGCTCGCCTCGACGTCGACGATTCTGCAGCCCGACGTGGTTGGCCAGCGTCACTACAACGTGGCCCGCGGCGTGCAGGAGAACCTGCAGCGCTACAAGGAACTGCAGGACATCATCGCCATCCTCGGCCTCGATGAGTTGTCGGAGGAAGATCGCCTCACCGTCAACCGGGCCCGCAAGATCCAACGGTTCCTGTCGCAGCCGTTCTACGTTGCGGAGGTCTTCACCGGTGTGCAGGGCGAGACCGTGCCGATCGCCGAGACGGTCGAGAGTTTCGAGGCCATCTTGCGGGGCGACCTCGACGCTGTGCCCGAGCAGGCCTTCTTGAACGTCGGTGGGGTCGAGCAGGTGCTTGCCAAGGCCAAGGCCCTGCAGGAATCTGCAGGCTGATGTCGATGGTCGGGACTGGCCTCCGCTGCGCTTTGACCGCTCCCTCCTTGCGGCTCGTCGCTGGCGCTTCCCTCACCGCCTTACTGTGACTTTCGGAGAAATACATGGCCAACACAATGCAGGTTGAACTGGTTTCGCCCGAGAAGGTTCTCTTTTCGGGCGAGGCAACCATGGTGATCACTCGCACCCTCGGGGGTGGCGACATCGCCTTCATGCCTGGTCATGCCCCGTTTCTGGCGGCCGTGACCGAGTGTCACACCAAGATCCATCTGGCCGACGGTGGTGTGCTCGATGTTGCCGTCCACGGTGGGTTCGTCGAGGTATCGAACAACAAGGTCTCGATCCTCTCCGACGTCGCCGAACTGGCGCCCCAGATCGACGTCGATCGGGCAAAGAAGGCCAAGGCCGCAGCCGAGGCCTCGCTCGCCCATGATCACGATGCCGAGGCCGAAGCTGGTCTTCGTCGGGCCCGCGCCCGGCTCACCGCCACCGGCGCTCTCTGAGTTCTGGAGTCTCGCCGGCGCCGTCTTCGTGGGCGTCGTTGTTGACGAGAATGTCTGGGTGGGTAGAACCAAACCGGTTCGGCTGGACTCATACTTGATGTGAAGATCATCCCGACGGAACCCAGTCGCGTACCGCAGCTCGCTGAGCAGCGTCTCCGGAATCCGGGGGGAACTCCATTGCTTGACAGCCAATCGCTGAGCGAATAGATTCCGCCTCGTGAATAAACTGATCTTCTTCTTGATGGTGTCGGTCTGGGGTGGAATAGGGTACCTTATTGGTCGACCCAGCGGACGCCAGCGTATGGGGGCAGTTTTGGGTGCGGTTCTTTCATTCGTCGGGGTGGGAGTTCTCTTGCTGATGGTCAGACGATCCACCACGACCAACAGAATGGCCGCTTCATCATGATCCGCAAGGGCTTCCGAATCCCTGTTGCGCTGGCGCTTGTGTCCGCAGTTCTGTCCATCAACCCTTCGTACGCGTGGGCCTTGTCCTGGTCAGGGGATTGCACAGCCAGTAAGAGCTACGCCAACTATGGTGTCTACATCATCTGGACTGGTACGCATGTCGATCTGATCGGTACTGTATCCGGGTCTAAGGTGACAGTCCAGAAAGTCAACTACAGCATGGGTAGCCCGTGGTACCAGTTGGTTTTGCCGCCTGGCCCACCGCTTCCCTGGCTCGACGGAACAGGAAATCACAATAACGTGAACGTCACGTCTCCTGTGTCCAGATACTCACCCGACTCCCTTGGAGGGGGCGGAACGTACGATTTCGCCGACTTCACAGTGAATTCCAACTCTAACGTCACTATTCAGCTCATTCCCGACATAGTTAACGCGTCCGATCCAAGTTGCAAGATTACACTGACCGTGGCTTGAGGGACCTATGAGTCCCACGTCACTGCGTAATTCATGCACTCGGACCTTTCCCGACGGCGAGGTGAGCGTACTCACGTTTCGTCGCTCCTCACGGATTCGACCTGCTGACGAGGTATCGTCACCGCTGGCTCAAAACCTCTCCTACGGACCCACACGTCTGGCGGGTTCCGGAGGTGCGGCGGGTCGATGTCTTCTTCCACCGTCATCTCGGCAAATCGGCACCAAGCAGCCGAGGCTCTTCACCAACCGGTGACCGGATTGCGCCTTGCCCGGAGAACAAGTGCCTGGAGGCCCGCGCTGTGCGACGAGCTATTCATGAGCGTCATATTAGTTGTATCAGTCTATGCATGTCGTTCAGAAACAGCGGGCACCCAGCCTTATCCAACTGCTACTAGCCCGATTGCGGGACAGGCAACCGTTACCTCGAACTCACCCGCCGACGTTTCGACTGCCACAGATGTCCCCCCACCTTCGACGACGGTCAGCCCTTTGCCGCTTGCTGCGCTCCTCGGCCTTACTCAGACCCCCTCAGAAGCGCGGGTCCGCGATCTAAAGGCAGAGTCGCTAATCGCAGACTGTATGAAACAGGACGGGTGGGAGTACACGCCTGTCGACCACAGTTCGACCAGTCCGGGGGTGGATTTTGGTGACGAGCCACTTTACGGAGTCACAAGAACCTACGAACTCTTCGAGGGAGGTGCTCAACCCGAGTTCTCTGTAGCCACCGATCCGAACCTCGAATACCTAATGAGTTTGTCGGAAGCGAATCAGATTGCATATCGGCAGGCCCTCTACGGTGAGGACGAACCCGATATCTCGGCGGCTGTGCCGGGGTGCCGAGAGGTTGCGGTGTACTCCGTATCACCTGGGAGCAGACCAGATGTTCGCGAGCGAGCCAATGAACTGAGCCGACTCATTGAGCTTTCCGCCAGTGTTCGGGCTGCCGAAGACCTTTGGTCGCAATGCATGAAGGACCTCGGATATGTCGCCCTTCGGTCCTCCTCACCTTCTCTCCTTGTTCAGCGATTCAAGTCTGAGATGCAAGGCCTCACGATCGTTGACTCGGAATCCGACCAGCTCGAGGGTGAGAACGCGGTCTCGTTTTCGACACCGGGTGACGTTGGCTTCAAGGCAGTCGGTGAGGCCGCCGTTCTCACCAAGGTGCAAATCGAAAGGCTTCGATCTTTTGAGGGAGATGTGTTCAGCGCGGACCAGAATTGCGCTGTTCAGTCCAAACTCGCAAAGACTAGACAAGCTGCCGAAATCGAGGCGACGCTCGTGCTTGTTGAAGAATTCCCCGAACTTGTGGTGCAGAGCTGAATTGGTTGCGGCTCCCCGGAGCAGCACTGCGCGAACGTCGGTTGGGTAGGGTTGTGAGCTGGGGTTCGTGTCAGGGCTGGCGCGAGATCAAGTCGGGGGTGGTAGCCCCAGGTCGTGCGCGAACGTTCGAGGGAAGGGTCGGGGATGGTGGTGCGTCGGGTCGCTGCTGGCGAGGTTGCCCGGTTCGATTCGCTCCTGGATGAACATCATTGGCTCGGGCGTGGCCCTGGTCGGTGAAATGGTTCGTCAGGTCGCGACGATCGACGGGGTGTTGGTTGCCGGGAGGCCTACATCGGCAACGGCCCAGCGCCCTCGCGCCTGCCGCAACCTCGCCGATCCAGCCCACTACGCATCCACGGCCACACCAACGTCGCCCGAGCCGCCCGCAACACCACCCGCGCCCTCACCATCCTCGGCATGTAACCCCACGGACAACCGCGCAACCCTGCCTGGGGAGTGCCATGGCGTTGAGAGCGCTGCTGCGCTCCAATCTGGTGTCTGGCGGCGCATACCGAGTCGAGGGTGTTGTGGAACTTGTCGTGCTGCCGCTCGACCTCGGTGACATCGGCGTGACGGGTGACGGCATAGAACGGGCGGAAACCCGGCTCGTCGACCAGGTGGACCGGATCTTCACGGCGGAGGCCGCAGGGTCGCAGAGGATCGAACTCATGGCGTCGAAAGTACCTCAGGCGACCCCTAACGCCGGGACCGCGACAGCCGACCGGCGATGCCCTCGGGCAACGCGATCGCGGCCACGACCAGGAGCAGGCCATTCACCGCGAACTGGTAACGACTGGCCGACTGGCCGAGGGCGACGGTCAGCACGCCGCCGGCGGCGAGCACCCCGGCGACCACCGCACCGAGGGGGTTGGCAATGCCGGCCAAGTAGGCAAAGGCGATGATCGCCACGGCCGAGAACGAATCGAACGACCACACCGACAGCGTCTGTCGTTGATACGCGGTCAGCGTTCCGGCAAGCCCAGCCAGAAACGCGGAGACAGCGAATGCACTCAGCTTGATCGATGCGACCGACATCCCCAGGCCGGCCGCCGCCCGTTCGTTACCGCGCACCGCCAACCAGCGTCGGGCGGTCGTCGAGCGACGCAGTCGGGTCACCATCAGCACGGCAAGCCCGGCGATCAGCACCGTCAGCACCCCGAACGTACGACGCGGATATGCGTCGCCGACTGCGCTGATGCCCAGGTCCCAGCCGCCGAGCTTGGGGGAGGCGACGGTCGTCCCCTCGACCCCACCGGTGAACCACGACCATTCGAACACCAGCGATTCGACGGCGATCGCTCCGGCCAAAGTCGCCATCGCCAGGGTCATGCCCCGAACTCGTAGGGCAGGAAGCCCGACGGCCACGCCGACGACCACCGACACGAGCGACGCCAACAGCGGAGCGAGCGGGAACGGGAGACCGTCGCCGAACTTCACCAGGGTGAACGCGGCGATCCCGGCAAACGCCGAGGTGGCCAGGCTGATCTGCCCGACGAAGCCGGTGGCGACAATCACCGACAGCGCGGTGATGGCGCCGATCGCCGAGACGATGATTCCCGTGCGCCAGGTGCTCGACGCCAACAGCATGCCTACGGTGGCCATGATCGTGGCGCCCGCGACGATCCACTCGGCGCGTCTGGGGAGGGTCGCCGACGGCAGCTGTACGGCAGCGAGGTCGCCGCGCCCGGGCAGGCCCCGACCTCGAAGTGCGAGCACGGCAAGGACCACCACCACCGGCACCCCCTGCTGCAGGTTCACCTGCGGGAGCCAGTCCCATCGGAGCCGAAGGTTCTGCAGCTCGGACTGGGCCATACCGATCGCCAGACCCGCCGCCAGGGCGACCGGTACGCTCGTGAATCGGGCGACCAGCGCGGCGGCGATCGCCGGAACGACCAGCAGGCTGGTCGAGGTGGCATTCAGCCGAGTGACCGGAGCGGCCAGAATCAGCGCGCCGGCCGATAGCACCGCAGCGACGACCCAGTTGGCGATGGCGATTCGGTCGGCGCTGATCCCGAGCAGATTGGCCCCCCGCTCGTTCTCGGCCACCGCCCGCGTCCGCAGGCCGAACGGGGTGTGCTGCATCACCAGCCAGACGACGAGGGCGGCACTGGCGGCGAGGGCGGCAAGCCAGATTCGATCGGCGGGCAACCGTAGCGAACCGACGTTCACGACCGTCGTTGGGAGGAGCGGACGGATGGTCAGACCCGTCGCCCCCTGGGTTGGGAACCGTAGATCGATGATCGCGATGAAGTACAGCAACAGCCCGAGGGACGCGACGACGCGGGCCAACGGCGACGAGCGACGCAGCGGACGAAACACGACGATGGCCAGCACCGCGCCGATCAGGGCGGCGAGCCCCAGCGAGACGACCAACGCCGCGGCGGCGGTCGGTTTCGTGTCGAAGATGTGGATCTTCCCGGGCAGACCGAGGATCGGCTGCATCAGGTCGCCGGTTTCCCGAAAGCGGTAGAAGGCGAACGAGCAATACGCGCCGAGCCCGGCATGGGCGAAGTTGATGACCCCGCTCGCCTGGTACGTGGCGACCAACCCGATCGCCAACGCCGCAGTGACCGCGCCGCCGCCAAGCCCCAAGAGGAGGAAGTTGAGGAAGTCGATGACCCGACCGCCTACCCGGCGGCCTTCATCAGCGCCGGGACGTCGATCCAGCCATCGGCCGCGGCGACCAACCCGCCACTATCGGTCGGAATATGGAAGAGGGCCTGCTGCGGAGCGCACAACGCCGGCAGGCCGGGCATCTGTAGACCGTCGCAGGTGTACGGGTGGCCCCAGAAACTCACCTGGTCGACCGAACCGCGCAGGGCGGCGATGATCGACTCGGCCGAGATCTCGCCGTCGATCGCGGTCATCGCCAGCCAGAGATTCATCGCCGACCGGAAGCTGACCGTGCCGGCACCGCCCGCAGGTTCGGTGGCGTAACGATCGATCACCGCCTGGTAGAGACTTCCATCGGTGGTCGCCTCGGACGGGCCTTCGGAGTTGAACGTGATAGCGGCTTGTAGATCGTCGGGGATCTGCTCGAGGATCTGGGCGGCGGCGCAGGCTCCGGTGAGGTAAAGCAGACCCGTGTACCCGAGGTCGTTGAGCGTGGTGACGATCGGGACACACGCCGAGTCGGCCGCCCCGACCGTGATGGCGTCGGCCCCCGACTCGACGGCCGCAGAAAGGATCGGGAGGAAGTCGCTGGTCGTCAGCGGGAACGGGATGAGTTGGGTGTCGAGGCCCAACGAGTCGGCGACCTTGACGCCGTACTCCTTGGCTGGGACCTCGAAGCTTTCGAACTCTCCGTAGGCGAACGCCAACTTGGTGGCGCCCTTGGCCTTGGCGTCGGCCGCGAATGCGACGTATGCCCCGGCCGTGCCGCCACTGAAGAAGAAGGCCGACGAACTGCGCATTTCCGCCAATGTGGCGGGCACGCCACCGACCAGCGGAATGCCGTTCTGTTCGAGGATCGGAATCGATCCACTCGCCGTGATGTCGATGCCCGACATCACCGCGACTGCCCCGGCCTGGACGTGCTCCTGGGCGCATGCTTGTGACTGTTCGACCGAGAAGCTGGTCACGCAGGCATTCAGCTGCAACGGACGACCGTTGACACCCCCGAGTTCGGCGTTGATGAATGCGACGGCGGCCTGCACCGCGGCGCGCATCTCGGGGAACGAACCGATCGGCGAGTTCTCCTGGTTGATCATGCCGATCACGATCGGGTCGCCCGTCGGGGCGGCAGCCGCGCCCGGTGGAACGATGCCGGCAAACCAGTCCTGGCCGCCGAATTCAGAGACCACCGAGCCATCGGGCCGCAGGACTTTTGGAGCGCCGCCGTAGTCGTCGGCTCGGTCACGGCTGTTGCTGTCTCGGCCGGGCCCGAGTCGCTGGAAAGGACGGGCGGTTCGGCCGCCGCCGGAGACGCCGCCGTCGGGAGCGCCGCGTCGGTCGCCGGTGCCGTGCTCTCGACCTTTTCGCCCGTTGTGCACGCCGCTAAGGCGCTGATGATGACTGCTGCCGAGATCACTCGTGTGCGCATTGGGCCCCCTGTTGCCGTCGCCGGAGAATACTGCGCATCCCCGCCGGTCTGACGAGCGAAGCGCCCGACGCGCTACGGGCTCGCCAACGCCAGGCAGGCGTCGGCAAACACCTCGGTATGGCGGGCGACGTCATCTCGTGTGTGGTGGGGGGAGAACAACGCCATGTTGTGGAACGGGGTCAACAGCACGCCCCGATTGAGCGCCCACAGGTGCATGAAGGCGTCGAGCTCGGGATCGACTGCGGCCGCCGCCTCGGCCCCGTTGCGGGGTGGCCGGCAGAACCAGTACTCGGCGCGCCCGCCGAGTTGCTGCACGTGCCAATCGAAGCCGACCGCGGTGAATCCGGCGCGTACCCCGTCCGCCCAGATCGCCGCCAACGGGATCATGTGCGCGAAGTCGTCGTCGCGTAGTGACGACGACAGGGTGGCGCGTACCGCAGCGAGCGCGAGCGCACTACCGGTGAGGGTGCCGCCGACGCCCGACACGTCGATGGCGTCGCCCGTCACGTCGGGAACGAGCCGTTCGGCGATCGCCGCGGACATGCCGTACGCCGCGGCGGGCATTCCGCCCCCGATCGTCTTGCCGATGACGAGGAAGTCGGGGGTCAGTCCCCATGCCGTCGTGCAGCCCCCCGGCCCGGCGCAGATGGTGTGGGTTTCGTCGATCACCAACAGGGTGCCGGTTCGGCGGCAGACGGCTTCGACGGCATCCCAGTAGCCGGGGTCGGGGAGCACGATGCCGATGTTCGTCAGTGCCGGCTCGGCGAGCACACAGGCGACATCGCCGGCGGCGAGGGCGGCTTCGAGGGCCGGCAGATCGTTGAACTGGACGACCTTCGTGGTCAGCGCCGGGTCGACCTGAGGACCGACCGAACCGTGACGCGGCACGACCGAACCAGTGGGGGAGAGGGTGGCGAGGGCCTCGTCGACGGTGCCGTGATAGCACCAGTCGAATACCAATACCTTGGGCCGCCCGGTGAGGCCACGCGCGAAGCGCAACACGAACCGGTTGGCGTCGGTGGCGGTCATCGCCATCTGCCAGAACGGCAATCCGAATCGGCGGTGGAGTTCGTCGGCGACCCAGGCGGCGTCGGCATTGGGCATCATCGTGGTGATGCCCCGTCGAGCCTGGTAAGCCAATGCATCGGCGACGGCGGGCAACCCGTGCCCGGCCATTGCCCCGGTGTCGCCGAGGCAGAAGTCGACGTACTCGTGACCGTCGACATCGGTGAATCGAGCTCCCGATGCGTGGTCGAAGAACAGGGGGAATGAACCGGGCAGACGGGTCATCCACGGCATCGGGACCCCGCCGAGCAGATGGCGGCGGGCGTCGGTGGCCATCGCCGCCGAGGTGGGGTGGATCTCGATGAAGCGCTGCTCTTCCCGAGCATGCAGGCGCGCCAATGTGGCCCGGTCGATGGTGGACATGGACGCGACGATAGTTCGCGTGGGCGGCTCAGCCGAGGAGGGTGACGGCCTGCGCAGTGAGAGCTTTGTAGTCGAGCTTGCCGTTGGCGGCGCGCCCGACGCTGGCGATCGCCAACACCCGCTTGGGTGCCTTGTACGCCGCGAGCTTCGACTTCACGTGGGCGATCAGCGCGCTCTCGTCGATGGCTGACCCGGGGTCGAATTCGGGGGCGAACTCGACCAGTGCGGTGATCGCCTGACCGAACCGCTCATCGGGCAGCCCAACGACCGCCGCGTCGGCCACCGATGGGTGCAGTTTGAGCGCTTCCTCGACCTCTTCGGGGTAGACCTTCTCGCCGCCCGTGTTGATGCACTGGCTGCCGCGACCGAGCAGGCGGACGGTGCCATCGGCCTCGACCTCGGCCCAGTCGCCGGGGATCGAATAGCGCACCCCGTCGTAGGTCACGAATGTCGCCGCCGACTTTTCCTCGTCCTTGTAGTAGCCGATCGGGGTGCGCCCCTTGAGCGCTACCCGACCCCGCTCGCCACTGCCGGGCACGACTGGGATGCCGGCTTCGGTGAGTACCCGGGTGTTGTCGGACAGCACGAACTGGGCAGTCTGCTGAGCGCCGTCGGACGTCGTGGTATTCGACGCCATGCCAATCGCCTCGGACGAGCCGAGGGCATCGACCATGATCAGGCGCGGGTTGTATCGCAGCAGGCCCGCCTTGGTTTCCGCCGACCACATCACTCCACTCGAAACGATCACCCGCAGCGACGAGAGGTCCCATCGTCGGGGTTCGGCGTCGAGCGCCCGCAGGATCGGCTTGGCGAAGGCGTCACCGACAATCGACGTCGAGTTGACTCCGTACCGTTCCACCGTGTCGAGGAAGTGGGCGGCGCTGAAACTGCGGTCGGTCATGGTGACGATCGAGCCACCGACCATCAGGTTGCTCATCGCGTTGAACTGGCCGGTGCCGTGCATGAGCGGGGCGGCCGGCAGGTTGCGCGGGCCGGGCTTGGCGGTGCGCTCACCGATGACCGACAAGTCCTGCTCGGGGGGAAGGCGTTTGCGGTTGGCGGCATCGAGCACACCGAGCAGGTCGTCCTGCCGCCACATCACTCCTTTGGGCATGCCGGTGGTGCCACCGGTGTACATCAACAGCAGATCGTCGCCGCTTCGTCCCCACGGGGCCTTCTGGCGAGTCGATGCCGATGTCGCCGCAGTTTCGTACGGGGTAGCCCACTCGGGGCACGGGCCGCTGCCGTCGTCGACCCACAACCACGTGGTCACCCCAGGCACCCGGTCGGCGACGGATGCGCATGTGTCGGCGAACGTGCCGTGGAAGATGACGGCGATCGCATCGGAGTTGTTCCACAGATACACCAACTCGTCGGCGGTATAGCGGTAGTTGGTGTTCACCGGCACCAGGCCGGCCTTGAACAACCCGAACATGCTCTCGAGGTACTCGGGGCAGCTGTACAGGTAATGGACGACCTTGTCCTGATGGCGGGCTCCGGCGTCGAGCAGCGTGCCGGCGATGCCATCGGCGCGGCGGTCGAACTCGGCCCACGTCCACGTCTGGTCGCCATGCCACTGGGCGGGGGCGTCGGGGATGCGGTCGGCGACGGCCTCCCAGAGATCGGCGAAGTTCCAGCCATTGGTGGTGTCGGGCACTTACCCAAGCTACGTGACGGCGTCATTTGCAACGAAAGCTGCCCAGAAGCCGCCGATGCCTCGTGAACCGGGCGAAACCGGTCGATTTCTCGGATCTGGGTAGATTTCGTTGCGTCGCTCGGAGCATCGCCGGCCCGGTGGGGTCGGGACGTCGCGCCTACCATCGGCGGCGATGGACTTTGAGATGCCCGCCGCCGATGATCCCCGTCGAGTGGCGGTGCGCGAGTGGCTCGCCATCCACCCTCGTCCGACCGGTCGGCAGCTGGCCGAGGCCGGGTACGTGGCCCCGCACTGGCCCGCTCCGTACGGGCTCGGAGCCGACCCGATCCACCAGATCATCATCGACGAGGAGCTGGCCGCGGCGAAGGTGAGACGGCCGAGCAATCCGATCGGAATCGGCTGGGCGGGCCCGACCGTGCTCTACGGCGGAACCGACGACCAGCAGGCGCGGTATCTACTGCCGCTGCTCGCGGGGGAGGAGTTCTGGTGCCAACTGTTCAGCGAGCCGGGGGCGGGATCGGACCTCGCCAACCTCGGTACTCGGGCGGTGCGCGACGGTGAGGAGTGGGTGGTCAATGGCTCGAAGATCTGGACGTCGGGAGCGCAGCACGCCAAGTTCGGCATTTTGATTGCTCGCACCCATCCCGACCTGCCCAAACACTCCGGAGTGTCGTACTTCATCTGCCCGATGGATGCTCCAGGCATCGAGATTCGCAAGATCATCGACATGACCGGTGAGCACACGTTCAACGAGGTGTTCTTCACTGACGTTCGATTGCCCGCTGCCAATCTGGTCGGAGTCGAGGGCGATGGCTGGCGGCTGGCGAAGGTGACGTTGGGTAACGAGCGGATCTCGTTGTCGAGTGGCGGCGTGCTGTGGGGAATGGGGCCAACCGCCCTCGATCTACTCGACGCGATCCGTCGACGCGGCCCGGTCGCCGACCCATGCGTCCGGCAGCGAGTCGCCGCGGTGTACACCGAGCACATGCTGCTGCACCTGATTCGCCTGCGCACCGTGTCGGCGCGACTCCGGGGATCTCAACCCGGCCCCGAGGCAAGTATCCGCAAGGTGTTGGCCGACGAGCACGGTCAGCACGTGATGAACCTGGCCCGTGACCTGATCGGGCCGGAGGCGATGCTGTCTGGCTCGGGCGGATCGGGCTCGGGGGGACCGGACTCGGGCGGACCGGACTCTGGCGGACCGGATCCTGGCGGACCGGATTCTGGCGGACCGGGCTCTGGCGGCTTGAATGATCCCATCTGGCGGTATGGATTCCTGTTCGCCCCGGCATTGACCGTCGGAGGCGGGACGGGTGAAGTGCAACGCAAGATCATCGCCGAGCGCGTGCTCGGTCTGCCTCACGACGCCGACGCCCATGCCGGGATGACATGGTCTGAAGCGCAACAGGCGCGACCGCGGTGAGTCTGGTGTCGTATCCGACCGGGCTGATCGTCGGGCGGTTCAACCCGCCGCACCTGGGGCACAGCTACATGATCGACTGGGCTGCCGCTCGCTGCGACACCCTGGTGGTCTTCGTCAACACCCGCGATGGTGAGGCCGTGCCCGGATCGGTGCGAGCGGGCTGGCTGGGCGAACTGCACCCGCAGACACGGGTGATCGAAGTGCGCCACAATCTCGACACGAACTGGGACGATGAGGACTTGTGGGCCCAGTGGATGGCTCTGTTCCGCGACCGTTGGCCACTGCCAAGCGGCCCCCACGCCGTGTTCTCGAGCGACGGTTACGTGTCGGAGATCGCCCGGCGGTTCGGCGTCGACTCGGTCAGTGTCGACCCCGAGCGAACCACCGTCCCGATCTCGGCCACGATGATCCGCGAGCACCCCGCCGCCCACCTCGACACCGTCGCCCCACCCGTGCGAGCGTGGATCGAGTCGAACTGGCTGTAGTGCTTCAGGTCGCGTCTTCGACTTTCATTTGATGGCGACGGGGGCGACGGCGCCGCCCGCTGATCTCGTCATCGGTAGTGGAGTCGCGTTGAGCAGGAATTGGTACTGGCCGTCGGCCGCACAGTCGACGGCGAGGGCTTCGAGGTCCCAGTTCTGCCCTTGACAGAGCCCCATGTCGCGGATGTGAAGCATGTGGACCGGCAGCCAGACGGCCGGATCTTCAGGAGGGAAACATTCGAAGGCGAGGGTGTCGGTAGCGACCGCGGCGACGTCGTGATCTCGCACCCACGGGATCGACAGGGTCGACATGCCCGGCGTCGGGTAGACGTAGCGCATCTTGTCGCCCTCGTGGAAGAACTGGATCTGGCCGGTGCGTACGCAGATGATGTCGCCGGGCTCGACGGTGACTCCGGCCAAAGTCGCCGCCGCGTCGAGGTCGTCACCGGAGATCGGGTGGTTCTCCTCCAAGCGATCGACGCCGAGGGCACGGGCGACATCGAGGAGGATGCCGCGACTGACAATCGGGCCGTACCGCTCGATGCCGTGCTCGTGGGAGCCGGTCTCATCGATCGTCGAAGCCGGCACGCCGTTGTACAGCAGGTTCTCGTACGAGGCATGACAGAGCGCGTCCCAATGGGTCGAGGCCTGCACCCCCATCTCGACCTTGTCATCGGTGGTGCAGAAGTCGGTCGGGTCGCCGTTCATCGGCTGATCGATCATGATCATCGTGCGCTTCGGGTTGTCGCGCCCGGGCACCATCCCCACCTGCGGCCCGTTCTCGTCGAATGGCAGTGAGAGCGAGATGACCTTGCCCTGCCGCGCCGCGGTGAGTCCGCGTTGGAGCGCCGCCGCGTCGATGAGATTGATCGTCCCACGACGATCGTCGGCACCCCACCGGCCCCAGTTCGATACCTGGGCGGCCAAGTCTTTCAAATGCTGCGGCAATGCCATGACGATGCTCCTAGTCGACGAGGGCTTGGTAGACGAGTTGTTTGAGTTCGGGGCGGATCGGGTGGGTGCTCGAGGGGAGGAGTTGGGTGAGGAAGACGACGCTGATCTCCTCGGCCGGGTCGACCCAGAACGCGGTCGACGCTGCGCCGCCCCAGGCGTACTCGCCCTTCGATGACGGCACCTTGTTCTTCACCGGGTCGTCGACGATCGAGAATCCGAGGCCGAAACCGATGCCGTGGTACGTGGCCTCGTTGAAGCCCGGGCGTCCGAGTTGTTCGAGGTCGGCGCCACCCGGCAGGTGGTTCTGGACCATGTAGTCGACGGTGCGGCTGCCGAGGATTCGGGTCCCGTCGAGGCTGCCGCGACCGAACAGCATGTGGCAGAACCGCAGGTAGTCGGCCGCGGTGCCGACGAGTCCGCCGCCGCCACCGAGCATCCGGGGCTGGCGGGTGTAGTCGCGATCGACAGGAATTGGCACGGCGGCACCTGTCGCGGGATCGGGGTAGTACAGCGTGGTGAACCGGCCGATCTGGGCTTCGGGAACCCAGAATCCGGTGTCGACCATGCCGAGCGGCTCGAAGATCCTCGCCGAGAAGAACTGGTCGAGCGTCTGGCCGCTGGCAATCTCGACGATGCGGCCAAGTACGTCGACCGACACCGAGTAGTTCCACTCGGTGCCCGGCTCGAACAGCAGTGGGAGCTCCGCCCAACGCTCGCAGCACGCTTCCAGATCGAGGCCCTGGGGGACGCCGAAATCGAACCCGGCCTTGCGATACATCGCATCGACGGGGTGGGTGTAGTGGAAGCCGTAGCTGAGCCCGGCGGTGTGGGTGAGCAGGTGCCATAGGCGGATCGGCTCGGTGGCCGGGCGTAGCGACGGCTTGGTCGGGGCGCCCTCTTTATAGACCTGCATCTCGGCGAACGATGGGATCCACTTCGAGATCGGATCGCTGAGCGAGGCCAATCCTTCCTCGACGAGCATCATCACCGCGACCGACGTGACCGGTTTGGTCATCGAGAACATCCTCACGATCGTGTCGCTCTCGAACGGCCTGCTGGTGGCTAAATCGGCCATGCCGTACGTCGAGGTGTGGGCGACCTTGCCCCTCCTCGACACCGCGACCTGCCAGCCGGCGAGGCGGCCGTCGTCGACATACTTGGCGAAGTGGCGGTCGATGCGGGCGAGCCGGCCTGCATCGAAGCCGACCTCGGATGGGTCGACCTGCAGGGTCACGCCGTTCGTCATGCCCGCCAGTGTTGCACCGGCGGCCGCTTCGCCGCAGGTTGGAGCCACAGGCCCTGCTCCCGTCACGGAATTCGTTCTCACGGTGCGGAAACGGTGACGTGAACGACGCAGGCGACGACTACCGGCCGCCGCTGACGTGGAGGTTGGAACCGGTCACGTACGAGGCGGCGTCGGAGGCGAGCCACAGGATGGCCTCGGCGACTTCATCGGAGGTGCCGGCGCGTTGCATCGGGACGTTGGCGACGATCCGGTCGAGTCGCCCGGCGGTGGCGTGGTCGTTGAACTCGTTGTCGATCAGGCCCGGGTGGATGCCGCAAACCCGCACGCCCTGGGTGGCGAGTTCCTTGCCAAGTCCGCTGGTCAGCGAGTCGATCGCGCCCTTGGTGGCGGCATAGTCGATCCACTCGTTCGCCCCACCGATCTCTGCGGCCCGCGACGAGATGTTCACGATCACGCCGCCGGCGCCGCCCAGCTTGGTCGACATCCGCCGCGTCGCCTCGCGAGCACAGATGAACGCTCCGATCACGTTGACGTCGAACATCCGCCGCATCGGTTCGATCTCCAAGTCGGCGAATGCCCCGTATTGATTGGCGGTGCCGGCGTTATTGACCAGGACCTTGAGCGTGCCCAGTTCCCCGTCGATCCGCTCGAACATGGCGACAACCGCGGCCTCGTCGGAAACGTCCGCGCCGATGGCGATCGCCGTGCCGCCCGCCTGGGCGATCTCGGCGACCACGGCGTGGGCCCGGTCCGCAGATGCCGAATAGTTCACGGCCACCGCATACCCCCGAGCCGCCGCCAACTTCGCCGTCGCCGCCCCAATCCCGCGTCCTCCACCAGTCACCAACATCACAGTCATACCCGCAGCTTCGCAGGTCGACCGAAGACGGACTGGTTCGAATGCCGGCTGAACTCGTCGAGCCGTCAACCATGATCCATCGAGGCGCACCGGGCGCGACGATCGACCTGCAGCGATCAAGATCTTCGCCATCTTGGTTCACTATTTGCACCTACCGTGCAAGAAATGCGCCAAGAACGAGTGGAACCCGCGAACCGGGGGGATAACCCCACCAACCGTTGGCCGGGAGGCCGGATCGACCCGGGGATGCGCGAGTCTCACGATGGTCTCCATGATGAAAAGACTTGCAACCTTCAGTTTTCGCCACCGCTGGCTGGTCCTCGCCACCTGGATCGTTGCCGTGATGAGCACCACGCTGCTCTCGTCGGCCGTTGGAGGTGAGTACGCCGACGGCGGGCGACTGGTCGGCACCGACTCCGACTCGGCCTATGAGCTGATCAACCGGGAGTTCCCCGACAACGGCGCCCACACCGTCACCGTCGCCGTCCACAGCCCGGCCGGAATTGCCGTGGCCCGTCCAAGGATCGAGCAGTTCGTCGCGCTGGTCACCGCGGAGCCCGGCGTCGTGGCGGTCGAGTCGCCGTTTCCGAAGGATCAGGGAGGTGGTGGCGGTCCGGGCCAGATCTCGCAAGACGGCACCGTCGCCATCGTCAACATCGACACCTCGATCGACAGTGCGAATGGTGAGGAGGTCGCCCTCGTCGCGGCGATCGAGAGGGCGGCCGACACGCTGCGAGGAGGGGGCGTCGAAGTCGAGTTCGCCGACTACGCCTTCGCCACCGGGTCGGCTCCGGCGAGCGAGATCTTCGGGCTGATTGCCGCCGTCGTGATTCTGCTGATCGCCTTCGGCTCGGTGGTGGCGATGGGTTTGCCGCTGCTCACCGCCATTGTCGGGATCGCCATCGGTCTCGCCGGGGTTGGCATCTGGGCCGGCATCGTCGACACCCCCGACTTCACGGTGCAAGTTGCCTCGATGGTCGGCATCGGCGTCGGCATCGACTATGCCCTGTTCATCGTCACCCGCTATCGAGAGGCGTTGGCCCGCCCCGACGCCACCCCATGAAACGCCATCGTCGAAGCGATCAGCACCGCCGGTCGCGCCGTGCTGTTCGCCGGGTGCACCGTCGTCATCTCGCTGATGGGCATGTTCCTGATGGGACTGTCGTTCCTCCACGGACTGGCCCTCGGCACGGCGCCTCTGCCGTGCTCGTGGCCGTCGCCGCCGCGCTCACGTTGCTGCCGGCGATGCTCGGGTTCGCCGGTCACAAGCTCGATCGCTGGAGTATTCATCGTCGCCACACGGGTCGTGACAAGAGACGGTCTGGCACCGTTGGAGCCGCACTGTCCAGCGTCACCCCAAGGCGTTTGCCGCCGACCGGGTCTCGGCGGTCTTGTTGGCCGCCGGAGCCCCGACACTGGCGATGCGGCTGGCCGTCGCCGACATGGGCAACGACCCCGTCGGTTCGACCACCCGTGACGCGTACGAGCTGATCAGCGAGGGTTTCGGGCCCGGGCTTCAACGGCCCCTGGTGATCGCCGTCGAGACGCCGTAGCGGCTGCCGCGGATGCTGCGTGGTCGGCTCTGGCTGAGCAGTTGGCGGCATGTTGCCGCGGGTTGCGACTGGTCAGCCCGGTGATCCCCAGCGAGTCCGGGGCGGGCCGCGATTGATCCGAGTGATCCCGACGACCGTCGCCGCAGGACATCGCCACCGAGCGCTCGTCCGCGACCTGCGCAACGACGTGATTCCGGCGAGCGGGCTGATCGCTCACGTCGGGGGATCGACGGCGAGCGACATCGACTTCTCCCATCAGATGGCCGACCGTCTGCCGGTGTTCATCGGTGCGGTGCTTGCGCTCAGCTTCCTGTTGCTGCTCGCCGTGTTCCGCTCGGTGCTCGTGCCGCTCAAGGCCGTCGTGCTCAACCTGTTGTCGATCGGCGCGGCGTACGGCGTGATGGTCGCGGTGTTCCAATGGGGTTGGGTGGGTCGCTGTTCGACGTGGACCGAGGCTCCGGTCGAACCGTGGGCACCGATGATGTTGTTCGCCATCGTGTTCGGGTTGTCGATGGACTACGAGGTGTTCCTGCTCTCGTCGATCAAGGAGCGCTACGACGTCTCGGCGACAACTCCACGCCGTGGTCGAGGGTTTGGCGTCGACTGCCCGGGTGATCACTGCGGCGGCTGCCATCATGGTGTGCGTGTTCGGACCCTTCGTCTTCGGTGAGATCGCGGTCATCAAGTTGATCGGCCTCGGCCTGGCGACCGCGGTGTTCATCGATGCGACGATCGTGCGGATGATCCTGGTCCCGGCGACGATGGAGTTGCTCGGGAAGCGCAACTGGTGGATCCCGCGCTGGCTCGACCGGCTGCTTGCCCCACGTCAGTTTCGAAGCGCCCGCGATGCCCGGGAGGTCGGTTCAACTCGGCCAGCCGCAACCCCTCCCCGCTCCTCGCCCGCACGAACTCGTTCGCTGAGATGACGATGCTTCCCCCACCTTCCGCCTCGGCGACGCCATATACGACCGCACCGCCGGCGGCAACCCAAACCCTCGCTGTTCCGCCGGATGTTCGCCCCGCTGGTGCAGGCTCGCACCGTGGCTCGAGTCGCTGTATCTGCTGCTCGACATGGGCGCGGGAATTGCCTTTTTCACCTGGGCGGTGACGATGCTGTCGGTGAGTGCCGGTCTGGTGATCACGCTTGTCGGCATCCCCTCCTGGCCGCCTCGGTCGTGTCGGGCCGGCTGGTGGGGAGCGTGGAACGCTCGGGCTCGGGCTTCCTCGGGACCGTCTTCCCGGGCCCGACCCCGTTCGCCAAACGGGTCCGTGGACGGCTCGGCTGCGGGCTGGGCAGCGTCGACAAGGCGGGCTGGAAGGGGCTCGTCGTACGGCGTGATCATGCTCCCGTGGGGGATTCTTACCTTCACGGCGACCGTCGTCATCTGGTCGGTGGCATGGTCGCTTGCGGCGCTTCCCATCTACGGCTGGCGGCTCAACGACCCGGGAATCACGTTCAACGGCCGTCCGATGGACGTGGAATCAGCGGCCTGTTGATCGGCGCGACGGGTGTCGTCGGCGTGGCCCTGCTGGTCGGTGACACCGTGGATCATCACGGGCGCTGGCTAACGTCGATCGGCTCTTGATCGGTGCGTCTGCTGTCGCCCGGCCGGCGAGGCCGAGTTGACCAGCGGGTGCAGAACTCGAGCGAAAGCCGCGATGCCTCGGTGCAAGGTTCGTCGATCGAACTGCGCCGCATCGAGCGTGACCTTCATGACGGGGCGCAGCAGCGGCTGGTCAGTCTGGCGATGGATCTGGGCTTGGCCAAGGAACGGTTGAAGGCCGGCGAAGACCCCGAGCCGGGCGTTGGCGCTGGTCAGCCGGGCGCACGACGAAGCGAAGTCGGCGATCGGCGATCTGCGGAATCTGGTGCGTGGCATCTACCCGCAGGTGCTCACCGATCGAGGGCTTGACGCGGCGTTGTCAGCGGTAACGGCTCGGTCGCCGATCCCAGTCGATCTCCACGTCGACCTGCCCCAACGGCCTCCGCCAGCGATCGAGGCGGCGGCGTACTTCGTGGTGGTCGAGGCGTTGACCAACATCGGCCAAACACTAGCGGGGCGACCCGGGCGGGGGTGTCGATCAGCCGTCGCGGCGACCGGTTGGTCGTCGAAATCAGCGACGACGGCCACGGGGGAGCGGTCGTCGCACCCCGGTGGAGGGCTGGCCGGGCTGACGTGATCGTGTGCTCGCGGTCGAGGGCCGGTTCCGCCTGGCGAGTCCCGCTCGACGGGCCGACCCTGCTGGTCGGTGGAGCTCCCATGCGCGTCATGATCGCCGAGGACTCCGTGCTGTTGCGCGAGGGAATCACCCGGCTGCTCGCCGAGTACGGCGACGAGGTGGTCGCCGGACTCAGCGACGCCACACGGCTGCTGCAAACGGTCGTCGAACTGAATCCCGACGTCGTCATCGTCGACGTACGGATGCCACCGACCCACACCGATGAGGGGCTGCGGGCGGCGATCGAACTGCGCCGGGTGCGGCCCGCTACGCCGGTGCTGGTGTTGTCGCAATACGTCGAGGAGCGCTACGCCACCGAACTGCTCGCCGACTCGACGGTCGGCCTCGGGTACCTCCTCAAAGAACGCGTCGCCGATGTCGGGGAGTTCATCGCCGCCGTCCACCGGGTAGCAGACGGTGGTACTGCCCTCGACCCCGAGGTCGATCGCCCAACTCCTCCAGCGATCGCGTCGTCGGGAACCGTTGGCCGCCCTGACTCCCCGGGAACGGGAGGTGCTCAGCCTGATGGCCGAGGGCCGGTCGAACGCCGGGATCGCCGGCCACCTGGTCGTGTCGGACGGAGCCGTCGAGAAGCACATCTCGTCGATCTTCATGAAACTCGATCTGCCCGCGGCCGAAGAACAACACCGTCGCGTGCTCGCCGTGTTGACGTACCTGCGAAGTCCCTGAGCAGAACCCGTCGCCATGAGGCACAACCTGGTCGGGCGCGCCCCGCCGAGATGATCGGTCGACCTGCACATGCCACCAACGTTCGCGTGAGGTTGCGCCCCGTTGGGCCGGGCACAACCTCACGAGAACGTTGGAGGTACGCGAGGCTGAGGCATGGCTACGTACGGATTGCAGTTGCCCGACTTCTCGTGGATTGTCGACGCCGATCCGGCGACGACGATGGACCGGTTGCGGGCGGCCGCGGTTGCGGCCGAGGAGGCCGGGTACTCGTCGTTGTGGGTGATGGATCACCTGCTGCAGCTCCCGCCGCTCGGGGGCCCGACGGCGTCGTTGCTGGAGGGGTACGTGTTGCTTGGTGCACTCGCCGCGCTGACGTCGAGGGTGGAGTTAGGCACGCTGGTCACCGGGGTGACCTACCGGAACCCGGCGCATCTCGCCAAGCAGATCGGGTCGCTCGATGCGATGACCGGCGGGCGGATCATTCTCGGCATCGGGGCGGCCTGGTACGAGGAGGAGCACCTCGCCTACGGCTGGGAGTTTCCCCCGGTCAGGGAGCGTTTCTCGCGCCTGCGGGAGGCCGTGACGATCTGTCGGGGCATGTTCGACAACGAGACGTTCACCTTCGCCGGCGACCACTATCACGTCGACGAAGCCCGGCTGGTTCCTCGCCCGTTGCGGCGAATCCCGTTGATGATCGGCGGCAGCGGCGAAAAGAAGACGCTGCGGATGGTCGCCGAGTTGGCCGACCAATGCAACATCGGCGGCACGGCCGGCCTGGTTGGTCGCAAGCTGGCGATCCTCGACGAGCATTGCGCGGCCGTGGGACGCGACCCCAAGACCGTTAAGCGCACGGCAATGGTGAGCTTGTTCGTGTCGGCCAACGATGCCGAGCGCGACGGGTTCCGAGAGTTCCTCGACTATTCCAACCCCGAAGTGGCCGACCGGATGATCATCGCCACGGCCGACGAAGCGACCCACAATCTGGCTGCAATCGTTGCATCCGGAGCCGACGAGGTGATCGTCAACCTGCCGCTGATCAAGTCGGTCGACGCCATCCACCTCGCCGCAGACGTGCTCAAGGCGGCGACTTCCTGAGCTATGCCGACGCGCGCACCAGGCGGCCGGGGCGGGCGCCGGTGTCGGCGCCGTGGTGGCGGGTGATGACACCGGCGACGATGGTGTAGTCGTAGCCGGTGGCGGCTTGCACGAGGCGACGCCCGCCGGCAGGCAGATCGTCGGCGGCCTGGGGGAAGCCGAGGGTCAGGGCATCGAAGTCGATCACGTTGATGTCGGCTCGCTTGCCCACTTCGAGGGTGCCGCGGTCGCTGAAGCCCATCAGATCGGCGGTGTCCTTGGTTTGAAAGCGGATCACCTGCTCGATCGCCAACTTGGGGCCGCGATGACGATCACGCGCCCAGTGAGTCAGCAGGTAGGTGGGGATTGAGGCGTCACAGATCATCCGCACATGCGCCCCACCGTCCGACAGCCCCGACACGGTCGACGGATGAATGAGCATCTCGTAGATCGCGTCCTGGGTGCCATCGACGAAGTTGAAGAACGGCAGCATCAAGAAGGCCTGGCCGTCGTCGTCGTTCATCAGGTCGTAGGCCAGTTCCAGCGGATCGCGCCCCGCGGCGGTCGCCAGGTTCGACACCAACGACTCGGGACCCGGCTCGTAGTCGACCGCCGCGCCCATCGAGTAGATCTTGTCGGTCGAGTGCTGGAACAGACTGCCGATGCCATCGAATTGGCGCGAGGGGTCGGGCGGGAGGTCGGTCTCGGCGAGGATCGCCGCCTTCACCTCGAGCTTGCGCAGCTCGACGAGCAACTCCGGGTGCGGCAACGTCGAGGCCAGCGCCACGAACGTCGGGCGCTTGGCGAAGAAGTGGTAGCTCGCCCAGCCGATCATCATCCCGAACGGGCGGGCGGCGATCTGCGGAATCAGCCTTCCACCATCGGCCGCGGCCCGGTCGACGGCGGCGAGCACGTCACGCCACGAGTCGGGCTGCACGGAGTTCTGCAACATCGCGAACGACACCGGCAGCCCGGTGCGTACGGCGACCCGGCTCATCCATTCCACCTCGCCGAGCAGCGTTGGGGGGTCGAACTCCAATCCCTGCGGAGCGAGCTCGAACACACCGTGACCAGCGGCAACGAGCGCGTCGGCCATGCCGTCGAGTTCGTCTTGGGCGGCGAACGTTCCGGGAACCGGCTCGCCATCGCGGGCCTTGTGGCTGAGGGTTCGCGAGCTGGAGAATCCGACCGCACCGGCGTCCATCGCCTCGCGCACGATCTCGGCCATCGATGCGATGTCTTGGGCCGTAGCGGGCTCATTGCGGGCCCCGCGGTCGCCCATCACGTAGGCTCGCACCGGGCCGTGCCCGACGTAGGCGGCAATATCCATCGAGTAGGTGCGGCGATCAAGCGCGTCGAGATACTGCGGGAATGTCTCCCATTCCCACTGGATGCCCTCGTGCAGGGCGGTGCCGGGGATGTCTTCGACGCCCTCCATCAACTGGACGAGCCACTCCTCTTTGCCGGGTCGTACCGGGGCGAAACCGACGCCGCAGTTCCCCATCACCACGGTCGTGACGCCATGGCCCGATGTCGGGTCGAGCAGGCTGTCCCACGTGGCCTGGCCGTCGTAGTGGGTGTGGACATCGACAAAGCCGGGGGTCACCAGCCGTCCGGTGGCATCGATCACCGTGGTCGCCTCGCCCTCAAGCGACTCGCCGACGGCGACAATCACCCCGTCCTTCACTGCAACGTCGGCGACGCGGGAGGTTGCCCCCGTGCCGTCGACGACCGTTCCCCCACGAATGATCAGGTCGTACATGAACGCATCGTAGACGCTCCCGTGGGGGACCTGACGAGGCGTCAGACCCACGCCGGGTTCTGGCGATGCGGTACCTGGATCTGATGATCAGATCCAGGTGAAGACGTTGTCGACGAATGGGTTGCTCGTGACGCACTTCGACACGGCCGGCTGAAGACCGCTCGCCGCCGACCTTGAGGCACCAGGACGGCCTTGATCGCGGACTCCGCCGATCGGTTCGCGAGACACCCGAAATGCTTTTGGTGGGGCGTGGGCCGATCGGCCCGACCTTCGGTTGGCCGTCCTCACCGAAGCGGCGAAAAGCTACGCTCAGCGGTTTGACAACTCGTTAGGTGCTCGAATGGGCGACTGGGGCGGGTCGCGGTGGCGGAGGTTTAGCGTGAAGTTCTCGAATCCATTCAAAATCGCACTGAGCGCGGTTGTGTTGGCGTCGGGGGTGTGGGTGGCGTCGGGTCGAGCCGATGCGGCGTTCCGCGACCATCCGTCAGTGGTGCCCGGCACCCCGGCCAAGGGATATCCGATCATCCTCAACACGCCGCTGATCGACCTCGGTGCTGGTCTCACCGCCCGCCGCCAGGTGTATACCGCCAACCAGGCCGGGCGATACATCGTCTCGGGCGGCGACTTCCTCCAGGTCCTGCGCGCTGATGGCGTGACCGTCAACCGGGCCTATTTCGCCGCGTGGAACATCGATACCAAGGCTCTCGTCTGCCCGCAGATGACCTTCGACAACCACGTGCTCGCCGTGGTCGAAGGACCGTCGCCCGACAAGGTCTACGTTGCCGGGCGGTTCACCAAGATCACCGGTGCCGATGGCGTCGTCCGTAGCCGCAGCCGGGTCGCGCTGCTCGACCTGTCGACCTGCTCGGTCGACCCGACGTTCGTACCGGCGATCATCGATCTGAAGGTTGACCAACTGGCATACGGTGCCGGTCGGCTGTTTATCGGTGGTGACTTCACGACGATCGGCGGCGGGGCATACGACGTCCTCGCCGAGCTCAGCCCAGGCACCGCGGCGGTGAAGCCGGCGCTCAATCTCACGTTTACCGGCACCTACTCGACGAAGATCAAGGCGATCGCGGTCTCTCCTGATGGCACCCGCCTGATTTTCGGCGGGCGCTTCGGGATGGTGGCCAACAACGGGCTCAGCCTCGATACCGAGACCGCGGTGGTCAACATCGCCGACCCGCTGGCGCCGGTGTTGACGCCGCATTCCTGGCGCTCGCCGTTCAGCCGGACGTACCAGCAGGACGCCTCGGTGTCACCCGACGGCAAGTGGATCGCGACGGTGTACCGCGGCACTCCCGACCTCGGCGTCAACGTCTGGCTGGTCTCGACGGCCGAGTCCGCCCAGACCGCCAAATGGAGCCACGCGGTCGGTCATGACTCGGTGTTCGGGGTCGGCGTGTCGAACAACACGGTCTACCTCAGCGGGCACTTCTGCCGCATCGCTCCGGGGCCCGGACCGACCGAGGTGATGTCGATCGTGATGGGTCTGAACGACTGCACCGAGTACCCCAACGGGGTGTGGCGCGGCCACATCGCCGCGCTCGACATCAACGACGGCACGCCGCTGGCGTGGAATCCAGGTGCCGATTCATTGATCGGCGGGCGGGAGCTGACCGTCACGACCCGCGGGCTGCTCGCCGGGTTCGACGGCGAACGGACTAACGACATCCACGTCGGGGCGCTGGCCTTCTACGACTTCGGCCCAGGTGCCGAAGACGTCACCCCGCCGGGCGATGTCGTCTTCACCGCCCCGGCCGCCGGGGCAACGGTGGGCAATCCGGCGCGCATCTCGGGCTCGGCCACCGACAACGTCGGGATTGCCTCGTACGTGGTCGCCGTGCAGGCCGCCAACGGTCAATGGATCCAGCCGGGCGGCGTCCTGGGTGCCACTCGCTATGAGTTCAACGCCCCTGCCAAGCTCAACGGGGCCTTCGACCTCGACGTCGTGATGCCCGGGGCCGGCTCGTACACCGCGGAGGCCAAGGCAATTGACAAGGGTCGCAATGCCTCGCCCGCCATCACGACGCGGGCATTCAACGTCAGCAACGTCGATGGAGTGCGCCCCGACTCGACGATCGTCGTGCCGTCGGTCGGGGTTCCCGAGGAGACCACGGCCACCATCATCGGTTCGGCGACCGACAACGTCGGCGTTGCGGCCGTCCGGGCGCGGATCACCAACTCGGCCGGGCTGTTCATCCAGGACGACTTCTCGCTCAGCACCGCCGTGAACGACCTCCCGGTCGCCACCGGTGCCCTCGGTTCGACCCCGGTTGCCTGGACGCTGAATGCCGGATCGCAGATGCCGGCCGGGGGGTACACCGTCGAGATCGTCGTCACCGACACCAGCAATAACCTGTCGCTCACCAAGACCGCCTCGTTCACGGTGGTTACCGGAACCACCCAGATCGCTGCGGTGACCAGCTACCGCGGCTTCACCGCCAAGTTCGGCAACTACACGATGGGATCGACGTTCACCGTCGACACCGCCACATCAGTGACAGCGCTCGGCATCTTCGACGGGAACGGCAACGGGATCTTCGACAACTCCGATGACACTCCGGCCGGACTGTGGCGCCAGAGCGACCAGGCCCTGCTCGGCTCGGTGACCGTGCCGAAGACCGCGACACCGGAGGGCGGCTGGTTCTACGGCCCGCTCGCCACCCCCGTCACCCTGCAACCCGGCGTCGTCTACGTCGTCGCCTCGCTGATGTCATCGACAGGCGAGGCCTATGGCACCGGTGGCACGGTTGCGACCGATGCCAACTACAACTTCTCCGGCCGGGCCTACCTCGCCGGAACCGCGCTCACCTATCCGTCGTCCCAGGCGGTATCGGTCGGCTACGGCGTGCCGAACCTGAAGATCGGCGGCGGCTCGAGCGCCCCGACGGTGGCGATCACCGGCCCGGCCGCAACCGTTCCGTTCGGACAGTCATCCACGATCACCGGTACCGCCGCCGACAATGTGATGGTCAAGTCGGTGACGGTTCGGGTATCTGACGCCGGCGGGCAATACCTGCAGGCCAACGGGATATTCGCGGCGGCCGCGGCCGACCTGATGCCTGCCACCACCGGGCTGGGTACTCCGTCGACGACGTTCGTCTACAACGCCGGCGCGCTGCCTGCCGGTTCGTACACGGTCGCCGTCACGGCGCTTGATGGTGTGCTCCACCCCACAACGGCCACGTCGACATTCGCCGTGATCGCCGGCGGGGGTGGCGGCGCTCACGCAGCGATTACCGCCTACACCGGGTACACCGCCAAGCTCGGCAACTACACGATGGGCTCGACCTTCACGGTCGACACGGCGACCTCGGTGACCGCGCTCGGCATCTTCGACGGCAATGGCAACGGTGTGTTCAACAACGCCGCCGATACGCCGGCGGGGCTCTGGCGCCAGAGCGACCAGGCCCTGCTCGGCACGGCGACGGTGTTACGTACAGCACCATCTGAGGGCGGTTGGTTCTACGGCCTGTTGCCAACGCCGGTCACGCTGCAGCCGGGCGTGGTGTATGTAGTTGCCTCGCTGGTGTCATCGACCGGCGAGCCGTACGGTACGGGCGGCACGCTGACCTCGGTGGAGAACTACAACTTCACCGGGCGGGCGTACCTCGGCGGAACGGCGCTCGCCTATCCATCGACGTTGTCGACGTCGGTCGGCTACGGCATCCCCAACCTGAAGTTCGGCAGCGGGGCCAACCCGCCGGCCGTGCTCCCAGTCGCCAACCAGATCGGTCAGGTGGGTGTGGCGATCGCCAACGTGCAGGTGGTCGCCACCGACCCCGAGGGGGGCGTGCTGTCCTACTCGGCCACCGGGCTGCCCGGCGGCGTCACGATCGATGCCGCGACCGGCGTGATCTCGGGGACTCCCACCGGTTCGGGTGCGTTCCCCGCAACCGTCACCGTTACCGACCCGCAGGCGTTGACCGCGACGACCAGCTTCACCTCGACGATCGCTCCCGCCCCCCAACCGCCGACGATCGCGGCGATCGCCGCCCAGTCATCACCAACGGGCACGACCGTCACCTCGCCGACGATCACCGGGTCTGACCCCGAGGGTGGCGCGGCTCACGTTCTCGGTGGCAGGGCTCCCGCTCGGCTTGACGATCAACTCGGCTACCGGCGCGGTCACCGGTACCCCGGTGACGACGGGCGTGAGCACCGTGACCGTGACGGTCACCGATCCGCAGGCGCTCACCGCCTCGGCGTCGTTCACCTGGACGATCACGGCCGGCACGCCGGCATGCTTCGCCGTTCTCGACGGAGGCGGAAAACCGGCGCTGACCTGGACCGCTGTTGTTGGCCAAACAACCTATGCGGTGCGCCGCGACGGAGCCTTCCTTGCCACCCTCGGAGCGGTGACCACCTACACCGACACCGCCGCACCGGCCGGCAGCCGGGCGTACGTCGTGCGCTCCCGCCTGGCCGGGATCACCACCGACATCGTCTGCCAGCCCACCCCGATCACCGTGCCCTGAGCATCGTCGGTGAGCGTGAGCGAGCCCGATCGCCTCGGCCGACACGAATGCGGTGCATGGGGTCGGGCATGCTGGGTGGGTGATCCATGTCGACGACCACGACCATGTCCGCAGCCTCACCCTCGATCGGTCCGAGGCGCGTAATGCCTTCGATCAGGAGCAATACCACGGCCTCGCCGCGCTGCTGGCGGCGGCCGCGACCGACGCCGATGTCCACGTGGTGGTGCTCACGGGGGCCGGGCCGTCGTTCTCGGCCGGCCAGGATCTCAAGGAGATGGCTTTGCTCGCCGCGGGGCAGGGTCCGGTGGGCGGGGCGACCGGGTTTCCGGCGCTGCTGAAGCAGTTGGAGTCGTTTGGCAAGCCGTTGATCGCCGCGGTCAACGGGTCGGCCACCGGGATCGGGGCGACGATCCTGCTCCACTGCGACATCGTGGTCATCGCCGAGACGGCCCGGCTGCGGATGCCGTTCGCCGAGTTGGGTGTTCCGCCCGAGGCGGGCAGCTCGGTGCTGCTCCCAAGCGCCATTGGTTGGCAGCGGGCGGCCGATCTGTTGTTCACCGCCCGTTGGGTGTCGGGGCCCGAAGCGGTCGAGTTGGGGATGGCCCTGCGCTGTGTGCCGCTCGACGAGTTGGCGGCGACGGCCGCAACGTTGGCCGCCGACATCGCTCGCCACTCGCCGGGCGCGGTACAGGTTGCCAAGCGCCTGATGCTCGCCGGGCGCGCCGACGTCTCAGCGCAGGCCCGCGAGCGCGAGAACCGAGGCTTCATCGAACTAGGTTTCGGTGGGGGACCCACAGACTGACACCCTCGCGGTCAGTCGTTGTCGAAACCCGTGAGTGTGGACAGCCCACTCGGCCGCACCGCCTCACGCGTTGACGGTTCGGCGGTGACTGGACGGGCGAAGGGAGGTACGGTCCGAGGCATGACCGACGCCATGACACCGTTCGAGATTGCTGTATCCGATGCCGACCTCGCCGACCTGCGCGATCGGCTGGCCCGCACCCGGTGGCCCGATGCGCGAGACGGTCGACGACTGGACGCAGGGCATCCGCTCGGTCCTATGTGCAAGAGGTCTGCGAGTACTGGCGCACGTCGTACGACTGGCGGGCCCGAGAGGCCGCGCTCAATCGCCTTCCCGCAGTTCCGCACGACGCTCAGCGGCGGCGGCGACGAACCGCTCGGGTTCCACTTTCATCCACGCCCGCTCGCCCGAGCCGAACGCGCTTCCCCTGGTGTTGACCCACGGGTGGCCCGGTTCGACGGTCGAGTTCATGAAGGTCGATCGGCCCACTCACCGACCCGGCGGCCCACGGCGGCGACCCGGCCGACGCGTTCCATGTCGTCGTGCCGTCGCTGCCCGGCTACGGCTTCAGCGACAAGCCGACCCGCACCGGGTGGGGGACGGCGCGGATCGCCACCGCATGGGACGAGCTGATGGTCCGCCTCGGCTACGACCGCTTCGGAGCGCAGGGCGGCGATTGGGGTTCGGCGGTGACCACCCGCATCGGCGAGCAGAACCTCGGCCACTGCGTCGGCATTCACGTCAACATGGCCGTCGCGTTCCCTGGTCCCGATGACATGGCCGACCTCACACCGGCCGAGATGGTCGTCACTCGGCAAGGCCGGGCACTACCAGGACACAGGACTCCGGCTACTCCAAGCAGCAGTCGACCCGCCCCCAAACCCTCGGCTACGGCCTGGTCGACTCACCCGCCGGGCAGCTGGCGTGGATCCTCGAGAAGTTCTGGGCGTGGACCGACAACAACGGCCACCCGGAAGATGCGCTCGACCGCGACGAGATGCTCGACAACGTGATGTTCTATTGGCTCAACGGGGCCGGGGCGTCGTCGGCCCGCCTGTACTGGGAGAGTTTCGACTCGTTCAGCGGGGTGACCGTCGACATTCCCGCGGGAATCTCGCAGTTCCCCAAGGAGATCTTCACCTGTTCGCGCCGTTGGGCCGAGCGGGTCTATACCGACATCCGCCATTGGGGCGAACTCGATCACGGCGGTCACTTCGCCGCCTTCGAGGAGCCCGACGTCTTCGTCGACGAGGTGCGCTCCTTCTTCCGTCACGTGCGATAGTTCAGCCCCATGGCCGCCCGCTCCATCGATGGACTCCTCACGTTGGTCGATCAGCACCGCTCGACGTTGGAAGCCACAGCGGGACCGGCCGAGACGTTGGGGACCGCCCCCGCCGAGTTGGTTGAGGTGCTGCGCGAGATTCGGGTACCGATGGTCAAAGCTCCCGTCGAGGTTGGTGGCGATCGACTGTCGATGCCCGATCAACTGCGGTTCTTCGCCGCGCTGACGTACCTGAATCCAACGGCCGGGTGGGTGGGGTTCAATCACGCCGGAGCGGCGGGCCGAGCGGCGTCGAGCCTGGCGGATGCCGGGGTCGACGAGGTCTTCGGGGCCGGTCAGGTGCCGTTCTTCGCCGCGATCGCCACGCCGAGCGGTACCTATCGTGATGTCGACGGCGGGGTGATCATCGACGGTACGTGGCGATTCGCCAGCGGCGTCGGTCACGCAACCTGGCTGATGTTGACCGCGGCTCCCGGCCCCGAGGCGACGGTCGCACGCCTAGTCATCGTGCCACGCGCCCAGCTGACCGTGTCGGGCGAGTGGAGCGTCATGGCGCTGAAAGGCACCGGAAGCCTCAACGTCCGAGCCGACGACGTGTTCGTTCCGCACCACCGGGTGATCGACCCCCGACTCCCGCCGATCCGTGGCGGAACCGTCTACAGCGCGCCATATCCGGTGTATGTCGCCGGCGAAAATGTCGGGTTCACACTCGGTGTCGCTCAACGATTCATGGACGAACTCGCCCTCCTTGCTCCGAGCCGATCGCTGCCCGATCGCGAGACGTTCCGATCCGACTTCGGCGAAGGCCAACTGCAGATCGATGCCGTGCGGGCGTTGGCCACCGAGGCGTTGGGGTCGGCGTGGTCGATGTACGAGACCAGGGAACGGCTGTCGCGTCTCGACGAGCAGAAGGTGGCCTCGGTCGCCGCGTTCGGCACACAGCAGGTCGCCGACGTCGTCGGCCGCCTGTTTCGCTACCTCGGCGCGTCGGGCCTGCTCAGCGGTACCGTGATCGAGCGTTGCTACCGCGACACGCTGGGCTCGGCGCAACATCTGGTCGCCTCGACCGCGGCGTACGACCGACTCGGATCAATGCTGTTGAACCACAAGGCGCCCAGGACAACTTCGCGCAACCCCAGTCCGCTGAACCCCAGTCCGCTGAACCCAGTCCGCTGAACCCCAGTCCGCTGAACCCCAGTCCGCTGAACCCCAGTTCGCTGAACCCCGAGAAGGTGTGATGGAAACCGCGATTGAACCTGACCTGGTGATCTGTGACCCGCATCACCACCTCTGGGATACGAGTTCCCACGGCTCGACGCCGTACCTCGTCGACGACATGCTCACCGACCATGCGACGGGTCATCGCATCGTGTCGACAGTGTTCGTCGAGTGCAGTTGGGCGCACCTTGCCGACGGCCTCGCCTATCTGCGACCGGTGGGCGAGACCCGGGCGGTCGCCGCCCTCGCTCCAGGTTCGCCGATCGGGGCGATCATCCCGACCGCCGACCTCACGCTGCCGACCGACCTGTTGGAAGCGACCCTGGCGGCTCATGCGCAGGCCGCCAACGGGCTGTTTCGCGGGATTCGTGACCGGGTAGCCGCCGACCCGACGGTGCCGCTCGTCTCGATGCCGCAATCGCTGCGGGCGAAGCTGCCGTCGGCGGAGTTTCGGCGCGGTCTCGAGACTCTTGCTCGCCACGATCTGTCGTTCGACGTATGGGCCCTGCATCCGCAGCTTGCTGATGTGACGGCCGCGGCGCGGGCGGTTCCCGATCTGCGGATCGTGCTCGACCACCTCGGCGCGCCGCTCGGCACCGGCCACTACGGCGACGATCGAGCTGCGGTGCTGAGGGACTGGCGGGCCTCGATAGTCGAGTTGGCGACGTGCCCGAACGTGCACGTCAAACTCGGCGGCATCGGGATGGTGATCTTCGGATTGGCCCTGCCCAGGCCCGAATCGGGGGCGGGCCCCACGTCCGACGAGGTGGTCGCTCGGTGGGGAGATGCGATCCGCTTCGTGATCGACACGTTCGGGCCATCACGCTGCATGTTCGAGTCGAACTTCCCCGTCGACCGGGCCGGCATCGACTACGTCGTGTTGTGGAACGCCTTCAAGAAGCTGTCGATCAGCTACTCGGCAGTCGAGCGCGCCGCGCTCTTCCACGACACCGCGGTCACGTTGTACCGAGTAGCTGACCGGTGACCTGACCGGGTCCGCAGTGCCCGGTCCCGAACTCTTGCTACAGCCGCTCGATGATGGTGACGTTGGCTTGACCGCCGCCCTCGCACATGGTCTGCAGGCCGAACCGGCCGCCGGTGCGCTCGAGTTCGCACAGCAGGGTGGTCATCAAGCGGCCGCCGGTCGCGCCAAGCGGGTGGCCGAGGGCGATCGCCCCGCCGTTGACATTGACCTTGGCGTGATCGAACCCGGTCTCCTTGAGCCACGCCATCACGACGGAAGCGAAGGCCTCGTTGATCTCGACCAGGTCGATGTCGTCGGGGGTCATCCCGGTCTTGGCCAGGGCTCGCTTCGTCGCCGGAATCGGGGCGGAGAGCATCATGATCGGGTCGTCGGCGAGCACGCTGATGTGGTGGATGCGAGCGCGCGGGGTGAGCCCATGGTCCTTGAGCGCCTGCTCATTGGCGACGAGCAGAGCGGCGGAACCGTCGGAGATCTGCGAGGCGCACGCCGCCGTCAATCGACCATCTTCGGTCAGGGTCTTCAGTGAGCGGATCTTGTCCCAGTTGGGCTCGCGGGGTCCTTCGTCGCGGTCGAGGCCGTTCAACGGCGCGATCTGACCGTCGAAGCGGCCTTCGGCCTGGGCGCGCAACGCCCGGGTGTGTGACTCGACGGCGAACTCCTCCATCGCGTCGCGTGAGAGGTCCCAGCGAGACGCCATCATCTCGGCCCCGACGAACTGGCTGACCTCTTGCGTGCCGTAGCGGGCGACCCAACCGGGGGATGTCGAGTACGGGTCTTCGAAGCCGAGGGGCTGACCGGCGAGCATCGCCGACATCATCGGTACGGCCGACATGTTCTGCACGCCACCGGCAACGACCAGGTCCATCGTTCCCGACATCACCGCTTGGGCGGCGAAATGGACGGCCTGTTGGGCCGAGCCGCACTGGCGATCGATGGTGGTTCCGGGCACGTGTTGGGGCAATCCGGCGGCCAACCAGGCGCTGCGGGCGATACAACCCGACTGCGGCCCGACGGAATCAACATTACCGAACACGACATCGTCGACTGCCCCGGGGTCGATGCCGGTGCGATCCATCAACGCCTTGATCGAATGGCCTCCGAGATCGGCGGGATGGACCTGCGACAGCGAGCCGCCGCGGCGACCGACGGGGGTACGAACAGCATCAACGATGTAGGCCTGAGACATGTTCCGAACTTAGCCCGACCGGGTCATTCGGGTCCTGGTCGGTAGGTCGGTGGTCGGTGGTCGATTCAGATCGGTGCTGCCGGGCCGGGCGCTCGCGCCCGATGGGGTGAAGTGCACAAATCCGCAGCGCACGCTGCTTGATCTCGGTGCGGTGGCTCCAGAGCGAGTCTCAGCGGCGCTCACCGCCACTGCGGTGTCGCGGCTCGTCATCCCGAGTGCAGCCCGGGCAGCGCTTGATCGGGCATCGGTACGAGGGCGGCCTGGGCTCGGCGCGTTGCGGTCTGCGCTCGACGATTGGCCGCTCGGCGACCAGGCACCCGACAGCGAGCTTGAGGTCATCGTGGCTCGACTGCTGCGGGATCATCGTCTCGCGGGATTCGACTTCCATCGTCGCATCGCCGGCTTCGAGGTCGATTTCGCCCACCTCCGAAAGCGGGTGGTGATCGAAGTCGATGGTTGGGAGTTCCACTCGACGCGAACGGCGTTCGAGGAGGATCGTCGGCGCGACGCGGTGTTGGCCGCCGAGGGTTGGCTCGTGGTGCGCATCACCTGGTGGCAGGCGGTCGAACAGCCAGTCGAAGTGGCTGAGGTTGCGCTTGACGCTGAATCGGAGATTCCGTCAGCCAGCGGTCCCAACGACCCGGACTGTGACCAGCGCGGGCTGGTCAGCAGGCAGATGCAAGAGCCGCGGGAGCTGCATCGCTCGTCGACGAGTGATTTTTCACGACGGTGACGGTCGCGGGAGCCTCGGTACGCACCAACGGCGCGAATTCGGGCTCGCGGTGGTCGACAGGGATGACGACGACGGGCATGATGCCCATCTGGTCGAACGAGATGAGGTACTCGCAGCCGTCGTTGCTCTCGACGACATGGACGTGGGCGGCGATGTAGCGCCGCAGCAGACGGGTAGCGAACATGACCGAACTGTCGCAAACCGAAGTGACAGCCTGCCCACGGTGGCATGAACCTCAGCTGAACTCTGGATCATCTGCTTCGAAGCACGACGCGGCTGTCCCGCACCCGTCGGCGCAGTCCGAGTGTGGATCGCTGCTGGGCGGCTGGCCGGCCGGAAGCGATCAGATGCTGACGATGACCGAGGAGCCGTGGCCGAACAGGCCCTGGTTTGCGGTGATACCGACCTTGGCGTTTTCGACTTGGCGGCCGGTGGCTTGGCCGCGGAGTTGCCAGGTGAGCTCGCAGACCTGGGCGATGGCCTGGGCGGGGATTGCCTCGCCAAAGCAAGCCAAACCGCCCGAGGGGTTGACCGGAACCCGGCCACCGAGCGTCGTCGCTCCGCTGCGCAACAATCCTTCGGCCTCGCCTTCGGCACATAGGCCGATGTGCTCGTACCAGTCGAGTTCGAGGGCCGTCGACAGGTCGTAGACCTCGGCCATCGAGACATCGTCGGGTCCGAGGCCGGACTGCTCGTAGGCTCCCCAGGCGATCGAATCCTTGTACTTGCGACTGGGCGCGGGCACGACGGCGGTGGAGTCCGAGGCAATGTCGGGGAGCTCCAACATCGATTGCGGGTAAGTCGGCGTGACCGTCGAAACCCCGCGGACGCGGACCGCGCCGTCCAACGTCCCGAGATGCTGTGAAGCGAAGGCTCGGCTGCAGACGATCATTGCGGCGCCGCCATCGGAAGTGGCGCAGATGTCCAATAGGCGCAGCGGGTCGCTGACGACGGGCGAGTTGACCACGTCGGCGATGGTCGACTCTTTGCGGAACCGGGCGTTCGGGTTGTTCAAGCCATGGAGCGAATTCTTCACCTTGACCTGGGCGAAGTCCTCGGCCGTCGCCCCGTAGAGGTCCATCCGGCGACGGGCGAAGAGGGCGAAGTAGACCGGGTTGGTCGCCCCGAGCAGACGGAAGCGGAGCCAATCCGGGTCGGTGACCCGGTCGCCACCACCGACGGGGGCGAAGAAGCCCTTCGGGGTCGTGTCGGCACCGACGACCATCGCCACATCGCAGAATCCGGCGAGGATCTGCGCACGGGCCGACTGCAACGCCTGGGCTCCGCTGGCGCACGCCGCATACGACGACGAGATCGGTACGCCGGTCCATCCGAGTTTCTGGGCGAACGTCGCCCCGGCGATGAACCCGGGGTAGCCGTTGCGGATCGTGTCGGCTCCAGCGACGAACTGAATGTCCTTCCACGCCAGGCCGGCATCGGCGAGGGCGGCGCGCGCCGCGACCATGCCGTACTCGGTGAAGTCGCGACCCCACTTCCCCCACGGATGCATGCCGACACCAAGAATGAACAGGTCCTGATCGCGGCTCATGACGACGCCTCGCTTCCCGGAGTCGACGGGGTTGCGGGGGCCCAGACGTAGATCGTCGGGCCGTCGTTGAGGTTGCCGATCTCCAACTGCATCGGCATGCCGACCTTCAATTCGGCAGCGGTGACACCCTCGGCGACCTGCCCGAGCACGATGATGCCCTCGGTTTCCAACTCCACCGCGGCCAGGGCGTACGGCTCGAACGGTTCGGCGGCGACGTACGGCGGCGGCGGGGCGTAGCGGTTCTCGGCGTAGCTCCACAGTGTGCCCCGGCGGCTGAGAGCCACCTGTTCAAGCACAGCGGACTCGCAGACCGGGTTGGGGCAGTCGGTTGCGCGGGGCGGAAACACGTACGTCCCGCAAGATGGGCAACGAGCGCCAATCAGGTGCGGTTCGGGGTGGGCGGCGAACCAACCCTCGACGACCGGAGCGTGGGTGGTGTCTGACACGAGATCTGAACCTACAAGGCCGCTCGGCGGTGTGGCAGGTCGAGGGGTTGAGCGGGCCAGGAAGGCGTTGGGCCGCGGCGTGATTCGAGCGGCGAGGCGAGGCAGTACCAGCGCTCCGGTCGCACCGATGCCGATGGCGGCGAAGGTCGTGAACCACAGCCAGGTCGCCGGGTTCCCGCCGTCGAACACCCGTCGGTGGATGAGCGACACGACGGTCACCGACACCCCAAGAGCGACCATAGCGGTCAGAAACAACCGGATCGAGCTGAGCGAACGACGGGTGGCGGCGGCCCACGAACACCAGGCCAACGTGAGGAATGGTCCGCCGTAGAACTGGGCCACGCCGTCGGAAACCGGCCACGGCCAGCCGGGGGCGACGGCCGATCGGGCGACCAGTAGCCCGAGCCCGATTACGACGAAGAGCACGGCCAGGGTTCGCAGTCCACTCCGCAACCATGGCGGGGTCTCTGTGCCGTCCAACTCCGGCGTCGGGCGTCGCCAGTAGACGAGGGCGAGCGCCAGCGAGACCGGCCCGAACAAGATGTAGGCGATCACCCACACCATCGCCGGCGTCAGATCGAGGTCGAACGCATTCCAGTTGAGCACGGTCAACACCAGCATCGCGGTGGTGAAGATCGCTGTGGCGAGGAGGGTCTCGGCAACCTGCACCCAGCGGCGGCAGAACAGCGATCCGAGTAGGGAAAACAGCTCCGAACAGGTACAGCCCGCCGACGAACCGGGCATGCAGCGGGGGAAGGTCGGCCCAGGTGAACTTCTCGTCGAGAAACTTGGGCTGAAACAGCCCGACGTACGAGACGAAGGCCGCGTTGATGCCGACGAAGCCGACCCAGAGACGGTGGAGGAGCGGAATCTCATTCATGTCGCCAGCGTGCGCCGTTGCCGCGCCCCGGTCATCCGTGCGCGCACGGAACATCTGGGCTTGCGTACCTCACAACTTCGGGGTTGGGAACGTTGGCATGCTGATGGGAATGCAACCGTTCGACGAGATTGTGACCGAACATGGTCCGATGGTGCTGCGGGTCTGTCGCGCCCTGCTCGGGCCGACTGATGCCGACGACGCCTGGTCCGACACGTTCATCGCCGCTATGCGGGCCTACCCCGACCTGCGCCCGGACAGCAACGTTCGGGGATGGCTGGCGACGATCGCCCACCGCAAGGCGATCGACATTTTGCGTGCCGGTCAGCGTTCGGCGATGCCGCTGCACCCGTTGCCCGAGGCCGCTGCTCAGCCCGTGGCCGAAGCGGAATTGGACGGCGACTTGCAGGCCGCGCTCGATCGTCTACCGGCCAAGCAGCAAGGTGCGGTGATCTATCGCTACCTCGCGGATCTGGCCTACGCCGATGTTGCTGAGCTGCTCGAATGCAGCGAAGCAGCCGCCCGTCGAAGCGCATCCGACGGCATCGCCGAGTTGCGTTCCCAGATGAAGCCCACGTTCCGAGAGGAGTTCTGATGATCAACCCAACCAACGACGGCCTTGCCGCCGTGGTGTTCCCCGCTCTCGAGGCTGAAGACGACACCGGCCGACGGGCCCGCCTGGCCGAGCGCGCCGCGGCCGAGGGCTTGCTCGACGTCGCCTATCGTACGATCGACTCGCCAGTCGGTTCGCTGCTGCTCGCCGCGACCGACGCGGGGCTGGTGCGGGTCGCCTTCGAACGCGAGGGTCACGATGCGGTGCTCGGCGAGTTGGCCAATTCCGTGAGCCCGCGCATCTTGCAGTCAGGGCGCCGGACCGACGACGTTGCCCGCCAGATCGATGAATACTTCGACGGTCGCCGCCGGACGTTCGACGTCAACGTCGACCTCCGCCTGATCGCCGGATTCCGCCGCACCGTCGTCTCGCATCTCGCCGACATCGCTTACGGCACCACGGCGAGCTACGCCACGCTGGCCACCTTGGCCGGCAACCCGGCCGCCGTCCGAGCCGCGGCAAGCGCCTGCTCACACAACCCGATCCCGGTCGTGATCCCATGCCACCGGGTGATCCGCAGCGACGGCTCCGTCGGCCAATACCTCGGCGGCATCGATGCCAAAGTCGCTCTCCTCGCCCTCGAATCCGCCGCCTGACCAGCCTGCTGGTGCGCAATGGCGAAGCCTTCCAAGCTGGCTATGTCTGGGGAGCTCCGAAGACTTCGGTTTCGACCTGGGCTTGGACCGGTTCGATGTGTTGCTCCTCGCAAGTCGTGAGGGCGGCGGCGATCATTAGCTCTTCGCCTTGGAGTTCCTTGAGTGTTGCGGCGGCGGGACCGGTGAGGGTACGGGGGTCTTCGCCGGCGGTGATGGCATCGAGGCGGGTTTGCAGGTCTTCGTCGACCTGGCCAGGCGCGTCGTAGGCGAAGCCGGCGGTCTTCATGCAGTCGGACCACTGGGTCACGGCGGCGACCATGCGCGGGTCCTGCTCGATCAGTTGATCGTTGGGGTTGACGTAACTGCCGTTGAGTTCCGTCGGGGTGTAGGCCTTCTCGGCCGAGGTGCGGGTGCAGCCGGCGGTCGACGAGAAGTCCTCCTCTTCGACGGCGCGGGCGTGATTCCAGTCGGGCGTGTCGCCCCACAGAGTCCGGCGGTAGGCCACCTGATCGGGAGCGGCCAGAGCATTCAGCGACGCCATGTTCTGCGGCCCGGCTCCGAAGACCACGATTGGCTTGTCGAGCTGGGTGGTGATCCCGAGTCCGAACTGTTTGATGAAGTCCTCGCTGCGCACCCCGGCCGCCGTCTTGTCGCTCGCCATCGCATCGTGCACCGACGCGGCGTCGAGCGCGGTGTACTCGAAGCCCGCCGCGGTCATGCAGGTGGCGATCAATTTCTCGGTCGTGTCGATTCGAGCGCCGAGGTCGGCCACCGAGAGCCCGAACTCGGCCGCCGCGCCGCTCGCCGAGGACGCGTCGGCGGTGGTCGCGGCCTTGGTCGAGCCACCACAACCGGCCGTGAACGCGGCAACCAGCAGCACGGCGACCCCACCGGCGGGGATGGGTGATCGGGGCGACATACGGGACATGGTGTCCTCCTTGCGTACGAACACAGCAGGGGTGCTCATCTCGCACCATCGCGCCGCCGTCCTGAATCAGGCCTGACCGGCGGCTGCCTCACCGGCTAGGGCCGAATGGTCGAATCGCAGTACGCCTGCCCGCGGGCGGACAGTTGGTAGCCGACGTTCAGGCTCTCGGTCAGCCCGAGGGCCTTCAGCTTGCGAACGTTGAGTTTGAACGGATCGCGTTCCATGCCCGCCATCATGGCGAGGTCGGGGGCGCGCCGGGCGGGGTGGTCGGCGATCAGCGCCAGCGCTTGGCGAGTCCACGGCCCGGTTGGCGACAGGCGGTCGAGCCGGTCGAGTCGAGCCGTCAGGGACTCGAGCTCAGCGCCGGACAGGTCACTCGAGGCGGCGAGCACGGCGCGCGGGTCGGGCTCGTCGAGGATGTGGAACTCCACCCGGTAGACGGGCAGGTCGGGGCGCGTCGACAGCGCACGACGTACCTCGTCGGCATTGACGAATCCGGCGCGCCGGGCGTCGGCGTCGGTGATCAGAAACGGGTCGACGATGTCGACGGCGGTGATCATCACCCGGCCGGCCGGCGTGCGGTTGGGGCGGCGAGCGGCGGCTTGCGGCTTGGCCCAGCGACGAAACGTGACGGTGATCGACCCGTCGGCGATACCGGCCCAGGCCGATTCCGCGAACAGCATGTCGACTCTCCTCCCGGTTTCGGCCCCGATGACTGCCGCAGGCGCCACGGTGATCGGCCGTGAAACGGTCGAGGATACAGTCGCCCGACGTGGGGACTGAGCGCATTCGCATCGACGACCTACGGACGCCGGAACTGTCGAACATCCAGCAGATGGCGCTTGTCTACGGTGAGTCGCGCCCTGTCAGCCTGACGATCGATACCGTGCTGGACGCCGCGGTCGAACGCACCGAGCTCGACGATTTCGGTTCCCCAGACTTCCGGGAACGGCTTGACCTGTGGCTGAGCGAGATGGACGGCGACGAAGATCGCACCGCCCTCGGGCGAATGAACTGGTTCGATGAATGCGTCCGCCACGCGTCGAACCGGCTGCGGCAACACGATCTGTTGTGGCAACATCCTGAAATTCGCGACGTCCCGATCGAGCGGCCGATCATCGTCGTCGGCCTGCCTCGGTCGGGAACGACGCACTTGGTCAACCTGCTGGCCGCCGACTCCCGCTTGCGGTCGATGCCATTGTGGGAGAGCTACGAGCCAGTGCCGGTGCCGGGCGAGGACCCCGATGGCCGGTGGGATCGCTGCAACTTCGCATGGGAGGGAATGAAGCTCACGGTGCCGGCGGTGGCCGCCATGCACCCGATGCATCCCGACCATGTGCACGAGGAGAACCAGCTGATGATGGCCGACTTCTCCAGCTACAACGCCGAATGGACGAATCGCTGCCCGGCCTGGCGCGACTACTACCTCGCCCACGACCAGACCGCTCACTACGCCTACCTGAAGACCGGGCTGCAAATTCTTCAGTGGTACCGGCCTCGGGCCCGGTGGGTGCTCAAGTCGCCGCAACATCTCGAACAACTCGGCCCGCTGCTGGCCACGTTCCCTGACGCGACGATCATCGTGACCCACCGTGATCCGGTCGCGGTGGTGCAGTCGACGATCACGATGCTCACCTACACGGCCCGGCTGAGCTACTGCACCACGCGGCCCGAGTGGTATCTCGACTACTGGACGGACCGTGTTCGCAGACTGCTCCAGGCGTCGGTACGCGACCGCGGATTGCTGCGGGCGGGTCGCACGCACGACGTGTTGTTCCACGAGTTCATGGCCGACGAGATGGGCACCATCGAACGGATCTACGAGGTCGCCGGCCTGCCGTTCACCGACACCGCCCGCGCCGAGATGGCGGCCTACATCGCCGATCATCCGCGGGGTCGCGACGGGCAGATGGTTTACGACTTGCGTGGCGACTTCGATGCCGACCCGGCTGATGTCAGGGCTCATTTCAGCTTCTACCAGGAACGATTTGCAGTTCGAGAGGAAGTGTTCTGATGACCGCTGCCGAAGAAACGGTGGGGAACGAGGCGCGGCAGCGGGCCGTCGACGAGCTGATCGACACTCGACCGGGCAAGGAGTTGCTGTTTCCGGTCTACGACAACCCGGCGCACCCGATCAACGACTTCATCTACCGGTCGGGTGGCTGCAGCGCGGCCTACATGATCGTGACCGACGCGGGGCGGGTGATCGTCAACACCGGGATGGGGTTCGAGGCCCCGCATCACCGCAAGGTGTTCGACGCCATCTGCCCGGGCCCGACGCCGTACATCTTCAGCACCCAGGCCCATGTCGACCACGTCGGCGGCGTGTCGATGTTCCGTGGTCCCGAGACGCAGTACGTCGCGCAGGCCGACAACCCCGGGTGTCAGGCCGACGACGCCCGCATCCAGCAGTTACGGATGTCGACGGCGATGATCTGGTTCTCGCACAACGTCGGGATCATCCGTCGATTGATCAGCGAGAAACCCCGGGGTCCGGATCTCGCAGGACACCCCAACCCCGGATCTGACGTTCACCGATCGGCTCTCGCTGCAGGTGGGGACGCTGGAGATCGAGCTGATCAGCGCACCCGGGGGCGAAACCACCGACTCGATGATCGTCTGGCTGCCGCAGCACCGCATCGCGTTGATTTCGAACCTGCTCGGCCCGCTCTTTCCTCACTTCCCGAACTTCAACACGTTGCGCGGCGACAAGTACCGCAAGGCCGAGCCGTACCTCGCCTCGGTACAGACCTTGCGGGCGTTGCGGCCCGAGCTGCTGATCGTCGGCCGCCACGAACCGATCCGCGGCGCGGCGTTGATCGACGCCTGCCTGACTCGGCTGCACGACGCCGTCGACTACGTGCATCGAGAGACGCTCGCCGGCATGAACGCCGGTCGTTCGGTCCACGAGTTAATGGCCTCGGTGACGTTGCCTGTCGAGCTGCGGGTCGGCCAGGGCTACGGCAAGGTGTCGTGGGCGGTCCGCACGATCTGGGAGTCGTACGTCGGTTGGTTCACGCTGCGCTCGACGACCGAGATGTACCCCGACCGCCGGGTCGACACGCTGGCCGCGTTGACCGGGGCGTTGGGCACGTCCGGGGCGCTGAAACTCGCCCGGCGAGCGCTGGCCGACGGAGACCCGGTCCTGGCCATCCACCTCGCCGAGGGTGTGCTCGCCGGTTCGTCGGCGGACCCGGAAGCGGCTGCCGTGATGGTTGACGCCCACACTGCGCTGTTGGCGACCGGTGGCGATGAGAGTTTCTGGGAGTCGGGTTGGCTACGCCACCAACGCGCCATGTACGAGCAAGCGGTGGCCGAATGAAGGAGCAATCATGGATCAACTGAGACTGGCCCTGGTGGGCTGCGGGGCGATCGCCGACTGGCACGTCAAGGCGATGAGTGGGGCGACCCGCACGGTGATCGCCGCCTGCGTCGACTCCGATCCCGAACGGTCGGGGTCGTTTGCGGCGCGCACCGGCGGTGACGCCTCCGCGACCCTGGCCGAGGCGCTGACGGTCGGCGTCGACGCCGTGGCGATCATGGTGCCCCACCACCTCCACGAATCCCTCGCCCTCGAAGCGTTCGCCGCTGGAGTCCACGTCGTGCTGGAGAAGCCGATGTCGCCGGCGCTCGACGCGTGCGAGCGGATTCTCGCCGGAGCCGCGGCGAACCTCGACCGGGTGTTCATGCTGGCCGAGAACGCCCAGTACTGGCCCGAGGTACTGATCGCTCAGTCGCAGATCGCCAACGGGGCAATCGGCGAGGTGATCACGGCGCGGTCGTGGCACAACTTCCCGCCGCCGGCCGAGTTCTATCCCGGCGACAAGCCGTGGCGATTCCAGAAAGGGGCGATGGGCGGCGGCGTCGCCCTCGACACCGGGTCGCACTGGATGCGACCGCTGCGGATGATCCTCGGCGAACTCGATGAACTTGTCGCGGTCACCGGCCGGATTTGGGAGCAGATGGACGGTGAGTCGTTGGTACGAGCACTGTGTCGCTTCGAATCGGGGGTCGTCGCCAGCTTCGACGTGATGCTTGCGATCGGCGCGGTGGCGTTGCAGCCGCACTTCCAGTTCACCGGAACCAAGGGTGAATTGATCATCTCGGCGCTCGGCGAGGTTCGCGTGTTCGACGGCACGGATTGGCAGGGCACCGTCGTCGGGCGAGGAAGCTATATGGACAGCTACCAGGGGGTTTGGCGAGACTTCGAAGCCGCGGTGCTCGACGGAACGCCGCTCGCCGCGTCGGCAGAGTTCTCCCTCGGCGAGGTCCGTGCCGCAGTTGCGATCGAACAGAGCGCGGCGACCAAGCAGTGGGTCAAAGTGTGAGCGGCGAAGTCAGCTACTCGTTTTCTGGAGCGCGGATACTGGTGACCGGAGGGTCGAACGGCATCGGGCTGGGCATCGCCGCGGCCTTCAACACGCCGGAGCCACCGTCACGATCACCGGGACTCGAGCGATGGCCGCGGAGTACGACCACGACCTGTCGGCGTTCACGTATCGGCAGTGCGTGATGACTTCGGTGGGAGCAGATCACGGCACTGGCCGCGTCGCTCGACGGACTCGATGTGCTGGTCAACAACGCCGGTCAGAACCTGCCCGGCGGGCGTTCGGAGTATGACCCCGACGTGTTCGACGAGGTCATCGCCGTGAACCTATCGGCCGCATTCCGACTCTCACAGCTCTGCCAGCCCTTGCTGGCGGCGTCGACGTTGATGGCGGGAGGGTCGGTGGTCAACCTCGCCTCGATGGGGTCGTTCTTCGGCATCGAGATCGTGCCCGGCTACGGCGCGGCGAAAGCTGGCGTCGTGCAGATGACCAAGACGCTCGGTGTTGCCTGGGCGCAGCACGGCATTCGGGTCAACGCCGTCGCGCCGGGGGTGATCGAGACGAACATGACCTTGCCGATGATGCCGTTCGACTTCATCACCAAGCCGATGCTCGATCGCACGCCGATGGCCCGCTTCGGGACTCCCGATGACATCGCCCCAGTCGTGCTGTTCCTGTGCAGCGATGCCGCTCGCTACATCACGGGTCAAACGGTGGTCGTCGACGGTGGTTTCTCAGTGAAGGGCTGAGGGTTCGGTAATCTGGCGACGTGCTCCTCACCGCCGACCAACTGGACCAGTTCATCGCGACGGGGTGATCGCCCTGCCCAACCTATTCTCGGCCGCCGAGGTCGAGGCGATCACCGACCGACTCCCGCGTCTGTTCGGCGAGCGATGCCCCGAGAATTTCCGGGAGAAGTCGAGTGACGTGGTGCGGACCGCGATGGGACTGCATCTGCCGCGATCCATTTTTCGCCGACCTGGTGCGCGACCCCCGACTGGTACAACCCGCACAGCAGATCCTCGACGACGACCTGTTGTACATCCAGCAGGTCAAGGTCAATGCTAAGGAGGCGTTTACCGGGGAGCAGTGGCAGTGGCACTACGACTTCGCCACCCATCACCGCGAGGATGGGGTGCCCGAACCGGTGGCGCTCAACGTGCACATCTTCCTCGACGAGGTCACCGAGTTCAACGGGCCGCTGGTGTTCATCAAAGGCTCACATCTTGATGGTCCGGCGCCGACCTCGCTCGATCTCGTGACGACGAGTTACCCGCTGTGGACGGTCGCTCCCGAACATGTGCGGCCACTGGCCGCACACGGCGGGCTGTACTGTCCGAAGGGCGCAGCGGGAACCGTGCTGATCTTCGGCGACTCGATGGTCCACGGATCATCGTCGAACATGTCCCCCTGGGACCGACGGATCTTCTCGGTGATCTTCAACCCGGTGCGTAACCAGCAGACGAAGTTCGGCCGACCCGATCATCAACACCACCGCGATTTCAGCCCGGTTGTGGCGGGCTCGCTGACGGGCTGAGCCTCAGCGTCCGGCGACGTAGTCGTTGAACTGGGCGAAACTTGTGGCGAATGCCTTGGCCCCTTGACTGGCAACGATCGGACGTAGCGGCTTAGCCCATCCCCGTGGAGCGATCGCGATGCGATAGTTGATCCGGGTGCGGTCGTTGCCCAGGTCGGTGAACCTGACCCGCTCGACCATCGACTTGGCGAACGAGGGCTTGATCGCGGTGACCGTGAATGCCCACAGCTGTTCGGGCTCCCAGGCGATGAACGCCTCCTCGGCGGTCAACCCGTTGACCGTGATCGTGCGGGTCGCCCCCACTCCTTCGGCTGTCGGGCTGGTAGTCACGCACGACTTGCAGTTCTTGAACCACTTCGCCCAGCCGGGGTTGTCGGTCCACGCCGCCCAAACCTGGGCGGGCGGGGCCGTGATGATCGCCTCGAAATCGAACTTCCACGGGGCGGTGTCGGCGAACGCAAGGTCTTGTTGGATCAATCGGGCCATCACCGCACCGTAGCCCGACGTTCGCCGATCGCTCACCGACGGAGGGTACGCCTCGTCATCCGATCGCCGACGGCCTGACCGACCGCAATGACGACGGCCAGTGGGATCTCTGCGTCGTGGCTACTTGCGACCGAAGACGCTCTGAGGTGTGAACCATCGAATCCCCGGAGTTCGGGCGACGTCATCGGTGACGCCGTGTCGACTCCACAGAACAGTCGTCGGCGAATCGTTGTTGCCGACGACTGCGCTGGACTGGCGATGCAGCAGGTTGACTTGCCCAATATCCATGGGTCGGTCCTGCCATTTCACCTCGCCAATCAGGGCGGCGTTACCCGCTGCGTCGAGGCCCACCACATCCAGTTCGACCGCCTCGTCCTTCCACCAGCGGCCGATGATGAGATCGAGGGGGAACTCGCCGTCGGCCACTAATCGCATCGCGTGACCGCGGGCGATCTCTTCCCATGTGGCCTCGACGTGGGCGTTCCAGCGAGGCTCGGTCCGACGAAGGACCGCCTCGCCTTGGCCCCCGTCAATCAGTTCGGCATCTTGGCGCGGCACGGAAAACCAGAACTTCAGGTACGTGTCGACGAGCCGATAGAGCGGATCGGCGGTTGCTGGCGAACCGATCGGTCGTTCGGCAACGACATAGCCGGATCGTTGAAGAAGACCGAGGGTGTAGTCGATGCGTTGTTGTGCTCGGCTGGCGATCTTGGAGCGGCGCACCGGTCCGTGCGCCATTGTGGCCAGGACTCGTTCATACCCCGCCCTGGCGTCGAGGTCCTCGAACATGATGTCAACCGCGTCACGTACCAGCAGCCCGGCGGGAGATCCGGCCAGTCGCCCCAAGTTGTCGCTCGATGCGAGCCGAGGGTCCCACTGCTGGAGGTGCAACGGATAACCGCCACACGCGGCGAACGCCTCGACTATCGCCGGGCCTTGAAGTTCGGGCAGTAGCTGGGCTGACTCCCACGGGTCGAGCGGATCGAGCCGCAACTCGGGATTGGCTCGTCGATATAAGCCGCCGTCGGGTCCGATCAGGTGCCGCATTGCAGCGACGGCCGAGCCGCACAAAATCAGTAGCAGCTTGGCGCCTGCCGGTGGCGATTCAATGATCGCCGAGATGAGATCGCCCAGGTCTTTGGCCGCCGCGGCCAGCCGTGGAGCCTCATCGAGGACGACGACGAGCGGTGCGTCGACCGAGAGATGCTGGAAGAACCGAAGGGCGGTCTCGAGAGAATCGAACGACCCGCCGGCGAGGTGAATTTTGTCGCCCAGTGCCCGAGCGGCCGCCTCGTGAAGTCGGTTGACCTGTTCAGCTTCGGAGTCATTGCGGGTCGCCGTGAAGTACACGCACGGAAGGTCGGCCGTGAACTGCGAGAGCAGAAACGTCTTTCCGACTCGTCGGCGTCCCCAAACGACGGCCAACCGGCTGATGCCGTGCTGGGTCGACTCCCAAGCGGCGCTGAGTTCGCGCAGGTGATGTTCTCGTCCGATTAACACGAATTTATCGTACTACAAACAATTTGTAGTACAAACAGTTTGTACTCGGATTCATTGGCGCCGGAGACGGCTGTTGATGGCCAAGGTGGTGGTGCTTGCGCTTGGCGCATCTGAGGCGTTCTTCGGCGATAGTCCTAGGAGAACGGGCTGATCGGGCGAGTTTGGAGCACGCCGTCGACGGTGATGTCGAGCTTCTCGTCGTAGAAGCACACGAGGCCGGCGATCGGAGCGGACTCGCGAACCGGAGCGGCGTACGACCAGACGAGGTCCCGATGAATCGTGTCGCCGAGCCGCACGTTCCAGTAGTGCGCCTCGCCCTTGTATGGGCAGTGGGTGCGTGTCGACGAGGGTTCGAGCAGATCCATGCGGACGTCGGTGATCGGCAGGTAGTGCCGACTGGGCAGGGTCGATTCGAACAGCATCGTCGGACGGTGGGAATCGGCGACAATGACGCCATCGACTTCGACGATCACATGGCGGGTGCTACGGAGAATTTCGATGCGTTTGTATGGGTCGCGGGCGTGGACGAAGACCTCTTCGTCCTCCTCGAACCAGTGGTCGAACGCCCCCCAGCGCAGAGCGACATGGCCCGACAGCTCGGCGTCGGGGTGGGTATACGAGCGGGCATCGCCGAGCGCCGCTGCATCGAGGGCTCCGCGAGGGAAGAAGTACGTCGGGTAGGACGGTTTCTCCCACACCAGCAGGGGAAATGTGTCGGCGACATATCGACCATCGAGCATCACCCGGACTCGTTTCGGCGATTGCTCCATGCGGACGGGGGTCTCGGTGGTAGCCATCGTGTCAACGTTAGTAGGTCGTCATCCCAGTGCTGACCGGGCGGAAACGCACCCGATGGTTCAGGCTGGACCCTACGCCCAGATCAGTGCGCACCCCGTGTCCGTGCTCTGGGCTGGTTGACATCTCGGCGGAGTCTGATAGGGGTGATGGCTGATGTCGAGCTGCGACGACGGCGGTGGTCGTCAGTAAGGTCGAGGGTTGTATGGACCTTCGGTATACGGCTGAACAGGATGCCTTCCGGGCCGAGGCGCGGGCCTGGTTGGAGACCAATGTGCCGTCGACCCCGTTGCCGAGTTTCGACACGGCCGAGGGGTTTGCGCTGCATCGCGCGTGGGAACGCAAGCTGTACGACGCCCGCTGGTCGGCGGTGTCGTGGCCGGTCGACTACGGCGGGCGGGGAGCCGACTACATCCACTGGCTGATCTTCGAAGAGGAGTACTACCGCGCGGGCGCGCCCGGTCGGGTCAGTCAGAACGGGGTGTTCCTGCTCGGTCCGACGATCATGGAGGTCGGTACCGTCGAGCAGAAGGCCCGGTTCCTGCCGTCGATGGCGTCGGCCGAGATCGTCTGGGCACAGGCGTGGAGCGAGCCGAACGCCGGCAGCGACATGGCCGCCATCCGCTCCAAGGCAGTACGCGACGGCGACGACTGGGTGATCACCGGGCAGAAGATCTGGGCGAGCCGCGCCGTCTGGTCTGACTGGTGTTTTGGCATCTTTCGCACCGAGGCGGGCTCGGAGCGCCACCGAGGGCTCACGTTCATTTTGATACCGCTCGACCGTCCAGGGGTCACCGTCCGACCGATCGCCCAACTCGACGGCGACACCGGGTTCGCCGAGATCTTCTTCGACGAGGTGCGCGTCCCGGTCGGCAACACCCTCGGCGAGATCGGCAAAGGTTGGAGCGTGGCGATGGCCACCGCCGGGTTCGAGCGGGGCGTGTCGTTGCGATCTCCGGCCCGATTTACCGAGGCGGCGAAGCGGCTGATCGAGTTGTGGCACACCCATGCCGACCCCGCCGATACAGCACTGGCGGATGCTGTCACGGATGTCTGGATGCAGGCCGAGGGCTACCGGTTGCACACTTATCAGACCGTGACCGGGATGATTGAGGGTCGGGCGATCGGGGCCGAGGCCAGCCTGAACAAGATCTTCTGGAGCGAGATGGACGTGCGGATCCACGAGTTGGCCCTGCAGATGCTCGGTCCCGAGGCCGAGCGGATGGAAGGCCCGTTCGATCGATGGGTTGACGGATTCCTGTTCTCGCTGGCCGGGCCGATCTATGCGGGGACCAACGAAATCCAACGCAACATCATCGCCGACCGCGTCCTCGCCCTGCCGAAGGGGGTGTGACCATGCGTTTCTCGTTCACCGACGATCAACGAGCCTTCGCCGGGGGCCTACGCGAGCTGCTGAGTGTCCACTGCACCCCGGCGCACGTGCGGGCCAGCTGGGACTCCGGTGAGGGCCACGACGCGGCGTTGTGGGCCCGCCTGGCCGAGATGGGGGTGCTGTCGATGATGGTCCCCGAATCGGCCGGCGGCCTGGGCGGCTCCGAGGTCGACGCGATCCTCTTGTTCGAAGAACTCGGCCGCGCCTGTGTGCCCGGCCCCGTGATCGAGACCGCCGCGGTCGGGCTGCCCGCATTGGCTGCCGCCGGTTGGCCGGCCGAGGGCATCGTCGCCTATTGGGCGGCTCGCGAACCATACGTGGCGCATGCCCACGTCGCCGACGGCATCCTCACCGCCGACGGGTGGCTCACCGGCAACGAGCTGACCGAAGTCCACGGGATCGATGGGGGTCGCCGGCTGTTCGAGGTCACCGGGGGCGAAAACGTGCGGATCGACGGCTTTGACGCGGCGCTTGCGTTCGACCGGGGGGCGTTGGCGACCGCTGCCTACCTCGTTGGCTTGTCGGAGGCGATGATCGCCATCGCCGCCGACTACGCCCGCCAGCGTGAACAGTTCGGCAAACCGATCGGCTCGTTCCAAGCGGTCAAGCACTTGTTGGCCGACGCGCTGATCAAGGTCGAGTTCGCCAAAGCCCCGATGTACCGAGCCGCCTGGTCGCTGGCCACCGGGTCTCCCGACGTGAGTCGCGACGTGTCGATGGCCAAGGCGTTCGCCAACGAGGCTGCGTACCGCACCTCGCGGGCGACTATGCAAGTCCACGGCGGCATCGGCTACACATGGGAAGCCGACCTGCAGCTGTTCATGAAGAAGGCGTGGGCGTTGATGCGGGCCTGGGGCGACACGTCGTTCCATCGTCGCCGAGTCAGCGCTTCGGTGCTGCCGCGCCGCAACGAGTGACCCGATGATCGACAACGCCGACGGCGGGTTCACGACACCGGGTGGATTGGTGGTGCCAGCAGCGGCGTTGACCTGGCGGTACTCTCGCGCCGGCGGGCCCGGTGGGCAGCATGTGAACACCTCCGATACCCGAGTCGAGTTGGTCTGTGAACTGGCCGACTGCGAGTTCGTGACGTACATGCACGATCGACTGGTTGCCGAGTTGGGGACAACGATCCGGTGTGTAGCGGCGCGGTCACGTTCGCAGCTGCGCAATCGCACGGCGGCGGCCGAACGGTTGGCCGCACTGCTCGATCAGGCCGCCGTCCCACCGGTGCCGCGGCGGCCGACCAAACCCAGCCGGGGAGCCAAGCAACGCCGTCTCACCGAGAAGCGCAATGTCGGGGAACGGAAGTCGGCGCGCCGTTGGAAGCCCGGAGACGACTGACGTCTTCGGTACGCGCTACGTTTCGCGACCATGCGTGGTCGTTTGGGGATGGTCGTTGCTGGACTCTTGATGTCGCTCGCGGCGTGCAGCGGGGGAAGCGGTGGATCGTCAACCGACTCGGCTGCGCCTGCGGCGGGGGTCACCGCGGTCCCGACGACGGTGGAGCCTGCTCCCACGGCGTCGCTGACGTTGCCGCCACCGCCAACCAATACCCTGCCCCCCGAGACGACCGCGCCGCCGACGACCGAGGCGGTGGTCGAGCCGCTGCACATCTTGGTGACCAACGACGACGGCGTGAGTTCGGCCGGGATCGACGCGTTGGTCGAGGGTTTGCGGACACTGGAGTTCATCGAGTTGACCGTCGTCGCGCCATTGGAGAACCAGAGCGGCAAGGGCGATCAGTTCACCGACCCGGCCGCCGGGCCGTTGGTCGTGTCGACGACGACCACCGCCTCGGGGTTCCCGGCAACCGCCGTGGCCGGAACGCCCGCCGACTCGATCATCTGGGCCGTCGAACAGAACGGGTTGGAGCAGCGGCCCGATTTCGTCGTCTCGGGGATCAACAACGGGCAGAACATGTCGACGTCGGTGATCTCGGTTTCGGGCACGATTGGCGCCGCCCGCCGGTCGGCGGTGAACGGGATCCCGTCGATTGCCGTGAGCTTTTCGACCGGCGACAACTCGGACTACACCCCCGCCGTGCAGGCGCTGCTCGCCTGGTTCACCGAGAACGCCCCCCTGCGCATTGCCGGCGCCGCCGAAGCTGGGCTGACCGGATTCACCAACATGAACGTGGCCAACTGCCCCTCGATCGACGCGACCAACCTCGGCCCGGTGTCCGTACCAGTCGGCGAACTCGGCGATCGTGACTACGGCGCCTTCACCTGCGACGGAGCCCCCAACCCCGCCGACGACGTCGCCGCCTACCAATCTGGCTACATCGCGATCAGCGAACTGCCCCTCCCGGCGTAATGCCTTACGGGGCCTGGGACTTGGCGATGGTGTTGGTGAGTTCTTCGATCTCGACGCGTTGATTGGCGGCCATACGGCCGGCCAAGTCGGCGATTCGATCGGACTTGACCATGTCGCTGGCAACTTCGGCCATGTGGATGCCGCCTTCGTGGTGGGCGTTCATCAGTTGGACGAAGAGTTGATCGGCGGCTGCTCCCTCGGCTGTAGCGAGGGATGTGAGCTGATCGGGGGTGGCCATTCCGGGCATCGCGTTCGTCGCTACGCCCATGTCCATCCACTCCATCGCAGTGCCCGAGGAGTTCTCTTCCTCGGCGTTCATGCCTCGCAGCAGCTCGACCATCTGGCCGGTTTCGAAGGTCTGTCCGATCGCGATCTCGCTGGCCATGACCCGCAGCGTGGGGTCGACCCCGGGGTTGTCGCGGAAGGTCATCGCCATGAAGACGGCCTGATCATGATGGTCGCGCATGTCGCGCAGGAACGCCGCGTCGACCGAATCGTTGCCGGGTTGTTGACTCTTGACGATCAGCCCGATCGCGCCGATCAGCGCAATCGTGACTCCAGCGGCGATGAGTGCGACGCGCCACCAACTGAACCACCAGGGCAGAACGAGGTCGTCATCGTCGGGTGACTCGATGATCGGGGCTGGTGTGGAAACCGGCATGGCACGAGGCTATCGACGACGGGGGCGGAGATGGGCTCGCCCGCCGACCTACCTCAGCCCGCAACCCACGTCCCGTGGAACCCGAACGGCACCCGTTGGGGGAGGGCGACTCGGGCGATGGGACCCGCGCCGATATCGGTGGCATCGACGACAACAAACTCGCTGCCGGTGGTGGTGTCGTCGTAGATGAAGTTCAACAACCAGCCCTCGTCGTCGGCCGGCCCGGCGTTGGCTCCGGGAACGAACAACCACTCGCCGGAGTGTTGGGTCGGGCCCGGGTCCCAGATCTCGCGGGTATCGGTTTGGTAGTCGTGTTTGATCAGGCCGCCGAACTCGACGGTGTCGGGGTTGTCGCGGGTCTCAACCAGGTACCCGTAGCGGTGCTCGCGCCCGACGCGCCGCGGGTCGCGGGTCGGCAACTCGCCGGGGTTGTCGTCATTGATGATCGTGTCGTCGAGCCGACCGGTGGCCGTGTTCATCGTCCATCGGCGCAGCGACGAGACCCCGGCGAACATCTCATACGGGACGAACATCGAGGTCAACCGGCAGATATCGAGCACCACCTCGTCGCCGCGGCGGAAGGCGTTGACACCGTGGAAGGCGAAACACGGGTCGATGTCGAACCATTGGATGGCCGACGCCGGCCCACCGAGTGGCATCACCCCGATCCGGGCCCCGGATTCCGGCGACCACACGTAGGGGAATCCGTCGCCGGTGCCGCCCTCTGCGATCCACTTCGACGCGGCATCGAGGTCGAAGACCACCGGCAGATCCCAGAAGATCACGTCGCGATCGGTGATGGCAAAGTCGTGGATCATCGTCGAACGTGGGATCTCGACCGGCTCGGAATGGATCAGGGTTCCGTCGGCTTCCATCACGTTGTAGGTAAGGAACGGGGGAACGAAGCCATACCCGAACGAGTGCAGCCGACCGGTCGCCGGGTCGATCTTCGGGTGAGCGGTGAAGGCGCTGGTCAGCTTGCCGGCATAGTCGTGGACGCCGGTGGTCGACAGATCGGTGGTCGACACCTCGAACGGAAAGCCGACCTCGCCGCTGGTCAGCAACCTGCCGCCATGCCAGGTGAGCGACACGTTCGCCTGGTTGGCGGCACCCCCGGGAGGGCCCTCACCGAAGCCCAATCCGCCCTGGTAGAGCGGGGTGTCAACGTACTTGTTGCGATACCACTCGGCCGTGCCGTTGGCGACACGCAACCCGTGGATCATCCCGTCGCCAAAGAACCAGTGGGGCGAGTCACCAGTCGCCGGGTTGGATCCGTTGCGGGCATACAACCCGGACAATTCCGGCGGCAGCGCCCCAACAACCTTGAGCTTCACCGACTCGACCTCGGCGGCGACCGGGGCGAAGTTGCCCTGCATCCACCAGGGTCGCGTCGGATCGAAGGGAACCGTTGCCGCGGTCGCCGTCCCAGTGGTGGCAGGGATGGCGGCGGTCGTCGGCGCAACCGTTGCCCGGGTAGTCGTCGCCTGGATGGTGTCAGCGCCGGTGGTCGTCGGGATGGTGTCAACGCTCACGCCGGTCGTTGCTGGGGTAGCCCGAGGGCTCGATGAACTGCAGGCGGCGACGGCCGCAGCGACTGTGGCACCGCTGCCACCCATCAGGGCCCAGCGCATCAGGTCACGTCGATTGATCTCCACCATTGCCCCAGTGTGACAGCGGTGCTGGGGGTCGGCTCAGCTCAGCCTCGCGCAGCCTTCTGAGCCTGGCTGAACGGGATGTCCTTGTCGACGCGGGGTTCGGTCGGGAGGCCGAGGACACGTTCGCCGACGATGTTGCGTTGCACCTCGTCGGAGCCGCCGGCGATCTTGTAGCCGGGCGCGCCGAGCACGTGCTCGCTCCACGCGTAGGTGCCCCACTCGCCGGTGTCGGCGATCAATCGTGGCCCGAGTAGCTGCCCGACTGCGTCGGCAACACGGGTCATGTTCATCGTCCACATCAGCTTGCCCAGCGATCCTTCCGGTCCGGCCACCTGTCCTGCCTTCAGGTTGGCGGCGGCGCGGGCGTTGGTCATGCTCGTCACCCGATGCTGGATGACCAGGTCGGCGAGCATGTTGCGCACGATCGGGTCGTCGGTGAGCCCGAGATGCTTGGCCGTCGCCAGCACCCGCCGGTAGCTTCCGCCCGCGGAGTTGACCCCCGCTCCACCCGAATGGTCGCGCTCGAACCCGAGGCAGGTGAGCGCCACCCGCCAGCCCTCGCCGATCGGGCCGAGGCGATAGTCGTCGGACAACCGGACATCGGAGAGGAACACCTCGTTGAAGTTCGACCCGCCGCTCATCTGGCGGATCGGGCGCACGTCCATGCCGGGCGCGTCGAACGGCACGAGGAACGCCGTCATGCCGCGATGCTTGGGCGCTTCGAAGTCGGTGCGGGTGATCGCTAGACCGAAGTCACAGAAGCGGGCCCCCGACGTCCACACCTTCTGGCCGGTCAGCACCCACTCGTCACCGTCTTTCACGGCTCGGGTCGTCAACGACGCAAGGTCGGATCCGGCCGAAGGCTCGGAGAACAACTGGCAGCTGACCTGGTCCATGCGCATCAGCGGAGCGATGTACCGCTGCTTCTGCTCGTCGGTGCCGTAGACCCCGATCGTCGGGGCGATCAGGCCCATCGAGGTGGGTGGCAGCTCGCCGGCCGAGGGGATCTCGTAGCGGGCCTCCTCGGACGAATAGGCTCGCACGTAGCTGCTCGGCAGCCCGCTCCCGCCCTGCTCGGCGGCCCAATTGATCATCCCGTAACCGGCGTCGAACTTGCGCCGCTGCCACGACCTCACGGCCTCCAAGCGGGCCGATTCCTGCTCGTCACTGAAGTTGTGGAACACCGCGACGTTGTCGGAGCCCTGTCCCCACACAAAGGCATCGTCGTCCTCGCCGGCGAGAGCGGCGGGCCGTAGCGTGGCGTTCGCCGCCAGCCAGCGTCGAGCATCCTGACGGAACTGATCGAGGTCGGGGAACTCATTCGTCATGAGCTTTGAACTTACTTCGATCAATGCGGGCCGGGCGTTGTCCAGCCCAACTCGGGCTTGGTCACAACGACGTCGCCAACACGCGTACGCTCGGCCTCGTGAGGAAGAGGGGGGTGATCGGGTGGCACTGCTGGAAGTTCGCGATGTAACCGTGAAGTTCGGGGGAATTACAGCCCTCGCCGGGCTGACGTTCGACATCGACGCCGGGCAGATCTGCGGGCTGATCGGCCCGAACGGCGCGGGCAAGACCACGATGTTCAACGTCGTCAGCCGGATCTACCAACCGACGATCGGTCGGGTGACGTTCGACGGGAAGGATCTGCTGGCCCTCCCGGCGCACAAGATCGCCCAGATCGGCATCGCTCGCACCTTCCAGAACCTCGCACTCTTCCCGACGATGACGCTGCTGGAGAACGTGATGGTCGGGGCCCACAGCCAGGGCAGGATCGGCTTCACCAAGAGCATCCTGCGGCTCGGTGTCGACCGCGAGAACCGTCGGATGCGTGACGAGGCTGGCGATCTGCTGCAGCAACTCGACCTCGGCTTACTCGCTCACCGCCCGGCGGTGGGGTTGCCGTTCGGCACGCTCAAACGCCTCGAAATCGCCCGAGCCCTGGCCGCTCGGCCCCGGTTCCTGTTGATGGACGAACCGGCGTCGGGTCTCACCCATGGCGAGGTCGACGAACTCGGCGAGACGATTGTCAAGATCCGCGACCAGTTCGGTCTCACCGTGCTGCTCGTGGAGCACCACATCAAGATGGTGATGGGTATCTCCGACCGCGTTGTGGCGATGGAATCGGGCCGCAAGATCGCCGAGGGAACCCCCGCCGAGGTGCAGGCGAACGACGAGGTCATCCGCGCCTACCTGGGGACGTCGGCCCCATGAGCGCACTCCTGAGGGTCGAAGGTTTGAGTGCCGGGTATGGCCAGGTGTCCGTTCTCGACGACATCTCGATGAAGGTCGGCGAGGGAGAGTTCGTCGTCGTCCTCGGCGCGAACGGGGCGGGTAAGACCACCACCATGCGGGCGATCTCGGGGGTGATTCCACGCACGGGAGTGATCACGTTCAACGGCAAACGCATCGACAAGCTGTCTCCTGATGCGATCGTCCGCTCCGGCATCGCCCAGGTCCCTCAGGGCCGCGGCACATTTCCCGAGTTGACCGTGCTCGAGAACCTCCGGGCTGGGGCGTACACGCGCGCGCGACAGCGAGGTCGCCGACGATATCGAGCGGTGGTTCGATGTCTTCCCCCGTCTGCGCGAACGAAGCGACCAACCCGCCGGCAGCCTCTCGGGTGGTGAGCAGCAGATGGTCGCCATCGCTCGGGCGTTGATGAGCCGTCCGAAGCTGCTGCTCTGCGACGAACCGAGCCTCGGTTTGGCCCCGCTGATTACGCAGGAGGTGATGCGCGTGATCGCCAACCTCAACCGCGAGACCGGGTTGTCGGTGTTGTTGGTCGAACAGAACGCCAACCTCGCCATGGATGTCGCCGGCACGGTGTACTTGCTGGAAACGGGGCGCATTGTGGCCAGCGGCACCGCGGCCGAGATTGCCAGCAACGACGCCATTCGCCAGGCGTATCTGGGGTACTGACATGGACCTTCCCTCGTTCTCCCAACTGTTCCAGTACATCTTCGATGGCCTCTCGGTTGGCGCGATCTACGCCCTGCTCGCGCTCGGTCTGGTGGTCGTCTACCGGGGAACCGGACATCTGAACTTCGCCCAGGGCGAGATGGCGGCGCTGTGCACCTTCATCGTCTGGGAGTTGAACGATCGCGGTCTGCCGCTGATCGTCGCCCTGGTCGTGGGTGCCGCCATCGGCTTCCTATTGGGCGCGATTGTCGAGACGGCGCTGATTCGACCGGTTGCCAAGAAGTCGCCGTTTGCCGTGATCATCGTGACGATCGGGCTGTTCCTTGGGATCAACTCGTTGACCAACGGGGTATGGGGACCTCCGCCTGAGGAGTCGATGCCCAGCCTCTTCCCGAACAAGCCCGACGATTTCGTCTCGATCGTCGGCGCGACCTGGCGAATCGAGCGGATCGGTGTGCTCGTCGTCTGTCTGGCCCTCGGGGTCGGACTGATGCAGTTGTTCAAACGAACCCGCTTCGGCCTCGCCATGCGGGCGGTGGCCAGTAACCCCGAATCGGCCCGACTGGTCGGCATCTCGACCAGCCAGGTGTTGATGGCCTCGTGGGGCATCGCCGCCGCGCTCGGCGCCATCAGTGGCACGCTGGTCGCCGGGATCAACACCTCGGTCAGTCCCGGCATGATGTTCTCGATCTTCGTCTACGCGTCGGCGGCCGCGACCCTCGGTGGCCTCGACTCGGTCGGCGGCGCCCTGATCGCCGGTTTGTCGATTGGGGTGGTCGAAAATCTGGCCGCCAATGTCTTCCCCGACTGGATCGGCCAGTCGATGCGCCTTGCCGTCGCCCTCGTGATCATCTTGGTCGTGCTGCTGTTCAAACCGTCGGGCCTGTTCGGTTCGAGCAAGGTGGAGAGGGTCTAATCATGTGGAAGATCCGTGAATCCAGCCCCGCTCACTGGGTGCTTCGCGCTCTCGCCGCGGCCGCGGTGGTGCTCGTCGTGCTCTACATCCCGACCAAGACGTCGACGAGCACCATTTCCGACTTCGCCTACGCGTTTGAACTGATCATCGCCGCGATGTCGCTCAACCTGCTGTTCGGGTTCGCCGGCCAGATCTCGCTGGGTCACAGCGCGTTCTATGGCATTGGTGCCTATACGACGGCGATTCTCGTCGAAGACCATGGCTGGGCCCCGGGCTGGACGTTCTATGTCGGTGCGGTCGTCGCCTTCGCCGTCGGCGCGCTGGTGTCGCTGCCCACGCTGCGGCTCAAGGGCGTCTACCTGGCTCTGGTCACCTTGGCGTTGGCGGTGCTCTTTCCGTTGCTCGTCAAATGGCCCAAGCTCGAATGGTTGACCAATGGCCCGAAAGGTTTCACCAATGGTGGGTATGCCACGCTGCCCGATTGGCCGTTCCTCGGCGCCTTGAAGGGTCGCGATGGGCGGGCCGTGTTCGGCTACTGGCTTGCCGTCGTGGTGCTGGTCGGGTGCTACCTGGTCTGTCGGGGAATCGTGCGTAGCCGCGCCGGTCGTTCACTGATCGCGGTGCGCGACAACCAGACCGCGGCAGCCGTGATGGGGGTCAACGTCGCGGCGACCAAGGGCATCGTCTTCGGGATCTCGGCGGCGATGTGCGCGCTCGCCGGGTCGTTGAGCGCCGCTCGCTCTGGGGTTGTGGTCCCCGAGGGCAACCTCACGCTGGTCGGCTCGATCCTGTTCGTGATCATCATGGTCTTCGGTGGGGCATCGACGTTGTGGGGTCCGATCGTCGGCGGTGTGGGGTACGTCCTGCTCGACTCGTACCTGCGTGATGCCGGGGGCAAGGACAGCGGGCTGATTCCGTCCCTGTTCGGATGGTTCAACGGATCGCCGGCATCGCTGATCATCGCCGCGCTGCTGATCGCCTTCATGTTCGTTGCCCCGTTTGGCATCGTCGGTCTCGTCCGCCGGGCCTTTGCCCGAGTGGTGACCTTGATCCCCCGACCCGCCGGAACCGCCGGTGCAGTCGCCGGGGCCGGCCGACCGATGGGCGCCGTCGGTAGACAGCGGGTCCCGGCCGAGGCCGGCCTGGCGGTTGCTGCGGTGTTCGTTGTCGGCATGATCGTTGCCCAACGCGCCCAAGACAGCCCACCCCCGACCGCCGGTGAGGCGCCGTCGGCCGAGACGGTGGCGACTTCGCCGCAGGTCTCGACAACGCTGGGCGAGGGGTCGCCGCCGACCGATCCAGGTGGCTCGGTTCCGCCCGATTCTTCTGTCGCGCCGATGGAGACGGCGGCCCCGGCCCCGGTGGCATGGGCGGTTCCGACCGATTCCTGCGTCGACCCCGAAGCCGCCAACGCCCCGATCGAGGGCACGTTGAAGATCGGCTCGGTGATGCCGCTGTCGGGTGGCGCTCCGGCGATCGCCTTCGGCCCGGTCGCCGATGGCCTGCGCGCCTATGTCGACTACGCCAACGCGCAAGGGCTCCTCGGCGACCTCAAGCTCGAGGTCGAAATCGCCGACGATCAGTACTCCAAGGACCTGACGCCGGGGGCGGTCAACTCGCTGCTCGACAACGGCGCGCACATCATGAGCGGGATCATCGGCTCGCCGAACAACGCGGCGGTACGCACGACGCTCAACGAGGAATGCATCCCGCAGCTGCTCTCGTTGTCGGGCGCGCCCGAGTGGGGGGAGGCCGCCGAGTATCCATGGACCACCGGGGTGCTGCCGCCGTACACGATCGAGACGAAGACCTACGTCAAGACGATCCGCGAGCTGATGCCCGAGGGGGCGACCGTCGGCCTGTTCTATGTCAACAACGAGTTCGGTCAGGTGTACGCCGACGCATTCAAGGAATCGGCCACCGACGGGATCACGATCGTCGAAACCCAGACGATCGAAGCCACCGACGAGAACCCGCCGACCGCCCAGGCCACGGCCCTCGCCGCGGCGAAGCCCGACGTGATCATGGGAATCCCGCTCGGCGCCGGGTGCTACCGCTTCCTGCCAGAGATTGCCAACGCCAAGGCGGCCAACCCCGGCTGGGAACCGAAGATCTTCCTGACGAACACCTGTGCCTCGGCGTTGATCCTGGCGCTGTCGGGCCCGTCGGGCGATGGCTTGTACACGTCGGCGAACCTGGCCGACGTCGGCAACCCCGCCCTTCACGGTGAGCCCGGCATCAAGGAGTACGTCGACGCGATCACGGCTGCGGGCAAGCCCGACATCGTCCCCAGCGCTCAACCTGGATGGACCGTCGGTGAGGTCACCGTGGCAATCATTCGCCAAGCGATGGCGGCCGGTCCGTTGACCAGGGCGTCGATCATGAACGCCGCCCGCGATTTGAGCTACACGCCGAGCCTCGCTCGACCCGGCGTTGTGTTCAGTCTCGAGGGTGAGACCGACGTCTACCTGGCCGAATCGCTCCAGATTGTGCAGTGGGACTTCGATACGCAGACATTCACCGATGTCGGTTCGCTGATCACGGAATTCGAGAGCTGAACCCGACGCTGGTTAGATAGCCCGATGGCATTGATCGCCCGTGACCGGGCCCACGAACATCATGATGAAATTGCCCTGCGCGATGACCGGGTGATGATGACGTGGGCCGAGGTCAACGATGCGCTCAACCGGGTGGCGAACGCCCTGCACTCGATGGAGTTGGGCCCGGCGCGACGGGTGGCGGTCTACGCCGAGAACTCCGTCGAAACGGTGCTCGCCCACCTCGGGGGGCTACTCGCCGGAGCCTCCACCGTGCCGGTCAACTTCCACCTGAACGCCGACGAGGCCGCGTATATCTTGCGCGACTCGCAGGCTCGGGTGGTGTTCGTCGGGCCCGAGAACATCGAGCGCGGTCGTGCCGCGGCGGAGTTGGCCGGGGTGGCGATGGTCGTCGCCTGGCGGTCGCCAAACGCCGGCACCCATACCGGCTGGGACGAACTGCTGCAGGGCGCGAGCGGCGACGAACCGCCGACCGACGTCACTCCGCTTCCCAACCTGATGTACACCAGCGGCACGACCGGGGTGCCCAAGGGCGTCGATCTGGCTCCGACGATGTTTGCCGGCGGCGCGACAATCGTCGAGCACATCGACGCGTTGAAGTCGAACCGGTTCGCCAAGTTCGGCACCCATTTGGTGGTCGGCCCGATGTACCACACGGGCCCGCTCAACGGTCTGCGCATCTTGGCCGCCGGCACTCCGTTGGCGGTCATGAGCCGCTTCGATCCCGAGCGCACACTGGCGTTGATCGAGGAGTATCGCGCCGAGACGAGCGTGATGGTCCCGACCCACTTCAAGCGGATGCTCGACCTGCCCGACCAGGTGAAAGCGCGCTACGACCTGAGTTCGATGAAGCTCATCGCCCACACCGGTGCGGCGTGTCCGATCGATGTCAAGCGGCAGATGATCGAGTGGTTCGGGCCGGTGTTCATCGATGCCTACGGGGCCACCGAGGTCGGCACGATCTGCTCGATCACCAGCGAGGAATGGTTGGAGCATCCCGGCTCGGTCGGGCGGTGCATCAACCCCCCGTTTGCCCGAGCGGTGGTCGTCGACGACGCCGACGACGAGGTGCCGGCGGGTACCGAGGGTCGCCTGTACTTCGAGGACTCGACGGGCCGCGGCATTGTCTACCCCAACGATCCGGCCAAGACCGCCAAGGCCCACCTGCGGCCCGGCGTGTTCACGATCGGCGAGATCGGGTACGTCGACCCCGATGGCTACGTGTACATCACCGACCGGTTCAGCGACATGATCGTCTCGGGTGGGGTCAACGTCTATCCGGCCGAGGCCGAGAAGGTGCTCATCGCCCATCCCGGGGTCGCTGATGTGGCGGTGATCGGGGTGCCCGACGCCGATATGGGCGAGTCGGTGAAGGCCCTCGTGGTTCCCGTCGATCCCGAGAATCCGCCGCCGGTCGCCGAGTTGATGGCCGCGTGCCGTGCTCAACTCGCCGGATACAAGTGCCCCCGTTCGTTGGAGATTGTCGCGACGATCGGTCGCAACGCCATGGGCAAGATCAACAAGCGAACGCTGCGCGCCCCGTACTGGGAGGGCAGCCGAACCATTGGCTGACCAGCTGGAACCCGTCGCATTGATCGACGATCCGGCGCGAAGCGTGCGTTAGGGACGCTCAGTACGGCGATTACCGCACAACTGGGGAAACATAAGCTGATCGATCTCACGGCACTACAGACGGTCCACTACGAGGTGGTTGACGCGGGCGACGGCGGTATTGCCGTCGTCACCCTCGATCGGCCCGAGAGCCGCAACGCGCAGAACAAGCGTATGACCTACGAAATGAACGCCTGTTTCGACGACGCCTCGCGGCGTAGCGATGTGAAGGTGATCGTGTTGCAGGCCGACGGCCCGCACTTCTCGTCAGGTCACGACATGCGCGACACCGAATCGATGCGGGATTTCGACCTGGTGACCCCCAACGGCGGGTTCGGGCGCGACGGCCAGGAAGGCCAGATGGCGTGGGAGGACGAGGTCTACTTCCAGATGTGCTGGCGGTGGCGTAACCTCCCCAAGCCGCTGTTGGCCGCCGCCCAGGGCAAGACGATCGCCGGTGGACTCATGTTGCTGTGGGTCGCCGATGTGATCATCGCCGCTGATGACGCCTTGTTTTCCGACCCGGTGGTCGGTATGGGGGTCAATGGGGTGGAGTATTTCGCCCATCCGTGGGAGTTTGGGGCGCGGATGGCCAAGGAACTGTTGTTCACCGGCGATTGGGTCACCGCGGCCCAGGCCGAGCGGCTCGGGATGGTCAACCACGTCGTGCCCGCCGCCGAGCTACGGGACTACGTGATGGCGATGGCCCGCAGGATCGCCAAGAAACCCTCGTTCGCCTTGAAGCTGGCCAAGGAGTCGGTGAATCAGACGTTGGAGGCCCAGGGTCAGTGGACCGCGTTGCGTTCCGCGTTCTCGATTCAACACCTTGCTCATGCCCACAACCGGGTGAAGTTCGGAACCCCGGTCGACCCGGGCCCCAAGCGCGAGGCTGGTACCTGATGGCCCCCCCACCAGGTAGACGGCTGGGCCGTCCAAAGGATGCCGACTCGGTCGATACTCGGCAACGACTGGTCCGTGAGGCCCGCGCCATCTTCGCCCTCAAGGGCTATGGGGCGACGACGAACAAGGACATCGCCGCCAGCGCCGGGATCACGGCCGGGGCGATCTACCACTACGTCTTGTCCAAGGCCGATTTGTATGTCGAGGTCTACGAAGAGGTCCAGTCGCAAGTCGCCGACGTGTTCGCCAAGGCGCTGGTCGGTCGGGTCGGCCTGCTCGACAGCATGACGGCCGTACTCGATGCGGCGGTCGAGTTGAACAAGCAGGATCCGTCGCTTGCCGGGTTCCTCTTCGGGGTGTCGCGCGACGTGCGTCACCACCCCGATCTGCGCCATCTATTCCGATCGCGGGGCATGGCGACCGTCCAACTGATCCGGGGGCTGGTGGAAGATGCCGTGGCCAGCGGGGAGATCCTGCCCGATCAACTCCGTCCGGTAGAGGACATGCTCGGTGCCGTGCTCAACGGCCTGGTGCGGTTCTCCAACCTGATCGGCGACAGCGAACGGCACACCCGAGCGGTTGAGATGCTCAAGCTGATGCTGGCGGGAACCCTGATTCGCCCGACCACGCGGCCGGATGAACCTCGGGTTGAACCCCTAGCTGAACCCCGGGCTGAACCTCTGGTGGATTGAACGTCAGCATCCAGAGCAGGGCCGTCAGCGAGAGCCCGTCGAGCACTCGGCCGCGGGCGATCTCGCTGCGAAGCTCAGACCACGCCACCCACTCGACTCGCTCCGATTCGCTGGCGTCAGGCGGATCGCCGACGTAGACGGCATCGGTGGCGGTGAAGATGTGGAAGATCGTGTCGCTGACCCCGTTGTACGGGTTGTAGCTGAACAGCGGGGACACCGGGCCGGGTCGCCAGCCGGTCTCTTCGTAGGCCTCGCGGGCCGCGGCGATCTCGGGGGTCTCGCCCTCGTCGATCCGGCCGGCCGGTACCTCCCATCCCCAGGTGTCGGTGGTGAACCGGTGCCGCCACAACAGCAGCACTCCCCGGTCGGGGTTGGTGATCACCGTGCCCGCGGCATGGGCCGTGGCCCTTATGACGTGGTGCTCAAACCGTGCTCCACCGGGAATTTCGATATCGGTCAGGGCGAGGCGAAGCCATGGGCTGTCGTAGATCAGTCGTTCACCGTGGACGGTCCATTGCATAGCCCGGCGACGCTACCCGGTTCGCCTGGATTCCCCGGCGCGGCGGAGTCGGTGAGGTGCCTCGGGAAATCTGTCGCCTCGGATGGGCTGCGAAGCTCCTTGGGTCCTATAAGGTACGTACATATGGACATTGTGGCGAGAGACAGCTGTAGGCGTGCCGGCGGGAAGCAACCGTCATCGATCGGCGCCGGGTCTGTGCTGGCGGCGTTCGCGGCCGACCGGTCTGGAGCTGCCCGGTGACCCAGATCCTTCTGATCGTGCTCTTCGGCACCCTGATCGGGCTGACGCTCGGTTCCGTGGGGGCCGGGGGCTCGATCCTTGCCGTTCCCGTGCTGGTCTACGTCGCCGGTGAGACGCCCAAGTTGGCGACGGTCTCGTCGCTGGTGGTCGTGTGCGTCACCGCCTCGATCGCCGTGCGCCCCCATTGGGTCGTTGGTCGGGTGAGGACCGACATCGCCGTCCCGTTCGGGGTCGTCGGGGTGCTCGGCTCGCTGCTCGGCAAGGTGCTGAGCGAGAGGTTGAACCCGAACATGTTGATGCTGGCCTTCTCGGGAGTGATGATCGTCGCGGCCGTGGTCACCGCCCGGCGGAACCACGCGCCCGCGTTGATGACGGTTGGTGCTCACGCCGCGTCGTGCGGCGAAGACTCCGGTGGAACGATGGTGGTGGTGCGCAAGCAGGCTGCGCCGGTGCAGATGGGTCGCGTTGTGGGAGCCGGCGTCGTGGTCGGGTTGATGACCGGGTTCTTCGGCGTCGGAGGCGGATTTGTGATCGTGCCGGCCCTCGTCATCCTGCTCGGGCTGCCGATGACTGAAGCCGTCGGCACGTCGTTGTTGATCATCGCGATCAACTCGGCGGCGGCCTTCGGGCTCAAGGCCAAGGGGGTCAGCCTCGATTGGCCCCTGATCTCGATGTTCACCGTCGCCTCCGTCGTGGGGGCCGTCGCCGGTGGTCGCATCTCCCGGCGATTCGACGGCGCCACCCTGTCCCGCTGGTTCGTGCGAATGGTCGTGGGTGTCGCCGTCTACACCGCGGCGCGGTCGATCTCGGGACTGCTCGGGTAGAAACCGCGATCCGCGACTCGGCGAGGCGAGTCACTCGTCGGTCGGTCGTGCGATGGCCGGGGCGAACGACGGTCGGTCGTGTGGTTCGCCGCTGTCACCCCACGTGGTCATGAACGCGTAGAGGTCGCCGCGCACCACGGTGCGCCTCCACTCGAGCGGCAATCCGCGATACGAGGTATAGCGCTCAATCAGGAATGCGGGCTCCTTGGCCGAGGTGCCGAGCAGCGCTCGTTCGCCGGCGGTCGGAATTGTCGGGTGCACCCGTTCCCAGCCGGCCCCCGGGCGAATGCCGCACTGGCGCTCGAGCTCCTCGTACACCGCGGTATGTTCGAAGTCGGTCGAGAGCAACGGTGCGCCATGCTCCGCAGGAATCCAGAGTTCGTCGGTGGCGATGGGGGTGTCGTCGGCGTTGCGGAGGCGGTGGAGATACATGAACTGCGTCGCCGGGTCGACGCCAAGGTGGCCGGCAACCACGGCATCGGTGCGCTCATCAAGGTCGATGACCTTGCTGCGCTGTTCGAATCCCTGGTCTTCGATCGAACGAAACAGGCTGTAGAGCGAACCAGTGCGTTGCTCGATAGTCCGTGGGCGCAAAAACGTGCCGCGGCCCCGTTCCCGATTGATCAAGCCGTCGGCATGGAGCCGACGCATGACCTCGCGCATCGTGTGCCGGCTGATGTCGTATTGCTCGATCAGTTCGCGTTCGGCCGGGAACCCATTGGTGAACTCGCCGCCGGCAACCCGGCTGTGCATGTCTTCGAGGACCTGGGCCCACAGCGGCATCGGGCTGTCACGGTTGGGTTTCCGAATCGCAGTGCTCGCCATCTGGCCAATGTACGGACAAATTGTCGCAGATTGCAAGCGTCGCTCGTCGAGGGCTACCTGACGCCAACCAACTGGCGGTGCTCGCCGTCGCCGACCACCGTTTTGGTGGTGTGACGATCTCGGAGGTGGAGCCCGAGGAACAGTCCGACGATGACCACGAGGGCAAGCCCGGCTCCAGACGACAGCATGACCAGGGCAGGGGCGGGGCAGGTGCCGGCGACGGCCCAACCGGCGCCGAACAACGCCCCGCCGATGAGGTGGTGACGCTGCGGCTTGGATCGCGATAGGGCGATCCGGCCGCCGAACATGGTCGTCGTGTTGCGTCGTTCGAGCCACCACAACAGCGGAAGTGACGTCGCAATCGCCGATCCCATCAGTAGGTACACGTCGAGTTCGTCGAAGCGAAGCATCTTGTGAATCGTGTCGTACTCGTGGAGGCGGGCGGCGCCGAGAACGAACCCAAAACCCGCCCCGAAGAGGCCGCCCATGACGTTGAGCCGGTTCTTCACAGGTCGCCTCCGGTGGCGATACGCAGGATGTATGTCACGACGATCGCCGTGCCCATGAAGGTGGCGGTGGCAGCCCAACTGGCCGGGGAACGTTGGGCTGTGCCGCAGATGCCGTGCCCCGATGTGCAACCGCCGGCCATTCGGGCTCCGTAGCCCATGGCGACGGCTCCGGCAAACACCACCGCGGCGACCACCGGGGTCGGCCAGATCGACGTCAGCGCGGTGTACCCGGTGTGTGCCGTGAATCCGGTGCCGAGGAGGGTGGCGATCAGCCCGCCCGCAAAGATGCCGCCGAAGTACCAGACCCGCCAGCCGACCGTATCGGTGTCACGCCGGACCGCCTTGATCGTCTGGACGTAGGCGCCACTGGCGCCGAGGGGTTGGTTGGCGACCAGAAACAGCCCGACGACGAGCAAACCGAGCGCCGGGCCGGCGATGAACCAGGGCAATCGATCGGGTAACAGTTCCATGCATCCTCTAGGTCTCTACGAGCTCGGTCGATCAGGGTAGGCTATTGTACGTACATTCGGTCGTTCGCGGCAGTCGTGTTGAGGAAGGGTCGTCAATGATCTTCAAGCAGTACTACCTCGAGTGCCTCTCGCACGCGTCGTACCTTATCGGCGACGGGTCGAGCGGGCGGGCTGTCGTCATCGATCCGCAGCGCGATGTGTCGCAATATCTGGCCGACGCGGCGGCGGCCGGTTTGACGATCGAACGGGTCATCGAAACCCACTTCCACGCCGACTTTCTGTCGGGTCACATCGAGTTGCAGAAACGCCACGGGCGCAGTGATCTCGTACGGTTCGGTGGCCGAGACCTCGGCCGAGTTCATCATCGATGGTCTCGATCACGGGCAACGGCTCGATCTCGGTGACGTGCACATCGAGGTGCGTCACACCCCGGGGCATACGCCCGAGTCGATCTCGCTGGTGGTCTTCGAGCATGCCGACGACGAGACGCCCTATGGGGTCCTCACGGGCGACACGATGTTCATCGGCGATGTCGGCCGACCAGATCTGCTGACCTCGGTGGGCATGACGGCCGACGAGCTGGCCTCGCAGCTCTATCACTCGACGCGCGAACAACTGTTGACGCTGCCCGACGAGACGCGGGTCTTCCCGGCCCATGGCGCCGGTTCGGCGTGCGGCAAATCGCTGTCGTCCGAGACGTCGTCAACGATTGGTGAGCAGCGGCGTTCGAACTACACGCTGCAGCCGATGACCGAGGCCGAGTTCGTCCACGCGGTGACCGAGGGCCAGAGTCTCTCGCCGCTGTACTTCGCCTTCGCCGCCAATCGCAACAAGCAGTCCCATGATGTGCTCGTCGAGGACACCGCGCCGCGGGCGATGTCGTTCACCGAGGTGCTCGCCGAGCAGCGCCGCGGAGCGGTGCTGCTCGACAGTCGTGACGCGGCCGTTTTCGCCCAGGGCCACCTGGTCGGGTCGTACAACGTCGGCCTCGCCGGACGATACGCCGAGTACGCCGGCGACGTGCTGACGGCCGATCAACCGATCGTGCTGATCGGCGAAGCCGGCACCGAGATGGAAGCACGAAACCGGCTTGCCCGGATTGGCTTCGATCGAGTGATCGGCAGCCTCGCCGACCCGGTTTCGGCATTCCTTGCGCATCCGGGCTGGATCTCGGTGGCCTCCCGCCTGACCGTCACCGAACTGGCCCAGCGAATCGCCGATGGCGCGGCGGTGCAGATCGTCGATGTGCGCGGACCGGGGGAGGTGGCCGTTGGCAAACTGCCGGGGGCGATCGAGGTGCCGTTGCCGCGGATCTTGGATCAACTCGCCGAGTTGGATCCGTCGGTCCCGACGGTGGTCTACTGCGCCGGTGGCTACCGGTCGATGATCGCCTCGTCGGTGATGAGGGCCTCGGGATTCCGTGACGTCTCCGATCTCATCGGCGGTTACGGAGCATGGGAGCAGGCGGGTCTCTCGACGGTCCAGGCCACGGTCGGAGCCTGATCCGGCGTGACGCGCTACGCGTTCCTCATCGATCAGGACACCTGCATCGGCTGCCACGCCTGCACGGTGGCCTGCAAGGCCGAACACGAGGTCCCGCTCGGGGTGAACCGCACGTGGGTGAAGTACATCGAGCGCGGCGAGTTTCCCGACACTCGCCGGTTCTTCTCGGTCAACCGTTGCAACCACTGCGACGACGCCCCATGCGTCGACGATCTGCCCGACCACCGCGCTGTTCCGACGCGACGACGGCATCGTCGACTTCAACGACTCGTCGTGCATCGGCTGCAAGTCGTGCATGAACGCCTGCCCGTACGACGCGCTGTACATCAACCCCGAGACCCAGACGGCGCACAAGTGCAACTTCTGCACCCACCGCGTCGAGATCGGCCTGGAGCCGAGCTGCGTGGTCGTGTGCCCGACGCAGTCGATCTTCGCCGGCGACATCGAGGATCCGACGTCGAAGATCTCGATGATGCTCGGCCGCCACGAGACCACGGTCAAGGCCGCCGGAGCAGGGCACCAAGCCGCATGTGTTCTACAAGGGTGTCGATCAGGCGGCGCTCGACCCGCTGCGGACCAAGATCGCCGACGACGGGATGATCTGGGCGGACACGACCGAGCACCACCCGACGGTGCGGGTCGACACCGCCGGGTCGACGGCAAGCAGATCGTCGCCCGTACCGCCTACACCACCGCCGCATCCGATGGCGTGGAAGGGCAAGGTCTCGGCGTACCTGGTGACCAAGGCGATCAGCGCCGGAGCGTTGTTCGTCGGCGGGCTCGCCGCGCTCACCGGCCACGCCGATGAGCGGGCGTTCGTCGGCATCGCGCTGCCGGTCATCGCGCTTGCTGTTCGCCGCCGTCACCGGCGCGCTGCTGATCGCCGACCTCAAGCAGCCGAAGCGCTTCTACTACATCTTCACCCGGCCGCAGTGGGGCTCGTGGCTGGTCAAAGGAGCGTTCATCCTCCTCGGCTACGGCGTGTTCGCCTCGCTGTGGTTGCTCGCGCGGGCTGATCGATTCGCCAGGAATGATCAGGTGCTGGCGATCCCGGCGGTGCTGTTCGGCGCGGGAACGGCCGGATACACCGCGTTCCTGTTCGGCCAGTGTGAGGGCCGCGACTTCTGGCAGACGCCGCTGCTGCTCCCGACGCTGCTGGCCCAGGCCGGGGCCGGTGGGGCCGGGGTCGGGCTGATCGTCGCCCCGCTGTTCGACCTGCCCGACAACCTGACCACCGCGCATGACCTGGCTGCTGCTCGGCAGCGTGTCGCCCTGGCGTTCCTGATCTGGACCGAGCTGTCGAGCAAGGGACGATGCACGTCGAGACTGGCCCAACGGGCGATGACCCACGGCGAGTACAAGCAGACAGTTCTGGGGCAGCGTCGTCGTCGGCCTGGTCGGCGGCGGGTGCGCTGGCGATCGCTGGCGTTGGTCACCGGGTCGTGGCTGCTCGCCCTGGTTGGCGGAGTCGCCGCCATCGTCGGTGTCGCCTTGTACGAAGACGCATTCGTCCGCGCCGGCCAGTCCGTGCCGCTCTCCTGAGGAGATCACCACCATGACGATGCTCGATGATCTCAGCCGTGCCGCACAGAACAATCTCACCCGGATCATGCCCGGGTCTCAGCTCACCAACTACGCGCCGGTCGAACGCTGGGACGACTGGGTGGAGCTCGACGCCAAGGCGTGGGCCCACGGGGAGCGCAAGGAACGCCGCTACCGGCTGATTCCGACGACGTGCTTCAACTGCGAGGCGTGCTGCGGGCTGCTCGCCTACATGGACAAGTCGACCGGGCAGATCGCCAAGCTCGAAGGCAACCCGGCCCATCCGGCCAGCCGCGGCCGCAACTGCGCCAAGGGGCCGGCGACGATCACCCAGGTCTACGACCCCGAGCGCATCCTGTATCCGCTCAAGCGCGCCGGGAAGCGTGGCGAGGGCAAGTGGCAGCGGGTCACCTGGGAGCAGGCGCTCACCGAGATCGGTACCCGGATCGGCACCGCGTTCCGCGAGGGCCGCCACGACGAGGTCTTCTACCACGTCGGTCGCCCGGGCGATGACAGCTACATCGAGCGCGTGCTCCATGCGTGGGGCATCGACGGGCACGACTCGCACACCAACATCTGCTCGTCGGGCGCCCGCGTCGGGTACGCGTCGTGGATGGGGTTCGACCGCCCGTCGGGCGATCACGCCAACGCCAAGGTGATCTTCCTGATCTCGTCGCACCTCGAAGCGGGCCACTACTTCAACCCGCACGCGCAGCGGATCATCGAGGGCAAGATGCGCGGCGCCAAGATCATCATGCGTCGACCCACGCCTGTCGAACACGGCGTCGATGAGCGACCACTGGCTGGCGCCGTGGCCGGGCACCGAGGCGGCGATGTTGCTGGCCATCGCCCGGCTGCTGCTGCAGAAGGGCACCTGGGATCGCGAGTTCGTCCGCCGATGGGTGAACTGGGAGACGGTGCTGCGCGAGATGCGCCCCGATCTCGAATGCACGTTCGAGAACTTCGGGCCGGCGGTGATCGACCTCTACGACGAGTTCACCCCGGAGTACGCGGCGCAGCAGTGCGGGATCACCGCCGACAAGATCCGCGAGATCGCCGATGTCGTGGCCACCGCGGTGCCCGGCAAGCTGTCGTCGCACAACTGGCGGTGCCGCGGCCGCCGGCAACGAGGGCGGCTGGCAGGTTGCCCGCTGCCTGTGGTTCCTCAACGTGCTCACCGGTTCGGTCGGCACCGAGGGCGGCGTCAGCCCCGAACGGGTGGAACAAGTTCATCCCGGTGCCGCCGAAGGTCGCCCACCCGCACGGCCGGTGGAACGACCTCACCTGGCCGGTCGAGTACCCGCTCGCCCACCACGAGGCGTCGATCCTGCTGCCGCACTTCCTGAAGGAGGGCCGCGGCAAGGTCGACACCTACTTCAGCCGGGTCTACAACCCGATCTGGACGAACCCCGACGGGTTCTCCTGGCTGGAGGCGCTGACCGACGAAGTCGCTCGTCGGCTGCCACGTCGCGCTGACCCCGACGTGGTCGGAGATCGGCCTGGTTCGCCGACTACGTGCTTGCCGATGGGCAACGGCGCCGAGCGCCACGACCTGGCCATCGTACGAGACCACAGCGGTCGGTGGATCGGATTCCGCCAACCGGTGTTCCGGGTCAACGCCGAAAAGGAGGGCCGCCCGGTCAACCGCACCTGGGAGGCGAACCCGGGCGAGGTGTGGGAGGAGAACGAGTTCTGGATCGACCTGTCGTGGAAGATCGACCCCGACGGCGCACTCGGCATCCGCCAGCACTTCGAGTCGAACAAGCATCCCGGCACGCCGCTCGGCATCGACGAGTACTACGACGAGATGTTCAGAACTCAGATCCCCGGGCTGCCCGAGGCGGCGGCCGCCGAAGGGCTCGCCCCGCTGGCGTTCATGCGCAAGTACGGCGCATTCGAGATCCCCGGCGGCCAGTACGCGGTCCACGAGCGGGTCGTGTCGGCCGAAGAGATCGCCACGACGAAGGCGGTTCGCAACGACGACGGCGTCTATCAGGTGCCCGGCACGGCTGGCCTGCACGACACGCTCGACGACATCGGCGGGCACATGCCGTTCATCGGCGACGGCTCGATCGGCGTCGAGATCGACGGCACCGTGCGGTTCGGGTTCCCGACTCCGTCGCGCAAGCTGGAGATGTACTCGCCGATGCTGCGCGACTGGGGCTGGCCCGAGTACGCAATGCCCGGGCTACATCAAGAGCCACGTCCACTGGGAGGACCTCGACATGGAGCACGGGGAGCGCATCCTGCTGCCGACGTTCCGGCTGCCGACGCTTGATCCACACCCGTTCCGGCCAGGCGAAATGGCTGAACGAGATCAGCCACTCGCACCCGATGTGGATCCATCCGTCCGACGCCGAGAAGCTCGGCATCGGTATGGGTGGCCTGGTGCGGATCACCACCCAGATCGGCTACTTCGTCATCCGCGCCTGGCGCACCGAGGGCATCCGGCCCGGCGTCGTCGGCGTTTCGCACCACATGGGCCGCTGGCGACTCGACGACGGCGAGGGCACCCCGCGCTACTCCTCGGCGCTGGCCGCGCTCCGCGGACCGACCGCCGCGTTCGGCCAAGGCACGGCGCCGACCGGCAAGACCTGGGCAGTGGAACATGACCCAGGTCAAAGGGGTCTCCGCCGTTCGAGTCGTCCGATCCCGACTCGGGCCGGGTGTGGTGGAGCGATGCCGGGGTGCACCAGAACCTGACGTTCCCGGTGCAGCCCGATCCGATCTCGGGGATGCACTGCTGGCTGCAGCGGGTCACCGTCGCCCCCGCCCATGACGGCGACCACTACGGCGACATCGCCGTCGACACCGGCAGGTCGACCGAGGTCTACCGCGAATGGCTGGCCAAGACCCGGCCCGGCCCCGGTCCCGGCGGGCTTCGCCGACCACTGTGGTTCGCCCGTCCGGTCAAGCCGACGGCGACGTGCCTACGCCACCCCGGCAAAAGCCGTGGAGGTCGCCGCCGTGACGAGCGACCTGGCGCTGATCGCCGAACGCCGCGCCGGACTTGCCGCACTGCTCGGCCTGCTCCTGCTCGAGGAGCCGGGCGCCGGGCTGGCCCCGCTGGTCGCCGGAATCCCGGCACTGGTGTCGTTGGCGGGCGATGATCCGGCGATCGCCACCGAGTACGAGCGCGTCTTGCTGCGCGGGGTCCCGCTGTACGAGTCGATCTTCCGTAGCGACGACGGGCAACAGGGTGGAGCGATGCTCGCCGCAGTGGTCGATCGCTACGACGAGCTCGGGTTTGTGCGAGCACGCCGACCGCCGTTGGCGGATTGCCGGGGCCGATCACCTTGGCCTGCAGCTTCGATGCCTCGCCCAACTCTGCCACGACGAGGCGACGGCCTGGCGCGAGGGAACCCCCGACAAGGCAATGGAAGCGGTCGAGACGGAGCGCAAGTTCCTCGCCGATCACCTGGCCACCTGGGCCCCCGTTGCCCTCCATGCCGCGTCGGTATGTGCTGACGGTGGGGTGTATGCCGCGGTGCTGTCGGCGGCGACCGAGTTCCTCGGCGAGGAGTTCGATCGACTCAGGCCAGCCCCTGAGATGGGTGGTGAACTCGAGGTTGAACCGCTTCCCTTGAGCCTGGGCCGCGCCCGGCTCGCCCGCCTGCTGCTGGCACCGGCGACCTGTGGCGCATGGCTGAGTCAGTCGGTGATTCGTGACGCCGCCCGGGCTCTCGGCGCACCCTGGCGTCCGAGCGACACCCGCTCGGCGTTGCGGTTCATCATCGACGACGCCGATGACACCAGCAGCCTGGCGATCATCCTCGATCCGCTGATCGCCGAGCTGGTCGAGTCCGCCACGTGGCATCACCGCGATGCTGCGAACGCACCGGGCAACGCGGCCAACGCCCGTCGCTGGGCGGCCACGGCCCTAGTGATGCACGATCGGCTACGGCAGATCTCGCTCGCCGGGCTCCGGCGCCATCACGCGCAGAGCTCCGAGACGATCACGGTGACCGGGGCAGATGGTGCCGAGCTCGCCGACATCATCGATCGCCTGGTTGTGGAGCTGCGAGGAAGAGGGCTCGCGGTGGAACGTCATGTCGAGATCGACAACTCCACGTACCCCGCGAAGCTGGCGATCGTGTGACCGCCGGCGAACCTCCGAGGGAACCTCCGAAGGGACAGTCCGATGAGGGAAGCGAGCCCGACGCTCGATTCACGTTCGCCAACGAGCGAACCTTCCTGGCCTGGAATCGAACCGCCTTGGGATGCGTGGTTTCGGGCCTTGCCGTGTCGCACGTGCTCAAGCCGGCGAGCGGATCGACGGTCGGCCCCAAGATTGCCGGCATCGTGTTGATCATGCTGGGCGGGTTGTTGGCGTTCTCGAGCCACCGCAATTGGGCGGCGTCGCAACGAGCCCTGCGCTTGCGTCAGCCGCTCCCGCAGTCGTCGATCCCCAGGATCGTCTCGATCGTGACCGCTATCGTTGCGCTCGTGACGATGATCTACACGCTGCTCTGAGGCGATCGTGACCAACGACTCGTCCGAGAATTGGCGTGGGCATGACCCCGACGTCCTCGACAGTCTCGCCAACGAACGCAACGGCTTGGCATGGCAACGAACTGCGCTGTCATGGGTCGCCGCGGGGGTTGCCGTCGCCCGCTACTTCTCCGGCGGCGGCCTGCTCCGGGCCCGCACCTCGATCGGCTGGATGATGGTGGTCGTCGGAACCGGCATCTGGGCAATCGGCAATCGCACCTACCGCCGCCACGCCGAAGCGATCCGCTCGAACGCCCCGACGAGCGTCCCGACCGGAGCGATTGCCCTGGTCGCGTGGACAACGACGTTCGCCATCGGCGCGATTCTCGCCGTGGAGATCACTCGACTCTGAGGGGTTCGGCGGTGGGTTGGCGCTCATGGTTCGCCGGGGTCCGGCCGCGTCGCGACGACGATCGTCGCCGTCTCCTGTTTGGTCAGTCCAGGCGAATGTTCACGGCTTCCTCGGTCGTCACCGTCACTTCGAAGCTGGCGTCGAAGAAGCCGCGGTGCAACGCCAGACCGTCGGCCAAGGGGTACTCCCGGCGGCGCGCCAGCAGAAAGAACGGTAGGGGACCAGATCGAACAACCACCGACCCGCCGACGGCATGACCGATGCGCAGCGCAAACGTCCGGGATAGGCCACGTGCGGCGATGTTGCGGACGAGCACGGTCGGCGTGTATGGCCGGCACAGGAAGACTTTGGACACCGCCCCCAACCTATTCGTTTTGAGCCCCGCGCATTTACCGAGTGTCGGCGGCGGTGCTTCGCCGGCGCAGGATGCAATGGATGAACGACTGCGTCGCTCCCCAGGGGGTGAGGTGATCCTCGTTGAAGGAGTCCAGGAGTTCGAACGAGGCGCCGAACCGTTGCACCACGGTGTCCGCGCGGTACCGCACGACGGGCAGGCCGCTGCACTGTTCGGGTCCGTCGTGGGAGAAAGTGGCGAGGATCAGATGGCCGTTGGGCCGCACCGCGTCTGCCGCGCCCTGAGCGTAACGGGCCTGATCGGCGGGGTCGGTGAGAAAGTGAAAGGTCGCCCGATCGTGCCAAAGGTCGATGGGTACCTCGAATCGGATGCTTCGGACGTCGGCGACGTGATAGGTGACCCTTGGGGCGTCATCACCGAGGCGGGTCCGCAGCTGGTCCAACGCGGCATCCGACAGGTCGACAGCATGCACGGCCGCGTACCCATGGCGGACCAGGTCGATCACCAATGATGATGCACCCGCGCCCATGATGGCGATCTGCTCCGAAGGGGTCGCCAAACTGCGGATCAGTCCGCTGCACCGCGGCGAGTCGGCCTGGTACCAGCTGACCTCGTCGAAGTGTTTGGTCGACCAGACCGCATCCCAGTGGGTCTGCGGGCTCATCGGCTCGGCGCCGGCCGCGGCCGGGTCGCCGGCTGCCGACGTCATCGGTTACTACTCAGCGGTATTGGCACAGCATCGAACCTATCGAGATCGCGAGGATCGTCGGGCCGTGGCCTCGCTGCGGGTCCTCGCTGACGTTTGACGCCGGCGGTTGGGCCCACCCCCACGCCGTTCATCCGCCGGCGTTCGTTAGGGTGAAACCCATGTCCAACCCTTCGATCGGTTCGGCCATCGTCGCCGACAGCCTGGTGAAGAGCTTTGGTGATGTCCACGCGCTGCGTGGGGTGTCGCTCGAAGTGCCGACCGGCACCGTGCTCGGCCTGCTCGGCCCCAACGGTGCCGGTAAGACGACCGCCGTTCGCATTCTGACCACCATCCTGCGGCCCGACAGTGGGCGGGCCATTGTTGCCGGTCACGACGTGTTGGCGGCTCCACAATTGGTCCGGCGCAGTATCGGCCTGGCCGGCCAATACGCGGCCGTCGACGAGAACCTCACGGGTTACGAGAACCTCACCCTCGTCGGTCGGCTCAACCATCTGGCCAAGTCGGTGGCAGCGTCGAGGGCAGTCGAGTTGCTCGATCAGTTCCATCTCACCGACGCCGGCGGTCGCCCCGCCCGGACCTACTCCGGGGGCATGCGCCGGCGACTCGATCTCGCCGCCGCGCTGATCACCCATCCGCCGGTGCTCCTGCTCGATGAACCGACGACCGGTCTTGATCCGGCCAGTCGCCAGGACCTGTGGGACGTCATCGCCAACCTCGTCTCCGACGGCACGACGGTGATGTTGACCACCCAGTATCTCGAGGAGGCCGACCGCCTTGCCGACCGGATCGTGGTCATCGATTCGGGCAAGGTCGCCGCTGAGGGCACCGCAGCCGAGCTGAAGTCCCGCCTCGGCTCGACGGTGATGGCCCTGAACTTCGCCTCGGTCGCCGATGCCGAGTCGGCGGTGACGCTGCTCGCCGATCTGCAACCAACCCGTCCGGTCGACGACCCGCACACCGTGCAGATCCCGCTGATGGGCGGCGCCTCGTCGATCCGCCTCACCCTCAACCGCCTGCACGACGCGGGCCTCGATGTGGGGCGATTCGACCTCCATGAACCCACCCTCGACGATGTGTTCCTTAGCCTGACCGGAGCCAACTGATGGCCACTTCCACCACGATTTCCGGGTTGTCGACCGCTCGTGACGACGGTTTCATGTGGGCGATCCGCGACACCCAGGCAATGGCCTGGCGCAACCTCACCGTGATCCGTCGCCTGCCCCAGTTGCTGGTCTTCTCGATCGTCCAGCCGGTGATCTTCGTGTTCATGTTCCGCTATGTGTTCGGCGGTTCGATCGAGATCCCGGGGATGCCGTATGTCGACTATCTGATGCCGGGAATCTTCGTCCAGACGATTGCCTTCGGGGCGATTTCCACCGCCGTCGGCCTCGCCGAAGACAAGGGCAAGGGGCTCCTCGATCGGCTCCGTTCGCTGCCGATGGCCCGCTCCGCGGTCCTTGGCGGGCGTGTGCTGGCCGACACCACGCGCAACGTGTTCATCATTTTGCTGATGCTGGCGATCGGTTACCTGGTCGGGTTCCGGGCCCACACCAACGTGGTGATGGTCGCTCTCGGAGTGGCGGTGCTGATCCTGTTCGGGCTCGGCCTGGCCTGGGTGTTCGCCCTGATCGGGCTGTCGGTGACCAACGGTGAAGCGGCGCAGGCTGCCTCGTTTCCCCTACTCGCGCCGCTGGTGTTTGCGTCGAGCGCCTTTGTGCAACCCGACAAGATGCCCGGTTGGATGCAGCCGTGGGCCCGCAACCAGCCCGTCAGCGCGACCGCCGACGCGGTACGGGCGTGCATGCTCGGCGGCCCGACGGCGTCGAAGGTGCTGATCGCCATTGCCTGGTCGATCGGCATTGGCGTGGTTCTTGCGCCGATCGCCGTGCGCCGGTATCGCTCGACCAGCTGACCGTTTTGCCCGCTGACCGCCTGCCGCTCCGCCAAACCAGGGAGTGACCGTCCCCGGATCACCCATGATTTCGGCCGCACGGTGCGGAGGTGAAGGGCGTAATCTGACGACCATGACCACGACATCGGCGTCCTCGGTTCCTGCTCCTCCCACCGCGCCATTCGGCACGCTGTTCGGCTCGATCATGTCGCATATGCGATACGAGGACGGGGTGTGGGGCGAGGTGGTGACCGGGCCGGTGCAGCCGTTCTCGTTCCACCCGGCCGCCCACGTGCTCCACTACGGCAGCGCCTGCTTCGAGGGGCTCAAGGCTCACCGCGGCAACGACGGCGTCGTGCGCATCTTCCGGGCCGCGGCCCACGTTGCTCGCATGCGCAACTCGGCCGAGTTGCTCTGCCTGCCGCAGCCCCCGGCCGACGTGCTCGATGCGATGCTGCACGAGGTCACCGCGGCTAACAATGCCGAGGTTCCGTCGTCGCCCGGCTCGCTGTATCTGCGCCCGACGTTGATCGGTACCGAGGCAAACATTGGCGCGGCCGCGTCGCCGTCGACCACCGCGTTGTTGTTCGTGTTGGCGAGCCCGGTCGGTGACTACTTCTCGGGCGGCATCCGCCCGTTGGCGATCGCCATCGAGACCGTGCAGCCCCGCACCACGCCGCAGTTCGGCATGGTCAAGTCGGGGGCCAACTACGTGATGGCGCTGCGTCCGACGCTCGATGCCAAGGCCCGCCTCGGTATTGATCAGGTGCTGTTCGCCCCCGGCGGGATGGTGCAGGAGACCGGTGCATCGAATTTCATGCTGATCGACGCCGAGCGAGTGATCACTCCGGCGCTGACCACGTCGTTCCTCCACGGCGTGACCCGCAACTCGTTGCTCACCCTCGCCGCCGACCTCGGCTATCAGGTGGAGGAGCGCGAGGTGACCGTCGACGAGGTTGTTGCGTGGGCGGCCCGGCCTGGTGGTGAAGCGGCGCTCTCGGGCACCGCTGCGATCCTGTCGCCGGTCGGTCGGCTGGTCCACAACGGCGAGTCGATCAACGTCGGCAACGGCGGGATCGGCGAGCAGACGATGCGGCTTCGCGCCGCGCTCACCGACCTGCAGGTCGGCGCCGCCCCCGACCCGTACGGCTGGCTCACCGAGGCCTGACCGCCGCTCGGCAGCCCCGAACCACGATCTGGAAACCCCGAACCCACATTTCCGGGGAGTGCCGTCACGCCCTCAGCGCGACCCCGCCCCAAATCGCAGTCTCGTCGCGGTGTGAGCGGGATTGTGCTCCACATTGGAGGTTGGGGCGCACCACTTGGATTAACAGCGTGCCTGAGTGGGAGGCTGGGGCCATGACTACCACCCAGGTTCCGATGGCCGAGGGGCTGTGGGCCACCGTCGACGGTGAGCCTCGGCTCCTCGGTTCGCGTTGTAATGACTGCGGCGAGACCCGCTTCCCGGTCGAGGGCTCGTGCGCCCGCTGCACCGGTACCAATATGGCCACCGTCGAACTGCCCAACCGCGGCACCGTCTGGAGTTGGACCATCCAAGGTTTCCTCCCGAAGAACCCCCCATACGCGGGGCGTGAAACCACGCTCGACTTCGTCCCGTTCGGGCTGGGCTACATCGACCTGCCGGGCGCCTGCATCGTGGAGTCGCGCCTCACCGAGAACCGCGCCGACCACCTGCGTATCGGCATGTCGGTGAAGCTTGTGATCATCCCGTTTACCACCGACGACGAGGGCCGCGAGGTCCTCACGTTCGCATTCAGCCCGGAGGATTGATATGTCGGTTGCCATTGTAGGAATCGGAATTCACCCGTTCGGTCGTCATCCATTGAGCGGCATGGAGCAGGGCGCGGTCGCCGTCCGTAGGGCCCTCGGCGACGCCGGAATTGGCTGGGGCGATGTCCAGTACGCGTTTGGTGGGTCGGCTGCGGCCGGCAACGCCGACACGATGGTGTCGATGCTCGGCCTCACCGGCGTGCCGTTCATCAACGTCGCCAACGGCTGCGCCACCGGCGGATCGGCTCTCATCAGCGCCTATAACACGATCGAGGCGGGCGCCGCCGACGTGGTCATGGCCCTCGGCTTCGACAAGCATCCGCGGGGTGCGTTCGACCCGTCGCCGGCCGAATATGGCCTCGACGCGTGGTACGGCGACGCCGGGATGATGGTCACCACCCAGTTTTTCGGGATGAAGATCCAGCGGTACATGCACGATCACGGCATCACCAACTCGACGCTCGCCAAGGTCGCGGTGAAAAATCTGCGTAACGGCTCGCTGAACGAGAACGCCTGGCGACGTAAGCCGATCAGCGAAGAAGAAGTGCTCAACGGCACGATGCTGGCCAACCCGCTGACCAACTACATGTTCTGCTCGCCCGCCGAGGGCGCGGTGGCGTTGGTGCTGGCGCGAGCCGACGTCGCCACCCGCTACACGCCGCGGCCGGTGTACCTGAAGTCGGCGGTGCTGCGCAGCCGGCCGTTCGGCAGCTTCGAAGTGTTCAGCCCCCACCTGTCCCCCGAACGGGGCGACAGCCCGTCGGTCGCCGCGGCCAGGGGTGCGTTCGAAATGGCCGGTATCGGCCCGAGTGACATCGACGTCGCTCAGATCCAAGACACCGAGTCGGGGGCCGAGATCATGCACATGGCCGAGACCGGCCTGTGTGAGCACGGGGCCCAGGAGGACATGATCCAGTTCGGCGAGACCAACATCGACGGCCGCATGCCGATCAACACCGATGGCGGGTGCCTGGCGAATGGCGAGCCGATCGGCGCCTCGGGCCTGCGTCAGGTGTACGAGAGCGTGCTCCAGTTGCGGGGCGCGGCCGGTGCCCATCAGGTGCCAGGCAACCCGCGCACCGCCTTCACTCACGTCTACGGCGCTCCCGGAATCAGCGCCTGCACGGTGTTGACCTGCTGAACGGTCGTCGCCCGGGGGGAACTACTGCGCGGGGGTGATCAGCACGTGGCCGGGGGCGTCGATCAGCGCGTCGAACGCCAAGCGCTCGCCGGCCTCGCCGGCGGCGGTGCAGCGGAAGACGGTGCCTTTCTGCACACCCCCGGGCCGGGCGCAGGCAACGTCGGCCAGGGCGACGCCGTTCTTGGCAGCTTCATTGGTCAATGTCGTGACGGCCAGTCGCTGGAACTCGTCGGGAGTGGGTGCCCGGTTGCATCCGGCGACCGCAGCCACCAAGGTCGACACCACGACGAGCCGGAGACAGGTTCGAACGGTCACGAACGGTCAACCTACTGCCAGAGCGGAGCCGCGACTCCCTCCAGAGTTCGCCCCTCCAGAGTCGCCCCTCCAGCGTCGAGGGATGTGCGAGAGGCCTCTCCGTTGGGTCTGGGCGGCCGGGTCGATGTATCGAGGGTGCATCTGGCAGGCTCCGACCATGGCAACCTCCGACACCATCGCGGCGAACAAACACCTGGTCGAACAGTTCTGGGACGCGCTCGGTCGGCGTGATTTCGACGCGGTGGGCGCGTTCATGGCCGACGACGGCCACTACATCGATGTTCCCTTGGTCGATTCCGAGCAGGGAGCCCGGGGTCCGGCCGAGGTGGCGGCACGTCTGCGCCTGGGAATCGAACCGCTTGAGCGGTACGTGCTCCACCCGGGGCCGATCGTTGCCGAGGGCGACATGGTGATTACCGAGCATCGCGAGGAGTGGTTCTGGGGAACCGGCGAGCATGCAAATGTGCGGTTCTGTTCCGTGATGGAGGTCCGCGATGGCAAAGTGCAACGGTGGTGGGACTACGTCGACATCGGCCAACTACTCGGGGCGGCTCCCGCCTGGTGGATGGAGCACGTCCTCAAGGGCTATCGCTGATCGACGACTCTCGCCGAACGGCAGGCGACCGAATCAGGCGTCGTCGTCGATCCGCTGCGCGGTGAGTCGCGGCGGCAGCGATGACCAGTGTTCGGAGGCGAGACCCAAAACACCGAACTCGGCGATCAACGCCGGCAACCCTTCGCTCCAGTATGTGACCATGCCGGAGCGGTCGAATCCCGGGAGCCCGATCGTTCGGCTGAGCAGGAACGCGAGAATGAACGCTCCCATCAGGCCGGCGGCCGCGAGCCACGCCTGGTCTTCTCCCGTCGACCACAGCCACGAGGCGATGCTGACGCACACCGGGATGGCCAGGCCGATGAGGAGGCCGATCAGTGGTGCGTCGCGGACGTGCCGCGGAAGCTCGACCACATGGATCGAGGCCGTGACGCACAGGATGGCGGCGGCGGCACCCCGCCGAAGCAGCTGGGGTGAGGCGGTGGTAGTGGATTGTTTTGCGTTGGACATGGTGCTCTCCGTGACTGAGCCCGCAGATAAATGACACGAACGACCTACTCGCCAGGTTTGGTTCTTCTCTGTTATTGACTCACCCCGAGGCCATTTGGTCGCGACGAGTAATCGGACGAGGAATGGCGACCGGCGCGGCGGTCGGGGCCATCAGCGGCCGGTACGCCAAGACGAGGAATCCGAGCTCGGCACACAACGCCGGAAAACCCTCGAGCCAATGCGTCAATCGGCTACCGGTGTCGAGACCCGGGATCCCAACGGTCCGGCTGAGCAGGAACGCTCCGACCATCGCTGCGGCGATCATTGCTCCGGCGGTCCATGCCCGTCGGTCATCCTCGATCGACAGCCAAGCGGCCAAGCCGATGCAGAGGGGGAACGAGAGTCCGAACAGCACGCCGATGTAGAGCTGCGCGTCGAGGTACTCGGGGGTCTTGAACACGTGGAGCACGCCTGTGCCGATCAGCGCCGCCGCGCTCGCCCCACGCCGAAACTCAGATGCTCCTGTGCGGTATCCGCTCACCACATTCTCCCTGTCGGTAGTTTCCGTCGTGCTGTCGACACGTTGGGCGTCTACCGAGGGTTTGTTTAGGTTAAGAAATGATGACGAAACCCTGGTCGAAGTAAATGTGGGTCGCGTCCTGGAACGTGGCAGGAGCTGTGGTTCAGAGCGGCTGTTTCCAGCCGTTGCGGTAGGTGACCTTCTCGACGGGCAGTCGCGAGCCGGGCTTGAAGTCGTCGCCGGTGTAGTAGGCCACCGGGGTCAAGGCAACCTGGCTGACCGTGTCGGGAATGCCCATTAACTCGGCGGCTTCGGCCTCGTAGGCGAGATGCAGGGTGGTCCACGCCGTTCCGAGACCACGAGAGCGGGCGGCGAGCATGAAGCTCCACACCGCTGGCAGGATCGAGCCGTACCAGCCGGCCAGGCTGCCATGGATGACGGCCTGGTCGGGTCGGCCGAACATGCACGGGATCACAAATGCCGGTACCTGGTGGAGCACCTCGGCCAGGTGATCGGATGACGACATGATCGCCGCGGCGTCGCGGTTCCCCGACGCGGCGACGGCTTCGCGCTGGGCGGCGATGTAGGGCTCGTACGCCCGCCGATAGAGGTCGGCGATGCCGAGCTTCAGATCGGGATCGTCGATGATCAACCACCGCCACTGCTGCACGTTGCCACCCGCCGGAGCCTGCGTCGCCACACGAATGCAGTCGGCGATCAACTCCGTGGGCACGTCGCGGGTGAGGTCGAGACGTTTGCGTACCGCTCGGGTGGTGGTGAGCAGGTGGTCGGTCTGGCTGAGGTCGAACGGGTTGGCCATTTCGCCACTGTACGGACTTCGTCGTTCGCGGATCTGCCCGAGTCCTCGGCGAGGGGTTGGTCGGGCCGCAGGCAGTCGGGTCGGGCAGTCGGTCGGGGCAGCCCGGCGACCTGTTTCGACTGTTTCTTTGGTGTCCCACTAGTTTGAGCAGGTGACTTCACCACGCGAGCGCTGGCAGGAGGCCTTCGAGGCCTCGAAGATCCGTACGGCTGACTACTCGACGATGTCGGGCATTCCGCTCGACCCCGTCTATGGCCCCGACGGTGGCGAGTTCCCCGGTGAGTACCCGTATACCCGCGGCCCGTATGCGTCGATGTACCGCTCGAAGCTGTGGACCATGCGCATGTTCGCCGGGTTCGGCACCGCCGAAGACACCAACTGGCGCTTCAAGGAGATCATCCGCTCGGGTGGCGACGGGCTCTCGACCGCGTTCGACATGCCGACCCTGATGGGTATCGACTCCGACGACGAGATGGCGCTGGGTGAGGTTGGCCGCTGCGGCGTGGCCGTCGACACCCTCGCCGACATGGAAGATCTTTACGCCGGTATCGACCTTGGGGCGATCACCACCTCGATGACGATCAACGGCCCGGCCGCCGTCGTCATGGCGATGTTCGTCGCCCAGGCCGAGAAGTCTGGTGTCCATCGCTCGCGGCTCGGCGGCACGCTGCAGAACGACATCCTCAAGGAATACCAGGCGCAGAAGGAATTCGTCTTCCCGCCACGCCAGTCGATGCGGCTGGTGCGCGACACGATTGCCTTCACCGCAGCGGAAATGCCCCGTTGGCACTCGATTTCCATCTCGGGTTACCACATTCGGGAGGCCGGGTCGACCGCCGTCGAGGAGCTGGCGTTCACCCTCGCCAACGGCTTCGCCTATGTGGAGTTGGCGCTCGCCGCCGGGCTGCCGATCGACTCGTTTGCGCCCCGCCTGAGCTTCTTCTTCAACGCCCACATCGACTTCTTCGAGGAGATCGCCAAGTACCGAGCGGCGCGTCGCATCTGGTCGCGCTGGCTGCGCGATCGCTACGGCGCTCAGCTGGAGCGTTCGCTGCAGATGCGGTTCCACACCCAGACCGCCGGGGTGTCACTGACGGCTCAACAGCCCGAGGTCAACATCGTTCGCACGGCGATCGAAGCACTCGCCGGGGTGCTCGGGGGCACGCAGTCGCTGCACACCAACTCGATGGACGAGGCGATCGCCCTGCCCACCGAGCGCGCCGCCCGTATTGCCATCCGCACGCAGCAGGTGATCGCCAACGAGACCAATGTCGCCCACGTCGCCGACCCGCTCGGTGGTTCGTACTTCGTCGAGGCACTCACCGATGAGGTCGAGCGGCAGGCCGAGGAGATCTTCGCCCACCTTGAGCAGTTGGGCGGCGGGTCGATGCTCGAAGGGGTCATCCAAGGCATCGAGGAGAACTGGTTCCAGGGTCGTATCGCCGACTCGGCCTACGAGCTGGAGCGCAAGTTCAACCGCGGCGAACGGATCGTCGTCGGCGTCAACCGCTATACCGAAGGCAACGACGATTCGAGCATGGAGATTCTTTCGATCACCAACGAGGACGAGGCCCGCCAGCTGAAGCGACTCGACACGGTCAAGACCGACCGCAACCAGGGTGCCGTTTCCGAGGCGCTCGCCCGTCTGGCCGCCGAGGCCGCCGACCCCGAGATCAACCTCATGCCGGCGCTGATCGATGCCGTCGGTTCGTATGCCACCCTTGGCGAAGTGATGGGCACCATGGGCACCGTCTTCGGCAAGCACGTCGAAGTCCCCACGATCTAGACGCGACGTCATCGGCTGGGTCTATCGGCCCAGATCCCGACACGGAGCGGATTCTTCCCTCACCTTCAGCGTCGCTGAGTGGGATCGTGAGTACTCTCCCTTGAGGTGCGATGGAGCCGGCCACCATCGGGGGTGACCGTCTCCACAAGTGTCAAGCAAGGGAGGTGAGCGATGCGGTTCTGGCGAGGTTTTCTGTTGATGCCGGGCCTCGCGCTGGCTGGTGCTCTCGCGGTCGGCAGCGGCGGTCATGCTTCGGCGTCGATTCCGATCGTCGCCAATCCCACCCTGGTGAGCGTGCGCCGGTTGAGTACCAATCCGTTTCCGGGACTGCTGAACACGCCCGTGAACGATGCCGAAGGCCTGGCGTACGACCCGCTGCGAAAGTCGTTGTGGCTGGCCGATGACGCGCTTGGGCAGGTGCTCGAAATCGATTACGCCAGCGGTCGCCTACTCACGGTGGTGTCGGCTGGACAGTTCGCCCTGGTGCCATCACACGACCCGGGCGGTCCACTGGCCGGGGTCGATCGCATCGGTGACAACGAGGGCCTGGCGTACGACCCTGATTCCGACGCGATGTACCTGTTTTCCGGGCCGTGCTGCAGCGTGCATCCCCATCAGCCGACCGCATACCGCTTTACACGACGGGTGAACGGCGGCCCGCTGCTCCCGGAGTCGTATCAGCCCATCGACGACCCGGTGCACGACTTCAGTGGTGCCGCGGTGCACAACGGGACTATCTACGTGAGCGGCAGCAAGGCGCTGTACACCTACGACTACGAGTCCGACGCAGTCGCGGGCCCGGTCGCCAACCTGCCGTTCCTCAGTGGCACGGTGACCGGTCTCGGGTTCTCGGCCGATGGCAACGATCTGTGGGTGACCAACACGAATGAGGATCTGTATCGGCTGACTGTCCCCGGTTTCACCCTCATCCCGGGCTACACGTGGGACAGTCTGAAGCCATGGGGAATCCGCGACGGGCGAGCCGTCGAGGTGATCGATGATCAACTGGTGATCGCCGACGGTTACGACGGCTACGGCTCGAGTAACCCGCTTCGTCACTCGATCTACGTCCTGCGGTTCGACGGTCCGTCACCCCCGCCGACGACCACCCCGACGACCACCACCAAGCCCCCGACGACGACCGCGGCCCCGACCACGACGACGAAGCCCACGACCACGACCACGACCGCGGCGCCGACCACGACGACGAAGCCCACGACCACGACCGTTGCTCCGACCACGACAACCGGTACGCCGCCGGCGCCCGTGTCCCCGGTTGGTGCGGCATTCGTCGGGGTGACGCCGGCGCGGCTGATGGATACTCGCCCAGCGGCCACCATCGATGGTCTCGCCCAGGGGATCGGCCCGCTCGGCGCTCGCGGGCACACTCGACTACGCGTGCTCGGCCGAGGCGGGGTGCCGTCCTCGGGCGTCGGTGCGGTGGCATTGAATGTCACCGGTGTCGACGCGGCTGCCGATACCTACCTCACCGCGTGGCCGGCCGGCTCGCCGCAACCGACCGCGTCCAATCTGAACGTGGCGCGATCGACGACTGTGCCGAACATGGTCGTCGTGCCCATCGGTGTTGACGGAGACATCGAGATCTACAACGACTCGGGCGCGCTCGACGTGGTGGTCGACGTCCTCGGATGGTTGCCCGTCGACCGTGCCTTTCACGGGCTGAGTCCCCAGCGGTTGTTCGACACCCGCGACGCACCGACGGCCGATGGCAGGCATCGCGGGGCCGGGCCACTCGGCCCCCGTGCGACCACCGCCATCAGCGTCGTCGGGCGCGGTGGAGTTCCGCCCACGGGGGTTGGCTCGGTCGCTCTCAACGTCACCGCGGTCGGTGCGACCGCCGACTCGTATCTGACAGTGTGGCCGGGAGCGACGAACCAGCCGTTGGCATCGAACGTCAACGTCGCCCGGGGTCAGACCGTTGCCAATATGGTGGTCGTGCCGATTGGGGCCGATGGCACGGTACAGGTGTACAACGATGCGGGGCGCGTAGATGTGGTGGTCGACGTGTTGGGCTGGTTTGCTCCAACGAGCGCATTCACCCCGTTGCCCGGAGAGCGGCTGATGGACACTCGGGACTCGAGCACGATCGACGGTTTGTTCCGTCATACGGGTCCTTTGGCGGGGGACCGCGCCACGACCTTGCGGGTCGTCGGGCGAGGGGACGTGCCCGAGACAGGGGTCGGTGCGGTGGTCCTCAACGTGACGGCAACGGCGTCCACGCAGACGTCGTACGTGACCGTCTGGCCGACCGGTCGGGTGAAACCGACGGCTTCGAATCTGAACTTCGCTCCAGGCCAGACCACACCCAACATGGTGATCGTGCCGGTCGGATCGGATGGCACGATCACCATGTACAACTCGAGTGGGACGGTCGAGTTGATCGTCGACGTGCTTGGTTGGTTTCCGACCCCGTAAGCGTTTGGCGAGGCGTTGATGATGCTGGTCCGATAACTCCCGTCGAATCCCGCCATCTGTATTCGGCTGACCATGAAGAGTGGCGCGCCGAGATCGGTCGGTAGTGTCTCGCAGGTGACTTTCTCCGGCTCTCCCCGCTGGCGCGTCTACCGGGCGGCAGTGTTGGGCGCTCTCGTCGGGGTGCACGCCGTCGTCGTTGCGCCGTTGGCTGTCAGCGCCGCGGTCGTTCCTGTTGTCGGCTTTCCGACGCTCGAGTTGCAGCGGACGATCCTGACGAGTCCGTTCGTCGGTGCCCCGACCAAGCGTCCAGGCGACGTTGAAGGACTCGCCTTCGACCCGGTTCGCAACACCCTCTGGCTGGCGGATGACTCGAAGTTTCAGCTGTACGAGGTCGATTACTCCACGGGAGCGCTGGTGCAGACGATCACGCCGGCGATGCTGGCGGCGACCCTGAAGTATCAGCTCAGCTCCCCACCGTCGGCCCCTGCCGCCGGGATCAGCCGGTCCGGAGATCTCGAGGCGCTGGCGTACGACGCGGCACATGATCAGCTGTTCGCGTTCAGCGGACACTGTTGCCCGCCGGCCAAGCCGCACGATCCGACCGTCTTTCGGCTGACCCGCGGGGTGTCGGGTCATTTCGAACTCGAGTCGTATCAGCCGCTACCCGCCGAGGCGCCGTTCAACGACTTCAGTGGGGTGGGTGCGATCGAGGGACAATTGTGGGGTGGGCTCGACCAGACCCTGTACCGCTATGACTACGTGACCAATACGTTCCCCGAGCATGTCGGGCCGCTGCCAATCGGTGGCGGCAAGCTGAACGGAGTTGGCTTCTCTGCCGATGGCAAAGATCTGTGGGTCACGGCGAGCAACGATCGGCTCTACCGCCTGGCGTGGCCCGGTCTTGATCTGATTCCCGACCACGACTTTCCGATGGCCGGGCTCGGGCTGCTCGACACCCGTGCTGTAGAGATCGTCGGCAACGAGATCGTCATGGCTGACGGCTACGACTTCTATCCACCCGGAACGGTCGACGAGTTCGCCCTCAGGATTTACACGATTGGGACCTCCGCGCCGACTGCCTCATTCACGACGACTCCGAAGCCGGCGGTTGGGGGAGCGCCGTTGGCGGTCACGTTCAGCGACACATCGATCGATCGCCCGGCGACCTGGCTGTGGGCGTTCGGCGACGGGGCGACGTCGACGGTGCAGCACCCGATCCATATCTTCGCCGCGGTGGGCACGTACGGGGTCAAGCTCACCGTCACGAATCCCAATGGCACATCGTCGGCGACCTCGACGGTCACTGTCACCAAGGCCCCAACCGCGGGGTTCACGATGTCGGCGACCTCGGGGCCGGCGCCGTTGACGGTGGCGTTCACCGACACATCGGTGGGTGGTATCTCGCCGATTGAGACGCGCGCCTGGAACTTCGGGGACGGCACCTCGTCGTCGGACCAGAACCCAGCGCACGTCTTCACCACGCCAGGGACCTTTCGGGTGGCCCTGACCGTCGCCAATGCGAACGGCACGTCCACGATCGACCGCTCCGTGACGGTAACCCCCCTCGATGTACTGCCGCCGCCACGCCTGGCAACGCCAAGCGCGGTATGTCGGTGTCAACCCCGCTCGACTGCTTGATACCCGCTCAGCCCTCACCATCGACGGACGGTTCAGCGGCCTCGGCCCGCTCGGCGCCGGGAAGATCATCAATCTTGCGGTCCTCGGTCGTGGCAGCGTTCCCGCTACGGGGGTAGGCGCCGTGGTGCTGAACATCACGGCCACTGGGGCGACGACCGACTCCTACATGACGGTGTGGCCGCGGGGCGCACCGCGTCCGACCGCCTCGAATCTCAACTATCAGGCCGGCGCGACCGCCCCGAACCTGGTGATGGTGCCGGTGGGAAGCGGTGGCGAGGTGTCGCTGTTCAACGAGTCCGGTGCCACACACGTGCTGGTCGATGTGCTCGGGTACGCCACCGTGCCGCCCGATGGGGTGCCGGGCGTGTTCCACGGTCTGAGTCCGGCTCGGTTGATCGACACTCGCGGTGCCGACACGATCGATGGGCTGTTTCGCACACCGGGTGCTCTCGGTGCGGGAATCGTGACCCAGTTGACCGTCGCGGGCCGAGGGGGCGTGCCGTCCTCCGGGGCCGGATCGGTGGCCCTGAACCTGACGGTCGTCGGACCAACGGCCTCGTCGTATCTGACGGTGTGGCCGGCGGGTCACGGCCAGCCGACGGCGTCGAACGTCAACTTCCGCGCGGGGCAGACGATTCCCAACATGGTGATCGTGCCGCTCGGCTCCGACGGGCAGGTCTCGATGTTCAACGCGACGGGATCGACCGATGTGCTGGTCGATGTGCTCGGCTGGTTCCCTCAGGGTGCCGGATTCAACGGTCTGTCGCCGCGCCGTTTGATGGATACCCGCGCCGGCGGTTCGACATTTGACGGCGGCGGACAAGCAGGCGGCGGCGTCGCAGCACGCTCGGTACGCACCTTGACGGTCGGCGGCCGAGCCGGTGTCCCGGCGACGGGGGTGGGCTCGGTGGTCCTCAACGTCACCGCCGTCGACCCAACCGCGGCGTCGTATCTGACCGCGTGGCCGACTGGATTCACCCAGCCGACCGCCTCGAACCTGAATGTGGTGCCCGGTGACGCCGTCGCCAACCTGGTCGTCGTGCCGATCGGCGCTGACGGCACCGTTTCGCTCTACAACGACGCGGGCACGACTCATCTGGTCGTCGACGTGCTGGGTTTCTTCTCCACCTGAGAGCGTCGAATGTCTCTCCTAGGGTGATGATCCTTTCGAATCAAAGCTCGCTCAAGGGTCGAGAATCATCGAAAACTGCGAAGAGCAGGGGTTCGAACGCCAGTAGAATCCCAAAGAACACTGTTAGTGGTTTTAACATTCCTTTGAGTGATGGTGGATCATGAAACGACGGATCGGTCTTGCAATGGTGCTTTCGGCGCTTTCGGCAGTGGGGGTGGTTGCCGGCGATGCAGGTGCCTTCGCCGCGGCGACACCGCCGCTCTACACGTTTCCGACGATCGAACTGGCCCGCAAGATCACGACCTACGGGTTCACGGGATCGATCGACCACCCGGGTGACGCGGAGGGCACGGCGTACGACCCGGTCCGCAACTCGATGTGGATTGCCGACGATTCGAAGCACGCCGTCTACGAAATCGATTTCACGACAGGTCAATGGAAGAACACCATCTCGCAGGCTGAGCTCGCCGCTTCGCTCCAGTTCGTGAGCGGCGGGCCCAACGGCCCGGCTATCGCCGATGTCACCCGCGCTGCTGATCTCGAGGCCATGGCGTACGACGCCATCACCGACACCATGTACGTCATCGCGGGGCCGTGCTGCCAAGGGAGGCAACATATTCCGGCCATCTTCCGATTGGTCCGCAGCCCGAGCGGCTCGTTCATGGCCGAGTCGTTCCAATCGTTCCCCGATCCGCTGCGCGACGACTACAGCGGGGCGGCCGCAACGGGCGGTCTGCTGTGGTTCGGGTATGGCAATCAGCTGCTCTCGTACGACTATGTGACCAATGCGGTCGGCGTGCCGTCCGGACCGATGGCCGCCGACGGCAAGGTCAATGGGGTGGGCTTCTCGCCGGACGGCACTCAGCTGTGGGTGACGACATCGAACGAGACGCTGCAACGTTTCGCCTGGCCCTCGGGTCTGCTCGAACCGTTCCACACCATCAAGCTGAAGACGCTCGGTCTCGTTGATAGCCGAGCCATCGAGGTGGTCGGCGACCAGTTGGTATTGGCCGACGGGTACGACCTGTATCCCCCGAACGCGCCCGACGAGTACGCCCTGTGGATCTTCAACCTCGGGCAGTCCAAGCCCACGGCGTCGTTCACGATGACCCCACCGGTCGGCGGCGGAGCACCCTTCGCCGCGGTCTTCCAGGACACCACGACGAACCGTCCGACATTGCTGACCTGGGACTTCGGTGACTCGACCCCTCCGGTCGTCGTTCCTGTTGCGTCGGATTCATCGGTCGTGTATCCGAGCCTGCCGGTCGCCCATACGTTCCAGGCTGCCGGCCCATACACGATCACATTGACGGCGGCGAATCCCAACGGGACGACGACGTCGTCAATCGACATCATCGTCACTGCCGCTCCCTCGGCGAGCTTCACGGCGACCCCGACGATCGGGATCGCTCCGCTGGCGGTGGCCTTCGTCGACACGTCGACCAGCGCTACCGGTTTCACGAGCCGCGTCTGGGACTTTGGTGACTCCAGCCCGACGGTGTCGAACTCGACGACTCCGAGCCATGTCTATACGGCTCCCGGGGTGTACACCGTGTCGTTGCAGGTGGCCAATGGCCAGGGGGCGAGCACGGCAACCAAGGTCATCTCGGTCAATGGTCCCCCGAACGCGTCATTCATCACCGACAAGGTCTCGGGGGCGGCGCCGCTCGAGGTCTCGTTCACCGACACATCGGCGGGGTTCCCACATCCGAACAAGTGGGAGTGGGATTTCGGCGACGGGAGCCCGACGAGCGAGGACCCCGACCCCGGGCACCTCTACAAGTTCCCTGGGGTGTACACCGCCCGGCTGACGGTGTCGAACGGCGTCGGCTCGACGACCACGGCCAAGACCATCACGGTCAGCGGTGGATTCAAAGGCATTGCTCCGATCCGCCTGATGGATACCCGGCGGGGTGGTTCGACCATCGATGGGCTGTATCGCGGTGAAGGAGCCCTCGGTTCCGGACTGTCGCGTTCCGTGCGGGTCACCGGTCGCGGCGGGCTGCCCGACTCGGGCGTTGGCTCGGTGGTGTTGAATGTCACCGCCGTTGATCCGACGGCGTCGTCGTATCTGACGGTGTGGCCGCAGGGTAAGCCGCAGCCCAACGCGTCCAGCCTCAACTTCGTCGCCGGCAAGACCATCCCGAATATGGTCATCGTGCCGGCGGGCGCGGGCGGCAACGTGTCGATCTTCAACGAGCTGGGCAGCACCGATGTGATCGTCGATCTGCTCGGGTGGTTCCCGGCCGGCCCGGTGTTCACCGGCCTGACGCCCGCTCGCCTGATGGACACCCGGAATTCGCCGACCATCGATGGCCGGTTCCAGAACATCGGGCCAGTCGGGCCGAACTCTTCAAAGGTGCTGCAGGTCCTCGGTCGAGGCGGGTTGCCTGCGGACACCTCGATTGTGGGCTCGATCGTCCTCAACGTCACCGTGACCGGGACCACCGCGCCGTCGTATCTCACGGCGTGGCCGACGGGTTTCACCCAGCCGAACGCCTCGAATCTCAACTGGGTGGCCGGCGAGACCGTGCCCAATATGGTGATTCTTCCAGTTCCCGCCGACGGCCGTATCTCGTTCTACAACGCCGCTGGAACGGCCGACCTGGTTGTTGATGTTCTCGGTTGGTTCCCGAAAGGCCCGGCGTTCACCGGGCTGACGCCGGCCCGGTTGATGGACACCCGCGCCAACGTGCAAACGATCGATGGCGACTTCCGTGGCGCCGGTGCGCTGGCCCCCGGCGAGACTCGAGTGCTCAGGGTTGCTGGGCGCCCGCGTAGTGGCGTGCCGGGCGAGGTCGTGGGCTCGATTGCCCTCAACGTGACGGTCACCAACCCGACGAATCGCTCGTATCTGACGGTGTTCCCCACGGGGAGCTCGCGTCCTAACGCGTCGAACCTCAACTATGTCGGTGGCCAGACGGTCGCCAACATGGTGGTCGTCCCGTTGGGGGCCAACGGCGAGGTTTCGATCTTCAACGAATCGGGGACAGCTGACGTGATCGTCGACGTGCTGGGGTGGTTCGCTCCCCCCGTGTGAGCTCCCCGACCCGACCCGGGTCTGCTTCTTGAGAAGTGGGTACAGGCGTCGCCACCGGCCGTGAATGGTCGTTGGCGACGTCGGGTGTTCGCGGGTCACCGACCGCGAGCGTTCAACCGTTCCATACGGCCCAATCTCCAGGTCGCGAGCCGGAATTCGAGTACCTGACCTGTACTCTCCAGCCCACTATCAGTAGGGTTTATTGCGGTCCGGTGTCGGCCTGATGCCCGTTTCTCCACCTACAGAAGGCGGAAGTATGAACCAGTTCTGGAAGCGCTCCACAGCCGCGGCTGTCTTGAGTGCCTCGATTCTTGTGACGAGCGGCGGTGTCGGCGGACAAGCCGCAGTTGCCGCTCCGCCGACCCCCGGTGGGTTGCCGGTCCTCGAGCTGCTCGGAAAGGTGCAGACCACGCCGTTCCTGGCCACGAATCCACCCGAGAAGCCCGGCGACGTCGAGGGACTGGCATACGACCCGTACCGTCAATCGATGTGGCTGGCCGATGACTCGAAGTTTCAGCTGTACGAGGTCGAGTTCAAGACGACTCCCGCCCCCACCGCAGCATCGCTCGCTGCCAGCCGCCACCGCAAGACCATCAGTTGGAACCAGTTGCAAAAGGCGCGTCCCTACGGAGACCCAGCCGGTCCGATCGCCGACAAGGCTCGCGCCGGTGACTTCGAAGCGCTGGCGATGGACACGACGAACAACGTGTTGTACGCGTTCGCCGGGCCGTGCTGCCCAGGGGCTCCGCACCTGCCAACCGTCTTCCGCCTGACCCGGAGCAATCCCGCCGACGCTGCGAGTTCGTTCGTCGTGGCCGACTATCAGCCGCTTTTGGCATCTCCGAACGACTTCAGCGGCGTCGGATTCAGCGCTATTGGCGGCGTGCCGAAGCTCTGGGCGGCGAACAAGAAAAACCTGTACCCATACGACTACGCGACCAACACGTTCGGGACCCCGATCTCGCTCAACTCGCAGTTGAACGGTCTCGGCGACATCAACGGCGTCTCGTTCTCCGATGACTTCACCCAGCTGTGGATTACGACGAGCAGCGAGCGGATCATCCGTTTGAACTGGTCTGTCGATCCGGTGGTCACTCCTCCGACCATCGTCCCCGGCTACATCTTCGATCCGCGCATACTCAATATCCCCGACACCCGGGCGATTGAGCTCGTCGGGCAGCAGGTTGTGATCGCCGACGGCTTCGACTTCTACCCGACGCATGGCATCCAGGAGTTTGCGCTGCATGTCTTCGACGTGACCGCGGCGATTCCGAAGCCGGCATTCACCGCCGCGCCGACAACCCTCGGTGCCGGTGGTGTCGTCTCCTTCCAGGATCTCACGACGCTGCGGCCCCGCTCGATCACGTGGAACTTCGGTGATGGCAGCCCGACCGAGAAGGTCTATCTCCCCTGTGGCGCGGCCACTCCGTGCCCGACCGACGTGTTGCCGAACCCGGACCCGCCGGTGCCCTCGGCCGCCATGGCGTACAAGTCACCGATTCGGACCCACCAGTACACGACCCCCGGCTCGTACACCGTCACGCTGACCGCCGAGAACGCCAACGGCGCTTCGCCGGTTCCAGCGACCACGCAGATCACGGTGACCAATGCTCCAGCCGCATCGTTCACGATGAGCCCGACCGTGGGGGCCGCGCCGTTGGTCGTCAACTTCACCGATACGTCCACGGGCAGCCCGGCGACTGGGTGGGCCTGGAACTTCGGAGATGGCACGACGGCCTCCAGTCAGAATGCCTCGCATACCTACAACACCCCGGGCACATACACGGTGACCTTCACGGCGTCGAATGGCAACGGGGCCAGCACGGTTACGCAGGAACTCGTGGTTGAGGGCCCGCCGGTCGCCAACTTCACGGCCGACGTCACCAGCGGCGTCGCCCCCTTGACCGTGATCTTCGATGACACCTCGACCGGTACGCCGTTCATCACCGAGTGGAAGTGGGAGTTCGGCGACGGCACCGTCTCGTATGACGCCGACACCGCTCACGTGTTCGAAAAGGGTGGGCAGTTCGCGGTCAAGCTGACGGTGAAAAACGCCCGCGGCACGAGTGTGAAGACGATGAACGTGACCGTTGTCGGTACCAAATTCGTCGGTGTCAATCCGGTCCGCCTGATGGACACCCGCACCGGCGGCGCCACGATTGACGGCGTCGCCCAGGCCGAGGGCCCGCTCGGGCCCCGCGCCGTGCGCTCGCTGCGGGTCGTGAACCGTGGGACGTCGATTCCGGCCCTCGGTATCGGCGCAGTCGCTATCAACGTCACGGCCATCGGGCCGAACGCACCGTCGTACCTCACGGTATGGCCGTCTGGTGCGACTCAGCCGAATGCCTCGAACCTCAACTTCTCGGCCAACCAGACCATTCCCAACATGGTCATCGTGAAGGTCGGGGCGAGCGGGCAGATCGATCTGTTCAACGAGTCGGGCAGCGTCCATGTCGCCGTCGACATCCTCGGGTTCTTCCCCGAGGGTCCGGCGTTCAACGGCATCACCCCTGAGCGGTTTGTCGACACTCGCAGTGGCGGCAACACGATCGATGGCCAGTACAAAGCGACTGGCGCGATCGGTACGTCGCCGATCAATGTCAAGATCGCCGGTCGCGGCGGCATCCCGGCCACGGGCGTGGGCTCGGTGGCCTTGAACGTCACGGTCACGAACCCGACTGCAGATTCGTACATGACGGTGTGGCCGAAGGGCCAGGATCAGCCGAATGCATCGAACCTCAACTACGCCGCCGGTACGACGATCCCGAACATGGTGATCGTGCCGCTGTCGAGCTCGGGCGAGATCTCGATCTTCAATGCGGCGGGCAAGACCGACGTGATCGTCGATGTGCTCGGTTGGTTCCCGGGCGGTTCCGTCGGATCGTTCGTCGGTCGTACGCCGGCCCGCGTGTTCGACAACCGGAGCCCCGGTGGTCGTACCGAGGACGGCCTCAACGCCGGAGCCGGAGTTCTCGGAGCCGGTCAGGAGACCACCTTCAAGATCCTCGGCCGTGGCGGCGTGCCGGCATCGGGTGTTGGTTCGGTGGCTCTCAACGTCACGGTGGTCGGTCCGACCGCAGAGTCGTACTTGACCGTGTGGCCCGGTGGGACCGATCGACCGAACGCTTCGAACCTCAACTTCACCGCCGGTACCACGATCCCGAACATGGTGATCGTGCCCGTCGGGCCGAAGGGTGAGATCGGGTTGTTCAATGCCGCCGGCAACACCAACATCATCGTCGACGTGCTCGGGTACTTCCCCGCCTGACAACCGCTGACATCGCGTCGATGGCCGTCACCTTCGGGTGGCGGCCATCGGCCGTTTTCCGGATTCGGTGCCGTGGACATCGTGGACACCTCGGCGGTTCCGGCGAGCCATCTGGGGAGCGCCATCCCGCTCACCGCGTGACCGCGCTCCAATTTGGCGTCAGTGTCGCGCTCATGCTCGCCGGGGCACGTGGGGGCGGGGTGGGCTAGGGTGCCGGGAGTTTGAGGAGGAGGGCTTGGAGGAGTAGCGACTCGTTGGGGTTGCGGTCGATGGCCTGCATCGCGGTGTGCAGGTCGGCGACGGCGACGACGATGCGGTCGGGGAACCGAGGATCGCCGGCGATGAGTGCGTCGCGGTAGGCGCGGGCAATTTCGGTGAGCCCGGAGCGCAGCTCATCGGCGCGATGGCGTCGCAGCTCGCGTTTGTGGCGTTCCTCGATGCCCTTGCGACCCGACCCCCGTTCGCCGCTGCGGGCCACGACGGCGTCGAGAGTCGCGATCTCTGCCGTCTGACGGGCCTTGAGGGGCTCTGCAGCAGCCTCGATGGCCTCTAGCAACGCCCGAGCCGTCCGAGCGGCGCGTTGGCCCGATCCGTCGAGTTGGCGGGGAACATCGGCAAATGCTGCCCGGCGGGCTTCGAGCCCGGGATCGGATGCCAACAACCGAGCCCGATCGAGGTTGCCATTGGCCGACGCCGCGGCGCGGGTGGCGAGGTCGGGGTCGGTGCCGAGGGCGATGAGCGCGTCCGCGTACGGCAGGTTCCGACAGCGGGCGGAATTCGACTCGCACGCAGCGAGAGGCGATCGTCACCAACTCGGGCGGCATTTGGTCGGCGAGGATGACGAACACCGTGCTCGGCGCAGGTTCTTCGATGGTCTTGAGCAGCACGGCCGCACCCTCGGCCGACAACAGGTGGAACTCGTGGAGGATGAGCACCTTGCGGCGACCCTCGATCGGTGACATCGCGGCGGCGCGGACAATGTCGAGGGCTTGGGCCTTGAGGATCGACGCCCCGACTCGTTCGACTTCGATGACATCGGGGTGTTCGCCGGTCATCGCCAGGCGGGCACTGCGGCCGTCGGACTCGCCGTCGGGAGTGACGAGTGCGCCGGCGAAAGCCCGGGCGCTGCTGCGCTTGCCCGAGCCGGTCGGCCCGGTGAACAGATATGCGTGGACGGGGTCGACGGTCGACGCCTGCAGAACGGCGACCGCATCGGGCTGGCCGACGACCGCTCCCCAGGCGTCGCGCAACGTCTCGTCCTGCAGTGGCTCGGACACCGTCACGACGCCTCCGGGCGGGGGCTGTTGCGGGGGTTGACGTCGCCAGTCATCTCGTGCCTCATATCGAGAGACGTTCGCGCACCGCGTCGCGAATTTCCAATGCGACGACGGCTCGGTCGCGGTCGCCGTCGATAATCACCCAGCGATCGGGATCGGCGGCGGCCATGCGGTGAAAGCCGTCGAGCACCCGCCGGTGGAAGTCGGCGCCGGCGCGTTCGAACCGGTCGAGGTCGCGTTTACGCATCCGGCGATCCAGCGTCTGGGCGGCGACGTTGATGAAAATGACCAGCTCCGGCCAGCGGCCGCCGATCGCCCACTCGTTCACCGCTCGGACGGTGTCGAGCGGCAGGCCGCGTCCGTTGGACTGATAGGCGAGTGAAGAGAACACCGATCGGTCGCTGACCACGTGACGACCTGCGGCCAGGGCGGGCTCGACGACTTCGGCGAGGTGCTGGGCCCGGTCGGCGGCAATCAGCAGCGCCTCGGCCTTGTCGGTCAGGTCGGTATTCGCCGGATCGGCAAGGATCGAGCGGATCAACAACCCGATACGGGTGCCACCGTGCTCGCGGGTGACGACCGCGTCGAGGTCGTCGCCGAGCAGTCTGGCGTGCGTCGACTTGCCGCAGCCCTCGGCCCCTTCGAAGGTGATGTACCGTCCCGCCGTGCCGAGTGTCATGCGGCTTCGACGATACCGACGTGCCAGACTGGCATCGATGATTTTCGCCCAGTTCGTTCATGGCGACAGGGCGAGATAGTGCCGCTGTGGATTCCGATCACCGTCGCCGCGGCGATCTTGCAGACCACTCGCACCGCTATGCAGCAACGGTTGCGCCAGTTGTTGTCGGTCAGCGGTGCGGGATTCGTGCGCTATGTCTACGGGGCGCCGCTGTCGTTGGGGGCGATCGGCGTGATCGTGGCGACCGGGCACGACCTCCCCACGCCGTCCGGTCGCTTCTGGCCACTGATCGCCGGAGCCGGCATGGCCCAGATTCTTGGGACGATGCTGCTGATCCGGGCATTCGACGCCCGGGACTACGCCATCGGCACCGTGTACTCGAAGACCGAGGTGGTGCAGGTCGCCCTGTTCTCGCTGATCTTTCTCGGCGAACCACTGCGTCCACTGGGTTGGATCGCCGTCGTGGTGTGCCTGGCGGGCATTGCCATGCTGGCCACCAAGGGTCGCAGCCTGGGCAGCGTATTGCGGCACCTCGACGACCGAGCCGCCCTGTTGGGGATGGGGGCAGGCGGCTGCCTGGCGTTGGCCGCCGTGAGTATTCGGGCGGCATCGAAGTCGCTGGGTGACGATCCGGCGGTGATTCGAGCCTTGCTCGCCCTGGCGGTGATGAACACCATCCAGGCCGTTGTTCATGGCACCTATCTGGTGGTTCGCGAACCTGGCCAGTTCACCCAGACGATCCGGACGTGGCGTTCGAGCAGCATCGTCGGGGTGCTCAGCGTCACCGGGTCGGCGGGTTGGGCGTGGGCGATGACGCTAGAAAACGCGGCTCGCGTGCGCACATTCGGCCAGATCGAGTTGCTGTTCACGTTTGCCATCGCCCGCTTTTGGCTGCGCGAACGCCACGGCCGACGCGAACTGGCCGCCAGCGCGCTCGTCGCCCTCGGAGTGATCGGGGTGATGCTCGTCGGGTGAACCCGACGATCCGCCTCAGTCCTTCTTGGCGGCCGGCTTCTTCGCCGCTGGCTTCTTGGCGGCCGGCTTTTTGGCGGCCGGGGCCCGCTTCGCCGCAGCTGCCTTGGCCTTCTTCGCCGGAGCCCCACCCTTTTCGATGATCGCTTCGCGGCGGATGGCCAACAGTTCGTAGGCCCGTTCGGGTGGCATCGCGTCGAGGCGATCGCCCTTTGACAGCGAGGCGTTCGTCTCGCCGTCGGTCACGTAGACACCGAACTTGCCGTCCTTGGCGACGACGGCCTTGCCCGACGCCGGGTCGTCGCCGAACTCGCGGAACGGGCCCTTGGCGGCCATGTTCGCCCCGCCACCACGCTTGAACACCTTGGGCAACGAGAAGATCTTCGAGGCGTCGTCGATGGTGATGGTGAGGAGGTGCTCCTCGTTGTCGATGTTGCGGAAGTCTTTGCCCTTTTGCACGTACGGCCCGTAGCGGCCGTTGTTGGCCAGCACTTCGACGCCGTCGCTCGGGTCGGGCCCGAGGCTGCGGGGGAGAGACAACAGATCCTTGGCGTCGTCGACGGTGACCCGCTCCAACGTCATCGTCTTGAACAACGACGACATCTTCGGCTTGTCGTGCCCCGGCGGAGTGGCTCCAGGCTCACCCCACTGCACGTATGGCCCGTAACGGCCGTTCTTGGCGAACACCGGCAGTCCATCAAGGAACCCGATCGGCTCGTCGGACTTCGGCAGGGCCAACAGCTTGAGGGCCATCTCGACCGTCAACTCGTCGGGCGTCAAGTCTTCGGGGACGCTGGCGGTGTCTTCGCCGCGCTTGACGTAGGGGCCGTACTTGCCCGGCTTGACGACGATCAGGTTGCCGTCGGTGTCGAGGCCGATCGGGAAGGTGTTGATCTCGGCGGCGTCGATTTCGCCGAGATTGTCGGCGACGAGACGCTTGAGTCCGGGCATCTTCTCGTCGCCTTCCATACCGAAATAGAACTCGGCAAGCCAGGCGGACTTGTTCTTCTCGTTGCGCGAGATGGCGTCGAGGTCGTGGTCGAGGCGTGCGGTGAAGTCGTAGTCGACAAGCTCGTCGAAGTGCTTCTCCATCAGCCCGATCACGGCGAAGGCGGTCCACGTGGGGACCAGAGCCTGACCCTTTTTCCAGACATAGCCGCGGTCCTGCACGGTCTGGATGATCGATGCCCAGGTCGACGGGCGACCGATTTCCAACTCTTCGAGCCGCTTGACCAGCGAGGCCTCGGTATAGCGGGCCGGTGGGCTGGTGGTGTGGCCGTTGGGGGTGAGGCTCGCCACCTTGAGCGCATCGCCGGCCTTCAGCACGGGGAGCAGGGCTTCCTTCTCGTCCGTCGACTCGTCATCGGTCGATTCGACGTAAACCTGTCGGTAGCCGGGAAAGGTGATCGTGGTGCCCGACGCTGCGAACTCGGCGTCAGTGCCGGTGGTTGGGGCCTTGGCGGTCGCCCCGAGGCGGATGGAAACCGTGGTACCCGCTGCGTCGGCCATCTGTGAAGCCAGCGTGCGCTGCCAAATGAGCCGGTAGAGCGACAATTCCTGACCGTTGAGCTCGGCCGAAACCTGTTCGGGAGTGCGCAGCGGGGTGGTCGGGCGGATGGCCTCGTGGGCCTCCTGGGCGTTCTTGACCTTGGTCGTGAACCGGCGCGCCGCGGGGAGAGGAACTGCTCGCCATACGACTGCTTCACCTGGTCGCGCACGGCGGCGAGGGCCTCTTCGGCGAGCGCCACCGAGTCGGTACGCATATAGGTGATGAAGCCCCGCTCGTATAGTCCCTGGGCGACGCGCATCACCTGGGCGGCCGACAACCGCAGTTTGCGACCGCCTTCCTGCTGCAGGGTCGAGGTCATGAACGGCGGCTTGGGCGTTGACCGGTAGGGCTTCTCCTCGACGGAGCGGACCGTGAAATCGGCCTGGCTCAACCCGTCGACGAGGCTGCGGGCGTGGGCTTCGGTGACGACGGTGACCTTGGCCGAGGGCTCGCCGGCCTGGGTGAAGTCTTTGCCGGTGGCGACCTTGGTGCCATCGAGGGCGACGAGCGTGGCGGTGAACGACGGACTCGTCGCGGACAGCAACTCGATGTCCCAATAGCCCGCGGCGACAAAGGCGATTCGTTCGCGCTCGCGCTCGACGATCAGCCGGGTCGACGGACTCTGCACGCGGCCGGCCGACAGGCCGCGGTTTACTCGGCGCCACAGCACCGGTGAGACCTCGTAGCCATACAAGCGGTCGAGGATGCGACGGGTTTCGGCGGCGTCGACCATGCCGTAGTCGATGCCCCGGGGGTTGGCGACAGCGTGATCGATCGCCGACTTGGTGATCTCGTGAAAGACCATCCGCTTCACCGGCACCTTCGGGCGAAGCTGCTCAAGTAAATGCCACGAGATGGCCTCCCCCTCGCGGTCTTCGTCGGTGGCGAGATAGAGCTCGCTCGCGTCCTTCAATGCGGCCTTGAGGTCTTTGACGACTTCCTTGCCGCGGACCGTCAGCTCGTAGGTCGGTTTGAAGCCGTTGTCGACGTCGATCGACAGGCCTTTGGAAGGGAGGTCGGCCACATGGCCAACCGAGGCGCGCACGTCGTAGGCGCTGCCGAGGAACTTGGCGAGAGTCTTGGCCTTTGCCGGAGACTCCACAATGACGAGGGGTTTACTCATGACGGCTCTATTCGCTAGGCGCTGGCGAGACGAATGTCAAGCCGGGCGAACGAGTTCCTCGTTTCAGTGACCCACCGAAGTACTCGCCGCCGGGATCGTACGCCCCGTGGCGACAAGTTCATCGTCAGTCAGGTGTCCCTCGACGTGGACACGCGGAAGGAGCCGATCGAGCCATGCCGGTATCCACCAGTTCCGGGCCCCAAGCAGCTCCATCGTCGCCGGGACGAGGACCATGCGCACGATTGTCGCGTCGATCAGCACGGCCACGGCCAGACCCAATCCGAACAGCTTGATCACCCGGTCGTCACCGGCGATGAAGCTGGCGAACACGCAGACCATGATCACGGCCGCCGCGGTGATCACCCGGGCGGTCGCGGCGAGGCCGTCGGCCACCGCTGCGGCGTTGTCGCCGGTGCGGTCGAATTCCTCTTTCATCCGTGAGAGCAGGAAGACCTCGTAGTCCATCGACAGGCCGAACACGATGGCGAACAACATCATCGGGATGAACGGTTCGATCGGGCCCTTGCTGCCGACGCCGATCAGCGACGCGCCCCATCCCCACTGGAACACGGCGACGAGAATTCCGTAAGCCGCGCCGATCGACAACAGGTTCATGATCACCGCCTTGAGCGGCACGAGCAGACTGCGGAAAACGACCATGAGCAGGATGAATGAGAGCAGCAGTACGGCCGAGATGAAGATCGGTAGTCGCCCGCCGAGCGAATCCGACAGGTCGATCGAGCTGGCCGTGAAGCCACCGACCATCACCTGCGAGTTCGACGCGCGGTTGACCGGTGGCAGAATCTCGGTGCGCAGCCGATCGACGAGTTGAGCGGTGTCCGGCGACTGTGGCGAACTGCTCGGAATGACCCGCCAGATGACCGTCGATGAGTCGACGGGGATCGCCGGGGAGGCGAAGGCGACGCCCGGTGTCTGCTGGAGGGTGGAAGTCAGCGCTCCCAGTTGTTGGCTCACGGTGCCCTCGGTCAGCGCAGTGGCGAACGCGGGGTCGAGATTGCCGACGGCGAGGAGTAGCGGCCCGCTGTAGCCGGGCCCGAACCCGTCGGCCACCAGGTCGTAGGCGCGCCTCGCGGTCTGCGCTTCGGACCGGTTGCCGTGGTCGGAAAATCCAAGCCGCAATGAGAACACCGGCAGCCCGAGCAACACCAGTGCTCCACCTCCGGCGACGAACGCCGACCACGGGTGGCGTTGGAGTAGGCGACTCCAGCGATACCAACCCGACTGTTCGCGGGGCTTGGGGGGTCGGTGATGGATCGGTGTACGGAGTGGCTTGATCGCCAGGCTGAGCAGCGCAATCAGCACCGCAACGACGAGCCCGACGCCGACCAGTCGCGGATCGTGAAGCACGACAACACCGAACAACGAGATCACGGCGAAGGCGATCAACCCGATCAAGGCGGCTCGCGAGGTCTGGTCGATCTTCTTGCCGGTGAAGCCGAGCAGCGCAGGGAGCAGGGTCAGGGAGGCGGCGACCATTACGGCCACGCTCAACGATCCGGCGATAGCCAGGCCGTAGATGAACTTCAGCCCCATCAGGAACATGCCGAGCAGCGAGATGACCACGGTGATCCCGGCGAACAACACCGCCCGTCCGGCCGAGTCGATGGCGACGACCGTGGCTCGTTCGGGGTCGCCGTGGAGGTGGAGCTGTTCGCGGTAGCGGGTGACGATGAACAGGGCGTAGTCGATGCCGACCCCGAGGCCGATCATCCCGCCGATCTGCAGCGAGAAGTCGGGCATCATCATCACGTGGCTGCCGACGGTGATCAGCCCGACCCCGCCGATCAGGCCGAGCACCGCCGTCCCGACCGACAGACCCATTGCCAGTATCGAACCGAAGGCGATCACCAGAATGACCACTGCGGCGAGAATGCCGATCAGCTCCGACTCGGGCAGCGAGAACGTGACGAACGGATCGCCGCCGAACTCGACGATCAAGGCGTCGGCGGTGGCCGGGTTCGTTGCGGCGACGTCGCGGCCGAGCGAATAGATGCGGGTGGCCAGGGCGACGACTTCGGCCTCGCTTCCATTGGGGAATGCCAGACTGGCAATCGCGGTCGTGCCGTCGGCATTGATCAGGCCTCGGGAGTTGACGTCGTAGGGGCTGTCGAGCGCAACCGTCGGAACCGCGGCGCGGATCTTGTCGAAGAGGCCCTCCATCACCGCCTTCACCGCGACGTTGGCCACTCCGTCGGCGACATCGGTCGTGGTGCGGAACACGATCTGGCCGTCGATCGTGTCGCCGGTGCCGGGCGCCGCGGCGTTGAGCAACTCGATGACCTGGCGCGATTCGGAATCGGGAAGGCTGAACTCGGTTCGGAAGGCGTCGCCACCGAGCGCGCCCTGGGCGATCGCAGTGACGCCGACAACGGCGAGCACCCACAGGGCGAGCACCCGGCGACGTCGGCGGAAGCAGAACAGGGCAAGACGAGCGAGCATCGGGGTCCTCGGGCGGTTGGGCTCAACGGATGTCTCTGACGAACCTACGGCTCGCATCATCGAGGGCGGTGATGGCCCGGTCTGAATTTCGTCACACCATTGCTCGTGAGACTCGGTACGGTCGCGAACCGGATGCATGACGACCTGATCCCGTTCGGCTGGACCGACCACTTCGAGGCGGCGTTGGCCCGCGCCTCGGCGGTCGGGATGGGCACCGGGGCGATTGGTCGCGTGAGCCGGCTTGACCGCGGGTGGAGCACGATCCTGCTCGGCCCGATCGACGGCGTCGATGCGACGGTCCGGGTTCGCAACATCGGTGTCGATGTGGCCGTAGGCGACTGGGTCGTGGTGTCGGCCGACGACGAGCGGGTGGAACAGGTGATCGAACGCTCGAGTGCGTTTGTCCGTCGGGCGTCGTTCGCCGGGGCGTTCGCTGAGGCTCACACCATCGCCGCCAACATCGATGTGGTGCTGTTGCTTCACGCGTTGACGTCGCTGCCGAACCCTCGCCGATTGGAACGCGAGTTGGTGCTGGCGTTCGACAGCGGGGCGACGCCGGTGATCGTGCTGACCAAGCGTGACATCGTCGACGACCCCGATTCGATCGCCCGGGCGGTGGCCGCCACGGCGCTCGGGGTTCCGGTGCATGTGGTCAGCAGTCGTTCGGGCGAGGGGCTTGCCGAACTGCGGGCGATGGCCAACGGCTACCGCACGGTGGCGGTGTTGGGAGCTAGCGGGGTCGGCAAGTCGACGCTGGTCAATGCCCTGGTCGGGTCGGAGATTCAGCGCACCGCGGGAGTGCGCGAGGGTGACCAGCGAGGTCGACACACCACCGTCGCGTCCGAGTTGGTGGCGCTCGCCGCGCTCGACGACGCGGTGCAATCGTCAGGCGGCTGGTTGCTCGACACCCCAGGTCTGCGGGCCGTCAGTCTGTGGTCGAGCGGGCGAGGTATCGAGCGGGCGTTCGCCGACGTGTTCGATGTGATGGACGACTGCCGGTTCCGGAATTGCAAGCACGAAGGCGAACCGGGCTGTGCGGTGCAGTCGGCGATTGACAGTGGCCGACTCGACCCCGAGCGGTTGGCGAGTATGAAACGGCTGGTGGCCGAGGAGGCGGCGCTTGAGGATGAGCAGCGTGAGAAGGTGCGCTCCTCTGACCGCCGGGGCGTTAGGCGTCCGAATCGTCGCTGAGCGGGGCTGGGCGAGGTCGCTCGCCGTGAGCGGGTGGGGGCAGCGAGCCCCGTCGCAAGCGGGTGGTCAACAACGTCATTCCCGCCGCGGCGAGCCCGCTGAGCAAGCTGAGGAGGATGATGCCGCGGCGAAGCGCGCTGCGGGCTAGTGGTGACGAGGTCGCCGGCTCGCCGACCGACGCGGTGGCCCTCAGCCCGTCGACGGTGATCCGCTTGGTCAACACCAGGTACTCGCCGGTCTTGGTGCTGATCGAGTGGGCGGCGCCGTCGTCGACCCACTCGGCGGGAATCGTCACTCCCTCGGCGTTGGGCGAGGCGAGGCGCTCGCCGGCCCCCACGACCAGCTTCACGAACGGTTGCGCTGAGGCTTGGGAAAGGTCGTTGGCGGCGACATCGCGGCGAAAGGCGATCATCCGCTCGTCGAGGGATTCGGCGACGTTGTGTCGGTCGGCGGCGGTGACGTAGCGATCGAGACCGAACCCGCCGAGACCGGTGACCGCGGCGACCGCCAAACCCACCACGATGGCCCGTCGCCCCCTGCGCTGCACGGTGGCAACTCTACGCGCATGCCCCAACGCCCGACGGCTTCGGTGGCTCCACCGACCGGCTACGACGGTTCGAATTGCATCGTCACTCGGCCGGTCAACGTGACATCGGGGATGAAGGCGCCGACCAATGGGACACTGGTGTGGTCGACAAACCTGACGGTGACCGTGACGGCCTTGCCCGCGGTGGAAGCCACCACGGTGACCGGGGCGACACCGGCGCCGGCTCGACCGGCGGCCACCGCGGCCGCATTCGGTGATACCGAGACGGCGGCAGCCCGGGCTCCCTCGCGGGCGGCGTGGATCACCGCGATTTGGCCCCGCACGATGACCACGACCTGGACAATAGCGAGCAGGAAGATGGCGATGATCGGCATGGCCAATGCCAACTCCACCGCGGCCTGTCCGCGATCACCTCGCCGTGATCCGCGACGTCGGCGACGGCGCGAGGCGGCGGATCGGCGAAGAGCCCGGGACTGCACGATCAGCCGACCTTGCTGGTGATCGCGTCGATGACCCGGTCGAGCAGTCGACCGATCTTTCCTGCTCCACCGCCCCCCGTCGCCCATGCCACGAGCAGCAGGGCTACCAACGCGGCACCCAGCAGGACCAGGGCGTATTCGGCCGTCGCCTGGCCGCGGTCATCTCGGCTGAGCAGCCATGCGTGTACCTGAATGAACATCTTCGACATCGGAAACCTCCGGGGTGCCACGGGTATCGCCCGCGTGGAACATGAGGTCGCGGATCATCAGAACGGACTCTGACGCAGCGACGAGAAGGCCCCGGCCAATAGCGGGACGATGGTGAGGATCGCGAAAGACGGCAACGTGCAGCACACGAGCGGGAAGCACAGCCGGATCGGGAGCTGACGGGCGGCGACGTCGGCTCGCTGGCGACGTTGGCGAACGGCTTCATCGTGCAGACGGACGAGCAACGGACCGAGTGGGTCGCCATAGATCTCGGCCCGGGTGATGGTGTCGACGAGGAGTCGGGCGCTGTCGCCGATATGGGTCGTGAGCACGTCCAAGGCGTCGGTGAGGCGCACGCCGACGCTGAGCCGGGCGACGACCTGATCGAGTGCGGATGCCAGCGCCGGAGGCGGCCGGCGAGCGACGGCACCGACGGCATGGGCCGGCGAGCAACCGGCGTCGATCAGCACCACCAGTGACTCGATCAACTCCGGCATCGCCTCGACCCGGTCCCGTTGGCAGCGCTTCTCCGCGGCCAACCTTCGCCCGCGCCGGGCCAGGGTCGAGATGGCCAACGTCGCCAGCGCCGGCATCGGACCGAGCACGAGCACCCCCGCGGCCGCAGCTCCCGCGATCGCCACCCACCGTCGAATCGGGGCACCGCCGGTGATCGCGACCGGTGGGACTGGCGTCGGTGGAACCGCGCTCGGCCGACGTCCGGCCGGTTGCCGAGGACGTAGCACCGCGAGGATGGCGACCGCGGTGAGCAGACCGGCCGCGAACGTCATCGTTGCCTCACGACGCGGTGCATCCACGTGTAGCCGGCGAGGTTGAGGGCCACCCCGACGGCGAGGCAGCACAGGCCGGGGATGGAGCCGAAGAGGAAGTGGCGGACCCGCACATCGCTGGCCGCCGACCAGCCGGCGAACAGCGGGGCGATCACATTGAGCAGCTGGGCTGAGATACGAGCCTGGGCGGCTTGGGCCTCGCGCTCGCTGCGCATCACCTCGCGTTCGTGAATGGTCGCCGCGACCCGGTCGAGACTCGCCGCCATCTGGCCACCGTGTTCGGAGAGATGGGCGATGGTGGCGAACGCCAGACGGTCGTCGGCGCTGGTGAGTGGGCGAACTTCGTCGTCGAGCGGCGCCGAGATGCGCCAGCCGATCCGTCGCCGATCGACCAGCTGGGTCAGGGCAGTCAGCGTCGGTTCTGCTCCGGCAGCGATCTCCAGGGCTCGGTCGAGGGCAGCCCCGGACCTGATCTCGCGAGCCATCAGGCGCAACGCGATCGGCCATCGCGACCCCCTCGGTCGGCGGCGGACCCGGGCGAGGGCGAGGTTGAGCCAGACGACGAGCGCACCTGTTGGGCGAGGACGGGCGCTTGGCGACCGAGGAGCCGGCACTCGGCTGGTGCCACGCCACAACCGATGCAGGGCGGCGATGACGAAGGCGGCGGTGACGATCGTCGCGGTTGCCGTCATTGCCGCGGTGACGGGCCTCATCGACGGCCTCGTCGAGGACTGGCGATCACCTGGTCGTCACGGGCCAACGTTCGGGTTCGCGATACGCAGGATTCGCCGGCGGTCGATTCGCCGGTGGCGGTTGAGACCTCGACGATCTCGCTGACCACCCGGCATCCGTCGGCGCGTCGCACCAGGTGGATGACCACGTCGATGGCGTGATCCACACGCTCTCGCACCGCAGGGAGCGGTACGTCGTGGGCGGCGCCAATGACCATGAAGTCGAGGCGGCGCAACGCGTCGGCGGCGCTGTTGGCATGACACGTCGACAGCGATCCGTCATGGCCGGTGCTGAGCGCTTCGATCATGTCGAGGGCTTCGTCGCCGCGGACCTCGCCGACGATCAGCCGATCGGGTCGCAGTCGAAGTGCGGCGCGCAGCAGATCGCGCATCGATACCGCGCCGAGACCCTCGGCGGTGGCCGGCCGTGCTTCGAGGCGGACCACGTTGGCCGAGCCGATGCGCAACTCTGCGGTGTCTTCGATGGTGACGATGCGTTCGTCGTCGGGGATCAGTCGACTCAGCGAGTTGAGCAGGGTGGTCTTGCCCGTGGAGGTGGCCCCGGAGACAACGATGTTGCACCGTCGGGCAACGATTTCGTCGATCAACCCGACAACGGTCGCCGACGCCATCGCCGCCAGTGGCACATGGTTGGTGCGGAACCGCCGGATCGTCAGACATGTTCCGTCGACGGCCAACGGCCCGAGGACTGCGGCGAGCCGTGAGCCGTCGGCCAGGCGGGCATCGACCACGGGGCTGGTGCGATCGAGCCGGAGCCCGAGCGGAGCGAGAATACGCTCGATGACCATGCCGACGACGCCCGGTTCGACCGAACCGACCCACTCCGTACGCCCGTGGCGCGCCACCCAGAGTTGAGTGCCGGCGTTGATCATCACGTCTTCGACCGTCGGGTCGGCCAACAGCGGTTCGAGCGGACCGAGCCCGGTGATCTCGGCGAGGACGAGGTCGGTGACCTGCCGTCGCTCGGTGGTACCGGCCAGGGGCAACAGATCGTCCAGATCGTCCGCGACCAACCCGGCGACCGTTGACGGCGCGGCGCCGCCCCGATCGAGGAGCCGGCGGCGGATCTCGCCGACGAGGTCGTCAGGCGGCGCGAGCGACATCATTCAACGACTTGCGCAGACTCATCGGGAGCCGAGCGGCGAGCAACCCGGCATCGACGGCTCGGGCGATCGACGCGTCCAGTGGGATCTCGGCGACGACGTTGACACCCAATGTCCGGCTGACGTCGAGTGAGCTGAGTGCCCGCCCGGGCTCGCGGATGATGACCACCCCGGTTGGTTGGGCGGCGGCCCGACTGGCACGACGTAAGGCCAGGTAGCAGGCTCGTACGACGAGCAGTGAATGGTCGGCAACTACGGCCAATTCGGGTGGCGGCAGGGCACCGCCGTCGATAACGACGTCACGTGCGTCGCGCTCGAGAAAGCCGGCCAAGGCGAGCCAGCGTTCGACCGAGCCGATCGGTGTGGCGCTGCCCAACGGAAGCAGATCGACCTCTTCGGCCACTTCGACGGTCAGCCGGCCGAGCCGCTCGACGCCGACATCGGGAGCGGCTGCCAACCAGTCGGCGACTCCGGGCCGGTCGGGTTCGGCGAGACCGAACACCGATGGCAGATCACCGGCAAGGTCGACCGCGAGCACCCGGTTGGGTCCGCGGGCACCGAGCATCAACGCGAGTGACGCGGTGACGACCGAGGTTCCGCTGCCGCCCTTCGGCGACCAACAGATCACGAACATGAACCACCCCCAACATGGGTTTGGCGTATGGGACTGGGGGAAGTCACCGCCGAACATACCGGCCGATCGAGGCTCGCGCAACCAATCATGTGTAGGATCTACACATGCCGATGGAGCGTCTGCAGATTCTGGTGACCAGCGAGCAACGGGAATGGCTCGAAGCCGAGTCCGAGCGTCACAACCAACCGGTCACCGCGATCATCCGGGCATCGATCGACGCGGCGCGTGGGGTGAGGCCCGAGTCGCGTCGGCTTGCGGCCGTCGAAAGCCTCCTCGGCCGCCTTCCCGGTCCCGCGCTACCACCACCGGCGTCGATCGAGTCCCGTCGGAAGCCCACTCCGTGACCGTTTTTATCGATGCAACGGTCGTCGTCGCGGCGGTCACCGGAGGGCCTCTCCACGAATCGTGCCGGCGGCTGTTGTTCGATATTGCATCCGGGCAGATCGCGGCGACGTCCTCGACCCGCATGATCGAGGACGTCTGGCTGCTCGAGTGCGACGCTCAACGCTCGCTTTCGCCGGGAACCGCGGCCGATGCTTTCGAGGTCTTTCCCGAGATCATCAGCATCGACGAGTGGGTGCTGCAGTCGGCGTTTACCATGGCGGCGGCCCATGCGGCCGACGCCGACGTCGGCCCAACCCATCTCATCCACGCCGCTACCTGCCGGACCCACCGACTCGATTCGATCGTCAGCACCGACGCGGTCTTCGACCGCTTCGGGTGGCTTCGCCGGATCATGCCCGACGCGGCAGGAGTCGATGAGTTGTCCGTCGAGTCGGTGAGGCCGGCCCGCCGCTGATCAGCCGGCTAGCCAGGCGCTGAGCAGCTTCCCCGACGCGTCATCTGCGGCTGCGGAGCCGGGCTCGCCGATGCTTGTTCAACGTGATCGCCGCGGCGAGGTAGAACGCTCCGTCGCGTTGACCATCAGGCCGCTGGCTCAGGCCAAGGCCGTTGGAAACTCGGCCGAGACGGAGGGATCAGCCATGTCGTGCGGCTCGACCGCCTCGGCGAGGGCGGCCCCGTCCAGCAGGTCGTACTTCTAGAACTTGGCGATGCCGACACCACCGTCGCTGGTGGCTTCGCAATCACCCTCGCCCGGATCGGACAACTCGGTGAGCGTGGTCAAGGGTTCGCCGATGATCTCCGACAGGACGTCGAGTGGCGGCACGGTCTCGCAGATGTTCATGACCTCGAGTCCGAGTTCGGCAACGATGGATGCCACCGCAATCGTCTCGATCGGGGCGCCCGGAGGGACGGCGGCTTGCCGGTCCTCGCTGGGGCCTCGATCAACAGCACCGACGACTGAGATGCGGTGTCCAGAACGGCCTGCCGAACCAGCGCCAACTCCCGATCCCGCCCGACGATCGTCAGCACCCGACCCTATCCCGCAGTGTTCTGTGGCACGGAGGCCGTCGGGGCCGGAGGGCGACAGCCGACTGTGGACCCGGTAACGTCATCGGTGGAGGTGTCCGGGTACCTGGTGGGCTCCGCCGCCTTCAAAGCGGTTGAAGCAGGCGATCCCTGCTTGGCGGGTTCGATTCCCGTCCGCCTCCGCCAATGCCTCTGACCTGCGGAAACTGTCACAAGTCGTCGGGTCGGAGCGCGCCTTTCACAAGCCCTCAAATCGCCCACAAACGCCACCAATCGCCAGCGACCGCGCGATGGACGCGCGATGGAGGGTTGATGACGTACCGTCTAGCCGGCGGCTCCGTTTCTTCCTGGCTGTAGAAGGCCCCGTTTTCTGGCGGTGGCTATCCACCGGCGAGCGGTCTTGATCGGCACATGGTTGGTGTCAGCGAGCAGAGCCGCTGGGGCGTGCGTGTATGGCACCAGGTTGCGGTACGCCTCGGCGATCTGCTCATAGAAGTCATCGCCGAACGGGCGGCACGGTCGGTCGATTGTTGCGATCTCGGTGAGGTGTTTCGTCATGTCGACGTCGTCCGGTAGCGCTTCGGGCGTGATTTCAAAGGGAGGTTCTCTCGGGTGTCGCATCTTTTGGCGAACGATTTCCGGGTAGCTCGCGACGATCATCCGCTCAATCCATGTCGCGTTTGTAGTCCACCTCTGTAGAGCAGCGTCCGATGGTTGTGCCTGCTCGTCGAGGACGGCCGCCAGCCGGCTCAGTTCGTCGCTGTGGTTCTTCCACGCTTGCAGAACATCCGTTGACGGTTGGCCCGGGAGCGCAGCGAGGCGGCTCATCTCCGCACGCAGGTGCTCACCTCGTTTGCGTATGTCGGACAACTCGCCGTCGGACAACTCGCCATTGGTGATTGAAGCCACTGCCCCGCGTAGGCCCCCCAGATGTAGAGCGAAAGCTTGGGCCGCGGCGTGAAGGTTCGGGCGCCCGGCGAGATGGACATCGCGTTCGATACGGGCCTTCATCTCATCGTCAGTGTTCAGCCATCGCTCTATCTCGGCGATTGGAAGTTCCCTCGCCAAGGTGGTGGTGACCGGCCTTGGTGCTTGCGTGCCGGCAGGTCGTCGTGTTCTGGTCGGTTGGCCAGCCAACGGACGCGCTGGCATCGGTGGGATGTAGAGCTCGACGACTCGCCATCGGTCGTCGATCTTGTCCGCTCGTGCGTAGACGACGAGGTTCAGCCGCCGGGATGCGTATCTGAGCCATCCGCCGTTCCCGATCGTCATTGTCGCGATTTGCACAAGTGAGTAGGTTAGCGAAGCTCTTGACTCAAAGCTAGAACATGCCGAATCTGCACGTATGCGTATGAAGTTGAGTGAGTCCGAGCAATGGCGAGAACCTGCGGATAGCGACGAGGAGCCCCTCTGCCTGGGGATCGATCCGTCCAGTCGAAGGCTTGGTGTTGGACGGTCGACCATCTATGAGCTGATCAAGGCCGGGAAGCTTCGTACCGTCACGATCGGTACTCGTCGCCTGATTCCGGTGGCCGAGCTTCGTGCTTACGTCGAGCGCCTGCTCGTCGAGTCGGCAGGCGACGATGCAGCCTGAGTACGACGAACGCCCGGCCCTCGTGGTGGAGGAACCGGGCGCAATCGACAGTGGGCCGTCGAGTGCAGGGTACCAAACGGGTGCGCGACGTGGTGCCCGTCGCGTACTGGTTGCTGCTCAGCATCAGACGAAGGCGGCCGACCCGCTCAAGTTGTCGGCGCACGAGTTGATGGTGTTGCGGTGCCATTCGCGGTATCCGGCCGGGCTCAACGATTTCGAGGTCGCCGCCCATGTTGGTTTGTTGCAGACCTCGGCCGGGAAGCGGCGCAAGGCGTTGGAGTTGGCCGGTCTGGTGGTGTTCACCGAGACGCGGTCGCCGTCGGGGAATGGTGGGACGGCTGGTGTGTACCGGATCACTCCGGCTGGGCTCGCGGCCGTGGTGGATCATCGGGACGTGTCGTGACGTGGGTGCGCCTCGACGACCAGTGGCCCCGCCGGCCGGAGATCGTCGTGTTGTCGAATGATGCCAAGTTGCTTTTCCTTGTTGGGTTGACGTACTCGGCGGCGCAGCTGACCAACGGATGGCTACCGGCCGAGTCGTTGCGGATCGTTGCTGCCGACGCCAACGTCAAAGCTGGTGTGGCGTCAGAGCTGGTCGCCCGCGGTCGCTGGTTGAAGACAGACGCCGGCTACCAGGTCGTCGAGTGGGACGAGTACCTGCTCGATTCGGGTCCGATCATTGAACGCCGCAAGGCCGAACACGAGAAGAAGTCGGCGGGCGGGAAGCTCGGCAACCACAATCGTCATCACGATGCGGCCGTGCCGATCGAGGAGTGCGACCGTTGCTCGCATACGTCGCTTAGCGATCGCTCAGCGATCAGTAACCGATCGCTGAGCGATCGCCCCGACCCCGACCCGACCCCGAACCCGACCCGCGTATATAACTCTTCCGACGACGTCGACTCTCAGACCGTCGGCAGCGACGTCGATGGTCGGCTGTCGGAGTGCATCGAACTGGCCGTCAAGGTGGCCCGCCAGATGAGCAGGGAGCCGATTCGTTCCCCGAAACGATTCGCAGCGAAGGTCCGCGAGACGACGATCGTTGAGCACAGCGGAGCGTTCGCTGCTGCGTTGGCCGCGTCGGTCGACGAGCCCCCGGACATTGTCGGCATCGTTGCCTCCGTTGCGGGCTACGACCGCCTCGACGTCGTGCTCGCCGCCAAGCGAGGAGGGTCGAACGATGTCGCGCCGTTCTGACCTCGACGAGATCTTGGCGACGATCTGGGAAACCTGGCACGTCCGCCTCACCGGCCCGTACGAGGCGCTACTACTCGCCCTCGATCCCACCGCGGTGCAGGCCACGGTCATACATCTCGCGAACGCAAACCTGCCCTGGCCGCTCCTGGCGGACTTCCGCACACTGTGCCGCTCGATCGAGGCTCGTGACGCCACCGCCAGTCCCCCGGCTGTGTGCCCGCACTGCCACGGTGTTGGCGCGCACGACCCGACCGGGGCCGGTACGACGGTGCTCTGTGACTGCCCGGCAGGTGCGCAACGAGCCCGATCAGGGGCCGAGCCGGCCGGTGGTTCGGTCCGCCCGGGGAAGATGTCGGAGCATCAGCAGTTGCTCGGGTTGGCGAACGTTCCTGCCATCCGTCGTCGATTGGGTTGGCCGCCCCGGGATGGTCGGACATGAGCGGTGATGCGACCTCGTCGCCTGCCGATGTGCGTGCTTTAGTGCTCGCCGCTGTCGCTCTGGCGGGGCCGTTGGGTCCGTCGTGGCGTACCCGGCTGATGGCCGCGGTGACGGAGCTGGGCACGGTGCTCGTCGATCGGTCAGCGGTCTACCGGCACGCTGAGCTGTTCCTCGGTGCGGTGACGTTCCCGGCTGAGCTGGTCGAGTTGGAACTCGAAGAGTCGTCGACGCGGGTGATCGCCCATTTGCGTACGGAGCCGTCGAGGTGGGCGAAGGATGGTCGCGAGACGGCCCGGACCTATCGGACTGATACCCCGGCTGGTCGGGCTCAACGCGACTTGTTGACACCGTTGGTGGGTCGTCGGGTTCGGGTGTGGGTCGGTCACGAAGGCGACGATGCCTACCGGGTGTTGCTGCACGCGGTTGGGGCGGATGGTGGGAGCCGGTCGTGACGGCTCGGGTTGACGGTGCGTCGTCGTCGGGTGTGGTGCTGTCGCGGGCGACGGCAACGGTGAGCGGGATTGCTGCGGTCGTGATCGGTCGGGCGTGTCGCCAGGTGCTGGCGGCTGGCGCGTTACCGGCGGATTTCGCCCCGACCATCCACGCTGAGGTGCTGCGGACCGTCGCAGCGATCGAACAGGCCGGCGCCCAGTGGCTTGCCGAACAGGCCGGCGCTCAGTGGCTTTCCGCAAACGGAAGAACGGAAACACCAACGCCGGAAATCGGCGCATACTCGCCGATGATGCCTGCCACTTCCGACACGATGACGACTACGGCTGCCGCCGTGTTGTTCGGCGTGTCGTCGCGCCACATGCGTAACCTCGCACCAGCCCCTCGGGAACAAGGTCGCCGGAGTATGGGTACTGGACCGCGCCACGGTCGTTCATCAGCTCGCGGCCCGCAAGGCTGCCGCGTGAACACCGTGGATGTTGACATGATCCTCGCAGAGGTCGAGGGCGAATGGTCCGCCGCCGCCGGCCACCATCTTCGGACGCTCGTGCCGCTCACCTCGCCGGCCATCCCTGGCGCTGCGATCGAGTGGAGCGACGTGTCTGTCGACCCACTGATGATCCGAGCAGCCGACGTCGCGCTGACCGACGCGCTACTACTCCACGGGATCACCTGCCCGTTGGAAGTCGTGTTCGTTTCCCCCGACGACCCCGCCGCGGTCGCCGCCTACGTCACCCAGTGGGGATGTCGGGACTGGCGCTCGTGGACCACCCCGGACCGCTGGCTTGTCTTCACCGACGGGAACACGATCCTGATCGACTCGACCATCGATCCCGATCTCATCGGCCCGGTCATCATCGCCGTCGTATCCGACCTCACCACACCAGCCACGTGCCAGATCGAAAGGAACCCGCAATGCCCGTAATCGCAGGAGGACAGGAGATACCCGGCAACGGGCTCAGCGTGAACGTCTTCAAAAACCCCGGGGCGCCAGCGGCGAACCTGAACGCCGGCAACTGCGTCGTTGGCTCGTTGCTGATCGACACCACGGCCGGGAAGCTCTACATCTGCACCGCCACCAACGGCACCAGCACCGCGACGTGGACCGTCGTAGGAACTCAGGTCTGACCGATGGCGACGTCACATCCCGATTGCGAACGATGCAAGAACCGGGGGCGGATCATGTCCAACGCCGAGTGGTTAGCGCAGTCAACGACCTCGACCGCGGCGTCGACCGTCTATCCCCCCGAGATCGAAGCCCTAGCGTCCGTCGCCGACGAACGTCGCGCCGAGTACCAAGCGTTCATGTCCGGCCCGTGGAACGACGCCCGGGCCACGCTCGCCGCTTGCGAGAACGACGATTGGGACCAGCGTTCCCGTAACCCCACGCTGCCGACGCCGTCGGCAACGACGATGGCCGCCACTGCTCGGCTACAGGTGCTCACCGAGTACCGGGACGAGCTGGATCGGGACTTCGTCGCGGCCAATAGCGCTTGGATCAGCGCGTGCCAGGTCTGGAATCGGCGTCAAGCGATCGCCGAGTATGAAGCCGGCCAGGTCGCCCAGGCCGCAGCGGTACACGAAGCCGAGGCCGAGCGTCGCCGCCTGGTCGTTGACGAGATCAGAACGAGCAGCGGGGCCGTGCAACGAGGCCGGCGGCTACTCGGAATGCAAGGGGGGCGATAGCCGATGCACAAGACCATCTCTGGCGTTGAGGTGAAGGACGCCGACCAAGGGACCGTGACCGCTGTGTTCTCGACGTTCGACGTGATCGACAAAGACGGGGACGTGACCCGCCACGACGCGATCAAGAACGGCACCCCTGTGGTGATCTCGGCGTACGGTCACGAATCGTGGAACGGTCGGCTACCCGTCGGCAAGGGAACGATCCGGACCACCCCACGTGAAGCGATCTTGGAAGGTCAGTTCTTCGTCGACACCACCCACGGCCGTGACGCCTTCCTGACCGTGAAACACCTCGGCGGGCTTCAGGAATGGAGCTACAGCCTTCAGAACGTGAAGGGGAGGAACATCACGTTCGAGGGTCGCCAGGTTCGTGAACTGCTCTCGATGGACGTGAAGGAAGTGTCGCCGGTCCTGGTTGGCGCTGGGGTCGGCACGAGAACCACCGCCGTCAAGACCCACACGGACCGAGCCAGCCAACGGCTGCTGCTGGCCGTTGCCCAACGGCATTGCCCGCAGCTCGTGCAGTCGTGGCACGACGACCAGATGCGCGCCTTCTTCGAGCAACATGGAACCAACCGCGAGCAACGTCAACACGAGCTACAGATCGGCCAACGCGAAACTACAGAACATCCGTAGTCAACTGCTCGATCGATGAGTGCGATCAGCCGACGTGAACGTCACGCCCCGCGCTGGACCATCACAAAAGTTGCGGGCGAATCGTAGAGAAAGAACACGCCGGCACCGCCGGGCGGGGGGCGGTCGGCTGACGGGCCCACGCCCACCCACCCCTAGGAACCCGACTAGCCACGCACGCACGGCCGCGAAACTCAACGTTTTTGTGCCCCTGACGACTTACGCGGGCAATGCCACCTACCAGGACAAACCGCCGCATCCGGTAGGTGTGGAGCCGACAACAAACGTTGCCAACTGAAAGGCAGGTTCCGTGCTCACCCTCGAAGCTCTCGACGCAGCGCAGCAGGCCGTGACGGTCGCCGATCTGGTCGTCGGGTTGAATGCTGCGGTCGCCGGCCGCCAAGCCGCCGATGAATGGCTCGATGCTGCGGTGATCGCCGCTCGTCGAGGACGTGTGAGCTGGGCACGGATCGGTGCAGCTATCGGGCTGACCCGCCAAGGTGCCCGCCAACGCTACGCGCCACTCGTCGAGTAGGTCAGCGCTGATCATCGTGGGTCAACGACACCGACACTCGGGGCGAGAAGCACGACAGACGCCCGGCCGGGGGGCGGCCCGCCGACGGGTACACGCCCACCCACCCCTAGGAACCCGTCCCTGAACGTCGAATTCTCTCTCTCTAACTTCGATTCTCGCCCCCCTGGGCGTGGTCGATGACGTGCGATTTCTCTACGATTCGCCGTCACCTCCGGGCGTGACACATCGTCTGGATCGATACTGTTCGATGTGATGACCGACGATGACGGCTGGTGGTCGGGTGACCCTGCGGACTTAATCGACGCGGCCGACGAGATTCTGTCGATCGCGGCCCGTCCGGAGTGGTATCAGCGGGCGGCGTGCCGCGGTCGGACTGACGTGATGTACGCCGAGCACGTCAGCTTCGAGGCCGTCACGTTGTGCGCCGGTTGCCCGGTGATCCGCCAATGCGAGGCCGTAGCGGTTGCCGAGTATCACGGCTACTGGGCCGGGCAAAGTGCCCGTCACCGCGCCCGGCTACGCCGATCAGCGCGCCGCGAAGCCGCCTGAACTGCCCTTCGACTTGCGGCCCTTGATCTGGCGGGCCCCGGCGAGCGCCCGGTCGATGTCACGCTGATGCAACCGCCGGCCTTGCGAGTGCAGATCGACCAACGGTTTCGGTGGCCATACCCCGTGCTCGGCGTGGAACGCGTAACACCAGTTGCAATGCTGCTGCTTGTCGCCCTTGCGCGGTGACGTCACCCCGTGGGTGATGCAGTTGAGACACCAGACGTCATCGGTCAACGCTCTACGGGCCGCGGTCACGTCCGCGGTTGTCAACCGCCGATTTGTGTACGTCGTCGCGATCCGCGCCGCGTCTCGGGTGAGATCAACGACTTGTCCGAGGATGTTGAGCAGATCGGCCCGATCGGTTACCGCTCGATCAGGTGCCCCGGTCAACGCTCGTATCTCGACCGTCGTCGCTGCGATCTGCTCGGCTGGCCCGTAGTCGTCAGCACCGACACGGATACCCGTGCTTCCACCATCGGCGTTGGCTCCTGACGCCCTCGACGAGAACCCGCCGGTCTGCTCACCCATCTTGGTGAGCGCCTTGGCCACCGTCGCCGCCAACAACGCACAAGTCCGCTCGATCTCGGCCGCCGCCCGGATCGCGTCAGTGTCGTTGGCCAGTCTCACTCGTCGACATCCCGCCGCGACCGAGCTGGCCGCAACGGCGTGCCATCCTCAGCAAGCCGCCCCGGTCGCAATTCCCCACGCTCGAGTCTGGCCAATCCCACAAGTAGATGGGCCCACCAAGCACCGCCTGCGGCTGCGGAAAGTCGGCGATGACGTTTGCGCATCGTGTGGACGTTGGCGGTGTGAGACCACCCGAAACGATCCGCTATTTCGGCCGCACCTACCAGGTTGCCCACATCCACCTTCCGAGCCATACTGATGAGACAGTACGAAAGGGTACTTGACTGACGTACTCGGACAGTGTAATACTGTCGGGCGAAGTGTCTAACCAGTAAGACACTTGACTCGGAGGTAACGAGAGATGAAGTCCATTCCTGTCAACACGAGTGATCTGACCTTCATGGTGGTTGTGATCGAGGCGAAGTCGAACCGTGAGGGGGTGCAGTCGTTGCGTCGGTTGGAGGACGGCACGATGGTTCCGCAGTGGCGGATTCAAGCGGTCGTGTCGGGCCATAGCGGCAAGCCGGAGATGATCGAGGTGACGGTCGCCGGGAAGGTTGAGCCGTCGTTTCCGGCCGGCACCCCGGTGCAGTTCGAGCGGTTGGTCGCCCGGCCATGGGACATGGCCAACGTGAACCGGGAAGGCACCGACGTCGAGAAGCGTCAGGGTCTGTCGTTCTCGGCCGAGATGGTCCGCGCTGCGACCGTGAAGCCATCGACCAACGGCACCAAGGCCGACACCACGCCGGCCCCGGTGGCTGCCTGAAACAAGCCGTAGCGCCGAGATGGCTGCGACGGGGCCGAGAGCCGGGTGTGGGACTTACCTCCTCCCGGTTCTCGGCTCTCGGCCGTTTCGGGCTCAGTTCCAAGGGAGGAACGATGATGAACAGTTTCGAGGTCGACGGTCGCAAGGTCGTGGACTACGTGAACGGAATGGTGCCACACGACCGGGAAGCGTCCGCTCGAGTCGTGGGCGCTCGCTGCTACCGATCGGGTAGCCCACCTCGCCCGGATCGTCGGTGTGTTGGCCCGGATGCTCGGCGTCGACCTGGTCGAGATGCTCGCCATCCTCGACGACGCCGCGGTCGTTGCTGATGACGGTGACGAGGTTGTGTGATGGTCGACAACTGGGGCACCTACTACGAATCGGCCGCCGCGTGCGATCTGCGTCACGCGTGTGTCGACCTCTCCCATCGCCTGAATGCCATCGTGCGGGCCTCCGGTATGCGTGAGGACATCCGAGCGGTTGTCGAACTCGCCCGGATCTGCATCAACCAGGACCGCTATAGCGAGGCCTACGACCTCACCGAACGTCGTGGCATCTCCAACCCGATGACTCAAGCGGCCTGGATCAGAATTCGTTGGGCGCTCGATCTGCTCGCCGAGGAGAACCGGCCGTATCCGCCGCACCCGGCCCCGCCCGGCATCTTGGCCCGGATTCGTGAACTGGTCGGCGGGCGATGACCGTCTCGACGATCACCCCGGGCGAACTTGCCCACCGCCGCCGTGACGCTTCCCGGTTGCTGGTCTGGGCCGAACACCACCAGACCACCGCCCGCCCCGGCGAGGCTGAGATATGGGAGCGGAGAACCGCGGCCTACCGACGGACCCTGGCCGAACTTGACCGGTTGGCGTTGTCGCTCGGTGAGCAACTCGATCTGTTCGAGGTGATGGTCTGATGGCCGGCGGCGCACAGTTCGGCGGGCCGGTCCCTCGCCGTCTCGTTGGTGGCTACTACCGCCAGCTGGCCGAGCACTACCGGCTCATCGGGGCGCTGGCTCCATTCGTCGCGGTGGGGTTCCTCACCGTCGCTGCGATCGGCGTTGTCGGTCTACTGGCCGGCACCGCCGGCCTGATCGTCTCCACACTGGCGGTCGTCGCCGCGACGTGGACGGGTCGCCGCCGGATCTACGCCCGGGCGGCTGGGGCGTGGTGGCGTGCCGAGTGGCCATGGGCCGCCCGTTCCGCTGGTCTGGTCATCCTGGCCGAGTTGGACATCGACCGTTCCCACACCCCGGCCGAAACAACGATCGAGGCCGCCCCGCATCTCGTCAAGGTGATCTGGCGCCGGAGCGGCCGCAGCTACATCGTTCGCCCGTTGCCCGGCCAGACCGTCGACCAGTACGTCAAGGCCGCCGAGAGCCTCGTGTTGCGGTGGCGGGCGATGTCCGTGACGGTCGCCCGTGATGTCGGCAAACGAGGCCGTGGCCGACTCCGGATCGACGTCACGATCGGCGGGGCGATCGAACAAGCCCACCCACTCGATGTCGGCCCGATCCGTGCCCCACGTACCCACAGCGGCCCGCGGGTGCCGACGTTGACCGATCTCGCTTCCCGGTCCTTCACCGGCCCGTCACGGCCCGACCAGACCCCGAGGTGGACCGATCAACCTGTCGTTGAACGGTGGACCGATGGCGACGTTTCCCATACGGCGTATCGGGTGACGTTCGGCGCGGTCGTCGGGCGGATGCTCGGCCGGCACCAATGAAACTCCTCACTCGCCGCCACTCAACCGCCGGCTATCAGATCGGGATCTACGCCGATGGTGACCCGCTGATCATCCCGCCCGGCCTCCATCTACTCGCGGGCGGCCTGTCCGGTTCCGGCAAATCATCGTTGATCCGTGCCGTGCTCGCCCGGGTCGCCCCGACGTCGGCGCGGATCGTGTTCGTCGACCGTAAACGGGTGGAGTCCGAAGCGTGGCGCACCCGGGCCACCGTCGCGGTGACCAGCGAAGAAATCGGTCAGCTACTCGCCGGTCTGCTCGTCGAGGTCGACGCCCGCTACGAGCTCCTCGCCGCCCACCGCCTCGTCGAGTGGGTCGACGAGCTCGGCCAGCGCATCGTGCTCGTCATCGACGAACTCGCCGGTGTCGTCGCGTTCGGCGACAAGTACCTCGAGGCGCGCAACATCTCCGCTCTACGCCAGCTGCTCGAGCGGGCCCGGGCCGCGGGGGTGCAGATCATCGCCGCCACCCAACGCCCCGACGCGACGACGATCCCGACCGCGATCCGCGATCTGTTCCAAGTCCGCGTCGGGTTCGCTACCGCCACCGAGGCCGGCACCGAGATGATTCTCGGCGCGGCGTGGGAGATCGGCCCATGCCATCAACTCCCCGTAGGTGACGGACACGGCGGGCTGTGCTTCTGCCTGGTCGACGGTGAACGAACCCCCCGCCTGGCCCGGATCGGGTGGCTCACCCCCGACCAGGCCCGCACGATCGCCCACACCACCGCCCACCACCACCGCCCGGCACCCGGACCCGTCGCCCCACCATCACCGCACCCGACCCCGCCTGAGCCCCTACAGCGTCCCGTCGACACCATCCCGCCCACCGCCGCCCCGATCGCCAACGCGTCGGTTCAGCCCGACCTGGGGCACACCACCGCCACCAACACCGCGCCCTCACCGCTACCACCGCCGACTATTCCGCTTCCCGGCATCGTTTCGCCCCTGCCCGCACCGCCACCGTCAACAACCGCACCGAGCCCGCCGGCCCCCGCCGAGGGCAAACCATCGCTTGTCGATGGTGCGCCAGCTCCAACCGCACCGCCGACCCTCACACCCGCCCCCTGGCCCTCCCCTGCGTCTCTCGCCCGGCAAGCCGTCGCGGTCGCCGGCAGACCAGACGGCTCGTGCGGGCTCGACGGTGACGATCTCGCCGTCTACGAAACCCTCCGGGCCGCCGGCCGGGCTCTGTCGGCCCGCCACACCTACGACGCCATCCGCCCCGTCCAACCGTTCTCCGTCCGCCGAGCCGAACACGCCCTCACCCGACTCGTCGCCGCTGGCCATGCACGACAGATCGGCACCACCTACACGCCGACCGCCCAATGACCGCCCACCAGCCCATAGGGGCGGACGCCCGCACGCCGGACGGAAGCCCGAGGCCAGAGGCGCGCAGCGCCGTCGGCCGGTACGCAGTGGGCGGACGGCAGGCGCAAGGCGGAAGCCCCACCCCCCTCACACCTTCCCTCTTGGTACCACTTACGAAGTTGACGACGAACACACCCTCACCTACCTCACCTCACCCTTCTGCACTCACCCCTCATTCCATCTCCCACCTGCCTTTTCTTCACCCTCACACCCCCTTCCTTCTGCTCACTCCTTCACTTCTCCCGCTTACTTCATCTCCCACCTTTTCCATTCACTCCACCTCGATCTTCTCCACCCGCCCATTCCTCACCGTTCATTCCCGAATCTTCCTCACCTGCCCTTCTCCGTCTCGCCGTGCGTCGCCTTCCCCTCTGCTGGTCGTCGTCTGCGGGGCGTGAATGCACGTAGCTGACCTTGTCGACATCACCCGGGCCGATGACGGCCGGTACCTACTCAGCCGTGACGAACGGCTTCACCTGCGGAGGTTCGCAATGAAACTGTCCAAGTCGTGCCGTGTCGCCCAGTGCGGGGCGTTCGCCGCCGGCAAAGGCGCTGACGGACTGATCACCGCCCACCGCACCGATACCGCCGAGCACGGCCCCGTGGCCACGTTCGGGAACATCGCCCGGTGCGGTTCCGCGCATCTGTGCCCGTGGTGCGCGGCCGAAGATCCGCGCCGAACGATCCCGGCTGCTCGACGAGCACATCTCCCCGTTTCTCGCCGCCGGCGGCCGAGCAATGTACGCGGTGTTCACGATCGCCAACGAGACAACGAGACGATCGAGGAAACCACCGCTGCCGTCGACCGGGTGTGGTCCAGATTCGCCCGCCAACTACGTGACCAGGGCATACGGCCAAGTCGTGCGGGATCATCGGTGACATGACCGGGTACGAATTCACCGTACGTCTCGACGGTTCCGGGCACCCGCATATCAACGTGATCTACCTCCAGCACGGCACCGAGGCCGAGTACCGCACGTTCCAAGCCCAGGTGCTCGCACAGTGGCATTTGGCCGCGAAGCATCACGGCCGGCGCACCCATATCGACCACGGTGTCAGGGTGCTCGATGTCGGGCTCGACGACCAAGGCCGGATACGGGAGCTGGCCGACTACGTCGCCAAAGGTGCCGAATCGTCGACCCGGTGGGCGACTGACCGATGAACTGACCCGTCAGGACGCCAAACAGGCCCGTACGAGGTCACGTTCGCCCCGTTCGATCTGCTCCGCTGGTTCCGAGATACCGGCGACGTCGCCGCCCGTACCGCCTGGCAAGCCTACGAACGGGCCAGCAAGGGCAAGGCGGTCGCCAAGATGTCACGTGGTCTGCTCGGCCACCTCCGGGCCGTGAAAGACTCTGGAAGCCTCTACCCCGCCATCGTGGAAGCCCGGTGACCGACGAAGCCGACGAGCTGGCCGTCGAAGAGTCCTACGTCGACGAGGCACCCGAACACACCCCCGCCGTTGTCACGTTCGATCATCACGCCTGGCGGTTCATCCGCCACCACAACCTCGAAGCCCCGTACTCCGCATCATCGAAGCCTCGACGACCCAGCCGAGATACCACCGACCATCCGGGCACTACTCCGCCGGTATCGGGCACCCGGCGCGGCCGTAGGTGGGGTCAGCGAGCCGTAGAGCAATTGCTAGTTTAGACTTCGTGAGCATGAGGATGAGCCGCATGGCGAGGGTGGAGACACGACCCCTTCTTTAGAGTCCCGGCCTCCTACTCCGTCGATGTGAAGGTCGATGGGACGGCGTACGCGGTCAATCGCAGCAGAATGGTGAAGGCCGTTTGGCCGAAGACAAAGACCTGGCACTGGACGTGGAACATTTTCTACCGAGACGGCCGTACAGCGCTGAGTTCCCACGGGACCGGAACTCACCTGCGGTTACGGAGGGTGCTACGCCTGTAGATCCATCCGAGCGCTCGCGGTTCACCTCGTGGCGCTTGGGCTTGTGACCGCTGGGCGGCCGATCATATGACGTCGTGTCCCGCTCATATCGTCGATTCAGGTCGTCGTCGCTCTCCGGATCGTGCTCGCTGTGGTACGAATGACTCGGTTATCCGGCGGCGGTGCTAGTCGCCGGAGTGATGTACCGCGAGGTGATCGAAGCTGCTGTGACCGACGAAGCCGAAGAGCTTGCCGTCGAAGAGTCCTACGCCGACGAGGCACCCGAACACACCCCCGCCGTTGTCGCGTTCGATCATCACGCCTGGCGATTCATCCGCCACCACAACCTCGAAGCCGTCGCACTCCGCATCATTGAAGCTTTCGACGACCCCGCCGAGATACCGCCCACCGTCCGAGCACTACTCCGGAGGTATCGGGCACCCGGCGCTGTGGTCATCGGTGTCACGAAACCTCGTAACCTCGGCGACTATGGATGCAGACGTCGTGAGTAATGCGACGGCTGTCGCGACGGGCGTTGCTGCACTGGCGGCGGCGTGGGCAGCTCGTCAGACGGCTCGGCTCGTGAGGGTAGAGAGCGATCGTCGAAGCGAGGAGATCGCTGATCGTCGTCGGGCCGACGTGAGAGTGAGGGCAGGAGTTCGAAACGAGGTCTTCAACGCTGTCTATTGGGTGACCGTGTCCAACCTTGGGCCGTCTATTGCTACCGAGATCGAGATCGAGATCGAACCGGCGGTAACGGGAGACACTATTCAGTTCACCGATTCACTGGACCCTGGGATAGTTCGTGTCAGAACTCCGCTGATGTCGACGATTTCAACCCAACTGGACTTCAAACCTTCGACAGAGCGGAAGCCACCGACGGCTGTAATCGCTCGTTGGATCGACGGCGGCGGCGAATCGCAGGAAGCTCGGTTTCCGTTCGATCCGTTCGCTTGACAGCCCTTCCACATGCGGCGAGTCGCCGCCTGGCGGGTGGTTCCGCCGATGTGGTGAGATGGAGGAATGTACGTAGATGGAATCTCCGTCCGTGTCGTCGTCTGCCGTGGTGACCACCTTGCGGATGCTGCCCCTGTGGACGAGCGCCGGGCCAACGTCGAGGCTGAGCTACTCAGCGACTTCTCATTCGATGACGTGTTCGACGAGGTCGGTCAGTTCGCCTTCGATCGATTAGAACACCCGACGGCCTTCAGCGTAGAGACTCGGCATGTCACGGTGGAACAGGGCGGCAGCTCCGCTTGGGTCGAGGTCGTTATTCGAGTCATGGAAGACGCCACGACGGCTGCATGGGAGGTAGTTGCAGCTCTCGTTGCGGAGTTCATTGCTGACCAGATCAAGCGAGGACGCCAGGACTAGGAGAACAGGTCGATCGGGTTGAGGACTGACTGAGGACTCGAACCCTCATCTGGGGGCATTTCACCTGGTGAGAGCCTTGTCCTTACGTTCTCTTCGAGGAAGCGCGAACTCAGCCGCTCCCGCCCCGGTCGGGATCGTCGATGTGGCCACGGGTGCCGTAGCCTCGGGTCGTGTCGATCGTGAAGCGGGAGACGGCAACGGGGGAGGCCCGGTACGACGTTCGCCTTCGTGACCCCGATGGCAAGACGAGGAACCGGACGTTCTCGACGAAGACCGCCGCGATGAAGTACGAACGGGAGCAACGCAATGACCGTGAGCGTGGGTCGTGGCTTGACCCTGCCCGGTCGAAACTGACGCTCGCCCAATGGGTTGACGAGTGGACGGGAACCATCGTGGATCTTCGGCCCTCGACGAGACGGATCTACGCCGACAACCTTCGCCTACACATCCTCCCGGTGATCGGCCAACTGCCGTTGAACCGGATCAGCCCGACCGTGCTGCGCCAGTGGCTCGCCCAGTTATCGAGCGAACCGGGCGAGAAGGGCCGTGTTCTTTCCGCTGCGTCGGTCCACCAGGCGTACCGCGTGCTTCGTCGCGTGCTCGGCGCTGCGGTGGTCGATGGCCGGCTGATTGCCAATCCGCTCGTCGGCATTCGAGCGCCGAAGATCGAACGCGCCGAGATTCGCGCACTCACGCCCGACGAGGTGGCGACGTTGGCCGACGAGATCGCCCCGAGGTACCGAGCCCTGGTGCTCGTCGCCGCCTACTGCGGGTTGCGTTCGGCCGAGCTGATCGGGCTCCGCTGGAAGAACGTCGACTTGATGCGTCGGCAACTGGCGGTGGTCGAGCAGTTGGACCGCCGAGGGAAGGGCGAAGGCGTCATGTCGCCCCCCAAGTCCGCCGCCGGTCGTCGAGCCGTTGCCATCCCGTCGATGGTCGTCGAGGCGCTCACCGTTCACCAAGCGGCTGGATACGGGCAGCCACCGCCGAACGGGTATGTGTTTACTGCTCCGAAGGGTGGCCCGTTGATGCCAACCTCGTTCCGTAAGGACGGATGGCTACCGGCCCTCGCCCGCTGTGGGCTCGACGGCTGACCCTGCACGATCTGCGCCATACCTGCGCGTCGTTGGCGATCGCCGCCGGTGCCGACGTGAAGGTGTTCAAAGGATGCTCGGCCATTGCTCCGCGGTGATGACGCTGGACCTGTATGGGCACCTGATGCCGGGCCGTGCCGAAGACCTCGCGAACAGCCTCGATCAGGTCGCCAGGGCGGCAAAGCCAGCCAAAAACGCACCTGTGGACAACATCGGACGCGCGAATACACGCGCGATAGACCACCTGAGCGGGCCATGTTTACACCTGGTCAGAGGCTTGTAAGACCTGACGCCTTCAAAGCGGTTGAAGCAGGCGATCCCTGCTTGGCGGGTTCGATTCCCGTCCACCTCCGCCACAAAAGACCAGTTCAGAGCATGTTCGCATGCTGCGGTGGTCAGACGTTCGCCACGAGCCGAGCGTGATCAAGCAACTCATCGCCGGATTGGCACGGTCCGTCGCCTCCGACGTGACCTACAAGACCCTCGCCGCCGCCGTCGGGACGGTACTCCAACGATCAACGTCGAAACGATCAGCAGCTGCGTCGGGCTCCTCGAGCGGCTCTTCATCGTCGAACCGCAGCGTCTCTGGACGCCGAACCTGACGATCCGCGCCCGTCTTCGCACGTCACCGAAGCTGCACCTAGTCGACGCTTCGCTCGCTGCGGCGGCGCTGGGCGCAGGATCAAGTGGTTGTTCAGCGACCTCGAAACTGTCGGCGTGCTGTTCGAGAGTGCGGTAGTTCACGATCTGATGGTGCTCGCCCCGGCCATCGATGGCGAGGTCCGTCACTACCGGGACTCGAATGGTCGGGAAATCGACGCCATCATCACGCTCCCCGACGGTCGTTCGGGAGCAGTCAAACTCGGTGGGGCGCATACGCTTGCGGGCACCCAGTCGCTGCGCACCTCCATCGACCAGATCGACACCGATATCGTGGGCCTCCACGCGTCCGCCTTGTGGTCATTGGTACCGGCCCGATCCTGACAGCAGACGACAGCACGATCATTAGCCCGCTCAGCGCGCTCGCACCCTGACCTGGCAAACCCCGCATCCTCCGATGTCCTGCCGCTCACGGCCTGTTCCGGACAAAGCACTCGAGTAACGCCGCTCACTGAAGAGACCACCTGGCGTTCTCGCGAGACAAGATACACGAAACACCGCAACGAGATTCTGCGCACTGTCGTGGTCGCGCTGTGGTCACAGAATCTAGCGAAGTCGCGGACGGTGGCACCATCAGATCGACAGGCAAAGCCGGATGCCGACAACGACCAACAGAATCGGACCACCGCGGTCAACTCAATCGTTCCCGGCGTCTTCACCGCCGTCGCGTCTCACCGCTTGCGGGCCGCTTCGTGTTCGTCGATGTGGCTGTGCCTGGCGCAGTGTTACGTGGTCCGCCGCCCGCTTTCCGCCGTCGGAGACAATCAGGGCGATCCGTCGGAGTCGTCGCAGGCGTTTCGCAACTGCCGCGGCGGCAAGGTCCAGTCGATCGCTGATCTCATTGACGTCGGCCGATCAGTCTGCGAGCACGTCGAGTACCGCCTGCAGCGCTCGGCAAAGACCGACGGGATGCCCGATGCCAGCGCCTCAACAACTCGCCCATCGGTGGTCTGCACATACCGGCAGAGTTCGATGAGTCGCCGGTCGCGAGCGGATGTGATATCGATGCGGCCGAGCGCCGCGACGCTGACATTGCGATCTGAATCTCTGTGTCGCGGATTGAGGAGTGGTAGTCGAAGCGAAGACCGCCGAACTTCTTCGTGCCGAGTAGGTTGAGATCGCAGGGGCTGCTACGTGCTGACGTATCGACGGCGGGGGTCGGTTGGGCCGGAACCGACCTCGACCACTAGGCCGAGTGCGACGAGTCTGGTCATATGAGTGCGGACCGTGCGAGTGCTGCGGCCTACTGCGTCGGCCAGATCTGAGGTGGTGAGTCCGGCGCGGCCGACCCTGGCGAGGGCGGCGAGGAGCCGTTGCTGGTCAGGCGCGAGTTGTGGCGCGCCACCCGCCGTTGCCCACAGCGTGACTCGGAACCGTCCGCCAATCTCCTCGAATGTCGGCCTCGGCAAGCCTGCGGCTCGGGTCTCATCGAGTATTCGGGTGATGCCGCTTCCCCACTGTTCGATGTAGCCGAGTTCTTTGAACGTGCGGGCGATCACGCGGTTCCGCACACGGGACACGCCCGACGTTAGGTCCTCGACCGCGACGCCGAAAGGAAGCAGTCCAGGATTCTCCACCTCGATTCGGTCGTCGAAGAGAGCGAGGCGAATCGGTCCGCCCTTCTGGCTGTAGTCGGCGTGCACCGCGGCGTTGACCAGGGCCTCGCGGATCGCTGGCACGGGGACCGGCCGTTCGATCCGGTTGCGGACTCCGGCTATCACGATCGACCCGGCCATGTGTTGCTCAGCGAAGTTCTGGGCGTCGCGGACCATCGACGGCAGCGACGTCGGCGCCGGTTCGGCGGTGTCGAGAATTCGCGCCCGGTCGGTTCCCTCGAAGCGGGCACACCGTACGGTCGCGTCGGGAAACGCATGCCGGTCGCGTCCGAACAGCACAAGCCCTCCGATCGTCGGCACGTCACGACCTTGATGGAGAGCGGACAAGCCGAGAGTTCGAAGGTCGCGCCGTTGGATCGTGCGACGTCCGGCAAACTCGGCACGGACCGTGTCGACGTGCACGGCGTCGAGCGGCTCCGAAGCGAACGGCAACTCGTCGAAGGATTCGAAGCGCACGGACCGCTGCATCTCGGCGACCAGGTCCTCGTCGGCCCGGCGGTTCGACGCGCCAAGCCGTACATACACCGTGTCGCCGTCGGCGACCAGCCGATGTGGACGGGCCGAACTCAGATGCACCGTGACGACGACAAGATGCGTTGACCGCCAGCCGACGACATCGATCTCTGGCACGAGCCGCGGACTGATCGAGTCGTGGATGACGCTCGTCAGTCGACTCTCCACATCGAGCGGATCCGTGAGACCGCGAACGGACCGATCGTCATCGACGCCGATGACCAGCGTCCCGCCTGCCGTGTTGGCGAACACGCACATGGTTCGCAGAATCGGCCGAGTCGACGACAGGTCACGCTTGAACTCAAGCCGCTTGCCTTCTGGCGTGGCGAGCAGGTCGTCGATCTTCATACTCTGAAATCTACTCTGAAAGCTCGGAAGCAATCTGTTTCAGAGTAGATCGTGGCCGCCGATGTCACATGGCGCTACAGCGAAGACCTCGACTAGGTCCGCCGTCGCGACGGTGGGATCGGCGATGTGCTCGACGCCATACGTGTTCGCGAAGCGGATTCCCGTTCGCCTCAGCCAATGCGTTTCTGCGAGTTCGTCGGACAACCCTCGGCATCGTCCTTCGACGCTGTCCGAACGGATGGCACGGCCCACCGACCCCGTCGCCGCTCGCTTGGGGATTTCCAATGCACTGTCAACAACCGCGTCCCGATTTCGGGCGCTCGCAAGTGACGGGGGTGTTGCCGTGATCGCCAAGATGAAGGGGGTGCTCCCGCTCGCCCTGATCCACGCCGTCCTCGTCATCGTGTACGCCGAGTTCGTGCTGAACTTTTCGTTCCACTGGGTGACCGATGGCGACCTCGGGAATGGCTTGGCCATGCCGAGCAACTTCCACCTTGCACCGGCCGCCGGGGTTCATCGGCTGGGGTGCGTTCTTCCTCCTCGGCGGCGATCGCGGTGAAGCTCAACGGAATGGTGACGGCCAAGAAGCAGGCGTGACCCTCGCCGCATGAATCGGTGTCCGGCCGGGTGCGGCCGGAGACCGGAACGTGGAGGTTCGACAGAAGTCGGCGGCGTCGGCGTCGGCGGCACACGGTCGTCGACTACTGGGGGATGGAGATCAGCCGTTCGGATGATGAACGGGCCCGCGGAGTCAGCCGAATAGATCCCGACGGTCATCTCGGAGGCGGTTCCCGCCGGCAACCGTGGTACGGATGATGAGGGCATGATTTCTGCTCGATCACTTACCAAGAGGTACGGCCCCAAGACGGTGGTCGACGACCTCTCCTTCGATGTCCAACCCGGTGTCGTCACCGGCTTCCTCGGCCCGAACGGGGCGGGGAAGTCCACGACGATGCGGGTGATCATGGGCCTCGATGTGGCCGATGGCGGTACCGCCACGCTCAACGGCCGCCCATTCCACGAGTTGAAGGACCCGATGCGCGAGGTCGGCGTGCTCCTCGATGCCGGTTACCTCCACCCCACCCGCACGGCCCGCAACCACCTGTGGGCACTTGCCGTCTCCAACGGGCTGCCCAAGGCCCGGGTCGACGAGGTGCTGGGTATGGTCGGACTGGCCGACGTCGCCGGTAAGCGGGTTGGCGCCTTCTCGCTCGGGATGAAACAACGGCTCGGCCTCGCCAGCGCCCTGCTCGGCGACCCGTCGATCATCATCCTCGACGAACCGGCCAACGGTCTCGACCCCGAGGGTGTCCGCTGGATACGCGACTTCCTCTCCTATCTCGCCGGCGAGGGGCGGACCGTGTTCGCCTCGAGCCACCTGCTGTCGGAGATGGCGTTGATGGCTCAACAGCTCGTCATCATCGGCAACGGCCGCCTGATCGCCGAGACGACCGTGTCCGATCTCGTCACCGGCGCCACCGGCGCAGCCGTCACGGTGCGGGCGCCTCGGCTCGACGAGTTCGCTGTCGCCCTCGTCGCCTCGGGTGCCTCGGTCGCCCGGGAGCACGACCTCCTCAAGGTCACCGGGTGGGACACCACACAGGTCGGCCGGTTCGCCTTCGAGCAGCGCTTCGAACTGCACGAGCTGAGCCAGCAGGCACCATCTCTGGAGGACGCGTTCCTCGAACTCACCGCCGGGGCCCAGGAGTACCGAACGGTCTCACCGGTCAACAACCCCTCGTCCACCCGCCAGTTCTCCACGATTGGAAGCCCGTCATGATCAACCAGATTCGATCCGAATGGGTCAAGATGCGCAGCGTCCGCTCGACGCTCGTCATGCTCGCCTCGGCGATCCTGCTCGCCATCGGCGTCGCCGTGATCGTCGGGATCAAGACGAACGACACGATGGACACGGCCAGTTCGCTGCTTGGTGTACAACTCGCCACCATGATGTTCGCCGTGCTCGGTGTGCAGGTGATCGGGCAGGAGTACCGATTCAACACGATCCGCCCAACCTTCTCGACGGTGTCGAGCCGAAGCCGGGTGATCGGTGCCAAGCTGATCACGATGCTTGCCTCGGTGGCGGTGGCCGGAGCGACGCTGATCGCCGGAGCCATCGGTGCCGCCGCGCTGATTGCCAACATCCGCGACATCCCGTTCGACCCGTCGAGCGGAGACGCCCTCCGGGTGATCATCGGGACGTTCATCTCGACGCTGCTCGCCGCCGCATTTGGCTATGGCATCGGCGCGATCGTCCGCCAGCCGATCGCCGGGATCATGATCGCTCTGATCTGGTCGCTCGTCGCCGAGCCGATCGTCAGCGGGCTGTTGCCCAGGGTGGGCAAGTGGATGCCGTTGTCGAGCGCCACCAACATCAGCACCCCGGAGGTGTTGGACAACTTCCTCTCGCCGCTCGCCGGCGGTCTGTACAGCGCGGCGATCATGTGCGCCCTGGTTGCGATCGGCTCCCGCCGCATCGCCACCACCGACGCCTGAACCTCCCGGCGGTACGCCCAGGCAGCATGCTTGGTACGGTCGGCGGTCGGTGGGGTTCGGTGCGCCACCACCGGCCCACCGCTCGATCGTCAGGAGACCCGATGCCCGCACAACTCGTCGAGACGGTTCGTTCCACCCTGCCGGTTGGCGACGAGCATCCGTATCGCACCGGTGCTTGGCAGCCCAACGTCCGCGAGTGGGTGGCGACGGAGCTCGACGTCGTCGGTGAGCTCCCCGCCGACCTTGCCGGGCTCTACGTGCGCAACACCGAGAATCCCGTGCACGAGTCGATCGGGATGTACCACCCGTTCGACGGCGACGCGATGATCCACCAGATCTGCTTCGCCGGTGGAACGGCCAGCTATCGCAATCGCTTCGTCCGCACCGACGGGTTTCTCGCCGAGCAGCAGGCCCGGGGGCCGCTGTGGACCGGCCTCCTCGATCTCCCCGAGCGAAGCGTGCGTACCGATGGATGGGGTGCCCGCGGCCGGATGAAGGACGCGTCGAGTACCGATGTGATCGTGCACAACGGCAAGGTGCTGAGCACATTCTGGCAGTGCGGCGACGTCTACCAGATGGATCCGTTCACCTTGGCCGACGATGGCAAGGCAGCGTGGGCGGCCGGCTTCCCAAGCCCGACCGGGGTGTCGGCGCACACCAAACTCGACGAGCGCACCGGTGAACTGCTGATCTTCGGCTACGGCAAACAGGCGCCGTACCTGCACTACGGTGTGGTCAGCGCGGCGGGCGAACTGGTCCACTCGATCGAGGTGCCGCTCCCCGGGCCCCGGCTTCCCCATGACATCGCCTTCACCGAGCACTACACGATTCTGAACGACCTGCCGTTGTTCTGGGACCCGGAACTCCTCGCCTCGGGTGTCCATCTACCCCGGTACTTCCCCGACATCCCGAGTCGGTTCGCCATCGTGCCCCGCTACGGATCGACGACCGACATTCGCTGGTTCGAGGCCGATCCGACGTACGTCCTGCATTGGATCAACGCCTACGAGGACGGCGACGAGATCGTGCTCGACGGATACTTCCAGCACGATCCCGGGGCGTCATCGCGCGGTCCGGGAGCCGCTGCGGCGACGGTGCCATCGATGCCGTCGGTGTATCGGCATATCGACGTGAACCGTCTGCAGGCCCGCCCTCATCGCTGGCGCTTCAACCTGGCGACCGGGGCGACCCGTGAGGAGTCGTTGTCGGATCGGGTATCGGAGTTCGGCATGATCAACGGCGCGGTGGCCGGTCGCTCCCATCGCTACGTCTACGGAATGACCGGTGCCCCGGGTTGGTTCCTGTTCGACGGTCTCGTCAAGCACGACGTGGTGGCGGGCATCGACGAGCGATACGCGTTCGGCGACGGGGTGTTCGGCAGCGAAACGCCATTCGCGCCCCGGCTCGGCTCGACCGGGGAGGATGACGGCTACCTGGTGACCTTCACCACCGACCTCAACCGCGACGCGTCGGAGTGCCTGGTGTTCGACGCCCGGTCACTCGGCTCGGGCCCGATCGCCCGCGTACGCCTCCCCGAGCGGATCTCGTCGGGCACTCACTCTTGCTGGACCCCCGCCGCCGCCCTCGCCGGCTTTCCCGGGTAAGTCGCAGCCTTCACCGTGGACGGTCAGTCGCCTGCTTCGACGGAGGCGATCGACAGGTTGAGGTTGTCGGGGAGCGGCGAGAGGCGGCGAGTGAGGAGCCAGGCAATGGCGACGAACAACGCGGAGCCCCCGAGGGCAAGGGCGAGGCCGCCCCACAGGTACAGGACGCCCGACAGCAGGGTGCCGAGTAGTCGTCCGGCCGCGTTTGCCGAGTAATAGAAGCCGACGTCGAGGGAGATGGCGTCGTCGTCGGAGTAGGCGAGAATCAGGAACGAGTGCAGCGAGGAGTTCATCGCGAACCGGCCCCGAACACGATCAGGCCACCGACGACGGCGACGGTCGTGACGACATCGAAGGTGACGGCGAGGGCGATGATCGCGGTCACCCCTCCGAGGATCAGCGCCCAGCGCTGGGCGGCTGAGACCTCGCCGGTGCCGGTACCGGTGCGCCCGAGAATGCGCGGGGCGAACGATTGCACGACGCCGTAGCCGATGATCCAGATCGCCAGGAAGCCGCCAATTCGACGATGGGACCAGCCAAGTTCTTCGGCGAAGAACACCGGAAGGGCAACGACAAACCAGATGTCACACGACCCGAACAGAAAGAATCGCGCCGCCGAGAGTCTGTTGATCGGCGCCGACTTCGACAGGATCGAGCGCAGCGGTGGCTTCTTCTTCGATTTGCCGATGTCTTCGTTGAGGAAGATAAGCAGCACCACCACCGTCACGGCCAGCGCGCCGGCCATCGTCCACAAGGCGTTGTCGTATCCGGTCCACGACAGCAGCGAGGCCCCAAGAAAGAACCCCACTCCCTTCAGCGCGTTCTTGGAGCCCGTCAGGATCGCCACCATCCGGAAGAGCGCGCCTTCGCCGCTCCCGGCGACGGCTTTCACGGCGCTCTTCGAGCTCATCTTGGTCAAGTCCTTGGCGATGCCCGACAGTGCCTGGGCGGCCATCACGAACACCACGACCACCCACTCGCGCCACGTTGGCCGTTCGAGCGTCAGCGCCGCCAACGCCACGATCTGCAGGCCGAGCCCGGCGACCAAGGTGCGGTTCAACCCGCGTCGCGCCCCGACCCACCCGCCGAGCAGGTTGGTGAGGATGCCCATGAACTCATAGGAGAGAAACAGAAACGCGATCGCCACCGGCGAGTAGCCAAGCTCGTTGAAATGCAGCAGCACGAGCATCCGCAGCGCGCCATCGGTGAGCGTGAACACCCAATACCCGGCCGTGACCAGGGCGTAGTTGCGGAGCTTCATCGGCTCTCGGCGATCAGAGCGGCAGCGACTTTCGCGGCGAGTTCGACCAGGCGGAACGCGTAGCCGTACTCGTTGTCGTACCAGATGAGGACCTTGACCATCCGCCCGTCGACGACCATCGTCGAGGGCCCATCGACGATGCCCGAGCGTGTGTCGTTGACGTAGTCGGCCGATACCAGTGGCCGGTCCTCGAACCCGAGAATCCCCGCCAACTCACCGTCGGCTGCGGCGCGCAACAGGCTGTTGATCTCCTCGACGGTGACGTCGCGGGGCATCGTGAATACGGCGTCGGTGAGCGAGGCGTTGAGCAGCGGAACCCGCACGGCGAGCCCGTTGAGCTTGCCGGTCAACTCCGGGTAGATCATCGTGATCGCGGTGGCGGAACCGGTCGAGGTGGGGATCAACGAGTTCAACGCGGAGCGGGCGCGGCGCAGATCTTTGTGCGGGGCATCGACGATGACCTGGGTATTGGTGACGTCATGCATCGTGGTGATCACGCCGCGCTCGATCCCGATCGCTTCGTGCAACACCTTGACCACCGGGGCGAGGCAGTTGGTCGTGCACGACGCGGCGGTGACGATGCGATGCACCGACGAGTCGTAGAGATGATCGTTGCAGCCGATCACTACGTTGAGCACCTCGGCCGCCTTCACCGGGGCGGCGACGACGACCTTGCGAACGCCGCAGTCGAAGTACGGCGCGAGCGTCTCGACGGTGCGGAACTTGCCGGTGGACTCGATCACGATGTCGACGCCGTAGTCACTCCACGGCACGGCCCCGGGCGTGTTGTGCTCGCTGAACGTCACGGGTGACCCGTCGATGACGAGCGACCGGCCGTCGTTGGTCACGGTGCCCCCGAAACGGCCGTGGACCGTGTCGAACTCCAGCAGGTGGGCGGCGGTTGCGGCCCCGCCGCTGAGTTCGTTGATGTGGACGAGTTGCAGTTCAGGGTGGTGGCGAACGGCGCGCACCGCGAGCCGACCCATGCGGCCGAACCCGTTGATCCCGATTCGGGTGGTCAATTGAGCAGCCTTTCGATCACCCACGCTGCGATGACGAGGCGTTCGACGGCCACTGCGGCCGGTGGTAGCCGTCGAAGCGCAACTCGCCGCCGCGCAGCTCGCGGATGGTGAGGAAGTCGCCCTTGTAGCCGTTGCGGTCGTAGGGGCCGAACTGGATGTAGCAGCCGGGCCCACCGTTGGTGGCCGGCATCCAACGGATCCGCTCGATGCCGTCCTTCACCCAGCGAGGCTCGGGAATGCCGGCGTTGGCGATGCCGTGCACGGCGACGCGAGCGGTGTCGTAGGCCAGGGCAACCACGACATTGCGGGTGGCCCGGCCGAATCGGGCCTGCATTCGGTCGATCAACGCGTTGTAGTTGGGGTTGGCACCGTCTTCGCCGAGTTGGTCGACACCGTGCCAGCCTTCGAGCCCTTCGGCCCACTTGTTCGAGTTGGAATAGAACATGAAGGCGGTGCCCATCACCCGAGGCGGGTCCCAGTCAAGCGCCTTGAACGCGCTGGCGAAGTGGAATGTCGAGTACCCGTAGCCGCCGTAGTAGATGGCCTCGGTGCCCATCGCCTGCATGTCGGCGAGGTGTTCCTGCAGCCCGCGGGGGTTCGGCTCGAGCATCACCTCGCGGGTGACGGTCATACCGAGCTGCATGGCGGTGTAGCGGAAGAAGTCGGCGTAGTCGCGCCCCGACGAGCCCGCCTCCCAGAACAGGCCGACCTTGCGGTACCCATGATTGTGCAACCACTGGGCACACATCACGCCTTCGGTGGGGATATCGCCGTTGGCGACGGTGAAGCAGTACTCCGAGGCGAACTTCCACGCCCCGGTCCAGCCGATGCACGGCACCTTCAGCTCGTTGGCGAGGTCTTGCACGATCAGGCAGTTGTCCGAGATCATCGGGCCGACGATCACCGAGCAGCCCTGTTCGGCCAGCCAGCGGAAGCCGTCGAGCACCTTGCGATGGTTCTCACGCGGCAGCCCGCGGGCGTCGGCGATGACGATCTGCATCGGGCCGCGGGTCCACACGCCCTCGTTCATCGCGTCTTCGATGGCGAGGATCGTCGGGTCGACCCAGTCGGCAAGGAGCTGGTTGAGCTCCATGTCGATCAACATGCCGATCTTGACCGGCTCGAACGGGTCGCCCTGGGTCTGCACGCCCCGCGTCGGCGGATAGATGGTGATGCCCTGCACGGCCCGATCGTTGGCCGAGCCCCCACCCTCGTACCACAGCTTGCCGTCGCCGCCGCGGCCCTTCAGGTACCCCTCGGTGCCGAACCGCACCGAGGCCACCGCCCGATCGGCCTGGGCGATGCCGAGATCGACGGGGGCGGGAAACATTCGTTCGGCAAATTCGAGGCCATCGGTATCGGACATCAAGTTCCTCCTGCGGAGCGAGTGCGGTCACGCACGATCCTGCAGTGTCGCACCGATTGAGCTGAAGTTGTGATCCGTCGAACCGTAGTTCAATCGACCGTTTCGGCATTCGAAGTAACCTTGACAGACGGTGAATTCGAGGCGAACTCCTGCTCGCGGGCGAATCCCGTGGAGTGGCTGCACGACCGAGTGCCAGGTCTGTTACTGATTGCCAGGTCTGTTACTGGTTCAGGGTGTAGCCGCCGTTGACGGGGTAGGTCTGTCCGGTGATCCACGCGGCGAGCGGGCTGGCCAGGAACGTGGCGAGGGCGGCCACGTCGTCGGGCGCGCCGAGCCGACGGATGAGGTAGGGGCGCAGGCGCTTGGCGAGTTGTTCGGCGGCGACCGGGTCGCCGGCGGCATGCTCGGCGATACCGAACGTATCGATCGTGCCGAGGGCGATGTTGTTGGCGGTGATCTGATAGCGGCCGACATCCTTGGCGATCGAGCGCATGAACCCCGCCGCTCCCGCCTTGGCCGCGCAGTAGGCGGCCAGACTCGCCTCGCCCGAGCGGCCCGCTTCGGAGACGATGGTGATGATCCGACCGTCGTTGCGTTCGGCCATGCTCGGGAGCACGAGCGTGGGTGCAGTTCATCACGCCGTACAGATTGACGGCGAAGTACCGATCCCAGTCGGCGGGCACGGTCTTCATGAACGGCCCGATGTTGTAGCCCTCGGGTCCGGCATTGCCGGCGTTGTTGACGAGAATGTCGATGTGGCCGGCCGACCGTACGGCTGCGGCAACCGCTTCGTACTTGGAGACGTCGAATGGCAATGCCTCGGCCTCGCCTCCGGCGGCGCGCACCTCGCCAGCCACGGCCTCGGCGCGCTCGCCGACGTAGTCGTTGACGAAGATCTTCGCCCCGGCCTGGGCGATGGCGAGGCTGATGCCGCGACCGACTCCCTGCCCGCCCCCGGTGATCGAGTGCGGTGCGGCCGGTGAGGTCGATTTCGTAGGTCACAGGTGGTCCTTTCGGTCAGCCGCCGACGGCGCCGGTGGCACGCAGGTCGGCGATCTCGGCGGGGGAGAAGCCCGCCTCGGCGAGAATGTTGTCGGTGTCGGCCCCGGCCGGAACCGGCGGGGTCGTGGCGGGACCGAGGAGCGGGCCCGCCGCATCGCGGAATCGGATCGGGTTCGCCGGGACGACGACATCGCCGACCGGTACCAGCGTGCCCCGAGCCCGTACCTGCGGGTCGTCCTGCAATTCGACCCCTCGGTTGAGGGCGGCGACCGACGTGCCTCGCGGCCCGAGTTCGGCGACCCATTCACCCGCCGGGCGGGTGCGGAACACGGCGGCGATCCGCTCGGTCACTGCCAGGGGGTCGTCCCACCGCCACAGGGTGTCGGCCAAGTCGTCGAGCCCGAGCCCGACACACAGGGCCTTCCACGACTTGGGGTCGGCGGCGGCCGTCGTCACCCAACGGCCATCGCGGCACTCGTAGACGTGCCGATCGGGGGTCACCGGGATGCCCCGTGGTGTGCCATTGAGCAGCCCGTCGTCGCTGGTCAGCAACCACGTGGACGCTTCCGACATGCTGATGTCGAGTTGGCAGCCGAGCCCGGTTCGGTCGTGCTCGCGCAGCGCGGCGACGATGCCGACGGCGGCCATCATCGCCCCATTCGGGATGGCCATCACCAACTGCGGGTGCCACGGCAGCCAGGGGTTGACGCCGGTGAGCAGACCCGAGTGGGCCGTGTAGCTGATGTCGTGTCCCGGCTGTTGGGCGATCGGGCCGTCTTGGCCGTAGCCGGTGATCGAGCACCAGATCAGATCGGGCAACTCGACCGCCGCGTGCGAATATCCGAAGCCGCGCTCGTCCAACTCGCCCGGGCGGTTGTTCTCGACGAGCACGTCGGCCCAGGCGGCCAACCGTCGCAAGACCTCGAGGGCCCGCGGGTTGCGCAGGTCGAGGCCGACCGAGCGTTTGCCGCGGCCGAGGCCGACGCTGATACCGCTCATCAACGGTGATGCACCGGGCGTCTCGACCCGGCAGACGTCAGCCCCCAGGTCGCTGAGCAGGACCGTGCAGAACGCCCCGGGTGGAAACCGGGTGAGGTCGAGTACTCGGACGCCGGCGAGCGGGCGAGCGGTCGTCATGGATTCCTCGATTCGCACCGATGGACGTCGTTGGTCACGGGCCGACAGTAATGACGTTCTCACAATTCGACAAGCCGGCTTCCGTTCTCCCTCGCCGGATCCGAGATCACATGCCGGGCTTGTCCTCTTCGAGTCCGAGGAGTACTTGGGCGGCGTCGATGTAGGTCTTCTCGCTGATGAAGGCGTGTTGGGTGCCGGTGTAGATATCGCGAAACGCCCGCTCCAGGCGGCTTGTTTCGCGGATCGCTCGAGTGCCGGCGGCGAGGTGGGCGAACTGGGCGATCTCGCGGGATGCCTCGGTGGCGTAGGTCGCGGCTACTCGGATATCGACCCGGTGGCGCACCGTCAGCGGATCTCCGTTGGCGACCGAGCGCTCGGCCGCGGTGCAGGTTTCGAGCACGCCCGCCCGGGCGGCTCGCCACATCCCGGTGAAGTGGGCGAAGTTGCGCTGGAACGTGGAGCGCCGGGCGAGGGGTTCCATATCCGACATCCGTGCGGTGACCAGCGACAACTCGGCGACATCGTCGAGCATGCTTTTGGCCACCCCGAGCGCCCATCCGGCGTGCCCGGCGGCGGTAATCGGCATCAGTCCCATACGGAACAGCGGGCTCGCCCCACGGTGCGGTTCGCGGGTGAACAGCCCGAAGCAGCGGTGTTCGGGGACGAACACATCGGCCACCGCGTAGTCGAAGCTGCCGGTCCCCCTCAGCCCTTGCACATGCCAGCCATCGAGGAAGGTGACCTGGTCGCGAGGGACGAATGCGGCGCGCAGGTCGAACACCGCCTCACCGTCGACCACCGGCATGAACCCGCAAGCGACGTAGTCGGAGTGCCCGGTGCCCGACCCGAAGTTCCACGAACCGGTCAACCGGTAGCCACCATCGGCCTTCACCCCTGCGCCGTTGGGGAAGAACTGCCCGCCCGCGGTGACCCTCCTGCCCGGGTCGCCGAACATCTCGGCGAAGCCCTCGTCGGGTAGGTAAGCCGAGGCCACCATCGTCGACGGGAAGTTGGCGATGCCGATCCAGCCGAGCGAGCCGTCCTGACAGGCCAACTCGATCCATGTCTCGATGATCTCGGTGAACGACGGTTCCGAGCCGCCCGCTTCGGGCACGTTGAGGTAGTGCATCAACCCCGAGTCCCACAGGGCGTTGACCATCGTGGTGGTGAGGGTTCGGTTGGCCTCGCACGCCGGTGCCTCGGCGGCTGTCAGCTCGCGCAGGCCGATGGCCGCATCGAGTCCGTTCAACGTCGCAGTCGTCATCTGCCTATCTTCGCAAGGCGCTGGCCGGGCCCTCTTGTCGTGGTGCCCCAAGGGCCCGGGTCGAGGTTCAGAACACGAACCAGCTGATCGCCCGCATTCCCGACGACGCCAGCACCACCGAGGTAGTGCCGTCGGCGTTGACGGCGACGACCTGCGACAGGTCGGACGAAAGGATCATCGCCGGGCGGTTGTCACGCGTCCAGCCGATCGACGACGGGTTGGTCCCGGGGAGCGGGGTGCGGTCGCCGGTGGTCAGGTTGATCTTCTCGACCTTCCGTGAGGCTTCCATCAAAACGGCCGAGCCGTCGGGTGAAATAGCCCCAAGCGTCGCCCGGCCATCGAGGCCGGTGGCGATGGTCCGGCGGGCACCGTTGGTGATGTCCATCTGCACCAGGTTGACGCGGGGCAAGGTCTCGAAATCGCGGCTGAGGAAGTAGACGAATTGCCCGCCTGGAGCGATCTTCAGATCACCGGTCGACTCCGGATACCCCACGTACGGAATGCCCTGGTACTGGCCAGCGGGGGTGATCTCCCAGACTTCAGCCCCGCCGTACTGGTAGGTCATCGACTAGACCAGGTTGCCATTTGAGTCCTGACCGATCACGGTCGGTGTGTAGTACGGCTCGACATTGGCGAGGAAGGACTCGTCGCCGGTGCGGAGATCGAGTCGAATCAGGGAACTCGAGGCCCGGTCGTTGACCAGGCCCGCCGACGACGATTCCTCGTGCACGATGGTGTAGGCGAAACAATCCCGCCCCAGGAACGGACGGCTGTACGACGTTGTCCTGACCCCCTGCTGGGAGACCACCGACTTGACGACAACGCGGGTCACCCCGGTGGTCGTATCGGTGACGATGACGTCGGCCGATGCAATCACCGTCGAGGTGCCCGGTGCGGGTGTGGTGACCTCGGAGTGGATCGAGAACGGACAGCGTCGGGTGTCGAGCAGCCGGGCGGGCGCGGCCAGGGCGTTGTATCCGGCCGCCGTCGACAACCAACCCGAGAGGTCGGCGATCACGTCGGCGTCGAGGTCGTCGGTGTGTCGCCTTCCCGACTGTTGCGACCGCCAGGTTAGGGGGCGGTGGTCAGGGACCTGATCAGTTCGCCGACGATGACGGCGCGGGCGGCGGGGTCATTGAGGCGCTCGATACCGAAGCCGAGCAGCGCGGAGTCGCTGGTGACGATCACGGCGCCGACCTGGACCAGCTGTTGCGACGCAACGAACTGACCTCCGGCGGGCGGGCTGCCGGCCGGGGGTCCGCCAGCGATCCATGCTCCGAGCGTGCCTCCCTCGAAGCCCTCGGCGGTCGTGACACCGTCGACGATCAGTCGGGTGTCGTCGACGAACACGCCGACCCCGCCGCCGGACGGGTCGGTGACGTAGCTGATGCTGACCTCGACGGTCGATCCGGCGAAGGCCGACAGATCGACCGCGACATCAGTCCATCCGGCCGAGTCGCCCGTGAACGCATGCCACTCGCCACCCGCGGCACCCCCCGCCGTGCACGGAGTTCCGAGCGTCAGGTAGTTGGTGAGGAAGGGGTGCTCGTCGAGCAGGAATCCCACCTCACACTCTGCGGGAACGTCGCTGGTCGTTCCGCCGTTGACGTCGGGAAGCGTCGTCCAGGTGTCGGTCGTCAGGTTGTGCGCTTCGATGATCACGCTGTCGTAGCCCGGCTCGGTGGAGTACGACATCTTGAACTCGAGCGCCGCCGGGCCGGCTGCGGCCGAGAGGTCGACCGCGCGGGTCAGACGTTGGTAGGCATCGTCGTTGTGCAACGTGGCGGCATACCACGCGCCTTCCACCGGGCCGTACGGGGTGCTGCCGTCGGCCGACAGGTACTCGGCCGCGATCGCCCCTTCGAACTGCGGGAGCACCTCTGACGTCAAGGTGAACGCCCCTGCTTCATCGAGCGGGTTGGCCGCCAGCGCGGGGCCACCGAACGCGGCCTGCTGACCGGCGAGCGGTCCGAGAATCGCTTGCACGGCGGCCGGGTTTGCCTGCACCGATCGACCGAAGGCTCCCAGGTAGTACTGGAGGAAGTCGTCGGACAGGATCAGGCACTCGCTGAAGAAGTCGACGTTGACGACGCAGTCGGCCGTCGGGTCGCCGTTGAGTCCGTAGTAGATGCCGCCGAGCACGCCGCCGAACAGACCGAAGTACCCGGTGGTCTCACCGGTGTAGATGAGCTTGCCGCCCTCATTGAGGAAGTCGCGCACGGCGATCGTCAGGTCTTGTTGCTGCTCGGCGACGGCGAAATCGGGCAGCGGTCCGAACGGCGTGTCAGTGATCTCGTCGTCGGGCTCTTGGGCCAATCGGCTGTCACCGAGTTCCCAGATCACGGCGTCGAAGTGGCTGAGTACACCGAGGTCGTGCGGCACGCCCTGGGCGTCGACGTTCCAGATCTCGTAGTCGATGTCGTTCGCATCGAGCGCCTCGGCGTACGCCGAGGTGTACACCGGTGCCGTCACCCCTGCCTGCACCGGGTTCACGCCGGTGTACGCCTCGTTGGCGACGATCAGCACTTCGGCGCGACTCGTCGACGCGACGGTGTAGGTGAACGACACGCTCTCGACTCGCGAGCTGCGCTTGCTTGTGCCGCGAGTCGTGGTGCCGGCGAATTTCACTTCGACCGAGTCGCCGACCTTGGTGCCACGCACCGTGCCACGGCGCTCAGCGAACCACGTATCGCCCGTGTCGCCGTATCGCTCGCCGCCCTTCCATTCCGAAGTGCTTGTCGAGCGCCAGCCGCCGCCGTTGATGCGGTACAGCAGTTTCAGTGACTTCACTTCGCGCTTGACATCGACCGCAACGGTTTGCGACGAGCCGTACGACACGTCGAATGTATCGGGCACGAAGTCGGGCGTCGTCAGCCCGAGCGCCGACACGGGGTTCGCCGGGTCAGCGGCCGACTTGGCGAGCGAGAGGGCGAATGGGATGTTCTTTTGGAACTCGGCTTCGATCAGCGCCTCATCATCGGGGAAGTTGAACACGCTGTCGCAGGCATCGGGTTCCCACTGGTCGGTGGCATCGATGGCGCTGACCGTTTCGCATGTCGAGAGCTCGGGGGTGAAACCCAGGACTCCGTACTTCGACGAGGCGTGCTCAGTGAGCTCTCCGTTGGTCGTGTACAACTCGGCGGAGATGTCGGGGTCATACCCTGGAACCGCCGGATTGGCGTCATCGCCGGCGAGGGCTTCGTAGATGTAATCGTCAGGACTGGGCGTCGCCACCTGCCAGCCGGTGCCGTAGAGCAACAGCTCGGCCGCCGAGTGGTAGCTGATCGTGAACTCGAAACCGATCCGCTTGAACAGGGCGTCGAGGGCCTTGTCTTCGGGCTCCGAGAGCGGGGACGGTCCTCGATAGGTGGCATTGCCGGTGTCGGGCGAGGAACCCTCGTCGTCGTAGCCCCACTTGGTCGAGAAATTTCGGTTCAGGTCGACTCCGTCATTTGGGGTGATGACGCCATCACCGTCGTTGTCGCGCAGATTCTTGCGCCACAACCGCTGGCCCTCTTGGAACGTCCAGTCGTATCCATCGGGGTTGGCGACCGGAACGAACCACAGCTCGCGGGTGTCGACGAGCTCCTTGATCGATGGATCGGTTGCGTAGCCATCGACCACCAGGTGCATGAGTCGCCGGGTGACCTCGGGCGAAATCCACTCCCGGGCGTGCACCGTGCCGATGTACAGCACCGCCGGGCGGGCGCCGTCCTTGGTCTTTCGGGCCTTCTTGGTGATCTTGACGCCGACGATCGGCTGGCCGTTGACGCTCTTGCCGATCGTGACGAGCTTGGCGATATCGGGATGGTCGGCGGCGAGCTGCTCGACCTCTTTGCGGATACCACCGGGGCCGCTGTACGGCCGATATACGCCATCGCCAACCGCCGCGGCTTGGGGCGTGCGTGCTGCCGGATCGGCGGCCGCGGCCTTGAGGACCAGATCGATGCCTGCCGCGGCGACGGTAGCGGCTTGCCGGCCGCTCATCACCACTTCGACCTCAACCCCATCGGCGGTTCCGGCTCCGATCGCGAGGTCTTCGCGATCAATACCGAGGTCGTGCAGCACCGCGAGTTGGGCCGCCGAGACGGTGCCGGCGTAGGCCTGAATCGAATCGGTTCCGGCGGGTGGAAGCTCCACGGGAGCGTCGGCCGGGGGGCTTGCACCGACCGCCGGTTGAACGAATGCCGCGGCGGTGAATACCGCACCGACGGCGAACAATCGGGTGAGAACCTTGCGACGAATCATAAGTCTGCCCCTGCCTGGTTGGATCGAGCATGCCCGCTACTCGATTGATTGATGATCTACCCAGCCACCTACCGTGTCAACCATGGTTTCTCCCGACTTCCTGCGGTTCGACACGCTGAGTCTGCATGCCGGCCAACGACCCGACCCGACCACCGGGGCGCGGGCGGTGCCGATCTACTTCACGACGTCGTACGCATTCCCCGACACCGACGAAGCCGCGGCCTTGTTCAACCTGGAGGCGCCGGGCCACATCTACAGCCGCATCTCCAACCCGACCGTCGCCGTGCTCGAAGAGCGGATTGCTGCCTTGGAAGGTGGCGTCGGCGCGGTATGCGCCGCCAGTGGCACGGCCGCGTTGCACCTGGCCGTCGCCACGCTGCTGAGCGCCGGCGACCACATCGTCGCCTCGAAGAACCTGTACGGCGGGTCGTTCAACATGATGAACCTGACGCTGCCCCGGTTCGGGATCACCACGACATTCGTCGACCCCCGCGACCCGGCGCGTTCGCCGCCGCGATCCAGCCGAACACCAAGCTCGTGTTACGGCGAGACGCTCGGCAACCCAGGCATCGAGGTGATGGACGTGCAGGCAATCGCCGATGTCGCCCACGCCCACGGCCTGCCGCTGATGGTCGACTCGACGTTCTCGACGCCCTACCTGTTCCGACCGATCGAGCACGGCGCCGACATCGTGATGCATTCGGTGACCAAGTTCCTCGGCGGCCACGGCACCGCGCTCGGCGGGGTGATCGTCGACGGCGGTCGATTCGATTGGACGGCGAGCGGCAAGTTCCCCACCCTCACCGAGCCCTACGCCGGGTACCACGGCATCGTCTTCGCCGAGGAGTTCGGGCCGTCGGCGCTCGGGCATGCGAGCCCGGGCCGAGGGGCTGCGCGACTTCGGGGCCTGCATGAGCCCGCACAACGCGTTCGCCCTGCTGCAGGGCATCGAGACCCTGCCGCTGCGGATGGCCCGGCACATCTCGAACACCGACCGGGTGCTCGAGATGCTGCAGACCAACGACGCCGTGAGCTGGGTGAAACACCCGCGGGTGCCGTCGCATCCCGACTACGAGTTGGCGAAACGCCTGTACCCGAAGGGGGCCGGAGCGATCCTCAGCTTCGGCGTCAAGGGCGGCCGGGCGGCCGGCCGCAAGTTCATCGAGGCCGTGCAACTGGCAACCCACCTGGCCAACGTCGGCGACGCCAAGACGCTGGTCATCCACCCCGGCTCGACGACGCACGGGCAGCTGACCGCCGAGCAGTTGGAAGCCGTCGGCATCTCCGAAGACCTGATCCGCTTGTCGGTCGGGCTCGAAGATCCCGACGACATCATCGAGGACCTCGAGCGGGCATTGAAGGCGAGCCAGCGATGATCGTTACCGTCGATGGACACGAGGCGCACGCCTCGACCGGCGGCGTCGAGTTCGCGGGCGACGACCCGGTCGTGCTGCTGATCCACGGAGCCGGGATGGACTCCACCGTGTGGCAGCTGCAGACCCGCTACCTGGCCTATCGCGGGTTCCGTGCGGTCGCGGTCGACCTGCCCGGTCATGGCCGCAGCGACGGGCGACGCCCTGGGTTCGGTCGAGCCGAGATGGCCGACTGGGTGGCCCGCTTCGTCGACGCGGCCGGGCTCGGGTCGGTACACGTCGTCGGACATTCGATGGGTACGTTCATCGCCCTCGAACTGGCCAGTCGATACGCCGACATCGTCGCGCTCGATCACGTTGTGCGGCACGGCCACCGGCATGCCCGTCCACCCCGAACTGCTGGCCGCCGCCGACAACGATCTGCCCGCCGCCGCGGCGCTGATGGCTGCCTGGGGGCACGCTCGAACCCGCCCATGTCGGGCTCAATCCGACGCCCGGGTTGTGGATGATCGGCGGGGCCCGAGCGCTGGTCGAAAACAGCGCGCCCGGCGTGTTGGCCACGGACTTCCGGGCCTGCATGTCGTATGACAACGCTGCCGCGGCGGCCGCAGCGGTGACCTGCCCGGCGACGGTGGTCATCGGCCTCGGCGACAAGATGACGCCACCCAAGGGCGGTCGGGCACTCGCCGCGGCGATCCCCGGGGCGCGGGTCGTCGAACTCGCCGACACCGGCCACTCGATGATGATCGAGAGTCCCCGGGCGGTCCGCCAGGCCGTCCTGGACGGGGTCGGCTCCCGGTAGAAACTCGCCTGGCTGACACCTCAGCCGTGCACCGGGCTCCAGCTTCCGTCGCGCCCTAGGTACTCGCGTTCGCTGTTCGTCGTGCGATAGAAGCTCGGGCTGCCCGAGTCGGCCAACACCTGGAGCATCGCCGGTAGCTCGGCCCCTTCAGCGAGGATCTTGGCGATCACCCGATCGGCTCCGACGGCGTCGAGCATCTCGAACGGACCGTGCACCCAGTTGAATCCCCAGCGGATGGCGTTGTCGATGTTGACGATGTCGTCGGCGATCTCGGGCACTAGCCCGGCGGCGTAACGCAACGTTCCGCCGAAGACCTGCCAGGCGAGCCGACCCGGTTCGGAGTCGTCGAACATGATCTCGCCCGGGTTGCTGAGTACCTCGCCCGATACTCCACTGAGATCGGGAGCGGCGGCTTCCCGCCACTCCTCGGTCAACAGATCGAATGTCTCGGACTGCTTCGAGCCATCTGCCAACTTCTGGACTCGACCGAATCCGCCCAGGTCACGGGCCTTTCGCCCAAGTTGACCACGCTCCAGCATGCGCTGCTCGGCACCGGGGAAGGCGGTGTACGCCCGGCCGACATCATCGTCGGGCAGGTTGACGGCCAGGTTCTTGCCGACCAGGTCCATCACATCGAGGCCGATCAGGTCGATCAACCCGTACAGCCCCGTCGGCGGCAACCCGACTGGCTTGCCGAGCAGCGCGTTGACGGTCTCTTGGGTCATGCCCGCCGCCAGGAACGGCTTGGCCAGATGGAGCCCGCTGAGCATGAAGTAGCAGCCGATACGGTTGCCGATGAAGTTGACCGTGTCCTTGGCGTGGACGACCCCCTTGCCCAACTGCGTCGCTCCGAACGCGGCGAACGCCTCGATGACCTCGGCGCTGGTCTGCTCGCCGGGGACCAGTTCGAACAACCGCATGACCCGCACGGGATTGAAGAAGTGGGTGATCGCCACGTCGGCCTGGAACCGATCGGGCATTCCGGCCGCGATGTCGCGCAACGGGATTCCCGATGTGTTCGAGCTGATCACCGATCCGTCCTTGCGGAGCGGTTCGACCCGGGCGAAGAGTTGTTGCTTGACGGCAAGGTCCTCGACGATCGCCTCGCAGATCCAGTCGTAGTCGGCGACCTTGGCGAGGTCGTCAAACGTTCCGGTCTCGACCAGGTGCCGATCGGCTTCATCAACGGCCTGTAGCCCACGTTCGACCGCCTCAGGCGTCACGTCGAGCATCAGCACGCGGCATCCCGCTGCGGCGCTCGCCGCGGCGATGCCCGAACCCATCGTGCCGCAGCCGAGCACGGCTACTGATTCAATCAGACGACTCATTTCGGTAGCCATGCCCTCATGCCCCGGGGGAGCGCGACCACATCAGCGCCGAGTCGAACGAGAGGGTGTAGTCGGGGGTGAACTCGAGGATCACCCGGTGCGGGGAGTCGAGGAACTGCTGGAACGCCTTCGCCTTGTCGTTGTCGCCGCGCAGGTAGCGGCTGAACTCGGGATAGAACCAGTCCTTGGTGTCGCGGTCGGTGCGGACGACGCAGTTGCCCTTGTAGGTCACCGTACGGCCACTGCCGAGCGGCGTCTCGGCGCCATTGATGCACACCGACGCCCGCGGAAAGCGGCGCAGCGCCGGGACGCGAGCGCGGGTCTCGGCGCAGGTCATCCACAGCTTGCCGTCCTTGGGCAGGTACGACTGCACCACCCCGAACGCCTCGCCCTGCTTGTTGGTCCACATGAACACGCAATTCCGCTGGGTGTTGACCAGCTGGTGTTCGAGTTCCGGGCTGAGCGCACACTCAGTGAGGTCTTCGTAGTTGTCGGTCACAACGACCATCGTACGAACCTTCCACCAGTCACCACGGCCCGAGCCGACGATGGGTGCATGATGACGAATCGCCATGCCGATCCATTCGCCCTCGGTCCGCCACGACGCGCCGGCTCGGTTCCCTCGAGGGGCAAAGTGTCGTTTCGACTACGAGAGGCGCTCCATGTAGTCGGCGAGGGGGGCGATCTTGTCGAGCCACGATGAGACCAACGCCGGATCGCTCGGCGCGGCGTGGACGCCTGGGGCGACCTCGCCGTTGACCACCGATTCGACGGCGATCGAGACCGGGATCGACACCAGTTGGGCCATCGCCGAGCCGTGCTCGTTGCCCGAGGCGTCCATCGACCAGGTCTCGTGGAACACGGTCTGCCCATCCCGATCGGCGCGCAGCGAGACGAACAGCACGACCCGGTCGGGCTCACCAGGTGCGTAGGAGTTTTCGGCCAACAGCTGGGCACTCAGTTCGGCCAGCCGATTGTCACCTTCGGGTCCGCTGAGCGTTTCGATCTCGCGGAACACCGGCCCCCACGCCTCGGCCCAGCCGTTGAGCCGGATCGTTCCGCGGACGAAATCGCGCACCGTCCAGGCCGGATCGAAGCGGTAGTCGTCCATGAACGGATAGCTATCGCGGTTCGGGTACACCTCGAAACTCTCGGCGACGGGGAGCGGTGCGTCGTACGACGTGATCGCATCCCACGGGCGATCGACGTTGCGTTCCTGGAAGTCGAGCAGGCTCTTCGACGGCGACCGCAGCGCCTTGAGCACTCCGAGCGGCGCCCAGCTGAACTTGTACTTGAATGCGTTGGGGATCTTCGGCACCCCACCGCAGTACGAGGTGAAACTGATCACGTTGTCGACGTCGTAGGCCGCCGAGTTGCGATATCGGGCGACGAGATCGTGGGCCATCAGATGGTCGATGCCCGGGTCGAGGCCGACTTCGTTGACCGACACCAGAGCCTGCTCGCGGAACGCACCGTCGAGGGCGCGCATCTCGGGCGCGATGTATGACGACGACACGAAATGTGCCCGGCGCTTCAGGCAGCGCTGAGCAATGGCGACGTGTTGGTCGGCCGGCAGCATCGAGACCGCCACATCTCCGGGCTCGAGCGCGGCTTCCAGAGCGTCGATGTCGTAGGCGCGAACGTCGCTGGTCAGGTCGCCGACGACCTCGCGGGCCTTGTCGACCGTGCGGTTCCACACGACGACCTGGTGGCCGTTGCTCAACAACGCTCGCAGTCCGGGGCCCGATGAGAGGCCGGTGCCGCACCAGTGAATGGTCATTGTTCAGTCCGTTTCGTGAGGCCGATGAAGGTGCCGTCGGAACTCCAACTCAGCCCGGTGCCACACGCCGGTGGCCAGGTCGTGGAGTTCGCCGAGCGACGGCAGCAGTTGCGCAGCGTAGTCCTCACTGCTCTCCACCGGCAGGAGCGACGGCAGGTTGTCGATGGCGACGACGTCGAGTGGCGGGTCGCCGTGGACGCGCCGGGCCGGCTCCGCCCAGGTGGTCACCTCGTCGTACACCTTGATCGGCGAGAAGTCCGACGAGGGGTCGCAAGCGATATCGCCGATCACCCGCAGCGTGCGAGGGTCGGTCGGCGTCGAGGCGGGGACGAAAACTGGGCAGCCGGGCCGGGCGAGGATGCAGTTGAGGAACAGCTCATGCTCCAGCACTTCGGGAAACGGGCCTCCGCCGGCCGTCTCGGCCAGATCCCACTTGGTCACCTCGATCCCCAGTGCATCACAGAAGTCGGTCGCCCCGGTGCCCACCCGCCCGAGTGCCCCGATGATCAATGCCCGAGGCTGGTCGCCGTGCCACGATCCGCGCATGGCATCCAACAGCGCTCTCTGGCTGGCGAACGGCGAGATGGCCGCGGCGATCGAGTCGTACTGCTGCGCCACCCAAGCGTGATACGCCACGGCGGCCCCGGCGAACCCCGCCCAGTACCCGAACGCGGCCACGCGGCGGCCGGTGTCGTCGACGAGGTATTCGAGGTCATACAGCGTGCCTCCGTCGGCGAATCGGTTGAGCAGCACGCGCCCGGCCGGCTGACCCTTGTAGGCGTGGCCGAACATGATGTGGCGGTGACGCAGCGGCGTGTCGTCGTCGGGCAGTTCCTTGAGTCCGAAAATGATCGCATCGGTCGGGGCGTCAGGCCACGTGTTCTCGGGGGCGATCTGGCATCCGGCGGCGATGTATCCGTCGATCGGAATCGCCCGCACCGAACTCCGTTCGACCGTGACCCGGATACCGCGCTCGATCAGCACATGCGCCCCTGCGGGCGTCAACCCGACGCGTTGTTCGTTGTCACGCTGCTCGGCGCGGACCCAGAGATGTGTTGTCATGCGAGGACCCGTGCCTTGTGCAGTTCGGCGCCGAGCGCCGAGATGCCGGCCACAATGCGCTCGTCGGACTGGGTTGAGTAGCTCACCCGGGCATGGTTCGGCTCGGCCTGCACCGGGAAGAACGTCGCGCCGGGCACATAGGCGACCTTGGCGTGCGGCAGGGCTCGGTCGCGCATGAAGGTCTCGCTGTCGAAGCCGGCCGGGAACGTCAGCCAGGTGAACAGACCGCCCTCGGGATTGGTGAAGCCGATGTCGGTGGGGAACCGATCGCGGATCGTGTCGAGTATCAAGTCCTTCTTGTGTCGGTAGGTCCGGCGGATTTCGGCGATATGGGCGTCGATGTCGTAGCTGTCGAGAAACAGCGACACCGCAGCCATGTTGAGGGTGCTGCACTGCGTGTCGGCCGCCAGCTTGAGCAGCCCGAGTCGCTCGATGATGTCGGGCGAGGCAATGGCCCAGCCGATGCGGAGGCCGGGCGCCAGCACCTTGGAGAAACTGCCCAGATAGATCACCCTGCCCTGAGTGTCGAGGCTCTTGATCGACGGCGGCGATACGCCCTCGAAGCGGGTCTCGCGGTACGGGCTGTCCTCGAGCACGATCACGTCGTAGTGGTTCGCCAGGTCGATCAGATGGCGACGGCGGGCCAGCGACATGGTCACGCCGGTGGGATTCTGGAAGTCGGCGATCGTGTATATGAACTTGGTGCCGGGGTGTGCCCGCAGAGCGATCTCCAGCGCGTCGGTGTCCATCCCCTGATCGTCCATCGGCACCCCGACATAGGTGGGCTCGCAGGGGTTGAAGGCGATCAAGCCACCAAGGAACGTCGGGCTTTCGGTGATGATCGGATCACCACGGTCGATGAGGAGCTTGGCGACCAAGTCCAGCCCCTGCTGCCCACCGTGCAAGACGAGGACCTCGTCGGCGGTGCACGTCACGCCCTCGTTGGCCATCCGGTCGGCGATCTGCCGGCGGAGGTGCTCGGGACCGTTCGAGACCGTGTACTGCAGGGAGTCGCGGCCCTGCTCGACGATGGCGCGGCTGAACACCTCGCTGAGCTGGTCGATCGGGAACAGCCCGGCATCGGGATAGCCGCCGCCGAACGAGATAATCGACGGGTCGGCCCCGTGGCGCAGGAGTTCGCGGATCGCCGATGGTTTGACATGGTTCATCCGTGACGCAAACCGAGCAGACGGTGGAGAGGGCGGCACGCCCCCAGCGTAATGGCCATCGCTAGGGTCTGGCCTGTGCCCACCGACGATGAACTGCTCGCCCGTCTCCGCCTGATCGACACCGCCAGCCTGTCCGATGCCGCCAAGTCGCTCCCGGTGTTGCCGTCGACGATCCGTCCGCTGGCCGCGGGCCTGAAGATGGCCGGACGCGCCGTGACCGCCAACGCCGACGACGATCTGATGTCGGTGATCGGCGCGCTGCAGGTCGCCGGTCCTGGCGATGTGCTCGTGGTCGCCGCGGGGGTCGACGGCCACGCCGTGGCTGGTGAGCTGTTCGGCACCGAAGCGTTCCGTCGGGGCCTGGCCGGAGTCGTGATCGACGGGATGTCACGCGACACCGCCGCCCTGCGCCGTCTCGGTCTGCCATTCTACTCCCGCGGGGTCACCCCGAAGGCCCCGGGGGCTCGCAAGGTGCCCCAGGTTCAACTCCCGGTGGTGATCGGTGGGGTCGAGGTGCGTCCGGGCGATCTGGTCGTCGGCGATGACGACGGCATCATCGTCGGATCGGCCGCCGACTTCGCCGCCATCGTCGACGCCGCCGAAGCGATTCAGACCCACGAAAAAGCCCTGCGGATCTCGATTGAAAACGGCTTCTCACTGTTCGACGCGATGAACTTCACCGAGCACGCCGATCGCCTCCGCGCCGGGCAGGAGAGCACGCTCAAGTTCGAGGGCTGACCGGCATCCGACCGTCGTGCTCTGGTGTCGTCGCGCCTTGCTGAGTGGTGGCTTCGGTCATCAATTCGTGGATGAGCATGGCCTCGCGGGTGTACGCGCGATCGACAGCGATCGGTATCGCTTCGTCCAGAAAGGTCAGACCTTGCTGTGTTTCGCCGACGGCGATCATTGCGCCGGCGAGAAGGCGACGGCTGCTGACCCCTTCGGAGACGGCTCCGATACCGTCGGCATGCTCGACAGCCTCGCTCAGCAACTCGACCGCTGTCGTCGTCTCGCCAAGGGCCAGGGCCAGCATGCCCAGCGTGCGACTCACCAGCCCGAAGCACATCGACCCGCCCCCGGTGACGCTGAATCGGCCCCGGAAGGGCAACATCTCGTCGAACATTCGGCGGCAGTGGGCGAGGTGACCGAGTCCGGCGGCGACCTCGGCTCTGGCTTGGGTCACCGGTAACCAGAAGTAGTTCTTCGGGAGCTCGGGGCCGTCATCGAGGAGTTCGGCCGCGCGCCGGTCGTCTCCTGCCCACATCAGGGCGATCGCCAGCGCCCCGGACCACATCCTGGTCTGAGGCCCCGTTGTCATTGCCTCGACCGCGTGGAGCATCTGCCCGAGGTTTCCGGCCTGGTAGGCCAGATGACCGGTCTGCAGCAGCCAGGTCGCCTCGGCGTCGATTTGGCTGGTACCGAACCGTTGCTGGAGTCCATCGACGAGGTGCTGTGCTCCTGGTTGACCACGGGCAATGTCGATCGACACGATCAATCGTTCGGTGAGGAACTCGAAGTAGGGGTTCTTGGTCATCTCGACGACCGACCGGAGCTCGACCAACCGCGCCCGGCTTGCCGGCAGGTCACCTCGTTCGGCGAGGCAGTAGGCGGCAAAGAATGCGCTGAAGAACTCGATCTGCGAATCACCGGTGGCGCGGGAGATTCGGCCCAGATCTCTGGTGATCTGTTCGCGGCGATCGAGTGTCGCCGGCTCCCAAAGGCACGAGAACTCGGCATACAAGACGGCCGCGGTCAGCAGCGGATCGCCATGCTGGGCGGCGAGGCCGGTCGCTTCCTCGATCAACTTCACCCGCGGTTCACGCTCCGAGGTGAACGTCAGATGCGAGGCGAGCGTGGCCAGAACGCGGACCCGTAGCGGGTCGGTGGCAGGAAGCAGGCTGAGGGCGTCCTCGCAAAGCTCGATCAGCTCGACGTCGGGCAATTCGGCGGTGAAGAACGAGGCCCCGAGCCAGGTGCTCAAGGCCGCCGCCTCGCCCATCAACCGGGCACTGCGCGCCGTGCGGGCCAGGCGGCCGGCGCGCACGACTGCCTGGGTGAACGTCGGGTCGCCGAGCGCTCGGGACGCCGCGGCGAGCCCGAGCCACGCCTCGGCTCGATCGATGACGTCGGCATGCGGGTCTCGGGCCAGGAGATCAATCACCTGTCGGTACTGCGCCTTGGCCGACTCGAACGCCAATGCCACCATGTCGCGGTGGGCGGCGCGGGCCAGATACTTCGTCGACCGCGCCTCCTCGCCGGCGAGTTGCCAGTGGCGGGCGAGTTCGTCGAACTGCTCAGCCCCGCGGGTCTCGATGGCCTCGGCCACCCGGCGGTGGGCTCGCGCTCGCCGCGTAGCGGTCATCTCGTCGAGCAGGGTGGTACGGACGATCGCATGGACAAAGCCGAACCGGTCGACGCCGAGTTCGCCGGTGATCCCGAGCGCGGCCGACGTCGTCGAGGAGATCGAGAAGCTCGTCGGGTTGACGGCCGACGACCGTGGCGAGCAGATCGAGGTGGAAGGTCGGGCCGATCACCGCTGCCAGAGTGAGCACCTCTTGGGCCCCGGGCGCAAGCGACGCCAAACGCTGGACAACGACGTCGTGCACCGAATCAGGGATCGGCATCTGGCTGGCGGATTGCCCATCAACGGCGGGGTCGAGCTGCCCTGTTGATCCCATGTGGTGTATGAGTTCGCAGGCGAAGAAGGCGTTTCCGGCGCTCTCGCGGTGGACGGTTTGGGCGATCGCCGCGACCCTGGTGATCGGCGAGCCGGGGGCGATCGCGCTGACCAACTGAGCGACATCGGACTCGGTCAGGTTTGCCAGGTCGACAGTGCTGGTGCGGGGCGCTCCGAACAGCTTGCGTACCGGGTGGGCCGAGTCGAGATCGGTATCTCGAGCGGTGGCGATGATCAACAAGCGCTGGTCGTCCGCCGTGGCAATCAAGTGGCGCAGCAACATGACGGTTGAAGCCGTCGCCCAGTGGAGGTCGTCAAGCACCAACAGCAACGGGTGGGCCCGCGACAACCTGCGAACCAGGGCCGCGACCGCATCGAACAGTTCCAGTTGAGCGGTGGCCGGTTGGGATTCGCTGAAACTCAACGCGCTACCGGGGAACAGCCGGGCCAACGGGCCGGAATCGGAGCCAATCGCTGCGCCCAGCGTCGCATCGAGCCCCGAGATGGCGTGAAAGGCGACGGCGAACGGCTCATACGGCACGCCGAGGTCACTGCTGGACGATCCGGCAAGGACCATCGCCCCGTTCGCATGGGCGAGGGCGGCGCAGTGCGACACGAAGCGGGTCTTGCCGATTCCCGGCTGGCCGCGGACGAGCATCAGCGCGGCCGTGCCGGCCCGCGCCCGGTCCCACTGGGCGTGGAATTCGTCGACATGGCGGGCTCGTCCGACGAGGGGTAGCCGCGGTTCAGTGGCGAGCATCCGCGGAATCGTCGGAGCCGAGGCGCCGGTCAGATCGACCACTCGGTGCACGAGGACCGGGAGGTCGAGCCCCTTCAGGGAGCGTTCGCCGACTTCCTCGAAGGTCACGTTCGAGCGTCGTGAGCCGAGCATCCGGACCATGTCGGTGGCCAAAATTTCTCCCGGTCGGGCCAGGGCTTCGAGCCTCGCCGCCTCGATGACGGCGACGCCGCGGTGGTCGCCGCCATCGTCGATCGTCACCTCGCCCACCGACAACCCGATCCGGACCTGGAAGACGGCGATCGCCTCGTCGCTCGTGCCGTAGGCGGCGACGGCTCGCTGGATGGCGACCGCGGCGACAACGGCATCGGACGAGGTGGGAAACCCGGCCTTCACCCCGTCGCCGGTCCAGCGCAGGACGGTGCCGCGATGGGCTTCGATCGCCGAAACCAGTAGCTCGTCGTGTTGGCCACGGAGCTGGTCGGCTCGGTCATCGCCAAGTCGCGATCGCAGAGCCGTCGAGTCGACCATGTCGGTGAACAGAATTGCTCCTGTGCTCACCGTCGACCTCATGTCGCTCACCGTAGTGGTCGCGGAATCGACGCCCGTGAGTCAGCCGACAAGTTGTCAGCCGGCTTCGGAGGTTTCACCCGCGATCTGGCCGGTGCGGCGCATCTTGCCCTCGAGGTCCATTTCGACGATGTAGTTCATCGCCGCTGAGTTGGAAGCCTCATGGCCGGTGATCGCCACGAGGAAGGGGTCGCGGTGGATGGCGAGCAGTTCGCCCGGGCCCCTCGCCTGGACTGTCGCGGTTCGCCGCGTATTGGAGAGCAGGGCGACCTCGCCGAAGAAGTCTCCGGCGGGTGCGGTGCGCAGGAACACCCCGTTCATGCTGATGTCGAACTCGCCGTCGACGACGACGTAGAACACGTCGCCCTCGTCTCCCTGGCGGATCACCTCATCGCCGGGAAGCACCTGGACCCGCTCCGCCGCTCGGGCGGCCATTTCGAGAGTCGCGGCCGGGAGGGGGGCAAACATCGGCACATTCGCCAGCATCGTCATCTCCACGACCGGGATGTCGGCGTGAGAGTCGGCCGCCCGCAACGCTCGCACACTCGTCGCGGCGATGACCACGAGGAACGCACTGATCCCGATGAGGGCGGTCCTGACGTCGGCCACCGCCAACAGGGTCAGGGCGACGACGGCCCCGGTCAGCTGGGCGACACCGGCGACGAAACCCAAGCCCGCGAAAAGGGGACCGAGCCGTCGTGGTTCGGTCGATCGTTGGAGCAGCATCCGGCTGAGGTTGTCCATCAACGACAGGCACAACCCGACGACCGGCAGTAGCACGAAGACGGCGGGCGAGTCGGTGAACAGCCCGATGCCGGTACATGCTGCGGCCGTGACGGCCAGCGCCCCGATGAGGGCCTGGCGTAGTTGGGACCGCCGGACCGCCACGGTGAGCGCCACCGTGCTGAGCAGCGCCCCGCCACCGACAAGGGCAGACAGGAGCCCGGGCCCGCGATCGCCCATGTCGAGAGCCTCGATGGCGAGGATCACCAGCAGGATGTCGAAGCCGCCGATCACGAGATTGCGGGCGGCCGACACGACGAGGACGCCAATCGCCCATGGGTGCTCCCGCGTCTCGGCGAGGGTGACCCGCAAGACGCGGCGAGGACGCTCGACGGTCGGTGCGTTCCTCTGCGCCAACTCGCGCGGCGAGGGTCGCCAGAGAGTGGCGGCCAAGGCCGTCCCGGTGAAGGCCGCGGCGGCGACAAACACCGCGGTGGGACCGCTGGCACCGCTGAGGGTCGAGGCCACCAACGACCCGATCAGGGCACACGAGCTATCGCAATACGACAGACGAAGGTTGCCGGCCACCAGGCTTTCGGTCGAGCGGGCGATGACCGGCAGGAGTGCGGCGCCGGTCGGTCGCAGCGTATTGATCGCGCCAAGCCCGACGACTACGAAGGCGGTGACCGCCGGGCTCGGTAAGCCGACCGCCGACGAGATCGCGGCGCCTGCGTACGCGGCGGTTTGGACCGCGAAGCCGCAGACGCGAACGACATGGGGGCGATGCCGGGCCGTGAGGTTGGCGGCGAGCGGAGCGCAGACCAGGGAGGGGGCAAGTACAGCGAGCGACACCAGACCCACGGCGGACGACCCGCCCCAGCGAAACGCATGGACTAGCACGCCGAAGATGACTGCCCACTCGCTGATCACGGTCAGCAGGTGGGCGAGTACCAGCAGGTTCAGCCTTGTTTGTTTCACTAGTTGCACCCCCCGGGTCGCGGCATTCCCCTGCAATCTCGGCCAGGTCGAGCAACGTTAACCGGAGCGATCGGTGCCCATGCGCGAGGCAATACGTTTGCATCTGTGACGACTTCAGACACCGAACCAGGGCAGGTCGCGACCGCGGCCGCCACCGCCCGCGCCGCATCGCACGCCGAGACGTTTTTTGCCGGGGTGCGCGATCGTCGGGTTGCCGGTCCGATCGACCTGCCCGCGTTGCGAGCGGCGTTCGGCGGGCCACTGCCCGAAACCGGTGAGCATGCCGCCGCCGTCATCGACGCCCTGGTCGCCGCCGCCGAACCGGGGCTGGTGGCCACCGTCGGGCCGCGTTACTTCGGCTTCGTCACCGGTGGGGTCGTCCCGGCTGCCGCCGGAGCCGACTGGCTGACCTCGGCGTGGGACCAACAGGGCGCGCTCGGCGTGTCGTCGCCGGCGCTCGCGGTGTGCGAAGAGACGGTCACCGGTTGGCTGTTGGACCTGCTCGGGCTGCCCTCGGCGAGCGGGGTTGGGTTGGTCACCGGTGGGCAGATGGCGAACACCACCTGCCTGGCGGTGGCGCGGCGCACGGTCTTGCGTCGCGCCGGTCACGACGTCGATCGAGACGGCCTGGTCGGCTGTCCGCCGATCGCCGTGGTTGTCGGAGCCGAGGCGCACACGACGATCGGGCGTTCGCTGCAATTCCTCGGAATCGGCAGGGCCCAGGTGTACGCCGTCGACGTCGACCGACAAGGTCGCATCGAGCGCGGCGCGGTTGGTCGCCTTCTCGCCAACCTGCCGTCAGGGACACCGACGATCGTGTGCGCTCAAGCCGGCAACGTCAACTCCGGTTCGTTCGATCCGCTCGACGACATCGCCGCCGCCTGCACCGCCACAGGTGCATGGCTCCATGTCGACGGCGCGTTCGGACTGTGGGCCGCGGCGAGCCCATCTCGACGCTCGCTACTCCACGGCCACGACCGGGCTGATTCGTGGGCGGTTGACCTGCACAAATGGCTCAATGTTCCCTATGACAGCGGCGCGGCGATCATGCGCGACGCGGCGAATCAGGTCGACAGTCTGCGACTGTCTGCCCCCTACCTGGTGGCCGGCGAAGAACTGCGCGACGGGTCGTCGTACGTTCCCGAGTCGTCGCGTCGCGCCCGATGTTTCCCGGCATGGGCCGCGATCCGCAGTCTCGGCCGCCGAGGTGTCGCCGAGATGATCGACCGTTGTTGCGATCTCGCCGGTCGGTTCGCCGGGCAGCTCGCCGACCACCCCGATGTCGAGGTGCTCAACGACGTGGTGATCAACCAGGTGATGGTCCGGCTCGGTGACTCCGACGAGCGGACCCGGGCGTGGATCGCCGCAGTCCAGGCGGAGGGCACCTGCTGGGCGGGGCCGACGACCTGGCATGGCAAGGTGGCGATGCGGATCTCGGTCTCGAACTGGTCGACGACCGCCGCCGATATCGACCGTTCGTCGACGGCGATGCTGGCCTGTCTCCCGGTCCGGCCCGGCTGAGGCCGCCCGCGACCGCTACAAAAGGTTCCCTCATGACTGTGATTGACCGAATGACTGTGATGACCGAAGAGCCGCCGATCAGCAACGTCGAGCGGCTGCGCGAGTTGGCGGCGGAGCGGCCCGATCAGGTGGCGTACGTCCACCTGGCCATCGATGGCAGTGAGCGGTCGGTGACATGGGCCGAGCTGGAGCGGCGTTCGAGCCAGGTGGCCGGCGCGTTCGCCGAGCGCGGCGTGGGCTTCGGCGACCTCGTCGGCCTTGGCATCCGCAACTCACCGGAGCTGACGATCGCGGTGCTTGCCGCCTGGAAACTCGGCGCCGTTCCGGTTCCGGTGCGTTGGGATGTCCCTGACTGGGAGCTCGAACGGCTCAAACAGGCGGTGAGCCCGCGCCTGTACGTCGCCCCCGACGATCTCGGTTGGATCGAGGCCACCGCCGACGATGCGGTGTCTGACCTGCCGCCGCGCATCTCGCCGAACGTCAACGGCATCTGCAGCAGCGGATCGACCGGGACTCCCAAGGTGATCCTGTTGCAGACCCAGCCGGTGTTCAACCCGATCTTCAGCACCCCGATCGCCGTCACCTGGGGGATGACGATCGCCCGCCCGCAACGCATCCTGGTCCTCGCCCCGATGTACCACATCAATGCGTTTGCCACCCTCCACAGCATGTTGACCGGCGACCAGTTGTTCGTGATGGAGAAATTCGACACCGCCCGGATCGTCGCAGCCATCGAGACCCACCGGCTCACGACATTTACGGCCACCCCGACGATGTTGCAGCGCATCGCCGACTTCCCCGGGATCGACGATCGCGACTTGTCGAGCCTCGAATGGATCATGCAGGGGGCGGCGCCGATGCCGCCGTCACTGGTCCATCGGTGGGGCATCTTGATCGGGGTCGACAAGATCATCATGGCCTACGGCGGCACCGAGGGTCTCGGGCTGACCGTGCTCAACGGCACCGAATGGATGGCCCACGAGGGCAGCGTCGGGCGCGGTTTTCGTGACGCTGAACTGCGGATACTCGATGACAATGGCAACGACCTGCCCACCGGCGAGGTCGGGCACATCTTCATCCGCGCCGCCGGCTACGTCGGCGCGACGTATCTCGGCGACGTTCCCCAGATCCCGATGACCGACGACGGGTTCGGCTCCTATGGCGACATGGGCCGACTCGATGACGACGGCTACCTCTACCTCGCCGACCGGCGGGTCGACGTGATCATCACCGGTGGGGCAAACGTGTTCCCCGCCGAGATCGAAGCGGCGCTGATCGATCACCCGAAGATCGCCGATGTCGTCGTCATCGGGCTGCGAGACCCGGAGTGGGGTCAGCGGGTGCATGCCATCATCGAACCCGTCGATCAGGCCGACCCGCCGACGCTCGACGAGGTCAAGGCGTATGTCAAGGGCCGTCTACTCGCCTACAAGGTCCCCAAGTCGATCGAGATCATCGACGCCATCCCCCGCAGCGAAGCGATGAAGGTCAACCGCGGTCGCCTCGTCGAAGCCCGCGGCGGCTGAACCGGCGACGGTCCGCACCGTCACCCGGCCTTCCGCCGCCGTGTTGTGCGCGTTTCGGAGCGTCCAGCGCTCCCCAACGCACGCGACGCCCGTGAATCACCGCTCAACAGTGTGCGCAGCGACGCGGTCGTGGATGCGAAGGCCTGTTGGCAATCGAGATCGGAGTCGGTGGCTTCCACCATCCGCCAGCCGGCCACGACCAAGAGCCGCCGCCGCTCGGCATCGCGTTCCTGCGTGGCCTTGGAGCCGTGGGTGAAGAACGGGCTGACCTCGAGTGCGGCCCTCGCCTCGGGCCAGGCGAAGTCGACCTCGACGGTGCGGCCAAGGCCCACGTCGGCTCGGTAGTTACGTCGCCAACCTCGGAGCCCGGCATCGTGTAACCAGCGCGCCACGTGCTGTTCCATGCCGCTTCGGTGGCCGATACCGGTCGGTCGCTGCGCCAGCATGTCGAGCAACAACGGACGTCCGACGACGGCACGCGGCGGCACCTTGTCGATCAGCCGCCGGACCTCGGCAACCGTGGTGAGTCGGTGTGCCAGACAATGATCGAGGCAGCGTTCGAGCACGGAGGAGTCGACGAATCGGGGCAGGAGCAGCAGTGTCGCGGCCGGCGTCGCGACCCGGCCGGTATGCCACGGTTGACTGGGGAATTCGATGGTCTGGCGGACGGTCGCGACGCCGGCGGTCCGAGCCGATCGTGACGCCGCGACCGATACGACCGGCGGAGCGGCTCGTCGCCGCACGGGCAGTTGGTGAACGAACGCTGCCGACGGCCCGGCGATTGCTGCCCCTGGCACGGCGAGCCCGGCGGCCAGGATGCGCTGCTCCTGGGTTGCCGGCAAGGCTGTCAGCCGCATTACATCGGCCAGGACTGGCGCCAACAGGCCCGCCTCGCGCCGACGCTCCAGCGCCCACTTGTTCACGCCGCCTGCAGCGGCTTGAGTGACGGTGATGAGGCCGAGTTGCGCAGCAGCGATGCGCCCGATGATGCGATCGATCTGGAACGTCGAGTTGGTGTCGGACATACCAGCCAAGGGTGCCACTGGGGTGTGCCACGGATTCGGGTGGGATCTCGTGAGCTCGGGAGCGCCAAGCACTCCCGAACGCACGTGACGGCATCGCGCCGAGAAATCGCTTCTGCGTACCCCGGTCCGCCATCGAGCCCACTAACTTGCGGACTTCCGGATGAGTAGAGCCGAGGATGTGCGATGAGTGGTGGCCTGTTCGGGCTCTTGGACGACATAGCGGCGTTGGCCAAGGCCGCAGCCGCGTCGATCGACGATGTCGGCATTGCGGCCGGTAAGGCGAGCGCCAAGGCGGCGGGGGTGGTCGTCGACGACACCGCCGTGACGCCCAACTACGTCAGCGGCCTGGCCGCCGATCGTGAGTTGCCGATCATCAAGAAGATCGCCAAGGGCTCATTGAAGAACAAGCTGCTGTTCATCCTGCCGGCGGCGCTGGTGCTCAGCGAGTTCGTCCCGATCCTGGTCGAGATCATTCTGATGTGCGGCGGTGCCTACCTCTGCTACGAGGGCGCCCACAAGTTGCTCCATCGGCTCACCCATCACGACCAGCATGTCGACACCGCCGCCGAAGTGCTCGCTCCCGACCACGAGGAAAACACGATCGCCGGGGCGATCCGCACCGACTTCATCCTCTCGGCCGAGATCATGGTCATCGCCCTCAAGGACGTCATCGACGAGGGGTTCGTCTCACGGGCTGTGATCCTGTTCATCGTCGCCGTGGTGATCACCGCGGTCGTTTACGGCGTGGTCGCGTTGATCGTCAAGATGGACGACATCGGGGTGCGGATGGTGGCGTCGGGCCGTCAACCGGCCGCCCGAATCGGCCGCTCACTCGTCACCGGGATGCCGAAGTTGCTGGCGGTTCTGTCGGTCGTCGGGACCGCCGCGATGCTGTGGGTCGGCGGTCACATCCTGCTGGTCGGCACCGATGAACTCGGCTGGCACGGCCCGTACGAGCAGGTGCACCACCTCGAGGAAGCGGTCCACTCGGTCGGCGGAATCGGCGGCGTTCTCGGCTGGCTCGTCAACACCGCGATCTCAGCGGTGATCGGCCTGATCGTGGGCTTCATCATCGTCACCGTCATCTCCCGCCTCCCTATCGGCAAACGCAAGCACGCCGACGCCGCCGGCGACTCGCACCACGCCTGAACCGCCGATGGGCCGCGCCCCGCGGCAGTGTCGAGTCGCCTGAGTCGGCGGCCCTGACCAGGGCACTCGCCACGCGCGGGTTGAGGTCCCGGGCCCGGTCGTTGGGGTGGCCGCTGGACTCCGTTCGTGGTGGAGCGACTCCTGCGCTTGCCCGTCGAGCGGGCAACTACGACAGTGGCATGATTCGAGCCGGATCATCTACCGATCTGCTTCCCACCACACCAATCCATGATCACCGGAGGAACTCATGCGTTTCGGCATCTTTATGGCACCTTTCCACCCGCCCGCCGGCCAGGACCCGATTTCTGCCGTCCAACGGGACTTGGAGGTCGTGCAGCTGCTCGACCGGCTGGGATACGAGGAAGCGTGGATCGGCGAGCATCACTCCGCCGGCACTGAGATCATTCCCGACCCAATGATCTTCATCGCCTTCGCCGCACCGCAGACCCGCCACATCAAGCTCGGCACCGGTGTGTTGTCGCTGCCGTACCACAACCCGCTGCTGGTGGCCGACCGGGCGTTCTTCCTCGATCAGTTGCTCCGCGGCCGATTCATGCTCGGCCTCGGGCCGGGCGCGCTGCCCGGCGACGCGGCGATGCTCGGCATCCCGCTCGAGGACCAGCGCGGGCGCTCGAACAAGACACCGAGGTGCTGATGCACCTGCTGCGCAGCGACGAGCCGATCACGATCGAGACGCCGCGCTACAAGCTGGTCAACGCCAAGTCGCAGTACGGGCCGTACACCGATTTCGACATCGCCGTCGCCGCCATCGCCTCGCCGACCGGGCCGCGGGTGGCCGGCAAGCACGGTGTCGGCCTGCTATCGATCGGCGCGACCACGACCGACGGCTTCGATCTGCTCGCCCACCACTGGGACGTGATGGAGCAGCGCGCCGCCCAGTTCGGTACGGTCGCTGACCGCAATCAGTGGCGTCTCGTCGGCCCGATGCACATCGCCGAGACCCGCGACCAGGCCATCGAAGACGTCCGGTACGGCCTCGACGATTGGTGCGAGTACACCCAAAAGGTGCTAGCCGTGCCCCACTTCCGTGCCGCCGGCGAAACGTTCGAGGAGCGGGTGGCGTGGGTCAACGAGACGGGCCTCGGGGTGATCGGCACCCCCGATGACGCCATCGCTCAGATCGAGCGGCTCGAGAAGCAGTCGAACGGTGGGTTCGGCGCCTACCTGATGGTCCACCACGAGTGGGCGAGGCCCGCGGCAGTGAACCGCCACTATGAACTATTCGCCCAGCACGTCAAGCCGCGGTTCCAGCGCCTGGCCCGCAAGACGATCGCCGCCGAGCAGCGGGCGATCGGCGAATGGCAGGAGCTCGGCGATCGCGTCGAGCGTGCCGTCGCCGCCGCCACCGAACGCCACCAGGCCGAACAGCAGTAGGCCGGCCGGCGGGCCGCGGCCCGCGTCGCCAGCGACAGATGCCGCGGCCCGCGTCCAACGAGACCCCACCCGTTCCCCATGGCCACGGGCGGGGTCTCGTCGTTCAGGGGGCGTGGCCCGACCAGCCGGCGATACCGATGATGCGGAACGCGAGCACATGCGAGAAGGGTTGGTCGTGGTATTGCGGGTAGCGCCCGGCCAGCGCCGCGGCCAGGGCTGCCGCTCGGTCGGCACCGGCCTCGGGCTGCCAGGCCAGCTCGGCCCGCACCCACCACAACCGCGTCCAGTCGTCGGCGTCCCAGTGCTCGATCAGCAGCGTGGCCCGGGGATCGGCCTCGAGGTTCCGCTCCCGCTGCAGTCGCGTCGACATTTTCAGGCTTGACCCGGTCGACGGGAACGCCGAGAAATCCGTCGTCGTCGACCGCATAGGCGACGGGCACGGCGTCGACCCCTCGGGTGGTGTGGACCGTGCACAGAATCCCGTGGTCGTGTGTCGCCAACCGCATCCGCGCCTCGCTTTCGGAGAGTTTCATCGCCGGAACCAGAGGCCTATTGACCGGAGGTTGGCGGAAACGACGGGGTGTGACATGGGTGCTGGAGCGAAGGTTGCGGAGGTGAGATGGTAGATCGTCGAGCCGTTGGAATCGACTTTTCCGATCGTCGCCCGGGGTCTGTAATGTTCGTTTCTTCAACGGGTCGGGGGCTCGTAGACGTGCCGTTTCGACTTCAGCGTTGGCCTGTGACCACGACAAGGAGACTTACTCTCATGAAACTCGCGCTGTACCTGCCCAATTTCCGCGACAAGGTGACGGTCAAGGAACTCGAAGATCTCACGGCGCTCGCCGAGGACCTTGACTTCGATTCCGTCTGGACGCTCGACCGGATCGTGGTCCCGGAGGCGTCTGATCGTGGGGAACTCCAGTACCCGTTCGGGATGATGGAACAGTTCCCGCTGCAGATGCCCGTGTCGGCCCGGGGCGAGTGGTTGCACGGCATGCCGCTGATCCCGTGGCTGGCGGCCAAGACGACCAAGGTCCGGATCGGGATGAGCATCATCGATACGCCGTACCGTTCGCCGGGCGTGCTCGCCGGCGAGATCGCCACCGTCGACCACCTGTCGGGTGGCCGGGTCAACGTCGGTATCGGGTCGGGCTGGATGCCCGAGGAGTTCGCCGCGGCGAGCGCCTCGCACATCTTCCCCCGCCGTCATGCCCACGTGCGCGAGACGATCGAGATCATGCAGGGAATCTGGACCAACGACGTGTTCGAGTATCACGGCGAGTTCGCCGACTTCGACCGCTGCGGCTTCGGCGCCAAGCCGGTGCAGAAACCGCACCCGCCGATCTACTTCAGCGGACTCAAGGATCCGAAGCGCTCGGCGAGCCGCATCGCCAAGTACGGCCTGTCGGGCTGGATCGGGATTCAGGACACGCCGGAAGACATCGCCACGTGGCGCGCCGAGATCCAGCGCGAACTCCAGGAGCTCGGCAGCGACCGCTCACTCGACGACGGCTTCGACATGTGCTCGATGATCTGGTTCGTCATCACCGACGAGGAGACCGATCAGACCCCCAACCGCAAGCTCTCCAACCTGATGGTGGGCACCGCCGGCCAAATCACCGACAACCTCAAGCGGTACAAGGAAGCCGGCATGACGATGCCGTTGATCTGGCCGCCGTTCGCCGACGTGCCGGTGTCAAAGACGCTCGACGACCTCAAGCAGCTCCACGAGGAGATCATGCCCAAGGTCAACGCCATCTGAGTAGCAAGGGTGGCGGGCAGACGAACCGGTTCACGTCGGCGACGTCTGCCCGCCATGGCGCCGGCGGTCCCAGGTGACCGCTAGTTGCTCGAGGTCGTAGAACGGGGCGAATGCGACGGCAGCCAGCGGGTAGGGGAATACGACGAACATCAGCAACGCGATGGCCACGTGCATCAGCCATGTCGTGGCGACCCAGGCGTTGCGTAACCGCCCGCCGAGGAGCGCGAGCGGCGAGACCAGTTCGAGCAAGACAGCGCCGGCCGCCATCGGGGGAAACAGCCACCCGTAGCCGACCAGCCATCGCCCGACCGGCGAGGCCGGCACGCCCAGCAGTTCGGCGCGTACCGCCGTCGTCGCGACGTGATTGCGCAATGAGTCGCTCGTCACCCAGTCCAGACCGCCGAGGCGGAACTTCGCCACGGCGGCCAACAGATACGTCGCCACCGTGACGAGCGCCGCCAACCGAACGGGAATTCCATACGCCTCCGACGGCGGATGGCTCGGTGGGGTGCGGCCCGGAGACCACCGCCGGGCATCGGCTGAACGGGAGCATCCGACGATGGCAACGTGGATCACCATCAGGTTCTCGAGCCAGAGGATCTGCCCCCACGAGCTGCGGTAGGTACACAAGACGAGGAGCAGCACGGCGAACAGCGGCCCCGCCGCCCGGAACCAGAGGCCGATGACGAAACCGACTCCGGCGACCACGGCGACGGTGTACGCGACCACCAGCACCCCGGCGGCCACCGGTCGGGTCAATGGGGCCAAGACTCCTACCGGCTCGAAACGCCGAGGGTCGGCGTCGGCGAGCGACAGAAACCCTGGGGCGCCGATGAGCAGATAGACGACGGCGAACCCTCCGACGAGGATACGGAGCACGGCCAGCCGCTCCGGCGGTGCGGTGGGAACGAGGCGGCCGGAGGTCATCGACGGGTGGTCCTATGGGGCTACGGCGCAGTCGGCGTGGACGACCTGCTGCTGCAGCGACGCCAATCCACGCAGCCGGGCGACGACATCGTGGATCTCCTCCACGACCAGCACCCGGTTGATGTTGGCACCGACCCGAGCAGCGACACGGTCGCACAACCGCATCGCCGACCCGTTGCGGATCGCCTGGGCGATGAGGGACTGGGCGATCAACGTGTCATTCGTATCGGCGACGAGACCCATCGGCAGCGGCCGGGTGACGCCGGCCGAGTCCTCACCGAGCACCGCTTGGAACCGTTCGGTCGACGCCCGGCGGAACGCATACATCGGATAGGTCGAAACGGGGAACGAATCGTTCCCGCTCAACGCGGGGATCATCACCGCGATGGGAACCGCCACCAGGGCGGCGCGGCGCACCCAGCGCCGGAGCCGAACGAAGCGCTCGTTCACCCCACTGATTCTAGCTGTGCCCCAGCTTTGCCCGGGCGGTGTTCTCGAACACGAACCTGCCCGACTCCGAATGTGGCGTTCCCGCCCGCCCCGCCCCGCCCCGTCTCGCAGGGCAGACTCAGGTCGAGGTCGTCCGGTTCGCATCCGGCTACGGTGGCGCCGCATGACCGACAAGCTGCAGGGCAAGATTTGCGTCGTCACTGGCGCCACGAGCGGGATTGGGCGAGCGACCGCCGAGCGGTTTATCGCCGACGGTGCCACGGTGGTGCTCGCCGGCCGCCGAGAGGATCTCGGCGAGTCGATCGCCGCCGGGCTCGGCGACCGGGCATCATTCGTCCGGGCCGACGTGACCGTCGAAGCCGACGTCGCTGCGCTGATCGGCGGCACCGCCGAGCGGTTCGGGCGCCTCGATTGCTTGTTCAACAACGCCGGCGGCCCCGGCCAACCGGGTGGCATCGAGCACCTCGACGTAGATTGGTTCGACTCGACGTTCGCCAACAACGTGCGCTCGGTGATGCTCGGCATGAAGCACGCCGCTCCGATTATGAAAGCCCAGCGTTCCGGATCGATCATCAACAACGCGTCGATCGCCGGCACCCGCGCCGGCTACAGCTCGTCGTTCGTGTACGGCGCGTCGAAGGCGGCCGTTATCCAGCTCAGTAAGACGGTGGCGATGGAGATGGCGGAGCACCGCGTGCGGGTCAACTCGGTGTCGCCAGGGGCGATCACCACCGGCATCTTCGGCAAGGTCTTCGGCATGGATCCTGCGGCCGCCGACGAGACCGCCGCGATCCTGGCCCAGGCCTTTGCAACGGCACAGCCGATCCCGCGGGCGGGCATGCCGGTCGACATCGCTTCGGTGGTCGCCTTCCTCGCCTCGGACGATTCCAGTTTCCTCACGGCCCAGGACATCGTCGTCGACGGTGGGCTCATCGGCGGCCGGGCCTTCAGCACGGCACTGGCCGCGTTCGCCGGCATGAAGCAGGCCTTCGGCATCGACGACACATGACGGCTGTCGGCGGCTAGGCCGCTCACTTCAGTGATGCGGTCGTTCCCTCGGGCCCGGACACGATCAGCGCGTCACGGCGATCGGCCGGCGGATGGCGGATGGCGGATGGCGGCGAGGTAGGTGACAGGGGAGTGGCCGCCCGGGTGAAGCGGAGGTTCAGTTTGAGCGTGCCGAGCATGATTCCGGGCTGGTGCAGCCAGTCGTTGCCATCGCCGTACTCGATCGATTCGAGCCGGTCGAGCAGCACAGCCCACGCGATCTGCTGCTCCGTGCGTGACAGGTTGGCTCCCGGGCAGACTCGGGGGCCCGTGGAGAACGCCACGTGGCGGGTGAGCCCCTGTCGGTCGAGGTCGAGATCGAACGGGCAGGCGAACTCGTCGTCGTCGACGTTGGCCGCGGCGAAACGAAGGTGCAGTAATGAGCCCGCCGGCACGGCGACGCCGTGGAACACCTCGTCGCGAGAGGTGGCACGGGTCGACAGCCCGTGGGTGGGCGAGCGCAGTCGCATCGCCTCCTCTGTGAAGGCGCGCACCTTGGTTCGATCGTGACGCAACCGCTCGAACATGCCGGGATGTTCGCAGAGCAACTGAGCCTGCTCCTCGAGCGCGTACTGCGTCGTCTCAAGGCCGCCGATAATCATCGCGTGGACGATCCCGGCGATCTCCAGATCGGTCAGCTTGCGGTCGAGCGCCTCGTAGCGAACGTCGCAGAGGAAGCTGACCATGTCATCCTGCGGGTCGACACGTTTGGCTCGCACGTGCTCGTAGATGTAGTCCTGAAAGCCCTCGAGGCGAGCGAGCATGTCGGTGGTCTGCTCGGGGGTGAGCTCGTGCTTGAGTCCGGTGCCGTGGACGAACGGGGTGACGACGGCGTCGCCCCATCGGGCGAGCTGGGGGATGTCGGCGAGCGGGAACCCGAGCAGGCTGGCCATCACGCGTTGGGGCAGCGGTCGGGCGAAGCGGCCGATGAACTCGACCTCGCCGTCGTCGATCCACTCGTCGAGCAGGTCATTCGCGTGTGTAGCGATCATCTCCCGGTGGCGCAGCGCGCCCGGGCCGACCCACGGGTCGGTCAGCTCCTTGCGATGGCGAATGTAGAGCTCCTGCGTTGGACGCAGTGACACCATCGACGCCTGCATCATGTTGCGATACGTCGCGAAGGCGTCGTCTGGCGACATGCCCTGTTCGGCGTAGCCGCCGACCCGCGTCTGAGTGAGGCTCGGGAAGCGCTCGGGATCCTTGACCACGCGAGAGACGTCGGCGTGTTTGGTGAGCACGAACGCATCGGTCCCGGGTCGCAGCCCGCCACCGACGATGCGCAGCACCGGTGCCTCGCGGTGAAGGATCTCGTAGGCCTCGTACCAATGCTCCTGGGCGCCGTCGCCGAAGAGGTCGACATCGGCAAGTCCGACCGGGCATGTCATCTGGCCGAGTTCGTGATTGACGTGCTTCGGAGAGGACGTCATCCGCGTACCTTCCCCCTCTCGAACGCTTCCGCCTCTTCGCGTCCGTGCTTCACACGACCATGTACATCGGTGGCGGCCCCGAGTTCATCCAGCCGTTTCGGCCGGATCGCTTCGAACAGTCTTGCGTCCACTGACGCGGCGATGTTGTCGGAGGAGACCGGTCGGGCCGCTTCGGTCGCGTCGGCGTTGCCCGCCGGAAGCGGCTGCAGTGCGGTCGCTCGGGCGACCGGCTCGCGGTCGATGCCCGACGTCGGGTTGAGGGTAGCGATCGTCATGCAGGTGCTCCTTCAAATCCGGTCGACGGCGCGGCGACCCACTGGCTCGGTGTATCGGTCGAAGGCGAGTCTGCCTGATTCGGCAGCGACCATGCGGCGTTCGATCGCTGCTGCGGTGTCGGTGAGCGCCGCCACGTATCTCGGGAATGATGAACGACGGAATCGGACGGTGGGCAAGGCCAGGCAAATCGCCGCGTAGATCGGCCCGGGCATCGGATCGAGGGCCACTCCGACTGCGGTGAGTCCACGCTCGGTGCCCTGGTGGTTCGAGGCATATCCGTCGCGGCGGGCGATGGCGATCTCATGGTTCAGTCGATCCAGCGCCACCGGATCGAGTCCGACAAACCGGCTGAGTTCGGTATCTGGGAGACGGGAGAGGATCGCCTTGCCGCCCGATGTCAGGTGCGCCGGAAGTCGCTGTCCGGCACGATCACCGACTCGCAGCACTCTGGCGCATTCGACAGTGGCGATGAACTGCACATCGAGATCGGCGAGCACGACCAGGTTCGCCGATTCGCCGACTGCGTCGACGAGTTGGGCCATGGCGGCTTGAGCGCGATCGCGGAGCTCGGTCACCGAGGGGTCGAGCACCGCCATCGGTCGGAGCGTTCGACCAGGGCCATATCGTCGATCGGGAAGCTGCTCGGCGAACCCGCGGTAGACCAGCGCCGAGAGCAATCGGTGGGCTGTTGATACCGCCACGTCCAAGTCGCGGGCGACGTCGCTGAGGCGCATCGGGCCGCCCGCCTGCAGCATCTGGGCAAGTCGCAGGGCGGAGTCGACGGAGTGAAGCGGATAGACCGGCTTGTTCCGCATCTCGTTGACTGTACTCGCCATCTTTCCGCGGTGAGGAAAAGACTGGAGAGCCCGCCGTCAGGTTGTCATTATCCGAAGCGGGCCAGCGCAAACCAGCGTGTCGCCCATCCCGTCACCTCCCGCGTGGCTGTTCCATCGGAGAACTCATATGTCCAGCACTTCTGCCGTCGGCGCGGTCGTCGCGTCCGCTGGCGCGGCATTCGAGATGCGCGACCTAGTCGTCGACGACCCGCGCGATGACGAGATTGTCGTTCGACTTGTCGCCTCGGGTATCTGCCACACCGACGCGACCGCACAGCACGGTGGGCTGCCGTTCCCGCATCCCGCGCTGCTGGGCCATGAGGGTGCCGGTGTCGTGGAGCGGATCGGGCGCAATGTGTCGACCCTCGCCGAGGGCGAGCACGTGGTGGTGTCGTTCAACTCCTGCGGCGAATGCGCCCAGTGTGTGACCGGTCGGCCGGTGCAGTGCGACACATGGGTGCCGCGCAATCTCGCCGGCGGGTTCCGGATGGACGGTTCGTCGCCGATGCGTCTCGCCGATGGCACCCCGTTGCACTCGCACTTCTTCGGGCAGTCCTCGTTCGCCACCCGTGCCGTCGTGCGTGCCGCGGCGGCGGTCAAGGTGCCGGTCGATGCCCCGCTGGCGATGCTCGCCCCGTTGGTCTGCGGCTTTCAGACCGGCGCCGCGACGATGTTGCAGGTGCTCAACCCCGGCCTCGGTCACACCGTGGTGGTGTTCGGCGCCGGTGGCGTTGGGCTCTCGGCAATCATGGCGGCCAAGCTGTCGGCCGCGGCACGGATCATCGCCGTCGACGTCGTGCCCGAGCGCCTCGCCATGGCGATCGAGCTGGGGGCAACCCATGCCGTCAACGCGGCAAGCGAGCGATTCGATCGAGGCGATCATGGAGATCACCGGCGGCCGCGGCGCCGACCGGATCCTCGAGGCGACAGGAAACACCGCGGTGCTCAAGCAGGCGCTCGGCGTTACCGCGATGGACGCGACCCTGGCGATCGTCGGCGCTCCGCCGTTCGGGAGCGAGGTCGCCGTCGACGTGCTCGACACGATCGTCAAAGGCCCTCGGATCGTTGGAGTGAACCAGGGACGCTCGGTGCCCCGCGTGGTCATCCCGGCGCTGGTCGATCATTTCCTCGCCGGTCGGATGCCGTTCGACAAGTTGATCACGACCTATCCGCTGGCTGAGATCAACCAGGCGATCCACGACATGCACGACGGCACAGTGATCAAGCCCGTCCTGCTGATGCCTGACGCGGACTGATCAGGTAAACCGGGCCCTATGGCACTGGAGAACGAGCTCAGTTGGGAGTTCGACGGAACGTCGCGTATCCCCTTCGGCGTCTACACGAGCGACGAACTGCACCAGCGAGAGTTGGAACGGTTTTTCTACCGCAGGCACTGGTGCTACGTCGGGCTCGAAGTCGAGATCCCCAACCCGGGCGACTTCACCCGCACCGTCGTCGGGGAGCGGTCAGTGATCATGGTTCGCGACCAGGCGGGCGACATCAACGTCGTCGAGAACGTCTGTGCCCATCGCGGTATGAGGTTTTGCCGGGAGCGTCATGGCACGACCACCGGATTTGTCTGCCCGTACCACCAGTGGCGCTACACCCTGCAGGGCGACCTGCGCGGCGTACCCCTGCGGGCAGGCGTCAAACACGGCGACCCGAATCACGGCGGCACGGTTCACGGTGGCATGCCGGACGACTTCACGACGGCCGATCACGGTCTCAACAAGTTGAAGGTCGCTCGCCGCGGTGGGGTGGTGTTTGCGTCGTTCGATCACGACGTCGAATCGTTGGAAGATTTTCTCGGCCCGACGATTCTGCGCTGGTTCGATCGGCTGTTCAACGGGCGCGAGCTCACGTTGCTCGGCTACAACCGCCAGCGGATTCCGGGGAACTGGAAGTTGATGCAGGAGAACATCAAGGACCCGTATCACCCCGGCCTGCTGCACACCTGGTTCGTCACCTTCGGGCTGTGGCGGGCGGACAACGAATCGCAGTTGCGGATGGACGAGCACTTCCGTCACGCGGCGATGATCTCGACCCGAGGCAACGCTGGCAAGACCGGCGAAGCAACCTCGGACGTGTCGAGTTTCAAGCAGAACATGGCGCTGCACGACCCGAGCCAGATCGACGTCGTCCCGGAACCATGGTGGGGCGGCCCATCGGTGGTGATGACGACGGTGTTCCCGAGCGTGATCTTCCAGCAGCAGGTCAACAGCGTGTCGACGCGTCAGATCCAGCCCAACGGCCACGGAAGTTTCGACTTTGTGTGGACCCACTTCGGGTTCGTCGACGACACCGAGGAAATGACCGCCCGCCGCCTGCGCCAAGCGAACCTGTTCGGCCCGGCCGGCTATGTGTCAGCCGACGACGGCGAGGTGATCGAGTTCTCCCAGCAGGCCTTTGCGACGAGCCCCGGCCGGACCATCGCCGAGATGGGCGGGCGCGACGTCGCTGACACCGAGCACATGGTCACCGAGACATTGATCCGTGGGATGTACCGCTATTGGCGAACGGTGATGGAGGCCGAGTCGTGAGCGGCGACCTCACCGCCGGCGCTGGGGTGAGCTTCGAGGACTGGTTCGCCATCACCCAGTTCTACGCGTCCTACGCCTCGGTCGTCGACGCTGCCGATTGGGACCGCTGGCCAGAGTTGTTCACCGAGGACTGCGTCTACCGGCTGCAACCGCGGGAGAACCATGAGCGCGGCCTGCCACTGGCCACGCTCGCGTTCACCAGCCGCGGGATGCTGCTCGACCGCGTGTACAGCATCAAGGACACCTTGTTCCATGACCCGTACTACCAGCGCCACATCATCGGCACGCCGATCCTGCGCCGGGCGAGCGACGCCCGCTGGGAGTGCGAGGCGAACTACGCCGTGTTCCGCACCAAGCTGTCCGACACGACGACGGTGTTCAACGTCGGTCGCTCTTTCGACACCATCGTGCGCACCACCGACGGGCTCCGTCTGGCGCCGTCGCGAGTGCATCTATGACAGCGAAATGATTCCCAACTCGATCATCTACCCGGTCTGACGTCACCGACCTATCCACACTGGAGGATTCCAAATGTCCGAAACATTCGTACTCATCAACGGGGCGTGGCACGGCGGCTGGGCGTGGCGGCCGGTTGCCCAGCACCTGCGCACCGCGGGTCATAGGGTGCTGACACCGACGCTGCCGGGCCTTGCCGACGGCGACGACCCGACGAAACGCTCGCTCGCCGATGTGGTCGATTTCGTCGTCGATCTCGTCGAGGGCAACGACCTGCGCGAGGTGACGATGATCGGGCACAGCTGGGGTGGCTACCCGATCACGGGTGCCGCCCATCGGCTCGCGCCGCGCCTGAAGAAGCTCGTCTATTGGAGCGCCTTCGTGCCTGCCGACGGTCAGTGCCTGCTCGACGAGGTGCCGCCGCCGTACGTCGAGCTGTTCAACGCGATGGCTGGAACGTCGGGAAACAATTCGGTCACCCTCCCGTTCGAGGTGTTCGCCGGCGGGTTCATCCAAGACGCCACGCCCGAGGTGCAAAGGCTCGTCTACGACCTGCTCGTGCCGCAGCCGATGCAGTACTTCAGCGAGACGGTCACGCCAATCGATCCGGCCAAGCTCGGAGTGCCGGTGAGCTATGTGCTCAGCGCGGACGATGTCGCGCTCCCGCCCGGTGAGTACGGCTGGGCCCCCCGGTTCCCCGAACGGCTCGGCGTCGAGGCACTCATCGGTCCGGGCAGCCACGAAGCCTGCTTCACCTGCCCGGGCGAACTCGCTGCCAGTTTCATCGCGGCATAAGGCTTCCCTCATGACCTTGCCGTCAGGCGGTGGGCTTTCAAATCCGGTTCGGGTGATCGCGACGGATGGGCCACGCCAACCGCCGCGAACGCCGGAGTTGGAGCAGTTGTATCGGGACTTCGAGACCGAGCTGCTGATCCCGCTGTGGACCGAGATCGGCGACCTGATGCCCTCGTCGCCACGCTCCAACGCGATTCCGCATCGGTGGCGGTGGTCGACGCTGCTCGCCGCCGCGGCCCGGGCCGGTGAACTCGTGCCGGTCGGCCGCGGGGGAGAGCGTCGGGCGATCGCCCTGGCCAACCCGGGGTTGGGCGGTCGCCCATTCGCCACCCCGACGTTGTGGGCGGCGATCCAATATCTCAATGCCCGCGAGTCGGCACCCGAACACCGCCATAGCCAGCACGCCTTCCGCTTCGTCGTCTCCGGCTCGGGGGTGTCGACCGTCGTGAACGGCGATGTCGTGCCGATGCGGCGCGGCGACTTCCTGCCTCAGGCCGGGTGGAATTGGCATTCGCACATCAACGACAGCGATGAGCCGATGGCGTGGATCGACGGCCTCGACATTCCGATGCAGCGTTACGTCGACTCGACGTTCTTTGAGCCCGGCACAGAAGCGGTCGCTGAGGGAGCGGCGGAGGCGGCGCGCAACGATCGGCCGTCGGGGTCGGAGCGACTGTGGGGCTCCGCCGGGCTGCGCCCGCTCACCCAACTCGGGCCGGCACCGGCGACGCCGCTGCTCGTCTATCGTTGGGCCGTCACTGACGCAGCGTTGAACATCCAGCTGGAGTTGGAGGCCGAAGGCGTGGCGGCGACGGTCTCGCCCGGCCACGCTGCGGTCCGCTACACCAACCCGACCACCGGTGGCGATGTGCTGTCGACGATCCGCGCCGAGTTTCACCGGCTCGCCCCCGACGCGACGACGCGGCCCGGACGCGAGGTTGGCTCGTCGGTGTTCCAGGTGTTCGATGGCCGCGGCGAGGTGACCGTCGACGACACGACATGGACCGTGGCGGCAGGCGATTTGTTCGTCGTCCCCTCGTGGGCGACAGTGTCCGCCACGGCGTCGTCAACCGGGCTCGACTTGTTTCGGTTCAGCGACAGCCCGATCCTCGAAGCACTCCATCTTTCCAACGGCCAACTGTGGGCGTCCCCCGCGGTTGCACGACCCTGAACGGGACCATCGAATGAGACTCGCCACTATCACCACGGCCACTGGAAAACGCGCCGTGCGCGTCGAGGCCGACTCGGTCGTCGAGACCGGCCACGCCGACCTCGGCGCGTTGTTGGCCGACGACAACTGGGCCGCGGTCGCCGCTGCCGCATCGGGCCCCGTTACTCCGATCGGCGACGCGACCTTCACCACGCTGATTCCACGGCCGGGCAAAGTGATCTGCATCGGGTTGAACTACCGCAACCACATCCTCGAGATGGGCCGCGGACTCCCCGAGTTCCCCACCCTGTTCGCCAAGTACCCCGAGGCCCTGATCGCCCCCGACGACGTCATCGAACTTGGCAGCGAGAGCGAGGCGTGGGACTGGGAGGCCGAACTGGCGATCGTGATTGGGCGCTCCGTCCGGCGAGCCACCGCCGAGGAGGCCGATGCGGCGATCGCCGGGTTCTCGGTGATCAACGACATCACTGCCCGTGATTACCAGAACCGCACGCTGCAATGGCTGCAAGGCAAGACGTGGGAGCACACCGCCCCGTTCGGCCCAACGATGGCGACGCCCGACGAACTGCCCGGTGGGGTGCGACCGAGCATGCGGATGACCTGCTCGGTGAACGGCGAAATCGTGCAGGACACCGACACCGGCGATCTGGTCTTCGATCCGGTGGCCCTGGTGCAATACATCTCGACGATCCTCACGTTGAACCCTGGCGACGTGATCGCCAGTGGCACGCCCGGTGGGGTCGGCCACGCCCGCAAACCACCGCGTTATCTCCACGACGGCGACGTGGTCGTCACTGAGATCGAGGGTCTCGGCCGCCTCGAGAATCGATGCCAGGGCGTATGAGCGCCCGGGCCTGGGTTGACGATGCCACCGTGTTGATGCTGAGCGCCGTCGACGGTCTCGACGACGCGACGTTCGCGTCGCCCTCGTCGTTGCCGAAGTGGACCGTCGGTCACGTCGTCGCCCATCTGCACCTCAACGCCGAAGCGATCGGGCGGCTCGCCGCGTGGGCGCGCACGGGTATCGAAACGCCGATGTACACGAGCATGGCTCAACGCAATGGCGACATTGAGACAGGCTCGGTGTTGGTGCCCGCCGAGTTGCGCCGACTCGTACACGCCTCGGCCACAGCCCTCGCCGAGGCCTTCGATGCGCTCACGCCGGAGATGTGGGCGCACGAGGTGGTCACTGCTCAGGGCCGCACCGTGCCAGCCACCGAGCTGTTGTGGATGCGGTTCCGCGAGGTCGCCATCCACGGCATCGACCTCGGCACATGGATCACTTTCGCTGATCTTCCGCCCGAGGCGGTCGCCAAGTTGGTCCACGAGATTGTCGCAAAGCGACTGGGCGCCGGAGAGGGTCCAGCCCTCGTCGCCTGGCTCACCGGACGAACCGCGGCCGGCCCGCCGCTCGGCCCATGGCTCTGAAAGCGCCTCGTCCCTCCTCCGTAGGGCAGCCCACCGGGCACCGCAGGGAACTGGGCGTTGCTCAGAGGCTGCTTAGAGGACGTCGACGTGCCAGGTCGACGGTTCGATCAGTTTGCCCATCCGGATGTTGAGGCGGAGCTGTTCGCCGGCACGGATTTCCCGATCGATGCGGAACATACGGTTGCCCCAGCTGGTCAACGGCTCGAGCGGCGATGTCGAGAGCATCGTCTCATCGTCGAACTGCGCCTCGAACCAGACACAGACCCCATCGACGATGGCGTCGACGGTTGCGGTGCGTTCGACGAGAAAGTCGGTCGAGAGCGCGTCGAGCGATTCCAGCGTGTGGAGATCGAACTCGAGCAGCGGTTGGGGTGGACCGATGGTTGCCTGGATCGCGCCCGGGCGGGCCCAAAATGTTTCGTTGCGGCCAGATTCGAACCGTGCGGCGACCGCGGAGCGCTCCATCCCGGCGAGATCGATGTCGTCGGGAAGCGTGATGTTCCAAAACCGGCGCACCCGCATCGACTCGGTCATCGTCACAGGTTCGGCGTACAGGCGGAACTTGGCCGGCAGGATCCGTCCGCCCGGCCGCAGCACACGCTTGCGCAGCTCCAGCAGGTTCTGGATCATGTTCTCGTTGAACAGCTCATCACCCATCTGCTCGTGGACGATGACATCGACCGGCTCAGGTGGGGTGAACTCGCGACTGTTGGCCTGCACGAACTCGATGTTCGTGAATCCATTGAGGCGGGCGATCTCCCGGGCGACCTCGATGAAGTCGGAGTGCTCGACGGCGTAGACTGTCCCCGCCCCGGCGCGACTGGCCATGAACGCCAGCAGGCCGGTCCCGGTGCCGACATCGAGCACGACATCCCCGGGCTGCACATTGCGGTGGATGCCTCGGTGGTAGGCACCGACCCGGACGGTGTCGCTGAGCATTTCCTCGTGCTCGCTCAGGCCGGTGAAGTTGGTTTCGTTCATCAGGTCGTAGACGACCGCCATCAGCCGATCGCTCGAGGCAATCCGCCCAGCGGCGAATCCGACGGTCGACCGCACCGCCCTGGTCGCGGCCTGTCGTATCTGTTGCCTCACTTCGCGAAGGCTACGGGCCCGGGACGCCACTCCCTAGCCGTGGGTCTACTTGGCATGGGCACGAGCTGCCCTCGACCAACTGGTCACCCTGATCTCGTGGTCAACCTTTTGCACCGATTCGACCGCCGGGGCCGTCTGCTGTCGGCGGGGCGGCGTCTGTGCGGTGCTGCCGGCAGCGTCGGGGTTCAGCAGCTTCCGCCGCCGCCTTCGACGAGACGCAGGCTGAGCGATGGGCCGTACAGGGGGTTGCCGTGGAGCACCACGTCCCACGTGTCGGCGAGCGGGTCGGCCCCGGTGAGGGTGGCGAGGCTGGGGTAGAAACCGGTGCCCATTCCAGTGAACGTTTCGTTCCAATGAAGGACCAACTCGTCGTCGAATGCGACGTGCATCGATGGCGCACGCGTCAGCCAGACATCAGCGGCGTAGAGGTTGTCGACGAGTGGGTTACCGGGCGAGGCCGACAGGGCGGGCAGACAGCTCCCGTCGGCTGCACTGACGCTCGCTTCGGCGTTGGTGATCCGCCCCATGAGCTTGCCGTCGGCGGCAGTGTCGGCGAGCTCGATCCGCACCGGAAGGGTCTCGTCGAACGAGTAACTGTCGGGTCCGAGGTGCTGGCCGATCGTTCCCTCCATCGCCTTTCCACCCAAGACGCTGGTGAGCACCGCGTCCTCTTCGACGGCCGCGACGCGGGTCATCGCGGTGACCGTGCCGTTCTTGATTGTTGCGATGTACAGCGATGTCGCGTACTGAGCACGGCCCGACCCGGAGATGCCCGCGTCGATCGCTTCGGGGCCGAGGTCGAGAGGGAGCGAGCCAGCGCTTGTCATCAGCATGGCGCCGCCGCGGGTGACGACTCCGACCTGTTCGTTCGACGGTAGGCGCAACGCCGGATCGTTGTCATGCAACGAACTGCAGGTCGGCAGCGAATTCCCGCCGAACGTCGGGCACCAGTCTTCGAGATCGACCGCATCGCTTTCGGGAGTACAGGCCACACCTGCCATCAGCAGGCCGGCAATGGCTAAGACTCGGAGCGGGCCGCCGCGCACGCCAAGAGAATAACCGACGCCTCACGAAAGCCGAGGCCCCAAGCATCCCACTCAATCTGGGCACGCTCCTTCGGCACCTGCCTGACAGTGACGTAGATTCGCGGTGCCGTCTCGATCAACGCCGAGGAGTCAGTGCTTGGAGACTCGCCGCCCGATTCGGACTCGGTGTCCATCTTGGCTCGGGTCGTTCGTCTTAGCTATGACAGTGGACGAGGCCTGGAGGCCCACAGATGAAGTACATGTTGATGATTTATCAGGGAACTACCCCGACACCGTTGGACCCGGTGGCGTGGGCGACGTTGTCGGCCGATGAGCAACGAGCGATCTATGCCGCGTATCAGGAGATCAACGCAACCACGGGCGTGACCCCGGGGGAGGGATTGCAGCCCCCGGAGATGTCCACAACGGTCCGGGTGACCGACGGCAAGACGATCACGACCGATGGCCCGTTCGTCGATACGAAGGAGTCGATCAATGGCTATCTGATCTTCGAAGCCGACGACCTCGACGCGGCGATCGCGTTGGCGGCCGAAATCCCGGCCGCCCGCCTCGGCGGCGCGATCGAGGTCCGCCCGATCAAGCAATGGTAGAACCCAGCTTCGAGTTGGTGTTTCGCGAACAGTGGGGCGCGGTCGTTGCGGCACTCGTAGGTTTCCTCGGTGATTTCGCGATCGCCGAGGAGGCCGCCCAGGAGGCGTTCGTGATAGCGGCGCAACGGTGGCCCCGCGACGGGTTCCCGGACAATCCGCGGGCCTGGTTGGTGACAACCGCACGCCGTCGAGCGATCGACCGGATCCGTCGCGACAAGTCGTTGGCGGCCAAGACCATGTTGTTGGAGGTCGAGGAGAAGGTGAGGCACGGCGTGGAGGTGGGGTTTCGCGACGAGCGGTTGGAGCTCGTGTTCACGTGCTGTCATCCGGCGCTGTCGGTCGAGGCGCAGGTCGCGTTGACGTTGCGGACGTTGGGCGGGCTGACAACTGCAGAGATCGCGCGGGCGTTCCTCACGCCAGAAGCGACGATGGCGAAGCGGTTGGTACGAGCGAAGCAGAAGATCAAGGCGGCCGGTATCCCGTTTCGGATGCCACCCGCCGACCAACTCGCCGAGCGCCTTGGCGCCGTGCTGGCGGTCGTGTACTTGATCTTCAACGAAGGGTACGGCGGACGTGGTGAACTGTCCGCCGAGGCACTTTGGCTCGGCCGGGCGCTGACCCAACTTCTGCCGGACCAACCCGAGGTACACGGCCTACTGGCGATGATGCTGCTGCACGACTCACGCCGCAATGCCCGCTTTCGCGACGACGAACTCGTCCTGTTCGCCGACCAGGACCGTTCGGTCTGGGACCTTGAGCAGATCGCGGCCGGTCGCGCCACGTTCGATCGTGCCATCGAGCTCGACGGTCACGGTCCCTATGTTGTCCAGGCAGCCATCGCGCTCGCCCACGTGCACGACCCGAAGGATTGGACCCACATCGCCGTGCTCTACGGCGAACTCAGCCGTCTCACCCGATCACCGATTGTCGAGTTGAACCGCGCTGTCGTAATCGGCGAAGCCGAGGGCCCCGACGCGGCGCTGGCGATCATCGATCGTCTTGCTCTCGGCGATTACCGCTATCTGCACTCGACTCGTGCCGAGTTCCTCCACCGGCTGGGCCGAGACCGCGAAGCCGCCGCCGCGTACCGACAGGCACTCGCGCTCACGGCGACCGTTACCGAACGCCGCCAGTTCCAACGACGACTCGCCGAGATCGACCTCAGGGCCGCTGGCCAATGAAATGATGCGAACGTGTGACGGCACGCGTCCACTTCGGGTTCCGCCGTTCGTCCTATCGCTGAACGTGACATCAACCGCATCGGGCTCCGAAACGAGATCCGAAACAGAAAGGCACAAAGCCATGCTCGGACGCAAGAACTACACCCAAGCCGAGATCGACACCGCCAGAACAGCTATCGAGCGCCAATTCGCCGCCTACGACCAGGTCGTCGCCGGCTCGAAGGGCGCAGCCCGTGACGAGTTCGACGCCGTCTTCTTCAACCAACTGCTGTTGGCGCTCGACCGGCCGTTCGTTCATCGGATTCGGCCAGTCACCGGCAAGGACGGCAACCCACTCAACGAAGTCGAGATGCTGTGCGACTCGTTGATGACTCACGGCGGCGTGCTGCGACCGAGCAAAGTCATCAAACTCGACCCTGCCACCTCTGTAGCCGGCGTCGAGTTCGCCGCGTCGATCCAACTCGACCGCGACCAGTTCGGGCGTCTCGCCACCGCGTTCTTCGATGAGCTCCAGATCCGATTTCTCTGACCGGAAACGACCAACCCCTCGTCGCCGAGTCGGAACCGCGTGGATTTCGTGCAGTTACTGGCGCATGTTGGCGACGACTTCTCGGACGGTTGGTGCGAACGGGCTCCAGAGGAACCAGGTGTTGAACGAACGGGTCAACGATGGTGGACCGTTGAGCGTGACGGTTCCGTTGCGTCGGGCGTCGGCGAGCGATTCGGCGCCTGAGAACACGCGCATCAAGGACACGGCGTCGGTGACGACACAGATGTCGCTGTCGAACCCGGGGTGTTTGACGCATACCGACGGTTCTCCGCGATCGAGGATGAGCCAGATCACGGCGGCGTTCGTTCCGTGGTAGTCGAACTCGACGACAACTCGTTCGTTGGGAAGTCGTGCGGTGTCGACGCGGCGGTGCATCCACCAGGTCAATGCCACGGGATCGACGTGGGCCGGTTCGGGTTCGGTGTACATCCACCGCACGGCCCATTCGCCGAGCGCCATGACCACTTTCTCCAGGTCACGCCCGGCGGCGGTCAGGTGGTACTCGTTGCCGCGACCGGCCCTCGCCGGGCGGCGTTGCAGAACGCCCTTGCGTTCGAGATGACCGAGCCGTTGGAGGAGGAGTGAACGCGAGATACCGGGGAGCCCGCGCTCGATGTCGTTGAACCGGGTGCTTCCGAGGACCATTTCGCGCATGATCAGCGGGGTCCAACGGTCGGCGAACACCTCGCTACCGAGAGAGACCGGGCAGTACTGGCCGTAGTCATGGCTCATGTCGTGATTGTCGCGCCGGTACAGCTTTTGCACTAGAGGCAAAGTCAGGTTCAGCGCACAATTTGTGCATGACCACTACCGATGAAATGAAAAAGACCGATCAGGAACGCGATCTCATCGCATGGGCAGCCGAACTCGGCGCGATGATCCATGACCACTCCGCCCGCCACGACGAAGAAGGAACGTTTGTCAGCGAGGCGTACAAGGTGCTGAAAGACGCCGGGTACCTCGCGCTCGCGGTGCCGACCGAACTTGGGGGTCGAGGCGCAACGATTCGACAGGTCGCCATGGCGCAGCGTGAGCTCGCCCGCCACTGTGCCTCGACCGCGCTGGCATCGGTGATGCATCACCATGTGGTGCTCTTCACTGCTTGGCGATGGCGACGCGGACTGCCCGGCGCGGAAGCGACATTGCGGCGCGTTGTCGACGATGGCATCGTGCTGGTGTCCACAGGTGGCGCCGATCAGACCCGACCGAGGGGTGAGGCGAAGCGGGTCGAGGGCGGCTACTCGGTCAGCGGCCGCAAGATTTTCGCCAGTCAGGCGCCGGTCGGCACGGTGATGTCGACGATGTTCCCGTTCGACGATCCCGACGATGGGCTCATGGTGCTCAACATGGCAGTGCCAATGGCGTCGCCAGGGGTCACCGTCGTCGAGACCTGGGATGCGCTCGGGATGCGCGGAACGGGAAGCCATGACATCGACCTCCACGACGTGTTCGTACCCGAGGAGCGGGTCTTGGCCCGTCGTCCACACGGCAAGGTCGACGGACCGCTACAGGTCATCCTGACGATCGCGATGCCCCCGATCGCGGCCGTGTACCTGGGCGTGGCAGAAGCAGCACGCGACCACGCAGTCGCCGCGGTCACCGCAACGCCTCGCGGCGACGACCCCACCGTTCAACGGCAGGTCGGGCTGATGGATACCAGGCTGAGGGTGGCGGGGTGGGCACTTGATGGCGCGCTGCAGATTGCCGGTGACGATCCGGCTCCGTCGATGGACACCGTCGCTGCGGTGATGGCAGCCAAACGTGAGATCGCCCTCGCCGGTATCGAGGTAAGCGACCTGGCAATGGACGTCGTCGGAGGCGCCGCCTTCTACCGGACATCGCCGATCGCCCGCTGCTACCGAGACGTACGCGGCGCGAAATTCCACCCCTTCGGCCCCGACGAAACACTGCTCCACGCAGGTCGCCTCGCACTCGGACGACCCGCCGACGAGCGCTAGCACGATGGCGAATGTCTGTGGTCGGTGGCCCCTGCTCGGGTGTGAGTTACGTCGTGCCCGTGCCGTCGTTGCCATTGCATAGAACACCGTGCCGGGGTATGACTGGAGTTGTGATGGACGACGACATGTGCCGGGTCGTGGGCGAGCAGCGCCTCGGGTACGTGGCCACGGTGTGCCCGGACGGGACACCGAACTTGTCTCCGAAGGGGACCCTCGCTGTATGGGACGACGACCACCTCGTGTTCGCTGATCTCCACTCGCCCCAAACGGTCGCCAACATCGAGGCAGGCAACGGTTACGTCGAAGTCAATGTCGTCGACCCCATCGTGCGCAAGGGCTACCGCTTCAAAGGCATCGCGACCGTCCACCGGGACGGCCCGACCCACACCTCTGGGCTTCGCTTCTTTCATGAACGCACCGGGCTTGCGGCCGAACGAATACGAGCCATCGTCATCATTCGGGTCGAGTACGCGGCGCCGGTTGTCTCGCCCGCATACGACGATGGCTCCACCGAGCAGGAGGTCGAGAGGCGATCTCTGCGCCGCTACGGCTTGGAGCGGATTGGCGAGCCACCGCCTGAGGCGTGAAGTGCGGGGCGGTGCCCGGCGATAGGTAGAAGGCTGCTGCTAGTCGGTCACCGAACCGTTCAGCGGTTGCCTCGGCGGCGCCGGTGAGGAACGTGCGTGCGTCGGCCATGCTGCCGCCGAGTGCCGCAAGATATGTCGCGTGGGCCTCCAACGATTAGATGGCGCGCTCGAGTCCTGACTCGGTGTTCTCCCACAGCCGAGAGGAATCATCAGCTATTCAGGTTTCGAGGTGATTGTGGTCTTGTTGGGTTGCCAGAGCTGTGGACGATTGGCAAAGGTCATGAGCCGCGTGCGACACCGACAGCCCAGCCGTCACAGCAATCGCCAACAGGCTCGTGTCAGACGTGCTTCGCTCGTGGCGAGGTCTGGCCGAGCACGACTTGACGTTCAACCGCAACGGCCTGACCCGCGAGGTCGCCGCTCGCCTCCACACCGGTGGTGCGTCGATGCGCTCCATCGAACAGCCGACACGGCGACGGCCAACGATGGATCATCGAACACTGGCCCTACATCGTCGAATCCGTCGAACTCGACACGGCGATGGCGTCCAGCCAGAAACTACTGGAACCATCAGTGCACGAGCCTTTGAGGACCTCGCTAGGCGCTGATGTGGTCGCTTGGCAAGCCGCCACCGGAACCTCTAGCGGCGGCGGTCAGGGACGGTGGCCACTGCGCACCTTGCGACAGCGCCCAGCCTGAACGGCCCGGCGGGTGAACCGAACCGGTGAAAGAGTACGGCGTGTAGGCGGTGCCGCTCCTCTTCCGGAAGCGACACGCAGTATGCGCCGGCAGGGCCGACGCCTCCGAGGAAACCGTTCCAGAGTTCGTTGAAGGAGTCGTAGTTCGATGAGACCTGCAACGTCGATTCCTCGACATCGCTGAGCCCTGTCGTCTCGAAGAGTTGCGCGATCTCGCCCGGTCGACCGAACCGCAGTGTCCGCGCTTCATCTGGTGCGGCCGGGTTCAGTTCGAGTGCTGCGTCCCAGAACCCGCGCAGCATTTCCATGCCGTCCGCAAAGTCCCAAACACATGCCGACACGCGCCCACCCGGGCGGACGACTCGCATCATCTCGCTCGCTGCCTGTTCGGGTTCGGACACGAAGTGCAAGACGAGCTGAGCCATCGCGTGGTCGAAGCGACCGGTCTCGAACGGGATCGATTCTGCGCGCCCGGATTCGACACGAATGCCCGGGTGGCGGGCGGAACATTCGGCCACAAAGCCTGGCGCTGGATCACATGCCACAACGGCGTTGACGCCGAGCCGATCGACGAGCACGCGGGTGAGCGCACCCGGCCCGCAACCGACATCGATTGCAGTCTGTCCAGCCTGCACCCGAGCTGCATTTGCGAATGGAATAGCAAGTTCTCGGGAGTACCGCCCCATGAACGAGTCGTAGGTTGTACCCGTCACCCCGAACGTCCTGGCGCCCTCAACCTCATCCATGACACTCCATTCAGTACACACGCCGATCGCGGTCGATCACGATGCCACGCCGACAGTACCCGACCCGTTCGGCCGCCTACGCGAGATGATCCGCCTCGGGTTCAGCTCAGCCCGAGAAGGGAACGACGCTTCCGAGGTTCTGGGATTCGCCGGAGCCGGCGAGCGGTCGACGACTCCCGTGTCTGCACGGAACTCGAACGCGCACACTCGTACCTGCTCGTCGTCGCGATGTCGGCTCGAGATCTCGACTCGATCGAACGCCTTCAGCCACAGCAGCCGACCGACCCCTCCGCATCCCAGGTGAGCCTTGTGATCTGAGTCGAGGGTCTTAAAGGATCGTCTGCATGCGTCGGTGCAACCGTCTGCGTTGTCGTGACCGTGAAGCCATCGATCTCTGCGCTTGGCTTGGTGCGCTCTGCTCGGACGACATGACGTCAACATACGAGAGCGCCTCGGTCGGCGACGGCTGAGGCGCTGCAACAGCCGCCGAGCGCCTCTCATCGGGTGCGCTTCGGCAACGCTGTCTGGTCGTACATCCCGGCCTCTTCCTCCATCTCGACCATTCGGTCGAGTGCTCTCCGGCGTTCCAGCGAGCGAGGCTCCTCGTCGCTGGCGGCCGGGTGACGTGGCTGCCGTGGCGCGGCGATGTCAGACCGATCCTTGTCGTTGTCCGCGGGTCCCATGAGCAACGAACGTAGTGGCCTGTCGGTCGGCCGACCGCTCGATTTCGAGCCACCCGACTCAGTGCAAAGACGTTGCACTCCCACGTGCCTGTCCAACGGTTAGAGTACAAGCGTTACTTAGAGAGATTGGAGGTAACGGTTGTGGCAACGCTGATCAGAAGCCGCTGGACCTCCTCGTTCGAGGGGATGAGTCGACGCGACCGCCAGGGTTGCGAGTACGACGCCTACCTCCCCGACCCGCTCACCGGGTGGGAGCTCGCCCTGTCGGCCGATCTCGCCGCTGACCTCGGCGACGCGGAAGCAGCGATTCGCAGGCTGAACGCGACCGGAACGTCACACGTGAGCCTCGAAGGGCTGGCGCGGTTCTTGCTGCGCGCCGAGTCAGTCGCCTCGTCGAAGATTGAGGGACTGGAGGCAGGGCCACGCCGGTTGCTCGACGCAGAGGTCGTGCTTGCTCAGGGTGGCGACGCAGCCGATCGGATCGCAGTCGAGGTACTCGCCAACGTTGCAGCCATGGAGGCCGCTGTCGAGTTGGGCTCGTCGACGGACACGATCACCCTCGACGACCTGCTCGGTATCCACCGGACCTTGATGGAGCGATCTTCGATGCCGCACATCGGCGGTGTGGTCCGCACAATGCAGAACTGGATCGGCGGCAGCAGCTACAACCCGTGCTCCGCAACCTTCGTCCCACCGCCACCGGACACTGTCGACGCCTTGCTCCACGACCTCCTCGACTACGTCAACGGCGATGACCATCCTGCCCTCGTGCAAGCGGCGATCGCTCACGCCCAATTCGAGACGATCCACCCGTTCGCCGACGGCAACGGCCGCACCGGACGCGCGCTCATCCATGTGATCCTCCGCCGCCGCGGGCTCGCACCGCGCTTCGTGCCGCCGATCAGTCTCGTGCTCGCCACCTGGGGGAGTGACTACATCGCCGGGCTCACCACGTTTCGACACGTCGGTGCGCCCGCCAGTCTTGAGCGATCCGCCGGTGCGGGCACTTGGTTGCGTACGTTCGCCACCGCTGCACACCGATCGTGTGCGGACGCCGAGTCCTACGCAGGCAAGATCCAAGCACTCGATGCACGATGGCGGGCACAACTGGGTCGAGTCCGCGCCAACTCAGCAGTCGAGCTGCTCCTCGACCTGCTGCCCGGTGTCCCGGTGATCACCGTCGACAGCGCCGCACGACTGATCGGGCGATCTGGGATGCGAACCGGCGAGGCCATCAACCGTCTCGAAGCCGCTGGCGTCCTGCGCCAACGAAACGTTGGGCGACAGCGCTACCGCGTCTTTGAAGCGGCCGACGTCGTCGACCTGTTCACCGGTCTCGAGCGAGCCCTTGCGAGTCCGACCGGTGACACCGCCACTGCTGCGCCGAACCGTCGGGTACCACGTCGAGTGAAACGCGCCAGTGACGTGGCCTGAGCGTGCTTGATCTACGGCGCCGGAGCCTCGCCGACGTCAGCGGCACGACGCTGGCCCGCTACCACGCCCCTGCCGACACGTTTCCGCTCGCAGTGCAATCCTCGATCTCACTCGTCGGAAACACGAACACGGGCAACGCAACCAGCCACTCGGCGCTCGTGAGCGCCGGCCGACGATTGATTGTCACGACGACCGAGATCACCGACGACACAGGTCGGCTGCTCGCCAAGGTCGACGCCACCTTCCTGGTCGCCGCTCCCGCAGCCAGACCCCGCCTGAGCCGAGCTACTGATCGGGGCTAAGTCCCACGCCGATCGAGATGCTCGGCCCGACGCTGCAAGAACTCACCCATCGGCCCGAACTCAGGCTCGTTGGCATAGTGAGCATGAGTCCACTCGACGATTTCATCGTTGGAACGAGTGAGGTCAAGCGGTTCACCTTGCGGCTGACGCACATGCCAAGGAGTGTCGATGAACACCTCGACGCCGTTGAACTCCGGATCGTGGAAGTAGACCGACCAGGCATTGCCGTGCGTGAGCGGCATGATCTGGGTGACCCGATGGTCAGACGCGAGTGAGTCGTTCAAGGCCCGCAGATCATCGAGCGTGCCGCTTGAACGAAACGCCACATGATGCAAGTTGTCCGATGCTGCGGGGGTAGCGCGTCCCGTCACCAACGCGAGTTGATGATGCGCGTTCGCAGTCTGCGAGAGAAACACGATCTCCTGCGCGCGCAGCGGCCCTCGATCGGTCACCTCGAATCCGAGCGTGTCGCAGTAGAACGCGACCATCTGATCGACATCGTGCACGTACAGCACCGCGTGGGCGACCTCGAGCCGCAATGAACTCTTCACCATCAGAACGATAGTCACCTCCCCGGCGGTCCAGGTCGGTCATCTGTGGCTACTCGTCGATCGGCGGAATCATCAAACGTCACGTAGGCGGCGTGGACCATTTCGTTACACGCGTGGAACGCCGGACGTTCCCTCGGGGCGGCCGGTTCAGAGTGGCTCCGTCACCGCTACCGCGCGCCGGTCGAGGTGTTCGGTGTGTTCGGGGACGCTGACACCATGCTGCGGCACGGCTACGTCCGCGTGGACGACGTCACCACTCGCGCTCGTGAGGCGGCGGATATACGTAGACGACGTCGGTAAACGAGTCGGTCGGGAAGCAGTAGAACAGCCGCAACGGCTCGTCGCCGGTGTTGCGGATACCGTGCCAGGTGTCGGCGGGGATGAACATCGTCGTACCTGCCCGCACCGGGTGGACCCCATCGCCGAGGAGCACCTCGCCGACCCCGGAGAGGAAGTGGTACACCTCGTCGGTCGCATGTCGGTGCCGCTCGAGCCCGGCGAGACCATGGTCGAGCTCGGCCACGCCGGCGGTCACCGCCCGTGTCGCCGTCCGATCGGCCGATAGCAGCGTCCACCATCGCAACCCGGTGGCCGCCTCGTCGTCCTGCCCCTCGACCGGGGTGCCGTCGGCATGGGTCACGAGCGGTTCGAGTCGGGGAATCACCCGAGAGAGCGTACGAGGCGCGCCACCTGTACGTCGATGCCGGGCGCTCGGAGCATCATTCGCTCGGGCTAAGTTCGACCCTCGGCTCAAGGAGGAACCGATGAACATGTTGATCTAGTGCTTGAGGCGGCGGCCCGATCTGACCTTCGAAGAGTTCCAGCACTACTGGCGGACGGTGCACGCCTCGTTGATGTACGAGCGGGCGTCAGTGCTCGGCGTCGTCCGCTACGTGCAGTGCCACACGCGGACCGATTTCGCCGAGATCCACGCGTTGTACCAGGCGCGCAACGGCGGGTCGCCGGAGCCGTTCGACGGGGTGATCGAGCTGTGGTGGGAACCGGCCCGCATGGTTCAGCCGTTTCCTCGCGCCATCGACGATCCCAGTTCCGTCGCGATGCGGTGGAAGTCGTCGAGTCCTCCGGTCGGCCGATCGCCGACGTCGCCCGATCGTTGTCGATCAGCGACGGCACATTGCGGAACTGGGTCCGCGACGCCCGCAAACGCCAGGCCCGTGACGCCGACCCGGACAGCCTGTCGGAATCGGAACCTGACGAGCTCCGCCATCTCCGTAAGGAGGTGGATGGAGCTCACCGAGTTCCCGACCGACGTGATTCATCACGCCGATCACGGACCTCAATACACGTCGTACGTCTTCGTCGTCACCGCCGGCAACGAGAACGTCCGCCTGTCGTCCGGAAGCGTCGGCGACCAGTTCGACAACGCCGTTATCGAGGCGTTCGGGGCTCGGCTGAAGGTGGAGATCGCCTGGATTCGTGACGGGTCGATCCGGTTCGAGACCCGAGCTGACTGCCACGCCTACCTGTTCGTGGGCAGGGTGTCATCGCCGATCTCGCCGGCGGTCGGTCTGCCAGCCAGGTCCCTTCATCCACGGTCGGTTAGCTGTCGGCGGTTTCGATTGTGAAGTGGCGTCGGTGTTCGAGTGGGGTGGTGTCGAGGCGACGGCGGAAGGCGCGGTGCATCGTCTCAGCGGTGCCGAACCCGGTCGCGCTGGCGATTTGTTCGACCTGAAGCGTGGTCGTTTCGAGCAGGCGGCGGGCAGCCTCGAGACGAAGGTCCTCCACGTGGCGGGCAGGAGGTTTGCCGATATCACGCGTGAACAGCCGGATGAAGTGGCGTTCGGACAGGTGTGAACGTCGGGCGAGTGGTGCGATGGTGAGGTCGTGATCGAGATGGTCGGGTAGCCAGTCGATCAGCTCGCGGAGCGGTTCGCTGGCGGTCGTCTGGGCGGCGAGCGGGGTGGAGAACTGCGCTTGGCCGCCGGATCGTCGAAGGTAAACGACGAGGTGACGGGCGACGGTCGCCGCTGCTTGCTCTCCGTGGTCCTCGGCGAGAAGCGCGAGCGCGAGATCGATACCGGACGAGACCCCAGCTGAGGTCCATGTGTTGCCGTCGCGCACATAGATCGGGTCGGCATCGACGGCGACCTGGGGATACAGGGCAGCCAACGCGTCGCAGTAGTTCCAGTGAGTGGCGGCACGTTTGCCGTCGAGGAGGCCGCTCTCGGCGAGGAGGAATGCTCCTGTGCAGACCGAGGCCACCCGCCGTGCCGATCGGGCGAGCCGGCGGATGTGATGAACGAGTTCGGTGTCGGCGGCGGCCTCGATGACACCGTCTCCTCCGACAACGATGATCGTGTCGATCGGCCCGCGTTGCTCGGCGATCGGCGAGGCGCCAAAGGACAAACCGCTCGTCGAGGTGACGTTGCCGGTGGGTCGATTGGCGACGACACGCAGGTCGTACTCGATGGCTGGGATGAGACGCTGCGCGCTGGCAAACACCTCGATCGGTCCGGTGAGGTCGAGGACCTGGCACTCATCGAACACGACGACCACGATCCTGGGTGTTCGCATCGAACCATCATGCCAAGTCGAAGACCAGATGGCGTACATCGTCAATCGATTGTCATTGCTGCCATCGACTGGCGGGTGCATCGTGATGGGTATGCAAATCGCGCTCGTGCTCTACCCCGGTTTCACCGCACTCGACATCGTGGGACCGTTCCAAGTGTTCGCAGACCTCCCCGATCACGACGTGCTCTTCGTCGCCGCCGATCCTGGTCCAGTGATCGATCACACCGGCCGCTGCCCACTCGTCGCCTCCACCGCATTCGACAAGGTCACCCATCCCGACGTGATCGTCGTCCCCGGCGGGAACATCGCCGACCTTGACCCCGTTGTCAACTGGGTTCGACAGGCCCATCACCATGCGACGTGGACAACGAGCGTGTGCACCGGCTCGATCTACCTCGCTGCCGCCGGTCTCCTCGACGGTCTCGAAGCCACCACCCACTGGCGATCCGCCTCCGAGCTCGAACGACACGGCGCGATCTATCGAGAGCGTCGAGTGATCGTGCACGACCGGATCATCACGTCCGCGGGCGTGTCGAGCGGCATCGACATGGCCCTCACCCTCGTCGCCCACATCCACGGCCCGCTGATCGCCCAGGCCGTGCAACTCGCCATCGAATACGACCCGCAACCACCGTTCGACTCCGGCGCCCCATCCAAGGCCCCGGCCGAAGTGGTCGAACTGCTCAACGCGTTCTACGAAGCCCGACCATGACCCCGAGATCGGCCCCGCGTACGCCCCTCCCACGCAGTGCTCTTCGGGTTCCTGGCGCTCGTCGGATGTTCCAGTTCAGAACCCAACACGGTCGGTCAGGCCACGCCGTCGACATCCACCGCGAACGCGGCATCAACATCGACGATCACCACAGCGATCCCCTCGACAGTTGCGTCTCCGGCGTCTCCGGCGACTCCGACGGCCACGACCCCGACGACCGCTGCGCCCGCGGCGGCCGCGGTCGTGGCGGCCGCATTGCCCAGCGTCCGCCTGCAGGCGATCGCGGACACGATCCCCGGGCTCCTTGATGTGCCCGGTGCATCCGTAGCGGTGTCAGTCGGCGACCAAACATGGGTTGGAGCGACGGGCATTGAGGACGCCGTCACCGGTGAACCAATGCGGCCCGTCGCCCGTTTCCGGGCGGCGAGCATCACCAAGCTGTTCACCGCACGCATCATCCTGGGCATGGTCGAGCGTGGCGATCTACGCCTTGACGACCGGCTCGCGATCTGGTTCCCGGCGTTCCCGAATGCGAACCGGATCACCATCGAGATGCTGCTGCGCCACACCAGCGGCGTGACGGCTGACTGGTGGCTTCAACCAGACGTACTCGAACTGGCGACCAACGACCTCGCCCGCGTCTGGACCCCCGGTGAGATCATCGACATCATGGCTCAGCGACCCCCGGCCGGCGAACCGGGCGGACCGGTCATCTACTCCAATGTCAATTTCATCCTGCTCGGAGAGATCGCCGCGATGATCGGGCGAGCAACGATCGGCACGCTCATCGAACAGCAGATCCTTAGACCACTCCATCTCGATCACACGACCTTCCAGTTCGACAACACATCCGGGCTGTCACACGCCTACAACAGCTTCACCGGCCAAACCCTCGACGTCGGCGCCCTGTCGTTGCAGTCGTTCACGAGCATGGCCGGTGCAGCCGGCGCGCTACAGACCGACGTGAACGACCTCGCCCGATACGTCCGCGAACTGTTCCGCCCCGGCGGGCTACTCAGCGCCGAGACGGTCACCGCGATGAAGACCACGAGCCCACTGTCTGGCCGTCACGGGATGGCCACCATGGGATTCTGTCCCTGCATCGACTCACCTACTGGACGGCAATACAGCGGCTGGGGACACACCGGCAGCATTCCCGGCTTCTTCTCCGCCACCGCGTACTTCGCCGACGGTGACGTGACGGTCGCAGTGTTCATCAACAGCGACACCTCAGCAGGATCGATCATCGGCGACACCGCACTCGATGCCACGATCGAGCAGCTACGGTCCGCTGCCACCGACTGATCGGCACCCCGGCCCGGAATCCAGTGCGACGGGATGCCCCTCTGTGTCCGCAGCGAACAGCATTTCGCGTTGCGCTCGACGCGGGTGTGGCACGTTGTGGACGGCAGACAGCGCAGCGTTACGAACAGAGACTCGGCGTTCATGTCCCCACTTGTGAGCGGCCACCAGGATCTGCCCACTGGCGGCCATGAACAACATCAGGGAGCCATCACGTTGCGAGGTGAATGCATGAAATGGGACGGCTTGCCACCTGCTCGCGTAGGGTCAGGCTGAATGCGATCCAACCCCGTCAGCGATCACCCATATATTGGCTGAAGTGTGCGGTCCAGGTCTCGGCGTTATGTGTGCCTCTAGCCCGGCGGCGGCATGGGGCAGGCTATTCGAGGGTCGGGTTTCGGCGGGTTGGAGTAGGGTTGGGGTAACAACCGAGGTGCGCCGGGAAGTCTGGTCGGCAATGTCTGGAGACCTCAGTGGCTCGCGCTCTTCGTCGTTCCCGCTCGCCCATGGTGCGGGTGTTGTCCCCACTTCGCGATTTCCTCGCGACCGAAGCCGCGAGCGCCGTCCTGTTGGCCGGTGCGGCGGTTGCCGCGCTCGTTTGGGCGAACTCGCCGTGGTCGGCGTCATACGAGAATCTCTGGACGAGCCGCGCGGCGTTCACTGTTGCTGGCCACACGCTCGATCTCGACTTGCGTCATTGGATCAACGACGGTCTGATGGCGATCTTCTTCTTTGTCGTCGGACTAGAGATCAAACGAGAACTCACCGACGGGCACCTGTCGACCCGGCGCGCTGTGGTCCTGCCGGGCGTTGCCGCTCTCGGCGGCATGGTCGTGCCCGCTGTCGTGTACCTGGTGATTGCGGGTGGAACCGCTCCTCGAGGGTGGGCGATTCCAATGGCCACGGACATCGCGCTCGCTGTTGGCGTTCTGGCCGTCGCCGGGAGTCGAATCCCCTCGTCGTTGCGGGCGTTCCTGCTTGGTCTTGCCATCGTGGACGACATCGGCGCAATCGTGATTATCGCTGTTGTTTATTCGACCGGAGTGTCCTTCGGTTGGCTGGCCGCCGCCATCGTTGGAGTTGTCGTGACGTTGCTTGTTCGCCGAGTCGGAGTTCACTCGACCTGGGTGTACGTGGTCATCGGCGCGGTCGTGTGGCTCGGGCTTCACGAGGCCGGTATTCATCCGACCATTGCCGGGGTCGTCATGGGACTACTGGCACCATCAACTCCTCGACTTGGAACTGAACTCATCGACGGTGAAGAGCTCGCTGATCTTTCCAACGTGGATCATGCGAGAAGCACGAGTGCCTTGGCCAAAGGTTCTGTGTCCGTTGTCGAATGGCTTCAGCATGTGCTGCACCCTTGGACGAGCTTCGTGATCGTTCCGATTTTCGCTCTCGCCAACAGCGGGATCCAGATCTCCATCGAAGGACTCCGTGACGCCGCAGGGTCTGCGATCACATGGGGTGTGCTACTCGGACTTCTACTCGGCAAACCACTCGGCATCGTGATCGCAACCCGCGGCAACAATCAAGGCAGGATTGGCCGACAACCCAATCAGTTCGACATCGTTACAGATCGTGGGCGTCGGCACGGCGGCCGGTATCGGATTCACCGTCGCCCTGTTCATCACCGAACTCGCACTGACCGACCCCGTCGAACAGTCGAACGCCAAACTCGCGATCCTGGTCGCCTCGGCGCTCGCCGCAACGGTCGCAGCCGTGATCCTGAGAAAAGGACCACCACCGCCAGAAGAGTGCACCGACGACTCCGTCGGTGCGCTCAACGTCGAGCAGCGACACGGACGGTGATCGAGAAACCTCCTCCCGACAATCGAACCAAGATGCGGCATAGGTGCCGATCAGGACGCTCGATAGCCGCGCCACATAACGAGCGACGACACGCTAGAAATCACCCACATATTGCCCGATACGTGCGGCAAAAGGCGGCGCGGACCACCCGGCTTTTCGCTGGCGAGCACGGACATGTGCAAATCGATTGGCGACCACGTTCCGTGCAGGTGGCCGTCAGTGGGCGGTTGCTGTTGGCCGCCTGTGGGCAATTCCTGATGGCCGCCGACGCCCACTGCGCGGATCCATGCGGCCGCTGACAGGCGCCGGCAGCGACGACGTAGTGGTGACGGTCGAGGCGTTGGCGGGCGCGAGGTCAGTGCAGGCCCGGTGCCCGGGTACTGCCCGAAGCGAATCGCTGCCGAAAGGCGGAGGGCGTGAGTCCGGTGTGTGTCTGAAAGAGGCGGCGGAAGGTCGTTGGGTCTCGATAGCCGACCTCGAAGGTGATCTCTTCGAGGGACGCTCCGGTCGTTTCCAGTAGCTGTTTGGCTCTTGCGACGCGGAGGGTCTGGAGGTGCTGCAGGGGCGACATGCCTCGTTCGTGATGGAACTTTCGCAGCAGCGTGCGCGGGCTCGTGTTGAGTCGAGCGGCGAGCGTGTCGAGGTCATATGGTTCGCTCAGGTGTTGGGCGAGCGATGCTGTGACTTGGTGGGCGAGATTGTTGTTTTGGGCACGAATGAGGCGCTCGTCGATGTAGGCACGTTGCGAGGGTCGGACCTCGCCCATTAGCGTGAGTTTGCCGGTTGCGGTGGCAGCGTCGGCGGGTAGCACCTTGCGGACAAGGTCCATGGCCAGGTCGCCTGCCGCGCTCGAAGGCCGCTGCGGTCGTCACGCCGCTGTCGTGCACGATGATGTTGGCGATGTCGACGATCGCCGCGGGGTACCGGTGGGCGAGGGCTTCGGAGTAGGCCCATGCGGTGGTGCAGCGGCGCCCGTCGAGCAGGCCGGCCTCCCCGACCAAGAACGCGCCGACACAGACGGCGGCGATCGGTCGGCGCATCGCAGCGGCCGCACCGATGAACGCTACTTCGCGTCGCCTTTTCCGAAGCGTTGCATCGATCGCGTCGTCGAAAGGGAAGAGCTCGAAGCCCGGAACGAGCAGCAGATCGGGAAGGTCGGTCGGCGGACGCGTGGTGAGGCGGGTGCCGTCTGCTGTTGTGATGTAGCGGCGACCGGCCGACGTGATCGTGACATCAAACATGGATCTCTTGCCGTCGAGGTGCAGGTGTACGTGGTTAGCGATGCGCAGTACATCAGCGATTGCGAAGACCTCTGATGCGTAACAGCCGTCAAAGGCAAGGATGTCGATGCGAAAGGGTGCGTGAGGGTCGGGGCCGCCGATGTCGTTGGGCGATGCAGCGACCATTTGGCGAGAATAGCCCGCATCATGGCGATCTCGCCTCTGGCGGGAAGAGAGTTGTCGGCGCACGATGAGTGTCATGACAGGCTCTCAAGCCCAGCAGCCAGGAGATACGGCCAGATCAGACAAACCGTGCTCAGCCGTTGATGTGATGATGAAGCGCAACGAGTCGCTTGCCGGGGCACCGCGCCGCTGGTCGACCGATGTACTGCCAGCGATGCAGGCCGTAGTGCTGACGTGCTGTGATCATCGCGTTGATCCTGCGCACGTCCTCGGGCTCGAACCGGGTGAGGCGGTCGTGATCCGAAACGCTGGCGGTCGGGTGACGCCTGATGTGCTTGGCTGTTTCGAGGTGTTGGCGGTGGTGGCGATGGTGGAGGCGCTCGCGATCGAACCCGAGATGATCGTGATGCACCACACCGACTGCGGTATGTCTCGACTGGCCTCCCCTGAGATGGTTGACGTCGCCCGCCGCTATCTCGGTCAACATAAGGTCGAGTTCGGCGAGTTGTGGCTAGACGACCCCTTCCGCTCGGTCCATGCCGATGTTCAAAGGTTGCGGTCGTCGCCGGGAATCCCGCATTCGATGCCCATCACCGGCATCGTCTACGACGTCGTTACCGGCGTCGCCACGAAGGTGGCCACCGTCTGATGCTCGAGGTACCCGATTCACGTCTGGCGGTGGCTGCGGTTGAGTTGGCTACGGTGCACATGCCCCGCTGGCTGGTGGCGCACAGCTACCGAACCTTTCATTTCGGCGCTGCGATACTCGAGATCGCTGGCAGGCCAGTCGACGCCGAGTTGCTGTTCGTCGGATCGATCCTGCACGACATCGCGCTTGGAACCGATCTCGACCAAGCTGACAAACCATTCGAGGTGATCGGCGCTCGGGTTGCCGAGGAGTTCATGACGGGTTGGGGCGCAAGCACCGACCGATCGAGCGCGGTGGCCGACGCCGTCGCGTTGCATCTTCAGCTCAGCACGGCCGACGACGAGCGGCCCGAGGTCGCCGGAGTCCATCTCGGTGCTGGTGTCGATGTGATCGGCCTACGCTCAGGCGACATCACTCAGGACGTACTCGCTGCCGTGCTTGCCAGCCACCCGCGAGGGCCGTTTGTCGACGAACTTGTCGAGGCAATGCAAGCCGAGGCTCGCAAACCGGGGTCAACGGTCGCGGAACTGATCCGTATGTTCGGCCTCATCGAAATGATCAAGATATGTCCACTCGGCTGAACCGCAGGCGACGACCGACGGGGCTACGGTCGTGATGATGAGTTCGATGACAGCGACTATCTACGCGGCCAATTTGGATCGCATGACCGAGTTCTACCGTTGTGTGCTTGGGCTGTCGATCATCGAGTCGGTCGACAATGATTTCGCACGACTCGCATCACCGGACCACACGATCGAGATGTCGATCGTCGCGATCCCACCGGAGATCGCCAACACAATCACATTCGACGACCCCGTCGCACTGCGCGACGACACGCCGATCAAGTTGAGTTTCGTTGTCGATGACCTCGAAGCGTGCCGAGCACATGCGCTGGCGCTTGGAGGCTCCCTACGAGACGCCGCTGCGGGATGGATCTGGAATGGGTTCACCCATCGCGATGGTCACGATCCCGAAGGCAACGTCTTCCAAGCCAGATCATCGGCCCCAGGGACAAGCCCGACCTCCTCGCCGCACGCTTCATGAGCGTTCGCAACGCCCGGTCAGGCAGGCGGGGGCAGAGATGAGATGGAGCCCGATCACCGGACCCTCCCGCCGAACACGTCGGATGCGACAAAACCGAGGTGGAATCGCACGGCTCGCCCCCATGACGCTCGGCGGCGTCGAGCAATGGGTGCTCGTGCGCGGTCGACGTGCCGACGCCCCAATTCTGATCAAGATCCACGGCGGCCCTGGCCAAGCTGAGATACCCACAATCGACATGAACGCACGGCTCGAAGAACACTTCCTCGTCGTCGAGTGGGACCAACGGGGGGCAGGTAAGTCGGCCGCAGCTATCGAACCACGCGCTTCGATGACTCTGGACCAGATCGTGGCTGACACCATTGAACTTACCGAGCGCCTCATCGATGAGTTCGGACCACCAGAGTCATACTGCTCGGCCACTCATGGGGAAGCCTGGTCGGTGTGCTCGCGGCCCAACGTCGACCAGACCTCTTCGCGGCGTTCGTCAGTACCGGCCAAATCACAACGTTCGCCGACGGCCAACAGGTCGCGTACGACTTCGTCGTAGCCGAAGCCCAACGTCGCGGCCAGACGTCGGCTATGTCGGCACTTGCATCGACGGTGCCCCCCTTCAGCGGCACCGAAGGGCTCGCCGCCTGGATGCAATGCGTGCGCTGGCTCGGCGAGTTCGGTGCCGTATGGCACCAACCCGACACGTTTCGACCGGTACGTTGGATGCTCAATTCCCCCGAGTACTCATGGCCCGAAAAGCTGCGGTTCACCAACGCAGCCAACCGATCATTCGAGCTGCTCTACGACGATCTCGTGAGTTCCGACCTTCGCACGTCATGTCTCGATCTCGCGGTGCCCGTGTTCATGGCGGTGGGCCGCTATGACCGCCTGGCACCGCCCGAAGTCGCTGAGCGATACTTCAACGCGCTCCACCGCACCGCGGAAGAAGTGGGTGTGGTTCGAAGAGTCGGGCCATTTCCCCCAATGGGAACAAGCCGACGACTTCCACCAGTTCCTCATCCACACAGTCCTGCCGACTATCACAGGGTGAGTTCGGGTCGCACCGCCGGTTTTCGTTCGGCGACAGCGTCTCTACAGCTGTGCTGAGGCGAAGGTTAAAACCTACGGCGGCGATGTCGTGCAGAATCGAACCGACGAATTGCCGACGCGACTTGGCGAGCGCTACGCGTCCTAGTCGTTGGCCTTTGCTGGGTGGAGTGCGGCAACGGCGGCGTCCGGGTTCGAAACGGTGACCGTGACGGTGCGACGGTTACGGAGGGTGAGCCGCACAGTCGGGCTGCGCTGACCCCGTCTGGTGGGTCCAGGTGTTGTGAGAGTCCTGTTGCCCGTGACGGGCAGAATGGATTCGATCATGAAGGGACGACGGCATACACCGGAGCAGGTGATTCGCAAGCTCCGCGACGCGGACCGGTTACTTGCTGAGGGCACGGAGCTGGTGGAGGTGGTCCGCCAACTCGAGGTGTCCGAGCAGACGTATTACCGGTGGCGGAACCAGTACGGCGGGATGAAAGCCGACGACGCCAAACGCCTCCGGGAACTCGAGAAGGAAAACGCCCGACTGAAGCGGTTGTTGGCGGAAGCCGAGTTGGACAAGTCGATTCTCAAGGAGGTGGCGCAGGGAAACTTCTGACCCCGGAACGTCGACGTGTGGCGGTGGCCACGGTGATGGAACGTTTCGGGGTGTCGGAACGACGGGCGTGCCGTGTGATCGGTCAGCCCCGGTCCAGTCATCGTCGGCCACCGCCGGTCCCGTCGCCTGAAGAGGAGGAGCTCCGGGCGTGGTTGCGGGGCTTCGCGAAACGCCGCCCTCGGTGGGGATGGCGTCGGGCGCATGATGAGCTGGTCAAGACCGGCCGGCGGGTCAACCGCAAACGGGTGCAGCGCCTGTGGCGTGACGAGGGTCTACGCGTTGCCTACAAGCCACGTAAGCCACCGTTGCGGGGTCGTGGGGTGATTGGCTGGTCGTGCCCGTTGTGGCCTGACGTGCTGTGGGCGATGGATTTCCAGTTCGATCAGACCGCGGACGGTCGCCCGTTGAAGTTGTTCAACCTGATCGACGAACACACCCGTGAGGCCCCGGATGGGCTGGTGGAACGTTCGATCACCGCGGACATGGTTGTCGACTGTTTGGATCGGGTCGCTCGTCAGCGGGGCGCGCCGATGTATGTGCGGATGGACAACGGTCCCGAGTTCATCGCGCATGCCGTCGCCGATTGGTGTCGGATGAACGGGACCGGGACGGTGTTCATCGATCCGGGGTGTCCGTGGCAGAACGGCTGGATCGAGTCGTTCAACAGCCGGATCCGTGACGAACTCCTCAACGGTGAGTTGTTCGGGTCGTTGCTCGAGGCCCGCGTCGTCATCGGTGACTGGCGGATCGACTACAACGAACGTCGGCCGCATTCAGCGCTCGGGAGGCGCACCCCCGCCGAGTACGCTCGGCATCGCCGAGAACTCCGTCGCCGCCTCACCGGCGGCGGATAGGACCCGGCACCAACCCAACCCCGACTCTCACAACCACTGGACCACCAATCGGGGTCAGCCCAGGGCCGCTCGAATGGCGCAGCACGTTTGCTTTGGGGTCCACCACAACCCAACGAACTCGCCCAAGCTAGGTCGATCACCCTCGGCGTGCTCGATCTCATCGAGGCGATGGTTGCAGCGGGGCCAGCCGAACAAACCCCAACGGACAGTGAAGCCGTTGGGACCGGCAGTAGCTCGGACGCTTGACGCCGTCAGCACGTTGGCAAGCACGCCGATGGTAACGAGCAGCAACGGCACGGCCCGCAGACCTCGATCGAGTAGGAACGCCCCCGACAAGCCTTGGCGAAGAAACAATCCGGTACTGGAACCATCGTTCGGCCCGACGAATCACTCCTTCAGATAGGACTCGTCGAGTTCTCGGGGCCAATACCGAACGGGTGTGATGCCGCCAGGCTCAACGAGGTCTACGAGGACAACTTGGTAGTCGTATCGGCTGAGTAGATCATGGCCTCGATCGGCAACAGGGTCCTCAACCGTTCGCTCAGGAACTGGGCTCGGCGATGCTCCTGATCTGTGGCGAGGACAACAGATACGCCTTGTTCGGCCGCGCGGTTCGCCAGCGCGATCACGGAGTCGACAGGAACGAAGTCCGCCTCGAACCAGCACGACAAGACAGTCTCGAGCGCGTTACTCCAGCTCGTCACGGTCGGGCGATGAGGAGTCGAGTGCCTGCGTCGTATTCGGTCATCGTGCGAAGGTGACCGTTGCGCTGATCCCACGTGCCGTCGCCGAGGTCGCTCTCGAGCGCTTCGACGACCCGGGCCACTACCACCGGGTTCTGGCGTGAGAATGCGGAAGTCGCGTTTCTCGCAGACCTGTCGAGAACTCGTTCCGGGTGCGCCCAGAACGAGGTGAGCGACCAGTCCGGGGTGTCTCGGGAGGTGAGGACCGGCTCCACGGAAACGTCTCCTCCGAGCCACGAGACCAGCTGATCGATCGCAGGAAAGGTCGCTCGGTCGAGGTCGGCCGCTTCCGGCAGGTAGTCGCGGTAGAGCCACATTTGCGCGCAAACGTCTATGTCGCACGTGACAATGACGACCGGACCTCGTGCAACGCGTCGGAGCTCGCGAACACCGGCTTCTTGGCCGTCGTCCCAGTGATGGATCGTCAGCACGGCCATTGCGGCGTCAACGCTTCGGTCTCTCAGGGGTAACGGGAACGCTGAGCCCCGCAGCGCGGGAGCGAGATCATCAGGCCGTTGCGCGGCCATCACGTCACTCGGCTCGATCGCGATCAGATGCCGGTCACGGGGTTCGTAGGAACCTGCGCCCGCACCGACGTTGACAATCGTCCGGCTGTCGCCAAGTGCCTTGACGATTCGGTCGCGAAGCTTGGGGTCCTCGCGTCGGGTCACCGAGTACTCGTACCCGATCGTGTTGTAGCGAGCGGTCTCCACGCCACCCGATCGTACAAGCCGCTCGGAAGTACGGTTGGATGATGATGGTCCGCTCGCGGAACAGGCGAGTCCGGATGTCCAGGGTCCGTCACCGCAGGAGTTCGATGACGACTGAAGACTTCCCTGCCGTATAGACACCGGTGGAGTTGTCCCGCCCGAGCTCGGCGAGGAGGCGTCGCTTCTCGCTCGCATACCAGTGACGAGCCTCGTCGCTGGTGCGGAGCGTCTCTCTCAGTGCCAGGTAGCGGCACCACTGCCCGGCGCCGTGTTCGACCACGTGCGCGTGTGCAACGCGATGTCGCGCCCAACTTTCAAGCACGAACACGTGCCCGCCGTGGTCGCCCACGTCGCCGCGGTAGATCCAGTGACTTTCCGAGAGCCGTTCGATGATGACGGTGAGATCGGCATCGGGAGGTGTCCCGATCGCTACGTCAATGATCGGCTTCGCCAGGAGGCCGGGTACTGACGTCGAACCGATGTGCTCGACCCGGAGCGCGAGCCCCTCGAGACTCGCCTCGAGCTCACTGGATAGCCCGACACCGATCTCAACCCACGCAGGCGGAACTCGCACGAGTTCGACCCATCCGTAATCGAGTCCGAGGCCAACTGCGTCGAGGTCATCGGCATTCAGCACGTCGCCAAGTCTTGCCCAATCGGCTCGCCGACGTGGTCCTTGTTGCCGCGGATGCGTTCGAACGTGCGGCCATCGAGCCGTACCTCGATCCCGCAATGGGATTCACACGAGGCGCTGCGGCATCAGGCGGGTCGAGCCCCGTAGTTGTGCACGACGCCGATCAGTGCGCGTTCGGCAGCTTGTAGCCCGCAGGACAACGCCATCGCCGGCCATGTCACGAAATCGCGATGACAAATCCGATGAAAAATGGCCCTTCCCGGGCCCGAAAACGAGAGAAGCCCTGGTCGGATTGTGGTCTTGACCAGGGCTTTCTTTGGTGGCGGGGACAGGATTTGAACCTGTGACCTTTGGGTTATGAGCAATCGCACTTTTCGTATTGGCTCTTCGGGTTCGGTCGGCTCTCGTAGCCGTCGACCAGGGCTTCATGGTCCGACGGGCAGGTCTCGCCTCGTCGCCTCGTCGCATCTCGTATATGTCCGTCGCAGTGACAAAACTGTGACACGGGCGGTCTCGCAGCTTGTCACTGCTTGTCATCACGTTGCCCGCTGGTCAACCCGTTCGGGCGTGTTCGATGGCGGCGTGGTCGATCTTGCTCATGGTCATCATCGCGTCGAACACGCGCTTGGCGACGGCCGGGTCGGGGTCGGCAATTGCTTCGGCGAGTACCCGTGGGGTGATCTGCCATGACAGACCCCAGCGGTCTTTGCACCAGCCACAGGCGCTCTCCTGGCCGCCGTTGTCGACGATGGCGTTCCACAATCGGTCCGTTTCGGCCTGGTCGTCGGTGGCGATCTGGAACGAGAACGCTTCGCTCTGTGCGAACGCCGGCCCACCGTTGAGTCCCAGGCACGGGATACCGGCGACGGTGAACTCGACGGTGAGCACGTCACCCTCTTGGCCGTCGGGGTAGTCGCCTGGGGCTCGCATGATCGCTGCCGACGGAACTGTCCGGAAATGTGTCGGCGTAGAACGCGCCGCGTCGACCGCGTCGCGGTCGAACCACAAACAGATCCGATTCTTCGGCGTTCGACGGCCGCTCGTTCATGGTGGCTGTCTCGTCTGGTTGGACGACGGCGATGTGGTTGCCGTCGGGGTCGCGCATCATGAACAGCAACGGGGCACCTGGGGTTTGCATCGGTTCGAGCGTCGAGATCGATACCGCCGATGGCGCTCAGGCGGCGATGTTCGGCGAGCACGTCGGCCGTCTCCACGCCCATGCTGCCACCGCCCGGTGATGCGCCCATCGGTTCGTTGAGCGCAAGCCGCGCATGGGAGCCGGGCGGCGCGACCTCGACCCACCGGTACTCGCCGTTCGGACCGAACCTGGTATCCGACGCGCAGCTCGAAGCCGAGCTTCTCGGTGTAGAACGCGATCGCCGCGTCCTGGCTTGTAACTGTGAACATCACCACGCTGATGTCATTCATCGCACTCTCCAGTACTCGTCGTTTTTGGCATCCGAACCCTACGACCCGTGCCGTGCCGTGCCGTTGAAAGCAAACCATCGGGCTCGTCGTTCGCGCCCCATCGAGAACGGCATCGGGAAGCGTAGTAGGTAGCGACGACAAGGATCCCGACCGGCGTCTTCCTGGTCCTGTCTATCGCAGCCACACCTTCCCAGGCGCCGTCTCCGTGCGGTTCGATGTGGGATCGGCGGCTTTGCGGATGTACAGGCACTGCGACGATCGCCTGCCGATCGTGGCCCACCTCGGGCGGCAGACGCTGTCGCTGTTGCTCACTCTGTGAGTTGCCAGAACTCGGTGGTGAGACCGGCGTCGGTGAGGAAACCCTGCAGAACGCTCACCGGTTTCGGCGTGTAGGACGGATTGAGTCGGTCGCCGTACCAGTCCTGTGACAGTGCCCACATATCGGGCAGGGCGACGGCTTCGCCGGTGACAGGTGTGGAGTCCTTCGACCGAAGGAACGTGATCGTGCTTCAAGTGCGCACGATGTCGTCCCACCATCGCCGCGCCGGAACAGCGAAGTGGACGACGCCCTCGTCTTGGTCGAGGCGGCCATCTGTGACGGTGATGTCGACGGAGTCGCCGGTGTCGGACCAGGTGGACTTGATGCGACCATCGACATTCAGGGCCGCGAGGATCGCAAGGGAATCCCACGCGCAGTTCGCCCACCACGTCCGCGGCCCCGATGTCACGGCGAAGTCGGTCGGGTCCGCGGAGAACGGCAACGCCATACGGATCTCGCCGACACACGCTGGCCGATCGTCGAGCACCAGCATGTGCCGATCGTGTAGCTCGCTCAGCAACCGATCTACCTCGATCTCGTCGCCGACGGTTTCGGCAAGGGCTGCTCGGCTCGGCGCCATACTCGTGCGCTCGAAGTGGGAGTAGACGATGTGCCGGAGTTCGAGCGCGTCCATCCGACAATGGTACGCGCCGCATCAGAACCTAACGACAGCGCCTTTCCGATCGGACATATCGTTGTCGCGCTGACAGCCGTCGGAGCCGGGCGACGTTCGGCTGGCCTGCGCGTTCTCGGCGCGGTGTGACGCCATCTATTCTGCGATACATGACCCGGGCACCCTTCTCGAGCAAGCAACGGTGCGACGTCGAGTGTGACGTGAGGCGCGGGATCGAGACGCGATGAGCGATCCGTCTGCGAGGACCGGGGTCGTCACGATCGATGCTCAGCCGGCACCGTTCGACGTTCATGCTGCGACGACTGCGGTGATCGTGGTCGATATGCAGAACGACTTCGCGTCCGTTGGTGGCATGTTCGAACGTGCTGGGATCGACGTCGGCGTGATCCGGGCGGCGATTGAACCGACCCGTGCGTTGATCGGCGCAGCCCGTGCATCCGGTTTGCGGGTCGTGTATCTGAAGATGGGTTTCCAACCGGACCTGTCCGATACCGGTGGGGCGGACTCCCCGAATTGGCAAATTCACCGCCGTCTCAACGCTGGCGACACGGTCGCCGCGCCGGACGGGTCCTCGAGTCGGATCCTGATCCGCGACACGTGGAACACGGCGATCATCGACGAGCTCACTCCCGAGCCAGCCGACATCGTGGTGTGGAAACACCGCTACAGCGGCTTCTTCGAAACACCCCTCGACGAACTGCTCTGCGCCGCCGGCATCGCCACGCTGATCTTCGTCGGGGCGACCACCAGCATCTGCGTTGACTCGACCGTTCGTGACGCGATGTTCCGCGACTACCACTGCCTGGTCGTGGAGGACTGCACGGCGGAGCCGATCGGCGACGGCCTCGCCAGATCAAACCATGACGCGACAATGCTCACCACCCGGCTCCTGTTCGGCTCGACGGCCACCTCCGCCTCCGTGATCACCGCGCTGATCGCCCGATGACGTCCCGATCGCCGATCGGCACGATCCGATGACCGCGCTGGACAAGACGTTCACCGCGATCCTGTGCAAGAGCCCGGCCAAGGGCGGTCACACCTATGTGGTGGCGGACTGGACGGCGGAGTTCTTCGGCACTCGTGGCCTCGTGAAGGTTGTCGGCACGATCGACGGTGTCGAGTTCCGCACATCATTCATGGCCCTCGGTGACGGCACCCACAAACTGCCAATGAACGCTGCCCTGCGAGCGGCGATCGGCAAGCACGATGGCGACACTGTGACCATCCATCTCACTGAACGCATCGACCGATGACCACGGCGAGTACCCGAGCGAGCAACGGCACCGCCCTCCCCAAGCCGCCCTTCAGGGACGGCCCACGGTGGCGGTCGTACTTGATGTTTGGGTCGCGACGCCAGTCCGGTGTCGTCGGCTGATGAGAGGATGATCGATGACGCAACTGCTTCGGGTGCAGAACTTCATGCTGTCGACCGACGGGTTCGGGGCGGGCGAAGGCCAAAGTTTGGAGCGGCCGTTCGGGCATGCGAACCCGGCGGAACTGGCGGCGTGGGCCGGTGCCACCGCGAGTTGGCCGCACCGCGCTGAGCCGGGCGGCACAAGAGGCTTGGACGACTACTTCACTCGGGACTTCACCCACAACATCGGTGCCGAGATCATGGGCCGCAACAAGTTTGGTCCCTTACGAGGTCCGTGGGAGAACCACGACTGGCAGGGCTGGTGGGGTGACACTCCACCGTTCCACACACCAGTGTTCGTCCTCACCCACTTCCCGCGACCATCGTTCACGCTGGCCGACACGACGTTCCACTTCATCGACACGACCCCAGCCGACGCGTTGCGCCTCGCCAAGGACGCCGCGGACGGCAAGGACGTCCGCCTCGGCGGGGGCGTCGCCACGCTCCGGCAGTTTCTCGAGGCTGATCTCATCGACACACTCCACTTCGCCGTCGCCCCCGTCGAACTCGGCCGTGGCGAACGACTGTGGAACGACCCAGACGATCTGCTCGACCGCTTCCACCGCGAGGTCATCCCCAGCCCAAGCGGTGTCACACACCTGCTGTTCTGGCACCGCTGACACCGAACGCGAGCATGAGGATCGCTACGTAAGAACAGAGCCCCCGTGGTCCGCCCCTTCTACCAGGCAGAAAAGCTGGGCACGGGCGCAGTCCGCCAGCGCCAGACCAGTGCTAGACCTGCTGTTGATGGCTCGGGTGGTCGTGGTTTCAGCGGCGTACCTCGGCGATGTCGCGCCGTTCGTCGAACCGGCAAACCAACTCGTCGACCGCGGGCATGACGTCACGTTGCTCACACCCCGAGGTTTCCACGGGTTGCTTGATGGGGAACGCTTCAAGCTGGCGGAGTATCCACTCGACTTCTCCCCGAGCGGCATACGCGCCGACCCGACCCATGAACGGCTGATGCGTCATCCGTGGATCAACCAGGCCCGCCTCGCCCGTTATTGGATGCGGCGAGGTTTCGCCTCCGACCCAACCGCAGCCGCCGCGGCGACGGTTGCAGCATTCCGAGACGCGGACGTGGTCGTCACCCACCCGACGATGGGCGTCGTGACGATGCCCGCCGCGGCACATCTCGACATTCCCGTGGTCGTCGGCCAACTCTTCCCGATGATGATGCCGACCAACCACTGGGGACCGCCCGTCGGGCGATCAAGCCTCGACCTCCATTCGTCGAGGCTGCATCGGCTCACCTGGCGCGCTCTGGCACGGGTGTCCGGCGCGGGATTGTATGACTCGTCGATCAACCGTTACCGCTCGTCGCTCGGCGTCGAACCGTTGCGCGGCAACGGCCTGCTCGCGTGGACCGAAGCTGCTCGCACCGTGGTGTTGGTCAGTCGCCACTACTTCGGCGACGAAGCACCCGACTGGCCCGACTGGCCGTTGTGCGGCTTCTCGGCGTGGCCAGGGCCGACCGGCCAAACCGTCGATGATCACGTCGTCGAGTTCCTCGATGGCGGCGATGCACCGGTAATGGTCTGTCTGGGCACCTCGGCCGCGGCCGGCGCCGGGGCCGCGTTCGCCACGATCGCCGCTGGACTCAACGCGCAAGGGTTGCGGGCCTTGTCGCTCGTCGGCAGCGCCGACAACCTCGCCGCGCTTGAAGGAGTGCCCGGCGCGATCGAGTTCGCGCCGGTGCCGAGCGTCGTGCCACGATGCCGCGCTGCGGTGGTCTCGGGCGCGCTCGGCACGCTCGCCGCGACGCTCAGTGCCGGTGTCCCAGTGGTCGTCGTGCCGCAACTTTTCGATCAGGTCTGGCATGCCAACCGGGTCGAGGAACTCGGCGTCGGCATCCTGGCAAGCCGCCCCACCAAGGTCGCTGCGGCCGTGGCCCGCCTACTCTCCGACCCGAATTACACCCAACGAGCTCAAGCCCTCGGAGCGAAGCTACGCGCCGAGAATGGCGCGACAGCGCTGGCCGACACCGTCGAAGCCCTCATCTGAACACCCCAATCACCGATTGGTCCCGGCCAGTCTGCAGCTCATGGCTCGCCGCTCCCGTTCGCGTCGGGTTGTCGACCGGCACCTCGGTTGAACGCGAGTCACCGAACAGGAGACCGGCGATCTGCTCGCCCGGAGCGCCGATTGGAGCTCCTGGAACGGCTAGCCAGCCCGGCGTGCGCGGCGGCTTCGATCGATGACTCGACGCCACGCCCAGCGGCGAGCGACATGCCCCACACGCCGCAGAACGCCGACAACGCGTGCGAGAACGCCCGCCGCCGTTTCATCGCAGCGGGCTTCACATCCTTACAACGCGATCGCCTCGGTCCGCCGCTCCATGATCTCGCGTTCCTCGAGGCCCCGGAAACCCGCAGAGATCCATCCGACCTCCGCTCCAGCGATTGCACCGACGGGCCAGCGGGTCACGATGAACACGACCACCGCTGCCACGAGGGCGAGCGACACACGTCGGATCGCTGGAACGAGGAGAACGAACACGTGGCACCACCGGAACGGGTTCCCACGACATGACCGCAAGGGCGGGCCCGCCGAAGCTGAGGGCACGGGAGAGCGCTGAGACGAGTTTCATGCGTACACCGCCTCGTGGCGTGACGGTTCGTAGCCCTGGGCGACGAGCTGATCGAGGATCGCTACGGGGATCGGTGCCATCGGGTTCGGCATCGCCCGCCCGTCCGGTCCGGTGACGAACCATTCGTCGGTGATCACCCGCCCGGAGCCGGGGTACCCAGTTGTCGACGTGTTGGAAGCTGCCGCCGAAACGACTGCCGTTGAGTTCGACGGATGCCCTCCAGTGAAAGCCGATAGAACTTTACGTGGGTGAAGTCCTCGAACAGGATGTAACGGGGTCAGGTGTACTCGTCGGGCCCTGGAACTGCTGTCCCGTCAGTACGGGCTTGTGGGCTTCGACAAAAGTGTCGAACCCGTCGCCGACCACGACGCCGAGGTGTTCCAATCCCATCTTGTAGACGCGCACTGGCCGTGCGGGCGTGGTGCGGTGCGCCAGCACCGTCTCGCGCCGGCGATGGAATGTGCCCGGTTCCGTGCGGCGTGCCGGGACTGCCCGCTACGCGGTTCGTGCACGACGAGCCGGGCAGGTCGAACGATCAGCGTTCACACCCATGAGACCGCGCTCGCTGCGGCGCGGGCCCGCAACCATGATCCTGTGTGGCGGGCCCGTTACCGGGCGACGCGACCCAAGATCGAACGCAAACTTGGTTATCTGATGCGCCGCCGGCACGGCGTCCGTAACGCCCGAGTCCGCGGTCGCATCAAAGTCGACGCCGACTTCAACCTGCTCGCCGCGGCCGTCAACCTCGCCCGCTTGGCCACCACCGGTCTCGTCGCGACCCCCACCGGATGGGCCACCCGATAAACCCGATCGGACCACAGCCAGCCGCCCTGGGCAACGTCACACCGGCCGCTGGAGCCCGTTCAACGAACACCAGACCAGCCGATCAAGCGTCCACGACGTTCACCCGAAACCGACCTCGCGATGCCTCGCCGATGGTCTGCGTCGACAAACCGGCCGAGAAATCGCCCCGATTCACACCACTCACCTAGGAGGCTGCCGTTGACAGGAAAGATTGGCGATGCCACGTTCGCGATCAGTCCCAAGGAGCCGGAATCAATGTAGGGCGTGACGCTTTCGCGGCGGGCGACGAATCGTTCAGTTCGTGTAGCCGTTGATGTCGGCGAGGAGGAACGTTGGAGCCGTCGTGAACAGACAGACCTTGCCTCCGGCACCGATCTTGGTGATCACCGCGTTCGGGATCGTCTGACCAGACGTGAAATTCAAGCTCGACGCGTTCGGTCGCGCCGTGCCGCACGGCCAGACCGTCACGAACCCGTCGCCCTGCGCCCCGGTCACCGTCACGTTCAACACCGCCGCTGACGCGTCCGCCGGCACACCATGACGACCGGTGACCTGCAACTCCGTCACCGACCCCGCCCCACGCAAACCGATCCCATTCGCCTGCCCATCAACAGTCGCCCCACCAGAACGAGACTCCAACAACCGACCAGGCACCAACGGCGAGAACGACGACCCCGCTGGATAGAAGCCGTTGATGTCGGCGAGGAGGAACGTTGGAGCTGTCGTGAACAGACAGACCTTTCCTCCGGCACCGATCTTGGTGATCACCGCGTTCGGGATCGTCTGACCAGACGTGAAATTCAAGCTCGACGCGTTCGGTTGCGCTGTGCCGCACGGCCAGACCGTCACGAACCCGTCGCCCTGCGCCCCGGTCACCGTCACGTTCAACACCGCCGCTGACGCGTCCGCCGGCACACCATGACGACCGGTGACCTGCAACTCCGTCACCGACCCCGCCCCACGCAAACCGATCCCATTCGCCTGCCCATCAACAGTCGCCCCACCAGAACGAGACTCCAACAACCGACCAGGCACCAACGGCGAGAACGACGACCCCGCTGGATAGAAGCCGTTGATGTCGGCGAGGAGGAACGTTGGAGCTGTCGTGAACAGACAGACCTTTCCTCCGGCACCGATCTTGGTGATCACCGCGTTCGGGATCGTCTGACCAGACGTGAAATTCAAGCTCGACGCGTTCGGTCGCGCCGTGCCGCACGGCCAGACCGTCACGAACCCGTCGCCCTGCGCCCCGGTCACCGTCACGTTCAACACCGCCGCTGACGCGTCCGCCGGCACACCATGACGACCGGTGACCTGCAACTCCGTCACCGACCCCGCCCCACGCAAACCGATCCCATTCGCCTGCGCATCAACAGTCGCCCCACCAGAACGAGACTCCAACAACCGACCAGGCACCAACGGCGAGAACGACAGAGGAGGAGGAGGAGGAGGAGGAGGTTTGAAGTAGTCGATGACATCGAAACTCCATCGAATTGGGATCTCAGTGCCGAGCAGTTCCAGGACCGTGTTCGCTGTGAAATCAACCCTGGCAGGCTGGACTGTGATGGAGATCTCGTAGCTGGCGCCAGCTTCCCACGGCGTTCGTGGAAACACTATGAGGGGATTCACTGCCCAGAAGGGATCGCCGGGTTCCAACACGTCGGTGCCTACCATTAGGCAAACAGGCAAGGCTGTCCCGTGTTCGTTCACAACGGACCACTGCTTGACGACGTAGGAGAAGTCATATAGGCCGGGCATCTCGCCGGAGTCGGAGAGGTAAACGAACGCTGGCTGGCCTGACGTCGCCCCGAGCGGTGGGCAGTAAGCCTCTGGATTCGGAGTTTCTCCACCCTGCCATTTCGTGGCAGGCATCGTCCCATTGGCAGCAGGGAACGTCCCAATCTTATCCGTCGGATTCGCGCCCGAGAAGAAAAAGCCGCCAGCCGAGAAGGCAAACCGTCGCTCGCGGAGGCCTCACCATAACCGAAACCCGAAACTGCCGGGTTGAAAAAGGAGAGTCCGTGGTACGGAGTTCGCGCCCAGCCATGGACAGCATCGGCGCCTCTGAGTCCACAAAAAAGAATGTTGTGCCCTCGTTCGACATCCGCTGGAGGGGGAAATGCTGGGTCCGTCCCGTGACCGCAGTAGCGGGATCCTTGATCGTGGATTGAGGCAAGGTATGCCGTGTGATTTCTGGCCCCCTGCGACAGGCCTGAATCAAGAACCAAATTGGGAAGAGAAGCCCCTGACGGGTACAATCCTGCGAACCCGCGCCACCAATTGGCAGCGTCAAGAGGGGTAGCATTTGGAGGGGTCGCCGCGAGAGGTGCGGCGCTGATAACCTGCGATTGTCCGTTGGCCGTTGCGCTTGAAACCCCGACCAACGACGCAAGCACCACGGCGCCAGTGAGTACGCTCGCAACTGCAAACGCGATCGAGTGTGAATCTGCACTTCCTAATCGCCGCATATCCGCGCCCCATTCTCAGTTCGCTGCACCAACTGTCGCCTCGCCGCAACACACGCGACGCCAGGATCATTGACCATCTTATCCGGCTATCTGCTGCGGCTCAGCGCGAGTTGGGTTTGTCGGCCAGCCCGAACGCAGAAGTCCGCTCTCTGCGGACTCCAGGGTGCCGAATTCTCGGCCATGGGTTCAGGGGGCTTGTTGGTACTCGAGGATGAGCCCGTCGCATGGTTGTCGCGACATCGCCATGCGACCACGGTCGTTGGGTGTGTGGCCCGGACCTCCTGGCGATCGCGGCGAGCAACCATCGCTCACTGTCGGTACACCGGCTTGGTGGTGCGGGCGAGTACAGCGAGTCGGTGACGCAGCATGATGATCTCCAGATCCTTGGAACGACCATAGCGAACCGGAACGGCGAGCACGGCTAGACCGGAGAGCAAGTTGGCAGAGGAGACGAAACACCGTCCGATTCTGCGCCAGACCGGGCTCTCCGCACAGGACCGGGCGATTCGGCACCCACAGGTTGTCGTCGGGCTCGCCTTCGAGCGAGCTGGCGGCGGCCGTTCTCGGTCAGCCGATAGGCGCGGTTCGGATCGTGGAGCCCGTCAGTTGTCGCCTCGATGAGCCCTGCTTCGGTGGCGCGTTTGAAGGCGTTTCGCATCGCCCGGTCTGCGACGTCGAGCCGCGCGTCTCGGGGGCGCAGTTGGCCGTCTGGCGCGTCCGCAATCGCTTTGAGCAGGGCCGCGATCGCTTCCGTTCGAGCGGTGTTGGGTCGGCCGGGTGCGATTTGCTCAGATCGTTCGGCAAGCGCCCATGCGAGCCGCTCGAACTGTGGCGCGAGTCGCAGCACGCGAGACGTAGCGAGCTTTTCGAGCAGTGAGATCGTCTGTTCCGGGACGATCGGGGTGAGGAGCCGCGCAGCCGTCGCTGCATCGAGAATCACCTCGTATGCCACGCTAGACGGGTCCTCGGCGCGAAGCCGCTCCAGACGGTCGAGAAACGCAACGATCCGGAGCGCGTCCGGATCGTTGCCGATTGTCAGCCAGTCGTTCGCGGTTTGATCGAGATCCAGCCGACCGCGTAATGCGACCGCAGTGAACATTGCCGGGTGGACAGCAAACACGAGCGGCGCGACTCCTGCGTCACGACAGAGCCGATCGGCCCGCGCGATGCCGGAGGCCTGGGCTTCGACGAGTAGCGCCCCTTGTGGACTGGTCAACTGCCCGCACAGGTGAACGAGGGCGTAGTTCCGGGGCGTGGACAACGGACTCAGCCCGAGACGACGGGGGTCTACTCCGGGGTGGAGGCCCCCCGGGTTCGTGATGGTGACGGCAGCGTCGGTGACCCGAACGGCGATCGAGGTTGACTCCGCGGAGGGACTGAGGCTGCGGTGCATCAGGGCGTTGGAAATGGCTTCTCGCAAAGCCGCGCGCGGATAGTCCAACTCGTCGACCAGGTGACCTTGTCGGCTGACCTGGACGAGTCCCATTTGGTCGTCGAGCCAGTCGAGGACACCGTCGAGGATCTCCCCGATTGTGCCCTCGATGTGCGTCCCGCGTTGATGAGCGCCAACCGGATCATTTGATCGCGGCTGCGCCAAGCAGGCGACGCGTCCGAGCGGGCTGAGGTCGCCGGGATGTTGGCCCAGAGCGAGCCATCCCGCCAGCGTTGGGCTATCGGTCTCTGTCACGACTCCGGCACGTCGAAGAGCGACACTCCGGGTCGCGGAGCGGCGACCGAACACCTCCCCGAGGGCACGGTTGTCGAACTCTGCACCGTCAGGCGCCGGGCGACGGCTGTCATCCCTCGGGCTTCGAACGGCGAGCATGTCTTCGACTTCGTTCGGCAGCAGTTGCACGTCGCCGTCTCCGACGCGGATGAATGAGCTCTGCTGGATCGGGCCGTGCTCAGGAAAGTGGCAGGGCTGGAGCGATCGCTGCACCGCCGAGACATGGCCGACCACGACAACGCCGTCGGGGTGTTGGATGATCGATATCGCCGGACGCAGCGGAGGCTCGGCCCGACCACAGAGCGCTTGGAGGTCGGCGGACATCTTGGCCGGATCGTCGACCCCGGTGACGGCGAAGACGCCGCGCTGTTCATCCACGCCGAGCACCACCAAGCCCCCGCCGGAGTTGGCGAGCGCCGACAGCGACTTCCATAGATCGGTCGGCATCGAAGCGCGAGCCCGCTTCGCCTCTACCCACTGATGATCGCCCCGGACGGCGCGCAACCCGGCCAGGAGGTCTTCGAGCTCATCGACGGTTTGAACGAACACAACCTGATCCTACTCTGCACTTTTTGGCGAACTCTGCACTTCGTACGTGCAGAGTGCAGAGTGCAGAGTGCAGAGTGCAGAGTGCAGAGTGCAGAGTGCAGAGTGCAGAGTGCAGAGTGCAGAGTGCAGAGTTGAGGTGCAGAGTTCATCGACACAGCTGGCTCAGATGGTCAGCGCCGTGGCGGTGGGTCGAAGCCGAGGGTCTTGTAGGTGGTGAGGCGTTTCGAGTGCATCTTGCGGAACACGGGACCGGGGTCGAGGTAGTCGTGGACCTCGATGTCGGTCTTGGTGTCAGTGGTCCGCAGGATGCGGCCGATGTATTGCACGACCCGTCCTTTGAAGGCGAGCGGGAAGGCGAGGAACAGCGTGTCGAGGCTCGGCGCGTCGAACCCCTCACCGAGGTAGGAGCCGGTCGCCAGCAGCAACTGCCCGGACGGAGTCTGATCGGCCGAGAGTTGGTCTGTGACGGCTGTTCTGGCCTTCCTGCCGAGACCGCCTTTCAATACGAGCGGTTCGAGCCCGCGGCTGGTGAGTTCGGTGGCGACCGCGTCGAGGTGTTCGGTCCATTGGGTGAGCACGAGCACGTTGCGGCCATCGCTGACGGCGGCGGCGATGTCGGTGACGATCTGTCGGGTTCGTACGGTGTCATCGACGAGGGCTCGGAACACGGCTTGGATCGCGCCGATCTCACCCGTGCCGGCCGTCGACGATGTGTCGTGGACATGTAGGCGGCGGGTGAGCGCGGCTGACGGGGTGTCGGCGAGTTGGATCTCGTGGCGGACCGGTCCGCAGTACATCGTGATGATTGCTTCGAGACCGTCACGCCGGTATGGGGTGGCCGTGAGGCCGAGCCAGCGCCGAGACCGGGCTTCGCGCACGGCGAGTTCGAACGATCGGGCGGGGAGGTGGTGGCATTCGTCGACGATCACCAGCCCGTAGGCGTCGAAGAGTTTCGAGGCGTCCGGTCGTCGGGCGAGAGCTTGGTAGGTGGCGATGTCGACAACGCCCGAGGCCTTCGCTGTGGCGGCGACTCGGCCGACCTGGCGGCGGCTGAGACCGAGTTGTTCCATCAACCGCGACTTCCATTGGTCGACGAGCTGGTCCTGTCGACGAGATCAAGGTCGGTACCTTGTGCTTGGCGATCAGGGCACACGCCATCACGGTCTTGCCTGACCCGGTCGGCGCGACGAGCACGGCGTGCCCGTGATCGACGACGGCGTCGACGGCGGTTTGTTGCACTGAGGTCAGCGTGATGGTCGAGGTGACGTCGATCGCCTCGGGCGTATTGCGGTGGTCCTCGAGTTCGAGCGTGCTTCCAGCGGTTTCGATCACCTTTCGGGCAGCGTCGAGCAGCCCGCGTGGCAGGCGAAGAATGTCGAGTTCTTCGTCGTAGCAGCGGATCAACCTCGGCGTCGCGTGGTTCGAGAACCGCAGCTTTTCGTTCTCGTAGAACTTCGGATTGTGCAGGCACCCGAGATGTTTCAACTGGGCGAGTAGCCACGCCGGTAACCCGATCCGTTCGATCGACAACATCCCGCGCAGCGAAGCGCGGATAATCGGTGGGGCAGGGTGCGCGTCGCGTTGCTGTTCCCAGTCGGCGGCTTCGACGCCGACGGTCAACGGTCGGACCGACTCGGCGATCGCGGTCACCGCCGCCGGGCTGGCCAGCGGGACGGTCGAAAGGAACGCCCACTGATCCTCGTACGGTTCGAGCGTTGTCGGGTCGAGGAACACCGTCGTGCCGCGCTTGCGACACGTGCCTTGCAACGGGAGGGCGATCAGGTTCCCGAACGATCCTTTCGGCATCGTGTCCTGCGACGGGAACAGCCGGTCGTAGCTCGCGAGATCGATCTCGACACGACTCGCCATCGCTCGACGCAGCATCGCTGCGCCGACCTTGCGCGCATCGGTGGCCGGGACCGAACCGGAGAAGAACACCCACACGTGCCCGCCATCACCCGAGCGGGAACGTTCGAGCACGGCGGGAAGAGCTGCGGCCCGGCACGCGTCGAGATAGGCGAGAGCGTCGAGCGCCCACGACCCACCATCGAAGTCGCACACCAACAGCCGACATCGGTCGTTCCGCAGCAACGGGTACAGCCCAGCTGCGGTGTCGCCGGCGAGGTGCTGTTCGATCACCGAGTCGGACATTGGCTCGTATTCGCGGTCAGGCCGCTTCGAGTTCTTCCAGCCGCCGACCACCTTCGGTGACCAACCTGATTTGCCCTCACCGTCGTTCTGCCAGCGCACCGCGTAGACGTCATCCCGCCCGGAGAACAGCGACCGGAACAAGGCGACCTTCTCACCACCGTGAAGCTCGTCGGGTCGGCTCCGAACCATCCGGAAATCGCCGACGATTGACGGATGGCATACATCATTCAACGCAACAACTGCTTCTACGTCGTCGCTACGACGGCGTCGACCCCCTCACCGGAAGCGAACGACACCGATGGCACCCAGCCGGTCACTCCCGGGAGGACGCCGAAGCAATCGCCAAGACGATCACCGACAAGCGAGCCGTCGACACAGCGACCGACAAGCGCCCAATCAACCTCGGCCAGTTCATGACCGAAACCTGGATGCCTCACCCGCAAGCTGCAGCTGCGCCTCGGCACCTGGAAGCGGTACGAGTGGATGGTCGACAACTGCATCGTCCCACGGCTGGGGACAGTGCCCCTGCGTGCGCTTCGTGCTGAGCACCTCGACCGGCTGTACGGCGAACTGCTCGACCACGGCGGCAACCGGCAACAACCCCTCGCCCCGAAAACCGTCTACGACGTTCACGTGGTCATCCGATCGTGCCTGAAGGATGCGATCCGGCGCCACTACCTCGCCATCAACGTCGCCGACTCGGCACGACCGCCACGATCCCAGGCCAGATCACGGAAAGGCCCGGAGATCTGGACCGGAGATCAGCTCCGCACCTACCTTGAAAGCATCCACAGCCTGCGACTTCGACCGGCGATCTATGTCGCTGCAATGACCGGGATGCGTCGTGGCGAGGTCGCCGGACTCCGCTGGGGCGACTGGGATCATCGTCGCCATCGCCTCTCGATCTCACGCGCCCGACAGGTCGTCGCCGGACGCTCGATCGAGGTGCCAACCAAGACGAAGACATCCCGACGCAGCGTGGACATCGACCCGGCGACCGAGAAGGTCCTGGCGCAATGGAAGCGAAAGCAAGCCGCCGAGGGCCACCCCGTGGGCGACAGCGATGCGATGTTCACCAATCGTCACGGCGAGCCAGTGAACCCTGAATCGATCTCGCAGCTCTTCGAACGCAAGATCGAACGAGCCGGGCTCCCGCCGATCAGATTTCACGACCTTCGCCATACCCACGCCAGCCTGTTGCTCGCCGACGGAACGGCGATCAAGGTTGTGTCCGAACGCCTCGGGCACGCCAACCCGGCCTACACCATGGCCACCTACTAGCACCTCATTCCCGGCATGGCCGAGCAGGCATGCATCGACTTCCACGACGCCGTCTACCGGCCCACTGCGCCACCGGCTCACACGTGCACCGGTAGACATCTCCCGACCAGAAATCACATAAGCCCAGGTCACGGGCACCGCCGTCACCGGCGCCGGTAGACGCACCGGTAGACGCACCCGGTAGACAACAACCCGAGAACGAGAGAAGCCCTGGCAGATCATGCGATCTACCAGGGCTTTCTTTGGTGGCGAGGACAGGATCTGAACCTGTGACCTTCGGGTTATGAGATCGACGGTCTTAGTTTGTATTCGACTGCTTGCGTGTGACGTTGTCCTAGGTCAAAGGCATTTTCTGTGATCTATCGACGACGTTCATATGCTCTAGATATCCCCCAGTCTGCAGGAGTTCCAATGACATTTCAATGACAAGCAGCGAGCGTAATCTGTCATTCATTGTCATTAACAGAGGTCCGACCGTTGTTGCCGCCGCGGGTCGATGCCGCACAAGACGCGTCGGAACCTCTTCGGGTTCTTCGTTACGGGTCTCGACCGGCAGGGCGCCACCGGCATCGGCGAGCAGCCCGAGTTCAGGCTGTGTCTATACCGGCTTCCTGTCACGCCGTACCACGCGGGCCCGGCACCGCGGTTCCTCGTCATCACTGACGAAACCGGCGGCGGCGAACAGACGCATCGTGCCGGTGAACAGTGCCGAGCCGCTCGATTGGTCGGTCTTAGGTGGCGGGCGTGATCCACGGCAGCGTCGAGCAGGCTGCGGGCGATACCGATGTTGCGGGAGCGACGTTCGACCGCGAAACAGGTCACCCACCACGCGCCAACATATCGGCGAGCACGCGACGCAACGCCTGGTTGGCCAGTACGCCTGCCTGAGCGGCCTGAGCGGCCTGAGCGGCCTGAGCGGCCTGAGCGGCCTGAGCGGCCTGAGCGGCCTGAGCGGCCTGAGCGGCCTGAGCGGCCTGAGCGGCCTGAGCGGCCTGAGCGGCCTGAGCGGCCTGAGCGGCCTGAGCGGCCTGAGCGGCCTGAGCGGCCTGAGCGGCCAAGTGCTCTGCTGATATCGCGGACGTTGATGGATGTCGTTATCGGGTGCCGATCACGCTGCGCTTCGCCGGTTCCCGGGCGGGCGAGTCGGCGGGGTTGCTCAGTGATATCGGGTGGTGAGCGGGAACATCCCTGCTGTTCGCCGATCCGGTGTTGGCTGACTGACGTGGCGGTTCGCCCCTGCGCCGCGATGGCCTATGGTCCGTAGGTGAGAGCGCTGGTCATGACCTTTGGATCGCGGGGCCACTACGCGCCGATGGAGGCGCTCGTGCGGGGCATGCTCGCAGCCGGACATCAGGTCGCCGTGGCTTCCTCTCCAGGGTTTCGAGCCTCCGTAGGCACGCCCGGGGTCGAGTACCTGCCAGTGGGCATGAACGCCGCAGACGCGCTCGCGGCCTTCAATCAGCTACGGCGTCGCGACGTCCCGGCGTCAGCCGACGCCATCGTCGCCGGCATGTTCGTCGACATCTGTGTTCCGGCGGTGCTGGCGGACATGCAGCGACTGCTCGACTGGAAGCCCGATGTGATCGTTCGTGAAGAGGGTGAGTTCTCCGCCCCTGTCGTGGCCGAACTCGCGGGGGTTCCCTGTGCTGAGCACAGTTGGGGCCCGGTACGACCTCGGCAGCAGCGCGACAGCGCTGTGGCCGCCTTGACCCCCATCTGGCTGGCACACGGTCTTGCACCCGACCCGATGTGCGGCATCCACCGCTCGCTCTACTTCGACATCTGCGCACCGTCGCTCCAGTTCCACGACGTAGCCGACATCGGCGTCGCAAGGTTGTGCAGCCGACAACCCCCCAGTTCGACGCCGACGTGCCAGCGTGGGCACAGACGCTCGGTGACCGACCGGTCATCTACGTCACACTTGGGACGGTTCCCCGATACAACAGCGACAGCGACTTCTTCCAGCTCGCTGCCGACGGGCTCGCAGAACTCGACGCCGACATCGTCATCACCGTCGGTCCGACCGGTGATCCGGCGCGCGTAGTCGCTCCTGCCCCGAACGTCCGGGTCGAGCGGTTCGTCCCGCAGTCCGCCATCTTGCGGCACTGCGGAGCAGTCGTCACGAACGGTGGATCCGGATCGGTTCTCGGTGCGCTCGCCTCGGGGGTACCGCTGTTGTGCGTGCCCGCCGCCTCTCCGAGCCAGCTTCGCAACACCGAAGCGGTGCTCCGATCGGGTGTCGGCCGTTCACTCGACCGACAGGCCGTGACCGCAGCACGCCTGCGATCCGATGTCGCCCACCTCCTAAACGACGGACCGTGCCGAGATGCAGCCAGAGCGGTATCGGCCGAGATCGAAGCAATGCCGTCGGTCGCCCACGGCGTGGGACTCCTCGAACAGCTCGTGGCGGGCACGCTCTAAGCTAAGCCTGTGGGCCGCACGCCCGACCAGCGGGACGCCCCGGCTAGTCGGCGACGTGATTCATCCTGCCGAGCGACTATCGGGCTGACGCGGGCGGGCGGTCAGCTGCGGCGCTCGGTGAGTTGGACGGTGGCGGTGTCACCGAGCGTCTTGCCGATTGTCTTTCGGAGTGCGGCTTTGAGCGGGACCATGTGGGTGCCGTCGCCCATCGGCAGCATGGTCGCTTCGAAGGGGTGGCCGTCGATGGTGCCGCTGACTTTGACGGCTTTGCGGGTGCCGAAGAACGTGCCGGAGTCGGGCATCACAACGCAGGTCCAGCCGCTGTTCGCTTCGGTGGTGATCGTTGTCGTGAACGTCGTGTCGATATCAACCGGGGTGAAGGCCATCGTCTGCTCGATTCGTTCGAGGGTCGGGATCAGCCGTTGAGAGCTGAGCGGAGACGGGTGGCGAACGGTTCGGGGGCGACCAGGAACCCGACATGGTCACCGGGAAACACGACCGGCGACGTGCCGAGCGTGTCTGCGAGCGCGGTCCATGTGCGTGTGGGTGCCGAATTGCTCGGCCGTGTGCGCTGTGGCGAGGTTCGACGGAGAATCAGCGGGTGTTTCGTCTCCTCTACCGGTTGCTCGCCGGTCTTGCCATGCTCGCTGTTCGCTCTGGTCGTTCCAGGGATCTGGAGATCATCGTGCTGCGTCCCAACTCGCCGTTCTCCGCCGCACGACCAAGCCGGTGCTCACCGACCGCGACCGATCGTTGCTCGCCATGATCGCCCGGGCCCTACCCCGTGCACGCCGAGATGGGTGGATCGTCACGCCCGACACGCTGCTGCGCTGGCACCGGCGACGTGTCGCACGACGCTGGACCCGACCACACCGGCGACAGGGTGGACGACGACCGACATCTATCGAGGTGCGCGATCTTGTCGTTCGGATGGCGAAGGACAACCCGACGTGGGGTTACCGGCGTGTCACCGGCGAACTCGTCCGGCTCGGTCATCCGATCGCTGCGTCGACTGTCTGGTCGATCCTGCGTGCCGCCAAGATCGCACCATCACCGTCCCGTGTGACCGTGTCATGGACAGCGTTGCTGAAATCGCAAGCGGCCGCGGCGTGCGATTTCGTCACCGTTGACACAGCGCTCGGTCGACGGTTCTACCTGCTGTTCTTCATCGACATCGCGTCACGACAGGTCACGTTCGCTGGCATGACGATGAACCCGACCGGAGCGTGGACCGCACAAGCGGCACGCAACCTGTTCATCACCGGAGCCGCCAGGCTCGACGCCTGCAAGATGCTCGTGCGTGACCGTGCCGGCCAGTTCACCGACACCTTCGACGAAATCTTCCGGAGCGAAGGCATCAAGATCGCCAAGACTCCACCGAGAACACCGGTCGCGAACTGCTTCATCGAACGATGGTTTGGCACCCTGCGCCGCAAGCTGTTGGACCGCACGATCGTTTGGAACGAACCACAGCTGCGAAGGCTCGTCACCGACTACCTCGAGCGCTACAACGAGCATCGGCCCCACCGGTCACTCGATCAACAGCCACCCGAACCACCGCCAATACCAACGTTCCGCCCTGACCACCCGGTGACCATCCGACAACGATGCGACGGACTCATCCACGAGTACCAACAAGCCGCCTGAAACCCCACGACCGACCAATTCGGCACCCACAAGGTGTTGTCGGTTCGGGAGGTGATCAGCATCACGGTGCTCGCATCGATGGCGCTCGTGAGGGATCTGTCGAACCTCTCTTAGCTCAGGAGCTCGTGCGGCGAGTGAATTCGGCGGCGAGTTGGGCGCGGGTGACGTAGTCGAGTTTGCGGAATGTGTGGGCGAGGTGGGTCTCCACGGTTCGACGAGAGACGTACAGGCGGGCACCGATTTCCGGGTTCGTCAGACCATGGGCGACGAGTTCGCTGACGGCCAGTTCTGTCGGGGTGAGCGACTCCCAGCCGAAGGTCGGACGGGTCGGACGGGTTTTCCTCGTTCGCGCTCCGAGGTGGCGCAAGGCGGACTCGGCCCGTTCTACATCGGCGAAGGCTCCGGCCGCTGAGTAGATGTAGACCGCTTCGGTCAGCATTTCAATCGCTTTTTCGTTGCGGCCAGCGGTGGTGAGTGCGGCTGCGGCGTCATCGCAGCACGTGGCGTGCGCCAAGCGAAGCGGGGTTTCGCGGAACATTGCGACGGCGTCGACCAGTTGGCCGGGGTCGTTGTCGACAATGCCACCTGCTTGCAGGGCGTACGCATGTCCGCTGGTTACCGGGCAGCGGCGGGCTCCTTCGGCGATGCTGTCGGTGACCGTACGGGCGAAGTCGACGCGTCCGCACGCCATCGCGAGCCGGGCGGCGACGATCCCCCGTTCGCGGTATCCGTAGAAGAAGCGGAGGAACTCAGTCTGCGACCAGGTGAACTCGGCGACGTTCAGCGCAGCGTCGAGATCGCCGGTAGCGGCAAGGTATTGGGTCTGTGCGTCGAGCAGCCAGTCGGCGCCGAACACGGATCCACCCGCGGTCAGCCGAGCGATCCCCGTGGCGAGTATGTCGCTTGCCGTCGCCAGGTCGCCTCTGCGAATCGCGATGCGGGCCAGGACCGACTCGGAATATTGCACGAAGTTGAGGTTGCCGGTGTCCTCGACGACCGCTGTTCCTGCTTCGAGCTCGGTGATCGCTTCATCGAAGCGTCCGGCGTAGAAGTGGGCGAAGCCTGTCACCATGTACGCCATCGGTAGCTGCGACAAGGCACCTCGTTGCTCGTAACGCAAGCGAGCGGCCGACGCAGCCGTCAGCGCGCCGTCCAGATCACCGAGCTCGAGGAAACCGACCGCGTAGAAACTGTCGGGGATGAGATACGACGCCGGGGTCACCTTGCCGGAGTCATACAGCGCGATTCCCTGGCGCAGTTGGGCGTGGGCTTGTTCGCCGTGACCGGTAACCAGGTGGATGCATCCGAGCATTTGGTGGGCAAGGCACTGCGTCGTCGCGTCGCCGACCTCCACGCCGTGGGCGAGGGTCTCTGCCCCGAGCAGCAGTCCAGCGTTCGGCGATAACGCTCCAGTGAGGACCTGCAGTTGTGCGGCCATGCAGCGCAGCCGGGTCGACTCCTCGGCTGGCGCACCGGGCACGGCGACGACGCGTTCGATCGTGGCGATGGCCGCCGGCATATCTCCGCGGTTGCCGTACACCGCTGACAGGCCACGCAACGCGGCGTATTGCACCTCGGGGGTTGGGGCGGCGTCGAGCACGTCGGCGGCGATCCGTTCGGCGCGAGCGAATTGGCCGCACCAGGCGATCGGCTCGATCATCCGAGCCTGAACGGCGGCCCGCCCATCCCACAGATCCGGGGCGACGACGAGCGCTTCGTCGTACAGCGAGATGGCGGCGCTCGGGGCGATCGATACTGTCTCGTCGGCGGCGCGCACCAACCAGTCGACGGCATCGAGGTCGCCGGGCAGAGCACCGCGGGCGAATTGGCGGGCGACCTGCTGGGTCGGCGCTCCTGCCCGGGCGAGTGCTTGCCCGGCGGCACGGTGCAGGTCACGTCGCTCGGCGGCGAGCATGTGGTCATACACCGCGTCACGAACCAGGTCATGCCGGAAGGCCAATCGTCCTCCGTCGCCGGTGATCAGTCCGGCCACCGATGCCTCCCGCAGCCAGGCGGCGACGTCGATAACGGAGCGGCCGGTCACCGTGGCCAGGTCGGCCAGGGTGAAGCTCGTGCCGAGGAGGCTGGCGAGGCGGAGCAGGTCGCGGGTCTCGGCCGGGAGCCCTGACAGCCGACGCACGAGTGTTTCGTTCAATCCGTTCGGCGTGACCGACGGCGGGATCTCGGCGATCCCAGAGTCGATTCGCAACAGACCTTCCTCGTCGAAGGAGCGCAACAGTTCGGACACGTACAACGGGTTCCCACCTGTCGCTCGCAGCCTGGCCCGCAGTTCCTGGCCGGGTGCGGCACCGGTGATCGCCGCGGACAATGCGTGAAGATCGATCTCATCGAGAGCACCGAGTCGCAGGTGGCGGCCAGCCGAGTCGACGAGCGAATCGATCAACCGGTCCAGCACTACCGATCGCGGCACTGGACGTAACGACATCACGACTCCGAAACGTGCCGACCGCGACCGTCGGATCAGAGACCGCACCACCGACAGCGATAACTCGTCGGCCCAGTGTGCATCCTCGACGATCAACAGCGCGGCACCCGATCTGGTCAACGACTCGAACGCATCGACGCTCGCCTCGACGATCGCGAAACTGAGATCGGCGGGGTCACCGCCACCCGACGCGCGATGCAGCAATTCGCGAAGCCGATCGCGCTGCACGGCCGGTATTCGACGCTCCTCGATGAACCCGTACGGCACGAAACCCGCTCGCCGGGTGACCTCATCGGCGACGACCTCGACCACATGGACGCCCGCCGATCGGGCCATCCCGGAGACTTCGCGGACGAGGTGCGTCTTGCCGATACCGGCTTCGCCCTCGAGGGCGACCGAACCCCCTGCACCGGCGACCAATGACGAGACGAATCCTTGGAGCCATACCAACTCATCGACGCGCCCGACGGTGCCACGGCCAGGTCCACCCGTCGACGCATCGGTCGCCTGCCAAAGATGCCACCGATCCGTGAAACCCTTCAGGCGTTGGCGGCCACGATCAACGAAGGCAATGGCGGGAGTGACCCCGACCAGTTGACGCACGACATCGGACACGAGAACCTCACCACCAGCGGCCCTGGCCGCAATCCGTGCCGCGGCGTTGACTGCGCCGCCGACCGGATCGGTTGAGGTGTCGATCACCTCGCCGGTATTGATCCCGATCCGCACCCTCGGCGATGAGTCGGCCAGCGCCCGCTGCGTCGCCACCGCAAAGGCGACTGCCTGTCGCGGCGAAGTGAACGTCAACATCAGTCCGTCACCGAGCGATTTCACCTCCCGCCCGCCATACGTGTCGATCCGGTCCCGGCAGCTGTCGAGTTGGCGGCCGACCGCCTCGGTCCCGGCGATGTCACCGACACGGTCGACAAGTGCGGTCGAACCCTCCACGTCGACAAACACCACCGTGGCCAAACCGCTGTCGCTCCCGGTGGTGCTCACCGCCACATCGTACGGCTCGCCCTGCGCGCTCGAATCCGTCATTTCACGGATGCGCGCTCACACCACGCTTCGTACTGTGTGCGCTGTTCAGCGACCTCGCAATCGTCGGCACTTCCATGTGGACCGAACCGCGTGCGGCGGCCGACGCGACAGAGATCATGCACACGTCAAGGACAACAACAGCCAGGAGCACACCATGCAGCCAACAACTGTCCCAAGTCGGTCCGAACCCAAGCGGCCGAGTGCCGCGCTGTTCGTCGCCGCCGGTCTCTGGCTTGTGGCGAAGCTGACACGGTGACCACGACCTTGACGCCTTCCACGCCGATTCCGGGACCACGCGGACGGGAGAACCTGCGCCGGGTACGCCACCTGTTCAGCGACCTCGCCCCGGCGCTCGACGAGTTGAACGCGATGTACGGCCCGATCTGCGCCCTTGGTGGTCCCGGACTGCGGATCGTCGTTATCGGCGACCCGGCACTGATCCACGAAATGTTCTCGATGAAAGCCGACACGTTCCGATGGAACCACAAATTCAACATCGTCGGGGTCCGCTTCGTCGTCGGGAAACGATCGATGATCGTCTCCGACGGTGCCGATCATCAACGCCGCCGGGGCGCGGTCCAACGAGCATTCACCCGACCGCGTTTGAACGGTTGGATCCCGATGATCATCGAACGGACCGACTCGGCGATCGACCAGGTCATCGCCCGACTCCGCGACCAGCCGCAGATCGACCCGATCGATCTCTACCCAGTGGGTCGTGAGCTGATCCTCGGCGTCACCCTCCATGCCTTCTTCGGTGAACGACTGGCGCGACGTGTCGATGAGTTCAGCGATCTGTTTCAACGGGCACAGGCGTTCATCGAAGCTCCCGGTATCAACCAACTCCCACACCCGATCCCGTTCACCTCACGATCGAAGGTCCGTGCCGACCGTCGCCGTATCGATCAGATCATCGATGAGGAGATTGCCGACCGCCGAACACACCCCACCGGTGATCCGCTGGACATCCTCGAGGTGATCTCCATTGACCGCACCCTCACCGACGCCGAAATCCGCGACCAGATCGATACCCTCATCGGAGCTGGATACGACACCACCGCATCCACGTTCGCATGGCTGCTGTGGTGCGCAGCGCTCGAACCAACGGTGTGGGACCGGCTACGCACCGAGGCCGACAGCGTTCTCGGACCGTCCGACGTGCTACGCCGGCAACCCGACGATGCCACACTCAACCAACTCGAATACGCCCAGCGAGTCGTCCACGAATCGCTACGTCTTCATCCGGCCGGGCTGATCGGCGCTCGAGTCGCCGCCGACCACGTCCGCATCGGTGATCACACGATCAAGAAGGGAACCTTGATCGCTTGGTCGCCATATCTGGCCGGACGCGACCCCAACACATGGGCGGAACCATTGGTGTTCAATCCCGACCGACATCTGAGTCTTAGCGGCGAACAAAAGGCGAGCACCGACCGGGCGTGGATCCCGTTCGGACGTGGGCCACACATGTGCATCGGATTCGCCCTCGCCCAAATGGAACTCGTCCTGATGATCGCTCGCTTCGCCCAACGACTCGACGTCACCCCCACGGCCGACAACATTCCCCAACCAGTCGGAATGGTCGTCAACCGACCCGCTGGCGGCGTCCCCTTCCACATCGCCGAACGCTGACTGCCGGCGACCCAAGCTGGGATCGTCGACGTCGAGCGGTCCTCGGATGCACCGAGTTGATCAAGCTGATTGCGCCACCCGAGGATTCACGCCGCCTGTGACCCGGTTGCGAGGAATGCCACGGCCGGGACGCTACGCGACGGCGTGCTGAACGCGACAACACCGACGACGAACACAAGAGCCGCAGCAAGGCCGAGCGTTGTGGCAAGCAATTCAGGACTGGCGAAACTGAAACGAAGCGCCGAGCGATGCACCCCCCGCGAGAAACGCGACCGGTCGATCCGCTCGGCGACTCGATCCCACGCCTCGACTTGCCTATCACCAGCACCGGGCGACGCCGGCAGCGTGGCGGCGAGTACCGCACGACAGCGAGCGCAGGCGATCAGATGCGACTCGACCGAGGCAAGCTCGAACGTACGCATCGCCAGCGCGCTGTAACGCCCGAGGTCGGCGGCGCTGACCCAAATCGTGACGAACGTGTCCTGAACAGCCTCCTCAACGAGGCTGCGGTCAGCACACCGATAGTTCAGGCGGGTCGTCAACCACATCTCGTGGCGTGCGTGCAGCTCGCGTAACGCTGCCGCGGTCATGCTCGACGATCGCCGCGACGAGCTCGGCGTCGCTTCGTCGATCGAGCGTCTCAGCGGGCATACCCAACTGTGCCATCGATCATGCCGATCGGTTCACAACCTCGCGATCGTCAGTACACCTGACGAACGGTATCCGTCATCTGACGGATGACGCCGTCGCCATCGATCACGATCATCAACTTCATAACGCGAATCGCAGCACAGAACCGTTTACGGTCCGCGACGCGACAGAGGTCATGTACACGTCAACCATTACAACAGCCAGGAGCACACCATGAACATCCTCCGCAACCGCCTCGTCATTATCCCGGCCGCCGTTCTCGCCGGGATCGCCGCCATCGGTGTAACCACCTCGTCGCTCGCCAGCGCGTCCGACCACGGCGCGGTACACGCCACTGCAACGCTGCACGACACAACGGGCAACGTCGTCGGATCCGCCCGCCTCACCCAGGACGCATCGGGGCGAGTACACGTCAACATCAAAGTTTCGGGCCTCACCGAAGGTCGTCACGGGATTCACATCCACAACACCGGTCTGTGCACCCCGACCTTCGCGGCCGCCGGCGCCCATCACAACCCACTCGGCGCAGTCCACGGGTCGCACGCCGGGGACCTCCCCAACCTGATCGTCAATGACGCCGGGCAGGGCCGTCTCAACGCAACCACCGAGGCCGCTACTGTGGCAGAAGGGCCGTTGACCGTGTTCGATTCGAACGGGAGTGCAATCGTGATCCACGCCGCCGAGGACGACCTCGTCACCGACCCAACCGGCAACAGCGGCGGACGCATCGCGTGCGGCGTGATCGTTTCCGGGTGACACGGCCGACTCAGACAAGGAGCAACGACTGAGATGATCAAACCCGCACAGATCGAGCGGTTGGCCGTCGGGGCGATGGCCGTGATGCTGTTGCCGACCGGCGTGCAGGCCACGTTCTTCCCGAAGTCGTTCTTCGACGACTTTCCGCTCGGGCGGCACTGGATCTCCCAGAGCGGGGATGCCTACAACGAACATCTCGTGCGTGATGTAGGCGGGCTGTTTCTTGCGTTGATCATCGTCAGCGGATGGACGTTGTGGCGACGCCACCCGGTCCACGGTGTGGCCGTCGCCTGGCTGACACAGGGCATCTTCCACCTTGTCTTCCATGCCGGACACCTCGACGGCTACAGCACCACCGACCAGGTCGGCCTGATCGGATCGCTCGCGATCGTTCCGCTCCTTGCGACCGTAGCGCTCATTGCCGGACGGTCCAGCCGTGCCGACCGCCGCAGCCGGGACAGCTGAGCAAGCCCCATGCGCTCGACGGTGATCGACAACGAGCCGAGTCAGGCGTTGGCGCCCGTATGCCAGCAGCCGACGTCGACGAGCAGATGACCGAGCCACTCACCCTCCCCCCACGCGGTTCGGAGTTCCGCTCGAACATCGCGTTTATCGGCCGTTGGCTGCTCCTCGGCGGCGCGATTGGTGCAGTGTCCGGGTTCCTCATCGGCGGCGTCGGTGGGCGATTGGCGATGTTCGTGCTCCGCCTCACGTCGTCCGACTCGGTACGCGGCATCGAGAGCGATGATGGCTTCACCCTCGGCAAACTCAGCGGTGAAACCCTGTTCCTGCTCGCCATTACCACCGTCCTCGGCATGATCGTTGGCATCGCCTGCGTCGCCTTACGCAGCCCAGCTTCCCGGCAAGGTAGGTGCGGTCATGATCGTGCTCGCCGGTGGCACCCTCGGCGCCGCGGCGATCATCAAACCCGACGGAGTGGATTTCACCAAACTCGCCCCGCTCCCGCTCGCCTGCGCCATGTTCACCATCATTCCGATCGGTGCCACCTCGATGAACCTGTTACTAATCGAACGATGGCGGCGGTGGTGGTGGCACAATCGACGCCGGACCATCATCGCCTGTTCGGTGTGGATTCTCGCCGTGCCAACGTTCTTCGTAGCGACGCCCGCAATCATTGTGGTGCTCGCTGTAGCGAGCGGAGCCATTCACGTGCCTGCCGTTCGCATAGCTTTGACCAACCGGATCGGACAAACGATCGCGACCCTCCTGACGGCAACCATCACCGTGCTCGCATCGATCGCCCTCGTCGCTGATCTGACCAAAATCCTGTAACCAGCCACTGGTGTGCCCTGCCGCCGCATGCACCTGGGCGCTCGATCGGTTTCGTCGGCGCAATCGACCAAGCCGTGGCGACCGTCCACCGGTCGAGCGTCCGAACGAGTTCCCTGCTGGCCGGAGCGAGTTGCTCGACCCGATCCCACGCTTGGAGGGCGGCTGGTAGCGTGCGGCTCGACGGAGCGGCGAGGAACGCCTGTTGCGCGGTGGACGGACTCGAGTTCTGACCGCGACGAGTCGACGTGTCGAGCGGTTTCCGTACGCCCGCGGATCGGTTGCTGAGTTCGCGATTCGTCAGACCCCGGCCGGATTGGTCGCCTGGATCGACATCGATGGTCACCGGCTGGAATCGCCAGCGGTGTCGGATGCGTCCGTGGCCCGAGGGTTTACTGGCCGAAGAGTTACGTCGCCGCCGGCGATAGCGGCGAGCGAGATCGTGGGCTCCGTCGCACCCTTCGGTGCCCGACGAACCTCACGCCGCCGGACGACGGTCGCAAGGATTGGGTGAGGTGGCCCCCCAGCGCACCCCACCCAAGTCACGAATCCCGTCTTCGGCGGTACCCGACCGCACTTGCCCACAAAGAACCCTACATCTCCAAGGACAGCGCGAACACGAAGAGTTCGCGTCGTCCACCTGGCCGGCAGATCGATTCACACGGACCGGCCGCGTTGCTCGACCCGGCGCACCAGTACGGATCGCTCGGTTGTCCGCAGGAAGGCTCCGAGCGCGGCGCGGCGCTGTAATTCGACCAGATCATCCCTGGAGAGATTGGCGACCGCTGTGACCTTGCGGAGTTCGTCGGTCAGTGTTGTTCCCATGAGCGGCGGATCGTCCGACGACACCGTCATTTTCACTCCTGTGGCCCAGAACTGTCCGACAGGGTGGGTCTCCATCGATTCGAACAATCCGATCTCCAGATTCGAGGTCGGGCCAACTCGACCGGCACCTGGTCGCGGACCAGTCGGGCAAAGTACTGATTCATCGTAGATCGCGGCGACCCCATGGCCGATCCGATCCGCTCCGAGCACGTCCAGCGACGCCGTGATGCTCGCCGGTGGACCCATCTCTCCGGCAGGCACCTCAACGCCGAGCCCGCGGTCGTCGGCCGCTCGACCGCCACGTGTCCTCCACCCCGGCCAACCCGATGCGGACGATCGGTGCGTCAGCCTCATCGATCAACCGCAATGTCTCGACCAGATCGCCCGGACCGTCGTTGCGGATCGCATCGACGATGATCCCGAACCGTGCCGTCGCACCACCCTCCGACAGACCCGAACGCAACGCTGACCAGAAGTCACGTGCCGCGATCCCACCCTGCACGTGGCTCAACGCCGTGACGATCAACTCGGTGTACACCACGTTCTGCTGCACCTGCCGGCGGGCGATCGCCGCCGCAGCCGTCTCCACATCATCGGTGGTACTAACGAGATCGTTCACCGCGATCAACGCGGCAAGAAAGTCACCGAACCCGCGATAGCCCCGGCGGTAGCGGCCGTCAACGAGCGACAGCGCAGCCGGCAATTCGACGCCATGGCGTTGGCGAGTTTGAGCGCCAAGCCCTCCTCCACGTTGCCGCCGAAATGCACATGCAACTCAACCTTGGCCAGCTCAACGATGTCCGCGTCGGACGCGTGGACAGCAAGCGGTGTCCTTCGATCGTCGTGGCCACCTGAACTCCAGTATGACCTACGCGCACATCCTAAAAACTCAGCAAAACCAACTGACGGCCGGGCTGGCCTCTCAAGCCAGGATGTGACCAGGCAGCAGATGCAGAAGTTGTTGCCGTACCCACGGACCCAGACAAACTCTCCCACCGTGTCTCCCCCATCGCCCGCGGAGCGAGGGTGATTGACCGTTCCCCGATGAGACGGCGATGAAGTCTCAGGTCCCGTCCCCGTCCCGTCAGGTCTCGATGCTCGGGTCACCGTTGTCACAGACGCAGAACTCGTTGCCTTCGGGGTCGATCATGAGGATCCAGGTGCTGCCGTGTTCTTGGCACGTGGTGTCGGTGACTCGTCGGGCACCGAGGCCGATGAGTCGTTGGGCTTCGCTGGCGATGTCGGGAGTCTCGATGTCGAGGTGCATCCGGTTCTTGACGATCTTTGCTTCGTCGACGTGTTGGAGGAGTAGTTTCGGGCCGTTTCCGTCGGGCGGGTACAGCGCGACGTACGCGCCGGCCGATCCGACGTTGACGTAGCCGAGCGCATCGGCCCAGAACACGGCGAGTGAGACGGGGTCGGCGCAGTCGAGCACGAACCCGAAGCGGGCCGGTCGGTCGTCGTTGGTCATGTCGTTCCATTCCGGTACTGATTGCGAGGCTGCCGCAACGGTACGACCCTCGGCGGCAGCCGGTAGTCAGTAGTTGAAGGTGAGGGCGCCGCCTTGGGTGAACTCGAACAGTGACGGGGCGCCTTTGACCTCTGCGCCTTGGACCCATTCGGCGTCTTGGAGGCCGCGTCTGTTGACGCAGGCGGGGCAGGCGTAGAAGCGGCCGCCGCGTTCGATGTACTCGGCGTGGAGCGCGGCGACCGATGGTGCGTCGGGGATCTCGATGGCGTCGGAGTAGCCGGCAGTGGCGAGGTGGACGCCGTCTTTGGTGAGCCACATGAGGGCTTGTTTCCTGGCGCGGAGCGCTTCGACACCGAGCAGGTAGCCGATCAGGACGGCTTCGGGGTCGTTCGTGGCGTGGGTTTGGCCGATCACGACCTTGTCATCAACAGACATGGCAGGTTCCTTTCATTTGGTGGGAGTTCGGTTGCCCACTTCACGGGGCGATGGGCGATGGGGTGGTGGCGGCCGTTGGCGATATCGGCGAACTGCAGGATGCCGCCGGGGCGCAGCACCCGGAAGATTTCGGCGAACACCGCCTGTTTGTCGGCGCACAGGTTGATCACCCCGTTGGAGATCACGACATCGGCCCACCCGGTCTCGACCGGCATCGCCTCGGCAAGCCCTTCGCGGAACTCGACATGTCCGAACGCGAGATCGCCGGCGGTAGCGCGGGATTTGGTGAGCATCTCGGCGGTCATGTCGATCCCGATCACCCGACCGGTCGGCCCGACCTGTGTAGCAGCGACAAACGAGTCGAACCCGGCACCCGAACCGACATCAACGACATGCTCGCCGGGCCGGATCGGTCGGAGCGAAAACGGGTTCCCGACCCCCGCGAACGATTCGACCGCCCGATCGGGTAACGCGTCGACCGTGCCGGTGTCGTAGCCGAGACGGGCGGCCAGTGGTCGGCCGGTGTGGAAGTGGTGTTGGCCGTGGGGGTCGAGCGCCACGTCACGGTACTTCTCGCGGACCTGGATGCGGAGCGTGTCCACATCGACCAGCAACTCGGTGTTCGGTTCTTGGATCATCTGTCGACTCGGTCGTTCTCGCCGGCGACGGTGCGAGCGTACGGACCGAAGTCGGATCCTCCCAAGCCCGGTGACCATCGGGTTTTTGCCCAGGAATTCTTTTGGGCCCAGAATTTCGCGGATTTTCCAATGACAAATGAATGACAAATGGGGGATCCGGGAACGAAAGAGGCCCTTTCCGATTTCTCGGAAAGGGCCTCTGACCTGGTACTTTACTTGGTGGCGGGGACAGGATTTGAACCTGTGACCTTCGGGTTGTGAGCCTCACGAGGCTCGTCTGCAACCGGATGCTCTCGTCTGTCTTTGTCCTGCTCAGTGGCTATTTATGGCGTTCGGCGGTCTGCTTTCGTAGGCGTTCGTCGGCACCTGTCTGCGCGAGTCGCGATGACATTGTGATGACATGGTCGCCGAAACCTCTGCGGGTTCCCGTTGCATCCGCGCCCATCTGGTGACGCCCGAGAATGTCTCGGAAAGTCGCCCGACAATGTCCGATAGAAGCACCCGACGATGTCCGGTAGAGCTAGGGTGGCGACGTGGCCATCGAGACGCTGCGAGCAGCTGCCTACCGTCGACGTGTGGTCGACTCCGAATTGGACGAGTTGCTGCCCGGCGCAGGTGCCGTGTCGATCGAGGGCGCGAAAGGTGTTGGCAAGAGCGCAACAGCAGCCGAGCGCGTCGACGCCGAGTTCAGGTTGGAGTCTCCCACCGTACGCACACTGGTCGAGGCCGATCCGGCCAGGCTTCTCGACGGACGACGAGTCCTGCTCGACGAATGGCAGCATCTTCCGTTCACCTGGGATCTCGTCCGCCGCGCCGTCGACGCCGGCGCAACTCCGGGCCAGTTCCTACTCACAGGATCGGCCTCGCTCGCCGACCCGGGGCGGCACTCAGGCGCCGGTCGAATTCTGAGGATGCGGATGCGACCGCTCGCGCTGTCCGAACGCGGCTACGAGGCCTCGGTCAGCTTGGCGGAACTGCTCGACGGTCGACGTCCTCGGATCAGCGGCGACGCTACGGCGGATCTCGCGACGTACGTGTCCGAGATCGTTGTCTCCGGCTTCCCGGGTCTGCGCCAGCTCACGCCTCGAGTTCGGCGTTCACAACTTGACAGCTACGTGGAACGAGTAGTCGATCGAGACATCGACGAACTCGGATCGAAGATCCGCAACCCGGCAGCATTGAAGCGCTGGATGAGCGCCTACGGCGCAGCCACCGCGACGACGACGACGTACAAGAAGATCGCCGAGGCTGCGACTCCAGGCGTCGGGGAGTCTCCAGCGCGCTCGACCCTGACCGCGTATCGAGACGCGCTCGAGCGGCTGTTCATCATCGATCCGGTACCGGGATGGTTGCCGACTCGCTCCCACCTCAATGAACTGGCGGCGTCACCCAAACACCACCTGGCCGACCCTGCGCTCGCCGTTGCCCTCCTCGGCCTCGACGAGGAAGCGCTTCTCGCCGGCGATGACCCGTCAAGTGGCCCGCCACGCGATGGGCCCTTCCTTGGCGCGCTGTTTGAGTCGCTCGTTGCGCTGAGTGTGCGCGTCTATGCACAACGGTCCGAGGCGCGGGTCGGACACTTCCGCACGCACCGCGGCGACCGCGAGGTCGACCTCATCGTCGAACGACGCGACGGCCGATGCGTCGCGCTCGAAGTCAAACTCTCTCCGATCGTCGAAGATGACGACGTCAAGCATCTCGCCTGGCTGGCTGCCAAACTCGGCACAGATCTACTCGACAGCGCAGTCATCACGACTGGCCCTCACGCCTACCGCCGCCCCGACGGCGTCGCCGTGATCCCGGCCTGCCTGCTCGGCCCGTGAGCGCTTCGCGAACCTGAACTCACTCGAGGCAGCGGTCGGAGTCCCGCGTCGTTCGGCCCGGCGAGTACGTTGCTGATCGCATGGCCTCGCTGGCGGACGTCGTTCTTCCGCTCATCCGAACTCGAGCCGATCTGCACCGCTGGAGCGCGGCCAACGCGCACGGCAGCGTGATGCACCGGGCGATCGATGTGCTCGAGGCTGCGCGAGCAACCACCGACCCGGCCGAGTTCCACGCGGTCGTGCACGCAGCGATGACCTCCGCGATCAAGGTGATCGCTCGTGCTGACGACTCGGGCGGGGTCATCGGCGACGCGTGCCGTCGACTGCTCACGGTTCACCCGGAGACCGCCGCTGCTGCGAGGATCGCTCCTAGCAAATTGGTCGACTGGATGATCAAGTTCCAGTTCAACGGGGACGTCGACTACTTCGAACTCGATCCGGTCGCTTATGCCCCGGCGCTTGGCGACCTCGGCATGAAGGCGTACCGGGCACGCCTCGACGCGGTCCGCGCCACCTTGGCTCCGGAACCGACCGAGGCGGATCGCTGGTCGGCACCAGATCGGCACGAGCGTTGGGTGCTGGAGTGGAACGATCGACGCCTCGCCGTTCACGACCGCGACATCGACGCGATCATCCGCACCCACGCCCGCGACCGTCGGGTCGCGGCATGGCTCCAGGACACCGCCAAGGCGTTCGACGAGATCGGCGAGATCGACCTGGCGATCGACTGGGCCCGCCAGGCGGCCGATCACCATCCGGACCATCAAGCGCTGCAAGCGGCCGACTACTGGTGCGAACTGCTCGCACGTCACCGTCCCGCTGAAGTCGTTGCAACTCGATGTCTCGTGTTTACCCGGTGGCCATCGGCGACCACCGCAGCGCGTCTGTACCGAGATGCCGGTAGTTCGTGGCCCGACTACCGCGACCGCGTGCTTGCGACGCTGGCAGCGAGACCGGATCAGGCCGTGCTGTTTGCGCTCGGCACGCTCAAGGACCCGCGTCTGGCCTGGGAACAGGCCGCCAGCCTGCGCGCTGACGACGACCACACCTGGGCGGAAGTGGCCAAGGCGTACGAGCCGATCGACTCGCTCGCGGTGTTGCCGATCCACAGGCGACTGGTCGAACACGAACTGGCCAACGCCGGCGCTCAGCACTATCGGCTCGCAGCCCGCCGCCTGGCGACGATGCGCAAACTGGCGGGTGGCACCGACCAGGTCGACGTCGTCGACACGTTCATCGCCGGGCTGCGCGAGGCTCACCGGCGGCGTCCACGGCTTCAGCAGGAGTTCGACCGAGCACGACTGCCCTGAGCGCTGGCACCGCGCGGCGGTCGGCCCTGCACCGATGTTCCGGCTCGGTGCCAGCACCCGGGACCGAGGAGACGTACCGATCGTCACGGTGGAAGGCCGATTCCCTGAGAGTTCGAGAGCTACCCCCGGGCCTTTGCATGCCTTGATATGTCGGAACCCCCCACCTTTTGCGGGCTGGTGAATGTCTGAACCCCCCACCTTTTGCAGGCTAGATTCGTCGTCGTGCGAGATGACGACCTTCGCAGAGTTCTCACGGATGCGAACCCGTGGTGGCGCGCTGCTTCCCACGGAACCGATCCGATCGAGTGGGTTGCAGGTCACCCGCTGCTCCTCGAAGGGCTCTCGCAACGATCGACCAGCCCTCTGAACCAGCGCGCCACCGCAGCGGACCTCGGCCACACCTACGACTCCCTGTCGTTGCGGCTCGCCAAGCTGGTTCGGAATTTCGGAGCGGTCTGGTGCCCCCAGCGTGACGACGACGGCCGGGTCGTTCGTGGCAGCCAAGCCAAGCTCTACCTCGCCGACCCGATCCTCAACTGGCTCCCCAGCCGGCTACGGCCAGGTTGCGCCGAGCCGAACATGACGTCGCTCACCGAGACGACCATCGGCCTGCACCTTGCCCGAGCGATCGACAACCTCGACGAAGGACGGCTCGTCGTCAACGACACCATCGGCTACGCCCGCACCGGGTCGGGTAACGAAGTGGATCTGTCGCCTGTCTCGGTCAGCGGCCCGGCAGGTACGGCGCTCACGGTACCGATCGAAGGAAAATGGGTCCGATGGTCGTGGCGCAGCGGCGCCAAGACCATCGAGGCGAAATACGGCGCAGGCGTCCTCGCGACCAAGTCGATCCTCAACACCGACCACCCCGTCTGGGCGATCCCTGCCCCGCTGCTCGCACTGTTGCTCGTCGGAACGTGAGCCCGGAGATTCACCACGCGCCGCACCGCCACGGTTCATCGCCCGTCCGTATCCGAGATCGGATCGTCTATCTGCCGCGCGGAAGCCGACTCAGGGTCGGTGGGGTCGCGTTCGGGTTCCTGGGTGGAGCGTTCTCGGTCGACTGGCGTGATCGCATCGCCGGTCGCGACTGGTGGCCGAACGAGGTCGTCGATGGCGACGACGTCGAGCGTCTCGGAAGCGAGCCACTGGATGTGCTGGTGACCCATGACGCCCCGGACGGCGTTCACCCCCACTCTGGATGGCGTCTTCCCGCCGACGATCAGGTACGTGCCGACGAGGGTCGCTCGCTGGTCACCAAGGCAGTAATCGCCACCCGACCGCGAATCGTGCTTCATGGCCACTGGCATCACGCGCATCAGACCGAACTCGCTTGGATCGATCGAGACGCCAGCGAACGATCCGGCGAGATCATCTGGGCTTCGACCAACGTCGTCGGGCTCGGCTGCGACGGCGACGACGTGCACGGTTGGGCAGCGCTCGACCTCGCGGATGTAGAGGTGTGCCAGCCCAACGGCGGTTCGCTCGCAAGATGACAGGGGCGTTCGACCGTCCTATGGCGATCTGGAGCCAACAAGTGCTGGGGCTCGCTACGCGTTCCCAGAGATGAAGGGTTCTCCCGCACGAACCTCGACTACATGCGCGCCCGTTCGCGGAGGCCTGGCCCGAGCGAAGCGATCTCCCAACAGGCTGTTGGGAAGTTACGGCGGGTCACAACCAGGTGCCCCTTGCCGTCGATCCGCCTAGTTGCAAGGCGTCTATATGACTGGTTCTCCAGCGTCCATCTGCTAGGTTGAACGGGTGCAGTATCAGCGTCGGATCGTGGACGACCTCCTCGACGAGCTCTTCCCTCACCTCGCAGCTATCGCACTGGAGGGAGCGAAGGGGGTGGGAAAGACGGCCACCGCCCAGCAGCGCGCCGCGACTGTTCTCGCTCTGAACCTCCCCGCGCAACGCGAGACGCTCGCTGCCGATCTCGACTACATCACGCAGGTCGCGGCGCCGGTGCTCATCGACGAGTGGCAACTCGCTCCGGCCGTCTGGGATCGCGTACGACGAGCCGTCGACGAGGACAGCACCGGCGGTCAGTTCCTACTCGCGGGCTCGGCCGGGGTGCCCCCCGGCGTGCAGATTCACTCCGGAGCGGGTCGGATCGTCAGATTGACGATGCGACCACTGTCGCTTGCCGAGCGCGGCGTCGCAACGCCAACCGTGTCGCTCGCCGAACTCCTCTCCGGCATCCACCCGAAGATCAACGGACGCTCGCACGTCGGGCTGACCACCTACACCGACGAGATCCTCGCATCCGGATTCCCTGGCATCCGCGGGCTCCCGGAGCGGGCCAGGCAGGCTCAACTCGACTCGTACATCGCCCGGATCGTCGACAAGGAACTCCCGGAGAACGGCGTGCGCATCCGTCGCCCCGAGACACTGCGCGCATGGCTTTCGGCATACGGTGCGGCGACCGCCACGGACACCGCCTACTCCAAAATTCTGGATGCAGCGACGGGTGGCGACCCCGACAAGCCTGCCCGGGCGACCGTCGAGGGTTACCGAGACCACCTCGCTCGGATCTTCGTGCTCGACCCGATCGAAGCCTGGATTCCGACGTTCAACCCACTGAAGCGACTCACCCGCTCGTCGAAGCATCATCTTGTGGACCCGGCGTTGGCGGCACGCTTGGTCGGCGTTGGCAGAAAGGGTCTCCTCGCAGGCGACGGGCAACGGCCCGCCGGCTCCACCGGGACATGGTTAGGTTCCCTGTTCGAGTCGCTCGCCGCGCAGAGCGTACGCATCTACGCAGACGCGACCTCCGCTCGTGTCGGGCACCTACGCACAAAGGAGTCCGACCGCGAGATCGATCTCATCGTCGAAGGCGACGACCGACGGGTTGTAGCCATCGAGGTCAAGCTCAGCGAAACGGCGACCGATCACGACGTCCGCCACCTCAACTGGCTCGACGACCAACTCGGCGACCGCCTCGCCGACAAAGTGCTCATCAACACCGGCGACTTCGCCTATCGCCGCCCCGACGGCGTAGCCGTCGTGCCGCTCGCGCTCCTCGGACCATGAGGTCGGCTTGGAGTGACCGCCCGGCTGACGGATAGCTGTGGTGACGTGGATTGAGGTACTCCGGACTGATCAGCCTGCAGGCCGACGGGAGCGTGCACCACATCGGCCCCTTGCGACCCTTCAACGGAACCCCAATCGCGCTGCTCTCCACGGCATCCAGATTCGTGACATACACCGCTCCTGGTGACATCCTTGAAGGCGTGGCACCGCTGGCGGACATCGTTCTTCCGCTCATCCGAACACGAGCCGAGCCGGGTCGCGGCATGGCTCCAGGACACCGCGAAGGCGTTCGACGAGATCGGTGAGATCGATCTGGCGATCGACTGGGCCCGCCAGGCGGCCGATCACCATCCGGACCATCAAGCGCTGCAAGCGGCCGACTACTGGTGCGAACTGCTCGCATGTCACCGTCCCGCTGAAGTCGTTTCGACACGACGTCTCGTGTTTACCCGGTGGCCATCGGCGACCACCGCAGCGCGTCTGTACCGAGATGCCGGTAGTTCGTGGCCCGACTACCGCGACCACGTGCTTGCGACGCTGGCAGCGAGACCGGATCAGGCCGTGCTGTTTGCGCTCGGCACGCTCAAGGACCCACGTCTGGCCTGGGAACAGGCCGCCAGCCTGCGTGCCGACGACGACCACACCTGGGCGGAAGTGGCCAACGCGTACGAGTCGATCGACCCGGTGGCGGTGTTGCCGATCCACAGGCGACTGGTCGAACACGAACTGGCCAACGCCGGCGCTCAGCATTATCGGCTCGCAGCACGCCGCCTGGCGAAGATGCGCGAGCTTGCGTCCGGGACCGACCAGGCCGACGTCGTCGACACGTTCATCGCCGAGCTGCGCGAGGCTCACCGGCGGCGTCCACGGCTTCAGCAGGAGTTCGACCGAGCACGACTGCCCTGAGTCCTGGCACCGCGCAGCAGTCGGCCCTGCACCGGGCATTCCGGCTCGCTGCCAGCGGTGACGGGAGCCGCCGTAGCTGGATCGAAGTCGTCCGACTCCTCGCCGAAGCCGAGCGACACAGGCAGTCGCCTGCTCTCTTCGGTTGCACCGAACTGCCGTCAAGCTCGGGCTCGGCGAACGCATAACATTCCGCCATCTCTTGAACATCGGAGGGGATGAGAAGGAATGCGGTCGCGTCAGAACAGAAGGTTGGTCAGGCGGCCCTGGGTGCGGTTGGCGGCGGTTCTCAGCGCCTTCCTCGCGTCCACGATCGTTGCGCCGGGCGCAGTTGAGGTGAATGCGGCGCCCGAGTCTGCAGCAGGCGTGCGTATTCGCCGGGATGTGAGGGATTTGTCGCCGGTCGAGAAGCAACTCTTCGTGGACGCGATCAAGGACCTGAAGGCTGCCCCACATCGCGGCGACGGCAGTCTGGCGAGCAATCGCTATGACGAGTTCGCGCAGATGCATATGCTCTATCGGCTGCACAGCACCTCGGGATTCCTCCCCTGGCATCGGAAACTGCTCTGGGAGTTCGAGACCGAAGTGCGCCAGCTCGACCCGGTGAAGTACGCCGACTTCACCGTGCCATATTGGGATTTCACGAGGACGCCGTTCCCGTCGGATCTCGCGGTCCTCGGCGACGGGCAGTTCATGGGGCCTGACGGGGACCCGAACGCGTCGCATGTCGTGACCAACGGGCCGTTCAGGGCTGGGACCTGGACCACGCTCGATCCCGGAGCGGACAGCGGCACCCATGACCTGTCGCGAGCGTTCATCCCAGACCTCTTCGCCGCCACTTCCGGCGAGGTTGGGGCCGTGAAGGTGCTCCGGGCGGTCACGGCGGCGGACTTCAGAACGATGGCCGATGGCGTCGAGGTTCCGCTTCACAACTTCGTGCACAACGCGATCGGTGGGCAGGTCAAGACGATTCATGGCGCCGTCGACGATCCGGTGTTCTGGCTGCTGCATTCCTACGTCGACTTGCTCTGGGCCGAGTGGCAGGCGGGGGTCGGCCCGATCTCGGCCTACACGCAGTTCTTCGGCGGGCCCGGTCTCGACGACACCCTGCTCGGGTTCGGCAACTCCGCCGACCAGGTCGACATCGGCTTTGACAGCACCGTCTACAACACGATAAGCGACCAACTCGATCCCCGGAGCGGGGCGGCGCTCGGCTACAGCTACCTGTACAACGGCGGATTGATCTTCTCCCCGGTGACCGCGTCGCCCGTTGTGACTCCGTCGCCGGCGGACTTCTTCGGATGGAACACAACGCCCGTCACGATCACATGGAACTGGACTGACAGAGGCGGTTCCGGCCTCAATGTGAGCACCTGCGCGGCCACCTCGACGGTTTCCGCTGAGGGCACGACGAACGCCCGGGCAACCTGCTCGGACAACGCCGGCAATCTCGGCGCGGCGAGCCAGACGGTGAAGATCGACACTGTGCCACCGACGATCAGCGTGGCGCTGTCGCCACCGCCGCTCCCGAACGGCGCGTACCCGGGCGACATCACGGTCCACTTCACCTGCGCTGACACCGGCTCCGGTCTCGCTCCATTCGCCTGTCCGAGGGACGTTGTCATGAGGGGCACCGGTATCGTCGCCACCCCGGTTGGTGTGGTCGTCGACGGTGCCGGCAACGAGAGCGTGACGTTGTCGCAGAACGTCACCATCGTCCGTTCGCAGACCGTGTCGTTCACCTCCGTGCCGCCGAACCCGGCCGCGACGGGTGGGTCTTACAGCCCGACCGCGACGTCGAGCGTCGGACTGCCGGTGACGATCGCCGTCGACGCAACGTCGAGCGCGGTGTGCTCGATCACTGCGGGCGTCGTGTCGTTCTCCGGGCCGGGGACCTGCACCTTGAACGCCGACCAACCCGGCGTCCCGGGCTTACCTGCGGCGACCCAGGTGCAGCAGTCGTTCACGGTCGGCTCGCGCGACACCACCCCGCCTGCCGCGTCTGCGGTGGCGATGCCGACGCCGAACGCCGCTGGTTGGAACGCCTCGACTCCTGTGACCATCACCTGGAACTGGACCGACACGGGTGGTTCCGGCACTAACACCTCGATGTGCGCAGCCACCTCGACGGTGGTCCCCGAAGGCACGACGACCGCGGGCGCGACCTGCTCGGACATTGCCGGCAATCTCGGCGTAGCGAGCGAGACGGTGAAGATCGACACGGTGCGTCCGACGATCAGCGCGACCCTGTCGCCGGCGCCGCTACCGAACGGCTCCTATCCGGGAGACGTGACGGCCCACTTCACGTGCTCCGATGTCGGCTCGGGTCTCGCCCCGGACGCGTGCCCCGCCGACGCGGTGATGGTCGGCACGGGCTTCCAACCGACACCGGTGCGCGCTGTCGTCGACATAGCGGGAAATCCGGGCTTCTCGATGTCGCAGAACATCACCATCGTGCGTTCGCAGACCGTCGCGTTCACGTCGTTGGTCCCGAACCCAGGCGTGGTCGGCAATACGTACAGCCCAACGGCAACGTCGAGCGTCGGGCTACCGGTGGCGATCACCGTCGACGCCACATCGAGCGCAGCGTGCGCCATGACCGGTGGTCTGGTGTCATTCACCGGGCGTGGGACGTGCACACTGAATGCCGATCAGGCCGGCGTGCCCGGCCTGCCCGCAGCAACCCGGGTGCAGCAGACGGTTGTGGTCGGCGAGCCACCGTTGTTCGTGCTCGCCAACCCGCCCGTCACCGCCACCGTCGGCCAGACGTACTCCTACACGTTCAGCGCCAACGGCACGCCGGCGCCGACGTTCGCGCTGGCAACCGGCGCGCCGAGTTGGCTGTCGATCACTCCGGCGACCGGCGTGTTGACCGGGACACCGCCGCCGGGTACAACGAGCTTCATCTACAGCGTGACCGCCTCCAACGTCGTGGGTTCGATCAGCGTTGGGCCGTTCACTGTGGCGATAACCAGGACCGCCAACCGGGCTGATCTGAAGCTCACTCTCGTGTGTCCGTCATCGGCACGACGCGGTGTCGCGGTGACCTGCACGGTGTCGGTTGTCAACGGCGGGCCGGTGACTGCCACCTCGGTCATGACGGCGTTCGCTCTTCCCGAGGACGCCCGCTCCGTCACCGCCACGGACGGTTTCACCCGGTTGCGAAACATCCTCACCTGGCGCACCCCGTCGTTGGCCAACGCTCAAAGCGTGACCTTCACCATCACCTACAAGCCGAACCAGACCGGCCGCCACCGTGTCGGCGCGGCGACCATCTCCGCAACTCCCGACCCGGCGGCCACGAACAACTCGATGACCATCACCCAGACCGTCACGCGCTGACGCTCGGGGGAAGACCTGAGCAACGTGAAAGGACCAGGTCGCTGACCTGGGCCTTTGCACTGATATTGGTGGCGGGACAGGGTTTGAACCTGTGACCTTCGGGTTATGAGATCGAAGATCTTAGTTTGTATTGATCTGTTTCCGTGGGACGTTGTCCCAGTTCAGATGCATAATCGCTAGTCTATTATCAGCGTTCATCTGCTCTGATATGCACCAGTACGCACGATTTCCAATGACATTTGAATTGCAAGCAGCGAGGGTGATTTGTCATTCGTTGTCATTTGCAGAGGTTCGATCGTCGGGGCCACCGCTTGGGCACGACGAGGGGGCGAGTTAGAACCTCTTCGGGTTTCCGCTCGGGTTGGCCGTTCCGGTGGTCAGAAGATGCCGAGTTGCGGTGCGCCGATGAGGCGCTCGGCGGTTTCGAGGCATTCGCCGGCCACTGCGACGGCATCGTTGGCTTCGTCGGTCGTGACGGGGTCATAGCTTGCGGGTTCGGGATACTCGGCTTGGTTGCGTCTGCGGCGGAGCCGGTCGATCGATTTCAGGCCGGGAACCGCGGGGAACTGGGCGTTGACTGCCTCGACCACGACGATGTGGCCACCGGCCGTTGTCGGGCGTAGCCCCTGGTGCGCCAGCAGCGCTGTCGCGGTTTTTCTCGCCGCGTCGTACGCGAGCGAGAACGCACCCTCGGGATCATCGCCTGCGGACCTCGACGCGGAACCGATGTGTCGACGCGCGGACGCGAGCAGTGCCTCAACGGTTGCCGGGTCGGCGGGTACTCGTTGCAGTTGTCGAGCGTCGAGGAGACGCTCGATTACTTCACTTCCCTTGTTCCATCTCGGCACGACGTTGAGGATACGGCAGTTCGACGATCGGTGAGGCGCGAACGTGTTGGGTGAACCCATCGTCGGCGGCCGCCCATTGCGCGCTGGTTCGTTGCGTCACGTTCACCTCACGACCCAGCCGCTGCTGCGACCGTGCGGCAGCGGCATACACATCGTCGCGAGCGGGTGTCCCGACAACGAGAACATCGATGTCGTTCGGTGTTGGACCAGGCTCGCCTTCGAAACGCGCCGCCCACGACCCGTAAATGAATACTTGCTCGACAGCGGCCACCTGGGCGAACTCTTCGGCGATCACTAGGGGCGGACCGAACGCCATCAACACCAACTCGCTCAACGGTCGAACATACGGGTTCGCTGAGTTCACCGCGAACAGCTTCGTTCGACCCACGATCGTGACATCGAGCATCCCCGCTGCTTGCCACCGCCGAACCTCGGTGGCCACCGTCTGATACGGGTGCCGAGTACGGTCAGCGAGTTCATCGATCGTCCAACGCCGGCTTGCGTCGGCGAGCAGCAACGCGAGCACCTCACCCTGAAGCCGCGACCGGAACATCGGCAACAACGGTGGCGCAGCAACTCTCACCCCACCAGTATCGCTCCATAACCAAGCGATATCAACTGTAAATAGAGTGAATCGCCGAAGATGGTTCTTGCTCGAAGGCTTGACACTGACGTGTACGTGAGGGTTTAGCGTGACGGTGTGAACATTGGACAGGTGGCCAGACGCGGCAGGTGTGACTGTGCGGTCGCTGCATCATTTCGAGACCGTTGGACTGCTTGCGCCGTCGCGGCAACGCAACGGTTACCGCCGGTTCGTCAAAGATGATGTGCGACGCGTTGAGCTGATCCGACGGTTACAGCGGGCAGGGCTGTCGCTCAACGAAATCAGGGATCTCGCCCCGTGCTGGCGTGACGGCCGAACGCTGTCCGAGCAGCACGACACCGAGATGCGCGACCTGTTCGCCGTCAAACTCGCCGACATCAACGGTCAAATCGCAACCCTCGGCGCGTTGCGGCGGGAGCTGGAACGCCGGCTCGCCGCGATCGATACCCGCACCACTCCGCCCGACAGGGAGCACTGACATGGACCTTCGACTGATCCGCAACGCGACTCTTCGCCTCCACTACGGCGGCACCGAGTTCCTCATCGATCCGATGCTCAGCGTGAAACACGCCATCAGGCCAATGGGCGACTCGCCCGAACGGAACCCGACCGTCGACCTTCCCTGCTCGACCGACGAAGTGCTCGATGGAGTCGACCTGGTGCTGATCTCACATCTCCACCCCGATCATTTCGACGACACCGCGTTCGGACTCGTACCACGCCACCTCCCGCTGCTGTGCCAGCCAGGCGACCTCGACAAACTCGCGGGCGCCGGGTTCCGCGCAACCGAACTCGCCGACACAACCAACGTTGGGGAGGTGACGATCACCCCGACCACTGGCCGTCACGGACACGGAACGATCGTCGAACGAATGGGCAACGTCATCGGGATGCTGTTCCGGTCCAACAACGAACCGACCGTGTACTGGGTCGGCGACAGTGTCCTCACCGATGAGGTCCGCGGCGTTATCGAACGAGAACGACCCGACGTGATCGTCACCCACTCCGGCGGGGCGACCGCCGGCGGGACCGAGATCATCATGGGCATCGCCGACACGATCGATGTCGCTCAGTCCGCGCCGACCGCAACCGTCATCGCCGTACACCTCGAAGCGGTGGCCCACGCGCCGGTCACCCGCCAACAGCTACGCGCCGCCGCTACACACACGGGCATCACTCCCGACCGGCTCCGCATTCCCGCCGACGGCGACACAATCAACGTCGTCTCCCCCGGACGCTGACCGGCGAGCTACCGGCACCTGCAAACCCACGCGCCCGTGCTCCCAGCCGCCCGACGCTACCTCCACACCAAAGCCCGCAACCCGGTGCCACACAAAGCCCGCAACCCGCTGCGGTCTCGGCTGTTGGCGACCCGTTCCGCATCCGTCGGCCTTGCGCTTGTGACCTACCCGGGCGGGCCGCTCGCCGGTTTTCTGCTCGCGGATGCGCGAGAGGATGAACACTTCGTAGTCCATCGAGAGGCCGAAGAGGATCGCGAACATCATCATCGGGACGAACGATGCGATGGGAACGGCTTCGTCGAGGCCGATGAGTGAGCGGCCCCAGCCCCATTGGAAGACGGCGACGACGACGCCGTAGGCGGCGCCGATCGACAGCAGGTTCAGGATTGCTGCCTTGAGCGGCACGAGGATCGAGCGGAACACGGTCATCAGCAACAGGAATGACAACGACACGACCGCCGCGATGAACCACGGGAGGCGTGCTGCGATCTTGTCGGACTGGTCGATGAACCCCGCGGTCGGTCCTCCGACGAGTGCTTCGGCACCGGTCCCGTTGGTCGCTGTGGGCAACAGGTCGTCACGGAGGTGGTGGACGAGATCGCTCGTCGCCTGATCCTGGGGCTTCGTGGCCGGGATCGCGGTGATGATGCCGGTGTCGCCGGCGGCGTTCAGCTCCGGTGGCGACACAGCCCGGACACCGGCGTCCGCGGCCACGGCGGAACTGATCCGGTCGAGCACGGCGGGGTCGGGGTCGTCGCCGAGGTCGACGACGATCAGGAGCGGTCCGTTGAAGCCCTCGCCGAACCCGGCGGCGAGCAGATCGTAGGCGCGGCGGTGGGTGGTGCTGGTGGGGTCGGAGCCGGCATCGGCTTGGCCGAGTCGCATGTCGAGCACCGGGATCGCCAGCGTGACGAGCACGACGGTAGCGGCGATGCCGGTGCGCCACGGGTGATGCGCGACCCAGCGAGCCCAGCTCACCCATCCGCTGTGCGACACCTCAGTCGATCCGACGGTGGAACGTTGGCGCCTGGGTAGAACGCGGGTGCCGGCGAACGCGAGCAGCGCGGGTAGCAACGTGACGGCGACGACTACGGCGACGGCGACCACGATCGAGGCGGAATAGCCGAGAGCGGCGACGAACGGGATACCGGCGAACTGCAGTCCGAGGATCGCGACGACAACGGTGCCGCCGGCGACCACCACGGCTTGGCCGGCGGTGGCGTTGGTACGCCCGATCGATTCGTCGACGGCCATGCTGTGGGCGAGTTGGTCGCGGTGCCGGCTCAGGACGAACAGCGCATAGTCGATGCCGACGCCGAGTCCGATCATGGTTCCGAGGCGCGGCGCGATCGATGGGATGTCGATCAGGCCACTCATCAGCCCGACGATCGACAGCCCGGTGGCCAACCCGGCGATCGCGACGCCGAGCGGCATCACGGCCGCCACGACGGCCCGGAGCGTCACGAACAGGACGATCAGCGCGGCCAGCATCCCGATCATCTCGGCGGGCCCTTCGGAGCGTTCCTTCAACACCGTGGGCAGTTCGCCACCGAACTCGACCTGGACACCCCCTCGCTCGGCCGGGGCAGCGGTCTCGAACAGCGCGTCCAGCGTGGCCCTCCCGAGGTCGGCCGTGGAACCGCCGAACTGCACGGCGGCGAAAGCGGTCGCGCCGTCAGGCGAGATCGAACGCGGTCCGGCGAGTGGATCGGTCACGGCGAGCACGTGATCGAGTGCCCGCACCTCGTCGATCGACGCTCCGATCGCCTCGGCGGCCGACGGGTCGGTGACGGAGCCGTCGGCGGTGTGGAACACCACCATCGCCGTCGCCCCGGCCCGTTCCGGGAAACGCTCCTCCAACAGGTCGATCGCCGCCTGCGACTCGACGCCGGGAACCTGGAAGTCGTCGACCGGCTCACCCCCGGCGACACGATCCATCCCGACGACCGCCACCAGCCCGACCAACCACACGACCACCACCAGCCGGTGATGCGCAGCGATCCACCGACCCAGTCGATACAGCCCGTTCGACACGACAACCTCCCTCAGGCAGCACGATACGTGCAGTCACTGCATTCTTGCAACCACTGCTGCATTGTTCTGCTATCGTGTCGGTGTGACCGAGCCGATCGGACTGCGGGAGCGCAGCAAGCGAGAACGCCGACGACGGTTCGAAGACGTCGCGATCGACTTGTTCGAACGCCAGGGGTTCGACAAGACGACCATCGAGCAGGTCGCGTCGGCAGCAGGGCTGGCGCCCCGGACGTTCTTCTCGTACTTCGCAACCAAGGACGATCTCGTCTTGGCCGACTACGCCGACCGGCTCGACCGAATCCTCACCGAACTTGATCAGCGCCCTAACGATGAGCCCGTCTGGGCCGCGCTTCAGGCCGCCTTCGCTGCGGTCGCCGCCGACTACGAGACCGAGGCCGATCGCCTTCGTCGACGCTTCACGATCGTGGCGACGAACCCCTCGGTGTTCGCCAGGAGCCTCCAGCTGCAGGCCGGATGGGAGACGGCTCTTGCTGAACGCCTTCGCGCCCGACTCGGCGCCAAAGCCTACGACCCCACGCCCCGCCTGCTAGCCGCCACCGCGCTTGCCGTCATGCGCGCCTCACTCCAGCACTGGCTCACCGCACGACGGCCGCCCGCACTACCGATCCTCGTGGCGCGCGGCTTTCCGCGCCTGTCGACCGGGCTCGGACCGACCTGAGCCCGACGCGACACGAGTCGCTGTTCAGGTGTTCGCGCAGGCCGCCCGGGAGTCCGCTGCGGCACGAACGAGGCGAAGGAGACAACGCGGACGACAGCCCGACGACCTGCCTGCGCGTCTGCGTAGCGCTCCGCCACGCTGCCACGTCATCGAGTGTCGCCCGCCAGCAGGCCACGCATTTCACCACAGCGTTGCTGCCGACGGGCGCCTCTGGTGCAGCCCGGGTCGACTGCCAGCGTCGGCGAGGGGCCGATCACCAGGTTGGACGGGACGTTGGCCCCTGTCGAGATCGACGGGACGGACCGACGATTGACATAAGGATTCTGGTGAGACGGTGAAGACGAACGGAGCAACTTCGGCCGAGGATCATCGCGAGAACGGGAGGACAGGATGACCGATCGTCAAACGGAGCCGGAGCTGCCGGAGGTGGAGTCCCCTCGACGCCTATCTGGGCGGAAGGCGCTGGTTGCCCTGGTCGCAGTAGTTGTCGTGATCGGCGGGTTCTTCGTAATCCGCGCCTTCTACTGGGCGCTGCTGCAGCCGACCCCTGACTTCCCGTCGCTCGCGACGACGCCTGATCCCTCGCTGATGGGCTCGGTAGCGTTCCTCAAACCCGGCGACGATCGGTGCGTGTACGTCGTCGCTGCGTCGGGTGGTGAGCCCGAGGAACTGGCCTGCGGGGACGGGTTCGCTGGCGAGCTTGCCTGGCGTGACGACGGGCGCCTTCAGTCCACTTCCTACCCCAGTGCCGACAGCAACGACGACCTGCGCAGCTGGATCATCGACCCGGCGACCGGCGCGGTGGCGGAGGTTCCCACCAGTGACATTCCCCCATACCGCGAATGGCCGGAGAATGCGTGGCCTGGCCCCAACGGGGAGGAAGTCATCTGCAAGAACGGTGGCGGCAAGCTGACCCTGACCCTCACCGTCGAGGGTCGCAGCCGAACGCTGCTGTCGACGGGGGCGCCGAGCACCTACTGCATGCGCTTCGCGACCTGGAATGAAGATGGGAGCTGGTTCGTGGTCACAGACGATCTCGACCGCCTGCTCCTGGTCACCACCGCCGACCCGGCGGCGACGAGGCTCTTGGTCGACGGCGGGTATTGGCCTGCTGTCACCGACGCTGAACTGCTCCCCGGCTGACATCCACATCCGCCGAGCGCAGCTCAGCCGACTGCGATCGACCCGATCCATGACCGCAACGCCGGCAGCGAGACCGACATGTGCCGTCGCGAGGCCGAGGCGAGCTACGTCATCGGACGATGAGCGAGCCTGCGATGAGTAGTGCGCCAGGTTCGTAGGGCGAGCAGATCACACCAACTGCGGGTGCCTCGACGGTCACGAATGTCGGTGCCCCTGCCGGAACGACGGCGGCTTGGTCGACACCGGGTGTCGCTTGCTGAGCGTCGGGGTTGGCCTCGACCCAAGCGACGACCTCTTCGATCGTGAACTCGCCTGTGAGTTGGACCACGGCAGCGACCCATTCGGGGTCGTCGGTCTCGAACGTGAATCCCATTCGCCCGGCTGCGACGGTGGTCGGGCCGTCGTAGGTGCAGTCGGTGCCGTCGTAGGCGACGACCGCGTCACCGACCGCTGGTGGCGGCTCGACGAGCGCCTCGTCCGGCTGCACGTCGCCGAGTGTTCGCAACAGCAGGTCCTCGAATGCCGCAGCGTCGGCGGAGGTCGCCACACTGATCGGGTCCCCGTCGTCGCTGCGGACGGTCCGTCCGATATCGGGGCCGTCCTCGCCGATGATGGCAATGTCAGCGCGTTCGGTCGTCAACAGACCTGGGTCGACGATCGCGGCTGCGGCGAGCGGGTCCCAGAAGTACGCGGCACCCCTACCGACCAACGGGTTGGCCTGGTACAGCTCCGCGACGAGCGATCCTGAGGTGGTGTCGCTGTTCAATGCGAGACGTTCGAGGAACACAGGTGTGACCGGAACGTGGTTGGTGGCGTCGAGGGCGACGAGCAGCACCGGTGCACCGGAACCGAACACCTCGGAGGCTGCGGTCGGGTCGATGAATACGTTCCACTCGGAGTCGGCGGCATCGAGACCCGATTCGTGGACGTTGCCGGTTACGTCGACCGCGCCGCCCATGACCACGATCGACGCGACCCGGTCGGCAAGCCCTTGATCAGCGCGGAACGCTTCGGCGACGTTGGTCAGCGGACCCAGCGTCAGCAGGGTCACGCCCGGCTCCACGGTCTCGACCAGCAGCTCGACCGCCGAAGGAACGCCGGGCCTCGGCGCGTCGGACGGTAGGAGGACGCCCCATCCCGAGTCGGCCGCGTCACGCCACTCGGCTGGAAACTGGCGTGTGCCGACGAGGGGCGTCGAGCGTCCGCACGCCACCGGAACCGTTTGATCCCCGGTGCGTTCCAGCAACTCCTGCACCACACCGATCCCGACTGGGCATCGCACCTCGCCCGTCCCCGACACGGTGATCGCCAGCACATCGACATCGTCGGACGCCAGCAGGAACGTCAGCGCCACCAAATCATCGATCGCGACGTCAGTGTCGACGACGACTGGAATCGCGGACGCCGATGACACCTGAGTCGTGGTCGCGGGCGTCGCGTCACCCCCGCCGCAAGCCGCCGCGATGATCGCCAAGAGAGCGGTCGTCCGGACCTGGAAGGCTGGTCGTCGGTGCATCACCGGTGCTCTGGACACGCCCAGCACCTCACAAGACCGCGGCGACGAGCCGAACGGCGATCGCGATCAGGTTCAGGAGGACGAGCCCAGCGCCGACGGCCACTCCCGCAATCGTCGCCGCACGACCATCCTGATGACCCGCGCCAACAGCCCGCCGGCCGAACCACACGACCAGCACACACGGCAGGATCATCACCCCGAGCGCCGGGATGCCGGCCACCGCGACCTGCCACCAGGACGGGTCGATCTCCCCATCAGGGTCGTTGCCCGTCGCCGCCAAGAGGACCCCACCGAGCAGGCTGCCGCCCAAGAACGAGATCGGGAGCAACCCGAACGACCACCAAGCCGCACGCAGCAAGCGTCGTCCACGCCGATCCGGTTCGCTCGACGCGGGCACCCTGGGCGATCCCTGGATCTCTCTGATCGCGCTCACAGCGCCCCCTACACCACACAATGGCGACAGGCCAACGCCAGCCGGTCTGACAACCCAAGTGTGCGCCCCCAGGCTTCGGTTGAAACAGGGCCCTTCTTCCGTTCCCAGGCGGGAAACTGGGGGAGGACCCATGATTCGTCGGAACACGTTCGGCCCCGGCCCCAAGAGACTTCCGCTGACGATCTGTCAGACCCCTTACCCGCTGGACGGATCGTGTTCGGTAGCTACTTGGCAGTCGGGTTCGGGCGTCGTTGAATCTGCTGGGTCGGCCGCCCGGGGTTGGCGCTGCGCCGGGTTCTCGAGGTGCGGTCGTGCTTGACGATCTGGCGGCGGATCAGCTGCTCACCGACCGCGACTTCGACGTCGACACCTACATCGTCACAAGCAAGAGCGGTGCCAGCGACTCGTCTGGGCCGCCGGAGACGTGCGGCGCCGCCCGGTTGACCTTCGGGTTCCGGACGGTCAGACACGGCAGCACGTCCAGCCGATTCGCGATCAGCTACCGGTTCCGCTACCGCTACAGGAGGAACCGAACATGGGATACGTCACCAACCGCGACGGCCGCTGGTATGCCGTCAGCTACGAAGGGCTCGACCCGCTCACCGGCCGTGACCGTCGCCGATGGCACCGCGCCGATGATGAGGTCGACGCTCGTGCACGCGCCGATGCACTGCCGCCAGCACGACCGCCCTCGACACGCGGGGTCACCGTGTCGCGTTACCTGTGCACACGTTGGCTGCCGACCCGCCAGGATCGGCTCCGACCAACCACGTCGTTCCGGTACGAGAAGATGATCGACCGCTACGTCCTGCCCCACATCGGACGGGTGCCGCTGCGCAGCCTCACCGATCACCCACCTCGAAGACCTCTACACCCGCCTACGTCGCAGTGGACGCCACGACGGCGGGCCGCTCGCACCCAAGACCGTGTTGAACGTGCACCAGATCTTGCGTACCGCGCTCGGCGACGCCGAACGCTCGGGTCTCGTGCATCGCAACGTCGCCCGGCTGATGGATCCCCCGTGTCACGGCGCCGCACCGGAGCAGCGCTGCTGGAACGAACACCAACTCCGCCAGTTCCTGCATGTCGCCATGACCCATCGGCTCGGCCCGGCGATCTGGTTGGCGGCGATGACCGGGATGCGCCGCGGTGAGGTGCTCGGCCTGCGCTGGTCCGACATCGACCTCGACACAGCGACGCTGTCGATCCGCCGGTCGGTCAGCTGCACCGGCTACCAAGTCCACACCACCCCGACCAAGACCCGCACCTCGCGGCGAGCGATCGACCTCGACCAACGAACGGTGGTCGTGCTACGCGAGTGGCGACGCCGCCAACTTGGCGAGCTTGGGACGGTCGCAGCGGACGAGACCGTGTTCACCCGCCCCGACGGGCAGCCCGTTCACCCACACACGCTCTCGCAGACCGTCGCACGACTCCAACGCACTGCAGATGTGCCTGCGATCAGGTTGCACGATCTGCGCCACACCCACGCCACGCTGATGTTGAAGCACGGGATCCCGTTGAAGGTCGTCAGCGAGCGCCTCGGGCACTCGACGCCGGCGTTCACGATGGCCGTCTACCAACACGTGCTGCCCGGCATGCAACGCGACGCCGCCAACACCTTCGCCCGCCTCATCACGACTGCCGATTCGCAAGACCCAGTCGCATGATGGCGGTAGCGGGCCGGTAGCGACCCGAACGAACGGCCCTGGTCAGACATGGTGTCTGACCAGGGCCTTTGGTGGCGGGGGCAGGATTTGAACCTGCGACCTTCGGGTTATGAGTCTGTCAGCTTCCGTAGCCGTCTGCCAGGGCTTTCGAGCTTCGGCTGGCGGGTCTCGCCTCGTTTCGTCTCGTCCTGTCTGCGCTCGTCGCAGTGACAAATCTGTGACACGACCAGCCTCGAATCTTGTCACTGCTTGTCACTCCCGAGACCAATGCGACGCTCGCGCCGGAGCGTGGCAACCCGAGGATTCCGTCTGCCGCTGTCATCGTCATACCCACTGCTTCGCTCCCGCCAGCCGCTCCAGGGGTGACCGCACCGGCGAGGAGGGCGAACGTGCACGAGACCGTCGTCGGCGATATCGATCACCTCGGCGATCGCCAGTACCGACCCAGCCCCGACGACGATGAGGCGGACGCGGCCGGACGGGCGATCGAGCGCCGCCGGACGGCACGCAAGGGTAAGCGTTGTAACGATGTTCGCCGAGCCGGCCCGCATCGGCGGCACCGTCCACGTCCCGCAACGAGGCTGGTCGACCGACAACGTCGGCGGCCGGAAGACGATCAGCGAATCGCCACAACGCGAGGACCTGCTGCCCCCACACGTCGTACGTCAGATGCGTCGCCTTGACGCCGTGCTCCTGTACGGCACCCTCCCGCCGATCCATCTCCGGCTCGTGCAATGGTGGAAGGACAAGCAGCTGAGCGCACTCGTCCCGCACGGCGCCGACGGCAAGCCGGTCGCGCCGCCGAAGGAGGGGACTTGCCCGGTCGACTCGACGCGGAGGAGCGAGGTCAAACCGGTGATCGATGCCGCCGTGATGGCCGAACAAGTCGCCAAGCTCCCGAAGATCCCGACGCCTCCTCCTCCTGCGACGCCAAGGCCGACGGCGTCCGGAAAGGCATCACCGAAGGTCCCCGCTGATCCGCCGGAACTCGACTTCAGCGAGCAGAGCGACGAGGAGGTTCCGTCCGATGCAAACCGGGTCGCCGGGAAGTGCGAACGATGTGGCTCGTGGCGCGAGATCGGTGAGGGACGTGTCGTTCAGTACGGGCGTCGAGAAGTCGTGATCTGCGACCCAAGGAGGGGTGCGGGGATTTAGCATGGCAATCGCGAACGTTCATTGGCTAGGGATGCCGTCGATGCTGCGGGCACCGTTAGCCAGCCAAGTCAGGTCCATTCCTCAGATTGGACGACGGCACGTTCGCGGATTTCTCTGACGGAGATGGCGAATGCGGACACGATCAAACCATTGCGAAGTGCGGCTATCTCTTCAGAGACTGCCCTCCGGCTGGCCGCCGCGTCAACGAGGCGTCTCACATCGAGGGCCTGAGCCCCGATGGCCAACCCGTGCGCGGACCAGTAGCTGCAACCCAGCCCGACGTGTTTGTAGCCCGTGTTCGGCCCTTCGTAGTACTCCTCGAAGTAGGACCACCTGCCGTTCGGCGGCGAGAGCGCGTCGCTTCTTATCGGCTTGAGTGCGACGTCAGCGAAGGTGCTCTGCCCGAGGACCAAGTCGCCACTCAGCCCCGGCAGCAGTGGCACTGGCGCAGTGAAGCCAGGTGCTTCTGCTTGAACGACGTACTCCTCTATCTGGCCGGTGTTGTCCACGCTTGCCGAAATTGATGCGCATCGCCGCCGCCAGACGAGTCGTCGACCGGAGGTATCCCCGTGCCGCGCGAGCCATTGACTGGGTTGACCAAGAACGTCGATGAACTGCTGTTCCAGGACGCCTGCAGTGAGTTTCCGCAGGTAGGTCGCGTCAGCGGGTGCTGACTTTCCAAGTCGGCTGGCGCAGTGCTGCAGCGAGAGAACGAGCCGGTCGAACCACTCGGGGTGCGACATGCGGATCATCTGCCACCGCCCGAGGCGTTCGGGCAACGCCACGATGTCGTCCAACGCGACTGGGACAACGTAGATCTGACCGTCGGGCCGTTCCTCCGCTGCGTCAAGCGCCAGGCGAATTTCGGTTGCACATAGCCGATTTTTGTGACCGATGACTCGGACAACAGTACGACGACGACGTCGGCAAGCCTCACCGCTCGCCGGATCTCGGAATCCCAATCTTGGCCAGGCAGCAGCTTGCGCTCGTCGAGCCAAACGTCGCATCCGATGGTCTCCAGCCGGTCAGCGATGCGGCGTACGGTGGTCTTGTCGCCCGATGAGTGGCATAAGAACACCGTCAGCATCGCAGACATGCACACCTCGCATCGCTAGTTCCAGAGCGCATACGTAAATGATGGCATCGAGGTGACCCTCGAGCGAGGTCCTCGATCATCGTTGACTGGAGCGATCCACCGAGAATCGCCTACTCCCCCTGACTCGCTTTGCAAGATAACTTCGAGAGCCGATGACTCCGGGAGTTCCATCGGGAGTAACTCCGGGAGTTCGGGAGTGCACGGTGCCGCTCGATGGCTGCGCAGTTCACTCCGATTCGGTTCGAGACGTTCGCCGACATGGCCACTCACCTGGATCGGTGGGCGGCTCGCACGCTGACTTCGCCCGAGGCGTGGCAGGCGGCGATCGTCGAGTCGCACGACTGGCTGGAGTTCGCCCCGCGCAACCAGGCGCTGCTGATTTCCTACGGGATCGTCGGGCCGGCCGCCGGGGCTGAGACGTGGAGGCTCGTGCCGTCCGAGGACGGACGAGGCTGCGCGGTCCGAGCTGGCGAGCACGGGTACCCGGTCCGGGTGCCGATCACGACCTCGGGCATCGAGCCTGATCCGTTCGTCGGCGGCAACCGTCGCACCAGAGCGCAGGTCGAGCGGTGGGAGTGGCGGCCGGTGTTCGGCGTCGACCAACTCGCTCGACGACCAGCGAATGGCGCGCTCGACACCGCACGAGGTGCCGGAGCAACTCGCCGGACCCGATGGTACGAGCGGCATTCACCGACGCCGTGCACCGGGTTGCGACTCGACCGTGCGAGGACGGCTCTCACGCGACGGCGATCCGAACCGGGTCTTGGCCGAAGCCGCGGGTCGACTGCGGCGCTCGTCCGATCGGCCCGATCTGATCCCGGTGCTGCGGCAACAGGTTGCCTGGCTGGTCGCCCATCGGCGTCGGACATGCGGCGACCGAGCTTCCACCGACGTTCGATCCGACGCAGATCCGCCCACGTGAACGATGGGAACGACTCGTCGACGTGCTCGACCCGGCCCGCAAGCTTACCGCAGCGATGGGAGCAGCCGTCGGCGTCGACCTGATCCGCTCGTCGATCCCGAGGATGCACGTCGTCGACGATCGAGTCGTCCCGGCAGGTCGCCGGCATCGACTCCCGCCGGCGACGCTCGACGCGCTTCCCATCGGCCGATGGGTCACGGTCGGCCCGTACACACCCGACGAGTGGGCGGCACGCGGCGAACTCGGAGCCGGGCGAGGTGCGTTCCTTCGCCTCAACCAGACCGCGTACGTCTCCGCTGTCGAGAACGGGACCGGTGTCTCCTGGCGACTCGAAGACGTCGCCGCGCGGACCGGCCATGGCCACCTCGCCATCGGCGAATCCCACGACCTCGACAGCGCCCGACGAGACGTCGCCGCCGCGCTCGCCGGCCGCTACCCCGTTCTTGCCGAGTCCGGCACCGCCGCCGACCCGACCCGATCCAAGGGAGCGTCATGTCACTCGACCGTGCCGTCGCCGATCTCGCCGACGACTACAACTACGGCCGCCAGCGGCTCGCCGAATTCATCGGGCCGAAGCTGACCGACGCAGATCAGGGTCGGCTTCCCGACGCCGACCATCGAGAACTCGCTCGGCTACTCGGCGCTGCCGGCATCACCGCAGCAACGACTGTCGCCGTGCTCGCCGCAGACGGCTGCCCGGTGCACACCGCTGCCGAACTGCTGCCGATGCTCGGCGTCCCGATGGCCTCGGCGATCCGGGCGCTTGACGCCCGCTGGCACGTCCCGCTCATCGAAGCCTCTCGGCTCGTCGGCGCAACCGGAGCCGAGATGCGAGAGGCCGGATGCTCGGCCGCCGACATCCTCGCCCTGCGACCCGAGTCGATCCTCGACCACCTGCCGAGCGACCCGCACCTGTGGGAACTCGCCGCCGGCACGATGGCCACCAACGGCACCGACCCGGCGATCGTCGTGTCGCACCTCGTCGCCCACGCTCCGACTGCCGAGACATTCGCAGCCGGACTCGCAACCGCTGTCGATGACCCCGCCGCCGGGCTCGGACTCGCCGCCCGGTTCCGATCCCAGCCCGAGCACCTCGCCGCAGCATCCGAACGCTACGGACTCTCACCCGCCGAGACCGCCACGATTCTCCGTGACGAGCAACTCCCGACATCGCAAGCGCTCGCCACGATCGGGTTCCGCTGCGGGTTCGACGACAACGCAGTGTTCGAAGCGTGGGCCGGTGCCGCACTGCGACCCGACGCCGACGCCCGCCCCGGCCGCTGCTCCAGCGACCAACGTCCGGACCATCGGCGGTACAGCGATCGGCACCGCCGAGGAACTGCTCGCCCTCCTGCCACCGGTCATCCAACCAGTCGCCCAACTCGACATCCCGTCCCTCATCCTGGAGGTTGCCAAGCAATGAACCCCACCGACGACCTGATCCCCGCCACCGACGTCGCCGGCGACGGACTCGCCCTGTTCGAATCGCTCGTCGTCGCCGTCCGCTTCCTTCGGCGCGGCGCTCGACCGACGCTGACCGTGTGGGACGCAATCGACGAAGCGCTCCGCTGGCACTCGAACCGCGAGATCGACTGGGACGCCCGCGACCCGCTCGCCATCTCCCTCGGCCATCTGCTGTCCACCGAACCCGACGTGTCCGACGGCCTGACCACAGCGATCGACCGCTGGCTGGATGCGCATCAACCGCCTACAACGACAGTGCGCCGTGGACGGACGCGGCGCGATGGGCGTGACTCCGAGACGACCGAAGACCACCATCGAGCCGATCGACCGGAATGGGGCGGCATCCGCCGTGACCGAGAACGCTCGACGCCTGCCGGACTCAGCTGAGTGCAGCGTGGGAGCCGCGCCGGCTGCGCTGGGCAGGGGTGACCGCGTGGAGGGGTTGTGGCAGGCCGAGCAGGAAGCCAACCGAATCGAGCAACGGGTAACCAATCGGGTCGGGCACGCTCAATGCCGATCGCGACCAGCTGTTCGAGCGTGACACAGTTGGGCTTGCTTCCCGGGCGTCGCCGGTCAGGGAGCCTTTGCGGACCTGTTGCCCACCTCTCGCGAGGGCGGCTCAGGGGACCTCGCGCAGTTGCTAACGTTCCTCTCGTCGTTGTCCGGCAAGTGAATGGGGATTCAATGAGCCCGTCGGCAGTCGTGTCTTCAAGCGGTGGCCTTTTCGCTGGCTTGGACTCGGGCGATTACCTCAACGGTGGCGCGAAAGGACGCGAACGTTTCCGCGGTCGACCTCGCTGCCTTCCTGAGGTCTCCTGGCGTCCAAGGTGGGCCCCTTGCGGACGAAGCTCGGAACGTCCTAGATGCGGACCCCAGCGAGATGAGCGCGCTGCCCGACGTCGGCGCAAAGATTCGGCGGTTTCTCAAGTGGATCAGAGGGAAGTCCATCCGCGTAGTCGGGAACGAGATTCGCGAGGTCCAGCTCGCAAGCTTCGACGTTTGGGTGCCCGCCATCGCCGGGGCGAGCGCTGACTTCTCCCTCAGTCAGTCGACGACTGATGAGCCGGCCTTTTCGATTGAGCTTCTGGGAATTGGTGGCGGTCCGAACTGGTCGTGCGAGGTGATGCAGGGGTACGGTCGATCGAAAATCCCGACATCTGAACGAATTGTCCACGAAGGTGTGGGAACTTTCGACATACTCGAGGTGCGAGACGAGGATGGCCGAGGCGCCGCATCCGTTGTGGCACGGCTAATGGGTTTGGCTGACGTCCGTACCTGGAAACATAGCCCCCTGTCCACCTTCGACCTACCCGACCCCGACGGCCCTCTCGCCGTCGGCTATGAAGGGGGAAATCCAATTGTTATAGATCTGATCGGCCGGGAATCGGCAAGCACAGTGCCTCTTCGCCACAAGAAAAACACGACTTGGAAGGGCTCCGTGGCGGTGAAGATCGACGCTATTGGAACCGATCTTGGCGTCGGGTACAGCGCAAAGAACGGTACCGAAATTTCGCTCTCCTACTCCCTCCCGCCGGGAAATATTTATCACGGAACTCTTTACGATGGAGCGATCTCATACGTTTGGACATTGGGTTAGCTAAAGGGCTCGGGCTTTTGACATGCCAACACACAGTGATTATGTGAACTTCCTGTCAACGTATGAACTATCAGAGGAAGACGTCGCTCCTGCGTTCAAGATTGGGGACTACAGCCCTGCATGGACGATCAACGAGAAGTATGGCGGCGATAAAGCCCCGCGCACGGGTGACGCTGAACTGGACTATCTTCTCGACGTCTTCTGCAGCAATACGAATGACCTCCTTCAAAGTCTCGCCAAAAGTCTATGGCGCTGCCTCCCGCCTGAATCTCGGGATGGCAACACCAAGGGGGTAGGCCCGGCTCGATTCAACATCTACAATGGTGTATTCCCCACAAACGAGATCAACGCTCAGTGCACGCCATACACCGACGGCTACCTCGTCCTTCTCGATCACGGAATTATTGAGCTAATCGAAGCGACCGTAACGTTGCTCTTCGCGATTGGATTCGGTCAGGAACGCCGCGATGAGATCATCGTTGAGGCCGCGCGAAATCTGGTTACTACGGGCCAACTGCCCAACCTCCTCGAGCTGGGTGTTGACGCGAAGATTCCCGGAGGTCGAGATGACGTCATTTCACTTATCAGTCGTACACAACAGTTTGCGATCGCCCACGAGTGGGGACACATCGCTCAGGGCCACCTTGACGGGTCAAATATGATGGCCATGGACACCAGAGTCGGGACTCTTGAGGTCTTCTCGAAGTCGGAAGGTCAGGAGTTTGAGGCTGACGCGTGGGCAATGCTGGCGCTCTCAGGGCTGGGATCTGATCGTCATGAGAAGGGCCTGAGTGTCGCTGGCTGCTTCTCCTTCCTCGCTGTCGCGGAACTTGTGAATCGCCTACGGACACAGCTCGAACCGAGCTACTCCTCCACGCACCCGTCAGCTGCGCGACGAGTAGGTTCGATTCATAAACTCCTGCTAGAGTCCGGATACCTCGCAACTACTGACGACCTTTTCTACTCAACAGTTCTCGCAGAGTTCGCATTTCTGTTTCGACAGCAGTTCGATGATCCATGGCTGCCGTCGCCTCTATAGATGTCGCACACGTGCCTCGATGGTTTAGCGCTGTCGGCTGCGTCCTGGAGATGCCTTTAGTATCGGAGGCGCCAGTTCGGTGGGCGCGCTTTTTGATTGTCAATACGAACGCTGGCGAGTTCCATGAACTTGGCCGCGCGAATGCGGGCGTCGCCGAGGCGGAAGCTCGCGTCAACTTGGCGGACGAGAACGGGCGATTGGCGGTTGGGTGGGAACGCGGCGATGAGGCGGCCGGCGGGGTGGAGGCGGCAAGCGGCGTGGACGGCTGGGGTGAGCTGTCGGCAGATAGGATCACCGCGACGTCAGTCAGTCGAGCCCGAAGTCGAAGCCGACGGGCAGGGGCTCGGCCACTGGTGCTGGTGCCAGGGCATCGACCGCTGCATCGACCTCGGCGCTCTCGACGATGTGTGGCCAGTGCTCGATGATCCAGCGCCGCCGCTCGTTCTGCCCGGCCATCACCTCACGCAGCAACTCGGTCGCGTCGCCGAGGCTGAGTTGCCCGCTGGCAATCGCCGTGATGATCGACCGTTGGTCTGCGGGTGCCGTGGCGAGGATCGAGTCGAGTTCCGTGCGGCGATCCCCAAGCTCGACAGCGGTCCGTTGGCGCAACGGCACGGCAGCCGTCGGGGTGTGCGATTGGAGCCAGGCGGCCGACGCTCGGAGCGAGTTGATGGCGGAGTCCCATACGGCGGTGTTCGATGCAGGTCGCGCACCGATCGGTGACGCGTCGGTGACGCTGTGCTCGGTACGGAAGGTAGCCACTGTCCGGATGGCGTCGTCCCACACTTGCACTGCGACGGCGGTCGTCGGTCGGTCGCCAAGCGCCTCGATCAACCAGGCAGGTCGCTGAGCCGCGAGCCGAGCAGCTGCCCGGTCGATAGCCAGGTCGGCGGCTCGGCGGTAGATGGCAGCGTCGTCGGGTCCGACGCCGTGACGGCCGAGTTCGGCGTTCCAACGGTCGATCGTCGATCGGTGCACGCCGACGATCCGATCGAGGGCTGCCGTCGCATCGGCGGACATCGGCCGCTGGACCGGGTTGCGCTCGCCGACGATCGACACTTCGTCCCAGCAGAACCGTCGTTCGGCGGTTCGCCCGGCAGTCGAGGTGAACAGCAGATCGACCATTCCCTCGGCATCATCGATGGCCGTGATGATGCCGATGTTGTGCCGGTCGTTGGGTTTGACGTTCTGGCCGACCGCCAGGAGTGGCGCAACCGATGTCGTTCGCTCGATCGCGGCCAACGCAGCTACGGGAGTGGCACCGACGAGTGCGGCGGCTCGCTGTTCGGCGGAGGACGCCTGGGCGGCACGGGCGATGAGTGTCGGCACGTCAAACGACGAGGCCGCTTCGACGACGCGGTCGGCGAGTGTGTCGATGGTCAGCGCAAACTGCTTGCCGCGGCTTGCCGAGAGGCGTCGGACCAACTCGAGGTCGAGGTCGGATGGTTCCTCGCCAGGCAGAAGTAGCCCGCTGTCGTGGCGAACGAGTTCGGCGTCGATCGCGTCGACATCCGTCTGAGTGAGCACGAGCCAGTTCTCGGCCCGCCCACGCGAGAGCGCGAGGTAGCCGGCTTCCCGATAGAGGCCATCGGCACCGACGGCGATCGCCAGATCCCACGTGCCGCCCTGCGCTCGGTGCGAGGTGAGGGCGTAGGCGTAGTCGATCCCTCGTCCGGCAAGGTACGTCGACGACAGCACGACGTCGGTGCCGCTGTGATCGAGCCGTACGGCGACACCATCGGACGAGGCACCGAGCACGGTCGCGGTGTGGCCGTTGAGCAACGGCGTCGGACGGCCGTCGATCGAGCGGGCCTGGTAGTCGTTCGCCCGCAGCACCACTCGATCACCAACAGCGAGATCCCAACCTGACCAGCGGCCGAGCGACTCACCGAGCCGACCCTCGTCGAGCAGACGCTGCCGGGCAGCGAGGTTGAGCGCTCGCACGGTCGAGTTCGTCCCAGCGAGCAGCACCGGCGTCAGACCGTCGGTGGACGCTGCGGACCAGCGATCGACCGCAGCAGCCAACATCGCCGCTCGGTCCGGAGCGACGGTCACTCGGTCGTGCGAGCGGTAGGCGGAGACGGCACGGGCGACATGGCCATCGCGTAGCTCGGCGAGCGCGGTCCTTTCCCATTCGTGGTGCTGACGGCGGTTCTCCGACAACTCCGCGACCGTCACCAGCGAACCGGTAGCGAGCGCTGCGAACCCGCCGCCGGCGGTCACCTCTGGCAGCTGATGGTGGTCGCCGACCAGGATCACCCGTCCGCCCGCCGCGACAGTGGTCGTCACCAGTGATTCCAGATCCCGAGTCCCAGCCATCGCCGCTTCATCGATCACAAGCACGGTCCGCACGTCGGGCCGATCGAATCCACGCTCCCACGACCCGAGCAGCCGGTGCATCGTCATCGACTCGATCCGAGCGCCATGCTCCAACTCGTGCGCCGCCCGCGCCGACGGCGCAGCACCAAGCACTCCGAAGCCCGCCGCCTCGTACACCGCACGCACAGCATCGAGCGTGAACGTCTTGCCCGTACCGGCAGGTCCGACGAGCACCGAGACGGCGTCGGTCGATCCGGCCAGAGCGAGAACCGCAGCCTGCTGGTCGGCGCCGATCGTCGGGAACCGGTCGAGCATCTCGAACGCTACGGAGGCCGGGACCCGAGCACGCGTGTCGACTCCGGCCGCGGCGACGGCAAGGAACCGTCGCTCGACCCCGGCGAGTTCCGCCGACGTCCACCTGCCACCGTCCGAACCAACCGGCACGATGGTCGGCGAGGCAAGAACCGCAGCAACCGCCATGTCGATCGAACGAGCCGACCCGCCATCGGCGAACCGCGAGGCGACGACGCGAACGAGATCATTGCGGTCGAAGGTCGAGTCGTGCTCGGTCAATTCACGGGCAACCTCCGCTACCCACGCGTCGGAGACGTCGGTGTGACGAGCGAACGGCGACGTGTCGAGCAGCAGAGCCTCCGCCTCCGCCGGTCCCCAGCCGAACGCTTCGGCTTCGGCCTTCCACGCGGCGTCGAACCGTTCGTGTTCGACCTCGGGCTTGTTTCGCCGGGTTGCCAACACTGCTGCCTGCCGACCGGCGGCATCTGCTG
>CAWKBX010000004.1:0-609884 GCA_963847945.1 uncultured Actinomycetes bacterium
TCAGCTCCCCGCGGCCGTCTCCCCGTGCTGGTTGTGCTGGTTCCCCGTACTGCAGCATTCGCGTTACCGCCTCTGTTTGAAGGACTTGCCTGCAAAATGACGGCAACGAGGTGGCTGGCACCCTGCGCCAGGAAGGTGCCAGCCACCTCATGCGCTCGCGAACGTATAAACGTCGGGAGGAGTAGTTTTCGTACACCCGCGCGGATGTAGGTGATCGAGAAAAAGGCGGGTTACCGCCCCAGGAGGGCGGTCCAATTCACGACGACGTGCACCGGCGGCACTTGGGGATATCCAACGATGGTATTGACGACGAACCGCTGGCCTCGTCGGGTCACGTGATAGTCGGAGGTCGAACGGGATCGAGTCGGGCACGGCGACGCGGAACAGCGCCGTCGCCGGGGTGCCGGTGCGCCACGGTCGCGTCGGTCGCCGCGACCTCAACCGACGCGATCTGCCCATCAGGCGTCATGTAGAACAGCTCCCGGCCGTCTTGCCCGCCAGTGCGGCTCGACACCGCCACGCGCGGACACCTGCCACTGCGAGCCGGAACGGACTACGGGTTCCACGAACACCTCCGGGGACCCCTAAGCGTACAAGGTGTAGGCGATCCACCGGCCGTCGGGCGACATCTCGGCGAGGAATCGCTCCGCCGAGGACGTCGTCGCGGAGCATGAGGGAGTGCCCCCGGCCTCCACGGGCAACCGCCAGAGGCCACTCCTCAGCGTCGTGGCTATCGACGAGCCTCGGGCCAGTTTTCGACGAATTTGTCTCCGTCGAGTCCCGTCAGGAGCTTCTCGGGCATCACTTCGTCGACGCCTTGGTATAGATGTCGTACCTGCTGCCCCGCTTCGAGGAGAACGCGATTTCGAGGCCGTCGGGCGACCACGTGGGAGCGACGTCCGGCGCGTCGCTGGTCGTGAACCCGATGCGACATCGCCGTGTGAATCGAACACCCAGAGATCCGCATTCGGGTTTCCCAACTCCAGGCTCTCCGCCACGATGCGCCGGCCATCGGGAGAAAAGCGCGGGTGCCGATACGTGCCAACCTGGTGACCCGGCGATCATCTGCTGCCCGCTCCGGTCGAGGAGCATGAGCCGCGACAGAGCCAGCGACTCGGACAGTCGATAAATCAGAACATTGTCAGAAACGTCGAAGCAGCATCGCTCGCCTGATGCTGCTTGATGTGCGCGGCAATTCCCTCCGGAGTCCCTCGCAGTTCCCCGGTGCGCTCGTCGAACCGCTGCGCCATCAGCGTTCCTTCACGCCCGAACAGCAGGTATCCCGACGCGTAGACCGGTGCGCGAAAAACCTGGCATGACTCGCCTGGACTCCCCGGCGAGTCGAGCGACGAAAGATAGAGTCCCCGGGTACTCCGGTTGCGTGCTCAGGACGACGAAGAGAAACCGGCGCCCATCGGGCAGGAATTCCGGCCACCCATGCGAGTACTCGCCGTGCGCGGTATCGAGCGTCGTGACCGTCGCCAGTCCAGTGCCATCGGCGTTCACGCGAGAAAGGCCGGTGTCGGTCCCAAACAACAGCACGTCATCGCGATTCCAGTCTCCGCCCTTCGGGTGGATCGCGTCGGCGATCGTGTGAGGCTCGGCGCCGCCTGTGACGGCAACCTTCTTCAGCTTGTCCTTCTCGAAAAACGCCAGGAATCGCGAATCCGGCGACCAGAACGGGCTTTCGCGCGCCGAAGTGTGAGGGATGGCGCGGCCCTCGGTGTGTCCAACTCTCGCAGCCACAACACAACCTCGCCTTCGACGAGCGAGCCATAGACAATCAGCCGGCCATCCGGGGAAATGCGTGGCCAGCTTCCGGTGTTTTCCGGAAGTCCGATGGAGAAACCGGACCAGCAACGCGTCGTCGGCAGGCGCGGGCCTGAACCATCCGCCGGCGCGAACGCGGTCACCGCGAGCACGGCAGCCGCAACGGCCGTCCATGTCGCCCAGGGTGCGAGCCGTCGATTGCGCCCGCCCGCGTCAGGGACCAGCCGGCCGTGGGAGTCGGTGGTCGACGACGGGAAGGGCCGGGTGCGCGCCCAGCGTGCCGACGAGCGCGTGCTCGAGCTCGCCTGCCGTCTGGTAGCGTTCGCTGCGCGTCGTGTGCCGAGGCCCGTTCGACGACCTGCACGACCGCCTCAGGGAGTTCCGGACGCAGATCCCGCAACAGCGTCCGCACCGCTTGGCGTGCGCGCTCTTCAGGTCGGCGAGCGAGGCCCCCTCGACCGGCAGACGTCCGGACAGCAGGTAGAAGAGCAGGACGCCCAGGCTGTAGATGTCGCTCGCGACGCTGGCGGCCGGCCCTCGAAGAGTTCGGGAGCCATGTAGAGCGGAGTGCCGGACAGGTTCGCGGGCGTCTCGCCTGCCTCCGACGTCCACGCGCCGCTGAAGTCCATGAGGACGATGCGCCCGCCCACTTCGCGCATCACGTTGTGGGCCTTGATGTCGCGATGAAGCAGCGACGCGCCCTGCAGCGCCGACAGCGCGCGGCACAGATCGACGCGATGCCGATGACCTCGCGCGCGCTCATCGGACCGCGATCGCGCACCATCTCGGCGAGCGTCTCGCCCTGGATGAACTCCATCCAGATGCCGACCTGCTCGGAGTCCTGCTCGGCGCCGTGACACGGTGACGATGTTGGGGTGACGGATCTGGGCGAGGTTGCGCGCCTCGCTCAGCGGTGAACGCGTGGTCGGCGTGCTGGTGGGCACCAGCTTGAGCGCGACTTCGCGATCGACCTTCGTGTCCCAGGCGCGATAGACCGTGCCAAAGGCTCCCGAACCAACAGACTCGAACAGCACCAGGTGGTGCCAGTGCCCGGTCGCCGCCGGGACGGCGCCGGCTGGTGCGGCGGCTTCGTCGTGTGCCGCCGGATGCGATGTGCTTGAACGACTGCCTCGAGCCGCTTGAGATTGCTGACGAGCGCCCGCGCCTCATCGTCGGTCGCGCGACGGTCCGCGAGATCCCAGTCCACGGACTTGCCGTCGGAGACGTCGGTCCCCGAGCGCGATGAGCCACGCGTCGTCAGGCTGATCGCTCAAAGCCCATCTCCGTAGCCAGGCGCAGGAGGGCGCGGCTGATCGCGACGCGCACGGCGCCAACCGACGGCCTGCCGAGCAACTCGGCGATTTCGCGGTAGTCGAGGCCGAGCTCGACGCGGGCCACAATCAGCTCCCGGTCGGACTCGCGCAGCCGCTGAAGCGCGGCTTCGTAGTGGCCGAGCGTCTGCCGGCCCACGGCGAGCTCGAGCGGCGAAGGATCGATCGCCGGTTCGTCGTCGGAGAGCGCCGCGCTGGCGGGTCGTCGCGCGGCCCGGCGCAACGCGTCCCGGAGCCGATTGCGGAGCGCCTCGCAGACGTAGGCGCAGAACGCGCGTTCGTGCTTCGGGGTGAAGGGTCGAGCTGGCGAACGGAACAGAGGAGGGTGTCCTGGACGATGTCCTCCGTGTCCAGGTGCTCGCGCGCCCAGACGGGCAGGCGGCCGTGTGCCCATCGGCGCAGGCGCGGCAGATAACGAGCGCACAGCTCATTGCGAGCGGCCTCGTCGCCGTCCTGGGCGCGGACCAGGAGCTCGAACGACGAATGGGTCTCCCTGCCGCTCAAGGAGAGCGACAGCGTCGAGAGCGAACCGGGCAGCGGGTCTGCCATGACTGGGGATCGAGCGCCCATCATAGCGCATTGCCCGACGGGCCACGAACTGTCGTGGGGGCAGACTACAGGAGGCGCTTGGCGAGAACAGCCCAGACCGCCTGGGCGAGCCGCCGGCGGTCGTGACGGGCGATCTCGGAGGACCAGAACTCCCCCTCCACCACCTCGCACGATGAAGGGATGTCGCCGCGCTCGAGAGGACGCTTGTGCTCCTCGAGGTAGCGCGTCAGCGTGGCCTGCGACGGCGTCGAGTTGTCCACAATCACGACATCGACCGGACGGCCGAGCACCTCGCCCATGCGGCGCACGGCCTCTCCGGCCGTGAATCCCCACATGCCCCGCCCCTCGGTCAGCAGGTTCGTGACGAGGACGATGGGCCCGGGCACGGCGCGAACGGCCTCGGGCGCGCCGCGTACGAGCAGGATCGGCATCAGGCTCGTGTAGAAGCTGCCGGGGCCGATGACGACCGCGTCGAGCGCGCCGATGGCGGCCTCGGCGGCCGCGTGGAGCCGGACGTCGGGCTCGAGCCAGAGCCGCGTGATGGCATGACCGGCGGTCTGCCCGGCGTCGACTTCGACCTCACCCCTCGTCGCCGACCCGTCGCCGTACTCGGCGCAGATGCTCGCCGGCTCGGTCGTCACCGGCCAGACGTGCCCTTCGCAACCGAGAAGCGCGCGCAGGCCATCCACGGCCGCGAGAAAATCGCCGCTGTAGCGCTCCATCATCGACAGCAGGAGGTTGCCGCCGGTGTGCCCGCGAAGCCGGGCATGTTCGGGCATCGACAGCCGGGCGAGCAGCACGTTGCGCGCCTCGCGCTCGTTCCGGGCCAGCGCAAGCGCGCAGCGCAGCACGTCGCCTGGCGGAAGCACGCCGAGCTCGTCGCGCAGCTGCCCGGAGCTCCCGCCGCTGTCGAACATCGTCACGATGGCATGGACGAGCAGCCACGGGTTGGTCTTGAGTCCCCCGAGCAGGCTCGGCAGGCCCGTGCCGCCGCCGAAGCATCCGACGTTCAAGGTGCGCAGCTGCATGGAATGTGGTCAGTATAATGGCCTTCATGGCGTCAGCCCCGGCTGGAGACCTCACGGACCGCCAGCGCGCAGCGCTCGAAGCGCTCGTGGCCGACCTGCGGACAATCTTCGGCTCGCGGCTGCACTCGCTCGTCGCGTATCGCCTGAGCGCGCTCGACGGCGCTGAGGCGCTACGTGCGCACGCTCGCTCTGGTCGAACGCGTGACGTTCGACGACCTCGCCGCGCCGTGCCGCTCGCGGCGGGGTGGCAGCGCCGCGGGCTGGCCGTGCCGCTGCTGCTCTCCCGGCACGAGTTCGAACGAACCCTCGACGTCTTCCCGCTCGAGTACCGGAAACATCATCGCGAATCACGTCGTGATCGTCGGCGACAACCGTTCGCGGAGACGCGCGTCGCGGACGCCGATCGCGCCGCGGCTGCGAGCAGCAGGCCAAGAGTCACCTGATCCACCTGCGTGAAGGCTTCCTCGAAACCCACGGCGACCGCCGGCACGTCGCGCGACTGATTGCCTCGTCCGCCCCGGCGTTCCGCACGCTGCTCTCGAATCTGGCCCGGCTCGAAAGCTGGCGAGCCGCGACGCTGACGACCCCGAGCGCGCTCGCGACGCGAATCGAGCGCACGATCGGCTTCCGGCGCCGCTCATCGTCGAAGTCCTTCGGCGCCATCGTCCGACCTGGGCACGGTGGCCGACCCGACGGCGCTCCTGTCGCGCTACATCGACGCCAGCGAGCGCATCTGGCGCTACGTCGACGGGTGGCGCGCGTGACGCGCGCGCTCGCGATCGGGCGGTCGTCATCCTGCGATCGCTCGCGCGACCGCGGCGGCCGCGCAGCCGGCACCGCCGGCGCTCACCGGCACGGTCAACGACTTCGCCAGCGTGATCGACGAGGCGAGCGAGCGCGAGCTCGATCGACGCATCCAGGCGCTGCACCGCGCCAGCGGCGACGTCGTCGTGGTCGCGACGGTCCAGACGTTTCAGCCGTACGCCGACATCAAGGAATACGCCGTCAAGATGTTCGAGAACAGGGCCGGGGCATCGGCGAGCGCGGCAAGGACAACGGACTCCTGATCGTCGTCGCCGTCGAGGACCGCAAGGTCGGGATCGAGGTCGGCTACGGCCTCGAAGGATTCGTCACCGACGGCTTCGCCGGCCAGACGATCCGCGAGGCGATCCTGCCGCAGTTCCGTCAGGGCCAGTACGGCGAAGGGCCTGCTCGCCGGCACGACGCGCATCATCAGCCGCATCGCCGAGGGACGCGGCGTGCAGCTGCACGGATGTGCCCGCCGAGGTTCCGGCCCGGCGCCAGCGGCGGCGGCCGGCGCAGGACTTCGCCGACGCCCTGCGCGTCCTGCTGTTCATCCTCTTCATCATCTTCATCGTGAGCCGGCGATCGCGCCGGCGGCGGCCACTGGGGCGTCGGGCCCTGGAGCGGCTGGAACAGCGGCGTCGGTCCGTTCGGGAGCGGCCACGGAGGCTTCGGCGGCGGGTTCGGCGGATTTGGCGGGGGCGGAGGCGGCGGAGGATTCGGCGGGTTTGGCGGCGGCCGCAGCGGCGGCGGTGGCGCCTCTGGAGGATGGTAACCATGAGCTAGATTCAGAAACGCGTTCAATCTGTCGCGCTCGTCTTCACGATGGCGTTCGCGCTGTCGGCTGCTCCTACAACAAGTTCACGGACAGGAAGAGGCGCTCAAGACGGCGCTCGCGGAAGTGCAGAACCAGCTGCAGCGGCGCAACGACCTCATCCCGAATCTCGTCGAAACCGTGAAGGGCTACGCCAGCCAGGAGCGGACATCTTCACGGCCATCGCCGAGTCGCGCGCGCGGATGATGAACGCGAAGACGCCCGACGATCAGATCGAAGCCGCCAACGCGCAGACGGCGCGCTCTCCCGCCTCCTCGCCGTCGTCGAGAACTACCCGCAACTCAAGTCGGACGCGAACTTCCAGCGGCTCATGGACGAACTGGCGGGAACCGAGAACCGGATCGCCGTCGCGCGGCAGCGCTACAACGATGCCGCGCGGCAGTACAACACGCTCCGGCGCAGCTTCCCCTCCAACGTGACCGCCAAGATGTTCGGCTTCAAGGAGTACCAGTACTTCGAAGCCCCGCCCGACGCCCAGAAACTTCCCAAGGTCGATTTCAAGCGGTAAGCGCTAAACGTCTACTAGTCGGTGTAGTAGATTACCGGCGACTGCTGGTGTGTGCGCGCCAGCAGCACGAGGGGTCGATCCTTGAGCCCAGCTCAGGATCTGACCCCATTGACACGTCACAGGGGAGATCGTCGACATGGGTGGAACGTGCGTGCGCGGCTGCTGGTGTGGGCCGGGCTGGGGTTATGTGCGCTCGGGGCGGCGGGCATGCTGGCCGAGCAGCCACAGGCCCAGGACACGCCGCCGGCTGCCGCGGCCGGTCAACCAGTCGGACGACCCGCTGCTGAAGAGGTTCGTGTGGCGCTCGATCGGGCCGGCGAGCATGGGCGGACGCATCGACGACATCGCCGTCGTCGAGAGCAACCCGTCGATCTTCTACGTCGGGTACGCGACCGGCGGCATCTTCAAGACCGACAACAACGGCACGACGTGGACGCCGATCTTCGACGACTACCCGGTCTCGTCGATCGGCGACATCGCGCGTCGCGCCGTCGAACCCGAACATCGTCTACGTCGGCACCGGCGAGCCGAACAACCGCCAGAGCTCGTCGTTCGGCGACGGCATCTACAAGTCGACCGACGCCGGCAAGACGTTCGCGAACGTCGGGCCTGAAGGAGACGCAGTCGATCGCGCGCATCGTCGTCCACCCGAAGGATCCGAACATCGTCTACGTCGCGGCGGTCGGCCACCTGTTCGGGCCGAACAAGGAGCGCGGGCCTCTACAAGACGATCGACGGCGGCAAGACCTGGACGAACACGAAGTTCATCGACGAGGACACCGGGCTTCACCGACGTCGTGATGGACCCGATCGAACCCGAACATGCTCTACGCGGCGTCCTATCAGCGCCGCCGGCACGCCGTGCGGCTTCAACGGCGGCGGCCCGGGCAGCGGCATCTGGAAGACGACCGACGGCGGCAAGACGTGGACGAAGCTGACGGGCAACGGCCTGCCCGACGGCCCGATCATCGGCCGCATCGGCCTCGACGTCTGCCGGTCGAAGCCGAACGTCGATCTACGCGCAGATCGAAGTCGGCGCCGAGCGGCGGGACCGGCGCCGGCGTCGAACGCCGACGGCAACGCTGCGTGCCGGCGCCGGGCGAGGCGCGGCGGGCGGCGGCGGGCGGCGGCAGGCGGCCGGCGGCGGCGCAGGCGGCGCCGCGGCCCGCCGCCCGATCCCGACCAAGAGCGGCATCTGGCGCTCGGACGATGGCGGGCAAGACGTGGCAGGTCATGAGCAACACCAACGACCGGCCGATGTACTACAGCCAGATCCGCGTCGATCCGAGCAACCCGGAGATCGTCTACAGGGCGGCGCGCCGGTCTTCAAGTCGATCGACGGCGGCAAGACGTTCACGCGACGGTGCAGGGCATCGCGCACAGCGACCACCACGCGCATCTGGATCGACCCGAAGAACCGAACCACGTGATATCGGCAACGACGGCGGCCTCGACGTCAGCTACGACCAGGGCGAGACGTGGGAGTTCGTCAACACGATGGCGCGTCGGCCAGTTCTACGCGGTCAGCGCCGACATGCGGAAGCCGTACTACGTGTGCGGCGGCCTGCAGGACAACGGATCTGGTGCGGCCCGAGCGCCGATGCGCAGCGCCGATCGGCATCCTGAACTCCGACTGGTTCCGCATCGGCGGCGGCGACGGCTTCTACACGCAGCAGGATCCGACCGACTGGACGATCGTGTACGCCGAATCGCAGGACGGCGACGACGAACCGCCTCGACCTGCGGACCGGGCAGCGAGCGATCCGAGCGATCCGGCCGCGCGGCGCCGCCGCGCCGCCGGCGGCGCGGCAGGCGCCAGGCGCCGCGGCGCCGGCGCAGGCCGCGCCGCAGGACGCCGCGGCGCAGGTCGGCTGCGGCGGCCGCGGCGCCGGCGCCGGCAACGTCGTGCCGGCGCCGCCGGCCGGCGACGACGTTCCGGTTCTACTGGAACACGCCGTTCATGCTCTCGCCGCACAACCCGAGCATCGTGTATCTCGGCGGCAACCGGCTGTTCAAGTCGACTGAACCGCGGCGACACCTGGACGACGTCGCCGACCTGACGCAGCAACATCGAGCCGGAACACCGCCCGATCATGGGCGTCGGCGGGCAACGCGCCGATGGCGTCGAAGCACGACGGCGTGGCGTCGTACAGCAACATCATCACGATCGGCCGAGTCGCCGGTCGTGCCGGGCATCGTCTGGGTCGGCACCAACGACGGCAACGTGCAGGTGAGCCGCGACGGCGGCGCGACCTGGAAGAACGTCGTCGGCAACGTGCACGGGCGTGCCGGACGAGACGCACGTCGTCGCGGGTCGAGCCGTCGCACTTCGACGCCGGCACGTGCTACGTCGTCGTTCGACGGCCACCGCACCGACGACCACAAGCCGTACGTGTTCGTCACGCAGGACTACGGCGCAGACGTGGACGTCGATCGCCGCGAACCTGCCCGACGGGCAACGTCAACGTGATCCGCGAGGATCCGAAGAACCGCAACCTGCTCTACCTCGGCACCGAGTACGCGTTCTACATCTCGCTGAACGGCGGCAAGGAGTGGAAGCGGTTCATGACCGGCCTGCCGACGGTCCGCATCGACGACATCCTGGTGCACCCGCGCGACAACGACCTCATCGTCGGCACGCACGGCCGCAGCATCTGGATCATCGACGACATCACGCCGCTGCAGCAGATGACCGACGCGGTCGACGGCGGCCGACGCGCACCTGTTCGACATGCGGCCGGCCACGGCGTGGGTCGAACGACATCACGCAAGGCGAACGGCCGTCGGCGGCGACAAGCACTTCCGCGGCGCAGAACCCGCAGGGCGGGCACGGCGATCAGCTACTACCTGAAGGCGGCGGCGACCGGCGACGTGAAGATCACGATCACCGACGTCGACCGGCCGCGTCGTCCGCGAGATCGACGGCACGAAGGACGCCGGGCTCAACCGCGTCCAGTGGAACCTCGGCCCGACGCCGGTCCTCGGCGGCCGCGGTTTGGCGGTGGTGGCGGCGGCGGACGAGGCGGTGGCGGCGGCCGTGGCGTGCCGTTACGTCGGGCAGAACGCGGTCGACCCGGGCACGTATGTCGTCAAGCTCGCGGTCGGCGGCAAGGAACTGATGACGACCGTGCAGGTCGAGGCTGACGACATCCGATAGCCAGGCAGTGCTGGAGGGGACTCTCCCGAGGCTCCCCTGCAGACGCTTTTCAGATATTCTCGGGGGCATGGCCATCACAGACGCACTGCTCCCGGAGTTCGATCACGAGATGGCGACGACCCGTCGTCTCCTCGAACGCGTGCCCGAGGCGAAGTTCGCCTGGAAGCCACACGACAAGTCGATGACGCTCGGCCAGCTCGCCGGCCATCTCGCCAACATCCCCTTCTGGTGCTCGGCGACGCTCAACGCCGCCGTCCTCGATCTCGACACGCTCCCGGCGATGCGCGTCCGAAGGCGCCGGCATCGCGCGCGGCGCTCCTCGAGGAGTTCGACACGAAAGTGTCGGCGGCGCGCGCCCGGCTCGCGCAGACGACCGACCCTGAGCTGCTGGCGCCGTGGACGCTCAAGAAGGGCGACCAGGAGTTCTTCACGATGCCGCGAATCGCCGCCATCCGCAGCTTCGTGATGAATCACTCGATCCATCATCGCGGGCAGCTGAGCGTGTATCTGCGCTTGAACGACGTGCCGATCCCGCCGATCTACGGGCCGACGGCGGATGAGGCCGGATGAGGCCGACATGCGACGAGCAATGTCGCGTTCTGACCGGATGCCATCGGCCTCTTGCCGTGTGCCTGCTTCCGTTCGTCTTCCTGGCCACGATCAACTCGGCGGGATATCGATACGGCGCGTCCGACCAGGCGTTCTACGCGCCGGCCATCCTGAAGCGCATCGATCCCGCGCTCTATCCGCGCGACTCGCGACTGATTCGATCGCAGGCCAGGCTGACGCTCGTCGATGACGTGCTCGGCCCGCTGGCGCGCGCCACCGGCGTGCCGCTGCCGGCGGCGTTCGTCGTGCTGCAGATCGCGTCGCTCTCGCTCGCTCGCGTTCGCCGGCGCTCCGGATGCCGGCGCGCTCTATCGCACCGATGGGCGGCCGTCGCGCTGATGGCCGCGCTGACACTGCGCCACGCCATCACCAAGTCGGGCACGAACACGCTCGAAGGGTACTTTCACCCGCGGCAGCTGGCGTTCGCGATTGGCGCGCTCGCGATCGTCAGTTTCCTGCGCGGCCGCTACGGCGTCATGTGGGTGCTCGTCGCCGTCGCGGCGACGCTGCATCCCGACGACCGCCTGTGGTTCGCGATCTGGCTCGGCGTCGCGACCGTCGCTGGCCGAACCGCGACTGCGGCGTACCGACGGCGGTGGGCGTCACGATGGCCGCGGCTGGCCGGAGCCTGGGCGCTCGTCGCCGGGCCACTCGCGGGACGCCTCGTGCGGATGGATCCCGTCTGGCTCGAGACGCTGGGATCGAAGGACTATCTCTTTCCCCTGACATGGCCGGCGACCGCGTGGCTGGTCAACCTCGGCTACATGCCGATCATCTCTGGATCTTCCGGCGCCGGCGCGCCGCCGGGCTGCTCGTCGCCGCGCGAGAGCGCGCTCGTCGCTGGATGCCTGTCGCTCGTGCTGGTCTTTGCCGCGACGCTGCCGCTCAACGCGGCGCGTCGTCGCGCTCGCCATCCAGCTGCAGCCAGCGCGCATGTTCTGGATGCTCGACTTCCTCGCGGTCGTCTACGTCGTCTGGGCCGCGGCCGAGGGCGCGGTTGCCAGCCCGCGGCGCGCGCGCATCGGTTGCGCTGGCGATCGTCTTCCTGTCGTCGTCCGCGGCGGCTACATCATGTCGTCGAGTTTCCCGATCGCCGCGTGGCCCAGGTCGATGTCGGAGACGGCGACTGGGGCCGGGCCATGGCGTGGGCGCGGGCCACGCCGCCCGGCAGCGGATGGCTCGCCGATCCCGGCCACGCCGCGCGCTACGGCACGAGCGTGCGCGTGGCCGCCGAGCGCGACGTGTTCGTGGAGGCGATCAAGGATGGGGCGGTCGGGATGTACGACCGCGCGGTGGCGATGCGGACGCGCGAGCGCGTCGAGGCGCTCGGCGAGTTCACGACGCTGACGCCGGAGCGCGCGCGAGAGCTGCGCGCAGCAGTACGACCTCGACTATCTCGTGAGCGAGCAGGCGCCTCGACCTGCCGGTCGCGTTCAGCTCCGGCGCGCTGAGGATCTATCGCCTGAGGTAGCGGCCAGTGCTACGCGCTCCGAGCTCGGTACAGTCCCGGCGATCCCCGCGCGATCAGACTCTCCGCAAGCGAAGCATCCGCACGACACCCTCGACCATGGCCGGGTCGACCGACGTGTGCGCGATCTTCGAGCCGACCGTCGCGCGCGCGAGGCCGCCGAGCAGCACGAAGTAGAGCGCCGCGATCAGCGCGAACAGCGCGATCATCGACGGCGCGGCGACGCGGAGGATTTCTGTCGCGCGCACGCCGGCGACCGACGCCGTCAGTTGAGCAGCAGGAAGTCGAGGCCGAGCAGCACCAGCCCGTCGAGGGCGTTCGCGACGTGCGCGCGTGACGACGTCGCTCAGCGTCACCTCGGGACTCGGCGACGTGCAGGATGTCCTTGATCGTCCGCTCGGGCTGACGCGTCAGTCCTCGCACGCGTGCCAGTCCGTCCAGCGGATCCTCCGGCGTGCGCAGCCGATCGACGACTTCGGCCAGCGCCTCATCGGCGGGAAGGCCCACCGCCGTCGCATACGCGCGCACGGCGCTCCGGCCGTAGAGCCCCGTCGGGAGCTCCTCGAACCTGTCGCGCTCGATGAGCTCGAGATTCTGCTCGCGGACACCCCACTGCCTCGCGATCGTCGGCCAGAGACAGCCCCCGCCGCTCCCGCGCCAGCCTCAACCGTTCGTGTAATCCCGTGCACATCTGCACTGCCCCTTTGCTTCTCTCGCCTATCGGTCGGTGCGTACACTTCTTACGTCCTGGGACACTCAACCGGGACAGTCACGGTTGAGTGTCCCCGCGTGTACATTTCGTTCCGAGAATCGCACGACGAGGCATCTCTGCAGTTGGCTGCGCTGTGCAACGATGCCAGTGGCGATCTGCATACCACGTCAGGCTCTGGCGTACGATTCCGCCGACTGTCCCGGAGTGTCCGTGCAGTCATTGATGTCCTGATGTACAGACCCAGGCGCGGCCTGCGCAACGGCCACTTGATGACGATCTACGCCTGGGGCAGGCCGCGGCAGTTTCCGCGGCTGCCGGCGCCCGAGCGAGCGGTTCTTCGACGTCGCGCCGGACACCCGGGTGCTGGCCCACTGCCACTGGCAGGCGGAGCGCGGGCGGCACCCGGCGCTGCTGGCGCTTCACGGGCTCGAAGGGTCGAGCCAGGCGCACTACATGCGGGGCCTCGCGGACAAGGCCTTCGCCGCCGGCTTCAACGTCGTCCTGCTGAACCAGCGCAACTGTGGCGGGACCGAGCAGCTGTCCGCGGGGCTCTATCACTCCGGGCTGACGGCCGACGCCGACTACGTCATCCGCGAGATCGCGGCAGTCGACGGCATCGCAGCAGGTCGTCGTCGCGGGCTACTCGCTCGGCGGCAATCTGGCGCTGAAGCTCGCCGGCGACTACGGCGACGCGCCGCCGCCGCAGCTGCGCGGCGTCTGCGCCGTCTCGCCCGTGATGGAGCTCGAGGCGTGCGTGCGCGCGCTCGAGCGGCGCCAGAACTTCGTCTACCAGTGGAATTTCGTGCGCGGCCTGAAGGCCCGGATGCGCCGCAAGGCGCGAGTGCTATCCCGGGGCGCTTCGCGGTCGATCGCCTGGACGCGATCCGGACGCGTCCGCGAGTTCGACGAGGTCTACACGGCGCCGCACTTCGGCTTCGCGAGCGCGTCCGACTACTACCACCGCGCCAGCGCGATGCGCGTCGATCGACCGCATCGCGCGTGCCGGCGCTGCATCATCACCGCCGAGGACGACCCGTTCGTGCCGACGGCGCCGTTCCGCGACCCGAGCGTGACGGCCAATCCGTGCATCCACGTGACCATCACGCGCACGGCGGTCACTGCGCGTTCGTCGACCGACCGGCGCGACGGCGACGACGGCTACTGGGCCGAGCACGAGATCGTGGCGTTCGCGACGACGGTGCTGCGGCTCGACCCACGTAGCGCGGATCAGGCGCGCCGTCGGCGCCGCGCGACAGCGTCAGCGCGATCGGTCGCGCTCACCGGTCGCGAGCAGCGCCATCAGCCGCCGCGCGAAGTCCGGCCCCAGCCCCTGCTCTTCGTGCTTGAAGTAGACGAACGCGCTCTGTCAGATGCGCAGCCCCTTGACGACTGCCGCCCAGCGCTCGATGTCCGCCTGCTGGTAGCCCTCGTCGCGCAGCCGGAAGTACGCGTAGTCGGCGGTCATCTCGACCGGCGCGCTCAGCTTCTCGCTGTCGGCGACGCACAGCGCGAGGTTGCGCGCCCGCAGCACGTCGAAGACGTCGGCGTCGAACCACGACGGATGCCGGAACTCGAACGCCGCGCGCGTGCCCTCCGGCAGCAGCTCGATGAAGGCTCGCAGCACCTCCACATCCTTCTTGAAGGTGGGCGGCAGCTGGAACAGCAGCACCGCGAGCTTCGGCCCGAGCGTGCGGCGGTCCGGCAGAACGTCTGCGTGCAGGTCCTCGCAGCGCTGCAGCTTCGCGTCGTGCGTGATCCGCCGCGGCGCCTTCAGCGTGAACGTGAAGTGCTCCGGCGTGCCGGCCGCCCAGCCGGCCAGCAGCTTCTCGGTCGGCAGGCGGTAGAACGTGTAGTTGATCTCGACGGTCGGAAAGCGCTCGGCGTAGTACGCCAGCATCTTGTCGGTGCTGAACTTCTCGGGATAGAAGGTGCCCGCGCCACTCCGGGATAGTTGTAGCCGGAGGTTCCGACGAACACGCGTGAAGAAAGAGAGTCGCTCACGCCCGTCAGTCTATCGCGGGGCGGGCGGACAGCGTCAGGACTCGGGGAACACGGCGGAGAGCCTGCTCGCGCGGTCGCACCAGGCGACCCCGTTGGTCCTCAACGCGCGCTTCTGCGGCTGCGCGCGACGGCGAGCGCCAGCACGACGACACCCCACGCCGCGAGCGCCGCCGCCTGCGGCCACAGCAGGTCCGAGGCCGACGCCCTTGAGGAAGATGCCGCGCACGATGACGAGGAAGTAGCGCAGCGGAATCAGGTAGGTGAACGGCTGGATGACCGCCGGCATGTTCTCGATCGGGAAGATGAACCCCGACAGGTAGATCATCGGCATCAGGAAGAAGAACGTCGGCGGTCATCATCGCCTGCTGCTGCGTGTCGGAGATCGTCGAGACGAACAGCCCGAGCGCCGAGCGTGCGACAGCAGGTAGAGCAGGCTCATGCGCGAAGCAGCAGCGCGAAGCTGCCGCGCAGCGGCACCTCGAACCAGCAGCACCGCGACCGCCAGGACGAGCAGGACGTCGACCATGCCGATCAGCGCCGTAGGGCAGCAGCTTGCCGACGATCAGCTCCCAGCGCCGGAGCGGCGTCACGTTCAGCTGCTCGAGCGTGCCCAGCTCCTTCTCGCGCACGATCGCCATCGACGACAGGTTGGTCGTGACGACGAGCAGCAGCAGCGCCAGCACGCCGGGGATCATGAAGTCGCGGCTCTCGAGCTGCGGGTTGAACCAGACGCGGATGCGCGCGTCGATGCCGGCCGCCGGCGGCGCCGGCCCGGCCGCGCGCCGCTGCGCGGCGAGCTCCTGCGCGTATCCGCCGACGAGGCTCGTGGCGTAGCCGAGCGCGACGGTGGTCGAGTTCGCGTCGGTGCCGTCGGCAACCACCTGCACGCGTGACCGGCCGGCCGGCGCGAACGCTCGCGCCGTAGCCGGCCGGAATCGACAGCGCCAGCCACGCGCGTCCCGCGCTCGAGGTACGGCTCGATCTCGCCGACGGTCGTGACGGTGCCGACGACCGTGAAGTTCGGCGACGCGTCGAACCGCGCGACCAGCTCGCGGCTCGCCGCCGAGCGATCGGCGTCGGCGACGACGCACCGGCACGTTCCTGACGTCGGTCGTCGCCGCATAGCCGAGCATCGTCAGCTGGAGGATCGGCGCGACGATCACGAGGCCGAAGCAGCCGCGGGTTCCTGCCGCAGCTCCAGGAACTCCTTCCAGCACGAGGACAGCGGAGCGCGCTGCATCAGGCCCGCTCCCGCGCCAGCCGCAGCGACGCCAGCGCCGAGCATCGCCAGCGCATAGACCGCCAGGGCGCAGCGAGCTGCGGCCAGATGCGCCAGCGGCCGACGCCCTTCAGCACGATGCCGCGCAGCGCGACGAGGAAGTACCGCGCCGGCACGACGTAGGTGACGGCCTGAAGGAACGCCGGCATGCTCGAGATCGGAAAGATGAAGCCCGAGAGCATCAGCGTCGGCAGGAACGAGATGAGCAGCGCCATCTGGAACGCCACCTGCTGCGAGTCGGCCACCGTCGAGATCAGCAGGCCCGTGCCGAGCGCGCCGACGAGGAACAGCGACACGCGCGAGCAGCAGCGCCAGCCAGGTGCCGCGCATCGGCAGGCCGAACAGCACCATCGACGGCGAGGATGATCAGCGCCGCCGACGACGAGCGAGATGACGAAGTACGGCATCGTCTTGCCGACGACGAACGAGAGCGTGCCGATCGGCGCCATCCGCACCTGCTCCATCGTGCCGCGCTCCTTCTCGCGCACGATCGAGAGCGCCGTCGAGACCACGGCCGTGATCATGCGCGATGTAGGCGATGAGGCCGGGCACGAGGAAGAGCGTGCTGCGCAGCTCGGGGTTGTACCAGATGCGCGGCTCGACCGACGAGCGGGCGGCGGCCGGACGCACCGCCGCGCGGCGACAGCTCGGCGCCGACCGCTGCGCACGATGCTCGGCGCGTAGCCCATCACGGTCGTGGCGGTGTTGGCGTTGTCGCCGTTGATGAGCACTGCACCGGCGCCGGCGGCCCCGACGCGAGGTCGCGGCCGAACCCTTCCGGGATGACGAGCACGGCCCGCGCTCGGTTCAGGTCGAGCAGGCGCTCGATCTCGGCCGGCGAATGCGACGCTCGGCGACGAGATCGAAGTAGCCGGAGTTGACGAACGCCGAGACGACGGCCCGGCTCTGCGGCGATGCCGTCGCGGTCCTCGACCGCGAGCGCGATGTGGCGGATGTCGAAGTTCAGCGCGTAGCCGTAGAGCAGCAGGAAGAACGCCGGCACGAACAGCAGGATCAGCAGCGTGCGCCGGTCGCGCAGCGATCTGCCGCAGCTCCTTGCGTACGACGGCCAGCGCCTTCCTCATGCGGCGCGCCTCGCCCGCTCTCTCGACGACGTCGAGGAACACGTCTTCGAGCGACGGCACGACCTCGGTCGATGTCGTCGACCGCGAGCCCCGGCGGCCGCGAGCCGCGCGCGCGAGCGCGGCGCGGCGTCGCGGTCACGCTGCGGAGCACGGCGTGCACGGCCGTGCCGAACAGGCTGGTCTTCTCCACCTCGGGCATCGCGTCGAGCGCGCGCATCGACGTCGACCGGCCTGCGGCGCGCGCACTTCGACGATCGGCCGGCCCGCGAAGACCTGCTTCAGCTCGGCGGTCGTGCCGAGCGCCGCGAGGCGGCCGGCGTGAATCAGCGCGACGCGGTGGCAGTGCTCGGCCTCGTCGAGGTAGTGCGTCGTGACGAGCACCGTGACGCCCGCCTGCGACAGCTCGTCGATGAGGCGCCAGAACTGGCGGCGCGACAGCGGATCGACGCCGCCGGTCGGCTCGTCGAGGAAGAGGATCGGCGGCTCGTGGAGGATCGCGCAGCCGAGCGCGAGCCGCTGCCGCCAGCCGCCGGCGAGGTCGCGCGCGAGCGTGTGCTCGCGGCCGGTCAGGCCGGCCATCTCGAGCACGAAGCGCCGCCGCGCCGCGAGCCGCTCGGCGCTCAGGCCGTAGACGCCGCCGAAGAACGCGGATGTTCTGGTCGACGGTGAGCAGCTCGTAGAGCGAGAACCGCTGCGACATGTAGCCGATGCGCCGCTTGACGCCCTCGGGATCGGCCGACACGTCGATGCCGCCGACCGACGCGGTGCCGGACGTCGGCCGCAGCAGGCCGCACAGCATCCGGATCGTCGTCGACTTGCCGGCGCCGTTGCTGCCGAGGAAGCCGAAGATCTCGCCGCGGCGCACGTCGAACGACACGCCGTCGACGGCGACGAAACGCGCCGAAGCGCCGCGTCAGGTTCCTGACGTCGATGGCGTCGCGTGACGTCTGGCACGGCTGTGGCATGCGGCGTCAGCGGCCGACGGCGCGCGCGAGCCGCGCCTCGGCCAGGCGCGCGCTCGCGAGCGCGCGCGTGCGGTCGAGCTCGGCCTGCAGCAGCGCCGTCTGCGCGTCGAGCACGTCGGTGTTGGTCGCGACGCCGGCGGTGAAGCGCTCGCCGACCACGCGCCGCGCCTCGGCGGCGCGCGCGCACGCCGTCGGCCGCGGCGGCGATCGCGGCGCGGCTCGACTCGAGCTCGAGCCGGCGCTGGCGCACCTCGAACGTGACCTGGCGATCGAACTCCGACAGGCGCGCCTCGGCGACGCGCGCCAGCGCCGCGGCGTCCGCGCCGCGTCGGCGCGCGTCCGTCCGCCGTCCCACAGCGACCAGGACGCGTTGACCGAGACGTCCCAGGAGTCCTGCCACTCGTCGCTGCGCGGAAAGATGCGCGGGTTGGGGCGCGCGTAGTCGTAGCCGCCGTTGACGCCCGACCTGCGGACGCAGGCCCGGCGCGCGCCGCCTCCGTCCGTGCGCGGGCCGCCGCGACGCGCTCGGCCAGCGCGCGCCGCTCGGGCCGCGCGGCAATCGCGGCGGCGATCAGCTGCGTCGACGTCGCCGCGTGCGGCCGACGACCGGGTCCAGCCGCGCCGCGGGCTCGATCGGCGCCGGGCCCTCGGCGCCGAGCAGCCGGCGCAGATCGGCTTCGGCAATCGCCGCGCGCGTTGGCGGCCTCGATCGACAGCAGGCGCTCGCGCGACTGCTGCGCTTCGGCCGACAGCACCTCGTTCGGCGGGATGAGCCCCTGGTCGAGCCGCGCGCGCAGGTCCCGCACGTAGCGCGCCGATGCTCTCGAGCGACCGGGCCAGCACCTGCTCGGCTTCGCGCGCCGTCACGAGCGCCCAGAAGGCGCGCGTGATCTCGAGCCGCAGGTCGGCGCGGGCCGCGGCCAGGTCCTCGCCGCGACGCCTGCCGCTCGGCGCGCGCCGCGCGCTCGAGCGCGTCGACGCGGCCGCCGGTATAGAACGGCCACTGCAGATCGAGCCGCGTCCGGAAGTTGTCGGGCACGTCGGGATAGATGACCTGCCGCCGCCTGCCCCGGCTGCACGATCGCGAACTCCTCGACGTGGTTCGTGCGCGTGTAGCCGCGCCTGCGCGCGACGCTCGGACGGCGCGCCGCGGCGCGTCCCTGCTCGACCGCGTCGGCCGCATCCTGCCGCGCCTCGAGCTCGGCCAGCCGCAGGCTGTTGGCCAGCCCCTGCGCGATGGCCTCGTCGAGCGTCAGCAGCGGTGCCGGCGCGATGCCGGCGGCCGGCGTTGCGCGTGCAGGACGCACGGCGCCGGCCGCGCCGAGCAGCGCGGCCAGCAGACAGCAGAGCACTCGTATCGAGTCTCATGACATGTCTCTCGGCAGCTGACGCGCCGCCATCGCGTGGCGCGTCGCACCGCCGGTGATGAGGGCGATGAAGACGTCTTCGAGCGACGCGGGGACCGGCCGCGCCGTCAGCACGCCGATGCCCTGCGCGCTGCAGCGCGGCGGTCACGGTCGCCACGCCTCGCGCCTGCGCGCCGTCGGCGACGCGCACGTGCGCGCGCTCGCCGAACGACTGGACGTCTTCGACGCCGGGAAGCGCCGCCAGCAGCTCGAGCGGCGGCCGCGGCGTGTCGGCGATGACCTCGAGCAGTCGCCCGGCGAGGCCGGCCTGGAGGGCGGCCGGGCGATCGACGGCGAGCACGCGCCCCTCGTGCAGCAGCGCGACGCGCGCGCACCGCTCCGCCTCGTCGAGGTACGGCGTCGCCATCACGATGGTGAGCCCGTCGCTGAGGAACTCCGACAGCAGCTTCCAGAACTCGCGCCGCGAGACCGGATCGACGCCGGTCGTCGGCTCGTCGAGCAGCAGCACCTGCGGCTCGTGGACGAGCGTGCAGGCGAGCGCCAGCTTCTGCTTCATGCCGCCCGACAGGCGATCGGCGCCGGCGCGACCGGAACGGCGTGAGCTGCGTCATCGTCGAGCAGCCGATCGCGCGCGGCCTGATAGCGGCGCACGCCGTGAATCTCGGCGAAGAACGCGACGTTCTCGTCGATCGTCAGGTCGCCGTAGAGGCTGAACCGCTGCGAGAGGTAGCCGACCGCCTGGGTGACGGCGCGATGCTGCGCGGACGGGATCGTGGCCGAGCACCGACACGCGTCCGCCATCGACTGCGAGCAGGCCGCACGCGACGCGGATGGCCGTGGTCTTGCCCGCGCCGTCGGGGCCGATGAGGCCGAACATCTCGCCGCGCGCGACCGTCGAGCGACAGCCGCATCGAGCGCGGTCACCGCGCCGTACTTCTTCGTCACGCTGCTCGAAGCGCGATGGCGCTCATGGCTGGGCCCGTGGCCTGTGCCACGAGCTCGGCCTCGACCGGCATGCCCGGCTTCAGCACGCCGTCCTGGTTGTCGGCGCTGACCTTGATGCGGTAGACGAGCTGCGACCGCTCGTCGGCGGTCTGCACGTTGCGCGGCGTGAACTCGGCCTTCGGCGAGATGAACGTGATCGGTCCCGTCGAGCCGCTGCCCGGCGTCGGTGAACAGCGACGACCTTCTGCCCGAGCCTGAGCCGCGGCACCACGGGCTCGTCCACGTAGACGTTCGCCCAGGCGTGGTCGAGGTCGGTGACGACGACGACCGGCGTCCGCGGCGCGATGACCTCGCCGGCATCGACCAGCTTCGACGTCACGATGCCCGCGACCGGCGACGTCAGCACGGCGTCGGCCACGCTCTTCGCGAGCGACGCGATCTGCGCGTCGACGGCGGCGATGCGCGCGCGCGCGGCGGCGACTTCCTCCTGGCGCGCGCCGGACCGGACGCGCGCCAGCGCTTCGGCCGCGGCCCGCGCGCGGTCCGCGCGCCGCGGCCACGCGCGCGATCGCCACGTCCCGCCGCGTCAGGGCATCGTCGCGCTGCTTGCGCGAGCCGGCGTTGGCCGCCAGCAGCGCTTCGAAGCGCTGGAGGTCCGCCTCCGCCGACTGCAGCTCCGCCGCCGCGGCGCGAACGTCGGCCTCGGCCGAGTCGAGCTGCGCCTGCGCCTGGCGGATCTCTTCCGGCCGGGCGCCGGCCTCGAGCAGTCGCAGCTGCGCGACCGCCTGATCGCGCTCGGCCTCGGCGCGCCGGATGGTCAGCTCGGCGTCGGCCGTGTCGAGCCGCGCGATGAGCGCGCCGACCTCGACCCGGTCGCCTTCGGCGACCTTCAGCTCGACGATGCGCCCGCCGACTTCCGGCGAGACCCGCACCTCGGTGGCCTCGACGTAGCCCGACGCCCGCGGCGCCGCCGGCGCGCCCCCGTTGCGGCACGCCAGCGCGCCCGGCATCACGGAGAGGCCCACCAGAACCGCCGTACGCCAGTGAAATCGCGCCCTCATGCCTGTATCCGTTCGCGTTCGTCCATCCGCGTGACCCTTCGTGCCCCGCGTCCTGTTCACCGTGTTCCGCCCGCCGGTCACCGCGTGCGGGTCGACCGATTCACGATTCACGGCCTGACCCCGTGTCGCGAGTTCACGATTCACGGCCTGACCCCGTCTCGAGTTCACGATTCACGTCCTGATCCGCGATTCATCCGTGACGCCCCTCGAGCAGCCCCAGCGCCACGCGCTGGACGTGGGCCACCACTTCGTCGCGCGTCGAGCGTGGCGGCGCCGCGCACGCCCGACCGCTCGACGCGGCGCCGGATGCCGTCGGAGGCGAAGAACAGCAGGACGGGCCCGACGATGCCGGCGTGGACGAGCAGGGGGTTGACGGACGGAACTCGCCGGCGCGGACGCCTTCGTCGACGATCGACGCGAGGGCCTTGAGCACTCCCGTCATGTCGCCGAGCGTGGCGTCGTCGAGGTGGGCGCCGCCCTCGGCGATTTCCCGGAACCAGATGGGCGGGAAGTGCGGCCGGGCCTGCGCCTCGGTGGCGAAGGTGTCGACGAACGCGCGGACCTTGTCGGTCGGCGGCAGGTCGGAGGCGGCGACGGTGCGGGCGCGGGCGCCGACGGCGCCGAACATGTCGCGGAGGATCTCGCGGTAGAGGCCGGCCTTGCTGCCGAAGTGGTAGTAGATCATCGCCTTGTTCAGGCGCGCGGCATCGGCGATGCGGTCGACGCTGGTGCCGGCGAAGCCGTGCGCGGCGAAGGCGGCGGCCGCGGCGGCGAAGAGGCGATCGCGCGAGGGGTCGGCGGCGGCGCGCCGCCGGGCCGCGGCGCCGCGCCCGCGGGCCCTGCCTCGTGGCGCTTGACTAACCGGTCAGTTAATTTCACTGACCAGTTATTTAGCAGAGGCGCGGCGACGGCTGTCAAGGCGGCTCAGCCGTCTGACGAGCGCTCTCAGCTGCGCTCAGAGCAGCCGCGACAGACGCTGATACCCCGCCCGGCTCACCGGCAGCTTCCGTCCGTCGCGCAGGATCGCGATCCGGCTGTCCTTGGCGTAGAGCTCGACCCGCGCGATGCGCTCGATGTTGAGCAGATACGACCGGTGGATGCGCACGAAGCGCGCCGGATCGAGCGCCGCTTCGACCGCGGCCAGCGTCTGATCCTTCAGGAACGACTTGCCGTCGGCCATGAACGCCACGTAGTCGTCCTGCGCCTCGACGAAGTCGATGCGGTCGGCCGGGAGCACGTGCACCTGGGCCCCGTCGCGGATGAGCACGCGCTCGAGCGGCCCCGACCGCGGCCGCGCCGCCGCCACGCAGCCCGTCGACGTCGAGCGGCGCCTCGCCGCCGCCCTCGCCGTCCCGGCCCGCGAGCCGCCCTCGCGCCCGCGCCAGCGCCTCGGCCAGCCGCTCCTCGCTGAACGGCTTGAGCAGGTAGTCGACGGCGTGGACCTCGAAGGCGCGCAGCGCGTACTGGTCGTAGGCGGTCGTGAAGATCACCGGCACCGCGCGGCCCAGCAGCTCGAGCACCTCGAAGCCGTCGAGCTTCGGCATCTGGACGTCGAGGAACATCAGGTCGGGCGCGAGCTCGGTCACCGCCTTCACGGCGTCGAAGCCGTTGCCGCACTCGGCCACGATCGTCGACGCCGGGGTGCGCGCCGAGATACTCGCGCACGACGCCACGGGCCAGCGGCTCGTCGTCCACGATGATCACGCGCAGCAGTCGATCGGCCGTCGCTCATGCCGCCTCCGTCGACGCGGGAAAGGACAGCTCCATGCGCCAGACGCCTCCCTGTTCGGTGCTGTTGACGATCGCCTCGGCGCCGTAGAGCGCGCGCAGGCGCGCGCGCACGTTCGACACGCCCACGCCCGCGCCGGTGCCGCGCGGGCGATCCGGGTCGCACGGGTTCTCGACGACGATCGAGAGGCGCGCGGGCGTGCGCGAGGCGGCGATGCGAATCGTGCCGCCCTCGAGCAGGTGCGCGATCCCGTGCGTGACCGCGTTCTCGACCAGCGGCTGCAGCAGCAGCGGCGGCACGAGGCAGCCGCGCCGCGTCCTGCGTCGGCCGACAGCTCGACGTCGAGCCGGTCGCCGAAGCGAATCCGCTCGACCGCGAGGAACCGGTCGACCAGCTTCAGCTCGCGCGCGATGCGTGATGCGGCTCTCGGCTGCCGAGCGCCAGCGTCTCGCGCAGGAACTCGCCGAGGAGCAGGCACATCCGCCGCGCCGCCGGCGGATCGGCGGTCGTCAGGGCGCTGATCGAGTGGAGGCTGTTGAAGAGGAAGTGCGGGTCGAGCTGCGCGCGCAGCGAGCGCAGCTCGGCCTCGCGCGCGAGGACCTGCACCTCGAGCGCGCGGCGGTCGGCGGCGCGGTTCTCCTCGAACATGACGAGCAGGTAGCCGACCGCGAGCGACAGCAGATAGAGCAGCACGCCGAAGCCGAAGATCAGGCTCTGATAGCCGCCGCCGCGTGCCGACTCCGGCACCCAGCCGCGGGTCACCAGCAGCGAGAGCCAGAACCCGGCGACCGCCAGCCACACGGCGCTCGACAGCATCGACGCGAGGAGGCCCGTGAGGAGAATGCGCCACGTGCCGGTGGTCTTGATCGGGCAGGCTGCGGCCACGTACCACGCCGACAGGCAGACGAAGGCGTACACGATCGCCACCGGCAGCGCGACGAGCGCCGCCTGCAGCCAGCGATCCCGATCCGTCCCGCCATCAGCTGCGCCAGCAGCGCCGAGACCGCGGCTTCTTCTGGTGGCGATCATCACGCTGGCGTTGTTTTGAAAATGTAGTCGATCAGTGCGGTGCGGCTATAGACGGATGTGGAACGAATGCTCGCCCGGACGCCGCATTATCTTCGGCCAGTCGCTATGATGTGGGCGGGGGTCAGCATCGGAACCGTGCCATTGAAAAGGACGATCTGACCGGCGAGACCGTCGATTCAAGGAAGTTCTTCAGGTACTCCTGTGTGCGTCGAGCTACGGTGAGACGAGGGTATTCGTGGGTTCGCTCCTATCTTTTTATTCCCCATCTCGGCAAATCCGAGATCAATCGCCTTGAGCAGGCGATCGAATTTCTATCGATGCCGATGCTGCGTGCCCATTGAGCATATCGGCGAGGTGCTGTACGTTGGGCCCGCGGTAGCCGACTTGCCCGCCGGCGCGGGTGTCGAGGAGCCGGATCGGCGCGGTCGGTCGGTACGGTCCGTGGCTGCGGAACCAGGCGACCACGTCGGCGATCAGATGCCCGCCGCCGCTGGCGTAGATGTGGATCTTTCCGTCGGCTCCCACCGGGGCGATGACGAGGTTGGCGATCGTCTGGTCGGGATGGTTGACGTTGAGGTTGGACGTGTTCGGTCTGATCCCGTCTCCCCATACGGTGACAAAGCCCTCGTCGGTCGAGCCCGTCATGGTGACGTTGATGGCGACGGCAGCCACGTCTGCGGTGGGCACACCGGCCTGCCCGGCGACCTGGATGTCGAGGGTCTGTCCGGCGACTGGTTTCGGTCCCGTGTATCCGATGCCGTTGCGGGTGTCGAGAAGTCGAGCCGGGGTGACGAGTCCGGCGAGCGGTCGGCTGGTGATCCGAAACGTGTACGAATCGTCCGTGTCACCGTCACCGTTGATCGGGCCCTGGACGGACTCGGACACCCCGACTTCCAGTTCGCCCGGCGCGCCGGTCGGCGCGAAGGTGCTGGCGAACGGGTCGTCAACAGGAAGGGTGCTGTCGCCGTGGGCAATCCTCAGATTGGTCACGGATCCGTCGCTCCAGACGTGCACCACCCGGTCGGTCACATCGCCGTCGCCGTTGAGATCGCGACGCTCGGTTCGTTCCTCGACACTGAACGCAAAGGCGCTACCGGCCAGCGGGGCCGCCACTCGACCGAGGGACCACATGCTGGCGCTCACCCTCATGTTCGTCATGCCGTGGTGGTCGATGAGGTGAGCGACGAGGTCGGTAGTGTCGCCGTCGCCGTTCAGGTCCGCGCCGTTCTCGGGGAAGTTGGCGATGAATCGGCCGTCACCGATGGCGCGGGCCGCCTCCGGCGCGTTGGAACCCAGCCGACGTTCGTCGAACACCGCCCCGACGCCAAGCTCGCCGACCAGGCGCGTCCGAACCAGGGAGTTCTCCACCGGAATGGCCGGCTCCGTCGTCGAGATGAGCACCGACGTCGTCCCGAGTGTTGTCAAGTTGTTGTCGAAACGAACGCCGGGTCCGAGTGACACCGGGCCGGTCTCGGCCCCGACGTGGTACTTCTCGATCCGCGGAACCGGCGCGCTCAGGTCGATGGCGTCGAAGAGCATGCCATCGGCGCCCGTTCGGTGCCAGGAATCGGGTTGAACATCGAGATTTGATGACAAGCACCGATTGATGCCGGTGGCGGTGACTTCGCAGATCGTCGGGTCGGCGAGGTCGCCATCCGCGTTCAGGTCCCGGTGGGCGTGCTGCTCGTCGGTGGCGATCCACATCCTTGTCGCGGTCTGGAATCGTCTGGAGGTGGCGCTCGGTGCGAGTGGGGTCGGGGGAGTCGTGGCCAGAACCCACTCGCCCAGGCTCGGCATGCTCTGGAACGGAGGCGGAATCAGCATCTGGACCACGGGGAGCCCGCCTGACTCTCCTCGCACGAGACCAACCAGACCGCTATCGACGAGTTTGCCCTCGGCCGTCAGGAGATACCTGCCGAACCCGACAGCACCGGTGCCGAACGGGATCGCCGTCTCCATGGATGGAACCCAGGGGTTCAACACCAGCGGCTGCTCGGTGATCACCCCATTGGCGAGAAGCTGCACGATTCGACCGTTCTGCCGGTCGAAGATGGTGATCGAATCGCGGCGGACGAACAGCTCGGGACTGGGAAACAACGGACTGCCGAGAACCAGGTAGTGGTTGATGATGACGGTCGAGGTCTGCATGACCGTGGAGTTGACCGCGAGCCGCAGCAGCGTGTCTTGCTTGTCGCCATCGCCGTTGAGGTCGATCCCGGCGTACTCATTGTCGGCCACGTAGGCCGTCGCCGACGTGGTGCCCACCCCGACGACGCCGATGACGTAGCCGCTCTGGTCGGTGGGTTTCCACGTTCCATCCACACGGAAGCTGATCCGGTAGTTGCTGTGGCCGATTGCGAAGCCGCCCGGAACTCCATCGATCGAGCGCGCCCCGCCGGGTCGCCCTACTCCAACTTGGCCGGGAACCCTGGGCGCGCAGATCGGTTCCCAAGGCGTCCTCGAGCAGCTTGACGATCTGGGTCGACCAGGCACCGCCGCCATACGTCGCCTTGCCGCGCACGAAGATCTGCTCGACCAATCCAGCGATCTCCAATGGCACCCCGAACTCACGGCCGAAAGTGGTGGCGAAGCCAAGGTCTTTCAATGCCAGATCCATCGTGAAGCCGATGTCGTAGCTGCCGTTGAGCACAAGTTGACTCTCGGTTTCGTGGACGAAGCTGTTGCCCGACGAGTTGACGATCGCCTCGAATGACTTGGCCAAGTCGAGGCCGCCTCGCTTGGCGAGCATCAGCGCTTCACCGGCAGCGACGAGGTGGATGAAGGCGAGCATGTTGGTGATCACCTTGATCACCGCCGCGCTCCCGAGCGGCCCCATGTACAACACGGGGCTCCCGACCGCGCCGAGCAGCGCCCGGTGCTGGTCGAACAACGCCTCGTCTCCGCCGACCAGCACCGTGATGTCCCCGGCCGCCGCCTTGTGGACTCCGCCGGTCACCGGTGCCTCCAGCATGTGGGCGCCCCGCTCGGCGCAGAGCGCCGACAGCCGGAACAGCTCGGCGCGATCGCTCGTCGAATTGTCGATCCACGTGGATCCCGCGGCCAGGCCACTGAGCACGCCGTGCTCGCCGGTGACCACGGCGTTGACCGCCGCCGGCGACGGCAGGCAGGTGAAAACGACGCTCGACGCGGCCGCGACCGCGCCGGGGGAATCGGCCCACACCGCGCCCCGGGCCTCGAGGTCGGCCGCGAGGCTGCGATCGAGATCATGGACGGTCAGGTGATGGCCAGCCCGCAGCAGGCTCCCTGCCAGGTGTACGCCGAGGTTGCCGAGTCCGATGTATCCAACGTGTTCTGTCATCTGCATAGTTTCGGCGGTGAGGCAGCCGTCTGTCTCACGCAGCGCCGTCGAGATTGAGTTGCCGCCATCGGTCACCGTGGTGGTGGCACCCGCAAGGGTCAACAGGCCGAGGTCAATCGTCGATCGCCTCCACCCCCATCTCGCGGAGTCGGTCGAGGTTGTCTTTCATCGCTTGCAGGACGTCGGGCGTATGCCCCTGCCAATCGACGATTTCGCCGGTGACCCGCAGCGGTTGCCGTGAGCGGTACGACTTTGTCGGGTTGCCCGGGAATTTCTTGTCCGTCAGATTGGGATCGTCCTCGATCGGACCGGTCGGTTCGACGACGTAGATCCGGCCGGCGCCGTCGCCGACCGCCAGTTCCGCTCCCCACACCGCGGCGTCCAACGTGGCGGTCAGATACACGTTGTTCGCCTGCCTGCGGGTGCCGTAGTTCGATCGGCGGCCCGGTTCGATCAGCTCACCAAGCCGCAGATCGGCGCGTGTGCCGTGGTAGTACCGCGGCGGGTCCGGGTCGCCGGCTACGGCTGGTTCGGTCGCTGGCTGGTCATCGTTCATCGGCGGTCCCCTCTGTGGAAGAACGGTACGGGTCTTGTGATGGTCGTGTGACCGTTGTACTACTTCCTGATGTCGATCCAATAGCGTCGAACCCGGGAGATGCCCGCGGCCGCGCGAGACTTCCTCAATGGCTGCCGAGGATGCCCAGCGTGACCGGTTCCGAAATGCCCGCATCCACCTGTGCGATCTCACGGGTGTCGAGATCCGGGACTGCGAGGTCAGCGGGATGAAGATCGTCGACTGCTATGGGAGCGACGTGTACCTCGGTGGCGAGTTCGAGCGGGTGGTGGTCAACGACGTCGACGTGACCGGCTACGTCGAGGCCGAGTTGGATCGTCGGCACCCCACGCGGGTCCTGGCCCGCGACGCTCGGCGTCCCGCTGACTACCGGACGGCATTGGATGCGGTCACGGCTCTATGGGAGGCGACACTCGACCGCGCCCGGCTGCTGCCCGAGGCCAAGCTGTACGAGCGGGTCGACGGCGAGTGGTCGCTGGTCGAGACCCTGCGGCACCTGCTGTTCGCAAGCGATGCTTGGCTCGGCAACGCCGTGCTGGAAGAGGACGCGCCGTACCATCCGTTGGGCTTCCCCGCCGGCGGAATGCCGCCGGACGCGGCCGCCCAACTCGGACTCACCCTCGCCGCCACCCCGACATTCGACGAGATTCTCGCGTCACGGCTCGTCCGGATGGCCACGGTGCAGCGGGTCGTCGACACACTCACCGACGCCGAACTCGACCGGGTGTGCGGTCGCAAACCGGCCGACCCGTATCCCGATCAGGAATACGTCGTTCGCCGCTGCCTCAAGGTCGTGTTGCGGGAAGAGGCCGAACATCTCCGATACGCAGTACGCGACCTCAGCGTGCTCGAAGCCGGTGTTCAAGAAACAAGCTGAGTGCGGCCGGGCCTAGATCGCCGCCATGTGGGTGATCACATGGCGCGAGGCCATCAGGTCGAGGTGGGCGCCTCCGCCGGACTTGAACAGGGTAATGTCGTCGGCCGAGCCGCGCCCGGGGTGATCGCCGCGGCACAGGTCGAACAGGTCGGCCTCGACGTCGGCTCGGGCGCGGATTCCGTCGGCGATCGGCTGGCAGAGATCGCCGCAGGCGTCGATGTTGAACCGGGCGGAGTCGACGAATAGCCGGGCGCGCCGGGCGGCGTCGTCGTCGGACTCGCGCATCGACGGGGTGTATCCGCCGACCAGGTCGAGGTGGGTGCCGGGTCGCAACCGGGCCCCGTGGATCAGCGGAACCGTCGCCGCAGTGGCGCACGAGATCACGTCGGCCTGCTCCACTGCCGCGTCGAGATCGTCGACGACGGTGACGTTGCCGCCGAGCATCGGATGAGCGGCCAGGGCCTCGGCCCGGTGGCGTGACCGGTTCCAGACGAGGACTCGGCTGAGAGACGGCCGAATCGCTCGGTGGCCCATTGCCAGGTACGGGGCGAGGCCTCCGGCACCGACGATGAGGAGGGTCGATGCGTCGGTGCGGGCGAGGTATGAAGCACCGAGCGCCGAGTCGGCCGCAGTCTTCCAATAGGTCAATTCGGTGCCGTCGATCAACGCCATCGGCGAGCCGTCGGAGCCCGAGAAGACCGTGATGATGCACTGCACGCTGGGCCGCGATGGGGTGCGGTTGAGGTTGTCGGGGAAGATCGTGCCCATCTTGGTGACGATCATCGAGCCGGGTGCCCAGGCGTGCCAGACCAGGTAGCCGTTGTCGGTGCCCGGCTCGGTGAGGTAGACCCGCTCCATCTCCGGGGCCGATTCGCGGTGCCCGGCGCGCATGTCATCGACCAGCGCCAACACATCGAGTTCGGCGCGTAGCCGGTCACCATCGAAGTAGGGAAGTTGCATGATGCTCCTGGGATGCGGGCGGGGATGGCGGTCACGCGAGACTAGGCGTCTCGACGACCGCTCCCTGGAGGGAACACCACTGTGTCCGACGATCCGCTGTTCCAGCCCTTCCAGCTGAAGCACCTCACGCTGCGCAACCGGGTCTTCTCCAGCTCGCATGAGCCCGCGTATTCCGAAGATGGCATGCCCAAGGCTCGCTACCGGATGTATCACGAGGAGAAGGCCAAGGGTGGCCTGGCGTTGACGATGACGGCAGGAACGGCGATCGTCTCGGCCGACAGCCCGCCGGCGTTCGGCAACCTTCACGCCTACGACGACGCCATCGTCCCGTGGATCCGCGAGATGACCGACGGCATCCACTCCCATGGCGCGGCGGCGATGATCCAGATCAGTCATCTCGGACGGCGTACCGGGTGGGGGCAGGACGACTGGCTGCCGATCGTCTCGTCGTCGCCATTGCGTGAGCCGGCCCACCGCAACATCCCCAAGGCGGCCGAGGATTGGGATATCGAGCGGATCGTCGGCGACTTCGCCGACGCCGCCGAGCGAATGCAGGCCGGCGGCATGGACGGCATCGAGTTGGAGGCCTACGGCCACCTGCTCGACCAGTTCTGGTCGCCGGCGGTCAACACCCGTACCGACGAGTGGGGCGGATCGTTGGAGAATCGCCTGGCCGTGCCGTTGGCGGTGTTCCGGGCCATTCGAACCCGGGTGGGTCCCGCCTTCATCGTCGGGGTACGGATGGCGGTCGACGAGCAGCTCGACAACGGCATCGACACCGTGACCGGCATCGACATCGTGCGGCGATTCCACGCCGAGGGGTTGATCGACTTCGTCAACGTGATCCGCGGCCATATCGAGAGCGACGCCGCCCTGGTCGGGGTCATCCCGATCCACGGGATGCCAGCCGCCCCCCATCTCGATTTCTCCGGTTCCGTTCGGGCGGCCACCCAACTCGCCGTGTTCCATGCGGCCAAGATCGACGACGTGGCCACGGCCCGCCACGCGATCCGCGAGGGCAAGCTCGACATGGTCGGCATGACCCGCGCCCACCTGGCCGATCCGCACATCGTCCGCAAGATCATGCTCGGGCGCGAGACCGAGATCCGCCCGTGTGTCGGCGCGACGTACTGCCTCGACCGCATCTACGAAGCCGGCGAGGCGCTGTGCATCCACAACGCAGCGACCAGTCGCGAGTCAACGATGCCGCACGACATCCCGCCCTCGGCAGCCCCGCGACGCGTGGTGATCGTCGGGGCAGGCCCGGCCGGGTTGGAAGCGGCCCGGGTGTCGGGGGAGCGCGGTCACGACGTCACCGTGTTGGAGGCGATGCCGTTTGCCGGCGGTCAGTTGGCGCTCGCCGCCCGCAATCCTCGGCGGCGCGATCTGGCGGGGATCGTCGAGTGGCGGGTTGCCGAGATGGCCCGCTTGGGGGTCGATCTGCGGCTCGACACCTTCGCTGACATTTCAGCTGTAGTCGGGCTGCAGCCGGACGTGGTGATCATCGCCACCGGCGGTCTGCCGCAACTGCCACCGTTGGAGTGCGGAGCCGACTTGGTGAGCAGCGGGTGGGACGTGATCGGCGGCGACGTGAAACCGGCCGGTGATGTGCTGTTCTTCGACGACAACGGCACGCATTCGGCGCTCACCGCGGCCGAGATGATCGCTCGAACCGCGGGAACCAAGCTCGAGATCGTGACCCCGGAGCGGATGTTCGGCATCGCCGTCGGTGGCCTGAACCACGTGCCCTATGCCAAGGCGTTCAACGAGACCGACACCCGCATCACGCTCAACCAACGACTGCTGGCGGTGCGCCGTTCCGACGATGGCCGAAGGTTGATCGCCGTTCTGGGGTCGGACCACTCCGAGCATCGGGTGGAGCGGGTGGTCGATCAGATCGTCGTCGACTTCGGCACCGCAGCCAGCGACGGGCTCTACCACGAGCTTCGCGGATGCTCCTCGAATGGGGGAGCGGTCGATTACGACGCGCTGGTCGACGGCCGCCCGCAAACCCTTGTCCGCAACGCCGAAGGCACCTTCCAGCTCTTCCGCATTGGTGATGCGGTCGAAAACCGCAACATCCACGCCGCCATCTACGACGGGCTTCGGCTCTGCAAGGACTTGTAATGACCGATCCAGCTCCCACGGGTGACGCCGGCGGCTACGCGCCCATCGACGTTCGGGCGGCCGCGAGGGCCGCCGTGCGATGAGGGCGGTGCCGATGGCCTCGTTCCCCACCCTGGTTCGCAACATCCCGACCTACAACATCGTGCCTGATGAGGCCGTGGAATTGATCCACGACGAGTCGATGAAGATCCTCGAAGAGGTCGGTTGCGAGTTCCGCGACGACGAGGCGATCGCGATGTGGAAGGCAGTTGGCGCCGACGTCCAGGGAACCCGCGTTCGGGTACCGCGCGAGCTGCTGATGAGCCTCATCTCGACCGCTCCGGCCGAGTTCACCCTCAACGCCCGCAACCCCGAGCGAACGGTCAAGGTCGGCGGCAAGAACACGGTGTTCGTGCCGATGTACGGCGCGCCGTACGTGCGCGACCTCGACGGCCGTCGCCGCTACGGCTCGCTCAACGACCTGAACAACTTCCACAAGCTGGCCCAGATGCTCCCGGCGCTGCACTCGTCGAGTTCGATCTGCTGCGAGCCGATGGAGGTGCCGGTGCCCACTCGCCACCTGCACATCATCCACTCCACGCTGACCCATTCCGATAAGCCGTTCATGGGCATCGTCACCTCGAAAGAGCGCGCGGAAGACGTGATCAAGATGGCCGGGATCGTGTTCGGCGACGACTACGTCATGAACAACACCGTGGTGGTGGCCATCACCAACTGCAACTCGCCGCTGGTGTGGGACCAGACGATGCTCGACGCGATGCGGGTGTACACGTCGCACAACCAACCGGTGATCGTTGCCCCGTTCGCGCTCTGCGGGGCGTCGACGTCGGCGTCGTCGGTCGGGGCGATCGCCCAGGTCAACGCCGAAGCGCTGGTGGGCGTCGCCTACACCCAGATGATCCGCGCCGGTGCGCCGGTGATCTACGGCCAGTTCATGGTCACCGTCGACATGAAGTCGGGTGCCCCGATGGGTGGCACGCCCGAGGCCGCCCAAATGATGTACGTGATGGGCCAACTGGCCCGGCGGTACAAACTGCCGTGGCGCACGTCGGGGTTCCACGTCGGCTCCAAGGTCAACGACGCCCAGGCCGGGTACGAGTCGAACATGCTGATGCACGCCGCGATCCTGTCGGGGGCGAACTACATCTGGCATGTCGCCGGCTGGCTGGAAGCCGGTCTGGCCTGCGGATATTCGAAGTTCGTGACCGATGCCGAACAGCTGGTCGGCTGGTACAAATACGCTGGCGGCCTGTCGTTCGACGACTTCCAGGATGCGATGGCGGCGGTGCGCGAGGTCGGCCCGCAAGGCCACTTCCTCGGCACCCAGCACACCCTCGACCACTACGAGTCGGCGTTCTTCAGTCCTTCGATCATGGACTTCAGCTCGTTTGAGCAGTGGTCGGCCGAGGGTGCCAAAGACCACGACGAACGCGGTCGCGACAAGGCCCGCGCCATGCTCGCCTCGTACGAGGCTCCGCCGATGGACGCATCGATCGCCGAAGGCCTGCGCGACTTCATCGCCCGCCGGGAACGCGAGCTGCCCACCGGCGTGTCCTGAACCCGCCCCGGCGGACCCTTCTCGTCGCGTCTCGGTGCTGGATTCAGGCGCGGCGGCGGAACTCGGCCGGCACCCGCAGGCCGATCAGCACCACGAGACCGGCGAAGAGGGCCATCGCCGCCGTCGCCACGAAGGCGTGGCGGAACGATGCGAGGGGGATGACGCGGGCGTTGCCCATGATCGCGATCACCGTGGCGACCCCCAGTCCACCGGCGAGTTGGCGCAACGCATTGAAAATTGCGGTGGCTTGGCTCATCTGGGTGTCAAGAACCTCGCGCAACGCCAGCCCGGTGATCGGTGTATAGACGAACCCGAAGCCCAGGTTGAACACGACGCCTCCGAGCAGGAAGTCGGTGACGTAGTGCGGAGTCTCCCCGATTCGTAGGCCGGTGAGCAGCAGGCCGGCGGCCGGAAACAGGGCGCCATAGCGAATGACCGTGCGGGTGCCGACTCGTTCGGCCATCCGGCTGACGATGATGCCGGTGATCACCGCGACGATCGGCAGGGGGGTGAGCGCCAGCCCGACGCGGAACAGCGAGTAGTGCCATCGCTGCACCAGGAACAACGGATAGAGCAGCCACCCCGCCGTACCCGCCGCCGTCAGCCCGACGTTGACCAGGTTGACCGCCCGAACGGTGCGCGGCTCGAGAATCTGCAGGTCCATCAGCGGTTCTGGGTGCCGGCGACAGCGCGCCAGGAACATCGGGATCAACACCGCGGCCCCCACCGCACTGATGATGCTCGTCGGATGCGTCCAACCGAGTCGCGGCCCGCGGATGATGGTCGCTGCCAGCAGCCCAACTCCCAGCGTGCCGATCACCGAACCAGCGATGTCGAGACGGCCAGGAGGCGGACCCTTCGGCAATCCCTCGGGCAGGAGCCGTGGGGCCAGCGCGACCGTCGCCACGCAGACGACCAAGGGGAACACGAAGATCCATCGCCAACCGAGTTGCTCGGTGACGACCGCGGCGAACGACGGACCGATCGCCGAGCCGAGCGTCCCCATGCCCGACCATGTGGCGATGGCGCTCAGCCGTCGTGACGTGGGGAAGAGTTCGAGCACGAGTGACAGCGACGCAGGGCCGATCAGCGCGCCCCCGGCGGCCTGACCGACTCGTGCTCCGACGAAACACCAGGCATTCGGCGAGATCGCCAGCAGCAGTGAGGCGATGATGAACACGCTGATGCCGACGCTGAACACCTTGCGTCGCCCGATGTGATCGGCGAGTCGTCCGCCGAGCAGAAGCAGCGAGGCGAGCGCGATGCTGTACCCGGTCAACCCCCAGGCCAGGGTGGACCGGGCGGCCCCGGCGAAGTCCTTCTCGATCGCCGGAAATGCCACATTGACCGCCGTCACCGTCAAGCCGATGACCAGCGACGTTGAGGCCGCGAGGATCAGGGCATACCACGCCCGACGCTCCACTCGCTCGGGCTTCGCCCGCCGCGTCGGGGCGACAGCAGCAACCGAGCCGGACGAATTCATCCCGATGAATCTACCCCCCTCGATGGGGCACGTCGGTGGACGCGTCAGGTTCAGCCCACGCCTGCGGGGCACGACCTCACCGCACCCTCACGAATTGGAGACCAACGGGAAGGCTGGGATCAGCGCTCCGCTGACGTAGTGCGATGTCTGGTCGGCGACGTGGGGCGAATCGTCGAACTCGCTGGCCCCGAGGGGGACGATCCAACCCGAGTTCCGGCGGTCGGCGAGATCCCAGACGTATCGGGCGGTCGATCCGAGGAGTGCGTCGGTCGAGATCCCAGCGACGTGCATCGTCGCCATCACACAACCATCAGCCCCGCCAACCGGTCCCAGTCGCAACCGTTCCGACGAGCCGAGCTTCAGCGGGCGCAGCTGATGGAGGTCGCCCCAGACCCTGCCGTTCAGGCTGGCCTCCGCGTCGATCAACGCCTCGCGACAGGCATCGGCCCAGCTGGTGGCGTCGGGTAGGAGCCAGGTGTTGTCGTCGAGGATCCATTCGTGCAGGTAGTTGCCGACCTTGTCGATCGCCGAAGCCGCCGTGGCGGGCGGCTCCCACGTGGTGAACGGATTGACGCTCAACGACGATGGCAGGACGGCCGCCAACCGTCGGACGAGGGCCGACTCGGCGAGGGCGAACAACGCAGCCTCGGTCGAATCGACGTCCATCGAGCCGTCCCACCCGGCCAGCCGACCACCAGCCAACTGGGCGAACCGGGCTGCGCCGCGATGGACTCGGTCGGTGTGAATGGCGGCTTGGTCGTCGGGCGTGAGCTTCTGGTGTACGCCCAGCCGTTCCCAGATGCGGCTGGCCCGATCAGGGGACTCCGGATTGACATGGATGAGGTGCGGATAGGTCGGTCCGACAATCTGCTGGTTGGCGGTGACGACCAACCCCGCTTGTGGGGCGAACTCGCGGGGCAACGAAGCGTCGGGGATCGTTCCTTGCCAATCGTGGTCGGTGACCCACCCGGGTACCGGCAGCCAAGCATTCAACGGGTCGCGGATGGGCACCGATCCTGCGGTCCGGTAGGCGATAGTCGAGCGATCGGCGAGCACGAAGTTGTTGACCGGCTCCACCCACGCGGCGAGCGCACTGTCGAGGTCGTCGACCGTGGTCGCTCGCAGCTGGGGGAGTACTGCGGCCAGCGAACCACCCGAGTGGGTCAACTCGCTGGCGGCAAGTGCCAAACCGACGGGCGTCTCGGACGAACCGACGACGATCGGGCCGTGGCGGGTCACCAGGCACTCGACCTTGAGCGAATCGCCTCCACGGACCTCGACATCTTCGACACGGCGGTCGGCCACGGTGCCGGGAGCGTCGAGTCGTTCGATGAACAGGTCCTGGTAGTCGGCCATGGCGTTGGTCACTCCCCACGCCACGCGGGCGTTTTGCCCGAAGTGGGGGATGCCCGGAATACCCGGAAAGGCAATTCCCGCGGCGTCGATTCCCTCGGTCGGGCACGACAATCCAACCTGGTAGTAGACGTTCGGGGCCTCGAGCGAGCGATGCGGATCCCCGGCGATCAACGGATGGCCCGACGCCGTGCGATCGCCGGCGACCGCCCAGCAGTTCGACCCGCTCAACGCCAGACCGAGCGGTTCCAACGCCTCGAACCACCCGTCGGGCAGCTCGGTTGGTCCGACGGCACCGACCATCTCGGTCACCCCGGATGTGACGATCAACGGGACGGCCTGTCGACCGAGGTGGAAGTGGCGAAGGCCGCGGGGCCCCAAGGCCGCGACGACCCGGGCGTTCCACAGCTTCTTCTGCCACGTGGCGAAGTTGAGGTGGCGGATGATGAATGTCGCCAGCACATGCCAGCCCTCGAACGACTCTGGTCGCGGTGCGTCGAACCTGGCAAATGCCGAGCTCATTGGCCCGTTGATCAGCGCGGCGTTGACTCCAGCGGCGTGGGCGTTGCACATCGCTTGGCTCGCAGCGTCCAGCCGATCGAACCCGGATCGAGCCGAGTCGGCAATGCGAGCACGGCGGGCGAACATGTCGGCAACCGCGTGAGCAGGCAAGCCGGTCACGGCGGCCAACGTGCCCAAGGCCCGTCGTCGGTCGTATTCCAGATGCCACGGACGATCTTGGGCGGTGGCGAAACCCTGTCCGAAGAACAGATCCTCCAGCGAATCAGCCGTGATGTGGGGAATGCCGAAGCCGTCTCGTTCGATGCGATACACGCGACGTTCGTAGCACGCCGCGGGTCGGCTCGCCGCACATCGACCGCGCCCGCACGCGAAAATTGGAGTGCGGTGACGCGTTCAGCGTTACCGCACTCCAATCGTGGCGTCGGGCGTCGGGCGTCGGGCAGCCGGGTGTCGGGCGTCGGGGGCAGTTGGGGCAGAACCGGGAGGCACCGGCCCGGGGGTTGGCCCGGTGCTGACGAGCGGGCGAGGCGGGCTAGCGGGCGTCGATGCCGACGTAATCGCGTACGCCGCCACCGGTGAACCACTGGCGGGGGCGCGAGATCTTCTGGTCCTTGTCGCCGAGCAGTTCGGTCCAGTGGGCCAGCCAGCCGGCGGTACGGGGGATGGCAAACAGCACGGTGAACATGTCGACCGGGAACCCCATCGCCTGGTAAATCAGGCCCGAGTAGAAGTCGACGTTCGGGTACAGCTTGCGGCTGATGAAGTACTCGTCGCTCAGCGCCACTTCCTCGAGTTTGAGGGCGATGTCGAGCAGCGGGTTCTTGCCGGTGACCTTGAACACGTCGTCGGCGGCCTTCTTGATGATGGTCGCCCGAGGGTCGTAGTTCTTGTAGACCCGATGGCCGAAGCCCATGAGACGGCCCTTGCCGGCCTTGCAGTCGGCAACGAACGCGTCGACGTTGTCGAGCGAACCGATTTCGGTGAGCATTCGCACGACGGCCTCGTTCGCCCCTCCATGGAGCGGGCCGTAGAGGGCGGACGCAGCGGCTGCGCACGACGAGTACGGGTCGGCATGACTCGATCCGACGACGCGCATCGCGGTCGTACCGCAGTTCTGCTCGTGGTCGGCGTGGAGAATGAACAGCAAATCCATTGCCTTGGAGAGCACCGGATCGATCTCGGGGCTCTTGCCGACGCGGAACATCATGTTCAAGAAGTTCTCGGCGTAGCCCAAGTCGTTGTCGGGATAGACGAATGGCAGGCCAATCGAGAACTTGTGGCACATTGCCGCCAAGGTCGGGGTTTTGGCGATCAACCGCAGAATCTGCTTGTTGCGACTATCGACATCGAAGATGTCCTTCGAGTCGGGGTAGAACGTGCCCAACCCCGCGATCGCCGAGACGAACATACCCATGGGGTGGGCGTCGTAGTGGAACCCATCGACGAACCGTTTGCGCATGTTCTCGTGGATGAACGTGTGGTGGATGACGTCGTGGCTCCACTGGGCGGACTGCTCGGTCGTCGGCAGTTCCCCGTTGAGCAGCAGATAGGCCACTTCGAGGAAGTTCGACTGCTCGGCGAGTTGCTCGATCGGATACCCGCGGTAGCGCAGGACACCTGCGTCGCCGTCGAGGTAGGTGATCGATGACTTGCATGCCGCGGTCGACAGATAAGCCGGGTCGTACATGAACAAGTCGGGATCGAGTTCACGCAACGCACTGGACGGGAAGACCCCGTCGACGATCGGTACGGTGACCTGCTTGCCGGTCCGGTCGTCAATCAACGTAATGGTGTCGGGCACCTGGGTTTGTCCCCTTCGGTTGTGGTTGGGGGCTTCATCCCCGCCTGACGGAGAATAGATCAGCACCCCCACCGCGGGTCTAGCCCGTCGAGAACTCCAGCGGTGTGTTGTCGTGCTTGAAGTCCCGAGATGACGACAACACTTCAGATTTGGGTGGATCCTTTCTCGCTTACCGACAACGGATCCACCCAGATGAGGTGGTCGCTGATGACCTTGGCGACCCAGGCCGTTCGCCGGACGATCTGCTGCCAGGTGAAGCGCCGGACGATGTAACCGCGTTGGCCGAGGATCGCGTCGCGGCTGGTGTCACGTTCCTGCTGCTCATGACGGGCACCATGCCAAGCCCAGCCATCGCACTCGATGATCAGCCGCGTATCCCGAAGCAGAAAGTCCACCTCGAAGCCAGCGACCTTGGCGTGAAACTCGGCCTCGGGGAGTTTGTGATGGGCCAGAAGCCGAGCCATCTTGACTTCCAGCACGCTGTCCGGCGGCCGACTTCCGAAACGCCACTCGGTCAAGGCCTCCCGTAGGGCTGTGGTTCCGTCGCGCCCCTGACGCGCATGGCGCTCCAGCGCCGCCCACGCCACATCGGGGGAAACGGTCGCGCCGATGGCGAAGTGAGCCACCGCGTCCCCGACCCGCTCGGGGGCGACGGCACCGAGATCGACGAGAATCCGCAGCGGGTTGGTACACGGAATCCCTGACCGGAGGATGGGCCGGAGATCGATGAGATCGCGAGGCCGGTGAACGACGACGTTCGCCAGTCGCGACGAGGTCGACCGGTCAACGACCGTGAGGTCGACCGGATCATCTCCCGCAATATCAAGGCCCCAGAGGAACGCTGCGCTGCGGTGGGACGCCAGTGTTCCGGGGCCGACGCGGGCGAGCGCAGCCAGAATTCGGCTTTCGGGCGTCGTTTCGGCTCCGATGATTCGAGAAATGCCAGGCGCGACACGGATCAGCAATCCAGACCCGTGGGCCCGGTACCAGGCACCGTCGCTCCAACCCGAGATTCGGGCGCGCCGCCGATCGAGAAGGCCGTGGCCGATTCCGGCGTCGTGGACGAGGCGTTGAAGATCCATGCCGGGGATGTGGGCAACCGAGCCACAGTTCCGGCAAAAGTTTCCACCATGCGATGCGTTCTGGGCAGATTCGTTGTCGGCTACCGACAATGGGTTCACCCAGATCCAGCTGACCTCGCCGGTCTACAACGGGGTGTTGTCGTGCTTGCGGTCGCTGATCTTCTCGCGTTTGTCGACCAACGCGGCGAGCGCGCTGGAGATTACCCGGCGGGTGTCGATGGGGTGGACGACGCCGTCGACGTAGCCGCGCTCGGCGGCGATATAGGGGTTGAGCAGGCGCGCCGGCGTAGTCGGCTTCGAACGCCGCCTTCTCTTCGGGGGTCGCCCGCCGCTGCAGAATCGCGGCCGCCTGCCCGGCTCCCATCACCGCCAACTCGGCCCACGGCCAGGCGATGCACAGGTCATTACCCATCTTCTTGGAGTCCATCACGATGTAGGCACCACCGTACGATTTGCGCAGGATCACACAGATCCGCGGCACGGTCGCCCGGCCATAGGCGAACACGAGCTGCGCTCCGTGACGGATCATCCCCCGCCACTCGAGGTCCTTGCCCGGATAGAAGCCCGGGGTGTCGACCAGGGTGATCAACGGAATGTTGAAGGCGTCGCAGAACGCCACGAAGCGGGCGCCCTTCTGTGACGCCGGGATATCGAGCGTGCCGGCGAGCGCGACGGGTTGGTTGGCGACGATCCCGACCGGTTGACCGTTGATCGTCGCAAATGCCGTGACCAGGTTCGGTGCCCACCGGGCCCGCACCTCCATCAGCTCACCATCGTCGACGATGCACCGGGCGACGGCGCGCACGTCGTAACTGCCGGTCGACGATGGGGGAATCAGTTCGGCGGCACCGTCCGCGTCACGGTCACCCGGGTCGTCGGTCGGCCAGTGCGGCGGTAGCTCGTTGACGTTGTCGGGCATGTAGGCGAGGAGTTGTTCTGCGGCGTCCATCGCCGCGGTGAGATCGGCCACGATCAGCGAGGCGACGCCGGTGAATCGGGCGTGGGCCGACGCCCCGCCGAGTTCGTCGTTGTCGACGACGATGCCGGTGAACTCGGCGACCATCGTCGGCCCCGAGACGAACGCGTAGGCGTCCTCGGTCATGATCACGTGGTCGGCCAACCCCAACAGCAGCGCCGGTCCCGATACTGCCGGGCCCGTGACGATGAAGATGATCGGAACGATGCCCGAGCATTCGGCGATCGCCCGGGCCGCCTCGCCCCAGCCGTGCAGGGCCGCGATGCCATCGCGGATGTCGGCGCCGATCGACCCGATGCGACCCACCAGTGGCAACCCCTGGTCACGCGCCGTCATTGCGGCGTGGGCGATGTTCATCGACGACTCATGGCTCAGCGCAACCGGTCGGTCCGTCGCGTCGACATCGACAAAGACCACGTGACGGTCGCCGAGCGGGCGAATCTCGGCCTTGGTCACTCCGGGCGTGCGGGCTCGAAGCTGAATGGTGCCGATCATTGACCGCGAGCCTACTCAGGGCGTCTCGGCCCGGTGGTCTCGTCGCGGCCGAGTGAGCGGCCGAGTAGCGGCGACACGTTGCCGACGTGGACCCCTGGCTGCAGGTCGCCGGTCTGGGCGATCAGGTCGCGGAGCAGGTCGAGTACCGCTCGCACCGGGGCCGACGGGCCCGGCCGCCGCCGGTGGGCCCAGCCGACCACTCGGCGGGGAAGTTCGGGCACCGTGATCCGTCGAAGTTCGTCGGGGACGCCCCGGGGTAGTGCCGTGGCCGGGATGATCGTCGGGCCATAGCCGTCGAGGGCGAGGGCGCACATCAATCGCACCCCATCGATCTCGGCTTGGGCATGCAGGGTGACATCGACGCTGGCCGCCGCCCGGTCGATCACCCGCCGCAGGGCGGTTCCCCGCGGGGGAAGTAACAGCGGATGCTCGGCGACCTGGGCGAAGGGAAGCTCGTCGTACGCGGCCAGCGGATGATCGCTGGGCACCACGACGATCAAGTCTTCGGCAAACAGCGCCTCGACGATGAGGTCGGGATCGTCGACCGGCAGATGGACGATCGCCGCATCGAGCTGCCCGGCCACGAGACGGGCGAGTAGCGACGAGGTGCTGCCCTCGGCCACGACAGCCTTGACCAGCGGATGTGTGACCGCAAGGGCCGTCAACAGCTCGGGCATCAGCCAGCGGCCGGTGGTGCCGATCACCCCCAGGTACGCCTCGCCGGCGATCTGATCGTGGCGGGCCGAGAGGTCGGCGACGATCGCGTCGAGCTCCCGATGGATGCGTCGCGCCCGATCGACGACCATCGCGCCGTCGTCGGTCAGGCCGCCTCGGCCTCGATCGACGAGGGTTGCCCCGAGCTCTCGCTCCAGTCGGGCGATATGGCCCGATACGTTCGACTGAACGGTGTAGAGCGCCCGTGCGGCCGCGGAGAAGGACCCGTGATCGGCAATGGCGATGAGTGCGGCGAGCTGGCGAAGATCCATCTCCAATGAAGATACTAAATATCAGTAACTACTGCTTGAAAGATCACTCATTCACGTGCATACTTTCACAAGTAGATCGAAGCCAGCTCACCCCCCAAGAGTCTGGCTCGACGAACCCACATAAGCGGATCCCCCATCCGCAGGGTTCCAGGTTGAGAGGCGCCTCTTCCCCCAAAGAGGCGCCTTTCCCGTTTTTGCCGTTCGGTTCCACCGCCTGAGCGGCGCCGCCGAGGACCGTGACGCCCCCGTCCGCCTGCTCATCTAGCGTATGTGGCATGTCGGGCCGATCGTCAACTCCACAGGCTGCCGCGTTCTTCGATCTCGATCGCACTCTGCTGGCCGGGGCCAGCGGGCCAGTGCTCTCCGATGCGATGCGGGCCGCGGGGGTCATCTCGGCATCGATCCCGGGGGAGCAGCTGATGTATTCGCTGTTCAACGCGATCGGCGAGACTCTCCCGGCGATGGCCGTGGCCCGACAGGGAGCGACGCTGGCCAAGGGGCGGTCGCGACGGGCCGTGCAGCAGGCCGCCGAGGATGTCGCCGACCGGCTGGTCGACCTGGTGCAGCCGTATGCCTACGCGGCGTTTGCCGAGCATCGGGCCGCCGGCCGCCCAATCGTGCTGGCCACCACCACGCCGTATGACCTGGTTGTGCCGTTCGCCCGCAAGCTCGGCCTCGACGGCGTCGTCGCGACCCGTTACGGCGAGGCGGCCGACGGCACCTACAACGGGTCGATCGACGGCCACTTCGTCTGGTCGACCGGCAAGTCGGCGGCCGTGCGCGAGTGGTCGTCGGCCCACGGCGTCGACGTGGGCGAGAGTTGGGCGTACTCCGACAGCATTTTCGACGTGCCCCTGCTCTCGGCCGTCGCTCACCCGGTGGCGGTCAACCCCGATCCGCGGATGACGGTGATGGCTGCGGCGCGGCGCTGGCCCATCGTCCACCTCGACGTGCCCGCCGGGGTGGCCAAGGTGCCGGTGATCAATGTCGAGCTGCAGAAGCTGCTGTTGGCGTTGACAAGGCCCGAGTTCATCCCGTTCGCCCGGTTCGACATCTCCGGTGAGCGGCACATCCCGGCGAAGGGTGGCGCGCTGATCGTCGGCAACCATCGCTCCTACTTCGATGTCGCGGCGATGGCGATGCTGGTCGCCCGCTCGGGTCGGCCCGTGCGGTTCCTCGGCAAGCGCGAAGTCTTCAAAGCCCCGGTGATCGGCCAGATCGCCACCGCGATGGGCGGGATCCCCGTCGACCGGGGAACGGGCTCCGACGAGCCCCTGCGGGCGGCATCCGAGGCGCTCGCCGCCGGTGAATTGGTGGCGATGATGCCCGAGGGGACGATTCCTCGCGGCCGGGCATTCTTCGATCCGGTACTCAAGGGACGCTGGGGGGCGGCCCGCTTGGCCGCGATGACCAAGGTGCCGGTGATCCCCGTCGGCCTGTGGGGAACCGAGCGGGTGTGGCCTCGATCGTCGCGGGTGCCGAACGTGCTCAACGTGTTCAACCCGCCGCAGGTGACGATCACCGCGGGAGCCCCGGTGGCGATGAAGTACCGCAGCTCCGATGCCGATACTCGCCGGATAATGGCGGCGATCGTCGAGTTGCTCCCGGCCGAGGCCCGCCAGGTGCGCAAGCCGTCTCCCGAGGAACTGGCGGCCACGCTGCCCCCTGGCTACCGGGGCGACCCCGACAACGAACGAGCCCGCCGCCCAGGTACCGACGGGTAGGTCGCCATCCCCGATGCATCGGGGCGGTCGACCCGTCTGTCGGTTTCGCGTCGATGACGAGTACCGTGCCTGGCCTGTGGGAGCAGGGGACGGGCTGAGATACGAGCCGGGCATCGACGGGCTCCGGGCTGTAGCCGTTGGCGTGGTCTTGGCGTTCCACGGCGGCTTCAGCTGGATGACCGGTGGTTTCCTCGGTGTGTCGGTGTTCTTCACCCTCTCGGGCTTCCTGATTACCCGGTTGTTGATCGACGAGCAGCTACGGACCGGGCGGATCTCGCTGCTCGCGTTCTGGGGTCGCCGGTTGCGCCGGCTCGCCCCGGCGTCGTTGGTCTGCCTGTTCGCGGTGGTGGTGTTGGCGCCCTGGTGGAGCGATGTGCTCCAGCGCGAGGCGCTGCGGGTTGATGTCTGGTCGGCGCTCACCTATTGGCCGAACTGGCGGTTCATCGCCGCCGAGCAGAGCTACTCCGACCTGTTCGCCGCCCCCAGCCCCGTCCTCCACTTCTGGTCGCTGGCGATCGAGGAACAGTTCTACTTCCTCTACCCGATCATCGTTGCGGTGGCGATGCGGCTGGGGAAGGCGCGGCCGCGGCCTGCCTTGGGCGGGGCCGTGACGATGTTGTTGGTCGGCTCGTCGATCGCCGGCCGACTGACCAGCGACCGGGACCTGCTGTATTACGGCACCCACATCCGGGCCGCCGAGCTGCTGGTAGGCGCAGTAGCTGCGCTGGTGGCGCCGCGGTTGATCCGCGTGGCCCGACAAGCGCTCGCCGCATCGGGAGCCGCGGCGATCATCGCCATCGTCGTCCTCTGTGTCACCTCGTCGACCGCCAGCGCATGGGTCTACGACGGTCGCCTGGTGCTCTTTGCCGGGCTATCGGCCGTCGCGGTGATGTCGGCGACCGTCGTTGGCCCGGTGCGCAGGGTGCTGTCGTGGCGGTTCCTCGTAGCGATCGGCCAGGTGAGCTACGGCCTCTATCTGTTCCACTGGCCGGTGTTCCTGCTCCTCGATGAACGGCGGGTCGGCTGGGGTCGCTGGCCGCTCTTCGGCCTCCGATTGATCGTCACTGCGGTGGTCACGGTGGCGTCATATCGACTCATCGAGCAGCCCGTGCGCCGACGGTATGTCCTGATGTCGCCGCGGGTGGCTCGTCTGGCATTCGCCGGGGCGATGGGCATCGTGGCGGTCACCGCCCCATTGACCCGACCGAGTTCGGGGCCCACGGCGGTGGCCGCCGACATTCCAAGTGGGGTTGTGCGATTCGACGAGCCATCTGGTCCCGACCTGTCGTCGGTCGCGCCGCCCCGACCGACGCTGCTACCGGGGCAGGCCCCGGCACCCGCTCCGACGAGCGTGGCCCCAACGAGCGTGGCCCCAACGAGCGTGATCCCAACGACCGTGATCCCAACGACCGTGACCCCGACGACTGTGGCGGCTCCCGCTCCGAAGATCGTGGTTGGCTTTGCCGGCTCCGACGTCAGTATTCGGGCTCGGCTGATGGCCGTCGCCGAAATCGACGTGCGGGACTTGCTGCCGGTGGGCTGCCCGCTCACGTCGTACGAGTTGGCCCCTGGATGCCCTGAACCGCAGGCGTCGATACCGCGGATGATGGCGGCCGTGACGCCGCAGCTCATCGTGATCGGCATCGGTTCCGCGGAGCGAGCCGCCCTCGATGCCGTCACGGGTGACGACCGCCTCCAACTCGCGGGCCGGCTGACCCGCTCGATTCGTCGGGCGGCGGAAGCCGCCGTCGGAAACTCTCAGCGGGTGCTGATCGTCGACACGTCTGGGTTGACCGACTCGATCACGGTCGGCGTCGATCAGGTGGTGCTTGCCCAACCATCGGTGCAGCGGCTGGAGTCGCCCGAGTTGTTAGTCGAGGTGCGTCGGGCATTGGCTCTCGCCGAGCCGGAGCCCGTGCATTCACCGGCCGCGGCGCCGGCGGCCACCGCTCCAGGACCGCCCGGCCTCGGCGAGCGGCTGAAGATCCTGGTGATCGGAGACTCGACGTCGTACGAGCTGGCCGCCGCCTTGGCCCGAGGCGATGGGAACCACGAGGTTGTGTGGGGAGGTGGGGCGAACTGCCCGCTCGTCGACGTCGACCGGCTCCGCTGGTCGACGGGCGCGGACTGGCCGATGGACGAGTGCCCGAACGTCACCACCGTCTGGCCCGAGACGATTGCCGAGTTGGAACCCGACGTGGTGCTCGTCGTCGCCAGCCTGGCCGAGCAATCGGAACACCGCTACGCCGGATCCGAGGTGTGGCGGGTCGCCGGAGATCCGGAGTTCGCCGCCGCCCATGAGGCGATGATGACGCAGCTCCTGGAGCTGGTCGCACCCTTCGGTGGGGTGGTGCTGGTCGCCGATGCCCCGCCGATTGTGGCCGGTTCGTTCGTCACCTCCGAAATGGCCGCGCCCGACCGCCTCGCCGGTTGGAACGCCCAGATCGCGGCGTGGGATGCCCGGTGGCAGCCGGTCGAAGTAGTCGGTTACTCCGCAGCTGTCGCGTGGGCAGAGTTCGAGGGGCCCCAACGCGACGATGGAGTTCACCTCACTCGACTTGCCGCCGATCAGGTCGCGGCTGAGCTGACGCCGGTCATCGTCTCGCAGATTGCTCGGCTCCGCCAGGAACTCGTGGCGTCGGGTTGTCTGGACGTACGGTCGGGAGCGCTCCGGCTGCGACGGTGTGGTGGTCCGAGCGCACCGAGCGGCGGGTGAACCCGTCCTCTTCAGCCATTCGGACGCCGGAAGCGGTCTTCCGGCGGAGGAAGCCAACGGTGTGTGGGTCGTCAGAACCAGTTGATGGCAATTCGGTCACATCTGCGTGACATTTGATCGCTGAGAGCGTCAAATAGTCAGAGTTCGACGGAAGGGTCCGGCGACGCTGATTCAAGAAGTTCGGAGACACCGGTGAAGAGCTCGCGGCAGAGTGATCAAGTGGACGATGGGCATCGTGGGCCTTGGGATGTTGATCCCCGCCGTCGCCGAAGCTGATCAGAGCGCGGTCCAGTCATCGGTCGTCAGCGCCGATCCCGTGAACGTCACGCCGTTCATCCTCAATGGCCGCGGCGAGGCCCTCGCCAAGATCGGCAACCGCATCTACGTCGGCGGAAGCTTCACCCAGCTGAAGAACTGGCAGGGCAGCGCTCCGATCCAGACCCGCAATTACCTGTTTGCCTACAACGCGACGACTGGCCAGGTCGATACTGGGTTCAACCCGGTGATCAACGCCACGGTGATGACCCTCGCCTCGGCACCCGACGGCAGCGGATTGTATGTCGGCGGGCAGTTTTCGACCGTCAACGGTCTGGCCCGAGCCGGTCTCGTCAAGCTCGATCCGGCCACCGGCGCGACCATTGCCGCCTTCAAGGGCACGGTTGGCGGCGGCTGGGTGACCGACCTCGACGTCGCCAACGGCAAGGTGTACGTCATCGGCAGCTTCAGCAAGGTCAAGGGCGTGGCTCGGGCTCGACTCGGCGCTGTCGATGCGACCACCGGCGCGATCGACACCGACTTGTTCCTTCCCCTCGGCGCGTGGCAGACCTCGGGCTCGCTCTACATGGCCGAATACCACCTCGACGTCTCGTCTGATGGTGCACGAATGATGATCGTCGGCAACTTCGGTACGGTCGACGGCCAGCCGCGGGTGCAGGCCGCTCAGATCGACCTGTCGACCTCTCCAGATTCGCTGATCGACTGGCACACGAACCTCTATCCGTTCTGTACCTGTTTGAAGACCGACGTCAACGACGTCGAGATCGATCAGACCGGGACGTACGCGATCATCGTCGCCGGGTGGCCTCCGGGTTGGAACGGCTACACCCCGACCGCTCTCGGCGATCACGCCGCTCGGTGGGAGATGTCGGCCCGCGGAGAGGTGCAGCCGACGTGGTTCACCTCGACCCCATACGACACCTTCACCGCCACCGCGATCAGCTCGACTGCGGTGTACGTCGGTGGGCACTTCCGGTGGCTCAACGGCCGGACCTCGTTCGATTCGGCCGGAGCGGTGAATCGCAAGGGTCTCGGGGCCCTCGACCCCGAGACCGGGGTGCCGATGAACTGGAACCCGGGCCGCGACCGGGGCTGGGGTGTGCTCGACTTCCTCGTCACCAACGACCAACTGATCATCGCCCACGACACCAAGAACGTCGGCGGCGAGTATCACCCGAAGCTGGCGGCCTTCCCGCTGGCCGGCGGCTCCACCCCTCCGCCCGCGCAGTCGCCGACCCTGCCGACCACCCTGCGGGTACTGCCCTCGTCGGGCACCGACGTGACGACCTCATCGTTCGACGGGACCACTGTCGGCGCGGCGACGGTCGTGGCTACCGAGGATTGGACGCAGGTGCAAGGGGCGTTCGTCAACGGCAACACGCTGTATGCGGGCTCAACCGACGGCAAGTTCTACAAGTACTCATGGGACGGCACCACCTGGGTGAACCCGATTGACCTGTCGACTCGCGCCGACTCCGCCGGTGGCCAGTCGATCTACTTCTGGGAAGTTGGGGCGATGGCGTATGACGGCACCGGCATCTTCTTCACCCGCACCGGACAGCCGGGGTTGTGGTGGAGTGGCTTCAACCGGGAGTCAGGAATCATTGGCGGCTACCAGCGGGTGGCTCGGGCCACCGACTTCACCGGAGCCGTATCGATGTTCGTGATCGATTCGACGCTGTACGTTGCATGGGGTGCAGGGTCTGCTCAGCCCGGCGACTTGATGGCGATGCCACTCGACGGAATCACCCCGGATTGGGATGCTCGCAGCACGCTTTCGGGTCCGGCGGTTGACGGTCGTGATTGGTCAAATGGCGAGGTCGTTCCCTTCGCCGGGTGACGGTGAGTTGACCGTCGATTGATTCCCCGGTGTCGGGCGGTGGCAGCCGCTCGGCACCGGGGTCTTCTCGTTTTCTCTGATCTGATCGGGGAAAGTGCACGTCAGGGGATGTTCTTGACGTCGCGGTGATCTGTTGTGAGATATCCGTTACGAAACCGTTACACCGCGCGATGAGCGTAACAATTCGGATAATCCGTTGGAACCACGTGACGACTGTGACAACACTTCATGTATCGCCCGTTCCTCGACGGGCGTCTTTCACGGAGAGGAGGATTGCAATGGTTGCCCTGGAGACATTGTCATTGGTGCTCGGAGCGCTCTTCCTGGTCGTCGTGGTTTCGGTCGTCTCATGCTTGAAGACGGTCGACGCGGGAACCAGCGTGATCGCCGTTCGATTCGGACGGCCCCACAGAACGTTCAGTCCCGGCTTGCATGTCAAGCTGCCGGTGGCTGATACGTGGTTCGTGGTCAAGACGGGCATCCAGCGAGCCGAGTTCAGCTGCGAAGCGCTTACCGCCGATCACCAACGGGTGCGCCTCTCGGCCGAACTCCGATTCAAGGTTCGGTCGGCCGGGGAGTTCCTCTCGGCCGAACGGGTCTTCTACACGGCGCTTCCGGCCACCTGCGAAGCCGCGGCGGGCGAGTTGATCGCCCGCTACGACCTCGATCAGCTGATGCTCAAGCGGGAACACCTCCGCGACGAGTTGCGGTTCATCATCGACGACCGCGTGCTGTTCGCGGGGGTCAGCGTGGAAGACGTCCATCTGGCCACGATCGAACCGGCTCGCCGGATCGGCCAGCTCCGCGCCGAGCGTACGGTGCTGTCGCACGAACGGGACCTGACCCGTGATCGCCTCGGCCTCGAACGCGAGGTCCGGCTGCATCGGGCCGAGACGCGGGCTCACGAACTCCGTGAGTTCGATGAGGTGGCTGTCAGTCTCGACGAGAAGTCGTTCAGGCTGCTGCGTGACGAAGCGCTCGCCGAGGCGGTGCGTCACGGAGCCGGTCGCTTCGGGCGACCCGTCTCGTCGTTCGATGACAGCTGGCTGCGCCGGTGAGTCCTTGCGGAGCCCGCTGGGCACCCGTGAGGCGAGACGCGACGAGGGGCCCGTAGCCGATTGGCTACGGGCCCCTCTCGTCGTTCAGCCGCTGGTGGCGGCCGTGACGCTCACTCGCCGTTGGCGACCTTGCGGCGCACGATGTTGAGGGCCGAGCCGGCCTTGAACCACTCAACCTGCTCGTCGTTGAAGGTCTGAATCGCTTCGAAGTCGATGACCGTGCCGTCGGGCTTGCGGATCTGGCAGCGCATCGGCTGATCGGGCACCGGCGGCAGGTTGAGCACGCTGATCCGGTCGTCTTCGCCGATCAGGTCGTAGGTGGCCGGGTCGGCGAAGGTCAGCGGCACCAGGCCCTGCTTCTTCAGGTTCGTCTCGTGGATGCGGGCGAACGAGCGGGCGAAGATCACCCGGCCGTTGCGGAACCGGGGTTCCATTGCCGCATGTTCACGCGACGAGCCTTCGCCGTAGTTCTTGTCTCCGATGGCGCACCAGGCGATGCCGCGCTCCATGTAGCGCTTGGCGATCTCGGGGTAGAGCCGGGTCTCGCCATCGGTGACGTCCTTGCCCTCGCCGGTGCCGCCGGTGAAGGCGTTGATCGCCCCGATGAACAGGTTGCCCGAGATGTTCTCGAGGTGGCCACGGAACTTGAGCCACTTGCCGGCCGCCGAGATGTGGTCGGTGGTGCACTTGCCCTGGGCCTTCATCAGCACCGGCAGGTCGATGTAGTCGTTGCCGTCCCAGGCCGTGAACGGGTTGAGCAGCTGCAACCGGTCGGAGGTGGGCGACACCTCGACCGAGACGCCCGAGCCATCGGCCGGCGGAGCGACGAACGTGTCTTCGCCCGGGTCGTAGCCATTGGCCGGGAGCACCTCGCCGACCGGGGCATCGAGGAGCACCTCGGCTCCGGAAGGAGTGGTCAGCGTGTCGGTCGTCGGGTCGAAGTCGAGCCGGCCGGCGATGGCCAGAGCGATGACCGTATCGGGGCTGGTGACGAACGAGAGGGTGTTGGCCGAGCCGTCATTGCGCTTGGGGAAGTTGCGGTTGAACGAGTTGACGATGGTGTTGGGCCGACCAGTGACGTCGGCCGGGCGATCCCACTGGCCAATGCACGGCCCGCAGGCGTTGGCGAGCACCGTGGCCCCGATTGCTTCCAGGTCGGCCATCAAGCCGTCACGCTCGATCGTCGCTCGAATCTGCTCGGAGCCCGGCGAGATGAGCAGCGGCACCTGAGCGCGCAGCCCGTTGGCGGCGGCCTGCCGGGCCACCGAAGCGGCGCGGGTGATGTCTTCGTACGACGAGTTGGTGCACGAACCGATCAACGCCGCGGAGATCGACGTCGGCCAGTCGTTCTCGCGGGCGGCCGCGCCGACTCCGGCGGCGCCGACCAAGTGCGCCCGGTCGGGGGAGTGCGGACCGTTGATCAGCGGCTTGAGCGTGTCGAGGTTGACCTCGATGACCTGGTCGTACAGGGCTCCCTCATCTGGTCGCAGGTCGTTGACGACCTGGTCGGCGGCATCGGCGATCGCCTCGCGGTCGGTGGCCTTCAGGTACGCGGCCATGTTGGCGTCGTAGCCGAACACTGAACAGGTGGCCCCGATCTCGGCGCCCATGTTGCAGATCGTCGCCTTGCCCGTCGCCGAGATGGTGTCGGCACCCGAGCCGAAGTACTCGACGATCGCCCCGGTGCCGCCTTCGACGGTGAGCACGCGAGCGACTTCCAAGATGACGTCTTTGGGGCTCGACCAACCCGACAGTGTGCCCGTCAGCTTGACGCCGATGACCTTGGGCCAACGCACGTTGAATGGGAAGCCGGTCATCACATCGACAGCGTCGGCCCCGCCGACGCCGATGGCGACCATGCCCAAGCCGCCCGCGTTGGGGGTGTGCGAGTCGGTGCCGATCATCATCCCGCCGGGGAAGGCGTAGTGCTCGAGCACGACCTGGTGGATGATGCCGGAGCCGGGAGCCCAGAAGCCGATGCCGTACTTGGCCGAGACCGAGCGGAGGAAGTCGTAGACCTCTTTGTTGGTGTCGATGGCGACACCCATGTCGATGCGGGCGCCGACCTTGGCCGAGATGAGATGGTCGCAGTGGACCGTGGACGGCACCATCGTCTGGGGGAGGCCGGCGGTCATGAACTGGAGCAGGGCCATTTGGGCCGTGGCGTCCTGCATGGCGACGCGGTCGGGATGGAAGTCGGCGTAACTGCGGCCCCGCTCCATCTCCTGGCCCGCCGGGTCGGCGAGGTGGTTGATCAGGATCTTCTCGGTGAGGGTGAGCGGCCGTCCGAGGCGCTCCCGTCCGAGGCGAACGTTCTCGGCCAGTGTGCCGTAGACCTTGGTGACGAGTTCGGTGGGAGTGCCGGCGGAAACGGCCATGTTCATCCTCCTGATGGGGTGGCAGATTGGGCTGATGGGGTGGCAGATTGGGCTGATGGGGTGGCAGATGGGGCGGGCGCTGCTGGGGCTTGCGCTACGGTCTGATGTATACAAGCATAATACAAGTTCGATCGGCGGCCAAGCGGCCGTTCCGCTCGCCGAGAAGGGGAATTCGATGGCGATGACGATCACGACCACCGCCCCGGTTCGGGTGGCTGACCTGGGGGGATGGACCGACACATGGTTCGCCGGTGAGGGTCGGGTGTGCAGCGTGGCGGTCGCTCCCGGGGCGCGGGTCGAGCTGCAATTGGCCGACTCCGCGGGCCCAGTGACGTTGATCGTCGGGTCAACGGGGGAGCGATACTCGTTTGCAGCCGGCGAGCAGCCGGGGCGTCACCCGTTGCTCGAGGCCGCGGTTGGGGCGTTGGCGCCACGGGCGGCGGCGACGATCTCGGTGAGCTCCGATGTTCCCCCCGGATCGGGATTGGGCACGTCGGCGGCGGTGGTCGTGGCGCTCCTCGGGGCCCTGGCCGCGGCGGCCGAGATGCACCTGAGCCCCGACGAGTTGGCGGCGATGGCCCACGGCGTCGAGACGGGGCTTGGATTGCAGAGCGGGGTGCAGGACCAGTGGGCGGCGGCCTGGGGCGGGGCGAACGATCTGTCCGTGCGCTATCCACAGGTCGTGCGGCGGCCGATCAACCTCGATGACGAGGTCGAGGCCGAGTTGAGCCGACGTTTCGTGACCGTCTATCTCGGCCACCCGCACTCGTCGTCGACGATCCACGACGAAGTGATCACCGGTTTGGCAACCAACGACCCCGGCCCGGCGATGCGGCGCCTGCGGGACGCCGCGGCGCAGGGGGTGGGCGCGCTGGCCATGGGCGACCTGGCGACGTATGGTGAGGCGCTGATCGAACATCACGAGGCGGTCCGTAGTCTGCACTCCGGGTTGATCTCGCGAGCGGCCGATGCAGTCGTCGCGGTGGCCAAAGGCTGCGGCGCAACCGGCTGGAAGGCCAACGGTGCCGGTGGCGATGGGGGCTCGATCACCGTGCTCGGACCGTCATACGAGCTGGCCCTGGGAACGCTGCGCCAGGCCCTCTCAACGATGTCGGGGGTGCAGATACTCGACCTTCTGCCAACTCGTCACGGGGTCTCGTCGTCGGTGAGGGCAAGCTGATGCGCACCATTCGCTACCAGGAGATCGCCGCCGACCTGCGGTCACGGCTGCGGTCAGGGGAATTGGCCGCGGGTCGGGTGCTTCCGAGCGAGGCCGAGCTGTCGACCGAGTTCGCCGCCAGCCGGGTGACGGTGCGCCGGGCGTTGGAGCTGTTGCGCGACGAGGGGCTCGTCGACGCTCGGCAGGGATTCGGATGGTTTGTGGCGACGAGTCCCATTCGTCAAACCCTCGGACAGTTGGCGACGATCGAGGCGCAGATGGAGGCCGATGGCATCGTGCCCGCTCGGCGCATTCTCGAGTTTGCCTTCGCCCCGGCGACCACCCGACTGCGTGAGGTTCTCGGGGCCGACCAGGTGTTGCGGGTCAGGCGGTTGAACCTGGCCGATGGCGAACCGTTTGCGGTGGTCACCGTGTGGTGTTCGGCCGAGTTGGGGCAGCACCTGTCTCGGCGAGACGTCGAACGGTCGCCGTTCTACGTGCTGCTCGACGTTCCCCTGCGGGGGGCGACCCAAACGATCGGTGCCGATGCGGCGTCGGATGATGTCGCTCGGCTGCTCGGGATTCCGGTGGGCAGCCCGGTGTTGCGTTGCGAACGGGTGACGACCGATACCACGGGTCGGGCGGTGCTCGTCAGCGAGCACGTCTTCCCTGCTCACCGCACCGAATTCGTCGTCGAGCTACCCAACGCCGAGCCATCGATCACTCCCTCGGGCCTGCGTCTCGTCGAGTAGTCGGCGATCCTGGAACGGATCGGGTCCCGACGGGGACATTGGCCAATCCCGCTGGCGACAGCGACCACTCGCCTCGCTCGCGACGGCCGGCAAGAATTGCCGATCGCTCGGCGGCGTACGCCGGTCCCCGCTTGTCAGCTCACCGGTAGGGGAACACGATGCCGCCGCGAGCGGTCGCCACGCTGACGGCCGAGGTGAACCGCAACACGTCGACGACGACGACCACCGTCGCCCGCGGCGCGAGCGTGCGTAACCCATTCGGCCCCCAATCGAACCGGGCGCGGTAGCCGTCCTGCTTGAACGGGCCCGCCTGGTCGGTGCCGGCACCGTTGTCGTCGTTGTTGTTGTAGGCGTTGAGATCGGGGCCGGGTGGTTTCACCAGGTGTCGAAGTGGACGAGTCCGGCGGTATCGAGGCGCTTGGCGGGCTTGAAATCGGTGCCGATCGTGTATGCGATCGGGAACATGCCGGCCTGGGTGTACTGGTCGTAGGGGATGCCAAGCAGTTCCGCAGCTTCCCGTTCGGCGGGCAGGTGCAGCGTCGTCCACGCCGACCCCAGACCTCGCTCGCGCAACGCCAGCATGAAGCTCCACACCGCCGGGAGGATCGAGCCCCACGTCGACGCACCCTGGAACACCGGGGCGTTGTCGAGGCGGCCCTCGATGAGCGGGATCATCAGCACGGGAGCCCGGTGGAAGTTTTCCGACAGGTACTCGGCCGAGTCGCGGACCCGGGGCTTCTGACCGGCGCGCATATCGTCGTCGGGCCACTCACGCGAGTACTTCGTGTACTCGTCGAAGTGCTGCTTGTACATGTCGCGGAACGCCAGCTTCTTGGCGGGATCGGTGACGAACATCCACTGCCAACCCTGGCTGTTCGAGCCGGTGGGGGCCTGCAGGGCGAGATCGAGACATTCCATGATGACCTCGCGCTCGACCGGTCGGTCGAAGTCGAGTCGCTTGCGAACCGAGCGGGTGGTCGAGAGCACCTCGTCGGCGGACAGGTTCAATTTCATTCCGTCAGCTTGGCAGGCCGATGCAGGACTCGTCGCCGTGGACTTCCCCGAAGGTGACCCTCGCCGCCTCAATCATTCGTTCTGGGAGTAGCGCGCCTCGGCGCAAGCGAGTTCTACGGTCCCCCAGAAGCGCTTAGGGCAACATATGACCTGGTCTACACCGGTATCGGAGCGCTGTGTTGGCTCCCTGACATTCGTCGGTGGGCGCAAGTCGCGAGTGCGCTGCTCCGCCCCGGTGGCCGGCTGTTCGTCCGTGAGGAGACAGGGCGGCATTGACCACATCGGTACGAAGAGATCGGACGGTCGTCGGCCCTGAACCGGGGGACCGTCGAGGTGGCGTCGACGACGGGCGGCAGGGAAGACTGTCCGCATGACGTTGTCGCCCTCGCCGACCGAGTGGCCCGAGATGGAGCTGCCCGTCGATGCCGACGCGATCGGCCGCAACGCGCTCGGCGCTGCGCGAACTGATTCGCGCCGAAGCCGACGAGATCGAGCGCCTGGGGCGGCTGACTCCGGTGATGGTCGAGGCGTTCCGGGCGGCCGGCTTGTACCGGATGGGTTTTCCGACGCGTGTCGGCGGCCCGGAGGTGACCTTGGCCGATCAGGCCCGCATCGTCGCGGTGATCTCGCGCATCGACGCTTCCGTCGGCTGGAACATCGCGGTGCTGGCGGGGACCGGGTTCTACGCCAGTCGACTTGACGACGGCGCGTTGGGCGATCTCTACCCAACCCTCGACCTGCCGACGTGCGGTTCGTTCTGGCCGCGTGGTCGGGCCGATGTCGTTGATGGCGGCTATCTGGTGAGCGGGGAGTGGGACTGGGGGAGCGGCATCTACTCCTCCGACCACATCATCGGCGGATGCTACGTCTACTCCGCGGGCGAACCGGTGATCGGCGCGAATGGGCAGCATCACGTGCGCGGCGTCTGGTTGCCGGCCGCCGACGTGAAGACACTCGACAATTGGCAGACCCTCGGACTGCGCGGCAGTGGCAGCTCGTCATACGCCGTGCGGGGGCAGTCGTTCGTCCCGGCCGAGCACACCTTCGACCGCTACGCCGCGCCGGGATCATTTCGAGATCCGCTGAACCGCCATGTCGAGTTGCTGTTTTTCTCGCTGATGGGCGTCTATCCGGGGCTTGCCCGGGCCGCGGTTGACGTCGGGCGGGCCGCATTGAAGCATCGTCGCAATGTCGACTCGGCGAGCCATCGGCTGTACGGCGAGGCGTTGGCCTGCGCCCATGCAATGGAGACGGCGATTCTCGACGTCGCCGACCACTACGACCGGGTGGTGTTCGGCGACGGGTCGGCGGTGCTCAGCGATGCCGAATTGGCCGAGGAGCGGTCGGTCTCGGCCCTCGCAGGCGAGTTGCTCCGCCGGGTGGTCGACAACGTCACCGAGCTGTGCGGCTCGCGATCGGTGATGAATTCGCACCCGCTCAACCGCGTCGTGCGCGACGCCCAGACCGCGCTGACCCACGTCGGCACCAAGCGCGACGCCTGGTCGGAGATGGGTGCTGCCGAGTTGGCCGATGACGCGGCCGTCGGTCGGGCCGCGGCCGATCGGATGGTGGCCAAGTGGCAGACGTGACTTTTGCCGATGTCGATTCATGGCTGACCACCCACTACGTGCCGAGTGGCCAGCGACTGGGCATCGTGATCGAAGCCTCGGCCGGTTGCTCGGTCGTCGATGCTGCTGCCGAAGCGATCGGGAGGCACGGGTTGTCGGCCGATCGACGTCTCGCCCGGCTGCAGCCTCGATCCGGCGAGATGGCGTGCCGACCCGAGGATGTTGCCGACTTCCTCGTTCGCTACGGCCATGAGTACTCGGTGGCGATCCTGCCGACAGCCGACCGAGCGGTCGCTGACGCGGCGCGGCATTCGGGATGCGTCGTGTTGATCGACAGCACTCGCGGGTGCTGATTGACCGAGCGGTGTCGGTGCCGAATGTGGGAGCGGATTGATCGTGGGAACGCGGGTGCGCGTGGTCGTCGACCGCGTCGATCAGCCTCGGTCCGCGATGCGGTTGGGTGATTCGTTCGAGGTCGACGGGTCGAACCTGTCGCTACCCGACGGTGCGTCGTTCTGCATATATGCCCTTGCCGCCGTGTTCCCGGTCCTCGCGTTGAAACTGACCACCCTCGATGCCGACGACTGGCTGGAACGCAAGCCGTGGATCGCTTGTCCTGATCCGACGGAGAACGTGGTCATGCGCCTTGAACGGATCGTCGAGCGATGACAGTAGAGCAGGGAGCTGCAAACCGCGAGAGCCAGGCCATGAGTGTCGTGCGTGGCACGGTTGAGTCGATGAACTACTCGGCCTGTGGACTGCGAGTCGGTGACTCCTTCGAGGTCCACGACGGACAACTCCGGCTGCCACCGGGCCAGTCGTTCTGTTTCTACGCCCTCGCGTCGATCATTCCACTCCTCAGCGGTCACGCCGGTCGTGAAGATGGCTGGCTTGATGCATGCCCGCTCGTCGCCTGCCCCGATCCGCCCGAGGCGTTGTACATCCGCCTGCTACGCATGCCCGTGGCGCGGGCAACCACCGAGGAGTCCGCATGAGTGCACACGCCATCTTCAGCGCCCGCATCGGATCGAAGGGTGGTATCCGCGCCTTGGTCGCCGATGCCGTGGTCCTTGAGGCGGCGGGCTTCGATCAGGTGTGGGTTTCCAACGACCTGTTCGGTCAATCGGGCATCGTCGGCCTGTCGGCGATTGCCGCAGGGACTAGTCAGATCAAGATCGGTTCGGGTGTCCTCGACCCGGTCTCGCTGCATCCGGTGCAGATCGCGATGGCGGCATCGAGCCTGCAAGAGCTCTCCGGCGATCGGTTCCTCCTCGGTCTCGGAGCGGGTTCTGACGTGTTCTTTGGCTGGGCCGGTTTGTCGCCGGCCCGCCCGGTACCGCGCACTCGGGACGCCATCGCCATCATCCGAGCCTTGCTCGCCGGTGAGTCGCCGTCCTCGATCGCGGGGGTTGGCGATCGCTATACCGATCAGGCCCGACTGCTCGCGCCGCGTCCGACACCGATCTACGTCGGGGCGATGGGGCCGCGCATGTTGCACATGACTGGGCGGTTGGCCGATGGCGCACTGGCGTTGTGCCTTCCGCCGACGCAATACCACCAGATCAGCGACCAGATCGGAGCGGGCGCTGCGGCGGCCGGTCGATCACTGGGTGACCTCGACATCGCCGCCTGCCTGTGGTGCTCCGTCGACGATGAGGGTGACCGGGCTCGCCAGGCGATGGCCGCCCAGATCGCCCGCTACGCCGGTTCGTTGAGCATTGATGCCCTGGTCGCCGCGGGCCAAGATCCGGCCGAGTTCGCCCACGTTGCGGCCCTGATCGCCGCGGACCGGCCCGACGACGCGGTCGCAGCCGTGTCGCCGCGGATGCTGCAGCTTGGCATCGTCGGTGGCATAAACGACGTCATCGAGCAATGCGAAATGTTGCTCGCCGCCGGCGTCCGTCATCTCTCCTTCGGGCCACCGATGGGGCCTGATCCGGCGGCCGCGCTGACCCTATTCCGCACCAAGATTCTCCCCGCCCTGCGTCGACGCCGCGTCGGTTGACGCCGGGCGCGCCTCGGGCGGGGCACCCTGGCAGCGCTACGGCCAGCCGTTTGTCGAGTGCTGCGCAATATGCTCCCCAGAAACTGATCCGGGTTGGCAAAGCCCCTGGTGAATCGGCCTGCGTGAGGTTCACGGCTGATTCTGGGGCGCGATCGTTGCAGGCGTTCGCCACGCGGTCAGAGGTCGTCGATGTAGTTCTGTTCGACTTGGGCGTTGACGATGGGCACCAGTGCGGGGTTGCCGCCGAGGGCGTCGACGACTTGGGTAACCATCAGCGAGTCGCCGTCGACGACCCAACTGTCCGGGTCCCAGGCTCGGGAGCGGACCATGGACTTTCCGCAATGAAAGAAGCATTCCTCGACGCTGACTTCGGTGCACAACAGGGAGGGTTTGCCTCGTGCACTGAGCTGTTCGAGCAGCGCCGGGTCGTTGTAGAGGGAGGCGATGCCGTTGACTCTGAGTGTCTCTCGTTGGCCCGGCACAACAAAGATCAGCCCGATTCGCCCGGTGGCCAAGATGTTGCGGGGGCCGTACGCGAGGTTGTTGCCCTTGCGTTCCGGGATGAGCAGCAATCGCGGGGTGGCGACGTGAACGAACCCGGGGGCGTCTCCCTTGGGTGAGACATCGATGCGACCGTCACGATCGACCGTCCCAACGAGAATCAGCGGTGACTGGGCAATGAACTTGGCCGCCGATGCATCGACTCGATCGCCGACCTTGGCCAGCACGAATTCCGGAGGCGCGCCGAGAATCGCGGTGAGCTGGTCTTCGGTGGTGAGCTGGAATGGGTTCGGCGTCGTTGTCATGCCAACACTGTGGGGCAGCCCGACGACAACGTGGTGTCGGTGTTTCCGAGGACCTTGCAACGCTGCAGGAGTCAGCTCCCGAGGATTCCTCGCCCGACCAGTTCGGTCAATTCGAGGTTGGCGGGATCAAGGCCACGATCTGGCGCGGCCTCGTCGGTCATGACCGCATCGATGATCCGGTCGAGGCGAAACGACCGCGGTTCGTTCCTCAAGCGGCACCACGCCCACAGATACCAGTATGGGCGAACGCCCAACACCGCTACGGGCTCTACCGTGCGCGTTGAAGCCTCGCCGGTCTTGTCGCGGTAGGTGATGTCGAGCACTCGTTTCGCCGCGATTGCTCGTTCCACGACCGCCGAGGATTGGCTCGGGCCGTCAGCGCGGTCGTACAGGCGGATGCGTGAGGCCAACTCTCTTACGCCCTCTGCGTCAACCTCACCCAGCACAGCCAAGATCTTTCGCAGCGCCGTTCGGCCCGCGCGAGTGAACGGCGCAGCCGTGTCGGCTGCCAACGCCGTTGCGACGGCCGCCACTTCGGCCGCGGACAGATTCAAGGGCGGCAGAGTGTGCCGGACATCGATCGCGTACCCGCCACGACGACCAGGAGTGGCATAGATCGGCACCCCCGACTGCTGCAGCGCCGACAAGTCTCTCTCGATCGTTCGGCTGCTGACCTCGAACTTCCCCGCCAACCATGTCGCGCTGAGCGACCGCGGCGCGGCCGCACGCAACTCGTCCACCAACGCGTACAACCTGTCTGTCCGGTTCACGCCGCAAGACTGGTCGTCTTCATCCGCCAGAGACAACTCCGCCACGCCGGCGAACGCTACGTCGTTGCGTCTCGGGAGAGGCGTTTCAACATCGGGCTGACGCCGGTCACCGATGGCGTGGCGAAAGACGGGCGAACACCGGTGCAATCGGCTCGGGGTGCTCCTCGGGGTGCTCAAGGTGCAATCTGGGGGGTGACAAGGTTGCTTGTCGTGAGACGAGTTCGGTGCGAATCGCTTCGGCGGCCTCTCCGAAGAGCGTCGCTCGCGGGATCGGTTGGCCGCCAGGCGAGCGAGAGTGTTCGTCCGACGGTCGGCTCCCGGAAGGGGCGTGTGGCGATTCCCGATCCTGGTCGAGCCTCGGCCGGGAGGGCGAATTCGGGCAGCAGCGTTGCCGAGTTGCCAGTCGCGACCATTTGGGCCAGCACGGACAGCCCGACCTTGCGGACCTCGCGGTGCTCGATGTTGGCAATGGTCTGACACGCCGCGAGGGCGTGATCGCGGAGGCAATGGCCTTCCTCAAGGAGCAGGAGCTGAAATGTGCCGATCGTCGAGACGGAGATCGGTTGATCGTCGGCGAACTCGTGGTCGATGGCGATGGCGAGATGAAAGCGTTCGAACACCAGATCCGCGACGTGCAGGGTTCGCGTCTCGACGGGAGTCGCAAGGAGTCCGAGGTCGGTGTCACCTCGTTCGATCGCGTCGACAAGGGCGGTAGTGCGGAGTTCCTCCAGCTCGAGTTCAGCGTGCGGCCACTGGCGATGGAAGAGCTGGGCGATCGCCGGGAGCAGGTATGGGGCGACGGTCGGAATCGCCGCGACCCGCAGCACGCCGCGTAGGTCGCCGGTGTGCAGGGTCGCGGCGACCGAGAGATCGCCGACGTCGCGAAGGATCCGACGGGCGCGGTCGAGCAGGTCGCGACCAGCTGGCGTCGGCCGCGTCGTCGACCGGCCTCGCTCGAACAGGACCACGCCAAGGCGCCGCTCAAGCTCGCGAACCTGCGCCGACAAGCCCGGTTGCGACACGTTCAGCGCCTCGGCCGCTCGGCCGAAGTGGCGGTGCTCGTCGACGGCGACCATGTACTCGAGCTGACGAATGGTCGGCAGGTCGGCCATAACGACAGGTTATCGCATCTGCATCTTCAATCTATTGGATGTAGCACTTTGCGTTTTGCCACGCTGGTAGGGTTTCGAGGCTCGGGCCAGGAGCCCGCCCCAACGCACCCGAGGAGCGCCAGATGTCCGATAATCCTTCCGCGAAGTGTCCCGTGTTAGGCGGAGCAAACGCCGCCCACGTCGCCGTCGGTTCGGCGGCCAACCAGCACTGGTGGCCCAACCAACTGAACTTGAACATCCTCCATCAGGGCTCGGCCAAGTCCGATCCGATGGGCGATGACTTCGACTACGCCGCGGAGTTCACCTCCCTCGATCTCGCGGCGGTGAAGGCCGACCTCACCGTACTGATGACCGATTCCAAGGACTGGTGGCCGGCGGACTACGGCCACTACGGTCCGCTCTTCATTCGTATGGCCTGGCACTCCGCCGGTACCTACCGCACCCACGACGGTCGCGGTGGCGGCGCGACTGGCACCCAGCGGTTTGCTCCATTGAACAGCTGGCCCGACAACGGCAACCTCGACAAGGCACGGGCGCTGCTCGAGCCGATCAAGAAGAAGTACGGCCGCAAGATCTCGTGGGCCGACCTGATGATCCTCGCCGGCAACGTTGCGCTGGAGTCGATGGGGTTCACGACCTTCGGGTTCGCCGGCGGCCGTGAAGACGTCTGGGCACCCGAAGAGGACATCTACTGGGGCCCCGAGAACGTGTGGCTCGACGATCAGCGCTACAGCGGCAACCGCCAGCTCCAGGAGCCGCTTGGCGCCGTTCAGATGGGTCTCATCTATGTGAACCCCGAAGGCCCCAACGGCAACCCCGATCCGGTCGCGTCCGGCGCCGACATCCGCGAGACGTTCGGTCGCATGGCCATGAACGACGAGGAAACCGTGGCCTTGGTCGCTGGCGGTCACGCCTTCGGCAAGATGCACGGTGCCGGCCCGGAGTCAGCGATGGGTCCCGAGCCCGAGGGTGCCCCGATGGAGCAGCAGCTCCTCGGCTGGAAGAACGGCTTCGGTTCGGGCAAGGGTGTGCACACCACGACCAGCGGGTTCGAAGGTGCATGGAACTCGACGCCGACCAAGTGGGACAACAACTACCTCGAGACGCTGATGGACAACGACTGGGTGCTCACCGAGAGCCCAGCCGGTCACAAGCAGTGGACCGCGCCGGCCCTCGTCGGCACCGTTCCCGACGCCCACGACCCGAGCATCACCCACGCTCCGATGATGAGCACCGCCGACATGGCCATGAAGATGGATCCGATCTACGGTCCGATCTCGCAGCGGTTCCGCGACAATCCCGCACAGCTCGACGACGCATTCGCCCGCGCCTGGTACAAGCTCACCCACCGCGACATGGGCCCGGTCGTCCGCTACCTCGGCCCTGAGATTCCTTCCGAGGAACTGCTGTGGCAGGACCCGATTCCTGCCGGCACTGCGCTGACCGATGCCGACGTGGCTGCCGTGAAGGCCGCCATCATGGCGACCGATCTCACGATCACCGAGCTCGTCGAAACGGCATGGGCCTCGGCCTCCACCTATCGCCAGACCGACAAGCGCGGCGGCGCCAACGGTGGCCGTCTCCGCCTCTCCCCGCAGAACGAGTGGGAGGCCAACAAGCCGGCCCAACTCCGTCGGGTGCTCGCTGCTCTCGAGGGTGTCCAGTCGAGTGTCGGTGTTTCGGTCTCGATGGCCGATCTCATCGTGCTCGGTGGCGCTGCTGCGGTGGAGGCTGCGGCCAAGGCTGGTGGCCATGAGGTCGCCGTTACGGTGACCACCGGGCGTGGCGATGCCACCCAGGAACAGACCGATGTCGAGTCCTTCGCCTGGCTCGAGCCCAAGAGCGACGGATTCCGCAACGTACTGGGCAAGGGCAGCAGCCACGTTGCCGAGCACATCCTCGTCGACCGTGCCCACCTGCTCGGCCTCGGTGCCCCCGAGATGTCGGTCCTGGTGGCCGGCCTCCGGGCCCTCGGTGTCAGCAACGATGGCCACGGTGTCTTGACGAATCGCGTCGGCACGCTGAGCAACGACTTCTTCGTGAACCTGATGGATCAGGACACGGTGTGGTCGGCCTCGGCAACGAGCGCGGATGTCTTCGAAGGCGCGGCTCGTTCGGGCGGCGAAGTCAAGTGGACGGGAACTCGCAACGACCTCGTGTTCGGCTCGAACTCGATCCTGCGAGCGATCGCCGATGTCTACGCCGCCGACGATGCCCAGGCGAAGTTCGTCAGCGACTTCTGCTCGGCCTTCACCAAGGTCATGGACAGCGATCGCTTCGATCTCGGCTGATCCTTCGGTCACCGTCATTCGTGACGGCCAGACCTGACAGTCGCCCCGCCGGACTCGTTCCGGCGGGGCGACTGCGCGTCTTGGCGAGGCTGCTCGTGACGGTGAGCCGGTCTGTAGGCGGGATTCTGTCCGGTGGGCCCTTACGGGGATCCACCTGGGTGACCATCCATCTGATGCGGTCTACCCGAGGGGAGCCGTGTTGCCACGGCGGGCGGGCCGCCCGTCCCCTCTGCTCGACCTTGCTCCTGATGGGGTTGACCAAGCCGCATGAGTCACCTCACACGCTGGTGCGCTCTTACCGCACCGTTTCACCCTCACCTGTGCCCGGTTGCCCGGGCCATCGGCGGTCTGCTCTCTGTTGCACTGTCCGTGAGGTCGCCCCCACCTGGCTCTCGCCAGCACCATGCCCTGTGGAGTCCCGACCTTCCTCGACACGATCAAGTCGTGCCGCGGTCACCCGACCGGCTCACCGTCACCGGCGAGCCTACCTGGGCCGCGGGTCAGGTGATCAGACCCGAAGATCAGGCCTCGTCGGCGACCAGGGAGTTGAGGCTCGGCGTCTCGATGTTCAACTGAGCGCGCTTGAGTTCGTCGTCGACGCCCAGCTTGCCGAGCACGATCTGTACCGGGCCGAGCGGACCGAAGGCTCCCGGAATCTGATACACGGGAACCAGTGCCGGACCTGCCGCCGCAGCGGCTTCCTCGTTGACGGTGGTCTCGGTGACCGGTGCGGTGATCGTGATGCCCTCGACGTTGACCACATTCTCGGGGCTGATCAGGCGGGCCAGCAGGGCCGACACCCGATGGTGCACGGCGCCGATCTGCATCGCCACACCGCGCAACTCGGGTGTGGTCAACAGCGGAACGAACGACTGGTGCGTCTCGGCGGCGAGGGTGGCGAAGGCGTGAAGGAACCGGGTTGCGTCGTCGCCGATCGTGGCGCTGGCCTTGATCAGCTCCATGGCTTTACCGACGATGTTCGTGTCGATCGCCGAGTTCTTCTGCTCGTATGGCTTGGCGCCGATGGCTGTCGTAGCGGCGGCAAGGGCATCGGCTTGCTGCTGGAGCAGTCCCCGATAACCGCGGGCCGCGTCTGCGGCATCGTACGAGACGAACCCGAGGGCGAGCACCTGATCGATGGCGTCGATGCCGTTGTAGTGCATCGAGGTGGCGGTGCGCAGCAGTCGGGCATCGGAGATGACCTTGCTACCTTCGGGTTTCAGTGGAGGGGCGGTGCCGATCGGCGGAATGCCTTCGGGGCCGACGCCGGTGGTTCCACCGTTCTCGCCCGCTCCACAGGCGGCCAGCACCGCGCCGAGGGCGACCGACATGCCACCGAGGCGCAGAACCGTGCGGCGGTCCACTTGGTGCGGAGTTTCGTTGGACATCACGTCATACCACCGGGAAATCGTCAGGGGACAGGGCGGCGCTCAGGTCTTCGAGACCGGCAGCAGGAAGTTGACCGGTGCCGGCGATCGCCGCCAGCGTGGTGGCGTGGCGTGCCTCGATCGCCATGATCGAGGCGACCAACGCCGAACCGTCGATACCGACCAGGATGCCGACCAGCGTTCCGTGAGTTGCGGTCGCGGCGTTCTCCAAATCGATCGAGGCGGTGAGAATCTCGTCGGCCGTGGCCGTGGGGAAGGTCTCGGTGATCGCCGCCTCGAGGGTGGCGTTGGGAATACCCGGTGCCGTGCGGCCCAACAATGCGGCCAGTGACTGCGCGTACGCGAGGTGATGCTCGCGTAAAGCGTGCATCACGGTGACGGCTTCGTCAGGCATCGTCAATGAGCCGTCGCCGAGGCGACCGACGACGATGTCGTACGCCCCGGAGATGGCGAGTTCGAGCGACTGGGCGTGCACCAGCAGGCCGGTGTCGTCGTCGGTTGGGCGCCGAGGTACGACCACCGGCGAGGCATTGGCGGTGACCGCCGCGAGAGGCACGGACGCGGCGACGCCTCCGAGGCCGACAGCCTGAAGAAAGCGTCGACGGCTGCTTGAGCCGGTCGCGCCGAAGCTGGTGGCATCCACGAGGGAGGGGTCCTTTCCTGGCAACGATGACATCTTGCCCCTCAGCCTTCCCGGCCGGAGGTGGGCGGAGCAATTCTAGAGAGTTCGAGGGCTCAGAGAACGGATCCACGGTGAGGAATACGCAGGGGTGTGACGGATGGCGCGGCACGGGCGGGTCGTCGTGAGAGGCTTGCGCGGTGATCGTCCACCGCGTTCGCCCGTCCCTGCTGGTGATGTTCGGCGCGGCGGGGTTGTTCGCAGCGGCCTGCGGCTCGGCGGAATCCGACCAGGTTTCCAACGCCTCGCTGGCGACCTTCGAAGTCGGCGTGTTGTCGAGCCAGGTACCAGCGCTGGTCCCGTCCCCTTCGACGTCGCCAGCACCGCCGATCGGGGTCGCATCGCAGCCGCAGCCGCAGCCGCAGCCGGAGCCGCAGCCGGTCGCCGGGCTGGCTCGCCACTTCACCATTGCGGTGAGCGGCGACACGTTGATGCACCGCCCGCTCGTCAATCAGGCCCGGGAGTACGCCGGCGGAGAAGGATTCGACTTCACGCCGATGTTCGCCCGCATCGCCCCGCTGGTCGCGGGGGCCGATCTGGCCATCTGCCATCTGGAAACCCCGGTCGCCCCGGCGGGCGAGGCACTCTCGACATTTCCGTACTACGGCGTGCCGGCCGAGGTGGCGGGGGGTTTGGCGTCGGCGGGATTCGACCGGTGCTCGACGGCCTCGAACCACACCTTCGACCGGGGTTCAACGGGCATTGATGCGACGATCGAGGCATTGACGGCCGCGGGAATTGCCCAGTCGGGCATGGAGGCCGACCCGACCACCACCTTGCCGGCTCCGTTCACGGTCAACGGGGTCAGGGTCGCCCACCTCAGTTACACGTTCTCGTACAACGGCATCCATGTTCCCGACGAGCACATGTGGCGGTCGCACCTGATCGACACCGCCCAGATGGTGGCCGACGCCACGGCGGTCCGGGCGGCCGGCGCGGAGTACGTGATCGTCAGCGTGCATGCAGGTTCAGAGGGTTCTGCGGTCCCCAACGAACAGCAGCGGGTGGTAGCCGAGGAACTGACGGCGAACGGCCTGGTCGACGTGGTGGTCGGCCATCACGCTCATGTCTTACAGCCGATCGAGCAGGTCAACGGCCGTTGGGTGCTGTTCGGCCTGGGCAATCTGATCTCGAACCTGCCGACGGGGCCGGACTGGCCGCGCAGCTCACAGGACGGGGCAATTGTCGTGATCACCGTTGCCCCAGGAGCCGACGGGGCGCTCGTGACAGGGCAACCCGTCGTCATCCCCACCTGGGTCGAACACGGTGACTACGTGATCCGCTCGGTGCTCGACGATCTGGCCGACCCTGCCGTCGTCGGTGGCCTACGCGATGAGCTGGAGCGCTCGCTGGCCCGCACGACCAAGGTCGTCGGCGAGTTCATTCCCACCGCTCCGGGGGCGCCCGCAGGCCCGCAGGGGTGAGAGCGGTACAGTCCGAAGATGGCTGGTTCGCTCCTTGGTACCGAAGTTCGTCGCGTCGAAGACCCTGATTTACTGCTGGGGAACACGACGTTCATCGACAACCTGCGGGTCGACGGGATGTTGCACGTCGCCTTCGTCCGCTCCCCGTATGCCCATGCCGAGATCCGAGGAGTCGACGGGTCCGCGGCGCGGGCGGCCGACGGCGTCGTCGCGGTGCTCGCCGCGTCCGATCTGGCGATGAAACCGTTCCACCTGTTCGGGCGGGGGCTGCACGAGGCATGTGCCCGGGCTCCACTGGCCGTTGACCGGGCGTTATTCGTCGGGGACCCGGTGGCGATCGTGGTGGCGATCTCGAAGTCGGCGGCGACCGACGCGGTCGAACTCGTCGATGTTGACTACGCGCCGTTACCCGCGGCGATCGGGGTTGAAGCGGCGCTGGCGGTGGGCGCGCCCGTCCAATTCGCGACCCTGGGGTCGAACGTGATCGCCGGAACCCGCGATGGCGGCGGCCCTGAGGTGTTCGGCGATGCCGATGTCGTGGTGCGGGGCCGGTTCGAGAACCAGCGGATTGCCGTGGTGCCGATGGAGGGCAACGCCATCGCCGCGATCCCCGGCGACGACGGGATGGGGCACGACCTGACGGTGTACGTCTCGACCCAGATGCCCCATGTCTTTCACCGGTTGGTCGCCAACGACTTGGGGCTCGACGCCGCCAAGTTCCGTGTCGTCACCCCCCACGTCGGTGGCGGCTTCGGCGGCAAGGCCGGAGCGACCGCCGAGCACGAGATCGTCGTCGCTGCGGCCAGGCATCTGAATCTGCCGCTGACCTGGGTCGAGACCCGCTCCGAGAACCTCGTCTCGCTGCCCCACGCCCGGGCCCAGACCCAATGGATCGAGATGGGGTTCCGCACCGACGGCACGATCACCGGGCTGAACGTTCGCATCGCCGCCGACGCCGGTGCGCACGCCGGGTTCGGCGGCGGCCTCGCCGTCGGACCGACGCGCTACATGGCCCAGGGGCCGTACAACGTCCCCCGGTTGAACTTCGATGTCGCCGTGGTGGCGACCAACACCAACCCGATCGGAGCGTTCCGCGGGGCCGGTCGGCCCGAGGCGACGGCCTACCTGGAGCGGATCATCGACATGGCCGCCGACGCGCTCGGCATCGATCCGGTCGAGATCCGCCGCCGGAATCTGCTGCGCCCCGACCAGTTCCCGTTCACGACCCTGACCGGCATGACCTACGACGTCGGCGACTACGAACGGGCCCTCGACGAGGTGGTGCGACTGGCCGACTACCAGGCGTTGCGCGACGAGCAGGCCGCCCGTCGGGCGTCGGGCGCCGTCAAGCAACTGGGTATCGGCGTCGCCACCTACGTCGAGATCACGGCCGGGGGGACCCCGAGCGAGTTCGGCGGGGTCGAGGTGCACACCGACGGCTCGGCGACGATTCGGGTCGGTACGTCAGGCCATGGCCAGGGTCATCCGACGGCGTTCGCGATGCTCGTCAACGACCGGCTGGGTATCCCGATGGACCAGATCCGGCTGGTGCAGTCCGATACGGCAGCAGTGCCGCGGGGTTCGGGCACCGGCGGGTCGCGGTCGTTGCAGATCGGGGGCACGGCGGTGCACGGCGCGGCCGGAGTCGTGCTCGATCGGGCCCGAGAATTGGCAGCACGGCAGCTCGAGGCCGACCCGGCCGACATCATCGTCACCGACGACGGTCGCGTCGGGGTAGCCGGCGTCCCGGCCTCCGCGTTGACGTGGGCGGAGCTCGCCACACTCGCCCACGACGACGGCGGGCCGTTGGCCGGAGAGTTCGACTTCACCCAGACCGGGGCAACCTTCCCGTTCGGGGCGCATATCGCCGTCGTCGAGGTCGACACCGAGACCGGCTTTGTGCAGCTCATCCGTCATATCGCCGTCGACGACTGCGGCACGATCCTCAACCCGATGCTGGTCCGCGGTCAGCAGCATGGCGGCATCGCCCAGGGGGCGGCCCAGGCCCTGTGGGAACAGTTCGTGTACGACGCCGACGGCAACCCGCTGACCTCGACGCTGGCCGAGTACGCGATGCCGTCGGCCGCCGAGTTCCCCTCGTTCGAGACGGCCAACACCGAGACCCGCACCCCACTCAATGCGTTGGGAGCCAAGGGGATCGGCGAGTCAGGAACCATCGGGGCGATGCCCTCGGTGCAGAACGCGGTCGTCGACGCCGTCAGCCACCTTGGCGTGCGCCATATCGACATGCCGTGTACCGCTGAGCGGGTCTGGCAGGCAATTCAGTCGGCCGCCAACGGCGAGTCCGCCGACTGTTGGACGGAACCGCCCGCCGCGCTGGCCACCCTGCCGCTGCGCATTGCGCCGAAGGTGGTCGTCGTCGAACCCGACGTGTGAGCGTTGTGCCCGGTTAGAAGTCGAGGGCGGACAGTTCGGGGTACCACGAACCCGCACGCCGCAGGGCATCGGCCCACTTCGCTCGGTCGAGTTGGGCCGTCGGTTCGACGGTTGCGGCGGGGCGCCAGGCGTCGGCCAGCTCGTCGATGGTCGGCCAGGTCCCAATGGCTACACCCGCCAGCAGGCCGGCCCCGAGGGTGGTCGCGTCGGTGGTCGGGGAGACCTCGACGGGCTTGCCGGTGGCGTTTGCCAGGGCCTGGATGAACGTCGGGTTGACGCTCATCCCGCCGTCACTGCGCAGCGTCGGAATCGGCAATCCCGATTGAGCTTCGGCGGCATCGACCAGGTCAGCCCCGCGTTGCGCGATTCCTTCGAGCACGGCCCGGACGATTTGCGGTCGGCCGGTGCCTCGGGTGATGCCGAGCAGCGTGCCGCGGGCCCCGTAGTCCCACTGCGGAGTGCCCAGACCGAGGAGGGCCGGCACGTAGACGACGCCGTCGGTCGTCTCGCATTGGGCGGCCACCTGATGGCTGTCGGCCGAGGTGGCGATGATCCCGAGGTCGTCGCGCAGCCACTCGACATTGGTGCCGGCCGAGAGCATGATCGCCTCGGTGCCCCAGGTGCGCTGTCCGTCATGCGACCAGGCGACGATCGGAAAGGTGCCGTTGCTGCTCCGGCTGGCCGAGCGGGGGGCATCGGGCCCCGTGACGACGTCGAGCATGCCGCCGGTACCAAACGTGATCTTGGTCATTCCGGGTCGTACGCAACCCTGCCCGACGAGCGAGGCCTGTTGGTCACCGGCGATCGCTCCAATCACGGGCGCACCAGGGAGTGCCGATGCCTCGCCGACGATGCCGCACGAGTCGACCAGGGTCGGCATCATCCGCTCCGGGATGTTGAACGCCTCGAGAATCGCCTGGTTCCAATCCGAACCGTCGGGCAGCAGGAATCCGCTCACCCCGGCATTGGTGTGGTCGGTCACATGGAGCGATCCGCCCGACAGCACCCAGGCGACCCAGGTGTCGACGGTGCCGAAACACAGATCGCGCTCCCTGGTCGGGTCATAGGTGTTGAGCAGCCAGAACACCTTGGTGACCGACTGGTTGGGAGCCAGGGCGAACCCGTGCTCGGCCTTGGCCACCATGCACTCGCCGATGGTCCGCAGGTCTTGCCACCCGAGCGCCGGGGCGATGGGAGTTCCGGTTGCTCGGTCCCAGACGATGGTCGAGGCCCGTTGATTGGCGATGCCGACCGCACCCACCGGGCCGCCGCCGGCGAGCGCGGCGTGGGCGACCTCGATCACCAGCGCGGCCATCTGCGTGGCGTCGAACTCGACGAGCCCGGCAAACGGGGTGTCGGGGGTGAACGCCCGGTAGTGGACATGGTTGACCGTGGCGTCGTCACGAACGATCGCGGCGCGCAACCCACTTGTGCCGACGTCGATGACCAGGCTGGACGACGAGCTCATTGCAGCTCGGGGGCTGCGCCCCCGGACCCCATCGCCGTCCGATTCGCTGGCGCTCGGTCGGTCGGCATTCGCTGCGCTCTGTTCTGCTCGGGGGCTGCGCCCCCGGACCCCATCGCCGTCCGATTCGCTGGCGCTCGGTCGGTCGGCATTCGCTGCGCTCTGTTCTGCTCGGGGGCTGCGCCCCCGGACCCCATCGCCGTCCGATTCGCTGGCGCTCGGTCGGTCGGCATTCGCTGCGCTGATTCCTGCTCGGGGGCTGCGCCCCCGGACCCCATCGCCGTCCGATTCGCTGGCGCTCGGTCGGTCGGCATTCGCTGCGCTCATCGGCTGGCTCGGATGCCACGGGATTGCAGGAAGCTGCCGAGGAAGCCGCCGAGCAGGCCGGCGAGGGCGGTGAGGGTGAGGCTGACCATGATTCTCCCGAAGTTCAACGAGTGGCCGCCGAGTACGCGGATGATGGCGAAGATCACCTGGACGACGATGAACATGCCGACCGCCGTGACGATCCCGTGCGACAGCGGCGTGCCTTTGTTCTGCTGCCAGGCGGCGACCCCGGCGCCGATGACGAACATCGCCAGAGTGACCATCGCCAACAGACTGGCCAGGCTGCTCGATTCGCCCTCGTCGAATGCCAGGCGGCCGATCACGGCGAGCGGGACGGCGATCGTGCCGATCACCGATGCCCCCTGTTTGATCGCGCTGAAGTCCCAACGCTCGGTCAGGTCGGCCATGTGAGTGCTCCAAACGGATGGGGAAGACCGAGCTTGCCCGGGTTGAGAATGCCGGCCGGATCGAGGGCGTTTTTCATGGCGGTGAGCACGCCGAACGCCGACCCGAGGGCCTCGTGGACGAAACGGGCACGGTTGAGTCCGATCCCGTGATGGTGGCTGAGATTGCCCCCGGCGGCGAGCACCGCCCGGGTTCCGGCATCCCACAGCGCAATGTAGGTCGATTCGACATCGGCCGGCGGGGGAGTGGCGGCGAACGTGAAGTACAGGCACGCTCCGTCGGCGTAGCTGTGGGACAGGTGGCACGTCGCCGCTCGGGCATGTGGTACGGCCAACAGCGCGGCGCGGGCATCGTCGAAGATGCGCTCAAGGGCCGACCACGGGGCGGCGATCTCCATCGTGTCGACGACGAGGCCCTTGCGGGTCAGTCCCTGCAGAGCGCTGGTGTCGTTGCGATGCGCCATCCAGTTGTCGACGATCGGGGCATCGAGTTCGGTTGCCGCGGCACATTCCTCGGCGACGATGGCGGCGGTCGCGGCAATGATCGCCGGGTCGGCCTCGTCGAACACCAACAGGACGCACTGGGTGCCGTCGCCGCCGTGGCCGCGAGCCGACTCGGGTCCGTCGTAGAGGCGGAGCACGGCCGGGGTGGCCCCTCGTCGCAACACCCGGCGGCAGGCCTCGACGCCGTCGACAAACGCGGGGAATGAGTATGCGGCGCGCACCGCGGCCGTCGGTCGGGGATGGATGCGCAGCCAGGCTCGTGTGATCACCCCGAGGGTGCCTTCCGAACCCACGAACAAGCTGGTCAGGTCGGGTCCGACGGCGGCCCGCGGCGCCCCGCCCGTGCGGATCACGGTGCCGTCGGCGAGGACGACTTCCAGCGCGACGACCATGTCTTCGATCTTGCCGTAGCGCGTCGAGTACTGCCCGGCTCCCCGGCAGGCGACCCAGCCGCCGACGGTTGAGATGTCGAACGACTGGGGAAAGTGGCCGCACGTGTAGCCGCGCTCGTTGAGCGCCGCTTCGAAATCGGGTCCGAAGGTGCCGGGCAAAACCTCGGCGACCAGCGAGGTCTCGTCGATGGCGACCAAGCCGGTCATCGCGGTGAGGTCGAGGGCGATGCCACCGAACAGGGGCACCGAAGCCCCGCATACCCCACTGCGTCCTGCGGCGGGGGTGACCGGCAGGCGATGCTCCTGCGCGAGTAGGAGCACCGCGACGACCTCGTCAGTGGACCGCGGCGAGCAGACGACCGCCGGAAGGGCCGGCACCTGATTGGCAAGCGACCAGTGCAGCGCGAGCGGCCACCAGTCGCGTCCGGCCCCGGCCCGGTCGGCGGCTACCGCCGACGTCGGGCAGACGTCGGCGAGACTCGCGGCTACTTCGGCTAACACCGCGACGGGTGTGGCGGACAGGTGGCTGGTCGCCAACGACGGGTCGCCCCCGAATTCGATGGGAGCCGTGATCGTCATGTTGCCTCCATTGCTGGTCCGGTCGTTGCTGGTCCGGTCGTTGCTGGTCCGGTCGTTGCTGGTCCGGTCGTCACGGGTCCAGTGCCGAGGCCCGTCGATATCTCGTGGTCGATCGACGCGTGGAACATGGCGACCTGGCGGGCGGTTTCGGCGGGGGTCCATCCCAGTTCAGGGGCGATGAGCGCGGCGACGTCGCCAGCGGCCTCCCGGGTGGTGGCGAGGTCGAGCAGGCGGGCGCGAGTGCGGCGCGACAGCACGTCGTCGAGCGTGCGGCCCATCTCGTCGCGCACCGCGTGGATCGCCTCGGCGCGGCTGTATGGCAGGCCGGCCACCAGCGGCTTGGCGAGGGTCGGATCGATCGACAGGAGCTCATTCAACCACGAGAGATCCGATCCGAATCGCCCGGCGTAATGGCCGGCGGGGGTACCGGGAGCAGCGGGATCGTGGAAGTCGGCGGCTCCCCGCAGGCGGAGTCGCCGTGTGCGGCAGCGGGCCGATCGACCGAGTTCGGCCAGCGCGACATCGACGGTGTCGGCGGCCATCTCGCGGTAGGTTGTCAGTTTGCCGCCGGTCACGCTGATCACGCCGCGCTTACTGGTCGTTACGGCATGCCGGCGAGACAGGTCGGCGGTGCGACCCGAGGCCGCGGTCTGCTTGACCAGCGGTCGCAATCCCGCCCACGAACCGGTGACGTCGGCGGTGGTGATGCCGGTCGTCACCGCTGCGTTCAACGCTCGCAACACGTAGGCGATGTCGTCGGGGGTGCACTGCGGGTCGTCGAGCGGACCGTCGTAGTCGGTGTCGGTCGTGCCGACGTAGGTGTGTACAAAGGTGCCGTCGGGCCGCTCGCCCCATGGCACGACGAACAGGCTGCGCTTGTCTTTGGGGACCGGGATGACCACGGCGATGTCGTTGCGGACCTTGTCCCATGGGACCGTGATGTGGATGCCCTTCGCCGGACGAATCGAATCGGGGTCGACCCCCTCGTCGAGGGTGCGGACCTGGTCGGCCCATACTCCCGTGGCGTTGACGACCACCTGGGCCGAGATCTCGATCCGTCGACCGTCGGCCTCGACAACCGCTCCGGTCACCCGGTCGTTGCCGGTCAACGAGACCACCGGGCAATAGTTGGCGATGGCCGCTCCGTAGTCGGCTGCGGTGCGGGCAACGGTCAGGGTGAGTCGGGCGTCGTCGGCCGCCGCGTCGTAGTAGAGGTACGCCGAGGCCAGACGTTCGGCCGGCATCGTCGGCAGATGTTTTGTCGCTGCGTCGCGTTTCAACCGGCGGTGGATGCGACCGATTCGCCAGCCTCCGGTGAGGTCATACATCCACATCGCACTGCCCAGGGCTCGGGCGATCTTCGGCGGAATCACCCCGTCGCGGGTCAGGATCGGAATCATGAACGGCAACACCCGAACCAGGTGAGGAGCATTTTTCCGCAATCGTTGGCGCTCGTGCAGTGCCTCGTAGACCAGGCGAACCTCACCCTGTTGGAGATACCGCAGCCCGCCGTGGACGAGTTTGGAGCTCTTCGAGGACGTGCCCGAGGCAAAGTCGTGACGCTCGACCAAAGCGGTGCGCAGCCCCCGTGACGCGGCGTCGAGGGCGACTCCCACCCCGGTGATGCCGCCGCCGATCACGAGCAGGTCGAACGTCTCGGTGGACAGGCGATCGAGCATGCGGGCGCGGTTGAAGTTCGTCGGATCGCCGCGCGGCCTGGTCATCGCCGTCGATCCTACGTCGGCGCTATTGACCGCCTGGTTCTTGAGCTGCGCGGCGAACCCAACGGCGGCCACGCTCAGATTTCACCGATGGTTAGTTTGCACTATGTGCAAACCGCAACATTTCGGATCTAGACTCCTCACGGTGCGTCAACCTGCCGATCTTGTCAGCGTTTTTCGGGCCCAAGGCTTGAAGGTCACGCCGCAGCGGCAGTTGTTGTTTCGACTGCTCAACGGCAATGAAACACACCCGTGCGCCGACGCCGTCTACGCCGCGGCCGCGGCCGAGATGCCCGGTATCTCGTTGCGAACGGTGTATCAGACGTTGAACGATCTGGTCGCCATGGGCGAGTTGCAGATGGTCGACCTTGGTACCGGCGCCGCCCGGTTCGACCCGAAAGTCGATGACCATCACCACGTCGTCTGCACCCAATGTTCTGCGGCCCGCGACGTCTACATGACCTCGCCGACCGAGCTGTCGCCCGACGATTCGCATGGCTTCAGCATCAACAAGACTCAGGTCGTTTTCCGCGGCCTGTGCGCCGATTGTGCCGCATCTTCGGAACGGTCGCTGGGCACCCATCCACCCCAGAATCCAGGTGCCAGGGAGGTACCCCATCGCTGATCTCACAGGGACCAAGACCCACGAGAACCTGAAGGAAGCATTTGCCGCCGAGAGCCAGGCAAACCGTCGCTATTTGTGGTTCGCCCAGAAGGCCGACGTCGAGGGCTACCCCGCCGCCGCCGCTCTGTTCCGCTCGGTTGCCGAAGGCGAGACGGGCCACGCCCATGGTCACCTCGACTTCCTTGCCGAGGTCGGCGACCCGGCCACCGGCGAGCCGATCGGCGAAACTGAGGAGAACTTCAAGGCCTCCATCGCCGGCGAGACCTACGAGTACACCCAGATGTACCCGGGCTTCGCCAAGATGGCCCGCGACGAGGGCTTCAACGAGATCGCCGAATGGCTCGAGACACTGGCCAAGGCCGAGAAGTCCCACGCGGGCCGCTTCCAAAGGGCCTTGACGACCTGTAAAAACTGATGTGATTGGCCGGGCGAGCCTCCGACGTGAGACATCGCCCGGTCATGACGTGAACACCCCGACCGTTCCCCCCGGCGTCCTCGGAGCACCCATTGACGATTACCTACGATCCCCATCACCCCAAGTACCTCGATGAGACGGATGTTCGCAACGAACTCACCCGGGTGTACGACCTCTGCCATGGCTGTCGGCTGTGTTTCAAATACTGCTCGTCGTTTCCGACGTTGTTCAGCTACGTCGATGCCCACGATGATCAGGACGCCGGCAGGATGACCCCGGCCCAGCAGGACCAGGTGATCGACGAGTGCTTCCAATGCAAGCTCTGCTACATCAACTGTCCATACGTCCCCGGCCGGAGTGAGTGGGAACTCGACTTTCCCCGCCTGATGCTCCGCGCCAACGCGATGCGCCACGCAACCGGTCAGGTCTCGGCCCGCGACAAGGCGACCACGCAGATAATGGCCCGCACCGACCTGCTCGGCAAGGTCGGCACGACGATCGCTCCGGTGATGAACAAGGTGATGGGAGCCGAGCAGGGCTCGCTGATTCGCAAGGTGGTCGAAAAGACCGCCGGTGTTTCGAGCCAGCGTCTGCTCCCGCCGTTCGCCCGCACCCGGTTTTCGGTGTGGTTCCGCAAGCGCCCCAAGGTGCGCTTGCTCCATCGCCAGGGCAAGGTGGCGTTCTATCCCACCTGTCTCGTCGAGTATCAAGCTCCGGCGATCGGCCAAGACCTGGTCAAGGTCTACGAACGCAATGGCATCGAGTGCACGATCACCGAGGGTGTCGGCTGTTGCGGGGCACCGTGGCTGCACGCCGGCGACGTCGACAACTTCACCCAGGTCGCCGCCAAAAACGTTCGTGAACTGGCCAAATTCGTCAAGGATGGCAACGACATCGTCGTGCCACAGCCGACCTGTGGCTATGTGCTCAAGAAGGACTACCTCGACTATGTCGGCGGCGACGACGCGAAACTGGTCGCCGAGCACACCTTTGATTCATCGGAGTACCTGATCAAGCTGAACAAGGGCGAGAACACCAAACTCGACATCGAGTTCCCCGGTGAAGTGCCCGCGACGATCACGTATCACACGCCATGCCACCTGCGGGCCCAGAACATCGGCCTCAAGAGCCGCGACCTGATGAAGCTGACCGGGGCCAAGATCAAGCTGGTCCAGCAGTGCTCGGGCATCGATGGCATGTGGGGTTTGCGGGCCGAGAACGCCCAGCTGTCGCTGCCCCATGCCCGCCGACTCGCCGAGGAGATCGAACGCGCCGACGGCGAGATCATCGCCGGCGACTGCCATCTGGCCAATACGGCGATCGCCGAGCAGACCAACAAGGTGCCGCTGCACCCGATTCAGATCATCGCCCGTGCCTACGGCATCTCCGAGGAATGAGGACTCCCGAGGCCGCTCGCAAGCTCGTCCTCACCGATATCGCTGATCTTCGGGCATATGAGCGCGAGCGCGACGACTTCCGCACTCGAGTCATCGAGTTGAAGCACCGTCGCCGAGTCCCGCTCGGAACGTTCATCTCGGTGGTCTTCGAGAACCGCGAGACGATCCGGTTTCAGATCCAGGAAATGGCCCGGGTCGAGAAGTTGATGACCGACGACCAGATTCAAATCGAACTCGACACGTACAACGTGCTGGTCCCCGAGGCCGGTCAACTGTGTGCCACGTTGTTCATCGAGCTGACGTCGCCCGAGTCGATGAGGGAGTGGCTGCCTCGGCTGGTCGGCATCGAGCGGTCGCTGGCGATTCAGTTGGTCGATGGGCGTCTGGTGCGGGCGGTGCCCGAAGAGACTCACGCCACGCAGCTCACGCGTACCGACGTGACCTCGGCGGTGCACTACTACCGTTTCGAGTTCACTCCCGATGAGGTCGCCGTGCTGACCAACGGCGACGCGAGGCTGTTGCTCGACCACCCAGCGTGCTTGGAGCAGATCGAACTTGCACCCCACACGATCCGAGAGTTGCTGGCCGATCTCACTATGTGAACGCAGGGTGACGAATCGGCAAGATCTTCAACAAAGGTCTGGACCTGCGAGCCAACCCCACCTAGCATGAGTGGCGGACGCCACCCGTGGTGTCTGCCAGATATCTAGAGGTCATGGGGGATCTCGTGAGAACCATTGATTGGCGTCAACTCGGTGAATGCAAGGGTCTTGACCCGGCGATCTTCTACCCCGACGATGACGACGATGGAGCGCAAGCGAAGAGCATCTGCGCCGGTTGTGGGGTCAGGGTTGCATGCCTGGAGCATGCGTTGGCGAGCCGCGAGAAGGTCGGTGTCTGGGGCGGCGCCACCGAGCGCGAACGCCGTCGTATCGTCAGGCAGCGTCGCCGCACGGCCTGACCGCCTCGTCGCCGGCTGATCCGTCGACGCTCGATCGACAAACAATTGCGATCAGAGTCACGCGGCCTGCGACGATCAGGAGCATGACTTTGCTGACATGGGCGTCACGCCCCCGGAACTCGTGATGGCGACCCTTGACGACGTCGGTGGGTGGCCCGCGCTGATCACCTCGCTGCTCGATCGCCGGGATCTGTCGGCCATCGAAGCGCGGGCGGCGATGAGCACCATCTTGTCGGGTGACGCGACGCCCGCCCAGCTGATCGGCTTCGTGGTCGCGCTGAAGGCGAAGGGAGAGACCGCCGAAGAACTCTCGGGCCTGCTCGACGCCGTGCTCGCCGCGGCCACCAGGGTCGAACTCCCCGAGCCCCTCGCCTCGAACGTCGTCGACATCGTCGGAACGGGTGGCGATAAGAGCCATTCGATCAACGTGAGCACGATCTCGTCGTTCGTCGTCGCCGGTGCCGGCGTGCCGATCTGCAAACACGGGGCACGCGCCGCATCCTCGAAGTGCGGTGCCGCCGACCTGCTCGAAGCTCTCGGGGTTGCCGTCGATGTCGGCCCCGAGATCGTCGCCCGGTGTGTCGAGACCGCCGGGCTGGGCTTCTGCCTGGCGCCGCGTTATCACCCGGCGTTCCGGTTCGCGGCGCCGTCACGCCGCGAGATCGGCATCCCGACGGTGTTCAACCTGCTCGGACCGATGGCCAACCCGGCCCGGGCCCGCCGTCAGGTGATCGGCGTCGCCAACCCGGCGGTCGCCGAGCGGATGCTCGCCTCGTTGCGGATCCACGGGTCGATCAAGGCCTGGGTCGTCCACGGGAGCGGGCTCGACGAGCTGACCACCACCGGCCCGTCTACGGTGCTTGCCCTGGCCGACGACGAGGTGCGCCAGTTCACGATCGACCCGGTCTCGCTCGGCTTGGCCCCGGCGATTCCCGACGAGTTGACCGGGGGCGAGCCGGCCCAGAACGCCGAGGCGGCACGACGGGTACTCGGGGGCGAGCACGGCGCTCACCGCAACATCGTGCTACTCAACGCGGCAGCCGGGCTGGTCGTCGCCGACCGCGTCGCCGGTCTGGCTGAAGGCATCGAAATGGCTGCTCAGGCGATTGATTCGGGGAGCGCCGCGGCGGTGCTCGACCGGTTGGTCGTCGAATCGAATGCCGGTAGCACCGCGACATGATCGTGCGCGTGCCGGCCTCGTCGGCAAATCTGGGGCCGGGGTTCGACGCATTGGGCATGGCCCTCGATCTCCACGCCGAAGTAGGACTCCTCGACGCTGAGCTACCCGACGGGGCGCAGGCGGTCGACGAACATCATCCGGCGACCAAGGCGTTTCGGGTGGGCGGAGGTCGCGGCCCGTTGTGGGTGCGATGCAGCATCCCGGTCGGCCGCGGCATGGGCTTCTCCGGGGCAGTCCGCATCGGCGGGCTGGTGGCCGCCACGGTGCAACGGGCCGGAAGCGAATCGCTGGCTGACGAGAGTGCCGAGATCCTGCGGTTGGCGACCGAGTTGGAGGGGCACGCCGACAACGTGGCCGCGTCGCTGTACGGCGGCGTGGTGGCGACCGCCGCAGGCCGCGCCGTCCACGTGCCGCTCGGGTTCGATCCCGCGGTCGTCGTGTGGGTGCCCTCGTTCACCACCTCGACCGATGATTCGCGCCACAAGCTGCGGTCGATGGTGCCGTTCGACGATGCCGTCTTCAACGTCGGGCGTACGGCGTTGCTGGTCGCGGCCCTGGCCGGGGGTGATGTCCACGCCTTGCGGGCCGCCACCGAGGACCGCCTGCATCAAGCGGCGCGGCTGGCGATGGCCGAGCCGTCGGGCGAGGCGCTGCAAGCCGGGCTCGGCGCCGGCGCGTGGTGCGGGTGGTTGTCGGGATCGGGCCCGACCATCGCGCTGCTCTGTGCTCCTGACCTGGTCGACACGGTCATCGCGGGGTTGCCCACCGATGGAAGCTGCCGCCACATGCGGATCGATCACGCCGGAGCGGTGGTCGAAGGGGCCTGATTTCCGTGGCCGGGGCCGACATGTTCAGCAGAGTTGACCGTCGAGGATTACGCTGATCAGGGTGAGCGACCACGGCTCGGCGGCGACCGACACCACCGACGTTGTCGCGCCCAAGATCGAGATGCCGGAGCTCGGTGTGGTCGGATTGGCAGACGAGCAACTGCGCCATGCCTTGGAGTTGGCATTCGCTGTCGCCGTCGCCGGGACCCGGCTGAAGCCGGCGATCCCGGCGCCGTCCACGCTACGGCGGTACCTGAAGTTTCAGAAGCTGCCGAGCGGTGCGCTGGGCCCGGTGCGCAGAGCGATCGAGGATGACCAGGCGTTTCGGGAGCGGACGGCCCGCGTTGCCACCGAGCAGCTGGTCGGTCCGCTCGGGATGCTCTGGCTGGCCCGCCCCCAAGGCTGGATCGCCCAGCTCAGCGACGTGCTGGCGACCGACACCTCAGCAGAAGAGACCCCCGGCGGCCGCCTCGATCGGTCGGCCGAACGTCGGCGGGAAGCGGCCGAGTCGGCACTGGCCCGCGCCCGCGCCGAGGTGGTGGGGCTGCAGGCCGAGCTCCGTCGCGTTCAGAACCGGGTGACCGACGCCGAGACTTCGGCGGCGGTCGCCGTCGAAGAGGCGGCCAAGCTCCATGCCGAGGCCGAGCGGCTGAAGATTGCCGGTGATCGCCGCCGGGAGCGGGCGCGGATCGCCGAGCAGGACCGCGATCGATCCCGAGGCGAGTTGGCGACGGCCACCGATCGGATCGCCCACCTCGAACGTCTCCTCGACGACGCATTGGCGGCCCGGCAGTTGGCCGAGACGCGGCGAGACCCGGCGATATCTGCCGATACGACACCGCTTGCACCGATTGCGCCGGTGATCGCGCCGGTGATTTCCGCACCTCCCGTCGCCACAGCCGCAGCTGCCGAGGTGCCGATCCCGCCGGTGATCAGCGATGCCTGGCTGGCCGCGGGCTCCACGTTGGCCGGGCGGCTCACCGACGCGGCGGCGGCCCTCGGGCTGCTCGGTGCCGACCTGGCCTCGGCGCTCAAGACATTTGGGGGCACGCCGCCCTTGGCGCCGCGCACCTCCGGCGTCGCTCGCGCTGACCGCCGTCAACCGCCGGCCGACGCGCTCTTTCCGCCTGGCGGTGTCACCCCACTGTCGACCCGGCGAGCCGAGGGCCGCGGGAAACGCCAGCCGATGGCGATCCCGGGCGGGCTCGTCGATGATTCGGCCGAGGTCGCTTTCCATCTGATCCGCCAGCCTGGCGTGCTGACGATCGTCGACGGCTACAACCTGGCCAAGCTCGGTTGGCCCGACCTCGCCCTCATCGATCAGCGCGAATGCTGCCTCGATGGTATCGAAGACCTGGTCAGGCGCTACGGCATTCGGTCCCATGTGGTGTTCGACGGGGCGAGCATCGTGGGAGTCGGCAGCGGCCGTCGGCTCGTTCGGGTGACGTTCACCCCGACGGGCGTCTCGGCCGACGACGAGATCCGCGGGCTCGTGCGCGAGCTCCCCGCCGACCAGGCGATCGTGGTCGTCACCAACGACCGCGAGATTGTACGCGGGGTGCGTCTCGTTGGAGCCAACGTGGTGAGCTCGGAGCAGTTGCTGGCGGTCATCCGCCGCGCCCCGCGGTGAATCACTCGGTCAGCCCCGTCGCCTTGCACCGCTGACGAGCTACCCCAGCGCGCCGATCCAGGTGGCGACGACCTCGTTGAACGTCTCAGGTTGTTCCAACATCGGGCAATGGCCCGACTCCTCGAACATCGCCAGTTCCGCACCGGGCACGTGATCGCGGATCCACTCGCCGTTGGCCACGGCGATCAGCTTCTCGTCTCGGCCCCAGGTCAGCAGCGTCGGGAGTTGCAGGCCGTCGAGCACCGGGCGACCGTCGGGCAGGGTTTGGCTCAGCAGGATGGCGGTCTGCGTTGTCGGGGCGACGCGCATCGTCACGTCGATCCAGGCCGCGACATCGGAGCGTTCGGCGCAGAACATCGCCGGGATGAACTCCTCCCAGGCGTCGCGCGGCGCTTCTTGCAGGTGGGTGCAGAAGTCGCCGAGCTCATCGATGGTCAGCACCCCGAGTGACCAGTCGTCGCGCTTGAGGTCGCTCGGACCCTGGGAGATGACGATCTGAGCGGCGAGACGGTCGGTGCCGAACTGGGCGATGTACTGCCAGATCACGATCGATCCCATCGACCAACCGGCGAGGACGACGTCGGAAAGATCGAGCTGCTCGAGGAGGAAGCGCACGTCGCGGGCGTATTGCGCCACGGTGTGGCCGTGCGTGCAGTCGGGCGACGCGCCGTGCCCCCGGAAGTCGAGGGCAATCACCCGATGGTTGGCGGCGAGAGGCGAGATGTTGTGACGGAAGTATTCGCGCGACATGCACACGCCGTGCAGCAGCACAATGGCTCGTCCGGTGCCGGCGTCGATGTAGTCGAGTACGGCTCCATCGGGCGTGGTCAGCGTGGGCATCGGGTCGGCTCCTTGCGTTCCGGAGGCGAACAACGTCGGCCTCGCTGAGCAGCAACCTCATCACATCGAGCGCTGGGTCGAACGACCGGTTGCCGGGCGGAGGAAACCCTGACACAGGCTTCGTGCACGATGACCATATGAGTCTCGTGATCGATTGTGCCGACTGCTCCATGCGAGCGACCGATGTCTGTTCCGACTGTGTCGTCACCTTCGTGTGCGACCGTCCGAGCGGCGAAGCCGTGGTGTTCGACATGGCCGAGCAGCGGGCGGTGCGTCTGCTGTCGGGGGCCGGGCTGCTGCCCGAGCTTCGCCACCGCCCGGTGGTGATGGTGCCGCTGCGGCGGTTCGGCTGATGGCGGCCGACATCAGTCGGGGCCGCCGGGTGGCTTGCGTGATGAGCTGCGGTACCGTCGGCGTCGATGCGCCGCCGTCGTCCGATCGAGCCCGTGTGCCCGACATCTGCCGACGTGTTGACGTTGGGTCGAGATTCTGGTCTCGATGCGGTAGGTATCGCCCCGGCCTCGCCGATGTTGCGCGCCCGCCTCGCCCTCGAAGAGCGCAAGGCCGCGGGCCTCCATGCCGGCATGTCGTTCACCTACAGAAACCCCGAACGATCGACCGACCCCGGTCGCGTTGTCGCCGGGGCGGCCGCCGTCGTGGTCGGTGCCCGCCGCTACCAGCTCGCATCACCGTTGGAGCCCTTCGAACATGCCTCTTCAGGCGACGGGCCGCACGAGTCCGACGGCCCCACAGCGGCGATTGCTCGATACGCGTGGATCGATCACTACGCGCCGTTGCGAGACTCATTGAAGTCGGTATCGACATCGCTGCGCGAGCAGGGTTGGAAGACGGTCGTCCTGGCCGACGACAACTCCATCGTCGACCGGGAGATCGCATGGTTGGCCGGAATCGGCTGGTTCGGCAAGAACGCCAACCTGTTGCTGCCCTCGGCCGGGAGTTGGTTCGTCCTCGGCTGCGTCGTCACCAACGCACCGTTGACGGTCAACGACGCCCCGATGGCCGATGGATGCGGCGGATGCCGACGGTGCCTCGACGGTTGCCCGACGGGCGCGATCATCGCCCCCGGGGTGGTCGATGCCCACCGGTGTCTCGCCTGGCTGCTGCAGAAGCCCGGGATCTTCCCCGCCGACTACCGCGCGGCGCTCGGTGACCGGATCTACGGCTGCGATGACTGCCAAGAGGTGTGCCCGCCGAACATCCGCTTCGGGCGTACCCGGGAGCCGGCGGCCCCGGTCGTCGATCGACTGAACGTACTCGACCTCCTCACCATCGACGACCGGGAACTGATCGATCTGGTCGGCCGCTGGTACATCCACGATCGCCAACCGCGATGGGTGCGCCGCAACGCATTGGTGGTGCTCGGGAACGCCGGTGACGGCCGCGATCCCCGTACCGTGGCAGTGATGTCCCGCTATCTCGCCGACGCCGATCCGATGCTGCGGGCCCATGCCACCTGGACGGCTCGCCGCCTCGGCCGAGATGACCTGCTGCCGATCGACGATGACGACCCGATGGTCCGCATCGAACGTGCCGCGGCGGTGGTGCCGCGGTGAAGCATCTGTTGGCGACCAACGACTTTCCCCCCAAGATCGGCGGCATTCAGTCGTTGCTCTGGGAGTGGTGGCGGCGGCTGCCTGCCGACGCGTTCACGGTGTTGACCAGCCCGTATCGGGGCGACCGGGCGTGGGACGCCGAGCAGGCATACCGGGTGGTGCGAACCAGGGAGCCGGTGTTGTTGCCGCATCCGTGGATGATCCGCCAAATTGACAACCTGGCCGCCGAGACCGGTGCTGAACTGGTCGTTTTTGATCCCGCCGTTCCCCTCGGCATCGTCGGGCCGTCGTTGAAGCTCCCGTACGCCGTCGTGCTGCACGGAGCCGAGGTCACGGTTCCCGGACGCCTGCCGGTATCGAAACAGGTGCTCGGCCGGGTGCTGCGCGGGGCGGACCAGATCATCGCCGCCGGGGGATATCCGGCGGCCGAAGCAGTCCGCGCCACGGGTCGCGATCTGCCGATCACGGTCGTTCCCCCGGGCGTCGATACGGCCCGATTCCGGCCGCTGACGGCCGACGAGCGCGCCGCGGCCCGCGATCGCCATGGCATTCCCGTCGATGCCCGACTCGTCGTCGGGGTGAGCCGCCTCGTGCCGCGCAAGGGCTTCGATGTGGCGATCCGGGCGATCGCCCGGCTGGCCCCGACGATGCCCGACCTGATCCTGGCGATCAGCGGCGCGGGGCGCGAGTCCGAACGGTTGCAGAAACTGGCTGTCGAGTTGGCGGCCCCCGTGCGATTCCTCGGCCGGGTCGACAACGACGACTTGCCGGGATTGATCGGGTGCGCCGACGTGTTCACCATGCTCTGTCGCAACCGGTGGGGCGGTTTGGAGCAGGAGGGTTTCGGCATCGTCTTTGTCGAGGCGGCCGCCGCGGGGGTCGCCCAGGTCGCCGGCCGCAGCGGGGGAGCTCATGAGGCGGTCGCCCACGGTGAGACCGGCCTGATCATCGATCATCCGACCGATGTCGCCGCGGTGGCCGACGCACTGCGGCAACTTCTCGATGACGAGTCGCGGCGGGAACGTATGGGAATGGCCGCCCGCCAACGGGCGATCAGCGAGTTCTCATACGACGTCTTGGCCGAACGCCTGGGTCGAGCGCTCAAAGCGCTGCCATGATGGGCGCCGTGAGCGACGAATCCGCCGAGCCGACGGCCAGTGCATTCGGACGCAACGTCGTGCGCCTCGATGTCGTCGGCACGGCGGTCTTCGCCGTGATCAGCGGGCTCGGGGCCGGGGTGAAATCGATGCGGGTTCCGGCCGCGGTGTTCTCGGTGGTGCTCTTTGGCATCGGCGTGGCGACGTTCATCTGGTCGTACATCTCGGCGCTCGAACGCAGCCGCACCGACGAACTCGGGGTGGCCAACCTGTATCTGCTCACCGGCGCCACCGCGCCCAAGCCGGTCAAACGGGCGATGACGGGTGCGTTGTACCTGCAGGTGGCGGTGTGCGTCGCCACCGCGGCGGTCGGGTTTTCCCAGATCAGCGCAACCGAGGCCAATCCGTTGGCGTTCGGAATGCTCGTTCCGATGTTCGGTCTCGGGCTGAACGGACTGTGGGCGTCCCGCCTTGGTACCTTCGGTCCACGTATCCTGATTCCCACGGGCACCCGCACTGCCCGCCGGCCCGCCCCCGACCCGGAGCAGACGTCACCCCATGACTGAATCCGCCAACCAGACCATCAACATCGATGCAACCCCTGAGCGCTGCCTCGAGGTTGTCGTCGACTTCCCGAGTTATCCCGACTGGGCCAAGGACGTCAAAGAGGCGACCGTGCTCAGCCGCGACGAGCACGGCCGCGCTACCGAGGTGGAGTTCCGCGCCTCGGCCCTCGGGCGAAGCACGCATTACACCCTCGCCTACGACTATTCCGAAGTGCCAACCGGCGTGGCCTGGTCGTTGGTCAAAGGCGACATCACCCGGGCGATCGATGGTGCCTATCACTTCTCGACCAATCCCGCGGGCGGCACCGACGTGCGCTACGACCTGTCGATCGAGTTGATTGCGCCGCTTCCGGCGTTCGTCAAGCGACGCGCCGAGGTTCGTATCTTGAACACCATTCGAGAGTTGAAGACCCGGGCCGAATCGTGAAGTTGTCCGCGGGCATCGACGTCGGCGGCACCAAGTGCCTCGGCGTCGTGGTCGACGAAGATGGCAATGTCATTCGCCAAGCTCGTCGGCCAACCCCCAAGGGTGCCGAGGCGATCATCGCCACGCTCACGAAATTGGCCGGTGAGCTGGCCCCATTCGACTCGTTCGGGGTCGGCGTTCCCGGCCTGGTGACCCGCACCGGCGTCATTCGGGCATCGCCGAACCTCGTTGATATCGCCGAGTTCGAGGTCGGTCCCTGGCTGTCGCGTGAGCTCGGCTACAACGTCGCCGTCGACAACGATGCCACCTGCGCGGCGGCGGCCGAGTGGAAGTTCGGCGCGGCCAAGGGCGTCGACGACATGGTGATGGTCACCCTCGGCACCGGCATCGGCGGGGGCATTATCGCTGGCGGGGCCCTGCAGCGCGGGGCCAACGGCTTTGCCGGCGAGATCGGCCATATGGTCGTCGACCCCGACGGCCCGCCATGCCCCTGCGGGCGGCGGGGCTGCTGGGAGCGCTATGCCTCGGGAAGCGGGCTGGCCCGCCTGGCCCGCGAGGCGGCCGTGGGGCGCCGCGTCAATCGCGTGGTCCAACTCGCCGGCGGCGACCCCGACCTGGTGCGCGGCGAGCACGTGCAGGCCGCGGCGCGCGAGGGCGACGCCGATGCCATCAAGGTGATCGACATCTTTGGCCGCTGGGTGGCGCTCGGGCTCGTCAATCTGACCAACTTCATCGATCCGGCGATGTTCGTCCTCGGTGGCGGCCTCGCCGCGTCGCACGACCTGTACATCGGCCCGATCGAGAAGTGGTTCGACCAGTTGATCTACTCGCCCGATCTGCGACCGAAGCCCGCGTTGACCTTCGCCACCCTCGGCGAACGTGCAGGTGCCGTTGGTGCGGCGCTGATGGCCGACCTGCACTGACGTCGGTGCCGCGAGCGGCGATCAACAGTTGAGCGAGTCGACCGACGGTGCGTCGGATCGGGACGGGGTCAGTGCCGCAATTTCGTCGGCGCGGATGGCGTAGCCGACACCTTGCTTGTTCGACATGGCGAACATCATGCCGATCACGTCACCGGTCGGACCGACGACGGCCGCCCCCGAGTCGCCATGGCGAATCGTGACGCCGGTCAACGTCAACCCGTGGCGCTCGTAGTACGCGTCATCAAGGGGTTCTTCGAAGCTGATCGTCAGCACTCGCTGCACCTCGCCGGTGAACATTTGAGACCCGTCGTCGCGCCGCACCGTCACGGTCGCCGCGTCGCCGACCAACCCGTTGGCGAGGCGAGCGGGGGTAGCCGAGCCCGACCGGGCGTTGGCCACGGGGGAGAGGGGCCGCAAGATGGCCACATCGCTGCGTAGATCGAGGGCCACCAGCCGTGCGGCGGTTCCCTCGACGTCGAAGGTCTGGGCTCCGCGTGCGGCATGAGCCGCGGTGACCACCCATCCCCCGTCGATGGCGAAGCCGGTCGAGACAACGGGGACGAGCTTGCAACCGTGCGAGTTCACCCGCATTGCATGCACCGGGCCTGGCCGAACCATCGGCGCGATCGAACCGCCGCAGATGCCCGAGAGAAGCCCGGCCGCGGCGATCGCGCCGATGTACCTCACGCCGTACGGGGGGCTGCGGTGCTGCGCCGGGTCACGAGCCGGGGCGCGGTCAGCATCACCGTCGGCTCGTCGCGAACTCCCTCGGACCGCTCGCGCAGGAGATCCATCGCCTGGTGGCCCATCTCGGGGCATGACTGATCGACGGTGGTCAGCGCAACGTGGCGGAGGCGGGCCAGGGCCGTGTTGTCGAAACCGACGAGCGAGATGTCGTTGGGCACCTGGACCCCGGCCTCTTCCAACGTTGCCATCAAGCCGATGGCAACCAGGTCGTTGGCGGCGAACACGGCTGTCGGCAACGACGGTCGAGCGAGCAGTTCGCGCGCCGCGGCCACCCCGGCCGACTCGGTGAAGTCGCCAGGAATGATGTCGACCGGACCGATCCCGATGGCGGCGGCCGCCTCGACGACTCCTCGGCGACGGGCGAGGGCGCCGGCCCCGCGCCCACCGTCGATGTGCGTCAGTGAACGGTGCCCGAGGGCGTGGAGATGACGCACGACCAGGTCGGCCCCGGCGACCTCGTCGGTCATCACCGAATCACAGTTGGGCCCCACGACCTCGCGGCCGACCACGACGATCGGGGTGAACGCCGCGGCATCAAGGATCAGATCGGCGTCGAGACGGGGGCTGGCCAAGATCATCCCGTCGACGCGCTGTTCGAGCATCGTCTCGATGGCGGCATGCTCGCCGGCGTCGCGTTGGCGGCTGACCGTGAGCACCAGCCGAAGCCCCATCTCCCCGGCGGCGATCTCGACCCCGTCGTAGACCCCGGCGAAGAACGGGTTGTGCAGGTCGTTGAGCAGCACCCCCACCGTGCCGCTGCGGCGACTGGCCAGGTCGCGAGCGATGGCATTCGGGCGGTACCCGAGTTGCTTCGCGGCATCGAGCACCCGCTGGCGACGTTCAGCGGAGACTTTCGGCGAGTCGCGAAACACCAGTGAGACCAGGGCCCGCGACACTCCGGCCGTCGCCGCCACGTCGTCCATCGTCGGCAGGTCGCCGGTTCCATTGCTTCTTGACACTGCCCCTCCTGGTCCCGAAAGCTATATCATCGTTAGAGCGCTCTAATCTCCCGCCCGGCCGGCAAAAGGCTGACCCCCGAGCGCGTACCCGCCCAGGAGGCCTGTTGTGAGCATTGTCAGCACCACCCCCATCGATCGCCTCGCCGGCGCGCCCATATCGTGGGGGGTCTGCGAGGTCCCGGGGTGGGGCCTCATGATGGAACCTCGCCGCGTCCTGGCCGAGATGAAGTCGGTCGGCATGTTGGCCACCGAATTGGGCTCGCCCGGCTTCTTCCCCGACGACGTGGGTGAGATTCGCGAACTGCTGGCCGAGTTCGAGATCGGCATGATCGGTGGATTCGTTCCGCTGGTGCTGCACAACTCGGCCGCGGCCGATCGCGCCCGCGCCGAGGCCAAGCGGTGGGCCAAGCTGCTCCAATCAGTCGGTAGTGAGCACTTCATCACCGCCGTTGTGGTCACCGAGGACTGGGCGCCGCGCTACGAGATCGACGCCGCTGAGTTGGCCCACCTCGCCAAGATGCTCGACGAGATCGACGAGATCGCCACCGATCACGGCTTGCAGCAAGTGATCCACCCACACGTCGGAACCGTGATCGAGCAGGCCGACGACTTCCGGCGCGTGCTCGAAGCGACGTCGGCGAGCTGGTGCCTCGACACCGGCCACCTGGCCATCGGGGGGCTCGACCCCGTCGACTTCGCCCGCGACTACGCCGACCGAGTCGGGCTGGTTCACCTGAAGGACATGAACAACGACATCGCCGCTCGCCACCTCGCCGGCGAGTTCACGCTGATGGGCGCCGTGCAGCACGGCCTGTTCCGCCCGCTCGGGCAAGGTGATGTCGATCTCGACAGCGTGGTCACCCTGTTGGAACGTGCCGGGTACAACGGTTGGTACGTGCTGGAGCAGGATCAAGCAATCTCCGAGATTCCTGCACTAGGGTCTGGGCCGATTGACGAGGTTCGTACGAGCGTCGCCTATCTCCGGGCGCTGTCGGAAGGTCTGTAGGCCAGACGCTCCGCACGGAAACCACACACATCAACAAGGGGGAACACAGTTCCATGAAGATCAAGCGCATTGCCGCTCTGGTCGCGGTCGCCGGTTTCGGCGTCTCCGCGTGCGGAAGCAGCAGCACCACGACCACCACCGAAGCCGCTCCGGCCGGCGACGCGACGACGGCTCCGGCCGCTCCCGAAGTCACCGAGGCAGCGACTGAGGCCACCGAGGCTGCGACCGAGGCCACCGAGCCGGCCCCGGCCGAGACCGACGCCGCAACCGTCACCCAGGGCGGCGACATCGAGATCGCCGTCATCACCCACTCCGACGGTGGCGTGTTCTGGTCGGTGTTCGAAAAGGGGGCCGAGGATGCCGGTAAGGCCCTCGGCGTCACCGTCCGCATCGAGCAGGGCAACAACAACGGTGCCAACCAGGCGTCGATGATTGACCAGGCCGTCGCCGACGGTGTGCAGGGCCTTGCGGTCTCGCTCGCCGATCCCGACGCACTGAAGGATTCCGTTGCGGCTGCCGCCGACGCGGGCATCCCGATCGTCACCACCAACTCGGGCTCGACCCTGTACAAGGACTTCGGCGCATTCACCCACATCGGTCAGGACGAGTTCCAGGCCGGCCAGGGTGCAGGCGAGAAGTTCAACGCCGCTGGCGTCAAGAAGGTCCTCTGCGCCAAGCAGGAGCAGACCAACGTCGGCCTCGATGCCCGCTGTGACGGTCTGAAGGACACCTTCACGGGCGAAGTCGTCGCCGAGTTCGTCGAACTCGACGCGGACCTCGCCAAGCAGCAGGCTGCCCTCAAGGCGAAGCTTGATGCCGACCCGGCATTCGACGGCGTCTTCGGCGTCGGCCCGAACATCGCCCACAGCGCCGCTGGCGCGGCGGCTGAGCTCGGCCGTGAGCTGACCATCGGTGGCGTCGACCTGTCCGAGGCCCTCCTTGAGGACATTGCTTCGGGCGCGGTGGCCTTCACCATCGACCAGCAGCAGTACCTGCAGGGTTACGTCTCGGTCGTTGCGCTGTTCCTCAACATCACCAACGCCAACACCCTCGGCGGCGGTTTGCCGATCGCCACGGGCCCGGGCTTCGTGACGAAGGACAACGCCGACGCCGTGAAGGCGCTCGTCGCCGCCGGCACCCGCTGAGCGACACCAACATGTAATCGATGGAGGCGTCGAAGGACGCCTCCATCAATCGTGAACGTCGGCCGGGGTGTAATCTGCCCCGGCCGACGTTTTTGTTTGAACGCATCAACATCAAGTCTTTGGGGGACGGGCGCACGTGAACACCACCGCGCAAGCCGAGCAGTCGGCAGGTATGGACGAACGAATCTCGCATCGGGGGCCAATGCGAAGATGGCTGATCTCACCCGAGATCGGTGCACTGATCGGAACGGTGTTGGTCTGGACGTTCTTCTGGGGCGTTGGCCGCACGTTCGGTGAGGCCGACACGACGCTGAACTGGCTCGATGTCGCCGCTCCGTTTGGCATCATGGCGACGGCCGTTGCGCTGTTGATGATCGGCGGCGAGTTCGATCTCTCGGCCGGGGTGATGACCGGCGCCACCGCCATTCACATCGGTCTGTTCTCCCAATACTTCATGGGCGAGGGTGTCAACATCGGCTGGGCGATCGCCGGTTGCTTTCTCGCCGCGGCCGCCGTCGGCTGGTTCAACGGTTTTATGGTCAACAAGACCGGCCTACCGAGCTTCATCATCACCCTCGCCTCGTTCTTCGTGCTCCGAGGCATCATCCTGGTGATGGCCAAACGCCTCGGCGACAAGGTTCAGGTCAATGAGATCCTCAAGGCCGCGTGGGGCGGAGACCTACAAGAACTGGATTGCCCATGAATGGAAGTTCACGGAGTTCTCCGGCCGCGACCAGATCTTCCTCGCTCTCGTCATTCTCGGTGGCCTGGCATTCGCCTACGGCCTGATCGAGCAATCGTTTCTCCGTCGCTCGGCGCTCAACCCGACCGGCATTGCCGTCTTCGCGGCCGGACTGATCGGTTCTGCCGTCGGATTCATCGGACTGCATACGACCGACGGGGTCTCCAAGAACGTCATCTTCTCGGCCATCGGTGCCGCTGGCGTAGTGGCCACCGTCGTGGGGTTGGCGCTGGCCCGTTGGCAGCGACGCTCAACCCCGGCCGCCGACACCAGCAGCCTCGGGTCGATGAGCGAGGGTGTCAAGACTCGTGTCGGCCTCGGCTTGGCCGGTGTCGCCGTTGCCTGCCTCATTCACGTGCCGTTCGACCGCAAGCAGCGGCTGCCGATCCTCACGTGGTCCTCCTCGGGCCTGCGACCGGTCATCGCGATCATCGGGGCGCTGATCGGGATCGCCTTGGCCGTGCGGGCGCTGCTTCCCGGGCTGCGCGGCAAGTGGAAGGCGTCGAGCCTCGTCAAGGTGCTGGCATTCTGCGGTTACTCGGGGCTCCTCGTGATGACCCTCGTGATCAGCGTGCTGCAGTTGGCGACGGTGCAGGCGCTGCGGGCAACGACCATGGTCGTCCTCGGCGGCGGAGGGCTCTCGCTGCTGATGATCGCTCGGGGCCAGGTCGCTCGATCCAGTCGTCGGCTACAACTCCTCATCGGGCTGGTGACCGCGGCGGCGCTCGTGATCCTGGCGCTCGTGGTGCGGTCAGATTCCGGCGCAGTCCGGTTCCGTACCGGCCTGCTCGGCGCAATGCTCATCGGGGCGACGTTGATCGTCGCCAACTCCCTACTCGAGTACTTCATGCAGAAGCGCACGGTTGGCGACTTCCACGCCGACCGTCTCGGTCGTCGGCTGCAGGTCACCGGTGCGGCGATGGCCTTCGTCGGCCTCGCCATGCGGCTGGTGTGGAGCAACCTCACCCCGGAGCATGCCAAGCAGGTCAAGGCCGCCGGCGGCGCCGTCGGGGTGAATGTGCTGCGACAAACGGTGGTGTGGTGGATTCTTGTCGCCGTGATCGGCGCAATCGTGCTCACCAAGACCCGCTGGGGCAACTGGATCTTCGCCGTCGGCGGCAATCGCGATGCCGCCCGGGCCATTGGGGTCCCGGCCAACCAGGTGAAGGTCGGGCTCTTCGTCGCCGTCTCGCTCTGCGGAGCGCTGTCGGGCACGCTGATCGCCCTGCGATACGGCACGGTGCAGGCCAACGTCGGTACCGGAGCCGAGTTCGAGTACATCATCGCCGCCGTGGTCGGTGGCTGCTTGATGACCGGAGGCTACGGCTCGGTGATCGGGTCGTCGCTCGGCGCCGCCATCCTGGCGATCTCGGCGATCGGCATGCAGACGGTGCCCGACTGGAACTCCGACGGCCGCTATGCCTTCCTCGGCGGGGTGCTGCTCGCCGCCGTGCTGGTCAACAACTACACGCGCAAGAAGGCCCAGGAGGCTCGCTAGTCATGACCACTGAGACTTCTTCCACCGGCGCCAGGGTGCCGCTGCTCGAACTCAAGAACATCTCGAAGTTCTTCGGCAACGTCACTGCGCTGCAGGACGTGTCGACGAAGGTGCACGCCGGTGCCGTCACGTGTGTGCTCGGCGACAACGGCGCCGGTAAGTCGACCTTCATCAAGATCCTCGTCCGGCCTGCACAAGCAGAGCGAGGGCGAGTACCTGATCGACGGCGAGCCGGTCGCGTTCGAGTCGCCGCGTGATGCCCGCGCTCGCGGTATCGCCACCGTCTATCAGGACCTGGCGATGGCTCCGCTGATGTCGGTGTGGCGGAACTTCTTCCTCAGCGCCGAGCCGACCCGGTTCGGGATCATGCGGGCAGGCTTCATGCGTCAGACCGCCAAGGCCGAGATGGCCAAGATGGGGATCGACGTCCGCGACGTCGACCAGCCCGTTGGCACCCTCTCTGGTGGCGAGCGGCAGTCGGTTGCCATCGCCCGCGCCGTCTACTACGGGGCCCGCGTGCTGATCCTCGACGAGCCCACCTCGGCGCTCGGTGTTCGTCAGTCGGGTGTGGTGCTCAAGTATGTTCGGGCGGCGGCCGAGCGGGGCCTGGGCGTGATCTTCATCACCCACAACCCGAACCACGCGTTCCCGGTCGGCGACCGCTTCCTGCTACTCAACCGCGGTCACTCCCTCGGCGACTTCGCCAAGGACGAGATCTCCCGCCAGGAGCTGACCCGCCTGATGGCCGGTGGGGCCGAACTCGAAGCCCTCGAACACGAACTCGGTACTCGCTGACCTGACTCGGTCTCGCCGGCGCGTTGTCGTCGGCGACCGAACGGGTTACGACGCGAAAAGAGAAGGGCGCCAGCCGATGGCTGGCGCCCTTCTCGCGGGAATGGTCAGTGCCGGTTGACCGGCATCGGGATCAGGAAACCCAGGGCTTCCAGATCGCTCTCGTTGGCGGCGATCCATGCGGTGGCGACTTCGGCGGCCGACTTGCCGTCGATCTCGACCTGCGGGAGCAAGTCGAGCTGCTGCTCGTTGGTGATCTGCACCTTCTCGAGCATCGCCCAGACCGGCGGGGTTCTTGGTCTTGAGCTTGGCGCTGGCCAGCTTGACCAGCGGATCGGCCGGGTAGGCGCAGTCGACCTTGGCGACGTCGGCGTAGCAGCCATCGGTGTACTCCGGCAGCTTCACTTCGACCAGGTTGTACTTGCCCACGGCCGCAGTCGGGGTCCACCAGTAGAGCAGGATCGGCTTCTTGGCGGCGACGGCACTGTCGACCTCGGCGACCGTGGCGGCCTCGGAGCCCGACATCTGCATCTGGAACGGCAGGCCGAGATTGTTGATGATCGGCTCGTCGTATGCCGAGTAGCTCGGATCGGTACCCAGGAAGCGGCCCTTGTCGCCGGTCTCGGCGGTGGCGAACAGCTTGGCGATCTCAGGATCCTTCAGACCCTCCCACGTCGCCAGTTCCGGGTGCTCGGTCATCACGTAGTCGGGGACGTACCAGCCGATCTGGCCGACGGCACCCAGCTCGCCGACGTGGACGACCGAGCCGTCGTCGATGAACGCCTGCTCCTCGGGAACGACGCCCGACATCCACAACTCGGTCACGAAGTCGACCGTGCCGTCGGCCAGGCCGGTGAACTGCGAGTTCTCGTCGATCTCGACGATCTCGCTCGGGGTGCACAGCTGGCTCTCGATGAGCTGCTGCATGATGTTCGGCCTCGACTGCAGAGGCGGTCCAGCCGTTCTGCACGATGTTGATCGTGTCGCCCTTCAGGCCGTCACAGGCTCCGGCGGCGGCCGGTGCCGCGGCCGCCGCGGCCGTCGTTGCTGCTCGCTGGTTGCGGCGGTCGTGGCCGTGTCGGCCGACCCGCTCGCATTCGGTGGTACTCGAGCTTCCACATGCCGCGATCGAGAACGCGGCAATCGCGGCGAGCCCCGCAGCTCGCATTCTGAATTCTTCATGGTCTCCCCCATGTGTCGGTGTCATCGGACGAACCACCCAGGTCCGCGCCGTCGAGCCTAGTCGAGCCTCGTCGGCGTCTTGGGGTTGTCCGACCAGGTTGTCCCACCTCCGGTTGACCGCTCGAAAACGGCTACTGTCACCGTCACAAACCAGTCAGTTCGGGGGAGCAAGGTTGTGAAGAGCCGTGAAGGCACCGGTCCGACTCTTGAGGTCCGCAATCTGTGGAAGGTATTCGGAGCCAAGCCCGATGCCGCCATCGCAATGTCGCGTCAGGGATCGTCGCGCAGCGAGGTGCTTGCCGCGACCGGCTGCACCATCGGGGTACGCGACGTCGGCTTCGCGGTTGCCAAGGGCGAGACATTCGTGGTCATGGGCCTGTCGGGGAGCGGCAAGTCGCACACTCGTGCGGTGCCTGTCACGGTTGGTCGAACCGACCTCGGGCGAGGTGCGCTTCGACGGTGAGGATTTGCTGGCGATGACCCCCGACCAGCTCCGCGACATCCGTCGCAGCCGGATGTCGATGGTGTTCCAGCACTTCGGTCTGTTCCCCCATCGGCGGGTGATCGACAACGTCGCCTACGGCCTCGAGGTGCAAAAGGTCGGGAAGGTCGAGCGGCGGGCGCTGGCCATGACGGTGCTCGAGAAGGTTGGGCTCGCCGATTGGGCGAGCCACTTCCCGCAGCAGCTTTCGGGTGGCATGCAGCAGCGGGTGGGCCTGGCCCGAGCCCTGGCGCTCGACCCCGAGGTGCTGTTCTTCGACGAGCCGTTCTCCGCCCTCGACCCGCTGATCCGCCGCGACATGCAAGACGAGCTGATCCGCCTGCAGCAGGTCGGAGCAGCGCACGATCATCTTCATCACCCACGACTTCGCCGAGGCCATTCGGCTGGGCGACCGGATCGCGATCATGAAGGATGGCGAGTTCGACCAGATCGGCACACCCGAGGAGTTGATCTCTGGCGCCGGCCACCGACTACGTCCGCGAGTTCGTCACCGACATTCCCCGCGAGCGGGTGCTGACCGCCGCCTCCGTCGCTCGAGGCGGTGCGTCGGGTTCGGGGCGAGTGGTCGCCGGGTCGACCAAGATCGCTGAGTTGTTGCCGATGCTGCTCGAGGCCGACATCGCCGCTCGATGTGCTCGGCGATGACGGCGATCGTGATCGGCTGTGTCGACCGGCAGGTGGTCGCCGACGTGCTGCGGGTGGCCCGCGGCATGAGCGTAGCGACGGTGGGGACACGGTCGACGGGAGCTTCGGCGAGATCGCCTTGGTACCGCTCGCGGCGATTGGCAGCTGGTTCGGCGTTGGCGTCGTTGCAGTCGTCGTTGCTCAGCTCGCCCTGTCGGCAGCCTCGGGGTCGGCTGATCGATGGTCGGAGTCGTGGAACGTCAAGTCGGCCGACCCGATCAACGACTTCCAGTCGTGGGTTCGCACGCAACCGCAACACCAACTCCGTGCTCGCCAATGTGTTGCGTCCGATCGGCGATTTCGTCATTGCGTTCTACGAGAGCCTCCGTGATCTGCTGCTCGACCTGCCGTGGTTCTGGCTGCCTTTGATGGTGCTTTTGTGCATCGCCCGCTCGGGCCGATGGCTGGCCGCGGTCGGTGCGAGCGGCCGGCTGTTCTTCATCGAGGTCGCCGGCCTGCACGAACCAGGCATGGAAACCATCGCTCTGATGTTGATCTGCGTCGTGCTGTCGGTCGCCATCGGGGCGCCGTTGGGCATCTGGGCGGGCCTGAATCCAAAGGTCGAGCGGCGGATGCGCCCGGTGCTCGACGCGTTGCAGAGCATCCCGACGACGGTCTACTTGGTGTTGCGCGGTCTGTTTTTCGGCATCAAGCAGACTCCGGCGGCGATCGCCACGGTGATCTTCGCCATCCCGCCGATGATCCGCATCACCGCGCTCGGGCATCCGCCAGGTGCCCGACGGCATCGGTGGAGGCGGGCCACATGTTCGGCTCGAGCAACTGGCAGCTGCTGTGGAAGGTGCAGGCTCCCCAGGCGGTCAAGTCGTTTGTCACCGCCATCAACCAAACGATCATGATGTGTCTGGGCATGGTGGTCATCGGTTCGCTGGTCGGCGCCGGGGGATCGGCAGCGGAGTTGCTGCAAACGCTGCGGCTGCGCAGCCCGGGCAGAGGGTTCATCATCGGCATGGCGGTATTCGGTATCGCCGTCGCCTTCGACCGCCTGAGCCGTTCGCTGGTCGATCGGGCATCGCCATTGCCGATCGCCGGCCGCAAGGTGTATTGGGGCGTGGCCGCGCGTGATTGCGGTCTCGCGTACATCGTCGGCCGGGCCGCCGGATGGGCCAAGGTGCCATGGACGTTCGACAAGGACATCGCCCAGCCGATCGACGACTTCGATCAAATGGATCCGCGACAACTTCGGCGACACCCTGCAGACGATCAACGACTTCATCGTGCGCGACGTCGTCATCCGGCTGCGCGACCTGCTTGGCCGAGTCGCTGGCCTGGCCGGTGCTGGTCGGCGTTGGCTGTCGTGGCGGCGTGGTGCTCAAAGGCTGGCGAGTTGCCCTGTTCTGCGTGAGCGGTCTGCTGGCAATCGGGCTGGCCGGGATGTGGGAGCCAGCGCTGGATAACACTCGCCCAATTGGTGGTGGCGGTGGTCATCGCGGTCGTGATAGCCGTGCCGATCGGGATCTTCGTCGGTCGCCGGCCGCGGGAGCAGGCGCTGTGGAGCCGTTCGCTCGACGCTCTGCAAACCTTGCCGAGCCTGATCTACGCCATTCCGTTCGTGATGATCTTCGCCGTCGGATACGTTCCAGGCATCTTGGCGACCGTGCTGTACGCCATCCCGCCGGGCATTCGTCTGACGGCGCTGGCGATCAAGCAGGTCAACCCCGAGACCCTGGAGGCAGCCTCGACCTTCGGGGCAACAAACCGTCAGCGCCTGTGGGGTGTGCACGTGCCCCTGGCGCTCAAGGGCATCGCGCTCGGAGTCAACCAGTTGATCATGATGTCGATGTCGATGATGATCATCGCCGGCCTGGTCGGTGGCGGAGGACTGGGGTTCGAGGCGGTCTCGGCGCTGATCAAGCAGGACAGCGGGCATGGTGCCGAGGTCGAGCGTCGCCATCCTGGTGATGGCGATCATCCTCGATCGCCTCAGCGAGGGATTCGCCGAGAGGATGGATCCGGCCTCGGCCGCCCCCGCTCGCTGATCACGGCCCGGTCGCTGATCACCCCGCCACTGATCACGGGTCGCCCACTGATCACCGTCCACCCGGGGCGAACGGTCAGGTGGCAGGACCGAACGTGAGCACAGCGCGGCCGACGATCTCGCCGCGTCGCATCGCCGCGAGCGTCTCGTTGATCTCGGAGAGTTGTACAGTGCGAATCGTGCACCTGACCAGGTCGTTGACGGCGAAGTCGACCGCTTCCTGCAAGGTCGAGCCGGGTGCCGACGCTGGAGCCCCGGACGGACAATTCGCCGTAGATCAGCGAGGCGATCGACATCCGCATCTCGTCGGCTGAGCCGCCGGGCATGCCGAGGTAGACCGCGGTCCCGGCGGGTCGCAACATGCCGATGGCCTGCTCGAACGCACGGGTGGTGACTGCTGCGACGACCACCCCGTGGACCCCGCCTACCGCCGCGTGAACGGCTGCGGCCGGGTCGCCGTCAGCGGCGTTGATCGACGACCGAAGCGCCCTGCGAGCGGGCCAGTTCGAGCTTGTCGGCGGCGACGTCGACGGCGACGACGCGCAGGCCCATCGCCACCGCGTACTGCACCGCCAGGTGCCCGAGCCCGCCGATGCCGACGATCGCCACCCATTGGCCAGGGCGCGCTCCGGTGCGCTTGAGGCCGCGATACGTCGTCACCCCGGCGCACAGAATCGGAGCGATGGCGACCGGGTCGACCGTCTCGGGCAGGGTGGCGACGAAGGCCGCCGGCGCGACGAGATACTCGGCGTAGCCGCCGGGCTTGCTGTAGCCGGTTGACTCGGTGACCGGGCAGATGGTTTCCATCCCGGCGAGGCATACCTCGCATCGTCCGCACGACGAGTACATCCACGGCACTCCGACCAGCGATCCGACTGGGAACTCGTCAACGCCGAGGCCGACCCCGACGACCCGGCCGGTGACCTCGTGCCCCGGGATCAACGGGAGGGTGGGCGGCGGGTCCCAGTCGCCGTCGACAGCATGGAGATCGCTGTGGCAGACCCCGCAGGCGATGACCTTGATCAGGATGTCGCCATAACCGGGTTGCGGAATCGGGATGCGTTCGATCTCCAGGCCCCCGCCGAGTTCGTGCAGCACCGCGGCGGTCATTGTGCCGTCGCGTCCGCTCGTTGTGCCTGTGTCCGATCGAGTCATCTCGGCCTCCCGTTCATCGTGTTCCACGCCGCCAGCCTTGTCGATCGACGACCGGGGTTGTCGATCGAAGACGGATCGGTGGGCCGGCCCGGGAAGCTCCGTGCGCGTCCGGAGTGGCGTGGCCCGATACGGTCGCACCCATGCTGAAGTGGCGAAATGCCCTGGTAACGATGATTGTCGGCACGTTGGCGGCCGCATGCGCGAGCAGCGAAGGTTCGCAAGACCTCCCGGCGACAACGATCGCCGCGGCGGTCGCACCGGCGGAACCACCGACGGCTCCGACAAATCCGCCGGCGACCCCGGCACCGGCCACGACCGAGGTGGCCACGACCACCGAGGCTCCGGCGACCGCGGCGTCGTACGTCGACCAATGGGAACGGGTCGTCGCCCCGGCGGACTGCATGTGCAGTGACAAGAGTGAGTACTCGTACTTCGTCCGCGAGGCCGACCCGGCCAAGGTGGTCTTCTTCCTCGAGGGCGGCGGGGCGTGCTTCGACGCGGTGGGCTGCGGGCCGAATTCGACGACCTATAAGCGCACGGCCGGCTACGAAAACGGGATGACGTCGAACGAGGGCTTCTTCGATCTGGACAACCCCCTGAACCCGTTCGCCGACTACTCGATGGTCTTCGCCCCCTACTGCACCGGTGATGTGCACATCGGCAACACGACCCACGACTACGGCGACGGGGTGGTCGTCGAACACAAGGGCTTCGTCAATGCCTCCGCCGCGCTGACGACGATGGTCGAAACCTTCCCCAATGCGACCGAAGTCGTGGTGACTGGGGCGAGTGCCGGCTCGGTGCCAACACCGCTGTATGCCGGGCTGACCCACGATCTGCTGCCCGAGGCGAGAATCTCGGTGTTCGCTGACGGCTCGGGGGCGTACCCCGACATCCCGGGGATCAACGGCGTCGTCGGCTCGGTTTGGGGGACGATGAATGCCGTGCCCGAGTGGCCGGTGAACGCCGGAATCACCCCCGAAACGTGGAGCTTTCCCGGCTTGTTCATCCAGGCCGGCACCCACGCCCCCGACATCACCTTCGCCCGCCATGACTATGCCTTCGACGAGACCCAGGTGTTCTTCGCCGGGCTGGCGGGCATCGCGGCCGACGACTTGGTGTCGCTGATCGACAAGAACGAGGCCCAGATAGAGGCCGGGGGAGTGGAACTCGACAGCTACATCAGCCCTGGCCACGACCATACGGTGCTCGGCAAGCCCGAGTTCTATACCGAGATGGTCAACGGTGTGCTGCTGGTCGACTGGGTGGGCGACCTGATCGCCGGCAAATCGATCGACGACGTCCATTGTGAGGACTGCGGCAACTGAGACGACGCCGAATTCGGGCCTCCGCTCGTCGGCCCGTCGTGAACAAGGTAGGATTGGAGCGCTCCAATCCGAGGAGGACGCGCCCGTCGATGGATGACTACCAGCAGTTCGACGCCGTCGCGATCGGTCGCGGGAACGTCGGGAGAGTCGGGAACGTCGGGGGTTCGCGTTGCGGTTGACAGATGGCCAATACCGCGAGCTCACCGACATTCGGGTGTCGCAGCCCGATCGCATCGCTCGCGCGTTGGCCTCGCGGGCCCGACGGAGCAGCCTGACTGCCGATGGGATGATGTTTGTCGTCGCGGCCGATCACACGGCCCGAGGCATGGTCGGATTGGGTGACGACCCGTTGGCGATGGCCGACCGCCGCTCGATGCTCGACCGACTGCTGACCGCCCTCGACAACCCACGCGTCGATGGGGTGCTCGCCAGCGTCGACATCATCGAGGACTTGGTGGTTCTCGGCGCGCTTGAGCATCGTGTCGCCGTAGGCACGATGAACCGCGGTGGCCTTGCCGGCGCGGTGTGGGAGCTCGATGACCGGTTCACCGCGTATGACGCCAAGCACCTGGTTCGCGCCGGGCTCGACGCCGGCAAGATGCTGCTGCGCATCGACGACGAAGACGCCGGCACCAACCCGACGTTGGTGGCCTGTGCCGACGCGGTGCAAGACCTCAACGATCACCGGTTGATGGCGATGGTCGAGCCGATTCCGTACACCCGCACCGCCGATGGCAGACGGGTGTGGGACGACCGCCCCGGCAGGCTGGTGCGGGCCGTTGGCATCGCTGCCGCGCTCGGCGGTTCCAGCGCCTATACCTGGCTGAAGGTACAAGCGACGGCCGACATCAAACAGGTGGCGGCGATGACCACCCAGCCGTTGCTGATTCTCGGCGGCGCGCCCGGTCCCGATCCCGAGGCGACGTATGCCTCGTGGGAAACCGCCCTGCACGAGCCGTCGGTGCGTGGCCTGGTGATCGGCCGTGCGCTGCTCTATCCCGCGGATGGCGATGTTGCGGCGGCCGTCGATCGGGCCGCGAACCTAGTCATTGCCGCCGCGGAAGCACGCCGTTGAGTACGGTCATTCGGGCCGCATCGTCGGCCCAATATTCGCCGACCACCACCGACGTCGCACAAGGATCGTTGCCATGATCAATCCTGAGGATCTGCTCGTCCCCCGCGGCACCGCCGCGGTCGACGGTTTCGATGTCGTGGTGACCCCCGAGCGGGCGGGGTGGACGTACAGCGGACTGCGCGTCGTCACGCTGGCGGCGGGGGAGTCGATCAGCCTGGCCACGGGGGGCGAGGAGATGGCGGTCCTGCCGATGAGCGGATCAGCCCGCGTCGAGGTCGAGACCGCGGTCTATGAACTGGCTGGTCGCGACGACGTGTTCTCGCGGGTCAGCGACTGCGCCTATGCGCCGATCGACGCCGAGGTGCGCCTGTCGACGTCGGCCGGCTGTGTCTTGGCGCTGCCCTCGGCTCGGGCCACTCGCCGATTCGCCCCGGCGTACATCGCGGCCGGAGACGTCGCCGTCGACCTGCGCGGCGCGGGACCGGCGACCCGCCAGGTCACCAACTTCATGAGCCCCGACCGGTTCGACGGGGCCGACCGGTTGGTCTGCTGCGAGGTCCTCACCCCCGACGGCAACTGGTCGAGCTACCCGCCGCACCGTCACGACGGGGTCGGTGACTGCGCGGTCGACAACGAGGAGATCTACTACTTCCGCATCGGTTCCACGGCCCACCGTGGCTATGCCCCCGAAGGCTTCGCGATGCACCGCACGTACACGGTCGCCGGTCTGCACGCCGACGCCGACGTGTTCGATGTGAACCTGCCGGTGTACGACGGCGACGTGTTCCTGGTGCCCAAGGGCTACCACGGCCCATGTATCGCCGCCCCCGGTTATCCCCTGTACTACCTCAATGTTCTCGCCGGGCCCGGCGGCGAGCGGAGTATGGCGTTCTGCGACGACCCCACCCACCACTGGGTGCGCGACTCGTGGTCCGCCATGTCGCTCGACCCCCGATGCCCGATGACCAGCGCCAATGGAGTTGTCACCCATGTCTGAACCGTCCATGTCTGCACCGGTTGTCGCCGATCGCAAGAAGCTCGGCATCGCCGTCATCGGCTTCGGCTGGATGGGCCAAGCCCACAGCCGTGGCTGCCGGCGCGCTCCGTCGTACTTCCCGAACCGGTCGTATGAGCCCGAGATGGTCGTCGTCGCCGACGTCGAGGCATCCCGCCGGGCCGAGGCGGTGGCCGGCTTCGGGTATCGCGAAGCCGTTGCCGATTGGCGCGACGCGGTGAATCATCCCGACGTCGATGTGGTGTTCGTGACCTCGCCGAACATGCTTCATGTCGAGATGGTCGAGGCGGCCGCGGCGGCCGGCAAGCATGTGTTTTGTGAGAAGCCTGTCGGTGGTACGCCCGCCCAGACGGTGATCGCCGAGTGGGCGGCCCGGCTGGCCGGGGTCATCTCGGGCGTCGGCTACAACTACCGCTGGGCCCCGCTGGTGCAGCACGCTCGCCAGATGATCGCCGACGGCACCATCGGCCAGGTCACCAACTACTACGGCCGCTTCTATTCGATGTACGGCTCCGACCCGATGGGCCTGCTGTCGTGGCGGTTCAAGGTCGATCAAGCCGGGCACGGCGTGTCGACCGACATCCTCAGCCACTCCGTCGACCTCGCTCACTACTTGGTGGGCCCGATCTCCCAGGTAATGGGCACGATCGAGACGTTCATCACCGAGCGTCCGTTGCCCACCGGAGCGGGCACCCACTACGACCGCGGTTCGCCCGGCGATCCGACCGGCTCGGTCACCAATGAGGATTACGCGGCGATGATGTGCCGCTTCGCCAACGGAGCACGCGGCACCTTCGAAACGTCGCGATCGGTCGTAGGCCCCGAGAGCCAGAACATGTTCGAGGTCTTCGGAACCAAGGGCTCGATTCGCTGGAACTTCGAGAAGATGAACGAGTTGCAGGTCTACGTCGCCGCTGACCACAAGCACACCGGCTACACCACCGTCTACGGCGGCGACCGGTTCCCCCACCACGGCAACTTCGTACCGGGTTCGGCCAACGCGATCGGCTTCGAAGACCTCATTTGCATCGAGGATCACGAATATCTCGAATCGGTGGCCAATGGCCGCCAACACGTCCCCGGTTTCGCCGAAGCCATCGACTACGTCAGCGTGCAGGACGCCGTGTTGCGTTCGAACGTGTCGGGTCGCTGGGAAGACGTTGTCTCCCTGAGGAAGGACTGACCATGACTGTTTCGACATCAATACCCGTGGCATCGCCGCAGACCGAGCGGATGACCGTGGCCGAGGCAATCGTGCGGTGGATGATCGCCCAGCGCACGACGATGACCGTCGATGGTGGTGACGACGTCGACGTTCCGCTGTTTCCCGGCGTATACGCCATTTTCGGTCATGGCAACGTCACCTGTCTGGGGCACTCGTTGGAACAACACCGCGACGAGATCCCCACCTGGCGCGGCCAGAACGAGCAGGGGATGGCGCTTGCCGGAGTCGCCTATGCCAAGGCGATGCGCAGGCAGCAGATCATGGTCGCCACGTCGTCGGTCGGTCCGGGGGCGACGAACATGATCACCGCCGCCGCGGTGGCGATGGCCAACCGTTTGCCATTGCTGCTGCTCGCCGGTGACACATTCCAGAGTCGTCTGCCCGATCCGGTCCTCCAACAGGTCGAGCACTTCGGTCACCCGTCGACGACGGTGAACGACGGCTTTCGTCCCGTCGTGCGCTTTTGGGACCGCATCGTGCACCCCGAGCAGGTGCTCACCTCGTTGCCGCAGGCCCTGGCCACGATGCTCGATCCTGGCGATTGTGGCCCCGCGTTCATCGGTCTGCCCCAAGATGTGCAGGCCATGGCGTTCGACGTGCCGCTCGCCTTCTTGACGACGACGATGCATCGCGTGCCCCGCCCGCGGGCGTCGATCGACCAGTTGCAGGCGGCGGCCGCCGCGCTACGAGCGGCACAGCGCCCGGTGATCATTGCCGGCGGGGGAGTGCACTACTCGCTCGCCGAGGCCGAACTGCAGGCCTTTGCCGAGGCCCACGGAATCCCGGTGGTCGAGACGGTGGCCGGCAAGACCAGCCTGCGTCACGATCACCCCAACTATGCCGGACCGATCGGCACCACTGGCTGCGAGTCGGCCAACAACCTGTGCGCCGATGCCGACGTGGTCCTCGCCGTCGGCACCCGCCTACAAGACTTCACCACCGGATCGTGGACCGTGTTCGGCGCCGACACGACGATCATCGGCGTCAACGCCGCCCGCTTCGATGCTGTCAAGCATCGCCAGCTGCCGGTCACCGGCGATGCCCGCGAAACACTGCGCGAGCTGGGTGAACTCCTCCACGGCCACACCGCTCCTGCGGCGAGAATGGCCCAGGCGGCCGACGAGGTTGCCGGCTACTGGCGGTACATCGACTCGATTGCACGTCCGACCGAGGACGATTCGCTGCCCTCGTATGCCCAGGTGGTCGGCGCGGTGTCGCGGCAAGCAACTCCCGACGACTTCGCCCTGACGGCGGCGGGGGGCTTCCCCGGCGAGTTGAACAACGGTTGGCGCTCGCTGGCCCCGGCTACCTTCGACTGCGAGTACGGGTTCTCGTGCATGGGGTATGAGATTTCCGGGGCGTGGGGCGTTCGCATGGCCCGCCCTCAGGGCGAGGTCTTCGTGTTCGTCGGTGATGGCTCGTACATGATGATGAACAGCGACCTGTACTCGTCGGTTCTGTCGGGCCACAAGTTGATCGTGGTGGTCTGTGACAACGGGGGATTCGCCGTGATCCATCGGTTGCAGACCAATCAGGGCGGCAACGGCTACAACAACCTGATCGCCGACTGCAACATCGTCGACGAGGTTCGTGTCGACTTTGCCGCCCACGCCGCGGCGATGGGTTGCCTGACCGAACGCATCTCGACGATCGCCCAACTCGACGAGGCGCTGGTACGCGCCCGCGCCGCCGACCGCACGTACGTGATCGCCATGGACACGCATCCGAGCAAGTGGACCGAAGGCGGGGCGTTCTGGGAGGTCGGAGTGCCCGAGGTCAGCGCGCTCCCGGCCGTCATGGCGGCCAAGGAGTCGATGACCGCCGGCCTGACGGCTCGGCGCCGCGGGGTCTGATCGCCAAAGGACTCGCCGCTCACACCGAGGGTCCCGACCCCGAGGGGCTCACAACACCGAGGGTCCGCGGTTGCCGCTATGCGTGACCGATCGGCGGGATGTAGGCGGCCTTGGCGAGTTCGATCTCGCGCCATGCCGCCTTACGGTTCTCGAAGCCGGCGGTCGCCGAGGTCTTGTCGGGCTCAAGGGCCTTGTAGACGTCGAAGAAGTGCTTGATCTCCTCGAGCAGTTCGTCGGGAAGGTCCTTGAGGTCCTCGACGCCCTTCCAACGGGGCTCGGTAGACGGTACACAGATGATCTTGGCGTCGGGGCCCGCCTCGTCCTGCATCCACAGCAGGCCGACCGGCTTGGCCTCGACCCACACTCCGGGGTACACCGGGTCTTCGAGGAGCACGAGCGCGTCGAGGGGATCGCCGTCGCCGCCGAGGGTGTCGGGGATGAAGCCGTAGTCCGCGGGATACGTGGTCGCGGTGAACAGGCGACGGTCGAGAAAGATGTGGCCGGTCTCGTGATCGATCTCGTACTTGTTCCGGCTTCCGCGCGGGATCTCAATGACCACGTGGATGCAACCGTCTCGGAGCGCTTTGGGCATTGCCAGATCCTCTCACGTCGACCCACCAGGTGAAACTCATGAATCATTTGCCTCATGTACACCGGAGGTCGGCCCTCCATAGGGTTCTCGGAGAAATACCACTCAAAGCGTACGGATGGCGTCATATTGCGTTTGATTGAGCGTCAATCTTACAACGGTGGCCAAATATGTCAGAATGGTGACGAAGATATGACGCTTGATGTAACATTGAGAATGCTTTCAGTGTGGAGAGCGGGCATACGGTCATATTCATTCGGTATCTGGTGGATGCCCCGATCAGTGGCCTTGGCGGCGGCGGTGGCGGTGGTTCCTCTGGCAGGGAGCGCATCGGCGAGTCCCGCCCCGGGCCCCGATCAGGCACCCGTCGAGGTGGTGCCCATCTGTTGGGCGGTCACCGACGACACCCCCGAAATCCTTCGTTTCAACCTGTCTGTGACCCACCCGATTCCTCCGACCGCGGCTCCGCTGAGTCGGGTCTATACCGGCGAGGGCATGGCGTACCGGGCATCGAAGCACGACTTGATGATGTTCTCTGACGCTCCGGCGCAAATGTGGCACTACGACCTCGAGTCGGGTGACGAGACCCAGGTCGGCTCGAATCTGCCCGGACACGTCGATGCGGCTGCGCTGTGGGTGGATCCGGCGAACCCGACGAACGAGTCGTTGTGGATCGTGATCGGTGCCTTGCTCTACAAGATCGACCCGGACACGGCGGCGATTCTGGCCGGCCCCCACGTCTTGCCGGGCATCGGTGGGTCGTCGGGTGGGCTGGCCTTCGAGCCGAAGACGGGTGAGCTGTGGATGACCGATGACGCCCCCGAAGCGGCCTTGTACAAGATCAGCCTGACCGACTTCAGCGCCACCAAGATGGTCGACATTCGGTGGCCCGACGGGTCGCGCCCCGATTCCGAGGCGCTCGACTTCGGGGCTCAAGGGCAGCTCTACACCGAGGAGGACTTCGGCGACCATCGCGGCAGTCGCTACATCCTCCAGATCGACCCGGTGACGGGCATTGTCACCCAGGTGGCTGGGCCGACCCCCGGGATCGGCGATCTCGAAGGTCTGGGATGCAACGGGGGCGCCGAGGTGTTCAAGCCGATCGACCCCGCCATCGATATCGAGAAGTACGTCAATACCCATGACGCCGACGAAGCCCCAGGTCCCGACATTCAGGCCGGGAACGTCGCCTACTTCAAGTACCTGGTGAGGAACACGGGCAACCTGCCCCTTCGAGACGTGACGGTGACCGATGACCGAGGGGTCGCCGTGGTGTGTCCGTCGGGCACCAACGTGATCGGCGACTTGGCCGTCGGCGACGGGGTCGAATGCAACGGACAGAGCCCGGCGCTCCCCGAGCTCTACCGAAATGTCGGTGACGTCGTTGGCTGGGCCGACCCACCACCGCAACCCGGTGACCTGAATCCGGCACCGATCAAGGTGACCGATGACGACCCGGCCCACTACCGCGGGTACGTCTGGCCACCACCACCCCCCTCGTCGGTGCCGGGCACCGATCCGGTCCCGGTGACGACTCCCGTCCCCGACCCCGATCCGACGTACGACCAACCGGAGCGGTTCATCAGCCACGACAGTCGGCCGCCTGAAACGGTGCAGCTCGATATCACGTTGCCCGAGACCGGGGGAAGGCCTTCGTCAAACTCGACCTTCGGTGCGGCGCTTGGGTTGCTCGTCGGCGGCGGGGTGCTGCTCGGGGCCGCCCGTCCGCGGCGTCGCGACAGGTCGACTCCCTGAGGTCGCCCGTGGCATTGGGCGTCTGAAAATAGGCTGAATGATCTATTCGTCACGAGCGGTGGGATTTCCTCAAGAAACCGTCAGTATCTTCGGCGTCCAGTGCGTGGTCGCCTCCATCGGATGTTCCGAGGGCGACGCCTCAGCGCACGGGCCAACAACGAGGAGTGGTGACGATGTCGGCAGCGGTCGGAATTCGTCGAGTCGGTCGGGGACTTCTCCCCCTCATTCTGGGGGCCGTGGGTCTGCCGGTCATACTGGCTGCACCGATGGCGGCGCATGCCGTGTCTCCGGTCTGCTGGGGCATCACCGACGACACGGCTGAGCTGTTCGTCTTCAATCCGAACACTGCCTCGCCGCAGCCGCCGACCTCAATGCCGCTGTCGCAGGTGTTCCGTGGCGAAGGCCTTGCCTATCGGGCCTCGACAAACTCGATCGCCCTGTTCTCCGATGGACCATCGCACCTGTGGTACTACGACCTCGATACGAACACCGAGACCGAGATTGCCACTGCCCTGCCAGGGCACATCGACGGCGCAGCCATGTGGCTGAATCCGGCTGATCCGACCGACGAGCAGCTCTGGGTCACGAGCGGAGCCCGGCTCTACCGGCTCGATCCCGACACCGCCGTGGTGCTCTCGGGTCCCCACGCTCTCGCCGCAATCGGCGGCTCGCCCGGCGGATTGGGCTTCGAGCCGCAGTTGGGCACGCTCTGGGCCTCGGACGACCGTCCCGAGTCGGTGCTCTACAGCATCGACCTGGCGACATTCGTTGCCACCAAGGTCGCCGACATCCGATTCGCCGACGGCGCAAAGCCCGATGCGGAATCGTTGGACTTCGCCGCTGACGGCCAGCTCTACACCGAAGAGGACAACGGCGACAAGCGGGGCTTCCGCTACATCCTCCAGATCGACCCGGCCACCGGAGTGGTCACCCCGGCTGCCGGGCCGATCCCTGGCCTCGGCGACTTGGAAGGCCTGGCGTGCAACTCCGGAGCGAATGTCGTCGTCGAGCCCGGCCAGCCGCAGATCGACCTGCAGAAGTATGTGAACGCCGATGACGCCGATGTCGCTCCCGGACCGGAAATTGGCGAGGCCACGCCGGTCGAGTTCCTCTATCGGGTGACCAACACGGGCAACGTCGACCTTTTCAACGTGGAAGTCACCGATGACAAAGGCGTCGCTATCACCTGCCCCTCGGGTACCGCCGATATCCCGGTGCTGCTCATCGGTCAGATCGTCGACTGCGAAGGCAGTGGGCTGGCGGTGCTCGGGCCGTACGTGAACATCGGCACGGCGACCGGTCACCCGCGACCACCCACCAATCCCGATGGCACCGCCGGCGAACCGGTACTGATTTCCGCCAGCGACCCGGCCAACTATCTTGGTAAGGAAGTCGTCGTCGTCGCCCCGCCGACGGTGCCGACGACCCCTCCACCGACTGAGCCGCCGACCACCCCGCCGACCACCGTCGCTACCACCGTCGCCACGACCCAGCCGGCAACCGCTGTTCCGACCACGCCGCCACCGACGACGCGCACGATCTCGAGTATTCGGCTGCCCGAGACGGGTGGCTCGCCGGCGATGCTGTGGATGCTCGGGACGATCGTGTTGATCGTGGGGTTGACGATCCGTCGTACGGCCCGCAAGGTTCCTGTTCGCTGCTGACCGCAACGCACCCCCGGTGAGCCGAGCTCAACCCGCTAGCGTCGGATACCTATGGAGTTCCGCCGCATCACCAACTTGCCACCGTATGTCTTCACGATTATCAATGGTCTGAAGATTGAGGCACGGCGAGCAGGGGTCGACGTCATCGACCTCGGGTTCGGCAACCCCGACATTCCGTCGCCGCAGATCGCCGTCGACAAGCTCGCCGAGGCGGCCCGAATCGCCCGGAATCATCGCTACTCGCTGAGCCGTGGGCTGCCCAAGCTACGCGAGGCCATTGCCGCGCTCTATCAACGCAACTGGGGAGTCGAGCTCGACACCGAGCTCGAGATCACCAACACGATCGGTTCGAAGGAAGGTTTCAGCCACCTGATGTGGGTGCTGCTCGAGCGCGGTGACGCGGCTATCGTCCCCAGCCCGAGTTACCCGATCCACATCTACGGACCGTTGTTCGCCGGGGCCGATCTTCGTCAGGTGCCGATGCGCGGACTGTCCGACCCGCGCACCCGCGACGACTTCACCGGCGACTTCATGGGCAGTCTCGAAGCGGCCTACGACATCGGTTGGCCCAAGCCTCGGGTCCTGGTCATCTCGTTCCCCCACAACCCCACCGGGGCGTGTGTCGATCTCGACTTCATGCAGCGAGTGGTCGATTTCTGTCGGGAGCGCGAGATGATCGTCGTTCACGACTTCGCCTATGCCGACGTCGGGTTCGACGGTTACAAGCCACCGTCGATCCTGCAGGCCGAGGGGGCCAAGGAGTGCGCCGTCGAGCTGTATTCGATGACGAAGAGCTTCTCGATGGCCGGTTGGCGCTGTGCGTTCATGGTCGGTAACCGCGACGTGGTCCAGGCGCTGGTCAAGTTGAAGAGCTACCTCGACTACGGCGCCTTCCAGCCGGTGCAGATCGCCGCAACGGTGACGATGAACGAGGCTCCCGACTACCCGCAGGAGGTCTGCGCCATCTACGAGGCTCGGCGTGACGCGCTGCTCGATGGTCTGGCTCGCATCGGTTGGGACATCCCCAAGCCGCGCGGCACGATGTTCGTGTGGGCCCCGATCCCCGAGCCATATGCCGATCTGACGTCGGTGGAGTTCTGCTCGCTGATGGTCAGGGAGTGCGAAGTGGCCCTCTCCCCGGGTGTGGGCTTTGGTCCGGGCGGTGAGGGCTTCGTACGATTCGCGCTCATCGAGAACGAAAAGCGGATCGCCCAAGGCGTTCGAAACCTCCGCAGGGGTTTAACCAAACTCTGAGCGTCTGCAACGACGCGCGGCAAGCGAGAATCCTTTCACGTGTTCGTCACAAATCAGTCACGATCGGCGCACACCGACCCGGTATGTTGCGATCTTGTGGAAACCTACGTGGTGAGGGTGTGGCTCTCTGACAAGCCGGGTGTGCTCGGCCAGGTAGCCAGCCAGATCGGCGCGATCGGCGGCGACGTCATCGGTATCGAGATCCTCGAGCGAGGTGGGGGGCAGGCGGTCGACGAGTTGATCGTCGCCCTTCCCGACGATGTGAGCGCCGGCGATCTCGCTGCGGCAGTCAGCGTCGTGCAGGGGGCGGGCCTGGAAGAGGTTCGACTCGTCGCCGGTGATCGGCCAGACGCGACGGTGGTCGCGCTCGAGGCTGCCGCCCGTCTCACCGAGATCGAGCCGGCCAAGCGTGTCGACGGCCTGGCCCGCGAGGTGGCCGAGCTGTTCGAGGCCACCTGGGTCAACGTCATCGACCTGGCGTCGGGCGAGTCGATGGTCGCGATGGGTTCGGGTCCCGAGGCACCGTGGTTGGCCGCGTTCGTGGCTGGCAGCCGTCACCTTGCCCCCGAGGACCGAGCGGCGACGGTGCCGGCCGATCTTGCCTGGGCGAAGATCGACTCCCACGACCTGGCGATAGCGGTAGGTCGCCCCGCCGCATTCCGGGCCCGCGAGCGCCATCAGCTGGCGATGCTCGCTCGGATCGTCTCAGCTCTCCCCATCGACCCAGGAGCGTGAGCGCTCCACGGCGCGGCGCCACATGGCGTGCGCCGAGTCGGCGGCCGTCCGGTCGTCGGCCGGGGTGAACTCGGCATCGAGCTGCCAACGGGCGCGCAGGTCGTCCATCGTCCAGACGCCTTCGGCGAGCCCGGCCAGGTAGGCCGCTCCGAGGGCCGTCGTCTCTTGATCGACCGGTCGGCGAACGCAGACGCCGAGTTGGTCGGCCTGGAGCTGCAACATCAGATCCATCACCGACGCTCCACCATCGACCCGGAGATCGGTGATCGACGTGCCGGCGGCGTCGGCCATTGCCTCGACAGCATCGCGGGTTTGGTAGACCATCGCTTCGACCGCAGCTCGGGCCAGGTGAGCTCGGCCGGTGCCCCGGGTGATCCCAACGATCGTGCCGCGGGCGTACGGGTCCCACCAGGGCGTTCCCAAGCCGGTGAAGGCCGGTACTAGGTACACGCCGCCGGTGTCATCGACCGACGCGGCGAGCGGGCCGATTTCGGTGGCCGACTCGATCAAACCCAACCCGTCGCGGAGCCATTGGATGGCGGCGCCGGTGACAAAGATCGCCCCCTCGACGGCGTAGGTGGTAGTGCCATCGGCCAGGGTCCAGGCGACGGTGGTGAGCATGCCTTCGGTCGGGTCAGGGCAGCGGGTACCGGCGTTGATCAGCACGAAGCTGCCCGTGCCGTAGGTGTTCTTGGCCATGCCCGGGGTGAAGCAGGCCTGCCCGAACAACGCAGCCTGCTGGTCGCCGGCAACGCCCGAGATCGGAATGCCGGCGGGCACCCCGCAGCGGGCCGAGGTGACGCCGAAACGACCACTGGAAGGGCGTACCTCGCCGAGAGCGGAGATCGGCACCCCAAGGAGGTCGGCCATCGGCTCACTCCACGCAAGGCGGCCGATGTCGTAGAGCATCGTTCGGCTGGCGTTGGTGGTGTCGGTGGCGTGAACCTCGCCGCCGGTCAGGTTCCAGATCAGCCAGTCGTCGATCGTGCCGAGGGCGAGATCTGGCCCGTCGGCAACTCCACCCTCGGCCAACAGCCAGGCGTACTTGGTCCCGGAAAAGTACGGATCGAGCACCAGGCCGGTCGTCCGGCGAACCAGATCGAGGTGGCCGGCCTCACGGAGCTGATCGCAGACGGCGGCGGTTCGGCGGTCCTGCCAGACGATCGCCCGGTGATACGGCTCGCCGGTCGTCCGGTTCCAGGCAACGACGGTCTCACGCTGGTTGGTGATGCCGAGGGCCGTGACGGACGCCAGGCTGACCTGTTCGATCACATCAAGCAGCGTGGCCTTGACCGCCTCCCAGATTTCGACGGGATCATGCTCGACCCACCCGGGTTGCGGGTAGTACTGGGTGAACTCCCGGTAGGAGGCGACGATCGATCGGTCATCATCGAAGACGGCTCGGCTGCGAACGCCGGTGGTGCCGGCGTCAATGGCGATCACGCACCGCATCGACTACCTCTTGCGGCCCTTCGGACGGGGGTGCTGACTCGGCCCGGTCGTCGTACGGCTGGTCGGGGCAGCCTTTGGGCGAGGCCCGGCCACCGAGGCGGTGGTGGCCGGAGCGATTCCCTTGCGTTCGTTGCGGGCGGCCGTGCGGGCGGTGGCTCGCTCGGCGCGGGCTTTGGCCATCTCGTCACGACCCATCAACATCGGCAGCTTCCAGCCGAACTTGGTGAGGGTGACGAGCACCACGGCCGCGAGCACGACGCCGATCCCGACTCCCGGGAGCACGCTGCCGACGTCGTTGGAGTTGGTGACCAGAGTGAGGCCGATCATCAACGCGGCGTAGACGCCGAGCCAGAGGCCCAGACGCTTCCACGGGATCGGCCGGGTGGAATCCCATGCCATACCCCTTTCTTAGCAGGCCGGATCACCCGATAGCCTCTTGCCGCGTGCGCGTAGGAGTTCTCACCGGTGGCGGCGATTGCCCGGGCCTCAATGCCGTCATCCGAGCGGTCGTCCGCAAGGGCGAGCAGGTCTACGGCGACGAACTGCTCGGCTTTCTCGATGCGTGGGACGGCGTATGCGACGAACGGTTCATCGAACTCAACGTGCACTCACTACGCGGCATGCTGCCCAAGGGGGGCACGCTGCTCGGCACGAAGCGGGGATCGCCGTACGACCAACCCGGCGGTGCGGCCCGGGTCAAGCAGAGCTTCGATCACTTGAGGCTCGACGGACTGATCGTGATCGGCGGAAACGGTTCCTTGAGCGTGGCGAGCCTGCTCCACCAAGAGGGTCTGCCGGTCGTGGGGGTTCCCAAGACGATCGACAATGACATCTTCGGCACCGACGTCACGTTCGGGTTCAATACCGCCGTGCAGGTGGCCACCGATGCCATCGATCGGTTGCACACCACGGCCGAGAGCCACGATCGGGTGATGGTCGTCGAGGTCATGGGCCGTCACTCCGGGTGGATCGCTACCTACGCCGGCATCGCCGGTGGGGCGACGACGATCCTCATCCCCGAGAAGCCGTTCGATCTCGACGAAGTGGCGGCGACGATCACCCGGCGCCACGATCGTGGCCGCTATGCCTCGATCGTCGTCGTCGCCGAAGGAGCGGTGCCCAAGCCGGGCACGCTCGAGGTCCCCGACGGCCCAATCGGGCCCGGTGGGCATCGTCGCATGGGCGGTATCGCCTCGTTGATCGCCCCCGAACTGGAGCTTCGCACCGGGTTCGATACCCGGGTCGTGCAAATTGGTCACGTGCAGCGCGGGGGAACGCCGACGGCCATCGATCGCGTGCTGTCGACCCGCTACGGCCTGGCCGCCATCGATGCAGTCCACGACGGGGCGTGGGGCGAAATGGTCGTCTTGCGGGGCACCGAGATCGGCCGTGCCCCGTTGTCGGAGGCCTTGGGCCGCACTCGCACGGTCGATCTCTCGCTTTACGAGGACGTCGCCGAGATCTTCTTCGGCTGAGAGCGGTCGCTCATTGGCTCGGGGTCGTGGGCACGATGGGGATGGTGGTCTCGGGGATCGTCGGGCTGGGGATTGCCGGGTACTCGGGTTGCGACGACGGGTTCAGAGCAGGGAAGTCGAACGTCGTCAGCGGCCCCGCGGTGTAGGTGCCGTCACCGCGGGGCGACGCGTGGGGTTTACCGTCGATGAGCACCTGCACGCTGCTGACGCCGGTCAGCTCGGTGAGGGTGAACACGACTTGGGCGAGTGCCTGGGTGAGGACTTGCTCAGAGACGGCGATGAACTCTTCGCTCACGTCGATGAGCGCCAAGCCCGACGCCCGTACATCGGTGTCGAGCAGACGCGTGTCGGTGGGAATGGCGCTGCGCAACTGTCCCGCGGCCTGCTCATCGGCGGTGAGCCCTTCGAGCAGGGCGGTCATCCGGGCGACGGTCGTCGCTTCGAGTTCCCGACGCACCGGGGAGAGCACGCGGGCCGCGTCGTCGGTGGTGGCCGTCAGCATGAACACCTTGGCCTGCTCTCCAACGACCGGTTCGCTGACCCCGGTCAGGTCGCGTGGCGACGGTTGGTCGCCCGGGCGGATGTCACGCGGCGCGCTGTCGGGCTGGAGGCCGCAGCCAACCAGGAGGGTGGCGATCACCAGCGCCAGGGCGTTCGTGGCACGTCGGTTCATACGCCGACCTCCTCGGCCGGGAGTTCGACAATGAAGCGGGCGCCAGGTTCGCCGTCGAGCCGATCTTCGACCCACACCCGTCCGCCGTGCATTCGAACGTGCTCGTCGACGAGCGAAAGCCCGAGGCCGGCACCCTCGCTGGTCGCCCGCCGACCGGCGCTGGATCCGCGAGCGAACCGTTCGAAGACCAACGTCCGTTCCTCGGCAGGAACGCCCGGGCCATGGTCTTCGACGGCGATCCATGCGTGGGCGACCGGCTCACCGGCCCCGAGCGCTTCGCTGACGTCGACCGTGACGCCCTCGCTCCCGCCATAGAACCGGGCGTTGTCGAGCAGGTTGGCCACCACCCGAAAGAGCCGACGCTTGTCACCGTTGATGATCAAGGTCTCGGCGCGATCGCTGACGTTGAGTTTGGCGTTGGTCAGGCTGCTGGAGGCGATGCAATGGCGCACGAACTCCGCCAGGATCAGGTCTTCTTTGTTCAACCGGATCGCGCCCGCGTCGAATCGCGAGATCTCGAGGAGATCCTCGACCATGCCTTGGAACCGGGCGACATCGGCGACGAGAAGATCGAGGGCGGCCTGGGAGCGTTCGGGAATCTCATCTCGACGGGCCTGAAGCACCTCGGCCGATGCCGCCAGGGTCATCAGCGGCGAACGGAGCTCGTGGCTGACATCGGAGGCGAACCGGGCGTCTCGCTCCAGCCGCAGCTGCAGCGCGGAGGCCATGTCGTTGAACGCCGTGGCGAGTAGATGTAGATCGGGATCTTCGGTGACGACCAGGCGGGTATCGAGCCGTCCGTCGGCGATCGCCTTGGCCGCTTGGGCCGCATCGGCGATTGGTCGGACCGATCGGCGGGCCGCGAGTGAGCCGAGGAGCAGGCCGAGCCCGGTGGTCACTACGGCGGCGGCGACGATCGACCGGCCGACCACATTGCGGAGGGTGTCTTGGATCGGTTGCAGATCGGTCGACTCGAAATAGCTGGCTTCAGAGCCCGCGATCGGCACCCCGATCAGCAAAATCGGCCCGGTCGCGGTCGCCACGATCATCTCCGCCGCGACCCGGTCGCTGAGGACCCGCTGCTGGAGGGCCGGGGGAATGAGGGGGTAGTCGAGGCCGTCGCGCTCGGTCCAGTTGCCCGCCGAATGCAATGCCGCACCGGTGTCGCCGACGCGCTGCACCCGGTCGAGCAGGTCGACGTTGGCCGGTTCGTTGATCACCGAATCGGTGAGCTGGTTGGCGTTGCGGAACGCTTGAGCCCGGCTCGAACGCTCGCGGTCCTTGATCAGGGCGCTCTTGGTGAAGCCGTAGGTCGCCGCGGCCAGAAAGGCCGACAGGGCGAAGGCTCCGAGTGAGAACGTCAGCATGATTCGCCGGCGAAGCGGAATCCGCTGCGGACGAAAGCGCTGGCCGAACCACTCGATGAAGTTCAACATCTGGTCGCGGCCCCGGCCGAGGTGCTCGATCAGCCCGTCGGGCGGGACGGGGATGTCGGGCGCGTCGATGGGTTCGTTGGTCTGAGCCGTCATGTCCCGCAACCCTGTAGTGGAGGGCCGACGCGTGGTCGCCCCAGGCTCAAGATGGTGCCCTCGCCGCGGACGGCCGGGAGGGCGCCGTCATGATTGCAGTCGATAACCCAAACCGCGAACGGTGACGACGTGGCGGGGGTTGGCGGGGTCGACCTCGACCTTGGTTCGCAGACGGCGAATGTGCACGTCGACCAATCGCCCGTCACCGAAGTAGCCGTAGCCCCACACCTTGTCGAGCAGCATCTCGCGGCTGAACACACGGCCCGGGTTCTGGGCGAGCTCGCACAGCAGACGGAACTCGGTCTTGGTCAGGTGGATCTCGCGGGGCCCAACGGTGACCTTGCCCTCGTCGGGAATGATTTCGAGCTCACCAAAGACCAGCTTGGAATGCCCCGAGACGGTGGGGCGGACTCGTCGCAGCAACGCCCGGATCCGCGCCGACAGTTCCTTGGGGGCGAACGGTTTGGTCATGTAGTCGTCGGCACCGGCTTCGAGACCGGCGACCACGTCGTGGGTGTCGGCCCGGGCGGTGACCATTACGATCGGGACGTCGCTGTTGCGGCGGATCGATCGGCAGACCTCGAAGCCGTCGATGCCGGGGAGCATGATGTCGATCAACACGACGTCGGCCGGGTGGCGTTGGAACGCTTCGACGGCCTCCTCACCCGAACCGGTCTCTTCGACCGTCCAGCCTTCGTCTTCAAGGGCGAGCTTGACGGCGGTGCGAATGCGTTCGTCGTCTTCGACGGTCAAAATCCTGGTACCCACGCCCCCCATGATGCCCCACTCGGAGCCCCTTGTGGCGCATCAACCGATGTGGCGGAGTGGCGGAGCCCATCGATGTGGGAATTCGACCGGGTCAATCGCCTTCGATGAGGGCCCGAATCGCGTCGTAGAGGCCGCTGGGTGCGGCCAGGAGCCCCTCGGGTTCGTCGCCTGGTGTGCGATAGCCCCCCACCGTCGCTCCGGCTTCCGCGGCGATCAACTCGCCCGCGGCGCGGTCCCACGGGTTCAGCCACTGCTCGTAGTAGACGTCGAGTCGGCCGCAGGCGACGTAGCACAGGTCGATCGCGGCCGAACCGAGTCGCCGGAAATCGCGGATCTCGGGGCTGATCCGGGCGATGGTCGCCGCCTGCACCCGGCGTCGGTCGGCCCGGTATGCGAAGCCGGTACCCACGAGGGCCAACGACATCTCGTCGGCCGACGAACAATGAATCGACGTTCCGTTGCACCAGGCACCGGTGCCACGCCCGGCCCAGAACATCTCGTCGGTCACCGGGAGATAGACGGCCCCGGCGATGGAGCCGTCGGCGTCGGCGGCCGCCACCGACACGGCATAGGCCGGGAGGTCGTAGAGGAAGTTGGTCGTACCGTCGATCGGGTCGATGAGCCAGTGGATCCCGCTGGTCCCGTGATGGTCGGTGCCCTCTTCGCCGATCAAGCCGTCATCGGGTCGCTCGCGGCGGAGTCGGGCGGTGATCAGCTCCTCGGCGGCGCGATCGAACTCGGTGACCACGTCGGTGGCGGTGGACTTGGTGACCACGTCGTTCAGGCCGCGGGCTCGCCCCTCACGCACGAGCACCCCGGCCTCATGGGCCAATGACCGGGCCAGTTCGACGAGTGCGTCCACGTCGGCGTTCACGTCGTTCACTGGGGAAGCTCTCGGCCAGCCTCGTTGGCCCGACGATCGCCGAGTTCCTTCCACTCGCCCATCGCTCGCAGCACGAGGACCGCGACCACCGCGGTACCGACGGCACCGACGAGACCTCCGACCAGCGCGCCGATCGTGGTCGGGGTGGAGCAGCTGCCGACGCACTGCACGTCGACGAACGCCCAGCCGATCAGCCCGCCGGCGGTCCCGGCGACCAGGATGGCGGCGAAGGCGAGGGCTCGGGCGAGTCTCGATGGCAGCGCGGACAGCGGTGAGGTGCCGGAGTCCCGTGACGGAACGGTCATGGGTGCATCGTAGGTGACGAACGTGCGTTCCGAGCAAGGACGGTTGCCGGGGTCGGCACGCGCCAGACTGGAACCGTGACCCCGGCGCACCGCACGATCATGCACGTCGACATGGACGCGTTCTTCGTCTCGGTCGAGTTGCGTCGCCACCCCGAGCTGCGTGGCAAGCCGGTGGTCGTCGGGGGAACTGGCAATCGTGGGGTGGTCGCCGCCGCCAGCTACGAGGCGCGGCGGTTCGGGGTGCACTCGGCGTTGCCCAGCTCGGTTGCCCGGCGGCGGTGCCCCGAGGCGATCTTCCTCCCCGGCGACCATCAGCTCTACGGCGAGGTGTCGCGCGAGGTGTTCGACGTCTTTCGGTGCTTCACCCCGTCGATCGAGGGGCTGTCGCTTGATGAGGCGTTCCTCGACCTGACGGGCGCGATCAAACTGCTCGGCCCGGCCGTTGAGATCGCCGCGACGATCCGCCGCCGCGTCCTCGACGAACTCGAGCTCGGTTGCTGCGCCGGAATCGCGCCGAACAAGTTCCTGGCCAAGCTCGGTTCGCAGGCGGCCAAGCCTCGCGCCAATGCGTCCGGGATTCGCCCGGGGCGCGGGGTGATCGAGATCGTTCCGGGCCGTGAGCTTGAGTTTTTGCATCCCCTGCCGGTAGGAGCACTGTGGGGCGTCGGTCCGGCGACCTTGGCGAAGTTGGAGCGGTTCGGCGTCGGTACCGTCGGCGAGCTCGCCGCGCTGGGGGAACGGGTGCTCGTCGGTGCACTTGGCCAGTCCAGCGGTCGCCACCTGTACCGGCTCTCCCACGGGCTCGATGATCGCCCGGTCGAGGTCGATCGGGCCGCGAAGTCGATCGGCCACGAAGAGACGTACCCGAACGATCTGTTCGAGCCCGACGTGCTGCGCGGCCAGGTGGTGCGGTTGGCCGACGGGGTCGCGGCCCGACTGCGTCATCACGGAGTCGGGGCCCGCACGATCACGCTGAAGGTCCGATTCGCCGGATTCACCACCCTGACCAGGTCGGCGACGGCGCGCGAGCCGCTGACCACGGCCCCGGCCATTCTGAAGCTGGTACTGCCGCTGCTCGAGGCGATCGACCCGTCACCGGGTATCCGGTTGCTGGGGGTCAGTGGCTCCAACCTGGCCGAACCCCACGAACAGCTCAGCCTCGACCAGGTCGATGCCGAGCATGACGTCGAGGCGGCGTGGCACCGGGCGAGCGCGGTGATCGACGGAATCCGTGACCGCTTCGGCACCTCGGCGATCGGCCCGGGGAGCGCGTTGCGCGACGGCAAGATCAAGCCGGTCCGCACCGGCGCCCAGCAATGGGGCCCCGACGCGCCCCCGATACGCAACCAGCAGTGATCGACGAAGGTCGGATCATCGCAAGAAGTGAACGGGTTGATCGCGTCGCGCGTTGTATCGCGTCGTGCGACGTGGGAAGATAGGACTAGCTTCTACGGTGAATTCGGTGTAAGCCAGGAGACGATTTCAATGCCGCTCTCGGAAGACGAACAGCGCATCCTCAAGCAGATCGAGGAGCAGTTCTACACCGACGACCCGAAATTTGCCCAGCAGGTAGGCGCAGCGTCACTGTACCGCCACGCACTGCGACGTATTCGATGGGGAGCCGTCGGAGTTGTCGCTGGTTTGGTCTTTCTCGTCGCCACGTTGCAGGTGCATTTCATGCTGTCCTTCGTCGGATTCCTGGCCATGCTGGCCTGCGCGTTCGTGATCGAGCGCAATGCACGCATCGTCGGCCGTATCGGTGTGCAAGACCTGGCCGGTGTGTTCCGTCACCGGGCAGCCGCCGCCCCTAAGTTGCGCGAACGGTTCCGGCGCGACTGAAGCATCTGTGCTGTCATCCGGCCGAGGTTGATCTGCCCGGCGTGGCCGCACTCAATGGGTGCCGCCGGTCCTCCCGTGCAGCCAAAGTTTGCGGCAGGTGGGGTTACTACTGCAGCCCGAGGGCTTACTGCAGTCGGGGGTCGAACCGGGCGCGAAGGCGATCGCGCCAGCTGAGCTGGTCTCTCACGACCGTGATGACTCGGCGCGAGAGTTGCCGGCATCGATCGACGGCGTCCGGCGTCGGCGGCGTCGGCTTGAACGTTGCACGGGTGGCTTCGAGGGCCAGTTCGCGCACCTGATCGCGACCGACTCCGGTGGCCCGCCAGGCCCGTTCGGCATGCTCGACCGGGGTCTCCTCGGGCTTACGCGGGGCGCCGGCGACACCGAGCCAACGTGCGGCGCGGTCCCAGCTGTCGACAACATCGTCGATCTCATTGCGATAGCGGCGGCGGGCGAGATGCCGCACGACGAGCGGCATCAGCACGGCCCAGGCACCGAGGACGACGATGAGCCCGAGGATCACGAGCCATGCCGTGGGTACCCCGCCCGATGCCGTGGCGGCCCGCTGGGCCGGTGTGGCCCCCTTGGAATCTGGGTTCGGCAGATCCTTGGGAATGCTCGTGCGGGGGTTGAATACCGTGGTCGTCGGAGCTTTGGGCTCGCCGTCGGGGGTGTTGCGTCCCGAATTGTTCGGTCCGGCAATATCGGGAGTGCCGGTGAGCTGGCCGCCATCCTCCGCGGGTGCGACGCCGGTATAGCTCTCGGCCCCCGGGGCACCACGATCTGGTGTCGGTTCGAAGAGCACCCAGCCGACGTCGTCGAACCAGATCTCGGGCCAGGCGTGGGCGTGCTTGCCGAGCACGTGGTAGAGCCCGGCGGCGTCCTTGTCGCCCGGCGTGAATCCGACGGCGACGCGACTGGGCACGCCGATCGCCCGGGCGAAGGCGGCGAAGGTCACGGCGAACTGCTCGCAGTATCCCTCTTTGGCCCGCAGGAATCCCTCGATCGAGCGGATGCTGTGACCGCGCGAGACGTTGACGTTGTAGTCGAAACCGTCGCGGAACCAAGTCTGCAATGCGATCATCTGGTTGTAGATCGAGGTCTGGCCGGCGACGATCTCGTTGGCCGTGCGGATCAACTCCTGCGGGAAGTCGCTGGGCACCGCGAGGTAGCGATCGTTGGGAGCCGTTGACCCCGAGGTTTGGAGGGCGGCGGGGTCGATGACCGGCACCAATGAGACAAGACCGTACTGCATCCCGTTGAACAGCTTCTCGCGCCGGATGATGCTGGAGGTCGACGGGTCGTACTCGAACCCAGCGGTCGGCTCGATGCTCACGGGGCTGGCGACCGCCGGCATCCAGATGCCCCCGAGCGACGTGATCTTGATCGATTGCACGACCTCGCGCACCGGGCCGCCGGGCTGATCGCCGACGAAGTCGGTCGCGTCGGCGAAGCTGCCCTCCTCGGTGAACGACTTGCCATCGAACTCCCCAAGGGAGGCCAGACGGAGGTAGGCCGGTTCGCCGCCGGGCAGGGAGTAGGTGAACATCTCGGTGTTGCTGCGGTTCACAAGGCGACTCTGTACCTCGACCATCGGGCTGAGCACCTCGGTGCCCTTTCCCGTTCGGGTGCGGGTGTTGATGATCGCATCGTCGTCGACCCCGGGCAGCCGGGGCCCGAGCACGACCCCGGCGAGTACCGCCACGCTGCCCAAGCCGATCGCCGCCCGGGCGGTCGGGCCCAGGCGACCGCCGGTGCGAGTGCCGAGCCAGGTGGCCCCGTTCTCGCCATGCGCGGCACGCAAGACGGCGACGGCGATGAACACGCAGGCCAGCCAGAGGGCCGTGACCGGAAGGCGATTGCGGTCGACACCGAGTGACGAGCCGAGGGCAAACAACAGCCCGCACGGCACGATCGACTCGATCCGACCGAAGGCGCGGAACGCAAACGTGTCGGCGAGCCCGGCGACGGTCCCCATCGCCAGGGCGGTGGCGACTCCGAACCCGCTGTCGCTGGGAACCGGAGCGACCGTGGTGCGGAAGAGGCCGAACGCATCGCTGAGACTGACCCAGGCCGCGTCCCAGGTGGCCCGGGTGGGAACGAACCCGAACAAGGTCGAGCGGAAGTAGAGCATCCCGATCACCGTGGCCATCGTGGCCAGGGCGATCGGTGCGGCTACGTAGATCGGCCACTGCAGGGCGCGAGCCACGGTCAAGACGGCGTGGACGCTGATCACCGTGATCAGCACGGGCCCGAGGAACCCCCACCCCGGGAAGATCCGGCAGAACGAGATGGCGGTGGCGATGGTCGTCGTCGCCAGGGCCGCCGAGGCGAGGATCGAGACCGGGCCCGCCTGTCGCTTCGGCTTGGGTTGGGGCACGCCCTTGGCCGAATCGGGCACGGGGGGATTGATCGTGATCATCGGGCTCCCCAAATGCTGCGGGCGGTCTCGACCGTTGGGGCCGAGTTGATCAGTGTCGGTTCGGCCGGGGTAGGGGCGAGCGCCGTGGAGCGCGCTCCGACGAGCATGTTCCACCCGGCGACGAAGTTCCCCTCGGTGCTGGCGTCGACGACGAAGACGCCGGGCATCGGCGCCGGGACCGGCTCCTCGCAGGCCACAGCGACGGCCGCGTCGGCCCCTGCGGCACCCCGTAGCGCACTCATCGTCGCGGTATCGATGCGACCGCCGACGAGGACCAACACGCCGCCGGCCAGGCGGGAGCCGAGGGCGCTGACGGCGTTGATCACGGAGCCCTGCGGGGTGGGATTGGCCAGGGCCAGATGTTCGAGCAGCGCTTCCATGCCGGTCGTAGACGGCGACAGGTCATGGCCGAGACTCGTCGCGAACCGGACGTCGCGCTCGGCTTCCGATGCCGACAGCACGATCGACGCCGCGGACGAGATCGCCCGTTCGAACGACTCGACACTGTGCAGGGGTGCCGACTGGTCGAGGATGACGGCCATGTGGCGCATTGCCGCGGTCTCGTTCTCGCGGACCTTGAACGTGTCGCTGCGAGCGCTGGCCCGCCAGTTGATCCGTCGCAGGTCGTCGCCGGGCACGTAATCACGCAGCGAACGGAACTCCTCGCCGGAGCGGCCGAGCGCCCGCATCCGCAGGTGTTGGCCGAGGGGTCCCTGGTCGCCGCCGAACCCCGGTACCGCAACGCGGAACCACTGCGGCAGGACGATGACCGTGGTCGCCGCGGCGGCTTCGACGGTGCGCGAGGCCAGGCCGAGCACGTCGCCGCGGGTGAGGCGCAACGGGCCGATGGTGATGAACCCGCGGCGACGGGTGGGCAGACGGTAGGCGGCCCGGGTGGTGCGACCCGACGACAGCGGGGCGAGCTGGAGTTGAGCCCCCTGCGTCGAGGAAACCGGATCTCGCAGCGACAGCAGTGGGGTGCGCAGCTTGGCCCGATTGGTGGCGATCAGCTCGACTTTCGCCTGCTCACCGGCATGAACGCGCCTCGGGGTGACCCGTCGGGTGATCCGCATTCGTAGCGGGCGCATCCGTACGGTCATGACCGTGACCGCAACGATGGCGAGCAGCGCCACGCCGATGACGTACAGCTCGAGCACGCCGAACAGGCGCCGCGCAGATGATCGTGACCACGCCCGTGATCAGGGCCATCCAGCCCTGCCGGGTCGGCATCGATCAGCGCTCCCGCCCGGGGGTCGTCGGTACCGGCACCGAGGCGAGCACGTCGCTGATCGCGCTCTCGCCGGTCACACCCTGCAACGCGGCGTCGTGGCGGACCATCACCCGGTGCGACAGCACGTTGACGGCGAGGGCCTTGACATCGTCGGGGGTGGCGTAGTCACGCCCGCGGGCCGCGGCGCGGGCCCGGATGGCCCGGGCCAGTTGCAGCGTGGCTCGGGGTGACAGCCCAAGGGTGAGCGACGGATGCCGTCGGCTCATCTCGGCGATGTCCACGAGGTACGCCTTGAGCGCCGGCGCAAGGTGCACGGTTCGCACGGCGGCAATCATCGTACGTACTTCGTGGGCGGTGACGACTGGCCGCACCGTCGGCAACGTGTCGTTCGACGAGTTGTTGTCGAGCAATGACAGTTCATTGGCACGCGGCGGATATCCGATCGAGATGCGCAGCAGGAAGCGGTCGAGTTGGCTCTCGGGGAGGCGATAGGTGCCCTCCTGCTCGACGGGGTTCTGGGTGGCGATGACCATGAACGGGTTTTGCAGGCGGTAGGTCTTGCCGTCGGCCGAGATCTGCCGTTCCTCCATCGCTTCGAGCAGTGCGGACTGGGTTTTCGGCGATGCCCGGTTGATCTCGTCGGTAAGCACGATGTTGGCGAACAACGGCCCCGGTTGGAACTCGAACTTCTCGTCGGACCGCTGATAGATACTCACGCCGATCAAGTCGGTCGGCAGCAGGTCTGGGGTGAACTGCACCCGTCGCCACGTGCAATCGACCGACGCGGCGAGGGCTTTGGCGAGGCTTGTCTTGCCCACCCCGGGGACGTCTTCGACGAGCAGGTGTCCTTCGGCGAGGAGACAAATTGTGGCGAGCTCCACCGCCTCGGGCTTGCCGTGAAGCACGATCGAGATGTTGGCGGCGATCGCCGAGAACATCTCATCGAACGTTCGGGTGCTGGGTGGGGGCGGAGCGGTAGCCGTCATCGGTGTGACACCGTAGACGGGCCAAGCGACCTATGTGCTTCATCGCTCCGATCGAGTGCGGATTCCACATCACCGACTGTATTCACATTCGATTGACGCCAGCCGGGGACGGTGGCGTGGCGTAGGGGTCCCGCCCGCGACCTACCGGTGAGTAACATCGATGGGGTGCAACCGACATATAGCCCAGAGGCCGAGGCCTACCGCGAGAAGGTCCAGGCGTTTCTGGCCGAGAAGCTCCCGACGAACTGGGGCGGGATCGGCCAGTTACAGGGTGCTGCCCTCGACACGTTCGTGGCCGAGTGGCGCACGACGCTGCACCAGGCGAACTACCTTGCCCCGGGCTGGCCGCAGGCCTACGGCGGCGCCGGGTTGACCGCGACCGAGCAAGTTATTCTGGCCGAGGAGTTCGCCCGCGCTGGGGTGCCGACAGGCGGACCGAACGACGTGTTCTCGATTCAGATGTTGGGCAACACCCTGTTGCAATGGGGGACCGAGGAGCAGAAGTCGTATTACCTGCCTCGCCTGCTGGCCGGCGACGACACGTGGTGCCAGGGATACTCCGAGCCGAACGCCGGGTCGGATCTGTCGAACGTGGGCTTGCGCGCCGAGCTCGATGGCGACGAATGGGTGCTCAACGGCCAGAAGATTTGGACGTCGGCCGGGCACCTCGCCGATCACATCTTCACCCTCGCCCGCACCGACCCCGATCTGCCTCGCCACAAGGGCATTTCGTTCCTGCTGGTCGACATGCGCCAGCCGGGTATCGAGGTGCGCCCGATCAAGATGATCTCGGGTGATTCGGAGTTCAACGAGGTCTTCTACACCGACGTACGCGTGCCTCGCGATCACGTCGTCGGGGGCGTGAACAACGGCTGGGCCGTGGCGATGACGTTGCTGGGTTACGAGCGCGGCGAGGCGGCAGCAACGCTGCCGGTGAGGTTCCGCGGGGAACTCGACCGGCTGATCGCCCTGGCCAGAGAGCGTGGGGTGGCCGACGACCCGACGATTCGTCAGCGGCTGGCCTGGTGCCACGCCAAGGTCGAAATCATGCGGTTCATCGGCATGCGGACGCTGACGAAGTTCCTCGCCGGACATCATCCGGGGCCGGATGGCGGCATTTTCAAGCTGTACTGGAGCGAATACCACAAGGTCGTCACCGAGTTGGCCCTCGACATTCTCGGCGCCGACGCCCTGGTGCCGTCGGGCCGCTGGCCGTCGAATGCCTTCCAAACCGACGATGAAGGGGCACCGAACGATTCGGCATCGTGGGTCGGCACCTTCCTGATCGCCCGCGCCGGCACGATCTACGCCGGTTCGTCGCAGATCCAACGCAACATCGTCGGTGAAATGGTGTTGGGTCTTCCCAAAGAACCGCGGTGACGATCACGTTGTATGACGGGACGGTGTTGCATCCGGAGGTGATCGACGTGACCCGGTATGTCCCCGCCAAGTTGTTGTGGTTGGGGAAGGGTACGCCGACGGGGACGATCAAGTCGGTGGAGGTGACCCGGGCGTAGGCTCGGTGCGTGAAGTGGTTACGTGTGGCCGGTGCGGTGGTGGTGCGGCCGCAGCTATGGACGACGGCGGTCACCCAGATCTTCCGGATGGCGCCCGACGGTTGGTGGCAGCGGCCGCCGTTCCTGCCGCTGCCGGCCAAGGACTACATGCGGTTCCGGATGGTCACCCAATATGGTGACGAATCGCATCCCCCCGAACCCGGTGATGTGGTGGACTATCTGGCATGGTGCCGACGGTGGAATCGGATGGGAGACCTGCGGTGATACCACCGCGATTCCCACACGGCGGCCATTCGTTGCCGCCGGTCCCCCCAGGAAGTTCTTCCGCCAGCGATCGACCGGTTCGGCCAGGCTGATTTCCATGAGCGCTCTCGTCTTGAATGCCACGTACGAAGCGCTCAGCATTGTGTCCCGTCGCCGGGCGGCCTGCCTGATCCTCGATGGGAAGGCCGATTTGCTCGCCGACGATGGCACCGAGATTCACTCGGCCCGCTTGTCGGTCCCGACGCCGACGGTGATCCGTCTGCGTTACACCGTCAAGGTGCCGTACTACCGCCAGGCGGCGCTCTCCCGTCGAGCCGTGTTCAATCGCGACGAACATCGCTGCCAGTACTGCGGCAACCACGCCGACTCGATCGATCACATCTTCCCCCGCTCACGTGGTGGCAAGAACACCTGGGAGAACGTCGCCGCGGCCTGTCGGGCGTGCAATCTGCGCAAACGCGACCGCACCCCCGACGAGGCAGGCATGCGGCTTCATCGACCGGCACGCCAACCACGCGAGCAGGCCTGGGTGGTGTCGGCGGTCGGGCGCGTGCCCGAGGATTGGAAGCCGTACCTGGCGATGGCGTCCTGAGGTAGTGGCGTCCTGAGGTTGTGGCATCCTGACGAGGTGACCTGGCAGATCGAGCGGTTCCGCGGGTCGGCCGCCGACTTCCACGCTCGGGCGATCCCCGAGGCTCCGACCCGGCAGGTGTGGGTGTTCGATGTCGATCGGCCGGCTATCGCCCTCGGCTCGGCCCAACCCGCAGCCCATGTCGACGAGCCGGCCTGTGCAGGCGAGGGCGTCGAGATCGTCCGACGGCGCAGCGGGGGAGGGGCGGTGCTGCTGATCCCTGGCGAGATCGTGTGGATCGACGTGATTCTGCCGATCGGCGATCCGTTATGGCACGACGACATCTCCCGCGCCGGCTGGTGGTTGGCCGAGGTGTGGGCGGCGGCGTGTGACCGGTTGGTGCCCGGGGAGCCGGCCGAGGTCCACCGCTTGGGGATGGTCACCGCGCCGTGGTCGTCGCACGTGTGCTTTGCCGGCCTGGGTCCCGGCGAGGTGACCCGTGGTGGCGAGAAACTCGTTGGGGTCAGTCAGCGCCGGACGCATACCGCGGCCCGGTTCCAGACCGCGGTCCATCGCCGTTGGGATCCTGATCGAACCTGTGCGCTGCTGCGCGAACCGCGCATCGACTCCGGTGACCTTGCCCCGGTCGCGGTGATCGATCGGCCGAACGACGCGGTCGTCGACGTGTTCGTCGACGAGTTGATTCGCCGCGTGTAGTCGCGTTGTAGCCGGAGCCACCGGCGAACTCGATGCCGCCGAACTCAACGCCGTAGAGCATCGATGCCGGGTTGTGCGGGTCTCGGATGCAACTCCGAGACCCGCACAACACCGGTCAGCGTTGCTGAGGCTGGGCCTTACGGCGGCGGCCCACGGCGACGAGGAGGAGCCCGAGGAGCGACACCTGCAGCCCCACGCCGAGCGGGAACGTCGGGCTGCCGCCGGTCTTGGGGAGCTGTCCTGCCTGAGACTTGGGGACGTCGCCGAACAGATAGTTCGTTGCCGCCACTCCCGGGGCCAGCTGCACCGTGATGACGTTGGGGGATACGGCTCCGCCCACGGTACCGGCGGTCGTTGCCCCGTCGTTCAGGCTCGCCGGCTGGGTCTGGGTGATCGTGTACTCGCCGGCGATGAGGTGGGGGAACGACCATGTGCCGTCGCTTCCACTCGTCGTGGTCAGATTGACCGGCTTTCCGTTCACATCGACACCGACCAGGGTGATCGTCACCCCCGGGTTGATGGCCTCGCCCGGATCGTGGACGCCGTTGTTGTTGACATCCACGTAGACGACACCCGCAAGCGACGAGGTCTTCTCGCTGAAGTCCTGGCCGACGACCGGCCCGCCGCTGACGACGATCTCGATCGAGTCCGTCGGCTCCACGGTTCCCTGCCCGAACCCGGGTGGCTGGGTCTCGACGAGGGTGTAGGTCCCCGGAGGAACGTTGGAGAATTCGTACCCACCCTCGACACAGTCGGTGGCGTTGGTCGTGTTGCACGACTTGGTCACGACGGTTCGCTCGACCGGGTTGCCCAACACGTCGATGCCGCGCAACGTGAGGGTGACGCCGGGGACGGGGCCACCGGTGTCGTCAACCATAACCTTGCCGGTGACCGGCCAACCTTGCTCGCCGAACAACAGGCCGGCGACGGGGTTTCCGCTGGTCACGGTGATCTGGGTGATCACGTCGTTGGTGCTGCTCGTCGTACCTGGCGGGGACGTATCGGCGCCATCCGACCACGCCGGGGGCTGGGTTTCGGTGACGGTGTAGTTCCCCGGCGGCAGGTTGGGGAATTGGAAGGTCCCGTCAGGCCCCGTCGTCGTGGTCAGGGTGATCGCCTCGCCGAGACCGTTGGTGCCGGTCAGCGTGAGGGTCACCCCGGGAATCCCGGGGTCGGCCGGATCCGGGGAGCCTCCCACGTCGAGGTCGGCGTAGACCTTGCCCGACAGGTTGGCGGGGATGAACAGCCCGGTATCCACTCCGAGGGCACCCATGCCCGACGTCAGCGTCACGGTGGTCGTCAGCCCGTTCGAGTCGATTTCCGGGTCGGTTCCCTGCTGCACCGGGGCGACGGCGTAGCCGGATGGCGGCGTGACGGTGATCGTGTACACCCCCGGGACGAGGTTCGAGAACAGGTACGCGCCGCTGGCAGAGGTCACCGCGGTGAGATCGACCGACTGGCCGAATCCGTCGGTCCCGGTGAGGTGGACGGTGACTCCGCCGATGCCCGGCTCGTCGGGGTCCTGCAGGCCGTTGCCGTTGAGGTCGTTCCAGATCAGGTCGCCGATGCGGGCCGGCAGGTGCTGGCCGAAGTCCTGGGTGTCGGTCGTCGGATCCAGCGCGGTGAGCGTGGTGACCGACACGTTCGGTGTGGCGAGTCCATCGCCGTCACCGGTGGGCAACGACCCCGCCGGGAGGTCGGAGGGATCAAGCGTGACGGTGTAACTCCCCAGCGGCAGCCCGGGAACGGAGTAGGTGCCGTCTGGCCCGGTCGTGGTCGTGTAGGTCACGGTCGTTCCGGCGATCGTCGTCGTGATCGTGATATCGATGCCGGGGATGCCGGGTTCGTCGGGATCGACGACGCCGTTGGAGTTGAGATCGCTCCAGACGAGATCCCCGATGGAGCCGGGCCCCTGGTACCCGAAGTCCTGCGTGTCGCTGGTCGGGACCGCGGCGGTGAGGGTGACCGCGGCGGTGTGGTCGTTGCCGCCGTCGGGATCGCCGGTCGGCTGGACGCCTACCGGTAATGTTGCCGGGTCGACGGTGACGGTGAAGTCACCGAGGGGCAGGCCCGACACGGAATAGGTGCCATCGGGTTCGGTCGTCGTGGTGTAGGCCACCGGGGCACCGGCGACGGTGGTCGTGATCGTGACCGTGACGCCGGGCAGTCCGGGCTCACCGGGGTCGCGGATGCCGTCGCCGTCCTGGTCGTTCCAGATCAGATCGCCGATCGTTCCCGGGCCCTGGTAGCCGAAGTCCTGGGTGTCGCTGGTCGGCGCGGCGGCGGTCAACGTCAGCGTCGAGGTGCTGTCGTTGCCGCCGTCGGGGTCGCCGGTCGGCACGACGCCGGGTGGCAAGGTCGACGGGTCGACCGCCACGGTGAACGTCCCGAGGGGCAACCCGACGAACTCGTAGCTGCCGTCGGGCGCCGTGGTTGAGGTGTAGGTCACGGGTGAACCGTTCACCAGCGTGGTCACCGAGACGGTGACGCCGGGGATGCCGGGCTCGCCGGGGTCTTGGGTGCCGTCGCCGTCGAGGTCGTTCCAGATCAGGTCGCCGATCACCCCGGGCCCGGTGTAGCCGAAGTCCTGGGTGTCGCTGGTCGGGGCCGCGGCCGTCAGCGTGACGGCTGACGTGTGGTCGTTGCCGCCGTCGGGGTCGCTCGTCGGGTTGAGCCCGGCGGGAATGTCGGCGGGGTCGACAGCCACGGTGAACGCACCGAGGGGGAGCCCGGCGACCTCGTAGGTGCCGTCGGGGCCGGTGGTCGTGGTGTAGGCGACCGGGGACCCGGCGATCGTGGTGGTGATCGTCACGGTGACTCCAGGCAGGCCCGGCTCGCCGAGTTCGGCGACGCGGTTGCCGTTGAGGTCGTTCCAGATCAGGTCGCCGATCGCGCCGGGACCCTGGTAGCCGAAGTCCTGCGCATCGCTGGTCGGCGTCGCCGCGGTCAGGGTGACGACGGTGGTGTTGTCGGTGGTCCCATCCGGGTCGCCGGTCGGGACGACGCCCGGCGGCAACGTCGCCGGGTCGACGGCGACGGTCCACTCGCCGAGCGGCAGCCCGGCCAAGCTGTATGACCCGTCAGGCCCGGTCACGGTCGAGACGGTGACGGGGATGCCATCGATGATCGAAGTGGCGGTGATCGTGATCCCGGGCAGACCGGGCTCGTCCGGATCGGCGATGCCGTCACCGTCGAGATCGTTCCAGATCAGGTCACCGATCGCGCCCGGGCCGCGATAGCCGAAGTCCTGGGTATCGCTGGTCGGTGCCGCGGCGGTGAGCGTGACGGTCGAGGTGTTGGCCGTGCCGGTGCCGTCGGCGTCGAAGGTCGGCGTGACGCCGGCCGGAAGCGTCGCCGCGTCGACCGCCACGGTGAACACCCCGAGCGGGAGCCCAGCAGCCGTGTACACGCCGTTGCCGTCCGTGGTGGCCGAGTAGAGCACGATCGAACCGTCGATGGTTGTCGTGATCGTGACGGTGACCCCGGGGATCCCCGGTTCCCCGGCATCCTGCGTGCCATCGCCGTCGAGATCGACCCACACCACGTCACCGATTGAGCCCGGGCCCTGGTAGCCGAAGTCCTGGGTGTCGCTGGTTGGGGCGGCGGCCGTCAGCGTGACCGCTGCGGTGTTGTCGTTGCCTCCGTCGGGGTCGCCGGTGGGGAGGACCCCAGGCGGCAGGGTTGTCGGGTCGACGGTGACGGTGAAGTCGCCGAGGGCGAGCCCACTGATCTCGTACGCACCGGTGGGACCGGTCGTGGCGGTATAGGTGACCGGCGAGCCGTTGATCGTCGTGGTGACAGTGACCGTGACCCCCGGAAGGCCCGGTTCGCCGACGTCGACGATGCCGTCGCCGTCGAGGTCGTTCCAGATCAGGTCACCGATGACTCCCGGCCCTTGGTACCCGAAGTCCTCAGCGTCGGAGCTCGGGGCGGCGGTGGTCAGGGTGACGGTCGAGGTGTTGTCCTTCGTCGCATCGGGATCACCGGTCTGCGTCATCCCGGCCGGAAGGGCGGTCGGATCGACCACCACGGTGTAGCTGCCGAGGGGGAGCCCGGCGATCAGGTAGGCGCCCGACGCATCGGTGACCGCGGTGTAGATGACGGTCTCACCATTGATCACGGTGGTGACCGTGACCGTGATCCCGGCTATGCCGGGCTCGCCGACGTCGACGATGCCGTCGCCGTCGAGGTCGTTCCAGATCAGGTCACCGATCACGCCGTTGCCGGTGTATCCGAAGTCCTGGGTGTCGACGGTCGGGGCCGCGGCGGTCAGGGTGACGGTCGAGGTGTTGGCGGTCCCTGTTCCATCCGCGTCGTAGGTCTGAACCATCGCCGTCGGCAAGGTGGTCTCATCGATGGTGACGGTGAAGTCGCCGAGGGGGAGTCCGGCGATGGTGTAGGTGCCGTCGGGTCCGGTGGTCGTGGTGTACGTGATCGGCGACCCGGCGATGGTGGTCGTGATCGTGACGGTCACCCCAGGAATCCCCGGTTCGCCCGGCTCCTGCACCCCGTCGGCGTCGAGGTCGTTCCAGATCTGGTTGCCGATGGCGCCGGCGCCCTGGTACCCGAAGTCCTGGGTGTCGCTGGTTGGGGCGGCGTCGGTCAGGGTGACGGCCGCGGTGTTGTCGTTGCCTCCGTCGGGGTCGCCGGTGGGGAGGACTCCCGGCGGCAGGGCCGTCGGGTCGACGGTGACGGTGAAGTTACCGAGGGGGAGTCCGGCGACCTCGTAGGTGCCGTCGGGGCCGGTAGTCGTGGTGTACGTGACCGGGGACCCGGCGATCGTGGTGGTGATGGTGACGGTGACTCCGGGCATGCCGGGCTCACCAGGGTCGACGATGCCGTCGCCGTTGAGGTCGTTCCAGATCAGGTCGCCGATCGAGCCGGGACCTTGGTATCCGAAGTCCTGAACGTCTGAGACCGGGTTGGCCACGGTCAAGGTGACGGTCGAGGTGCCGTCCCTGACCGCGTCGGGGTCTCCCGTTGGCGCAACACCCGGTGGGAGCGTGGCCTCGTCGACGGTGACGGTGAAGGTGGTCAGCGGCAGTCCGTCGAATTGATAGGTGCCGTCGGGGCCGGTCATCGTGGTCACCGTGAAGGTCGACCCGCCGATCGTCGCCGTCGCCGTGATCGTGACCCCCGGAATGCCGGGCTCACCCGGATCCTGGAACCCATCGCCGTCGAGGTCGTTCCACACCTTGTCACCGATCGAGCCGGGTCCGGCGTAGCCGAAGTCCTGGGTGTCGCTGATCGGTGCCGCCACCGTCAGCGAGACCGCAGAGGTGTTGAGGGTGGCGATGCCGTCGGCGTCGAAGGTCTGGGCGACTCCGGTGGGCAGGCCGGCCGGGTCGATGGTGACGGTGAAGTCGCCGAGGGGGAGTCCGGTGACGTTGTACGCCCCGTTGGCGTCGGTGGTGGCCGTGTAGGTCACGAGTGATCCGGCGATCGATCGCGGCGATCGTGACCGGCACCCCGGCGATGCCGGGTTCGCCCGGGTCTTGGACTCCGTCGGAGTTCAGGTCGGTCCACACGAAGTTCCCGATCGCCCCAAGGCCCTGGTAACCGAAGTCTTGGACCTCTGACGTCGGTGCTGCCGCGGTGAGCGTCACCACCGAGCTGCCGTCCTTGGTGGCATCGGGGTCGCCGGTGACGGTCAGCCCGGCGGGGAGGGAGAGCGGGTCGACGGTGACCGTCCAGTCGCCGAGCGGGAGCCCGTCGAAGGAGTAGGAGCCGTCGGGCCCGGTCGTGGTCGTCAACGTGACCGGCGTGCCGCCAATGGTCGTGGTGATCGTGACGGTGACCCCGGGGAGGCCCGGCTCGCCGGCATCGAGGATGCCGTCGCCGTTGAGGTCGTTCCAAACCACGTCGCCGATGGCGCCGGGTCCCTGGTAACCGAAGTCTTGATTGGTCACGGCCGGGGTGGCGACGGTCAGGGTGACGGCCGACCTGTTCAACGTGCCGGTGCCGTCGGCGTCGAACGTCGCCTCAACCCCGGCGGGCAGCGTGGTGTCGGTGACGGTGACGGTGAAGGCCCCGAGGGGGAGGCCCCCGACGGTGTATCCACCGGTGGCATCGGTGGTCGCGGTGTAGGTCAAGGTAGCTCCATCGACCACGGTCGTGATCGTGACGGCCACACCGGCAATGCCCGGTTCACCGGCGTCCTGCACGCCGTTGCCGTCGACGTCGATCCAGATGCGGTCGCCGATCGAGCCGGGGCCCTGGTAGCCGAAGTCCTGCGTGTCGGAGGTCGGAGTGGCGGCGCTGAGGGTGACGGCCGCAGTGTTGTCGTTGCCTCCGTCGGGATCACCCGTCGGAAGAACGCCCGCGGGCAGCGTCGTTGGGTCGACGGTGACGGCGTAGTCGCCGAGCGGGAGGCCATCGACGTTGTACGCCCCGTTGGCGTCGGTTGTCGTCGTATAGGTGAGCGTGGTTCCGCCGACGGTGGTGGTCAGCGTGACCCCCGCCCCCGGGATGCCCGGTTCGCCCGGGTCGGCGATGCCGTCGCGGTTGAGGTCGTTCCAGATCAGGTTGCCGATCGCGCCGGGGCCCTGGTAGCCGAAGTCCTGCGTGTCGGAGGTCGGGGTGGCGACGGTGAGGGTGACCGTGGCGGTGTTGTCGTTGCCTCCGTCGGGATCGCCCGTCGGGAGCATTCCCCCTGGCAGCGTGGCGGGGTCGACCGTCACGATCCACGCCCCGAGCGGCAGCCCCGTGAACGAGTACGAGCCGTCGGGGCCCGTCGTGGTCGTCAGCGTGACCGGCGCTCCGGCGATGGTGGTGGTGATCGTGACGGCAACCCCCGGGAGACCGGGTTCGCCCGGGTCGACCGTGCCGTCGCCGTCGAGGTCATTCCAGATCAGGTCTCCGATCGCACCGGGACCTTGGTAGCCGAAGTCCTGCGTGTCGCTGGTCGGTGCCGCCGCGGTCAGGGCAACGACTGAAGTGTTGGCCGTCGCGATGCCATCGGCGTCGAACGTCTGGATGACCCCGGCGGGCACGGTGGCCGGGTCGGTGGTGACCGTGAACGAACCGAGCGGCAGCCCGGCAACGTTGTAGGCGCCCGCGGCGTCGGTGGTGGCGGAGTAGACCACGGGCGAACCGGCGATGATCGTCGTGATCGTGACGGAGACCCCGGCCAATCCGGGTTCTCCGGCGTCCTGCACGCCGTCACCGTTGATGTCGATCCACACGAAGTTGCCGATCGCCCCGGGCCCTTGGTAGCCGAAGTCCTGCACGTCCGAGGTCGGAGCGGCGACGGTGAGGGTGACGGCGGCGGTGTGGTCGTTGCCGCCGTCGGGATCGCCGGTCGGCAGTACACCGGCGGGCAGCGTGGCGGGATCGACCGTGACGGTGAAGTCGCCGAGCGGGAGCCCGTCGATGAGATAGGTGCCGGTCGCGTCGGTCACGGCGGTGTAGGTCACCGGCGAGCCGTCGATGGTCGTGGTCACTGTGACGGTCACCCCGGGCAGCCCCGGTTCGCCCGGGTCGGCGATGCCATTTCCGTTGAGGTCGTTCCAGATGAGGTCGCCGATCGAGCCCGGCCCCTGATACCCGAAGTCCTCGACCTCCGATGTCGGGGCGGCCGCCGTCAGCGTGACCGTCGAGGTGTTGTCGTCGATGGCATCGGGGTCACCGGTCTGCACCACGCCGACGGGCAATGTCGCCGCATCGACGGTGACCGTCCACAAGCCGAGGGGCAACCCGGTAAAGCCGTAGGAACCGTCGGAGCCGGTGACCGTCGAGACGGTGATCGACGCTGCTCCGAGGCTCAGAGTCGCGGTCACGGTGACCCCCGGGATGCCCGGTTCGCCGGGATCGGCCGTGCCGTTGCCGTTGAGGTCGTTCCAGATCAGGTCGCCGATCGCGCCGGGACCCTGGTAGCCGAAGTCCTGCGCGTCGCTCGTCGGGGCCGCCGCGGTCAGAGCGACCGCGGAGGTGTCGGCGGTGGCGATGCCATCGGCGTCGAACGTTTCGACCATGCCGGCGGGCAACGACGCCGGGATCACGGCGACGGTGTAGTCCCCAAGGGGGAGCCCCGTGATCGTGTAGCCGCCGGTGACGTCGGTCGTCGTGGTGTAGGTGACCGTCGCGCCATCAACGACCGTGGTGACGCGGACCGACACGCCGGGGAGGCCCGGTTCGCCGGCGTCTTGCACGCCGTCGCCATTCACGTCGGTCCACACGAAGTCGCCGATCGAGCCGGGACCCTGGTAGCCGAAGTCCTGGATGTCGGAGGTCGGCGCGGCCGCGGTCAGGGCGATTGCGGCGGTGTTGTCGTTGCCGCCGTCGGGATCTCCCGTCGGCAGCACTCCGGCCGGCAGGGTGGTCGCATCGACGGTGACGGTGTAGTCGCCGAGGGGGAGGCCGTCGACGAGGTAGGTCCCGTCGGCATCCGTCGTCGCGGTGTAGGTCACCGGTGAGCCGCCGATGGTCGTGGTGATCGAGACGGTGACGCCCGGGAGACCGGGTTCGCCCGGGTCGTGGATGCCGTCGCCGTTGAGGTCGTTCCAGATCAGGTCGCCGATGGCGCCGGGGCCCTGGTAGCCGAAGTCCTGTGCGTCGGAGGTCGGCGCAGCCGCGGTGAGGGTCACGGTGGCGGTGTGGTCGTTGCCGCCGTCGGGGTCGCCGGTCGCCAGGACCCCGGGGGGCAGGGTGGCCGGGTCGACCGTCACGGTCCATGCCCCGAGCGGCAGGCCGTCGAACGTGTAGGTGCCGTCGGGGCCGGTGGTCGTGGTCAAGGTCACGGGCTGTCCGTTGACGGTGGCGCTGACGGTCACCGTCACCCCGGGAAGGCCGGGTTCGCCCGGATCGACGATGCCGTCGCCGTTGAGGTCGTTCCAGACCAGATCACCGATGTGACCGGGGCCGCGGTAGCCGAAGTCCTGGGCGTCCGAAGTCGGCGCGGCCGCCGTCAGCTCGACGATCGAGGCATTGGCGGTTCCGGTGCCATCGGCGTCGAAGGTCGGGGTCGCTCCGGTTGGCAGCGTCGTCGGATCGACGGCCACGGTGAACGAGCCGAGGGGGAGCCCGGCGACGTTGTAGGCGCCGCTGGCGTCGGTGGTGGCCGAGTAGAGCACGATCGAACCGTTGATGGTGGTCGTGATCGTGACCGTGACGCCGGGGATGCCGGGCTCACCGACATCCTGGATTCCGTCGCCGTTGGTGTCGATCCAGACGAAGTTCCCGATCGCCCCGAGGCCCTGGTACCCGAAGTCCTGCACGTCGCTGGTCGGCGTCTCCGCAGTGAGGCTGACCGTCGCCGTGCTGTCGTTGCCACCGTTGGGATCGCCGGTGTTGGTCACCCCGGCGGGAAGCGTGGCCAGATCGACGGTCACGGTGTAGTCGCCGAGGGGGAGCCCGTCGACCAGGTATGCCCCGGTCGGGCCGGTGATCGCCGAGTAGGTGACCGGCGCGCCGTTGATCGTCGTGGTCACCGTGACCGTCACGCCGGGAAGGCCGGGTTCGCCCGGGTCCTGGATGCCGTCGCCGTTGAGGTCGTTCCAGATCAGGTCGCCGATCGCGCCCGGCCCCTGGTAGCCGAAGTCCTGCACGTCCGACGACGGGGCCGCCGCGGTCAAGGTGACCGACGAGGTGTTGTCGTTCGTCGCGTCCGGGTCACCGGTCTGGGTCAATCCGGCGGGCAAACCGGCGGAATCGACGGTCAGCGTGTACGTCCCGAGCGGCAGCCCCGACACGAGGTAGGCCCCCGACGCATCGGTGACGTCGGTGTACGACACCGGCTGGCCGTTGATCGTGGTGGTGATCGTGACCGTGACGCCGGGCAGGCCGGGTTCGCCCGGGTCGGCGATGCCGTCGCCGTTGAGGTCGTTCCAGATCAGGTCGCCGATCACGCCGGGCCCGGCGTAGCCGAAGTCCTGCGTGTCGGAGGTGGGGGCCGTGTCGGTCAAGGTGACCGCCGAGGTGTTGGCGGTACCGGTGCCATCGGCGTCGAAACTTGGGACCGCGCCGTCGGGCAGTGTCGCCGGGTCGACGGTGACGATGAAGTCACCGAGCGGGAGGCCCGTGACGGTGTACCCGCCGTCGGCGTCGGTGGTCGCGATGTACGTGACCGGTGCGCCGGCGATCGTCGTGGTGATCGTGACGGTGACCCCGGGGATGCCGGGCTCGCCGGCGTCTTGGATGCCGTCGGCGTTGAGGTCGTTCCAGACGAAGTTACCGATGGCACCGGGGCCCTGGTAGCCGAAGTCCTGGATCGCGTCGTGGGGGCTGAGCAGCGACAACGTCACGGTCGACGCGCCGTCTTTGGTCGCATCGGGATCGCCCGTGTTGGTCATCCCCGGGGGAAGCGTGGTCGCATCGACGGTCACGGTGTAGTCGCCGAGGGGAAGCCCGGTGATGTCGTACCGGCCGGTCGCGTCGGTGACCGCTGAGTAGCTGATCGGACGTGCCGGCAATGGTCACCGTGACGGTGACCTTGACGCCGGGAATGCCAGGTTCGCCGAGGTCGACGATGCCGTCGCCATTGAGGTCGTTCCAGATCAGGTCACCGATCGAGCCGGGGCCCTGATATCCGAAGTCCTGCACGTCGGAGGCGGGCACCGCCGCAGTCAGCGTGACGGTCGAGGTGTTGTCCTCGGTCGAGTCGGGGTCGCCGGTCTGCAGCATGCCGCCGCCGGGAAGGGTCGTCGAGTCGACGTTGACCGTGAACGTGGCGAGCGGCAGCCCGGCGATGAGGTAGGACCCGTCGGGGCCGGTGACCGCCGAAACCGTGATCGTCGCTCCACCAACGGTGGCCGTCGCCGTGACTTTGACGCCCGGGATTCCGGGCTCGCCCGGGTCTTGGAACCCGTCACCGTCGAGGTCGTTCCAGATCTTGTCGCCGATCTTTCCCGGCCCCTGATACCCGAAGTCCTGGGTGTCCGACGTGGGAGTCGCGGCCGCCAACGTGACCACCGATGTGTTGGCGGTGGCGATGCCGTCGGCATCGAAGGTCTGGGTGATGCCCGCCGGGAGCGACGCCGAGTCGACCGTCACGGTGAAGTCCCCGAGGGGGAGCCCGGCGACGGTGTAGCCGCCACTCAAGTCGGTGGTGGTGGTGTAGGTCACGGGTGAACCGGCGATCGTGGTGGTGATCGTGATCGTCACCCCGGCGAGCCCAGGCTCCGCGGCATCTTGAATGCCGTCGGCGTTGACATCGATCCAGACGAAGTCGCCGATCGAACCGGGGCCTTGGTAGCCGAAGTCCTGCACATCCGAGGTCGGGGCGGCGGCCGTGAGCGTCACCGTCGACGTGCCGTCCTTGGTGGTGTCGGGGTCGCCGGTGATGATCAGCCCGGCGGGGACGGTGGTCGAGTCGACCGCAACGGTCCAGTCGCCAAGGGGCAAGCCGGTGAACTGGTAGGTCCCGTCAGGGCCGGTCGTGGTCGTGAACGAGACGGGTGAGCCGCCGATCGTGGCCGTCACGGTGACCTTCACGCCGGGGATGCCGGGCTCGCCCGGGTCTTGGAGCCCGTCACCATCGAGGTCGTTCCAGATCTTGTCGCCGATCTCGCCGGGTCCCTGGTAGCCGAAGTCCTGGTCGACCACGGTGGGCGCGGCGGCCGTCAACGTAGTGCTCGAAGTGTTCGGTGTCGTCGTGCCGTCGGCGTCGAACGTCGGGAGCATCCCGGCGGGGAGCGAGGTGGAATCAACCGTCACCGTGAACGTGCCCAGCGGCAACCCGCTGACCAGGTACTGACCGTCGGGTCCGGTGGTCGCGGGGTACGTCACGGTTGCGCCCCCGACGGTTGTGGTCAGCGTCACCTTGACGCCGGGGATGCCGGCTTCGCCGGGGTCCTGAACCCCGTCACCGTTGATGTCGAGCCACACGAAGTCGCCGATGGAGCCCGGGCCTTGATACGCGAAGTCTTGGATGAGCGAGGCCGGTGCGGCCTCGGTGAGCGTGATCGCCGATGTATGCGGGGTGGCGACGCCGTCAGCATCGCCGGTGGGTAGCACACCGGTCGGGAGCGTTGTCGGGTCGACCGTGACGGCGTAGGCGCCGAGGGGCAACCCTTCAACCAGGTACTTGCCGGTGTCGTCGGTCGTGGCGGTGTAGGTGATCGGTGAGCCGCCGATGGTCGTGGTCAGTGTCACTTTGACGCCGGGGATGCCGGGTTCGCCCGGGTCCTGGGTGCCGTCGCCGTCGAGGTCATTCCAGACGACATCGCCGATCTTGCCGGGTCCCTGGTAGCCGAAGTCCTGGACATCCGATGCCGGTGCGGCGACGGTCAACGTGACAGCGGAGGTTCCGTCGTTCGTGGTGTCGGGATCGCCGGTTTGCAGCACGCCGCCGGGCAACGTGGTCGCATCAATCTTGACCGAGTACGCCCCGAGGGGCATCTGGGTGAACTGATAGGTCCCGTCGGCTGCGGTGGTGGCGGTGTAGACGACCGAGAACACGCCGGCGGTCAGCGTCGCGGTGACCTTGACGCCGGGAATGCCCGGCTCGCCCGGATCCTGGGTGCCGTCGCCGTTGAGATCGTTCCAGATCGTGTCGCCGATGGTCCCGGGGCCGCGATAGCCGAAGTCCTGCGTATCGCTGGTCGGCACTGCTGCGGTCAGGGTGACCGTCGAGGTGTTGGCCGTGGTTGTGCCGTCAGCGTCGAACGTCGGGGCAACGCCGGCGGGCAATGACACCGGGTTGACCGCCACGGTGAAGTCGCCGAGTGGCAGGCCGGCGATCGTGTAGCCGCCGGTTGCGTCGGTCGTCGTGGTGTAGGTCACCGGTGAACCGGCGATGGCGGTGGTGATCGTGATGCTCACACCGGGGATGCCGGGTTCGCCCGCGTCCTGGATTCCGTCACCGTCCAGGTCGGTCCAGACGAAGTTGCCAATCGATCCTGCGCCCTTGTAGCCGAAGTCCTGCGTCGTCACCGCCGGAGTCGCGACGGTGAGGGTGACCGTCGAGGAGTTGGCTGTCGCGAGTCCGTCGTTGTCGAACGTCTGGGTGAGACCGGCAGGCAATGTCGCCGGGTCGACGGTCACGATGTAGTCACCGAGCGGAAGCCCGGCGGCGGTGTATGCCCCGGTCGCGTCGGTGAATGCGGTATACGTGACGGGCGAACCGGCGATCGTCGTCGTCAGGGTGAGCTTGACTCCGGGGATGCCGGGCTCGCCGACGTCCTGCACCCCGTCGCCGTTGAGATCGTTCCAGATGTAATTACCGATCGATCCGGCTCCCTGGTACCCAAAGTCCTGCACGCTCGACGAGAGGTTGGCCACATCGAGCGTCACCGCAGAGGTGTTGTCCTTCGTGGCGTCGGGGTCACCGGTCTGGGTCATGCCCGCCGGCAGAGTCGTTGTATCGACGGCCACCGTGTAGCTGCCAAGGGGCAGATCAACCAGGTGATACGTGCCGGTTGCGTCGGTCGTCGCGGTGAATGTGGTCGGCACGCCGGCGATGGTGGTCGTTCCGGTGACCTTGACGCCCGGAATTCCGGGTTCGCCCGCATCTTGGATGCCATCGCCGTTGCGGTCGTTCCAGATGACATCGCCGATGGTGCCAAGCGCTTCGCCGAAGTTCTGGTTGGCGACGCTCTGGATGATGCCGCCGGCGTCCTTGGCGACGGTGATCGCCAACTGGTCATTGACGGGCAGGGTCGAGGCGTAACCGGCCGGCTGGGTCTCGACGATCGTGTAGTTGCCGACCGCAACACCGATGAACTCGTAGTAGCCGCTGGCGTCGGTCGTCGTCGAGGGATCGGCTGTCGCCGGGTTGCCGTCGTCGAGGGTGATCGTGACCCCGGCGATGCGCTTGGGTTCCGTCGCCCCGATGATGCCGTTGAGGTCGGGGTCGACGAAGACGGTGCCCGAGACCTTCGCCCCGATCTCGGCGAAGTCGTAGTCGGTGCCGACGCTGCCCGCGCCGAGGACGATGCCGCTGAGCACCTCATTGACTGCCGCGCTGCCGCCGAGCGAGCCCACCTTGTCGACCCCGTCGCCGTAGGCGGCGGGCTGCGTCTCGGTCACCGAGTACGTGCCAGGAGCCAGATTGTCGAAGAAGTATTCACCCTTGGCGTCGGTGACCTTGGTGGCGACGACAGCACCACCGGCGTCGCGCAGGGTGACGGTCACGCCAGGAATGCCGGCATCGGTCGGTGGGACTATCGGATCGCCGGTGCCGTCGCGCACTCCGTTGGCATTGGTGTCGAGCCAGACCGTGCCGCCGATCGAGGCGAGCGTCTCGCCGAAGTCGATGCCACCGATGCCACCGGCCGGCGCGGCAACGTTGCGGGTGTTCGGTCCGGCGGCCCCGATGGTGTCGCCATAGCCCACCGGCTGGATCTCCTTGACGACGTAGCTACCGATCGACAGGTTCGGGAACTTGTACGAACCGTCGGCTGCGGTGGTTGTGGTGGCGAGCAGGATGAGACCGGTGGAGTCGTACAACTCGACGGTCACGCCCGGCAGGCCGAGGTCGGTGCCGGGGTCGAGGACGCCGTTCTTGGCCTTGTCGCGGAACACGGTGCCGGCGATGCTCGTGCCGATCTCGCCAAAGTCGTAGTTGATGCCGTCATCGGTGGTGGCCAACACGACCCCGGCGAACCGGTCAGGGGTGTCGAAGCTGTCCTGCGACCCGCTGGCCCCGGCGGTGACCGTGCCGACCGCATCGGTGCCATCGTCGAAGTTGGCCGGTTGGTTCTCCGACACGCTGTAGGTGCCGGCGAGCAGGCCGGTGAACTTGTAGTCGCCGTTGGCGTCGGTGGTCATCGTGCGGGCGATCGACTGCCCGGCGGCGTCGAGACCACTGACGCTGACCGTGGCTCCGGCGATGCCCTTCTCGCCGGCGTCCTGGACACCGTTGCCGTTACCGTCGATATAGACGGTCCCGGCGATCGTGCTGAGCGTGTCACCGAAGTTCTGGTTGGTCACCCCGCCGAGGGGAACGGTCAGCGCCGTGATCGAGTTGGTCGGCTGTTCCGACGAGCCATACCCGGGCGGCTGGGTCTCGGTCAGCGTGTAGCCGCTGCCGACGGGCACGCTCGGAAAGAGGTAGTTGCCGGTGATGTCGGTAGTCGTGGTCAGATTGACGCCGCCGGGGCCGGCGATCGTCATGACGATGCCCGGGATGCCCGGCTCGCCCGGGTCTTGCACCCCATTGCGGTTCTGGTCGACGTAGACCACGCCGCTGACGCTGGGGGAGAGCTCGCCGAACAGATACCCGACGGCATCCTCACCCGGGTCGAGGGAGACAGCGGTGAACGAATCGGGCCCAGTGATCGTCCCGCCGGTGGTGCCGATGTTCTCGGCGCCGTCGTTGAACAGCGACGGTTGGGTCTCGGTGATCGTGTAGTCCGCGGCGGGGAGCCCCGTGAACAGGTAGTTGCCGCTGGCATCGGTGTTGACCGTGACCGGGGCGGGGCCACCGGTCAACGTGACGGCCACGCCGCTGATCGGCGGTTCGCCCGGATCGCGGACCCCGTTGCGATTGGTGTCGGCATACACCGCTCCGGCAATCGACCCGAGGGTCTCACCGAAGTTCACCCCGGTCGCCGACGGAGTGGTGAGGCCGACGGCCAGCGTGTTCGACGTCGACGAGCCATAGCCGGTCGGTTGGGTCTCGGTGACGGTGTAGTTGCCAGGTGGGAGTTGGGCCGAGGTGTAGGTGCCATCGGCGTTGGTCGGCCCCGTCCACACCACCACACCGGCGCCGTTGGTGATCGTGATCGTCGTCGGAATGCCGGTGGTCTCGGCCGCGTCGAGGGTGCCGTTGCCGTTGACGTCGTACCACACCTTGCCCGAGATCGTGCCGAGCACTTCGCCGAAGTTGTTCTCGGATGACACCCGAGCGGCGGTCGTCAGCGTGACGCTGATCTTGTCGTTGACCCCGCCCGGGTTAATCGTTCCCGTCGAGGCTTCCTTGCCATCAAAATAGGTCGAGGGCTGGGTCTCGGTGACCGTGTAGACCTTGCCGGCAGCCGACAGCGGAAGGCCGACGACCTTGTAGTACCCGGTCGCGTCGGTCACGGCGGTCCAGGTGGTGACCCCGTCGGTGACGGTGATCAATGTGCCGGCGATCGGAGTGTCCCCGGCGCGCAGGCCGTCGTTGTTCGCGTCGGCATAGACATAGCCCGAGATCTCGCCGGCGAGTTCGCCGAAGTTGTTGTTGACCGAGCCCCCTGGCCCGATCGGCGTCGAGTAGTTCGCGGTTCCCACGAGCAGGACTTCCGACGGTGCCTGGCTGATCACGGTGCCGTTGGTCCCGGCGGTCGCAAGGCCGTCCGAATAGGTAGTCGGTTGGGTCTCGGTCACTCGGTAGATCAGACCGGGGTCGAGCCCGATGAAGGCGTACGAGCCGTCGGCCCCGGTGAGCTGGGCGGGCCAGTTGAGGAACTCCAACCATTGCAGCGTGCCGGCACCAAGTGGGCAGGTGGGCGGACTGCCAGGGGTGGGATAAAACACTGCTCCATCGATGGCCCGGTAGCAGACCTGGGTTTCGAGCTTCAGCGATACCCCGGCAATGCCGGGTTCGCCCAGGTCGATGACCCCGTCATTGTCGTTGTCGACGTAGACCTTTCCCGAGAGCACTGCGCCGCGTTCGCCGAAGTTGTAGCCGGTCGCGTCGATTCCGGCCCCGAGGGCAATCGCTGAAATCGTGTCGTTGACGGCCACGTTGCCCCCGGCGGAACCGGCCGTCTCGGCGGCGTCGGTCAGCCCGACCGGTTGGGTCTCGACGACGCTGTATGTTCCGGTGACAAGCCCGCTGAAGGTGTAGTTGCCATTGGAGTCGGTCGTGGTCGTGGCGACAACGACACCGGCCGCGTTCTTGAGGGTGACGGTGACGTTGGGCAGACCCGCTTCGCCGGCGGTGAAGTTGTTGGACAGGTTGCCGTCGAGGTATACCTTGCCCGACAGGGTGCTCAAGGTCTCGCCGAAGTTTTGATTGGTGACGGTTCCGCCGGCGGGGAGGGTCACGGCCGAGATCAGGTTCGGGGTGCTCGTGCCGTAACCGGTGGGCTGGGTTTCGGTGATCGTGTAGCTTCCGGCGGGCAGGCCGGGGAATGTGTAGCTGCCATCGGCGGCTGTTGTCGCGGTCACCGTTGTGCCATCGGGCTTGGTCAGGGTGATGACCACGCCGGCGATGAACGTCTCGGTGGGGTCGAGTACGCCGTCCTTGTCGGCGTCGTACCAGGCCTTGCCGCTGATCGAACCGGGCACCTCGCCAAAGTTGTAGTTGACACCCGGGCCCGCTCCGGTGAGCACGACCGCCGCGAATTCGTCGTTGGCCTTGATGCCGGTCACCGTGCCGGTCACGGTGCCGGTGGTGTCGATCCCGTCGCCGTAGGAGGCCGGTTGGGTCTCGGTGACGGTGTACGTTCCGGGCAGCAGGTTGGGGAACGACCAGGTGCCGTCGGCGGCCGTCACGGTGGTGACATTGACCGAGGCTCCAGATTCGGTGGTACCGGTGACGGTGATCGTCACTCCGGCGATTCCCGGCTCGGTCGCCACCGCGCCCTGGGTGCCGTCATTGTTGGTGTCGACATACACCTTGCCCGACAACGGGGCCAGTTTCTCGCCGAAGTTGTAGCCCGTGGCGTTGGCTCCTGCGAGCAGGGCGATCCCCTGGATCTTGTCGTTCGTCGGGCTGGTTCCCGCGGAACTGCCGACGGTCTCGGCGCCATCGCCGTAGGCAGTCGGCTGAACCTCGGTGACGACATAGGTGCCCGCCGCAAGGTTCGTGAACTTGTAGCTGCCGTCAGCGGCGGTCGTCGTTGTCAGGCCCACCGGGGCACCGTTGACGTCGGTACCTGTGAGTTGCACGGTGACCCCGCCGATGCCGGGTTCGGCGCCACCCTTGGTGCCATCGGCGGTCTGGTCGTAGTAGACGACGCCCGAGATCGACGATTGGATCTCGGCAAAGTTGACGTTCGTCTTGCCCTGGGCGACGTTGCCGGTGAAGACCAATCCGGTGCGGGTGTTCGAGACGTACTGCGTCGTCGTCGTGCCGGGGGAGTTCGAGTAGGCGGTTGGCTGGGTCTCGGTCACCGCATAGGTGCCGTTGAGCAACCCGTCAACGCGGTAGCCGCCGCCGGCGTCGGTCGTGGTGACGCGGGTCACTGCGGCACCGTTGGCATCGGTGCCGGTGACGGTGATCGTCGTGCCCGCGATCGGAGCCTCACCCGGGTCGAGCACACCGTTGCCGTTGGCGTCGTTCCACACCAGGCCCGAGATGAAGTTGGTGACGACAGGGGCCGAGAAGGCGAAGAGGAATGGGAAGTACTGGTCGCCCGACGTGGTGAACGTCAGTGGCACGCTGGTCAGGCCGCTGGGGAGCACCGAGGCGGGCACGTCGCGGGTCTTGGCATCGAGGCCATAGGTGTTCGGGTAGAGCGGGTTCTGTGCTCCGTCGACGGTCGACGCGAAGTAGTTGTTGGTGACCGTCGGAGTGATGCGCGGGTCGGCGAGCGCGGTGCCGTTGGCGAGTAACTGATCGCCAACGATGCCGTGGTCGCCTTCGATGGCACCGGCGCCGAAGCGTCGGGTGCCTGAGGCCAACGTGAAGCCGGTCAGCGTCGTGGTCGTGGGCGGGTCGCTCGCGCCCTGGGCGACGAAGCCGTCGAAGACCAACACCTGACGGGCCAAGGGGGCGTAGGTGGCATCGGGGTTCGGGAACTTCCACACGTAGGTCACGGCGAAGCCGCCGGTGCAGTTGTTGCCTTTCGGGGTCCAGATGTTGCCCACGGTGATGTCAAGCGGTACCCCGGTGGGTTGTGCCGCCAGCAGCGCCTTGATGTCCTGGGACGCGGCGTAGTGGCGTCCGCCGTTGGTCCGCGTCGGGGCGATGTAGAAGCGACCGGCCTGCGGAGTGAGACTCTGATAGGTGCCTGCACCGAACTTCAGCTTGATCGGATGGGTACTGGGAACGAACGCCGTGTTGACAAAACCGATCGGCGCGGTCGCCAGATTTGGATTGGCAGTGTTCGGCTGGGCGGCGTTGCAGGCGAAGTAGGGCGTCACCCCGTCGGCACGAACGGCATCGCCGGAGTTACCCACCCACCACAGCCGGGCGTAGTCGATCGTCGCACCCGGCGGAATCGTGATGCGTGCGGTTGACGAGTTGAACGTTGTTGCGTCGCCGTCAACATCCACGTACTCCATATAGAAGGCGTCATTGATGTACGTGGTGCCGAGCGCCGACGAGTTCGAACTCCGACCAACTGCGCAGTTGGCATTGGCCCACTGGCCGCTCGTCGGGCAGCTCGTCACGACGTTGCCGGCGATTGTGAAGTCCCCGAACACTGCTTGGTCGTATTGCACCGTCAGCGGAATGACGACCGCCGCATCGGCAATGGGCGCCATCACCACGGCGGACATGACGACCGCCGAGGCACTGACAACCATTGCCAACACAGCTCGGACATTTTGGGTCTTCATCACGATTCGCCCATCCTTCACTTTAAGCGCTCGATGGTGCGCTTAAAGCGAAGATTAGAGCTATCCGATACGACATGCAAACCAGTTGCTTGAATATCAAATCGAAAAGTGTCTAGACGACCTCTTCATGCAGCATTCGCCGAAATCGACTCATGCCGAGGCGGCGATGTTCCTACGGTGACGGCCCCGAAGGATGAGACCGAGGCCGATGAGTAGCGCGGCGAGCGAAACGAACCCACCGATCGCCAGACCGGTTGCCGGCAGGGAGCCGGCAGTGACCTTGGCGGTCGCCGAGTTGTTGGCCGCAACCTTCTCCGGTAGCTGCCCGGGAGCCGCCGAGACCGAAGCGGTGTTCGTCAGCCCGCTGGCGTTCCCCCTGTACGTCGTCACAACATCGAACGACACCTTGGCACCTGACGCCAACTCACCAGTGGTGCACGTCACCCGCTGACCCGTCGGAGCGCAGGTGACCCTGTCGCTCCCGCCGGAGACGAACGTCAGCTTGTCGATCAAGTCATCGGTGATCGTGATCGGCCCGGGGGCGGAGTCTCGCCCGCTATTGGTGACGGTGATGACCCACGTGATCGTGTTGGCCGATGGTTCGACTCGACCGATGGTCTTGGCCAATGCCAGGTCGTAGTCCCGCCGGTAGATCCCGAGGTCGAACGTTCGGTCGTTCTCCCCGGGGATCAGGCTGGTCGGGGCGGCCAGGCCGGTCGTCGGGTCACCGTCGGAGTCGAGGGCGGAGTCGCCACCAAGGTTGACCCCGGTGACGAACGTGTCCGAGGGCAGCGAACCCAGTTCGAAGCGGATCTGGTAGTCGCCGGGCGTCAGACCGACGAACTCGTAGTGACCGCTGCCATCGGTGACGGCCGCGGCGACGACTCGGCCGTCCGCGCCGAGCAGGGTCACCGTCACCGAGGGCACGCCGACCTCGCCGGCATCCTGAACTCCGTTGCGATTGTCGTCGAACCACACATAGTCCCCGATCGAGGCGGGGAGCCAGATACCGGCATCGATGGTCGGGTTGATCTCGCGGGCCGTCGTCGTTCCGTCGGCCGACTCGACTGGGCGCATGTTTGTCCCGCCCGGAGCAACGGTGAAGACGGGCGACAGCCCATCGGTCGGGTTGGGGTTGGAGTCGTTGCCGACCGTCGCCCCGGGAACCGATTGGCTGGTGAGGGCATAGCCGGCGGGCAGGTTCGAGAACTTGACCTGATAGTCGCCGGCCCCGACGTTGTCGAACACGTAGTGCCCGTTGACGTCGGTGGTCGTGGTCGCGATGACTGTGCCGTCGGTGGCCAGCAACTCGACGGTGACTCCGGCGACGCCGGGCTCCAACGCGCCCTGCACTCCGTCGTGGTTCAGGTCGTTCCAGACGTAGTCGCCGATCGCCAATGGCATCCAGATGCCCATGTCGATCGTCGGGTCCACCAGCGTTGCCGTGGTGATCCCGTCGGTTGACGCGACGGGGCGGACGTTGGGGGACGCCGCGTTCAACGTGAACACCGCAGTCAGCCCGCCCTGGTTGGCATTGGAGTCGAGGCTTGGATCGGTGCCGGCCGTCTGGACTGTCGGCCGGTAGCCCGTGGGAAGCGTCGTGAACCGGATTTGGTAGTCACCGGCGATCAGGTTGTCAAACACATAGTGCCCCGCCGCGTCGGTCGTGGCGGGCGCAACGGGAACTCCGTCGGCGTCGAGAGCGAGGGACCCATCGACGTTCAGCAGTTCGACAGTGACCCCGGCGACCGGGTTCTCGCCGGCCTCCTGGCGACCATCACCATCGAGATCGAACCAGACGTAGTCGCCGACGGCCAGTGGCTGCCAGAACCCAGCGTCGATCGACGGATTGATCATCGTCGCCAGGGTGACGCCGTCGCCGGGCACCGTTGGGCGCGTCTCGGGCGAGGTGCCCGACAGGGTGAAGACCGGGGTGACCCCGAGGTTGTTCGGGTTTGAGTCGCCAAGCCGGCTATCGCCGACGCCCGAGGTCGTCACCAGCCAACCGGCGGGCACGCCGAACGCAATCTGGTAGTCGCCTGGAAGGAGATTGTCGAAGACGTAATGGCCGTTGGCATCGGTCGCGGCCGGCGCGACTGGGGCGCCGTCGGCGTCGAGGGCGGGGGAGCCGTCGGCGTTGAGCAACGTCACCGTGACGCCGGCGATCGGGAGTTCACCGGCATCTTGGATCCCGTCGTGGTCGACGTCGTTCCAGACGTAGTCGCCGATCGCCAGCGGCTGCCAAATCCCCAGGTCAATCGTCGGATCGATGGCCAATCCGATGATCGTCGGGTCGTTGTTGAGGACCATATTGGCGCCACCGATGGTCAGCGTGAACTCGGGGGTCAACCCGGCCGGGCTGCCATCGGAATCGACAGCGGTGTCGGTGCCCGCGTTCTGTGTGGTGACGACGAAACCGGTGGGCAACGTGGCGACATCGAACTGCACTTTGTATGTGCCCGGCAGCAGGTTGTCGAACACATAGAGCCCGGTCACGGGGTCGGTGGTCGTGGCCGCGACCGGGTTGCCGTCGGCATCGATGGCCGCAACGAAGCTGCCCGGGTTGGCCGGGTCCTCCATCAACAACGACACCCCGACATCGCCAACGGGCTGCTCGCCGTCGTTCTGGATGCCGTTGTGGTTGACGTCGTTCCAGACGTAGTCGCCAACGGCGAGCGGCGCCCAAATGCCGGCATCGATGGTCGGGTCGATGAACGACGCCCGCAGCGGGGTGCCATAGAGCGTGTCATCAGCCGTAGTGGTCGCCCGCATGTTCACGGCGTTGAACGTCAAGACGATCGGCCCGGTCGATGCCGTGGCATCGGTCGGGGCCAGGAACGTCGGGTCCGAGTCGACCGCGTCGTCGGCGCCGCTATTGGGCCGAGTCCACTGATAGCCGGTCTGGTTGTGGTCGAAGACCACCTGGTACGTGCCCGGGAGCAGGTTGTCGAACAGGTAGAACCCGTTGGCGTCGGTGGTATCTGCCGCGATCACCGCGCCATCGGCATCGACGGCGGGGATGAAGGCGCCGGGCGTTGCCGGGTCCGCCATCAGCAGGGTGACGGTGGCTCCGGCGACGGGTGTCTCGCCGTCGTCCTGTATCCCGTTGCGATTGAGGTCGAACCAGACTTGATCGCCGAGGGCCAACGGCAGCCACACCCCGGCATCGGCCGAGGGGTTGGTCAGCGGGGAGCCGTTCGGGTCGGTGTCGGCCACCGGCATCAGCGCGTTGACGCCGATGGTGCCGGTCGTGGCGGTGGCGTCGGTCGTGCTCGAGAACACCGGATCGGAGTCGAGAGTGTCATCGCCAGGGGTGTTCGCCGTGGTCCACTCGTAGCCGTTGGGCAGGGTGAAGACGACCTGGTAGTTGGCCGAGATCAGGTTCGTGAACGAGTAGCGACCGTCCGGCCCCGTTGTCGTCGATGCGATGGCGACACCGTCGGCGTCGATCGCCGCGATGAACGAACCGGGATTGGTCGGATCTTCCATCAGCAGGGCGACCGCCACGCCCGGCAGGCCGACTTCGGTGACCGGGTCGTAGATGCCGTCACGGTTGGCGTCGTACCAGACGAGGTCGCCGAGTGAGACCGCAGTGAAGATGCCCATGTCGATGGTCGGGTTGATCATCACGGCGTTGAGCGTCGCGTCGGTGTTAGCCACCATGCTCACGCCGCTTGGGGCGATCGTGAATGCCGCCGTCAGGCCCGTGGCATCGGAGTTCGAGTCGACCGTCGGGTCGGCCCCCTGCATCGGGCGCGTCGGGGCGTACCCGACCGGCAACGTGGCGAGATCGAACTGCACCTTGTAGGTACCGGCGATCAGGTTGTCGAACACGTACAACCCGGTCACCGGATCGGTGGTCGTCGAGGTCGACCAAGGCACCGTCGGCATCGCGAGCGGGAATGAAGGTGCCCGCGTTGGCCGGGTCCTCCATCAGCAACGACACACCGACGCCGCCGACGGGGGTGTCGCCGGCTTCTTGGATGCCATTGTGGTTGAGGTCGTACCAGACGTAGTCGCCAACGGCGAGCGGCATCCAGATGCCGGCGTCGTTGGTCGGGTCGATGTACGAGGCCCGTAAAGCGGTGCCGTAGGTCGTGTCGTCGGACGGCGTGGTGCCGCGCACGTTCGCTTCGCTGTAGGCAATGACGATCGGCCCGGTCGCCGACTTGGCATCGGTCTCGGCGAGGAACGCAGCGTCGGAGTCAACGGTGTCATCGACCCCGGCGTTCGTCAGGCTCCATTGGAATCCGACCTGGTTGTGGGTGAACTCGACGATGTACGTACCCGGAAGCAGGTTGTCGAACACGTAGTAGCCGTTGGCATCAGTGGTGTCGGCCGCGACCGCGGCACCGTCGGCGTCGAGAGCCGGGATGAACGAACCGGGCGCCGCCGGGTCTTCGATCAGCAGGGTGGCCGTTGCTCCGACCACCGGCGCGTCGGCTGCCCCTTGCACGCCGTTGTGGTCGAGATCGAACCAGACCTTGTCGCCAATGGCGAACGGCAGCCAGATGCCGGCATCGATCGACGGATCGGTCAGATCGAGGCCATTGGGGTCGGTGTCGGTGACTGCCGCATCGGCGCTGACGAAGATCACTCCGGTCGTCGACGTGGCGTCGGTCCCGGTCAGGAACAACGCATCGCTGTCGAGCGTGTCATCGCCAGGGGTACCCGACTTGGTCCACTCGAACCCGGCGGGCAGGGTGAAGACCACCTTGAAGTTGCCGGAGATCAGGTTGACGAACGAGTAGCGGCCCGTGTCGTCGGTGAAGCTCGGCGGCACGGCGACGCCGGTGGCATCGAGCGCCGGGATGTATGAGCCGGGGTTGGCCGGGTCCTCCATCAACAGTTCGGTCTTGACCGCCCCGACGCCCTGCTCGGTGGCCGGGTCGTAGATTCCGTCGCGGTTGGCGTCGTACCAGACCAGGTCGCCCAGTGACACGGCAGTGAAGATGCCCAGGTCAATGGTCGGATTGATGGCGATTGCGTTGACCAGCAAATCGGTGTTCGGCACCATGTCGTCACCGGTGGGGGCCAACGTGAACGGCGCGCTGAGCCCCGTCGCGGCGGGGTTCGAGTCCTTTGCCACGTCGGTGCCCTGGGTCTGCTTGGTCGGGGCGTAGCCCGCCGGCAAGCTCGTCAGATCGAACTGGATCTGGTAGCTGCCGGCCACCAGGTTGTCGAAGACATACTCGCCGGTGACCGGATCGGTGGTCGCGACGGCCACGGGGTTGCCGTCGGCGTCGGTCGCCGCGATGAAGGTTCCCGGAGTGGCCGGGTCTTCCATCAACAACATGACCTTGACGCCACCCACCGGTTTCTCGGTGCCGTCCTGGATGCCGTTGTAGTTCAGGTCGTACCAGACGTAGTCGCCGACGGCGAGCGGGGTCCAGATCCCGGCATCGTTGGTCGGGTCGATAAACGTGGCGCGCACCGTGGTGGCATAGGTGGTGTCGTCCGTTGGAGTTGTTGGGCGAACGTTGGGTTGACCCGTTGCGATGGTGATCGGCCCAGTCGATGCGGTCGCGTCCGCATTGGTTCCGGTGAATCCGGCGTCCGAGTCGGTCGCGTCGCCGGTGGCGTCGGGGTTGGTCCACAGATACCCGGTCTGGTTGTGGGTGAACACCACTGTGTAGATGCCCGGTAGCAAGTAGTCGAACAGGTAGCGACCGTTGGCGTCGGTGGTCTGATCGGTAACGGGGTTGTCATCGGCATCGATCGCATCGATGAAGGCCCCAGGGTTGGCCGGATCCTCCATCAACAAGTGCGCGGTCGCGCCGACGACCGTGTTCTCGGTGGCGTCCTGCACGCCGTTGCGGTTCAGGTCGTACCAGACGACATCACCCAACGCGAACGGGAACCAGATTCCGGCATCGAAGGTCGGATCGGTCAGATCGAGTCCACCGGCATCGTTGTCCGCCGGAGGGCTGAGCGCAGAGACAAGCCGGGCACCGGTTGTCGCCGAGGAGTCGGTCGTAGACGTGTAGACCGCATCGGAGTCCAGCGAGTCGTCAGAGCCCTGGTCGGTCTTCGTCCATTCGTAGCCGTTTGGCAAGGTGAAGACGACCTTGTACGTGCCGGACCTGAGGTTGGAGAACGAGTAGCGGCCGTCGGTGCCGGTCGGTACATCGGCGACGGCTGCGCCATCGGCGTCGGTGGCATCGATGAACGAGCCCGGGTTCGCGGGATTCTCCATCAACAGATGCGCGTTGACCCCCGACACACCGGTCTCCGTGGCCGGATCGTAGATGCCGTCGCGGTCGACGTCATACCAGACGAGATCGCCCAGGGTGACCGATTGGAAGATGCCCATGTCGATCGTCGGATCGATGAGGTACCCGGGCACGAGCGAGGCGTCGTTGGGCGCCATGTTGCCGACCGTCGCGTCGACCGACAGGGTGAACACGTCGGTCAGCAGGGTTCCGGGATCGGCATCGGAGTCGGCAGTATCCGACACGCCGTTCGGCGTGGTCGGTGACCAACCAAGCGGCAGCGTCGAGAACTGGATCTTGTAGTTGCCGGGCACCAGGTTGCCGAAGCCGTACCAGCCGCTGGCATCGGTCATCGTCGTTGTCACCGGGTTGCCCGTGGCGTCGACGGTCACGGGAATGTAGGTCCCTGGGTTCGCCGGATCCTGCATCAGCAGCTCGGCCGTGACGCCCTGAACGCCGATCTCGCCCGGGCCGAATTGGGCACCGTCGTGATCGAGGTCGTACCAGACGTAGTCGCCCATCGCCACCGGCATCCAGATGCCGGCATCGTTGGTCGGGTCGACGAACGACGCCTTCAATGTCATGCCGTAGGTCGTGTTGTCGGCCGCCGTGGTCGGGCGGACGTTGGCCTGCGTCGGATCAAGCGTGATGATGCCGGTCGTAGCCGTCGCGTCGCTGTCGGCGACATGGGTGGCATCCGAGTCGTTTGCGTCGGTGGCCGACGGATCGGCCGAGTCCGCTACCGTCCAGCGGTAGCCGAGCTGGTTATGGGTGAACACGACCTTGTAGTTGCCCGGGAACAGGTTGTCGAACAGGTAGTAACCGTTCGGGTCGGTGGCGTCGTCGGCGACGGGGTTGCCATCAACATCGAGCGCATCGATGAACGTGCCCGGGTTCGCCGGATCCTCCATCAACAGATGTGCCGTTGCGCCGACGACCGGCTTCTCGCCCGCATCCTGCACGCCGTTGCGGTTCAGGTCGTACCAGACGATGTCGCCAAGGGCCATGATTGCCTGGTACACGCCGAAGTCGACGGTCAGGTTCTCGTTGCCGTTGTGGGTATTCGGATCGTTGTCGGGATCCTCGTTGAGCGGCTCCTGCTCGAAGCCGAGCGTGAACGTGGTCGACCGGATTCCGCTCGAGTATGGCTGCGCCGGGTCGATCGGAGCGCCGTTGTCGTCTTGGTCAACGGCATCCTCAGGCGACGTCGGGGTCGAGGAGCGATAGCCGTAGAGCTGGCCGCCGGGGGCGAAGTTCGACGGGTCGATCTCCACCTGGTAGTCACCGGCCTCCAGACGATCGAACAGGTACAGCCCGCCGATCGTCGTCGTCGTCAGCGCCACACCAAAACTGTTCGTCACCGGTGAGCCATCGGCGTGCAGCAGGTTGACCTTGACGCCATCGGGCACGTACGAATCACCGGCGTTCCACAGACCGTTGTCGTCCGGGTCGATCCACACCTCGTTGCCGATCGAGTACAGCGGGACGATGCCGATGTCCCAGGTCAGATTCTCGTTGGGGTCGGCGGTGACCGGGTCGTTGTCCGGATCCTCGCTGGTCGGCTCGGCGTGCCACGACAGGTTGATGACCCCGGTGCGAACGACGAAGTCGCCCGTGGTGTTGGCCGCGTCGGCACCGTTGTCATCCTGGTCGATGTTGTTGTCGCCAGCGGTCGTCGACGACGATCGAGAGGCACCGAGGATGCCCGAGTTGACGAAGTTCGCATGGTCCAACTCCACGACGTAGTCGCCGGCGAGCAGGTTGTCGAAGAGGTACTTGCCGCCGACCGTCGTGGTCGTGCGCGGGTTGCCAGATGCATCGAGAACCGGTGTGCCATCGGCGTGCAACAGGTTGACGATCACGCCGTCCGGGACGTAAGACTCGCCGTCGTCGAGCGTGCCGTTGTCGTTCATGTCGAACCAGACCTCGTTGCCGAGCGAGAACAGCGGCACGACGCCGATGTCCCACGTCAGGTTCTCGTTCTTGTCGGCGGTGACTGGATCGTTGTCCGGGTTCTCCGCCTGCGGCTCGGCGAGCGGGAAGAGGTTGACGATGCCCGAGCGGATGGCTCCGTTGTACGCATCGCCGTTGTCGTCCTGGTCGACGTTCGTGTCGCCGGCCGTCGGGGTCGACGAGCGGCTGCCGAATAGGGCACCGGTCGGGGCGAACTCGGACGCCGGAATCTCGACCCGATAGTCGCCGGCGAGCAGGCCCGTGAACAGGTACTTGCCGGCGCTTATCGTGGTCGTCACCGGGTTACCCGAACCATCGAGCACAGGGGTGGCGTCGGCGTGCAGCAAGTTGACCGTGATGCCGTCGGGCACGTAGCCCTCGCCGTTGTTGAGCAGTCCGTCGTCGTCGAGGTCGAACCACACCTCATTGCCGAGCGACAACACGACGACGATGCCGAAGTCGACGGTCATGTTGGCGTTGATGTCTAGCGCGATCGTTGCCGTCTGAGGGATTTCACCCGTCGGCTCACCGTCCTCGGTGAGCGTGAACGGCGCCGACCATATCGCTCCGCCGGCTTGGGTGATGCCGTTGTCGTCCTGATCGGCGGCGTCCTCAACGCCATCGAACGTTGACGAACGCCAGCCCTCGAGGAGGCCGCCACCGGCGAAGTTCGCTGCATCGATCTCGACGATGTATGTCCCTTCGATCAAGTCGTCGAACAGGTACTTGCCGCCGACCGTCGTGGTCGTGATCGGATTGCCCAACGAATCGAGAACCGGTGTGCCATCGGCGTCGAGGAGGTTGACGACGACGCCGTCGGGCGCATACGGCTCGGAGTTGTCCAGCTTGCCGCTGTCGTCGAGATCGAGCCAGACCTCGTTGCCGATCGCGAACGCCGGCCGGTAGAACCCGAAGTCGATCGTCAGATTGGAGCGGTTGTCGGCGCTGGTGGCGCTGCCGGCGTCGTCATCGGCGTTGCCGTCGAGGATGTCGATCTCGTTCGTCGGCTCGTCGTTGAAGACGCCGTTCGGTCCGACGGCGTTGTCCTCGCCGACCGTCACCGGTCCCGACGTGAAGTAGCCGTTCACCGAATCCAGGGTGCCGTTGTCGTCGTTGTCGACATCGGTGTTCGCGTTCGTCTCGGTGACACCGGCGATATCGGGTGATGTCTTGTAGCCGTTGAGCGCCGCCTGGCCGGTGGGAATGCGGACCTCATAATCACCGACGCTGAGGTTCTCGAAGAGATACTTGCCGTCGGGCCCGGTGGTCGTGAACGTGACGAACGAGCCGGTCGAGTCAAACAGTTCGACCCGCACGCCGGGGATCGGCGCCTCGCCCGGATCAACCCGTCCGTTCTTGTCCGGGTCCGCCCAGACGAGGTTGCCGATGCGGTACACCGGCACATGGATGAAGCCGAGGTCGATGCGCAGGTCGGAGTTCTCATCCGGGAAGGCGCGGCCGAGGGCCGCGTTCGCCTCCGCGTCGGCATTGCCATCGGAAGCGGGAATGGCATCGATCTCGCCCGTTGGCGCCGAACCCGGGAACGGAGCCGTGATCAGCTGCGTCACAGACGGGTAGGTGCCCTGTGGCTCACCGTCATCGGTGTTGTCGGCCGCCAGCGGATCGCCGGGGGCGGTACCGAGTGCCGTTGATTGGCCCGGGGCCGAGGGGAGGGCGACGAAGTACGTCCCACCGGGCTCGACGCCCTCGATCCAATAGTTGCCCTCCGTGTTCGTGACGGTGGTCTGCACCTGCGTGTCGAACGCCGGATCGAAGGTGCCGCTGTTGTCGGTGTCCTCCCACAACTCGACGGTCAGGCCGCCGATGCCGACCTCGCCGGGATCGACGACGCCGTTGTTGTCGTTGGCGATCGTGCCCGAGCCCTCGTCGAGCCAGACGAGGTTGCCGATCCGCACCTTACGGTAGAAGCCGAAGTCGACCGTGCGGTTCGAGAAGGCGTTGGACGCCTCGCCGTTCTCGGGGTTGGTGGTCGGGTCGTTGTCGGTCAGCGGCTCCAACCCCCGGCCGAGGGTGACGGGCTCCGACACGATGCCGCCGGGTTCGATCGCGCCGGCCAGTGGCACGTCGAGGCCGTGGTCGAGGTTGTCGGCGTCGGTTGCGTCGATCGACGGGGTCGAGCCCGTCGATGGGAACGTCTTGTAGAGCGCTCCGCCCGGCAGGAAGTTCGAGGCCGCGACGATGGTCACGTACGAGCCCGGGTCCAGATGGTCGAAGCGGTAGTGACCGAGCGGGTCGGTCACCTGGGTGCCGAGTGGGCCACCCGTCGGGTTCCCGGCTGCGTCGGCGGCATACAGAACGATGGTGACCCCGGCAACGGGTGACTCGGCCGGGTCCTTGATGCCGTTGTTGTAGCCGGCGCCTGCCGCCGTGCCAGCACCGTCGTCGATCCACACCAGGTTGCCGAGGCTGTACTCCTCTTTGAAGATGCCCATGTCCCAGGTGGTATCGGCCTCGCCGACGCCGTTCTGCTTCTGCAGGTGCACGGGCGCGGTCTCGGTCCAACTCTCGCCGACCGCGGCGACCGGGACATCGGAGTCGTTGTCGGTGTTCGGCGAGCCGTCGGTGGTGGCACCGCCCTCGTCGACGCCGGTCGGATCACCGCTCGCATTGGGTGTGGTGACGATGTAGCCGGCCGGCGGGTAGAAGCGGACCTTGAAGTTGCCATCGGGCAGGTTCAAGAAGCTGTAGTTGCCATCGGCATCGGTCGCGGTCGGGTCGACCAACAACCCGTCGGCGTCCTTCGCCGGGATGTACGTACCCGGGTTGGCCGGATCCTCCATGTACAGCTCGACCGTCACGCCCTCGACCGGGAGTTCGCCGGGCGTCTGGGTGCCATCCAGGTTGGTGTCGTACCACACGTAGTCGCCGATGCTGTTGCCTGGCGGGCCATACACCGTGACGTCGACCCGCGGCGGCTCGGAACCGAGATTGACGTTGGCGAACAGCTGATCCGGGCTGAACGCGGTGCCGGCGTAGGCGAATGAGTTGCGGGCCACGGGGCAGCGATCAAGCGTGCTCGCCGGGTCGTCGCCCGGGTAGTTCTCGTCACGGCAGTTCGTCTGGAGCGCCGGGTCTACGTCGACCAGTTCCGCGGGGTTGAGGTTCTCGTACGGGAACGCGGTGTGACCGCCGGTGTCGTACGTGGAGGACTTGAGCGGCGCCTTCATCGGGTACTCCGCGATGATTTCCTCGCCCCGTTCGAAGATGTCGTCGTCGCGCTGGATCGCAGCACTCAGGGGGTCGAACGTGCCGCCGATGCCCACCTGGGTAAGGCGGTACGACCTGACGGAGGAGAAGCTGGTCGGTGTTGTGGTCCAGTTCGGCGGATCACAGGTGGCGAGGCCAATCGGGCTGACCTCCGGTCGGCACGGGTTCGACCTGGTCGAGTATTCGACGAGCCAGTCGACAGGAGCGACGATCGGCCCCGTCAGCACGGGCCGGAACTGGCTGTAGCGGTTCTGCAGCGTGACCTTGACGCCGGTGTCGCCGACGAATGGCAGGATGTCGACGATCTGGAAGTTCTTGACATCCGCGTTGCCGTTGTTCAGAACGGCGATGCGATAGGAGATCGGGCCACCCGGGTAGGTGTCGGCCGACGTGTCGACGGACGTGTTCGTGTATGGCACCGGGCTCGTCAGCGGCGGGTCATAGAACCCGGCGACCTGCTTGCGCGACTTGAGGGTGCTCGACACCGGGATCGTCACCGCGGCGCCGTACTTGCACTCGGGAAACTCGCAATGGAAGAACGTGTCCTGGGTGAACTGGGCGGTGTTGGTCTGCACGCTTGCTGGTGCGGCACCGAGCGGGTCGCCAAGCTGCGAGATGTGGAAGTGCATCAGCACCGCTGGTAGATAGCTGCCCGGTGTCACGGTGAGATCACCCGAGTACATGAACTGGAACGGGCGCTCGCCGTTGACGCACGTCGTGCTCCCCGGGCTGACGTCGGTCCAGCCGTTCAGCTCGATCGAGTCGAGCACGAGCATCGGCGGCATGCAATCGCTGATGATCGCGGGGTCGGCGGCGCTGATGACCATGTCGCCCGTGGCGTCGCCGCTGTTCGCCGTCTGCAGTGTGAAGACGCCGGTCTCGCCCGGTTGCCGAATCGCGTTGTCGACGTACTTGTAGATCCAGCCTGCAGGCTGCGGCGATTCGAGGATATTCGCAGCACACGCTGGACCGCGGGTGATCGGAGTCAGCGTGCCCGCGACGTTGGCGTCGGCACTCGTCGACTGGCAGTTGGTGAGCGTTTGGGGCAGACCCGGGCTCGGGAGGAAAGGTTCAGCTTGGGCGGTGCCGCTGACATACCCGGCGACTGAGAAGGCGAAGTTGGTCGCGACAGGGCCCGTCATGACCCAGCGCACGTAGCGGTTGGCGCCGTCGGCTGCGTTCTGCATAGCCGGATCGCTGACCGTCGCGGCGACGTCTTGGGCTGCGGAGCCGTTAGCGGTCGCGACGCTCGTCCACGGTCCTGCGGCGCCCGTCGACGACACCTCAAGCGTTGCGGCGTATCCGCCGTTCCATTGGCCGGGTTTCACGCTCGAGAGCTCGAAACCCGCCGGAAGCGGGCCGTCGAGCATGACGATGTTCTGCAGGGTGGTCTCGCCCTTACCGCCCTCGGGGTCCTGGTTGTTGAAGTACATCGAGAAGTTGATCGGATCGTTGTCCTTGACGTAGACGCCAGCATCGGTCGCCTTCGCCACGACGATGTTCGGCTCCGGCACGCGGATGATGTCGGTGTCAGGGGCCGGGGCGAGGGCCGTCCCGCCGCCGGGGGTGACCGTCGCGGTGTTGGTGACGCTGTCGCCGGAGCTGAACGCGCCGCCCGGGAAGTTGAGCTTCAGCGCCCGGGAGAAGCAGCCGGTCGCCGGATCGTATTTCGGGTCGTTGGCGTCGGTGATCGTCCACGTGACGACACCGGGCGGCCCTTCGATGCCTCCGTCCGGGATCGGCGCGACGATTGTCGAACCAGGAGGGATCGTGTCGCTGATCGTGTAGCCGCCCGGGAAGTGACCGGCGCCCACAATGGGGCAGATCTTGATCGTGTAGTTCGAGTCCGAGCCGAGGAGGATCGTCGACTTGTTGTTCGACTTCGTCACCGTGACGCCGGGCGGACCCACGGTGACATCCGTGTGCGCCGGATCGGTGACGACCTGCACCCCGGCGCTGTCGAGAGTGGCGGTGTTGGCGATGTGGATGCCCGGCGACGGTACGACGCCTCCGGGGACCCGCAACACGAGAGTGACCGCGCCCGAGTCGCCGGCCACGAGATTGATTGCCGTCCAGACCACGCGGTCCGGGGCACTGAGCTGAACTCCTGTGAACTGGCTATTGGACGTGAAGGCGACGACGTCGAGTGGTCGCACGTCGCCGAACACATCCGTAAAGGTCGGGATCTGGTCGGTGATCGTCATCCCGTTGCAGTGGTCGCCTGGAATGGTGCTTGAGCAGAAGTAAGGGATCTGGTAAGTGAGGCTGTCGCCGGGGATGGCGGTCGGCTTGTCGACCGTCTTGGGCCCGGAGGGGAGTAACGAACCCGCCGCGTGCGCCGCAGGCGCGCCGATGACCAACGTGGTAGCGAGCATGAGCGTCGACGTGACCCCAATTTTCAAGAGCCTCGCCGGACCGTGCGCCGATCGGAGTACCCGACGTTGCAGCGAGCTCCACGTCCTGCTGGAATCGCCGTCTCGCTTGAGCCGTTCCATGGTCCGCCGCCCGCTCTCGCTGGATTCGTGGTACATCGCCGCCGATCCTTCAGTCATGAATGTGTCTCGCTCCCGAATTCCCGTCTCGTAGTGCGGTTGCCTGTGTGCCATTCCGTACGAGATCTGCCGTAAGTGTTGAGTTGACCACATTCGGTACCAAAAGTCCAATCAACCGCAAGAAACTTCACCAACACGGATGAACACACCACCCAAAGCGGTGGAGCCGCCCTCTGTGCCCGGAGGTCGGCGTCCCCATGCCGCCGCCGACCTTGGTCAGCGGACAGCCCGCTGAGTTTGCTGGCCGCGGGTCCCGCACAGCCATCCTCAGTCGGTCCGCCGCCGAACCGCCGCGAAATCGGCTCTTGGTGATTGCGGCCTTAAAAGGTTTGACAAAGAGGGGTCTGGTGGGGCAAAGTGGGGCCTGGTGGGGAGTGAAGGGGATCTGGGACACCAGATCGGGATGCCTTCTGCTCCAGAGGCAGGCAGCACTTTGAGGAGATGGCACGAGCATGTTCGTCGGACGACACGAGCGACAGCTCGACCCCAAGGGTCGAGTGGCGCTTCCGTCGACGTATCGCGGTCGTTTCGAACCTCGCTGCTATCTCGCCTTCGGCCTCGATGGCTGCATCGATGTACTCACCGTTGACGGATTTGAGGAGGTGGCACACGAGATGTTGGAACGGGTCAAGCGCGGCGAAGTCAGCCGAGCCCAGCAGCGCGCCCTGGCTGCCACCATGGTTGAAGCTCAACTCGATGCTCAAGGCCGCCTGACCCTTGACAAAGAGTTGAGAGATTTCGCTGGGCTCGAGGTCGGCAGGTCGGTCACCGTTGCCGGTTCATTCGACCGGGTGGAGATTTGGAACCCGGCGACCTACGAGCAACAGACCACCGAGGGTGGTGCGCTGATCAAGGGTGCCGCACCGACGACCGAAGCCCGCTCCGGGCAATACGCGTGACGGAAGGAGCCGAGACGACCACACCGGTAGCCGACGACTTGACCCGCGACCTTGTTCCGCACAACCGCAGTTCTCCGGACAGCAAGATGGACAGCCCATACTCCGCCCGCTTCCATCTCGCTGACCGGGGAGACATCCCGGCAGCTTTTGCCGCCCGGAGAGCTGCAGTTGGGCGGGGCGAGGTTGCGCCCCCCGAAAGAGATTGCCGATGACGATGCCACCTGAGGACACTGCGTTTCAGCATGACCCCGTGATGGTCGATGTCATTGTGGATCTGTTCCGCGATGTGCCCCCGGGAATCCTCGTGGATGCCACGTTGGGCGGCGCAGGCCACGCAGCGCGGCTCCTTGCCGCTCGGCCCGATTGCCACCTGCTCGGCCTCGACCGAGACCTGGTGGCCCTGGCCGCGGCCGGGCCGCGCTTGGCGGCCTACCTCGATCGGGTGACGTTGCGTCATGCCCGGTTCGATCATCTCGCATCGATGATGACCGACCTTGCCGCTCACCTCGGGGCCGCTCACCCCGGGGCCGCTCGCCCCGATGCCGCACCGGTGACCGGTGTGCTCTTCGATCTCGGCGTCTCATCGCCCCAACTCGATGTTGCCGAGCGCGGCTTTTCCTATCGCGCCGACGGCCCGCTCGACATGCGGATGGATACCACAGAACCGTGGACGGCCGCCGACATCGTCAACGGCTCCACCGAGGCCGAGCTCACCCGGATGCTCTACGACAACGCCGATGAGCGCTTTGCCAGCCGCATCGCCCGGGCGATCATCGCCGCCCGTCCGATCGAGTCGACGCTGCAACTGGCCGATGTCGTCCGCACCGCGATTCCGGCGCCGGCCCGCCGCAAGGGCGGCCACCCGGCGAAGCGCACCTTCCAGGCTATTCGTATCGAAGTGAACCGTGAGCTTTCGATCCTCGCCGCGGCGTTGAACGGGGCGATCGACGTGACCGCACCCGGCGGTCGCATCGCCGTACTGGCGTACCACTCCGGCGAAGATCGCATCGTCAAGTCGGTGTTCATGAACGCCGTCACCGGCGGGTGCACTTGCCCCCCGCAGCTGCCCTGTGTGTGCAGCGCCGTGCGCACGGTCCGTCTGGTCAAGGCCCCCTCCAAGGCATCGGCGACAGAACAGGCCCTGAATCGGCGGTCTGAATCGGTGCGCTTGCGTGTCGTCGAGAAGCTCACCCCCGCTCGCGTGGGGCCCTCGGCCGTCGGGGAGCAGTAATGCACGCCGCCCAACCCCGCGACCCCGACTTCCAGGTTCGCGACGACATACGCGAGGGCGCCCGACGGGAGGCTGCCTCGCGACGTTCGACTCGGGCTGCGCTGGAAGCCGCCGATCAACGGCCGAGTCTCCGGGTGGTCTCGCGGCCGCGTCGGCGGGTCCGAGCGGTCGCGGTTGTTTTCGGCATGACCTTCGCGGTGATGCTCGGGGTCACGGCCCTGGAGATCCGATTGGCTCAACATCAACTGGAGATCGACCGGATCGAACAGAGCGTCGAGTTGGCCCGTGATCGATTTACCGATCTGCGCAAGGCCAATGCCAGTCTGCGGTCGCCGGAGCGTCTCCTCGCCGAGGCCAAGGCGATGGGGATGGTCACCGGGCGAGCCAAGGACTTTGCCACCGTCACCCCGGAAACGGCGACCCTGGTCGTGGTGGCCGCGGGCAGCATGTTGGGGGCCGATGAGCCCCCCGAAGATCCGTTCGCCGACCATGAGCGGGTCAAGCGAGTGAATCAGGGGGCCGCGCCGTGAGCCGCGACCGACACCCGTCCGTATCGTCCTCCCGCGGCCGTCGCAGCCACGACAAGCCCGTCGACCAGCGCCCGTCGTCGTCTCGACGCGGTCAACCTCAACCGGCCATCGAACGTTCGGGGCCCCCTGTCGCCAAGCGCGGCGGTCGCCCCGCCCGTCCGACGCCGCGTGACGGTCGATCGGCGGAAATCTCTCCGCGTGGTCGATCAGTCATCGACCTCGACCAGAGATCGAAGGTTGTTGAACTCCGTCCGTATGAACGTCGCGCGTCGGGCGCGAGCCAGGATCCTGCCGATCAGGGAGCAGGTTCGCCTCGGGCGCCTGGTCGCCCCGGTCGCGTGGCCGCTCCGGTTCGTTCCGGCGCCCACGTCGCCCGCAAGACGGTGGCGTGGTTCCGCCGCGATGTCGCCGCCTCGACTCCTTCGCTGTGGAAGGCCGGGCGCCCACGGCGTCGTCTGCTCAGCGTGTTCGTGGTGGTCACCGCGATCCTGCTCGGACTGGTCACGCGGGTGGCGCTGCTGCAGACCGCCAGCGGGGCGACGTACTCCGACTTTGGCGAGCAACAACGGACGAAGGACGCCGTCATCTCGGCCGATCGCGGCGTCATCTTCGATCGTGATGGCCAGGAACTGGTGATCTCGGTCCCGGCGACCACGTTGTTCGCCAATCCCAAGCTGATCGTCGACCCAGCGGCCACGGCCGCGTCGATCGCCAACGTTCTGCTGCTCTCGGCCGATCGCCGCGACGCGTTGGCGCGCGACCTGGCCAAGCCAAGGAGCTTCGTCTACGTCGCTCGTGAGATAGATGACACCAAAGCCAAGGCGGTCCTCGCCCTCGACCTCAGGGGCATCGGCGCCTACGACGAACCAACGCGCATGTATCCAGCGGGTGACGTGGCCAAGAGCTTGCTCGGCCGAGTCAACGTCGACGGCGAAGGCCTGTCCGGGCTCGAAAAGCAGTACGACTCGTTGCTCACCGGCGTCAATGGCTCCAAGGTGCGCGAGATCGATGGCGAGGGTCGATCGATCCCAACCGGCAAGCGAGTGCTCGATCAGCCGGTCCCCGGCCAAGACCTGGTGCTGACGATTTCTCGCCCGCTGCAGTATCAGGCAGAGCAGGCGTTGATCGACCGGGTCACGCTGCTCGGCGCCCGGGGCGGGCAGGTGATCGTCGGCAACACCAAGACGGGCGAGATCTACGCCCTCGCCAACGTGCGCATCGACGAGCAGACCGGCGAGATCCGCGTGTCGTCGAAGAACATGGCCGCGGTCGATGCCAACGAGCCCGGTTCGGTGGCCAAGGTCATCACCATCGCTGCGGCGATGAACGAAGGAACGGTGACCACCGACAGCTACTTCCAGGTACCCGGCTACCTCGAGTTCGACGGCGGCGCGTCCCGCGGTGGTATCACCCTCAAGGACGCCCACGCCCACGACACCGAAGACATGAGCGTCGAGCAGATTCTCGGGGTGTCGTCGAACATCGGCACCTACAAGATCATGCAGACGATCGGGGTGAACAAGCATGAGCAGTACCTGCGGGCCTTCGGTCTCGGTGCCCGTAGCGCGCTCGGATTCCCTGACGAACAAAAGGGCATCGTGCACGAGGCGTCGACGCTGCGCGGCACCGAGGCGGTAACGGTGGCCTGGGGCCAAGGTATCGCTTCGACCTCGGTGCAGCTGTGGGCGGCGATCAACGTCGTCGGCAACAAGGGCAGGTATGTCGAGCCGAAGCTCGTCAAGTCGATCATCGATGCCAAGGGCACGGTCATCGATACCCCCCCATCGGCGACCCGCGAGGTCGTCACCGAACAGGTCGCCGACGACATGACCCGCATCATGCAGACCGTGGTGTGCAAGGGCACGGGCAAGAAGGCTCAGGTGCCCGGGTGGGACGTGGCCGGCAAGACCGGCACGTCGTACAAGGCCCAACCCAAAGGTGGCTATAAAGACGAGAACGGGCGTTTCGTCTACTTCGCCTCGTTCGTCGGATTCTTCCCCGCCGATGACCCGCAAGTGACCGTGCTCGTCTCGATCGACGAGCCGCCCGCCGGCGGTGACCGCTTCGGTGGAACCACCGCCGCCCCGGTGTTCACCGAGATTGCCCGAGCAGCCATCAACCAGCTGCGAATCGCGCCGCCTGTGAGCGGCGGCTGCACCGGCTGAACGGCGCATGAACACTCCCCGTACGACGCTGGCGTCGGTGATGGCCCGCCTTGACTCCCGCGTCACGGTCACCGTGCGTGGCGACGATGGGGTCGTCGTGCGCGGCATCACCCATGATTCGCGCGCCGTCGTCGACGGGACGATCTTTGTCGCGCTGCGCGGAGCCGCCCACGATGGACATGGTTTCGCCCGCGACGCCGTCGAGTCGGGGGCGACCGTCGTGGTCGGTGAACACGCCCTGGGCGTCGCCGCCACCGAGGTGATCGTCGGCGACACCCGGGCCTTTGTCGGCCCGTTGAGCGCCGCGGTGTACGACCATCCGTGCCGGGCAATGACCGTTGTCGGCGTCACCGGAACCAACGGCAAGACCACCACCACCCACATGCTGGCGGCGATCCTCCAGGCCGCGGGAATGCCGACCGGGATCATCGGGACGCTGTCCGGAGCCCGCACCACCCCCGAGGCCCCCGAGCTGCAAGCTCGTCTGGCCGCCTTCGTCGATGACGGGACGCAGGCCGTGGCGATGGAGGTGTCGTCGCACGCACTGGCCTTGCAGCGAGTCGACGGCTGCCACTTTGCCGTCGCGGTCTTCACCAACCTCGGCCGCGATCATCTCGATCTCCACGGCACCGAGCAGCAGTATTTCGCGGCCAAGGCCCGGCTGTTCACCACGGGGCTGGCCGAGCGCGGGGTGATCAATCTCGACGACGTTCACGGGCAACTGCTGGCCGATGCCACCCGTGGCGAGTTCCCTTCCGTCGGCTTCCGCCTCAGCGACGCGGCCGACCTGGAAGTCGGCCCCACATCCCATCGGTACGTCTGGCGGGGCCGGCGGATCGCCGTGCCGATCGGGGGGTTGTTCAACGCCTCGAACTCGCTGGCCGCGGCGACGGCCGCAAGCGAACTGGGGATCGACTCGGCGACCATCGCCGCCGGGTTGGCGCAACTCGCGGCGATCCCCGGGCGGTTCGAGCCGATCGATGCCGGCCAGTCCTTCAGTGTCGTGGTCGACTACGCCCACACCCCCGACGGTCTCCAGGTCGCCCTGCGAGCGGCCGCCGATACGGTCACCACGCCGCATGGAACGCGTGTCGGACGAGTCATCGTCGTGTTCGGATGCGGCGGCGACCGCGACGACGAGAAGCGGCCGGTGATGGGAGCCGTGGCGGCGGAACTGGCCGATCAGGTGGTGGTCACCTCCGACAATCCGCGCGGCGAAGATCCGCTGGCGATTATTGAATGCATCGTTGACGGGGTGCCCGCGAGGTACCGTGGCCGGGTGACGGTCGAACCCGATCGGAGGGCGGCCATGGCGATGGCGCTCGCCGATGCCCGCCCCGGAGATGTCGTGCTGATTGCCGGCAAGGGGCACGAGACCACCCAGACCATTGGAACCAAGGTGTTACCGTTCGACGATCGAGCGGTGGCGCGAGCACTCTTGGAGAACGCGACATGATCGCCCTCATCATCGCTGCGGCGACATCCATGATCGTGTCGCTCGTCGGCACGCGCTTCACGATCGGTTTCTTCCGCAATCGCGGCAAGAGCCAGCCGATCCTGGGCAAGGAAGACCGTGGGCCCGAGCATCAGCACAAGGCCGGGACCCCGACGATGGGTGGAATCGCCATCGTGTTCGCCGCGTTCACCGGCTATGTGGTCGCTCACCTGCGCGGCACTCTGGTGTTCTCGAACCAGGCGCTGGTGCTGTTTGTTGCCGTCTTCGTGATGGCATTGCTCGGGTTCACCGACGACTTCATCAAGGTGAGGATTGCCCGTAACCGGGGCATCTTCTGGAAGAAGAAGGGGTACATCACCTTCGGGGTCAGCGTGTTGCTGGCCTGGCTGCTGGTCAGCTTCACCGATGTCTCGCGGACGATCTCGCTGACCCGCGCCGACTCGCCGGGCTGGGAGCTGCCCTGGTGGTTGTGGATCTTCTGGGCGGGGCTGATCATCTTCGGCACGACCAACGCAGTCAATGTCACCGACGGCCTCGACGGTCTAGCGGCCGGGTCGGCCACCTTCGGCTACGGCGCGTTCGCCATCATCGCCTACGTCGCATTCCGCAACCCCGACATCTACCAGGTGATCAACCCGCTCGACTTGGCGACGGTCGCCGTGGCGTTCGCTGGAGCCTGCGTCGGTTTCCTCTGGTTCAACGCCGCCCCCGCCCGGATCTTCATGGGCGACGTCGGCGCCCTCGGCCTGGGGGCATCGCTGGCCCTGCTCGCCCTGACGACCAATACCCAACTGCTCCTGCCGATCATCTGCGGCATCAACGTGATGGAGATCGGCTCGGTCGCTTTGCAGATGGCGGTGTTCAAGTCGTCAGGTCGTACTCGACGCCTATTCCGCATGTCGCCCGTCCACCACCACTTCGAGTTGAGTGGATGGCCCGAGACGACGGTGATCATCCGCTTCTGGATCATCGCCGGGCTGAGCGTTGCGGCGGCCTTGGCGATCTTCATCGCCGACTTCTCCCGGCTGAGCGACGGGGGAGGCCCGTGAGGGCGCTCGTCTATGGTCTGGCGATCGCCGGCGAGGCGACCGTCAAGGCCCTGGTACAGCGCGGCTGGACCGTCGAGATCGCCGATGATAAGGCCGTTGATGAGACGGCGGCCAACGACGGCGCCGCTCGGTCGGCGATTCTAGGGGCCGACTACATCGGCCGCCCGGACCACGACGACATGGCCGGGTTACTCGCTCGATTCGATCTGCTCGCGCCCAGCCCAGGCGTCCCCGAGACTCACCCGGTGATCACGGCTGCCCAGGCGGCCGGGATGCCGGTTCGCAGCGAGATCGACCTGGCCTGGGAGTGGGAGCAGGCCCGCCCCGACGGCCCGCGCCCGATGCTTGCCGTTACCGGCACCGACGGCAAGACGACGACGACCCTGATGGCGACCGAGATGTTGCGCGCCGCCGGACTGCGGGCGATCGACGTGGGTAACACCGACACCCCGTTGATCGCCGCCATCGACGACGACTACGACGCGTTCGTCGTCGAGTGCACCAGCTTTCGTCTGGCCTGGACCACCTGTTTTCGGCCGGAGGCGGCCGTGTGGCTCAACCTCGCCGAAGACCACCAGGACTGGCATACCTCGATGGGCAGCTACCGGGCGGCCAAGGCGAGGATGTGGAAGTTCCAACGGCCGACCGACACCGCCATTGGGTTCATCGACGACTCGGCGGTGATGTCGGAGTTGGCCGCGGCTCCCGCTCGCCACCTGGCGTTCGGGCTCTCGGGGGCCGACTACCGCCGTCATGACGCCCACCTCGTTGGCCCGCTCGGCGCGATCGCCCGGATCGACGACATGAAACGGTCGCTGCCCCACGACATCACCAACGCGCTGGCCGCATCGGCCCTCGTGCTCGAATCGGGGTTGGCCGACACCACGGCGATCGCCCAGGCGTTGGCCGGTTTCGAGGGACCGCCGCATCGGCTGCAGTTCATCGCCGAGCGCGACGGTGTGCGGTTCTACAACGACTCCAAGGCGACAACCCCCCACGCAGTCGTTACCGCGTTGCGGGCGTTCGACTCATTGATCCTGATCGCCGGGGGAAAGAACAAGGGACTCGATTTGAGCCCGCTGACATCGGAACCGACGCGGACCAAGGCGGTCGTCGCCCTCGGGGCGGCGGCTGAATTGGTGGCGGGGCTCTTCGAGGGCCTCTGCCCGGTGGTCCGTGCCACGTCGATGACCGACGCGGTGCAGATGGCCGCCGCCCTGGCCCATCCGGGGGACACCGTTTTGCTGTCGCCCGGTTGCGCCAGTTTCGACATGTATTCCGGCTACCCGGCCCGGGGTGACGACTTCGTTCGTTGCGTCCACGAGCTCATCGAAAGGGACACCCCATGACGGCAACAACACTTGCTGATCGGCGGGCGGCGGTTCGCCAGGGTCTTCGACGGCCACCCGCAGTGGCATCCGACGCCAGCACAACGCGCTCGACCGCGACCGGCGCCGCCAAGTCCGGTTCGGAGCGAACCGGTCGCCGGCGCGTTGCTCTTCGCCGGTCGACGACGAGGTCGCCGCGGGGTCAGGCTCGATCGAGGGACCCGTTGGCCAAGCGCCAGGTCCGCGAGATTCACCGCCATACTGGGCCGATCCCAACGTCGGTCTACGTGATCGGGGGGATCGTCGCCCTCCTGACGATGCTCGGGCTGGTGATGGTGCTGTCGGCATCGTCGGTCAGCCTCGTTCATGACGGCGTGTCGCCGTGGGCCTACTTCGTTCGCCAGATCCTGTGGGCCGTGATCGGGACGATCTCGCTGTTCACGACCATGCGAGTGCCCTATGGTCGGTGGCGTGGCTGGGTGCGGCCGGGCCTGGTCGCGGCGTACGCGCTGATGGTCCTGCCGTTCGTGCCTGGTCTCGGGACGGCCCGCAACGGTGCTCGGGCCTGGGTGGAGTTGGGTCCGATCGGGTTCCAGCCCTCGGAGTTTCTCAAGCTCGCCGTGTTGCTCTACACCGCTGATCTGCTGACCAAGCGCGAGGACCGCATGCAGGTGGTGCGGGCCACGTTGTGGCCGTGCCTGGCGATGCTCGGCGTGTCGTCGGCGTTCATGTTGGCGCAGGGTGATCTCGGCTCGGCGATCGTGTTGAGTTCCATCGTCTTGGCGATGGTGTTCATCGGCGGCACACCGATGACCCCGCTGGCCATCAGCGGCGTCGGGCTCGGCGTTGTCGGGCTCGGGTTCGTCTACTCGACCGACTATCGCCGGGATCGGTTTACCGCCTTCCTCGACCTCGCCAAGAACAAGGATCACCTCGGTTACCAGGTGTGGAGTGCGCTGGTCGGCATTCAGGACGGTGGGGTCACGGGGGCGGGCATCGGCGCCGGCAAGGCAAAGTGGAGCCGTCTACCGCTGGCCCACTCCGACTTCATCTTCGCCGTCGTCGCCGAAGAGCTGGGGCTGATCGGCGTGGTCGCCGTGATGGGTTGCTATCTGTTGTTCGCCTACTTCGGGGTGCAGATCGCCCTCGCCGCCGCCGATCGCTTCGGCATGCTGATCGCCGGTGGCGTGGCGGCCTGGATCACGGTGCAAACGATCATCAACGTCGGTGGGGTCACCGGCACGATGCCGCTCACGGGTCTGACGTTGCCGTTCATGTCGTTCGGCGGTTCGTCGCTGTTCGTGACGATGACCGCCGCCGGTCTGCTGCTCAGCGTGGCACGATCTTCGGCGTGAGTTCAGCCGTTCCCGAATCCACCTCGCCCGCGACCACCGCTCCACCCGGAACGACCTTTGCCGTCGTCACCGGCGGAGGCACCGCCGGCCACGTGCTCCCAGCCCTACGCGATCGCCGAGGGCCTGGTCGCCAAGGGACACGCCGCGGCATCGGTTCACTACGTCGGGGCCCGGCGGGGCATCGAGACCCGCCTGGTACCCCCGAGCGGATTTCCGCACACGTTTCTGGAAGTCACCGGCCTACAGCGCCAGTTGACCCCGACCAAGCTGATGGCGAACGTCGCCATGCCGTTCAAAATGGTCTGGGCGATCGTCGAGGCCTGGCGGCTCCTCGGACGGCTCCGACCGTCGGTCACCGTCTCGGTGGGCGGGTACGCCAGCCTGCCGTCGATTCTCGCCGCCCGCCTGCGCCGAGTGCCGATCGTCGTGGTCAGCTACGACAAGCGCCCGGGATGGGCGAGCAAGGTGGCCGCCCGCTTCGCCAGGGTCTGTGCGACGGGATACGACGGCATGCCGCTGCCCCATGCGGTACACACTGGATCACCGCTGCGTCAGTCGATCCTCGCCGTCGATCGCCGGCGCGACCGGGCGGCCGCTCGCCTCCTCCTCGGGCTACCCGACGATCGGTTCGTCCTTGCGGTTTTCGGGGGTTCGCAAGGGGCGGGCCTGCTCAACGCCGCCACCAACGACTTCGTCGAACGACACGTCGCTCGCCGCGATCTGGCCGTGCGCCACATCGTCGGCGAACGGTTCGTGGCCGCCGCTTCGACCGAGCGCGACGGGGCGTCGGGAATCATGACGCAGGTGATCGGATACGAGGAGCACATGCCTCAGGTGTACGCCGCAGCCGACCTGATGTTGGTGCGCGGCGGGGCGAGCACGATTGCCGAACTGGCGGCCATTGGGGTGCCGGCAATCATCGTTCCATGGGCGTTGGCCGCCGAAGACCACCAGACCGTCAACGCCGCGATCCTCGCCGACCACGGTGGGGCGATCTCGATTCCCGAAGGTTCGTTCACCGCCGAGCGGCTGAGCGACGAGGTGTTACGCCTGGTCAATGACCCCGAGGCGCTCGCCGAGATCGCCCGAGGGGCCTGGGAACAGGGCACTGCTCATCGCAGCGGGCGACTGATTGACCTGATCGACGAGGTCGGCCGGGATAGATTCGAGGGCGCGTCATGACGATTTCTCCGTTGCCCGCACCCCTCGCCCCGCTCGATCTCTCGACTCCGGCCCGTTACCACGTGGTTGGCGTCGGTGGACCGGGTATGAGCGCGATCGCCCTCGTGCTGGCCGAAATGGGCCATACCGTGTCGGGGAGCGATATCCGTGAACACCCGGTGCTCGACCGGCTGCGGGCCGCCGGGGTCGAGGTGCACGTCGGCCACGACCGGGCGCTCGTTCACGGCGTCGATGCCGTCACCGCATCGAGCGCGATCCCCGCGTCGAACATCGAAATCGACGAAGCCCGCCGAACGGGCGTGACGATGTTGCGCCGCGACGGCATGCTCGCCTCGATCTCCGCGCGGGCGCAGTCGGTCGGGGTCGCCGGCACCCACGGCAAAACGACGACGACGTCGATGTTGATGCTGATCCTGGCGGCCGCCGAGCGGCGGCCGAGCTTCGTGATCGGCGGCGATGTCACCGACATGGGCACCGGCGCCCAATGGACCGGCAGCGACTGCTTCGTCGTCGAGGCCGATGAGAACGACCTGACCCACCTGCGGTTGCCGCTCTACGCCACGATTCTCACCAACATCGACGCCGACCATCTCGAGAACTACGGCACTTTTCAGGCGATCATCGACGGCTTTGAGCAGTACGTCGCCCAGATTCCGGGGCCGAAGGTGCTGTGCGCCGACGACGAACAATGCGCCCATATCGCTGCGGAAATCGGCGAAGGCTGCGGTGCGGTCACCTATGGCACGGCCGCGGAGGCGACCTATCGCGCCGTCGACCTCGAGGCCGCCTCGGGCGTCCAGCGGTTCACCGTGGTGCGCCGGGGCGAGCGGTTAGGCACGGTGGAGCTCCCGCTGCGGGGCATCCACAATGCTCGCAACGCCACCGCGGCGTTGGCGATGGCCCTGGAACTCGGCGTCGAGTTCGAGGTCGCCGCGGCGGCGATCGCCCGGTTTGGCGGCGTCGCTCGCCGGTTCGACTTCCGAGGGGAACACGGCGGGGCGACATTCGTCGACGACTACGGCCACATCCCGGCCGAAATCGCCGCCGTGTTGGCGGCCGCCCGCACCAGCGGCGACGGTTGGCAACGGGTCGTTGCCGTGTTCCAGCCGAACCGCTACCGGCGGATGGCCATTCTGTCGCCCGAGTATCGCGACGCATTCGTCGACGCCGACGTGGCCGTGATCACCGATATCTATCCGTCCGGTGACCTGCCCATCCCCGGGGTCACCGGCAAGTTGGTTGTCAACGCGATCTGCGATGCCCACCCGCGCCAGCGCGTGGTCTGGTTGCCCAAGCGTGACGATCTGATCGCTTTCCTCGCCGACGAGGTGCGCTCGGGGGATGTGTGCATCTCGATAGGCTGTGGTGACGTTGCTTCGCTGCCCAGCGAAGTGCTCGAGCGCCGCCGATCGCAGGATCGCGGGCGGTGACGATCCGCGACCGCGAACTCGATCGCGACCTCGATCGGCTGGCCGAGCGGTTGGGGCCTCGGGCCGAGCGAGCCGTACCGATCGGGCCGATGACGACCTACCGGGTGGGTGGTCCGGCGGCGCTCTTGACCCGAGTCGAGTCGATCGACGATCTGGCCGATCTCGCTCGAGCGCTGGAGAATGTCGCGGTTCCCGTGCTGGTCGTCGGGCGGGGCTCGAATCTGCTCGTCGCCGATGAAGGGTTTGCCGGTCTGGCGATCTGCTTGGGCGAGTTCGCCAACGAGATCGTCATCGGCGCGCCATCGGCAGGCCGCGAAACGATCGACGTGGTGGCGGGGGCCGCGGTCTTCCTGCCGATTCTGGCCCGCCGCACCGCCGCGGCCGCACTGACCGGGCTGGAATGGGCCGTCGGGGTTCCCGGCTCCGTCGGGGGTGCGGTCTCGATGAACGCCGGAGGCCATGGCTCCGACATGGCCGCCTCGCTGATCACCGTCGAGGTGTTCGACCTCGATGAGCAGACCCGGGCCGAGGTGCCCGTCGATGCCCTGGGGCTTCGCTTCCGAGGCTCGGATCTTGCCGCTCACCAGGTGGTAGTCGGGGCGACGTTCGCGCTCCGACCCGGTGATCGGGATCGATCCGAGGCGGAGATCACCGAGATCGTGCGGTGGCGTCGCGAGCATCAGCCGGGCGGCCACAACGCCGGTTCGGTGTTTGTCAACCCCATCCCCGAGGTGCTACCGGCGGCCAAGGTGATCGACGAATTGGGCCTGCGCGGGTTCCGTATCGGCAGTGCTGAGGTGTCGACCAAGCACGCCAATTTCATCCAGGCCGATGACAACGGTCGGGCGGCCGATGTCCGCGCCGTCATCGACGAGGTCCGCGAGCGGGTGCTCGCCCACCACGGGATCGCCCTGCACAGCGAGGTCCGTTTGGTCGGGTTCGCGGAGGGCTCCGAGGCTCGCTCGGGCGTCGTGGTCCGCAGGGTGGGCCGGGGAGTGGGCTCATGAGCGCCGCAGACGCCGACCGACCGGGTATCGGCGAATCCGACGGCGGTGACAGCCTCGGGCGCGGGTCGGGGGACGACGCGAGCGAGCGTGTCCTCCTCTTCGGTGACGGCGGCGATCCCGATGATCCATTCCGGCGACCGCCCGACCCTGGCCCGGCCACGGCCGCGCCGTCGACGGCCGACGAGTTCGACGATCTCGATCTCGACCAGTTGTTGGCCGATGACGTGATTGTCGACGACGGGTCGGCCCACGACGACTTCCTCCTCGACGACTTCGACGACGACTTCGATGATGCCGCGCCATGGAGCCCGGTACCTCCCGATCCGAGTGCGTGGCTCGACTCCGCCGCCGCCGACGCGTCGGCGGTCCCGGGCGCCGAGATACCCGCCGCCGAGCCGGTCAAGCCACGGCGGCATCTGGTCATCGACGACTTCGATGGCATGGATGAACCGGGCCCGGGCCGTGGTCCAGGCGCGGGCATCGGTGCCTCTGTGTCGGGGAATTTGGGCGAGGGCCGCTCGCCGGTCGCGAACTCCGGCGTTCCGAACGCCATGGCCCCCAGCGCCCCCAGCGCCCCCGGCACCAGGGTGATCATCGATGGCACCGACGACCTGCCCGATGCGATCGTGCTCAGCGACACGCGCCGCGAGGGCGGCAATCTGCTGATCGGCGACGACGACGATCTCAGCGCCCTGGTGCTTCCCGATGAAAAGCCGAAGATGAACCAGAAGGTCCGCCAGCGGCGGATCACGGTGCGGCGCAGCATCGGGCGCAAGCGGCTGAAGTGGATCCTCGGTATCGGTGTGCCGGTGCTGGCGATCGTCGTTGCCCTGGCCGTGCTGGCGTCTCCGCTGTTCTCGGTGAAGACGGTGACCGTCGACGGTGCGGTCCACACGTCGGCCGATCAGCTCGAAGCGATTCTCGGACCGTTGCGGAACAAGCCCGTGCTGACCATCGATACCCAGCAGGTCGAACGGCAGCTCGGGACCCTCCCGTGGGTTCGCCGGGTGGCGGTCGATGCTCAATTCCCCAGCTCACTGGAGGTTTCGCTGATCGAACGAGTGCCGGCGGCGGCATACGTCGGCACCGACCTGTCATGGCGGATCATCGACATCGACGGGGGCGTGATCGACATGGTCCCCGGTGGTGCCCAACCGTCGGACTTCCTGGCCATCTTCGGTCCCGGGCCCGACCTTCAGCCCGGGCAGAACGCGGGTACGGCCTACCAGACCCTGGCGCAGTTGGCGGCGACGCTCGACGGGTTGCCGACGCTGCGGCCGCTCATCGCCTCGATTTCGGTGGTCGGGCCCGACATCAACCTGAACCTGACGACCACGGCCACGGTCAATCTCGGTACCGCCAGCGACCTTCGCCAGAAGCTCGCCGTGCTGTTGACCCTGCTGTCCGACCCCGAACGCGAGATCGACAAGGTTGTCTCGATCAACGTCAGCGACCCCACGAAACCGGCCATCGCGCCGGGCTGAAACGGTTCGACGTCGAGCCGCGCAAGCCTCCTTCGATGGCGATTGAATAGCGGTTCCCCGTTTTGTACCCCCTGACGTGGAATGATGGGGCGCAGGACATGTCCGGAGGTCTTTATGGTTGGTTCACCGCAGAACTACCTTGCCGTCATCAAGGTGATCGGCATCGGTGGCGGAGGCGTCAACGCCGTTAATCGAATGATCGACGCTGGGTTGAAAGGCGTTGAGTTCATCGCCGTCAACACCGACGCGCAGGCATTGCTGATGAGCGACGCCGATATCAAGCTCGACATCGGTCGAGAGTTGACCCGCGGCCTGGGGGCCGGGAGCGATCCCGAGGTCGGTCGGCAGGCCGCCGAGTCGCACCGCGAGGAACTCGAAGAGATCATCAAGGGTGCCGACATGGTGTTCATCACCGCCGGCAAGGGCGGTGGCACCGGTACCGGAGCGGCCCCCGTCGTCGCCGAGATCGCCAAGGGGATGGGCGCGCTGACCATTGGCGTCGTCACCCGGCCGTTCTCGTTTGAGGGTCGCCGCCGTTCGGTGCAGGCCGAGACGGGCATCCAGAAGCTCAAGGAGAAGGTCGACACCCTGATCGTCATCCCGAACGATCGGTTGCTCACCGTCGCCAACGAGAAGACCAGCGTGCTCAACGCCTTCAAGATGGCTGATGAAGTGCTCCTCCAGGGCGTCAGTGGCATCACGACGCTGATCACGACTCCGGGCTTGATCAACACCGACTTCGCCGACGTCAAGATGGTCATGGCCAACGCCGGTTCCGCGCTGATGGGCATCGGCCAGGCCAGCGGCGAGAACCGTGCCGTCGTCGCCGCCAAGACGGCCATCTCCAGCCCCTTGCTCGAGGCCGCCATCGATGGCGCTCGCGGCATCCTGCTCAACATCACCGGCTCGTCCGACCTTGGTCTGTTCGAGATCAACGCGGCGGCCGAGATCATCCAGGGTGTCGCCCACCAAGATGCCAACATCATCTTCGGTACGGTCATCGACGACGAGATGGGTGACGAGGTCAAGGTCACGGTGATCGCCGCCGGTTTCGATCGTTGGGATGCTTCGAACACCACCACCGGGGCCGCTCGCCTGCGATCGGTTGACGAGCGCCGGGTGGCGTCGTCGATCCGTGAGTTGTTCGGCGAGGACGATGAGGATGCCGCTGACGATCGCGATGATGACGACGACTTCGACGTTCCGTCGTTCCTCAAATAGCCCGAGTGGTTCTCGTCGGTCGTTGATCGACGCCAACCGGGGCCTTCGTTGATGATCGATCCGGCCGTGGTCGCCCACAACGTTTCGGCGGTCCGTGATCGTATCGACGCGGCCGGAGGCACCGGGGTCACGTTGATCGCGGTGACCAAGACGTTCGGCGTCGACGCGATTCGGGCTGCGGTCGATGCCGGGTGTTCGGCGATCGGTGAGAACTACGCCCAGGAACTCGTCGGCAAGTTGGCCGACCTGCCGATCGACATCACCCGACCCGAGGTGCATTTCATCGGCCGGTTGCAGAGCAACAAGATCCGCATGTTGGCCCCGTGCGTCGACGTGTGGCAGACCGTCGACCGGCCGAGCGTCATCGACGAACTCGCTCGTCGCGCTCCTGCGGCGCGCATCTTTGTACAGGTCAACGTCGACGACGACCCCGCCAAGGGTGGGTGTACCCCCGGTGATGCGCCGGCGATCGTGGGTCGAGCGGCGGAGCTGGGACTCGCCGTCGAGGGGCTGATGACGATCGGGCGCCAAGGCTCGATCGACGAGGTGTCGGCGGGTTTCGGGCAGCTGCGCGCCCTGGCCGACCGGCTCGGTCTGGTTGGTTGTTCGATGGGGATGAGCGGTGATCTCGAAGTGGCCGTGGCCGCCGGAGCGACCCACGTACGCGTCGGCAGCGCCCTGTTCGGTCCGCGAATCACCCGATGAGCCGACGGTATCGGGCCGGAGTAATTCGACGCTCGCACGGGAGTCCGCCAACGAGCCGACTTACTGGGCTAGCCTTTTGGGAGGAGGTCACGGATGTCTGCTTGGAAACGGGCAATGGATTACTTGGGTCTGGGGCCAGACGATGCGTACGACGACTATGACATGCCGCCCATCGAGCCTGAGCCGATGCGTGGCGGTCGTGGCGGGTACGAGCCCGAACCCCGCGTTGTCCGGCCCTCGAGCCGTGGCGGTGCCAATTACGACGACAACGATCTGGGAGTCCGCCCCTTGCCCCGTTCCACCCCGCATCGGGATCCCGATCCCATTCCGGCTCGCCCGCGTCCGACGTTCGCCGACGACTCGGGTATCACCCCCCGGCCGTCCCGCCAGGGTTCGGCCGTGAGATCGGTGGCTGCCCCGATGGGTGAACCGCATACCGTCCGGCCGCGCCGATTCGACCAGGCCCAGGAGGTTGCCGACAAGTTCAAGGAAGGCCTGCCGGTGATCATGAACATCGAGGGGACCGACCGAGAGATCTCCCGTCGGTTGATCGATTTCGCCAGTGGGTTGTGTTACGGCTTGGAAGGCTCGATGGAGAAGGTCGCCTCCGGTGTGTATCTCCTGAAGCCACCGTCCGGCCGCGACTATGCCTGAGCGGTTCGGGCCTGAGCGGTTCGGGCCTGAGCGGTTCGGGCCTGAGCGGTTCGTCCAGATTCCTTTCATCCCTCGTTTGGTGGCGTCGTGAGTTCGTTGATCTGCAACCTCATCAATCTGTACGTGATCGTGATCATCTTGCGCATCGTGCTGTCGTGGTTCCCGATGAGCCCCGGTTCGTTTCTCGAACAGGTCAACCGGGTGCTGCGCGTCGTCACCGATCCAGTGCTGGTGCCCATCCGGCGGATCATGCCGTCGCTCGGCGGTCTCGATCTCAGCCCGATGGTCGTCATTCTCGTGGCCCGAGTCCTGGTCCGCCTGATCTGCTCGTAAGGCTCCGTCAGCGGAGCCCAGTCCCGACTTCACCCACAGGTTTGTCGCGGCGGCGAGCGTCCGGGCCGCCAGGCCCAGTGAGCCCGGGAGGGAGCGGGCAAAGCGTCAGCGGAGCCCAGTCCCGACCACTTACAGAGGTCCGAGACGCCGCAGCTGTGATCTCGTACTATGGGGCCATGGAAGTCACCCCTCAGGCTGTTGCCTCGGCCACATTCCGAGTGAGCAAGAAGGGATATGACCCCGACGAGGTTCGGTCATATCTTGGCAACGTTGCTCGGGCCTTGTCCGATGCTCACGACCGGGCGAACCACATGGAGACCCGGGCCCGTCAGGCGGTCGCCCGAATCCAAGAGGTTCAGGCGGCGGGCCGTGCGGCCGACCCGGAGCGGGTCGACGATTCGACCACGATCAGCCGAACCCTCTTGCTGGCCCAAAAGACGGCCGACGAGACGGTCGCCCAGGCTCGCTTCGATGCCGATCAGTTCCGGATCTCGGCTCGCGCCGAGGCGGATTCACTGATTGGCCAGGCCCATCTTGATGCCGAGGAGATCGTGACCGAGGCGCGAGCCGATGCCCGCAAGGTGGCCGACGCCGAGACGTTGCGGGCCGAGGCCGAACTGCAGCAGCTCCTCGTCCGCCTCGAGTTCCTCCGCGACGATGTCGCCCATATGGAGGAGTTCACCGTGACGCAACGCGAGCGGCTGCTCGAGGCCGCCCAGGCGTTGCGCGAGGTCGCCGAGCGACCCGTCGGTGGCCTTGGCGAGATCCGAAGCCCGGTGCTGCATGGGGCGACTCCACACGATGAGGAGCCGCGGGGGGTCTATGCATCGCTGCAGGACTCATGGCCGGAACAAGACGACTTCGACGATGTTCCGCCGGTGGCGCCTGCTCCGCTCGGTCCCGGGGCGGCGATGTTGCGGGGCGGTGAGTTTCCCGGGGAACCGACGAGCGCCTCGGCGGTCAACAGCGTTGACGATTTCGACGTCGACGAAACGGCGGCGATGCCGGTGCCGACGTTCGCCGCGCCATCCGTTGTCGTCCCGCTGGAGCGGATGTTCGACGAGATCCCCGATGCCGACGGACTCGTCGTCGAGGAGATCACCGCCGAGGTACCCATTTTCCAGCGTCCGGCGGCGCAGAACGCGATGCGGTTCGTCGGCGAGGAAGACGTCTGAGGGCTGCCCTCAAAAAGGGCGAGCCGCGGGTCGATCGCCCCGGCTAGCCTGGTGGCATCGGCATTGACGGGGCAATCACCCCTGAGCCTTCGGAAGAACGGGCTGCATTGGCCTCAGTAGAACCGAACGGGTCCAGCCCGTTACCGCTGGCGTAACCAAGCGGTCGACCATCGTGGTGGTCGGCAAGCAGGGTGGTACCGCGGGCCGGTCGGCTCGTCCCTGTGAACCATTGGATTCAGCCGATGAATTCGCTTCGCAGGAGAACGCCGTGACCAACTCGAACCCCCATTCCTCTCCCCGCTCCTACCCGGCGGTCGGCTCGCAACCGTCGTTGCCGACGATCGAGGCCGAGGTGTTGGCCCGCTGGGCCGCCGAGGGTACGTTCCAGGCGTCGATCGACCGTCGAGCCGATGCCCCCGAGTACGTCTTTTACGACGGCCCGCCGTTCGCCAACGGTCTGCCGCACTACGGCCACCTGCTCACCGGCTACGTGAAAGACGCCGTGCCCCGCTACCAGACGATGCGCGGTCGCAAGGTCGAGCGCCGCTTCGGCTGGGACTGCCACGGTCTGCCCGCCGAGGTGCAGGCCGAGAAGGAACTGGGCATCTCTGGACATCCCGAGATCATCGGCTACGGCATCGACCGGTTCAACGACGCCTGTCGCACGTCGGTGCTGCGCTATACGAGCGAGTGGCAGACCTATGTCACTCGCCAGGCCCGCTGGGTCGATTTCGACAACGACTACAAGACGCTCGACATCACCTACATGGAGAGCGTGATGTGGGCGTTCAAGACCCTGTGGGACAAGGGTTTGGTCTACGAGGGCTTCAAGGTGCTGCCGTACTGCTGGCGGTGCGAGACCCCGCTGTCGAACACCGAAACCAAGATGGATGACGTCTACAAGGACCGCCAAGACCCGGCGCTGACCGTGTGGTTCGAGTTGGAGACCGGCGAGCGGATCCTTGCCTGGACGACCACCCCGTGGACGCTGCCGTCAAACCTGGCCGTCGCCGTTGGGCCCGAGATCGACTACGCCGTGATGGCCGATGCTGATGGGCAGCGCTACATCCTCGCTGAGAGCCGCCTGACGGCCTACTCCAAAGAATTGGGAACCGCAGAGCAGGTCGCCACGGTGAAGGGCTCAGAGCTCGTTGGACGCCGGTATACGCCGCTGTTCGACTTCTTTGCCGACACTCCCAACGCCTTTCAGGTCATCGGGGCCGAGTTCGTCTCGACCGAAGACGGCACCGGTGTCGTCCACATGTCGCCGGGGCATGGCGAGGACGACCAGAACGCCTGCAACGCCGTGGGCATCGAGACGATCGTGCCGATGGACCAGCACGGCCAGTACACCGCCGAGGTGACCACATGGGCCGGTGTCCACGTGTTCGACGCCAACCCGCTGGTGATCCGCGACCTGAAGGATCGGGCGCGGGTGGTTCGCCACGAGACCTACGACCACTCATATCCGCATTGCTGGCGCTGCGCGAAGCCGCTGGTCTACCGGGCGATCTCGTCGTGGTTCGTACAGGTCACGGCGATCCGCGACCGGATGGTCGAGCTCAACCAGCAGATCCGCTGGGTGCCCGAGCATGTGAAAGAGGGCTCGTTCGGCAAGTGGATCGCCGGCGCCCGCGATTGGTCGATCAGCCGCAACCGGTTCTGGGGTTCACCAATCCCGGTATGGAAGTCGGACGACCCGCGATATCCGCGGATCGACGTCTACGGCTCGCTCGACGAGATCGAGCGCGACTTCGGCGTGCGGATGACCGACCTCCACCGCCCGGCGGTCGACAATCTCACCCGCCCGAATCCCGACGACCCGACGGGTCAGTCGACGATGCGCCGCGTCGCCGAGGTGCTCGACTGCTGGTTCGAGTCGGGCTCGATGCCCTTCGCCCAGGTGCACTACCCGTTCGAGAACCGCGAATGGTTCGACAGTCACTACCCGGGCGACTTCATCGTCGAATACATGGCCCAGACTCGCGGCTGGTTCTACACGCTGCATGTGCTCGCCACCGCTCTGTTCGACCGACCCGCGTTTCGCACCTGTGTGAGCCACGGCATCGTGCTCGGCGACGACGGGGCGAAGATGTCGAAGTCGCTGCAAAACTACCCCGATCCGAACCTGATGTTCGACACCTACGGGGCCGACGCGATGCGCTGGAACCTGCTGAGCTCGGCGATCTTGCGCGGCGGCGATGTGTCGGTGACCGAGGCGGGCATCCGTGACACCGTGCGTCATACGATCCTGCCGTTGTGGAACTCGTGGTACTTCCTCACGCTGTACTCCAACGCGGCGGGCACCGTCGGGCGCTTCCGTACTCCGGCCGACGTCGATGGGCAGACCGATGTGCTCGACCGCTACCTGTTCGGCGAGTTGAATGGTCTGGTTGCCGGGGTCACCGAGGCAATGGACGGCGAAGATCTGTTCGGGGCATGCGCCGTGGTCACCCGGTTCCTCGACACGCTGACAAACTGGTACATCCGCCGTAGCCGAGACCGGTTCTGGGCCGGTGACCAGGACGCGATCGACACGCTACACACCGCGCTCGTCGTGCTCTGCCAGGTGGCCGCGCCGACATTGCCGCTGGTCAGCGAACATATCTACCACGGTTTGACCGGGAGCGGAAGCGTCCACCTCACCGATTGGCCGCTGGCGGCCGACTTCCCGGTCGATGCCGATCTGGTGACCGGGATGCAACAGGTCCGCGTCGCCTGCTCGACGCTGCTGGCGCTGCGCAAGGCCCACGGCCTGCGAGTGCGGTTGCCGCTCGCCCAAGCGGTCGTTGCCACCCCGTCGGCCGCACTGCTCGCTCCCCACGCCGACATCCTGCGCGACGAGTTGAACGTCAAAGACGTCGTGATGACGTCCGATGCCGGGGCGTATGCCCGCCAGGAACTGCGGCTCAATCCCAAGGAGTTCGGGCGTCGACTGGGCGGCGACACCCAGACGGTGATCAAGGCCCACAAGACGGGGGAGTGGACGATCGACGGCGACCGGGTCACCGTCGGCGGCATCGAGTTGATCGAGGGCGAGTACCGCTTCGACCTCGTCTCGAACGTCGAGGGTGCCGCTGCGACCCTGCCGGGCAACTCCGGCGTCGTCGTGCTCGACACCACCGTGACCCCCGAACTGGAGCGCGAGGGCGTCGCTCGCGACCTGGTCCGCCTCATCCAGCAGGCTCGCCGCGAGGCCGATCTGAACATCAGCGACCGCATCTCGCTCACGCTCACCGCGTCGGCCCCATGGGTCGAAGCATTCGACGAACACCGCGATCTGGTGATGGGCGAAACGCTGACGGCTCATGTCGCGGCGCATACTGACGATTCCCTCTCCGAGCCTCAGATCGAGGTTTCGGCCACGACAGGAGTCACCGCATGATCACCGACGATAACAATGGCGGAGTGCTGATCGACCTGCGAGTGCAGCCCGGAGCCGGGCGCAACGCGGTCGTCGGCCGCCACGGCGATGCCCTCAAGGTGCGCGTTGGCGCTCCGCCGATCGGTGGACGCGTCAACGAGGCGATCGTCGAACTGATCGCCGACGCCCTCGGCATCAAGCGCGCCGACGTGTCGCTCGTGTCCGGCGAGACGTCGCGATCCAAGCGCGTGCAGGTCAACGGCATCACCGTCGAATTGGCGACCAGCATCCTTGTGCCCGATTCCACCCCGGGTGACCGCCGAGGTTGATCAACTCGGCGGTAGCATCCGCAGTCCCTCGAAGCCGCCCAGAGCGCTGGAAAGGTCATTGACCCGATGTCCACATCGAAGAAGACCGCCGAAGCCGACGTCAACCTCACCAAGCCCAAGGCCAGTAAGGATTTCGACGCGAAGTTTCTCGAGGCCCAGCGGGCATTGCTGATCGAAGAACGCGCCGCTCTGACCGGGCAGGCCAACCGGCTGGAAGACGAGGCCAATGCCCTGATCGAGGATCAGGAGATGGGCGACGTCGAGTTCGGCGAGGAAGGCGGCCAGGGCGACACCATGGTCGTCGAGCGTGAGCGCGATCTGGCTCTGTCGGCCCAGGCCCGCCAAATGGTCGCCGATATCGACGAAGCGATCGCCCGCATGGATGCCGGCACCTACGGCTACTCCGTCGCATCGGGCAAGCCGATCCCCAAGGAACGCCTCGAGGCGATCCCGTGGGCGTCGGTGCTCGTCGAGGAGAAAGTCGGCGGGATCGGTCGTCGATGACCGATACCCCGGTCGAGTCGGCCGATTCTGGCGATGAGCCGGTTGATGCCGGGTCGTCGACCGATGGGTCCATCGAACAGACCTCGTCCGAGGCGGTTCAGGGGGCCGTTGCCCCCGTGCCGACCTTGGTGCCGAGCCTGTTGATCGCGGCGGTCGTCATTGCCGTCGATCAGGTCACCAAAGTCTGGGCGGTCGGGCGATTGTCAGGCGGCCGCACGATCGATCTCATCGGTTCGCTGCGCTTCAACCTGGTCTTCAACGAAGGCATGGCCTTCAGCCGGTTTCGCGGCATCGGTCAATACATCGGCGTGTTGGCCCTGGTCGTGGTGTGTTTCCTGGCCGTGAGCCTACGCCGTGCCGACAGCAAGCTCAGCGCGATGGCCACCGGCATGATCATCGGCGGGGCGATCGGCAACGTCCTCGACCGTCTGTTCCGCGGCGACGGTTGGATGAAGGGTGGCGTCGTCGATTTCATCGACGTGCAGTGGTGGCCGATCTTCAACGTGGCCGACATCGGCGTGTCCGTCGGTGGCGTGGTCCTCGTACTTGGTTCGCTGTTGCGGTCACGGGTTTCCACCCCAACTTCGGTTGTCGCTCAGTGAGCCGCCGCACCACAATCGAGGCCCGATGATTAACGAAGAAATCCCTGCGCTCCTGGCGGGGGAACGCGTCGACCGGGTGGTTGCCCTGTTGGCCGACGTCAGCCGCTCCGAGGCGGTTCGGCTCATCGAGGCGGGCGCGGTCGTCGTCGGCGCCACGGTCGTCACCGTCGGCAAACAGCGGGTAACGCTCGGTGACATGGTGGTGATCGACACCAGCTACATCACGGTGCCCGAGCCGCCGCAGCCAGATGCGTCGGTTGAGTTCACGGTGCTGCATGCCGACGATGACCTGATCGTCATCGACAAGCCGGCCGGCCTGGTCGTGCACCCGGCGACGGGCAACGAGGTCGGCACTCTGGTCAACGGGTTGCTGGCGCGGTTTCCCGAGATCGCCGGCGTCGGCCAGGACGGCCGCCCGGGCATTGTGCACCGCCTCGATGCCGGCACGACGGGCTTGTTGACCGTGGCCCGCTCAGCCGCGGCGTATGAGCTGTTGGTCGAGATGCTGCGCGAGCACGCAATGCGTCGCATCTATGACTCCCTCGTGTGGGGGGTGCCATCGACCCCGACGGGCACGATCGACGCTCCGATCGGGCGAGACACTCGGAATCCGATGCAGATGGCCGTGGTCGGCACCGGCAAGAAGGCCCGCACCCACTACCACGTCGACAAGCGCTACAAGGTCCCCGAGGTCGCCAAGCTGACCTGCGAGCTCGAGACCGGCCGCACTCACCAGATCCGGGTTCACCTCGCCGCCGTTGGGCATCCGGTGGTCGGCGACACGATGTACGGAGACCGCCGGTCATCGCTCGGGTTGACCCGTCCGTTCCTCCACGCCCGCAGCCTGTCGTTCCTTCACCCGATCACCGGCGAGGAGATGGACTTCAACTCTCCGCTCGCCGACGACCTCGTCGCGATCCTCGCCACCCTCGAGTGACGTGTGGCCGGGCATCGGCCGCGGCATGCTGGTCACATGCTCCGCCGCCGTCCGAAGCGCCGCCGCCCTCCGTGCGACGATATCGATGGGCTGTTCAGCCGCTATCTGGGTGAGTGGCCGGTCTTGTCGGCCCTGGAACGCGGCGACCTCGTCGAGCGCGTCGACGTGTTGCTGGCGACCAAGAGTTGGGAGGCGGCCCGGGGGTTCGAGTTGACCGACGAGATGTGCACGGTGATCGCGGCCCAGGCGGCCCTGGTGGCGCTGAACTTCGACCTGCAGGTGTACCGCCACGTGCGGGCGATCGTCGTCCACCCGCGAACGATCAGGCTCGATGGCGAACGGCCCGGATCGATCCCCGGGGTGTTCACGTCGGGTTCGGGTCCACTCGACGGCGAGGCGCATCACGATCGTGGGCCGATCATCCTCGCCTGGGACGCCGTCCGTCACGACACCCGTCACCGGGGCACGGGGCGCAATGTGGTCGTGCATGAGTTCGCCCACAAGCTCGACATGAGCGATGGCCTGGTTGACGGCACCCCGGGCGACATCGATCCGACGTTGCGTCGGCGATGGGAAGCAGTGTGCGAGCGTGAGTTCGACGCCTTGAGCGATGCGGGGCCGGAGCCACGGTCGGGGTCGGAGTCGGGGCCCGGGCCGGGGTCCGGGTCGCCGAGCATCATCCGGGAGTACGCGGCGACCGATCGCGGTGAGTTCTTTGCGGTGGTCGCCGAGCTGTTCTTCGAGCGCCCCGTGCAGCTCCAGGCAATGCATCCCGACCTCTACGAAGTCTTTCGTGACTTCTTCCGCCAAGACCCGATCGCACGGCGCCCTGGCTCGGAATGAATCAGTGGGAGTGCATTGCTTCGGGCCACGGATCTTCGCCCCGAGCGGAGCCGGCGACGGCGGCCAAGGTGTACCCGCCGAGGTGCTCGCGCATGTGCTCGCCGGCCACCTTCCAGATCGCCAACAAAACGCATTGGCCTTCGTGATCGCATGAGCCGTCTTGGTGCGGTTCGCCGAAGTCGCCCAGGGTGATCGGGCCATCGACGGCCGAGACGATCTCGGAGAGCAAGATGTCGGCGGGGGAGCGGGCCAGAACGTAGCCGCCACCGACGCCCCGCTTCGACTTGACCAGGCCCGCACCCTTCAGCGCCAGCAGAATCTGTTCGAGGTAGGGCTGGGGCAAACCCGTGCGCTCGGCGATATCGCGTACCGACGTCGGCGCCCCTTCGGGATGCAAAGCCAGGGACAACAGGGCCCGACAGGCATAGTCTCCTCTGGTGGACACGCGCACGACTCCCATCGTACGGCGGGAGTTGGGAACTATGACGACATCAGTGATGGACTAGGCACCAATGGTGAACGCTCCGGTCCTTCCCGCCTATGGCGGAGCCAACGTCAGGGGGATCATGCCGGCGTTGATGACGCCCCCATCCCGGCGCGACCTGCCCTCGTGGTTTCCCGCTCCCTTGATCGGCGCCGACCAGGTGGTGATTCTCGTCCTCGATGGTCTGGGGTGGGATCAGCTGCAGTCGCATCGGCACATCGCCCCCAATCTGGCCTCGATGGTCGGGGGGCCGATCACGACCGTGGTCCCCTCGACGACATCGACCGCGCTGACCTCGATCGTCACCGGTCTGGAACCGGCCGAGCACGGCATCGTCGGCTATCGCATCGACCTGAGCGGCGACGTGATGAACGTCTTGCGATGGACGACGGCCGCCGGTGACGCTCGCCGTCGGCATCCTCCGGCCGACGTACAGCCGTACCCGCCGTTTCTCGGTCATAACGTCACTGTTGTTTCCAAGGCCGAGCTGTCGAACTCGGCGTTCACCGCCGCCCACCTCGCCGGGGTGAAGATCGCCGGGTGGAGGGTGATGTCGAACATCTCCGTTCATGTCGCCAATTGCCTCGCCAAGGGCGAGCAGGTGGTCTACGCCTACTACGACGGCATCGACAAGGTTGCCCACGAGTACGGGTTCGGGCCGTTCTACGACTCGGAGTTGCAGCTCGCCGATCGGCTGGTCGGCGACATCCTCGAAGTGCTCCCGCCCGGGGCGGCGCTCGGGGTGATTGCCGATCACGGCCAGGTGTCGGTAGGACCACGGCATTTCCCCCCGGCGAAAGACGTGCTCGGCCTGACGCGGTACCAGTCGGGCGAGGGGCGCTTCCGCTGGTTGCACGGCCGACGTGGCGCCGAGGCCGACCTGCTCGCCGCGGCGACCGATGCCCACGCCGACGTTGCCTGGGTCGTCAGCAAGGCCCAGGTCATCGACGAGGGATGGCTCGGACGGCAGATGGCCGGGCCGATCGCGGCGCGACTGGGCGATGTCGCCCTGGTCGCCCGCGATGACATCAGCTTCGATGAGCCGGCCGATTCGGGGCCGTTCGAGCTGGTTTGTCGGCACGGGTCCCTCACCCCGGCCGAAATGCACGTACCCTTTCTCGGCGCCCGGCCACGCTGAACCGGGCTTCGTCCCACCTTCTGTAGAAACGAGTGTCGATGTCAGAGCATCCCGGCGAGCAGCCCGAAGTCGTAGTCATGCCCGAGGGCTCCGGGCCTGGCGGGTCATCGAGCGATGCCGCCGTAGAGACGATCAGCGAGCCGGCCAAGGTGATGCGGATCGGTTCGATGGTCAAGATGCTGCTCGAAGAGGTCAAGGCCGCTCCGCTCGACGACGCCAGCCGTGAACGGCTGGTGACGATCTATCAGACCTCGATCGACGAGTTGTCTTCGGCGTTGTCGCCCGATCTGCAGGATGAACTGCGGTCGATGGCGTTGCCGTTCAAAGACCAGCATCCGAGCGACGCCGAGCTGCGTATCGCCCAGGCCCAGTTGGTCGGCTGGTTGGAGGGATTGTTCCACGGCATTCAGGCGATGTTGATGGCCCAGCAGATGGCCGCTCGCCAGCAACTCGAACAGATGCGCCAGCTCCCGCCCGGCGCGATGACCCAGATGCCCGGCCGAATGGACGGTCCGTCAGCCTCGGCCGAACCCGACCGTCCCGGTACCTACCTGTAGGGTCGCGGATCCGTAGACCTGATGGCATCTCCCGTCAACGCCGGGCGCCTGCTTGGCGCGCTCGACCGTCATCGACGAGGCGACGAGTCCGGCTACGTCAGCACCACCATCGAGGAATTGGAAGCAATGGCACAAGCGCCGCGGGATGAGGCCGAAGCGCTTCGCCCGACTCGGCGAAGCCTCGCCTGACGATGCGTCTGGTGTTCGACGGGGAGGCCTGGGAGGACTACCTCTACGGGCAGGAGACCGACCGCCGCCTCCCAAGAAGTTGAACACGCTCATCGCCGCGACGTTGCGCGATCCCTTCGAGGGCATCGGAAAACCCGAGCCGCTGCGCTACAGCGCGGACGGGGCTTGGTCGCGACGTATCGACGGTGAGCACCGATTCGTATATGTCGTGAAGGACGAGACCTTGGTGGTCTTGCAAGCCCGCCATCACTATTGAGCAACGCCTTCGTGTGGGGCATCAGACCGTCGTCCGCTAGGGTGAAATGACACCCATGTAAGCCGTGTGGAGCCTTGAGCCCGAACGTGAGGAGGTCGTCATCGTGGGAGATTCGTTCACCCACCTGCATGTCCACACCGAGTTCTCAATGCTCGATGGGGCGGCTCGACTCGACGAGTTGGTGGCCAAGGCGGCGGCCGATGGCATGCCCGCGTTGGGTATCACCGATCACGGAAATATGTACGGCATCCTGGACTTTTACCGGGAATGCAATAAGCAGGGCGTCAAGCCCGTGCTCGGTATCGAGGCCTACATGGCCCACGACACTCGCCACGAACGCCCCGCCCGGCGAGGCCGGGTCGACGACTCGGGCGGCGATACCGAAGGCGGCAAGAAGCTCTACTACCACCTGACACTGTTGGCCGAGAGCGACCTCGGCTACCGCAACCTCATTCAGCTCTCCAGCCTGGCCTTCCTCGAGGGCTACTACTACAAGCCGCGGATGGACTGGGAGCTGCTCGAGAAGTACTCCGGCGGGCTGATCGCCACCACCGGTTGCCTCGGTGGGCATGTGCTGCAGGCCTTGCTGAACGGCGACGAGAAGCTGGCCATCGAACGAGCGGCCCGCCTGCAAGACATCTTCGGCAAAGACAATCTGTTCGTCGAACTGCAGGATCACGGGCTCCAGGCCCAGCGCGACACGAACCCGACGCTGGTCAAGATCGCCAAGCGCATCGGCGCGCCGATCATCGCCACCAACGACTCGCACTACACCCACCGCCACGACCACGAGGCCCACGACGCCCTGCTGTGCGTACAGACCGGGGCGCTGATGAGCGACCCGAAGCGGTTCAAGTTCGAGGGCAACGAGCACTATCTCAAGTCGTCGGCCGAGATGCGTCACCTGTTCCGTGACTATCCCGAGGCGTGCGACAACACGCTGTGGGTAGCCGAGCGAGCCGGGGTGACCATCGAGTTCGGCAAGCCGCAATTGCCGAACTTTCCGATTCCCGAGGGATTCACCACCGACGGGGCATATCTGGAGCACCTCACGTGGGAGGGGGCCAAGGAGCGCTGGGGCGAGAAGATTCCGACGGCCGCGGTCGAGCGGCTGGCCTATGAGCTCAAGGTCATTGCCGACATGGGGTTCTCGTCGTACTTCTTGATCGTGTGGGACCTCATCCGCCACGCCAAGTCGACCGGCATCCGCGTCGGTCCGGGCCGTGGTTCGGCCGCCGGTTGTGCGGTGGCCTATTGCCTGCGGATTACCGATCTCGACCCGATCAAGTACGACCTGCTGTTCGAACGGTTCCTCAATCCGAGCCGTATCTCGATGCCCGACATCGACATGGACTTCGACTCGCGATACCGCGACGAGATGATCCGTTACGCCGCCCAGATGTATGGCCGCGACCACGTCGCCCAAATCGTCACCTTCTCGACAATCAAGGCCCGGGCTGCGGTGCGCGACGCAGCCCGCGTGCTCGGCTATCCGTACGGCGTTGGTGACAAGGTGGCCAAGGCGATGCCGCCGTTGGTCATGGGTCGTGATACCCCGTTGAAGTATTGCTTCGAAGACAACCCGAAGTACGCCGATGGGTACAAGGCGGCCGCCGAGCTGCGGGCGATGTGCGACATGGACCCCGACATCAAGCGGGTCGTCGATGTCGCCAAGGGTCTCGAAGGAATGCGTCGGCAGGACGGCATCCACGCCGCGGCGGTAGTGATCACCAAGGAGCCGCTGACCGATTACCTGCCGATCCAACGCAAGCCCGAGGCGGGGGTGCCGGTCGAGAACGCCCCGGTGGTGACGCAGTACGAAATGCACGGCGTCGAAGACTTGGGCCTGCTCAAGATGGACTTCTTGGGCCTGCGCAACCTCGACGTGATCACCGACACGCTGGCGTTGATTCGGGCGACGGCCGACCCCGAGTTCGACATCGACCACGTGCCGCTCGACGATCAGCCCACCTTCGATCTGCTCTCCCGGGGCGACACGATCGGCGTGTTCCAGCTGGAATCTCCGCCGATGCGGGCGTTGCTGCGGGCGATGGCTCCGACCAGTTTCGACGACGTCGGCGCGCTGATCGCCCTGTATCGCCCCGGGCCGATGAGTGCGAACATGCACTACGACTACGCCGACCGCAAGAACAACCGCAAGCCGGTCGAGTTCTTCCACCCCGACGCGGCCGAGTTGCTCACCGATACGTACGGCCTGATGATCTACCAGGAGAGCGTGATGCGCGTCGCGCAGAAGTTCGCTGGGTACTCACTTGCCGAGGCCGACAGCTTGCGCAAGGCGATGGGTAAGAAGAGCCGCGAGGTCATGGCCAAGGAGCGCAGCAACTTCGAGGCCGGTTGCGAACGCCAGGAGTACGGCCGGGTGCTCGGCGAGCAGCTGTTCGATGTCATCGCCAAGTTCGCCGACTATGCCTTCAACAAGAGCCACAGCTACGGATACGGCCTGGTTACGTATCAGACGGCGTATCTGAAGGCGCATTACCCGGTGGCCTACATGGCCTGCCTGTTGACCAGCGTGAAGTCGTCGTTGGAAAAGGCCGCCGTGTACCTGGCCGACTGCCGGGCGATGGGCGTCAAAGTGATGACCCCCGACGTCAACGTGTCGCAGATGGACTTCGCCCCCGACGACGACGACGATAAGGCGATCACCTTCGGGCTCTCGGCGGTTCGCAATGTCGGCGAGGGCCTCGTCGAGGGCCTGTTGACAGAACGGCGGGAGAACGGCCCGTTCGAGTCGTTCTACGAGTTCACCGAGCGAGTACCCGAGTCGGTGCTCAACAAACGGACGGTGGAGTCGCTGATCAAGGCCGGGGCGTTCGACACGATGGGCCACCCGCGCAAAGGTCTGCTGGCAGTGTTCGAGCAGATCATCGACACCACCGTTGTACGGCGTCGGGAGCGCGACCAAGGCGTGATGAGCCTGTTCGGCGACATCGGCACCGACCCGGCCGCCGGCGGTGGGTTCAACGAGCGGATCAACATCCCCGACGTGGAGTTCGACAAGACGCAGCGGTTGCGCTTCGAGAAGGAGATGCTCGGGCTGTACGTATCGGACCACCCGCTGATGGGGGTCGATGCGGCGCTGCGCCGGCGAACCGATTGCGGCATTGCCGAGGTCGGTGACCGCGAAGACGGGTCGATCGTCACCATCGGCGGGGTGATCACCGGGTTGACCCGCAAGTTCACCAAGAAGGGTGACCAGATGGCGACCCTGGTGTTGGAAGACCTGGCTTCGTCGATCGAGGTGATGGTCTTCCCCCGGGTGATGATGGACCAGGGCTACAAGCTCGCTGACGATGCGATCGTGACGATCCGCGGCCGGGTCGACAGCCGGGAAGACACTGCCAAGTTCATCGCCTCCGACATCGCCGTCGTCGAAGGACTCGACGAGAACGCACCACCCTTGCGCCTGAAGCTCTCGCCGCACTCATTGAACGAGACCCTGATCGACAAACTGAAGCGGCTCCTGATGGAGTTCCCCGGCGATTCACGGGTGTTCCTCCATCTCGGGGACCACAAAGTGCTGCGCCTCGCCGACGACTTCTGCGTCAACCTCGACCGCGTGGTCGGTGAGCTGCGAGTCGCCTTCGGTCATGATGCGGTCATGCTGTAACCAGACGCGACGATGAGGGCGGATCGCTCCGCCCCCATCGGTGATCATCGGTCGAGCTGGCTCGCCGACTCAGCGATCACGTCACCAGTTGGTGAGTGCTGCAGCTGTCGCCGCCTCAGATTTGCACGTCGCTGCGTTCGCCACTTTCGCGTACCTCGTCCCAACGGCTGCCCCATTGGTGAGATCTTCCTTGATAATGAAGCATGTTCCAGTCTTCGACAGCGTCGACACGGTGAATACCGACGCCGAGTTGTAGACCGACACGTTGTTCGGCCCGGTGGAATCCGCGGCGCTGAACGTGAGGTTCGGCTCGGCTGTCCCCAGGTTCGCCACGGTGGCGGTGCTGAAGTCCTGAGTGTCGGTGTACATCGCCTTGGCGGCGGCCAGGGTGTTACGCAGGCTTGACTGCGCAGCCCGGTCCTTGGCTCGGTTCTGGGCCCCGAGGAACGTCGGGATGGCAATGGCGAGCAGGATGGCGATGATCAAAACGACCACCATCAACTCGATGAGGGTGAATCCCTCGTCCTTCCCGTAGCGCCCGCGGGCCACCCGAGTCTTCATTGTACGCAACATGTACTGACCTCCGTCTGTGGCTTGAAAAGATGCTGCACAGAAATCAATCGGCACATTGCGGGCCAAGATGAGGAACTTCTACAAGTTCGGAGGAACCAGTTCTCGGTAGCTGCGGATCACGTAGTCGTCGCCGAGCGTCGGGTAGTACGGCGGCTGAAGAAACTGCAGGTTGGTGTCATAGGTATACACCCGCGCATTGAACATCGACATGAACCCGCCGGCGAAGGTCGCGACCGAACCCCAATGAGTGAAGGTGCCGGTCTTCGTCTTGGTCCCGGTCCACGACCGGTACTGCCCGGATCTGGCGATCATGGCCGCCTCGACGGTCAGCGAATTCGGGGACCAACCGGCCATCAACAGGTTGTTCTCGGAGATGATCCCCAACACATCGTTGCCGCGCAGTTCGTAGGTGAGATTCGCCCCGATCACGGCATTACCTTTGGTGACCACGCTGAGCTGACCGTCGACAACGCCATCAAGTATTGCGGTCTGTTGAACGAACACGGCCCCGTTCGCCGGTACCGGTCGGTTGCCGGCCGCAATGCACGTCGGCGCCGCTTCACCCGGGTCAAGCCCGCCGGTCTTGGTGCATTTGAAAATGTCGATTGTTCCGTTGCTCTTGAATTGCAGGCGCCAGGCATCGACGGTGTTGTCATCGAGCAGAATGCCGGTCGGAAGCGACGCCGCGGCGCGGATGTCGATCAGGGAGTTGACGAAGCTGCTGAACAGAATTTGATTCGGCAACGTGCTGCGGATCGTCGGGTTGGAGTCGCTGTCATACGATCGGGCCGGAGCGATGAACGTCGTCGCCCCTTGCACCTGACCTTCGGCGAGGACGTCGGCCTTGGCCGTGCCGCCGTGGTTCACGTGTTGACCGCCGCAGTGCCTGCCCCCGCTCGAACAACCCACCGATTCATCGGTCCCGGCGTAGATCTTACCAGCGGTGGTCGCGGCACTTGAGTAGGTGATATCCCGGTTGCTGACCATGAGGTAGTCGGCCAACGATGCCGGGCGAACCGCAACTTCGAGTCGACGGATGTCGCGGGTCGAATTGCGCTTGCGTCCGGTCGAGATGATCGTGACTATTGGGCTGAGCTCGGTCGGGGCGGTGATCTGCAAGTTGTATTCGTAGCCGTTGCCGGGTGTTCCGTCGGCGGCATTGGGCAGCGCTCGCCAGGCATTGTTTGGGGTCGGATAGGTCCACGTCGCGCTATTGCCATCCCAATTAGCTCCCGCGGCGGCTACCAGACCAGCACCGTTGTTCCGCGTCGATTCGGCAGGATGGACGATGTGGAGGTAATAGGCGTGGTCTTCGGCGAGTTTTGAGAGATAGTCGGCAACGCCGGCCTCGGCCGCTTGCAACGCCGTGCTCCGACGTAGTTGGGCGGTGGCCCGGTTCATATCGGCGAGCGCATTTGAGATGCTGACGGCCGCGACGGCCGAGAGCACAACGCCGATCAACATGACCGTGACCAGTGCCGCACCCCGATCACTGCGGTGGTGAATCCGTTGGCGAATCCGTTGTGACAAGCGGTTGTGCCTCATCAGTGCGAGCCTCGGATGTCAACCCGGGTGCGGTAGATCGAATCGGTACCCTTGGTGATCGTGGATGGGATATCGAAGTGCAACGTGATGGCACTGATCGTCTGCGCCGGCGAACTGACCACGGCTCCGCTCGCGGTGAGGTAGACGAAGAGATCGGTGTTGGTGATGTTGCTCAACACCGGTTGCCACACCACGGCGGCCACGGGAAAAGTCCACGGCGCAGCCCCGGTGTTCGTACTGACCACTTCCGAACGTTCAAGCGTTCCAGCGGTCAGCCGATACTGGATGCGGCGCAGGTGGGCCGGGGTTGTGCGATCAGGGGAGTGAAAGGTGATCGCGGTCGATGATGCCGATGTGATCACGGCCAGCGACGACGTCCCGGTCCAGGCTTGGCGGAGTTCGCCGACCAGCGCGTCGACGACGACGCGTGCCGACGATGCTCGATTGGTCGCCGAGTCGATGTTGCGGGTCTGGGCCACGCCGCTCGTCATCTGACCGAGAGCGATGGTGATCACGACGATGAACACGGCGATCGACACCGTCAACTCGACGAGGGTGAACCCGCGTTCGTTGCGTCGGTCGGGGGACGGATGGGCGTGGGTCATAGCAACGGTGGTGGGGTGATCGGGACTTCGTCCAGCTCAAGGTCGAGCACGTTCGGTCCGGCAGCGGTGACGGTAAGACTGGAGATCTCCCGGGCATAGATGCCTTGGGCCGGGGCTTCGACGTAGTACGGCGTCGTCGACACCGGGAGAGTGACGACGTAGCTGCCGTTGGCATCGACGTTGAACCAGACGCCCTGGTTGTAGTCGCCGCCGCCAATCCAGACCCCGACACCGGGGATGCGTACGCTGTTGACGTCGTGGACCGTTACCGTGACCGGGCGGGTCTCGGGCGGTATGACTGCAGGGACGGGCACCACCACGCTTCCGAGGTTGCCGCCGCACGCTGCCACCGTGATGGGCTGGGAGAACTCGGTGATCACCGCACCTTGCACCGGGACCGTGAGGGTGTATGGCGTCACGGAGCCGGGAATGGGGATCTGGACGTTGCCGTTGTAGTCGGTGTAGCCGTCGAGGGTGACGTTGCCATCGCCCCCGGTGATTCTGACCTGGGTGCCGGTGAGCAGTCCTCCATTCGAATCGGTCACGTTGATCGTCGAACCCGGGCAGGTCAACTCGGGCATGACGAGCACGAACTCCGAGAAGATCACATTTGGATAGTCGTCGGGTACGACCTTGGTGACCGGTGCAGTACTCACAAGTGTCTCTCCGAACACCGTGGCCCGGGCCGACACGGTGTACTGATTTCCGGGCCTTATCGGGCTGGCTCCGATCCAGCTGAACCAAGTGGTGCCTCCCCAGTAACTCGTGACCGCGTTCACTGCGGTACCGGTGACCGTGAGATCGGCGTAGTACGGGAAGGTTCGGCCGTCGGGAAACATCAATCTGACGGCCATGTACACGGTCTTATACATCTGAATGGTGGTGTCGAACGTCTGGCTGGCGACCAACGTGGGATACACCGCGGCGGCAGGCGCAACGAATTCCGGCAGCGCGTTGTAGTCGCCCTTGCTTGCTGCAATCGAGTAGTGGCTTTGCGGTCCCGTCGGTTCGGTTGGGAGCAAGCCAACGAAGAGCGACTCGCCGAGGCCGTCGGTGAGATCGGTCGCTGCGGGACTGGGGCCGCCCGTGACCTCGACGGTCGCCCCCGGAATGACTTGATTCGTGTAGTAGTCCGACACCGTCACCTTGATGTTGCCCCTGGTCAGTGACGATTGCGAGCGCGGGGCGATGAGGGTCTGCATATCGGCCAATGTCTTGCCCTTGCGCGCAATGACGACGCGCATCTGCTTGTAGTTGGTGCGCGATGCCAGCCGCGCCGGTACCGGGTCATCGACGAAACTCACGGTATTGCTGACGTTGAACGTCAACCCCCCGAGCGTCACGTTCTTGGTCTTGGGAATCGCGCCGAGTGGGTTCCCGGGGTTGGTTCCGACGGCGTCGTAGTCGAGATCGCGGGCCTGTTCGAGCTGTTCGGTGGCAATCTCCTCGGCGAGGGTTCGTTCACGGGACTTGCCATACACGGTGTAGCTCGACGCAAGTTGGGCGGCGAAGAATGCCGCGGTGACGGCCAAAATCGCCAGCGCGATCGTCATCTCGACGAGGGTGAACCCGTCATCGCCGTTGCGGAACGGGCCTCCCCGCCGGAGCCGCCGCATCACTGGACGATCGTGATGAGCTTGAAGATCGGCATGTAGAGGGCGATGATCATGCCTCCGACCACGACACCCATGAACACCATGAGGAGCGGCTCGATCAGCGAGGTCAACGCGTTCACCGTGGCTTCGACTTCTTCTTCATAGAAGTCGGCCATCTTTTCGAGCATCTCGTCGAGCGCTCCGGTCTCCTCGCCGACCGCCATCATCTGGATCACCATGGCCGGGAATACTTCGTGTCCGGCGATTGCGGCCGAGATGGCCGAGCCATGACGAACCTTCTCCCGGGTCTCGTTGACGGCAGCCTCGATCACGGCGTTACCGGAAGTAGTGGCGACGATGGCGAGTGATTCCATCATCGGCACTCCGGCTCGGATCAAGGACGACAGGGTGCGGGCGAACCGGGCAATTGCCGTCTTGGAGGCAAGCTGACCGAAGAGCGGGGCGCGGAGCTTGAACTGGTCGAAGCGCATCCGGCCGCCGGGTGTCGCGATCCATCGGCGGAATCCAACGGTCAACAGCGCCAGCACGAGAGCGACGAGCCAACCCTTGCTGGTCAAGGTGCGTGAAATCTTCAGCAGGATCTGCGTGGGGAGCGGCAACGTGCCGTCGAGACTGGCGTAAATCGATTCGAACCGAGGGACGATAAATACCAACATGCCGGTGGCGATGAGGACAACGAGCGCACCGACCATCACCGGATAGGCCATTGCTGAACGCACCTTGCCGCGCAACTCGGCCTGCTTCTCGAGCGTCTTGGCCAATCGGTCGAGGATCGTGTCGAGCACGCCGCCGGTCTCGCCGGCCTTGATCATCGGGGCGTACAAGGGCGGGAAGACCTTCGGGTGCCGCTCGACCGCTTGATGGAACGACACCCCCCGCTCGATGTCGGTGCGGATATCGCTGATGGCCCCGATCAGTGTCTTGTTCTCGGTCTGGTCCTTGAGCACGTTGAGGGCCCGGATGAGCGGCATTCCGGCGCCGATCATCGTGGCCAACTGCCGTGACATGACGGCGATGTCGCGAATTTTGATCTTCGCTCCACCACCGATGGCGAAGTCCTTCGTCAACACGCTCTTGCGCTGCTCGTTGATCTCGAGCGGGGCGTAGCCCATTTCGCGCAACTTGGAAGTGACGAACTCCTTGCTCGACGCATCGAGCGTGCCTTCGATCAATTGGCCGTGTTGGTCCCGTACCTTGTACGAAAATGTCGTTGCCACGATGGATGGAGTGCCTAATGCCTGGTGCCAAGCAGGCCGCGAAGGTTCTCCGGGTCGCCGGCACGCTCAAGGGCAATCTGCGAGGTGATCTTTCCCGCCCGTACCAGCAAGGCCAGACTCTGGTCCATGGTGATCATGCCGAACTTCGATCCGGCCTGCATTTGGGTCGTGATCTGGAAACCCTTGCGCTCCCGGATCAAGTTGCGGATCGCCGGGGTCGTCACCATCACCTCGGCCGCGACTGCTCGACCGAGCCCATCGGCGGTCGGGATCAACTGCTGAGTCACGACCGCCTTGAGGGTGGTCGCAAGCATCGTGCGTACTTGATCCTGCTGTTCGGGCGGAAACACATCGACCATTCGATCCACGGTCTGGGGAGCCGACTGCGTATGCAGCGTGGCGAACACCAAGTGGCCCGTCTCCGATGCGGTCAATGCCATCTGAATCGTCTCGAGGTCACGTAGCTCGCCGACGAGAATGACGTCAGGGTCTTCGCGTAACGCCCGCTTCAGGCCCGACGCGAACGACATGGTGTCGCGGCCGACCTCGCGCTGATTGACGATTGACTTCGAGTGGGTATGGAGAAACTCGATCGGGTCTTCGATCGACAGAATATGCAGCGCCTTATTTTGATTGATGATGTCGAGTAGCGCAGCCAGCGTCGTGGATTTGCCCGAACCAGTTGGTCCGGTGACCAGCACCAATCCGCGAGCCAGATCAGTGAGACCCCTCACTCCCGCGGGCAACCCCAGGGTGTCGAAGGGCGGAATTCTGAACGGGATGACTCGAATGACACAACCAATGGAGTTCCGTTGGCGAAACACATTGACCCGAAAACGGCTGCGTCCCGGCATCGTGTACGCAAGGTCGAGTTCCCACTCCGCCGCAAATTTGGCGCGTTGGGCATCGTCCAACATCGGAAAGACCAGCTGCTCGATGTCGGCGCTGGTCAGCGACTTGTAGTCTTCGAGGCGGTCGAGGACACCCTTGACTCTGACGGTTGGTTTCGTGCCTGCAGTGAGGTGCAGGTCGGAGCCGTCGACGTCGATGAGCAGCGACAACAGCTCGTCGACCGACTCGGCAATGCGGGTTGCTTCGTCGGGGTAGGGGACCTCGGCGTTCAACGCGTCGGCGATCAAAGAGCGCAGGAGCGCTTCCTTGGGCGGTTCGAATGTCATGAAGATCGACAGTCCTCTCATGCGATCACTCGGGAGACTTCTTCAAACGTTGTGAGACCAGCGGCAACTTTGCGAAGTCCGTCGCGTCGGAGGGCGATCATTCCCTGCTCAAGCGCCAGTTTCCGCAGTTCATCAGTCGAATGGTGCGAGACGATGAGCCGCTCGATCTCCTCGGAGATCAGCATCACTTCATGGACTGCCAATCTGCCCCGATAACCGGTGCCGCCACATGCTCCGCATCCGACTGCGTGATAACTGACATCGGGGGTTCGGTCGCGCATATCCCATTCGGCGGCGACGAATTGATCCATCGTCGGGCTGTAAGCCCCCTTGCACTTGTCGCATAACCGACGGGCAAGTCGCTGGGCGACGACGCAGTCGAGCGACGATGCAATCAGAAATGGCTCGATGCCCATCTCCAGAAGGCGTAGCGGTGTCGAGGGAGCATCGTTGGTGTGCAACGTCGAGAGCACCAAGTGGCCGGTCAACGCTGCTTCGATGGCGATGATTCCGGTCTCCCGGTCGCGGATCTCGCCGACGAGGACCACATCGGGGTCTTGGCGCAAGATGGCACGAAGCGCGCTCGGCGAACGTCAGCCCGGCTCGATTGTTGGTCTGCACCTGGTTGACGCCGGCGAGGCGGTACTCGACCGGGTCCTCGACCGTCACGATGTTGCGTGTCGGGTCGTTGAGCTGGGCCAACGTCGCGTACAGCGTGGTCGACTTTCCCGACCCGGTCGGCCCGGTGACAAGAATCGCTCCGTAGGGCATGCGATAGGCCGACTCATACATCGCCAACTGCTCGGGTAGGAAACCCAGTTTGACCAACGACTGCACGCCCGACGACTGGTCGAGAATTCGCATGACGACCTTTTCGCCGTACACGGTTGGCAGAGTGGACACTCGCAGATCGACCGAGCGACCTTCCAGCATCACTGACATCCGGCCGTCTTGGGGTTTGCGGCGTTCCGCGATGTCAATGTCCGACATCACCTTCAGTCGCGAGACCACTCCGGCGTGAATACTGCGAGGCTGACGCATCCGCTCGTGGAGCACGCCGTCGACCCGAATCCGGATCCGCAGATCGGTCTCGGTCGGCTCGATGTGGATGTCGGACGCCCGCTCCTGGGTCGCCTGCAGGATCAGCAAGTTGACGAACTTGACGATCGGTGCGTCCTCGCTGAGCGTGGCTACCTGACTGAGATCATTCGTGTCAGATGATTCCTCGACGAGTCCTTGGGCGGCGGACAACACCTCGTCGTCGGTCTTGGTGATCTCGTGAATCAACTCGGCAAGTCGCGCCGCGGGGACCTGCACGCGGTCGAAGCTTTCGCCAAGGAATGCCCGCAGGTCGTCGACCGCCGTCAGGTCGCCCGTGTCGGCCATCCCGAGCAAGAGGCGCGAGCCTTGGCGGCGGAGCGGCACGGTGCGATACCGCCTCACCACGTGGGGAGGTAGTAGTGAGATCACCGAGGAGTCAATTTGAATCAGGTCGGCGGCCGCGTCACCTTCCAGTACTGCCATGTGATCATCAATCGGCTGTCGCCGCCGTCGATGAAGTGATTTCCGGTCACCGGCTCTGCGGTTTCGCAGATTCTCACGAATCCTCCTTACGACGTCCAGCGATCTGCCGATGAATGACAGAGGCGACCGTTCCCCGGTGCCCCTGGTGCAAGCGGAAAGGACATCGATCACGTGGCCAAGACCTCGATCGGTCTCGACATTGGCACGAGTGCCGTACGTGTCGGCGAACTCCGCCTGGGTGATCGGCCGACGCTGACCAGACTTGGTCAGGTGCAACTCCCGGGCGGCTCGGTGGTGGAAGGCGAGGTCATCGAACCCGGAGATGTGGCTGCCGCGCTTCGCACGCTGTGGAACGACACCAAGATCAAGGGCAAGTCGGTCCGCGTCGGGGTTCCCCTCTCGCGGGCGATCGTGCGCACCATTGAGGTTGCCGATCTCCCCGACAGCGAGCTCCGTTCGATGATCGGCCTTGAATTGGCCGACCACGTGCCGCTCGATCCGGCCCACACGGTGTTCGACATTCTGCCGCTCGACCGTATCGCCACCGACGACGGCCACCGTCGGCGGGTTCTGTTGGCCGCGGCACCCCACGACGCAATCCAGCCGACTCTCGCGGCGGTTCAGCAGGCCGGGCTCACCGTTGCCGCAGTCGACGTCGCCCCGCTCGCACTCGCTCGGGTCTTTGCTCCGGCGCCGGTCCTCAACGCCGCAGGGGCTGCGGTCGCCTCGGTCGACCTGGTGATCTCGGTCGGAGCCGGAACGATGCTCGCCCTCGTGTGCACCGCTGGTCACTTGCTGTTCAACCGCAAGGCGACCAGCCCGGTCGGCGCACAACTGACCGATCGGATCCAGTACCAGTTGGCGATCGGTGCCGACATCGCGGAGATGACCAAGCGGCGAGTGATCACCAACGAGAACCGCCATCTGCTCACCCGGGTCAATGACCTGGCCGACACGGTTCTGGACGAACTGGTCCGCGACATTCACGAGTCGATCTCGTACTACCAGGCTCAGCCCGGCGCACGGCCTATCGATCGAGTGGTGCTCAGCGGTGGCGGCTCCCTGCTGGCTGGACTCGATCGCCATCTTGCCGAGCGTCTCAGCTACCCGGTGGTCTTCGGTGATCCCTTCGAAGGCCTGACGGTCGGAGTCGAGGGGTTGTCACGCGACATGCAGGATGAGTACGAGCCGTACGTCGCAACGGCGATCGCGTATGCCCTCGGAGGGCTGAACCGGTATCCGACACTCGACCTCAAGCCGGTGGTGCAGCGACAGGCCATCGGCCGCAGTCATTTGGCGCTCGCCGGTGCCGGCGTGGTGCTGGTCGGCGCGCTGGGGCTGACGTACCTGTCGGCCCGCAGCGACGTCGGCGCCGTACGCGAACAAGTTGCCACCGCCCGGGCCGACCAGGCCACCGCGGTCGCCGAGCTCGACAAGCTCCGCTCTGAAACGCCAGGGCAGATCACCTTGTCGAAGGGGGCGCTGCGGAAGATGGTCGCTTCAGCCGATGGTCGCCGGATCGATTGGACTACCGCCTTCACCGGTCTCGACGCCTTGAGCCTCGGCCTCGGCGTGGAACTCGACGGCTTTACCGGGTCGAGCACCGGGCTGACCGACCCCGGCCTCGTCGCCGCCGGTGCAACTGCGACTGTCGGCACCGCCGCGTTCAGCGGTGAGGCGGCGTCGCTCGATGTGATCGCCACCTGGATCACGACGGTAGAGGCCGATGATCGCTACACCGAGGTCATGACACCGTCGGTGAGGCAGTTGGTCAAGGACGACGGCGCGGTGGTGTACCGATTCGACGCCTCGGTCGAGCTGACGACGAACGCGTTGTTGACGCCGCCAGATCTCCCAGTGGCCGTTCAAGACTCACCACTGACCACGACAACGGAAGTGGCCGGCTGATGCGCCGTCAATCGAACTCGATACTGCCCGTCGCGTTGCTGGTGGTCCTGGTCGCCGCGGCCGGATTCGTGCTGCTGGTGAAGCCGAAGCAGGCCGAGGTCGCTGATCGGCGGGAAGAACTCAATCAGGCGAACACCGAGCTGGCGGCGACCAGAGCGGCGTTGGCGTCGTTCCGGGCATCGAAGGACGATCCTGAGCTCGCCGGTCTGCTGGTCAAGATCCCTCGCACGGAGGACTCACCCGCCCTGTTGAACCAGGTCAACGCTGCGGCGACGACCGCAGGGGTGACCGTCGCCCACTTGAACGTCGGGATACCGGCGGTGTCCACGATCGGCGAAGGATCACAGATCGCCGTGTCGATCGCCGCGACCGGCACACGAGCGGGGGTCGACACGTTTCTCACGAACCTTGCAGCACTTCCCCGACTGACGATCATCGAACAAGCCAACGTCAACCCGTCGGCAAGCGCCGACGAAGTCATCGACCCCAGCCTTGCGAAGACCTTCGAGTTGCAGGTCGATCTGGCGATGTTCTCCGGCACCCAATCTGCCGCTCAGCCGTAACTCAGACCTGCCGAGTCAATGCCGAGAGCCGCCCCCCGAGGGCCGTCATCGCTCAGCGGATTCGCGCTCGGCGCGCTGCTCAGCCGCGGCAGCCTCGATGCGTTCACGTATCGCGAGCAGCGCCGACTTCGTCGGCTGCTGGCGATGGGGGTGGCGCTCGCCGCGTGGCTGATCTACGTGCTGTCCCGCCTTGGCGGACCCAACCCCGTGACCCTCGGTATTCCAACCCTCAACCTGTCGACCGACCAGCGCCAGTTGTTGATTCCAATGGCACCGATCGCGCTGCTCTGCTTGGTAGTGATCGTGCCGATGCTCGGGGCGGGACGTTCCCCTCATCAGGTCTTTCAGCCCGACGAGACCGGCGTCCGGCTCAGCGATGTCGCAGGGGCCACAGGGACGGTGGCCGAAGCGGTCGATACGTTGAACCTGTTCCTCGCCCACAAGACGTTCACCGAGGAGATGGGCGGCCAGTCCCGCCGCGGGGTTCTGTTCGAAGGGCCACCCGGTACCGGCAAGACGTATCTGGCCAAGGCGATCGCCGGGGAGGCGGGCGTGCCGTTCCTGTTCGTCTCGGCGAGTGCTTTCCAGTCGATGTACTTCGGTCAGACCAACCGCAAGATCCGCTCGTACTTCAAGGCACTACGAGCGACGGCCCGTCGCGAAGGTGGAGCGATTGGGTTCATCGACGAGTTCGACGCGATCGGGATGGCCCGCCGCGGGGGGAGCAATACCGGCAACGAGGGTTTCGCCGGCGTCGTCAACGAACTGCTCGTCCAGATGCAGAGCTTCGAGGTACGCACTCGTGGGGCGGTGTTGTGGGGAAAGTGCACATCACTGGTCAACACGTTCCTGCCCCACGGCCGTCGCATCGGCCCGCCCCGTTCTGAACCCGCCAACGTGTTGCTCATCGGGGCGACCAACCGGGCCGCGGAACTCGATCCGGCGTTGTTGCGACCCGGTCGATTCGACCGGATTGTGCACTTCGGCATGCCAGCGTTGCGCGACCGAACGGCGATTGCCGAGTTCTACCTGAAGCGCAAGCGCCATGACCACGACGTCGACCCAGGGATGATCGCCGAGGTGACCGTCGGCTATTCGCCCGCACAGATCGAACGATTGCTCGACGAGGCGTTGATCTGTGCCCTACGGTCATCGCGGCGGTCGCTGAGCTGGGGTGATGTGCTCGAAGCGAAACTGACGACCGAGCTCGGTCAGCCGTCGCCGGCATCGATCGATACGGAAGAGCGGTGGAGAATCGCGGTGCACGAGGCTGGGCATGCGTTGGTGGCTGAACTTGTTGGGCGCCGGGTGACGATTGCTTCGATTCTGCGCCGTGCCGACGCGCTGGGTCTGGTCGCCCACGACGACGGGCGTGAGATCAACGTGCACACCCCGTCTGATGCTCGAGCACTGATGCATGTGGCGTTGGCGGGCATGGTCAGCGAGGAACTGGAGTTCGGCGAGGCGTCGTCGGGAATCGCGTCGGATCTCAACGCCGCCACCAAGATCGTCGCCACGCTCGTCGGCGCGATCGGGGCCGGAGGCAGTCGCCTCAGCCTCGATGCCGCGGAGATGCCCGGCGCCGGAAACCTGGTGGCCAAGGTGTTGGGCGATGAACCGTCGCGGACGGCTGCGGAGGTCCTCTTGATGGAAGCCGAGCAACTCACCCGGAGCCTGGTTGAAGGCAACGTCGAGGCGCTACGCGCCCTGGCCTTGGCGCTCGTCGCCCAAGACGAGCTGACGGGTGACGAGGTGCGGTCGATCATCCGTGCCGTCGCACCCGATGACGCGACGGTCGACGGGTAGTGGGCTACAGCAGCCGGTGGCGGATGGCGAGCGAGATGGCTTGGCTGCGACGGGACACCGAGAACTTGGCGTAGATGCTGTTCAGGTGGGTCTTGACCGTCTCCATTCCGATGCACAACTGCTCGGCGATCTCCCGATTGGTGTAGCCGAGGGCCAAAACGTTGAGCACCTCGCGTTCACGGGCGGTCAGATCGTGGCGGAGCGCACCGTCGGGTGGCAGGCGCGTCGGGGCATCGAGGGCGTCGATCAGCAGGTTGGCCGGAACGTAGCGACGGCCGCGGCCGGCCGACTCGAACAGTCGTTGGAACTCGTCCTCCGAGGCGTTTGGCGAGGCGACGCCAATGGCCCCGGCCTTGTACAGCTGGTATGCGGCGATCACATCGGCGATCGGGGTGATCACCACCGAGCGGCAGCTGTCGAGTCTCGCCAGCCGCTCGATCAGGTCGATGGGCCGGGAATCGGGGCACGACCCGACGACGACGAGATCGGGCCGTAGCTGCCCGGCGATGCGGTAGCCCTCGGTGGCGGTGGCGGTCGCCCCGACGCAACGGATCCCGGATTGGGGGAGCAAGGCCTGGATACCGCGGCGGGCCAACGCGCCATGTTCGATGACGATCGCGGTGGTCATCGCCCGGCTCGTTCCACCGGCGGCGCATCGGTGAGCAACCCGCATCGGCGGGCGATCGCCACTGCTTCGAGTTGGGAGTGAGCGCCCAGACGGATCAACAGTCCGCGAACTTGATTTCGCAGCGTGCCGACGTTGATGCCGAGGTTGACGGCGATGTCGGTGGCCCGTGACCCGTCGGCGAGCAGCTGGAGAATGTGTCGCTGGCGTTCCGACAGCTCCATCGGGGAGCCATGGGCGACGTGATCGAGTAAGGGGTCGAGCGCTTCGGGGGCGATGACTCGTCGACCGGCCCGTACGTCGAAGACCGCAGCGACGAGTTCTTCGATGGGCTGGTGTTTGGTCACGTAGCCGCTGGCGCCGGCCGTCAGCGCCCGGGCGATCTCGAGGACCGGCTCGTCGAGCCCGAGGACGAGCACGGCGCTGCCGGAGCTCACCTCGGTGAACCTTCGGACGGCCGCCTCGGCTCCGCCCTCGATGCGGGCATCAAGAATCACGACCTGGGGTTGAGCTTCGCCGACCAGGTTGACGGCATCGTTCGACGTGTGCGCGCAGCCGACGACCCTCAGCCGATCGAAGGTGGCGAGCAAGCTCGTCAGCCCGCAGCCGACCATCTGCTGCGTCTCGACGACGAGCACGGTCACCTCACTCGCCGGCGCCGCCATGGTCCGAGCAAATGTGGTCAAGTGAACATTTTGAGTAGCTCTAGTGGCCGATGTCATTGTGATTGTGCCCTCATCCTCGGAATCGTCGCCCATGCCGCCTGCATGTGTTCACCAAGTGAGGTCAATATAGCACAATGTGTAGCAATATAGGATCACCTGATTGGGGGAGGAACTCTTCCGAAATCCCCCTGTCCGTTCGGAGCCCCGAGGTCGCTGCCGCGCCCAATATGTAGCCGTGACAGCTCTCAGCGTGGCGGTGATCCGTCCAGTGATCTCCGAGTCAACCGATGTCGGTGCCCAAATGACGATCGCCGCGATGCCAATGGTCCGGCGCATCGTCCACGAGATCTCGGCCCGGGTGCCACGGTCCGTCGACCGGGAGGAGTTGTTGGCCGCGGGCATGCTCGGGCTGGCGCAGGCGCAGCGGACGTATCGCTCCAACACCGGCGTGCCGTTCGAAGTCCATGCGCGCAACCGCGTGACGGGGGCGGTGCTCGATGACCTGCGCAGCCGCGATTGGCTGACGCGCCCCAGCGCACCCGGGCCCGTTTGGTCATGGCGGCGATCGACACCTTGGCCGGGTCGCCAGCCGTGCGGTCGACGAATCCGGTCCCGGACGCCGCAACGAACAATGGGGTGCCAACGGGTTCGAGGGCATCGGGCCCCGACGGGGGTTCCGATGCCCAATTCGCCGAGATCGCCGTCCGTTCCTCGCTGCGCCCTGCCGAGGTGCGTCAGACACTGGCCGACCTCGACCGGGCCCGCCGGCTGCAGCAATCGGTCGGCGTCTCGGAAACCACGGGGGCCTACGACATCGCCGGCGATGGACCTGATCCACTCACGCAGGTGCTCGAGACCGAACTGATCGAGTTCGTCCGACAGGCGGTCGAGGTGCTTCCACCGCGACTTCGTCGGGTGATCCATGCGGTGTATTTCGAGGAACGCCAGATGCAAGCACTTGCCGTCGAGATGGGGGTGACCCCGTCACGGGTCTCGCAACTATGCGCCGAAGCACTGGGCCGTCTGAAATTGGCGATCGCCGCGTTCGATCGCAGCGGTGCGACGGGCTAGACGGCGATGGCGGGCTATCCCTGGCTGCGGGCCATCATCGGCGCACTCTTCGGGCTGTGCTTGGGTTCGTTCCTCAATGTGTTGATCTGGCGGCTTCCCCAACGCCTGTCGTTGATCCGTCCGGCGTCGTCGTGTCCGGACTGCGGCTCGCAGTTGCGGCGTCGCGATCTGATTCCCGTGCTGTCATGGCTGAGGCTGCGAGGCTGCTGCCGGTCGTGTCAAGTGTGGATCAGCGCGCGGTATCCGCTGGTAGAAGCATTGACCGCAGCCGTCGGGGCCGCCATCGGGTGGCGTTTCGCCGACGGGGCGACGATCGCGGCATTCCTCGTCGTCGGTGCCGGCTGTATTGCCTTGTCGGCGATCGACATCGACACCCACACATTGCCGACGCGGCTGGTGTACAGCACCGGAGTCTTGGGCGGCATACTGCTGGTGGTCGCCAGTGTGGTCAACGGGAGTGCGAATCGCCTGCTGCCAGCCGTCACTGCGGCAGCTGTCGTCGGCGTCGTCCTCTACGCGATCTGGGTCTGCGCCCCCGGCGGCTTCGGGTTCGGCGACGTGCGGCTCGGCGCGATGTTGGCCCTGTTCCTCGGATGGTTGAGCGCCGCGCACGTCTTTGTCGGCGTCGCCTTGGCGTTCGTCCTGGGTGCGGTCGCCGGAGTGATGTTGATTGCCGGAGGTCGCGCCGGGCGTCGAACGGTGGTGCCGTTCGGTCCGTTCCTGTCGGCCGGAGCCCTGATCTCGGTGCTCTTCGGCCGGTCGATCATCGGTTGGTGGCTCCCGGCGGGATAGGCCGAAATCGGGCTCCCAGCGGCTCGCCAGGCGACCCGACGGGGGCGAAAGTGACATGAGATGTCGGCGCGTTTCGATGATCGCGCCAAGTTGATGGCAAAATGGGTGTTCACCAATGTCTGTCGGGCAGTTCGCCCGGCACCGAGTACCACCGGGGAGCGGTCGAAGAGATGGCGATCCAGGCTGAGACGAGGGACTGCACGGCTTTGACCGACGCCGATCTCGACGAGCTGGCCTCCATGGGGGGCTCATTTGATATCGGGGTCTTGTCGAAGGCCAAGGAGGACTGGGTGCTGTGCACCACGGCCCGCCTCGACGACAAGCTCCACGGGTTCGCGTTTTCCACGCTCGAGCGCATCGGGGGTACGCCATGCGTGCTCCTCGGGCTCATGAGCGTGAAGCGCACCTCCAAGCGAGACACGGTGCTGCGTGGCCTGATGGGCGAGGAGTACCACCGGGCGTTGATGGCGTTCCCCGACGAAGACGTCGTGGTCGGGGGCCGGTTCATCCAGGCCGATGGGCTTGAGGCGATCAAGGCACTGTCCGACATCATTCCCCGCCCCGACCACCGCGCCGTCGGCGAGGAGCGGGCCTGGGGACGTCGCCTGGCAAAGCGCTTCGGCGTCGACGCCAACTACGACGAAAAGACCTTCATCGTCGGCAAGAACGGCCAGAGCGGCTATTTCGACCACGAGTCCTCGAAGCCTGAGAAGATCGACCCCAACGTCGCCGCCCTGTTCGATGGCCTGGCCGTCGACAAGGGCGCGGCGATCATCATCTACGGGTGGACGATGGCCGAAGACTTGCTCAAGCTGGGTGCCCGCTCGTTCGAGTGACGGTCGATCGCACTCGCGATGTCGGCGCGGTGATCCGCCGCCGGCGCATGACCCGCTGGTTTACCGATGAACCAGTCGACCCGACGATGCTGGGTTCGATCCTCGACACTGCTCGGCGGGCGCCGTCGGCCGGTTTCAGTCAGGGCGTTCACTTCGTGGTCTGTACGGGCATGTCCCGTGACGATTTCTGGCGGATCACCGGTGCTGGCGAGTGGTTCTCGGCGGCATCGGCAGGAGTCCTCGACGCCCCGGTGATCGTCGTGCCGGTGGCCGACTCGGCTGCCTACACCACCCGGTATTCCGAGCCCGACAAGGCCGGTCACGGGTTGGAGGTCGCGGTCAACTGGCCGGTTCCGTTCTGGCTGACCGACACCGCGATGGCGACGCAAAACCTGCTGCTGCTGGTTGAAGCGGCCGGCCTCGGCGCGTTGTTTTTCGGCATCTTCCGGGGCGAGTCGGAATTGCTTGCCCACCTCGGCGCTCCGGCCTCCGCCCGGGCCCTCGGTGCGGTGGCCATCGGCCATCGAGCCGCTGCCGATGTTCCATCCGGTTCGCCCCGACGTCGCACGCGTCGCGACCCCGCCGAGGTCATCCACTGGGGTGGCTGGTAGTCGCCGCGCCGCGGTGCGCTCGTCGTCGAACGCTGGCACCGAATAGGGTGGCTATTTATGAGTACGTCGGTCCCCATCGTGGATTACCTGGTCCTTGGTGACCAGCCCCACCTCGTCGCCAATGAGTGCACCGCCTGCGGCGCCCGCTTCTTCGATCGGCGCAACGCCTGCGCCAATTGCTTCGAGCAGGAGTTCCACAAGGTCGACATCGCCACCGAGGGCGAGGTCACGTCGTTCACGATCGTCACCTTCGCCGCTCCGGGCGTGCCGGTGCCGTTCGTCTCGGCGACGGTGAATGCCAACGGGACCACGGTCCGCGCCAACATCATCAACGTCGAGGCCTCGCCCGAGCACGTCAAGCTCGGCATGCGGGTCAAGCTGGCGACATACATCATGGGTACTGACGACAACGGCACCGAGGCAATCGCCTTCGGATTCGAACCGGCGAACTGAGAAAGGCGCAATCATCATGAGCAGCAACGACGTTTGGATCCTCGGGATCAACATGACGAAGTTCGGCAAGCATCCCGACAAGGACGCCATCGACCTGGCCTCCGAAGCGGCGACTCGCCGCCTTGAAAGACGCTGGGGTCTCCCTCAAGGAGATGGGCATCCTCGCCTATGGCAACCTCGTCGGCCAGACGAGCGGCCAGATGCTCCAGAAGCAGATCGGCCAGACCGGCATCCCGGTGTTCAACGTCTCCAACGCCTGCGCCACGGGCGCCACGGCGCTGAAGACCGCGATCATGGCGATCAAGTCGGGCGAGTGCGACATGGGCCTCGCCGTCGGCGTTGAGAAGCTCGCCGGCGCCGGCCTGCTCGCCGGTGGCTCGCGCAAGAGCGACGGCAACGTGTACACGCCCCAGGGCCGCTACGGCGCGATCGCCGCCACCGATGGCCGCATCGGCACCGACACGATGCCAGGCACGTTTGCCCAGGTCGGCATGGAGTACGGCCACAAGTACGGCGGCGCCACCTTCGAGGATTTCGCCTCGATCAGCGTCAAGAACCACGGCCACTCGACGCTCAACCCGCTTGCCGCATACACCAAGGCGATGTCGCTCGAAGAGGTGATGGGCGACATGATGATCGCCTATCCGAACACCCGGCCGATGTGCTCGGCCAACTGCGACGGCGCCGCCGCGGCGGTCGTCGTGTCGGACGCCAAGCTCAAGACGCTGTCGCTCGAGCAGCAGCGGCGGGCGATCAAGGTGTCGGCCTCGGTGCTCACCTCCGATCCGTATCAGGAGGCCTGCCAGGTCCTCCCCGACGTCAACACGCTGACCAAGCTCGCCGCCCGCGAGGCCTACGAGAAGGCCGGAATCGGGCCCGACGATCTCGATCTCGTCGAACTGCACGACTGCTTCGCCACGGCCGAGTTGGTCCACTACGACAACCTGATGCTGTGCCCCGAGGGCGGTGCGGTCGACTTCCTCAAGTCGGGCGCTCCCTACCGCACGGGCAAGACCCCGGTCAACGTCTCGGGCGGCCTGCAGTCCAAGGGGCACCCGATCGCCGCCACCGGCATCGCCAACATCTGGGAAATCTGCCACCACCTGCGTGGAGAGGCCGGTCCCCGCCAGATCGAGGGAGCCAAGGTGGGCCTCGCCCACGTCATCGGACTCGGTTCGGCCTGCGGCATTCACATGCTGGAGAAGTCGGGCCTGTAACCCATCACTGTTTGTTCAATCTCCGGGGTGATCACCCCGGAGATTGAACAAACGGTTGGGTGAGTAACTCGGCCAGGTCGTCGGCGGTCTCGACGGGAGCCTGGCAGGCGTAGTGCTCACAGACATAGGCGCGCCCGTCGGAGCGGCCGGTCCACAGCGGCGAGTCGTAGGGTTCGCCCCAGGCCAGTACGGCATTGGGTAGATACCTGGTCTGGGCGGCGGCGACCAGATCGGGTCGATCGCCGGTGATCACGATCTCAGTGATACCGGCTCGGCGCATGTCGATGGCCGCGAACATGTGGCCGAAGGCGGTGGGGGCCCGGCCGACAAGGCCGCCGACCAGCAGCAGAATCTGCTCGGCTTGGTTGGCGTAGCGCGCCTCGCCGGTGAGCGCGGCCAGCCGGATCAAGGCGTTTGCCGCCAGCGAGTTGGCCGATGGAGTGGCAGTGTCGGTGACATCCTTCTGGCGGACGATGAGCTGTTCACCATCGTCGGCCACCGTGAACACCCCGCCATGGTCAACGTCCCAGAACCGGTCGAGCAGGGCGTCGGCGGTCTCGCGAGCGGCGTCGATCCAGCGGGCCTGGCCCGAGGCTTCGGCGAGGCGGGTGAAGCCATCGATCAGGGCCGCGTGGTCGGCGGCGAGCGCATCATGCCGGGCCCCGCCGTCGGCCTGCCACGACCGGTACCACCGACCAGTCGGGCTGCGCAAGGAGGCCAGCAGAAACTCGCCGTTGGCGATGGCCGCGGCCAGCCAGTCGGGGTGTTGCATCGCCGCGGCGGCCTCGGCAAGGGTCGCCAGCATCAGCCCGTTCCACTCGGCGAGCACCTTGTCATCGAGCCCGGGACGCGGGCGTTTGGCGCGCTCGGCGTGCAGGATGCGGCGCGCCTCATCGACCTGTGCCGGGCGGATGAGATCACCGCGGTGGTTGAGCCGCGACAGGATGGTGGCGCCCTCGAAGTTGCCCTCGTCGGTGACCTCCCACCATTCGATGGCGGCCGCGGCGAGTTCGGCGCCCACGGCGTCGCGGATCTGCTGAGGGGTCCACACGTAGAACGCGCCCTCGTGGGTATGGCCGTGAGCATCGAGCGAGTCGGCATCCTCGGCGGAGAAGAAACCGCCGCCCGAATGGGTCAGTTCGGTCAAGACGTAGTCGATCGACTCGGCGACGACCTGCCGCCAACGTTCGTTGCCGGTGACCTGCCACGCCCGGAGGTAGGTGCGCACGATCAGGGCCTGGTCATACAACATTTTCTCGAAGTGGGGGACCAGCCAGCGGTCATCGGTCGAATAGCGGGCGAACCCCCCGCCGAGGTGGTCGTAGATGCCGCCCGAGGCCATTGCGTCGAGCGTGGTCGTGACGATGTGGGCGGCGACCGGCGACTTCGACGCGTCGTAGCCGCGCAGCAACAGATCGAGATTCATCGAGCTGGGAAACTTGGGGGCCGCGCCGAAGCCGCCCCACTGCTGGTCGAACTGCTTGGTCAGTTCGCCGAACGCGCCGGCGAGTTCGGTGACCCCGGGGAGGTTGGCGGCCGCCTCGAATTGGCTGGCGCGATCGAGCGAGGCGCGCAGCGCCGTGATGTTCTGGTCGAGTTCGCCCCGGCGATGTCGCCAGACATCGCCGACGCCGCGGAGGAGTTGGACGAACCTCTCGCGTGGGAAGTACGTCCCGCCGTAGAACGGATCGCCGGTCGGCGTCATGAACACCGTCATCGGCCACCCGCCCCGGCCGGTCATCGCCTGCACCGCATCCATGTAGATGGCGTCGACGTCGGGCCGTTCCTCGCGGTCGACTTTCACGTTGACGAACAACTCGTTCATCAGGCCGGCGACCTCGTCGTTCTCGAAGCATTCGTGGGCCATCACGTGGCACCAGTGGCACGCCGAGTAGCCGACCGAGAGCAGGATTGGCCGATCGGACTGCTGAGCCGCGGCAAATGCGTCGGGGCCCCACGCGTACCAGTCGACGGGGTTGTCGCGATGCTGGCGAAGGTAGGGCGAGGTCTCAGTGGCGAGCCGGTTCATCGGCCGGACCTTAACGACCGCGCGGCCGAATACGTCGTCGTCGGTGAGTCGCCCGTCAGCCGCCCGCCCACTGCGGCTCAATCGCTGGTCTGTGGTCACCGTACTCATCGAGATGCGCGATGGTGTCGATCAGTTGTGGTGGTGGGCCAACACGCAATGTGGGCGTAACGCACAAAGCTACGACCCGGTAACAAGGGTGTCTATACTCGGCTGTGCTCATCGTTTGGGCTCGCTCGGGGGAGGCGCAACGCGCCGACTCTGGGTGCCCTGGCGAGGGGGAGGAACCATGAAAGCCAACGAAAGAGGCAACAACACATGAAGATCAACAAGGTTTCAGCGCTGCTCGCAGCGGTGGCCCTGGTCGGTGTGGCTGCGTGTGGTAGCTCGAGCACGAGCGAGCCCGAAGCCGCAGCAACCACGGCCGCGGGTGCCGAAGCAGCAGCAACGACCGCGGCGGGCGCCGAGCCCGCCGTCACCGAGGCGGCCGCCGCGCCGTCTGGTGATGCGCTTGTCATCGCCACCGAGTTCCCGCTGCAGGGCGCGTCCCAGGCAGCTTCCGAGGCCGCAGCCAACGCTGCTGCGCTCGCCCTCGAGCAGGCCGGCGGCAAGGCCGGTGCCTACACGGTCGAGATCAAGTCGTACGACAACTCGACGGCCGCCAAGGGCGGATGGGATGACGCCACCTGCGCCAAGAACGCCGCCGATCACGTGGCTGCCGAGAACGAGATCGCGGTCCTCGGGCCGTACAACTCGGGCTGCGGCAAGATCATCGTCCCGGTGCTCAACCAGGACCCGTCGGGCCCGATGCTGATCATCTCGCACGCCAACACCAACCCTGGTCTGACCAAGGCCTGGGATCCGGGCGAGCCCGAGAAGTTCTACCCGACCGGCGTTCGTAACTACGGCCGCTTGATCGCCACCGACGACTACCAGGGTGCCGCTGGCGCCCAGTTCGCCCAGAAGGAGCTCGGCCTCACCAAGTGCGTCGTGCTCAACGATGCGCAGACCTACGGTGTCGGTGTCGCCACGGCGTTCGCCGAAGAGGCCAAGAAGCTCGGTATCGAGGTTCTGGCCGAAGAGGCATGGGATGCCAAGCAGCCCAACTACACCGCCCTGTTCGAGAAGGTCAAGGCCGATGGCCCGGACTGCGTCTACCTCGGCGGCATCAACGACAACAATGGTGAGCAGTTGATCCGTGACAAGGTGGCCGTGCTCGGCGCCAACGACGGCGCGGTCAAGCTCATCGCTCCCGACGGCTTCTCCGGCTACCCGACGGTGCAGGAACTTCCTGACGCCCAGGGCATGTACATCACCTTCGCCGGTCTGCCGACCTCGGAGCTCCAGAAGATCGACGGCGCCGCCGCCGACTTCGTGAACGCCTACATCGCCAAGCATGGTGAGCCGGCCTCGTTCTATGCGTGGTATGCCGCCGCAGCGATGCAGTTCCTGCTCAAGGCCATCGAGGCTTCCGACGGCACCCGCAAGGGTGTGACTGCTGCTGCCTTCTCGGGCATCACGGTCTCGGCTGAGGAGTCGGTCATTGGTAAGGCATTCGGTATCGACGCCAACGGCGACGTGACCATCAAGGACATGTCGATCAACGTGCTCAAGGGCAACGTCGAGACCTACCTGAAGCCGTGGCCGCTCAGCTGAGCAGCCACTCACAACTACACCATTAATCACTGTTGATCGGGGTGGCCTTCGGGCCACCCCGATTCATCGAGAACGGGGAAAAGTCACTTGGCTACCGCAACCGCGGCGCCGGCTCGTCGGTCCATGGACACCGGCACGCAGATCGGGTTGATCTTCGTCGTCGGACTCATTGGATGGATCATTGCCAGCTTCATTTCTAACCCGACCCAGTTCACTCAGGTGCTGGTCATCGGGCTGTCGAACGGGGCGCTGTACGCCCTGATCGCACTCGGCTACACGATGGTCTACGGCATCATCGAGCTGATCAACTTCGCCCACGGTGACTTGTTCATGTTGGGCTCCGTGTTCGCCGCCGTCTTCCTCGAGGAGTGGCTGAACCAGACCCAGTCCGGGCTCAAGGGATGGGCCCTGCTGCTGTTGACGATCCTGGTGGTGATGGCGGTCTGCGCAATCATCAACATGACGATCGAACGGCTGGCATACCGCCGACTGCGCAACGCACCGAAGCTGGCCCCGCTGATCACCGCGGTGGGCGTGAGCTTCATCCTCCAGAACATCGGCATCGCGATCAACGGTTCGGCTCCCAACTCGCGGGCATCGGTACTTCCCGATGACGTCATCGCACTTGGGCCGATCGACGTGCGCGCCAAGTACCTCGTGGTGATTGCGGTCACGGTGCCCCTGCTGCTGTTGATGACCTGGATTGTGCAGAAGACCAAGGTCGGCAAAGCGATGCGAGCCACCGCTCAAGATCGTGACGCATCACGGCTGATGGGCATCAACGTCGACCGGATCATCTCGTACACATTCGCCCTCGGCGGCGCGTTGGCTGGTGCCGCTGGAACCCTGTTTGTCCAGGTCAATGGGCAGACTCGCTACGACGCTGGCTTCCGGCTCGGGCTGATCGCCTTTACGGCCGCAGTTCTCGGAGGCGTCGGCAACCTGCTCGGCGCAGTCGTCGGCGGCGTCATCATCGGCGTCATCCAGGGCCTCACCGAAGGTGCTCCGCTGTTCCCCGGGGGTAAGTGGGTGCAGACGGTGATGTTCTCGATCCTGATCCTGATGGTCATCTTCCGTCCTGCAGGCATCTTCGGTAGCAGCGAGACAGAGAAGGTATAGCCATGCTGTTCATCGTTTCCCTTGTCATCTTCCTGCTCGTCGCCGGATTCATGGTCGCCGTTCGCAAGGTCGCACCGCCCAAGGCGGCGCTGATCGGCGTCATTGCGACCTTGGCCGCCGTGCTCCCGCACCTGGGGTTCGTCAAGAGCCCGACGAGCTTCTTCCCGTTGTTCACCGTCGTGCTCTGTGCGGTGTATGCGTTGTTCGCGCTCGGGCTGAACATCGTCGTCGGTTACGCCGGCCTCCTCGACCTCGGCTACGTCGCCTTCTTCCTGTTCGGGGCGTACGTGTCGGGGTGGTTCATGTCGGACTTCCTGGTCAACTTGAACGAAGACCTCGACGTGCACGTGCTGTCGCCGGCGTCGAAACTGATTCCCGGCGTTCACCTGTCGTTCTGGATGGTGTTCGCCATCGCCGGGGTGGTCGCCGCGGTCGCCGGGGTGATCATCGGGGCGCCCACGTTGCGGTTGAAGAGCGACTACCTCGCCCTGGTCACACTGGGCTTCGGTGAATTGCTCTACGAGGTGTTCCGCAACGGTGACGACGTGTTCGGCCTCAACCTGACCAACGGCACCAAGGGCATCGGCCCGGTCGACAACATCGGCAGCGGCCCGCTCGACTACATCCCCGGCTTCAGCAAGATCCTGCTGGTCGGGGCGTCGCCCGCCAAGTACTACATCATCGTCGGAATCTGCGCCCTGTTCGTCTGGGTGTCGCTCAAGCTTCGCTCGGGCAAGCTCGGCCGGGCGTGGATGGCGATCCGCGAAGACGAGTTGGCGGCGAGTCTGATGGGCGTGCCGTTGATGAAGACAAAGCTGTGGAGCTACGCGATCGGCGCCATCGCCGGTGGCGTCGGGGGGGCGTTCTACGCCACCATCGTCGGCACCGTCAACGTCGACAACTTCACGTTCACCTTCTCGATCATCGTGTTGTGCGCCGTGATCCTCGGGGGGATGGGCAACGTGTGGGGCGTCATTCTCGGCGCAGTGGCGATCACCTGGGTCAACTACACCGGTCTCACCTGGGTCGGCGACAAGATCAACCTCAACCTCAAGAAGTGGGAGTTCGCCCTGTTCGGGCTGGTCCTCGTGCTGATGATGCTCTTCCGGCCCGACGGGTTCCTCCCCGCCGCCCGAGCCAAGCAGGTCAAACAGGCCGAAGCGTCCACTCTGGCCGCCCAGGGTGGAGCAGCGTGATGACCCAGGACCTGCTGCTCGACGCTCGGAACATCACGATGCAGTTCGGTGGTCTCAAGGCCATCAACGACGTGACGTTCACGATTCCCAATCAATCGATCGTCGCCCTCATCGGGCCGAACGGTGCCGGCAAAACCACGTTCTTCAACGTGCTCACCGGGCTCTATCGGCCCACCGAGGGTTCGGTCACCTTCGATGGCAATCCGGTGCTCAAGCGCCCGCCACACGACATCGCCTCGAGTGGCATGGCGCGGACGTTCCAGAACATCCGCCTCTTCGGCTCGATGACGGCCGCCGAGAACGTGATGGTGGCGATGCACCCGCACCTCCGTAGCGGGGTGTGGTCGACGATTCTGCGCCTGCCCAAGCAACGCGCCGAAGAACGCGAAGCCCGGGCCACGGCCAAGGAACTGCTCGAGTTCGTGGGCATCGGGGGCACCGACGATGAGTTCGCCAAGAACCTGCCCTACGGTGATCAACGCCGCCTCGAAGTCGCTCGGGCCTTGGCCCTGCGGCCGAAGCTGTTGCTGCTCGACGAACCGACCGCCGGGATGAACCCCCAGGAGTCGGCGGCGTTCACCGCCTTCGTCCACCGGGTCCGCGACGAACGCGGGATCACGATCCTGCTTATCGAACACGACATGAAGGTGGTCATGGGAACGGCTGAACACATCACCGTGCTCGAGTACGGTGCCAAGATCGCCGAGGGAACCGGGGCGGAAATCCGCTCCAACCAACGGGTGATCGAGGCGTACCTCGGCAAAGGTGCCGCAGGGGGTGTGGCATGAGCGCTCAGCCGTCAACCCGCGGCAGCGGCGGAACTCCGATGCTGAGGGTCGACGACATCCACGTCTACTACGGCAACATCGCCGCAGTGAAAGGCATCTCATTCGAGGTGTACCAGGGCGAGATCGTCACGTTGATCGGCGGCAACGGCGCCGGCAAGTCGACCACGATGCGGACCGTCTCGGGTCTCCTGCGGCCCAAGCGGGGCGAGATCCACTTCGAGGGTCAGAAAGTCTCCGATCTCAAGGGACACGAGGTGGCCGCCCGCGGCATTGCCCAGAGTCCTGAAGGTCGGCGCATCTTTCCCCGCATGACAGTGGCCGAAAACCTCGAGCTCGGCGCGTTCCTGCGCAACGACAAGGAAGCCATCGCCGGCGACATGGAGCGCGTCTTCGACCTGTTTCCGCGGTTGAAGGAACGGATTGCCCAGCGGGCCGGCACGTTGTCGGGTGGTGAGCAGCAGATGCTGGCGATGGGCCGGGCGTTGATGGCCCAGCCCCGGCTGTTGCTGCTCGATGAGCCGTCGATGGGGCTCGCCCCGGTGCTTGTCGACGTCGTGTTCGAGACGATCCAACGGGTGAATGCCGAGGGCGTTACGGTGCTCCTCGTCGAGCAGAACGCACTCGCCGCGCTCAACATCGGCAGCTACGCCTACGTGCTCGAAACCGGTCATATCTCGCTTGAGGGCCCCGCCCAGGAGCTGGCTCACAACGACGAGGTGCGCAAGGCCTACCTCGGCGAAGACTGAGTTTCATTGACAAAGTGCTTGGTCGGGCGGTGGGCGATGGCCCGCCGCCCGACGAGTTTTTGAGCGGCCGTCGACATGGCGGCCACGCACCTCGTCCCCCGACTGGTCGCTGCTCGGTTGCGGTTCGCCTGGCGCCGCTGGTTGACCGTCGTCGCCTCCCTCAGCCTCGGGATCGCCCTGCCGGTCGTCGCTCAAGGCGTCACCCTGGCGACCACCGATACGGCCCTTGAGCGGGCGATCAGCGACCTCCCGGCGATCGATCGGATTTTGACGGTGGCGACCTTCCGTCAGCCCGGCGAGGTGATGCCCGACGGCCTCGACGACCGGGCTCGTGATGGACTGGGCGACCTCGGCGCTCCTGACCCGCTGCGGCTGATGATGTTCCGCCCGCTGACCGATCGACAGGGCGGCGAGATGCAACTGACCGCCGTCGATGGGCTGGCGGCGACCGTGACCCTGGTCGAAGGGCGGCTGCCCGAGTCGTGTGAACCGACCCGGTGCGAGGTTGTCCAACTGGTCGACAGCCCTCCGCCGGCGGCGCTGGACGACACGTTGGGCCTGGTCATCGTCGGTTCGGTTGCCCGAGCCGACCCGGTTCTCCTTGCCGGGGCGTTCGAACCGGTGCCACAGGCCGCCGTGCTGATCGCCGACGGGGTCGATCGTCTCGACCGGTTGGCCGCACTGGAGAACTATGGCCGCAGCTACGGGTGGGTGGCCCTGGTCGACCTGGCCGTGGTACGGGCCGTTGGCATCGACCAGTGGGTGGGCACCTCATTGTCGACCGCCAACCGGCTGCTCGAAGCGCCCTACCAGCTTGGGTTGACCGCCCCCGACGACGTGATGGCCCACGAAGTCGCCCGGGCGCGCACCTCGGCTGGTCGATTCCGCACGCTCGGCGGGGCGACCGCGGTGCTGATGCTCGGGGCGGCGATCGTCGGGGGCGCGGCGTTGCGCCGAGACCATGACGGCTTCGTCGGGTCACTCCGTCGGCGAGGAATGTCGCGGCGGCGCATCGCCGCGACGGTCCTCGGGGAGGTCGGGGCGATGACCGCCGTCGGGGTGATCGGCGGCATGATCGTCGGCGGGGCGGTGACCGCGGTGATCGCCCAGCGGGCCGGGTTGCCGGTGGCCGAGGCGATCCGGGTTTCGCTACGTCTGGCTCGGCCGACGACCGCAGTGCTGGCGGTCGTCGCCTGTGCCCTCGTCGTGCTGACCCTGACGTCGCGGGCGGTGCCGGGGGCGACTTCGAGTGCCTGGCGAGTCGTCGATGGAGCGATCGTCGCCGGCGCGGTCTTCCTGGCCGTGTTGGTCGCCCGTGGTGGCCTCGGGGTCCGTCGCGGCGCAACCGATATCGATGACGACCCGTTGGTACCGCTGTTGCCGATGCTGGTGCTGGTGACGGCGTCGTTGCTGCTGGCCCGCGCCTGGCCATGGATCGCCCGCGCCGCGGTTGGGCTGACCCCCCGGCGCCGACTCGGACCGCGGTTGGGCTTCGCCGGTGCCGCCGGCCGACCGTTGCGGCCGGTGGCGACGACGGCGCTGGTCGCCGCGGCAATCGGTGCCACGGTGTTTGCGGTCTCGTACCGGGCGACCCTGCAACGCGGCGCGCTCGATCAGGCGGCCGAATCGGTGCCCCTCGATGTCGTTATCGGCACCGGCCGCTCGCTCGACCGGGCGCTCGATCTGGCGACACCCGAGGAGATCGCCAACGCCGGACTCACCGCCTACCCCGTGTTACGGACGGCCGGTTCGGCCCGCGTCGACGCGGCGACGGGCGAAACGGTGCAGATCATCGGGGTGGACCCGGCGATGCTCCCGGGGATGCAGCGTTGGTCGGCGACCGTTGGGGGACGGGACCCGGTGCTGGTCGGCGGCGAACTGGCCACCCCCAATCTGGCTCAGGGCACCCCGCTTCCGCCGGGTGGTGTCGTATCGATCGACACCACAGGTCCCCCCATCCGCCTGGCGGTCACCGCTTACGTTCGAGTGGTCGACGGCCGCGTGCGAGGTGTTCCCTTGCGCGTTGAACCGCAGAGCGGCACCGATCAGGGGCAACGCCTCGTCGGAACGCTTCCTGATCTGCGTGACGCCACCGGGGCCCCGGCATCGACGACCCTGGTCGCGTTGCGTGCCGCCGAACCGAGCGACGTGGCGACGATGCGCCTACACAACCTGATCGAGAGCGACCTCGACCGCGAGGCCCCGACGGGGTTGATCGGCCTTGGCGCATTACGAGTCGACGCCACCCTCATTGCGGGGCCATGGCGTCAATGGGGAGGCATCACCGTCGACGAAGCCGGCGAGCGGGCCGACTTCTCGTTCGTGTTGACCGGTGGAGTGGCGATCGCATCGGGCCGATTCGACGGGCCCGGGGCCTCGAGGGATGATCCGGTGCCGGTCATCGTCGATCGCTCGACGGGTGCCCTCGGGGGCCTAGTCACCCTGACCCTCAACGGCGAGTCGGTAATTGGCCGAGTGGTCGAGGTCGTCGATCGGTTTCCGACGGCCCGGGGCAGGTTTGCCGTGATGGACCGACGGGCGTTGGAACGGCTCGTCGATGCCGAGCGCGCCGGGCGCCGGCCAGGCCGGTGAACTGTGGGCGCAATTGGCGGAACCTGGGCAACGCCTCGACGGTGCGACATTCCAACGGCTGGCCGTGCGGTCGCGCCGCGACATCCAGCGCCGATTGGAGACCGATCCGGTGGCGACCAGCGCCTCGGGACTGTTGCTCGCCGGATCGCTGACCAGCCTGCTGATGGCCATGTTCGGGCTGATCGTGCTGGTGATCACCGAACGCCACGACGACGAAGCCCAGGTCGCCGCCTGGGAGGCCGACGGGGTGCCGCCATCGGCCTTGCGAGCGTCGTTGTGGTGGCGGGCGGCGATTGTCGCGATGCCGGCGGCCCCGGTCGGGTTCCTGGCCGGGACCGCGCTGTCTCGGCTCACGGCCCGGCTGATCGCGGTCACTGCCACCGCCGCCGAGCCCCGCCCGCCGCTGGTGGCCGGGACCGGGTTGTGGTGGGGAATTGCGGCGACGTTGGCGGGGTCGGTGGCCGCGCTGGTCGTCGCCGCACTGATCGCTTGGCGATCGTTGCGCGAGCCGATGCCGTCGCGGGTGACCGGGGGAGTGGCGTGACCGGGGGAGTGCCATGACGTCCACTCGGTTCGCCGCCGCAGCTGAACCGGTGGTCGACGTACGCGATGCCTTCTGTCTGCACCGGGTCGGCGACGGGGCGGTTGCCGCACTCAGGGGCCTGTCGCTGGAGGTGGCGGCGGGGGAACGGGTTGTCGTCCACGGTCCGAACGGATCGGGCAAGACCACGCTGCTGCGGACGTTGATCGGCGAACAACGGCTGTCGGCAGGAACTGCCGTCGTCGCCGGATGGCCGGTCGGCGTCGGTCCCCGCGGAGGGCTTGCCGAGTGGCGGGCGCGATCGCTCGGTTGGGTCGACCAACACGCCGGGCGCACGTTGCGTCCCGAGTTCGACGTCATCGGCAATGTGATGCTGCAGGTGTTGATGCTCCGCCGCTCGAGAGCTCAGGCTCGCGAGGCGGCCATCGAGGCCCTGGAACGGGTCGGGGTGGCTGATTTGGCCGACCGGCAGATCACCGACCTCTCCGGCGGCGAGGCCCAACGGGTCGCCGTTGCGGCGGCGATTGTGCACTATCCGACGGTCGTGTTCGCCGATGAACCCGGGGGACAGCTCGACGCCGTCTCGGCTGATGCTGTCTACCAGGCGCTCAGCGACGCGGTTCAGGGCATCGGTGCGGCCCTGGTGATGGTCAGCCACGACCGTCGAGCGACGGTGGTCGCCGACAAGGTGATGTGGATTCGCGACGGCCGGATGAGCGAGGCCTGGTGGCCCAACGGCGGGGGTCCCGCGGCGGCGCCCGACGAACAGTTTTTGGTCGTCGACTCGCGGGGGTGGCTGCGGCTGCCCGAGGCGGCCCGCAGGTCGACTGGGACAGGCGACGTCACTCGGTTCCGGGTCGATGGTGACCAGATCGTGTTGAATCCGGTCAGTACCCAACCGGCTGGTGATCGGGCCGCCTTTCCCCCGCCGAGCGGGCCTCCGTCGCCGATCTCACCGCCGCCTCGGTCGCACGCGCCGAGACGGCCGCACGAGTCGAGTCGGCCGCACGAGTCGACGCCCGCATCGCGGTCGGCCGAGCCGTCGGTCGCTCCATCGGATCCGGTGGGTGGACACGGGGTGCGGGCAACGGCGCGTTTGACCGAGGTCACCCGTTCGTTCGGAGATCGCCTGGTCGTGCGTCCGCTCAACCTGGCGGTTGGAGGGGGCGCGATTCATGTCGTCGGCGGTCGGTCGGGCGCCGGCAAGAGCACGATTCTGCGGATGCTGGTCGGGCTCGACCGGCCGTCGTCGGGCGACGTGTCGTTGGCCGGGGTCGATCTGGCGTCGCTGGATCGCGAGGCGCTCGCTCGGCATCGGCGGGACCATGTCGGAGTGGTGCTGCAAGAGATTCATCTCGCCGAGACGGCGACGGTCGCGGGAAATCTCGATCTCGCCCGCTCCGCCCGGGGCCTGCGGCGCGACGGGGCCGATGACCAGCGGTGGCTCGACTCGCTCGACATCGGCCACCTGGCGCGACGAGAGGCGAGACGCTGCTCGGGTGGGGAACGACAGCGCGTCGCTCTCGCTCGGGCGATGATTGCTCGTCCGGCGATCGTCGTGCTCGATGAGCCGTCGTCCCAACTCGACGAGGCGGCCACCGAACGCCTTGTCGCTGTCCTGCGGCTCGCCACCCAGGCCGGTGCCGCCGTGGTCATCGCCACCCACGACCCGGTACTGATCGCCGCCGCCGACGTGCTGGTCGATCTCGACCTCGGGGCGTGCTGAGCGCGGCGGCGCCCCGGCCAGGGCCTCGCGTCGCGCCTGTCGCGCCCGGTCAGAACCGGGCCGCCCGCCGGCCAGGCATGCGGATGCGCCCCGGCCAGGGGACCGGACGTGTCCCGGCTTCGACCGACCGGCACCACGCACGAGTACCGTCGCAGCATGCCCGAGGTTCTGTACGAAATCGCCGACCACATCGCCACGATCACCCTCAACGCGCCGGAGCGGATGAACACGATCTCGTCCGCGATGCTCGACGAACTTTCGGCGCGGCTGCTCGACGCCGACCGCGATCGCGACGTCCGTTGCATCGTGGTCACCGGCGCCGGCCGGGCGTTCTGCGCCGGTCTCGACCTGGCCGCCCAGATGAGCGGACCGAAGGGCAGCCTCGGGGGCCTGGGCCAACTCGATGCGAACCCCGGCGAGTTCGATATTCGCAATGCTCCGCCGATCGTGCTGCACAACCTCGACACCCCGACGATCTGCGCGCTCAACGGCGGCGTTGCCGGATATGGACTCGATATCGCTCTCGGTTGCGACATCCGGGTGGCGGCCACCCACGCCAAGCTCAACCCCGGATTCGCCAAGCGCGGCATCCTGCCCGAAAGCGGTGGAACGTGGCTGTTGCCCCGCATCGTCGGCTACGCCCGCGCCGCCGAGATCGCCTTCACCGGACGCACCCTGACCGCCGCCGAATCGCTCGAACTCGGACTGGTCAACCACGTCGTGGCCGCCGATGAACTGGGCTCATTCGTCAGCGGCTTGGCGGCGGAGATCGTCGCCAACGCCCCGCTCGCCGTGCGGGCGATCAAGCGGATGATGCGTGCCGCGGAGACCGAAACCTTCGAGCAGAACGTGCATCACGTGTTCCTGCAGCTGCTCCCGCTGTTCCGCACGGCCGACTTCCAAGAGGGAGTTGCCGCCTTCATGGAGAAGCGCTCGCCGACCTTCCAGGGCCGCTGAGCAGGCCGGACCCAACGATGGACCTGCTGGCGGGTCTCGCCACCACCCGAGCGATCAGGCGTTACACCACCGACCCGATTCCCGACGAGGACCTGGCGGCGATCATGTTCGGCGCGACCCGAGCCCCGAGCGGTTCGAACCGTCAGCCCTACCGGTTCCTGGTACTGCGGGACGGGCCACGGGCGGTCGCCGCCAAGGCGCTCCTCGGTGACAGCTTCCGCCGAGGGTGGGAGGCCAAGAAGGTCATCGACGGCTATGACGCCGGCTCATCACTCGTCGACGGTACGCCCAAGTCCCGGATGGCGGCCACGATGCAGCGCTATGTCGACCGGTTCGAGGAATGCCCGGTTGTGGTGCTCGTCTGCCTCAAGCGATACCGCGCGCCCAGCCCCTATGAGGGCGCGTCGGTGTATCCGGCGTGTCAGAACCTGCTGCTCGCCGCCCGCGCCCTCGGCTACGGCGGCGCGCTGACGATGTGGCATCTTCAGGCGGAATCCGCGCTCCGCGAGTTGCTCGGCATTCCCGATGACGTGGCGCTGTCGGCGGCGATCACCCTCGGGGTGCCCGAAGGTCGCCACGGCCCGGTGCGCCGCAAGCCGCTGGCCGACCTGGTCTACGACGACGCCTGGGAGCAGCCGGCCCCGTGGGCCATCGAGCCGACCTGAGCGTTGCCTAGGATCGCCGACGTGCCTCTCGTCGCCGGTATTGATTCATCCACCCAGTCCACCAAGGTCGAGGTCCGCGACCTCGACTCGGGGGAGTTGGTCGCCCAGGGCCACGCCGCGCACCCGGCGACCCAACCGCCCCGCTCGGAACAAGAGCCGCATTCGTGGTGGTCGGCGTTCGAGTCGGCCTGGGCGATGGCAGGACGCCCGACCGTTGCCGCGATCAGCGTGGCGGGTCAGCAACACGGCATGGTCACGCTCGATGCCGACCGCCAGGTCATCCGACCGGCGAAGCTGTGGAACGACACCGAATCGGCGCCCGACAGCGGTTGGTTGCTCAAGCAACTCCCCGGTGGGGCCGCCGACTGGGCCGCGGCCTGCGGCAGCGTGCCGGTGGCCGCGTTCACGGTTACCAAGCTCTCGTGGCTGCATCGCAGCGAGCCCGAGGCATGGTCGCGTCTCGCACATGTGATGTTGCCGCATGACTGGATGACCCTGCAGCTCACCGGGCAGCTGGTGACCGATCGCGGCGAGGCCTCGGGTACGGGCTACTGGTCGGCTGCAACGGGGGAGTATTGCCCAGACCTGCTGGCAATCGTCGATCGGGAGCGGGACTGGTCGGCGGCCCTGCCCCGGGTGCTCGGCCCGCTGGAAACGGCCGGTGAATGGCGCGGGGCCGTCGTCGGTCCGGGGACGGGCGACAACATGGCCGGCGCGTTGGGCATCGGCTTGCGCCCCGGCGACGTCGTCATCTCGTTGGGCACGTCGGGAACGGTGTACACGGTCAGCGACCGGCCGACGAATGACCCGACCGGGGCCGTTGCCGGGTTTGCCGATGCATCCGGGCACTATCTGCCGCTGGTCTGCACGCTGAATGCCACCAAGGTCACCGACACCATCGGCCGTCTGCTCGGCGTCGATTACGACGGTCTGGACGCGTTGGCGCTGGCGGCCGACCCCGGCGCCGGGGGGATCACCCTGCTGCCCTATCTCGATGGGGAGCGTACGCCGAACCGTCCGAAGGCCACCGGGGTGCTCGGCGGGTTGCGCAGTGACGCGACCCGCGAGCAATTGGCTCGGGCCGCATTCGAGGGGGTGGCCTGCGGAATGCTCGACGCCCTCGACAGCCTGCGCGCCGTGGCCCCGGCCGACGGTCGGGTCGTGCTCGTTGGCGGCGGTCGGCGCTCGGCCGCCTACCGCACGATCCTCGCCGACCTGGTCGGATCACCATTGCTGATCCCCGATGCCGACGAGGCGGTCGCCGCCGGGGCCTGCGTGCAGGCGGCCGCCGTGCTCCAGCAGCGCAGCCCGGCCGGGATCGCCGCCCAGTGGGGGCTTGGCGCAGGGCAGACGATCGAACCCGGCCCAGGGGCCGCCGCCGCCGCCGACATCCGCGGTCGCTACGGCGTCGTGCGTGACGCGACGGGCGCGTGGTAGACGACCCATTCGCCGTGCTGGGCCTGACCCGGTCGGCCTCGTTGGCCGAGGTTCGCTCGGCTCGGCGGCGGCTGGCGTTCGACCGTCATCCCGATCGCGGTGGCGATCCCGAGGCGATGCGCGAGCTGAACTCGGCGTTCGACGCGGCCGTTGCCCATCTCACCGGTCGGCGCCCGCTGATCGACGACGCGGCGCCGGCGCCGCGGCCCCACACGTCGAGGCCCGGTCGGGAGCAGTGGAACCCGCGCGGTCCGCTGCGGGTACAGCACGACATGCCCTCGTTCGTCATCGAGGCGCTCCCGGCCGAGGCGTACGAGGCGTTGCTGGTCGTTGCCTCGTGGATCGGCGAGGTGCTGGTCGACGACCCGCCGTATCTGCTCGAAGTCCACCTGGTCGAGCCCGCTCCGTGCTGGTGCCGCCTCGATCTGGTGCCCGACGCCGGGTCGTCGACGGTGAGCCTGACGGTGGCCCCGGTCGAAGTGAGCGGCGCACCACCAGTCGACCTGGTTCGCGATGTGTGGGTCGCGAACCTCAACCGCCTCGGCGGAGGCGGAGGCTGAGGCTGAGGCGGGGACCGGCGCAGAGGCTGTGGCTGAGGCTGAGGCTGGGACCGGCGCAGAGGCTGTGGCTGAGGCTGAGGCTGAGGCTGAGGCGGCCGACCGATCGAGTCACCCTCAAGTCCGATTGAGCCGAGGTCAGACCGCGCCCGCCGCGGCTGCTTTCGAGAGCCGGTCCCGCACCGCCTCGCCGAGCCCTTCGGTGGGCGGCAGGATGGCGATGAGTATCTCGACGCCACGATGGTCGGCATCGCGGAGCCATTGATAGAGCCGCTGGGCGTAGACGTCGACCGACGCCGGGTACTCCATCACCTCCACTGGTCCGGCCGATCGTCGGAGGTGGAATAACTCCAGCTCACGGGCCGTGTCACGGGAGTCGGCGAGGACCACCCGGCATCGCGGGGCGTAGTGTGCGGCCAACATCCCCGACGCCCGACTCGGGCCGGCGGTAGCACCCATCCGACGTCGGTGCAGTACCGCCCGAATGGTGGCCGCGTCGATGCCGCCGGGCCGCAGGATCTGGGGCGGGTCGACCGTGCAATCGACAATCGTCGACTCCACCCCGATCGAGCTGGCGCCCCCGTCGAGCACCAGATCGACGTCGTCGCCCAAGTCGGCACGCACGTGCGCGGCCGAGGTAGGGCTGACCCGGCCGAATCGATTGGCCGACGGTGCGGCAATACCGCCGCCGAAGGCCACCAGCAGTTCGAGGGCGACGGGGTGGGCGGGCACCCGCAACCCCACCGTCGGGCGTCCGCCGGTGACCAATCGGCTGACCCGGTCTGCGGCACCGACCAGCAGGGTCAACGGCCCCGGCCAGCACGCCGCGGCGAGGACTCGGGCATCGTCGGAGATCTCGCGGCCCCACTCATCGAGTTGCTCGACCGATCCGAGGTGGACGATCAGCGGATGATCGGCCGGTCGACCTTTGACGGCGAAGATCTTGCGGACGGCGTCGGGCTGATCGGCGTCAGCACCGAGTCCGTAGACGGTCTCGGTCGGAAAGGCCACCAGACCACCGCGCCGCAGCACTGCGACGGCATGCGCGACCGACGGGTTCATCGGTGACCTGAGGACATCGCGAGCGGGGACAGGTCAGCCGGGGATGGCGTCGAGGAACTCGAGGGTGGCATCGATGAACCCGAACGCCTCGGGGGTGGCGAAGTGATCGACGCGACGCAAGACCTGGAGTTGGGCGTTGGGCATCGCCGCAGCCAACGGCTCGCCTGGTCCGGCAAAGTCGTGCTCACCGATGACGACGAGGACCGGACACGTCACATTGGCCAATTCCTCGGACGTGAGTCGCACCCGGCCGCGGCGCATGCACGCGCTGAGCGCGACCAGGTCGTTGCCGGGCCGGTCGGCGTAGTTGCGAAATGCCTGTGCCGTCACGTTGGCCGAGTCGCCCGAACCGTTGAGGGCGGCGATGATGCCGTCGACGGCGTTGTCGTCTTCCTCGCGCAGGACGTTCTCCCCGATCCCGGCGAGCACCAGCCGGCGGAAGGCCGACGGGCGACGGCAGGCGAGTCGCAGCAACGTCATCGCCCCGAGGGAGAATCCGACCGCGTCGACCGGTTCGTCGCCGAGCACGTCCTCGATGCGGGCGGTCAGATCAAGGTAGGCCTCGGGGTCGTGGGGTTTCGGCGCGGTGCCATGACCGAGCAGATCGACCCCGACGATCGAACGGCCGGCATCTTCGAGCAGCGGAACCAGGGGAGTGGTCGCCCACGTGGTGTCGTACGAGCCGCCCCAACCGTGGACGAGGATCACCGGCGGATGTGTCACGGAGTTGACCGTAGTCCACGGGGTTTGCTGCTCGCCGATGGCGGGGCCCAGTTCGCGAACATCCAGAGACAACGGATGGCAGTTGGCTGTTGAAGTTCTACTCTCCGTGAGAATCTATCGTAGGAGTAGTGGATTGATTTCCCAGGGTGGAATAGCATGGCTCCATGATCGACAAGGAGGGCATGGAGCTCCTGGGTTTGGAGCATCCGGCGATGGTCCGCCGCCTCGCAAACCTGCTGGTTGCCCGACGGCTGGCGACCGGGGAACGCCGGGTCTTCCTGGCCCGGTCGACTCACGGTCGATGGAGCCGCCAGAACCTCATCGACATCGAAGCGGGCCGCGTTCACCTGGAACCGGCGGCGATGGTCGAGGTCGCTCACCTGTACGGTGCCGACCTCAGCGTGATCCTGCCTCGGCGGCTCCCGTTGCTGGTCGACGTCGACTCGCTGCAGACCGGCGGAGTGACCACGTTCTACCGGCCCGGGGACCGCCAGTCGCTGCTCACCGGATATCTCTCCCTGATCCGCCAGCTGCGCCAAAACCCGATCTCGCCGACCATCGAACTCCGTCGCGATGACATCGAGGCGATCGCCGCCTTCGTCGCCGAACCGCCGGCCCGGGTGGTCGACGATCTGGCAGTACTGCTGGGCGCCAACCAACGCCAACGCAAGGCCCTTGCCGCGCTGTTAACCACGGGCGTTGGTGTCGTAACGTTGTCGGCGCTGTCAATCTCGGCAGCGCATTTGGCGGCAGGGCGGGGCGAGGAGGCGGCAGCGATGCCCTTCAAACGATCCCACGACCTTCGTCCCGACGGCGATTCATCGCTGGCCGACACCGAGCGCATCGATACCGGGCCGGGCGTCGATCGTGTCGACGGGGGCGGCGACCAAGAACCGACAGACCCGGGCGTCGGAGGCGCTGAAGTCGGGAGCCCGATGATCGTGATGAACCATCCGACGATCTCGATCACGGTGCGCGCCGACGATGGCGACATCTCCCGTCGGCGGACTCCCGATGCCGGCTTCGTCGCCGCGTCGCGCCCGGCGTGGGTGTTTGCCCCGCCATCGCCGGTGCCCGAGCCATGGACCGACGCCGAGCTGATCCGGGCGGCGAATGCCGCCGTCAAGGCACCTGTCGGGGACGCCTCCTCCCCGACCGATACCGACGGCGACGATTCGGTGTGGAGCATCGATTCCTTCGACGAACCGACACTGTGGGCACCGCCACAGGCGGCAGATCGCGTCGAGGTCGGCGCCCCGCCGATTCCGGTCTGATCGGCCGGGCGGGGGCCATCCCCCCGCAAAGGGTCCGATCACCCGTAGCCTTGGGTGGTTTTTCACGGAGGCTCCGAACCCACAATGCGCTATCTGAACGGCACGCCGCCGTACGACCTGACTTACAACGACGTCTTCATGGTGCCGAGCTTGTCGATGGTCGCATCGCGGTTCGACGTCGACCTGACCACGCCTGATGGCATCGGCACGACGATTCCGCTGGTCGTGTCGAACATGACGGCCGTCGCCGGCCGGCGGATGGCCGAGACGGTGGCGCGCCGCGGTGGCGTGACCGTGTTGCCGCAGGACATTCCGCTCGACGTCATCGAAGATGTGATCGGATATGTGAAGAGCCGCCACACGGTGTATGAGACGCCGATCGTCCTCGATCCGTCGCAGACGGTCGGCGATGCGCTGAGCTTGATCCACAAGCGGGCGCACGGCGCGGTGATCGTCGTCGATCAGGGCAAGGCCGTCGGCATCTTCACCGAGGCCGATGCCGCCGGGTTCGACCGCTTCACCCAACTCCACAATGTGATGAGTCGCGACGTGGTCACGATCGACGCCGGGACCGACGCCGAGACGATCTTCGAGGCGCTGTCGTTGCAGCGGGTGTCGGCCGCTCCGGTGGTCGACATCGATGGATCCTTGGTCGGCTGCGCCACCCGGCGCGGCGCGTTGCGCTCGACGATCTACCGCCCGGCCCTCGACGCATCCCATCGACTGCTCGTCGCCGTCGCGGTCGGCATCAACGGCGAACCGGCGGGCAAAGCAGCCGAGCTCGCCCGGATGGGCGCCGACCTGCTCGTCATCGACACGGCCCACGGTCACCAGGGCAAGATGCTCGACTCGCTCGCCGCCGTCCGCCGGGCTGCCCCCCACGTGCCGATCGTGGCCGGGAACGTGGTCACGGCAGAGGGTACCCGCCAGCTGATCGAGGCTGGGGCAGACGTGATCAAGGTCGGCGTCGGCCCGGGAGCGATGTGTACGACGCGGATGATGACCGGCGTCGGCCGTCCGCAGTTCTCGGCGGTTGCCGAATGTGCGGACGAGGCGCATCGGCTCGGCCGCCATGTGTGGGCCGACGGCGGCGTGCGCTACCCGCGCGACGTTGCCCTCGCCCTCGCCGCCGGGGCCGACAACGTGATGTTCGGATCGCTCCTCGCCGGCACCTACGAGAGCGCAGCAGACACCCTGCGCGGCGCGGACGGTCGGTTGTACAAGGAGAGTTTCGGCATGGCCTCGAACCGCGCCGTGCGCAACCGGACCAGCCGCGAGACCCCGTTCGAACGGGCTCGAAAGGAGTTGTTCGAGGAGGGCATCTCGACCTCGCGGATGTACATCGACCCCGAGCGCCCGGGCGTCGAAGACATCATCGATGACATCGTCGCCGGGGTGCGCAGCGCCTGCACCTACGCCGGCGCGGCGAGCATCGCCGAGTTCCAAGACCGGGCCGTGGTCGGGGTGCAGAGCGCGGCAGGCTACGACGAAGGTCGCCCGTTGGGCACCAGTTGGTGACCGGGTTCCCGTGTTAGTCGTCGCCCTCGATGGCCCGGCCGGGGCGGGGAAGTCGACCGTCAGTCGCCGGCTCGCCGCCCGCCTCGGCGTGCCCTATCTCGACACCGGAGCGATGTACCGCTGCGTCGCCCTCGCCGCACTGACCGCCGACATCGACTTGGCCGATACCGCGGCCGTCGGCGAGCTGAGCCGGCGGATCCAACTCGACATCTCGGCCGATGTGGTGACGCTCGACGGCAACGATGTCACCGAGGCCATCCGGAGCCCAGTGGTCAATGCGACGGTCAGCACCGTTGCCGCCAACTCCGAGGTCCGCGCCGAGATGCGTGCCCGGCAGCGGATGTGGGCCGAGTCGGCCGGCGGGGGCGTCGTCGAGGGCCGCGACATCGGTTCGGTCGTCTTTCCCGACGCCACGCTCAAGGTCTATCTCACCGCCTCGCCGCTGGAGCGCGCTCTGCGCCGGGCCGCCGAAGCCGGTGGTGATGTCGACGAGATCGCCGCATCGATCGCGGCGCGCGACCATATGGACTCCACCCGCGCCGATAGCCCGCTCGTCGCCGCCGAGGGCTCGGTGATCGTCGACACCGATGGGCTGGACGTCAGCGAGGTCATCGACCGCATCGTCGAGTTGCTGTCGACCTCGGGCCGCCCGCCGCGTGGAGGTACCGACTCACCGAAAGGATCACCGACATGACCAAGGTCTCCACCCGGATGGTGCGCAACACCCTCGGAGCCCGGTTGATGTACCGCTTCGTCCGCGGAGTGGTCGCAGTGTTCTGCCGCCTCTACCTGCGGATGAGCGTCGAGGGTCGTTCAAACCTGCCGACCGAGGGTGCGTACATCATCTCGCCCGTTCATCGCTCGTACATCGACACACTGATCGCCGGGGCCGCCAACACCAACCGTATGCGGTACCTGGCCAAGGATTCACTGTGGAGGAGCCGCCCTCTCGGGTGGTTCGTCTCGTCACTCGGCGGCTTTCCCGTTGCCCGGGGCACCGCCGATCGCGAGGCGCTGCGCCGATGCATCGAGGTCATCGAGCAGGGTGAGCCGCTGGTGCTGTTCCCCGAAGGCGAACGCAAGAGCGGCCCGACGGTTCAGCCGTTGTTCGATGGCGCCGCGTATGTGGCGTCGAAGACCGGCGTCCCCATTGTGCCGATCGGCATCGGTGGCTCGGAGCGGGCGATGCCCAAGGGCAAGAATTTCATTCGCCCGTACAAGGTCCACGTGATCATCGGCACTCCGCTGCGCCCGCGCCGCGACGAGTCGGGCAAGGTGCCACGCGCCGCCGTCAAGGAGCTCAGCGAGCAACTCCACACCGAGATCCAGGTGTTGTTCGACCGCGCCCAGGCCAAGGTCGGCCCGCGCTGAACTTCGGGTTCAGCTGGTCAGATAGGCGGCCAGGGCCCGGGTGAGGTACCCCGGGTCGTCGGCACCGCAGAGCTCCCGGGCCGAGTGCATCGAAAGCTGCGGAGCACCGATATCGACCGTGGCAATGCCCAAGCGGGTCGCCGTGATCGGGCCGATCGTCGAGCCGCATGGCATGTTGTTGCGCGAGACGAATGACTGCCACGGCACCTGGGCCTGTTCACAGCACTCGCGGAACATCGCCGCGGTGACCGCGCTGGTCGCGTAGCGCTGATTGGCGTTGACCTTGATCGCCGGGCCGCGGTTGACCATCGGCCGATGCCCGGGCTCGTGACGCTCGGAATAGTTCGGGTGCACGGCATGAGCATTGTCTGACGAGACGCAACTCGACGCCGCCATCGCCCGGTGGAGCGCATCGCCGCTCGCTCCGGCCGCCAGCGCCACGCGCTCGATGACGACGTTGAGAAACGGTCCACTCGCCCCGCTGAGCGACTCCGACCCGACCTCCTCATGGTCGAACAGCGCAATGATCGCAGTCGCCTTGCCGGGCTTGTCGGCGGACTCCGCGCTCGTCGCGGCCAGTGCCTCGGTCGCCGCCCAACACGACAGCTGATTGTCGAGCCGACCCGACGCGAACAATGTCTGATCGACCCCGAGCAACCCCGCGGCGGTGAGATCGAACAACTGCAGGTCCCACCCGGCGACATCATGGGGCGCGATCCCGGCTCGACCGGCGATCCACTCGGCGAAGGCTCCCGCCGCGGGGTCACCCGTTCCCCAGACGGGCGTCAGGTGCTGCTGCTTGTCGAGTAAGAGCCCCTTGTCGCTGACCTCGCGGTCAAGGTGGATGGCCAATTGCGGCACCCGGGCGATCGGTTCGGCGACCATCACGAGATGGCTTGCCCCGTTGCGGGTGACGACCCGCCCGGCGAGGCCGAGGTCACGATCGAGCCACGAGTTGAGCAGCGCCCCGCCGTAGACCTCGACCCCGAGCTGCCGCCACCCCAGCAGGCCGCAGTCGGGCTGCGGCTTGACCCTGAGGCCCGGCGAGTCGGTATGCGCCCCCACGATGCGGAACCCGTCGGTCAGCGCCCCTGAGCCCCTCTGCCACGCCACCAGAGCGCCCCCTCGCACCACCATGCCTCGCTCGACGTCGCCCCACGACTCCCGCTCGTCGAGCAGCCGGTAGCCCCGCGCGGCCAACCGCGCCGCGGAGGTGGCCACCGCGTGAAACGGCGACGGCGACGCGTCCAAGTAAGCGGCCAGCGAATCGGTCGTTGCACTCATACGTTCATCATCTCATCCGGGCCTCGGTGAGGCGCCACACGCGATCTGGGCGCGAGTTTGGTTACCGTGACGAATCTCGCGCCCAGATCGCCCGATTACCCGCGCTGGACGATGCCCATCGGCAGTCCGCTGCCGCGCAGGTGGCTGGTTTCGTTGATGGTCACGATCGAGCGCTCGCCCGAGCCGGCGGCTGCGATGCGGTGAATCGAGGTGTAGTTCGGGTAGAAGAACCCGCCACCCGCGCCGAGGCCGAGTACGTGGGAGAGGTAGCCGTTGATCACCCCGCCGTGACAGACGACGGCGATGCGGTGCCCGCGATGGGTCGCGATCAGTCGCTCGATCGCGGCGATGATGATCGCGTTGAATTCCTCGGGCGAGTCGTACGCCCCCGCGCCGTGCCACGTCGACGAGGTGAACTCCTTCCACGCCTCGCCACCGGCGGCCTTGATCTCTTCGATCGGGATGTACTCGTTCGACAACCGGTCGTACTCGGCGACCCCGTCCTCGATGACGATCGACAGCCCCTGAGCGCCGGCCACCGGCGCGGCGGTCTGCTGAGCACGGGCGAGCGGACTCGAGTAGATCGCATCGAGTCTCTCCGAAGCCAGATAGGTCCCGAGGAGTGCAGCCTGCGCCAACCCTGCCTCCGACAACGGCGGATCGGCGGGTCCGTCGACGACCTCGCGGCGAATGGGCAGGGCGTGACGAATGAGGAGAAGCTCCATATGTCGACTAGATAAGCACCCATGACTCGTCGGACCAAGATCGTGGCCACCGTCGGACCCGCCAGCGCGTCCCCTGAAGCGCTCGACCGGCTGCTTACCGCCGGTACCGATGTCGTGCGCCTCAACCTCAGCCACGGCCCGGTGACGGAGCATCTCGAACGGCTCGCCGCGGTACGGGCTTCGGCCGCGAGAGTCAACCGACCCGTTGCCATCCTCGCCGACTTGCCCGGGCCGAAGGTGCGCGCCGGTCGGTTTCCCGACGGCGGGGTCTTCCTCGTCGAGGGCTCGGTGATGCCCATGATCGCCGGTGACGGACCCTCCTCGGCGGATCTGATTTCCGTCGACTACCCAACCCTGGTCAGCGATCTAGGGGTCGGCGATCGTATCGTCCTGGGCGACGGAGCAATCACACTGAGCGTTCAAGCAATCGTCGGCGAAGTCGTTCATGCAATGGTCATCACCGCAGGTCGGGTACAGGGTCGCCCGGGGGTGCACCTGCCATCGGAGAAGCTGCGGCTCACCGCCCCGACCGACGTCGATTTGGTCCTCGCCGCCGAGATGGCCCGGGCCGGAGTCGACTTCCTCGCGGTGTCGTTCGTGCGTGACGGCGCTGACTTGGCCAAGGTTCGCGCCGTCGTCGGCAACGCGGGCCCGAGGCTCGTCGCCAAAATCGAGACCGCACCCGCCCTCGCCGCCCTTGACCGAATCATCGACAAGGCCGACGCGGTGATGGTCGCCCGTGGAGACTTGGGCATCGAGTGTCCGCTGGAGGATGTGCCTCACCTGCAGAAACGGATCATCCGGGCCTGTGTCGAGGCGGGGGTTCCGGTGATCACCGCCACCCAGATGCTTGAGAGCATGATCACCGCTCCGGCACCCACGAGAGCAGAGGTCAGTGACGTCGCCAACGCAGTTTTCGATGGAACCGACGCGGTGATGCTTTCGGCCGAAACGGCGATCGGTCATGACCCGGCGCTGGTCGTGCGGACGATGGGGGTCATCACCGAGCGGGCCGAACGTGAAGCCGACTACGCCCAATGGGCGATTCGCCTCGGTCGTACGCAGCGACGCAACCCAGCCGGCGGCAGCGATCGGATCACCCAGGCGATCACCCATGCCGCATGGCAAGCCGCCGCCGACGCGGGGGTCGCGGCGATTCTGTGCTGTACTCGCAGCGGGCGGACCGCTCGGGAGATGGCTCGATATCGGCCCGCCGCCCGTCTGATCGGGCTCAGCCCCGACGAGGCGACATATCGATCGCTGGCGCTGTCCTGGGGAGTCACGCCGCTGCTCATCGATACGCATCACTCCACCGACGAACTCGTCTGGTTCGCAGTCGAGACGGCGGTCAACGCCGGGGTCGCATCAACCGGGGATCATGTACTGGTGCTGGCCGGAGCACCCGATCGGCCCTCGGGCGCGGCCACCGACGTGCTGCGGATCGTCTGCATCGAGTAGCCCGGCCGAGCGGTTACTTGAAGCCGGGGAACTTGATATCCCACACGCCGAAGAAGGCGCAGTCGGCGGGCTTCTTGGTGCCCTTGGCCACCTCGACGGCACATTCCTTGACCGATGTCCGTTCATTCCACATGCCCAAGACAAGCCCGAAGATGACGACCAGCCCGAGGGCCTTGGTGGTGACCGCCTTGATGAACTTGAACCATGCGTAGGCGACGAGTACCAACACAACGGCGATGGCGATGGCCGCGGTCTGAGCGGTGGATGACGTCAAGGCAATCACATTCCTACCCTAGAACGCCGCACCCGTCGATTGGTGGAATAGCGTGCCGACCATGAGCGATGCCCGCAGTGTGAACCTTTCGACCGGGGGTCTGCCGACCACCGTGCTCGACCCCGAACCCGCCGAGGCGCTGGCGGCGTTGGATGCGGCGATGGCGATTGACGGGCCGATGGGCCGCGCCGAGGTGGCCGCAGTTGCCGCGCAGTGGCCCAAGTTCCTCGATGCCTGGGCCCAACTCGGTGCCCTCGGCCGTGACGACGTCGAGGCGTATGCCTATTTCCGCGTCGGGTATCACCGGGGCCTCGATCGTCTGCGCGCGAGCGGATGGCGGGGGAGCGGCTACGTGCGGTGGCAGCACGAGACGAATCGGGGCTTCCTTCGGGCACTGCGGGGTCTACGCGACTCGGCGGCTCGGATCGGGGAAACCGAAGAGGCCGAGCGGTGCGCGTTGTTCCTCGTCCAACTCGATCCGTCAGGCGTCCCGGCCGAGGGATGACCAGGTGAGGTTCGGCGCGGCGGTCCTCGCCGGCGGCGCGTCCCGCCGAATGGGCACCGATAAGGCCGCCCTCGACGTCGCCGGTCAGACCATGGCGGAGCGCGTCGCCAATGCAGCGCGCCGGGCTGGAGCGATTGATGTGGTGCAGATTGGCGGCACGTCATCAACGCTGTCGGTCGTGCCCGACCGTTGGCCTGGTCAGGGCCCGCTCGGTGGCATTATCACCGCGCTGACCGATGCCCGATGCCCTTGGGTGTTCGTCGGCGCGTGCGATCTGCCGGGGCTCGACGAGTCCACGATTCGCCGGCTCACCATCCACGCCATTCCCGACGCCGACGTCGTGATGGCGGTCACCGATCGTCGTGAACCGCTATGTGCGTTGTGGCGCGTCGCCGGTGCGCTCGACTCACTGGCGGCGCAGTTCGCGGCGGGAGAGCGAGCAGTACACCTCGCCGTAGGCGCGCTCAACGTCGTCGAAGTACCCACCGACGCGCCGGTCCTGCACAACGTGAACACGCCCGATGAGCTCGCCGAGGCCCGTCGGGCGGCTCAACGCACAATCTGGGCTGCGCGCGAGCGCACCGGCTCGCGTAGCGTTCACCCCATGTCGATCGCCGAGATCACCGTGGAAGAAGTTGCCGCCCGTCTCAGCGATGGCGCGGTCCTGTTCGATGTCCGTGAGGTCGATGAATACATCGAGGCCCACGCCCCCGGAGCGGTCCTCATCCCGTTGAGTGAGCTGACAGAACGGGTCGACGAGTTTCCGACCGATGGCGATCTGTTGATCATCTGCCGATCGGGTGCCCGCAGCATGCGGGCCTGCGAGTTCCTGGCCGAGCGCGAGGTGCAGGCAACCAACGTTGCGGGAGGCACCGCGGCCTGGATCCGCTCCGGGTTCGAGGTCGTCACGGGCAACAGCCCAACGTGACCTTCGAGTGGATTGACAACAACGCCGCCCTCGATGAGCTGGTCATCCGGCTTCTCGACGAACCCCGGTACGCCATGGACACCGAGTTCCATCGCGAGCGCACCTATTTTCCCCGGCTGGCCCTGGTCCAACTCGCCTGGGACGGGGGCGCGGCGATTGTCGATCCTCTCGCCTGCGACATCCGCGGCCTGAATCCGCTGCTCACCGGCCCGGGCCTGGGAGTCCTTCACGCCGCCCAGCAAGACCTCGACGTGATGACCCATGCCTGCGGCGTCATCCCGGCGCAGATGTTCGACACCCAGCTGGCGGCCGGCTTCATCGGTCATTCCACGCCATCGTTGGCCAATCTGGTGCAGGGTGAGCTGAAGATCGCACTGCCCAAAGGCGACCGGCTCACCGATTGGCTGCGTCGCCCGTTGAGCGACGACCAATGTCAGTACGCGATTTCCGACGTGCTCCATTTACTTGAACTCCACGATCTGATCACCGCCCAGCTCGACAAGCGCGGCCGGGTCGAATGGGCCGCCGAGGCATGCGAGGAACTCCGCACGCGCCCGCAGGGGGCCGGTCATCCCGATGATGCCTGGATGCGGATCAAGGACGCCCGGACGCTGAAGTCGAAGAGCCGAGGAGTGGCACGCGCCGTGTGCGCCTGGCGCGAACGCCGAGCGATGGACCTCGACATCCCTCCTCGCCATGTGCTGTCCGACCTGGCCATTCTCGGCATCTCACAGAAGGCCCCGCGCACCGCCGCCGAGCTGTCGACCGCCAGGGGTGTCGATGAGCGGCACAGCCGCGGATCGGCTGCCACCGAGTTGCTTGCGGCGGTCAAACTCGGTTTGGAGCAGCCCGCCGAGTTTCCACAGAGCGACGTGGACGACCTTGATCGCGGCTTGCGACCGGCCGTGACGCTGGTGTCGGCGTGGATCAGCGAGGTCGCCCGCCGTGAGGCCGTCGACACGACGCTGCTGGCCACCCGTGCCGATCAACTCGCCTTTCTTCGCAACGATCCAGCCGCCCGCCTCGCCCATGGTTGGCGAGCCGAGCTCGTCGGCGACGACATCACCCGCATCGTGCGTGGCGATGCCGCGTTGGCATTCGAGCGCAGCGGTGGCCTGCGGTTGATCGACCTCTGAGGGCCGGCCTGATCGACCTCGGAGGGCCGGTTTGGCCGGTCTGGCAGTGATGAGCCGGTTATCCCTTGGTCAGACGTCGGAGCTTGGCCCAATGGCGGTCGAAGGCATCGATCACATCGGCGGCCCGGCTCCCCAAGTCGTGAATCGGCCGCCGTGCGCCGAGCGCCTCGTTGATCGCCACCCGCTGCGGCACCACCGGCTGCCAGATCGCCCGCTTCCCGACGATGCGGACCAGTTCGTCGTAGCGGCGATCGGCCTCGTTGGAGATGCCCGGAACCTTGTTGACGATCACCCCGGCGAGGGACAGTCCCGGATTGTGCGTATCCCACACCTCGTCGACCGAGTCGGCCACCGCTGAAATGCCACGAAGACTCAAAGCCGATGGTTCGACAACGATCAGCGCGTGATCTGCTGCGGCCAGCGCGTTGGTCGTCAGGTTGCCCAACGATGGCGGGCAGTCGATGAGCACTGCGTCGTAGAACTCGACGGCGGCCAGGGCGATCCTCAGTCGCAGCGCGGCGTCTTTGTTGGACGCGGTCTCTCGCGGCAGCAGACGCGAGCTGCCAGGAATCAGATCGACTCCGTCGCCCCACGCGCTCGGCACGATCGACTTGCCGATCGTGCCTTTTCCGACGACTTCGGCGCTCGACAGCTCGACTTTTGCCGGATCGACGCCAAGAATCCACGTGCTCGATGCCTGCGGATCGAGGTCGATGACGAGGACTCGGTGCCCCGCAGCCTGCGCGGCCGAGGCCAATCCGAGTGTGACAGTGGTCTTTCCGACCCCACCCTTTTGATTCACGATGGCGACAGTGCGGCCCATTGCTCTATCGTGTCACAGCCCGAGCACGGTGTGCCGTGAATCGAGTGACCTGCGCCACGGTTCCCCGGGGTATAGGTCGTCTGCATCCACCGGCAGCGCATTTCACCCGGTAGACTCCGGGGGGTAATGCGTTCACTCTAGGTTCGGAGCCCTACCGTGAAGAAGGGTCGTCATCGCCGCTTCGAAGAAGCGCGCAAACTGAAGCAGTCCGGTCCAGGAGCGTTTGACCTGGGCCTCGGCGGCATTGGTCCTCGGGAGTCGTCGGAAGACGATGAGTACGCCGCGATAGCGGAGAAGTACGGAGTCACATTTGATGATGACGACGATGAGGACGACGACGACGACTAGTTGAGCGTCCCCCTGGCTCACTTCGGTGAGCCCTCATCGGAAATCCCCCCAATATGCCAACTTCAGATCTCAGAAACATTGCCATCGTCGCGCACGTCGACCACGGCAAAACCACTCTTGTCGACACGCTGTTGCGTTCGACAGGAACATTCGCCGCGCACCAGGCTGTCGTCGACCGAGTCATGGACTCCGACGACCAGGAGCGGGAGCGGGGCATCACCATCCTCGCCAAGGCGGCGCAGATCGAGTGGCGGGGAGTGACGATCAACCTGGTCGACACGCCGGGTCACGCCGACTTCGGCGGTGAGGTCGAACGAGCCCTCGCCCTGGTCGATGGGGTCATGTTGCTCGTCGATGCGGCCGAGGGCCCGCTGCCCCAGACCCGCTACGTGCTGTCGAAGGCGATCGCCGCCGACCTGCCGGCGATCGTGGTCATCAACAAGGTCGATCGAGCCGATGCCCGCGCCGAGGAAGTCCTCGCCGAGATCGAGCAGCTCTTCTTGGACCTGGCGTCACACGATCACCAACTTTCGTTCCCCGTCATCTCGGCCGTGGCTCGCGACGGGCGCTCGATGAAGGGTGTCGGCATGCCGGCCGAAGACGCCGACCTCGTGCCGTTGCTCGACACGATTCTCGACACGGTGCCGTCACCGCGTTCCGATCCGAATGCGCCGTTGCAGGCCCTCGTCACCAACCTCGACGCGTCGGAGTATCTCGGTCGTCTGGCCATCGGCCGCGTGGTGGCGGGAACGCTGCGTCGCGGCGACCAGGTTGCGGTATGCCAGCGGCCCTCCGAGGGACCCAACGGCGAGATCGTGCCGTCGACGATTCGACGCCGACTTTCGCAGTTGTACGCCTTCCGAGGCATTGGTCGCCAGGAAGTCGACGAGATCTGCGCCGGCGATCTGTTCATCGTCGCCGGCATCTCCGAGGTTGAAGTCGGCGACACGCTCGCCGATGCCGCCAATCCGGTCGCATTGCCTCGCCTCGTGGTTGACGAGCCCGTGATGCGGATGACGTTCGGCGTCAACACCTCGCCCTTCGCTGGGCGTGATGGCAAGTATCTGACCAGCCGTCACCTGCGGGAGCGGCTGTTCAAGGAGATCCTCGGCAACGTGTCCATTCGGCTCGCCGAGACCGATTCGCCCGAGATCATTGAAGTCGCCGGACGCGGCGAGCTCCAGCTCGCGGTGCTCATCGAGAACATGCGCCGTGAGGGGTATGAACTCGAGGTCAGCCGGCCCGAGGTGATCACCCAGGAGATCGACGGCAAGCTCCATGAGCCGCTCGAGACCGGAACTTGCGACGTTCCCGACGAGTACGTCGGCACCGTCACCCAGGCCCTCGCTCCGCGCAAGGGTCGTGTGATCGACATTCGCCCCGGCGACGCCGGCCGGTCGGTCCTGCACTTCGAGGCGCCGTCGCGAGGTTTGCTCGGCCTGCGTTCGCAGTTGTTGACGTCGACCCGCGGCACCGCCCTCATCCACCAGCGGCATGCGGGTTGGATGCCATGGGCCGGAGAAATGCCCGGCCGCCTCGGCGGGGCGATGATCGGCGACCGTAACGGCACCGTCACCGCCTACGCCCTCGACAACCTGCAGATGCGCGGCGAGTTGTGCGTCACCCCCGGCGACGAGATCTATGAGGGCATGGTTGTGGGCGAGTGCGCCCGCAACGAAGAGATGGTGGTCAACGCCGTCCGCCCGAAAGAAAAGAACAACATCCGGACTCACAGCCACGACGATGCCGTCAAACTGGCTGCCCCGCGCATCCACACGCTGGAGACGGCGATCGAGTGGATTACCGACGACGAGTTGGTCGAAGTCACGCCGAAGGCGATTCGCATCCGCAAGCGGCACCGTGGCCTGGAAGAGCGGCGCAAAGCCGGTCGTTCGCGCCGACATGACCGCGATGGGTGATTGAACTCACGTTCGGTGACCACAACTATGACGTGCTGCCAGGCAGTGCTCGCGGTCAGGGTGTAGCCTCCACCTGAACACGACGCTGGGCGAGATGACATGGCGACACCGAATTCACCTTTCGGCCCTCCGGCGGGGGGCGGCGATCCAGTCGGTCCGACCGGCCCAAGGTCCCGGCCGCTACGTCCGTTGCCGCCCCCAGTCCCACGCTCCGACCTCGACGTCAAGCTTGGCGCGCTCCTCGCCGAGGGATCGACCGGTGCGACCCCACCGACCGAGCCTCGGCGCCGCAGCGCGGTGACGTTGATCATGGGCGGGGCGCTGGTGATCGGAGCAGGGCTAGGGCTCGGCTGGGGAATCGGCCGGGCGACGCGGGGTACCACGAGTGCGGAAGTGACGGCGTCACCTGTGGTCGACGGAGCCACAGGGTCTGTCGGGGCGGTCAGCGATGCGCCGCCGAGCGCGGATGACCCGACTGTCGCTGCCGGAACCGACGATGGCTCGTCCGTCTCGGCGGTGACCCAACCCACGACCGATGGCTCCGATGTGTCGACCGCCGGCCCGACGAGTCCCGAGCCCGGCGGCGTGCTGACGACTCCGACCGCCGCGGGGATCGCGCCGAGCGAGGCCCCGACCACGGCGACTCCGCCTGTCGGATCTGCGGTATCGACTGGCGCAGTGTCGACCATCGCGGTGACGACCAGCGTCTCGGTGGCACCACCCTCCACCGGAGCGGTGCCGGTGCCGACGATCGCAGCGACGCCTGGGGACCAGCCGACCCTGCTTCCGACGGCGTTCGCGGTGCTGGAGGGAGGTCGGCTGACGGTTCGGGGCTCGTTCGTCGACCAGTCGGCCCTCGACCAGGCGATCACCGCCTTGTCTCCGTTGGGGGCCGGTGGATTCGCCGTCGAAGCAGTGGTCGACCCGACAGTCGTCGGCTCCCTACAGGTGCCGGTGTTGGTGTCCGATGCGGCGCTCTTCCAGAGCGGTAGCGCGATCCTCGGCGACGGGGCCCAACCGGTGTTCGATCTCTTCGTCTCTGCCTTGGCCGCCACCCCGACATCGCAGCTGATCATCGAGGGGCACACCGACTCGCAGGGCAGTGACGCCTATAACTTCGCCCTCTCCCAGCAGCGGCTCGCCGCGGTATTCGCGTATCTGACGAGTAAGGGCGTCGAGCCGACCCGGCTTGAGTTGGCACCACGAGGCGAAACCGAGCCGGTGGCCGACAACGGAACCGCCGACGGCCGCAGCCGCAATCGTCGAGTCGAGCTGATCTTCGTCGCCTGATCCTTCGAGCTGATCCGGGCTCGCCGCCGGTGGGTCTGGGGTCCGAGGACCCGCGTGGGCTACGTTGGAGTCGTGGCGCTGTCCCGCGGTCTCATCGATGAACTGATCGCGGCGGTCGGGCCTGAGCGTGTACGGCAGTCGTCCACGGAGCTCGCCCTGTACCGACGCGACGCGTCGAACCTGACGGGCACGGCCGGGGTCGTCGTGCTGCCGCAGACTACGGTCGAGGTACAGGCATGTGTGCGGGCGTGCGCCCGACACCACGCCCCGTTCGTGGCCCGCGGAGCCGGAACCGGGCTGGCCGGTGGCGCAACGCCTCTCGACGATGCCGTGGTGATCGCCCTGACCAAGATGAACCGGGTGGTGTCGGTCGATCCGATCAACCGAACTGCATGGGTGGAACCGGGCGTGTTGAACCTCGATCTCAGCCGTCACGTTGCCGATCTGGGCCTGCACTTCGCCCCCGACCCGTCGAGCCAACAGAGCTGCACGATCGGTGGCAACATCGCCAACAACTCGGGTGGTCCGCATTGCCTCGCCGACGGGGTGACCAGCGCCCACGTGCTCGGGATGGAGGTGGTGCTGCCCGATGGCGAGGTCTGCCACCTCGGCACCGACGAACCCGAACCCCTCGGGCTCGACCTGCGCGGTGCGTTCGTCGGTGGTGAGGGCATGTTGGGTATCGCCACCAAGATCTGCGTGCGGCTGACCCAGAATCCGCCTGGAGTCCGCACGATGCTGCTCGATTTCGAGTCGGTCGCCGCCGGGGCCGAGGCCGTCAGCGCGATCATCGCCGCCGGTATGGTCCCCGCCGCGCTCGAGATGATGGACCAACTCTGCACCCAGGCGGTCGAGGAGTACATCCACGCCGGCCTGCCAGTCGATGCGGCGGCGATCCTGCTCGTCGAGGTCGTCGGCCTGCCGCACGGGTTGGAGACCCAAGTCGACCGGATCAGCAAGATTTGCCGCGCTCACGGGGCCCGCCATGTGCGCATCGCCGCCGACGAGGCCGAGCGGGCGTTGCTGTGGAAGGGCCGCAAGTCGGCCTTTGGGGCGATCGCCCGGATCAAGCCGAACTACTACCTGCACGACACCGTCGTTCCCCGCCGTCGGCTGCCCGAGGTGCTCGCCGCCGTGTACGAGATCGTCGAACGCCATCAGTTGATGGTGATGAACGTGTTCCACGCCGGCGACGGCAACCTGCATCCGCTGCTGGTCTTCGACAAGCGCGAACCAGGGGTGATGGAGCGGGTTCACGCCGCAGGCGAGGAGATCGTGCGGGTCAGCGTGGCCGCCGGTGGTTCGCTGTCGGGGGAACATGGCATTGGCCTGGAGAAACGTGATTTCATGCCGATGATGTTTGGTCCGGCAGACCTGGCCGCCCAGGCCGGGTTGCGCCGGGCGTTCGACCCGGCTGGCATCGCCAACCCCGGCAAGGTGCTGCCGAGCCCGGCGACCTGTGCCGACATCCACAATGTCCCGGAGGGCACGTGGATCTGACGGGGTGGGCGACGGAGATCGGTACCAGTGGCCCGGTGACGATTTCGGGATTGGGCACTCGGGGCGGGGCGATCGCCGGGGTACGCACCGTACGGGCGCCCGCGGGCATCGAGTGGTTCGAGCCGGCCGAGATGACGGTGTGCTGCGGAGCCGGCACCCCCGTCGCCGAACTCGCCGCCGTCCTGGCCGACCACGACCAGACGGTGGCCATCCCCCCGACGGGCACGATCGGTGGAGCTCTCGCCGTCGGACACAGCGGTCTGCGGCGATTGGGACGCGGCGCGTTGCGCGACTCGCTGCTGCAGGCCAACTATGTCTCGGCAGCGGGCGAGGTGATCAAGGCCGGCGGTCCAACGGTCAAGAACGTGTCGGGATTCGATCTGTGTCGGCTGCTCGTCGGTTCGTTGGGCACCCTGGGGTTCCTCGGCGAGGTTATTCTGCGGACCCGGCCGCGCCCGGAGACGAGTCGCTGGTTCGTTGGGTCGATCGACCCGTTCGAGGTGCTGACCAGCGTGTATCGGGCGGCGTCGATCCTGTGGGACGGTACCACGACGTGGGTGTGTCTCGAAGGAGATGACCACGACGTCGCCCAACAAGCGGCGCTTCTCGACCTCCCCGAGACGCCAGGGCCTCCCGCCCTCCTGCCACATCGGTGGTCGATGTCCCCGGCGGCGGTGCGCGATTCGACCGGTGAATTCATCGCCGAAGTGGGCGTCGGGGTCGTGCATCGATCGGTCCCGCAGACCGACCGCGTCGTCGACCCGACGGTACGTTCGCTCCATCAGCGGATCAAGCACGAGTTCGACCCGACCGGCCGACTCAATCCCGGGCTCGATCCGCTCGCTCCCCGTCTCCCGTCGTTCGAAACTGCGTGATCATGACCAAGCTCAATCTTGTCGCCGAGGAACTGAATACGTGCGTGAGCTGCGGCCTCTGCCTGCCGCACTGCCCGACATTTCGGGCCACCGGCGAAGAAGCCCTATCGCCCCGGGGGCGGATCGCGGCGATGCGTGATGTCCAGTGGGAGGGTGCCGAGATCGGTGAGGCATTCGTCGGGTTCATGGAGACCTGCGTGCAATGCCGGGGATGCGAGCCGGCGTGTCCGAGCGGGGTGCCGTTCGGGCGGTTGATGGAAGGCACCCGCGCCGCATTGGCCGAGTCCAAGCGGATCACGCCGTGGTGGCAACGGTTGGGATACCGGGCACTCGGACGGCATCGGTTGCTGCTCGTCGGTTCGAGTGCGTTGGCGGTCGCCCAGCGGCTGCGATTGGTCCCCAAGCGCCTGGGCATCAGCCCGCTCGCCCTTCGGCGAGGTCCGGCGGTCGTTTCGACCGGAACCGACGCCTGGCTCTTCACCGGCTGCGTGATGGATGCATGGATGCGCGACGTCCACCGGGCGACCAACGACGTCCTCGCTCGGATCGGGGTGCGTACGCAAGTGCCCGAGCGGGGCGGCGACTGCTGCGGTGCGCTGCATGTCCACGCCGGCCTCCACGCCGAAACCGTGCGCCTAGCCAGCCGGGTGATGGCATCAATGCCCGGCGAAGCTCCAATCCTCGTCAATTCGGCAGGTTGCGGTGCGGCACTCAAGGACTACGGCCACGTCCTGGGAACTACGGCGGGGGCTGCGTTCAGCGCCCGAGTGTTCGATATTCACGAGTGGATCGCCCCACGCCTCGCCGACGTGGCATTCAAACCGGTATCGCAGCAGGTCATCGTGCAAGATCCGTGCCATCTGCGGCATGTGCAAAAGGCCCACCTACCGGTGCGCGACGCATTGGGCCGTGCGGCCACGGTGGTCGAACTCGACGACGACGGCCTGTGTTGCGGGGCCGGTGGGGCGTACAGCGCGCTGGAACCCGAGTTGGCCGCAAAGGTGCGCGAGCGCAAGCTCGCCGCGATCGGGCGGGCGACGGCCGGGTCGGGGGCCACGGTCGTCGTCAGCGCCAACCCGGGCTGCATGATGCACCTGGCCGCCGCCGGGGTCGAGGTGCGCCATCCGATGTCGGTGATCGCCGAGGCGATGGCGTGAGCAACGATCGCATGGCGGAGTTGGCCGATCGGCTCGATGCGATCTCCGAAGACCTCGCCGAACTTGCGATTGACGAGCTGCGCAGCGCGTTGGGTTCCCGCACGGGTCGCCCGGAGCACGAGAAGCGGATTACGCAGGCCCGGCGGGCCGTGGAGAAGGCCGCTCACCTGCTGCGTCGTGCCGACGGCAGCGAGGAATCGTTCGACGACTGAGGTCGGAGGTCCTGACCGTTACCGCACCTCGACGGCGTCGCCGACGGTGATCGAGCCGCCTTCGATGACGGTGGCATACACCCCGACGTTCTGGTTGAGGTCGCGCACGACGTGGCGGAGGATCGCCCGGTCGGTCGGGATCTCGGCGCCGATCTCGCGGGTGATCATCACGCAGCGGGGACATCCGGCGCTGATCTGTAGCCGGGTGATGCCGATGCAGACCTCTCGGCCCACCCAATCGAACTCCGGATGCCCCGGGGCATCACCGGTGTCGATCACCAGGTTGGGGCGGAACCGACGGATGTCGGGGTTCGAATCGGGGAGCGCCTCGGCCAGCGATCGCAACGACGAGGTGGTCATCAGCATCAGCGGATAGGCATCGACGTGGCTGCCCGGAGGCGATTCGAACTCCATGATCGTCGGCGGAAACACGCTGAAGTCGGGCAGCGGCTCGTCGCCCTCGCGGCCGAAGATGCTGCGTAGGTCGGCGAGCATGTCGTCGCCGTCGCCCGCCCCCCGGCGGTAGTAGTCGAGGTCGTCGGCTCCCTGCAGCGCCCACAGGGTCACCGGGTGCTCGAGCGCGGTGGAAAGCTGCTCGTTGACATCGCCGTCGGCGGAATGCACGGTTGAACCGTCGGGCAGGGTGATCGTCACCCCGCCGTCATCGGTGGATGACGCGGCGAGCCGCATCAACCCTCCGATTCGTCGGGCTCCCTGGACCGAACCGCGGACTTCATCGCGGATCGCCCAGGCCCGGTCGCCGATCAACCCGAGGGAATGAACGATCGCGGATGGCACCTCGCCCCCGATCATCGACTTCACCGGGTACTGCCAGATCGATCCGAGATGCATGGTCTCGATCATGCCAAAACACCTTCCTGAGTGGTGCTGTCGTGGGTCAGACGAAGCTGTTCAGGGCATCGATCATGTTGCGGAGGTCGCCGAAGCCGTGCTTGGCGAACGTGAAGGCGATGCGGGCGAGGCCGACCTGGTCGCGCTCGCGCATCTCGATCATCGACGGCTCGGCCCGTTCGATCGTTCCCTTGGTGCACAAATGCCCGAATTGGTCGTTGAGCTGGGCCAGTTGCTCGTCGGTGGGGGACTGTTGCATGCGGATCACGAGACGGTCACCGACGTAACGCAGCGAGTCGTAGTTGACGTAGAACCCGACGACCTCGGCAACGGCTCGTTCGCAGGAGTCGGTGACCAGGTACAGCTCGGTGTCGGACGGAGCGACGAGACCCCGGCTCATCAGATGGTCTTTCACCATCGTGTCGATCGCCTCCCAGTAGGGGTCGCCGGGCGTGTCGAGGAACACGATCGGAGTCGGTACCCCCTTGCCAGTCTGGGTGAGGGTGAGTAGCTCGAATGTCTCGTCGAGAGTGCCGAACCCGCCGGGCAGGCAGATGAACCCGCGGGACTCCTTGATCAGCATCAGCTTGCGGGTGAAGAAGTACTTCATGCTGACGTACTTCTCGTCACCGGCGATCACCGGGTTGGCCCCTTGCTCGAACGGAAGTCGAATCGACACGCCGATCGATTTGTCGCGACCCGCTCCTTCCATGCCCGCCTGCATGATTCCGGGGCCGGCCCCGGTGATCACCATCCATCCGGCTTCGGCGATGTGCTGGGCGACGTCGCGGGCCGCGGCGTAGAGCGGGTCATCGGGCTTCGTACGGGCGGATCCGAAGATGGTCACCTTCGGAATCTCGCGGTACGGCCGAAACATTCGGTAGGCATCGCGCATCTCGCGCAGTGCGGCCGAGGCGATCTTGAGGTCGAGCGTGTCGGTGTCATCGGTGAGGAGACCGATCGCGTTGGTGACCAGCTCTTCGACGAGCTTGCGGTTCTTCGTCGGAGCGAGCCGCTCGAGAATGAGGGAGACAAGCGGATCGACGTGGTCGTGGGCCTCGGGCATGGGCCGATGCTACGGCTCAGACCCTCGCTCTGGCCGCCATCGCTGGGTCATTAGGACTATCGGCGCCGATGTCGCTACGAACAGCGTCATCGCCGCCGGTCGCGACCGTCCATTCATCAGAACGGCGATCGAGTGCCTACCCCCCAGGTGCTCGATCACCGACAAATCGTGCGGGAACCAAACAGTCGGCCTCGGCCGACTGGCACGAACGAGGGACCGGAGGGCGCAAAGCCGGTTCGTTGGGGTAGGTGGGAGTGCCGGCGGAGGTGCTCCCACCAGCCCCCTCGTACATTCTGTGCCCATGGGGCCCGACGCTCAACCAGACGATCAGCCGGGCGCTTAGCCCGATGTGGACCGATCAGGCACTCTTAACGAAGCTCGGCGGCTCGGGTTTCGAGGGCACCGATCAGCTCGTCGAAACTCTTCTGGAAGCTCGAGACGCCTTCTCGCTCCAACTGCTCGGCCACGTCGTCCATGTCGACACCGACGGCCGCGAGGCCGTCCCATGTGGCATCGGCGGCATCGAGGCCGACGTCGATCGTGCGGGCCAGCGTTCCGTGATCGGCGAAAGCGGCCAGTGTGCCGTCGGGCAGGGTGTTGACCGTGTCGGGGCCGATCAACTGATCGACGTAGAGCGTGTCGGGCAACGCCGGATTCTTCGTCGACGTCGAGGCCCACAGGGGTCGCTGCACCCGTGCACCCTGGGCGGCGAGGGCCTCCCAGCGGGGGCCGCTGAAGGTCTGGCGGAACAGCCGATACGCGAGCTTGGCCTGGGCGATGGCGGCCGTGCCGCGCAACGCGGCGGCCTCGGGGGTGCCGATCGCGTCGAGACGGCGATCGACCTCGGTATCGACGCGGCTGATGAAGAAACTGGCCACACTGCCGACCCGGTCGAGTTCGGCTCCGGGGGTGGCGGAGTAGGTCTCGAGCCCGGCGATGTAGGCCTCCATCACGTCGGCATAGCGATCGAGCCCGAAGATGAGCGTGACGTTGACGTTGCGGCCCTCGGCGATCATCTGGCGGATCGCCGGGATGCCCTCGGCCGTCCCCGGAATCTTGACCATCAGGTTGCGGCGGTTGACCCGTTCGTGCAGGTCGCGGGCCGCGGACTCGGTGCCTGCGGCATCGTGGGCCAGGTCGGGGGCAACCTCGACCGAGACGTAGCCGTCAATGCCGTTCGACGCGTCGTAGACCGGGCGGAAGACGTCGAGCGCGCCACGGATGTCGCGCAGCACCAGCGACCAGTAATCATCGATGATCGGGCTGTTGTCACGGGCGAGTTCGCTGAACTGCTCGTCGTAGTCGGCCGATCCTTGAATCGCCTTCTGGAAGATCGTCGGGTTCGACGTCAGCCCCCGCACGCCGCTTGCGACGAGATCGGCGAGCTGCCCGGAGGTGATGTATCCACGCTTGAGATTGTCGAGCCAGGCACTTTGGCCGTGGTCTTCGTAGAGCTTGATGAGACGGTCCATCGGGTTCTCCTTGAGGGCAGCGAGTAGCGGCGGGACTAGCGGGACTAGCGGGACAACAGGGCTTGGGCGACGGCGGCGACGTTGTCGGGGTTGATGCCCAGATTGGACAGCACCGTACCGCCCGGGGCGCTGGCCCCGAATCGGTCGATGCCAACGCTGACGTTTGACCAGGTCGCCCAGCCGAACGTCGACGCGGCCTCGACCGAGACGACCGGCACCCCGGCGGGGAACACTGCGGCCCGTGCCGAAGAGGGTTGGGCGGCGAATCGGTCCCACGAGGGCATCGACACGACCCGGGCGGTGATACCTGCCTCGGCCAGCTTGGCGGCGGCGGCGATGCACACATGGACCTCTGAGCCGGTACCGACGAGTACGACATCGGGGGTGTCGGCCGCACCGGCGATGACGGCCGCACCCGGCTCGACGGCGGAACCGTCGGTGCAGACCGGGATTGCCTGGCGGCTGAGGATCAACGCCGTGGGGCCATGATGGGCGACGGCACACCGGACGGCGGCAACCGTTTCGTTGGCGTCGGCCGGGCGGATGACCTGCAGACCGGGTATCGACCGCAACGCAGCGAGTTGCTCGACGGGTTGGTGGGTCGGGCCGTCTTCGCCGACGCCGACCGAGTCGTGGGTGAACACGAACAACACTCGGGCACGCGACAGGGCGGCCAGACGGATTGCCGGTTTCATGTAGTCGGAGAAGACGAAGAATGTGCCACCGGCGGGCAACACGCCACCGTGGAGTGCCATACCGACCATTGCCGAGCCCATCGCATGCTCGCGCACCCCGTAGTGGATCTGGCGGCCGGCGGGGTTGTCGGCCGAGTAGCCGGTCGCCCCGTCGAGCTTCACGCCGGTGTTCCCGGTGAGGTCGGCCGAGCCGGCGAGGAGGCCGGGAACTGGCCCAATCCGGCCGACAGGGTTTTGGCGAGGGCGACTCGGGTAGCGATCTTCTCGCCGTCGGCGAATGTCGGCAGGGCCGCTGACCAGCCATCGAGCGTGCCATCGGCCCAGCAGGCCTCCCATTCGGCGACGTTGCCGGTCCACCCCGAGGCTCGTTGGTCGCAAGCGGCGCGAATCGCGGTGCCCCGCGACGCGGCGTGGGCGCGTAAGCCGTCGACGATCTCGGCCGGGGCCCAGTACGGCTCGTCGGGCATGCCCATCGCGAGCTTGGCCCGTGATGCGTCCTCGGCCGTGAACGGGTTGCCATGGGCCTCGTGGTTGTCGGTGTGGTCGGGGGAGGGGAAGGCGATGTGGCTGCGCAGAATCAGCAGACTCGGGCGGTCCTCGACGGCCATCGCCCGGCGGATTCCGGCTTCGAGGGCGTCGAGGTCGTCGGCGATCTCGCCCAGGTGTTCGACGTGCCAGCCGTATGACTCGAACCGCTGGCCGGCGTCATCGCTGAGCGCCAGTTCGGTCTCGCCGTCGATGGTGATGTGGTTGTCGTCGTACACGGCGATCAGCCGGCCGAGGCCGAGATGCCCGGCAAGTGACGCGGCCTCGTGGCTGACGCCCTCCATCAGGCACCCGTCTCCAGCGAGGACGAACGTGTGGTGATCGATGACCTCGGCCCCGAATCGGGCCCGCAGGTTCGACTCGGCAATCGCCATGCCGACGGCGTTGGCGAACCCCTGGCCGAGGGGCCCGGTGGTCACCTCGACCCCGGCGGTATGACCGACCTCGGGGTGCCCCGGTGTCGCCGAACCCCACTGGCGGAACTGGCGGATGTCGTCGAGTTCCAGGCCGTAGCCGCTCAACATGAGCAGGGAATACTGCAAGATCGAGGCGTGGCCGTTCGACAGGATGAACCGGTCGCGGTTGCGCCAACCCGGCTCGGCCGGATCGTGGCGCATCACCCGGCTATACAGCACGTGGGCGAGCGGGGCCAAGGCCATCGCCGTTCCCTGGTGACCACTCTTGGCGTAGAGCGGGGCGTCGATCGCCAAGCCGCGGATGATGTTGATCGCGTCGCGATTCTGGTCGTTCGTCAAAGCCTCAGGCACGCCTGCCAGGGTAGTGGCTCGGTCGAACGGTCAGTCGGTGAACAGGGCGACCGAGGCCGTGAAACCATGCATCGCATTGTGCCCGGCGATCGGGCCGATCTCGCCTGCGCAGAACATGCCGGCGACGGCCGCTCCGGGGAGTTCGTCCTCGATGATCTCGGCGTCGTGATGGGGGGAGCCGAACATGAACGTGCCCCGGCCGTTGCAGGTGAAGACCAGCGCACCATGGGCCGTGTGGCCGCCGAGCAGCGTTCGCAGGTCTTCCCCGGCCGTCGCCGCGTCGCGGACCTGGAATTGGATGGTCGCCCCGATGGGCACGACCTCGCCGACGGCGACCGCACCGACTTTGCGGTCGGCGCCGAGCACGCCACGGATCAGGAAGTCACCACGTTCGTAGTCGAGCTTGCGTTCATCGGCGACGATCCCGCAGTGGAGTCCCTGGCCGGCGAGGGCGCGGTCCTCGGGGCCCAGGCCCTCGATGATCTCCATCAGACGCTCCAGCGCCGGTCGACCGGCGAGCTCGAAGATCACGTTGCCTTCGCTGCGGGTTACGGTCCACGGCTGGCCGATCGGGCGACAACCCTGGGAGACCACCGCCGACGGGGAAACGGTCGCGTCGAGCAGCAAACCAACGGCTCCGTGGCGGACGACTCGGCCCCCGATGATCAGCCGGTTTCCCCCGGCGATGCGGGCGGCCGAGGCAAGACCGCCGACCGTTGCCAATTCGGGGTGGGATGTCGCCAGCCCTTTGAGGAACTCACCGGTCGGGAAGGTGAACGGGTCGGACAGCAGGATCAGGGTCGTGGCCTGCGCTGATGCGGCGGCGGGCAACCCCTCGATCGTCCAGCCGTTCGGCTTCTCGACCGCCGCCAGGTGAACCGGGGTGATCACGCCGGGCATCTGGGCGGCCCAGACGGCGAGCCCCGGGGCGTCCTCGACGCCGAGCGGACCGGCGAGCACGGCGACCGCGGTTACCCCGACGAACGCGGCCGGGTCGAGCAGCGTTTGCATCGTCGCCGCGATCTGCTCGGCCTCGGCGATGTGCGCTCCGGTGAGGAAGGCGACCACGACATCGGGTCGACCGTCGAGCGATTCGGTAATACGTCCGACAACCTCACCGACCGCTTCGGCGGCGTCGGGATGGGTGGAGAGGGCGGCGGCGAACGGCATGGGCTAGGCCGCGGGAGGCAGCAGGGTGAACGGCACGATGTGCCAGGGGCCCTGCCCGATCCGGCAGTGGGCGAAAATCTGGCCATACTCGGTGAAGTCGAGTTCGCCGCGCACCAGGCGGTAGGTGAACTTGCCCGGCTCGACCTGGAACGGGCTGACATTGCGGGCGATCTGCTCGTCGCTCTCGTCGAGCCCACGGCGGAAGACGACTTCCAACACACCCTGGCCGGGCTCATCGGGGCGGCAGAAAATGAGGGCGACCAGGTGCGGGTCGATCGTCACCGGCACTTCGCTGGGTGCCGCCAGCGAGAACATCACCCCGGTCATGTCGATGCGGGCCGCCCCACCGGGCGCCTGACGCATGTTGAAGTTCTCGACAAACAACGCGGACACGATCTGCATGGCATCGAGGGTAGCTGGGCGACTTGAACCTCGTGATGCTTCGATGCTCGCGGTGTACTCAGGTGCGGTTGGCTGTCATCCAGTCGGTGGCGAAGTCGACGATCGCCCGCATCGAGGCCAGACGACCGCGGCCTGCTCCGATCGACGACGACCGTTCCTGCCCGGTCGCGGCGAATGCTTCGCCGATGGCGACGAAGTCGCCCTCGTCGAGATCGAGGTCGTCGTAGGTCAACCACTGGTGCTGCCCATCGACGATCGACGGAACGCCGACCGACGTCTGGGTCTTGCCGGGCCACGCCGCCCGATGCTCGGCGAGGTGGAGCGAGGTGTTGTTGGCGTGATCGACCCCGAGCAGCACGATGTTCGCATCGAGGTCGTAGAGCCGGTCGAGTGGTGAGCCGGTGCCGAGCCCCGGTGTCAGGAGATGGCCGCGGGTGATCTCGTCGGCGAGCGGGCCATTGGCGACGAACGACAGGGTCGGATGCGCGCTGCGGACCGTCATCGGGTGATGTCGGAAGCAGTCGACGACGGCCCCCATTTTGCGAGTCGGACTCAACGCCGGGTCGTAGACGGGCATCTCGTCGCGGATCGTCCGGATCCATTCCGGCGGCACTGGAGGTTGGCTCCACTCCGCCGGGTCGCTGATCGACCCCGACTGCGATGGCATGACGATCGTTCCCGCTGGGCCGACCACTCCCAACAGCGCCTCGACTACCGCTTGAGCCCCGCCAACCACCCAACCGAGCCGCGACAGGGACGAGTGAACGATGATCAGGCTGCGGTGCGCGACGCCGAGTTCGCCGAGATCTGCCATCAGCGTCCGTACGGTCGCCGGTCGCTCGGTGTGGTCGATCGCGGCCGCTTCGGACATCTTGCGCACGTTATCCGCGCCGCTACAAACCCTCGCGCCGATAGGCGAGTTGGCCGGCCGTCCACGTTGCGGTCACCAGAAGGTCCTCGTCGAGCAGGACGAGGTCACCACGTTGACCTGGGGAAACGCGACCGCGATCCGTCAGGCCGAGCCCGAGCCCGAGCAGGGTCGCCGGTGTCGTCGAGGCTGCCGTGATCGCATCGGGCAGCGACACGCCGCACCGGTTGACCACGAATCGGATGGCGGCGTTCATCGTCAATGCGCTGCCGGCCAGGGTGCCGCTGGGGAGTCGTGGTGCGCCGTCGTCACCGACCGACACGCGCACCGCTCCGGCCGATCCGGCCCGCCAGGCCACGGCGTCGGTGACGAGCGCGATGCGTGACGCCCCACAGGCGGCGAAGGCGAGACGGATCATCCGTTCGTGGACGTGCACACCGTCGGCGATCAATCCGACGGTCAGCCGAGGGTCGGTCAGCCCGACGGCGGCGATGCCGGGCTCGCGGTGATGCAGCGGCCCCATGCCGTTGAACAGATGGGTGACCATCGTGGCCCCGGCGTCGGTCGCCGCCACCGTGGCGGCCTGATCGGCGCGGGAATGGCCGAGCGAGACGACGATGCCCTGCTCGCGCAACCGCCTAGTCGCTACCGGTGCCAGCGGTTGTTCGGGGGCCAGCGTGATCAGTCGAACGTGGCCGGGAAGCGCGGCGAGCCAGTCCAGGTCGAGCGGCACGATCAACGCGGTCGGATGGGCTCCCGGCGCACCGCCGAGGAACGGGCCTTCCAGATGGACCCCGGCGATGGTCGGCTGCCATCGGACCGGACGGGCCATCGCCGAGGCAATACGGGCCAGGGGAGCGGCGTACCCGTCGAGCGGGGCGGTGATCAGGGTCGGTAACCAGGTGGTCGTGCCCTGGGCGAGCAACAACTCATCGAGACGTGACCAATCGTCGCCATCGGCGCTCGCCACGTCGACGTCGTCCACCCCGTTGACCTGCAGATCAACGAAGCCCGGGGCGAGGACGCCGTCGAGGATGCCGGCGCGATCGGCGATCGGTCGGACCTCGGCGATGATGCCCTGGTCGACGACGATCTCGGTCGGTCCGACCAACTCACCGTCGACGATCGTGGCACGTGCCGCGATGACGGTCATACGGGTGTCGTCGCGGGACGCTTCTTGGTGGCGAAGACCAGTTGGTTGAGGCGGACCTTGGCCAGGCCGAGGCGACGCAGGATGCTGATCACCCACCAGCCGGGGTCGAACTCCCAACGGCGGTGCGACAGCCGGGCCGACGTCGGGGCGGCGTGATGGTTGTTGTGCAGGCCCTCGCCGGCGGTCAACCACGCCAGCCACTGCAGGTTTCCGGCGTTGTTGTCGTGTGGTCGGCGACCAAAGGTGTGGCCGATCGCGTTGACCGCCGCGTTCGTCGCCAAATACATGTTGAGGTGGGCAAACGCGGCGATGCTGCCGATCTGCCAGCCGGTGGTGACGATCAACAGGGCGACGCCGATTCCCAAACCAACCAGGGCGCGGTCGAACAGCACCGTGTCCCACCTGTCGGCCGGAAGGTCCTTGGCGTAGCGAGACAGGGTCTCGGGGTTGTTCGCCTCTTTGCGATAGAGGGCGACGTTGCGCATCTGGACCTGTACCCAGCCGAGCAGCTTGGGCGAGTGCGGGTCACCCTCGATGTCGGTGAATGCGTGGTGCTTGCGGTGTACGGCGACCCACTGACGCGGCCGAATGCCCGTCGAGATCCAGATCAGTACCCGGAACACGAATGCGGCGGGGCAGCCAAGGTGAGGGCTCGGTGCGAGAGCGCCCGGTGGAGGTAGATGGTGGCACACATGTTGGCAAAGACCGAGACGACGATCCCGATCCCGACCCCAATCAGCAGGTTGACGATCACAAGCTCGGATTCTATCAGCCTACCGACCGGTAGGTAGGCTCGGCCGGGCGGTGCGCTAGCCTGCTCCAACGGTGGGAGAGCGACGCGCGACACGACACGATCCCGATGATGCCCCGTCGACGCGCGACCTGATCATCTCCGAGGCGTTGTCGTGCTTTGCCGATGCCGGCTACGACGGCACCTCGCTGAACGTCATCGCCGAACGAGTCGGTATCCGTCGACCATCGCTACTCCACCACTTCGCCTCGAAGGACGCCCTCTATGGGGAGGTTTTCGAACGCCTGCTGTCGGATTGGATCTTCCGTCTGGAGGTGCTGGCCAGCGATGAGGCGCAAGGGTGGGCCAAGATCGAGCTGGTCATCGACGTCGGGTTCCGCTTCTTCGCCGAGAACCCCGACTACGTCCGCCTGCTGCGTCGCGAAGCTCTCGACGGCGGTTCGCATCTCGGCATCGATCTCGCCGGGGTGGTTCGCCCGCTGTTCGATCGGGCCGTTGCCTACTTCGCCCGGGAGATGGATCTGGGCACCTTTCGGCGCCACGATCCCGAACAACTGGTACTCACCGGCTACGGCGCGTTGCTCACCTACTTCAGCGATGCTCCGTTTCTGCAGGGTCTCCTCGACGACGACCCCCTCTCACCCGAGCGGCTCACTCAGCGGCTCGAACACGTGCGCTCGTTCCTGCGTGCCGCACTCGTACCGGTCTGACCCGCCCGCGTACCCTCGTCGGATGCCGACTTCCCGAGCCGAGATGTTTCTGCCGCACGCGCCCGACATCGCCGCCCGGTGGGGCGATTGCGTCACTGCTCGACTCGGTGAGGTGACTACGGTGGACGATCGTGTCGAACCCTGGACGAACCCTGTCGGAAGCGGACTCCAAGCAGCTGCTCGCCGGCTACGGAGTGCCCCTCGCGCCTGAGCGCGAGGCGCGATCGGCCGACGATGCCGTTGCCGCGGCCGTCGAACTGGGATTTCCGGTGGTTGCCAAGCTCTGCGGCGATGCCATCGCCCACAAGACCGAGCGCGGCCTGGTGCGGTTACGGCTGGGCGACGCCGACGCCGTGAGGGCCGCGGCCACCGACTTGCTCGCCGCTGCCACGCCGGCCGACGGCGACGTGTCGTTGCTGATCGCCCCGATGATCTCGGGCAGTCGCGAGCTGATCGCCGGCCTGGTGCGTGATCCCCAGTTCGGCATGAACGTGATGCTCGGCATCGGCGGAGTGCTCGCCGAGGCGATCGCCGACGTGGTCTTCCGCCCGATCCCCCTCGCTGCGGGTGACGCCGCCGAGATGCTCGACCAGTTGGCCACCCAGAAGCTGCTCGGTGACTTCCGGGGTGAGGCGGCGGTCGATCGCACGATGGTCACCCAGGTGCTCGAAGGATTGTCGGCTCTCGCCGCGGCCCGCCCCGATGTGGTCGGCGTCGATGTCAACCCGCTGATCGTCGGGCGTGACGGTCGGGTTGTCGCTGTCGACGCGCTGGTCGAACTCGGCGACCCGGCGGTCTCGACCAACTCGGGCCGCCCGGCCCCGACCGATGACCAGTTCCGCGCGCTCTTCGAACCCAAGGGAGTGGTGGTCGCCGGAGCGTCGAGCCACCCGGGCAAGTTCGGGTTCGTCTCGCTGCACAACCTGCTCGCCTCGGGATATGCCGGAGCCGTCTTCGGGACCAATCTTCAAGGCGAGGAGGTGCTCGGTATCCAGACCGTTGCCGACGTCGCAGATCTTCCACAAGACGAGGCTGACCTGGTCTTTGTCTGCACGCCGGCCTCCGCCAACGAGGCGTTGCTGCGAGCGTGCGCCGCCCGCGGCATCGGCGCCGCGTTCATCACTTCGGCGGGCTACGGCGAGGCCGGCGATGTGGGCCGGCAGGCCGAAGCCGACTTGGTCGCCCTGGCCGACGAACTCGGCATCATCCTTGCCGGGCCCAACGGCCAAGGCGTCGTCTCGACCCCCGCCAGCCTGTGCGCCCAGATCGTCGCCCCCTATCCACCGGCCGGGGCGATCGGCGTCGCCAGCCAGAGCGGTAACTTCGTGTCGAGCTTCCTGAACTACTCGCGGGCAACGGGCGTCGGCATCAGCCGCGCCGTCAGCGCCGGCAACGCCGCGGCCGTGGGGGTCGCCGACTATCTCGACTGGTACTCGCGTGACGATGCGACCAAGGTCGGCCTGGCCTACATCGAAGGCATCGTCGATGGGCGCACGATGCTCGACCGCTTCGCCACCGTCGCCGCCCGCAAGCCGCTCGTGGTGATCAAGGGTGGGGCAACCGAGGGCGGGGCGCGAGCGGCCGCCAGCCACACCGGGGCGCTTGCCGCCGACGACAAGGTGTTCGACGGGGCCTGCCGCCAGGCCGGCGTCACCCGGGCCGCCACCGTCGAGGAGGCCTTCGAGGCGGCGGCGACCTTTGCCACCCAGCCCCTGCCCAACGGGCCGAATGTCGTGGTGATGACCACCGCCGGCGGCTGGGGTGTCGTCACCGCCGACGCGATCACCCGTGACCGATCGCTGCGGCTGCTGCCGCTGCCCGACGATCTCAAGGCGCTGATCGACACCAAGCTGCCGCCGCGCTGGAGCCGCAACAACCCGGTTGACCTCGCTGGTGCCGAAACGCGTGACACGATTCCCGAGGTGATGGAGATGATCGCCAACCACCCCGAGGTCGACGCGGTCGTCTACCTCGGGCTCGGCATCCAATCGAACCAGGCGCGGTTGATCCGCGAGGGCCGGTTCTACCCCGACCATGGGTTGGAGCGCATCGTCGCTTACCACGAGCGTCAGGACGCCCGGTTTGCCCAGGCCGCCGACGAGATCTCGCGGGCGGCCGGCAAGCCGATCCTGACGGCGACGGAGTTGGCCATCGCCGACACCGATAACCCGGGCCCCGCCGCGGTGAGGGCGAGCGGTCGGCTCTGTTACACGTCGGCAAACCGCGCCGTCACTGCGCTTGGTCATCTCGTGCGCTACGCCGAGTTCCGTCGACATCGGGGCCTGAGCTGAGCGCCGGCAAGATTCTCGGGCTCACCGCCCTTGGCCTGGTGCCGGTGGTCGGCCTCGGGGGCCTGTGGGTGGCGATGGACCAGCGCGTGCAACGCGGCGATTGGAAGATCACCACCAACGCGCCGGCCGCCAAGCCCGTTCCCCTCGCCGGGCCGGTGTTCTCGCTCCAACGCCAGCCGTCGGTGCTGGCGTACGAGACCACCGATCGGCAACTCGGCGGAGCCGTGAAGCCGGTGACCGACAACGTCGGATCGGTGCCCGCAGACGCCTCGTGCTTCGCCGCATCACTCGATGGGCGGCCGATTGTCGCCGACGGTGCCGACGTCCCGGTGATGCCCGCCAGCAACATGAAGATCATCATCGCCGCGGTCGCCCTTGAAGTACTCGGGCCTGATTTCACCTTCGTGACCAGGGTAAACGGTCAGATCAACGGCGACACCCTCGAGGGGAACCTGTTCCTGGTCGGCGGTGGCGACCCGCTGCTGGCGAATCGCGGCTACGCCCCGGTCCGCAAGTACCGAACCGTTGAGTACCCGACCACGCTGGAAGACCTCGCCGACCAGGTGGCAGCGCGGGTCCGACGGGTCACCGGCGGGATCGTCGGCGATGAGTCACATTTCGATGCGGAACGGTTCGCGCCCGGCTGGAGCGCCGAAGTGCAGGGCTCCGAGGCCGGCCCGCTCTCGGGACTGTTGCTCAACGACGCCCACCAGATGCCCGATGTCCGCGCCGTCGTCGATGAACCAGCGCTGGCGGCGACCCGCGAGTTCGCCCGCCTGCTACGCGACCGCGGGGTGGTGATCGACGGCGACGCCGCGCTCGGCACTGCGTTGCCCGAATTGGCCGAGATCGGCCGCGTCGCCTCGGTGCCCATCGGCCAGGTGGTCGCCGAGATGCTGACGAACAGCGACAACAACACGGCCGAGATGGTGCTCAAACAGATCGGCGCGACCACAACCGGTGGCCAGGGCACCCGCCAGGCCGGGATCGACACGGTCCTCGCCACCCTCTCCGGGTGGGGGGTGCCGACGGCCGGACTCGTCATCCAAGATGGCTCGGGGCTCGATCGCGGTAACCGCTTGAGCTGTACGGCGATCCTGGCCGTACTCAACCACGTCGGACCGACCGGGCCGCTCTTCGACGGTCTCCCGGTCTCCGGAGCCGACGTCGGCACGCTTGCAGAGGAACAGAACTCGGGGGTGTTGGCGGGCACCGGCACCGATGGCCGAATTCACGCCAAAACCGGCTCGCTCACCGGAGCCAAAGCGTTGTCGGGGTTCTTCGACCTCTCCGATGGTCGCAAAGTGGCCTTTTCGATGCTGATCAACGATGTCGACGCGGCGGCGCGGGGTCGGGTGCTGTGGGCGGCGATGGCCATCGGGCTCAAGGATCTGGCCGCCTCGGTATCTCCAACGGCGATTGCCCTGCCCGGCGCATGACGTCGATCGAGATGCCGATGTTCCCGTTGGGAACGGTGCTGTTGCCGGGCTCGATGCTGCCCTTGCATGTGTTCGAGCCGCGGTACCGCCAGATGATCGACGAATGCCTCGCCGGCACCCAGGAGTTCGGGGTGGCGCTGATCACCCGCGGCCGCGAGGTCGGTGGCGGTGACGAGCGGTCGTTCGTTGCCACGGTGGCGCGGATCCTGCAGCATCACGAACTCGACGACGGTCGTCGGGCAGTGATCACCGCGGGGGTGCGCCGCGTCCGCATCGACAAATGGCTGTTCGACAACCCGTATCCGCGGGCGATGGTCGCTGATTGGCCCGATGACGACATCGACGTCTCGCCGCAACGGGTCAACGAGATCCACCGCCAGGTTCGCCGCACGCTTGCGATGGCCGAGGAATTGGGCCATGCCCTAGATCCTCACACCGATCGCGACGCCGACTTCGAGATCGCCGACGATCCGTGCTTTGCGTCGTTCCATCTCGCAGCGATGGCTCCGCTCGGGTCGTATGACCAGCAGAAACTGCTCAGCGTGCCAGGTGCAGGGGCCCGCCTGGATGCTCTGGAAGAAATGCTTGCCGACGTCGATGCCGGCCTGCGGTTCCGGCTTGGGCTCCCGCCCGAGTCCCATCGCTGATCCGATGTCGACCTGGCTGACCGGGCGTTCCGCCGACGGTGGCAGCGATGAGATTCCGCTCCCGGTCGGCGTCCCCGGCAAGCTGTGGCTCTGCGGAAAGCACGTCGTCGGACCCGATCCTGAAGCCGCATTGGGGCGGGTCGGGGCAACGACGATCGTCTGTCTGGTGGAGCGCCGCGAGATCGCCGATCGCTATCCTGAGTACGTCGCCTGGCTCGATGCCCAGTCAACGGCGCGGGTCGTCGAGTTCCCGATCGCCGACTTGCATATGCCGTCGGCCGGGGCCCCGGCGACCGAAGGGTTCATCACCGGTCTGCTCGATCGACTCTGGCGGGGAGATGGTCTGATCATCCACTGCGCAGCAGGGATCGGCCGGTCGGGCACTACCGCAGTGGCCCTGCTGATTCGGCTTGGGATGCCGCTCGAGGCGGCCCTGGCCCACGTCCGCGCCCATCGCCCGATGGGTGGCCCGGAGGTCGGAGCACAGCTCGATTTCGTCACCGAGGTCGCCCGTTCGATACGTGAGGCGTGAGCACATCCGTCCACGACATGTGAGTGGAACCCGCCTCGGCGTGATAAGAACTTCGCCGTGCCCAAGGACACCCGCTCACCATCATCAGGGTCATCGAAAGACTCTGGGCCGAACAAGTTCAGCGGTTCGGGCGATGGCAACTCGATCGGCGAGATCATCGGCCTGGTCAAGACCTATGCCCGGCAGGAAACGATCGGCCCGCTCAAGGGAGCCGGCCGATGGCTGGCGTTCGGTACCGCTGGAGCGTTGGCCCTCGGTTTCGGCTTGTCGATGCTGTTGCTCGGTCTGCTTCGTCTGTTGCAGAACGAAGCTCCGGGGGTCTTCGACGGCAACTGGTCGTGGGCACCCTACGGAATCACCCTTGTCGCCTCCGCGATCGTGATGTTGTGGGCACTGACGCGTGTTCGTAAGGACACCCTGCAACGCAAGGAGCCCCGGCGATGAGCCAATCGAAAATCACCCGTGACGACCTCGAGTCGAAGTTCGCCGCCCTCCAGGGCAACGTCGAAGGCAAGGTGCACGACCGCAAGCAGACGTTGATCGCCGCGGCCGGGGTGGCGTCGCTCGTCTTGCTGATCCTGTTCTTCCTCCTCGGGCGGCGCAGCGGCAAGAAGAAGACGACCATCGTCGAAATCCGCCGGGTCTGACCGCAGCCATGGCTCGCTCACGTCTACTCTCGCCGTCGGCTTTCATCCGACGCGGCGGCGTCTACAAGGGATTGCTCGGCGGCAGCCGGGGTTGGATGGCCGTTGGCGGCGCGTTCTGGGGCTTGCGGTTCATCCGTCGCACGTTCGGCAAGACCGAGACGATCGCCGCAACCGAGAAGCTCAAGCCGGGCCAGTTCGTCACGATTCAGGCGATCAAGCCCGAAACCCGGCGTGATCGTCGGGTCGCCAAGCGCGCCGCACGCTGAGGCGCCGATTCCTTTGGGCGGGTAGTCGCGCCAAACGCCGGGGGACGGGCCAGAATGGTGGCCCCATGAAAGTGCTGCTGCGTAACCCGACCCGTGAAGTCGAAATCCCCGGGCCCCGCCAGGTGCTCGCGCTGCTCGCCTCGCTCGATCTGAATCGCGAATCACACCTGGTCATCCGCAATGGCACCCTCGTTCCGGGCGATGGGGTGTTGGCCGACGACGACGTCATCGAGATCCGCCCCGTGATCTCCGGGGGTTGCGAATGAAATGCCGCACATGCCGTGAGCCGGCGATCATCGATCTGCCCCGTCATAACGCCAACTTCTGCGTCACCCATTTCGAGGAGTTGTGCCGACGCCAGGTGGTCAAGGCGATCCACGACCACGACATGATGAAGCCCGGCGACAAGGTGCTCGTCGCCGTCTCCGGTGGTAAAGACAGCCTGGCCTTGTGGGACATCCTCCTCGATCTCGGCTACCAGGTTGACGGGCTCTACATCGGCCTCGGCATCGGGGAGTACAGCGACGAGTCCGGGGTGTTCGTCCGGAAGTTCGCTGAGGCCCGCGGCCAGAAGCTGATCGAGATCTCGCTACGCGACGACTACGGCTACGACGTGCCGACGGCCGCCCGGGCCACCCGGCGCGTGCCCTGCTCGGCGTGCGGGCTCTCCAAGCGGCATCTGTTCGACACGGCGGCACTCGACGGCGGGTACGACGTGGTCGCCACCGGACACAACCTCGACGATGAGGCCGCCGTGCTGCTCGGCAACACCCTGCGCTGGGAGGTCGAGTACCTCGCCCGCCAGTTGCCCGTGCTGCCGGCCCGCCCCGGCTTCCCCCGCAAAGTCAAGCCCCTGGTGCGGCTGACCGAGCGCGAGATGGCGGCCTGGTGCGTGGTCCGGGGCATCGACTACATCGTCGAAGAATGCCCGATGGCCGTCGGCAACAAGCACCTCGGCTACAAAAACACCCTCAACCAACTCGAAGCGGCCTCTCCGGGCAGCAAAGCGGCGTTCTACCTGGGATTTCTCGATCGCATGGCCCCGTTGCTCGAAGGCACCTCGATCGCCTCGGCCGATGGCCTGGGGGCATGCAACCGCTGCGGGTCACCCACCACAGGTGAGACCTGCGCATTCTGTCGGCTGGTGGAAACCGCCGGCGCTCACGAACCGGTGCCAGTCGAACTGGTTGTCGGCAGATCAGGAAGGCGGCGCCGGTGAACGGTTTCGCGTACGGCGAACGAGTCATGCTCATCGACGTCAAGGCCCGCAAGTACCTGCTGACCCTCAAAGAGGGTGGTGAGTTCCACAGTCATGCCGGTTTCGTTACCCATGCCGATCTGATCGAGCAGCCCGAAGGTGTTCGCATCCGGTCGACCAAGGGCGCGGTCTACACGGCACTGCGGCCGACGCTCGAGGACTTTGTCATCGAGATGCCCCGCGGGGCGCAGGTGATCTACCCCAAGGATCTGGCGCCGATCTGTATGATCGCCGACATCGGCCCCGGTATGAGGGTGCTCGAATCGGGTGTCGGCTCGGGTGCGTTGTCCATGACGATGCTGCGCTACGGCGCTGAGATCTTCGGCTACGAACTGCGCGAAGACTTCCTCAATCGGGCCGTGTCGAACGTCCGCTCGTTCCTCGGTGAGGCCGCACTCGAGCGCTATCACGTCGAGTTGCGCGACTGTTACGAGGGCGTCGACGTCGAGGATCTCGACCGTGTCGTGCTCGACCTCCCCGAGCCGTGGCGGGTGATTCCGCATCTCCCGGGCAAACTGCGCCCCGGCGGCATCATCGTTGCCTATACGCCGAGCATTACCCAGGCCGCGCAGGTCCGTGAGCAGCTCACCGGTCCGGCTTGGCTGTCGCAACGCACCCTTGAGGTCTTGCACCGCACGTGGCACATCGAGGGCATGGCCGTACGGCCCGATCACCGCATGGTTGCCCACACCGGCTTCCTGACCACCGCTCGCTACCTCGGCTAGTCCACCGGCTAGTCCACCGGGGCCAGCTCATCCGCGGCGAGTCCGGCGGCCAGGCTCGCCACTGCCTTTGCCGGTTACCTCGCGGTGGCCCTCGGCTTGCCGAGCGACCACTACGAGTCGGTGCCTTACGAGATCAGGACGGCGGTGACGACGATGCGGTACTGCAGCGAGGTCGGCAACAGGTTGGGCTTCGAACAGGCGACCAGTGACAACGTCGGGCCCGGAACCGAGTACGCCGCGTTGAGGATGCTGGTCGGGTCTTTCCCGGTGAGGTCTGTTCGAACGACCCGGTATGTATGGACCCGGCCATCACTACCGGCGATCGTCATTTCGTCGCCCGGCTGCAGCAGGTGCAGGTTGTAGAACGGCCCGCCGGCCGAGGTGCGGTGACCGAAGAGCACCATGTGGGAGTCCTCGCCGGCCAGCCCGGTGCCGGGCCAATGCCCGGCCCAACCCTGGTCGACGATCTCGTTGCTGACGCCTTCGGCGGTGTACACCCCGTCGATGCCGGCGTTGGGCACGCTTAACGAGTACGGCAGCGGGGAAGGCGCTGGTACCACGTTGACCGGTGCCTGTACGCTCGTCGTCGCCGGCGTACCGAGGTAGTAGCCGGCGACGTCGGCGATGATGTGCCCGCCGCCGTAGGTGTACACCGAGATGCCCGATGTCGAGACCCGCACGATGGCATGGTTGGCGATCGTTTGACCGATGCGAGCGGCGTTGAGATTCGACGCATTCGGCAACGCGGTACGGGCGGGGTAGGCGGTGAAGTATCCCTCGCCGCGGGTGTTGGTGGTGGTCAGATTGATCGCTGCGGCCTGGGCCGAGATGCCGGCCTGCAGGGGAAACTCGACCGTCCACTTGGGGAAGGTACGCCCGTAGCTATACGGCCACCGAGTGTCGAGGGCTCGCGTGGGTGCGTTTGGCACGAACAATCCGTCGCTGCTGACCGGGTCGGTGGAGCCCGTAAACCACCCGGCGACGTCAACAATCAAGTGTCCGCCCCCGCCCGCCTCGGTGAAGACGTCGAATCCGCGGAGCCCGGGGGTGAGCTTGACGATCGCCTGGCCGGCGGCCGTCTGCCCAGGACCGGCGATGTTCAGGTTCGAGACATTGGGCGGCGAGCCGCCGGCCGGAAAGGCTGTCCAGTACCCGGCGCCGGTCGCGCCGGTGACGGTGAGGTTGACGACCACGGCCGTAGCGGTGGCCGGAACCTCGGCGGCGACCGTGACGCGCTTGGTGCTCCCACCGACAACGGCCGCCCCGGAACGGGTATCGAGCACTCGGCGGGCCGCAGGAACGGCCGCCACGAAACGTCCCGCAGCCTGCGCCGCCGGGGTCGGGACGTACGCTCCGGAGACATCGACGATGATGTCGGCCGATGCATACGAGTACACGTCGACCGCGCCGGTCGAGCCGAGCTTGACGGTGACCATGTTCGGCACCGACGTACCGGCGTCGTAGTTGAGATTCGATGCCTCGGGCCGAGCGGTACCGCTCGGATAGACCGTGACGAATCCGTCGCCGGCGGTGGTGGTGGCCGTGACGTTGAGGACGGCCGCCGTGGCTCCGGCCGGAACGCCGCCGCGGCCGGTGACCTGGACCCGAACGGTGCGCGCATCGACTCGTGTATGGCCGCTGATGCCGGACGTCGGGCGCGTGTCGGCCAGGCGGACGGGTGCGAGGGCGACGAAACTGGTCAAACCGGTGGGCAGTGGGGCCGCGGATGCGGTGGGGACCTGCAGCGAGACCCCGCCGATACCGAGCACCGACAACGTTACGAGGAGGCACGCGACGCGCCGGCCGACACGACCTAGAGTGATGTTCGCGCGAGTTTGTTTCATGAGAAGTTTCCCAGACATTTTCCGCCCTTCCGTAAGGCCAGGGGATTGATGACGCCACCCGACGCCTGGTCGGTGGCAGCATATCCTTGGTGGCCACTGCAGGTACTTCGCGAACACTTCGCTCGGGATGTCACCAGAAGTGATTAGTCCGCTATTTTAGGCGGTTGATTTGGTGAAGGTGTAGTCGGGCGGAAGGAGAAGTCAAGTGTCGAGACGATGGGCCGGACTGCTGGTCGGTGTGATTTCTCTGACTGTGGCATGTGGGACGCAGAGTGATGGTGAGGCGGCGATGTCGTCGGCTCGAAAGTCTGATCGGCGGCTCGATTTGACGATTGACGTCGATCCGATGGCACCGCCGACGCCGGTGTCGGTGACATTTCCCCCGCTTCCGGTGGTTTCGGTCCTGCCGGCGATCGTTCCGAGCGCGCTCGGCCGAGCGTTGGCGGGCACGCCGATCGAGGTGCCGTTGCCCTCCGAAGACGTCGCGGCCCCGTCGGGCGGCACCCCGACCGCGCCGTCGAACCCTGCGACCGGTGGCTCAGGTGGCTCGACAGGATCGAGCGGTTCGAGCGGCGAGCCCATCGGGTACCTGGATGCTCCGTCGATTGGGCTGGCCACCTTTATCGTTGAGAACGGCTGGAGCAAGCGCCAGCTCGACCGCGGTGGAGCAGGGCTGGGAGGGTCCTCGGTCGCTTCCGAAGGCAACATCGTGCTTTTCGGTCACCGTACGAGCCACGGGGGCCCGTTCCGGCGCGTCGACGAGTTGGAGATCGGGGCCGACCTCGACGTCACCGTTCCCAACGGCCCGACGCGTCGCTATCGGGTCGTCGAGAAGTTTCTCGATATGCCCGATGCCGTGCACTGGGCCGACGAGGCGAACACCATCGACGGACGATCGACCGTCACCCTGGTCACCTGTGCCCATGCCGACGGTTCGCCTGGCGGCACGGCGCGACGCTGGTTCATCAGGGCCGTTTCGATCTGAGTTCGATGCGGGCCGAGACGCGAAGCGAGGGAGCGTCGCTGACGCTCCCTCGCTTGTGATATTCACTCGGCGGATGACCGCCGATCGAATCGATGGTTCAGGGTTCGATGAAGATGCATTCGCCGGGGCATTCCTCGGCGGATTCAATCACGGCATCGAGCTGCCCATCGGGAATATTGGCCAGGCCATCGGCTCCCTGGGGGAGACCCTTGGCTGTCGCGTAGATCTTGTCGCCTTCGCGGACGTAGGCCAGGCCATCGTCAAGCAAGGTGAAGACATCGGGGGCGATCTCCTCGCAGAGCCCGTCGCCGGTGCAGAGATCCTGGTCGATCCAGACCTTCATGGACATTTCTCCTGATTGATGCGGCCCGTTGTCGGACTCGGTCACGTGCCGGTTACTTTACACGGCCACGACGGGGGAAACATGCCAGAAGCCACCACCTCTGTCGGATGCGCGTGTAGCTTGCCCCTTGCGACCTTGGTGACTACTCGGCGGGTGGGCACCTCATGTGGGTCGCGATGCCCTATCGGGTGGAGTGAGGAGGTCGAACGTGGCAGAACGTCGTGACGAGGCCGTGGTGAACGCGTTGCGCGACCAGGTTCGTTCGTTGGAGGAAGAGCTGCGGGCCAGTCGACGCAAGCTGGCCGACTCACCGCTGCGGGTGCGGGCGCTCGAGGAGCGGCTGCTCGAGACGAAGGGCCAGTTGGCCCAGGCCGTCGCGCAGAATGAGAAGTTGTCATACACCCTGCGCGAGGCGCGCGACCATATTTCGTCGCTGCGTGAAGAGGTCGAGAAGCTCACCCAGCCGCCATCGGCGTACGGCGTCGTCGTCGGCAAGAACGACGACTCGACCGTCGACGTGCTCACCAACGGACGCAAGATGCGGGTCAACCTGCACCCGAGCGTCGAACATGAGACGTTGGAACGCGGGGCCGAGGTGGTGCTCAACGAAAGCCTGAACATCGTCGCCGCCCGCCATGGCGAACAGATCGGTGAGGTCGTCTCAATCAAAGAGGTCATGGACGACGGCGTCCGCGTGATGGTCATCGGACGAGCCGACGAGGAACGGGTTTGTGAGCTCGCCGATGCGTTACGCGGCGTCCACCTGCGCTCCGGCGACACGGTTCGCCTCGATCCGCGAACGGGTTTCATCCTCGAAAAGCTCCGCGGCCTGAGGTCGAAGACCTCCTCCTCGAGGAGGTTCCCGATATCTCCTACGAGGACATCGGCGGACTCGACAACCAGATCGAACAGATCGCCGATGCGGTTGAACTGCCATTTCTCCACCAGGAGCTGTTCGCCGAGCATCGCCTGCCGGCCCCCAAGGGCATTCTGCTGTATGGCCCTCCGGGTTGCGGCAAGACCCTGATCGCCAAAGCGGTGGCCAACTCGCTGGCCAAGAAGGTTGCCGAATCGACCGGGGGCGAGAAGGGCCGCAGCTACTTCATCAATATCAAGGGTCCGGAGCTGCTCAACAAGTACGTCGGGGAGACCGAACGTCAAATCAGGCTCGTGTTCCAGCGGGCGCGGGAAAAGAGCGAGGAGGGCTGGCCGGTGATCGTGTTCTTCGACGAGATGGACTCGATGTTCCGCACCCGGGGCACGGGCATCTCATCCGACATGGAGTCGACGATCGTGCCCCAGTTGTTGGCCGAGATCGACGGGGTCGAGGGGCTGCGCAACGTGATCGTGATCGGGGCGACGAACCGCGAGGACTTGATCGACCCGGCGATCCTGCGGCCCGGCCGCCTCGATGTGAAGATCAAGATCGAGCGGCCCAACGCCAAAGCCGCTCGTCAGATCTTCGCCCAGTATCTGACCGACGAAATTCCGATCGCGGTGGGCTTCGACGTCGCGACCATGATCGACGAGACGGTCGCGGAGATGTACCGCGAGGACGAGGCGAATCGATTCCTGGAAGTGACGTACCAGAATGGCGACAAGGAAATCCTCTACTACAAGGACTTTTCCTCCGGAGCGATGATCGAGAACATCGTGCGGCGGGCCAAGAAGTTGGCGATCAAGCGGCTGATTGGCGGCGGCGAGCGGGGTATCCGCACCGAAGACCTCATCGCCTCGATCAAGCAGGAGTACAAGGAACACGAAGACCTCCCGAACACGACGAACCCCGATGACTGGGCGAAGATCTCGGGCAAGAAGGGCCAACGGATCGTGTTCATCCGCACGCTGGTCAGCGAGGGCAAGACCTCGACCGACCTGACCGGTGGCAAGGCGATCGAACGCGTTGGTACCGGGCAGTACCTGTAGGCGTCGATACCCTGGCCTGATGGCCTCGCAAACGTTTCGCGCCGGTGTCGTATTGGTCGTGTCGCGCTCCGACGGCCAGGTGATGGTCTTCGAACGCAGCGATGTACCCGGGGCCTGGCAGCTCCCCCAGGGCGGGCTCGACGTCGACGAGGAACCGCTCGACGCGGCGTGGCGAGAGTTGGCCGAGGAGACGAGCCTGACGCCCAACGACGTCGAACTGGTAGGTCAAGGTGACGAGTGGATTGCCTATGAGGTCTTGCGGGAGCGGCGCCGCGGAATCGGCCGGGGCCAGGTGCAGCGGTGGTTCTACTTCCGTGCCCGCACCGATGGTGTGAGGCCGACAGTCGACCAACGCGAGTTCGTTGCCTGGCAATGGCAGACCGTCGACTGGGTGCTCGGTCACGTGCCCGAGTTCCGTCAGCAACCGTATCGACGGGGGCTGAGTGCCCTCGGCGAAACCATGACACAGCCTTTGGACTCCATGACTCCATGACTCCATGACTCCATGAGCGTCGTGAGGCCGGGTCGGCGCTTTCGGGGTCCCACAAGTTCGGGGGCGCAGGGCACCATGCCGGCAACTTGTTTCGACCGGCCGCTGCTGTCGTCGCGTCGATCTTGGAAGCAGTGGGAGGGCCGGCCCACGACGCCGGCCGCCGTGCCGCCGCTGCCGACCGGCGGGCTGAGCGGTTGGCCGAGCAACTTCGGGCCTTGGGCGTCGAGCCCGACTGAAGCCCGGCGTCCGAGGCAGACTCAGGGCGCAGGACATCTCGGGGATAGGGTCGCTCGTCGTGGGAGACGACCTGTTTAGCGCGGCGGCGTCCGATCGGTTGCGGGCCCAGGCCCCGCTCGCCGCTCGCCTTCGCCCGCGTAGCCTCGACGAGGTCGTCGGCCAGGAGCACCTCGTTGGCGTCGGTCGACCGTTGCGTCGCCTGGTCGAGCAGGACCGGCTGACCTCGGCGATCTTCTGGGGGCCGCCGGGGACCGGGAAGACGACGCTCGCCGAGGTCGTGGCGCGCAGCACCGAGCGAGCCTTCGAGCGGCTGTCGGCGGTGACCGCCGGGGTGAAAGACGTTCGAGAGGTGATCGAGCGGGCCCGCCAGCGGCTGGGCGAACACGGACGCGGCACAATCCTGTTCCTCGACGAGATCCACCGGTTCTCCAAATCGCAGCAGGATGCTCTGCTTCCGGCCGTCGAGGATGGCACGTTGACGTTGATCGGGGCGACGACCGAGAACCCGTTCTTCGAGGTCAACCCGCCATTGCGTAGCCGCTCGACGCTGTTTCGTCTCGAACCCCTTGACAAGGGGGCGATCGTCAAATTGATCGAACGCGGTGTCGCCGCCGAGGGGACGACGGCAGACGTTGACGCCATAGCGTTGCTCACCGAGCGTTCCGGCGGTGATGGGCGCCAGGTGCTCACTTCGCTCGAGGTCGCCATCGCCCTCGCCCACCCCGGGGCGGTCGAGGTGGCCCACGTCGAAGCCGCGCTCGGTACCAGCGCGTTGCGGTACGGCCGCGACGAGCATTACGACGTGACCTCGGCGTTCATCAAGTCGATGCGCGGTTCCGACCCGCAAGCGACGATCCACTGGCTCGCGCGGATGCTGGAAGCCGGCGAGGACGCCCGGTTCATCGCCCGACGGATGATCATCTTCGCCAGCGAAGACATTGGCATGGCCGACCCGAACGCCCTGGTCGTTGCGGTCGCCGCCGGCCACGCCCTGGAACACGTCGGTTTGCCCGAGGCCCAACTCAATCTTGCCCAGGCGGCGATTCATTTGGCTACCGCTCCGAAGTCGAATCGCAGCGCCCTGGCGATCTGGAGTGCCCGAAGCGACGTCCGCGAAGGACTGATCGGCGAGGTGCCCGCCCACCTGCGCGATGCCCACTACCAGGGTGCATCGACCCTCGGCCACGGCGACGGCTACCGCTATCCGCACGACGATCCGCGCGGCTGGGTACCTCAGCAGTACGCCCCCGATGACATGGCCGGGCGCGTGTATTACGAACCGACGGGGCACGGATACGAGGCCAATGTGTCGCGCCGGATGGATGACCGCACACCCGATGCGACCCCAGACTCATGAGGCGATTCGGCTGTCTCGACTACCATCGACCCCATGACTGCGACCGAGTTGGCGATGGTGCTCGCCACGGTGCTGTGCGCCATTGGGTTCGCCGCTCTGATCGTCGTCTTGGTGAGGGTGCTCGACTCATTGGGTTCCTTGCGCTCCGAGATCGAGCATTTGCGTTCGGAAACGCAGCCGTTGCTCGCTCAACTGCGCACATCGGTCGACGATGCCCGCGGCGACTTGGAACGATTCGACCGGATGCTCGGCTCGGCCGAGGCGATCAGCGAAGCGGTGTCACATTCGGGCCGTCGGGTTCACCGGCTCGCCCTGAGCACGCCGGTGATCAAGACCGTCGCCCTTGCCTCGGGTACTCGCGGGGCCGCCCGTCGGCTGAAGAAGAAGGGGGCCTGACGATGCTCAAACGGTTGACCTGGTTCGTCGGCGGCGCGGCCGCCGGAATCGCCGGGGCGACGGTTGCCAAGCGCAAGGTCGTCAAAACCGCTACGCAGCTCCCGCCCGTCAAGGCGGTCAAACGAGTGGTTACCTCGGTGCACGATGCCGGTGAACGCGTCGCCGGTGCGGCCCGCGACGGCCGGTCGGCGATGCGCGAGACCGAGGCCCGCCTGCGGGCCAAACGCAATGGTGACGAGGTCGCGCCGATCGAGGTGGTCGACGGCCGCATCGTTGCCACCGGCGAGATCAAACCCGGCCAGGTCATCGTGCTGCGCGAGGTCGCCGAGCAACGGGCGAACCGGCAGGCTGCTTCGGTCCCGGGCCGCGGTAAACGAGCCAGGCGGTAGCTCCTGTCGAGCCGATAAGTCCACGTTGGGGCCGGTAGCTGACCAGTAGGCTTCGCAGTTCATGTCTACGAATCCGCCCCGCACCGCCAACGAACTCCGCGACGCCTTCACCGGGTTCTTCGCTGCACGTGGCCACACCGCGGTCCCATCGGCGTCGTTGATTCCCCATGATCCCACCGTGCTGTTCAGCGTGGCGGGCATGGTGCCGTTCAAGTCGTACTTCACCGGCGACGAGCAGGCGCCGTTCAAGCGGGCCGTCACCGTGCAGAAGTGCGCGCGCGCCGGCGGGAAACACAACGACCTCGACGATGTCGGGCGGACCAAGCGTCACCTGGTGTTTTCGAGATGCTCGGCAACTTCAGCTTTGGCGACTACTTCAAGGCCGAGGCCATTCCGTGGTCGTGGGAACTCGTCACCGAGACCTTTGGCCTCGACGGTGACCGGATTTGGGTGACCGTTCACCATTCCGATGACGAGGCCGAGGCGATCTGGCATGAGCAGGTCGGTGTGCCGATGGACCGCATTCAACGGCTCGGCGACAAGGACAACTTCTGGCAGATGGGTGAGACCGGGCCGTGCGGGCCGTGCTCCGAGTTGCACATCGACCGCGGCCCGTCGTTCGGGCCCGAGGGCGGTCCGCTCAACGACCCGCAGGGCGACCGGTTCATGGAGTTCTGGAACCTGGTGTTCATGCAGTTCAACCAGGACAACACCGGGGCGCGCACCCCGTTGCCCAAGCCGTCGATCGACACCGGTGCCGGCCTGGAGCGCATTCTCTGCTTGATCCAGGGCGTCGACGCGGTGTGGGAGACCGACTTGATGCAGCCGCTCATCGACCGCGCCCAGTCGTTGACCGGGGCGACGTATCGACCCGGCGACTACGACGACAAGGCCAGCTTCAGCCTGCGGGTGCTCGCCGAGCATGCCCGCAGCGGGGCGATGCTGGTCAACGACGGCGTCTTCCCGTCGAATGAAGGCCGCGGCTACGTGCTGCGCCGCATCCTGCGTCGCGCCGTGCGCCACGCCTACATGCTCGGGGCCGACAAGCTGGTCATGCCGGGCCTCGTCGAAACCGCCGTCGACGTGATGGCTGCGGCCTATCCCGACGTGGTCAAGAACCGCGACTTCCTACTCGGAGTGATCACCCGCGAGGAAGAGCGGTTCCGGCATACGTTGCGCAACGGGCTTGACGTTGCTCGACCGTGAGTTGCCGGAAGGCACCGAGACTCTCTCGGGTTCAGCCGCCTTCATGCTCCACGACACCTACGGGTTCCCGCTCGAAGTGACCCAGGAGATCGTCGAAGAGCGCGGTGTCGGCATCGACATCGAGGGATTCGGCGTTGAGATGCGCGCCCAGCGCGACCGGGCGAAAGCGGCGCGCAAGGCGGGTGCGGCCGGCGACGACGAGCGCATCGACGCCTATCGCGAGGTTGTCGAGCAGTTCGGTATCACCGAATTCCTCGGCTATCAGGTCGACGAGACCGAATCTCGGGTGCTGTCGATCATGGAGACCGGGGCCGACAGTGCCGTCGAGGTGTTCCTCGATCGCACGCCGTTCTACGCCGAGTCGGGCGGCCAGATCGGCGATGCGGGCACGATCACTACCGAGACCGGCGTGATCACCGTCTCCGATTGCACCAACGCCCTCCCCGGCCTCCGGCGTCACATCGGTCGGTTGACCCACGGCTCAGTGATCGCCGGTCAGACGGCGACGGCGTCGATCGACGTCCAGCGGCGCGGGGCGATTCGGCGGAACCACACCGGTACCCACATCCTGCACTACGCGTTGCGCAAGGTGCTCGGCGAGCACGTCAAGCAGGCCGGATCGATGGTCGGCCCCGACCGGTTGCGCTTCGACTTCAGCCACTATGCCGGCGTCACCGACGACGAAATCACCGAGATCGAGACCCTGGCGAACACTGCGGTCCTCGAGAACGACGCGGTTCGTTCATACGAGACGACCAAGGACGAGGCCACCGGGATGGGGGCGATTGCGTTCTTCGGCGACAAGTACGGCGACATCGTGCGCGTCCTTGAGGCCGGGCGTCATTCGCTCGAACTCTGTGGCGGGACTCACGTTCGGGCGACCGGCGATATCGGCACGATCAAAATTGTCTCCGAGGGCTCGATCGGTTCCAACCTTCGCCGTATCGAAGCGGTCACCGGGGCGGCCTCGGTCGCCTTGTTGCAGCACGACGAGCGGGTGCTCAACGAGGCGGCGAAGCTGGTCAATGCCCGACCCGACGAGTTGATCGCCGGGGTGCAACGCAAACTCGACGAGATCAAGGCGTTGCAGGGTGAGTTGAAGGCGATGCGGGCCAAGCTGGCCAGCGGGCGAGCGACGGAACTTGCTGCCGGGGCGGTCGACGGCATCGTCGTCGCCCGGGTCGATGGACTGTCATCGGGCGACCTGCGTGAATTGGCCGTCGCCATCCGTCAGACCGGCGTCCGACGCGTGATCCTCGGCGGCTCCACCGACTCCGGGGAGCGGCGCTCGTTGCTGCGGTCACCCCGGGTACCGGCGAGGCCGCTGACCTGGTCAAAGAGGCCGGCCGGGCGATCCAGGGCGGCGGAGGTGGCAAGGGCGACATCGCCGTTGCCGGGGGCAAGAACCCGGCCGGCGTCGACGAAGCCCTGCAGATCGCGGGCGATGCCGCCCGCGCCGCGGCCTGAGCCGTCTACGGTCGGCACTTGCGCGCCCTCGGTATCGATCTCGGCTCCAAGCGCATCGGCATCGCCGTCTCCGACCGCAGCGGGACGATTGCGACTCCATTGACGGTGCTCCAACGCAGCGGTCGCGTCGCCCTCGACCACCAACGGATCGCCGCGCTGGTCGCCGAGGAGGAGGCCGAAATGGTCGTCGTCGGCATGCCGTGGTCGATGTCGGGCAAGGCCGGTCCGGCGGCCAAGGGTGCCGCCATCGAGGCGCGCCAACTGGGTACGGTGGTTGGCGTGCCCGTTGAAACCTATGACGAACGCCTGACGACCGTCAGCGCCGACCGGGTGTTGATGGAGGCGGGCCTCAACGCCCAGAACCGCCGCAAGGTGGTCGACAAGGTGGCCGCGGCGGTCATGTTGCAGAGTTGGCTCGACGGTCGCCCCCGTCCAACCGAGGTCGATGGCCGTGCAGATTGATCCGCTGATCGGACGATCCGCCGATCACGACGATGACCATGGCATCGAACGCGGTCGTCCGGGTTGGATCGACGACGAATGGGACGATCCCAAGCTCCTGCCCAAGACGCACGGCGAGCGATTGCCGCGCAACCGTCGGTGGCTTCGCTGGGTGCTCTTTACCGTGGTCGTGGCTCTGCTGGCCGCGGTGTTGACGGGCGGAGCGATCGGCATGTGGATGGTCCGCCAGGTCAACCCACCCGGCGAACGCGGGGCCGAGGTGACGTTCACCATCAACGAGGGCGACGATCTGGAGTCGGTGACCGAGCGGCTCAAGGCGCAGGGGATCATCACCGACGCCCGGGTGTTCACGTGGTACGTCAACCGCAAGGGCGGCTTGGACGACCTGGAGCCGGGCTATTACACGGTCCACCCTCGCGACACGATGGGCAACCTGGTCAAGCAGCTGCGTATCCCGCCGGCGCAGACGTACACGAAGGTGAACTTTCCTGAGGGATTCACGCTCCGTCAGATGTCGAAGCGTCTGTCCGACAAGGTGTCACGGCTGCAAGCCAGCGAGTTCCTCAACCTCACCAGCAACGGCACGATCAGGCCGACAATCCCCGGGTACCCTCCGACCGAAACCAGCCTGGAAGGACTGCTCTTCCCGGCGACCTACGAGATCGCCGGCAACGAGACCGAGGCCGAGGTCATCGACCGGTTGATGAAGGCGATGGACCGGGTGAATCGCCAGTTGGAGATCGAGACTCGGTCTCCCGAGTTGGGGATGACGCCGTATCAAATCATGATCGTCGCCTCGATCATCGAGCGCGAGGCGAACAACGACGAGGATCGCGCCAAGATCGCCCGGGTGATCTACAACCGGCTTTTCTTCGGCAGCAATCTTGAGATCGACGCCACGCTGTTCTACGGTCAGCCGCCCGACACGCCGTTCCCGGTACTGCGCGCGACCGACACGCCGTACAACACCTATATGCACCCGGGCCTGCCCCCGACCCCGATCGCCAACCCGGGCAAAGCCTCGATTCGAGCCGCGCTGAATCCGGCCGACAACCCCGCGGCCGACGACCCGATCTGTGTGAACCTGCCCCCGGGGACGCCGTGCGTCTACCTGTTCTATGTGTTGTCCGATACCGACGGCCACCACGCCTTCGCAGCTACGTTTGAGCAGCACAACGCCAATATCGAGATTGCTCGGGCGGCCGGCGTCCTGCCGTGATCAGCGGAGCAACTCGGCTCGCCGGGGTCATCGGGCACCCGGTGCGGCACAGCCTGTCCCCGGCGTTGCATAACGCAGCCTTCATCGCCGGCGGTCTCGACTGGTCGTATCTGGCGTTCGATGTGGCTCCGGGGATGGCCGGCGACGCGTTGGCTGCCATGCGGACGCTGGGACTCGGCGGGATGTCGGTGACGATGCCCCACAAGGACGACGTCGCCCGTCTCGTCGACGTGCTCGACCCGGCCGCCGCCGCCCTCGGCACGGCCAACACCGTGGTGCCGTTGCCCGACGGTCGACTGGCCGCGCACTCCACCGACGGTGCAGGGTTTGTCGCCTCGCTGGTCGAGGCTGATGTCGATCCGGCGGGCATGCGGGTCGTGGTGATCGGGGCCGGAGGTGCGGCGCGTAGCGTGATCGATGCCCTCGCCCGTGCCGGAGTCGACTCGATTCGGGTGATCAATCGTTCGCCGGACAAGGCGGCGATCGCCGCCGAGCTCGGCGCGGGCCGAGGCGCTGTCGGTTCGATCGGCGATGTGACGGTGGCCGACCTCGTGGTCAACGCCACATCGGTCGGAATGGGCACCGATGATCTCCCGGTCGCCGCCGATCGCCTGCGGGCCGGGCATGTGGTGGCCGACCTCGTGTACCACCCGCTCCAGACCGCCTTGTTGCGCGCCGCGGCCGCAGTGGGGGCACGCACGGTCGATGGGCTGGGCATGTTGATCCACCAGGCGGTGCTGCAGCAGGTGCTGTGGACCGGGGTGCGTCCCGATCCGGGGGTGATGCGGGAGGCCGCCCACCAGGAGCTGGCTCGCCGCCGATAGCCTGGGGCCGATGCTCCGGTACCTGACCGCTGGTGAGTCCCATGGCCAGGCCCTTGTCGTGATCGTCGAGGGCCTTCCTGCGGGGCTCCCGATCACTGTCGAGGAGATCCAGGGCGAGATGGCTCGCCGCCGCCTCGGCTACGGACGAGGTCCCCGGCAACGTTTCGAGGCCGACGAGCTGACGTTGGTCGGCGGGGTTCGCCACGGGCGCACCCTCGGCTCGCCGGTGGCGATCGAGATCAAGAACTCCGAGTGGTTCCGTTCCGACAAGTGGCACGAGGAAATGTCCCCCGCCCCTGGCGTCACGAAAGACCCGTTGACGCAGGTCCGCCCGGGCCACGCCGACCTCGCCGGCATGCAGAAGTACGGCTTTGTCGACGCTCGCGACGTGCTTGAGCGGGCAAGCGCCCGCGAGACCGCCGCTCGGGTCGCCGCCGGTTGCCTGGCCAAGAAGCTGCTTGCCCCCCTCGGGGTCCAAATTCTTTCCCATGTCATCCAGATGGGCGCGGCACGGACGAAGTCGGTGGCTCGCCCAACGGCGGCTGATCTGACGGTGGTCGATGAGTCGCCGGTGCGGTGTTTCGACAAGGCCGCCGAAGAGGCGATGATCGACGAGATCAAAGAGGCAGCCAAAGAGGGTGATTCGCTCGGCGGCGTCGTCGAGGTGTTGGCCTACGGCGTTCCCATCGGGCTCGGCAGCCATGTGCATTGGGACCGCAAGATCGATGCCGCGTTGGCGCAGGCGATCATGTCGATCCAGGCGGTCAAGGGGGTCGAGATCGGCGACGGGTTCGAGGTCGCCGGGCGTCGAGGCTCCGAAGCCCACGACCCGATCGTGTGGGACGCCGCCGCCGGTCAGTACCACCGGGAATCCACCCTGGCCGGTGGCACCGAGGGCGGAATGACCACCGGTGAGCTGCTGGTCGTCCGGGCGGCGATGAAGCCGCTGGCCACGCTCAACCGTCCGACGCTCAAGACCGTCGATGTGATCACCAAGGAATCGACGGTGTCGTTCAAGGAACGCACCGATGTCACCGCGGTGCCGGCGATGGGGGTGGTGGCCGAGACGATGGTCGCCCTCGTGCTCGCCGCCGAGGCCCAACGCAAGTTCGGTGGCGATTCGCTGTCGGAGTTCGTCCGCAACGCCGAGGCGTTTCGGGCGACGCTCGACTGATCGTCGAGTCGTAGCCATGCCCAAGCCCACTGACGACTGTCACCTGGTGTTGGTCGGCCTGATGGGCTCGGGTAAGACCACTGTCGGGCGAATCATCGCCGAGCGCTTGCACCGCCCGTTCCTCGACACCGATGCGATGATCGAGGCCCAGACCGGTCGCTCGGTGCGCGAGATCTTCCTCGAAGACGGCGAGGCCGCTTTTCGGGTTGTCGAAGCCGAGTTCGTCAATGCCGCGCTCGACGATCCGACCCCATCGGTGATCGCCGCTGCCGGGGGAGTCGTGTTGCGCGAAGAGAACCGGCGGGCGCTGCGCAACGGTCGCTGCCGGGTGGTGTGGTTGTGCGCGGATCCGAGTCATCTCGTCGAACGAGTGGTCGGTGGCGGGCATCGACCGTTGCTCGACGACGATCCCGAAGGGACCCTGCGCCAGATGTTCGCCGACCGTGAAGAGATGTATCGCGAGGTCGCCCACGCGATCGTGCGGACCGATGGTCGCAGCGTGTTCGAGGTTGCCGAGGCGGTGCTGCGCTGATGGCCGGGCTACGTCATGTGCTGGTCGACCTGGGCGACCGATCCTATGACGTGGTCGTCGGCCGCGGCGCCCGCCACGAGTTGGCCGCCGAGCTGCCGAAGTCGGCCAAGCGTGCCGTCGTCGTCACCCAGGCCGGAATCCCTGTTGTCGTCGACCCGGGTCTGCCGCACGAGGTAGTTGTCATCGGCGCTGGTGAGGAGCACAAAACGCTGTCGACGATCGAGGAGTTGTGTCGCCGGTTTGCCCGCTTCGGCCTGACCCGCAACGACGTGGTCATCGGTCTCGGCGGGGGGATGGTCACCGATGTTGCTGGCTTCGCCGCCGCCTCGTATCACCGCGGTATCCCAGTGGTTCACGTGTCGACCACCCTGCTCGGAATGATCGACGCGGCGATCGGCGGCAAAACCGGGGTCAACTTGCCGGAGGGCAAGAATCTCGTCGGAGCGTTCTGGCAGCCGAGCGGGGTGATCTGTGATCTCGATGCGCTCGACACGTTGCCGCCTCGTGAGCAGCGCTGCGGACGCGGCGAGATGGCCAAGTACCACTTCCTCACCGGTGACGATCTGCTGGCGATGGACGAGACCGAGCGCATCGCCCGCTGCGTCGAGATCAAGGCCGAGGTGGTGGCCAGCGACGAACGCGAGGGCGGCCGCCGGGCGATTCTCAACTACGGCCACACCCTCGGCCACGCCCTCGAAACCGCCACCGACCATCGACTCGCCCACGGCGAGGCCGTCGCCGTCGGCCTGATCTACGCCGCCCATCTCGGCCGCGAGCTCGGCCGAATCGACGACGCCCGGGTCGAGCAGCACTACGACGTCGTGCGCGGCGCCTACGAACTCGACGGCGACCTGCCGTCGGGTCTCGATGCCATCGAACTCGTCGCCCTGATGGGCCGCGACAAGAAAGCACTCGACGGCCTCACCTTCGTCCTCGACGGTCCCCGCGGCGTCGAAGTCGTCGCCGACGTCCCCGCCGAAGCCGCCCACGCCGCCCTTGCCGCCATGGGGCGCGCCTGAGCTCATGGGACGGCACGCGTGATCGGCGGCTCGGATCGATTGCGGACGGATCGGTTGATTCTGCGGCGGTGGACCGCTGCCGATCGGGGTTTGTTCGCGGCGATGAACGCGGATCATGCAGTGATGGCGACGTTGGGCCCACTGATGTCGCGGGAGCAGTCCGACCGGATGATGGGTGCCTTTGAGCAGGGATTCGACAACCATGGCTTCGGTTGGTGGTGTGTCGAAGTGGTCGGTGGGCTGCCGTGTATCGGGGCTGTCGGGTTGGACAGGCCGAGTTTCGAAGCGGCATTCACGCCGTGTATCGAGATCGGTTGGCGAATCGCCAGCGCTGAGTGGGGGAAGGGGTACGCCGTCGAGGCGGCTCGTGCCGTGCTCGACGATGCGTTCGAGAGACTGGGGCTTGACGAGGTCGTTGCGTTCACCGCTGCGATCAACAGCTCGTCTGTGCGAGTGATGGACAAGCTCGGCATGGTCCATGATGCCGCCGCCGATTTCGACCATCCGCGCCTCGTCGAATCCGATCCGTTGCGTCCCCACGTGCTGTATCGCCTCGGTCGTCCGGATCTCGGGCCAAAAAGGCCCGCTGGGCGAACCGAACTGGCCCCAGAATGAACGACGAACTTCCAAAGGACGATCTGTGACCACGATTCTGCTGTTGCATGGGCCCAACCTGAACCTGCTCGGCCAGCGTGAGCCACACATTTATGGCACGGCGACCATGCCGGACTACGAGGCCGCAACCGCCGCGGCCGCGGCGACGTATGGTGCGACGGTCGAATCGGTGCAGTCGAATCACGAAGGCGTGCTGATCGACGCGATTCATGGCGCCCGCAACCGGGTCGATGCGATCCTGATCAACCCAGGGGCGTTCACCCACTATGCCTGGGCGATCCACGACGCACTCGCCGCCTTCGATGGTCCGATCGTCGAGGTCCATATCTCGAATCCCAACGCCCGTGAAGCCTGGCGGCACACGTCGGTTGTCGCCCCGGTTGCCACCGGGTCGATCATGGGGTTTGGCATGCGCGGCTACGAACTGGGCGTCGATGCGATCGCCCACACGCTCGGACTTTCCTCCGCTCCCTGAGGCGCCATCGGCGGTGAGCGGGCTAAACGAGGCCGCGGCCCGCTATCGTGGCGGAGCCCTCCGGGCGTCCTGCATGCTTGCCGGAGCCCCGAGTCCCTGCGACCTCGACCCCTGAGCCCTTCGACAAGGAACATTCGCGATGCCCTCGATCTCGACGAACGACTTCAAGACCGGCATGACCCTCGAGCTCGACAACGGTCTGTTCTCCGTCGTCGAGTTTCAGCATGTCAAGCCCGGCAAGGGAGGTGCGTTCGTGCGCACCAAGATCCGCAACGTCCGCACGGGCGCGGTTATCGACCGCACGTTCAACGCCGGCATCAAGGTCGAGCAGGCAATCGTCGACAAGCGCGACATGCAGTTCCTGTATCGCGACGGCGACGATTACATCTTCATGGATACCGACACGTACGACCAGATGACGGTCAACCCGACGGCGCTCGGCGACGCGGCGAACTACTTGATGGAGAATATGACCGCGGTCCTGTCGATGTTCGGGACCGAGATCGTTCAGGTCGAGATCCCCGCATCGGTGGAACTCACGGTGGCGGAGACCGAGCCGGGTATCCAGGGCGACCGGGTCTCGGGCGCTCGCAAGCCGGCCACGCTGAACACCGGCAAGGTGATTCAGGTCCCGCTGTTCATCAACATCGGCGACCGGGTGAAGGTCGATACCCGGTCCGGCGATTACATCACCCGAGTCTGATCGATGGCGCGCTCGCGCTCGTCTGCCCGGCGAGCATCTGCTCAGCCAGGCCCGTGAACGGGCGCTGACCCTGTTGTACGAGGCAGAGGTCAAGGGCATCTCGCCGCGCGAGGTGCTGGCCAACCAAATCGTCGATCCCGATCCGCTCACGACCCTGCTTGTCGAGGGCGTGGCAGACGACTATGACCTACTCAACGAGATCATTTCGGCCAACGCCCGGGGCTGGACGATCGAGCGGATGCCGGCACTCGACCGGGCCGTGCTGCGCTTGGCGATCACCGAGTTGCGCAAGCGCCCCGACGTTCCGATCGCCGTGGTGATCGACGAGGCCGTCTCGCTCGCCAAGCGGTTCTCCACCGATGATTCCGGTCGCTTCGTCAACGGCATGTTGTCGACCGTCGCTCGTGACATGCGCAAGCGTGAACCGGTCCGTGACGTGGTCGTCGAGTCCATCGCTGAAGCAGATCGCGATCCGGCGGACTCCGCAGGGTAGGCTCGCCTCGTTCTGTTAATCGGGTCCTGTGAGGCCCAAACGGAGGAGATCATGATTCGTGGCCGAACCAGAGCCTGTTGACGTGCCCTCGCCGAGCGAGGGCGTTTTCCATGCCCCCCGTTCGTCCACCCAGGTGCTTTCGGCCGACGACGTGCGTCGGGGAATCACTCGCATGGCCCACGAGCTGCTCGAACGCAATCGTGGCGTGGCCGGCGTGGTCATCGTCGGGTTGCAGAAGGGAGGCGTGTGGATCGCCGAACGATTGGCCGAGGTGGTTTCGACGATCGAACCCGGTGCCGCGGTTCCGGTCGGTCGCTTGGATGTCTCGCTCTATCGCGACGACATCGGCATTCGACCCGTCACCCCCGGCGCAGCGTCTCATATCCCTGTGCCGCTCGACGGTGCCACCGTGGTGCTCGTCGATGACGTGCTCTTCACCGGCCGAACGGTGCGCGCCGCGATGGAGGCTCTCAACGACTATGGCCGGCCCCGCGCCGTCCAATTGGCGGTGGTGGTTGATCGGGGGCACCGCGAGCTGCCGATCCGCCCCGACTACGTCGGCAAGAATCTGCCGACCCGCCGCGACGAGGACGTGCAAGTCGGGCCCGACGGCGTGGTCATCACCCAGCGGCCGGGGAGCGCGGGATGAAGCACTTCCGCTCCATTGAGGAGCTCGACGCGTTGGCACTGATCCGCCTGATGGATCTGTCCGAGCACATGGCGGAGGTCAACGCCCGCCCGATCCCCAAGGTGCCGGCGCTGCGCGGGAAGAACGTGGTCAGCTTGTTCTTTGAGGACTCGACCCGCACTCGGCTGAGCTTCGAGACGGCGGCGAAACGCCTGTCGGCCGACACGATGACGTTCAACGCCTCGTCGTCGAGCGTGAACAAGGGCGAGAGCCTGCGCGACACCGTCGAAACACTCTCGGCGATGGGGGTCGATGCTTTCGTCGTCCGCCACAAGTCGTCGGGAGTGCCATGGCAACTGAGTCAGTGGACCGACGCGAGCATCGTCAATGCCGGTGACGGCTGGCATCAGCACCCCACACAGGCCCTGCTCGACTGCTTCACGATCCGCCGTTCGCTGGGCCGCACGGGCGGCCTCGACGGGCTGAAGATCGCCATCGTCGGCGATATCAAGCACTCAAGGGTGGCGCGTAGCGATGTCCAGGCGTTCGCCATGCTCGGGGCGCACGTCACCCTCGTCGCGCCGCCGACCTTGCTTCCCCCGGAGATCGGCGGATGGCCGGTCGACGTTTGTCACGACCTCGACGATGTTGTCGGTGGGCTCGATGTGCTCTATCTCCTGCGGATGCAACAGGAACGGATGACCGAGTCGTTGGTTCCCACGCTGCGGGAATACACCGACCGCTATGGGCTGACCCCGGCACGCGCCGCTCGGCTCCCTGAGCATGCGCTGGTGATGCATCCGGGGCCGATGAACCGCGGAGTCGAGATCGCTGTCGATCCGTCGGAGTTGCCCGGATCGGTGATTTTGCAACAGGTGACCAACGGTGTGTCGGTGCGGATGGCGGTCTTGTTCCAACTACTTGGCAGCGGCGATGAGCTGCACTCGATGGAGGTTTCGTAATGGAGCGCGTGGATCGCTTGGTGATCAAAGGTGGCCGGTTGATCGACTCGACGGGCGAGCGGGTCGCAGATGTTGCCATCGAGGCCGGATCCATCGTCGAAGTCGGCGCCAACCTCCAGGGCGACCGCACCCTCGACGCGTCGGGTTGTGTGGTCGCCCCCGGCTTCGTGGATCTCCACGTTCACCTGCGGGAACCCGGTCGCGAAGAAGCCGAGACGATCGAGACGGGTAGCCGGGCCGCCGCCCTCGGAGGATTCACCGCAGTAGTGGCGATGCCGAACACCGAACCGCCTCACGACTCGCTGGCGGTCGTGCAAATGGTCCGGCGACTCGGCCAGGAAGCCGGGTTGTGCGACGTCCACCCGTCCGGGTGCATCACGATGGGCCGGGCGGGGGAGCAGCTTGCCCCACTCGGGGAGCTGGCCGCCGCCGGGGTGCGGATCTTCACCGATGACGGCAACGGCGTTCAAGACCCGCTGTTGATGCGCCGGGCGATGGAATATTCCACCGGACTGGGCATCACCCTCGCTCAGCATTGCGAGGTCTCCCGGCTGACCAAGGGCGCGGTGATGCACGAGGGTTCGTGTTGCAGCCGCCTCGGCCTGCCCGGCTGGCCCTCGATCGCCGAGGAGTTGATGGTGTTCCGCGACATCGAGCTCTCCCGGCTGACCGGCGCCCGGCTCCACGTCCTACATCTCTCGACGGCTCGTTCGGTCGAATTGGTGCGGGCGGCGAAGGCCGACGGGTTGAAGGTGACGGCCGAAGCGTGCCCGCACCACTTCACCCTGACCGACGAGATGCTGTCGAGCTACGACGCTGTCTACAAAGTCAACCCACCGTTGCGCACGGCCGCCGACATCGCTGCGATCAAGGTCGGCCTGGCCGATGGGACGATCGATGCGATCGCCACCGACCATGCCCCGCATCTCGCCCAGGACAAGGAGCAGCCGCTCGACCAGGCACCCCCCGGGATGCTCGGCCTGGAGACGGCGCTGTCGTTGGCGCTCGGCGAACTCGGGCTCGACGTTCCCCAGGTGATCGCCCTGCTCTCGACCCGACCGGCGGAGATTGCCGGGCTGTCCGATCGTCACGGGGGACCGTTGGCGGTTGGTCGTGCGGCCAACATCACCGTCTTTGATCCCGATCTATCGTGGGTGGTCACCCCGGCCAAGCTCGCCTCGAAGAGTAGAAATACCCCGTACGCAGGACGGACGGTGCGCGGCAAGGTCCGCCACACCGTGCTCGCCGGTTCCCCGGTCGTCATCGACGGCCAGGCCCAACGATGAGCCGAGTTCTGCGAATGCGTGAGCGTGGGCCGGACTCCTTCCCGCCCAGCCTCACGCATTGGGGTAGAGAATTGAATGTATATGCAGAAGTCTGGATGAATATGCAAGGATGTTTGGCGTGACGGTTCGTGAAGCAGCGTTGGTGTTGGCGGATGGCTCGGTGTTCGAGGGCGAGGCGATCGGGGCTGACGCCCCCGGTGGAGTCGCCTCAGGCGAGGTGGTGTTCCACACCGTGCTCGCCGGATATCAGGAGGTGATCACCGACCCGAGCTACGCCGGGCAGATCATCAACTTCACTGCGCCGCATATCGGCAACTACGGCGTGAATGCCACCGACTTCGAGTCCGCGTCGGCCGTTCTGTCGAGGTGTCGTGGTCCGCGAACTGGCTCGGCGGCGGAGCAATTGGCGGGCAACCGACGATCTCGACGCGTTGCTGGTCAACTACGGCGTCCCGGGGATCGCCGGCATCGATACCCGTCGCCTGACCCGGCTGCTGCGCGACACCGGCGCGATGCCGGGTGCGTTCGGCACGGCCGACGAGGTCACGTTGCGGGCCGCGGCGGCCGCCGAGCCCGGCACCGACGGCATCGACCTGGTCGCCCAGGTGACTACACCGTCGATGTACACCATCGGCACCTCGGAGCAGCGGACGATTGTCGCATACGACTTCGGGATCAAGAACGCGATTCTCCGCGGCCTCGCCGGCCTCGGCCAGGTGCATGTCGCCCCGGCTTCGACGACGGCCGCCGACGTGTTGGCGATGAAGCCCGATGGCGTATTCCTCTCCAATGGGCCGGGTGATCCGGCCGAGGTGGGCTACGCCTCCGCCGCCATCGGTGCGTTGCTCGGCCGAGTCCCGATCTTCGGCATCTGCCTTGGCCAACAGCTGCTCGCTCGGGCGATTGGAGCGGAGACGTTCAAGCTGCCGTTCGGTCACCATGGCGGCAACCATCCGGTGCGGCACGAGCCGACCGGGAAGATCGAGATCACCAGCCAGAACCACAACTTCTGCGTCTCGCCCGAATCACTGGCGGGCAAGGCAACCATTACCCATCTCAACCTCAACGACATGACGGTCGAGGGGTTCCGGGTCACCGGCGAGGCGGCGTTCAGCGTGCAGTACCACCCCGAGGCCGGCCCCGGCCCTCACGATGCCCAGTATCTGTTCGCGATGTTCGGGGCGATGATGCACGATCCGAAGGCGTGGATTGAGGGCCGATCGATCAGCGTCGGGGTCGGCACCGGTAACGGGTATCAGATACCAGGACTGCCCGCACCCGAGCGGGGAGTGGCCTGAGATGCCCAAGCGCACAGATATCCACTCGATCCTGATCATCGGCTCCGGCCCGATCGTCATCGGCCAGGCATGCGAGTTCGACTACTCCGGTACGCAGGCTTGTCGGGTCCTCAAGGAGGAGGGTTACCGGGTCATCCTGGCCAACTCGAATCCGGCGACGATCATGACCGACCCCGATTTCGCCGATCGCACCTATATCGAGCCGCTCACCCCCGAGATCATCGAGGCGATCATCGAACGGGAGAAGCCCGACGCCGTGCTCCCGACGATGGGCGGCCAGACTGCTCTCAACCTGGCGATGGCGCTGTTCGAGAAGGGTGTCATCGGCGTGCCGGGGAAGCCTGAGATGATCGGCGCGAATGCCGAGGCGATCGCCACCGCCGAGGATCGCGGCAAGTTCAAAGAAGCGATGATCGAGATCGGGATGAACGTTCCTGCATCGGGAATTGCTCATACCGTCGAGGAGTCGATGCAGGTCATCACCGAAATCGGCCTTCCGGCGATCATTCGCCCCGCCTACATTCTCGGTGGCCGCGGCACCGGCATCGCCCACGATCTTGAGCAGTTCCGTCACTTGGCGACCGAGGGATTGGCTGCCAGCCCGATCTCGGAGATCTTGATCGAGAAGTCGATTGCCGGGTGGAAGGAGTACGAGCTCGAGGTGATGCGCGACCGCGCCGACAACTGCGTGATCATCTGCTCGATCGAGAACATCGACCCAATGGGGGTCCATACCGGCGACTCGATCACCGTCGCCCCGGCGATGACCCTGTCCGACGTGGAGTACCAGCAGATCCGCGACGCCGCATTCGCCTGCATCCGTCGGGTCGGCGTCGAAACCGGTGGGTCGAACGTGCAGTTCGCCGTCAACCCCGACACGGGCGAACAGGTGATCATCGAGATGAACCCGCGTGTCTCACGTTCGTCGGCGTTGGCGTCCAAGGCGACCGGCTTCCCGATCGCCAAGATCGCCGCCCGCTTGGCGATTGGTTACACCCTCGACGAGATCCCCAACGACATCACCAAGGCGACTCCGGCCAGCTTCGAGCCGTCGATCGACTACGTCGTCACCAAGATTCCCCGGTGGGCATTCGAGAAACTGCCCGGGACCAGCGGAATCCTCGGCACCCAGATGCAGTCGGTCGGTGAGGCGATGTCGATCGGGCGCACGTTCACCGAGAGCTTCCAGAAGGGTCTGCGGTCGCTCGAACAGGGGCGGCTGGGCTTCAATGCCGACCCGGCCGAGATGCAGTACCGCGGGATCAGCGACGACGAGTTGATCGTCAAGCTCGGCATCCCGACGCCCGAGCGGATCTTCTACGTCGGCGAGGCGCTGCGCCGCGGCGTCGTGCCCGACGCGGTGTACGACGCGTGCAAGATCGACCCATGGTTCATCGATCAGTTCCTGATGATCATCGAGGAGCGCACGGTCATCGCCGAGGTGGGGATCGGCGGCATGACGAAGGCGTCGTGGAAACGGGCCAAGCGCATGGGCTTCTCCGACGGCCAACTCGCCTACCTATGGTCGATCACCGAGCCTGAGGTGCGCGTTGCTCGCCTCGCGGTCGGTGTCGTACCGACGTACAAGACGGTCGACACCTGCGCCGCGGAGTTCGCCGCCGACACGCCGTACCACTACTCGACCTATGAGGACACCGACGAGGTTCGCCCGTCGACCAAGCCGAAAGTCGTGATCCTCGGCTCGGGCCCTAACCGCATCGGCCAGGGCATCGAATTCGACTACTGCTGTGTCCACGCCTCGTTCGCGCTACGCGATGCCGGCTTCGAAACGGTGATGGTCAATTGCAACCCCGAGACCGTCTCGACCGACTACGACACGTCGGACCGACTCTATTTCGAGCCGCTGACCAGGGAAGACGTCCTCAACGTCATCGATGCCGAGGCGGCCGCCAGCGGGGGAGTAGCCCCGAAGGTCATCGTCTCTCTCGGCGGGCAGACTCCCCTCAAGCTGTCGGGACAGATCCCTGCGGAGCTGATCGCCGGTACGTCACCGACGTCGATCGACCTCGCCGAGGACCGTGAGAAGTGGAACGAGTTGTGTGAGCAGTTGCACATCCCCCAGCCGCCCGGAGGCACCGCCGTCGACATCGAGGGTGCGCTGCAGATCGTCGAGACCGTCGGATTCCCCGTGCTGGTTCGTCCGAGTTATGTGCTCGGGGGTCGAGGCATGCAGATCGTCCACGATCGCAACCACTTGGCGCGGGCGATGGCCGAGTTGGCTGGGTTCGGCAGCCTCGGTAAAGAAGGCGGCCTGTCGGCCGAACGTCCGGTGCTGATCGATCGGTTCCTTGAGGATGCGACCGAGGTCGATGTCGACGCAATCCGCGACCACATCGGCGAGGTGCTGATCGGAGGCGTGATGGAGCATGTGGAAGAGGCCGGGGTGCACTCGGGCGACTCGGCATGCGCGATCCCGCCGCAGAACCTGCCGGCCTGGGTGGTCGAGGTGATCGAGACGTACACCCGGGCGATCGCCGCCGCGTTAGAGGTGAAGGGCTTGCTCAATGTCCAATTCGCCGTTTCCGGGACCACCGTCTACGTGATCGAGGCGAACCCGCGGGCCAGCCGTACGGTGCCGTTCGTCGCCAAGGCCACCGGCGTACCCCTCGCCAAGGTGGCGACTCGGGTGATGCTCGGCGCGACCCTCGCCGACCTGCGGGTCGAAGGTCTGTTGAACCCCCCGGTCAGCGGTGATCACGTGTCGATCAAGGAAGCGGTGCTCCCGTTCAACCGGTTCCCCGAGGTCGACACCGCGTTGGGGCCCGAGATGCGTTCGACGGGCGAGGTGATGGGTATCGACACCACCTTCTCGCGGGCGTTCTACAAGGCACAGCACGCCGCCGGAACGACCCTGCCGACGACGGGAACCGTGTTCATCTCGCTCGCCGATGGCGACAAACCCGCCGGTCTGGTGCTCGCCCGCCAATTCCGCGACCTGGGTTTTGCGCTGATCGCCACATCGGGGACGGCCGACTATCTGGCCCGATTCGGACTTCCGGTCGACTCGGTCGTCGGCAAGATCTCCGAGGGGCAGGGGTTGAGCGCCGTCAACCTGATCGCTAGCGGGGGCCTGGATCTCGTCATCAACACCCCAAGAGGGCTCGGAGCGCGTAGCGACGGTGAGAAAATTCGCAAGTCGGCGAGCGCAAATCGTGTGTCATCAGTCACGACAGTCGAAGCGGCGCTGGCCGCCGTACGGGCGATGTCCGAGCAGGCCAACCGGCCGATGACCGTCTGCTCGCTGCAGGAATACCATGCCCAGGTGTAGCCGATGCCGCTAACCGCTCGGGTCGGGTCGTTGGCGCTCCCTGGTGCCCTGATGACCGCATCGGGCACCGCCGGGCACGGCGCCGAGCTCGAGTCATACGGTCGGCTCGCCGACCTTGGCGCCCATGTCGTCAAGTCGTTGGCGGCCTATCCGTGGGCGGGAAATCCATCGCCGCGGGTCCACCAGACGGCCACCGGAATGATCAACGCCGTCGGTTTACAGGGCCCGGGGATCGAACGGTGGCTTGCCGACGACCTGCCCGTGCTGGTCGGCACCGGTGCCCGCATCGTCGTGTCGATCTGGGGGAGAAGCGTCGCCGACTACGCCCTGGCCGCCGAGATGCTGGCCGCCGCGCCGCCGTCGGTCGTCGCCGTCGAGGTCAACCTGAGCTGCCCGAACCTCGAGGGCCGCCGCGGCATCTTCGCCCACGACCCGGTGCTCAGCGCCGAGGTCGTTGCGGCGACGGCGTCGTGTGGCCGACCACGCTGGGCGAAACTCAGCCCGAACACCGATCGGGTCGTCGAGGTCGCCGGGGCCGTCGCCGCCGCCGGGGCTGAGGCGGTGACGTTGATCAACACCCTGCTCGGCCTGGTCATCGACCCGGCCTCCGGGCGGCCGGTTCTGGGCAGCGGCGGCGGCGGCGTCTCGGGCGCCGGTCTGCTCCCGGTCGCCACCCGCACGGTGTTCGACGTCCGCGCCACCTACCCGGAGCTGTCGATCATCGGGGTCGGTGGCGTACGGTCCGCCGCCGACGCTCTGCAGTTGCTGATGGCCGGGGCCCAGGCCGTGCAGGTGGGCACGGCAACGTTCGCCGACCCGCGCTCGGCCTGGCGTATCGCCACCGATCTCGACGATGAACTGGCCAAACGCGGGGTCGAGCAACTCGATCAAGTCGTGGGCATCGCCCACCGAGGGGGATGGACATGACCTTTCGCTCGAAGCTGGCGGCGATCGAAGCTCGCCAGGGCATGCTCTGCGTCGGGCTCGATCCCGACCCGGCGCGTTTCGGGGGCGATCTGGCCGACCGCGCCGACCGCACCTTCGAGTTCTGCCGCGAGATCGTCGACGCCACGGCCGACCTGGTGTGCGCGTTCAAGCCGCAGATCGCCTACTTCGCCGCCATCGGAGCTGAGCCCCAGTTGGAACTGATCTGCGAACACATCCGATCGGTGGCGCCCGATGTGCTGCTCATTCTGGACGCCAAACGTGGTGACATCGGATCAACGGCCGAGCAGTACGCGGCCGAGGCCTTCGACCGATACGGCGCAGACGTGGTCACGGTCAACCCATATCTCGGTCGCGACTCCCTGGAGCCGTTCCTGAGCCGCGAGGATCGCGGCGTGTTCGTTCTGTGTCGCACGTCCAACCCGGGCAGCGATGCTTTTCAGCGACTCGACGTCGCCGGTCGGCCGCTGTACGAGCATGTGGCGATCACCGTGACGGGCGAGTGGGACCCCCTCGGCCGGACCGGTCTGGTGGTTGGGGCCACCCAACTTCCCGAGCTGGCCCGGGTCCGGGCGGTGGTCGGCCCTGACGTGCCGCTGCTGGTTCCCGGCGTGGGAGCCCAGGGAGGATCAGCATCGGACGCCGTGGTCGCCGGCGGCGGCCGGTCGCTGGTGATCAACTCTTCGCGGGCGGTGCTCTATGCCTCGTCGGGGTCGGACTTCGCCGTCGCCGCTCGAAGAGTTGCCGCGGTGACGGCCGACGAGATCCGGTCGGCCGCCTCGGCGGTTACCCCGGAGACGGCTATTTACTGAATCGCATTTCGTCACGTATCCGCGATACGACGGAAGCGGATTGGTAGGGTTTCGCTCATGGCAACTCCTCCGCAGCTCAACCCCGAACAGCGCGCCGCCGCCCTCGCAAAGGCCGCCGAGGCACGGGTCGCTCGCGCCGAACTGAAGAACAAACTGAAGATCGGCTCGATGACTCTCACCGAGGCTCTGGCCACGGCTGACACCGACAATGTGGTCGGCAAGCTGAAGGTCGTCACCCTGCTCGAGTCCCTTCCCGGCCTCGGCAAGATCAAGGCCCGTCGCATCATGGAGGACATCGGCATCGCCGACAGCCGCCGGGTACGTGGATTGGGTGCTCAGCAGCGCATTGCGTTGCTTGACCAACTCGCCAAGTAGTCCCCCGTCGAGGTGACGTCCCCTCTGGTCATCGTCGTCTCGGGTCCCGGTGGAGTCGGCAAAGGCACCATTGTCAACGAACTGGTGCAGCGTGATCCGCAGCTTTGGTTGAGTCGTTCGTGGACGACCCGGGCGCAGCGCCCCGGAGAACCCGAGACGGCATACCATTTTGCAACGTCGGCCGATTTTGAAGCTCGTATTCAGGCGGACGGATTTCTTGAGTGGACCGAGTTTCTCGGCAACTACTACGGCACGCCGACTCCCGACCTCGATGACGGGCGTGACATCGTCCTCGAAATCGAGGTCCACGGTGCGCAGCAGGTCAAGCAGCGACATCCAGAGGCGCTGTTGATCTTCGTCAAACCCCCCTCGCGTGCCGAGCAGGAACGTCGTCTCCGCGGCCGCGGCGATCCTGAGAACAAGGTGGCCGAGCGCTTGCGCAAGGCCGAGGAAGAAGAACCGGTCGGCGAGAAAATTGCCGACCACGTCGTCACCAACGATGACCTCGCACGTACCGTTGACCAGATGGTCGACATTATCGTCGGTCATCGCGCCGCCTCGGCCGGGTAATTCTCAATGGCCGGAAGTGGCCGTTGATCAGGTAAGATTGATCGTTTCCAACGACAAGGATGATGCACACATGGCGCGTTCACACGACTCGATGATCCACCCGCCGATCGAAGAACTGCTTGGCCGGGTCGACTCGAAGTTCAGCCTGGTGACCCTTGCCGCTCGTCGCGCTCGCCAGATCAACTCGTACTTCAACCATCTCGGCGAGGGTCTTGGCGCGATGGTTCCGCCGCAGGTCAGCTCCGTTGCCCGCAAGCCGTTGTCGATCGGGTTCGAAGAGATTGCCGCCGACAAGATCATGTCGGTGCCGATGGCTGTTGCCTCCGAGGCCGTCGAAGAAGTTGCCGACGAGGTCGTCGCCGACTGAGGCGAACACCAGGTCATCCGAGGACTGAGCGATGGCCAGCGCACTGACCGGTAAACGAATCGTTGTGGGTGTCTGCGGTGGTATCGCCGCGTACAAGGCCGTCGAGGTCTGTCGGCGACTCGTTGATGCCGGGGCTTATGTCATTCCCGTGATGACCGCTTCGGCAGAACAGTTCATCGGGCGAGTGACCCTGTCGGCCCTCGCTTCGGAACCTGTCCGCACGTCCTTGTGGGATGGGCCCGACCCGATCCAACACACCAAGCTCGGGCAAACCGCCGATGCGATCGTCGTCGTCCCGGCGACCGCCCGCTTGCTCGGGGCCTACGCCCACGGCATCTGCACCGATCTGCTCACCAATGTGCTTGTTGCCACCCGGGCTCCGGTGATTGTCTGCCCAGCGATGCACACCGAGATGTGGGAACACCCCTCCGTGGTCGACAACATCGCCTTGTTGCGTTCCCGCGGGGTCCATGTTGTCGAGCCCGATACCGGCCGGCTCGCCGGTGGCGATGTCGGCAAGGGCCGTTTGGCAGCACCCGTGCGGATCGTCGCCGCGGTTGAACGAGTGCTCGGGCCCGATGATCTCGCCGGTCGCCATGTCGTTGTCTCCGCCGGCGGAACCCGCGAGCCGATCGATGCGGTGCGGGTGATCGCCAATCGGTCGTCGGGCAAGCAGGGGTACGCCATCGCGGCCGAGGCGCTCGGGCGAGGGGCGACCGCCACGATCGTGTCCACCGTCGACCTACCGGTACCGATCGGTGCCGACCTCGTCGTCGTCGAAACGGCGGCACAGATGCACGCAGCGATGACGGCCGCCGCCGAGACCGCGGACGTAATCGTCATGGCGGCGGCCGTCGCCGACTTTCGCCCGGTCAACGTGGCGGACAAAAAGCTCAAGAAAGACCGTGGCGCACCCGAGATCGTCTTGGAGCAGACCCCCGACATCATCGCTGGGCTTGGAGCCAACAAAAGACCTGGTCAGGTGCTAGTCGGATTTGCTGCCGAGACCGACGATCTGCTGGCCAATGCGCAGGGTAAATTACAACGCAAGCACCTCGACCTCGTGGTGGCGAACGACGTGTCCGCCCCCGGAGTCGGTTTTCAGCACGACACCAACGCCGTCACACTGATCGGGGTAGGTGGCGTCTTGCAGAGTGTGGGTCTGACCGACAAACGTTCTGTTGCCCGCGCGGTGCTCGACCAGGTGGTTGAGCTGCTCAACGGCCGGCCGACCGCCGATTGATCACCCCATTTCTCCCGCAGCCGTGCGGACAAACTCAAGAATCTTGAAGGAGTAAGTAGTGACCACCAACTGGACGTTCACCTCGGAATCGGTGACCGAGGGCCATCCCGACAAGATGGCCGATCAGGTATCCGATGCCGTGCTCGACGCCATCCTCGCCGAGGATCCGATGGGTCGAGTGGCGTGTGAGACGCTGTTGACGACCGGTCTGTGCGTGATCGCCGGTGAGATCACCACCACTGCGTATGTCGACATTCCCAAGCTCGCCCGTGGCGTGATCAACGACATCGGCTACGACAACGCGCTATACGGTTTCGATGGCAACACCTGTGGCGTGATCGTCTCGATCGACGAGCAGAGCCCGAACATCGCCCAGGGTGTCGATTCCTCCGAAGAGGTTCGCTCGGGCAAGAGCGGCGAAGACCTGCTCAACAGCCAGGGTGCCGGCGATCAGGGCATGATGTTCGGCTATGCCTGTGATGAGACCCCCGACCTGATGCCGCTGCCGATCTGGCTCGCCCACCGCATGGCCGAGCGCCTCACGGAGGTCCGCAAGGCCGATGTCGTGCCGTATCTGCGCCCTGACGGCAAGACCCAGGTCACCTTCGACTACGAGGACGGCAAGCCGGTTCGCCTGCGCACCGTGCTCATTTCGACCCAGCATGCCCCGGGCATCGATCGTGACACGATGATTCGGCCCGACCTTATCGAGCAGGTCATCCGCCCGGTCATCCCCGAGCAGTTCGCCGACGATGACTACACCGTCTACGTCAACCCGACGGGCACCTTCGTGCTCGGCGGGCCCCATGCCGATACCGGTCTGACCGGCCGCAAGATCATCGTCGACACCTATGGCGGCATGGGCCGTCACGGTGGTGGCGCCTTCTCGGGCAAGGATCCGTCGAAGGTCGACCGCTCGGCCGCCTACGCCGCTCGCTGGGTCGCCAAGCACGTCGTAGCGTCCGGCGCAGCCAGTCGCTGCGAGGTCCAGGTGGCGTATGCCATTGGCGTCGCTCAGCCCGTGTCGATCTACGTCGAGACGTTCGGCACCGCCAACGTCGACAGCGCAACGATCGAGGCTGCTGTGCGGTCGGTTTTCGACCTTCGTCCTGCCGCGATTCTCCGCGACCTCGACCTGCGTCGCCCGATCTACCGCAAGACGGCCGCCTACGGTCACTTCGGCCGCCCGAACCCGGAATTCACCTGGGAGCAGGCCAGCCGCCTGGCCGACTTCAAGGCCGCCTGCGGGCTGTGAGGCCGTGACCGATTGTCGGTGCTGAACGAGGACGCGCCCCTCGTGGCGCGCGTTCTGCCCGACGTCAGCGGTCTCGAGAAACGTTTCGATTACCTGGTCCCGGATACCCTCCGGGACCAGGTGCGCGTCGGCACGATGGTTCGTATCCAACTCGGAACGAGGCGCGTCGGCGGCTGGGTCGTCTCGCTAGGCCCCGCCGACGGTTCGGTGCCCATCGAGCGGTTGAAGCCGATTGCAAAGGTTCGGGGGTGGGGTCCATCGCCCGAGATGATCGAGTTGGCAGAGTGGGGGGCCTGGCGGTGGTGTGGCCGAATTCGCTCCATCCTGACGGTCGCCTCTCCCTCTCGTGCGGTGACTCGCCTCGTCTCTCCCGTCCGGTCGACGGCTTCGGGGTCGGCGGCAGGCTGGAGTGGTGTCGTGCGCATTCCGGCGGCCGCCGATGGGTACGACGCGATTCGCAAGGCGTGTGGGGCAGGCCCGGCATTGGTCATCGTCCCGTCCGTTGCCGGCGTGCAGGTGATCGCGGCCCGGCTGCGTGCCGATGGTCTCGGGGTTGCCGTGATGCCCGACGGTTGGTCGCAGGCGATGGCCGGTGCCGATGTGGTCATCGGGGCAAGAGGGGCCGTTTGGGCGCCATGTGGTGGCCTACGAACAGTCGTGGTGGTTGATGAGCATGACGAGTCGCTGCAAGATGAACGCAATCCCACCTGGCATGCCCGCGATGTGGCCATCGAGCGGGCCCACCGGTCGGGGGCAGAGTGCGTGTTGATCTCGCCGGCCCCCTCGCTGGCGGCGCTGGAGTGGGCTGGGGCGCGCCTGCGGCGACCGTCACGGCTGGCTGAGCGCGACGGGTGGCCGATCGTCGACGTCGTCGACATGGACGACATCGAACCGTGGGTTACCTCGATGCTGTCGTCCCGTCTCATCCAGCAGTTGCGCAACCCTGAGCGGCGCGTCGTCTGTGTACACAACAGCCCCGGTCGGGCCCGTCGCCTGGCGTGTCGAGCGTGCCGAACCGTGGCGACCTGTGAGCGATGTGAGGCCGCCGTTGAGGAGTGGGACGAGGGCACGCTGAGCTGTCGTCGCTGTGGCACCCAGCGGCCGAAGGTCTGCGGCCAGTGCGGCTCCGGTGCAATGGCCAATCTGCGTCCGGGGATCAAACGGCTACGCGAGGAAGTGGCTGCGGCGGCCGGTCGAGAGGCGGTCGAGGTGTCAGCGGCTGATGGCGACGACGAGCCGCCCGAAGCCGGGGTGTACGTCGGCACCGAGGCGGTGCTCCACCGGGTTCGCCGGGCCGACACGGTGGCGTTCCTCGATCTCGACGCCGAGCTCCTCGCCCCGCGCTATCGCGCCGCCGAGCAGGCGATGGGCTTGCTGGTGCGGGCGGCTCGGTTGGTCGGGCCGAGGGCCGAGGGCGGCCGGCTCATTGTACAAACCCGTCTGCCTCGTCACCCGGTGGTCGACGCCGCCCTGTACGCCGATCCGGGTCGGCTGGCGGCCGCCGAGCAGACATCCCGACGAGCGTTGGGCTTCCCCCCATACGGTGCGCTGGCCAGCGTCGCGGGAACCGGTGCGGCAGATTGGTTGGCCGCGACCAACTTGATCACCGCCTCGATTGATGATCGGTTCCTCGCGCGGGCGTCGACCTGGGCCGCGCTCGCCGACGAGTTGGCCGCGGCCGCCCGCCCGCCGGGATCGCGCCTACGTGTCGTGGTCGATCCGCCGCGGGAGTAGCGCCCGTAGCGCCACGATTGCGACTCGCGGGCGCGACTGCTCCGACCAACCGAGTGGGCAGATCTACGCAGCGGCGATGAGTTGGGCTGCAACGGCGGGAGTGGCCGTCGAGATGACCTTGACGCTCTCGAACCCCGTGTAGGTGGCGTTGAAGCCGTTCGGGTACTGGATCTCATTGGCCGTCACGATCACCGAACCGGGGGAGTAGGACGTCACGACCTTGAGGGTGTCGGTGCCGCCGGCACCGTTCAGCGCCAGGCTCCCGCCGGGCCCCTGCTCGCCGAGGTAGAACGTGTCGGTGCCGTCGCTCATCGTGACGCGTGTGGCGAAGGCGTCGAAGTCGATGACCTCACGCGGCGCCCCCGCAGCGGCCGCTCGCTCCCGCATTGCCCAGTAGGCACCGTCGCCTCCGTTGGCGATCGACCAGATGCCGGCTGTACGGATGGTCACGTCGAAGCTCGTGAACCTTGACGACAGCGTGTACATCGTCGACGACGGGGTACCCGTCACCACGTACGAGGCTGAATCCGCGCCCAGGCCGTTGTCGGTAGCGGTATCCATGTCCTGCGCCACGATCCGGTCGAACCCGTCGTCACCGCGAATCGTGTCGGACGCGTAGTCGTCGGCGGCCGGCCCGGCGACAAAGTCGATGTGGCCGGTCAACGAGTCGTCGCCTGCCCCGCCCGAGATGACGTCAGTGCCAAGGCCGCCCGTGATCGAATCGTTGCCGGCGTTGCCCTGGATGTTGTCATCGCCCTTGCCGCCCTTGATCCGGTCGTTGCCGCTACCGCCGTAGAGGATGTCGGCCCGGGGCGAGCCCGTGATCCGGTCGTCGCCGGCCTTGCCGTTGACGGTGATCGTGGCGAGCGTAGGAAACGTCGTTGTGGTCACCGAGTTGAGGTCGATCGTGTCGTTGGCGCCTGAGCCAAGGGCCGTCAGCGAGGTGAGAGTCGAACAGACGGCGGTTGTCGTGATCCCGCCCGTCGTGGCGACGACGCCGCCCGTGCAGACCACGACCAGGGGCTCGGCCGCGGTCGCCGAAATCGTCAGTACTTTTCCCGTGGCGTCGACCGTCCACGTGACGGTGGCGTACGCATGAGGAACGGTTCCTGCCATACAGACCGCCAGCAGGGCGACAAGGCCCCGCCATCCCGAACGGAAAATGCGGTGTGTCATGGGAGAATCCTTCGCCGTCAAGTTGCTTTGAGTGACTCTATACCACGTACGGTGTGTATTCCTGGGCGGTCTCGGCTGTTTCGACCGACTACCGACGGATCTGGAGGATGCGATACCCCTGATACGACGTCAGTCGGGTCGTAGGCCAGCCTTCGTTGTCGAGCCATTTGACGAGCGAGTCGGAACCGAGGTGTTTGTGGACCACCAGGACCGCGGTGCCCTCTGGGGTGAGTCGAGCGAGCCAGCGCAGCAGGATCTCGTGCAACGCTACTTTGCCGATTCGGATCGGCGGATTGCTCCAGATCTGATCGAACATCAGGTCATCGGGAACGGCATCGGGCAAGGCGATCGACACGTTCGTGAGTTCGTTGAGTTCGGCATTCGCGACGCACAGCGCGTTGGCACGCTCGTTGACGTCGGTCGCCCATACCCTCGCCGCAGGGCTACGGAGCGCCAGATTGATGGCGATTGGACCGATGCCACTCCCCAGGTCGAGCAGGTTCCCGGTTTCCGGAGGCGGAGGCGCGAGCTTGAGGAGCGCTCGGGTTCCCTGGTCGAGACCGTCGGAGCTGAATACCCCCCGGTCGGTGAGCAGGCGCATCGAGATGCCGTCGACTGCCGTGGCGAACTCGCGTCGTTTCGACGGAACGGCCGGTTGCGGATCGAAATATTGCGAAGAGGTCATTCACCCTCGTGAAGTCATTAGCGGAGTAACCGAACGAGATGACAGGGTACGAGCGCCGATAGCCTGGCCGGTCATGGCGTACGAGATCCGCACCTACGGCGACCCCGTATTGAAGTCCAAGGCCGCCGAGGTTGCCGAGATCGACGGCAAGGTCGCTCGCCTCATCGACGACATGTTCGCGACCTTGTACAAGTCTGATTCGGGTATCGGCCTCGCCGCCCCGCAGGTCGGCGTCCAGAAGAAGATCTTCGTCTGGGACATGGGCGACGAGCCGCTGGTGGTGATCAATCCGGTGATCGCCGAGTCGAGCGGCGAGTGGGCCTACGACGAGGGTTGCCTGTCGATCCCCGGGTTATACGTCGAGATGATTCGCCCGAAGGAAGTCCTGATGAAGGGCTGGTCGATCGACGGCGAAGAGGTCACCTTCGAGGCCGACGAACTTGCCGCCCGTCTGTTCCAACACGAGATCGACCATCTCGACGGCATCCTCATGTTCGATCGTATGGAGCCCGAGCAGCGGCGAGAGGCCATGGGGGAGTATCGCCGCTTGCAGGAGGCTCCCGCCGAGCCGGTGAAGCCTCGGCGCCTGCGGCTGAAGTGACCGTCTGCCAGGTGCTGACGTGACGGTGTTGCCCCCGGCGCCCGTCCATCCGCGCCGTCTGGTATACCTCGGTACGCCGCAGATGGCGGTACTGACGCTCGACGCTCTCGTGGCGGCCGGCTTCGAGATTCCCCTGGTCATCACCCGGATCGACAAGCGTCGAGGCCGGGGGAGTGAATTGACCCCGAGCCCGGTGAAGGCCGCGGCGACGCGCCTCGGCCTGCCGGTGAGCCACCAGGTCGACGACGCCCGGTCGGTCGGTGCCGACCTCGGGGTGGTGGTCGCCTTCGGGCAGTTGATCAAGCCGCACGTGCTGTCCGAGTTACCGATGATCAACCTGCATTTTTCGTTGCTGCCGCGCTGGCGGGGTGCAGCACCGGTCGAGCGGGCGATCCTCGCCGGCGATAGCGAGACAGGCGTCTGTGTGATGCGGGTTGAGGCGGGCCTCGACACCGGCGGTGTCTATGCCCAGCGGTCGGTGCCGATTGGGGTGCGGACGGCCGACGAACTCCGCGCCGAACTGGTCGACGTCGGCACGTCGTTGCTGCTCGACACCTTCACAAGCGGACTGGGTACGCCCGCGCAACAGTTCGGCGAGCCCGTCTATGCCGCCAAGATCGACCCGGCCGAGATGCGTATCGACTGGTCGTTGCCCGCCGAGCAGATCGATCGACTGGTCCGACTCGGCCACGCTTGGACGATGTTCCGTGGCCGTCGGCTGAAGGTTCTGGAGGCCGCACCGCTATCGATGGTTGCACCTGGCGCTCCGGGCTCGGTGGTTGGCGATGTGGTCAGCTGTGGGTCGGGCGGCGTTCGCCTGGTGACGGTGCAGCCCGAGGGCAAGGCGGCGATGGCTGCGTCGGCGTGGTTGAACGGGGCGCGACCAACGGCCGACGACCGGCTCGGAGAGTAACTGTGAGCGCCCACCGTTTCGGGCCCGGTCACAACATGGAGGCCGGTGAGTCGGGGCGGTACCGTGGCTGGCGATGACGACGAGCGAGCAACCGGTGCAGGCCAAGGTGTTGACAGTGTCCGACGGGGTGATCCACGGCACCCGCGAAGACCGTTCGGGGGCTGCGCTCGTCGAACAGTTGGGTTCCGCCGGCTTTGACGTTGTCGCCCATCAGGTCGTCGCCGACGGGGTCGATAACGTGGCCGAGGCGTTGCGCCGGATGAGCGAGGGGTTTGCCGGGCTGATCGTGTCGACCGGGGGCACGGGGTTCGCCCCACGCGACCAGACCCCCGAGGGCACCCGGCTGGTGATCGAGCGCGAGGCCCCAGGCCTGGCCGAGGCGATGCGTCTGATCAGCCCGCTGGGTCGGCTCTCACGAGGTATCGCCGGCATCCGCGGCCAGTCGATCATCTGCAACACCCCGGGGTCGCCCAAAGGCTGCGTCGAGCAGCTCAGCGCTATTCTCGACGTGCTCCCGCATGCCTTACGGCTGCTGCATGACGCTCCGACCAATCACTGAGTTCGTGTCACGTCGCGCCTGGTCAGCGCACCGGGCCGAGAGTCTGGTCGGTCTCATCGACCTGCCGCGTCCCGGCCATAATCGCCACCACATCGGCAGTGGTCGTGGTGTGGGGAGTTACGACCGCGGCCCGTTTTCCGAGCCGTTGGACGTGAATGCGATCGGCCATTTCGAACACCTCGCGTAGGTTGTGCGAAACAACGACGACGGCGAGACCGCGGTCGCGCATCCGGCGGATCAGTCGGAGCACTTCGGCCGCCTCGGGTCGATCAAGCGAGGCGGTGGGCTCATCGAGAATGATCGCCTTGCTCCCCAACGTCGCCGCCCGGGCCACCGCGGCCAACTGCTGTTGCCCGAGCGAGAGCGGCTCGTCTGTTCGCCCGGATCCCCCGGACGTGCGGTCGGCCGTCGACGTCAGCTTCCTGGCCCGGTGGACGATGCCGTTGTGTTCGAGCATCCGAAGGACGCCGCCCAACGGGCCCGGTCGACGGAGTTGCCGGCCGACCAGCGGACTGGTGACCATGTCGAACACTGGAACACCGGGACGCATCTGATGGACGGTCTCGATGCCGGCAAGCCGAGCGTCGATCGGCCGGGCGAACACCACCGGCTGCCCGTCGAGCAGCACCTCGCCGCCGGTCGGCTGCTCGGCCCCGCACAGGCACTTGATCAGCGTCGACTTGCCGGCGCCGTTGTCGCCAACCACGGCCAAGACCTCGCCCGCGTAGAGGGCGAAGTCGGTGCCATCGAGGGCGGCCACCGAGCCGTAGATCCTGGTCAGGGCGCGGGCCTCGATCATCGGTGATGCGGACATGTCGTCCTATTCCACACCCTGGCGCGCCGAATCCGATGGTCACCGTCGACGGGCCTGCTCAATGGCCCGATGAGATCAGCGCACCGGATGGAGCGTTTGGTCCTGTGCGTCGACCTGCAATGCCCCCGTCATGATCGCCACGACGTCGGTGATGCTCACCGACGACGGGGTGATCACCGCCGCACGTTTGCCGAGTCGTTGGACGTGGATGCGGTCGGCCACCTCGAACACCTGCGGCATGTTGTGGGAGATGAGGATGACCGGCATCCCCCGGTCTCGCAGGCTGCGGATGAGCCGCAGCACCTGGGCCGACTCGCGCACGCCGAGCGCCGCGGTTGGTTCGTCGAGAATGATCACCTTGCTGCCGAACGCCGCGGCGCGAGCCACCGACACTGCCTGGCGTTGGCCGCCCGACAGGGTCTCGACGGCCTGCCCCATGTTCTGCAGCGTGCCGATGCCGAGCGACGTCATCTGGGTCTTGGCCCGCTGACGCATGCCGCCGTGGTCGAGCATTCGCAGCACGCTGCCGAGTGGACCAGGCTTGCGGACCTCGCGCCCGAGGAAGAGGTTCGTGGCGATGTCGAGCGAGGGCGCGACCGCGAGCGTCTGGTACACGGTCTCGATGCCGGCGTGTCGCGCCTCGATCGGCCGCTTGAACGCCATCGCGTGTCCGTCGAGCAGCATCTCGCCACTCGTGGGCTGCTCGGCTCCCGAGAGACATTTGATGAGCGTTGACTTCCCGGCCCCGTTGTCGCCGATCACGGCCAAGACCTCGCCCGGGTACAGCGCGAAGTCGGCGGTATCGAGGGCGACGACCTTGCCGTACGTCTTGGTCAAGCCTCGAGCTTCGAGGATTGGCTGGGTCTCCGTCGATGCGCTCATCACACCCTCGCCTTGCGGATCCACTGGTCAGCCGAGACGGCGGCGATGATCAATGCGCCGATCGAAATGACCTTGTAGGCCTGGTCGATACCCGACACTGATAGGCCGTTGTCGACGATCGCCACGATCAACGCGCCGATGAGGGACCCGATAATTCGACCGCGGCCGCCGAAGAGGCTGGTGCCGCCGATCACCACTGCGGTGATCGACTGGAGGTTTCCGTCTTCGAACACGTTCGGACCGGCGGTCTGCACCCGTCCGATGAGCAGCCATCCGGCGATGCCGAAGATCACACCAGCGACGACGTACACGCTGACCAGCACTCGATTGGTGTTGATACCGGCGAGACGGGCGGCGTCGGGGTCGTCACCGACGGCGTAGACGTGGGTTCCCCACGCGGTGAAGCGCAACACGTAGGCGAACACTCCGTACATCACCAGCATCAGCAACACGCCACTGGTGATACGAAAGTTGCCGAGCGAGATCTGATGACCGAGCCATAGATGGATCTTGTTCAGTTCGTTGTACTGAATCGACCGCCCGGTCGCGTAGATGAGTTTCAGTCCGGCGAACACGCCGAGGGTACCGAGCGTGACGATGAAGGGCGGCAGCTTGACCTTGGTGATCAGGAATCCGTTCAATGCCCCGGCGAGTCCGGCGACGATGACGGCGAGCACGACCGCCAGTCCGCCAGGAATGCCCTGGTCGAACGACATTTTGGCCATCACCATCGAGGCGAAGACCATGATTTGGGCACACGACAAGTCGATACCGGCCGTCAGAATGATCAGCGTCTGACCGATGGCCAGTGTGCCGATGACCGAGGCCTGTTGGGTGACGGTGCCGAGGTTGGCAAGGGTGTTCGTCTTGCCGTCGGAAAGGAAGGCGAACAGCACGATCGCCAGCAGCATCACGACCAGCGGGCTCGACCACGGATAGGTGTGGAGCACGGTCTGGAGTCGTTGTAGCGGCGTCTGTCGGCCGCTGAATTCTTCGGCTGCGTCATAGGTGACGTCAGCGGTGGCATCGGTCATGACGCCCACCTTTCTTCGAACAAGGGTGGATGAAGGGCCGCCCGGCGGGCATGTGTTCCCCCAAGCGAGAACGGGCGACGCCCGAAGACTAGAACAGCGGTAGGAGTGACACCGTGGTGGACTCCTACCGCTGCTCCAGAGGTTCAGCTATCACTCAGCAACAGCTGGTAACCGTGGGGATCAGCCCCAGGCGTTGTCGAGGCCGAACTGCGACTTCTCGCTCTTGACGCCCTCGGCGGGATCGTCAGCGATGAGCGTCACGCCGGTGTTGAAGAAGTCGAGGCCGGGGCTGTTGGCCGGCTTCTTGCCTGTCTTGACGATCTCGACGATCGCCGCGATGCCGAGGTCGGCCATCTTCAACGGGTACTGCTGCGAGGTGGCATCGATGATGCCGGCCTTCACATTCTCGACGCCGGCGCGGCCGCCGTCGACCGACACCATGATGTAGTCGCCGGGACCCTTGCCCGCGTTCTTCATGGCCACCGCGGCGCCAACAGCGGTCGGCTCGTTGATGGTGTAGACGACGTTGATGTCGGGGTTCTTGGCGAGGAGGTTCTCCATGCCCTTCTGGCCGCCGGCCTCGTTGGCACCAGTGGCTTCGTTGCCGACGATGGTGTAATCGCCGCCCTTGCCGCCGGTGTACTTGCCGGTCGGGGCCTCGTCGGCCATCTTCTTCGGGTCGGCAACATCGATGCCCATGCCGGTGAGGAAGCCGTTGTCGCGGTTGTAGTCGACCGAGACGATCTTGTCGTCGAAGATGTCGAGCAGGGCGATGACGGCGGGCTTGCCGTCGAGCTTGACGGCGGCGTACTGGCCGATGAGCTTGCCGGCTTCGAAGTTGTCGGTGGCGAACGTGATGTCCACGGCGTCCGGCGGATCGGTGGGCGTGTCGAGCGCGATGACAAACAGGCCGGCATCGCGGGCCTTCTTGATCGCAGCGTTCACGCCGGTCGACATCGGGGTGATGAGAATGCCGGCCTGCTTGGCGGCGATGGCGTTCTCGATGGCGGCGATCTGGCTCTGGTCGTCGCCTTCTTCCTTGCCCGAGGCGATGGTGATCTTGACGCCGTACTTGCCTTCGGCTTCCTTGGCGCCCTTCTGCATGGCGACGAAGAACGCGTTCGTCGAGTCCTTGGTGATCAGCGAGACCTCGACCGGCTTGTCAGTGCCGCCGGCGGCGGCGCCGCTGTCGGTTGACGAGCTGCTTCCGCAGGCCGCAAGACCCATGGTCGCCACCACGCCGAGCGCAAGCGCTGCGCGTCGATTCAGAGTTTTCATGTACTCCCCCTAGGAGTTTCAGTTTCGGAACCCGGGGATTTCGTCTCGCGTTCGGTGGCAAGCCACGTCGCCCGAATCGGTTCCCCGGGTGTTGACAACGTTATCATTGCCAACGAATAGCAAGTGAACTTCACTCGGAGAGTTATGTCAAGCATTTCAACCCCGGCTATCTGGTGGGCGAGGAGTCGGCGACGCGGCAGACCCGGTGGTCATGATGACTGACCTTCAGGTGCGCGATCCGTTGTGGACTCCGCCGACGATCCGCGATGTTGCCGCGCTCTCCGGTGCAAGTCTGAAGACCGTGTCACGGGTGGTCAATGGCGAGGCGGGTGTGTCGCCAGACATGGAGCGTCGGGTGCGCGACGCCATTGCGGCGCTCGACTACCGGCCAAATCTGACGGCCAGCAACTTGCGGCGCGTCGGCGGGCGAACCCGTTCGATCGGTGTGCTGTTGTCGAACGTCGGCAACCCGCTCGACAATGGTGTCCAGCGGGCCATCGAGATGGCGGCGCACGATCGCGGTTGCGTTGTCATCGGCGCAACGATCGGTGAAGACGCCGATCGCGAGCGCGAGATCGTCGACGTCTTCACCGCCCGACGAGTTGACGGCTTGGTGATCATGGCCGGCAGTCACGACCAGAGCTATCTCGCCGAGCAACGCCGGATGCGGATTTCGATCGTGTTCATCGACCGCCCGCCGACGATGTTCGAGTCCGACACCGTGGTCGTCGACAACGAACTAGGCAGCGCCTGCGGCGTCACGCATCTCATCCAGCACGGGCACCGTCGCATCGGGTTTCTCGGGGCCGTCGCCAGTGTGGTGACGACCGAGCAGCGGTTGTCCGGCTATCTCGGGGCGCTTCAGGCCGCAGGCATCGACGTCGACCCCTCATTGATCGCCGTGGGTATCCAGGGCTCAGGCGCGGCCCACGAAGCGGTCATTCAGATGATGAATGGCCCGAATCCGCCGTCGGCGCTGTTCGCCGGACAGAACCTGATCACCATCGGCACCGTACGTGCGCTACGTCAGCTCGGTCTGCATCGTCAGGTCGCGCTCGTCGGTTTCGATGATGTGCAGCTGTTCGACCTGCTCGACCCGGGTTTGACGGTGCTGGCGCAAGACCCGTGGGCGATCGGCCGTCAGGCTGCGGAAACGTTGTTCGCTCGTCTTGATGGATCGATCGAGGCTCACCGAACCGATGTGATCCCCGTCAAACTCATCGAACGGGGCTCCGGCGAGATCCCGGGACCGTACGCCGAGTAGACAACCGAAAATCGACCTTCGGGGAGCCGCTGGTCGTTGCCTACACTCGACGGCGTGCTGCGATTGGTCCTCCCGAAAGGCTCGCTCGAACGAGCGACCCTCGAATTGTTCGACGCCGCTGATCTGCCTGTGCGGCGCAGCTCGGCCGTGGAGTATCGGGCGACGATCGACGACCATCGGATCAGCGAGGTTCGCATCCTGCGGCCCCAGGAGATCCCCACCTACGTCGCCGAGGGCATGTTCGACCTGGGCATCACCGCTCGCGACTGGATCGAAGAGACCGGTAGCGAAGTGGCCAGTCTCGGCGAGCTGAGCTATTCCAAGGCCAGCGGCAACCCGACGCGCATCATCGTCGCAGTCGCCGGCGACTCACCGGTCGACCGGGTCGAAGACCTGCCCAACGGGGTCCGGGTCTCGACCGAATATCCTGGCTTGACCAGGCGATTCTTCGCCGCCAAGGGGATTGAGGCGAACGTGCGGCTGTCGTACGGCGCGACCGAGGCCAAGATCCCCGAGATCGCCGACTGCATTGTCGATCTCACCGAGACCGGCCGGGCGATCAAGGCGGCGGGTCTCAAGATCATCGACACGATCCTGGTCAGCTACACCGAAGTGATCGCCAACCCGGTGTCGTTCGCCGACCCCGCCAAACGCCGGGCGATGGGCCAGCTGATGACCTTGCTGAACGGCACGCTCGATGCCCGCACCAAAGTACTCGTCAAGCTCAATGTCCCAGCCGAGCAGTTTCAGGCGGTCCTGGCGGTGTTGCCGGCGGCGAAGTCGCCAACGGTCGCCCAGTTGGCCGATGGCGGGTTCGCCGTCGAGGCCGTCGTCGAGAAGCGCACGATCAACACCCTCATTCCCGATCTGAAGGATGCCGGAGCCACCGATCTGCTGGAGATCCCGATCTCGAAGATCGTCCACTGATGCGCGGTCGAATAGTTGAGTTCGACATTGAGCGGGGCCTCGGCATCATCGAGTCCGAAGTGGGGGAGCAGGTGATCTTCCACTGCACACAGATCGCCGACGGATCGCGGGTGATTGCCGCGGGGGCCGCCGTCACCTATGAGCTCCTCGCCAAACTCGGCCGCTACGAGGCGACGGCGATCGCTGCGGTCGCGTCGAGCTGACTGTTGGCGAGCTGACGGTGGCAAGCGAACTGGAAGGGCGGATCGTCGAGGTCATCCGGTTCCTGCGTGAAGGCGAGGTGGTGAGCTACGGCGACATCGCCAACGATGCCGGCTTTCCCGGCCGCTCACGCGCCGTTGGTCATGTGCTCTCCGTGTCGACCGATTCCTACGATCTACCCTGGTGGCGGGTCGTGAACTCCACGGGTCGACTGGTTCCCGGCCACGAAGCTGAGCAGGCGCAGCTGCTTCGCGCCGAAGGAGTCACGGTCGACAACGGCCGGGTGAAGGCGGCGTTGTACGGCCGGTTCAGGCCGGCTCGCCGACCGAGCCCTTGATCTGCACGAATGCCAGGCGAATTTGGCTCAGCGCGTCGCGCAAGGTCGCCACGTCGGGCCCCAGCCGGTCGCCGAGACCCTCGACGAGGCAGGCGAAACCATCAACGGCCAGGGCCGCGTCGGCCAGGCGGGGCGGCACCGCGGAGAGGTGGATGGCGGCCAGTTCGTACATCCCCATCGCATGGTTGAGTACGACGACCTCGGCCGGCACCTCGGCCAGCCGGGCCCGGGCGTCGGCCAATTCGGCCTCGACGGCCGCCACCTGATCCTCGGGAAAATCGTCGTCGTCGGGGTCGGCGGAACCGCGAGATACCTCGTGTTCGCCGTCAGGTGTCCAAAGTCCACTCACGTGCGCTACCCTAGCCAGGTCAATTCATGCGAAGTGGGGTGCAACACGGTGACTCGTCACCGAACGACATCCCCACCCGGCCACCCGGTCCTCCGGCGTGCGTCGGGTCGGCACCTCCGGCCTCCAAGGTCGACGCCCAGTTTTGGGCGTCCCCGCGGCGTACGGTTCGTCGGCTTCGTCGATCAACCGTATTGAAAGGGAATGCCCATTGCGCAGGAGTGAACAGCCATAGCACCGCCCCAGGTTCCTGAGCCGCGGTACAACGAGCGCATTCGCGCCCGTGAGGTACGAGTCATCGGTCCGGAAGGTTCTCAGCTCGGCATCAAGTCGTTGCCTGAGGCGCTTTCCCTCGCCCGAGAGCTCGATTTGGATCTCGTCGAGGTGGCCCCGTTGGCCACCCCACCGGTCTGTCGAATCATGGATTACGGCAAGTTTCGGTACGAAGAGTCCCAGAAAGCCAAGGAATCGCGCAAGAAGGCGACCCACATCTCCATCAAAGAGGTGAAGTTCCGCCCGAAGATCGGTATTGGCGATTTCGATACCAAGGTACGCCACATCATCGAGTTCCTCGACGAGGGTCACAAGGTCAAAGTGACGCTGCAGTTCAGGGGCCGCGAGATGGCTCACCCGGAACTGGGCACCAAGGTGCTCAACAAGGTCGCCGAGAATACCTCGGAGATGGGCAAGATTGAGGCCCATCCCCGTCAGGACGGCAGAAACATGACGATGGTGTTGGCTCCCGACAAGAAGCCGCCACCCAAGCCGGTCAAGACCGCTGGTGATCCGGACGCAACTCCGAGTGCTCAGCAGTCAACTCCGAACGATGTGGTTGCTGCTCCGGCACCGACTCCAGCGGTCGAAGTCCCGGCAGTCCCGGCAGTCGTTGCGGAAGCCTCGGCAGTCCCGGCAGTCGTTGCTGAAACCCCGGCGGACACCGCCACCACTTGATTCGAGGCGCTTCGGCGCTTCTCACTATCCCCCAGAAATGCCGCGCGCTATTGGCTCGCGGCCCACCCGAGGTACCTACTCATGCCCAAGATGAAGACCAGCAAGACCGCCGCCAAGCGGTTCTCGAAGACCGGCACCGGCAAACTCCGGCGGCTGCAGCAGAATCGCCAGCACTTGTTCGAGAAGAAGTCGTCGACCCGCACCCGGCGTCTCGCCGGCATGGTCGACGTGCACCCCGGCGATGCGCGCAAGATCAAGCGCATGCTCGGTGAGCGGTAAGCGGTAGGGAAGACAAGGAGACAGACCAATGGCAAGAGTCAAGCGCGCCGTCAATTCCAAGAAGCATCGCAAGGCGACGCTCGAGAAGGCAAAGGGCTACTACGGCAACAAGAGCCGTTCGGTCCGCGCCGCCAACGAGCAGGTGATGAAGTCGGGGCAGTACGCCTTCCGCGACCGCCGGGCCAAGAAGGGCGAGTTCCGTCGCCTGTGGATCCAGCGCATCAACGCTGGTTGCCGCATCTACGACATGTCGTACAGCCGGTTCATTGCCGGGCTCAACGCCGCCGGCATCGAAGTCGACCGCAAGATCATGGCTGATCTGGCCGTGACCGACATTGCGGCCTTCGGCAAGCTCGTCGAGGCAGCCAAGGCTGCGCTCGGCTGAGTTCCCATGTCCCAGCACGAGCCGCTGGGCTTCGGTCACCAAAAGGTTCAACGACTGCGGCGCCTCTTGGGGCGCCGTAGTGCGCGTTATGACGAAGCGGCATTCGTCCTCGAAGGGTCGGGGCTGATCGCCGAGGCGGTGAGTGCCGGTTGGGTGATCGAGGCTCAGTTCGTCAGCCCCGGGGGTACACCGATTTACGGCGCGAGTCCGGTCTTCGAACTCGGGACCGGGGTGCTCGAACGGGTCGCATCGACGGAGTCACCTCAGCCGTTGCTGGCGATCGCCGCCATGCCCACTCGCTCGTTGAACGACGTGGCGGGCTCGACCTTCTTGGTGGTCGCCGCGGCCATTTCCGACCCCGGCAATCTCGGCACGATTCTGCGCTCGGCCGAAGCGGCCGGCGCGCAGGCGGTAGTTACCCTGGCCGGAACCGTCGACCCCTACAGCCCGAAGGTTGTCCGGTCATCAGCCGGAGCCTTGTTCCACCTGCCGGTGATTGGGCCGGCAACGATCGCGGAGATCTCGGCGTTGGGGGTCGCCGTCGTGGGCACCTCGTCGCATGATGGGGTGCCGTACACCGACTTCGATTGGACCCAGCCAGTGGCTGTCGTGGTTGGCAACGAGGCCCATGGCGTACCTGATGACCTGGTCATCGATGAGCGGGTGACGATTCCTCACTTGGGTCGGGCCGAGAGCTTGAACGTCGCGATGGCAGCCACGGTGCTGTGCTTCGAGGTCGCCCGGCAGCGTTCAGGTACCCGCTGAGGCCGGCGAACTTCGGCCCTTGGCCGCCTGGGGGACATCCGGCCCATCCTGACCGATTCGACCGACGGCTCCGGCCCGGTTCTGTCAAGGTTTCCTCTGGCGGGTGCAGGATGAAATGAGGACGGCGGATGTCGGCTGGAATGAATCGGCGGTTGTTGCTGGGCGCTCTCGCCTTGATCGGGGGAGGGATCGCCGCGAGTCGGCCCTCGGTGAGCCCGGCGGCGGCTCAGGTGTCCATATCGGTGTTTCCAGTGGTCGGGGCGTGTTCGTATGCCGACACGTACGGCGACGCCCGCTCCGGGGGCCGGAGCCACGAGGGTGTTGACATCATCGCCCGAGAGGGATCGCCGCTGGTCGCTGTCGTCGACGGCATGATTTCCAAGATCGTCCCCGATCGCCCGGGGTCGCTCGGGGGGAACTATCTGCGAGTCTCGCGCTCCGATGGCACGTATTTCACCTACATCCACCTGTCGCGCTTCGCCGACGGGCTCTACGTCGGGCAGCGGGTCGTCGCCGGCCAAATCATCGGCTTCGTCGGCCGTACAGGGGCCGCCGCCGGTCCCCACCTGCATTTCGAGGTGCATCCGTTCGGCGGTCCGCCGATCAATCCCACGGCGGTGGTCAACGGGGCCGGAGGGTGCGGCGGTGAAACCGCTCCCACGAGCGGGCAGACCGCGGGAAGCGCCCGCAAGTTCGATCCGGCCGTCAAGGTGTTCGCTCCGACGACCTCGAAGCCGGCCCGAGTGGCGTTCGGCGTGCCGATCCTCGGAATTGCCGGAGTGCCTGCAGCGGCCAAGTCCGTCGACATCACGGTCACCCTGACGGGCTCGGGTGTGGGCCGAGCGGCGATCTGGCCATGCGGCACGCGTGCGGGGCTGAGCCGTGGCACTCCGTTGACGGCGACGAAATCGGCGCGGGCAACGTCGACCCGGTTGACGATTCGCCCCGGTGATGGGGGGCGCGTGTGCATCGTGGCCGAGTCTCGCGTCGGGGTGTCGGTGCTGGTGCACGCCTCGACATAGGTGAGACCACAACTCCCTTGTGTGGTACTCAAACGCTAAACGAGGCATATTTGTTAGGATTCCCGAGATCATCAGCACTGTGAGGGGACGACGAGCCGTGAACCAACGACGAATGCTTCGGATGGTGGTTGGCGCTTCGGCGGTTGGCGCATCGCTAGTTGGGGTCGGGGTGCGAGCCTCGCCGGGCGCCGCGCCGCCTCCGGTCCACGGCGCCGTCGTACCCGAGACCCCCGTCGGAGGAGGGCCCCGAATAGTCAATGGCTCGGTCGACGCGGCTGAACGGGTCGGTCAGTTTCTGATCCTCGGTGGCACCTTCACGACCATCGTCCTGCCGAACGGCTCGTCGGTCAGCCAGCCGTATCTGGCCGCCTTCGACGTCGATACCGGCCAACTGTCGACCACCTTCCGTCCCGTCCTCGACCGACCCGTGTCGGTGCTCGAAGCCGGAGACCAGCCCGGAACGGTGTACGCAGGCGGCCTGTTCAAGACGATCAACGGGGTGACCGCGACCCGACTGGCCAAGCTCGATGTGATCAATGGGCAATTGGTCGGCGGGTTCAGCGCATCGGTCAACGGCGAGGTCACGGCCCTCGCCAGGACCGGCGACCGATTGTTCGTCGGCGGAGAGTACTCCACCGTCAACTCCCAGTCGCGGGGCCGACTAGCCGAGATCTCGGCCAAGAACGGGTTGCTGAGCAGTGGATTCACGATTGCGGTGACCGGTTCGCGGGCATCGGGTTGCCGTTCCGACGGCTTTTGCTACACAGCGACCGGCCCGGCGGTCCGGGCGCTGAACGTCACGCCGAACGGAACCAAGTTGATCGTGCAGCACCGCGGTGACCGGGTGGGTGGGTTGACGAGATGGGGTGCCGCGGTGATCGACATCTCGGCGACTCCGACCGTGACCTCGTGGCGGGCAGATCTGTGGGATCCGTCGCGTAACAACGGACGCACGGATTTCGTCGGGATCATCGAGGGCGACATGTCACCCGACGGCTCGATGATCGCATTCTCCAATGCGATCGGCAACTTCCCGCCGCTCCATGACACCGTCATCGCGTTCCCGGTCAACGGCGGCGAAGCGGTCCAGCCACTGTGGGTCACGCAGAACTTCGACTCGACCTACGGCATCGCCGTCTCCGACCAGGCGACGTACATGGGCGGTCATTTCTGTTGGACCGAGAGTCAGCAGTCGACGCCCTCGCCGATGTATTGGCCGAACTCCTCCGGTGGGAACCAGTACAGCTGTGCCGACATCAGCGGCGGGGTGTTCCAACCGCGAACGATCGAGCGCCATCACCTCGGAGCCATCGATCTTCCGACCGGGCGGGCGGTGTCGTGGAACCCTGGTTCGAACGACTCGACCCGCGGCGTGCAGTTCTTACGCACGTTCGATCGCGGCTTGGTCCTCGGCCATGACGGCAGCCTGGTACGCGGTCTCAACGTCGGGCGCAGTGCCGTGTTCGACTTCGGCATTGCCAAGGAGCCCCGCGAACTCGCCGCGCCAACTCTCGGGTTGGTGAGCCCGACCGCCGGTGCGTCGGTGAACCTTCAGGCCGTGACGGGTACGGCTCTCGATGACTACCGGATCAAGCGAGTGCGGCTCCGGCTCCGCGACGTTGCCAGCGGACTGTGGGTACAGCCGACCGGGACGTTGTCGGCGACCGCGTTCCAATGGGAGGCGGTGCTGGGCGCGGAGGGGATCTCGGGGACCGAACGCACCTGGACCGTGAGCGGCCTGCCCGCCCCGGTTGGCCAGATCGAGATTCAAGCGCGCTCGGCCGATTTGGCAAATCGCACGTCGGCATGGGTGGCGATCACCGTGACCGGCACTCCGCTGGCCGCTGCTCGGGTGAACGCCGGAGTCGATGCAATGCCGGTGGCGTCCGAGGCGCTGGTTGAGGCGTCATGTGGCTTGAGGCGACATTGGCTGAGGCGACGACCGTCGTCGAAGCGCCGGTCGCGGTAGACAACGGTCTCCAGGCTGCCGCAGTCGCCGCCGAGCCTGAGCCGACTGACGAGTGGGTGTTGTTGCCTTGGCGGCACGAGGTCAGCGGCGCCGTCGGCATGGCGATGGCCGGCGACGGCACCGTGGTCCGCGTCGGCAAGAACGGCAAGGTCTCGAAGCGGTCAGGGACTCGGAAGTGGGATGACCAACCAGGCCCCGGCGCCGACTTTGTCGGCCCAGTGGCCGTGATCGCCGCCAACCGCTACGTGGCAGCCGGGAAGAAGGCGACGTTCGAGTGGGACGGTGCGAAGCGCAAGAAATTGTTCGACTTCGTGCCGACGTCCTTGGCCGCCGCCGCCGATGGCACGGTGGCCGCGATTGACCCCGATGCCGGGAATGCCCTGGTCATTCGAGAGAACGGCCAAGTCATCACCGATGAGCCCGCTCGCTGGGTCGCCGTGCAGGCGGCCGGCCAGTATTGGAAGGTCGGCGCCGACGGCAACGTCTACCGCGGCCGCCCGGGCCAATGGGAGCAGGTCGGTGGGCAGGCAATCTCGATCGCCGTCAGCCCGCAGGGAGTGGCCGCGGCGGTGCTTCCCGACGGCACCGTGGCGACCCTCGGGGCCGACGGTGGGTGGGTGCCGGTGTCCGGGATTCCGGTAGCGGCCGCCCAAGTGGCGATCGGTGTCGACGGCCTGTACGCCCTCGGCGTCGATCTCAACGTCTATCGACTCGCCTGACCCCTCAAACGTTCGTCGGCATGCCGGTTGGTGCGAGTAGGAACCAACCGGCATGATCGGCTGATGCCTGCCCCCGATCCGTTCACCTACGCCCTCGACGAAGCGACGCGACCATGGGTCGACCACGGCAACGGGTCGGCAACCCAGCTGCTCAGCGTGTCGGCGGCGACCGGTACCTGGGTGATGAAGAAGCGATTCCAACCCGGCTACCGGTTGGCGACGCATCGGCACACGGGCGAGGTCCATGCGTTCACCATGACCGGCTATTGGCACTACCTCGAATATGACTTCGTCAGCGGCCCCGGCTCGTACCTCCACGAATCCGCGGGATCGACGCACACGCTCGAGGCGCTGGCCGACAACGACGGCCTCACCGAGGTCGCCTTCGTCATCGAGGGTGCCCTGGTCGAGTTTGCCCTCGACGGAACGATCTCGACCGTTCGCGACGGTTTCACCACGCTGGCGGCGTATCGGGAACGGTGCGGCGCGCTGGGCATCGACCCTCCCGACGACATCCTGCGCTGACCGACGGCTCGCGACACCGGCGGCCATGGGAGGCGACGACTCCCATGTCGAGGTCGGCTACCGTCGATCGACGTGTGTCGAAACATCACCATTCTCCACGGCCTGCAACCAGGGGCGACCGAGGTCGAGATCCGCGCCGCATCGCTGCAATATGTTCGCAAGGTGAGTGGCATCCGCACTGTTGCCCCAAAGAATGTCGCCGCGTTCGAGCTGGCCGTCGATCAGATCACGTCCGCCACCACACAGTTGTTGGCCACGCTTGGGCCTCGTCGGCAACCACCGCCTACGGTGCCGCCGTTGCGTCGCCCCGAGGTGGTCGCCCGGATCGCGGCTCGGAGCCGGCGCGACGACATGTGAATCGATGCCGAGCGGGCGGCTACGGGTCGGCTACGCTGGCTGGGTGCGCGCTGTTCGCCTGCCCAGTCGATTTCGCTGCCCCCGGGGATTCTCCGGGGGAGCGTCACCGGCTGCCTGAATGCTGAACGCCACCACCGAACGAGATCTCCCGGGGGCTCGCCCCTTCTCACTCGTGTCGAGTACTTCGTTGCCCCTGCTTCGTTCGCCGACGTTCTGCTGTTGCGTCTTGTTTCCGAGGATTTCCTGATGACACCTGACCTGTCCACCATCGTCTCCGACGCCGTGACGCGCGTCGCCGCGATCGACGATCTCACCGATCTGGCGGCGGCTGAAACCGAGCTGCTCGGCAAGCGCGGCGACCTCAGCCTGGCCAAGACGCGGCTCGGTTCGATCGAATCGATCGAGGAACGCAAGGAGCTCGGCCGGGCGATCAACGGCGCGACCCTTTCGGTCACCGAGGCGTTGGCCGTTCGCCGAGCGACCTTGGCCGCGGCGGCCACCGCAGCCCGGTTGGCCGCCGAGCGTCTCGATCTGACCGAGACCATTTTCACGCCGACTCGGGGTCATGCCCACATCGTCACCCAGGCATGGGAGCGCTTGGAAGACGTCTTCCTGGGGCTCGGCTTCCAGGTGGCCGAGGGTCCCGAGGTCGAGACCGACTGGTACAACTTCGGAGCGCTGAACATGCCCGACTCGCACCCGGCCCGGGGCATGTGGGATACGTTGTTCGTCGATCACGGCGAGCCCGGGACGGTCGTGTTACGGACGCATACTTCGCCGGTCCAGATCCGGGTGATGGAGTCGCAGGCTCCGCCGATCTACATCGTTGCCCCTGGTCGCGTGTACCGGCGCGATACCCCCGACGCCACTCATATGCCGGTGTTCCACCAGATCGAGGGGCTCGTCGTCGACCGGGGGATCACGATGGCCGACCTGGCCGGAACGATCGAGGCGTTCACCAAGGCGTTCTTCGGTGGCGAGTTCACCTCGCGCCTGCGACCTTCGTACTTTCCGTTCACCGAGCCGTCGGCCGAGTTCGACATCCGCACGCCAACGGGCCAATGGCTCGAGCTAGGCGGCTGTGGCATGGTCCATCCCGAGGTGTTGCGAGCCGGTGGGCTCGACCCCGAGGAATGGAGCGGCTTCGCCTTCGGCTTCGGCATCGACCGGATGGCCAAGGAGCGCCACGCCGTCGATGACATACGCGAGATGTACACCAACGACATCCGCTTCCTGGAACAGTTCTGAGAAAGGCCGTAGAGATGGACATCGTACTTTCCTGGCTCAACGACCTCGCCCCGCTCGGGGATGACGCGGACGCGTTGGCCACATTGATGAACACCCTCGGCCTGGCGGTCGAGGAGGTCCGCACCGTTGGTGCCTCGGTGCCCGGGGTGATCACCGCCCGCGTGCTGCGCACCGAGCGACACCCCGACGCCGCCAAGGTGCATCGGGTCTACGTTGATGCCGGTGACGGCGTCGAGCGTCACGTGTGGTGCGGGGCGTTCAACATGGCCGCCGGCGACGTGATTCCGCTGGCCACCCCGGGTACCGAGATGCCCGACGGTCGTCGGATCGAGCCCCGCCCGATCCTCGGAATCAACTCCGACGGGATGCTCTGCTCCTGCGACGAGTTGGGGCTCGCCGGCGACAGCAGCGGGATTCTGATCCTGCCGCCCGACACCCCCCTCGGTGTGCCATACGGCCAAGCCCTGGGATTGGCGACCAACACGGTCTTCGAGCTCGACCTGACCCGCAACCGGCCCGACTGCTGGGGACATCTGGGCGTGGCTCGCGATCTCGCCGCCCAACTCGGTGTGCCGATGCACCCGGCCGCCATCATCGAGGCAACGGGCGCAGCCGTCGACTGCCCGGTGACGATCGTCGACGGTGACCGCTGCGGCCGGTTCACGGCAACCGTGATCTCGGGAGTTCGCGTCGCCGACTCGCCGCAGTGGATCAAGGATCGTCTCGCCGCCGCCGGGATGCGGGCGATCAACAACGTCGTCGATGTGAGCAACTATGTGATGCTCGAACTCAATCAGCCCAACCACGCCTACGACCTGCAGACACTCGGCGGCGGAGGTTTCCGCATTCGACGGGCCACGGCTGACGAGTCGATGGCGACGCTGGATGGGACCACGCGCATGCTGAGCCCGCAGGATCTGTTGATCTGCGATGCCAACGACGTGCCGATCGGCATCGGCGGGATCATGGGCGGTCTCGATTCGGAGATTTCCGAAGCGACGACCACCGTTGCCTTGGAGATCGCCTGGTTCGAGCCCGAGGGGATCGCCGCGACCGTGGCCCGTCTCGGCCTGCGTTCGGAGGCCTCGACCAGATTCGAGCGGGGTGTCGATCCGTATGGCATCGAGCGATCGATCGCCCGATTCGTCGAACTGCTCTGCGAAACATGCCCCGACCTGGTCGTGCACCGCGGTTTCACCGATGCCCGCGGGAGCTCGCAGCCATCACCGAGCCGGTCGGTCGAGGTGCGTCTGGCACAGGTCAATCGCATCCTCGGCACGTCGCTGACCGCCGGTGATCTGCCGCGATTGATCGACGCCATCGGGTTCACCGTGACGGCTTCGCCAGCCGATGCTCCGGTCGTTTCGGTCGCTCTGCCCTCGTGGCGGCCCGACTGCACCACCGAGATCGATGTGGTCGAGGAGATCGCCCGGCATCACGGGTTCGACGCGCTCGGCAAGACCATGCCCAAGTCGACGGTCCACGGGCGGCTCAGCGTCACCCAGGCCCGCCGTCGAGCCCTCCGCCAGGTGTTGCTGGGCGTTGGTATTTCCGAGGCGATGCCCAATCCGTTTCTTGCCCCGGGCGATCTCGATCGCTGTGGACTGGAGGGGACACCGGTCTCGATCACCAATCCGCTCGTCGCCGAGGAGTCGGTGCTGCGGACATCCCTTCGGCCGGGTCTGCTCAAGGCACTGGCCTACAACGCGTCGCATCGTCGCACCGGAATCGCGCTCTTCGAGATCGGCCACGTCTTTCCCCCCGGGGCGGGTCAACTTCCCGATGAGTACGAGGTGTTGGGCGTCGTGATCGGGGGTGCCGAGGCCCCGCGGGCGCTCGCCCTGTGGCGCGAACTGGCAAACGCGCTCTCCCTTGGCGCCCGCGTCGATCAGGGCACCGTTCCCCCTGGACTGCATCCGACGCGTTCGGCGACCTTGTCGCTCGGACGTGACGCGGTGGGAGCGTTGGGCGAGGTTCATCCCGACGTCCTCGACGCCTTGGGCATCACGGAGCGCGTGGCCGTGCTCGAACTCAACATCACAGCGTTGTTGGCCAAGCAGCCATCAGCGGCGAAATGGAAGGCGACGTCCCGCTATCCGTCGAGCGATCTCGACCTTGCATTCGTGACCCCCGATGACGTGACGGCCGAGAAGCTCGACAAGGCGATCCGCCAGTCGGCAGGGAATCTGTTAGTTGATCTGGCGCTTTTCGACGTCTATCGCGGGGCGGGAGTGCCTGACGGCTCGCGCAGTTTGGCGTACCGGCTTCGGCTGCAGGCTGCCGATCGCACCTTGACCGAGGCCGACGTGGCTCAGGTCCGCGAGAAGTCCGTGGCGGCCGCCGGGAAACTCAAGGCATCGTTGCGGAGCTGAAACGGCCACGGGTCTGGCTGCGAGCTCAGTTGACCGACACATCGCTCGGAAAGTGGGCCAGCCACGAGAGCTGGGTGGGCTGGCGGCCGAGCACCGCCCGCCAGAGACCCTCTGGCGCGGCGGTGAACAGGTCGTCGCTCTGGAAATCAACGATCGCCCACGCATCGACGGCAATCTCGCCTTCGAGTTGCTGCGCCCCCCAACCGGCATAGCCGCGAAAGATTCGCAGGCGCTCGACCGGAACCTCGATCGGGTCGAGGGCAAGATCGACCGTGCCGATCGCCGCGCCGGGATCGCCCCCGAGGGGGGCCCATCCGGTCGTGAGGTGAACGTCGCCGCGCTCGGCCACACCGATCAATGCCTGGGTTTCCACCGGACCGCCGGCGAACACCCGGGCCGGGTCGCCGGCTCGGTCGAGCCATCGACCGACCTCGATCGGGCGCTCTGGGGTGGGCCGATTGAGCACAACGCCGATCGCACCCTCGGCGGAGTGCTCCAACATGAATACAATCGAACGATCAAAGTTGGGATCGGTGAGTGGTGGCATCGCCACCAGAAGCCGACCTCTACACGACTGAAACATTTCGGGCTCGCTTGCGTCGGTAATGAGTTGCGCCGTTGTGTGGATGCGCCAGGAGGACATCATGGCATTCGATTCGAAGCGATCGGGAGGGGGACTGCGGTCGCTCATCACCACGACTCTGGTCATCGTGGTCGTGCTCGTCGTCGGTCTGCCACTGTTGTGGCGTTGGCTGGGCACGCCGTTCTCCACCACCAAGGTCGATCGCTCCGCTCCGCCGGTGCTTGTGCAGCTCCGGGATCTTGCCGAGTATCACGCGGCGAGCGGCGACTTCGAGGTGCTCGTCGACGTCGAGAAGGACGTCAGTTGGCTGCCGTCGGCTCTCGCCGGCGAGCGCGTGTTTTTCGTCGGCGTGGGGTCGGTCGACGCCATGGTCGACTTCACCACCCTTGGCGACGAGGCCGTTCAGATGAACGACGAGCGCACCGAGGTGACCATCAGCTTGCCGGCGCCCACATTGGGGAAGCCCGTCGTTGATCCGTCGCGTAGCGAGGTAGCGAACCGCGACCGTGGTCTGCTCAATCGACTATCGGGGATTTTCAACGACAATCCGACGAGCGAGACCGAGTTGTATCTGTTGGCGGGGGAGAAGATGGGCGAAGCGGCCACGGCCTCCGACCTGCAGCAACGGGCCGAGGACAACACTCGTAACATGCTGTACAGCCTGATGAAGAGCCTCGGGTTCGAAAAGGTCAATGTGCGCTTCGTCGAAAATGGCTCAGCGCCGCCCGGGACGCTTTCTCCGTAGTGCGTCATTTTCGTGTTCGTATGATCATGCAGCGTTGTGTATGATCATACGAATATGGTCACAGTAGGAATCGTCGGTGCGTCCGGCTACACCGGAGTAGAGCTGCTCCGCATCGCCGCCGGACATCCCGACTTCACGGTGGTGTATGCCACCGGCGACACCCAGGCCGGCACCCTCGCCGCCTCGCTCTATCCCGCCCTGACCGGGGCGTACCCGAACCTCGTGTTCGAGGAGTGGGACCCGGCTCGCGCCGAAGGCCTCGACCTCGTCTTCCTCGGTCTGCCACATGAGGCATCGATGGAGATCGCCCCATCGCTGGTCGGCCGAGTGGGTTGCGTCGTCGACCTCTCGGCTGCCTTTCGGCTGAAGGATGCGTCGTTGTACCCCGGCTGGTACGGCTTCGAGCACGATCAGCCCGAGCTGCTCGCCGAGGCGGTGTACGGCCTGCCCGAACTGCACCGCGCCGAGTTGAGCGGGGCCCGACTCGTCGCCACCCCCGGCTGTTACGTCACCGCGGCGACGATGGCGTTGCAACCACTGATCAAAGCCGGGGTGATCGATCCTCAGGGCGTCATCGTCGACGCGGCCTCCGGCGTCAGCGGCGCGGGGCGGGGACTGAAACACGGATCATTGTTCTGCACGGTCGATGAAGACTTCAGCGCATATGGTCTGCTCAATCATCGCCACACACCCGAGATGGAGCAGGAAACCGGAGCCCAGATCCTGTTCACCCCGCATCTCGCCCCGATGAACCGGGGCATCCTGGCGACGTGCTACTCGCGGCCACTCGCAGGCTCAACGCCGACGACCGCCTCGCTGCTCGCCGAGTTAGCCCGGGCCTATGACGACGAACCGTTCGTCGTGGTCCGTCCCACGCCGCCGTCGACGAAGGCGACCCTCGGCTCGAACGCGGTGCACCTCAGTGCCCGCTACGACGAGCGCACCGGCTATGTCGTGACGCTGTGCGCCCTCGACAATCTGGCGAAGGGCGCGTCGGGCGGCGCCGTGCAGGCCGCCAATGTCGCCCTCGGTCTCGCCGAGACGGCCGGGCTGTCCAACGTCGGGCTCTATCCGTGAGCGTCCGGGCCGAGGTTCACCCGCGGAACACCGCGGCCGACAAGGCCGACATGCTCGTCGAAGCGTTGCCGTACATCCGCCGCTTTGCCGGCAAGGTCGTCGTCGTCAAATACGGTGGCAATGCGCTCGCCGGATCATCCGAAGCCGACGCCCTCGATCTGTTCGCCCAAGACATCGTGTTGATGCGCTCGGTCGGTATGCGCCCGGTCGTGGTCCATGGCGGCGGCCCGCAGATCTCCGACATGATCAAGCGGCTCGGCCTCAAGACCGAATTCCGCAACGGGTTGCGGGTCACCGACGCGGCGACCATCGATATTGCCCGGATGGTGCTGATCGGGCAGGTCAACCCCCAGATCGTCTCGGCGATCAACGTCCATGGCCCGTTGGCCGTGGGCGTGTCGGGTGAGGATGCCGGGCTGATCCGGGCCTCCGTTCGCGACGCCGACCTCGGCTTCGTCGGCGACGTCGAGGCGATCAACCCGATGATCTTGCATGGTCTGCTCGACGATGAGTTCATTCCGGTGATCGCCACGATCGGTACCGACGCCACCGGGCAGGCCTACAACATCAACGCCGACACCGTTGCCGGCGAGATCGCCGAGGCGCTCGACGCCGAGAAGCTCGTCTACCTCACCGATATCGAAGGGCTGCGCCGGGTCGTCGACGACCCGTCCAGCCTGATCCGCCAAACCACTGCTGATGAACTGGAGGCCCTGATGGGCGATGGAACGATTGCCGGGGGAATGATCCCCAAGGTCGAAAGTTGTGTGAAGGCGTTGCGTGGGGGAGTGCGTCGTGCCCACATCCTCGACGGCCGCATCCCGCACGTGTTGCTGCTCGAAATCTTCACCGATGCCGGTATCGGCACGATGGCGGTGGCGTCATGAGTGGCGAGACGAGTAGCCACGCGTTCGATGCGTCGGGGCAGGAGCATTGTCCCTTCATGCCGGTGTTCGGCCCGCCGCAAGTGATGTTCGCCCGCGGCGACGGCACCCAACTCTGGGACACCGACGGCAAGCGCTACCTCGACTTCCTCGGTGGTTTGGCGGTGATTGCGCTCGGTCACGCCAATCCCGTGATCGCCGATGCCATTGCCGACCAAGCACGCACATTGCTGCATGTCTCGAACCTGTTCACCAATCCGGTGGCCACCGAGGCGGCGATCGGGGTCAACGCGTTGCTGCGTGAGGCAACCGGGCAGGCGGGTCAGACATTCTTTTGCAACTCCGGGGCCGAGGCCAACGAATGCGCGTTGAAGCTGGCCCGCAAGTTCGGGGGGCGCGGCCGCCACGTGGTCGTCTCGGCCCTCGGGTCGTTCCACGGCCGCACCCTGGCGTCGCTCGCCGCCACCGGTCAACCGGCCAAGCATGAGCCCTTCCAGCCGATGCCCGACGGTTTCCGTCATGTGGAGTGGAACTCGTTGGAAGCCTTCGAGGCGGCGCTCGACCCGTCGGTCGCGGCCATACTCATCGAGCCCATGCAGGGCGAGGGCGGGGTCAACCCGGCGACCATCGAGTACTTCCAAGGCATCCGGCGGATCTGCGACGAGCGCGGCATGTTGATGATGGTCGACGAGATCCAGACGGGCTTTGCCCGTACCGGCCGCTGGTTCGGGTTCGAGCATTACGGCGTCGTTCCCGACGTCGTCACGATGGCCAAGGCGATGGGCAATGGCTTCCCCGTCGGAGCATGCTGGGCCCGGCGCGACGTCGCCGCGGTCTACCAACCCGGCGATCACGGCTCCACCTATTCGGGCACCGCGATCGCCACCGCGGCGGTCAACGCGGTCATCTCCGAGATGCGTCGTCTCGACGCTCCGGCGTTGGCGACATGCCAGGGCGCCCGGCTCGCCGCTGGTCTGCGCGAATTGCCGGGCGTCGCCGACGTGCGCGGCTTGGGGCTGTTGCTCGCGGCCGAGTTGGAGCCGGGCCGGGACGCCAAGGCGATCTACGCGGCCTGTCTCGACAACGGCCTGGTCACCAACGCCGTGACCGGGTCGGCACTGCGCTTCGCCCCGCCGTTGACGGTGACCGACGCCGAAATCGACGAGGCTGTCGCCACCCTTCACCGGGTGTTGAGCGCGTGAGGCACTTCCTCGATATCACCGATCTGTCGAGGAGCGAGCTCGACTCGGTCCTCAACCGGGCGGTGATGCCGATCGGCGAGCTCGGCCGTCCGCTCGACGGCAGCGGCGTGGCGTTGATCTTCGAAAAGCCCTCCAACCGCACTCGCCAGTCGATGGAGATGGCCGTCGCCCAACTCGGCGGGCATCCGGTCTACACCCGCGGCGAAGAAGTGGGATTCGACGTCCGCGAGCCCGTGGAAGACGTCACCCGGATCATGGCCGGCTACCACGCAGTGCTCGCCGCCCGGGTTTTCGAACACGCGGTGGTGACCCGCATGGCGGCACTGAACGTGGTGCCGGTCGTCAACATGCTCTCGGAGTGGTCGCACCCGCTCCAGGGGCTGGCCGATGCGCTGACGATGCAGCAGGGCCTCGGCCCGTTGGAGGGCAGAACCGTCGCCTACGTCGGCGACTACAACAACGTCGCCCGATCATTGACCGAGGTCTCGGCAATGCTCGGGGCCCATGTTCGCTTGGGCTGCCCGGCCGGTTTCGATGCCTCGGATGCCGAATTGGAACGGATCGGGCTGCTCGGGGCGGCCTCGGTCACCCAGGTCGCCCGGGCGATCGATGCGGTCGAGGGCGCCGACGCCGTCCACACCGATACCTGGACCTCGATGGGCCAAGAGGCCGAGAAGGCTGAGCGGGTGCGGGTGTTCAAGTCATTCCAGATCGACGACCGCGTGATGGCCGCGGCGGCGAACGGCGCCCTGTTCCTCCACTGCCTGCCGGCGTACCGGGGCTACGAGGTGGCGGCGTCGGTGATCGACGGACCCCGGTCGCGGGTCGTCGAACAGGGCCACAACCGCCTCCACGCGGCGCGCGGTCTGCTGTCGTGGCTGATCGAGGCGAATCGGTCATGACGACCAAGGTGCAGCGGCAGCAGACGATCGTCCGCCTGATCACCGATCACGCTGTCGGCAGCCAACCCCAGTTGGTCGAGATGCTCGCCGACGAGGGCATCAGCGCCACGCAGGCCACCGTGTCACGCGACCTCGACGAGGTCGGGGCGGTCAAGATTCGCGTCGCCGGGGGAGAGACGATCTATGCCCTCCCCGAGCTGCCCCACGAGCGGGTGACCCCCATCGACCATCTTCGACGGGTGCTCGGGGAGTGGGTTGCCGATGTCAGCTACTCGGCCAACCTGGTCGTCGTGCGGACGCCGCCGGGGTGCGCCCACGTGGTCGCCTCGGCGCTCGATCGATCGAGTATGGCCGGGATCATCGGCACCGTCGCCGGTGACGACACGCTGCTGATCGTCGCCGACGAACGCACGGGTGGAGCGAAACTCGCCGCCCGGTTGCGTGAGATCGCCGGCCTCACCGAAAGGACCCACCGATGAGCTCCGATGATCATGGCAAGACGCTCTGGCACGGCCGCTTCGAAGGTGGTCCCGCCGCCGAGCTGATGGCCTATACCGCCAGCATCTCGTTCGACAAGCTGATGTGGGCCGACGACATCTCCGGTTCGCGGGCCCACGCCACAATGCTTGGCGATGTCGGCCTGCTCAACGAGGCGGAGTGTGGCGCGGTGCTCGACGCACTCGACACCGTGGCGACCGAGATGGCCGACGGAACCTTCGTCTTCGTCGAATCCGACGAGGACATCCACACCGCCGTCGAGCGGCGCGTCACCGAGTTGGCCGGTTCGGCGGGCGCGAAACTCCACACGGGACGGAGTCGCAACGACCAGTCGGCCACCGACCTGCGCCTGTGGTGTAAGCGGGAGTTGCGCGCCGTTGCGGTCCGGGTCGTCGGGCTGCAGGAGGTGCTCGTCGGTCGCGCCGTCGAAGCTGGGGTCGGCGACGATGGCATATACCTGCCCGGCTACACCCACCTCCAGCGGGCTCAGCCGGTGTTGCTGGCCCATCATCTGCTCGCCCACGCCTGGGCGCTCGCCCGCGATGTCGACCGGCTACTGGCGACGATCGACCGACTTGACGTGTCACCTCTCGGAGCCGGCGCGCTGGCCGGGTCGTCGTTGCCGCTCGATCCGGAACGCAGCGCCGAACTCCTCGGGTTCGCCCGGGTGTTCGACAACAGCCTCGATGCGGTTGCCGACCGCGACCACGTCGCCGAGGCGTTGTTCGATCTCACCCTGATCGGCGTCCACCTGTCGCGCATTGGTGAGGAATGGGTGTTGTGGACGAGCGAGGAGTTCGGTTTCGCCAAACTCGATGACGCCTATGCCACCGGTTCGTCGATGCTGCCGCAGAAGAAGAATCCCGACATCGCCGAGTTGGCCCGAGGCAAGGCGGGCCGGCTGATCGGCAACCTCACCGGACTTCTGGCGACGATGAAGGGCTTGCCGCTGTCGTACAACCGTGACCTGCAAGAAGACAAGGAACCGCTGTTCGATGCGGTCGAGCAGGTGAGCCTGGCACTCGGCGCGATCAGCGGGATGATCGCCACGGCAACCTTCGTCCCCGAGCGAATGCAGGCCGCGGCAGACTCCGAGACATCGGCGGCCACCGACCTCGCCGAGTGGTTGGTCGAAGCGGGCACGCCGTTCCGCGATGCTCACGCGATCGTCGGGACCCTGGTTCGCCGTTGCCTGGCCGGCGAGGGTTCGTTGGCCAGGTTGGTCGCGGCCCATCCCGCGCTCGGCGAACGTGCCGCAGCGCTGGTTGCGCCGGGTGTCGGGGTGCGCCGTCGAACGACCCGCGGGGGGGCCGGGCCCACCCCGGTAGCCGCTCAACTCGAACGATTCCAGATCCGATTGGCCATCGATCGGGCCCGAGTCGGCGGGTGATCGCGGGGTGGTCCGTCTCGCAGTTCGCCACCGACCGTGCGATCGGCAACAATGAGCGTCTGATGACGTCCATCCATCATGTCCGGGCCCGCTGCTTGAACGGCGATGTCCCGCGGGTGATGCACCGCGCCGACGGTCTGGGGGCGGCCGTGGTCGTCGATCGCCGGTCGAAGGCAGGGTTCGATCAGGTCGACGGGACCGAGAGGCGACCGACGGCGTGACTGCCACATCGACTCCTCCCTCCGCGCCGAAACCGGAGCCTGCTCGACGGGCGCACGTCTTGGACCGATCGTTCTATGATCGTGACGCCCGTGACGTAGCTCCCGAGTTGCTCAACAAGATCTTGGTCGCCGGTCACTGCGCGGGCCGGATCGTCGAGGTCGAGGCCTACGTAGCAGATGACCGCGCCAGCCACTCGTACAACGGGCCGACGATGCGCAACCGGGTGATGTTCGGTCCGCCGGGCTATCTCTACGTGTACTTCACCTATGGCATGCATTTCTGCGCCAATGTCGTCACCGGGGCCGAGGACGATGGCCAGGCCGTGCTGATCCGGGCCCTTGAGCCACTCAAGGGACTGTCGGAGATGCGCATACGCCGCCCCAACGTCACCCGTGACATCGATCTGGCCAGCGGTCCGGGCAAGCTCACCCGAGCGATGGCGATCGGGCGCGACAACAACGGGCAAGATCTCTGTCGCAGCCGAATCCGGATCGTCGACGACGGCACAGCCCCACCCATCAAGCCCGGGGTCTCCGCTCGCATCGGGATCTCCGAGGCGGCCCATTATCCATGGCGTTGGTACGTCGAGGGCAACGCGCACGTCTCGAAGAGTTCTCGAATGGAAACCATCGACCCGACGATCGCGGTCTGACCCGACCGGGTGAGCACCAGCCCCCGGGGCGGCAAACGGCCGTCGGAGATCGGCTGTGATACAAACCGGGGTGCTCTCGCTTGTCGAGTTGCCTAGCATCGAGCGCGCTATGGACTTGATCGCCGACCTCGAAGCGCGTGGACTGATCCACGACTCCACCGACCGTGCCGCACTTGCGGCTCGTCTCGCCGAGGGACCGATCGGGGTGTACGTCGGCTTCGACCCCACCGCCGACTCGTTGCACGCCGGCCACTTGCTCGGGCAGGTGACATTGCGTCGTTTCCAACTCGCCGGTCACCGGCCCGTCGTACTCGCCGGCGGCGCGACCGGCATGGTCGGCGACCCCGGAGGCCGCAGCGAGGAGCGCAACCTGCTCGACCGGGAGACGCTCGATCACAACGTGGCTTGCGTCAAGCGTCAACTCGAGCGCATTCTTGATTTCGACGATCGTCCCAACGCAGCTCGTCTGGTCGACAACGCCACCTGGACCGCACCCATCTCCGCGCTCGAGTTCCTCCGCGATGTCGGTAAGCACTTCACCATCAACCAGATGGTTGCCAAGGAGAGCGTGCGGGCGCGAATGGATAGCGAGCACGGAATCTCATACACGGAGTTCAGCTACATGCTGCTCCAGGCCAATGACTTCCGCCATCTCATCGAACATGAGGGGGTCGAGATGCAGATGGGGGGATCGGATCAATGGGGCAATATCACCGCCGGTACCGACCTGATCAGGCGTCGTCTCGGACGATCGGCGTACGGGCTCACCTGGCCGCTGCTCACCCGCACCGACGGGCAGAAGATGGGCAAGTCGGCGAGCGGCGCGTTGTGGCTCGATCCGACGAAGACCTCGCCGTTCCAGTTTCGTCAGTACTGGATGCAGCTCCCCGACGCCGATGTCGAGCGCTTCCTGCTTCACCTCACGCTGCGGCCTGTCGATGAGATCGCCGCCCTCGTCGCCGACCACTACGCCGCTCCGGAGCGACGCCTGGCCCAAACCGCCCTGGCCGATGACATCACCGAACTCGTCCATGGCCCTGAGGCGGCCCGTTCGGCGGCGGCGGCAACCCAGGTCCTTTTCGGGGGTGATCCGATGACGGCGTCGGCCGAGGTCCTCGAGGTGCTCCGTGGCGAGGTCCCCTCCCACACGGTCAGTGCTGAAGCCCTCGATGATCCCTTGAGTCTTCTCGTCGCATGCGGACTTGCCAGCTCCAACGGCGATGCCAGAAGAACTTTGAGCCAACGCGGCTACCGCGTCAACGGAGTTCAAATCGACTCCGATGTCGATCTACCTGCGGTTACGCGCCTCCACGGGCGCTACCTTCTGCTCCGCAAGGGTCGGTCGACCTATTGCTTCATCGAGATTTCTCCAAACAGAGGTTGACGTTCTTCGCGTCCGTCGGTAGTGTTTCTCCTCGCCCCGGACAGCGGAAATGCGCCCGGGTGCCCAGCACCAACACCACAGAGTGAGTGCTGAGCGAGCTTCGGCTCCTTGAAAACGGAAGAGAAGACTGAACGCCAGTGCGGACAGTCACACCCAATTCGGGTCTGACTGTACGTCAATTCAAAAGCAAGTTGGGTAAACAGCCCCGACAAAACACAGCGAGGATTCAGTGGAACTACGGAGAATTAGATTCCCTCCGCCACTGAGATTCTTCTGAAGAACGGTCAAACAAGAGTTCGCTCTTGAATGATGGTTTTCGATGGAGAGTTTGATCCTGGCTCAGGACGAACGCTGGCGGCGTGCTTAACACATGCAAGTCGAACGGGATCCAAGAAGGAGCAATCCGACGGAAGATCTAGTGGCGAACGGGTGCGTAACACGTGAGGAACCTACCCCGGTCTCTGGAATAACAGTCGGAAACGACTGCTAATACCGGATACCTTCGGACCATCGCATGGTGGACCGAAGAAAGAATTTCGGATCGGGACGGCCTCGCGGCTTATCAGCTTGTTGGTGGGGTAACGGCCTACCAAGGCTTCGACGAGTAGCTGGTCTGAGAGGATGATCAGCCACACTGGGACTGAGACACGGCCCAGACTCCTACGGGAGGCAGCAGTGGGGAATCTTGCGCAATGGGCGAAAGCCTGACGCAGCAACGCCGCGTGGGGGAAGAAGGCTCTCGGGTTGTAAACCCCTTTCAGCAGGAACGAAAATGACGGTACCTGCAGAAGAAGGTGCGGCCAACTACGTGCCAGCAGCCGCGGTGATACGTAGGCACCAAGCGTTGTCCGGATTTATTGGGCGTAAAGAGCTCGTAGGCGGTTCAGTAAGTCGGGTGTGAAACCTTTCGGCTCAACCGAAAGCCTGCATCCGATACTGCTGTGACTTGAGTTCGGTAGGGGAGTGGGGAATTCCTAGTGTAGCGGTGAAATGCGCAGATATTAGGAGGAACACCGGTGGCGAAGGCGCCACTCTGGGCCGATACTGACGCTGAGGAGCGAAAGCGTGGGGAGCGAACAGGATTAGATACCCTGGTAGTCCACGCCGTAAACGTTGGGCACTAGGTGTGGGCCTCAACCAACGAGGTCCGTGCCGTCGCTAACGCATTAAGTGCCCCGCCTGGGGAGTACGGCCGCAAGGCTAAAACTCAAAGGAATTGACGGGGGCCCGCACAAGCAGCGGAGCGTGTTGCTTAATTCGATGCAACGCGAAAAACCTTACCTGGGTTTGACATGTAGAGAAAAGCCGTAGAGATACGGTGTCCTTCGGGGTTCTACACAGGTGGTGCATGGCTGTCGTCAGCTCGTGTCGTGAGATGTTGGGTTAAGTCCCGCAACGAGCGCAACCCTTGTCTTATGTTGCCAGCACGTTATGGTGGGGACTCATAAGAGACTGCCGGGGTCAACTCGGAGGAAGGTGGGGACGACGTCAAGTCATCATGCCCCTTATATCCAGGGCTGCAAACACGCTACAATGGCCGGTACAAAGGGCTGCGAACTCGTGAGAGTAAGCGAATCCCATAAAGCCGGTCTCAGTTCGGATTGGAGGCTGCAACTCGCCTCCATGAAGCTGGAGTTGCTAGTAATCCCGGATCAGCACGCCGGGGTGAATACGTTCCCGGGCCTTGTACACACCGCCCGTCACACCACGAAAGTCGGCAACACCCGAAGCCGGTGGCCTAACCCGTAAGGGGAGGAGCCGTCGAAGGTGGGGTCGGTGATTGGGGTGAAGTCGTAACAAGGTAGCCGTACCGGAAGGTGCGGCTGGATCACCTCCTTTCTAAGGAGTACATATCGAGACGTTCTTGGCCATCCGTGTCAAGCGTTCCGATCACTCCCTAGTTGGTGCACTGGTGGGACAATGTCCCAGTCTTCGAGAAGTAGAGGTTCGCTTCCTTCTCGATTTCAAAGCATTGACTTTGTCTTCTCTTCCGTTTTGAGGGAATCGTCCCTCTGGCCCCGGTGGTCGCACTCGTGCGATAGCTGGCGTGGCGTGGGTAGCAGGTCATCTTGACCTCCCCGTGGCCCGGCTCCTTGAGAACTGCAGAGCAAGCACGAGCATCTAAATATTTGATATTAAATGAATTCCAAGCTACAAAGAGCCAACGGTGGATGCCTTGGCGCCAAGAACCGATGAAGGACGTGAGTGACTGCGAAAAGCTCCGGGTAGCCGTCGACTAGGCAATGATCCGGAGATGTCCGAATGGGGAAACCCAGCACCCGTCATGGGGTGTTACCCAGGCCTGAACACATAGGGCCTGAGGAGGGAACCAGGGGAATTGAAACATCTCAGTACCCTGAGGAAAGGAAAGCAACCGCGACTCCCTTAGTAGCGGCGAGCGAAAAGGGAATAGACCAAACCGTGTCGGTGTCAAGCCTGGTGGCGTTGCCGATGCGGGGTTGTGGGACTGATAGTTAGAGCACCAGACCTAGCACAGAGTTACCAAATTGCTACGTAGAAGAGCTACCTGGAAAGGTAGGCCGCAGAGGGTAAAAGCCCCGTATTCGAAACGTACGCAGTCTCTGATCACCATCCCAAGTAATGCCGGGACCGTGAAAACCGGCATGAATCTGTGGGGACCACCCCATAAGTCTAAGTATTCCTTGGCGACCGATAGTGAACTAGTACCGTGAGGGAAAGGTGAAAAGTACCCCGGGAGGGGAGTGAAATAGTACCTGAAACCGTTGGTTTACAAACAGTCAAAGTGTCGTTCCGCAAGGAGCCACGATGGCGTGCCTTTTGAAGAATGAGCCTGCGAGTTATGGTACGTGGCAAGGTTAACCAGTGATGGGGAGCCGTAGCGAAAGCGAGTCTGAATAGGGCGATTGAGTCGCGTGCTGTAGACCCGAAGCCAAGTGATCTATCCATGGGCAGGTTGAAGCGGGGGTAAGACCCCGTGGAGGACCGAACACACGTCAGTTGAAAATGGCGGTGATGACCCGTGGATAGGGGTGAAAGGCCAAACAAACTTGGTGATAGCTGGTTCTCCTCGAAATGTATTTAGGTACAGCGTCATATGTTCAGCGCCGGAGGTAGAGCACTGAATGAGCTAGGGGGCCCACAAGCTTACCGAACTCAATCAAACTCCGAATACCGGTGCTCCAGAGTATGGCAGTGAGACCACGGGGGATGAGCTTCGTTGGTCGAAAGGGAAACAGCCCAGATCATCAGCTAAGGCCCCAAATTCTGGACTAAGTGGAAAACGATGTGGGACTGCATAGACAGCCAGGAGGTTGGCTTAGAAGCAGCCACCCTTAAAAGAGTGCGTAATAGCTCACTGGTCGAGTGGTCCTGCGCGGACAATATAACGGGGCTCAAGTCCAGAGCCGAAGCTATGGGTTCGTCGTAAGACGAGCGGTAGAGGAGCGTCGATGACGCATTGAAGCGGCGGGATGACCCGACGTGGAGTGTCATCGAGTGAGAATGCAGGCATGAGTAGCGAAAGAGGGGTGAGAAACCCCTCCGCCGAATACCCAAGGGTTCCTGGGGAAGGCTAATCCCCCCAGGGTGAGTCGGGAGCTAAGGCGAGGCCGCAAGGCGTAGTCGATGCACAACTGGTTGATATTCCAGTACCACCGTGTTCGCGCCAAGCCCAATATCTACGACGTAGAGGCTGTCTTCGGACGAGTCTGCCGAGCGGGTTGCGGGTAGCTGGAGAGGGACGCAGGAGGATAGGTGAACCGGGGCGATGGTTGTCCCCGGGTAAACGCGTAGGAGGATCCGATGAGAATTGGGTCGTTAACTCTGAGACGTGATGCCGAGCCGATTCAGGCGAAGTCACTAATTCCATGCTGCCAAGAAAAGCTCAACAGTGAGTTGACACGGTGCCCGTACCCCAAACCGACACAGGTGGGTAAGTAGAGAATACTAAGGCGATCGGGAGAACTATGGTTAAGGAACTCGGCAAATTACCTCCGTAACTTTGGAAGAAGGAGGACCCTATTAGCGTGAAGACCTTTCGGTCGGAGCGTGAGGGGGTGGCACAGACTAGGGGGTAGCGACTGTTTACTAAAAACACAGCAGCGTGCGAAGCCGCAAGGCGCTGTATACGCTGTGACGCCTGCCCAATGCTGGAAGGTCACGGGGAATGGTTAGTCGAAAGGCGAAGCTATGAACCTAAGCCCCAGTGAATGGCGGCCGTAACTATAACGGTCCTAAGGTAGCGAAATTCCTTGTCGGGTAAGTTCCGACCTGCACGAATGGCGTAACGACTTCCCCACTGTCTCAACCATAGACCCGGCGAAATTGAAGTACGAGTAAAGATGCTCGTTAGCTGCGGAAGGACGGAAAGACCCCGTGGACCTTTACTATAACTTGGTGTTGGGTTTTGACCTGTGTTGTGTAGGATAGGTGGGAGACTAGGAAGCTGTGGCGCTAGCCATGGTGGAGTCATCGTTGAAATACCACCCTGCATATGTCGGGACTCTAACTTGGGTCCGTAATCCGGATCAGGAACAGCGCCAGGCGGGTAGTTTGACTGGGGCGGTCGCCTCCTAAATTGTAACGGAGGCGCTCAAAGGTTCCCTCAGACTGGTTGGCAATCAGTCGTCGAGTGTAATAGCACAAGGGAGCTTGACTGCGAGACCTACAAGTCGAGCAGGTGCGAAAGCAGGATATAGTGACCCGGCCATCACGTGTGGAAGTGTGGTCGCTCAACGGATAAAAGGTACCCCGGGGATAACAGGCTAATCTTTCCCAAGAGTCCATATCGACGGAAAGGTTTGGCACCTCGATGTCGGCTCATCGCATCCTGGGGCTGAAGCAGGTCCCAAGGGTTGGGCTGTTCGCCCATTAAAGCGGTACGCGAGCTGGGTTTAAAACGTCGTGAGACAGTTTGGTCCCTATCCTCCGCAGCCGTAGGAATATTGAGGAAGGCTGTCCCTAGTACGAGAGGACCGGGACGGACGAAGCTCTGGTGTGTCTGTTGTCCTGCCAAGGGCACGGCAGATTAGCCACCTTCGGAAGGGATAACCGCTGAAAGCATCTAAGCGGGAAGCCTGTTCCAAGATGAGTATTCCCATGCGGTCAACGCAGTAAGGCCCGTGACAAGACCATCACGTTGATAGGCCGGAGGTGTACGCACGGTAACGTGTTTAGCCGACCGGTACTAATCGGCCGAGGGCTTGGTTCATAGAATGTTCGTGCTTGCTCTGGAGTCCTCGTGGAGATCCACGTTGACAACTGATTTCTGGTGGCCATAGTGGCGAAGTCACACCCGTTCCCATCCCGAACACGGAAGTTAAGCTCGCATACGCCGATGGTACTTGGGGGTAGACCCCCTGGGAGAGTAGGTCGCTGCCAGAATTTATCGAAGAGAACCCCCGGAACAACCGGGGGTTCTCGTCGTTTTTCGCCGACTTGCCCTTCAAACCCCTATGGTGGTTTCCATGCCTCGCCCCCCGTCATCCGGCGCGCCTCAGCGTCGTTCGCCAGCCAAAGACTCGGCGCCCGCCCGGCGGAACGACTCGGAGGGTGGGTCGGCGCGTGCGGGCGACGCCGGTAGATCTTCGGCCTCGCGCTCGGCGGGCGGCGGGCGTAGTTCTGTAGGCGGTCGAACAGATTCGACGGGTTCGGCGCGAGGCTCGGCCCCCGGGCGTTCGTCGGATTCGGAGTCGTCGCGACCCGCGCGAGCGAGCGTGCCGCGTCAGGGTGATCGGCCGGAGCGCTTCAACCGAGGTGCTGACGACCGGGGAAGCGCGGCAGCGTGACGGTCGCGACCGCGATCAGCGGGGGCCGAGTTCGAGCGGTCGCCGACAGGGCGCCCCGAGTAGCGGACGCTATGGCGCAGCACGGGCGGCGGGCGACGAACCCCGTCGCTTTTCGCCGGGTGACCGGAGGCCCGCAGATCGAGGTCCGGCAGGTCGTGGTCCCACGGACCGTGGTTTTTCGAACCGTGATTCGCTGGGCGGTAGCCGGGCAGGTACCGGAGGAGGTGAGCGACGGTCAACCGGTGTCGTGCGGCGGTCGGGGCCACCGTCGGATCGTCGGCCGGATCGCGGCGATTCACCTCGCGAGGGCGATTCGCGTGGCTACGGCCGTCCTCGCAGCGCGGAGGGTGGCCGCCCGGCGGGCACGACGCGAAGTGGACGCCAGTCCTTTTCAGCCGGGGCTCCCCGAGGGAGATCCGGTGCTTCGGCAGGTGCGCCCCAGCGTGGAGGATTCCGCCGCGACGCAGAACCAGTCGTTCCGAAGCGGGGTACCTCGGGTCTGCGCGAACGGGAAACGACCGTGCGTCCGGAGTGGTCGGCGGAACAGTGGATCGACGATGGTCCGCTGCGACAAGAGGCGCAGGGCGCCGCATCACGGGCGGGTGGGCGTGGTCCGGCGCTCGACAAGCGGGGGACCGGTTCATCGCGCCCCGCATCGAACTTGCGCCCTGCGGGCCGTGCGGCTTCATCGGAGCGGCGGGGTACGAACGATGCGAGTCGCCCGGTTGCCGACCGCGAAGGTGTGGCGGGCGTGTCGATTCGGAGTGACGATGTCGACAGTGCGGTCGGGCCACGGCGCGCCGCTCGACTCAGAGATCACTTCAAGTTGGCGGAATCGGCGTTTCGCCGGGAACGCTATCCCGAGGCTCGTCGCCTGATGCGTGATTTGGTCGTCGAAGCACCCGATGCTGCCTCGTTTCGGGAGCTCAACGGGTTGATTATGTATCGGCTTGGTCGATGGAAGCTGGCGATTACCGAGCTTGAGGCACACCGCGACCTGATGAACAAGAGCCCGCAGAATCTGCCGATCCTGGCCGACTGCTACCGGGCGCTGAAGCGATACGCCAAGGTCGAAGAGCTGTGGGCCGAGTTGCGTGAGGCGTCACCTGCCGCCGAGTTGGTGGCCGAGGGACGAATCGTGATGGCGGGCGCGCATGCTGACCGGGGGAACCTTTCAGCGGCGCTCGAGGTGATGAAGCCGGCCGAGGCGATCCCAAGGCGTATTCATGACCACCATCTGCGGATGTGGTATGTGCTCGGTGACCTGTTCGATCGGGCCGGTGAGAACACCCAGGCGCGCCGGTACTTCTCTCGGATACGCGACATCGTTCCGGACTACGTGGACGTTGTCGATCGACTGGCAACCTTGGGCCGGTGAGGGCAACGGCAGAGCGGACACGCGGAGCAGACGACGTACCAGTGCAGTGTTGTGATCGACTCAATCAACGTCGTAGGAGTGCCGAGCCTTGTTTGGGGCGGTGAATCCCTGACGATGATATGCCGATGATGCCCATCTCAAGTTGAGATGGGCATCATCTGTTTTGGGCACAACAAGACGCGGTAGGTGATGGGCGTGTGTGTAGGTTTGGCCTCGTAGCCGGGAGTGTGGCGAGCGGGGCAACTCCCCATCAGAAAGGGTGGTCCATGACCGACATAGTCGATCGGCCCGTGGCGGTAGTGGAGTCCGTCTCGCGTGTCGTCGTTCGCTTCGCCGGAGATTCCGGTGACGGTATGCAGTTAACGGGAGATCGGTTCACGTCGGTGAGCGCCGCGTTCGGCAACGATCTGTCAACGTTGCCGGATTTCCCGGCCGAGATTCGTGCTCCGGCCGGCACCGTACACGGTGTCTCCAGCTTTCAAGTGCAGATCTCGGATCACGACATCACGACGCCGGGCGACGCCTGCGACCTGCTGGTGGCGATGAATCCGGCCGCCCTTGTCGCCGACCTCCGTCGGCTGCGGGTCGGGGGCGTGCTCGTTGTCAACAGCGACACGTTCGATCAACGAAACCTGGAGAAGGCGGGGAGATCCGCCAACCCGCTGACCGACGGGAGTCTCGGGGCATACAAGTTGATTGAAGTCCCGATGACCACGCTCACCAAAGAAGCGACGGTTCCGTTGGGGGTGAAACCCCGCGACGCTGATCGGTCGAAGAACTTCTTCGCGTTGGGATTGATCTCGTGGCTCTATTCGCGCCCGGTCGAGTCGACGTTGGAGTGGATCGATGAGCGGTTTGCGAAGAACGACCTCGTCCGGCAGTCGAACCGAGTGGCGTTCGTTACCGGCTGGAACTTCGGTGAGACGGCCGAATTGTTCGATCATCGGTATGAGATCGCTCCCGCTCGGCTTCCGGGCGGCGAGTACACCCAGATCAGCGGCAACACTGCGCTGGCCTGGGGCATCGTGGCCGCCGGTCAGCTTGCCCGCCTTCCGGTGTTCCTAGGCAGCTATCCGATCACCCCGGCGTCCGACATTCTTCACGAGTTGTCGAAACACAAGAACTTCGGTGTCCGAACGTTGCAGGCTGAGGACGAGATTGCCGCGGCCGGGATGGCACTTGGCGCGGCATTCGCCGGCCATCTGGGTTACACGACGACCAGTGGCCCTGGTGTGGCACTGAAGAGCGAGACGATGAGTTTGGCGATCTCGTTGGAGCTTCCACTCGTCCTCGTCGACATCCAGCGCGGTGGACCGTCTACCGGTCTGCCAACCAAGACCGAGGCGGCGGACTTGAATATCGCACTGTATGGCCGACATGCCGAAGCCCCTTTGCCGGTGATCGCCGCATATGGTCCGGCACATTGTTTCGACGCGGCAATCGAGGCGAGTCGTATCGCCCTGAAGTATCGAACACCGGTCATTCTGCTCTCCGATGGCTACATCGCGAACGGGGCAGAGCCTTGGCGGCTTCCGGATATTGACACGCTTCCCGACATTTCGGTCCCCTTTGCCGAGGGGTACAACCACATCAGTGACGATGGCGAGCCGGAGTTTTGGCCATATCTGAGGGATCCTGAGACGCTGGCCCGCCCGTGGGCGATCCCCGGTACGCCGTTGTTGATGCACCGCGTCGGTGGCCTCGAGAAGCACGACGGCAGCGGGAACATCGACTACACGCCCGAGAACCACGAGCGGATGGTGCACATTCGCCAGGCAAAGATCGCCGGTATAGCGCGCGACATTCCACTGGCGACGGTCAGTGGCGACCCGGATGCCGAGGTCTGCGTCTTGGGTTGGGGGTCGACGTGGGCAGCGATCGACGCGGCCGTGCAACGTCTGCGGCGCGGCGGAGCGAAAGTGGGGTGGATTCACCTGGTCCATCTCAATCCACTCCCGTCGAACCTCGGCGACCTGCTGCGGGGATTCCCGAAGGTGGTCGTCCCCGAGCTCAATCTCGGTCAACTGTGTCGGCTCGTGCGCTCGGAGTACCTGGTCGACGCGATCTCGGTGAGCAAGGTACAGGGCTTACCGTTCACATCAGACGAACTTGAAAACGCGATCAAGGGGGTGATGTCGTGACCGACGTAGTCGTTCCGCTCACGACGAAGAAGGATTGGACCAGCGATCAAGAAGTCCGTTGGTGCCCCGGATGTGGGGACTACGGCATCTTGCAAGCCGTTCAGATGTTGATGCCGGACCTCGGTATCGCGCCGGAGAACACGGTGTTCGTCAGTGGGATCGGCTGTTCGAGCCGCTTTCCGTACTACATGAACACGTATGGAATTCACAGCATCCACGGCCGGGCACCGGCGATCGCTACTGGGATCAAAGCGGCCCGGCCAGACCTCGATGTTTGGGTGATTACCGGGGACGGCGACGGCCTTTCGATAGGTGGGAATCACCTGATCCATGCCCTGCGCCGAAATGTTAATCTGACGATCATTCTGTTTAACAATCGGATCTATGGACTGACTAAGGGACAATACTCGCCAACCTCCGAAGTCGGGAAGGTGACCAAATCAACACCGCTTGGCTCGGTCGACCCGCCGTTCAACCCACTGGCGGTAGCCCTCGGAGCGGAAGCTGGCTTCGTCGCCCGCACGCACGACCTCGATCGTAAGCACATGATGGAGACCTTCAAGGCGGCCCACGATCACCCTGGGGCGGCCTTCGTCGAAGTCTTCCAAAACTGCAACGTCTTCAACGACGGGCAGTTCGAGGCGATCACCGGCCGCGAGCACCGCGAGGACATGCTGATCAATCTGCGCCATGGCGAACCGATTCGATTCGGCAAGGACGGTTGTCGCGGGGTTGTGATGGGCACTGATGGACAGTTGCGTGCGGTCGAGGTCGCCGACGTCGGTGAGGACGCGATCTTGCGACACGATGCCCATCGGCCTGACCCGAGTTTGGCTTTCGCTCTCGCCAGGCTGTCGACGGACGATCACACCCCGACCCCGGTGGGGGTGTTTCGTCAGATCGTACGACCCGAGTACAGCTCGGAAATGGGACGCCAGTTGGTTGCCGCCAGCGAACGCAAGGGGGCTGGGAACCTCGCGACGCTGCTGCGTTCGAACGGCACATGGATGGTCGACTGACCATCTGAATGGTCGGCTGACGTCTATACGCGTCGAAGGCGTGATCCGCTCGGTCAGTCGACCGGGCGGATCACCAGCCCGGTTCGCAGCTTCGGGGTGAAGAACGTCGATTTGGGTGGCATGAGCAGGCCTTCATTCGCCGTGCGGCGGATCTCGTCGATACTCGTCGGCCGGATGAGAACGCCGCCGGCAGCCGCCCCGGAGGTGACCAGGTCGGCGACGTGGCCGATGCCGTGTTGGTAGCTCACCGAGTGTTCGAAGCCGTCGAGGGCATGTTCAAGCAGCGCCCCATCGAGCTGGCGGACTCCCTCGAAGCAGTCGGCTCGGGGCGTCAGCCAGGTGCCCGAGCCGTCGGCGTGAACGAAGCATAGGCTGGCGCGTTCGACCAGCTCAGGGGCGATGGCCGGAGTGACCTCGCCAGCCGGTTCCGTCTCGAAGTACTCCTCGAGACGGGCCAGCAGCTCGTCGGCGGCGACATCGGAGTAGATGCGGTGGATGGCGTCGATGCTCAACTGATCCTCGACGAGTTCGGCCACATAGGTCATCGTCAGCTCGGCTTCGCCGGCATCGCCGCCGGTCGCGGCGCGCCGCTCGTTGCGGTAGACCCGGCTGATGGCGTAGCGATGATGGCCATCGGCGATGAGCACTGGGTGCGATTCCACCGCGGCGCGGATCGCGTCGACGCGCTCGTCGTCGGAAACCCGCTCGACGGAGTGAAGGACGCCGTCACAGACGACCGACCCGACGGGTTCCCCTGGGGCAGCGAGCAGACTCGACAATCCGCTGGTGAGCGACAGGCCCCAGACCGGCGACAGGTTGGCCCGGGTGGCTCTCGTGAGATCGAGCCGGTCAGTTTTTGCCTTTGGTGTGGTCCGCTCGTGGGGGAGCACGCCACCGGCTCCTTCATCGACGACCTCAAGACCACCGACCACGCCAACGGTCTCACGTTCGCGACCGGCCTCGTCAGTGAAGCGCATGCGGTAGAGCGTGAACGACGGACGATCGTCGACGGTCATCAACGCCGTGGTGAGCCAGTGCTGCAGGACCTCGGCCGCCTGGACGTAGCGGTCGGGTCCGGCCGACTCTCGGGGGACGTCGACATGCACGATGTTGGCCGGATGTCGGGCTTGCAAGTCGTCGAGGTCGGACTCCGACAAAACGTCGTAGGGCGGGGCGACGACGTCGTCGAGCACAACTCGATCAAGGTTGTAGCGCACGGCGGGGAACGGTTCGAATCTCGGCACGCCACAAGGTTTGCATCTCTCGGCACCGTGACCCGCATGCCACGATGATCACGATGTCTGACACCCGATTTCCCGTGCTCTGTGATCTCGATGGGGTCGTGTGGCTCTCGCACCGACCGATCGCAGGTTCAGCCGAGGCGATTGCCCGGCTTCGACGCGCCGGGCATCGTGTGGTTTTCGTGACCAACAACTCGTCGGCCATCGTCGCTGACCAGGAAGCGGCGCTGGCGGCGATCGGAATTCCGGCGGTCGGTGACGTGCTGACGTCGGCCCAGGCTGCCGCGGTGCTGATCGAACCGGGCGACCGCGTACACGTCTGCGCGGGGCCCGGGGTTCGGGAGGCGGTCGAGCATCGAGGCGCGACCGTCGTCATCGACGACGCCGAGCAAGCCGACGCCGTGATTGTCGGGTTCCACCGCGACTTCGACTACGAAGGCATGCGCCGCGCCGTGGCCCAGGTTCGCCGCGGCGCACGGCTGATCGGCACGAATGACGATGCCACCTATCCGACGCCCGACGGGTTGATTCCTGGTGGTGGGGCGATCGTCGCCGCGGTGGCGGCCGGGTCGGAGACACAGCCGACGATCGCCGGCAAGCCTCACGAACCGGCCGCCGAGCTGGTGCGTCGCGAGGTCGGCGAGGCCACGAGTCGGGCGGTGATGGTCGGCGATCGTCCATCGACCGATGGCGGCTTTGCCCGTACGCTGGGCTGCCGTTTCGCGCTCGTGTACTCCGGGGTCACCGCAGCCGGGGAGTCGGTGGACCCGACGCCCGACCTGACTGGAGCGGATCTGGCATCGATCGCCGACCAGCTCCTCACGGCCGGCTTCGAATAGCTCGGCATTTGGGGGAGGGCCCGGTGAGTCGCCGGGGTCACGATTCTGGGGGGCGTGATGCGGGTATCGTGAGCGGATGGCCAAGAACGACCTGATCAAACGCATGTTGGATTCCGGCATGGCATTCACCCAGCTGAGCCAGTCGAAAGCGGAAGCGCTGACCAAGGAGCTCGTCCAACAGGGCGAGATGAAGCGCAAAGAGGCCGCCAAGCTGGTCGACGCCCTCGTCGATCGCGGTCGGGAGACCACCGAGAAACTTGTTGGCATCATCCAAGAGGAGGTTGCGAAGCAACTCGCCCGGTTCGCCAATCAGATCGACGACATCGAGGACCGCATCGAGGACCTCGCCGAGCGTATGGGCATGACGTCCAAAGACGCCGGCTCCCCGGCGGCCGCTCCCGATCCGGTCGTCGCAGCCGCAGCGGCCAAGACGTCCACTCGCAAGGCCCCGGCCCGCAAGGCCGCCGCCTCGGACGGCGGCGCAGCCCCGGCCGCCAAGCGGGCGGCGCCTCGGGCGGCCGCAAGCCCGGCGATGAAGGCCGTGCCGACATCCAAGAAGTCCACGGCCAAAGCCGCCGCTCCCGCAATGAGGGCCACGCCGCCGCGAAAGGCGACCTCTACCGCTGCAGCGCCCGCCATCGCTGCCCCGGCGAAGGCTGCGCCGGCGAAGGCTGCGGCGGCGAAGGCTGCGGCGGCGAAGGCTGCGGCGGCGAAGGGCCTGAGAAAGCCCGCGGCGAAGAAGTCCGACACCGTCGGCTGAGAATGGCGGCGATACGACGTCGTCTCGATCTTGAGCTGCAACGTCGGGGCTTGAGCTCCAGTCGCCGGGAGGCGATTCTGATGGTCGAGGCCGGTCGGGTGGTGGTTGCCGGCGCGATCGCCGACAAGCCCGCCCGGCTGGTTTCCGCCGCTGAGCCGATTGTGATCGTCGGTGATCCGCCGCGATTCGTCAGCCGAGGAGGAGAGAAGCTCGACGCCGCGCTGACGGCGTTCGATGTCGCCGTCGAAGGACGCCGAGCACTCGACGCTGGTGCCTCGACGGGCGGTTTCACCCACTGCCTGCTGCAACGCGGGGTCGATCACGTGGTCGCACTCGATGTCGGGCATTCGCAGCTTCATGAGCGGCTTCGAGGCCATCCTCAAGTAACCGTCATCGAGCGGTTCAATGTCCGCTCGGTGACCACCGGTGACATCGGCGGCCCGGTTGAGTTGGTTGTCGCCGACCTGTCATTCATTTCGCTCACCGTTGTCTTGCCGGCCTTGCTCGGCGTGGTTCAGCCGGCATCCGACCTGGTCATGCTGGTGAAACCGCAGTTCGAGGCGGGGCGGCGGGAGGTCGGCAAGGGCCGCGGGGTGATCACCGATCCCGAGATTCACGAACGGGTCCGCCAGACGATCGACGACGCATTGCGCAGCCTGGGCGCCGACGTGATGGGATGGATCGAGTCGCCGATTCACGGCGCGGATGGCAACAAGGAGTTTTTGGTGCATGCCCGAGCGCCGGGGGATCGGTTGACGTGGACGTCTTGATCGTTGCCCATCATCAACGCCCTGAGGCGGTCGCTCTCACCGAGGACGCCCGCTCGTGGCTGGAGGCGCGCGGACATCGGGCGTGGATGACGCCCGATGACGCCCGGGCGCTCGGCTTGAAGCACCTGGCGGCCGAGATGTGGCCCGGAAGCGCCGACCTCGTGCTGAGCCTCGGCGGTGACGGCACGATTCTGCGTACCTTTCAACTGCTCGACGGAGCGCCATCCCCGGTGATCGGCGTCAACGTCGGGATGTTGGGCTATCTCACCGAGGTCGAGTCCCCGATGATGCCGGTGGCGTTGGAACGGTTTGTCGCCGGCGACTTCGAGATCGAGCAGCGGATGATGCTGGCCGTCAGCGTCGATCGGGTGAGCGATGACCGAGGTCGGGCGACGACCTGGCGGTCGTTGAACGAAGCGGTACTCGAGAAGCACGAGTCCGGCCATACCGTGCGACTGCAGGTCGGCATCGAGGGTGCGCCGTTCACCACGTACGCCGCTGATGGGTTGATCATCGCCACGCCGACGGGGTCAACGGCGTACTCACTGTCGGCGAGGGGGCCGATCGTGTCGCCAACCCATCGGGCGATGGTGCTGACCCCGGTGTCGCCGCACATGCTCTTCGATCGCTCGCTCGTGCTCGACCCGGACCAGGCGGTCGAGGTGGAGGTGTTGGGGCACCGGCCGGTTGACTTGGCGGTCGACGGCCGCAAGGTGGCAAGTCTTGTCGAAGGCGATACCGTCCGCTGTCTCGCCGCCGCAGAGGCGGCCATGTTCGTGAGATTCGGCCGTCGCCGCTTCCACCAGATCCTCAAGGCGAAATTCGGGCTGGCCGATCGCTAGGGCTGCGCCCCGCGACGCCCGCCCTACAGGGGGAACATCGTGCTGACAGAACTGCATATCGAACACATGGGTGTGATCGCTGGGCTTGACCTGGTGCTCGGACCGGGGTTGACCGTGCTCAGCGGCGAAACCGGAGCCGGTAAGACCATGCTCGTCGAGGCCATCAACCTGCTGGTCGGGGGACGCTCCGACGGGTCGCTGGTTCGCCCGGGGGCCACCGAGGCGCGTGTCGAAGGTCGGTTCGTGATCGACGATGACGAGTTGGTGCTGGCCCGCGTGATCCCGGCCGATGGGCGGTCGCGGGCCTATGTCAACGGACGATTGGCGACCGTCGCGACGCTGGCCGAGGAGGGAACGCGGCTGGTCGACCTGCATGGACAGCACGCCCATCAGAGCTTGTTGGGGGCGGCGGCACAACGGGCGGCCCTCGATCACTTCGGACGAATCGATCTACGGCCGCTACGAGCGGCTCGCGCCGTGCTCACCGAGATCGAGGCGATGCAGGCCGCCCTCGGTGGCGACGAGCGGGCGCGGGCCCGCGAACTCGATCTGGTGCGGTTTCAGGTCGCCGAACTTGACGCCGCCGGGTTGGACGATCCGGACGAGGAGGCGGCCCTCGAGGCAGCCGAGTCGCTGCTCGCCGGCGCCGTTGCCCACCGTGAGGCCGCTGAGCGGGCGCTAGCGGGTTTAAGCGACGAGGATGGGACGCTCGATACGTTGGGGCACACGATCGCCGCACTGGGGATCCGGGCGCCCTTTGCCGATGACGCGGCGCGGTTGCGGGCATTGGCGACCGAACTGGCCGACGCCGTGGGTGAGTTGCGTCAGCGGGCCGAGTCGATTGAGGAAGATCCGCAGCGACTGGCCGAGGTACGGGCCCGCCGCCAGCAACTACGTGACTTGTCGCGAAAGTACGGCGAGACGGTGACCGAGATGCAGTCGTACTTTGTCGAAGCCTCCGAACGCCTCGCCGAGTTGATGGCCATCGAGACACGCGCCGCGACCCTCGACGCCGAGAAGGCCGCTGCCGAGCGGGAGTTGCATCGGGCCGAGTCGACGGTCGGCCAAGCCCGTCGGGCGGCGGCCCCCAAGCTGGCCGCGAAAGTCGCTGGCCACCTGCACGAACTGGCGATGGCCAAGGCACGGATCGAGATCACCGTCGGGTCCGACCCTGGCGACGAGGTGACCTTTCTGCTCGGGGCGAATGCCGGGGAGCCGTCGCTGCCACTGGCGCGGGTCGCGTCGGGCGGTGAGCTGGCTCGCAGCATGTTGGCCTTGCGGCTGGTGCTGACCGAGGCCCCCGACACGTTGGTGTTCGACGAGGTCGACGCCGGCGTGGGTGGCGCCGCCGCGCTCGCCGTCGGTGAGGCCCTGGCCAGGCTCGGCGAACGCCATCAGGTGCTCGTCGTCACCCATCTGCCGCAGGTGGCTGCGCAAGCCGACACCCAGATCGTGGTGAGCAAGTCGACCACGGCAGGGCGAACCCAGGCATTCGCCGAGGTGGTCACCGGCGATCGCCGGGTCGAGGAGATCTCGCGCATGCTCGCCGGTCGCGCCGATAGCCAGGCGGCATTGGAACACGCCCAGGAGCTGCTTCGCTCGGCCGGGGCCGGACGGAATCGGTAGCCGTCGCCCACCATCCGCGCCAATCCGGGTGGCCACGGCGTACGCTGTGATTCCGTCATGTTGTCGATTGACGGGAGCCCAGCAGTGGCAGAGACAAGCGGTCCGAAGCACATCTTCGTGACCGGAGGGGTCGCCAGTTCGCTCGGCAAGGGGCTGACTGCTTCGTCGCTGGGGCGGCTGTTGAAACTCCGGGGTCTGCGGGTGACGATGCAGAAGCTCGACCCGTACATCAACGTCGATCCCGGGACGATGAACCCGTTCGAGCACGGCGAGGTCTTCGTGACCGACGATGGCGGGGAAACCGATCTTGACCTGGGACATTACGAGCGATACATCGACGAGGCGCTGACCAAATCGTCGAACGCGACAACCGGCTCGATCTATCAGGCCGTGCTCGCTGCCGAGCGTCGAGGTGACTACCTCGGCAAGACCGTGCAGGTGATCCCGCATATCACCGACGAGATCAAGCGGCGGATCCATCGCATCGCCGAGCGTGACGTCGATGTCGTGATCACCGAGGTCGGTGGCACGGTCGGCGACATCGAGATCCTTCCGTTCCTCGAGGCGATCCGCCAGTTCCGCAAGGACGCCGGGCGCGACAACGTGTGCTACCTGCATATGACGCTGGTCCCGTACATCGGCCCGTCGGGGGAGCAGAAGACCAAGCCGACGCAGCACTCGGTGACGGAGTTGCGCAGCCGGGGTATTCAGCCCGATGTCATCGTCTGTCGTTCGGCCGAGCCGGTGGGTGCCAACATGCGGGCCAAGATCTCAGCCCTGTGCGATGTGGACGAGCGGGCCGTGATCAACGCGGCGGACGCCCGCAACATTTACGAATTGCCGCTGATCCTCCATCACGAAGGACTCGACGACGTCGTGTGCGAGGTGTTGCGGATCGATCGGCCGATCGATCTTGCCCCGTTGAAGGCCCTCGTCGCCAAGGTCGAGGCGGCCGAACTGCCGGTGCGGATCGGGTTGATCGGCAAGTACATCGACCTTCCGGACGCCTATCTGTCGGTCGTCGAAAGCTTGAAGCACGCCGGATTCCACCATGGAGCGAAGGTCGAGATCGACTGGATTCAGGCCGAGAACGTCGAGGGCTTGCTGGCCGCAGGACGGCTCGGCCATCTGGACGGCATGGTGATCCCCGGCGGGTTCGGCGAGCGCGGGTTCGAGGGCAAGATTGCCGCCGCCGGCTTCGCCCGTACCCACGAGGTTCCTTGTCTGGGCATCTGTCTTGGCCTGCAGGCGATGACCATCGACTTCGCTCGAAATGTGCTCGGCCTTGTCGGTGCCAACTCCTCGGAGATGGATCCCGACACGCCCTTCCCAGTGATCGACCTGATGCACGACCAACGTGACATCGCCGACAAGGGCGGCACGCAGCGCCTCGGGTCGTGCCTCGCCGATCTCGCCCCCGGCTCGAAGGTATTCGCCGCATATGGCGAGGCGGTGGTCGCCGAGCGGCATCGGCATCGATATGAGTTCAACGCCGATCTCAAGCCGCAGTTCGAGGCCGCCGGGCTGCACTGCAGCGGTATCTCGCCCGATCGACGCCTGGTGGAGTTCATCGAGTTGGTCGATCACCCGTGGTGGGTTGGTACTCAGGCCCACCCCGAGTTCAAGAGTCGGCCCGACCGGCCCCATCCGCTGTTTCGGGAACTGATCGGTGCCGCGTTAGCCCGTCGGGAGGGCCGCAACCCGCATCTGATCCCCGTGGAGCCAATGATCAAGCCGGCGGTCGTAGAAACCCCGCCCGCAGCATGAACGCCGACGAGTTTCGTCGACTCGACGAGGAAGTCGTCCACCAGGGATACATCTGGCGAGTCGTCGTCGCCAACTATGAGTCCCCCGATGGGACGAGGTTTCGGCGCGACATCATTCGGTCCCCTGGCGCGGTCACCGCGGTCCCGGTGCTCATTGACGGAGATGGCCGAGCGACAGTGGTGTTGGTACGCCAATGGCGGCCGAGCATCGAACGCGAGATGTTGGAGGCGCCGGCGGGGATGCGTGACAAGGACGGCGAAGACCCATCGGGCACGGCGTATCGCGAGCTGATCGAAGAGGCCGGATATCAGGCCGCGGAGCTGGAGCTTCTGACGGTGTACCACCCCTCGGCGGGGATGACCGACGGTACCCACCATGTGTATCTCGCCACCGGCCTGACCGCCGTGCCACGTGCCCTCGACGGTCCCGAGGAGCAGTACATGGATGTCGTTCACCTCCCGCTCGACGGGGCCATCGGGATGATCGCCACCGGCGGGATCACCGCCTCGAACACCGTTATCGGATTGTTGCTGGCCGAGCGTCGGTTGCGTGAGCGTGGGCTGCTCGCCTCGTTATGAGCACGATCGTCGGGGTCGTCTGACGCCGTGACGAGCGCCGATCGCGATGTTTCGAGCCGAGCGCTCGACGAGTTCCTCAGCTGGCTGACTGTCGAACGGGGACGGTCAGCGAACACGATCGCGGCGTACCGCCGGGATCTCAACCGGTACTTGGCCGCGCTGAGCCAGGCTGATGTCTCGGTGCTCGATGTGGATGTCTCGGGCCTGCTCGGCTATATCGGCGATCTGCGCTCCTCGGGCCTGGCCGCCGCGTCGGTGGCTCGTTCGGTGGCGGCGATCCGCCAATTCCACCGGTTCTGTGTCGACGAGGGCATTCGACCCGATGACCCAGCCTCGCTGGTCGAGACGCCGCGCGTGCCGACCGGGTTGCCCAAGCCGCTCAGCGAGACCGAGGTCGGGCGGTTGCTCGATGCGGTCGTCGGCGACGATGCGATCGCCCGGCGCGACCGGGCCATTCTTGAATTGATGTATGCGACGGGCATGCGGGTCTCGGAGCTGTGCGGTTTGTCGTTGGGCGACCTCGACCTCGACGACACGATGGTGCGGGTGTTCGGCAAAGGGGCCAAGGAGCGGATCGTGCCATTCGGGGCGCCGACCTACCGGGCGCTGGGAGCCTGGTTGTCGCCCGACGGACGAGGAGTTCTTGTTCCGCAAAAGTGGGCTCGGCGCGGCGACTCGGAGGCGATCTTCCTGGGCCGTCGGGGGGGACGGCTCGGCCGTCAGCACGTCTGGTTGATCTTGCAGGGATACGGCGAACGGTGCGGGCTCGCCGACCGTCTCTCGCCCCACGTGCTGCGGCACTCCTGCGCAACCCACCTGCTCGATCACGGAGCCGATCTACGCATTGTCCAGGAGCTGCTCGGCCACGCGTCGATTGCCACCACGCAGATCTACACGAAGGTCTCCCAGGAGCGGCTCTGGGAGGTGTACCGCCAGGCCCACCCTCGCGCCCGCTTGGCACGGGCGGACACGCCGTAACATTCGCTCCGTGAGCACGGCGTGGCATCTGATCAAGCGGCTGGCGACGTCGCTGCCGCGTACTGCGCCCGCAGCTATCGATGAAGCGTGGGTCTCGACCCACCTGGTGTCGGGCGAGCAGGCGATCTGGAATCAGCTGTCGAATCCCGATCGGCGTCACGCGATTCTGGTTGCCCGTCGATTCGTCGGTCGGCTTTCGCCGGCCACTCCCGAACGTGCTGCGGTCGCCGCCGCCCTCCTGCATGACGTGGGCAAGCTGCGCAGCAATCTCGGAACCTGGTCACGGGTCGCGGCGACGTTGGTTGGGCCGCGAGGGAGCCGCTTTCGGGACTACCACGATCACGAGGCGATCGGGGTGGAGATGCTGACCGAGGCTGGAAGTGAGGCGGTGACCGTCGCTCTCGTCGGTCGGCTCGGCGGTGCCCCGGCCGCCCTGACGAATGCTCTGGCCTGGGCCGACGACATTTAGCCCCAGGGCGGGCGTGCTCAGGCGGGGAGGAGGCCGATGGCCTGCTGACCGCGTGCCAAGGTGGCCGACGCGACGACGCGGGCGCGTTCGGCACCCTTGCGAAGGAGGGAGGCCAACTCGCCTCGATCGGCGGTCAGCTCGGTGTAGCGGGCCTGGATGGGGCGGAGGAGTTCGACGATCGCCTCGCCCGTGGCGACCTTGAGCGCCCCGTATTGGGTGAACTGGGTAGCGAGGGTTTCGGGCTCGCCGCCGGTGGCGACGCCGAGGATCTCGAGCAGGTTTGAGACACCCGGCTTGGCCACTCGGTCGAAGCGGACCTCGGTCTCGGAATCGGTCACGGCCCGCTTGAACTTCTTCATGATCACCGCGGGGTCGTCCATCATGTAGATCAACCCGGTGTCGGTCGCGGTCGACTTCGACATCTTCGACTGCGGGTCCTGCAGATCCATCACTCGCGCCCCGGCCTTGGGGGTCACGGCCTTGGGGAGGGTGAAGGTTTCACCGAAGCGGTGGTTGAACCGCATCGCGATATCGCGGGTGATCTCGATGTGCTGCCGTTGATCGTCGCCGACCGGTACCTCATTGGCGTCGTACAACAGGATGTCGGCAGCCTGCAGAGCGGGGTAGGTGAACAGCCCTGCTGAGACGAAATCTGCCTCCTTTTTGGCCGACTTGTCCTTGAACTGGGTCATTCGGGAGAGTTCGCCGAAGCTGACCGTGCACTCCATGATCCAACCGAGCTGGGAATGTTCGGGGACGTGGCTCTGGACGAACACCGTGGCGACCTCGGGATCGAGGCCGATGGCGAATAGCATCGCGGCCAGATCGAGGGTCGTGGCGCCGATGACTCCCGGGGTTTCGGTGGAGATCAGAGCGTGCAGATCGACGATGCCGTGAAACACATCGGCGTCGTGCTGACCGGCGACCCAGTTGACCAGCGCACCGAGATAGTTGCCCAAATGGACATCGCCGGTGGGTTGAATACACGAGAGCACACGGGTCATAGGGATTGGCAGGGTAGCGGCTCGTCCTGGCATCGACCGGGCAATTTCGCCACCGCGAGGCTGCTCGACCCCGGGTGACATCGCCCGGCATGACGCGGTTCCGTCGAGGCAGAGCAGTGGCCGGTAGCCTCTCGGGCGATGGCCGTCGACGTGAGCACCGATGTTTTCGAAGGGCCCTTCGATCTGCTGCTCCATCTGATCCTCAAAGAACAGGTCGACATCTACGAGGTCTCCCTCGCTCGCATCGTCGATGCCTACCTGGCCGAACTCGACGAAATGCAGCAGCTTGACCTTGATCTGGCCACCGAGTTTCTGCTGATCGCGGCGACCCTCGTGGAGCTCAAGGCCCGCCGGCTGCTGCCGGGGCGTGATGACGTCGATCTCGACGAGGAACTGGCGATCTGGGAGGAGCGAGATCTCCTCTTGGCCCGATTACTGGAGTGCAAGACGTTCAAGGACGTCGCCGCCGTGTTCGGTCGCCTCGCCGGTGACGCCGATCTCTGCTATCCCCGCGTGACTGGCCCGGAAGACCGGTTCGCGGAGCTGACTCCCGATCTGCTCGAGGGCACCAGCCCGTTGCGGCTGCGCGCCGCGTTTCTGAAAGCGGTCACCCCCAAGCCAGTGCCGACGATCGACATGTTCCACGTCGCTCCGGTGCGGATGAGTGTGGCTGAGGCGGTGCAGGAATTGGTCGAGGAGTTGCCCAGCCTGGGCCGGGTGGGTTTCCGTCGGCTCACCGAGGGGCTGGTCGAGCGCCTGGAGGTCATCGTCCGCTTCCTCGCGCTGCTGGAGATGTACAAACAGGGCTGGGTCGAGCTGGAGCAGACCGGTCGCTTCGGCGACATCGATGTGATCTGGTCGGGACAAGACGAGATGGCGATCGCCGGGGGAATTCTCCTCGACGACTACGAGGGTTGATCTGTAGCCCCGGATGAGGAACTGAACGTGGACAGCCAGGACACCCCGGCGTTTGACGATGACCCGACGGTGGGGGACTCGACCGACGAGCCGATGTTCGTCGGCGGCATCGATCGCCGCGACCCGAACGTGATCGGCGACCTGGTGCGGGCCATCGAGGCCATCGTGATGGTCGCTACCGACCCGGTCGAGCCGAGCCTGATGGCGCAACTGATCGAGATTCCGGTCGAGATGGTCGAGTCGCTGTGCGCCGGCCTGGCCGATGCGTACGAGGACGCGGGGCACGGCTTTCAACTCGCTCGCGTGGCGGGCGGATATCGATTCCAGACCCATCCCGATATGGCCCCCTACGTGGAGCGATTCGTGCTCGACGGGCAACGGGCCAAGCTGTCTGGCGCGGCCCTCGAAACGCTGGCGATCGTCGCCTACAAGCAGCCGATCTCGCGGGCGCAGATCGCTGCGATCCGCGGCGTCGATCCCGACGGGGTGCTGCGTACGTTGCAGGCCCGCGGGTATGTCGATCAGATCGGGCGTGATCCCGGTCCGGGCCAGGCGGTGCTGTGGGGAACTACGACGTCGTTCCTTGAGAAGTTGGGGCTCGATTCGGTGAGCGACCTGCCGCCGATTGCCGGCTTCGTTCCCGGGGCCGAGGTCGTCGAGGCGTTGGAGCATGGCTTGCGGATCAAACCGGTCATCGCTGCGGGTTCGGCCTCGCCGACGCCGTCGATTCCGGCGGATACCGATGGCTGAGGAACTGTCCGATGGCGAGCGGCTGCAGAAGGTCCTCGCTCAGCGGGGCTATGGCAGCCGCCGAGTCTGCGAGGACATGATTGCAGACCAACGCGTCGCGGTGAACGGTGAGATCGCCGTCCTCGGTCGCCGCGTCGACGTCGACGTCGACGTCGTCACCCTCGACGGCAAACCGTTGTCGGTTCGGCCCGGCCAGGTGTACTACCTCCTCAACAAACCGATCGGCGTGGTGACCACGGCGAGCGATCCACAGGGCCGACCGACCGTCGTCGAGATGGTGCCCGCCGAACCGCGGGTCTTTCCGGTCGGCCGGCTCGATCGGGATACCGAGGGTCTCTTGCTGTTGACCAACGATGGCGAGTTGACGTTGCGGCTGACGCATCCGCGGTACGGCGTCGAGAAGGAATATCTGGCCGAGGTCGACGGGGGAGAGGTCCGGCCCGGGTCGATGCGCAAGCTGCGCGACGGGGTGGAGCTCGATGACGGAATGACGGCACCAGCGCGCGTCAGCCAGCCCGATCTCGGGGTGTTGCGATTGGCGATCCACGAGGGTCGCAATCGGCAGGTCCGGCGGATGTGTGAGGCGGTCGGGCATCCGGTTCGCCGCCTCGTTCGGGTGCGGATCGGGCCGATTGCCGACCGCCGCCTTCGCCCTGGTCAATGGCGTGAGCTGACGACCGATGAGCGGATTGCGCTGGAGCAGGCCGTTGATCTTCGCTCGAGCATCACGTCGGACGAATCGTCCGACGAGCTTGGCTGACTACTCGGCGGTATCGACGTAGGCGCCGTACGCGGCGATGCTGAAGTGCAGCTGCTCGGTCGTGTCGGCATAGATGACGCCAAGGTCGACGAGCTCATCACAGGCAGCCCGAGCGGGGGACTGACCGGTGTCGAGTCGGGAGAACTCGCCGAGGTGCCGTCGCACAACGTCGAAGGAAGCACCCTCCCCCGATTGCCGGAGCGCTCGCAGAAACCGCCGCTGCGCGGGGCTGAGACTGTCGTGAACCGGCCGGTAATAGGTGAGCATGGCGCCGTGCTCGGCATCGAGGGCGGCGCCGGTGACGACGAGTGCATCGATCGACCCCGTCGTGGCCGCCTCGACGGCGTGATGGGCCAGCATCTGGACGTAGGCGGGAACGCCGCGGCATCGACGGACCAATGCGGCGAGCCCGTCATCGGTGAATGTGATGCCAACGGCTGCGGCCGGTGCGGTGACGGCGGCGCGGACGTCGTCGGGTGACAGGCCACCGAGATGATGCTCGCTGAAACCTATTTCGCCACCGGCGTGAGCACGGATCCGATCAGGAAGATTGGGTAAGCCGGCCAGAACGCCGATCACGGGCAGGTCGTTGGCCATCGCCTGACCAACGAGCGAGACGAAGTCGCGGAGCTGTTCGATCGGGGCGAAATCGGCGTCGTCGATAACGATGACCAGGCCTTTGGTCTCGTTGTCTTCCAACAACTGAACCAACCCACGCAACACTCGCTTGACTTCCGGACGAGGCATTGCCACGCCGGTGTGTGCCTCGAACGCCGCAGCGAGGGCGACTCCGAGGTCGGCACCGGGAACCAGCGAGACCGAGAACGTCGGCCACGAGGCGGCCATCGTCATCTGGCGGATGGCCGCCAGTATCGCCGTTCGGCCACTGAGGACCCGCCCCGTGTAGATGGCCGGCACATCGCCGGGCATACGAGCGGCAGCGAGCGCGGACGCGATGACGCCGAGATGATCCTGGCGCCCGACAAGGACGGGAGGGTGTTCGCCTGATCCCGCTCGGAACGGGTTGTCGCCGACCATGCACGCCACTCTAGGTGGGTCGGTCGCCTGGGATGGGGAATGGTCGTTTGTCGGGCGGTTGACGAGCGATGGGCCGTTCGGACTGTGGTCACCTGCCTCAGGGGTGGCTACGGTGCGCGCTCAACACTTCACCGCGACTTGACGGACGCGTAGTTTAGGTTTCCGCGGCAAACGTGTACAGCAGAGGGTGGATTGATGGAAGTTTCATTCCGAACCAAGGTGTTGGGCGTCGTGGTTCCCGCCCTACTCGTATTGCTCGTGCTGGGGGCCGTGGTCGTTGGGCGAAGTCTCGACGACTCGACGGCCGCCCGGGCTGACCGTCGCGCCGTCACCATCGGGCGAGCAGCGATGTCACTGCGAGACGAGATCCAGAACGAATCCCGCTACGCCGTGCTGGTACTGAACTTTGCCGACGGGCGAGGCAAGAAGGAACTCGACGAGCAGATCGCCCTGACCGACGCAGCAGCCGTTGAGCTCTCGAGTTCGCTTGCCGCGGGGTCGGCCGCGGCGAGAGCATCGGCTGAGGAGGCGGTCGCGGCCCTCGCCCAGCAACTCCCTGACGTTCGGTCGCGGATCGCTCCGGGTGCCGGCGACACGGTAATCGGCGGCCTCGTCTCGGGCTACGGGGGCATCGAGGTCGGCCTGTCGACCCTGGCGGTCGAGTTCGCCGGATCGACGGCCAACGGACTGCTCAGTCAGCGAGCAACAGAGCTCATTGAGTTCGTCGGCGCCAAGGACGCATACGGGCGTCAGCTCCTCGCTCCCCTGTTGCGGCTCAACGGCTCCGAGATCGGCCCAGCCGACAGCGCCGCCTATGTAGCGGCCGCCGATGCCTCCAAGCGCAGTTTCGATCGGGTGGCAAGTATCTCCAGTCCCGAGGCGGCTGCGGCCTTGAACGAGTTCCTGTCGTCCAAGCTGGCCGGCGACGTCGAGCGGCTGGGCGAAGTGTTCGCCACCGCCGGAAAGGTCGGGCAGGTCCCTCGCATCACGGGACCCGACTGGCTGGCACTGGCCAACGGAGCGGCCACCGGGCTTGACCAGATCGAGGACGCCCTGTTCGACGACTTCGTCGACCTGACGTCCCAGGTGGACGCCGATGCCCGTCGGCAGGCCGTGTTCTACGCCGGACTGACCGCCTTGGGCCTACTCGCCGCCGCCGCCGGTGCCTACGTCGTGGGCCGGAACCTCAGTCGTCGACTGTCCAACGTGACGACGGCGGCGCACACAATCGCCGTCGACCGCCTGCCCGAGATTCTCGCCGCGTTGCGCAACCCGACCGCCGAGGCCGTCGCCGCCGCCGTTCCGGAGATTCAGGCCGAGGGTGAGGACGAAGTCGGGCAGTTGGCCAACGACTTCAACGTCGTGCTGCGGACCGCCATCGAAACGTCGATCGAGCACTCCCAGCGCCGGGCCGAAACGCTCACCAACCTGCTCGTCAACCTCGGCCGTCGTAACCAGGCCCTGATCGACCGCCAGTTGGAGCTCGTCGATCAGTTGGAGGCTGATCAGCCCGATCAGCGCACGCTTGCCGGGCTGTTCAAACTCGATCACATGATCACCCGTCAGCGCCGCAACGCCGAGAGCCTCTTGGTGCTGGCCGGTTCGCGGCGGTCTCGGAGTTGGACTGACTCCCTGCCGATCTCCGACGTGCTGCAGGGGGCGATCTCCGAGGTGGCCCAGATGGATCGGGTGGCGCTGGAGATCCAGCCGGGCAACGACCTGACCTTTGGTGGCATCCATGCCGTCGACCTGTCCCACTTGGTCGCCGAACTTGTCGAGAACGCCACGGCGTATTCGAACCCGACTACCCGAGTGACGGTGCGCGTGCAGCGCAACGCCACCCAGTTCCGCATCTGGATCATCGATTCCGGCGTCGGCATGACCGACGAGGAGGTCGAGGCCGCCAACTCCCGAGTCACCTCGCCTCCCGATATCGACGAAGTCACCACCGACCAGGTCGGTTTCCAGGTGGTCGGACGTCTCGCTCAGCGCATCAGCGCCCGAATCAGACTGCAGAACAACCCGGCCGGCGGCGTGGCAGTGAGCATCGACCTGCCCATCTCGTTGTTCGAGGTGATGGGCGAGGAGACCGCCCTACGCCGGCGGACGTCCACGACGTCGGCCACCGAGGCGCAGTCCGTCGCATCCGGACCCGGTATCTCGCCCGAACTCGGTGCCCCCGACCTATCGTGGGCCGAGGAGGCATTCGAGGCGCCCGACCCGCTGCCGGTCAGCCTCGACCAGCTTGAGGCATCGATTCCTGTCGACGCCGATCCGCACGCAATCACCGATCTGGCCCCGACCCTCCGCCCCGGCGGTGGGGTCGATTTGCCCCGCCGCGAGCGCCAATCCGCGACTCAATCGGATCGGCCGGTGCGTCAGCTGCTCCCGAATGCTCGTCCCAACGGTCAGTCGAGCGGTCCGCGGACCGATATCGCAGCCGCGATGATCACGCCTTCGGTGCCACCGACTCGTCCGACACCGGCTCCCTCGTCAAGGCCGATCGCCTCGCCGATCGCTCGGGTGGTGACCGACAATTCCGTAGCCCCGCCTCTGGCCCGCGACGTCGTTTCGGCGGTTGATGCCATGCCGTTGGTCCGTCGGCCGAGCCGACCAGACGCCTCGCCAGCGGCGGTTGCCGCCGCCGAGGGCTTGTTCCGGCGGCTGCCGGCCGCGGCCACGGCCGCCACCGATGATGACGCGGCCCTACAGCGTCGGCGAAACTTGAGCCAGTTCACCCGTGCCGTCGATCTGGCGCGCGAAGAACCGTCAGACGATCCCCACGGAGACCACCTGTGACCAACCTTTCCACCGAAGCCACGAATCTGAACTGGCTCCTCGAGTCGTTCGCCGAGCGCGTGAAAGGCGTCGTTGACGCCGTCGTCGTCTCGGCCGATGGGCTGCTGATGGCCATGTCGCCCGGAATTGGGCGCGCCGGCGGCGATCAGCTGTCGGCGATCGCCTCGGGCCTGACGAGCTTGACCCAGGGCGCGGCCCGGTGTTTTGGCGGTGGCGCGGTCAACCAGATCATCGTCGAACTCGAAGCCGGCTACATGTTCTTCATGTCGGTCAGCAACGGCAGCTCGTTGGCAGTGTTGTCGACCACCGACGCCGATGTCGGTGTGGTCGGCTATGAGATGTCGATGCTGGTGAAGCGGATGGGTGGCGTGTTGACGCCGCTGCTGATCGCCGAACTCCAAGCCTCGTTGCCGACCAACTGAGTGATTCGTGGACCGTCCTGCTCGCTTCGTCCGTCAGTTCGCGCTCACACGCGGGCGCGTCACCTCGGCGAACGACCTAGCGCTGGACACCCTGGTACAGGCGACCGCGCTCGGACAGCGCGACGTCGGCAGGATGGCCCCGCAGCAGCGGGCGATTGTCGAACTGGCTCGAACCCCGTTGTCCGTCGCCGAGGTATCGGCGCACCTGGGCCTGCACCTCGGGATCGCACGCGTGCTGGTCAGTGATCTTGCCATGAGTGAACACCTTGCCGTCAGCGCGTACGTCAACGACGCCGGCGGCCCTGATCTCTCCACCCTTGAAAGGTTGCTCGATGACCTCCAGGCTTTCTGAGCGTCCCCCGTCGGGCGATTCCGGGATCACCACCCGGTCGCTCAAGATCGTGATCGCCGGTGGCTTCGCCGCGGGTAAGACGACTTTTGTCGAGTCGATCTCCGAGATCACACCCCTGACGACCGAGGCGCCGATGACGGCGTTGAGCCTCGGGGTCGACGACACGGGTGACGTTCGCACCAAGACGCACACCACGGTCGCCCTCGACTTCGGGCGGATCACGTTCAACACGAGCATGTTGTATTTGTTCGGCACGCCGGGCCAAGACCGGTTCTGGTTCATGTGGGACGAGCTGGTCCGAGGTGCTGTCGGTGCGGTCGTGATGGTCGATACTCGGCGGTTGGCTGATTGCTTCCCGGCACTCGACTTCTTTGACACCCACAATGTGCCGTATGTGATCGCGCTGAATCGCTTCAACGGTTCGCTGGTCCACTCCGCCGAGGCGGTCCGTGAGGCCGTCGACATCGACCCGGATACTCCGATCGTGGCGATCGACGCCCGGAACCGGGCCGATGTGAAAGCGTCGCTGGTTGCGGTGGTTCGCCACACGATCGCCCGCCGGAAGGCTGCCAACCCCTAACCGCGTCGGAGCGGTCGCGATCTGCCCGCGCCGAAACTCGAACCGGGGGACGAGTCGCTCCTCGGTAGGCTTGACGGCTGTGCATACGCGGCGAGCCAATGTTTGGGGACTGGGGCTGATCGGTGGGTCGATCGCCCTCGGGCTGAGAAACAGCGGCTGGATCGTCAGTGGCGAGGATCTCAGCGACGCCCGCCAGGACGAGGCGCTCGATCGGGGGATCGTCGATCGGATCGGTATCGATGCCGATGCGTCAGTCACCTTCATCGCCGCCCCGGTACTCGGTGTGGCGGAACTTGCCAAGCGGGCATTGTGCGAGACGTCGGGAGTGGTGACCGATGTCGGCAGCGTGAAATCGTCGGTGGTCGCGGCAGTTGACGATCCTCGATTCGTCGGCGGTCATCCGATGGCCGGTTCGGAGCTCGACGGCCTCGACGGAGCCGATGCTGCCCTTTTCCAGGGCGCCGTCTGGGTGCTGACCCCGACGTCGACGACGGCCGACGCCACGTTCTCGCTGGTCGCGGGGGTCGTCGCGGAACTGGGGGCCGAGGTGGTCGCCGTGGCTCCCGAGCGTCACGACCAGGTCGTCGCGGTGGTTTCGCACGTTCCCCATCTCGCCGCGGCGGCGCTGATGGGACTGGCAAGTGAGCGCGCCGAAGAACACGCCGCGCTACTTCGGCTCGCCGCAGGCGGTTTTCGCGACATGACGCGCATCGCCTCCGGGCACCCGGCGATCTGGCTCGACATTTGCGGTGACAACGCCCCGGCGATCGTCGATGCCCTCGGTGGGCTGATCGACGAACTCGGCGAACTGCGCACGATCGTCGCCGGCCACGATCGCGAGGGCCTTCACCGTCGGCTGTCGCGCGCCCGAGATGCCCGGTCGAATCTGCCGATCCGGGGGGCCAAACCGGGCGAGCTGGTCGAGGTGCGGGTACCGATTCCCGACCGCCCGGGAGCCGCCGCCGAGGTGTTCACGTTGGCCGCCGACCTGGGGGTCGACATCGTCAGCTTCGAGGTCGTTCACTCGGCTGAGGGCAACCGCGGTGTCGCCGTGCTGCTCGTCGCCAAGGGTATGGGAGATCTGTTCCGCGGGGGTCTGATGGCCCGTGGTTACCGTCCCGCCGTGCAGGCCCTGCAGTGACCGGCGGTAATGCGATCGTCAACGAAGCGTTCGTCGAGGTCGCCAGCGTCGCGCCGTTGATGGCGCCGCTCGACGTGACGGTCCACGACGTGCCTGGCTCCAAAAGCATCGCCAACCGGGCCCTGGCCTGCGCGGCGTTGGCCGCGGGTACATCGCGTCTGACCCATCTCCCACCCGGTGATGACTCCCAGGCGATGCTGGAGTGCGTGGCCCTCCTCGGGGCCCGAATCGATCGGAGTACCGCGGCGGGGCCAGCCGAGACGATCATCATCGAGGGAACCGGCGGTCGGCTCGCGCCTGGCCCGATCACCCTGATGACCAGGCTGGCGGGCACGACGTCGCGGTTCATCACGGCGATGTGCGCCCTCGGCTCCGGGCCGTACGTGGTTGACGGGGAGGCGCCGTTGCGGGCTCGACCGATGGGCCCGTTGCACGATGCGTTGACGGCGCTCGGGGCTGGCGTGGTCCCGTTGGGAGCGCCGGGCCACCTTCCGGTGACGATTGCAGGCGTCGGTGCTACCGGCGCGACGGCGATCGGCCGGTCCGTGGCGTTGCGCGGTGACGTGTCAAGTCAGTACGTGACGGCGTTGATGCTGATCGCCCCCTATCTGCCCGGTGGACTGCGAATCGACCTGACCACGCCACTCATCTCGCGTCCCTATGTCGAAATGACCGCAACGGTGATGACATCGTTCAGTGGTCCGGCCGTAAAGATCGGCGACGACCGCATCGACATCGCTCCCGGTCGATACGTCGGCTGCGAGCTGGTGATCGAAGCGGATGCCTCGTCGGCGTCGTATCCGCTGGCCGCGGCCGCAATCCGCGGGGGTCGAGTGACCGTACGGGGGCTCGATCGGGCCTCATCACAGGGCGACGTCCGGTTCGCCGACGTGCTCGGCGCAATGGGGTGCTCGGTCACGTGGCCGGCCGGCGGGGTGACGGTCGCGTCGTCGGGGCGGCTTCGGGGCATCGAGGTCGACATGGCCGACATCTCCGACACCGTGCCGACGTTGGCGGTCGTCGCCGCGTTCGCTTCGACACCAACGCGGATCACCGGGGTCGGGTTCATCCGCCGCAAGGAGAGCGACCGTATCGGCGACCTCGTCGCCGAGTTGCGCAAGCTCGGAGTGCGGGCCTCCGAGGAGCCCGATGGCCTGGTGATCCATCCGTCGGTGCCGCATGGCGGACGGGTGGACACCCATCACGACCATCGGCTGGCGATGAGCCTTGCGCTCATCGGCCTGTGCACCGCAGGCGTCGAGATCACCGCGGCGGGCGTCGTCTCGAAGAGCTGGCCGGGGTACTGGACGATGCTGCGCGGTCTGGCCACAGGCCAGCGGTAGCGTCGTCGCCGCATGACTCCGCGCCCTATCGTCGCCGCCTTCGATGTCGATGGAACGTTGACCACGAGGGATTGCGTGGTGCCGTTTCTCCGGCGCTCGCTCGGCACGCCGCGGGTGGTGGCGACACTCGCCCGGCATCCGATTCGCCTGGTCACCGCCCTGATCCGCCGAGATCGCGACCGGGTCAAGGAGCTGGCGGTGAGCGCGTTCGCCGGCCGGTCGGCGGCGGCGATCAACGCCCAAGGCGAGCGGTTCGCCGCAGAGGTCGAACAACGCTCGATGCGATCTGATTCGACGGCGCGGCTCGCCTGGCATCGTCGCCAGGGCCATCAGATCGTGTTGGTGTCGGCGTCGCTCGACGCGTATTTGCGGCCGCTGGGGGAGCGACTCGGGGTCGACGGGGTGCTGTGTGCCACGCTCGAGGTTGGGTCAGACGGACATTTGACCGGGGGACTGGTCGGGGGAAACTGCCGGGGATCCGAGAAGGTTGTTCGGCTCGACGCCTGGCTGGCCGGACGCGATGTCGAATTGTGGGCATATGGCGATTCGGCCGGCGACCGGGAACTGTTGACCCGCGCCGACCGGCCCCATCTGATTGCCGGGCTGACGCTCACCGCCGTGCCCGACGGGAGCGCGCCATGAGCGATGCGAGTGCCCCTCGGCGCTGCGTCGCGCCGGGCGAGATGAGAGAGTGCGGCATGGGAATGAGGAACCGGTGAACGCCTGGTTGCGTGAGTCACGACCCAAACAATGGGCCAAGAACGTGCTCGTCTTTGCCGCGCCCGGCGCGGCAGGGGTGCTCGACAACGGTCAATCCATCGGCACGGCCTTGATCGTCTTCGTCGCCTTCTGCATGGCAGCCAGTGGCACATACTTCTGGAACGATCTGCTCGATGTGGCCGGCGATCGGGCTCATCCGACGAAGTGCAATCGGCCGATCGCTTCGGGGGCGGTGCCCGAAGGACCGGCCCGTCTGGTCGGTTCGCTGCTGCTCATCGGCGGGATCGTGGTTGCTTTCGCCACCGGCCGCTGGCAGGCCGCGGCGATCGTCGCCTTATATGTAGTGGTCACGCTGGCGTACACGGTGGCGCTCAAGCATGTGGCGGTGATCGACTTGGTAACCGTGGCCAGTGGGTTCGTGCTGCGGGCCGTCGGTGGGGCAATGGCCGTCGATGTGCCGATGAGTAAGTGGTTCCTGCTGTGCACCACCTTCGGGTCGTTGTTCATCGTCACCGGCAAGCGGTACGCCGAGATTCGAGAGATGGGTGACCGAGCGTCGACGACGCGGGCCACCCTGACTGAATACTCGCCGTCGTATCTCCGCCAAGTGTTGAGCATCTCGGTCGGGGCGACGATTCTGGCCTACTGCGTCTGGGCGTTCGAGACCGCAGAGCTGGCGGGCGGGAGCTTTCCGTTCTACGAGCTGTCGATCGTGCCCATGCTGATCGCCCTACTGCGGTATCTCCTCATTCTGGAGCAGGGCCAAGGGGGAGCGCCCGAGGAGGTCTTTCTCGCCGATCGACCACTCCAGGTATTCGGCGCGATCTGGCTCGTGGTATTCGGCCTCGGCGTGTACGTCGGCTGACGACATTCTGACGAAACCCGCCGTCGAAGGCGCGTGCAGAGGTACATACCGCTCTATCGTCGCCGCCCATGGATGCATGGATTCTCGACGAATCACCTGGTAGCTATCGGTGGGGGCAGATCGACCTACCGCCGCTTGGCGCCGACGAGGTGAGGGTGCGTGTCGTCACCAGCGCCTTGAATCATATGGATCTGTGGGTCCTGCGAGGTTCCCCAAAGCCCCCCGTTCCCCATGTTCCAGGGTGCGATGTGGCCGGCGTCGTCGACGAGATCGGCTCGGCCGTCACCCATGTGACACCCGGTGACGCGGTCGTGATCAACCCGGCGGTATCGCCGCTCGAAGACATCATCGCCTTGGGAAACAACAGTCCGATGGGCCCGGGGTTTCAGATCTACGGTGAGCACTGCTGGGGCGGCCACGCAACGTTCGCCCAAGCCCCCGGTCGCAACGTGGTCAAACGCCCCGATCGTCCGTGGTCCGAATGCGCCGCCTTCCCGCTGGCCTATCTCACGGCGTACCGCATGCTGCGTCGGGCCCGGGTGACCGCCGGCGAAGTTGTGCTGGTGGTCGGCGTCGGTTCGGGCGTCTCGTGCGCGGCGCTGTCGATCGCCCGAGCGATGGGAGCCCGGGTGATCGTCACCAGTCGCAGCGAGGCGAAGCGGGCCGAGGCCTTGGGCATGGGTGCAGTGGCGGCCTACGACTCTGCGGCGGCGCGCTGGCCCGTCCAGGCCGACGTGGTCATCGAAAGCGTCGGCCCGGCAACGTGGAACCAGTCGGTGCGCTCGTTGAAGCCCGGGGGGCGTTTGGTCGTCTGTGGCGGAACCAGCGGTTCGACGGTGGAGATCAACCTGCCGCGACTGTTTTTCGGGCAGTTCGAGATCATCGGTTCGACGATGGGCAGCTACGAGGAGTTCGACGACCTGGTACGACTGGTCGACCAGGGTTTGCCGATTCGCGTCGATCAGGTGATCCCGCTGGCCGAGTACCCCCGAGCGCTCGACCGGCTCGAACACGGCCAGCAGCTCGGCAAGATTGTGCTGCAGCATGGCTGATAGACCGGGCTGTCTGTTCGAGCTCGGGGTGAGCCGGTAGGGTCGAACCATGGCGATCCCCAAGGTCTGTGGCATCGAGACCGAGTACGGCATCGTGGTACGCGGTGCCGATACCAACCCGGTCGCGGCGTCGTCGATGCTGATCAATGCTTATGTGAACGCGTACTACCGGCGGGTTGGCTGGGATTTCGAGGACGAGCATCCGGGCAACGATGCCCGCGGTTTCAGTCTCGACGTCGCCTATCCGTCCGAGGTCGAGACGCACCTCGTCAACGCCGTGTTGACCAACGGGGCGCGCTATTACGTCGATCATGCCCACCCCGAGATCTCCACGCCCGAATGCCGTGATGCCTACGAGGTCGTGCGCTTCGACCGGGCCGCGGAGGAGATCGTCATTCGGTCGATGGACGCCGCCCGCAGCTACCTCAATGGTGCTGAGCTGGTCGTCTACAAGAACAACTCCGATGGCAAGGGCAACAGTTACGGCTGTCATGAGAACTACCTGGTCGCCCGGGAGTTGCCATTCGGCCGGCTGGCGAGCCAGATCACTCCTCACTTCGTCACCCGGCAGGTGTTCTGCGGGGCCGGCAAGGTGGGATGCGAACTCGCCGGGGTGTCGAGCAGCGACGTGCCATTCCAGCTCAGCCAGCGTGCCGACTTCTTCGAGGAGGAGGTCGGTCTCGAGACGACGTTGAAGCGACCGATCGTCAACACTCGTGACGAGCCGCACTGTGACCCGCAGAAGTATCGGCGACTGCACGTCATCGTCGGCGATGCCAACATGAGCGAGGTCGCCACGTTCCTCAAGGTCGGGACCACTTCGATCGTGCTGGCGATGATCGAAGACGACGTGCTCGGCAGTGATCTTCTCCTCGCCAACCCGGTGGCCGGTATTCGCAATATCAGCCACGACCCGACGTTGGTCCGCACGGTTCGGCTACGCACAGGGCGCCGGGTGACCGCGCTTGAGGTGCAATGGGAACTCTTGGAACGGGCGCAGAAGTACGAGCAGTCCCACGGCCTGGCCAGCGTCGGTGAGGCATGTGGGGCCGACATCCTCAGCCGTTGGGAGCAGGTACTCACCGGCTTGGAGCAGGACCGCTCGACCGTCGCCTCGATCGTCGACTGGGTTGCCAAGGAACGCCTGGTCACTGGGTACCAAGAGCGGCATGGCCTGACTCCGGGAGACGTCCGGCTCAAGGCGCTCGACCTGCAGTATCACGACCTTCGCACCGAGCGGTCGCTCGCCCGCCGCGTCGGGCTCGAGACGATGGTCGCCCCAGAAGATGCCCTGCGATCGATGACCGAGCCGCCCGAGTCGACCAGGGCCTACTTCCGTGGCAAGTGCCTGCAACGCTGGCCGGAGTCGATCGTCGCCGCCAACTGGGATTCGATGGTCTTCGACATCGGTCGCGAACCGCTTCGGCGAGTGCCGATGATGGAACCCTTGCGTGGGACCGCCCAGCATGTGGCTAGCTTGATTGACAACAGCGAGACGGCAGCCGATCTGCTCGACAGACTCGGTTCGTAGAGGAGGTTCGCTTCACATGGCAGAACGCACACAGAAACAGAAGCCGGCTCCAGCCCGCACGACCGAGGCGACCACCGAGGCCCCGCCCGCCACGAAGCAGGGCGAGAAGCTGAAGGCCGAACTCGACGACCTGCTCGACGAGATCGACGAAGTGCTCGAATCAAATGCCGAGGATTTCGTCAAGTCATACGTCCAAAAGGGCGGCCAATAGCCGACTCGGGTTGTCATCGGCCGATGGTGAGCGGGCGAGTCGGCAGAACCCCGAGTATCCTCGGGGTTACTTATGTCGATGCCCTATTTCACCCCGGGTGACGATCCCGGGCCGAGCTTCTCTTCGCTGTTGACCCGCGTCGGTCTCACCGCTCCTGCGCTCAGCGCCTCCGAGCGCGACCTTGGCGTGCCTCATGCCACCACTTGTGTTGCCATCCGTTACGCCGACGGCGTGATCATGGCCGGTGACCGTCGAGCCACCTCGGGTAACCGCATTTCGCATCGTTCGATGGAGAAGGTCACCGAGGCCGATCGCCACAGCGGCGTCGCCATTGCCGGCGCGGCCGGGCCGGCTATGGAGATGGTCAAGCTGTTCCAGCTGCAGCTCGAGCACTACGAGAAGGTCGAGGGCCAGACCCTTAGCCTCGAAGGCAAGGCCAACCAACTCTCGATGCTGATCCGCGGCAATCTGCCTGCGGCGATGCAGGGGATGGTTGTCGTGCCGATCTTCGCTGGCTACGACCTGCGCCGCCGCACGGGGCGACTGTTCGACTACGACATCACCGGCGGTCGCTACGAAGAGACCGACGTCATCTCGACCGGGTCGGGCAGTTTGCACGCCGGCACCGTGATCAAGGTCGGCTACCGGCATGGGATGGCCCGCGATGAGGCCGTTGACCTGGTGCTTCGCTCGCTCTGGGAGGCTGCCGATGCCGATTCGGCGACGGGCGGCCCCGACATCCTCCGCGGTATCTACCCGGTGGTCGCGACCATCACGGCCGACGGCTTCACCCGCCTCGACGATGCCGAACTGAAAGCCCGCTACGAAGTGATCGCCGCCGAGTTCGCGACCCGGGTGCAAGCAAATCCGACCAACGCAGGGACTGCATCATGAGCGCTCCGTTCTACGTCGCCCCCGAGCAGGTCATGAAGGACCGCGCCGACTACGCCCGCAAAGGCATCGCCCGAGGTCGGGCCCTGGTCGCCTTGGCTTACGCCGACGGGGTGGCGCTGGTCGCCGAGAATCCGTCGAACACGCTGCGCAAGGTGTCGGAGATCTACGACCGCATCGCCTTCGCCGGGGTAGGCAAGTACAACGAGTTCGACCAACTCCGGGTTGCCGGGGTGCGGGCCGCCGATGTCAAGGGCTTCCAGTACTCCCGCGATGACGTCGAGGCCCGAAGCCTGGCCAACAACTACGCCCAGATTCTCGGTCAGGTCTTCACCCACGAGATGAAGCCGTTGGAAGTCGAGATTCTCGTTGCCGAGGTGGGATTCGAGACCGGTCAGTACCAGCTGTTTCACATCCTCTACGACGGCACGGTGATGGACGAACGTCGGTTCAGCGTGCTCGGTGGAGATGCCGAGGCGATCACCAAGCGTCTCAATGACTCCTTTGCCGACGGTCTCGATCTCGCCAGCGCCGTGCGAATCGGCACCGCGGCGCTGTCGGGAACGGAGCGCACGATCGCTCCCACCGATTTGGAGGTCGCCTCGCTCACTCGCACGAACGGCAGGCGTTGCTTTAAACGGCTCGGTGACGACGATGTCGCCGCCATGCTTGGTGCGGCCGAACCCACCGTTGGCTGAGCCTCAGCCGGTGTGACCCATTCGTTCCCTGTGATGGTCGAACCAAACGCGGCCGATGCCGTGTGCCGACGATGACGGCTGGCTAGGTTGCGGGGATGGAGCGACGCATCTTCGGTCTCGAGAACGAGTACGGCGTTACCTGTACGTTGCGCGGCCAGCGTCGACTCAGCCCCGATGAGGTCGCCCGCTACCTGTTCCGCCGTGTCGTGTCGTGGGGGCGTAGCTCGAATGTGTTCCTGCAGAACGGGGCGCGGCTGTACCTCGATGTCGGCTCCCACCCCGAATACGCCACCCCGGAATGCGACTCGATCTACGAACTCGTCGTGCACGATAAGGCGGGGGAGCGCATCCTCGAACAACTGCTGGTCTCGGCAGAACAGCGACTGCGTGAAGAGGGCATCCGCGGCACGATCTATCTGTTCAAGAACAACACCGACTCGGCCGGCAACAGCTACGGCTGCCATGAGAACTACCTGACGAGCCGCAGCGACGACCTCGCCCACTACGCCGAGGTATTGATCCCGTTCCTGGTCAGCCGCCAGATCTATGCCGGAGCGGGCAAGGTGCTGCAAACGGCACGGGGGCCGATCTACTCGATCGCCCAGCGGGCTGAGCACATCTGGGAAGGCGTCTCGTCGGCGACGACGCGCAGCCGGCCGATCATCAATACCCGTGACGAGCCGCACGCCGACGCCGAAAAGTACCGCCGCCTACACGTGATCGTCGGCGACTCGAACATGAGCGAGTACACGTCGTTTCTCAAGGTCGGGGCGGCGGCGATCATCTTGCGAATGCTCGAAGACCCGCACATGCAGCTGCGCGACATGACGTTGGAAAACCCGATTCGGGCGATCCGCGAGATCAGCCACGACATGACCTGTCGTCGCCAGGTGCGGTTGGCCAACGGTCGCGAGGTCAGCGCCCTCGACATCCAACGCGAGTACCTCGATCGGGCGTTGCGTTTTGCCGAGTCACGGGGTCTTCCCCCGCTGGAGCAGCGGGCGTTGGAGATGTGGGAGCACTGCGTCACGACGATCGAAAATGACCCGATGAAGCTCGACCGCGAGATCGACTGGGTGATCAAGTACAAGTTGATCGAGGCGTACCGAGCCAAGCACGACCTGCCCTTGGGCCACGCCCGGGTGCAACTCGTCGACCTGCAGTACCACGACATCAGCCAGGATCGCGGCCTGTTCTACAAGCTGCAGGACCGGGGCATGGTCGAGCGGATCTGTACCGACGCCGATATCCACGCGGCGATCGACATCCCGCCGCAGACCACCCGGGCCCGGCTGCGCGGCGAATTCATCAAGAAGGCCAAAGAACGCAAGCGCGACTACACCGTCGATTGGGTCCATCTGAAGCTCAATGACCAGGCCCAACGAACCGTGCTGTGCAAGGACCCGTTCAAGAGCCGCGATGAACGCGTCGAAAAGTTGATCGCCTCGCTGTGATCGAGATAGACGCCGCGGCGGTTGACATCGCCGAGCCGATGCCGAAGGCGAGTGTCGCTCGGGTGATTCGCGAGTGGGCGATGGTCATCGCCGTCGCCCTGGGGGTCGCCCTGTTGATCAGGGAATTCGCCGTCGCGCCGTTCTCGATCCCAAGCGGCTCGATGCACGAGACACTGCTCGAAGACGATCGAATTCTGGTAAACAAGTTCTCATACCGGCTCCACGACGTGCACCGCGGCGATGTGGTGGTCTTCGAGAAGCCTCCCGGCGTTGACTTCCATGATGATCGGATCAAAGACCTGATCAAGCGAGTGATCGGGCTGCCCGGCGACGTGGTCCAGATCCGCGACTGCCAGGTGTTCGTCAATGGCCAGCAGTTGGACGAGCCGTACATCAACGGTGACTGCACCCAGCCAGGCAACGCAAGCTCCGATCCCGATGGCGACGGGCGAATCGTGGTGCCCGAGCGTTCGTACTTCGTCATGGGTGACAATCGGGAGCCCGGTCAGTCGAATGATGGCCGCTTTTGGGGATTCGTCGACGAGAATCTCATCGTCGGCAGGGCTTTCGTGGTCGTATACCCCCTGGGCCATTGGCGTTGGCTGTAGCCGTTTGATGTCGTATGGGTTGTACGGTGGGTCGCTCATGACCGTTCTCACCCGAGGGCTGCGCCCCCGAACCCCATCGTTGTCCGGCTCGCTGGCGCTCGCGCGGCCAACCGGTCACGAGCAGAGCTCATGACCGTTGATGCCCGAGGGCTGCGCCCCCGAACCCCATCGTTGTCCGGCTCGCTGGCGCTCGCGCGGCCAACCGGTCACGAGCAGAGCTCATGACCGTTGATGCCCGAGGGCTGCGCCCCCGAACCCCATCGTTGTCCGGCTCGCTGGCGCTCGCGCGGCCAACCGGTCACGAGCAGAGCTCATGACCGAGGTGCCATACGTGACTGATGATCAACCGTCCATCGATTACTTGGGCGACGACGATCAGCACGACGCAGACGTGCCCGAGACCTCGGGGGGCATCGGTCGGGCGATTCGTGAATGGGTCGTGGTCATCGCCGTGGCCCTCGGTGTCGCCCTGCTGATCCGCGGGTTCGCGATTGCTCCGTTCTTCATTCCCAGCGACTCGATGTACGACACGCTCCATACGAAGGACCGCATTCTGGTCAACAAGTTGTCGTATCGGCTGCACGATGTGCGCCGGGGTGATGTCGTCGTCTTCGAGACACCCCCCGGGGTCGATTTCGGTGACTCACGCATCAAAGACCTGATCAAGCGGGTGATCGGGCTGCCCGGCGACGTCATCGAGATCCATGACTGCAAGGTGTTCGTCAACGGCCAGAGGCTTGAGGAGCCGTACACGACCGGCGACTGCACCGAGCCGGGCGATGAGGATTCCGACCCCGATCGCGACGGCCGGATCATCGTCCCCGAGCGGTCGTACTTCGTGATGGGCGACAATCGTCAACCGTCGCAGTCCTACGACAGCCGATTTTGGGGTTTCGTCAACGAAGACCTGATCGTCGGGCGAGCGTTTGTTGTGATACTGCCATTCAGCAACTGGCAGTGGCTGTAACCGCCACGCCGGGGGTTAGATGCCGCCGATTTCGTTGGTGTAGACCGACATCATTCGGTCGACCCAGTCGCTGAACAGGCCGTCGACGCCCATCCGGAAGGCCGTTCGAAGGCCGTCCTCGAACTGAATGTCCCACGACAGGGCGAAGCGCTCGAAGCGGTGGAACAGGGCGACCAGCCCTCCGTTCCAATCGGTGTGGTGCATGTTGATGCCATCGATACCTTCGCTCGCCAACGTGGCGGCATGGCGCTCGGGGCCTTCCTTGAGGCGCACGAGGCGGGTCGACTCGATCAGCTTGACCTCGTCGGACAGCTCGCGCAGCCCAGCCAGGTCCTGCCAGGTGGTCTGACACAGCCACAGCCGGGACAGCAGATCGGCTCCGGCCTCGCGAACCGTATGAATCACTGTGGGACCGGCCGCCGGGTCCTTGACGTCGAGGGAAAGGTTGAAGCCGGTACCGCAGGCATCGACGAGTTCGGCGAGGGTCGGGATGTGGGCGGGCAACGCCGAGCGGGGTACGTCGCGAATCGCCTGCTTGCGCAGCCGGGACTTCACGACGCCGTCGTGGTCGAGCACGGCCACCCCGTCGGAGGTCAGCCACACGTCACTCTCAAGGCCCGTCGCCCCGAGTTTCAGGGCCAGCCGGAACGACTCGAGGGTGTTCTCGGGGGCATGGGCGCGAGCCCCGCGATGGGCGAAGGCAACCGGAGGGTCCATCAGGGAAGGAAGTCGTTGCTGCACGCCGTGTATTGTCGCAGCGCGAGCGCCGCGTGAGCGAGCCATCGCCGGTTGAGGGCTCGCGGAACCTCACGACCGGCCTGTCGCCCAGATAGTCTCAACGACGTGTTCAACGTGACCGGAGGCGAGGTTCTGATTCTCCTCGTCCTTGCCCTTGTGGTGCTCGGGCCAGAGAAACTTCCCGAGGCCGTGCGGCGGTTTGCCAAGGTGTACGGCGAGGTCAAGAAGATGAGTACCGGCTTTCAGAGCGAGCTGCGCGAGGCCCTCGACGAGCCGGTTCGCGAGCTGCGCGAGACCGCCGACATGTTCAAGAAGAGCATCGAGGAACCGGCCGGCATGATCCGCGACGCCGTGCAGGGTCCGGCCGACGAGATGCGCAAATCGGTCAACGACACCGTCGCCGCCGCCCACGACGCCGCCAATGCCGCCGCTGATCCGTTCGGCAATGCCGCCGGATTCTCGGCCGGTCCGAGCGCCCCGAACACCCCGAGCACGCCCCCGGTTGCTGCCAACCCGCGCCCGGCGCCGGCGTTCGAGTCCGTCCGGTTGCAGCCCACGCCGCCGTCGGTACCGGCCGGGGCGCCAGCTCCTGCACCGCTGCCTGCACCGGCTCCGGCGAATCCGTTCGCTCCGCCGACCGGTCCTCCCGTCTCGGTCGATCCGGTGGGTGCGACCGGTGCAGATCTGGCCGCGCCAACCGACGAGGGGGCCGCGACCGCATGAGGTGGCCGTGGAAGCGGGCGAAACGCCCGAAAAAGCTGCAGACTCCCGATGATCAGATGACGCTCACCGAGCATCTGGCCGAGTTGCGGATGCGGATCATCCGCGCCGCGCTGGCCGTACTCATCGGGTTCGTCTTCACGCTCGCCTTCTACAGCCCGATACTCGAGCTGATTCGGCAACCGTTCATCGACATCTGTGCGGCGAATGCGAAGCTGGCCGCGGCGAAATTGGCCAACCCCGAGCTCGATGGCGCCAAGTTCACCTGCGACGGCACGCTGAACTACTTCGGTCCACTTGAAGGATTCGGAACCCGCATTCGGTTGGCGAGCTACGGCGGTTTCATTCTCGGACTGCCGGTGATTCTGTGGCAGCTGTGGAAGTTCATCGTTCCTGGGCTGCATGCGCGGGAACGCCGCTATGCGATCCCGTTCATCGTGTCGGCGGTATTTCTCTTCTTCCTCGGCGGGTCCATCGCCTTTTGGACGTTGCCTAAGGCGTTGGAGTTCCTCTTCGAGTTCGCCGGCGAGGGAACTACGCCGCTGCTTGGTGTCGCCGAGTACGTGCGCCTTGTCGCGCTGATGATCATCGCCTTTGGCATCGGTCTGGAATTCCCGATTCTGCTGGTCTTCCTGCAGCTTGCGGGAGTCTTGTCGTACCGCACCCTGTTGAAGCAGTGGCGATACGCGATCGTCGGCATCGTGCTGCTGGCGGCGCTGATCACCCCTTCTGGCGACCCGATCAGTCTGCTCGCCCTCTCGGGGCCGATGTTGGTTTCCTACTTCATTGCCGCGTTGATCGGCCGCCGCATTACGCGTCGCCGGGAGGCTGCGGCTGCCGCCGAGTGAATCGGCAGATCGAGGACTCGACGATGAGCAGCGGTCCGAACGATGAACGGGTGCCGGGAGATAGCCCGACGCGGCGTCGGTTCGCCCAGCGATATTCCTTCGAGCTCGACGGCTTTCAACGCAAGGCGATGGACTGCCTCGATGTAGGCGACGCCGTGCTCGTCGCCGCGCCCACCGGGTCGGGAAAGACCGTCGTCGCCGAATACGGCATTGCGTTGGCGCTCGCCGCCGGGAAGCGGGCGTTCTACACCGCTCCGATCAAGGCGTTGTCGAATCAGAAGTACGCCGAGCTCGTCGGCTTGTACGGACCGGAGGGCGTTGGGCTGCTGACCGGCGACAACTCGATCAATGGCGAGGCGCCGGTGGTGGTGATGACCACCGAGGTGCTTCGGAACATGATCTACGCCCGCTCGAATGCCCTCAACGCGCTCGGCGTCGTGGTGCTCGACGAGGTCCACTTTCTGCAGGACACGTATCGCGGCCCGGTGTGGGAAGAGGTGATCATCCACCTGCCGACATCGGTGTTGCTCGTCTGCTTGTCGGCGACGGTATCGAATGCCCAGGAGTTGGCCGACTGGATCACGACGGTGCGCGGTCCAACACAGGCGATCGTCGAACACACCCGCCCGGTACGCCTGGACCAGCTCTACATGGTCGGCGATACGACCAACGACCGGCTGCACATGATGCCGACGCTTGTCGATGGCCGACCGAACCCCGATGCCCAGCGACTCGACAACGATGCCGCCGCGGCGCGTCGGGGCGGGGGCGGGGCGGGGGGCGCAATGGAGGTCGTCATGGGCCGCGGCGCAAGTTGTACACCCCATCGCGGCTCGATGTCGTCGATCGCCTCGGCGACCGCCGAGATGCTGCCGGCGATCTACTTCATCTTCAGTCGCAACCAGTGCAATGAGGCGGCCCGCAGTCTGGGGGCCAGCGGCCGCCGGTTGACGACCCCCTCGAACGAGACCGCATTCGAGCGATCGTCGAAGCACGCGTCAGCGGCTTGGAAGACGACGACCTCGAAGTGCTCGGCTATGGCGCTTTCCTCGATCAGCTGCAGGCCGGTATTGCCAGCCATCACGCCGGCATGGTGCCGCCGTTCAAGGAGGCGGTCGAGGCGTGCTTCGCCGAGGGACTGGTCAAGGTGGTGTTCGCCACCGAGACGTTGGCGGTCGGCATCAACATGCCCGCTCGTACGGTGGTCATCGAGAAGCTGTCGAAATTCTCGGGCGAACGCCACACGTTCCTGACGGCGGGGGAGTACACCCAACTCACCGGGCGCGCCGGGCGGCGGGGCATCGATGATCTCGGCCATGCCGTGGTGCTGTGGAACCCGTTCGTGCCGTTCGAACAGGTCGCCGCCCTGGCCGCCAGCCGCTCGTTCCACCTGCACTCGGCGTTTCGTCCGACGTACAACATGGCGGCCAACCTGATCCGCCGATACACCCGCGACGAGGCTCAGCGGCTCTTGAACCTCTCGTTCGCCCAGTACCAGGCCGATCACGATCTGGTGCGCTTGGAAGTCCGCCTGCGGCGCCGTGAGACCCAATGGGAGGAGCTCAGGGCGGCGGCAACCAGTCCGTTCGGTGATATCGATGAATATCGTTCAGCCGAGGCCCGTCGACTCGCTGACCAGGACGGTGTCGCCCAGATCGAGGATGCGCTCGATGACCTCCGGCCCGGCGACATTGTCTACGTACAGCAGGGCGGCTATTCAGGACGGGGCGCCGTGGTCACCGTGGCCCATCGCAAGGGGACGATCCGCCTACAGGTCTTGACGACGCAGCGTTCGGTGCTCACGCTCGACGCGGCCGACTTCACCCGGGCTCCGGTCGCCCTCGCCCAGGTGAGGGTGCCGTCGCCCTATGCACCGCACCGCCAGACCTTTTTGCGGGAGATGGGCCGATCGTTGGAGCGTGCCACGCTCGCCGCCCGCCCGGGGTTGGGTGATGACGGCGAGATCGACCACCCCGTCCGCCAGGACCCGGACTTGCGACGCCGACTGGCGAGCGCTCGCCAAGCCGACCGGGTGGCCAAGGAATTGGCCCAGATGCGCCAGCGGGTCGACAGCCGTGACCGCTCGGTGGCCCGCGACTTCGAACGGGTGCTGACGATTCTCACCCGGCGGGGCTACGTCAACGGCTGGCGGCTGACCGACCCCGGGATGCTGCTCGCCGGGCTGTTCCACGAGTCCGACCTGCTCATCGCCGAGTCGATTCGGGCGGGGCACCTGGCCGGGCTTGACCCGGCGACGATGGCTGGAGTGGTCTCGTTGTTCGTCTACGAGCACCGGTCGAGTGAGCCGGCCCCGGCGCCGTGGTTTCCGTCTCGTGCCGTCAAGCAGCGGTGGGAGGCGATCGAAGCGCTCAGCGACGACATTCGCCGGGCCGAGGAACGGGCCGGGCTGCTGCCGCACCGAGCGCCCGATCCGACGTTCCTCGCGGTGGCATTTGCTTGGGCGGCCGGGGAGAGCTTTGCCGAGGTCGTCGCGGCCGAGGAGTTGTCGGGCGGCGATTTCGTCCGCACGATGCGCCAACTCCTCGACCTGCTGCGCCAGATTGCCGTTGTCGCCCCCGACTCGGCGACCCGCAAGTCCGCCGATGCCGCCGCAGATCTGCTCCATCGCGGGGTGGTCGCAGCATCGCTTCCGGTTGCCGGCGTGATTGTTCCGTGACCATTCGGGCGGGCCAGCCGTGGGGCGAACCGATCGTGATCGACGGTCCGCTGATCACGACCACCAGCGATCGTGCCCTGGCCGAGATGGTCGGTGGTCGCGGGGCTGCTCGCGGTGCGGCCGATCAGCCGATGATCCGTCCGACGGCGGGTGACCTGGCCCGCACGGTCGGATTGGCCGACTCACGACCCCCCGGGGCTGGGGCAACGGCGATGTCGTGTCCGATCGACGTCGGATGGGTGATCACCGATGCCGGGAAGCGCTGCTTCGTCGCTCACTGTGTGGTTCGCCGCTCGTGGTGGCGCGGCGATGTGACCTTGGCGATGAACGCCCAGTACCACGGCCGCTGGGACGTCGCGGCCGCGTTCGCACCCCAACGACGGTCGCCTCGACCTGGTGGTCGTCACGTCGGCGATGTCGGTGGGACAGCGCTGGCGGGCGGTTCGTCGGGCCCCTCGCGGCGACCATCTGCCTCACCCGGCGATCGAGGTCACCAAGGTGGTCGAGCGGACTCTGATCTTCGACCGGCCGCACACGGTCTGGCTCGATGGCGTCCGCTGGTGCCGCACCGCTCTGTGAGGTTGAGCGTCGAACCCGACGCCCTACGCATCATCGTCTGACCCGTTCGACGGGTTCGCGCGGTTCACGCTGGAATTCGCCCGGTCGGCGGGCGCGTTCGCGATTCGAAGCGGTGGTGATACCGACGGCGACGATGATCGCGACCGATGTCCAGGTGAGTACATCGAAGACCGGCGCCGCGCCCGGCCATGCCAAGGTCACCGGGGTCGACGTCGCCAACTGCCAGATGGCCCGGGCAACCCCGGTGGCGAACATCAGCAGAGCCCCACCCCAGGCGATCGCCTGGGCGGTGGATCGCCGGAACTCGATCCCCATGACGACAGCACCGGCGGCGAGCGCCGGGAACGCTCCGCCGGCCATCCCGAGTACGACGATGGCGACCAGTGAAACGACTCCAACCGGGACCCGACGGGGCCGCATGATCGCTCCTGGCACGCGATCCGGTTCAACGATGACCGGGCGTCGGCGGGCGGCAAGGATCAGGGCGATCAGACCGGTGACGGTGGAGGCAATGACGGCGATGTTCACCCGTCGCTGAGCGGGGATTCGTAGGCTGACCTGGTGCAGAGCACCGTCGCCGACCTCGATCGGCCAGGCCAGCCCGAACCCGTTGGCGAGGAAACCGCGCGGCACGTCGGTGTTGTCGATGGCCGCAGTCCAACCATCGGATGCTCCGGCGGCGCGGAACAGCCACACCCCGCGTGCTGCCTTGGGCAGCTTGATCTCCAGTTCGGTCGTGCCGTTGATCGTGATCTGCGGTTCGCCAGCCGACGGGGTCGGCGTCGCCGGTTCGGGCGGCGATGCGGCACCGGTCGAGGTGAAGGTCAGTTGGTCGATGGCGACCTCGCTGTCCGGCGCCGGAGCCGAGGCGGGCGGTGATCACGGTGACGGCACCAGGCCCGACCGATACCGGCGTGCATCCGGCGATCGTCAGCGAGCCGGTGGGATCGACACTCAATCGAACTGGTATCGGCGCGCCGTCGATGACGACGAGGTCGGTTCGGCACTCGGTGTCGACTTGGTCGACACCCGGGGCGGGGTGGGCGTGGCCGGAGAGCTCGAAGGCCATCGCGGAGGGAACCGAGAACGAGCGGCGAATCTCGCGTTCGGGGTCGTCGCCATGGGCGACATCGCGCCAGCGGGTCATCGCCACCGTCACCGGGTGGGTGGTAAGCCGGTCACCGAACCGCAGGAGATCGTCGGGCAAAACGAGGGCCTCGGTGACCGGAGCCACTCCGGGAATCTCGATTTCGACGAAGCCGGCTCCGGCGGAGGCAGTGCCGTCGGCCACCGCCGTGATCTCGATGGCCAGGGTGCGAAAGGTAGTGGTGCCGAGTTCGATCGACTCGCCAGCGGTAACACTGTCATCGAACCGTGGGTCGAGCAGCACCACATCGCGCGACGTCAACCCGTCGAACTCGAGGTGGACGTGGGTGATCGATCGCCCGGCACTCGATCCAGCCGCTTGTCGAAAGGTCAGCGAGGTAGTGGTCACCGGCTGCGGGAGTTGGATGACGAGGCGTTCACCGACGGGAGAACCGTTGCGACCGACCCGCCATCCCGTGGCGGCGTCGCCGTCGAAGGCGAGGGTCGGTCGGTCCGACGGCTCGAACCGACGCGGCGCCCCGTAGTTCGAACTGACGACGCGAATCCCGTCGGCGAGTTCGACATGAGTCGTGGAATCGACAGTTTCACCTGGTCGCGGGGTCAATCGCTCGCCGCGTGGGCCTCCCCAGTCGGTGAGATCAATGGTCTCGGTCGCCCCGACCGATGCGGCCTCGCCAGCCCCGGCGCGCCGTTCGATGCGGTTGGCATCGGTGATGACGACCGGAGCGTTGGGATTGATGAGCTCGTTCAGTTCGCCGGGCCCGCCCAGCGCTCCGGCCGAGATCATCAGCCGTGAGTCGGGGAGCAGCCCGGCGTTGGCCAGGTCGACAAACCCGCGGCCGTCGGCGGAGACGACCGCGACGTCGTCGGGTTCGAAGACTCGCAGCCGTAGCGGGACGTCCTCGACGCGGTACACCGCGACGCCGTCGGTACCCACCTGTGGGTCGCCGAAGGTACCGACGAGCACGATGTCTTCGGCGGCACTCAGGACCTTGAGCGCCTCGGCCGCGGTGCGCGAGTCGGTATCGTCGGCGCGCACGACAATCGCCCCAATCGACATCATCCGCGCCAGCGGGGCGATGGCCCGGGGCTGGAGCGTGTGGCTGCGCAGTTGATCATCGATGGCGGCGAGCAGGTCCCGAGTGGGGCGTTGGCCGACGGTTGGCGTCGTGCGGAGTCCGACCGGATTGCGGAGCAACGAGGCGCTGATCGGGCGATTCGTGGTGCCCCAGACATACGAGGTCGAGTCCTGGCCCGGGAGTTCGAGCACGTTGAAGTCGCCCGGGAGGTGGTTGAGGGCGATCGCGGCCTGCTCCCAGTAGTCGGGAATCCCATTGGCGAGGAGCAGCGGCGAGTCGATCGCCCGACCGAGGAAGAGTCCTGGAACGGCCGCCATGGCAAGTGCGCCGCCGACGAGGTGGGTGGTCCACCACGCCCCGTTCCGGTAGCGGATCGCGGCTCGCACCGCTGCTCCGAAGCCGAGCGCGACGGCCAGCAGGTGCAACGGAGCGGCGCGGGACGATGGGGTCAGCACGCCGCCGAGATTGGTCGACGTGAGCGTGGTGAACAGCCGGGCGGTCGCCTCGCGATGGCCGGTCGGAGCCGCGCCGACTGACAAGGTCATACCGGCGGCCAGCAACCCGATGAAATAGAGGCGGTTGCGGAAGCGGGTGAGGGCCAACCCGACCAGGCCGATGGCGGTGATCAGGGCCGTGAGGGCGATCATTGCCGGCCACCGGTGGTACACCTGCACGGCGAACTTCCCGCCGGCGGCGGTGTAGTTCCGCCAGTCGCCCAGCCCTCGGATCACTTCGCTCGGGGTGGTGGTCTGGCTGGTGAACGGCTGAGGATCGCGGGCAAGGGCTTGGCCGAGCTCGACCCGTGGCGCGTACGTCCAGCCGACGATGAGCCACACACAGACACCGGAGGTGACGATGCCGACGCGGGCGACGGTTCTCAGCAGCGTTCGAACTGGCAGGTCGCGGGTGACGAAACCGACGAAGACGTACCACAGGGCCGGAGCCACGAGCATGTACAGACTCGCCGCCAGATTGCCGCCGGTGGCCAAACTGACGCCGAGGGCGAATCGTGCGGGATCTGCCCACCCGGGAGCCTCGGTGCTACGAGCGGCGAAGTGGATGAGCCACGGGAGCCCAGCCCAGGCGAGTAGCACCACCGACCGGGTCCCGAGGTACTGCAGGGCGTAGGGCGACAGCATGTAGGCGAGGGCTGCGGGAAACGCGCCGGTGCCTTCCCAGCGCATCGTGCGCAGGAGCACGAGGATGCCCAAGCCGGCGAGGAACACGATCGTGCCGAGCCACAGGCGCTGGGCCACCCACGTCGGGACGTGGAGCCAACGGGCCAGGCCGAACCAGGGTGCCATCGGAAATGCGTAGCCATCAGTGCGGTCGATGACCGACCCGAACATCAGGCCGGGATCCCATCTCCCCCCGGCCAGGCGCAGCGTTCGTGTGGTGTCGAGATAGACGCCGTCGCTGGTGTCGAGGGCGACCTTGCCGATGCGGGTAAGCAGGAGCGGGAGGTAGGCGATGGCCGCCAACAGGATGGTCGAGTCGCGATGAGACTCGACGTGATCGGGGCCGCGACGGAACCGTTCGCGGGTTTGCTCGATCGGGGCGGGGCCCGTCGCCGTGGTCTTTACCGAGGTGACGGTGCCTTCCGTAAACACGGCCACCCATCGTAGGCGTAACCACACCCGCCGCCGCGTCTGACGGGTCGGGGCCGGGCATGCATGTTTGGCCCACTTCCGGCTTCGCTAGGCTCACTGACTCGTGACGCGGCCGACCATGTCCCAAATGCTGATGGGCTGGGGTAGCACCGCGCCCACCCGGGCTCGGATGCTGCAGGTTGGCGGCGTCGACGAGGCTCGCGATGCCCTTGACCAGGTCGACTCCCGCGGGGCGATCGCCCGCGGCCTCGGCCGGTCGTATGGTTCGCCTGCGCAGAACGCCGGTGGCTTGGTGTTGGCGATGGCGGGTCAAGGGGGCACACCCCGCCTCGATGCCGCGGCCCAAACCGTCACTGCCCACGCCGGAATCTCTCTTGACGACCTGATGAAGCACCTGGTTCCTCAGGGTTTCTTCGTTCCGGTCACCCCCGGGACGCGCCAGGTCACCCTGGGGGGAGCGATCGCCGCCGACATCCATGGGAAGAATCACCACGTCGAGGGCAGCCTCGGCAACCACATCGCCGGCCTCCGGCTGTTCCTCGCCGACGGGTCGGTGAAGGAGCTGAGTCCCGAGCATGAACGCTGCCCTGTTTTGGGCGACCGTCGGCGGGATGGGACTGACCGGAGTGATTCTCGATGCGACGATCCGGCTGCTGCCGATCGAGACGAGCCAGATGCTCGTCGACACCGAGCGGACCACCGACCTCGACGATGTGCTGTCCGGATGGCCGAGGGTGATCATCGGCATCGGTACTCGGTGGCGTGGATGGATTCGAGCGCAACCGGTCGGCGGCTCGGCCGATCGGTGCTGTCGAGCGGCGATCACGCGCCGCTCGCAGCCCTCTCGGGACGGGCGGCGAACGATCCGTTGCACTTCGACCCGCACACTCCGCTGGCCGCCCCGCGCATTCCGAATGGTCTGCTCAATCGGTTGTCGATCCATGCGTTCAACGAGCTGTGGTATCGCAAGGCGCCCAAGCGGAGCCACGATCACGTCAGCTCGATCAGCTCGTTCTTCCATCCTCTCGACGGGGTCCGCTGGTGGAACCGGCTGTACGGGCCACAAGGTTTCGTGCAGTACCAGGTCGTCATTCCGTTCGGCGAGGAGCGCGTGTTGCGCACCGTCGTCGAGCGGATGGCCGGGTTCGGTGATCCCTCGTTCCTGGTCGTGCTCAAGCGGTTCGGCGCGGGCAATCCTGGGCCGTTGTCGTTCCCGATGCCCGGTTGGACGATCACCGTCGACATCGCCGCCGGGCGGCAGGGTCTGTCGCCGCTACTGACGTCGCTTGACCATCTGGTGCTCGACGCCGGCGGTCGCCACTACCTGGCCAAGGATGGTCACATGACGGCGGCGGCGATGCGGCGCGGCTATCCCCGGCTCGACGAGTGGAAGGCGATTCGCGACAAGGCCGACCCGACCGGCGTCTGGCAGAGCGACCTCGCCCGCAGGCTCGAGCTGATTTCGTAACTCATCCGTTTGTTCAATCCGTGGGGTGATCACCCCACGGATTGAACAAACGGCGTGTCTTGGAGGATTTGTGCAGAACGCATTTGGTGACCCGCAGACCATCGTGCTGCTCGGCGGGACCAGCGACATCGGCCGGGCGACGGTTCGCCGTCTCGTCCGCCCGTCAACGGCAACAGTGGTGCTGGCTCGCGGAACCCCGACGATGCATCGAATTTTGCCGCCGAACTGCGAGGTTTGGGCGTTGCCAGCGTCGACTGCGTGGCCTTCGACGCCTGCTCGCATGCCACCCACGCCGCGTTCATCGAGGGCTTGGCCGAGCGCCACGGTGACCTCGATGTGGTGTTGTTGGCCTTCGGGGTACTTGGGCAATCCCGACGATTTCGTCGCCGATCCCGCCTCGGCCGCCCCGGTGCTCGACGTCAATTACGTCGGTGGGGTGACGGTTGGTTTGGCAGTGGCGAACCGGTTGCGGTCGCAGGGCCACGGCGCGGATGGTGATCTTCTCGTCAGCGTGGCCGGCGAGCGGGTGCGTAAGGCCAACTACGTCTATGGCTCGACCAAGGCGGGTTGGACGGCTTCGCCCAAGGCCTCGGCGACTCGTTGGTCAGGGCAGCGGGCGCCTCGCTACTCGTCGTGCGGCCCGGGTTCGTCCATTCGAAGATGACCACCGGCATGAAGCCCTCGGCGTTCGCCAGAACGCCGACGATGTCGCCGAGCGCGGCCGAACGCGGCCTGCCGCACCAAAGCTCACACCGTGTGGAGCCCCCCGGCGATCCGCGTTCGTTTCAGCGATCCTGCGCCACTGCCCCGCCCCATCTGGCGCCGCCTTCCCATGTGACCGCGTGCAGTCAGTCGGCCCCACAGTACGTCAAGGGTCCGACATGCCCGTGGCTCAGGACGACTGGTCACGCGTTGTACAGGCCGGGTTCGAAGGGGCTCGTGCCGTCGGGGCGGGGAGGTACCGGGACCGAGACTTCGACGGCGTAGTCGAATCAGGCTCGTAGGGGCCTTCATACGGGCCGATGCCGTCGCCCTCGCACAGCGCTGGTACAGCCGGATCAGGTCGTTCTGGTAGTGCCACCAGGCAGAACTTGTCCTCGACGGCCTGGTTCGGCTTGTCGTCGCCGAACACCGTCGACGTGTTCGGCTCGATCCAGCCGGACCAGTAGCGGGTCAGGATCAGCCAGTCCGCCGAGTCGACGTCGTCGGTCAGGCGGGTGCCCTGCATGTTGGCGAGGCCCGGGTCCATCTCGATGAAGTACGTGGCCGGGGTCAGCTCGGGGAACAGGTAGTAGAAGAACACGTCGCTGTAGATCGTCTGGCGAAAATCGACCGGGCCGACCAGCAGGCGCTCGCCCGGCTTGGTCGGTGCGTCGAGATCGGCGACCACCTCGTTGGCGGCGTTCCACGGACGGGTATCGCCGAGATAGAACGCCCGGTCGTTGCGCTCGACCTGGCAGACCGCAACTGCGGCAGGTTGCCCGAGCGATTGGCGGGCGTAGTCAAGATACGGCCGGTAGCTGAAGTAGGGGAAGACCACAAGTACGTCGCGGCGACGGGGAGCACGCCGGTCGACGGCTCGTCCGAGGCGGCACCATATGAGGGCGGCGACGGCCGATGACCTCGATCGATCGCCACCGAGCATGGGAATACAGACACCCGAACCCAGGCGAAGTGGGCCGAGTCGGGCCGTTGGAATGCCTGGTGGAGGATGTCCGACCCCGAAGAGCCGACGCCGACCGCCAGCAGCGTGCGTGGTGCGGCCAGATCGTCGGCCCGGCGGCGGTGGACCACGCCGACCGAAAGGATCGCCGAAGGCGACAACGGGCAACAGGAAGAACCACAGAAAGAGCTGGTGCGGCCCGGCGATGTGCGGAACGTCCCACCACGGCGGGAACTTGTCGGCGATCACCTGGAGCGCCCCTCGAAGTAGTCCCACGACGGGGGTGCCGGAGAGTTCCGGCCCGGCCGCAGACGGGCGACGGGGTCGATGAACATCCCCTCGATCACGGACCGATACCGGCCCGATGAGGTGGACGAACAACGGCAGCAGCCCGACGAGCGCACCGATGATCACCTGGCGGAAGCCACCGGCGCCCCACACCGAGGAACAGGTGGGTAACCCCCAGGGCGACGGCGAGATCGGGTCGGAAGGTGAGGGCCAGCCCGGCCAACGCCGCCGAACCGATCGTCGACCATCGGTTGTCGGTGCGGCGGGCCCGAAGTGCCAACACGATGCTCCACAGCCCAAGGCCCACCCCGCCGTTCCACGCGAGGGCCGACAGCCCGATCGGGGTGAGCACGAGAATCGCCGACAATGTCGCGCAGCCCACCGCGGCGACTCGTCCCCACGCCCTGGTCAGGGCATAGATCCCGAGGATAATCCCAGGTGCTGGGCGAGGCCGAAGGTTCGCTCGACGCCAACGGTCGGACGCCGAAGAGTTGATACGTGGCGGCGAGCAGATCGAGCGAGCCCGGGCCATACAAGTGGAGAAAGTCGACGTTGGGGACGTCGCCGGCCAGCACCCGCTCGGGGAAGGTGAGCATGAAGCCCTCCTCCATCGTCGACCCCGAACTGCAGGTAGAGCCCACGCAGCGGTGCGGCGACCACCGCGGCGATCACCGCCAGGCTGATCCAGCCGCCGCGGCGGATCAACCCGCCGCGGCCGCCGAGTACGAAGGCACGCTCGTCGGTGACCTCGCGGGTGCCCTGGCGCAGCCGGGTGGCGGCCCGTGACAGCAGCGGGGCCAGGCCGACTCCGGCGAAGATGCACAACACCGGCTCGGCCGGGGCACGAAAGCGAGTCGTCCCGTAGGCGTAGGCGGCGGTGATCGTCACCGACACGATCTGGACGACGAGCGGCCAGATCTTGGCCCGGCGGCGGCGAAGGTGAACGACCCCGAGGATTCCGGCGGCGACAAGACCGTAGTAATAGCCCAGGCCGACCCGCGCCCAGTTGACATTGCGGCCCTCGATAGCGGCGAACTCGGTGTTTTGCCACGGGCGGAACAGCTCCCACTGGCGTCCGACTCGAGCGGCGATGACCTTGGGCAGTTGCGACGCGTGGTCTTTGGCGTACTGCAGGCCCGCTCGCGCCAGTAGTTCGACTTCTCGGCCTCGTCGCCCGGCGGATCGCCGCCGATCTCGGCGCGGATCTGATCTTGGCAGTCGAACAGCCAGAATCCCAGGAACTTGCCCGAGTACGTCTCGTCACAGTTGGCATAGACGATCAACTCGTTGCCGTTTGTCGACAGCGGCACGGCCACGTTGAAACGATCGGAGTTACGCAACGCCCACGGAGCGATGACGGCGACACACGCCCCCCCGGCAAGGGCCAGGTGCCAGCGACTCGACGCCGCATCGGTAATGCCCGGTCGGTGAGGAACCACGGGGCGATCATCAGCGGACCGAGCAGAAGACCCTCGCCACGGGTCAGCGCCGCCAGCCCGACGAGCCCGCCGGCCATGAAGGCGAGCAGGGTGCGCCGTGGGCGATCGCGCCACTCGAACATCACCCACACCGAAGCGGTAGTGAGCAGGGCAAACAGTCCCTCGGGGAATAGGAGCCCGTCGATCATCCACAGATTCGGATAACAGGCGGCGAGCGCGGCGGCGATCAAACCGGCCCACGGACCGCCGAACCGGCGGGCGATGACCCCGACGATCATCACGGTGCATGCCCCGATGACGAGCGAGAGCATTTTGTGGTCGAAGTAGTTGCTTCCCCCGAAACGGGACGTCAACGAGAGCACCATCGGATACATCGGGCCGTGGAGGGCGCTGGCGATCTGCTTGCCGTGCGCGATCCAGTTGAGTGGTTCGAGGAAGCCCTTGCCCTCGGCGAGCATGTTGGCGGTCGTGTGGTAGAAGAGCGGGTCGCCGCCGTCGGTGCGCTCGGGGGCAACGGCCAGGAGCCCGGCCAGCCGTACCAAGAAGGCCCCGCCGACCACCCCGGCCATAGCGAATCGCCAGGCCGATTTGTCGTTGACGTCGCGGAACTTCGGTGTCCGCACGATCAGGTAGCCGACGGCGACGATTGTTCCCAAGGCCCCGCAGATCACTGCGGTCCAGACCGCGATCGGGGCGGCCGGGCCATCGATGAGCAGATTCCCGGCCGAACCGCTGACCCGCTCACGATACTGGCGGGCGACCAGGTCGGCGATCGGCTCGCCGAACAGCAGGAAGCCCAATGCGACGGTGGAGAGCACGGCGGTCGCCGGGTGGACCAGCCGGTTCGGCACGCTGAGCAGGATGTACCCGACTCCGGTGGCGACCAGCAAGGCCAGCCCATGGCTGACGAGGATGTCGACGGTGGAGGTCGGCGGGCGGTGGAGCGCCAGCCCGGAAGCGAACGTGGCGATCGCGCCTGCGGCGACGGCGATGAGGGCGGCGGCGATGATCGAGCGCTTGTCGGGCCGGGCGCGCAGCACGCCTACGCTCCGGGCCTCGACGACCACGGCGAGGGCCATGCCTGCGCCGACTGGGGCGAGCTGCGCCGGCAGCCAGGAAAGGGGACCGAACGCGGCGGTGGAACCGGTGATACCGCACAGCAGTCGGGTGACGAGCCCCACGCCGATCACGGCGCCAATGCCGCCGAACTCCCTGAACACCTGCTGGGTCGGTGTGATGCCGCCTCGCCTGATGACCCGCGACCACAACGGAACGAGCACCCCGGCACTGGCAACGACGGCCAGAATCCAACCGACCTCCAGCCCCGGGAGTGGTCCGATCGAGCGTGGGTCGCGAAACGCGAGCATGGTGACGGCCAATTGGCGAGGACCGCCCTGAATCCCGATGGCTGCCCCGGCGATCACCACGGTGAGCCACCACACCGGCATCACCCGTCGGGCCGTCGTCCACCACCAGGAGCGGGTTGTCGGCACCTGACGGTCGGTGAGATGTCGGCGCACCCACGGCCGATACATCACCGCCATCATCCCGACGATGACGACGACCCCACCGATATCGAGGCGGGCGAGTAGCCGACCGCGGGTCGAATCGTCGATCGAATCGGCCATCTCGGCGGCCCGGCGGCCGATGAGCGAGCGAGCCCAGCCCGACGAGCGCGCCGGCACGTGCGGTCACCGTCGCTCTCGAGTTGGGGGCCATGGGTGGGTGGGAGTCCTCGTGGCAACACTGCGTCAGCAGGGTCGGAATACGTAGTGTAGAAAGCCGTGCCGACTGCCGAAGAGTATGACGGGTCGTTCCGACTCGATAACTTCGTCACGGAGTTGAATTCTCACGGAGTGCGGCGCATTCACGTTCTGGCCTGGCGAGATCTCGATGATCCCGATGCCGGAGGCTCCGAAGTCCACGCGGACGAGTGCATGCGCCGCTGGGCCGCCGCCGGGCTTGACGTGTTGCATCGCACCTCTGCGGCCGTTGGCCGTCCACGGGTCGCCGTCCGCAACGGATACCGAGTCGTCCGTCGGGGGAGTCGCTATTCGGTCTTCCCGCGCACGATGGTCAGCGAACTCCTCCACCGGATGGGGCCGCGCGATGCGTTGGTCGAGATCTGGAACGGTGTTCCGTGGATGTCGCCGATCTGGTTCCGAGGACCGCGGATGACCTTCATCCACCACGTCCATGGGCCGATGTGGGATCAGATGTTTCCGCCCCCGTTTGGTGCGGTCGGTCGCCTGCTCGAAGCGCGCCTCGCGCCGCCGTTCTATCGACGCGGGCTGACGGCCACGCCGTCGGACTCGACCCGCGACGAGGTCATCGAGGTGATGGGCCTACGACCCGAGCGGGTCGTGGCGATCCCCAACGGGGTCGACTCGTTCTTCCACCCCGGAGGTGAGCGGGAGACCGCGCCAATGGTCGTCGCCGTCGGCCGCCAGGCCCCGGTGAAGCGCTTCGTCGAACTGCTGAACGCCTGCGAGCAGGCCCGCGCCGTCGGGCCGCATCCGACGCTGCGCCTGGTGTTGGTCGGCGACGGTCCCGACCGGGGACTGATCGAGGCGTGGATCGCCGAGCACCAGGCGTCGGCGTGGGTGACACTCGCCGGACGGGTCAGCAACGAAGAGTTGCGCGACCTTTACCGCCGGGCGTGGCTGGTGGCAAGCGCGTCGCTTGCCGAAGGGTGGGGCCTCGCCCTGACCGAGGGTGCAGCCTGTGGAACCCCGTCGGTGGCGACCGACATCAGCGGCCACCGTTGCTCGGTGATCGACGGTGAGACCGGCATCCTGGTCGCCGAATTGAGCGATCTCGGCGCGGCGATCGCCCGGGTGATCAGCGACGATGCGTTGCGGAGCCGTTTGGGGGAGGCGGCGCGACGCCGAGCCGCGACGCTCACCTGGGACCGGGTGGCTCACGACGTGCTCGGGGTGCTGCTCACGGCAACACGCGAGCACCGCCGGGCTGGCCGGTAAGGTCGCGTGCCTGTGGTTACCTCGCCCGATGCCGTTGTGTTCGCGCCCCGCGGGCTGCAGCGGTTGGCACCGCGAGCAATCGTGCTGGCGTTGATCGTGTGGTGGTGGCCGTCGCTGACCGATGCCGGCGACGCGGTCAACGTGATGCTCGCCGGTGACCCCGAGGTGGTTGCCGAATCGAATCCGATCATTCGGCGACTCCGCGAGCGCGGTCTGAGTGTCGAGGTCCGTGATGATTGGGCCACGTGGTGCGATGCGTCGGCGGCGCTCGGTCCTCGGCTTGCCGAGATCGATGCCGAAGCGATCGTGCTCTCGTTCCGCAGCGCCGTCGGATGTGGCGGCGGAGTGATTGCCGATCTCACGTCGGCGGCCGCTGCCGAGGACATCCCCTTGATTGTGCTGCGGCCGGGTCAGGGCAGCCTCGACATCGAGGTGGACTCGGCAATCGCCGAACTGGACGCGGCCGATCAGGTGACCGTCGCCGACGCGGCCCGCCTGCTCGGCGACGACTCGCAGGTAGAACGAATGCCCTGCCAATGGTGGGATGACTGCGAGCCCGACGGGATGATCGCAGTGCGCGACGCCCAGGGCGCGCTGACCGCGGCCGGTCTGGAGCGCATGGCCCGGGTGCTCGTCGCGGTGGTTCCGTGAGTCAGGGCGCATCGCCGTCCGTTCCTGATCTTCGCCTGCCGTCGCCGCGGTTGATCGCCGCCATCGCCACGATTCCCCTGGTCATCGTGATGATCGTGATGTTGCGGCATCACTGGTATCCCACAGGTGACCTGGCTCATACCGAACTGATGCTGCGGGCGATTCCCCGTCATCCGCCGCTCGTCGGCGTGGCAGCCCGGGTCGGGCCGATCGATGATCAGGGATCGGCGCTGGGCCCGAGCATGGCGTACGCGATGTTGCCGGTCTACGTGCTGCTCGGCCGCTCGTCGTGGGCGACGATCGCCGCAGCCGACGTGCTCCACGGTCTGGCGATCGGCGCCTCGGTATGGCTGGTGGGTCGACGGCATGGCCGGTGGGCCGCGATCGCCACCGCGTTCGTGATGCTCGTGATGGTGCGGGCGCTGATGACGTCGTTCTTCGTCGAGCCGTGGAACGTGTGGTTACCGGTGTTCGCCTTCGCAGCCTTCCTGGTGTTGTTATGGGACGTGGCCCAGGAGCGATCGCGCTCGTTGCCGTGGGCGGTCGCGGTCGGCTCGCACTGCGGGCAGACCCACGTGAGCTACCTGCCGCTGGTCGGGGGCCTGACCGGTCTGGCCCTGGTATGGCTACTGATTCGTCGACGAACGGTGCAGGGCGGTCCGCGGCGCCTGGGGCGCGACATCGTCGTGTCGGCCGCGGTCGGGGCCATCTCGCTCGTTGCGCCGGTGTACGAGCAACTGACGCGGTCGCCGGGGAACCTACGTCGGTTGTGGCAACACTTCGGGAATCCGCCCGAGCCGTACGTCGGTGTGCGAGCCGGGGTCAAGGCGTTCGCGGGGGAGTTCAACCTGCTCGGTAGCTGGGTAACAGGGCGGCACCACGAGCCGACGGCGTCGCCGAATCTCGTCGGGTTGCTGGCGATGGTCGCCCTGGTCGCCGGGGGAGTATGGGTGGCGTGGCGACGTCGCGACCGGGAGGCGTTGGCGTTGTTCGCGGTGTGCGGAGCGGCGACGGCGATCGGGCTGTTCTCGGTGACCCGGGTGTTCGGCGAGTTCTACGACTATGTGGTCCGCTGGGTCTGGCCGATCAACGCCATCGCCGCCCTCGCCGCGCTGCTTGCCATCGGCCGCGCCGCGACCGACCGGTGGCCGGGGCATCTGCCGCGGCTGGCCCGCTGGGCGGTGGTGATGCCGGTACTGCTCGTCGTCGCCGCCGGGCTGCAGGCGACCGGAGCCCGCCCGCCTCACGAATCCGACAGTCGCCTCGTTGGCGGATTGAGCGGACCACTGGCCGACCACCTGTCACCCGATGCCCGCTACCTGCTGCGATGGCATGACCCGGCGGCGCTCGGCGGGGTGCCCTACGGACTGGTGCTCGAAATGGAACGCCGCGGCATGCATGTCGGCGTCGACGCCTGGGGTAAGGCCGCCGCCCAACCATTCCGCGTGCAGGCCGAGGAAACGGCGTCCACTGTGCTCTGGTACATCTCGGGTGACCGATCGATCGCCAAGTTCGCCGAACGGGCCGACGCCGTGCTGCTCGCCTCGTTCGACCCGCGCAGTGCGGCTGACCAGGCACGATCTGACGAGGTGCGGGCGCTGATCGAGTCCCGACTGACCGAATTGGGACGCGCCGAGTTGATCCGCCGACTCGACGAGCAATATGGCACCACCCAGATCCGCTTCTTCGAAAAACTGCCGGCCGACGTGGTCGACCTGGTCACGGAGTACAACGATCTGCGTGAACCGGGCGCCGTCTTCGAAGTCCCCACCTTCGCCCCGCTGTTCACCGCGAGCTGACGGCGCGGAGCAGCGCTCAACCGCCCAGTGCTCGACCTCGCCGGAACGTGACTCGTCGACGACCGTGAAATATGGTTGGAGCAGGCCGCCGTCCCTGCGTCCGGATGAATCACAACCTGACGGAGTGACCCGATGCAGTTCTCATTGCTCAACGCCGTGCGCAACCTCCCCGATTCGGCCTACGACCTGCGCGATGTCTACGCCGACTACATCAGCGACGCGGTGCTCGGCGAGGAGTTGGGCTTCGTCCGGTCGTGGTACGGCGAGCACCACTTCCGCGAGTGCCAGTGGACCGGTTCGCCGATCCAGGTCTGCACCGCGGTTGCCGCCCGGACCTCGAGCGACTGCGGGTCGGCACGGCGGTGGCGTTGCTGCCGTTCCACGACCCGATCCGGATCGCCGAGGACGTCGCCATCTGCGACATCCTCTCCGGCGGCCGGTTCGACTTCGGCGTCGGCCCGGGTTCGCAATACGAGGAGTTCGTCACCTTCGGGATCGATCCGAAGCGAGATGAGTCGGCCGGACGTGGGAGTCGATCGACTGGATCATCGAGGCCTTTCGTCGAGCCGGCGAGTTCAGCCACACGGGTCGCTACTACGACATCCCCGACATGACCTTCACCACCAAGCCGGTGCAGGACCCGATGCCGATCTGGTACGGCGGGATGGGGCCCCAGAACCAGCGGCGCGCCGCCGAGCGCGGCATTCAAGTTCATCGGGCCGTTCAATCCCGGCTACGACGCTCAACTCGCCGCCGCCGGGCGCAACCCCGTCGACTACCGGTGGCCTCGATGCAGATGGTCTGCGTCGCCGACTCCGCCGATGCCGGGTGGGACGCTCGCCGGACCGGCGCTCGAGTACTTCGTCAACTTCTACGAGACCCGCAAAGACCTCGCAGGGCGTCCCGGCCGACGATTCCAAGCGGGTCACGGCCGAGATGATCCGCGCCGGTCAGGCCGGTTTCTGGAGCGCAGCCGTCGGGACCCCCGACGACGTCATCGCTGCGTTGACCCCGTTCGTGACCGGCGCGCTCGGCCGGATCACCGAGCTGGCGGTGGCGTTCCGCCACGCCGGTATGCGCACGACGCCGAGACCCATCGCTCGATGAAGCTGTTCGCCGAGCACGTGATGCCTGCACTGCTCGAGATCGCCACATCCTGATCCGCCATTCCGCTTGGCGCAGGCGTTGGGGAGCGCGCTCCCCAGTAGACGCGTCAGTCCAGCGGGTCCATCCGCCGAAGCTGTGAAAAGCCTGTGAGTGTACACACAGTGTCCTCACAGCAGCATGCGGCAGGATCGGTCGCATGAAGCAACGCAATCATCGTCGGGCGACGGCACTCGCGGCACTCGCCACCCTGACGCTCGTCCTCGGGGCCTGCGGCTCCGACGGTTCTGCGACCGATTCCACGGATGCAAGTTCGGTTACCGCGACCTCTGCCCCGGCGACGGTGGCGGCCGAGCCCGCCGCGACCCTCGGTCGAAGTATCCCCGACGTCGACCGAGGCAAACCCGCAGACCACGGTTGCGGCGAGCGCGGCTTCGGGTCACGTCGATCCGAGCAGATTCTTCGCCGGGGCCCTCACCGAAGCGGCGGTGACCGTGGACTGCACGTTGACGAGCGGTGCGGCGACTTCGTGCTACCAGCTCACCATCCCCGGTTTTCCGACGACCCGTACCGAGCTCGGGCCGTTCTGCCCCAGCACGACCTCGGACGGCGCCGACGCGGGTGGCATCTGGTTCGACGGCAAGGCCCTCTACGACATCGACGGTGCATTCATCGTCGGCCTCGCCGACCTCTACGAGGATCCGAATTGGAAGCTCTACGACGAAGCCGGCGACGTTCGATCCACCGACACGGCCGACCTGTTCGAAGCGGCGATCCGTGGTGCATTCGGCGGTGGTGAGGTCGATCCCGACACTCAGAACGTCTGTATCGAGGGCCGCATCGAATGGCTCGACAATGGCGAACCGATGCCGGTGACCGTGGAGATTCCGGTCACGCCGGCCCTGGCCGCCGAGTCGACCCCGGTCGGGGCGACGCTTGGTGTCACCTTGGACGGCGTGCGCATCGAGAACAGCGCCCCGGTCGACGTCATCCTCGGTGCGTACACGATCGCGGCTTTCGATGACTGCGGCGGACACATCAACCCCGACGACGGCTACCACATGCATGCCGCGCTGGGTTGTTCCGATGCCGACGGCGAGGTGTCGGAAGGTGAGTCGGCGATGTTTGGCTACGCGATGGACGGCTTCGCCATCCACGGACCGCTCGACGACGCCACATTGGCTACCGCCGGCCTCGATGAATGCAACGGTCATGCGACCGACGAACTCGGGTACCACTACCACGCTCACGATCCCGAGCGGAACGCCATTCTGACCTGCTTCAGCGGGGAGACGACCGCCGCCGCCGTGGCCGGCCCCGGTGGTGCTGGGGGTCCCGCGGGCGGCCCCGCCGGTGGGCCTCCCGACTTCACCGAGGCTGCCGCCACACTCGGCGTGACCGTTGAGGGGCTGGACGCCGCCCTCGGCCGGCCCCCGTTCGATTTCGAGGCCGCCGCCAAGGTCCTGGGCGTGACCGCCGCCGAACTGGAAGCCGCGCTTCCGCTACGACCCAACGGATGAGCCGCAAGGCGACACCGTCGAGATGACATCACCGAGAACTGGAGTGACCCGATGAACAACCACGCCCAACATCGCAACGCCTTGCGGATGGTCCAGGCCCGTGCCGCCGCTGTCGCCGGACTGATGGTGTTCGCCGTTGCCGCCTGTGGCAGCGCCGACGCGCCGACGGCGGTCGCGTCGCCGGACTCGTCGGTGAACGCCGCGGTCGCCAGCGAGGTGGCCAGCGAGGTGACGGATGCCGCAGCCGACTCGACGTCGGCCGCTCCCGCGTCGACCGAGGCGGTGGCGACCATTGCCGCGTCGACAACCACCGTGACTCCGGCGGTCTCGGTCGTCCCGGCCGTCGCCGGCGAGATCGTCAACGTCTGGACGGGCGCGGTGGTCGATCCGACGAGACTTCCGATCGGTGACGAATTCGTCTCGACGGCTGGGCCGTCGGTCGCAGGATTGTGGGCATGCCGGGCGGGTAACCCCAATGCCGGCGGAGCATCTGCTGACGGGCCGTGGTTGAACGCCGCCGAGGGCACCTGGGACCTCACCGCCAAGTTGGCCGTCGAAGGCACCGTCGTCTGGGAGGCGGCAGCGTTCATCGAGTCCGTGGCTGACGGCACCCGGACGATCATCACCAATTCGGTCCCCGTCGAGGACCCGACCGGAGCATTTCCGATCGCTGCGAGCGACCCTGCCTACCAGTACGACCGGAATCCAGGCACGATTACCGAGGGCTCCGTGACTGTCACGCTGCCGCAGTTCGGCACCGTCGCCGACTCACCGTCGTGCATGAACGAGGGCACGGTCGGGATCATGCGCAACGGTGTGTTCGTGTTCAACTCCCTTGACGGTCGCGGCGATGATGCGGTCGCCCACGAGCTGCAGGACCTGTGCAACGGCCATCCGGCGAGGACGACGTACCACTACCACAACGTCCCCAACTGTTTGCGCGACTCGGCGACCGGCTCGTCGACGGTGGTCGGGTTCGCCTACGACGGGTTCCCGATCGTCGTGGAGCGTGACGTCGCCGGCGCGTTGCCGACGAACGCCGACCTCGACGAGTGCCACGGTCGGACGTCGCCGATCCTCCTCGACGGTGAGGTGATCGAGACGTACCACTATTCGGCGACCTTTGAGTTCCCGTACTTCATCGGCTGCTTCAGGGGCACGGTGTCCTCGAACTGATCGGGAGTTGGTGAGACCTCCCACAGCAAGCTCACAGGTTGGTCGGCTTCACTGGGCAACAATGGGCCCACCGATGATTTTGCGTGCCGCCCCCAGCCGAGTTCTCGTCGTCGAAGACGACGCGTCGATCAGCGACATCGTTTGTACCGCGTTGCGCTACCAGGGTCACTCGGTCACCGGGACGGGCAACGGCACCCACGCCTTCGATTTGGTGGCGGACGATGAGGATGCCTTCGACCTGGTGGTCCTCGACGTCATGTTGCCAGGTATCGACGGCTTCGAGGTCTGTCGCCGGATGCGACGGCACGGAGTGCAGTCCCCGGTCCTGTTCCTCAGCGCCCGCGATGAGCCTGACCACCGCATCCAGGGTTTCGTGGTCGGTGGCGATGACTACCTGACCAAACCATTCAGCATCGACGAGCTTGTGTTGCGGGTGACGGCGATCCTGCGGCGCGCCCGGCGCGTCGGAGCCTCTGACGTGATTGCCGTGGCCGATCTCACGCTGGACGAGTCGGGCCAAGAGGTCCGTCGCGGAGGTGAGCGCATCAGCCTGTCGCCAACCGAGTTCAGGCTGCTCCACTACCTGATGGTCAATACCGGGATCGTGCTCTCGAAGGCACAGATTTTGGTCAACGTGTGGGACTACGAGTACGACGGCAGCGACAACGTCGTCGAGCTGTATATCGGGTACCTTCGCCGCAAGCTCGACCACGGCCGCCGGCCGTTGATCCACACCCGGCGCGGCACCGGCTATGTGTTGCGCGACGAGCCACGATGACCGCACGATGAAACGGCCGTCACTGCGTTGGATGTTGCTGGGCCCGAGTCTGCTGATCATCACCGTCGGGTTCGTCGGGTTCGGGCTCTACGTCGACCGCGTCGAGTACCGCAATCGAGTCGCCGACATCGACGAGGAACTGGTCCGAGCCGCGGCCGCCCGGGGGAACAGAGCTCGCTCGATTGATCCGCCGCGAAGCCCGGGCGCGTCATCGCTACCGGTGGCGACAGGAGAGGACCTGGCGTTGCCCGACGGGGTCAGGCCCCCGGTCGAACTCGTCGTCACGTCGGCCGGGGCGGTCGTCGATTCGGGCGGGGAGCCCAACCCGTTCGATCAGACCACCGTTGTCGAGTTGGCTCGGTTCGACGGGTTCCGCAGCGTGGCCAATCCGCGCTACCGGGTCTTGGTCAATCCGACCGCTGATCGGCTGATCGCGATCACGGCGTTGCCGCTCGATGGGGTGGACGCGGCGGTGTCGGACTTTCGGCGAGCTCTCGGCGTCGGGGGCGCGGTGATCGTTGTGTTGCAGGGCATCGCCGTGTGGCTCGTCACTTCGCGTCTCGTCCAGCCGGTCACGCGGATGACACGTGCCGCGACCCTCGTCGCCGATGGAGCACTCGACACGCAGATCGGCCCCCCGAGCGGGTCGCGCGAGACCGCCGAACTCGCGATCGACCTCGACCGGATGCTCATCCAGCTGCGCACGACCCTCGTCACCAGCGAACAGTCGGCGGCCGACGCGCACCGGGCGCGCGACGACATGCATCGGTTCCTCGCCGATGTGTCGCACGAGATCCGCACGCCGTTGACCGCGTTGCGCGGCTATAGCGATCTGTATGCCCAGGGCATGCTGGGCCAACCGGGTCAACTCGATCGGGCGATGCGCCGAGTCGGCGAGGAGAGCGATCGTCTGCACGGGCTGGTGACGAACATGTTGCGACTTGCTCGCCATGGCGCGTCGGCCCAACCGGTCGAACTCTTCGACGTTGCTGTGGTCGTCGCCGATGTGGTCGCCGACCTTCGCTCTGCCCACCCCGACCGAGTCATCGAGCTACGCGACGAGCCATCCGCCGAGTACTGCATCGTCGGATCTGCGGGTGAGGTTCACCAAGCAGTCCTGAATCTCGGATCGAACGCCTGCATCCACACCAGCGGCCCCGACGCCATCGAGATCGCCCTGCAATCGACCGACCGGAGCGTGACGATCGAGGTCGTCGACCACGGGCCAGGCATCGACCGGCAACACGCCGAACGGATCTTCCTGCCGTTCTTCCGCGTCGACTCGTCGCGCACCCGAGGTGCCGGCGGCGGCGCCGGCCTGGGCCTCGCGCTCACCAAGCAAATCGCCGACCGCCATCAGGGAACGGTGGCTGTCAGCACGACTCCCGGCGGCGGAGCAACTTTTCGACTGACGCTGCCGCGCCCGGCGACTTCGCCGATCGCTCCGTGAACGGATCTGCCCGCAGCCGGCGCCTGCCCGGGGTATCGCCGTGCCGTACGCGACGTGCGGTCGACACCTCGGTGTCGCCGCGGTCATCGTGAGCTGCAAGGCTCGCAGCACGGTCGCTTGACGCCGCCTGAAACGAAACAGGAGTTGCTACACGTGAACCTCTTCGACTCTTTCCGGTACGACGGCAAGCGAGTGCTCGTCGTCGGTGGCGCCACGGGAATGGGGGCTGCTGCCGCCCGACTGGCCCAGGCCGCCGGAGCTGAACTGGTGGTGATGGACTTCGCCCCGATCACCCAGGCCGGGGTCACCGCGATCCAGGTGAACCTGGCCGACCGGGCATCGATCGACGCGGCGCTTGCGGCCTGCACCGGCACGTTCGACGCCGTCTTCTCGTGCGCCGGAGTCGCAGATGGGACGCCCGGCATCGAGCGGATCAACTTCATCGGCCATCGCTACGTCATCGAACAGCTGATCGAGCACGACATGCTCCCGCGGGGGAGCGCGATCGGCATGATCTCCTCCGCGGCCGGGCTCGGCTGGGAACCAAACCTCGCTCAGATCAAGGAGTTGCTCGAAACGTCCGACTGGGACGCATCGGTCAAGTGGGCGGTCGACAACAACCGGGCCGACTACATGTCGATGAAGCGGGCGATGTGCGCCTACGTCGCCCACCAGGCGTACCCGATGTTCAAGCGCGGCATCCGCATCAACGCCATCTGCCCCGGGCCTACCGACACCCCGCTCGCCCAACAGAACCCCGAGCAATGGCTGGGGTTCGGGGCCGACTACCGCGCCGATGTCGGCACCGAGGCGTCTACCCCGCTGGAGCAGGCGTTCCCGCTGGTATTCCTGTGCAGCGACGCGGCGATCGCGATCAACGGTCAAACCCTGGTCTCCGACCAGGGGTACCTCGCCTCGGGGATGACCGGCACCTTCCCTGACGGGGCGATGGCCGCGCAGTTCCTCTACGGAAAGTTTGGCTGAATGATGAGAACTGTCGTCGTTGGCGCATCCACGGGCCTCGGTCGCTGCCTCGGTGTCGGCCTCGCCCAGCGAGGGACCACTGCCGCTCTGTTGGCACGCCGTCAGGAGATGGTCGCCGAGGCGGCCGTCGAGGCCGGCCACCGGGCGGTTGCCATTCGCTGTGACGTGACCGACGAGGCGGCATGAGCGGGCGCCATCGTCGAAGCGGCCGAGGCTTTGGGCGGCATCGACGCGGTGGTGTATTGCCCGGGTATCGGCGAACTTTGTCGGATCGAGCAACTTGACGCCGCGACCTGGCATGACGCCGTGTCGCAGTTCACCGCCACGCGGGACCCGATGATCGCCATGGAGATGTACCCGCAGTGGACCGCTCGCGGATTGCTGCCCGACAAGCCGATGGACGTCGAACACTTCGTCGACACCGTCGATCGCGTCCTGCAGTGCGGGGCGACGGTCAGCATTCCGACGATCGCCGTCACCCCGCGTCGAGCGATCTGACCCCAGCGACCTGACGGCCTACATCGCCGGACGGCCTGACGGCACGCCCTCGTTGTTCATCGCCCGGAGCATCGCCTCGACGGTGAACGAGGCAAGCAACTCCCGGTCTTCGTCGTAGACGCGGCATTCCGAGTGGGTGATGCCGTCACCGGCGAAGGTTGAGCGGTGGTGGTAGAGCATCCACCGGTCGGCGTGGATCTGGCGGTGGATCGACAATGTCAGCGCGTTCACGCCGGTGGTGATCGTGCGGTGCGCCTGATCGAGGCCGATCCCCTCGTGCGGCCGCATTGCCGTGGCAAGCGAGAGGAACCCGGTGAGGTGGGTGAGCAGGGCGACATGAATCGCCTGGTCATCCGGTACTTCGCGGAAACGGACCCAGACATCGAGCTGCGGCGGCCCGGCGGGAGCGGCCGAGTCGATGGTGTAGGCGTTGTCGACCACGCGCACGTCGCGGCCGGTCATCGACAGGTCGAGGGCGGTCGAGTCGTACGGTCCGGGAACGTCGGGACCGGGGGCCGCGTGGCGAATGACATCGGCCGCAGTGGCATCGAGCAGCAGCGTGCCGACCGTGCAGGTGCGCCCAGCCTGAACGATGCGGGGGGACAGCACGGTGAACGTGCGCCCGTTGGCCACCTCGTCGAACTCGATGTCGATCGGAAGGTTGGTGGTCACGACGCGGGCGAACGCCATCGTCGCCGACACGGCCCGGCGCCCCGGCGTGTGTCGAGCGGCGGCGACGAGGGTTTGGGCGAGCAGTTGGCTGCCCTCGACTACCGGGCGCCGCCAATCATTGTGGGCCGCGCCGACGTATCGCCCGTCGTCGGCTCGCACGACGTCGAGGAGCACGAGCAGATCGTCAAGATCACCCCAGTTGGGAAACTGCTTCACCGTGAGGTCGCGGGGGTCGTCGCTCCCCATGTCGTCGACGAGCTCAACCTCGACGGCGGAGTCGTCAAAGCGGACCCACCCGGCCAGATCGTCGTGGCCCACGACCCAGGTGGTCCCGTCTGCGTCCAACCCGACGAGCTGAGTGTCGTGCTCGGGGAACCACAACGCCGCCGGGCCATCGGGGTGCTCGATACGCCGGGTCGCCGTCGAGTCGGCGATGACGAGGTCACCGAGCCGGGCCCGGGCTCGCAATGGGCGAGATTCGATCGACATGTGCACCTCCATCGTCCGAGGTCGAACGCTAGCGGTCGGGGTCGAAGGCGGTCAGATCTACCGAGGCCCGACCATCGATGATCAGCTCGGCGACGCTGCGGCCGGTGATCGGGGCGAGCGTGTAGCCGTACATCCCATGGCCGCCGGCGACGACCAGATTGGCGTACCGTCGGGGGCGACCGATGATCGGGAGCCCGTCCGACGACATCGGTCGCGAACCGGCCCACGTCTCGCGGTGCGCCGTCCAATCCCAATCAAAGTACGGCCGCATCGAACGCAGCACTGCGTCGACGCGTCGTTGGTCGAAGCCCGGTCGATCGCCGGCGAACTCCATCGTGCCGCCAAGGCGGATGCGGTCGCCCAGTGGGGTGGCGACCGCGTGTACTTCCTCGCAGATCACCGGGTGGGCGAGCCGGTCAGTGGTCGGGAGGGCGACGTTGTAGCCCTGGCCGGGGATCACCGGGATCGTCAGCCCGAGCCGGCGGCCTACGGCGCGGATGCCGGCCCCGGCCGCCAGCACGATCTGGTCGCCGGCGACGCGGCCGCGGTCGGTTGCGACCGCCGTGACTCGGTCGCCGGTGGTCTCGAAGCCGGTGATCGATCGGTGTTCGAGCAGTTCGACACCCCGCGTCCGGAGGAGCTCGATCAAGGTGGTGACGTAACGCCGCGGATCGGCGGCCCGGTCGGCCGGAAAGACGAACCCGGCGCGCACGTGCTCGGTCAGGGCGGGAACCAGTCGGCGTAATTCATCGCCGTCGACCAGCGAACGAGGCACCGGGACGCCGTATTCGCCGATGGCCTGGCAGCTGTGCAGATAGTGCGCGGCACGGGCCTCGTCGTGGAATGGAACGACGATCTCGGGGGACAGTTCGATCGCCACGCCGAGCGCGGCAAGCTCGCTGATCAGGATGCTCATCTCGCCGTTCAGACGGGCCAGCGCGGCCTGTCCGGCGCGAAATCGACGGTCGTTCGAGGCGCGGATGAACGCCCACCCCCAGCCGATCATCGATGGCAGCGCTCGCGGGCGGATTCTGAGCGCGCTGTCGGGCTGGGCGAGCGACCGCAGCGAGCTCAGGATCATTCCCGGGGCGGCCAGCGGGGCGAGTTGGCCGGGAGCGAAGAACCCAGCGTTGCCCTGTGATGCGCCCGAACCCATCGCCGACGCGTCGATGATCGAGACCGTCGCCCCCCGCTCGGTGAGAAACAGCGCCGAGGTCAGGCCGATCAGGCCACCCCCGACAATGACGACGTGCGGTGAGGCACTCGACCTGGGAATCGTCATGATGAGCGTGAGCCTTTCATTCGGGCGTGGAAGCGGGCGTGGCGGCGGGCGTGGAAGCCGTCGTGGCGGCGGGCGTGGCAGCCGTCGTGGCGGCTTGCATCGTGGCGTGGTACCCGGTTCGCAGATGATCGTCGACCAGTGACTGCAGCAGTGCGGCGTCGCGGTTCGTGGCCGCGGCGACGATCTGGCGATGTTCGTCGATCATCCGTTGGGTATTGCCCGGGGTTCGAATGTAGGCCGCGGTGATCCGCCGGTTGATCGGCTGGTTCCACAGGTCGTCGAGCATCGTTGTCAGCAGGGTGTTGCCGCACGGCGTGGTCATCGCCAGGTGGAAGCGTCGGTTGAGTTCGAAATGCGTGCCGGCATCGGCGGCATCGGCGCCCGCCATCTCGTCGACCAACGCCGTGGCCGCGGCGAGGTGGGCAGCGGTGTAGCGCACGACGGCCAACGTCATCGCCAGCGGTTCGAGCACGCCGCGGACTTGCTGGACGTCGGCGATGTCGTGGTCGGCGAGGGCACTGACGACATAGCCGAGGCCCGCGACCCAAGTCACCAGGCCCTCGTGGCTCAGCCGGTTCAACGCCTCGCGCACTGGGGTGCGCGAGACGCCTAACTCGTCGGCCACCCGCTCCTGAACGATCTGGGCGTCGGGGGCGAGTTCGTCGGACACGATCATCGTCCGCAACTGCTCGTAGACCAGAACGCCCAGCGGTCGCGGGTCGCGCGCCGTTCGGACGACCGGGGTCATGTCGTGGCGGAGCCGACCGCGACGGGTGTCGGTCGGGTGTGGGCCGCGGCCGCGGTCTGGGCCTCGGCCCGACGAAGCTGTTCCATGATGTGGCGTGCCCTGGCCAGCCCCGAGTCATGGGCGACGAGGATGTCGTGCTCCCCGGCGGGACGATGGCGCAAGCCGATCTCTTGCAGGGCGAGGGCTTCGGCGTCTTCTTGGAGCACGACGCCGAGACCGTCGTGGAGCTCGGCGGTTGCCGCGGTGTTGTCAACGGCGAAGTTGCGGCAGAAAGCGTAGAAGTACCACGACGTGTGATCGTCGATCGGGGTGATGCCGTTGAGCACCTTGATCAGGCAGCCCTCGTCGCGAGGGCGGCCCTGGCCGGTGATGCCCGAGTGCAACACATGCAGGCTGGGGGTGAAGAACTCGGTGCAATGGAATCGGTCACACAGATCGGTCCAGCCGGTCGTGGTGGCATACAGCGGCGGCGGAACGACCCCGGGCATCAGCCGATCGGCGGTGACCACCGTTCCATCGACGCTGACCGTGAGCGGATGGTCGACGATGTAGTCGTCGCCGACGGTCGACATGTGCAGGAACGACTCGTGGGTGAGATCGAGCAGATTGTCGTGGATCAATTCGGCCCGGCATGCGAAGTACATCGAGTGCGTCACGGTGGCCCAGCCCGGATCGTTCATCCAATGGGTGTCGGGAATCGTCATCGGGTCGGCGAGGGTGGCGTCGCCGATCCAGACCCAGATCCATCCGTCGCGTTCACACACCGGATACGACCGCACCGCGAGCCGCGACGGGATGTTGACCTGCCCGGGTACGACCCGGCAGGCCCCCGTCGCGTCGTATTGAAAGCCGTGGTAGCCGCAGCGCACCCGTCCGTCGCAGGTGGACCCGGCCGACAGCGGGAAGCCCCGATGGGCGCAGCGGTCGGTCAGGGCGACGGCCGATCCTTGGGAGTCGCGGAACAGCACGATCTGCTGGTTGCAGATCGTGCGTGCGAGGGGTGTGTCGCCGACCTCGGCGGTCCAAGCGGCGACGTACCAGACGTTGAGGAGAAGCACTGCTGACTCTTTTCGTGGGTAGGCAGGGTGACTGTATCCAGTGTATACACTTGTCCCGTGACGTCTGACGGCCTGCGCTTCAACCCGCATATCGATGCCCTTCCCGCCTACAACGCGGGGATGAACATCGAGGTGGCCCGTGCCGCGACGGGGTTGACCGAGTTTGCTCGCCTGGCGAGCAATGAGAACCCCCACGGGTGCTCACCCGCGGTTCTCGAAGCCCTCGCCCCGGGTGCCTGGGAACCCTGGCGATACAACGACCCGGCCTGTGCCGAGCTACGGGCGCGGTTGGCCGCGCACCTTGACATTCCCGCCGACCTGGTGGTCGTTGGCAACGGATCCGAGGAGCTGATCGCCGCGGCAACTCGCGGGTTCGTCGCCGAGGGCGACGAGTTCCTCACCGTGCTGCCGAGTTTCGGCCGCCACGAGATCGAAGCCCTGGCGATCGGGGCCCGGCTGACCAAGGTCGAGATCACCGCCGATCTCGACTTCCCGCTGGATGCGTTGGTCGACGCGCTCGGCCGCCATCCGGCAATCTTGATGCTCGCCTCGCCCTGGAACCCCGTCGGTGCGGCCCTCGATGGTGCCGGCCTGCAGCGCCTGATCGACGCCACCGGGCCCAACACCCTGTTCGTCCTCGATGAGGCGTACATCGAGTTTGCCGAGCCGGGTACGCCCGACGGTATCGAGATGCTCGGGGGGAGCGGCGTCCACCACATCGTGCTGCGGACCTTCTCGAAGGCCTACGGCCTGGCAGGGCTCCGCGTGGGCTACGGAGCCTGCTCCGACGGCGACATCGCTCGGATGATCACGAACGCCAAGACCCCGTTCGACGTCAACTCGGCTGCTCAGGTGGCGGCCATCGCCGCGCTCGGCGATCAGGAATGGATGACGGCCACCACTCGGCGGATCGTCGAGGAACGCAACCGAGTCGCCGGCCGCCTAGCTGCGTTGGGTGTGCGCGCCTCGGTCTCGCAGGGCAACTTCGTCTTCTTCGATTGCGGCACCGACAGCGGAGAGTTCGCCCGCGGCTTGCTCGATCTCGGCGTGATCGTCAAGGACTGGCGAGAGGCCGGATACACCAGCTACATCCGGGCGACGATCGGTAGCGAGGCCGACAACGACCAGCTGCTGGCGGCCATCTCGGCGCTGCTCCAATCGCGGAACCGAGGGTGACGGTGTCAGGTCGGTTCTTGTCCGTCGAGCAGATCGCCGAACTGCGGGCCCTGGTCGGCTCGGGTCATGTGCGCGTCGGCGAGGCGGTTCTGGAACTCGATCCGGGCTGGAATCCACACAGCCTCGACGCCGGCATCGTCGTCTCGCCGGCGTCGACCGCCGAGGTCGCCGAGGTCGTGACGTGGTGTCGACGTCACGGTGTCGCCATCGTCCCGCACGGCGGCCGAACCGGCCTGGTGGGCGGCGGTGAGTCGCATCCCGGCGAGATCGTGCTCTCCCTGCTCCGCATCAACCAGATCGATCCGATTGTCGAGAATGACCGCGTCGCCGTGGTCGGGGCCGGTTGCACCCTCGAGGCGCTGCAGACCGCCGCCGCCGCCCACGGGCTGGAACCGGGTATCGATCTGGCCGCTCGCGGCTCGGCGACGATCGGCGGGATGATCTCGACGAACGCCGGGGGAGTCATCGCCTTCCGCAACGGGGTGATGCGCCACCGGGTGTTCGGGCTGGAAGCCGTCTTGCCTGATGGCTCGATCTATTCCGACCTCACCAGGGTGGTCAAGAACTCCGCCGGGTACGACCTGAAGCACCTGCTGATCGGCGGCGAGGGCACCTTGGGCGTCGTCACCAAGGCGGTGATCAAGCTCGACCCATTGCCCGCGGCGACGGCTACGGCGCTCATCTCGCTGCCGTCGGTCGATGCTGCATTGGCGACGATCCGGCGAGCCCTGGCCCCCGAGTCGGGTCACCTGCGGGCAGCCGAAGCGATGTGGAGCGACTACATCAAGCTCACCTCGAGCACCCTCGGATGGGCTGAGCCGGGCATAGATCTCGACCAGCCGATCTTCCTGCTGATTCTGCTCGGCGGCCCCAACGTCGATGTGCTGTACACCGAGCTCGGCAAGATCTTCGACGACATCGCCGGCGTATACCCCGAGGTCAACGGCATCGTCGCCGGATCGGCCCGCCAGGCCCACGATCTGTGGAGGCTGCGCGACGACACCGAGATCGTCTACCGGTTGTACCCGGCGGCCCCGTCATACGACGTGTCCGTGCCCCAGTCGAAGGTCGCCGACTACGTCGCCGCGGTTCAGGCGGGGCTGACGGCGATCGATCCGGAGTTTCGTCCGTACCTGTTCGGTCATCTCGCCGATGGCAATCTGCACATTCTGCTCAACCGCCCAGGTCCGCTCCCGGCGGCGTTGAGCTCGCAGGTCGAGGCCCTGCTGTACGGCTCGTTGCGCGCCGTCGGCGGTTCGTTCTCCGCCGAGCACGGCGTCGGCTCGAAGCGCATCGGAGCGATGTTCGACACCACCGACGACGGCAAGTTGGCAGCGATGCGCCTGATCAAGTCGACCCTCGATCCGGCCAACCTGATGAACCCCGGCAAGGTTCTACCCCTGTCGTGATCTGACCCGAGCCCCGCGGGGTCGTGGCGATGTGCGGCGATCAGGAACCGTGGTCGGCGTGGTGGCGAAGGTGTTGGCGCCCCAGGTCGAGCAGGAGTCGAACGTGTTCGTCGTCGAGGCGGTAGATCATCATTCGCCCTGCTCGCCGGGCACGCACGATGCGATTCGCCTTCAGCCACCGCAGCGAGTGCGACACGGTCGACTCGGCCACGTCGATCGTCGCCGACAGGTCGCAGACACACAACTCGCCAGCGTCGAGCAACGCGTACAGCAACCGGGCGCGCGTCGGATCGCCGAGCACCCGGAACCAGTCGGCGAGCCGATCGGTTTCGGCCGGAGAGGGAATGCGTTGGCGAGCGGTCGCCACCCGCTCGGGGTCGACCAGCGATACCTCGCATTTGTCGGCCGGGGCGTCCACCGACGTCGTCTTCACGAAATCTCCTAACATCTGTATGTTCATTCAGATATCGATATAGTACCGCTGCATGAGTTCGCCCGCCAGATTGTCGTCGACGTTCCGGGTCGAGGAACTCGATTGCGCCACCGAGGAGAACGAACTGCGCGACATCCTCGGCTCGCTCGACCGAGTCCATGGGCTGCGCTTCAATCTGGTCGCTCGGCGAGTCACCGTCGATCACAGCTTCGACTCCGCCGACGTGATTGCCACGGCGATTCGCGACGCCGGGATGCGGCCGCGGCTGATCATTCCCGTTGCCGGTGACACGACGCCAACCCGTCGAGCAGGCCTCGAGCGCCCCACGATCGTGATCGCCGTCATCTCCGGCATCTTGGCGATCGGGTCGGAGCTGCTCGTTGTCGCCGGGCTGAAGGAACATTCGATCCCGGTCGCCGCCGTCGCCCTCGCCGCGATCGGGATTGGCGGGCGCGAAACCCTCCGCAAAGGATTCCAGGCGTTACGGGCGCGTCGGCTGACGATGAACCTGTTGATGTCGGTCGCCGTCATCGGTGCCGCACTGATCGGGCAATGGCCCGAAGCGGCGGTCGTGATCTGGTTGTTCGGGATTGCCGAGTTGATCGAAGCGCTCAGCCTGGAACGGGCCCGCAACGCCATTCGCTCGCTCGTCGACCTCGCCCCCGAAACGGCGACGGTCAAGCGGGCCGATGCCACCATCGAGTCGCGCCCCGTCGCCGAGATCGAGATGGGCGCGGTGATGGTGATCCGCCCCGGTGAACGGGTGCCTCTCGACGGCACGGTAACCAGCGGGTCGTCGACGATCGATCAGGCCCCGATCACCGGGGAGAGCATCCCGGTAGCCAAGTCGGTTGGCGACCCGGTGTTCGCCGGCACGATCAACGAGCGTGGCAGCCTCGAAGTACAGGTCACGGCGGCAAAGGGCGCCGGAACCCTCGACCGCATCGCGGCCTCGATTCAACAGGCGCAGGGCGAACGAGCACCGGCTCAACGTTTCGTCGACCGGTTCGCGTCGGTCTATACCCCGGTCGTGTTCGCCCTGGCCGTCGCCGTCGCGGTGGTGCCGCCGCTGACGGGCCACGGTTCGCTGCGTGACTGGCTCTACCGGGCACTGGTGCTCCTGGTGCTCGCCTGCCCGTGCGCGCTGGTGATCTCGACTCCGGTGACGGTCGTGTCGGGGCTGGGTGGTGCCGCCCGCCGCGGCATCCTCATCAAGGGCGGCATCCACCTCGAGAACGCCCGCAAGATCGTGACCATCGCCCTCGACAAGACCGGCACGCTCACCCACGGCAAACCGGCGCTGACCGACGTGCATGTGCTCGACGCGGCCCTCGACCGCAACGGGCTGCTGCGCCTGGCGGCCTCGCTCGACGTCTTGTCCGAACATCCGGTGGCCCATGCCATTGTCTCGGCGTACACCGGCGAGCGATCGGTAGTGGAGGGTTTCGAGGCGATCCCCGGCCACGGGGTCAGCGGCACGATCGGCGGCGTTTTCTATCTACTCGGCAACCACCGTCTCGCCGAGACGACCGGCGTGTGCAACCCCGGTGTCGAGGCGATCCTGACTCCGCTGGAGGGTGACGCCAAGACCGTCGTCGTCCTGATGACCGCCGAGCGGGCCCTCGGCGTGCTGGCCGTCGCCGACACGATCCGCGCCAACTCGGCCGAGGCGATCGCTCAACTCCACGCCCTCGGGGTTCGGTCGGTGATGCTGACCGGCGACAATTCGCTGACCGCCGCCGCCGTTGCCCAGCGAGTGGGGATCACCGACGCCCGCGGCGACCTACTTCCCGACGACAAGTACCGCATCATCGGCGAGTTGGCCGTCCACGGGGCGGTGGCGATGATCGGCGACGGCGTCAACGACGCACCGGCGCTCGCCAAGGCCCTCCTCGGAATTGCGATGGGTGCGGCGGGCACCGACACCGCCATCGAAACCGCTGATATCGCACTGATGGATGACGACCCACGCAAACTCGCCGAGCTGATCCGCATCTCGACGCATACGTCGCACGTGCTCTGGCAGAACATTGCCATCGCCGTCGGCGTCAAACTGGTCTTTCTCGTCTTGACGTTGACCGGGACGGCCTCGCTGTGGCTGGCGGTGCTCGCCGACATGGGCGCGAGTCTGGTCGTCATCGCCAATGGCCTGCGCCTGCTCAATCGGCCATCGCATCGCCGTCGAGCTACTCGCTGAGACGAACGCCGTTGCGGCGCGTGAATCACGCCCGATTCTTCGATCGCGGAGAGATCGGTCCCGCCGATATATGCCTGAAGTATCACGAAGCGTGGCGGAAGTGGCCCCGCGCCCGGTGTTCGACGGCCGCGGTCGGGAGTTGTTCCATCCGTCAGCGTCGTGCGCACCACGATCTGGCCGCCGAGTAGTCGACCGGCCGCCGGCCATCCGCAAGGCGGACCCGACGAGGCGCCGCAGGGCCGCTAGCAGGGCTGTTTCGACACGCTGTGAGGTCGGCTGCGTGTCGCTCGCGAAGGATCGAGTCATCTTGAGCGGGTGCAACGCGGGGTCCGGAATGCTCCGCTACCGTGCTGTTCATGGTCGACACCGCAGGTCGCTCGTCATGGGGTCACGCCGACGAATCACCGGCTGTGGTCGGCGGTCGGCGGCGCTGGTGGCGGCACCGCGAACTCCCGGGCACCGAGCCCGACGCTCGCTTCACGTTTGCCAATGAGCGCACGTTTCTGGCCTGGAATCGGACCGCGTTGGGGTGCGTCGTCGCCGGACTGGCGGTGTCGCATGTCCTCAAACCGGCCGTTGGTTCGGCCGTCGGCCCGAAGATCGCCGGCCTCGCGCTGATGCTGCTCGGAGGTCTCCTGGCGCTGTTGAGCCATGGGAACTGGGCGGCTGCCCAGCTCGCGCTGCGGCTTGGCCGTCCGCTGCCGCGGTCGCCGCTGCCGATGTTCGTCTCGATCGTCACCGCCGTCGTGGCGGTTGCGGCCGGGCTGTACACGGTGTTGTAGACAGTGTGAATCGGCTCGGGCTGCCCGGCGTCAGCTTCCGGGTAGCGGCAACCGGTTGAACGCCGGTGGCCGCTTCTCGAGGAACGACGCGACGCCCTCGGCAAAGTCGGCGCGACCGAAGCTCTCGATCATCAACTGCTGGGCTTGGCGCTCGGCAACTCCGAGGCCGACGTGAAGCTGCTCGTACACCTGGCGCTTCATGATCGCCAGCGACGTCGGCGAGCACCGCTCGGCGAGTCCCTTGATGTAATCGATGCAGTAGGGAATCAGCTCATCGCCCGACACCAGCGTGTTCGCCAGGCCGATGCGTACGGCCTCCTCACCGCCGACCTTGCGCGAGGAGAACAGCAAGTCGAGGGCGACGCCGGGGCCGACGAGACGGGGGAGGAGCCAGCTCAAACCCCACTCGGCGATCAAGCCGCGCTGGGCGAAGGCGGTGAGCATCACGGCTTCGGGGGTGACGACGCGCAGGTCACAGCAGAGGGCGAATGGAAAGGCCATCCCGGCAACGGCCCCGTTGATCGCGGCGATGATCGGCTTGTCGATCGTCATCAGATACGGGAAACGCCCGCTGAACTCGCCGACTTCGACCGAACTGGCGGCCGGAGTCCGGTCGGGGGCTGCGGCCTGGGCCTGGTCACCGCCGGCGATGCTCGAGAGCATGTTCATGTCGGCTCCGGCGCAGAACGCCCGGCCTTCGCCGGTGACGATGATGCCGACCACCGAGCGGTCGGCCTGGGCCCGCATCATCGCATCTTGAATTTCGCCGTCCATCGCGTTGGTCCACACGTTCAGTGCTGCCGGGCGGTTGAGCGTGATGATGGCCGCGGGATCGGTGACCTCGTAGCGGATCTCGGTATACATGTCGTCCTCTCAGGAGCGCGGGGCGCAACGCGACCAAACGGTTGGGACCGGCCGCGGTGGGTTTACCCGGCCGTCGCGTTGTCGGCGGCACCGACAAGTACGCCCGGCACATTGTCGACCGTCCCTGGGGTCAGATCGAAACGCGACCGGACGTTGCTGCCGGCACACCCTCCGCCATCGGTTCCGCTCGCCTCGGTGAGACTGCGCTCCAACAGGGGCGATGCACCCGAGAACATTCCCCACGGGCTCTCACAGCCGGGCACGATCCACACATGGTTCATCCATCCGCCGGTGCCGCCTTGCTTGACGCCGCCGCGCTGGGTGCACTCCTCGTCGGTTGTCGTCGAGTCGCCGATCACGCCGGTGTCGTTGACGCACAGGCCGATGTGGCGATGGAAGTGGTCGTTGGGTCCGGCGAAGCCCTGGGTGGGCTCCAGATCGCTGTCGTGAATCATGTAGTACGACAGCCCGACCATCGACGAGGTCGGGTCGATGCCGTCGTAGAGCAGCATCTCGGGTTCGTCGATGTTGAACGTGCCGTCGACGTACTTGAAGTTCATGTAATGCGCCGCAATGCCTGGGACGTAGCCGGTGACCTTCGTCCATCCGGCGGCCTCGGCATCACCGGGGTGCGGGTATTTCATCGCCACGGCCTTGGCCTGGGCGAGTTCGTCGTTGAGCTGGTCGCACTCGGCCTGATCGGTCATCGCCGTCCACGGCTGCGGGCCGAGGTGGCCGCCATGCCCGGCGTTGTCGTCGGGGGCTCCGGCGGTCGCCGCGTGATGGGCGACCCCTACGTAGGTCTGCATCCACCGGACCCATTCGCGGTATTCGGCGTCGGTGGCGCTGCCGAGCATCGCCACGACCTTGGCATCCTTGGCCTCGCCGCCGGGTTTGGTGGTCTCCCGGATGAGCTCATCGAGCTTTGCCGAACCGGCTGGCGAGGTAGTCGAGCCGGGATCTCCGTGAACAGTGGTCGTCTCGTCCCAGAATGAGACCGGGTTGATTGCCAGATCGCACCGGCTGGCGAGCGCGCTGACCGGAACGCCCGCGGGAGTCGCCGCGTGGTGACCGGCATCGTCAGACCCCGATCCGGCATCTGCCGCAACGATCGGCGCCGCACCGGTTGCGTCGCCTTCGCCGGTCACGGCGGCGGTACCTATTGCGGCATCGTCGGGATGGGGGTGGTCGGCACCGGCGGCCGGATCGCCGCCTGCTGCTGCGGCGGTACCGCCGAGCAGCCCTTCGTTGATGCCATCGTGGGCATGGTCGGTGCCCGCCGCGGTGCCCGCCGCGGTGGCCCCGTGGCCGGTGGCCGAATGATCGCGGGCCGACGGAGATGCCAGGGCAATCGACGTGGCGACCATCGCGAACCCGGCGACGATCCCACCGATGACCCCACCGGCGACGCCGAGGCGTCGACCGAGCGAGGGTCGCACCAACACCGCGACGCACAACAGCACCGCAGCGGCCTCCATGCCGGTGGCGAGTAGGTCGATGCCGGTGACCTGGGCTTTGTGTCCGGAGTTGGTGCCGAAAGGCAGGCCGGCGGTCCGGCTGCGGGCCCAGATCCCGATCATCGCCAGATTGACGGCCGCCGCCGAGATCAGCAACCGACGCGACGGTCGCATCAACGTCGCCACGCCGAGCAGCGCCCCCAACCAGCCGGCGACGGCGAATCCGATGGCTTCGACCGCGGACTCGGCGGCATGGCTCGGAATCATGGCGAAGTGAATCGCCGCGGGTCCCAGGAGGCACGCCGCGATGGCCAAACGGGCGACAACGCTCAGGTCGAAGCCGGGCGGCGCGACGGCCGCGGACATCTGCTCATCGTCGTGTCCGGCGGATGGTCGATCGATGGTGAGGCTCATGGCTGGGTACCGTCCCTTTGCAAATCCCGTGCTCATCACCATAATCGCTGGCTCAGGTCGAGGTGGCTCGGAGCGCGGTGCACCCAGCCGATACGTTGGCGGACGATGACCGAGCCCACGATCCAGCCTGTCGATGCCACCAAAGTCCCCCGCTATGCCGGTGCGTCGACTTTTGCCCGCCTTCCCGAACTTCGTGACGTTGAACGATGTGACGTGGCCATTCTCGGCGTGCCGTTCGACGGGGGAGTGAGCTATCGCCCGGGGGCCCGCTTCGGCCCGATGGCGATTCGCCAGGCGTCGCGGATGCTGCGTCCGCAATACCACCCACAGCTCGAGGTGCAACCCTTCGCTGCGCTGCAGGCCGCCGACGCCGGTGACGTGGCCTGCAACCCGTTCTCGATCTCCGAAGCGCTCGATGCCGTTGAGGCTCGGGCGTCGGAGTTGCTCGGCACGGCCGATGGCCCCCAACCCGTGGGAGCGTTGGTGTCGATGGGTGGCGATCACACGATTGCCCTGCCGTTGCTTCGAGCGGTGAATCGCCGGTTCGGCAAGGTCGCCCTGGTTCACTTCGACGCCCACCTCGATACGTGGGATACCTACTTCGGCGAGCCATACACCCACGGCACCCCGTTCCGCCGGGCCGGTGAGGAGGGCCTGTTCGACCCAGAGGCGTCGATGCACATCGGTATTCGCGGCCCGGTGTACTCGCCACAAGACTTCGCCAACGATCGCGCCCTGGGTTTTCGCACGCTGAGCTGCGACGACGTTCATCGAATGGGGGTCGATGCCGTCGCCGCCCGAGTGCGTGAGGTCATCGGAGATCGACCGCTGTATCTCTCGATTGATATCGACGTTCTCGACCCGGCCCACGCTCCGGGCACGGGCACCCCCGAGGTCGCAGGCATGACGTCGCGGGAGTTGTTGATGATTCTGCGAGGTCTGAAAGGCCTCAATCTGGTCTCGGCAGACGTGGTCGAAGTCGCCCCCGCCTACGACCACGCCGATCTCACCTCGCTCGCCGCGGCGACGACGGTCTACGAGTTGGCGTGCCTGATGGCAGCACGCGGGTAAATCACCGCGAACGGTCCCTGTTGGCGCAGGTGGACTGCGGAAACCGTCCAAATTGCCTCTACCATGCGTGGCCGCTCCTGCGGCACGTTCTCGCCCCCAGCCGCTCACAAGCTTCGAGGTCCGGTGTGAAGTTCAAGAAGGGTGACACGGTCATCTATCCCCAGCACGGTGCATGCATTGTGCAGGGGACCAAGAAAATGACCATGTTCGACGAAACCGCCGAATACCTGATTCTCAAGACGGTGATCAACGAGATGACGCTGTCGGTCCCGGTCGACAACGTCGACGAGGTCGGTGTGCGTCCGCCGGTGAACGCCGACGAGCTCGAAGACCTGGTGTCGGTGTTGTCGAAGCCCGACCCCCGCGTGCCGTCCAACTGGTCGCGGCGGTTCAAGAATCACCAGGAAAAGCTCAAGTCGGGCGACGTCTACCAGGTCGCCGAGGTCGTCCGGAACCTCGCCGCGCGCAACCGCGATGCGGCGTTGTCGGCAGCCGAGCGCACCATGTACGAGCGGGCCCGCATCAACCTCGTCTCCGAGATCGCCCCGGCATTGAAGGTCACCGCCGAAGAGGCCGAGCAGTTCCTCGACGAGGCGCTGTCAAAGGGTGTGCTCAAGGCCCCCGTGAAGGATGCCAAGACCGAGGCGAAAGATGCCAAGGCCGAGGTCAAAGACGCTCCGCCGTCTGAATTCGAAGACTGAGGTTCAGCCTCCTCGAACCGAGGAGCTACCGTCCAGGCCATGCCTGGCCGTGTCCACATCTCTAGAGCCGAACTCGAAGCAAAGATCGCTGCGGGTGAGATCGACACCGTCGTGATGGTGTTTCCCGACCTGCAGGGCCGGTTGGTCGGCAAGCGGACGACGGCCCGGTTCTTCATCGAGAACGTCGCCGATAACGGCACCGAAAACTGCAACTACCTCGTCGCCACCGATTTCGACAACAACCCGGTGCCGGGTTATCGCTTCACCAATTACGCCTCGGGCTACGGCGACATGCTGGCCACCGCCGACTGGGACACGATCCGTATCACCCCGTGGGTCGAGGGGACCGCGCTGATCATGTGCGACCTCTTCGACGTCGATACCGGAGCCCCGATCGAGGTTGCCCCCCGGCAGATTCTGCGGCGCCAGGCCGAGGCCGCCGCGGCGACGGGCTTCTTGCCGATGGTCGCCTCGGAGATCGAGTTCTACCTGTTTCGCGATACGTACGAAGAGGCCCACGCCAAGGGGTACCGCGGGCTCGAGCCCCACTCGCCCTGGTTGGAGGACTACCACATCCTCCAGACCACCAAGGACGAGTACATCCTGGGTGCGATCCGTCGCGGTCTCGAAGCCGCCGGCGTGCCGGTCGAGTTCTCCAAGGGCGAGGCGGGGAAGGGCCAACACGAGATCAACCTCGACTACACGACGGCGGTCGAGATGGCCGATCGCAACGCGGTGTATAAGAACTCGGCCAAGGAGATCGCGTCGCTCAACGGTCGGTCGATTTCGTTCATGGCCAAGTACGACTTCAACGACACCGGCTCGTCGTGTCACGTGCATTCATCGCTGTGGTCGGCCGATGGCTCCGAGGCGCAGTTCTACGACCATCATGGCGAGCACCACATGAGCGACACCTTCCGCTGGTGGGTCGGCGGCCTCATCGCCACGGCGGCGGAGTTCTCGATCCTGTGGGCCCCGACGATCAACTCGTACAAACGGTTCCAACTGGGTTCATGGGCGCCGACGGCGATCGGTTGGGGCACCGACAACCGCACACTGGGTTTCCGCAAGGTCGGTCACGGCAAGTCATCCCGCGTCGAATGTCGCATTCCGGGAGCCGATGCCAACAGCTATCTGGTCTTCGCTGGCCAGATCGCCGGCGGCCTGTACGGCATTCGCAACCAGATCGAGCCACCTGCGCCCTACATCGGCAACGGTTACGAGTCGACGGAGCTCCCGCGTATTCCCTGGAACATCGTCGATGCCATCTCCCTGTGGGAAAACTCGAAGATCGCCCAGGAGTGTTTCGGTGAGGAGGTCCACTTTCACCTGCTCAACGCGGCCAAGCAGGAGTGGATCGCCTTCAACGCGTCCGTGACCGACTGGGAGATGCGTCGCTACTTCGAACGGGCGTGAAGTTGTCCGGGGGGTCGCTCAAGTCTGCAGGTGTCCGGCTTCGGCGGCGAGGCCAAGAGCGGGCCAGGCAAAGCGTTTGACGTATGCCTTGACGTCGCACTGGCTCGACGCGAACGACTCGATGCTTTCACACATACCGTCGATGATCGCTCGAATGGACAGCGCATCGAGCATCGGCTGTGCCGAGCTTGCCCGACCGAGCTCTGTTGCGTCGGCGATGCTCTCGGCCAGGACCTGGGCGATCTGATGCCGACAATCCCTGACCGCATCAAAATAGCCGGCCGCCCGAGTGACGGGCCCGGCCGTGAGCACGGAACGACGGCTCTGCTGCCCCTCGGCGAGACACCAGTCCAGATACGAGTCGATCCAGATCTCGATCCGCTCGACGGGATCGACTGCCTGCGCCAGCCGGCGGACGATGGACGCGATTCCAGCATCGAAGTCTCGGCGGAAGACCGCCACGTACAGATCATCCTTGGACGGAAAGTGGGCATAGAGGGTTCTCCCCGAAACCCCTGCCTCGCGAAGGATGTCATGAACACCGGGATCGCCGTGGCGATGAAGGGCGATGGCCTTCACAGCGGCATCGAGGATCCGATCTCGCTCGCTGACTGACGAGGACCGCTCGCCGACGTGGAGATCGGAGTCAGGTGAATGCATGGCTCTCTCTTTGATTCGGTACCGCAGCGGTTCGCTGCGATTCTGCACCGACCGCCGAACGGTGTTCACGACTGTGCCCGCAGGTTCTTCTACAAACGCTTTGGAAATGACGTATCGTGCCCGGAAGGTCTGGTTCAGTCTAGATTCGGCGCTCAGCGTGACCGGGCGACCTCCGCATCCTCAGGCCGTGACACACCCATTTGGTACAACGCAGCCTATGATTTTTGGAGCTCGATGTCCTGGCTGCGACCTCATGGTTCGCGACCGCTGTCAATCGTGTTGGTCTGCGGTACCGACTGCGAGCGAGCTGCCGCAAGCTGCGGTGGCATTCGATTCCGTCGGTCGCCGACTGGTGCTCGGCTTCAAGTACGGCAATGCTCGGTCGCTGGCCCGACCATTTGCCGAGCGGATCGTTGCCGAGCTGCGTCGATCGTCCGCGGCCGACGGTATTCAATGCGTGACCTGGGCGCCGACGGCGCCTGGACGCGTTCGTCGTCGGGGCTACGACCAGGCCGAGCTTCTGGCCGCGGAGGTCGCCCGGCTCCTCGGGGTGCCGTGCCGACGCCTGTTGCGTCGTACGGGCCGTTCGGCGCCGCAGACCGGGCGGACCCGGCTTGATCGGGTCGCCGGGCCGGCATTTGTCGGTCGGGTGCCGCGGTCGGTCGCCCATGTACTGGTGATCGACGACGTGATCACCACCGGAGCGACGCTCGAGGCCGCCCGTCGAGCGCTCCAGCGGGCAGGGGCCCGACAGGTGACATGTCGGGCGGCGGCCGCGACGCCGGCGAGATCGGCTCAAGCCAGGCCGGTCAACTCCCGAGCTCGGGCAATCGCCGGCGAGAAGTCCTCATCGACGACGATGCCGATCATGCCGATCGACTCCGCAGCCGCAACGTTCGAGGCAACGTCGTCCAAAAAGGCGCTGCGGCCAGGAGTTATATCCAAACGTGCGAGGGTCAGCTCGTAGATCGCCGGGTTGGGCTTGCGGAGTCCGACCTCGTGGCTGTCGACGATCACGTCAAAGAGCTCCGACCACGGCGCGAGCGGCCACCAGAGTGATCGGAACTCGCGGACGTTGTTCGTCAGCATCGCGGTGGCGATTCCGGCAGATCGCAGGTCGCGCACGAGGGTCAACATCGCCTCGTTGTTCACGAAGTTGGGTCCCGCGTTGTTCGCCGGCGGGGGGCCGACGGCCTTCAGACCGGCAAGATCCATCTGCTGTTTGGTGATCGTCCGGCATTCGTCCATGGTGATCTCGCCGCGCTCGAGGCGATGCCATTGGTGGTCGGTGTCCTCGTGGTATCGACCCATTACGACCTCGATCACCTGCTCGGCGGGGTGGTCGGGGTATCGCTTGGCGAGATCTGAAGGGCGGCCGGTGACGGTGAGCACACCACCAAGATCGAACACAACGGCCTCAAGCTGCGGTGACACGACGGGAGAGTCTGGTCGAATGCCCGGTCACCGGGCGCATCGTGGCCGGTCGAGATCGATCGGCCCCGGTAGCATTGCCACCCGCATGGGACTCCTCGATCGAATTCTGCGGGCCGGTGAAGGCAAGAAGGTGAAAGCCCTCGCCGGGCTCATTCCCGAGATCAACAGCTGGGAAGACGCGATGAAGCGTCTCTCCGACGACGATCTGCGGGCCAAGACCCCTGAATTCCGCGGTCGGCTTGAGCGAGGTGAAACGCTCGACGAACTCCTGCCCGAGGCATTCTCGGCAATCCGCGAGGCATCGAGTCGGGTGATCGGCCAGCGCCATTTCGACGTGCAGATGCTCGGCGGGGCGGCGCTGCACTTCGGCTGGATCGCCGAGATGAAGACCGGTGAGGGCAAGACCCTCGTGTCGACGTTGCCCGGCTACCTGAACGGCCTGACCGGCAAGGGCATGCACATCATCACGGTCAACGACTATCTCGCTCGGTTCCATTCCGAGTGGATGGGCCGCATCCATCAGTGGATGGGCCTGTCGGTCGGCCTGGTGATCCCCGGAACTCGTGAGCACCCCACCCAAAAGCGCGAGGACTACGCCTGCGACATCACGTACGGCACGAACAACGAGTTCGGCTTCGACTACCTGCGTGACAACATGGCCACCCGCAAGCTCGACAAGGTGCAGCGCGGTCACATCTACGCCATCGTCGACGAGGTCGACTCGATTCTCATCGACGAGGCTCGGACCCCGTTGATCATCTCGGGTCGCGTCGCCGATGCCGCCAAGCTCTACTACCGATTTGCGTCGATCGTGCGGGGCCTCAAGCGCGATGTCGACTACGAAGTCGAAGAAGACAAGCGCATCGTTGTGCCGACCGAGGCCGGCATCGAAAAGGTCGAGCAAGCTCTCGGCCTCGAAAACCTCTACGACGAGATCCAGCAGAACCTGGTGCACCAGTTGCAGGCGGCGTTGAAGGCCAAGGAGCTCTACCGCCGCGACAAGGAGTACATCGTGCAGGCCGGCGAGGTGAAGATCGTCGACGAGTTCACCGGGCGGATTCTCGAAGGCCGCCGCTGGTCAGAAGGTCTGCATCAGGCCGTCGAGGCCAAAGAGGGCGTGAAGATCAAGGAAGAGAACCAGACGCTCGCCACGATCACGCTGCAGAACTACTTCCGGATGTACGACAAGCTCGCCGGTATGACCGGTACCGCCCAGACCGAGGCAGCCGAGCTGATGAACACCTACCACCTCAACGTGGTGCCGGTGCCGACGAACAAGCCGTCGGGGCGCACCGACCAGGCCGACCTGATCTACAAGACCGAGCAGGCCAAGTTCGATGCGATCGTCGACGACATCGCCGAGCGGTATCGCACGGGTCAGCCGGTGCTCGTCGGCACGATCAGCGTCGAAAAGAGCGAGCACCTGTCCCGAAGCCTCAGTCAGCGGGGCATTCCCCACGAGGTGCTCAACGCCAAGCAGCACACCCGCGAGGCTGAAATCGTCACGCAGGCCGGTCGCCTCCACCAGATCACGGTCGCGACGAACATGGCCGGGCGCGGAGTCGACATTCTGCTTGGCGGCAATCCCGAGGGCCTGGCCCGCGACGAGCTACGCAAGGAGGGCCTCGAACCCGATTCCGACGAGGGTCGGACCCGGTACAAAGCCCTGCTGGCCAAGTTCGAGGCCGAGACCAGCGAGGAAGGTGCCGAGGTTCGTAAGCTCGGCGGGCTCTACGTTGTCGGCTCTGAGCGGCACGACAGCCGGCGTATCGACAATCAGTTGCGTGGTCGCTCCGGCCGTCAGGGCGACCCCGGCGAGAGCCGTTTTACCTCAGCCTTGACGACGAGTTGATGCGGCTGTTCGCCACCGGCGCGCTGTCGTGGGTGATGAACAAGTCGATGCCCGACGACGAGGCGATCGAGGCGAAGATGGTCACCAAGGCAATCGAGCGGGCGCAGTCGACCGTCGAGCAGCGCAACGCCGAGATCCGCAAGAACGTGCTCAAGTACGACGAGGTGATGAACGAGCAGCGCAAGGTCATCTACCTGCGCCGCGATCAGATTCTCGACGGGCTCGATCTCAAATCGGCGGCGATGGAGTACATGTCGACGGCGGTCGATGCCCTCATCGAGCGTCATTGCGTCAGCGATGCCGACGACGAGTGGGACGTCGACGGCCTGGTCACCGAGCTCGGCGCCTACTACCCGTCGGCGATCACCGCCCCACAGCTCAACGACTGCGATTCGACCGACCGCATGTACGACCTGGTCATGGCCGAGGCCACGGCCTATTACAACCAGCGCGAGGTCGACCTCACCCCCGACGTGATGCGCGAGGTCGAGCGTCAGGTGATGCTGCGGATCATCGATCAGCGCTGGCGTGAGCACCTTCAGGAGATGGACTACCTGCAAGAGGGCATCAACCTGCGGGCGATGGGTCAGAAAGACCCACTCGTCGAGTGGCAGCGCGAGGGCTACGAGATGTTCGGGCAGTTGATGAAGGGCATCGCCGATGACTTCGCCCGCACCGTGATGCGGGTCCAGGTCGTGCAGAACGACCCCGAGCCCGCGCCGGTGCAGAATCTCACCACCACCTCGGCCGAGAACGATCAGAGTTCGGGGTTCGCGGCGGCTGCCGCCAGTGGGGACGAGATGGGCAACGAGTTGCCCGAGGCCGCTGACGCACCTGCGCCGAAGCAGGCACCGATCGTCAAGGACGAGTGGTCGAAAACGCCGCGCAATGCCCCGTGCCCGTGCGGTTCGGGCAAGAAGTTCAAGCAATGTCACGGAGCTTTGGCCTAGGCAATGCGTGACTTCTCCGATGACCTGAAGGGCTTGCACGTCCGGCTCGACGAGGCTCGCGGCTATCTCAAGATCGAGTTCAACCGCTCCCGGTTGAGCGAGCTCGAAGCCGAGGTGTCGCGCCCTGATCTGTGGGATGACCAGGACAAAGCCCGCAAGGTCAACGCCGAGTACTCCAACGTGAAAGGCGATGTCGGCGACTTCGATGCCCTCGCTGGTGAGTACGAGGATGTCGACGTGCTCCACGAGATGGCCCGCGAGGAAGATGACGCCTCACAAGAGTCCGAGATCGAGTCGGCGATCACCGCGATCAGCGACAAGCTCGACGGTCTCGAGATGCGCAGCCTGTTCACCGGTCCCCACGATGAGTCGAACGCAATCGTGCAGATCAACGCCAAAGATGGTGGCGTCGACGCCCAGGACTGGAGCGAGATGCTGCTGCGCATGTACATGCGCTGGGCCGAACGCAAGGGCTTCGAGGTCTCGGTCGACGAGTACTCCGAAGGCACCGAAGCCGGGATCATGTCGTGTGAATTCACGATCACCGGCCGCTACGCGTTCGGTTTGATGACCGCTGAGCGCGGCACCCATCGCCTTGTGCGCATCTCGCCGTTCGACAACCAGGGCCGCCGCCAGACGAGTTTCGCCGCGGTGCAGGTATGGCCGTTGTTGGAGAACCCCGATGTCGATCTCGATGAGTCCGACGTGCGGATGGAGGTCTTCCGGGCGTCCGGCGCCGGTGGTCAGCACGTCAACAAGACGTCGTCTGCCGTCCGGCTGATCCACGAGCCGACCGGGCTGGTCGCCGCCTCGCAAGAGGAGCGCAGCCAGCTGCAGAACCGTGAGAAGGCGATGAACCGGCTCAAGGCGATGTACGCCGCCAAAGTCGAAGAGGAGCGAGAGGCCGAGATGGCCCGCCTCGGCGGACGCCAGGCGCAGGTCGGTTGGGGCAGCCAGATTCGCAGCTACGTCTTTCAGCCGTACCAAATGGTGAAAGACCTGCGCACCGAGTACGAGACGAGCAACATCGCCGGAGTCGTCGATGGCGACGTCGACGAGTTCATGGAGAGCTATCTGCGCTGGAAGCGTCGTACTGCGGACGAAGCATCGTGATGTCGGCTCGCCGGTTCCGGTTGGCCCTCGGTGAGCGTGGTGACCGTCAGGGAGCAGGCAGCATCGCTACTGTGATGACCAGGCGGGCCACGCCAACCGATGTCACCCCGTTGCCGAGTCATGCCAACCCGGTATCGAGTTGCCCAACCCCGAGCGGGATTCCTGCATGATCAAACTCGAGAACGTCTCGAAGGTCTACAACGACGAGGTCGTTGCCCTGCGCGACGCAAGTTTCGACATTCCCAAGGGCGAGTTCATCTTCCTGGTCGGGGCGTCAGGTTCGGGCAAGTCGACCCTGTTGCGTTTGATGAACCGCCAGGAGCGCCCCGAACGTGGTTCGGTGTTCGTCGCCGGTCGCAACATCAACGAGATGCCCGACTCCAAGGTGCCCTTCCTGCGACGCAACATCGGCAACATCTTCCAGGACTACAAGCTGCTCCCGAACAAGACGGTCTTCGAGAACGTCGCCTTCGCCCTGGAAGTGATCGGCCGGCCCAAGCACGTAATCCGCCAGCAGGTGCCGGCGGTGCTCGACCTGGTCGGCTTGGCCGGCAAACAAGATCGTTTCCCCCACCAGCTTTCGGGTGGTGAGCAGCAGCGCGTGTCGATCGCCCGCGCCTTCGTCAACCGCCCGCTGATCCTCCTCGCCGACGAGCCGACGGGAAACCTCGACCCGTCGACCGGCGAGGGCATCATGCGGCTTCTTGATCGCATCAACAAGACCGGTACGACGGTGGTCATGGCCACCCACGACCAGCGAATCGTCAACATGATGCGCCGCCGCGTGGTGCAACTCGACCGGGGCGTGATCGTGCGCGATCAGGCCCGAGGGGTATACGACTGATGTTCTCCCGGATCACCTATGCCTTTCGTGAGACATGGGCGAGTTTCCAACGCAACCTGACGCTCACGGCCGCGGCCATTTTGACGGCGGCGGTTGCGCTGTTGCTCGTCGGAGTCACGTTGCTGATCCAAGAGGGCTTCTCGAACCTGCTCGCCAAGTGGACCGGCGGCGTCGAGATGATCGTCTACGTCAAGCCCGAGTACTCCACCGATCAGGCCCGCATCGACGCCCTGCAGCAGCAACTGCAGAGCAACGCCGGGGTCAAGAAAGTCACTGCGCTCAATCAGGCCGAGTCATTCGAGCAGGCCAAGCGGGTCCTTACCGGCCAGGCGACCCTGCTCGAGAACCTGACGGTCGGAGAAATGCCTGCCCAGTTGCGCGTCGTTCCCGAGAAGGGCACCGCAGAACTGCTCCCGCTGCTCAAGGAGCAATTCGATCCGAAGAACAATCCGACGGTGTGGGCCGTCGGCCTTGCCACCGACGACATCAAGGTGGTCGCCAAGATCTCGAACTTCGTGCGGCGGTTCACGATCGGCGCCTCGGTGGTGCTGCTGATCGTTGCGGTGGTGTTGATCTGGAACACGATCCGAACCGCGATGTTCGCCCGTCGCCGCGAGATCGAGGTGATGAAGCTCGTCGGGGCGACCAACTGGTTCATCCGCGTCCCATTCATGCTCGAAGGTTTGCTGCAGGGCCTGATCGGCTCGTTGCTGTCGTGCGGTGGTCTGGCGCTGGTCAACGGGTTGTGGAACAACAGCTTGGGAAGTTTCGGCAGCAAAGACCTCCTGACCAACGATCTGGTCGCGTTGCAGGTCTCGGGGCCGTTCCTGCGCGGCGTGATGATCATCATCTTGATCGTCGGAGCCCTCGTCGGGGCGATCGCGGCCGGTATTGCCGCCTCCCGCTTCCTCGATGTGTGACCTGTCTGTCTCCAACCGGATGCCTGACCCGGATGCCTGACCTGCGTCGCTGGCTGCACTTCTGAGCCGCGGAGATCGCCGAGACCTGCGACCTCCGCGGCGCAACGCCCAACCAGTACGGTCGCTTCGATGGAGTACGACCAGATCGCCTATGACGTCAGCGATGGCATTGCCACGATCACCCTCGATCGACCCGACCAGCTGAACGCGTTCACCAACTCGATGATGTACCAACTCCTCGACGTGTTCGATCGCACCGACGCAGATGACGACGTGCGGGCCGTCATCGTTACCGGTCGGGGCCGAGGCTTCTGCGCCGGGGCCGACCTGTCGGGCGGCGGAGCGACGTTTACGAAGGGCGGCAGCGACATCCAGACCGACTCGGGGGTCCCGCGCGACGGTGGCGGCATGGTGTCGTTGCGGATCTTCGAGTGTCTCAAGCCGGTGATCGCCGCGATCAACGGTCCGGCGGTGGGCGTCGGCATCACGATGACCCTGCCGATGGACATTCGCCTCGTGTCGGAGACGGCCAAGATCGGGTTCGTTTTCGCCCGCCGTGGCATCGTGCCCGAGGCGACCTCGTCGTGGTTCCTGCCCCGCCTTGTCGGCATCCAGACGGCCGCGGAGTGGGCCTATACCGGCCGGCTTTTGACCGCCGCCGAGGTTCACGCCGGCGGTCTGGTCCGCAGCGTCCACGCTCCCGACGACCTGCTCCCCGCCGCCCGGGCCATCGCCCGGGAGATCGCCGACCACACCGCCCCGGTGTCGGTCGCGCTCACCCGCCAGATGTTGTGGCGGATGCTGGGTGCCGACCACCCGATGGAGGCTCACCGGGTCGATAGCCGGGCGATCCTCGCCCGCGGCGCCAGCGACGACTCCCGCGAAGGCGTGATGAGCTTCCTCGAGAAGCGGCCGCCAAACTTCCCGGGCAAAGTCAGCGACGGCCTGCCCGATGTGTTCCCCGATTGGACCGACCGCTCGTTCTCCTGACCACGCCGAGTCGCCGCCAACCGAACCCGTTTGGAGTCGCCAGCGGAGACTGAACGCCCGCATAGACGGCTCAGACGGCCGTCACGTCCTGCCCAGGTGGCGGGGCCGCCCTCGGTGGTCGACCGCCCACGACGCGCTCTGGCCAGGCGCTGCGCCGCTTGGCAATGATCACCGGCCAGTAGCCTTGAGCCAACCCCCAACGATTAGCCACCAACCATCGCCGAACGGTGAAGCGAGATGCTCGACGAGCGCAAGACGGCCATTCTCCGGGCCGTCGTCCATGAGTACATCGAGACCGCCCAGCCGGTCGGCTCGACGCATATCGCCAATGCGCCGGGCGTGCAGGTCTCGTCGGCGACTGTTCGCAACGAGATGGCGGTGCTCGAGCAGGAGGGCTATCTCGATCCAGCCGCATACCTCGGCCGGGCGGGTGCCCGACCGACAAGGGCTACCGGTTCTTCGTCGATCACCTGACGAGCCCGGGGTCGCTCGACTAGGTCCGCCGGGCCCAGGTCGGCGACTTCTTCTCTCATACCCATGGAGCGCTGGAACAGATGCTCCACGACACCAGCCGCCTGCTTGTCGCGGCTGACCAACTACGCCGCCGTCGTCATCGGCCCTGCCGCCGAGGCGGCAGTGGTCCGCTCCGTCCAGCTGGTCGGGCTGTCGGCGCGCATGGCGATGGTCGTAGTGGTGCTCCTCGAACGGCAGCGTCGAGAACGAGACCATCGAGTTGACCGACGACGTGTCGCTGAACACCGATCGCCGCGGCAGGCGCCCACCTCACCAGCACCTGGTCGCTCGGGCGTTGGGCGAGTCGCCGACTGTGCCGCCAGCGGCGATGCTGCAGGTCGACGCCCTGGTCGAGCGCCGCCTTGGCCGCGATCCACGACTCCGAGCGAGTCCGGTGAGCAGGTCTACGTCGGGGGTGCGGCGTCGATGGCGCAGGCCTTCGATGCGGTCGACGTCGTCCGGCGGGTGCTTGCACACGCTCGAGCAGCAATACGTCGTGGTCACGCTGGTCCGCGACGTGCTCGACCGAGGCCTGTCGGTGGCGATCGGCGGCGAACATGGGGTCGAGCCGCTCGCAGCGTGCTCGGTCGTCGTTGCCCCGGTTAACGTCGATGGCGAGACTCTCGGCACGGTTGGTGTGCTCGGGCCGACCCGGATGAACTACCCCCAAGCCCTCGCCGCGGTCGAGGTGGTGAGCGACCGCCTCGGTCGCCGCCTCGCCGAGAGCTGAGCTACTGGACATCATGGCTGACTTCTACGAACTGCTGGGCGTCGCGCCGCGATGCAGCGAGCGACGAGATCAAGAAGGCGTATCGTCAGCCGCGCCCGCGAGCTGCACCCCGATGCCAATCCCGAACAACCCGGCGGCCGAGGAGCAGTTCAAGGAACTCGCCCGGGCCTACGAGGTGCTGTCCGACGCCCAGCAGCGCCAGCGCTACGACCAGTTCGGCGCAGACGGGTCTCGGCGGCGCGGGCGGCGGGGGCACCGGCGACGGTTCGGCGGCGGTGGCCTCGGCGACATGTTCGACGCGTTCTTCGGTGGCGGTGGCAGCCCCTTCGGGGGTGGCGGCGCGGTGCCGGCCGGCCCGCCTCGGGGGCAAGACCTCGAGGTCGTCGCCGATCTGACGTTCGAGCAGGCGGTCTTCGGGGCCACGGTGCCGGTGACGGTTCGCACCGCGGTGGCATGCGAGCCATGTGGCGGCTCGGGGTGCCGGGCTCGGGCACCAAGCCGGTCACCTGCTCGGAATGCAACGGCGCCGGCCAGGTCGCGGGTCCGCCAGAGCGTGCTCGGCCAGATGGTCACCTCTGGCCCGTGCCAGCGATGCGGCGGCACCGGACAGGTCATCGTGACCCCGTGCGTCGAATGCCGCGGCGACGGCCGAGTGATCACCGAGCGAGACGTACAGGTTGATGTGCCGGCCGGCGTCGACACCGGCGCGACGCTGCGGTTGACCGGTCGGGGAGCGGTCGGGCCCCGCGGTGGCGCGGCCGGTGATCTGTACGTGCATGTGCGAGTGGCGGCGCACGATCGATACGTGCGTGACGGCAACGACCTGGTCACCAAGCTCGAGATCTCGTTCGCTCAGGCGGCGCTCGGCACCACAGTGACGTTGACCACGCTCGACGGCGACGAAGAGATCGCGATCCCCGCCGGTACCCAGCCGAGTCGGGAGTTCGTGCTCCGGGGCCGAGGCGTTCCCCACGTGCAGGGCCGCGGCCGCGGCGATCTGCGGGTTGTCGCGCGAGGTGAGATCCCGACCAAGCTGTCGGCCGCCGAGTCAGAGCTGTTGCGTCGCTACGCCGAGGAGCGGGGCGAGCCGGTGAGCCCGCCCGACAAGGGCATCTTGTCGAGGATCAAGTCCGCGTTCTCGATGCTGAGCGGGCCCGATCCCGCTGCTTGGTCGCATCGAGCGCCCACGTCTTCGTCGACGACCTCGGAAACCCCGTTGCTCGTCGATGACCGACGCCCATCACCTTGGCGTGTCCTGCGATTCCGTAAAGGCGATGCGGTCACGATCAGCGACGGAGTCGGGGGCTGGCGGCCGTGCCGATTCGTCGGCGGGCACTCTCGAAGCCGACGGCGAGATCCGCCGGACATCGCCGGCTCACGGCCCGCGATCGCCGTCGGGTTCGGCATGCCGAAGGGCGATCGCCCGAATGGATCGTGCAGAAGCTCACCGAGATCGGCGTCGAACGAATCGTCCCGATAAACACGGACCGCACGATCGTGCGATGGGACGCGAGCGCGCGCGCACGAGCAATCACGAACGATTCGTGCGAATCGCCCGGGAAGCGGCGATGCAGTCGCGCCGCGTCGTGCTGCCGGTCGTCGAGCCGATCGCAGCCGTTCGCGTCGATTGCACATGGTGACACGACTGCACTCGCCGTTGCGGGAGCGCCGCCGATCGGCGCTGGGCACCACCACCGTGCTCGTCGGACCCGAGGGAGGATGGTCACCGACGGAGCTTGATTGTCCGATCCGCGACGGTCGGTTTGGGCGCGACTATTCTCGCGTGGCAGAGACCGGTGCGCATAGTCGCGTGCGCACTCGTTGGTAGCGTTCTTGAGCGGGTGCCAGGCGACACGCTAGCCCTGAGACACTCACTCTTGTGAAAATTGCTCACCGAGAGTTGCCGAGAGTGGTGACACGCCTACACGTAGTGTGTTACCACTCCGGCGGAACGAAAGGGCACAGGAAATGACATGGACTTTGATGATGAGATGCGCCTCGTCGCCGTACAGTCGCAAGGTCGGCGAACGACTTCGCACGATTCGGCGCCAGAAGCGTCTGTCACTCCAAGAGGTCGAGGCGAAGTCCGAGCAGGAGTTCAAGGCATCGGTGCTGGGCGCATACGAGCGTGGTGAGCGGGCGATTTCGGTTCCTCGCCTCGAGCGGCTCGCCCGCTTCTACCAGGTGCCGGTCGACCAGCTGCTTCCTCGCGACGAGATGCATGCTGGCGACGAATGGAAGGCACCGGCGCGGCCAACAAGGTCGTGCTCGACCTCGTCAAGCTCGGCCAGCTCGACCGGCGCACCGTTCGAGATGCTGCAGCGCTTCTTCCGAATGATCCAGGTGCAGCGTCAGGACTTCAACGGCAAGGTGCTGACGATCCGCAGCGACGACCGTCGTGCCGTGGCCGCCATGCTCGACGTCCCGGTCGATCAGGTCGAGGCTCGTCTCGATGCGCTCGACCTGCTGTTCCGGGTCGACTGATCCTCGGTTGTCGGCGCCCGTTCGACGGTGCGATGAAGCCTCAATCTGCCACACTGACCTGCGTGCAACCCACGCAGGCCTTTGGCGTTTACGTGCACATCCCGTTCTGTGCCCGCCGGTGCGACTATTGCGCTTTCGCCACGTGGACCGATCGTCCATCATCTGACCGAGCCGCGTACCTCGGAGGCCTGGCCGCGGACATCGACCGGGCGGTCGCCGACGGCATGCCCGCGGCGACCAGCGTGTTTGTCGGGGGCGGAACGCCGTCGATGGTGCCGGCCGCCGGATCTTGTCGATGTCCTCGCCAGATCCCGCTCGCCGAGGGGGCCGAGGTGACGGTCGAATGCAATCCTGACACGATCACCCCCGAGCTGCTCGCCACCTATCGAGACGGCGGTGTCAACCGGCTCGAGCTTCGGCGTGCAGTCGATGGTGCCCCACGTGCTGGCCTCGCTCGGGCGAACCCACGATCCGGACAACGTGCGCCGCAGCGTCGAGATGGCCCGTGCGGCCGGCTTCGAGTCGTTCAACCTCGACCTCATCTACGGAGCGGTCGGTGAGTCGCTGGACGATTGGGCAGACGACGGTGCAGGCGATAGCTCGAGCTGGAACCGCCGCATGTCAGTCGCGTACGGGCTGACGGTCGAGGCCGGGACGCCGCTGTGCGGCCGACCCGGCGCGCCATCCCGATGACGACGATCAGGCCGACAAGTATGAGCTGGCCGACGATGTGTTGGCCGCTCGCGGGGCCTCGACAACTACGAGATCTCGAATTGGGCGAGTCCGGGCCACGAGTGCCGCCACAACCTGCTGTATTGGGAGCAGGGCGACTATCTCGGGTTCGGTTGTGCGGCCGCACTCCCATCGCGGCTGGTCGGCGCTGGTGGAACCTGCGGACGCCCGAGCGGTACATCGACGCGGTGCGAAGCGGCGAGACCGACCGAGGCCGCAGGCGAGACGCTCGAGCCCGAGGAGCGCCGGATCGAGGGCTTGCAGCTGCCGCTGCGCATCCAAGCACGGCGTTCCGGTCGATGCGCTCGATGCCGATGAGCTTGCCGGGGCTGGTCGAGACGGTCGGAGATCGGCTGGTCCTGACCCGCGCGGGACGGTTGATGGCAAACGAGGTGTCGCTCCGGCTGAGGTGACTGCTAGTCTTTGGCTCCCGAAAGGGCGCGTAGCTCAGTTGGTTAGAGCGCTACCATGACACGGTAGAGGTCCCGGGTTCGAGCCCCGTCGTGCCCACTCGAACATCCAAGAAGGCCGCCCGATTGGGCGGCCTTCTTGCATGTTGCAACCGGGTCTGGCCAGCCGAGGTCGGTGACCGGGTCTGGGCCCACCGGTTCGGTCGCTCAGAGCTTGCGGAAGGCGCAGTGCCGGCCGTCGTCGGTCGAGGTGGCATAGAAGGCGGTCCGTGTGACGCTGATCTCCGCCAGAGTCCCGTTGTCGAGCATTTCGGCGAAGGTCGTGCCGAAGCCCATCGTGTCCCAGACGGCATGGTGCACGGCGCAGCAGAGCACGCCGCCTGGCTCGATGATCCGAACGATCTCGGGCAGGCTCTCCGCGCCGACGTGGCCGCTGGTGAACGTGCCGTTGCAGATGGCTGCGCCATAGGTGTTGTCGGCGATCGGCAGGGTTGCGGTGAGGTCGGCGGCGATGAACTGGCGGTAGATCCCCCGGCGAGCCGCGACCTCGGTCATCGCCAGCGAGAGGTCGATGCCATCGAACACCGAGAAGCCGTGGTCGTGCAGACCGGCGGCGACCAGGCCGGTGCCGCACCCGAGATCGGCGATCGGCCGATCTCGCCAGTTCACGACCCTGGCGAGCAGTTCACCCAGATGCGTCGGGGACAGGTACCCGAGGCCATCGACCATCGTCAGGTCGTAGGTCTCGGCCCACTCGGTGTAGAGCTGAGCGCTCTCGGCCATATCGGAGAGCTCATAGGCCCGGCGGAGGAGCTCGGCGTCTCGTTCGCCGACGTTCGGGGGAATCATGTGGTCGCTGCTCATATCTGGCGAACGTAGCTCCCCGAGTGAACAACCGCGAGAGCCGTCGGGAGGCCCGACGTTGGTCACGACCAGGTGTGGCGATCACCTACGATCGGTCGCCAATGCTTGGTGCAGCAGTTGTCGATGGCTTTCGAGTGGGTGACGAGGCGAGTATCCACGCGGTCTACGAGCAGTTCGGCCGCCTGGTGTTCACCGTCTGCAATCGGGTACTTGGCAACCGGTCGCTCGCCGAGGAAGCGACCCAGCAGACCTTTGTCCAGGCGTGGCGCGGCGCGGCGAGTTTCGATGAGGGCCGCGAGTTGGGCCCCTGGTTGGCAACGATCGCCCGACGGGTGGCCATCGACGTCCACCGGCGCGAGTCCCGCCGGGCGCACGAGTCGCTGGAGTTCGCCAGCCCCACCGAGTCAGCCCTGATCACGTTGCCTCCGGGAGCCGAGCAGATCTACGAAACCTGGCAGGTCCGCGAGGCGATCGATGCCCTCGGTCCCGACGAGCGTGAGGTGGTGCGCCTGCAGCACCTGCAGGGGATGAGCCACCCCGAGATCGCCGAGCGCCTGGGTATCCCGGTCGGGACGGTGAAATCCCGGTCGTTTCGGGCCCACAAGCAACTGGCACGACGCCTGGGCCATCTGCGAGAGCCTGAGGGGCCCGATCCATGACAAAATACGAACCAGACCGCCGCTCGCGGCGTACTACCCACTGAGAGACGACCTGCATCACCGGAGGAGGTGAACCATGACGAATGACGAGCAACGAATCAAGTATCTCGTGTTGGGGCCCGACGGCTCCAACGATGCTCTCGACCCGGCCGAGCAGGCCGAACTCGATGCGTTGAATGCGCTGCTGTCCGACCCGTCGTTGTGGGACGAGCCTTCGGCCGATTTGGGTGACCGGGTGGTCGCCGCCATCGGGGCGGATCGTGCGACGACCAACCCGGTCGCTGTACCCGAGTCGCCGGTGCAGCCGAGAAATACGTCGACGTCGGCAGAACCTTCCGCCGAGGTGATTGCGCTCGGCGGGCCGCGTGCCCGAGTCGGACGTCGGTGGATGCAGCCCTTCGCCGCCGGGGCGGCCGTTGCGGCCGCCGTGGCCCTTGGGGTCGTCATGGTTGGCCGTCGGACCGATGACGGCTCGGCGACCGTGTTGGCGCTGGCCGGGACCGAACTGGCCCCTTCTGGAGTGAGCGGTACTGCTCGGATCACCGAGACCGAATCGGGGCTGCGGATCGAACTCGACGCCAGCGGGCTCCCGCGCCGTGAGGGTCGCCAGTTCTACCAGGCGTGGCTGAAGGGTGAGGCGGGCCTCGTGCCGATCGGCACCTTCCACACGGGCGATGACGTCGTGCTGTGGGCGGGAGTGTCGCTCGCCGACTTCCCGACGTTGACCGTCACGTTGGAAGAGGTCGGCGACCAGGAATCGTCGGGCCAGCGGGTGCTGATCGGCAAGGTTGGCGGCGGCTGACTTCTCCTGATCGTCAAGTTGACCTCTTTCACTGAGTGATCGCTCACGGTGGGAAATAAGGCATGAGCCAACACGATGAGTGGTGCCAAATGGCTCATGGTTGACCCCGTCAGGTTGATCGAACCTCGGCGTCATTGACTCACGGCAGCAGGGCCGTTGACGAGGAGCCAATGGCAAATGAGCAGCAAGCGTGGCATCGCAGTCGCCGTAGGAATGGTGACGGCCGCGGTCGCGACCGTCGGTGGCGCGGGTGCCGCCTACGCGGACGGGCAGGCCACCGGTCCCAGCGGCTTGGTGTATCGCGTCGAAACGGTGTGTGCGACGGGCGAGATGCAAGTGTCGACAAGCGACGCAAAACTGGGTCAGCCGACCGTCACCGTCACTATTGCCGAGATGGGGGGAGCCTGGAAGAACGATTGGAGCGTGGGCGGATTCGCCTACGACTCGATCAGCATCACGCTCGACAAGAGCATCGCGATGGATCCGGTAGGGGTTGCCGTCAAGGAGAACGGCAAGACCGTGATCACGGCCAGCTATGCCGCCAAGTGCGGGGCGTTCCTGCAACAACAGACCGCCGCGCCACGATCGGCGTTCACCCCGATGACCCCCACCCGCATTCTCGATACCCGCCCTTCGTCGCGGGTCAACTACGCGGGGGCCAAGCCCGGGGCGGGCGCGAGCGTGCCGCTGCAGATCACCACTCCAACGGTGTCGGCCGTGCCGGTCGCCGCGACCGCGGTCGTCCTCAACGTGACCGCGGTTGACGCCACCGCGCCGGGGTATGTGCAAGTCTTCCCGACCGGGCGCAGCGTGCCGGGAGCGTCGTCGAACCTGAACGTCGAGCGGGTCGGCCAGACCATTCCGAATACGGTCATCGTTCCGCTCGGACAGAACGGATCGTTGACGTTCTTCACCGAGGCCGGTACGCACCTGATCGCCGACATCGCCGGCTACTTCGTCCCGACCACGGGGGCGGTGTCGGCCGGCCGGTATCAGTCGGTCACCCCGAAGCGGGTGCTCGACACCCGCGCCAGCGTCCAACTCGGCTACCAGGGCACCAAGCCCGCGGCCGGGGCGCAAGTGAAAGTGTCGGTTGCCGTTCCCGGTGCACCGTCGATGGCATCGGTGTCGGCGGTGGTGTTGAACGTCACCGCCACCGAAGCAACGGCGCCCGGCTTCGTGCAGGTGGCACCGGCCGGCAAGCTGGTCGCCGGTCAGGCATCGAACCTCAACCTGGAACGAGCGGGCCAGACGATCCCCAACCTGGTGATCGTGCCCGTCTCGGCGGCCGGTGAGGTGGAGTTCTACACCGAGCAGGGAACGAACCTACTCGCCGATGTGGTCGGCTACTTCACCAACGCCGCCGCCGCGCCGTCGACGGCCGGGCTGTTCGTAGCGGCGACGCCGGAGCGCATTCTCGATACCCGAAGCCGCCTCGGAGCAGGCGACTACGAGGCGATTGACGGCGGCTCGGTATTCAAGGACTTCGGCGGTCTCGACACGTGGAAACCAGCCGCCGTGGTGCTCAACGTCACCGCCACCAGTACGACGATCGGGGGCTACATCCAGGTCGGCAATGGCAACCCCGGGGCAATGGCGACCGGCGCACACTCCAACCTGAATATGGAAGCGGGCCAGACGATCCCCAACGCGGTGATCTCGCCGATCGGTAGCTACGCCGACGCGCTGGAGCTCTACAACGATGGCGCGTCCGACCTGCTCGCCGACTTCGCCGGTTGGTTCACCAGCTGAGGCCCAAGCTCGACCGGCCCGCAGCTTGTCGCAGCCCGGCGCGGGAGTCCCCAGCTCGGACGGACGCGCTCGGTATCGTCGCAACGATGGATCTGAGCTCTGATGGCGAGTTGGTGGGCAGGGTGATCGGCTCGGAAGAGGCGTCACCGCTGGCCTTCCACGTCGGCATCTCGCCCGACCATGCCGTACAACTCGATGAAGTGCTCGCCACCCGGCGGACCCTTCCCGATGGCCGTGTGGTCACGCTGTCGGGGGTGGTCAGCCAGGTGACGGCCGTTCATGAGGGGGCCACGTTCGGCTCCGATGTGTACCTCATCGCCGACGGCATCTTGCCGGCTCAGATCTTCGAAACGGCCGAGGTGCTCGTCACTCGGGTCGATCCGGAGATCTACGTTCCGCCGTCGCCGGGCGCCGGGGTGGTGCGGGCCGAGGGTGAGGCGCGCGACATGGCGCTGTCGTTCGACCGTATGGACCGGCGGATTCCGATCGGACTCGGCCGTGACGGCGAGGCGTTGTTCGCCAACCTTGAGTTCCTCGACGGTACCCGGGGGGCGCACGTCAACATCTCGGGCATCTCCGGCGTCGCCACCAAGACCTCGTACGCCACATTCCTGCTGCACTCGCTGTTCAATTCCGGGGCGCTGGGGGCCGAGGCGGTCAACACCAAGGCGTTGATCTTCAACGTCAAGGGTGAGGATCTGTTGTTCCTCGACCGGCCGAACAACCGGCTCGACGACGCTCAGCGGGCGCTGTACGCCCGGCTGCGGCTCCCGGCCGAACCGTTCGGATCGGTGGCGGTGTTCGCCCCGCCCCGACGCAACGACCCGAATGCGAGCCCCGATGTGGCCAGCCGATCGACTGGGGTTCGCTCGTTTTACTGGACACTCGTCGAGTTCTGCACCGAGGAGTTGCTGCCGTTCGTCTTTGCCGACGTCGAGGACGAGCGTCAGCAGTACACGATGATCGTCCACCACATCACGCCACCGGCTGCGCCACGAGCACCGCCCGGTCGGCGACGACGGGGCGATCAAACTCGGCCCCGACGGGGCGGTGATCCGCACCTTCGGCGATCTCGTCGATCAGCTCGTGGCCTTGGTCTCTGATGATGACACCCGTGAGGAGTGGGCAGGCCGGGCCACGACGATGGGCACGGTCAACGCCTTCGTCCGCCGGCTGATCTCGGCAGAAATGCGTCTTGGCCAGCTGATTCGTGGCGACGTCGCCCGGCGCGCCGTGCACCGCATCGATACCGGTGGGGCGCAAGTCACGGTGGTCGATCTGCACAACCTGCACGACCGCGCCCAGCGATTCGTCGTTGGGGTCACGCTGCGCCAGGAGTTCGAACGCAAGGAATCGTCGGGTTCGGCTCGACCGTTGTTGTTCGTAGTGCTCGATGAGTTGAACAAGTACGCCCCGCGGGAAGGTTCGTCGCCGATCAAGGAGATCCTGCTCGATGTGGCCGAACGCGGACGTTCGCTCGGGGTGATCCTGATCGGGGCCCAGCAGACGGCAAGTGAGGTGGAGCGGCGGGTGTTCGCCAATGCGGCGATTCGGGTGGTCGGCCGACTCGACCCGGCCGAGGCCGGCGCGGCCCGAGTACGGCTTCCTGCCCGAGGCCCACCGTCGCCGGGCGACCATTGCCCGGCCGGGCACGATGTTCGTCAACCAGCCCGAGATTCCGGTGCCGTTGGTGATCGAGTTCCCCTTCCCGGCGTGGGCGACCCGCCCGAGTGAGGCGACCGCCGCCCCGAGCCTGACGGGTCGCGACGACGACCCGTTCGACGGGCTGATATGAGGCTGCTGCACACCGGCGACTGGCACCTCGGCAAGGTCCTCAAGGGACAGGCCCGCTTCGAGGAGCACACCGTGGTCCTTGGCGAAATGGTGGCCATCGCCGCCGCAGAGCAGGTCGACGCGGTGCTGGTCGCCGGTGACCTGTTCGAGTCGGCGGTGCCGTCGCCCGATGCTCAACGTCTGGCGTGGACGACGCTGCTCGATCTGCGGGCAACCGGCGCGGAAGTGCTGGTCATCGCCGGGAACCATGACCACCCCGAGCTGTTCGAAGCGGTCCGGCCGGTGTTCGCCGCCTCGGGGATCCGCATGCTCGGGCGTCTCGCTCGGAGCGATGACGGCGGCGTGGTCGAGTTGACCGTCCGCTCGGGGGAACGGCTGCGGGTCGCCTGTCTGCCGTTCTGTTCGCAGCGCTCGATCGTGCGGGCCGAGCAGCTGATGTCGCTCGATGTGGCCGAGCAGGTGGGGGAGTACTCCGACCGAATGAGCAAGCTGGTCTCGGCCCTGACCGCCGGGTTCACGACCGACGCGGTGAATGTGGTCATGGCCCACGCCTACGTGCTCGGTGGCCGTCTCGGCGGCGGCGAACGCGAGGCCCAGACGATCAACGACTATGCGATGCGGGCCACGTCGTTTCCCGTCGGTGCGAGCTATGTCGCCCTCGGACATTTGCACCGCTACCAGCAGATTCCCGGGCCGTGCCCGATCTACTACGCCGGTTCGCCGATCGCCGTCGACTTCGGTGAGGAGCGCGACGACAAGGGCGTGGCGATCGTCGATGTCGCCGTCGGCAAGCCCGCCGCGGTCGGCCACCGGGTGCTGACCACGGCCCGCACGCTGGCGACAACCCGCGGGACCGCGGCGGAGATCATCGCCGTCGCCAACGCCCATCCCGATGCGTGGTGGCGAGCGATCGTCACCGAGCCGGCCCGCGCTGGATTGGCCGACGACGTCAGAGCCGCCGCCCCCAACGTGTTGGAGGTTCGACTCGATGTGGCGGCCGGGGGGCGAGCCGGCCAGACGGCCGAACGGCGTCAAGGACGCTCACCACGAGAGCTGTTCACCTCGTACCTCGACCAGCAGCAGATCGTCGACGATCGCCTGGTGGCACTGTTCGACGAGTTGCTCGACATCGAGCTGGCCGGCCCCGAAATCGCCACCAACGGAGACCCGTCGTGAGGCCGATCGTCCTCGAGATGGAGGGGTTCGGGGCGTTCCGCGAGCCCACCCGCATCGACTTCACCGACGCCGACCTGTTCGCCCTGCAGGGCCCGACCGGCGCGGGCAAATCGACCGTCATCGACGCGATCTGCTTCGCCCTCTATGGCAACGTCCCCCGCTACGACGACCAACGCCTGGTGGGGGCGGCGATGTCGATGAACGCCGCCGAGATGCGGGTGCGGCTGCGCTTCGAGGTCGCCGGACAGTTGTACGACGCGGTGCGCGTCGTGCGCCGCTCGAGCGGTAGCGGTCCCGGAGCGACCCGCGTCTCCACGAAGGAGGCCCGCCTGGAACTGGTTGGCGGCGCAGTGCTGGCCGGCAAGGAGGGCGAGCTGCGCGCCGCCGTCGAAGACCTGCTCGGCTTGACCTTCGACGACTTCACCCGCTGCGTCGTGTTGCCGCAGGGGGCCTTTGCCGCGCTTCCTGCACGACAAACCGGCCGACCGTCAGGCCCTGCTGGTTCGCCTGCTCGACCTGGGCGTCTATGGGCGGATGGTGCAGCGGGCCAACACCCGCGGCGCGGAGCTCGACCGGGAGTTGGCATTCATCGACGGCCGTCTCGATGGCCTCGGCGACGCATCGGCCGAGACGTTGGCGGCGATCGTGGCGAGCCTGGCGCGTGTCGGCGTGGCCGAGGCCGAGTTCACCACGCGGGCCCCGCTGATCGCGGCCGCGGCGGGCGACGTCGAGCGGATCGGCGGGGAACTGGGCGAGCATCAGCGGTCGCTCACCGCACTGGCGGCCGTGCAGGTACCCGATGAGGCCGCCGCGTTGGCAGACCGCCTGACGTCGGCCCGCGCGGCACTGGAGGCCGCCGAGCAACGGCACCGGGACGCCCTCGACGCGGTTGACCGCGCCGGTCAGGCCGCGGTCGACAGCCCGGCCGTCGCCGACATCCACGCCCAACTGCAGATGCACCAACGGCTGGCCAAGGGGCACGACGTGGTCGCCCAACTCCGAGACGAGCGCGCCGAACACGAACAGCGGGCGGCCGCCGCCGTCGAGACCTTGGCGACGGCCACCGCGGCACACGCCGCGGCTCTCGACGGCGCGGAGCGACTGCGGACCGCTCACCTCGCCCACACCTTGGCGGTCGACCTGGTGCCCGGTGAACCGTGCCCGGTGTGCGACCAGACGGTGCTGACCCTGCCGCTTCCGGCGGTGCCGGCCGGGCTGGCCGAGGCCGACGTGGCGGTCCGCCGGGCCGAGCGCGAGGTAGCGGCGGCCACCCGGGCCCGCGACGACGCCACCCAGCAGCTGATGGTGATCGCTGACCGCCAGACGCGAGCGGTCGCCCTGTTGGACGAACTGGCGGCCGAGCTCACCCGGGTGCCATCGGTTGACGAGCTCCAGGCGATGGAGCAGCGCAGCCGCGAGTTGGAACAGCTCGCCCAGGCCTCCCGTGGCGACGAGCAGGCCGCTCGGTCGGCGGTCGCCGCCACCCGGCGTGAGCTGGAGAAACTTGATCGCGACCAGCAGCGCGTCGCCGGTCAGCTGCATGCCCAGCGCGACGCTTTGGTTCCCCTCGGCGCGCCGGCCCCGCAGGGATCGTTGGTCGAGGCGTGGTTGGCGTTGGCGGTGTGGGCGGCCGAGCAGCGACCGGCGCTCGATGAGCGCGTCGGCCGGCTCGAGTCCGAACGGCAGGCCGCCGCCCGACGGTTGCAGAGCGAGCAGGCCAACCTGGTCAGCGTCGTCCAAGACGCCGGGGTGGGCGTTCCTCCGACGGCGGGTGTCGAGCTGATCCAGCGGGCAATCGACCGGGAGAACCACACCCTGCAGGAACGCCAGGCCGCCACCCGTGCGTCGATCGAGCAACGGGCGAGTCTCGTCGAGCGGCGCGCCAATGTCGATGCCCGGCGCAGCGTGGCCGGCGAACTGGGACGGTTGCTCAAGGCGGACCGGTTCCAGCGGTGGTTGGTCGAAGAGACGCTTGTCGATCTCGCCGCTGGCGCGTCGGGGCGGCTGCATGAGATGTCGGCGGGGCGCTACTCGCTGGAGTTGGGCACCGGTGGGGAGTTCGCCGTCGTCGATCATGCCGAGGGCGACGAGCGTCGGGGCATCCGCACCCTGTCGGGGGGCGAGACGTTCCAGGCTTCGCTGGCGCTGGCTCTCGCCCTCTCGGACCACCTCGTTGAGATGTCGGGTCGTCGGGGACACATGCTGGAGTCGATCTTCCTCGACGAGGGCTTCGGTACCCTCGATCCCGAGAGCCTCGACGCGGTGGCGTCGACGATCGAGTCCCTTGGCTCGCACAACCGGATGGTCGGGATCGTGACCCACGTGGCTGCGTTGGCCGAGCGGATGCCAGTGCGGTTCGTCGTCAGCCAAGGAGCCCGCTCGGCCGTCGTCGAACGGGTCACATCGTGAGGTTCAACGTCGACCCGTGGGACCCGAGCTATGGCACAGCGGCCGAGTTCGCCGACGAGTCGATGGTCTCGGTTGAACTCGACACCGAGGTCGCCGAGGATGATTGGGCGCCGATCACCCCTCGGTTGGCACCCACCGGACGGCTGACCGTCGTCGACGGGGTGCGTCGGGTCGAGGCCCGGGTGTGGGTGGAGCGGTCCGATGGGGCAACGCCGGGGGTCTGCGCGTCATGGGCGGCGGGTTCGGTGCGCTGCGGTGACGGTCGCGCCGAACTTGTCGAGGTCGAGGTCGGCCGCACGTTCGCCGCGCCGGGGCCGATCGAGGAACTCGACGCGATCACCACGGCCCACGGGGTGTACGAACCGATCGCGGCCGACGATGGCCGACCCGAGCAACTCTGGCTCGCCGTGCAGAAGGCGATGGGGCGCGCCGAGCGGCGGATCACCGAGTTGGCCGCGGCCCACGGCGGGGGACTGGTCATCGTCGACGGTCCGCTCAAGGGGCGAGACCACGTCGCCGGAGTCGTGGGAATGGTCAAGACCCACCACGTTCGCTATATCGAGGGGGCGGCCGGGTTGGTGCTCAACCGGTTGGACGAGGGGCAGCGCACGCCGGCATTCACCATCTCGGGCGGCTATAGCCGCAGGTCATGGTATGTGCGCCTACCGACGTCGGGGGGTGCGGGAGTTCCGATGGCCGGAGTGGTGCGGTGCGAGGCACCGATCGGCGTGCGCGGCGGAACCCTGAGTGAGCTCGCCGATCGCAGCGTGGTCGAGATGGTCCGCTTGGCGTCGGAGCCCCACAAGGATCGCCGCGCCCCGCAGAACCTCTACCCGATCGCCGGGTTGGAGAAGCTCCTCCGGCATCGCCTCGGCGACCCGCAGTTGCTGTACCGGTCGCTCCGTGCGGCCTCGGCCGGCCTGGCCCGCACCTGAACCCGGCGGTTGCCACTCCGTTGGGCATGCCTGGCAATCACCGAAGCGGCACCGCCTGCGGGTGCCGATCAGACAGATTTCTGGTTGCGGTCTGCGACGGTTCCTGTCACAGACCGCAACCAAAGGGCGTGAAAGCGCGGGCTAGATGTCGGTGAAGGTCTCGCTGCTCGACCGACCCAAGAGGGTGTCGAGAGTGGTCCCGGGTGGGAGGCGGTTGGCGATGTACCAGTCGGTGCCGCTGTCGCCTTGGAGGGTGTCTTTGTGGGTGTCGTCGATGACGGTGATGCCGGCTCGTAAGGTGTTGAGTCCGTTGAGTCCGCCTGCGGTGGTGCCGCTGATCCGGCCGACGCGGGCGGCGTAGTTGGCGTCGGTGCGGGCCCACTCGTTACGGATGGCGCACAGTGATGCCATGTTGGCCGGAGTCGGGTCGTCGTAGTTGGAGGGCCCGGCGATGAGGATGTCGTCGCCGTCTCGTCCTCTGAGGGTGTCGATGCCGGTGCCGCCGATGAGGATATCGCGGCCCTTGTAGCCGTCGAGTTTGTCGTCGCCTTGTCCGCCGATGATCACGGCGCGGCCTCGGGCGGATTGGATGGTGTCGGGCCCCTCGCCGCCGAACAGGAGTTGAGCGAGTTCGATGTCGGACTCGACCACGATCCGGTCGGCGCCGCCCTTGGCATCGACGATGATCGTCCCGGTCGGGGTATAGGTGCCGATGACTCGGCTGTTGATCGAGACCTGGATGCGGCCGCGGTCACCGTCCTTGAGATTGACGTACTCGACCGGCCCCGGTGCCCGTGACCAGCAGGGCCGTCTTTCCGGCGATGTCCGGGTCGGGGATCAACCCGACGGTTGGTGTGTTCGGCGGGGCTGGCGCGGTGACGGTGACGGTGAAGGTCTCGATGGTGGTCAGCGAGCCGTCGGAGACGGTAACGGTGATCGTGGCGACGCCGAGCGGCGAGGGGGGTGATGTTGAGGGCGCGGCTCGCACCGGAGCCGCTGATCGAGATGCCGTTGTTCGCGACCACGGCCTGGTTCGACGAGGTGGCGGTGACGGTGAGCGCCGACGCGGGTTGTTCCGCGTCCCCAACGTCGGCACCGATCGCTGGAACAACCGCACCGAGCTGTGTCGTCAGATCCGCGATATCAGAAACCGTCGGTGCCGTGTTCGAGTTGTGAAGGGTGACGGTCAGCGATGTGTTGGCACCGAGTGTGCCTCCGGTTGGTCCGGTGAGAGCGACGGTGAACGTTTCGTCGGTTTCGTGGGCTGCGTCGAGCAGGACTGGGATGTTGATGGTTTTGGCGCCGGTCTCACCGGCTGCCCATGACAGTTGGGTCGACACGGTGCCGTAGTCGCCGGGAGCGATGGCGGTTCCGTCTGTCGTGGCGATGTCGACGGTGGCGGGGAGGTCGCCGATGCCGGTGCGAGTGACGGTGACGGCGAGGTTCGCGGCGTTCTCGGCGACGGTGACCGACGTGGAGTCGAGCTGGATGATGCTGCCCTGGATCTCGACGGCGCCGATGTCGATGGTGCCGGCAACTCGGGGCATCCCGCGTTGGTCGTTGGCGGGCGCGGAGACGGCAGGATTGCCGGTGTCGATTGCCGGACTGGCGGCCAGCGGGAGGTGGGTGAGGGTCGGCCCGCCGTTGTCGGCCAACGGGGCGAGCATGGGGTCGGCCACGCCGAACTGGTTTCCGCCGCCGTCGGTTACCGCCCCGATCATCGCTCCGATGATGCTGAAGTCTGTGGTGACGCCGCCGGCAGCGTGCAGATCAGCGGTGGTCCCTGCCGTATTGCCGGCGAAGATGACATGCGACATCGTGACGGGCCCGGGGAATCTGGCGCCACCAGCGTCCGCCGCCGAGTTTGCGGTGATCGTCGAGTGGGCGATCGTCAGGCCACCTCCACGCGCGAGCCGCACACCGCCACCGGCACCGGTTGCGGTGTTGCCGGAGATCGTCGAATTCGAGATCACCGCTGGCGCGCTGATGCGGTCGATGTTGATCCCGGCGCCGTTGGCCGCGGTGTTGCCGGAGATCGTGGAGTTGGAAATCGACACGGGATGGTCGATGTCGTAGAGATAGACCCCGCCACCGGTGGTGGCACGGTTGCCCGAGATGTTCGAGTTCGAGATGGTGAAGGACCCGTTGTCCTGGCTGTAGAGGTAGATGCCGCCGCCCTTTCTGGCGACGTTGTTGGTGATCGTTGCGTTGTTGATGACGACGTCGGCGTCCGGGTCGTAGAAGAAGATGCCGCCACCCTGTTCGGACGCGGTGTTCCCGTCGATCACCACCCCGTCGAACACGGTGACGCCTTTGGTGTCCTCGACATACGCCCCGCCGCCTCCGCGAGCAGCGTTGCCAGAGATCGTCGAGTTGCGGACCTTCAACGTCATCGCGAATCCGTCGGCGTACAGCCCGCCACCATTTCCGAGGGCGGTGTTCCCGATCAGCGCGACGTCGTCCAGCGTGAGACTCTCGTCCTGGACACGTATACCGCCGCCCGTCTGGGCGTTGCCGTTACTGACCGTCAGACCACTGATCGAGACATTGACGTCACCCGGAGACAACGGAATGTCGAACACACGGCTCGTACCGCCGCCATCCACTGTCAGTACGCCACGGCCCGGCCCGACGATCTGCAACGAATCTGAAATGGTCAACTGGCCCGAGGTGAGCGTGATCGTGCCCGTCAAGCCTGCCAGCGAACGTGATGAGGTCGGCCCCAGCAGCACCGTTCGCAGTGGCGATCGCCTCACGAAGGCTGCCAGCTCCTGCGTCATTCAAGTTGATGACCTCGAACGACGCCGCGTGCGCTGCTGTCTGACCGAGACAGGTCATCGCCACAGTCAACAGCGCAGTACTCGCCGCCAACCGAACCCCCAGCCCACGCACGGGCTGACGGCGTCGCCGCGCCGCACGCCGCATGGCGCGCCGCATCGCGCGATTTCCCACACCAACGCCAGATCCATCGTTCCGCATAGCCGCCTCAATTCGCCGTTAGTAACTAATGGCATCAATAGTGCCATATCAGCTCGGAGAGTGCAAGCTCATGTTCTAGCGGTGGTGGCATGCTGGTTGGACGATGCCGCGCCAGGAACGACGAACGATCCGCTGAGCAGCGCGTCGTCGAGCTCGAGAATCTCCGGCATCCGGGCGTCGAGCACCTGGACGTCGAACACTTCGCGAACGGAACCTTCGAACTGGAGAAACCCGACGGTGCGACCCGTCGACGTGTCGATGATCCACACGCCGCACCGGCGTGGTTCGCCACGCTGCGTCAGCGGCAGACCGTCGAACACGGACTCGCGGACCTCGGACAGCCCGACGAGCGCATATCGGCCGACAAAGGTGAGTCCGCGGGTGAAACCAGGCAGTTCAGCCACCGTATCGACCCGGCCGGATGCAATGTCGACGACACCGACGCGGCCTCGGCCCGATTCGAGGACCCACAGCCGCCCGTCACGCCAACGCGGTGAGTGGGGCATCGAGAGGCCTCCAGCGACGATCTCGTTCGTTGCGACGTCGATCACCAACCCGCTGTCGGCTTTGCCGGTCCGCCAACCGCCCGCTTCATCGGAGGCGCCAAATGCGGTCACGAATGCCGGGCGCCCGGCAGCCATGGCCAGCCCGTTGAGGTGGCAGCGGTCCTCCGCTGCGAGGGCCGAAATGAATCGTGGTTGCCAGCGGGGCACGAAACTGTGCTCGGAATCGATCGTCGCCAGACACGAGAACCGGGTGTTCACGAACCACAACTCGCCGGTCGCGTCATAGGCCATGTCGTGGATCGATACGTCCCCGGTCACGTGGCGCCGAAGGGGGAGGTAGCAGGCATCGTGCGATCCGGCCGGCTCGATCTTGGCCGCGACAGCCGGTTGGTTGCGGTACTCGACGATCTCCCGTTGGGTTCCCACGGCCAGGCGTCCGGCGCCGACGGCGATGCCCATCGGGCGCGCCAGGAACCGGAAATGAGTGTTGACCACCCCGTTGTCGTTGCGCAAGGCGATCAACCGCCCGCTCTGATAGGTCGAGACAAGCAGGCTGATCCCTGCCCGCTCCAGCAAGGCTGGCATTGCCGCCGTGTGCACGCTGTGAAACGGCTCGGATGGTGAGTGTGGGTCAGCCGCGGCCGGCGGCGCGACGACAGATGGACGCCAGCGAGGAGGCGTGGCCGCTGGAGTGCTGCCGCGATCAAGCAGGGCGCTGACTCGGTCGACCGCGTTGCGAACCTCGCCAATCTCACCGAGCAGGGGCTCGATATCGGGCCAATGGCGTCGCCACTTGTCGGGATCGGGTGGTGTCAGGGTGTGCCGGGCGGCGGGCAGGTGCCCTGGCTGTAGCTGCCGGTCCCATGACAGGCCGGTCGCCTCACACAGCGACGTCATCGTCGCCTGCGGGTCGTCGACCAGATCGCGGTATCGAACGAGCGTTACCCGATCGGCATCGATCCGTTCCAGGTCGTCGAGCAGGATCGTCGTGGCCGTCGCCCACTGCCGAACGGCGATCTCGGCCAGCGGTCGGCCGCGCAGCTCGCGCCACCCCGGCGTGAGCACCAATGACCACGGCGGGCCATCCCAACCGGGGAGTTGTGGATAGGTGACGAAGCGTCCGGACGCCCACGCATCGATCATCGAGGCGATTTCTTCGCGTGGTTGACGGACGAGGTGGATGTAATGCGCGTCGGGAAAGACGCTGTCGATGAACGGCACACGTAGGGCGTTTTTCGGAGTCTTCTCGACCAGGCGCAGTCTGCGGATATCCCCGTTCGGCCGACGACCGTCGCGGTCGACGACCGCAGTGTGGAATGCGGCGCGGAGCCGTTCGACGACCTCGGAGGTCGCCGCAGTGGCATCGAGCCGGTTCGAGCCGAACCCATGGGCGGCCGGGTGCAGCGAAGGTTGACCTTCGACGAGCGCGTGGCTTTCGCCGCCCATCGTCCAGGCTTGCGGCGAGGTGGCCAACAACTCGAACAGAAGTGTGCTGCCCGACCGCGGCGGACAGACGACGAACACCGGTCGCTCGAACACTGGCTCGCGAGGCACCGATGATGGCGTCCGTCGCCCCGCCCCCGCCCCCGCCCCCGCCCGTGCCCGTGCCGGTGGCGGTGTCCGTGTCGGTGGCGGTGCGGACGCCGGCCGTCGAACCTGGCCGTCGAGCGGTCGGAGGCCGACTTGCCGGCCGTGGTCGTCTCTCCAAGCTGGGCTGACGACGAGGTGGCGAATGGCCCGGGCAAGTTCGGTGCCATTGCACAACCGGGAGTCGCCGAGCGCCTCGACGTCGGACGCGAACGCCGTCAACGCCTCGCTAGATGGATCCGTGGACCATCGGTCGACCAGCGCTTGGGCGGCTTCTCGCAGCGCCGACGCGGCACCGTGGTCTTCGAGGTCCTCGATCAGCGCCGTCATCGTCGCCCGCAGGGATTCGACCACCATCGGCCCGGCCCGCTCGGCGCGCTCGAACCGCGGTGTGGCCGATTTCGTGACGTCGATGCGTCGCACCGGTTGGTCGTCGTTGAGCAGTGCCGTCAGCGCCACGCTACCCACGGTGTCGATCACCAGATGGATTCGTTCCGATGACGAAGGGTTGATCACGTTGTGCTTGCGCCAGGTGTCGAACACCCAGGCCGATCCTGCGGGCATATGAATTCCGGCATCGCCACAGCGAAATTCGACGCTCGGGTCGGTGCGCAGCGGAATGTGGACGCGATGGCGATCCCACCAGTAGCGGTTCAGGTCGACGTGCGCCGTGGCCTCGCCGCCGGGCACGATCCGCATCATCCGCGTGCGCCCGATTGGTGCGTCGAGCGCGGCGAGCACCGGGACAAGCGACGGCAAACGTTGCAAGACGGGTGTCGGACGCATGTCCCCGTCGACGGAATCGTCGTCGGTCGATCCATTCGCCGACACGAGCGGCAGAGCGTCATTGCCATCGTGCCCTTCGGGATGGGGTCGCCACGACGATGGATCGAGTCGGTCTACCTCGGCGACGATCTCGTTGACGTCCACCTCGATCTGAAGTCGTCTGAACGGTTGGTCAAGTCGCATACGTTCCGCACCGTAGCAACCACATTTCGTCAGGATTCAGCAGAGCGGGGCGAGTCGGACGAGGTTCCGTGCGCGGCTACTCCGTGGATTCCTCCGGCGTGAGGTGCTCGATGACTTGGACGATCTCGTCGAGGTGGATGTCCGGGTAGTGCTCTCGCATTCCCTGAAGCATGATCTCTGGCGGCCACTCCGCTTCCATCCCGAGAAAGGCAGCGGCGTCAGCGAGCGGCATGCTGGTCACCCGTTCGACCCTCACGATGGTGGTCAAGCCGACGTCTTCTGCGCAGATGTACCGCATCAAGCCCGGCTTGACCTCAGCCTCACGCCAGCGGATAGTTGATCGCTTCGTGCCAGCCAGAACAGCCGGGAAGAGCCGAGCGACGACCTCCAGTTCCTGCTCACCTGTCACAGCACACCTACGCCCTCGGGCACCTTCACCTTCTATATCTCAGCAACTATGCCACGTCCAGAATGCGCATAGCTGCCGATCAGCTCGGCCCAAGCAGGCAACCCGCGTCGGCAGTACCGCACTCGATAGTCACAGCCAACTACGAACGGGGGACCGCTCGTAACCGGCCCATTGCGGTTGACGTTGCCAAGGTACGACTCATATCGCGAACACCAGATTCGGTCGCCGATCGGACTTGATCGGCCGAGGGCCGCTGGCGGCCGCCCGGGCCGAACTTGTGCGGCCCGGTGAGGTCGAGGTCTGCGCTACCGCGAGCGCGATATGGGCGGCGCAGCGGCTCGCGACCGAGCGTGCGATTGCCGGCTACGGGACGGTTGCCACGGTGTGGGGTCGTCGCCTGTCGACATGCGACCCTTATCGGGCGACCGGGTATCGGCAGGGTCGTTAGAAATGGGTCGGCCCGATGTCTGACCCGGGTGTTACCGTCGGCGGCGCCGACATCTTGGAGGTACGTCATGCGAGTCACTTCTTCAGAAGCCTGAGTTCACCCCCATTGGGCGAGGTCCCGTGGGGGTATGTCTGCGCCGACGCCTTCGGCGCGTTCCTGCTGAAGAAGATGGACACCCGTGTACCCCGAACTTGCCCGCAATTTCCTTCGATGGACGCTGCTCCGTGATGCCTTGGCGCGTGGCTGGTGGCTCTCCACCGGTCTCTACCTGGTCGTCGTTGCCGGCCTGACGCCATCGCAACTGATTCTGATCGCTGTGTTCCAAGGGATCACGGTGGTGATCGCCGAGATCCCGGCCGGCGTGCTCGCTGATGCGGTGAGCCGCCGACTCACGCTTGTCATCGCCCACATCGTCATGGGGTCGGGCATGACCATGGTCGCCTTCACCGATCGGTTCGGCCCGCTGGTTGTCGCGAACTGCCTATGGGGACTGGGGTGGGCGTTAACCAGTGGAGCGGACGTTGCGTGGATCACCGACGAACTCGATCGACCAGAGCTCATCGATCGAGTGTTGGCCGCCCAAGGGCGGGCACGCCTGTTCGGGACGATGGCCGGCCTGGTGGTTTTTGGGACCTTTGCATGGGCGACGACGCTCGCCGTGGCGGTCTGCACTGCCGGTGTGTCGATGATCGGGCTCGGCCTCGTCGTTGTTGCTCGCTGGCCAGAGACACGCTTCACGGCCGTCGCCGCTGGTCAGCGGTTCTCGACCTCGGTTTCGATTCTTCGGCGGGGAACGCGAGTAGCGCGAGACGATGGCGTCGTCGGTGCCATGCTCGTGGCGACGTTCCTCGTCAACGGCGCGGCCGATGGGTTCGGCCGGCTCTACGAGTTTCGTCTCCTCGATCTCGGCTTGCCCACGAAACCCGACCCAGTCCTCTGGTTCTCGGCCGTGGCGGTCTTGGGCGCCGCATCCGGAGCTGTCGTGCTGCGCTTCGTCGAGGCGCGAATCGACGGCCGAGGTGTGGCCCACCGCGTCTATCTCGCGGCGTGCTGCACCGGAACGATCGGGTCGATCGTGTTCGCCCATGCCCCCAACGCAGCCATGGCGGTCTGTGGCGCGCTTCTCGTGAGCGGGATCGGCCTGCCGATAGTCCGCGTCGTGGCAACGATCGTCGTCAACCGCCGCGTAGGGAGTAGCTCGCGGGCAACCGCCCACTCGCTGCTATCCCAAGCTGAGAACCTCGGCGAGATCTGCTTCGGGGTTGTCCTCGCGCAGGTTGCAACGGGATCTTCCACCAGCGCGCTGACCGTCTCGGCAGTTGTCCTCGCACTGGCCGGCCTGGTCGCCCAACGACGCACTGAGGGCAGCCACCAATCGGTCCGCGGCGAACCGCAGGCAGGGTTGGAGCAGCTCGACTGAGTTCGACGCGCAGCCGCTTCTCGGAAACGCCCCCACCCGGGTTCGCGTCAGCACCCGCGCCATCTGGGAGGGTCAGTGCAAGTGGCATCCGCATCATTCGCGACGCCATGACAGTCACAGCGAGCAGGTCGGCAACTTCCGATCGTCGGCACCGACGTCGGGGGCGGATGCTCATGATCGCGACGGGAACCCTCCGGTCGGCCGCACATTCCCGGCGATCCGAGCAGTCCGGGCGTGCCCGGACTCGACGAGCACTTCGTGATCCCCGCCGTTCGTGTAGTGGTTGCAAATGGAACGGATCTCGCCGCGTACCGGGTCAGGCGGCATCGTGCGGATGGGCGGTTTCCGCCGGCCGATACACATGCGGCGGTATGTCGAAGAACCTCGGCCCGAGTGTCGAGAGCGGCCTTCAGGCTGGCATCCGTTCGGTCGGCGAGTGCAGAGCGAGGTCGTTGCGTGGTCTCGTGCCGAGAACGCGGCAACTACGCTGGGCTGATGGTTCGAGCGACAGGCATCGGTGGCGTGTTCTTCCGAGTCTCTGACCCAGAGGCAACCGTGGCGTGGTATCAGCAGCACCTCGGAATCGAACCCGAGGTTGGCTATCCATGTGCCGTGATGACGTGGGTTGGAGGCGAGACGACCGTGTGGGCCCCGTTTCCCGCTGACACTGAGTACTTCGGTGCCAGCGGCCAGCAACACATGGTGAACTACCGCGTTGACGACCTTGACGGCATGGTCGATCAGCTGCTCACCGCCGGCATCGAGGTCCTCGATGCGCGCGAAGACGCCGACAACGGCCGCTTCGCTTGGGCGGTCGACTGCGATGGCCACCGCTTCGAACTCTGGCAACCAGCCGACGGTCACTGACCTCGATCGAAGCACCTCTTCGACGTCCGTTGGCGATGCATCACTCGACGAACAACCCGAGACCGGTCGCGTAGCTGACCACGCTTTGACGGCGTAGCCGGTGTCCGAACCACGACGCCCGACTCCTTCCACGCTGGCAGCGGCATTCGGCCCGCCCCGCCAGCACTCGGTAGCACCACCCTCGAAGCGGACCGCGACCGCGAAGTAACCGGCGGTGCCGCAACGGTCGAATTCGGCGATTGGCCGAACATAACGCGAGCACCGAGGGTGACACGTCCATCCCGTCGCAGGGGTGAGGAGAGACGGTGAGCGTTGCGGCCGGCGTCGATCCTGCGAGAGAATCCACGGGTGCCGTCGAACGAGTTCTCTAGCGATCTCCAGCCGGCGACCGAGCGAATCGGTCTCACGCAACGGCTCGACGAGGAACGCCGAGCCATCGTCGCGCAGACCAGCGTCCTGTCACCCGACGAACTACATGCCCGACCGCTCACAGCTACGGATCTGAGCATCGGGCGCATCGTGAAGCATCGTGAAGCATCTTGCGTTTACCGAGGATCGATGGTTCCAACACAAGCTCCTCGGGTCGGCGCTTCCTGAGCCCTGGGGATCGATCGATCCCTACGACGCTCATGACTGGTCCTTCCGGTCCGCGGACCTCGACTGCCCCGAGGACATCGTCGACCTCTACGACATCGCGTGCCAGCGGAGCCGCGCCGCCACCGAAGCATGCGTATCGATGGAGACGCTGGCGGTGCGCCCGTCATTCAACAAGAAGCCGGTGAACCTGCGGTGGCTGCTTGCCCACATGATTGACGAGACTGCACACCACTCCGGGCATATCGACCTGATCCGCGATGCGCTCCAACGACCACCCGTTCGCTGACTGAATCTCGTGGAGAATTGGAGATTCGACACCGGCGCTCTCGGCGACGATCCGACTGATTCACGGGTCCCCACAGCGAGGCTCAAAACCGCCCGGGATCAGCAGTGGCGCCCGCTCCGGATACCGCAGGACTCCCGGCCCTGGCGGTGGCATTCGTCGCACGAACATCGACGACCGACACCGGGTGCGGGTTCAGAGCAGCTTGTAGACCTCGTAAACAACCGCGCCGGTGGCCGCTGACCCGGTTGCGACCGCCTGGACGTCGTTGAGCCAGGCGTACCGTTCGTCGGCGGTTTCGAAGAGCGGTGCGGTTCGGATGTGGCTGACGCCTTGGGTGGCGATCCCGGCGTAGGTCATCAGAATCGACGCGCCGTCGTCGGTGACCAGCAGCAATCGAACGTCGAGTTGGGCCGAACCATTGGCTCGGAACGTGGCCCAATCGCCGCCTGGTCCTTGGAGAGTACCGCGGATTTTCGCTCCTTCGAACGTGCCGTGTGACGCGTCGAAGATCACGCGGGTCCCGGTGGGCCCATCGGGAATTTTGGCGGCGACCGACACCAGCGCGGTCAACGTGAACAGGTGCTCAACAGGCAGACTGGAAACGGTCGACATCCGGTCAGGCTATTTCATCACGACGACCAGCCTGACCGGCCACGCATCCCGCTGGTCTGGTCTCGACTGGACAGCGCACGAGCGACGAGAATGCACCGATGCTTGTACGCGCGCTGTGGCTGAACGGCACGGTCGGAGTCGGCAAAACAACGCCACGCCTCGTCAGGATCGTCGCTTCAGTGCAGGAGATCGAGCATCGCCTCCGTGCTCGGCACGGACGAGGCGACGGGTCAGGCCTTCACCGGCACCTTGAACGCGCCCCTGAGCTCAACGAAATCCTCAACGCCGGTGATTTGTCGATGACGATCGTCGACAGCAGCGACACACCACTGGCCACCGTCAAGGCAGTCGCAGCAGCGATTGGGTAGCCACTGGTCGGGCCGGCCTCCAGTTGACGAGGTCGTACACGCGGCCTCTCCGACTCGATGTCGAGACAGGACCGTGTGGCACCGGCATCCAGGGCGAGGCGACCACGCAAGTAGGTGCGGTCGCTTCGGCGTTGATCAAGTCAGGTCGATCAGACCTCCGGAGACCGGCTCGAACCCGCAGGCGTCGATGTAGAACGATCGCAGATCGTCATCGAACCCGACATGCAGATGCTCACACCCGGCCGCGCGAGCTCCGTCGCGTGCGGCCCGGACCACCGCAACACCAACGCCTTGGTTGCGGTAGTCGGCGTCGACCATGACGTCTTCGATGAAGGCGTGCACGAGCCCGTCCCAGAGCACGTTGACGAATCCGACGGGCAGGCCGCGATGGATGGCCACGAACGGGCAGATCCTGCTGTCCGCCGACAACCGATCGATGGGTCGGGGGCCGTCTGATCGTCGTGCGACTCCAACTGCTGTGACGCTGCTCGCAGAACTCGACTCATCGGTTTTCTGCACCTGAACCGCGTTTGCCGCGGCGCAAAAGTCCTGGTAGATCGCTACGAGAGCAATCGGATCGGACGGATCGATCCGAAGTTGCGATTGCTCAGCGCCCAACAAGGGCCCCGTGGTGGTAGTCGAGCCACGTGCGTGAACGGCGGTTCTGCTCGGGGTACCCGCTGTCCCACACCGCGATGTACATCGCTTGGCCGGCATCGGCGCGGGCCTTCATCGTGACCATCGCTCGATCGAGAAACTCGCCGGCATGCACCACAACGGCGGCCCGCTGCGTAGCAGTGAGTTCGTGGGCGTCGCAGAAGCGGTGGAATCGGCCGACGAGATCGAGCCCGGCGCGAGCGTCGGCAATATCGGATGGCTCCTTGAACGGCACCCAGTGCCGACAGGCAATGGCAATGTCGAGCAGCGGGTCGTTGGGCGCGGCGAAGTCGAAGTCGATGAACCCGACGGCTCGACCGTCGCGAACCACGACATTCTCGACGCACAGATCGTTGTGGCAGACGATCGAGTCGGCCGCCGGTTCGGGCAGATTGGCGCGGTCCCACACCGCACCCGGCGGCTCGACGAAGCCGTGAGCGGCGCGGTGCATCGACCGTTGGAGCTCGGCGACGCTGACCAGCAGGTCATCGTCGGCGACCCAGTCGGGAAACGGAGGGATCCCGACGTCGCCGTCGAGCCACGACAGGATGTCGCGCCCCGCAGCATCGGTACCGAGCGGGCGCGGCGCGGCGGCGAAGCCCCGATCAGCCAGGTGACCGAGGAACACGTTGACCGACGTGGTGTGCGGGCGGTGGGGCCGGCGGACGGTCTGACCGACCCGAACGACCATGCCGCCCGAGCCCATCCCGCCGGCGAGAGGGACTTCGACGTCGTCGGTCGCGTCGGGGTCGTCAGCGGCCGGCATCGCCGAATCGGTACTCGTGGGTCAGCTCGTCGAGGGTCGCCTTCAGCTCCGGGTCGATCGGTTGGGTCACCGCGGCGACTGCGTCGGCGAGGTGCTCCGGGCGTGACGCCCCGACGATCGGGGAGGTGATCGCCGGGTTGGCGAGCACCCACGAGTGCGCCAGTTGGGCAAGGCTGATGCCGGCCTCGTTGGCGATCACTTTGAGGGTTTCGACGGCGGAGAACATCTGATCGTGCCAGTACCGTTCGCGGTAGCGCTGGCCCTGGTTACCGGCGGCGAAGCGGGTGCCATCGGCGGTGTCGTCGGGTCGGTGCTTGCCCGATAGGAACCCGCCGGCCAAGGGGTTGTACGGAATCACGGCGACGTTCTCTTCCACACACAGCGGGAACATCTCGCGCTCCATCTCACGAAACAGCAGGTTGTAGCGGGGTTGGACGCTCTCGAACCGCACGGTGCCGAGCACTTCGGAACGGCCGATCGACCGGGCCAGTTGATAGGCGACGACGTTCGAGCAGCCGACGTAGCGCACCTTGCCCTGCCGCACGACGTCATCCATTGCCCCGAGCGTCTCGTCGATCGGGGTCTCGGGGTCCCAGAAATGGATCTGGAACAGATCGAGATGGTCGGTCTGCAATCGGCCCAAGGCGACGTCGACGGCGCGAATGATGTTGTGCCGGGAGTTGCCCGACTCCCATCGGCGTTTGCCGGTCGGGGCGAAGCACTTGGTCGCCACGATGATGTCGTCACGCAGGTTGCGATCAGCCATCCAGGCGCCGATGATCTCCTCGGTCCGACCTTGGGCGGCCGGGTAGCCGCCGGGGGGATACATGTCGGCGGTATCGAAGAACGTGATCCCGGCCTCGTAGGCGGCGTCCATGATGGCGAACGAGGCGTCCTGGTCGGTCTGATGCCCGAAGGTCATCGTGCCGAGGCACAGGCGGGAGACTTGCAGGCCGGTACGCCCGAAACGGATGTGTTGCACGCGGGCGACGTTACTCCCGGCGGGCTCGTCCGGCGGATGCCCCATCGTCTGGTTTCCGAGTGAGGCTTCGTCGCTGCCTGTCGGACTCTGCGACGATCGCGTGGTGTCGGCCCTGCTTGCTCTTGCCTGTGCCGTGGTCTACGGAGTCGCCGACTACTCGGGCGGGCGAGCGACCCGCACCGCGGGGAGTTTCGCGGTCGCGCTGCTCGGCCAGGCTGCGGGATTGGTGGTGGTGCTCGTCGCGCTGCCGTTGTTCGGTGATCCGTCTCCACCCTGGCGTGACTGGGTGTGGGGCGCGCTGGGGGGTTTGGGTGGCGTGGCCGGAATCGTCGGCTTCTACCACGCCATGGCGCACGGGGCGATGACGGTGGTCGCGCCTCTTGCTGCGGTGGTCTGCGCCGGCTTGCCGGTGATCGTCGGACTCGTGCAGGGCGAACGGCCCGGGGCGGTCACGCTGATCGGCATCTCGGTCGCGCTGGTTGGAGTCGCTCTGATCAGCGGACTGGGGGGCCGACCGGCGATACCGACGTCTCGGGCGATGATGGCGCTGGCCGCATTCGGCGGCGGCGGCTTCGCCCTGTCGTTCATCTGCCTCGGCGAGGTACAAGCCCCGGGGCTCTGGCCGCTGCTCGCCTTTCGGCTGGTCTCGATCGTGGCGGTTGCGTCGGTCGGCGCCGTGGCTGGTACGTCGTTGGTGGTGAACCGGGCGGCGCGGCCGATCACGATGGTCGGCGGCGGACTCGATATGACCGCCAACATGCTGTACCTGCTGGCGGTGCGCCAGGGGATGCTGAGCGTGGTGTCGGCGTTGGCCGCGCTCTTACCCGGTGTCGACCGTGGTGTTGGCCTTCCGCCTCGATGGCGAGCGGGTCTCCAAGGCGCAGGGTTGGGGAATGTTGGCCGTGGCGACCGCGTTGGCATTGGTCGCCTTCGGCCGGGTTTGAGCGGTGAATATTGCTCTTGGTGGCCGAACGGTTACCGCTACCCAAATTCCGTAGACACTGGGTAGGTCGCCGTTCCCGCTAGGCACCTTTATTCAAGTAAGGACGACCGCGCACGGGGGTGTTCTTGAGGAACGTGACCGCGTGGTCTACGGGGCAACCGGAAACCGGGTAATTGCGTCGGCGAGCACGGTGGCGAACCGCTCCTCGCCGTGATCGGTGAGGTGAATGCCGTCGGGGCCGAGCACATCGGTCTCTGCGGTCACGGTCTCGCTCCAGTGGATGACGGCATGGCAGCCGAGTCGGGAGACCTCGTCGACGGCGAGAAGCCCGAAGCCGTTGGTGAGATCGATGGCCGCGGGGGCGACGGGCGCCGTGACCGCCGGAAGCACCCAGGCAATGCAGGCGTCACGGCCGATCGTGTCGAGCAGTTCGACGATGTCGGAGCGCATCTCGTCGAGGGGCCGCTGGGCGAACGCGGCGTCGTTGGTGCCCAACTCGATGATCCACCATGCCGGGTTGAGCAGCGCCAGGTCGGCGACGCGGCCGGTACCGGTGTCGGCGACGAAGGGCTCGGCGATGGTCCGACCGACGAACGCATCGACCGTGAGCTGCGGCAGCGCTTCGGTGAGGGCGTCGCGGGATTGCTCGGCGAGTGAGTCGCCGAGCAGCACCATGCCCCCGCCGATGTCGACGGGGGCGCTGGGAGGGGCCGGATCGAGGCTGATCGTCTGGAGCGTTTGCGTGCGGGCGGCGCCGGGGCCGCACGCAGCCAATGCGGGGGCAACCGAAAACGTGAGGGCAACGGCAAGCACCCGGTATCGAGACAGCACCCCCACACTCTGCCGTGTAGCGGGACGCATCACGAGGCACGCAAGATCTGGGGCGGGTCGGCGGCGGAATTGCACCTCGAGTACTCGACATCAGCAGTGGGGAGTGGTTCACTGTGGGAGTTGAACGCCGTCGAGAATGAGGTTGAGATGTCACGAGATGCGAGATCGCGTCGCCGTTTGCTGATCATCGGTTGTGTGGGTAGTGCTGCGCTGCTCATCGGAGCCGGTACCGCGGTCGGATCGCCTCCGCCCGTGCCGGAGCCCGCCCCAGCGGCGGTGTTTGCGGCACCGGCGGGGGATTTGATGGTGTTGCAGGTGTCGGCGCCGAACATGAGTGTGCAGGAACTCGCCGATTACCTGCAGGCGAACGGCTTCGATCTCCTCGAAGCCCGATCGGGGAACGCCCTGCTGGTCCAGGGCGATGAGGTCACCGTCGCCGCGCTGCAGGCCGCCGGGTTGCGGGTGAAGCCGCAGGAGCGATTGACCCCGGCCCCGCGGCGGGCGCCCGCCGGTGCACAAGGAGCGGAACTGGCGGCGGCCGCCACGTTCTTCGGTGGCTACACGTCGATCAGCCAGATCGAGACCAACCTGGCAGCCACCGCGACCGTGTATCCCGCGTTGACCCGGTTGATCGACTTCGGTGACTCGTGGCGCAAGGTCAATGGCCGCCCGGGCGCACATGATCTATGGGCGATGTGCATCACCAACGTGCAGGCGGGCGACTGCGCGCTGACGCCTGGCTCGACCAAGCCGCGGTTGTTGGTGATGGCCTCGATCCATGCCCGGGAGCTGACCACCTCGGAAGTCGCGATGAAGCTGATCAGCGAGCTGACCAGCAAGTACGGCGTCGACCCCGAGATCACCTCGATCCTCGACTCGACCGAGGTGTGGGTGGCCCCCGACGTCAACCCGGACGGGAGAGACATCGTCGAACTCGGCGGTACGGCCCCGTACCTGCAGCGCAAGAACGCCGACGACGTGAGCGGGGGAGCGTGCAGCAATCCCCCCACCGCGTCGAACCAGGCGGGGGTTGATCTCAATCGCAACAACCCGTTCAAGTACGGCGGCACTGGCACGAGCGCCAATCCGTGCGACCAGACGTATCGCGGCGTCGGCTCGGCGTCGGAGCCCGAAACCCAAGCGCTCACCCAACTGTTCGGCCAACTCTTCGCCGACGCCAAGGGCCCGAATGACACCGACGCCGCCCCGTTGACGACACCCGGGGCGCTGGTCACGCTGCACAGCTACTCGAATCTGGTGCTGTTGCCGTGGGGCTGGACGACGACCAAGGCGCCCAACGACGCCGGGTTGCGGGCCATGGCCTTCCGGATGTCGTACTACAACGGCTACAAGACGGGCACCGGCCCCGAGATTCTCTACGGCACGACCGGCACCACCGACGACTTCTCCTACGGCACGCTCGGCGTCGCCAGCTTCACCTTCGAGATCGGGCCGTCGAGCGGGACCTGCAGTGGCTTCACCCCGGCGTTCACCTGTCAGGCGAACTTCTGGACGCTGAACGGTCCGGCGCTGTTGCAGGCGGCCAAGCTCGCACGTCAGCCCTACACGATGTCGCTCGGACCCACCACCCGCACCGCCGCGGTGTCGGCAGTGTCCGTCGCGGCGGGCACCAGCGTGACGTTGTCGGCAAGTGCGAATGACAACGCGATGGGCTCGGCGGCCGGCAGTGTCGGGCGCCCGGCGACGCAGCGAATCGCCGCGGCCGAGTACTACCGCGACGTCGCCCCGTGGAACGGCGGCACCCCGGTGGCGATGACCGCCACCGACGGCCGATTCAACTCGACGACCGAGGCGGTCCGGGCGACGGTTTCGACGACCGGATGGTCGGTCGGTCGGCACACCATTTGGGTGCGTTCACAGGATCTCAGCGGCAACTGGGGGCCGACGCAGGCCGTCTTCCTGACGGTGACCTGAGGTCGTGCGGCCTTCCTCGTCGATTCAGCGGGGAAGGCCGAGGACCCGTTCGCCGAGGATGTTGCGCATCACGTTCGAAGTGCCGCCCATGATCGTGTAGCCGGGGGCGTAGACGACGCCGTGGGTGACGTCGCTCCACAGGGTTGCCTCGGGGCCGAGCACGCGGGCGACGAAGTTGGCGACGCGGACCTGGTGTTCGGTGCAGAAGCACTTCGTCGCCGCCGAAAAGCCCTTGGGGGCCTGGCGGAGCACTTCGCGGATCACCAGGATCCGCCCGATGCGGTACGCCGTCTCGAGAGCGGCCATCTCCTGGCGGATGAGCGGATCGCTGGTGTCGGCCCGATCGGCAGCGATCTTGTACAGCGCGTAGTTCGACACGAGCCGGTCGATGCCGCCGCGCTCGTGCTCCAACTGGGCCATCGTCTGCTTGAACGCGCCGCCCTCGGTCCCGACCAGATTGGCAACCGGCACCCGTACGTCGGTATAGAACACCTCGCAGAAGTGGCTGTTGGTCGTCATGTCCTTGATCGGGCGAACCTCGATGCCAGGGGTATCCATCGGAACGATGATCTCGGAGATTCCGGCATGTGGCGGGCCGTCGGCGCGGGTGCGACAGATGAGGTAGCAGTACTGCGAGACGGCCCCGAACGAGGTCCAGATCTTCTGGCCGTTGATCACGAAGTGGTCGCCGTCGCGCTCGGCGCGGGTTTGCAAGCTGGCCAGGTCGCTGCCCGCGTTCGGCTCCGACATGCCGATGCACCAGGTCGTTTCACCGCTGACGATGCCCGGCAAGAACTCGGCCTTCTGATCGGGCGTGCCGTAGTTGATCAGCGATGGCCCCATCTGGCGGTCGGCGAACCAGCTGGCCGCGATCGGTGCGCCGGCGGCGATCATCTCCTCGCCGACGATCAGACGCTCGATCGCCGGCCGGGCCGGACCGCTGTACGGATTGTCGGGCCACGTCATCCCGATCCAGCCATTGTCAGCGAGAGTGCGGGAGAACTCCTTGGAGAACCCGTTGATCCACGAGTCGTTGCTGCGGCCGTATCTGGCGACCCCCTCGGCGGCCACTGCGGCGGCTCGCTGACGAAGGGCGACTAGCTCTGGGCTCCACTCAAAATCCATCGCCACAGATCGTACGTGGGAGAGCCGCCGGCAGCCCAGATGGCCTGGCCTCGTCGGTCGCGTTCGGGAACCGGTCGAGATGTAGCAGACTGCGTTGGGCGTTCAGAATTGGTCAAGATGACCACTGGAGTAAGCCGAGGAGTAGTTACGTGAGCATGCTCGACGACATCATCGCCATCGGCCGGTCGCAGTTCGGCAAGCCGTATCGGTTCGGTGGGGCGTGGAACGCCAGCGATCCGAACCCGCCGTTCTTCGACTGCTCGGAGTTCACCGAGTGGGTGTGCCTGCGGGCCGGTGCCCCGGTGCGGCTCGCTGAGGCGTCGTTTCTGCAGTACTGGCAGTGCAAGAACGCCGGGCGGGTCATCTCGGTCGAGCAGGCGATCGTCACCAAGGGGGCGTTGCTGTTCTCATTCCGGTCGGCGGCCGGCCCGGTAGAACCGCCGCGTACCGATGCAGCCGCCAGCGCGATGCTCGTGCGTCGTCACGTGGCGTTCTCCGCTGGCAACGGCCGCACAGTTGAGGCGATGGGTACCGACTTCGGGGTGCGCGAGGGGCCAGCGACGACCGACCGGTTCACCCACGGCGGGTTGATTCCCGGCGTGAGCTACTCGGGCGGGACGCCGCCCCCGCCGCCCCCTCCAGCAGGAGGCATCCCCGGTCGATTCCGACCGCGACCCGATCTGCCCTGGCTGCAAAAGGGGGCGATCAACGACCGGGTCAAGGAACTGCAGTTCTTACTGATCTTCCTCGGGGCCTCGGAATTGGCGGGATGGGGTGCGACCGGCAAGTTCGGCGACGTCACCGTTCGGGCGGTACGCGCCTTCCAGCAGCGGGTGAAAGATGAGTACAGCCCGTCGATGGTCGTCGATGGGTTCGTCGGGCCGACGACCTGGGGTTGGCTCTACGCCTACGCTGGGCAATAGCTGAGCCCACCCTCTCTGGCAGCGACGGCTGCCAACCCGCCAGCTGGCAGCCCACACCCGTGCGGACCCGCTCCGGTCTGCGACGATGCCACCATGAAGATCTACATCGCCGGGGTGCAGCACGAGTCGAGTTCGTTCTCGCCGATTCCCACGTCGTACCGCTCGTTCGTCCGGGAGCTCTGGTCGGCGGAACAGCCGTCCGGTTGCCACGGGTTCGGCTACGGCGAGGCGTGCGCCCTCGCCGCCGCGGCCGGGATGGATGTCGTCGCCGGGCCGTTCTTCAACGCCCAGCCAAGCCTGCCGTGCACCACCGCCGCCTGGGACCGGGTTTCGGGCGAGATTCTCGACGGTTTGGCGGCGGCGATGCCGGTGGACATCGTGTTCCTCTGCCTGCATGGAGCGCAGATGACCGACCGGCTCGACGACGCCGAGGGTGACCTGCTGACGAGGGTGCGGGCGCTGGTCGGCGACGGCGTGCCGGTGGCCGCCCTGCTCGACCTGCACGCCAACCTCACCTCGACGATGATCGAGCAGGGCGACCTGATCGTGTCGTGTCGGGAGTACCCGCACACCGACTACGGCGTTCGGGCGGCCGAGATGTTGCCGGTGCTGGAGGCGATCGCCACCGGCCGCCTGCGCCCCGTAACGTCGGTGCTGCGGCTCGGCGCGCCCGGGGTGTATCCGACGCCCGAGGAGCCGTTCTCGTCGTTCGTCGCTCGGATGACGGCCGATCAGGCGCAACCTGGGGTGCTGGCGGTGTCGGTCAACCATGGTTTCGAAGGGGCCGACATCCCCGATATGGCCTGCTCGTTCGTGGTCACTACCGATGGCGATCAAGCGCTGGCCGACTCGGTGACCCGGCGGGTGGCCGATGACTTCCTGGCGATCATCGGTTCCCAATCGTGGAGCGGTCTCGGGGTCGATGAGGCGCTCGACCAGGCGATGCGGCTCCCCAACACTCCGGTCGTGATCGCCGATCGGTCGGACAACCCGGGCGCAGGCGCGCCCGGCGACTCGACGTATCTGCTCGCCGAAATCCTCCGCCGGGGGCTCGACGCGGTGGCGATCGGGATGTTGTGGGATCCGGTCGCCGTCGAGATGTGTCACGACGCCGGGGTCGGAGCCCGGTTGCCGTTGCGGATCGGCGGCAAAGCCGGACCGTTGTCGGGCCAACCGGTTGATGTCGTCGCCGAGGTGATCTCGGTTCGGACCGATGCCTGCCAGGCGCTGTTCGGCCGCGGGGAGCCATCGCATCCCCTCGGCGATTCGGCGGCGATCCGCGTCGGGGGCGTTGGCGGGGTCGGGGATGTCGAGATCGTGATGAACAGCATCCGCGAGCAGGTATTCAGCCCGCATTGTTTCACCGAGCACGGCATCGACCCGGCAGCTCGGCGGATTGTGGTGGTCAAGAGCATGCAGCATTTCATGGGCGGTTTTGCCCCGATCGCCGCCCACGTGGTGCGCTGCGACGGGCCGGGGGTGGCGACGCTGGACATGACGCAACTGCCGTTCAGACGGGTTCGGCGGCCGTTGCTTGGCCTCGATCCGATCGAGACCATCGAGATCGAGCCGATGCCGGTGCGGTCGGCGACGCGGTTCATGGGGTCAGCCGCTGACGCTGGCTAGTGTCGGGCCGATCTACCACCGTTGGGGGTCGCCATGAAGGATTGGACCGAGTTTGGGCTGCGTCCGCTGCCGCCGATGTCGGGACGCAGTCGCGTGGTCGAGGTGCCGCCGATTCAGTTCCTCCTCGACCCGCTGTTCGCCGGGGCCCGCGCCGAATTGGACACGCCGGTGGCGGGCATCACGACCGACGGGACCGTGAGGCGTGGCATCTTCCCCGAACACGCGGTGGCGACCGAGCCGATCGTGGCCGCCGCCCAGGCGTTCCTCGAGGCCCTCCCGTCCGACCTGCGAGCCCGGGTTTGTTTCGACCGTGACGCCGAGGAGAAGCGGAGTTGGTACAACGTTCACATGAACTTCTTCCGGCATGGCGTGATGCTGGAAGACATGGCCCCGGCGCCTCGCCAAGCAGCGTTAGACCTGCTCAGGGCATCGTTGTCGGCGCGTGGCTTCGACCAGGCCCGCGACATCATGCGGCTCAACGAACTGCTCGGGCAGGTGACGGGGAGCCACGATGAGTTCGGCGAATGGCCGTACTTCGTGTCGATTTTCGGGACGCCGTCGATGGACGAACCGTGGGCCTGGCAGTTCGACGGGCATCACCTCAACGTCAACTGCATGGTGCTCGGCCACCAGATGGTGCTCACCCCGACGTTCATGGGATCGGAGCCATGCGCGGTCGCCGACGGGCCATTCGCCGGGATCCAGGTGTTCGCCGACGAGGAGCGGGTGGGGCTCGATTTGATCCGCTCGATGAACACCGCCCAGTCGGCCGAGGCGATTCTGTACCCCTCGATCATGCCCGGCACGCTGCCCGCCCACCTGGAACACTGGATCGACGGGCGTATGGCCGCCGGCGCGTTCAAAGACAATCTCGTGCTGCCGTACCAGGGGATTCGCGCCGACCGGCTGTCGGAAGCGCAGCGTCACCTGCTGACGAACGTCGTCGCCACCTACGTCGGGTGGGGCCCCCACGATCACGCCGCGGCCCGGATGACCGACGTCGAAGCCCACCTCGACGAGACCTGGTTCTCATGGTTCGGGGGAACCGGCCTCGACGACCCGTTCTACTACCGGGTCCACAGCCCGGTGGTCCTCGTCGAGTTCGACCATCACCCCGGTGTCGTGTTCGACAACGTCGAGCCGTCACGCCACCACATCCACACCATCATCCGCACCCCTAACGGCGGCGACTACGGCATCGATCTCCTCGGCCGCCACCACGCCGAACACGTCCACTGAGCCTCCGGGAGTCGCTGGGGACGACGAGCGCGAATCGGAGGGGGCTCCGAGTGCTCGAACTACTCCGTCAGGCGGGTTTGGCCGAGCACGAGGTTGACCGGCTCACCGGGGCCGCGGCGATGATCGCCTGGGAGGAGTTTCTCCGCAGGCCATGACGGCGACCGTGCCGCGGTGGGCGCGGACGGTGTGACGTGTGGGCGTCAGCCCGGCATCGGGTATTCGACGGCGTTGAGGACCCAGCCGGGTCGCATCGAGAAGTCGATGCGTGGGGGGCAGAAGATGTCGATCAGTTCGTGCACGTGATCGCCGACGGCCTGGCTGGTGTGGATGGTCGGGGGCGTGATAACGGTCAACGCCGGGCTTGCCGCAGCGAGGTGCTCGTCGTCGCGCCAGACCGCCATGTTCGGGGTCCACGCCGTGCGTAGATGGTGGACGTAGTCGCCCTGGATTTGCAGCGAGAGCTGCTCGAAGTCGTCGTGGTGATGGGGCGACAACTTGGCCGGGTCCCGCGGGCCGTCAACGGGGTGAAACCAGTTGACCATCACGGTCGAGCAGCGGAAGAGTCGTCCGAAGCGCTGCGGATCGGCGGGAACATCGGCCATCGGGTAGATCCGTAGGGAGTGACCGGCCGGCGACTCGGGCCACGGCGCGAACGGCGCGACGGTCGGGTCATCGTTGGTAAACAACGAGGCGTTCCCGGCCGCGGCACACAAATCGGTCGATTCGTTGGAGAAGATGCGTACGACGGTCGTGTCGCGCCCCGCGACGATGCGACTGTGGCCAGGCGGAACGACGGCCATCGTCTCGCCGGCGATCGAGCACGATGCGCCGCCCGCATCGCCCCTCGTATCGATCGTCGCCGCCGCATCGGGGTCGGTGAACAGGACCATGTATTCGTCGGGTTGATCGTCACGTTCGACGGCATCGCCCGCGGCGAGTTGCGAGTAGACGACCACACAGGTCCGGCTCCGGACCACCCAATGGCATGAGCCTGCGGCTGAGATCGAGGTCGGGGTGCCGCACAACTCGATGCAATGCGAGGCCACGCCCGACGTCGCGGACGGTGCACCCGACGACGCAGCCGAGAACGGGGCGAGTTGGGAGCGCAGGTCACCGGGGTCATAGGGCATCCGCGCAGTTTGCCACGTTGGTCGCCGATGCTGCTCTGGCCGGTGCCGCGGGCACGCGCTACGCTGTACAAGTCCCATACAAGTTGGCACCCCTCCCGGCCGGGCCAACTCACGGTTTCTTTGGAAGGTACGCGCGTCATGGCGAAGATCAAGGTTCAGAACCCCGTTGTCGAGATGGATGGCGACGAGATGACGCGGATCATCTGGCAGTTCATCAAAGACAAGCTGATCCTCCCGTACCTTGACATCGAACTCGACTACTACGACCTGGGCATCGAGCACCGCGACGCCACCGACGACCAGGTGACGATCGACTCGGCCAACGCCACCAAGAAGCACGGCGTCGCCGTCAAGTGCGCCACCATCACCCCCGACGAGCAGCGAGTCGAGGAGTTCGGGCTGAAGAAAATGTGGAAGTCGCCCAATGGCACGATCCGCAACATCCTCGGTGGCGTCATTTTCCGTGAGCCGATCGTCATCTCGAACATCCCCCGTCTCGTACCGGGGTGGACCAAGCCGATCGTCATCGGCCGTCACGCCCACGGCGATCAGTACAAGGCCACCGACTACAAGGTCCCCGGAGCCGGCACCGTCACGATGACCTACACCCCGGCTGACGGCAGCGAGCCCGTCGAGATGAAGGTCGCGGACTTCGCCGACGACGGCGGGGTGATCATGGGCATGTACAACTTCAACGACTCGATCCGCGATTTCGCCCGCGCCTCGCTGCGTTACGGCCTGCAGCGCAACATGCCGGTGTACATGTCGACCAAGAACACCATCCTCAAGGCGTACGACGGTTCGTTCAAAGACATCTTCGAAGACGTGTATCAGACCGAGTTCAAGACCGAAATGGACGCCGCGGGTCTCACCTACGAGCACCGCCTGATCGACGACATGGTCGCCTGCGCGATGAAGTGGGAGGGCGGCTACGTCTGGGCCTGCAAGAACTACGACGGCGATGTGCAGAGTGACACGGTGGCCCAGGGCTTTGGTTCGCTCGGCCTGATGACGAGCGTGTTGATGACCCCCGACGGCAAGACCGTCGAGGCCGAGGCCGCCCACGGCACCGTGACCCGCCACTACCGCGAACATCAGAAGGGCAACAAGACCTCGACCAACCCGATCGCCTCGATCTACGCGTGGACGCAGGGCCTGTCGTACCGCGGCCAGATGGACGGCACCCCCAAGGTGACGGAGTTCGCCGAGCTGCTCGAGAAGGTCTGCGTTGAGGCCGTCGAGGCCGGAGAAATGACCAAGGACCTGGCCATTCTCATCGCCAAGGACGCTCCGTTCCTGCATACGGAAGACTTCCTCGACGCGCTCGATCAGCGTCTGCAAGCCAAGATGGCGTGAGGCCCGCGGGCTTGCACCCGGTCAAGGCGGTGCTGTTCGACTGGGGCCACACCCTGTTCGACACCGCCGGATCGATCGATTTCATCGTGTCGTGGTCGGCCTCGGTAGGGCACCCTGTCGCGGCCGACGACGCTCGCCAGCTCCACGCCGATGCGTTGTCCCGGTCGCGCTCCGCCGAAGAACTCGCCAAGGGTCGCGACAAGTCGCTCGCCGTCCATCGCCAGTGTTGGATGGCGCTGTGGGCCGCGTTCGAGGAGCGATGCCCCGGTCTGCCCGCGGCGCTGTGGGAGTTCGAGACCACCGCCGCAGGCTGGTCGCCGTTCGTCGATGCGGTCGCCGTGCTCCACACGTTGTCCGACGCCGACATCCGGGTTGCGGTCGTCAGCGACGTCCCATTCGACCTCCGCCCGATCTTCGACCACTACGGCATCCGCCACCTGATCGAGGAGTTTTTCCTGTCGGGTGAGCACGGCGTGCTGAAGGCCGAGCGGGAGCTCTTCCGCATCGCCCTGCGGGCCTTGCAACTCAACCCCGTCGATGTCCTGATGGTCGGCGACAACAACGCCAACGACGGCTTCGGGGTCACCGAAGGCATCCGCACATTGCTGCTCCCGGTCGTCCCCAGCGGCACCCCCCGAGGACTCGAAGCCGTGCTGAGACTCGTCGGCCTCTAGCCCGCCGCCCACCACAGATGCACACCGCGGCCGTCCACCGCGCGTCCAGACGCCAAATTGGAGTGGGGGTAGCGCTGGGAGGGTGATGCCGCTCCCGAGATCACGCGTCCGGGGCTTCTTCGGCGAGATCCTCGGCATACCCCTCATCGAACGCGGTGCGGAGCTGGGCGCGGTCGCCGTCGACGAGGGATTGGCACAGGATGATGTCGACCCCGTCGGGTGCGTCGGCGTTGGCCGCCCACAGGTCGGTATTCCAGACCCGGCCCCGTTGGAAGGCCTTGGCGCAGTGGATGAAGGTCTCGGTGACGTCAATGCCGATCGCCGCCTTGGGACGTCGGAAGCTTGTGGGAAACGCGTCGAGAATCGCTGGGTCGGTCGTCACACAGGCGGCCCCGTTGACCCGCACCGTCTCGGTTCGGCCAACGACGATGAACAACACGCCGATCTGACCGGTGTCGACGACATTGCGAATCGAATCGAGGCGGTTGTTGCCGCCCAGGTCGGCAATTGCCAAGCGTCGATTGTCGATCACCTGCACAAACCCGGGCTCGCCGCCGCGTGGCGACGCGTCGAGCGTTCCATCGGACGCTGAGGTCGACACGATGGCGAACGTTGAGCGACCGATGAACGCCGCCGTCACCGGGTCGATGGTTGGCTGGGACTTGTTGATCACCAGCCGCGATGGCGGTCGGTAGAGCGTGGCGAGTTCGGCGGCATCGACGGTCTGTTCGAACGGCATGGACCGGAGGTTACGCGGGTTGCCGCCGGCGGCCGCGCCTCCCCGTTCGGGACGCTGGCAGAACTCTGACAGAGGTGTGGATGGCAGCGCTTGGCGACCGTGTGGGAGCCCTCGCTTGCGACGGCCGCGGTGTGACGGATGACCCCGTTCCGGCGGCGGGCGACTGCGCGATGCTCGGCGTATGTCGGAATCCGAATTCAGTGCACCCGGCCCTGGTCAGTGGGCGCTTGATCGATCGCATATGCCGGGTGGGTCAACCCCTATCGTGCAGGAGCTGACGAGACGCACGATGTCGCAGGGAATGCGGCGGGTCTTCGCCGAACTCGGGGCTCCGCTCGACACCCTCGATGTGCGGTTTGTGAACGGCTTTATGTACACCCGTCTACGCCCGCTGATCGCTCCCGACAAGCCGGCTACGCGAACGCCTCCGTTGCCGCTCGTCAAGCTTGTCGCGCGCCTGCATCCTGAGTTCCGGCGTCGGGCGCGCACTGCCGCCCAGGTGCTCGTCCAGCGGCCGTGGCGGGGGGTCGTTCACGACTGGGAGCACGGCGGCCGGGCCACTGTCGAGCACGCCAACCTGGTGCTGCAGGATGTCGACCTGCCGTCGTTGACCGATCTCGAGGCGGTCGATCACACCCGGCGGGTCTTCGACCATTGCGTGAAGTACTGGGAGCATCACTTTTGGATGCATGGCTACGACCTCGGCCCGATCGGCAGATTCCTCTACGAATGCCGCAACTGGGGTCTCGAGCCCCGCGAGGTCATTCCGTTGTTGGAAGGAGCCTCGCCGTCGACATCGGAACCGGCGCGACGGTTGGCGGCCATTCGCAGCCAGGTTGAGGCGAGCGGGACGGTTCCCACCACGATCGAGGAGCTGCGGGCGATCTCCCCCCAGGTCAGCGCCGACCTCGACGAGTATCTCCGCTACCGCGGCGCGCTCCTGTTCAGCCGGTACGACGTCGACGGTGTCACCCTCAGCGAGGTTCCCGACCTGGTGTTGGCCTCGGTGCTCAACGCCACGCCGCGCGATGTCGGCACCGAGATTGCCCGGCGGATCGCCGCGATGCGCGAGCGAGTGCCCGCCGGGGCCAGAGCCACGTTCGACGAAGTGACGACCGAAGCCCGAGCGGCGATGAACCTGCGCGACGACAACGGTCCGACGACCGCCGAATGGCCGCTCGGACTGCTGCGTTACGCACTGTTGGAGCTCGGTCGACGGCTCGTTGCCGCGGGCCAGGCCGCCGAACCGACCGATGGGTTGGAGCTGCGGGTCGACGAGATCGGCCCCGGGCTGTTCGGCGACGCGTCGCGAATCCGCGACGGTGAGTTGGCCAAGCGTCGGGCGAACCGCTGGACACAACGAATGGCTGATGCGCCCGAACTCCTCGGACCAGCCGAGGTCGCCCCTCCGACCCATGTGCTCCCAGGGGTACTGCCGACGTTGGTCGGCATGGTCCAGATCGTCGTCGAACAGATGGGGATGGACGGCAAGGTGAACGCCGACGGTCTGAGTGGTGCGGGCGTCGGGACGGTCGTCTATCGGGGCCGGGCGTGCCGGGCGAATACCCCCGAAGAGGCGCTCGACCGCTTGGTGGCGGGCGACGTGCTGGTAGTCCCCTGCACCACGCCGGCATACAACCTGGTGCTCTCGTTGGCCGGCGCGGTGGTTACCGCCGACGGTGGACCGCTGAGCCATGCCGCGGTGATCGCCCGTGAGCTGGGCATTCCCGCTGTCGTCGGGGCTCACAGCGCGCTGACCGACATTCCCGACGGTGCCGAGGTCGAGGTCGATCCGGTCGCCGGGGTCGTACGCGTGTTGAGCGCCCGGTAGCTGCGGTGCTCAGCGCCGCGCGGCCACGAAGGCGTCGCGGAGCTCGCGTTTGAGGAACTTGCCGGCCGCGTTCCGGGGCAAGGGTTCGGTCGCGAACTCGACGTACCGCGGCATTTTGAACGCGGCGATCTTCGGCGCGAGGAAGTCCCGCAATGCGTCGGTGTCGAGGGCGTGACCCGGGTTGAGGTGGATGGTGACGCCGACCTCCTCGCCGAGGCGCTCGTCGGGCACGCCGTACACGGCCGCCTCGTGCACGGCGGGGTGCTCGTAGATCGCCCCTTCCACCTCGGCTCCGTAGATGTTTTCGCCGCCGCGCAGGATCATGTCCTTCACTCGGTCCTCGATGTACAAGAACCCCTCGTCGTCGACCCGTCCAAGGTCTCCCGAGCGCAGCCAGCCATCGACGATCGTCTCGGCGGTCGCCTCGGACTGGCCCCAATACCCGCGGATCAGGGTCGGGCTGTTGAACCAGATCTCTCCCCTCGACCCGATCGGGAGCGGTTTGCCGTCGGGGTCGCGGATTTCGATCACGGTGATCGGGAACGCCCGGCCCGTCGAGGTCGGGTGCGCCACATAGTCCACGCCGGAATGGCCCGGGCCATACGCATTGGTCTCGGTCATTCCGTATCCCAACTGCGGGACGCCGCGCTTGAGCGCCCCGGCGACCTTGCCGACGATGGCCGGGGGAGCGGGCGCTCCTCCTCCGCCCATCGACCGCAGCGACGAGGTGTCGTAGTCGCCGAAGCGGGGCGACGTAATCAAATCCCAGGTTTGTGTCGGGACCCCGACGAGATTGGTGATCTGCTCCCGCTCGATCAACTCCAATGCCTCGTCGATGTTCCACTTGTACATCATCACCAACTTGAGTCCGCCGGCGAACGCGTTCATCATCACCGGCACGCACCCGGTGACATGGAAAAGCGGCACGACCAGGATGAATGACGGAGTCACCGACTCGGCGGCATCGGTGGACGATTCGTTGCGGAGCACCTCGACGGTGGCCCGCGCCCTGAACGCCATCACCGCGCTGATCACGGCCCGGTGCGTCGACACCGCCCCCTTCGGCCGCCCGGTGGTACCCGAGGTGTACAGGATCGTGGCGTCGTCGTCGGGGTCGATGTCGATGTCGGGCAGTTCGGCCCCCGGAATCACGACGGTGTCCCACGAGTCCGCGCCGGGTGCCTCGCAGCGGGCGGCGACGATGGCGACGCCGTGGGCGACACACGCGGCGGCGGAACGTTCGATCCGTTCGGCGTCGGCGATCAATACCTTCGGGGCGGAGTCGCCGATCGCATAGGCCAACTCATCCGCGGTCCACAAGGCGTTCAGCGAGACCGAGATCGCCCCGACCGACAACGCCGCGGCGAACGAGATGATCCACTCCGGATAGTTGCGCATCGCGATCGCCACCCGGTCACCCTTGGCCACGCCGTAGCGATGAACCAATGCATGCCCCAACGCATCAACCTGGACCATGACATCGCTGAACGTCCAACGTTCTTCGCCGTACACGATGAACGTGGTGTCGCCCTTCGCCTGAGCCCCTTGGAACACGGCTCGGAGGTTGGGCGGCGCGTGGCGGAAGACCCGCGACCGACGCCCGAGGACCTCGGCCTCAGTGATCTCGAATGCAGAACCGGGCCCGGCGACGCGCGCGCAGGCCTCCTCCCAAGTGAGCGACATAGCCGCCGAGTCTGACAGACGCGTCGAAGGCGCGGCCTGATGACCCTTCGGCGGGCGAGTCGACTCTGCGACACTGGGTCTATGCGTGCAGTCGTGTTGCGTTCCTATGGTGGCCCTGACGTTCTGACCATCGAGGAGGTCCCCGACCCGGTGGCGGGCCCCGAAGACGTGGTGGTCGCCGTGCGGTCGACCGCGCTCAACCGGGCCGACCTCATGCAACGGATGGGCCTCTACCCCAATCCGCGCCCGGCGTCGCTGGAGATTCCAGGGCTCGAAATGGCCGGCACGGTGGTCGACGTCGGCAGTCGGGCGTCGCTGTGGAAGGTCGGCGACGAGGTCATGGGCATCGATGCCGGGGGGTGTTACGCCGAGCGGGTGGCGATCCACGAGCGCCAGGTGATGGCCGTGCCGACGTCGGTGGGCGCCGTCGACGGCGCAGCGATTCCCGAGGTGTTCCTCACCGCGTGGGACGCCTTGGTGGTGCAGGGCGGGTTGACCAGCGGACGCTGGGCGCTCGTGCATGCCGGCGGATCTGGGGTGGGGACCGCCGGGATCCAGATCGCCAAGGCGATCGGGGCCCGGGTGGCGGTGACCTGCTCGGCCGGCAAGGTCGAGGCGTGCCGCGAGTTGGGGGCCGACCTGGTCGTCGATTACGGCTCGCAGGATTACGTCGCCGAGGTCAGCGCGGCAACAGGTGGTGTCGGCGCGGACGTGATTCTCGACGTGATTGGTGGTGACTACGTTGCTCGCAACCTGCAGGCCGCAGCGTTGAAGGGTCGCATCGTGCAGGTGGGGACGATGGCGGGCGGCAATGTGCCGACCAACCTCGGGATGCTGATGTTCAAGCGCCTGTCGTTGATCGGCACCGTGCTGCGCGCCCGTCCGATCGAAGAAAAGATCACGCTGACCAGGAGATTTGCGACGGAAATGCTCCCGCTCTTCGATCGCGGGCTGCTGCGGCCGGTGATCGACTCGCGCTACCCACTCAACCGGATCGCCGAGGCGCACACGTTCATGGAATCGAACGGCAACATCGGCAAGATTCTGATCGACGTGTAGCTCGCCGATTGGCTGGGAGGAGCGGCGGCCAGGGTGTCAGGCGAGTAGGTCGCCGATCAACGACACGCTGCCGGTGAACATCTCCGACGTCGGCGCACCCAACCAACGTTCGAAGACGGTCGCGTAGTATTGGTCGAACCCGACGGTGGCCTTCAGATTGCCGGTCTCGTCGAGGTCGTCGAGCGCCGGCAGCTCGCCGTAGACCGCGTTGGCGACCGGGCCGATCAACATCGCCGTCGACGCCGTCCCATGATCGAGACCGTTCGAGCCGTTGTCGTCGATCCGTCGGCCGAACTCGCTGGTGGTCATGATCAGCACGCTGTCGGCCAATCCGCGGCGCTCAAGGTCGAGCCGGAACGCCTCGACGGCTTCGTCGAAGGTGCTCACGATTTGCGCATACGGGTCGAGATGGTTGTCGTGTGTATCGAAGTTGTCGTTCATCGGCACGTGTACGACACGGGTCAAGCTGTCGGTGGCGAAAAGTCGGGCGGCGAGTTGCAACCCATCGCCGAGCGCGCTGCCCGGATACTGGATCGGTTCCTCGCCGGCCGCCTGGGCCGCATTCTGAGCCTCGTCTGATTCGACAAGCCGGGCGGCGAAGTTGGCGGCCAGCCCATCGGTCGTGCGCAGTCGGCCGAGCCAGCCGTCGCCTCCGGCCGCGGCGAAGCGGCTGAACGCCTGCTGGAATTGGTATCGCACGACATCGTCGGGGCCGGCTCCATGCAGATACCCGCCACCCGATCCCGGCAGGGACATCGTCGCCGCTCGGTTGGAGCGGATGATCGGGTGATTCGCCTGACCGTGGGAGATGGCCACCGCCGCCGCCGCCGGGTCGCCGATGACATCGGCGAGGCGTCCGAGGACTCCGGTGTCGTAGCCGCCATTGCGGTTGGGATCACCGGTCCACCACCGGTCCTGCATGTCGAAGTGGGACAGGTCGGGAGCGAAGCTGCCAACGCCCTGGACGATCGAGAACCCGCCGCGGTCGAACAACCGAGTGAGATTGGGGTGTAGGCCGTAGGTGCCGTCGATGACCTGCACGGTGTCGGCGGCGATCGAGGTGCGCTGGCGCCGGTCGTAGTAGCCACCGACGCCGTAGGGCACGACCATCGAGAATCCGTCATTGCCCCCACCCATCTCGATCACGACCAGACGGCGCGCCGCCGGATCGGCCGTCGGCGGCACGGTTGCCGGCAGCTCGGCGCTTGAGTCGGCGACCTGACCATCGGTGATCGACGGTGACTCGGTGACCGATGCCCCATCGGTCGTATTCGGACGCGGTTCGCGAATGACCGGCGCGGCTCCGCTTTGGCCGCTGCCGGCGTTGCGGCCGGTCAGCCAAATGCCGCCACCGACTGCGGCGGCACCCGCCCCGGCGCTGGCCCAGCGGAGGAAGTCTCGTCGAGAAAAGTTATTGCTCATCGGGGTGTCTTTCGCTCGAATCAGTCGGTCAGGCGAGGTTGAACTCAGGGGTACAGGGCACCAGCGCGTGCAACAGGGTGGACTTCTCGCGCCGGCCGTCTACCGAGTCGGCGGCGTCCTGCAACGTGGCGCGTGTCTCGTCGGAAACTTCGTAGAGTGCCGCCTTGGCCAGCACCTCGGCGACCGGATCGTCGGTTTCGAACGTGGGCGTGTCACCCGAGTAATCCCAGGCGGCGGCCGCTTTTGCCATCACGGCACCGGCCGACACCCAACGTTCATGGCCGGGCCAGCCGGCAACGTTCGGCGGCTCGAACGGCATGTGGCTCAGCTCGTACAGCCGCCATTCCTCGAACTCGGCATCGAGGAATCCCTGGGTGGCGGTGAACCACTCGATCCCCGTGCGAGGCCGGTTCATCCGAATCTCGAGGAACGACGGGTGGCGCACGATCGCCTCGACGAGTGGGCGAATCTCCAAACCGCTCTCGCGCAGCCCGGCGGCGAGCTCGGATCGTCGCTCGTCGCTCGGTGGTTCGCCCACCAGGAACTCAAAGACCCGACCGACGATCCACGGGGCAAATGCCTCGTGATCGCAGACGGCATCGATCACCTCCGCCGCCCGGCTCACTGATCGTCCGAAGAAATCGACCGGCTCGGTAGGGGCCAGGGACTCGTCGAAGTAGGTGCTGATGCCCCCGTCGTAGTTGACACCCCATCCGGCCAGGGCGATCGAGCCGGCGCGCACGTCGGCCTCGGAGTAGTTGCCGACGCCGAGGGCGAACAGTTCCATCAGTTCGCGGGAGTAGTTCTCGTTCGGGGCTTCGGCCGTCGAGCCGTTGCCGTCGAGCCACTCGAGCATCGCGGGGTCGATGGTGATCGCCTGGAAGAACTCGCGAAGATTGCCCAGCGCGTGCCGGCGCATCGTGCGGTGTTGGATGATCATCAGGGCCGGTTCGGCCTTGGTCAGGCTCGACGTGAGGTGTCCATGCCAGAACCACAGCATCTTCTCGGGCAGGGCGGCCTCGCGAGACGTGAGAATGCGGCGCCACCAGCTTCGCATCACCCCATAGTCGTCGCCCGTGCCGAGCTGAGGATCGTCGGGGGTGAGCGCCGGGACGGCGAGCAGCTGCTCCAAGCAGGCTGGTACGCCTTGGGTGACGAGTTCCTCCACCTGCCCTGGGAACGGTCCAAAGGTCAGGCGGCGCAGGAGGTGGGCGATGAGAGCGGCATCTTCAGCCATGTCCGCATCGTATGGACTACAACATGAACTGACGGTGAGGGTCAGCTTCACTCGAACTTCATGAAGGACCTGCGAGCATGTCGTGATGCGTGTCTTGGTGGTTGAGGATGACGTCTCGCTGGGTGCGGTCGTGCAACGGGGCCTGATCGAGGAGGGGCACGCGGTCGATCTGGAGCGCACGCTGGCCTCGGCCCGTCGGGCGGTGGCGATCAACCCGTACCATCTCGTCGTGCTCGACCTTGGCCTTCCCGACGGTGACGGGCTGTCGCTATGCCGCGAACTGCGCAACGCCGGTAACCCGGCGCGGATCCTGCTGTTGACGGCGCGCGATTCACTCGGCGACAAGGTGGTCGGTCTCGACGCCGGGGCCGACGACTACCTGACCAAGCCCTTCGACTTCCCCGAGCTGGCGGCGCGCACGCGGGCGCTCCTCCGCCGACCGGAGGATGCCCGCTCGCCGCTGCTGACAGCGGCCGATATCACCCTCGACCCCGCCGCGCATACCGTGCGGCGGGCCGGGGTGACAGTGCCGCTGACGGCGCGGGAGTTTGCCCTGCTGCATTACCTGATGGACCGCTGCGGCCAGGTGGTCAGCCGTACCGATCTGCTCGAGGCGGTGTGGGACGCCAACTACGACGGCCTGTCGAACGTGGTCGACGTACATGTCGCGAACCTGCGCCGCAAGCTCGACCTCCCGGGCAATCCGGCCCCCGTCGAGACCGTGCGCGGCGTCGGCTATCGCGTCGGTGGTCCGCCCGGATGAAGCTCGGTTCGCTGCGCCGCAAGCTCGCCATCCTGTTCGGTGTGATCTGCAGCCTGATGGCGCTGTCGCCGTTGATGCTGTGGAACACCGTGCAACGCGGTCGGATCGGTGATGACATCGAGCGTTCGCTCGAGGTTCAGATGCAGCAGCTGCAGGTTGCTGACGCCCGCGGGGCTGATGAGCCGGTCGACTTCTCGGCCTGGTACGTCAGCGTGGTGCCCGAGGCGACCTACGTCGATCCGCGTTCGGCCGGTGTCCCGGTGGCCGGGTTGCCGTTGGAGCGCTGGCTGACCGAATCGAAGGGTCAGCCGTCGTTTCGCGAGATCTCCCTCGACACCAATGAGCGCTATGTCGGCTACGTGGTGCCGAAGTACGCGGATGAGGGTTGGGTCACGGTCACGAGTACCGCCGGCCGCGACGACCGCCTCGCTGACCTGCGCCTACGTTCGATTCTGCTGGCCCTGGGTATCGTCGTCGCCAGCGTTGGTCTCGGCTGGTACGTCGCCGGACTAGCCCTGAACCCGGCCCGCCAGGCCGTCAGCGATCAACAGGGTTTCCTCGCGGACGCGGCCCACGAAATGCGCACGCCGTTGGCGGTGATCCTTGCCTCGGGCAGCCAGGCGCTGGCCAAGCCGCGCACCTCCGAGGAGTATGTGCGGTCATTGTCCGAGATCCGTTCCGCGGCCGAACGGGCCTCGGCCGGGGTGAACGAGATGCTCGACCTCGTGCGGTTCGAGTCGGGTCAGGCGATTCCGCGGCTGGCGCCGCTCCGACTCGACCTACTCGCCGAAGAGGTTGCCTCGTCGATCCGCCCCGAATCGGGCGAGGTGATCGCCCACCCCGCCGACCCGGTGGTCGTCGACGCCGACATGGCCCTGCTGCGCCAGGCGCTCGACAACCTCGTCCGCAACGCCACCCGCCGCGCCGAGCAGGTGGAGTTGGTCGCCGCAGTGATCGACCGCCAGGCCGTGGTCGACGTGATCGACAACGGCCCCGGCTTCGACCCGCAGATCCTGCCCCGAGTCTTCGAGCGCTACCAGCGCGGCGATCGCCGCGGCGACGCCGGCATGGGCCTGGCCATCGTCAAAGCCATCGTGACCGCCCACGGTGGCACCGTCACCGCTTCGAACCGCGACGAAGGCGGAGCGAGAGTACGAATCTCGATGCCCCTTAGTCGCAACATCGCCGGCTGATCTCGCCATGTGAATCTGCGTCTGGTCGCAGCGGGCTGTGTTCTGTGGCTGACCTCGGCGCCCGGGTTCCGGTACGGATTCCCGTTCCGGTGCCGATGCGGGCCTGAGTTGTATGCCAGCTGACGAGTCGAATCTGGATATATTACCTGCTCAGAGCTTGTTTACTGTCTCCCGAACGAGTACACTGGAACGCATGTTCGGGGCGGTGGCGGACGAGTTTCGAGAGCTCGACAACGCTGGCTTGGCGTTGCGGTTACAGCAATTGGAACGGCAGCGTCGTGAGGTCGACGCATCGTTGGCGGCACTGATTCATCTCGCGTCCAAGCGGGGCGCGCACCGCGCCGACCGGCATTCGTCGGTGCAGAGTTGGGTGCGGGCGCTGACGAATTGTTCGAGTACCGAGACGTCGCACTTCGTCCGGCTCGGTCGGTTGCTCGCCGAGATCCCCGAGTGCGGCGAGCGGTTGCATGCTGGCGAGATCGGTGTGGCACAAGCATCCGAGTTGGCTCGGGCGTTGCGCAACCCGCGTTGCGGCGATCAACTTGCGGAGATCGCCCCCACCCTGCTCGATCACGCGGCGAAGCTGCCGTTCGCCGATTTCAAGTTGTGCGTGCGCCGATGGACGCTGCTCGCCGATCCCGACGGTGCCTACAAGGAACGCGACGCGGGCCATGAACATCGTGACGCGTCGGTGCACGAGAGCGATAGCGGGCTTCATCTCCGGGCCGAGGGTGGCACCGCGGCGGTCGCCGCAGAGATGATCGAGATCTTCGAGCGATTCCGCACGGCCGAGTTTCTCACCGACTGGGACGTGGCCGTCGCCGAACTCGGATCATCCGCCAACGCCGCCCAGCTCGCCCGCACCGACGCCCAACGACGGTTCGATGCCCTTGCCGCAATCTTTCGCGCTGCCGCCGGAGCACCGCTCGACACGCGAGCCCCCGAACCGACGGTCAACTTTGTCGTCGACCAGCAGACGTTCGAGGATCACCTCGCCCTGTTGTTCAGTTCGCCCGGCGGTGATGACGGCCCACCTCGATCAGTCGAAGTGGGTGATCCGCGGCAACGCCGATGCGAGACGGTCAACGGCTCGCTGGTCCATCCCGATGACATCGTCGCCGCGGCGATGATCGGTCACGTTCGTCGGGTGGTGTACGACGCTGCGGGCAACGTCATCGACCTTGGCCGTCGTCGCCGCCAGTTCACCGGTGCGGCCCGCGAGGCGGTGATGTTGCAGGCCAAACGGTGTCTGTGGCCCGGCTGCGAGATTCCAGCCGGGCGATGCGAAGCCGATCATCTCAACCCCTGGTCCGCAGCCGGCCCAACCGCGCCAACGAACGGCGCTCCCGCCTGCAAACGCCACAACCAGGCCAAGAACCACGGCTTCACCACCCGCCGAGACGCCTCGGGCGACTGGCACGTCTACCGCCCCGACGGCACCGAACTCACCGAACCACCTGCCGTACTCGCTGTATGACGATCCCGCCACGCCTTTGGTGTGTGGCCGGTCCAGCGGCGGCCCGCTCGGCTGAAGCCTTCGACCGACCCGTTCGACACATCGTTTGCGGGGAATTCTTCGACCAGCATCTCGTCGATAGCAACTTCCTGCAGACGATGCTCGCCCAGAACGTCGTCGTCGCCGACCCCCCACATCGCCGATCGCCTCACCGACGCGTCTGGGCCGAAGGAGGTGAAAGCCAGCTCAGTCGAGAATCACTCGGTCGGTGTGGGTGTCGCGGTGGAGGGTGAACCAGCGGCGGCAGCCGGCGGTGTGGAACCAGCGTTCGACCGTGGGGCCGTCGGGGTTGTCGTACAGCCAGACGTGGTGGATGTTGCGCTCGGCGGGGTCGGTGATCTCGTCGGGGATGCGAGGCATTTCGCCGCCGAAGGTGTATTCCTCGGTGGAGCGGGGGCCGCAATTGGGGCAGGTGTACATGGCCATCAGCGGGTTCCTGTCGATCCGGCGTCGGCGAGCACGTGGTCGTTGGCGAAGCGGTCAAGTCCGAAGGCGCTGATCAACGGGGGAGTTTGCCCGGTAGCGATGACACCGGCCATCGCCTCGCCGCCGGCGGGAATACCTTTGAATCCCCAGGTCCCCCAGCCGGTGGTGATCAGGAACCCGTCGACCCCGGTGAAGCCCATGATCGGCGAGAAGTCCGACGACACGTCGCAGATACCGGTCCATTGCCTGAGCAGGCGCAGGTTGGCCATGAACGGCAAGTGTTTGATCATCTTCGACGCCACCGATTGCAGGTTCTGATACGACGACTGGCGGGAATAGGTCGGCTGGGGCTCGAACTCGGCCCCCATCAACATCTGGCCCCTGGCGGTCTGGGAGATATAGGTCCGCAGCTCTGAGGAGCTGACGATCGGGCCGAGTTCCTGGGCAAACGCGTTGGTCACGTACGCCTGTAGGGGATAGGTCATCACCGGCAGGCGCAGCCCCGCCCATCCGGCGACCGTCGTGGCCCATCCGCCGACCGCGGAGATGACGGTCCCAGCCGAGATCGCCCCGGTGGGGGTGACGACGCCGGTGACCCGGCTGCCGTCGGGCGATCGGAGCAGGCCGGTGACCGGGGTGTTCTGCAGCACGTGGACGCCGGCGCGCATCGCGCCCTGGGCATAGGCCCACACGACGCGGTCGTGGCGAGCCGACGCGCCGCCGGGGTGGTACGAGCCGCCGACCACCGGATACCGGCCGCCGCCTGACAGGTCGAGTTGAGGGCAGAGCGCTTTCAACTCGGCGGGACCGACCAGTTCGGTGTCGGTGCCGCAGGCGGTGTTCAACAACGCTCGGGCGCGCTCGGTTCGCAGGCCCGATTCCGACGAGGCGAACCACATCAGCCCCTTGGCGTTGTGCATGATGTCGCAGCCGGTCTCGGTTTCCAGCCCGGCATAGAGGTCCATGCTGTGCTGGTAGAAGCGGATTGCCTCGGGCACGCCGTAGTTGGCGCGGATGATCGTGGTGTTGCGCCCGGAGTTGCCCGAGCCGATGTAGTTCCGCTCGACGACGGCGACGTTGGTGATGCCGTAGCGGGTGGCCAGATAGTAGGCGGTGGCCAGGCCGTGGCCGCCGCCGCCGATGATCACGACGTCATAGGCGGCGTTGGGCTCGTGCCAGGTCAGATCGAGCAGGGTCTCGACGAACTCGTTCATCGCCCGACCCCCAACCGGTCTTCGAGGTCGCGGACCTGCACGGTCTGGGTGATCACGGTGACCCCCTCGACGGTGAAATTGAGTTTGCAAGGCACTGCGGCGACCATCCCCTGGGTGAAGACTGGTCGGGCGGTCGGCACCGGCCATTCGATGTGGGGGGCGACGGTGAGCTCGAATTGTGCGGGCGTGAAACACATCGCGCTGAACCCGGCCTCGGCCTCGACGATGGCGTGTTCGTCGTCGACGGTCACCTGGTCGGGTCGCAGCCCGGCGATGAACAGGTCGTCGGGGGCGAACCGCAACGCGTTGGGGTGAGCCGCCTCTAGCAAGGCAAGGGCCGAGGGAGACGCGACGACTCGGACTCCGGCCAGCGGGTGACAGTGCGGGCTACATCCGGGCACGGAGACCCTCCTTGTCGTAGAAGGGAACGTGGGCGATCGAGGCCGGCCGGCCATCGACGGTCAGCGGGCCGGGTGGTTCGCCGTAGCGCAGCCAGGCGAGCATGATCGAGTGGCCGAGCAGCGGCGAGGCGAACGTGGTGGTCGCCTGGCCGACGATGTCTTCGCCACACCACACGGGTGAACCCTCGATCGGGGCCGGGCCGTCGACGGTCAACGCCACGAGTCGGCGCTGGTTGGGGAGCGCGTTGGTGCGGGCGAGAGCTTCTTGGCCGAGGAAGAACGGCTTGTTCATCTTGACGGCCCAGTCCATGTCGACCCGCCGTGGCGTGGTGTCCATGTCGGTGTCCATCCCGATGATCACGTGACCCTTTTCGAGGCGCAGTCCGAACAGGGCCTGCAGGCCGTGAGGGCGGATGCCCATCTCACGGCCCGCCTCCATCAGGGCCCGCCACAACTCGACCGACATGTCGATCGGGTGGTGCAGTTCGAACGACGCCTCGCCGGTGAACGACAGCCGCATGATGTGGCATGGCACCCCGGCGACATCGGCGTGGCGGTGTCGTAGGAACTTCGGGGGTTCATCGACACCGAGTTTCTGGAGCAGTGCGCCGGCGAGCGGGCCGGTGACGTTGATCGCTCCGAGCGACATCGTGCGGTCGAGGATGTGGACGTCGAGCCCCCACGATTCGATCCAGTCGCGGAACCACATCTCGGCATTGGCGGCGCCGCCCGAGGTGAACGACAGCACGAAGCGGCTGTCGGATTCGCGCAGGATCATCCCGTCGTCGAAGATGTGCCCGCGTTCGTTGAGCAAGAGTACATATCGGCTGCGACCAGGGCGAATGTCGGCCACGGTGGTCGGATAGAGGCGTTCGAGGGCCTCGACCACGTCGGGCCCCGAGACGACCATCTTGCCGAGCGTCGACACGTCGCCGATCGAGACGCCCTCGCGCACCGCCCAGTACTCGGCGACGTGATCGCCGTAGTGCCACGGCCGCCACCACGCGCCGAACCGGTCCATCGTCGCCCCGAGGGCGAGGTGCTCGTCGTGGAGCGCGGTGTAGCGGAAGACGTCGGCGTGGGTGTTGGCCGCGGCCTCGCCGAGGGTGATCTGGCGGGCGGCCGGGCGGCCGGTGAACGGCTTGGGAATCGCCCCCGACTTGGCCGTCACGTAGGCCCGCAGGTGGGGCTGGCAGACGCTGCCCTGGCACGTGCCGGTACCGCACAGGGTCGCCCGCTTGAGCAGTTCCAACTCCTGGAAGCCACGGTCCCACGCCCCGTCGAGATCCTCGACGGTGGTGAATCCGCAGGTGCACACGACGCCCTCGACCGGCACCGGCGGCAGCGCGTATGGGTGCGCCGCCGCTCCAACCGTGCGGACCGCGGGGTCGTCGGTCATCCGGGCGAGCAGGTCGCGCGGGGCCAGGCGGGTAGCGACGATCACGGTGTCGCAGCTGTGCTCGCGCTCGCCATCGGGGCCGCGAGTGACGACCCCGGTCACGTGTCCGTCGACCCCGGTGATGCGGACCAGGCCGTCGAGATCGACGGTCAACGACACGCCCAGATCGACCCCCGCAGCGACAGCGATCGCCGCAGCCCGCTGCGTATAGATGCCCCGTAACTGATTGCCGGGGCAGACCGGTTGCAGCTCGGATGCCCCGGTGGCGATGACCACCTCGTCCGCGTGGATGTGACACATCGCCGCGTCGGTCCGCACGATGACGAGGGGCCCGGGGTAGACCGCGACCACTTCCTCGCCCTGGGCCGCATCGAGGAGCACGGCGTGATCGCCGGCGGCGGCGACGGCTGTTCGACCGCTGTTCCCGCCGCCGATGATGGCGACGGCCGTATGGGAGTGGCGGACGTGGACCGATGTTGCCGCCGGCTGCGTCGTGGTGGTCGGATGGCTGCCGATGGGGTGGCGTTGCACCACGGTTCCCGGCCGAGCCGGGGTCTGGCAGGTCCGCACCCACGATGTGCCGTCGACGGTGGCAACGCAATTGCCGCAGTCCCCGGCGAGGCACAGGGTTCCCCCTCGCGCCGGGTGTTCACCCGATCGCAAGACGGCAAGGGCGACCGAGTCGCCGCTCTGAAAATCGACGGGTTGACCATCTACGACAATTCGCACGGGCGTCACTGTATGCGAGGCCCCTAGGCCGGAAGGGTTTGTGCTCCCACGTCGCTCGCCACGTCGCGGGGGCCGCCACTCGCCGCGTCGCTCGTCTCGTCTCGTGGGTAGCCGACGATGGCTGGCCGCCGAGCGCTGCGCCTGTTCCACGATCGGGCGATGGCCATGCCGATCAGGAGCACGACGGTCGCCACGATTCCGTCAGCCAGCCAGTGGTATGCCGTCACCGTGACGGCCAACACGGTGAACAGGGCGTGGGCTGCACCGATCCATCGCCAGCGGCTGCGCCCGACCATCACCGTGGCGATGCCGACCACCATCGCCCAAGCGACATGCATCGAGGGCATCGCCGCGAGTTGGCCGGCGGTGTTTTCGCCCACCGAGTCGTAGACCCGCGGTCCGTACATCGCACCGGTGTCGATGAAGCCGAGATCGTCGAACAGGCGCGGCGGCGCAACCGGGACGAACTGCAGGAGTTGGCAGATGAGCGACACGAAGACAAGTTGGTTGCGCCAATGGGCAAACGATGCGCGGTGGCGCACATACAGCCACACCAGGAAGATGCCCAGCGGAAAGACGTGGCAGACGATGTAGTACGAGTTGAAGAATTTGACCAACGCGGTGCTGCGCAGCGTCCAACGTTGCATCGTGAGTTCGTTCGGTAGGTGCAGCCACCGTTCCAGCTCCCAGACCGACCGCCCTCGCTCGAACGCGTCCTCGGTGGTCATGAACCGGTACTCGCCGAGCAGCCGCCATGCCGCGTAGAACGCGAACATCAGGGCCAATTCCTTCGACAACGGCGTGATTCGGTCGGGCCAAACCCCGACCAGCCGTCGACTCACAAGCCAGGTCACCCCGAGGGCGATGGCGATCCACACAGCGATATCGGCGGCCAGCCACACGACCGCTGAGCCTAGGCCGACCGCCGGTCCCACGAGTCACCGGCGGTGTGCCATGTACCGGAGTGTTCCGCTCCGATGGACGTCGACCATCGCCGTTGGCAGGGTGCCCGGGTAGCGGCGCGGGCATCGAAGTGGTCGACAATGGCGCGATGACGGCTGCGATCTACGAGCAGATCGGCTCGACCTGTGCGTCGACCGGACGCGGTGATCCTCGGATCGCGGCCCAGATCTTGGCCGCCCCTGGAGACTCGATCTCGAGTTCGCCGATCTGGGCTATCGACTCGTGATCGCCGAGGGCTGATGGCCGAGTTCGACGACCTTGCCGCCGGGGAGTTCTCGACGTGGCTGGCCGAGATGGATGGCGCGCTGCTCGGCGAGCGCGACGCCGACGTGCCGTGCGGAACGTGTACGGCGTGCTGCACCGCGTCGCAATTCGTGCACATCGGCCCCGACGAGACCGACGCCCTCGCCCACATCCCCAAGGCGCTGTTGTTCCCCGCACCGCGGATGCCCGCCGGGCACGTGCTGATGGGCTACGACCAGCGGGGTCATTGCCCGATGCTGGTCGACAATCGATGCTCGATCTACGACCATCGGCCACGGACCTGTCGCACGTACGACTGTTCGCGTCTTTGCGGCGTCGGGGGTCGAACTCGATGACGTCGATGATGCCGACAAGGTGTTGATCGCCAGGCAGTCGGCCCGTTGGCGGTTCGACGAAACCACCACGGAGTCGCGGGCTCAACGCCAGGCCGTGCAGACGGCGGCTGTTTTCCTCACGGAACACCCCGAGGCCCACCCCGGTGGAGCCGCTCGAAGTGCGACCGAAGCGGCGGTTCGAGCCGTTGAGGCGCATCGTGTCTTCCTGCGAACCGCCGAACCCGCACCCCGTCGGAGCCCGAGTCCGACCGTCGACGAGGTGCGGGTCGAGTTCACCCGACGGCGTTCAGGTCCCTGACCCGATGTAGGCGACGCAGTCGATCTCGACGCGGGCATCGAGGACGTGTTGCACCACCAGGGTCGTGCGCGTCGGTGGGTCCGTGGGAAAGAACGTCGCGTACGTCTTGTTGAACGCATCGAAATCCCGAGCGTCCTGCAGCGTGCAGCCGCAGCGGACGACGTCGGCCATCGTGCATCCTGCCGATTCCAGGATCGCGGCGATCGTCGAGAGCACGATCGTCGTCTGGGCCTCGATCGAGCCGGTCGAGATCGTTCCATCGGGGAGAAAGGCGATCTGCCCCGAGACGTAGACGAACTCCCCGGCACGGATCGCGTTCGAGAACGGATACCCCACCCCTGACGAATACACGACCTTCCCGGTCGACGCGGCACTCATTACGATGCTCCGACCAGCGGCTTCGATGGCAGCGGGCCGATACCGAAGTGGTTGCCGAGGACCAGGTTGCATGACCGCAGTGAGCCGTTGACCCAACCCTGGTCGTCGGAGAACGCCTCGTTGCAGATGTAGACGTTGTCGACCGGGCTGATCATCCGGGCGATCACCGCCCGGTCGTCGGCGTGGCGGGCCCACTGGTGGTAGGCAAAGCCGAACTGGTGCTCACCGCCCCACAGCCGGAAGCTGGTCAGCACCGGCTCGGGGATCGACATGTCGAACATCTCGGTGAGCTGCCACGTTGCCTCGTCGACGATCGCCTGGGACGCCGGGAACATCACCTCGGGGTCCTGCTCATGCTGGCGCTGCAACGGGGAGTCGAACTTCGGCTCCAACGACTGCAACGATTCCCAGAAGTTCGTCTTGGTGAAGTCGCAATAGATGGTCAGCGGTGCGGGCCCGTCGATGTCGCCGGCCGCCATCGGGTTGAAGGCGTAGACCGCGCCCATCGGCAGATCGGTGAACGACGGTCCATTGGCGATGTGCGGCGACGAAAACTCCGTCCCGTCGCGCCACCAGGCGTCGGAGTAGTACAGGTTCACCTTGCACAGCCGCATCGGCACCACCGTCTCCAGATCGGCGGTCAGCACATCGGCCTGAGGGTTGCCGACCTCATTCAACGCCGGCGACTTCGCCTGCAGCTGCTGCAAGGCGGTGGCTGGAAGCGCCAAGATCACCCGATCGCAGCCGATCGACGCCTTCGTGTCGCCGGCGACGGTGACCGTGAGGCCGGTGCCGGTGCGCTCGATCGAGTCGACACACACCGACAGTTGAATCGTGCCGCCCATCGACTCGACCCGTTGGGCCACCGCGTTGGGCAGCGAGCCGAAACCGTCGCGCAGCGTGGAGAACTGCGGATTGGCCGGGAAGTCTTCGAGGATCTGATATGCCTCACCGGCGTTGACCAGCGAATAGAACGGCGCGGCGAACCCGGCTGTATCGGCGCACATGGCGATGCACTCCTCCGACAGACCGTAGGCCCGGTACAGCGCCCACAGACCCCAGTCCTTGAGCGGCGTGCCTTGAAACGTGAAGTCGAGGCGGAACCGCTGCCAGAACTCGGGCGACGGGTCGGCGGGGACCTCAGCTCCGTTCGACGTGACCAGGTAGTCGTAGACGGCGGTACGGATGTCGTCGGGACTCTTGCCGCGCTCCTCTCGTCGCAGGTTGTAGATCTCACCCCACAACGCATTGTCGTTGGCGGCGGCCTGAGCCACGGTGAAAGTGCGCCCGCGGAGGTGGTAGAAGTTGTTGGCGTCGCCCATCGGGAACGGCACCTGCTGATCGGTCATGCCCAACTCGGCGAGCAGCGCGAGCAGTTCGGTGGCCGACTGGTTGAATCGCATGCCCCCCTCCTCGTCTTTGACCTGCACCGGGTTGCCCCGGTCGTCGTAGATGGTGACGATGTCGGTGTCGAGCCGGCCGCCGACGCGGTTCAGCCGGTCGAGGACCACGACCTTGGTCGACGGGTCGGCCTTGAGCAGTCGATAGGCGCAGTACAGGCCCGAGATGCCGGCCCCGACGATGACCACATCGGCGTGGTCTGGCAGGTTGGTCGTCGTGCTCATGACGACGCTCCGACGAGGGCTGGGGAGGGGGCGGGGGTCGCCTTGATCTTCCACTGAGTGCTGGACGGCACGCTGAGCTCCGGGAGTCGAACGTCGACGATCGTCAGTACGCGGGGGGCTTGGGCGATGTCGGCGAGCGCCGCGTCGAGTTCCGCCAGCGTTTCGACGCGGTACCCGACCCCGCCACCGAAGAGATCGGGGGCTTTCGAGAACTCCCAGCGGGCCAGTTTGTTGATCGGCGTGACCCGGCCTGGATCGCCTGGCGGGGCGTAGACCGAGGCGTCGACGAGCCATTGCTCGACGCCGTAGATGCCGTTGTTCATCACGAAGATGACCGGGCTGGTGTTCAGGTTGAGCATCGTTGAGAACGCCTGAATGGTCATATGGATCGCTCCATCACCGGCAAAGACGACTGGGCGCTTGTCGGGGAATGCATAGCCGACTCCGATCGCCGCAGGTACCGCATACCCAATCGATGCCCAGACGGACTGGCTGATGTATCCGTTGCGGGTCGGCATTGCAATGTCCATCGATCCGAGCCCCGCGAACCCGATATCGGCGACGACGACGTGAGAGTCGTCGATCGCGCTGGTCATCCGGTTGAAGAAACTGTCAAATGTCAATGGATCATCCTGCGCTGGTACCGATGGCGCGGTTCCGGTCGGTGCGGCGTGGCCAGGCCCGATGTATCGATACGAGGCCATGTTGACGGTGAGCTCCGTAATGAAGTCACCCAGATTCACCTGGGCGTAGTATGCGCCGCCGACGTGCACCGAGCCCCGCAACGCCCGAATCGCGTCGGCGCCCCACGGCCCGGTGGCGAGCATCTCGGCGCCGACGGTGCCGAGCAGGTTGATGTCGGTGGGCCAGGCTCCGATCGTGATCAGACAATCCGACGCGTTGAACAGCGCGGCGGTCGCCGGGTTCGATGACAGGCCGTCGTAGACCCCTGTGAACATCTGATTCGATTCCGAGATCACCGATTTGCCGGCCAGCGACGTGGTGAAGGGGATGCCGGTCTGGGCGATGAGCTCCTCGAGTTGGTCGGCGACGCCTTCCTGGCGAATTTCGGCTCCGGCCCAGATCAACGGGCGGCTGGAACTGCGAATCTTCTCGACGGCCGCCGTGACCGCGGCGGTCAGATTCGCCGCTACCGAGGGGACCGGGGCATAGACCAGGGGGGATGTCGGGCGTTGGCACGTCGCGCCGTAGAGGTCTTCGAACATTTCGAGGTAGACCGGCAGGCGCTCACTCATGCACGTGGTCGGCGCGGCATCGATATCGAGCGGGGCGCGCATTGGATTGTTGACCTGAATCGCCATCGCGGTGACGTTGCGATAGATGCTCAGGTCTCGGCTTTCGGCGTCGACGATCATGTGGTGCCAGGTGAGCCCGGTGTCCCGATCGATCAGTCGCTTATCGGTGCCGGGGGCACCGTTGATGACGACGATCGGAACCCGCTCAACGTAGGCCCCGGCAATGGTGTTGATCAGGCTCAGCGAGCCGACGCCATAGGTGACGGCCACCGCACCGACCCCGTTGATGCGGGCGTACCCGTCGGCGGCGTAGCCGGCCTCCATCTCGGTGGTGTTACCGACCCGGTTGATGACGCCGAGGTCATCGATAGTTTGGAGAAATGGGACGATGAAGTCACCCGGTACCGAGAAGATGTGACGAACACCGATCTCTGCCAATCGAATTGCCAGGTACTCGGCAACCGTGCATTCTGTGGATTCCATGAGACGCTCCTGTGGTAGTTGTCGAACGAGGAGCGCGCCAGAGACCACCCTTGACCTCAACGCTTTCCCCAAATGGACTCCGACCGCCAACTGATGGTCGTTCGGTGTCGCTGGTGGGAACGTAACAGACCTCCCTTTGCTTGGATAGAGGCCTGGAGTGGTTATCTTTGGGCCGTTGGTCACACGATGTGATCGGCGTCATTGGTGCCGAGCGACACACGCGGGCATGTCGGGGCATCGCATCACAGTGGGCGCGGCCCCGACTACTCAGCCGGCGAGGGTTGCGCGGATGTGGTCGACGAAGGCATCGACGTCTCCCACGGTCGTGTCCCAGGCGGTCATCCAGCGGACCTCGTCGGGTCCTTCCCAGTCGTAGAAGAAGAATTGTTCCTGCAGCGTGGCCACGTGCTGGGGCGGGACGGCAGCGAAAACTGCGTTGGCCTGGACTTTCTGGGTGATGGTCACCCCCGGGATGTCGGCGACGGCGCTGGCCAGCCGTTGGGCCATCGCGTTGGCGTGGGTGGCGTTGCGCCGCCACAGATCGCCCGACAACAACGCGTCGAACTGACACGAGACGAAGCGCATTTTCGAGCCGAGCTGCATGGCCTGCTTGCGGATGAACTCGAAGTTCTCAGCCAACTCGGGCTTGAGGAAGACGACGGCCTCGCCGAGCATCATCCCGATCTTGGTTCCGCCGAATGAAAGCACGTCGACTCCCGCGTCGGTGGTGAACGCCCGGAATGATGCGTCGAGCGCGGCGGCGGCATTGGGGAGCCGGGCACCGTCCATGTAGAGCACGAGCCCGCGGGAGTGGGCGAGATCGGCGATCGCCCGCACCTCGTCGACGGAGTAGATCGTGCCGTACTCGGTTGGTTGGGAGATCAAGACCGCCGCGCACTGCGGATGGTGGACGTCGCCGATACGGGTCACGTGCCGCTCGATCAGCTCGGGGGTCAACTTGCCGTCGGGGGTCGGAATGTCGAGCAGGCGGCACCCGATGAACCGCTCTGGCGCGCTCGACTCATCGGCGTTGACGTGGGCCCCCTGGGCGCAGATCACCGAGCCCCACGGCTTGACGACGGCGGCGAGTCCGGCGACGTTTGCCCCGGTGCCATTGAACATCACGAATGCGCGGGCTTGCTCGCCGAAGTGGTCGCGGAAGCGGGCCTCGGCCCGACGGGTGTAGTCGTCGTCGCCGTAGCCATGCACGTGCCCCTCGTTGGCGGCGATGATCGCCGAGAGCAGCTCGGGGTGAACTCCGGCGTTGTTATCGCTGGCGAACCCCTTGGGCGCGTGCACCCGGTCTCCCTCAACGGTGTCGAAACGGCCGGGCACGTCGAGTTCCATCATCCCGTCAGGCTTACATGCCGGGCGCCGATGTGTCGATCTGTCGGCCGCGGTGTCGCGCTGCCCGAAATTGGGATCTGGCGCGGGTGGTCGTCATGCAACGCTGTCGGCATGACGCACCCGATCTGGCCGCTCTTCGACCTCCGGGTCCGTACCCCTCGCCTCGAACTGCGCTATGTCGACGACACCCTCGCGGTCGAACTCGCCCGCCTGGCTGCCGACGGCATTCACGAACCCGACTTCATGCCCTTCCGGTGGCCGTGGAGTAACGCGGAGTCCCCGGCGCTGGAGCGCAATGTCATCAAGCGCTATTGGAAGGACCGGTCGACCCTCAGCCCAACGACGTGGAGATTGCCGATGGCGGTGATCGCCGACGGACATGTCGCTGGTATCACGGCGTTGAAGGCCGACGACTTTGCCGTCCTGCGGGAGTTTGAGACCGGGTCATGGCTCGGCCGTGCGTTTCAGGGGGTGGGAATCGGGCGGGAGATGCGCGAGGCATCGCTCCACCTCGGGTTTGCCGGTCTGGGCGCCGACTTCGCCACGACGGCCGCCTGGCACGACAACGGCCGCTCGATCGGCGTGACCCGTCGGCTCGGCTACACCGACATCGGGCCGCGCCGGCTCGAACGAATGGGTGCCGCAGCCGAGATGGTCGCCTTCCGCCTTCCCCTGGTCGAGTGGGACCTTCGGTTGCGGCGCGACGACATCAGCATTGAGGGACTCGAACCCTGCCTCGACCTGCTCGGTCTGGCGACGCCGGCCGACGAGTGACGATCAGCGAACGGCAGCCGCGACCAGGCGAAACGTCTCCTGGTCGCGGTCGAGTTCGGCTCGAACACCCAACGGCAGGATCCACTGCGGATCGGTGTGGCCGAAATCCATGTTGGTGACGATCATGAGGCCGGATGCCCCGAACTCCCCGACAACCATCTCGAGGATCATCGCATCGAGGGCCGCCTTCTCCTGATCTGAGTAGCTGCGAGCACGGCCGACGAGCAGCGCGGACACCCGGTCGAACACGCCTTGGACGCCGTAGTTGAACAGCCAGCAGCGCACCTGGTCGATCGTCGGCTTGTCTTGCGATGTCTCGAGGAACAGCACTCGATCGGTCCAGAACTCCGCCGTCGGCCAGTGCTGCGAACCCTTGAGGAACTCCAAGACCTCGATGCAGCCTCCGAAGAGTCGACCGCTGGACCACGCCAACGCCGTTGAGCCAATGCCACCCGTCGTGGGGTCGAAGAGGTCCGATCTGCGAGGCGTTCGCCGGGTCGTTCCAATCCGCGTATCCGTCGACCCATTCCGGGTACGGCCGGTACTCCAGATCGTCGGCTGCTTCGAACAGCATCGCCCGCAGGTGCGTTTCGGCGTCGGGGAAATGGCCGAGCTGGGCGAAGCCGGCCATCACCGACGGACCGTTGAACGTGACGAGGCCGAGGTTGTGGCAGTGGACCAGCAGGGCTGAGGTGTCGGAGTACCCCATCAGAATCTTGGGGTTCGCCCGGACCGCCGACGCGTCGAGGTAGGGAAGGATTCGGGCCGCGTCGTCACCGCCGATCGTGGCGATGATCGCGGCGACCGATGGATCGGCGAACGTGGCGTTGACGTTGTCGGCCCGGCGTTCGGGATCGGCTCGCAGAGCGCTCGGACTCATGCCGGCGGTGGGGTACTCGACGACCCGCAGGCCGAGCCGATGAAGGGCCGCGACGCCGGCGGCGAAGACATGGGGGAACACGTGCGGGCCGCCCCACGACGGTGACAGCACCGCCACAGCGTCGCCGGGCTTCAGTCGGGCCTGGCCGGATGTAGTCCACATGGCACATGTGCAACACCGCGGTCCGTCAGCGCAGCGAATTTCACCCGGGGCCGAGCGAACTTGGGAGCGCGACGTCCAGTTTTCCGCCACTCGCGCTCCACAGTGGTGCCGGGTGCCGGGTGCCGGGTGCCGGGTGCCGGGTGCCGGGTGCCGGGTGCCGGGTGCCGGGTGCCGGACGGTGCGACGGGGCGAGGGCTGTGTTGGGCCGGGCCGGGCTGGGGCCGGGCGGGGCGGGGGCTAGGCCCGCATGCGGAGGCCTTCGGGGTCGAGGACGGGGTCGAACTGGAGTCGGGCGGGACGTCGGTTGCCGATGATCTCGATCTCGAAGCCGGCCTCGCCTTCGACGGCCAGGGAGGATGGGATGTAGCCCCAGGCCAGCGAGACGCCCGAGTAGTGGGCGTAGCCGCCAGAGGTGATCCAGCCGACCACCTCGTCGTTGTGCCACACCGGCTCGTCGCCGAGCACGTCGGCGGGCTTGGCCGGGTCGGGCTCGACGACGAACATCACCAGCTTGCGCTTCGGTCCGCCGGCCGCGATCTCGGCCTCCACGGCTTCGCGTCCAACAAACGAGTGGTCGAACTTGAGGTAGCGGTCCATCCCGGCCTCGAGCGGGGTGTAGATCGGCCGGTACTCCCGAAACCACGTGCCGAAGTTCTTCTCCAAGCGCATGGTGATCAGCGCCCGGAAGCCGAACAGGCCCATGCCGTGGGGCTTGCCCGCCTCCCAGATCAGGTCGAACAGGTACCGCTGATACTCGGGTGCACACCAGATCTCGTAGCCCAGATCGCCCGTATACGTCATCCGCGACAACCACACCGGGGCTATACCGATATCAACGCGACGGAAGGCCATGAACGGGAAGTCCTTGTTGGCCAACGACGTGCGGGTCAACGGCTGCAGCACCTCGCGAGCAAGCGGACCGGCCAGCGTGAGGCCGACCATCGACAGCGCGAGCACCTCGAAGCGGATCTGCGAATCTGCCGGTAGGTGATCCAAAAACCAGCGAGGGTGATGTACTTCGGCGGCCTGCGAGCCGAACAGGAAGAAGTCGTCGTCGCCGACGCGCGACACCGAGAACTCACCCTCGATGCGACCCTGCGGGTTGAGCATCGCGGTCAACACGGTGCGGCCGATGCGGGGGAGCGAGTTGGTGAACAACCCCTGCAGCCACTCGGCGGAACCGGGGCCGGACACGCGATACTTGGCGAAGTTCGAGGCCTCCGAGAACCCGACGCGCTCGCGCACGGTGCGCGACTCCGCAGCGACCACTTCGAACGCGTTCGAGCGATAGAACGTCACGTTTTCGGTCGGCTCAAGGCCGGGCTCCTGGAACCACAGCGGATGCTCCAAACCGAATCCCGCGCCCCACACTGCGTTATGCGAGGTGAGTCGGTCGTAGATCGGCGTGGTGTGCAGCGGGCGGGCAGCGGTCAGTTCCTCGTTGGGGAAGGTGATTCGGAAGCGGCGTGAGTAGTTCTCGCGGACCTTGGCGTTGGTGTAGGCGAGCGAGGCGTAGTCGCCATAGCGGGCGACGTCCATCGCCCAGATGTCGGCCCCCGGGTCGCCCTCGACCATCCAGTTGGCCAGTGACAGCCCGACGCCGCCGCCCTGCGACAGGCCGGCCATCACCGCACATGCCGACCACATGCCGCGCATGCCTTTGATGGGGCCGACCAGCGGGTTTCCGTCGGGGCTGAACGTGAACGGGCCATTGACGAACTTCTGGATGCCCGCCTTGCCGATCGCAGGGAAGTGGGCAAAGGCCCGCTCCAACTCGGGGGCGATGCGATCGAGGTCGTGATCGAGCAGTTGGAAGACGAAATCCCACGGGGTTTCGTGCGGGGCCCACGGCCGGTTGTCCTGCTCATAGGTACCGAGCAGGATCGACTGACCCTCTTGGCGGGCGTAGATCTCGCCGGCGAAGTCGATCATGTGGGGGAGCTCGCGCCCGTTGGTCTTGTTGTACTCGATGACTTCGGGCATCGGCTCGGTCATCAGGTAGTGGTGTTCCATCGCCAACACGGGCAGTTCGAGCCCGGCCATCCGGCCGACCTCGCGAGCCCACAGGCCACCGCAGTTGACGACGTGCTCGGCGTGGATCACATGTCCGTCGCGGTCGGTCTGCACGTCCCACGTGCCATCCGAACGCTGCGACAACCCGGTCACCCAGGTGTCGAGGTACACCTCGGCGCCGCGGTTGCGGGCGCAGATCGCGTACGCGTGAGTGACGCCGTACGGGTCGACCGAGCCCTCGTCCTCGTCGTAGAGCGCCCCGACGAAGTACTTCTCCTCCAACAGCGGGTTGAGTTCCTTGGCTTCCTTCATGGAGATGATTTCCATGTGCATGCCCAGGTAGCGGCCGCGGGCCTGGGCCATGCGCAGCCAGTCGAGCCGCTCGGGGGTGTCGGCCAATTGAATGCCGCCGGGCAAGTGGATCGAGCAGTTCTGCCCCGACTCGGCCTCGATCTCCTTGTACAGGTTGACGGTGTACTGCTGCAGGCGGGCCACGTTCGGGTCGCCGTTGAGGGTGTGCATCCCCCCGGCGGCATGCCATGTCGAGCCTGCGGTGAGTTGCTTGCGCTCCAGCAGTACCACGTCGGTCCAGCCCATCTTGGTGAGGTGGTAGAGCACGCTGGCTCCCACCACGCCTCCGCCAACGACGACCACCTGCGCTTGCGATTTCACCAATGACCTCCGGATTCGGGAGGGGCCAGACTAATACCGAGTTCACGGAACAGTCGTGCCAAGAACCAGCTGTGAGGAGTCGTTGCTCAGTGTCGAGCTGTTGGAACCACGCGCTGCCGCGTGTGCCCGCCGGGACCGTTGAGGAAATAGTTGCGACCGATGTCACGCGCTACGGTCGCAGACCATGGATTGGTTGGCAGATTCGATCATGACCCGTCGTGGGGTCGCCGGTGGACAGGTGGGCGAGACGCATCACCTGACCGAGGAGATGCAGGGGAAGTTCCACTACACGATCGGGCCGTACTCCGACCCGGTGTTGTGGATCAAGCCTGGTGATCGGGTGATTGTCGACACCCGCGACGCGTTCGAGGGGGCGATTCAGACCGAGGCCGACATGCCATCGGCGAAGTTGACGATGCCGTTCGTCAACCCGCAGAACGGGCCGATCATGGTCGAGAGGGCCGAGGTCGGCGACTGCCTGGCGGTCTACATCGAGTCGATGAAGCCCGCGTGGCGACGACCCCCACGGGGCGTGCGCCATGATCCCTGAGTTCGGCGCGCTGACCGGAACGTCGCTCACCGCCACGCTGAACCCGTCGCTGCCCGAGATCGTGCGGGTCGTCAAGGTCGACGAGGAATGGGTCTATTGGAGTCCGCGGGTCACACTGCCATACAAGCCGCATATCGGCACGCTGAGCACCTCACCGACACTCGATTCGATCAGTTCGCTCAACCCCGACAGCCACGGCGGCAACATGGACCTGCCCGATATGGGCCCCGGTTCGATCACCTACTTGCCGGTCCGCTCGCCCGAAGCGCGCCTGTTCATCGGCGACGCCCACGCCTGTCAAGGCGACGGCGAGGTGTGTGGCACCGCCATTGAGTACTCGTCGACGACGACGATCCACGTCGACCTGATCAAGGGGTGGACGATCGACTGGCCGCGGCTCGAAAACCACGAGATGATCATGTCGATCGGCAGCGCCCGTCCCTTGGAAGACGCCACCCGCATTGCCTACCGCGACCTGATCTATTGGATGGAGGCCGACTTCGGTTACGACCGATGGGACGCCTACATGATGCTCAGCCAATGCGGCCGCGTTCGCCTGGGCAACTTCGTCGACCCGAAGTACACGGTCGGTGCGGGAATTCTCAAGACCTACCTGGAGCAGTGATATGGACCTCGGACTCAATGGAAAGCGCGTCATCGTCACCGGTGGCACCAAGGGAATCGGGCGGGCAATCGCCGAGACGTTCGCCGACGAAGGCGCCGACGTCGCGATCTGCGCCCGCAACGCCGACGAGGTTGCCGCGACGGTTGCTTCGCTGGCGGCCCGCGGGGTACGAACGACCGGTCGAGCCGTTGACGTCGGCGATGGCCCGGCGTTGAAGGCGTGGGTGGCCGACGTTGCCGCGGAGTTCGGTGGTATCGACGCGGTCGTCGCCAACGTCAGCGCATTGTCGATCGGTGCGGCCGAGGAGAACTGGCAGGCCACGTTCAACGTTGACATCATGGGCGCGGTGCGCCTGGTCGATGCGGCGATGCCCCACCTCGAGCAGTCGTCGACGCCGTCAATTGTGACGATTGCCAGCGTGTCGGGTCGCGAGATCGACTTCGCCTCGGGCCCCTACGGAGCCTTCAAGGCGGCGCTGATCCACTACACCCAGGGCCTCGCATATCACCTGGCTGCGAAGGGTATCCGGGCCAACAGCGTCTCGCCTGGCAACACCTATTTCCCCGGTGGGGTGTGGAACCAGATCGAACACGGCAACCCGGCCTTGTACGAGATGGCATTGGGAATGAACCCCACCGGCCGGATGGGTACCCCGCAGGAAATGGCTGACGCCGCCGTGTTCCTGTCGAGCTCTCGGGCCAGTTTCATCACCGGCACCAACCTCGTGGTCGATGGCGCGCTCTCCAAGGGCGTCCAGCTGTAGCGATCTGGAGATCGCCGTTCGGACGACGATCTCAGCTCGCCCGGCGATCTCAGGCTGGTCGGCCGACGAATGGCAACGGAGGCTCGCCGACGAAACCGAGGGCGATCACATCGCCCGGTTGCAGATCGTCGGCCGGGTCGAAGCGGGCCAGCACGCGGGCCCCGACGGCCAGCTCGACGAGGGCGAGGCCGAAGGGGACCTGCTCGGCGAATTCGGGGTGGCTGTGGCGATGGACGATCGTCGAGCCGAGCACCGTGCCAGCGGCGTCCGCGTCGGCCCACACCAGGTCGTCGTCGGTGGCGTACGGCGAGACCTCGCGTGGGTAGTGCACGACCTTCCCGGTGGCACGGCTGAACTGCAGGCGCAGTCGGCCTTCGGCGGCGGCCGCCCAGAACGGGTCGGAGACGGCCGTCATGGTGCCTCCCGGGCCAACACGAGCGCGATGTTGGTCGACATTTCGCCGCCTGTTCCGTTGACGAAGCCCCGGGCGTGACGGGCCACCTGGCAGCCCTCGGCTCGGCCCTGCAACTGGCGAACCAGGCCGGTGACCAGCGACATTCCGGCCGCGACCCCGGCATGGCCGGCCCCGAGCAGCCCGCCGAACGGGTTGATCGGTAAGTCGCCGTCGATGCCGATGTCGTGGGCCGACAGCCACGCGCCGACATCCGCCGGGGCGACGAAGCCCGACTCCGAGAGCGCCCGCGGCACCAGCGACGAGAAGGCGTCGTAGAGGCAGGCGACGTCGATGGTCGATGGTTCGATCCCGGCCATCGCGAAGGCGCGGCGGGCGGCGATGGCGTTGCCCGATTCATCCAGGTTGGGGATCGTGGCGATGCCGCGATGAGTGTGCCACTCGCCGGCCCCGAGGATCGTGATCGGAGCCCCGATGCCCCGCGGCCCGATACCCCGCGGCCCGATACCCCGCGGCTCCCGGCCCGCCCGGCCGACGACCACGGCTGCGGCCCCGGCGCAGCTGGTGATGGCGTCGGCCTCGTGCAACGGAGTGCAGGTCAGCGGGGATGCGTCGTAGTCGGCGCGGGTGATCGGCATCGCGTGGAACAGGGCTGCGGGGTTGCGCTCCGCGTTGGACCGGGCGGTCGAGACGACCTGCCACAGGTGATCGGCGGTCACCCCCGAGCGGGCCAATGTCGCTTGGGCGAGCATCGCGTAGGCGAACGTGCCGCCGGTCGCGCCGAGCGGTACATCCCACTCACCCTGGGCGGTGCGGTTCTTGTATCCGGCCCCGGCGGTCGAGGGCATCCCGGCCGCTCGGGGGGCGACCCGCTCGTTGGGGACCGCGGTCAGGCACAGCACGTTCTCGGCCAACCCGGAGGCGACCGCCGCCGCGGCCCGAACGATCATCACCCCGGCGCTTGCGCCGCCGAGGTCGACCATCTCGAGGAACGAGGCCTGGAGGCCGAGGTAGTCGGCGATCACCGAGGCGGCCATGAACGGGGCGTCGGCGACATTCTGGACGATGAGCCCATCGATCTGGGCGGGCTCGGCACCCGCATCGCGCATCGCCCGATGGGCGACGTCGGCGAGGAACCCTGTCGTCGTCACGCCATCGGTGTGCCGGGTCGGGGCGATCTCACCGATCCCGATGATCGCTGCAGCACCCCTCATCGCCACCCCTTCCCGATCGGCGGACGCTCCACTGAAACTGGCGTCTCGTCGGTGACATTATGTTCTGCGTTGTGGCTGACGAGATCCCGGGATCGTTCGATGACATCACGCCCGCGTGGCTGACCGATGCGTTGCGCTCCGGTGGGCACCTCCCAACCGGCTCGGTCCGTTCGATCCGGCGAGAACGGATCGGTGAGGGGTCGGGGTTCATGGGGCAGATCTCGCTGCTCGTCGTCGACTACGTCGGCGCGGCGGCCGAGACTCCGAGCAGTTTCGTGGTCAAGATGGCCGCCGATCCGGGGCCCAACCGCGACATGGGCGTCAACTACCGGATCTACGAGAAGGAGTCGCGGTTCTACGCCGAGCTTGCGCCGCAGGTCGACCTGCGGACGCCGACGCCGTACGTCAACCGGTTCGACCCGGAGTCCCATTCGTTCGTGTTGCTCCTCGAAAACCTGGCGCCGATGCAGGTCGGCAGCGAGTTGCGTTACCCCGACCGACGACCAGGTCCGTCTGGCGGTGGCCGAGATGGCCCGCTTCCACGCCGCCTGGTGGGACCCCGATGGCACCCGCATCCCCGGTTGGATCCCGCGATTGTGTGATCCGCCGTGGCCGTCGCACCTGCAGTTCTGGGAGTTCGCCTGGCCGATGTTCCTCGAGCAACGCGGCGACACGGTCCATCCGGCGATGAGGGCGGCCGGTGACCTGATGGTCACCCGCGTGCTTGATCTGCAGCACGTGATGTGCCGCCCGCCGCTGACGATCATCCATATGGATTGGCGGTTGGCCAATCTGTTCTTCGCCTCTGACCAGGGTGGCGACCCGTTCGCCGTGGTCGACTGGCAGCCGTTCTCGCGATCCCGCGGGCCGTACGACCTCGGGTACTTCCTCAGCCAGTCGATCCCGGTCGAACAGCGCCGCCGGTTGGAGGGCGAGCTGCTCGACAGCTATCTCGACCTCCTCGGCGAGCACGGGGTGACGGGCTACACCCGTGCCGATCTGCGCGGCGACTACCGCCGAGGGATCGCCTACTGCTTGCTCTACCCAATGGGCACCGTGACCATCGATCTGGCCAACGCCGCGGGTCGGGCCTACGCCGACGCGATCACCGAACGGGCCGGGGTGGCCGCCGACGACCACGATGTCGTCGGGGTGATCCCTATCGGCCGCTGAGGGCGGCGACGACTGGGGCGAACGCCGCCAAGTGCTCCTGCTGGACGACGACGTAGGAAATGCCCCAACGCTCTCGCCGGGCGAGGAGGGTGTCGATCATCTCGTCGGCGGTTCCGATCAGCGCGTAGGGCGTGTCGAGCAGCTCGTCGATCGACAGTCCCATCCCAGCCGCCATCCGCTCGGCGACCCGCACTCGATGGTCGCTGAACACCTGGAAGTAGACGTTCATGTTCAACTCGATCTCGGCGAGCCGCTCGGCGGTCACCGCGTCGGTGAGGACCGCGAGGCGCTCGTCGACCTTGGCGGCTGTCATCGAGGCGATCACGTCGGCGCTCGCCTCGCCACCGGCGAGCATTCCGTTGATCCCGACGATGTCGGCGTGGTCGGCGGCGAGTCGCAGCATCTTCGGGCCGCCTCCCCCGATCAACAGGGGCGGTCGCCGGACCGGGACCGGCGCGCCGGTGTGCCCGACGAGTCGGTAGTGCTCGCCGGGGTAGTCGAAGATGGTGCCGTCGAAGCACAGCTTGAGGATCTCGATTGCCTCGCGCAGCCGGGCGATGCGCACCCCCGCCCGGTCGTGGGGCAGCCCGAGTTGGGTGTAGTCGGCCTTCGCCCAACCGGCGCCGATGCCGACCTCGACCCGGCCGTTGGACAGTGCATCGATCGTCGCCAACTCGGCGGCGAGCAGGCCGGGGTGGCGGAGGTCGTTGGCCAACACCAACGCCCCGACCCGCAGGGTCTCGGTGGCCGCGGCGGCCGCCATCATCGCCGGCAGCGGGGCGAACTGCGGGTAGTACACATGGTCCGAGACGAGCAGCGTCGAGTATCCGGCCGCCTCGGTCTGTCGGGCGAGGTCGATCCAGCCGTCCGCGGTGGTCGGGGCGAACGCCTGGAGTCCGAATCGAAACGGTCGTGGCGTCATCGCCTCAGTCTTGGATGACCCGGGCCCGTGCGGCGAACCGGGCGACATGGTCGGCCCGTAAGGATCGGGCGCTTGTTTCGTGGTAGGAAGCGCGTCGCCGGTTCAATCAGCGGGGTGCCCTGTGATCTTCGATCTGTTCAATGAGCTGCAACGACCGGGCCCCCACTCACCCGGCTACGAGCGGGCCGAGTTCGCCCACGGGTTGGAGCAGATCAAGCTCGCCGACCGTCTCGGATACGGCTGTTGGTGGATGGTCGAGCATCACTGCACCCCTGAATTCTCGCTGTCGAGCTGCCCGGAGATGGTCAACGCCGCATTTGCTCAACACACCGAGCGGATCCACCTCGGCCACTCCGGCGTCCTGTCGCCGTTCACGATCAACCATCCGTTGCGCGTCGCCGAGCGAGGGGCGGTGCTCGACCAACTCAGCGCAGGACGGGCCGAGATCGGCTTGGCCCGTTCGGGCGGGGCCGAGTGGGACACGTTCACGGTCGCCCCCGAGACGACCATCGCCGAGTTGGAAACGACCGCCCGGCTGTGCATTGCTGCCTGGACGCAGGAGACCTTCTCGTGGGACAGCGAGCTGCTGCGCATCCCGACGCGCCGCCTGACGCCCAAGCCGGTACAACAACCGCACCCGCCGCTGTGGCAGACGGTGTCGACGCCCTCGTCGTTCGAGCTGGCCGCCCGTCTGGGGATGGGTGTGCTGGCCACCACCCTGCTGTCGCCGATCTCGGTGATCGAGGGGTTGATCAAGCTCTACGAGGCCGCGGCCGACGAGGTTGCCGCTGATGGTGGGCCTGGTCCGGTGGCGATCGCCCCCAACCGGCAGAAGGCGGTGTTCACCTTCGTTCACTGCGCCGAGAACCGCGACGAGGCGATCGCCAGCCGGGCGGCGGAGGCGGCCCTGTGGTACGTCAACGCCGCACCGAAGGTCTTCTCGGTGCCGCGCACAGTGTGGACCGACAAGATCCGCGGCCAGGTCAAAGACAACCGCGACCGGGCCCGTAGCGTCGCCGATCCATCGCAGGTGATGGTCGACATGGACCCCGACGACCCGCATCCGATCGTGCGCCTGCTCAACCGCCAGGCGCTCGGCTGGGAGCTCGACCCGGTCGAGGCCTACGAGGTGCTCGAACCGCTCGACTCGGTCATTATCGGCGACGTCGATCACTGCCGTCGAAAGTTCCAGCGCTACGCCTCGGTCGGCGTCGACCGGATGATGTGTCTGATGCAGTTCGGCCAACTGTCGCACGCCCAGGCGCTCGGCAGCATTCGCACGCTGGGGGAGTCGCTGATCCCCGAGATGGCCTGACACCCGACCGCCGAGTCACATGACCGCCGGGGGTTGCAGCATCGCCGGGTTACAGGATGGCGATCGGATTGACCGCGCAGCCGGTGCCACCCTCGATCCGCAACGGGGCGGCGGTGAACAGGAACGTCCACCGCTGGGCCGCGGCGCACGCGGCGGCGAGCCGGTCGAGGCGCAGGTTGTCGAGCAGGTGGACGCCCATCGACGCCAGCGCCAACACGTGAATCGGCATCGACCAGCCGTTGGTGTTCCCCGGGCGCGGATCGGAGACCCCATCGCTGCCGAGCACGGCGATGTCGTGGTCGCGAATCCACCGTGCACATTCGGGGTCGAGCCCGGCGAGTTCGCGAGCGCCGTCCCACGGGCCGATCGCCGCCCGGCGGGCATCGCGACCGGTGCCGACCAGCACGATGTCACCGGCTTCGACAGTCACCCCCTGAGCGGTCGCGGCGGCGTCGAGTTCGTCGGGATCGACCACCGCATCGGGTTCGAGCCATGCGACGCCACGCAATCGGGGGATGTCGAGCAATACGCCGCGTCCGACCATGCCGTCGGCCGCGGCCATCACCGAGTTGCGTCGGGAGCCGGTACTGAGTACCTCGGCGGCAGGAAACCCGTTGTACATCCGACCCTCGTGCAACACGTGGCACAGGGCGTCGAGATGGGTGACGGCGAAGCCGTGGCAGGCGACGGTGATCGAGTCGGTGGTCGCCTGCAGCCCCGATGCCGATGTCGTGCCGACCACGTCGCCGGCGAACAGCATGTGGTGGTGGGCAGGTGTCGGATTCTCGACCGAGGGGTGGACCGGGAGCTCCCGGGCGCAGCTGATCGTCAGTCCCGACGTCGCCGCGGCAGCGCGCGCCACCTGTTCCGGCCCGATCAGATTGAGCGCGCCCCGCTCGTCATCAGCGCCCCAACGGCCCCAGTTCGAGCACAGGTCGAACAGCTCGGCTGCCCGGTCCCGGTTGATCCGTTCGGTCATCGGTCCGCAGGCGCCATCCACGGCGACGGTGACCTCGGCGGCGGATCGTCGAACGGGCCCATCTCGGTGGGGCTGATGCCGAGGGTGCGTTCCAGGTTGCGGTGCAGGTTGACGATGCGGCATTCTTCGGCCGACAAGGTCAACTCCTGAAGCCCGGGCTGATGTAAACCGCGCTGGGCGCGGGCGAAGTTGCCGACATCTTGGGATAAGACGAGCCCGATCGGCAGGTCGGCGCCGGGGGCCAGGGTGATGTCGAGCGGTCGGGTCGGCTCGCCTCCCGTCGGGAGTCGGTCGAACACGAAGGCGTCCATGATCGCGTGGTCCGGGTCGTCGCCGGGGCGGGCGCGCACGACCGACAGGACGTCGGGAAAGACCACTGCGGTCACATTCGGGAACAGGTTGTACTGCGACATGTCGAGCAATTCGGCAGTGTTGAACTGCTCGAAATCGAGGCCGCGATCAGCCTGAACGGTGCGGATCTCGCGGGCCAACGCATCGCGCAACGTCTCGCCGTCGTCGATCTGCGGGTGCGGTCCGGCGGGATCGGTGCTCTTGCGGCCAGCGCGCTCTCCCATCACGGTGACGAACGCCTCCCACACGCCCTGATCGTCGGGCCGGTGACGTAGTCGGGGGGAGGCGACGCCGTACGGCTGGGTCAACTTGCCGTGGCGCAGCCAGATCTGTTGCGGGGAGTTGACGTCGTCGGTCATCCCGAGCATCTCGCGGTGAATGCCCTGCACGTGATATGTCTCGCTGAAGCCCTCGATCAACGTCTTCCAGTTGCACTCCACCGGGATCGACACCAGGTAGCGGCAGTGGAAATCTTCGATGCCGCACCAGGCGATGTCACCCGGCACCTCTCCGAGGAAGTCGGCGAGCGACTCGGCGTCGGTCGCCAGGTTGATGAACACCAGTGGCCCCCACACCCCGACGTGTACGGGAAACAGCCCGTAGTCGTCGTTACGGAGTTCGCCGAATCCCCGACGAGATGGGACCTCGCGCAGTCGGCCGGTCAGGTCCCATGTCCAGCGGTGATACGGGCAGCGCAGCTCGGTCGCCCCGGTGGAGTTGCCGCTGCAGAGCTCCGAACCGCGGTGCCGACAGACGTTCTGGAAGGCCCGCAACTCGCCGTCGGTGCCGCGCACGATGATCACCGACAGGCGGCCGACGCGGTACTCGAACACGTCACCCGGGTGGGCAACATGATCGACCGAGCAGGCGACCTGCCACACGGTCGGCCACAGCCGCTCGTGCTCCAACTCGGCGAATGCCGACGAGATGTACCTGCTGGTGGGTACCGTGACTGGCAACCGCCGAGCCGTCCCGCTCGAAATCGTCGTCCCCACCGGGGCATCGTCGGTGTGTTCCGTCGCGATCACATCGGTCATCTCGCCCCCTCGTGGCCAAACGCAGATCCTCGCACAAGCCCGGCTCGCGGTTGAGCTCGAAGCGCGCTCGCTGACCTCTCAGCAGGCTGCGGGCGGGGGGAAGGGCGGGGCGAACCGGCCCGGGCTCAGTAGTCGGTGGCGACGCCGCCTTCGGCGACTCGGCGGGCGACGAAGGCGTCGAGTTCCTCGCGGGCGGCGGGGTCCATGGGGGGTGCCTCATACGAGTCGAGGAACCGGGTGACCAGGGACTTTGTCTTGTCGACCGCCGTCGGGCTGCCGGCCTCTTCCCAGGCTTCGTAGTTGCGCCAGTCCGAGATCAGCGGTCGGTAGAAGGCATCACGGAACCGGGCTTGGGTGTGGCCGGTGCCGAAGAAGTGGCCACCCGGGCCGACCTCTTCGATCGTGTCGATTGCCAGGGAGTCGGCGTCGACGGTGATCGGCTCCATCATCCGGGCGACCATTTGCAGCAGGTCGGCGTCGAGGATCATCTTTTCGAGGCTGGCGTGCAGACCGCCCTCCATCCAACCGGCGCCGTGCATCATGAAGTTGACCCCGCCCATGATGCAGCCCCACAACGAAAACACGCTCTCATACGCGGCCTGGGCATCGAGGCTGTTCGCGGCGCAGACGTTCGACGACCGATACGGCACCGAGTAGCGACGAGCGAGTTGCCCGCCGACCATCGCGGCGCGGGCATATTCGGGGGTGCCGAAGGCCGGGGCGCCCGACTGCATGTCGACGTTCGAGGTGAACCCGCCGTAGACCGCGGGGGTTCCCGGGTTGATGATTTGCAGGAACGTGATGCCCATCAGCGCCTCGGCGTTCTGTTGGGCGAGCGCGCCCGCCAGCGTGATCGGCGCCATCGCCCCAGCCAGCGTGAACGGGGTCATCACGATCGGCTGGTTATGGCGGGCGAATTCGATCATCCCCTGCGACATCGGCACGTCGAGGCGCAACGGCGAGTTGGAGTTGATCACCGAGACGACCGACGGCTCGCGTAGCAACGTCTCGTCGTCGATCTGGCGGGCGATCTTGACCATCTCCAAGGCGTCCTGGTTGCGTTGACGCCCAAGGCTGTAGCAATGCAGGTGCTTGTCGGTGACGGTGAGGATGTCGTGCATCGCGTGCAGATGGCGCACCGAGTGATGCAAGTCGATCGGCTCCACCGGGTAACCGGGAATGAAGTGGATGATGTTCAGCGTGTGGGCGAGCTTGAGCAGATCGCGAAACCCCTCCCGATCGCCGGCCTTACGGACCCCATTGCGGTCGATGTAATGCGGCGCGCTGGCGACCGAGCCGAACGCCATCCACCGCCCGCCGATCTGCAGGTTGCGGGCCGGGTTCCACGAGTGCAGCGTGAACTCCGCCGGCACCTGGGCCATCTTCTGCATCACCAGTTCACGGTTGATTCGCACCCGCCCGTTCGATTCGTCGACGTCGGCACCGCCTTCGCGCATGATCGAGCGCGACTCGGGGCAGAGGAACTCCATGCCGATGCGTTCGAGGATAGTCAATGACGCATCGTGGATCGACTCGAGTTCGTCGGCCGAGACGACCTCGGTGTGGTTCAGTCGGAAGTATGGCTGGTTCGAAGTGGCCTGTGGGGGAAGGGCCGACCGTTGCGACGCATCGGCTCGCCCGCCACGGCGACGAACGGGGCCCCCCGGTTCTGTGTCTCGCATGGTGTTCCTCCGGCTCGCTGTCGGGGCGACATTACATCACCGACCGCGTAACCGGTACGAACGTCCCGTGAATTATCTCGCCGGTGAGCGACTCGTCAACGAGTGATCAACGATCGATCCATCAGGTCGGCGAGGCGGTCGTCGAAACGGTCGAGGGCCAGGTCGAGGGCATCGCTGAGCCGGTGCCGGTCGCCGGTCGCCAAGAGGTCGAGCGTCAAGCCGGTGAAGACCGCCTTGATCACCGTCGCCTCGACCCGGGCATCACTTGCGGCGACGCCCGATGCGACCAGTCGACGCTCAATGTTGTCGCGCCACGAGGCGATCTGCTCGGCGCGCACGTCGCCCGCGATTCCGGTCACCGTCGCATCGATCGCTGCTGCTTCAAGGCCGAGCCGGGTGAGATTGAGATTGGGCTGCGATGCCGACAGATGTGCCCACCACTTGCGCAGAATCTGGCTTTGGGTGAGATCGGGCTCGGCGGCGACCCAGGCGTCCTCGAGGGCCTTTTGCACGCTCTGGACTCGTTCGAGCGCAGTTGCCAGCAGCTCGGCCTTCGATCCGAAGTGATGGGTGAGTCGGTTGACGCTGGTGCCGAGGGCGTCGGCCATCGGCCGCAACGTTGCTTCGCCGAGACCATGCTCGGCCAGATAGGCCACCACTCCGTCGAGTAGTTCGACCGCGCGCCTGCGGGTCGGGGGGTCGGGCCATTGCCGCAGATTAGTGCCGACACCGCAGCGCGGCCTTGTCCCGGTTCGAATCAATCGTGCGGACGGCGGATGGAGCCGCTATCTTCAGTGGCCTGAGGCGGTTTTCGTCCTCGCGACGGTGACGTGGCCGAATGGCTTAGGCAACGGCCTGCAAAGCCGTGTATCCGGGTTCGATTCCCGGCGTCACCTCCAGCCGCTGACTAGGGCTTCTACCTGGTCAGCGGCTTTTTTGTTGGCAGAGCGCAGCGGCCTATCGACCGCTGGCGCAGTACTCGCGGTACAGCGCGCTGAGGGCGGAGGCCACCTCGTGGTACTGACGTCGTTCGTACGACCCTGCGGCTTCGGCGTAGCCAGCCTCCCATGCGGCGCCGGCGACGTCACGCAGTGTTTGGCACGCGCTGGCGGTCATGACCGGGGGCGGGGCGACCTTGGTCGATGAAATCTCGATGCCCGACGACGTGGTGGCGGCCGAGGTCGGCGCCGCATTGGCGAGGCCCCCGATGGTGACGATGGCGGCAACTGCGAGTCGGCGACCGATGTGGTGAGTGAGGTTCATGGCAGTGGTCCTTTCGGGGTGATGTCTGAACACTCATACGCACGATGTGCCGTCGCGGTTCGCGAATCTCGCCGGATTTCCTATCGCCGAGGGCTCGCACGACATCGAACCCCACCTGACATGATGGGTAACGTCCGGGACATGGCCATCGACTGGGAAGAGTGCGCAACCGAGTACGACCGGTGTCGGGAACGAATCGACGCGCTGTTGACCGACGACGATGCCACGGTCGTGATCCCGACATGCCCGGAGTGGACGGTGGCCGATGCGTGCGCCCACCTCGCCGGAATCCCGGCGTCGCTCGTGAGCGGGAATGTTCCGGGGGCCGACGCCCAACCGTGGGTCGACGCCGACATTGAGCGTCGTCGTGGCCGCAGCGTGGGCTCGCTGCTCGACGAATGGGCCGACGTGACCCCGGCGTTCCAGCAGATGATGATCGCCGGCGGCGGACGACTTGCCGGGATGGTGCTCGACGCCGTGGCCCACGAACACGACCTTCGTCACGCCCTGGGCCGACCGGGAGCCCGCGACGGGCGTGGCGTGCGGGTGTCGATGGACTTCGAACGGTTGATTCTCAGCGGCGATCTGAAACGACGTGGGAGCGGTTCGGTCGACGTGCGATCGGCCGATGGTGTCTGGGCGGCCGGCGTCGGCGAGCCACACGTCGCGCTCGACGTGACCGGGTATGAGCACGGCACCTGGGAGCTGTTTCGGCTGCTCGGCAGTCGCCGCAGCGCCGAGCAGGTCGACAGCTACCCGTGGGTCGGTTCGTGGCGCGATCTCGCCGATGGACTCTTCCACATGCCCCTACCGCTCGTCGCCATCGACGAATGATCGGCGACGAAACGTGGCCCGCGTCGTGGCCGACGAGGCGTCGAGCGACTCGGCGAAGCCTGCGATGATTCGGGGATGACGAAGATCGAGGTCACGCCCAGCGATCAGGCCTGTGGAGCAACGGTGCGGGGGGTCGATCTGACCCGGCCGGTCTCCGCCGCCGTGGTGGCCGAGATCCGCGCCATCTGGTTGACGCACCACGTACTCAGCTTCCCCGGCCAGACGATGACCGACGACGATCTCGAGGCGTTCACGCTGGCGATGGGTGGTTTTGGTGACGATCCGTTCATTGCCCCGATCCCTGGGCGCGAGCACGTCATCGCCATCGAGCGCCGCGCCGACGAGACGTCGTCGTTGTTCGCCGAGAGCTTCCACAGCGATTGGAGCTTCCAAGCCGTGCCCCCGGCGGGCACCTGTTTGTACGGCATGATCATCCCGTCGACGGGTGGAGACACCCTGTTCGCCAACCAGCACCTGGCGTGGGAGCAGATGCCCGACGAACTCCGCAGCCGAATCGATGGGCTCACGGCCGTTCACTCCGCCCGTCTGCCGTATGCCCCCAAGGGGGTCTACGGCGAGAGCGACGCGGCCGACCGGTCGATGACGATCATCACCTCTGCGGCGGCCGAAGCGACCCAGACCCATCCCCTCGTGCGCCGTCATCCCGAAACGGGGCGGGAGGGACTGTTCAGCACGCTCGGATACATCGTAGGTATCGAGGGGATGGACGATGCCGAGGCGATCCCGCTGCTCATCGAGGTCAATCGCTGGCAGACCCGCACCGAGTTTGTCTATCGCCACCAATGGACCGCCGGGAACCTGGTGATGTGGGACAACCGGTCAGTGCTCCACGCCGCGACCGGCGGCTACGACGGTCACCATCGCCTACTCCACCGCACGACGATTCGCGGCGTTTGACCGGCGGATCAACGGCTGGCTGCTCCCGGGTGTTGAGCCTCGGGCGCGTTTGGCCTGGTCGGGCCCCGCACGACCGGCGAGCTGGAGTGGAGATTTGATCAACGACCGGTACGGAGTTCCCCCGGTCGGCGGGGGAGACTATGGCGATGTCCGACCGCGTCACGATCTCCGTCGATAACGGCATTGCCGATGTTCGTTTCAACCGCCCCGACAAGCGCAATGCGCTCGACAACGCCCAGTTCCAGGCGATCGCCGAAGCCGGGGAGCGCTTGAAGACCGAGCCCGGCGTGCGGGTGGTTGTCGTATCTGGCAACGGGCCGTCGTTCTGCGCCGGACTCGACCTGTCGTCGATGGCCGCCCTCGCCGGAGGTGCAGCCGGTTCGGCTGAGCGCAACGATGGCAACCCGGGGTTCCGTCCCGAGGGCCGCATCACCCATCTCGGCCAGCAGGTCTGCTGGGTGTGGCAGGAAATCCCGGTTCCGGTGATTGCCGCCGTTCACGGCCACGCCCTCGGCGGCGGTATTCAGATCGCCCTTGGGGCCGACATCCGCATCGTTCACCCCGACACCCAGATGTCGGTGCGCGAAACCTACTGGGGTCTGGTTCCCGACATGACCGGGACGTTCTTCCTCAACCGCCTGGTGCGACCCGACATTGCCAAGGAGTTGACCTTCACCGCCCGCGTGTTCAGCGGGCGAGAGGCCGGTGAACTGGGCATCGCCACCCGCGTCAGCGAGACCCCGTTCGATGACGCGATGGCGATGGCCGCCGAGATCGTTGGACGCAGCCCCGATGCGGTGCGCAGCTCCAAGGCGCTGATCAACCGAATGCAGCACCCCGGAGCCGCCGAACAGTTCGCCGATGAGCGGGCCCGCATCGGTGCCCTGATCGGTACTCCGAATCAGATGGAGTCGGTGATGGCCGGCCTCGAGAAGCGTCCGCCGAACTTCGCCGACTGACCTCTGTCTAGCCGCCGGTCATGCCGCGACATCGGCCAGCCGGCGCACTTCGGGCATGGCTCGCAACTTGCGAATGGCGCGGTCGCGGGTGGGGCCGAGGCTGCCCATCGGAATGCCCGAACGTGCGCTGATCTCCCGGTAGCTGAGATCGGCCTCGTCGCCCAGAAGTTCCAGCAGAGCTTGTTCGCGCCGGCTGAGCGTTCTCACCGCCCGAGAGACCACGTCGCGCTGTTCGGCTCGGTGGACGAGGTGGGCGATGTCGGTCTCGGCCGCGCCGACGGTGCCCCCGGTCTCGGTCGAATCGGGCAGGGGGAGCGCCCGCCAGCGGGTCGTCTGGGCTCGGAGCGCCGCATGGGTAGCGACCCGATACAGCCACCCGCCCAGACATTGGGGATCGCGCACTGCATGACCGTCTCGCATAAAGGAGCACCAGGTCTCTTGCACGATGTCGTCAATGTCGCCCCGAGGGCCGACGACACGCCGCGCCGCAGCAGCCACCAGATTGCCATATTGGCCAATTGTGGCGGCGATTTCACGGTGGGTGTCGGATTGGTGTCGACGAGTGCCCGGAGTCATGTACGGCACCGTACGGAGCCCAGGAAAGGTGAACTAGAGGGAAAACCCTTGACTTCGGCGCCCGCGGCGAGAAATGAAACACGTATCAACGCAAGCAGTGATTTCGTCATGGAGTGCGCGAGACTTGGCAGGCAGATTTAGCAAGAGCAACGAGTAGAGGCGGAATGCATCTCACCGAGCTGACGACGCGCGAACGCACGATCTTGGAGCTGATCGCCAAGGGTTTGTCGAACGAGGGCATCGCCACCGAGGTGTCGTTGAGTTTGAAGACCGTCGAGGGGGTCGCCCGATCGGTCTTCCTGAAACTTGGCCTGGGCGACGCCGATCCGCACGAGAATCGCCGGGTCAAGGCGGTCTTGCACTACCTCGACGTGGCGGCGACGGGCACCGATCGGCGTGGCAGGCTCGCTCGTGACGTACGCGACCTGGTCGCCCGAGCGCCGTTCGATACGCTGTCGTCGCTGCTTGAAGATCGCGCACACGACGCCAGCGAACGCGGTTGGGTGATGCAGGCCACGTCCGCCTGGTTCGCGACCATCCACGAGGACTTCGCTCGCGCCGGGCGGCTTGCCCGGCGCGCCGTCGACTTGGCGAGTACCTCCCCATTCGGACGAGCAGTATGTCGTGGATTGGTTGGAACATTGGACGCGTTTGTCGGTCTTGCTCCACTCGATCACGCCCATCTCGACGGTGTCGTGGCGGCAATCGATGATGAGTCGGCCGATCGAATCGAGATCGGGCATCTCACGGCAAACTTGGAGATACCGAACTGGTTCACCTTTGCCGATCGGTTCGACGACGCGGCCCATATTCTCAATCGGTCATTCGGGCTCGCCGACCTTGACAACCACGAACGAATTGCCTTGCGCTGCTGCCAGATTGAACTCGATCTGCGTCGCGGCCGATGGGAACAATGCGAACGTGCATTGGCCGAGGTCTTTGCCGAATCGGCGGCGGTCGGCAGCGCCACCGGGTACGCCGACTCCTTGGCGGCCAGAATTGCGGCGATGCAGGGAGACGACCACCGGGCGTTGGGTCATCTCCGGGCGGCTCGCGCCGCGGGATTCGACCGTGGCGATCGTTCCACGTTGTGGCGGGCTGACGCCGCCGAGTGTCTGCTGTGGTTGGGGCGTGGCGACCACCACCAAGCCGCCATGCTCGCTCCGACACTGATTTCGAGCAGTACCGACACCCCGTTACGGCTGCCATCGGTCCGATGGTGGGATTTCGACGTGATCGAGGCGCTCCACCGGGCGGGTCGACCTGCCGACGCCACGGCTGCGACCTTCGCCCTCGAACGCGATGCCCACCTGACGCAGTCGCCGACGGGGATCGCGTTTCATCGGCTTGCCTCCGGCTTGACGCAGGACGATCCAGTGAAGCATTCGGCCAGCCTGCGGGCCGGGGCCGAGGACTTCCAGCGTCTGCAGTTGCCCTTCGAAGAGGCGCGCGCCCTGCTGCTGCTCGCCGAGTCCGACGTCGTCGACTCGTTCGAGGCGGTGGCATGTGCCGGCCGGGCCGCCCGGATTTTTGACGCTCTAGGTGCCCGGCCGTGGGCACAACGGGCGCGGTCCGCCTGAGATCGGAAACTGAAGCGGCGGGTTGCTGCTCGCTGCGCTACGATTTTGCCCAGGGACAGCGTCGTCCCCAAGACCAGCCGACATTTCAGCTATCGACTTGGACGAGGACGATGCAGCGAAACTTTCCCGCGCCCACCGGTTTGTACGACCCGCGCTTCGAACACGACGCCTGTGGGGTGTCGTTCGTCGCCAATGTCAAGGGCGTCGCCAGCCGATCGATCGTCTCGATGGGCATCGGTGCGTTGTGCAACTTGGAGCACCGCGGCGCAACCGGAGCCGAAGCCGACACGGGCGACGGCGCGGGCATCCTGATTCAGGTTCCCGACCGGTTCTTGCGGGCCGTGGTCGACTTCACCTTGCCGCCGGTGGGGCGCTACGCCGTCGGGCTCGCCTTCCTGCCCGCCGAGACGGCCGATGCCGACAAGGTCGCCGTGCAGATCGAACAGATCGCCGACGCCGAAGGGCTCAAGGTGCTCGGCTGGCGCGACGTGCCGTTGCGGCCCGAGCACCTCGGGGCAACGGCCCGGGCCGTCATCCCGTCGATCCGTCAGCTGTTCCTCGCCGGCGCGACCGGGGCGGGCGCCGCCGGCATCGATCTCGATCGCAAGGTGTTCGTCGCTCGCAAGCGCATGGAGCACGAGATCACCGGACCGACCGGGGGAGCAGGCGTTTACTTCCCATCGTTGTCGTCGCGCACCTTGATCTACAAGGGAATGTTCACCACACCGCAGTTGGCGCTGGTCTTTCCCGACCTGCAGGACGAGCGGATGGAATCGGCAATTGCCCTGGTCCACTCCCGTTTTTCGACCAACACGTTCCCGTCGTGGCCGCTCGCCCACCCGTACCGGTTCGTCGCCCACAACGGCGAGATCAACACCGTGCAGGGCAACCGCAACTGGATGCGGGCCCGTGAGGCGTTGCTTGCGACCGACCTGATCCCGGGCATCGACAAGGCATTTCCGATCTGCACCCCCGGTGGCAGCGACACCGCCTCATTCGACGAGGTGCTCGAACTGCTCCACCTCGGCGGCCGCAGCCTGCCCCACGCGGTGATGATGATGATCCCCGAGGCGTGGGAGAACCACGCCACGATGGACGCCACCAAGCGGGCGTTCTACCGGTTCCACTCCTCGCTGATGGAGCCGTGGGACGGCCCGGCCTGCGTGGCGTTCTCCGACGGCACCGTCGTCGGCGCGGTGCTCGATCGCAACGGTCTGCGCCCGAGCCGCTACTGGGTCACCGACGATGACGTGGTCGTGATGGCCTCGGAATCGGGCGTGCTCGACCTCGATCCGGCCCGGATCGTGCGTAAGGGCCGTTTGCAGCCCGGCCGTATGTTCCTCATCGATACCGCCGAGGGACGCATCGTCGACGACGAGGAAATCAAGACGCAGTTGGCTAACGAGCACCCGTACGCCGCATGGCTGGAGGATGGCGTCGTCGAGCTGGCCGATCTTCCCGGCCGCGAGCACGTCGTCTACTCGTCGCAGAGTGTGCTGCGCCGACAGCAGGTCTTCGGCTACACCCACGAGGAGCTCAAGATTCTGGTGGCCCCGATGGCCAAGGCCGGGATCGAACCGATCGGCTCGATGGGCACCGACACCCCGATCGCCGTGTTGTCCGACCGATCGCGGCTGCTGTTCGACTATTTCCAGCAGCTGTTTGCCCAGGTCACGAACCCGCCGCTCGATGCGATCCGCGAGGAACTGGTCACCGCCCTCGGCTCGACCGTCGGTCCCGAGTCGAACCTGCTGCGCCCGTCGCCCGAGTCCTGCCGCCAGCTGACGTTGCCCTTCCCGATCATCGACAACGACGAGTTGGCCAAGATCATCCACATCGACGACGACGGCGACCGAGGCCATCTCAAGACGGTCGTGGTCAGCGGATTGTTCCGCATCGCCGGTGGGGGATTGGCGCTCAAGCGGGCGCTCGATTCGGTGCGCATGGAGGTCTCGCGGGCGATCGAGGATGGGGCGCGGATCATCGTGCTCTCCGATCGCAACGCGGATGAGGTCTACGCCCCGATCCCGTCGTTGCTGCTGACCAGCGCGGTTCACCATCACCTGGTGCGCGAGCGCAAGCGCACCCAGGCCGGGCTGATCATCGAGACCGGTGACGCCCGCGAGGTACACCACATGGCGCTGCTCATCGGCTACGGCGCCGGGGCGATCAACCCGTACCTGGCGTTCGAGTCGATCGAGGACATGATCGCCCAGGGCCTCAACGGCCTGGCCGAGATCGACCCGCACAAGGCGGTGAAGAACTACATCAAGGCCGCAGGCAAGGGTGTGCTCAAGGTGATGTCGAAGATGGGCGTCTCGACCGTCGCCAGCTACACCGGAGCGCAGATCTTCGAGGCGATCGGACTCGGGCGCGAGCTGGTCGATGAGTACTTCACCGGCACCGTCAGCCGCCTCGGCGGCATCGGCCTGGAAGAGATCGCCCGCGAGGTCGCCAGTCGCCATGCCACGGCGCACCCGAAGAACCCCGAGCAGCGGGCGCATCGCCAGCTGGAACTCGGTGGCGAATACCAGTGGCGCCGTGAGGGCGAACACCACCTGTTCAATCCCGACACGGTGTTCAAGCTGCAGCACGCGACTCGCGCCAAGCGCTACGACATCTTCAAGCAGTACACCTCGCTGGTCGACGATCAGTCCAAGCGCCTGGCGACATTGCGCGGCTTGTTCGCCTTCGTCGACGCCCAGGATCGGCCGTCGATCGACATCAGCGAGGTCGAGCCGGTCGGCGACATCGTCAAGCGGTTCTCGACGGGAGCAATGAGCTACGGCTCGATCTCGGCCGAGGCTCACGAGACGTTGGCGATCGCCATGAACCGCATCGGGGCGAAGTCGAACACCGGTGAGGGCGGAGAAGATGCCGCTCGGTTCACCCCCGACGAGAACGGTGATCTGCGGCGTTCGTCGATCAAGCAGGTGGCTTCGGGCCGCTTCGGGGTGACCAGTGAATACCTGGTCAACGCCGATGACCTGCAGATCAAGATGGCCCAGGGCGCCAAGCCTGGCGAGGGTGGCCAGCTGCCCGGCGGCAAGGTCTACCCGTGGATCGCCAAAACCCGCCACTCCACCCCTGGTGTTGGTCTGATCAGCCCGCCGCCGCACCACGACATCTACTCGATCGAAGATCTCAAGCAGCTGATCCACGACCTCAAAAACGCCAACCCGGCGGCTCGGGTTCACGTGAAGTTGGTCGCCGAGATGGGGGTTGGCACCGTCGCTGCGGGCGTATCGAAAGCCAAAGCCGATGTGGTGCTGATCTCGGGCCACGATGGCGGCACCGGCGCATCGCCGCTCACCTCACTGAAGCATGCCGGTGGCCCATGGGAGCTCGGCCTGGCCGAGACCCAGCAGACCCTGATGCTCAACGGGCTGCGTGACCGGATCGTCGTGCAGACCGACGGACAGTTGAAAACAGGCCGCGACGTGGTCATTGCCGCATTGCTCGGCGCCGAGGAGTTCGGCTTTGCTACCGCGCCGTTGGTGGTCAGCGGTTGCGTGATGATGCGCGTGTGTCACCTTGATACGTGCCCGGTCGGGGTCGCCACCCAGAACCCGGAGCTGCGCAAGAAGTTCTCGGGCAAGCCGGAGTTTGTCGTCAACTTCTTCGAGTTCATCGCCGAGGAGGTCCGTGAGCTGATGGCCCAGTTGGGCTTCCGTACGATGGCCGAGATGATCGGCCACGTCGAACGGCTCGACACCCGCGCCGCGATCGATCACTGGAAGGCTTCAGGGCTCGACATCAGCCCGATGCTGGCCGTGCCGACGAATGCCTACGGCCAGTCGATGACCCAATCGGTCGGTCAAGACCACGGACTGGAATTCGCCCTCGACCGTCAGTTGATCGAGCGCTGCGCCCCGGCGCTGGAGCGCGGCGAGGCCGTGTCGTTCGAGGTGCCGGTTCGCAACGTCAACCGCACGATCGGCACGATGCTCGGCTACGAGGTGACCAAGGCCTATGGCGGCGCCGGTCTGCCCGACGGCACGATCGATATCAAGATGCGCGGCTCGGCCGGCCAGAGCTTCGGGGCGTTCGTGCCCGCCGGCATCACCCTGCGGCTCGAGGGCGATGCAAACGACTATCTCGGCAAGGGCCTCTCGGGCGGCCGGTTGGTCGTTCACCCCGACCGTCGCGCTCGGTTCTCGGCGGAAGACAACGTGATTGCCGGCAACGTCATTGGCTACGGCGCGACCAGCGGCGAGATCTTCCTACGTGGCACCGTCGGCGAGCGCTTCTGCGTGCGCAACTCGGGGGCGACCGCAGTGGTCGAAGGCGTCGGCGACCACGGTTGTGAGTACATGACCGGGGGCCGTGTCGTGGTGCTCGGCAAGACCGGCCGCAACTTCGGGGCCGGCATGTCGGGTGGCATCGCCTATGTCTACGACCCGACCCGAACCTTCCCAAGCCTGCTCAACGCCGAGATGGTCGATCTCGAACCCCTCGATGTCGACGATGAGGCGTTCCTGATGCAGACCCTCGAACGCCATGTGGAGTTCACCGGTTCCGACAATGCCGACGACATCCTCGCCGGCTGGGTCGATGCCATCGACCTCTTCTACAAAGTGATGCCCCGTGACTACAAGCGAGTTCTCGACGTGATCAAAACCGCCGAGGCCGATGGCCTCTCCCTCGATGACACCAACATCCGCATCATGGACTCTGCCCGTGGGTGAGGTCACGGGGTTCATGAAATGGGAGCGGGTGCAATTCACGCGTCGCCCGGTCGAGGATCGGTTGAAGGACTGGAAAGAGGTCTATAACCCGTTTCCGATCGATGCGCTCGAACAGCAGGCCGGTCGTTGCATGGATTGCGGCATCCCGTTCTGCAACAACGGATGCCCGCTCGGCAACCTGATTCCCGACTGGAACGATTTGGTCTATCGGGATCACTGGCGTGATGCCATCGATCGGCTGCATGCTACGAACAACTTTCCCGAGTTCACGGGCCGTCTTTGCCCAGCGCCGTGCGAATCGGCCTGTGTGCTCGGGATCAATGCCAACCCGGTGACGATCAAGAACGTAGAAGTGTCGATCATCGATCGGGCCTGGGACGAAGGCTGGGTCACCCCGAAACCCGCCGCGGTCTCGACCGGCAAGCGGGTTGCCGTGATCGGGTCGGGCCCTTCCGGGCTGGCCGCGGCGCAGCAACTTACCCGCGCCGGCCACGACGTGGTCGTGTTGGAGCGTGCCGACCGCATCGGCGGTCTGCTGCGCTACGGCATCCCCGAGTTCAAGATGGAGAAGCGCCACCTCGACCGCCGCATCGCGCAGATGGAGGCCGAAGGCACGGAGTTCCGCACCAATGCCCAGGTCGGACGCAATATCGACATCGAGGTGTTGCTCGCCACCTACGACGCCGTCGTGCTCGCCGCTGGGGCGACGGCGTGCGCGTGATCTGCCGCCGATTCCCGGTCGTGAGCTCGTCGGCATCCATCAGGCGATGGAGTATCTGCCATGGGCCAACAAAGTGCAGGAAGGTGACCTCGAGGACTCCCCGATCAACGTCGGTGGCAAGCACGTCGTGATCATCGGCGGAGGCGACACCGGGGCCGACTGCCTGGGCACCGCCCACCGCCAGGGTGCGGCGTCGGTGACCCAGTTGGAGATCATGCCCGCGCCACCCGACGAGCGCGGGCGGCGAACAATCCGTGGCCGCAGTGGAGCATGATCTATCGCACCTCGTCGGCCCACGAGGAGGGGGGCGAGCGGCTGTATCAGCGTCAACACCGAGAGCTTCGTCAATGACGGCACCGGCAACGTGTCCGGGCCATGCGGATCCACGAGGTGACGATGGTCAACGGCCGCTTCGAGAAGATCGAGGGCACCGACCGCGAGTTACCTGCCGATTTCGTCTTCCTGGCAATGGGATTTCTCGGCCCGGAGCAGCGGTTCGTGGCTTGATCAACTCGGTGTCTGCTTCGATGAGTCGCGGCAACGTGGAGCGCGACGCACAACTACATGTCGTCGGTTCCCGGCGTGTTCGTCGCCGGCGACATGGGCCGCGGCCAGAGCCTGATCGTGTGGGCCATCGCCGAAGGCCGCAGCTGCGCGGCCGGGGTCGACGCCTATTTGATGGGTGAAACGTCGCTTCCGGCGCCCATCCCGCCGACCGCTAGACCGTTGCAATAGCACCTGGTCGTCGGGCGGATAACGAGCATGACGTTACAACTCCGTAACACCGACGTAGTCTGAGAGAACTATGCGCCGATATCTATTGTCGCTCATCCCCACCGCCGCCATGCTGACCGTCGTGATCGGGGCCTGTGGCTCAGGCAACGGTGGAATCACCACGCCGAGCGCACTCCCGACGATCGCCGCGGGGAACAATAACTGGAACACCATCGCCACGTTGCCGACGACACTGACCGGAGCGATTCCAGAAGCTGGGGTCGATACGGGTATCGCCGGTACAGGAATCGCGCCATACGTTGTGCAGCCGAACGACTATCCGATCGGCATCATGAAGGGATACGACGGATGCACCTGGGATGAGGTCGCGGCCTTCAACGAACGTGACCCAGGAGTGCTCTTCCCGGACCAAACGATCAACTTCCCACCGACCTGCGTGCTGAAGGGCGACCCGGCGGCGGCCGACCCTGCGGTGCCGGCGGGTGCCACCGATCCGGCGACGACTCCCGCTGCCGTGCCGGTGACGCCGTCGGCCGACGGCAGTTTCCCGTACAAGATCGTGGCCAACGACACGATGTTTGGGATTGCCACGAAATTCGACGTCAAGATGGACGCGTTGATGGCGGTCAATGGCTGGTCGGGTGACCCGGCAGACGTCAACCTGTACCCCGGCGAAGACATCAAGATTCCGGGTGCCCCGGCGGGCTGATGCTCGCGGCTACACCAGGCGGAACTCGACGCCGGCGACGGTGACCGAGGTTCCCGACCGCTGCCGATCGGCTGCGACCAGTTCGATCACCTCGACCCCCGTGCCCTGCGGGCCACCGCTGGTCGCCGTCAAACCCACCGTGAGCTCAATGTCGCGCCAGCGTTGCGCGGTTGCGGCAACATCGCTCGACCCGATGCTGACGCCGGCGATCGCCGTCACCACCGACACATCCCGATGCGCCGACCACGCCGGCCCCGCCCAATGCCACGATCCCCAGGGCTCGGTCTCGTCGAGCGAGATAATCGCCCCGACGTCCTTGGGATGCAGGTGGCGACCGCGGATGCTCACCGGGTGCTCGGTGAGATCTCCGCTCCAAACGGTACGAACTCCCTGTTCACGGGCCAGATCCATTCTCCTGTCGAGATCATCGACCTCGAACATCACCATGTAGCCGCAATTTCCACCGCGCCGTTCGATCAATCGCCCGGCCGCGGTGCCCGGGTGCTGTGGACTGACTACCTCCAGGAACTGGTCACCGATCGGCATCAGCGCGTTGGCGAGGCCAAATTCGGCAACCCCCGGGTCGCGGAAGCAGACAGTGAGGCCAAAGGTGTCACAGAGCTCGTCGACGGTGTCGGACAGGTTGGTGGCGGCAATCACGGCTTGGCGGAGGCGAATCATTGGGGCGGAGCATAACTTTGTCGGCATGGCCCAGCGACCGTTCCGAAGATGGCCCCGCCTTCTGGCCGCGACATTGCTCGCCGGATCGGTGATCACCACTAGTGCAGCCACCTCGTCGGCCGCCACTGTCCCGCAAGCGCCGGTTTCATCGGTGCCGATGACCGGGGCGGCCCAGGCGGAAGGCGCCGACGACGGTCTGCCGCCGCGTTGGGTGCTGGTGGTCGTCCCGATGGTCGCGGTTCTCGGGTTCGGTCTCGTTGCCGATCGCCGCCGCCGACCGCCGACCGGATGATTCGTTCACGGACCGTCGAGTCCTGACGGTTGCTTCACCGAGTGGTTCGCTAGCCTCCGGGTGTGCTGGACATCATTGACGGACGCGTGCTCGGGGCCCTGATCGAGAAGCAACTGACGACTCCCGACATCTATCCGCTGTCGCTCAATGCGCTGAGCCTCGCCTGCAATCAATCGACGGCGCGAGATCCGGTGATGAACCTGTCGAGCCACGACGTCGAGGAGTCGCTGGCCCGGTTGAAGGAACGCAAGCTCGCCCGCTTCGTTCATCCTTCGCACGGACGATCGGTGACGAAGTACCGCCAGGTCTGCGACGAGGCGCTCGGGTTGGAACCCAACGAACTCGCCGTAGTCGGTCTACTGCTGCTGCGCGGTCCCCAGACGTCGGGCGAGTTGCGGACGCGGTCGGAACGGTTGCATGGATTCGACAGTGTCGCCGCCGTCGATGCCACACTGGCTGCGCTCGGCGAACGAGAGGTGCCCCTTGTCGAGCGGCTGGAGCGTGCTCCGGGGCAGAAGGAGGCCCGCTGGCGCCAGTCGCTCGCCGACGAGGCGGTCACCGTCCCCGGAGAGTCGGTCGCCGCGCCCAGCCGGGGAAGCGCACTGGCGGCCTTGGAGGAGCGGGTGGAGACGTTGGAATCGCGCATTGCCCGGTTGGAGGCGGCGCTCGCCGAACTGCTCTGACGATCAGGGCGCTGGAGGCTCAGTGGCAGGCGGCGGTGCCGGTATCGGTGAGGTTACCCGGCCCGCCGGACTTGACGAACTGCCACGTGAACGAGCCGTTGTTGAGGGTGAGCTTGAGCGCTCCGACCGTGTTGTCGTTGCGGACCAGGGAGTTCGGCAGGGCCTTGGCCATCTTGTAGAAGTCCTTGCCGCCGGTGCCGACGACGAACTGGCGAATGCCCCGGGCATTGTCGAGTTTGCCGGCGACGGTCTGGGGTGCGAACCGCTCGTAGCTGTGGTCGTGGCCGCTCAGCACGATCTCGGCGCCGTGGTTGTAGAGGATCGTCCAAAAGTCCTTGCCGCTGGCGATACTCCCGTGGTACCCCGAGCTGAACATCGGGAAATGCCACATCGCCACCGTGCACTTGGCGGGATGGGCGGCGAGGTCGGCCGTCAACCACTTTCCCTGGGGAGAAGCCGCGTCGCAACCTCCCACCTCGGAGCAGTCGCTGTTGAGCACCACGACGTGCCAGGTGGCGATGTCGTAGGAGTAGTAGCCCTTGTCTCGGGGCCCGGCGGCGGCTCCGAAGTAGTCGAAGTAGACCTTCGCTCCCGGCTGTTTGTACTCGTTGTTTCCCAAGGTCGGACGGATACGCGACTTGAGCGGGCCCCACGACGGGTCGAAGCAGTCGCGGTACTCCTGGGCGGTGCTGGCGGAGTAAACGGTGTCGCCGAGGGTGGCGATCGTGCCCGTGGTCTTGGTCAGCATCGCCGCGAGTTCATCGTCCAAGGTGTTGCCGCCGCACTCGGCGATGTCGCCGACGGCCCACAGGACGTTGCCCACCGCGGAGGGTGTGTCACATGCGTCGCCTCGTCCGTTGCCGTCGGAGTCGCGCTGGTCGGCGTTGGCGTCGTCGGGGCAATTGTCGGCGGCATCGGCGACCCCATCGCCGTCGCGGTCGCCTGGCGAAATCGACGTCGTCGTACTGCCATCGGTGATCGGATCAGTTGTCGTCGGGCCGGTGATCGCAGGGTCGGTGGTCGAGGTCGTGGTGTCCACGGTGGTTGCGACCGGTGTCGTGACCGTCGTGGGCGAGCTCCCGGTTTCCCGCGATGCGGACATGAGCCCCTCACTGGCTGCATAGCCGAGCGACAGGTCAGCGGTAGCTGCACTCGACGTCGCGTCAAGGGGTGCCCCGCAGGCCGCCGCCGCGAGGGCCAATGCACTACATCCGAGCAGCGCCCAGACCAATCTCTGTCCGCCGCCACGCGCCATGAGCCACAGCGTATATCCCAGTCGAAGTGGCCGCCCGGGCGCTGTAGATGAACTTTGTCTTTAGTGGCAGGTTGTCTGACCGTGGTCGTCCAGGGTGCCCGTTCCACCGGTCTTGACAAACTGCCACGAGTACGAGCCGTCGTCCAGGGACAGTCGCAACGAACCGGCGGTCGAACTGTCGCGGACCTGGGAGTTGGCGATTGGCGAACCCATTGCGTAGAAGTCTTTGCCACCGGTGCCGACGACGAACTGGCGCAACCCACGCGCCGGGTCGGCCACGCCATCGGCGGTCTGCGGGGCAAATCGTTCGTAGCTGTGATCATGGCCGGACAAGATCGCTTCAGCCCCATGGTCGTACAAGATCTGCCACAGGTCGTGGGTGGCGTCGATGCTGCCGTGGTATCCCGAACTGAATCGCGGAAAGTGCCACATCGCCAGGGTACAGACCGCACGATGGGCGGCGAGATCGTCGGTGAGCCAGGTGGCCTGGGGTGATGCCGAGTCGCAACCGCCGACGTACTGGCAATATGAGTTGAGGACGACCACGTGCCACGAGCCGACCTCGTAGGAGTAGTAGCCCTTGCCCCGTTCGCCCGCGGCACTTCCGAAATAGTCGAAATACGTCTTCGCGTTCGGCTGGTGGTACTCGTTGTTGCCCAGGACGGGGCGGATGCGAGGCTTCAGTGGGCCCCATGACGGATCGAAGCAGTCGCGATACTCCGCGGCGCTGCTCGTCGAGTACACCGTGTCGCCGAGCGTGGCGATCACTCCCGAGGTTGTCGCCAGCATCGCGGCAACGTCATCGTCGAGCGTGTTGCTGCCGCATTCGGCGATGTCGCCCATCGCCCACAACAGGTTGCCGTCAGGGCCCGGTGGTGTGCCGGGAGGTTGGGTGGACGGAGGTGGTGCCGCCGGGCGTTCGCGTTCGGCCGGTGCGGTGGCCGTCGCCCAACCCAACGCGGGCGTCGCAGTTGGGCCTGACGATGGGGCACCGTGGGCCGACGAGGACGCCACGACGATCATCAGGCCCACGACCCCCCACCGCCCGGAACGCCAGGAGAAGATCACGAGCCAACCTTAGGTCAGTGACAAGTCGCGCTTCCGCGGTCGGCGAGATTTCCGGCGCCGCCGACCTTGACGAACTCCCAGTCATAGCTGTTCGCTTTGAGGGTGAACTTCACCGCTCCCATCGTGGCGTTGTCGCGCACCTCGGAATTGGCGCGGGTGGTTCCCATGGACACAACGCGTAGCCACCGGTCCCGATCACGAACTCACGGATGCCGCGAGCCGGATCGGCCGGATCGATAACGACCCTGCGGATTTACGCCCCGAGGTTCGGCCAACGCCGTTTTTGGCGTTTGCGTTTGCCGGCCATCCCGCGGCTGCGCTGGTCGGCGAGGGCCCACGTCCGTCGCCAGCCGGCATGCTCCGGTCCCGTCGAGCGGGGGATTTGTGCCGGCGGCGGCCCGCGACCGCGCCGTGTACCAATCGGTCAGCGATTCGTCGCCGAGCGCGGTCACCGATCGTTCGATTCGGTCGTTGAACCGGCGGGTCGACTCGCCCTCATCGGGCCGGAGCGGCGCCCCGAATGTCACCTTGGTGCTGCCCGGCTTCGGGTCGCTTCATTCCCTTGCCGTAGATCGACCCGACTGCCCTCGATGAACATCGGGACGACCGCGGCGCCCGTGCGAATCGACAGATATGCCGCCCCGCCTTTGAACTCCTGCCCCCAGCCGTCGGGTGATCGCCCGCCCTCGGGGTAGATGATCAGGCTCCAGCCGTCGTCGATCAGGTCTTTGATCATGTCGGACGACTTGCGACCCGTCGATTCGCGATCGATCGGCAACGCGTTCAGCACGATCGCCGCGGCGGCACCCTTTACCCGATTCGTGAAGAAGTAGTCGGCGGCGGCGGCAACGACCAATTTGTGGCGCCACGGCTCGGGGATCGAGATGATCGAGATCGGGGTATCGAGGTGGCTGTGATGGTTCGGGGTGAAGATCAACGGCGGCGGTTCGTCGAGGTCGCGCAGATCGGCTAACCGGTCGATGCCTTCCACGGTCGGATCGGCGATCCCTCGCACCGCAAGGCGTAGCGGTCCGTCGGTGATCAGACGCCGGGCCAGACGCGCCGGACCCTCGCGGGCCCATTCCGTCTCGAAGTCGGCGCCAAGCTTCGACGGCTTGAGCGGCACCGCGATGCCCCGTGGCGTCGATGGGGCGCGGTACGGGAAGCCGGTCTTGCCGATGACCCCGCGCACGACATTGGCTTTGCGGCGAGCGGTACGTACGGCGCGTGAAACAGTCCGAGCGCTGGCCAGCGGAGTTGGGAACCCGGGTCGGGTAGCCACGTCGAGCGCCTTACTTGACGTCGGCGACGAGGACCGACGGAACGTGGAGGTGGGTGATCGATGGCGCCACGGCCGACGACGTCGGTGGCCATCTCGAAGGCGTCGTCCATCGTCGAGGCGGGCACGAACCCGAGCCGCCGGACCGTCGGCGCATGGCCGCCGACGATGATCACCCGGGCGGCCCATTGCTGACCGTGGGCTCCCCAATACCAGGCATAGAACGGGTGGACACCGTGGTAGGCGTAGCCGGTGCGGTAGAGGTGGCGGTACCACTCGTCCTCGGCGTACTGCTTCTCCCACTTCTGACCCATGACCACCGGGTCGGTGGTATCGGCGAGCACCTGCTCGAAGAAATCGATGTAGCTCGGGTGGTGCACCGGGTGGAACTCCGCGGTACGTCGGGTGGGTCATGATGATCACGCCACCCTCCCTGACCAGCGGTTTGTTGCGATACATGTTGAACAGGTACCCCAGCCCCATGCACATCACGAGGATCGGGTTCATGATCGACTCGGGGTTGTACGGGCTGATGAATGGAATGCCCATCGTCAAGATGTCGGTCTGCCCCTCGACCTCGACGAGTTGCTGGGCAAAGACGTTCTGCAGGGTGATCTCGTGTACCGCGTCGGTTGAACCGGCGTTGACTCCGGTCGTGCGATACGGCGCCTCGATCGAGTGGAAGATCTTGCGGGCGATCTTGGTCGGGGCGTGCTTCAACGACTTCGCCGTTGCCAGGTATGTCGCCCGATCCTTCGCCGTCCACTCCCACTCACGCTTGGCGAGGAAGTCGAACGGGCGAGGGGAAGGTGTCGGTGTTCAGCGTCGTCTCGACGGTGAAGATCCGCGGGCCCGAGTCGCGCAACACCTTGCCCAGCCGCCAGACGCTGTGATGCAGCGCCGACTTGTGGCGGTCCATCAGGCTGCGGGTGTTCTGCAGGGTCTCGGCGTTGTGGTGGAAGCTGAGGCAGCGGTACGAGGCCAGGCCGGTGACGACCGACTTCCAACCGCCGTCCATCGCCACCTGGTTGACGTTGGCGTAGACGATCAGGTCGCTGTCGGCCGCGCGCTTGTTGATCTCGAGCATCTCGCCGTGGTCGGTGGTGCCGATACGGTCAGGTTGTCGTAGTCCTCGGCGTCGTGCTGGTACAGCATGCCCGCGGGGAGCGAACGCGTCGTACACCCGGTCGCCGAGCACATGGCGTAGTTCGTACTCGTGCATCCGGCGGTGCAAACCGAGCGCCGCGATCAGGTGGACGTCATCGACGCCGGCCTCGGCCGCCATGTCGAGCACCGCCTCGATGATCCGCTGGCGGTTGTCGGGCTTGCGCATCTTCGGCAGCGACAGGCTGAAGCATCGTCGAAGGCGATCGTCAGCTTCATGCCGGGGAACAGCAACGCCGGCAACGGGTCGGAGTCGTGGGGATTCAGCAGCGCGTGGCGGATCGCCCCGTCGACGTCGGGAATGCCCTTGAGTGGCTCGGGCGGGTAAATGATCCGGCTGCGATCGGCCGGCAACTTCTCGAGGCTGAACCCCTCTCCCCGCCAGAACAGCGTGGGTGGGGTCGAGCGATCGACATCAAGAACAAATCCAGGGCGGGGCATTAGCGTTTCTTCTCCTGGCGCATGTCGAAAGCGACCTTCACCGCACCGCGGCGGCCCGCGTTGGCGGCGTGCTCGATCGCATCGCGGTAATCGGAAAGGGGATAGGTGGCCGAAACGAGTCGGCCGAGATCGAACCTGCGAATCGACTTCGATGGCGGTGTCGAAGTCGGGTCGCTGGTAGGCGTAGCAGCCGCGGATGGCGACTTCTCGATGCCACAGGCCGGTCAGGTCGACGCTCACCTTGCCAGGCATGCCGACCAGGCTGATGTCGCCGCCGGGGGCGACGACCTTGAGCGCCTGGTCGATGGACTCCGACGAGCCGATGCAGTCGACGACGTGGTCGAATCCGCAGGTGAGCTGGTCGTTCACGGCCAACGACTTGCTCAGTCGAGCGAACCCATCGGGGTAGCTCGACGAATCGCACACCACGATCGGCGCCGAGTTGCTTGGCGAGCGACTTCTGATGGGGGTAGCGAGCGGTGACGACGATCGGCCCTGAGCGGTCCTTGTCGCGGGTGGCGGTGATCGCCGCGAGGGTGAGCAGGCCGACGGTGCCGGCGCCCATGACCACGGTGTCCTGCCCGTGGTAGCGCGCCGCGGCGTGGACCGCGCAGGCCATCGGCTCGATGAGCACGGCGGCCTCGTCGGACAGATCGTCGGGGACCGCAACGATCTGCGACTCGTGGGCCACCATTGACGTCGACCAGCCACCGCCGGTGTCGGCGCAGAAGCCGGACTGCAGGCCCGGTTCGAGGTGCCCAAACGCGATGCGCTCGCAGACGATTGATTCGCCCCTCGGCGCATTGATCGGCAGGCAGGGTCGATGCCACGTGTTGCACAGTGAGCACGGGAACGATCACCACCCGGCCTCTCGCCGCGTCGGCGACGACCTCGTGACCAGGGACGAAGGGGAAGCTGACGATCGGATCGAAGTAGCGGCTTGCTACCCCATCGATGGTCGACAGGTCGCTGCCGCAGATGCCCGACAGGCGGGGCCTGATCGCTTCCCAGCCCGGGCCGGGCAACATGCGGGGCGTCGACGTCGACGAGTTCCAGCGGGCCGAATCTCGCCCCTCGACCCGGGGCAAACGATCCGGCGATGCGGGCCGCGGCGAACTTGGCCAGCTTGCGATCGATCTGCAGGGCCCTCATCGGATACCCGCCTTCTCGGAGCGAGTCGCGGCAACCGGCAACCACGGTCGGGGGGCGCCGGGGGCCTTCGACCACGTCTCGACCAGCCAGCCGCGTTTGCGGGCGAGGGCGGCCAAGCGGACCTCGGGGTTGACGGCGACGGCGAACCCGACGGCTTCGAGCATCGGTAGGTCGCTGGTCGAATCGGCGTAGGCCACCGATTCCTCGAGCTTCAGGCCCTCGGCCTCGCAGTAGTCGGCCAGCAACTGGGCGCGGGTCTCGCCGGTTGGGGGTACGTCACGCAACTCGCCCGAGTACGTACCGTCGGCCTTGGTCGTCATCTCCGCGGCGATGATCTCGTCGAACAGCGGACGCAGCGGCTCGACGACGAACGACAGCGCCCCGGTAATCAGCACGGTGCGATGACCCATTGCCTTGTGCTCCCGCACCCGGCGAATGCCGGCCGGGAAGCTCTTGGTGACGATCAGCTTGAGGAACAGTTCCTGCACATCGACGGCGATCTGCTCCGGCGGGGCGTCCTCGTAGCGGCGGTAGAAGTGGCGCAGGAAGTCGCTGCGGTCCTTCTTGTCGAGGGCGAGGAGCGAGGGGGCTTCCTTGAGCGTCCGCAACACGTAGCGGATCTTCTCGGGGGTGTCGAGCCGCCGGGTAGCCAGCCACGAATAGCTCTCGACGACGTTCGAGGCGATCAGCGTGTTCTCCAGGTCGAACGCGGCCATGTGACGCTCGGGGGCGAGTACCTGGCGGCGCAGTCGGGTCGAGCGGCTCTCCGACAGGCTCTTGCCGGGTGTCGTCTTGACTCGGGCGTGCTGCACGACGCTGGGCAGATGGATCGTGCGGACGTACGTCGGCCAATCGATCACCCGGGGGTCGAAACAGAAGTCGGCCTGATCCTTGGCGTCGAGAGTGTCCCACAGGCTGAGCAGGTTCTTGACGCTGTAGATCGCCTCGCACTCGGTGTACAGGCCGTACAACTCGACGTATTCGAGCGCTCGCTCGACCTCGGTCTTGCGTTCTTCGAGCACCGCGCCCCAGGCCGCCTGCTTACCCCGCAGCGGAAGAGCGTGCATCACCTTCTCGGTGCGGGCGATCACCTTCTTGGCCTTGGTCAATTGACCCTGCACCCGACCGCGACCGGGGAACGACCAGTCGGGCACGATGATTGGCTGACCCTTGGCGTCGTAGATCGGGTTCTCCGTGAACCAGCCCTGCACGTTGTCGACGAGGAGCTGATACTTGAGCGGGTTGGCCGAGCCCGAGGCGACCTGCGTGATCGGTGCCGCCCGCTCGGGGCCGACGGCGGCGACGGCGATGATCGCGGCGACGACCATGTCGACCGGGATGACGTCGACCGTGCCCTCAGGGACGCCGGGGAACTCTTTGAGCAGGCCGCGGGCGTACGAGATGATCACCGGCTCGGCCATGCGGAAGCCGCGGATCCAGCCGGGAGTGGGCTCGGCCAACGCCGACTCGATGATCGACGGCCGCACGATCGAGACGGGCACCGGCCCTTTGGTCTCGGTGAGCGCCTGCTCGCCGAGGGCCTTGGTGAACGCGTAGGCATCGGGCCATCCGACGCTGGCGGCGCCGGCCCGTCCGGCTTCGACGAGCCGGTCATGGACCCACCGCTCACGGTTCTGCTCGGTCTTGGCGGCGATCGCCGGGTTGCCGGCGGCGCCCAACTCCGATCGGGCGGCCGTGCGGAACTTGGTCAGGTGGACGATGCGCCGGCTCTCGGATTCGAGGTCACTGCGCAAGCGGCGGGCCGAAGCGACCTCGGCGCGCCAGTCGAGGCCGAGATCGAACGGTCCGTCGGAGACGAGCTCCTCGGGTGCCCCGCCGCGACGGTTGCCAGCGACGTAGCACGTGCTCACGGCCACCAGGTGGGGCGTGACGCCGAGTTCGTTGAGCAGCGTGGCGATACGGGTCGGCCCAAGCAGGTTGACCTCGACGGCCGAATCGAGCGGGGAGTCGAAGGCGACACTGGCGGCCGAGTGGATGACGATGTCGCAACTCGCCAGTGCGGCGCGGTCGGCCTCGTTGAGACCGAGGCCGTCGCGGCTGACGTCACCGTTGATCGTCGACACCCGCTCATTCCAGACGGCCTCGAACGCCTTGGCCCCGCCATGCATCTCGCGGAGACGATCGAAGGCATCGTTCTTCATCACCTCGCGGCGAACCCGTTCGGATGCGTCGTGGCGTTTGCCGCCGCGTACCAGGAGTACGAGCGAGCAGTCGGGGGCTCCTCGAAGAAGGCGTTCAACCAGCGCGGTTCCGACGAATCCGGTAGCCCCGGTGACGGCAATGCGCTTGGCGGCCAGTTGCTCGGCAATCACGAGGAACATGTCTAGCAGGTTGTCGTCTACCATTTGGTAGAGAGCGTCTTCCGGAGCCCACTTTTGCCCTCACTTGTTCGACCGATGCCGGCCCGACCGACCCGAGATCGAATCCTCGACGCGGCCCTCGACCTGTTCGGCTCGCGGGGCGTCGACGGTGCCTCGCTCGACGACATCGCCGTGCTCGTGGGCGTACGGAAACAGACGGTGCTGTACTGGTTCGCGTCGAAAGATGACCTGGTCATGGAGGTTGTCATCGCGTAGTGCGGCCGAGCTGGTGGTTGCCATCGAGGCGGCCGCTCGGCGGGCGGGAGAAGGGTTTGAACGGGTCGAGGCCGTGGTCCGGGCGGTGTTTCGACCGGCGATTCGTCGCCCGGCGTTGCTCGGCCTCGTCCGCGATCTCAATAGGTCGGAGTCGGCGGGCTCACAACGACTCGCCGACGTCCTGAAACCCCACATCGAACGCGCCGTTGCCTACCTTGATGCGGAAATGGCTGCCGGTCGGCTGCGACGCGCCGATGCCCGCATCACCGTCGCGTTGGCCTATGCCACCGTCGTCGGCGTGGCGACCGAAGCCGTGGCGTTGCGGGCCGTCGGATGGGAGCCGGGAGTCGCCAACCTGCGTCGCCTCCGAGCTGAACTCGTCTCGTTCCTACGAGCCGCGCTCACCGTGCCTGGGGCCTGAGTTGGTGGCCGTCAGTTCGAGAAGGTCCGGTCGACGACCTGCTCGGCGATGGCGATGAATGCCTTGGCCGACGGAGATCGATAGCGGTCGCGGTGCCAGACGATGCCGATATGCCGTTCCAGCCGTGAGCCGAGGGCTAACGGCAGGGTGACGGTGTCGTCGGGTTGCATGGCGGACTCGACCGCCAGCGACGGCATCACGCCGACGCCGAGGCCAACGCCGACCAGTCGCTGCAATGTGAGATTGTCGTCGGTCTCGAAGACGACATTGGTCGTGACCCCGGCGTCGCTCAGCGCCTGGGAAACCAGCTGGGAGCACGTGTCACGCCCAGAGTTGGACACCCGGTCGAGGCCGTCGAAATCCTTCCACGAGACCTGTTTGCGGTGGGCCAGCGGGTGGTCGCGCGAGCACAGCGCGACATAGGGGTCGACGAGCAGCTCGACCGAATCGAGGTCGGGGCCGATCCACTCGAGCTCGCAGAAGGCAATGTCAAGCTCGCCGGTCATCACCGAGCGCTCAAGGTCGGAGAGTTCGATGACGTTGTGCAGCGAGATGTCGATCTTCGGCCATTCCTCGCGAAACCGGGGGAGCACGGCCGGCAGGATGCGGGCGCTGGCCGATTGGAAGACCCCGACGCGCAAGCGACCCGCTTCTCCGGCCGCCAGTCCGTCGAGGTCGGCGCGCACCGCCCCGAGTCGGGCGGTGATCGTGTCGGCGTGATGCAGGACGAGCGCGCCGGCCTCGGTCAAGGTGACCCGCCGCGGCCCGCCGGGGCGTTCAAGCAGGCGGTGACCGGCGGCGCGCTCCAGCGTGGCGATCTGTTGGGAGATGGCGCTCTGTGCGTAACCGAGCTCTCGGGCGGCCCCGGAGAACGAACCGGTGCGGGCGATCGTCGACAGGGCAACGAGGTGACGAATCTCGACTCCGAGGAGAGGATCGGTTTGTGTGATGGACTTACTCACATTTACCTATTTCCCTTATTGATCGAACTGGCGCATACTCAGGGTATCAACGATTCAGAAAGGTGATCCAAGTGAACGCTCTCATGTTCTTGATTTTCTTGACCGTCCTCGGCCCGCTGGCCATGCGTCATGGCGTCGATTCGCGCGACTCGGGCGACTGGCGAGGCCGTCGCGACTGAGGTGCCCACCGCGCTCGGTCCCCACGCACAAGGGGCCGAGCGATCGGGTCGGCCCGGCTCAGCGTTTGGTGTTGCGGCGCTGGCGGGCGTGGCGATCGATCGCCAGCTCCACCAAGTCATCGATCAACTCGGAATAGCTCAGACCGGTTGCCCGCCACAGCTTGGGGTACATCGAGATCGGCGTGAACCCCGGAATGGTGTTCACCTCGTTGAGCAAGAAGCCCCGCCCACCTGGCTCGTAGAAGAAGTCGACGCGAGCCATGCCGTCGCAGCGCAACGCCAGGAAGATGCGAATGGCCAGGTCACGCACCTCGGCCATGGCCGTCTCGCCGAGCGGCGCCGGGATCAGCAACTGGGCACCATCGTCGACGTATTTGTCCTCGTAGTTGTAGAACTCCTTGCCCGGGACCACTTCGCCGGCGATCGACGCCCGAGGTGTGAGATTGCCGAGCACCGCCACTTCGATCTCCCGTCCGACGATCGCCTCTTCGACGACGACCCATTCGTCGTACGACAACGCCACATCGATCGCCTCGCGCAGCTCCTCAACCGACTTCGCCTTGCTCACCCCGACCGACGAACCCATGTTGGCCGGCTTGACGAAGCACGGGATGCCCAGATCGCCGGCCAGATCGGCGATGAGGGCGGGCGACAGGTCGGACTCGCGAAAGGCCCGGTAGCGGGCCTGCGGGATGCCGTTGGCCGTCAGCACCTGCTTCGCCATCGCCTTGTCCATACACAGCGCCGAGCCGAGCACCCCCGAGCCGACGTAGGGCACATTGGCCAACTCCAACAGCCCCTGGATCGTGCCGTCCTCGCCCATCGGGCCGTGGAGGAGCGGGAGCACGACCGTGGTCGAGCCGGGCTGCATCGCCTCGGCGAGAATTGGTGACGCCGAAGTCGCCGGACCGACCGGCTCCAGACGCGGCCCGATCGCCTCGGGGCCGCTGGACAGGGCCGCCATTGCCTCGGCGGCGATCTGCCATTGACCGTCGCGCCCGATCCCCACGGCGGTGATCGAGTACTTCGCCGGATCGGCGGCACGCAGCACGTGGGCCGCCGTGACGCACGAGACATCGTGTTCGGCCGATTGCCCCCCGAAAACGACGACGAGGTTGATCCGTTCAGCAGGCACGTCATCGACGGTAGCGGCTCGACGCGTCACGCACGAGGTATCGGTCGGTCGTCACCGCCGCGGGGTACCGTCGCGGGCGTGAGATATCGGGCGACTGACGTGGCGGCGGCAACCGGCGGGCGGCTGATCGGGGGCGACGCCTCGATCGACGGGGCAGAGTTCGACTCCCGGGCGTTGCGACCAGGAGCGCTGTTCGTGCCCATCGTGGCCGATCGCGACGGCCATTCCTTCATTCCGGCGGCCGTTGCCAATGGCGCAGCCGGCGTGCTCAGCGCGGCCGGGCCTGCCGATGGAGTTCCGACGATCGTCGTCGAAGATACGTCACAGGCATTTCTCGACTTGGCCGCCTGGGCCCGCGACCACTTCGGTGATCAGGTCGTGGCGATCACGGGTTCCGTGGGCAAAACGAGCGTCAAAGACCTCACCGCGGCCGTCCTGGCGCGGCGATGGAAGACCCATGCCGCAATGCGCTCGTACAACAACGAGCAGGGACTGCCGCACACGATGCTGAATGCCCCCGACGACACCGAGGTATTGGTCTTCGAGATGGGAATGCGCGGGTTCGGCCAGATCGCCCAGCTCTGCGGCGTCGCTCGACCCACCTTCGGCATTGTGACCAGCGTGGCGGCGGCGCATACCGAGATGGTCGGGAGTATCGAAGGAGTGGCCCGGGCCAAGGGCGAGCTGATCGACTCGCTTGGGTCCGATGGGGTGGGCATTCTCAACGCCGACCAACCGCTGGTCGCGGCGATGGCGGGGCGTTGTGCCGGTCGCGTGGTGACCTTCGGTCTGACCGGTGACGTTCGAGTCGAGAAACTTACGCTCGATGACGTCGCCCGGGCCCGGTTCACGCTCGCCACCGACTGGGGGCGTGTCGAGGTGGCCTTGGCGGTCCCGGGCGCCCATATGGCGATCAACGCGGCCGCCGCAGCGGCCTGTGGTCTCGGCCTCGACGTCGCGCTCGACGAGGTGGCGACTGCTCTCGCGGGTGCGGGAATCTCTCCGTGGCGCATGGAGCTGCATCGCACGTCGGCCGGGGGAGTCCTGATCAACGATGCGTACAACGCTAACCCGGCATCGATGCGCGCCGCACTCGACACCCTGGCGCGACTTGCCGGCGATCGCAAGGTGGCGATACTGGGACGGATGGCGGAGTTGGCCGATCCCGTCACCGAGCATCCGGCCATCGCCGAGTACGCCCGTGAGCTGGGGATCGAACTGATCGCCGTCGGAACCGACTTGTACGGCTGTACGCCGGTGAGTGATCCGGTGGCGGCCCTCGGCGTGGTCGGCCCTGGCACGGCGGTCCTGGTGAAGGCCAGCCGATCAGCCGGGCTGGAGAAGCTGGCCGAGCGCCTGCTGGTCGTGCTGGGGAGCGGGCCGGAGTAGGCATGCCGGTCGGAATCGGCGGCTGCTCACTCCGGTAGGTCGGCGGTCGGCGGGCGGGTGAAGTCGGTCCACACGGCGACGAGCAGGGCGACCACCGCCCCACCGATCATCACGGGCCGGGGCCCGACGTGGTCCATGACCGGCCCGAACGCCAGGTTGCCGATGGTCACGGTGCCTCCGAACGACATGAACCACAGGGGCATCACATAAGCCCGCTCATGGTCGGCCATCGATTGCTGAAAGACGGTGGTCATCGCCGTTGCCATCAGGAAGTAGAACACCCCGAGGACGAAGCCCGCGGGGAAGGCGGCGATGGGGGACGAGATCGAGGCGAAGACCGCCAGCGACAGCCCGAGGCCAATGGTCGACGGGCGGATCAACCGGGCCTTGTCGATTCGGGTCAGGACCGTACCGGCCGAGATCGCTCCTAAACACGCCCCGAATCCCCAGGTCGCGTACAGCCATTTGTACGTCGCTGACAGCGAGTCGATGCCGAAAATGGTGGCCGTGATCGGGGCGAACTGGCCGACGAAGACCAGGGTGAACATCGACAACGTCGTCATCGTGATCAGCAAGCGGCCGAGGACCCAGCGATCACGGGCGATGTGCAGCCCGGTGGTGAGTTGCCGCCACCCCTTGTCGGTGCTGCGATTGGCAATCGGTGGGAAGTACGTCGCAGCCAGCGCCCAGATGACGAACAGGTACGTGACGGCATTGAACAGGAACAGCTGAGCGATCGAGACTCCCACGCTGGTCAAGAGGGCGGCGATGACCGGGCCGATCACCCGCGATCCGTTGAGCTGGGTGGAGTTGAGCGAGACCGCCCCGGCGAGATCCCTCCGGTCGATCAGGGTCGGCAGGGTGGTCTGGTAAGCGGGCGCACTGAGCGCCGCGGCAATGCCGATGCCGAGATTGGCGACGAACAACGTCGGTATCGCCGCGTCGCGCGAGACGAGCAGGGCGAGGATCACCGAACCCCCCATCTGCGCCGCGTTGCTCCCGATCAGAATCCGCTGTCTGCTGCCCCGAGCGGCGAGGATTCCCGCCGGAATCGCCAGGATCAGCATCGGTCCGAGCTGGGCGAAAATCATGACGCCGACCTGACCGAACGAACCGGTCCGCTTGGCGATGTAGGCAGGCAACGCCATGTTCTGCATCCACGTGCCGACGTTCGACAGGAAACTCCCGGTCCATAGCCGGCGAAACGAGCGGTACGAGAAGGCGGCGCGCGCCGACCCCGGGGTGAACGGGTGGGGGAGGGGAAGGGCGCTGGTCTCGGTCGTCATCGTTGGGTTGACCCGAGGGTCAATCCCAACCTACCCCGAAGTACCGAAGGCCAGCGGCAACCGCTCGGGGCCCCAGATGCCGAATCCGGTCGGCTTCCAGGTGATCTCGCCGTCGACCGACAGGTTGGGCATCCGCTCGGCGAGGATCGGCAGCGCCTCTTGCAACTCGGCGCGTGCCAGTGAGGCACCCAGGCAGTAGTGGATGCCCGAGCCGAAGGTGAGCTGCGGCTGCCCGGTCGGCTCGCGGGTGATGTCGAAGGTCGTCGGCTCGGGCCACGCCGCGGGATCTCGATTCGCCGACGCCAGCGAGGGCGAGATCATCGTGCCCTTCGGGAACAGCACGTCGCGATAGACGATGTCCTCGGAGGCGAAGCGGCCCGTGCCGCGGATCGCTCCGAGATAGCGCATCGTCTCCTCGACGGCGCGCGGAGCGAGCTCGGGCCGTTCACGCAGCAGCGCCCACTGCTCGGGGTACTCGCTGAACAACGCCACCGAGCAGGCCAACTGGTTGCGGGTCGTATCGGTCCCCCCAACGATCACTGCGTTGACCATGGTCAATAGTTCTTCCTCGCTGAGCTTGTCGCCGGCCTGCTCTGCGGCGATGAGGTCGGTCAGCAGGTCGTCGGCGGGCTCCGAGCGGCGCCGGGCGATCATCTTCGTCGTGTACGCATCGAGTTCGTCGGATGCCCGTTGAATGATCGGGTAGTCCTCCTGCAGGTTGAAGTTGAAGATCCTGAGCAGATCGCCGGCCCACCGGGAGAACAGCCGCCAGTCGTCCTTCGGTGCGCCGAGCAGCTCGCAGATGATCGGAATGGGGTAGGGGTCGCAGACGTCGGCGACGAACTCGGTACGCCCGCTCGCCGAGATCTGATCGACCAATCCGTTGATGACCTCGCGCATGTACGGCCGCAGCCGATCGGCGGCGCGGGGCGAGAACGCCGGGGCGACGAGGCGTCGCAGCCGCGTGTGGACCTCACCCTCGGCCGACAGGATCGACTGACGACGGTTCTCGATGAATGCCGGATCGGTGATACCCGACATCTCGACGATCACGCTCGCCGCCGAGTGCCACCGCTTGTCGCGCAAGATGGCCACGACATCGTCGTAGTCGTAGACCATGTACCCGAACACGCTCTTGGCCAGCCAACTCTCCTGTCGGGCCGCGGCGACCACGGCCTCGCGCTCGGCCCGCTCGAGCGAGTCGACCAACACGGTGGGAAGGGTCAGTTGATCAACGGGGGTCGCCATGGTTGGGAGCCTACGACCGCCACCTCAACGGGTCTCCAGCGGAACCCTGAGGCAGGTGTTGGAGCGACGGCCCGCTCAGCCGCCGAGGGCGGTCATCGGGTCGATCGCGTCGACCCCGAGAAACTCGGCAACCGGTCCGTTCGTGACCTGGCCGGCGACGGTGTTGATGCCATGGGCGAGGGCTGGATCACGCCGGGCGGCCCCTGCTGCGCCGTGGGCGGCGACCTCGATCTGATACGGCAGGGTGGCGTTGGTCAACGCGTAGGTCGAGGTGTGCGGCACGGCCCCGGGCATGTTGCCGACCGCGTAGTGCACAACACCGTGCATTTCATAGACCGGCTCGTTGTGAGTCGTCTCGTGGATGGTCTCGATGCAACCGCCTTGGTCGATGGCCACGTCGACGATCACGGCGCGAGGCTTCATCGCCCGCACCATGTCATCGCTGACGACGATGGGGGCGCGGCCACCGGCGACCAACACGGCTCCGATGACGAGGTCGGCGTCGAGTACCGATCGCTCGACGGCTCCACGGTTCGATGCGAGGGTCATGATCCGACCCTTGTGGATCTGATCGACCCAGCGCAGCCGATCGAGGTTCTTGTCGAGCAACACCACCTCGGCTTCCATGCCGGCCGCGATCCAGGCGGCGTTCCAGCCGACGTTCCCGGCCCCGAGTACGACGACTTTGGCCGGCCGCACGCCCGGCGCCCCACCCATCAGCACTCCGCGTCCCCCGTTGTGGCGCTCGAGGTAGTGGGCTCCCATCTGGGGCGCGAGTCGCCCGGCGACCTCGCTCATCGGCGCGAGCAGCGGGAGCGCTCCAGATTCCAACTGCACGGTCTCGTAGGCAATCGCCGTCGTTCCGGCGTTGAGCAGGGCCGTGGCGACTTCGGGGTAAGCCGCCAGATGAAGGTAGGTGAACAGGGTCAGATCGGGGCGAAGGAAGCCGAACTCCTCGGCCTTGGGTTCCTTCACCTTGACGACCATCGACTGGCCCCAGGCATCTGCGGCGGTCGGCACGATCGTTGCGCCGGCCGCCACGTAGTCGGCGTCGCTGATCGACGCCCCTTCGCCGGCGCCGGTTTCGACGAAGACCTCGATGCCGAGGCGCTCCATCTCACGGATGCCGTCGGGGGTCATCGCCACCCGGTGCTCAGCGGTCTTGATCTCTTTGGGGACGCCAACGGTGGTGCGCACAGAACTCGTCATGTTCGACATCCTGCGCTTCGACGGGCTGCGAGTGGCGGGGAATTCCGTGGCATTCTTGAGCAGTGGCACAGTTTTCGAGTGTTGTAGATCAAATCGACCTTCGAATCACCGAGATTCTGCGATCCGAGGCTCGAATGAGCTGGCGCGATCTCGGAGCCAAGGTGCATCTGTCGGCGACATCAGTTGCCGACCGGGTTCGGCGACTCGAGGAGCGCGGCGTGATCCGGGGGTATTCCGCTCAGGTCGACCCGGCCAGTCTCGGCCGCGATGTGCGGGCAGTGATCGACATCAGCCTTCCACCGACGATGGCCCCTGAGGAGTTTGAGGCCCGCCTTGCCGATCGGACCGAGATCGCCTTCGCCGCCTTCGTGACGGGAGCGGCCGACTATTCGCTGGTGGTCGACTGCGCGGGGCCGGAGGGCCTCGACGCCTTCATCCGTTGGCTGAAGCTGCATGCCGGTGTTGCCCGCACCGAGTCGAAGGTGGTCTTGCGCAGCGTGATCGGCTGAGCCGCAGCGCTAATGCGCGCCCCAGGCGTAGGTCTGTTTGGCGAGTTCCAAGTAGATGAACGTCTCGGTCGATCTCACGCCGGGAACGCTGCGGATCCGGTTGGTCAGGTCGAGCAGCGCGCCGTCATCAGTGGCCACGACCTCGCAGATGAAGTCGAAACTGCCGGCGGTGATCACGAGGTAGTCGATGTCGGGGAACGCTTCGAGTCGCCCGGCAATTGCCGTGGTCTCGCCCTCGGTGCGCACCCCGATCATCGCCATTCGCCGCATGCCGAGCTGCATCGGGTTGGTGACGGCGACGATCTGCATGGTCCCGTTGTCGATCAAACGTTGTACCCGCTGGCGGACTGCCGCTTCAGACAGGCCGACCGCGGTCCCCAGACGGGTGTACGGGAGCCGGCCGTCTCGCTGGAGGCGTTCGATGATGGCGCGATCGATGTCGTCGAGGTGCTGTTCACGGGCCATTGACTTCCTCTTCGACTCGTCGGCAGGGGCTCGACCAACGACCGAGCGGGCCGATCATGGTCGCTGCGAGCGGTGGCTGCAAGCCGGGCCGCGGGCCCGGGGCGAGATCCGACCACGATCCAGACCGGTGCGACGCACTACCCTGCGAGAGTCATGAGTGCGAGCAACGCTCCCCAAATCGCGATCGGCCCCGTCGGCCAGGGTCGTTGGATGGCCGATGCCGTGGTTGCCGGTGGTGGCCAACTGGTCGAAATCGAGCATGCCGAGGGTTTGATGTGGGCCGACCCACGTGACCCGAACGCCCTCGACGATACGATCCAGAACGCCCCCGACCTGCGGTGGATCCAGCTTCCATTCGCCGGCGTCGAGCCGTTCGTGCATCTCTTCGGACACGATTTGGCGTGGACCTGTGGCAAGGGTGTCTACGCCGAGCCGGTGGCCGAGCTGGCATTGACGTTGGCGCTCGCCGGTCTGCGCGGTCTCGGGGCCTATGCCCGGCGAACCGCATGGTCGGCGCAGCAGGGCACCAACCTGATCGGCGCACGGGTCACGATTTTGGGCGGTGGAGGGATCACCGAGTCGCTCGTTCGGCTGCTGCGACCGTTCGACTGCCATGTCACCGTGGTGCGCAATCGATTGCAGGAGATGGAAGGCGTCGACCAAGTGCTCGAAGCCGACCAGTATGTCGACGCGCTTCCCGGTGCCGACCTTGTGGTGCTCGCCCTCCCGTTAACCCCCGAGTCCGAGGGCATCATCGGCTACAACGAGTTGTCGATGATGGAACGCCACGCCTGGCTGATCAACGTCGCCCGCGGCAAGCACGTGGTCACCGACGACCTCGTCAGGGCGTTGTCGGAAGGTCTGATCGCGGGTGCTGGCCTCGACGTCACCGACCCCGAGCCGCTGCCGACCGGTCATCCGTTGTGGCAGATGGAAAACTGCCTGATCACACCCCATGTCGCCACGACCGATGCGATGGGTGACCCACTGCTCGCCGACCGCATCACCCTCAATGTCCAGCGCTTCGCTCGTGGCGAAACGCTGGTTGGTCTGATCGACCCCGACCTCGGGTATTGATTGCGGTGGCCCGCGTCGGCTCCAGCGGCGAACCCGGGCCAGTGCCCGACGCGGCTGGTCTGGTCGGGCTGCTGGCCGATGACGATCGTCGGTTGGTGTTTGCTGCGCTCGTCCTCGGGTCGGCGACGCTCGACGACGTGGTGGCGACTACCGGGCTGAGCAGCCCGGCGTCGGCGCGGGCGTTGGGTCGGTTGGTCGATGGCGGATTGGTCGTCGCCGGCCGAGAGGGTGGTCTGCACGTCGTCGGCGCCGTGTTCCAGGCCGCCTCGCGCGCCGCTCGGGAGAGCACCGCCACCGTGGTCGATGACTACCCCGGTCTGAGCACCGAGGATGCCAAGGTGATGCGCACTTTTGTGTTCGACGGCCGCATCTTGCAGATCCCGACCGCCCAGGGCAAACGCGCCGTCCTGCTCGACTGGCTCGCCCAAGACTTCGAACCGGGCCGTCGCTATACCGAGGCGAGGGTCAATCTGATCCTCGGACGCCGCCATGCCGACACCGCCGCATGGCGGCGATATCTCGTTGACCACGGGTTTCTCGATCGAGCCGACGGCGAGTATTGGCGGTCGGGTGGCTCGGTCGCCGGTACACCGTCATAGCCTGGGCAGATCGCCACGCACTACGACGTCCTCGGGGTCAGCCCGGCTGCCGATCACGACGAGCTCCGCGCTGCATATCGGCGGTTGGCTCGCACCACCCATCCCGATGCGGCCGGCGATGCGTCGGCATCATCGATGGCCGGTCTCAACGAGGCGTGGCGGGTCCTGTCCGACCCGGCGCGGCGGGCGGTATACGACGCGTCGCTGCGCCCGGTCGCGTCGGAAGGTCAGGCTGCCGGGCGAGCCCGGGATGAGGAGTTGTATCCCGTGGCCCCCCGGGCCGACGACCCCCGCAGCGGTCGGTTTCCGGTCGTGCCGGTGGTGTTGAGCTTCGTCGCCGCCTGCCTGTTCATCGTGATCTTCGGGTCGCGCGGCGGTGGCGGCGGGCCGCCGGCTGCAGATTGGCGGATCGAGGTCGGGTCGTGCGTCGAGATCCGCGACAACCTCGACGCGGTCGAGGTCGACTGCAGCGGGCCCCATGACGGACTCGTGCGCCTGTTGGTCCCGTTCGATACGTCGTGTCCCATCGACACACAAACCCACCGGGACCAGCAGGGATTGGGCAACGTCTGCGTCGACACCGTTGGTGCCTGATCGGGGTTTCGCAACCGCCTAACGTGTGGGGATGAGCTCCGTGCCCCCGCCCCCGTCGTTTCCGATGCCCTCATCGGAGCCACCGTCCGGGCAGGGCCCGAACCCGACTCCGAACCCGGTGCCGCAGAGTTCGGCCACGCCCACGCCGCCTCCTCCTCCTCCGATGAACCCGCCCCCGCCGGTGGGCTATGGAATGCCAGGCGGTGGCCCGGTCTACACGCCGGGTGTTCCGATGCCGGGTGGGCCGTCGATGCCGGGTGGGAACGCCCGCGGATCGACCGCGTCGATGGTGCTCGGCATCGTTGGATTGGTGTTGTGCTTCGGCTTCATTCCCTCGATCCTGGCGATCATTTTCGGGTGCGCGCCCGAAAGCGCATCAAGGCTTCCGGTGGCCAGCTCGGCGGAAACGGCAAGGCCACCGCAGGTTTGGTGATGGGTATCGTCGGTGTCGTGATCGGCGCCGGGGTCATCGCTCTCGGGGTGTTCGGGGACAGCACGTCACTCTCGTCGAGCAAGGTTGGCGACTGCGTCGAGGTCCCCAAAGGCGAAGGGCTGATCTTCTCGATCAAGGGTCAGGACTGTGACAAGCCGCACGAAGGCGAGATCGTCGGCGTCGGTGAACTCGACGGCGCAGGCGAGCTTCCGTACCCGGATGAGGCAGACATTCAACAACTTGCCGGCGAAGCGTGCAGTGCTCGGTTCGAGGAATACGTCGGCGAGCCGGCCGGCAGTAGCGACTTTGCGCTGTTCCCGATCTATCCGTCGAAATCGGCGTGGAACGGCGGTGACGGCGGATACATCTGCATTGCCTTCGACCCGACCGGTGATCTCACGGGCTCGGTCAAGGGCTGACCTGATCGGGCAAAGGCTGGGGCAAGCACGACTGTCGCTGCTAGAGTTTTCACGCCGCTGGGGCGATTAGCTCAGTCGGCTAGAGCGCTACGTTCACACCGTAGAGGTCAACAGTTCGAGCCTGTTATCGCCCACCGCCACAAGGGGCCCTGCGCACAGCGGGGCCCCTTTTCGTTCTCCGACGGGAATCGCCGACGGTCTCGGCAGGAAGAATGCCAACGCGGGTCGATGAGCGATCTAATTTGCGGTGCATGTCGCGCCGCTGTGAACGCCCTGGGTGTCGGGAGCTCGCCGCGGTGGCATACGGCTTCGACTCGGAACACTCCGTGGTCTGGTTGGAAAGCGTCGCCCCGACGCGGGTTGACGATGTGCGCTCCGGCATGGTCTGTCGGCGGCATGGGGACTCGATGTCGGCCCCGCGGGGCTGGACGCTCGACGACCGACGCGGCGACGCGGCGACGCTGTTCGCCTCACTGCCCGACTCGGGGGTGGTCGCCCCTTCCGAGCCCCGCCGATCGCCGCGGCCTCGACGACTGCCGCGGCCGGTCGACCTGACGGGTGAGCTGCCATTCGGGCTCTTCGATGACCCGCCGACCCCCGAACCGCCGATGGCGACCGCCGGTCGTCCGGTCATCCCCACCGCTTCCGCGCCAGTGCCGGCCCCTGATTACATCGACCCCGATGAGACCAAGGCGATCGCCTGGTCACCTCACTTTGATCAGAGCGATGACCTCGGTGGGCTGCTGCGCGCCGAGAGTCCGCTGCTCGCCCACGCCTTCGGCCGCCGGCCGCTCGGGGGGAAGCGGACCGGCGGCCGACCCGGCGATGTGCCGGATACCCGACCGACGTAGCTGAGCGGCCGTCGGGTTCAGCAGTTGGCGGCGATCCACCCCGGCAGATTGTCGAGGTGTTGCTGAGCCTTGCTCTGGCGGTTGGTGAGCCGCTCGGCCATCTTGTCGAGGCGAGCGACGGCCCGGTCGTTGCCGGCCTCGACGGCCGTGGCCCGCCGCTCGGCGATCTTGGTCAGGCCCTCGGCGATCTTGTCGATCCGCGCCTGCAACTTGGCAGCCGCCTCGTCTTGATGGCTGCAGATGTACTCCTTGGTCGGTCGGCTGGGTCGACCGGCACCGGCGGGGCCCTGCTCGGCGAAGGCCGAGCCCGCTCCGAGGGTTCCGACGGCTCCGAGCGAACCGATGACGACCAGCCCGCCGGCGATCTGATGACGCAGTTTCATTCGATGTCCTCCTGGGACTTGGGGGTGAATACGCCCGATGCTGCGGCAACCCTGTGAGCGAAGTGTGAGGCATCGATGACGATTCGGCGATACTCGCAGGGTGAATCTGACCTCCGATCTCGTCGCTCCGTGCTCGGCCGAGGATCTGTTCGCATGGGTCGACGACCTCGGCCGATATCCGCAATGGATGCCGCTGGTCCACCGGGCCGTGCCGGATGACGACGTTGCCGGCGTCTGGATGGTCGAGCTGCGGGCTCGCGTCGGGCCGCTCGCCCGCTCGAAGCGCCTGCGGATGAAGCGGACTGTGCTCGAGCATCCGATTCGGGTTCGATTCGAACGGGCCGAACTCGACGATCGACACCACGCCTCATGGATGCTGGGCGCCGAGCTGTTGGCGACATCAGACGCCCCGGGCACCCGGCTGACCGTGTCGCTGCACTATGGCGGCGCGCTGTGGACCGGAGGGCTGCTCGAACGAGTCTTGGCCGATCAGATCGACGAGGGAAAGCGAAACCTGCTCGCGTTGGTCAGCGCGCCCACGCGCTGAGTCGGCCGTTGTCGCGACGCTCCAGCATGAGCGGCATCTCGAAGCAGTCGCTCAGGGTGTCGCCGGTGAGCGTGGCGTCGATCGGCCCGGTGGCGATCACCCGGCCGGAGCGGAGCAACATCACATGGGTCATCCCGGTCGGGACCTCGTCGACGTGATGGGTGACCAGTACCAGTGGCGGAGCGGCCACGTCGCTGACCAGGGCGTGGAGCGACCCGACGAGCTGTTCGCGGCCGCCGAGATCGAGTCGGGCCGACGGCTCGTCGAGGAGCACGATCGCCGGGTCGGTCATCAGCGTGCGGGCCAGGAGCACCCGCTGTTGCTCGCCCGACGACAAGGTTCCGAGCGCCCTCGCTGCGTACTCGGCGACGTTGAATCGATCGAGGCACGCCCGGGCACGATCCCGATCGGCGTCGTCGTATTGGTGCCACCACGGTTCGAGTGCGGCGTGTTTGGCAGTCATGACGACATCGAGCACCGAGAGCTCGGGACGCAGCTGGCCACCGAGGGCCGCCGAGGCCAGCCCGATGCGGCGGCGCAACTGGCGGACGTCGGTGGAGCCGAGCGTCTCGCCGAGCACCTGGACGGTGCCCGACGAGGGGTGCAGATACATCGACGCGACTCGCAGCAGGGTGGTCTTGCCCGACCCGTTGGCCCCGAGGACGAGCCATCGTTGATCAGCGTTGACCGTCCAATTGATGTCGTCGAGCAGCGCCCGTTGGTCGTGAACGACCCGCACGCGACGGAGTGAAAGAACAGGGAGCGGTCGAACGGACACCATCGGAAGCGAGACGGTACTTGCAGGAGATGCCCGTAACGGAACTGCAACGTCAGATAGCATTTCGACCACCGTGCGGACCACCTCGATTTACCGCTCTGCAACGACAGCTCTCGTTGCCCTAGCCATGCTCTTCGCCCTTCCCGGGTCGACCGCCCGCGCCCAAACGACCGACGAGGCCGCGGCCCAGGCGGCCCGCGAGATCCAAGACGCCCGTGATCGGGCCAACCGTGCCGCCCAGGCTTGGGTAGACGCCGAGACCAAGCTCGACCAACTGAGCGTCGAGGAGGCCCGGCTGCAGGCCGAGGCCGATGTTCTGCGCAGCAAAGTCGACGCGCTACGAGCCGGCGTACAAGACCTCGCCCTCGATCGGTACATTCGTGGCGACGTGGGAGCCGCGGGCCTGTTCGTCGGGCTCGAGGGGCCCACGCAACGGATCGAGGCCGACATCCTCAGTCGGCTGGCGGTGGATGCGAGCTCGACCTCGATCGACCAGTTCGAATCGGCCCGGAACGATCTCTCGAAGAAGGAAACCCAGCTCAAGCGCAGCAAGAAAGAGACCGAGCAGGCCAAGGCGACGCTGAAGAAGATGGAGGAGAACGCGCTCGCCGAGGTGGAGCTGCTCAAAGAAGTCGAAGCGCAGCGCTTGAAGGACGAGGCAGTTCGTCGAGCGCTCGAAGCCCAGCTCGCCGAACAACGCCGCCGGGAGCAGGAAAAGCAAGAGCGATTCGCCAAGGCGGCAGCAGAGCAGGCGGCGGCCGATCAGGCCGCGGAGGAGCAGCGCCGCAGCGCCGCGGCCGCCCAGAGCCCCGCCCCGGGGGGCGGCGGGTCGTCGGGGGGCAGCGCCCCATCGAGCGACAGCACCTCCTCGGGCGGCACCGGGGGCTCATCGAGCGATCCGGCCCCGCCGGCCGCGGGTTCGGGTGGTTCGTCCGGCGCTGGCGCCGGCACGACAGGTGGTGGCGGCGATCCGGGGCAAGGCGGGGGCGGTGAGACCGGCGGCGCCTACGTCGACTTCGACATGGTCTGCCCCATCGCGACCTCGGCCTATGGCGATACGTGGGGAGCCCCCCGATCTGGGGGACGCCGCCACCAGGGCGTCGACATGCTGGCGTCCACTGGCACCAACCTGTACGCCGTGGTCGGTGGCTCGGTGCGATTCAGTACCAACAGCCTCGGCGGCAATGCCGTGTGGCTCAAGGGCGACAACGGCAACGCGTACTACTATGCCCACCTCGACAGCTACGTCGGCGACAGCCGAGGCGTGTCTCAGGGCGAGCTGATCGGCTATGTCGGCGACACCGGCAACGCTCGGGGTACTCCGCACCTGCACTTCGAGGTGCATCCCGGGGGTGGGCCAGCGGTCAACCCCACACCGTCGGTACGTGCTGCGGGCTGCTGAACTGCCACCATTTCGCCAATGGCTACCGACGATCTGATCAACGGGTTGCGGGCGGTCCTCTCTGCCGATGAGATCACCGATCTGACCCGGTTGTCGGGCGGTGCCTCGCGAGACACCTTCCGGTTCCGAGCCGATGGCCGCGACCTGGTGGTGCAACGCCAGCGACCCGGTCCGGCGGCCGCCGAGGGTGAAACGGTCGAGCGGGATATGGCGGTCGAGGCGGCCGTCGTCCGCGCCGCCCATCGCGCCGGTGTGGCGGTGGCCGAGGTGGTCGCGGCGTCGACCGACGCCACGATCCTCGGGGCGCCATTCCTGATTCTCGAGGCGCTCGACGGTGAGACGATCGCCCGCAAGATCCTGCGTGACGAGGTCTTCGCCGGCGCCCGCGGACAGTTGGTGAGGCAGTGTGCGCGGAGTCTGGCTCGGTTGCACACGATCGACCCGGGCGAGGTGCCGGGCCTCGTCGCCGTCGATCAGGTCGCCCGGTATCGCGAGATCCTCGATCTGCTGGGCCAGCCACACCCGACCTTTGAGTTGGCCTTGCGCTGGCTTGACGATCATCGTCCGGGGGCGGCGACGCCCGTCATCGTCCATGGGGACTTCCGACTCGGAAACCTGATCGTCGGTGTTGACGGTCTACGCGCCGTCATCGATTGGGAGCTGGCCCACATCGGTGACCCGGCTGAGGATCTTGGTTGGTTCTGTGTAAAGGCGTGGCGCTTCGGGGCGGCGCCGCCGGTCGCCGGGGTGGGGGAGTACGACGCGTTGTTGGAGGCATACGAGGCGGCCGGCGGGGTGGGTGTCGATCGTGACACGTTGCGGTGGTGGGAGGTGATGGGAACGCTGAAATGGGGAATCATGTGCATCATGCAGACGTCGGCCCACCTCACCGGCGTAGCGAAGTCCCACGAGCTCGCCGCGATCGGTCGTCGGGTGTGCGAAAACGAACACGACCTGTTTCTCGCTCTTGAGGGAGCATGGTGAGCGCCGTGGTCGACCACAACATGCCCGACGAGACCGGCCGCAATCTGCCTCACGACGTGCCGAGCGCGGCGCAGCTGATCGAATCGGTGCGGGAGTGGATCGAGCGCGACGTGCTGACTCAGACGTCGGGTCGGTTGCAGTTCCACGCCCGGGTGGCGATCAATTGCCTGGCAATGGTGGAACGCGAGATGGCTCTCGGCCCCGAGCAGGATCGAGCGCATCGAGGTCGACTGGCCGCCCTCGGGATGGCCGATGATGCCGAGTTGGCCGCCGCGATCCGCCGCGGCGACCTCGACGATCGCCTCACCGAGGTGCGTGCGCTGGTCTGGGCCTCGGTGCGCGACAAGCTCGCCGTCGCCAATCCGCGCTACCTGGGGTCGTCGCCCAGCTGATCGTCGGCGACACCAGCCAACGTGGCGAGATCGACCGACGCGGCCGTTCCTCGCCGACGCGGGCTGAGCGTGACCGGCTGTCCCGCCGCAAGCTGCCCACAGGCGGCATCGATGTCGGTGCCACGGTTCTGGCGAACGGTGGCATTGACCCGCAAATCGGTCAGCCAACCCTGGAACCGCCGGACCCGGTTGAGCGGCGAACCGACCGTCGGCCAACCGGGTGTCGGGTTGAGCGGGATCAGGTTGACGTGCGCCCCGATCGGGAGCCGATGGCACAACTCGGCCAACTCCTCGGCATCGGACAGCCGGTCGTTGACGCCGTCGATCATCGCCCACTCGAAGCTCAACCGACGTCCCTTGGCGAGCAGATAGTCGCGGCACGCCTCGATCAGCATGTCGATCGGGTAGCGCCGGTTGATCGGCACCAGCTCGTCCCGCAACGTGTCGTTGGCGGCATGCAGCGACACGGCCAGATTCACCGGCAGGGGGCGCTCTGCGAGGCGACGGATACCTGGAACCAGCCCGACCGTCGAGATGGTCAGATGTCGCGCCGACAGGCCGATCCCGCGGTGCAGGCGCTCGACGGCGCCCCAGACCGGTCCCTCGTTGGCCAACGGCTCGCCCATGCCCATGAACACCACGTTGCTGACCCGGCGGCCAACGCCGCGGGCGCGACGTGACGCCTGGACCACCTGCTCGACGATCTCGCCGGTAGTCAGATGGCGGGTAAACCCGGCCTGCCCGGTGGCGCAGAACCCGCAGGCCATCGCACAACCGGCCTGGGTCGACACACAGACCGTGGCCCGGTCGGGGTAGAGCATCAGCACGGTCTCGATCGACGCGCCGCCGTCGAGCCGCCAGAGCAGCTTGACTGTGTCGCCGTCGTCGCTGATCTGCTCGGCCCCGAGGGTCAACGCCTCGGGCAGGTCACGGTCGAGCCGCTCGCGTAACGCCTTGGGCAGGGTTGTGATCTCGACCGGCGTGACGAGCTGCTCGTACAGCCCGGTCCATACCTGATCGACGCGATACCGCGGCTCGCCGGTGAGCAGCGCGGTGAGTTCGCCCCGATCGAGGTCGTATCGAGTGGTGGGAGGGGGCGGACTCACTGGCCCATACCGGCGGCCAACTCCGAGTAGTCAGCGATCCGACGTCGCAGTACCTCGAGACTTTCGACCCAAAAGCCCTGGTCAGTTACATCGAATCCGAATGTCTGGGCGAGTTGCTCGCCCGTGTCCATTCCGGCTCGTGACAGCATCGTGTCGTAGCCGGAGCGGAATCGCTCGGGATCGTCGCGAAACCGGGCGAACAAGCCGAGACCGAACAGCAGGCCGTACGTGTAGGGCCAGTTGTAGAAGTGCGACCCGTAGTAGTGAGGTTTTTGCACCCACATGTACGGCATCGCGGTCGCCTGGTCGAGGCCATCCCCGTAGGCCTCGGCCTGGGCGGCGAGCATCATCTCGTTCAGTTCGGTGACCCCAAGGGTGCGGTGGCGGCGTCGCTCGAAGACCTCCGACTCGAACAGGAAGCGCGAATGGATGTCGACGACGACCATTGTCGAGGACTGCAGGTTGGCGTCGAGGAGACCCAACCGATCGACCCCACGCAGGTTGGCCAAACCGGCTTCGAGGACCAACGTTTCACAAAAGATGCTGGCCGTCTCGGCAAGCGCCATCGGCAACATCCGCTGCAGCGGCGTCCGCTGCGCCAATTGCACGTTGTGATAGGCGTGGCCGAGTTCGTGGGCGGTCACCGCCGCCGATTCGAGGCTGCCCGACCAGTTGAGCAGCACCAACGATCGGTCGTCGGTGACATCCATGCAGAACGCGCCGCCAACCTTGCCGGGGCGCGGGGCGGCATCGATCCAGCGGTCATTGATCGCTCGATCGATCAGCCCGGCGAGTTGTGGGCTGTAGGTCGAGAAGGCGGAACGAACCGTCGACAAGCCGTCGACCCAGCTGACATCGCCATCGGCCCCCGGAACCGGGGCGAACAGGTCCCACCACGGCAACGGTCCGGCATTGCCGAGCAACCGTGACTTGGCCTTCATCCACCCCCGAAAGTCGGGGAGCGAATCGAGCACCGCCCGGTGCATCGCATCGAACGTCGGCCGGCTGATCGAGTTGGCGAACAAGGACGCGTCGAGCGGCGACCCCCAGTTGCGGCGGCGGTTGACGGCGACGGCCTCACCCTTGATTGCGTTCATCGCCGCGGCGGTGACCACGGCGACTTGCGGCCATGCCGCCAGTTCGGCGTCGTAGGCCGACCGGCGCACCCCGACGTCGGCGTGCGACGACAGTCCGCGCACCGCTGCCATCCCCATCCGTTGCACGTGGCCATCGGGGAAGGTGACATCGGTCTCGAGTTGCGAGGTGACATCACCGTGCAGTCGTTCCCACGCGCTGGAGCCGGTGACGGCCAGTTCGGCGTACAGGCCCTCCTCCGACTCCGACATCTGGTGTCGGGCGCGTTGCGACAACCGGTTCAGTGGTCCAAGGTGCTCGTTGGCCGACTCGCTGATCGTCGCCAGGTCGTTGGCCCCGAGGCTGGCGACCCAATCGGCGAGGCGGGCCCGCAGCGGCTGCGTGCGCGAGTCGGTCCGCGTGAGCCGACCGAGAGCCGCCTGGGCGGCCTCGTTGGTCGAATCGGTCGTGACCGTGGCGTAGACGAACGCTGCGAGGACTTGAATCTCCTCCATCGCCCCATTGAGCGCTTGGAGGGCCGCCTCGATGGCCGATGCATCGTCGGCGCCGACCGTTCGGGTGGTGACGGCGCGGATGTCGTAGCGGTCGAAGAGCGCTTCGGCGCGGCTCATCTCGGCGTCGATGCGTTCCATGGCGGCGATGAACTCGCGACTCGTCAGCGAAGGAAACAGATCGCTGACGTCCCAGCGGGGCAACGTGTCAGTCATGGGCGGCGATGTCTCCTACGTAGGCGCGGTCGGTGCTGTGGATGGTGAACCCGATCGACTGGTACAGACCGACCGCTGCGGCGTTGTCGGCGTCGACGTACAACATGCCGACCCCCACGCCGGGTCGCTGAGGGGTCGGTCGGGCGAGGTGGTCGAGCCCGGCCAAGGTGAGGGCTCGACCGAGGCCGAGGCCGTGGAAGTCGGGGTCGACGGCAATCACGTAGATCTCACCGAGCACCGGGTCGTGATCGCCGTGGACCTTTGTCCAGCAGAATCCGGCGAGCCGACCATCACGCTCGTGCAGCAGGAACCCGGCCGGGTCGAACCATGCCTCGGTTTGGCGGGCGATAATGGTCTCGCGGGTCCACCCGCCCTGCTCGGGGTGCCACTGGAACGCCCGGTTGTTGACGATGAGCCACGGGTCCTCATCGGAGCCCGGTTCGAACGGCCGGGTCGTCAGCTCGAACGGTTGATCGAGGGGGAGTGCCACCCGCATCTGATGGAGCCGGCGGCCGGGCGACAAGCCCACCGACCGGGCAACGGCGTCGTGGGCGGTTGTGGGCTCGAAGACCCACCAATGGACGTGGCCTCCACCCTCGACGGCGACCTCGCCGAGCGCGGCCTCGACCATCTCGGGGCCGATGGTCGCCATCTCGTAGCGGTGGTGGGGATCGACGACCAACTCGATGGCGTAGGAATCGTTGCCCTGCGAGACCTGGGCATAGGCGACCGGATGGGGGTGCCCCGGTTCCCAGGCGACGAGACCGACGAAGCCCTGGCGACCGCCTTGGGCAAGGTCGAGCCACAGGTGATCGGACAGCGGCCGATGGCCATCGGCTCGCTCCGCTGCCTCGAGGAGTTGGGTGACCTCGGCGATTTGATGCGGCGCAAACTCCCGCTTGATGTCGAGACAACGCACCTCGGCAGGCTACTGGTCAATCGTTGTCGACTCGGCGGTCGACGTCGGTGGGCAGCCGTCACTGCGTCGCCGGGGCGCGCTCAGTAGGTTGGCTGTCGCATGGGATCACCTCGTACTCCAAAAGGTCGCGCTCGCGTGGTTGCCGAACGCCTCATCGAGGCGTACCCCGAGGCAATCTGTGAACTCGAACACGCCAACCCGTTCCAGCTCCTGTGTGCCACGGTGCTGTCGGCGCAGACCACCGACGCTCGGGTGAACATGGTGACGCCGTCGCTCTTCGCCCGGTATCCGTCGGCGGTCGATCTCGCCGCGGCGAACCCGACCGAGCTTGAGGAGTTCATTCGATCGACGGGTTTCTATCAAGCCAAGGCGCGCAACCTGATGGCGCTGGCGAACCGATTGGTCGACGCCTACGGGGGTGAGGTGCCCCGATCGCTCGATGACCTGGTCACCTTGGCCGGAGTGGGGCGCAAGACCGCCAACGTGGTGCGCAGCGTCGCCTTCGGCTTGCCCGGACTGCCGGTTGACACCCACGTGGGACGGTTGGCCCGTCGGCTCGGCCTGACCGTCCAGGAAGATCCGGTGAAGGTCGAGATGGAACTGAACAGCTTCATTCCGGCGGCCGATCGAGGAGGTTTCAGCCTGCGGTTGATCCTTCATGGCCGCCGCGTATGCGACGCCCGCAAGCCGAACTGCGGGGAATGTTCGATGGCTGATGTGTGTCCTTCGTCACAGGTACCCCGTCTGACCAGGACATCGAAGGAAGTGGGCCATACTACCCAGGGGTAACCACCCTGGGTGGTGCTTGCAATTTCTGGAGGGCAGTGTATGATGGCTTCACCAACCAGGTTCCCGCCACCTGGTTTGCGGGTGACGTTGGGATCCGCCGCCTAACGTCACATGAGCGACGGCCCCGCAAGGGGCCGTCGCCGCTTTTCCGGTGAGTTCGCTTGCGCCGCCGATTCGGTCCGATTCACCGTGAGAGACGGGCTGCCCGATCCAAGTGTCGGCGAGCCATCAGCAATGAACGCTCGGCCTCGTGAAGTACGACCATCAGCTCCTCGGTCTCACCACCGGTGAGTGGCTCGGCGAGTGTCGCGACTCGACGACGGAGACCGTCGACGGTGTCGACAAGCGAGCTGAGATCGGCATGCAGGGCGGACGACATCTCGCCAGTCTGGCCCGCCGATCTGCTCACCCCGCAGCTCACCGACGTCGGCGGATGATGCCTCCCGTCACTCCGTCGCGCTGGGCGTGACGATGACAGAGGTTCGTCACACAATCCTTGAGGCCCCGGCGTCGGCCGCTCGCTAGCCTCCACGACGTGCCTCGCCCTGCTGTTCGTGACGATTTGCGTGCGTTGGAGGGGTATCACTCCCCCCAGGTCGAGGTTCGGGTTCGGCTGAATACCAACGAGTCGCCGTACCCTCCTCCGCCCGCCTGGCGAGAGGCCCTGCAGGCTGCTTCGGCCACTCTCGCATGGGAGCGCTACCCAGACCGATCGGCGACCGCGCTGCGACGAGCGATCGGGGGGATGCACGATGTCGGGCCCGAGCAGATCTTCGTCGCCAACGGCTCCAACGAGGTGCTCCAGACCGTGCTGCTGACCTTCGCCGGGGCGGGACGAACCGTCGCCACCTTCGAACCGACCTACCAGCTCCACAGCCACCTCGCCCGGCTCTCCGGGGCGATCGTGGTCGAAGGCGAACGCTCGGCCGACTTCCAACTCGACCTCGGCGAGGTCGATCGGGTGCTCACCGAAGCTCGCCCGGCGGTGACCTTTCTCTGTTCGCCGAACAACCCGACCGGACGCGAAGAACCGATCGAACACCTGCAGCACCTGCTGACCCGGGCCCCGGGCCTGGTGGTCGTCGACGAGGCCTATGGCCAGTTCGCATCGTGGTCGGCGGTCCCACTGGTCGACGACGACACCCCGATGGTCGTCAGCCGCACGTTCTCGAAGACCTGGTCGATGGCGGCGGCACGGCTTGGCTATCTCGTCGGCCCAGCGTGGCTCGTCGCTGAACTCGACAAGGTGGTCTTGCCCTACCACCTCGATTCGTTCAAGCAGTTGGCCGGCCGCCTGGCTGTCGACTACGTCGCCGAGATGACCGAGCGGGTGGCGCTGATCGTGGCCGAACGGGAGCGCATCGGCGCGGCGTTCGGCGATCTGCCCGTGGAGTTCTGGCCGAGCGGGGCGAACTACGTCCTGTTCCGCCCACTGAGACGGATGGGAAGCGACGTCTGGCACGCCCTGGTCGACCGCTCGGTTCTCGTTCGTGATTGCTCGAGCTGGCCCCGGCTTGCCGGATGTCTGCGGGTCACCGTTGGCACCCCCGCCGAGAATGATGCGTTCCTCGGCGCTTTGACCGAGGTACTGACGGAAGGGTCACGATGAGGGCTGCCCAGCGAAGCCGAACCACCAAGGAAACGTCGATCGAGGTGTCCATCGATCTCGACGGCACCGGCCACACCGAGATCACTACCGGCATTCCGTTCTACGACCACATGCTCGACCAACTGGGGCGACACGGTGGCTTCGACCTGCGGGTGCAGGCGACGGGTGACCTACACATCGATACCCATCACACGGTAGAAGACGTGGCAATCAGCGTTGGTGAAGCGTTGCGCGAGGCGTTGGGCGACAAGGCCGGTGTCCGCCGGTTTGCCAGTGGGTCGTTCCCGCTCGACGAGGCGCTCGTCCATGTCGCCCTCGACCTGTCGGGCCGCCCGTACTTCGTATGGGATGTCGAACTTCCCGAATGCATCCCGCTCGGCAACCCTCCTTTCGACCCGCAATTGGCCGAACACGCCCTGCAGAGCCTTGCTACCGCCGCAGGTATCACGCTGCACGTGACGTTGACCAGGGGCCGCAACGTCCACCACATCATCGAGGCGGCGTTCAAGGGTGTGGCGCGATGCCTGCGCGACGCGGTGCGGGTCGAGGGCGGCTCGGTGCCATCGACCAAGGGCGTGCTGTGACCGCCGCCATCGAGCGGCAGGCCCGGCGGCCAATCGTCGCCGTCATCGACTACGGCATCGGGAATCTGCGCTCGGCGCACAAGGCCATCGAGAAGGTCGGGGCCGATGCCCGGCTGACCACCGACGTCGCCGAGATCGAAACCGCCGACGCCGTGGTGCTGCCCGGGGTCGGGGCGTTCGGGGCCTGCATGCGGGCGCTGCACGCCTCAGGTCTCGCCGCGGCGGTCCTCGACGCGGCGGGGTCCGGTCGGCCGTTCCTGGGCATTTGCGTGGGCACGCAGATGTTGTTCGACGCCAGCGACGAGACCCCGGGCGTCGCAGGATCTCGGCATCTTGCCCGGGACCGTCCGATGGTTCCGCCCGGAGTCAAGCGTCCGCAGATGCAGTGGAACCGACTGACGATCACGGCGAGGGCCGAGCCGATGTTTGCCGGGTTCGGCGATGAGGCATGGATGTACTTCGTCCACTCGTTGCATGGGGTGCCCGACGACGCGGGCGACGTCGATCGCCACGTCGAGTACGGCGGCACGATCAATGCCGCATTCCGGCGCGGCTCGGTGGTTGCCACCCAGTTCCATCCCGAGAAGTCGGCCCACGATGGGCTGACCTTGCTCACCAGCTTTGTGGAGGGCATCGATGTCGGTTGAGCTGTACCCGGCGATCGACCTGCGGGCCGGGCGTGTCGTGCGCCTGACCCAGGGCGACTACGGCCGCGAGACGGTATACGGCGACGATCCGGTGGCGGTGGCCCGTTCCTTCGCCGACGCCGGCGCACCGTGGGTTCATGTCGTCGATCTCGACGCCGCCCGCACTGGTGACCCCGTCAACCGCCCGGTCGTCGCGGCGATCGCCGCTGCACTTCATGGGCGAGCGAGTCTGCAAACCGGCGGTGGGGTACGCACCGAAGTCGATGCGAAGGCGTTGGCGGCGGCCGGGGTGACCCGGGTCGTGATGGGGTCTGCGGCGGTCAACGATCCGGCACTCGTGGCCCGGGTCGCCCGGATCATCGACGTCGCCGTCGGCCTCGACCATCGCGCCGGAGAGGTCGCCGTCCACGGCTGGACCGAGGGCAGCGGTCAGCGCCTCGACGACCTGTTGCCGGCCTTCCCCGATGCTGCCGCCTTCGTGATCACCGATATCTCCCGTGACGGCATGCTCTCGGGCCCTGATCTCGACGGCCTTGCCGCCGCCGTCAGCGCAACCACGATCCCCGTCATCGCCAGCGGCGGCATCGGCAACCTGGCCGACTTGGCGGCGCTGGCGGCGATCGACGGCCTCGCCGGCGCGATCACCGGCCAGGCGATCTACGAGGGCCGATTCACGGTGGCCGAGGGCCTGATGGCGCTGCGAGGTACATCGATGAGGGTGGCCCGAGTCATCCCCTGCCTCGACGTGACCGACGGGCGCGGTCGTGAAGGGTGTCAACTTCGTCGGTCTGCGCGACGCCGGCGACCCGGTCGAACTTGCCGCCCGCTACGACGCGGAAGGAGCCGATGAGCTGGTCTTTCTCGACATCACCGCCTCGTCGGATGGCCGCGAGACGATGGTCGACGTCGTGCGTCGGACCGCCGAGCAGGTGTTCATCCCGCTTGACCGTCGGCGGCGGAATCCGTACGGTCGAGGATGCCCGGCGGATGCTGCGGGCCGGGGCCGACAAGGTGAGCGTCAACACCGCCGCGTTTCAGCGCCCCGAGCTGATCGACGAGATCGCCGCCGAGTTCGGCGCGCAGTGCGTCGTGTGCGCCGATCGATGCCGCGGTCGTCGCCGCGACGGCGGTGACGGCTGGGAGGTGTTCCTCCACGGAGGCCGCACGCCCACCGGCATCGACGCGGTGGCGTGGGCGGCCGAGGCTGCGCGGCTCGGGGCCGGCGAGATCTTGCTGACCTCGATGGATCGAGACGGCACCCGCGACGGGTTCGACATCGCCCTCACCCGGGCGGTGACTGAAGCGGTCACCGTCCCGGTCATTGCCAGCGGGGGCGTGGGAACCCTCGCGCATCTCGCCGACGGGATCGTGCAGACCGGAGCTGATGCCGTCCTCGCCGCGTCGATCTTCCATTTCGGCGAGCACACCGTGGCCGAGGCCAAAGCGGTGATGATCGCTCAGGGAATCACCGTACGACCGGTTCGATAGCTCACCCTGGGGTGCCCGGCAAGCCCTGCAAGCCCTGCAAGCCCTGCAAGCCCTGCAAGCCCTGTTGGACGAAATCGAGGGCCTGCTCGGCGACAATGGCGAGTCGTCCGTGCGAGGAAGTGGTCGGCCATCGAGATGACGGACGACGAGGTGTCCAGCCAGTCGGCGGTCTCGGCGGCGGCGGTCGCCGGCGGGGAGTACTGGTCGTGTTCGGCGACGAGCAGGCGTTTCGGGCGAGGGTCGCGCGCCGCCAGCGGAATCGGCGAGGCGCACCCGGCGGGCAATCGCCAGCCAGCCGGAGATGCGGGGGTCGGTGACGTCGAGGGCGACGTGAGCCCCGAACGAGTAGCCCACGACGCGCAGCCGGGCGTCGGGAGCGGCCGTGCACAGCGCGTCGATCGCCGCGGCGACATCGTGGCGCTCGGCTACCCCCTGGTCGTGTTCGCCGCCCGACTCGCCGACGCCGCGGAAGTCGAACCGGAGCGGCCGCGTGGCCGGCATCGACGACGGCGCGCGATACACCGCGTCGACAACCGGGTTGTGACCGGTCGCCGCCGAACAGCGGATGTGGATGGGCGATCACCGCCGCCGCAACGGCATTCGGCGGGGACGGCGATGTCGGCGGCCAACGAGACGCCGTCGACGGTGATCAGACGTACGGTTTCGATCTGCACGACTGCGGACGGTACCGTGCCCGGCGTGGCTGCCCGACCGTCGATCAGAAGCTCCCGATCAAGATGCTCAACGACCGCTTGCTGGTGAAGATCCCGCGCGATGAAGGCGAGCGGCGCTCGTCGGGCGGCATCCTCATTCCGGCCACCGCCCAGGTGGCCAAGCGGCTCGATGTGGGCCGAGGTGGTCGCGCTCGGCCAGAACGTGCGGCTCGGCCGAGGTGGGCGACCGAGTGCTGTTCAGCCCCGACGACCGCTACGAGGTCGAGGTGCAGGGCGAGGACTACATCATGCTGCGCGAACGCGACCTCCACGCCGTGGCCGCCAGCCGCATCGAGGGCTCCACCGGGCTCTACCTGTAGCGCGTCGACGCGTGCCACGCCGTCGAACGACGGTCGCGATCGGGCCGAGCTGACGGCGCTCGTAGCATGGCGTGATGCCGACCGGCGTGCGATCGACGCGACTGCCGAACAGCTGGCCGCCGTGAAGTACGACAGCGACGGGCTGGTCGCCGGCCATCGCCCAGGACGTCGCGACCGGCGAGGTCCTGATGATGGCGTGGATGAACGCCGAGACGCTGGGGATGACGCTTCGCCGAGGGCCGGATGGTCTACTGGTCGCGGAGCCGCCAGGAGGTGTGGCGCAAGGGCGACACCAGCGGCGACCGCCAGTTCGTGCGCGAGGCCTACTACGACTGCGACGGCGACGCGCTGCTGTTCCTGGTCGACCAGGACGGCGGCGGGCGCGTGCCACACCGGCGCGCGCTCGTGCTTCTTCCGCCGCTTCGGCGCGACCGTGAACGGCCCGACGACGACCGCGCGTGGACGCGTCTGCCGGCCGAGTCGCCGAGGAGTTCCACGCGCTGGCCGCCGACCACACGGTCGTGCCGGTGTGGGCCGAACTGCTCGGCGACCTCGAGACGCCGGTCGCGGCCTACGCCAAGCTGGTCGGTGACGGCGCCGGGCTTCCTGCTCGAATCGGTCGAGCACGGCGAGCGCTGGAGCCGGTTCTCGTTCGTCGGTCGCGACCCGAGCGCCACGTTGATGCTGCGCAACGGCCGGATCACCGTCGACGGCGCCGTGCCGGCGAGCGTGCCGCGCGACCGCGGCATGCTCGGCGGCGCTCGATGCGCTGCTCCAGGTCTACCGCGGCGCCGGTGATGCCCGATCTGCCGCCGCTGCAGGGCGGGGTGATGGGCTACCTCGGCTACGACGTGATCCGCGAGGTCGAGCGCCTGCCCGACGTGCCCGCACGACGATCGCGGCCTGCCCGACGCGGTGATGAGCGTGATCGGTTCGCTCGCCGCCTTCGACCACTGGCGCCAGCGGGTCTACCTGATCGAGAGCGTGCCGGTGCTCGGGCTCGTCGGGCGAGCTGCTCGACGCCGCCTACGACAACGCCGCCCGCCGTGTGCGAGCAGGCGGTCGCCGATCTGGCCCGTCCGCTGCCGTACGCGCCGGTCGAGCCGCCCGATCCCGACCGAGGCGCTGCCGGCGATGCGGTCGTCGATGCCGAACGGCGATGTACCAGCAGGCCGTCGAGGTGGCCAAGGAGCACATCCGCGCCGGCGACATCTTCCAGGTGGTGCTCTCGCAGCGCTACGACCTCGAACTCGACGCCGATCCGTTCGACGTGTACCGGGTGCTGCGCCAGGTGAACCCGAGCCCGTACATGTACTTCCTGCGCCACCCGGAGCGTGACGATCGTCGGCTCGTCGCCCGAGCCGATGGTGCAGCTGCTGCGACGGCAAGGTCGATCTCGCGGCCGATCGCCGGGACCCGCGCGGCGGGGACGCAACGACGAGCACGACCGCCGCATGGCCGGCGAGCTGCGCGAGAACCCGAAGGAGGTCGCCGAGCACATCATGCTCGTCGACCTCGCCCGCAACGACGTCGGCCGGGTCGCCAAGTTCGGCACGGTCCACGTCGACGAGCTGATGACGCTCGAGCGCTACAGCCACGTGATGCACCTCACCTCGCAGGTCAGCGGGCGAGCTGCGTCGACGGGCACGGACCCCGATCGACGTGCTGCGGGCCACGCTGCCGGCCGGCACGGTGAGCGGCGCCCGAAGGTGCGGGCGATGGAGATCATCGACGCGCTCGAACCGGTCAAGCGCGGGCCGTACGCCGGCGTCGTCGGCTACGTCGACTTCGCCGGCAACCTCGACACGGCGATCGCCATCCGCACGATGTTCGTCGGCCCGAACGATCGCATCGCTGCAGGCCGGCGCCGGCATCGTCGCCGACTCGATCCCCGACGACGAAGACCTCGAATGCCGCAACAAGGCCGCGGCGTTGCTCGCCGCGATTCCGGCGGCCCGGCGGATGACGGCAAGACGACGTGAGAACGGAACCCTGGCATGAGTGTGTGCATCAGTCGTGACACCCTGACGGTCGAAGGCCCCGACGCCGCCAAGTACCTGCAGGGCCAGCTCTCCAACGACGTCGCCGGTCTCGCCGTCGGCAGCCTCGTGCTGGAGCTTCCTGCTCGAGCCGACCGGCAAGCTCGGTTTCGTCGTGCGGGTGCTGCGCACCGGCCCGAGTCGTTCGTGATCGACACCGACGCCGGCGTCGCCGCCGACGTCGAGGCGCCGTCTGCGCCGCTTCCTCATCCGTACCAAGGCGACCTGACGTCGGTGAAGTCGTGCGTCGATCTCGATGGTGACGGTGCCGGGGCCGAGCTGATCGGCTGGTGGGGCGACGGCAGTCATCGGATCGCCGACGGCGCCGGCAGCGCCGAGCATGGGCCGATCGCCGAGTCGAGCGCGGATCGCCGCCGGATGGCCCGGTGCGGCAGAACTCCTCGAGCGGCGTGATTCCTGGCGAGACGGGCCTGGTGCCGGTCGCCGCGAGCTTCACCAAGGGTTGCTACACCGGCCAGGAGCTGGTCGCCCGTATCGACAGCCGCGGCAACAACGTCCCCAAGCTCCTGCACCGCGTCCTGCTCGAATCGGCGGCCGCGGTCGGGCGACGAGATCGTCGTCGACGGGGTCGCCGTTGGTGTCGCTGACGAGTGTCAGCGGGTTGGCGGCGCTCGGTTACGTCAAGCGGTCGGTGACCGCGCCGACTCGACTGCGCTGGTGGGTGGTTCCCCGGCGCAGGTGGTCGGTTTGCGCGACGACTGACGCTCAGCCCGGGAGCGTGACGACGAATCGGGCGCCGCCGAGGCGAGACACGTCGGCGTGCACGGTGCCGCCCATCATCTCCACCAGCTCGCGCACGATGGCCAGTCCGAGCCCCGAACCGCTTTCCCGCCGTTCGGCCTGGTTGCGGGCGACGAAGAGTCGTTCGAACACCCGCGGCAAGTCGGAAGCGGGAATGCCGGGCCCGTCGTCGTCGACCGTCAGTTCGGCACCCTGGCCGAGCCGGCCGACCGACACGGCGACCGACACCTGCGAGCGGGCGTACTTCAGAGCGTTGTCAAGCAGATTGGCGACCACCTGGGCGAGCCGGTCATGGTCCCCGGTTACCGGGACCGCCGTCGGCGCATCGCACACGACCCCGAGGCGCAGTTCGCCCGCCTCGGGCATCACCGATTCGACCTGGAGACGGGCGGCGGCGGCAAGGTCGACCGTGGCCAGACGCAGGTCAAACGCTCGGGCCTGGAGTTTGCCCAGGTCGAGCAGGTCGTTGACGAGCCGCTCGAGGCGTTGCGACTCGGCGCGGATCACGGCCGCGGCGCGCTCGGGGATCGCCCGTGGAATCGGCGATTGCCTCGGCGTAGCCTCGAATCGAGGTGAGCGGGGTCCGCAGATCGTGCGAGACCGACAAGAGAAACTGCTGCTCGACGGTTCGCGATCGCTGCAGGTTGGCGGCCATCGTGTTGATCGAGTTCGTCAACTCGCTCAGCTCGTCGTCGGCCCCGGGGGCCGGGGGCTGGCAGTCGCGCCGACAGGTCACCGGCTGCGAGACGTTGGGTGACCGCGCTGGCGTCGACGACCGGCCGGGCCAGCCTCCGCCCGAGGGTTCGGGCGACCAGGGCCCCAAGGGCGATGGTCAGCGCGGCGGCGATCAGGAACCACCGGACCGAGGGTCCAAGCCCTGGATTGGGGCGACGGGCGGCGATGACGACGAGCCGCATCCGATCGAGCCCGACCGCTCGGGCGACGACCACCTGCCCGGCCGACCGGACGCTGCGGACCTGGCCCGGCTCGATCGTCGCGATGTCAAAGGTCGCCGGATCGACCGTTGCCGGCAACTCACCGATGATTCGGCCCTGGGCGCCGATCGTCACCACTCCGAAGTCGTCGAGATTGAGCACCCGGGTGATCAACCGGGTCGTGCGAAGCCGCCGCCGCAACAGCTCGTCGCGGCCGATCCCCACCTCGTCGGGGGCCGGTGGTGCCTCCAAAACGTCTCCCAGCCGGGCCGCTACATCGTTCACTTGACCACGGAGTTGGTGTTCGGTGGTTGCTCGCGCTCGGGCGTTGGCCAACCCGATGGTGCCAACACCGACGAGGAGCAATGCGGCGACCAAGGTCGTGAGGATGGCCAGTGTGATCTTGCGGGTCATGACCCCGCCCATCCTGGCCGACAGATGTGAGCGAATCGTGATTTACCCCAAGCGATAGCCGATGCCCCACACGGTGGCCAGCGGCAGGTCGTCGCCGAGCTTCTTGCGGAGTTGGCGAACGTGCACGTCGACGGTTCGGTCGTCGCCGAACCAATCGACGCCCCAGACCCCATCGAGCAGCTGTTGGCGGCTCAGGGCAATGCCCTGGTTGCGGGCGAGGAAGGCGATCAGATCGAACTCTCGGGTCGCCATCGGCGCGACGGCCCCGTTGACGGTGACCTCCCGGCGGGCCAAGTCGATGGTCAGCCCGGCCCCGATCTCGACGACCGTCGACGCGGCGGCGGCCGGCGGCTGCCCGCGCCGCAGGATCGCTCGCACGCGGGCGACCACCTCGCGAGGCGAGAACGGTTTGGTGACGTAGTCGTCGGCGCCCAGTTCGAGGCCGAGGATGCGGTCGATCTCGTCGTCGCGGGCGGTCAGGAACATCACCGGGAGGGCACTGCGCGCCCGCAACCGCCGAACAACCTCGAATCCATCGATCCCCGGCAGCCCGACGTCGACGATCGCCAGGTGCGGGGCGTGACGCTCGATCGTCTCCAACCCGCGCTCCCCGGTCGGAGCGAGCAGCACGCGGTAGCCGGCGTCGCGCAGGTACATGTCGAGAAGGTCGGCAATGTTGGGTTCGTCTTCGATGACGACGACGGTCTGTTCCGGGTTCACACCTTCATCGTCGCGCTTGGTGGTGGTCGATGCGTGGCAGCGGGCGCTACGGTCAACGGCGTCCCGGCCGACCGGCCGGTGCCGCAGGAAGGACGCCATGTCGCAGGTCTCGGTCATCGCCAAAATCACCGCCAAGGAAGGCATGCGCGATGAGCTCATCGCCGTCGTTGCAGTTCGGTCTCGACAACGTCGCCGACGAGCCAGGAACCCTGGTCTACGTGCTTCACACCGATTCGGGCGACGCCAATGTCCTGTGGTTCTACGAGACCTACACCGACCAGGATGCGCTGATGGCTCACTCCGGCGCCGCGTGGTTCAAGGAACTCGGCCCGAAGATCGCCCCGTTCATGGCCGCCCGGCCCGAGCTGAAGCTTCCTCGCCCCCGTCGCCGGCAAGGGCTTGGCAGGCTGAAGCCGGCGATGGCGACCTACCTCGATCGCATTCTGGCCCGCCACCGCGAGATGGCCGCCGCCGATCATCGCCCGCTCGACTCTCTGATCGAGAGCGCTCGAAAGATGCCCGCAACCAGGGGATTTCGTGATGCGCTGGTCGGCGGCACCCGGCTTTCGGTGATCTCGGAGATCAAACGTCGGTCACCGTCCAAAGGCGACCTCAACGCCGGCCTCGACCCGGCGGTGATGGCCGCCACCTACGAGCGGGGCGGCGCGTCGTGCCTGTCGGTGCTGACCGACGTCGAGCACTTCGGCGGATCGGTCGCGGACCTGCAGGCGGCACGGGCGGCGTGCACCCTGCCGGTGCTCCGCAAGGACTTCACGGTCGCCGGCCGCGACGTCTGCGACGCCCGATTGATGGGGGCCGACTGCGTCTTGTTGATAGCAGCCGCCCTCGATCGGGTGGAGCTGGCCGACTTCCATGCGCTCGCCGTCGAGATTGGCCTCGATGTACTCGTCGAGATCCACGACGAAACCGAGCTCGATCACGCACTCGGTGCCGGTGCCGACCTGATCGGGGTCAATCAGCGAGACCTGGTCACGTTCCAAGTCGATCACGAGCGTGCTCGGCGGATGGCCGGGGTGATTCCCGACGGGGCCGTCAAAGTGGCCGAGTCCGGCGTGCGCCACGGCGACGATGCCCGCAGGCTGCGCAAGGCCGGATACGACGCTGTGCTCGTCGGTGAAACCTTGGTGACGGCGGCCGACCCGGCCTTGGCGATTGCCGAGCTGCGAGCCTGATCCGCCGTTCCGACAGACCCGCAAGATCGCGGTCCGGCGGTTTCTCAGGTCGTGCCGTCAGCGGCGGCAGTCAGACGCTGGCGAGTTCGCGGTGATCCTTACGGATCTCCGCCAGATACGCCGTGCGCAGGCCGCGCCGGGCGCGGCTGCTGAGCGCCGCGACCGCATTGGCCGACATACCCAACTCACCGGCCAACTCGGCCGGTCGCCGGCCGTCGATCTCGACCTCCTGGAGGATGTGCTGCCACCGCTGGGGGAGCTGACCCAACGCGCGATGCATCGGCTCGGGCTCGAACTCGGCGCTGGTCAATTGATCGCGCAGCAGATCAGCGCGGAGTCGGAGGCAGCCTTCGTCGGCTCGGGAGTTGCGCCGCGACTGGTTGTACACCAGGTTGCGGACTGCGGCGACCAGATAGGGCCGGAATGAATCCACCGGGCCGCTGCCTCGCTGAAAGGCACTGAGAATGTTGGCGAACGCCTCGTCGACGATGTCGTCGCGGTCGAAACGAGAGACCCGCAGAGCCGCTGCGGTGGCGCGGGCGGCGGGACGGAAACGGCGGTAGAGCTCGGCGAATGCCTCGCGGTCACCGAACCTCGCGGCCGTGACCAACTCGGTTTCGTGCAGTGCTGCCTTGTTCACGTTGTCGACATCCTCCGCCCGGGCCCGCCGTGGTCCGTGGGGAAATGTTAGGAGGTGGACTACCGCGAAGCGTGCTGGAAGCTCACCATGTGTGCGAACTGGTCGGCATTGAGGCAAACGGATCACCACGATTGGCGGTCACAGCAGGGCAAAAGGCCTAGAAACTAGACATTCTCGTTCCACAGGGCCCATGGAGTCATGGCCCGCGACCCGGTGAACGGGACTGCCTGAGGCCGCCCGCTGCGGGCCGATGAATAGGCCGCGCAGGTGATGTCGAGAATCTCCCGGCCGAACTCGGCATCCATCAGGGGCCGGACGCCGTGGGCCATCGTCTCGCTCAATGCCGCCAACTGGCCGACGTATCCATAGTTGGTCACGAAATCGTCGGGGCCAGCCGGTCCGGTCGGTCCGAGGGGGATCGGCTCACCGTCGGCTTCGAGGATCGGATGGGGGAAGATCTCGGCGCGGATGACCCCGGTTTCGGTCGCCTTCTGCACATCCCAGACCGGTCCGGGCCCGGCCTGCCAGCTCGCCACGACCCGGCCGTGGCCCCCATCGGAAAAGGTCAACTCGACGTCGGCATGTTCGTCGGTCTGATAGTCGGTACCCATGACCAGCCGCGCCGATACCTGGGTCACCGTCGCCGGACGGGCCAGCAGGACGACGAGGGCGAGCGGGTGAGCACCCAGATCGAACAACGCACCACCGCCCCATTCGGGTGTGAGGAACCCGCCCCACTGCGGGCGGGCCTGCAGCGAGCGAGCCTCGATGTAGGTGGCCGGGCCCAAGTGGGCGGCCTCGGTCAACAGGCGTTCGATGAGCGGGGCGTAGGCCAGGTTCTCGGCATACAGCAGGCGACCGGGCGTCATCGCCTCGGCGGCGACGAGTCGGTCGGCGTCGGCGAGGGTGGTGCACAACGGCTTTTCGACCAACACCGCAGATCCGCTGGCCAACGCATGGAGTGTGGGCTCGGTGTGGGCATACGGGGGAGTGGAGACGACGACGATGTGCTCGGGGCCCTGCGGGATAGCGGCATAGTCGACGGCCGGGGCACCGACCCGTTCGGCGAGTTGGCGGGCCCGAGCCGGGGTTCGGGAGGCAACGGCGACGATGCGGTGCGATAACGCCTCGGCGGCCATCGCATGGACCGTGGCGATCATGCCGGCGCCGTAGAGCGCGATGCTCGCCTCGCCCGGGGCGCTCACGGGTCGGCCAGTTCGGCGACGAGCGGCTGCTTGTCGTTGTCGATGTCGGCCGAATCGACCCACGTAGTCTGATCAACCGCCGTTGACGTCCGCACACCGAAACGAGAAGGTTTCGTCATATCCCCGCACCGTAGCGAAGTCGGCGGGGGTCAGCTGCCCTTGGCCCGGCGCAACACGGTGTCGAGATGCCTCACTTCGGCGACGGGGCTCGGTTAGCCTCGGAGCACTGTGCGTCGAATGACCTGGATTTTCCGTGTGGCGTTCATCGTCGTGACTGCCGGGCTCGGACTCGCTGCGGTGACCGCCGGCGTCATTCCTCAGGTCGTCGAGATCCTCCATGCCCACGCCCAGGAGCCCGTCGTGCTTCCGGGATTCGAAGACCTGGCCCAGCGCAGCTACGTCTACGACGTCAGCGGCCGCGAGATCGCCTACCTCCAGCTTGAGAACAGCCAGCCGATCACGATCGACGAGGTTCCCGAGGATGTCGTCGCCGCGTTCTTGGGGGTTGAGGACGAGGGCTTCTTCACGCACAAGGGCGTCAACATCCGCAGCCTGGTGCGGGCGATCCTGGCGAACGTCCAGCAGGGATCGAGCCAGCAGGGTGCGTCGACGATCACGATGCAGGTGGTCAAGCTCGAGTTTCTCTCGGGTCTCGTCCGCGACGCCCGGTACAAGCTGCTACAGGCTCGCTACGCCACGATCCTCGAGAAGCAGATGACCAAGGGTCAGATCCTTGAGCGTTACCTCAACACCATCTACCTGGGCAACAACGCCTACGGCATCGCCGCGGCCGCCGAGGTCTACTTCGGCAAGCAGGCCAAGGACCTGACCCTGATCGAGGGCGCGTTCCTCGCCGGGCTGGTGCGGGCGCCGTCGAACTACGAGCCGATCAGCCATCCCGAGAACAGCCGGGCCCGCTTCCGCCAGGTGATGGATCGGCTCGCCTCGATCGAGTTGATCACCCAAGAGGAAGCCGACAACCAGGCGAACAGCTTCGTACTGCCCGAGACCGTGCAGACGACTCCCGAACGGCCCACGTCACGTACACACTTCACCGAGGCGGTGAAGGACTATCTGCTCAACCGGTCGACGATTCTCGGTGATACGGAGCAGGAGCGGTTCAATGCGTTGTTCCGTGGCGGATTGCAGATCTACACCACCCAGGAGCCGAACCTGCAACGGTTCGCCTACGACGCCAAGGTCGCCGAGTTGCCCGTGAACGCGGCGGGTATCGAGGCGTCGGTCGTCGCCCTCGACTCCAAGACCGGAGCGGTGCGGGCGATGGTCGGCGGCCCCGAGTTCGTCAAGGGCAAGAACGAGGTCAACCTGGCCCTTCGCCCACGTCAGACCGGTTCGTCGATCAAGCTGTTCATCCTGGCGGCTGCCGTGCAGGCCGGGGCGCTGCCGACCGACATCATCGATGGCACCCGGCCGTGCAGCCTGCCCAACCCCGGCGAACCGAACAAGCCGTTCGTGATTACCGATGCGGTGAGCAAGGCCCCCGGCACGCTGCAGGAGATGACCTGGTCGTCGATCAACTGTGCCTATGCCCGGCTGTCGCAGATCGTCGGGCTCAACCGGGTGGTCGACAGCATCTACCGCATGGCGAAGAACCCCTACCTCACCGGCGACCCGCAGATCGACGGACGCAAGCTTGAGCCATTCGCCAGCCTGGCGACCGGGGCCAATGAGATGAGCGCGATGGACATGGCATCGGGGGCGCAAACAATCGCCAACCGCGGCCTGCATCATGAGCCCTACTACGTCGAGCGGATCCTGAGCCCCAGAGGTTTGGTCTACGAGCATGTGGTGGCGGGCACCCAGGTGCTCGATCCGGGGGTCGCCGATCAGACGGCGGCCATTCTCAAGGGTGTGCTCACCCGAGGTACCGGCGCGCGGGGTCGGTCCGTTGCAAGGCGGCGACCGGCCGGCGGCGGGTAAAACGGGCACGCAGGACGACAACACCAACGCCTGGTTCGTCGGTTTCACCCCCCAGATCACCACTGCCGTCTGGGTCGGCGATCCGAAGGGGTACACCGCGATGACCTCGGCCGTCGTGCCCGAGTTCGGTGCGGCCGGGGTCCCCAAGGTGCAGGGCGGCACGTTCCCGGCGCGGATCTGGAAGAAGTTCATGGAGCCCGCCCACTTCGGTGCGCCAGTCGAGGATTGGCCGGCACCGCCGCCGCCGAACCGGAAACCGGCTCGCCTGTACCTCCCCGGCAACGAGTGCCTTGGTCGGGTTGCGGCCCCGGTGACGCTCGCCCCCGGTGAGGAACCGCCCGTGGTCGACCCGGAGGCGCCGCCGCCCGCGCCCACGGCGCCGGCGTACAAGAGGTCGATCCGGGGACGACAATCTCGCCCGAGAATCTCGATCCGCTGGCCCCCTTGCCGTCGGTGGCACTGGGAGGCGTGTGGTGTTCAACTGCGCCACCGGGCCGGCCCCTGCTGCGACGACTGCCACGCCGATCCCACCTCCCCCCGACGGATGAGTCTCCCGCCCGATGACAGACCGGAACCTGCACTATGACGACCGCTGACCACCTACTCGGCCTGCAAGAAATCGATTCCGCGATCGACCAATGCGGTCATCGCCGTACGCGTCTGGTCGAACGGACGACCTCTCCGAGGCCGACGCGGCGGTCAAGAAGCATCGTGCCGAGATTGTGGCGACCGACAAGGCGGCGGCCGTGGCGACGACCCGGATCGAAGCGTTGGAACATGAGAACGCCGCACGCGGACACGAAGAAGAAGCGACTGGATGCCCAGCTCAAGACCGTGATCGCCCCTCGCGAGGCCGAGGCATTGATGCACGAGATGAGCCTGCTCGACGAGCAACGATCGGCCGCCGACGACGAGGAACTCGAGTGCATGGACGCCCTCGAAGCAGCTGAGACGGCTCGCGCGACCGCCGACGCGGCCCTCACCCAGGCGGTCGCCGACCAGGCCGCGGCGCAAGCCGCGCTGCGCATGCCGAGGCGGCGATCGATGCCGAGGTGGCTGAGCTCGGTGCGCAGCGGGCGGCGGTCGCCGCGCTGGCGGGGAGCGAGCTGGTCGCCCACTACGAAGACCTGCGCAAGTCGTTCGGCGGGATTGCGATCTCGCGGCTACACGGCACCCGGTGCGGGGCGTGCCATCTCGATCAATCGAGCAAGACGATGGAAATGATCAAAGCGGCCGTCGATGGCGAGCCGTTGGAATGCGAGCAGTGCGGCCGCCTGCTCGTGCGCTGATGCTGCTGTGGTTTGTCGCCACGGCATGGTTGGCCGTGTGGATCGTGCTCCACGATCGAACGTTCGACTACCGACTCCTCGCCGCCGGTGCACTGCTGCCCGATGTCATCGACGGCATCAGCGGTGGGGTCGGCGTGATGCACTCGGTGGTCACCAGCATCGGGTTGTTGGTTGCGGTGATGCTGGTGACCTTCGGGCGGCGCCCAATCCGGCGTCAGCTGCTGGCCATCCCGTTCGGCACGTTCCTTCATCTGGTGTTCGATGGAGCATTCAACGACACCAAGGTGTTCTGGTGGCCGATCGCCGGTCGCGCCGTTGATGGTCGCTCGCTGCCTTCGATCGAACGAGGCGGGGTGAGCGTCGTGCTGGAACTCCTTGGGGCCGGATCCTGTGGTGGTGGTGGAAGCGATTTGCCCTTCGGGTGCCTGCCAACCGCGTCGCGTTCCGTGCGGAACGGGCACCTTCCCAATGACGTGTGATCTACTGGCGTCGTGCTGATCCTCGTCCGTCATGGCCGAACCGCGGCCAACGCCGCCGCGCTCCTGCAAGGACGCGCCGATCATCCGCTCGACGAGTTGGGCGAGCGGCAGGCCCAAGCGGTCGCCCGCGAGTTGGCCGGTGCCGACCGGGTGATCTCCAGTCCGCTGCGCCGGGCCCAGCAAACCGCCGCGGGGATCGGCCCGAGGGTCGCTACCGACGCCCGCTGGATCGAGTTGGACTACGGCGATCTTGAGGGCGCCCGCATCGCCGATGTACCGATGAGCACGTGGACCAGCTGGCGCAACGACGACGACTTCATTCCCGCCGGGGGAGAGTCCCATGCCGATCTGTCTCGGCGGGTGATCGAGGCATGCGAGGAGCTACTCGTCGCGTCGAAGGATCAGACGATGGTCGTGGTCAGCCACGTCGGGCCGATCAAGGCCGCGCTGGCGTGGGTCTTCGGTCTACCCCCAACCTCGGGTTGGCGTTGCCATCTCGACCACGCCTCGGTGACGCGTATTCGGCCGGTGCCCACGGTCCGGTGCTCCGTTCGTTCAACGAAACGTCCCACCTACGCGTTTGAACATTCGCACTCACCCGGTATCCAACACGTTGAAGAAAGGGGCCTCGATGTCCGAAACTTTGCAGCCTTCGAAAGAGCGACGCCGGTCGTTGATCATGGGAGCCGTGATGCTCCTCGCTGCGCTGGGGATTGCTGTCACCAGTTGTGGCAGTTCGAGCGGTGAACCTGGATCGCCGGACTCGACCGACGCTCCAACCACGATCGCGTATTAACTCTTGCGGCGGCGAATCTCGGCGCTGATCGCCGGGATTATCTCGTGCAGGTCACCGATCACGGCATAGTCGGCCTTGTTGACCATGTTGGCGTCACGGTCGGTGTTGATCGCCAACACCTTCTTCGAGGCCATCATGCCCACCCAGTGCTGCGTCGCGCCCGAGATACCGCAGGCGATGTACAGCTCGGGGGCGATGCGCTTGCCGGTCTGTCCGACCTGGTCGGAGTGGGGGCGCCACCCGGCGTTGGTGACGACGCGTGAGCAGCCGACGGCCCCGCCGATCAGCCCGGCAAGTTCGTCGAGCTTGGCAAATCCTTCGGGTGAACCGACGCCCCGGCCGCCGCGAGACGACGACTGCGGCGGTGGTCAGGGTGATCCCCGAGGCCAGCGTGATGCGGTCGACGATCTGGGTGCGGCCTGCGCGTCGGTGACCAATCAGGGGTGACGACGATGACCGGGGCGGTCCCGCCGCCGGCTTGGGTTACGAAGACGTGGGGGGCGGCGGTGAGGTAGCGGACCGGTGCGGTGAGCGACGCTTCCTCGATGAGCGCTCCTCCCCAGCGGATGCGGGTGACCGCCCACTCGCCCGGCCCGGTGGAGACGGCGGTGACGTTGGCCGCCAATGGCGCGTCGGCGATCGCCGCGGCATGGGCAAGCACTTCGCCGGACCGGTCGGTGGCAAGCCCCACGACCGCATGAGGGGCGATCTGGGCTACGGCTGCGGCGAGAGCCTCGCCCCACACCTCGGGGTCGTAGTCGGCCGCCAGATCGCCATCGACGTGGCAGATCGACGTGGCGCCATGGGCCCCGAGAGCGGCCGTCAGCTCGGCCGACAATGGTCCGACGACCAGCGCGTGAACCGCCGGTCGGCCCCGAGGGCGTGAGCGAACGCGAGGGCCTGGAACGAGACGTCGGCGGCATCGCCGCGGTCGTGTTCGATGAGCGCAACGATGTCCATCAGGGTCCTCACCAGCTCACAACAGTCCGAGTTCATCGAGCAGATCAACGACCGCCGGAGCGGCCGCCGCGCCGGTGCCAAGGACGGTGGTCTCGGTGACCACCTCGACCGGGTTCGAGAACAGCCCGGTGGCCAGGCCGCCCGGCTGCTTCGCCGCGCGCAACCGAGGGCACGTCGGCCTTTTTCGACTTCAATCGGGCCGGCAACGTTGGATAGCGGGGGAGGGTGATGCCCTCCTTCACCCCGGCCATCGCCGGGAGCGGCAGCCGATAGACCTCGTAGCCGTTCGCCGATTCACGCCGGGCGATCATCGCCTCGCCGCCATCGTCGGTGGAGAGTTCCAGGCCCTTGACGCCGTTGACGATCGGCCGCCCGAGGGCCCGGGCGACGCGGATACCGACTTGGAATCCGCCGGAGTCGGCGGACTCGTTACCCATGATGATCAGGTCGAACGCGCCATCGGTGGCTTCCAGCTCGCCGATGGCGCTGACCAGGGCTCGGGCCGTGGCTTGCGCGTCCCAGTCGGCGCCGTCGGTCGGAACGAGTACGGCTTTGTCGGCGCCGACCGACAGCGAGTAGCGCAGCTGCTCGTCGGCCTCGCCCGGGCCGAGGGTCAGCACGGTGGTCGACCCGCCGTGCTGCTCGACGAGTTGTACCGCGGCCTCAACCCCGCACTCCTCGTGGGGGCTGATAGCGAACCCGAGATTCTTGGCGTCGATTTCGGTGCGGTCGGCCGTGAGCACGATGCGGGCACCCGGGGCGGGCACCCGCTTCACACAGACCAGGATTCGCAGGCTCATCGCGAGACGCTCAGGACTTCATACGAGTGTCGGCGGGGTCGAATGCCGGGGTGGCCCCGGCGACGATCACTTCGACGGGGTAGAACTCGTTCATGTACATGACCTGCAGGTCAGTGTTGCCGACGGTCGCCATTTCGGTGGGCAGGTAGGCGAGCAGCAGGTAGCAGCCAAGCGAGGGGGCGGCACCGGCGGTGGTGACCACCGAGACCCGACCCTTCGAGTCGACGATGCGGTTGTGATCGGCGGTCACGATTGGCTCGCCACCGGTCATGAACCGGGCGATGCCGTCACGGGGCGAGGTGTGGTCGAGCACCTTGAGGGTGCACAATGTCGCCACCGGGCCAGCCTCGCGGGCTGCGAGGTAGGCGGCCTTGCCGATGAAGTCGGCCGACTTGACCTTCGGGCGGGCCAGACCGGCCTCGACCGGCGATATACTCGCCGTCGAGCTCGGACCCGAACAGGCGGTAGCCCTTCTCGACACGGCCGGTCGTGCCGTACACGCCGCCGCCGACGGGAACGATGCCGAACTCGGTGACCGGCCGCAGCGATGGCGTCCCAGATCGCCGTGGCGTTCTCCATCGGTGCGTAGATCTCCCAGCCGGTCTCGCCGACGTACGAGATCCGGAACATGCGGACCTTGAGCGAGCCGATGCGCACCTCACGGTGCGAGCCGTAGCCGAAGGCCTCCTGCGACATGTCGAGCCCGGTGAGCTTGGCGGCGACGGCGCGGGGCGTTGGGGCCCCACAGACCGATCGTCGCGTAGGCCGAGGTCATGTCGGTGAAGTGGACCGAGCCGTCAGCGGGCAGGTGCTTGCGGAACCAGTACTGGTCGCGCGGTCCGTCGAAGGCCCCGGTGATCACGTGGTAGTGGTCGGCGCCGAGGCGCATCATCGTCAGGTCGGAACGGAAGCCGCCGTTGACGTCGAGCAGCGGGGTGTAGACGCTGCGGCCGATGGCCACGTCGACGTTATTGACGGCGAGACCCTGCAGGTAGGCAACGGTGCCCGGGCCCGAGATGTCGAACACGACGAACGGGGCGAGGTCGACCATGCCGACGTTGTTGCGCATTTCCAGGTGCTCGGCGTTGATGATCGGCGACCACCAACGGGCATCCCACTCGTGGGGACGATCGGCGACGCCGTACTTGGCGACGAGCGGGGCGTTCGACTCGTACCAGTGCGGGCGCTCCCAGCCACCGGCGAGGAAGTACTCGGCGCCGAGGGCATCGGTGCGGTGCTTGTAGGGGGCGGTGCGTACGTTGCGCTCCGACGCCCACTGCTCACGGGGGTGGACGATGCCGTAGGTCTTCTGGAAGTGCTCCGAGGTGCGCGGGCCCGCACGTGGTAGTCGGTGCGGGCGTAGTCGTAGAAGCGGGCGATGTCGGAGTGGTGCGGGTCGACCTCGGGCTGGCCATGGGTCATCCACTCGGCGCACAGCCGGGCCGCGCCCGGGGCTTCCTTGATCCAGATCGCGCAGCACGACCACAGGTTTTTCACTTCGACGGTCTCGCCGATGACGGGGAAACCGTCGGGGGTCAGTGACAGCAGGCCGTTGATCGCGTACTTCATCTCCGCCGTCTCCAAGATCGACGGCATCAGTTCCAGCGCCTGTTCGAGCTGGTCATCGAAGTCTTCCGGGGTGAACGGCAGCTCGGTCGGCGACAGGCGTGATTCCTTGATCGACGGGATGTCATCGGCGCTCATCAGGATGGGACGGTGGGCGTAGGAACCGACCTCCATCGAGCCGCCGGTCTGACGCTCGTAGCAGAACGTGTCCATATCACGCACGATCGGGTACCCGATCTCCTTGCCCGATGCTTCGAGGATCGGGATCGGGCCGACGTCGATCATCTGGTGAACGGCGGGGGTCAGCGGGATCGTCGCCCCGGCCATGTTGGCCAAACGCGGTGCCCACACGCCGACGGCGATGACCACGTACTCGGCCTCGATACGACCCTGGTCGGTGACGACTGCCTTGATCTGCCCGTCGACGACCTCCATAGAGGTGACCTCGACGTTGGCGAACGTCTGCAGCGCGCCGAGCGCCTGGGCCTGCTCGCGAAAGATCGTGCCAGCGCGCAGCGAGTCGACACACGACACGGTGGGGAAGTGGCAGCCGCCGACGAGGATCTCCTCGTTGATGAACGGGACCAGTTCCTTGATCTCGGCGGGGGTGACCATGTGAGCCTCGACGCCCCATGCCTTGGCCGACGTCATCCGGCGGCGCAGTTCTTCCATCCGCTCGTCGGTACGGGCGATCTCGATGCCGCCGGAAAAGACATTGACGCCCATCGCCTCGTACTGACGCTGCGAGTCAAGGTTGAGCGCGGCCATCTCGCGGTTGTGATCGACCGGGAAGATGAAGTTCGACGCGTGCCCCGTGGAGCCACCGGGGTTGGGCAGCGGGCCCTTGTCGATCTGGACGATGTCACGCCAGCCGAGTTCGGCTAGATGGCCGACGAGGGAGTTGCCGACAATGCCGGCACCGATCACCACAACTTTGGCGGTGGACGGGAATTCGCTCACGTTGAGCTCCTTGGAGGTAGAGGCAGAGATCGCGGGGGATGGCGTACGTAGGAACGCGGCTGAAAATCTTAGCAGTCGCGCCGCGCGAGATTTCCCACGATGTAGGGCAATCCCGCATCGTGGGAAGATCGACCCTCGTATACGATCGACCTCGATGCACATTCTCGCCCGCCGCAGCGGCGCATTCGGCGACTGAGACCGACAATGGCGGTGATCTACGGCGTGCTGGCGGCGATTGCCTTCGGCACCAACGACTGGAGTGCGATGCGCGCCCGGCGAGGAGCGACGTCGCGCCAGGTCGTCGCCACCGGATTGGCGGGAGCGGGTGCCCTGATGATCGTCGTCGCCATGCTGTGGCCGGGCCACTGGGACACGCGCAGCGTGCTGATCGGGGCCGCCTCGGGACTCGGTGCCTGCACCGCGTTGTCGCTGATCACCTGGGCATTCTCTGTCGCCCCGATGGGGATTGCCTCGCCGGCGAATGCGGTGGCGGCGAGTTCGATCCCCGCCTTGTGGGATGTCGTCCAAGGCCGTCCGCTGGGGGGATGGGCGATCGTCGGGGTGTCAATCGGGATCACCGCGGTGCTGATGACCTCGTACGCTCCGGGGGGGAGAAGGTCGCACCATGCTCGGCGTGCTCCTCGGCTCTCTGTCGGGCGTGTTGATCGGCACGGCGTTCGTAGTGATGAGCTATGCCGACCGCGACTCGGGAGTGTGGCCGGTGGCCGCCCAGCGGACCACCGGCTTCGTGCTCCTCGCACTTCTGGCCCTCGCACGACGCGAGACGGTGTTCGCCCCTGTCGCACCGAAGCTCTGGCTGGGCCCTCGGCTGATCTCGATCCTCAGCGCCCAATGCGCCGCGCTCGGGGTGATCTCGCTGCTGGCGGGTTACCGCACCGGCCAGCTCGCGCCGACGGGCATCGCCTCGTCGCAATCGGCCGCGGTCGGCGTGATCCTGGCCGCGATATTCGACCACCAACGCCTGCGCTGGTGGCAGACCATTGGGTTGGTGCTCGCCGCGGTCGGCGTCGCCCTGATGGCGGTCTGAGGCAGCCGGGTTGGTCAGCAGTACCGCAGTAGCAACTATCGCGGTAGGACTGGGGAGGACGGGCGGCTTTGGAGGAATGGTTCGTCGTGCGTGCGTGGTTCAGCCAGCGGGCTGCACGAACTGAACATCGAGCGTCAGTTTGACGTCGTCGCTGACCATCGGGACGCCGTACGAGATACCGAAGGCGCTGCGGCTGATCGTGCCGCGGGCCGCGAAACCGAAGTGCGTCGACTGGTCCATCGGGAATACGCCCGAGCCGTTGTAGTCGGCGGCGAGCGTGACGGACTGGGTGACGCCCTTGATCGTCAGGTCACCGGTCATCGCGTAACCCGAGGCGGACTCCTCGATCGATGTTGATCTGAACGACATGGTCGGGTGGTTGGCGACATCGAAGAAGTCGTCGCCGTGCATGTGGCCGTCGCGCATCGGGTTGCCGCTGTTCATCGACGCCATGTCGGCCTCGATCGCCACGGCGGTGTCGGCGAGCGACTCGCCGACGGTCAGCGAACCGTCGAACGTGTCGAACGTCCCGCGGACGATCGAGATGCCCAGGTGGGTGATCGAAAAGCCCAGTTGGGAGTGGGCGGTGTCAATGCCGTATGTAGCTGCGGGAATGGGAAGGCTCATGACGATCATCCTTGTCTCGCAGCGAATGCCGCGGTCTCGTCACGAATGTAGTGATAGTTGCACGCGCAAGCAACCAGCGTCGTGGTGACTGATGACGCCACCGGGGGCATCGGCGTCAGACGGTGGACTCGTCGCGAACCGAGCGCTGAGCTTTCGTGTGGCGGCGAGGAGCGCGGATTCGAACTTGGCCCGGTCGGCGCCTGGGAAGCGGTAACTCGGCCCGTGGATGTGCATGGCAGCGACGACGGTGCCGTCGGCGCCGTGGATCGGAGCAGCGACCGAGGCGATGCCCGGCTCCAACTCCTCGATTGTCCAACACAAACCACTGCGGCGGATGCCGGCGAGGCGTTGGCGAACGTCGGCCGGCCGAGTGATCGTCGACTCGGTGAAACGATCGAGCGGGCGCTTCAACATCACGTCGAGAGCGTCGGCCGGCAGGTGGGCGAGTAGAACCAGCCCCGACGACGTCACATGTGGTGCCAGGTGGGTGCCGGTCCAGTCGCGGATCTGGATGGCGTTGTCGCTGGCGACGTGATCGAGGTAGTGGACCTGGCCATTGTCGAGCACCGACAGTCCGGCGGTCTCCCCGACCAGTTCGACCAACTCCTGCAGGTAGACCTTGGCGACGGCGGTGAGATTTGTGCCCTGGGCCCCCGCCGCGAGATCGATGATCATCCGACCGATGCGATAGTCGAAGCCGTCCCCGACGCGTTCGACCGCACCAACGCTTTCCAGGGTGGCCAACATTCGGGCAACGGTGGACGTCGGTAGCTCCAATCGCCGGGCGATCTCGCTGATCCCCGACGGCCCCGTGGCCGTGGCGCGCAACACTGCAAACGCCCGCTCGACTGACTGCACGCCCGACATTGTGACCTCTACTCAGCCGATCGCGTCGGGCATCTCGGCCTTGCGGCGGGCGATGAAATCGAGCAGTTCGGCGTCGATGGCGTCGTCAATCGGCGGGGCCTCGTACTCGGCGATCGTCTTTTTGTAGATCTTGTTGGCCCGCTGGACGGCGTCGAGTTCGCCCTCTTCCAGCCACTGCTCGTAGCTGTTGTTGTCGGCCGTGTTCGAACGGTAGAAGGCGTTCTCGAAGTTGGCCAGGGTGTGCGCCGTGCCGAGAAAGTGCTGGCCAGGAGGATTTTCGCGGATCGCCGACATGGCTTGGCCATTCTCGGACATGTCGACGCCGTTGACGAACGTGTGCCACATGCCGAGCTGATCGCAGTCGAGGATGAACTTCTCGTAACCGATCGACAGGCCGCCTTCCAGCCAGCCCGCGGCATGGAGAACGAAGTTGACGCCAGCGAGCATCGTTGGTTGCATCGTCGCCGCCGACTCATACGCGGCCTGGGCGTCGGCGGTCTTCGAGGCACACAACCCACCGCCCGAGCGGAACGGCACACCGAGGCGGCGGGCCAACGCGGCAACCGTGTAGAGCACGAGGGCGGGCTCGGGGGTACCGAAGGTCGGAGCCCCGGTCTGCATCGACATCGACGAGGCGAACGACCCCATGATAACCGGGGCGCCGGGCCGGACGAGTTGGGCAAAGGTCATGCCAACCAACGCCTCGGCCAGCGTCTGCGCGGCGACCCCGGCAACGGTGACCGGAGCCATCGCCCCGGCGAGGATGAACGGAGTGAACAGGCACGCCTGGTTGTTCGAGGCGTACACCTCGGCGGCGGCGAGCATCGTCTCGTCCCACACCAGGGGCGAGGAGGCGTTGATCAGTGACGTCATCACGGTCTTGGGGGCACCGGTCGCATCGAGCCACTGGTCACCGAACCCGATGCGGGCCAGATCGACCGAGTCCTGCGCCCGGCTGCCGGCAGTCACCGACCCCATGAACGGCTTGTCGCTGTAGCGAATGTGCGAATAGACCATGTCGAGATGGCGCTTATTGACCGGGATGTCAACCGGCTCGCACACCGTTCCCCCGGAATGGTGGAGGTAGGGCGACATGTACGCGAGCTTGACGAAGTTCTGGAAGTCGGTGAGCGTGGCGTAACGGCGACCGCCGTCGAGGTCTCGCACGAACGGCGAGCCGTAGTTGGGAGCGAAGACGGTTGCCTTGCCGCCCATCTGCACATTGCGGGCCGGGTTGCGGCCATGCTGGGTGTAGATCGCCGGCGCTGTCGCCTGAACGATCGAGCGGCACATCCCTCGGGGGAACTTGACCATCTCGCCCTCGGCCGTGGCCCCGGCGTCGACGAACCGCTGGATAGCCGACGGATAGTCGCGGATCCAGATGCCCACCTCTTCGAGGATGGTGTCGGCGTTGTGCTCGAGAATCGCCAGGTTCTCGTCGGACAACACCTCAAACGGGGGCATCGTGCGAGTGATGTACGGCACGGCGGCGACCTGATGCGATGCGCGTAACGCCTGGCGCCCGGCGCGGCCTCCGCTGCGGCGGGTTGATCCTTCTTGCGAACTCATCGGGCTCTCCTTCGAGGGCGATCGGCGCGCTCGGCGGCCGGTCTGCGGATGGGTAGCTGCACGGCGGCAGCGAGGTACGGATACGGATCGGTGGCATGGGGAATGCCCATCGCCCCGACGAAATGCTCCTGGAACCGGGGCTCGATCGCCGTTTCGATCTTGGTGACCTGTCGGGCGACCGCGGCGATCTCGGCGCGGGCCGCCTTCGAGAGGAGAGCCCGGGCAGCACCCGAGCCGGCGGAGTTGCCGACCGAGCGCACCTTCGTCGGGTCGCAGTCGGGAACCAGCCCGAGGACGAGGGCGTAGATCGGATCGATGTGGCTGCCGAACGCGCCGGCGAGGAGCACCTCGTCGACCGTTTCGATGCCCGCATGCTCCATCAACAGGCGGCAACCGGCATATAGCGCCCCCTTGGCCAACTGGATGGCCCGAACGTCGTTCTGGGCGATACGTAACTGCTCGTCGGCAGTGCCGTCGAGCGGGCCATGCAGGACGTATGCGAATGTGCGGCCATCTGCGATCACCCGCGGCGAGCCGGTGGAACCCGAGATGGTGCCGTCGTACTCGATGATCCCGGCGAGAAACATTTCGGCCACGACCTCGATGATCCCCGAACCACAGACGCCGGTGACGCCGGATTTGGCGGTCGCGTCGTCGAATCCCGGCTCGTCGCTCCACATGTCGGCACCGATTATCTTGAACCGCGGCTCCAGCGTGGCCCGATCGATGCGCACCCGTTCGATCGCCCCGGCCGTCGCCCGTTGCCCACACGAAATCTGCGCGCCTTCGAACGCCGGGCCGGTGGGCGACGATGCCGCAAGGAGGCCGTTACGGTCACCCAACACGATCTCGGCGTTCGTGCCGACATCGATCAGGAGCACATGATGGTCGGCTTCGTACGGACGCTCGTTGAGGATCGCCCCGGCCGTATCGGCCCCGACGTGGCCGGCGATGCACGGCAAGGCGTGGAACGTGGCGAAGCGGGCCTCGACCCCGATCTCACTCACCATGCCGTTGACGGGCAGGTCGGTGGCCAGGGCGAACGGGGCGACGCCCAATGGCGTCGGGTCGATGCCCAGCACCAGGTGGTGCATGATCGGGTTGCCGACGAAGACGAAGTCGACGACGTTGTCACGGGTCGCTGACGCTTGTTCGACCAGCTCACCGACCAATTCATCGAGGGCCTGGCGGATCGCCGCAGTCAGTTCGATCTCGCCGCCGGGATTCATCATCACGTAGGAGACGCGGCTCATCAGGTCTTCGCCGAAGCGGATCTGTGGGTTCATCCGTCCGGCCGAGGCAACCACCTCACCGGTGGTGACGTCGCACAGATGGCCGGCCACGGTCGTGGAGCCGACGTCGATCGCCACGCCGTATGCGGCATCGACGAACCCGGGCCAGACGGCCGTGACCCGAGCGCCGGAGTGAACCGCGACAGTGATCGTCCGCTTGCCCTTGGCCAACGCGGGCTGCAAGGCAACGAGGGCGGCGGGCGAAATTGCGTCGGTCGTCAACGACCATTGATCACGCAGCGCGTCCTGCAGGAGGCGCAGATCGCTACGTTCCTCGCCGAGTTCAGTCGTCGGCAGCTCGACGTAATGCAGGCGTACGATCGGGTCGACGACGAGGCCGTCGAGGTTGACCGACTTGCGAACAACGGGCTTGTGCACCTGGCTGGCCGGCGGAACATCGATGACCAGGTCGCCCTGGATGATGGCCGCACAACCCAACCGGGCACCCTCGGCCAGCTGCCGGCGGGGCTTGTAGTCGGTCGTCTCGACGGAGCCGGGAGTCGACAGGTGGTCGGCCCGGGAGTCGAGACCGAATTTTGCGAACGACCCAAACGTCGGAACCACCTGGCATCGGCCGCAGATGCCGCGCCCGCCGCAGACCGAATCCACATCGACGCCGAGCCGGCGCGCCGCGTCGAGCACGGTGGTGCCGAGCTCGACGTCGCCTCGCTGGCCGGCGGGCGTGAAGACGATCTGGGCGGTGTTCAGGCTTCGGCCCTCTTGCTCGCCCGACGGCCGCCACGCACGGCGCGATCCGCGCTGATCGCAGGGTCCCGGTGGGCGCGGATCCAGTTCATGCAGTCCTTGTCGTGACCGGCGAGCACGTCGGCGGCCTGCACCGCATGGAGCACCTCGGAATGCAGCGGGTTGGTGATCGCCGAGGTCATACCGGCCCCGATCGCCATCGCCAGGAACGTCCCGGCGATCACGTTGCGGTTGGGTAGGCCGAACGCCACGTTCGACGCCCCGCAGGTGGTGTTGACACCGAGTTCATCGCGCAACCGACGCACGAGGTGGAACACCTGCTTGCCGGCCGTGCCCATTGCCCCGATCGGCATCACCAACGGGTCGACGACCACGTCACAACGCGGAATGCCGTAGTCGGCGGCCCGCTCGACGATTTTCTTGGCGACCAGGTAGCGGACGTCGGGGTCGACCGAGATGCCGGTCTCGTCGTTCGAGATGGCGACCACCGCGGCACCGTATTTGGCGACGAGGGGCAGTACCCGCTCGAGGTTCTCATCCTCTCCGGTGACCGAGTTGACAAGGGCCTTGCCCTGGTAGACCGACAGTCCCGCCTCGAGGGCCTCGACGATGGAGGAGTCGATCGACAACGGAACGTCGGTGACCGACTGGACCAGCCGGACGGCGCGGGCCAGCAGCGCCGGCTCATCGGCCAGCGGGATGCCGGCGTTGACGTCGAGCATGTGGGCCCCGGCGGCGACCTGGGCCAGGGCGTCGGCCTCGACGCGGCTGAAGTCGCCGTTCTTCATCTCCTCGGCGAGGAGTTTGCGTCCGGTCGGGTTGATCCGTTCGCCGATCATTACGAACGGTCGGTCGAAGCCGATGATGACTTCGCGGGTCGGGGAGCTGAGGATGGTGTCGGTCATGAGCTCTGCTCATGACCGGTCAGCTGAGCGAGCGCCGGCGAGCCAGCGGACGATGGGGCTTGGGGGCGCAGCCCCCTGGTGAAAAGGGTCATGGAGGTGTGGTCCGTTCAGAGATCGGGGGGAGTGTCGGGTACGCCCGGGGCTGCGGGATCCCAGCCGCCGTTGTCGACAAGCGTCATCAGTCGCTCGTTGGAGAATTCATCTTCCATCCGCTGGGCGATCTCATCGATCGTCGCCACGAGGTCGCCGGCCAACGGATACGACGTGCGACGCCATTCGCCGACGTACTCCTGGGCGGTCTTCTTCTCGGCGATCATCGCGGCGCGGTCGATCGCCTTCTGGAAGCGATGGGGCAGCAGCACCTGGTGGCGCTCCCCGCCCGCCTTTCCATTGACCTGGGCGGGGATATCGCGCCACAGGATGACGACGACTTCAGACGACTTGCGGGCCATCAGGCGGCCTTTCTGCCAACGGATACAGGGACGCCGAGCACTGCTGTGAACGGGGCGAGCCCGGTTTCGCGATGTTCGAAGGCGAGACCGAGTTGGTCTGCCGCGGCGCGGGCCGCCTCGACGACGATCGGTGACGGTCGCTGCGAGAGCAAGACCAACCGGGTGTAGTTGCCGAAGTACATGTCGCGCAACTGAGGGTGCCGGTCGAGACCGAGTGACGTCCACACGAGCGCATCGAAGTGTTTGGCAAGAAAGTCGGTGAGATAGAAGGTGCCGGGAGCCTCGTCGTGTAACTGGGCGAATCGGTCGGACCCGGCGAAGACCTCGTAGCAATGCGCCCCGGGAAGCCGATGTACACCAGGGAACTCGTCGAGCAGGGCGTCGAGCAATCCGCCGGTGCCGCAATCGGCATAGGCGACGAACACTTGACGGCCCTCGTGACGCGCGGCTTCGATACGGGGACGTAGCGTCGGCACGATCTGGTCGGGCCGATTGTGCAGGTTGGCCGGGAGGAAGTCGATCTCCACATCGCCGTTGGACAACTGTGGGCCGAGTACGACCCGCAATTCCTGGGCGAGCGCGCCGCAGGCGAGGACCAACGATGACATGGGTCGGCGAAATCTCAGCGAGCGCCGGGACCGGGAGGCTCGGCGCGGCCGCGCTTGGCCGCAACGAGGGTCTTGGCTGACTCGGCGGCAACGGCCGCATCGCGGCAATAGGCGTCGGCCCCAATGGCCATGCCGAACTCTTCATTGAGCGGGGCGCCGCCGACCATCACGATGTATTTGTCGCGCAGGCCCTGCTCTTTGAGGGTCTCGATGACGACCTTCATGTAGGGCATGGTGGTGGTGAGTAGGGCCGACATTCCGAGAATGTCGGGCTGATGCTCTTCGAGGGCGGCGAGGAACTTCTCGGCGTCGGTGTTGATGCCCAGATCGATGACCTCGAACCCGGCCCCTTCGAGCATCATCGCCACCAGGTTCTTGCCGATGTCGTGGATGTCGCCCTTGACGGTACCGATGACGACCTTGCCGATCGGTTCGGCACCGGTCTCGGCGAGCAGCGGCCGGAGGATCTCCATGCCGGCCTTCATCGAGTTGGCGGCGAGCAGCACCTCGGGGACGAACAGAATGCCGTCGCGGAAGTCGATGCCGACGATGCGCATGCCTTCGACGAGCGCTTCGTTGAGCGTGCGGTCGGGTGACCAGCCCCGGTCGAGCAGAATCATGGTGCCTTCGACGATCTCGGCGGCCATGCCGTCGTAGAGGTCGTTGTGCATCTGATCGACGAGGTCTTCGTCACTCAGCGCGGCAAGATCGATGTCGTCGTCCTCATCAGCCATAGGGTTCGAGTGTAGACCAAAACTTCCCACGATGCGAGAAGGAACTGTATGGTGGGAAAATGTTGAGGCGCACGACCCGTTCCGCATCGAACCTGATGGGGCCCGCCGGCCTTGCCCTGTTGAATGCTCCGTTCTTCGAGTTGATTCCGCTGGGCTCGTTGGAGCGGGAGGCAGCCGCGCTGAGTGCGGGAACGATGACGACGCTCACCTGCTCGCCGGTCAAGGGCATTGACGTCTCACTTGCCGCGGCCGAGAAGCTGATTGAAACCGGCCTTGTGGTCGTGCCCCACCTGGCCGCCCACATGGTCGAGTCCGAAGAACATCTCGACCGCATCGTTGCCTGGCTGGCGGCCAACAACGTGACCACGGCATTCGTGATCGGCGGCGACGCTCAAGACGCCCACGGCCCGTGCCATACCGCCGGACAGTTGATCGACGCGTTGATCGCTCGTCAGGCTCCGCTGACCCGCATCGGCATCGGTGGCTACCCCGACGGTCATCCGTCGATCGCGAATGAGGCGCTAGCCCAGGCGTTGCTCGACAAGCAGGCATCGCTCGACGCGGCGGGCATCGACGGGTGGATCTCGACCCAGATGTGCTTCGACGCCAAGCAGATCACGACCTGGGCTCGCCAGACCCGGGCCGCCGGGGTGCATCTGCCGATTCATCTCGGCATTCCCGGCGTTGTCGATCGCACCAAGTTGCTGACGATCGGGGCCAAGGTCGGCATCGGTGCGTCGCTGCGGTTCCTGCGTAAGAACGCCACCGCGATGGGCAAGATGGCGACCGGATACGACCCTGCCGTCCTCTTGGCACCGCTCGAGGATGTGCTGGTCGAACTGAATATCTCGAACCTCCACATCTTCACGTTCAACGCCGTCGCTGCCACCGAGGCGTGGCGTCAGATCGTCACCAACCGCGACTGACCGACGCCTGATCACAGCCTCGTCGCAGCAGTAACTCCGGGCGCGACGCGCGCGGTGAGCGTCAGAGTGCCGCGCTGATCGAAGGGGTGTCGGCGAGCAGACGCTTGGTGTATTCCTCGACGGGGTTGGTCAACACCTCATCGGTGTCGCCGGCCTCGACGACCTTGCCGTCGGCCATCACGACCACCCGGTCGGCGATCGACCGCACCAGGGGCAGGTTGTGCGTAACGAAAAGCATGGCGAGGCCGAGGTCGCGGCGCAGTTCGTGGAGGAGTTCGACGATCGAGGCCTGGACGAGCACGTCGAGTGCCGACGTCACCTCGTCGCAGACGAGCACGTCGGGGTTGGCCACGAGCGCCCGGGCGATGGCGACGCGCTGACGCTCGCCGCCGGAGAGCTGGTCGGGGTAGCGCGCGGCGTAGGCCGCAGTCAGCGAGACTCGCTCGAGCATTTCGGCCACCGCTCGTTGAGCCTCAGCCTTCGATCCGCCGGCGATGATCAACGGTCGGGCGACCGAGTCGCCGATCGGGCGACGCGGGTGGAGCGACGAGTACGGGTTTTGGAACACGTACTGGATGGTGAGGCGTTGCTTGGTTGGTCGATCGCGGGCCGAACGGGCGAGTTCCTGACCGTTGAGCAACACCGTGCCGGTCCATTCGGCGTGAAGCCCGCCGATCGAGCGCGACACGGTCGTCTTGCCGGAACCCGACTCGCCGACGACAGCGACACACTCACCGGCGGCCACGCCGAACGAGACATTGTGGACGACCTGGTGCCCCGTGTACGCCGCCGAGAGGTCACGCACCGACAACAGCTCGTTGCCGGTATCGATCTGCGACAAGTGGGTCTTGGTCGCGTTCTTCAGTCGTTCGGGAATGTCGTACGCGTGCACACAACGCACGGTGTGGCCGATGGCGACCTCGGTTTTCCGGGGGAACGAGGACCGGCAGTCGTCGGTGGCCAGGGTGCAGCGATCGGCGAACGAGCAGCCTCCGGGACGCTTGCCCGGCGCCGGTGCCCGACCGATGAGCCCGACCATCGCGCTGGTGCCGTCCATGTCGGGGGCGGCCGCGGTGAGATGGCGCGTGTAGGGATGGGCCGGGTTGGTGAACAGCGAGGCAGTCGGGCCCTGCTCGACGATCCGCCCGGCGTACATCACGGCCACGCGGTCGGCGAGGTTGGCGACGACGGCAAGGTCGTGGGTGACGTACAGGGCGGAAATGCCGTGCGTACGGCACAGATCGCGCACGGTCGCCAGTACGTGCGACTGGGTGCTGACGTCGAGTCCCGTTGTCGGCTCGTCGAGCACGATCACCGACGGCCGGCAGGCGAACGCCATCGCCAGCCCGACGCGCTGCTGCTGCCCGCCCGAGAGTTGGTGGGGGTAGCGGCGCAGGAATTCGGGGGTGCCCGGCAGGAGAACCTCGCCCATCACTTCCTTGACGCGCTCTTTCGCGGGCGGTTTGTGATCCACCGAAGTCGTGGCTTTCGAGCACCTCGAGGACCTGCTTACCGATGCGGATCGCCGGGTTGAGGGCGGTCGACGGATCCTGCGGCACGTACGACACCAGTTGGCCGCGCGTCCGGCGTAGCGCATCGTCTGCCAAGCCGAACATCTCGGTTCCGTCGATCGACACCGACCCACCGACGATCTTCACACCCCGCCGCGCGTGGCTGAGAACAGCCAGGCCAACGGTGGTTTTGCCCGAGCCGGACTCGCCGACCAGGCCGAGCACCTCGCCCGGAGCGATGGAGAGATCGACCTCGTCGACGATGTCGTGGCCGCGTGGCCTCGACATCGATACGCAGGTTGCGAATTTCAGAGCATCTCGGCCATCACGCCTCATCCTTCTGGCGGTCGAGGCCCGCAGCGGCCCGGGAAATGCCGTCACCGATCAGGCCGGTACTGATGGTCAGTAGGGCCACGGCGAGGACGGGGAGGGTGACGCCCCAATGGTTCGGAATGATTCCACCGCGGTTCTCGTTGATCATCAAGCCCCAGTTCGCTGCGCCGAGGTCGGGGGTGAAGCCGAGGAACGAGATGCCCGAGATCAGGCCGATGGCGAACGTCAGGCGCAGGTTGGCCTCGACGAGCAGCGGAGCGGCAACATTGGGCAGCAACTCGGAGAACAGGATCCGGGTGCGCGACTCGCCGAGAGCCTCGGCGGCACCGATGAAGTCGCGCTCGACAACCGACACCGCCGCGCCACGGACCACGCGGGCGATGCGCGGGACGGTCGGACAGCCCGACGGTCAAGATGATCAGGTACGTCTTGGCGCCGAGCATCGACAACACGACGAGCGCCATGATGACCTGTGGCAACGCCAGGACGATGTCCATCGTTCGCATGAGAAATCCGTCGAGCTTGCGACGGTTGTAGGCGGCCGCGAGACCGATGATCGTGCCGATGACCAGCGCCAGGATCGTCGACAGGATCGCCGCGATCAGGATCGGGCGTCCGCCGTACAGGAATCGCGTCCACACGTCGTGGCCGACCTTGGCCGAGCCGAACGTCGACGGCAGGCGGGTCTTCGCCGCCGGCTGGAACGGCTTGGCGATGCCCTTCTGCTCCCCGTACGGCGCGACATAGCGGCCGAATATGGCGACGATGGTCAGCCCGAAGGCGATCAGCGGCCCGATCCGGGTGCGCCACAAGCGAAACGCGACCTTGAGGACCCCGGCGGCTTGGCTGTGGCCACGGACGGTGCAACGGCGGTCGATGTCGATCGGGTGGTGCTCACTGGAGCCTCGTGCGGAGTCGGGGGGTCACGAGGATGGTGGCGACATCGGCGGCGATGTTGGTGACGACGTACACGCCGGCGAGCACCATGGCCAGGAACTGGATCGTCGGGATGTCGCGAGCCTTCACCGCCGTACTGCATCGCGCCGCCGATGCCCGGGTAGTTGAAGATGGTCTCGACGACGATGACGCCGGCGGCGAAGTAGGCGACGTTGAGGGCGATCACCTGGAAGACCGGCCCGAGCGCATTGGGGAAGGCGTGGCGGCGCATCACCTGACGCTCAGTGCAAGCCCTTGAGCCGAGCCATCTCGACGTAGTCGCTCTGCAGCACCTCGGCGAGCGACGCCCGGGCCGTACGGCTGATGTACGGGATGGCTCCGAGCGCCAGGGTGATCGTCGGCAAGATCGCACCCTTCGGGTCGGTCCATGGCCCCTCGCCGATGTCGATGGCGCTGACCGCCGGGAGCACATGCCACACCCGGGTGGCAAAGACGACGACGAGGACCACACCGATCACGAACTCCGGGATCGAGGCGAGCGCAAGCATCGTGTTCGACAGGACCGGTGCCTTTCGACGGGCCATGTAGGCACCGAGCCACAGCGAGATCGGGACCGAGACGATCGAGGCCATCATCAGCAGGAACAGCGAGTTGACCACTCGTGCTCCGATGCCGTCGAGGACGGGCAGCTTGGAGCCGACCAACGACTTGCCCGGGTCGCCGGTGACGATGCCCTCCGAGCCACGCGTGTACTGCTCCAGCTTGGGCTTGTTCAGCCCGAGTTCTTCTCGCAGCGTCGCCACGCTGGCAGGCGTCGCGTTCCGTCCGAGTTGGGTCTGTGCCGCATCGCTGGGCAGCAATTGGGTGGCCCCGAAAATGATCAACGACACGATGAGCAGCGTCAGCACACCGAAACCGAGTCGTCGCAGGATGAACTTGGTGACACCCCACCCGTTGGACATTCACAACCTTCCGATTCCATACGGTTCCGCTCCGGGCTCGACTGAGCCCGGAGCGGATCACCGCAGACTTACAACATGAAGCCGTGGGCGATCAGCCCTCGGCGAACGACAGGTTCTTGAAGCCACGGCCGTAGTGGTCGAGGTTGAGCGTGTTCGGGCGATCGACCAGGCCCTGCAGACGCGAGTTGTAGCCATCGAGACCGTTCTGGAAGAACGGGATGATCAACCCGCCGGTCTCGTACAGCTCCGTTTGCATCTTGTCGGTGATCGATCTTGCGCTTGGCATCGTCGGTCTCGGCGAGTGCGGCGTTGTAGTCGCTCTCGAAGGTCGAACCGGCCGGCGGCCAGTGATCGCCGGGGTACGGCGACGAGTGCCACGAGCGAACCGGCGGCAACCTGCGGCAGGAAGTTACGGGTGCCCCAGTAGTCGGTGGCGAAGGTGCGCTTGAGGTACTCGTCACCCCAGTACTCCGAACCCGGGAGCACGACGGCGTTGACCGTGATGCCGGCTTCCTTGGCCTGCTCGGCGAAGAGCTGGATCATTTCCGGCAGACCGGCGGTGTCGTCGGGGGCGAAAAGGTCGATGACCAGGTCGCTCTTGCCGGCCTCGGCCAGCAGCGCCTTGGCGGCCTCGATGTCCTGCTCGCGCTGGGGCAGTTCGTCGCCGATGTACGCCGCGTCGAGCGGGGCGTACAGGTCATTGGCGACCAGCCGTAGCCGGCGAGCACCTGCTCGACCATCGCGTCGCGGTCGACGATGAGACGCATCGCCTGGCGGACCTTCGGACGTCGGTGAACGGCTCCTGATCGACGGCCATGCAGATGGTCAGCCAGCCACCGCCGGCCGAGTTGAGCACGGCGAAGCCGTCGGTGCCCTCGATCGTCTCGACCGAAGCGGCCGGGATGTCGGCCACCGCGTCGACCTGGTCGGCGAGCAGGGCGTTGACGGCGGCGTCAGCGTCGGCGAAGTCGATGATGTGGACCTCGTCGAACCACGGCTTGCCGGCATCCCAGTAGTGCGGGTTCTTGACGTGGACCGACTTCTTGCCGACCTCGAACTCCTTGAGCATGTACGGCCCGGTGCCGATCTGGTTGGCGACGTCACCGGCGTAACGCTCGTAGCCCATCGGGCACGATGGCGAACGTGTAGGCGCACAGCGCCTCTTTGAAGTTCGACACCGGCTGCTTCAGCTTGATGTTCGACCGACGACTCGTCGACCTTGGAGATGCCGGTCTTGTCGAGGATCGGACGCAGGGCCGAGCCGCCGAACAGGGCCGCATCAGGGTCGAGCAGACGCTCCATCGAATACATGACGTCATCGGCGGTCACCGGCTTCGCCATTGGAGAACTTGACGCCGTCTTTCAGGGTGATCGTGTAGTCGTCGGCGGCGTTGGCGGTGACGTCCTTGGCGATGCCGTTGGCGTACTCCGGCACGTACTCGGGGCTGAAGCTCATCAGCGGCTCCCAGCCGGTCTGCTGGCGCACGATGTCGGCCTTGGCGACGATGTGCTGACCGTCGAGGATGTCGTTGGCGCCGCCGAGGGTGCCGACGCGCAGGATCTTTCCTCCACCCTCAGCCGGTGCGGCCGGCTCGGTGTCGGGGGCAGCTTCGGCCTCGGTCACCGGGGCGGCTTCGGCCTCGGTAACGGCGGGTGCGGGCTCCGCAGCGGGTGCGGTGGTCGCATCGCCAGAACCCTCTTCGGACCCTCCGCCGCTGCTGCCGCAGGCGGCCAGGGCAGCTGCTGCGACGGCTGCGACGCCGGTGCCAGCGAGCATGCGACGGCGTGAGAAGGCGCCCTCGGGCACCATGAAAATCTTGACTCTGTCAGTCAATGTGGTCTCCCCTTCGTGATGGCGTCGATTCCCGTCGACACCGGTGAACCGAACCATAGCCACTTCGGCCATGCAGATCTTCGATCGACCGTGTTTCCAGATGCGATCGTTTGTGCGCGCGAGTCAGCGCGAGGTCAGCGCGAGGTCAGCGCGACGTCAACGTTGTCAGCGTCTCGGTGTGACCATCGACGCCGAGTGCTTGTCCGGAGATGAATCGCGCGGCGGGTGAGGTCAGGAAGGCGATGGCCTCGGCGACGTCGCTGGCATCGACGAAGGTTCCCATCGAGACCTGGGCCGTGTAGCCCGACCGAACTACCTCGGGATCGACGCCGCGAGCGGCGGCTTCCCGGTCGATCACGCCGTCCATCCGTGCTCCGCCGACCGAACCGGGGCAGATGGCGTTGACGCGGATGCCGGCGGCGCCGAGTTCCATCGCCCAGGTCTTGGTCAGGCCGATGACGGCCCACTTGGCCGCGGCGTACGGGGACCGAAGCGGGTAACCGAACAGCCCGGCCGACGACGAGATGTTGACGATCGACCCCGGCCGCTCGCGCAGCAGCGGCACGGCGAGGCGAGTGCAGCGCATCATCGAGCCGAGGTTGACCTGCACGCATCGATCGAAGTCGTCGGGGTCCATCTCGTCGATCGGCGCGGTCGGCCCGGCGACGCCGACGTTGTTGACGAGTAGATCGAGTCCGCCGAGGCGAGCACGGATCTGGTCGAACAGGGCATCGACCGACGCGGTGTCGGCAACGTCGGCAACGACGTCGGGGCTGGTCGCGGGGTTGGCGTCGGCGATGATCACGTGGGCCCCGGCAGCCCGCAGTCGTGCCGCGGTTGCCGCGCCGATCCCTGATCCGCCGCCGGTGACCAGGGCACGAAGGTTGGTGAGTTCATCCACGGGGCTGCTCCATGCCGGAATGTTGTCATGCTCCACGACCGGCCTCGGTCACCGTGGCCGGGGTTCGGCTACCGTTGGCTGATCGTTCGTTCAGCAAACCCGGGCAAGCGTCGCCCGGTACAGGAAGGGTTGACCCATGAACTGGAAAGTCTTCATCACCTGCGCCGTCACCGGATCAGGTGACACCGTCGGCAAGAGCCCGCACGTGCCGGTCACCCCCGAGCAGATCGCCAACTCGGCGATCGAGGCGGCCCATGCCGGCGCCGCGGTGGTGCACATCCACGTCCGCGATCCGCGAGACCGGGCAAGGGCTCGCGCGACGCCGAGCTGTACGAGGAGGTCGTGCGATCGCATCCGCACGCCGGACGTCGACGTCGTCATCAACCTCACCGCGGGGATGGGCGGCGACATCGTGCTCGGCGGAGACGGAGGCCGTGCTGCCGCTCGCCGACGAGGGCACCGACATGGCCGGGGCGACCGAGCGGCTCGACCACGTCCGTACGATCTGCTGCCCGAGATCTGCACGCTCGACTGCGGCACGATGAACTTCGCCTCGGGTGGCGACTACATCATGGTCAACACGCCGGCGTGCTGCGCACGATGGCCCGGCAGGTGCAGGAGCTGGGCGTGCGGCCCGAGCTCGAGGTGTTCGACACCGGCCACCTGGCATTCGTGCACGAGATGATCCGCGACGGCCTGCTCGACGATCCGGTGATGATCCAGCTGTGCATGGGCATCGCCTACGGCGCGCCCGACGACCCGGAACACGTTCATGGCGATGGTCAACCAGCTGCCGCGCCGGCTCGACGTTCTCGGCCTTCTCGATCGGCCGGATGCAGCTGCCGTTCGTCGCGATGGCCGCCCTCGCCGGCGGCAACGTCCGGGTCGGGCTGGAGGACAACCTGTATCTCGGCCGCGGCGAGTTGGCGACGAACGCCGAGCTGGTCGCCCGGGCCGTGCAGATCGCTGAAGGCCATGGGCGTCGAGCTGATGAGCCCGGCCGAGGTCCGCGACAAGCTCCAGCTGGTCAAGCACTGAGATGGCCCGATCCGGCTCCCCGCACGTCGGGCTGCTCGGCGGCGGGGTGATCGGTGGCGGGTGGGCCGCTCGCTTCCTGCTCAACGGCGTGACGTGTCAAGCTGTACGATCCCGATCCCGAGGCGCCCGCAAGATCGGCGAGGTGCTCGCCAATGCACCGCGGGCGACTGACCGAAACTGGTGCATGACCGCCGCTGCCCCTCGAGGGGACGCTCACCTTCGTCGGCTACGCCCGAGGAGGCCGCGACCGGGGTCGAGTTCGTGCAGGAGAGCGCTCCCGAACGGATGGAGCTGAAGCAGGCGCTGCTCGCCCGCGGCATCGCGGGCCGCCGGCCCCGAGGTGGTGTTCGGCTCATCGACATCGGGGCTGCTGCCGACCGAGACTGCAGCGCGACATGACGCATCCCGAGCGGCTCGTCGTCGGCCATCCGTTCAACCCGGTGTACCTGATGCCGCTCGTCGAGGTCGTGCGGCGGAGCGCTGACCTCGGCGACCGCGAGCGACCGCGCAGCGGCAGGTCTACGCGTCGATCGGGCATGCAGCCGTTGCGGCTTGCGCAAGGAGATCGACGGGTTCATCGCCGACCGTCTGATGGAAGCACTGTGGCGCGAGGCGCTGTGGATGGTCGACTGACGGCGTGGCGACGGCGGAGGAGATCGACGACGCGATCCGCTTCGGCGCCGGCCTGCGCTGGAGCTTCATGGGCACGTTCCTGATCTACCGGATCGCCGGGGGCGAGGCCGGCATGCGCCACTTCATGGCCCAGTTCGGCCCGTCGCTGCAGTGGCCGTGGACGCAAGCTGATGGACGTTCCCGAACTCACCGACGAGCTGCTCGACCGCCTGGTCGGCCAGTCCGACGACCAGGCCGCGGGCCAGTCGATCCGCGAGCTCGAAGCGTTGCGCGACGACTGCCTGGTCGCGGTGATGCAGGCCCTCCGTTCGGTCACGGGCGGCTACGGCGCCGGGCGGTGCTCGACGACTACGACCGGTCGCTGTATCGGCCGCGGCCGCCCGACCGTCGGCGGGCTGTCGGTCGATGCCGACGGCCGGCCGATGCGCCTGATCGACGAGCGGACCGATGCCGACCGAGTGGGTCGACTACAACGGCCACGTCAACGACAGCCGCTACTTCCAGCTGTCGAGCGAGGCCGGCGATCGGGTTCCTCGACGACATCGGGCTCGACGAGGCGTATCTCGCGATCGGGCCACAGCTGTATACACCGTCGAGAGCCACGTCAACTACGTCGATCAGGCCCACGCCGGCGACCGGGTCTACGTCGACCTGCAGCTCTTGTCGCACGATGAGAAGCGGCTGCAACCTGTTCACCTGGGTGCGGCGCTCGGGTACGGGCGACCTGATCGCCACGGTCGAGTACATGCTGCTTCACGCCTCAACCGCCGAGAGCCGGGCCTTGCCCGCCGCCCGCAGGTCCTTGCCGCACTCGCCACCGTGGCTGCGGTCCACTCGTTGCTCCCGGCCCCCGTTCGCGCCGCTCGCCGGATCGGCGACAAACCGGTGAAGGGCGACTGAGCTGCGCCTCGGGACTCATCGCCCCAGGCCGCAGATCGCGATCCGGCCGCGAAGCCTGCCTTCGGAGTTGTCGAGTCTTGTCATATCGCTTGACAAGAAAGTGGTCGCCCTGCAGATGATCGACACGCCGTCTCGTGTGTACACGACGTCCGACCTTCGTCGGGGCAGAGGTGCTTGACGAGGCATTTGTCCGACCAGTGCAGGTTCGCGACGGCAAGACCGATGGGCTCATGCTGATGGTGCCCCAGGATCTCGTCAATCGAAGCAACGAGGTCGGCCGGTACACGCAACTCTTCGCCCGGGTCGTTGTCGAGTGCCAACGGACTGACCCATCGTCGGTTGCGCTGGACGACGCCGCGTACATTGTTGATTGGACGCCTGAGCAGCGCCAACAGTTCGTACGGGAGTTCGCCGAGGCCCTCCGGCGAGCCGCTGAGTGCAGTGTTACTCGCCGACGAATCGGGGCGTGTCGTCGGTGCCGCAGTCCATCACCCATCGGCGACGATGTCTGCTTCGGTCGGGGCGGTGGTCCGGTGACTCCGTTCGACGGCGATAACGTGGCGGGACCGCAGGTGATGAACTCCTCGAACGCCCTCCCACGGGCGCGCATCCCTTGATTCCGATGCGGGTAGCCGAGCGGCGGTCCCGTCAGCTCAGGCGCGTCCGCGGACCAGGTCGATCAGGTGGCCGAGGACCCGGTTGCCATCGGCGCGCAGGCCGTTGTGTGCGAACTCGTTGGTGATCCACGGTCGCAGGCCCCGGATGCCGCGGCGGTCTCCTCGGCAAAGGTTCGCTCGACATAGAGGTCGTCGGTGTAGATCGACGCGGCGACCGGCACCTCGTTGGCTGCGGAGTTGCGACGGCGTCGAACATGCGGGGCCATTCGTGCTCGGCCAGGATCGCCGCGGCGTCGGCGTGCGGACCGCAGCGCGCCGTAGTCCTCGAACATCCACGGGAAGATGTGCTCGGCGGTGAACGTGTCGGAGTCAGCGGATGTCGTCGGGGAGCAGCCGATCGGCCGACCAGCGTGTTGCCACGCCATCGGCATACGACGACTCGTGGAGCGTCGCATAGATCGGATTGCGGATGAAGCCCGACTGCGCCGCTCGACGTCGGTGCAGAAACGCACGCGATCCAACGGCAGCTCGACCACGTGGTGCAGGAGTTCGAAACCGGCGCTGTCACCGAGCCAGAGGCCGAGCTGCTTGAAGCGCCGGCCGGTCAGCAAGTCGCCGCCACGGCAACACCACTTCCTCGTTGGCCAGTCGATGGTGGATGTCGCGAACCCGAGCCCGGTCGTCGGGATAGCGGGCGAAGTAGCGGCGGTTCTGTTCGGCGGCGCACGTAGGTCGCCGCGTAGATGTCGTCGACCGAGCGGCCCGATCGGCGCCAGACCGCCGGTGATGAACACCTCGCGCAGACCCTCAGGGGCGAACGACAGGTAGGTCATCGACGGAGAAGCCCGCCGAAGCTCTGGCCGAGCACGCTCCACCGGTCGACGCCCAGTTCCTGGCGAATCCACTCGGCGTCGCGCACGATCGAGTCGGCGCGGAAGTGGGTGAGGTACTCGGCCTGGCTGCGGGATCGTCACCGGGAATCGTCGCCGACCGGGGTCGAGCGTCCGGTGCCGCGCTGGTCGAGCAACAGCACCCGGTAGTCCCGCAGCGCCCGGGCGATCCAGCCGCGTGCGGCGGGCTGGTCGGCCGCGTCGCCTCAAACCCCGGACCGCCCTGCAGGAAGACGAGGTACGGCTTGTCGAGTCCGTCGGGGTCGGCGACCTCGCGGGTGAACACGGTGATCGTCGGACCATCGGGATGGGCATGATCGAGCGGCACGACGTGCTCGCGCTCGGTGAACACTGCTCCAGGAACCTGCATGGTCGTAGTCATCACCGGACAGTAACAACCGTTCGGAATCAGCGAGGAGGACGCGCTGCTGTTTGCTGACGTCGGCGGGCGAGGTGAACCGAGCGCGCCGCCGAGGGCGATGAGCGCGATGGCCAGCGCCGCCCGGTGCTCGGCCGACCCTCCGGTCTCGGGGAGTTCGACCGGCGGAGGGACCGGGGTCGTCACGCCGGCGTCGATCGTCGGGTCGATGAAGTGGGTGGTGCCGTCGGACGGCGTTCCTGGCCGGGCCGTCGGTGACGTCGCCGACAGCGTGAATACCGGGGTCATGCCGTCGCCGTCGGGGTTCGAATCGACAGCCGGATCGGTGCCGAGCACGCGGGGTGGTCAGCACGTTGCCAGCCGATGGGGTGAACCGAACGCGGTAGTCGCCGGCGCGGAGGTTGTCGAATACGTATCGCCCGGTCTGGTTCGTCACCGCCGAGGTGACCGATCGCCCGTAACCGTCGATCGCCGGGGTTCCGTCGGCGTTGAACAGCTCGACGGTCATCGGAGCCGCGGGCGATTCGCCCTCGTCGCGCAGACCGTTGCGGTTCTCGTCGATCCAGACCTGGTCGCCGACGGCGAGTGGGAGCCAGAACCCGGCGTCAATCGACGGGTCGATCGCGTCGGCGAGCGCCGCCCCGTCGCCAGGTTGCGGCGCCGCGGGTCTCGGGGGTTCGACCGTCGAGTACGAAGTCCGGGGTGAGCCCGGCCGCGTCGATGTTGGAGTCGGCCAGCCGATCGGCGCCGACGGCTTGCCCGGTCGCCTCCCCTCCGGTCGGCACGGCGAAACGGACGCGATAGGTGCCGCGGGCGAGGTTGTCGAACACGTAGTGGCCGATGGCATCGGTCGTGGTTGGGGCAACCGGTGCGCCGCCGATATCGGTTGCCTGGTTCCCTGCCGCAGTCAGCAACGTGACCTGTACTCCGGGGATGCGGGGCTCGTCGGCGTCCTGCAGACCGTCGTGATCGTGGTCCCACCACACGACATCGCCGACCGCAATCGGTACTGGAGGCGGCGGTGGCGGCGGTGGCTCGGCCAGCATCTGCACCCCGACCTTGATCGGCTCGGCCGACAGGAATTCGTAGCCGTCGATGTCCGAGACGGTGTAGGCGAACGAGTTCCAGGCCACCTGCCCGATCGTCTCAGGGGCGGTCACGGCGTCGAGACTCTTCACCCGCACCGTCAGACGCAGCATGTCGCCGTGTCCGTTGTTCGTGTCGAAGGGATTGAGGTTGACCGCCGCGTCCATGGCGAAAGCCCGGGCGCCTTCCGGCTGGGCGAGATCCCATGGCGTCGGTGTGCAACCCTTCGGGTAAGAGGCACCATCGATGTGCAGTTGGCCGAGCAGCGGGGCGGTCAATCGGCACGGATTGGTCGACGACGAGTAACGGAAGACGACGCCCGAGGTGAGCGGGGTCCACAACGCCTCGTCCTGGACATGCGGACTGCGGGCCGGATCAGCGGCAGAACGCGGGATGTAGGCCACCTCGACCGGCCCCGTGAGGATCATCGACCACGCCGATCGGCGCGGGCTGAGGTTGCTCATCGTGGCGGTGTCGCTCAAGTACGGGAGAATGTCGATCAGCTGGATGCGGCCGGCGGTGATATTGCCGCGCATGTCGATGAACAGCAGGTACGTCGCCACACCGTTCTCGGAGGCGAGCGTGCGACCGAAGTCGGGGAACCGGCTGAATTGCCCCGGCGGATCGCCCGGACCGTTGACCCATTTGGTGGCGTCAACGGTCGCCAGTTTCGGCACCACCCACGTGTCAGCGGTGTTGACCGAACAGGTTGACTCGGTGGAATTGCCATCACCGTCGAGGTCGGTTGCGTCGACGGTCGTGCCGAGTTCGCAGATCATCGGGTGCGCCGTGCCACTCCCCCCGAGGAGGTCGGCCCGGTTGAGCACGGTCGTTCCGGAGGGCAGGCCGGGCTTGGTACGCACGACGAAGTGCAGTCGGATGATCGGGTTGTTGCCGAGATGCGCGGGCGGGAACGTGCAGCCGGTGAATTTCCAGCGCAACATCGTTCGTCCGGTGCCGTTCCAGTTCGGGATCTTCTCGAATGCCGGGGTCCCACAGGTGCTACCGATCAGACTGGCCTCGTTTCTGATCGAGCCGATCCGCCACCAATTCTCCCCGTCGACGAAATCCACGTTTGGGTCGAGCAGGTCGACGACCGTTGGGTCGATCAACGGCATCGTCGCCGTCTCGGAGTTGCCGTTGTTGCCGATGGCGATGACATAGCCGAGGTCGTTCTCGCTGACGTGCTGATCGGGCCCGGCGAAGCCGAGCGGGGCGGGTATTCCGGGGGCCGCTTCGCGGGTTTTGGCGACCGTCGGTGCGGTTCCGGGCGCGACGACCGTTCCTGATGCTTCGAGCGGCTTGGTCACGGGGCCGCCGGTGAGCGTGATGTTCTGGAACGTCGTGCCGATGGCCGCGTCGGCCGGCACCCGCATCGTGATGACGGCCCTGAGCGCCACCTGGTCGGCCCATCCGGGATCGGACTGCGCAGGAACGGCGAACCTGGTGTGGGTGACGTTCCAGTAGCCGTCGGACTTGACGCAGCTCCCGAAGGGGCCGGGCCTCGCGAAGTCGACCGTCAGATATGTGATGCCGCCGTCGCACGACACGGTGAGCGATCCGGGTGGTTCGATCGTCACCTTCTGGAACCGGAGGCCGGCTGGGGTCGGGTCGACCAGGGTGTAGGCCCCGGGAGCGTAGGGAAGGCGGAGGGTGAACGGCATCGGCGCCCCGGCATTCAGTCGGGCCGGTGCACTCTTCGAGGCCGCCGGGGGCGGCGGGGGAGCGCATGACGGCGCAGCCTTGACGGTGATCGGCTGCGGCTCACTCTGGGCCGTCGCCGCGTTCGACGCCTTGAGTACGACGACGTTCTCGAACACCTGGTCGGCCGATTCGCTGCAGACGACACTGGCGGTGATCGACAGCGTGCCCACCGAGCCGGCGTCGACTTGGCCGGGGGTGCCGGGTGCCTCGAGGTCCCATGTCACCGTGTTGCCGGTGATGGTCGCCTTTTTGATGATGCCCCCAGCGCTGGAGACGTCTTTGACGGTCAGCCCGGCGGGCAGGGTGTCGGACAATTTCAGGTCCTTGCATGGCGACTCGATCGAAGCGCACGACCAACTGATCGTCCACCCGATCGTGGTGCGATATGCCCCGACCACGGTGCTGCTGGTCGTGTTCTGCACGACGAGCAAATCGGGCGGGGCAGGGGCCGCGCCGGCGGGGGCCGCGCCGGTGCCACCCATGGACAGCACCACCGCGAGCAACGAGCCTGCACCCAGCGCCCCTCGTCGACGACCACCTCTTGGACCACTCATGAGAACCCCCTCCGCATGGAGGTGTTGGCGGAGTCGCCCAGGGCCACCCGCTGCACCATCGGTTGACATCATTTCGTAACAATGTCGAACTATAGCCACTCGAAAGGTTCAGATGAACGCAGGCAATGAAAGAGACTCAAAACTTGTCGCACACCGAAGGTTATCGTCACACTCAATACCACTCGTGGTGTTCTTGCAGATCTAACCTGCTGGCGTGGTGTGCGCGATCGAACCCCGCCCGAAGTAGTCGAATCCGGCCGGCGAACTTCTCATCGCGTTCGCGGAATCGGGCTACCGGCTGGCCAAGGTGGCGACTCCAGCTCCGGTGAGCGAGTTGAGCGCTTGGCGGCGGCCGGTCACCGCAGCGATGAGGTGTTGAACACCACCCTCGACCAAGGGCCCGGAGCCGGTGGACCAGTTGGCGTCGGTGGCTCGCAGTTCGAGACCGGCGATGCGCCTCTTGCAGCCCAGGACCGGCTGCACGCTCTTCAAGTGATCGAGCCCGGCGATGTAGTGCTCGGTCGAGAACTGCAACGGCTGTCCGATGGCCAACGAGATGTCGGCCGCGTGGACGAGGAGTTCGGCGAACACCCCGATCGGCTTGAGCCCGGGCGGTGCGCTCTGCACCCCTGCGGTCCTGCGAGTCGTGGCAACGATCTCGCCGGTCGGCATCGTCGTGCGAGCGATCAGCTTGGCCGACATCTTGTCGAGATTGAAGCCCGACTTGGCGAACGCCGCGAACACCTGACCCCTCGACATCGTCGGCGGAACCAACAAGTGGGCGACGACATCTCTGACGGTCCATTCGGAGCACCAGGTCGCTGCCCCCCACTGCTCGGGTGTCAGGGTGGCGAGATAGTCGGCGAATGCCAGTCGGTCGGTAGTGACTGCGGTCCAGATATCCATTTGGATGACCTCCATGCTGTGGTGCCCGTCGATGGGCACTCACCTCTTCAGACGATCGGGACTCGACGACTTCGACCGTCTGTCTGACGGAGGGTCGGGAATAGCCGCTGCTCGTGGCGGCCTCGCAGACCCGTCAGGTCGCGCCGCAACGACGCTTCAACGGTAGTCTGGCGATCCGTCTTTCAGTGTCGGCGTCGACTCCAGGGAGCTCAGTTTTCATGCGATATGCAGGCATTTCCGATCGGCTGGCCGGGTTGGGGTCCGACAAGTGGGCGATCCATCTTGAGGGCCGCCGCCGAGCCGACGCCGGGGAAGATCTGATCTTCCTGTCGATTGGAGAGCCAGATCTGCCACCTCCGGCCGCGGTAGTCGATGCGGCCGTCGGCGCGATGAGAGCGGGCCGTACGAAGTACTCGGTCGGGCAGGGTGAGCCCGGCGTCCTGCGGGCGATCGCCAGCCACTACACGCGTCGTTCAGGCATTGAGACCTCCCCGGCGCAGGTTGTTTACACCGCCGGCACCCAGCACGCGCTGTACGGCGTGATCACCACGTTGGTCGAGCACGGCGACGAGGTGCTGGTCCCCGATCCCTACTACGCCACGTACGACGGTGTCGTTGCCTCGACCGGCGCGACGCTCAAGCCGATTCCGACCCGGCCCGAGGACCGGTTCCATCTGACCGTCGAGGCGCTTGAGGCGGCGATCACCGACCGCAGCCGAGTGTTGCTGTTGAACACCCCGGGAAATCCGACCGGAGCAGTGTTGTCGGCGGCCGAGATCGATGCGATCGGCGAGGTCTGCGAGCGCCATGACCTGTGGATCGTCTGCGACGAGGTATATGCCACCATGACCTATGACGTGCCGTTCGCGTCGCCGTTCGACCGTCCGCAGCTTCGTCACCGGTCGGTGTCGTTGTCGTCGATCTCGAAATCACACGCCCTGCCCGGTTTCCGCGCTGGATGGGCGGCGTGTCCGCCCGAGTTGGCCGCGCGCTTGTCGCTCGTCGGCGAGACGATGATGTTCGGTTCGCAACCATTCCTGTCCGATGCCACCGCGGTCGCCCTCGATCAGCACCATCCCGAGGTCGCCGTCCAGGCGGCAACGTTCCGGGCCCGGGCCGAGGCATTGGTCGCCGCGTTTCGTGGGTCGGTCGGAGCAGCGGTGCGGATGCCCGAGGGCGGCATGTTCGTGATGGCTGATGTGCGCCCGACCGGACTGAGTGGCGAGGCATTCGCCCGCCGGTTGCTCGACGAGTTGGGCGTGGTGGTCATGCCCGGCGAGAGTTTCGGAGCTCGAGGCGCCGGCCACATCCGCATCGCCCTCACTGTCGAAGCCGCGGTAATGGCCGAGGCCGCGAAACGCATCGTGGCACTGGCCGACTCGTTGGTCGCGGCTTCCTGCGACGACCACGTTCCCACCGCAGCGGCGGTCGGATCGTGAACGTTGGCGAGGCCGTCATCGAGCTGCTCACGCACTATGGCGTCGACACCGTGTTCGGCATTCCGGGCGTCCACAACATCGAGATGTACCGCGGTCTGGCTCGTTCCGGCGTGCGCGCCGTGTCGCCTCGCCACGAGCAGGGGGCTGGGTTCATGGCCGATGGGTGGGGTCGGGTGACCGGCCGACCGGGCGTCTGCTGCGTGATCTCCGGACCGGGGTTCACCAACATCCTCACCCCCATTGGCCAGGCCTTTCACGACTCCCAGCCGTTGCTGGTGCTGTCGTCGACGACACCGACGGGAGATCTGGGCCGCGCTCACGGGCCGCTCCACGACCTGCCCGACCAGGCGCTGCTGGGTCGCTCGGTCACCGCCTTCAGCGAGACGGTCTTCGCCGCCGACGAGGTTCCCGAGCTGATCGCCGCGGCGTGGGCCCAGTTCACCGCCCGCCGGCCCCGGCCGGTCCATCTCACGTTCCCCACCGATGTCTTGGAACAGCCCTGCGAGCCGCAGCTGAAGCTCGACGGCGCCTCGGCCCGGCCTCGTCCCGATGCCGCGTTGATCGCCGAGGCCGTCACCTTGCTGCGGGTCGCCGCCCATCCGATGATCATCGCCGGGGGAGGATCGATCGACGCCGGCGACGAGCTACGGGTGCTCGCCGAGCGGCTGGTCGCGCCAGTGGTGCTGTCGGGCAATGCCAAGGGGACATTGCCGTCGAGCCATCCGCTGTGCGTTGGCAACATGTTGTCGGCAGCCCCGGTGCAGCGGGCGTTGGCGGCGGCCGACGCCGTTGTTGTCATCGGCAGCGAGGTCTCCGACGCCGACATCTGGAACGGGGGGTTCCCGTTGGCGCTGGGTGGCTGGATCGTCCGCATCGACATCGACGAGGCCCAACTCGACCGGCGGATGACCCCGACGGTCTCGATCGTCGCCGACGCCGCGCTGGCGATGAGCGCCCTCGTCGACGCGCTCGACGCCGGGCCGGCCCCGCTCGCCGACGCAGTTGAAGGCGAGGAGTTGGCCGCGTCGCTGCGCGCCGACGTTCACCGCACCTACGAATCAGCAATGGTGCCATGGCTGGAAGCGATCGAGGCCGCGCTGCCCGATGACCGCATCGTGGCGTTGGATTCCACCCAACTGGCGTATGCCGCCCACTCGTTCCTGTCGTGCGAGCAGCCGCGTTCCTGGTTGGCCCCGTTCGGGTTCGGCACGCTTGGATGCGCCGTCCCGATGGCCATTGGAGCCGCGGTGGCCGCGCCGGACCGACCGGTGTTTGCCCTGGTCGGAGATGGTGGTTGGCTGTTCACGGTTGCCGAGATGGCCACCGCGGTCGACGAACGGCTCGACATCGTCGTGGTGTTGTGGGACAACCGCGGCTACGGCGAGATCAAGGCCTCGTTCGACCGAGTACAAGCGCCCCGTATGGGGGTCGATGTCACTTCGGCTGACCCCGAGCTGATCGCTCGCGGGTTCGGTTGGGCGGCCCACACGGTCGACGTGCCAGCGGCTCTGGAACACGCCATCGTCGAGGCGTTCGCGGCCGGTGGACCCCAGTTCATCCGGGTGATGGCTCCGCACGTGTAATGCCAACGCAACCGATGACTTCGGCGCTGCGGCGGGCCAGTGGTCTGTACGGGGCGATGACGATCGTCATGTGCGGGCAGGGCCTGCTCGGCACTGCCCTCGGATTGCGGGCCGAGCGCGAGCACTTCGCCACCGGGACCGTCAGCGTCGTGATGGCGATGTACTTCGTCGGGTTCATGCTTGGCGCCCGGGTGACGTCGTGGACGATCCCGCGATTCGGTCATCGAAGCACCTTCGTCGGACTCGCCCTGCTCAACGCGGCGGTCCCGCTGACTCATGGGCTGTGGGTCCATCCGCTGCCATGGTCGGTTGGCCGGTTGCTCACCGGCCTGGCGATGGCCGGCAGCTATGTGGTCGCCGAGTCGTGGCTCAACGACCTGGCGTCGAACGAGAACCGTGGGCGGATGCTGGCGGTGTACATGGTGATGTCGATGGTCGGGGTAACGCTCGGTCAGGTCGTGCTCAATGTCGCCTCACCCGACAACTTCGCGGCCTTCGCCGTCGCCGCAGGTCTCTTCGCCCTGGGGATTCTGCCACTCGTCGCCAAACCGCCCGACCAGCCCCGCAACGTGGAGCACGGCTCGATGTCGCTGATCGAGATCACCCGACTGGTGCCCTCGGGGGTGGTGGCGAGTGCGCTGGCGGGGGTGTTGTGGGCCGGCCTGTCGTCGATGAGCGCCGTGTACGCCTCGCGAGTGGGGTTCGACACCGGCGGTGCCTCGGTGTTCGTGGCCGCCGGAGCACTGGGCACCGTCGTGATGTCGTGGCCGGTGAACTCGTGGTCCGATCGCCGACCGCGCCGAGAGGTGATCATGGCTGCGGCGCTGCTTGCCGCAGCCATCGGGGTCGCACTCGTCGTCTTGGGCCCTCGCAGCCTCGTGGTGTACCCGCTCTACCTGGTGTTTTCTGGACTGACGACAGCGATGTACTCGTTGGCCTGCGTGTACACCAACGACTGGCTGGCCCCCGAGCAGCGGGTGGCGGCGACCTCGGCGCTGGTACTGGCCGTGGGCATCGGCTCGGTCCTCGGCCCGCTGATGATCGGATTGGCGATGTCGCTGGTCGGTCCTCGCGGTTACTACGCGGCGTTGGCGCTCACCCTTGTCGGCCTGGCCGGCTTCATGCGCTACCGCATCGCCCTCGCCCCCGACCCGGTCAGTGCATAGCCGCGGTCGCGAGGGTTTCGGCGAGCAGGTCGAGGGAGGCGGCGGCGAAGGCGACCATGTTGGCGCGGCGGTCGTCGATGCCGGTCAGAACGTGGCGCGTCGCCCCGTTTGGGCCGGCGACGGCGACCCAGCAGTGCCCAGCTGGGTCGCCGTAAGGATTGGGCGGGCCGGCGGCACCGGCCTCGGCGAGTCCCCAGGTGGCCCCAAGGCGGATGGCGACGGACTGGGCGAGGTAGGTGGCGAACACCTCGGTGGCGCCCCGCATGCCGGGCGGGGTCTCGATCGCCCCGGACATGAACGCCCGGTTGGCGGCGCCGGTGTAGACGACTGCTCCGCCGAGGTAGTAGGCCGACGCCCCGGCAACCGACAGCAGCGAGGCCGAGATCAAGCCGCCGGCCGATCCTTCGGCAATGGCGATGGTCTCGCCACGCTCACGGAGTACCACGGCGATGCGCTCGGCGCGTTCGGTCAATTCGGGGAGGAACATCCCCGCATCTTGTCCGATGCTCGGGCGGCCAGGCGACTGTGCGGCCCGGCAGGCGACGGCGGAAGAACTTGTGCATGCCGCTCGGGGTGTCAACCAATCGCTGAGCATCCATTGACCCAGGTGGTGGACGTCCCAACAGGCGAGGTTGGCAGCCAGCCCCTCGGCGGGCTCCTTCGCCTCGTGGACACCGCCCAGGGTCGTCATGACCACCGGGTGGAGAACGAACCGGTCGAGCCTGTCGGTGCGAGGTCCTTGGCGAACCACCGCATGGCGTACGGATTGTCGTTGTAGCGCTCGATGGAGCGGTACCCGGCCCGTTCGTACATCGTGATCGCCTCGGTCAGGGTGCTGTTGGTATCGAGTACGACGCGTGGGTAGCCAAGCCGGGTGACGCGGTACTCCAGTTCGGCGAGCATCCGGCGGCCCAGTCCCTGGCCCCGCCAGCCGGGATTGACCCACATCCGCTTGATCTCGGCCGTCTGGGCATCGATTCGTTGGATGCCCCCACAGGCGACGCGAGACTCGCCCGCCCGGCCGATGACGAATGCCCCACCGGGCGCCGCCATCAATGCGGCACCCGTCGTCAGGGCATCGCCCGGATCGAACCCGGTGGTGAATCGGCGGTCGAGTTCGTCGAAGTACTGGGCCATCGCCCACTGCGCGTCGACGCTGTACGGATCGACGATCTCGAACGTGACGGGGGAGCCGGTGTGGTTGTCCGCTTGTGGCGCAGAGACGCAGTGGCCTCCGGTCGAAGCGGTCGCCGAGTAGGCGGGCGGCTTCGTTCAACCAGGTGGACTCGACCTGCTGGGCGCTGACCCCGGTGGCTCGCACGGCCAGCAGCGGGGCGAGCCCGTCGAGCAGGCCGGCCAACAGGAATGTGATCTGGCTCGCATCGCCGTCGACGAATTCACCGGTCGATTGGCCCATCGAGATCGTGGCGCGTAGCCCCGCCCGCCAGCGACGATCCATCCGGTCACGCTCCGCCGCGGCGCGCTCGTCGCGCAGGGCGAGCACGCACAACTCCATCCACAAACCCCAGTCGTACTCGTAGAGCATCGCGTCGACCAGCAGTCGCAACCGTTCCGAGGCCGTGGGCAGCGAGTCGGCGTGGGCGGTGAACCGTTCGTGAAACTCCTGCTCACGTAGGACCAACGCTTCGGCGAGCAGGCCGTCCTTACCGTCGAACCAGTACAGAATCGCCGCCGGACTGGTCCCGGCCGCCTGGGCGATGTCGGCAACTCTGGCGTTGGCGTACCCCCGTTCCGCGAGCACTCCGGCCGCGGCCGTGACGATCTGCAGCTTGCGGACATGATCGAGTCGAGGGCGGGGCATTCGGAGCTCCTGCGGGCGGGAAGCTTGTCGATTGGTGCGTGTTGGCGGCCAAGCGTCGTGGCGGTCAGGCACGGACGGCCATGGGCGAGTGCGAAACCCATCGGGCGGGAATCCTGAATGTATATTTAGTTTATGTCGTCAACCGTGGTCGTCATTGGCACCAGTGCGCGGGCTGCGGGCTGGGCGACCCGGTTTCTGGCCGCCGGAATGGACGTGGGTGTCGATGACGAAACGGTCATCGCCGCCGTTGTCGAGCGGTGGCCCCAAGCCCAACGCCTCGGTTTGTTCCTCGGTGCTTCGCTCGATCGGTTGAGTCTGTGGGAGCACCTCTGCGAGCAGCGGGAGATCGACTTGGCGCAGGTCGTCGACGGTGAGCTGCCGCTCGTGGTGTGGCCGAACCTGACTGCCACCGAGGAGACCGCTCGGGCGTGTGAGCCGATCCACCTGTTGCCGTTGGTCGAAGTCGCCGGCGATGACGCCGCCTCGTTGAGTTCGTTCTACGCCTCGATCGGTATGGCACCGCGGCGCGCTCGGCACCGATGCTGCGGAGCTGACTCGGCTGGGCTCGGCCGTCGCCGAGCTGTGCGACGGTGACCCCGACGCGATCATCGCCGTGATGCGTTCATTGCGCCCATCGGGGATCGGTGCCGGGGCGGCGATGGCCGCGCACGAATCAGCGAGGTTCGCCGCAGGAGCGACGAAACCGTGGACGCTGGGCGACGTTCCCGCTGCTCCGCTGGCGTTGTATGCCACGCCCGTCGAGCCTGATTGGGTCGACTACAACGGCCACATGACGGAGGCCGCGTACCTCACCGCCGCGGGCTGGGCGAGCGACGCACTGTTCCGCTACATCGGCGACGACGAGGCGGTATCGGGCGGCCGGGCACAGCTTCTACACCGTCGAAACCCACATCCACTATCTGCTCGAAGTCGACGTCCACGAGCCGATCCGGTTCACCACGCAGATCCTCGGGGTCGACGCCAAGCGGGTCCATCTGATCCACGAGATGTTCCACGGCTTGTCGGGCGCGCTGCTCTGCACCGCCGAGCAGATGCTTGTCCATGTCGACATGAACGCCGGGCGGTCGGCCCCGATCGAACCGACAGTCAAGGCGGCGCTCGATGTCATCGCCGCAGCTCATGCCCCACTTCCTATCCCCCCGCAAGTCGGCAGCGTCATGCGCCTGCCGGCTCCCCGCGTCTGAAAGGACTCGCAGCACTCATGGATTTCGCCTTCTCCGACGAGCAGAACATGATCGCCGACACGTGTCGGGCGTTCACTGAGCGCGAGCTGTTCCCCTACGAGGACGAGGTGGAACGCACCGGCCACGTCCGTGAAGACCTGGTCCAGCAGATCAAGGATCGCTCGATCGCCGCGGGCATCTATGCCGCCAACATGCCCGAGAAGTTCGGGGGCGCCGGGCTCGATTCGGTGGGCAACTGCATCGTCGATCGGGAGCTCGGTGCGGCCAACTATGCGTTGCAGTACATCGTCGCCCGGCCGTCGAACGTGCTGCAGGCGTGCACCGGTGATCAGATTGACGAGTACTTGTTGCCGACGGTGCGCGGCGAGCGGGTGGACTGCCTGGCGATGAGCGAGCCCGACGCCGGCAGCGATGTGCGCGGCATGAAGTGCCGGGCGGTGCGCGACGGCGACGACTACATCATCAACGGCACCAAGCACTTCATCAGCCACGCTGATCTCGCCGACTACGTCATCCTGTTCGCCGCTACGGGCGAGGAGCAGACCTCGCACGGCCCGAAGAAGCGCATCTCGTCGTTTCTTGTCGACTTCGACACGCCCGGTTGTTCGGTCGCCGAGGGCTACCGCAGCGTCTCGAACCGGGGGTACCACAACCTGATCATCAACTTCGACGACTGTCGCGTCCCCGCCTCGAAGCTGCTCGGCGAGGAGCATCGAGGCTTCGATGTTGCCAACGAGTGGCTTGGCTCCACCCGCCTCCAGGTCGCCGCGGTCTGCCTCGGCCGGGCCGCTCGAGCGTTGAAGCTGGCGACCGAATATGCCGCGTCTCGCCAACAGTTCGGCCAGCAGATCGGCAAGTTTCAGGGGGTCTCGTTCAAGCTGGCCGACATGTCGACCCAGCTCGACGCCGCCTCGCTGCTGACGTTCCGCGCCGCGTGGAACGATGCGCAGGGGCGTCCGAGCGACTCGGAGATGGCGATGGCCAAGGTGTTCTCGTCGGAGATGTGTCAGCTGGTCACCGACGAGGCGATTCAGATCTTCGGCGGCATGGGGTTGATGGACGAGCTGCCGTTGGAGCGGATGTGGCGCGACACGCGGGTCGACCGCATCTGGGACGGCACCTCGGAAATCCAGCGCCACATCATCTCCCGGGCGATGCTGCGCGCCCACGGCGGCTGAGCCGTGCGGGGATCGCTGACCCGGTTGCTCGCCCCGCGATCGATCGCCGTCGTCGGCGGTGCGCCCGCCGAACGGGTGGTGCGGGCCTGCCTCGGGCTGTCGTATGACGGCGAAATCTGGCCGGTGAACCCGCACCGCCGCGAGATGGCGGGGGTGCCCTGCATTCCATCGCTCGATGATCTGCCCGGGGTTCCCGACGCGGTGTTCCTCGGCGTCAACCGCCACGCCTCGGTCGATGCGATGCACCACATCGCCGCCCTCGGTGAGGTGGGAGGCGTGGTCTGCTACGGATCGGGATTTGCCGAGTCGGGTTCGGTCGAACTGCAGGAGGCGTTGGTAGCTGCGGCCGGCAACCTGCCGTTCTTCGGACCAAACTGCTACGGCTACGTGAACACGTTCGACCGGGTCGCGCTCTGGCCCGATGAGCATGGCTGCGGGGTGTTCGACCGCGGCGTGGCGATCGTCTCGCAATCGGGCAACGTGGCTTGCAACCTTACATACGCCCAGCGTGGCGTACGTCTCGGTGGCATGGTGACGGTCGGTAATCAGGCCTCGCTCGGCATGGAGGACTGCATCGATGCCTTCCTCGACGACGAGCGGATCACGACGATCGGGCTGTTCCTCGAAGCGGTTCGCGACCCCCAGCACTTCGCCGCCGCGGCGATCCGCGCCGCCGAGCAGGGGGTGCCGATCGTGGCGCTGCAGACGGCCCGCTCGGCCGCCGGAGCGGCGATCGCCGCCTCCCACACCGGTTCAATGGCCGGTCGCGCCGCCGCCTACGACGCGATGTTCCAGCGCTATGGCGTGGCGGTTGTTCGCACGCCGGCGGAGCTGATGGAGACCCTCAAGTTACTCGACGAAGGCGGGCGGTTGAATGGGCCCCGTCTCGTCTCACTCAGTTGTTCGGGCGGGGAAGCGTCGTTGGTCGCTGATCTCGCTGAGTCGACCACGCTGAGATTCGAACCCTTTGCTATCAAGCATCAGGCGGCGATCGAGGCCACCCTTACCGAGCTGGTCAGCGTGTCGAACCCGTTCGACTACCACACCTTCATGTGGGGCGACCGTACCGCCACCGCGGCCTGTTTCACGGCCGTGATGGACGGCCCTCAGGACGCCACGATGCTCGTCCTCGATGCGCCGACCGGCGACGGACAGGATACGTCGTCATGGCGCACGGCGATCGACGCCCTCGCCGACGCGGCGGCGACGACCGGCCGACGCGGCGTCGTGATCGCCTCGATGGGCGAAAACCTCTCCGCCGACCTCCGCGCCCACGCCACGTCGTGCGGACTGACACCCCTGCTCGGCTTGGCCGAAGGACTCGTTGCATTGCAAGCCGCGGCAATGGTCGGTCGAGAGGTCGGCCTTCCCCATGCGCCCGTCGTTCCGGCCGGCGAAACCCGGCTGATCGACGAGGCAACGGCAAAGTCACGGCTCCGGGCCCTTCGGGTGGCCGTTCCGAATGGCGTCAATGTCCCGGCCGCTGAAGTCCACAATGCCGCAGCTCAGATTGGGTTTCCGGTCGCTCTCAAGGCCCTGGGGCTGGCTCACAAGAGCGAGTCCGGAGCGGTGCGGGTCGGCCTGGGCGACGACGCGTCTCTTGCCGCGGCCGTCGCCGCAATGCCATCGTCGAGCATCGGATATCTCGTCGAGGCGACGGTCACCGATGTAGTCGCCGAGATGCTCGTGGCGATTCGGCGCGACCCGCCGATCGGTTGGCTCGTCTCGATCGGGTTCGGTGGGGTGATGACCGAGATATGGGCCGATGTCGTCCACCTGCTGGCCCCGGTCTCTGCCGACGACGTACGCGTCGCATTGACAAAACTCCGCAGCTACCGGTTGCTGACCGGGTTCCGGGGCCGTCCCACCGCCGACATCGACGCGCTGGTCGCGCTGGTCGTGCGGTTGACCGAGGCAGTGGCGGGAACCGAGGTGGTCGAGGTCGAGTTGAACCCGGTGCTGGTCGGCCACCGGGGCGCGATCGCCGTGGACGCACTGTGGGTGGAGGAGGCTCAGTGAGCCCTCCGTCAGGTGAGGTCCGGTCCCCGTATCGAAATTCGTGCGCGTTTTCGCGCCCGATACGCCATTCTGGAGCGCGATGAGCACGAGGTTGTGTCGATGAGTGACGGATTCCGGGTCGAGCGGAATGGCGCGGTCCTCGAGCTGACCCTCGATCGCCCCAAGGCCAACGCGATCGACGCGGCGACCAGCCAACGGCTCGGCGACGTGTTCGTCGTCGCCGAGGCCGACCCCGACGTGCGGGCGATCATTTTCACCGGGGCGGGCGAGCGGTTCTTCTGCGCCGGATGGGACTTGGGGGCCGCCGGCGACGGTGAGGAATTCGACGCCGACTACGGGCCCGGCGGGTTCGGCGGTTTCCCCGAGTTACCCAACCGCACCAAACCGGTGATCGCCGCGGTCAACGGGCTGGCGGTTGGCGGCGGGTTCGAGATCGCTATGGCCGCCGACCTGATCGTTGCCGCCGACCACGCCCAATTCTTCCTGCCCGAAGCGCAACTGGGCATCCTCCCCGACGCCGGTGCGGTGCGATTGCCCCGCCTGCTTCCCGCCGCGATCGCCAACGAGATGCTGCTCACCGGTCGTCGGATGGATGCCGCCGAAGCCATCCGTTGGGGGCTGGTCAACCGAGTTGTCCCATCTGCAGATCTGATGACCACCGCCCGCGAACTGGCCGCATCGGTGATGGCCTCGGCCCCCTTGAGCGTGGCCGCCATCCTCGACATCGGCCGCTCGACCACCGCGATGGACCTGGTCAAGGCCATGGAGGTGATCAAGTCGATGGAAAGCTACCGTCGCGCGATCGACTCCCAAGACGCCGCGGAAGGCACCGCCTCGTTCGCCGAGAAGCGCTCCCCCGTCTGGAAGGGCCGATAGGCGTCCGCCCTACCGCATCAAGGTCTCAGCCGAGGCGGATGGAGAGTTCAGACCGCCGTCGATGCCCACTTCGTCCACTCAGATCAGCGACTCGGTCCGCATCCCCATCGGTGCATCGTTCCAGTTCCGTTCGTCAACGACCACCGGACTGACCGCCGTCGGCGTGACGCTGCCCCCATGGCCCGGCGACGGTGAAGCCGTCCGGACCACCGGCCCATGGGAACCAAACCCTCGCCCCCGGCCCCGGCTTGGTCGAACCCGAGGCATGACGGAGCTCAGACTCGAACGACGTCGGCTTTGATGCCGCGAGCCTGGAGTAGCTCGCTCAGGTCATCGACGTCGCTGGTCATGACCTGGTCTCCGGGCATCGCCAGCAGGGCGACAAGGGCGTCGACCGCATCGCTCATGCCCGCCTTTCCGAGGAGGACGCCGGCTTCGCGAGCCACGCGATCATCGACCGGACGCACATCGACGAACTGGAGTGTTCGGGCGAGCAGCGCTTGACGAGACCCGTCCCGCCAAGCCTGTGTGACCGCCGGAGCGACCGTGATGGTCACCGCTCCGGCCCGGCGAGCGAGCACCAGTAGCCCGTTGATCCGACGGTCGTCCCGATCAAGGGCGATCAACGCTCCTGCATCGAGAATGACGTTCATGCCGCGGCGTCGACACCGAGTGGCGGCAGATAGGGAACACCTGCGTCGTGTGCGTACTGCAACAGCTCGGCTTCGGTGAACACGCCCTGTCGACGTTGGTAGTTCTGCAACCATTCGTCGATCGCCAGGCCCCGAAGGTGGCTCGTCAACGCCTGCGAGACAATGGTCGAGAAGGGCACCCCATGGTCGTCGGCGGCTCGTTGCGCAGCCTCTCGGATCTCGGCCGGAAGCGAGACGGTTACCCGGTCGGTCGTCATACGATTGAGTGTAGTCGAGTATGAACCACGCTCGATAGCGCGACCCAAGGCCGCTGTCGTGTATCTCCGCCGTCAAACAGGGTGCGCCGGGTGCGCTGCGGCTTGGCGTGTTGCGCGGGCTTCGAACCACTCCAACGACGACGGGTCGGCGAGGGAGCCGCGGCTGGCGGCGAGGTCGGCGGGGGTGCCGGTGAGGATGCGTTTGATCGGGACTTCGAGCTTCTTGCCCGACAGGGTGCGGGGGACGACAGGCACAGCCTCGATCGAATCGGGAGCGTGGCGGGGAGAGAGCTCCGAGCGCAGGGTGGCAACGATCCGTCGTCGCAGGTTGTCGTCGAGTGACACTCCGGCGGCGAGCGAGACGAAGAGCAGCAGTTCGTCGCGGCCGTCGGCGTCGAGGTGAACGACGACGCTGTCGGTTACCTCGGGCCACGCCTCGACGACGGCATAGAAGTCCGACGTTCCCAGTCGGACGCCGCCGCGATTGAGGGTGGCGTCCGAGCGGCCCGAGACAATCGCCGACCCGTCGTCGTGGAAGGTGACCCAGTCGCCGTGCCGCCACACGCCGGGGAAGTCGGTGAAGTAGGCATTGCGGTAGCGCGAGCCGTCGGCGTCTCCCCAGAATCCGACAGGCATCGAGGGCATCGGCGCGGTGATGACCAGTTCGCCCTGGTCGCCAGCGGCGCGCTGAATGCCGGTCGGGTCGTATGCCGCGGCCGCGCACCCGAGGAGCGAGCCAGAGATCTCACCCGATCGGATCGGAGTCAGCGGGTTCATCCCCAAGAACGCGGTGCAGACGTCGGTGCCGCCCGAGATCGAGTTGAGCAGCACCCGCGACCCGAAGGCGTCGTAGATCCATTCGAAACCTTCGGTCGGCAGGGGCGCGCCGGTCGAGCCGATCTCGCGCAGGCGGCCTCGACCTGGTCGGAGGCCGGCCTTGCGGCAGCTCATGATGAACGGGGCCGACATGCCGAACACGCTGCAGTCGGTGTCCTCGGCGACATCCCACAGCGTGGCGAGCGAGCCGGCCGCTGGGTCGCCGTCGAACATCACGATCGACGCGCCGACCGCCAGCCCCGAGACCATGTAGTTCCACATCATCCAACCCGTCGTCGTGAACCAGAAGAACCGGTCGCCGGTCTGTAGGCCGTGGTGGAGGCCGAGGGCCTTGAGATGTTCGACCGTGATGCCGCCGTGGCCGTGGACGATCGGTTTGGGCAAGCCGGTCGTTCCCGAGGAAAACAGCACGTAGAGCGGATGATCGAACGGCACGTGGACGAACGACGCCGGGCCCGGATCGGGGCCCGCCAACAGTGCTGTCCAGTCGTCGGGGCCAGTGCCGAGGTAGCGCAGTCCGACCGTGTGGTCGACCGACGGGAGCCCGGCGCGGATCTCGGCGACCTCGGCCGTCCGGTCGATCCGCTTTGACCCGTAGACGTAGCCGTCGATGGTGATGAGCACCTTCGGAGCGATCTGCGAGAGGCGGTCGATGACCGAGCGCGCCCCGAACTCCGGCGCGCAACTCGACCAGATCGCCCCTATCGACGCCGTCGCCAACATGGCTATCAGGGTCTCGGGGATGTTGGGCGCGTAGGCCCCGACCCGGTCGCCGAACCCGACGCCGAGCCGCCGAAGTCCGCGGGCGCAGCGGGCCACCGCGTCGAGCAGGTCGCCGCCGGTCAGCACCACCTCGTCGCGGGTCTGGCTGCGGGCGATGATCGCGGCGTCCAATGGTGCGCCGCCCACCACGTGCTCGGCGTAGTTGAGTGTGCCTCCTGAAAACCACTCGGTCCCGGGCATCTGGAGACCGCGAGGGCCGATCACCGATGTTGGCTGGGTGCCCCAGCGAACGCCGAAGTCCTCCGCGATAGCGCCCAGAACCCGCCGGTGTCGGTGACCGACCAGTGGTGCAGCGAGGAATACGAGTCGTGCCCGTGGGCGGTGGCGAACCGGCCGAGCGGGGTGTCGGCGAGTGCGGACGATGGAGGAGTCCACAGCACAGGGCCGCGGGGCGATGCCGTCATGTCTCACATCTTGGTGCGCGGCGGCGTGCGACCCCAACCACAGTCACCGATACACCGGGGGACCTTGGGTAGCGTGATCAACTGCCCCCTCGGGAGACCCGAGTCGATGGCGCACAACGTGGAGAGTGGACAGGCATGGCAGAACGATACGACTACGTGATCATCGGGGGAGGTTCGGCCGGTTGCGTGCTGGCCAACCGGCTGTCGGCCGATCCGAGCACCAAGATCCTCGTGTTGGAGGCCGGTCGCCCCGACTACAAGTTCGACGTGTTCATCCACATGCCCGCCGCGCTCAGCTTCCCGATCGGCTCGAAGTTCTATGACTGGAAGTACAG
>CAWKBX010000005.1:0-85982 GCA_963847945.1 uncultured Actinomycetes bacterium
GTCGCCCCAACGGTGTTCGGCAACGTGATGCTCGGCCCGACCACCAACGACATCGACGATCGGTCGGCCACGGCGACGACGGCAGCCGGGCTCGAGGGGCTGATGGCCAAGGGCCGCCGCATCCTGCCTGCCCTGGCCGACGAGGAGGTCACCGCGGTCTACGCCGGGCTGCGAGCGGCGACCGAGCATGCCGACTACCAGTTGTCGGGCGAACCGGCGGCCCGCTACGTCTGCCTCGGGGGCATCCGTTCCACGGGCCTGACGGCGTCGATGGCCCTGGCCGAGGAGGCGCTCGATCTGCTCCCGCGGCTGCGGGCTCACCGCCACTCCGCGACCTGCCAACGAAATCCACGGCGTGCGGATGACCAACCTGGATAGGTCGTCACCGCCGTATCAGGACGGTGGCACGTCCTCTGCCACTGCAAACGGGTGACCACCACCGAGATCGTCGCCACATGCCAGGGGCCGATCGCGGCGACGACGATCGACGGCCTGCGCCGCCGCACCCGGGCCCTGGCCGGGCGGTGCCAGGGCTTCTACTGCACGGCCTCGGTGGTGCAGACTGCCTCGGCCGCGGGCGGGCGGTCCTGCGCCGACTGGCTCGGCCTGACGTGAACGGCATCGCCGGCACCGACGACGGCACGGCACCGACGACGTCGTCGCCGCCGGAGGCGCCGGCCGGTCTCGCCACGGCGATCGCCCTCCGCCGGGCCGGGGCGAGCGGTGGTGGTGTACGAACGCGAGCAGGAGCTCGTCGGAATCCCCCCCACACCGACCACACCGGCTTCGGAATGCCGACCTGCGTCGGGTCATGTCCGGCCCCCGCTACGCCCGGCGCGATGTCGAGCTGGCCGAACGGGCCGGCGTCGAGCTCGCCCCGGGCGTTCTGGTCACGTCGATCCGCGCCGGAGCACCGATCGAAGTGACCAGAACGACGGCGACCGGGACCACGACCCGCCTCGCCCGCGCCGTCGTGCTGGCCACCGGCACCCGTGAGCGGCCGCGCGCCGCCCGGCTCGTCCCCGGCGACCGTCCGGCGGGGGTGCTCACCACCGGATCCCTCCAGCAGCTCACCCGTGCCGGGCTGCCCGTCGGCCGGCGTGCCGTCGTCGTCGGCGCCGAACACGTCAGCTTCTCGGCCGTGATCACCCTCGCCCATCGCGGATGTTCCACCGTGGCGATGGTGACCGATCTGGCGCACCACCAGACCTGGCCGCCTCTCGCCTGGATGACCACGGGTCGGCGGCGGGTACCGGTGCACACCGGCGCGCGGGTCGTCGAGATCGTCGGTGTGCGCCGCGTCGAGGCTGTCGTGCTCGCCGACGGCCGGCGGATCGCCTGCGACACCGTCGTCTTCACCGGAGATTGGTTCCCGACCACGAACTCGCCCGCCTGTGCGGTGTCGTCCTCGATCCGGCGACACGTGGCCCGCTGGTCGACGGCGGTCTCCGTACCGCGACACCCGGCATCTTCGGCGCCGGCAACCTGCTCCACGGGGCGGAGACGGCCGACGTCTGTGCCCTCGACGGTCGCCACGCCGCCCGCTCGGTCGTCGCCTGGTTGGCCGACGGTGCATGGCCCGTCGCGCCGCTGCCGATCACCTGCGATCCGCCGCTGTTGTGGGCATCCCCCGGTGCGGTGACGGTCGATCGGCCACCCCACGACCGGCTCCTGCTGCGTACCTCGCAAGCCGTGGGCAGGGTGCAGGTCCGCCAGGGCGCGAGGTCTCTGTGGGAGGGCAGACCGGGCGGGGCCGCCGAGCCGCTGCGGTCGACGTGGATCCCGGGGCGATGGGTCGCCGACGTCCGACCGGGCGACGGCCCGATCACCGTGACCGCTACGATCGACGGGGCACACGGGCGTGGTGGAATGGCAGACACGCTGGGTTTAGGTCCCAGTTCCGCAAGGAGTGAGGGTTCGACTCCCTCCGCCCGCACCACCGGCGACGCGCACCGCGGCGACCCCGACGCCGGCTGATGCGGACATCGGCGACGCGGTGGAACCGGCGCTGGACCAAGCCGGCCACGGCACCCACGCGATGCTTGGCCGATGGACGACCCGCTCATCGACGAGTCCCTCGCCTCGCTGCCAGAGACCAGGCAGGCGACGATCCGAGCACTGCACGAGCTCATCGTCGACGCCGCGCCCTCGCTCCCCCCGGCGATGGTCCCCAACGGTTCCAAGCCGATGATCGGCTACTGCACCGGGTGCGCACTCTCGTGACCGACTGTGCGGCGATGATCGCCCCGGGCGTCGGGTCCTCGATGTGAGGACGCCGCGAACGATCCGCGAACTGCCGACACCGGCCTTGATCGTCGATGTCGACGCCTTCGAGGGCAACTTGACCGAGATGGCCCGGCACTGGCCCGCCGCCCGGCTGCGGCCGCACGTGAAGGCGCACAAGTGCACGGCCATCGCCGCCCGCCAGGTCGCCCACGGCCACCACACCTTCACCGCCGCCACGCCGGGCGAGATCGTCGGCATGGCCCGTGCGGGCGTGGGCAGCGATCTGCTGCTGGCCAACGAGACGCTCGACACGGCCCGGCTGGCGGAGATGGCGGCCGCGCAGGACCGGGTGCTGATCACGGTCGCCGTCGACTCGCCCGAGACGATCGCGGCCGCGGCGCATTGCGGCATCCGCCACGTGCTGATCGACGTCAACGTCGGGTTGCCGCGTTGCGGCTGTGCTCCCGAACAGGCCGGGCGCCTCGCCGCCGCCGCCCGGGCCGCCGGTCTCGAGGTGCGCGGGGTGATGGGTTACGAGGGTCACCTGATGATGGTCGCCGACGGCGACGGTCGCCGCGAGCAGGTCGCCGCGGCGATGGACCTGTTGCTCGCCGCCCATGCCGAGGTCGGTGGGGCAATCATCTCCGCCGGCGGCACCGGCACCTTCGACGTGCACGACCGGATCACCGAACTCCAGGCGGGCAGCTACGCGCTGATGGACGCCCAGTACGCCCGCCGGGGACTCCCGTTCACCCAGGCGTTGTTCGTCGTCGGCACGGTGATCTCGGCCAACGACCGCTGGTCGGTCGCCGATGTCGGGCTCAAGGCGCTGGGCATGGACCACGGCAACCCGTCGATCGACGGCCAAACCGTGTGGTTCTGCTCCGACGAGCACGTCACGTTCGCTCCCGCCGAGGGCGGGGCCCCGATCCGCCCCGGTGAGCGGGTGCAGGTCGTGCCGGCCCATGTCGATCCGACGATGGCGATGCACGAGGCGGCCTGGCTCGTGCGCGGCGACGACCTGCTCGAACGCTGGGCCATCGACCTGCGCGGCTGGTAGCCCGGCTCTCGGTCAGCCGACCGCTTCGGCTGCCCAGAGGGCCTCGACCATCGCCCGGAAGCCACGGCCGCGGTGCGAGACGGCGTGCTTGGCCTGCTCCCCCATCTCCGAGAACGTCCGCCCGTCGCCGTCGTCGGGAACGAACAACGGGTCGTAACCCCAGCCGCCGTCGCCACGCGTGGCGAGGCCGATCGTGCCCTCGCAGACCCCTTCGACGGCGAGCTCGCGCCCGTCGGGCCAGCACACCATGACGACGGTGACGAAGCGGGCAGTTCGCCGGTCCGGCGGCACGCCGTCGAGTTCGAGGAGCATCTTGACCCGATTGTCGGCGTAGGTGGCCCGCTCGCCCGCGTAGCGGGCGGTGAACACCCCTGGGCGGCCGTCGAGCGCGTCGACGAACAGACCGGTGTCGTCGGCGATCGCCGGGAGACCCGTGACCTCGACGATCGCGCGAGCCTTGAGGCGGGCGTTGCCGACGAGGGTGTCGTCGTCCTCGACCACGTCGGGCACGTCGGTCGGGCGGGGGAGCAGCTCGACGTCCTCGCCGAGGATCGCGGCGATCTCGGCCACCTTGTCGGGGTTGGCCGAGGCGCAGACGAGGGTCAGCCGGGGGCCGGCCACCGGCTCAGCGCCCGATCGTCCGCGACGGCGGCGGGACGGCGAGCACCGAGGCCTGGACGTCGAAGATCTGGCGCAGACCGCCCTCGGCCAGGCCGAGCAGGGCGTCGAGCTCCGTGCGGCTGAACGACTGTCCCTCGGCGGTGCCCTGCACCTCGACGAACGACGGCTCGCCACCGGCCGCCGGGGCGAGCATCACGACGTTCATGTCGACCTCGGCCGTGGAGTCCTCGGAGTACGGCAGATCGAGGACGGGAACCCCGCCGACGATGCCGACGCTGATCGCCGCGCACTGCGAGTGCAGCGGATGCGCCTTGATCGAGCCGGCCTGCATCACCCGGCTGAGCGCGTCGTGCAGCGCGATGTAGCCGCCGCAGATCGCGGCCGTGCGCGTGCCACCGTCGGCCTGCAGCACATCGCAGTCGACGATCACCTGTCGTTCGCCGAGGATCCGCATGTCGCAGGCGGCGCGCAGCGAGCGCCCGATCAGTCGCTGGATCTCGACCGTTCGGCCGCTCTGCTTGCCCTTGGCCGCCTCCCGGCCGACCCGCTCGGGCGACGACCCGGGGAGCATCGAATACTCGGCCGTCACCCAGCCCTTGCCCGAGTTGCGCATCCACCGGGGTACGTCCTCGTCGACCGACGCGGTGCACAGCACCCGGGTCTTGCCGAAGCTGACCAGCACCGATCCGGCGGCCATCTCGGTGTAGTCGCGTTCGAAGGCGATCGGGCGGAGCTGGTGGGGCAGGCGGTCATCGGGACGGGGCACGGGGGGACTCCTCGGGGAGGGCGGGAAGGGCAACGGTATCGACCGACCACTCGTCGGCCGAAGACAGCTCCGGGCCGAGCAGGCGTCGGCCCAGATCGGCGAACCACGAGATGTCGCCGCTCGACAGGAACCGGTGGCAGGCGGGCGGATCGGACGTCGTGCGCAACAGCCCGGCCGATCCGAGTTCGCGCTCGACGGCGAAGGCGGTCTCGTCGGCCGATGAGACGAGCACGACGTCGGGTCCCATGACCTCGCCGATCACCCGGGCCAGGTAGGGGTAATGGGTGCAGCCGAGCAGCAAGGTGTCGACCCCGGCGTCGCGCACCGGGGCGAGCAGCCGCTCGGCGAGGACCATCACCTGGTCACCCGAGGTCTCACCCCGTTCGACGAACTCGACGAAGCCGGGGCACGCCGCGCAGGTCAGCTCGATCGTCGTCCCGGTCGAGGGGACGGCGCGTTGATAGCTGCCCGAGCCGACCGTGGCGACGGTGGCGATCACCCCGACGCGGCCGCTGCGCGTCGCCTCGACGAGGGCGCGGGCCCCGGGCTCGATCACCGAGATGACGGGGACCGGCAGCTCGGCGACGAGCACGTCGAGGGCGGCCGATGCCGCCGTGTTGCACGCCACGACCAGGGCTTTGATGCCGTGCTCGTGGTACAGGCTCCAGCCGATCTGGCGGGCGAAGGTGCGCAGCTCGTCGAGGTCGCGGTTGCCGTAGGGGTACCGGCCGGTGTCGCCGAAGTAGACCAGGTGCTCGTCGGGGAGCAGGTCGATCACGGCACGGGCGACGGTGAGACCGCCGAATCCGGAGTCGAACATCCCGATCGGCCGATCCACGCCGGCCAGGGTACGGGGAGCGGACCCGGAACCGCCATGCCGGGCGCCCCGCTAGGGTCGCCGCCGGTGGTGACTGCGACGATCCTGGCACTCGCCGCCGCCGTGCTCCATGCCGGTTGGAACTTCGTCGTCAAACAGGCCGACGAAGACCGCTACCTGAGCCTGTGGGGCCAGTTCTTCTTCGCCGGGCTGATCTCGGGAGCGATCATGCCGTTCCTCGGCGGGCCGCCGGCGAGCGGCTGGGTGTGGGCGGGCCTCTCGGGCCTCGTCCATCTCCCCTACTGCTGGTACCTGGCGCGGGCCTACGACGACGGCGACTTCTCGCTCGTCTACCCGGTGGCCCGCGGCGGGGGTGCGCTGCTCGCCGCGATCGGCGGCGTCGCCCTGCTCCACGACCGGATCTCGGCGCTCGGCATCACCGCCGTCATGGTGATCGCCGCCGGGCTGATCGCCCTGGCCGGACGGCTTCACGGGCCGCCCGTGCGGCGCGCCCTGATCGTCGCCACGACCATCGGCGCCTACACGGTCTGCGATGCCAAGGGGATCCGCGACAGCGATTCGTACCGGTACGTGTTCGCCTCGAGCGTGGCCACGATGACCTCCAACACCGCCTTCGGTCTCGCCTCGGGGCGCGCCGGACGGATGGTCGACATCGTCCGGCGCCGCTGGCCCAAGCTGCTCGCCGTGGGGATCGCGGCGTCGATCACCTACGCGATGGTGCAGTTGGCGTTGCGACTGGCCCCGGTGGGCTACGTCACGGCGATCCGTGAGTCGAGTGTCGTGCTCGCCGCGTTCCTCGGCTGGCACACCCTCGGCGAGCGGGCCGGGGCCCGCCGGCTCGTCGCCTCGTTCGTCGTCGTCGGCGGGCTGATCCTGCTCGTCGTCAGCCGATAGCCGCCGTCGGCGCCCGTCGGGTCAGAAGTAGATGATCTGCTCGGCCTTCGACTCGGCCTCGTCGAGATCGTCGGTGTACGCCCCGGTCGAGAGGTACTTCCAGCCGCCGTCACAGACGATGAACACGATGACGCCCGTCTCGATCTCGCTCGCCACCTTGGCCGCGCCGGCCAGCGCCGCCCCGGCCGAGATGCCGGCGAACACACCGCACTCGTTGACCAGCCGACGCGTCCACTCCAACGACTCGCGGGGGCGCACGACGCGCTTGCGGTCGAGCAGGTCGAAGCCCTGCCAGGCTTCGAACAGCGGCGGGATGTAGCCCTCGTCGAGGTTGCGCAGGCCCTCGACCCGCTCGCCCAGCGGGGGCTCGACGGCGATCACCTTCACGCCCGGCTTGTGCTCCTTGAGGTAGCGACCGGTGCCCATCAGCGTGCCCGAGGTGCCCAGGCCGGCGACGAAGTGGGTGATCTCGGGGCAGTCGCGCAGGATCTCGGGGCCGGTCCCCTCGTAGTGGGCCCGGGGGTTGGCGTCGTTGGCGTACTGGTAGGGCATGTACCAGTCGGGATGCTCGGCGTGGAGGGCGAGCGCCCGCTGGACGGCGCCGTTCGAGCCCTCCTCGCCCGGGGTGAGGATCAGCTCGGCGCCGAACACCTCGAGCATCTGGCGTCGTTCGATCGACACGCTGGTCGGCATGAGGATCTTGATCGGGTGGCCCTTGATCCGGGCGATGGCAGCCAGGGCGATGCCGGTGTTGCCCGACGACGGCTCGACGATCGTCTGGCCCGCGACGAGGTCGCCGTTCTTCTCGGCCGTCTCGATCATCAGCTTGGCGATGCGGTCCTTGACCGAGCCGAACGGGTTCTGGTTCTCGAGCTTGGCGACGATGCGCACGTCACGGTTGGGCGACAGGACCGACACGTCGACCAGCGGGGTGTTCCCGATCAGGTCGAGGATGCTCTCGTTGATGATCATGGCCGGCACCTTCCGACAAAGCCGATCTGACTTGTCGGGATTCTAACCGTCAACCGACGGCAAGGCGCTCCTCGGTGATCACTTCCTCGACGATGCGGTATGAACGCACCTCCGGCGCCTCCCGCTTCAGGCCGACGATCACCCAGCGGAACCACGGGCCGAGGTTCGTGGCCACCCCCACGTCGGTGGGCGACGGATAGGGCTCGGTGTGCGTGTGGCTGTGGACGATGGCGACGAGTTCAAGACCACGCGACTCGGCGTCGTCCTCGGCGCGCTGGTAGTCCAGTGGGTGGACCTCGAACACCCGGCCCGATCGCGTGGTGTTGCGACAGGGGAAGAACACCGGGGCGGTACCGCCCGACGCCCGACCGGCGAGCAGCCCGCACATCTCCTCGGGATAGCAGTCGTAGGCGTGGGCGATCATCCGGGCGAAGGCGTCGGCGGAAACGCTCAGCATCGGCGCCCGACGCTATCGGTAGGATCAACCCTCCCTATGCCCGCACCCGGCACCAAGGTCATCGCGAGCAATCGCCGGGCCCGTCACGAGTACGCCATCCTCGACGAGGTCGAGGCGGGCATCGTGCTGCGCGGCAGCGAGGTGAAGAGCCTGCGCGAGGGGCACGTGCAGATCAACGAGGCCTTCGCCCGCGTCGTCGCTGACGAGATGTGGCTGATCGGCATGACCATCCCGCAATACGTCAATGCCCACGGCTTCGGGGCCCACATCAGCGAGCGCCAGCGCAAGCTGCTCCTCCATCGGGCCGAGATCGCCAAGTTGGGCGCACGCATGGCCCAGGAGCACCTCACCCTCGTGCCGTTGAGCATCTACTTCAAGGACGGCCGGGTGAAGGTCGAGCTCGGGCTGGGCAAGGGCAGGACGAAGAGCGACAAGCGCCAGGCACTGGCCGAACGCGATGCCGACCTCGAGATCCGCAGGGCCCTGGGGCGCGGCCGCAAGGGGATGGAGTAGCGCGCGCCCGTGCGTCGGGCCGATTCCTCTCGTCGGCGGACGGCTCAGCGCAGTTGGGCGTGGAGGAAGTCGAGCACCTCGGGCCAGATCCGGTTGGCCAGCGTCTCGTCGAGCGTGCCCAGGGCGTTGTGCGGGCCCATGAAGGCGTGACCGGTGCCCGGGTGGACGGTGAAAGTCACGTCCTTGCCCATCGCCCGCAGCTTGGACTCCAGCGCGTGCGCTGCGCCCGGCGGGAAGAAGTCGTCGTACTCGGCCATGTGCCCGCGCACGACGGCCGTCAGAGCCGACCAGTCGGGCTCGTTGTCGCCCTGCGGGAAGCCGTAGAACGGCACGGCCGCCGTGATCCGATCGGGGCGCATCGAGGCGATGATCAGCGAGAGCATTCCGCCCATGCAGAACCCGACCACGCCGATGCCCGCGCCGGTGACCCCGTCGAGGCCGGCGAGGTAGTCGATCGCTCCGCTCATGTCCCGCCCGGCGCGGTCGGGTGGGAGCGTGGTCATCAGGTGGCCGGCCTTGTCCATCTCGTCGTGCTGGGCCAGTTCACCGTGATAGAGGTCGGGGGCGAGCGCGGTGAACCCGGCGGCCCCCAACCGCTCGGTGGTCGCCTTGATCCCCGCGTCGAGGCCCCACCACTCCTGAACGACGAGCACCCCGGGACCCGAACCGCCGGGGGGCCGGACCAGGTAGCCCGACGCAGTGGATCCGTTACTGGGGAACGACACCGTCTCAGCCATGTCACCTACGCTACTTCGCCATGCGGTCGACGAAATCGGGTCCTGGCGGGGCGCTGTAGCTTCGTGCCATGGGCCTTCCGTTGCGCTTCCAGGTGCTCGTGCTCCCCAACGTCGCCTGGCCCGAGTACCGAGACCGGTTCGTCCGGCTCGAGGATCTCGGCTTCGACGTGGCGGCCGTGGCCGACCACTTCTGCGACTGGACGAACCCGCCCGGGCCGTGGCTCGAGGCGTGGACGGGGCTGGCGGCGATCGCCGAGCGGACTTCGACGATCCGGCTGACGACCTGCGTGACCCAGATCCCGCTGCGCAACCCGGCCGTCCTCGCCCACCAGGCCGTCACCGTCGACCACATCTCGGGCGGACGCCTGGAGCTCGGGCTCGGCACGGGGCTGACCGTCGACCCGTCGTACCCGATGGCGGGCCTGCCCAACTGGGAGCCCAGGGAGCGGACCGTCCGCTTCGGGGAGTACGTCGAGCTGGTCGCCTCGCTGCTCGCCGGCGGGGTGACCGACTTCGCCGGGGCCTACTACACGGCCGCGGGGGCGGTGATGAACCCCGGTTCGCTCCAGCAACCCCGTCTGCCGGTGATGGTGGCGGCGCTCGGGCCGGCGATGATGCGCCACGCCGCCCGGCACGCGGACATCTGGAACAGCCTCAGCTTCGAGGCCGACTTCGACGCCCAACTGGCCCAGACCGCCGGCCGTATTGCCAGGCTCGAGGCGCTGTGCCACGAGATCGGCCGCGACCCGGCCACGTTGCGCCGCTCCTACACGATGTTCGACGCCACGGCGCGGGCCTCGGGAGGGCACATCGCCTACTACGCGTCGCCGGAGGCGTTCGTCACGATGGTCGACCGGGTGGTGGCGCTCGGCATCGACGAGATATCGCTGTACTACCCGATCGTGGCCGAACAGCTGCCGATGTTCGAGCGGATCGCCGGCGACGTGCTCCCGTCGTTGCGTCGGTCCCTCCCGGGCTCGACGCCCGGCGCGTCCTGACCGTACGTTCGGAAGCACCCGTGCCGCGCCACGCCCGGCCACGGTAGACTTGAGGTGCTTCCCAACAACGGGGCTGACAGGTTTCGACGTCAGTGTCGCTGGACGGTCGTGCGACTCGAGTTGCTCAGACTCGTTAAACGGGGCAACCAAAAGAATTGCCAACGAGCAGTTCGCTCTCGCCGCCTGATTTCAGGTGAGCGAAGAGACATCGTGAGCAGAAATGCCGCACGGGGCCAATCCATCGCAGCCCGGCAACAGAAGCGAAGGATGACAGCGGAAAAGACTGCTGGCATCGGGGAAGACCGATGACAGGCCGGAAAGACGACTCGCTGACCATCGGGTGACCGAAGGCCATTCGACCCGCCGATGAGGTTGCGTCAGCCTCGAAGTCGGGAATAGTCGTATCGCGGTCGCTCACCGGCTGATGGACGGGGGTTCGATTCCCCCCAGCTCCACAACGGAGTGCCGGGACATTCGCCAAGATCCGCGAATGTCCTGGCAGAGGGCAAGATCCACACCTCCATCGTTCGCTGACATTCCCGCTCGTCCGCAGTCGTTTCTGGAGCGTTACTCCCCCGGTTACTCCCCCGGGCGTGGTACTGTCGGCGCTGGCGGCCGGCACGGGACGGCCCGGCGAAGGGGTTTTCTATGCCTCGGGTACCGAAAGGCAAGCGGGTCGGCGACTCGAGCGGCGGGTTCTCGGTCGCGGCGAAGAACCCGAACGGCCACGGCTCGGTGTACTACGAGCCGCCCACGACCGAAGCCGGCGGTCGGCAACGCCCGGGCCGCTGGCGGGCGACCTACCGAGATGCTTCGCGCCGGGAACGGAAGGCGACTGCGCCCACCCGAGCCAAGGCCGAGCAGCGTCGCCACGAGATCCTCGCCGCCCAGGGAGCAACCGGCAAAGGGTCGCCCGGCGGGAGGTTCACCCGGGACAGCACGACGGCGGAGTTGATCACGTGGTGGCTCGAGTCGGTGGCGCGCCATCAGGTGAAGGCCTCGACGTTCGACAGCTACCGCCGCTTCGGTTCGTACCTGGCCGAGCAGATCGGCACAATCCCGGTGGGGCGGGTCGGAGCGGAGACCCTCGTGGCGTGGCAATCAAATCAACTCGATCGCCTTGCCCCATTGACCGTGCTCAATTCCCGCAAGGTGGGCCGCCAGGCGTTCGCCGAGGCGGTGAAACTCGGGCTCATTCCCTCCAACCCCTTCGATCTGGTCAGGCCACCGCCGGCCAAGCGGGTCAACCCCGGCCGAGCGCTGTCCGCCGAGGAGGCCAAGGCGCTGGTTCGTGCCGCCCAACACCTTCGTCTCGGTGCTGCGGTCACCCTGCTGTTCTGCCAGGGATGGCGGGTGAGCGAGGTCCTGGGCCTGGCGTGGGAGGACCTCGACTTCATCGCCGGCACGGCCCACGTCCAGCGTGGCGCGGCGTACACGCCGTCGCAGGGAACGGTGCTGGGCCGGACGAAGACCTCCGGGGCCGAAGGAGTCCACTTCCTCGCACCGGCCTCCATCGCCCATCTCCAGCGGCGGCGACAGGAGCAAGCCGAAGACCGACGGATGTGTCCGCAGGACTGGCCCGTCCATCGCTACGGAGGCGTCAACCTGTCGATGGTCTTCACGACGACCGCGGGACAACTCGTCAACCGCCAGTCCATCGTCAAGACCATCGAACGGTCAGCCAAGTCCGCGGGCATCGACCCTGCCGGCATTGCCACGCACACGGGCCGCCGGACTGTTATCACGGCGCTCTACGCAGATGGGGGCTTGGACCTCGGAGACATCGCCCGCCACGTGGGACACGTCGACCCCTCGACCACGGCCGACTACGTCCGCAGCCTGGGCACCCGGCCGCGGGACACCGCCATTCGCGCCGCCCAACTCTTGGACCCAACGCTCTGACAAGACCGAGGCCCGACACGCGTCGGCTACCCAGCGGGTGCCGATGTCCGCGGTCCCCGTCATCTGTCGCCCAAAATGACGCCCGTTGCACGGGCGGCCGTGTTCAGACGCCTATCGGCCCGGGAAGCCCGGCCCACGTCTGCAGCCCGCCCACGGCAGAGTCAGGCCAGCGGGACCATGAGGCGCCACCGATCCAGGTTTGCTTGACAGCCCAGAGCAGCCCGATCCGTTCGATCGTATTACCCACCAGCGTCTCGAACGTCTCTTGGAAGACCTCCTCGCGGAGGTGCGCAGGAAACGAGAACGTCGACAAGGCGCGATGCACCGGCCGAGCGTGGAGCCGGACGAGATCTGGAGAAGCAAATGGAGATCTTGGAGGCGTACGACCTGACGACGAAGTCGTTGCGCTCCGCAGCGGCGTTGTGGGGTTGCGATCATCACACGGTCGCCCGCTATGTCGCTGCCCGCGCCGCCGGGCTGGATGTCACCGCGGGCACGGACCGGCCCTTGACTGGTTGAGCCGTTCACGGACAAGATCACCGAGTGGATCGACCGCTCGGAAGGTCGCGTCCGTGCCGATGTCGTGCACGACAAGTTGACCGTGATGGGCTATCCGCGGTCGGAACGCACGACTCACCGGGTCTTCGCCGCGTTGAAAGAGCGGTGGCGTCGCGAGACGCATCGGGTGTATCGCCCGTGGATCACCGAACCCGGGTTGTGGTTGCAGTGGGACTACGCCGCTGGCCCGATCCTCGGCGGAGTGCGGGTCGTGCTGTTCTGCGCCTGGCTGGCCCGGTCTCGGTTCCGGGCCGTGATCCTGTTACGCGACCGCACGATGCCGTCGGTGATCGCCGCGCTGTGCCGCGACGTTCCGGATCATCGGCGGCGCGCCGACGCTCGCCTTGACCGACAACGAAAAGACCGTGACCGACACACCGTCCGGACAGGCCCAGCTAGACCGTTGGAGGAGCCGCTCTCCATGATGAACCAGGGGACGACGTGCGGTTCAACGCAGGTAGCCGGTGATGTCGACCAGAAGGTGGCTGGTGGCGTAACTGAACAGACACACCTTTCCGTTGGTACCGAGGCGAGCGATGACGGCGTTGGGGATGGTGTCGCCGGCGGTGTAGTTGAGATTCGAGGCGTCCGGTGGTGCCGTTCCGCACGGGAACACGGTGACGTATCCGGGCCCGGCCGGGCCGACGGCGGTGACGTTGAGCACGGCAGAAGTAGCCCACTCGGGGGTGTCGGCCCTCCCGGCGATCGGGAGTTCGTACACGGTGCCGGCGCCGACGGGGCCGGTGGCCGCGTGTTGCCCGTCGGTCGTTCGACCGCCCGGCGTTCGGGTGTCGAGCAGGCGGGCGGGAGCGGGACGTGGGGCGAGCGTGGCGAAGTCGGGGAAGTACCCGGCGACGTCGACGAGCAGATCTGTGTCCGCGTACGTGTACAGACACACGTGGCCGCCGATGCCGAGGCGGGCAATAACGGCGTTGGGGATGATGTCGCCCGCGGCGTAGTTGAGATTCGAGGCGTCGGGGCGGTCCTGGCCGCACGGGAACACGGCGACGTATCCGGGTGCCGTCGGGCCGACTGCGGTGACGTTGAGGACGACGGACGCCGTTGCCAGCGGCACCCCCGCACGACCGGCGACGGGGAGTTCGTAGACCGTCCCGGCGCGGACCGCACCGGTGGCCGCATGCTGTCCGTCGGCGGTGCGGCCGCCCGGGTTGCGGGTGTCAAGCAGACGCGCCGGGGTGGCGAGTGAAGTGAACGCGTTGGCGTCGGGGAAGTAACCGCTGATGTCAACAAGCAGATCGGCCGTGGCATAGGTGTAGAAGCACACCCTGCCGCCGGTCCCGAGTCCGGCGATGACCGTGTTGGGGATGATGTCGCCCGCGGCGTAGTTGAGATTCGAGGCGTCGGGGCGGTCGTGGCCGCACGGGAACACGGTGACGTAACCGGATGCCGTCGGGCCGACCGCGGTGACGTTGAGCACGACCGACGAAGCACCGAGCGGCACACCGGCACGACCGGCGACCTCGAGTTCGTAGACCGTTCCGGCGCGGACCGCACCGGTGGCGGCATGTTGCCCATCGATGGTTCGCCCGCCGGGCGCGCGGGTGTCGAGCAGGCGCACCGGGTTCGGGATCGGCGCGAACCCTTCGCCGACGAGGATCTCGACGTTGTCGATGCCGATCGCACCGCTCGAATCGGTAACCGTGGCGACGATCTCGTACCGGCCGGGACCGGCGAAGGTATGCGCATAAGTCGCACCCGTGGCCGACGGGCCGGCGGTGTTCGACCACTTCACGGTGGACGTGTCACCTGGATCCTGGTCCACGACGGCGGCGGTGAGGTTCACCACGTATGGCGCGGCGCGGAGCCGGATCGAGTTCGGTCCGATCTCGATCGTGGGGGTGTGGTTGGCCGGCGCCTCGGTGACCACCGCGGCGCGCGCCTCCACACCGTGGGTGGCGGGTACCCGGAACACCCACGCCCCGGGTTCAGGGTCAGTGACGGTGTAGAGGACTGTGTCGTTTCCGAACTGCACGATCACCCCCGGCGCTCGGGTTGACGTTGGGTAGACGACACCGGAGGGGGAGACGAGTTCGATGCCGGCCGGGGTCGCCGCGGCCGTCGCGGCGTTGGCACCGGCACGGGCCGGACGCCCCGCTGTAGCCACCGGTGGTTGACGGAAGGCGAGCGTGAAGGTGGCGGACGCCGCCGAACCGATCGGCGCGACGGCGATCGTTCGGTTGGACGCCAGGTCCAACCAACCGGCACGCCGATTGCGCCACCGATCCTTCAGCGCAGCGGCGAAGGCTCTTTGGCCGTTCTCCGTCGGATGGAATGAGTGCACCAACGGCCAGGAGACACCGTTCATGTACGCCTCGACGCCCGCCTCGCAGAGGTGGTGCCGATCGAAGGCGTTCTCGACATCCACGTAGTGGACCTGGCTCGAGTACCGGGCGGTGCTCTCCCGGATGGCGTCGTTCACCTTCTGAGTCTTCTTGTTGATCCAGTCCTGGATCGCCCGTGAGAAGGTTCCCGGCACCACCGACGACGCCGGCAGCTCGCTCGTGCCGTAAGGGAGACAGGCCTCGACACCGCCACTGTCGGGGAAGAACTGCGGGTAGCCAAGCACATAGATGTCGGCGTTGGGTGCATCCCTGGTCAGGCGCTCCCACAACCGTGGGTAGAACTCGCGGATCTTGGCGATCGTCTTATCGGTGGCCAGATCCCTCGCCCACGCGGAGACATCCCCAGCGATGGCGCACGACGCGATGGTCGTCGGAAAGCCGACGTCGTTCCCACCGATGCTCAGCGTGATCACCTCAGTGTTGGTACCGAGCAGATAGCGGCCCGAGCGATCCTTAACCTGGACCGGTTCGGTCCACTGGGTCGTCGACCCGAAGCCGTACCCGGATGGATCCGCCAGGCCGTAGAGGTGCGAGCTCAACGCTCCCGAGCACGCCCGGAACACGGGCACACCGACCACCGGTGCGACGGCCGGGTCGGTGGCGAACAGGCGGCCATACGCCTGAGCGGAACGATGACACTCGTTGATCGCCGTGACGTCGGTCCCGGGATCGTAGGAACCGACCGCCTCTCCCGCCGAGTAGGAGTCACCCAACGCGACGAACCGCTCGCCACCGCGGATACCGACCGTCAGCCAGCCGTCGCGGATCTCGAACCGCATCCGGCCGGGCGGATCGCCGGCACGTCGCGCCAGGCCGTTCGGGTGGGAGTCGAGGAACTGGCCCTGGAACCCGGACCCGGGTAGTTCCTCGGCGAGAAGGAACCCCGTGAGACCACCGGCGAATCCGGCCCGAGCCGACCATCCACCGAACCCGCCGGAACCGCCGCTGTTGTCACCGGTCTCCCACTCGATCCGGCCGTAGTTGAACTCGACGTCGATCGCGCCGTTGCCAAGCTCGCTCCGCCCGATAAGCACCAGCTGGAATGTGTTGGTCTTGTCGACGTGACGGGCGTAGTAGCCGACATCGGTCCAGTTGACGACGAACGCCGGCCGCCCGTCGATCTGGCCCGAACCGTAGGTCACCGAGCCACCTGCCCGCGTGTCGACGTCCGCCCAAAACGGGGCTATGACCGGCAGACCCGAGCCGACGAACGGACCGGGCGTGTGCGCCGCCGCCGGGAACAGGAAGCTCACGTTGCCGTTGTTGTTCACGAACAGCGACGACCACTGAAAGAGACCGAATCCGACCGGAAACGGGAGCGCGGCGCTCGCCCACCCGTCGTCGGTGCCATCCAGGCGAAGCATCGTGAAGCCGTTGGTCGGGCGAATCGCCGTGTGCGACGAACCCAACCAGCGGGCCGGCTCGCCGCTCCACCGCGGCTCGACCGGGGTGGTGGCCACCTCGACCGGCGCCTCCTTTTCGCCACCCTGGTCGCCGCTCGCCAGCTCCACCGGTCCGACCGCCGACATCGTCGCGAGCCACGCCACGAGCACGGCTCCACCGATCCTGCTGGTGCGCCGGCTGTCGAGCATCATCGCCGTACCTCCGACCACAGATGGCGAGTACGCACTTTCCTGCTCTTCAGCGTACGACCCGACACGGACAAGTTCAAGAGACTATGGACGCTCTGGGTGCCCCGGATCCGCTCGGAACCACCACTCAAAGCGACCTCTGGACGGCCAACCTCGCGCCAAGTCGTCTCGCGGCGCGCACGACATTGACGTCGGGCGGATCCGCTCGCACGGACTGTGCTACCAGGCGACAGCGCCGGCGAGGAGGGCGTCGTGCGGATAGGTCCGGCGTCGGGCTGGTGTTTGCCCAACCGGCATTGCCGGTGCTCAGGCGATCGGACCGGTAGGTGGCCGCGGCGATGCCCGCGATGGCTCCGACGATCGGTCTCGTTGGTTTGGGAACTGGATCACTCGGCCAACCGTTCCTTCCGCGTCCCTATCGCCGGCGATCGGTTCTCGGATCTTGCTCGGTGAGTGGCCCCAGGCTGGGTCCGACGGTGTCAAGTCCTGGCCGAGGCTCCGTTCCGGCCGCGAGGAACGGGCAGACGGCTGATGTCGTGCCGGGTGGTTACGGGTGATCGCGGCGACGAGGTCTTCGACGAGCCGCTTTTGAACGGCGGACGCTCCGACGAGGTGTCGGACGGCCTCGGCGTCGTCGTTGGTCGGGTAGAGCGTCGGGTGTTCGCCGAGGGCGTCGACGACGGGTGTCGTGAGGACGGCTTCAACTGCGGCTAGCGTGAGTTGGTGGGCGTGTAGGTAGGAGGCGGTCGCGGAGGCCGAGGCGCCGGCTTCGGCGAGCACGATGGCTTGGCCGATGATGTCGTGCTCGACGGCTCGGGCTCGATCCGCTTCGATCGCCGGGACGTGAGCGGCGAGCTGTGGCCACGAGGGTTCTCGGTGTGAGAGATGCTCGGCGACGACCCGATCGACGCTCACGCCCGGGGCCGGTCGGCCCGAATCGACGGTGGCCGGCTGGGGCGACGACGGCTGGGCATGGGAGAGGGGGTTGGGGATGAGTTCGATGTCGAGGGTGGCTTCGAGGCGGTCGATGATCGTGCGTGCGGCGCCGAGGACGCGTTCGGCGGTTGACCGTACGAGTTCGATGTCGCCGCCGGCCCAGTTGGTGACGTACGGGATCGAGTAGTCGGCGCTGTCGACCCCGAGGGTGTCGAGCACGACGTAGGCGACCGATTCGGCCTCGACTTCGATGCGGTCACGGGTCATCCCGTCGCGTTGTTCGCCGTCGTGGAGCATCACGTGGGCGAGTTCGTGGAGCTGGGTCTTGAGCGCCTGGACGGGTGGGAGGTCGTCGCGGACGGTCACGGTGCGGGTCGTGTGGTCGGTGATCCCGTTCGGGCCGCCGGGCCCGTCGAGCGGGCCACGTTCGAGCCGGAACCCGCCCGCGTCGATCTGGTCGGCGACGGCCTCCCACACGTCCGGCGGGGGTTCGGTGCCTTCGAGGAATCGGGGTTGGAGCGGCAGGTCGGGTGGAGTGACGAGTTGGCCTTGGTGGAAGACCGGGACGAGCTTGAACCGGACACGCCCGCGAACCTCGACTTCCTCCCCGGTTGCCGGGTCGAGTTCACGCCGGACGGATTGCATCGGGGCGTACACCCGCAGGGCGGTCTCGCCTTTGCGGACGCGGCACGGTTGACCGTCGGTGGCCGTGATCGTCTTCCAGGTGTTGAACGAGGCGACGAGCCCGTCGGCGCCCTGGGCGGCGAGGAGCAGTTGGTTGTTCGGCGAGTACCGGTGGAACGATCGGGCGAGGTGGAGGAGTTGTTGCCACTCCGCTCCGGTCGTCACCGCCCCGATCGCCGCCGTCAGGGTCGCGTGCGCGGCGGCGAGCCGCTCGTTGTTCACCGTTCGGTCGTCCATCGTCGACGGATCGTGAACCCGACACGTCACCGACTACCTCACCCGTCCGGACCACAGCCCGTGATTCGCGGCGACGGAGGCGATGGCCGTGGCGGACCGAGCAACCCGAGGCCGGTTTGGGGGCGACGTGGCGAGCGGGCGTTGCTGTGGCGAGGGCTTGACAGGTAGCGAACGTGTGTTCGACACTGGTGGGTGTGGAAGGCGGATCAGGCGAGCTCGTGTCCCGACATGAGATCGCCGGGATGCGGGCGTCGATCGCCGCGGTCGGGGCGATCACCACACCACAGGTGCAACGGCTGATCGACACCGTCGAGTTTCTGTGGGACGAGCGTGCCCAGATCCGAGCGCTCCTCGCCGAGTTGCACCCGCCGTTCGCCGGCACCCGAGCGGTTCTGAACGCGATGCACGACGTCCTGCAACGGGTCAACCCGAACGTCGTCGCCCCCACACCACGCCCACCACGCCCGCCACGACCGACGCCGGCTACCGGATGTGGCCCGTGCGGAAGTTCGCCCTGATCCGCGACGTGTCACCGGCGGGGTCGGCGAGCTGTTGCAGGCGAGGGTCGAACCAGTAGGGCCGCGAGTGCAGATGGGCGGGTGGGAGGGTGGCGTGGATGAGCACGGCTTCGCCGGGGCGGACCTGGCGGAGCAGGTGGAACGGGGTGAGCGCCTCGCGTTGGGTCGATTCCGAGATGCTGCGCCGTCCGGTGCCGTTGACATCCCACGATGTCGATCGGCGCTCGACCTCCTCGTCACCCAACAGCCGCGACACGTACTCCAAGGTGGACTGGTCCGAGCAGCCGGCGAACACGACCTTGGTCAGATGGTTGGTGAGCACACTGTCGGCCAGCCGGCCGTACGCCGCGTCGAGCTGGGCCTTGGATTGCCAGATCGTGACCAGCAGAATCCCGATCCCCGCACAGGTGGAGGCGACCTCGGGCAACCAGGCCAGCGGCATGTTCCCGGCCTCGTCGATCACCATCAGCAACGTCCGCTCCAACGCCCGACCGGACACGTCGCGCTCGTACGCCTGGTTCTTCAGATCCCCGAGGAGACCGCCGAGCACCGGCGCGAGACGTTTCTGGTCGTCGAGCGGGGCCACCAGATACAACGTGTTCGCCCGCTGTGGGTCGGTCAGCCAGTCGAGATCGACGAACCGATCCCGACCCGCCCGCCGCAACCGGGCCGACTCGCCGACCGTCGGATCCAACCAAGTTTGCAGCACCGTCTGCACCGTCGAGAACACGATCGAACGCATCCGTTCCTCACTCCCCCACGCCGCCCGCAGATGCAGCATCGCCATCCCCGCCGCATGCCGCTGTTCCGGCGATCCTTCGGCTTCGACGCGTTCGAGGAGATCGACGATCGGGTGCGGTTCCCCGTCGACCGGGAGGTCGTTGGTGAACACCCACTCGGCGACATCGACCATCGTCAAACTCGGATCGAGCGCCGCCGCACCCAACAAACCCGTCAACAAGATCTCCGACTGGCGCGCCCAATAGTCACCGCCACCCTCGATCCCCGACTTCGGGATCGCCGCCGCCAACGCCGCCGCAGCCTTCTGCGCCCCCGACGCCGTCCCCGCCGCACGCAACGGCGACCACCGCGCCAACTCCCGCACCGGGATCCCCGACACCCCCGACGGATCGAACACCCTCGTCTCGCCGATCGCCGAACGCGCCCGGCGAGTGGCGTCGATCAGGTCCCGCTTCACCGACACCACCACCGCCGGACCATCCCACTCCAACAACGACGAGATCACGTTCACCGTCTTGCCCGACCTCGACGGGCCGATCACCGCCACCGACCCCCGATCCCCCTGCCGGAACCTGCGCCGACGCCCGCCTCGCCGCCGGGTGGTGGCGGCCCGGCGGTCCTCGGTCGCCAACAACCGCCCATTGGCCACGCCGAGCACGAACCGGCCCGACGGCACCGGCGACTCCACCACCAACGGAGCCAAATCTGCGGCGTTGGCGAACCGGGCACGAGTCTCAACCCCCAACCGCACCCGCCCACGACCCCGAGCACCCCGCCACACCCTCAACCCCACCCACCCCACCACGCCGACCATCGCCACCACCAGCAGCGTCGCCGACCAGTACAGGCCCGGCCCGGGCAACACCGCCCGATCTTGCGGCCGTTGCCATGCCGAGCGCGGATCACCCGGACGCTCGACCAGCCCCTGAATCGCCTGCACCGCGTCGACGAGACCGCCCGACAACCGGTGCCCCGACGCCATCGCGGCGAGCGCCGCACCAGCCCACACGACCCCACCCGACACACCGAGCACGGCGGCGCCTGCGAGCACCGCCACCTCCCCACCCGACAACCCCGAACCACCCTCGCTCACCGCATCACCCCAGGTCGCGGGCATCGATGACGTAACCGGTGACGTAACCCGGCAGGTAGCCGGTGACGTCCCACGCTCACCGTGCAGGCATGCAACAACAGCAGCCCACCACCACGACCTACCGACCGATCCGAACCCTCGCCACCACCCAGATCGACACCGCCGTCCAAGCGATCGGCCGTCGCCAACCCGGCCTCGTCGCCCTCGCCCGCTGCGCCGCCCACAACGACGCCGTCCTCCACCGGCTCATCAACCGCGCCAACACCGGCGACCGCGACGCCGCCACCGTCATCGTATGGACGCTGCTTCCCCGAGCATCCGGCGTCATCCGCAGCCGCCACACCCCCAAAGACTGGCGCGACACCATCGACGCCTACATCACCTCGCTCTACCTGACCATCACCGACATCCCCGACGACGAACCCGTCGCACACCTGGCCGGCAAGATCCTCTCCCGCTGCCGCCGTCGAGTCGACCGCGAACGCCACCGCACCCACCCCGAACCCGTCGACACCGAACGCCTCGAACCCCACCTGCCCACCCAACGAGCCGCCGACGACATCGCCCTCGCCCGAGTCGAACTCGACGAGATCACCACAGCAATCCGCGACGGCCGGATCCCCCGCCTCCGCCCAACCACCTGGAACCGCTACCTCCAACACCTCGACCGCGACCCGGCAACCCCCGCACCCGGCCCCGACCGAATGGTCGCCCTGCGCGTCACCCGACGCCTCCGAACCTGGCGAAACCAACAAGCAGCATGAACCCCTCACACCCCGAGACATGACCGCCGTCGCCGCCGACCGTCTCGTCCGTCATGCTCGGGCAGCGCCCAGTAGCTCCTACGGGTGGGCTGCCATTTCTGCGTGTCAGATGCCCGGTCGGGGCTGGTTGACTGCCGGCCATTCGTCGGCCTCGATGACGTGGCGGCGGCGCAAGGCTAGGCGTCGGGATCCCGTCCCCAGTCACCAACAGCCCGACCGTAACTGGGGGCGGTCCCAGCGTTTGTCACACGAGTACCCGAAGCGGCGGAAGGGGAACTTCTCATCGCCGACGGTTGCCGCCTCGAAGGGGGTCGAGGTCAATCGTCTGAACCCCTTCACCCCGGGGCACCCCCCGAAACGGCGAGCGGCCAGGACAACCACGACCCACCAGCAGCACCACACTTTAACGGGCGTGCTTCCTCACCCTGTTAGACGTCAGCGACCAGCCGTTGAGCGGCCCGGTGGTCGAACGCCGGCGGAGAGAGGTCGCCGGAGGCGAGAGCCTTGTTCACAGGTGGTAGGAGCGACAGCGGGATCTTGCCTACATAGAGTCCAGTCAGATCTTCCGGAAAGCTTTGCAGGTGAGCCTCGACATCCTTGAAGCCCGAGTAGTAGACAGAATCCTTCAGATGTGAGCCCGGCTCGGCGGTGTGGATCATTCCACGCTTCGCCCGAGCGGCTGTCTCAAATGCCTGGCTATGTTCCGCGTACTCTCGGAGCGCCGTGTAGACGTCGAAGAAGCCCTGATCAAGGGCCAGAGACGCAGCGACGTATCGGAGAGGAAGGCGGCGATAATCGACTGGGTCGGCGCAACCCGTCCGCTCTTCCATTACGCACGCGAGGCCCTCTTCGGTGGGCAAGTAATCACCCAAACCCAGCCCGAGCATACGCAGTGGCTGGCGCCCGCCGCTTGCGGATCGAAACACGTGGACACCGACCTCGTGCGCCAGAAGTCGAACGATGGCTCCCCGAGAGAACATCGAGGCCGCGCGAACTCTAATCTGGCGATGTTCAGCAGAGACATCCATTATCGCGGACATGCGGTCGCTCGGTTCGCAGGTCCACTCGGTGAGACCGACCGATGCCAACGCACGCATGACAACCGCGCACACAGCGTCGGCGTTGAATGCTTCATCCTCTTCCAGCACGACCACCTCTTCAGCAAGCTCGGACCGTGCCTCGGCAATCAGAGCGGCCTTCGGACGCCCGTAGGCGAAGGTGGTTCGATCCGTGATATCGCTGGCGGATCGTGTCTGCACTGATTCTGCCGTAAGCTGTATGTAGTCGAGCGTCAATCGGATGGGGCTGACCCAAGGAGTGTCTCCGAGGGCGTCACATCTACGTCGAAGGGTCGCGACTTCGGACTGCCTGAGGTCACCCGTGTCGGCGTAACTGAATACAGGGTCGTGGCTGCGTCCAGCTTCGAATGCGACCCTCACCCGCTCAGATTCGACGGCGAGGTTGTTTGGGATATCAATCTTGTCGATAGACGTATCGCGAACGATCGATGCGTACGCATCCGTGATCCCGTTGAGTTCATTGATAAGTTGTAGATCAAACATGCGGAGAACCTCCGGCGGAGCCGTTATTGTGGGACTTTCGACACCAGCCGACACTCGGGTCGATATCGGCACTGCTGGAGACAGAACTCGCGACCCTCGGCTGTATTGGTACGAATATTGACCGCATCGAAGTTTCGCCAATCCTTGGGACGACTTGGATCTGGTTCGACATTGGTGAAACTTCCACAAAGAATGTGTGACGCGAGATACTCCTTGCTCGCGTGCACTTGTCCAGCGACGGTCTCACCGGATACGTTGACCATGACGACGGTCTTCCTGCGGCGCAGGTCGCTCTCCCACTCCTTCTTCGAAACACCTTTGGGTCTATCGGACGCATCGGCGGGCTCGGCGTTGAGTACGTGGCCAGGATGCAGCGGAACCTCACGAACGTGTTCAGTGTACTCCGCCTCATCGCTGGCCGGATCGGTATACACGATGAATGGCGTGGCTGTCCGCAGCGTCGAGAATCTTCGTCCGGTGGTGATTTCGGACCGAATTCGTACTGGGTTGTTGTTGAACTCGCCGTTACGAGGCGAACGTGTACGAACCCATATTGAGACGTCGAGATTGAAGATCGTCAGTTCAGAGAAACTCGCATATCGGATGGCGAACCGCCCCGAGTGTGGGTCGAATGTCAGATCGGGAGCCACGACGACCGCCCTCGTGTCCGGTTGCGAGAGCCTGATGAGCACGATCGCTGGGAGAAACGCGGTCCACACGCGACACCGATAAGAATCTGCAGCCCCACGAGGGCTCGGACCCATCCGTGTACTGGGGTTACGTCGCCAAATCCGACCGTGGCCTGAGTGACAAGACTGAAGTAGAAGTTATCGAGCATCGAAACACTTCCACCACTTGTGTGCCGCAGCGCGCCGGTGGCCGAGTAGAGCGATGCAAAGGCTATGACCGGCACGGCGTAGAGACCCGCGATCGAGCCAAGAAGCCCGCGTCGTCCCGATCCGGCCAGGCGCACAAGGAGTCCATCGGCTCTTCGCGGGCCGTGCTCTGAGAACATCTGCCCATGTGAGTTTGACACCCGCCGCCTCCGATGTTCCTCGCCTTGACCCTCGCTGATCCCGCCGCGTGAACTCTAGACACGCCAGAGACGAGTTCTAGTCGCGGAAACGACATTCCGGATCTACGGCACCCACTGATGAACCCTCACATCGTCAGAGAGGAGGAGGGAGCGTCCGACAGACAAACCCCGCTTCCTACCCTCGCCTGGATCAACGACCCCGACGCCGCCCTCACACCTGACATGACTTTGGTGGGCACGCCTGCGACGAGGCCCGTTACAGCCGATTCGTTCCCTGTCCGCCGCAAACTCGATTGCTGAGGTGACACACCGGCCCGGGTGACTGCTCGGCGAGATGTAGTTGCCACCGATTCGCGTACCAGAGTCTCGCAGCCACGTCCATCCGACGGCAGCGACGACCTCGTTGCCGTCGACGCACGACGTCATGGCGCGCCGGCGAGCAGTGATCGGATGAAGGGCGGCCAGTCGCGCAGGAGCACATCGGTGAGCGCGGCGCGAACCGGTTCGGTGTGGACAGAGAGGCTTTCGGTTCGGCCGTCCGGGAGGTAGATCGTCGACTCCTGCAGGGCGGTGTCGCACACGACACCGAGGGCGATGCTGTTGACCTGGATCAGTAGGGTCGGCGTGCTCAGGACCAGCTCGTCGAAGGCCTCGTAGAGGTCGACGTGCATCGACGCCCATGTGCGGCCTTGCCGGTGGAGCCACACGGTGAGCTCGCCCGAGAAGACGACCCGACGGTCCGGACGGGTGTCGTGGAATCGACCGACTTCGGTGAGGAGCGCCCGAACATCGGAGCTGTAGTCGGACCGGTCGATGACGGTGGGCGCGATCGCGGCGACCTCGGGCGGGCCATCGTCGCTCGCGATGGCGAAGCAGTACCAGTAGGGCGGGTCTTCGAACGACATGGGTTCTCCTTCACGGACCGGGGATCGTCGGCAGCGGGGCCGGTCCGAGTCCGGCACCGAGCCGGGCGTTTCGTGCCCAGCTGTTCAGGTCGGTGCCGGAAGGAAGGGGAAGTTCGCCGACCAGCATGCCACGTGCTTGCAGGGTCGCGGTCACGACGCGGGCGGCTCGTAGGCCGGCCAGGTCGGCGTCCAACGCCACGACGACCGGACGGTCCCCGATCCCGCGCCCGATGTGCTCGATGAGCGCAGCCGTGGCGTTCATCGCCCCGAGCAACGCCACCGCTCGGTAGCCGGCGTCGTTGATCGTGTACGCGTCGATCAGCCCTTCACAGATCACGATCGGTTCCACCGCTTCACCGGCTGGTCGAGTCCAGCCATGGCGAGGGTTGTCGCCCAGGCGACGATGGGGGTTGTCGTACTTCGAGCGTCCTTCGGGTGCTTGCAGGTAGCGGGTCTGGGCATAGGCGATCTCGCCGTGCGGGTCGAGGACTGGGAGCACCGCACCGGGCCCGCCCTTGGGCAGGCCACGCGGGCGGCGCATCCGAAGCCCCGGGTCGGCGCCGACCCGGTTGGCCCGCAACACCTCGTGGTCGAGGCCGCGTCCGTCGGTGAGATAGTCGAGCACCAGCCGCCCGGCCGGCTTCCACAACAGTTGCTCGCAGATCTCGACGTACCGCACGACGTGCCGATGCAACGGCACCGGTTCACGTACCGGTGCCGGCGGGCGCACGAGCCGCTCACCCGGTTCGTCGGGACGGACCCCGGCGCGCCGGGCGAGCTCGGCGACGGCCGCCGCGAAGTCGACCCGGTACGTGGTGATGATCAGATCGATCGCCGATCCTCCGTGCCCGCCCGACCAGCACCGCCACCGCTGCTCGCCCCGCCCGGTGGTCGTCATCGACACCGACGGATGCAGGTCCTCGTGCTCGGGGTGCGGGCAACGCCACCGGGCACCAGCCCCGGTTCCCGTAGCCGGACCGGAGAACTCATCGAGCAAGGCACGAAGGTCGGTGCGGGCGAGCACACCGTCGCGGTCAAGCCGCGCCACTACGCATCCTCTGATCGGTATCCACGAACGACTCCCGCGGCGAGATGACGTGATGGACCACCGCGGCATGCTCCCCCACCCTCCACAAGGCGCGACCCCGAACGAGCCGTGGCAGCAGGTCGGCCTCGACATCGTTGAGTCCGAGCAACTCCTGGGCGTCGCCGACCTGGTCGGGTGCCTGCTGGAAGAACACTCGGGTGCCGGTGTCACCCAGCAGCCCGGCGGCCACCTTGTGCGCCGCGGTGCCGTCGGCGGCCTGGGCCCGCAGGTCCGACAGGCGATGGCAGACGAGGATGTTGCAGATCCCCCAATGCCGGCACAGCTTGAGACGCGCCTGGAGATGCTTGACCGTCCACTCGTTCTCGAGCAGCGCCCACACCTCATCGTCGACCTGCAACCCGCGCCGGTCGGGCGCCAGCGCGGTCATCGCCGACTGCAACCACGACGTCGCCGCCATCATCACCAACGGGAGCGCCTCACGATCCTGGAACACCGCCGACAGGTCAACGACGACACCAGGACCCGAGTCCCAGTCGACGTTGATCGTCGTCGGCCCGTCGAACATGCCACGCAACGTCCGGTCGAGCAGCTTGCCGAGCGCGAAGGTCAGCGGCATCGACGCGGTTCGGATCTCGACTTCGGTGAGTCTGGCCAGTTCCGCCCGGGCGAGAACCTCCGCAGTCGGCGCCGCCAGACCATGAGCGAGTCCGGCGAGATCGAACCGTCCGGCCGTGTCGGCCAGATGGGCGATCGATCGGGCGACGAGGGCCTCCTCGACCGGTTCGAGCCGCCGATCGAGCACGACCGACAACATCCCCGCCACCAGCCGCTGCCGGCCGAGCAACCCGCCGTCGTCGCCGTCACCGGGTGCCGGGTCGAGCGGGTTCAGACGATGCTGCCCGCCCGGGTGGAGCTTCACGACCGTCAACCCGAGACGCTCGGCCAGCGGCCCGTACTCCCCCTTCGGGTCGTTGATCGCCACGAACCGCCGACGCCCGTACACGCCGACCTCCCGGTACAAGAACGTCTTCACCGCCGACGACTTCCCCCTCCCCGGCCGACCGGCGATCAACATGTTCGAATCCGTCAACACCGTCCCGTACAGCTCGAACGGATCGAAGAACCACCCCGTCCCGCCACCCGTCACGTTCACCCCCAGATACGGCCCTCGGGACGAGGGTGCCCGACCCGTATGCCACGGGTACAGCGAACACAAGTTGGCCGTCGTGCCCCGATGGCTGGGTACGTTCGGGCCGATTCGCCGCTTCACATCGGAGACATGACCACCCACTCGCGGTCGCGTCATCTATCCTTGACCCCGCTCCGTCCCGTTTCTGGGGTTGCTCGGCCCCGACGGGACTCGAAGAAGCGGCCGACATGAGGACTCCCATGTCTCTGGCAACGTGTTCCTAACCAGACCCGAACTCGGAGAAGTAGCCTAAACCCGGTTCCGAGAATGTTCCGATCACGAGCCCTCGATCGAGAAAGCGATTGAACTGCTCGCAACTGGTCTCTGGAAGTAGGGCACAACCGTGGCACGCGGCGAGGTTGCACGAATCTGGTCCTTGGCCCTTTTCTCCGGCGTCCATGCAGACCGGGTCCGTTGAGCACCAACGTGCTTCACTAATTGCCGAAGCGAACACGGACCTCAGGTTGTCTGGGCGGGCCATCCGGACTAGCCCACCCATGGTGCCCTCGGAATCGCCGGCTGCCGTGTAGATAAGAAGGCCAGCCATCTGGCGGCCTTGGGCCTCGGACACGTAGAGCCGCTCTCGCAACGAAGCTGAGCTGTAGCCACAGGCGTAGACAAACTCGTTAATGAGCAAGTGCCCGAGCGTATGCAGAATCACGAATCGAGGGCTCAGTATGCGGTTCTGCAAGCCCCTTTGTGAAGCAACGTTCCCGTAGTGGCCGGCGATCTTGTTAGCACGCGCCTGAACTTCGGGCCGGGATTCCCAGTCGGCCAGGCGCTGTAGGTCAAGTTCTATTAGGATGCCTTCGCCTTTCACGACATATGCCGGAAGCCAGTCTCGGTCTGGTGGCAGCGGCCGACGTCTGAGGAGGGCCTTGCCGACCGTCAGCTTGAGCACGTCATCCCGAACCCGGGTGAACCCCCGAAGCGCCCGTGTCTCACGGAGTGCATCGACGCTTCGGATCCTGCCAAGGTACGGACGGAGTTCTTCGTGCATGCCGGGATCCGTTGCCGTCAAATAGTCGTCCTTCGGTGTCTCACGGATTCGCAGGAACTCTGGGTAACGCCATTCGTCGTCGCCCGTAAGGAGTTCCGCGTTACCGTCCTCTGCAGCTTCCCCGGGCTGTTTCTCGCCTACGCCGAAGAGGTCGCCGAAGGCAGCCATCAGCTCCTCGTCGGGGATGGGGGCGAAGAGCTCCTGTGGAAGGGCTTGTCGGATCTTTTCGACCGAGACCGCAGCGCCAAAGGCCTGGTATAGGACACGCATGACTGGGCCGACGTCGGGACGTCGCATCAACTCGTGAAGATCTGCGCTGACGGCGCCCTCCTGGCGGGGCAGGTAGATCGAGGACTCGACCTTGGGAAAGTACACGTTCCCGGCCGCTCGGAGCGCGCCACGCATCGGCTGGCCACAGGCGCTGTCCAGCTCTGCCAGCCAAGGTCGCGCCCCGGTGCAGTAGTAGGGATCCTCTGGGGAGGACAACTGGTCGGTCAGCGTGGTGTGCTCCTCGCCGTCGCGATCACGCCTCGAGCCGGTTATGCCGTGCAGCGACCGCTCCCTGCCGCATGCGTCACACGTGACGACTTGACCCTCCAAGCCTCCGCCACCCCTTGAACTAAGCCGTAGAACTCCGTTGCATTGAGGGCGATGTGAACGATGGACCCACTTGTCGAAAGGGAAATCATCGAGATGGCCCTGGCTACAGATGGCGACGAATGGTACCTGCGACATACGCGGCTTGTACTGCCTGTCGGCGTGCTCCTTGTCGACACAAACCTCCTGCTGTTGCATGGTCAGCGTGCTCAGCTTGAGACGCTTGCAGTACATGCAGAAACTCCAGCGCGGAAACCGCAGGACGGGCACCGTAAGCCTGACGTTGCGCTGGTCCGTGCCGGAACCCTGGAATCGATAGTCAGGGGGCAAGCGGAATTCCTTGATCCGGAGGCGTGCCTCGAGGCGCCAGTCGTGCTCGGTGTACTCCTCGAGCGCCAATGTCTTGGAATCATCCACCTCGTACCAGTGATCCAGCCCAGCCGTGATAACGCTGGTGCCGTTTACGAGCACGCTCATAGCTCCGACGCCGAATGGTGTTACCAGCTGCGCCCGCCGCATGTTACCAGTGCTCATGGATCACCCTCCTCCGAGTCGGCACCAGCTCGGCTGTAGGCCAGCGAAATCCTTAGTCGGCACTCTGCATCGACGTTCCGCATGCTGGTCGGGACGTCCCAGATTGTGGCCCTACTCTCGAGATCAGGCAGCGTGCCGGCGAAGCGCATGAGGCCCTGCTTGGGATCGCCGCCCACGACGTTCGCGTCCCAGTTCGTCCGTTCCCAGCTGGTCCATTGTCGGGCCCGAGTTAGAGCCATTCGGTCGAGTGCGGGAAGCTCCCCAGGATCGGCAACGCTCGCCCGCTCACGCAGGAGAGCGATGGCAGCGTCGTACTCGACCCGGGGGAACGGATACGGCGCGATATCGGGAGCCAGCTGCCTGATATGCGCCACTGCGGCTGCATGAAGCGCCCGCCGAAGCACGGGCGTAGCAAAAGATGTCACCGACGTAGGTTCGACCTGGGCATACAGACGCTGGTGATACGTTCGGAAGCGCTCGTAGTGACTGCGGTCGCGAGGTTTGGCAGCGCCATAGATCGTGAGGACGAGACCAGGACTGATGTCGGCACGACGGCCTACCCGACCACTGACCTGAATGTACTGCGCTGTGGTCTTAGGCTGGCCGACGATAGTCATGAGTGCCAGGCGATCGATGTCGATTCCCACCTCAATGATGTTGGACGCCAGGCAGATGTCGATGCATCCTTGCTGCCCGTAGCGGACCTGCAGCTGCTCGATAGCTTTCGGAATCTCGTCGCTCCTGCGCCGAGAGGTCAGCTCCATGGTGTGGCGGGGCCATCGCGGGTCGATGCTGTCCCGACGCCGTAGACCAGTCAGATAGTCAGGTACGTCTGACTCGAGGAGCGACACGGTGTTCCCGAGTTCTCGCAGGCTGTTGAGGAAGTTGAGGTTGGTCCAGTAGCCGTCTCGGTCTGGCTCAGGGATCTCAGCGGCCGCCTGAAGCGTTGCGGAGGCGACTCGGACTTGAACAGTCTGCATCGAGCCGAGCGATGCACTCATGATCCCCAGATAGCGGCGGCCAGGCTCCGGGGAACCGTCAGGCAGGGTTGCAGGCTCCGCGAAGAAGGAGCCGCCCTCCTCAAGCCCGTGTGGCGGAAAGAGCGCTACCTGAGTCCGACCGAACAGTCCACGAATCTGGTCCTCGTACCGCCGCACAGTCGCGGTCGACGCGATTATCTTGGGGGGGACCGGAGGATCGAAGCGCCAGTCGGTGCAAAGATCGTCGATGATCGGCTCGTAAAGGCCGACCATCGATCCCAATGGTCCGGAGATGAGGTGGAGTTCGTCCTGGATGATCAGGCCGGGCGGTGATACGTCCCGCTCACCGTCATCGTTCAGTCCGAACAGCCTGCGGGCTTGCGGCCGCCACGTCAACATGGCGAACTTGTCGACTGTGCCGATCACGATGGAGGGCCGGACATCGTAGATGTCGTCGTCAACGACGTGCACGGGCAGAGTCTTGCGCCCACCAAAGCGGCACTGTGAGTCCACGCATCGGAGCACAACCTTGTTGCCTACCTGCTCGTAGCCAAGGACGTCCTGACCGCTGCGGCCCTTCTGCTTCGTCCCCATCTTCGTACCGCACCACGGACAGCGCAGCAGGAGGAACATGTTCTGCGCCTGGGGGTCACGGCGGAGCTGGCCGAGTACCTCTACCGCTCGCTTCCAACTGTTTGGTGTTGACGTGCCGCCAAGCCAGATCCCAATGCCGAACGGCACTGCACCAAGCTCGCCGGGGAGCTTGGTGCGGATGTCCTCGAGAACGCAGACCAACGATGCTGCGCGAAGGAACTGCTGCGCAGTAAGAAGCCGCAACGTGTACCGCATCAGGGTGTCCGTCCCGGCATCGCTCGGGTCGCGCAGCCGCCGTGCCAGCAGGCTGATCGCGCTTGCGCCCAGATACGCCTCCGTCTTTCCCCCACCTGTTGGAAAGAAGATCAGATCGACGATGGATCGACTCTCGCGATTTGGCTCCACGAGCTCGGGCAGGCTCGCAAGGATGAAGGCGATCTGAAATGGCCGCCAGTTGCCCTGGCCGGGTTGCAGCACGGCGTCGGGATGCGCTCCAACGGGTCGGAGCACGCCGTCCCGACCGCGCTCAACTTCGCGTAGCGGCAGGCGTGAGCGGATTTGCTGGGAGAGCATCGCTTGGTTAGCAAGCTGGAAGGCTCGCTGGGCGATCAGGTTCGAGCCGACCAGTCGCCAGCCCGTGCGCATTCGGTCCAGTGCCTCGCGACATAGCGCCATGTGTCGGAGGGCAGCGGCCTGGAAACGTGGCGGTAGGCTGACAACCAGCGCTTCTTGCTCCTTGATCCACCTGTCGTAGAGAGCTAGCACCTTTTCGATCTGGTCGCGGCCCTCCTTGCTGCCTTCAGCCAGCGCCGCCATGCTGACCGTCACGGCAATGCGGCGACCCGCTTCATCGGACACGTAGACATCGGGCGTGAGGCTGACAACTTCGTACGCAGGTAGGGGCTCCGCTCGCACCCACGGCGCGGTCTCTTCGGGACCGTCACCCCATTCCGCGGCGCAACCGTGCCCGATGGCGTAGGTTCGCTTGTTCCGATAGAGCAGATCGATCGACTGCTCTTCGTCGTCGTGATCGGGTTGCTCGACTTCGCGGTAGGGTTCGATGGCGAGCCCGTCCATAGCAACCACGGTGAAGCTCACCTGGAAGAACGCACTTCGCGGGCCCGTTCCCGTGGCCTGGTTGACCACGGCAATCGTTACCAGACGCAGTTCCTTGTCGGATTCTCCTGGCACCGGACGGCTGTAGAGCTTCGTCGTTGGGGCGATTAGCGGCGTTTCGCCGACCGAGGACGTTTCAACGATCTTCAGCCGGTGGGTCTCCGTGAGGATTACCTGCCCCGGAACGACGCCCACGAGCGCGAACGGACGGCGAACCCACCAGTCGCGCGGCTTCTTGAGACCCGGGATATGGGTGGCGATCTTGTCGTAGTAGGCGCCGCTCACGATGATCTCGACCGAGCTGCCCGCACGAACGCGGCACTTGAACGACACCGCCATCGCCGAAGGCTTGAAGGTGTTGGCATCGGTGAGATCGAAGTCATCCGAATCGGCTTCGTCGTGACGCAGGACTCCCTTGATTTCCACCGGTGGGCCGAGGGGAACTTCTTCGCAGTCAGCGAGGCCGGGCACCCAGGTCAGGTCGGGATCTTCGTTATCCACTGCTTCTGTAGCAATCGCTGTTCCCTTCTGAGCAGCGCCGTTGTACAACACGCCGATGCCGTACCGCCGTAGCGGGTCGGACTGTGTGAGGATCTCTTGGAGGGTTGTCGCCTCGTGAAATTGCCCGCGGCTCGCCTCCTGCGACTCGAAATGGACGGTACCGCCGGAACAGTCGATGGGCGTCCCACCCGGGGGCTCACCTTCAGTCGGGCCGAATAGTTCGCGTCGTACGGCAGTCTCGACGATGTTGCGTGCATCCAGTCCGCTCATGTTGTTCCTCCCAACGCTCCGCGCAAAGTCCCGGACTCGATCACAGCGAACAGCCGGTCAGTAGCGCGCGTCAGACCAACATAAAGAAGTGACTCGAAGTTCGGTACCAAGGTTCGGTTTAGATCGGTGAGCACCACGGCGGGTGCCTCCAGCCCCTTGAAGGCATGGATCGTGCAGTGCTGTAGTCGGCCCGGCCTCGGCGGATTGCCGTCGGCGGGGTGCAACACCTGTCGTAACCACCGGTCAGTGGTGGTCTCCGCCATCGAACCCGACCGCAGAGGACTCAGCACTGCGATTTCGTTCAGGTCAAAACCCTCAGCTCGCAGCTTCCGCACCGACTCGACAACCTGCCCCGACTGATCGGCGCCTGCCGAGTATGGCATGAAGATCGGGTCGACGCCGTCGTCCTGGCGACGGAAGTGTGCGTAGCCAGGCTCCAACCCACTGAAGGTATTCACCAGGTAGCCGATCCGCGGAAGGTTGCGGCAGTTCGAAGTCAGTTCACAGAAGGCCAATCGCGGGGATCGGCTCGTCAGCCGATCGCGCCCGTCCTTGGTTTCGAAGATCGCCTGCCGCGCGAAGTCCCCAAATAGAAGCAGGCGACCGCCCTCCAGCCCGCCCTTCACCATCAGATCCAGCACGTCGAGAAACGGTTCACGAGCGATGTCTTGCATCTCGTCAACAATCAGAAAGTCGTACACCACTTTGTCGCCGCCTTCGAGCAGCGCTTCAGCTGCACGGTCGGGCAGCTCGCTTTCCCAGAAGTCGGGCCCTGCGTCCGGCGGCGCGTGCCCTCCCGCGAGGCGCAGTGCCTCCTGGTGGAACGTACCCACGACCAGATCGGATACATCGCTTAGATCACTGGCCAAGCGGCGGCCGAGCAACCGATTAAAGCAAAGAAGTCGGCCACTCCGACCTTGGGCAGTCTCCCGGCGCGCCGCCTCCATCGCGAGCAGCGTCTTACCCGAGCCCGCAGGCCCCGTAAAGAGAACCGATCGATTAGCCGCCATCGCGTCGAGCGCCCGGTATTGCTCCTCGATGAAGGTAATGAGCTGGGATTCGCGTGACCGGCGTAAGTCACCAGGCACGACGTGCATCTCGAACCGCGGCCGGAGTTGCGAGGCGAGCCGCTCGGCTCCTCTTGCATCCGGCCCGACTTCACCTGGGCCGAAGTGATGAATCTTGTCGTTGAGGTGCGCTGTGCCCACCGCCAGCGTCCGCAGTACTGCTGCAGAAACGCCACTGCGAAGATCCTCCGAGTCGAGCACCTGCCATTCGTGCCACTCCGGGGTCCGCGGCAGCATCGTCCGCGCCCGGACGTGCGTGAACCAGACGGCGTAGAGAACGGGAATCGAGCGAAGGTCAATCTGGCGTTGCTCAAGGTAGCCACGGATGCTGTACATAGCCTGTTGCGCTTGCCGGAAGGGATCCCGGGTGGTCGGGGCATCGTTGCCGAGTTTCCAGCGCCCGTCATCAAGGATGTCGACGGCCCGGTGTGACTTGACCTCGATCACTAGCACGCCCTTCTCGGGCACGATTGCCACGAAGTCGGCCTCGCCCTCTACCTGTCGTACATGATCGGCGAGAGCGAGTGAGTGCAGCACGATCCAGCCATCGGTACCAGCGCTCGAGGCCAATGCCGCGTAGAGCGCCTTCTCGCCGGGCGGCGCGTCATCCGGGCAGTAGGCGGGCATCATTCGAGCCACTGTCCACTCCGATCTTCGATCAGCACCCTGGCATCACGCCGCGAGACGATCTCCGCGTATGGCGAAATGGCCAACACGCGGGTTGCCATAATCCCCCGGAATCCCTCTGTTTGGACGTCGAGACTCAGGCGCCCTGTGCTCTCCAACTTCGATAAGTCGACTGCAGAGACAGCACTCTCCAGTTCCTCGCGAACGTCCATGCTCGCCTGGTAGAGCATCTTCCGCAAGAGCGTCGCATGCCCGAACGTCGGCTGGACTGGGATTCCCAACCAGTCGAGGAGTCGCTCGAAGTCGTCGTCAGAATGGGGCCGGATCAGGTTCGGCTCGGTCCAGGCCCGCGCCCGTTCCGCAGTCCTGACGTTCGCGGCTCGCAGTTGCCGCACTACATCGCGGAAGCCGAACAGTGACAGACGCTCAGTGAGACGAAGCTTCCAGCTTCGTTGAGTCGCGTCAACTGCGTCGCCGCGTGTCCCCAGCAAGCTCAAGGCCGCTCGGTACAGGACCCCGCGCTCGTTCTCGCCATGCCTCAGGAGCAGGTAGGTGCCTGGCCGCACCGCACCGACTTCGGCGTAGATGACCCGCTCGCCGGCGGGCTGCGATGGGTCCAGCGCCCGGATACGGTCGCCGTCGTCGAGCCACATCGCGAGGTTGCCGCTCAGCAGCACCTTATGCGCTTCTACCTCATCACCCGCGGGTTCGCGGTCAGGCGACTGCCTCGCACCCCACGTCGGCTGTGGCAGGTACTCGTCATCGGCCTGAACTTCCGGGCCCACAGTCTCAGGTTCGGTGAGGTCCCCCTCGATTAGGACTCGGGCCTCGATCCGGATTGCACCCTCGGCGTACGGCGCAATCGCAGAACGGGGCACGGTACGGTCACGAAACCAGGTCGGCATCAAGAACGTGATGTCGCCCGTGGCCGGCGCCGTGACCAAGGACGACTTGAAGAACCGCGGTGGCCCGACGACGTACGCCTGTTTGGCGCTCATTTGCTCACGATCGAGCTCACTCACAGTAAGCACGACGACGTCATACTGGTCCATCCACGCCGCCATTCCAGCCTGCGCCGCAGTGCTAGCCGCGATGACCACACATTCGCCTGCTCCGACCTCCTCGATCGAGCGCAACAAGACCGCTCCAGCCGGTGGGTCAGATTCGGCAACGGTTGCCGCTGCTGCACCCAGCTCGTCAAGCAGAACGTCGTCCGCCACGGCGCCGCGAAGGAGCCTCGCCTGTCGCACCACCTCCTCACCTCCGTCTCGGCGGGCCGGGTTGAATTCCCTTGGCTGCAGCTGAGTAACCGCTCGCCACCTAAGCGCCTTGGCGGCCCCTACAACGTCATCCCAAGATCCCGGTCCGTCGTCGCGGACCGCTAACAGAAGGCGTCGCACTGCCGCGTTCAGCCGGGCTCCAGCGGGATCGCCAACTGCGATGATCTCGACACCGTTCCGCACGAGCGACGCTGACGCCGCGTACCGCTGGTTGAGCGCCTCGACCCGGCTCACAGCGCCACCGTGAATGCGATCGCCTCTACCCCCGTCGGCGGGCGCCAGCCGAGATTATCGCTAAGCGAGAGTGGCTCACCCCTCGAGTTTCGAAGCTGCATCACAATCTCGGCCGCGGTATCGTCGGCTACCGAACGGTCGAGAATGCACATCACGACAGGGGCCTCGATCTCAGTTATGTACTTCATCGCGCCCGCACCATCCAAAATCACGCCTTGTATGTGCTTTGGGATCGGGAGCTGGTCAGCCAACCGAGACGAGGCGTAGAGACAGGTAAACCACGTAGGACTCCCTGCATGCTTAGGTACCAGCAGCTGCGCGATGGTGTCCGATACGCCAAGCAAACCCGACGATTCGACTTCGGCAGACGGGTCGTCCGTCGTAACGAATGCGTCGAAGTCTTCTCTCAACCATTTGAGCGTGCCGACGATGGCCAGATCGGCCCAAGGAGACGCGAGCCGGTCGGCCCATGTCCCTTCTACCTTGGCCCACCGACCAAGACAACCCACGCCCGGGCGGGGGGCACGTACCGGGCCGTCAAGGCCGGGCATCTTCGCCACAGCCGTGATCTTCGATACCAGCCATTGCGACTCTCGGAGCTTGACGCTTGGCTCGGCTCCGTTGTAGAAACCAACCAAGTAGTCCGCTACAACCTCGTTCTTCGTCACCAGGCGCACCGGGGTCCCGGGCTCCAGATTGCGTAAGGTCTCCAGCGGGGGGTCGAGCTGGGGGGCAGGTTTGGTGATGACCCAGCCACACGCGACCAGCGCTGCCGCGAAGTCCCTGCGGGGAACCGACAAGGTCACGATCAACTGGCGCTCGGATTGCTTCCTGGCGTAGCGCGCTGCCATACCTCCAAGGGCGACCAGCGGTCCGATCCAGGGCGCGGCCTCGGCGGGACTTCCGGAATCCTCTGACAATGCGAGCCTGACCCGGGAGCGATCAGCAGACGAGCCCTCAGTCACTTTCCTTCCCTTCACCTGACACGGGGTCGTGTCGGGTTCTAATATGGTTAGGCGCCTACCGCACGAACCTGACGGTCGATTACCACAGGCCAAGAGGATGGGTGCTAAGTAAACAAATGCTTGTCAACTTCGCAGACGCAACGTCGATGTCTACGCTGTAGATACGGCATGAGAGATACTGTCAACCTGAGCGATGCTCAAAGCCTTCTTTGTCGCTTCAGCAAGTGCTCTTGCCAGCGGCGGAGGCACAGCATTGGAGATCTGCTCGATCTGTGCAGACAGCGGTCCTTCAAGTATGAAGTCCGATGGGAAACCCTGGAGGAGCATGGCCTCGTAGACACTGAGGCGCCGCCGACCGGTTGGGTGCACATGAATCTCGCGGTGACCGTATGCGACCGTCGGGCTTGGTTTGTCCCACGCCAGTCGGCGGAAACTCCGACCTGCCGCGTACACAGTATCGGGGTCGGAGAAGCGATTAGAAACTGGACGCATGGTCCAGTGATTCGGATGGTGCGGAATGGTCTCGGGCGTCAGATCGCGGGAGAAATATGCGGGCGGCGGCAGGCCCCCGATGACAGAGCGTACGGTCAGGTCCTTCCTCGGGATCTTTGTCGGCGCAAATCCCGCGGCAATCTGCTTAGAAGAGAACCCAGAGATGATGACGCGGTTACGCATCTGTGCCACCCCGAAGTCGAGCGCCGAGTACTCCTCGACTCCGGCACGAAATCCGATCTCATCGAACTTCTTAAGGAGCGCTGCGAAGACGTTTGAATGCTTCGCATCACGAATGCCAAGCACGTTCTCGAACAGCACGAACTGTACGTCGTATTGTGTTTGAAGCGCTTGAACAATTTCTAGGTAGAGGATCGGAAGCCCATTGCGCGGGTCATCGGCAATAGAGCCGGTATTGGCCCGTGAGAACCCCTGGCAAGGGGGACCCCCGATAACACCGATCGGTTCACCGGACGTGAGCAACTCTGCAAGGCGATACAGAATACCTTCAGGTTGGAGTTCTACTATGTCGGCTGCAATTGACGTCGTACTCGGGAAGTTCCGCTTATGTGTGTTGACTGCGTGCTGGGATCTGTCCACGGCGAAAGCCAACGTGAACCCAGCGTCCTGATAGCCGAGGTCAAGACCTCCCGCACCAGAAAACAGACTAACGATCTTCGGCAACGCCAAGCCGGCTCCCATCTACTTGCCTCCACCGCGGGATCGGACGTGCGATGCTCAGCATAGATCAGCCGCCGGGCACCGCGGCGCCACACCGGTTCTGACTGGGCCGCAGTTGGCGCACCATAGCAACGCTGCGATCGGACCTCACGGGAAGTCCGGTCGTGACGTGTCTGCCGTCGAGCGGACGCAGTCCGAGTCCGACTCGGGCAGCTGTCTGTTCGAGGTCAGCGGCATCGGACAACAGCCCGTCGAGGTCGCGTGAGGCGATGTCGATGAATCCAGCAAACGCGAGGTCACCGTGGCCGGCGACAAGTTCGTGCTCGCGTTGATCGAGCTCGTCGCGCGCTCGGCGATCCTTGGCTCGGACTCGGAAGCCGTGGCGGGTCTTGACGGCTTCGGTCGATTCGAGGGCGACGGCGGCTTCGTCGATCGCCCGGGCGGCCCGCGAGGGTGGGATCGGCTCGAAAGCGATGGTGATCGTGCGTGTGAATGGTGTCCCGAGGATGAGCGAGTCCATCCACGCGGCGGGGACTTCGAGTCGGGGCCAGGTCTCGATCCACCATGACCGGTGGACGGCGCCGTCGACTCTGACATGGTCCCATTCCTCCTTCACCGCCATCGGCGCCATCGCCCCAGCGGCCACGCCGAGCCCGGAGGACAAGGAGCGCCGCAGCGTTCCCGGTTCGTGCTCGGCGAACGGGTTCGCCCGTCGTCGCACGCCCTTCACGATCTCGGCGGGGCTGAGCGGCGGGTCCACGAGGAGGCCGGCGACCTCGAGTCGGGCGCTGAAGAGGCGGAGTTCATCGAGCAACACACGCAGGCCGTTGGACAATGCGTCCGATGTGGGAGCACCTCGCTGGGCCGGCAGATCGCGCAGGTCGACCGTGCTCGAGACGAGGGTCTCGTGGATCACTGATCTGGGCGCGGCTCGTCGTAACAGGTCGTCGTAGTCGCCGGCCGGGGTTCCCGGTTCGGGGGGTGTCGTCGATTCCGGCGGGTCATCGGTCGAGATGCGTTCGGTGGTCGACCATTCCTGCCAGACGACTCGTTTGACGGTCGGCCGCTCGCGGCAGAACGCGGCGAGCGCGTCGCCCCACATGCCGACCTTGGCGTCCTGTTCGGCCGCCGGCGACAGCGAGAACTGCCCGTCGCCGGCCACCCGGAGCGTCGCCGTGACGGTGCCGGCGTCGGTGTCGTGAACGACTCCGACGCCGGCGACCCGGCCCGGGGTGATCACCCATGTGGCAGGGACGTCGAGGAGTTCGAGCCCTCGCATCTGCGGTGGCAGCGGATCATTCGCCGACTCGCCGAGCAGCGGAACGGGTCGGAACCATTGATGGTCCCCTCGCCGTCGGCGACGCCACCAGTTCCAGCGGAGCGGAATCAGCTCGTGCAGCGCCATGTCACCGACGCGTTTGAACCCTATGACCGCGGCGAGGAGTGCCGGGAGAACCGCCCACGGGAACAGCCGGAACAGGATCCCGATGAACGACAGACCACAGCCGATGCCGAGCACGACGACCTGAGCCGTCGGCATACCACCGAACAACCCGGTCCGCACGAGCGGCGAGAACCGATATCGGCGAAGCTCGGTCGCGGCGGCGGTCACGCCGTATCGACCGATCGCGTCGCCGGATCCGACCCTCGGGCGGGTCCACCGGCCGACTCGACGCCACCGACCGGTCCCCCGCCCGCCCCCTGGTCGACGCCGGCGATGGGTCCGGTGGCGAGGCGGCTGCGTACGCCTTGCAGGTAGTAGGAGTACTGCAACCCGCTCTGCGCGGCGCGGGCCGGTGCCGAGTGGATGCCTTGGGCGACCACCGCCGCCTCGACGATCGGGACGAGCTTGATCACGAGGAACGGCATGAACGCCGCAAGCCCGAACGTGATGATCCCGCCACCAGGGTGCCGAACTCGGCGAGCCCGTTGTCGATCGCCGGTTCACCGGGATTCCCGGTCGCTCCGACCCCGCCGAGTGCCCCGAGGCCGACGGCGAGCGCCATGGCGATCGCCAACTTCGAGAAGATCAACGCGGCGAGCAGCTCCAACACGCGGCGGCGCACCGAGGCGATCGCCGGCCAGACGCTCGTCGCCCACGCCATCGGGGCGAGGGCGACGACGAGGTAGATCAGCGCGTCGCGGACGAACAGCACGATCCACAACATCAGCATCCCGAGCATTCCGATCAGCAGCAGCAACGGTCCGAGGAACGATTGACCCGAGACGCTTCGACGCCGTGAGCACGAGCCCGTCGACGGCGTTGACCGCCTCGATCCCGTGTGAGGCCCCAGATGCCGTCGGAGATCGAATCGACGAGGTCGATGGCGATCTGGGCGAACGCCAGCGTGAACAGGATCCCGGCGACGGCCGCCGGTGTGTCGAACAGCCATCCGCTGGACGAGTTCCATCGGCCGACCGGCGATCACACCCTGGATCAGCGCACAGAACACGAAGATGCCCAGCAACCCCGTCGCCACCCCCACCGCGGTCAGGTACGGCGCACCCGCCGAGCCGGAGAACCACTCCGACGTCAGGCGCGGCGACGATGTGCGGTCCATCACCTCCCACACGAACGTGACGAGTTGGACGAAGCCTTTGCCGAGCCAGTCGGTGATGCCACCGATCACGGTGTCCCACGCCCAGCCGGCCGCGGCCTCGAAGGGCTTGGAGATGAGATCGACGATCGGGTCCCACGGCCAGCCCACCGCGAGCACCCCGGTCACAGTTCCACTCCCGCGACGATCGGCTGCCAGCCGGCGACGACCTGGAACTCGTCCCACGACGCCTGCAACGCCAACTCGTTCGGAGCCGGAGTCGGACCGGCATCGGCCGGTGACTCGGTCACCAGCCAGCGACCGTCGAACAACTGCGAGGCTGACGTGGACGGTGCGCCACACCTGCTGGGGCGAGCCCGCACCGGGAACACCGAGGACCGACACGGTCCACACGTCCACCACGGCCCGATCGGCGTCGACCGTGCGAACGGTCGACGTGAGTGGTGCTTCGACCCAGATCAGTCGCTCGACGGGCACGCCCAGTGTCGTCGCGATCCGCTCGACAGCGTCGGCCAGCGCCTGCTCCTGGGCCGGTAGGGCCCCGGGCGCAATCAGAGCGGTGAGGATCTGGCGGCGGCCGATCGCCGAATGTCCGAGCAGCTTGTCGGTCGACGCGACGAACCGAAGCGCTGCCGCTTGCGGACTCTGCGCCGTCGCCTCTGCCTGGCCATCGATCGGCAGGGCGCTGGTGGACGGTGCGCTGTCGGTTCGGACGGACGTCGGGACTTGATCGGGCTCACCTCCGCCGCAGGCGGCGGCCGTGAAGACGACCGCGCAGCACACGGCGACGTTGCGCTTGCATTGGTTGGGGCGATCAGCCACCGGCCCGGCCGATCGCGAAGAGCGTGTTGATCAGCACGACGGCAAGACCGGCGAGCAGCGCACCGATCGCCCCACCGGCGACGTAGTGGCGGCCGTCCTCGGCGCGGCCGGTGTTGCCGATCTTGGCCCCGCCCCGCCACAGCGCGGCGCCGTAGAGCACCGCTCCGAGCGAGGCCATCAGCGAGACCCACATCAGCCAGTTGATCAACTGCGAGACCAGCGCCGCTCCGGGCAACCCGGCCGAGTCGGGATTCCCGCTGACCTGCGCATCGAGCCGGCGAAGCGGCGGCAAGTACCGCCACCGACAATGGCGCGATCGTTGCGACGACTGAGACGACGGCCTCCAGGGCGACGACGTCGGGTTTCATGACTTCACCTCCTGTTGCGATCGGCCGCACCCTGGGGCCGTCACCAGAGACATGACCGTCCATCGGCGGTCGCGTCACACACTGCGAGACGCCGACCGGACCCCAAGGGCATGTCTCACACATGGTGCTCAAAGCTGCCCCTCCTCGCCGTCGGATCGCTCGCGGTTGGGCTCCTCGCCATCCCGGTCGTCATCGGAGGCAACAGCGGACCATCGGCCGCCGGCTGCGGCGACCTCGCCGTCATCCTCGACACGATCCGCACGATCGAATCCGGCGGCGACTACACCGCCCCCAAGAACCCGGGCGGAGCGTCCGGCGCGTACCAGTACATCGACAGCACCTGGAACGACTACGAGGGCTACACGTCCGCGTACCTCGCACCCCCCGAGATCCAGGACGCCCGTGCCGCGATCGACGTCCAGGCGATCCTCGCCAAGTACGGCGACGTCGCCTACGTCCCGATCGTCTGGTACTGGCCGCGAGCCGCTGACGACCCGAGCCAACTCGACATCGTCCCGATGCCCGGCGCCGGCAACCGCTCACCGTGCGCGAGTACCAGACGACGTGGCTCGACGTGTACCAGTCGAAGCTCACCGCAGGCTCAGCGGTCGACTGCGTCGGAGCGACTCCGACCGAGGACGGCTACGCCCTGCCGATCGACCGGGCGCTCATCGATGCCGACCCCGACATGCTCGACCAACCCCACCACGACTACCCCGCCATCGACCTCATGGTCCCCGACGGCTCACCCGTCTACGCCGTCCGCGGCGGCACCGTCGCCCGAGTCGTCAACTGGCCGTACAACTGCTGGCAGCATCGGCCGCTGCGACGAAACCTGCGGCGTCGGCATCTCCATCAACGGCGACGACGGCGTCCGCTACATCTACTGCCACGGCAGCCGCCTCAACGATCGCCGTCGGCGACACCGTCACCGCCGGCCAACTCATCATGTGGTCCGGCGACACCGGCCGCTCCGGCGCCCCCCACCTCCACTTCGAGATCAAAGTCAACGGCGAGCGCAGGTGCCCCCAGCGGCTGCTCTCTACGATCGCCAGAACCGGCAGATCAATCCCTCCCAGTTCCCTGCCGCGCAGCAGGTGCTCGTTCTGAGCACTTCGATACTGCCGGGTTCTCGATCCAACGCAGACCTGCTGGGCGAGTCGCTCTGACCCGACTAGGTCTCCCATCTAACGCCGTACGTCGTGAACGACTTGCACGATGACGGCGACCTGCGACGACGCGAGCAGGAGACTGCCCACGTAGGCCCACACGCGCCGAGACCGGCGTTGCCGCAGGGTACGACTTCTCCAGCTACGGTAATGGGGCCCTTCCGATCCTGAGCCTGTCTCGATTGGGTTGGGTCGGACACTGGAGACCCCAGGGTTGCAGCCCTGGGGTCTCGCCCATTTCAGCGTTACATGGATGTGGTTTGTCATGCTGCGATCGTGACAGACACCGCCTGTGGATAACAACGAACCGAAGCTGTGGACAACCCTGTGAAAACAGCCGCTTCGCCCGTGCGGGCAACTCCGTTGATCGGAGCCTGCCAGTGATCTTCCTGGCTGAGCAGGTCGCGATGTTCATCTCATCCGCAGCCTGGCCGCGGTGCAGCGACGCCGATGAGGCACCGGGGCCACGGTCGTTGGCGTTCGTCTCGTTCTCAACCGTTTCTCGGCAGAAGTTCTCAACCGCGACCGAGAATCGCGGGTGACTCGCTGGCCCGATCCAGCCATCACCGTCTCATGCACGGAGACGGGACAGCCCCGACGTTTCGCCATGCCGGGCGCCCTGGATCGTCTCGGCGAGCCGGAGCATCGAGGAGGTGGTTCCGTCCTCATAGGCCCAGCTGTAGCCCTTGGTCGCTCGGAACGGTGGTCCGTTGATCAGGCTGAAGGCGCGTTCGTAGAGGCGATCGGCAAGGTCGGGGTCGGCGGCCTCGGCGCGTTTCACGAGGGCGACGAAGCGGTCCCAGTCGGTAACGACACGGTTCGAGAACCGGTAGGTGTGCTGGTTCTCGCGGCCGAGGGGGAACAGCATCTCGCCGTCGGAGCCGACGCCGAGCTTCCGGCGTAGCGAAGTCATGGTGTTGACGACGTTGCGTTCGGTGGTGCCGTCGGGCCAGATCATGCAGCTGATGGTGTCGGCGTTCTCACCGTTGCGGTGGAAGGCGAGGTAGATGGCCAGGTGCAACTCGGTAGGTGTCAACGGTTCCTTGACCCCTACCGCCCGCACCTGTCCGAGGACCTTGAGCTCCACGTCCCATGCTGATTCGTCCTCGAGCGCCTCGTCGTCGACTGGGGTAGCGATGACTACTTCGGGCTCGTCAATGACGCTCGCCACTGGTGGTGGCGCACCCACGAGGCCGGGTTCTTCTGGCTGTGGGAGGTCGAACTCGTCCACATCGGGATCGGGGGATTCGATGACCTCGCTCTCGAGGGTGTCGGCGAACTCGACCGAGAGGCCGAGGGGTTCGAGGCTGAGGCCGAGCGGCAGGAGACGGGCGAATGGGCGACCGAGGTCGAGCGACCAGTCGGTCGCCACTTCGCCGCCGACGGCGATGACGATCGCACCGAGTCCCCCGTTGGCGAGCGCAACGAGTTCGTCCACGTCGGCGACGGCAGATGTGGCGTCGACGATGACGATCACCGGCTGGTGGGCGTCGCTGGCTTTCGGTTGGCTGCGGAGCGCGGAGAGCGTTCCGAAGCGCTGTCTGGCGAGCAGTGCCGTGGCGGATTCGCGACGGTCTCTCAGCCAGCCGGCGGCCTCGTCGGCGCGGACGTGTCGGGCGGTGGTCGAGAAGCCCGCCGCGGCGATCGCATCACCGACGATGAGCACGGTCGGAGCGTCAGCGAAGATGCTGTTGGCGAGCTCGGTGGCGATCCCCCGGGCGGTGTCGGCGACGAGGTCCGGTTGTCCGGCGAGGGAGAACGCTCCGCACGATTCGAGGTTGATCAGCACGTCGCCGCTGGCGGTACGTCCGATGGTGACGAGACCGGGGTATGGACTGGGACCATCCGCGCTCGACAGGATCGGCGCCGTTGTCGAGATCGTCCAGGACCAGCCGCCGTCGGGTGTCTGCCAGGGCGCGATCAGGTGTGGGTTGGGTGTTTCCCAGACGATCTCGATCTCGTCGGTGGCGACCCTGACCAGCCGGACCATCGCTGACGGTTCGCCGTGTCGGTGACGGATCTTCCGGTTGAGTTCCCTTAGCGCGATGGCGGCGAACTCGGCGGCGGACCGATTCGGTGTTTCATGGAGGGCGACAGCGGCTTGGACGCCTCTTCGTGTTCTCGGGAGTCGAGTCCGATCAGCGGGACGATTCCGGCGTCGCCGTGTGGCGAGCGCGCTGAGCGCCGCAGCGAGCGCTGCTCCCCCGCCCCAACCGGTCACCACGGCGATCGACGGAAGGTGCCGATCGTGGGCGTCGTCCGTATCGGTGCCGATGGTGACGGCGGGAGAGGATCCGGCGGGTGATGGTCCGGCCGGCGGCGACGTGTCCGGAGCGGGTGTTGGCTCGTCCCCGACGGGCTGGATCGGCAACCCAACGCTCTCGGCGGGTGCGTCAGGGACGAGCGCCGTGACGGTCGGCGGTTCGGCGGTGTCAGCCGGCGTGATGGTGGGCGTCGGCAGCGGAGCGGGAAAGGGAGTTGGTCCCACGGGGGGAATGGACGGCGTGGTCGGTCCGACGGTCGTTCCTGGGGCGGGGGGCAAGGTGATGGTCTGGCCGATGTGGATCAGGTTCGGGTCGTCAAGTCCGGGGTTGGCGTCGACGACGGCCCAGACGAGTTCGGCGGTGGCGTGGCCGTAATGACGATCGACCATCTCCCACAGGGTGTCGCCCCGCGCCACAGTGACGACTGACCACGTCGCCTCCGGGGACGCTCGGCCTGCCCCTGTTCCGACAGACTCGGAGATCTCGGCCGCAGGGAGTGTGATCGTCCAGCCGACGAGGATGAGGTTCGGATCGGTGATCTGCGGGTTGGCGTCCAGCACGCTCCGGAGCAACACCGGATCGTGCCGGCCGTAGTGCCGTTCGATGATCCCCCACAGAGTCTCACCAGGGCGGACGACGTGCTCCGACGGCGGAGTGTCGGCAGTCGGCAGAGCGATCCCGCGGTCGATGGGCATACCGTTTCGTGGTGCCGAAGCCGGAGTCGACGGCTGCGAATCCACCGCGCCGAGATTCAGAACCAACTCGGTCGGCGATGGTGTGGCACCGGCGGGAACGGCGTGGGCGACCGTCGCGGTGATCGTGGCGACGGTGCCGAGTTCGACGATTCGGCGGCGAAGCGCGGGAACGGATACGACGCTCGCGACCCGTGCGAGCAGTCGTTGGACCGGGGCGAGGCGGACTAGGCCGGCGAGCTCGCCGAGTAGGGCGAGCGCGGCGACGACCGCCACGTATCCGGCGAGGATCAGGCCGAGCAGGCAGGCGATCTCGGCGAGGGCGTCGGTGGGATCGGTGCGGTCCAACCATCCGCCGAGGTCGCCCCATCCGATCGGGTGATCGATGGCGTGTCTCGCGTACCGGAACGCTACGACGGCGAGCAGCGAGCTGAGCAGGAAGGTGGCGGGTCGGGCAAGTCGTCTCATCCGGTGAGTTCCCCTCGGTACTCGTCGACGGGGTAGGCGCTGGGGGCCGAGTCGATCGACACGGGCCCGAGGGGGAAGGCACCGAGGTCGGCGCCTCCCCAGGTGAGATTCCACGATCCGGCCCAGGTCGAGGTGAGGGTGACCGAGTAGTCGCCCATCGTCTCGGGGGTCCAGGTCGTCGAGGGAGCGGCTTCGCTCCCGCATGAGGTGCTGGTCGCAGCCGTCGGCTCCGGGCCGTCGAGCGTCCAGCCGACCTGTACGAGTCGGACCGAACCTGTTGCGGTCCACCCGCGCAAGTTGACTCCGACGGCGACGGTGCCCGGGTCGTCGCACCACAGCCACGAGTCGAGGCCGGTGAGCCCGCCGATGGCGGCGCCGGGGCTGAACGACGGGTCGAGGGCGAGCACGTCGGCGTTGGCCTCGGTGAACTCGCCGGGCGTCGGGGGCGGTGGTGGCGGGGATGGCGGCGGTTCGCCTGGGAAGGTGCAGATGCCCTCGAGGTAGAGGAGTTCGCCGGTGTCCTCGTTGATCAGGGCGATGACGTAGCCGGCGCCGATCTCGGTAACGCCGCCCCGATCACGAATACAACCTCTCCCTCTGGCGATCAGGTCTTCGATGTCGAACGGGATGCGCTTCCACACGAGTGGCAGATCGCGTGAGAGACGCCGGCTCAGCGGCGGAGCGGGTGAGGCGATGAGCCGGCACTTGAGTTCGTTGGTGTCGGGGTTGAGCTCGCAGGTCCGCTCATCGGCGTGCGCCACGGGAGCGGCGGCAACCAGCGAGGTGAGGGCGAGAACAGTTGCGATGGCGGCACGTTGGCTCCGTTTCATCCGGCGACCTCGCGGAGGCGGTCCTGCGACACGAGTCGCCACGGGTCGTCGTCGGGGCCGATCCGGGCCAGGATGGCGCGGCTCTCGGTGTTCAGCCCTGCCTCGGTTTCGGGTTGGATCTTGGCGATCTCGGTGCCGGTCGCATCGACGATCACCCCTGCGAGGCTGGGGCGTTGAACGGTGACGATGAGCGTGACCAGCAGCGAAGTGTCCAGGGTGGCTCCGTCGTACTTCTCTATGGTCGCCGACAGCACGGTGAACGGGTCGGCCCCCTCGATCTTCCAGCCCTTCTCGGCCATGTCACCCAGCTGCACGTCGAGTTGCTCGAAGCACTGTGAGCTCGCCGCGCAGACCCCGCCGATGCCGGCGACGTCGGGATCGGTGTAGAGGGCCTGTCGGCGTGCTCCGAGGGTCTGCATGACCTCCAGCCAGTCGTCGGCGAGCGTTCCGGCCGGAACGGTGGTGGTCGGGGCCGCGATGGTGCTTGCCGTTGCCGGTGCCGTCGTCGGTGTCGGCGACGGTGTGGGTTGTGCTGTGGTCGGCGGGGTGGTGGCTGGTGCGGTGGTGGCCGGTTGGGTGGTGGTCGACGCCGTCGGCGAGGGTGTCGGCCGGGTGTTTTCGGATTGGTTGCACGCGGTGACGAGGAGCAGGGCGACGGCGACGCTCGCGGCGAGGGGGCGGGGTGTCATGGCAGGGCCTGTCGTGGTCGTCCGACGGCGCGGACGTGGACGACGAGGGGGTCGCTCCCGGCGAACAGTCGGAGCAGCCCGACATCGACGCTCGATGTGAGTTCGACCACGACCTGGTCGGTGCCGGCCTCGACCGTGGCGCTGTCGAGGCCGTCGATGCCCTGGAGTTCGAGACTGTCGAGGGCGAGCGCCTCGGCACGGGCGGGATCGAGCCGGCGCTCCCCGCTCGAACGGAACAGTGTTTCGTCGAGGGCATTGGCGCCGGCTTGGGCGGCCTGGTCGGCGGCCGATGCGAGTTCGCGGCGGGCGGCGAAGCCGCTCCACAGGTCGAGCGAGATCGCGCCGACGAACAGCACGATGAGGACCATCCCGAGGGTCCACAGCGTGACGGTGCCGTCGTCTCCCCGATGCCGGCGGGTCATGGTCGGTCCCCGCCGATCGATCGGTAGTCGTCGATCCGTGCTGCGCTGTCGGCGGTCCAGTCGACGGCGGCGACGTCTCCGATGAAGGGCACGACGAGCGCCGGGATCTCGACGGTGACCGATGCCGTCACCGTGCAGCCGCGGCACCAGTCGCCCCGGAGGGTAAGCCGCATCGCTCCGGCGGGGAGCCCGTGGTTCGTGGTGGCCTGATCGACCGCCGCCTCGGCCCGCAGGGCGCCTTCCTCGGGGGTGGGGGCGTTCGCGTAGATGCTTGCGGCTTCCTTGGCTGCTGCGGTGGCGACCGTTTGGCGTTCGGGCCAGCTCGGCAGGGACATCACGAGCATGGCGATCGGGAGGAGCAGCAACCCGACGGCGAGCGGGAGCTCTACGATCGTCGCCCCGCAGTCGTCGTGGTCTCGACGGGTCGCGATCATCGGTCCTCCTTGGCGGCGGAAGCGGTGATCGTGGCGTCGTAGTCGGTGAGCCCGCCGAGCCATCCGTCGAAGTGCACGTCCGCGGTGGCCACGACCCGGTCGCCGTCGTCGCGGCACGCCACCCTCACGCCATCGCCGAGGCTTCCGCCGAGCAGATCGGTGAGCACCGCCGCTGCGCGTTCCTGGCATGTGGCGATGCTCGTGTCGCTGCGTGATCCGGCGCGGACGCCTTCATCGAGGGCCGCTCGGACGGTGCCCTTGCCGTACTGGAACACGATGACCTGGATGATCGCAACCACCAGCACCAGCACGACGCCGACGGCGACGATGACGGACACCGTGGTCGACCCGCGGTCGTCGGGTCGTCGTCGCGATGGTGTCGCCGGTCGGGGCATCGGGGTGGGGTCAGACGCCGAGTTGGGAGCGGACGTAGTCGACGACGTCGAGTCCGAGCACCTGGAGGGCGCCGCCGATGGCGACGATGGCGACGACGGCCATCGCGCCCACGAGAGGAGCTCGACGGTCGTGCTCCCGGTCTCGTCGCCGGCGTCGATCCCCCGGGTGGCGAGCCGGAGTCGAAGCCAATTGGTCAGGGTGTCGGTTCGGGTTCTCATGAGGGTTCCTCCTGGTTTGGGGGTGGGTTGGGTGGGCGGACTATCTGCCGAGGACGATGTGCGGGATCGCCGCGGCGACGAACAGGATGAGGATCGGGGCGATGAGCATGACGAGGGGCAGTGCCATGGCCGTCTCCCGTTTGGCCATCGTGCGCTGGAGCTCCTCGCGGCGGCTGCTGCGCAGGTCCTCGCCGAGGCTGAGCAGCGCGTCGGGGTCGCCGCCGGCGTTCCAAGTCGACGACAGCAGTCGGTAGAGCCGTCCGGCCGCCGGCTCGGCGGTGATCGTGGTGAGCTGCTCGAACACTTTCGCCGGCAGACTGCCGGTACGGATCTGGGTCGCGGCGTCGGCCAGCTCCCCGATGACGTCACCCGACGCCCGTCGGGTCAGCCGCTCGATCGCGCCCGACGGTGTGTCGCCGGTGCGCAGGTAGATGGCCAACAGCTGGCAGACGGTGTACAGTTCGGCGCGCATCCGCTCGCGGCGGCGACCGGTGCGCCGATCGAGCTCGGCTCGCGACCGGGTGCCACCCCAGAACGCTCCGACGCAGGCCAACAGGACTGTCGAGGTGAATCGCCCGGTCACGACGGCACCGACGAACCCGCCGGCGATCGTCGAACCGGCCGCTCGCCCGAGTTGGCGGACCCGGTACTGCTCGACGGTGATGGCCATGCCGGCTTGGCGGAGGCGGACCTCGGTGCTCTCCGTCGAGGACACGTCGACGAGCCGGGCGAGACCGTCTGCGAGCCGGGAAAGCATCGGTCCGAAGACGAGGGCGACACCGGAACGGTCGAGCCGCTCGACCGCGGCGCGTTCCGGGGCCAGGGTGCCGAGTTGGTGCCGTGCGTTGGCGATGTACGGGTCGACCCGAACGGCCAACGCCTTCGGGGCACGCACGACCGACCGGGTCAGCAGCCACGCGGACGTCGCCGCCAGCACGGCGACGGCGAGGACGGGGCCGGTCATCGGGCACCCTGCCCGCCTGCTGTGGATGGCATGCCCAGGACGCGTTGCTCCTCGGGGATCCGTCCGAGGAGCGAGATGAGCTTCCAGCCGCCGACGGCCATCAGCACCCCGAGTGACACGACGATCCATCCGGCGGTCGTGCGGTAGAACGAGCGGTAGGCGTCGTTCGAGGTGACCAGGAACGCCAGCACGAGGAACGGCAAGACCGCGGCGACGACCGCTTGTGAGCGTGACTGGGTTTGGCCGGTGGTGATCTGCTCGATGACCTGCAGGTCACGCGACACGTTGTCGGCCAGGGAGCGCAGCACCGACACGATCACTTCGCGGCCGTGTTCGTGGGCGGCGATGAACGCTTCGATCACCCGGTCCGACACCGGGTCGGCGAACTCTGCCCGGGCGATCTCCAGTGCGGCGCGCGGGTCGATGGCCAGCGAGTTCCGCTCGTACCGCTGCCAGGTCGCGCGCAACGGGATCGGCCCGACCGTCGCCAGGAGGCAGAGCGATCGATGCAGTGTCTGACCGACGGCGAGATGGGCCAGCACGTCACGGATCGCCTCGGGCCACGCGGCTCGGCGCTCGCCGAGCACTTTGGCGTGCCGGCGTTGGAAGTACACGCGCGGCAGCAAACCGACCCCGCATGCCGGTGGCACCGCCAGCGCGCCCGTGCCGGTGATGGCGTAGAGCACGAACCCGACGGTCGCCATCGCGCCGAGCACGGTGAGCCGGTAGCGATGCGCGCTGATTCCGGCGCCGATCAGGTCGAGCCGTTGCTGCAACGACGGCCGCCCGGACCGCGACGAGCGGGAAGGGCGGGGAGCGGGTGGGCTGCGCCAGTCGATCGCGGTCACGACCAGCAGGTAGGCAGCGATGGCGGCGAGCAGGCAGATGAGGAGTCTCATAGGAGCGACACCCCACCTTCGGCGAGCGACCGGATCGTGACCCCGGACGGGAGCCCACGGTTGAGTTCCTTCTCGAGCGTGGGTGGGAGGTGATGACCGACGAACTCGAGGGGGGCACCGATGTCCTCGCGGTGGAACACCGGTTGCAGCACGAACTCGTCGTGGGAGATCTGGGCGGGTACGACGGCGATCTCCATCACCTGACGGCGACGACGCCCGCCGTTCTCGACCATGTGCAACGGTTCGGCTTCGCAGTGCACCACAAGGTGGAAGAGCCGCCCGAACGTGCGACGAACGGTGCCTTCGGGGACGTTCTCGCCGGCCATCAGCGCCGCCGTGACGAGGGATTCCATGCCGAGCTGGGCCGAGTTGGCGTGCAACGTCGTGAGCAACCCGCATCCGGCGTTGCCGGCCTTGAGCAGCTCGAACGCCTCCTCGCCGAGGGTCTCGCCGACGACGAGCAGTTGGGGGGCGAACTGCAGGGCGCGCAGGATCAACGATCGGATCGAGTGCCCGCCGGCCTCGGGTGACCAGCGCCCGCCGGGCAGGTGTGGGGCGTCGAGCTCGCGGATCTCCTGAACGATCCGCACGATCGTCGTCGACGGTGTCGCCCGCAGCATCGCCGCGGCGATCGTCGACTTGCCGCTGCCGGGCCCGCCGGTGATCAACACACCGGTCGTGGTGCGCTGGAAGGCGGCGAGGAAGTTCGCGGCGTTCGAGGTGAGCGAACCGAGCTCGACGAGATCGGCGAGGTCGGTGCGTTGCGGCCGGTAGATGCGGAACGTGCCGTCGAGACAGTCGGCCACCGGTGGGATCGACACCGACCCCCGCACCCGGTTGTTCCACACCTGGTGGACGACGACCGGGTTCTCGAGATCGAACGAGACACCGGCATCGGCGAAGATCCGCTGGCAGACGGCGGTCATCTCCGCCTCGGTGGTCGGGACGTCGTCGATCCGCTGGCGGCCATCGGCGGTGAAGTAGCTGATCGTGTCGCCCTGGAACATCACCTCGTACGCCGGGATCGAACCGTCGAAGAACGGCTCGAACGGCCCGGCACCGACGATCGATCGGACCAGCCGCTCGACAACCGCGTCGGGCGACGCCAGACGACGCGCGGCGCCGGTATCGGCGCGGCGTTGGTGCCGTTCCACATGGGCCCGGACCGCGGCAGTGACCGCATCACGGTTACGGCCGTCGACGTTGGACTGTGAGATCTCATCGAGCAGCGCCAACCGCAACTGCTCGTAAGTCGACACCGCCAAGTCACCGGCGGATGCCGTTCCGTTGAGGTGCAACTCCTGGGCGAGTGACGACATCACGGCACCCCGACCCGGTCGACGGTCGGCTCCACGACCAGTTCGTCGACCATCGCGGCCAGACGAGCGACCGCCTTCGCGTACCTGCCCCGGGTGACCAGGGTGCCGTCCCACTCGGCCCGCTCGACCGTGGAGTCGAACGGAACCTCGACGATCCCCTCGACCGCGTCGCCGGCCGCCTCGACGATCAGTTCCCGCACCTGCCCGGTGATCCGGGAGTTCCTGGTCAACCGGTTCAGCACGACCACGGTCGACGGGCACAACGTCGAGACCTCGGCCAACCACTCGAGGTAACGGACCAGGCCGCGCGGCGTCGGTCCGACGCAGCCGACCACGACATCGGCGATACCCAGGACACGTCGGGACACACCGAAGCGATCGACCCACCGGCGCATGTCCTCCACGATCGGGCTGGTCGTGACGACCACCCGATCCCACGACGCCGCGCAGGCCAACAACAACTGCTCGGCGTCCGCGGCTTGTATGCGGTCCCACTCCCGCACACGAGGCAACCCCGGCAACACGTCGAACGGCCGGCCTGGTGCCTGATCGGCCACCGACGTACGAATGCTCGCCGGACCGTCGAGACGGAGACGCTCGACCGCGGCCAGAACGTGCGGGAACAGCGGCACGCCGAGCCGGCGCGCAACGCCGGGTGTCGTCTCGTTCAGATCGACCAGCACCGTCGAGCAGCCTTCGAGCGCCCAACGGGTCGCCAACCCGACCGCCAGCTCCCGAGCCCCGGACCCCGACGGCCCGCCGGTCGCGACGATCAATCCCCCCGGTGCAGTGTCCATGTCGGTGTGGCGAGCGACGTCAGCGAGCCGAGTGGGCGGAACCGTCCCGTTCGCGCCATCACCAGAAGGCCGGAGCCGATCGAGGAGGAACACCAGATCGTCCGGCGCGGCCGAGCCCTCCACCAGATGGCTGAGACCGAGCCCACTCAACCGGGCACGCCCGACCCCACCGTCGGAACGGTCGTACACCCCGACGACCCTGATCCGCAGCAACTCCGCGCGTTCGACGAAACGGGCGGTCAACCACGGCGTCGTCTCGTCGACCAGCAGCACGTGCGCGCCGGACTCGAGGGCGGCACGCTCGTCTCGAACGACGACCACCCGACAATCGGGCACATGGTCGGCGACGTAGGAATGAAGCCGCGTCGGCCACGGACGCGTCGACAGCACCACCCCGACGGTGTACGGAGTCGCCACGCTCAACCCCCGCTCACCACCGGCTGGTCCGCCGACGGTGCCTCCACCACCGGAGCGGAGACGGGCGTCGCCCCGGTCGAACGAACGACGGTGATGCCGCCCGCATCGATCGCAGCAGCCAGCCGCAACGCCTCGTCGGCGTCGACCTCGACCGTGATCACGAGATCCCCGCGCCGATTCGAGCCGACGAGACCACCAACCTCCCCGCCAACCGAACGCCCGACCACCGCCGCGGCGAGCAGCACGTAGCGAGTCCCGGTTGTCGAGGTCTCGATCACATCGACCTGGTCACCGACCTGGATCTCGCCGTTGGCCGCCTGCCACGACTCCAACGGAATCGACATCACCCGCTGCCCGGCCGAGCTGGCGACATCGCCGACGACCGAGGCCGTCAACGGCTCGCCCGGTTGGACCGTCCGAGCCGCCACCAACTCGCCCGACGATGCCCGGACGAACGGAACCAGCGCCGAAGAGAACGACGTCGACGCCGCCACGTCAGTCGCCGAGATCATCTCCGGCGTGATCGTCGCCCCGGCGGGGATCCGGGTCGAGGCGACCGCGACCGTCACCATCTCCCGCCGGTCCCGAAGCAGCGCCGCCGTCAAGACGAAGGCCAGGAGGGCGGCGATGAGACCGGCAACCAGGCTGAAGGTCAACCGTTCCGTCATCGCCCGGCGAGGTCGGCGTACTCCCGTCCGCGCACGCCGGGTCGGCATCCGGCTGGGCCGGCGAGCAGTGGTTGTGGGTGACTCCAGCGTCGTCACGGGGTGCACGCGATCAACCGAGCCGACCCACCATCCGAGCCATCCATCGCCGCTCCCGTCCGACCTGAGGTCTCCGCCACGAAGAGCGTTTCGTCACTACTCTCCGTTGTCAAGGCATCCTGAGAATCAAGACGGCATGAGTTCCTCAAGAATCCAACGCCGTGCCCCGAGACGACTGCTGACGGGGGCAGGGGCCGCAAGCGCTGTTCGGCGGCTTGACGATTCCACCGGCGATGGGGTCGAACGGCAACCAGGCGGCGGGAGATGCCCATAGCCTTGATATGACCTCGAAGACCCGCCGGCGTCTTGCATTGCTGCGTCGCCGTCTGTCTCAATCTCCGCCTGCACCACGTTCAAGCGGTCCTCGGTCACCTGCGGAAGCTGGACTGTGACGGCGACCTCCTTCTCACCAGGAACGTGACGCAACAGCGGCGGGAACGGGTTCGATCGACAGCCCAGGATCGGCTGGCAGCCAACGTCCGGAACTGCCACGTGCGCTTCGGTCCTCGCCGCGCACGGCGGGCTTGGCGTGAAGCCGATTTCGTGTCTTTGAGACATCTGGCAGGCCGGGGGTGTGACCCTCTCAGGCCTTGGTTCAGGCTCCTCTGCCTTTGTGATGGAATCGACGAATGCGACAGGACGGCACGGGTACGTCGACGGTGTTGTTCACGGATCTGGTCGGCTCGACTTCGCTACGGGTTCGGCTCGGCGAAGAGGTGGCGGACGGGCTGCGTCGTGTGCATGACGAGTTGGTGGGTGCTGCGGTGGTGCGTCATCGCGGGGTGGTCGTGAAGGGGGGTGGGGACGGGTTGATGGCGGCGTTTGAGGCGGCGTCGGACTCGGTGGCGGCGGCGGTGTCGATGCAGCAGTCGTTGTGGTCGTTCAATCGGAAGGCGACGGACGGGGTGCAGCTCGACGTCCGAGTGGGGCTGTCGGTTGGTGACGTGTCGTGGGAGAGCGGGGATTGTTTCGGCTTGCCGGTGGTGGAGGCCGCGCGGCTTCAGGCGGCCGCCGCAGGCGGGCAGATCGTGTGCGCGGAATTGGTCGAGCTGATGGCGCGGGGCCGTGGTGGTTTCGAGTACCGGTCCTTGGGTGAGTTGGATCTGAAGGGTCTGGCGAGCCCGATACGGGCATGCGAGGTGCTGTGGCGGCCGCCAGCGACGATCGGTTCGGCGACCGGGTACGTCCCGTCGCTGGTACGACGGAACCTGGCTGGCCTGTTCGTGGGCCGTGACAGCGAGCGGGCGGTGCTGGAGGCGGCGTTCGAGTCGGCTTCTGGCGGGCATCCGACGGTGGTGTTGATCGGTGGCGAGCCGGGTGCCGGCAAGACTCGGTTGACCAGTGAGATCACGGCAGGCTGGGTCGAACAGGGTCGGGGGTTGGCGGTTGCCGGTGGCTGCCCTCCCGAGGTAAATCTGCCCTACCAGCCGGTGATCGAGGCGCTGTCGCAGCTGGTGGACATCGTCGGCGCAGAGCAGGTCCGGGAGTGGGCTGGGCCTGATGCGTCGACGTTGACGCTTGCCGTGCCCGGGGTGGGCGCGAGTGTGGCACCGGGGATGCGGCTCGGTGACCGTCGCGACGAGTTCTTCCGGGCGGTCGAAGCGGTGTTCGTCGGGGCATCGGCGGCGACCACGGTCGTCTTCGTAGTCGACGATCTGCACTGGGCACCGGCGAGCACGTTGGCGCTGATCAGGCACCTCGCGGGCAGTCCAGCGGTCGCCCGACTGCTCGTCGTGGTCACCTATCGCGACACGGCCCCGGACCTCACCGACCCGTTCCGGGTCTTCTGTGCGGACCTTTCCCGCGCCGTCGACGTGGTTCGGCTGGACCTGGGTGGTCTGACGACGGCGGATGTGGTTGCGCTGCTCAACGAGAGCGCCAGCAGAGACGCGGAGCTCGACGCCGATCGAGCGGCGCGCATCATGGCCGACACCGATGGAAACGCCTTCTTCATCGCCGAACTGGTGCACGCCGCCCCTGAAGCTCGCGGTTCCGGTGTTCTCGCCGGATCGTCGGCGAGGACCGTCGGGGAGGTGGTCTTGCAGCGAGTTCTGCGGCTTGGTCAAACCGTGGTCGCGTTGCTCGACATGGCGGCGGCGTATGGCCCGGTGTTCGACACTCTGGAAGTGGCCGCGGCCGGCGGACTCGAGCAAGGGGACATGGTCGAGGCGCTGAGCCTCGCCGAACAAGCTCGTCTCGTGCGCGTCGCCGGCAGCTCCCGCTACGCGTTTCGTCACGAACTTGTCCGCCAGGCGCTCTTGACGCGGTGCAGTTCGCTGCAACGAGCCCAGCTCCACGAACGTCTGCTGCAGGTTCTCGAGTCACGTAACGCTTCGGCGTCGGTTCTCACGCACCACGCCACCGAGGCGCTTCCCCTGGTCGATCCGCAGGTCGCCGTCCGTCACGCCCGGGCCGCTGCGGCTGAGGCGATGGACCTCTGGGCGCCCGAGTCGACGATCGAGGTGCTGGAACGACTGCTCGAGCGGCTCCCTGCCGATCACGACCGCCGCCGATCTGAGCTGCTCCTCGACATCGGCCGCTTGTACGGCTCTCGCCAGCCCGGCCGCGACGCGGTCGCTGAGGTCGGCGACACCGCGAAGGCGAACGGCTGGACCGATCTGTCGATCGAAGCGGCGCTGGTGTTCGGAGGAGCCAGTGGCGGCCTGTGGTCGGTCAATCGTGACCGGCGCGGGCGAGAACTTGTCGAGCATGCGCTGACGCTGACCAACGATCCGTTGACGACGGCTCGACTTCTTGCCCGGCGGGCCGCGTTCGCGCTGTTCAACCAACCGCTCGAGGTTCGCCTGGCCTGGACCGACACCGCCAAGCAGTTCACCGACGCCGACACCGACTCGCGGCTGTTGGCCGAGATCGCCAACAATCGGGTCACCGCCATCGAATGCCCGGTCACCGCAGACGAGGTGATCGACATCGGTGACTTCCTCGTCTCCACCGGGCGACCTCGCGAGATCGCCAACGGGATGAACCATCTCGAACATGGTCTGTTCTGGGCCGGACAGGGTCGGCGACTACGCGAGGTGTCGACGTTGGAGATGGAACGAGCGGGCGCCGGTTGGGGCCACCTGGCCACGTCAGCGGTGTCACGACTCTACGAAGGGCGCATCGCCGACGCCGTGCGGGCCCATCATCTCGCCGTTCGGGACCCGCAGAGCGACAGCAACGACGTGGCGCGCGGCTGCAACGCTTTCTTCGCACCCTTGCTCGCCTGGCTCACCGGTGATGGCTGGGCTCATGCCACCAACCTCGTCGACGACGCCGCGCGTCGTTACAAGGGCGCCCTCTGGCAGTTGACCGCAGCATGGATCCAAGCCGAGACCGGTGACCATGACCAGGCGCTCCAACGGGTCTCCGCCGTCAAACGCGAGGAGATACGGACACTGCACACCTATTACCTCGGTAGCCACGGAATCGCCTCGTTGTGCCACACCGCGCTGCGCCTCGACCGGCCCGACCTCACCGCCGAGGTCTACGACCTGTTCGGCTCGCTGCCCGAGTTCATGTGCGGCCAGAACTACTCCCCGTATCTGGCGATGCCCTACTACCAAGGCCGCCTCGCTCTACGTCTCGGCCATCGCGACGAAGCCGCCGCTCACCTCGATCGGGCAACGCGGCATGCACGACCGGTTCGAAGCACCGATCTTCAGCCTTCTCACCCGGATCGCGTCGCGCCACGTGGCCCGACAACTCACCGACCGCGACCGAGCAGCGGACGAAGTCCGCGACGCCACCGAACTCGCCCGCCACGGGCTCAGCGACCACCACCTCCACGTCTGACAGAGCACCAGCCGCCGGTGTCGCGCTGGTGTCCGAACCGATTGAACCGTTCACCCAGCAGGGCTAGGGTCATTTTCGGTTTGCCATGTTGCCAAAGGCAGAAGTGGTTCGGTCCGGCCGTGACGGCACTCGGGTGCCCAGTATTATTGATTGCATCCTCTACACTCCTAGCCGTGGCGCCGCCCGACCCCAGACTGCGCGAGCTATACGACCGGACGCAGTCGGTTCCCGCGACTGCGCGCGAGCTTGGTGTCGCCTACGAAACCGCTCGTCGGTGGCTGTTGGCGGCCGGTGTCGAGCTGAGGGCGAAGGGTCGACCGAGCAAGGCAGCAGCGATGCTTTCGATCACCGAGATCACTCGGCGCTACGCGGCCGGCGAGGGCATCGCCGTGATCGGCCATTCGTTCGGCGTGAGCCCGACCACCGTTCGGAAGCGTCTGATTGACGCGGGCGTCGTCCTGCGGCCGCGTTCGGGTTGGACCTACTGACCTTCTGATCTGCACAGCTGCGCGGAGCACCGCACAAGCAGTCAGAAATACTTGACAAGGCGTAAGTATTTATGATTGACTGTGGTTGCCGGGGCGGTGACCGCCGACTTGGGGAAGTCGCAGGCGGCTCCGCCCTGGTCTCGGCCCTCGGCCCAACACGCTCAAGTTCACCGTTTTCCGGAGGTCGGCTATGAATCATCACTTGCTCGCCACCCAATTGCTGGCGTTGCCCGAGTTCCGGGTGATCGCCTGGATCGACACGGGTTTCGAGGCTGGGATCGCGGCGGACTCCGATGACGCCCTGGTGGTTCTGTGCCCGATCCTTGGGCCGTCGGCGACGTTGATCTTGCACCGGCTCAGTCGGTACGCGTCGGGTGGGCCGACGGTGTGGGCGCCGTCGGAGTTTGCTCGCACGTTCGGGTTGGCCTCGGCGGAGTCGACGGTGAAGGCGGCCAAGGCGGTCGCCCGGTTGGCGCAGTTCGGTTTCGTGACGGTTCGCGACAACACGTTGGCTGTTCGCACGAAGGTGCCACCGGTGCCGCAGCGCTGGCTGCAGCGAGTGCCCGACTACCTGCGCAGTGACCTTGCCGCCGCCGGATGACCTCACCGATCGCCACATCGACCACGTCTCCGAACACCACCCCCGACACCGGTCGGCAGGTAGCGATCACAGCGTCGGCTCGGTTGTTCGTGCCCGTCGGACCCGCGGCCCGCATGCGATTTCGGGTGTTCACGCCGGACTTCCACCCGATCGCCACGACGTGCGAACCGGTACTCGCTGCGGCAACGGTCCTGGCGGTCGCCCGACACCACCCAGCCCGCTACGGCACCATCGCCGCCGGCGATGGCCGATGGTTGGATGTCCGCTTCGACGGTACGACGACCCTCGCTCCGAGCGACGCCGAGCTCACCGGCTGGCCTGCTGTGATCGAACAGGCACTCGGTCATCTCGCCCAGATCGGCCAAGGACGACCGCAACGAACCAGCCGATGACCGCGACCAGAACAGCTGCGACCTCGTGCGGACCGACTCACCGTCACCTCGAGGGACGATCGGGACAAACTGGCTATCGGACGACTCGACTTCAGCGCCCGCCTCTTCGGTCTGACCCGGCGCTCCTCCGTTCAACGCCCAGTCGTCACCGACACCCGCCGCGCCCGCGATCCCGCTGATCGTCGCGCCCGCTGGCCGCACCCGTGATCCTGTCTGCTCCGCGCTTGATCTTGTGTTCTGGACATCTGCACCGGGTGCGCCGTACGGGTGACGCTGGTTCGGGTGGGGGGTCATGTTCGGGTGGGATGTTGTCGTTGTGGAAGCTTCGCGTCGGGGTCGAGGCCTACTACCTCGCTCAGATCGCCCACGGCCTCGATGAGTACTACACGGGCGCCGGCGAGGCGAACGGCACATGGATCGCCACCGGGTCGGCCAGCCTCGGCCTGGCGGGTGACGTCACCGGTGAGGATCTGCGGGCGGTGCTGGCCGGGCTGGCCCCGGGGACCGGGTTCACCCCGAACGGGACGCAACTGGTCAGCCATCGGCGTCGGGTTCCCGGTTTCGACCTGACGTTCTCGGTTCCCAAATCGGTATCGGTGCTCTACGCGCTGGGTGATCCGATCGTGCAGGGCGAGATCGTCGCCGGTTGCGAGGCGGCGCTGACCGAGGCGATGGGCTGGCTGGAGCGCGAGGCGTGTTTCGTGCGCCGGGGAACGAACAGCCGTCGTGTCGTACGAGACGCCGGTGTCGAGTTCGGGACGAGACGGATGATCGGCGAAGGGTTCGTCGCCGCGTCGTTCCGTCATCGCACCTCACGGCTCGGTGATCCGCACCTGCATTGGCATGTCCTGGTCGCCAACATCGCCCAGGGGATCGACCGGCGCTGGACGTCGCTCGACGGTACCGCCCTCTACACGGCGCAGCGGACCGCGGGCGTGGTGTTCCAGGCGGCGATGCGGCACGAACTCACGACCAGGCTCGGTGTCGAATGGGGTCCGTCGCATCGCGACGCGGCGGAGATCGCCGGAGTCCCGAACCGGGTGCTGCGCGAGTTCTCCCGGCGCAGCGAGCGGATCGCCGAGTGGATGGACGTGCGCGGGGTCGATGGGGCGGCGTCGAAGAACGAAGCGCTGCTCGCCACCCGCACGTCCAAGAACGAACTCCCCGACATCGCCACCCTCACCGGACAGTGGCGCACCCGGGCCGGAGCCCTCGGATGGGGACTCGACCAGCTCGATCATCTCCTCACCCACCGACCGACAACCCCCGGCCCGGCGACCGAGACCGACGAGACGTTCGTGATCACCACCACGACATGGCAGCGAAGCGAACCAACGAACACGTTTCGGAGCGTGGGGTTCGAGGAGTGGTTGGAACATCTCCTCGTCGAACGAGTGACGGCGACCGACGCCACCTTCACCCGTCACGACCTCACCCAAGCCGTCGCCGCCACCCTGCCGGCCACGACCGATCTCGCCCGAGTCGAGGCGTACACCCATCGGGCTTTGGCCAGCCCGCTCATCGTTCCCGTCGGCATCGGCGACCACCGCCACCGCGGACTCGTTGATGCTCCCGGTCGGACCGTCGCCGATGACCGACAGCGGCGCTACACCGCGGCATCGCTGATCGCCATCGAACGCCGGCTCCTCGCCCAAGTCCACGCCGGGCTCGACGCCAACACCGGACACATCCCGGCGGACGTGATCGATGGGGCGGTCTCCGCCTCGACGCTCGGTGCCGACCAGACGGCTGCGGTCCGAACGATCACCACAACCGGGGGTCGGGTCGCCGTGATCGTTGGACGAGCCGGGACGGGCAAGACCCACACCCTGGGTGTCGTCCGCTCCATCTACGAGAGCAGCGGGTGGGAGGTGATCGGTTTGGCACCGTCGGCTCGGGCCGCCCGCGAACTCCAAGACGGCGCCGGGATCACCTCGACCACGATCGCCCGTCACCTCATCGAACAACGACCCGTCACAGCATCGACGCTGATGATCGTCGACGAAGCAGCGATGGCCGCCACCCGCGACCTCGCCGAACTCGTCGATCAGGCCACCACGGCCGGCGCCAAGATCCTGCTCGTCGGTGACCACCACCAACTCCCCGAAGTCGCCCCCGGCGGCGCCTTCAAAGCGATCACCGACCTTCTCGGGCCGACCGGCGTCGCCGAACTCACTGTCAACCGCCGCCAGCACCACGACTGGGAACGCACGGCCCTCGACCAGCTCCGCAACGGCGACGTCACCGCCGCCTTCAACACCTACCGCGACCACGGCCGGGTGATCATCGCCGACCAACCCGACGACATCCACGCCCTGGCCATCGCCGACTGGAACGACACCCGCACCACCGGCACCACCCTGCTCCTGGCCGGGACCCGCAGCCAAGCCACACTCCTCAACCGCCACGCCCGCCACACCCTCGCCACCGCCGGGCACCTCGACCTCACCACCGAAGTCGAGATCGGACCGCGCAGCTACACCATCGGTGACCACGTCGTGCTCGGACGCAACCATCGCCACCAACACCGCGTCACCGGCCAGACCTACCCGGTCGACAACGGCACCCGCGGCACGATCACCGCGATCACCCCCGAACATGGGCTCGACGTGCTGCTCACCAACGGCGACCACATCCGACTCGACCACGACTACGTCCGGGCCGGCGGGGTCGACCACGGCTACGCCCTGACCATCCACAAAGCCCAAGGCGTCACCTGCGACCACGTGCTCGTCGTCGGTCCCGCCGGTCTCTACCGCGAAGGCGCCTACGTCGCCATGTCCCGCGCCCGTCACAGCGCCCGCCTCTACGCCACCGTCGCCCAAACCGTCGAACTCGACGAACGCCACAACCCCGGCATTCCCCTACCCACCGAAACCGACCACACCCCCGAACACGATTTGATCACCCGACTGACCACCTCGGCCGCCAAAACCCTCGTCACCATCACCGATCCCGACACCACCATCATCGACCACCTCGCCCGCACCCACACCCCCGCCGAACTCGTCGCCCTCGCCCGCCGCGCCGCTGCGGTCGAAGCGGCCACCGGACTCCACGACGGCACCACCGCCACCGGCGACTACCAGCGTTCCGTGGACCTCCGCCGCCACATCACCCAGGGTCGACGGGTGCGTGGGATCGACCGGGACAACGTCGGCCACATCCTCCACATCGATGACACCGCCGCCACCGTCACCGTGCACTTCGACAACGACCGGGGACGACACGCCACCCGCACGCTCGCCTGGCAGCAGCTCGTCGCCATCGACAACCCCGAACCCGTCCAGCTCACCCCCGATGCCACCCGTACCCTCGAACGACTCCACACCCAAGCCACCACCGCGGTCGAGGACTGGCGTGCGGCGCTCGCCGCCCACGGCCAGGCACCCGGTGACGTCACCCGCTACCGCCAGGCACTCCGACTCGCCTTCGACCGTGCCACCCATCAACTCCACGTCGATCAACCCGAATGGCTCACCACCTGGATCGGCACCCGACCCGCAACGCCGGCCGCCGGGTCGGTCTGGGACGACACCGTCACCCGCATCGCCCGCTACCGCGCCCTCCACAACATCCACGACCACATTCCCGGGCTCGGGCCCCGCCCCCACCCCGAGGCCGAACCGTGGGATCGCCTGATGCTCGGCATCCTCGAGGACCGCTGCTGGCTCGCCGCCCACCCCGCCCCCACCCCCTGCCGGCCACGGCCGCGCACACCCGACGAACTCCACGAACGCCGCCGGGAACTCGACGGCCTCACCGCCACCGCACCCCTCGACCAGAGCGAGCTCATCCGACGATTGACCGGCTCGACCATCCACCCGGGCGAACTCCACCAACACCTTCTCACCGCCGCCACCGCCCAAGACGAGCGACGCCTATGGATCATCACCAACTGGCCCCACCTCGTCGAACTCCAACAGATCAACCAGCTGATCGCCACCCTGCCAGCACCCAGACAGCGGCCCGACCCGCGACCGGTCGAAGTGGACCGATTCCTGCAGGCGCTCGCCGACACCGCCGTGCCACCCGACCGGCGCGAAGAACGGACACTCGCCCAGATCACGCAGGCAGAAGCCGACGCCGGCCAACTTCGACGACTCAACACGCGCCTCGGCGAGCTCCGGCGACTCGCCGAAGACGCCACACCACCCGAACTGGCCGCAGTCAGCGCCGAGATCGACCGACTCAACGACGAACTCCACACGGTCCGCCGACAGCACACCATCGACCGCGCCTTCGGCAGCCGTCGCAACAGCACCCACGACATCTCGCGCTCCAACCGCATCGCCACCATCACCTACGACACACTCACCCAACCCCCAGGATGGCTGATCGAAGACGTCACACGCCTGCACGAAATCGGTGCACTCGAATCCATCGATCCGGGCGACTACGCAGCCCAACTCTCCCGAGCCATCGGAACAGAAACCGCTGAGGTGCCCTTCACGAAGCCTCCGGCCACGGTCGCTTTGCCGAGGCCCGAAGCGGCGCCGACGCTGCCCTCGATGTAGTCCGTACTCCAGTAGTCGACACCGGTCAAGGGGGACTCTGTCGGGGACTGTCGGACGACGGTCGGCCCAAGCGATGGGCGTTGTACGAGGGCTGGCAAGAATCCGGGGTCTCGACTGCGGTGAGGATCCCCCGGGCTGGCTCCTGCGCGACACTTGAGCGCATGGCTAGCCAGGCGAAGATCGGCCCACACATCTACGTGCTCGGAGAAGACGAGGAAGCCAACGGTCCCATCAAGATCGGCATGCGCGCGGGAACGGCGAGCGAGAATGGCGCCCCCGGCATGACTCGTGGGAACTGGCGGACTCTCGTCGTACTTCACCGAATGCCCCTCGAACAGCAGGTGGACCTCCGCTGGAGCGAGTGGCTGATTCACCGCCGCCTCTGGAAGCACCACATCAAGGGTGAGTGGTTCAATGTCCGCGAGCTCGTTCCGGCGGGCGACTGGCAGCGGTTCCTGGAGGATGTGCTTGACGGACGTATTGCCGGACTGGATGAGTGGCGTCTGCATGTTCCTGGCCACGAGCTCGTACGGATGAAACGCGTTGGCACGAAATCCGACCGCCGACAGTTTGAGGCGATCTGCAGCTGTGGCTTCATCTGGCGCGGCGAGCCGGGCACGGCACTATCGAACGTGCAGATTGCCTTCGCCTGCAACCATCTCGGATTCGCTCCCACCGATCCAGAGGTGCTCTGTCTCAAGCAGCAGGTGCATCAGAAGAGTGGCCGATCGTCGACATCGACTGTCTGAAACGGCCGAGCCGATGTTCGGCGGCAGGCTTCGCCGACGTCCATCTCTCCACCGGCGTTGGCTGGCACCTCGGCGGTCCAACGGTTGCTGTCCATCTTGGCGCTCGCTTACGGCACCCGGCCCGGTCGCGTCGCGGTCTGGATCTGGCCACTCCGCGACGCTGGGATTCTCGGGGCGGTTCGGGTCGAAGTACTGCATGAAGAACCGATCCTGAAACTCGACCGGATGTGGTCGGATGCGTAGCTGGTGGGCCGCGTGCGCCGTTGACGGTATCGATGGCGGCTTGGCCGAGCTGCCGGAGGTTGACCATCCACGGTTGACCCGCCTTCTGCGGTGCGAGACCGAGCCACGGTTTCTGATCGCGTCCGAGGGTGAACGCACGGTCGAACATCCCGCCAGGAGCGTGGTTGACGAGTGAGTAGTTGTGCCGATGGCTTCGCTCCGTACACGAGACCGGCACACCGATCGGGTGATGTAATCGAGGACGTCACTGGCCGAAACTCCGAGCTGCGATGACGCGGACCACGCCAATGACAGAACCGGCCCCCCAGACTCCCTGCACAGCGGATGCTGCTTCGCGAGCGCCGGATCCAGCCGGAACGCGATCCCGTCGATCGGAACCGTCGGCGATCAGCGGCTCATCAGACGGGCGGCCGGCGCAGATTCGCCCGTTGTTGGTCACCCTCACGCAAGCCGCGCGGATCCTGTGCGTCGGACGAACCACAATCTACGAGCTCATCTGGAGCGGCGAACTCGTACCCACACGAATCGGACGCTGCGTCCGACTATCCATCGCTGAACTCGAGAGATTCGTCCACGATCGAACCTGACGTAGACGACGTGGTCGCAACGGCGACGCGCTGTTGCCCGAGATGGACGACGGAGGGCGCCCCGCGGTTCATCGTGCACTTGGCCTCCTCGCCTCTCGCCGCTGCCTCTCCCGCCTGCCCGACGGCCGGTCATGGCATCTGGCAGGACCGCCTAGGAGATCATCGACGAGCCGCCAGCGGACCCAGGCGGTGTAGGTGGCGCCATCCATCACGATCCCTTGGGTGTCGATCTGGCCGAAGTGCATCGTGCGGTCGTCCCACCACGACTGATCGAACGCGGCCATCAGCTCTCCTTCGGTGTGAGGTCGTAGCGTTCCGCGAGAGCGAGACCCCGCCCGGCTGCCAGGGCGGTCACGACCGCTTCGGCGGGCAGGGACGCGAGTCGGACATCGGGAACAACGGCGAAGGTGACCTCAGCGTGGTGCCACTGCCGCCAGATCGGGGTGTTCGCAGTCGGCGCGCACACGGCGAAGATCGCTGCGCCAGCTTCCTCGCGGTCCAGCAGGGCACGGACGAGCGCGATGTTGCGCTCGGCTGGTTCAGTTCCCGGAACGGGCAGCCCGTGGTACTCGTGTTGATCCAGGCGGCGTCGAGGTGTTGGTCGTAGCGGCGTCTGTGGGGTCCGTTGTGGTTGCGGAGCTGGAAACAGCCAGTCGTGTCGCTTCCCCAGGCACCGGGATGGTGGCAGACGTCGCGGCGGTCGTTGGCGGCAGCGTCGAAGGCGGAGCATGACCCGAAGCCGGTCTCGCTGAGCTTGACCTCGATCAGCGCGACACGCCGGGCGCCGTCGTCGGCGCGTGCACGCAGCAGGACATCGACCTGTGTCTGGTGCGGCCGGCTCGGCTGCAGTTCTCCCAGCGCGTCGTCGGGATCGACATACTCGAACGTCGGTGCGTCGACCTCGGCGACGGCGACACCCAGGAGCGCCCACACGGCAACCAGCTCTCCCTCGGTGAGGCCGCCGAACAGGTTGATCGCGAACGCTTGGCTGGAGCGGACATGATCGACGTAGCGGTGCAAACCGTGGCGTGTCTGGAGGTCGGCGTACACATGGTGGGCCTCAGCAACGATCCCTCCCCCTGGCGTGGCGAAGAACGGACCGGACCCCAACGGCGCTGTCGGATGAGCGACAAGATGTCGCTGCAGTCGGACCGGGTAGACAGGGGCTGCAACGCGGGCAGCGCCGGGAACGACACGCCGACCCAGCGACGTCACAGCACCCTGCGGTGTGGTCCAGCCGTCGATGCGATGCATCCTCCACGGCACCGAGCCGTCGAGTGCCTCGAGCTGAGCCGCCGTGTACGGCGACACGAGAACTCCATCCTTCTCCCCCACCACATAGTCAACGACGACCTCAGGTGCCACCGGAAGCTCAGCCTGGTACGTGTCGTTCAAATAGGGCACCAGCGTCGGGAGATGCGCCGTCGTCCACACCCAGTAGTCGAGACCCTGAAGCACCAGCATCGGATCGGCACCGATCTTGGTCTCGACGACATGGATCCTGTCCTTGGCGACACCCAACAAGTCGATGTATCCACGGTTCCCGACACGGCGCATCGCCGGGATCCGTGAAGGATTCGCCGAGACCCACCTACTGCGTACGATGACGACGCAGCCTGATCAAAAGCAACCACTACCGAGTTCTAGGACGTTCGGGACATCCTCCGTTCGGGTTCGGTGACAGTCATGGAAGGGGAGATAGGTGGATGCGTCGCCGGTCTCGAGCGGGATCACCGCCAATCACGACGTCCTTCTCGACGAGTCGGTGGTGCGGAGCTTCGCCCGGCTCGAGCCGGTGCTCGGCGATCCCGAGCAGCGCCGTCGGTTCGTCGAGCTCGACACCGCCGCCAAGACCGCGAAGCGACGGTACGTGCGCGTCGGGGTCGCCTCGATCGCCTGTGCGTTCGTGGCCCTCGAGTACCAGGCCTTCTCGATCGCCTACGAGGCCCATGGACATCATCCGGCGCGGGTGCTGAACCTCGCGTTCGGCCTGGTCGGGCTGATGTCGGTGGTTCTCGTGGCTGGGAGCTATATCACCGGGCTACGGCACCGTTGGCTGGAGAATGCCTTCGCCCGCGAACGCCTGCGCCTGTGGCGCCATCAACTACTTCTCGACGGCGCCCTGCTGGATCAACTGGCCACCAACCCGGATCAGGCCAGACAGGCCGTGGCTCGCCGGTGGGCGACCTTCGCGCTGGAGACCCGGGTCAGCGACGGTGCAGTGCGGGCCTTCATCGAGGGGCGACCGCCGGCACCGCCGGTGATGGCGATACCGGCAGACCTGTCGATGGCCGACGACGTGCTCCAGCTTCAGGAGGCGTTGCGCCTCAAGTTCCAATTGCGGTTCGCGGCGGTCAAGGACTCCGATGGCGCCGGCCGCCTGTCGCCTCGTGACCAGGTGACGCTCACGGACTGGATGGCCACCACCACGCTGGTCGTGGCCGTCGTGCTGTCCGCGGCGGGGTTCGCGTTTGAAGCGGTCTCCGATCACGCCGGCGGGTTGCTGACCGACTTGAACGCGGTCGGCCTCGGGCTCGTCGTGGCCAGCGCCGCGGTGCGGGCCCTGCGGTCCGGGCTGACCGTCCCCCAGGAACGGGACTCCTACGCCGAGTACGCCCGCCGCCTCCACGCCCTCGACGAGGCGTTCGACACAGCCCGCGACCGGACCGAGAAATGGCGGATCCTGCGCGAGGTGGAGGTACTCGCCGCCGAAGAGCTCCACCGGTTCCTGACAATGAAGTGGGACTCGCGATTCATCCTCTGAGCGCCGTCAACGACCCGCGGGCACCATTGCCCACACCCGGGCGGGTCGCAGCGCCCTGCCGACCACCTCCGTTCCCGGCGTCGGCAAGCGGGTCGAGTAAGGCCGCTTCCGCTCCGACAACGGACCGCTCGGCCACGTTGGGGGCTGGCCCACCGACCTATGCGCGAAGCGGTCGAGCTGACCAAGGTGTTCGACCGGGACGCCGTCGACCGGGCCCTCGGCCAAGCAGCGATCGCCATCCGGTTCACGACCGCGAACCTGCTATCCATCCTCACCACCCGACACCGGCAACCACAACCGCGTCGGATCGGAGACCCACTCGCTGCAACCCGGCACCGCCGCTTGGGGTCGCATCGGGACCACCCGCACCGACAACGAGGAGTCATCGTGAGGCCAGCTTATGCCCCGAGGCGCTTCAGCCTCGGTCATGTGGCCATGCGAGGAACTCATTGAAACGGGGGCCCTTCGAGAGCCGAAAAGAGGCTAGATCGAGCTATGCGTCATTTGCAGGGAGGAGAGCCTCTAATGAGGTGGAAGACAAGTATGTGGGTTAAGCAGGTCATTGTAGAACAACATATTCGCGGACGCTCCTTCGAGCTCTGTGGCTTCACAGTCGAAGATGGATATCTCTACCTCAAGTTCAAACCCTTTGAGAAGCGAAGCGGTCCGTGGTCCATCAACCTCGACGCTGAGGCAAGCCAAGGAAGGGAGAGTCCGACAGCGGTTCACCTGGTTCTTCGAGGCATCGTGGCGCTCACAATTCCGGCCGTGGTGCGCAAGGCGATGCCCGGCTACCGTATATCGTTGCAAAGTCCCGGCTATGTCATCAAGGTCAATGGGACTCCAGGAACTGCGAGCCGGGGACGCAACTCCGCAACCGATCTCGGCATTCCCATTCCATTCTACAACATCGCCGGACCTCACGGCACGCTCCCGATGGTTCAGGTGGGAAGTGAAATGGATGGTTCATCCATCCTTGTCTACCTTCACCCGACGTACATGAGTCCGGAGATCGTTCAATCGATATGGAGCACGTGTCAACAGCTGGGCCAAGCCTTCATGCAGAACCTGGGCAGTAGGAAAGTAGTCCTATGAGGAGTCTGGCTAGCGCCAACGCCGTCGACCGCACGTTCGAGTCCGGATGGGTGGTCACGATCGCCCCAGACGCCTCGCGGGTCGACACTTCCGAGCACGGCAAGGAGGGCTCCAACGTTCACCTAGCGAGGTGGGTCGGCCCGTCGACACTGATAGGGGTGTGCGGCGAAAGGATTGGCGCCACGGACCCGTAACGGCACCGCGCGCGTCACAGACGTAGGGCCTGTGTGCCGAGCATCGAAACGAAGGCTCGGCCGAGCGCCTCCGCCACTCCATCTGCCCCGCTGCCCGTCATCGCGGCCCCTGACCAGCCCGACTGGGTGGGATGGATGACCACGGACGCCCGATCGCCGCGTGCGGCACTGCCGACCTGGGCCCCGCTCATCGTGGACTGTCCAACTCCGATGTTGAAAAACGGCACCTGACACCGTCGCCAATGGCGATTGTGTACCGCACTTTGGCGTCCGATCCGTCGGTCCCAACCGCCAACGGCGGCGCGACCAAGGTGGACACCGCCAGCCGCCACGGCCGCCTCCAACCCAACGCTGACGGATGAGGTCAAACGGAATGTGCAACTTCCCAGGCGCCTGGTCAACAAAGCTTCCGCGCGCTGGACGGGGCGAGTTGACCCATATCAGATGCCGAAATAGCGACAAGAACCACTGTACCGAAATCTGAAATGCCAGCGCTCGCTCAGCCAACACACGATTCGGGATCGAGCGCACGGGTTACAGCCTCCCAGCGTGAAAGCCGTTGATCCTCATTGTTGCACCGCAACCAAGCGGGCAGCCGCGAGTGGTCCCGAGCCAATCGTCGGGGACCTGGATGAGTTGGGCGCAAGTGGGGCATCGGGCCACGAGGCCTCGGGGCGCCTGACCAGTTGTGGGAGGAAACGCCACCGCTGTCACGATCGGTGCGCCACCACTCCGTTGCGACGCCTCCGCATGGGGATGGCGACTCAGCGCGTACTGGTAGTCGTCACGTAGACGATAGACACCATTGTATGTACTGGTGGTCTTGCCGTCGGCCTGACGATGGTCGACGCGGCCAGTGGCCGCCTTGAGTTCGAGAAAGCGGAAGTTGGTGAGGGTGCGGAAGACACCGTCCCAGTCCTCAGCGTTCGTCTGCTGATATGGAAGCTCGGAGAGTCTGCGTAGGTTTGCGACGGATTCTTGGCCACTTCCCTGGTACTCGAGGTCTTGATTGCCGAAGAATCGGGCAAGTTGTCGGTGGCACCCGAGCCGAAGGTTGGTGGTGCCGAAGTAGTCGACGAGGCGCTCCTTCGAGCGATCGTCGATGGAGGACCAGAGGAAGTCGGCTTCAACTGCCTCGCGGACCTGACCGTGGTAGAAGCCGATGAGTGTGCTGTCGTCGTCACCGCGGATCGTCAGGTACGGCTCGACGTCGAGGTAGAACGAGGACCAGAGCGCGATCGGGAGCCGGCCTTGCGTGTCGGGCGACTTCGGTGAGCGGTCGCGGTAGTCGTCCAGCACCGGTCTGTTGGCGAGAAGCTCAATGAGTTCGTCCTCGGCGAGTCCGTGACGAGACGCGGCGATGAGGCCGAGGGCGAGCGGCGGGAGAATGTCGCCGTGACGGCGCTTGTCCATCAGTCGCTTGAACGCTGTCCGCAGACCTTGAGCTATGTCTGGCGCTAGCTCGCGCGCCTCTTCCGACAAGTTCGAGGTCCAGCGCTGCGCCTCGTCGAGCACGACCCTTAAGTACAGCGGGTTGCCTCGAGCTCTTTTGAAGGCGCCTACGACCTGTGCTTCCTGCTCCGTAGTGAGCCTGCGATGGGAGCGCTCGAGCCATGCATTCAGCAACTCGCGGCCCTCGTAATCCGTCATGGGCGACATCTCAAGCATGTCCCCGCCCCTAGCCCGCAACGCATCGAGGGTGTCGCCAGGGAGACTGGAGACGACGATCTTCACATGGTCGGGCAGCGCGCCTGGAAGCCACCGCAGATCGCGCGCGTGGTCGGTGTCGGCGAGCTGATCGAGGGCATCGAGGAAGATGACGAGGGGCCGATCGGCACTGGCTTTGGCGAGGTGCTGCGGAAACTCCTGAACCAGACCTTCGTAATCGTTCCGCAGCGGGGCGCCGGTGCCGTCGTAGATGTCGTCGATGTCGCGGCAGAGGCTCGACAGCAGCGCTCGCCCATCGAAGGACTCGCGTGTAGTCCCGATGAACCGCACGACGATCTTGGGCCCAGGCTGTTGAGAGGCGATGAGTTGCGTGGCCTTGGCCATGAGAGCTGACTTTCCCGCGCCGGGTTCGCCATGAACTCCCAGCGGTGATCGGCTCGATCCGGCCATGTAGTCGACGATCGCTCGGAGTTCCCTACTCCGGCCTATGAAGTCCTCGCTGCGCTCTGCCGCGAACGTCGCATGTAGCTGCCGCTCGTGCCCGATCGCGCCGACGTCTTCCCGTTTGGCCAGTACCGGCTCGATCACCGCCCACAAAGCATCTCGCATGTCCTCGCACAGCTGCGTCAGATGGTCGCGTGTTGGTCCGCCCAGCAGCGTCAGCCTCAGTTCGCCGATGAGCTCGCTCACGTCCCCACCGTCGTCGCTGGCGAAAGTGGTGCGGACCGCGTCGATTGCGCTCGGCGGCACGTCGCCATCGAGTGCCTGCAGGATCCGATCACGTTGGTCCTCGGGGCTGGCGTTCCGCCAGCCGTCGTCGCTCAGCAGTTGAATCAGATGCTCTTGAATCGCCTGCGAGTCAACCGCTCCCGCGTTCCAAAGAGCCGTGTAACGGTGCACATTGCCGGGCAGGCCCAACTCAAGGTCTGTGCGCACGGAGTCGAGCCGCCTGCGTGCTGCTTCGTCGACCATGTACCCGCTGGGTGTCGACTCTGACGGGATCAAGTCTGCGAAGTCCCGCGCCGCGGCAGTCATCGGGAGGCTCTCTATGTCTCGGAAGAAGCAATGCACGTGTTGTGCCGCGTCTTCCATGGCCAGACCCTCTCGAATCTCCTGCTCTGTGGCCGAGCCTCCGTACTTCGCGACGTGTTGCGCTTTGTCGTGGCCGTCCAACCCGTCGAACAGTCCGACAGTCGCCGCCTCGATGACGCCCAGTAGTTCGGCCTCCACCCGCGACCACGCGTCCGGCGCCACCTCCCCACGAGGTTTGAGCAGGTATGCACCCGGCCGCACTTCGCCGGCGGGCACCGCGTTCAAGTCCTCGACGGGATACCACTCCCGCAGCGTGAGCGCCGCGTCTGGCGCGTTCTCAGTTGCGTGGTCGAGAATCCGATCGAACACGGCCGACGGAATATCCGCTGGTAGAGGGCGAGCGCCGTACCGGTTCCCGAGCAATACGACGAAGCTCGGGCGGGGTGAAATCCGTTGGCAACGGGCTACCTCCGCCAGGCAAACAGCGATCGCCTGCTGATCGAAGAGCGCGGCCTGGCTCACTCCCCAGCGCAGGTCGATCGCCTGGAACCGCGCCCCCCGGTCACGGCATCGCTGCCGAAGCGGCTCGAACACGCCCGTCCGCAAGGCGTCACGCTCATCGTGCAGATCGCTGAACGTCGAGCTTATGAACACGCGAAACGTGGTCCCCTCACCAACCATCGCGGACGCCCGGAGTCGAACGCGCCGACGGTCGAGTGCGGTGTGGGCGGCTGTCTCCGAAGGCGGCGCGCCAATCGCCAGCCATCGCGCGACGAGGCTGCGGCCCACGTCGACGGTCGAATTGACCACGCATGTCGTCAACAGTAACCCCCTCTCTGTCAACCTGATGTGAGGCAGTTCCAGTTGCTGATTCGTTGAGTTGAGGGCGGGGAGGAGACCCCGACATGACTATCCGTGATTCTTCGGTCGCGCCCGCCCAGGCTGGCGTGGTGATCGAGCCGATTCCTGACCCGCAGGTGCCCGAGCGATCGCGTGGGCGCCGCCAGTTCAGCGCCAAGTACAAGGCGCGCGTCTTGGACGAGTACGACGCTTTGGACAAGGCGGGCAAGGGTGCGTTGCTGCGCCGCGAGGGCCTCTACACGTCGTTGATCAGCGAGTGGCGTGGTCAACGTGATCGTGGCGCGCTCGAAGCGCTCAGCCGCCGTGCTGGCCGCCCGACCGCGGATCCGCGTGACGCCGAGATCGCCCGGTTGAAGCGTGAGAACGAACGGCTTGCCGATGATCTTGGCAAGGCCCGCACGGTGATCGAGGTGCAGGGAAAGCTCTCAGCGTTGTTGGATCAGCTCGCTTCCGGCAACGCGTCGACCCGACGGAGCGAGACGAAATGATCCTCATGGTCGACAGTGCGATCGATGAGCTGACCCCGGTCGTCGGGATCCGAAAGGCGTGTGTGGCGGTCGGGGTGGCGCAGGCCGACTGGTATCGCCGCCACCGCCAGACCCCGCCCCCGCCCAAGCCGGTGCGACCGCGCCGCCCGCAACCTCGGGCGCTGACGCCCGACGAAAGTGCCGAGGTGCGCGAGGTGTTGAACAGCCCCGAGCATGTCGATGAGGCACCCGCCACGGTGTACGCGAAGTTGCTCGACGAGGGCCGCTACCTGGCGTCGGAACGCACGATGTATCGGATCCTCGCCGACCACGACGAGGTCCGTGAGCGCCGCCGGCAAGCAACCCACCCAGCAGCGCGCAAGCCCGAGCTGATGGCCGACGCCCCCAACCGCGTCTGGAGCTGGGACATCACCCGGCTCGGCGGCGCAGCGAAGTGGAGCTGGTTCTACCTGTACGTGATCATCGACATCTTCTCCGATCGCGGATCACCGATGGTCGTCAAGCCGGTCGCGTTCATGCTCGCCGAGCTCAGTGTCACCAAGAGCCACAGCTGGCCGCACTGCTCGAACGACAACCCGTTCAGCGAATCCCACTTCCGCACGTTGAAGTACCGGCCCGAGTTCCCCGACCGGTTCGGGTCGTTCACCCACGCCGCCCAGCACTGTGAGACGTTCTTCGACTGGTCAACCTCGAGCACCGCCATTCCGGGATCGGGCTCCACACCCCCTTCGACGTCCACCACGGCCACGCACAAGCCGTGCGCGAGAAGCGTCAGATCGTGCTCGACAGCGCGTACGTGCTCCACCCCGAACGCTTCGTCAAGCGACCACCGACCCCGCCAGCGCTGCCCGAAGCGGTCTGGATCAACAAACCCGACGAGGAGACACCAACGACTCACTGATTCCCGAACAAACCTGCCTCAGGAAGGTTGACAGGCGCCGAACCCGAGCGGCGGAGAGGTCTCGACGGACGCGATGGCCAGCGTCCAAGCCCCGCGAACGAGCAGGTCCAGGCACCCAAGCGAGGCCGGTCGAGCGCCGCTGAGCGGCGTTGTAACGTTGAGGAATGGTGCCTACGATTGATGTTGAGTCGGGGCCTGGCACGGAGAGTCGCGACGCACAGCTTCTCGTCGCATTGAGGGACACGATCGTGGCCGAGACGGCGGTGCTGAAGTATCGCCCTGATCTACTGAGGACTCAGTTGCTCAATCGGCTGTGGTGGTATGACGATCACCACCCGGCCCGACAGTTCGCCGTCGACCAGTTCTCTCGCGGCGAACCTGGCACTCAGCCGCTGCGGCTGTTCCTACCGCCAGGGTCGATGGCACAGCCCGAGCGATGGTCGACCTCTACGAGCGGACCAGTCGAGCATGTCGTGGCGGTCGCCGGTGGCTTCGCCGCCATTCGAGCGGATGGCATGTACGAGACGTTCGGTCGCGAGAACGCACACGTGCTTTCCGGCGAACTCGGACCACGATTCTCAGCCGCGTCGTCGCGCGGAGGAATCGTCGTGGCGGCGAGCGGAAGCATGTGTGCAATCTGGATGCGGCCTTTTGCCGAAGAGCCACGCTGGATGCGCTGCAACTTTCCTGTGCGTGGCGTCGCCATCGACCCGCTCGGGGTCACAATCGCGGCTTACGGATTCGGTGGAGAGTGGTGTTCCTGGTCGAGTGACGAATCGCCCTTCGATCACCACGTCGATGGTCGGCTCTCTGGTGAAGTCACGTCCCTCGACGTGCTGACAGACGGGCGAATCTTCTTCGGGATGGCCGAAGGTCGAGTGGTCACTCACGCGGCGCAGGAGGTTGCTCGACACCCCTCTCGGGTAACGTTCGTGCGCATCTCTCCAGCGCAATGCTGGATAGCGAGCGGCGATTCCGACGGGGTCCTCGTTCGGACGCCTGTTGGCGACGAGGGTTCGTCGCTCAGCCCACTCGCGTTCAGCTCGGGATTGCTGGATGGCGTGTTCCACCCCGACGGACTGACGCTGCTCGTCGTCCTCGCGAGTGGGGAGCTCCTGAGCGTGCCGTTTCACGAGAATGCGGCAGAACCCTCGGCTCTTTGCGTGTCCGCGGATCGACCGATTCAAATCGCTATTGATCAGACGGGACGGCAGTTGGTCGTGCTCGGCCGGTCCGGGGCGACGCAGCTGGAGGCTGCAGCTCCGGTACGTTCCCGAGCCCCGGAGGTCCCGCGTTTTCGCAGCGAGGTTCTCCTATTCGCCCCCGATGGTGACGACAAACTGCTTGCTGTTGATCGTGACTCAGGCACCCACAGGATCGAACGCCGCACCCTCTGCATCACACCCGTGCTCGACCGCGGGTCGACGGCGTCGCGCGCGTTCCTTGCCGGGCCCGACCGGTACATCGAGGTACTGGACGAGCCCGGCGCGATGGCGTTGGTCGCTCACACCCTCTCCGACAGCGCGATCTCGAGCACGCGCGTGTGGCCACGGCGACGCTGGCGTCGCGACTTCAAGCTCCTGTCGGGAGTTTGGCCAACGGCTGACGGCGCCCACGCGGTCGCGAGCGAGCCAGACCTTTCCGCCCGGAGTTCGACCCTGATCCTGATTGACACCGCGAGCGGAGCAGAGGTCGACACCTTCCGTTTCGAGCACGGCACCGTCAGCTTCATCGTCGGCTCGCGCTCTGCCCGCCGCCTCATCGTTCGAACAACGGTGACATCGGCACCTCCGTACCTCGTTGAGGGCTTCCGGCGTGCCACCTCGTTTCCCATCGACGGGGGGCCGTTCCTAGGCCCCCACCAAGCCAGCGCCGACATCGCGATCGACCGGACTGGCGCCCGCTGCGTTGTAATCGACCGAGCCCGATGCGCGCGGTTCGCCGCGGGCGACCTGCTGGATCCGAACGTGTACCGAGTCGTGGCGACGAACGCACGATCGTGCTGGTTGTCAGCCGACGGCGTGGTGGTCGTGACGGCGACTGTGCTCAACGAAATCTCAATATCGGTCGACGGTGAGTCGGTTGGTGCGTGTGCCCTCGCCTGGACGCCAACGAACGCGACGATCGATCGGGAGCGCTGCCAGATCCTGCTGTGTGGCGAAGGCGGTGTCCAGGTCGTGAGCTACAGGGACCCAACGACTGAGGAGTCGCGATGAAGCGTGAGTTGCTTGGATTCGTAATGGTCATCGTCGCGAGCTACATGCTCATCAGGGGACGAGTAAACCGCCGACGGCGCCCAGGGCCGCCACGCCTGAAGGCCACGGTCGGTGAGCCGCACTCAAGCAAGCCAACAGTCCTCGATCTCCGATCCCTCCGAGTGCACTTACCGCCGGGATGGAACGTCGAACACCCACGGAAGGGTGGATGGGCCATGACACCACCGAACGGTGGGTTCTTATTCAGCGCAACGCTCGAGTTCCTGCACCAAACCGACATCGACACTCCGGAGAAGTATCTGGACTTCGCTGTCGAGTTCGCGAAGTCACGCGGAAAGCTGGCGTCGAACGCAATCAGCTCCCTTGTTGGTGTGCCTTGTACCGACTTCACCATCGAGTTGTTCAACGGCATGGTCGCTCGCCAATTGACCATCCCGTACCGCGGCACTGAGTACACGCTTAGCTTTCACTTCCCGTCGAAGCGTGACTTCTCAGACGGCGCGGACACGATGCGCCACCTACTCGAGTCGTGTCAGATCAAGCAGACCTCGTTGCCCGAAGTCGCCATCCTCGGTGGCAGTTTGACAGCGCGCCTTCCCGTTGCGACGAGCAGCGCAGGTGCGGAGGGCTGGACGATTGCTCGCAACGACGACAGCCGTTTCGAATGCGTTGGCCAGGTATGCGAGACCGAGGCCATGCCTCGCTTGGATGGAGGGGACGCTTCAAGCCGGCGCGGGAGCATCAGTCTTCGGATCTCACGAGTCGCGGCCGACGTTCCGCTCACGCGCTCCGCTTCCACGTTCGAGGACGTGTTCGACCGCAACGATCCGCGCAGGAAGCATCTGGAAGACCCGAACCACATCGTCCGACTTAGCTTCTCCGAGAACGGCTCGACGGGTTTCGGCGCGTTCGAACTTCCGAGCGGCTCGCACGGACGAGCGTGGCTCGCGGCAGTACTCACGCTTCCGGGCCGTATCAGGATCGGCGTGGTCCTCGACCACGACGGTCCACAGGATCTGCCTGCCGCCGCGTTTCCGGGCGAACTCCTGAATTTCCCGTTCTTCCTCGATCTGCTGTCACGGCTTGAGGCTGGGCCGTGAGCCGGTCGGCCAACTCGATCCAGGCGATGCTCGCCCACTCGCCGATACCAGACGCCGAGGAATGGGCCATCCACGACTACGAAGGTTTCGGCCCGCTACGGCTCGGCGAGTACGCAGACCTCAGGATCGTCAGCCAGATCGGCCGCGGCGTCGCCGAACACGGTCCTGCGTTCGCCCACTGGGCCGCGCTGTGCGTCACCTCGGACCCGGACGATCTCGCCCGCTTCGACGCGTTCCTCGGGCACTGGGACTCGCTCGAGGCCTACGCCGATGACCTTCTCGACGATCTCGGGATCGAGGCCATCCTCGGACAGGCCGTGCCGACCCACCTCCAGGCGTACGTCACTGTTGACGTCGAAGGCTTCGCCCGTGACCTGGAGTACTCAGGCGAGGTCAGCGCCTCGGAAGGAGACAACGGTGTCTACCTGTTCGACCAGACCCGCTGAACCCCACCGTTGCGGAATGCACAGAAGACTGACCCCCTATCGCCGCGCTGTTGACAACTTGCCGGGCGGGCGACAGTTGTAGGATCCGCGATTGCTTACGCAACAGTGGGGTTGCATTGCGGTAGGCACGCGAGTTCATCTCGAATCCGGAGGCCCTCTCATTCCCGACACAGATGCACCACAGCGGACCATCACTCCGAAGTCCCCAGCCAGCAAGCGCGTTGTGAAGAAGCGAACTGACGTCGAGGTGATGATCGACCTCTTGAAGTCGCATGGAGGGACGTGGGGCACGGAGCGGAGCGTGATCGCCACGCTCGTCCGTGACCACCGGTGGACCGAGCAACGTGCGCGAAGCACCATCACACGGGCGCTCGCTAAGGACCGTCGGATTGAGCGAGGCAGAGGCGGCACGATCAAGTTCTCCGGTACCGACGCCGCGATCTACGCCGACGTCGCTCGTTGTCTCGAGGACTACTGGGGCCCGCGCCGGGGACTTCGTAACTGCAGGGCCCGCGACTGTCATGAGGCCGTTGGTGCGAAGGGATCCGGAAAGTGGGTCTATCCGGATGCCGTGCTGCTCGCCGACCCCAAGAAGCGCGACTCGAGGACCGACCCGCTTGAGGTCCACGCCATCGAGGTCGAACAGCGCGCCGGCTTCTCAATTCAGAGCGTGTACCAGGCGTACGAACAAGGTCGGGGAGCCAACTACAGCTGGGTGTTCTTCGTCGGTGACGAGAAGCCGGGTGAGGAGTGGTGGGACCGGATCGTGAGGGCCGCCGCGGAGCTCGGGGTTGGGCTCGTGGCGATGCAGCGGCCACATGTCATTGGCAGCTGGAGCGACATCCATCCTGCGAAGCGTCGCAAAGAGGTCGAACAGGGACATCGTGACCTCCTGCTCCGAGCGACCGGCATCACTTTGGAGGAGCTCGAGCAGCGGATGAAGCGTGCGTAACGCTCGGGCGAGTGGACCGCTCGCCAGCCCAGTTTCAGGCGATCCGGTCGAGGAGGATCGCCCCGAGCGCCTCCTCGTCGAGTTTCGTGCGGGTTCGCGGCGGCTGGGATCTTCATGTTCGACTGCCCGACGAACCTCACGTCGGCCTTTAGTTAGCAGGGTGCTGAAGATCGCCTGGTAGGGGTACGCGACCGTTGCTCCGGTCGACCCGGACGTCCACTGAACGGGTGCGGACCGTGCAAGCGGACTCTGCCCCGCAACGCTGCTCGGCGAATCTCTACCAGTTGTGTTGGCCACGCGTACGCTCGTACCCCGGCCCGTCATCGGCGATGGCTGTTCGCGAGGAGCTCACATGGAAGTCGTCTTCGGACTCGTTGGTGTCGTGGTCGGCGCCGTCGTGGCCTTCGCTGGCCAAGTATTCATTCGTCGGCGCGAGGAGAAAGAGCGATGGCTCACCGTGCTCCTCGAGGAATGCGCGAATCTCTACGTGCTCGAGCAGGAGTTCCGAGGTGGGATCTGGCTCGCCTACGGCGAGGGCGACTTCGAGCGGCTTCGGCAATGGGGCCGGACGGATCGGCGGATGAGCGGCACGAAGCTTCGCCTCGTGTGTACCGACTCGGAGCTCGTCGACAGCGCCGAACGTCTGACCGCACTTGGGAAGCAGGTGTGGAACGTCGCCAAGGAGGACCCCGACGGCGAGTCTTGGCGACGTCTGATGGACGATCATGAGCGAGCACTTGATGACTTCGTCCGGCTCGCACAGCAAGCAGCCCGGGACCAGAGCGTCATCTGACAGGTCAGTTCGCACCGACACCCTCAGCCGTCAACCTCCGAATCACACCCAGTCCATGACGACCGGGATGCACGCTCGTCGATGGATCCAGTCGGAGGCGCCGACCGGCATGGGTGCGCTCAGCAACACGACGGCCCGAGTCTGCACAGTCTCAGACTCGGCAGCGAACCCCGTGCCTAAGTGGCTTCCAGATCCTCGTTAGCAGGGTGCTGAAAATCCGCTGGCGAGAATCGCACGATGACAGCATCACCCCACAATGCTGACCGACTCCTACACCACGTAATGGGACTCACCCACCGGGGCACGGCCGCCTTGTAGCTCATGCAGATCATGAATCGACCGTCCCAGTCATCCACGGCTGGCTCACCGTCTTCTGGTTACTCCCCCGGTTACTCCCCCACGAACCCCAAGGGAGTCCTGAATCACCGCTGAGCTGGACCTTTCAGTTGATCTCGGACTTTCTATTCGATTCCCCCCAGCTCCACGCATTTCGAGGCGCATATACCCATCTATAACTGAGGTGCCTGCTCCGATAGGGGTTGGTGGTCACGTAGGGTGACCTTGGGAGGGGCGTCGGCTGCAACGGAAAACCCCTGGGCTTCGGGCTCGTTGAGCTGATTGTTGTTGGCGCTCGTCTCCCGAGCAGACCCGGTTGAGGAGATTGGTGGGGATCTGGTTCAGGCCTGTGAGGGTCGGGGTCCCGGAGCACCGTATGACTTCAGATGGTCGGGTGGCCTACGCGGCGACCGGCTGCTGTCTGGGCGGGTGGTGTCGGGGGATCGCCTGAGGGTTCGAGCGTGCTCGAGGGCTCTCCCGGTCAACTCATCCATTTGCAGCACCGGCCGGTAGCGATTGTCGAGGTCCTGTCGGCGTGGTGTTGCTCCGTTGAAAGGAGAGCCCTCGATGGCTCAACACAGTAGTAGTACTGGCCCGGTGGCCGGGATCGACGCGGCGGTTGTCGCCGCCCATCATGTCGCGATCCGTGACGGTGACCGGCTGGTGCGGTTCAAGGTGATGCCGACGCTGTCGGGTATGGCCGAGCTCACGGAGCGGTTACGCCCGTACGCGCCGATGACCGTCACCGTGGAACCGACGGCGGGGACGTGGTTGTCGTTGGGTGCCGCGGTGAGGTCGGCGGGGTGCGGGTTCCAGTTGGTCGAGTCGAGAGCGACTGCCCGTCTGCGCGAGGCGTTGGCGGGCAAGAACAAGACCGACCGGATCGACTCGGTGATGCTTGCCGACGCCGGCCGCCTGTTCGATCTGCCCGACGTTGCGGCACCGACCGCGGAGTTGATCGCGATCCGTCGAGCGGTGCTGCGCCGCCATCGTGCGACGATCGACGCGCACCGCGCCGAGTGCCGGCTGTGGGCGCTGGCAGCATGGGCGTTCCCCGATGTGTGGCGGGCCTGTCAGGGCCACACACTGGCACAACCGGTACTGGACCGCTGGCCGCACCTGCGCTCACTCGCCCACGCAAGGGTCGAATCGATCACCGAGATCGTCGCCGAGCACTCCAAGTCCCCGAACCCGGCGAGACGCGCCGCCAAGATCCGTGAGGCCGCCGGCGGGTGGGAACTGTTCTGGCTCGGGCGGCTCGACTTGGACGCGGTCGCTTGGGAGATCGGCCAGATGCTCGACGACATCGGCATCGCCGACCGCAACCAGCAGGCCGCCACCAGCCAAGCCGTCCGGCTACACGCCGAACACCACGGGACCACCGATCTGTTGACCTCGATCCCTGGGATCGGTGAGATCGTCGCCACCGTCACCCGTGCCTGGTTCACGGGTCCCGGCCAGTTCCCCACCGCCAAACACGCCGCCGCGTTCGTCGGGTTCGACCCATCGCGCTGGGAATCCGGACTGACCGCCTCACGATCCAGACACATCAGCAAAGAAGGACCAGCCGCGTTGCGTCTCGCCTACTACCAAGCAGCGAACGTCGCTCGCCGTCACGACCCGCAACTCGCCGAGCACTACCGCCGTCTGATGGTCGAGCGGAACCACAACCACATCTCGGCGTGCTGCGCAGTTGCCCGCAAACTCGTCTGCCGGGCCTGGTCGGTGATCGAGACCGCCACCCCCTACGAGACCCGCGACCTTGACGGCACCCCGCTCGACAAGACCACCGCCACCCGCAGAGCCGGCGAACTCGCCGTGCCCTCCGACGTCCGCGCACGACGTCGAGCACACCAGCAACGCAGCCGACTCGACAACGACTGACCCCAACCCCGACAACAACACCCAGCGCTCGAATCCAGCCCCGACGCACCCCACGCCGGTTGACCGTCCGCGCCCACACACCGTGAACACGAACCCCCTTGACAAAAGTTAGGAGATCAGCTCAGGGTGTATGTGCCTTTCGGGCCGTCCCTCGAGCGGAAAAGCCCGATGAAGCCGTCCGACGTCCAGAAGCGGGGTCAAATCCCCCGTCAGGGACGAGGATGATCGCCGTGTTCAAAGAGCACCAAACGAACCCACCGAGTGCAATTGACGTGCACAAAGTAGTGTTCCGTGCTACTTTGTGCACGTGATCGGTACTCCATCGCAAGCTGAGCGGGTTGCCCCAAGAGATCTTCCTGACCATTGGCTGGCCCGCGGTGTCCACTGGGTGACCGTCGACATGATCGCCAAGGCGTTGGGCGTACCCGGCGTGGAGGCTCGTCAGATCGCCGGGCGATGGAAGGCACAGCGGCTCGCCTTCTCTCCCACCCGAGGCGCATATGTCCTGATCCCGCCCCAGTTCCGGACATGGGGTGCGGTGCCGGCAACGCACTTCATCGACGACATGATGCGCTTCCTCGACCACCCCTACTACGTCGGGTTTCTGTCCGCAGCCGAGCTCCACGATGCCGCCCATCAACGCCCTCAGGTCTTCCAGGTAGTCACCGACGCCCACCTACGAGACCGCGACTTCGGACGTGTACGCCTCCGATTCATCCGATCCCGCGACGTCACCACGCGACCAACCATCACGCTGAACACCCCGACCGGCACGATGACCGTGGCGACACCTGAAGTCACCGTGCTCGACATGGTCTCGGCTCCACAACACAGCGGCGGCCTCTCCAACATCGCCACCGTGATCGCCCAGTTCGTCGAAGACGACAAGCTGAATCCGGCCGAGCTCGCCACGGTCGCGTCCGGCTACCCGGCACCGGTCGCCCAGCGCGCTGGCTGGCTCATCGAGTTCGCGACGAACGAGGCGGGGTTCTCGCTGACCCTCGACGCGCTCATGGCGGCCACCGCGCCGCGATCGAGACCTACGCCTCTCGCCACCGGAACCGAGCCTCTGGGAGACCGCGACGAACGTTGGAACGTGATCGTCAACACGGATGTCGAGCCTGACCTGTGATCCCCGAACGGCAGATCACAGCGTGGCAGCCGAACGCGCCGTGGCTGACGGTCGAGCAGATCGAACAAGACCTGGTGTTGTCACGTCTGATCATCGAGATCGCCAACGACCCCTACCTCGGTGACGAACTCGTCTTCCGCGGCGGTACCTGCCTCACGCTCAGCGTTCCCGAGGGCTACGACATCGACAGCGCCGCCGCCCTGATCTCAACCCGACTTCTCGCACGACTCGACGAGCACACGAGCTGAAATCACCGACATTTCGAGGCGCATATACCCATCTATAACTGAGGTGCCTGCTCCGATAGGGGTTGGTGGTCACGTAGGGTGACCTTGGGAGGGGCGTCGGCTGCAACGGAAAACCCCTGGGCTTCGGGCTCGTTGAGCTGATTGTTGTTGGCGCTCGTCTCCCGAGCAGACCCGGTTGAGGAGATTGGTGGGGATCTGGTTCAGGCCTGTGAGGGTCGGGGTCCCGGAGCACCGTATGACTTCAGATGGTCGGGTGGCCTACGCGGCGACCGGCTGCTGTCTGGGCGGGTGGTGTCGGGGGATCGCCTGAGGGTTCGAGCGTGCTCGAGGGCTCTCCCGGTCAACTCATCCATTTGCAGCACCGGCCGGTAGCGATTGTCGAGGTCCTGTCGGCGTGGTGTTGCTCCGTTGAAAGGAGAGCCCTCGATGGCTCAACACAGTAGTAGTACTGGCCCGGTGGCCGGAATCGACGCGGCGGTTGTCGCCGCCCATCATGTCGCGATCCGTGACGGTGACCGGCTGGTGCGGTTCAAGGTGATGCCGACGCTGTCGGGTATGGCCGAGCTCACGGAGCGGTTACGCCCGTACGCGCCGATGACCGTCACCGTGGAACCGACGGCGGGGACGTGGTTGTCGTTGGGTGCCGCGGTGAGGTCGGCGGGGTGCGGGTTCCAGTTGGTCGAGTCGAGAGCGACTGCCCGTCTGCGCGAGGCGTTGGCGGGCAAGAACAAGACCGACCGGATCGACTCGGTGATGCTTGCCGACGCCGGCCGCCTGTTCGATCTGCCCGACGTTGCGGCACCGACCGCGGAGTTGATCGCGATCCGTCGAGCGGTGCTGCGCCGCCATCGTGCGACGATCGACGCGCACCGCGCCGAGTGCCGGCTGTGGGCGCTGGCAGCATGGGCGTTCCCCGATGTGTGGCGGGCCTGTCAGGGCCACACACTGGCACAACCGGTACTGGACCGCTGGCCGCACCTGCGCTCACTCGCCCACGCAAGGGTCGAATCGATCACCGAGATCGTCGCCGAGCACTCCAAGTCCCCGAACCCGGCGAGACGCGCCGCCAAGATCCGTGAGGCCGCCGGCGGGTGGGAACTGTTCTGGCTCGGGCGGCTCGACTTGGACGCGGTCGCTTGGGAGATCGGCCAGATGCTCGACGACATCGGCATCGCCGACCGCAACCAGCAGGCCGCCACCAGCCAAGCCGTCCGGCTACACGCCGAACACCACGGGACCACCGATCTGTTCACCTCGATCCCTGGGATCGGTGAGATCGTCGCCACCGTCACCCGTGCCTGGTTCACGGGTCCCGGCCAGTTCCCCACCGCCAAACACGCCGCCGCGTTCGTCGGGTTCGACCCATCGCGCTGGGAATCCGGACTGACCGCCTCACGATCCAGACACATCAGCAAAGAAGGACCAGCCGCGTTGCGTCTCGCCTACTACCAAGCAGCGAACGTCGCTCGCCGTCACGACCCGCAACTCGCCGAGCACTACCGCCGTCTGATGGTCGAGCGGAACCACAACCACATCTCGGCGTGCTGCGCAGTTGCCCGCAAACTCGTCTGCCGGGCCTGGTCGGTGATCGAGACCGCCACCCCCTACGAGACCCGCGACCTTGACGGCACCCCGCTCGACAAGACCACCGCCACCCGCAGAGCCGGCGAACTCGCCGTGCCCTCCGACGTCCGCGCACGACGTCGAGCACACCAGCAACGCAGCCGACTCGACAACGACTGACCCCAACCCCGACAACAACACCCAGCGCTCGAATCCAGCCCCGACGCACCCCACGCCGGTTGACCGTCCGCGCCCACACACCGTGAACACGAACCCCCTTGACAAAAGTTAGGAGATCA
>CAWKBX010000006.1:0-52767 GCA_963847945.1 uncultured Actinomycetes bacterium
CCGCGCCGGCGGGCAAGTCGGCTACCGCGGGCCCAAACCGGCAGACCAGGCAACGGTCGAGATCACCGTTCCTGGGGCGGCCGCCGATCTCGCAGTGGTCAATGTCACCGCTACCGACACCACCGCCCCCGGTTATCTCACCGTGTGGGGCTCAGGCCCGATGCCGCCGACTTCCAATGTCAATGTCACCGAGCCGGCGATGACCATTCCCAACCTCGTCATCGTCCCGGTGGGCGACGACGGCAAGATCAGGGTGCGTACCGTCGGAGGCTCCCACCTGCTCGTCGATCTCTTCGGCGTCTTGTCCGGACCGTCGATCAATTCGTCAACATCGACTCGTGTGCTCGATACCCGGCGGGCCACGGCGGTCGGGTACACCGGCGCCGCTCCCCGCGTGGGCCAAACCGTCGAACTCGCCATCTCCGCCGGGCAAGGTGAGGCGGTGATCCTCAACGTGACCGCCACCAACGTCGCAGCCCCTGGCTACATCACCGTCTGGCCCTCGGGATCACGGCCCACCGCCTCCAACGTGAATCCCGAGTACCCCGGCCAATCGATCGCCAACCTCGCCATCACGCCGGTCGGACCCGACGGCAAGGTCCGCCTCTACACCAGCGACGGCACCGACCTCATTGCCGATCGATTCGCCACCATCCAGACCTGAATCATCGGTCGGTCGGGGCAATGGGCTGCTCGAACTCCGCCGTCGGCTCCGGTGGGCGGACTCATAGACCCTGGAGTCGGCGCAGTTCGTCGATCGGGATGTGGCAGCGCATCGAGTGGCCCGGAGACACCTCGGCCAATGGCGGCTCGGTGGTGCTGCACACCCCGTCGATGGCCCGCGGGCAGCGAGGGTGAAAGACGCAGCCCGACGGCGGGTTGGCCGGCGACGGAATCTCGCCGTCGAGGCGGATGCGCACCTTGGTTTCACCGTCGACGCTGGGCACTGACGACAACAGGGCCTCGGTGTACGGGTGGTGCGGCCCCTTGAACACGTCGTCGGTCGGCCCGATCTCTTGGACCCGACCGAGGTACATCACCGCGATACGGTCGGCGAGGTACCGCACCACTCCCATGTCATGGGTGATGAACACATAGCTGGTTTGCTGAGCGGCCTGCAGATCGGCGAGCAGGTTGAGAATCGCCGCCTGCACCGACACGTCGAGGGCGCTGGTCGGCTCGTCACAGACGACGATCCGGGGGTCGCCAGCAAAGGCTCGAGCGATCGCCACCCGCTGCTTTAAGCCACCCGAAAGCTGCCGCGGCTTGAGGTCGAGGTGCCGGGGGGTGAGACGAAGTTGCTCGGCGAGCTGCTCAACCCGAGCATTGGCCTCGGCCCCCTTGACGCCGGTGAGCTTGGTGACGCAGCGGGTCAGGATCCGTCGCACCGACCAACTGCGGTTGAGCGCCGAATCGGGGTTCTGGAAGACCATCTGCATCGAGCGCTTGTCGGACGACGAACGGTCCGCCGTCGCCGCGTTGAGGGCGTTGCCATCGAGCGACACCGTGCCACCCAGATCGAGGGTCTCGATGCCGAGCATGGTCTTGGCAAGGGTGGTCTTTCCCGAGCCGGACTCGCCGACGATGCCGAGCGTCTCGCCCGAACCCAGTTCGAGATCGACGTCGACCAGGGCGGGGATTGCCTTGCCCCGTTGGCGGAACGTCTTGGAGACATGGGACAGTTCGAGCACGTCGGCACCGGTCGCCGAGGGCACCAACATCGTGATGTCGGGGGCCGGGGTGGTGTCGGCCAGTTGGCTGATTTGATCGGGATGATGACACCGGGTGAATCGATCCCCGTTACCGCCAACGGGAACGATCGGGGGCTCGACCGTACGGCACAGGTCGCTGGCCAGCGGGCAACGGTCGACGAAGACACACGTCGGCAGGTCGCTGCCGATCAACGGCAGGATGCCCGGGATCGTGGCCAGGGCCCGTTCGGTCTTGCGCACCCCATGGCGGGGAATCGAGCGCAGCAAGCCGACGGTGTACGGGTGCTGCGGATCATCGAACACCTGCTGGCTGGGGCCTTCTTCGACGATCTTGCCCGCGTACATGACCCCGACTCGGTCGCACATCGAGCGGATCACCCCGAGGTTGTGGGCGATGAACAGCACGGCCGCATCGCTCTCGGAGCGCAGCGTGCGCACCAGGTCGAGCACCTCGGCCTCGACCGTCGCATCGAGGCCTGTCGTCGGCTCGTCGAGGACGAGCAGTTTCGGGTTGCAAGCCAACGCCATGGCGATCACCACGCGTTGTTGCATACCGCCGGAGAGTTGGAACGGATACCGGTCCATCACGCTCGCCGGGTCGGCGATGCGAACCCGCTTGAGCGCGGCGAGCGCCGAGGCCGCCGCCTCGGTCTTGGATTCACCAAGCAGGGTGAACGACTCGATGATCTGGCGACCGACCCGCAACGACGGATTCAATGCCGAGCCGGGGTCTTGGTAGACCATCGACGCCTCGGTCGTGCGGAATCGCTGAATCGCCGCTTCGCTCATCTGGGTGACGTCGCTGTCGCCGACCAGTACTCGACCGCTGACGATCTTGCCGTTGCGCGGCAGATATTTCATCGCCGCGAACGCGGCGGTCGACTTGCCGCAACCCGACTCCCCCACCAGCCCATAGGCCTCACCCGGGGCGATGTGAAACGAGACGCCTCGCAGCACCGTCCGGTCGAAGCCTCGAACGGTGTACGCGACCTCGAGGTTCTCGACGGCGAGGGCCGCGGCCGTCGACTTCGGGGAATCAAACGTCGTGGTCATGATGCGTCCATCACTGACTGCACCGAATCGGCGATCAGGCTCACGGCGATCACCAGGCTCGCAATGGCGGCCGCCGGAAAGAATGTCGTCCACCAGATGTTTGCCCCGATCGCCCGGAAACCTTCGCTGACCTGGGCTCCCCAGTCGGGAGACGGCGGTGGCGGGCCAGCCCCGAGGAACGACAGCGTGGCGACGGTGAACACCGCATAGCCGACGCGGATGGTCAGTTCGACGATGATCGGGCCCATGACATTCGGCAGGATCTCGCGGAACATGATGAATGGCGCGGCCTCGCCGCGCAGCTTCGCCGACGTGACATAGTCGAGGTCGCGCTCGGCGATGACCGCCGATCGGACCGTACGGGCCACGATCGGAGTGAACAGCACGGCGACCACCCCAATGACGACCCAATAGGAACGCCCCAGCGTCGTGATTGCCAACAATGCGATGAGGACCACCGGCAGGGCGAGGAACGCCTCGACAATCCGGCCGATGACATTGTCGAGTCGCCCCCCGAAGTAACCCATCACCAAGCCGACGAGCACCCCGAGCACGACACCGATCAGCGCGGCGAGCGGAGCGATCTTGAGCACATCACGGGCCCCGGCGATCACCCTCGACAACACATCTCGCCCGGTGATATCGGTGCCGAAGGGGAAATCGGCGCTCGGCGACAGATGCGACTTGGCTCGAAAGTCGAGTGGATGATGCGGGGCGATCTTGTTGCCGAACAACGCACAGATCACCCAGATCAACACGATCAGATTGCCGATGATGAACGACGGCCGCCGCCGGATGAGGCGCCAGTTCTCGCGGCGGGCTTGTTTGCGTTCGCTGACGGGCAGCTGGGTCGCCGTCGCGAGGACCGACTGCACTTCCGGAGGGGTGGCGTTCATCGAGCGGTCTCCAAACGAACGCGGGGATTCAGGAACGAGATGAGCAAATCAGCAAGCAACGTCGACAGCATGAAGATGATCCCGACGAGCAGGACCGCCCCTTGCAGGACAGGAATGTCTCGCGCCCCAGCGGCTGCGAGCATCGTCGACCCCAGCCCGGCGTAGTTGAAGACCCGCTCCACTCCGATGATGCCGCCGAAGAAGTAACCGACCTGCACGCTGATCACCGTGATCGTCGGGGCGAGTGCGTTGCGCAAAATGTGGTGGCGCATCACCGCACTGCGGGAGAGTCCCTTCATCGCCGCCGTGCGGGTGTAGTCGGCGTGCAGTCCGCCAATGACCCCCGCCCTGGTCATTCGGGCCAGGTAGCCGAAATAGGCGATGACCATCGCCAACGCCGGCATCAGCAGATATCGAATCTGTCCGATCACCGACGTTCCGTCGGGCGGGTTGGCAAACACGTAACCGATCTTCCAGTGGACACAGAAAACCGTTGCCAGCACCGCCGCCGACACGAATTCGGGCAGCGCCGAGGTGGCCAGCCCGACGTTGACGACCACGCGGTCGGCCAGTTTGTCCTGCCGACGGGCGGCGTAGATGCCAGCCGCGATCGACAAGGGAATCGTGATGATGAAGGCGAGCAGGGCCAGCTTCGCCGAACGCCCGAGCGCCGGGAAGATCACCTCACTGACGTCTCGACCGCTCTGGTACGACGTCCCGAAGTCAAGGGTGAACACCCGCTTGATCGACGTGAAGTACTGCTCGATCAACGGACGATCGGTACCCAGCCGTTTGTTGAACGCGGCGACTTCCTCTTTGGGGGCGAACGGCCCCAGAATCTTGCGACCGACATCGCCGGGAAGCACGTTGACGATGAGAAAAACAATCGTTGCCAAAAGCCACAACGTGACGATGGCCGAAGCGAAACGCTTCGCCAGATACCGACGCAATGCCAGCCCCCTCACTCAGTCGATCAACATGTTCCCCAATAAGCACTGCGGGTGGGCCCGGTCACCCGGGCCCACCCTCAGCACCGACATTTCATCAGGCGACGAAGCCGGCCTTGCCGAGTTCGTAGTGGCCGAGACCGCTGGCGACGATGCCAGACACCTTGCCCGAGTAGGCCATGAGGGAGTTGTAGAAGTACGGGATCACGTACGGCACATCTTCGGTCGCGATGGCCTGGACATCCTTCATCGCCGCCGCCCGGCTGGGCGTATCGAGCGATGCCTGATACTTCGCCACCGCAGCCTTGAACGGCTCGGAGTTGTAGTGGGCCGAGTTCCACTCGCCCGTGGCGTACGCCTTGACCAGGTACACGTCGGGGGTTCCACGGTTGCCGTAGTCGACGATGCCGAACTCCTCACCGCCATCGCAACCGGCCGGCTCGTTGGTGCCGTCATACACCTTGCACCAACGGTCGTAGAACGTGTCGGTGCTCTCGATGTTCAACGTGATCTCCATGCCGATGTCCTTCAGCTGGGTCTGGATCACCTCGGCGAGCTGCGGGATTTCTCCGAGCTTTGGCGCGTGCATCGTGATCTTCAGCCCGGTCTTGCCGGCGTCGGCGAGCAGCTTCTTGGCAGCCTCGACGTCGCGGCCGCGTTGCGGCTGAGCCGAATCCCAGTATTCGTAGACCGGAGCGATCGGGTGATCGTTGCCCAGGTCGCCGCGACCCTGGAGAATCGTGTCGATGAGAGCCTGGCGGTCGATGCCCAGGGCAACGGCCTGGCGTACCCGCACGTCGGTGAAGTTGCCTTCGCGAACGTTCATCCACAACTGGCGGTGAGCCGCGCCACGAATGGACTCGACGACGAACTGGTCGCTCGCCAAGATCGCCTCGCCACCGACGATGCCGAACTGGACAAGTGCGTCGGCGGCGCCGCCCTGCAGGCCGCTCATCTGGGTGGCGATGTCGTCGGAGAAGAGGAACTCGACCTTGTCGAGGTAGGGCTTACCGCCCCACCAATCGGCGTTGGCGACGAACGTGGCGCCCTGGGCGACATCGTACTTCTCGAGCTTGAACGGTCCGGTGCCGGCCGGTGTCTTGTCGAGCGTGGTGCCGACTGCGTAGTCCTTCGGGGTGATCAGCGACTGCGGGTTGTACAGCGACAGCTGGTACGGGAACTGGCCGTCGGGGGCGTTGAGCGTGACCGTCACGGTGGTGTCATCGGTGGCCTTGGCGGCACCGGCAACGACGTACGCCTTCAGGTTCGCCTCGGCGAGCCGGTCGATCGTGCCGACCACGTCGGCCGAGGTGAACGGCGTGCCGTCGTGCCACTTGACGCCCGAGCGGAGCTTGAAGGTCCACTCGCTGCCGTCGGCGTTGGGGCTCCACGACTCGGCGAGTGCGGGGGCGAGGGCCGCGCCCTCACCCTTGCCGCAGAGGTACTCGAAGCTGGTCGCGACCACGGTGTAGGTACCGAGGTTGTCCATCGCTACCGGGTCGAGCGGGCTGCCCGGCTTCTGCGAGGCGACGCGCAACGTTCCGCCCTGCTTGATGCCGCCGGCCGGAGGGGCCGGCTCGGTGATGGCGACCGGCTCGGTGACGGCGGCCTCCGCTTGGGCGGCAGTGGTGTCGGTGCCGCCCGCGGCCGTCTCTTCCGTGCCGCCGGCTTCCGGGGCGGAGCTGCTGCCACATGCGGCCAGCACCGCTCCGACGACCGCGGTCGACAGCCCGACAACCGAACCGCGGACCATGAATCCACGGCGCGAGATCTTGCCCTGGGCAAACGACTCGATGAGTTCGGACTGCAATGGACTCGTCGTTTGACGGGCCATATCTGCGATTCTGTTATCCAATGAATTCCCCCTTGAAAGGCGCGTACCTGCTTCGCAGGCGCGTCGGTGAGCCTCAACAAATGCTAACGGTAGCAACTGTGCCATGACCGAACCGGTACGGTCGTACCGGAAACCTTAAATCCTCGGCCGAAAAGTGGTCGCCAGGAGTCGGCCGGCCGCCTCGAGCACATCGGGTTGATACAGGCTGAATGACAACCGCACGTGGTCGGCGACCGGGCCAGGTGCGGAGTTGCCCGCCCCGTCGACGTCGCCAGGGTAGAAGATGGACCCGTTCGAACAGGCGACTCCCCGGGCGCGAGCCGCGGCGACGAAGTCGCCCGACGAGATCGAATCGGGCACCTTCAGCCAGATGAAGTAGCCCCCACCTGGGGCGACGAAGCCGAGCTGCGACTCGGGCGTGGCCAAGCCGCGGGCCAGGGCCGCGCACCGTTCGGCGTAGCTCGCGGTCACCCGCTCGCGCACGCGGCGATACGAGCCGTCCGACACCATCGTCCCGACGACGCAGGCCGTGAAGTGATTCACGCCACCACCCGAGTCGAGCACTCCCGACTCGGTGATCCGGCTGGCCATCTCGGCCGGAGCGGTGAGGTAGCCGAGCCGCAGACCGGGGCCGATCGTCTTGGAGAACGAACTCAACCGCACGACCCCGGTTCCTCGGGCGACACTCCACATCGACGGCGGCAGGCCCTCGCCCGGCGCCGCGAGCCACGACAGTTCCCGGTAGACGTCGTCTTCTATAAATGTCAGACCGCGCCTGGCCCCCACGTCGAGCAATGCCACCCGTCGTTCGAGTGATGTGGTCGCGCCGCGCGGGTTGCTGTGGGTTGGCACGGTGTAGACGAACCGCGACCCGCGGTTCGACACGGCCTGGGCTGCCAGGCGATCGAGCGCCTCGGGGATCACGCCCTGTTCGTCGCAGGGAACGCCGACGACGGTGACCGGGTGGTCGGCGATGATCCGCAGTGCCAAGAAGTACGTCGGCGACTCCACCAGCACCACATCGCCCGGCCGGCTGAACAGCCCGAGGATCATCGACAGCGCGGACGAATTCCCCGAGGTCACGACCAATTCGCCGGCCGCGGGGCGGCGTTCGCCGATCGTCGGGAGATAGTCGATGAGAGACTCGGTCAACGGGGCCGGGCCGGCGGCGAAGCCATACGTCAGCGCCTTCCACCCGTGACCCTGCAGCATCGCCTCGGTGGCCGCGGCGACCTCATCGACGGGGAGCAACGTCGGATCGGGATGGCCCCAGGTCAAGTCGATGACGTCGGGTTCCTCGACGTATTGCAGCATGGGAAGCCCCCGCCGGCCGCGAGCCTCGCCGTGCAGCAGGTCGATTCCCCGAGGACCGGTCATGATTGCGGGCTCGACACGCGCGCCGAGCCGCGTTGGGCCTGGTAGAGCTCCGGGTCAAGATCGGCGATCGGCCGGTAGTGGTCGAAGGTGAGCGGTTCGAAGCCGGCAATTCGAAGGTCACGGCGGGTGTCGGACAGTCGCGGGTCGCCCAGTGCAGCCGCGAGCGCCTCGCGCAGGGCGACGATGTCGGCATCGGCGAGGTCGGGCGCAGCAACGAGCGGAAGACTTGCCACCAGCGGTCCCCGGCCGACGAGATGCATCCCCTCGGTCAGGTGCGGGGCGCGGTGGGCGATGTGGGCAAAGCTCACCGCATCGATCGACGCCAACTCGGCGCGGCCCTCGTGCAGGGCGACGAGGCTCTGGCGGTGCGCTCCGGTCCAGACGACGGGGCCGTACTCGGGCACGGCGCAGCGCAAGCTCACCCAGCCCGACAGGCTGTCGGGATTGTTGACGGCGACCGTCGCACCGGCAAAGTCGCCGACGTCTCCCGGCCGCGTGGCGACGATCGCCGAACCGTAGTGAGCCCCCTGTGCCCCCTCGACGTCGTAGGCGAATGCACCGATGACCTGTACTCGATCGGCCAACGCCGTCACCAGCGGCCACCCACACGTTTGAGCGACGAGCATCTGTGGTGAGGCCCAGAGCGCGGCCACATCATCAGACCAGGTCAGCCGGTCGGGCCAACCTGCGCCGAGCCGACGAACGACGGCATTCCACAACATCTCGTACGGCTCGTACAGGTGATCGAACGGGTACATCGCCAGGCTCACATGCCCGGCTCGCTCGTTCGACATGGGGTGCGCTCCTGCAGGCTTGACGTCACCGCTCATCGGTCGACAGCGCTGAGCAGCGGGTGCTCGGGCTGACAGAACGGCCGGACGAAGTAGCGCCCGATCAACTCACCGTAGTTGCGATACCAGCCGGCCCCGGCGGCGGCGATCTCGTCGGAGCCCAACTCGGCGTGCATCTGCTTGAGCCGATACCACGCCACACCGGGACGGGCGTGATGGGTGTGGTGCAAGTTGTTGTTCAGGTACATCAACCCGAAGAACCCCGACGACCGGACGACCGCTGAACGGCTCATCCCGTCGAACACTTGATGGTCGCCGTTAATCGGTCGGTGCTCGGCAAACGATCGCAGCATCGTCAGCGACATGCCGAGATAGCAGAACCCGACGAGGTACTGCCACAAGGGAATTCCGATCCAACCGAACACCAACCATGCCGTCACGCCTGCCTCGATCACGTGCGACACGAGATACGGGCGAACCGTCGAATCCCGGCGGAACTGGGTGATCTCGTACCGGCCGTACTTGACCATCGCGATCGCCGGGCCGATGGTGAACCGTCCGAGAATCGTGCGGTTGATCAGCGTGATTCGCCGAACCAGCGGACTCATCGAGCCCCATTCGCCGGGGGTGCAGTAGAAGCTCTCGGGGTCGATGCCAGGCATCGTCAGGTCGGAATCATGGTGGGCGAGGTGCGTGTGGCGATACCGCTCGAACGGCACCCACAGCGAGAGCGGGAGCGGAACCGCCAACCGGTTGAGGACCGTCGAATTCGTCGGGTGGCGATGGATCACCTCGTGCTGCAACGACCCAAACCACGCCCCGAGCACCCCCAGGAGCGGCACCATCAGCCATGCAGGGACCGCGTCGTGGGCGAACAACAGGCCGACGATGATGCCGTGGATCGCCATCGCAAGGACGACCGTTTGCCACTCGATCCGTCGACCGCCGCTCACCGCCACTCCCCTGTCTCATCTCGTGAATTGTTGACGATGGGCACTCTGCCAGATCTGCTCGGTGGCGTCGTTGTCCATTTGCGCACAATCCGGTGCACATGTGAGCAGACCCGCCTCATCTGTTGTGGATCCGCAACATCGCGGGTCGTACGCTGCGCTGATGATCGACCGCAAGCGCTTGTTGGCAACGTTTCGCGAACGACTGGAGCACGTCGTGGCGACCAGTGGCATCTCCCGAGGACAGTTCGCCGCGGCGACGCAACTCGATCGATCAACGCTGTCGCAGCTGCTCTCACCGACCAATCGACGACTCCCCCGCTTGGAGACGTTGGTGGCCGTCGCCTCGTCGCAGCAGCTCTCGATCGACTGGCTGGTCGGGCTGTCGAACACCGGGCCGGTGCAGGCCGAGATGGTGCCCGAGACGATGTCGATCGAACGCGACGCGTCTGACCCACAACGACGAGCGTCTGATCCGCTGGTTGCAAGAGGCAGTCGGCTACAAGATCCGCTACGTGCCGTCCACGCTCCCCGACCTCCTCAAGACGGATGCGGTGATCCGCCACGAACTCGGTCGCTTCGTCGCCTCCCGACCCGAGCAGAAGATGGAGACCGCCGCGGCCCGGCTGGCATGGACCCGCCGGCCCGGCACCGACCTGGAGTGCTGCAGCTCAATCCAGTCGATCCGCGGATTCGCCGCCGGTGAGAACATCTGGGGTGACCTGCCCCACCAGGTCCGCCGGGAACAGCTCGAACACATGGCTGCGTTGACCAGCGAGCTGTACCCGACACTGCGCTGGTTTCTGTTCGACGGGCTCCAGCGTTATGCCGCCCCGATCACGATTTTCGGGCCGCAACGAGCTGCCCTCTACGTCGGCCAGATGTATCTGGTGCTCACGTCGGCCGATCACGTTTCGACGTTCACGCAACACTTCGACGACCTGATCCGCGGTGCGGTGATGCAACCCCCCGACGTCTCGGGATTCCTCAGCAATCTGGCCAACGGCCTGCGCTAACCGCCGGGCTCACGGTCGCTCCTTTAGCCGAGTCAGCCCGCGGCGCGCTTGCGCGGGTCGGAGGGGAAGGCACCGGCGGCAACGATGGCGGCCGAGACCCGCTCGGCGGTGGCGACCACCGAGTCGAGTTGATCGCCGAGGGCGTCGACAAGCGATTGCTGCGACCGGTCGGTCGCCGCCTCGATCTCGTCGCGAGCGGCGCGACCGACGTCGGTAAGTCGCGCCATGGGGCGTCCGGCGAGGCCGGCGTGGTCCACCCAGCCACGGACGGCCAACCGATTCTGAGCTGCGGAAATGGCGTCAGGCCCGTAGCCGCGGGTGGCGGTGTACTCGCCGATCGGGTAGTCGAGCCACAATTCGGTGACGATCGACATCTCCACCGGGTCGAGCCCGGCGGCAATACAGGCGGCGAGGTGTCCATCGCCCCGGTGCTCCCGCACCAACTCTGCGCAGCGCCACAGTCGTCCGAGCGTCGAAGTCGGCATCGGCAGGTCGCGCAATCCGCTGAACAGCGGACGGGCGGTCGCATCGAGTTGTGCGGTCGCGGCCACCAAGGCGTCGGCCGCAGCGCGAACATCGTCGTCGATGGCGACAATCGCCGTCAGCGACTCGACAGCCCCGGCCTCACGGGCGGCAAGGACCTCGTTGCGGCCGATCGCCCCTCGACCCATCGCCAGCATCATGCCCAGGAACCCGGGCTCGAAGACCCCGAATGTCGCGGCAACGACGCCGGGCGTCGGTTCGCCGAGCGCCGCGGCGCGGCCCCACACGTAGGCGTCGAGAAACCCCAAACCATGGGGTTCGAGCCGGTCGTGGACCGCCTTGGCCCACCAACCCTGCGTCGCAATCGGTTCGAGCGCATCGCGAAGCCGGCGGCCGGGGCTGGTGGGCACGTCTGGATGTATCAACTCGTCGGCAGGGGCGGCGAGATAGACGGCGGCGATATCGGCGAACTTCACAACCCCGACCGTATCCCACGCCCGCGCCCCAACGGCGGGTGACGGAAGGAGTCAGTAGCGAGGCAGTGCGGGGGCGTCGTACATCACGTACTCGCCCTCATCGGCGAAGCGTTCGACACCACGCTTCAGGCCATCCTCGTCGAGGGTGATGCCCAGACCAGGAGTCGTCGGGATCGCCACTTCGCCGTTGATCACGGTGAACGGCCCCCCCTCGATGACGTCGTCGGGATACCACCGCAACAGCGTCTGGCTGGGCTTGGTGACGTACCCGGCGACGGCGGCGACATGCAGGCTGGCGGCCGTAGCCACGCCGAGCTCACCCGAATAGAACCAGAAGCCGATGCCTGCCTCCTCGCAACGTTCGATCGTCGCCAGGGTGCCCGAGATGCCACCGCACGAAGCGACCGAGAGCACGAACGTGTCGGGCACGCCCCCGTACCGACGTTGGGATTCGAAGTCGGGCTCATGGCTCGAGAATTCGATCGACGTCGAGCGACGAAGGATAGCCGCATCGGCAAGCGCCCCGACCGGTTCTTCGATGTTGGTCACGCCCAGTTCGGCCAATTGCGGCAACACCCGTAACGCGGTGTCGAGGTGCCAGCCCAGATTGGCGTCGACGCGTAGCTCGCGGGCGTCCCCGATTGCTTTGCGGACCGCGCGCAGCATGCGCAACTCCTGCTCGACGGGCATCGTCGCGACCTTGCTCTCGAAGCCCTGGGCGCCGTGCTCGTCGATCATCCGGGCGCAGTACTCGGCCATTTCCCCGGCGGTCGATTCGCCCTTGTCGATCGCCCCGGGCAGGCGGTAGGCGAAGTACTCGGTCACCGGGAACGTCGCACGCACCTGGTCACCGAGCAGGGCATGAACCGGTACACCCTTGGTATGTCCTTCGATATCCCACAGGGCCATCTCGACCGCGGCGCGCCAGCGGGCGAGACCGGCGTTGTTCTGACCGTGATTCGTGGCATTGATCAGCCCCGGCGACGACAACTCGAACTTCAGCGCGCTGGTCGGCCGCCCGACCAACGACGCTCCATACGAGTCGAGGAGCGCCACATCATCGGTACTCGACGTTTCGCCCAGCCCGATCACTCCATCGTCGGTCGTCACTCGAATGATCGTGCGGCTCATCCCGCGATAGGTGCCGAGCGCGAACAGGTACGGGGCGACCAGCGGGACGTTGACCGGCCATGCTTCGACCTTGGCAATCCGATCCGCATTCATTCCGTTCTCACGAACTCCCTAATCCAGGCCGGAAGCCGCACCGGGCGACCAGCAGTGTCGACACAACCATGGACGGTGACCGCCGTCGAGCAGACCTCGTCATCCACACAGAGTAGATAGCCAATCTGGAATGTGGCGCGGGTTGCCGATGCCATTGTCAGATGCACGTCGACCTCGTCATCGAAGTGCAGCGGCCGCAGATAGCGCACCGACGCCTCGAGCACGGCGATATCGATTCCTTCGGACCGCAACGCCGCGTACGGATGCCCTGCATCGCGCAGGAACTCAACCCGAGCCTCCTCGAGATAGGGCAGGTACGCCGCATGGTGAACGATGCCCATCGCATCGGTCTCAGCGAAACGCACCCGCACACGGTGGCGGAAGGCGTAGTCGGCCGGATCGAGAGGGGCGCGAAAGCAAGACGCACGCCCCACACCGTACCCCTCGCGCAGCGAACGGTGGTTACGCCCCCTCGACAACCCCGAAGACTCGCAGAATCTCTGAGGCGATGAAGTCGGGGTCCTGCACCGGCCCGAAGTGGCCGAGGTGGTCATACTCCACCAACTCGCCCCGGGGAAGGTTGGCGACGATCGACGGAGCGAAGAGCGCAGGACCCATCGCGCCACCCATGCGCCCGGCGGCGATCGTCACCGGCGCCTGAACCGGCGAGACCTGGTCGGCGAACAGCTTGCTGTTCGCCTCGAACGTCCGCGCCTCGGCCTCTCCGCTACAGGCCAGCCTCACCGTGCCATCGACCTCGTCGACGAACCCCCAATTGACGTACGCGGCGAGGGCGTCGGCTCGCAGAATGCTCAACCCGGGCCGGGTCGCGTAGCGCATCAAAGCCTCCTCGCGGGAGGCAAACACCTCCCGGCGGCGGCGGGCGGCACCCGAGAGCATGTTCTGCTTCGGATCGAGTCTCATTCCTGAGGGCAACACGATCGGCTCGTACAGGTAGGCCGCGGTGAGCAGCTCGGGCCGGTCCAGCGCAGCGAGCAGCGCAGCGCATCCACCCATCGAATGACCGACCGCCTTGATCTGCCGGAAGCCCAGATGATCGACGACGGCGAGGACGTCGTCGCGCATGCCCCGCCAATTGAAGTCGCCATCGTCGGGGTCGTTGGCCGAGCCGTGGCCGCGCATGTCGAGCGCCCACACCTGGAAGTGCGGAGTCAGTCGGCGGGCGAGTGGGATGTAGCAGCGACCGTGGAAACCGGTGGCGTGGCACACCAGCAGCGGCTCGCCGTCGCCGCCCAGGTGGTGGGCCCGCGCGACCACACCGTTGGTCGACGGCACCTCGATCGTGGTGACCCCATCGACGTTCGCTTCGGTAGTCCTCGCGCTCATCGGTTCAGGCCTCGTCCGTAGATCGGGGGGAGATCGAGCGAGGTGACGATGCCCGGCGCCGCGTCGCACACCGCAGGAATGGCGTTGACGAGGCGCGCCGCAGCTGTCGCATTGCCACCCTCGGCGGGGTTTCCCGTGCCGTCGTCGGCCGAGATGGTGACCTCCATCGACGGTCGGCCGGTGAACACCACTCGGTGCATGCCCTGTTTGCCGACCGGCGGCGACGGCCAATCGGGCGCGGCATCATCGGCAATTCGCGTGATGTGCTCCATCACCAACCGGGCACAGCCGCCGACGATGCCGCGCACCTCGAAGCGCATCGCACCCTGGGTCCCGGCCTCGAAAGTCCCCATCCCGGGAACTTCAATCGTCGCCTCCAAGGGACGCCGTTCGGTGTGCACCTCGATGTCGTCGAGCTCGATGTCGAGGCCTTCGGCAAGGAGCCGCAGCATCGGCCCCCAGACGGTGACGAGGGCTTCGGTCATCAACATCGGTGGGGTGCGGTCGAGCGGCGTGCCGAACCCGACCAGGTCACGCACCGCATCGGGCGCGTGATATGTGGCGTAGTTGAAGAACTCCTGGCAGCGGATTTCGTCGATCTGCCCGACAACGCCCGAGAGCACCAGCGGCAGCAGGTCCATCGCCCAACCAGGGTCGATGCCGGTCGCCAGAATGGTCGAACCGCCCTGCGCACACGCCCCCTCGACGTACTGGATCAGCTCGGGCGGGGCCGATTTCGGGTGGTACAGCGGGTACATGCCGGGGGTGACGACGTTGCAGCCCGAGCCAAGGCAGCGCAGCATCTCGCCCACCGCCTCCATCGGCCGGAAGTCGCCCGACGAGGTGTAGACGACGCAGTCGGGCTGCAACGCCAGCACCGCGGCGACGTCGTCGGAGGCGATGATCAATGTCGGTTCGATGTCGGCCAACGTGCCGGCGTCGGTTCCCACCTTGTCGGGATCGGCCACGATCACGCCGACCAATTCCAGATCGCGGTGGCTGACCACCGCACGAATCGCCGGCCGCCCGACGTTGCCTGTTCCCCACACCACCACTCGTCTGGTCATAGGTCGCCAAGCTACGCGACCCCACGGTGTGCTCCCTGGTCCGACGCGTTCGATCCCTCAGCTGCGGGCGATCACGGGTGGTGTGGTGTGCAAGAGTGGAACGGTCACAAGCCACGCACACCCTGGGGATTTACGAGCGCATGACGACAACCACTACACCGCGTCGATTCGTTCGCGCCGACGGACCCGACAAGGTCACCGGTAGCGGTCGATACACCGCCGATCTGACGATGACCGGCCAGCTGGCAGCTAAATTCCGCTATGCCGATGTCGCCCATGCCCGGATCACCCGGCTCGATGTGTCGGCCGCCCGAGCGATGCCGGGCGTGATGGCCGTTCTCACGAATGACGATGTCCCCGACGTGCGGTTCGGGCCGTTCATCCAGGACCGCACACTGTTCGCCCGCGACGTCGTCCGTTTCGAAGGCGAGGTGCTCGCCGCCGTCGCCGCGCTCACCCCGGCGATTGCCCAGGCCGCCTGCGATGCGATCATTTTCGAGTACGAACCGCTGCCGGTGGTCGGCGACATCGAGGCCGCACTCGCGGCCGAGTCTCCGCTCGTCCACGACGACTGGTCGGCATACGGTGCGGCCGACGTGCTCGTGCGCGACCGCAACGATGCCTCGTTCGCCTCGATCACCAAGGGCGATGTCGAGGCCGGGTTCGCCGAGGCCGACCACATCGTGACCAGCCGCTACGTCGCCGATGGTTGCCACGCCGCCCCGATCGAGCCGCGTGCCGTCGTTGCCCAGTGGGAGGGCGACAAGGTCACCATCTGGACCTCGACCCAGGTGCCGTTCGACGCCCGCGGCGGGGTGTGCGAGACGCTCGAACTCCCGTCGAACCGGGTGCGAATCATCGTCCCCCACCTCGGCGGCGGCTTCGGCGGCAAGTGCGGGTTCCACTACGAGGCCCACATCGCCGCGCTCGCCCGGGCCGCCAAGCGACCGGTTCGCCTGGTCTTTTCCCGGCGCGAGGAGTTCATCGCCCCCGATCGCCGCCGGGAAGGCATGGTCTTCGAGATCACCTCGGGCGTCCGCAACGACGGCACGATCACCGCTCGCAAGGCGTGGGTTGCCGTCGACAACGGGGCGTACACGGCCGATTCGGGGTTCTTCAGCCAACTGGTCGCCATGCACATCGCCGGGCCGTATGCCATTGCCAACGTCCACGTCGACGCCCACCTGGTGTACACCAACCACCAGCCGTCGGGCTCGGTGCGGGCTCCAACCGCGCCCGGCGCCTGCTGGGCCGTCGAGTCGCACACCGACGAGTTGGCCCGCGCCGTCGCCATGAGCCCGGTCGACTTCCGCCACCTCAACGCCCTCGATACCGGCCGGGTCGGGCCGAGCGGCCAGACCCACGATGAGATCGGCCTCCAGCAGTGCATCGCCAAGGCCGCCGAGATGATCGGCTGGAACGACGAACGTCCCGCCGATGAGGCCGTCGGCCTGGCTATCGGCTGGTGGCCGTCGTTCGCCGCCCCGTCGGGCGCCTACGTCAAGATCGACGGCGACGGTGCCGGCCAGATCATCACCGGGGCGCAGGAGTGCGGCACCGGAGCCGTGATGACCCTGCGCCAGCTCGCCGCCGACGAGTTGGGCATGCAGCCCGAGGACTTCCAACTGATCTACCAGGACACCTCGGCCGCCCCCTACGACATGGGTGCGACCGGCAGCCAGACGTTGTTCAACAACGGTCGGGCCGTCGTCGAGGCGGCCACCGAAATCGGTCGCCAGCTGCGCAATCTCGCCGCCCAGCGGTTGGAGGCCAACGCCGACGACATCGTTTTGGCCGATGGCGCGGCCCATGTCGCGGGCACCCCGGCGTTGTCGGTCCCGATCGCCGAGCTGGCCGCCGAGGCCGCCGGCGGTGAGCTGCTGATCGCCCACGGGTCGGGGGCACCACCGTCGGCTCCCCCGCTTGAGGGCTCGTCGTGTGTCGGCGATTTGGGCATGGCCGCCTGGGTCGCTCCACAGTTCTCGTGTCATGCCGTGCGAATCCGTCTCGATCGCGACACCGGGGTCGTGCGGGTGCTCGACGTCGCCGCCGCGCACGATTCGGGCACGATCCTCAACGAGGTCGGGGCACTCGGCCAGGTCGAGGGCGGCATCTTGATGGGGGTCGGCCAGGCGCTCACCGAGGGCACCGTCTACGGCGCAGACGCCCGCCAGCGCAACGCCGCGCTGCTGGAATACAAGCTGCAGACGATCGCCGATTCTCCGAAGGTGACCACCCATTTCGTCCAGATTCCGACGGCCAACGCCGGCCCGAAGGGAGCCAAGGGCCTGGCAGAGGCCCCGAACGTGCCGACCGCGGCGGCGATTTCGAATGCCCTGGCATCGTTGCTCGGGCAGCCGGTCCGGCAGCTACCGATGTCGGCCGAGCGAGTGTGGGAGGCGATGCAGTCATGAGCTTCACCATCGCCACCACCGTCGATGAGGCCATCGCCGCCCTCGCCAACGGGGCCCGCCCCATCGCCGGCGGCAGCGACCTGGTCGTCGGCGCCCGCCTCGGCAAGTTCCCGCTCCCCGCCGACCTTGTCGCCATCGACCGCATCGCCGCGCTACGTCCCATCGCAGCGAACGCCGACGGATCGGTGCGTGTGGGCGCCCTGGCCAACCACGCCGAACTGGAAGTGAACGCCACGATCGTCGGCGGCTACACGGCGCTCGCCGATGGGGCCGCACTGGTCGGCTCCCCGGCCACCCGCCACGTCGGCACGCTCGGGGGGAACGTGATGAACGCCTCCCCCGCCATGGACACCGGGGCACCGCTGGTTGTGCTCGGGGCAACGGTCGAATTGACATCCGCCGGCGGTTCGCGCACGGTCACCGTCGGTGACCTGTGGACCGGCCCGGGCCGCACCTCGGCCGGGGCCAACGAACTGTGCGTCGCCATCCATTTGCCGCGTCGCCCGGCGAACTCGGGCAGCGCTTACTTGCGACTGGAGTATCGACGGGCGATGGAGATCGCGGTGGTCGGCGCAGCCGCGTCGGTGACCCTCGATGACGATGGTTCCCTCGCCGACGTTCACATTGCCTTGACCGCCGTCGCCCCGACGATCCTGGCCGTCACCGGCCTATCGGCATTCATCGGCCGACCGATCGACGAGGCCCTCCTTACCGAGATCGCCGAACTGGCCGCCGACCAGGCCGCCCCGATCAGCGACGTGCGGGCGAGCGACCGGTACCGCCGCCACACCGTGGGCGTCATGGCCCGCCGGGCCGTCGCGGCCGCCGCCGACCGTGCCCGGGGTGTCACCATTTCCGTACCTGTCAACCGAGCCCAGGGAATTGGAGCAGCTCGATGAGCGCCTTCTCACCGACGACCGTCAACCTGCGAGTGAACGGGACGATCTATCCCGTCACGATCGATGAAGGCCGCAACCTGGTCAGTGTGATCCGCACCGAGATCGGCCTCACCGGCACCAAGGAAGGTTGCGACGACTGCGAGTGCGGGGCATGCATGGTTCTCCTCGACGGCCGACCGGTCAACTCGTGCTCGTACCTCGCGGTGCAGGCCCAGGATCGTGAGATCACCACCGTCGAGGGCGTGATGAACGGCTCCGAGCTGCATCCGTTGCAGCGCAACCTGCTCGAAGAGGGCGGGGTGCAGTGCGGTTTCTGTACCCCGGGCATGATCATGTCGGCCACCGCGCTGCTGGCGGCGAACCCCACCCCGTCCGAGGAGGAGGTGCGCATCGGACTTTCGGGCAACCTCTGCCGTTGTACCGGCTACGCCAAAATTCTGGCGGCCGTCGCCCGTACCGCTGACGAATCGGCCCGGGAGTCCGCGCAGGCGTAGTCAATGGAGCGGCGGATTCGGACCACATTGTGGACGATCGCCACCCTGGCGGGGTTGGCGATCGGCGTGCCCAGCGGGCTTGCCGTCGGGCTCCTCATTGGCGACCGTCGACCGCTCATCGCCGTCGTCTGCCTGATGGTCGCCGGGTCGGCCGCGGTCGTCGTCACCCGCGTCGTCAAGCATCGATCCGATCAGCTCATCCGGCCATTGGCGACGTTGGCCCGCGCCGCGGACGATGTCGATGCGGGTCGGCTCCTGCCGCGGCCGGTGCCGACCGACAACCCGCACATCGACCGGGTCGCCGCGGTGTTGGCCACGGCGAGCGTGGAGCTCGCCGAGCGCACCGCGGCGCACGAAGAGCGCCAACGGGCCTTCGCCAACGACCTGTCGAACCAATTGCGTGGGCCGGTCACCAACCTGCGGCTCGTGATCGAATCGGCCGAACGCAACTCGGCATCCAGCCCGTTGCTCACTGCCGCCCATGTCGAACTCGATCGGCTGCAGGTCACCGTCGATCACCTGTTGATGCTCACCCGTGACCGGCAACCTGCCGCCGGTTCGATCTCGCTGAGTTCGGTGGCCAACGGGGCCGAGCGGCGCTGGAGCGGGGTAGCCACCGCCGCGGGGCGACAACTGAACATCACCGCCGACCGCTCGCTGCCCAACGTGTGCGGCTCGAAGGCCGACGTCGAGCAGATCATCGACGCACTGGTCGAGAACGCCATCCATCACGGAGGCGGACACATCTTCATCACCACCCGGGCGATCCAGGGCGGTGCGGCGATCGACGTCGCCGATCAGGGGGCCGGAATCGCCACCGACCAGACCGATCGCATCTTCTTCCATCGCCGGCCGACCGACGACTCAACCGACGCAGACCCGAGGCCGTCGCGCTCCACGACGATCGGCCTCGCCGCGGCCAAGGCGCTCGCCGAAGCCAATGGCGGCCGCCTGGTCCTCTCGTCGGCCCGCCCGCCCCGATTCAGCTTGATCCTCCCGACGACCGCGTAGCGATTCGCCAACATCCGCCGGGTCGTTCCGCACCGAATTCAAGGTCGGTCGTAACAGATGACGGCGACATGAGACAGGATGAGGCATGGCCAGAGTCGAACTGCTGAACGCCACGACGGCTCCGATCACCACCCAGGCGTACTTCGCCGGGGGTGACCCGGGGCCGATTGTCGCGGCCCTCGCCCACGTTCCCGAACTCGTCGGCCCGACCCTCGGTTTCGTCGGCGCGGCGCTCGGACAGGGCGCGGCGTCAACCCGCCACAAGGAGTTCGCCATCCTGCGCACATCGGCGCTACAGGGCTGCCGCTACTGCATCCACGCCCACACCACCGTCGCCCTCGACGTCGGGCTGTCCGACGCCGAAGTGCGGACGTTGCGCGGCGAACTACCGGTTGAACAGGGCTTTCCCGACGTCGCCGAGCAGGCGCTGATCGGCTGGATCGACGGGCTCGCCGGCGCCACCGGCCCGGTCCGTGACGACGTGTGGGCTGCCGGCCGGGAGCACTACGCCGAACACATCCTCATGGAGTTGTCGATCACGATCGGGGCGACGATGTTCCTCAACCGGTTCGCCACCGGGTTCGAGTTGCCCACCTCACCCGACGTCCTCGCCCGCCTTGAATCGGAGAATTTGCTGTGAGTATCACGATGACCACCGCCGGACCGATCGCCGATGCCATCGCCAACGGCGAGATGCCCGGGCGGGTCTGGCTCTACTCGAACTACCACTGCAACCTGGCCTGTTCCTATTGCCTCACCGAATCGTCGCCGCGTAGCCCTCGTCGCCAACTGACCCCCGAGACGATGATCGCCGTCGCCCAGCAAGCCGCAGAGCTCGGCTTCACCGGCCTCGGGGTGACGGGGGGCGAGCCGTTCCTGTTGCCGTGGCTGCCCGAGGCCATTCGTGAAATGGCAACCCACCTGCCTCTGATCCTGCTGACCAACGGAACGCTCTTCCACGGCACGCGCATCCAGCGGGCGGCGGTGTTGGCCGATTCAAACGTGGCGTTGCAGATCTCGCTCGATTCGCATCTGCCCGACGTCAACGACGAAGCCCGAGGTCCCGACAACTTCGACAAGGTGATCGAGGCCGTCCCCCGGCTGATTGCCCTCGGAATTCGGGTGCGGATCGCCACGACGACCAGCGGGCCACTCGACGGCCCCGCCCTCGAGCCGCTCAAGGATCTGGTCCGCCGTTTGGGCGTGGCCGACGACGACCATCTCGTGCGACCGATCGTGATGCGTGGCCGGGCCGATGAGCTCGGAGTCGGAGTCGTTGCCGCCGCCCAAGACATCCCCAGCGAGCTGACGATCACCGCGGACGGGGCGTACTGGGGCAGCTTCGGGCCAACGATTCGCTCCGGCCGTCTCGACACAGACCTGCTCCTCAGCCGCACGGTGCTCCCCTTGTCGGTGCCGGCAAACGCGCTGCTCAACGCCCTGCAGGGGATGCCGCCGGGCTCCGACGCCCGCCTCGGAATTCGTTGAGCATGACCCCAACGGAGCCGGTCGGCTCCATCGAAAACTCAGGTCTCGACGGTCGCCAATACTCGCTGCGCCGCGCTCACGAACTCGCCGCGGTCGCCCGACGACGCCAAGGCTCGCAAATCGACGACGTCGTCGAGGTCGCGGGCCATCGCCAACAGGTGCACCCGGCGGCCCAACGCGTGCAGTCGGCGGATTTGGGCAAGTCCGGTGTTCGACGCACTCATCGGGACTTCGTCGAACTCGCGCCCGTCGGGGTTGGCGAGGCCGATCAGCCAGTACCCGCCGTCGACCGCCAACCCGATCACGTCATCGCCACGGTCCAGCGCAACTGCGGCGGCCGCCAGTCCGCTAGCCGCTCCGGGAGTATCCATCCCCACGATCAGCCCACCATGCCGACCGTGGTCCGGCGCGCCACTCAGGTCGGTGAAGCCGTTGTTCAACCGCTCGCCCAGACCATCACCACGTTGGGCCACCACCTCGTAGTCGGCCGGCATCCACTCCTGGGGCTCGCCGTCGAGGAGCAGCACCTTACGGACCCGCCTGACGATCTGTGCCGCTGCCGCGTCGACGGCGGCCACCGTCTCGGCGAAGCCGGCGCGGGCGATTTCGGCGGCCTGCTCGGGGGTGCAGGGCGGGCACAGGCGCGTTTTGACCCGGCCTGGCACCGGCGACTTGGCGATGATCGTCAGGTGCACGGCTTACAGGCCGTGACCAGGCTCGTCGCGCAGCAGTCGCCCCATGTCCTTGACGGCGCGCGCCGTCCCCTTGAACGTCCCGGTGACCTTCGAGCGACCCTCGCGTTCGGTGTACTCGGTGGGCACGTTGCGAATCCGCCAACCCGCCTTCGATGCCTTCAACACCATCTCGAGTGGCCATCCGGAGCGACGGTCGGTCATCTCGAGCGCCAGCAGATCCTTGCGTTTCATCGCCCGCATCGGCCCGATGTCGACCAGACGCAACCCGGTCCGGCGGCGGACTTCCACGGCGAGTACCTTGTTGGCGAGACGGGCGTGGATCGGCCAGGCCCCGCGTTGGGCGATGCGAGCTCCGATCACCAGGTCGACCTCGTTGCGCTCCACATAGCCGACCACGAAGGGCAACGCGAGCGGATCGAGCGAGGCATCGCAATCCATGAAGCAGACGATGTCGTCGGTGGCCGCCTGCAGACCCGCCCAGCAGGCGGAGCCGAAACCCTTGACCGTTTCGCTGACCACGGTCGCCCCCATCTCGCGGGCGATCGCCGCGGTGGCGTCGGTGGAGCCATTGTCGACGACGATCGGGTGGTAGCCCGCCGGCATACGGCCGAGCACCCAGGTGATCGCCGCGGCTTCGTTCAGGGCAGGCAGGATGACATCGGGCATCGGGTATACAGTCTCAGATCGTTCAGGAGTGTGACAACACCATGAAAGTGCTGGTCACCGGTGGTGCCGGTTTCATAGGATCGCACGTTGTCGACGAGTTGATCGGCCTTGGCCATGCGGTGGTGGTAGTCGATGATCTCGACCCCGCCGCCCATCAGGGGTTGCCGGCCGGGCTCTCGCCGTCCGCAGACTACCGGTGGGCCGACGTGCGCGATGTCGATTCGTGGGCCGACCTCCTCGACGGCGTCGACGCGGTCTGTCATCAGGCGGCCAAGGTTGGCCTGGGGGTCGATTTCGCCGACGTCGGTGACTATGTCGGCCGCAACGATGGCGCCACCGCCGCCCTGCTCGGCGCACTGCACGACCGTTCGTTCGCCGGGCGGATCGCGCTCGCCTCGAGCATGGTCGTCTACGGCGAGGGCCGATACCGCTGCGCCACCCACGGCATCGTTCGGCCCGGGCCGCGGTTGGCCGAGGCGATGGACGCGGGTCGGTTCGAACCGACCTGCCCCCACTGCGACGGTTCGTTGACCGGCGAATCGGTCCCCGAAGATCACTGGCTCGACCCTCGCAATGTCTATGCGACCACCAAACTGGCCCAAGAGGGACTGGCCAACGCATACGCCAGGGAGCATCCGGGCACCACCGTGACCTCGTTGCGTTACCACAATGTCTACGGCCCGCGGATGCCTCGCGACACGCCCTACGCCGGAGTCGCCTCGATCTTTCGCAGCTCATACGAACGCGGCGAAAGCCCACGGGTGTTCGAAGACGGCGGACAGCAACGCGATTTCATCCACGTCGTCGATGTCGCCCACGCCAACGTGCTGGCGCTGACCAACCCCGAGCCGTGCCCGGGGCCGTTCAACGTCTGCACCGGACGGCCGCGCACCATCCTCGACATGGCGATGGCCCTGCGACCCGAGGGAGCCCCTCCTCCGCAGGTCGTCGGAGGCTACCGGCTCGGCGATATCCGCCACGTGTTTGCGTCGGCCGATCGAGCGGCGACAGTGCTCGGGTTCCGGGCGTCGATCAGATTCGAGGAGGGGATGACGGAGTTCTCGACCGCACCGCTGCGCGAGACCGTCGGGCCGAAGCCGCCGATCCGCCGGTCATAGCCGGCAGCGCCGCCCGGTCACCACTTGGTGACGAGCGCGGCCTGCAGCAGAATCGCCACGCCGCCTTGGACCGCAATCCAGACCGCGACGGGCCGGTAGCGGGTTTCCGGTTGCGGTTTGTGACGCTGTCCGGCGGGATCCGCAACCAGAATTCCATCGCCCGACTCCGCTCCGCCCGAACCCACCACCTCTGAGCGGACCAGACCGGCCCCGGCCAGCGCGATCCATGGGTAGAACAGCAGCCAGATCCGCTCGACCTCACCCTTGGTGTACTGCGAGAAATGGGAGATTGAGAGGGCGACCAGGCCGGCCCCGACCAGCAGCCAGAGACCTCGATTGCGGAGCCGCCACGCCCCGACCACCGTCGCCGGGCCGAGCGCGATCACCGCGGCGATGAGGTTGGCGATCCCGAAGTATCCCCAGAGGCGGAACTGCGCCGAGCCCGCCCAGTACTCCCGTTTGGTCTGGTCAACCCCGTCGAACCACCAGAATCCACTCCACTTGTACAGACCGACAACCACCAACCCGCCGACCATCGCGGCGATCCCCGCGGTCACGGTTCCGGGGCGATGGCTGCGCCACGACGCCACCAGGCCGACCACGGGCACGACGAACAACACCGCGACGAGGTAGGTGCCGTAAAGATCGGCCCCGAGCAGCAGCCCGCCGGTCAGGCCGTAGAGCGAGCTCCGCCAGCCCGTGGACCGCGTTCCGGCGATGATCAGGGCGATGCTGCATGCGCCGACGCCGGTGTAGAGCGCGTCGGCCGATGTCATCATCCAAATCGCATAGGGGGCGACGATCAGAAACGGGGCCGATCGCCGCATGGCGTCGTCATCGACGATCGTCCGTACGGTGACCAGCACCCCGATCGGTACGAGCATGGTGCCGAGCAGCGACAGTCCGACGACGGGCCACACCCCTTGCAGGCCGATCGCGTCGATGAATTTCAGCAGCACGGTGAAACCCGGCGGGTGACCGCGGACATGCACCGAATACACGCTGATCCGCCGTAGGAAACCGCTCACGAACCTGCCCGCCTCGGGGGTTTTCGACAGGTTGGCGAAGTACTCCGACTCGTCAGCGGCACCGAAGAGCAAGCCGTCGCGCCCGTCGGTCAGAGCGAGCACCACGGCGAACAATCCGGCCCCGATCGCGGACGCCGCAACGACCAGTCGGGCGTGGACTCGCAGCCACCATCCCGACCACCACGACGCGGCGACGACGCCGACCAGGGCTGCGGCGATCAACTGAGTCGGGCTGAACCGCCAGTCCCAGCCGTCACGAAAATTGCGTCCGACCAGCGGCGCAGCCCCAAGGTAGATCTCGGGGGCGGTGCGCTGCAGCGCCCGGCCGCGCATCACGCTGTCGCGCGCTGTGATCGCCAGACCGACCATGAGGACGATCCCCGCGGCCCGCCAACCCCACCTCCGACCGGGCCCAGGCCGGGGCGACCCGAGACGACCGAGCCTCACGCGTTGGTGGCGGACGACGACATCGAACGACGGGCGAGCAGGCCCCCGGCGACGGCCCAACCGGCCCAGAAGGCCACGTTCGACCCGGTCGCCACCTTCTGCAAGGCGCCGTCGTCGCGCCCGTAGTCGAAGGTCTTGGTCAACAAGGCGACGACGGCAATCACGGCAAACCCCGCGGCACCGGCGAGCGCCAACTGCACCTTGCGGGCTCCCAGGATGAGGAGCACCCCGCAGGCGATCGTCAGCAGCGCCCACAGCGGGTTGAACCACAGAAACTTGAGCTCCCACCGGCGCACGATCTTGCCGCCGTCGCCGACGAAGCCCGCGTCGCTGCCGAGCAACGCCGCCTTGCTGCCGGCGAATTCCACCGATCGGGCGACGAAGAGCCCGAGCAGCCCGACGATCGTCGCCACGACCCCGAACGCTCGTAGACCGCGGGGGGCGGCCGACCGGTCGCGGCGGAGTAATCCGTCGAGTCCCAGGTGTCCTCCGGCGTCGCTGGCGATCAGCAGCAGATGCACGCCGATCATCAGCAGATACGACCACGACCACTCATCGGCGTTGTCGTAGTAGAGCACCGACAGCATGATCGGCACGGTCATCAGCGCGGCGCCGAACGCCACCAGCTTGGTGCGATAGCCGATCAGCAGCAGGGCGGCGAAGGCGATCTCGGACAGGAGCGTGATCCACCCGAACAACTGGAAGTTCGGCAGGATGATGTGTTCGGTCATCCACCGGAACGGAGCGAACGGCGAGTGACGCAGCACCGAGGCGCTGTATTTGTACAGCCCGCCCTTGGTGTCCTCCCCGAAGGCGGTCGGCACCTTCCAGTGGATGTTGGCGAGCCACAGCAGCCCGGCCAAGATTCGCACCCCACCGATGATCCAGCCGCGAGCATGGTCTTCCAGCCTGGTCAAGCGATGGGTGATCGATGCGAGCATGTTCGACAGCATGACAGAACCGTCCGCGTCGATGTACCGGTCGTTACATCGATGATTGAGGATTACTGCTCTCCCCGGCACCACTTCGGCCTTGTAACCTGATGACGCCCTTGTAGCTCAGTGGATAGAGCAAGTCCCTTCTAATGACAAGGTCGCAGGTTCGATTCCTGTCGGGGGCGCTGCTGTCGGGGCGCCGTTCGCGCCGTCCGGGTCGTTGGCGCCGTGAGATAAGCGGATTGGCGCACCGGACGGCAAAGATGGGGCGATGTCGACGTATGTACTCGTTCATGGCGCCTGGGGTGGAGCGCACACCTGGAAGCTGGTTCGCCCCGGGCTGTGGGCCGCTGGGCAGCACGTCTTCACGCCCGGATTGACCGGCATCGGCGATCGTGTCCACCTCGCCTCCCCGCAGGTCAGCCTGACTACCCACGTCGATGATGTCGTCAACCAGATCCTCTACGAAGACCTGGCCGACCTCGTGCTGCTCGGCTTCTCGTATGGCGGCATGGTGGTCACCGGCGCGTTGGCCCACATCGCCGATCGGGTCCGCGAGCTGGTCTATCTCGACGCCTTCGTCCCCTCGGACGGCCAGTCGCTGAGCGCCCTGGCGGGCCATCTGCCACCTACCCCTGGCACGGTCGGCGAACCATGGCAGATCCCGCCGAGGCCACGGACCATCCACGACGCGGCCGAGGCGGCGTGGAACGAGCCTCGCCGAACCCCTCAACCGGCCCGCTGTTTCTCGGAACCCGTGAACCTCGATCGGCCGCTGGAGAGCTACTCGTTCGGCCGCACCTACATCAAGGCCCTCGACGATCCCCGCCGCAACGATGGGCCGAACCAGTTTTGGGACGTCGCCGAACGGGTGCGCAACGATCCTGCGTGGTGCTACCGGGAGATCGATACCAACCACATGATCCCCCAGAATCGACCGAACGAACTGGTCGAGATGCTGCTTGAGCTGGCCTGATCGATGAGCGTTGTGCCATCGGCCGACCCACTTCACGGCGTGACTCTCGAGGCTGTGGTCACCAGACTCGTCGCCCACTACGGCTGGGAGGAGCTGGGGTACCGCATCAACATCCGCTGCTTCATCGATGATCCGAGCGTCAGTTCCAGCCTCAAATTCCTCCGCAAGACACCCTGGGCTCGCACCAAGGTCGAGCGTCTCTACATCGCAATGGTTACCGAGCCGAACGAAGCCTGACCGTCGATTCGGGAGTGATCCTCCGAGTGGCTCCGGGACCGACACCGCGAGCGGTCAGATCGCGCCGGGGAGCATCCACACCGCGAGCAGCGGGTCGGGGCCCGATCGCATCGAATGAACGACGTCGGGTGGGTTGTAGACGATGCCCCCGATACCGGGCTCGTGCCACGGGCCATCGGTCTGCCGCCACGAGCCAGGCGACAGCACCAGGTACACCTCCTCGGGCGGGTGATGATGGTCGGCGTAGAGAACGTCGGGCGCCATCACCGTGAAGCCGATCATCACGTCGTTGCGCTCCACCAAACCACCGGGTCCGACGACGATGGCGTTGGCGTGGCCGTCGGCGAATTCGGGACCAGTGGCGAGCCCTGTTCGGCGATACCACCCCAGGTGAGGAGCCAAGTCGCCAATCGCCCGACCCAGCTCGCGGAGGTCGCTGGTGGTGGTCGTGATGACCCGTGACACCGCCGTCGCCAGTGATTCGCAGGCCGGAAGCCACGAGGGCGAGGACTGGCTCACGCCGAGAAGGTCGAGGTTCGCGAGACAACGTTTCACCGCATTCGACGCTGCCGGATGCGCGGCGGATCGGGTGATGGTCGCGGCCCGCAGTGCCGAGGTGAACTGCCCCACCCCGCCGGCTGCGTCGATCAAAAGTCGACCTACAGGTGGTGGCGGAGGAAGTCGAGCGAGGAGATCACCGAGAACTGGCGCATCTGCTCGCGCTGGCCGGGCAGGCGGACCGTCGTGGCGATCGAACCACCGGGTAACCCGGCCACACCGACGCACAGGGTGCCCACCGGCATGCCGTCCTGCTCGGTGGGACCGGCGACCCCGGTGAGCGCCAAGCCGATGTCGGAGCCAAGCACCCGCCGCGCCCCTTCGGCCATGGCGATCGCTGCCCCCTCGGACACGACCGGTCCCTCAGGCACGCCGAGCAGGTCGAACTTCACATCGGAGGCATACGACACGATGGCGCCGCGGAACACATCGCTTGCCCCGGCGATCCCGACCAGGCGAGCGCCCACCAATCCTCCGGTCACCGACTCGGCCAAGCCGAGCGTCAACCCGCGGGTTCGCAACATGTCGAGGACGACCGATTCCATTGTCTGGTCATCGACCCCGAAGACGAACTCACCGACCGCCTCGCGCACCTTGGCATCCCAGATGTCGAGCAATGCGTCGACCTCGGTCTGCGTGGCGGCCTTGGCGGTGAGACGGATCTTGAGCCCCTCCCAGCCGCTGGCGAGGAAGGCCAACGTCGGATTGCCAAGGTCATCGAGCTCGGCGATCACCCCGTCGAGGCGTTCATTGAGCCCGCTTTCGCTTTCGCCCCAGGATCGCAACGTCCGCGATGCAATCGTCGCCGGCTCTCCACTGCGGGTCAACAGATCGGGTAGTACCGCTCGCTGCACCATGTCGATCATCTCATGGGGCACGCCGACCACGGCGTAGATCACCTTGTCGACCCCGCCGATGGTCACCGGGCAGATCAGGCCCGGGGCGGTCCCCCGCGTCTGGGGAATGATCGTCGCCCCGTCGGGCACCTGGGCCTGGCGCAGATTGTTCGCCGACATCGTGCGACCCCGAGCGGCGAACATCTGGCGGATGACCTCGGCGACCCCCTCGTCGTGATGCAGCCCGACCCCCATCACCTCGGCGATCGCCTCGCGGGTAATGTCGTCGTGCGTCGGCCCGAGCCCTCCGCAGACGATGATTGCGTCGGCATCGTCGAGGGTGCGGCGGATCATCCCGACGATACGGGCGAGGTTGTCGCCGACCTTCACCTGGACGAGCGAATCGATCCCCGAGGCGGCCAGGGTCTCGCCGATCCACGACGAGTTCGTATCGATGATCTGGCCGAGCAACAACTCGGTGCCGACGGCCACCACATCACACCGCATGGGCAAGTTTCGCTTTCAGTCGTCGAGAGGTCGTGATGTAATGCGTGCCACTGATCAGCGCCAGCGCGACGGCCAGCCAGAGCAGGCCCTTCCACAGCCAGGTCGCGTCAACGGCGGTCGGCGGGCACAGGGCGAAGGCCACGGCAAACTGCTGGGCGACGCGTCTTGGCCTTGGCCATCTTCGTCGCCGGAACGCTGACCCCCTTGGCCCCCTTGAACACCCGGAAGAGGCTGATCGCCACCTCGCGCGCGGCGATGATGACCACCGGCACGATCCAGAAGACCTCGCGGCTGACCAGGGTGAACATCGCCCCGAGAATCAGGATCTTGTCGGCCAGTGGGTCGAGGAACGCCCCGGAGTGCGTGGTGCCATGGCGACGGGCGAGGTAGCCGTCAATGCCGTCGGTCGAGCACAGCACGAACCACAGGGCGAGCGCCACCCACGACCCGGTCACCCCCTTGGGGATGATCACGAACAGCAACGGCGAGACCATCACCCGGGCAACCGTCACGGCATTCGCCCAGGTCGCAATGGCGCTGGGGTCGACGGGCATGACTCCTACGCTCCGGCGATCGGTTGTGCGACCAGGTCGGGGCCCATCGCATCGACGATCGACACCTCGACCAGCGAGCCCACGACCAACGATTCGGGTACCTGCACGATGCCGTCGATCTCGGGCGCTTCCCGGTGACTGCGGGCAATGCCCGGTTCGTCGACGAGCACCGTTTGGGTGGTGCCGATCAGGTCGTCGCGGCGCGAGGCGGTGATGTTGTCCTGCAATTCGCGCAATTCGGCGAGGCGCTCGTTCATCAGGTTGGCGGGCACTGCGCCGTCGAGATCGGAGGCATACGTGCCTTCCTCTGGTGAGTACGAGAAGAATCCGCACCAGTCGAGCTGGGCTGCCTCGACGAACGCGAGGAGCTGGTCGTGGTCGGTCTCGGTCTCGCCCGGGTAGCCGACGATGAAGTTGCTGCGGAAGGCGGCCTCGGGGGCCAGCGCCCGGATGTCGCCAATACGGCGCAGGAACCGGTCGCCGTCGCCCCACCGGCGCATGCGGCGCAACAACGGCTTGGAGACATGTTGCAGCGACAGATCGAAGTACGGCACACCCGAGTCGACGATCACGTCGATCAGTTCATCGGTCAGATCGGACGGGTAGAGGTACAGCAGCCGCACTCGATCGACCGCCGCGGCAACTGCCTTGACCAGGGGCACGATCGAGCCTGCACCGAGTTCGCCGGGCCGGTCCTTGCCGTATGAGGCCAGGTCTTGGGCGACCAGCACGATCTCGCGGGCTTCGAGTTGATCGACCTCGGTGAGGATCGAGGCGACATCGCGGCTGCGCTGGGGGCCACGGAACGACGGGATCGCGCAGAACCCGCACGACCGGTCGCATCCCTCGGCGATCTTCACATATGCCCAGGGTGAGGTGCTTTTCGGGCGGGGCAGGTTGAGCAAGTCGAGGCTCGGCACCGCGCTCGGTGACACTCAGACCACCGCCCACCGGCTTGCGGCCCAGCGACACCGGGACGCCGAACCCGGCGACCTGATCGACCTCGGGCAGGGCCTCGGCCAACTCGGCCCCGTAGCGCTCGGCCATGCAGCCGGTGACGACCAGTCGCGACCCTTCGGCGCGACGATCGTCAAGGGCGAGGATCGTGTCGATCGACTCCTTGCGGGCATCCTCGATGAATGCGCAGGTGTTGACGACGACGAGGTCGGCACCCTCTGGGTCGTCGGTCGCGGTCATTCCCTGGGCGAGCAGGGTGCCGATCAACTTGTCGGAATCAACCTGATTCTTCGGGCATCCCAATGTCTCCACATAGAACAGGTCAGCCACGCCAGTCAGGCTACCGGCAACCTGCGACGCGCCCCGGGTTCAATCCCGCCCGTCGCGCCCGGGCTACAGGGGATGTCACGTGATTGTCCGTCGGGCACGCCGCCCGGTGACATCCTCGCCTGGCAACGAGCGTCAGATCACGGTCGAACGGAACTTGCCCATCAGGTGGGCGCCGGCGCGGATCGGGGGATACTTCGGATCATCGCCCTCGGTCACGCAGGTGACGAGCGCGTCCCAGTTGGCGTTGTGGAAGAAGGCGATGCTGAAGCGTTCGTTGCTGCCATTGACCGGCGGTGGGTTGATCACTCGGTGCAATGTCGATCGCCAGCGGTCGTTGGTCCAGCGGGCCATCAGGTCACCGAGATTGACGACGAACGCGCCCGTCTCGTGGGGCACCGACACCCAGTCGCCCCGTGCGTCGCGTACCTGCAGCCCGCCGGGAGCGGCATCCTGGGCGAGAATCGTGAGGGTTCCGTAGTCGGTGTGGGCCCCCGCCCTGAGCTGGCCCGACGGAGGCGGCGCCGCTTGATGCGGGTAGTGCAGCATCCGCATCGCAGAGCCGTGACGGTCGATGAACGGCCCGAAGAACCCGTCCCCCAAGCCGAGCGCTTCGGCGAACACGTCCATCAGCGTCGCGGCGAGTGCCGACATCGCCCGGTAGTACGCCTCCCACGCCATCTGGAATCCATCGGCGTCCGGCCACAGGTTCGGGGCGAAGACCGCCCGTTCATCGGGGTCGTCCATCTCGGCGAGCGGCCGGGCGGGAGCGTCGATCGGGCCGATCACGTACGACTCCTTCAGGTCGGGCAGGCCACCTTCGCCGAGTGAATACGACAAGGCCTCCCCCGCCACCGGCGAGTACCCGTATGGATACCCGGGCTCGGGCATCGCCACGATCATCTTGTCGGCCGACGCCCCACCGAAGAACGACTGCCCCGCCGCCCACGCCCGCTTGACCACATCATCGTCGACGCCGTGGCCGATGATGGTGAAGAATCCCACCTGCCGGCAGGCCGCGTCGACCTGCTCCGCGATACGCCGACGGCCCGCTTCGCCGCCCACCCGCCATGACCGGAGGTCGATCGACGGAATCATCACGCAGCAGTCCTTCTGGCGAGCCTCGTTGGGCGGGCGCCGCTCACAGGTGTTCGAGGCGCAGGCCGTCGGTGTCCCAGGGGACCGAGATCAGTCGGCCGGTTCCCGACAGCGTGATATAGGCGGTGCGATAGGCCCCGCTGCCGTCGTCGCCGAAGCAGATGTTGGTGGTCATCAGGTCCCCGGTGGCCACATGGCGGAGAATCTCACCCTCGGGGGAGATCACGGTGATCCCCCCGTTGACCAGCGTGGCAACACACACGTTGCCGTCGCCGTCGATCGCCAGCGAGTCAAGCAGTTGGTAACCGGGCAGCCCGGCCAGGCACGGCCACGTGTCGACGATCGTCGCCTCTTCGACCACGCCGGGCGAGGTCACCCGTCGGCGCATCACGCGTCCCGCGTGGGTTTCGGCCCAGTAGAGCACGGTGCCGTCGGGCGACAGGCCGATGCCGTTGGGGGCCTCGACCGGGAACACCACCTCGGTGATCGATGAACCGTCGCAGGTGGCGTAGTAGATCGCGGTCAGATCGCTGGTTCGGGCGTGATGATCGCGGATGCCGTGGTCGGTGAACCAGAAGCCGCCGTGGCCGTCCATCACCAAATCGTTGGGGGCGCGCAGTGCAGCATCGTTGCACGAGGTGTACAGATCGGTCACCGCGCCGGTCGCCAGGTCGACACGCTGGATGCGACCACCGATGTAGCTCGACGCGTCGAACGGGCCGGGGAACAGGAATCCGCCCAGGTCAACACAGGTGAAACAGCCGCCGTTGTTGCACAGGTACAGCGCGCCGTCAGGGCCGATTGCCGCCCCGTTGGGGCCGCCGGGGATCTCGGCAATCCGCTCCGTCCTGCCATCGGGGTAGACCCTGGTGATACACGGTCCGAACATCTCGACGACGATCACCGAGCCGTCGGGCATCGCGACCGGACCCTCCGGGAACCGCAAACCTGACGCGATGTTGGTGATCTCAGCCATCGTTGAACCCCTTGTCCGAGCCGATCCCCCGATCGACTCCGGCGATCATGCCACGACCCGCCGGTAGCGTGCCGATCGTGAGTAGTGGGGTCGACAGCCGAGTCAACGGGGTCAACGGCATCGACGGCGGCGGCACGCTGGAGTCGGAACGGTTCTCCCAGCTGCAACGGATGAAACGCCTGGCCACCGGGCTGCTCGTCGTCGCCACGATCGTGTTCTTCATCGCCAAGGCCAACGAGGAACGCGGCACCTGGGTTGGCTACGTTCGGGCGTTCGCCGAGGCCGCGATGGTCGGGGCCCTGGCCGACTGGTTCGCCGTCACCGCCCTGTTTCGCCACCCGCTCGGCCTGCCGATTCCCCACACTGCGATCATCCCCAAACGCAAGGACCAGATCGGCCGCAGCCTCGGGGAGTTCGTCCAGGGGGAGTTCCTGACCCGCGAGGTTCTCACCGAACGCCTCGCCGGTCTCGGGGTCGGTCGGCGGCTCGGGGCGTGGATGGCTGAGCCCGCCAACGCCCACCGCGCCGGCAATGGCCTCGCCGACGCCCTGCGTGGCACGTTGGAAGTGCTCGACGACGCCGAGGTCCAGGGGGCCCTCGAGCAACTCATCGAGCGACGGATCCAGGCGACACCGGTCTCACCGTTGATCGGCAAGGCGATCGATCTCACCGTCGAGGGCGGTCATCACCAACGACTGCTCGACGCGACCCTGACGGCCGTGGGCAACTTCCTCGACGACAATCGCCTGGTCATGCGCGACAAACTGGCCCGCGACTCGCCATGGTGGGTGCCCGAGCCGATCGACGATCGCATCTTCGACAAGATTTTCCTCGGGGTGAAGTCGTTCCTCGGCGAGGTGGCCGGCAACCCGACCCACGAGGTCCGCTCGGCGCTCGACTCGCGCATCGTTGCCTTCGCCGAACGACTGCGTGACGACCCGGCGATGCTCGCCAAGGGCGAGGAGCTGAAGGACGAGGTGCTCAACCATCCCGAGATGCGGGCGTGGATGGGCACCCTGTGGGGCGAGGTCAAGGGCTCGTTGATCGAGGCCTCGTCGAATCCGAACAGCGAGCTACGCGGCCGCATCGACCGCGGTCTGGCCGCGTTCGGCGAACGGCTGACCACCGACGCCGAGATGCAGGCCAAGATCGACGACTGGGTCGAGCGGGCGGTCGCCCACGTCGCCGAGAACTACGAGACCGAGGTCGCCGACCTGATCGCCGGCGACCGTCGAGCGCTGGGACGGCGAAGCGACGAGCCGCAAGATGGAGCTGCAAGTCGGGCGCGACCTGCAGTTCATCCGGATCAACGGCACGATGGTCGGCGGCCTCGCCGGACTGGTCATCCACTCCCTCGGCAAGCTCGTCTGACCCCGCGTTCTCTAGAGTCGCGGCCATGCGCGCCGTGGTCTGCCATACGTACGGTCCCATCGATCAGCTGGCGATCGAGGAGCGTGAACCGTCGCCCTGCGGCCCGGGCCAACTGCGAGTGGCGATCCGCGCTGCGGGGGTCAATTTCGTCGACAGCCTGCTGATTCAGGGGCTCTACCAGGTGAAACCACCGCTTCCCTACCTGCCCGGCGGTGAGGCGTGCGGCATCGTCACCGAGGTCGGCGAGGGGGTCAGCGCCCATCGAATCGACGACCGGGTGTTCGGTAATGTGCGGTTTCGGGGCGATGGCCGACGAGGTCGTCGTGCGCGAGCAGCAAGCGCTCGCCGCTCCCCCGTCGCTGAGCGACGGGCAGATCGCCACGTTCTTCCAGAGCTACATGACCGCCTGGTTCGCGCTGCGTGAGCGGGCCAAGGCCACCGCCGGGGAATGGCTGCTGGTGCTCGGGGCCGGATCGGGCGTCGGCCTTGCTGCGGTCGATGTCGGCAAAGCACTGGGCTTGCGTGTGATCGCCGCGGCATCCTCCGCCGAGAAGCGCGACGCCGCCTTGGCGATGGGAGCCGACGACGTGATCGACACGCTGACCGAGAATGTCAAGGAACGCGCCCGCGAACTCTCCGGCGGCGGCGTTGATCTGACCTACGACCCAGTCGGTGGCGATCTCGCCGAGCAAGGGCTGCGGGCGATCCGCCCGGGCGGCCAGTTTCTGGTGATCGGCTTCGCCTCTGGCACCATCCCCCGCTTACCGGCGAACCTGGTGTTGCTGCAGAATCGCAACGTCACCGGCGTCGATTGGGGCGGCTGGGTGGGGGCGAACCAGGCGCGCAACGCCGAGTTGGTCGCCGAGGTCTACACGGCGATCGCCGACGGCCGACTGCACCCGGTTGAGCCCACCACGTACCCGTTGTCTGGCGCGGCCGAGGCGATCTCTGCCCTCGCCGACCGCCGGGTGACCGGCAAGGTGGCGGTCTGCCCGTAGCCGAGCGCAGTCGTCAGGCGCCGGGGTTGACCCGCGACCACGCCGTCGCCCACAACGATTCGACCGCTGGAGCGATCGGGTCGATGCGGTAACCGATGGTCACGTCGGCGTCGTAGACCAGAGTGGCGAGCAGGTGTTCGGCAACAGCCCCGCTGCTCGTCAGATCGTAGGCCGACGGATTGGTCACCGCGGGCTGATAGCCGACGTCGTCGAAGTTGGCCCGGGCGTTGGCCGGGTCGAGCATGAAGTCGATGAACTGATGGGCGAGCACGCGGTTGGCGGCCCGCGCCGGAATCATCATCAGGTCGTTGGAGATCGGGGCCCGGGTCGGGTGCCAGTACCCCAGAATCTCGGTCGTCTGGCCGGACTGCAGGAAGTTGCGCGCCGTGCCCATATCGCCTGACCAGGCCTGTTGCATCACCGTCAGGCCGGTGGGGATGTTCTCATACGAGTAGATATCGAACACCGGCTGCATCGTGGCGACCAGCGTTTCAAGCACCGCGGCCGCCGCATCGACCGAGGCGGGATCTTCCACGTTGAGGTCGGTCACCCCGTTGACCAACAGCCCGAGCGCGAGGCCGTCGCGTACGTCGGGGAGAATGCCGACCTTGCCGGCGTATTGCGGGTCCCACAGCAACGGCCAGGCGTCATCACGGTTGAACAGACTCTCGCTCACCTGGTCGCGGCGGTAGCTGATACCCGTGGTGTAGACGCTGTAGGGCATCGAGTACCGCGCCCCGACGTCGTAGTACGGGCTCTGCAATCCGCCGAGCACGTTGCCTGCGTTCGGAATCAATGCGGCGTTCAACGGTTGGACGGCGGCATCGACCACCAGTCCGGTGATGACGACGGATGGCAACCCGATGACCAGGTCGAACGTCGAGGTGCCGTCACGCAACGCCGCCTCGGCCTCGGCAACCTCGTCGAACGTCGTGATCTCCACCGTCGTTCGGGCGGCTGCCTCGAACGCGGCGACGACATCGGGACCGATGTAGTCGGGGTAGATGTAGATGCGCAACGGACCGGCCTCGGGCGCCTCGGCGGCGTCGACCGGCTCGAGTCCGTTGTCGGGCAACGTCGCCGGGCGATTCGCCCGCGGATACTCGACCCCGGGCGCGAACGAGGCCGGCACTCCGGTCGAGGCCACGGTCGTGTCGGCCACCGGCGCTGTCTCGGGCGTCGGCGTCGGCGCCGGCGTCGTGCCGCCATCCGCAGCCGTACCGGGCGTGGGCGGCGGACTCGTCGCCGGCGATGCTCCCGGGCTCGCCCCACTGCACCCGGCGAGCCACAACCCCGAACCACCTCCGGCCAGCGTTGCCGCCAGCGCGTAGAATGGCCCGCCGCGACCACGGCGACGTCACGCCGCGACCAGCACGAGTTCTACACGACGATTGCGGGCGCGACCCTCCGAGGTGGCGTTGTCGGCGATCGGCTCGATCTCGCCACGCGGCTCGACAACCAGCCGACCAGCATCGACCCCCGAGCGAACGAGATACGCCAGCACGGCGGCGACCCGCTGCTGCGACAAGGCGAAGTTGTAGGCCTCGCTGCCCTGATCGTCGGTGTGGCCGCGGATCAACAACTTGGTCGACTCGGTGTTGCGAAGCAGCGACGAGACCACGTCGAGCGTCGGACCGATGCCGTCGAGCAACTCGGCACCATTGGCGGTGAACAACGCCGCGGTCGGCACGAACAACGGAATGGTGGTCGGCTGCGAGGCTGAGGGGTCGATCGTCAATTCATTGATCACTTGTCCGCCCTTCCTGAACGACAACTCATTCGTCACCCGCGTGGCCGTCGCCTCGTCGGGAACCGCCCCGCGCAGGTACATCGTGCCACCTTCGATGACGGAATAGGCCGCGGCCGTCCCGGTCGATGACGGCCCGCCGAGGCTCACCGCCGCCATCGTCGTCGGTGCAGACGCCGCGGTCGTCGGCAGCGAGACGAGCGTAGATTCGCCCGACGGTAGCGTCGTGGTCGACGCGTCGACCACGACGGGGACCGACCCATCGACCAGCGGGTTCGCAGTATCAGCGGTGACGGTGGTTGCCGGGTCGAGCGAGGTGGATGCCGTCTCCGGCGCCACGGTCACGGGCACGGGCGCTTCGACCGCGGCGGAATCCGTCGTCGCCACCGATGTGCTCGGCAGGTTCCCACCGCCGGGGGGCGTGACGGGCGCCGCGATCTGCACCGTCTGGAAGACGACAGGCGTGCTGGATTGCGCGGTTGAGCCGCTCGCCCACCACACTCCCGCCCCGACGGCGGTCAGCCCGCCGAGCAGGGCAACAATGCCCAGGCGACCTCGCCGTCGGGCCAAATCCGGGTCGTCATCACGAGCAGATGATTGATCGGTCATCGAGAACATCCTGGCAACACGGGGGCGACAGTAGCCGCGCCCTGCTAGCGAGGATCGCGTCCTTCGGCCTCAATCAGCTCGTATTCCTCAACGGTCATCAGCACCGAGCGTGCCTTGGAACCCTCCGACGGCCCCACGACGCCTCGATTTTCGAGAAGATCCATGATCCGCCCGGCCCGGGCGAACCCGACCTTGAGCTTGCGCTGAAGCATCGATGTCGACCCGAGCTGCGAGCGAACGATCAACTCCATCGCTTGACGGACCAGGGTCTCGTCGTCATCATCGTCGGACGCTCCGTACGTTCCCGCGCTCGTCCCCGCCGCGCCACCCGACTCGTCGCCTTCGATGTTGGCGACGTAGTTCACCTCGGGAGCCTGGCGCCGCCAGAAGGCGACGACCTTGCGGACCTCTTCCTCACCGACGAAGGAACCTTGGATGCGTTGAGCGACGGACGAGTTGCCCGGCAGCAACAACATGTCACCCTTGCCGACCAGTTTCTCGGCTCCCGGTTGGTCGAGAATGACTCGGGAATCGGTCAGGCTCGACACCGCAAAGGCCATACGAGCCGGGATGTTCGCCTTGATCACCCCGGTGATCACGTTCACGCTCGGCCGTTGGGTGGCGACGATCAGGTGGATACCGACGGCGCGGGCCTTCTGGGCGATGCGGGTGATCGACTCCTCGACGTCACGAGCTGCGATCATCATCAGGTCGTTCAACTCGTCGACGACGACCACGATGTAGGGCAGACGCTCGAATGCCGTCTCGACCCCCGGCTGGGGGACCAGTTCGCCGCGGTCGTATGCCGCGTTGTAACCGGTGATGTCGCGGAAGCCGACCTCGAAAAGCAGGTCGTAGCGGCGCTCCATCTCGCGCACGGCCCAATTCAGCGCGTTGGCCGCCTTCTTCGGGTTGGTGACGGGCTGGGTCAGCAAGTGCGGCAGCTTGTTGTACTGCCCCATCTCGACCTGCTTGGGGTCGATGAGAATCAATCGCACCTGGTCAGGCGTGGTCCGCATGAGCAGCGAGGTGATGATGCAGTTGATCCCGCTCGACTTGCCCGCCCCCGTTGCGCCGGCGATCAACAAGTGAGGCGTCGTCGACAGGTTGAGGAATACCGAACGACCGGCGATGTCCTTGCCGATGGCGACTTCGAGGGGATGGCTCAACGCCTTGGCCTCGGCCGACGCCATCAAGTCGCCCAACGCAACCAGTTGACGGGTGTGGTTGGGCACCTCGACACCGATCGCCGAACGACCCGGGATCGGGGCGAGAATGCGCACGTCGGTGGCCGCGGTGGCGTAGGCGATGTCACGTTGCAGGCTGGTGATCGCCGCCACCTTGGCAATGCGGCCGTCCTCACCCTCGAGCAACTCCAACTCGTAGCGGGTGACCGTTGGACCAACGGTCATCCCGACCATCGCCACATCGACGCCGTGGGCCTTGAGCGCGGCCTGCAGTTTGTCGCCGCGGGCCTTGACCTCGGCCGGATCAATCGCCGAGTTCGTACTGCGCTCGAGGTTCGAGAGCGCCGGCAGCTTCCAGATGCCGGGACGGGCGCCGGGCCCGAGGGCGAGTTCGCCCTGGTCGCCGGGGGCGGCGTCGGACAGGCTCGGCGGAGGAAGGGCGCGACCCGAGCGCGGGGGCTTGGGTTCGCCGGGGATCGGCGAGGTCAGCGCCGGCCGCTTCATCTGCGGCAACAGCGGTTCGTCGTCGTCGAGGGCGGCGTCGTACACCCGCGGCCGGGCCGGCGTTGGGTCGCGTTCGCTCGACAACGTCGACACCTCGCCCATCGCCTTGCGGGCCGCGCGGCCGAGTGGCCGGGCGACGCCTTCCGCCCCTCGGCTGACCAGCCCGGCGGCCGTTCGAACCGAGGTGCGGGTGAGCAGCAGGATCGATCCGATCAGCAAACCGAGCAATACGACAGTCGCTCCTGCGGTGGCCAGCGCCTGCTCCAGCGGTACACCGACGATTGCCCCGAACCAGCCACCGCCACGATTGAGCTCAGCCAGCGTCGTGACCAGCTTGTCGGGACCTTTGGCCAGGTGAAACAGGCCCAACAACGACAGTGCCAACACCCCCGAGGCAATGCCGACGCGCAGGCGCTGCTCGAACCGTTGCTTGCGGATCAACGCGCCCCCGGCCAGCGCCAAGGCGACCGGCACGAGGTACCGCCCAACGCCGAAGAACCACCCGAACAGATCGCTGATCCCCCGGCCCACCGGCCCGGCCAGGCGGAACCACACCGCCAACGCAATCAACACCCCGGCGGCCACCAACCCAATACCGAGCAGGTCACTCTCTTGACCGGCGACGATCTGACGGGCAACCGCACTGACCGGCTGCTTGCGGCCGCGCGACGCCGACCTCGGTTGCGAGGGAGCGGGTGGAGCCGGTTTGGGCGGGGCCGCCTTCGCCGACGACGCCGATCGGCCGGTGCCTTTCACCGGGGCACGTTTGGGATTCTTGCCCGAACGCGTGGCGCCGAACACCCGCTCTGCCTCACTGGCAGCGGGTTTGACGCCACGGGGGCGCGATGATTTGCGGTCAGACGCCCGTTGGGCCATGACGCAAGGGTACCAAGTAGGCGCGCGAGCGTTCGGGACACTCCCCCAACATCCCCCGCCAACCGATTTTCATGTTCCGATGCATCGTCTCCCCACGCATCGGAACATGGAATCGTCACGACCCGACGGTGAATGGTTCGGCCTTCGGCAGCGCCCCGATCAGCGAACCGTCCGTGCCGAAGATCACCTCGAAGGTGCCACCCCGGGCGCTGGTCAACAGCGCCCGCCATGCCAGACCGGTCGGCGGGGCATCGATCAGTCCGAGCCGGGTCAGCTCGCTCTCGGGGAGATCCTTTGACAAACGGGCCTGGAACCCTGCCACGGCATCGACGTTGACGTCGGCCACGTCGAAGTCGGTCGAGTCTGGGAGTCGCGGCGTCGGTTCGGCGGGGGCCTCGAGCTTGCCGTTGGAATACACGTAGGCGAGTTCGGCGGCATCGTCGACCACGACGAACAGGTTGACCAGGCTGGGACCCACGTTGATTTCGGTGTAGCGCTGTGGGCCGCCTCGGGCCTGCTCGACGGCCGCAACGGCCGCGGCGACCTCATCGAGACGCAACAGGGTGCGTGGAGTCGGCTCCGACCCCCCGCACGCGAAACAGGCGGCCGCAGCGACAATCGCTGCGACCGCCCGCCGAGCATTCACCCGCCGAGACCGCCGAGGATCTTGCTGAAGTCGAGACCCTTCATCAGCTTGCCAAGGCCGCCGGTCGGCACGGTGCCACCGGGGGTCATGTGGTTGACGAGGTTCGGCAGCATCTTGGCGAGGCCACCCTTGGCGGCGTCGGTCGAGACCCCAGCCTTACCAGCAAGCTGGCTGAGCATGTCGCCGCCGAGGGCGGACTCGACCTCGTCGGGCTGCAGATCCTCGTTCGGACCCGTACCGACCCAGCTGTCAGCCTTCTGGCCGAGGCCGGCGCCGGTGAACTTCTTGAGCAGCCCGGCGAGGCCGCCGAGTGCGCCACCACCGAGCAACATCGGCATCAATGCATCCAACAGGGGGTTGCCCGACTTGGGCGCCTTCTTGCCCATCAGGCCGCCGAGCATGTCCATGAGTCCCATATGAGGGCTCCTTTCTTCGGCGATCAACGTTCGATCGCACGATTCGAAAGGCTAGGGCCTCTGAAGCGGAGCCCAACGTGATAGTTCGGTCACGCTTCCATCACGACGGGGACGATCATCGGGCGGCGCTTGGTGCGCTCGCTGACGAACTTGCCGGCGGCCTTGCGCACATCACGCTCCAGCGCGTCGACATCGCGTACCCCTTGCGATATGGCCTTCTCGACGGCCTCGGCGACGCGGTCGCACGCTTCGTCGAGAAGATCCTCGGCCTCAGGGGCATAGACCCAGCCGCGGGTGATGATCTCCGGGCCGGTCAATACCTTGCCGGTGCCCACATCGACCGTCACGATGACGACGACGACACCTTCCTCGGCGAGCAGCTTGCGGTCCCGCAGGACGCCCTGGCCGACATCACCGACGATGCCGTCGACGTACAGGTAACCGGCGGGGACCCGGCCCGTCTTGGCCAGACCTTCGTCGGACAAGGTGAGCTGATCGCCGTCCTCGCACTGCAACACGTGATCGGGCGCCATGCCCATCTCCTCGGCGAGCCGGGCGTGGGCGAACATGTGGCGGTACTCACCGTGCACCGGTACGAACCATTCGGGCTGCACGATCGAGTGATAGGTCTTGAGCTCATCGGCCTGGGCGTGGCCCGTGGCGTGGACGTCAGCGATGCCGGAGTGAACCACCCGCGCTCCGCCCGCAGCAGACCATCGATCACCCGATTGACGTTCGTTTCGTTGCCAGGAATCGCGTGACTCGACAGGATCACCGTGTCGGAATCACCGATCGTCAACCACCGACTGTCGCCGCGGGCGAGCAGGGACAACGCCGACATCGGCTCACCCTGCGAGCCGGTCGAGATGATGCACACCTTGCCCGGCGGGTACTTGTCGATGGTCTCGATGTCGATCAGCGACGACTCGGGAATGTCGAGAAGTCCCAGGTCACGAGCCATGCGGACGTTCTTCTTGATCGACAGGCCGAGCGTGGCGATGAACCGACCCTCGCCGATCGCCGCTGCCGCGATCTGCTGCATCCGGTGGATATGGCTGGCGAAGCTCGCGGTGATGATCCGCCGATCCCGCTGGGAGGCAAAGATCGCACGCAGCGTTGCGCCGACCGATGTCTCGCTCGGGGCGTAGCCGGCCTCTTCGGCATTGGTCGAATCCGCAAGGAGCAGGCGAAAGCCCTCGGTTTTGGCAATCTCACCCAGCCGGGCCAGGTCGGTGCGCCGGCCGTCGACCGGAGTGAGGTCGAGCTTGAAGTCGCCCGAGTGGAGGATGACGCCCTGAGGCGTGTGGACCGCAATCGCGTGAGCATGCGGCACCGAGTGGGTGACAGGGATGAACTCGACATCGAACGGCCCGATCATCCGGCGCTCGCCGTCCTTGCAGACGACCAACTCGGTGCGGCCGAGCAGCCCGGCCTCCTCGATGCGGTTGCGGGCCAACCCGAGGGTCACCGCGGAACCGAAGATCGGGAACGACAGCTCGCGCAGCACGAACTGCAGCCCGCCGACGTGATCTTCGTGGCCGTGGGTGGCGACACATCCGACGATGCGGTCGGCGTTGGCCCGGAGATAGGCGAAGTCGGGTAGCACCAGATCGATGCCATGCATGTCGGCATCGGGGAACATCAGCCCGCAGTCGATCATCAGCAGTTTGCCCTCCTGCTCGATGATCAGGCAGTTACGACCGATCTCTCCTAGGCCGCCAAGGAACGAGATACGTACAGGATCACTCATGAGGTTTCCCACACTACGTTGACCGACCCGCCACCGCGTACCACCACTCCCGGTTCACAGATGCCGATTGCGCCATCACCGGGGTGGTGACCCCAAGAATTGAACAAACGGGTCACCGGGGCCGGTTGGGCCAGGCGGCGCGCCAGGCTTCGAGGTTGGCGTGGACTTCGCGGGCGCGGGGCTCCAGCCAGGCCGGGGGTGGGCCCATCGGCAGGCGGGCCTCGCCGACGGACAGGCCCAGCAGGTTCATCATCACCTTCGACGGAAGCGGGTTGGGCGCGTCGTCGCCGGTCTCGTACTGGAAGCTCTCGATCATTCGGGCGTTGACCAGGCGGGCGCCAGCCAGGTCGCCCTTGTCCCACAGGTCGAACATCAACTGGTGATCCTCGGCGGTCCAGTGGGTGGCCACGCCGATCGAGCCGACGGCACCCGAGCCCAGTAGGGGCAGGGTCATGATGTCGTCACCGCTGTACACCTCATAGCCGTCGGGGGCGTTGGCGGCCACCACCGCCGTCTCCCCCGGGTTCGCCGCGGCATCTTTCAAGGCGACGATGTTGGGCACCTCGCGGGCCAGCTTCAAAATGTTCGCCGTCGAGATCTTCCGACCGGTGCGCACCGGGATGTCGTAGACGATGACCGGCAGATCGGTCGCCGCAGCGACGGCCTCCATATGGCCGAGAATTCCGGCTTGTGACGGCCGGCTGTAGTACGGGCAGACAGCGAGGATGCCGTCGACGCCGAGCTTGGTCGCTTCTTTGGTGAGGTGAACGGAATGAGCGGTGTCGGCCGTGGTCGTGCCGGCGACGATGGGGATCGTGACCACCTCGCGCACCGCGGCGAACAGACTGAGCCGCTCATCGTCGGTGAGCACCGGCGACTCGCCGGTCGTTCCAGCGACGACGAGACCCTCGTTGCCGTGGTCTTGCAGCCATTTGGCCAGCGTGCGGGCCTTGTCGAGGTTCAGCGAGCCGTCCTCGTCGAACGGTGTGACCATTGCGGTGAGAACCCGACCGAACCGTGCCATTGCGTGACCGAACCTTCTGTACTTTGCCCGTGGGCTGCCGACGACGGTTCAAGCGTAGTGACGCAGAGCGTTTCTGCCCGCGTCGGTTTCGCTCGGTGGACGCAACGGCACTCAGGCCGGGCGACGACCCCAGATCAGGATGCGCTTGAACGGGTAGAAGTACGGCTTGCGGTCACCGATCGCGTCGAGCAGACGGCTGCGGTAGTCGAACAGGAAGTCGTCGTACATTTCGGCCGAGAGCAGGGTCTTGAAGCGGGTCAGTGTGGTGCCCTTGACCCACTCGACGACATCCCGGCTCGAATCGAGCACATGCCCGTAGACCTGCAGCCGCACGTGCTGGCGTTCGAAGCCGAGTTCGTGGAGCAGTTCGGCGTACTTCTCGGGGCCGAGCACGTTCTTGGCCACCGGGTCGTCGGGCGGCCAGCCGCCGAACGCGCCGATGTAGGGCGGCTTCGTCGCCACCGCCATCGCCACCCGGTGCGAGGGGTGGTCGGCATTGGCCGGCACCTGGATGGCAATCTGCCCGCCGGGGGCCAGGCCCGCCGACCACCGCTTGATCACCTCGACATGGTTGGGCACCCACTGGAGGGCGGCGTTCGAGAGCACCAGATCGTGGTCGCCACGAGCGGTCCAGTCGGCGATGTCGGCGCTTTCGAACTTGACCGCGGCCGACCCATGGGGCTTCGCCGCCTTCAACATCGCCGCGGAGTTGTCGATGCCGGTCATCACCGAGCTGCCCAGCTGTTTGGCCGCGGCGGCGGTAAGTTCACCAGTTCCGCAACCAAGGTCGACGGCCCGCACAAGCTGGGTCGGCTCGAGCATCGAGAGCAGGTCGAAGAACGGTTGCGATCGCTCACCAGCGAAGCGCTGGTACTGAGCGGGATTCCAGGCGTCGGTCACGACTTGTATGGTACTTGTATCCATCGTTCCGACACGGTCGGGTGCTGTGGAAAGATCACGGGCATCGTCGAACGCGATCTCTGGGGGATCTATGACTGCAACGACCCATTCGGCAACGGCTGGCGAGAAGGGCCTGAAAGCCGGGGCCCTCGGTCTGGTGGCCACCACGGTCATCGCCGTGGCCTCTACGGCGCCAGGCTATTCGCTTGCCGCTGGGATCGGCGGAATCAACGAGCAGGCCGGCGTTCACGCCCCGTTCATCATGTTGTTCGCCTTCGTTCCGATGGGCTGCATCGCCGCCGCGTTCTTCTATATGAACAAGGCCGACGCCGACTGCGGCACCACGTTCGCCTGGGTAACCAGGGCCTTCGGGCCATCGAGCGGTTGGCTCGGATCGTGGGGGCTGATCATCGCCGACCTGCTGATCATGCCCAACCTGGCCGGAGTCTCGGGGCAGTACGTGCTGCTGTTGTTCGGCGCAGAAGACGCGGCCAACAACGCCATCTACGTGACCCTGCTTGGGTGTGTCTTCATCCTGGCGATGTGCTGGATCTGCTGGAAGGGCATCGAGCTCTCGGCCCGTACCCAGGTTGCCCTGTTGGGAACGGAGCTTGCGGTGTTGGCCATCTTCGCGGTCGTGGCGATCGTGCGGTCGATGGGCGACGGGGTAACCCGAGTGATCGACGAGGTCGAGTACAGCTCCGTCTCTCCATCGCTGTCATGGCTCACGCCCGGCGACTTGAGCATGTCGGCAATCACCGCCGGCCTGGTGATCGCCGTGTTCGCCTACTGGGGATGGGACACTGCCGTCAGCGTGAACGAGGAATGCGAAGACGCCAACCGCACCCCCGGCATCGCCGCCGTGCTCTCGGTGTTCATCCTGCTGGCGATCTACATCCTCACTTCGTATGGCACCCAGGCCTTCCTCGGACCGCAGTTCGTCATCGACAACCAGGGTGACGCGATCTACGCCGTCGGTAAAGAAGCGTTGGGCGGGTTCTTCAACAAGCTGTTGATCATCGCCATTCTCACGTCGGCCGCCGCCTCGTGTCAGACGACGATTCTTCCGGCGACCCGCAGCATGCTGAGCATGGGTTCGCACAAAGCCGGACCGGCGGTGATGGCCAAGATCGACCGCAAGACGATGACGCCGGCCTGGTCAACCTGGGCCTTCGGCGCCTTCAGCTGCGTGTGGTTCATCGGACTTGCGGTGGCCTCGGGCGGCTCGATGTTGACCGCCGACTTCAACCTGTACTGGTCGTCGATTGCCGCTGTCGGCCTTGCGATCGCGTTCTACTACGGGATCACCGGTTACGCCTGTGTCTGGTACTACCGCCGTTACCTGCTGCGCAGCGCCAAGAACTTCGTGCTCGTCGGGGCACTTCCCCTGCTTGGAGCGGTCATCCTCACCTATGTGTTCGTCAAGACGATCATCGACTCGTCGAAGGAGTCATACGGCTCAGGAACAACCTTCGGCGTCGGAACGGTGCTGGTCATCGGCACGATCCTGCTGATTCTCGGCGTGCCGTTGATGCTCTGGTGCCGCCAGAAGTACCCGGTGTTCTTCGGCATTCGTCCCGACCCCGCAGACACGATTATCAACCCACGGGGCACCGATGGCCCCGCTGCCCCCTTGGGCACCTATACGAAGGTAGGCAAGTGATGGCTGGTGGAGGAATCGTCGTCGGCGTTGGCGGTGACGGCAGCGGCTACGAGGCCGCCCGCACGGCCGCACGGGTGGCCGACCTGATGGGCGTGCCGCTGGTGCTCGTGTTCGGCTACGAGGCCGTCGCGATGGGCCCCCGCGGCGGGTCGTTGGAGGAGCAGATGGCAGCGATCGGCGACGAGACGCTTGCCGAGATCCGCGACGAGATCGCCGGCGACCGACCGGGGCTCGAGATCGCCACGGAGCTCGTCCAGATGCGCCCGGTTGATGCGTTGATCGAGGTGGCCAGGGCCCGCGAGGCCGACGCGATCGCCGTCGGCCACGGTGGCTCCGGGCCGCTCAAGGCCGCCCTCCTCGGTTCGATCACCTATGAGATGGTCCACCGCGCCCCGCTTCCGATCCTGGTCGTCCCCGATGATGAAGACGACCTCGAATAGCACCCGTCAGGCCTCACGTCGCCTCAACCCGTGGTGACGTCCCAGACGTGGTGCACCGGGTCGTGGATGAAGTAGCGGGCGTATGACTCGATCGTGAAGTGCGCGCCATCGCTGCGCCGACCCACGCGTTGCCACTGGTCGTCACCGACCGAGGCGAACGTGTCGGCAATCTCGTTCGCCGACTCGACGAGCTCGGCGGCCACGACCGCAGGATCCTGCAGGTCGTAGCGATCTGCCACCGCGGTGACGTCCTGGTCCCAATTGGCGAACAACGGGTCGTCCTCGTTGAGCATCCGCAACAGCCGCATGTCGAACAGCCGCAAGACGTCACGCACATGGCAGGCGTATTCGAGCACCGACCAGCGGTCATCACGAGTCCGATTCGTCGCACCCGGTTGCGTCACCAGCGCCGCCCATACCGGCCCCTGGTTGCGGGCCATGCCCGACACGCTCTTCGGATCGAGCGATTGGGGGTCGAGGCCACATTCGGGGCACTCCCGCTCGAGCACCCAGGTCCAGTTCTTGTCATCGGGAACGATCATGGGGCCCACCGTAGAACGGCGGACCCCAAGTCGACAGGCGGATTTCGTCGCGTTTCAGGTCGGCAGGCGACCTGGACGGGATCGGGGTAGGCCCGAGTGGTCGTCGGGGTCAGTGCGGGACGGGGGCCGGGGTTTCGGCGCCGAGCTCGAAGGCCAGATATTCCTCGCCGGTGTCGGCCCAATCCTCGAACTGGATGACGTCCATCTCCTCGAAGCGGTGCCGCAGCCACTTGTCGTTACGGTCGAGCAGCCCGAGCTTCTTGCAGTTCGGGACGATCTTGGAGAACAACATCTGCTGGAACATCACCCGAGTCGGGTCGGCCAGCACCAGCGGCAGCACGTCGCGGGGGTTGATGCCCATGCGGTCCCAGACCTCTTGTGACAGGAAGCGGTCGCGCATGCGGATCGCCGCCTCGAATGCGAACTCCTGGCGATCCATCATCTCGGTGTCGGTCATCTGGTCGTAGACCTCTTTGAGGCTGAGCACCCCGAAGGCCACATGGCGGGCCTCGTCGCTCATCACGTAGCGCAGGAGCTGCTTGAGCAGCGGTTCGGTGGTCAGCTGATGCTGGAACCCGAAGGCGGCCAGGGCGAGGCCTTCGACCATGATCTGCATGCCCAGGTAGGTCATGTCCCAGCGCGAGTCGGTGACGATGTCGTCGAGCAGCATCTTCAGGTGGGCGTTGATCGGGTAGTGGCCCGACAGCTTCTCGTCGAGATAGCGGGCGAACACCTCGACATGACGGGCCTCGTCGACCACCTGGGTCGAGGCATAGAGCTTGGCGTCGTACCACGGCACCGTCTCGACGATCTTGGCGGTGCACAGCAGCGCGCCCTGCTCGCCGTGCATGAACTGCGACAGCGTCCAATTGAGCTGCTCGACGCCGAACTCGAGCCATTCCTTTTCGGCCCACTTCTCGACCGGGGTGCCGATGTAGATCGTCGGGTCCATGCCTGTGCCGATCAGCGCCTGGGTCTGGGCGACGACTCTTTCTCCTGGTCGACGAGGGTGTCCCACGGCAGATCAGTGGTGGCGTTCCATTGACCGGTCTTGGCCTTCTCGTACAGCTTTCTCAGCGCGGGCCGGGCGAGGGTGTAGTCCCAGGTGAACAACGCATCGGCGTTGTCTTTCACGGCGTGGACGACCTCGTCGACGTCGTGGTTGACAACGCTCAGGATGGCGTCCATATCGTTGATCTCGTCGCGACCGATGATGTCGTTGGTCGTCGAGAATTCGGCGGTTGCAGTCGTATCCGGGGGCATCACTGGCTCCTAAGGGGTTGTCGTAAAGGTGGGAAGAATGAAGGCGTCGATGAACTCCGCGGCATGTTCGCCATCGGAGAGATCGACCAGGTCGGACGGGGCAAGGAAGTACGAGATGACGAGGCGGGCCATCACATCGACCAGCCGCAACGACTCGGTTCGACCGAGATACGGATCGAGCAGCGGGGCGATGAACACGGTGGCGACCCGGATGATCCGCGGCAGACCACCGACGGTGAGCTCGCCGATCATCTCGCCGGGGGCCGAGGCCATCATGATCGCCAGATGGTCGTCGGCGCGTAGCTCGCGGGTGGCGTGGACGACGGTACGGACGAGCAGGTCGCGCGAGACTGTCGGCTCCGTCGATGTGGCCACGCAGCCGGACGAAGAAGTCTTCCAACTCCATGACCCGCAGCGCTTCGAACAGCACGTCGCGACCGCCGGGGAACAACCGATACAGCGTCGCCCGGGAAATTCCGGCCTCGTTGGCGACGTCATCGACATTGACCTTGGCGATGCCCCACCGTTCGCAACAACGCTGCGTCGCTTCGAGAATCGGAGCGCTCGGCGCGGAGACATGCTGAGACAATAAGACGAATTCGTCTCACTGTCAATGCGCGATGGGATGACGAATCCGTGGCGACTAGCGGTGAGACCACTGCGTGAACACCAGGAGGACATTCAATGAGACGTGCAACCGTGGCTGCCATCGGCGGCCTGCTCGTGATCGGAACTGCGGCCTGCGGCTCGAGTGCCACCACCGACGATGCCGGCTCGGCACCGAAGGCGACTGAGGCCCCGGCGGCAGCCGAGGCAACCACCGCAGCCGCCGCCCGCGGCCGATGACGCCGACGGCGTGCGCTGCTGGCAAGACCTTGGCCGATGGCTCGCTGACGATCGCTACCGGCGATCCCGCCTTTCCCCCGTACGTGATGGACGACAAGCCCGAGTCGGGTCAGGGCTTCGAGGCCGCCGTGGCCATGGCCGTGGCCAAGCAGATGGGCTTCGAGGGCCCGGCCGTCAAGTGGGTGCGCACCGCGTTCGACGACGCCGTCGCCGGCAGCGAAAGACGTTCGACTTCAACCTGCAGCAGTTCTCGATCACCGCCGAGCGCAAGCAGACGGTGTCGTTCAGCGAGCCGTACTACACCTCGCAATCAGGCCGTGCTCGGCTACACCGACGGCCCAGGCACGGGCATCGCAACGATGGCCGACCTCGCCAAGCTGAAGCTGGGAGCGGCGGCGAGCACGACCAGCGTCGACTTCATCACCGATGTGATCAAGCCGACGGCCGAGCCGTTCGTCTTCAACGAGCAACGCCGACGCCAAGACTGCGCTCGACAACAAGCAGATCGATGCGATCATCGCCGACCTGCCCACCGCGCTGTTCATCATCGGCCGTCGAGATCGAGGGCACGACGGTGTTCGGCCAGTTCCCGGTCGACGCCGGCGGCCAGGGCGACACATCGGGCCTGTTGTTCACCAAGGACACCCGCTGGTCGACTGTGCAAACGCTCGCGCTGGCCGCACTCACCGCGTCGGGCGAACTGACCACGATCACCGAGACGTGGATGGCCGACTCCCAGGCTCCGATGCCCCGGTAGACCAAGCGGTCAAGCTAAACTCCGTCACGATGAACCGCGGAACCATCGGAAGGCGACGGCGTCGGACAGTCAGCGACGCCCTCGCCCACCGTCTCGACTCGTCGTCAGACGCACCGTCGCTCGCCGTCGGCGACGGGCCGCAACGGTCGCCGCGGTCAGCACCCTGGCCGTCGTCCCGTTGCTCATTGCTGGTCACCAGGGCCAGCGGGTGGCCAAGGTCCGCAAGCAGTTCTTCGATGGCGAAAGTTTCGCGAGGACTTCCCCAAGCTGCTCGGCCACTTCTGGTACGACGTCCAGATCTTCCTGTGGTGCGCGCCGTTCATCGTCGCCTGGGTCTGGTGCTCGCCTGTGCCGCAACACGCGCTCACCGGCGCTCTATCCCGCTGCGCCTGTTCGCGACGCTGTACACCGACGTGGTCCGCGGCGTCCCGGTCGTTCTCAGGATCTATCTCGTCGGGTTTGGCATCCCCAAGCTCGGCTTCGGACGTGCCGTTCCGCCTGTTCCGGACCGGCGGGACTGGAACCGCCGCTGATCTGTGGGGTCCGTTGCTCTCGTCCTGACGTATTCGGCGTACGTCGGCGAGGTGTTCCGCGCCGGGATCGAGAGCATGCACGAGATCCAACGGGCGGCGGCCCGGTCGCTCGGGCTGTCGCCGGGCCAGACGATGCGCCACGTGGTCCTCCCGCAGGCCGTTCGGCGGGTCGTTCCGCCGTTGATGAACGACTTCGTCAGCCTCCAGAAGGACGTCGCCCTGGTCGGCATCCTCGGCCCGATCGAGGTGCTCCGTCGGGCGAACATCGAGACGGCCCGCATCGTTCAACTACACGCCCTACGTCGCCGCCGCAGTGCTGTTCCTCATGCGTGTCGATCCCGCTGACCCGACTGACCGACGCACCTGCCCGGCAACGCGCGAACGGCGGGACGGCGATCGATGACCGGCACGGCAGTATCGATGAAGCTCGAGCATCGACCGGGTCGACAAGTCGTTCGGCGATCGCCAGGTGCTCCGCCAGGTGTCGTTGGACGTCGCCGAGTCGGAGGTGATCTGTCTGATCGGGGCGTAGCGGTTCGGGCAAGTCGACGTTGTTGCGCTGCATCAACCTGCTCGAGCCGATCGACGACGGACGAATCCTGCTCGACGGGCTCGACATCACCGAGCCGGGCCTCGACCCCGACCCGATCCGGCGGCGGATCGGGATCGTCTTCCAGAGCTACAACCTGTTCCCCCACATGAGCGTGCTGGCCAACATCACGCCTCGCCCCGATCAAGCGTCGTCGGCACGCCACCGTCCGGTGGTCGAGGCCGAGGCCGCGAGCTGCTCGACCGATTCGGCCTGGCCGACAAGGCGGACGACTACCCCGACCGGCTGTCCGGCGGGCAGCAGCAACGGGTCGCGATCGTCCGCGCCCTGGCGATGGAGCCCGAGTTGATGTTGCTCGACGAGATCACCTCGGCGCTCGATCCGGAGCTGGTCGGCGAGGTCCTCGACGTCATCCGCGGGTTGAAGTCACGGGGGATGACGATGCTGCTGGCGACCCACGAGATGGGCTTCGCCGGCGAGATCGCCGACCGGGTCTGCTTCCTCGACGCCGGCCGGATCCTCGAGTCGGGACCGCCGGCCGAGCTGTTCGGGTCGCCGACCGCGAGGCCCGCACCCAGCAGTTCCTCGAGCGGGTGATCGACGCCGGGCGGCTCTGACGCCCACCCCGATCTCAGGTCCGTGTGCTGGTCACGCCGCAGACGACCTCTCGGTGCAGGCACGATTCCACCTCGGTACGCAGCTTGTTCACGTCCCAGGCGTTGAAGAAGTCGACGTGCAACGTGTCGACGCT
>CAWKBX010000007.1:0-89039 GCA_963847945.1 uncultured Actinomycetes bacterium
TACAACCGAGCCGACCTCGCTCATCTCATCAGCGGCCGCCTCGCCGACACCGACACCGCGGGCATCATTGATGCCGACCCTGCCGAACTCGTCGAACTCCTCGGCGCCGCAGGGTTCAGCCCCGCCACGACCGTCGCCGTCCTCGCCGCCGACGGAGTCGACGCCGCAACCGTGGCAACGCTTCTCCCAGCCGCCGGCGTCCCCATCCCTGACGGGATCCGCGGCGTGCTGCAACTCAACGTGGGACCTCCCGAACACGCTTGCGGCAGAACTTCTCGACGCCACCGCCACCGAGATGCGTACCGCCGGCTGCACGGCAGCCGAGATCAGGCGGTCCGCCCACGAGACGTCCTCCGCACCCTCCCCGACGATCCTCATCTGTGGGAACTCGCCGCTGGATCGATGGCCACGGCAGGTCATCCCACCACCTCCATCGTCGACCACCTCGTTGCCCACGCGCCCACCCCCGAGGCGTTCACGACCGGGCTCCTCACCGTCGTCGAGCCCTACGAAGCGCTCGCCATCGCCGCCAGTCGCCGCGTGGGTACCCGGACCAGCTCGCGGCCGTCTCGGAAGCGGCCGGCCTCTCGCCCGCCGACACTGCCGCCGCACTTACGACAAGGGTCAATGACCACACCGTCCTCGACGTCCTCAACATCCGCTGCGACGGTGACACCGAGACCGTCGCAGCGACGGCCAGCGGCGCAGGGATCGATGCCTCGACCGTGCATTCGTGGCTCCGTCCCCCAGCGCCGGGCAACGTCACGCCCATCAGGTCCGCCGTCGAGATCGACACCGCAGCGCTGTCCTACCGGCTCCCCCCAGCCGGCGCCACGTCCGTCGACGACCCGATCCGCAGCCTCGACGCGCTCATGCTCAACATCGACTCAGCGGGACTGGAGCCAGCGCAATGAACGACCTCTTCGCCGCCGACTCGGACACGAACGGATCAGAGCCCCTCGACGAGGGCGGCAACTGGCTCCTCGACTGCGGGCGGTCGACCACCTCCGCCGCGGCTACCGCCCAGGCTTCACCGTCTGGGATGCGCTCGCCGAGGCAATCGATTGGTTAGCAACAACGGCCGCCGACAACGGCTCGCCAGCCGGGGACTTTGGTGGGGTGCCGATTGCGTGGCCCGCTGACCACGAGGCGCTGCAGCGTGCGGTCCGCGTTTGGGTTCTGGTGATGGCCGACAGGTACAACGCTGGCTGCTACTGGCCGCAGCCCTCGGTTCGAAGGCCGTTCCCTCCGCAGGTTCTCGGAACCCAGATCTAGAAGCTCGCGTCGAGATTGACAAGTCGACCTCCTTGCGAATCGATCGCGTGTTCGGGGGCGGTGACTTACCTCCACCCGGCCCGAACCTCTCCGTCGGTAAAGCCGATCGGCACCACGTCATCGCAGGGCGCAAGATCGGCGCCCGAGGGCGAACTCCCGCTCACGGAGCAGTTACGTCACGTCTATCCAGTCGTCAGGAATCCGGAGACTCGGACATCGAAAACGAAGCAGTAGAGCTCTGCGTCGTCAACTTCAACGACTCCGAGATCCCCTCAAGAACAGACCGAACAGCTGAACGTGGATGGACGCTCTCGGCCAACACGAAGGCTTGGCCCTGCGTGCCCGCAAGCCGACGAAGAATCGTGGGATCCGCAGACGAGAACCCGAACGCAAGAATCGTCGGCCGAGCGGGAAAGCCGGGATCAGTAAGAGCATCAAGGTCCTGATACCAGTGGGTATCAGTGGGCGCTCCATCGGTGATGAACAGCAACAAGGGCCGGAACACCCTGCGACCTTCCGACCGGAGAAGGTCTAGGTCAGTTCCGATGCGGTCTCGAGCGAGTCGAAGCGCAGGTCCATACGCAGTGCCTCCGCCCGCTGTAATGCGCGGCATCCGCGAGGCTGCGCTCGCAATCTCGCACAGTTCGAGCACTGCTTCGGCGAAGAACGTGATGATCGATATCCGCGTGATCTCGGCAACTGGAGGCTCACCCTCCAGCGACGTGAGCAGTGCCGCTACTGCATCGTTCAGGTCATCGACGACCCCGGTCAGCGACGCCGACACGTCGAGGCCCCACCGGCAGCACCGCGCCAGTTACAGCTCCTCCTGAACTGGCGGACGCCATCTCGGCGCACGCGGTTGCCTCTGGCCCTGACGCTGCACTCAGTTCAAGCTGCTCATCGTCAGTCAGCCGCACCTGCGAAGCGATCGCCCTACCGTTCCCAAGGCCTATCTGGACCGTGACGCTCCCCAGGGGAGCTCGAACATCGCCGATTGGCGCCCGAAAGACGACTGTGTGTGATGCTGCGGCCAGCAACCTGTGTGGCAGGGAGTTGACGGTCGGACCAAGAAGGTCGCACGTCGCCCCATCGATGCTGATCTCGCCTCGCCCTGCGTTCACAAGTCGGACTTCGAGCCAAAGCTCACCCTGTCGTGCCGAGAACGTGGGCCCGCAATCGTCACCTTCGGCCCCGGAGGCGCGGTGGCCGAGGATACTGACGAACAACGAGGCCAAGCTCACGGCCAAGGCCAACGCCGACAGAGCATTGCTGAACAGAGTGACCTCCAGATCGCTGGACAGGTGATGCTACCCGTGCATCACAACAGCGTCAGAAACGCCACAGGAATGGGCTTGTCGTCGGGGCTCGCCGGTCACGATCGGCCGCGGCCCATGCTGAGCCACGCCCCGCAAACGAGCGCCGGTTCTGAAGCCCAGGGCGTCAGACCGTGTCAACGTCAAGACGCAAGAACCCCTCCGGGGCTCGAGATGAGGACCCGGCAGCATGCGCTCGTTCGCAATCTGAGCGTTGAGCCCGCGGCTTTTGTCCCAGCAAGTCCTCGGATGGCTTCTTCGAGTCGTCCCACCCGCGTACGATTGGGGGGCGTCGAGCTTGTCGCGGATCCGGCCGCGGAGGGAACTCCTCAGTTCGTTGGCTCGGTCCAAGACCTCGTCGATAAGGGTCACGTTGTGCGGAAGCCCCTCATGAACCATCGAGCTGAGTACGTCCCCGCGATGCGTGGTTGCGACTATTCGGAGGTACTCATTGACCCAGAACAGATACTCGATGGTGAGCAGACGGTCATCACGTTCGATGTACAGACCCTCTCGCAGCATGAAGGAATTCACGTCGGCAAGCATGCCGCTGAAGCGCTCAGGAGTCAGTGAGTCCAGCGCTCCGCGCATCTCCTCCTGAGTACGTGCAGTGACGTCCCACAGTCCTGCGTAAGCGTGCCGCTCGTTCTTGATGAACTCCCCTCGCTGCTTGTTGGTGTCGCTCTCCGGGCCGGCGTGCCTGCTCTGCTCGCCGAATCGTGTTCGCCTACCCACAATCCGACCCCGACGCCGCCGAGTGCTAGCAGAGGACCAACAAGGCCCAAGACAAGTGTCACGAGGTGAGCGTACCGCTCGGCGGAATCGCAGTCGGGGGCGGTGGACTGCACCGGGCCTGGCCGAATCAGTCCAAGAGGTCAAGAGCAACCAGTTCCGGCGCACCCCGAGCAGCGGCTCCATGCGTCGTTGCCAAAAGCTGCGAGGCTTCCACGACGTGCGGCCAGTGTTCGAGGATGGCCAGTGCTGCAGGATCCAGTGTTGACGCTCGTGATGGGCTGAGGCCAGGTCCGCCAGGAGACCCTCGAGCTCGTCGAACGGCAGCGGGGCCATGGACTGCATCTTCTGGATGAGGCCTCGAACGTCTGCTGGTGCGGTCGCGAGGATTGCGTCGAGTTCGACTTGGCGCTGCTGCAACTCGTCCGGCGTTCGCGCTCGCAACGCTGGCGTGAGTGCGGGGTCGGTGATGTCGTCGAGCCAGACTCGTGCGTGAGCGACTGTGGCTGAGACCGCCGCCCACACGGCTTCGTCGCCCAGGTTCTTGGGGGTCGATGATGCCCGCACGGAGTCGATGCGCAGCGACTTCTCGTACCGTGTCCTCCCAGACCTGCGTCGCCGCCGGGTTGTCGACCGGCCGTGTACCGAGCAGTGCAACCAGCCAGGCAGGCTCCGCAGCGCGGAGCGCCGCAGCGGCGCGATCGACTGCGAGCGTTGCTGCCGCTGTGTACACGTGGGCATCGTTGGGCTGCACCCCCGCTGCGGAGAGGTGAGCGTGCCATCGGTCGAGGCGGTCGCCTGATGTCCGCTGCGGTGCGCTCGACGGTGGCCGCCGCACTGTCGCTGAGTTGGCGTGGCCGCGGGTGTGGCGGGTCGACGATGGTGATGTCGCCCCAGTTGAACGTCCGAACCGCCGTCGTGCCTTTCGCCGAAACGAACTCAACCTGTGCGGTGCCGGCGCTGTCGTCGAGCGAAGTGATGGTGCCGATGTTGCGCCGGTCCCAAGCCTTGACCCGGTGGCCGACGGCGACATGGCGAGCGGTGTGATCCAGGCGAGCGAGCCGCTGGTGGGCGTGAGCGGGATCGCCCCCGATGAGGTGGGTGGCTCGTGCTTCGATCGACGCGTGCGTAGGCGGCCCAGCGCTCGAGTGTTGGCAGGTCGAGCGTGGTGGCCTTGTGATGGATCTCGGGCGCGTGCGGGTCCCGGGTGGTGGCGAGTGCTTTGCGGCGGGAGGCGCTGAGCCGGTCGTGAAGGAGGTCGTCGATCGTGTCGGGTTCTTCGACGAGCAGGCGCAGGGGGCTGTCGTGTCGGCCGACGTCGGGGTCGAGGCTGTCGAGTTCGGGCTGGGTGAGGATCAGCCAGTTCGACTGGCGGCCGCGTGACATCACGAGGTAGCCGGCTTCGCGGTAGAGACCGTCGAGACCGACCGCGATCGCGAGGTCCCAGGTGCCGCCCTGGGCTCGGTGGGCGGTGGTGGCGTAGGCGTAGTCGATGCCGCCCGCCGCGAGGTAGTCGTTGTCGATCCGGACGAGCGTGTCGTCGTGGTCGAGACGGACGACGAGTCCGGTGTCGTCGATCGCCGTCAGGGTTCCGGTCTGTCCGTTGAGGACTGCGGTGTCGTCGCCGTCGATGGTCCGCGCTCGGTAGTCGTTGATGCGCATGACGAGTCGCTCCCCTACGGCGAGCCCGTCAGCACCAGCGGTGAGGACGCCAGCGCTGAGTAGGCGATCGCGTACCGCGTGGTTGAGAGCGGCCACGACGTCGTTGGTTCCGGCGAGGAGCACCGGCACCGCTCCGGCTTGGTGGGCGTCGAGCCACCGGTCGACTGCGGTGGCGATCATGTCGGCGCGGTCGTCGGCGACGACGATGCGGTCGTTGTCGCGGTACGCGCTGACGGCGGCGGCGACGTGCCCGTCGCGGAGTTCGGCGAGGGCGTCGCGTTCCCATTCGTTGAGTTGGCGACGGTTGGCGGTGAGTTCGGCGATCGTGACGTCGGTGTCGGTCGCGAGTGCTGCGAAGCCCCCGCCAGCGGTGATCTCGGGGAGCTGGTGGTGGTCGCCGACGAGCACCACACGTCCGCCTGCGGCGATCACTGGGCGGGTGACCCGCTCGAGCTCGCGGATGCCGGCCATGGCGGCTTCGTCGACGACGAGCACGGTGCGTTCGCTGGGAAGGTCGAGTCCGCGGTCCCATGCGCCGAGTTGACGGTGGATGGTGGCCGATGGGATGTGGGCGTCGGTTGCGAGTTCGTGGGCGGCTCGGGCGGACGGGGCGACGCCGACCACGTGTTGGCCAGCGCCCTCGAACACTCGGCGAACGGCGTCGAGCGTGAAGGTCTTGCCGGTGCCCGCAGGGCCGACGAGCACGGTGACCGCGTCGGGCGAGGTCGTGATGGTTCGGACGGCGAGGTCTTGGTCAGCGCCCAGCATCGGGCCGTCGCCGATGACGTGGTCGACCATCGCTTCGTCCACCGGGGTGCGGCTGTTGCGGGTGTCGTGGACGGCGGCGAGGAACCGTTGCTCGATGTCGAGCATGCCGGTGGTCGTCCATCGGGGCGTGTTGTCGTCGGCGATCGGGACGATCTGCGGCGAGGCGAGCACGCGGGCGACGATCCGGTCGACGGTGGCGACCGACGCCCCTTCACCGATCCGGGCAGCGACCGCTTCGACCAACTGCGGGCGGGTGAAGGTGGTGTCGTGGTCGGTGAGGGTCCTGCCGAGGTCCTCGATCCAGTCCTCGGCGGTGACGGTGTGGTCGACGGCGGCGCCGCTGATCGGGTCACTGACCACGAGGCGCCAGATCTCGTCGTAGGGGACGGTCCGCCCGGCGGTGGCCGACAACAGCGCTTCGGCCTGCGCTGGTCCCCAACCGGCCTCGGCTGCGGCAGTTTTCCATGCGGCGTCGAACCGTTCGCCCTCTACCTCGGGCTTCCCGCGTCGTGTCGCAAGCACCGCCGCTTGGCGGCCCGCGGGATTGTTCGGGGTCCCGGTGGCCTCGAGCCATGCGTCGATCTCGGCGGCCCGCTTGGAGAACATGTCGCACAGGGGTTGCGGGACGCCGGCTACCTCGGGGACATGGCGGCCGGGTCGCCATTGCAGGCCAAGGCGATCGGTCAGTTCGTCGCGGAGCGCTGTCTGGAACAGTTCGCCTGCGGCGCGGACCGATCGGTAGAGCTCGGGATGCACGAAGGCGCCCCAGCGGCCGTCGGGGCCTTCGACAAGGTTCGCGACCAGCGTGTGCCAGTGGAGCAGAGGGTCGCCGGCGCGGCTGGTGCGATGCCGGAACACGGCGGCCACGACGCCCCGTCCGGGAAGGACGCGGACCTTGGCGGCCTCGGCGGCAGCCGGATCGCGGGCGGCGAGATCGTTCAGGTAGGCGGCGTCACCGGACCCGCGGCGCACATGAATCGCTTCCCGCTCCAACCATGCGACCGCCTGACGGACGGCGGCCTCACCTGCTTCGATGATCTGCCCTTGGACCCGAGGATCGTCCGAAACTGCGTAGAGCACCGACACCGACTTCGGGGCCTTGAAGGTGAGGTCGAACCCGGGCACCCGACGCGGATGCGTGCGCAGCGTCTCGCCGTTCGGGGTCAGACCACCAGTGCCCGGCGCGATGCCAGCGAGCACCGCTCGAAGGTCGTCCGCCGACACCGGACCGTCGAGGCCGAGGCGTTCCGCGCCGACGCCGATCCAGAGACCGTCGGCTTCACCGCGGCCGGTGTAGTAGTCGTCCAGACTCTGGGCGACGCCGGCGAGCGTGTAGGCCTCCTGCCCGACCCGCAGCTTGGCGATGCTCAACATGGACGGCAGCGTGCGCTCCACGCACTCCCGGGCTCGCTCCCGAGGTCACTCCCAAACTCCCGAAATTCGTGCACACCGTCCCCGGTGATCATCTGTGAGTCCGACCTTGGTTCACTCCCGATCGCCTGGGCGGGTTCGCAGGGGCGGTGGCGAGTACGGATCGCTCGTCTACGGGCGTCGGTGGTGGCGGTGTCGTCGTTCGCGGCCGGTCCGGTCGCAGGACGTCGACGCTCTCGGAGGTTCGGTTGGCAGCGGGGGGAGGAACCGTTCGAGCGCGAGGAGGCGCTGCGCGTCGTTCCACGCGTCGGTCGGGGACGGGTACGGGCCCTGGATCGTGGCCCAGCGGTCGGGCTCGTAGGAGTCCATGATTCCGAACCACCGCACCGGCCGCGCTGGGGTGTCGGCGCCGAACTCGATGACGTCGCCGGCAGCGAGCTCCATCGGAAGGCGCCAACCACGCCGGGATGGCTCGGGCTCCCAGAGGGCTCGAGCCCATCCTCCTGCCTGGGCGTCGGGCCAGATCGTTGCGACCCACACGTGAGCATCTACGGCGGTCGGTACCGGCAGGTCGATCACGACAGCGGCCGGCGCGCGTAACCGGTGTCGGCCTCGGCGGTTCCAGTCGTAGGCGGTGTGCCAACTCGTCGGGTCGCTGGTGCTGTCCATCACAGACCTCCATCCACTCGGACAGTCGGCAACAGTACGAACGACCTTCTCTAGGGATCGCTGTTGCGCTCCTACCCCGCTCGCCGTGTCGTCAGTCCGTCGGCGGACTGGCGTCCCTCACGCCTCCCCGGCCCGCCTAGCGATCGCTCGAGCCGCCGAGTCAACGAGTGCGAGAGCACGAATGAAGAGCGGGTCGATCAAGGACTCCTCGACCTTGTGCTTGTCGACCTCGTGGTGTCGGATCTGGAAGTCGTTGCCGATCTTGGTGAGCGATACGAACTCAGCCTCGATGGCGTCACGAGAAGCACCTTCGTCAGCCATGAGGTCGATGAGCGCGCGGACCGATCGCTTCTTGCTGCTGGGGTCCACGACTGTCTTGATCCGCTCAAAGGCATCCCACAACGCCTCGAGTGCCTCACGACGGACGGCGGCGTCGGGAGCTCGGTACTTTCGCAGCGCCGTGGCGATCTTTTCGTCGACCTGGATGTCGCCAACGCTTGGCACGGGAAGGCGCGTGGCGACCGTCGCCGCGGCGGTGTCGACTCGGACCACGGTTCCGTCAGGCTCCTGCCGGAGAGCCACGCCGTTTCGCTCGAGAATTCGATTGATCTCGCTGCTCCAGCGGGCGCGTCCGGCACGACGGTCGAACTTGTAGTGGTCGTGGCCGAAGTACCCATGATGTCCGGCAACGCTCGGCTCTTGGGCATGTACCCATCCGAACACGACCAGGTCCATCGCGGTGACGGTGTCGGGCGGTTCGTCTTCGCGGGGCCAGCCGCCGAGCCGCGGGATGTGTGACACCAGCAGCGCTCGAAGGCCCGCCATGCTCGTGCCAGAGATGCCCTTCCCGTCCTCGCACTGCTCGGGAAACTCCGCAGCGAAGAAGTGCTGGTCCGCGAACCTGTGGAAGGTTGCCGAGATGCCGATCCATGCCGTCGAGGGGAGATCGTCCAATAGCAGTGCGGGCGGGCCGAGCTCGCGGTCAGAGAAATAGTCGGGCAGCTGGGCGTCCACGTCCTGAAGGGTAGACCGATCGGCAGAGGTCGATCGTGGGAGGTCCCACATCTGCGCTTCGCGTCGCCTGCCTCGAGTGAGGAGCACGAGTCGGTCGACGCCGAGAGCCGACGGCACCCGCCCGAAGGGCGGTCACGGCACACGCGGTGACCGCCGGCCGGCCGCTCGCTTGGCGGCCGACCGGCGGCGAGGTCAGAGCGGCTCGTGGCAGCGGGTGCAGGTGTCGTCGGGGGTGAGCCAGTCGAGGAACACGGGCTTGGGGAACTCGCTGGTGTCGTAGGTGGTGTCGTCGTCTCGGTCGATGGCGAGGGCGCCGGCGCATTGCTCGAGGACGTCGTCGGTGGGCATGTCTCGGGCGGCGGGGGCGGCGATGCCGTCGGCGATCATGGCTTCGATGAGGCAGGCCGGGCAGTAGATGTCGGCTTGGTAGGTGTAGGCGGCGATCTCGTCGCTGCGGCGGTAGGGCGGGCGGTTCATGCGGCGACCTCCTCGGCGGTTTCGGTGGTGGTGTGTCCGGTGTGGGTGTTGAGCCAGTCGACGGCGGCTTGGGCTCGGCTGGCGACGGTGACGAGGGCGCGGGCGTCGCTGCGCAGGATGCGGAGCCATCCGGCGAGGTAGGCGGCGTGGTCGGCTCGGGTGATGGTGGTGAGTCCGGTCTGTGCGCACCACATGGCGGCGCCGAGCTCGGCGACGAGTTCTTCGGCGGCGTAGGCGTCGTCGCCGAATCGGCCGGTGAGGTCGCGGTTGAGGCGGTCGGCGTGGCCGGTCCAGTGGATGGTCTCGTGGGCGCGGGTGGCGTAGTAGTGGGCGGCGGTGTCGAACTGGGCGAGGGTCGGGAGGTGGATCGAGTCGGTGGCGGGCCGGTAGTAGGCGCGGTTGCCGCCTTCGATGACGGTCGCGGCGACGGCGGTGAGGTACTGCTCGGCGGCGTCGATGCGGGCGGGGGTGTCGCGTTCGGTTCGTTGCTGGTTGCGGCGGGCGATGATGTCGTCGGCTCCGTCGCATTGCTCGGCGGCGAACACGGCGTAGGCGCGGGCGATGAGGCGAGGCCGTCCGGTGGGCGTGTCGTCGGTGTCGTCGGTCTTGGTGTGTGCGTCGGTGGGGTTGGTGGTCTTCCAGAGCACGACTTGGGTGGCGCGTTCGCCGCGTCGGACTTGGGCGCCGTGGCGTTGCCAGGCGCGGTAGGTGCCGAAGGTGCCTGAGGTCCAGTCGTGGGCGGCGGCGACCATGGCGAGCCAGACGGCGTTCATGCCGCGGTAGGGGCGGTGGTCGATGCTGGTGGGTGTGCCTGCGTCGGCGAGGTGGTGCCATGGCATGCGCCAGGTTCCGGCGGCGCCGGTTTCGATGTCGTCGATGAGTTGGGCGGTGATGGTGGCGAACAGGTCGTTGGCGTGCATCGGGTGTGTCCTTCCGGTGTCGGGTGGGCGGCTTCGCCCTCCGGGCGTCTGGCCCGCCGCCGGAAGCGGCCGTGTCAACCCGAAGGGCTTGGCCCCGAGGAACGAGGGGCTTGACACGGCTGCGGGCGGCGGGCAGCACGGCACCGCCGGCCCACCAGGCCGGCGCCACGGCACACCCGCTCGAGCCGGGCGACCGGTGACCCGTCGGTGACGGCACACGCGGCGCCGGTCCCGCACCTGTGGTGGTGCGGGACCGGGTCGGGTGTCAGTGGCGGACGGGGTAGAGACTGCGGCCGCGGTGTTCCACGACGCCGAGGCGCACGGCGCGTTGCAGCGCGGTGTAGGCGGTGGCGTTGGGGAGCCAGACGTGTTCGAGGAGTTGGTCGAGCGCGGCCTGGTCGGGGTCGGCGTCGTAGAACAGGTCGTAGAGCTCGTCGTCGCTGATCTTCGGTGCCGGGCCGGGTGCCGGCGTGGTGTCTGGTGGTGGTGCGGGTCGTTCGTCGGCGGCGAGGCCGCCCCACACGCCGAACGGCTCCGCGGTGTCGACGGCGTGGGCGCGGCAGGCGGTGCGCACCGGGCAGGTGTCGCACACGGTCTTGGCGGCGGCGACCGATGCGGGGTGCGGGTCGTAGAACAGGGCGGGGTCGGTGCCGCGGCACGCGGCGTGTGTCCGCCACCTCGGACCGGCGGGTGCGGTGGTGGTGGTCATCGCTGGGCGAGGTGGTCGGGGTAGGCGGCGGCGAGGTAGGGCGGGAGCTGTGCGATCTGGCGTTGGGTGAGCGGGGCGAGCCAGAGTCGGACGGCGATGCGGTCACCGGTGCGGCGGATGATCCCGAACCGGTCGAGCCGGTCGAGGCTGCGCCAGACACGGGCGGCGGAGTTGCCGATGCCGAAGGTGAGCGCGATGTCCTCGATCGTCCACAGGCTGGGTCCGTCGGTGGCGTGGCGGGCGAAGCGGTGCGCCATGGCCATGCCGATCGTTCCGATCGAGGGCGTGTACCAGACGAGCGCGTCGTCGGTGTCGGTGCGCACGGCACCGGGGGCTGCTTCGACGATCGGGTCGTGCCAGGCCTCGACGGTGAACGTGACGTGCTCGGCGATGCTCGTGATCGTGGGGGTCGGGTCGATGGTGGGTGCGGTGGTGGACATGAGGGCCTCCGTGGTGGTGGCGAGTGACACGGCGCCCCGGGGCCGGTTGGGCTTCCCCGACCGTCCCGACCCCGGAGGCGTCGTGCCGTGCCCGACCGGGTGGCCGGGCTTCGCCCTCCGGGCGCTGGGCCACCGGCGACGGCGGCGTCAACCGTCAGGCTTGGCCCCGAGGAACGAGGGGCTTGACGCCGACGGCGTGGTGGCCCAACACGGCACCCGGCCCGAAGGGCCGGCAACGGCACCCACCCGAGCGGTGGTCACGGCACCCCGCCGGCGAGCCGCTCAGCACATCGACGTCCCGGAGTTGCTCCCGAGAACACTCCCGACCCGGCAAGAACCTGGTCCGGTCTGCCCGCCGACTCAGGTGGCGGGCAGACCGGTCGCAGACGTGTCAGTCCCGGTCGGGCCGGTCCGTGAGCGTGGCGGCGGTCCACTCGTCGGGTGTCCAGCCGGTGGCGATCAACGCGTCGAGGTAGTCACGGCACTGGCTGCTCGACGCTGACCAGTACATGCGGTTCTCGGCCAGGCCGAGCGCGACCGCCCCGGCGACCCGTGTCAACGCAGCGACCGTGTCAGCACCGTCGAGCAGATCGGTTGCGGTGGCGTCGCGGGGCTGGTCGTGGCCGAGGATCGTCGCTGCGAACACGACCGCGTCGCGTCCGGCTTCGAGCACCACCGACCGCAACGCCAGCCGTGTCAGGTCCGCCTGAGCGAACCCGCCGCGGGCCTTGGCGAACGTCTCGGTCGCGTGCGACAGCCGAGCCAGGCGGGCCTTGCGCTTGGCGTGGGAGTCGTCGTGAGTTCGCGGGTCGGCTCGGCGTGCGGTCCGACGCCAGGTCGCTCTCGCTTTTCGCCGTGGCGATGCGCTGCGGGTCGTGGCGGCGAGGGTCGACGCACACGTCGAAGACCTCGACCCCATCGCCCCACGACGTGGCCTTCACCACCACGGCGTGGCACGGCTCGGCGGTGTGGGCGCGGCAGCCGTCGGGATCGAACAGTTCGCCGATGCGGCGGGCCTTGTCCGGTGCCGGGTGATCGTCGCTGTGCACGACCGGGTGCGTGGCGACGGCACGGTCGAGGGTGTCGCGGTAGTTGTCGCGACGGCGTTGCGTCTCACGGTAGGAGGCGACGACACGGGCAGGGTCCTGCCAGGTGCGTCCGGCGAGTTGCTCGCACGCGGCGTCGAGATGATCGGGGCCGAGATCAGCGAGCGACGCTGCGGCCTCCCCGGCCGCGATCGACAACTCACCCGAGTCCAACTTGTCACGCCACTGTGCGGGCAGGATCGTGACCGCCATCCGAGCACGCACCCACGACTGGGAACGGCCGATCCGGCGGCACAACTTCGACGGGGTCAAGCCACCCTCGAGCGACATCAGCCGTTCGATCGCGGCGACCTCCTCCGACAACGTGAGGTCACTGCGGTTCGAGTTCTCCGACAGCCCGGCCTCGATCACCCCCACCCGCGTCATCGGCCGAACCACTGCCGGCACCTCGGTCACCCCGGCCTGCAGACCAGCGGCATGGCGGCGACGACCGGCAACGATCAGGTACACGCCGTGGTCGTCGGCGGGCAGCACGACGAGCGGTTCGATGATCCCGTGCGCCCGGATCGACCGGGTCAGCTCGGTCAGATCGCCGAGCGTGTGCCGCGGGTTGTCCGGATGCGGGGCCATGTCGGCCAGGTTCAGCCAACACAACTGCGGTTCGAGCTCGACCGGGTCGCCGTCGGCGACGGTGTTGGTGGGGTCGGTGATGGTCATGGGGTTCCTCCTTGTTGGGATGCCGCGATCGTCTGGATCCACGGACGCGACGGTGTGTCGGTAGCGACCCGGTTCGGGTCGATGTGGGCGCAGGTGTCATCCGAGGCACGGACCCACACCTCGCCCTGTTCGATCAGCACCCGACGAGCAGCCGTCATCGCGACGCCGAGCGATCCGGTGTGCACGTGCTCCACCCCGCAGCGGTCCACGACCACATACGTCGGGACGCCCGCGGTGGGGGCGTGGAACAGCACCGGCTGTCCACCCGGCGCGACGCACGACTCGACCATTTCGACTTGTGCCACGACTGACCTCCCTTCGGTGTGCTGAGCAGTCCCGAACCGGGGGTGGCCGGGGCTTCGCCCTCCGGGCGCAGGGTCGCCGGCGGGCGCCGTGTCAACCCGAAGGGCTCGGCCCCGAGGAACGAGGGGCTTGACACGGCGAACGCCAGCGACCCCCACGGCACCCCGCCAACCGGCGGGCCACGGCACCCGCCCGCAGGGCGGCAACAGCACCGGCCGTCAGCGAGGTGTCACGCCGACCGGGGTTCGAGGGTGGGATCACTCACATGGAGCCGCACGACGACACCCGGAGCACGCCGTGATCCCCGACCCCGCCACACGCGCCTGCATCACCGCCGACGAAGCCTTCGCCGAGCTCGGCATCGACCGCACCACCGGCTACCGCGCCATCAAAGAAGGCACCTTCCCCGTGCCCGTCATCCGCGTCGGCCGACTCATCCGCGTCCCCACCGCCGCGCTCCGCCGACTCCTCGACGCTGACGACGACGACCTCGAGAACCCGACGGTCACCGACCAGTACGATGACGACCCCACCACCGAGCTGCCGGCATCACCGGCACTCCGGCTGGTGCCTCGGCCCGAGCTGGCCCACCAACGCACACAGGCCGCACCGCGGCCCGAACGCAACGGGGGCCACCCATGAGTCAACGAGGCGGCATCTATCGCCGTGGCAACACGTGGACGGTGTTTTGGCGGACCGATGCCGCCGAGGGACGCAAGCAACACACCAAGGGCGGGTTCCGCACCAAGAAGGAAGCTCAGCAGTTCCTCACTGACACGCTGGCGGCGATTCAGGGGGGCGTGTTCCGCGAACCGTCGAAAGTCACCCTCGGCGAGTTTCTCACCGAACGCTGGCTGCCAGCGAAGCGAGATGGGACTCCGACCGAGCACCTTCGCGAGCTACCGGGGACTCGTCGAGCGGCACGTGCTTCCCGAGATCGGCCACGTGCAAGATCCAACAGCTGTCGCCGGATCAGCTGGATCTGTTCTACTCGCGGCTCATCGCGCGTGACCTCGCGCCGAAGACCGTGCGGAACATGCACGTGCTCATCCACCGCGCGCTCCGCGACGCCGTGCGCAAGAACCTCGTGCCTCGCAACGTCGCCGATGCCGCCGATCCGCCGAAGCTCAACCGTGCCGATCGGGAGGAGATGAAGACCTGGACGCCAGAGCAACTGCGCCAGTTCTTCGACGGCATCGCCCATCATCGACTGGCCGCGGCCTACGTGCTCGCAGCCACCACCGGGATGCGGCGCGGCGAGGTGCTCGGAGTTCGTTGGCGTGACATCGACTTCAAGTCCCGACGGCTACACGTGCAGCAGACCGTGCTGTCCGTCGAGTACAAGCTCACCTTCGGTCGCCCCAAGACCAAGCGAGGTGAGCGGAAGATCGCCCTCGACCCCGAGACCATCCGAGTTCTCCGCGAGCACGGTCGCCGTCAGCAACAGGAGAAGGCGCTCCTCGGCGACGGCTACCACGAACAGGACCTCGTGTTCGCCCGCGAGGACGGCGCCCCGGTGCACCCCGACTACTTCTCGCAGACCTTCGACCGGACCGTGAAGCGACTCGGCCTCCCGAAGATCAGGCTCCACGACCTCCGACACACGCACGCCACGCTCGGCCTGGCGGCCGGCGTCGACGCCAAGGTGATGTCGGATCGCCTCGGCCACGCGACCTCGGCCTTCACCCAAGACATCTACATGCACGCGATTCCCGCCAAGGAGGAAGAAGCCGCCGAGCAGATCGCAGATCTCGTCTTCGGCAACGATGCCGATGAGGCTCCATCACCAGGCGACGATCCGCCCGATGACGAGCACGAGGGCCCGCTCACCCACGCATAGATACGCGTCCGCCTACCGGTCAGCGACGTTCCCTACGTGCTCGCCACCTGGGCTTGAACACCACTCTGCACACGGGCACGGAGACCTTGTCGAACCTGAGTGTGGATGTCGGCCTGCACCGATGCGTTGACCTCGATCGACGCGACGATCGCGTATCGGACAGGGGCCGGTAGTTTGCCGGCGTCTACCCGGCAGTCGACGCTGATCGCGAGGTTCGTTCCCGCCACGAATCCGACAGCTGCCGCGCCCTCGAGGATTTGGTGCTGAACTGTTCCGCGCGAGGACTGCGTTGTGATCCGCCTCCGCTGGTTCGACGCCGAGGGGAGCTCTTGGGACGCCGGCAATGAGTCGCGCCATTCGATGCTTCTGCGAGCGGGTGTTGACGGGCGACAGCCACGCAAGAGTGACGGTGAGGCGCCGCCAGTTAGTCGTCGCGGCGAGCGCTGGTGGGAGCGGGAACTCGAACGTGTGGCGCTGGTCCTTATCGATCGACGCTGCGCCAATCAGCAAGGGTCGGACTCGGCTCGCATTGGCGACCCGCTCCATTTCGACTGGCCCGTATCCGAGCATCTGGGTCAGGTCTCGTCGACGGCGCTGTGGCGACAGACCCAGCAGCTCACGAAGCGCCTCACCACTCGATCCCCACCTGGCAGCGTGGACGAGCATCGCCTTGGCGAGCACTGGGTGGTATTGGGCATCGGGGAAGTCGAACTCGTTGGCGTCGGATTCAAGCCGATCGAGCGTCTCGTAAATCGAGTCGATCGCACGCGTTGCCAACGCCGCTGCGTTGCTCGTGCCAAAGGTGAACGCGGTGCCGTCAAGCTGACCGGCGAGGCCAGGGGCCGCCACTCTGATGCCTGGTCCTGTCGCATCGGCTCGAGCAGCCACGAGCGGAGTGCTGCCCTCGGGCGCAACGGGTCGCTGATAGATGGCGCGACCACCTGGCAGGAGGACGTCGGGTTTGACGGACCGTCGGAACCCAAAGCCAGCTGCGCTGTAGCCCGCAAGCCCACCCGGTTCGAACACGTCGATGACGGTGTCAGGCATCGGGTCGACAACCAGATCGGCATGCTGTGCGCCGACCGTGATTGCGTTGATCGCTTCCGCGGGCGCAAGCAGCCGGTTGTGTCTGAGCGCCGCGTACTGGGCTCTTGCAGCCGCCTGACGCAGGTGCTTCGGATCGCTGAGTTCGCCGGCCGGTAGCTCCACCTCGAGCCCGTGGTTGCCGGCGCTGACAACGATGAGGACGTTGTACTTGTGGGCGAGCCAGTCGACCAGCTTGGCCAGCGGGCTCAGACGACGCACGAACGTGCGGGCGGGGTCGCCAATGGAGAGATTGATCACTCGCACGCTTGGAGCCGTCGGCGAATCGTCGCCGTCGCCCTCGAACATCCGATGCAGCGATCTGTGGATCAGATCGACGAGTAGTTCGTCGGGCAGTACCTGTTCCACCTCGCGAACGAACGGGTGTGGCTGAAGTATCGGCCGCACGTACAGCGCCCTTGGGATCGGCTCACCCGGAGAGCTCAGATCGCCGTGAATGATGAGTCCGGCCATTGAGGTTCCGTGACCGTGTTGTCCGACGCCATAAGAACCGCTCCGACCGTCCGGGTCATCAATAACGAGTCGACCAGCGAGCGCTGCATGAGCCGAGAGCGGGAGGCCGTCGAGCATGCCGACACGGGGCAGAGCGCCAACTCCCTCCCCGGAGCGTGGCGCCAGGCCGAACTCGGTCGGACCCGCAGTGCTCACAGTCATCGGTTGGGCAGGTGTCAGGAGCATGACGTCCTCGGCTGTGAGCAGCTCGATGGCCTGGGGTCCGTGCTCCAGAACCGTCTGGATCTGGGCGTAGGGGATGTCGGCCAGCACTGCGTGATACTGGATGCTGGAGATGGTCGACGATCGAACAGTCTGACCACCCGCTGCCGCGACCAGTTGCTCGACAGCATCCTGCGCGATTGCGCGGCGCGTCTCGTCGCTTCGGTACCAGAGTTCGATCTCGACGCGAGCGCTGCCGGAAGTGCCGACGAGCTCGACGTGTTGTTGCCATTCCTCCATCAGGCCCGTTTCACGGATGCGATCCTGGGTGTCCCACCTGCGGATCGACCGGAGCAGACCGAACACCTGCTTCAAGGAATTGAGACCTCGGTCAAATTTGGTCGAGGGGTCTTGCTGCCATAACTCGAACAGCCGGACGAGCTCCTCGACCGCACGCGCATTTGACATGACCATGTACAGGGACTGCGGAACGCCGTCGTCGCCGATGTCACCCGACGAGTCCTCGTAGTAGAAGTCGTCGTCGCCGTCGACCTGATCCTCTTGAAGATCGGCAAGGAACTCGAGGCCATCGACTTTCGCGCACGCTCGCATGAACTGATCGACGGTGCCAGCGAGGTCGAAGACGACCACGAGCTCCGGGTCGGACGCCGTCGTTGTGTCAGCCAGCTGCGCGTGTTGACCCGCAAGAGCTTCGTGCAGCACTTGGAACTGGGGTGTCAGTCGCTCGCCCTGTCGAGATGGCGATGGCTTCTTGACCGGGCGAAACGGAGGCGGTCCATCGCGCGGCGGGATCGCGCCAGCGGCTGGCGGACCGAAGGCGAGAAGGGGTCGGGCATCTCCTACCGGTGCGCTTGTGTCCGCCATTGCTCGATCTGCGTGTTCGCTATTGCGCGAAGGTCGCCGTCGGGAACCCAGCACAAAGCGCCGCCGAACATCGAGGGCGAACTGCTCCAGTTCTGCGTAGCTGGCGCCCTTGAGCCGATCAGCCAGCGTCCGTGGAGCAAGCCCCAGCTCCCCACCCAAACGCGACCGCCAAGCACTCAAGAACTCGTCGCCTCCGTCCGCGATGGGTCTCGAGCGTTAGGCGAAGCTGAAAACGTCGCCAAGCCGCCCGGTCGAGAAGTTCTGCGTGGTTCGTCGCACAGACGACGATGACATGGGGCGGAAGCCGGTCGATCTGCAGCAACAGCGTCGAGACGACTCGCTTGATCTCCCCTGTTTCGTGCGCGTCTGACCGTTCCTTGGCGATGGTGTCGAACTCGTCGAAGAACAACACGCAACGCCGGGTGCGAGCAAACTCGAATGCCTGGTCGAGCCGGCCAGCCGTCTCCCCGAGGAAACTGGAAACGATGCCCTCGTAACGCACGACGTAGAAAGGCAAGCATCGTCTCGGCCGCGATCGCCTCCGCCAGGCTCGTCTTGCCGTTGCCGGGCGGACCCTCGACGAGGACCCGGCTCCGCGGTTCGAGGTTGTGGCTTCGCAGCAGTTCGCACCGGCTGGTGCTCCTCGATCAGTTCGCTGGAGCGGCAGTAACGCCCGCACGCCAGCTGGAAGCTGCAGCGAGGCCAGTCGACGCCGGGCACGATCTCGTGGACGAGATCGGACAACGCGTCCGGCCGATTCGTCGCGACGCGAGGAGGTCGGCGATGACCCGACGGAGGTGATCAGCTCGGAGAGGCGGTCGGCGACGAGGTGGTGCTGCTTGGCTCGCTTCTTCAGCGATGATCGCCTCAACAAGAACCCGAAACTTCGGCCTTGTCGCCCCGACGTTCGGCCTCGACGAGGTCGATCAGGAGGTCAGAACGTGCCACGTAAACCTCCCTTCGCCCATCGATTCACTATACGGAGGTGTACCGCACGGGTGCGACACCCACCCCACTCGCGTCACCCCGCGGGATTACCACGCCTGGTCTCGACGTCAGTCATCCTCGTGCGCTCTCGTGGGGACCCGTAGGCGCGCGTCGTGCTTACAGACTGCTGACATCAACCCGGTCCGGCAACGTCAAAGGCCCTTCCCGACTTCCCGGAAAGGGCCCCTGAACTGGTTCTTTACTTGGTGGCGGGGGCAGGATTTGAACCTGCGACCTTCGGGTTATGAGCCCGACGAGCTACCGGACTGCTCCACCCCGCGTCGTTGTTACACCTAACGGTAGCGACCAGGGGTCGGCTTCACAACCTCGATTTCGGCGGTGGCTCGAAATGTCCGGGTCAGGCGCTGGCGGTCGTGGGCGGTGAAGCCTGGTCTTCGGAAATCGCCGGGATCGACGTGGCCGGGGAATCGGTGGAAGGGACAACGACCACGGTCTCGCCGGTGGCGAGCGTCGCGGCCCGGGCGACGAGTTTGTAGGCCTGTTCGATCTTTTCCTCGTAGCCCTTCGAGTCGAACTTGAGCTTGGCTGCCTGGGCCTCGTTGAACAGGATGTCGGCCTGCCGGAGGAGGTCCTCGGGGGTGCCGCCGATGGTCTCGCTCCCGGGAGTCGACGGCCGATCGGGCACGTCAAGTGTCTCGCCCTGGCGGTCGCCGAGATCGACATTGAACCCGGGGAACATGGCGGCCAATGCACTGCTCAGCGAGTTGCCGCGTTCTGAGCGCGACCCGTACGTCACCGAGACGGAGTTCAGCACCGGGACCGGGTTGTCCTGGCCTTCGGAGAACCACGGCCTGACGTACAGGAGCCCGTCGCCCGTCGGCACGAGTTGCAGATCGCCAAATCGGATCTTCGAGCCCCGCTGGTCGAGCAGGGTTAGCTCGGAGCTGAATCGCTGGCTGATTCCCGAGGCCACCGTTGCGGGCGCGTCGAGCGGTGTCTGCAGGACGTATGCGGTGAGCTGTCCGTAAGTCCCGGGGTCGCCCGACGCGGTCATGAAGGCCTTCAGTGGCCGGACGGTGTCTTCGCGGGAGAACGACTCGAAGGGGCGAAGTAAGACGAACGTGGGATCGGACGTTTCGGCGTTCGGGGGTCGGAACAGGGTGTAATACGGGTCGAAGCGTTGGGTGTTCGAATCGGATGCACGGCTCGAGGCGGTAGTCGGAGGTGCGCTCCCGAGGCCGCCCACCGTCCCGGTACTCGATGACGGCGTGGTCCCTTGCTCACTCGGGGCATCTTGGGCGACGCTCCACGCCAACTGCTGGGAATAGAACTGTTGGACGTCGTCGAGTTGGTAGCGGGCGTACACATTCGTCTGCACTCGGAACAGGTCTTCGGGGTAGCGGAAGTGCTCGGCGAGCCCGGCGGGGATGTCTTGCTTCGACGTGAAAAGGCGAGGGAAAGCGCTTGCCCAGGCGTTGATGATCGGGTCGGCTTCATCGATGACGTACAACTTGATCGATCCGTCGTAAGCGTCGACGACGGCCTTCACTGAGTTGCGCACGTAGTTGAACGAGTCATTCAGGCCGCTGCGACTGTTCAACTGGCGAACGTCGGCACGTTCTGCGTAGGGATACCGACTCGACGTCGTGTACGCATCGACCACCCAATAGATCCGGTCGCCGAGGGCCACGGGATACGGATCGGAGTCGTATCGCAGGAACGGGGCAATCTTGTCGACCCGCTCGCGGACGTCGCGGTGATACATGATCTGCGAGTCGTTGGTGATGAGACGTGAGCCGAACAGGTTGTATTCGCCGAAGTGGATCGCAAACGCGGTCCGACGCGTTTTGGACGACAATCGGACACCGCCGGGTCCCTGATACGGCGGGTTGAGCGGGTCGAGGGACTCCTCGCCGCCCGCTCGGTTGGTTCCGACAATCGCATAGTCCGACAGGCCGTCACCGAAGTACAGCTCGGGTTTGCTGATCCCCAAGTCGTTGTCGGGCGCCTTCACCTCGACGAACTCGGGGCTGCCGTCGGCGGCCACCCGGCTGGCAGGGGCGAAGGCCAACCCATAACCGTGGGTATAGGCCAGGTGGCGCCCCTCCCACGTGTTGAGCGGGGTGTTTGAGTCGAGTTCCCGGGCGGCGAGGACCACCTGCTGGGTGCGGCCATCAATGATGTAGCGATCGACGTCGAGCCCGCCGATGCGGTAGCCCGTTCGGGCGGCCTGCTTGACGTTGTACGTCGGGCCGACGATGCCGGGGTCGAGTAGTCGAACATCCGCCAGGGCGGGGGCAGCCGCGTTCGCCGCGTCGGCGTCGATCGTTCCAACGGTGGTCTTGACGACGTTGACATTGTCGAGCCCCATTGCCTTGCGGGTCGCTTCGATGTTGCGCTCGATGTACGGCGCTTCACGGGTCGATTCGCTGGGCTCTACCTGGAACCGCTGGACGAAGGCCGGGTAGGCAGTTCCGGCGACGCTGGCGACGATGGCCCACAGCCCGACAGCGATGACCGGGAGTCGCCACCCCCGCTGCCAGACGTTGACGATCAGCAGGACGGCGGCGAGCAGCGAGATGAGGAGGAGCAGTTTGAGGGCCGGGAGCTGGGCCTTGACGTCGGTGAAGGTGGCCCCGTCGACATAGCCGCGCTGCGACGTGGTCAGCTCGTAGCGCTGCAGCCAGTAGTCGGCGGCCTTGAGCATGGCAATCATCGCCGCCAGGCCCGAGAGGTGGAGCTTGACCTGCGACGTCACCCGGCGACCGCCGGGCTGCAGGCGGATGCCGCCGTTGAGATAGTGCGCGACCGCGGTCAGCAATGTGACGACCACAAAGGCGGCGAATAGCCAGTTGACCAGGTAGGTCAGGAACGGCAACCGGAAGATATAGAAGCCGACGTCGGTGTTGAACTGGGCATCGCGCTGCCCGAAGTTGGTCGCGCTGCGGAACAGCATCCACTCCTGCCAATGGGCCGAGGCGGGGAGCCCGGCGATCAAGCCGAACAGGAGCGCAGTACCGACCCACACGAGGCCCTGGCGATGGCCGACGAGCTCGCGGTATCGCTGCAATACCTGCTCTTCAGGCCCCTCGGATCGGACGAGTGGTGCGAGTCGCTCGGCGATCGTCAGACTGGCGTAGGTGAGCGCGGCAAAGCCGACGGTAAAGGTGACGGCGAGCAGGACCTTGGTCTTGATCACGTCCCAGAACACGCTGGAGTGACCGACGGATCCGAACCACAGCGATTCGACGTAGAAGCCCGAGATCGCTCTCGCCGAGGCGAATAGCACGATGATCAGCCCGACGAGGGCGATGAGCAGGCTTCGGCCACGTGGACCCACCCGGCGGGGTGGACGTCGACGGCGGGGTGGCTGGGGCAGATCTGAGGGAATCCTCACCTCACCGACGCTACCTGTCGTGCCGAGCCACTACGCAGCGGCATCCCTGATGGACTTGGGGTCCGGCCTCGCCGATCACCTGCTCGGCGGGGTCGGGACACTTCGTACCGTGTGGATCTTGCACCCAGCGCACTGTTGTTCCGGGCATCACGACGGCACGGGCCCCGCTCGCATACGACGCAGCCAGCAAGTCGACGGTGATGTCGTCGAGTCGCTGGGTCTTCCACTCGCGATACATCCCGCGTACGTGATTGGCGAGTTCGGCGTTGTCGCCGTCGGCGTCGCGGATGGAGCGCCCGATCCGCTCACGCATCGGTTCGACCAAATCAGACGTCAACCACGCGGCGACGGCCTCGACGACCCCGGCATCGTTGATGCGCCGGGCGCGGCGTTCCTCAGGATCGGTCGACATCGATGCCGACCCGGCGACGGCTGCACTGCGCAGGTCGTAATGGGCAACGCTCGTGTAGCGCTCGACCTGCTCGGCGAACGTCGGCATCATCGCATCGATCGAACGAATCGGTTCGCGCCGCCGCAGCAGGTCGAGCACGTCGTTCTGCTCGTCGGCCATCACCCGCTTCAGCTTGCGAGCAAGGCTGACCGTTGCGGGGGCCAACGCCTCCTCGCGCTGGGTGATCGGATCGATCGCATCGTCGTGCGACGCAACGGCTGTCGTCGCGTTGGAGGGCTCGGACGCGGTTGACGACTCTGGGGATGGGGTTCGGGATGGGGATGGTTCGGCCGGGTGCTCGCTGTCGAGCAGCTGTCGAGCAACGTCGACGGGTCGAGCCGCCCGCAGCCGGGCGAAGACGTCATCGGCGGTCTTGCGCTCGGCAGGGTGGTGACTCGTCGGGATGATCGCTCCGAAGAGCTCGACAACCTGGGCTAATGGCCGGGTGTCGTGCTCGCCGATTTCGTCGATGGGTGCCGCCAACCCGTCGGTGAACTGGGCGTCGAGCGGGTCGTCATCCGCTTCGAGATCGGTGAAGAACTCGTGTTCTTCGGTGTCGCCCACCGCCACGTCGTCATCGACGATCACGTCATCGACGATCACGTCATCGACCGTCGTTTCATCGACGATCACGTCATCGACCGTCGTTTCATCAACGACGAGGTCATCGACCGTCGTGTCGTCAACGGGCCCGGCATCGGCGATCTGAGGTTCGGCCGGCTGCGCGGCGATGGAGGTCTCGGGGATCACGTCGAGGTCGTCGTCCCGCTCCTCGCGCTCGAGCACCAGAGTGTCGTCGAGCGGGGGAGTCGGCGGTGTCGGTGCGACCACGACGGGAGGTTTCGCGATGGCCGGCTCGACGGGTTCGACGCGCTCCACGCGGGTGGTTGGTGGGGCGGGGATCGCCGCCGGCGGGGTGATCGCCGCCTCGTCGGTCTCGATGCGTAGGCCGTTCATCTCGGCGATCACATCATTGGCGGCAAGGCGGGCTCGGTCGAAGGCTCCGATGATGCGGTCGCGTCCGGTGGCGAGTTGCACGAGATGCTCCCGGGCGGCTTCGCGTCGGCGAGCAACGTCGGCGACGACCTTCTCGCGATACTCCCGGGACTCCTCGACCATCTGGCGGCCCTGCCGACGGGCGGATTCGAGCTCGGTCTCGCTGTCGCGGGTGGCCTGGTCACGCACCCGGCTCGCTTCGAGTTCGGCCAGTTCACGAACGCGGGCGGCTTCCTCCTGCGCCTCACGCACCAGTCGGGTCGACGACTCCTCGGCCTTCGCCCTGATCTGGGCGGCCGACTCGCGCGCCGTCGTCAACACCCGAGCGGTCTCCTCGCCGAGCAGGCTGGTGACCGTTTCCTCATCGAGGGCGGTGATATCGATCGCTCGCGGGGCGCGGGCCGCGATGATCTCGCGCTCGAGGAACCGCTCGCGCTCCTGGGAGCGGGCGAGTTCCGTGGCGACCATGCGCAGGAAATCGCGGACTTCTGCCGGGTCGAACCCCCGGCGAGAGGTGCCGAAGTGCGCCGACGAGATCGCCGCGGGCGACGACGGATCTGGTTGGGAGAACGAGACGGCCATTACCCCAGAGTACGTTCGCTCGGCTGTCGATTCGCGGAGGGTCGCTACGCGGTGTACCCGGTGCCTGGCGTGCCGATCTCCAATGCGTTACCGCCCTGCTTGGCGAGGACGTCGAGTGCTTCGTCGACCGTGGCAACCGGGAAGACCTTGTCGGCCCCGAGAATGCGCCGCGCCCGGTCTAACTGTGTGGGGGTTTGGTCGGCGGGGACGATGAAGATGTCGGCCCCGGCGTTGCGGACGGCCACCGACTTTTGATGCAATCCACCGATCGGTCCGACTTTGCCGTCGACATCGATCGTCCCGGTCACGGCGACTTTCTTGCCGCCGGTGAGTTCGCCGGGGGTGAGCTCATCGAGCACACTCAGGGTGAACGCGAGCCCGGCCGACGGCCCGCCGATCTGATCGGTGGCGATGTCGACGGCGAATGGCAACTCGACCTGGGTGGTGTCGCCGAGTTGAATCCCGAAGATCGCCCGGTTCGGGTCGTCTTCACCACCTCCGGTCAATTCGACCACGCCGGTTTCGGTTTGGTCATCCGCGGCCGTGGCCCGGCGAACCGTCACCGAAACCTTGTCGCCGGGCTTCTTGTCCTTCATCACCCGGTCGAGATCTTCGTAGTGCTCGATCTTCACGTCGTCGACCGAGACGAACTGATCGCCGGCGTCGAGGAAGGCATCGGCCGGGAATGACACGGTGCAGCCGCTGTTGTCGGGTGTGACCTCTTTGCAATACACGAACTCGATGACCACCGGCCCCGGTGAGCGTTTCGTCGGGTAACCGAGCTTGGTCAGTGCGACGTAGGGAGCGTCGTTTTTCGCGCTGCGCATCGCCCGCAAGCTGACCTGGCGGTCTTGGTCGGGGGTCCGTTTGCCGAATCGTTCGACGTAGGTGTCTTCACGCACGTCGGGGTCGAGCCAGCCGATGGCCGCCTGCACCCCGGTCAGGCGGGGTCCGGCGACGGTGACGAACAGGATCTCGCCCTGCGACTTGTACAACGGGACGGCCGAGACGGCCAGCCGTTCGTTGACGCCGTCGGCCGAGCCCGGCGCCTCGGCGTAGCGGTCGACATAAAACAGCGAGCCGACCATGAAAGCAGCACCGATGCCCAGGCCGGCCACGGCCAGCGGGACGCCCCACCACCGACGAGAGCGGGGAGGGAGTTGCGGGGGCTCCCAGGTCGCAGGCCCGGGGGCCGATACGATCTCTGATTGCGTGTTGGCGATTGAGATGTCCACTTCGGGGCTCACTCTACGAGCTGCCCTCGTTGCCGCGGCCTCAGTCCTGTTGCTGGTGGTCGCGGGTCATTGGCGACCCGTCCGACGCCACTGGTGGCGGTCTCGCCGCCGTCGGCCACCGGTTGTCGCCACACAGGTCGTGCGACTCCCGATCGTCGACTATCGGCCGGCGCGCTGGTGGGAACGGTTCGCCGCCGTGACCGGCTTGGGCGTGGTGTCGGCCGTCGTCGGGGCGATCGTTGCCACGGTGGTGGCGGCGTTCCTGATTTACGTGGTGACCACCCTCACCAGCCTGTTGCAATGAGCGGTGTCGCCGATCGCCGTCGCGTGGCGATGGCCGGGCACCTCGATGACGCGGCGACCGCCCGCGACGGTCTCAGCGACGCCGATCCCAAGGTGCGTTCGTCGGCGTTGGGTGCGCTGGCTCGACTCGGCGTGCTCGACGCGGCGACGCTGACGGCGGCGTGTACCGATGATGCGGCGTCGGTTCGCCGTCGGGCCGCTCAGCTGACGGCCGGGTTGCCCAGCGTCGATGTCGATGGGCTGCTCGCCGACCCCGATCCGATGGTGGTCGAGATGGCCGCGTGGGCGTGCGGTGAGCGAGGCGACGTCGGTGCCGGCACATTCGCCCGATTGTGCGAATTGGCCGCCGGGCATGACGATGCCCTGGTTCGAGAGGCCGCCGTGGCCGCACTCGGAGCGATCGGCGACGAAGCGGCGCTCGGTGTCGTGCTCGCCGCAACACACGACAAACCCCCCGTCCGCCGACGAGCGGTGATCGCCTTGGCGGCGTTTGAGGGCGAGTCCGTCGACCAGGCGCTACGCGAGGCCCTGACCGATCGCGACTGGCAGGTGCGTCAAGCCGCCGAGGAACTGCTCAGCATCACCGCCGACATCGATGCCGACCCGGACGAAGATGACCCGGCGGATGACGACGCGACCGACAACGGCGTGGCAGACGACGATCAGGCGATGTCGTAGCGGTAGATGTTCGTCTCCCGCGGGAGGAAGCCGATGCGCTGGTAGAGCCGGTTGGCCGCTTCGCGCGACGGCCGGGAGGTGAGGTCGACGGTCTTGGCACCCTTGCGTTCGGCGAGTTCGAGGGCGAAGCGATTGAGCTTGTCGCCCACGCCCTTGCCGCGGGCGGCGTCGTCGACGACCACATCTTCGATCCATGACCGAACCCCGGTCGGGATACGGAAGGTGATCAGGGTCAAGCTGCCGAGGATTCCGGTGTCGTCGCGGGCGATGAGTACATCGGCGGAGTCGGAGTTGATCATCTCGGCCAACTCTTCGGCCGTCGGCGGCGGGGAGCTGCGCGACAGCTGGGGGATCAGCCGGGCGAAGGCGACCACCAGTTCGGGGGTGACCTGTTCGGCGATCTCGATGACGACGTCGGCGATCTCGATGACGACGTCGGTGATCGAGGGGTCGGTGCTCATACGGTCGGTGCTCACGGTGTCGAGACCGTAGCGGGCCGTTCGGCTGAGTGCGCGTCGCGCTCGGTCCTGGGTCCGGCGGATCGGCGGCCTAGGTTGCGGCTATGGACGCATCGCTGGCTGCTCGCACCCTTGGCTCCTTGCTCGAACCGGTCACCGGGCAGGTGTATTTTTCACCGGAATGCCACGCCAACTACGTGGCCCTCGGGTTCGATGCCAGCCCCGGGCAGGCCAACGGCGTGGCGCTGCCCGATGGTCCGGCGTACTTCACCAGCCGCGGCTCGGTGATGGGCCAGGTTGCTGGTCATGTGGTCGCCGCCGCCTTCGGGGTCTTCAATCCTGACGTCGTAGTGCCGTGTGTCGCCCTCGGCTGGAGTCGGACCGATGCGGCCACGATCTGCCAAGCCCGCGACGACGGTGCGATCGGGCAACTGCACCGGATTCTGGGCGAATCCCCGGCTGGGGTCGACCGGGCGGTCGAGATCCTTCGCCGGACGGTCGAGGTGCTGCGGCCGGAAGGTCGGGCGTTGTTCGCCGGGCTGCGGTCGCAGGCGATTCCCGATTCATCGGTTGGCGAGATGTGGCGGCTCGGTGACATGTTGCGGGAGTTCCGCGGTGACTCGCACATCGCCGCCTGGGTGTCGGCGGGGTGCGATGCCACCGAGATCGGCCTGCTCTCCGAGCTGTACTGGGGGCTGCCGATGCGGACGTACTCGCGCACCCGGGCATGGACCAACGAGCAGTTCGATGCCGCCCACGACCGCTTACGCAGCCGCGGGTTGGTCGACGAATCGGCCTTCACCGACGCTGGCCGGGAGCGGCGCGAGCAGATCGAAGTCGCCACCGACCGCCAGATGATCCCGGCGATACGGGCCCTTGGTGACGATCGCGACGAGTTGTTCGATCTGCTCCGGCCGATGGGCGAGGCGGTTCGCGCTCGGGGCGGGTATCTCCCGTCCGGGCCTCATGACCTGGCCAAAGCGGCGGCCGGCGGCTGATTCACCACGCTGGGACCGGGGCCAGCGGGCTCGGTTAGCGTGCGTTCATGATCACTTCATCGCTGCAGGTCAGCGCGCTCGACTTCGCCGCCTCCACCGGATGGGACCCCAAACCGCACGGCATGTGTCGGGGCGAGATTTGCGTGCCCTCGCCGGGCGCTCTCGTCGACGGCATGGTCGATGTCGAGCAGGCTGCCAATTCGCTGGGCATGCCGCTCGTCCACGATGCGCAGCACGGCGTCTGGGCGCTCGGCTCTGCGACGGCGACCGGCCGGGCGTTGTCGACGGCCGTCGCCGCTGACCCGACGCTGATCGACCGAGATGGCAACCCGTTCAAGCTGTCGGCGTTGCACGGTCGCAAGGTGCTGCTCGTCGCCTGGTCGACGTATTGAGGCTGTCGCACCAGCCTGCCCGGGTGGCAGGCACTGCACGCCGAATTGGAGTCACAGGGGGTCACCGTGGTGACCGTTGCCCTCGACGTCGAACCGGCGCACACCTACCAGTGGATTGACGCCGCCAACCCCACGCATCCGAGCCTGATCGACACCCGTCACGTGACTGGTGATCTGTTCGGCTTCCTCAACATCCCGATGGCCATCTGGATCGATGAGCAGGGCGTGATCGTGCGACCAGCGGAAGGCGGGTCGATCGAACGCAGCCCGATGCGGGACCTCGGATCCCCGAGGGTCTGCCGGAGCGGATGGACCGGATGTTCCGCGAGGTCAAGTCGATCCCCGATGATTCGGCCGCCTACCGCGCCGCGATCCTCGACTGGGCCGCCAACGGGTCCGACAGCCGGTTTGCGATGACCCCCGATCAGGTCGTCGCCGCATCACAACCACGAGGCGATAACGAGGCCCGAGCGGCGGCTTGCTTCGAACTCGGCGAGTATCTACGGCGCACCGTCGGCCATGACGCTGCCGTGCCCTGGTGGCGCGAGGCCCACCGCTTGTTCCCGGCCAACTGGACCTACAAACGTCAGGCCTGGACGCTGGTCACCACTCCCGAAGGGGCCGCGGAGAACGATCTGATGCAGGGGCCCAACGACGTGTACGAGGGCAATTGGCTCGATGACGTGCTCGCCGGCGGCGGGGGCGAGCACTACGTCGTGCGGCCTGCGCTCGAGCCCACCGGGTAGCCTGGCGGCTGATGGAACACATCCGCTGGCATTCGCAGCCCACGCTGCGGAACCCGACGCTGATCGCCGCGTTCACGGGCTGGAACGACGCGGCCGATGCCGCCTCCCGGGCCGTGCGGGCGATGATCGAGGGCTGGGGAGCGCAACCGCTGGCGACCATCGATCCCGAGGAGTTCACCGACTTCGCGTCGACCCGGCCGCACGTGCGCTTGTCCGATGGGTTGACCCGCGAGATCGTCTGGCCGCAGGTGTCGTTGTGGTGGGCTTCGACCCCCGGCGGCGATGTGATCATGGTGCTCGGGCCCGAGCCGTCGATGCGCTGGCGATCGTTTGTCGAACAAATCGTTGCGGTCGCGCAGCGGTATGAATGCCCGCTCGTGGTAACGCTCGGAGCGTTACTCGCCGATGTGCCGCATTCGCGATCGGTGCAGGTCATGGGTACTGCCAGCGATATGACCATCGTCGAGCGGTTCGGCCTGGAACGGTCGCGTTACGAGGGGCCGACGGGCATTGTCGGGGTGCTTCACGACAGCTGCACCCGGGGCGGGCTGGGCTCTGCGTCGCTCTGGGCGGCGACTCCGGCCTACGCCGCGCAGGTCACCTCACCGAAGGCCGCCTTGGCTCTCGTCCAACGGGCCGCGGCCATGATCGGCACTCCGGCGCCGACCGCCGATCTGATCAACGAGGTCGAGGAGTACGAGTCGCAGGTCGATTCGTTGATCTCCGACGACGACGATCTGCCCGGCTACGTCCGGCGCCTCGAAGACATGGTCGACGACGATGACGATGATGATGATGACGACATCGACGACGAAGGCAACGAGGGACTCGATCCCGAAACCGGTGGCGAGCAACTGATCGAAGAACTCGAACAGTTCCTCCGCGACCAAGGCTGAGCGTCCGCTCGAGGGCCCACTCTCGGTGGGTCTGGTGACCGATCGTGCCTGGTCAGACCATCTCGGGTGAACTATGTGTCGAAAAGTGATCGAAAATATTTCATTTTCATTACGAACCTGAGTATGGTTCAGGACGTCAACGGGGACTCCGGCGAGGCGGTTGGGTCGTAGACGGGCACTGAGCCATAGGCGGCAGTCATGAAAATCACACGTCAATTCATTCGCAGATTCGGCGCGCTCGCCCTCGGGGCGGGGGTGATCGCCGTCACGGTCATCGCCGGTGGCAAGGCCGAGGCCGCCACCACCACCGGGGTGATCGACCTGCGGATCTCGGCAGGAATCGATGATGCCGAACAGCGCGGCAAGACGCGGATGTCGATGACCTCCACCGATCTGGAGATGTCGACCGATGGCTCAACGGTGCAGGTCGTCGGCCTGCGCTATCCCGGAATCACCGTCCCTGTGGGGGCGACGATCACCGAGGCGTGGGTACAGTTCACGGTCGACGAGGCCGGCGGAAAGACGACCACATTGTCGGTCTCCGGCCATGCCGTCGACAACTCCGTCGCCTTCAGCGCCGCGTCCGCCGACCTATCATCGCGGGCGTCGACGGCGGCGACGACGGCCTGGACGCCACCGGCCTGGACGGCGATCGACTCCGCCGGCGCGGGGGAGCGGACGCCGAGCCTGTCGGCCGTCATCCAAGAGATCGTCAGTCGGCCCGGTTGGGCCCCTGGGAACGCCATCAGCCTGTTGGTCACCGGGACGGGAACCCGTACCGCCCGGGCCCATGAGTCCGATCCGACGAAGACCCCGCTCCTGCACATCGCCTACACCACCGAGCCGGGCCCTCCCGCGCCGGTCACGATCCTTCCGGTGACTACGGTCGCTCCTCCGGCTACCGCGGCACCGACGACAACCTCGGTTGCGGTCACAAGCCCGCCGACGACCACGCCGACGACCGCGCCGGCCACGACGACACCCGTTTCGGTGACGACGGTTCCAGCCCCGTCGACGACGCTGCCGCAGGTGACGACCACTGTTGCCCAGCCGGCGACGACAACGGTCGGCACGTCGGGTCCGTCGGGATACGCCGGCCCGACCACCGGAGCGTCGGGGAGCGTCGTGCCTGGTACCTACGTCGAGTCACCGAACCGGATCGGTCCGTTCGGCGACAAGAACGGCAATCTGTACTTCATCATCGAGTTGCCTGAAGCCCAGCTGACCCCGTGGATGCGCATCCTCAAGTCGTCCGATGGGGGCCGCAACTGGGCCGAGGTCAATGCCGGGAACCGGCCGAGCGCCCGCGACCTGGAAGCCGTCGACGTACAGCAGGACAAGGCCACCGGGGTGCTCTACGTCCTGCAGCAACGCTCGGGGGGCACCGTCTACTACCACGAGTTCCACACCTCCGATCACGCGTCGACGCCCGATCACTGGGCGGTGACCGACGAACAGCCGGGCACCGACCTGGCTCCCACCGAGCAGTCGGTCGCCGTCGGCCACCGGTCTGACGGCACCACCATCGCGGTGTACGCCGTGATGGACGGATCGGAGCAGCACGTCGCGGTCAAGGTGCGGTCGGCCGTCGGCAAATGGAGCGCGCAGGCCATTGTCGACAAGGAGGTCGGCACTGTCTACGGCGTCGTCGGCATGGTGACGGGCGACGACACGTTCCACCTGTGGTACTCGTCGGTGACCACCGGCAAGCTGTACTACCGCACGTTCGCCGCCTCGGGCGCAATCTCCGCCGCCCAGGTCGTCGCCTCCGACCTGGGGACGGGGACCTCCTCGGCCATCCGCTCGCCCATCCTCCCGCCGGTGACCTACGCCGATGCCGCGGGCCGGACCGTCGTCGTGGTCGGCTACTCGACCTCCGCGGGAATTATCAAGACCGTGACCTACGTCGCCGGAGTCGCCACTCGCACCGACATCGCCTCCGATCGGGCCGTCGCCCGCGACAAGGGCACATCGCGCCAGCCGATCGCCTCGCTGGTCAATGACGGCTCCACGTTGTACTTGGTCTACTCCGAGGCATCGAGTCTCGATATCTGGACCGACCGCAACGTCGGTGGAGCGGGTTGGGAGACCGATTTCAACCGGCTCAAGAACGTCAGCGCCCACTGGATTCGCGCCGGGGTGTTCGCCCACAGCAAGGCCAACGGCGGCCGCCGCGTCCTCAGCTGGATCTGGGACATGGGCTCCGATGGCCACGTCGGCGACTCCCGCTACGACGAAGTCACCCTCGCCTGAGGGTCAAGCGCTCGGGGTGCTCGGGATCGATCGGTCACTCCGTCGTGGTTGGTGCGACCAGTATCAGGGAACCTACCGGAGAACCTCGGGGAGTTCGAGGGCGTGGATGACGGTCAGCCGCTTGGTGGCGCGGGTGAGGGCGACGTAGAGGGCGTTCATGCCGCGATCGTGGGCGTCGACGATCAGTTTCGGTTCGACGACGATGACGCCGTCGAGTTCGAGACCCTTGACGACGCTCACGGGCACCAGCGAAACGGCACCGTCGATACCGCCCCGGGTGGCTCGGCTGTGATCGATGCCGGCACCGTCCAATGCCGCGGTGGCCTCGTCGGCGAGCTCATCGGGGACCACGACGGCGACGTTGCCGTCACCGACCTCGGCGAGAAGGGCCCGCACGGCCTCGACGATCGCACCAGGGCGCGCCGCAACGCCCGGTAACGCGACGAATCGCGGCGGTTCGCCGTCTTCGCGTACCGCGGTGGGCGAGCGCAGGTCGGGGGCGGCGACCATCATCACCTTGGTCGCCAACTCCATGATCGGGCCGGGGATGCGGTAACCGATCGAAAGCCCGACGACGCGCTGTTCCTTGCGGTCGGGCAGGTGGGAGAGCACCTCGGCCCAACTCGACGGGGCGAGGGCGCCGGTGGCCTGGGCGAGGTCGCCGACGATCGTCATCGAACCGTTGAGCGACCGCCGGGTCGCCATGCGCAGCTGCATCGGGGTGAGATCTTGCACCTCGTCGATGACGATGTGGCCGAAGGTGCGGATCTGGTCGCCTTCGTCGATCTTGCCCACTTTGTTCAGCTTCGGACCGAGGATCTCGCGGGCCTCATCGAGCAGTGCGGCGTCGGCCTCGGTCCAGCGCACGTCGGCGAGATCGTCCGACCGGGGGCGGTACAACGACGAGTACTCGGCTTCGGTGAGCACCGCGGACGCCGCCAGCTTGAGTAGAGCATTCGACCCGAACAGATCGTGGAACAGCTGCGTGGGGGTGAGCACCGGCCACATTCGTTCCAAGGCGATGCGCACATCGTCCATGTGGCGAACCTGGTCGCGGATGGTGATCGGGCTGATGTCATCTCGATGGCTGTTGGCGAGCGCCTGCCATAGCTCGTTTTCGACCCACCGGCGGGCACTGTTGTGATGCCGATAGCGGCGCCGGGCACCCTTGACGATGCGATTGCTCTCCTCGACGCTGAGCCGCAGGTAGGTGAGGCCGTACGGGACGACCAGCGGCTCGCGTAGCGCCCGTTCGCGGTCGCGCACGGCTTTGGTGATGACGTCGATCATCTTGACGCCACCCTTCACCCGGGCGGCCAGCGCGGAGTCGCGACCGCCGAAGCGGGCATCGGGCACGAGGTCGTGGAGCACGGCCTGTTCGACGCCGGCCTCGCCCAGCGACGGCAACACCCGCTCGATGTATCGCAGGAAGACGCGGTTGGGGCCGATGACCAATAGGCCCTGGTCTTCGAGCGGAAAACGGTACGTGTACAGCAGATATGCGGCGCGGTGAAGGGCCACGACGGTCTTGCCGGTGCCCGGGCCGCCCTGGACCACGAGCACCCCGGCCTGCGGGGAGCGGATGATCGCGTCTTGTTCGCTCTGGATCGTCGCAACGATGTCGCCGAGTTGCCCCGTGCGACCCCGATCGAGCACCGTAAGCAGCGTCGAATAGCCCCGCAGCCCGTGGCCGGTGGACTCCAGGCCATCGTCGAGACCGATGCCGAGGTGGCTCTCGCCGAATAACTCGTCTTCGATGCCGTACAACTTGCGACCCTGCACGGCGAAGTGGCGGCGGCGGGCGAGCCCCATCTGCTCGCGCCCGGTCGCACGGTAGAAGGGTTCGGCCACCGGAGCCCGCCAATCGATGACAACCGGGTCACGGTTGACGTCGGAGACGGCGAGACGGCCGATGTGGAAGCTCTCGATGCCCTCGGGGGACTCGGCGAGCCGATCGATCCGGCCGAAGACCAACGCCGCATCGCCGAGGTCGAGCTGGGTCAGGCGGTTGATCAGCGCTTCGTCGAACACATCGCGTTCGTAGCGGGCCTGATAGGTGCCGCCGGCGCTGATGCCGGCCTCGGTCATCCCCCGCATCTTCCAAGCGTCGGTGCGGCTTTGGTCGAGGCACGCATAGGCGTGATCGATGTAGGCCTGTTCCTCGACGATGTCGGGATGCTGTTGCGTCATCGGTGAGTCGTGCTCTCCTCGGTCGCCTTCGATCGCTGCCATCGATCTGTCGCCGACCAGATTTAGGGTCTCGCTACTTTATCGGCCGTCAGGAGAACCACCTCCGATCGGGTGGTCAAGACCCCCACTAGAGCGCTCGTTCTGACATGACCCCCACTCAGCGCGTAGCGTGGACCGTGAATGGTCGCCTCTCCTGAATCTCCCTTCCTGCTGGCCGCCACCGGACGGGCCGCGGCTCACACCCCGGTGTGGTTCATGCGACAGGCCGGGCGAAGCCTTCCGGAGTACCGCGAGCTGCGGGGATCGGGCAGCATTCTCGAAGCCATCAAGCAGCCCGAGGTCGCCGCTCAGATTACGATGCAGCCCGTCACCCGCTACGGCGTCGACGCGGCCGTGTTGTTCAGCGACATCGTCGTGCCTGCTCACGCCATGGGTTTCGGGGTTGATGTCACTCCCGGCACCGGCCCCGTGATCGCCGAGCCCTTCCGGCAGGCGTCCGACGTTCGTCGCCTGCGGCCCTACGAACCCGACGTCGACGCGCCGTACGTCGCCGAGACCATCAAGCTGCTCGACCGGGAGCTGACGGTGCCGATTCTGGCGTTCGCTGGAGCCCCCTTCACCGTCGCCAGCTACCTCATCGAGGGCCGTCCGTCGAAGACCTATCAGTACACAAAGGCCTTGATGCGGACCGATGAGGCGATTTGGCACCTGCTGATGAGCCGCTTGTCGGACATTGCGATTGCCTCGATCCGCAGTCAACTCGATGCCGGTGCCTCGGCGTTCCAGTTGTTCGATTCGTGGGCCGGTGCGCTGTCGCGGTCGGACTATCAGCGGTTCGTGATGCCGCATTCGCGCAAGGTCTTCCACGAGTTGGCGTTGAGTCATCCGGGTGCGCCCGGTATCCACTTCGGTATCGGCTGCGACCATCTGCTGGAGCTGATGCACCAGGCCAACCCGGCGGTCGTCGGTCTCGACTGGCGCACCTCGATCGCCGAGGCCCGTCAGCGGCTTGGGGCGCACACGATCGTCCAGGGCAACCTCGACCCGGCCCTCGTACTCGGCGGTGTCGACGTGGCGTTGGCCGGGACCGAACGGGTGATCCTTGATAACGCCGGTCATGCCGGACATATCTTCAACCTCGGTCATGGGGTCGATCCAGCAAGCGATCCCGATGTGCTCGCCGCCGTGGTCGCCAGAGTTCATGAGCGCACGGCTGGGACGTTGCACGAGGTGTCGGCCCCGGTCGATGACGAGCCGTCCATCACCGAATGAACGCTGAGCGCACCGCCGTCTTGCTGATGGCGTATGGCACGCCTCGCTCCCGTGACGAGATCGAGCCGTACTACACCGATATCCGTCGTGGCCGCCCCCCGACGCCCGAGTTGCTGGCCGAGCTGACCGCCCGCTACGAGGCGATCGGTGGATTGTCGCCATTGGCCGAACGAACCGAAGCCCAGCGGGCCGGTCTGCAGCGGGCGCTCGATGAGCGTGAGCCGGGTCGCTACGAGGTAGTCCTCGGTCTGAAGCATGCCGATCCGAAAATCGAAGTCACCGTTGCCGACCTGATCGCCCGCGGATGTCGCCACATCGTCGGACTGGTGCTCGCCCCGCACTATTCCGCGTATTCGATCGGTCAATATCTCGACCGAGCCCGAGCTGCGGCCGCAGCAATCGACGAGACGGTCGTCGTCGACGGGGTCGAAAGCTGGGCGGTCGAGCCGGCATTCGTCGACTTCCTGTCCACCGAAGTCATCGATCGCCTCGCGTTCCTGCCGAATGGGACCAAGGTGCTGTTCACTGCCCATTCGCTGCCGTCGCGGATCGTCGCCACCGGCGACCCGTATCCCGACGAACTGCGCTTGACGGCTGAGGCCGTCGCCGCGGCGGTCGGGTTGACCGACGAGCAGTGGGGCATTGCCTGGCAGTCGGCCGGTCGCACGCCCGAACCATGGTTGGGGCCCGACATCCTCGAGGTCATCCCGGCGTTGGCCGACACCGAGGTCGGGCTGTTGGTCTGTGCCTGCGGGTTCGTCTCGGACCATCTCGAAGTGCTCTACGACCTCGACATCGAGGCCGCTTTGCGGGCCGATCAGTTGGGGTTGGCCTTCGGCCGCACTGCCTGCGTCAATGACGATGCGATGGTGCTCGGTGCGCTGGCCGACCGGGTGATGGCCTGTCGAGGTTCCGTTGGTGGCTGACGGCCCGCGTCGTGCCGTCGTCGTCGGCGGGGGGATTGCCGGGCTGAGCACGGCGTGGAGTCTGACCAAATCGGGTTGGCAGGTTGCCGTCTACGAGGCCGACGATCGCTGGGGCGGCAAGATCACGTCGTCGACGTTCGGTGGGCTGGGCGGCATCGACGCCGGTGCCGACGCATTTCTGGCCCGGGTTCCCGAAGCTCGGGCGCTCGCCGTTGAACTCGGAATGGGCGACGACCTGGTCGCCCCAGCCACCGGCTCCGCGCTGGTCGTGCGGCGGGGTCGGCTGCATCCGATCCCCGACGGACTGGTGCTGGGCGTGCCCGCCGGACTTGGGGGCCTGGCGCGGTCTCGGCTGATCTCATGGCCCGGCAAACTGCGGGCGGCCGCTGACGTGGTGCTGCCCCGCCGCGATCACGGCGACAGCCTCGGGCGGTTGATCGCCGGTCGATTCGGCCGGGAGATCGCCGACTACCTGGTCGACCCGTTGGTTGGCAGCATCAACGCCGGCACGATCGACGAACTCAGCCTCGATGCCTCGACCCCGCAGATCGCCCCCGTCGCGGTGCGGTCGCGCAGCCTGCTGCTTGGACTGCGCCAGGGAACGAAGTCCGCACCCTCCGGTCCGGTGTTCTTGACGCCGCGTGGGGGCATGGCGTCGCTGGTCGATCGACTCGTCGCGGCGCTGGTCGGGGCCGGCGTGACGATGCATCTCGGGCGGCCGATCACGTCGGTACAGGCCGCGGCAGACGGCCGGTGGATCGTCGATGGTGAGACGATTGACGGGCTCGTGGTGGCCGCGCCGGCCGGGCCGGCCGCCGAGTTGATCCGTCCGCATGCGCCGGTCGCCGCTGACCAGCTCGCCGAGATCGCCTATGCGGGGGTGGTGATGGTCACGGCCTTGGTGCCGCGCTCTGAGCTGCGCGCGATCGGAGCGATGTCGGGCTATCTGGTCCCCAAACCCGAGCAGGGGCAGGTCACTGCGGTGTCGTTCTCGTCGCGGAAATGGCCGCACTGGCTGGCGGCCGATCACGAGGTGCTGCGCATCTCGCTCGGCCACACCGGCAATGCGCGACCCATGACGATGGTCGATGACGAGATTCGTGACACGGTTTCCCGTGAAGTCGGCGGTCATCTGGGGTTGAAACGGTCGCTGAAAGTTGCTGAGTTTCGGATCACACGCTGGGAAAACGCTTTCCCTCAGTACCGGCCTGGTCACCCCGGGCGGGTTCTTTCCTTCGACCGACAGTTGGAGTTGACGATGCCCGGAGTCGTGCTGGCCGGTGCGGCATACCGCGGAATAGGTATTCCGGCCTGCATCCGCGACGGGGTTCGTGCGGCCCATCTGCTGTCGGAACGAGTCGGAAACGCGCCAGAATGAGACGTATGCGACCTCTCCGACGAGCTCTGTTCCTGGGTGCCGCGACTGCCGCGGCGCTGATCGCCACCGCGTGCGGTGAAGCGTCGACCACCGAGGCCCGCTCGATCTCGACGGTGGCCACGGCCTTGGCGACGCTGCCACCGAGGACCGCCGCGCCAACGACGACAGTTCCGTCAACCACGGTTCCACCGACGACGGTTGCCCCCATCACGGCCGCTCCGACGACCGTCGCCACGACGACCACGCTCGCGCCGGAAACGGCCCCGGTGGTCATTCCGGTGCCCGAGCCGGTTCCGCCGCCCAACGAGGTCGAGCCGATCATCAACCTCGGCACGATCGAGATCCCCAAGATCGGCGTCAGCAAGTCGATGTTCGAAGGCGTCACGTTGCCGACGCTCGACCACGGGCCGGGACACTGGCCGGGTACCGCCGCCCCCGGGCAGGTCGGCAACATCGTGGTCGGCGGCCACCGGGTCAGCCACGACAAGCCGTTCGAAGACATTGATCTGCTTGGCCCGGGCGACGAGGTGATCTTCACCGATACCGCCGGCCGTCACGTGTACCACGTCGATCGCGTCGAGGTCGTCGGCAACGACGCCATCTGGATCGTCGAGCAGACGGCTGAGAAGACCGGCACTCTTTTTGCCTGCCACCCGAAGGGGTCGACGAAGCAGCGGATCGTCGCGTTCCTGGAGTACGTCGAAACCACGGTATGAGCGCAGCGAATGCCGACCGACCGAGCGTCAGCGAATCGGGCTGCGATGGGGGAGGGGGGCGCAGCCCCCGGCAGCAACGCAGTCGTTCGCGCAACTGGTCTGCCGGATTCGCCTGTCTTGGCTCGGGCGCGCTGGTTGCGTTGTCGCTGCCCCCGTGGGGATGGTGGCCGCTGGCGTTCGTTGGCATTGCCCTGTTCGTCCGCCTGATTGGTGATGAACCGCGCCGCGTGCGGTTTGCCCGCGGGTGGATCTTCTCGGTCGGGTGGCTCGCCCCCGGCGTGGGATGGATGTGGTATCTCACCGCGCCCGGCTACGTCGTGGCCGTGGCGATGTTCGGATGCTTCCACGGCCTGGCCTGCGCGGTTGCCCCTCGTGGCCGCCATGCGTGGGTCGGCCTTCCGGCGGCATTGACCCTCGCCGAGGCCATCCGGTTCTGCTTCCCATTCGGCGGGGTGCCGTTGGCGAGCCTGGGCATCAGCCAGGTCGGCGGGCCGTTACGTGGGCTGGCAGCGCTCGGGGGAGTGGTGCTGCTGACATGGGTGACCCTGCAGATCGGTGCCGTGCTGGCTCGTCCGGCCCGCTCGGGTGTGGCGGTCGCGATGGCCGCTGTGGTTGTTGCCATGGCGATGCCCCACATTGGTGGCGGGTCCACCGTCGGGTCGATCGAGGTTGCCTACATCCAGGGCGGCGGACCGCAAGGCACTCGGGCGGTGAACACCAACCCGCGTGATGTCGTCGAGCGGCACCTCGCCGCGAACGCGGACGTTGGAACCGGGGCCCGACCTGGTCGTGTGGCCCGAGAATGTGATCGACGTCGAGTTGTTCGTCGACAGCGTCGAGCGAGACGAGATCGCCGCGGAGGCTCGCCGGTTGAACGCCCCGATTCTCGTCGGGGTCACCGAGGAGGCGGTCGATGTCGACGGGTTCCTCAATGCCCAGGTGGTCGTCGAACCGAAGGGCGAGGTGACTGGGCGGTACGAGAAGGTCCGCCGGGTGCCGTTCGGCGAGTACATGCCGTTGCGTGGCCTGCTCCAGGCGATGGGCGCCCCGACCGATCTGGTGCCCCGCAACGCCGTCGCCGGGACCGGTCCGGCGTTCCTCGATACTTCGATCGGGCGCGTCGCCGTGGTGATCTCGTGGGAGGTGTTTTTCGGCGGGCGGGGCCGTGACGGCACATCGCAAGGCGGCCGACTACTGGTCAACCCGACGAACGGCTCGAGCTACACCGGCACCGTGCTGCAAACCCAGCAGGTCGCCTCGTCGCGTCTGCGGGCTATCGAGTCCGACCGCTGGGTCGTGCAGGTCGCCCCCACGGGCTTCAGCGCGTTCGTGTCGCCGCAGGGCGAGGTCTCCGACCGCTCCGGCGTCAGCGAACAACGAGTCGCCACCCACACCGTTGAGCTACGCGATGGTCGCACCCCCTACAACCGCCTCGGCGATATCCCATTCGTCGCAGCCACCGCGCTGTTGCTCGTCGCCTGCTTGGGCACTCAGCGCCGATCATCGCCTTCGCCGCAACCGGTCGCCACCGCAGATTCGGCAGTCTGAAGTGGTCGGCCACTTCAACCCCTTCGACCGGGGCGGTCGGGCATATGGTTCGGCGGTGGGGCGCCTGCCAGCGATGAGCGAGATGGACCGATGGATCGAGCGACCGGTCCTCGACCTCGCCACCCACGACCTGCCGTCAGGGCTTGGAGCGGTCGCTGTGGAGTTTGTCGGCCGGTACTCGATGCGCAGCGAGACCGTCACCACAGATGTCGGCGGCATGACGTGGATGCTGAGTACGCGACGCCTCAGTGCTGTGGTGATGGCGCCGGGCGACTGGCCGATTCTGGTCCCTCAATCGAGAGTCGGCGTCAACGCCGGAGTCGTCAGAGTGGATGCCGACTGCGTGACGCTGCTCACCTACAAGGTCAACTTTCCTGGTCCGCCCGGTGGTCGATTCCTGCGCAAGACGGGCAGGATTCTGACGTTCTCCGAGTCCCGCGACCGTGCGAAGCAGGCCCCCTGCAGAGCAATCCGTCTGGTCAGGGCTCCCAGATGGCGCTGATGGGAAGGGCGACAAGGCGGTCGCCGATTCGGTATCTGTTCGGGCCGGTATGGAACACGATTCCCCCGGCAAATCGATCGGGATCGAGGTCCCGCAAAGCTGCCAGGTGACGGGCGGCAACGGCGCCGGGTGCCCGCTCGGCTTTCACTTCGATGGCCAGAACCCGGCCATCGTCGAACTCGGCCAGGAGATCGACTTCCTGACGGCCGTTGGCCGTTCTGACATGGAAGAAGCGGTGAGCGTGCTCGGCCACCGCACGTTCGGGCCGCAACTGAGCGAGCACGAACGAGTCGAGCATTCGGCCGAGCAGGTCGGAATCGCGACGCACCTTGCGGGCATCGATACCGAGCAGCGGTTGCAGCAGCGATACATCGATCAGGTGCCGTTTGGGAAGCTGGACCAGCTGAGCCATGCGATTGTTCGACCACGCCGGTAGACGTTCGGTGACCATTACCAGTTCCAACAGGCTGTCGTATCGAAGCGCGGTCGCTCGATCGATCTCTGCTGCGTCGTAGAGCAATTTGTGGGTGGGTATGCCTGCCGTATTGGCGGCAATCGAGCGCAGATATCGCCTGAGGCGAACGGGATCGACGGCATGCTCGCTACCCACATCTCGGGAGATGAGTTGGTCGATGTAGGCAGCGAGCAGCATCCGCCGCGATCGATCATTTCCAGCAAGGGCGACCTGCGGAAGCGAGCCTTGAAACGCCAGGTCGATCACCGCATCGGCGGGCTCGCCTGTCGGCCCATCGAGCACGGCGTCGATGCCGCCGTCAACGATGGCATCGAGCAAACCGGCTCGACCGGTCGTGCCGCGGAGCTCGCGAACCGTCATGCCCCACATCTCAACCCGCACGACGCGGCCGGTTGCCGGCCAACCGGAGGTGGTGATGTCGTTCTGAGTCGACCCGGTGAGCACGAAGCGGCCTGGCCGGAAGTCGTCGTCGACCGCTCGCTTGACAGCCGAGAGCACCCCTGGTGCCAACTGCCATTCGTCGATCAGCACTGGCTCAGCACGGTCGATCGCCCGTTCTGGATCGAGTTTGGCCTGGGTCAGGTCTTCAACCCGGTCCAGCCTCAGCCGCCCGTTGCACAGCCTCGCCGCAGTGGTGGTCTTCCCGGACGCCCGGGGTCCAACGATCATCACCGCCGGAAGGTCGGTCAGAATGCCTGCAACAGCACGATCGACCAGTCGTTCAAGGTAGGGATTGGCCACCTCTGGAAACCTAACCCGTTCCTGTCTTAAAACATGAACCGTTCATGTTTTAAAACGTGACTAGCCCATCGGGGTCGACCAATTTCACGTGCCGATCAACGCCGCGACGTCGGCGGCAAATTCGTCGGCCCGATAGCCGTCGATCGAGGAAGCCGGCGACGACTCCCCGTGGTCGCGGTGTGTCGACGTTGACGACCTGCACCTGGTGGACGAACGGACGTCACGTGACTACCCGACAGGCCGTGGAGTAGCACCACTGCCAGCCGCTCGGGCTCGCCCGACCGGTCGTAGACGCACGTGATCCCGGTGGACAGGGTGATTGTCCATAGTCGGTGCCTCCAGATGGCCGGGGCGGGAGTGGACCACCGTAGAGGGCGGTGCAGTCTCGGTTCGAGGTCGACGACCGGGTGCGGGAGAATGGGCGGCATGACGTACAACCAGCTGGGGCGAGTGGTCCACGATGCCGATGCGCACATCATGGAGACGCCGACATGGCTGCGGGATTATGCCGATCCGGGGATTCGGGAGCAGATTCAGTCGCTCGACTTGGGCGGGGGGAACGAGCTGAAGCAGACGGGCGATCCCGACGAGCAACTTGCCGATCTGCGTGCCACATTCGACGCGCTGGCTGCCCGTCATGCGTCCGGTGGCTACCGGGCCGTTGAAGACGTCGAGATCATGGCGCGCAAGAACTTCGCCGCCACCGGCTCGTTCGTGGCCGACGACCGGCCGCGGGCACTCGACCTACTCGGCTTCTCCAGCCAGTTGATGTTCAACACGTTCCACAATCGCCGCTTGCGCGACTGGGAACACGGCGGCGATCTCGACCTCGCCTACGGAACGGCCCGCGCTCACAACCGCGGCATGGTCGAATTCTGCTCGGTCGATGCCCGGCTGCTCCCGACCTGTTACGTGCCGCTGGTCGACTTCGAGCGCGCCGAGGCGATGACCGAGGAGGCGATCGAGCTGGGAGCGGCGGCGCTGCTCGTTGCCAGCGGATGCCCACCCGACCATTCGCCATCCCACCGTGACCTTGACCTGGTGTGGGCCCGGGCGCAGGAGGCCGACATCCCGATCGTTTTCCACGTCGGCGGCACCGGCGATCTGATCGACCCGGCGTACTTTGCCAATGGGCTGCCGATCCCGCCCGACTTCCATGGCGGCGAAGAGAACTTCCGCTCGGTCGACTACATGGCGATCCCGTTCCCGCCGATGCAGACGCTGGCCACGATGCTGTTCGACGGCGTGTTCGACCGCTTCCCCCGCCTGCGAATCGGGGTGATCGAGCAGGGGGCGATCTGGGTGCCGAGTTGGATGCGCCAGATGGAGAGCGCCTTTGACGCCTTCGTCAAACACGAGGAACGCGTCCGCGCCCTCGAGATGCGTCCCAGCGACTATGTGCGCCGCTCGATGAAGTTCACCCCATACCCGACCGAGGACGTCGGCTGGATCATCCGTGAAGCCGGCACTGAAGTCGCCATGTTCAGCAGCGACTATCCCCACGTCGAGGGAGGTCGTCGCCCGATCGAACGTTTCGAACGCAGCCTTGGCGATGCCAGCAGCGACGTCCGCCAGGCCTTCTACTGCGACAACTTCCTCGACCTGATGGGTGCATCGGTCCGCTCGCTGACCCCTGCGTAGCTGTCTTCCAGACATGGCAGGTGGCCTGGTCGGCAGTCGGAGGTATCTGAGCGAGGAAGTGATGCCAGAACGTCGCAAATCCGCATTCTCTGACATCACTTCGCGGGCCAGGGTGGCGGCAAGCTCGCGGTCAGATCTTCAGAGTTCGATCATCACGGTGACGGGGCCGTCGTTGACCAGTTCGACGAGCATCTCGGTGCGAAAGCGGCCGGTGGCGACGGTGGCGCCCAGACGGCGCAACGCTGAGACGACCTCGCTGACCAGCGGTTCGGCGTGTTCGGGCCGCGCCGCGGCGATCCACGACGGTCGTCGCCCGCCGGCCGTGTCGCCGTAGAGGGTGAACTGGCTGACGACCAGCACCGACCCGCCGGTGTCGGCGACCGAACGGTTCATCACCCCGGCCTCGTCGTCGATCACCCGCAGATTCCAGATCTTGGCCGCCAGTTTGCGGGCCGTCGCGGTGTCATCGTCGTGGGTGGCCCCGACCAGCACGCACAAGCCTGCGCCGATCTCACCGACGATCTCTCCGGAAACGGTCACTTTGGCCCGAGTTACCCGTTGCACCAGTCCACGCATATGGGGCATGCTCGCAGATGTGTTCCTGTCCTGCTGTGCTCCGCCGAGTGCCCGCGCCGCCAGGCGCAACGAGGCAGCCGATCGAGGCGGAAGCGCCAGCGGACGACGAGGAGGCGACTGAAATGGTCGCGTTACGGGATGCTGCACGGGTTCGGGTGGCGGTTCCTGACGCCCGCGGGGGCGATCAATCGCTGCGGGTCACGTGGCACGCCGACCGGCAGGTGTACGTGCTCAGCACATGGCGGGGTTCGGTATGCATCGCCTCCATGTGCATTTCCTCCGACGATGCGGCCGCTTTGGCCGATGTGCTCGCCTCTGCCGCCGTAGCCTGGCCGCTCGTGTCCGACGAGCCCGAGGCAGCCACCGCGTGAACCCCCTCCAACTGAAGACTGATACGGCCTGCGTCGTCGTTGACGCGCGCCACGGTGGGCGGATCGCCAGTTTCCAAGTGGACGGACGCGAGTTGATCGCCGGCAACGAGCCGGCCAACCCGCTCCACTGGGGTTCGTATCCGATGGTGCCCTGGGTGGGCCGTATCCCTCGTGGTCGCTTCATCTATGACGGCGTTGACTACCTGCTGCCGATCAACATGGATCCCCACGCCATCCATGGCACCGGCTTCGACCGCCCGTGGACTGTGACCCGCGAGGGTTCGCTCGCGCTGGAAATCGAAACACCGATCGGCGACGGCGACGGTTGGCCGTTCCCCGGCACGGCCCGCCAACGATTCGAACTCGAGCAAAACTCACTGACCTGCTGGATCGAGATCCACGCCACCGTCACCATGCCCGCCGCGGTGGGTTGGCATCCATGGTTCGTCAAGCCCGACGCCGTCGATTTCAAGGCGGGCGCTATGTACCTCCGTGACGACGACTACATCTGCACCGCCGAGACCGTCTCGCCCGCCCCTCCTCCTCCGTGGGACGACAGCTTTACGGACGTCGTGCAGCCGGTTTCGATCCGCTGGGACGACTTCACTCTGCGGGTCACGTCGTCGTGCGACCATTGGGTGGTCTACGACATGCCCGACCATGCCACCTGTGTGGAGCCCCAGTCCGGGCCGTCGAACACGCTCAACCTCGGTCCGGCGATCGTCGAGCCGGGCCAGCCGTTCGTCCACTGGATGCGCCTCTCGTGGGGTGCGTGACGGCCGACCGAGGCGCCACTGACCGCTACGGGTGGTTTCCAACCATGTGACGATTGCGTTCAGGCGGGGGGTGAGAGCTACCCGTCGGTAGCATCGGTCGAATGCCCCGTGCAGTGGACCCCAACGGCCCGCTCCGTCTCGCCTACCTCACCTACCGGGGAAAACCCCACGTAGGTGGTCAAGGCGTGTACACCCGCCACCTCACCAAAGCGCTGGCCGACCTCGGTCACCACGTCGAAGTGTTCAGCGGGCAGCCGTATCCCATCCTCGATGAGCGCGTGCCGCTGCATCAACTCCCCAGCCTCGACATCTGGAACGACTACTTCCCCGGGCGTCTCCCCGGTTTCTGGGAAATCAAGTCCAAGGGTGATCTGATCGAGACGCTTACGCATCTGAAGGGTACGTTCGGCGAGCCGCTCGGCTTCTCGGTGCGGGTGCTACCCGAGTTGAAGAAGCGTCAAAAAGAGTTCGATCTGGTGCACGACAACCAGTGCCTTGGCTACGGCATTCTGCGGATCAACAAGTTCTTGCCGACGATCGTCACCCTCCACCATCCGATCACCCGCGACCGGGCGTTGGAGATGGCGCATACGCCCAACCGACGCAAGCGACGCGGGATCAAGCGTTGGTACAACTTCGTCGAGATGCAGGGCCGCGTCGCCTCGCGGATGCCCCGGGTAGTCGTCGTCTCGGAAAACTCGATCAAGGACATCCATGCCGACATGGGCGTGCCGTTGGAGAACATGCGCCTGGTGCCGGTCGGTGTCGATCCCGACTTGTTCAAGCCGGTTCCCGGCGTCACCCGCAAGCCCGGCCAGTTGATCACCACCGCCTCGGCCGACGTGGCGCTCAAGGGTCTGTCGTATTTGCTGGAAGCGATGGCCAAGCTGCGCACGGAGCGCGATGTGCGCCTGACGATCATCGGCAAGCCGAAGCCTGGTGCCAGCCTCGATCTCATCGATCGACTTGGCCTTCGTCCCTACATCGATTTCGTCTCGGGGGTCACCGACGAACAGATCGTCGAGCTGTACTCCGAGGCCGAGATCGCCGTCGTGCCCAGCCTGTACGAAGGCTTCAGCCTTCCGGCGATCGAGGCGATGTGTACCGGTATTTGCCTCGTGGCGACCGACGGCGGCGCACTGCCAGAGGTCACCGGTACCGACGGCGAGACGGTGCTGCAATGCCCCGCCGGTGATGCCGACGCGCTGGCCGCCCAAATCCGCCGGGGTCTCGACGACGCGTCGTTGCGAGCACGCGTCGGGGCTGCCGGTCGTCAACGAGTCGTCGAGCGGTGGAGTTGGAAGTACTGCGCCCAGCTCACCGTCGATCAATACCGTGAGGTGCTTGCCATGCCAGAGAACGTCGCCAAGTTGCGCAAACGCTGATGCTGACCGTCCGCTACGAAGAGTTGGGGCTCCGTCCCGACGACCTGTTCCTCGACGCTGGGGCCGGGTTTGGACGTCACGCCTTCGAGGCCGCCCGGCGTGGGGCCCGCGTCGTCGCCCTCGACTACGCCGCCGAGGAATTGACCGGTACCCGGGCGACCTTCGGGGCGATGGCTGTCGCCGGCGAGATTCCGATGGACCGCTTCGTCGGGGTGCTCCGCGGTGATGCCACCAAGCTGCCGTTCGCCGACGACACGTTCGACCGGATCGTCACCTCGGAAGTGCTGGAGCACATTCAAGATGACGTAGCGGCGATCAGTGAGCTGACCCGGGTGCTCAAGCCCGGCGGCACCTTGGGCGTCACGGTGCCGACCTGGTGGCCCGAGAAGATCAACTGGATGCTGTCCGACGAATACCACGCCCCCAAGTCGGTCGGCGGACACGTGCGCATCTACTCGGCGACCGAACTGAAGGCCAAGCTGCGCTCCGCCGGGCTCGACGTTGTCGGCTCCCACCACGCCCACGCCCTGCATTCGCCCTATTGGTGGCTGAAGTGCGCAGTCGGCCCTGGCGACAACGACCACGCCCTCGTCACCAAGTACCGCAAGTTCCTCGAGTGGGACATCATCAAGGGTCCCCGGTCGATGAAGATCGCCGAGAAGGCGCTCAGCCCGATGCTCGGTAAGAGCTTCATCGTCTATGCCCACAAACCGGCGGTCGTCGGTGCGATGGCGAGCGCTTCGTGAGTCGCCTTCCCGATCTGCCCGGGGTACTCACGGCAGACGAAGTCCACGAAACGGCCGAGTGGATCGCGTCCCTGCAGGTCGACAGCGGGATGATCCCGTGGTTCGAAGGCGGTCACTGCGACCCGTGGAACCACGTCGAGACGGCAATGGCGCTCGATGTCGCCGAACTTCATCGCCCCGCGGAGCGGGCCTACGAATGGCTTGCCGATACGCAAAGAGCTGATGGTTCGTGGCACAACTACTACTGGCCCGATGGTTCCATCGAAGAGGCCAAGCTCGATACCAACGTCTGTGCCTACATCGCCGCCGGGGTCTGGCATCACTGGCTGTGTACATGGGATCGCGGCTTTGTCGACCATCTGTGGCCGACGGTCGAGCGGGCGCTCGATTGGGTGGTGTCGATGCAGCTACCGACCGGAGGCATCCTCTGGGCTCGCGAAGTCGACGAAAAGCCCTGGTCATACGCCTTGCTCACCGGCTCGTCATCGATTCGTCACTCACTCTCATGCGGTCTGCTGCTGGCCGCTTTGGTGGGAGAGGACAAGCCGCGGTGGGTCACGGCGCAGCGTCGACTCGACGACGCGCTGCGTCATCGGCCCCATGCATTTGAGCCCAAGCATCGCTGGGCGATGGACTGGTACTACCCCGTCATCAGCGGAGCGCTCACGGGCGAAGCGGCCAAGGCCCGTCTCGGCGACGGTTGGGATGCGTTCGTGATGGATGGCCTTGGGGTGCGTTGCGTCAATGACGAACCGTGGATCACCGCGTCGGAAACCGCCGAAGCGTCGATTGCCTGCGCCTCGATTGGCGACATTGCCACCGCCACCGACCTGTTGCGCTGGACCCGGTCGCACCGACTGTCAAATGGCGCGTACCTGACGGGCATCGTCTACCCGGGCCTGATCACCTTTCCCGACCAGGAGGTCACCGCCTACACCGGGGCTGCGGTGATTCTGGCGGCCGACATCATCGCCGGAGCATCACCGGCCAGTACCGTTTTTGCCGACCAACTCGACCTGATCGAGTAGCCGAGCGGCGGCGCAAGAACCGCGCAAGGTCGATACGTCAGGATGCCGTCGTGATGGGATCGGGCCACAACGCTGATGAATCCAGTTCGATGCCGGCGGAATGGAGCCGGGAAGCGTTGCCTCATCGCCGCGGTGCGCGGCTGGCCCGGTCCCGTCCACCCGCTGGTTCGGCCAAAGACATGCTCAATGTGGCGGCAACCGGTCTCGCCGTCATCATGGTGGTCGTGGCGTTCGGCCCGGCGCGGGCATGGGGGTGGGTCGCCGTCGGTGCCTCACTGCTGACGGCCGTCGTGCTCTGGCTCGCACGTGACACCTGAGCGGCTCAATTCGTGACGGGGTGTGAGCCGATCACCGCTCTGGGTTCGTTGACCGGATCGCTAGTCTCGACAGACGCGCGGCGTGGGCGATCGGCACCGTTGCCGCCCGCGGCGTTTGGGAGCAAGATCGGGTGGATGCGAGTCAGATGGTCGGGGGACCCCATCGAGGGATGTATGACGCAGGTGCCGGTGTGACCCTCGACGTTCGACTCTTCGGCGGCGTCGAGCTGTTGGGTACCCCGCCCGAGGCTTACCTCGAGCGGCGGTTGGTCGCGGTGCTGGCGGCCCGGCGGAACCAGCCCATCGGTGCATCGGATCTGATCGATGTGGTGTGGAACGAGCGGCCGCCGAAAGCGGCCGAAAGCTCGCTGTATTCGAAGCTGAGTCGAGTCCGATCGATGCTGTCGGGCGATGTGTCCATCGACCGCGGCCGTGGCGGTTATGTGCTCACCGTCGACCCCGATCGCTGTGATCTCGACGTCTTCGAAAAGCGTGCGCAGGCCTTTATCCAAGGCGGCCTCACCGCCCCGTTGGAACTGGCCGAGGCTGCACTCGATCTGTGGCGAGGGGTGCCGTTCGGGGAGTTCGCCGATGAGTACTTCGTCAAGGCGGAAGTCACGCGACTCGACCGCGTGCCGCGACAGCGTCGAACATCATCTGATCAAGGTGCTCCTCGGCCGCCGCCGGTTCGCCGAGGCGTTGGTGGCTGGCGATGCCCTGCAGGTTCGCCAACCGTTCGGGGAGCAGGTGTGCGGTGCCCGAATGCGAGCGTTGGCCGGGCTCGGTCGGCGCACCGAAGCGCTGCGTGTCCTGCACGAATTCAGTTCGCACCTTCGTCGGGAAACCGGCCTGGAGCCGCACGGCGACCTGGTTGCGCTGGAGCAGGAGCTGTTGGGTGCCGACCAGGTCGTCGCCGTCGAGTTGGCGCCAAAGCGGGCTCGACGCATGGCTCCTGGGCGATTGTTCGGCCGTGAGGAGGCCCTCGCGGAGGTACATGGCCGTTTGGCGACGGCTCGCCTGGTCACGGTCGTCGGTGAAGGCGGCCTCGGTAAGTCCCGTTTGGCGACCGGGGTGGCGGCCCAGTTCGAGTCGGTGATCTGGTGCGATGTCGAAGTGGCCCGATCGGTGGAGGAGATGGTCGCGGCGCTGTGCCATGCCGCAGGAATGCCGCTGCCGACTATCGCCCAGCCGAAGTTGCTCGACGCGCTCGGCACGCTCGACCTTGCGGCCGACTCCGTTGTGGTGTTCGACGGATGTGAGGCCGCCCTCGATGTGGTGGCATCGGTGGTCACCGAACTGCTCGCCCGCAGCTCGGCGCGGGTCGTGGCAACGTCACGCTCGGCGTTGCGCACGTCGGGTGAGCATCTGTATCGACTCGCTCCGCTTCGCGGCGACGACGCCACCAGCCCGGCGGTAGCGATGCTCGCCGAGCGAGCCCAAGCCGCCGGGGCGACGCTTGGGGTCAACGACGAGGAACTGGTGGCGATTGCCCGGCGACTCGACGGCCACCCACTCTCGATCGAGCTGATCGCGCCCCGGTTGGCGGTACTCCCGACGTCCGAGGTGTTGGCGAGCCTCGATGGCGACCCCGGATGGTCACAGACGCTGGTTGGAGCCGGCCTCGGCCGGACGCTCGACGGCGCCGTGGGGGTCACATATCAGGGTTTGGCTCCCCGTCTCCAAAGGCTCTTCCGAGCGGTCTCGGTATTCGACAGCGGCGTCGGTATCGACGCTTTTCGTCGGCTGGCACGACTGGTCGACCCGGCAGGCGACCCGATGCATGATCTCGTCGTCCTTGCCGAGCACAGCCTGCTGCGCGTCGAAGCCGACGGTCACGGACTGCGCCGCTACCGCATGTTGACCCCGATCGCTGATGTCGGGCGATGCCTCGCCGAAGCCGCCGGAGAACTGGTCGAGTTCCGCCGACTGCAGGCCCAGACGATGGTGCAGCTGGTCGGGGCAGCTGGCGACGAGGGCTTCGGCGCCCGGGAGTCGTACTGGGCCGATGTCGTGACCTCCGAGACGGCGAACCTCCGCGCCGCGCACCGTTGGTGTCAGCTCTACGGATGGTTCGACCTGCAGGTACCCCTAGTTGCGGGGCTGTTATCCGAGGCGGTGCTCCGGGAACGAGTCGAGTATCAGGAATGGGCCGTTGAGCTGGCCGCTCGCGACGAAGTCGCCACATCAAACCGCGCCGGTGAAGTGCTCGCGCTCGCCGGTCACACGATGATGTTGCGCGGCGACTTCCCGTCGGCCATTCGTACGTCGAAGCGCGCTGCTCGGGCGGTCGCCCACGGGGCCCAGCCGACATGGTTGATCGACAGCGATCTATTTCTGCACTCGGTGATGTCGAGCTTGGGCGTCGTCGACGATCGGGCTCGGCGCCATCTGCAGCTCCTACGGGCCTATACCACCAAGACCGGTGACCCGATGGGTGCCGCCCTTGCCGCGTTCAACCTGGCATTCGTCAGCGCCGATACCGGCCGACTCGATGTCAGCATTGGGGCCGCGCTGTCGTGCGTTCGGCTCGGTCGACGGTACGAAAGTATGACGATCAAGGCCATGGGCCAATTCAGCATGGCTCGGGCCCGGGCCACGGTGAATCCGGAGCGAGCTCTCGAACAGATCGAGGTGGCCCGGGAGTTGGCTGCGTCGGCCCGGTGCACTCTGGTCGATGCCCACGCCACCCGGGCGATGTGGTCGGCCACCGCGTCGAACGATCTCTGTCCGTTGCTGCGCTCGCTGGCGCGGGCGGCGACCGACATGCCGTTAGAGCGGCTCCTGCAGGAAATCACCGGGTTACTCGTTCCGCTGACCAGGGCGGGGCACCTCGAAGTCGCCACTCAGGTATGTGGGTCGTTGTCTCGTACGTTGTGGCGCGAGACCGCCGGAGCACGCGCCGCAGAGTCGCGTTTGCGTGAACTCCTCGGGCACGAGGCGTTTCTGCATGCGTTTCGTCGGGGGCGTCGGCTCAGCGCGGCGCGGTTGGTCGAGGTGGTCCTCGAAATCCTCGACGACTGCACTCCTGCGCCCGACGAAACGTGACCCCAGACCTGACCCCATCGGTTTCCGGCGTCCGACTCGATTTCGCCCGACGGCGCGGCGACCCGCTGGCCGATGACGCCGTGGCGCGACTGGCGGTAGCGCTCGGCGCGCCCGAGAACCTGCTCGGCGAGTTTCGCCGGGTCCTTCAACACATCGCCCCGCCCGAAGTCTTACGTGAGTGGTTCCTCGCCGAGGTCGAGCTTCCGACGTGGGCCGAGGCCGATCTGATTCGTCAGGGCCAGGAGGTGTTCGAGCGCTGGTCGTTGCACATCGCGGCCTCGTTGGCGTGTGCATCGTTGCCGCACGCCTACGCCGCAGCCGACGGCGTGCAGGTGCTCGCTCGAACCTCGGCGCTCGCCGGAACGCAGGTGCCGCGCCGCCTCGCCGAGACCGCCCAGTTGCTGTTCGACCTCCATGGTCTGACCGACCGCGATCGGGTCAGCTTCATGACCGGGGCTGAGTCGTATAGCAGTGTTCGGATGATCCGGCTGTTGCACGCCGTCATTCGGCATCAGGTGCTGGCCGCCGGTGGCTGGAACGCGCAATGGGGCGTCCCGGTCAATCAGGAGGACCTGCTGGGGACCCTGCTCTCGTTCACCACGGTCGTGTTCGATGCCCTCGACCGGCTCGGCGTGCGACTGACCCCCGATGAGCAGAAGGCCTACCTGCATCTGTGGTCGATCATCGGATCGCTGCTCGGCGTCGATGACGCCCAGTTGATCGCCGATCCGGCGACGGCCCGCGCCGCCCACGAGCTCATTGCCATGCGGCATCACAAGCCCTCCGCCGAGGGACGTCGACTCGCCGCGGCGCTGCTCGACGAGTTGGAAGCAGCGATGCCGATCGGTTGCCGCAAGCTGCCTCGCACGATCATCCATCACGCCGCCGGGCGCGATGTGGCCCACATCCTGGACATTCCGCGACCGGCCTGGTGGGGTGGGGTGGTACCGGTGATCTCGAAGTTCGGCCGTCGGGCAACGTCGGAGCGAGCGGTCCGCGCGGTCGCGGGTTGGCCGATGCGGGTCCTTGGCCGGTACATGATCCGGATGTTCATCGACCGGGGGCTCGGCGGCGGTCCCCACCCCTTTCGCCTGACCGAAGCACAGGCCGCCCGCTGGCGGCTCCACCCTCGTACGCGTCGTCGGCTTCGGCGGTCGCCAATACGAGGCCGGTCGCCAATGCGAGGCCGGTGGCGATGAGCGGCCGCCTGCTCCACTATCGCCCGACGATCGCCTCGGCGGAGCCGGCGGTGTCGGCTCCGCCGATCTCGGCGCTCGTCGGGGTTGACGATGTCCGGGCCATCGCCACGCCGGGCTTCCCACTCGACGAGGAGCACGCGGCGCTCATCTTGCGGAACCGGCGGGTGACGCTCGGCTATGCCAGTCTCGCCCGGCAGTTGACCGAGCTCTACCAGGTGCACGAGCCGGCGGTGACCGTCGCCAACTGGTGCACGTTTGCCGCATGGTCGTCCAAGACGATAGGGGCGAGCATCAACCCCGACGAACTGCCGCCAGTCCTGCGCGAGTCGCGGCTGCCGTGGCGCTCACAGATGGCCCGCGCCCTGCAGCGGCATACCGGGCGGGATCACGGTGCCGTATTCCGATCGCTGGCGGCCGGGAACCGGCTCATCTTCTTGGAGATCGGGCTGGTCGTGGCCACATTTCTCGAGGAGTTCGCCGACCTGACCGATCTACTCAGCAGTCGAGAAGGTCAAGAGGGTTGCTGGCGGCAGTACTGGGCGCGGTGCGAGGAGCTGGCCGCCGAGTTCGCCCGGCTCGATGCCACCTGGGTGCCGTCGGAGCCGGTCGATGTCGAGATGCTCCGCTCCGGTATGCGGTTGTACTTCGACGCACTCCTCGAGCCGGACCGCGACCGAAAAGTGGAGTTGGTGTTGGCGGCGAACCTGGAGCTGGGAGGGTATGAGCAGGGGCGAGCCGAGGGATATGTACACACCAGCCTGGCGCTCGACTGCGGCAAAGCGTTTCAACGGCTGATGATCAATCGCTCCGGTCTGTCCACCCGATGGGCGATGCGGATGATCAATCGGGTCTGGTCTCGACTCCTGACCCGTTTCGCGCTGGCCATCCTGGTACCCGACGGCATCGTCAGGATCGGGCGGCCGCTGCGGTCCTGTCGACCGCGTTGGGCACCGCAAGACCCTCGCCTCGCCACCTTGTTTCGAGGAGATGTTCGCACGATCGACGAACCGGTGGCGCGTGACCTGCTGCGGCGCTTCGATCTCGACGGTGATCGCGACGATCGCAAACGAGGGGCGAGGAACTGGGCGTCGTACGCAGAACGGATGCACTTCATCGCCAACCTGTTCCGGGCCCGACATGAGGACGTCGGGCTGATCGACGCCGAGCTGTTCAACGACGACGAGGCGGCAGATATATGCGCCGGCCGACTCTCGATGGGCCTGTTGCCGACCACCTGAGGCGAGTCGCCGCAAGGTTGACGCAAGGTGGATCAGGCAATCTGTGTCCAGTCGCAGGCGTCGGTGTCCCCCCGCCTGGCGGATGTCGTGGCCGGGTGGAAGCTGCCATTTCTCACCCGGCCACGACCCTGCGTCTTCAACTGGTCGAACCGCCGGTCGGTTCCACCCAGCGGACCTTGATCACCGGCTTCGGGAGCGATCAGGCGACGCCGAGCACGGCGGCGATATGTCGTTGGATGATCGCATCGGTCACCTTCGATGACCCCGGCAACTCGACGAGCAGACTGATGCTGCCCGGTACGGCGGCCTTGACGTAGGCCCCAGCCGTCCCGGTGCACTTGGTCGTGCACCCGACGCTGCTCGTCGTCATGCCGGCGAGTTCGGCGTACTTCTTGGCGGTCGCCGATGAGCCGCCGATGGTGTTGAGGTCTTGGTGGTACCAGATGGTCAACATGGGCTTGATCGAGGCGATGAACGCTTGGGTCGCTTGGGTTTCGGGCTGGTCAGCGGCTTTTTCGCCGGAATACTGACGATGCTCGTTCGAGGGCGCGATGTATTCCCAACCGGCTTCGAAGTTGCGGTTCAAGTCGACATTGTTGTTGTTCGTTCGCTGGTCGGCGGCCACACCATCGGGGTTGATCGAGTCGATCAGCCACAGGTCGACGCCTTTGGGTATGGGTGTCTTCGACAAACCCTTGGTGATCAGGGAACCCTTGTTCTCATCGCCGTGAATGGCCCCGATCACGAGCACCACCCGTCCGCCTTTGGTGCCCAGCCGGGTGGCGGTGATCGGGCGACCACCGACCGACGTACCGATGGTGCGGGTCTCGATGACGGTGGGGGAAACGGTTTCAACCGGTGGCGGGGCCGGGGCCTCGCCACGAAGACCGAGCGAGGTCGAGGTCATTTTGCCGACGATGCCGTCGACCTTCAGCTTGTTCTTCTTCTGGTAGTCGCGCACCGCGGTGTCGGTCGACGTACCGAAGGAGTTGTCGGGACCGACGAGCTTGTAGCCCAACTCGACGAGGCGGGTTTCCAGGCACTTCACGTAGGCTGAGCTGGCCCCGCGCTTGAGCGTGGTGGTGATCGTGCATGTCGGGGCGGCATGAGCATGCGGGACGGCGCCCAACAGCGATGTGACCAGCAGCGACGTGGAGAACAGAACGGTGGCACGCACAGCATCGATCGATTTGTTCACGGACCTACCTCGCAATTCGGGCTCCGCCGCTCTGCTTCATCCTACGGGGCTGGTCAGGGCGGTTGCCACCGTTCGGCGGACTTGTCGTTGATCGTTCCATTGGTCGAACTGGGCGCCCAGGAACCACCCGGCGATGAGGGCGACGAGCCCGCCGGCCCCATCGAGCCAGAAGTGGTTGCCGGTGACGATGATGCAGAACAGGGTGGCACCGGGGTAGACCGTCGCGAGGGCCCGAGCCCAGCGCTTCCGGGTGAGCCGCCACACGACGATGGCGCACCACATCGACCACCCGATGTGCATGCTGGGCATCGCCGCGTACTGATTCGAGACCTTGGCGCCGGTGCCGGAGTCGAACTTCCACGGGCCGCCGTAGTCGGCGACGGTGTCGACGAACCCGAAGTTGGCCCGCTTGGCCTCGATGGCCAGGGAGTTGCCGCCATAACGGCCCTCGGCGTTGAGCAGGCGCGGCGGCATGAGCGGGAAGAGCGAGAAACCGATGATGGCCAGTGCCGTGGTAAACGCCAGTGCATTGCGCCAGCGGGTGAAGAAGGCGCGGCCACGGGCGAACATCCACACGAAGACGGTCAAGGTGACCAAGAAGTGGGCGGTTCCATAGAACACGTTCCAGAACTGGATGAACCTGCGCCGTGACAAGAACCATTCCTGCATCGACTCTTCGTGGAACAGCCCGATCGCCCGCTCGGCATCGATGACCCGGATGGCGTTGTCGAACGCCTGTCGGGGTGCCTCGCCGGCGTCGACTCGGGCGGAACCGAACTGATTGCGGGCCAGGGAGTACAGCACGTAAAACGCGCTGACGATCAGCGCCTCCTTCCACCAGTGCAGGCGGCGATCAGATCGACGGACAGGCGGAGTCCGTTCCGGGGGAATCATGGCCCCCCACGTTACGCGGCGCGACCTCGGCCTCCGTGGAGGATGGGCGTGAGCAATCGTTGATTGGTGCTCGAAGGGTGGCGCGGTACGCCCCGGAGGTATTGGGACCGGCTCGGTAGGCTGGTAGCACTTTCGCCGTCAGGAGGCTCTGGCCATGATCGAATCCGATGTTCTTGAGCGAGTGCTCGGTGCGGCTATGCGGACCGGTGGTGAGTTCGCCGAGGTTTACGCGACCGATGCGCGCACCACGTCAGCCAGCCTCGACGACGGTAAGGTCGAGCAGGTCAACTCGGGGCGCGACCGCGGGGCGGGCATCCGGGTGATCAAGGGGGAGACCACCGGTTTCGCGTACACCGCCGACCTGTCCGAGCGCGGGTTGCGCGAGGCGGCCGAGGCGGCCGGCGCGGCCGCCAGTCAGGGCGGTGGCGGGGTCCGCACGATCGCGTTGACCAGGCATGACGTGCGCGCCGTGAACGACATCGAGATTTTCCCGACACCATCTCCAAGACCGCCAAGGTCGAGTTGCTGGAGCGAGCCAACGATGCGGCGCGCTCGGCTGGATCAGCGGTCGTGCAAGTGTCGGCGGGTTACGGCGACAGTCGCAAGCGAGTGCTGATCGCCAACTCCGACGGGCTGCTCGCCGGTGACGAAGTGGTTCGTACGCAGTTCCGAGTGAGCGTCGTCGCCAACGGCGACGCTGGCATGCAGACCGGTTACGGGTCGATCGGCCACACGATCGGGTTCGAGATGTTCGACCGTTACGACGTCGACGAGGTCGCCCGCGACGCGGCCCGCCAAGCGATCACCAAGCTCCGCGCTCGGCCGGCACCCAGCGGGTCGATGCCCGTTGTCATCCAGCGTGGCAGTGGAGGTGTGTTGTTCCACGAGGCCTGCGGTCACGGGTTGGAGGCCGACATCATCGCCAAGGGGGGCTCGGTCTACAAGGGCCGGGTCGGTGAGCAGGTCGCCGCACCGTTCGTCACCCTCGTCGACGACGGCACGATGGTTGGTGAGTGGGGTGCGTTGTCGATCGACGACGAGGGCCATCCGACGCAACGCAACGTGCTCATCGAGAACGGCGTGCTCACCGACTACATGTGGGATCGCATTCGGTCGCGCAAGGAGGGTCGGGCGCAGTCGGGCAACGGCCGCCGGCAGAGCTACATGCATCTTCCAATGGTGCGGATGACCAACACCTTCGTGCTCAACGGCACCGACACCCCCGATGAGATCATTCGCTCCACCGAGAAGGGCGTGTACGTCGCCCACCTTGGTGGGGGCCAGGTCAACACCGCCACCGGCGATTTTGTGTTCGGCATGACCGAGGCGTACCTCATCGAAAATGGGGAGATCACCGAGCCGCTGCGCGAGGGAAATCTGATCGGCAACGGCCCCCAGGTACTGCAAGACATCGATCTGCTGGGCAACGACTTCGCCATGGGTAATCCGGGCATGTGCGGCAAAGACGGCCAGGGCGTGCCGGTCGGCGACGGGCAGCCGACCCTCAGAGTGCGAGCGATGACGATCGGCGGGACGGCCGCATGAGTTCGGTCGACGAACTTCTGGCACTGGCCGACAAGGTCGTGGCCCAGGCCCTCCCTGGGGAACAGGTCGAGGCCTACGTCGGTCGAGGGCGAGAGACCTCGATTCGGGTCTACGAGGGCGAGGTCGAGCAGTTCCAATCGGCGCAGTCCGAGGGCATCGGCATCCGGGTCATTCGTGACGGCAAGACCGGGTTCGCCTACGCCGGCACGCTCGACGCCTCGGCGATCGACGAGGTCTTGCGTGACGCCCGTGACAACACCCAGTTCGGCACCTCCGACGAATGGGCGGCGTTGGCCGAGCCCGATGGAGTGGGGGTCCAGCCGCTCGATCTGTGGAACGAGTCGTTGGCCGCCTACGACACTGCCTCGAAGATCTCGCTGACCAAGGAACTTGAGCGCCTCGCCATGGCCTGCGACTCGCGGATCCGGGTGGAAGACGCCAACTACGCCGACGCCTCGGGCGAAACGGCCGTGGTCACCTCCACCGGTATTCGCGTCGGTGGTCGCGAAAACGGCTGCTACGTGATGGTTTCGACAATGGCCGACGAGGGCGACGAGACCCAGACGGGTTTCGGCTTCTCTGTCGGTCGTCATCCCGACGACTTCGATCTGGCCCGCGCCGCCCAGGATGCATCCGACCGGGCGACGGGTCTGCTCGGGGCGGTCAAGCCCCCGAGCCAACGGCTGACCGTCGTGCTCGACCCGTACGTGACGGCCCAGTTCCTCGGGGTGATCTCGTCGACATTGAACGGCGAGTCGGTGCTCAAGGGCCGCTCGTTGTTCGCCAATCGGCTGGGGGAACAGGTGGCCGACGCCCGGTTCACCCTGGTTGACGACCCAACGAATTCGTTGGCCTACAGCGCCACCGAGGTCGATGGTGAAGGTCTGGCCGCTCGCCGCAATGTGCTGATCGAGAATGGCGTGCTCAAGCAGTTCGTCCAGTCGAGCTACAGCGGTCGGCGCAACGGCACCGCCTCGACGGGCAATGCCGTGCGCGGTGGGTTCCGGGGCACGCCGGGCTGCGGGTGCCTGGCGCTGCAGTTGGCAGCGGGAAGCCGTCAGCAACCCGAGATGATCGCCGACATCGACAACGGTGTACTGATCCAGTCGGTACAGGGTCTGCACTCGGGGGTCAACCCGATCTCGGGCGACTTCTCCACCGGGGCCGGTGGCCGGATGATTCGCAACGGCGAGTTGGCCGAGCCGGTGCGCGAGTTCACGATTGCCTCGACGTTGCAGCGGATGTTGCTCGACGTCATCGAAATCGGCAGTGACCTCGAATGGCTGCCGATGCGGGCGACCGGGCTGACCCTGGTGGTCGGCGATGTGACGATGAGCGGGGCATAGACCCGCCCGACGGTTGTCTATCGGCCCAGGATCTCTTCGGGGGAGCGGGCCCGCAACCCCAGTGAGCCGGCCTTCGATGAGTCGAGCATCACGACGCCGGGCCGGTTGACCGCCGATCCCGTGCGCGGTCCGGTGGCGATGAGGTTCGGGTTCAGCCCGAACCAGCGGGCGATGAGTATGGCGAAGTCGGCGCGGCTCAGCGCCGATGGGCCGGCGACATGCAGCGGCCCGGTGACCTCGGTCCGGCGAGCTAGTTCGGCGACGATCGTGGCGAGGTCGCCGGCGTGAATCGGGCAACGCACCTCGTCGGTGAAAAACGTGAATCCACCGTCGGCGACCGCCCGTTTGACGTCGAGCTGCGGGGTTCCGAGGTGGTCGGTGCCATAGAGCAGCGAGGTGCGGACGATCACGGCGTTCGCCGCTATGGCCATCACCGCTGCTTCGGCGTCGGCCTTCATGCGGCCGTAGTCGGAGATCGGAAAGGTCGGGTCGGCTTCAGTGTAGGCGGTCGGGCGGCCGGGGAAGACCACGTCAGTCGACAGATGGACGAGTCGCGCCCCGCATGCCGCGGCGGCTTCGGCCACATGGCGGCTGCCGTCTGTGGTCACCGTGCGGTCGTCGTAGCGGTAGGCCAGGTGCGCCACGGCCTGGGGTTTCCATGACCTCATCGCCTCGAACACGCTGTCGCGCCGGCGAATGTCGAGCGCGCTCGACGAGGGGGCGATGATCTCCCAACCGTGGTCGGCATTCACCAGGTGTCGCCCGAGGAAGCCGTTGCCCCCCGTCACGAACAGCCGCCGGTTCCGTCTCGAACGCATGGCTCGGCACCCTATCGGCGCTGCTGAGTGCAGGTTCCGCACCCGCTACGTTGGCCGACGTGCCATCGGCCCTTCCTGCAGCGGTTGCGCGGCACCCCCACTTGGCCTCGCCCGTGCCCGCCGGGTGGGTGCGCGTCGATCTGCACAGCCACACGATGTGGAGCGGCGACTCGACGACCACCCCCGACGAGGTGGAACAGGCCGTGATCGAGTCGGGACTCGATGTGGTGTGCATCACCGATCACCACGCCACCAAAGGTGCGTTCGAGTTGGCCGATCGGTTGCCGTGTCGGGTGATCATCGGCGAGGAGATGCGCACCCACGCCGGTGAGATCATCGGGCTGTTTCTCACCGAGCGGATCCCGTTCGGTACCCCGCCCTCCGTCGCCGCCCGCGAGATCCGCAGCCAGGGCGGCATTGTCTACATTCCTCACCCGTTCGACCCGATGCGACGCAACATCACCGAGGGGGCGCTCGACGAGCTGGTGGCCGAGCACCTGGTCGATGCGATCGAGGTGCGTAACGCCAAGACCTCGCTGGAGTCGCTCAATCGGCGGGCCGATGACTACGCGACGGCACATGATCTCGCCGCCGGTGCGGGCTCCGACGCCCACGTTCCTCGGGCGTTGGGCGCGGCCTATGTCGAGATGCCCGACTTCGACGGGCCCAACGACTTTCTGACCAAGCTGCGCGAGGGTCGAATCGTTGGCCATCATTGGGACGAGCCTCGGCCGTGGACGGCGCGGATCATTCCGAGCCTGTGACGCCGATCAAAGCCTGCCGGATGAGCGTTTGCCGGATCAGAGTTTCGTGGTAACCGCCATCAGGATCAGGGTGACGATGCCGGCCCCGATGCGATAGATGCCGAAACCCTTGAGATCCTGCTTGTTGAGGAAGGCGACGAAGGTCTTGATGGCGAGCATGGCAAAGATGAAGGCGGCGATAATGCCGATCAGCGGAGCCGTCTTGCCGTAGGTGTCGATGACGGTTCCGCCGTCCTTGGCCGCTGATAGCACGGTTGCCGCAGTCAGGGTGATCAGGCCGAGCAGGAAGCTGAACTCGACGGCCGCGGCGAGGCTCATACCGAGCAGCACCGCAGCGACGATCGTCACGAGACTGCGTGACGTTCCCGGCCACAGCGCCAAGGCTTGCGCGCAACCGATGAAGAAGGCCGTCTTGACCGTCATCGATTCCAGCGCGACGCCGCCGCTGTTGCGAGGGCTGAGCCGTTTGTACAACGCCAGGATCACGATGCCGCCAACGATCCAGGCGATCGCCACCGGGCCGGGCTTGAGCAGGTACTCGTCGATCTTGTCGCCGAGGGCCAAGCCGAAGACGGCCGCCGGGGCGAACGCTGCGAGGAGGCAATAGAGCAGTTGTCGCCCGGTGTCGCTCTTGCCGAATAAGCCCTGGATGACCTGCAGAACGCGCTGGCGATAGAGGATCAGGACGGCGAGGATGGCCCCGAACTGAATAATCACGGTGTACGCGTCGAGCGCTACCTTGTCGGCCTCTTGCGCGGGTAAATCGACCAGGCGCTCGGTCACGATCAGGTGCCCGGTCGACGACACCGGCAGGTACTCGGTGATGCCCTCGACGATGCCGAGCAGGGCGGCCTTGCCGGCGCCCATGTCGCTGGTCGGCCCGTCGCCTTCGCGTTCAGATCGGTGGCCTCACTCGGGTCCGCGCTGGCGACGACGGCAGACGCGGGTGTCTCGGCATGGGCTCGATCGGCAAACGATGTGGCGGCCAGACCGCCAACGACGAAGGCGAGCGCGGCGACTGCGCGGGCGCGGTGCGAGAGGACTGATGAAATCGGTTCACGAGGAAGGCACGCTAACCACTTCGCTCGGCGAGCGCGGCGGGTCGAACGGTTCACACGCCACTTTCACCTCGGTCGGTTGAAGTCAACGGACCGCTTCGCCAGACCATCGTGACTCGGCCGGCGGCTGCTGCGCCGGCAACGGCCGGAGCGACGGTCTCGCCGATGGCGACAACGGCGACCTCATCGGTCAGGACCACGACGGTCGCGTCCGCTGCGATCAGCTCGGCGCCGCCGGTGATGGATGCGACGGCGAGGGGTTCGTCAACGGCGATGAGGTCGACCACAGTGCCAACCGTCAACGGCAGCGACCCGGCGACCAGCGGGATCGCCACCCCCGGGTGCCCGGTCGTAGCTCACCGTTCGGCACCGACCCGAGATGGATGCTGAGCAGCACCTCGCCCTCGGCGACGTCGTCACGAGCCTGCGTACCGGGGGGCAGGGCGGTGATCGCCACGGTTGGCGCGGCTCCGACGGGGAGCCGGGTTGTCGTGATGTCGGCCTCGGTGATCGTGGCGCCGGCGGCGATGGCATGGCGGGCGACGACCACCGGGCGGGTTTCGGTCCACGCGGCGCGAGCTCGCGGGCTCGAGAGACCTCGGATGCCACAAGCCCGCCGGCTCCGGCGGCGATCGAACCGACGAGCACCCAGTAGATACTGCGGTGTCGGACCAGGAAATTGCGGGCACGGGCGGACGCGTGCAGCAGAACGTGGGACATGGTTGGAACCTCCCCGGCGGCGCGCAGCCGCCGTACAACAGACTCGGGGGAAGTCGTGAAGGTGACGCTACCGGCCGGATTCGGCGGTGGCCACCCGATCAGTCAGAGCTGGGGAATCGCGGCGATCAGGAGTTCGCGGACCCGGGCGACGTTGCGGTGCATGACCGCGAACACGGTCTCCATCGTGACCGGCTCATGGCCGTCGACTCCGGCGTCGTAGTCGGTGACCAGCGCGATGGTCGCGTACGGGCATGCCCGAGCTCGGCGGCGAGGACCGCCTCGGGGTAGCCGGTCATGTTGACGACGATGCCAGCCCATCTCCCGGAACCACAGCGACTCGGCCTTGCGTCGAGAACCGTGGCCCGTTGATGACGACCATCGTGCCGCCGTCGTGAACCGTGACTCCGGTCGACCGCCCGGCGGCGACGAGGACCTGGCGCAGCCCGGCGTCGTACGGCTCGGCGAACGTCTGGTGGTGGACCGGCGGGCCGTCGTGGTAGGTGTCGGCGCGGCCCCAGGTGCGATCGACGAGCTGGTCGATCGACGACGAAGTCGCCGGGGTGAAGATCGGGTTGGAGCGATCCGACCGAGCACGGAGCGACGATGAGCGCGACCCCGAGCGACCACAACGCGTACACGTTGGCGCGGAACGGCACCCGGTGGGCGGCGAACTGGTGGTCGCGGCCGTGCCGGGCAGGAACGCGACCCGGCGTCCGGCCGACCGTGCCGATCGTGACGGGCGCGGCCGGGTCGCCGTACGGGGTGGCGACCACGACTTCTTCGACGTCGTCGAGGAACTCGTAGAAGCCCGAGCCGCCGAAGATGCCGATCTCGGCCATCGGCGGGTCCGGTGCGGGTTGGTCAGAGTGCGCCATGTAGCCGCTGATCAGCTCGGACGACGCAGCGGCCGACGACTTCTGCTCGGCCTTCGACTGGCTTGGCCCCTTCGGCGAGCCGGAATGCTGACGACTTCGACGTCCGACGACTTTGTGTCGGACGACTTCGATGTCCGATCGACTTCGTCTCGGTGCTCTTGGTCGAGGTCGAGTCGCTCGATGACGAGGACTCACTCGACGACGATGAGTCGGCGGCGGTGACGAGGCCGATGACTTCGCCGAACCGCCGCGGCTGTCGGTCTTGTAGAAGCCGCTGCCCTTGAACGTGACGCCGACGGGCTGGAACACCTTCTTGACCGGGCGCACACGCCGTCGCCGGGTGGGCGACTCGGTCAGCGTGGGGTCGGTGAACGCCTGCTGGACCTCGATGGTCTCGCCGGTATCGATGAACTTGTAGACGTAGGTGGGCATGCTCGCTCCCTGTGCTGCAGTTGGGTGTGCTGCGTTCCGCAGCCGACCAAAGGCTCCGATGGGAGTCGAGTCGGCGGTTCCACGGTAATTAGCACTCGAACATTGAGAGTGCCAATGTCAGCGGGGACCCTTGCGGTGATGCCGCACTCGTCGACTGCGGCACCGGGAGGCGGTCGTGGGCAACCGCTGGCCGCGCGACCCATTTCCCCTGTCTGAAGTGTGATTCAGGTACACCCTGCGTAGCGTCCCGTGATGCGCGCCCGCAATGCCGTCATCCCCGCCGCCGGACTCGGGACTCGTTTCCTTCCCTGACCAAAGTCGACCCCCAAGGAACTGCTGCCGATGGGGGAAGTGCCGGCGCTCCAGATGGTCATCGAAGAGGCGGTCGGCGCCGGGAATCGAGACGATCGTCATCGTTAACCACCCGTCGAAGACCCCGGTCGAGCAGTACTTCGATCCGGCTCCCGATCTGCTCGACGACGCTGGAGCGGGCCGGCAAGCACGAGCTGGCGGAACGCTTGCACCGCCTCGACAGACTCGACGTGCGGTTCGTCCACCAGGAGACCGCTCGGCCTCGGTCACGCCGTCGGTATGGCCCGCGAGGTGGTCGGCGACGAGCCGTTCGCCGTGCTGCTGCCCGACGAGATCATGGGCAACTCCGATCTCCTCGCCGCGATGCTCGATGGCGGCCGCCCAGATCGGGTGGCTCGGTGATTGCTGTCAAGGAAGTGCCCCACGAGCAGGTCAGCTCCTATGGCGTGGTCGCTCCGTCGGGCCCGACTGTGCAGGGCGACTGTTGCCGGTCGGCGACCTGGTCGAGAAGCCGCCGGTCGACAGGCGCCCGAGCGACTACATCATCATCGGCCGCTATGTGCTGCTCGGCCGAGGTGATGACCGAGATCGGCCGGTTGACTCCCGGCGCCGGCGGCGAGTTGCAGCTCACCGACGCGCTGCAAGGCGGTATGCCGGCTACCAGCCGTTCCACTGCTCTCGTCGGCGACGAGCTGCCCGGCGGCCTCGTCCGCTACGACACCGGCAACCCGGCCGGCTGGCTCGAAGCGGTCATCGAGATTTCGCTCGCCGATCCCCGAGCTCGGCCCGGCGCTGCGCGAGCTGATCGCCCGCATCGCCGACCGCGAAGGGCCTCTCGGCGCTACGCGCTCTGCTGTCGGCTGAGGCCAGGCACATCGATCAGCAGAAAGTCATCGTCGATATCGGCGACGGCATCGATCGATGGACCGGCGGCGGTTGACCTGACGATCGCCCATGACGTCGTTCGCCCCGGAGCGGACATAGGAGTGGTCGTCGGCGCGACCACGCCGAGAGTTCGACGTCGATGAGCCCGAGCTTGGTCGTGGACGCTTCGTTGTCGGCCGCCCAGACGCCGAGCCGGCGGATGGGCAACGACAGCGACAACATCGTGTGGGTCGGCCCGACGGCCAGGCAGCCGTCGAGATCGGGACGGGCCGCGCCGTTCATCTCGCCCCACGTGCCCCGTCCGTCGTGGGCGAGCCACAAGTCGGGTTCGTCGAGGTCTCGGAACAACATGAATTGGCGGACCTCCCCGTCGCTACCGAGTCGCATCACATAGTCGACGTCGGCCTGGGGGAGTCGTCCCTCGATGGTCCAGCCCTCGTTCTCCCAGCGAAACGTGACGAACTCGTCGTGCTCGGTGTCCCATGCCTGCCACCAGCGCACGATGGTGACGCTGGAGCCCAGGGTGGTCGGGTCGGGTTCGCTCACCCGATCGACGATACGCGTGGCTACCGTGGTTGACGATGATCTCGATCGAAGAAGCCCACGCCCAGGTCCTCGCCGCGATCCGTCCGCTCCCGCAGACGACCGTCGAGTTGTCGGCCGCGCTCGGGCGAGTACTGGCCGCCGATGTTGCCGCCGCCGAGGACGTGCCGCCATTCGCGAACTCGGCCGTGGATGGTTACGCGGTTCGAGCCGATCGACGTCGCCGCCACCCCGGTCGAACTCGACGTCGTCGGCGAGCTGGCAGCCGGTGCCGCGCCGAGCGTGAGCGTCGGCCGCCGGGCAGGCGATCCGGATCATGACCGGCGCCCCGATCCCCGACGGTGCCGACGCGATCGTGATGGTGGAGGAGACCGAACGACTCGACGATGGCGCGCGGGTGCGGATCGGCCGACCGGTCGTTGTCGGCGATGCGGTGCGGACGGCCGGCGACGACATCTTCGCCGGTGACGTGGTGTTCTCGCGCCGGACTCGTGGTCGCGTCCGCGGCGCTCGGGGTGCTGGCCAGCGTGAATCGGCGGTCGGTCGAGGTGGTGCGCCCGCCGCGGGTCGGCCGTGCTGTCGACTGGAGACGAGTTGGTCAGCGACGGCGGTCCGTTGCGTCTCGGTCAGATCCGCGAGAGCAACAAGACGATGCTGATCGGGGCGGTGCTCCAGGCCGGGTGCGAGGTCGTCGACTACGGGGTCGTCGTCGACGACGAGGCGGTGCTCGAAGGCGTGCTCCGCCGGGCTGCCGAGGAGTGCGACGCGATCGTCACGAGCGGCGGCGTCAGCATGGGGGACTACGACGTGGTCAAGGCGGTGCTGTCGCGGATCGCCGAGATGAACTGGATGCAGATCGCGATCAAGCCGGCCAAGCCGTTCGCCTTCGGGCTGCTCGACGGCACCCCGGTCTTCGGGCTCCCGGGCAACCCGGTCTCCGTCGTTCGTCAGCTTCGAACTCCTCGCCCGTCCGGCGCTGCGCAAGATGGTGGGTCACGCCGAGGGGGACTCGATCGGCCGATGGTGTTGGCCGTCGCCGACGAGCCGCTGCGGCGTCGCCCCGATGGCAAGGTGCACTATCAGCGGGTGCACGGCGGTTTCGGTGCAGATGGCCGCTGGCACGTGCGGTCGACCGGGGCGCAGGGCAGCCATCAGCTGGCGTCGACGGCGGCGGCCAACGGGCTCGCCGCGGTGCCCGACGGCGACGGGATTCCCGCCGGTGGTGACGTTCCGGTCCTGGTGTTGTAGTCGGGCCGACTCCCGGAGCTTCTCGGGCAGCGCATTAGCGGTCTGCCCACGTATCCTCGGTCCATGGACCTCGTCGATCCGTTCGGGCGCACGATCCGCGATCTGCGCATCTCGATCACCGATCGGTGCAACTTCCGCTGCACCTACTGCATGCCCGCCGAGGGGATGAAGTGGCTGCCCCGCGACGAAGTGTTCAGTCGTTCGAGGAGATCGAGCGGTTGGCCCGGATTTTCGTCGAGCGCTACGAGGTCGACGGCATCCGGCTGACCGGCGGCGAGCCGACGGTTCGAGCCCACCTGCCGGTGCTCGTCGAGAAACTGGCCCGCCTCCGCGTTCCGGCATCGTCGGCGTCGCCGTTTGCCGGCAGGGCCCCCGACCTGGCGATCACGACCAACGGGGCAACGTTCCGGTCTGCTCGCCGACGACCTACGGGCGGCAGGGCTCGAACCGGGTCAACATCAGCCTCGACACGCTCAAGCGGGAGCGGTTCCAGGAGATGACCAGGCGCGATGAGCTCGCAACGGGTGCTCGACGGCATCGAGGCGGCCAAGGAGGCCGGGTTCTCGCCGGTCAAGATCAACGCCGTTGTCCAACGGGGCATCAACGACGACGAGATCGTCGACTTGGCGACGTTCGGTCGTGAGCGCGGGGTCGAGGTGCGGTTCATCGAGTTCATGCCGCTCGACGCCGATGGTGGTTGGGACCATGCCGACGTCGTCAGCCAGGACGAGATCGTCGCCGCGATCGATGCCGTCTATCCGCTCGATTCCGGTAGGGCCCGGGGTGCCGCGCCCGCTGATCGGTGGAGATACGCCGACGGCCGGGGCTCGATCGGGGTCATCCCGACCGTCACGAAGCCGTTCTGCGGCGACTGCGATCGGGTGCGGCTGACCGCCGAGGGCCAGTTCCGCACCTGCCTGTTCGCCAACGACGAGTTCGACCTGCGCGCCGCAATCGCGCAACGGCGAGACCGACGACGAGATCGCCGGCCGAGATCGAGCGGGCCGTCGGCACCAAGTGGGCAGGTCACCAGATCAGCCAGGTCAACTTCATCCGCCCCAACCGTTCGATGAGCCAAATCGGCGGCTAGCCACAAACTGCGCTCGGTCATTCGGCCGCCCACCCGACTGTCCCCGGTCCTCGGCTCGATCCCGGTCGAGTTCCAAACCCGCCAGCCCGAGCCCAGCGCGGGCCCCTCCGCTGTTGACGCCAATTTGGAGTCTGGTGACGCTGAGAGCGTGATGGCGCTCCCAGGATCTGCAAATGGCGGGCGCGAACGGGCGGTGGACGAGACGTAGTACGGTCGGGGGCGTGAAGCGCCTGGCGGCTGGGGCGGCGGCGATCATCATCTTGACAACCACGGCTGCGACCGGGGCCCGTGCGGCCCCGTCGTCGATCGACGTTGCCGCGACGGCAACCGAACGAGCGGTGCGCGAAGGTCGTTCGGGTGGCCCGACGCTTGGTGGCTGCCCGATGCTGCCCGCCGACAACCCGTGGAACACCGAGATCACCACCGCGCCGCGACGGGCGAACTCAGATGCGATGATCGCCAAGATCCAGGCGGTGGGCAGCGACAACCTGCACCCCGACTTCGGTGAGAACCCCGCGTATGGCATCCCGTTCACCGTGGTGCCGCAGAATCAGCCGCTCGTGCCCATCCGCTACACCGACTACGGCGACGAGAGTGACCCGGGGCCGTTCCCGATCCCGCCGAACGCGCCGACCGAGGGTGGCTCCGACGCCCACGTACTCGTGCTTCGCCAGGGCACCTGTGACTTGTTCGAGCTGTTCGCCTCGCGTCCCGACGGAGTTGGCTGGGCTGCCGCCTCGGGGGCCCGGTTCAACCTGCGATCCAACGCCCTGCGGCCCGAGGGCTGGACATCGGCCGATGCCGCCGGACTCCCGATTCTGCCGGGGCTGGTGCGTTGCGACGAGATGACGGCCGGCCGCATCGATCATGCGATTCGGGTGACGTTCAGCCAGACCCAGGCGGGCTACATCCATCCGGCGACTCACCAGGCGTCGTCGTCGACCGATCTGAACCTGCCGGCGATGGGGCAACGATTCCGGCTACGGGCCGACTTCGATGTGAGCAGCTACACCGGCCAGGCCCGGGTGCTGCTGACCTCGTTCAAGCGGTTCGGCCTCATCAACGCCGATAACGGTTCGAACTGGTTCTTCCAAGGCGCACCCGGGCCGTGTTGGAATGATGACGATCTCAACCAACTCAAGCGGGTCCCAGGCACGGTCTTTGAGGCCGTCGACACCGGTCCGATCATCACCTGAGCAGCCTTGTCGACTCCTTCTTCGCGACGTCCGGCGGTCGCTGACCGCGATCGGGGCTCGGGGGCAACCACCGACAACGGTGAAGACCTCTCCACGGTCTCAACTCCCGAAGGAAGTCGGGACGCGGCGTGGTGGGCCCGGGCCTGGACCTCCGGGCATGAACCGGATGACAGTCGTCCCGACCGTAGGCCGCGGGGCCCCAACTCGGTACTCTTCCAGCAGTGACTGACGCATTGTTCACGCATCTCGATCCGCTCGGCCGGGCCCGGATGGTCGACGTGACTCCCAAGGAACCCACCTATCGGCGGGCGATCGCCCGTTGCCGGGTGATGATGAAGACCGAGACGGCAACGGCGATCGTCAACCGTGAGGTCAAGAAGGGCGATGTGTTGTCGGTGGCACGGGTGGCCGGCATTCAGGCCGCCAAGCGCACGTCCGACATGATTCCGCTCTGTCATCCCCTGCTGGTCGGTGCCGTCCACGTCAACTTCGAGATCGGCGACGACTTCGTCGAGGTAGAGGCCCAGGTCGACACGATCGAACGGACCGGGGTCGAAATGGAAGCGTTGCACGCCTGCTCGGTGGCCGCGCTGACGATTTACGACATGTGTAAGTCGGCCGACCGGGCGATGGTGATCGGTGAGCTGACCCTTTGGGAGAAGACCGGGGGTCGGTCGGGAACGTACCGTCGAAGCGATAGCATTGCGGAGACCGTTACGAATGTAGTAGAACCGTAAAGTACTCGGCTGTTGTTTAGGCCGTACGGGCTAGAGCTAACGTGAACACAAAGCCAAAGATCGGCTCCTCGGGTGAGGGTCGACGGCATAGGAGTGATCCAGCGTGAACAAACTGGTACTGCTCGTAATCGGAGCAGCGTGGGCAGCGGTATTGCTGCCACCGTTGTTGCGATCTCGATTGGAGGGCCGATCCGGCTCGTCGATCATGAGCTTCCGGCGTCAACTTTCCACCTTGCAACGCACAATGCCAGGTGGTGGCATTCAGATGCGCCAGATGGCTCGTCCGCTTGCCGGTCCGCAGCAGCATGGTCCCGGGGCTCGTACTCACGGTGCCGTGTCGGCTCGTCGTGACACGGTGGTCTCCCTCGATCGTCGTCCGATCGATTCACGGGTGCACTATGGCGATCAGCGCTCCGCCGATCCCCGCATAGCCCGTCAGCGCCAGCAGGCGTCAATGGCTCGTGCCTCGGTGAAGCAGCGTCGTCAGAACATCCTCTTCATGCTGGCCGGCTCGACCGCCGTCACCGGGTTGCTCTGGATGATGACCAAGGCAACGAGCGTGGCTTACGCCTTCGTGCTCTCGTTGTGCCTCTTCGTGGGCTACGTCTACCTGCTGGCTCAGAGCCGGAAGGTCGATGTTCCCCGGGTTGGTCGCGAGTACTACAACCGCGCCGCCTAAAGAAGCGTCGAACAAGCGTCAGAGTCGCTATCCTTCAGAGCGCCCAACGGGGGTGTAGCTCAGTTGGCAGAGCGCAACAATCGCACTGTTGAGGCCAGGGGTTCGATTCCCCTCACCTCCACCCGGTGAAAGCCCTGGTCAGATTCGTCTGACCAGGGATTTCTGCTTTTCGGGCTTGTTGCCTCGGGCGGATCAGTAGGGCTTGTCGGCCAGCGAGACGCCGTCGGCCAGCGCGCTCAAGGCGAAGCCGGCGGTGCGGCGATAGCCGTCGGTGACCTGGGCGATCTCGTCGGGAGTGATTACGTCGTCAATGTCGTCGAAGCCATCGGGGGCGCGGTCCTCCACCAGCGTCATCGGCAATTCCGGGCCTTGGCCGCGGTTGGCGATCACGATTGCCGATGTGGCCGGACGGCGGACCTCTTCGTAGCGTTGCAGAGTCGCCTCCCAGTCGCCCGGGTAGGAGCGGACGCATCCGGCCAGCGTGCGGGCGTCGAGGATCGCCTGGGAGGCCCCGTTGGAACCGATCGGATACATCGGGTGGGCCGCATCGCCGAGCAGGGTGACCCGTCCGAACGTCCACTGGTCGACCGGGTCGCGGTCGATCATCGGGAAAAGGAACGTGCCACTGGACGAGTTCACCAGCGCGGGGACGTCGAGCCAGTCGAACCGCCACGACTCGAACTGGGGCAGAAAGTCAGCGAGGTTGCCCGGACGGTTCCAGTCCTCCTTCTCAGCAAGCACGCGGTCGTCGTAGCGGAGTTCGGCGATGAAGTTGAACAGTTGGCGGCCGCCGGGCAGATCGGTGATCGGGTAGCCGACGAACTTCTGGCGGGGATGGCCGGCCCAGATCATCGTGCGCCCGTCGAGAATCGGCTCGCACTCGGCGAGGCCCCGCCACAGCAGCGCTCCGTTCCACAGCGGTGGTCCTTGATCGGGGTAGCACTGGGCGCGGGCCGCGGAATGGATGCCGTCGGCGGCGATCATCGCCGTGCCGCGGACATTGACGGAGCGGCCGGTACGACGGTCGTTGAATGTGGCGATGACCTGGTGGTTCTCGTTGGCGAACGAGACAAGCGCGTGGGCGGTATGGATCCGGTCGAGGCCGATCCGCTCGATGGCCGTCTCGAACAGAATCTGGTGCAGGGTGCCGCGGTGTATCGACAGCTGGGGCCATTGGTACCCGGCGGCCAGGCCGCGATTCTCTGCCCAGATCTGCTGGCCCCGCTTCGTGAAGTAGGCCAACGTCGTCGACGCGACCGCCTCGGCGGCGAGACGATCGAGCAGCCCGAGGGCGTCGAGTTCGCGGACCGCGTGGGGGAGCAGGTTGATGCCGACACCGAGGGCACGGACCTCGTCGACGGCCTCGTACACCTGCACGTCGACGCCGACCTGGTGAAGGCTGAGGGCGGTGATCAGGCCCCCGATTCCGGCTCCGGCGATGATGACATCGTTCGACTTCATGGTCGTCGACAGTACGCCGTGAGGGTCGATGACAGGGGTGCCCGATTCAACGGCCGCGTAGTCGTCCTTGGCGGTAACGAATCGCCTTGGTGAGGTCGTGGATCCGTCGGTCGTCGAATGGGAGCTCGCCGAGGCGGTCGATCCACAGGTCCGCTCGGTCCGTGACTTCGGTGATGGCTCGGCGCGCTGGACGCTCGCGTAAGCCGGTGGCGCTGGCGAATGCCAAGAAGTCGTCGAGTCCGATGCGCTCATCGCGTTTGCCGTTCAGGCTGACAGCCATCGTTCGGTCGCGATACGGGTAGGAGCTCGGGACGTCGTAGGCCGGGGAGATGCGCCATTCATCGCCGTGGCGCAGGATCGAGAAATTTTTGGCGTGGCCGTCACCGTTGCAGGTCAGATAGGCGAAGACGAGTTGGCGGAACAGGTCCCGCGTGGCCACGGGTGCGGCTCGGCACTGCCGCATCAGCCCGGCCACGATCTGTTCGGCAGTCATCAGGTACTTATCGGCGGGGTATCGTCCGAGCACCTGGCAGGCGTCCTCTTGCGCGAGTCTGCGCACTTCGTCGCCGTCGACGACTCTATCGAAGCGGGTGACGAGCAGACCGGGCTGGCCATTGCGGTCATGCACGACCCGAGTCTCGGCGACTGTCAGGCCGCTGGCACGTGCCGCGGCGGCGAAGAACGCTTCGTTCTCCACCAGATGACCGAACTCCAGCGGGTTGAGCTTGAGGATGTGCGTCGTACCAGAACCCGCCGGAGAGCGAACCGGAAAGGTGATCATTCGGGCCGACACTTTGTCTTGCACACCGGGAATAGCGAATCGTTCGGGGTCCCGGCCCACCGATGTGTTGACCAGCTCGGAGAAGTCCTGCTGGTCCCACATGTGCGTCGTCGAGGTCGCTGCGGGGGTGAGGGCAGCGTCCTGGGTTGACGTGCCCGACGGCAGGATTGAGACGTTGCCGATGGTGTCGCTCCCGACGGCAAGGAGCAGCGAGAACTCGTCGTCGGCTGAGGTCTTGACTGCACTACGCAGGGCGGCAAGCCGCCGTCCCTCGGGAAGTAGACCGGCGAAGAACGGCGGGAGGGCTCCGGGCGCGTGAGTGTCGACGACGCGGTGGGCTCTGGGCAGCGTTGTGGCGACTTCCGTATCAGCGTCGCCGAGGTAGGCAAACCGTACGCGATCAGCCAGCCGATGCAACGTGGCGACGACCTGATCGCCGACGTAGATGTCGGCGATCTCGACGTCGTGAAGTTCGCCGGGGTCCATCAGCGCGTGGGATGCGGCTGGGGAGCCGCCGCTGCCGATGGCTCGCTGAGGTTGATGACCGCGAGGGTGAGCCCAAGCGCCTCTAACACGTCCATCACCAGATCGAGAGCCATTCGGGGTTTGTCGTGCTCAAGTTCGTGCAAGAAGCGGGCCGAGCAACCCGCGAGGTCGGCGAGATCCGCTTGACGGAGCCCCAACTCTTGTCGCCGACGCCGAACGGCTTCTCCCAGGGCGAAATTCTGCATGATCGTGCAGAATAGCTCGCCACTCTCGGGCTCGCCAGAAGAATTCGCTAAAATCTGCACGATTATGCAGATTTGTCCGAAGTCTTGGTCCATTTCGCCGAAATGAGGCTAAATCTGCATGATCGTGCAGAAAATCACGGGAAAACGCCAGTTGGTGCTGGCTATGGGCGAATGGCGAGAAGGTCGGGAATGAGCTGCTCGTACGCGGCAGCGGCGGCGAGCACACTGGCGTCGGCGCGGGATGGGCCGATGAGTTGCATGCCCATCGGCAGGGGGCGGGCGGGGTTGGGGCCACCGAAGCCGACGGGAACGCTGATCGCCGGCAGGCCGCAGAACGTGGCGTACAGCACGGTCTCCATCCACCGGTGATAGGTGTCCATCGAGCGGCCGGCGATCGAGGCGGGCCACCGCTCGGCGATCGGGAACGGCCAGACTTGGGCCGTCGGCAGTACGAGCAGGTCGTAGCGTTTGAACAGTCCGAGCATCACCTGCAACAGAGCCGAGCGGACCGTGCTGGCCTGCATCAGATCGGTAGCGGTGATCGACCGGGACCGTTCGAACTCCCACATCGCCTCGGGCTTGATCAGCCCGCGTCCGGCATCCTGCTCGATGACCGCCGTCAGCCCATGGCCGACGAGGACCCACCGAATCGTGATCCAGGCGGTCCACACGGCGTCGAGATCGATGTCGAGGGCGACGGGTTCGATCGCCGCGCCGGCGGCTTCGAAGCGGCGTAGTCCGGAGAGACAGGCGTCGAGGACACCTGGATCGGTCGGCAGGTGGCCACCGAGATCGCCGAGCCAGCCGATTTTCAGTTCGCTCGGATCGACCGAGGTGCGGTCCCCGAAGAACGATGAGTTGGTTGGCTCGGGGATCGAGAGTGGGTCACGCGGGTCCCAGCCGGCCTGGGTGGCGAGCAGGGCGGCGACGTCAGCGACAGAGCGTCCCATCGGGCCGTCGGTGGCGACGTTGCGGATCCACCCCTCCGTCGACGGCCAGTCGGGCACCCGGCCCTGGCTGGGGCGGAACCCGAAGATGTTGTTCCACGCCGCCGGGTTACGCAACGAGCCGCCGTAGTCGCTTCCGTCGGCCACCGGGAGCAGCCGGTGGGCCAGCGCACTCGCCGCGCCGCCGCTGGATCCGCCGGCCGAGTGACCTTCGGAGTAGGCGTTGGGGGTCGGACCGAAGACCGGGTTGAACGTATGTGAGCCGAGCCCGAACTCGGGGACGTTGGTCTTGCCGATCACGATGCATCCGGCGCTCCGCATCCGCTCGGCGAGCAGGCCATCGGCGCCCGGCCGGAAGGTGGCAAGCAGCGGCGAGCCCGAGGTGGTGGGATACCCGGACGCGTCGTTGAGGTCCTTGATGGCCTGGGGGATGCCGTGGAGCCATCCGCGTGAGAAGCCCGCGGCGAGTTCGACGTCGCACTCGTCGGCCTGTTTGAGCAGCACCTCGTCATCGGCCAGGTTGACGAGCGCGTTGGCCAGCGGATTGATGGCGTGAATACGGGCAAGGTACGCGGCCATCACCTCGCGGCTGCTCACCTGGCCGGAATGGATGAGGGCGGAGAGTTCGACCGCCCCGAGATCCGTGAGGTCGTCGGGTTCGGCTGTCGCCGGGGTGGGCTCGTGGCGAGTCATCCTCGGAGTTTCGCATCCGCTGCCGACCTGCGGCGAGGTCCCACGGGAGAATTCGAGTTTGTGCCAGCACACAAACGTTGTGTCGGTACACGTGCTGGCGCAAACCAGCTGCTCCGCCCCGCACGGGAACGAACGGGAACGGCGTTGGACCCGGAGCACCCGCTCTCGGACTACGGTCGAAGCTCGGGGGAGTTACGTCGAGGAGTTCGCAGCCGGCCGAGGGATGGGTCAGCGAGTAGGCGAGTCCACCGGGGATGGCGACGACGACCACGAGGGCGAACTCGGAATCGAGGGCGATCCGCTTGGTGTCGGCCGCAGCCGCAGGCCGGTCGATCCGGATCCCGGCGAGGCCGCCGCTGGCGTCGTCTCGTGGAGGGCAGGCGACCCTCGATGACCTCCATGCTGGCGTTCCCCAGCGGTTGATACGTCGAACGTCACCGGCACAAGACACGCCGGGCGGCCCGGCCCGGTCCGAGCCTCAGACTTTGATGCTGGCATTGGTCGGGTCGTAGAGAGGTTGGAGTGAGACGGCGGCGGGGACTCGGGCCCCCGCGACTTCGAGTTCGTAGGTACCACCGAGCACGAAGTCGGCGGTGACCCCCACCGGGTTGCGGACGTAGCCATAACCGATCGAGGCGCCGATGGTGTAGCCGTACCCGCCGCTGGTCAGCCAGCCGACCCGTTCGCCGTCGCGGTAGATCGTCTCGCGCCCGAGGAGTACCACGTCGCCGCCGGCGGCGGGCGACAGGGCGACCGTGAAGGCCGCGAGCATCTTGCGGACGCCCGACTCGCGCTGTTCGACGACCGCGTCGCGGCCGAGGAAATCAATGCCCGAGCGCAGCTTCACCGCCCAGCCGAGACCCGATTCGAGCGGGGTGTGGTCCGGGCCGATATCCGATCCCCAGGCGCGATAGCCCTTCTCCAACCGGCAGCTCTCGATCGCCCGGTAGCCGGCGTTGACCAGGCCATATGCCGCCCCGGCCGCTGTCAGAGTGTCGTAGACGGTGGTGGCATATTCGACGGGCAGGTGCAATTCCCAGCCGAGTTCGCCGACGTAGGTGACCCGCAGCGCCCGCACCGGGCAACCAGCGATACCGATCACCTGCTGGGTGCCGAACGCAAAAGCCGAATTCGACACGTCGGCGCTGGTCACAGCCTCTAACACGTCGCGGGAGCGGGGCCCCATCAGGGACAGAACGGTCGAGCCTGAGGTGATGTCGAAGAGCTGAGCGTTGAGTCCGGCTGGGATGTTGCGGGCGATCCAGTCGAAATCGTGGGTGGCGAATCCGGTGCCGGTGACGATGTAGAACTCGTCGGGCGCCACCCGAGCGACGGTCAGGTCACATTCGATCCCGCCCCGAGCGTTGAGCATCTGGGTGTAAGTCAGCGAGCCAACCGGCTTGTCGACGTTGTTTGCGCAAATCCAGTTGAGCGCGGCGAGCGCGTCCGGGCCCTTCAGTGCGAACTTGGCGAACGAGGTCTGGTCGATGATCGCGGCTGCGCTGCGAAGTGCGGCGTGCTCCCGGCCAACCGCCGTGAACCAGTTCTGACGGCCGTAGGTGTACTCGTCGACCGGCGACTCGCCGGCCTCGACCGAAGCGAACCAGTTCGGGCGTTCCCACCCGAGCTTCTCGCCAAACGACGCTCCTGCGGCGGCCAACCGCGGATACAACGGCGACGTGCGGCACGGGCGGCCGCTGTGATGCTCCTCGTGCGGCCAGGCCATCGTGTAGTGCTTCGAGTACGCCTCCAACGTGCGCGACCGGACCCAGTCGGTATCGGTATGCGGCCGCCCGAATCGCCGCAGGTCAACGACCCATAAGTCGTACGGAGGGGTCCCGTCGTAGACCCATTCGGCGAGCGCCTGGCCCGCGCCGCCACCCGCAGCGATGCCGAAGGCGTTGAACCCGGCACCGACATAGAAGTTCCGCAACTCGGGCGCTTCGCCGAGGATGAAGTTGCCGTCGGGCGTGAAGCTCTCGGGGCCGTTGATCAGTTCGTTGATCCCGGCGGTGGCCAGCGCAGGCACTCGGCCGATGGCCAGTTCCATCGTCGGGGCGAAGTGGTCGAAGTCCGACTCCAACAGCTGAAACTGGAACGGCTGGGGGATGCCGTGCACCGCCCACGGCACCGGGTTCGGCTCATAACCACCCATCACCAGACCGCCGACCTCCTCTTTGTAGTAGGTCAGCCGGTCGGGATCGCGCAGCGTCGGCAGGTTGCGGGGCACCTCGGGGTCGAACGGCGCCGTGATGACGTACTGATGCTCGACAGGCACCAGCGGCACGTTGACGCCAACGGTCGCGGCCAGGGCACGGGTCCACTGCCCGGCGCAGACGACGACCTTCTCGCACTCGATCCGACCTTGGTCGGTGACGACGGCTCGGATCACGCCGTCGACGACTTCTATCGACGTGACCAGCGTGTCCTCGCAGATCGCCGCCCCGGCCATCCGAGCGCCGCGGGCCAGCGCCATCGTGATGTCCGACGGATTCGCCTGGCCGTCGGTCGGTAGGAACGCGGCGCCGATGACGTCGTCGACCTGCATCAACGGCCACAGATTTTGCGCCTCGGTCGCCGACAGCAGGTGCATGTCCAACCCGAACGACTTGGCTGTCGTCGCCTGACGCTTGACCTCTTCCCACCGTTCGGGGTTGCAGGCGAGCCGCAGCCCGCCGTTCATCTTCCAGCCGGTGGCGAGGCCGGTCTCGGCCTCCAGCGTCTTGTACAACTCGACCGAGTTTCCGAGGAGTTGGGTGATGTTCGCCGAGGTGCGCAGCTGGCCGACCAGCCCGGCGGCGTGAAAGGTGGAGCCCGAGGTGAGCTTGTGCTTCTCGATGACGACCGTGTCGGTCCATCCGAGGCGGGCCAAGTGGTAGGCGGTCGAGCAGCCGACGATGCCGCCGCCGATGACAACGGCGCGGGCGTGAGAGGGGAGTGCGGTCACCCCGTTTGCTTACCATCACCGGGGGTTTGGCCTGTGCCTCCGCGGACCACCGAGTGGGTCGGCCGGCCGAGCGCCCGGTCGTCTCAGCGCAGCGAATCGGCGAGTTCGTCGATGATCGAGTCGGGGGTGTTCGGGTGCATGAACACCAACCGTCCGACCGGCTCGCCGCGCCAGGTGGTCGGAGCGACGAAGGCGATGTCGTCGGCGAGCAAACGGGCCGCCCATGAGCGCCACTCCGAGCGTCCCCAACCCGACCGGCGGAAGAGCAGCACCCCAAGTTGTGGAGGGGTCACGAGCGACACATGCTCTACTGAGGCGATTCGCGACGCGCATCGCCGGGTCAGGTCAATGGTATGGGCGATAGCGATGCGATGCGCCGAGATTCCATGCATGACCAGGGCAAACCACAACGGCAGGCCACTTGCCCGGCGGGTAAGTTGATAGCCGTAGTCGCTCGGGTTCCAGTCGAGTTCGGCATCGTGGAGCACGTCGAGATATGGCCCATGCTGGGTGTGGACCGCGGCGGCCGCCACCGGGTTGCGATACAGCAGGGCGCACGATCCGGCTGGTCCGAACAACCACTTGTGGGGGTCGATGATCACCGAGTCGGCCCGCTCGATCCCGGCGAACAACGGTCGGGCCTCATCGACGAGCAACGCGGCACCGCCATAGGCGGCGTCGACGTGCAGCCACAGGCGCCGTGCCGCGCAGACGTCGGCCAGTCCGGCCAGGTCGTCGACCACTCCGGCGTTGGTCGAGCCACCGGCCGCGCAAACGATGCCGATATCCGTGCGACCGGCGAGCAGTGCCGCGAGGGATGAGGCGAGGAACCGGCCCGTGGCGTCGGTCGGAACGATCAATGGTTCGAGGCCCAGCAAGTGCAGCGCGTTATGGACCGAGGCGTGGGCGGTATCGGCAACGGCGATTCCCCGGCGGCCGCCCGCCTGCTCGCGGGCAACGGCGAGGGCCGACAGGTTGCCGATCGAGCCGCCGCTCATGAAGCAGCCACCCGCGCCGTCGGGGAGCCCGATCAACCTGGCCAACCAGTCGAGCGTCTGATTCTCGGCGGCGACCGCGCCCGATGCCTCGTACCACGATTCGGCCGAGAAGTTCGCCGCGCCGACGGCTGCGTCGATCCACACCCCGGTTGCGCTTGGCGAGACCGGAATGAAGGCAAGGAATCGTTCGCTGCTCAGGCCGATCGTGTTCGGCACCACGGCGGTCTCGAACAGGTTCCATGTGGCCTCGACCCCAAGACCGTCGTGGGTGATCGCCCCGCCGAGCAGGTCGCGCATCTCGGCCGCCGAGGCGCGTCGCCCGAGCGGCGTATGCCGCAGCCGATCGGAGATGAATCCACCGACGAGGTCGGCCAGGCGAGCGGTGGTGGCATCGGGACGATGAAGTTCGAAGTGGTCGCGCACGGGCTCGTCTCTCGAAATAGTGGACGTGCATTCTGCCCGCTTGGGGTGCGGGCTGGCCGATCTGCTGTGGCGGAGGCTCGGCGGGGAAGGGGGCGGCCCTACAGCTCGTCGGGTGCGGGTCGGCGTCGCGCCCACACGGCGTAGAGCGGGTCGCCGGGGGTGTTCGGAGGAGTGCAGCGGGCTGCCTCGGCCGGTTCCCAGCCCCCGGCCAGGGCGAAGAATCGGGCGACGATCGCGCAGTGTTGCTCGTCGTTCGACGACAGCCAGCCCCGGATCGCCTTGGTCGGAAAGCACCGGTTCGAGAACGTGCAGACGAATATTCCGCCGGGCTTGACGACGCGGCCGATCTCGCGGATCACGCCGATCGGACGGGTGAGATAGTCGATCGAGACGCAACAGGTGGCAGCATCGAAGCGATCGTCGGCGAAGAACGGCATCGCCGCCGAGGCGTTGAGATCGTGGACGACTTGGTCGGTTGCCATCGGATTGGCGGCCAACTCCGCCGCGTTCATGCCGAGAACGACCAGCTCAGCGGGTTGAACGAGGAAGTGCGAGATCCACGACGACATCAGGTCGAGCACCGAACCATTGTGGAGTCCGAGGCGCTCGTAGAGACTCCCAACGGCGGCAATAGCCCGGGCATCGAGGTGGGTGACGAGCCGGTCGACGGCGTAGAACTGAGAGTCGGGGCTCGGATCGGAACGATCAAAGAACCCGGGCGGAAACTGGCTGTGCGGGTCGTCGGCCTGCTCCGAAGTGCTCACCATTGCCACCGTACCCGCCCATCGCTGAGGGAGGGCGGCCCTGAGGCGGTTGAGACTCACCAGTTCGATGCGGCAGGCTCCGTAGTATCGGCCGATGCGTATCGGCTTCGTTGGGTTGGGGACTATGGGGGAGCCGATGGCGGGTCATCTCGCTGCGGCCGGCAACGAAGTGGCGGTATTCGATGTGAATACCGAGGCGGTGGGTCGAGTGGCGGCTGCCAACCCCGCGGTCACGGTTTCCGAGTCGCCCGCCGACCTCGGCCGCCGCAGCGAGGTGGTCATCACGATGCTCCCCGACGGCAATGTCGTGGCCGATGTGGCCCTCGGCCGGTTGGGGTTGATCGAGGGGATGCAGCCGGGCACGTTGCTGCTCGACACATCTTCGGCTCAGCCGTGGTTGACCAAGCGGACCGCTGCGGCGCTGGCTGAGCGCGGGGTCGGCATGGTCGACGCTCCGGTGTCGGGAGCGCAGTGGGGCGCGCGGGCCGCCGAGTTGGTCTTCATGGTCGGCGGGCCCGACGACGACGTCGCCCGCGTTCGGCCGCTGCTTGATGTGTTGGGCCGTGAGGTGTTCCATGTCGGCCCGTTGGGCTCGGGGCACATCATGAAGTCGATCAACAACACGATTACGGCAATGACCTTCATCGCCACTGCCGAGGGTCTTGCTTTGGGCGCGGGCGCGGGGCTCGATCCGACGGTGATGAACCAGGTGCTGAACGCCTCGACCGGCGGATCGTGGGTGACGAAAAACCACATTGAACAGCGGATTCTCTCGCGCACCTTCGACGATCCGTTCAAGCTTGATCTGATGACCAAGGACGTGGGTATCGCCACCGGGCTGGCCCGCGAACTCGACCTGCCGATGCCGCTCTCGGGCCTGGGGGCCGAGCTCTACCGGGCCGCCGCGCTGGCGATGGGACCTGGCGTGAGCCTCAGCGAGATGGCCCGGTGGGTCGAGCAGATGATGGGCACCGAGATCGCCCGCCGCTGACCGCTCGTACGGATCCCCATCGATCTTCGAACCGTGCTGTCATCAGGCAGCGGAAATACATCCAATTGGTACTACGACCCTTGGACGATTGCGGCCCCGACCGACGCCTTGGTGTGATGGAGGTACACCCGCTCGCAGTGAGCGGAAACCAGATCCCAGGAGTACCTCCAAGATGTTGAAGCGATCCGTTCTCGCCGCCGCCGTGTTTATCTCGATCGGTGTTGCCGCCGCGCCGGCGCACGCCAAAGATGTCGACGTCAAGGGCACCGCGTCATGCACCAACGGTGTCGCCGCCAAGATCAAGGCCGGCCCCCGTGACACCAACCGGATGAAGTCGAACGTGCAGATCGACGATCTCGGTACCACCGCCCGGACCTGGACGATCACCATCGTCGATGGCACCCAGACGCAAACCAAGGTCCGCACGACCGCTGGTGCGTCGAATTCGATCGATGTCGACTTCTTCACCACCAACAACACCGGTGCCGACACCGTGACTTTCACCGCTACCCGCACCGGGGCGAGCTGCTCGGGCAAAGTCACCGTCTGATCAACCGGCGTCGGATCCCTCGAGGTCCGTCCCACTGCTCGCTGCCCGGGTCGCCGCATCGGCCCGGGCAGCGGCGCGTCTGGCCGCTGCGCCGATCAGTCGGTGATCAGTCGGTGATCAGTCGGTGATCAGTCGGCTATCAGCGTCGACATACGCGCCGGGCGAAGGTGCTGAACGATCGTGCTTCCGAACCAGGCGATGAGCCCCGCGATCAGAGGAATCGCGACCACGGTCAACCCGGTGGTGCCCCACGGAAAGGCAATCGGACTGCGCGCAGCCCGGTCAAAGCCGGAGTTGTTGGCCGTGATCACCGCAGCGACGGGGAGGAATCCGGTGGGGATGGCCAAGAGGCAGCCTCCGAAGGCCAACAGGGCGGCTTTCCACCCGGCGACCTTGCTGACAGTCCCGGGCTTCGCCCCGATCGCCAGTAGGACATCGCGTTCGTCGCGAGCCTCGGCGGCCGACAGTGCCAGGCTGATCGCCACGACCAACAGGGTGAGCAGCAGGGCCCCGCCGACGGTCACCATTCGAATCAACGCCCATGGGCGGGGATCTTCAACCCATTGGAATTGAATCGAGGTCTGGACCTGCGGATCCTTCGTGAACGGATCGAAGTAGTAGTTCTGCTCGTTGCTCAGGTCGTTGGCCGCCTCGCGTTGCGCGGCGGTCAGATCCTCGGGGGTTCGCCCGATCCACCCAGACTCGACGACCTCGAGCCCGAGGTTTCGAGCCGTGTCGGGTGTCAGGATGATCTGGCCGTACACGCCGCCCTGGGTCGTCGGCCGATCCTGAGCGATCGGGATGTCCAACTCGATCGGTCTCCCCGTGATACCGAGGGTGACGTGGACCGTGCCGCCCGGCTTGGGGTCGTCGACAAAGCTGGTTGTCGGATCGTCGATGGCGGCGAACGGGTCGAGCATGCCGATCGACTTCAACGTGTTTCGATCTCGATCCGACAGTCCGAGGAGGTCGATTTGGGCGGAGTCGGCGACGGTCAGACGGCCCGACGATTCGGTCCACCGCGTCGGGTCGTACACCGACGCAGCATTGATCGACGCTTCGTTGACCGGGTACGGAGCTGGGTCGAACACGGCGGCGTACTGGGGGTTCCAGGTGATCCCGGGGATGACGGCGTCGAGTGCGCTGCGGAGTTCGGGACCGGTAGCCGGCAGGGTCGGCTTCGGTGGGTCGTACACGATGGCCGTTTCGCTGTAGCCCCCGTTGGACCCGTCGTCGAGTCTCGAATCAATCGAGATCGCGTCGCGGGGAGGCTCTCGTATCCCTCGTACAACGAGCGATTGGCCGCATCCCTCTGGTCGGTGCTGAGCAAAGCGGCCGAAATGCCGATGGCGACCGCTCCGGCGGCAGCGATGGCGGTGACTACGGCCGATGACCGAGTGCGAATACGGGCGAGGCTCCGAGCGGCCAGCCGCCCGCTGCCGCTGAGGCGATCTGCCAGGAGGCCGATCAAGCCGACGGCGACCGGTCCGAGACAGCAGGCACCGAACAACACGCCGAGGCCACCGATGATCGCCGTCACCATGAAAGGTCCCGTCGATCCGCCGTTGTTCGAGGCGTTGCGGGTGCCGATGGCGGCGATGATCAGCAGCCCCAAGCCGCTGGCGAACAATGTCAGGCCGATCGGTACCAACCGGCGTGGAACCCGGCCGAGCGGTCGACGTCCGCCGAGGGCCGCCATGACCGGGACCTTGGCGGCGGTGCGAGCGGGGACATAGGCCGCGAGCGTGGCCGCCAGCACTCCGGTGAGCACGATGACGACAAGGTCGATGATCGAGATGTCCAGTGGACCGAGATCGCGATTGGCCAGATTGTCGAGGATCTTCGAGCCCCCCGCCGCGAGCCCGATCGCGCCTAGACCGACCCCGAGGACGCACCCAGCCAGCCCCGACCATGCACCCTGCATGGCCAACGTGGCTCGGACGATGCGGGGATCCGCCCCGTTCGACGAGAGCTGACCGATCGTCACCAACTGGCGTCGAGCGCTACTGGCGAACGCTGCGGTGACGATGATGCCGAGCACCGTGAGCGCCAGGACCCCGACTACCCAACCCCACGCGAGCCGGTTTCCAATCGGCGACTCCCCCATTCGCGTTCGACCCTGCGGTGACAACCCATCGGTACCGAATGCCGCGACTGTGCCATTCGTATTGGACGAAAGTCGGTCGGCGAGTTCGCTTGGAACCACACCGTCGGGCAAGTCGACGAGGGTTCGTCCGGCGCCGCCGTACTGTCGAAGCCGCGTCCAGTCGAACTGGCCGACGATGAAGGGCGATTCCTCCAGCCCGGCGGTGCGCTGGACGATGCCGACCACACGGTAGTCGACTTTTGGGCTGGCCAGTGACAGGACATCGCCGACCGCGACGTCGAACGCCGCGGCGAGGTCTGCGCCGAGGGCGACCTCGGTGGCCGTTCTGGGTGCCGTCCCATCGATGAGCTCGTAGATGCCGGTCGCCATCGGATCGTCCAGTGGGATGTCGCTGAGCTCAACGAGTCGACGTGACAACGACGCATCAGCGGGACGAATCGGAACCCGCACGCTGCGGAAGTCCACCTGTCGCGATCCGCGTGGCAGCTGGAGGGCTACGGCACGAGGGAGCCCATCCTCGTAGCGCCAGGCCCCGAGATCGGCTTCGCCCCACTGCGCTCGGAAGCGCTCGGACCAGGTCTGGCGGTTGGTGCGTACGGAGATGTCGCCGATGGTCATGCCCATCACGGGGGCGGCGATCAGGAGCATCACCAGCACCGTGCGACCGGGGCGGCGGCGGACTTCCCGCCGGGCCAGCCGGGCTGCGAGCCGCCAGCGTGAAAAGCGGCTGAGCCGGCTGGCCGGCGGGGGTGGGACTGGCGACGTCACGGGTGACGACGCCGCCGGTGGGGGGAACTCGATGACACTTGCTCCATGAGCCATGGCTACACGGCTCCGACGAAGGCCGGGCTCGGGTTGGCCGAGGGGGTGGACTGGTCGACGATGCGACCGTCACGGAGGAACACGACCCGGTCGGCCCACGAGGCGAACCGGGGTTCGTGGGTGACCAGCACCACCGCGGTGCCGTACTCCTGGCCGAGGTTGGCGAGGAGCTCGATCACCTGGTCGCTGTTGGTTGTATCGAGCGACCCGGTGGGCTCGTCGGCGAGCAGCAGCTTGCGGGTGCCGACAATCGAGCGGGCGATGGCGATGCGCTGTTGCTGTCCGCCCGAGAAGTCATCGGGATACCGGTCGAGATGGTGGTCGAGCCCGACTTTGGCGAGCACTTCGAGGGCCCGAGATCGGGCGGTGCGGGTGGCGACGCCGTCCAACTCCAAAGGCAGCATCACGTTCTCGACGGCGGTCAGCGAGGGGATCAGGTTGAGCCGTTGGAACACGTAGCCGACGTCGCGACGGCGCAGCTCGGCACGCTCGGCCAGGTCCATTCCGCCCAGGTCACGGCCGTTGACAAGGACTCGTCCGGCGCTCGGCTCTTCCAGTGCGCCGGCCAGATGGAGCAGGGTCGACTTGCCACAACCCGAGGGTCCCATGATCGCTACGAACTCGCCCGGAGCGACCGACAGTGAAATGCCCGAGACGGCGCGGACCTCGATCGGGCCGGCGCCGTAGCTCTTGACGACATCGAGGAATTCGAGGACCGGTGTGACCGGGACAGCATTGAGGGAGCTCATCGGGGGGCCTTTCCAGCGGCGACGGCGGCAGAGAGTCGGGATTCACAGACATCGAGCCAGCGCAGATCGGCTTCGGCTCGTACGACGAGGGCGTCGTTGACCAGTTGGGCGGCGAGGGCCTCGCCGGTGGGGGTTGCGGTGGTACCGGCAGGTCGGTCGCGGCGTTTGCGTTGCAGCAGGCCGAACAGCGCGGTGCGCTGATGGGTGATCACGGTCATCGCGTGGTCGTGGCCGTGTTCGATGGCCATCAACACCTTGAGCATCAGCTCGTCGCGGGGCGGAGGGTCGTCGGTCGGGACGGTCTCCCACCACTTGCCCAGCTCGTCGACCCCGGCGAGGGTGATCAGGTAGGTCTTCTGCTCGCCGTCGGGTTTCAGCTCGATGCGTAGCTCGACGAATCCGTCGCGCTCGAGGCGGTCGAGGGTCGTGTAGACCTGCCCGACATTGAGCGGCCAGACGCCACCGGTGGCGTGTTCGAATTCGGTCTTCAGCTGGTACCCATGCCGGGGTCCGTCTCTCAGTAGGGCGAGGAGCCCTTCACGTACTGCCATAAATACCAAGTATGCATACCGGGTAAGCGAATGTCAATACTCAGTATGCACGTCGCTCGGTTCGGCGTTCACGGGGACAAGGTTTCTGGTTGCGACACGTGACGCATTCCGTCACAGACCGCAACCAGAACGAGTCTGCGGACCGAGGGCTATTCCCGGGCGAAGGCTTGGGCGGCAATGGCCCCGCGGGGTTGGAAACCAACGGCGGAATACGCTCGAATGCCGGCCAGGTTGGTCTGGGCGACCTGCAGAAACGTCGTCTCACCGCGAACGACGATCGTTGCCGCCAGGTGATGGACCAGCGCCTGGGCGTACCCCTCGCCCTGGTACCCGGGGTGGGTACAGACCGCGCTGACCTCGGTGTGGCCCTCGAAGGCCAGGCGGATTCCGGCCATCGCCACTAGGCGGCCCTCGTCACGTACCCCGACGTAGGGACCGAGTTCGATGGTCCGCTCGAAGAATGGCCCGGGCTTGGTCATCGCCGTCAACGCGACCATCTCGGTGACGTCATCGGTGCCGAGCGCGACGATGGCCGGTGGCCGCCGGGATGGTGCGACGACGGCCGAGCAGGTCATCTGCAGGTAGTCCTCGTGGAAGACCTTGCGCCAGCCGTGGGGAGCGAGCAGCGGTTCAGCCGCCATCGTCACCGCCAGCGCGCCGTCCCACCGGGGCAGGGCTCGATCGAAGGTCTCGGCGTCGGGCGCGGCGACGAAGACTCCGATCTGCGGCGGATACCAACGCAACTTGTCATCGCCCAACGCCAGCGACGAGTGCGGTCCGATGAGGGCGTGCCAGACCGGGTTGTCGAGTGGGTCACCCCGATCAACCAGGCCAGCAGCCGGATCAGCCAGGTCGGCAGCCGGAGCAGCCGGGCCGGAAGGATCAGCCGGGTCAGTCACGAGGGGTTCGATCCCGGTTTGCCGAGGCGGTCCCAGACCATCTCGGGCGGACGCTCGGCGCCGAGGAGGATCGATGGATGCTGCCGATCGACGTGGCCCATCACGTTGCGGTACATCGAGTACCCGACGAGTTCCTGCAGCCGTGTCGGCATCGCCGCGACCACGTCGCGCCCCAGGCCGAGCATCAGGTTCTGCTGCTGACGGCACCAGCCGGCGACGTACTGGATCGACATGCCGTAGCGCCGTTCGTCCGCCGAACTCGCTCCGCCGCCGTGCCACAGCGAGGCGTGCATCACCAGCACCCCGCCCTTGGGCATCTCGGCGGCGATCGACTCGTGTATCTCGCCGGTGCGGGGGACGCGGGGCCACTTGTGCGAACCGGGCACGATGCGGGTGGCCCCGTTGTCGGCCCGGAACTCCGACAGGGCCCACAGCGTGGTGACCATCGTCGCTGGGTGGGGTCGCGGCAGGGTGACCATCCCGTCGTCGGCATGCAGCAACTGCGGGGTCTCGCCTGGGCCGATGTTCATCGAGGTGATTCCCGATAGCAGCAGGCCCGGGTCGAGTACCGCCTCGACCACCGGCAACACCCGTGGATGGATCGCCGCGTCGCCGAAGATACGACCCTTGGCCAGCACGTTGAAGATCCGCCGCGTGCAGAAGCCCTCGAAGTCGTTGGTGCCCTCAGAGATGCCGTCCTCGGCCTCGATGCGATCGATCTCGGCGATCAACTCGTCGCAGAACGCCGGGTCGACGGCATCGGGAATGATCGCGTATCCCCGCTCGTCGATCTCGGCAGCCAAGTCAGATACGGCGGCCAAGTCAGATACGGCGGCCAAGTCAGGCACGGTGACACCCGGGGCGAGCGTGTCGGTCATGGTCGAATCGTAGGACTACGCCGCCGCCGACTGTCGATCCGGCTGGAGATCTGGGTGGCGGTCCATGTGGCGTTCTCGCATAGCGAGGAAGAGCGGACAGGCGAACGCGAAGGCCACCACGAATCCGACGATCACATACAGCCACGGCCGCTTCATACCGATGCGCCGGCCCTCGACGACCATGAACAGGAAGATCGGCAGACTGCCGAACACCAGGTCCCACCCGATCGACGACGACGCTGAGTTGGCAAACATCGACTCGACAAAACCGGAGCCGCCCTGGGGCAGGGTGTCAGATCTCATCCATTGCAGGTTGAAGTACCAGCACCCGATCAGTCCGATGACGGCAAGGGCAAAGTAGATCGCTTGGCGTTGACGCGAGTTCATGCCCGCACCGTAACCGCGGGTCGTTCGGATCTGGGTGGCGACAGTCCCGTCGGCGGGACTCAGAACACCCGGTCGTTCGAAACCGCCGAATGGGGGTGACGAGCGGGTTGATCGGGACCGGTGTCGGGCCTATACCGTGGCGGTATGCCGGAATTCGAGTTCACCGAACTGCTTCCCCTCGGTCCCGACGAGACCCCGTATCGTTTACTGACGACCGAGGGTGTGTCGACGTTCGAAACCCCCGAAGGCACCTTCCTCAAGGTCGACCCGGCGGCGATCACGCTGCTCACCCAGACGGCGATGCGAGATATCGCCCACTTCCTGCGGCCCGGGCACTTGCAGCAGCTGCGCAACATTCTCGACGACCCCGAGGCATCGGGCAACGATCGGTTCGTCGCCATCGACCTGCTCAAGAACTCGGCGATCGCCGCGGGCGGCGTGCTGCCGATGTGTCAAGACACGGGCACGGCGATCGTCAAGGCGAAGAAAGGACAGTACGTCTTTACGGGCGGCGGCGATGAAGAGGCCATCGCCCACGGGGTGTTCAACACCTACCAGACCTCGAACCTGCGCTACAGCCAGATGGCCCCGTTGAACATGTACGACGAGGTCAACACAGGCAACAACCTGCCCGCCGAGATCAAGATCCAGGCGATCGACGGCGCCGCCTACAAGTTCCTGTTCATGGCCAAGGGTGGCGGCAGCGCGAACAAGAGCT
>CAWKBX010000008.1:0-63670 GCA_963847945.1 uncultured Actinomycetes bacterium
GCGAGCTCATGACAGAGCGACTTTGCCGCGCTCGCGGGAGGCAGCGTGTCAAGCACTCGAACGACTTTGGCCGTGTGATCGGCGAAGCCATTGGCCCCGTGGCACCAACCGCGCTGGACGTCGAACCCCTCAGCTCGGACCATGTCAGCGAGTCGTTCCCACACGTCGGCGGCGATGTCGCCGGTCAGCAGTTGCGGCCGGACCTCAGGCAAGTCTTGCCCATCCGTTTGCGCGATATCGAAGGTGTGGACAATCCGAAAACCTTTGAGGATGCGTACGACTTCCGGCGAGTCAACGACCTCGTCGACCTCAGCTTGACGTCGAACGACCGGGGCGAGGATCGGGATTCCCCGCTCCCCCGCCCGGACCTGGCGGCCCAGCTTGCGCCACTTCTGGTAACCCATCATTCGTGGCATGTGGATTCGCCGACAGGATCAGCCAGACGTTCGTGTGCGCTGTAGGTGTGGAACCGGGCGGCGACCGACAGCATCTGCTGCCAGTCCTCCCCGGTCACCAACGCTTCGACCGCTGCGGTGATGCGGTCATGGAGTTCGGTCAAACGGTCATCCGACATGGCGGGTTCCTCCAGGCCAAAGCGGATCAAGCACCGGGACCGCCGCCCGTCGACTTCCCCAAGCTCCGGACGGCGGCCCCGGCTGCCGTCCACGACGGCCCACCACCGACCCCGGCGGGCGGTGTCAAGGGACAGCCGAAGGCTGAGCGAAACCCGTAGCGCAGCGGAGGCTTGCAGCGACCCTTGACGCCGAGTGCCAGTCCCGAAAGCCATCGTTCGCGGTGCTCCGCTTAGCCTGGATGTGCCGATCGGGGTCAGATCATCAAGCTGTCACCGTCAATGGGGTGACAACGGCCCGGTCGACGGCGCATCCAGCGCCGATTCATCCATGCAGGCCGAGCTGGCGGCTTGCTGTGGTCAGGGAAAGAAGGCGAGTTGGTCGCCGGACTCGTGGTGAAGCAAGGGTGAGAACCCGGGGATCTCGGTGTGCGATGTGTCGAGGTAGACCTTCGCTTCGGGGGAACCCTGAAGTCGGCCGTGGCTCCAGCGCACCTCGACGTGGCCGTTGACCTGGATGGTTTGTCCGGTTCCTCGTTGTCTGATCGTCGCCGCCCAGGTCACCACCGGCTGCCCAGCCGGTTTGGCTTCGACGACGAACCGACGTAGGTCGTAGGCCTGGACCCAGTCCCAGGTTGAAGCGACTCGAAGGCGAACGACGTCGCGACCGTCACTGCCGAGAATGAAGTACGGGGCGTCACCGATGCGTAAGAAGCCTCCACATCATGCGGAGCTGGACGCGAGGGTTGGTCAGGCCCGCCGTCCAGATTTCGGCCGATCGCTTCGAGACCGCCGCGTAGAGATCCAGCCAGGCCTGTTGGGCGGCTTCGGGAAGCGTGCGTGGCCGAAGCGCCTCCTTCAGAACGGCCCGGTCCCGGTCTGTGATCGCCGTGACGTGGTCGGGCAGATCATTGCCAACGTGATGGCGAACGGCGTCGTAGTAGACCTGGTATTCGTGGGGAGCGACGACGGCGAACCACTCCCCACCTGACCGTTCGTCGCCGACCAGGAGCCGTTCGAACAGTCGAGCCGGCCCGGCGTTGAGGGTATTTTCGAGAGGTACTTGCAACTGACCTGGTAGACGTGGCCGACGCGGATGTCAGCGGGGATGACGTCATCGCCGGGCGGCCGATGTGGTCCTTTCCACTCGACGACTCGTGGCCGGCGACTTCGGAGGCCATCGGCGGCGTGAAGGAACGCTGCGCCGTTGTCGAACGCTGATGCGAAGGATTCGAGATGTTCACCGACCGCATGAGCATCGACAAGTCGTTGCCACGTTCGGTCGTTGCAACACAGTCGTCGACATGTTGGACGCGACCCGGGCGGTGCTGAAGTCCAACGGCGAGCGATGGAGCCAACATCCCCAGGGCCGTGGATAGTTCGGTGATCTCGGTCAGCGAGCCAGGCACCGCTCACCCCTGGGTCTCATGCCGATCGACCGTAGCCCGACAGAGCTCGTCCTGATTCGATTCACTTCCCCCACTTGCCGCCGGTCACCCTGATCATCAACGGGCAGGCTCAGGCCCCACAGACGGTTGTCGCCGACGACGGGTCCGGTGTCGAGTATCAGTGGCAGGTTGACCAACAGCAACTTGTCGTCGGAACGAATGCAGCCCCTGGGGGTCCGCCGGGCAGCTCATGCCTGTGATCGGCCCACCATGACGTTGCCGCCCTGCGGGCGGGTGCGGTGGGTGCGTCGGCGCTCTCTCGACCTGACAAGCCCGCTCTCTTCGTTCGGGGCGACCCCTGGCGGGGTTGACAGGCCGGTCGCTGACCGACGCCGCCCGTACGGGCGAGCCCGGCCAACCGGAAGGGTTCATCAGGGGTGCGGGTGCCGGGTACTTGGGGAAGTCGTCCGGCACCCCCGCTCCGACCCACTCAAGGAGGAGCCCGTAATGACCATTCCATCGACCCGACCCGATCGGCTGATCGTTGTCGCCGACCACGCCCCCGGTATCCACATCACCGACTCCGAAGATGTGTGGTGGTGGCTCCCGGCGATCGGTCCGGCCAGTTCGCTCCTCGCGTTCACGTTGGCCCGCCACGCCCGCCAGGGCGACACCACGTGGGTTCCTGAAACGCTCGCTCGGATGTTGGGGTTGGGCGGCAACCGCTGCCGTCTGTGGGCCAGTGTGGATCGACTTGCGGGTTTCGGACTCGTCACGTTCGTCGCCACTGACGTGATCACAGTCCGGTTGGAGTTGCCGCAGATGACCGTCAACCAGTTGGGCCGGTTGCCTGATGATCTGGCTGCCGGTTACCGCCAGCACCTCGCGGGAATGGTGGCGGTCTGATGGAACCGGTCAGCGACCATCACCGGACGGTGACGACCGCAGCCGTGTGGGAATGGGCCGAGCTGAACCCCAACCGTTTCGCGTGGGTCGTTGCCTGCCATCGCCGTCATCAAACCGATGATTGGGGCGATCTCGACGACGAGGACCGGGCCGCGAACGCTGCCGCCCGCCGCGACGGCGACGGTCGCCTGTTCTCGGTCTACCGCACACCGGTCGAACTTCGCGGCGACGACGCGCCAATGTGGATGGGCGGTTGTGGATCATCACCGACGACATCGACGACCCGGACGGGTACACGACGATTTTGTGGCCGAGCGACTATTGAACGGTGAGCGGTTGGTGATGTCCGTTACCCCCCGGTGGCGGACATCACGATCCACCCACAGCTGCCACTAGCGGACAACACATCGTATGTCCGACGCAATTGGCTGGTTTCAGTTCACAGACGTATCACCCGACGGGTGCACCTGGTTTCCCGGTTCCGGGTGTGTTGTCGATCGCCAAGCTCCGCGTCGGTCAGGAGGCCTACCAGCTTTCAGGGGTCGCCGAGTCGCTCGACGCCTACTACACCGGGGCTGGCGAAGCCACCGGCACCTGGGTCGGCGGCGGTGCGACCCGACTCGGTCTCGACGGTGACGTCACCCCCGACGACCTACGCGCCGTCCTCGCCGGGATGGCCCCCAACACCGGCGGCCTGACCCCGAACGGTGACCAACCCCGATCCCATCCACGCCGGGCCCCCGGGTTCGATCTGACGTTCAAAGCCCCCAAATCGGCGAGTGTTCTTTACGGCGTGTCGGACGACCCCCGGGTCCAAGGGGCGATCATCGACGCTGGTGAGGTGGCGATGCGCGCCGCGGTCGGTTGGTTGGAACGCGACGCGGTCCGGGTTCGGCGCGGTTCACACAACCAGGCGTGGCTCGCAACCCACGGGGCTGAGCCGGGGGCGGGGCCGCGGACGTTGGCGACGTCGGGGGTGGTCGCAGCGTCGTTTCGGCATCGGACGTCGCGGGCGGGTGACCCGTTGTTGCATTGGCATGTGCTGGTCGCCAACCTCGCCGAAGGCACCGACGGCCGGTGGTCGGCGTTCGTGCACCCGGAGATTTACCGGCATGCCCGCGCCGCCGGGCGAACTGTTCCAAGCGGTGTTCCGTGACGAACTCTCCCAATCGTTGGGGGTTGAGTGGCGGCCCGGGCGGCATGTCCCGGAGATCGCCGGGGTCCCCCAACCGATCATCGACCTGTTCTCGAAACGGACCGCCGAAATCGACGCCTGGTTGGAGGCGACCGGCACCCCGAACACCCGCGCCGGCCGCCAGGAAGCCGTGCTCGCCACCCGCCGCAACAAACCCGAGGTCGAAGGCGGACGGTTCGATGATGCCTGGAAGATCGAAGCCGACGCGGCGGGGTGGGGTCCGGAACACGCCGAGAACCTGATCGCCGAAACCGTCGAACGCGCCGAAATCGACGTGGATGGGGTGTGGCGGTTGGCGGCTGTCCGGTTCGCTGAGAACGGCACCCCCGAAACATTCGATCACTTGGTTGACCCCGAAGTGTGGATCACCGACGTCCTACGCACACGACCTGACGGCCGAGCGGGCAACGTTCACCGATGCCGATCTGGTCCGGGTGATCGCCGCCCGCCAAGGGGCCGGAACGAGCGTCGCGACGATCGAACGGGTCGCCGCCCGATTCGTTGCGTCCGACCAGGTGATCGCCGTCCACGACCACACCGACGTTCCCCGGTGGACAAGCCGCGAACTTGTCGATGTCGAAACCCGATTCCTTCACGCCCTCACCCTCCACGCCCTCACCCTCCCCGACAGCCGCCCGCTGATCACCGGGCCGCTGCAGGCCGTCGGGGAACATGCCGGGTTGGGGGCCGATCAGGCCGCCGTACTCCAACGCATCGTCACTTCGACGAGCGCCGTGAGTGTGTTGATCGGCCCGGCAGGAACCGGCAAGACGTACACGCTCGACGCGATCCGGTCGGTGTTCGAAACGAGCGGATACCGGGTGATCGGTGCGGCCCCGTCGGCTCGGGCGGCGTTGGAACTGACCGCCGGCGCTCACCTGCCAACGTCCACGTTGCATGCCTTGCTTCACCGGTGGGACACCGGGCTCTACGCCCCCGACAACCACACTGTCCTGGTCGTTGACGAGGCCGGTCTCGCCGATATCCGCACGCTCGAAACCGTCGTGTCGCGCCACACCGCGGTCGGAGGTCGGGTGTTGTTGGTCGGCGATCACCGCCAACTCGCCGAAGTCGGCGCCGGTGGCGGGTTCGCCTACGCCGCCGACCACGCAATCACTGTCGCCGAGTTGACCGTCAATCGCCGCCAACGCGACCAATGGGAACAGTCGGCGTTGGCCGACCTACGCGACGGGTCCGTCGCCCGCGCTGTCGCCGCCTATCTAGACCATGACCGGGTGATCGTCGCCGACACCCCAACCGGGATGGTCGCCGCCGGGGTCGACGCATGGCTGGCTGCTCGCGACCAGGGGTTGCGGCCGGTGTTGATGTCGGGCACCAACGACCTCGTCGACACCCTCAACCAGGCCGTCATCGACCGGCTGATCGAACGCGGAGAACTCGACCCGACAACGCCGGGCGGTCGGTTCGGGGACCGGTGTTTCCGGGTCGGGGAACGGGTCGTTGTGCGCCGCAACAGCACCCGCGAACACACCACCACCGGCGCGGAGATCGCGCTCGCCAACGGCCAAACCGGCACCATCACCGCCGTCGCCGATGGTGCGGTCAGTGTGCGGCTCGACGGGTTCACCGAAGACGTGACGCTCACCGCCCGCTACCTGCAACGCGGCGGGCATGTCGAGCACTCCTACGCGATCACGACCAACCGGGCCCAAGGCGGCACCTGGGATTTGGCGATCGCCGTCGGTGCCGACGGCCTCTACCGCGAAGGCGCATACGTGCAGCTATCACGCGGGATCCGAGAGAACTGGATCGTGCTCACCGACCCCGAAGCCGCCGAACTCCACCGTCAAGCGACCGTCGAGATCGAACGCCACGACACCGGCCTCACCCCGACCGACGAGTTGTCTGACGATCTCGAAGACGACCTGATCACCCGCATGAACGTGTCGCGGGCCAAACACCTCGCCCACCACGACGACCCCGACCTGACCATCGTCGACCGGCTCGCCCGCGACCGCACCCTCCCCGAACTCGACGCCCACCTCACCCGGGCCCGGGCAGCCGAACATGCCGCGACCGCCATCATCGGAGCTGACCGCCGACAACTCGCCGAGACATTCGACCGTGCCGACCATCTCGCCCGACACCTTGCGGTCGGACAAGCGGTCAGTCCGCATGATCGCCACAACATCGGCACCGTCGCGGCGATCGACGACACCACCGGCGATGTCGAGGTGCAGTTCACGTCCCGGACCGGGGCCGAAGCGGCCGCGACGTTCCGCTGGGATCAGCTGCGGATCGTCGAACCCGTCCATCCCGAACCTCACCCGCTCACCGACACTGCCGCGGTCCGGCTGATCGAACTCCACGACCAACTCACCGACCAGATCCGACGATGGGACGACATCCTCGCCACCCACGACGTCGAACCTGGTGACGTGCCGCGCTACCAACGGGCAATTAGCCGCCAGGTCGACCGGACCGCCAGCCGCTTGCACGCCGACCACCCCGACTGGCTCCACCAACTCATCGGCCAACGACCCGGCGACGTCGCCGGGGCGCACACCTGGGACGACACCCTGCGAACCATCGCCCGCTGGCAACTCACCCACCCCCGCCACGATCTCGCCGACGGACTCGGACCCCGCCCCGCCGACCACGAACGAGGCCGTGAGTGGGACGACCTCCACACCCGAATCGGGCTCACCCGCACCTGGCTCGCCTCCAGCGACCGGCTCGAACCCGTCTGGCCGATCACCCCATCCTATACCGAGCTGATCGCCCGGCTCGACACCCTCGACATGCTCCTCGCCACGATGCCCGGCGACGCACAGGCGACGATCGACCACCTACGCACTGGGCAGCTCTCCTTCGACGACACAACCGCGATGCTCGAAGCCGCCATCGACCTGCAAGACGACCGGCGAGCCTGGATCATCGAGAACTGGCCCCACGTCGTCGAATACCAACAAATCAACCACACCCTCACCACCGGCACCTGGGGACCCGACCCCGCCCTGCTCACCGACCTCCTCGACACCCCCATCACCGACACCCTCGCCGAAGCCATCGAAACCAGCGAACCCTGGCTCCGCCCCGCGCTCCACGCCGTCGCTGACCGCAACGACCTCACCCTTAACCCCGCCGCCGCCGACTGGCTCGAAGCCACAGCTGAGTACAGGGCGACCCACGCGATCACCACCTTCGAATCCCTCGGCCCGTCCGCACTGATGCTCGATGGCCATGGGGCACATCAGCGTAGTGAACTGTCCGAGTGGCTCAGCGAAATCCAAATCGACAGGCTCGATGCAGCCGTCGGCGTCGAGCACCAGTCGGAGTGGACCGAGACTGGATACGAGCCGCCAGATATCTGATCGTTGTACGGCGGCTTCAGGGTGACTGGACCGTTCGATCGAACCAAGTTCCACCTGGTCGCCGCGTTGTCGGCGGCCAGCTCAACTCTGCCCGACGGCCCGCCGACAGGAGCCGCCTACAAAGCCCCTCCTGCTCGCAGCACGCGTATCAGCTGTTCGAGAGTGACGAGCGCTTACTCAACAAGGTATGGCGCCTGAACAACGGGTCGCTCAGTGTGGAATGCGCCCACTCAAGCATGGAGGTACACCCCGGCCCGGCGGCGGCCAGCACCTCGCCGTCGAGGCACGAGAAAGTGGCTTGACCCCGACGGTCACACAGCTATGGATGGCGGCTGCCAGGCATTTGTCGTCGCGGATGGATTGAGCGGCAGCGCAAGCGAGCCCGATGAGGCTGGCTGCTCGCGGGGGTGGGCCAATGCGAGGTGGCCTGCCGCCAAAATCGCGCCCTTGACCACATCGATGGGCATCGTCCGTTCCTGTAAGACAAAGGAGATAGCTTCCACCGCTTCGGTCGAGCGGAGCGCACCGAGAAGGTGAACGCATCGATCAACGACCGGCATCGGTTCTCGAGTACGCGAAGCTCACCGTCCGAGGTCAGATCGCCGAGAATTCCGGCCACGGCGTGGGAGACGTCGTCGCTGACAGCCGCCGCGCATGCCTGCAGCGTATCCACCACGGTGCGATGACGAATCGAACACGGGGAAGGGAGGGCTCGGTGGTCAGATCTGATGCCGCCGACCTGGTCCCTGGCCTGACGATTGAGGGGTCAGCAGGCCGCGGCACACGCCAAGGCGCGCTGCGGTATCCGGAGGAGTTGCGCGGCGAGAACCGCAGTGACCCCCGGAGGGGCCCCCCATCCGTCATGCGGCCGGAAAAGAACAGGTCACCGTGCTTCGCTCCCCTCGTCAGGTAGCTGCGGGCCTGTTCGAGATCACTCGAAAGATGAGGTCCGAACGATGCCGCCTGATCCCGGATGAAACCCCAGGCGCTGGCGGAGTTCGGCGAGCTGAATTCCCGCCAGTACCCCAGGGCAATTGTCGCTCCAGGTGCCCCGACCAGGAATACGCTCCGTCGCCGCGTACTCCTCTGTCCACCTGTGCCAGGGCCCATTGCTTTGGGGCAATGCCACGGCGCCGGTCCATCCACATCACTCTCCGAACTCCGCGCATCCAGAGGTTGCCACGGAACAGCAGCTCAGGTCGGATTACGCGATCAGGGTTTGCACCTGCCGATTGGAGCCCCCGCGGCCACTAGTCGATCCCGCGGACTCGCATCGCTCGGTCGAGAGACGCGTACCGCACTCGGCGCCGACCGGGCCCGACCGCAAATAGTCAGCGATGACATCAACCGTAAGTGGTGCCAGCGCTGACAGGTTGTTGATCGCCATCGACGGAGTCGGATACGGCCCACTCGCCGCGCTACAGAGAGCGCTTCGGTCAGGATGCGAGCCGCCGGCCTGATCGATCGAGCTGAATCGTGGGATCGTCACCGTGACCGCCAATGAGATGTGGGTAGCGAGCGATGAAGGCCGCCGATGCCATGGTGACATCAACGGCCCCACGAAACGACGGCTCGCCGCCCGGTTCGAGTCCATTCGCCTGGCGTAACTCGGGCCACAACCGTCGATCGGCGCGCCGGCTCCATGAATGCGGATCGGGATCGACGCCGACCCGACGGGCCAGGTCACTCACCCGACTGTCAGGAATGATCCGGTACTGCTCGGCAAGGTGCACCAACTCCCAGCGGATTCCCTGTCGGACCCTGAGAGACGCTCGGCAATGGCGCTCGGCGACATCCCCGATCGTTCCATTACGGTCCTGCGACCGGAATCACCCGTTGTTGGATGAACGAACACATCGAGATACGAGACCAGCGCTATGCGGATCAGGGTTCGACCGACACTGACGTCGACCGTGCGACGTGGTGTCGCTTCAGAACGTGTGGTCGGGTTTCGGTCGGCGAACCGTTGGAGGATTGCAGGAGACTGGCGCGGTACTCGCTGTCGGCGGTGCTGAGGTCCCCGCGGGCTTCGGCGACGCTGCCGATGCAGTTGTGGGCGATGGAGAGGTCACGTTGCCAGTTGGTGTTGTTCGGGTTTTGGTCGGCGAGCCCGTTGGAGATTGCGAGACTTGGCCCGGTACTCGCTGTCGGCGGTGCTGAGGTCCCCGCGGGCTTCGGCGACGCTGCCGATGCAGTTGTGGGCGATGGAGAGGTCACGTTGCCAGTTGGTGTTGTTCGGGTTTTGGTCGGCGAGCCGTTGGAGGATTGCGAGACTGGCCCGGTACTCGCTGTCGGCTGTGGAGAGGTCTGCCGCGAGGACATCGGCGACAGCGCCCAAGACTACTGCCGGACAGCAACCCGTCGGAGAGTAACTCGTCGAGCGCTGCGTTCAGGCCGTAGTCGTCCTCCGGTCGTAGCGAACCTTTGGAGGAAAGCTGATGAAGGTCGTCAGCGCCAGCGTCGTCCGACGCACACAACCGGTGAAACACGAATTCGATTCGATCTGTCGGATCTTCGGACTTGCGCACAAAATCGACAGCCCGCCGCGCTAGAGTCAGAAATCGGGTCTCATCGCTGAGATGTAGCGCTCTACGTGTTGCTCGACGGGTCAGCTCGTGGACGTTGACTGCTCGGTCACCACACGCTGGGAATCTTTCGACGCTTCGCAGGCCGATCAGTCGAGCCCAAAGCCGTTCAGCTGTTGCTTGGTGGATGTCCAAGAGGCCTGCCAGCATCGTCGGATCGCACCAATGGGGAATACATGCGGCCTCGAATCCGCGCTTGAGATCTGCTTTCGCCTGGTTGTCAAGCTCCGGATAGGTAATATCAATTTGTGCAAGTGCGACGGCTCCGGGATAGCCCACCACGTCGACAAGAATTCGCAGTTGTTCGTCCGGAGTGAGCGTCACGTCGATGCTCCCAGCACTTGGGCAACGGTGCCTAGCTGACCAGCGGTCGCCGAGAGCAGTTTCTCGATGAACTCTCGGTCCAAGTGGGTGTCGCCGGGTTTGTTCTTAACCCGGTAGTCGAACCAATCATCGATGGACGGAGGTTGCAGGACGACAGGATGGGCGGCAAAGCTTGCCCAGGGCACGTTCGTGCACGTTGGAACCTGCTGGCCGACGACGACAACCCGCAGCCATGGGCACCGCCGAAGTGCGACGAGAATGTGTTGTTCCACCCGATCGCGACTCTCGCCCGAGTCCTCATAGGTATCGAGGACCACCAGTGCAGCCTCGGACCGGTGAATCAATTGGTCGAGGACGTCACATAGCCGCCTTACCGCACGCCCCGGATCCGGCCGTTGGACTGCGAGTGCCCGGGCGAACGCGTCGATCTGGTCGTGGAGACCACTTCGTTCCCTTGAAGTCCAGGCGTCCACAATCGACGTTCAGAATGTGCCCGACAGTGGTCATCTGATGTGAAATCGTTGACTTGCCAGTAGCGGAGGGGCCGGAGATACACAGCAACCGATGGGGGCTTGCGGCGGTGACAAGTTGGGTGAATGCCAGTCGGGCCGCGGCGTGGTCAGCAAGAGGCCAGGCCACATCCGGAGGTTGGTCAGGCCAACCGGGGGTGAATTCTCCTAAACCTAAAGTGTCGCCCGTCAGATTTGGGTCGATGAGGTTCAATCGACCGAGGATCAGGTCGCACATTTCGTCGGTCGACTTCTTCCGGGCGTCCGATGTGATGTCGATTCCGAACAACCCGTCGACGTCCCCGTCCCCCACCCGCATCAGAAAGAGCCGGTAGCGATCTGTCGATGTGGCGGACATTGCATGCCGAGCGCGAATTGCGTCGTACTCCATAGTTGTCCAAGGCCGGTCGTTGTATGAGCCGGATACGCACATGACAACCAGTTCGCACCGGTCGTGGTAGATCTCCTGCAGACGGCGATCGCCATTTTTTCCGTTGATGTGGTGCTCGAACCAGTCGTCGTAGAACACCGTCCCGAGCCCGAGACGATCCTCGAGCGCATCCGCCGTCTGCCGGACAAGATCTCGCTGGGCACCAGCGAATGAGAATCCGACAAGAAAGCGGTCCGGAACTGGCCTGACCCCCATGACCGGAGACGATAGTCGCCGGCAACGCGATCCGATTGTCACAGTGTCCGCGGGCACCCAGGAAGTACCGATATCGGCGCAGTCCACAGACCAGGTGGGTTCTTAGGTCACTCGATGACGTTCCATCGAGACCGCCGGTGTCCACCGGCTAGCGCTACTAGCGCCCCAAGCAGGCGCGGGCCGAACGCACCCGGTATCAGCGCCGATGAGACAGCAGCGTGTCACCCTACTCCCAGCAGGGAGGGCCGGGAGGCGGCTGTTGTAGGTGATCAATACCCGATAGCCCTCGTCGACTGGCCGCGCAGAACAGCCGCTGCATAGCGGAAGCATGGGTCTGGTTCCTTTGGCCCTCCGTGATTGGGTCCGCGCCGGGTTTCGCAACCTCGCACGCTGACCGGAGGTGGCAACAACAGGCCTGACGGCCGAACCTCTCGTCAGTCGTCGATCTGGCGGCGGCGCAGCACGACGACGGCGACGTCGGGGTCGAGGCCGGCGAGGTCGGGTTGGCCGGTGATGAGGGGGAGACGGGTGACTTTGGCGGCGGCGACAGCGGCGAGGTCGCTGACGAGTTGGTCGGGGTGAGCGACGGCGAGTTCGGCGAGGGTGCCGGCGAGTTGATGGGCTGAGACCCATTCGGTGACCATCGGGCCGATCGCGGCGAGGTCGCCGTAGATGTCGGTGAGTCGTCCGTCGTGGAAGCTGCGCAACACCGCGACGGTCTCGACAAGGGCGACGTCGGGGGCGTAGATCATGTCGACATCGAGCGGTTCAAGGGGGAGGACACCGACGAGCGACAGCAACGCGCTGGTATCGGCAACGGCCATGTCGAGGCGCATCAGCCCCTCATCGCGGTCTTGCGGGCGACGGCGAACTCGGCCATCGTCATCGGGGTCCGACCGGCCCGGCGTTGCTCGGCAAGGAGCCGCAGTTGATCGGTGATCACTGGGCGTTGCGCCTCACGGGCAATCAACCGGCGCAGATACTCCTGGGTCGACATCCCCAGTTCGGCCGCCCGGTTGGCGACCTCGCCGAGGTCATGTGCGTCGACGTCTTTGATTGTCACGTTCGCCATTCCCTTCATGGTAACCGAAACGGTTGCGAATTGGAACCACTCATTCGAACTCGGGTATGGGGTTGTCCGCGAGCCACAAGGCGGAAGGTTCGAAGGTGTCGGGCGCACGTCCCGGGGCTGTGAAGGCGTACCCGTCGTTGTGCAGGTCCGCCATCCGAGCAACCCAGAGTTGCAGGGCGGATGTGAGGACGTCGGGCAGAGCGTGGCCGTCAGGAAGCTCGATGCCGGCGACGGTCGCGAGGAGCCATTCGATGCTGGACCGCAACGGGTCCGGGTCGTTCCACGGCAACGGTTCGAGCCGGTACACCGACCCGTCGAGCGACGGCGTCAGCCGGTCGGTGATCCACCACCGGATCGCTTCCTCACAGGCGTCCCACACCGTCAGCCCGACTCGTGGCCCTCGACTCAGGTACTCGACGGCGGCGACAACCGCAAGCCATCCCTCCGAATGGATTCCCGGCGACATCGAGTCCGTCACAGATCAACTCCGAGATCCACGTGGCCATCCACGGCGACACCGTCGAGACCATGGTTCGGCTCGCCATGGTCGAGGCTGTGGCGGCGGTCGGCGAGAGACACGACTGGTGCGAGCGGCCGATCGTTGAGCGAGGCCGTGACGTCGCCCGGGCCGATGCCGAGCGCGTCACGGCACACGTCGAGCGTTTCGGTGAGTTCGCCGTCACACCGTTGATGCACCACACCAACGGCCTTGTCGAGCGGCACGCATGCCAACGCCAACGTCGCCGCGGTCTCGTGCGGGGAGAGCCCGTAGCGTTCGGACAACGCGGCCAGGTCCTCGACACCGGCCCGGCGGGCGGCGAACACGAACGCGTCGACGGGACGCTCAACGATCTCGACCGTCGCCGCCGCGAACGTCTCCGGTGTTGGCGCGTGAGCAGCGAGGTGATCGACCGCCGCGGCAGGGCTGTACCCGGCGTCGAGTAACGCTGGGCCGACAGCCATCCACGTCTGCTCGCGGGCATCCAGCCGTCGGAGTTCCTCCCGTGGCGCGGCCGCGAGCATCTCCGACGCGGTGCAGCCAGCCGCCCGGAGTTCGTCGATCATGGCACCGAGTTCGGCACCGACGACGAGCCGGTCGATGTTCCAGTCGCGATGCAATGCCCGGATCGCGTCCGGTACCGGCATGCCGAGCATCGGCACCACAGCCAGCGTCTCGACCGGACCGGTCCCTTCGGCACGCAACACGCTGAGCATCGTCGGCGGGGCGAGGACGCCGCTGTCGGCCATCAACTCGACCAACACCTCCGGTGACTGCGTCGTTGCCAACGTCGCCGCGTCGCGATCGCTCAACCGGTGTCCGATCACGCCCACGAGCGCGTCCCGGCTCCACCCGTCGTCGGTGGCGGCCAGTTCTCGGACCATCCGATCGGCCCGGTCCGGGGCGAGGGTGGCGAGTTCCATCAACACGCCTCGCGCCGCGGCCTCGGCGGCGACCCGGGCGACGTCCACGTCATCGACGACCGGACCGGGGCGGAGACGGCCATCCAACGTCGCCGCGGCCTGCCACCCACCGGTCTCCACTGGGCGGACGGTCGCGGCGACTCGTTCATCGAACGCCCGAACCTCCACCCCGGTTGACGGCATCGACGGATGCCACCCCGACCTCGTCGAGACCACCGCCGAACCGACACCGGCGTCGACCGCGACGGCGATGTCGGGGAACCGGTCCCGCAACGCATCACGGGCCGCGTCCTTCGCCACGTGCAGGTCGTCGGCGGTGCCGTCGGCGACAAGACCGTGATGGGCGCCGCGGCCGGTCGTCTCCAACCGCCACATCGCTGCGGTCTTGGTTTCGTACGCGGCCAAATATGAGCGGTCGTTGACCCGCAGGAACGCCGCCCGACCCTGCGCGCCGGCGACGCCGCGGGCCAACCATTCCGACTTCGTATACGGCCCCGCCTCGGTCCACACCCCGACCGGCAACGCCCGCACGTCGGCCGGGGCGAGATAGTTCCGGCGCCCCGCCGGCACCGTGCGGTCGTCGGTCAACTCGTGGCGCGGCAGCGGCGACACGGCCAGCTCGACGCCGAGCGCGTGCGACACCCCGACCGTCAGGAACCCGACCGAACGGCGGACATCGACGAGGGTCTGCCACCGTTCCCGCGCCGACGAACCCGACGGATCAAACGCCGGCATCGGCCCGACCGCCATCCCGACCCGGTCGGCCACCAACCACCCCGCCTGGCCCTGCAACTCCGGGCCGAGCCGCACCCGACCCGGGCCGTGCGGCACCCGCCCCGCCAACGTCGCCAACTGCTCGACCGGGTCGGTCACCTTGCGCGGCATCCGACCCAACACCCGACCCGACGCCACCCGCACCGCCTCGCACCACTCCCCCGGCGACAACCGTCGGCACCGCCGCCCACACCAACCGGTCCGGGGCCGGAGCGCGAGCCAACTGCTCCAACGCGAACACCGGCTCCCACCGATGCCCACCCGCCACCGACCCCGAACGGCCACCCAACCGGGACCGGTCGCTGGCCACATCCCCCGTCGCTCGACGACCGGAACCCGAACCGGCAAACCGTGCTCCCCCGCCCGCACCGCGCACGGCCGACCCTCGGCACGCTCGCACCCGCGCCCACGTCGACGCGCCAGCGGCCGGTCCGATCACCCCGTATGACGCCAACAAGACCTGGTTGCGAGCCGAGTAGTCCGCCCACTGACCGCACCGTTCGACCATCGAACCCCACGCCTCCGGCGAACCAAGCGACCGGCGCGCCCACCCGTCGAGATGCCGCAACATCGGACGCGGGTCGTCGCTCGTCGAACCGGAACGGCTCTCCTACGACAACCATCGCCAACACCCGCACCCGAACGCCGACGGCACATTCGGCGACTCATCCGACCACACATCGCACCACACATCCGATGCCGTTGACCAGCCCAAACACGGCCGTCACGTCACGCCACCAGGTCGGCGGGCAGACTGCGCCGCAGACGAGCCCGCACATACTTCCAACGTTCCTGCTCACTCGGAGTGCGGTCCGGCTTTTCGAACAACACCAACGCCGAATTCCACGACCGCGCCAACGACCCACCCGCCCGATCAACGGCGATCACCGCCGCCCGAGCATCCCACGCCGACAACCGCTCCACGACCACATCCTCCGGACTCGACTGGGTCCCCGGCTGATCCCAACCACGATCCGACGGATCGACCGGGACAACCTGGAACCGGCGACGCGACGGTGCCCGCACCCGGTCCCACGCCCGGTCCAACAACACGTTCCCCAACCGCCGCCCCGTCGTCGGCCGCGGCGACAACCGCTCCTCGCCGACCACGATCGCCAACTCCGCCACCAAATCAGCAGCCCGATCCTGATCAGCCCGACAGCGGACCAACCCCCACGGCATCAACGCCGCGATGATCGCCAACGATGCCACCTCAGGCCGCGACGACACACCGACCAGGGCGGCCAACACGGCGTCACCCCGGGCGTCCAGCCGATGACCGACGGCAACAACATCGACCAGCGACCCGAATTCGGCCAGCGCAGGTTCCTGCAACCAGGCCGGTGGGAGCGGCACCCCAGCCAAGCCGGCAACCGCCCGTTCAATCTCCAAACATGTGTCCATGCCGACGACGATGAACAACGCGACACACCCGACCACGCCGTCCGCCGCACACCCGACCACACATTCCGGACGATTTCTCCGACTGGGCCGACCTATCGAACCCGGTTGCCCGCCAAACAGCACATCCGACCCTTGGCGCCCCGATAGTCCTCTCGTCTCGGCAAGGTGGTGCAGACCTCAATGCCGCCCGAGCCGCGCGGTGTCATGTGTGAGCGGTACGGATTCGAACGGTCATCGTTCCGTCGAAGCGGGGCGCTCCATCGGAAATGCGCCCACTCGATTGGTCGTCAAGCCAACTGCCGGTCGGTGGCCAACCACCTCAGCGTCTACTCGCCGGTCGGTGGCCAACCACCTCAGCGTCTACTCGCCGATCGCTCGACTGACTGGGCGACCGACGACGTCGGGCGCTACGCGAAGCGCGTCGTGAGGCCTGTCGAGGGGAGTGGGCAGGCTCCGGCTGTCGACGGAGAGTTCGGCACCCTCCTCGGCGATTGGCAACGGCGAATCGGAGCGGATTCGACGCTCGGCGAGTTTGTCGACTGTGAACACTGTGATGGTGTGGCGCGCCCGGGTTGTCGCTCTGCTTACGGCAACACCAGCGATCAGTGCCGCGCCGACGGGCACCACCACCGGTGCAAACGTCCCAGCCGCCAGAACCGACCCGGCGGTCGCGGCGACAGCGGCAGCGCCCGCGGCCATGCCAGCCACAGCCCCGACTGCGCCTTCGACGCCGTCTGCGCCACGCTCCACCGCGAAACGCCGCCACGACATGTGCCCGCCGCGCACGTCACGGACATAGTCGGTCACACCACCGATTGCTACCGACGACAACGCGCCAATCGTCCCCGCACGAGCACCCGCTCGCGCAAGTGACCCTGCCGCCTCGGTTGTCGCCAGCGCCCGAGCGCCCCGCTGGGTCGTGTCGTCGACGACCCTTCTCGAAACACCCGAGGAACCGAGTGGCCTGCCGACCCTTGTGTCCGCAACGGCAATCTGATCGGTCGGCACCGCAATGCTCACATGAGCGGGCGTCCCCGCCGCCGCCCTGGCAGCTCCAGCGGCACTCTTCTTGTACGAGATCGACTCGACCACCGAACCCCGCACCGTGCGAACGGCATCGACGATTGGCGACTGCGAATTTTCGATCAACCGAATCTTCGAGCGTCGGACCACATTTGACAGCTTGTGGTTGTGGCGGTACACCGCCAGATGCTCATGCACCTTGCCGGAAACCTGTCCGAACGCACCGTCGTGGCCAGTCGGCCCCCGGTCAGCCAACACACGTGAAGCGTCCCTCACCAAGTCCTTGGACCTCACGGGGCGAATCTCTTGCATCACCCGCTTGACCACCCGCGCCGCCAACCGTGTGGACGAACGCGATCCCTCGACGATCGCTCCAGCCGCTGCACCTCCTACAGATGCGTCCGACCGGCGCTCCGCACCGAACGGAGAATCTTCCGCACCGTCCGGTGAATCTGAGGCCGGGTCGCCCGCACCCTCGACATCGTTGACACCTGGGCTGTCCACGAGGTTGCCGCCTTCCGCATTGACATTCCACGTCACGGTAGACCCCCGCCGAGCACGGCACCCGTCAGGCACCCCCAGCCTCGACTACCATCCGCTCCGTGGCCGGTTCACCGCTCGACGCTTACTTGGACCGCGCCGATCTGATCAGCGAACTGACCAGCCCCGCCGACCCAGACGTGCCACCAGACTGGTCACCGCTCGGCATGCCGCTGATCACCGCCGACGGGCGAGCCGACCACTTCCTCGGCGAACTTCTCAAACCGCCGATCCTGCGAGTCGTCACCACCCGCACCACCATCCGCGACGCGGTCACCAGGGCCATCGCCGACCTCTCCACACAACTACGCCGCGACGTCGCCGTGATGGACGCCGTCGGCCTCGCTCGACGGCGCACCACTCCATGGGCCGGGCTGAAACCAGGCGAGTTCGCCCAACTACGAGCACTCCTGCTCACCTCGCTGATCTACAACACCGAAGAACTCGCCCGGATGAGCGACACCGAACCAGCCGCCGCGCTCCGAGCCGTCGAAGCCGCCGGCACCGGCCTCCAACTCATCGACGCCGTCCCCTGCTTCATCCCCGCAGGCATCGCCGAGGCGCTGATGACAAGCGACGCCCCCGACGAACAACTCGTCACCCACCTCCGCCTGCCATTCCCATCCGTGCTCGTATTCTTCGACGCCATCCCGCTAGGGGTCCTCGACCTCGGCCGCGTCCTCACCGACGGCAGCAGCGACACCACCATCGACGACACCAACATGTCGCTCATCGGAGTCCGACTATCCGCGGGACCCGGCGGGCTCGGGCTCGACCCGATCGCCGAATGGATCCTGACCACCCCGACCAGCGACACCCACCCACCGATCTGCCAAGCCGGATTCTGGCGACACAGCACCCAACCCGGCGTGATCACCAACATAGCCGCGCTGTGCACCTGGGCCCGATGGCACGCCCCCGTCGAAACACCCCGACAGCTCGAAGGCGAGATCGACAGTCGAACGTGGCGCCGCTCGCTCGAACGATCCGCTGTCCGTAAAGCCATCGCCCGAGGAGCCATCCTCGGAGTCAACGTCGTCGATCTCGGCGCACTCCACAACAACCACACCCCCGCCACCGAAACCAGCACCCACCGAGGCGTCAAAGCCCACTGGCGACGAGGATTCTGGAACAGCGTCCGAATCGCCACCCGCGACGCCGACGGCAACATCATCGGCGACCGACTCGGCCAACCCAACATCGACTGGCACTACGAAGGCCGCTGGATCCACCCCGTCCTCGTCAACGGCGAACAACCCGAAAACCTCACCATCTACCGAGTCAACCGCCAACACCAACTGAACCAATGACGAAACGTCGACGACACTCCTCGGCGGGGGGCTGTCGCCGCCAAACGAGTCTCGGCGGGGGACGCGGACACGACATCCGCGGGCAGACATCGAGCGAGGCGAAAGCCCGACGATCGATCGAGTGAACCCGGTAGGCCACCACACGCTGGAGGACCTCGGCGGCGATGGCCGCCTCCATCGTCGGACCGGCCGAGTTCACTCCAAGCACCGTGGGTAAGCCGCCCAGGGCATCGAAGTCTCCGGCTTGACGAGACAGCGGAGACCGCCTGCGCCAAACGTGCAGCCCGAGATCAGGAGCGCCGATACCGGGCGTTTCGCCGTTCGAACGAACGCTCGGTATCGGCCACTTTCGGACGATCGTGGCGCTCGACCGTGATGTCGCTCAGGCTGTTCTGGCGCGGTCGGGCAGCGCCGGTCATGCGCTGGTCCAGGCCGTAATTGCGGAGCACGAGTTGTGCGGGCGCGTGTTGGATGGCCGCGTCTCAACGTGCCAGCAGGATTCCACCGGGCCAGGTGGGGTTCAGCCTTCGACAAATAGTTCGTGTCGCGCCGCTGTGACCCGTTGGCTTCGAGCTGGTCGTCGATTTCGACGCCGCCGATGACCTGATCATGGTCGTGCTCGTGGACTCCTCGGAGCGACTAAGTTCTCGACCGTCGTACAGGGGGTGACCACCATCGCTGAGGAGACTGAACCAACTACCCACCACTGGTGGCTCAAAGCCATCGGTTCGGGCGTTCTCGGGGGCGCTGCGGTCGCTCAATTGCTCGAACCTCCTGTGTGGAGGATCCCGATCATCGTCGGCACAACTTGCCTCGTGGTCGCTTTGTGGCCGTTCGCCACTCCGGGCCGAGTGCAACCCCGATGGCGGTCGTTCGCGCCACTGATTGCCCTGGGAGCAGTGATCCTTGGAGCCGGTGTCGTCGGGGCTGTCGTCGCAGCCACGAACAGGGACAAACCGAACGACGTTGCCGCCGCGGCGCCACCCGGCAGCGCCGCTGGCCCGCCAGCCGATGCGCAACAAGCGACAACAGACCTTGCGTCTGACGACACCAACTCCACCACGGCTGCGCCCGACACAGCTGAGGACCGGAGCCGGTTCGACCTAGCAGACCTTGAGGTCTGGCCGCTCCGTTACGCGTCTGCATCGGCCACGCGAACGTTCAGCGACGATTGGTCAGAGATTTATGACAACCCGCTCGGCGATCTTGTCGCGGACGGCGGCGATCTTGTGATGAAGGTGCTCGTCGTTGAGTCGACCATCAGCGACATCAACCTCAATGCGTTTCTACTTCGGCATCCACCGGCCGTGACGGGAGACTTCTACTTCACGACCGCCTTCAGCAGCTCCTAAGGTTGTTTGACAGGAGTCCTTTTCAACGTCGGTCGTCGCGGCGCTTTGGGGCTTGACTTCGGACATCTGTACGTTGATCGGAGGGCAACACCCGCATCTGTGAACATCTCCGTGCGATGGGACAATGACGCTGAACGGATCTTGGCGACTGTTCCGTTTCCGGACGAGATCGTCGATTCGCTCGCAGTTGCCCTCGTCGGAGACAGCTACACGTTCTACGCGCAGAATCGTGAGATCTACTCCCTCCCGGTGAGCGACTTCGCCAACGCTGACCGTTCCCTGCTGCAGGGACTCGACTTTGGCATCCAGACCTTCACGTGTCCCGGAGCGGCCACGACCATCGAGTACCGGTTCAACGAGATGGAGATCCGCTCGCCCGACAGCTGAGTGGGTAGATCTGTGGCAGATCCCGCCGGGGGATACCTCTGGGAGCCAGCTCCGGGCTGCTGGAGCGTGCGCCGCCGCACCCAACTGACGTCCACGGACTCGTGGGGCCGCGGCGAGTACGCGGTTGAGACCTCCTTCGACGGCAGTCAAGAACCGACGACCACGACGATCGCGTGGCGGCTGCTCCACGCCTACGATTGCTTCCGCGACTGCGCAAGCCGCGCGCGTCCGGTCGTGGGCCTCTTGACTGGAACGACATCGAGATTCCCGCTTCAGCCGCCGTCGCCACACGAATGATGACGGAGGCAGTTGACGAAGTGCGCCACTACGTCGAGGGCGGCGACGCCGTGTTGTTCGAACACGAAGACGGTCGACCACACTGGCTTCTCCTTGACCGGGGGTTACTCGAGTGGATCCACCATTGCGCCGAGGTCGGCGTTCTCCGCAAGATGTTCGCTCTCGAGCGGGCCAAGCGCGGGTAGTTCGCCGTACGCCACCGTTATCGGCGACGAGCGCCCGGCCGCGGCACCCGTCCATCGAATGTCGCCAACATTGTCCCGTCCTGCCCGTCGGCGCGTACCCAGCGACACCAGCGAAGGTGTGGCTGCAGTGTCCTGGTCGGGCAGAGTACGTTATCGCTCGCCGAGCACCTTGCATACTGTCGGTCGACGCCAGTGGAGGTGCAATACCGCTTCGCACAGCGAGCCGGCGGTGGTGGTCCGCTTGCGTACGCTGTAACGGTGCACATGACGTGAAGCACTCGATCCCAGACGGACCCAGGAATGTTCCTCGCAGCGCAGCCACAACGCACCGCGCCGAGGCTGACACAGCGGGATTCAGCCAGCGAATTAGCGTGCTACGATTGACGCATGAAGACCGTACCGGTGCGAGACCTCCAGCAGCACTCATCCGCTGTGGTCCGGCGCGTCCGAGCCGGAGAGAGCGTAGGCATCACCGACCGCGGCACGCTCGTAGCCGTTCTTGTTCCGCCGACGGCCGTTGGCGGAGCGGGAGCGTTGGTTGCTTCCGGTCGAGTCCGACCTGCCACCACCACGATCGACGCGCTGCCCGTTGGCGTCCATGCCTCCAGCTCGACGGCGACGGTACTCGAAGATCTCCGCAGCGATCGCTGACGCTCCCGTGTTGTACCTCGATACGTCCGCGTTCATGAAGCTCCTGGTCGCGGAAGAGCACTCGCAAGTGCTACGGTCGGCGCTTGCTGCGAAGGAGATCTGGTCGTCGGCGCTTCTTGCGGTCGAAGCGCACCGCGCCGCTCTACGGCTCGGAGTCAGCTACCATGAAGTCGATATCCGGTTGGCGGCTGTCACGCTCGTTGCGCCGTCGGAGACGTCGTACTTCTCGGCCCGTACCGTCGGCACAGCGGTGCTTCGCACGCTCGATGCATTGCATTTCGCGGCGGCACTGGAACTCGGCGCCGATCTCGACGGCGTCGTCACCTACGACCGTCGACTGGCCGATGCGTTTGATCTGGTCGGAGTTGAAGTGATTGCGCCGGGCATGCCCGAGCGGTGGTGGGCTGCCTGATCGATCCGTCCACACACTTCGCCCGACACCGCGCCGCATAACGCTCACTATCGAGCTGCGAACCAACCGTAGCGGGCCCTGACACCGGCAGCCGTCGGCGACCAACAGCACCCCCGCCGGCATCGTCGTCGAATGCGCTCGGTATCCACCGCGATCGCTTGTCATCGCCGGCTGGAGCGATGCCCATATTGGCCAGCGTGTCGGGTTGACGCAGCCTTGCTGTAGGTGTCGTGGTGTTGCTGTCGGCCTGATCGGAGGGTCGGCAGGACGCGGCGCCAGCCTGGCGTGGCGGGGCGGGGCGGTGGGGGCTGTGCAGGTTGTGGTGTGATGGCGGATCGGTGGTTCGTGCCGCTACGCGGAATCCTCGCCGAGGCGATCGCGATCATGGCCGCGATCCCGCGTCGCTCGTGGGGCCGCGTTCTGGGCGTCGTCGCCCTCCGAGACCTACTGGTGGGCGGCGGAATCGGTCCGCAGGTTACGGGCGCAAGGTTGGGGTGGGGAAGGTTTCGGGAAGGCACCACCTTGATGATGCCGACATGCACAAAAGAACGACTCCTGTTGACGGTCCGGGTCCTGAGCTCGGCGTCGATCGTGACGAACTCCGGGCCGAGATCAGCGTCAAGTATGCCGCTGTCGCCGCGGCCCCAGATGCGGGTTATCACTTTCATACCGGTCGGGTGGCCGCCGAACGCTGCCGATATGACATGGCCGCCGTCGACGCCCTTGCGCCGGTGGCGGTGGAGTCGTTTGCCGGGGTAGCCAACCCGTTCGAGCTGAGGTTGCTCCGAGACAGCGAACGTGTCGTCGATCTTGGCTCGGGTGCCGGTTTCGACTCGTTTCTGGCCGGCCGCGCCGTTGGACGTGACGGCCGTGTGATCGGCGTTGACATGACCGTCGAGATGGTCGCGAAGTCGCGTTCGATCGCAGCGCTGATCGGAGCCGACAACGTCGGGTTCCGTCACGGGTTTCTCGAGGAGCTTCCGATCGAGGACGGTTGGGCCGATGTGGTCATCGCGAACGGAGTGATCAACCTCTGCCCCGATAAGTCCGCGGTGATGAGCGAGGCATTCCGGGTGCTACGACCAGGCGGTGTGCTCCAGTTTGCCGACATCGCGAACGGGCGACCCGTTCCGATCGAGGCGCAACACCACATCGACCTGTGGACAGGTTGAATCGCTGGTGGCCTGCCGTGCGCAGGTCCGAGCGATGTTGCCGGCCAACAGATCGCCGCCCCGAGCAACCGCCAACGTGCCTGGATCACAATTCGGCATCGCAATAAGGCACGCCGACCACGACTCCTCGGCGAGCGCCACGGCTGTTCGAAGCGCAGCATCGACGGCAACCATCGGATCGATCGACGTCGTGACCGCAGCAGGCGTCGTCGCGACCCCGGTAGTCGTCGTCGCTGCAGTCGTCGGCACAGTGACCGCCGAGAACTCAGATGCCACGGGGGCTGTCGCTGGCGAACCGACGGAGGCTGGTGCTGAGGTCTTTGGAGCAGACTGGTCACCAGCTGCACATGCAGCGAGAAAGCCCATTGCGAGACAGCCCACGGCACTACCCACGCGATGGGTTGCTGCCCGAACTACTCGGCCCACTTGTTGTCCCGCAATCGCATACGAATCCCGCCAGATCCATCCGCCGCAGCCGTTGCCACGTTGAGCGAAGAATAGACACATACGGTGACATTGCAAGCATGAGCCCGATCCTTGACCAAGTCTTGACACGATGGCGCCGGTTGTATTCATTCGAGCCCTCACCGTGGACCGAGCAGAACGAACCGGCGAGGTCTCGTCGGCTTCCTGCCAGCGACCGAACGGTGCCGAGTCAATCAGCCAGACGACATCGGCGAGCTCCATGGCTACTACCGGGATGCAACGAGGGCACTTCGGGGAATCCGACAGACTGCTGCTAACCGAAGCGAATCGGCTCGACCAGCTGGTCCTCGACCCATCGGTCGACCTCACACGGGTCGAAGCGAACGAAGTACCCAATTTTGTGAAACGGAATTCGCCGCTCGCAGACCAGCCGGCGCACGAACCGTTCCGTCACCGCCAACCGCGCCGCCAGATCTTGGACATCAAGCAGACGCACCTCCGCCGCGACTCGCGGTGAGGCGATCCGAGTGCCGTTGGCGATCGCTCCGCCGGTCACTCCACTCCGAGCAGAGCGGCGCACGTCTGTCTGCGGTCGGCGCGATGTTGCTGCGGTCATGCACTCCACCGGGAATCGACAGGTCCCGGTTGGGGAGCGCCGGTAGAGATCCTCACCACAGGTCGAGACGGGCAATACGAATTGCGCTACGACGCGATCAGCGCCTCGCTACAGCCGCGCCTCGAGTCGCTGCTCGATCCGGGCGTTCGATGCCGCCTCATCACCGACGAGCGAACCGACGTACGTTGAGACGAGCGTCTCGACGCTGTGTCCAAGTCGACGAGCGACGTCGCCGAGTGGCACACCGGCGTCGAGCCACGTAGTCGCGGCGGCATGGCGGCAGTCGTACACGCGTAGTGGCCGATGGTCGATGGAGGCGAGCGCCCGGTGCCAAGCTCGAGACCAGTTCGACCGGGTCGGCATCCGATCATTCCGAGTCCGAAAGATCAGGTCCTCCGGGGTGAACTCGTGGGCGTCGAGCCACGCTCGAAGTCTCGCGACCAGCACTGGCGGGATGGGCACCGATCGAGGACCCGTCTTGGGTTCGCCGACTTCGTCGTACGAAATGTCGGCCTCGGTGACGTCGATCCGACCCCACCCTGCCGATGGAAGAGACAGCGATCGCGGCCGAATCATGACGGCCTCCGAGGGCCGCAGACCGGCGTAGTAGGCGACCGCAGTCATGACCTGATATGCCCGACTCCCTGGCTGGTGGGTCCCGATCGCCTCGATTGCCCGGCGCATCGTCTCGGGGTCGGGCAGCATTCGAATGTCGATTGCTCGTTTGGTCCGGATGCTCTTGCGAGTGCTGCGACCGCGTGGTGCAGGCGGCCACGGATCAACGGTCAGCACGCCGAGCTCGACGGCACGGCGAATGCATGAGCGCGAGACCTTTCGGAAGCGGCCGGCCGTCGACGGTGCGAGCGTCTGTCCGTCAAGTGCGATGCCCAGAGCCCGATCAACGTCGGCCAGAACCTCTCGATCAAGCGCTTCGAGCGACAGGCACCATTTCGTCAGCCACTTCTCGCATTCGTGGCTGTCGTCGAGATCGATGCCCGGAACCAGAGACTCCTGCAGGTAGGCCCGAAGCATCTCAGGTTGCGCCGATGCCTTCGAGGCGACGAGGAGCGGTACCAACTTCATCAGGGCCTCGACAGCCGACCGGCGGGTGCGAGGTTGCCACTCGCTCCATTGCTCGGCCAACCATCGCCTGGCCCAGGTGTGCACCTGGATATCGCTCGATGCGGGTGCCCAGCTGACAGGCGCTCCCCCATGCGGGTCGAACGGTTCACCGTCGTCGTGGGCGACGATCAGGGTCGACCGGAATCGTTCGGCCAATGCGCGCGTTTTGAACGATCTGCTGAATAGCTTGCCCTCAACCCGCCACCGCACGATCCACGACTGCTGGTTCCGGGCGCTACTGCGACGATCCTGTACCGCCCACACCTTCACGTCCTGACGCTTCCGACTCACGTCTCGAACTGTAGCGTTCGCGGGAGGAGCGCGGGAGGAAAACCTCGGCTGGCTACAGAAATATCATCTGATCAGGGTGTTTATCTCACCAGAGTACCGGCCTCCGGAGCCGGTGGCGCAAGTTCGAATCTTGCCGAGGGCGCCCTGGTAAACTGGCGGTGACCAGCACAAATCTGGTTCGGTCCTCCAAGGCGGCCCGACCGCTGGTGCCCCCAGCAAGGCAAGCCGACCGGTTGACGCCGAGCCGCCCGACGCAACGGGATCGTGAGCTCGCTCGCCTGAACCGCAGGCGACGACACATGTCGTCGAGCATGATGACCAACGGCCCTGCTGTCGAACATTTCCCAGTCGTACGGTGAATTCATGAGAAACAACCGACAGCACTCTCACCGTTCCATCGGGATGCGTCTCTCCAGCGCGGTCCTCGCCGTGTTGGGCACGTCCATCGCGCTTACTCCCCCGATCGGTGCAGCGACGGTAGTCCCCATGGCACCGACGAACGCCGCCGCCCGGCTCGCCAGCGGGATCGCTGTCAGCTGGGTGGACAACTCCGACAACGAAACCAGCTTCGTCATTGAGCGTTCGCTGCGGGACGAGGGCTTCGGCGTGATCGGCACGGTCGGCGCGAACGCCACGTCGTTCACTGACATGTCCTACGGCATCACCACCTACACGTATCGGGTTCGTGCTCGCAACGATCGGGGCTTCTCCGTGTATGCGACGTCGACACCGATCTCAATTGTCTCAACCAATTCGACGATCGCCGTGAGCGTTTCGGCGGTGCCGGTGGCGGGTGTAGTGCCGCTCACGGTGGCGTTCAATGCCACCACATCAGCACCGACGATCAACTGGTTCTTCGGCGATGGCACGACCGCAACGGGCGCGACGGTCACGCATACGTACACCGGGTTCGCGACTTACGCTGCGACCGTCCTTGTGCTCGCGCCGAGCAGTGGAGGATTCGGCAATAACGCCGGCACAGCTGTATCCCTCGTCAACGCGCTGGCCCCACCGCTGAGTGCCCCGAGCAACCTGGCGGCTTCCTCAACGAACAAGCGGACCGTCAAACTCAGCTGGACGAACCCGGTCAGCGACGCCATCGAAATCGTCGTGAAGCGTTGCCCCGACCGCAAGTGCACCAGCCCGACAATCGTGGGGTCACTCGGAGCTTCTGAGACGTCGTTCATTGACACCTCGGTCAAGTCCGGCATGACCTACAACTACTGGCTCACCGTAAGAAACGCCGCAGGCACGACCGCAAACTCCCCGGCGGTCAAGGTCAAGGTGCGCTGAGCATCCGCCCCTTTCGCCCGAGCAGGTGCCGACGCGACCGACAACGGTGCAGCAGGGCGACGGAATCAGCAGATCAGGAGACTGGCGAGCGACCGCCCGCCATCACATCAGTGGGTGTGGGCGTCACTGGCGAGCGTTCGGACGCGGTGAGCAAGGGCGGGGAGCATTTGGCGGGCGATCCCCGGCGTCGTGTCGAGCAGGGAGTTGAACTCTTGGTGGGTTGCGACGAGGATGGTCATGTCGGAGGTGGCCGTGACTGTTGCGGTGCGTTCGCCACCATCGAGCAGCGAGATTTCGCCTTGGAAGTCGCCCGGCCCGACGTCGGCCAGGTGTTCGCCGTCGCGGATGACTGACGCCGTACCTTCCACGATCACGAAGAACTCATGACCGGTCGCGCCTTGGCGGGCGAGGACGGTGCCTGACGCGAGACGAACCTCAGTCAGCAGGCTTCGCACCGCGCCACGGTCCTTGTCGGTCAATGACGCAAAGAGCGGGATGTGGGCAAGAGGATCGTCCTCGGATGCCTTGTGGTGCATGGCTCCTCGATTCGTTGTGGACGCCGGATTGCGTCTGCGGTAATCAATCATCCGCTGCTCGATGAATACTAGGGTTGCTGGTCGGACGGGTCGAGCCGTTGTGCTCCTCGTCAACCCAGGACTTTCGGCCCGAGACAACCCTTCTCGCGAGGTGTTGAGTGTGACTATGACTACCAACGGACACGATTCCGTTCGAGCGGGCGATTCAAAACGCCGACCGCCCTGTCCGCACCTGCGGCTGACCAATGCGTAGGTTCGGAATTGGGGCGGTCGGAATCACCATGCTCGTCTCGATGTGCTGCGCAGGTGTCGCTCGGGTCGACGCCCAGGAGTTCCCGCGCGGCGACGTCTGGGTGGAGCAGGGACTCGACCCGATGTCCTCAGGAAATCCCGGCCGGGACAGCCCACCGGCGGCGACCAGCTACTTCGGTGAACCTCATGTCTTCTACTACGACGAAACGTCTGGCGACCTGCGCCATGGAGTGTGGCGTCTGAACGACATCTGGGTGTTCGAGACTCTCGACGGCCAGCTCGCCGACACCGCGGGACGGGTTGATGCAAACGTCGGGCAGACACCTTCGGTTGTCGTGCTCGACGACGAACTCCACGTGTTCTACTACGATGCCTCTGCGAACGACCTGCGTCACGGCACTTGGACCCCCGCTGCTGGTCGATGGATCTTCGAGATCGTCGACGGCTCTGTCGCCACGACGCGCGGACAGTCGCCAGGAACGACCGGCCTGCACCCATCCGCCGTCGTCAACGGAAACGAGCTGCACGTCTTCTACAACCGGAACATCGGCCAGGGAGACACAATTGGCCACGCGACACTGGGCGGTGATCGACAGTGGTACGCGCAAGACCTGATCCAAGGAGCCAGCCCATCGGCCGTCGTCTACGCCAACCAGCTCCACGTCTTCTTTACGCTCATGGGTCTCGGACACGTTGTGTTCGACGGAACCTCCTGGTTGCACCAGCAGTTCGAAACCGTCCAGGCAACGCACTCGACGTTGTTCGTAGGCGCAATGCCCGCGGCCATCGTCCACCGAGACGAGATCTTCGTCCTCAGCATGACCGGCGGTATCACCGGGTTCGGCCAACGAGTCCATCACTGGGACGGGTCGAGATGGGCTGTCGTGCCGATCTCATTTGGTCTGGTCCGGGACGTGTCGACGTTTGTCAGCGATGGGAGCGTGCTCGACCTGCTCTACTCCACGGGCAACCCAATTGTCCCCCAACGGTGGGTGTGGAGCCGGTGGACGGGCGCGGTGTTCTCGACGATGGTAGTTGACCACCCGGCACCCGATGCCCGGGGCGTGGGACTCGCGTACGCCCACGAGGCCCATGTCTTCTACGCACAGAATGGGAGCCTGATGCACGCCGTTCGCATCAACGGGTCGCCTTGACACAAGCCGGGCAGTCGATCGCCCGCCTCTACAGCGTCGCCAACAGCCACACGCCCATCACCAGACACCGCGGCCATCAACATCACCCTCCCGGGGGCCAAATTTCCGGAAGGTCAACACGGCTCTGTCGACGTATCGGGTCGAATCAGGACGGCCACGACCGTGCCGGGCTCGCGACCTTGACAAGGGCCGAACGACCTGAACCTACGAGTCGTGATACCACGGCAGCGACCGAGACCGGCAGCGACAATCAACGGATGAGCCACCCAACCAGCGGCCACGCGGCATCCGAGGGCCACCTGGGCGGACGGGCGGCATGGCTACGGGCGGCGGTGCTCGGAGCAAACGATGGGCTGATCTCGACCGCCAGTCTGATGGTCGGTGTCGCCGGTGCCGACAGCTCAAGGTCGGCGATTCTCGTGGCCGGGATCGCTGGGCTGACGGCCGGAGCATTGTCGATGGCCGCTGGCGAATACGTCTCGGTGAGCTCGCAGCGCGACACCGAACGCGCCGACCTCGCCCGAGAACAGGTGGAGCTGACGAGCTATCCAGCGGCGGAGCGCGGCGAACTGGTCCGGATCTACCGGGACCGAGGCCTCAGCGACACGCTGGCCGAACAAGTCGTCGACGAACTCTCGAAGCTCGACCTGCTCGCCGTTCATGCTCGCGACGAACTCGGGATCGACGCGTCGGCTCTAGCCAACCCCGTCCAGGCCGCGATTGTCTCGGCAGTCAGCTTCATGATCGGCGCGGTCCTACCCATCCTGATCGTGCTACTCAGCTCCGCCGACCTCCGGATTCCGATGATCATGACGCTGACGCTTGTGGGGCTTGTCGCCCTCGGTGCCGCCGGAGCCCGCGTCGGTGGAGCTCCATGGAAACGAGCCGCGGCCCGTGTATTGATCGGCGGCGTGCTCGCCCTGGTGATCTCGTTGGCGATCGGACGGCTGTCGGGAAGCGTCATCTAACGCGCTCGATCGGCACCGTTGTCGTCATCGCGATCGGGTCGCTTGATGATTTCTGCGGATTGGTGTCAGGAAGGGACCTTTGGCCCGAGACAGCGGCGGATGCAGGGTGTTGAGTTCCTCCATGACCATCGACACGATCCCGCTGGAGCGGGCCATCCGGGCCGCCGACCGCATCGGTCCACGCCTGCGTCTCTCGTTCGGGGTGACCACCCATCGCAACATCAGGGCGATGGCGCTTCGCCTGTCCGTCATGCTGATCATCAGCGCCACATGTGCGGCGATCGCGCTGACGATAGCCGTGCACGGGTGGGAACGGTGGCCCCTTCTGGGCGTCGCACTTGCCATGCCCGCCGTCACGTATTGGGACCGGAAGCGAGTGGTCGAAGCCGACGATGTCGGGATTCGTTGGCTCGGACGGCGTCGGTACGCCATCGTGTGGAACGACATCCGCAGTATCGATTGCAGCAGGGGTCAGGTGGTGATTCTGCCAACCAGCGGCGATCCAATCCCGTTGGTGCCGTTGTCCACTCGCCTGCCGGGACCATTCCGCCGGGCGACAGCCCAGGCCGCGGCAAGCCTCGCCGAGGAGTTGGCTCGGGCCCGAGCACGACACATGCTCAGCGAACCTACATAACCTGAGTGCGGTGGTGGACGTCGAGTCCGACGCTCCGATGACGCACAAAGCGCTGATAGCCGATGCGGGGTCGCCCCGGCGAATCGGCAGAGATGGGTCGGCGAGTTCGGTGGTTTCTGTGATACTCGACAAGGTGGTCGGAACACCCACTGACGAACGCCTCGCGAAGCCGACGCGTGCAGCGAGGCTCGTCGAGGCGATCCTCGGACGCGAAGTCACGCGTAGCCTGGCCGCGACCCATGCCGTTGACGATTTCTCCGACGGCTTGATCACCCTCTCGCTGATCGGATCGCTCTTTTTCAGCGTCTCACTCGAGGCGTCGCGTGGCCGAATCCTCCTGTACCTACTACTCACCGCCGCGCCTCTGGCGATCATCGCTCCCATAGTCGGCCCCGCACTCGACCATCGCGCGCGGGCTACAAGGCCATCGTCATCGGGTCGCATCTCGCCAGAACGGTGTTCGCATTGCTCCTCGCCAGCTCGCTGCTGTCGGTTGCGTTCTACCCAGTGGTGTTCGGCATCCTGCTGTCCCGCAAGGCCTACGAACTCGCCAAGACGGCGATCATCGCCCATCTCGTGCAGGACCGCAACGAACTCGTTGTGGTCAGCGGCCATCTCGCCCGAACGGGCACCATCGCCGGTTTCGCCGGAACCGCTGTCGGCGGTGCGCTGATCCCACTGGTCGGAGTGGAATGGCTGCCACTCGTCGCCGCGGTCGGCTTCGCCTGTTCCGCGGTGCTCGCGAGACGCATTCCCCTCATCCCCATCGATTCCCACCCGGTGGCCGCCGTCGTTCACGTCTCGGCACCGGTGGACCTGAAGAGGGCAACGGTGTCGGTAGCGCTGACCCGGGCCGCGGCGGGGGCGTTGACCTTCCTGCTCGCCCTCTCCATCAAACGCGGAGGCGGTGACAAGTGGATCTTCGTGGCGGCGCTGATCGCCGCCGGCTTCGGAACGTTCCTTGGCACTGTCGTGTCTCCCCGGCTCCATCGGGCGTTGTCGTCGGACCGCGTCGTGGTGCTTACATTGCTCGTCCCCGGAGCGGTGTCGGCGTTCGGGGTACTGACCATCGGCAGCTTCAGCATTGTCGCCATTGCTCTCACCATCGGGCTGGGCGGCAGCGTCGCTTCGCGATCAATGGACACCCTGTACGGGCGGGTGCCACCCGTCATCCGGGGTCGAGTCATCTCGCGAACCGAGTTCTTCTTCCAACTCGCCAACGTCGGCGGGGCAATGCTGGCCGTGTCGGCGTACCCAGGTCCGCGGGTGGGCTTCGCCGTCGTCGCCGTCGCGTTGATCCTCGGAGGACTGACATATGCCTCACACATTCGACTGTCATTTCGACATGAAGCCGGTCGTTGGCTACTCGGCGACCGGACTCAGGACGCTCCGGGAACCCTTCCGCAGGTCTTGCTCGGCGAAGCCCTGCGGTACGCCGACCAGGGCGACCACAAGGTTGCCGTCATCATCGCCGGCACTTCGATCCAAGTTCTGGACTCACGACCGCCGACCCGCACCGACTCCGCGGCCCAACGCGAATGGGCAGCAAGAGCAGCAGCCATCGTGGCCGGGGTCGCCGACGGAACGATCGAAGCGACACCGGAGGATTCGGTCATCGTGATCGAGGCGGCAGAGGCCCTGATCGCCGACCGACAACGAAATCCAGCGACAGGCGGAGGCCGCGACGGGTGCTAGCCCGCCGGCATCTTCACTGGCGGTTCAGCGACAACCCACCGATCCCCGACCAGTTCCAGATCAAACTGGAGCACCTCGAAACGCTCGTCGCGATCGTGGACATCCACCTCGAGCCGAACCCGGCTACCACGCTCGACGACAGGTGCCAGCCGAATCAGGACGCCATCGTCGACGACCAACCGGGAGCCGCTTGAATCGGTGATCAACGCCTCGTCGAGCGAGTCGATGAACCGCACGGCGGCAACATCGGTGGTCGACGAAATCAACGCGGTTTGTACCTCGAGTTCGATCGAAGCGCCTTCGCCCCGCGGTTCGATGAACACCGCAAGCGGGTCGGGATCAGTGTCGTCCTGCTCGGCGAACCATCGAATGATCCCGTCGTACACCGCGCCAGCGCGCCCCTCGGACGCGGTCGTCGACCCGGTCGCGCACGCCGAGACCATCGGTATCGTCGCCGCGATCGCGACGACGACCGCACCTCGACAACGAGCTGACACGAGCACCTTGCCGACGGTACCACCGATCAACCAGCGCCGCGATGGGACCCCGGCCCGCGAGTCCCACCGCGAGGATCCGTTGGGCCGTGGCCGCCCGACAGACCGATCGATCAACGTTCATGACTCGGCCACTCACGGCATTCACTGGGCGACCTGAGGCTCCCAATACGTCTTGCGGAGTTCACGCTTGAGCGGTTTGAGCGCCCCCGACAGCGGGATCGGTTCCGTTCGGAACTCGATCGATTTCGGCACTTTGTAGCCGGCGAGCGTCAGTCGCACGTGGCTTTTCAGTTCGTCCTCGGATGCCGAGAACCCGGGGCGCAGGACAACGATCGTGTGAACCTGTTCACCCCAGACCGAATGCGGAATCCCGATCACCGCGACTTGTTCGACCGCCGGATGGGACGACATCGCGTGTTCGACCTCGATCGAGTAGACGTTCTCGCCACCGGTCACGATCATGTCGTTGATCCGATCGACGAGGTAAAGGTACCCCTCGGCATCAAGGTGGCCGGCGTCGCCTGTTCGATACCACCCGTCCCGGAACGCATCGACGGTCACGTCCGGCTGACCCCAGTACTCGCGCATGAAGTTGCCGCCGCGGGCCCAGATCTCCCCGTCCTCGTTGGTGGCAGCTTCGCGGTCGTCTTGACGGCGCACACTCACCGTGACTCCGAGGGCAGGGCGACCGGCCGACCGAAGGATCGACCCGCCTCTGCGATGGTCGGCTGCCGTCAAGAACGTCAAGACCGAGGAGCATTCGGTCATCCCATAACCCTGCCACAAGCTGAGGTGAGGGAAGGCGGCGATCACCCGGTCGATCAACGACGCCGGCATCGGCGAAGCCCCATAGACAAGGTCCCGCAACGAATCGAGCCGCTCAGGGTGAAACTCCGGATGGTTCATCATCAACGCGATCATCGTCGGCACCATCATCGTCCAGTCGACGCAGTAGTCCTCGATCGCCTGCATCACCTGTTCCGGCTCAAACAGGGGGACAAAGACCGACGAGCCACCGGTCGCCGGGATGCCGACGATGCCACCCATCGATGCCGCGTGAAACATCGGTGTTTGGTGCAGATAGACGCGTTGCTCTCCGAAGCCGAGCGTCATGCCGATGTGATACAGATTCAGCACTTCGGCGCGCTGATCGAGAAGTACACCCTTGGCGACCCCCGTCGTGCCCCCGGTGTACATCAACACCACCGGGTCGGTCTCGTCCGGCTCGGTTGGAATAACGGGCTCACCGCTGGCGATCAGATCTTCGTAACGGAAATCGTGGGGAAAGTCACCGTCTCCGATCAGGACGACGTGGCGGAGCGGGAGTTCAGAACGAACCTCGGCGATGTTGCGAGCGAAATGGTCGGCGAAGATCTCGTCGACAAAGACGACCATCGTGCCCGAGTCACGCAAGATGTGTTGGAGCTCTCGGCCAGCAAGACGCAAGTTGAGTGGATTGATGATTCCCGCGCCGAGAAACCCGGCGTGGAACAGCTCGAGGTATTGGTGGCTGTTGCACGACATCACCGCGAATCGATCGGTCGACCCCAAGCCGAGTTGGTGCTTCATCGCATGGGCCAGGCGAAACACGCGATCCCCGTGGTGCTGGAACGTTCCGTGGTAGGTGCCGTCGTGAAAGCCGACCCGGTCGGGCCACCGTTCGATTGCGGGAAGAAAAAGGCGATGAAAGACCAGCTCTTTCACGACGCGGACACCCCCGATTGCGATTCGACTTCGGCCTCGAACCGGGTTCGGCTGCCGACGGGATGGGCCGGAACGACCACGACGAGGATGTCCATTGCCGCAGGGCCGTCGGGGTCGGACTCGTCGTCAACCTCCAGCTCGTCAGCGGTTTGGATGACCTCCTCGTTTTCGGGAGGCTCGACGTTCCACCCGGTGGGCGACTGAGACTGTGCCATAGCGATCTTGCTCCTTTCGCCTTGCGCTCCCTCGTCGGCTTGTGAGCCAGCCACCATGGTGCGCTCGCCCGGAATCCCGGGGCAGGGCCGAAGGTCCCGGATCTTCAGTCCGGCTGGATCGGGCGCACCACGACGACCGGGACTGGACATCTCTCGAGCACACCGCGAACCGTGGAGGCACCAATGTACGACGCAAGCGTGCCACGGCCGTGGGGTCCGAGCACGAGCAGGTCGCCATCACGGACCTGGGCAAGCAGGCCTGATACGGCGCCGTCTTCGATCTGCTGACCGGTGACTTCGGTCAGTGCGAGGTCTCGGGCGGTACTGACAGCTCGTTCCAATACCAATGCGGCATCGACTTGAGTGAAGTCGCGAGCAGACGCCGAATTCTCGGTGAGGAACTTGTAGGGGTAATGCCAGCAATGGACGACGACCAGCGGGACGTGGTGGAACTCGGCTTCGGCGACCGCCCATCGAAGCGCCGTGTTCGAGGCAGATGAGCCGTCGATGCCAACGATGATCCGGTGGGGTCGACCGCGGGTCGCAGCACTCCTCACCACAACCACCGGGCAAGGGCTGCGTCGGACCGCGAACGCCGGCGTGCTACCGAGCACCGACGCCACCGAACCCCGATGACCACTTGCGCCCACGACAAGCAGATCGGTGGAGCGGACAAGTTCGACCAACACCGTTGCGGCCAGCCCACGTGTTACTACCGCGTTGACCACGAGTCCCGGATGGGTCGCCCTGATCGCACCGCACACCTCGGCAATCATCGTCTCTGCAGCTTCGGCGAGCACTGTGACAGTGTTCGTTGCGGGCCAGCCAGCGATGTCGATCCCGGCGACAGGAAGGTCGTACGAGGAGACGATCCTCAGGGGAACGTCACGAAACACCGCCGCGTCTGCCGCCCATCGGACGGCCTCGCGGGATGAATGGGACCCATCGTAGCCAACCGTGATTCGTTCGATCATTGCTGCATCGTGCGGGCGCGTCACATTCGCCGGTAGGGCCATCAGTCACTGACGCTCGCCTATTGGGGTCAGCCCGACGCGTGGTGATTGCGTTGCTCCGCCCCCCGGTACACCGTCGAGCCGGAGGTCCCGCGATGACGAGTAACGCAAGCAGCTGGGACCTTCGGCCCTGGCACGGAGCTGCCTGGCCGGTCGAAGATGGTGGCAGCGCCAACTCTTGGAGGTACGAGATCATGCAAGCACACGTAGGCGACGAACTGATCGTTCGCGGTCATCGGATGGGGCAACCTGACCGAGCAGGTCAGGTCCTGGAGGCCCGGGGACCGGGCGACACCCAGCCGTTCCTGGTCCGGTGGGACGACAACGGCCACACGACATTGTTCTACCCGAGCACGGACTGTGTCGTTCGGGAACTCAGCAGCAAGACGGGCAAGTGAGCAATCCGGTCGATGTCACGACGGCGCGCCGCGCCTTGGCGCTTGTCGACCTGACCAATCTCACCGACCCGTGTTCTCCGGCGGCGATCGACGATCTGTGTCGTCAGGCTGTCGGCCCGTTCGGCTCGACGGCGGCGGTCTGTATCTGGCCCCGGTTCGTCACTCGAGCCGTCGAACATCTGGCCGGTTCCGGGGTCGCCGTGGCCACCGTGGTGAACTTCCCGACCGGCGACGATGACATCTCCACGACCGTGGCGCTGACGAACTCTGCGATCTCCGACGGTGCCGATGAGATCGATCTCGTGCTGCCCTACCGGTCCTTCCTCTCCGGCGAGGCCGACGTGGCAGCCGCGATGATCGACGCCGTGCGGAAGGCGGCCGGACCTGACGTACTCCTCAAGGTCATCCTCGAAAGCGGGGGCTATCCGACGCTTGACTCGATCCGGGCCGCAGCTCGACTGGCCATCGACCATGGTGCCGACTTCATCAAGACCTCAACGGGCAAGACGTATGTCTCGGCCACGATCGGTGCGACCGTGATGGTTCTCGACGCGATCCGCGGTGCCGACCGACGGGTGGGGATCAAACCATCGGGTGGCATTTCCACCCTCGCCGACGCGGCGCGATATCTGGCCGTGGCCGACGAGATGATGGGTGCCGATTGGGTCTCACCGGCCACATTCCGGTTCGGGGCCAGCGGCCTGCTCCACGCCCTCGAAACCGCATTGAGCCGAGATCTCGGTCCGAACCGACCGGGGCCCGAGGCGGACGGGGGCTGAATGCTCGCCCAGGAATTCATCCGTCACAAAAGAGACCACGGGACGCATGACGCAGTGCGGATCGACGAATTCATCGACGGAATCACCTCGGGAGAGGTGGCCGATACCCAGATTGCGGCATGGGCGATGGCCGTGTTTCTGAACGGTCTGAACCTCGATGAGTGCGTGGCGCTCACTCGGGCGATGACTCACAGCGGGACGTGTCTGGAATGGCACGTGGATGGGCCGGTCGTCGACAAGCACTCCACTGGAGGGGTTGGCGACACCGTCAGCCTGATGCTCGCCCCGATGGTCGCGGCATGCGGTGGGTTCGTCCCGATGATTTCGGGCCGCGGACTCGGCCACACCGGCGGCACCTACGACAAGCTGGAAAGCATCCCCGGCTACCGGGCGACCCCGACGATCGCCGAGTTTCGCGAGGTCGTCGAACGGGTCGGGTGTTCGATCATCGGCCAAACCGCCGACCTCGCGCCGGCTGACAAGCGCCTGTACGCCATCCGCGACGTGACCTCGACCGTCGAGAGTATTCCGCTGATCACCGCGTCGATCCTGTCGAAGAAACTCGCCGAAGGCCTCGACACCCTGGTCATGGACGTCAAAGTCGGTCGCGGAGCATTCATGGAACGCGACGACGACGCACTCGAACTGGCCCAGAGCATTGCTCGGGTCGCGACCGAAGCAGGCACGCCGACGGTCGCGGTGCTCACCGACATGGATCAGCCGCTGGGGAGCGTCGCCGGCAACGCCCTCGAAATCGCCTATGCCGTCGACTATCTCACCGATGGCGGGGCAACCGGTACCCGGCGCGAGCCGCGGATGCATGCGGTGGTCATGGCCCTCGGGGTAGAGATGCTGACCGGCGGGAAGCTCGCCGCCACCCCTTCCGAGGCTCGTTCCATGTTGCAGCAAAGCCTGGACCGCGGTACCGCCGCGGAACGGTTCGCCAAGATGGTCAGATCGATGGGCGGTCCCACCGATCTGGTCACCGACCCGTGGAAGCATCTCGACCGGGCACCGATCACTGTTGACGTCACATCTGAACGGCCCGGTTTCGTGGGGCAGATCGACACGCGCCGCATCGGATTGGCAGTCGGTGTGCTCGGCGGGGGCCGATCTCGACCGCAGGACTCGATCGATCATGCCGTCGGCATTACCTCGCTCGCCGCCGTCGGCGAGCCGGTCGACTCCAACCAGCGGTTGGTGACGATCCACGCTCGCTCCAGAGAGGCGGCAGATCGAGCGAGCGCGATGGTTCGGTCGGCGTACTCAATCCTCCCCGCACCACCTGCGCCACGACCGACCGTTCGACAACGAGTCACGAGCACGGTCGCGTTGGACGCACCAACGCCAGTCCTCGTCAATCTGAAAGGTAGGAGTCGATGAACGCCATCGAAACCATCGTTGATCTGTCCCCCGAACGCAGCGAGGCAGCAATCCGCGCCGCGCTGGCCGACGAGGGATTCGGAGTGCTCACCGAGATCGACGTCGCCGCCGTCTTTCGACAGAAGCTGGGTGTCGAGCGCCCATTCCTCAAGATCCTCGGGGCCTGTCACCCACGCTTTGCTCAACGGGCTCTCGATCTCGATCCGTCGGTCAGCCTGCTGCTGCCATGCAATGTGACCGTTGAGGCCGTCGACACCGGCACGAAGGTCGCCGCCGTCGACCCCCTTGAACTGATGGCTGACCCGAGGTTCGCCGAGCTGGCAACCGAGGTGTCGCAACGGCTGCGGGCCGCGATTACTGCGGTAACGAACTCGGTTCGCCGAGGGGCGTGACGACCGGCGATCGACGCTCAACGACGTCGGTCACCCCGCCGCGTCCAGTTGGGATTGAGTGACCCCGCAACGAGTGGCCGATGCGGCGGGCAGTGCGTTCACCTCGGACGGTCGCGGCACCTCAGAAGCCGAGTTGCTCGCCCTCGGGATCCCCGGGCGGCTGGATCTCCGAGAACTCGCGACATTGGCCGGAGCGGACAGATCCACAACGGTCTTGCCCGCGTCTGCGGTGAAGAGCACCACCATGCTCTCGCCGCCGAACAGGCGCTGATAGCGCTCGTTGTCATTCGCCACTTGCGATGCCGGGTCGATATAGCTGTCCTGCCCGGTCGCGAAGTCAAGCCGCCGCAGGCCGAATCCCATGGTCAGTGTCACCAGCACCATCACGATGGCCACGGCCATGGTTCGCCGACTCACCACTCGGCCAACAGACCTCCACAAGCGTTCCACCCGTTGATAGTGCGCGCGGCTGAGTCGAGCTTGCCAGGGACCTTGTCACGGATCTCGCATCTCGAACCGGTGGCTCACTACGCCGGGTTCCTGATTTCGACCGTGAAGGTCCTGGTGTGAACCGGCTCGACGTCTGGTTCCCATGGACGGCGATAGACGAACCTCAGATCGACAACGTCGGGCGCGACGGCTTGCAGCTGGAATATCTGATGTCCGGCCGCCCCGACCAGGTCGGATGGCGGGGCTTCGAACGTCGATCCTGCCACCCGCACGGAGCCGGCGGGAACGTCGATCGCCCACTCATACCCCGTCGACGGGTTGGACTCAAGCACAATCGTGAACGTGTCACCGACGGTTGCTTCGATTGGGTGCATGCGATCGCCGTAACCCGCTGTCGAATCACCACCCCACAACGGTGGACCGACGAGTGACAGCAGCAGATCCCAATCGGCGATGCCACAGCCGTCGCTTCGAGAGATTGTCGCGTCGACGGCAGAGCCTTCGATCCGACCGGTGACCCGAGCAGCATCAGGTCCGCCGTAGATCTCGGTACACATCTGGTCCGGGGGCGGCCCTTCGACCAGTCGTTTGACCGCGTCGGCGCGGCCGAGCGCCGACGCCGCGGCACCGGCCGCAGCCGGCGGGGCGAGGAAGCCCGTGCCGTGGGTGACACCCGATCCGTCAATCCGGAGGGTCGCCCGCTTGGCGACGGGCACTTCTGCGGACCCGACCTCGACCACAATGTCGCTCTGTCGGGCCGTCGAACCCGGCGCGGAGGCGTCGTTGCCACAACCCGCCGCGGCAGCGAGAGCCATCAGCACGAGGATCAACCGCGTCCGAGCCGTCATCTCGACGCCGGTGGTTGTCTGATGGTTACACCCGGCAGCGCGCACGTCAGTGTCCAGCGGGGGCTGCTTCGACCTCGCCGGCCTGGAAGAGACCGAGGGCACCCTTGCCGGGGTTGGCGAACTTGTGGGTGACGATCGGATACAGCCCGTCCTCGGCGAAGGTGAACTCGACGAACCCACCCTGAGCGGGCTGAAGATCGAGTACTTGGGCGCCGCCGCGGCTCGATCCGGGCTGGAGCAGGAATTCGCCTTCTTTGAACACGGTGTCGAACACCGTGCCGACGATATGGAACGCCGAGTTCTCCGATGGACCGGCATCCAGCACCCAGACCCTGATCCGCTGGCCGGTCTCAACCCGGATCGGAGCGAAGCGGTACTGATTCGCGTATCCGTTGAACACGACGGCGTCCCACTCTCCGGCGGTCATCTTGCTCAGATCACCGACATCGTCGGGTGGACCGAAGTACATCTCGGACTGCACCAAGGTGAACTCGTGATCGACCGCCGGAAGTTGGGGCGGGTCGACGATGATCGTGCCGTACATCCCGTTGCCGATGTGATGGAGCGCTGGAGCGGTCCCGCAGTGATACATGAACATCCCGGCGAAGTCGGCTTTGAATTGGTAGACGAGCGACTCACCGGGGGCGATGGAGCGCATCTCGTCATTCCAGGCCACCTTGCTGGCATGGAAGTCGATCGAGTGATCGACCGCGCCGTCATTGACCAGGGTAATCGTGAACAGGTCGCCCACCCGGCCCCGCAGGACTGGTCCGGGTACCTGCCCGCCGAACGTCCACATCATCTGACGAACGCCGGGCGCGACTTCGATGAGCATCTCGTTGGCCCGCATCTCGATCTGGTGTTCAGTGCCGCCCGGGGCGGGCTTCAGCGCCGGATCGAACGGCACCCATCCGGATGCCGGTTCGGCCTGCGGATCCATCTTGGCGGATGGGTCGGCCTCGGTCGGAGTCGCTCCGCTTGCGCCGTCACCTGCGATCGGCGCGGACGAATCGACGACATCGATCTGGAGCGCCATTCCTGCTTGTTTGTGACCGGGAACGGTGCACCACATCTCGGCATCGGCGCTGAACGGGCCGACCTTGATCGTTTCCGACTTGCCAGGAGCAAGCATTCCGGTGCCGGTCGTTCCATCAAGCTTCAGGTCGTGCTGTATGCCGCCGCTGTTGCTCACATTGAGGGTGATGGTCTCACCGGCCGTTACCTCGATCCGGCTGGGAGCGACGAATAGGTCGCCAAGCTGCAGGTCGAACTCGGTTTTGAGCTCGGCCGGACCCGTGTCGTTGCGGGCCGGCAGCCACAGGCCTACGAAGGCGAAAACCAGAGCGAGCAAGGCGAGCGCGGTGCTGAACGCCCACCAGAACGACTCACTTCCCCGGTCCACCGCGGGCGGGCGTTCCGCGCCGCCGCCGGCCAGTTCGGCGGTCGAATTCGAGCTGTCACGAACGTCAGTCACTGTCAAACCTTCCATCTGGTGGTGTCATTTCTGTTGAGGCAACGACGTTGCGGAAGTGCATCTCGGATCAGTCGCCCGGATGTAACGGCCGGCCGTCGGGGAGCAGCGGTAGACGCGGCGACGAGGGAACCGGCCGGGCGACCCCGCCTGCCAATGAGAGAAACGCCTCCCACGCCCGCGGGGCATACACCGATGCGGGACCACCGGCCATGAGGAGCGTCACCCCAAGCGTCTCGGCGACCTCCTCGGGGGTGGCGCCTTTTCGAACGGCAGCTTTCGTGTGGTACGCAATACAGCCGTCGCACTCATCAACCACGGCGATCGCGAGGGCGATGAGCTCCTTGACCTTCGCCGAAAGTGCGCCTTCGGCGACCGCCGACTTGTGCATCCGTGCGAATCCGTCCCACGTTTCGGGGATCATCGAACTCAGCGACCGCGTCGGTTCCATCAAATCGCTGATGACCGTGGTGGGATCGATCGATGTCGACATCTTGCTGGTGCCCCCTCAGCGCAGGGTGCGCAGGGCGAGAGCCACCGCCGCCCGAAGTTCGCCGAGTGATTCGCGGACCCCGTCAGCGAGCGCTCGGGCCGCATCACCCGAACCGTTGAGCAAGGCGTCAACCGCCTGCTCGACTCGTAGGCGGCGCGTCTCAACCTCGGCGACCAGCCGGTCGAGGTAGTCACGGCCTTCCATTCCGGCGAGGCTCGCCTGCACCCGTAACTCATCGAGCACCTCGCGAGGCGAACGCTCGGTTGGCACTGGCAAAGGTGCGACAGCTGCCGTCTTCTTCGCCGGGCGAACGGCCGCCTTCTTCGCGGTGGCACGGCCCGACACCGGCTTGGCCGTCGCGGCAGGCTTCGTCTTGGTCTTCGTGGCGTTGGCCATGATGTCTCCTCACAGGTGGTCGATGCCTACAGTCTTCGGCAACGCGGCGGCACAGGGCAGAGCACGTAGTCCGCAGCCGAAGAGTCGAACGTCCTCAACGCGCGAGGCGTGAACACGAGCTGGATCGAACCACCGCGGTGTCATCCGGTGGCGATGGCGTCAAGCACGTTGATTCGGGCGGCCCGCCGAGCCGGGCGGCCGGCGGCGAGGACCGCCCCGAGGGTGGATCCAAGCCCGATGACGATGAGCGGACGAACCGGGAACGCGAACGAACGAAGACCGGCATCACGAATCGCCACGCTGATCGCCCATCCGAAGCCGACGCCGATCACCATGCCCACGATGGTTCCGAACGCTCCGAGCAGCACCGCCTCCCAGGCGATTGAAGCTCGGGTCTGGTGTCGCGTCATCCCGACGGCACGGATGAGCCCCAGCTCTCGAGTTCGCTCGTGGATCGACAACGCCATGCTGTTGGCGATGTTGATCAGCGCGATCACGACAGCAAGGGCGAGCAACGCATAGATCAGATTCACCAGCGGGTCGATCTGTTTCGCCTGCGATGCGATGTACTCCTGTCGACTCTCGAACTTGGCGTTGGCATACGCGCCGGCCACCGACTGAATCGCAGTCGAGGCAGCCGCGTCACTGACACCGTCGGCGCGGGCGATGTACACCGCGAGGTCGAATTGATCGGCACCGCTGATCTGATGAAGCGACCGGTGAATCACGAACGGCCCGGCAAGATCATCCTGCGTGTAGATCCCCTGGACGGTCAGCTGACGGGTAACTCCGCTCAGGAATGTGAAGGTCAGGTGATCGCCCATCGACCACCCGTGGCTCTTCGCCTGTCCGTCATCAATCAAAACTCCGTCAGCGGTCAGGGACTCAACAGACCCCACGGTGATGCCGACATCAAAGACCTGCGCCGCGGAGATGGGGTCGATGGCGGTGTACAGCGTGTCGCCATCCTTGTCGACCTGGTGTGCCGCCCCTATCCGGATCCCCGTGGCCGCCGCGACCTCGGGGAGCGCGGACAACTTGTCGGCCAGGTCGGGGCTGAGGCCGGTGAATCCGGCCGATTGGGCGCTGACGACGAAGTCGCCGGTGAAGGAGTCCCCGAAGGTGTCACGCACCCAATCCTTCATGGACGCGGCGATGATGGTGATTGAGGCCACGAGTGCGACACCGACCATCAGCGCACCGGCAGTGCGAGCGGTGCGCTTCGGGTTGCGCATGGCGTTCTCCCGGGCAAATTCGCCACTGACCCCGGTGATCTTGGCGATCAGCAATCCGATGGCTCCGACAACGGGGCGGGCGATCAGCGGCCCGAGCGTGAAGACCCCGACAAAGGTCAACAACGCTCCGATACCCACCCATGCAAGACCGGATCCACCCAGGCCGACGACGAATCCGGCAATGCCGAGTCCGGTGACCGTGAGACCCACGATCAGGCGTCGACGCGACTCGCCGCGCTGATCCGTCACCACATCGCGGATCGCGGCCAGCGGGGGAACGCGAGAGGCCCGACGTGATGGCAGCACGGCCGACACGATCGTGACGCCGATGCCAACGGTGAGGCCGACGATTGCCGTGCGGCTCGTGAACACCGTGCCACCGGCAGGAATATCGATCCCGAAGGCGGCAAGCATGGCCTTGAGGAGCCCGGCAACGAGCACACCGGTGATGACCCCGAGAATCGAGGCGACGACGCCGATGATGACGGCTTCGAGCAGTTGCGCCCACAGCACCTGGCGGCACGTCGCCCCGATCGACCGCAAGAGCGCCATCTCCTGGATGCGCTGCGTGACGATGATCTGAAACGTGTTGTAGATCGTGAAACACGCCACGATCAGGCCGATCGCCGCGAACACCAGCAGGAACGTATTGAAGAAGTTCAAGCCGGTGGCGATGCTGTCCTGCGCCTCGCTCGTGATCGCAGCAGCGGTCACCGCTTCGACCCCAGCCGGAAGCGACTGGGCGAGGCGAGCGGTGATCGTCTCCTGGTCGAGCCCCTCGTCAGCCGTCACCATGATGGCGTCGAGCTCAGCTGCTCCACCGAGCAGCAACTTCTGGGAGGTGGCAAGGTCGAACAGTGCCACACTTGCCCCGCCGGGGGAGTCGACGGTTCCGAACCGGGCGGTTCCGACCAGCGGAAGTGAGTGAGGACCCGTCTGCGTCAAGACCGTCACGGTGTCGCCGATCTTGAAGTCGGCATTCTTGGCGCTTGCGAGATCGAGGACAAGTTCGTTGGGTCCCGGGGGGCGGCTGCCCTCCGTGAGGGTCCACGAGTCCATCGGCCCTCCGACATAGTTCATGCCGAGGGTCGGCGCGCCCTGCGCCGGATTGCCAATCGGCTCGCCGGCGGCATCGACAAGTTGAGCGAACCCCTGCACCGACCCCTGAGCGTCACGTACCCCGTCGACCTTGCGCACCTCATCGATGATCGCCTCCGGAATTCGACCGCGCTGGCTGGTGCCCATACCGAGGTCAACCGATGTCGACGAACGCACATACGAATCGGTATTGGCGAACACGTCGGCGAACAAGTCGTTGAAGGTGCGCTTGATGGTGTCGTTGAAGACGAGGGTGCCGGTGAGAAAGGCGACACCGAGCAGCACCGACAACGCCGTGCTGAACAACCGAAGCTTCTTGGCCAACGTCGACTTCGAGCGCGATCCGAAACATCGCTACACCCCCTGCGACTTCAACTCGTCGAGGATCCCATCCATCGTCGGGTGTTCGAGTTGGTTGACAACCCGCCCGTCGGCGACGAAGACAACCCGGTCGGCATAACTCGCGGCACGGGGGTCGTGGGTGACCATCACGACGGTCTGTCCGAGTGCCTCGACCGCCGATCGCGTCATGTCGAGCATTTCGGTCGCCGATTTCGAGTCGAGGTTCCCCGTGGGCTCGTCGGCGAAGATCAACACCGGGCGGGTGACCATCGCCCGAGCGGCCGCTACGCGTTGTTGCTGGCCGCCCGACAGCTCCGACGGCCGGTGACGCAACCGGTCCTCCAACCGCAAGGAACGCACGAGCAGATCGAGCCACGTAGGGTCGGCGCGCTTACCGCCAAGCGTCAGTGGCAAGGTGATGTTCTCCCGGGCCGTCAGTGTCGGCACCAGGTTGTAAGCCTGGAAGACGAACCCGACCTTCTCACGACGCAGCAACGTCAGCTCTCGGTCGTTCAGCGTCGTGAGGTTGACGTCGCCGATGAACGCGGCCCCCGAGGTCAGCGTGTCGAGTCCAGCAATGCAGTGGAGCAGTGTCGATTTGCCGGAACCCGACGGTCCCATAATCGCTGTCCATTGACCCGCGACGAAGTCGACGGTGATCCCATCGAGCGCCCGTACCTCGGTGGCACCGCGGCCGTACACCTTCACGGCATCGACGGTCCGGGCCACGATACCCACGCTTCCGGCGTGATCCAAAGCGACGGGCGCGGCAAGGTCTGTAGACATAGTGGCTCCTCGAGTAGTGATCTCAAGCGGCAGCATGCGTCGTCGGCGACTACCAATCCCAGGGCCGATCGTCCCGGATGACACCGGCGCTCGAACCTGAGCAATGAGGTCGATTGGCGGCGACCGACGGTGCCCGACCCGAGGGGTCGGTGGGGTCCTTTGACCCTGGTCGAGGTTCATCCAGCGAGTGAACATTCGACAATGTGCTTCTCCGCAACCGCCGACCTCATCGCAGGAAGTGCGATTGGACTCATGGGAGTGGACGCGCTTCGACATGCGCAGTCGCGAGGAGAGTTCCCGATCGCAGTGCTGCCAGTGCTGCTCGGAGGTCACCAACTCATCGAGACGTTCGTGTGGTGGGGCCTGCAGGGCCGCGTCGCACCCTACATTGGTGACCTCGCGATGTGGATCTACCTCGTGGTCGCGTTTGTTGTTCTACCCGTTCTCGTTCCGGTCGCCGTGTTGGCCTTGGAGCCCGAGCCTCGCCGACGCAGATGGATGACCGCGTTTGCGGCACTCGGCGTCGTCGTCTCATCAGTTCTTGCCCGAGCGCTCTGGGCTGGGCCCGTCACCGTCGAACTGCTCGACTACCACCTGGCCTACGGCACCGGGCTGAAGTATGGCCTTGTCGTAGTCGCCAGCTATGTGGTGGCGACCTGCGGGTCGCTGCTTTTGTCGTCGCACCGAACGATTGCGGCATTCGGTGTGCTGAATGCCGTGGTCGTCGGGGTCTTGGCTACCGTTGAGCAGGAAGGATTTGCGTCACTCTGGTGCGGCTGGGCCGCTGCGACGAGCGGCGTCGTCGTCGTGTTCCTCCGTCAACCGCGGCCGCTGCTAGCCACAACTGGAGACCATCGTCTCCGCGAAGCGAGAGGACAGTGATGCGACCGCAGTCCGAGAACCGAATCCAGACTGCCCGACGGCCGACCCGGCCGCGGCGCTCGGCCGCGACCACATCATCGACACCCCGACACCCCGACACCCGGGTAGCGGATTATTCGAGGGCCTGGTGGCGCCTACGAGGCCTGGCGCGACCCGATCAGGACGGGGCAGTGAGCGTGGCGGATGAGGTGATGGGTGATCGAGCGCTGCAGCAGGCGTTGGCGAGGCTCAAGCCCGTCCGAGGCGGCGGCGGTCATCGCAACACTCGCCCGACCCGTCAGCTCGACGAGGGCTCGCCGCGGCTTCGGATCACAGAGCACCTGATATCCGACACGGCCGCCCACACTCGCGTATTTAGTGACGAGGCTTTCCATGTAGGCCGACGAGTGGCCCGAGATGCTTTCGGGACCCCGAAGGACCCGGTAGAAGATCGGCTCGAGATGCAGGGCGTCGGCGAGATCCAGGGCGCCGGGAATGATCCGCTCCCCATCCGTCGTTCCATCAACGAGGATGGCAAGCACCGTGCCGCGGAGCTTGGCATCGCACCGGGGCCCGACCACCACGATTGGGCGATCGGCACGACATAGCAATGCCGCGCTTACCCCGTGGCCAAGCGTTTCGGTCACCGCGGTATGGCCGCTCGAGGCGAGACAGACAAGGACGTCCGATTCATGAACCACATCAAGGAGCGGGCGTAGTACGACCTCGCTGCTGATCACTCGAGCGGTCGTACCCGCCGCGGTCAGGACCCTCGTCGACTCGGACACGTTGCGGTTTGCCTCACCTGGCTTGACGACCGAGAGCGACTCCACCTGGACACCGAGTTGCTCGGCGAGATCGCCGGCAATTGCGATCGCCCGCTCATGTTCGGGTTCCCCGTCGAAGGGCACCACGATCCGTCGAATGGGGGGGCGAAGAGTTTCCATGGGCTGATGATTGCTCCGCGGCCGGCGTCGGACCAGAGGACGATGCAGTCAGGTGCGCGGGACCTTCGTCAATGCGGACGGGAAAGTCGGCGCCAGCGGTGACCTTTGGCCCTGGACGTCGGTCGCCGCCTCCGCGCATCGTGTGACAAAACGAGCTTTCACACAGGTAGGTGTCTCATGTCCCGAACGATGAATCGTCGAGCGTTCTTCTCTGCCGGAATCGGCTCTCTCGGTGCCGTAGCACTCGCTCCCGCCGCCGCCAGTCGCGCGGCGGTTGCACCCGCTCCAATCGGCGGTCAGCTGGTCACTCTGCTCTCCCCGATCCGGGTGTTCGACTCTCGTAACGACGCCGTGCCGCTCGGTCGTCGCAAGCTGCGCTCCGGCGAGTCGGTCGCCGTCACGGTCAGCAGTGCGTTCGCTGACACGCCGTCGGGTTTCGCATTGTCAGTTTTCGTCAACTGCACCGTGACTCAAACCGAAGGATCCGGCTACCTGGTCATTCGCGGCTCCGACCTCTCGGGCGAGGTCCCGCTCCCCAAGACCTCGAACATCAACTGGTCGGCACCCAATCAGACCCTCGCCAACCTCGTACTGTCCACGGTGGGCGGCGAGAGCGCTCTCGAAGTCCACTGTGACGGTGGCGGTGCAACCCACGTCATCGTCGACGTCCTGGGCTATGTCCCGTACCTGCTCCCATAGCGACCACGGGCTAACCCCTTGCGCTCGTCGCATTGCCGAGGGGCCCTGGAGTTCCACCCAGTTGCTCCATAGGGCGTTCAGCAGCCCGCCGTGCGTGCGGCCTCGAGGATGACACGGCGTTCGGCCCGTTCGATGGCGAGTTGCGTCGCCGGCACGGCCGAGGGGTCGACCGAGACCGAATCGATGCCCAGACGAACGAGATGTTCGGCGAAGTCGGGACGATTCGAGGGAGCCTGCCCGCACAACGACGAGGTGATGCCAGCGTCGCGGCAGGCGCCAATGATGGCAGAGATCGCGCCAAGCACGGCCGGGTCCTCCTCGTCGAACAACACGGCACAGGTGTCGGAGTCACGATCGACACCGAGCATCAACTGGGTGAGATCGTTCGACCCAATCGACACGCCGTCGATACCCATCGCCGCATAGTCGGCGATGCGATAGATGACCGAGGGGACTTCGGCCATCACCCAGCGATGCAGACCGCGGTGATTGGCGAGTGGCGAGCGGTCGATGAGATCGAGACAGGCTTCGAGTTCCCATGCCGTACGAACGAACGGGATCATCAGGTGCAGATTGTCCGACTGCTCGCGGACCCGGGCCAGCGCGGCTAGTTCGAGGGCGAAGACCTGCGGTTCCTGGGTGTAGCGGAAACACCCGCGAAAGCCGATCATCGGATTCCGTTCGATCGGTTCCAAGTCGTCACCGCCGATCAGGTGTCGGAACTCATTGGTTCGAAAGTCGGTGGTTCGGTAGATCACCGGTCGAGGAGCAAATGCCGAGGCGATCTCGGCGAGGGGTGCCGCAAGCCGTTCGACGAACTCGTCGCCCCGGCCCTCGGCAATGAGCTTGCGAGGATGCTCACCACCCAGCGCCTCGGTCAACAGCAACTCGGCCCGCAACAGGCCCACACCGTCGACCGGCAACGCCGCGGCCGCCACGGCGCTTTCGACCCGCGCCAGGTTGACGTAGATCTTGGTCGCCGTGGCCCGAGCAATCGGCCCCGAGGGAGTGGCCGTCCGGAGCGTGGGGGCAGTGAGCGCTGGCGAATTCCCGACAGTCGCACCGGCTTTCACCAGACCGCGAGCGCCGTCAACGGTGACCAGTTCTCCGGTCCGCAGGGTCGAGGTGGCGTTACGCGTGGCAACCACACAGGGCACGCCCAGTTCGCGGCTCACGATCGCGGCGTGGCACGTCATCCCTCCGCTGTCGGTCACAACAGCCGCCGCCCGGCGCATGACTGGTGCCCAGTCGGGGTCGGTCATGGCGGCAACGAGTACCTCACCCGTCTCGAACTGACTCCCTTGACTCGGTGAGCTCAGAATGCGGACAGCGCCCGCTCGCCACTCCGGAGGCTGCTCCCAAGCCCCGCACCACGACAGTCCCTGACGCCGTTTCGGGTTCGGTTGCGACGGCGCTCGACGGGTGTTGACCGAGCGTGGTGATCGGACGGGTCTGCACGATCCACAGATCGTCACCTTCGTAGGCCCATTCCAGGTCCTGCGGCTCACCGCCGTAGTGCGCCTCGATCCGACAGGCGACCTCGGCGATGTCCAAGACCTCGGAATCGGTGAGCACACGAGTCGCCCGCTGCTCAGCCGTGAGTTCACGCACCTCATCGGCACCGTCGTCGCCACGCACGATCGCCGTCATCTGGCTGCCGCGCCTGGCATGTTGCACACGCTCTCGGTTCCCGCGAGACCACATACGTATCGGGCTCCACCTGGCCGCTGACAACAACCTCCCCCTGCCCGTAGGCACCCTCGATGACAATCGAGTTGGCGTCGCCGTTGCTCGGGTCGACGGTGAACGCTACGCCCGAACGGTCGACCACGAGCATGCGCTGCACCACGACCGCAATCGCTGGTTCTACCTCGACTCCTCTGGCCGCCCGGTAGGCAACGGCACGATTTCCCCAGAGCGATTCCCAGCATGAGAGCACTGCCTCAGCCAGCTGCTCCCGGCCGAGGACGTTGGTGAACGTGCGATGCATGCCGGCAAACGAGGTGCCGGCCGTGTCCTCGCTCGTCGCTGACGACCGGACGGCAACGGCGATATCGTCGCCGCCCGACTGGTCGCAGAGCTTCGCGTAGGCAACGTTCAACTCCTCAACAAGCGCGTTGGGAAGACCAGCTTGACGTACCAGTCCGCGACCGTGCCCTGCGGCCGAGATCGACTCGGGTTCGTCTGGCGAGGTCTGAGCGGTCAGCCCGGCCAACTCGGCTCGGATACCTGTGGCATCCATCGCCTCGAGTACGCGTCGGCGCTGACGACGAAGCCTGGGGGAACGTGAAATCCGCCTCGGGTCAGTTCCGCGAGGTTGGCGCCCTTCCCTCCGGCGATCATCGTGTCGCTTCGGCCCAGATCTGAGAACCACCAAACATGCTGCATAGAGCGCATCATCCCGGCTGGGGCTTCGACATATCACCGGCGGAAGTCCTTCGTCAGGGTGCCCGAAGTCCCAAGCGAGGCGACCGACCAGGGCCATTCGTCACGAGTCAACCTTCATCGGGCCGCGAGAACATCATCTGCTTGCTCGTCAGGACCAAAGTCCTTCACTCACACGCCGAGCGGCCCTGGCCGCCGAACGGCACGTGACACAGGCTGAACCCGCCGACATCATCCCACCGAACGGAGATTCCGATGGCCCGGACAACTCGACCGCAAAACATCGACCAGCTCATCGCCGATCTCGCCGAACACTCCGCGTCGGCAGACCTCGGTCATGAGATCGCCCAGGTTCGTCAACTCCGCGACGGTCCGTCCGTTTCGAAGGTCGGGTAGCTCGTCATGCATCGCGACGCCATCCACCAATGCCCCTACTGCGAACTGCGGTTCCTGTACGCCAACGAGGTCAAGGATCACGTGATCAATGATCACCCCGACCACGCCGATGCCTACGCGATGGTCGAAGTCCATGAACTCCCCCGCTGAGCACGCTCGTGGAGCCCACCACGACCGGTCGGCGAGTGCGTCTCGACGCATACCCGACTCGCTCGATCCCACCTTCGCCGGGGATCCAGTCGACGACGACCGCGGCGACGTCGACGAGTCGGTCACCAACGAGAACATCGCCATCATCGAAGGCGATCTAGGCGACGTTCTGCAAATGACCGAGCCGCCCTCGCCGCTCGACCCGCTCAGCGACCCGGAGGATCCTCTCAGCGACCCGGAGGATGAGTCACTCGACCTCCCGGCCGAAGAGGAGGCCATGCACGTCATTCCCGATGGAACCTAACCATGGTGGACATTGCCGAGTCCGGCCGGCCTTACCCAACCGTTCTTGCGAACATCGCCGTGGAAGCGGTGACGCGGCACGCCAACGGAGCCCGTGCCCACCGCGACGCGTTGCGTTTCGTATCGACCGATGGAACGACGACAACGTTGACATTCGTCGAGCTCGAGGCGGAGTCCAACCGGTTTGCCACGGTGCTTGCCGACATCGGCGTCGGTCGAGGCGACCGGGTCTTTGTCGCCTGCGGGCGTCGTCCCGAGCTCCACCTTGCCGCGTTCGGTACCTGGAAGGCGGGCGCGGTCTTCTGTCCGCTGTTCAGCGCGTTCGGCCCGGAGCCAGTTCGCCAGCGAATGCAGATCGGTGAAGCCGACGTGCTCGTCACGACCGCCAACTGGTACGACCGCAAGGTCGCCAGCAATTCGCGACTCGATCCCGAGTTTGCGACATGTGCTGTGTCTCGCCGATGAACCGACGGCGCGGTGCCGACCGACACGATCGACCTTGCTGCCATGCTCAAGGCCACATCGCGCGGTCCCCGCCTGCCAAACCCACTGCGACGACCCAGCGATCATCCACTTCACCAGCGGAACAACCGGCGCCCCAAAAGGCGCGCTCCACGTCCACGGCGCAGTGGCATCCATCGCGCCAGTGCGGCCGCCGCACTCGACCTCCGCGAAGGGAACGCCGACGAAGTCTTCTGGTGCACCCCGACCCGGGCTGGGTGACCGGTACCAGCTATGGGATCATCGCCCCCCTGACGTTGGGTATCACCACCATCGTTGATCAGGCAGAGTTCGACGCCAAGCGTTGGTATGGCGTCCTCCAGGACCAGCGAGTGACCGTTTGGTACACCGCACCCACGGCGATCCAACGGATGATGCGGGTGGGGGCGAATGTCGCCCGCCAATACGACACCTCCTCGCTGCGATTCATCGCCAGCGTCGGCGAACCGCTCCCCGCCCATGCCGTGGCATGGGGCATCGAGGCATTCGGCCAACCGATTCACGACAACTGGTGGCAAACCGAGACCGGCGCAATCATGATCGCCAACGTCGCCGGTCAACCGATTCGACCAGGATCGATGGGCAAACCTCTGCCGGGCGTCGAGGCAGGCATTCTCGTCGCCGACGCCGAGGGGGAGGTCGTGCGCGACGCGAACGGGTGGGCGCACCGGGTAACCGCGGTCGACACACCCGGCATGCTGGCCCTCCGTCCCGGTTGGGCGTCGATGTTCCGCAGCTACTTGAACGCGCCGGAGCGGTATGCGAAGTGTTTCGTCACCGATGAGTCGGGAGATGATTGGTACATCTCGGGTGACTTGGCGAGCATCGACACCGACGGATATGTCTGGTTCGTCGGTCGGGCCGACGACGTAATCAAAACGTCCGGTCACCTCGTCGGCCCGTTCGAGATCGAAAGTGTGCTCGGCGAGCATCCAGCCGTCGCCGCGTCGGGGGTCTTCGGCAAGCCCGACCAAACCATCGGGGCGATCGTCAAGGCCATCGTCGTACTACGGCCAGGTTTCGAACCGAGCGAAGAGACACGTCGTGATCTCATCGCCTACGGGCGTCGTCGACTGGGCCCGGCTGTGGCTGCCACACGAATTCGATTTCGCGGCAAGTATGCCGGTCACCCGAAGCGGCGAGATCATGCGACGCCTCCTTCGCCCCCGTGAGCTCGGGACTCCCCCAAGGAGATCGTCGACGCTGGAGGGATCGGATTCGTGAACGAAGACCACGCGCACGACGACATGAACCACATCTGATCTTCGAGATGATCCGCGTCCGTCGCTTCGAGAGGCGATGCGTCGAGTTGTATTCGGCTCCAAAATCCACGGGTTCCTCCATTGCACATCGGCGAGGAGGCGATCGCCGTTGGAGCGATGTCCATGTTCGATCCCGGCGATGCAGTCGTGGCGACCTATCGGGAAAACGGCCATACGCTGGCCCGCGGGGTCACTGCCCGGGCCGTGATGGCCGAATGTTCGGGCAGCGTCGAAGGATGCAGTCGCGGCCGAGGCGGATCGATGCACCTCTTCGACGCGGCCACCGCTGCTACGGAGGCGACGCCATCGTCGGAGGTGGCCTGCCGGTAGCGACGGGCCTGGCGCTCGCGGGCGCACATCCGGAGGTCAACGGAATCATGACGGCCTGTTTCTTCGGAGAAGGAGCGATGGCCGAGGGCGACTTCCATGATGCATGAATCTCGCCGCGCTCTGGCGGCTACCCGTTCTGTTTTGCTGTCGAGGACACCGCTACGCGATGGGCACCGCGCTCGATCGCTCGGAGTCCGAGAGCGATCTCGCCGTCAAAGCGGCAACTACGAGGTGCCGACCTGGACGATCAACGGCATGGACGTGCTCGCCGTACGCGACCGCGGTTCGCCACGCCGCCGCCGCGATTCGCACCAGTGACGGCCCAGCATTCCTCAACTCCAGACCTCCCGATTTCGGGCCCATTCGATGTACGACCCGAGCGTTACCGCTTCGAAAGAGGAGGACGGCGTCGTGGACGGTCGCGAGACCCGATTGTTCTGTTCACCGCCCACCTGACGCCCGCAGGGGAGATCGATGACGGGCGATCCCGACATCGAAGTCCAGGTCACCGCCGAGATCGACGCGGTGTTGCCTTTGCCGATGCCGGCAGCCTCGAACCGACCGAGTCAACTCACGCGTTTCGTCTACTCGGAGCCCGGTCAACCCGACGCGTCGATCGGGGCAACAAAATCGAGCACGACCTTCACGTATCGCGAAGCGATGCGTAAAACGATCGCGACGCCAGTGACCCACGACGATCGGGTGTTCCTGATAGGCAAGAACATCGGTGCGTACGGCGGGTCGTTCGCCGTCAGTTTCGGCCTCTTCGAGGACTTCGGTGCCCGAGCGAAATCCTCGATCCCCGCTCTCGAAGTCGGCGTTCGTCGGAGCTCGGATCGGCACGGCGCTCGGCGGAATACGGTCGATCGTCGAGATCATGACCGTGAACTTTCCTTGCTCACTCGACCAGATCATGGACGACGCCGCGACGCTGCTGCACATGTCCGGCGGGACAATTCAATGTGCCCCTGTTGATCCGGATGACCACGGGGACGGCTCGCCCGCTCGCCACGCAGCACTCCCACTCGTTGGAAAGTTGTTACGCGACACATTCCCAGGCTCAAGGTGCTCACACCAGCGACGTCGAGCGACGCTCGATACATGCTCTGGCCAGCTCTGTGCGACCCCGATCCGGTCCTGATCTTCGAACGCGGCGCCTTGTCAACGTCGAGGACGAGATCTCGGTGAAGCTGACGGCGACCCTGGACCGCCCGGGTCCGCCGATCGGGCAACGACGTCGGCCTGATCACTTATGGCGGTTCGCTCCCAAGGCGGTCGAAGCCGCGCCGGCGTGGCCTCGGAGGGGATAGATGCCGAAGTCGTCGATCTTCATGCCTCCGTCCGCTCGACGACGCAACGATCTTCGCGTCGGTGGCCAGGACCGGTCAGGCGGTCATCGTCGAAGAGGGTTGGCGTACGGGCGTATCTCGCTGCGTCACCGCCCGGGTAGTCGAGGAATCGTTCTAAGATCTCGACGCTCCGATCGAGCGCATCTGCTCCGCCGAGGTGCCCATTCCGTATGTCCCGGCATCTCGAAGAGGCTGCCCTGCCGGCGGTGGCGGCGCATCCAACTTGCCCATCGGTGGTGCCCGGCTATGGCTGAGACCGATGCGATGTCCACCATGCCCTCGCTCGGTGCCGACATGACCGACGGCACGGTCATGCAATGGCTCGTTCAACCGGGCGACGTGGTGCGTCAAGGCGACGTCGTGGCCACTATCGATACCGACAAGGCCAGGATCGACGCCGAGATCTTCCCGGCGGGCGGATCACCGAACTTCTCGTGCCCGTCGGTGAGAGGGTTCCGGTCAGAACACCACTCGCCCGCCTGACAACGGGAGCGTCCACCGCAGACACTCCGTTCGAACATCGCCATTCTCGGTACCCGGAGGTGCTCAACAGCCGAGGGAAGCTGGAACCAACGCTGCGGGCGATGATTCGCCTCTGGTCGCGCCGGCAGCGACGGTGGAGCCCCGCCCGGGCCATCTGCTCACGTACTCGCCCCTCGTGCGGCGTATCGCGGCGGACAGCGGCGTGGACTTGGCCTCGATCACCGGGCACGGGAGGGGTGGCACGATCACGAGAACCGATGTCGAGGAGGCACGCCGTGGCGGACGACCTCGACGCGCAGTGGTGCGGGCCACGCCCAAGGCTCGGCGCCTCGCGAATGCGACCGGCCTCGATCTCATCGACATCGCCGGCTCGGGACCAGGCGGCGCAGTGGTGGCCGCGGACGTCAAGTGCGGCGCCACATACCGCCGTGCCGCCGGCTCCGGCGGCCGAGTCGGCCCACTCGCCATCGGCACCTGCACGAACGAAGCGACGAGCGATCGCCGATCTGATGAGCCGCTCCAAGCGGGAGATCCCCCACTACTACCTCGGTCACGACGTCAGCTTCCAGGCCGCCCAGCAGTGGCTCTCCGACCTCAACGCCGATCGACCCGCCGCCCGCCGCGTGCTGCCGATCGCCCTCGTTCTTCAGGCAACCGCCCAAGCCGTCGGCGAGATCGCCGGATTCAACGGATTCTGGATCGACGATGAATTCCGACCAGCCGACTCCGTGAACCTCGGCGTGGCCATCGCCCAACGGGGCGGAGGGCTCCTGGCACCCTGTATTCACGACGCAGACACACTCGACGTCGATGATGCAGGGATGGCAGATCATCGACGTCGAGTGTGTCTGCGTCGTGAATGCAGGGTGCCAGGAGCCCTCCGCCCGTTGGGCGATGGCCACGCCGAGGTTCACGGAGTCGGCTGGTCGGAATTCATCGTCGATCCAGAATCCGTTGAATCCGGCGATCTCGCCGACGGCTTGGGCGGTTGCCTGAAGAACGAGGGCGATGGGCAGGCACGCGGCGGGCGGCGGGTCGATCGGCGTTGTGGTCGGAGAGCCACTGCTGGGCGGCCTGGAAGCTGACGTCGTGACCGAGGTAGTAGTGGGGGATCTCCCGCTTCGAGCGGCTCATCAGATCGGCGATCGCTCGTCGCTTCGTTCGTGCAGGTGCCGATGGCGAGTGGGCCGACTCGGCCGCCGGAGTCGGCGGCACGGCGGTATGTGGCGCCCGCAACTTGACGTCCGCGGCCACCACTGCGCCGCCTGGTCCCGAGCCGGCGATGTCGATGAGATCGAGGCCGGTCGCATTCGCGAGGCGCCGAGCCTTGGGCGTGGCCCGCACCACTGCGCGTCGAGGTCGTCCGCCACGGCGTGCCTCCTCGACATCGGTTCTCGTGATCGTGCCACCCCTCCCGTGCCCGGTGATCGAGGCCAAGTCCACGCCGCTGTCGCCGCGATACGCCGCACGAGGGGCGAGTACGTGAGCAGATGGCCCGGGCGGGGCTCCACCGTCGCTGCCGGCGCGACCAGAGGCGAATCATCGCCCGCAGCGTTGGTTCCAGCTTCCCTCGGCTGTTGAGCACCTCCGGGCACCGAGAATGCCGACGTTTCGACCGGAGCGTCTGCGGCGGACGCTCCCGTTGTCAGGCGGGCGAGTGGCGTTCCGACCGGAACCCTCTCTCACCGACGGGCACGAGAAGTTCGGTGATCCGCCCGTCCTGAAAGATCTCGGCGTCGATCTCGGCCTTGTCGGTATCGATAGTGGCCACGATGTCGCCTCGACGCACCACGTCGCCCGGTTGAACGAGCCATTGGATGACCGTGCCGTCGGTCATGTCGGCACCCAGCGAGGGCATGGTGTACATCGCATCGGTCTCAGCCATGGCCGGGCACCATCGATCGGGCAACCTCGAGAATGCGCCCCACCTGTGGCAGGGCAGCCTCTTCGAGATGCCGGGCATACGGAATGGGCACCTCGGCGGAGCAGATGCGCTCGATTGGAGCGTCGAGATCGTAGAACGAATGCTCGACCACCCGGGCGGTGATCTCAGCCGAGATGTGCCCGTACGCCAACCCTCATCGACGATGATCGCCCGACCGGTCTTGGCCACCGACGCGAAGATCGTTGCGTCGTCGAGCGGACGGAGGCATCGAAGATCGACGACTTCGACATCTATCCCCTCCGAGGCCAACTGCTGCGCGGCTTCGATTGCCTTGGGTAGCGAACCGCCATAAGTGATCAGGCTGATGTCGTTGCCCGACCGGCGGACCCGGGCGGTCCAGGGGTCGCCGTCAGCTTCAACCGAGATCTCGTCCTCGACGTTGTACAAGGCGCCGTGTTCGAAGATCAGGACCGGATCGGGGTCGCACAGAGCTGGCCACAGCATGTATCGAGCGTCGCTCACGGTCGCTGGTGTGAGCACCTTGAGCCCGGGAATGTGTCCGTACCAACCTTCCAACGAGTGGGAGTGCTGCGCGGCGAGTTGGCGACCCGCCCCCGTGGTCATCCGGATCACCAGGGGCACATTGAATTGCCCGCCGGACATGTGCAGCAGCGTTGCGGCGTTGTTCATGATCTGGTCGAGCGCGAGCAATGAGAAGTTGACGGTCATGATCTCGACGATCGGCCGCATTCCGCCGAGCGCCGCGCCGATCCCAGCTCCGACGAACGCCGACTCCGAGAGTGGGGAATCGCGTATTCGCTCGGCACCGAACTCCTCCAAGAGGCCCAAACTGACGGCGAACGACCCGCCGTACGCACCGACGTCCTCGCCCATCAGGAACACCCGATCGTCGCGGGTCATGGCGTCGCGAATCGCTTCACGCATCGCTTCGCGATACGTGAAGGTCGCGCTCATCTCGTTGCCCCGATCGACGCGTCGGTTGACCGGGCTCCGAGTAGACGAAACGCGTGAGCTCACTGGTCGGTTCGAGGCTGCCGGCATCGGCGAAGGCAACAGCGTCGTCGATCTCGGCCGTGACCTGGACTTCGATGTCGGCAATCGCCCGGTCATCGATCTCGCCTGCGGCCGTCAGGTGGGCCGTGAACAGAACAATCGGGTCTCACGACCGCCACGACGTGACCTCCTCCTTCGAGCGGTAACGCTCCGGGTCGTACATCGAATGGGCCCGAAATCGGTAGGTCTGTAGTTCTAGGAACGCCGGGCCGTCACCGGCGACGTCGCGGTGGTGGCGTGGCGGACCGCGTCGCGTACGGCGAGCACGTCCATGCCGTCGACCGTCCAGGCCGGCATCTCGTAACCGGCCGCTTTGACGGCCAGATTCGTCTCGGACTCCGAGCGATCGAGCGCGGTGCCCATTGCGTAGCGGTTGTTCTCCACAGCAAAACAGAACGGGTAGCCGCCACAGCGCGGCGAGATTCATGCATTCATGGAAGTCGCCCTCGGCCATCGCTCCTTCTCCGAAGAAACAGGCCGTCACGGTTCGTTGACCTTGCATGTGCGCCGCCAGCGCCAGGCCCGTCGCTACCGGCAGGCCACCTCCGACGATGGCGTTGCCTCCGTAGAAGCGGGTGGCCGCGTCGAAGAGGTGCATCGATCCGCCTCGGCCGCGACTGCATCCTTCGGCACGCGCCCGAACATCTCGGCCATCACGGCCCGGGCAGTGATCCCGCGGGCGAGCGCATGGCCGTGCTCCCGATAGGTCGCCACGACTGCATCGCCGGGATCGAGCACGGACATCGCTCCAACGGCGATCGCCTCCTCGCCGATGTACAGATGGAGGAACCCGCGGATTTGGTAGCTGGATACAACTCGACGCATCGCTCCTCGAAGCGACGGATGCGGATCATCTCGAACAACAGATGGTGGTTCATGTCGTCGTGCGCGTGGTCTTCGTTCACGAGTCCGATCCCTCCAGTGTCGACAGATCTCCTTCGGGGAGTCCGAGCTCACGGGGCGCAGAAGGAGGCGTCGCATGATCTTGCCGCTTCGGGTGACCGGCAGACTCGCCGCGAAATCCAATTCGCGTGGAGCCGCGGCCGGGCCCGTCGACGACGCCCGTAGGCGATGAGATCACGACGTGTCTCTTCGCTCGGTTCGAAACCTGGCCGTAGTACGACGATGGCCTTGACGATCGCCCCGATGGTTTGGTCGGGCTTGCCGAAGACCCCGACGCGGCGACGGCTGGATGCTCGCCGAGCACACTTTCGATCTCGAACGGGCCGACGAGGTGACCGGACGTTTTGATGACGTCGTCGGCCCGACCGACGAACCAGACATATCCGTCGGTGTCGATGCTCGCCAAGTCACCCGAGATGTACCAATCATCTCCCGACTCATCGGTGACGAAACACTTCGCATACCGCTCCGGCGCGTTCAAGTAGCTGCGGAACATCGACGCCCAACCGGGACGGAGGGCCAGCATGCCGGGTGTGTCGACACGGTTACCCGGTGCGCCACCCGTTCGCGTCGCGCACGACCTCCCCCTCGGCGTCGGCGACGAGAATGCCTGCCTCGACGCCCGGCAGAGGTTTGCCCATCGATCCTGGTCGAATCGGTTGACCGGCGACGTTGGCGATCATGATTGCGCCGGTCTCGGTTTGCCACCAGTTGTCGTGAATCGGTTGGCCGAATGCCTCGATGCCCCATGCCACGGCATGGGCGGGGAGCGGTTCGCCGACGCTGGCGATGAATCGCAGCGAGGAGGTGTCGTATTGGCGGGCGACATTCGCCCCCACCCGCATCATCCGTTGGATCGCCGTGGGTGCGGTGTACCAAACGGTCACTCGCTGGTCCTGCAGGATGCCATACCAACGCTCGGCGTCGAACTCTGCCTGATCAACGATGGTGGTGATACCCAACGTCAGGGGGGCGATGATCCCATAGCTGGTACCGGTCACCCAGCCCGGGTCGGCGGTGCACCAGAAGACTTCGTCGGCGTTCCCTTCGCGCAGGTCGAGTGCGGCGGCCGCGCTGGCGCGATGGGACGCCACTGCGCCGTGGACATGGAGCACGCCTTTCGGGGCGCCGGTTGTTCCGCTCGTGAAGTGGATGATCGCTGGGTCGTCGCAGTGGGTTTGGCAGGTGGGGACCGCGCTCGATGTGGCCTTGAGCATGGCAGCAAGGTCGATCGTGTCGGTCGGCACCGCGCCGTCCGGTTCATCGGCGAGACACAGCACATGTCGCAAACTCGGGATCGAGTCGCGAATTGCGGCGACCTTGCGGTCGTACCAGTTGGCGGTCGTGACGAGCACGTCGGCTTCACCGATCTGCATTCGCTGGCGAACTGGCTCCGGGCCGAACGCGCTGAACAGCGGACAGAAGACCGCGCCCGCCTTCCAGGTACCGAACGCGGCAAGGTGGAGCTCGGGACGACGCCCGCAGGCGACAAAGACCCGGTCGCCTCGACCGACGCCGATGTCGGCAAGCACCGCGGCAAACCGGTTGGACTCCGCCTCGAGCTCGACGAATGTCAGCGTTGTCGTCGTTCCATCGGTCGATACGAAACGCAACGCGTCGTGGTGGGCACGGGCTCCGTTGGCGTGCCGCGTCACCGCTTCCACGGCGATGTTCGCAAGAACGGTTGGGTAAGGCCGGCCGGACTCGGCAATGTCCACCATGGTTAGGTTCCATCGGGAATGACGTGCATGGCCTCCTCTTCGGCCGGGAGGTCGAGTGACTCATCCTCCGGGTCGCTGAGAGGATCCTCCGGGTCGCTGAGCGGGTCGAGCGGCGAGGGCGGCTCGGTCATTTGCAGAACGTCGCCTAGATCGCCTTCGATGATGGCGATGTTCTCGTTGGTGACCGACTCGTCGACGTCGCCGCGGTCGTCGTCGACTGGATCCCCGGCGAAGGTGGGATCGAGCGAGTCGGGTATGCGTCGAGACGCACTCGCCGACCGGTCGTGGTGGGCTCCACGAGCCGCGCTCGCGGGGGAGATCATGGACTTCGACCATCGCGTAGGCATCGGCGTGGTCGGGGTGATCATTGATCACGTGATCCTTGACCTCGTTGGCGTACAGGAACCGCAATTCGCAGTAGGGGCATTGGTGGATGGCGTCGCGATGCATGACGAGCTACCCGACCTTCGAAACGGACGGACCGTCGCGGAGTTGACGAACCTGGGCGATCTCATGACCGAGGTCTGCCGACAGCGGAGTGTTCGGCGAGATCGGCGATGAGCTGGTCGATGTTTTGCGGTCGAGTTGTCCGGGCCATCGGAATCTCCGTTCGTGCAATGATGTGGGCGGGTTCAGCCTGTGTCACGTGCCGTTCGGCGGCCAAGCTCGGCGCGTGAGCGAAGGACGGTCTGACGAGCAAGCAGATGATGTTCTTAGCGGCCCGATGAAGGTTGACTCGTGACGATGGCCCTGGTCGGTCGCCTCGCTTGGGACTTCGGGCACCCTGAACGAAGGACTTCCGCCGGTGATGTTTCGAAGCCCCAGCCGGGATGATGCGCTCTATGCAGCATGTTTGGTGGTTCTCAGATCTGGGCCGAAGCGACACGATGATCGCCGGAGGGAAGGGCGCCAACCTCGCGGAACTGACCCAAGGCGCATTTTCCGGTCCCCAGGCTTCGGTAGCGCGACGATCTCGAGGCGATGGATGCCACAGGTATCCGAGCCGAGTTAGCCAGGCTGACCGCTCAGACCTCGCCAAACGAACCCGAGTCGATCTCGGCCACAGGGCACGGTCGCGGACTGGTACGTCAAGCTGGTCTTCCCAACACGCTTGTCGAGGAGTTGAACGTTGCCTACACGAAGCTCTGCGACCGTCGGGCGGCGACGATATCGCCGTTGCCGTCCGGTCGTCAGCGACGAGGGACAGGCCGGCACCTCATTTGCCGGCATGCATCGCACGTTCACCAACGTCCTCGGCCGGGAGCAGCTGGCTGAGGCAGTGCTCTCATGCTGGGAATCACTCTGGGGAAATCGTGCCGTTGCCTACCGGGCGGCCGGAGATCGAGGAAGTACCAGCGATTGCGGTCGTGGTGCAGCGCATGCTCGTGGTCGACCGTTCGGGCGTAGCGTTCACCGTCGACCCGAGCAACGGCGACGCCAACTCGATTGTCATCGAGGGTGCCTACGGGCAGGGGGAGGTTGTTGTCAGCGGCCAGGTGGAGCCCGATACGTATGTGGTCTCGCGGGAACCGAGACGCGTGCAACATGCCAGGCGCGGCAGCCAGATGACGGCGATCGTGCGTGGCGACGACGGTGCCGATGAGGTGCGTGAACTCACGGCTGAGCAGCGGGCGACTCGTGTGCTCACCGATTCCGAGGTCTTGGACATCGCCGAGGTCGCCTGTCGGATCGAGGCGCACTACGGCGGTGAGCCGCAGGACCTGGAATGGGCCTACGAAGGTGACGATCTGTGGATCGTGCAGACCCGTCCGATCACCACGTTCGGTCAACACCCGTCGAGCGCCGTCGCAACCGAGGAACCCGAACGGCGTCAGGGACTGTCGTGGTGCGGGGCTTGGGAGCAGCCTCCGGAGTGGCGAGCGGGCGCGTCCGCATTCTGAGCTCACCGAGTCAAGGGAGTCAGTTCGAGACGGGTGAGGTACTCGTTGCCGCCATGACCGACCCCGACTGGGCACCGAGTCATGCGCCGGGCGGCGGCTGTCTGTGACCGACAGCGGAGGGATGACGTGCCACGCCGCGATCGTGGACCGCGAACTGGGCGTGCCCTGTGTGGTTGCCACACGTAACGCCACCTCGACCCTGCGGACCGGAGAACTGGTCACCGTTGACGGCGCTTCACGGTATGGTGAAAGCCGGTGCGACTGTCGGGAATTCGCCGCGCTCTCCCCCCCCAGCGGTTCCGGACGGCCGCTCCTCGGGGCCCGGGACTTTGGCCACGGCGACCAAGATCTACGTCAACCTGGCACAGGTCAAAAACGCCCCATGGCGGCCGCGGCGCGTACCGGTCGAGCACTGTGGCCTGTTGCGGGCCGAGTTGCTGCTGACCGAGGCGCTGGGTGGTGGGGGCGCAAGCTCATTGCCGAGGGCGGGGCAACGAGGTCGTCGAACGGCTTGCGGCACCCCTCGCCGAGATCGGCCTCGGCATTTGCTGTTCGAACTACCGAACCACCGAC
>CAWKBX010000009.1:0-1692279 GCA_963847945.1 uncultured Actinomycetes bacterium
CCTGGTCGGTCAGGTCATCGGTGAGGTGGTAGCCGTCGGGATATCGGTCGGTATTGATCAGGTGATTGTCGGCGAACAGGGCGTGGGGCTGGTGCAGGTTGGTGAACGCCCCGAGGTTGCCGTAGTACCGCTGGAATCCCCGCTGGCAGGGCCACGAGTGCATCGGCCCGTACGCCGACATGTCGGAGTCGCGGGCCAGGTGCCACTTGCCGACCATCAACGTGGCATAGCCGTGATCGCGCAACACCTGGGCCGCGTAGCCACATCGGGGGCGAGTTCGTTGCGGTACCCCGGGTAGCCAGGGTCGTCCTGGGCGACGTGGCCCATCCCTGCGGCATGGGGGTTGACACCGGTCAGCGACGATGCGCGGGTCGGTGAGCACATCGGGTTGACATGGGAGTTCGAGAACCTCACGCCCTCGGCGGCGAGCCGATCGAGGTGAGGGGTGTGCACCTCGCCACCGAAACAGCCGAGGTCAGAGAAGCCGACATCGTCGACGAGGATCACGATCACGTTCGGGGCCCCGTCGGGGGCAGTCGGGTGTGCCGGCCACCACGGCTCGGAGCCGGCCATCGTCCGGCCGATCCGACCCTGGAATTCGTCGGTTGAGCGGGACGATTCATCCGGTCGGGCGCATCGTCGGCCATCGGGCGAGGTTACGTCGCCCGAGGCGAGCGGGACGCCCCGGGTGACCAGGGCATCATCCGGCGTGGGCTACCTGGTTCGCCGCCGACCTCGGCACCGCTATGCCAAGTACGCCCACGGACACGTCACGTTCGTGCCGAGCCTGCGATCGTCGTGACAGCACGCAGGGCCCAAACGCTCAGCCGGCTAATCCAGCGCGCTCGGCCACGCCGTAATCTCGTAACGTCTCGCATCAACGGAGGGACGACATGAGCGAAGCGAATGCCAACCGACCGAGCAACAGGGAATCGGTGGCAATGGGTTCGGGGGCGCAGCCCCTGTGCAAGTGAGCGAGGAGGCGTACAACCGATGACCGACGTGATGTCCGAGGTCGATCCCAACGCCCGCGGGCGCCACAACCAACCGTGTGGCCCCGCTGGGCGGCGGCCGCCGCCGGATTGGCCGCCGGTGCCGTCGCGGTCACCGTCGGCATGTTGGTCGCGGCGATCATCGACGTCGTTTCCCCGATCGAGCGTGGGGTCCGAGGTGATCGATCGGGTGCCGAAGTGGCTGAAGAACCTGGCTATCGACCTGTTCGGCACCAACGACAAGACCGCGTTGCGGGTCGGCATCGTCACGATTCTCGCCATCGCCTCGGCGACGTTCGGACATCTCGCCCGCCGCAGGTTCCCGGTCGGCGTCGTCGGGTTTGCCGCCTTTGCCGTCATTGGGGTCGCCGCCGCGCTCCATCGGCCGAACCAACCGGGCCGGGCGGCCGTCGCTCCGATCGTCGGGGCGTTCGCCGGCATTGCCGTCTTAGCCCTCGTGCTCGACGCGGCAAGTGCCCGCCGAGGTTCCGGCGGCTCGCGAATCCCGCCGGAGGGACCGCGCCGGTTCTTGACGGCGACCGGGCGGCTGGGGCGGGAGCCGTGGTCGCTCTCGGCGCCGCTCGCACGATCACCCGCCAGCGGTTGGAAGAGGCCTTCAACGAGGCCCCCGAGGTCATCCCACCCCCGGCCGCCGCCACCGGCGATTCCGCTCCCAGCCCGGCGACAGAACGCCGGCCAACGCGGCCGGCCCCGGCGACAACCCGAACGGGGTTGCCGAACTCGCCGAGGTCACCCCGTTCATCACCCCGAACAACGACTTCTACCGCATCGATACGGCGCTGTCGATCCCGACCGTCGGCCTTGCCTCGTGGAAGGTGTCGGTCGGCGGGATGGTCGACAAGCCACTGTCGCTCAGCTACGACGATCTGCTCGCCCGCCCGCTGGTTGAGCGGACCATCACCATTGCGTGCGTGTCAAACGAGGTCGGCGGCGATCTCATCGGCAACGCCGTGTGGCGCGGGGTGCTGCTCGCCGACCTGCTCAACGAGGCCGGTGTGCAGCCAGGGGCCGAGCAGGTCTACTCCACAAGCCTTGACGGTTGGACGTGCGGTTTCCCGGTCGAGCTTGCCCTCGACGGACGCGAGGCGATGATCGCCGTGGCCATGAACGGCGTGCGGCTTCCCCCGCTCCATGGGTTCCCCGCGGGGCCTGATCGTGCCCGGCGTCTACGGCTACGTGTCAGCGACCAAGTGGCTCGACAAGATCGAGTTGACCACCTGGCCGCCGAGGAGGGCTACTGGATTCCTCGAGGTTGGGCTGTCAACGCCCCGATCAAGACCCAGTCGCGCATCGATGTTCCCGGCCGCGGTGACAAGGTCGTCGCCGGCAAGACCGCCGTCGCCGGGGTCGCCTGGGCCCAGCAACGCGGCGTCGCAAAGGTCGAGGTCGGCATCGACAGCGTGTGGCCGAGGCCCGGCTGAGCACTGACGTCACCGACGACGCCTGGCGCCAGTGGGTGTACGAGTGGGACGCCACCCTTGGCCAGCACGTCATCCAAGTGCGGGCCACCGACAAAACCGGCGAGACCCAAACCGAGGAAGTCGCCCGTGTCGACCCCGACGGGGCCACCGGCTGGCACACCCGCAAGGTCACCGTCGCCGACTGATCCGAGTCGACGCAATCGTACTCCGCCTGGCCGCTTTCGATGTTTTGGTACATGCGGTCGATGGGCTCACCGTGGCGATGGAAATCGCCGCGGTCACACGGCGGCATTGAGGTTCCGTTCCCACCAGATTCCGAGGTCAGCCAGGAACAGTGCGATGCCGTCGGCGGCCACTACATGCAGATCACCGGTTGGATGGTGCACGCTTGGGTCGTGCCGGCCTGGGAAAGCCCGGCCGGAGTGTTCTCGCACGAGAATCCGAACCCGCGCTGCGCCGACGGTACATACATCACCGACAGTGTCGGCCAATGCGAGGGTGTCTGACGACTGACTGTTGACGCAGAATGGCGGGTGTGAGCGTTACGTTGCTGAACGTCGGGGAGATCGCCGCGGTCGCCGCGTTCGGTTACAGCGGTGCCGAGGTCGCCCGACGCCACGGCATGGACATCGTCGGCTTGGTGGCGTTGGCGGTGGTCAACGGGCTGGCGGGAGGGGTCACCCGCGACGTGCTCATCGGGCGCCCGGTGCTCGCCCTGAACGACACCCGGCTGCTTCCGACGTGTCTCTTCGGTGCGCTGGTCGTGATGGTTTTCGGTTCGGTCATGCCGGTTTCGCGTCGTCGATACCCTCGACGCGATCGGGCTGGGCCTGTTCACCGTGCTCGGCAACGCGCCGTGCGCTGGACGCCGGGGTCACCGAACTCGCCGCGGTGCTGCTCGGTGCCGTAACCGTCGGTGCCGGCAGTGTCGTGCGCGACTTGCTCGCCGGCGACCGGCCCGGGTTGCTGTATCGATCGGAGCTGTATCTCATCGTGTCGGTGGCTGGCGGCGGACTCTACGTCGCAGGCACCCACACCGCACTCGAGTCCTTCGTGCTCCTGCTCGGCGTTGCCTCCCTCGCCACCCTGGCCCGGCTCGGCGCGCTCTGGCTCCGGTGGACCAGCCCCGTGCCGGGCCAGGTACGTCGTCCTACCGAGGAGCGGTGACCGCGACCGCATCGTGACCGTTCTGACTCCGCCGGATGCCCACGGCGATCAGTCGACGTCGCAGTGGGCACGCCGGCCGCGGCGACCCAGGCTGTCGTCACTACAGTGGCGCGGCGATGGCGACCTACGACCGGGTTCGACTCCTGTGGCCCGACCACCTCGGCTTGGCGCGGGGCAAATACCTGCCGATGAGATTGGCGCACCAGGGCACCAACCACGTGGTCACCACATTCGGGCTGGGGTATGACCGGACCATTCGCGATGTGGCGGGCGGATACCTCAACGACGGCTTGCGGGATGTCCATTCGTCGTTCGATCCGGACGACCTGCGGCCGAGTTGGGAAGACGACCGCACCGGCGTCGCCGTCGCCCATTTGACGCTCGACGATGAGCCCTACCCGGTGGCCGCCCGACATGTGCTCCAGCATGCGATCGCCGACTGGGCGGCGCTTGGTTTCACGGTCAAGATCGGCCTGGAACTTGAGGCCTACGTGCTCGAACCCGACGACGTTGGCGGTTGGCGGAGATGGTCGACGCCACGTTCGTACGTCTACGCCACCGGCCGTGCCGCCGACCCGGTCGGCCTGATCGACGACATCACCTGGACGGCCGAACGCTGCGGCTTTCGCACCGAGTCGATCAACGCCGAGTTCGACGAGTCGCAGTTCGAACTGACCCTCGAATACGACGACGCCCTACGCGCCGCGGATGACGCCTTCCTCTTCCCGCGTGATGGCCCGCGAGACCGCCTTGAAGCACGGGCTTGATCTCACGTTCATGGGCAAGCCGTTTTCGGAACTGGCAGGCAACGGCGTTCATGTCAACTTCTCGGTCGTCGACGCCGAAGGACGCAATGCCTTCGCTGACACCACCGCCGCGGATGGGCTCTCGATGTTGGCGAAGGGTGCGCTGGCGGGCCTGTGTCGACATCACCCGGCGATGACCGCACTCTGCGCCCCGACGGTGAACGCCTACCGCCGGGTGCAGCCGGGTGCGTTAAACGGCTTTTGGGGCAACTGGGGCTACGCCCATCGCTGCGCCGGCAACCGCGTGCCCGAAGCCCGCGGTAGCGGTACCCGCATCGAGAGCCGCCTCAGCGACGGTTCCGTCAACATCCACCTCGCCGTTGCGACAGTGTTGCAGGCCGCCCGACTCGGCGTCGTCAACGGCTATGACTGCCCGCCGCCGCTGACCGGCGACGGCTTCGCCGACTCCGGTACCGATATCCACAGCGCGACATCGCTCGGGTCTGCGGTCGATGATCTGCGCGCCGACCAGATGTTGACCGCCGCGGTAGGAGCCGAATGTGTGGCCAACTTCGCGGACAACAAGCAGGCGGAATGGGACCAATACCTTGCCGCAGTCGGCACCGACGTGCCCGGTCCCGCGGTGACCCATTGGGAACTCGACATGTACCGCAACTTCCACTGATGGAGCAGAGCTCATGACTGTTCTCACCCGGGGGCTGCGCCCCGCATCCCACCGTCGTCGGGCCCGCGGTCATGACGGATCCCGGATTCGACCTCACCGGCCGCCGAGCCGTCGTGACCGGAGCGTCCGCCGGGATCGGCGGGGCGATCGCCCACCGTCTCGCCAATGCGGGCGCGACTGTCGTGGCCGTCTCGCGGTCGGGCGGAGTCCCCGATCACGACGGCGTCGGTCGCATCGAGCCGCTCATTGCCGATCTGTCGCGGTCTGCCGATGTCGACACCGTCATTCCCCGCGCCGTCGAGATCCTCGGCGGACTCGACATTCTCGTCAACAACGCCGGGCCGCGGTGACTGGCTGGCCCTCGCCGAGGTCGACCGCCCGTATTTCGACGAGCTCATCGGGCTCAATCTGTGGGCCCCGCTGCGGCTCTGCCAGATGGCCTATCCACATCTCGCTGCGGCGATCGATCCGGCGGTCGTGATGATCGGCTCGATCGACGCCGTGCGCCCCTCGGCCGGCGGGGTGGTCTATGGCGCGAGCAAGGCCGGGCTCGCCGCGGCAACCGTGGCATTGTCGAAGGAGTGGGGAGCCGACGGGATCCGGGTCACCCAGGTCGACCCGGGCCTGGTCGACACCCCGATGGCCACTCACGTGGTCCGCGAACTAAACGAGAGCGGCGAGCGGATCAACATCGTCGGGCGCGCCGGCACCGGTGACGAGATCGCCGCACTGGTCCACTACCTGGTCGCCCCGGTCGGCCGATTCGCCACCGGTGTGTCGTTCCGCCTCGACGGCGGAGCGGCGGCGATGGGTCCGTTCGACGTCCGCAAGCGGGACTGACCGACATGACTGCGGCTCGACTGCTGATGATCATCACCGAGAATCACACGATGATCGACGCGCGCGACATCGGCGCGTTGGTCGAACTGGCCCGCATCGCCGAGTCCGCCGGATTCGACGCGGCGATGATCAGTGAGCAGGTCATTCTTGGCCCCAACTCGGCTGAACTCGGTTTGCCCGACAACCCACGGCGCCTATGCGGCGATCGGCAATCAGGACCCGATGACGCCGTGGCCGTCGTCGATCGTGTTGATGTCGGCGGTCGCCGCGGCAACGACTCGACTGCGGGTGATCGCCGGGGCGATCATCCCCCCGCTGCGCCATCCGCTGTTGCTCGCCAAGGATCTGGCCACCCTCGATCTCCTGGCCCAGGGCCGTCTCGTCGTCCAGCCGACGGTGTCGTGGCAGCGAGCGGAGTATGACGCCTTCGGGGTGCCGTTCAATCGTCGCGGCCGCATCCTCGACGAACATCTCGAGGCGATGCACCGCCTGTGGGCCCCGTCGCCAGCCACGTTCGAGGGTGAGTTCTTCTCGTTCGAGCGGGTGTACAGCGAGCCCAAGCCGTTCCGGCCGGGCGGGCCGCGCCTGTGGTTCGGCGGCGAGTCGATGCATTCGGCGTTGGTGCGCCGCATCGTGCGCTACGGCCACGGATTCCACCCGTTCGGCACCCCAACCGACGACGACCTCGCCCAACTCGCCGCCGGCATGGAGGCAGCGGGCCGCAGCCTCGCCGAGTTGGAACTGGTCGGTGGCACGCGGGCGACGTTCGACGGGCCCGATTCGGTCGCCGATGTCGAAGCCTCGATGGCCGACTTCGAACAACAGATCGCCCGCGGCTACACGACGTTCTGCATGAAGCCCTCGCAGTACACCGACCGACTCGACGAGGTCCCCGATATCTGCGGCCGAATGGTCGACTACGTCAACCGCCTGGGCTGATCGGTACGCCTACACCGCAGGAGTCAACGCGTCGTCGACCGCAGTGTCGTTGGTCGATTGGCCGAGCACGATGACGGCGAGTGCTCCGAGCACGACCGCCATCGCCGCGGCCTGTGGGCCGGTGATCGGTTCGTCGAGAATCCACCAGGCGAGCAGGGCCGAGGCGATCGGGATGATCAGGGTCATCGTCGAGGCCAGCCACAGCTCCATTCGTCCGATCGACCAGTTCATCAGCGACGTGCCGAAAAAGCCGACACCGAAGGTCATGAACAACAACAGTGGCCAATCCTTGGCAACCGGCCACGACAGATCTTGACCGGCCACCAGGCCGAACGGGATCGACACGATCGCCGCCCAGAACGAGACGCCGGCGGTGAACTCGGTCGACGTCAACGTCGCTTGGGCCCGCCTCGACATGATGAAGTACGTGCCCCAACAGATCATCGCCCCGACCGCGGCAAGATCACCCAGGCCGCTCCATGTGGGTTGGCCTGCGGCGATGATCACCACCACCGCCACGCCCCCGATCGCCACCGCGGCCGCGATGACATCGCGGCGGCGCGGACGTTCGCCAAACAGGCGGGCCGAGACCGCCATGATCAGCACCGGTTGTAGCGCGCCGATCAGCGTTGCATTCGACACGGTCGTGTGTTTGACGGCGTAGAAGAACAGCAGCACGTCGGCCGCCAGCCACAGTCCACCGGGCATCGAGGTTCGCAGCGCCCGCAACGAGACCGGGGTGCGGCGGAGCGCCATCCAGGCCACGATCGCGGCGAAGTACATCGTGAACCGATAGGCCCCGATCGCCGGCGCGGTCATCGTCAACTCCCGGGCAACCACCCCCGAGGCGCCCCACACGCTGACGGCGATCGCGGCCCCGATCAGCCCGGATGTCTGCTGGTCGGAACGGGTAGCCACGTACTGCGACCGTAGCCGTCGTCACCTCTCGACTCCTCAGCCGTTCTCGTGAGGTCGTGCCCGACTGGAGGGGGCTGACTGGAGGGGGCTGACTGGAGGGGGCATACCCTCACGAAACCGACGACAGACGGTTACTGACGTCAGCTGCTGGTCATTCGACGTCCGAGGCGTCGGGGGTGACGCTCGTCGCGCAGCGGAAGCCGATGTGGCCGGTCGATCCGTCGGGGACCATGCGCGCCGCCGGTCGGTAACGCGTGCAATACGACTCGGAGCAGAGGTACGAGCCGCCCTTGGCGACGCCGTCGGCGGTGAGCTCCCACACCTGGCCGAGCTGGTCGTAGACGCCGAGCGAGCGGGGAGCGAACGCGCCAACGGGCATCGTCCCGGGCGGGTCAGGCCGGCGCGACGCATGGGGGAACTCGCCGATCCACACATTGGCGAGCAAGCGACCGTCGGCGGCGAGCGGCCAGGTGGGGGGCAGCGGTTCGATCGACGCCGCCCGCTCCCACTCAGCCTCGGTCGGCAATCGATAGCCGGACCAGCGACAGTACGCCTCGGCATCCGCCAGCGTCACGTGGACGACCGGGTGATCGCTGCGGTTGGCAAGGTCCGATCCCCAACCGAACGGGCGCTGCCAGCACGCACCGGGTGCGTATTCCCACCAGTTCGCCGGGTCCGTCAGATCGACCGGTCCGTCGGGTGGCGAGAACACCGCCGAAACCGACGGCTGCATCCGTTCGGCGACCGTCACGTAGCCGGTTCCGACCGTGAAGCGAGCGAACTGGGCATTGGTCACCGGATGGATGTCGAGCGCGAACGCTTCAAGATCAACCACCCGCGCCGGGCGTTCTTCCGGGTACCGAGCGTCGGTACCCATCGTGAACGATCCGCCAGGGATCGAAACGAAACGATGCCTAGGAACGACCACGGCATCAGAGGGTAGTCGGCCCACCCAAGGGGGGCTGGGTGGGCCGACGACCCAAATCAACCGCCCTATCGGGCGGCGACAACGACCGACTGTTCGGCCATCACGATGGGGGCAGCCGCGCCGGCCCGAAGACGGTCGCGGGCCCCGGCGTCGACCCGAGCGAGCGACGACGGCAACAGGATGCGGCGCACGACCATACCGGCGGCGATGGTGGCCAGCTCGCGGGCAACATCAGGGCCATCGGCGAGGATCGTCTGTACCTCGCGGTTGGTGGCGTCAACGCGGGCGACGACCTGGTCGAGGTAGAGCCAACCGGCGGTCATCATGTCGATGTCTTCGCTGATCGCGTAGTCGCGCAGCGAACGAGAAGTGCGGCCACTGATCAGGGTGACGAGGGCAACGTGATCGTCGGAGGCGCCAAGCAACTGCAGGGCGGTTTCTCCGTCATCGGAGGAAGGGTCGAGGAGGACCAGCGTGGTCGGAACGGTTGTCATAGGGGACCATGTCCTTTCAGATATCTGTTTCAACGATCAAGGTACCCCGCAGATCGTTACGACAGAATGAACGGGGCGTGACGCTTCGCTCATGTGACGCAAGGCCTATCCGGTTGCGTACGGTTTCATCCATGATCGAGATCCCGACCGGCCGGCGCGTCTACGGCATCCAGCTGCCCATTCAGGCCCAAAGCAACTATTTCGTCGCCGAGTGGGAGCGGACCTCGGGTCCTGATGAAATGGCCCGCATCGCCCAGGCCGCCGACGAGCACGGGTTCCACTACGTCGGGGTGTGCGACCACATCGCTATTCCCGAGTCGATGGCAGGCGGTATGGGCACCCACTGGGCCGACTGCCTGACCACCCTCGGCTGGCTCGCGGGGGTGACGAGCCGGGTGCATCTGCTCTCGCACGTCTACGTGTTGGCCTACCGCCACCCGCTGACCGCCGCCAAGGGGTTCGCCACCCTCGACCACCTCTCCAAGGGCCGGGCGATCGCTGGGATCGGAGCCGGTCACGTGCAGGCCGAGTTCGAGCACTTGGGCGTCGACTTCACCACCCGCGGCCGGGCCACCGACGAGGCGCTCCCAGTCTTCGCCGCGGCGCTGGAGCAGGAGTTCAACGACGGCTTCGGCGTACGCCCCCGGCCGGTGCAATCGCCGCGCCCGCCGATCTGGATCGGCGGCTCATCGCCCGCGGCGATCCGCCGAGCCGGGCGATTCGGCGACGGCTGGCTACCCCAAGGCCCGTCGAACGCAGCACTGATCGCCTCGCTCAACGACGCCCGGGCCGCCGCCGGGCGGATGGAGCGACCAATGATGATCGGCCACATCACCCCGTTCCTCTACGTCGGTACCCCGTCGTGGGATGTCGGCGAAGGCGTCATCTCGGGAGGGGCCAAAGCGATCGCCGAACAGATCCTCAGCGGGACTGCAGAAGGCGTCAACCAACTCCAAGTCCGCTTCAAGGCCCGCTCCTGCGACGAACTCGTCGACCAACTCGCCGCGTTCGGCACCTCCGTCGCCCCCCTCATCACGACGATCTGACGTCCTCCGCAAACAGCGATCAGATATGCCCAAATAGTCGACTCTTCGTTAAGTGTGTTACGAGTAGACTACTCTTATGGGAGTAGGAGCACCGTATGAATGGGCGTCCGTCAACCGTTTCGTGAACCGAACAGCCGAGTTGAAGGTACTCGATGACTGGTTCGATGATCCCCACGCCTTGCCGCTCGCGATGTTCGGGCGTCGACGCGTCGGCAAATCCTGGCTACTGCGTCGCTTCGCCCACGGTCGACCCGCCGTCGTACTCGTCGGGGAACGGCTGACGGCGGGGATGCAGTTCGACCGCTTCGCCCGCCAGCTCGCTCCCCTACTCGGAGTAACCCCCCGATTTGATGACCTGGCAGAACTCATCACCGTTCTGCTGCGCCTCGGACGCAATGAGCCCATCACGGTGGTCATCGACGAGTTTCCGTACCTGCTGCCCACGACCCACGCCGAAGCTGATCGAACCCTGAGCCGAATCCAGGCCGTCTTCGAGGAGGAGCTCGCCGGCACATCAACCAAGCTGATCCTGTCGGGCTCGGTAGTCAGCCAAATGGCTGGGCTGTTCGCCGAGCACGGCCCGCTTCACGGCCGACTGCGCGGGTTCGAACTCACTCCGTTGGCCTTTGACGCCGCCGAGCCGTTCCTCGACGGACTGTCACCGGACGAGCGAATGGAGCGGTACGCGATCTGCGGTGGCATCCCGCGCTACCTCGATCTGCTCGGCCGAGGCCCGCTCGGAGCCGCGCTTGTCAGCGGAGCACTTGGGCCGAACACACCGTTGTGGAACGAAGGGCGATCCGTCGTCGAACAGGAACTCCGCCAGCCCGGCGCCTACTTCGGCATCCTCCAGATGCTCAGCACCGGAGACAAGGAAATGAACGAACTCGCCCAATCGTTGCGCACCGAGGCCAACGTCGTGTCCAAATATCTCTCGACACTGGTGTCAATGCGCCTCGTCACCAGACGGCTTCCCATCGGCGCAGCGGCCGGTTCTCGCCAGGGCAACTGGCATCTGGTCGATCCATTTCTGCAGTTCTGGTTCCGGTTCGTCTTTCCTCACCAGGCCGACCTCGAGGCCGGCCTGCCCGGAGCCCACCTCTTCGAGGAGGAAATCAAGCCTGCTCTGTCGGATCACGTCGCTTGGCACTTCGAGGAGTGGGCCCGGTCAACGGTTCGAAGAGACGGCCTTGCGACGATGGTCGGCGCGTGGTGGGGGCCGGCGATGCACGATCTGAGGCGTCGAGGAGCGCGTTCCTCCGAAGAGATCGACGTCGTCGGGATGACTCGCGGCACGGTCACCGTCGTCGGCGAAGCGAAGTGGACGAGGAAGCCCATGAGGGCTGCCGTGCTCGACGACCTTCTTGAATTCAAGATGCCCGCCCTTCAGCAAGCAGGTCTACCGGTGGCTTCCGATCGCCGGATTCGTTTGTTCTCCCGTTCGGGCTATGAGCGCCGCCTGATCGAGCGCGCGACGACCGACCCCACGATTGAACTGGTCGACGTCGCGGCACTGGTCGGCACCTCGGCCACCGCGACATAGTCGGAGGTTCTCGGCGGCCGCGATCCCGGCCGCGATTCCGGCCGGATACAGCTCGACAAAGCGTCACGAACGCGGTCCCGACGACAATCCGGACGAGGCGGTCGATCACACCGGGCCCCGCGAACTGATCGTCGATCTGATCGAATGTCACGATGACGCGGACCTACAACCTGGCGGACCTGTTCGAGATCGTGGTCGATGCCGCACCGGATCGGCTGGCGTTGATCACGGGTGAGGTCACCTACACGTATGTGCAGCTCGATGAGCGGGCAACGCGGCTGGCCAACCATCTGTTGTCGCTGGGGATCGCTCAGGGCGACCATGTCGGCATCCACGCGCCGAACTGCGCCGAGTGGGTCGAGGCGTTTTATGCCTGCTGCAAAATCAGCGCGGTACCGATCAACGTCAACTTCCGGTATGTCGAGGCCGAACTCGCGTACCTCTACAGCAACTCGACTTGCGTGCTGACAATCGTCACCCCCGAGTTCGCCGACGTGGTCAGCGCCGCGGCCCCGGGTCTGCGTCAACTCGTGCTCGACGACGGCTACGAGGCCGTGCTCGCCGCGGCATCCGCCGAGCGACCGAACACGGGGCGCAGCAGCGACGACCTCTATGTGCTGTACACCGGCGGAACCACGGGAATGCCCAAGGGGGTCATGTGGCGCCACGAGGACATCTTCTTCGCCGCGATGAACTCGTCGCGGGGCAACCGCCCGCTGGTGCAACCCGAGGATCTCGGCCCCGAGATCGCCGCGCTACCAGCCCAAATGAGGCTCCTTGCCCTCGGTCCGATGATGCACGGCGGCGGGCAGTGGGTGATGGGCAACGCGTCTGATGGCCGGCAACGTGTTCGTGTTGTGGACCGGGAAACGGTTCGACCCCCACGCGATCTGGGAGTTCGTCGCCGAGTCGGGTACCAACTCGGTCTCGACGATCGGTGATGCAATGGCCCGCCCGTTGGCCGAAGCCCTCCTCGAGGGTGGCCGCCGGCGACCCGACCTGTCGCACGTGTGGGCGATCGGTAATGGTGGCGCGCCGCTATCGGCCCGAGTCCGTGAACAACTCCGCCAGGCGCTCCCGAACATCGCGATCATGGACAGCTTCGGCGCGTCGGAAACCGGGGCCAACGGCTCGAAACTCGACGGGGGCGAGGGTCTGGCGTCACCCAAGTTCCAGATGGGTGAGCACACCACGGTGCTGCGTGACGACGGCACCCAGGCCGAGGCCGGCGAGGTCGGCAAACTGGCCCGCAGCGGCCACATCCCGCTCGGTTACTACAACGATCCCGACAAGACTGCGGCGACCTTCCCAACCTACGCCGGCAAGCGGTGGGTGATCCCCGGTGACTTCGCCCGCATCGAGGCCGACGGGGCGATCACCCTCCTCGGGCGAGGTTCGGTGTCGATCAATACCGGCGGCGAGAAGGTGTTCCCCGAAGAGGTCGAGGCCGCCCTCAAGGCCCACCCGGCGGTCTTCGACGCCATCGTGGTCGGCATCACCGATGCACGCTGGGGCGAACGGGTGACCGCCATCGTGCAGCTCCGGCCCGAAGTCCCCGAACCGACGGACGCGGAATTGGGCAGCCACTGCCGCACCTTGATCGCCGACTACAAGATCCCCAAGCGGGTGCTGCGCGTCCCCGAGGTGCAGCGCACCCCGGTCGGCAAGGCCGACTACCAGTGGGCCAAAGTCACCGCGTGGATGCTCAGCTGAGGCGGCGATTTCATGTTCTCGTGCGCCACCTCGCCGCTCACGAGAACATGAAAACAGACTGGACCCGGCCCGGCTCGCACCCCGGCAGCGGTCACCCGACCCCGACCCGAACCGGTTCGGCGATCGGCCGTGGTGCGGGCGAAGGGCGGCGGATGCGCATCGAACCGAAGGCAGCCAGGGCGCAGCAGGCACCGGCGATGAAGAACGCCGGTCGGTAGGAACCGGTCGTGTCGCGCAGAAAGCCGGCGAGCCAGGCCATCACGGCCGCGCCGAGCTGGTGGCCGGCGTAGACCCAGCCGTAGGCGACGGTCCCTCGTTCGGCCCCGCACACGTCGGTACACAGCCGCACCGTCGGCGGCACCGTTGCGACCCAATCGAGGCCGTAGAAGATCATGAACACCCACAGCGGGAACCCGCCGGACCCGAGCGCAGCGTCGAGGAACACCAGCGCGATGCCGCGGGTGCCGTAGTAGACGGCCAGCAGAATCCGAGGGTCCATCCGGTCCGACAACCAACCCGACAGGACCGTGCCGGCGATGTCGAACAGACCGACCAACGACAACAGACCCGCGGCGGTCGCCCGATGAATCGCGTGGTCACCGGCCGCGGGGATGAAGTGCGTGGCGATCAACCCGTTCGTCGACACCCCGCAGACGAGAAAACCGCCGAAGAGCAGCCAGAACCCGCCAAGGCGCGACACATCGCGCAACCCGGCGAACGCCACCCGAATCGGGTTCTCGAGTCGTCCGCGCCGTGACGTGTCCCGGTGGCGCCCCATATGCAGTGAGGCCCACGTCCTCCGGACGATCGCGTAGCACGATCGCCGCCAGCGGAATCGCGGCGAGGGCGGCCAGCGACGTCGTGTACGTCACCCAGCGCCAGCCGTGATCATCGCCGACGCGGGTGAGCACCTGCAGGAACACGATCTGTCCGCTGGCCGTTCCGGCGGTCAGCATGCCCGTCACCAGACCTCGCCGGGAGACGAACCAGCGGTTGGCGACCGATGCGGCCAACACCGTCGCCATGCACCCCGAACCAAGGCCGACGAACACCCCGTAGAACAACAACAACTGCCAGCGTTCGGTCATCTGCGATGACAAACCGAGGCCCAAGGCGATCATCGCCAACGCCACGCTGATCACCCGGCGCAGGCCGAATCTCGCCATCAACGCCGCCGCGAATGGCCCCATGAAACCGAAGAGCAACACGTTCACCGAGACCGCCAGGCCGATGTCGGCGCGGCTCCACTGGAACTCCGCGTGGAGCGGATCGATCAGCACACCGGGTACTGCCCGCATGCCCGCCGCGGCAAGAAGAATCACAAAGGTGGCCGCGAAGATCACCCACGAGTAGTGAACCCGCCACCCGGCGATCCGGGAGCGATCGATTGGCGGCATCAACCTCGATTCTACGACGGGCCCATGCCACCATGCCCGCAACAATGCCCGCCACGAAACTGCGATGATGTCGGCGTGGGGACATCGGTGCAGACACTTTTCACCAACCGTTCGGACGCGGAGCGCGGATGTTGCGCACCCTGCGGGGGTCGCAGCGGCACTGGTGGTTCGCCATCGGGTTCGCCGCGGCCGTCACGTTGCACACCGCGCGCACCACGCTCGACGAGGCCCTCGGCGCGTTACATCCCGCCAACGAGCTTCCCTACGGCACCAACCGACTCCATGACGGCCCGCGGGCCGCCGCCCAGGCCCTTGCGTCATGGGACCGTGGCTCGGCCCAGTTCGCCCCGTTTCTGCGCGGCACGGTCGACGGCCGCACGCTGGCCCAACTGCACACCCTCGCCGAGATCGGCTACACCGTCGTCATCAGCGGGTTGCTCCTCACGCTCGTCGCATGGGTGTTCGACCGGTTGAGCCGCGACGCCGACGAGGTCGGCCATCTCCGGCGAGGCATTCTGCGGTGGGCGGGGTATCTCGTGCCCGTCTATCTGGCACTCGGGTTGCTTGATCAGTTCCTCGACTGGATCCTGTTGCGAGCCGTCCCGATCGGCGATCCGCCTCGACTCTCAGGCACGGCCAAGTTCGCTGCCTGGGTGTTGCAGTTCAGTTCGCTGACCCGCCGGCTGAGTCTGCTGGCGATCATGGTCCCGTTGGCCGTCGGGCTACTGGCGATTGCTCGAAACGCCCGTCGACGCGCCGGGCCCGGTGGCGGATTCCTCGCCAGTATTTCGCAATACCGGGTGCTGATCGCCGTGATCGCGCTCTACGCAGTCATTTTCAATGTCGGCCCCCCGGGCGAACAGGCGGCCGACGCCATCCGCCTATGGAGCCATTCCCTCCGCCTGATCGTGGTCGCCGTGCTCGCCGTCTTCTGGTTGTCGGCGACAGTATTCGTCATCGCCCGACGGGTCGGAAGGGCCGCCGATCCACCCGGGCGACCAGTGTCGGAATGGCGGCTGACCAGACGACTCGCCGGGGCCGGAGCTGGGTTGACCGTCATCGGATTCGGCGTGGAACGCATCCGCCACTGGGGTGGGGGAATCGGCATGCTCGGCCTCATCGCCCTCGTGGTCGCTGGTCTCAACGCCCTGTTGCTGATGGTCGTGCCCCCCGAGATCGCCGCGGACTCGACCGCAGCACCATCGTCGGATCCTGCGGCCGCGGCCCGGCCAGAGATCACATCCGAGATTCCGATCACCGTGACCGAGCCACCTACCGAGCCGGCCGCTGGGCCGAACGCTGGGCCCGTGGTCCTGCCGCCGACCGAGCCCTCGCCGTTCCTGCCCTCGCTCCTCGGCTTTCTGCCGTACATCGTGTTGGGGCGGACGATTCTTCGCGCCGCCATCCCCGAAGCGATCAGCCCGGGCGGATCTGTGCTCTTGGCCCCGATCTGCCTGGTCGTCGTGACCATTGGTTGCGTGCTGTACGTCATGTCCCGCCGACCTACCTTCTTCGGGGTTGGCTCCGACCTGAGCCGGTTCAACACGGCGTTCCGAACGTGGCTGATCGGCTCGGCCGCGCTGCTGGCCGTGATCATCGTGTGGACGTGGTTCCATCCGTGGACGATCGGGCGGCTACTCGGTGTCCACGGCCTGCTGCCTGCCTTCCTCACCGGGCTGACCGTGGCCATTGGCGGGCTCTCGTATGTCACCGAGCGGTGGCCGGTGCCCGGTGCACTGCGGCTGCTCGGGATTCAGCGCATCCCCATCGTGACGACCATTCTTTTGTGGGGTGGCGCTTCGTCCCTACTCAGCAGTGATTTTCATGAGATCCGCACGATCGAGAGCCCGACACCCGCCGGGGAGCGAGCGTTCACCGCCACCGGAGCGTTCACGGAGTGGACGCGAGCGGCGGGCCTCGGGCTGGAGGCCCCGGCTGGTACGGCCGGGCAGGCTCCCATCGTCGCTGGTCGCAAACCGGCCGTCCCGATGGTGTTCGTCGCCGCCGCTGGAGGTGGCATCCGGGCCGCCAGCTTCACCTCGTTGGCCCTCGATTGCCTACTTGCCCGCATCGATATCAAGGTCTGTGACGGTTCGACTCTCCCCAACAACTGGGCGAACGTTTTCGCCCTCAGCGGGGCGTCCGGGGGGAGCGTGGGCATCGCATCGACTACGGCCCAGCTCCAATCGACGGGGCAAGCCGAGGGGTGGGTCGCCCGTCAACTCGGCGGGGATCTGCTGTCGCCGTCTCTCGCCTGGCAGCTTTTCGTCGAAGCCCCGAACGCCTTCCTACACCTCTCCCCCGACATGGACCGTGCCGAAGTCATCGAGCGTTCGTGGGAGCGGCGCTGGGCCGACGACGTCACCACCGATCCGGCAACCGGCGCTCCGACAACGAACCCGGCAGTCGCTGGTGTCCTGGGTGCAACCCAGCAGTGGACCGGACCGTTGCTGATGCTCAACGGCACAAATCTGCGCGACTCGTGCCGCGTCAACCTCTCCCGCCTCGACGGTTCCGACCCCGCCGTCGACTCGGCTCAGCTGACGGATGCCGAGCTCGATTGCCGGCGCCAACGCCTCGATGACACGCCGCTCGTCCGCACCGCGCTGGCCGTCAACCGCGACCTTGGCGACTACCTCTGCGCGACCGAAGACGTACGCTTGTCGACCGCCGCGTTCCTGTCGGCCCGCTTCCCGTTCGTCTCACCCACCGGTGACCTTCGCAGCGCACCTGACCGCGGCCAGACCTGCCCACGAACCGATCTTCCACCGCTGGCAATCGCCGACGGAGGATATCGCGACAACACCGGTGCGAGTGCGTTACTGGAAACCTGGTCGGAGGTCGCCCCGCTGGTCGCCCAACACAACAAGACGATGCCCACATGCATCGTCCCGGTGTTCATCGAAATTGACAACGGCTACCGCAACCGCAACGCGACCGCGGCCCCGGGGCGGCTCGGCCAACTGCTCGCCCCCCTCACCGGCGCGACCGCCGTGTTCGGTAGCCGTGACGCCGGGTGGATCGAGCAGGTCGCCAACCAGTTCTCCCGCGACCTCGGCCCCGGTGTACAGGTCGTCGACTCGACCGGCGCGGCGGTCACCGACCGGTTCACCCGGCTCTCACTGTTTGCCCATCCGGGTGTGCAAGCACCCCTCGGCTGGTCGCTGTCACGCGAGGCCGTCGACGACATCGCCGGGCAACTCGCCGTACCCGAGAACGCCGCGGCGATCGCCGAAGTCGTCAAGTGGCTGACGCCCGACTCACTGAGCTGCGAGGTCAACTAACGACGACTCGACACGTGAGCTGGAATTACTTGAGGACGATGGCGTTCGGGGGTGAGGCGACACCGGCCGGCATGTTGAGCGGCGCCGAGGTGAACAAGCCCTCGTAGCAACCGTCGGTCACGCAGTCCGCGGCGAGCGGGTCGAGGTTCCACAGCTCGCCGAGCGGGAGCCCGAGCATCGGCAGCAGCAGGAAGTGGATGAACATCCGCTCACGGACGTTCTGCGGTTCATCGGCCGGCGGCGGTGGCCACACCTCGATCGCAGGGTTGTCCATCCCGATGGCGGCGATGTGCATGTTCCACAACACCTCGGCGGTCCGCTCGCTGCCACGCAAGCCAACCGCCGTCATCCGTGACCGGTCGCTGATGTGTTCACGCACCTCGGTCGGTTGTTCGAGATACCACGAGATCCAGCCGGTGCGGATCAGCAGTACGTCGCCCTCACGCACCTCGGTGCCTTGGGCGGCGAGGCATTCGCCGATCTCCTCGGGTTCGATGATGTCGGACTCGCCGCAGTTCAGCGGCCGCCCGATCGACTCGCGCCACCGGCCGATGTCGGCGAGCACCGCCCGGCCCACCAGGCCACGCTGCGCCCAGTGGTGCATCCCGTGCTCCTCGTCGGGCACCCCGCCGTAGTGGCCGGTGCCCAACCCTTGTTCCAGCGCGTCGAGGTTGCGGATGTGGCGGAACCCATCCCACTGCGACGACGACTGGGTGTTCCACCCGTGGAGCACGTCGTCGTGGCCGCGTGACCGGGCATCGCCGGTGACCTCGTGGGTAAATCCCGACCGCCCGAACAACGGCGGCGTCGGCAGCGACGCGTCCCAGTTCATCGGGAATGCCGACCCCCGCTGCACGATCTGAGCGGCGGCCGCCGCCCGCTCGGCGGTGAGCAGATTCAGGCACCCGAAGTAGTCGGTCCCCTCCGGTCCCCACACGCCCCAACTGGCCCGATACCCGGCCCGCAGCGGCAACTCGTCATACCTTGGCAATTTCCCCATCGCCCGACCGTACTGCGTGCGGCCCGATACGTTCGGGTGCGCTGCGGAGCGCGGCGAGCTCCCCAGCGCACCCGAAGCGCAGCGATAATCGGGCAACATGGCGGGGTGAGCAATGCGCGCGAGACCTCGTTGACCGGCGACCCGCGACAGGATGGGCCCCTGGCCGGGGTCCGAGTGCTCGATCTGTCGCGTGTGCTGGCCGGGCCGCACTGCGGACGGAGTCTGGCCCATCTGGGGGCCGACGTGATCAAGATCGAGTCACCCGAGGGCGACCTCACCCGTTACTCCCACCCGCGGGTGAACTCGATCGCCACCTACTTCACCCAGCAGAACTGCGGGAAGGACAGCCTCAGCCTCGACCTCTCCCATCCCGACGGCGCGGCGATCCTGCGCCGCCTGGCCGCGGCGTCCGACGTGGTTCTCGAAAACTTCCGGCCCGGCGTGATGGATCGCCTCGGGGTCGGCTACGAGTCGCTCGCCGCCGACAACCCCCGCCTCGTCTACTGCCGCGATCACCGGTTATGGCCTCACCGGGCCGTGGACCAACCGCCGGGCATATGCAACCGTCATCGGCGCCGAGAGCGGATTTCTTTGGGCCGAAAACCGGGAGACGGGGCACGTCACCGCCCCCGCCGAGATGAGCCACGGCGACACCTACTGCGCCCTCTATGCCTCGAACGCAATCGTCGCCGCGCTCTACCAACGCGAACGTTCCGGGCGCGGCCAACTCATCGACGTCTCGATGACCGAGTCGCTGCTCAGCGCCAATGAGCATGCCCACGCTCACCTGCTCGAAGGTCTCGATCACGACAACCTGGTGATCAGCTTCGAGCCGAGCGCCTATCCCGTGTTCACCACCGGCGAGGGCCGCCAGGTGGCGATCTCGGGGCACCCGGCCGAGCGGGGCACCTTCGAGCGGTTCTGCCGGGGCGTCAACCGGCCGGAGTTGATCGACGACCGGCGGTTCGCCACGATCCCGCAGCGTAAACGGGCTCTCGTCGAGCTGATCGCCGAACTGCAGGTCGGCGCCGCCCGCTTCCCCACCGCCGAGGACCTGGAGGTTTCTTTGAACGCGAGAGCTTGGCGATGGGCGTCATCCGTACCGTGCGCGAGGTCGCCGACAGCGACTGGTCGACGGCGCGCAACGCGGTGGTCGAAGTCTCCGACCGGGCCGGCGGCACCGTGCGGATCCCGAACTCGCCGTGGCACTTCAGCGACGCCTCCACCGGCGTCTCCGGCGAACCGAAGTACCGCGGGGAAGATAACCGGGCCGTGTTGCAGCGGGTCCTCGACCTCGACGACGCCGAGGTCGATCGCCTGGAAGCCACCAAGGTGCTGTCGAGCAGGGTTCCACGCGATATCCCACCAACGGCATGATCCGCTTCCCGACCGAGCCGATGAAGGCCAACCTCGGCACGCTGCCGAGCGTGACCGACGACGCCAACTGGGCCTACGAGATCAAGTGGGACGGCTATCGCACGCTGGCCTTCATCGTCGACGGGCGGTTGAAACTGCAGAGCACCAAGGGCATCGACGTCACCGCCAAGTACCCCGAGCTCGCCGGGCTGCCCGGCGCGTTGGCCGTCCCCGATGCGGTGCTCGACGGCGAGTTGGTCGTACTCGACGATGATGGCAAACCCCGGTTCGAATTGATCCAACGCCACGAGCGCCAGGCGATGTACTTCGTGTTCGATCTGCTCCACCTGGCCGGCCACGACACCACCGGCCTGCCGTACGAGAACCGTCGGGCGCTGCTCGCCCAAAGCCTGGAGACAGGCTCGAACTGGTCGGTGCCCGATCACCGCATCGGCGACGGTGCGGCGCTGCTCGCCGCCACGGCGGCCGGGGGTTTGGAGGGCATCATGGCCAAGCGACTGGGCAGCACCTACCAGCCGGGCAAGCGTTCGCCGGCATGGCGGAAGGTGAAAATCGGTTCAGCACCACGGTCACCATCGGCGGCTACACCGCGGGGACCGGCAACCGCGCCGGCTCGTTCGGTGCCCTGCTGGTCGGCACACCGCAGATCGATGGCCGGCTGCAGTTCGGCGGCGGGGTCGGCACGGGTTTCAACGCCTCGACGCTCGAATCGTTGACCGCGACGATGCGGGCGTTGAGCGTGGCGACGAGCCCGTTCGCCGGGGTCGTTCCCCGCGAGTACGTTCGCACCGCAACATGGATTCGACCTGAGCTACACGCCGAGATCGAGATCGCCGAGTGGACCAACGAGGGCCTCGTCCGCCACGCCAGCTACCTCGGCCTGGTGTGAATCGCCTGGAGTGAAGGCGCCTGGAGCGAAGGCCCCTGGAGCGACATGCCGGGCGGATCAGCCCATCCGGAACGGGCCCGTGGCGGGCTCAACACGCCAGCTGGGCCGACGTCAGGTGCCGCGGGGCGACGTCGTCTTCAGCACGGCGTCAAGGTCCTTGCGGGCGGCCTTGAGGTTGGTGATCAACTGGCGGCGAGCCGATGCCAACGAGTCGACCTCGGCGTAGGCGTCGGCCCGCAACGCGTCGAGTTCTTCGACCACCTCGGCCCGCTTACGGACCGCAGCTTGTAACCGCTCCTCGGCCTTCTGGTGAGCAGCGGCCACGATCCGCTGCGCCTCGGCACACGATTCGACCGTCACCCGCTTGGCCTCACCGCGAGATGCCCGTGTGATCCGCTCGGCCTCGGTGGCCGATTCCTGGGCCAGTCGGGCCGCCTCGGAGCGAGCCGCGGTCACCGCTCGCTCAGCTTCGGTACACGCCCCGGTCAGGGTTCGCTTCGCCTCGTCACACGCCGATTTCAACTCCGACTCGGCGGTGGTCATCAAAGCGATTCGCTCGTTCTGGGCGGCCCCGCGCATCGCCTCGGAATCGCGGTGGGCAGCCTCACGCATCGTCTGCGCTTCGATCTCGCCCTTGGCCCGCACCGACTCGGCGTGGGCCAGCGCCTCATGCGTCATTTCGCGTGCCGCCGTCTCGGCTTTGCGGCGGATGCCCGCTGCCGCCTCGCTGGCGGCCTGCAACAACACCGTCGACTTCTCGTTGAGCATCTCGACGACGGTGGAGCCGTCAGCGCTAGCCAACTGGCGGCGGAGTTCGGTGATGTCGCGTTGCAGCGACTCGTTGTCGACCTGCCCCCGGGCAACTTCCGAGGCAACCTGCTCGAGATAGGCCCGAACCGCGGCGGGCTCGAAACCCTTTTTGTCGACGGGGAAGGTGGCTGCGGCGATGGACTTGGGCGATGATACATCGGCAGGCAGGCGAGCAGCTGCTCCAACATCTCGACTGGTTGGGCCATACATCACCCTGCTCGCCACTCATGACACACGCCAGTCGGCACAACGATCGACCTGTGAGCCGTGACGCTAGCTCGTCGGAAACAGCATTGTTGTCCCACAGCCGCACTTGGGGAGAATTGGGCCCAAACAGCTACATCGAGCGTTGAGCAGCTCACCCACCCGTGATCACTTTCACGAATGCAAGGCCGCTGAGCAGCAGAAACACGCAACCCCCGACGCGACGGATGATGCCGAGTGGAACGACCTTGGCCAAGGCTTGACCGACGCCGGCCGCCAACGCAGCGACCGCGCTGAGAGCGGCGAACGCCCCGATCCCGACCATCCACGGTCGGTCGGCGTTGGCCGCCAGTCCGGCTGTGGCGAGTTGCGTCAGATCGCCCAGTTCGGCGATCAATACGGCGCCGGCGCTCATCACCATCACCCTCCACGCCCCGAGGGGTGCAGGAGGAGCAGCCGTTTCGTCGATCGGCCCCTCACCACCGGAACGAAGCAACCCGATGCCTCCGATGGCGAACAGCGTTCCCGCCATCGCCGCCACCGCCCGATCGGGCAGCTTGGCCAACAACGACCCGGCCACGACCGCCAGGACGACGTGGCAGGCGAAGGCGACGCTCACCCCCATCCACACCTGCAGCGGGCGGCGGGTCCGAGCCGTCATCAACAACGTGGCGACCATCGTCTTGTCGGGAAGTTCAGCCAGGAACACTGCGGCGAAGGCGGTCAGCAACTCAGCCATCTCGCCGCCGATCCACGCAATCAGCGTAGACGGCACCAGCCGCTGATCCGCCGGATCGGCGGCCCGGTGGGCAGACTCGAACCATGACGTTCAGCCACGACGACGAACTCCGCCGGCAGATCATCGCCAACGTGGGCGCCCATGCCCGGACGACGGTCGAACTCGACGGGCGACGTCACGCCGCGGTCGCCATCGTCGTCGTCGACAGCGTGCCCGGCTCCGACCCCGACGATCCGGCCGACGTCGGGACTGACCCGTTCGCCAACGTCCCCGGGATCGCCGATACCACGCTCCACCTCGACGACCTGATGACCGGAGTCTCCGGTGGGGCGGCGATTCCTACTCTGTCGCCGGGCCGCCCGAATGAACAGCCATGCCCGCCAGTGGGCCCTGCCCGGTGGACGGGTCGACGCCGGTGAGACCGCCGAGCAGGCCGCGTTACGAGAACTCCGCGAGGAGTTGGGGGTCGATCTCGGCGCCGACTGCGTCGTCGGGCTACTCGACGACTACCCCAGTCGGTCGGGCTTTGTGATGACCCCGGTGGTGATCTGGGCCCCTGGCTCGGTCGAGCTCCAACCGAATCCGACGGAAGTCGCCAATGTTTATCGGGTGGGTCTGCATGAGCTGTGTCGCTCCGATTCACCCCGCTATGTAGAGATCCCCGAAAGCGATCGACCCGTCGTGCAACTCCGCCTCGGCGGAAGTCTGATTCACGCGCCGACGGGGGCCGTGATGCTCCAATTCCGTCGGGTCTGCATCGAAGGCCAGCTCAACGAACGGGTCGATCATCTTGAGCAACCGGTGTTCGCCTGGCGTTGACGGCTGGTCCGTTCACGCCGTGTTCTCAACGACCTGTGTGGCCGAATCCGCCGCCACGATTGTCTCCATCGAGGGCGACGACCTCGATCCATGAAATCTTCGGCACCGGGAGCACCACCAGTTGAGCGATGCGATCGCCCCGCTCGACGACGTAGTCGGCCGCCGGATCGGTGTTGACCAGGGCGACCTTGATCTCGTCGCGATAGCCGGCGTCGATCAGCCCAGGGGCGTTGACGAGCGTGACACCGTGACGCAACGCCAGCCCACTACGCGGCAGCAAAAATCCACCATGACCAGGTGGAATAGCGACGGAAATGCCGGTCGGCACGATGCTTCTGCCTCCCCCCGCAGCCACGACAACCCGCTGGCGGGCGACCAGATCGATGCCGGCGTCGTCGTCACGGGCTCGCGTCGGCAGCGGCAACTCGGCGTCGAGGCGCACGATCTCGATCTCGAACGGGGTGGAGGCGGTCACCATTGCGACGCTACGACGTAGCCTACCTACCCCGGTAACTGGCGTTGCGCCGAGTCAGCGGCCACCGAACCACGTAGTGTCGGGGGTCGTGCTTGTGTGGATGGATCTCGAAATGACCGGACTCGACCCGGCCCGTGACGTAATCGTCGAGATCGCCACCCTGATTACCGACGACGAATTGCAAATCATCGCCGAGGGCCCGCAACTCGTCATTCACCACGACGACGAGACGTTGGCCGTGATGGATGCGTTCGTGAGCGATATGCACACCCGTTCGGGACTGCTGCCCTTGATCCAGTCGTCGACGACCACGCTCGAAGAAGCGGGCCAGGTCACCCTCGATTTCATCAAAGCCCACGTTCCCAAGGCTCGATCGGTGCCGCTATGCGGCAACTCGATCGGGATGGATCGGCGCTTTCTCGCCGCCTATCTTCCCGACATCGAGAACTGGCTGCATTACCGCTCCGTCGACGTGTCGACGGTCAAGGAACTGGTCAAGCGCTGGCATCCCGATGTCGTGTCGAAGCGCCCCCACAAGGTCGGCAATCATCGGGCCTTGGGGGACATCCGCGAGAGCGTGGCGGAGTTGCGTTACTACCGTGAACGGGCCTTCGTCGCCCGCCCCACACCCCCGCCCGCCGCCTGATCCCGGCTGTTCGCCGTTGCCGACTGGCGTCGGCTGCCCTGTACCGAAGACCGACGGGTACGGTGGAAACCATGAGCGACGGGCACGACCACTCCCACACCGACAGTGCCCCGCCGCGGCCCCGCCGCCAGGAGCAGGAACCGGCCAGCGAGGAGATCACCGAGGTCGCCCCCGGCATCCTGCGCAGCCAGTTGCCGATCTCAATTCCTGGACTTGGGCACGTCAACTGCTACATCCTCGAAGATGAGCGAGGCTTCGCCCTGGTCGATCCGGGGCTGCCGGGCAAGGAGTCGTACGTTGCGCTGAAGGCCCGGCTGAAGCAGGCTGGCGTGCCGCTCAAGCGGGTCCACAGTGTGATCGTGACCCACAGCCATCCCGACCACTTCGGCGGCGCAACTCGTCTTCGGGCCGATTCGGGGGCCGACATCGTCACCCATCGCCGATTCCGCGTGCTGTGGGACCCGACCGAGCCCCCCGATGTCGATCTCGAATCGGCCTCTGCGCCGCTGCTCGACCCCGAGGGCAACCCGCGCAAGAAGCGTTTACCGTGGGATCCGAGCCCGTGGGGTGGAGCGGGCATGACCATCCCGTGGCGGCGCAAGGCACAGATTCGCGTCGTGCGGGCCTTCCCGAGGATGATGCGCCTGCCGCGGCCGACGGTGCGACTCGACGATGCCCAGACGATCAGGTTCGCCCGTCGCGAGTGGGTGGCGATCCACACCCCCGGGCACACCGAAGATCACCTTTGTCTGTTCGACCCGACCGAGGGCGTGATGCTGTCGGGCGATCATGTGCTACCGACGATCACCCCGCACATCAGCGGCATGATCCGTGCCGCTGACCCGCTGGCCGAGTTCTTCACCTCGCTCGACAAGGTCGGCTCGTACGGCGACCGCACCAACATCGTGCTTCCCGCCCACGGAAATCCGTTCACCGACCTCGGCGGACGCGCCGAGGCGATCAAACGTCATCACTACGAGCGCCTCGACATCCTGCGGACGAAGTCGGCCGAGATGGGCCACCCCGCCACCGTGATGGAGTTCTCGAAGCACCTCTTCTCGCCCCGCTCGCAGGGCACGATGGCCGACAGCGAAACGTTCGCCCATCTCGAACACCTCCGCCTCGCCGGCGAAGCCGAAGTCCGCCGCACCGACGGGTTGTTGGAGTACTCCGTCGGCTGAGCCGGACTACATCACGTCGTTGGGGTCGCAGTTGGAGCCACAGACGGCGATGACGACGCGTTCGTCGGCCGACGGTTTGTATGCCCCTGAGCGAATCGCCGCGTAGGCCGCCGCACCGCCGGGTTCGGCGACGAGACGCAGGTCGTTCCACAGGGCGCGCTGGGCGTCGCGCATTGCGTCGGCGTCGATGGTGACGGCCTCATCGACGTAGTGACGAATGATCGACCACGGCACCGCACCGACCTGTCCGGCCCCCAGCGAATCAGAACCCAGCCCGCCGACCGACACCGACGTTGGCGAACCGGCGGCGAGCGCGGCACGCACGCATTGCGACGTCTCGGGTTCGACACAGACGATCTTCACCCGGTCGGTCAGCCATGCGGCCTGACCGGCGAGAAACCCTCCGCCCCCGGCGGCGATGATCAGGGTGTCGAAGCCGATGATCTGGCGTTCCAACTCGCGACTCATCGTGCCCTGACCGGCGACCGTGGCGGGGTGATCGAACGGGTGAACCATCAGGGCACCGGTGCAGGCCTGGCGCAGATTCGCCTCGCGCTGGGCGTCGTCGTAGTAGCCATCGACGACGGTGACGACCGCGCCGAACCGCTCGATGTTCGCCCGTTTCATCGCAGGGCTGGTCGATGGGACGAACACCTCGGCGGTGATCCGCAGGCCGCGGGCGACGTTGGCCAACGCCGCCCCGTGGTTGCCTCCCGATGCTGTGATCACCCCGCTCGGGGGTAGCTCACCGGCCGACAACACCCGGTTGAACGCCCCGCGGGTCTTGAACGACCCGGCGTGTTGCAGCAGTTCGAGCTTGAGGATCACCCCGTGGTGCTCGATCACCGGGGTCTTGCGGACGTGCGGGGTGATCAAGGCCGCGGCCCGCTCCACATCATCGGGAGTCACCAACGGTGAATCATGCTCAATGATCATTCGACAACCTCCACAGTGGCGCTGGCCCTGACGGCCCCACCCTCGCTCATCCACACTCGCAAACCACGCTCGTCATCGACGACCGCCACCTCGGCCACCGCGCCCGGACCGAGCGCGTCGCGATGCTCCAACTCGGCCCGCAACGGAGCCCGAATGTCACGACGACGGGCCAGTTCTTCCTCGACCACCGTCCAGTAGTTCGAGTTGTTCACATGCCCGAGCACGTCGTAATCGCAGAACCGTGGCGTCCAATTCCAACGATGCCCCACCTCGTCGGGAGTTGTCGTGTGGCGAAGGTTCGCTCGCACCGTTCGGCCGCCCGTCGCCGGACCGTAAAGCTCGTGAAACTCGGGGGGCAACGCCGTCGGGCGACCCGTGGCCGGATCGACGTGCACCCACAACGTGGCCGAATCGATCGCCCCGCCATGCTCCCCATGGATGCGAATTCGCCGCTCGGCCCACCGGCTGCCGGTGCCGCTGCACCATGTACGACACGTCATCGCTTCGAGGTAGACGGGGAACCGCCGGACCTCGATCACCGTCCGACGAACCACCCAGCCGGCCGCGGCGATGAACCCGGCATCGCGGGTGTCATCGTCGGAGACGTCCTGCAGATACCGAACCAGGGCGTCGAACCGCAATCTTCCACCCGGCGAAGCGTCACCCAACCGCACCCGCCGATTGGTCTCGAAAACCCTTCCGACCAGCGGTTCTTCGGCCAACGGTTCGACTGGCTCGGGGGCGGCAGCGGGCATCGGAAACGACGGTAGCTGGAGAAGTCGAATAAATCAGTTGACGGGACCCCCGCGCGAATGATTCCCTATCTAACGGACCGGTACAACGCCGCGTCTGCCAAGAAACCGAACGACTCCGAAAGGCTCCGAATTCACATGACCACCGCACGCACCGCTCAGACACTGGTCGCCATGACCAGCGCCGCGCGCCCGTGTGTTGATCGCGGGTATTCGTGGCTGCTCGGTACCACCGTGTCGGAATCACCCATTTTCACGCATGTGACCGAGGGCAATTTCCGGAACGGGACCAAGCGTTCCACCCGACGACTCAAGAGGCGTCTGACGTAAATGAAACTGCGTCAGAAGTGCCACGAGGCCGTCGGGATCCCATCCCGGCGGCCTTTCTGGTTTTTCCGCCGCAGTTTCAAGGCCATTCATGTATCACCCACCCATGTCCCACACACCCACGTCTCATACCAACCAAGCACACAGGGGAAAGCACAGCCATGTTGACCATCGAACTGAACCCGATCACCGAGTCGTACAACGACCTTCCCGCCGACCCGTGGGCCACCGCCCGCTGCCGGGACGGTCACGGAACGCTGACCCACCTCTTCTTCTCTGACGAGGTGCACCTCATCGCCCGGGCCAAGGCCATCTGCAGCAAGTGCCCCTTAAGCGGACTCTGCCTCGACAGCGCCCTGGTGCGCGCCGAGCCGTGGGGGGTGTGGGGTGGCGAGCTGCTCTTGAACGGCCGGATCGTGACCCACAAGCGGCCCCGTGGCCGGCCGCCCAAACACCCCCGGCCCGAGCTGGTAGTGGAAGAGGTTCCTCTCCCGCCCCACCTCGTCGACTAAGGCCCACCAGGCCGAGGGGTTGAGTGCCAGAACCGGCACTCAACCCTTCGGCACCCGGTTGGCCCTCCCGACCCACCTCCAATTTGTTGCGGTTTCTTTACGAAATCATTACAATTGACACGGCGGTGCGGAAACCAAGTGCGGAGGTTCGGCGATGAATCAGGTTCTTCAGCGGTCGATGAGGTTGCTCGCGACCACGGCCACGCTGGCGGGGGCGGTGGCCGGTTGGACGGCGGTTCGCCCCGCCGCCGCCGACGGGGCTGCGTCCCGATACGTCGCCGTCGGCCCCGCTCGGCTCGCCGATACCCGCATCGGAACCGGATTCACCCGACCGGCAACCTCGACGATCCGCGTGGTGGTAGCCGGACGCGACGGCGTGCCCGCCGCGGCCACGGCTGCCGTGCTCACCGTCACCGCCACCGGCACTGCCGGTCCCGGCTTCGTCACCGTCTACCCCGCCGGAACCACTCGACCGGCAACGTCGACCCTGAACTTCAATGGTCGCGATTCGACCGTGGCAAACTCCACGATCATCCCCTTGGCCGGAGGCGGCATCGACATCTTCGCCTCGACCGGGACCCAGCTGATCATTGACGTGACCGGGGCATTTGTCGCCTCCGGCTCCGTCGGCCCCGGGCGTCTGACCTTGCTCCCCGATGGCGCCGCACGGGCCGTCGATACCCGCTCGGCACTCCGAGTTGCCGCGGCAACCGCCCAGCGAGTGCCGCGGCCTCCATCGGTCCCGGCAGACGCCACGGCGATAGTCGCCAACGTCACGGTTGCCGACACCGACGGCATCGGGTTCTGGACTGCCTATCCGGCGGGCCGTCCCCGCCCCAACGCCTCGATCCTGAACAGCGACGCGCCGGGCCAGACCCGGGCCGCTCTGACGATCGTTGCGATGTCACCGGCCGGTATCGACGTTTACGGCTCGATCGGGGCCCATCTGATCGTCGACGTCATCGGCTACTTCACCGGAGCGTCATCGCCGGCGTCGGGTGACGGGCTCTTCGTCCCCCTCGATCCCACCCGCGCCCTCGACACCCGCCGGGGGGGCACGCTCGCCTCAGGCACCACGATCGAGGTTCCGGCCACTCGCCGAGGACTCGCCCAGGTGTTCAATCTGACGACGACTCAGGCCCGTGGACCGGGGTATGTCACGGCATTTCCGGCGGGCCACGACCGACCGGACACCTCGAACGTCAACGCTCCCTCCGCCGGGATCGACGTAGCGAACCTGGCGATCACCGGGCTGTCGAACCGCGGGATCGGGTTGTATTCCGCCGTTGGAGAGCATCTCATCGTCGATGTGACCGGGTACTTCACGGGAACTCCCCTCGACGCACCCAACCCGCCGACGTCAAACCCACCCGTGCCTCCGACCAACCCACCGCCTTCCACACCACCGCCACCGACCACGCCACCGCCGACGACAAACCCATCGAATCCAGGCTCGGGCACCTCCGGGGCTCGACTGCTGGCTGGATGCACCGAGATCAGCCTGGCCCGCACCAACGAAGTGCGCGCCGGAGTCGGCGTGGCCCCGGTCGCACCCGAGCCTGCACTTGCGCAGCGAGCCTGCGAGTGGTCGAAGCACATGTACGACATCGACACCCTCGTCCACGGCGACGTCTCAACGGTTGTGCTGCCGTTTTCGGCATGCTCGGTCGGCGAGAACATCGCGGTGTCAAGCCGCCCGAATGACAACTCGTTGTTCGACCTGTGGCTCGGCTCCCCCGGCCACTACCGCAACATCATCGACTCGTCGTTCACCCACGTGGCGATCGTCTACTACACCGGTCCAAACGGTGGCACGTGGGGCACCATGCAGTTCGCTGGCCGTTGCAAGTAGCGCAGATCTACGACGCAGCGTTGCAGCTCGACCGGTCGGCTGCCTGACCCGCGGTCCCGCCCGACATCTCGTAGGCGGCTTGTGACGACCGACCGGCGTTCCATCCGCAACAAACTGCTGGTCATCAGGCAAATCGTCCGGTGAGCGCACCGACGGCCGACTTTCGACATCATTCCTGCGGTGTACCGGCCGCGACAGCATTCGGTATTGGCCGCATCACTGATGGCGCTCACGGCTGGAATGGTGTGGAGCTTCGGCGGACTCACCGCTCGACTGGCCAAGGACACCGATGCCTGGCAGTACCTGGTGTGGCGCTCGGCTGGCGTGTTCGTCGTGATGGAACTGCTCAACCTGCGCAATCGCCGGGCTCCGCTCGATCACCACCGCCTTCGGCACCGGCAAGCGAATGCTGTTCGCCTGCGCGGCGCTGATGCTCGCCTCGGTGTGCTTTGTCTATGCGATCAAGAACACGTCGGCCGCCAACGCCGCCCTGCTCAGTTCGATCACCCCACTCCTCGCCGCAGTACTCGCCCGGGTGTTCATCGGCGAGCACCTCAGCCGGATCACGGTTGCGGCGATCGGAGTAGCGTTCATCGGCCTGTTCGTGATGGTCACCGGCTCGGGAACCGGGGGCGGCAACAACTCGATGGCCGGCAACATCGCCGCCATGGTGTCGGCGCTCGGCTTCGCAGGCTACATGGTCACCATCCGATCTTCGGCCGACCGCGACTGGGGACCGGTCCTGCCCGGCTACGCGATCATGACCGTGCTGATGTGCGGCGCGGTCACGGTGATCAACGGAAAGCCGCTGTTCCCTTCCGTCCACGACGTCGGCCTCGCCGTGCTCCACGGAGGCGTGTTCATCGTCATCGGCACGCTGTTGTTCAACGCCGGCAGCCGCCAGGTTCCCGCGGCGGCGATGGCCGTCTTCAGTCAGACCGAGACGGTGTTCGTGCCGATCTGGGTGTTCCTCGCCCTCGGCGAACGTCCCGCGGCGACCACGATCATCGGCGGGTTGATCATCCTGACCGCCGTCGTCGGGAAAGCCCTCCTCGAACGCCGCTAGCGTGAGGTCGATGCCTCGCCGCCGTCCGCTCATGATCGTGTTGGCGATCACCCTGGTCGTCAGCATCTTCGGTGGCTGGGCGCTGAGCAGGTCGAATGACAATCGGCTTGACGTCGAACTCGACACCCCCGGCACCTACGATGCCCCAGGTGGCGGCATCCCTACCGCCCCCGCCATCCAGGGCGACCTACTCCCCGACGTCACCGTCAAGACCCTGACCGGCGACGACGTAACGCTGCGGTCGCTCGTCGGACAACCGATGGTGATCAACGTGTGGTACTCGTCATGTGTCCCGTGCGCGAAAGAACTGCCGGCCTTCGGGTCCGTCCATCGGGTGCTCGGTGACCAGGTGCGGTTCGTCGGGCTGAACACCCAAGACAACGCGGCCAAGGCCGAGCAGTTCGCCCGCGAGTGCCGGGGCTGACTACGAAATTCTCCTCGACCAGGGCTCCGCGTGTTTCAGCAACCCTGCAACTTGGCGTCTTCCCCGCAACGCTGTTGGTCGACGCCGCCGGCCAGATCGTCGAGCTTCACCAGGGTCCGCTGTCGGCCGACGCGTTACGCCGGTTGATCACCGAGAATTTGGGCATTTGATGTTCGCCGCGATCGTCAACGGCAACTTCGCGTACGCCTTCGGGGCCGGGATGCTGGCCACGGTCAACCCATGCGGGTTCGTGCTGCTGCCCACCTACCTGACCTACTTTCTCGGTGTCGAAGGGGCTCGACCCGGTAGCCAACGAGCGAGCATCAGCCGAGCGCTGGTCGTCAGCGCTGCAGTGTCTCTCGGGTTCTTCAGCGTCTTTCTAGTGATCGGGCTGGTCACCCGCTGGGGTTTCACCTGGATCACCGATTCGGCAAGCGGCTGGCTGTCATTGGCCATCGGCGTGATGTTGCTCGTCTTCGGCATCGTCACGATGTTCGGCATCCATCTGCCGGTCCTCACCCCGAAACTCGACGCCGGACGCCGCAGTCAGTCGCTGAGGTCGATGTTCGTCTACGGCGTCGCCTATGCGGTCGCCTCGATCGGGTGCACGCTGCCGGCCTTTGCCGGCGCGGTGCTCGGGCAGGTGAAGGTGTCGGGCTATGTCGGCGGGGTTCTCAGCGTCGCCATCTACGGGCTCGGGATGGCGGTGGTGCTCAGTGCATTGACCGTCAGCCTGGCGCTGGCCCGGTCGGGGCTGCTCGTGATCTTGCGGCGGGCGATGGCCCGCATCGACCTGTTCTCCGGGGCGATTCTCGTGCTCGCCGGCATCTATTTGCTGCTCTACGGCTGGGTGGCGATCGATCCAATCAACCACGATGTCGGCATCGTCAACACGGTCGAGAACTGGCAGTCAACGATGCAGAACTGGGTGACCCAGCACCGCGGTCTGCTCGGCTGGATCGCCGGCCTCGTGACCCTGGCCGCCATCGGGTTTGCCGTCGGACGAACGCGGCGCCCGGTCCGCACCCCACATGCCGATCCGCAACCGATCGCGTAGCATCGTCGGGCGTGGGAATCTTCGCCGATTTACTCGCTCATCACGGGGTGGACGAGGTCTGTGAACTCCGCAGCAGCTTCGGGTTCATGGCCTACCACGGCGGTTCGCTGGAGGAGGCCACCGACGTCATCGCCGGCCGCGCCGCGGCGGCGTGCGGGGCGTCGTACTACGGCGTGCATCAACCCGCCGATCTGCAATGGCACATCCCGTCGATCAAGGTGACGGCGGCAGACTCCCCGGCGCTGACCCGGTTTCTCGACCACGTCGACGTCGTGATCACGATCCACGGGTTCGGACGCGAGCACTTCTTCACCAGCCTGTTGCTCGGTGGTCGCAATCGGCACCTCGCCGACCACGTTGCATCGCACGTCCGCGCCGCCCTCCCCGTCTACGACATCGTCACCGACCTCGATCGGATCCCGGTCGAGTTACGCGGCCAACACGCCGACAACCCGGTCAACCTGCCCCGCCACGCCGGTGTTCAAATCGAACTCCCGCCACGAGTTCGCGGGTCAAGCCCGTTGTGGTGGGATTGGGAGGGGCCCGAGCCCACCCCGCATACAACCGCCTTGATCGACGCGCTGGCTCGCGCCGCTTCGACCTGGGCCCAAGCCGAGCCGACTACTCGGCCGGCGGGTTGACCATCACGATTTGTCGCGTCGAGCCTCAGCCTCGAGCCACTGCACCATTTCGACGCCGCCCGACCCCGTGACGGCCACGTCGGCCAACGTCGGAAGCACCGATGGCTGCGGACGCCAGACCAGCTCGTAACCGTTCGGGCCGATGCTCCCGAACATTTCGATCTCGATCGTGCGGGTCTTGCCCGGCGGAATCGCGATGAACGCGGAGCTGACGATCCAGCCCTGCTCGCCGGATACCTCCATGGCGATCGGCTGGCCATCGAGCTGAGCCGAGCTGACCGGAAACGCCGTGTACATCGACAGATAGGTGCGGTTGGTCCCCGGCGGGTCCTCGGTCTGGTTGCCGATCACATAGCTGGCCAGACCTTCTGCGGGCGCCAAGTTCTGCAACATCACCGTTGCGGTCGCCTTGAAGACTCCCCGGGGCGAATCAACCGATGCCCGGTACTTCACCGACCGCAGCAGATAGGCGTCGATCTTGTTCGCCGACGCGTTGTTGACGACCACGCTGATCCCGTCGCGACCGGCCAGCTCCGGCAATCGTCCCGAGACCCCGACCCGCTCGTAGACCGCTTGTTCCCCAGGGTGTTTCGACCACAGCATCATCCCGTCACGAGCCAGGATCGGGCCCATCAACCGCGACAGTTTCCACGGTCCCGGCAGGTCGCCTCCGAGTAGGCCGTCCATCACGCTACGGGCCAACACTTCGAGCGCATCGATGCGCCCGTCCTTGGCCTCGATCTCGTACTGTGCTCGCACGATGTAGTCCTCGGCTTCGGCGGCCGTCAGCGGGGTGGCCCGGGTCGGGATCACAATCGGACCGGTCAGCTCCATCAGCGCCGCCATCGCCGATGGATCCAGCATGATCACCCCGTCGATCTCCGACCCGCCACTTTGGGGATACAGCTGGGCGATGATCGGGGCGACCGACGGGAGGTCGGGCGACATCGTGATGTTCGACCAGATATCGGGCGAGACCGTTCTGGTGTCGGGCTCGTCAAAGCCGAAGTCCCCGTAGCGGGCGGCGAACTCGCGGGGCAGATCGAGCTTCCACGCGGTCGGATCGACCGCGCCGTTGCGCAGATCAGCGACGCGACCGAAGGCAGTCATCTCGACGTTGCCATGGTCGGCGGTGATCTCGGCGTAGTTACCCATGAAGCCGCCGAGACCTCGGGCCTCGGCGGGGGTGATGAAGCCGACGAAGTACTTGCGCGGGCCACTCGCCCCGAGCATGTCAGGCAGCTCGGCCACGAGGGCCCGCAGATTCACGGCGGCCTCATGCGAACGATCCACCTCGGCATGCAACCCGTGCAGGGCACGCTGTAACGGACCGACCAGCCACGACGACTCGACGGACGTCAAGAGCTGATCGAACTCGACGAGGGAGTGTTCCAACCGGGCGATCGGTTCGCTCACCGTCTGCAGCCGGTCCATGTCGAGCTGCCCCGCCGAGACGTTGAGTGCCGTCGGATCGATCTGTTTGAGGACCACCGACAGATCGTTGGACAGCCGAGCGGCACCCGCCGACAATCGAGCGACGCTGTCGTGGTGTTGAGCAACGACGGGCAGCAATCGGCTCGGCTGCGTCCATGGCTGATCGAGTTCGCGAGCGATCCGGTCGAAGATTCGCGACGCGGCGTCGAACTCCCCCGATGCCTCGTCCGCGTCGCCAGCCTCGAGGGCCCGAAACGCCCGCCTGATCGTCGAGTTCGCATCCTCCAGCGATGGCTTCGCCGACGCCGACGAAGCCGCCAATCCGATCAAAGCCAGGACCGTTGCCGACGCGATCAAACCGAGCGTGGCGCGGGCTCGATGCCGTCCGATCGCCGACCAACCGGTGGCGGCCGCGGCTGCGACCACGCACGCGGCGATTAACGCCACCGCCGCCGTCGTTCCGAACCACCGTCCCGCAGCCATTCTCGCCAGGGCCTGCATGCCAAATCCTGCAGCCACCATCGAGTAGATCGCGTGCTCGACCGCGCCCGACCCCCAGGCTGATCGCAGCAACGAAGCCGACAAGGCCGGCGCCGATTCCGATCGGCGAACCAGCAGCGACCGCGCCGAGTGCTCCGACGGCGGCCAACGACCACCAAGGGGCTTGACGCGCCGCGGCCAACCACCCGACGCCAAGCGCGATAACTAAGCAGATATCGATTCCCCGATGGCCGGTCGGTGCCAGGCCGCGTTGGGCGAGCGCGGCGGCATTGACCAGGTGGGCAAGCACCTGGACGGGTGGTGACACCGCGGTGGTGACCTTCAGATTTCTCACGGCCCGCATACGGGGCCACCCTAGCTACCACTCGCCGCGGCATTCATCGGCCGTTCGGACCAATATCTGTGATCGTCAGCGTTTGACAGACCGATTCGAGCCATACTCTGCGAGCGGCTGGCGGGCGCGACAATCTGGAAAGCGAGGACGACACGGTGAACGCCACCGAACGAAACGGAGCGATGAGTTCGATCACGCGAGCGCTGAAAGCTCGACGCGGATACCTCATCGCCGGCGCCCTGTTTGGTGCGTTAGCCGGCGTGACCATCTCGTTTTTCCTCGCCACCACGTACTCGGCCCAGGTCGATGTGGTGATCAGCCCGCTCACCGGAGGCGCTACAACACCCTCCGATCAGGCGATGCAGTTGGCCGATCAAGCCGTCGAATCCCCGGAGATCCGTGATGCGGTGCGAGTACAACTCGGGTTGATTTCAGCGCCCTCTCCCGTCCACTTCTCGTCGAATGCACCCCTCACTGCCACTCTGCGGGTGGAAGACGACGATCCCGCACGCGCGGTCCAACTGGTCGCCGCCTACGTCGCCGCCGGCGACGCCGCGTTGCAGTCGTCCTCCGGTCTGTCGATGCGGATGATCGGTAGCCCCACGCGTCCGGTCGATCCATCGAGCCCTTCCCCTGCCCGCAACGCCGCGATCGGACTGCTCGCCGGGCTGCTTCTGGGCTCTGTCGTCGCCCTGCGTCGGGAATCTCGTGACGACGCAGTCCGGCCCGGCGTCGACCTCGAGGGCCTGACCGGTCTCCCGGTCCTCGCTCGCATCCCGCAGATCCCCGCAGGCGAGGAGGGCGGGCCGATCTCGACCCGGGCGAACCGATGTGACGACTCCTTCAAGTCCCTCGCCCTTGGCCTCGAGCGACTCGACGCCGACCGTCCGTTGCGGTCCGTTCAAGTCGTCGGACCGGAGATCGGCTGCGGTGCGAGCACGGTCGCCTGCGGACTGGCGATTGCGACGGGCATCGCCGGTCGAGACGTCGTCCTGATCGACGGCGATCTCCGCGACCCGGCGTTGCACACGATCCTTCGGCTGCCCGGAAAACCTGGCCTCCTGAACGTGGCGTCGATGTCGGCGGCGAGTGTGATGGTCCATTCGGTGAGCCGCCGTCTTGAAGTCGTGACGGCGGGCGGCACCGCCCCGGTGCCAGCTGACTTCCTGGCATCGCACGCCGTCGGAGAGTTCGTCTCGTTCGCCACCGAGAACGGCGAGTTTGCCGTGATCGATACCCACCCGATCGTCCCCCGTCGCGATGCCCTCGGAGCGGTGCGCCATGTCGACGGCGTGATCATCGTCGTACGATCCGGACGCACCTCGATTGCCAAGCTGACCCGAACGGTCGACGCGATCATCGGTGCCGGGGGCAGGCCAATCGGCATCGTGCTCAACCAAGTCGGACGGCGGTCATACCGTGGAGCGCGGCTGAGCGATCACCGCGGCCCGCCGATCGTAGGGGCCGATCGCCCTTCGGTCGAACCGGCAGGCGGGCGGCGCGATGATCGTGACAACGCAACAAGTCCACCGGCTGGGTCAGGTATCCCGGCACCCGTTCAGTTCGCACCCCCAACGGTCGGGTCCCCACCTCCACCCCCACCGCCGGTCCTACTACCGGCTCCGACGGTGCTTGCTGTCGAGCATCCGGTGGGAGCGAGCGACGAGCCGCTGGCCGCCTCGGTAACGGCCGGTCTGACGGTGGAGATGACAGGCCCAAGCCCGACTGACCCGACGGGCGGCGCCACACCCGGCGTTCCAGAGCGGCCGCGGAAGCCAACGACCCCTCCCCCGCCGCCGCCACCGGCCGCGCTCCAGCCTCGGCCAATTGTCCCACCTCCACCTCCCTCTGCACCACGTTGAGTGGGAGTTTCGGCGGTTCAGGTCTTGAGTTCACCAGATGATGTCAGCTGCACCTGTTGAGTGACTGATCCTTTTGACACGGGCCGTGATCCTACTGTTCGTGATACCTTGTCACCTGACGTGCGATCTGGGCGGTGTGTCAGGCGATCGCGGAAAGGGTTCCTCAAGTGCGGCGGTTCAGTTCACTCCTCTTGGTTGTTGTCTCCACCTTTCTGACGATGGCGGCGTCTCCGCCGGCGTATCCACCGACGAAGCCCACAGTGGGTGTCATCAGCGGCGTGCTGACGACCTGTGGTTCGGTCGAGGTCGGCGTCAGTGGGTTCACCGCTGGCGAGACCGTGCAGATCTCTCTCGGCGCGATCAACGCCCCGCTCGTCGTGAGCGCCGATGGCTCGGGGACCGTCACGCTGGCCGTTCCGACGACGATCGGCAGCTATACGTTGACCGCGACTGGGGCGACCAGCGGTCTGAGCACGACCTCATCGGTGACGTTGACGGCCTGCGCCGTCGACCCGGCGGTACCGGTGACGACGGCCGTTCAAAGCCAGGCAGGCGCAAATCGCCCGCTGCCGGTGTCGGGGTCGAACGTCTCGACCCCCACCCGGGTCGGACTCGCCGCCGTTGCCGTCGGCATTGCGTTGGCCGCGGTCAGTTACCGACGGAAGCGCTACACGCACTAACACCGCGTTCGAGTGCCATGTCGAGCGTTTGGTGGGTCGTTTGCCTCATCGCCACGCCCCACAGGCAACAACGCATCATCAAATCCTCAACGGCCCGTCGATGTAGTGGTCGCTCGATTGCGGTGAGCGACCCCGAGAGAAGGCGGGGCGATGAAACTCAGGCAATTGCTTCTGGCAGTTTGTTCGATTTTTCTGGTGATGGGGGCGTATCCACCCGGCAAGGCGACGATCAGTGTCAGCCCGCCGTCGGTCGTCGCGGGTACCACGTTCTCTGCCACGGCTTGTGGGTTCGCCCCTGGTGAGGCCATCGCGTTCACCATCGACGGTCAGGCTGCAGGTACGGCAGTCGCCGGCTCCGACGGATGCGCCACTGCGCCGCTTGTCGCCCCGGCTCAACCCGGCGCACACAGCCTGATCGCGACCGGTCAAACCAGCGGGATCACCGCGTCCGGAACGTTCATGGCCCTCGCCAGTGACTCTCCGGTCCCAGCCCCGGCGCCGACGTCAGCTGTCGGCGGCGGTCCGGGAAACCTTCCCACGGCCGGGCAATCGATCGGCACACCTGTCCGGGCGGCGATCGGCCTGGTCATCGCGGGTCTCGGGGCAATCGCGCTCACGACTCACCGCAACCGAAATCAGTAGCCCGCACATGCTTGCCTTTCGATGGTCCCGAGATCACGCTGCCTACGGCGCGAGGCGTTCGATGATCCAGCCTGCACCGTCACGCCGGTAACGAAGTCGGTCGTGGAGTCGGCTGGGGCGCCCCTGCCAGAACTCGACCGTCGTGTGCCGAAGTCGCCATCCACCCCAACCCTCGGGCCGAGTGACCGAGCCATCGGCGAATCGGTCCTCGACGCCTGAGACCAGGGCCTCAAGTTCCGCTCGATCACGCAGCACCGATGACTGCGGCGACGCCCAGGCACCGATCTGACTGCCGCGGGGCCGAGTAGCAAAGTACTCGTCGGACTCCGCCACGGTTACCCGCTCAATCGTGCCCCGGACTCGGACCTGGCGATGCAATTGCAGCCAACCGAACACCGCCGCACCGCCGGAATTCTCGGCAATTTGGCTGCTCTTTGCTGACTGATAGTTCGTGAAAAAGGCGATCCCGCGCTCATCGGCACCGCGGGCGAGCACGATGCGGGCGTCGGGGATCCCGTCGGTGTCGACGGTAGCGATCGTCATCGCGTTGGGTTCGGTCGCCCCTGCCTCTTCGGCTTGGCGGTACCAGCGCCACCACTGCTCGATTGGGTCGGCGGCAACATCGCCGACGTCGAGCCCGGCGGTTTCGTACTCGCTGCGACGGTCGGCCAGGCTCACGAGATGACTTCGATCCCGCGCATGTAGGGCCGCAGCACGTGCGGTACCAACACCGAGCCGTCAGCCTGGCGATAGACCTCCCAGATTGCCGCCAACACCCGCGGCACGGCCAACGCCGAGCCGTTGAGGGTGTGAGCGAGCTCGGTCCCCTTTTGCCCCGTGCGCCGAAAGCGAATCTCGCCGCGTCGGGACTGGTAGTCGCTGAACCAACTGATCGAGGAGACCTCGAGCCATCGATCGCAGCCGGGGGCGAACACCTCGATGTCGAAGCTGCGGTGATGGCTCTGGCCCAGATCACCGGTGCAGATCTCGATGATCCGGTACGGCAACCCCAGCCCACTCATCAACGCTTCGGCGCGGTCTCGCAGCTCGGTGAGCATACCTGGCGCCTGCTCGGGCGTTGCGTAGGCGAGGATCTCGACCTTGTCGAATTCGTGGCTACGCAGGAGCCCGCGGGTGTCGCGCCCGGCGGAGCCGGCCTCGCGGCGATAGCACGGCGTATAGGCCATAAACCGCATCGGGAGCTTGGCCTCGTCGACGATGTCGCCGGCGTGCATCGACGTGAGCGGGGCCTCGGCAGTTGGGATGCACCACAGATCGTCGCGCTCGATGGCATAGGCGTCCTCGGCGAACTTGGGAAGCTGACCGGTAGCCGTGAGCGTCGCCGTGCTGACGAGCGTCGGCGGGCGGATCTCCTCGAATGCGTCGGCGTTGCGGTCGAGGGCGTATTGACACAGCGCCCGGGCCATCGTCGCTCCTGCACCTCGGAGCATCGTGAACATCGCCCCAGAGATCTTGGTGGCACGATCGGCGTCGAGAATGCCCAGCGCCGCCCCCGTCTCCCAATGGGGAACCCGCTGGAAGTCGGCAAAGTCGGCGGGCATGTTGGTCGGGGGTGTGACCACCGGGTTGTCACCGTCGCTGAGGCCATCGGGGGCATCGGGGTGTGGCACGTTGGGGATGCGCAGCAAGATCTCGCGTAGCCGGAGCTCGAGTTCGTCGGCATCACCCGCAAGGCGCCGCTCCCGATCACCGAGGTCACGGCTCTTGGCCATCGCGGCCTCGGCGGCGTCGGTCTGCCCGTCGCGACGGAGTGCGCCGACCTGCTTGGAGATCTCGTTCACGCGACCGCGGACAAGGTCGCGCTCGTTGGCTATCTCGCGAAGCTGCCGGTCGAACGAGGCGGCCGCGTCGAGTTGCTCGAGGAGCTCAGGTTTGTTGCGACGGGCCATCGCCGCCCGTACGGACTCGGGGTCGCCTCGGAGGGCACGAATGTCGATCACAGGTCAACGATCGTAGTGGCCCGCGCCGACAGAGCACCCGGAGTTTGCCGGTTCAGTCGCCCAGCGGCAGATGGGCACTCCGACGGTAGGAGTTGTCGTCGCCGAATCGAGCCGCGAATCGTCCGAAGAACAGGAAGATCACGATCGTCCAGAGGTACATGCCCCCGCCAATCTTCATGATCAGCCCGGCGATCTGCTGGTCGTAGGTGACGCTCAGCCCGAACACCCGCACCGGAATGTCGTAGTGCTTGTACACCGCTCCTTCGGCGAAGGTCAGCCACCCGGCTGGCACGGTCGGCACGACCGATTGGAGGAAGAGGTAGATCATTCGGGCTCCATAGCCCATCCGCAACTCGGCAAACGGGCCGCATACGGGGAGCCACATCAGCATCGAACTGGTCACCAGCAGCACGTGCAGGCCGTAGTGCAACGGGCTGCTCTCGGCCGACCGATTGACCAACCCTGGAATGTGGGTGATCATCACCACGGCGTTGAAGAGCACCCCGGCGATCACGGGTTTCGACAGCCAGCGCACGGCGGTCCATGCTCTACCTCGACCGAGCAACGCCCGGGCGAACCATTCCGGTGTTCCGAGCAACGCCAGTGGCGGGATGAAGTAGGCCAGCACCATGTGCTGCAGCATGTGGGCCGAGTACAGATACTCCTCGGCCAGGTCATGGATCGGCCAGTCAGAAGCGAACCACAGCAGCACGATGGCGCTGCCGGCGCACGTGACCTGCCGACGGGTGACAACCGGCTGGCCAGGGGCGACGGCCTTGGGGCCAAGCACCCTCACCACGTAGATGTAGGCGATGGTCAGGAAGCCGATGAGCAACCAAACCTGGGGGTGGGCCTGAAAGCGCCAAGGGTCGGCGGAGACACCGACTTCGGCGATCACTCGAGCACTATCCAAAGAACCTAAAGGTCGCCAAGGCCGCCATGTAGACCAGGATCGCCAAGATCAGGCCGCTCCAGAACGCCATGTTGAACCACTTCGAGTCGAAGCGGAGATGCATGAAGAACAGCACCACCATGACGAACTTGACCGCCATCATGAACAGCAACAGCGGCAGGAAGGCCGCGCCGACGTCCATGTACGAGAGCGCCACTTCCCCGGCGGTGATCGCCGCCAGAGCCAGGGCGATCTTGACGTACCACGAATCCGGATGATCAACGTGCTCTGCGTGACCGTGATCGCCATGGTCTTCGGCGTGGCCGTGATCGGCGTGGGCGACGGTGTCGGTGCTCATGACAGGAACCTCAGGCCGGGATCAGGTAGACGAGGGTGAAGATGATGATCCAGATGATGTCGACGAAGTGCCAGTACAGGCCGATCAACTCGACCACCTCGGCCTTGTCGCCGACAATCCGGTTCTTGGTCAAGATGCCGCGCAGCGACATCAGCATCATGATACCGACGGTGACGTGGACCCCGTGGAAGCCGGTCAGCGTGTACAAGCTCGACGAGAACAGGCTGGTGGTGAAGCCCAGGCCCTCGTTGTAGAAGCCAGTGAACTCGTATACCTGACCGCCGACGAACAATGCACCGAGGAGCGCGGTCACGCTCAGCCAGAGGCGGGTGTTGCCATCGTCGCGCCGCTTGGCGGCAGTGACGGCGAGCACCATTGTCAGGGAGCTCATCAGTAGGACGAACGACGAGGCCGAGGTGAACGGAATGTCGTACACCTGGTTGGGGCCCGGTCCCTTGGCCGTACGGCCGCGGTAGAGCATGTAGGTGGAGATCAGGCCACCGAACAGCAGGCATTCGGAGCCGAGAAACAGCCACATTCCCAGCTTGTTGTTCGACAGACCCAGCGAGGTGTAGTGCCCGTGGCCGCCCCCATGATCGTCGTGTGGGGCGTGATCGTGACGGCCGTCGGACGCGGCGGCGTGACCGGATGAAGTGTCTATGGCGAGCTCAGACAATGGGAGCCAGCTCCTTCGTGGGTTCGCCTGACGGAGCAGGCGGTTCGAGATCGGAATCGTCGGCCATCGAGGGCTCCAAGGCCCAACCGAACATCGACAGCACGATCATCGATGCGCCAACAGCGATGAGGATCTTGTTGTAGATCACGCCGTAGGCGGTCACCGGCAGGGCCAGAGCCAGGATGAGCGGCCAGTACGACGGAGCCGGCAGATGGATGTTCTGCTCGGCGTTGTCTTCCTGAATCTTCATCAGTTGCTCGGCCGTAGCGACTCGCTCCATCTCGCCGGTCTCCTCGTTCTCCGCGTACTTCAGATGGAAGAACTCGTCGAGGTGGCTGACCGTCGGGATGACGTCGAAGTTGTGGACCTTGGGCGGGTTCGTCGTCAGCCATTCGAGGCTGCGGGCGTCCCACGGATCGAGCGGAGCGTTGGCCGGGCCACGGGTGGTGCGGACCACGTTGACGATGAAGACGATGATGCCGATGGCCAGGATCAACGCGCCGAGCGAAGAAATCTGGTTCCAGAACGTCAGGTTGAAGAAGCCCTCACCGACTCGGTCGGTGGTGTAGCGGTACATGCGGCGCGGCTGGCCCTGCAGGCCGAGAATGTGCATCGGTCCGAACGTCATGTTCATACCGATGACCATCAGCCAGAAGTTGAGCTTGCCCAACTTCTCGTTGAGCAGGCGGCCGAACATCTTGGGCCACCAGTAGTAGAAGCCCGAGAAGATGCCGAAGATCGCCCCACCGAACAGCACGTAGTGGAAGTGAGCGACGATGTAGTACGTGTCGGTCTGTTGCGTGTCGGACGGCGACACCGAGTGGGTGACGCCCGACAGACCGCCGATGGTGAACTCGACGATCAGGCCGATAGCGAACAGCATCGCCGTGGTGAAGCGGAGCTTGCCGCCCCACATCGTCATCACCCAGTTGATGATCTTCACGCCGGTCGGAATGGCGATGAGCATCGTCGACAAAGAGAACACTGTCACCGACACCGGGCCGAGGCCGGATGCGAACATGTGGTGAGCCCACACACCCCAGCCGACGAAACCGATCGCCGCACCAGAGAAGACCACCATCGGGTAGCCGAACAACGGCTTGCGGGAGAACACCGGGAGCACTTCGGAGACGATGCCGAAGCTCGGCAAGATCAGGATGTACACCTCGGGGTGACCGAAGATCCAAAAGAGGTGTTGCCACAGCAGCGGGTCAGCACCGGCGGAGACGTCGAAGAATGTCGCTCCGAACGTTCGCTGGAAGCTGAGCAGGAACAGCGCGACGGTGATGACCGGCACGGCGAACAGCAACAGGAACTGAACCACCAGGATCATCCACGTGAAGATCGGCATCTTCATCAGGCTCATGCCCGGGGCCCGCATGTTCAGGATGGTGACGATCAGGTTGATCGAGCCCGTCAGCGAGGCAATACCGGTGATCTGCAGACCCAACGCCCAGAAGTCGACGCCATGGCTCGGGGAGAACAACGCCGAGGAGTTCGGGGCGTACATGAACCAACCACCGTCAGCGGCGCCACCGAGCAGCCACGACGAGTTGAGGAACAAGCCCCCAGCCAGGAAGCACCAGTAGCCGAAGGCGTTGATACGAGGGAAGGCCACGTCGCGAGCGCCGACCTGCAGCGGCACGAAATAGTTGGCGAACCCGGCGGCCATCGGCATGACGAAGAGGAACACCATGGTGGTGGCGTGCATCGTGAACATCTGGTTGTAGGCGTCGGCCGACAGGATCTTGCCGTTTGGCTGCGCCAACTGCAAGCGGATCAGGAACGCCTCGAGACCGCCGACCAGGAAGAACACGAAGGCCGTGATGCCGTACATCAAGCCCAGTTGCTTGTGGTCGACGGTGAACAGCCACGAGCGCCAACCGGTCGTCTCGACCGGGCGACGGTACATGCCCAGCGAGGCGCGAGGACCCACGCCCACCGGGCCCTTCAACATCTGACCCACTGGTCGTTCGATGATCGCCATCAGTTTTTCTCCACGTTCATCTGTACACCGCGAACTTCAGCTCTTCTCACGATGGCGCTCACTTCAGCGTCTTGAGGTACTCGACCAGATCGTTGATCTGGGTCTCGGTCAGACCGAGGGCTGGCATGCCGCGACGCTTGCCGTCCTCGTTGGTCTCGGGGAACATCGGCTTCTTGTCCGGTGCGTTGCGCAGCCATTCCTTCAGCTCGACGACATTGAGGCATCCCGACTCGACGCCGCCCAGGTACATCGCCCCGAACTCGGCGGGTGCCGCCTCCATCAGCTTGGTACGGCATTGGTCGGTGAGCGAGGAGTAGGTGCTGCCGGCAAACGTCGTACGACTCATGAAATGAGTCAAGTTCGGTGCGGCTCCCGACACGAGGTTGACGTCGGCTTGGGCGATCAGCGGCTTGCCCTCGGCGTCGACCAGGCCGTTGACCTGGTGACACAGCACACACTGGCCCTTGAAGACCGCTTCTCCGCGACCGGCCGCCGTCTCTGGATCGCTCACTGCAGCCGCTGGTGCGGTCTGGGCGGCGACCCATGAAGCGAAGTCTGGCGGGTCGAGTGCGACGGCGTCCATCTTCATGTTGGCGTGGCTCAGACCGCAGAACTCGGTGCACTGACCGGCGTAGATGCCTGGAGTGTCCGCCTCCATACGCATCAGGTGGATTCGGCCGGGGACTGCATCTTTCTTGCCGTTGAGCTTGGGAATCCAGAACGAGTGAATCACGTCGCGGCTGGTGATGCGCAGCAGCACACACTGGCCGGTCGGGATGACCAGCTGACCAGAGGTGACAATCGGGCTATCGATGCCAAGCTGCTGCGGGTAGGAATATTCCCACCACCACTGCTGGCCGGTGACATTGACCGTCATCTTGCAATCGTCGGTCTCGGCGAGATCGAAGATGACGCCGACCGTCGGAACGGCGACCGCCGCGAGCAGGATCGCCGAGAAGGCGATCGTGCCAACCTCGACCAGCGGATTGCCGTGGCCCTGGTGGGGAATCGCCTGGCCGCGATCGCGGTACTTCCAGACAACGAAGATCACCACGGCCAAGACGATCACCCCGACTACGCCGGCGGCGTAGAACGGGAATCGCTGGAGGTTGTCGATCTCGCGGGCGTCGGGACCTGCAGGCTGCCAGGTGTCTTGCGGTGCGTTGCGGGCACAGCCGGACAGCACGGTACCGACCAGGGCGAGGCCCGGGATGGCCCACAGGCGGCGGCGGTTGGAGGTCATGGATGCTCCGGTTTCGGCGGACGAATCAATTTCAGGGGTGGTGCTCACGGGACGACCACCTCGACCCGGGCACCTTCGACGCCCGGAACCTCGGCGTAGTAGCCCTCGGGGTCGGCGAGCGACGGCTTGGGCATCTTGAAGGTCAGGAGCTGTGTCTTGCCCTCACCGATCGCCCGGGTGCAGAACTCGACATCCGTCAGGATCGGGTTGCCATCGGCACCCTTGGTCTCCGACGCCTTCGTTCCGGCATAGATACGCAGCCGGTGAGGCTCCTCGGTTTCGTTGACGAACAGCACGCTCACGGCGTTGCCGCGATCGACGGTGAGCGCCTGACCGTCGAGCGAACCGGCGATCTGGTCGATCTCAAGCTTCGCACCGTCGAACGTAAACGTCGCCACGGTGTTCGACAGCAACGAGACGGAACCCGAGGCGTCTTCGTCGGACTCACCCTCTTCCTCGCAATGCCGTATGCCCGCGCGGGAGTCGAAGTGATCCTCTTCGCGAGCCACCGTGAGCTCGTCACGCTGTCCCATCGAGGCCGAGGCAATGCCACCGGCCAAGACCGCGACGCCGCCGAGGGCACAGATGCCGGCGACCAGTCCACGACGCATGTTCTGCTTGGCCGAGAAGGTCACCCCGAAGGCCAGGATCAGCGCGGCGCCGACCCCGAGAATGACTGGGCCGATGTTCTTGTCGGCGGCTACCATCATGCGGGAAAAGCCGTAGATGACGACGGCGAGACCGGCCAGCCCGGCGAGGGGCAATTCGAGCGGATGCATGATCCGACGACGAATGCCCTGGTTGAAGGCCGTGTCGGCCGAGGCCCGATCGGCCCAGGCCCGCACCATCCACTCGACGATGGCGACCACCATGATGCCGAGCCCCGCAACGAAGTAGCGCTTGTCGGTGACCAGCCCGACGATCAGCAGCACGGCGGAGGCGGCGGCCACGAACGGCCACATGCTGTCACCGGACGGCTGCGCACCCGACGGCGCGGTCTGCACGGCGGCGGTGTCCATTGCCGAGATGTCGCCATCGCGGGTGAAGATTACCGCCGTGGCCAGGCCCATCAGGGCAAGCATCAAGAAGAACAGCCCGACGGCGCCGAGCGCGCCAAAATTTTGGGTGATGCCGTAGACGGTGAACGCCGCGGTGGTGAGCCCGGCGAGACCGACGAACAGCTTGGATCCAGTGGAGAGCATCAATCCCTACTTCGTCACGTAAACCACGAACCAGACGGCGGTGAAAATCGCCGTCAGGATGTACCAGAACAGGGCGTGCGAGGTGATGACCTCGTGATCAGCCGTACGCCCGCCGAAGTGGCGGAAGGCGGCCACCACGGTGAATACCAATCCGACGATCATCAGCACGAAGAACGAGCCGGTGACGGCGTAGAACATCGTCTCGAACTGGCCGTCGCGGATGCCGATCTTCGTCTGACCCCAGATGTAGGCCTGGGCGTTGAGCGCCGCCAAACCCGTCAGCATCGTCAGCCCGAGACCGAGGGTGACGTTTGACCGGTCGGCCCGCTTGGCGGCGTAGACGGCGTACTGGGCCATGAGGCAGGCCATGATCAAGGTGAAGAACAACACGTTGACCGGGACCATCGGAATCTTGATGTTCTCGGGCTTCCACGCCTTGATCAGCTTCTCGCCGTCGCCTTCACGAAGCGGCGAGGCTTCACGGAATCTCCACCAGATGGCGAGCATGCCGCCGAACAACATCGTCAACGCCGCGCCGACGGCGGACGTGCCGATCAGCAGCTGTCGGCGGGGCGCCGGAGCGGGGGCAGGGGGCAGCGCAATCATCAGGCGTTACTCCGGGCAGGCTTGAGGTCGAGCAGGGGTTCAGCCGATGACACGGTGTGCAGGTCGGAGAAGTTGTTGGCGGGAGGCGGCGACGATGTCGCCCACTCGAGGGTTTGCCCATCCCATGGGTCGTCACCGGCGACTTCGCCCGAGGTGAACGACTTGATGGCGAGCAACCCGAACAACACGACGACCAGGGCGACGAGCGCCGAGCCGGCCATTGCCACACCATTGAGCAGCTGCGGTGCGAAGTCGTAGTCGAAACTGCGACCGTCGAAGCCGGTGCCGCCCGCAGCGTTGCCCGGCTGGCCTTGGAAACCGGCGATGGCCAGGGCCAATGCGCCAAGGTCGGCCCCGATGAAGCCGAGGAGGGCGAGCGGAATCAACTGCTTATCGGGGAGTTTGCGACCCCACAGCTTGGGACCCCAATGGGCGATCGCGCCCAAGCCGACGAGGAGTCCGCCCGAGGTCACCGCGGTGAACACACCCTCGTCGTAGGTGGTTCCAGCCAGTTGCAAGTCGACGATGGGGGCCAGCGCATGGGCGACAACTCCGCCGACGATGACGATCAGCCCGGTGAGCGAGAAGGCGAACCCGGCCGACAGCCGAGGCTTGCCGCCCTTGAGCGCCAGCGCCACCATGCCGAGCACGATCACTGCGCCCAGGATCGGCAGCAGGTTGAACAGGGCGAACGGCAGAACGTCTTTGATCTTGTCGCCGACCGACGATCCACTCCACGGCAGGTCGTGAGCGACCTGAGTGACGGCACCGAGCATCGCCGTGGCGAAGACGCCGATACCGACGAGCACGCCGCCTCGCTGCGGGTGACGGCGGCCCGAGGAAGTGATGACCACGTCGGCGGCGGCCCCGAGGGCGGGGATCACGGCGAGGAACGAGGCGGGCTGCGAGATCGCCCAGCTCATCCAGTTGAGGACGCCGCCGTTGCCACCGAAGACCAAGCGGGCGTACTGATGGTCGACCGAGAGCAGCACCAACACGCCGATGACAACCGGCAGCACGAGAATCGCAGCGACGCCGCCGACCAGCGACGACCAGGCCAACGCCGGGGTGCGACCGAGCTTCATGCCAGGCGCCCGGGACGTGAGGATCGTCGTGACCAGCGACACCGATGCGGCGACCATGCCGATCAGCGCAAGCGCCAGACCCATCAGGAACAGGTCGACCATGTCGGCGTCACCGCCACCGGGGCCGCCGTTGCCGATGAAGGCGACGATCACGATGATCGATCCCATCAACCAGGCCCAGAAGCCCAGAGCGGCGGCGCGGCCGAAGCTGAGCGAGCGGGACCCGATCTGCAGCGGAGCGACGGCCAGGCCGAGGCCGAGCAGCAACGGCATCGCCACCAGGTACAGCATGCCGACCCGGTGCAGGCTGAACAGCTGCCCGATGGAGTCGGCCTGTAACACCGTGTCGTCGGGGTTCAGTCGTTCGATACCCAAGAGCGCGCCGACGACGAGCGCCGCGGCACCCATCACCAGGCTGGTGACCATGAAGGCCCGCCCAATTCGCTTGTGGTCGGCGGTGGTTGCCCAACTCGCCACACCCTGTATCGCACGACCAGCGTCGTCGGCTACCTCTGCGAGGGCCGAGGACACAGCCTCTGGTCGATTGTCGATTGTCGTCATGGGCATCCTCTAGCCCGAGCGGCGCGCAATAGCCCGCCCGAGGCATGATCGGTCCGTTGTTCAAATCCCGACATTACCTACCAGGCTCCGTTCGGGCTGAAATCGTCGTGATGTGTCATCCGTCAGTTCTCGTTCACCAACCGTGGCGAACCAGAACATCGGCCGTCAGCGCCCCGAAAAGCAGGGTGACATAGCTGATCGAAAAACCGAACAATCGCATGGATCGCTCGGGCGTGGCGTGCCGACGAAGGTCGATGGCCCCCCAGAGGAAGAGTGCGCCACAGACCACGGCAGCAACCGCGTAGATCCAGCCCAGATGCCCGACCGGCAGCATCACCAGACTGGCGATGACCATCGCCACGGTGTAGATCAGCATTTTGCGGGCGGCAACCTCTGGCGCGACGACGGCCGGAAGCATCGGCACGTCGGCGGCGCGGTAGTCGTCGGCGTAACGGATCGCCAGCGCCCAGAAATGGGGGGGCGTCCACAGGAAGATGATCACGAACAGCACGACCGGGGCCCAGGCGACGTCGTTGCGCACGGCGGCCCAGCCGACGAGGGCGGGCACGGCACCAGCGGCGCCCCCGATGACGATGTTCTGCGTCGAGGTGCGCTTCAGCCACATGGTGTACACGAATACGTAGAACAACGTTCCCGACAAGGCAAAACAGGCGGCCAACAGATTCGCGCCCGACCACAGCACACCGAAGGCGGCGATTTCGAGGATGATCGCGAAAATCAGGGCGTTGCGCGGACTGAGCACTCCCGTGACCAGCGGGCGATTCTTGGTGCGGGGCATCAGCTTGTCGATGTCGCGATCGATCACCATGTTGATCGCGTTGGCTCCTCCGGCGGCCAGCGTGCCTCCGAGCAGCGTGATCACCAGCAACTTCGCCGCCGGCCACCCCTGCTCGGCCATCACCATCGCCGGAACCGTCGTGATCAGCAGCAATTCGATGATGCGCGGCTTGGTCAGCGCGACGTAGGCGCCCACGGTCGTGCGCGGTGATCGCCGAATACCGTGCGTCAGGCCTCCCGGCGCTAGCCGCGAAGGCACGAGCGGGCGAGTTCCGACGGCCATAACGGCATTGATCGTACGGGGGCGTCGCGGGATCGGCCAACCGCTGGTAAGAAAGGGTTGTGCCAACCGTCGCCCCCGCTGAAGTCGAGCAGGTCTCGGGCGATACCGACCTTGCTTCCGATCGACCCTGGATCGTGCTCGTTTGGAATGATCCAATCAACCTGATGTCGTACGTGACCTGGGTTTTCCAGAAACTTTTCGGCTACAGCCTCGAGAAGGCGACCGCCCTGATGATGGACGTCCATGAGAAGGGTCGGGCCGTAGTGTCGAATGGCACACGCGAGAAAATGGAGATCGATGTGTTCCGTCTCCACGAGCACGGCCTGTGGGCAACCATGCAGCAGGACGACTGATGTTGCGACGATGGCGGGTCAAGCGCTCCGGTTCGACCTACAAACTCAGCCTGCCGGGACCCGAGCGCGATGTGATCCTCGCCCTGTGCGGGCAGCTGAAGGAGTTGATCTCAACTCCGCCCGAGGCGCATGACGAGCGGATGACCCGGCTCTTCCCGACGGCGTACCCCAACGATCCTGAACGTGACGCGGAGTATCGCCATTACATGCACGACGAATTGGTGACGTCCCGCTTGGCATCGATCGAGATGGTCGAGGAGACCGTGGCGATGAGCGAGCTGAGCGAATCGCAGCTGATGGGCTGGATGCGGGCAGTCAACTCGATTCGCCTGGTCCTCGGCACGCTGCTCGATGTGTCGGAGGAGACCGACGTCGCCGAGATCGCCGACGATCATCCCGATGTCGGCCACTACGCCCTGTACGCCTACCTCAGCGCGCTGCTGGAGGAGATCGTTGCGGCCCTTGGCTGATCGGCCGAGCAAGCGTCAAAACCAGAAGGCGCCGGCCGTGCCCGGACCGGTATGCGCTCCGACGCTCGGGCCAATCCGGTAGCGGACGACCTCGATCACGTTCGTCGCGGCGATCACGGCAGCCTCGAGCGCATCACCGAGCGGAGTCGCGTGCCGATCGGCAACGCCGACGGCGACCCGCAGGGCGTGTCCCCCGTTCAACACCGATACCGCCATCACTTCGACCGCCTCGTCGACCGAGACGGCTCGTCCGACGACCCTGACTTGTCCCTCGACCAACGACAGCACCGGAATCCCGTTGGCGACGTTGATGGCGCTCAGCGCATCGGCCCCACGACCGCTCGCCCGCAGCAGATCGAGGCCACCGACGACGAAGACATTGCCGATCCTTGGGGCCAGGGTCTCGGCCACCATCGCTGCCTCATCGAGTGACGCCCCCGATTCGATCGCTTCAGCCGCGGCCCACACACAGCAGCTGATCCCGAAACTCGCGGTGGCCGAGTCGACCAGCCGCACCGGGACGGCGACCGAGCGAGTGGCGAGCCGAGCACTGTTCAGCGTGCCCGAGACGCTCACGCCAACGTGAACCGACAGGATTTCCGTCGCCCCTCGGGCCACCAGCGCTTCGTAGGCAACGGCAAACTGTCCGGGACTCGGCTGCGACGTCGTCACGATCGGGGTGCACCCAGGGTCGAACTTGGCATAGAAGCCGTCCGCATCGAGATCAACACCTTCGAGGTAATCGACGTCGTCGACGGTGACGGTGATCGGCACGACCTCGACGTCGAATCGGCGAGCCAACGCCGACGGGATCTGGCTATTGGAGTCGGTGCACAATCCGATCATGCGATCGTGCCGTCCACCGTTGCGAGGTCGGCAGCGAGAGATCGGGCGACGATGAACCGGTTGAGAATGACCGCGCTCGAGATGACCGCTGAGATGGGCAAGCCCGGCCCGGCCGGCGGACCCCACAGATTGCCCAGCCGCCGTCGCCACCACCACACGCCGCCGGCCACCCAACAGACGCTGGCCGCGACGGTCGCCGCGAACGCCCGTTGCTTGAGCTGGGGAATGGCCGCGGTTGCCGCAGCGACGCCAAGGTCGATCGGAAAGTACGCCGGAAACGTCACCAAACACTGGCCGACGCTGGTGGCAACGCCCTTGCCACCCCGAAATCCCGTCCATACCGGAAAGCAGTGACCAACGACCGCGGCGGTTGCCGCGGTGTGCGCGCCGAGCGATCCGGCAAGCACCCGACCACCGACTCCCGCGAGAGCACCTTTGGCGATATCGCCGGCCATCACCGTGTAGCCCGCTCTGCGTCCGAGCACCTTCAACGCGTTCGCCCCGCCGGGATTGCCGCTACCGGTGCGCCGCAGGTCAACCGGGCCGCCGATGGCGCGCCGAGCAACCAGATCGGCCGTCGGAAACGTTCCGATGAGGTAGCCGAACAGCGCGGACCGAAGTCCCGCCCGGAGGAAACTGCACAAGTGCACTTGTGCGAACGTAACCGATCGACCGGACCCCAGAATCCGGGCCCGATGACTCCTGTTCGCCCGGAGCATGCGTCGAATCGCGCGAAGAATCGCGAATCTGCTGGCCTGAACCTGCGCGATGCTTGCTAGTCTCAGATCGCTCTCAACAGGCATCGTCCAAGCCCCCATCGTCTAGTGGCCTAGGACACCACCCTTTCAAGGTGGCGGCACGGGTTCGAATCCCGTTGGGGGTGCTGACCAGCTGGTCACATCGAGTAATCGATGTCTCAGTCAAGGTCCCGTGGTGAAGTGGAGTTCACGCCGGCCTGTCAAGCCGGAGGTCGCGGGTTCGAACCCCGTCGGGACCGCCGGGCCACCCTTTCGGGGGTGGCCCCAGGGTCGAGTAGCTCAGTCGGCAGAGCATGCGCCTGAAAAGCGCAGGGTCACCGGATCGACGCCGGTCTCGACCACCTCAACGAAACCCCAGGGCGCGGACGATTTGTCGGCCCCTGGGGTTTTCCGTGCTCCGGCAGCATCGTCTGATATCCGGCGGCCTTGTGAGGGCTCGGTCAAGGACTTCATATAGTCCGGAGGACTTGCCTACCGTCGGTGGCAGGGGACACCACGGGGCGTACACTCCCCAACGGTGAGCGCGGGCTAGGAAAGGTCGAGCGAATGTCGTATGAAGAACGTGAAGGCAATCAGGCGACCCGCACAGATCCGCGCGCCGATGCCATCGAAGGGTTTACGTTGGTCCGCCGGCTCGCTCGAAGCAACGCCACTGCGTCGTGGCTCGGCGTCGATGAGGTCACCCATCGGGCGGTCATCGTCGATCTCGGAATCGGCAAGCTCGATACCCAAGCGCTGGCCCTGTTCACCGCAGAATGCACCGCCGTCAAAGCACTGCGCGGTGACCTCACGGCCAGCGTGCCATTCGCCTCCGGCCTGACCTCGCGGGGTCGGTCGTATCTGGTGCAACACGCTCACGAAGGCGGATCGCTCAGAGACCACCTGGCGACCGAGAAGTCGATCTCGCTCAGCCAGGCCCTGCTCGTCGGCCGGACGATCGGTACCGCCCTACAGGCCGCCCACGTGCGCGAGATCGTGCACCATCACGTTCACCCCGCAGTCATCGTCCTCGATCGTGCCGGAGTTCCGGCGCTGGGCGGTTTCTGCCACTACGCATCCCAACTCGAAGGGGTCGGATCGGCCGGAGCGCTGCGAGTGCTCGGCGTCGACCACGCCGCCCCAGAGGTGTTGGCAGGAGGCCGACCGACCACGGCAAGCGACGTCTATGGTTTGGCGTCGACGTTGTACCAATGCGTCGCCGGACGAGCTCCGTTCAAGCGCTCGGGTCACACCATCGACACGCAGTTGCGCCGCAAACTCAGCGAGGAGGCTCCCCGCCTGACCCTCCCGCCGGCCGCCAAGGGCACCGTGACCGAGCCACCTGAACCGGAGTTCGAGGCGCTCGCCAACGTCCTCGCCGACGGCCTTCACCGCAACCCGGCCGAGCGACCGACGATCGCCGACTTCCTCAGCCAACTCGACGTCCTCGGCGCCGACGCCGGAGTCCTATGGGGACCCGAGGTCGCCACCGCACCCCACCTGCAAAACGAAGTGGACGACGTCCTCAACGCTGAGATGGGCGAGGTCGCGTCCCGCCCGGCCCCGCCCCAGCCCAGCCGCCCCGCCCAGGTCATCCGACCGATACCGTCGACCGCGGGGCCGGTGGGTCGCCGCGACCGGGACCACGTCCTGCGGGCCTTGACTGCCGATGCTCACCGTGACCGACGACGCAAGTTCGCCCTCTGGGGCGGCACCGCGGCTGCCGCATTGATCCTTGGGTTTTTGGCGTTCAGCGGGCCGCCCGGGGCCGACCAGCCGATCGGAGCGCTGCTCACTGTTGCCACCACGGTCGCCAGCGATGTACGGGTCGAATCCCGGCCCGGTCGATTGCCGGCGCCAGGCTCACCCGACGTCGTCTCCCCGGCGAACGCGGTGACCACTACGGGCCTGCCGCAGGTCGTCGAGGCGGGAGTCGCCGCCGCACCCGCGGTCGCCGAATCGACCGCCCAGGTCGGTCCGGTCGGGCTGGTCACCCCCGCTGCCACGACGGTGCCAACGCTGGTCCTCCCGAGCAATCCCCCGACCACCCGACCTGCGCCGACCACGACCACGGTCCGTGCAACCAATCCGCCGACGACCGTCGCAGTCACCCCACCGCCGCCCGCCGAGCCGCAACCGGCGACGACACCGGCACCGCCGCCACCGGGTACCAGCCCGGCCACGACCACGACCCTCGCCCCCGCGACCACCCCGCCACCGGCCACGACGACAACGTCCACGAGCACGACCACCACCACCACGACTACGACGACCACCGTCGCCGGGGGCGGGTCTCGGCCGTACATCAACGGCATCTCGGCGAGCCCGAACGGCGATGGCAGCGTGAGTTTGTCGGCCGACGCCGAAAAGTGCGCCGCCTATAGCTGGAGCGTCCAGAGCAGCGACGGGGCAACCTCGATCAACACCGGCCTGAGATACCCGAACGGCAACTGTTTCAAGTCGTCGCCGAGCTACAGCTCCGACGCGCTGCCGGCCGGCAGCTACACCGTGACGCTGCGGTTGAAGTCGACGTCGAGCGGACGAGAGAACTCCTCGTCGGCGAGCTTCAGCATCTGAATTCCGGATCTCATCTGCGACGATGAGCGGGTGCATGCTCGCTGTGGTCGAATCCTGGTCGCTCTCACGTTGATCGGGGGCTGCACCAACGCCGATGACTCATCAACGGCACCGTCGAGCTCGCCAGCAGCCACGACTCCAGCGGCGGCAACGAGCGCACCACCTGCGGCGACCACGGCGGCGGCGGCAACCACCACTCAGGTCGTTGTCGAGCCAGCCTCTTTCGATGTCGCGGGCGGGATCGAACAGATCACCGTCACGGACGGTTCACCCGACAACCCACTGGATTTTGAGGTCATTGATGCGACCGGCGAGGTGGTGGTGACCGGCCGGGCGGATGCGAACGGTGCCGTGCTGTTCCGGCAGCTCACGGCGGGGACCTACACCGTCGAGCAAGGATTCGGCGACGACCAGCGGGCGAGTTCTGATCCTGTCGAGGTGCTCGGACGTGACGCCCCGCCGCCGACGCAGTCGTTTTACGACGATCAGCTGCTCAGCGACGGTTTCGGCTACATCACGACCCGCGACGGAACGACGCTGTCGGCGACGGTCTGGCTCCCGGGTCCCGTGGAGAACGGTCCATTCCCAACGGTCGTCGAGTACTCGGGGTATGGACCATCGAACCCCGATGACGACACGTTTGCCCAGCTCTTCACCACCCTCGGATACGCGTACGTCGGGGTCAACATACGCGGCACCGGTTGCTCGGGCGGCTCGTTCAACTTCTTCGAGTGGATGCAAAGCATTGATGGCTACGACGTGGTCGAGACCGTCGCCGCGCAACCGTGGGCGAAATTCCACCACGTCGGCATGGTCGGAATCTCGTATCCGGGGATCAGCCAACTGTTCGTCGGGCAGACCCAGCCGCCTCATCTCGCAGCGATCACCCCGTTGTCGGTGCTCGACGACAGCTACCGCTCGACGCTGTACCCGGGTGGCATCCTCAACACCGGTTTTGCCGTTTCGTGGGCGTCGGAACGTCAGGAGCAGGCCAAGCCGTTCGGGCAGGAATGGACGAGGAAGCGGGTCGACGACGGTGACAAGTTGTGCGACGAGAACCAAAAGCTGCGATTGCAGAACCCCGATCTCGGCGCGACCACCAACGCCAACCCGTACTACGACCCGATCCTCGGCGACGCGATCGCCCCAGCGACATTCGTCGACCAGATCAATGTGCCGGTGTTCATCGCCGGAGCCTGGCAGGATGAGCAGACCGGCGGCCACTTCCCGACGATGATCGACAAGTTCACCGGGTCACCCCACGTCTATGCCACGTTGCTCAACGGCACCCATACCGAGTCACTCAGCCTCGGGGTGTTCAGTCGCTATGTCGAATTCCTCGATCTCTACGTCGCTAGGAAGGTTCCGTCGCTCAGCGCAGCGCGGGTGGTCGCCCCGATCCTGGCCGGATCGTTGACCGGGGTCAATGACCTGGCGCTTCCGGCGGTCGATCGCTTCGAGGAAATGACCTACGAGCAGGCCCTGGTCACGTTTGAGGCCGATCCCCCGGTGCGGGTGTTGTTTGAAGAGGGTGCCGCCGATGGCCAGCCCGCAGCCGCACCGCTCCCACGGTTCGAGGTCGGCTTCCCGGCGTGGCCGATTCCGAATGCCGAACCACTGCGCTGGTTCCTGCACGCCGACGGATCGATGCGGGTTTCGGAGCCGACGGCCGACGACCCGCCGGCTACCACCTACGTGTCGACTCCCGACGCGACTCCTGACACGTACTACGAGGGCGGTTCATCAGGGGTCTGGCGGGCCGATGTGGTCTATGACTGGGCGGAGAATCCGCCTGGCACGAGCGCCTCGTGGATCACCGACCCCCTCGACGGCAACGTGGTCAACGTCGGCTCCGCGTCGGTCGACCTCTGGGTCCGGGCCGATCGGCCCGACGTTGATTTCGAAGTCTCGATCAGCGAGATTCGGCCCGACGGCACCGAGGTCTACGTACAGAGTGGTTGGCTGCGAGCATCGCACCGGGCGCTCGATGGGGCGGCATCCAGCGCGACCCGCCCGGTGCAGACCCATCTTCAAGCCGATGCCGCCGATCTTCCTGCCGGTGAATTCTCCCCGATGCGAGTCGAGGTCTTCCCGTTTGCCCACCCATTCCGTGCAGGATCACGCATCCGCCTGGTGGTCGACGCCCCCGGAGGAAACCGAGCGATTTGGGCGTTCGCCACCACGTTGGCGGGGGGCGCCAACGTCCAGATAGCCAACGACGCGACGCATCCGTCGTCGCTGGTGTTGTCGCTCGTCGATGTCGAGGTCCCCGACGGTGCTCCGGCCTGCGGCTCGCTGCGCGGCCAACCGTGCCGCCCCTACGCCGCAGCCTGACCGCCTACGCCAGCGTCTGCGCTCGTTCGATCTGCTGTTGGCGGGCGCGCAGCGCGTCACCCGCGCGGTTCAACTCGTCGGCGTCGATGACCCGCGGCCGACCCAGCTGATGGGCGACCTGGTGGAGTTGGCAGAGCCACTCCAGGGTTTCCAGGCTGGCGACGGCCTCGGCGACGGTCGCCCCAACCGCCACCGAGCCGTGATTCTGCATCAGCGCCGCCAAGCGGTCGTCACCCAGTGCTCCAAGCACGTTGGTCGCCAGCTGGTCGGTACCAAAGGTCGCATACGGCGCGACTCGAGGTGGGCCGCCGAGTTGGAGGCAGGCGTAGTGCAGCGCTGGAAGTTGACCGCGCACCACGCATGACACGGCGGTCGAAACCAGGGCGTGAGCGTGGGCCACGGCCCCGACCGTTGTCGGCCGCCGGTTGTATATCCCCAGGTGAAGGGGGAGTTCTGAACTGGGGTGCCGAGATCCTGCAACGACGCGCCCGGTGAGATCGACCACCACGGTGTCGTCGATGGTCATCATCCCGAGCTCGGCGCCGGTTGCCGTGATCACCACCAGGTCGCCGTGGCGAGACGACAGGTTGCCGGCGGAACCGACAACGAATCCCCCGGCCCTCAACGCCAGTCCCGCCGTCACCAACCCCTGGCGAGCGGAATCATCGACACCTGCCGATCGCACGTCGTTCACCAGCCGAGTCCGACCGGCACATCCTCGTAATCGACGGTCCACAGCCGGGCGGCGTCGTCGCCCGGGTCATACGACTTCCATCCCAGCAGCCGCTGGGCTCGCTCAGGCAGGTCACGTGCGGTTTCCGCGGGCGAACCGAGAGGGCCTGCCTCCTCGGGCGTGAGCCATCCGAGAACATAGGAAATGTGCAGCCCACGACGCCATTCGTCGGCCGTGGCATTCGCACCGGCCCCGTGCAGCACGCGGCCGGTGTATATCAACCCGCTCCCGGCGGGCATCACAGCCTGGGTAGTCTCCTGTGGCGTCGCCCGACGGCTGTAGTCATCCCACGCATGGCTCGTCGGAACGACTCTGGTGGCGCCCGCCTCGGCAGTGAAATCGGTCAGGGCCAGCATGCAACTGATGGTGACCTCGAAACCTCCGGGCCGGTTCATCGCCGGCCAATTGTCGGCGTCGCGGTGCAGATACTGTGCTCGGGAACCCGGGCCGACGACCATCATCTGCCCGGTATTCATCCAGTAGTCGGCGGCCGCTGGGAGCAGGAGGCGGTCGGCGACGTCGAGCAGCAGTGGATGGCAGAGCACCCCGGTGGCAAATGTGGACGACCGCCAGGCCAGCCGGGTAAAGCGCTTGGTCTGCGCCCCCCAGAACCGCTGCGTCGCCGCCCCCGGATGCCGTGTTCCGGCGGCCGTCGCGGCGACCGCTGCGTCGAGGTCGGCGTTCAGTTGACTCAGTGTCTCGGGTGAGACGAGGTCGTCGACGATCACCCCGCCGTCGGCCTCGAGATGGGCGATGACCTGGGCCAATGCCGAGCCATCCATTCGGTTGAGACGATGAAGCGCACACCCCCGATCAGTCATCGGTCATCAGCTTCCGAAGTCGAAGCCGAGGTCGACAGCCGTGAGCAATGGGAAGTACGGAATGCCGCGGGCGGCTGCCATACCACCGCAGGTGCCCCCGCGATCGACGATGACGACAATCGCGGTCGGTATCGCGCCGAAGGCGACGACGGCGTCGACCGCCTCCATGATCGATGTACCCCGGGTGACGGTGTCTTCGGTGATCACCACTCGGTCTCCCGGCTGCAGAGCACCGGCGATCCGCCCGGTCACCCCGTGCTCCTTGGCCTCCTTGCGCACGCTGAAGCTGCGCAGCAAGCGACCACGTGTGGCTGCAACAGCGGCGATTCCGAACGCCACGGGGTCGGCGCCCATCGTCAGGCCGCCAATCGCCACCGCGTCATCAGGGATGACCTCAAGCGCGGCATCGGCAACAAGCACGATGCCGTCGGGACGACACGCGGTCTGTTTGGTATCGAGAAACCACGAACTCCGGGCACCGGATTTGAGGACGAACTCGCCTCGTCGAACGGAGTGCGTCGTGACGTGGTCCAAGAGCGCCTGACGGGACATTTCCATAGGACAAACGTACCGGTCCGGCGGCGAGCGGGATGAGATGGCCCAAGCCCGAATCAACTGGCGCCGCAAATCAGCTGGCGCCGCAGATCAGCTGGCGCCGCAGATCAGCTGGCGGTGGTCAACCGCCCGGCCTGCTCGTGGGGATCGCGTGCGTTACGCATCACCGCGCCGACCCGACTGAGGTCGGCCAGCAGTGTGACGACAATGTCCCGGTCGTCGATACCCAAGGAATTCGTCTCGCGCCAAGCTCGCTCATAGAAGTGCAGCAATCGGCGCGGCACGACGTCGGCCATCAGAATCCACGGATCGGGCGGATAGGCACCCCCGAGCACAGGTTCCAGCCGCTCCGCGTCGAATCGAGTGCTATCGAGCGGCAGCCGGTCACCGGTGCGATGTTGCCAAGCATTGATGATCGACGGCCAGACGGCCGTCCCCCGGCCACCCAGGGTGTCGAAAAGCGAGTCGGCGAGTTCCCCGAATCCGGCGAAGTCGAGGATCTCCAAATAGACATCGGGTGGAGCGGCAGAGCGCAACTCACCCCACGTCTGACACGACAATGCCCGTTCGATCTCGCACAACCAGCGATACTGGTCTTCGCTGACGATCACCGTGAGCCGACGACGAACATCGCGGTAGACCACGAGCGTCGGGAAACGAGACGAATCATCGAGCTTCATCGGAATCTTCTTTCCTGCGGAGGAGAACATCTGCAGTACAGAAGGTCATTGCAGTTCGCCATGTGACGGGGGCGCGGTTCAGGTTGGATCAAGGCTGGTCGCCACTCACCACGTGACGTCATCGATCCGCCACAAGATCATCACAGAATCTCCACAGGTTGTGGGATAGTTGCAATTGCAACTTTCTTCTGTGCATGATATGTAAATGGCAGCAAAAAGAGGTCCGAAAGGACCCATGACAGACGACCACAAGGCAGCTTTGGCTGTTGGCCGCAGCGAGAGCAAAGCGGTCCGTGACTATCTCGAAGCATTGAAAGCGAATAAGCCGAAGCGTGGTCGGAAGCGCACTCCCGAAAGTATTTCGAGGCGTCTTGAGGCCATTGAGGCTGAGCTTCTCGACACCGATCCTTTGGGCGAGCTGAAGTTGATCCAGGAACGCATGGACCTTCAGGAAGAACTGGAGTCCATGGATACCGGCGTCGATATCACGGCGCTCGAGGCAGAGTTTGTCTCGGTCGCCGGCTCGTACAGCCAACGACAGGGCATTTCGTATGCTGCGTGGCGCGAAGTCGGCGTCGATGCCGCCGTTCTCAAGCAGGCTGGCGTCAGCCGCGGCGCGGCCTGATTCTGTTGTTCCGTCGGTCCGTCGGGGCGGGCGAGATCCGCTAGATCTCAATCGCCTCGACGGCATCGAATACTCCGCCGACGTTTCGCAACGATCGGGAAAGATCGAACGCTCCATCGAGCACCTCAGCGTCAACCGCGACGCGAGCGTCTTCATCGATGATCGAGCGGAATGAGCGTTGCTCAGCCCAGGCCTGTGCCGCATCCTCTTGAACGATCCGGTACGCCTGATCTCGGGTCATTCCCGATTCGATGAGAGCAAGCAACACCGGTTGTGAGAACACCAGCCCGAAGCTTGAGTCCAGGTTCTTGAGCATCCGGTCGGGGAATACCTGTAATGTCGACATCAGGCGGTTCATTCGCTGCGTCATGTAGTACGCCAATTGCGACGAGTCGGGCAGAATTACGCGTTCCACACTCGAATGTGAAATATCACGCTCATGCCAGAGAGCTACGTCTTGCAGCGCGGCCTGCAAGTTTCCGCGGAGTACCCGTGAAAGCCCCGAAATGGTCTCGGCGGAGATCGGATTCCGCTTATGCGGCATCGCCGAAGAGCCCTTTTGGCCGGGTTTGAAACCTTCCTCGACCTCGCGCACCTCGGTCCGTTGCAAGTGACGCAGTTCCACCGCGATGAGTTCCATCGTGGTTCCAAGACTCGCACAGGCATAGACGTACTCGGCGTGACGGTCACGGGCAATCACTTGCGTTGCCGGAACCGGTGTCAGGCCCAAGTGTTCAGCGACGAATCGTTCGACCGACGGATCGATGTTCGAATATGTACCCACCGCCCCCGAGAGCTTGCACACACCGATGGTCACGGCCGCTTTGCGGAGTCGATCGCGGTCGCGGTCTACCTGAAGACACCACAAGGCGACTTTGGCCCCAAAGGTGGTCGGTTCGGCATGTATCCCATGGGTTCGGCCGATCATCACTGTGTGACGATGCCGCAGAGCAATCTCGCGCAGTGTCCCGATCAGTTCGTTGGCCGCGCCGACGAGGAGCTGGGCCGCATCGCGCAACATCCAACACCAGGCGGTGTCGACCACATCCGATGAGGTCAATCCGTAGTGAATCCACGCCCCTTCGGGCGCACCGACGTGTCCCTGTACAACATCGACAAAGGCAGCAACGTCGTGATCAGTGATGCGCTCCCGCTCGTTGACCGCCTCGACAAAGCTCTCGTCAACGACCGGCATCCGCTCGCGGCACACCATCGCGTCGGCGGCCGGCACGACCCCAATCGCCGCCTGCCCTTCGGTGGCCAGAACCTCGATGTCAAGAAATCGTTGCATCCGAGCCACGTCGGAGAAGATCGCCGTCATCTCCGGCGTGGAGTAGCGGGGGATCATCGCCAGATCACATAATCGTCGCGCTCGGCCCCCACGCCGACGACGTTGACCGGAATGCCGACTTCTTGTTCGATGAGCTCGACCATTGCTCGCGCCCGGGCCGGCAAAGCGTCGACCTCGCGACAACCCTCGAGTGAGGTCTGCCAGCCGGGCAATTCGACATACACCGGTTCCACCCGTTCCAAAACCTCCAGCCGATCTGGATAGTCGTGAAGGAGGACCCCATCGAGGCGGTACCCGGTACAAACCTTGACGGTGTCGAAGGTATCGAGCACATCGAGTTTGGTCAGCGCCAGTTCCGAGAGTGAATTGATGCGGGCCGCGTGGCGGAGCATCACACAATCGACCCACCCGCACCGGCGGCGGCGACCGGTGACGGTGCCGAATTCGCGGCCGATGTCGACCAACCTCTCGCCCAGCTCATCGGTGAGTTCGGTGGGGAACGGTCCCGCTCCCACCCGTGTCGTATAGGCCTTGGTGATGCCGACGACTCGATCGATCAGGCGAGGGCCGATGCCGGTACCGGTCGAGGCACCGCCGGCGGTGGGATTCGACGATGTGACGAACGGGTAGGTGCCGTGATCAAGATCGAGGAACGTGGCTTGGGCCCCTTCAAGAAGGAGATGATGACCCTCGGCAAGTGCATTGTGCAGCAGGCTGACCGTATCGGCCACATAGGGAGCCAGGCGGGCCCCCAATGCGGCGGCCTGGTCGACCACGGCGTCAATGTCAAGGCGCTCCCCGCCTTGGGCCTCAATGCTCGCGGACTCAATGATCGCCCGGATTCGGACCGCCTCGGCGAATGCTCGGGGGTTCAACACTTCTCCGACTCGCAGGCCGACCCGGCGAGATTTGTCGGCATACGCCGGACCGATGCCCTTCAGCGTGGTGCCGATCTTTTGATCGCCCCGATCACGTTCGGCAAGTGCGTCGAGCGACTGGTGCCAGGGAAAGATCAGATGGGCATGCGACGACACCTTGAGCCGCTCGCACGACACCCCTCGCGACTCGAGTCGGTCGATCTCGGCGAACAACGTCGGCATGTCGACGACGACGCCATTGGCGATGACCGGAATCACGTGGTCGTACAACACACCCGATGGGATGAGCTGTAATGCGTACCGTTCCGCACCGACCACCACCGTGTGCCCGGCATTATGGCCGCCTTGGTAGCGCACGACGTAGCCGTGCTCCTTCGCGAGGAGGTCGATGATTTTGGCTTTGCCTTCATCGCCCCACTGGGCACCTACGACAACGGTAACGGGCACGTGGAACCACGATAGCTGCGCAGAGTAATGACGGCGTGGTTACCCACCAAGTGGGAGTTTGCGAAAATTTAACGATGGCTCTGCCGTGCGGCACGATGCCGCGGGTCAGCTCGCCACCAGCGGCGCTTGGCCGTCGGCGACGATGACCTGCAACGCCCCGTCGACGACGTCGACGCGAACGGTGTCGCCCTCGCCGACTTGCCCTTCGAGGATCAGAATCGCGGCGCGGTCGCTGATCTCGCGTTGAATCACCCGCTTGAGGGGGCGGGCACCGAACACCGGGTCGTAGCCCTCGTGGGCGAGGTGGACCATGGCCGCATTGGTGACGTCGAGGGCGATCCGTCGATCGAGCATCCGGCCGCGGAGATGCGACAACTGGATGCCGACGATGCGCCCGAGATCGGCCTCGGTGAGCGACCGGAACCGGATGATGTCGTCGACGCGGTTGATGAACTCGGGCTTGAAGAACGCGGCGGGGTCGCCCGGCAGGTTCGAGGTCATGATCAACACCGAGTTGGTGAAGTCGACGGTGCGACCCTGTCCGTCGGTGAGCCGACCGTCGTCGAGCACCTGGAGGAGCACGTTGAACACGTCGGGGTGGGCCTTTTCGATCTCGTCGAGCAGCACCACCGAATACGGCCGCCGCCGGACGGCTTCGGTGAGTTGGCCTCCTTCGTCGTAGCCGACGTAGCCGGGGGGCGCTCCGATCAGGCGCGAGACGGAGAACTTCTCCATGTACTCGCCCATATCGATACGGACCATTGCCTTGTCGTCGTCGAACAGGAACTCGGCGAGCGCCCGAGCCAGCTCGGTCTTGCCGACGCCGGTCGGTCCGAGGAACATGAACGATCCGATTGGCCGATTGGGGTCAGACAGGCCGGCGCGTGAACGTCGAATCGCGTTCGAGACCGCGACCACCGCATCGTCCTGGCCGATCACCCGGTTGTGCAGCAGCGCCTCCAGCTGCACGAGTTTCGCCATCTCGCCTTCCAGCATCCGCGACACGGGAACCCCAGTCCATTTCGAGACCACCTCGGCGATGTCTTCGGCGTCGACCTCTTCCTTGAGCATCCGGTTCCCGGCTTGCAGTTTGTCGAGATGAGCGCTGGCATCGCCTATTCGCCGGTCAAGGTCGGGGATGCGGCCGTGCTTGACCTCGGACAACGTCGCGAAGTCACCGATGCGCTCTAGGTGTTCGAGTTCGGTGTTGAGTTGCTCGCGGTCGTGGGTGAGATTTCGGATCGCGGCGATGGCCGCCTTCTCCTGCTCCCAGTGCTCCTTCATCGCCGACGTTTGGGCCTGCAGGCTGGCCAGCTCATCGTTGATCACGACCAACCGCTCCCGCGAAGCGTTGTCCTTCTCCTTTTCGAGGGCCAACTTCTCGATTTCGAGCTGCATGATCCGACGATCGACCACGTCGATTTCGGTCGGCAGGGAGTCGATCTCGATCCGCAGCTTCGAGGCGGCCTCGTCCATCAGGTCGATCGCCTTGTCGGGCAGGAACCGATTGGTCAGGTAGCGGTTCGAGAGCACCGCGGCCGAAACCAGCGCCGAATCTTGAATTCGAACGCCGTGATGGCTCTCGTAGCGACCCTTCAAGCCGCGCAGAATGGCGATGGTGTCTTCGACCGAGGGCTCGCCGACGTAGACCTGCTGGAAGCGTCGCTCGAGCGCCGGGTCCTTCTCGACGTACTTGCGGTACTCGTCGAGGGTGGTCGCCCCGATCATCCGCAGTTCCCCGCGGGCGAGCATGGGCTTGATCATGTTGCCGGCGTCCATTGCGCCCTCGGCCCCGCCCGCGCCCACGATGGTGTGGATCTCGTCGACGAACGTGATCACCTCGCCCGCCGCATCGGTGATCTCCTTGAGAACCGCCTTGAGCCGCTCCTCGAACTCGCCGCGGTACTTGGCTCCCGCCAACATCGAGCCGATATCAAGGCTGATCAGGCGTTTGTTCTTCAGTCCTTCGGGCACGTCGCCACCGGCGATTCGCCGAGCGAGGCCTTCGACAATTGCGGTCTTGCCGACGCCGGGTTCGCCGATCAACACGGGATTGTTCTTCGTCCGACGACTGAGTACCTGGATGACCCGGCGGATCTCGTCGTCACGACCGATGACCGGATCGATCTTGCCATCGCGGGCTCGCTGGGTGAGGTCTTGCCCGTACTTCTCGAGGGCTTGGAACTGCTCCTCGGGGTTCTGGCTGGTGACTCGATGCGAGCCGCGGACGTCTCGCAGGGCAGTGAGCACGTCGTCGGATGCGATGTCGAGGCGGGAGTTCATCGCCAGCAGCAAGTGCTCGACAGACAGGTAGTCGTCCTTCAGATCTTTGCGGTACTTGTCGGCGTTGGCAAAGACGTTGTTGAGCTCGCGGCTCATCTTCGGCTCGTCACCGCCGTAGGCCTTGGACAACTTGCCGACGGCCTCGTCGGCCTTGTTGCGCACCATCAACGGGGCGAGACCGAGCTTGGCCAGCACCGCGGGCATGATCGTGCCGACTTGGCGGGCCATCGCCGCCATCAAGTGATCGGGGGTGATCTCGGGGTTCGAGAAGTCACGCGCCTGGTCGAACGCGCCGGCGACCGCCTCTTGCGTCTTGTTCGTCCACTTCTTCGGGTCGAGTGCCATTCAACACCTCACATAGAAAAGTTGATACTGATCGTATCAACTTCTTGTCGGCTCGATTCCTTTCCGCAAGTGTCGCAGGTCACATGTCGAGTAGGCGCAAACTCACATCACCGCGTGGCCATACATCTCACCAAGCGGGTCATCGATGAACTCGATCCGAGCGCCGTCGGGGTCGCGAAAGTAGACCGAAGTGTCGATCTTGGCCATCTCGACCCCGGCCGCGGCGAGGCGCTGAACGGCGGCCACCCACGGCTCATGCTCCATTGAGATCGCCAGATGATGCAAGCCGCCGAGCACCTCGGCATACGACCCGAGATCGAGGCCGGGCATGTCGAAGAAGGCAAGCGCGTTGCCGTGGCCGATGTCGAAGAAGAAGTGAGTAGAGCCCGGGTAGTCGCGGTTCTCGAACAACTCCGTCAACGGAAAGCCACATACGTCCTGGTAGAACCGGATGGTCCGCTCAACATCGTTCGACAGCAGGGCAACGTGATGGACGCCGCGGGCGCTACTCACCGGCCGTTCCGTACGGGCCCGCAGGTAGTTGGCTCGCAACTGAGCCCATTCCTGTGTGCGGTCAGGCCGGGTTGCAATCTCGTCGCTCATGGCTCCAGCGTAGGTCGGGTGGCCACGCGACCCAGGCGCGAAACGTGAGCGGCCAGCGTCGAGATCGCCGTGGGGGGTGAGCGCCCGACCGAGAACGTCGAGGAGATCAGACCCACGTGTGCATCGTAGGTAGCCAGCCCACCGCTCATAGCGATCACCCGACCCGCGACCACCCCTGGTGTTGATCACTGTCAGAATGTCACGATGCGCTCCCGATTCCCGCGAGCGGGCGGCTCGATCCTGCTGTTGCTCACGACCGTCGTTGCCACGACGATCTCGTCGCCCCCGGCCGCTCAGGCCGTCCCCTGCGCGCCCGCACCGACGGGCACTCTGGCCGCCGTCGACGCCACCGGCTCGGGCTTCCTGCCGGTGGCTCCGATACGACTCGCCGACACTCGAACCGGGACCGGGGTTCCCCTTGGCCCGGTCGACGCCGGCTGCATTGTGCAAGTCGACCTGGCGTCGGTCGCCCCGGTCGATGCCACCGCGGCTGTGCTGACGATCACCTCGGATCGGACGAAGGCCACCACGTTCATCACCGCCTTTCGCTGCGGCGGGCCTCGCCCGGAAATCTCCCACCTCAACCCTCGAAAAGGCGATCCGGTCCCGGGAATGGCGATCGTGCCCCTCGACGCCACCAAACGGGCCTGCATCTACGCCGACGGATTGACGGACGTGATCGTCGACCTGATCGGCTGGTACGCGCCTTCGGGTGACCCGCTGCACGAAATCGCCCCGACCCGGGTACTCGATACCCGTACCGGGCCCCGCCCCGTTGGCCTTGCCCCGGGCCGCCCGATCGACGCGACGGTGGTGCGGGTGCCGATCGCCGGTGCCGGACAGCCGATTCCCGAGTCGGCCTCGGCGGTCGCCATCAACCTCACCGTCACCGGGGCGGTAAAATCAACCTTCGCAACGGCATACCCGTGCGGAACACCGCCGCCCACCTCAACCGTGAACACGCTGGCCGGCTTCGACCGCGGTGCCCCGGCGATTATCGGACTCGATGCCGGTGGAGCGCTGTGCGTCTTCACCGAGCGCGCGGCCGACTTGATCGTCGACGTCACCGGTTGGTTCGGGCCCGACGACGTCACGGCACCGCCGACGACGATCGACGCCGCGATGGTGCGAGAGTTCGCCACCCGCCGCATCGTCGATTCCCGCAACGGCGTCGGCGGGCCGAAAAGTCAGCTGGTGGCCGGCGACGTACGCCGACTGAACGTCCTCAGCACGGTGCCCATCGGGGCAACCGCGGTCCAACTCGAAGTGATCGCGGTCAACGCCAAAGCCACCGGCTACCTCACCGTCTTTCCGTGTGGAGCAACGGTCCCGACGGCCTCGGCGGTGAACTTCCGCGCCGGCCAACCGGAGTCGGCCCTGGTCACGGTCAGCCTGTCAGCTGATCCGGCGGCGACGACCCCCCTTGGGACCGGGTCGATCGGCGATGTCTGCGTCTACTCGTCGGCCCCCACCGACCTGATCGTCGATGTGTTCACGGTGTTCGGACAGAACTCTGCCCTGCGGCTGCTGGCGACCACGCCGAAGCTCGATCGCCAACCGTTACCCGGTCAACCCGACCACAGCCTCCACTGCCCGGCGGGTGGCGGACCGGTGACGATCGATGTGGTTGCCGCACCGGGGGGCATCGTGTCGATCAACCAGAGTTCAGGATCGTCGCGTTTGACCCAAACGCTGACCATGCGCCCCGACGACATCGCCACTATCGATGTCACCTACCCCGGCGGTACGCAGCGGACCTACGTGCGATGCCTGCCCCACGACTTCCCGCCGCTTACCGGCGTCGGCAAATCGCCCGGCGCCGGATGGTTCCGCGCCACCACCGCAGCCCCCACACCGTTTGCCTTTATCCTCGACGAGTACGGCGTACCCGTGTGGTACAAACGCACGCCCTACCCCGTGATCGGCCTGTGGGAGGCCGCCGGCGGCTTCGCCTGGCGGCAATGGACGGGCGGAGGTTTCCCGACCGAGGTCCCACCGTTGGGGTACGAGTTGCGGTCGTTGACGGGCGATCTGACGAGCACGATCGAGATCCCCGGTGAGGCGATCGACTGGCATGAGTTCCTGACGCTCCCGACCGGAAATCGCCTCGTCATCACCTACCCCCGCCGCGACCTGCCGGTGGCGACCAAGCTGGCATGCACCGACCCGGCCGGCGTGAAACGGACGACCAACGTGATGGTCGACAGCGACATCGTCGAACTCGACCCGCATGGCATCGAGGTATGGCGATGGAAGAGCAGCGAGCACATCTTGGGCGCGGAGACGTTGCTCCCGATCTGTTTCCCGCTCGCCGGGGGGGTGTTCGGCCTCGATCTCGTCCACATCAATGCTCTTGATGCTCTCGCCAATGGCGACCTGCTCGCCACCGCTCGCCATACCAACTCCGTTTTCCGCATCGACCGAACCACCGGACAGGTGACCTGGAAACTCGGCGGAAACGCTCAGAGCGAGGGGAAGGCCTTGACCCTGGTCGGCGACGCACGCGGCGGACCTCGCGGACCGCACGACGGGCGCATGTTGCCCAACGGCAATGTGACGATCCACGACAATCACGTCGGTGGGATCGACGCGGTGTCCCGGGCTACGGAGTACGCCATCGATCCGGTCGCCGGGACCGCGACGCTGGTGTGGAGCCACCGCGCCGAGACCCTCAAGTCAGGCACCCTCGGCAGCGTTCGCCGGCTTGCCGACGGAACCACCGTGATCGGGTGGGGCACCGGTTCGTCGCCGTGGCTCGAACAGGTCACGCCCGACGGCAAACGGGTCCTCACGGTGTCGGCAGGACCGACAGACGTGATCTACCGGGCCGAGCCGTCCCCCGCCGCCGCCTACGACCGTGACACCTTGCGAGCCGCGGCTGGCGGCAGCGCCCCACCGGCCTGACCGGCTGGCGGACTGGACTCAGGGCGCGGCGACAAAGCGAGCGAAGGCGTCGCCCGCCGCCACAGCGATCTCGGCGTCGGATCGACTGGCGTAACTTCGCCGGAGCGCCGCGCCAGTGATGAAGCCGGCGACAACCGGGGCTTCGGATGCTTCGGAGAGGTCGGCCCATTCCACCCACGTCAGCGGATCATCGAACCAACGGAAGTAGCCGCCTGGCATGTCGGGCCACCACCTGTGGTCGTACCGGAGCAGCACCTTCTCGACCACGCCCATCCCGAGCCGACCGAGCGCTGCCTGCTGAGCTGCGGGGAGCGGAGGATCGAACCTCACGATGCCGGAGTGGAGCACGCCAACGGGGAGGGTAACGACGCATGCGTTGCCGGCCATCTCGCCCCAGTCGCCACCGACGACAACACCCGATTCGCTCCACCCGATCTCGGCCACAGGCCGCTCCAACCGCACATCGAGCGGGCGATCCCGGCCGAGCATGAGATCGTCGAGCAGCACGCGGTATCCGCCGATGATCAATCGATCGCCTTCACCGACCCCCGGCTCGTCGATCGCCCCAAGGGCCGACAGATCATCGTGTGGCGCCCCCGACTCAGGATCGATGTCGGCATCGAGCACCCGCTGTACGGAAACTCGGTCGCCCGCGGGCAGATGCTCGATCCAGCCGCGAGTCGCGGCGGCCAACGACACGTCTCCGTGCTCGGTGATCGTCCGAATCTGGTCGGCTACCAGGTCACGCGGGGCGTCGCCCGGTTGGACTGGCCGGCTTGGACGCTCGACGGGGCGGGTGAAGTCGGTGGTCGCGACGTGAAGGTTGAGCGACTCGGCGAGGCGAGCCAACGGATTGACGTCCCACTGCTGCAGCCAGCCGGCCCCGCCATCGGCGACCACCGATTCCGGCGACGGATTTCGACGTGTTGCGTCAGAATCCGCAACCAGACACACCGGGTTGACCCGGCCGCCAACCCGGTCTCGGGCCTCCACGACCACCGTGTCGATACCCCGATCGGTCAGGGCGCGGGCCGCGCCGAGCCCTGCGAATCCTGCACCAACCACCACGACGCGACCGGCAGTCGGCACCACCGTGGCCGCCCATTCGGCGGCGCGCAGCCCACTGAGGTACGCCCCGTGCGTCATCGCCGGATGGTCCGACGATGTCGCCTCGCCAGCCAAGACCACGCGACCACCGAATGGTTCGCCCAGTGCCCGACGATCGGCCGAGGTGGACCCGGGGCGAAGGTACGACCACGACCCTTGCGCCCACCGGTCGTCGGCCCAGTGCGACACATGCCAGGCGATGGGACGCGGAAACATGGTTGCTCGACGGAAGTGAGCGTCAGCGATCGGGACGAAGGATGTCGGGCACGTGCCCGAACACCGCAACCGACTGCCGCAGCGGCACGAGATCGCGCCACGGTTCGCGTCGTTCGAGCTCGGCGATCGCCGCGCCGGCCAGTTGCCGAGCCTGGTCGAGTTCGTTGCGGAGGCGCTCGTTGTCGGCTTCGAGTTCCATCACCCGGCGGATGCCCGAAAGATTCATCCCCTCGTTGGCCAACTCGGCGATTCGAGACAGCCGGGCAATGTCGGCGTCGGAATAACGGCGACTGCCACCTTGGGTGCGAGACGGCTCAAGTAGGCCTTTGCGCTCGTAGATCCGCAGGGTCTGTGGGTGCATTCCCGAGAGCTCGGCGGCGACCGAGATGACGTAGAGGGCCCGTTCGGAATGGGTCATTCGCACGTGGTGCTCCTCTCGCCTAGCGGTTCGGGGTGGGGGTCGCGCGGGCGAATGTTTCGATCGCCGCTTGTTCCTCGGGGCTGAGCGTAGTGGGCACCACGACCTCGACCGTGACGATCAAATCCCCGGTCGCCTTGGCCGACTCGATGCCCTTGCCGCGCACGCGATGCCGCGAGCCCGAGGCGGTGCCCGGCTTCAGCCGCAGAGTCACCGGCGTACCGATGAGGGTCGGCACCGGGATCTCGCCGCCCAGCGCCAACTCGGCGAATGTCACCGGTACCCGAATGGTTAAATTCTGGCCATCGCGACCGAATCGCTGATGCGCCGTGACGTTGCATTCGACCAGGAGGTCACCGGCCGGCCCACCGGAGCGGCCGGGTGCGCCGCGACCCTTGAGCCGAATTTTCTGCCCGCTGGCAACGCCGGCCGGAATGCGCACCTTGACCTCGCGGGGCCGTTGTTCGATGCCGGTTCCCCGACACGTCCCACACGGATACTCGATGACCCGCCCCGAACCTTGACAGCCGCGGCACGGCGACGACAACGAGAAGAAGCCCTGGTTGTCATCGACGACCCCGCGTCCGCCACACAACCCGCAGACCCGCGGCGTCGTCCCCTGACGCGCTCCCGAGCCCTCGCACGTTGTGCACTGGGCGTCGGAGGTGAGATGAAGAGAGGTCTCCAGACCATGGGCCGCGTCTTCGAACGACAGCGTCAATGTTGCCTCGACATCGGCACCGCGTTGCGGGCCGACGCCCGACGCTCCGCCCCGTCGCCCACCTCGACCAGCACCGCCACCGAAGAGGCCACCGAGCAGATCGCCAAGCCCGGCTTCACCAGGGTTGAAGGTGAAGCCACCAGGGCCGCCCCCGCCGCGCATGCCCTGCATCGGGCCCATGCGGCGGACTTCGTCGTACTCGGCGCGTTTGGTCTCGTCGTTGAGCACGTCGTAGGCCGCGGAGATGTCCTTGAATCGCTCCTCGGCGGCGTCGTCACCGGGCTTGGCGTCGGGGTGATTCTCCCGCGCCAACTTGCGATACGCCTTGGTGATGTCCTTGGGCGCGGCGGTTGCCGCCACGCCCAAGACCTTGTAGTAGTCCTTCTCGAACCATTCCCGCTGCGCGGTCATGGGCTCTGCCCATGACCGGTCGAGCGAGCGAGCGCCAGCGAGCCGTTCGACGATGGGGTCCGGGGGCGCAGCCCCCGAGAATCAATAGTCATGGGCTCTGCCCATGACCGGTCGAGCGAGCGAGCGCCAGCGAGCCGTTCGACGATGGGGTCCGGGGGCGCAGCCCCCGAGAATCAATAGTCATGGGCTCCAGCCTCTGCTAGCCGCGGACCTTGACCATGGCGGCGCGCAGGACGCGGCCTTTCCAGGTGTACCCGCTTCTGAGCACTTCGCTGACGATCGGCTCGCCGCCGTCGCCCTCTTCGTGCAGCACGGCCTCGGCTAACGCGGGGTCGAATGGTTGTTCCAGCAAGTTCATCGACTCGAGGCCCTGCTTGCGCAACTCGCCGAGCAACAGGTTGAACAACGGCTCGACCTCGGCGGGATGCTGGAGGAAGGCATTCTCGGCTGCGTCGAGGACCGGCAGCAGGGACTCGGCCATCTTGCCCGTAGCCCGGTCGACCTCGTTGGTCTGCTGGGCGGCCATCCGCTTGCGGTAGTTGTCGAAGTCGGCCTGCAACCGCAACGCGATGTCCTTGAATTGATCGCGTTCGGCCTGCGCCTCGGCAATCGGGTCGACCTCGACAAACTCCGGCGCGGCCATCTCGGCGGTCAGGTCCTCGATCTCACTGGCTCGCGCATCTTCGTCGATGTCGTCGTCGATCACCACGTCATCGGCGGCTTCGTGCGGCGGCTTGGCGAGGTCGGAGGCTTCAGCCTCCTCCTCGTCAATCATGTCGGCGTCCATGAGGATCAGGCCTCGTCGACGATTTCGGCGTCGACGATTTCGGCGTCGTCAACGGAACCCGCACCGCTCTGGCCTGAGGCCGACGTGCCGGCGGCGTTGGCGTCGCGAGCCGCGTTCTCGTAGAGCTTCTGGCTGAAGGTCTGACTGGCCGTGGCGAGGGCGTCGGTGGCCTGCTTGATCGCGTCGTAGTCGGTACCGTCGAGGGCCTTGCGAAGATCGGCCAACGGAGCCTCGACGGCGGCGCGCTCGTCTTCGGAGACCTTGTCGCCCTGATCCTTGAGCACTTTTTCGGTCTGGTAGAGCAGCGAGTCGGCGTTGTTGCGGATTTCGGCCTCGGCGCGACGCTGGCGGTCTTCCTCGGCGTGCGCCTCGGCGTCCTTGACCATCCGCTCGATGTCATCCTTGTTGAGCGTCGACTGCCCGGAGATCATCATCGACTGCTCCTTCGAGGTCGCCCGATCCTTGGCCGACACGTGCACGATGCCGTTGGCGTCGATGTCGAAGGTGACCTCGATCTGCGGTACCCCACGGGGGGCCGGGGGCAGATCGACGAGCTGGAACTTGCCGAGGGTTTTGTTGTACGAGGCCATCTCGCGCTCACCCTGGAGCACATGGATCTCGACCGAGGGCTGCATGTCGTCGGCGGTGGTGAACACCTCGGTACGACGGGTGGGGATGGTGGTGTTGCGCTCGATGAGCTTGGTCATCACCCCGCCCTTGGTCTCGATGCCGAGCGACAGCGGGGTGACGTCGAGCAGGAGCACGTCTTTCACCTCGCCGCGCAACACCCCGGCCTGGACGGCCGCTCCAATGGCGACGACTTCATCGGGGTTGACCGACTTGTTCGGCTCGCGGCCCGTCATTTCGAAGACGAGCTCGGTGACGGCAGGCATGCGGGTGGAGCCGCCCACGAGGATGACGTGCTGAATCTGGCCCTTGGTGAGGCCCGCGTCCTTGATCGCCTGCTCGAACGGGAGCTTGCACCGCTCGAGCAGATCGGCCGTCATCTCCTGGAACTTGGCCCGGGTCAGGGACTGGTCGAGGTGGAGAGGGCCCTCGGCGGTGGCGGTGATGAACGGCAGGTTGATCTGCGTCTGCTGTACCTGCGAGAGCTCAATCTTGGCCTTCTCGGCCGCTTCCTTGAGGCGCTGGGTAGCCATCTTGTCGGCGCCGAGATCGACACCGTGGGCCGACTTGAACTCGGTGACCAGCCATTTGATGATCCGGTCGTCCCAGTCGTCGCCGCCGAGGTGGGTGTCACCATGGGTCGACTTGACCTCGAAGACGCCCTCGCCGATTTCGAGCACCGACACGTCGAACGTGCCGCCGCCGAGGTCGAATACGAGAACCGTCTCGTCCTCGGCGCCCTTGTCGAGGCCATAGGCCAGTGCTGCCGCGGTCGGCTCGTTGATGATTCGCAGCACTTCGAGACCGGCGATCTGGCCGGCTTCCTTGGTGGCGGTGCGCTGGGCATCGTCGAAGTAGGCAGGCACGGTGATAACGGCCTGGGTGACGGTGTCACCCAGATACGCCTCGGCGTCGCGCTTGAGCTTCATCAGCGTGCGAGCGGAGATCTCCTGCGGGGTGTACTTCTTGCCGTCGACATCGTCGCTCTTCCAGTTGGTGCCGATATGGCGTTTCACCGAGCGGAACGTGCGATCGGGGTTGGTGATCGCCTGACGCTTGGCGACCTCGCCGACGAGCACTTCACCGGCCTTCGAAAAGGCAACGACCGACGGCGTCGTGCGACTGCCCTCGGAGTTGGGGATGACGGTGGGGTCGCCACCTTCGAGGAATGCGACCACCGAGTTGGTGGTACCGAGATCGATGCCGACTGCTTTAGCCATGGTGTGGGGTTTCTCCTGGCGCGAAGTTGCGTGTAGTTGACGCAAGTCTAGGGAGACGCCCGACGCACCGCAACTCACCCCTCAGAAAACATGAGTCACTATCACTCAACTTTGAGGAGGCGGCCCATCACGCGGCGACGACGCTGATCTCCGAGATCGCCGTGAAATCACGACGGCCCGGCGGGGTCGCACCAGTGACCTCCAACCTCACGACCTGACATGCCGCAAATCCCGCGACATCGAGCATCTGCATCTCCGGGGCGTCAGCCAGGGTTTGCGTGGCAGTCGCCACCTCGGCGCCCGCCACATCGATGCAATGCCAGATTGCGCTCGTCACGCGGCGGTTCTCGACGAACCGGTCGTCACCGTTGAACTCATCGATCTTCGAGTACCCCGGGACCATGCCAACTCGAGCGACATTGGCCGGGACCGCCAGGGCGTAGCTGATCGTTTGGCCCGCGGCATCGCCCTCACAACGCCACGTGGTGGTCAGATCGCCGTCGATCGTGTTCTCCGGCCGGAAGCTGATCGGGTTGCCCTGTGAGTCGGTCGAACCCCGAGCCGTACATGACGCTTCGACGAGGGCCGGCGCTACCGGGCCAGGAGGGGCAACCGCCGCGGCCGGCACGGTCACCGCCGCGGTGGTCTCGGGAGCCACGACCGGGGTGGTCTCGACGATCGGAGCCAGCGTGCTCGGCGAGGTGTCGGGGTCTTGGACGATGGCGATCGTGTCGTTGCGATTTTCGAAGAACGGCCGGACGGCCAAACCGATCACGATCAGCGCACCGACGATGCCCAGCACGCTGAGAATGATCGGCCACCGCGACGGGGCATCGTCGTCGTTGACGTGGGGAACGGCATATCTCGTCTCGGTCGCCGCCGGCGGAGGCAGGATGCCCGCGCCGCACGACGAGCAGGTGTCGTCGTGCGGTTCAAGGTCAGTTCCGCAGAGTGCACACTTGCGATGGGCGTACGAGTCGATGGTGTCCATTTCGATGCCGATGCTATGCCCCCCTCGAATGAGCCAGGCGGACCACGGTCCGTGCTGGAAGGACGTTCTGAGTGAGATACAATGAATCGTTGGAGTCTTCCGATTAGGCGGAGCGAACGATCGACGGAGCCATGCAGTCAACCAGTTTGAGAATCACCCCACGTGCACCATCGGTTCGTCGGCTGTTGGCAGTCGTTGCGGTCATCGGAGCAGGTCTGTTCTCATATTCCGCTGCCTCGTCGGCGATAGCTGGGGTCCTGTCGGGCACCGTTTATCACGATCTCAACAACAACGGGGTCCGCGACCTCGGCGAGGTCGGGGTCCCAGGCGTCGTGGTCAACGCGTCTGGCCCCGCCGTCGTCACCGACGCCGACGGACGCTGGACGATGAGCGTCGCACCCAAAGAACACAAAATGCGAGTCTCCACCGGCTGGTACCGCTCGCAGTGCAACGACCTCAACTGCCCAGTCGGCCCGGGGGTCGACAACGACTTCGAAGTCAATAATCAATTCATCACGGCCACCGTTGACGGAGCGATCGGCGCCACCCTCGACGTGGGTCTGCTGCCCGACTGGCCCGGTTCCTACCCCATTCCCGCCGCACCGGTTCCGGCCAATGAAGTCGACGTCGCCACGCGTCTGTCGTGGATCTGGCCAAGCAGCCCCGGCAACTGCTTCCGAACCACCGACGCCCGACATCATGGGTGCGCAATCGGCGACACCCCATTGGGGGCGTTGCAGGTATCCAACGAGGGCACAACGCCGCTCACGGGAATCGCCGGTTTCATCGAGGTTCCCGCGAACACGACGATCTTGCCCGCCACGGCCAGCACGTCGCCGGGCAACAGCCCCGACATCACCGACTTCGTCGTTGGACCGATCGACCCGATCACGCATCGCGCGCCGTTCGAACTCGTCGGCACCCTGCGGCCGGGGGCGGCGGCGCAGTACGTCCTAGCGGCGCGCATCGAACCAGGCACCCCCACGTCGCCCGCCCCCCTGCGCACATCGAATCCGTACGTGCCCAACGAGATGACCATCACGGTGACCAATCCGGTCGATCCCGACGGCTGTCTCGCCGAGCCGTGCCCCCGCGGCCAACACGACAAGCAGGCCCCTGCTGACAACACCGATTTCCACGGCTGGCAGGTGATCTCTGCGATCGTCACGCCCGTGCCGGCTGTCGCCGACTTCGGCGCGATCCCCGACGGCACGATCGGGTCGATGGGTGTTTCCCTTCGCAACAGTGGAGCATCCAGTACCTTGATCAGCGCAGTCACGCTGGGCGGAGATTCCGCCGGCGACTACGAGGTCGCCAACTTCGGGACGTGCCTGACTGATCCGCTCCAACCCGGAGCGGCCTGCGACGTCGTCGTGATGTTCCGGCCGACCACGCTCGGCCCCCGGTCTGCCTCGCTGACGGTGCGCTCAAGTGCCGCCCCCGACGCCCGCATCGGGCTCAGCGGTCGCACGACCTTGCCCCTGCCGGTGATCTCGTCGTTCAATCCCACCGGTGCCAAGCCAGGAACATCGATCACCATCACTGGGGCGAACCTTTCGTCAACGGTCACCCCGACCACAGTGAAGTTCACCGGCGGCACTGAGATAGCAGTGGTGCCGACGGCCGATGGAACGAAGGTCACCGTGACCGTCCCGCCCGACGCGCTGCAAGGGACCGTCCGCGTGACCACCGATGCCGGCTCCGCCACGAGTACCGCATTCGTCGTACGACGTGCCCCGGCCGACGTGGTCACGTGGCCCGTCTCGGGCGGGGTCGGCACGCTGGTGGCCCTGAAGGGCAACAACTTCAAGGGGACGACGACCGTCGCGTTCAACGGTCTCAACGCGAAGTTCACGGTGATCGGTCCGAACAAGATCACGGCGACGGTTCCGCTCGCGGCGACGACCGGGACCGTGAAGGTCACGAATCCGTGGGGAACGTCTTCGACGGCGACCGTGTTCACGGTGCTTCCTGCGGTCTAAGTCGTTCTCACGGTCGCGCACCCTGCGTGAGCGAGGATGTTGCTTTTCGCCCCCCGAACGCCAAACCGTCGTTAAATTTCACTTCGAGTGATGTTTTATGTTCCGACCTCTGCAGGGCGGCAGTCTTGTGTTAATTTTCTTCACCGTCGGAGAGCACGCGAGCGCCGGGTAGTGACCCGTTGCCGGTGGCCCTCGCCTCACTCCCCGGCATCAAGAAATCGGAGACCGAGGGCGGAGCCGACAAGTGCAGTACACACCGATCGTGAAGGCAGACCCAACCTGCCTCTTGGCAGTCGCACGATCCATCTCTCGTCCGTCATTGACGCCACTGCTGGTGTTCGACAATGAAGACATTGCCCAGCTACGGGTGCGAGCGACTCGGTTGCGCTTCGCCGACCACTACGTGGCGGTCGACATCCGAACCGACGCTCGCCAGGAACGTTTACGATCGTTAGCCAACACGTTCGAGCCGCTCATTTCGTCAGGAGCGCGCTGTCGGCCCGTGATCTCGATCGACGACGACCCGGCCGCCTTGCGCGAGGTTGGGGCGTGGGCGGCGGCCACCGACGCTGATCTGGTTTTGCGGCTGCGGGTTTTCAGCCTTGGCGCACGTGAGCGCATCCAGCAGGCGATGGTCCTTGCGTCGACTTCGACGCGTACCCCGCGACACCGCATTCACGTGCTGCTCGATCAGGCCGACGATCCGAACGGCGACACCGCCGGACCCCTCGTGCGCCTCCTTGCCGAGAACGGGCCATGGGCGTCGATCACCATCGCCGCCGGATCGGTCCCGGCGATGTCGTCACTGACGCGCCGGGGCGAGTGGATCCGCGCCGAGCGTCGGGAACTGCGGATCGCCGCCATGTTGCAGCAACTTGGCGAACTCGGAACCCCACTCGGAATCGGCGACTACACCAACCGCCATCCGATGCTTGAGGCCAACCTCACTCACGCCAGGGGCAACGGATTCCGCTGGACCACCTCCGACGATTGGTACCTGTTGCGCGAACCGGCCAACGGGGCGTCGGCATCGATGGGAAGCCGACGCGATGGCCTCGTCCACCTCGCCGAGATCGGCGCGTTGACCACCGAAGGGACGCGCAGTTGGGGTGAGCGGTCGATGGCCAAGTTCCTGCACGGCGAGGCCGAGTCCGACCAGATCAACGCCTGGATGATCAACCACCACATTGAGCTGACGGCAGACGACATCGCCGGTGGGCGCCGGGAGCGGGCCGTCGCCGTCGGGCTGTAGAACCGTCTGATTTCGGCCCGCTACTGCACCTCGGCGAAGGCCGCCAACCCCTCGGCGAGGGTGACGTCAAGAACCGCGGGATCGTCGGCAACCGCACCGAGCCACCCCGGCCGCCACCGAGCGCAGACCGCGATCGGCGAGGGCAGCCCCGACAGAATGACGGCCTGTCGCACATATGAGACCGCGTAGTCCGCGGGACGAGGGTCACGACTCAGCTCGAACCGGGCCCACGGGTCGGGAGCGACGCCCTGATGCGGAAGTGACTCGACGACCAGACTCGACGACGGCCCCGGCACACCCCCCGAGAGTCCTGATCCGTCGGCCAGAATCGCACCACGCACCAACCGAGGTCGGGCACCGGCGATGAGCAACGCAATGTACGCCCCCAACCCGTGCCCGAGGATCGTGCATGGCCCCAACTCGCCAAGCGCGGTGTCGACATCGCCCATCAGGAGCTCAGCTGAGTACCCGCCGCCAACCGGAACGGTCGACGCGCCATGGCCGGTGAAGTCGAGCCCGAGCACCGGACCGGGCCATGACGCCGTCCACACCGGCTCGACCGATGGAGTACGCGCGCCGAGTGCGTGAAGGGTGAGCAGCGGCCGCCCCGTGCCGGCGCGCAACTCGTGAATCGCCAGGTCAACATGATGGTGCCGAACAAATCTCATGAGTGCTCCGCAATGAAGTCGAGGACCATCGAGGCAACCATCTGCGGCCGTTCGATGTGGATGAAGTGGCCGGTGTCGGCCAACTCGATCACCCGGCCGAGCGGTGGCACGAACGGACCAAGGGCCTCGGCGGTGGTCCCCCAGCCCATCTCTTCGAGCTCAGTCGCCAAAATCCCCAGGAACGGGATGGTCAGCGACGCCAGGCGAAGCTGCGCCCACTCCGGCCGCCACGGCCCGAAACCGCCGAAACGCATCGACGAGTCGATCTTCCAACGCCATCCGTCTGGAGTCTGGCGCGCCCCAACACCGACGAGATACTCCAACCACTCCTTCGACAACCGGGGATTCATCCGACCGCGCCGCCGGGCCAATTCCTCGATGGTTCCCGGGCGGCGTTGCTTGCCGATCAGGCTGCGGCGATGGTCGAGCCACGCTTCGAGCTCATTGGCGAACAACCGGTTCCGCTCGTGGTCGGCCACATCGGGCATCCGCCACCGTGACGGCACGCCGTCGAAGTTGATCATGATCGAGAAGCGATGCGGCTGCGCTTCGGCCAACTGCAGCATCAGCGCGCCACCCTTGGAGTGACCAACGACGATCGACGGTCGGTCGGTGAAGTGGTCGATCACGCAGGCCGCGTCACGCACGTCGGAGTCCCACGAATGAAGGGCGACCTGATCGCTGTCGCCGTGGCCCCGTTGATCCCACGAGATCACCCGCCAGCCGGCGTCCGCGAGCAGTGGGGCGAACACGTCGTAGGTGCGAGCGAAGTCGAACCCGCCATGCACGCAGAAGATGATCGGATCGTCGGCGGCACCCCACTCGTAGGTGGCGATACCGACACCGTTGACATCGATCTGCTGGGAGCGATCGGGTGGGCGGGCTCCCGGAAAGGTCATACTTCCCGAGTGTTACCCATTGGCGCGCCGCCAGTGGAACCCGACATCTACACGACGTCGGCCATGGTGGTGATCTCGTATCCAGCCGCGAGTAGGCCATCGATGATCCGCCCCAGTCCCGAGTAGTCGGTGGACTGCACGCCGACGTGGAAGATATAGATCGCCCCGGGCTCTGCCTTGCTCAAACCGCGCTCGACGAGCTGATCGGTCGGCAAACCCTGCCAGCCGAGGGAGTCGACGGTGTGCATGGCGATCAGCGGGTAGCCGGCGTCCGGGCGTCGCCGGGCTCAGCGCCGAATCGGCCGGCGCCGAGATAACACCGGTCGGAGCCGCAGCAGCGGCTGCGCCCGGAGTAGTCGCACTGACGGCCATCAACAGGGCACACGCAGCTCGTAGCCAGCGGCGTCCGGATCTTGGTTGCGGATTGTGACGGTTTGCGTCTCGATCCGCGACCAGAAGACGTCGAAGCGAGGATTGGGGATCAACCGCGACCGGGAAGCTCCCCTGATCGGGGACGAGATACTCATGAGCAATAGTGTGCTGAAGTCCGTTCGTAGAGGGGGAATCCGCATGGGAGATGTTGAAGGTCGGGTCGCGGTCATCAGCGGCGGCACGAGAGGCATCGGTCGAGCGATCGCCGAGGCCATCGTGCGCGAGGGCGGCAAGGTCGTGATGTCAGGACGTGATGCGGCCAAGGGCGAGCGGGCCGTGGCCGAGATGAACGCCGGCGACAAGGTGATGTTCGTGCAGGCCGACGCCAAGGTGCGTGAGGACTGCGAGCGGCTGATCGACACCACCGTCGAGCGCTTCGGCCACATCGACATCCTGGTCAACAACGCCGGCGGCAGCACGGGCAACGCCCCGGTCGTCGACCTCACCGACGAGGCGATGCAGGACGCGCTCGTGCTGGAACCTGTGGTCGACGATGTGGTGCACCCGCAGGGCGCTCTCAAGTACATGATCCCCCAGCAGTGGGGCCGGATCATCAACACCTCGTCGGTCGAGGGCAAGTGCGGCAAGCCCGGCCTGTCGATCTACGTCACCGCCAAGCACGCGGTCAACGGCTTCACCAAGTCGTGCGCCCACGAGGTCGGCACGATGGGCATCACCGTCAACGCCCTGTGCGCCGGGGCGATCGAGACCGACATGATGATGGATGCCGGTCCGCCGGCGGCCGAGTCGATGGGCATGAAGTACGAGGACCTGCTCGCCTGGTTCGCCAAGGACGCCGCCACCAAGCGGCTCTGCGACGTCGAGGACGTCGCCCTGGTGGCGATGTTGCTCTGCTCCGAGGCCGGGGCCGGGATCACCGGCTCATTGATCTCCATCGACGGCGGCACGGCGCCGTACTGATTGCTGCTGGAACGAAAGAGGAATTGACATGGGAAAGCTTGACGGAAAAGTGGCCGCGATCACCGGCGGCACCCGCTCGATCGGCCGAGCGATCGCCGACGCCTTCGTGCGCGAGGGCGCATCGGTGGTCATCAACGGCCGCGACGAGGCCAAGGGTCAAGCGGCGGTCGACGAGATCGGCGCTCCCGATCGCACGGCGTTCTACAGCCGGCGATGCGGCCAAGCAGGCGACGTGCGAGGGCATCGTCGACTTCGCCATCGAGCGCTTCGGCAAGCTCGACATCATGGTGCTCAACTCCGGCGGCGTGCTCAACACCGCCCCGGTGTTCATGATGAGCGACGAGGAGTGGAACCTCGAGATCGACTGGAACCTCAACCACGTGTTCTGGGGCATGCGCAAGGCGCTGCAGCACATGATCGAGCGCGGCGAGGGCGGCCGCATTCTGGTCACCTCCTCGGTCGAGGGCAAGCTCGGCAAGCCCGGCATCCCCGGTTACTCGGCGACCAAGCATGCCGTCAACGGCCTGGTCAAGGCGGCCGCCCACGAGGTCGGCACGATGGGCATCACGGTCAACTCGATCCTGCCCGGCATCATCGAGACCGACATCGTGCGCACCACCGGGCCCGATTCGGCGATCGCCATGGGCGTGGGCACCTACGACAAGATGATCGAGCTGTTCACCGCGGAGTCGGCGATCAAGAAGCCGAACACGGTCGAACAGGTTGCCGCGGTGGCCGTGATGCTCGCCTCGGACGCGGCGCGCAACATGACCGGCTGCATGTTCCCCGTCGACGGCGGGACGATGCCCTACTGATTCACTCGCCGGGTCCGGACCCGATGGTCGGTCCGCCCTGGCCGACGCCGGCCGCAGGCGAGAGCAATGCCGGCGACGAGGGTCAGCCGAGGGTGCGGTCGAACATTTCCAGCATCATGTCGTAGGAGCGGTCGGCGGCGACAGCGTGATAGGCGGGGCCGGGGACGCCGAAACCGTGATCGGCACCCTCGTGGACTTCGGCCAGACCACGACCGTCGGTCATCGCGTTGACCGCGTCAAGGAACGGTTGGTTCATGGCGACCGACTGCAGCTGGTCTTCCGAGCCGATACCGACGTAGATCTCGCCGGTGAAAATCGGCACGACGTGGTGCGGGGAATCATCGTCTTGCGTCACGCAGAACGACGGATGGAATGTTGCGCCGGCGGCAAACGCCTCGGGGTGATCCTTCAACGAACGAAGGACCGAGCGCGCCCCGATGCAGTAGCCGACGCAGCCCCGCGGCCCATCGGTGGCTGCCGGATCGTCGGCGAGATGGGCGAGCAGCGCGGCGAGATCGTTGGCCACGGAGTCTTCCGACGTGCCCAGCAACCAGGCGAACATCTGGTCGCGCAGGGCCTCGTTGCCGGGTGTGAACATCTCGGCGGGGTCGACGTGCAGCTGCTCGCCGAACCGGTGGTAGCGATCGGGGGCGACGACGTAGTAGCCCTCTTGGGCGATGCGGCGCATCACGTCGTGCGTGGCCTCACGCATGCCCGGGCCGTCGTGGAACATCACGACCACCGGGAACGGCCCGTGCTCATCGGGATGTTTGGCGAGCACCGTCTGGATGCCCTCACCGGTGTCGAGTTGAATGACGGATTCGATCATCGGCGCAGCGTAGTTTGTTCATTCTCTGGGGTGATCACCCCAGAGAATGAACAAACGGGTGGACGGGTTACACCCGGTCGAGGACGACGTCGAAGCGGGCTTCGAGCTCACCGTTCTCGTCGGCCTTGAACTCACGGATCAGGGTCTTTTGCACGCCGAAGACGGCGTCACCGTCGAGGAACTCGCTCTCGACGTCGAACACATGGGTGATCAAGTCCTTGTAGCCGGGGTGACGCACCCAGATGTGCAGGTGGCCCGGACGCCACCAGTTACGGCCATTGGCCTTCAGCAGGTCGCCCGCCGGACCGTCGGACGGGATCGGGTAGGGCACCGGGCGCACGGCGCGCATCTCGTAGTCGCCGTCTTCGTTAGTCGTGTAAATGCCGCGCAGGTTGTCGGGGCTCTGGATGCCGGGCTGTTGGCAGGCGTAGAACATGTTCGTCGCGTTCTGGAACGAGTCGAGCGTGACCCCGGCGAGCGGGTTGCCGTCAAGATCGGTGACCGTGCCCGCGCACGACGACGCGATCGCCGTCGTCGGGATCGACCAACATCGTCTCGCCGAAGGCCCGAAGGGGCGAGCCGGGAACGTAGAACGGGCCGAGCACGGTGTTGTCGGTGATCGTCGGCGCGCTCGGATCGAAGGCCATCATCTCGACCAGTGCCGAGACCCCAAATGTGTCGCTGAGCAGGATGAACTCCTGGCGAACGTCGTCGCACATCTGGCCGGTGGCGGTGAGGAACTGGATGCCGGCGAACCATTCATCGCGGGTCAGATTGACCTCGCGGGCAAAGGCATGGAGATGCTTGATCGCCGCCGTGGTCACCTCCTTGAGACGCGGGATTCGGCGACGCGTCGTAGCGCGCGATGACTTCGTCGAGCAGTTCGTCGGGCCGTAGATCTGCCATGGCAATCCCCTTATGTGAGCGAGCGGTTCCGATTCTTCCACTTCGAGGAATCGGCCACCCTTTCCACGTTCACGAGAGCGGGACGGCCATTGACTCCTCGACTCCAGCGGCTACATTCGGCTCCAGTCCACGATGCACAGGGGGTGCCCGAAATGGCAGCAGGTCCGAGTCGTCCGTCGTCCGGAGCGGCCGTTCAGCACTTGGTGCTGCGCGTCCGCGACATCGAGGCTTCGCACCACTTCTATACGGAGATTCTCGGGTTCGAGCAGTGCGCTGCGCTCGGTGAATCGTTCAACGTTGACATGCGGTTCTACCGCGGCGACGAAAACCATCACCATGACTTCGCCCTCGCCCAGTTGGCGGACCCGTCGGTAGTTCCGCCGCCCAACCGATGGGCGATGTTCAACAACGAGCCCGGTATTGATCACATCGCGATGAAGTACCCCGATCGCGACTCGTGGCTCAACCAGATCGCCTGGATGAAATCGCAGAACGTGGAGTTCCTCGTCCGCGGTAACCACGGCATGACGCACAGCGCGTACATCCAAGACCCCGACGGCAACGGCATCGAAGTGCTCTACGACGTGCCCAAGGAAGCGTGGGAAGGCGACGTCAACGCCGCCCTCAACTACTTCGAATACCTGCCCCCCGATGGCGACGAGACCCTCGAAGACTCCACCGACTACGTCAAGTTCTGAGTCACCGGCCGGCAGCTGCTCTGGGACTCGTTCATGTCACCGATTCTGCACGCGATGTGCTGATCCGGCGACATGAACGGTAGGGCTCACGATCAGATGCGCTCGAGGACCAACACGGGGATTTCGCGGTCGGTCGCCGCGGCGTACTCGTCGAAATTGGGCATCAGGTCGGCTTGGGCGCGGAACAGCCGGGCGCGCTCGTCGCCATCGGCCTGGCGAACCGAGGCCTCGAACGTCTCGCCGGGCAGTTCGACGGTGACCTGCGGGTTGGCGATCATGTTCAGGTACCAGTGCGGATCGGTCGGCGCGCCGCCCTTGGAGGCGACGATCACGATGGCATCGCCGTCGCGCGAGTAGACCAGCGGCGACGTGCGGCGGGTGCCCGACTTGGCGCCGGTGTGGGTGATCAGGATCAGCGGGGCCTGGGCGAACGAGCCACCGACCACGCCGTTGTTCGCCCGAAACTCGTTGATCAGATTGGTGTTGAACTCGTTCATGTCAGCCATGGGCCCAGCCTATGGCCCGGCCCTACCCCTTGCGGACGGGGGCGAGCATCGATTCGACCAGGTCGTAGGCCCGGGTGCGATCGAAATACATGCCGTGCAGATGCATACGGTTGTTGCGAGCAGAGCCGAGGTAGTTGCGCTCGTAGAGATCGTTGCGACCGGCCAGGCCCGAGCCGACAAAGTCCCAGGCCAGGCGATGTAAGGCCGCCCGGCGCTCGGCGGTCATGTCACCAGCACCGTGGAGGAATTCGGCGGCCAGAGCGCTCATCCGCTCGTCGCGGAGCATGCCCCGCGATGGGGCGGCGAGCAGGTTATGGCTCCCGATGGTGACGAGGATCTCGCGCACCCGCGGGAACCACGTGGCAAGCAGCGATCGCAGCGGGTGGAGCGGGCGCCCGTGAGGGAACACGGCCCCGTCACCGCGGTCGTACGCCAAGTCTTCAGCGTTGTCGAGGGCGGCGCGGGTGATGTCGGCGTAGGCGGCGATCTCCCCGAGCATTTCGGCGGTCGTCGGCTGGGTGTCGTTGACGGCCTCGGCCAGGCGGCAACCCAGGCCGTAGGCGAACTCCAGCTTGGTCAACGCCCGAGTGGTCGTCTGCTGCATGATGTTCGGCCACCACCCGGTAGCTCCCATCACGCCGGAGTACGTCTCGGGATCGCTGTCGATGAACACCCATTCCTTGGGGATCTCGACGTTGTCGAAGATCACGAACGCGTCCTGCTCATCGAAACGCGACGACAACGGATGATCGAAGGCGTTCGAACCGACCGTCGCCGCGTTGTCGCGGCACAGGAAGATGAGGCCCGGCGTCGACATCGGGATGGAGAACGACAGGCCGTACTCCGGCGGGGTTCCCGGAGGCAGCGGCAGACCGGGATAGACGGCGATCTCATCGGCGAACGGGGCGAGGGTCGACAGAATGCGGGCCCCTCGCACGATGATCGTGTCGGCGGTTTCACCGACCTTGTGCAGCGGCACGGGGTTGTTGACGTAGTTGATGTTGTCGATCGCCCGGTCGATCGTCGGCTGCACGATCGTGTGGGTCAGCGACAGGTCGTCGAGGGCCAGGCGACGCTGGAAGACCTGCAGATTTTCGAAGCCGCCGGCGTTGCGACCGTCGGGACCGCTCCACGGCGTCCGCTCCCCGGCAAACCCGGCGTAGGTGACGTTCATGTAGTCGGGCGTACGCCCCATGAGGCCGACTGTCTGCTCTGAGATACGGGTCAGCCCGACGCGGCGGCGCTTCAGATCGTCGACCGAACGGGGGATCAGATGGCTGACATTGATCTGCTCGCCACTGTCTGAGTCGGTCATCAAGCACTGATCGGCGTAGGTGTGCTGGGCGTCGAACACCGAAGCGAGGGCATGAGCAGCGCCGGAGAACGCCGGGTGGCCGACGATGTCGTCGACGCGTTCGTCGCCGAGCCAGACCTCACGCGTGCCGCTCTTCAAGCCCTGCAAAAACTGCTCGCCGGTACGCGCTCCCATAACGGTCTCCCCTCGACTCGGTTCCTCTTCCGCACCGTAGATCATGACGAATAGGGTGACTTCTATGCCCGCTGCCACCGACGCTCCCGACATCGTTCGATCGGCGTACGCCGAGTTGATCGTCACCGACCTCGAGGCGAGCCGCCATTTCTGGGTCGAGCGGTTGGGGTTCCACATCAGCGCCGAGGAGCCGGGGGGGCTCTACCTGCGGGGATACGAGGAGTTCGTCCACCACAGCCTGATTCTGCGGGCGGGTGCCGAGCCGGCCTGTTCGCGTTTCGCCCTACGCGTGCGGACCCCCGAGGACGTCGACAAGGCCGCCAAATTCCATTCGGCTCGGGGGTGTCGTGTCGTCCACTACCCCGCGGGAACGACGCTCGCCGTTGGCCCGACGGTGCGAGTGGAAGATCCGTTCGGGTTCGTGGTTGAGTACTTCCACCACATCGACACCGTCGACAAGCTCCATCAACGCTACGACCTGCGGCGGGGGGCGTCGATCAACCGACTCGACCACATCAACATCGTCACCGACGACGTGGCCGGTGCGTACGACTGGTACACCCAGCTGGGATTCGGGCTCTCCGAGACGATCGAGGATCCCGACGACGGCACGTTGTTCGCCGCCTGGATGTTCCGCAAGCAGACCGTTCACGACGTGGCGTTCACCCAGGGCTCGTCGCCGCGCCTGCATCACCTGGCATTCGCGGTGCCCGAATCGCATCACATTCTCGGGTTGGCCGATGTGCTCGGCTCGGCGATGGAGTACCACCACATTGAGCGCGGACCCGGCCGCCATGGGGTCTCCAATGCCTTCTACCTGTACTTACGCGACCCCGATGGGCATCGGGTCGAGATCTATACCACCGACTACTTCACCGGCGACCCCGGGTTTGAACCGATTCGCTGGAGCGTCCATGACGAGCGCCGCCGCGACTTCTGGGGGTCGCCTGTCGTGCCGAAGTGGTACAACGAGGCGACCAACGTGCTCGATCTCGACGGCGCGATTCAGCCACTACGCGAACGCAAGTCTGACGAACAACGCATCACCGTTGGCGCCGACGGGCTGGGAGTGAACCGCTGATGGCCCGCACGCTGACCGATTCCGAGGTCACGGCAATCGCCGCGGCCCATGAGCAGGCACGGGTGACGGTGCAGTCGATCACGGCGCCGTCGTTCCAACACGAGGGGATGAACCTCGACGACGCGTACGCCTGCCAACGAGTCTGGGTTGACCTACAGGTCGCCAATGGAGCTCGGCTGATCGGCCACAAGATCGGGCTGACGTCGCGGGCGATGCAGTCCCAGATGCAGATCAACGAGCCCGATTTCGGGGCGCTGCTCGACTACATGGCGATGACCGACGGGTCGTCGATGGCCGCCGCGGGGTACACCGACCCGAAGCTCGAGGTCGAGTTGGCGTTCGTGTTCCACTCCCGTCTCGAAGGTGACCGGCTGACGCTCACCGACGTGCTGCGGGCGACCGAATACATCCAGCCGGCGCTGGAATTGATCGACGCCCGCAGCTACCGGGTCGACCCGGTGACCCGTAAGCCTCGCACGATCGTCGACACGATTGCCGACAACGCGGCCGACGCCGGGATCATCCTGGGCGGACGTCCGATGCGCCCGGACGATGTCGATCTGCGCTGGTCAGGAGCTATTTTCTCGCGCAACGGGATCGTCGAGGAGACGGGCTTGGGCGCGGGGGTGCTCAACCATCCGGGCTACGGGATCGTCTGGCTGGCCAAGCGCCTACTCCCGATGGGACTGGCGATCGAACCCGGACAGGTGATCCTGTCGGGCTCGTTCACCCGCGCCGTCGCCGCCACCGCAGGCGACACGTTCACCGCCGACTACGGCCCGCTCGGCACCGTCTCGTGCCACTTCACGTAGCGCCACACGTACCCGAGCGCTAGCCGATCGCGTCGCCGTCGACATCGAGGACGGTCCCGGTGACGAACCGCGACGCGTCGGCTGTGCCACCGGTGATGACGACCATGCGATCGGTGAGATCGAAGGTGACGCTTACCGCTCCAGCCTCAGACCTGGCGGCCGGCGAAGGCCAGCATGCGGGTTTGGGCATCGGCGGCTTCGGCCGTATCCAACGCGGTGGTGAACCGACGCGGGGCGCGGTTGACCGACTCGTCACGAGCGCGGATGATGCCGTCGACATAGCTGACCAGCGAGGCATCGAGGCGTTCATCGACGCCGGCCCCGCGGGCGATGTCCCATGTATGAATGGCCGCATCCGCGCACATGTTGGCGATGAACTGATCGATGGTCATCGAACCCATTGAGGACTCGATGGTGCCCTGCAACACGCCGGGCTGGTCGAGTGCTTCGAGCACCCGGTCACGGATCTCCAGCCAGGCGGTGTATGGGGCGTCACCGGCGATACGGCCTGGGTTGTCGGCGAAGACGTCGACCAACTCGCCCATGCCGGTGCGGGCGGCCACGTTGGCGACCACGCCGATTGCGTGGCCCGTGACATCACGCACCGACCATCCCTCGCACGGCGACGGGTGGTCCCAGGCGTCGTCGGCAACGAGTCGCAACACATGGTCGAGGCCGTAGACGGCGCGGGTGTAGAAACGCAGGTTTTCACTCATTGATCCGGTCCTTTGTCGTGCAGGGTGAGGTCACCAGGGATGGATGGAGCCGTCCCAGCGGATGAAGGTAGCGGTGTTCTCGATCGTCAACGCACCCACGGTGTCGGCGATCTGACCGGCAGCCTCGGCCGGGTCGAGATCGGCCGACGGCCCGCCCATATCAGTGCGCAGATAGCCCGGGTGCATCGCCACGACGGTGACACCCATCGGCTTGAACGCTTGCGACAGCTTGATCGACACCATGTTGAACGCGGCCTTTGACGCGGCATAGCTCACGTCGCGACCCATCTTCTGGGCGACGACCATCGAGGCAATCTGCGAGGTCACGTTGACGACCTTGCCGGTCGCAGCGCTGAGATTCTCGACCAACGACCGGGTGAGCAGCATTGGTCCGACGACGTTGACCCGCATGACCTCCATGAATACGTCGCCCGACAGTTCCATCACCGAGCGCTCGGCCGAGGGGACCCCGACCGCGGTGGCATCGATGCCGGCGTTGTTGATCAATACGTCGATCGAGCGGTCACCGATCGCGGCGACGAAGGCGTCGATCGACTCCTCGGAGCTCTGGTCGAGGAGATGGACTTCGGCTCCCGTGGCGACCAGGTCGGTGGCGGATGCGGGTGTCCGACAACCAGCGATGACGTCGGCACCGCGTTCGCGGTATACCCGGCTCAGGGCCAGGCCGAGGCCTCGGTTGGCTCCCGTGATGACGACTCTCACGATGATGCTCCCATCAATTCGGCGATGATCTCGGCGACCGGCTTCACCCCGGTCACCGACCCGACCGAGCACCCGGCGTACAGCGCCATCGCCTCGATTTGGCCGGTGGTGTGGTTGTTCGGTGGTGTGGTTCCTCGGCGCGGCAACGGGTTCGAACCGATGAATCCGACCGGGTCGGGCCCGTCTGCTTTGGCCAGAGCGACGGCCGAGGCGAGCGCCCGCTGGGGAGCATCGGGCCAGCCGACGGCGAACACGTCGGTGTACTCGGCATCGTCGGCAGATGCTTCGATGAGCAACTCGAGATAGCGAGGATGCACGTCGGACTCGGCCGAGGCGACGAACCGAGTGCCGATCCGCACCGCATCGGCACCGGCTGCGAGCGCTGCTTGGACATCGCCGGCCGACCCCACACCGCCCGCGGCGATCAACGGCACATCACCGATGGCATCGCGCACGGCCGGGATCAACTCGGCCAGCGGCGTGGTGCCGCGTACATGGCCGCCACCCTCGAACCCTTGGGCGATGACGTACCGGCAGCCGACGTCGACCGCGGCCTTCGCCTCATCGACCGAGCCGACCTGCCATCCAACGATTTTCCCGGGGACGACGTACTTCGCCGATGGCCACGCGTAGAAGAACTCGATGATGTCGAACCGCTCGACGATCGGCTCGAACGTGTCGGGGTTGAGATACTCGATGATGAAGCCGGCCCCGAACGGGCGATCCGTCAGCGCGGCCACTTCCTCGATCTGCGCGATCACGGCGGCCAGCGGGCTGCGGCCGACGGCGACCATCCCCAGGCCTCCGGCGTTCGACACCGCGGCGACCATCGCACTGGTCGAGACGCGGGTCATCGCCGCCTGTTGGATTGGAAGATCGCAGCCGACCAGCTCACAGAATCGGTTGGTGGTCATGCATCCTCCAGGGAATCGATGACGTCGATCAGCCGCCGACGGGGGCGACGATCGACGGTAACGCGAAACAGGTCGGGTCGGGAATAGTGGCCGCCGACGTCGCACATCGCCTTTGCCCGCCGGACCACGTCGAGGTCGGCGTCGACGATCAGGATCTCCTCGCCGACGGCCGGGCCGGCGACCACTTCCCCGGTCGGGTCGATGATGTAACTGCCGCCATGCATCGGGCCAACCGTTGCCACCGCGTCGCGCAAGCGCTGGTCGGGAACGGTTTTCGGGTTGATCAAGCCGCCGACCAGCACGACATAGGCCGCGGCCTGCGAGGCGAACGCGCGCGACAGCAGCAGCTGCCGAGTACCCGACACCGCGGGTGGCTCGGGCTCATGCCCGGGGAACGCGGCGATGTGGACCTGCGTCCCCTCGGCCATCAGGACATAGCCGGGCAGCACCATGTTGTGCTCCCAGCAGTTCAGCCCGCTGATCGCCGCGTACGGGCGCTGATGGACCCGCAGCCCACTGGCGTCACCCTCGCCCCAGGCGGTGCGCTCGGCATCGGTCGGCTTGACCTTGCGGTGCTTGCCGAGGATCTCACCGTCGGCGGAGATGAACAGCAGCGTGCAGTAGACCGTGCCGTGGCTGACCGGATCAAGTTCGGCGACGCCAATCACGACATCGGTGCCCGCCGACACGGCCGCCGCGCACAGCCGGTCGGTTTCCGGACCGGGGATCTCGACGGCCGCCGCGAGGTAGAGGGCGGTCAACTCCCGCCGTTCGCCGTACGGAATATGGGCATGGACGTGGCGGGGATACCCCGGCAGCCACGTCTCGCCAAAGGCAGCCAGTTGGGCGCCGAGCCGGCCCGCATCGGCGATCAGGCGGCAGGCCTTGTCGGTCGACGCCTCCCGGTCGAACAGCACCGACGCGGCCTGCACCGCGGCGATTCGAAAAGTCATGGGGTCTCCACTCGGTGGTTGTAGGCGTGCCATTCGATGAGCAGGTCGTGGCGCATCGTCCAGAACTCCCCCGCCCGACTCTCGACGCAGGTGCCATCGTCGAGGCGGTAGTTCGACTCCCACTCCACGCAGATCGTGTCGCCGGCCTCGGCGCGCAGGGTCTTGCGCAGCCGGTAGTCGCTGCGGATCACCCGACCGAACCCAAGTTTCTCGAGGTGGAACCGGCGGGCTTCGGCGAGGCCCGCGGCCACCTTCTGGCCATTCCAGTAGATGACGATCTCGGGATGCAGCAGCGGCATAATTGCGTCGAGATCCTGCGACCCGTAGGCCGCCTCCGCGGCGTCGACATGCCGTCGCCCCCATGAGCGTGGGGAGAGCCCGACCAGCTCACGGGCCTTGTCGAAGGCGTGTTCCCGGGCGGTCGGATCGACATGGACGCCGATGAGACCCACAGCCCGAGCGCCCTCGATGCAATATGGCATGTCGTCGAGAAAGACGATTTCGTCGGCCGGTAGGCCGAAGTCGGCGATCGCCTGCAGGTACGGCTCGGGGGCCGGCTTACGGGTGCCGAACTCGGTGCAATCGACGAACACATCGAAACCCTGGAGTTCGGGTCGACTGTCGACCCACTCCCGGCCGGCCGAACCGACCAGATCGTTGGACAGGATGCCGACTTTCACGCCCGCGGCGCGGGCCTCGGCGATCAACCGTTGGCCGTCGGGGGCGAACACATCGCCCTGTAACTCGCACGACATCGCCCGCCACAAGTCGAGAAATCCCTCGTACCCCGCGGCGTGCGCTTTGTAGTTCCAGTAGGCGTCGAGGCTGATCGAACCGGCCAGATATTGGCGCCATTCGGGATCAGCTGCGGGGTCAAGCGGACCACGTCCCGAGAACGGGCGACCGGTGGCCTTCTGGAGGTCGTCGAGCACCGCCCAATTGGAATGCATCAGCACATCGCCGACATCGAAGAGGAGCGCCTTGGCCATCACTCGCTACCGTACCCAACCATGCGACGCACCGGCCTGGTCTCCCACGAGCGCTACTTCTGGCACGATCCGGGCCCGTCGGCCGGGGGACGCCGACCCGATGGTGCGGTGCTGCAGATCGCCGAGGCCGCCGACCATGCCGACACGAAGCGACGACTGCTCGGGTTGCTCGACGCGACGGGCTATTCCGATCACTTGAGCCGTCTCGCTCCCCGTCTGGCGACCGTCGAGGAACTGACCCGGTTCCATACGCCGGGGTACATCGAGCAGGTCGCCGCGCTGTCCGATGCAGGTTTCGGGCAGGTCGGACGCTCGGCCTACGTCGGCGGCGGGACGTACGACATCGCTCGACTCGCCGCCGGGGGAGTGATCGTCGCCGTCGACGCGGTGCTCGACGGTTCCGTCGACAACGCCTACGCCCTGGTCCGGCCCGCCGGGCACCACGCGGAACCCGATCGCGGGCTGGGGTTCTGCATCTTCAACAACGTCGTCGTCGCGGTGCATCACGCCCGAGCGGCGCGCCGCGTGGGGCGAGTGGCGATCGTCGACTGGGACGTCCACCACGGCAACGGCCAGCAGGGCGCGTTCTACGCCGACGGCGAGACGCTGACGATCTCGGTCCACCAGGACGGGCGCTTTCCGACCTGGGGCGGAGCGCTCGCCGAACAGGGCGAGGGTGCGGGGGTCGGGGCGAACATCAACGTTCCGCTGCCGCCCGGCTCGGGCCATGGCGCGTATCAGGCGGTGTTCGAGCAGGTGGTGGTCCCTGCACTCGATCGATTCCAGCCCGAACTGATAATCGTCTCGAGTGGCTACGACGCCGGCGGATTCGACTCGATGGCCCACATGATGGCCCACGCGGGCACGTTCCGGATGATGGCCAAGTCGGTGGTTGACGCGGCCGAGCGGCACTGCGACGGTCGACTGGTCGTCGTCCACGAGGGCGGCTACTCCACGTACCACGTGCCGTTTTGCGGGCTGGCTGTGTTCGAGGAGATGACCGGCATCCCCTCGGGCGTCGCCGATCCGTTCGCCACCCTCGCCGATCTGCCTTACCAGGGTGTACAACCCCACCAAGCCGTCGTGATCACTGCGGCGGCCGCGCTCATCTGAGTGCTACATCGCCCCGCTGGACGGTCGGCGGGACGGTCGGCGGGACGGTCGGCGGGACGGTCGACGGGACGGTCGACGGGCCCACAGCACGAGGGCGAGGGCGACGAAGGCCGAGATCACGAACGCCACGCTGGACGGCCCAACGGTTCCGTCGAACATGCCATCGATGCGGGACCCGATGATCGCCCCACCGACGGTCGAGAGCATGGCGATGATCGCCGCGGCGGTGCCCGCGACATGGCCGACGGGCATCATCGCCGCCGCGTTCATGTTCGGGATGATCATGTTGTGGGTGACCAGCACCACGGTGAAGACGCTGAAGAACGCCCAGATGTTGGGACGGCCATCGGCGGCGATCGAGAGCCCCAGAACGATCACACAGGCGGTGGTGTAGACGATGACAGCACCGAGGATGAGCCGCTGCAGGCCGATGCGCTGCACGTTGCGCCCTGTCACCAACGAGGCCGCGCCCATCATGATCGCGGTCGTACCGAAGATGTACGGGAACCAATCGGGGCGGTTGAACACCTTGCCGACGATGCGTTCGGACGACGCGAGGTACGACGAGAACACCCCGAACAGCGGGATCATTGCCAGCGTGTAGGTGAGCGCCGAGCGACTCTGCGCGATCGCCTGAACGGCAACCTTGACCTGGCGGACATCGAACGGTTGGCGTCGCTCCGGCGGCAGCGTTTCACCGATCCGAGTCGACCAAGCGGCCAGCACAACTCCAAACATCGCGCAGGTCACGAACACGCTGCGCCAGGGCAAGACCTTGATCAAGCCCGCGCCGAGCAACGGGGCAAAGATCGGTACCAGCATGAAAATCGTCATCGCGAACGCCACCTCCCGCGCCATCGATGCCCCGGAATGACGATCGCGGATCATCGCTGTCGATGCCACCCGGAAACCGGCCGCGCCGAATCCCCAGAAGAAACGAGCGACTTTCATCAATGTCAGCGACGGCGCAAACACGCAGGCCATCGCCGAAATCACGAACATCGTGCAGGCCACGAGCAGCGTTTTGCGACGGCCGAAGCGGTCGGAGAACAGCCCGAACGGCAACGGCCCGAGTCCCATGCCGATGAAGAACGTGGTGATCAGGCCGGCGGTGGCGGGCGACGAATCGGGCAGCCCGAAATGTCGACGCATCTCACCGAAGGCCGGCAGCAACAGGTCGATCGAGATCGCCGCCGACGCCATCGCCAGGCCGAGAAACGCCCGGTACTCCCGGGTCGACCGCAGCTGCGCCGGCGCCTCGTGCTCCTCGGTGGTCGTCACGTCTCGTCTGCCAATTGCGGCTGCGTGACGTTGCATCGCTCCCGGCCAGGCACCCATGCACGCATCCCGAGCAGAGTAACGGCCGTCCGCCCGGAACGCGGCCGTCGCGTCCGCTCCTACGGAACGCTCCCTGAGCCAAGTTCCGAGCATGGCGACGGCCGGCATGCCACCGGCGATCCATTGCTCGCCAGTTACCCCGCACGTCGAAGACGCGATCGACCTTGGTCAGGTGATGTTGTTTCGACCCAGATCGTGGGGTCGGCGGTTGACCACGTAGCAGGCATCGAGGCCGCCACCCGGTCTGCGGGACAAATGGATACCGCCACCGTCGGCGCGGGCCAGGTGGCTGGCGATGGGAAGACCGAGCCCCGACCCACCGCCGGTTGAGGTGCTTGCCCGCCAGAAACGATCGAATGACCGCTCGATTTGTTCGTCGGTCATTCCCGGACCACGGTCCAGTACATGGATCGACGCCGTCTCATCATCGTTGGTCACGTGAAGGTCGAGGGTGGATCCGCTGGGCGACACCCGCAATGCGTTGTCGAGCAGATTGTCGAGGATCTGCTCGGGCGTGCCTGCGCTGGCCACAGCTGTCACCGGTCCGCCAGACGGTGTCGAGGTCCGTATGGTGACGCCCATCTCCTCGGCGAGCGGCGCCCAGAGGTCTGCGCGCTCCCGGCCCATCGCGGCGATGTCGATTTCCACCAGCGGCTCGGTGCGATGCTCGGCCCGGGCGAGCAAGAGCAATCCGTTGACGAGGTGTTGGAGCCGATCGACCTCGGAACGCGACGCATCGATGCGAGCCAGCGATTCAGTCGGGTCGGTGGTGGCAAAATTTGCGGCGTGCTCAAGCTGCAACGTGAGCGCGGTGAGGGGAGTGCGCAGTTGGTGGGACGCATCGCTGGCGAACGCTTGTTGTTGGCGGACGAGACCTTCGATGCGCGTCGTCATGTCGTTGAAGGCCGCCGCGAGCTCGCGGAATTCGGGGGCTCCCTCGGTGGTGTCGGCACGTGCGGTGAAGTCGCCGGTCGCCAGCCGCCGGGTGGCGGTCCGCAGCCGTGTGAGCGGTCGGGTGATCGATGCCGACAGCGTCAAGGCCGAGACAGCTGCGGCCGCCAGGGTGATTGCAGCGACGATGAACAGGCCTCTGGTCCGGGTGCCGACCCGTTTGTCGATGATCGCCGCCGGATACGAGATGCGCACGACACCGACGACGTGGGCGCCTGACAGCACCGGTACGGCGACGTACACAAGATCACCGCCGAGGGTCGCGGAGAACCTTCGGCCGGACTGCGGCTGGCCGGTCAACGCGAGGGTGATCTCGGGGCGGTTGGTGTACGAGGTGCCCGCCGGCCGATCGGCCTCGGTGGTGGCGACCACCGCTCCCTCGCCGTTGGTCACCACCACGTGGGCGCCGCTTTGTCCGGCGTACGCCCGAATCGACGCACCGACATCGAGATTGTCGCTCTCACCGCTCGCTGACAGCACGTCCTCCGAGGCGCCGCCGATGATGAACGCATCTCGTTCCATCTCGGCCAGCAGTCGTTCGGTCGTCGTCCGGCGAAGATACGAGGCGAGCGGAATGTCATGGCTGAGCAACAAAACCAGCGTGACCAGAACAAATGTGGCGATCAGCCGCCACCGCATCGAGAACCTGCTGATCATGACGGCACGTCGAGCCGGAAGCCCACACTGCGTACTGCGTTGATCCACTCGTTCGAACCGAGCTTGCGACGAATCGAGGCGACGTGCACATCGAGGGTCTTCGTCGGCCCGTACCAATGGGCGTCCCACACTGATTCAAGGATCTCGGTGCGAGTGCGAACCGCACCCGGGTCGTCGGCGAGGAACGCCAACAGATCGAACTCCTTGGCAGTGAACTCGACCTGTTCACCATCGAGGTACACCCGCCGCGTGCGTCGGTCGACGACGAGCCGACCCATCTGCTGCGCTTCGCTCGCATCGGGTGCGGTCTGCCCCTCGGACGGGACGAGTCGGCGGCTCACGGCTCGTATACGGGCGAGGAGTTCACGGGAACTGAACGGTTTGGTGATGTAGTCGTCGGCACCGACGTCGAGTCCCATCACCCGGTCGAACTCGTCGCTGCGGGCCGTCAGCATGATCACCGGTACTCGCGACTTCTGGCGGATGCGACGACAGACCTCGTGCCCATCCAGATCGGGAAGGCCCAGATCGAGCAGCACCATGTCGAAGTCGACCGCGGCCAGGGCAGCCTGCCCGGTGCCCACGTGCTCCACGAAGTACCCGGCGGCGACCAGCGTGTCGATCAACGGGCTGGCGATATGAGCATCGTCCTCGACCAATAGAATGCGCACCCCCACATCCTGCCCGCTCGCTCGACCGGTGCGGGTCCGTCGACGCCGTTGCCGCGCTCTGCGAACAGAACTTCGCCGAATCTTTGACGTTTCTTGGATGTGTGCGGGATCGCCGCTGGAAGCGCGGCCCGTACGGTGCATTGCACACACCGACCTTGAAAGGACCACGACCATGAAGTCGAGACTTGCAATGGTGATCTCGGTTGCCGGCGTACTCACTGCGGGCTCAGCGGCGGCGATTGTCAACTCCCAGGTACTCAACGCTGATGCATCGGGATCGAAGAAACCCAGCACCGCCGCCATCACCCTGCCGATCATTCCCGCGACATCGCCGGCGCCAACCTCCCTCCCGATCAACAGCGTCCCACCAACGGCACCCCCCGTGGCACCACTGCTGGCTCCTCAACCGGCGACCGTCCCACCGACCGTCCCCGCCGGTACCGAGACGGTCCCGCCCACGGTTCCTCCGGCCCCTTCAACGCAGGCCGCCTACCAAGTAGGTGAATCGGGGATCGTCACCCTCGACACGACCAGCGGCCGCCTGATGGTCGTCTCGGCAACCCCATCGGCAGGCTGGACCGTCACCGAAGCCCGCACCGACGGCGACTTCGGCATCAAGGTCACCTTCGCAGCCGGACCGATTCAAGTCGATTTCGACGCCAACAACGTGTACGGCATCATCGGCACCTCGGTGACCAGCCGCGACTTCTCCGCGCCTCGCGGCACCACGATCGGTTCCTCGGGCAGCTCATCGTCTGGGGGCGGCTCATCGTCTGGGGACTCGTCGTCGGGCGGCGGTTTGTCCGAGGACGGCGAAGGACACGAGGGCGGATCGGAAGGTGGCGGTGATGACTGAACCGCAGCCATTGCCAACCCCGCGCGCCGATGCCGCAGCACCTTCGTCCGCTTCCGCGACGATCACCCGCGTAGCAAGTCGTCCGACCAAGCGGCAACGACCGGCCCAGGCCGCCCGAATCCTCACCGCCGGGCTGTCGACCACCGCTGTGATCGGACTCGCAACCACGATGGCCTGGTCCGTTTCGAACGCCCACAGCTCGGCGAAGCCCAGCGCCGACTCGGGCAGCGCGACCACGCTTTCTGTGGTTCCCGTCTCCGGGGTGATCTCTTCCGAGGTCAACGTCGAGGTCGCCCAGCCGGTCGCCGACACAAACCCGGCTTCGATCGTCACCGCAGCGCCCGCTGACCCGCTCGCTGTCGATCCTGCTGCGCCGCCCTCGCCGGTCGACCCGGTCAGCACGATGGCAGCCACGATCGCGCCGGTACCGGTCGCTCCGGTGCCACAGCCCGCACCGGCAGTCGTGCAGGTCGCGGTACCGACGCCGGTCGCGGCGGGAGCGATTGTGCAGTCGAACAACGGCGGGGGCGCCGGGGGCAGCAGCTCACCGAGCAATGGCTCGTCGTCGCAGACTGGCTGACCATGCTCAAACTCTCAACCGCGTGTGAAGCGTCGATGAACGCAGACCTGCGCACCGAGTCGACCGCCTTGCGAGCGATGGGAACGACCGTCGAGGTCGTTGTCGTCCACTCAACCGACGACCGGTCGGACCTTGCATACCTTGCCGTGGCTCGCTCGATGATCAAGCATCTGGAGTCGCAGTGGAGCAGGTTCCTCATCGACAGCGACATCAGCCGACTCAATCGGGCCGACGGGAAGCCGCTGGCCGTGGATTGGTCGACCCTTGGACTACTCACGTCGATGATCGACGGGTGGGTCGCTACCTCGGGCGCCTTCGATCCGACATTGCTCGCCCCGCTGATCGCTCTTGGGTACGCGGCCAATCGCCACGACCCGACCCAGATGTCGGCGATCGGGCCGCACCCCCAACCGCGTACCCGAATCACCGACCTGATCATCGATGACGCGACCCACACGGTTCGTGCCCCACGTGGCTGCTGCATCGACCCAGGAGGAATCGGCAAGGGCCTGGCGGCAGACCTGACTGTCGCCGCCCTCCTCAATGCCGGAGCCGCCGGTGCGCTCGTCTCCGTCGGCGGCGACGTTCGCGTCGGCGGACAAGCCCCTCAGGAACCAGGTTGGTTGGTTGGACTCACCGACCCGCACACCGGGCGGGAGCACGGCCAGGTGGCGGTCATCGACGGGGGCATCGCCACCTCGGGGACATCGCTACGTCACTGGATCGCCGCCGACGGACGACGCGTCCACCACCTCCTCGATCCCACTTCGGCTCGGCCGGTCAACCTCGACAACGGCCCGGCGAACGCCGATCTCGTCGAAGTGACGGTGGTCGCCGGTACCGGGGCGTGGGCCGAAGTGTGGACCAAAGCCGTCTTTGTCAACGGGCCCGACCGGGGCTTCGCCGACCTCGATCGTCTCGGCCTTGCCGGGCAGGCAACGTTTGCCAGCGGCGAGATCCGTCAGTCGACTCGCTGGGGACTGTTCGATACCGGGCGGCCTGACGACGCAGGCATGTCAGCCGGGGACGTATTGTGAAAAGCCAAATCTGGTGGTACCTGTCCCGCTCATCAGGCCTGGTCGCGTCAGCTCTGCTGATGCTCAGCCTCGTCTGGGGTGTACTGCTCGCCACTCGGGTTCTCCGCCCGGCCGACCGGCCCGCCTGGTTGTTGTCGCTCCACCGCTGGTTCAGCGCTCTGACGATGATCGGTATCGCCATCCACCTGGCGGCGCTCGTCGCTGACAACTACGTCCACTTCGGACTCGCCGACCTGTTCATTCCAATGGCGTCGAAATGGAAGACCGGACCGGTCGCCTACGGCATCGTCAGTCTGTATCTGCTGGTCATCGTGCAGGCCACGTCGCTGATGATGAAACGGATCCCGAAAGGGCTGTGGCGAGGGATCCACATGACCAGTTATCTCTCGGTCTGGCTCGTCGCCATCCACGCCGGGCTGGCGGGCACCGACGTGTCCAATCGGATCTACCAGGTCATCGTGCTCCTCCTGACGATTCTGGCGGTGACCGCGTCAGTGATACGCGTCATCAACGGGCGGTTCGCCGACCGGCACCGCCGCGCGGCCCCAGGGTCCACCCACACAGTCGGCTCGTAGGTCCTCAGGGCACCTCGGTGAGTCGAAGAACCGTCTCGTGGGCTTCGTCCATGCACTGAACGACACACTCAGCCGGTTCGGGCTGACGACGACGAGCGACGAACAGCACCATGCCGAGCGCCAGGTTCGCGGCGAAGAAGTACGTCGGATACGCCACCAGCTTGGCAGATCGTGGTGATACGGCGATGGTTGTGAGCAACCCGGCCAACGAGGCCAGCCAGTACGTCGCGGCGGTCTCGGACCACGGGTCACGCCAGGCTTTGGGGACGACGACGCCGAACGCCATCGCATCGGCGACGATCACACCCGCCGTGGCGAGCATCGGGCTGTCGATACAGATCCAACCGATGACTCCCCCGGCAGCGACCGCCAACATGAGACGCTCGACCAACGACAGCGGGTTCGACGGGTACCGAAACGCCAGGACACATGTCGCCGTCACCAGAATCGCCTGGACGGCGAGCATCATCAACCCCCACGTACCGCCGCCGGCGGCGTGGGCGACGCAGGCAATCGTGGCGATGATGCTCCACACCAACCAGGCTCCCCGGTGTGGTCGAGTTCGTCCGGCCAACGTGTCGCGAATATACGGGAAGGAGTCGGCCATACTCACGACTCCCGCGGCGACCCCGCACGCGACCTGTAGATCAACGCCCACGGCCGCAGGGGCCGGTCATGACGCCACCCTCTGATGGCGGGCCGCGAGCAGCTGGGTGCGACTGCTGACACTGACCTTGGTGAACACCCGGGCCAGGTGCGATTCGACCGTTCGTCGGGAGACGAACAGGCGGTCGCTGATCTCGCCGTTGGTGAGACCCTCGCCAACCAGCTCGACGATCGACAACTCCGATGGCGTCAGACTGTGCCAACCGGCGACTGGTCGACTCGGCGCCCGCCGCGGTCGAACATGTAGGCCGACGTCGCGCAGATCGGCCCGAAGGCGGGCGTGGTCCGACTCGGCACCGAGACGATCGAAACCTTCGAAGGCCCGTTGGGCGAGCCGTCGGGACTCCAACGTGGCACCCGAGGTTTGCAAGGCGACCGCGGCATCGGCCGCCGAACGCGCCTCGTCGGGCCGGCGGTTGACGGCGGCGAACTGATCGCTCGCTGCGGTTAACGCCGCACCGTCATGGTGAGCGAGGCCGTGTACCCACTTCGCCGTCGCCTGAGCCACCGGTGAGCAGCTCTTTTCGACCAGACGAGTCAAGCCGGCCTCCAGCCCCGACAGCGAGCCGGGTTGGCCCGTCCGCAGTGCGAGTCGGGCTGCGGCAGGACCGAATCCCAACAACAGCGCGTCGAGTTCGGCATCGATGAGGAACACACAGACGGCTTCGAGGGTGGCGCTCGCCGTCTCGATCTCGCCCTTGTCGGCTTGCAGCATCGTCGCCGCGAACGTGAGCCATTCGGTTCCTACCGACCGGCTACCGGCGACATCGGTGCAGTTGGACAGCGACGTCACCGCAAGATCGCGTCGGTTCCGAGCAAGATGGATCAACGAGCTGACCGCGTACGGCCAGAACACCGAGAGACGCAGACCGACCTCGTCGGCCGCGGCAAGTCCGGCGTCAGCTTCGGTGAGCGCATCGTCCCAATCGCCGCGCCTGAACAACACGATGCTCGCCGCGAATTGGAACAACGGCTCGGTCCATGCCGGAACGATCCCGGGCAGATCGCGGTCGCGTAAGGCGGCCAACGCGGCGTCGCTGTCGCCGTTGAGGTCGAGCCCAAGGGCGATCGACACCACCGGGCTGGCCGGGGTGACAATCGGACCGGTTCCCTGGGCGATCGCTCGCAGCGACGCCCGGGCGTGGTCGATCGACGCGGTGAACCGCCCGCTGAGCCCGCACGACAGGGCTCGGGTCGCCTCGATCGACGCCACCCGTGTCGGCGAACTCGGCGTTGCCGACCCCTCGACCCATTCCAACAAACCCATTCCGCCGGGCAGGTCGCCGGTGCTCACCCACCCGCTGGCCAATTCGGCGACCGCGTCCACCACGGCTGGGTCGGTGGTATCGAACTCCGCTTCGATGCGAGCGATGTCGTATCCCTCGTATCGCTGCAACGCGAGGTCGAGACGCCCGGCGAGTGCCATCGCGGACCCTTCCAAGCTGAGCAGTTCCACTGGCACCTGCGTCGGGTTACCGCCGAAGTACTTGCTGATCAGCGACGGGACCTCCTCCGCGCGGCCGATGGCCAGTAGCGACCACCCAAGATCAACGACGACCTGTTGATATCGAGGATCATCGGGGGACAGGAGCGGAAGGGCTGCGGTCAGCAGGTCGGCGCACGCGGTCGCGTTCGTCGAGCGCGACCGAGCCGCCAACCGGATCGCCGTGTCGATGTCACCATGGTTTGCGGGATCGAAACCATCGAGCAGACAGACGACAGCCCGCTCGATCGGCCCGTCGTGACGCCCGAGGAAGTCGACGGCGGCCCGGCGCAGGACGTCGGCGACGGCGATCGGTGTTGATTGGCGCACGATTTCGCGCAACAGCGAATGCCGAAAGCACAGACCCCGGCCAAGCTCGGTGAGCAGGCCCGATCGGACCAACGCCAGTGACCAGGACACGACATCGCTGACCGAGCGATCTGCGACAGCGGCCAACTCATCGCAGCCGAACCCGGGTGGAAGGGCTGCGGCCGATCGAATCAGCCGCTCAGAGTCTTCGGCCGAGCCGTCGAGCATCCGACCCATCACCCGCGAGACGATTTCCGAGTCGATGCCGGGCAGGTTCCTGCTGCGCAACGATGTCGAGTCCGGCCGCTCGGCATGCTCATTCACCGAGCGCGACTGACGGAGCACCTCGGTGATCAGAAACGGATTCCCCCCGGCGCCCTCGATGACTCGGATGGCATTCGAATTCACGACACCGTCGACATCTATCGCGCCGATCAGCTCGGCGATCTCCGACGGACTCAAGGGTCCGAGCGGCAGGTGTCGGCCGTGACGAAGGGCGAACTCGTGGAGGCGCCGTCCCGCATGTGAAGGGCAGTCGGGTCGCGCCGCGGTGATCAGGAGGACGGGCAGCATCGCCGCCCGCCGGGCGAGCATCCGCAGAAACTCGATACTGTCCGCGTCGGCCCACTGCACGTCATCGACGACGATGACCAACGGCCCGGCTGCGGACCTGGTCTCGATAGCTCGCAGCGCCCGGTCGAATGGATGCGATGCCATCCGATCAAACCCGCCGAGCAGATCATCGATGGTCGACCATGAACGCAACCTGTCGGTCTCATCCGCGCTCGTCTTGCGTACGGTTATGGGCCGCTCGTTCGCCCAAGCCAGCAAACCGGCGATCAGTCGACTCTTGCCGATGCCTGCTTCACCGACGATGTAGATGAAGCCGCCACGACCATCGAGAAGCTCATCAAGAGCACCGGAGAGCACCGCCGCCTCGGATACCCGCCCAACCAGTGGGACGACCATTCGACGAACCGTAGCAGCAGATAGTGGTCGTCGAGTCCCGTGCGTGACAGCGACGCCCGGTGGTGCAGCGAGTGCTGGATGCCGCACGCACATCGTCGGGCTCATCGCCGAGCTCGCTCTCGGTCGATCGCCGAACCGGCCGGTCCACGGTCCAGGAACGTCGACGCTCCCCGGGTAGCACCGGCCAGAAAACACTCGATGAAACCCGCGTAGGGCGATTGGGCCGCGGCCGTTCGACGGCGGCGATCCCGCGACTCGTCAGCAGTGTCGGTCCGCCCAACGCGGTGGCGTTCGTCGTCGAATCAGCCGACGCATCAGAGGCGTCGCGACGCGGACTTCGGCGTGAATCCGACGCGAGAACCGGCGACGGTTGGGAAACTGGCCTGCAAAGACGCTCATCTCGGGAACGTACGCCGGCCTCGGGCGACAGCACATCGGTGACAACACGCAATCCGATGGTTCCTGTCGACATCGTTTCGGTCCTTCAGGAGGCGACGAGCACCGGACGGTTCGGGACGACGCTGAGGGTGGGGGCAACCGCGCCTTGGGCCTCGATCCGCTCGGAGTACTCGAACAACGCCGTCGGATCGTTCAGCGAGATCGCCCCCATCAGCCGGCCCTGACGCGAATACGTGGCAACCAGGCGCTTGGCCTCGAACAATCCATCGACGATGGCGACGTCGGCACCCAGCGGCGGCACCCCGACGGCTTGGATCTTGACGCCGTGCTGTTCCGACCAGAACCGTGGCACCGGACGAAACGGCTGAGCTCGGGCCGGCCCGGCGAGCAGGCTGTCGACTGCATGACGGGCCATCTCGACAGCATTGATCCAGTGCTCGACGCGCCGCGGGGTCAGGTCGAACCGATCGTTCGGCCAGCGGGCCGCATCGCCGCAGGCAACGGTATCGGGCAGGCCGATCACATGGCAGGACGGCGCACAGAGCACGCCGTCGGTCAAATCCAGACCGAGACCACCCAGCCACTGGACGCTTGGGACCGTGCCGATGCAGACCAGCACGGCGTCGGCATCGACCCGCGACCCGTCACCGAGTAACACGCCAACGCCCGGTCCGGTCTCGTCCCAGCCGACCACCGACGCGCCGAGCCGGAGGTCGACTCCGGAGTTGGCGTGGACCCGGGTGAGCGCCTGACCAATGGCGTGACCGACGATCCGCTCCAAGAGCACGTTGGCACCATCGATCAGGGTGACGTTCATCGACCGGGCCCGCAGGCTCGACGCCACCTCGCAACCGATCACGATGGAGACATCAGTCCTTCCGTCTGGATGGATCCATCGCCTCGTGCCGAAGTCGACCCGAGGAGCGGGGCCAGCGCCTGGTGCCTGGACCCCACGACCTGACGGTCGCCAAGTTGATCGCCGGACGACCGAAGGACCTTGATCTCGTCCGTATTCTGGTTACCGAGAGGCTTGTCGATCCTCAAGAGATGTGTACCGCCTTGGCTACTGTCACGGACATACGCGCCGCGACGGCCGACACGCGCATCGCTGAGTTGTTCAACGTAGGCCTGCCCGAACCAGAAGTCGCAGCGCGGTGGAGACGTCGCCGTCAAGCCGCGAACGACCGGATGCGTAAGTCGGCCGAACCGTCACCGGCTGAGATGCTCGATGCGCTCGACGGTGCAGATCCGCGCTGAGGCCCAGTACGCGGCGATACTCGAAGGCGATGCTGGCGCGGGAGAATCGTGAGGATAGTGACGATGGACCCCTTTCACGGGGATGAAGGATCAACCGCTGCGTGAGCCGATAGCGCTACGAGATTTCGAGACGCGCCCGTGGCGCGACGATGACGAGTCGTTCACGTGGGACATGTTGTACGAGTCGATCCACGTCCGAGCGGGAGATGCGGCCCCGCCGAGACCGGTCCTCGCCGAGCCGGCGGTCGCCCACTACCTCGCCGGGTTTGGCCGCCCGGGCGACGACGGACAGGTCGCCACCGACCACACGGGCGCATTGATCGGCACGGCGTGGTGTCGGCTGATGCCCCCCGATGACCCGGGCTACGGCTTCGTCGCGGGTGACGTTCCCCAGCTCGGGGTGGCCTGCCGGGCGGGGTGGCGCGGGCGAGGCGTCGGCACTCGGCTCTTGCACGAACTCCTCGAACGCAACCCGACGACGAGTCTCAGCGTCGACAACGAGAACATCGGCGCGGCCCGGCTGTACGAACGCCTCGGCTTCACGGTCGTCGGCACCGAGGGCACGGCAACAACCATGCTTCGACGCTGACTTCACCCAGACCGAGGTCAGACACTGAACCAGCCAGCGACGTCGGCGATGAGGTGACCGCCCGTCGATGCGAGCAGGCAGACGGTGCCATCGGCCACCACCGGCACCAGCTTGGCCACATCGGCACCGGGCGAGCAACGGACCGTGGACGCGTCTGGAACCGCCGCACCGAGGTACGGGCACCGACTCACACATCCGGCAAGGTAGCCGCCGCCGGGTCCACCTTGCCCGGTGACGCCGTCACGGCGGAACGGGCGAGCGGGCGATCCGTTCACGGTGTCGACGCGTCGCCCAGCACCGGGTGATTCATCGTGGCAAGCAGAACGCAGATCCCGACCTGCGCAAGAAGACCTGGAGCTAGCAGCGGGCTCGGACCAACGGAGCCGGATGCGGCGTGCCATACCCGAGCGGCCATCGACATCGACTCCCACTTCGGCCCGAAGCTCCTATCGAGTGGGGCCGTGGAGTAGTTCTCGCTGATGTGTTGGTAGATCCCAAAGGCTGACGAGACCACGGCAAGCACCGAGACGGGTCGAGCGATGCGGATGATCGGCCGACTCGGACGAAGAGCGATCCAGCCTGTCATGGCAATCATCACGATGAAGACAATCCACGGAATCAGCTGAGTTCCGTTCCAGTGGCGCAATGTGCCAAGTTCGACCAGACCCGACGTGGCGCCGATCAGGGCCAAGGCGAGCACGCCGCGTCGCAGCGGCGCACTCGTGTCGACATTTTCTGTCGCTAACTTGATCACAGCTCGAGCAGGCCGATGATCTGGGTGATGGTTTCGGGGCTGGCGTTGTACTTCGTCAACTCCCCGCTCAACACTTCGAGGCTCGTGTCAGCCGTCGAGTACGGCCGATACTCGATGATTTCATCCGCCCATTTGTCAGCATTCGCAATTCCCGCACCGGTCATCGCCGCCACCAAAGCCTCCTTCGACGCCTCATTCGCCGACACCTTCGCCGCCGTAACGGCTGCGGCCGGAGCTTCGCTACCGACCTCGAGCAGACCGAGGATCTGGGTGATCGTTTCGGGGCTGGCGTTGTACTTCGTCAACTCCCCGCTCAACACTTCGAGGCTCGTGTCAGCCGTCGAGTACGGCCGATACTCGATGATTTCATCCGCCCATTTGTCAGCATTCGCAATTCCCGCGCCGGTCATCACCGCCACCAAAGCCTCCTTCGACGCCTCATTCGCCGACACCTTCGCCGCCGTAACGACTGCAGCCGGAGCTGCGACTGCCGTGGTAGCAGGAGGCGTGTTGACCTTCTCGGCGGAACTACTGCCGCCACAGGCGACGAGCCCAAGGCCTGCGAGAGCAAGTACTGACATTCGTGTGTGATGACGCTGCATTGGATGACCTCTTCCTTCGTGCTCCAGATCGGAGCGGTGATGCCCTCCAGTATCAAGAGACGACGGTTTGGCGACGGTTAGCTGCTACACAACATTCGGTAGTCGATTCGTCCGGCGATTTGCCGTTCTCAAACCTTCGAGGGCCATGTCGTTCACTGACTTGGGAGCACCTGCGGGGGCCTGCGGGGGCCGAGGACTTCGAACGTTTACTCGGCGATAACTCCCAGGTAGCTGGGCGCTTCCTGCCCATTCCGTACCGTCACCGTCATTCAACGATTGACAGGAGACTTTGGTGAGGCGGACATACTGGTTGATGGGTGCATTCGTGGTCGCGGCAATTGCGTCGACAGTGCCTGCGCAACGGACGATGGCGGCCGCAGGCGACCCGGTGGTCGTCGCGGCGGGTGATATCGCCTGCGTCAACGGTAACGCGGCGAGCTCATGTGAGCACGACTCCACGGCACGATTAATCGGAAGGATCGCACCGACTCGAGTGCTTCCACTCGGCGATCTGCACTACGGCGCCACCCGCACCGCGGCCGAGTTCGCCGCGTCGTATGGTCCGTTCCCGACTCCGGCGACGCGCCCGAGCTGGGGAGATTTCAAGGCCATCACCAGCCCGACCATCGGCAGCCATGAGTACGACGGTTACGCAACCGCGGCGGGATACTTCGACTATTGGAACGGGTCAGCGACCGCCACGGGACCGGCTGGCGCTCCGGCCCAGGGCTTCTACGCCGAGACCGTCGGAGATTGGCGTCTGATCCACGCCAACAGCCAGAAGGGAAGCAGATCGGCGGCGCAGCTTGCGTGGCTCAAGGCCGAGGTCGCGGCGGCCCCGAAGTGTTCCATGGTGCTTTGGCACCACCCGCGGTTCTCCTCTGGGGTTCACGGTAATCAAACGCAGGCCACCGAGTTGTTCAAGGTCGCGTACGCCGGCGGAGCCGACGTCTTGCTCTCGGGCAACGACCACTTGTACGAGCGGTTCAACCCACAGAACCCCACAGCTGGCAGCGACCCGGCCGCAGGCATCGCCCAGTTCGTCGTCGGTACCGGAGGCCGCAGCCTGTACAAGTGGGGAAGCGTCAAACCCAACTCGGCGTTTCGCAACAACACCAACTACGGGGTGCTCAAGCTGACCCTGCGCGCCGCGAGCTACGACTGGGCGTTCATCACCGTTGGCGACAAAGTGCTCGATCAGGGAACCGGTTCATGCCACTGACCGAGCGAGTCGGCGACCGCCGACCGCTGCGTCGGTCAAGCCGCCGTCCGGTTCTTGGGGCGACCTTCGGCCTCGCGGCGATCATGGGGCTGACCGTCGGGACCGATGCGGCGGACGTTTCCGCTGCGAACGCCACCTCACCAGTGATCGTCGCGGCAGGCGACATTGCCTGTGCAAACAACACACTCAGCTCAAGTTGCCAGCAGGCGAACACGGCCCGGTTGATCAAACGGATCAATCCCACCCGGGTGATGCCGCTCGGTGACCTTGTGTACGGCACCGAGCGAACCGCCGCTCAGTTCCAGGCTTCGTATGGCCCGTTCTCGAACCCGGCGGTCAACCCGAGTTGGGGTGACTTCAAATCGATCAGTAGCCCGACGCTCGGCAACCACGACTACGGCGACGTCTACGCGACCGCTGACGGCTATTTCGCCTACTGGAACGGATCGGCGACCGGTAACGGGCCCGCTGGCCCGTCGACAAAGGCCTACTACGCCGAAACGATCGGCACCTGGCGGGTTATTCATGCCAACAGCCGCCGCCTCTATCAAGCTGGCGGTGCACAGGATCGATGGATCAAGGCCGAACTCGCCGACAACGCCGACCGATGTGTCATGGTCACCTGGCACGACCCCCGGTATTCGTCGGGGAGCCACGGCGACGCCTCTCACCTCACGAGCCTGTTCGCCACGCTGTACAACGGTGCCGCAGACGTTCTCCTCACCGGCCACGATCATGCGTACGAGCGATTCGCCCCACAGGGCCCGAAATCGAACCTCGACAACGGTCTAGGCATCCGCCAGTTCGTTGTTGGTACCGGTGGGAAGTCGGCCGGTGGATTCTCCAGCGTGAAGCCCAACTCCGAGGTGCGCATCGCCAAAACCTACGGCGTGCTGAAAGTCACCCTGAACCCAGGCAGCTACGACTGGGCATTCATCGACATCAATGACCGTGTGCTCGACTCCGGGACTCAGAACTGTCACTGAACGGGCTGAACGCCGGGCTCAACTCCAACTCGCACCCGGGTCAACTCGGCGGCAGGTTCGCGACTACTTCGAGGAGTTCGGCGAGACGGAACGGCATTCCGACCACTTCAATCGCGATTCCCGCCGGCCCCTCGATCCGACGAGATTCGTGAAGGGAACTCGTCAGCATGACGATAGGAAGTTCGGCGTTGCGCCGGCGAAGGTCGAGGCAGCACGCCTGCGGTTCATCGTCGGTCAGGAGCAGTCCCACGATGACAATGTCAGGGCGACATCTGGCGACGGCAAGCCGGGCGCACATCGCACTGGTGACGAGGGTGACGTGATGGTTTGACGCAGTCATCGCCCGCTGCAGGCTCTTCCCCATCAGTTCCTCGGCCTCGACGACCAAGACCCACCGACCGAACGTCTCAACCGGACACAGATCGATCCCACGATCGGTCACGCAATGTCGAGACGGAGTATGGGCCACAGTCTCCATTCTGATCAACAACCTTGACCGCGTCGAGACGACCATCGGGTCATCTGAGCCAGCGGGGCGCGCACAAAGGTCCTACGACCATTGTCCGGCTTGCCTCGACCGTCGTCAACGACGACGATGGCAGCGTGGCTTCGTTGTCTTCCCGACTCGGCAACGGTGATCCTCGACCGGTGGTCTTCGGAAGTCGACGTCTCGCGGGGAGTCGGACGACATCAACAAGTCGACATCACGGAGTTCGTGCATCGCAGCGCGCTCGCATGTCCCTCGACGCCGCGACCTGGGGGTTGGTGTTGATCGCTGCAATCGGGGGTGCGTGGGCGGTTCGCCACACCGTTTTTCCCGAAGTCGGGGGGGCGAGCGCTCGATCCGTGTGGCAAAACCCGGGTCACCAAGTGGTGGCTGGCCATCGGAACCCGTCGTCTCGGGCCGACCTTGATGCCGTCACACCCTCGACGGTGGCGACGACCGCAGGATCGATTGGTGTGTCGACAACACATGGTGTCCCGACAACCGACCCGACATCGACGAGGTCGACGAGCCTGCCGATCCGCCCTGGCGACCAACCCGCCGCGCCAACGAGCGTTCGCCCCATCGTTCCTACGGTGCCGGCGGCCACTGTCCTCGAGCCTGCCCCACCCGATTTCACCGCCCCGACATCGACAACCCACGCGCCTACAGCAACGACCAGACCGCCGGGGCGGACGACAACGACGACGACCATCCCAGAGACAACCGCCGTCGTCACGACTCTGGCGAACACGACGACGACAACGACGCCGGAAACCACTACGACACGATCGTCTCCGACGACTATTGCCCCGACGACAATTGCCCCGACGACCAGTGAACCCGAGACAAGTGAGCCGGAAACCTCGGAGCCGCACCCGACGGATCCCCCCGGGACTTCCGGCCGATAGCGCCACCGCACCCCCCACGCGGAGTGATGTCAGACCGAACCGTCGTTCGCCGAATGGTCATCAAGATGTTCAGCGGCCCACAACGCTGCGTCGGTTCGATGCGCCACGCCGAGACGTTGAAAGATCCTGGTCAGATGAGCCTTCACGGTGCGTTCGCTGAGGTGCAATTCGCGGGCGATCTGTTTGTTCGACAACCCACCTCGCAGGAACACCAAAACTTCGACTTCCCGGGGTGTGAGTCCGTACCCAGGATCGCTGGCTCGACGAGATTCCAACAACACCCTTGCGGCTTTCGGGTCAAGCGGAGAGCCACCTGCGTGGACCTCGCGGATCGCGGCGACAATCTGAGCAGGTTCACTGTGCTTCAACAGATACCCCTCCGCTCCGGCGTCCAAGGCGTCGATGACCCGGAGGTGCTCGCTGAAGGATGTCAGTACCAACACTCGTGATGCGGGAGCGAGCTTGGTCACGCGGCGGGTGGCCTCGACCCCGTCCATGATCGGCATCGAGAGATCCATCAGCACTACGTCGGGTCGGAGCCGGTCGACGGCATCGATGGCCGCCGCCCCGTCCGCCACCGCGCCGACGACATCGATATCAGCAACTGCAGCGAACAATTGTTCCAGACCTGAGCGAACAATCACGTGGTCGTCAACGATCAGTACGCGAATCATCGCGCGCCGCCAGCGAGTGGAAGACTGACGTACAGCGCAGTGCCTTCGCCGAGGGCCGAATGTACCACCAGGATCCCTCCGGACTCGTGAACCAGGCTGGCGAGCCCACGCAAGCCGACATGCCCACCGTGTTGGCGATGCGCGAGCTGCTGAGGGTCAAACCCACGCCCATTATCCTCGACAACGAGCCGCACAGAGGTGTCGTCGATCGACGCACGCACCGTAACCCGCGACGCGGCTGCGTGGGTGTCCACGTTGCGAAGGGCTTCGCGTACTGCCCGGTACAGCAGCGTTGTGTGATGTAGGTCGACGCACGAGACGTCGGTGTCGACATCAGACACGACAGCGACGCCCCGGTTGGCGAGAACTCCGAGCAGATCATCGATGGCCGACGCCAAGCCTTCCTCCCGCAGATTCGGCGGGTAGATATCGACTAACAACGAACGTAACGACTTCACTCCGTCGCGGACTGCAGCCGCCGCCTGCTCGAAACGTGGGTCAGCACCGGGGCCGTCACTCCACCCGGCGGCCTCCAACGACAACGACACGCCCGTGAAGTGCTGCACGACACCGTCGTGCAAGTCGCTGGCAATCCGTCGACGTTCGGCGTCCGACGACTCGATCGCATGGCGCAACAAGTCCTCCCGCTGCCCCTGACCGGAGCGCAGCCGCTGTGCCAGCCGCCACGCGAACGGAATCTGGATGAGCTGCAAGGCCAGCAGAGCACCAATCGCCACTGGAGCGAAGCGCCGCCAGAGGTCTCGACCAAGATCGGTGACCGACTCGTAACGAAAGTACGTCTCATAGAGCAATGGGGTACCCGAGGTCGTGTTGACGGGAACATATGCCTCAAGCAGCCGAGTGTCGGTCTCGTACCTGTTTTGGGGCTTCGAGAGATCGCTGATCTCGACCCGAGCCTCGCTGGTACTCGGGTCACGCCCGAACATTTCCTGTTCATGGGCGCTCAGGATGAATCGCTCCCCGATCAGACGCGGCTCATCGGAGTAGACGACGGTGCCATCGACCGACCAGATCTTCACTCGGATCAGTCCGCCACGCAACACCTTGTTGCGTACCGCACGGTCGAGAGCATCGAGACTCGCGTGGTCCATAGCCAGCACTCCGTCAGTAAGCAACGGCTCAACGATGCCCACTGCGGTTACCCAACCGGTTCTCTTGGCATCGGTAATTGCCAGGTCGGTGCCAACACTTCTGCTCGCCGAGGCCGTGATCACCGCCACCAGAACCAGCGCGACGAGCCCAGCGATCGAGAAGCGCAGCACCAACCCGCGCACCGACACCGGGGTCGCGTCGAGCCGACTACTGACTGACGAGCTCTGCTCGAACCCAGCCACGAGCCGCCGCCCGCCGCACTCGACATCAGTCGCCGGAAGAGCCATTTGAATCCGGCGTCGACCGCGAGCTCACAAACAACAACTCGAACGTGGCGGGGGCACTGCGCACCACATGAAGGCGAGCACCCTCGGCGGCCGCCAACGTGCGAGCGAGCGCCAGCCCGATACCTCGACCCTTGGTGGTCGAATGCCCAGGTGATCGTCGACGGAACAGAGCTTCGGTGTCGACGGGCAGCGTCCCCTCGTCGCTCACTCGGACGGCGTAACCGCCCTCGACCGCATCTCCGGAGATCGTGACCGCGCCGCTGCCGTGCAGGAGTGCGTTGTCGACCAATACGTCAAGAACATGTTGCACCGCGGCCGCCGATGCGCGGATGTCTGCCGCTTGAGGCATTGCGGGCAGATGGACGATGCTTCGGCCACGAGTGGCCGCTGGCTGCCGCCAGCGCTCACTCACGAGCCGAATCGCTCGTGGCAAATCGAGGATGCCTCGGTCGTTCGGCGAGTCGCGAGCAAGATCGAGCAAACTCGTCACAGTCCCGTCCAACCGATCGAGCGCTCCCAGCCCGCTGTGGAGAATGATCGTTGTATCCGCCTGCGGGTCGAGCAGCTCAGCTTCGATCGCCACGCGGAGCGATGCAATCGGCGTACGCAATTGATGGCTCGCTGCTGCGGCGAAGGCGCGTTCACGCTCTACCATTGCTCCCAGCCTGGTTGCCGTCTGATTCAGCGCCCCACCCACTCGATCAAATTCGGGTAGTCCCGTGGTAGGAACCGCCGCCGCAAAGTCGCCTGCCCCGATCTGCAGCGCCGACGCGTGAAGTTGCTGAAACCGAACGTTCACCGGCCGCATCAGAAGCCAGCCGATCACCGCGCTCGCCGCAACCAACCCAGTGGCAAAGAGCGCAAGTAGCCACAGCACCCGGTTCGTCTTCTCGGCCGCGATGGCCCTGGTTTCGGCGATGCGAATCACGCCGACGATGTTGGAGACATCCCCGATGATGTCGGTGGCCACGAGTTCTACTGGCCCCGGACCGCTGGCCGACCCGTGCGTAAGCGCGTCAACAACGAACTCATCGCCAGTTACCGGGCCATCGCCCGACACAAGCCGCCCGGTCCGGTCGTACATGGACACGCTGTGATCCACATCGACGGCATCTCGGCTCGCGGCATGCCACCCGGCACCGGCCCGGGCGAGCTGCGCACTCAATATCGCAGCCTCACCTTGCAGTTCAAGCAGTTCCACGTGCAGATCTCGGCCGCGTATGGCCCTCACCGCAACCACGTAGAACGAACCGACGGCGAAGATTGTGACCATCGTGAGGGCCACCAAGACTCGGCCACGTAGCCCGAGGGAGTTCATTGGACCAGCTCAAACCGGTAGCCGATGCCCCGAATCGACGAGATGCGGCTCGTACTGCCGGGCTCCTCGCCGAACCGTCGACGCAAATGGGTGATATGCACGTCAAGCGTCTTGGTCGAGCCGAACCAATGCTCATCCCACAACTCACTGATCAAGTCTTCACGTCGAACCACCTTGCCTGCGTCGCGCATCAGTCTCGCCAAGAGGTCGAACTCGCGCGGGCGTAGGTCGACCTCGACGCCGCTCAGCCAGGTTCGCCGGCTGTCGATCGCCAGCCGCAGATCACCGACGACGTACTCGGTCGAAACCGCCTGCCGATCGGAGTGGTGGCTGACGATGCGCAGGTGCCGCTCAACGCGGGCCAGCAGCTCAGCAAGCCGGAACGGCTTGGTTACGTAGTCAACCGCGCCGACGTTCAAGCCAACGACGACATCGATCTCCTCGGTTCGGGCCGTCAACATAATCACTGGCAAAGTCGGATGCACCGCGTGGACCTCGGCACAGAACCCGAGGCCGTCGCCGTCGGGCAACGACAGGTCGAGCAATATCAACGCCGGGCGGACATCGGCAATCGAGGTTCGAGCGGCCGACAATGTCGTGGCTCGATCGGTGGTATAGCCCGACGCGGCCAATGCACGACAGAGGCTCGACCCCATCAATTCATCGTCCTCGACGACAAGAATCTGATCGGTCATGGCGACAGGGTACGAGGCATCCGACCGAAGCCCGTGACCGCCGAAAAGAGATCGGTCGTCATGTCAGTCCTTTCGACTCACGCGGTGAACCGGCGGACGGTTGGCCCGACGCGTACGCGCCGCGAGAGGTACAGCATGCCGAAGGCTCGGTTTGCGTACTGAAGTCGCAGAGTTAACACTCGGCTAACGTTGTCCGGCGGCAAGTCCTACCGGACGACGCAGCCGGGCCTGAGTTTGTCCGGCAAGCACCGTTGGTAGCAACTGAAAGCTCGGTGAGCAACCCAACCAAGAATCGTGATGACTCGCCGATCGAACCTGTGTGCCGACCACGGTAGTGTCCGCGGATGACCAAGGACGGGATGTTCGACGCGATTTCAGCCCAGCGGGTGCGGCTCGCTGATCAGTTCGACGGCTTCACCGACGATCAGTGGAACACGCTGTCGCTGTGCGAGGGCTGGCGGGTCCGCGATGTCGTCGGACACCTACTCAGCATCCTCGCAATCCCGCTCGGCAAGTTCCTGCTCAACGTCGCCAAGGCTCGCAGCTTCGATCGGTACTCCGACCAAGTCGCCCGCGAGATCGGGGCTCGTGACCCGCAGGCGATCGTGGCTGCGTTCCGCGCCAAGGTCGACACCCGATTTTCGCCGCCGATCGTCGGGCCGATCGCCCCGCTGACCGACATCTATGTGTGCACACCCGCGACATCCAACGTCCGCTCGGGCTCCCATCCCAGCTGGATGCAGCCGTCCTGCCGACGATTCTCCACTATGTCTGCGGCGGCAAGGCCCGTGGCTTCGTACCCTCATCACGCACCGCCGGGCTGCGCTTCGAGGCCACCGACATCGGCTGGTCGATCGGTTCCGGGCCCGCAGTCTCGGGCACCGGCGAGGCGATCTTGATGGCCGCCACAGCGCGCAAGCCGGCCCTCGCCGAGCTCGCCGGTCCCGGAGCCATCGTCCTCACCCAACGTCTCGGGTAGTTCGCTGTTCGTTCCGGCTGGTCACGCGCCGGAGCAACTGCTAGCCATAGCGGACCCAAGATTCCGAGTCGAAGAGGACTGCCATGAAGATCACCGATGTCACCCTGGTCATGCACTCGCGGACGTTGCCGAACCCGCTCGGTCCACCGAGTTTGGAGCTTGGGGTGCTGAGCATCGTCACCGACGAGGGGATCGTCGGCGAGACATTCGTGGGAGCACCGGGACCTTCGGTGACTGCCCAGATCGTCGGGCCGGCCAAGCAGTTTTTGATCGGACGAGACCCGCTCGACATCGGGGCGATCTGGCGGATGTTTCAGAACAAGGCCCGGTTCTTCCACCACTCGGTGCAGGGGTACATCGACGTCGCCTTGTGGGACATCGCCGGCAAGGCCGCCGGTCTGCCCGTCCACCGTCTGCTCGGAACCTGCCGTGAGTCGGTGCCGTGTTACACGTCGTCGTGGGTGCATCCCGACGTGCCGACCTATGCCGAGGAAGCGCTGGCTTATCGGGAACAAGGATTTCCGGCGTACAAGCTGCATCCGCCCACGCAGCGACGGGTCTTTCAAGGCGAGGACGTGCCGCTGACCGACGACATCGCCGCATGTGCCGCGATCCGCGATGCCGTCGGCGACGACTACACCCTCATGCTCGACTCTGCCTGGGCCTACGACTACGCCCAGGCCCTCACCGTCGGTCGAGCGATTCAAGACCTCGGGTACTACTGGTATGAAGACCCGCTCAAGGCCGACGACATCTACGGATACGTCCGCCTCAAAGAGCGGTTGCACATCCCGATCGTCGCCACCGAGGTCACCGACGGCGGGGTGTATGCGCTGCCGCAATGGCTGCTCCAGCGAGCGACCGATGCACTACGCGGCGACACCGTGATCAAGGGCGGGATCACCGGCTTGATGAAGATCGCCCATCTGGCAGAAGCATTCCAGATGAACTGCGAGGTCCACGACGGCTACAACGCGATGAATAACGCCGCAGGCCTCAACGTGATCATGGCGATCGACAACTGCGAGTTCTTCGAGATCATCACGATCCACGCCCCGGGTTCCTACGACCTCGATCATCTCAACTACGGCCTCGCCGAACCGTTCGACATCGATGCCGAGGGCAACATCCACGCCCCGACGCAACCCGGACTCGGATTCCGCGTCGACTGGGACCTGATCAACTCCTCGGTCATCGCCCGCTTGTAGGACCCGGGCCAGCCAGCCCCGCTTCGATGAGTGCACGATGCAGGAGATCGTCGAGGCCGAGCAAGCTCGCCACGTGCTGAACGTCCTCAAGGTCGATCGCCGTGGCCTGGACCGTCAGTATCCCAAGCACGTCTCGCCACTGCCGATCCGACACCTCATGGCCCATGCGAAACCACCTCAGCTTACGCAAGACCTGGTCCTCGATCGACCCGACCCAGACCGCCAATCCCGGCGGATCCATGAGGACGACTCGACGACGCCGATCCATCTGGCGACGATCGAGTAGATCATCGCCAAGTACGAAAACGTCGACCTTCATCATCGACTCATACTGCAGGATGCTGAACGATGATCGGCGAGCGACGGCATCGCGGATCATGTCGAGGCTGACGTAGAAGTCGGGCGTGACGAGGTCGACGAACCTTCGGCCGCCACCGAGATCGAGCCGCACGGCCATGTCGATGTCCATTGTCGACCGAGGCTCACCGGCAATCGAGCTCGCCATCGAACCGCCAAGGACCCACGGCACATCGATCGAGTCGAAGATCCGACCCATGAGTCCGACCAGTTCCAACGGTTCCATGAGCTCAGTAACCGTGGACCCGCACGTCCCACCCGAACGCCTGCAACATCAACTCGGGGCCGACCCGAAGGACACCCAGTCGCATCCGGACTTCAGTGTCATCGGCATCAGGGAACCGCTCTCGAATACCTGCCGCTGCGAGAGACTCACAGGCTCGGTTGAGCTTGCCAACCATGCGACCCTTTTCGGTCGGGGTCATCGCCCGCAACCGTCCGATCACCAACGCGTGAATCTGAGGATCGGTATCGGCAGAGAACGACCGCGACTCCATGGTCCCGAGGTTAGCGGCCGGCAGGTATCAGTGGGATCGTTCGGTGATCAGGCCGGGGCGCACTCCCAGGCCCATTGAGGCGTCGATCACCGCGCCGTGCAGGGGCGTGGAGTAGCCCGAGGCCAGGAACGTCACGATGTTGGCGATGTCGGTGGGCTCAATGAGCCGGCGCTTCGGCAGCCCCTCGATGAACGCGGTTCGATCGGATGGTGACATCGGATCGAGGGTGCTGGCCTGGAACATCGCCGTGTTTGTCGCGCCCGGGCAGATCGCGAACACGTCGACCAGCGAGTCGGTGAGTTCGGCGGCGAGTTGGCGGGTGAGGAAGGCCACGGCCGCCTTGCTCATCCCGTCCGACAGGCGAAAGCCCGGGAATACCGACACTCCCCCGCCGACGGAACTGATGTTGATGATCTTGCCCGCCCGCCCCGTCGGGTGCTGCGCCGCCCAGGCGAGATATGCCTGACACATCTTCAACGTGCCGTCGGCGTTAATCGCCAGCATCGCCGAGTCCTGATCGCCCGCGCCGGTCGCGTAGGCGGCAACCGTGGCCGAACCCACAGCGGCGTTGTTGACCAGAATGTCGATCGCCCCCCACCGCTCGACGGCATCAGCAAAGCATGCTCGAATCGATGCGTCGAACCGCAGGTCCAGTGGGTGGGCCGAGAGGTGCCCGGGGCCGGACGTGACGATCTCTGCCGACGCGTCAGTCGAGTCCCGACCATCGGCGTACGTGAACGCAACCCTCGCCCCGTGTGCGACGAGTGAGTCGACCACCGCCCGCCCGATTCCCCCGAGCCCTCCGGTCACCAAGGCCACTCGACCCTCGATGCTCGGGCGACAATCGAGAACGTTTGGGGTGCCCATCGCGAAACATCCTGCCATGCCACGCGTCGGCTACACCGCGTTGCGGACTGACTACGACACGTCGCGAGTCGAGGGGCTCCGCCGTGGCACCGGGTTCTTCAGTGGTGTGGGGTGCCGATGCAGAACTCGTTGCCTTCGGGGTCGGCCAGGGTGGTCCATTGCATGCCGTACTCATCCTTGTCGTGGATGTGCGTTGCCCCCAACGAGACCACTCGGGTGACTTCGGTGGCGACGTCGTCAGCATCGAGGTCGAGATGCACTCGGTTCTTCACCGTCTTGCCCTCCGGCACTTGAATGAACATGTAGGCGATCCGCGACGAATCACCGAGACCGATCGAGGCGAAGAACGGCGATGACGGCATCGGCTCGGTGTCGATCAGGCGACCGAACACCGCCGACCAGAACTCACTGACAACGGTGGCATCGGCGCAGTCGAACGTGACCGCCTTGTGAATCAGGGACATCGGAACTCCTTGACGGTGTGATGGCTAGTGAGACCGTGGGCGACTCGCTATCGGCCAGGCGATCTCTGGCGTGTGCCGATGCCCACGAGTCGTGGGTTCGAGCCTCCAACAACCCGTGGACTCAGAGAGTACCGCTTGGCGTCTGGAGGGTCGTTCGTCGGGTCCACATGATGATCTAGTGTGTCCACATGGATGTCGGCGTCAGGGAACTCAAACAGCATCTGTCGGAATACCTCGACCGTGCTGCCGCCGGCGAAGTGATCCGAGTCACCGACCGGGGGCACCCCAAGGTGGTCATCTCACCGTTGGCGGGCAGCGGACGGCTCCAACTCGGCATCGAGGAGGGGTGGATTCGCGAGCCACAGACCACACCGGGGTTCGGGCCGGTCCAGCGGTTCAGCTCCGAACATCGGGTCCTCAACATCCTCAACGACGACCGCGGCGAATGACGCTCTACGTCGATTCGAGTGCGCTGCTCAAGCGATACATCGACGAACCCGACTCCGACGCCGCCGCGCTCATCTTGCAGTCCGATCCGGTCTTGGTCACCAGTTGGATCACCGTGGTCGAAACCCGCCGGAATCTCGCTCGGCTGTTGACGGGCTCCTCGCTGCTCGCCGCGCAACGAACCGCCGAGCGCGACTTCGACGCAATGGCCCTGATGACCGGCGACGCCGCCACGTGCACGGCGGCGGCAGCCATCGGCGAAACCCTCGGTGCTCGATCGCTCGATGCCATCCACCTTGCCTCGGCTCAGCGTCTGATGATCGAATCCCTGGGATTTGTCACCTTCGACTTGCGTCAGGGTCAGATCGCCCGGTCGCTCGGCCTACGCGTGCTCGGCTGCTAGTCGACGAAAACGACGGCCTCACCCGTCTCCGGCTCAGCGGGCTCCGGCGAGGGCGGCGGGTTCGGGAACCGTCCAGTCGTCGGGCATGGCGGCGAAGTCGAAGAAGGGTTCGTCGTCGCCCGACTCGATGGCCTGCTCGATCTGGTCGTAGAAGCCCTGCCCGGCCATCTGCGAGAACGTGATCGCCACCGCTCCGTCCTCGGCAATCTGGGGCCGCTCGACGTACTCGGGGAACGAGGTCTCGCCCGCGTGACCGACGGCGTAGCCCTTGGCGAACATCTGCTTGAGGATGCCGAAGCCGTCGTCGCGCACCAGAGTCTGGCCGCGCGGGGTACCTCCGTTGGCCACGAGGTGTTGGCGGAAGCGTTCGAGATCGGCGGTGTCGTAGGCGACGTGCTGACAGGAGTGATCACCATGGCGTTCGACGAAGGCGGTGACCTGTGACTGCTTCGCCCGGTCGATGCCTTCGATCAGCGCGATCCCGAAGTTGCCGTAGTCGATGCACCAGATCTTCATCGACGACTCGGCATCGTCGGGGCGCACGTCGTCGATGCGGTTGATCAGCGTGCCGCCCTCGACCTCGATGTGGAACCACGCCCACTTCTCGATCGTGCCCGCCGCACAGGCATAGGTGATGTGGTCGACCTTCTTGAGCCAGGACATGATGTCACTTCACCAGACTGTGTGTCTTGTGGCAACCACTTCACTATTCTGCGTGGATGTGGAGCCTTGACGAGAGAAAGTGATGTCGATGAGCACTCAAAACCCCGTAGATCTCGACAGTTTGGATTTCATGCTGGTCGCGATCTTGCGCGGCGAACTCCACGCGTCGGTCTCGGAACTGGCCCGGCGGACAAAGCTGCCGCGGGCCACCGTGCAGAGTCGGATCGCCCGACTCGAACGGCGAGGAGCGATCACTGCGTACGGCCCCGACATCGACGCGGCCAGGGTCGGATTTTCGGTCACGGCATTCACGACCCTGGAGATCGCCCAGGGCGCCCACGATGAAACCGTCGCCGCGCTGGCCACGATCGCCCAGGTCCTCGAGATTCACACCGTGACCGGCGCCGGCGACCTGGTCTGCCGAATCGCGGCGCGCTCGAATGACGACCTCCATCTCGTCCTCCAACGCATCTCGATGATCGCCGGCGTGACCCGCAGCCAGACGCAGATCGCCCTGAGCACCCAGTTGCAGCGCACGACCGCCGACCTGATCGCCTCGCTGGCGCCTCGCACCGCACGTGGTGAGTAGGCGTCTACGATCTCGCCCGATGGCCACGTTTGACGACGTCACCCGCATCACCGCCGACCTGCCCAACGTGACCCTGGGGGTACGGTTCGGCACCGGGACGTGGAAGGTCTGCGACAAGGTATTCGCCTGGGAACGGCCGTTCAGCAAGGCCGACCTCAAGCGATTCGGCACCGAGACGCCGCCCGCCGGGCCGATCCTCGCCGTGGGTACCGACGGCCTTGACGACAAGCAGGCCGTCCTCGACGAACGCCACGGCGGGGTGTTCACCATCTCACATTTCGACGGTTACGCGGCCTTGCTGATCCAACTCGATGCCATCTCGATGACCGTGCTGCACGATCTGCTGGTCGACGCGTGGATGGCCTGCGCTCCCAACAGGGTGGTCACCGACTACCTGGCCAAGAATCCCCTCGGGTGACCGCGCCGCGGACCGGCTCGGGCCTCGGAGGAACACCCCCGGCTACTGTCACCTGCCATGTTCGACGGACAGCTCTACCGACGCGGCGAAGACGGATACGAGCAGGCCCGGGTGGGCCGGCAATACAACGGGCGGCGGCCCGACCGGTTCCCCAGCGCCGTCTTGCAGGTCGCCTCGGAGGCCGACATCGCGGGCGGAGTTCGCTACGCGATCGAACAGGGCTGGCAGGTGGCGATCCGCGCCGGCGGGCACTCGTGGGCCTGCTGGAGCCTGCGCGACGACGTGCTGCTCATCGACCTCGGAGCGCTGCGATCCATCGAGCTGCTCGACGACACCCTCGGCTACACGTTCGACGACGCCAGCCGCATCGCCCGTGTTCACCCAGCCGTCCAGGGCGGGCGTGAGCTCACCCCGTTTCTCGCCGAGCACGGCCTGCTGTTTCCCGGCGGGCACTGCTCAACCGTCGGGGTCGGCGGGTTCGTGCTGCAGGGCGGCCAAGGCTGGAACGGGCGGGTCTGGGGGTGGGGATGCGAGAACGTGATGGCGATCGACGTGGTCACCGCGGCCGGCGAACTCGTCCATGCCTCGGAGCACGAGAACGCCGATCTGTTGTGGGCGGCCCGCGGTGCCGGACCTGGATTCTTCGGGGCGGTCGTGGCCTTCTACCTGCGGGTTCGCCCGCGGCCACCGATGTTCGTGCAGTCGACGTTCGTGCTTCCGACCGACACCTTCGATGAGCTGATGACCTGGGCCCACTCGATCCTGCCGGTCATCGAGCGAGCCTGCGAACCCGTGATCGTCGGGGTCAACACCCCCGGGCCGGCGATCATCGTGCACACCACCGCGCTGTGCGATTCGATGGCAGACGCCGAGCGGATCATGGCTCCGCTCCTGACCTGCCCGGTGCTCGATCGGGCGATGATGGTCGAGCATTGCCTGCCGAACACGTTCGACGCCGAGGGCATCCAGCAGGACATCGCCAATCCGATCCACGCCCGCTATCACGCCGATTGTCTGTGGACCGACGCCCCCGCCACCGAACTGCTCCCCTGGTTGAAGGCGCTGATGACCGACCTGCCGACCGAGCGCTCATTCGCCATTTGGTACGGCTGGGACCCGGTACGGCCGCTCCCCGACATGGCCTTCTCGATGGAGGGCAACGTCTACATCGCGGTCTACGCGATCGCCGACGGAGAGGAAGACGACGGCCGCGTACGTGGTTGGGTGCAGGATCGCATGGCCGATCTGGCCCCCGTCGCCAAAGGCCTGTACTTGGGCGACTCCGATCTCACCGTGCGACCGGCCAAGTTCATGGCCGACGCCAACTTCGCCCGCCTCGAAGCAATCCGAGCGATGCACGACCCGAACGGTGTGTTTCCTCGCTACGCCATCACCGCAGGTTCGACCGTCAACCAGTGAAGCCGATCGCGCCCGTCCGGGCCGCCATCGATCGCCGATCGACAATCTGACGACTTTCGCGCGTACATATTGGCGAGTGGGCCGGTAGCGGACGGGCCGGTGGTCAGAGAGATCCGTCGGATGGATCGACGCGTATGGTTGGGCAATGGCTGCGCGCAAAATTTTGATCGACACCGACCCCGGCATCGATGACGCAATGGCGATCTTCTATGCCCTCGCCTCGCCGGAATTGGACGTCGTCGGGTTGACGACGATCTTCGGAAACTCCGATACCGAGACGTGCACGGTCAACGCCTTGCGCCTGTTGGAGATCGCCGGGCGAACCGACATTCCCGTTGCCCGCGGCGCGTTGCGGCCGTTGGCGATGGAGTTTCGCGGTCCGGCCGACTTCGTCCACGGTATCGACGGCCAGGGCGACACGTTCCTTCCCCCGCCCCTGACAAAGCGACTGGCGACAGACGCCGCCCGGTTCATCGTCGACGCGGTGATGGCCGCGCCGGGCGAGATCACCCTCGTCCCGATCGGGCCGCTGACCAACATCGCCCTGGCCATGTTGCTGGAACCGCGCCTCGCCGACGCGCTGGCCGGGATCGTGTTGATGGGCGGCGCGGCGTTCGTCGACGGCAACGCGTCGCCCGCCGCGGAGGCCAACATTCTCAATGATCCCGAGGCCGCCGACATCGTGTTCGGGGCGACCTGTCCGGTGGTGATGTGCGGTCTCGACATCACCGAGCGGACGTTGATGTCGACCGAACTACTCAACAGCATTGGCGAGTTCGACAACGACCGGGCTCGGCATCTGCACCGGATTCTGCCGTTCTACATGGACTTCTATCGTCGTAACAACGGCCTCGACGGCATCTACATCCACGACTCGGCGACGATCAGCTACCTGCTCGCTCCGCAGCACTTCACAATCGTTACTCATCCAGTGCGGGTCGATTGCGGCCACAGTTTCTCGCGGGGCAATACTCTCGCCGCCAGGTCGACATCCGATCACCACACTCCATGGATCGGCCGCCCGCCGATCACCATCTGCACCGGCATCGATGCCGCCGCGGTCATCGCCCTGGAGTTGAGCCGCTTGGCGATGTGATCGCCGACACGTCGTGTGACCGGCGGCAACTTGGGTGTCGGAAGTCTCCTTGACGGCAAATACTCCGGGCGCGACAGTGGCGAAAGCGAGCCATGGGGGTAAGCGGAAATGGGGAATTACAGTGTATCTCTTCAGTCGTAGCCGAGTCGTCAATAGTGGTCGAATGGGATCTGCATTCACCTTTGTCAACGAAATCACCGCACGAGCCACGGCCGTCAGCGGCGTTGAAATCAACGCATGGATGACCGTTGGTTCGCCAAATGCCACCACCATCGGATGGTCGGCATGGTTCGAAACGTTGAGCGCGTGGGAAGAGGCGGCCAACAAACTCGCCGCCGACGCGCTCTACAACGAGGCGCTCGAGGTGGGCGACTCCCTGTTCACCGGATCGGTCACCGATCGGTTGGTCAACCTGGTGTCACCGCTGTCTGCCGACGCACCAGTCGCTTCGTACGTTGGAACGGTCGATGCCGTCGCCGCCAACGGACACATCGGCGACGCAATCAACCACGGTCTGGAACTCGCCGCGGCAGCGACCGAGATCTCTGGTCTGACCACGTTGTTCGGCGTCGGTTCAACCGGCCCATACGGCGGGCTCGGTTGGTTGACCGGCGCTCCTGACATTGCCACGTTCGAGGATGCGCAGAACAGGATCAACGCCGATCCGAAGTTCCTCAAACTGGTCGACTCGGGTGGCAAGTTCTACGCGCCCGGGGCCCAGCAGACGTTGTACCGCCGACTGGTCTGAGCTGGCCGGTCTGAGCTGACCGGTATGAGCTGACATCCCGACCGGGCTCCTACTCGGTCGGGAGTTGGGCGAGGGCGTAGGTGACGAACTCGTCACGATTGAGCGTCGCCCCCCGAGCCAGCCATGTCGCAGCCCGCTCGTCGGCCTCAACGACCCGGCGCGTCTGTCCGCGTTGATCAACCGCCATGCCGGGCCACGGCGGAACGTTCTTATCGAGATACCCAAGAATCACGGCCGCCTGCTCCAACTGCCCGGCATTGGCCAAATAGTTTCCAATGGTCTCAACCGCCCACTCCAGGTTTGCCCAATTGCGAGTGTCGTGCAGTCGAGTCAGAATCTCGTGGCATTCGACCGTCGGTATCGCATCAGCGCCCGAGAGTGAGGCCTCGATGATCCCGGCTCCGGCGGCACCTTCGTCGAGCGGGGAACCGGCGGCCACGGCCATCGTGTACGAATCTCGGAACGCGTGACGTGCCCCCATGTAGTCCCCGAGCCGAAGACACAGGTTGGCCTGCCGCTGCCGGGTGCCGTTGAGCATCCACGGCGCGCCGGTCTGGTGCGAGAACTCCGCCAGACCGGCGACGGCCCCCGGCATCGCCGCGGCATCAACCGCATAGGCCATCGTCGCTCGGGCGTACAACACCCAGTAGCACACCTGCGGATCGGTGATCGTCGCCATCATCGACTCGGCCTGCTGCAGGTACCTGCCGTCGCGGGTGGGCAGGAAGCGGGCCGAGTGGATGTAATGCAGCCCCCACAACGCCCGGTTGGTGTGCTCCTTGGCCGCTTCGAGGGTCTTCATCACCGCCGGCATCTGGGCCGGGTTCTTCAGCTCCAACACCAGGTTGAGCCAGCCCTGCACCTGTTCTTCCAGTGCATACCCCGAGACGAAGGTGGACATGTCGATGCGATCGGCTCCCGGCACAGCCGAGGCAATCGTGTCCATCGGTCGAACGAACACGGAGCGGTCCTCTCTGTCGCCTCCCGGGTGGCGGGTGCCAACGGATCGCAGCGTAGACCTCCGGCGAGTGACCGATTTCAGGGAATCAGGTGGGCTGAGTGGTGCGGGGCGAACACCGCCGGAAGGCCGCCGGTATGCCAGAACACGATCGGGCCGGTGCCAAGTACCGACCCCGGAGCTTCGACCACCGCGTGGAGCGCCTTGGCCGTATACACCGGGTCGACGATGATCCCCTCGGTGCGCGCCAATAGTTGCAGCGCGCTCGTGGAACCAGCGGTCGGCTCGGCGTAGGCGGGGCCCCGGAAGCCATCGAGCACGCTGATACGCAAGTCGTCGTGGGGTCGTTCGAGCAGGTCGCAACACCCGCGGGCGATGTCGATGATCTCGCCTTCCAAGTGGCGAGCCGTCTTGGCCACCCCAACGCCGACGATGTTCAGCCCATCGCCGGTTGCCGCGGCGCCGATCACCAGACCGGCCTGGGTGCCGCCCGATGAGGTGGCGTGGACGATCGAAGTGGGTTCGATACCGGCCTCGGCGAGTTGGACGCGCAGCTCAAGGTATGCGTCGACGAAGCCGAGGGCGCCGATCGGGGTCGAGCCGCCAATCGGCATCACATACGGCCGCCTACCCATGGCGCGCAACTTGGCGGCCACGGTCTGGGAAACGCGCTCCAGTTCCTCCCAGTCGTTGGAACCGACGAGGTGCACGTCGGCGCCGAACAGGTAGTCGAGCAACAGATTGCCGACAACCGGAGCATCCGAGCGGCCCCCGAGGATCAGGTCACAACCGAGGCCCTCCATCGCCGCGACGGCAGCCGCGCAGCGAGCGTGGTTGGACTGTTCGGCCCCGACGGTGACCAGGTGGTCGGCCCCCTGGGCGAGCGCGCGTCAGCAACCAGGTAGTCGAGCTTGCGGATCTTGTTGCCGCCGACGCCAACACCGATCAGGTCATCACGCTTCATCCACACCTCGCGGCCGATCTCCGCCGAGAACCGATCGAGCCGATGCAGCGGTGTGGGGCGCAGTCCGTATCGACGGGGTTGGCGGCGGGCAAGCTGGTCGGCGATCACCGCTCCATGTTCTCACCAACCAATTCCCGGGCCGGTTCTCGGGCCGGTTCTCGGGCCCAAATGGCCGCCCAGCGAACACAACTGGCCCGAGAAGCACTCAGGCTCAAGATCAGGTCGGGGACTCCACGAGGCGGCGGGTGGAAATGATCGTGACCGTCGCCAGGGCGATGAGGAGGGCGATGGCGATACGCAGCGTCTGCCAGTCGGCGAGGGCACCGACGCAGACCGGGGCCAGCATGAACCCAAGGCGTTGTCCAACCCCCATCGCGCCCAGACCGGCCCCCGCCGAGACCCCTTTGAGGGTCGCCGCGGTGGCATAGAGCTGAGGAAACATCACCGACGTACCCAGCCCCCACAGCACCAGGCCGATCACGGCAACCGGGGCAACAGGAGCGGTAGTCACGACGACCGTGCCAACCACGACGAGGGCGATTGCCCAGGTCAGCATCCGTCGCCCACCGATTCGTTCCAGTACATGGTCGCCGCTCATCCGGCCGGCCAGCATGGCCGCGGCGAACGACACCGTCCCCAAGCCGCTCCACCGTCCGGTGTCGAACACATCGCGGAAGAGCACCGCGCTCCAATCCCCCGGAATGATCTCGAGCCAGCCGACGCCGATCGCCATCACCGCCATGGCGACGACCATGACCGATACCTGCGCACGTCGGCCGCGACCGCCGTCGTCGCTCGACTCGGCCGGAGCATCCACCTCGAGCAAATGGCCCTGAACGGCATAAACGGTGCCAAGGATCACGACACCGATGACCACGAGATGAATGCGGATGTCGAGTTTGGCGGCTGATGCACCGAGCCCGATGAGTGCGCCGAGCATGAAACCAAGGCTCCACATACCGTGCAGTCGGTTGATGATCGACCGGCCGGCTCGGGTCTCGATCATCATTCCCTGGGTGTTCATCGACATGTCATTGAGCACATCGACAAAGCCGAGACCGGTCAGCACGAGCGTGAGGGCGAGCGCCGTCGGGACGAACGCGATCAGGGGAAGCAACGCGGCGAGCAACGAGGCCGCGGCAACCAGCACTGAACGGGAACGCCAGCGGGCGAGCACCCGGCCGACGATCAACGAACCCATCAAGCCACCGAGGCCCCCACCAATCAACGCGGTACCCAGCCCACCGTTGCTGATTCCCAGGCGGTCGCGTACCTCAGGAATCCGCGGCAGCCAGTTCGAAAAGGTCAGGCCGTTGACGAAGAACAGTGCGCCGACGGCGATGGCCGATCGACGAGCAGATTCGGGGGCGGACGGCGCTTCGGTCACCCGATGTAGGCAATCAGACAATGACCGACTGTCCACCGTCGATCGGGATGCCCGTGGCGTTGACGTAGAACGAGTCGTCGGACGCCAGGAACAACGCCAGCTTGGCGACGTCGTCGGGCAGCCCGGTGCGACCCAGCGGGTTGGCCGCCCCCATCTGGAAGCCCGGAGAATCGGGGGTGTCGTAGATGCCGTCGGCCTCGGTGGCCGGGGTGCGAATGAGGCCGGGCAAGATCGCATTCGCCCGGATGCGGTGCGGGCCACCGGCCGCGGCGAAGTGATAGGTCACCGAGAGGACGCCACCCTTGGCTGCCCCATGGGCCGCCTGCTGATGGAACGCCGCCCCGCGGATGGCCGACATGGAGGCCATGTTGATGATGCTGCCGCCACCGCGGGCGATCAGGTGGGGCCATGCGGCCGACGTGACGTAGAAGACGATGTCGAGGTCGTGGCGAATCGTGTAGTGCCAGTCGTCGGCCGACACGTCGGCGAACGCCGACATGCGGTGGGTCCCGGCGTTGTTGTAGAGCACGTCGATGCCGCCGTGGAGGGCCGCAGCCTCATCGACCCACGCCTTGGCCCCGTCCTCGCTGGCCAGGTTGACCGGGGCCATCACGGTGACCGCACCACCCGACAGCGAGGCCGTTTCGGCGGCACCCGCCGCGTTCATGTCGCAGCCGACGACCGTGGCTCCCTCGGCGGCGAACAGCAACGCGGCTGCTCGACCGATTCCTCCGGCGACCCCGGTGACCAGCGCAATCTTTCCATCAAGACGTCCCACTCCCCCATCTTGACCGGCGCGTCCCGACGACCGACCATCCACTACGTTTCGGAGGTCCACCGATGGAATGGGGTCCTACGTTGATCACGACCTGGCTGTTCGAGTTTTTCCACTCGCTGCGTGATCCGGTGGCCGCGGCCGACCGTGCGGCGGTGCAAGCCCACTTCCGCTGGTACCTCGACTTGTGGACCAAAGCCGAGGCTCGTGGCTTCGACGGCATCTTCTTCTCGGAGCATCATTTCGGCGCGGCGTACAGCCCGTCGCCGAATCTGCTCGTGGCCAATCTGGCGGCGCGCACCTCGACGATGCGTCTGGGGGTGCTCGGCACCGTGACGCCGTACGCCACGCCGTGGCGGGTACTCGAGGAGTTCGCCATGCTCGATCAGTTGACCGGCGGGCGGTTCGAGGCTGGGGTGGTCAGCGGAATTCCCCCCGAGATGGGGCTGGCGGGAGTGCCGATGCCCGTCGCCGGGGCTCGCCATGCCGAGGTCGTGTCGGTCATCGAGGCCGCGCTGCACCACCAGCCCGTCACCCATCACGGAACCGAGTGGAACTTCGACGAGATGACCATCTATCCGCCGATGTACCAGCCGTCACCGTCGATCTGGACCGCCGCCCGCAGCCAGGCGTCGGCCGAGCGGGCGGCGCAACGGGGATGGAAGGTATGCGCCGGGTTCAACTCGTGCGAGGTCGTCGCCGAAATGTTCGACGGCTACCGCAACGTCGCCGCCGAGGCGGGCCACCCGACCACCCCTGACCGCCTCGGTTTGCGGCGGATGGTCACGTTCGTCGACCATCCGTCGAAACAGCGCGAAGGCATCCATGCCGCCAAGCGCTCACTCCTCGACCTGTTGAACGCCTCGGCGGGGCCCCTCCCGCCGTTCGCCGCGCTACTCGACCGCCCCGACGAACCGTCCGACATCCTCAGCGACGACGAGTTCGTCTCGGGCACGCCCGAACAGGTCGCCAACGAACTGATTCGCCAGGCCACGGTCGTTGGCGCCGCGAACATCGTCGTCGCGTTCAGCGCCGTCGACCCCACGGAACTCGATGACGCCCACTCCGCCTTCGCGGAAGTCGTGATCCCCGCGCTGCGTGGCGAGTCGATCTCCGAGAAGTGATTTCACCGAATGCCGCATGACGCGGTCGAGCCCGCCTATCGTGGTCCGACGTGTCAGACGAAGCAGGCGGCGACGCCGTCGAACCGTCAGTAGCCGCCGAATCTTCGGTAGACGCTGAAACCCCGCAGGCCAGTTCCCCGGCCGCCGGAGCCCACCATTCCGCCGATCACGATCACCCTCATGGGCACGGGTCGGGTCATGGCAAGGCCGGAATGTTTTCCCTGGCCTTGGGTGCTTTGGGGGTCGTCTATGGCGACATCGGTACCAGCCCGCTGTATGCGCTGAAGGAGTCGTTCCACGGGTTGGAAGTGACGCCCGACAAGGTCACGTCGTACTCCTACGGCATTGCCTCGTTGGCGTTCTGGGCGCTGCTGATCATCATCTCGATCAAGTACCTGTTCTTCGTCATGCGTGCCGACAACAAGGGCGAGGGCGGCATTCTCGCCCTCACGTCGCTCGTCATCCCCCGTCGAGGGGCCAAGGTCGTCGGCAAGATGAGCATCGTCATTGCCCTCGGACTGTTCGGTACGGCCCTGTTGTATGGCGACGGCATCATCACCCCGGCCATTTCGGTGCTCAGCGCCATCGAAGGGTTCAACGTCGCCACCCCGGCGGTCGAGAGTTGGGTGATCCCCATCTCGGTCGCCATTCTGGTCGGGCTGTTCTTCGTCCAGCGCAAAGGCACCGGCACCGTGGGCAAGGTCTTCGGGCCGATCATGGTCGTCTGGTTCGCCACCATTGCACTGCTCGGCATCGTGCAGATTGCCGATCATCCCGAGGTTCTCAAGGCCCTCAACCCGATCTACGTCGTCAAGTTCTTCCAGGCCGGGGGGTTCAAGTCGTTCCTTGCTCTCGGCGGGGTGTTCCTCGTAGTCACCGGCGGGGAGGCGTTGTACGCCGACATGGGACATTTCGGACGCAGGCCCATCCAGCTTGCCTGGTTTTCGTACGTCCTTCCCGCCTTGGTCCTCAACTACTTCGGGCAGGCCGCCTTCCTCACCAACTCGCCCGAGGCATTCAACGAGGAGGGGCATCTCGACGAGAACTTCCGGGTGTTCTTCGAGATGGCCCCGGACTGGTCGATCTGGCCGTTGGCCATCCTGGCCACGTTCGCCACGATCATCGCCTCTCAAGCTCTGATCTCGGGTGCGTTCTCGCTGACCGCCCAAGCCGTGCAGCTCGACTATCTGCCACGTCTGGCAATTCGCCACACGTCCGGTGAACATTCCGGCCAGATCTACGTGCCGCTGGTCAACTGGGCACTGATGATCGGCTGTGTCGGCCTGGTCATTGGGTTCCGCACCTCGACCAATCTCGCCGCCGCCTACGGCATTGCCGTCACGATGACGATGGCAATCACGACGTTGATTTTCGCCGTCGTCGCTCTCAAGCGGTGGGGATGGAGCAAGGCGAAGACCTATGCGATCATCGCTCCGCTCTTCGCAATCGACATGGCGTTTCTTGCCGCGCAGATTCCCAAGATCCCCAAGGGTGGTTGGTTCGCGCTACTCGTCGCCATCGGTCTCTTCGTCCAGATGACGACGTGGCGTCAGGGCCGGCAGTTGGTCGCCGACCGAATGCACCGCGGGGAGACGCCCGCCGCCACGGTCATCGCCAACGCCAACGCCATCGGTGTTCACCGCGTTCCGGGTACCGCCGTCTATCTCTTCAAGGACGACGGCATGGCACCCCCCGCGCTGCTGACCAACCTGCGCCACAACAAGGTCCTCCACAAACGGACGCTGTTGGTCTCGGTCCACACCGAGGACGTGCCGACCGTCGAAGAGCTCGACCGGGTTGTCGTCACAAAAATCGACCCCGGATGCTTCAATATTTCGATCCACTACGGCTTCATGGAAGACCCCGACGTGCCCGCCGCGTTGGCGACGATCGATCACCCGGAGTACGAGTTCCGCGCCGACAAGACCACCTACTTCATCGGACGCGAAACCATTCAGATTACGGCATTGCCCGGCATGGCTCCTTGGCGCGAGCAATTGTTCGAGATCCTCAACCGCGGTGCCGCCAGCGCCGCCCGGTTCTTCAAGCTCCCACCCGATCAAGTCTTCGAAGTCGGCGCTCAGGTCGAAATCTGAGGCCACTCATGGACCTACGCCCACAACTCGCGGGTGAGTTCGGCGAAGCGGGCGCACACGGCGATCTGGTCATCGACGGTGCCCCCGGCGATGCGATTGGCGACCCCCAGGTGGGTTGCGCCGAGGGCCTTGGCCCGCTCCACGACGCCCGCATACTCGTCGGGGGTGGTGGCCTGCACGATCATCCGCACCTCGATCCCGAAGCGTTGCGGATCACGTCCCGCCGCGATCACCGCGGCCCGCAGGTCGTCGATCGACCGTTCGAGCCGAGCTTGGTCGAGGTAGGTGGGCGCGGCGAACTTGAATCCGTCGGCCAGCCGTCCGGCTCGGTCGATCGCCAGCGCCGATGGGACCGCCCCCTTGGGCATCTCTCCCGCCCCGAACCAGATCGGAATCGACCGCGCCGGGCGCGGGCTGATCCCGGTCTGATGGAGCTGAAAGAACCGGCCGTCGTGGTCGATGGCCTGCTCGGACCACAGCCGCCGGATGATCTCGACCTGCTCCTCGAACCTCGCCCCGCGGCTACGGGGATCGACTCCCAAGGCCTCGCACTCCCGGGCATTCCAGGTAATCGACGCGGCGATACGTAGCCGGTCGCTACTCAGATTGGCGACCTCGGCGGCCAACTTGGCGGCGAGCACCGGCTGATAGAGCGGGAGCAGCACCATCGCCGGGTTGATCTCGATCCGTCTGGTGCAGGCGGCCACGAATGCCGCCAGCGTGAACGACTCGCGCCACGGCTCGTCGAAGGTGAACATCGGCCCTGGAAACACGGTGTCAACGGTCGAGCAGATGTGCTCCGAGAAGCCGATGTGGTCGTAGCCGAGTTCTTCGACCGCCTGCACGAAATCGCGAATCTCCCCTGGTGACGCCAGGTAAGGGATGTCGACGCCGACGCGCAGACCGCTCATGGCTGGCGACCGACGATGGCGTCGATGCGCTCCTTGGCCCCGATGATCGCGTCGAGGTGCTCGGCGTGGCTGCGTCCGGGAAAGGCGAGGCGATTGAATCCGACGCTGCAGTCGGAGCAGCCGAGTGCCAACGCTTCTTCGAGACCCGCCTGCCAGCCGTCGCCGCCGCCCGGACCGCCACCGAGATAGACGCGACCGTGGATGTTGATCGAGGCCGGGTCGCGCCCGGCCTCGGTGGCCAGCTCACGAAGCCGTTTGACGCCGGCCGCGAACGAGACCGGGTCGAGGCCCGGGATGAGCAGCGGCATCCAACCGTCGGCGCAACGCACGACCCGTTTGAGCACGGCATCGGAGCCACCACAGCCGATCATCACCGGAATCGGCCGAGTCGGGAGCGGATTGATACCGACTCGATCGAGATGATGGAATCGACCGTCGAAGGTCACCAGCGGCTCGGTCCACAAGCGGCGCATCACGGTGATCTGCTCCTCGAGGATCGCGGTCCGGTCGGCGAATTCGACACCGAGGCCGGCGTACTCGGCCGGGTTCCAGCCGACGCCGACGGCGACCCGCAGCCGACCGCTGCTCAACAAGTCGATCGTCGAGATCTGCTTGGCGGCCACCGCGGTCTGACGCTGGGGGAGCACCAACACGCTGGTCACGAACGAGACGGTCTCGGTCACCGCCGCCAGGTGGCTGAACAGGGTGAGGATCTCGTGGAAGTTGTGCTGCTCGGTATAGGGCGCGTTCGGGAAGCTGCCGAATGGCCCTGGGCCGAGCTTCTCGGCCGAGGCCCCGAGAATGTGGTCGTAGGCCAAGATGTGCTCGAAACCAGCCGACTCGACATCGCGAGCCCACTGACGAATCGCTACCGGGTCGGTGCCCGCATCAGCCTGAGAAAACACCGCACCAATACGCATCGTCGAGACCCCTAAAAATCAGTCGAGTGAGAACTGATCGAGGTCTACACCACAGACCACCTCGCCACGGAAATGGGGGCGGGCCCGCGATTCCCATTCCTCCTCGGTGAACTCGTCGTCGCCCGGTACCAGGTGACTGAGCACCAGTGTCTTGACCCCGGCGCGCTCGGCGATCTTGCCGGCCTCGGCAACAGGGGTGTGTGAGCCGGCGAGGTGGGCGATGATCGCGTCGCGGTTCGGCAGTTGAGCGACCCGGCGCGAGACGAAGTCCACGTCGATCACCTCGTGGACGAGGATGTCGGCCCCCTGGGCCAGGCGCACGACGTTGTCGCACGGACCGGTGTCACCCGAGAAGACCACCGAGCCCCCAGGGGTGTCGAAGCGGTAGGCGAGGGCGGGAAACACCGGGGCATGCTGCACCAGGATCGCCGTCACCCGTACGCCGTTCTCGTCGGTGGGCATGATCTCGATCGGCGCCATCGCCGGTGCCGCGGTGAGCGCCGAGGTCCCGCTCGCCCCACCCGCGCCGAGGGCCACCCCGAGGTCGATATCGGGGACATAGTCGCCGTGGCGAACACCGATCTCATGCACCGACAACTGCTTGGTGAAGTCGGGGCGGCCCTCGTCGGCGATGCGAACATTGAGGTTGTACGCCCACGCCTGCAGCAACGCATTGGTCATTCCGCGCAGCCCCGGGGTCGGGTTGTGAGGGAACACCCAGTCCACCTCCCGACCGGGGGGATAGGCGGTGATCGGCAGGCCGGCCTCGCCGGGACCGTACAGATCGAGCGGATGGTCGGGCCAGAAGCCGAGCATCAGATTGGCCAGGTCGATGGTGTGATCGGCGTGGAGATGGGTGAGGAACATCGCCTTGATCGTCGAGCCGCCTGGAGGCCGCCGGGTGGTGTGCATGCTGATCCCCGACCGCCACGCCTGCGCATGAACGCCCTCACCGCAGTCGATCATGTACGCCGTCTCACCGACCACCACCGCATTGGCGTAGCCGGTACGCGTCCGCTTGGGCATGCCGCCCCCGCCGGTACCGAGCACGATCATCTTGGCCGTCGCTTCGACCCGCCGGGGCGGGCGGCGCACGTATGGCACGGCCGATTCGTCGGTCACCGCTCCCGAGGGCACACCTACCGAACCCGGGGCCTCGGGGTGAACACTGCGGAGGACATCGCCAGCCTGACACATGAGCCTGCAACGTACTCTGCGAACCCGTCGGGCACCCTGACCCGCGTTCTGCCGCGGTGGCTGGTGACTTGGGCCAGACTGGGCCCGATGTCCGACACCGCCGCCGTACCGAGGGTCGACACCGGCCGCCCGGTGGTCATGGCCGTCACCGGAGCGCCGGGCACCAGCGAACTCGTCCGCCGCGGGGTCGAGATCGCCAAGAGCGTCGGAGCGGCCCTCATCGCCGTCCACGTACGGCCACCGTCGGGGAACGATCCGGGGGCCGATCTCGAACAGATCAGAGTGCAACTCGACGAGGCGGGCGCGTCGTACCGCGAGATCGTCGGCAACGACCCAGCTGCCCGGCTCATCGAGTTCTGCGTGGCCGAGCACGCCAGTCAACTGATCCTCGGTGCGGCCAATCCCAGCCGCTGGCAGCAACTCGTCGGCCGGTCGTTCGTCGCCGAGGTGGTACGCCTCGCGGGCTCACTTGATGTCCACGTGGTCGCCCACACCGGACCTCGACGACCACAGGGCGCCGAACGGCGGCGCACGCGACCGGTCGCCGGCCTGGCGATGGAGCGACGGGTGGGCGGGTGGATGGCCGCCGTGATCGGCGTACCGGTGATGATCGCTCTGCTGGTCATCGAACGTCGCGACATCAACCTGTCGGCCGACCTGTTGATCCTGCTCCTGGTGGTCATCGGCGTCGCCGCGTTGGGGGGCCGAGCGCCCGCCGTCGTCGCCGCGATCGTTGCCTCGCTGATGGCCAACTGGTACCTCACCCCGCCGTACCACAACTGGGAGATCTCGCGTCGCGAGAGTCAGATCGCCCTGATCGTGTTCATCGCCACCGCGATCATCGTCAGCTCCTTCGTGTCGAGCGCGGCGCGCCGCGACGTCGAAGCGTCGCGAGCCCGAGCCGAGGCCGAGACCCTCGCCCGACTGGCAACGACCTTCGGCGACGTCGATCCACTCGGCGTCTTGGTCGATCACCTCCGCTCGACCTTCACACTCGATGGTGTTGCCGTACTGCAGCACGCCGCCGGCCAGTGGACGACCACGGCGTCGTCGGGTCGGGCCGCAACGACGCCGGGCGCCGGTGACATGGCCGAACCCCTCGGGCCCGACACGACCCTGGTCTTGACCGGGCCGCGGCTGTCTGCCGACGACCGCCGGGTACTGCGGGCTTTCGCCTTCCACCTGTCGGCCACCATCGAACGCTCGGCGCTGGCCGAGACGGCCCGCCGCGCCGCCACCCTCGAACAAGCCAACGCGCTGCGCGACGCGTTGCTGCAGGCCGTTTCCCACGATCTGCGTACCCCGCTTGCCGGAATCAAGGCATCGGTATCAAGTCTGCGCGATCCCGAGATCGAATGGGCCGACGACGACCGGGGGGAGTTCTTGGCGACGATCGAATCGGAGACCGACCGGCTGACCAGCCTGGTCGTGAACCTGCTCGATCTCAGCCGTCTGCAGGCGGGCGAGATGCTCGTGAATCTCAAACCGGTGGCGATCGAGGAAGTGGTGCCCGCGGCGATCGTCAGCCTCGGCTCAGCCGGCCGAGCGGTCCATCTCGACCTCCCGGAAAGTACCGAGGACCTCGCCGCTGACCGAGCCTTGTTGGAACGGGTCATGGCCAATCTGATTGCCAACGCCATCAAGTACTCCCCGCCTACTCGCCCGGTCACCGTCACGAGCGTCACGGCCGACGGCTTCTGTGAACTGCAGGTCATCGACCACGGCCCGGGCATCCCCGCCTCGCAACGCTCGGTCGCCCGGCTCCCCTTCCATCGCCTGCATGATCGTGAAACCCCTACCGGGGCCAGCGTCAATGTCGGCGTTGGCCTCGGGCTGGCCATCGCCGACGGCTTCACCCGAGCGCAACACGGCGAACTGATCCTTGCCGAAACCCCTGGTGGGGGCCTGACCGCCATCGTCCGTCTGCCAGTCTGGGTCCAGTGAGCGTCATCTTGTGTGTCGACGACGAGCCGCAGATCTTGAAGGCCTTGGCCGTCAACCTCAAGGCCCGTTCCTACGACGTGGTCACCGCGACCACCGGTGAGCAGGCGTTGGTACTCGCCGCCGAGCGCCGTCCCGACGCGGTGATCCTCGACCTTGGCCTGCCCGGTATCTCGGGCATCGATGTGATCGACGGTCTACGCGGATGGACCTCGGTCCCGATCATCGTGCTCTCGGCCCGCGATGGCGAGACGTCGAAGGTGGCGGCGCTCGATGCCGGAGCCGACGACTACGTCACCAAGCCGTTCGGGATGGGGGAACTGCTCGCCCGGCTGCGCGCCGCGTTGCGGCGAGGCGTCGTCGATGAGACCCAACCGCTGATCGTCGCCGGAGCGCTGACGATCGATCTCGCTGAGCGACGGATCACTATCGAGGGCGTCGCGGTCCGTCTGACTCCTACCGAACTCCACCTCGTCGAGGTCCTCGCCCGCAATGCCGGCAAGCTCGTCACGTCTCGTCAGTTGCTCCAAGAGGTGTGGGGACCGCGGTACGGCGACGAGACGAACTATCTGCGGGTCCATATGGCCCACATCCGCCGCAAGCTCGAGCCCGAACCGGCCAAGCCTCGGTTCTTCCGCACCGAACCCGGTATTGGCTACCGCTTCGATCCCGACCCGCCCGAGGGTGCCGACCCGGTACCGGCGTGATCAGCCCGTAGAGATTGAGCGACAACGCGCTAAGGACCCGCTAACACGCTGGGAGTTGTCGGCAAGTTGATGTTGGATGGCGGCCATGACTCGTCAACGGCACCGAATGAGCAATGTCTGGGCCGCCATTGGAGCGGGGGCTGCGACCATCGTCGTGATCGCCGTGAACCCACCGCCTGTCATCGCGCTGCTCGCCGTCGGGCTCGTGGTGGCCGTCGCCACGCCGTACATGACGCTGGACAGCGGGCGATTCCTGGCGATGATCGTCGGTTGCGGATTCGTCGCCGTCGTTGAACGTTCCCTCGATGGGCGCGGCCGCACCCTGGCTGAAGTGGGTGGATTCGTCGTGTTACTCAGCCTCGCCTCCCGGTCGCGCCGGTGGGTGATGCGCTTCCAGCGCCGCCGGGCGGCCCGCACCGTCGCCGGACGCGCCGTGCCCGGTCTCGTCGTGCAGCATCCAGTCGCTGCGCCGCCGCCCAATGCGACGACCGCGTAGAGATCACGAACTCCCACGTTAAGAACCCGCTAAGGCCCTTCATTTGAGCCATCGATCCAGATCCACTGACGATTCGGAGCGGTCACCACGCTCGAACCGCCAACCCAACGAACTTCCATCGGAACGGCATGACACGAATCAAACGAATCCTCGTCGGAAAACCCATCCCCAGTACCGACGAACACCACCAGCGGCTGAGCAAAAAGATCGCCCTCCCGGTCTTCGCCTCCGACGCCGTCTCGTCCACCGCCTACGCCACCGACGAGATCGTCGCCGTGCTGTTGTTGCAGGCATACATCGGCCAGCGGGCGTTCGGCCCGCTGATCCCGATCGCCATCATCGTCTGTGTGTTGATGGTGATCGTGGTCACCTCGTATCGCCAGACCATCCACGCGTACCCCTCGGGGGGCGGCGCCTACATCGTCAGCCGCGAGAACCTCGGCAAGATCCCCTCGCTCGTCGCCGGCGCATCGCTGCTGGTCGACTACATCCTGACGGTGTCGGTGAGCGTCGCCGGCGGTGTACTCGCCATCCGCACGGCTACCGGACTCGACAAGTCGTGGGCCGTGCCGCTGTGTTTGGCCTGCGTGTTTGTGATGACGGTGATGAACCTGCGCGGCGTGAAGGAGTCGGGAGCGGCGTTCGCCGGGCCGACGTATTTCTACATCGCCATGCTGTTCCTCCTCATCGGTACCGGCCTGTGGCGCATCTTCGTGCAGCACATCGGGCCGATCCCCACCTCGCTGCTCAGCAAGGAAGCCAGCGAGTTCTCGTCGCTCGGCAAGAACCTCGGGCTGTACATGCTGCTGCGCGCCTTCTCGTCGGGCGCGGTCGCCCTCTCGGGAGTCGAGGCGATCTCGAACGGTGTACCGGCGTTCGAGAAGCCGGAATCGAAGAATGCCTCGACCACATTGATGTGGATGGGCGCCATTCTCGGGAGCGGCTTCCTCGGCATCTCGGTGGTCGCCGCCCACCTCAAGCCGTTCCGCGGTGAGCACGACGGCAACGGCCTCGGGCTGATGGCGGAGTATCTCTACAACGGCAAAGGCGTGCTGTTCTGGATGACGATGATCGCCACCTTCCTGATCCTGATCCTCGCCGCCAACACCGCCTATGCCGACTTCCCCCGGCTGGCCTCGATCATCGCCAAGGACGGCTTCCTGCCCCGCCAGTTCTTCAACAAGGGTGCCCGCCTGGTCTTCTCGAACGGCGTCGTGTTCCTGGCCGTGATCGCCAGCGTGCTGATCGTCATCTTCAAGGGCGACATCTCCAAGCTGATCCCCCTCTACGCGTTCGGGGTGTTCACCGGCTTCACGCTCAGCCAGACCGGCATGGTCGTCCATCACCGCCGTCATCGTGAGGGTCGCTGGCAGCTCGCCGCCGCGATCAATGCCATCGGGGCGTTCTCGACCGGCCTGATCGCCTGCATCGTGGTCTACTCGAAGTTCGTCGAGGGTGCCTGGGTTCCGGCCGCACTGATCCCGCTGATGGTCGCCGGGTTCGTCGCCATCGGCAAGCACTATTCGATGGGACGCAAGGCAATGGCGATCGAGCCGGGCTACCGGGCCCCACGCGAATCGCACACGATGGTCGTGCTCGTCGGAGCGGTCAACAAGGGCGTGCTCCACACGCTGCAGTACGCCAAGTCACTGAACCCCGATCGCATCGTGGCGGTCACCGTGATCAGCAATCCTGAAGACGAGGCACGCATCCGCCAACAGTGGGAGGAGTTCGACATCGGGATCGATCTCGATCTCGTCGAGTCGCCCTATCGCGAGTTGACCAAGCCGATTCTCGACTTCATCGACAACCTCGACGAGCAGTATCAGGGCGACATCATCACCGTCGTCATTCCCGAGTTCGTCACCTCGTGGCGCACGCAGTGGCTGCACAACGGCACCGCATTCGCCCTCAAGGCCCGGCTGCTCTACCGCCCGCATACGGCGGTGGTGTCGATTCCGATCCATATCGGGGCCGAGGAAGATGACGCGGTGTTCGAACCCACGTTGGTGGCGACAGACGCCCCAAGCGTCGACGAGGGCGAGCTCGTCCAGCTGTAGCTCCTCACCACAACAACGAAATCCCGGCCGCCTCACCCATTCGGGAAGGCGGCCGGGATCGTTTGAACGAGGTACCGACGGGTTACAGCTCGCGGCCGTCGAGGTAGACCTGACCGCTGGTTCCGTCGACGGTGATGATCTGGCCGGTCTGAATGCGGCTCGTACCATCGACCGAGCCGACCACGGCGGGGATGGCGAACTCGCGGGCCACGATCGCGCAGTGGCTCATCACACCGCCGACGTCGGAAACGACCGCCCCGGCGATCATGAACATCGGCACCCACGGCGGCAACGTCATCTCGCAGACCATGATCTCGCCGTCTTCCAGATCACCGGCCTCGTTGAGCGACTTCACCACGCGAGCCACACCGCGATAGATGCCGGGCGAACCGCCGACACCGTCGATGACAAGTGGGTCCACGTGCTCGGGCGGCGGCTTGACCCCGAGGAGCCGGGTGAGTACGGCGTCCATAAACGGGTCTGGCGGACCCGGCGGCAGCTCCGGCGGGGTGCCGAGCGCCCCGGGTGGCGAAGCCTGCGCGCAGGCGTTCCATTCGGCCCGACGGGCGGCTACCAACGACCGGCGGTCGCCCCCGTTGGCCAGCGCGTCCTTCACCTCATCGGCGTGAAGGAAGAACAGATCCTCACGAGCGTCGAAACAACCCTTGGCAACCAGGCGTTCGCCGACCGCCAGCGTGAAACGGCGGAACAGCACGACACCGAGTTGGTCGATGTAGAAGGCGTGGTCCTCAGTGATCGGGTAGCTGAACTCCGCGGCCTCGTACAACTCGTCGAACTTGGCCAGCTTGGCCGGGTCGCCGGCCATCTTGGCGCGGGCCGCCCCGTACAACTCCTCGCGGAGCTTGACCCCGCGCTGGTAGTTGACCTCGGGGTCTTCCGTGTCGGGCATTGCCATGAACATGCCGAGGTTGCCCAATGGAATCGATGGGTCCTCGCGCCACGGCACATCGGCGAGGTCGTAGACCGCGTCGGAACGCCAGCCGTACTCATGGAGGAACTTGTTGAGCTCGGCGAGGAATGCCCGGCCAACCTCGGACTCACCGAGCTTGACGACCAGGTCGCGAGGCTCGTAGGTGTCGAACAGCGCCTTGATTTCCGGGGTGTTCTTCGCCGTGCGCGACAGCTCCCAGATCCCACGGCTGGCATCGACGGAACGGGTGTGGTGGCCCTGCAACACCTGATACGACTCGGTCGGGTCGGTGTTGCCGACTTCGGCGTCGTACATATCGCAGAACGCTGCGCCCGAGATGAGCACGAAGTTGATGTGACCGTGGATATACCACATCCGCCGCATCCACTCGGTCATCTCGTCGAGCTTGGCGAGCAACTCGGCGTCACTCATCCCCGAGTAGTCAGCGTCCTTCTCGGCATAGTTACGAGCGACGATCTCGGGCTTCCACTCCTCGTTCCAGCGCTTGCCGACGATCGGCACCTTGGCGGCCAACGTGTCGCTGTAGCGACTCAACCGATCGGCGATCACATCGCCGTCGGGCACCGGATGGAAAGCCATGTAGAAGTAGTGGTTGATCGCCCGCGACGATGCCATCAACGGGCAGTCGTATTCCGCCTGCGCGGCGCTGAAGCCCTCGCTCAGCGTCGTCATGATCAGGTCTTGGGAGAGGGGATGCAGCGGCCGTGGCGCATGCATCTTGTCGAAGGCCCAGAAACCCTCGATCTCATCGGGACCCGGAAAGGTCACCTGATCGACCGTGTCAGTCATGTCGAAACCCCTTGTACATGTGTCGGTACGGCCCCCACGGCGCTACCCGACGGGAACACTAATCTCCGCGACGGGCCGTGCCGACTCGGGGGCTGACGCCCACCGCAAATGACAACTGCCGGGCACCCCGTTGGGGGTACCCGGCAGCTTCGGTCGGAGAACCAATGTTTACAGCTCGCGACCGTCGAGGTAGACCATGCCGTTGGTGCCGTCGACCGTGATGATCTGGCCGGTCTTGATGCGGGTCGTGCCGTCGACCGAGCCGACGACCGCCGGGATGGCGAACTCGCGGGCGACGATCGCGCAGTGGCTCATCACGCCACCGACGTCGGAGATCACCGCGCCGGCGATCGAGAACATCGGCACCCACGGCGGCAAGGTCATTTCGCACACCATGATCTCGCCGTCTTCCAAGTCGCCGGCCTCGTTCAGCGACTTCACCACACGAGCCGACGCCGCGATAGATGCCGGGCGAGCCGCCGACACCGTCGATGATCAGCGGGTCGACGTTCTCGGGCGGCGGCTTGACGCCCGAGCAGGCGGGTGACGAGAGCGTCCATGAACGGGTCCGGCGGGCCGGGCGGCAGCTCGGGCATCGTGCCGAGCGCCCCCGGCGGGGTGACCTGGGCGCACGCGTTCCATTCATTTCGACGGGCCGTCACCGTGGCGCGGTAGTCGCCGCCGTTGGCCAACGCATCGTGGACCTCTTCGGCCCGCAGGAAGAACAGGTCTTCGCGCTTGTCGAAGCAGCCCTTGGCGGCCAACCGCTCGCCGACCACGAGGGTGAAGCGGCGGAACAGCACCACACCGAGTTGGTCGATGTAGAAGGCGTGGTCCTCGGTGATCGGGTAGCTGAACTGGGCGGCCTCGTAGAGCTCGTCGAACTTGGCGAGCTTGGCCGGGTCGGCACCGATCTTGGCTCGCGCCGTGGCGTACAGCTCCTCGCGCAGCTTGACGCCACGCTCGTAGTTGACTTCGGGGTCTTCCGAATCGGGCAGCGCCATGAACATGCCGATGTTGCCGAGCGGGATCGCCGGGTCTTCGCGCCACGGAACGTCGGCGAGGTCGTAGACGGCGTCGGACCGCCAACCGAACTCGTAGAGGAACGCGTCGAGCTCGGCCAGGAACGCCCGACCCACTTCGGACTCGCCGAGCTTGCCGACCAGGTCACTGGGCTCGTAGGTGTCGAACAACGCCTTGATTTCGGGGGTGTTCTTGGCGGTGCGGGACAGCGTCCCAGATGCCGCGGCTGGCATCGACGGAGCGGGTGTGGTGACCCTGGAGCACCTGATACGACTCGGTCGGATCGGCCTGGCCCATCTCCGCGTCGTACATGTCGCAGAACGCTGCGCCCGACAACAAGCACGAAGTTGATGTGGCCGTGGATGTACCACATGCGCCGCATCCAGTCGGTCATCTCGGCGAGCTTGGCGAGCAGTTCTGCGTCGTTCATAGCCGAGTAGTCGGCATCGCTTCTCGGCAAGGTTGCGCGGCCATGATCTCGGGCTTCCACTCGTTCTTCCAACGGATGCCGACGCCCGGCACCTTGGCGGCCAGGGTGTCGTGGTAGCGGGTCATCCTGTCGGCGATCACATCACCGTCGGGCACCGGGTGGAACGCCATGTAGAAGTAGTTGTTGACCGCCTTCGATGACGCCATGATCGGGCAGTCGTACTCGGCCTGAGCGGCGGTGAAGCCGTCGCTGAGCGTCGTCATGATCAGGTCTTGCGACAGCGGATGCAACGGCCGCGGCGCGTGCATCTTGTCGAACGCCCAGAAGCCCTCGATCTCATCGGGACCCGGAAAGGTCACCTCGTCAACCGTGTCAGTCATTGCAAACCCCCGTGATTGGAGGCGGTGCGACTCCCGGGCCGCACCGCCAATAGATGGATGAAACTGTGGGTCAGCCCCAGAGCTGCTCAGTGGCGATACGGGCACCCTCGGCGAGTGCCGCAAACTTAGGCCACACGACGGTCGGATGCACCTCGGGTGCGTAGCTGGCCCGCGACGAGAAGCCGCAATCGGCGCCGGCGATGACATTTTCCTTGCCGACGAGCGAGGCGTAGTTGCAGATGTATTCGGCGATCAGCTTGGGATGCTCGACGTAGTTGTTGGCATGGCCGAGCAGGCCCGGAATGAGGATCTTGCCCTCGGGCACGCCGACTTCGCCGGCCTGACGCCACTCATGCATGTGGCGGGGGTTCATCGCCTCGAACGAGTATGCCCCCGCATTGATCGTGAAGGTGAACTTCAAGGCGTCCTTCAACTCGATGTCGGTGAGCCGCGGGCCGTGGTTGAGGCCGTAACACGTGTGGTGGCGGATTCGATCTTCCGGAATGCCGCGCAGCGCGTGGTTGAGCGCGTTGACATGGATGGTCGCCTCACGCACCCGATCCTCGGGGGCGACGGCCGGGTTGCCGAGCGTGTCGATCAGCCACGGGTCGTCGACCTGCAAGATGAGCCCAGCATCGACGATGCCGAGGTACTCCTCGCGCATCGCCTCGGCGACCGCAAACAGGTACTCCTCGTCGTCCTTGTAGTACGTGTTGCGACCGAAGCCCGACGGGCCCGCCGACGGCATGAACGCGTCGAGGACGTCCTGACCCTCACACGCGGCCTTCAGGTTGGCGATGTCGGTGGCGAGCAGGTCCTGGCCGATGTAGCTGATCGGGCCAGTGCACATGATCCGGCGCAGCGGGCTGACGGCCGACGAGTACTTCTTCATGTAGCCCTCGTAGTACTCGGGGAACATGTCGACCTCGGCCTGCCACGTGGGGGCCATCCGCGATGGGGCATCATCGAGCTCATAGCCGCCGAGACGGTCCTTGACGTACCCGAGGAAGCTGACCTTGCTCATCTCGCCGTCGGCGACCACATCGATGCCGTTCTCGACCTGCTTGGCGACCAAATCGGCCACGGCCTTGGCAATCTCGGCGTCGAGGGCGGCGGCATCGTACGGACGGAAGTTCTCGCGCTCCTTGAGGATGTCGAGGAGGGCCACCGGGCGCCCAAGGCTGCCCACGTGGGTCGTGATGATCCGATCAGTGCTTGTCTGCATGGGCGCGACAGTAGGCGAATTCGCCCATCCACCCCGCAAAGGCGTTCCCCCGTGGCGAACGTCACATGCAACCGATCGCGGCTTGGGACTGCGAGGGGTCGGGCGTGCTTGACTAGGGCGATGTCTGACGCCGAGCATCCGCGACCGGTCGTCCTTACCGATGAGCTGAAGGCGCAGCTCAACTCGGTGTCGACGGCGACTTTGACCAGCCTGTTGCAGCGCAAGGGCATCCGTTCCACCTTTCTCACCGGGCTGAAGCCGATCAAAGGCGGCCAGCGGATGTTGGGCTACGCCCACACCCTGCGGTACGTGCCGCTACGCGAAGACGTCAATCCGGCACTGATGGCTCCGGCGGTCAGAACGCCCAGCGGCGGGCGATCGAGTCGATGCAGCCCGACGAGGTGCTGATCATGGAGGCCGGCATGAGCCCGGGGCGGGCACGTTCGGCGACATCTTCGCCCTTCGCTCGTTGCGGTCTGGGCGCCACCGGGATCATCACCGACGGGGCCGTGCGCGACACCCCGGCGGTCGCCGAGATGGACATCCCGGTGTACCACTTCGCCTCCCACGCGGCGACGTTCGGCCGGCTGCACATGCCGCTCGACCATCAAATCCCGATCTCGTGCGCGGGCGTGACCGTGATTCCCGGGCGACATCATCGTCGGCGACGGCGAGGGTGCGGTCGTCATCCCGCCCGCCCTGGTCGTCGAGATCGCCGCCGGCCGCGGTGGTCATGGAAGTCGAGGAGCTATGGGCGCTCGAGCGGGTCGACGCGGGCGAGAGCACCGTCGGCGTGTTCCCGATCTCCAAGGATCGCCGTCCCGAGTACGAAGCGTGGCTTGCCGCCCGCCAAGCCGCAGAAGGGAAGTCCTGAGATGGCCCGTCAATCGATCGAGGTCGAGAGCTTCAAGCACGTCAACCCGATTCCCTCGGCGTCACGAGATCGGCCCGCTGCTGGTCTCGTCGGTGATCGCCGGGCGTCAGCCTCCCGGAGAGCCGCGCCCCGACCACCCCCGAGGAGCAGTACGCCTACTGCTTCCACCACATCGGCGAGATGCTCGCCGCTGCCGGCGGCGGCTGGCGAACACGTCGCCCGGATCACGTTCTACGTGCCCGACCTGTCGTACCGCGACGCCTGCAACCCGATCTGGATCTCAGCATTTCCCCGATCCGGCGTCACGCCCGGCCCGCCACACCCAGATCTCTACGGGCGGTCATTCGATGATCACCTGCGAGTTCATCGCCTACATCGAATCCTGATCGGCGGCGAGCACCATGGCCATCCAGTCCCTGCGCCCCAAGTGGGCGGCCGGTGAGACCACGATCGGGGCGTGGCTGACCTATCGCGAGCCGCTGCTTGCCGAGATCGCCGCCACTTCGGGCTACGACTACGTGTGCATCGACATGCAGCACGGCCTGCAAGACATCGACATGACGACGAACATGTTGTTCGCCGTCGCCCGCACCCCGGCGGTAGCGATGGTGCGGGTGCCGTGGAACGAGCCGGGCATCATCGGCCGGGCGCTCGACGCGGGTGCGTTGGCGATCGTCATCCCGATGGTCAACTCGGCCGAGGAGGCCGAACGAGCCGTTGCCGCGTGCCGTTACGCGCCCGACGGGATGCGCAGCTTCGGGCCGTCGATTCCCAACAATCGCTACGGGCCTACCTATCCGAGTGAGGCCAACGGCGTCGTTGCCTGCATCCCGATGATCGAGACCCGCGAGGCCGTCGAGCGGGTCGACGAGATCGTCTCGGTGCCCGGCGTCGACGCGGTGTACATCGGCCCAGCCGACCTGTCGATCTCGCTCGGCCTGCCCCCGGGATGGACCACGACGGCGGCCCGTTCGAGGAAGCCCTGCTCGCGGTAGTCGCCTCGTGCAACAAGTACGGCGTCACCCCCGGCATCCACGCCAACCCCTCGATCGCCGCCAAGCGCTACAACCAGGGCTTCCGGATGATCACCGTCGGCTACGAGATTTTCGCCGCCCAGACGGCCCTCCGCAACGACGGCAAGATCGCCCGCGCCAACATCGCCGGCTGACCGGACGACCCGGCTGACCGGACTGACTTGGCTGACCGGACGATCGGGGCGCGATATTCGTCACGGGCGACGCCAGGCGCGCCCAGATCCCTACGTGCGGCCGGTCAACACCCTGATACCCTCACCGGTCAAGCGATCGAGCCCGACGCGACGGCCGGCGATGAACAAGGCAATGTCCTGGGCTGGGCCGGTGACCACCGGACCGTCGCCGTGGGACCATTCCAGGTCGCTCGCGGTGTATCGCACCCCCGAGATGTCGTTGCCGAAGAACTTGCGGGCCTTGGGCCCCACGCCGGTGTCGAGCACTACTCGCATACGATCACTCGGGATCTCGCGTTCGATCCCGAGCGGGCGACGGATGTCGAGGCCGTGGATCACCCAGTCGGTGAGCGGCGCGTCGTACCCGGCGCCCGGCGGCTTAAAAGGGTGCGTGAGATTGCTGCGCACCTGATCGGCCAACTGATGAGTGGTGAACTTCACCCCGTCGGCCTTGGCGATCTGGTCGGCGACCTTGTCGAAATTGCCGCGGGCTTTGAGCATTCGCCAGGCGACCTTGGGAATCGAATAGTTCCACTCCATGGCCAGGTGGGCCACGACGTTCTTGACCGTCCAACCCGCCGACAAACTCGGTGTGTTCCACTGCTCGTCGGTCAATGAATCGAGCATGTCGGCGACAGCCAGACGCTCGGCGGCAATCTCCGTAAGAAGGTCCATGTAACCAGCGTACGTTGCGAAACTGCACCGGTTCGCGTGACATTCCACGACCGCTACTCTTGCGAGATACGAAGGGGCGTCGATCGGAGGAGCTATGACCGTTTCGGTCGTCACCGGAGCATCGACCGGGATCGGCTTCGCCACGGCGCTGCACCTGGCCCGCCAAGGACACCGAGTCCATGCGTCGGTGCGCTCACTCGCCAGCGGCGCCAGATGCCCGAGGCGGCTGATGGCCACGACTTGTCGCTCATGGTGATGGACGTCGACGACGATGCGTCGGTGCGCGAACAGCGGCCCCGTCGTGGGTGATACCGGCGTCGACGTACTGGTCAACAACGCCGGCATCGCCGCCGGTCACGCCATCGAGGACACCCCGTTGGCCGACTTCCAACGATCGATGAACACCAATACGTGGGGCATGTTGCGGTGCACCCAAGCCGTGCTGTCGTCGATGCGAAGTCGGGGCTCGGGCCACATTGTCAACGTCACTTCGGTTGCCGGGCAGGTGGCCAGCGCCGGCCACGGGGCGTACGCGATGTCGAAGTGGGCGGCCGAGGCGCTGACCGAGGTCTTGGCCGCCGAGGCAATGCCATTCGGGATTCGGGTTGCCGCGATTGAACCCGGGGTGATCCTCACCCCGATCTTCGAGAAGGCGATGGGCGACCCCGAGAATCCCGCGACGCCGTATGTAGGCGGACGCCGCTTGGGGGAGTTCTTCATGAACTCGCTGATGAACAGCCCTGCCAGCCCTGAGATTGTCGCCGAGGCGATCTGGCATGCGATCACTACCGACAATCCGAAGCTCCGCTACCTCGTCGGTGCCGACGCCGAACGACTCGGTGCCTACCGCCGCTCGATCACCGACGAGGAATGGATTGCCCGCCAAGCCGATCCTGACGATTCGGCGTGGCGAAGCTGGATGGCCAACGCTTCGGGCGTCGCCATGCCCCCACCCACGTAGCGCTGGGCCGCCCCGGTCGGTGGCGAGCTCCAACCTCTAGCCTCAGGCCGTGCTTCCCGACATTGCCTACGCCGACCCTGAACCGTCCGACAGCCGGGGGCATCTGCTCGATCTGTACCTGCCCGAGTCCCCGGCGGCCGAGCCGGTTCCGCTGCTGATCTGGTCGAGCGGGTCGGCGTTCTTCTCCGATGACGGCAAGGCGGGGGCGGTCGAGGCGGCGGCGCACTTCAACTCGATCGGGTGGGCGGTCGCCGGGGTGAGCGTGCGGTCGAGCAGCCAGGCCCGCTTCCCCGGGCAGGTCCACGACATCAAAGCAGCGGTCCGCTGGCTGCGCGCCCACGCCGGCGAGTACGGCCTCGACGCCGACCGATTCGCCACGATGGGCGATTCGTCGGGCGGCTGGACGGCGACGATGGCGGGACTGGCGCCAGCCGCGGCGGAGTTGGAAGGCGACCTCGGGGTAACCGGGGTGTCGTCGGCGGTGCAGGCCGTCGTCGACCTGTACGGACCCACCGACTTCCTCCAGATGGATGCCCACATGATTCCTGGAGCGCTCGACGAGTTCAACGCGATGGTGAACACGACAGATGGCCACGCAGACGCCCACTCGCCCGAGTCCTGCCTGCTCGGTGCCCCGATTCACGCCGTTCCCGAGTTGGCTGCGGCAGCGAACCCGGTCGCCTATGTCTCGGCCGCCGCGCCGCCGATGTTGATCGTCCACGGGGTGGCCGACCAGCTTGTTCCGCACCACCAGAGCGAGTTGCTGTATGCCGCCCTGGTGGTCGCCGGAACCGATGCGACATTCGTCTCGATCCCTGGGAATCGGCACGAGAAGCCGTATCTCACCGACGCCAGGGCGTCGACGGGACGGACGGTGTCATCGACTCGGCCCACCGGAGCCGACCTTGATCTGCTCCTCTCCGAGGGCCCGACCTGGACCGCGGTTGAGGCGTTCCTCCGTCACGCGCTCGCAGCCGACTAAACGTCCGCAGTCGATTTCGGTTGCGGATTGCGACGGGACCCGTCACGACTGGCAACCAGAATCCGGCGGGATCGGAGCTACTCCGAGGCGAGGATGCCTGCCATCCAGTCGGTGATCACCGTAAGCACCTCGGCGTTGTTCAGCTCGAACATCGAGCCGTGACCGTTGCCGTGCACGCCGTGCGCCGCGAGATCGATGTGCTCGGCCGTACAGCCCGCCTGCACCAGGAAGTCGACCAGCGGCGGGTTGGTGAAGCGGAACACGGACGCCTCGCCCGACACCACGGCAATCGGCACGTGGGCGAGGTTCGCCAACCGACGGGGAGGCGAGGCCTGGAGCACCCGTGCCGGTGCCCCCGGAGCCGGAGGATCCTCGTGGACCAATGCCAGTTCAGACGGTGACGCGACAGGCGGGTCGTAGGTCAACGGGGCGCCGGCGACACCCCATTGCAACGTCGCCGGACCGAACATCTGGTTGAACGCCGGACCGATCGGTTCGAGCGCGATCAGACCCTTGACGAGACCCGGACGAGCGTCGGCCGTCAGGAACCCGGCGGGACCACCGAGGGAGTTGCACAGGACAAACGACGGGCCGATCTGGTCGAGGAGTTCGACCATGCGAACCTGTTCCACGGCCTGGCGATCGACCGCGTCACCGGCGAATGGCCCACCGGAGGCGAGGAACTGGAGCAACGCGGGGTCGGCCGGGTCGTTGCGGTCGCCCGGCCACTGGGTATGCAGTGCGGCGAACGGCATCTCGGGCGGCGGGATGAAAATGCCGGTCAACACCTCGACCGGCAGCGGCGGTCCGGCCTCTCCCATCACCTCAGGGATGTACGGCGAGCGGCCATGCCCCGGGCGATCGACCACATAGACGACGTAACCGGCGGCGACCAGCAGGTCGCTCCAACCAGGCCGACCGTCGGGCGTGGTCAGGTAGTCGAGGCCCTGCCCACCGCCGCCATGGATCAACACGATCGGGTATGGCTGAGTGACGGTGACGGGTGCTTCCCAATACACGTACATCGGGCCCCGGGCGATGCCGAAGGTCGGATCGGGTTCAGCCCCGACCCAGAAATGTCCACGCCGCGAGGTGACCGCAGCAACGTCTGAAGGAACCGATGCGGGGGTCATCAGTTTGTCCGGAAGGTGACTTCGCCGAGGCCGTCGTTGAACATCGCGCACACCGAATCACCGACCTGGAACGGGATCGCCTTGATGAACGAACCCGACAGAATCGTGTGCCCCGCCTCGGGCGACACGCCGTACTCATGAAGCTTATTGACCAGCCAACATACGGCGTTGAGCGGGTTGCCCATGACGGCGCGGGCCATGCCCGACTCCTCGATGTCACCGTTGATCGCCAGGGTCGCGCCGACATTGCGCACGTCGATGTCCTTCAGCTTGAACGGGTTGCCACCGAGAATCACATACCCACAGGCGGCGGCATCGGAGATCGAATCGACGAGCGACTTCGGACCGCGACCCGCCTGGCGAGTGTCGACGATCTCGATCGACGGCACGACGTAGTCGATCGCCCCGATCACGTCAGCGACGTTGATGCCCGGTCCCTTGAGCGCCTTCTTCAACACGAACGACAATTCGACCTCGACGAGCGGACGGTTCATCTTGCTGCGAGGTACCACGTCGCCTTCGAGCATGAACCAGTTGTCGAACATCGTGCCGTAGTCGGGCTCGGTCGCCCCGGTAAGCGAGCGCATCGCCTTGGACGTCAGACCGATCTTGTGGCCCTTGATCAGCCGCCCATTGGCAACCTTGAGGTCGGTGACGGCCTGCGAGATGGCGTAGGCGTCCTCGATCTCGGCGTCGGGATACTGGGCCGAAATCGGTTCGATCGGGGCCCAGTTCAATTCGGCCTCGTACAGGTCGGCGGCGGCTTTGGCGATCTGGGCAGCGGTGAGATTGAGCACGTCTCGCACCGTAGCGGAGCCGGTGCCAATGCTTTCAACGTCAACCTGAGCCGAGTCAGTAATGTTCGAGCCGGGCTGAGGGGAGCACCGCGTTGGAGTTCAATATCTATGACGTAATCGCCGCGGTGATCGCCGAGTATCCCGATCGCGAGTCGATCGTGTGCGGCGACCGCCGATGCACCTCGGGGGAGTTTCTGCAGCGGGCCAATCGCTTCGGAAACGGTCTGCTCGACGCCGGGCTCGGCCTTCGCCGCGAGCGAGCCCTGCTCGAACGCCACGAGTCCGGCCAGGCCCATGTCGCGCTCTGCCTGCGGAATTGTCCGGAGTTCATCGAGGCGATGGTCGGCTCGTTCGGGGCCCGGGCCGTGTCGTTCAACGTCAACTATCGCTACGTTGCCGACGAGTTGGCATACCTGCTCAACGACTCGAACGCCGCAGTCGTCGTCTTCCACTCGGAGTTCGCCCCGACCATGGCTGCGACGGTCGAACTCCTTGCGACGGTCGAACTCCTTGCGTCGGCCGACCCCCCGAGGCCGACCCTCGTTCCCGCAACCACCGTTCCGGCGACCGATTCGGGTCACCGAGCGCCAGAATCGGTCGCCGGAACAGAGACCCGACGGCCGCTGCTGATTCAGGTTCCCGACGGTTCAGGGGTCGAGTTGCACCCGGGCGCGTGCTGGTATGAGGACTTCCTGGCCGCTGCTTCACCGCATACCCCTCCGGTCGATCGGTCGCCCGACGATCTCTACATGATCTACACCGGCGGCACGACGGGAATGCCCAAGGGCGTGTTGTGGCGGCAGGCCGACGCGTTCGGACCGCTGTTCGGCGGACGTCGGCCCGACGGCACCGAGTGGGACCGCCTCGACGAGATCGTCGCCGCGGCCGCCATCGGCGGAACTCGGCAATTGCCGGGTGCGCCGTTGATGCACGCCGCCGGACAGTGGCCGGCCATCCGGGTGCTGGTCAGCGGGAACACGATCGTATTGCTCCCCCCGTCGTCACGGTTCGACGCCGCCGAGTTCGCCCAGGTACTCGACGACGAGCGGGTCAACGTGACCAACATCGTCGGCGACGCCTTCATCTGGCCGTTCATCGACTCGCTGCATGCCTGGCCCCGCGCCCTGCCCCACCTCCAACGGATTGCCACCGGCGGCACCACTGCCTCGCCCCGAGCCCGACTGGCCTTGTCGGAACTGCTCCCCCATGTGTCGATCTACGAGACCTGCGGGTCATCGGAGACCGGCGCCCAACTGGCCCACGAGTCGCGCTCGGGCGGTTCGTTCATCACCGGATCGTTTTCGTTACTCCCCGACGCCTGCGTGCTCGCCGAAGACCGCTCACATCGGCTGACGAGCGACGACACGTCGGTCACCGACGGCTGGATTGCGTCATCCCGCCGCGTCCCGCTCGGCTATCTCGGCGACGCGGCGAAGACCGCGGGAACCTTCCCGATCATCGACGGTGTGCGCTTCAGCATCCCCGGCGACCGGGTGACGCTACGGGTTGACGGCCTGGTTGACCTGCACGGACGCGACTCGGGGATGATCAACTCCGGCGGCGAGAAGGTCTTTGCCGAGGAAGTCGAACGAGCGCTCCAAGGTCACCCCGGCGTGCGCGATGTACTGGTCGTCGGACGGCCCAGTCAGCGTTGGGGCAGCGAGGTCGTCGCCGTCATCGAACTCGTCGGCGACCGCGGACCCGCAGGCGTGGACGACGACTCCCTGTCCGCTCACGTCCGCGGGGTTCTCGCCGCCTATAAAGTGCCGCGGGCCTTCATCCGCGTCCCCCAAGTGATGCGCGGTCCAGCCGGCAAAGCCGACTACCGCTGGGCCAAAGCCATCGCCGCGCAGGCTGGCCCGGCCTGAGCCCCTTCGACTACCGGCGTGGTCGGCGGCGCGCCCACTATTGGCTTTCGCCGTCATATCAACACGAAATCTCGATTCTGGGGAGCGGCGGGCCAACGACACGCACGACCGGCACCCCGGCGCCGACGACGCCGACCGGAGCGCGGAAGATTGAGCCCCGTTGGGACGGATCGATGAGGTTGTCGGCGCCGACGACGACCAGATCGGAGTCCCAGAAACACAGGCTGGTGACATACTTCGTCGGGACCGCGACGACCTGGTCGACCTCGCCGATGTCGGGCCGCAGGCGGATCACCCGGCTGCCGCCGTGGTCGGCGACCCACACCCCACCATCGACGTCGATGGCCAGGCCGTCGGGATGGCTGCGCTCCCCGGTCGGCCAGTGGCGTCGGTTGGTCGCCGACGACCCATCGACCGACAGGTCGTGGACGATCAAGCACCTCGACCGAGTGTCGGCGTGGTAGATCGTCGCGCCGTCGGGAGAGATGCGCACGCCGTTGCATTGCTGCACGGTGTCGTAGAGCGCCGTTGCCGAACCGTCGAGGTCGATCCGCCACAACTCACCGGGGACATGCTCAGCCGTTGGATCGAGCGATCGCCAGCGTACCGAGCCGACGTAGATTCGGCCCGCCGCGTCGGCGCAGAAGTCGTTGACGCCGAGCGCGCCACCGATCGAGTGGAGCAACGACGAGTCGCCATCGCGCACCAGTTGCAGGTCGCGACCACCGATCACCAGGCCACCATCGGCGTGCACGGCGATGCCACCGACACCCCGGCGCTTCGGTACGACGATGCCCACCGCGCCGTCCGATGACAGCCGGTAGACGCCGCCGTCAAGGACGTCGGAGAAGACCAGCGAACCGTCGACGTCGACCGTCGGACCTTCGATCAGTCCGTATCCCGACGCGATCACTTCCCAAGCCATGGGTGGAACCGTAGCCATTTCTGACCGCGGTCAGGTTCGGCTACGGTCGCCTCCCGACGCGCAAGCTGCGAAGGGGATCCGCATGGGACGACTCGAAGGCAAGGTTGCCTTGATCACCGGCGGGGCCGGAGGACAGGGCTCGGAGGAGGGTCGGTTGTTCATCGCCGAGGGCGCGGCCGGCGTCGTACTCGCCGACGTCGCCGACGCGACGGGAGCCGCGACCGCCGCAGCAACGGCGTGGACCAGCTACGTCCATCTCGACGTGACCTCGGAAGTTGAATGGGACGCGGCGGCCGAGTCGACCATCGAGCGCTACGGACGGCTCGACATCCTGGTCAACAATGCCGGAGTCGATCTGGAACGGGCGCTCGTCGACATGACTCTCGACGAGTGGAACCGGGTCGTCGCCGTCAACCAGACCGGGGTGTTCCTCGGCATGCGGGCCGCCGCTCGGGCGATGATCCGCCTCGGCAACGGTGGGTCGATCATCAACATTTCCTCCGTCGCCGGCCTTGAGGGCCTGAAGTTGCACAGCGCCTACGGGGCAACGAAGTGGGCCTTGCGGGGACTCACGAAATCCGCCGCGCAGGAATGGGGCAAGTTCGGGGTGCGGGTCAACACCGTCCACCCGGGGATCATCGACACCCCGTTCATCGCGGAACTGAAGTCGGCGACCGACCCGGCGACGCGGGCCAAGTTCGAGCGCAGCATCCCGCTCAAGCGCTACGGCACCGCCGCCGATGTCGCCGGGCTCGTCGCCTTTCTCGCCAGCGACGAGGCGAGCTACTGTACCGGCCAGGAGTACCTGGTAGATGGAGGTATTCACCGATGAAAGCCGTGATCTGCCACGAGTTCGGCCCGATCGAATCGCTGGTCGTCGAGGAGGTTCCCGACGCCGTGGTGCGACCGAGAAGGGTGGTCGTCGACGTACATGCCTGTGCCGCCAGCTTCCCCGATGCGTTGATCGTCCAGGGCTTGTATCAACACAAGCCGCCGTTCCCGTTCTCACCCGGGGCGGAACTGTCGGGGGTGGTCCGCGAGGTGGGCGACGGCGTCACCGAGCTGAAGGTTGGCGACCGGGTGATCGCCAACACCGGCTATGGCAGCCTCGCCGAGCAGGTTGCTGTGCCTGCCCACCTGTGCATCAAGATCCCCGACAACGTCGACCACGTTCACGCCTCGGCGTTCCTGTCGGCGTACGGCACCTCGTACCACGGGCTGTTCAACCGAGGGCAGTTGCAGGCCGGCGAGACGCTGCTCGTCCTCGGTGCGGCCGGTGGAGTCGGGCTTGCCGCCGTCGAGTTGGGCGTCGTCCACGGCGCGACGGTGATCGCCGCCGCGGGTAGCGACGAAAAGCTTGACCTCTGCCGCCGGTACGGCGCAACATCGACGATCAACTACTCCACCGAGGACATCAAGGAACGGGTCAAGGAGCTGACCGGCGGCAAGGGCGCCGACGTCGTCTACGACGCGATCGGCGGTCAGTACTCCGAACCGGCGCTGCGGGCAACGGCATGGGGCGGGCGCTTCCTGGTGGTCGGTTTCGCCGCCGGCTACGTGCCCAAGGTGCCGTTGAACCTGGCGCTGCTGAAGGGCTGCTCGATCGTCGGGGTCTTCTGGGGAGCGCATGTCTCGGCCGAGCCCGAACTTCACCAAGCGAACATCCGCGAGTTGACCCGGCTGTGGGGTGACGCTCGGTTGAATCCTCACGTCTCGGCCGTGTACCCGCTGGAGGAGTCGGTCCAGGCCATCTTGGACGTCGCCAACCGCAAGGCGATGGGCCGCGTCGTCGTCGCCTTCGACCGATGATCCTGCCGAGCCAGCCGAACCCGACAATTCTCCCGCGTTCGTTGCTCGTCGCCAACCGCGGCGAGATCGCCATCCGAGTCATCCGCGCGGCGCGCGATCTCGGCATCCGCACCGTTGCCGTCAGCCCGGCCGACGATGCATCGGCGCTGCACAACCTCAAGGCCGATGCCATCCACACCCTGCCCGGACGCGGAGCGCGGGCCTACCTCGACATCGACGCGGTCATCGCCGCCGCCATCGAGACCAGCTGCGACACCGTCCATCCGGGCTATGGATTCCTGGCCGAGAACGCTGCGTTCGCGACCGCCTGTGCCGCGGCCGGGCTGACGTTCGTCGGCCCGCGACCCGACATATTGGAACTCTTCGGCGACAAGATCACGGCCCGACGCGCCGCGCAACGGGCCGGCATTGCGGTCTTGCCGGGGTCGGACGGACCGATCGACGCAGTCGGCGCCGAGGCGTTTCTCACCGCGTTGGGACCCGGCGGGGCGATGATGTTGAAGGCCGTCGCCGGGGGCGGCGGACGCGGCATGCGGGTCGTGCGCGACCCCGCCGAGGTCGCCGAGGCATTCGCCCGCTGTGCGTCGGAGGCGACCGCGTCCTTCGGTCATGGGGCGGTTTTCGCCGAGGAGTTTCTGCCTGTCGCCCGCCACATCGAGGTGCAGATTCTCGGTGACGGAAGCGGCGCCGTCGCCCACCTCGGCGAGCGGGACTGCAGCGTGCAGCGTCGCAACCAGAAGCTGATCGAGATCGCCCCAGCGCCGTGCCTGCCCGGCGGGTTGCGCACGCGGATCATCGACGCGGCAATGTCGCTGGCCGCCGCCGTGCGGTACGACAACATCGGCACCTTCGAGTTCCTCGTCGATGCCACGGCACTCGATGACGACTCGCGAATCGCGTTCATCGAGGCCAACCCCCGGATTCAGGTGGAACATACGGTCACCGAGGAGGTCACCGGGGTCGACCTGGTCGAATGCCAGCTACGACTGGCCGGTGGGGCCTCGATCGCTTCGCTGAGCCTGCCCGACCCCACGCCCCGAGGGTGGGCGATTCAAACCCGCATCAATCTCGAGACGATGGGGGCCGACGGATCGGCGACCCCTACGGGCGGCACGCTTACCGCCTACGACCTGCCGTCGGGGCGGGGGCTGCGGGTCGACGGGTACGGCTACGTCGGGTACGCCACCAACCCCGGATTCGATTCGCTGCTCGCCAAGCTCATCGTCCACCGACCCACCGGCTCCTTCGCCGAGGCGGTCGCCAAGGCCTACGCGGCCCTGTGCGAGTGCCGGATCGAGGGTGCGGCGACCAACATCGGGTTCCTCCAGGATCTGCTGGTCGCGCTCGGCCAAATCCGCCACTGTGGAGTCGAGGACGCGGAAAACATCACGTCGGACTCCACAGTGGAGCCGGACAGCGAGAGTTCAGGCCGCGAGAGTTCAGGCCGCGAGAGTTCAGGCCGCGAGAGTTCAGGCGGCGAGGGACCCGCCCGCCGCCTTCGCCTGAGCACCGGGTTCGTCGCCGAGCATCTAGCCCGAGGCGCTACGGCACGGGATCATCGGCGACGGTACGTCGACGTCGCGGTGGCCGCCGCCGGTGGTGCGGCGGGTCCGGCGGCGGTGGAAGTACCACCCGGCACACTGGCCGTGACCGCACCGATGTCCGGCGTCGTTGTCTCGGTCGACCGGCGCGCCGGAGACGCCGTCCACGCCGGTCAGCTGATCGTGGTGATCGAAGCGATGAAGATGGAGCACGAGATCCGCGCCCCGCGCAGTGGAACGGTGATCGCCTCCCTCGTCGCCGTCGGCGACCCCGTGCTCACCGGCCAGGTGCTCGCCACGCTCGATCCAACGGGAGCCACCGACGACGACGCCCGCGACGAGATCGCGGTCGATCCCGATCACATCCGCGCCGACCTCGCCGAGGTCGTCGAACGTCACCGGATCACCCTCGACGCGGCGCGACCCGATGCTGTAGCACGACGACGCAAGACCGGCCAACGCACCGCCCGCGAAAACGTCGCCGCCCTCGTCGATGACGGCACGTTCGTCGAGTATGGACCGCTCGCGGTGGCCGCCCAACGGCGTCGACGGACCATGGCGGAGCTGATCGTCAAGAGCCCCGCTGACGGGATGATCACCGGAATCGGCCGGATCAACGGCGACCTTTTCGCCGATCCGGCCGGCCGTTGCGCGGTGCTCGCCTATGACTACACCGTGTTCGCCGGCACCCAGGGGATCAAGAACCACGCCAAGACCGACCGGATGATCCACGTCGCTCGCGACGGACGGCTGCCGTTGATCCTGTTCGGCGAGGGTGGCGGCGGACGCCCCGGCGAAGATTCGGGCGACTACGGCGAGACGTTCGCCGAGTTTGCCCAGCTCAGTGGGCAGGTGCCGATGGTCGCCATCGTCTCGGGTCGGTGCTACGCCGGGAACGCATCGCTGGTTGGGTGCTGTGATGTGATCATCGCCACCAAGAACTCGAACATCGGGATGGGTGGCCCTGCGATGATCGAGGGCGGCGGCCTCGGGGTGTACCGTCCCGAGGAGATCGGCCCGATCGATGTGCAGATCGCCAGCGGCGTGGTCGACATTGCAGTCGATGACGAGGTTGAGGCGGTGCGGGTCGCCAAGCAATACCTGTCGTACTTCCAGGGACGACTCAAGCAGTGGGAGGCCCCCGACCAGCGCCCGATGCGCCACATCATCCCCGAGAACCGCCTGCGCGCCTACGACGTGCGTCAGGTGATCGAGACGCTGGCCGATGTGGGGTCGGTGCTGGAGTTGCGGCGCGGGTTCGGCGACACCGTGATCACCGCGTTCGCCCGGGTCGAGGGACGGCCCGTTGGGATCATGGCCAACAACCCGAGCGTGCTCGGCGGGGCGATCGATTCCGACGGGGCCGACAAAGGAGCCCGGTTCCTGCAGTTGTGCGACACGTTCGACCTGCCGATCCTGTCGCTGGTTGACACCCCGGGGATCATGGTCGGTCCCGACGTCGAGAAGACCGCCCTGGTGCGCCACTCGAGCCGGATGTTCCTCGCCGGAGCGAACCTGACCGTGCCGACGTTCGCCATCATCCTGCGCAAGTCGTACGGACTCGGCGGCATCGTGATGTCGGGCGGCTCGTTCAAGGCGAGCAACTTCACCGTCGCCTGGCCGACCGGCGAGTGGGGGACGATGGGCCTGGAGGGGTCGGTCACCCTCGCCTACCGCAACGAGATGGCCGCCATCGCCGACCCGGCCGAGCGCAAGAAGTTCTTCGACGACCACGTCGCCGCGGAATACACCAAGGGCAAGGCCGTGCGCCTCGCCACCGGGTTCGCCATCGACGACACCATCGACCCAGCCGACTCCCGCTTCTGGCTCGCCAACCTGCTCGCCTCGATGCGCCCACCAGCGCCACTCACCGGTCGGGCCAAGAAACGCCCCGCCGTCGACGCCTGGTAAACCGAGATTCAGTCTTGGGCAGCCAGCCAGGCTTGATGGGCTCCGTGCACCCGCGTCCACAGCACGTGCCGGTCCGCGGCTGACACGTCGGCCAACGGGAGATCGAACCCGTCGGCGAGCGCCTCGAACCATTCCGATTCCGAGACCAGGGTCCGTTCCGACACGACCGACGACTCGACGCGTTGGAGCACTTGGCCACGGATCACGTCGACGCCCGTGGCATCGCGGCGCTGCACGGTGAGGGTCTGCACGAACACCGAATCGGGCGACGTCGACAGGAACTCGTGGCGATCGTCGAATTCGCCGATCGCCGCGGGCTCGGAGCGGAACACCATCCCGGCGAACGATCCCGACGGATGGTGCTGGAACTGCCAGTCGGCAAACGACGCATCGCTGATCGCCAATCCGAACTCGAATGGACCCTGTCGATAGGTGCCAGCGACGAGCGGCAACGGTTCGTGCAGGGCGTCGCCAAGGCCGGCATCGACATACCACGAACCATCAGGGCACCCGTCGGCGGGTAACCCGTGAACCTGAAGCACGAGATGATTCGTCATTGCCTCGACCGTCGGACCATCGGCCCGGTGAACGCCACCGACATGCAGGGTGACGTCGTAACCAAGCGCCTCGAGCAGCAGGCTGAAGGCCCCATTGATCTGGAAACAGTATCCGCCACGCTGGCGGTAGGCGATGCGCCGCAGCGATGCCAGCCGATCAACACCCCACCGTTCACCCAGGTGAATCCACGTGGTCTCGTATGGCACCCGCTCCAACACCGCCCGGTGCAGACGAACCAACGCATCGGCCGACGGTGGTTCACGTTCAACCCTCAGGCGTGAGAGAAACGCCGAAACGTCCGCTGCCGAGAGATCAGTCATCAACTTTCATCGTAGGACGATGTCGGGATCGATCGACCAGATTGTACGGTCGGGTCCGTGACCGCAGCAGACCGGGTGCTCAACATCATCGACGAACGACGCGACCCGATGCTGGGACTGCTTGCCGAATTGATCGCCATTCCCAGTGTCGGGGGAACCGACGCGGAGAACGAGGCGATTGCGCACATGAGTCGGCTCTACGGCGGCTGCGGGCTCGACGTCGACCACTGGCAGATCGACCTCACCGACGTGACCGGTCGCCACGACTTTCCCGGCGTCGAGGTCGACCGCCAGGAGGCCTGGGGGGTCGTCGGGCGCCTTGGTGGGCGCGGCGGCGGATCCGGGCGGTCGTTGATGTTCAACGGCCATGTCGACGTCGTGCCCCCGGGTGACTCTGCGGCCTGGACGACCACTCCGTACGACCCGCGGGTCGCCAATGGCCGCCTGTTCGGACGAGGAAGTTGCGACATGAAGGGCGGAGTGATCGCCTCGCTGTGGGCCGTCGATGCCATCCGCCGGGCCGGGGTCGCCCTTGAACACGATCTGTTGCTCACCGCCGTTCTGGGCGAGGAGGACGGCGGACTGGGCACCTACAGCGTTCTCGATCGCGGCTGGCGACCGGACACCTGCGTGATTCCTGAGCCGACCAATCTCGATCTCGTTCCGGCCAATGCGGGAGCGTTGACCTTCCGGCTGATCGTTTCGGGCCAGGCCACGCATGCGTCGCGCCGCGCCGCCGGGGTGAGCGCGTTCGAGAAGTTCCTCCCGCTCTACGGCGCGCTGCAACGGCTCGAGGAGCGACGCAACGCCGGGGTCACCTCAACCAACCCCCAGTTCGAGCTGGCCTACCCGATCTCGATCGGAACGCTCGCCTGCGGCGACTGGGCGTCGTCGGTTCCCGATCTGTTGGTCGCCAACGGGCGATGCGGTGTCGCCATCGACGAACCGTTGGCCGATGCCCGCCTGGCGTTGGAGACGGCCATTGCCGAGGTGTGCGACGCCGATCCCTGGTTGCGGGATCATCCCGCTCGAGTCGAGTGGTGGGGCGGCCAATTCGCCAGCGGGCGGATGCCAGCAGGCAGCGACCTGATGGACCGGGTGATTCGGGCCCACGACCGCGTCTCTTGCGTCCATCCATCAAGTTGGATCGCGCCATACGGCAGTGATCTGCGATTGATGACGGGCATCGGCGGCGTCGAAACCGTGCAGTACGGCCCCGGCGATGTCACCCTCGCCCATGGCCCCGACGAGTCGGTGGTGGTGGACGACGTGTTGACCACCGCCCGGACGTTGGCGCTTCTGGCTCTCGACATCTGTGGTGTCGCCTCCGACCACTGACCACGACGGATCGACAGTGTCCGCGGCCGCGCGATACGCGGCCGCGGAACGGCGGCGACCTACTTGAAGACGCCGTCGGTGATCGTGTTCGGCCAGTACGCCGACGATGCGAGGATCAAACCGGCCCCGGCCATCGAGACGTTCTTCATGAATGAAGCCATCTCGCCCTGTTTGGTCTGCGGGTCGGTCTCCTCCCAGAAGCGGTGCATCATGAAGGCCATGATCAGGCACATCAGGGCCAAGCCGAGGCCCGCAAGATCCATCCAGATCCCCAGGATCACCGCGACGCCACCGAGCAGCATCAACACCCCGGACAGCTGCACCATCAGCTTGGCGTTCGGTACCTTCTTGTGGGCGGCGTACTGAGCCGACCCTTCGGTCTGGGTGAGATGCCCCACCCCCGATCCGATGAACACCAGGCTGAACAAAATTCGCCCAATCATGAACACTGTCTCACGCATTGAAACCCCCGGTTATCGATAAGCGCTAACAGCGGTGGACTGTACACCCACCTGCCGGAGCGATCTGACGATACTTCGGCCAAGCGCAACCTCAGCGGCCGCCGCGGCGCATCCGTTCCTTGGCATCGGCCGGCAGGCCGTGGGGCAGGGTGCGCTCGTGGAGTAACGCTGCGACGCGGGTCCGCTCGCCGGCATCAGCGACGAGCGCCTTGTCGATGCGGTTGGTGCCCCAGGAGTTGGCGAGGATCTCCGCGACGAGCGCGGCCACGGCGGCATCGAGTTCATCGTCGGCCACGCAGTGATCGACCAGGCCGATCGCGGCCGCCTCGCGCCCGAGATTCGGCGGCTGGTGTACATCAATTCCTTGGCCATCGACCGTCCGACGCGCTCGGGGAGACGCACCGACATGCCCCAGATCGGGGCGAGGCCCCATTGGCCGTGGGTGTCGCCGAGCTTGGTCGACTCCGCCGCGATGAGGATGTCGCAGCCGAGCGCCAACTCCAGACCGCCGGTGAAGCAGTGGCCGTGGAGGCGGGCGATCGTCGGTTGGGGCAGGTTCTCCAACGCGTCGACCGTCTCGGGTTCGAAGTGGCGGCTCGGCGCCCGCTCGCCCGGTGGCGATCGATCCGAGATCGTGGCCGGCGCAGAACGAGCGCCCGGCGCCCTGGAGCACCACGCAGCCGACCGACTCGTCGGTGGCGATGGCGTCGATGTGGGCCCGCAACGCCACGAACGACGCGGGCGACATCGCGTTGAGCTTGTCGGGCCGGTTCAACGTCAAGCGTCGCCAGGCCGCCTTCGTCGTGGCGAATCACCAGGTCATCGGTCATGTTCGTTCCTCAGCTTCGGGGGACTTGGTTCCATGGTCTGCCGTGGAAGGGGTCGGGTTCGCGGGGCAGGCCGAGCACACGCTCACCGACGATGTTGCGTTGGATCTCCGACGTGCCGCCCTCGATCGAGTTGGCCCGCGTCCGGAGGAACTGCTCGACAAAGGCCGGCTCATCGGTCGCCCCAGGCAGCCACGCGGTTGCCGCTGCGCCGAGTAAATCCATCGCTAGCACCTGCAGGGTCTGGTTGGCCGATGCCTTGGCGATCTTGGAGATCGATCCCTCGGGCCCGGCCGGTCGCCCGGCCGCAGCGTTAGCCCGCGCTCGTAACGCAGTGAGCTGCAGCAAACGGCCCTTGATCCACTCGACAACGATCCGTTGCCGCCACATCGGGTCCGCGGTCGCGCCCGAAGCGACGCGCCAATTGCAGCACCTCGTCGATCGTCTTGCCGCCGAGGATTTCGTCCTTCGCCCGCCGCTTTTTGCGGGTGCCCGACAGCACCAGGCGCTCGGCCCCAAGCGTGGTGATCGATGCCCCCCAGCCCTCGCCGACGGGGGAGATGCGATGGAGGTCGGGCATTCGCACGTCGGTGAGGAACACCTCGTTGAACTCCACCTGACCGGCGATGTTGATCAACGGTCGAACCTCGACCCCGGGGCTGCGCATGTCGACGCCGAAGTACGTGATGCCCTTGTGTTTCGGTCGCGGTCGGGTCGGTGCGGGCCAGCAGCATGGCGAACTCGCGACTGGTGCCCCATCGTCGTCCACACCTTCTGCCCGTTGATCATCCACTCGTCGCCATCGCGCACCGCGGTGGTCGCCAACGACGCCAGATCGGAGCCCGCGCCCGGCTCCGAGAACAGCTGGCACCAGCTGCTCCTCGCCCGTGACGATGTGGGGAAGGAAGCGGCGTCTGGTGTCCTCCGACGACCACTGCAGAATCGTTGGCGCGGCAAGCACAACCCCGACCCGCGCGGACACGTGGGGCGACTTCCCATGCGTCGAGCAGCGTCAGCGCTGCCTGGGCATCGGCTACCGGCCAGGCCCCGCCCGCCATGCGCCGGGTCCCAGTGCGGGGCAACCCACCCGGCCGCGCCGAGCTTGCGGACCAGCGCCGGATTGTCGAAGCCGACCTTCGCGGCGAGCATCCCCGCCTCGTCACCGGCTCGGGCCGCGGCGACCCAGTCGGCGCGGCAACCACGACACGAGAAACGCCTCGAGTTCCGCAAGGGGACGCAGGCGGCTCGTCGCGCGCCGCGAACGTCAACGGGCGTTGGTGCGCACGTCACGGAACGGCATGTCGATGTCGACGGCCGGCTCACGGGGCAGCCCCAGCGACTTTTCGCCGATGATGTTGCGCTGGATCTCGTCGGTTCCCCCGGCGATCGACTGGCCGGGCTGGCGAGACAAGGATCTCGGCGAGCAGTGCCGTCGAGACCCGATTCCGGCCCGCTGAGCATGCCGTGCGCGCCGGCGATCTGGGCGTGAAGCGGCCGCCCGACGAGAGATCTCGCTGACCCGACGAGCTTGCCGATCGAACCCTCCGGCCCTGCCGGCTTGCCCGCCAACTTCGCCGCCCGCGCCCGCTGCGCGGTCCACTTGGCGGTCTGGTCGAGCGAGTACAACGGGCGATCCGGGTCGCGGATGACGGGTCCGTGGCGACCCCGCGGGCGCTGGGCGTGGGGGATGACCAGGTCGGCCCGACCGGCCCGCTGCGGGTACCAGATGTAGGTCTTGGCGTAGTCGGCCGTCTCGAGGGCGGCTTCCTCGCGGCAACGGCCGCCCGAGGCCACGTCCCCCGGCCGAGTACTGCTTCGCACGCTCGGCAGGCAACGTTCCGATGCCAGCGTCGTCAGCGTCGGCCGCCAGCCTTCGCCGACGTCGCCGACCACGATGGTCGGCCGGGATCCGCGCCTCGGAGAGGAACACCTCGTTGAACGACGCGTAGCCGGTTCATCTGCATCAGCGGCCGTACCTCGACGCCCGGCTGGTGCATGTCGAGCACGAAGTAGGTGATGCCCTTGTGCTTTGGGCACGTCGAAGTTGGTACGGGCCACGAGCATGCCGTAGTCGGCGTGGTGGCGCCGGTGTTCCACACCTTCTGCCCGGTGATGACCCACTCGTCACCGTCGCGTGCCGGCGCTCGTCGTCAGCCCGGCCAGGTCGGAGCCCGATGCCGGGCTCGCTGAACAACTGGCACCAGCGGTGCTCACCGGTCATCGCCGGGCGTAGGAAGCGCGCCTTCAACTCGTCGGAACCGTGTTCGAGCATGGTCGCCGCGGCGAGCGTGATCGCCTGGCCGACGGCCGCGCCAACTGCGCCGATGCGGGAGAACTCGGTCGTCGACCACCGCGGCGAGGGCAGGACTGAGGCCCCGGCCGAACCACTCGACGGCCACGACGGGCAGCCCCAGCCGGACTCGGCCAACAGCGCCCGCCACTCGCGAAGCGGCCGGTCTTGGTCCCAATGGACAGCCAGCCAGGCGCTGACCTCCTCGTGGATCTCGTCGGCGCGGGTCATCGTCACAGTCTCGCGGTCGACGGGTTGATCATCCGAACCGCGCCGAGGCGATCTCGGCACCCTGGGCGAGCGACTCGAGCTTGGCCCAGGCGATGTCGGGATGGACTCGGCCGCCGAGCCCGCAGTCGGTGGCGGCGATCACGTTCTCGGCCCCGACCAGACTGGCGAAGTCGCACGATGCGATCGGCGACCAGTTCGGGGTGCTCGACCACGTTGGTGGCGTGGCTCACGACGCCCGGGATGATCACCTTGCCGTCGGGCAGCTTGGTGTCCTGCCACACCTTCCACTCGTGCTCGTGGCGGACATTGCCGGCCTCGAACGAGTACGCCCCGACGTTGATCTTGAGCATCACGTCGACGATGTCCTTCATCGGGATGTCGGTCGATGTGCGGGCCGTGCCACGACCCCCAGCACAGGTGGAAGCGGATGCGATCTTTCGGTCAGTCCGCGGATCGCGTGGTTCATCGCCTCGACGCGCGCCATCGTGAACCGCTGGTAGTCCTCGACCGTGGGCTCGGGGTTGATCTGGTCCCAGTTCTCGGCGATCGCAGGGTCGTCGAGCTGCAGGATGAGCCCGGCGTCGACGATCGCCTTGTACTCCTCGCGCATAGCGTCGGCGCAGGCGAACATGAACTCCTCGTCGGTCGCGTAGTACGAGTTGCCGACGCGGGCGGCGCTGCCGGGCGCGACCGAGGTCATGAACCCGTCCTCCAGCCCCCTGGCCGCGAGCCCGGCCTTGAAGTTGGCGATGTCGGCGCGATCGCCTCGTGGCCGGTGTAGGTGATCGGGCCGGTGCAGTCGGGCCACATCGCCCCGCCACCACCGGCGAGACACCCCCGAGGTCCGGGTCGGCGTAGGCGGCGGCGAACCGCTGCCGGTCGCGCCGGTCGGCGAAGCTCGTGAGCTTCACCGTTGCCAGGCTCCGAGCGGACCGACTGGCATGTCGAACAACCTCGGGCCGACCGGCTCGAGGCCGCCCAGGCGGGCGAACGAGTAGCTCCACCACGCGCCGTAGTTGACCTTCTGGCCCATCGCCTTGCCGAATTCGCCGTCGCCGGGAACGCGTGATGCCGACAGCCGTCTGCCGAGCGACGACGTCGGCAACCGCCTCGCTGAGCGGCTGCCTGGAATCCCGCCTCGTCGTCGGTCTCACCCGCCTGGCGGGCCCGGTTGAGCTCGATCAAGTCGATCGGGCCGCGGCAGGCTTCCCGCATGGCTGGTGAGAATTCTCCCCGACTGACGTGTCACAAAGTTCCCTTCGTCATGCCTCCGACCCCCAGTCGAACGCGAATTCTGACGATAGTCGGTTTTCTGTCTGTGAGCGAGACCGGGCACCGTGCCTGTACCGACCCTGACAGCGCAGGAGCGTCGGGGCGAGATTCGCCGGCTGGCGCCGGGCATCTACACCGCGAACCTCGACGACGAAGCCGCGGTGATCGTCCGGGGGAACTGGCCGCGCATCCTCGCCTGCGAGGTGCCCGGGGCGATCATCACCGATCGCTCCGCACCGATCAGCGGCCCGATCAACGGGGTCATCTACGTCGTTTCACCGCGCCAGAGCCGAACCCCGATCACGCTCCCCGGCCTGACCATCTCGCGGCGACCCGGCCCGGGACCGCAACCCGGCGACATCCCCCTCCCCGGCGGCATCTACCTCGCGTCGAAAGCCCGAGGATTGCTCGACAACACCATGCCGTCGCGGGCTCGAAGCGGCGTGCCCCCGCACGTTGTCCGACGAGGAACTCGCCGACTGGGTCGATCGCATCTGTCGAACCGACGGCGAGGTGCGACTCGCCGAGTACCGCCCGGTTCGACCTGCTCACAGAACACCTGCTCGATCTCTCCCCCCGCCGTAAGACCGCCGAGCGCGGACCGTGGCTGCCTTTTTTCGAGGCATACTTCTCGAACTTCATCGAGGGCACCGAGATCGACGTCGATCAAGCCCGCACCATCGCCATCGACGGCATCCCCGATCCCCACCGTCCGGCCGATTCGCACGACATCAGCGGTACGTACGAACTGCTCTCCGACCTCGATCTGCTGACTGAGCAGGCCACCGACCCGGCCGGTTTCCTCGATCTGCTGCGCACCCGCCACGAGATGATCATGGGTGGGCGACCCGAGACGCTCCCCGGCGAGTTCAAGGTCCGCAGTAATCAGGCCGGGTCAACCCTGTTCGTCCACCCCGAACTCGTCACCGGCACCCTGACCGAGGCGTGGTTTCGCCTGGAGCGCCTCGATACACCCTTCCGTCGGGCCGCATACATGGGCTTCGTCGTCGCCGAAGTACACCCGTTTGCCGATGGCAACGGCCGGCTCTCACGGGTGTTCATGTCGAGCGAGTTTGCCGCCGGGGGCGACTGTCGAATCATCGTGCCGAATATCCTGCGCAACGACTATCTCGGCGGGCTTCGCCGCCTCTCGCTGTTCGACGACCCGAGCCTGTTCACCTCGGTGCTCGAACATCTGTGGCGGTTTACCGGCCGCATCTGGTTCGACGACTTCGACGGCACCGTCGAACAACTGGTCCTGGCCAACACGTTCCTCGACCCGAGTCGAGCCGAGGAACTCAACGTCCGGTTCGAAATGCCGCCGACCACGGCGTTTCGACACATTTCCCGATAGCCGACCGGCCGGTCCGCAGTCTGGAACCAGCGGCAGGCGATTCGCGGGCGACTCGGTCTAATGTTCGCCACAGAGTCAAGCCAGGGGGTATGCCGTGGGGGCACGTACAGGTCAGCAGTTTCTCGAAGGTCTGCAGAGCCGACCGCGCGAGGTGTGGATCGATGGCGAGCAGATCAGCGACGTCACCGAGCATCCCAAGACCCGCGGCGCGGCGGCGACGTTGGCGAGCATCTTCGATCGTCAGCACGAGTTCGCCGACGACTGCCTGATCCCCGACCCCGAGACGGGCGATCCGATCAATATCAGCCACATGCTGCCGCGCTCGCTCGACGACCTGCGCGCCCGGGTGCGTGGCCTGTCGAGGATCAGCGAGGCCACAGCCGGGCTGATGGGTCGCACTCCCGACTACATGAACATGAAGTTCGCCAGCTTCGCCGCCCGCCACGAGGGTTGGCTCGGGCCTGACGGCTGCAACCCCGAGGGCGAGGCGAACATCCTCGCCTTCCAGAAGCATCTGGCCCGCGATGACGTGTCGCTGACCCACACGATCATCCAGCCGAACAACGACAAGCGCACCGAGGGAGCGATCCTCAACAACAAGGTCACGCTGCAAAAGGTCGGCGAGACCAACGACTCGATCATCGTGCGTGGCGCTCGCATTCTCGGCACTCTTGCGCCGTTCGCCGACGAGATCGCCGTCTACCCGGCGCTTCCCCTTCCCGACGGCGCGGAGAACTTCGCGCTGTCGTTCTCGGTGCCGATGGACATCCCGGGGCTGAAGTTTCTCTGTCGCGATTCGGCCTCGGTGGTCGCCCATCCGTTCGACCGTCCGCTGTCGACCCGCTTCGACGAGCAGGACTCGTTCGTCATCTTCGACAATGTTGAGATCCCCCGTGAGATGGTCTTTCTCGACGGTCGGCCAGGCAGCGTCGAGATCTACAACACGGTCGGGCGCACCGGGTTGCTCGACAACATGACGACGCAGACGACGATTCGGGCGCTCAACAAGTTGGAGTTCGCCTACGGCCTCGCCGCTCGTATGGCCGAGATGATCGGTGATTACAGCCCGGCGACGTTCGAGATGCTCGGCGAGTTGCTCAGCTACGTCGAGGTCACCCGCAACGCCATCTTCACCTCGACCGAGCAGGGCTACGACATCGGCACCGGCGTGTGGTTCCCCGGCGGCCGGGCCCTCACCCCCATGCGCTCGCTGCTGGCCGTATGGTTCCCGCGGGTGAACGAGATCATCACGATGATCGGCAGTCACAACCTGCTGGTCACCCCGAGCCGGTCGCAGCTCGACGACCCCGAGATGCGCCCGCTGATCGACGAGTTCATGCATGGCGCCGACGGCACCGACGCCGAGGACCGCGCCGCGGTCTTCCGGTTGGCCTGGGACTTCATCGGCTCGCAGCTCGGCAGCCGCAACGCCCTCTACGAGCGGTTCTATCTCACCTCGGCCGCCCGAAACCGGATGTTGAGCCACATGGCCAACTTCGACCGCAGCCGCCCCAACGCCCTCGTCGACAGCATCCTCGCCGCCGGCCGCGCCGCATCGGGAGGCTGACGCGGGCTGCTGGGCTGGTCGCTGGGACGATCGCACCCCAGGATCAGACGAAAGCCCGGAAAGTGCCCATATCGCCCGGTCACCGCCGATTCTGGGGAGCTTTTGTGGCAGACCACCAGTGCCTACGGAACCCCCACCTGCGGGACCACTGATCGCTGCATCACTACGCTGCGACAATGAACGATGTTCGCCTGCCACTTCCGGGCTCGGCCCGCTGCCCGGCTCCGAGTACCCGCGAGCTGTTGCTACGCGACCAGGGCGGGGCGCCCGCAGCATTGCTCGAGGAGTCGTACGAGTTTCTCGGCAGTCACGACCTGCCGTACGAGGCCTACACATCTCCCGAGATCGCCCGGTTGGAACAGGAACGGCTGTTCAGTCGCACGTGGCAGTGGGCGTGCCGCGAGGAGCATCTCCCGCGCGAAGGGAGCTACTCGATCTACGACATCGGCTACCGCTCCGCCATCGTGGTACGCACCGTCGACGGCTCGATACAGGCCTACGACAACTTCTGCCAGCACCGCGGCACCCAGCTGAAGCCATCGGGCACCACCGGTCAAACCACGAAGTTCCGCTGCTCGTTCCACGGCTGGACGTGGGATCTACAGGGCCAACTCGACGACCTGCCGTGCCGGTGGGATTTCCCCCATGTTGACGACGCCCCCCTGCCAGCCGTGCGGGTCGGACTCTGGGGCGGGTTCGTGTTCATCAACTTCGACAACGATGCGCTGCCACTCGAGGAGTATCTCGGAGTGCTCCCGCGGCATTTCGAGAATTGGAACCTCGCCGATCGCTACATCGAGATCCACGCTCGCAAGCGACTGCCGGCCAACTGGAAGGCATCGATGGCGGCGTTCCTCGAGGCCTACCACGTGCTCGAAACCCACTCCGAGGCGCTACGGACAACCGGCGACGCCAACGCCCAGTACGACGTGTTCGGCGACAACGTCACCCGGTTCATCCATACTGTTGGCACGAAAAGCCCGCACATCCAGCGGGAATACACCGAGCAGCAACTCCTCGATCTGTTGATGGCCCGCAAGCTGCCCAACGCCACCGAACGACCCCAGGTCCCCGAGGGACTGACCGCCCGCGATGTCTACGCCGGGTACCTGCAACGGAACATGACCGAGCGCTTCGGACCTGACTTCTCGCACCTGTCGAACAGCGAGACGATGGATTCGATCGAGTATTTCCTGTTCCCCAACGCCTTCTTCTTCCCCGGGCTACAACTGTCGATGGTCTACCGTTTCCGGCCCGACCCGGCGAATCCCGACTTCTGCACGTTCGACTTGTTGGTGATGCGACCAAACCCGCCCGACGGTCCGCCGCCCCCGCCGCCCGAACCGTTCGATCTCGATGTCGACGACAGCTACAAACTGACCCCCGGTATCGATCAGGGTCTGGCCTACGTCTACGACCAGGACACCAGCAACCTCGCCGCCCAAACCCGCGGATTCAAGGGCGGCCGCAAGCGCGGCGAGACCCTCGGCAACTACCAGGAGATCCGCACCCGCCACCTCCACGCCATGGTCGAGCGTTACCTCGCAACGCCCTGACGACAACCAATCGAACCGCTGTCAACCCATCATCCCGTAGACCGAAAGTTGTGTCCGAACCGCGCGTCAATCGCCATGGCACGGCCATCGTCGCTACCCGCAGATCGATGTCAGACCCAGACGATGCGGTCCGGAGGTTCACTAGCCGGTGTATGGGGGGTGAAAGGCAACAGACAGGGCTGGCGGAGTGGCTACATGTCGATGGCGTGACGGGTGGTTTCGATCAGTTCGGCGAACTCGTCAAGATCGGCATCGCCGAGTGAGGCAAAGGCGGGGGTAACGATCTTCGAGGTCAACCGTTCGGCTTCCATCCGCGCCTCGCGGACCTCGGTCGGGTCACGAAACGGACCCGTCCAGCCCAGATGGCCGGCCCACTCAGGGCCCCCGCGAGGTGGCGGAGCAGGCGAGGCAAGCACGGCGTCGAGCGGGGTGATTCCGCAGGCAATGACCGCAGCGATATGGGCGCTCCCGCGCATCTCACGCAACACGTGACCGGTCAGGGCGACCCGCGCCCCAACGTCTGCGGGCTGGGGCATCGCCCGCCACCCGGCGAAGACCGATCCGATCGCCGGGTCGGCAGCGGCGATGACCCGGCGACCCAACTCGTCGAGCCGTTCCATCCGCACGGGGTCGAACCGCGACAACTCGGCGGTCCCCCACTGCGCGCACAGGACGGCGTACGCCGCGGCTACCTGACGGTGGGTGAGACCGGCCGGGAGCGCCTCCCACGCGGCGCGCACATGGTCGGGGCTGAGGAACCCGAGGCCAGACGCGGCCACAAGCGCGTCGCCGTCACCGATCACCCCAGCGCGTCCGACGACCCACAGATCGTTGCCGTTGCGCATCCTCAACTCGCGAGCCTTGGCATCGACAGCCGGGCCCATCATCCAGCCCCGGACGAACTGTTGAATCGGCTTCAGCACCCGCTCGACCTGATCAGCGACCGTTTTCGACATCACGCGCTCCTCCTTTGACTACCAAATGTTCGACTACCAAATCAAGCGAACGTTAGGCGGTGGGCTGCTCGACCGACTCAACCACGAGCAGCGGCGTCGACCACTCCGACCCATTCGACCAGGCCGGCGAGATGTTCGGCGTGACTGGCGTAGCCACCGCCCATTGTCGACACGCGCAGGTGGGTCGCTCCCAGCGCACGGAACGCCGCGGCGGTATCAACCCACTTCTGACGGTCGTCGGTTGCCGAGATCCGCATGCCGCACTCAACTCCCAACGCATGGGGATCGCGACCGGCCGCCGCCGCATAGCCCCGCAGGCGTTCGAGTGCAGCGGCAAGTTCATCTCCCGGGGGAAGTTGCGGCATCCAGCCGTCGGCCAGACGGCCGGTCCGTTCCAACACCTTCTCGACCAGGTTGCCGACGAACGAACCCATCCAGATCGGGATCGGACGCTGCACCGGGAGCGGGTTGATGCCGATGCGGTCGAGGTGGTGCCATTGACCCTCGAAGGTGACCAGTTCTTCGGTCCACAGGGCCCGCATCACGGCGATCTGTTCCTCCATGCGGCGGCCGCGATTGGTGAAGTCCTCGTTGAGCGCCTCGTACTCCATCCAGTTGCGGCCGATACCGACGCCGAGCCGCAGCCGCCCCCCGGTGAGCAGGTCGAGCTCGGCTGCCTGTTTGGCGAGCAGCACGGTCTGACGCTGGGTCGAGATGATGATCGACGTGACCAGTTCCAAGGTCGTGGTGACCGCCCCGAGGAAGGTGAGCAGCACGAGGGGCTCGTGACACGGCACCTCGTAGGTGTTGACCTTTTCGCCGGGTCGCTGCCGGTCGGGGTGGCCGCCGACGACGTGGTCGTTGGTCAGGAATGCATCGAACCCGGCTCCCTCGAGCGTCTGGGCCATTTCCCGCAGAAACCCCGGGTCATTCCCCAAATCGGTATCACTGAACATGGCCCCCAAACGCATGGCCTCGAAGCTAGTTCACTCGCCACCCACCACCCGCAGACACCGTTCTCACCACCGGAACGGATCGGGAGGCGGATCCAGGCTGGACACGACGGATGCCGCCTACTCGACCGTCGCGTCGATCAGCAGCAAGTCCGTCCGTGCGAAATCCCGCCCGACGAACAGTAGCGGCACCTCGAAGTGCCGCGCCGCCGTGTAGGAATAGCAGTCGCTCAGATTGAGCTCCGCCGGATGTCGGCCCTTGCCGAAGTTCATCCATGCCTCCAACGCCAGTTCGGCAGATAGCTCGTCGACGGGCACCGTCACGACATCGGCTTCGTCGAGCACCGCCCGAGCCGCATCGGGACCTTGTGCTCCTAAGCGCGATGCGCTGACGATCATCAGTTCGAACAGCGTCGCGGCAGAGATGATTGGACCCCGGGCCGCCCGAAGCGCCGAGGTCACTCGCTCGGCAGGTTCGTCATTCAGCATGACAGCAAAAATCGCCGACGTGTCGACTGCGAGATCGACGAGAGGTGGTCGCTGCCGGCTCACGACGGCAGACCATGTTCGTCGTAGCCAAGGATCTCATCGGGATGCCGGTGGTCAATCACGGGCAGGCTGAGCATGTGATCAATGGCCGCCTGGAGACGGTCGACACCGGGGGCGTGACAACGTCGCTTCTCGCGGCGCAGTCGTTCGCGCAATGACTGAGTCACCGCGTCGGTAAGAGATTCGTTCGTCAATGCGGTGAGCTCACGCAGTAACGCATCTGCCTCGTCGTTCTTGATACTGAAGGCCATTCTAGAATCATACGAACGGTTCTAGACGTGGCCATTCGATTTATCCGGTGGTGAAGACAAACTCGTCGTTGCGGCTCAGATAGCCACCGCGAGCGGCTCCGGCCGAGGTGTCTGTGAAGAACGGGCGGAAACTCTCGGGCAGGGCGCGACCGTTGGGCAGACTCAGCCAGATTCGCAGAAGATGACGCTTGAGCGCGGGGTCGTCGAAGTCGGTGAACTCGGTGCGCATGTGGAACATCGTGTGGTTGTTGGCAAACCACATCGTCCCGGCCGGGAACCGCCGCTCGACCCACATGCCCTCCTCGGCGGCGACCGAGCCGACTATTTCGACGGCCTCGACCTGCTCGTCGGTCAGCGGCGGCGAGCCGACATTGCGCGCCGCCCACGTGATGTTCGTGCGGACATAGGCGCTGGCCAGGTCGTCGCCGATCCGACCGAATACGGGCAGGTCATACCACGGCTGCGTTCCGGGCAGTTCGTTGTTCTGACAGCTCACGGTGAACGGCTGGTAGAGCAGTTCGAGCAGATCAGGACGACGGCGGTAGATCTCGTTGTGGACGGCCACCGCGCTGCAGATCCGCGACACCCCACCCGTCGCCCCCTGGCGCAGCACGAACAAGCCGGTGACGTCGGCAGCGTCGCAGTGGAACCCGAGTTCGACATTCGACGTGTACCCCCGCCCGACGCGGCCGGTGATCCCCGTTCCGAGGTCGCGCACATCGCCGATCAGGTCACCCCGCCAGGACTGGCTGACGGGCGTACCCAGATGCAACGTGACGCCCCACCAGATCGTCCGCAGTTCGTCGATCTCGTAGCGCTCAACCGGGAACCCTTCCCAGGCCATCACCCCACGGCCGTCGATCAGGCGGCGTCGCAGGTCGACAATCGACTCGGCGAAGGCACCAATCGGGAAGTCGGCGGCGGTCATCGCCGCCAGATCAAGGGTCGGGTTGCAACCTCGGGTGTGGGCCAAAGCCGCGTCGAGCGCGGCGATCTCCTCGTCGGTCAGGGAGCGGTACCAGTCGTGCTCGGCAACCAGTTCCGCGGCGAGCCAGTTCGCCCGCCCGGGGATCTCGCTCAGCTGGTCGGTGGTCTCGATTTCCGCTGGTAACCCCATTGGTTCATCGTGCCAGAACGGCACCCTGGACGGCGCGGATCCCGTCCGGTCATGATGGTCATTCATGAGGATGATTTCCGTCGATGACCACATCGACCTGCCCTATCTGCCCGCGGACCTGTGGACGTCTCGACTGCCCGCCGGGCTGGCCGAGTTGGGCCCTCACGTCGTCGAGGTCGCCGATGGCAGCTCGGAATGGCGATGTGGCGACGCGAGTTGGGGGCGCTGGGCGGGCGGACGTCCGTCGTCGGTGAAGCGCTCGTATCAGACGGCGTTGGAACGAGCGGGCCTCGACACTCCGGGCGAACTGCGGCCCACGACCGCCGATCTGCGACTGCTCGACATGGATCGCGATGGCATCGATGCGACGGTGATGTACGGCCCGGTGGCGGCGATCGACATCGCCGAGCCCGAGCTGCGACTGGCCGCCTACCGGGCCTACAACGACTGGCTGCGAGAGTTCTGCTCGCACGATCCCAAGCGGCTGATCGGGGTGGCGATGGTGCCCGCCGAGGACCCCGTCGGAGCGACGGCCGAGTTGCGGCGCCTGGCCGCGTTGAGTGACGTTCCTCAGGTCAGCATGCATATCGACCGGGTCACATCGCCGATCTACACCGAGCCGTGGATCGAGTTCTGGGATGTGATCAATGAGTCGGGGATCATCGCCTCGTTCCATCTGGTACTCAGCAAGGCGATGCTGACCGGCCTGACCGACCACGCCTACGGCATCTTCGAGACGAGCAAGGGGTTCATCAACCAGTTCCTCGACCCGATCGTCGGCATGCTCGGCCGCGGCGTCTTGGAGCAGCGACCGAACGTGAGATTGGTGCTCGCCGAGAGCGGGCTGGCGTGGATTCCTTGGGTGGTCCAGGAGATGGACTACCGCTACCAGCGGCTGCAGTCGATGGGTTCGTACTGGGAGTCGCGCGGTGGAATCGGCCTGACGATGCCGCCGAGCGAGGTCTTTCGTCGTCAGATCTGGCTGACCTTCCAGGACGACGCGGTGGGCCTCGATCTACTGCGCCACTACGGCGACGACAAGGTGATGTGGGCCTGCGACTACCCGCATCCCGACTCCACCTTCCCCGATTCCCAAGCCGTCGTCGAGCGCCTGACCGGTCACCTTTCGCCCGCTGATCAACGCCGCCTCGTCCACGACAACGCCGCTGCGTTGTACAGCCTCTAAGCACGCGGCCAACCGATCTACTCGAGGCCGAAGCGGAGCTTGGTGAGACGCTCCGACCACCGGTCGTAGAACAGCGTGATGTGGGTGAGCAACGTCGACATGTCGCGGAAGTAGCGGTTCATCTGCGTGCCCGGTTTCATCGACGAGGTACCGGCGGTGCGGAACATGATCGTCGTCGCCTCGTCGGCGAGTTTGATGCACCGCTGGCTGATCACTCCGAGCCGCCAACTGGTCTCGGCGTCGAATGAACCAGGGTGGGTCACCTCACGCTCGCACACCTCCATGTACTGCCCGGCCCCGCCGACCAGCGCCGCCCTCGCCGTTTCCAACAGCGCTACCGCTTCGCCGTAGTACACCTGATAGCCGCGATCATCGATCCGCTTGGTCGTCCCGCGGGGGATGACGCCCTTGCGCAGCGTCTCCTCGTAGGCGTCGATCACCCCGAAGCCCAGACCGACCGCAACCGACGAGATCTCGGTCATCAAGATGTTGAAACTCGGACCGACGTGCATCGGGTTGGCCAAGAACCGCTCGTCGATGGGCGTCACCCCGCCCATCACTGCCATCGGGTCGAGCGCCCGATCGGCGGCGATGAACTGCTCGACCACCACGGTGCGGTGCGAGCCGGTGCCCTGCATGCCGAGCATGTCCCAGTTGCGATCGATCTCGTACTGGCCGCGATCGAGCACGACCAGCAACTGTTCCTCCGCGCCGGGACGGCCCGTGCCTTCGATGCGGACGAAGCCCATGAAATGCGTCGAGGCATCGATACCCGAGGAGTTGTCGAACGTCCCGTTGATCACATACCCGCCATCGACCGGCCGGGCCCAGGCGTTGATCTGACCCTCGACGAGGGGCGCGCGGCAGTCGCCGTCGGGTCCGTAGACCTCGGCTTGGACCCGCACCGGATACTTGCCGAGCACGTGGATGTGACCGCCGGTGAAGGCTACTCCCCACCCCGTCGATGGGCAGCCCGCCGCAATCTCGACCATGGTCCGGGCGAACGTGGGCAGATCGAAGTCGTAACCGCCGAACTCTGCCGGCTGCAGCAACCGGTAGAAGCCGGCGTCGAAGACCCGCTCGTGGACCTCGGGCAGCATCTGATTCGCCGCTTCCGTGACGGCCTGGCGATCACGGAGGAATGGTCGCAACGCGACGGCCTCGGCCACCATCACCGCGGGCGTCAGCCCTGGTCGGGGCCGAGAAATCTCGGTCAGCACATGTGGTCCTTTCGTACGCCACCGCGCGGCGGCGCAACTACGATCTGAGTATCGAAAACACCGCGACCCAAATGCCAGCCGACCCCGGTCGGCGAGAGCGCAACAAGGCCGACAAGCGGGAACGCATTCTGCTCGCAGCCACCAAACTGTTCAACGAGCGCGGGTTCGCGGCAACCACGACGACCGAGGTCGCCAAGGCGGCCGGCATCGGTACGGGCACGTTGTTCCTGTATGTGCGAACCAAGGAAGAGCTGTTCGTCGAGGTCTTCCGCAGCGACGTCGGTCGGGCATGGGACGACGCCTTTGCTGGGGTCGATCAGGACGCCTCGCTGCTCGACCAACTGTGCCGCGCCTTCTTCAGCGTGATCGAACACCACGACCACAATCCGGGGTTGGCCAAGGCGTTCCTCACCGAACTGCATCTGCTCCCCGACGACATGCGCCGCGATGCCCGGGTGTTCATGCGTCGCTATATGGCCCGGCTGCAACAGTTCCTCGTCGATGCCCAGACCCGGCGATGCCTCGACGGCGACATCAACGTGGCGGTGCTGGCGAACAATCTGTTCGCCGTGTACCAATGGCACCTGCAGCTGCACGTTGCCGGTCACACCACGCGCCAGGAGTGCCTCGACGATCTGCGTGCCGCGTTCGAGCTTCAAGTCGAGCATCTCAGCGTGCCGCGACCGTAGAGCGGCGCGATCAGACTGCGGCGTCGCGGCTGGTGCCGAGGTAGAGATCGCGAAGTTGATCGGGATTCTCGCGCAGGACCGACGCCGGGCCCTCGAAGGCGATCTTCCCGTGCACGAGCACGCTGGCCCGGTCACCGATCGACAGGGCCAGCGCGGCAAACTGTTCGACCAGCAGCACACCAACTCCCTCGTCGGCGAGGTGACGCACGACCGGGATCAGCCGCTTGATCACCGTCGGTGCCAGACCCAACGACATCTCGTCGAGCAGCAACACCTTCGGTTGGTTGATCAACGCCCGTGAGATGACCAGCATCTGCTGCTCGCCGCCCGACAAGAGGGCCGCCCGGGCCCCGCGGCGCTTGTCGAGTTCCGGAAAGAGCTCGAAACCGCGTTCGATACGGGACCGCGGCGCGCAGACCAGGAAGTTCTCTTCAACGGTGAGGTCGGGGAAGATCGATCGACCCTGTTCGACATGGGCAAGGCCGGCCTGCGCCCGCTGATGCCGCGAGACCTTCGTCAGGTCACGGCCCGCCAACATGACGGTGCCGCCCTGCGAGGGGATCACGCCCGACAGTGCTTCGAGCAGCGTAGTTTTGCCGGCCCCATTCGCACCGAGCAGCACGGTGACTTCACCCGCCGGAATCGCCAGGTTGACCCCGTCGACGATGGTCGATCCCGACCGCTGCACGACGAACTCACGGACCTGGAGACCACCGGCGTTCGGTCGGTCGACGTTCGTTTCGCTCATTGCAACGCCCCTGCCGCGTCGATACCGACCTCGTGTTCGATCTCTTCGCCAAGGTAGGCCCGGGCGACGATCGGGTTCGACAACACGTCGCTGGGGCTTCCGTGGGCGATCACGACACCGAAGTCGATGACCGTGATCTCGGAGCACACCTCGGCGACGAGTTCAACGTTGTGTTCGATGAGCAGCACCGAGCAGCCGAACCGGGCCGGGATCTCCTTGATGTGCTTGCCCAACAGCGCACTCTGTTCTGCCCCGAGACCGGCAGCCGGCTCGTCGAGGAAGACCACCTGTGGCTTGCTGGCCAGCGACGCGGCGACCTCGAGGATGCGACGAGTGCCGACGTCGATGAGGCTGATCGGCTCGTCGGCCGGGGGGAGCTGGAAGAACCCGAGGAGCTGCTCCAACTCGGCCGCCGGCAAGGCCTTGACCACCGACAGATTGACGTACTGGCCAACCGAGAGCTCGGGGATCGCTCGCCCCTGCTGGAATGTTCGACGGAGCCCGGCGCGGGCCCGGTTCGTTGCGCTCATGCCCTCGAGCGGCCGGCCGTGGAGTACCACGTCGCCGTTGTAGCTGGTCACGAAACCACACACGGCATCGACGAGAGTTGACTTGCCGGCACCATTGGGCCCGATCACCCCGACGACGGTTCGGGGCGGAACCTTGACGTTGACCTCGGACAACGCGGTCAGCGCGCCGTACCGCACGGTCAGATTCCGAATGTCGAGGACCGCCTCACCACCAGCGGCCACATGGGCAATGGCAACCGCCGGCGGCGGTTCGGGCACGGGACGGCTGGAGTGCCGCGGTTGACGCCACGGAAAGCCCGACGAGATACCCCCACCCCCCTGCGAGAGGGCCTGGATAGCACCAAGACCGAACAGAATTTGGGGATACTCCGTCGCCCAACCGTTGCGGTCGAAGATCTCGGGGATGACCGAGGCGAGCAGCCCGGCAAAGACGGCCCCCGACAGGCTCTGGGCTCCGACCAACACCGCCGAGGCGACGAGAACCATCGATGCGACCGGCAGGAACGTCGCCTCGCTGATCGAGCCCTTGTACTGGCCCATGAACAACCCGCCGGCGATTCCCGCCAGCACGGCCGAGACAACGAAAGCGTTGACCTTGACCGCCGGCACCGACAGCCCGGCGGCGGCGGTCGCCCGCTCGCTCGACCGAACAGCCCGCCAGGCGAGGCCACCCCGACGACGTCCGTACCACTCCAATGCCAGGCCGCAGGCGATCAGGACCATGAAGCACAGCAGGAAGTACATCCGGTCGGATTGGAATCCGATGGGACGAGTACCACGGTTCTTATCGTCCTGCGAGCCGGGGAACTTGTGGGACCCGAACACCCCGACGACGGCCGCTGAGAAGGTCAGCGTGACGATCGCCAGATTGACCCCGCGCAGGCGCACGGCCAGGCCGCCGACGAGAACGCCGAACGGAATCACCGCAATCGCCCCGATCAGGACGTTGAGGAAGAAGGGCAGCGACGCGTGGACCACTAACCATGCGTTGACCCACGCACTGATGCCAACGAACGAGACGGCGCAGAGGGACAACAGTCCCGCCCGACCAAAGAGCATTCCGGCCGAGAGAGCCACCAGACCCTGCACCGCAGCGGTGATCGCCACCGCAGCCCAGGTCGAACCGATGAAGCCGACGTTGCCCGGTGCCAAGACCCCGAGCAACGCGACGACGACCAGCAGAATCGTCGGGACCATGAGCCGACGTGTATCGGCGGAGAGATCAGCGCGATTCATTCCAGGTCTCCTTGCGTTGCGACCAGAGCAAGGCCAACGTGACCATGACGAACGACAGCGCCGGTCGGTAGTCGCCGATGCCCAACTTCTCGCCTCGGTCCCACATCGGGGCGACCGACTCGATCATGCCGATGGCGATACCACCGATCACGGTGAGCAGGAAGCTGCGCATCGAACCGATGATCGCCGCCGCCAATCCGGGCACGATCAAGAAGGCCATGTTCGGGATGCTGCGACGGCTTGGTGCCGTAATCACGATCGCCGCGGTCGTCAGCACGCCGGTGAGCGTCCAGACGAACACGACGTAGCGAGAGGTTCTCACTCCCATCAACTCGGCCGTGACCGGCCGACCCGACACGGCGCGAAGAATCACGCCGATGCGGGTGCGGCCGAGCACAAGCCAGACCACCAGCGCAATCGCGATCGCCCCGAGAAACGAGGCGATCGTTGCGCCGGTGACCGTGACCGTACCGATCTTGAACTTCATCGAACTGAACAACCGAGGAAACAACCGCTGCGTGTCGTGGAAGATACGGGTGGTGATTCCAAAGAAGCTGAGCGCCATACCGATGGTCACGGTCGATCGCACCAGCACGCTGGCACCGCTGAACAGCCGTGACATCACCCAACCCTGGACGGCCGAGATGAAGCCGCCCATCACGAGCGCGGCGATGATCGCAAGCCATTGATTCCAGCCATGAGCAATGAATTCGCTCATCACGTAGACCGCAAGCACTGCGGAGAACGTCTGGGAGAAGTTGATCACCGCGCCGACCTGGTAGGAGAGGACGAGACACACCCCGATGAGTGCGTACACGCCCCCTCCCGCCAAACCGGCGACCGCGAGGTCGAGCATCGGTTGTCAGTTCTATGGAGTCGTCAGAAGTCCGGTTGGATCAGCGGGGCGGCCAGAAGACCCAGTCGGATACCGTGACGAACTGGCCGTCCTTGATGGCGACGATCTTGGATGCCACGTTGGCCTGTGCTCCACCGAGGTACGGCGTCCACTTGAACGGCTCACCCAGCATCGGGGTGGCGTAGTTGACGGCCTTGATCGCGGCGCTGACCGACTCGCGGGTGTAGTCGCCCTTCACCGTCTTCAGCGCCTCAACCATCACCTTGGCGGCAAGGTAGCCACCCTGAGCGAAGCTCGTCTCGCCGAGGCCCGCAGCCTTCACCAGGGCCTTGAACTCGACCATGTCGGGCGAGGTGTCGGCGGCATCGGTGTACGGAGCGAATTCGGAGTTGACGACCCAGCCCTCGGCGGCCGTGCCGAGCTTGGCGAGCATGTCGACCGAGTAGCCCGAGGTGAGCATGGCGTACTTGATCTTGCCATCGGTCAGGCCCTGGGCCTCGGCGATACCGGCATAGGCGATGTAGTTGGGCTCGGTGTAGCCCAGCATCACGCCGTCGCAGTTCTTGCCCTTGGTGACCGCCGCGGTGAGGTCTTCGTTGGGCTCGGACAGGATGAGCTCGACGGTCATGCCCATCTCCTTCTCCCACATCGGCTTGAAGACGTCGACGAAGATCGGGGTGAGGCCGATGTTGAGCGACGAGAAGCACGGCTTCTTGACGCCCTGTTCCTTCACCATATAGGTGAGGCCCATCATGATCCCGAGGAACGGGCCGGTGTTGAGCGAGGCCACGTTTCCGGCGTCGGGCCCACAGGCGTTGACCCCAGCGAGCGACAAGATGCCCTTCTCGGCGTAGTACTTGGCGTTGGTGGTGCAGTCGACGATCGAGCCGCCACCGACCATCGCCAGGATGTTCTTCTCTTCGACGAGCTTCTTGGCGCCCGTTGCGGCCTTCTCGGGAACGTCGCCGTCATCCTCCGTGAGGAACTCGATCGGGTGGCCATTGACGCCGCCCTCGGCATTGATCTTTTCGAAGTAGGCCTTGGCAGCATCGGGCGACTCGGGGAAGATGTCTACTCCCGAGTAGCTGGACACTCCGCCCAAGACGATCGGGGTACCGGTCGCCGCAGCGCTTGCCCCTTCGGTGACCGCCGGCGCCTCTGCGCCTGCGGCGGTCGTGGCCGGAGCCGCTTCGTCGGTGCTGCTACTCCCGCACCCGACAGTGGCAACGAGCAGGGTGCCGATAGCGGCCGCCCACAACTTCTTGTGAATCATGACTTTCCCCCTTGTATTGGCCCAATCCCTCGATCGAGACGTCACTCGACATCTCGCCCCCAGGCGATCGCGTATCTGAACAAAACTGACCATAGTCGGAGATGCATGTTGTGACAAGCGTTACAGTCACGCCGATGTCGATGGCTGCTGACGATGAGATCGGGAACTCGACCACTGTGGCGGTTTCCCTCGACGGGTTCGTGGCAATGCTCGAGATATGCCGTCCGCCGAACAACTTCTTCGACACCGCCCTGATCGCCCAACTGGCTGACGCCTGCGAAGACCTGGCGACAAACTCGGTGTGCCGAGTCGTTGTGTTGTGCAGCCAGGGCCGACACTTTTGCGCGGGGGCCGACTTCCATTCGCCCGACGGGACCGGCGACGGGCTGTACGCGATGGCAACCCGCTTGATCGCCCAACCATTGCCGATCGTGGCCGCGGTGCAGGGCGCGGCGATCGGCGGGGGACTCGGGTTGGCGATGGCCGCCGACTTCCGCATTGCCTCGCCCGAGGCCCGCTTCTCGGCGAACTTTGCCCTGCTCGGCTTCCACCATGGCTTCGGACTGACGGCCACGCTGCCACCGGTCATCGGCCACCAGGCGACCCTCGATCTGCTGTACACCGGCCGCCGAGTGGCCGGTGACGAAGCGTTGACGATGGGGTTATGCGATCGGCTGGTGCCGGCCGACTCGTTGCGCGCCGAGGCGCTGTCGTTCGCAGCCAAGATCGCCAAGTCAGCACCGCTTGCCGTCCGCTCGATCCGCCAGACGCTGCGAGCCCCTCTGGTCGAGGCATACCGCGCCGCTCTGGCCCGCGAAGAACCCGAACAGGCCCGACTCCGCCAGACCGCCGACTTCCGCGAGGGCATCCGCGCCACCGCCCAACGCCGCGACCCCGAGTTCACCGGGCAGTAGCTGCTCAACGTCCGGACCTCCAGCCAGCGACTCTGGCTGCCGGGTTCGTGTCGAGCAGCGGACTACGCAAAGCCACGTCGCATCGCGACGCCACAAGCTCGCGAGCACCATGCAGCGAATCCGGCGTCTGATCTGTGTGTCTCGATATGGGCGGATATGGATTGACGTTGGCCCGATCGACCTGGCTGCGCCAGCTCGACGTTGCCGGCCGCGACGACAACTACCGCCTATCGCCAGGCGTCGAGGAGTTGCTCGGGACCGAGACGGATCGGGATGTCGCGCACCTCGAATCCCGACGCGGAGACGCCGACCATCACGGTCCGGTCGTCGGCTCCAGGGACCTTCGGAAGCTGAGCCGCGAGCGACGATGCATCGCGTCCATCAAACGCCCGCCGTTCACGCCACTTGATCGAACCGATCATCGACACTCGTCGGGCCTTGCCGACGCCGTCGACTCCGACCAGATCAACCTCGACCTTGTTGTCCCGCGTCCAATAGCCACCGATCACCTGAGCATCGTGCCCGTCGATGGGAACCAAACGGGCGACGCTCTCGCGCACGATCGGTTCGATTGCCTTGCCGCGATAGTCCGACCATTGTCGAAGTATCTCGTCGCGCACCAACGTGCCCCGTCCACGGTCCAACAGCGGCATTGCCCGCTCGATGAAGCGCACCCAGAACCGCAAGTACGTATCGGCGACTCGGTACTGAGTATCTCGGGATCTGGCGATCGCCGAGAGGGGCACGTCGGCCACGACGACCCGTTTGACCACCAGCAGCTTCAGTGCCCGGTCGAGGGATGTCGCCGACAGACCCGTGTTCGTGGCGATCGCCGTAAAGGTCACGCTGCCCGTACCGATTGTCGTCAACACGGTCCGGGCGTGGGCATCACTCGGGAACTCGGCCGCCAGCGTCCGTTCGCCGACAACGGACAGCACCTCCGTCGAGGTGGCAAGTTGATGATCGAGATAATGGCGCAGGGTGCCCCCGGTATTCCAGCGACGCACCAGGTTGGGGAACCCCCCTGTGACCAAATAGGCGTCGAACGCCGCTATCGGCTCAAGCCCGGTGAGGTCTGCGGTCTCCGACGGGTCGAGCGGCAGCAAATACAGCTCGCGGGTCGGACGGCCATAGAGGGGGCGGCCGTACTCGGTGAGCGCTTCCATCATGGCCAGATCACTGCCAACGACGATGAGTAACACGCCGGTGTCACGTAGGTGGCGATCCCAGGCCTTTTGAAATGCCCCTTCCACGTCGGGCGCGCCGGCGACCAGATACGGGAACTCGTCGATCACGACGATGATCGGTCGGCTCTTCGCTTCAGCAGCTACTGCTGCGAGCGCCATCTCCCACACGCCGAAACTCGCGGATGCCGCGAGTTCGTTGTCGACGTACACCGACTGAGATGCCATCGTCTGAAACTCGTTGAGTTCAGCTTGGGGATCTCGTCCTTTCGTGGCGGTGAAGAAGATGCCGCGCGTCTCGCTGCGGGCAACGAACTCTTCGATCAGTCGCGACTTGCCAACCTGCCGTCGACCCCGCACGAGCACGAAACGCCCCGTCCCCGTGCGCACAACCTCGTCGAACTCGCGGGCAAGGAGGGCAAGTTGTCGACTACGCCCACTGAATCGCTCGTTCACAACTTTGACACTACCAACTTTGACACTACCAATATTGGTAGTGTCAAAGTTGGTAGTGTGAAGGATCAGTTCGACGATGCCTGGACGGCGACTTCCGTGAGGCGGCGGTAGTCGAGTTTGCCGTTAGCGCCGCGGCCGACCATGGGGATGGGCAGCACGCGCTTCGGGGCTTTGTAGCCTGCGAGCAGCGATTTCACGTGGCTGATCAGGGCCGATTCGTCAACCGCGTGGCCCGGCACGGGTTCGACGAGGGCGACGATCGCCTGACCGAACCGCTCATCGGGAACGCCGACCACGGCCGCGTCGGCCACCGATGGGTGGGTCTTGAGGGCTTCTTCGATCTCTTCGGGGAAGACCTTTTCGCCGCCGGTGTTGATGCACTGGCTGCCCCGGCCGAGCAGCTTGATCGTGCCGTCGGCCTCGACTTCGGCCCAGTCGCCGGGAATCACGTAGCGAACGCCGTCGATCACCGGGTAGGTCGCCGCGGTCTTTTCCGGGTCCTTGTAGTAGCCGATCGGCATGCGGCCGGTTTGTGCCAGCCGGCCGCGCTCGCCGCTGCCGGGAACGACCTCGCTACCGTCGTCGGCGAGCACCTTGGTCGTCGCCGATGCCACGAATCGGCCGGTGGTCTTCCTCCGATTGGCCGCAGTGGTCACATCGACGGCGACACCGAATGCCTCGGTCGAGCCGTAGCCATCGACCAGCACCACCCGTTCGTTGTGCCGGAGCATCGCCGCTTTGGTCTCCGCCGCCCACATCACCCCGCTCGAGGTGACCACCCGCAGGCTGGAGATGTCCCACCGATCGGGCTGCGCCTCGAGGGCGGCGACCATCGGCTTGGCGTGGGCATCGCCGATGATCGACATCGACCCGACCCGTTCCCGTTCGATCGTGTCCAGCATCTCGACGGGGTCGAAGCTGCGCGACGACAGGGTGATCGCGCAGCCACCGACCAGCAGGTTGGTCAGCACGTTGAGCAGACCGGTGCCGTGCATCAGCGGGGCGACGGGCATGTTGCGCAACGGTCGGCCGGTCAGGCGGCCGACGATGACCTGCAGGTCAGCCTGCTCGGGCAGCCGCACACGACCGACGTTGTCGATCACCTGCACCAGATCGTGTTGATGCCACATCACCCCTTTCGGGTAGCCCGTGGTCCCTCCGGTGTATTGGAAGAACAGGTCCTCACCCGTTCGCGCCCATGGCGTAGGCGTCGGGTTGTGTGCGGTGGCGGTCTCGTAGGGAATCGCCCAGTCCGGGCAGGGGCCGGTGCCATCATCGACCCACAGCCAGGTCTGCACCAACGGCGCGAGCGGGCGAACCGCCGTGCACCGCTCGACAAAGGCGCCATGGAACACGACGGCCACCGCATCGGCATTCGTCCACAGATAGGCCAGTTCGGTCGGGCCGTAGCGGTAGTTGGTGTTCACCGGCACGAGGCCGGCCTTCACCGTCGCGATCAGCGACTCGATGTACTCCGGACCGGTATACAGATACTGGGCGACCTTGTCCTGTCGGGCCGCACCCTGGGCCAGCAGCGTGGCGGCAAGGCCGTTGGCCCGCCGATCCATCTGCGCCCATGTCGTAGTGCGTCCCGCGTGGATCAGGGCCGGTGCGTCGGGCTGCGCCCGGGCGATCGTTTCGAAGACGTCGGCAAGATTCCAGCCGGTCATCAGCGACCGATCATTCCGCCGCGGCGGTGAAGACCTTGTAATTGTCGTCGTCGACGAGCGCCTCATCACCGACCAGCGGCATGTGTTCGAAGTAGTTGAGCGCGGCGTTCACGTCGCCTTCCCATACCTCGGCGGGCAGGTCGTAGATGACCTCGATCCCGTTGCCGTCGGGGTCTTGGATGTAGACGCTGTGGGTCATTCCGTGGTTGCCACGCTGCAGGAACTCGACGCCCGAATCCTGCAGAAACTTCACCCGAGCCAGGAATTCGTCGCGATCGGCGTACGCCAAAGCAATGTGATTGATGCCGGCATGGGTGTTGAGGATGTGCCACTGGCGTGGCTCCTCGCTGACTTCCTTGGTCTGCACCAGGGCCAGATGGTGGTGATAGTTCGGGTCGCCGCGATAGAAGCGCATTGTGCCGATGCGGCTGCCGACGCCCATCTCACCGCACTGCTCGAACCCGAGCACGTCGGTATAGAAGCGGTGCGACGCCTCGATGTCACGCACGTTGAGGACCATATGGCCGATACGCGGTCCGGCAGTGGGCTGGGATGCCATCGGCAGTCTCCTTGTTCGTCCGACCGCCGACGTCTACTTGCGCAGCAGGTAGGCCGAGTGCAGCAGGTCGGGGTTGGCTTTCAACTCCTGGGCCGTGCCGTGATAACGGATCTTCGACCCTTCCATCACGTAAGCGGTGTTGGCCAGGCCGAGCACCACATGGGCGAACTGCTCGATGAGCAACACCCCGATGCCCTGTTTTGCGGCGACGTCGCGCACCGTCGGCACGAGCCGCTGGACCACGATCGGCGCGAGACCGAGAGACAGTTCATCGATCACGAGGATCTTCGGGTTGGCGACCAGCGCCATCGCCAACACGACCATTTGTTGCTCGCCGCCCGAGAGCGCCTTGGCCGGCTGGCCCCAACGCTTCTCCAGTTCGGGGAACAGCTCAAGGACCGACTTGATCGCCGCGTCGGCCGTGCCGTTGGGTACGCCGAACTGCGAGACCTGCAGGTTTTCGGCGACCGTCAGGTTCGGCAGCAGCCGACGACCCTCAGGAACGACGGCAACACCGGCGCCCCGCACCTGATCGGGGCGCTTGTTCGAGATCTCCTGGCCGTCGACCTTGATCGAGCCCGAGGCAGTACGCAACAAACCCGAGATGGCCGAGCGCGAGGCTCGACTTCCCGGCACCATTGGCGCCGAGCAGGCCGGTGACCTCGCCACCAGGAACCTCGATCGACACCCCCTGCACGACGGGCCGCCCGCCGCGGCGCGACCGTGACATTCTCGATGGTCAACGCACTCATGAGATGTCCTCCACGCCGAGATAGGCCTGCATCACCTTGGGATCACGCAGCACGTCGCCGGTCGGCCCCGAAGCAAGCAACCGACCGAAGTCGAGCACGGCCGTCCAGTCACAGACCCCCTGCACCAGGCTCATGTCGTGATCGACGAGGATCACCGTCGCCCCAACCTTGTCGGGGATGCCTCTCACGATCTGACCGAGGTGCTCGGTCTCCTCCTCGGGCAGACCGGCGGCCGGCTCGTCGAGCATCACAACCTTGGGTGACCCAACGACGGCGCGGGCCACCTCGACGAATCGCCGCTCCTTGGCCCCGAGCACCCCGACTTTGGCATGAGCGACATCGCCCAGCCCGACGAAGTCGATGGCGTCGTTGACGGCCGACTTGCGGTTGGCTCCGGTGCCACCGGTGTGTTCGTAGACCGTGGCCACATTGTCGAACACCGAGAGGGTTTCAATCGCCTGCTCGGTCTGGAAGGTCCGCCGCAGGCCCCAGCGGGCCCGCTTGAAGTCGGGCATCGACAGCAGGTCGATGCCTTCAGCTGACACCCTGCCGCTCGCCGGAGTCACGAAGCCCGACATCACATTGAAGAATGTGGTCTTGCCGGCCCCGTTGGGACCAATCAAACCGCAGGTGCCGGTGGGGAACTCGACCGTCATGCTGTCGAGCGAGACGACCCCTCCGAAGCGGACGGTGAGTCCATCGATCTTGATCACGCCGCCACCCCCTTCTTGTCGGCGGCCTTCGAGGACTGTACGAGATTCATGATCAGCCCGAAGCCGAAGAGCGACAGATTGAAGCGGGTCCAGAAGCCATGGCCAACGACGTTCTGGGTGAGGAACTTGAGCAGGCAGGTGGCGAAGAAGGCGGCGAGCACCCCACCCCACAGGCTGTGGATGCCACCCATGATCACCGCCGCGATCAGGAAGATGGCGGCTTGGCGGTTGAAGGCGTCGAGGCTCATGCCCTTGGGGATGGTGCCGGCGAACAGTCCGCCGGCAACCCCCGCCATGAACGAGGCCAGGGCGAAGGCGTAGATCTTGTAGCGGGTCACGTCGATGCCGGCGGTCAGAGCAGCGGCCTCGCTCTGGCGGATCGAGGCCCAGGCCCGGCCGGGCTTCGATGACAGCACGTAGGCGGCAATCATGAACAAGACGAATGAGCCGATGACCACGAACCGGTAGTAGGCGGTATCGCCGAGGGCGAACGTCGGTCGACGCAAGGCGGTGATGCCACCGATCTGGTCGACGATGCCCTTGAACCCGGTGCCACCGTTGGGGAACTTGACCTCGCCGAGGACGATCTCGACGCGCGGCGACCAGCATCAGGCTGACCAGGGCGAGATACAGCCCGCTGACCCGCAGCGCCGGAAGCCCGATCAGCACGCCGAGCACCATCGGCGACGAGGCCGCCGATGAGCAGCAGCAGCGGGTAGGGCAATGACGTGGCGAACGCCAGACGCATCGTCACCCACGTGCCGATGCCATAGGGCGCCACCTGGCCGAGCGAGACCAGCCCGACCCGGCCATAGAACATGCCGGCGCTGGCTGCGAGGGCGGCGAACAGCGCCATCTGGGTGAAGTTGGCCACCCAGTACGAATCGAACACCGCGGGAATGACGAACAAGGCAACGACCAACACCACGGCGACTGCGACCGGCTGGAACCAGGCGGTGGCCGGCGAGCTTGCCGAGCGATCGCCAGCGGATTGGGTTTCGCCGCCGGGGGGCGGGGCTTGGGGTTTCGGTGACGGTCACTGCATCTCCCGACCGGCAAGTACCACGGTGCGTTTGCGGCTGATCCACAAGATGGCGATGACTGCCACCACGAACGGGGTCATTTTGCGATAGGTGCTGAGGAACTGCCAGTCCTCCTCGAACGGCGTCAGCACCGACTCGAACACACCGATGCCCATGCTGGCGAAGAACGTGATCCACAGCGACTTGAATTGCCCGACGATGGCCCCACCGAGGGCACCGATCACGAACCACGTCAGGGTGCCCTGGTCAATTCGCTTGAACAGGTCGGGAAGGATGAGAAAGACGAGTCCCGCAGATGAGGCCCGAGCCGAGCCAGGCCATGGCCTCGACGCGGCGGACCGGCACCCCGAGCAGGGCGGCGACGTCACGGTCGTTGGCGACCGCTCGCATCGCCGTGCCTGTTTCGGTCCGCTGCAAGAAGACGGTGACCACCATGACGACCACGATGGCCAACACGAGGGCGATCACCTGGGTGGAGGTGACCACGGCACCCCACAGCTTGAACGTCTTGGTGGGGAACGCGACGCTGCGCGGCTTGGACGTGTCCCAGCGCTCCTTCATGATCCCCATCAGGAACAGCGCAACCCCGAGCATGCCAAGCGCCTTGACCAACGGGTCTCGGCGGGCGAGCTTGGGTGCGATCCACACGCCGTACAACAGCGTGAGGAGGGCACAGATGATGACCAACGCCGGGTAGGCGAGGATCTGTGCTCCCCGGGCGATGGGGGTGGGTTTCTTGAGACTCCCACCCATCATCGACCAGGCGATGTGGGCGCCCATGGCGCCAATGGCGCCAAAGGCGAGATTCACCACACCGGTGGTCCGGTACAGGACGACAAGTCCTGTACCGGTCACCGCATACATGGCCCCGAAGGCCAGGCCTTGAATAATGAAGGGCCACAAAATACCAAGACCTGGCATATCGAGGTTGATTCCTTTAACTCAGTAGTGATCCGCCCGGAGACAGATCAGCCAACGTTGAGGCCCTGGGCCTTCTCGGCGGCACGGACGGCGGTCAGGATCGGCTCCACTTCGGCGATGTCGAAGCAGCTCCAGTCCTTTTCAATCTCCATGACATCGGTCCCGTTCGGCACGACGTTGTAGTCGGTGTTGTTCGGAACGTTGCCGTCGGGAAGACCACCGAAGTACCACGCCTTGCAGACGATGTGGGTGTTGAAGTTGTTGATGCCCTTGATGGCGGCGTTGACAGCCGTCGGGTCATCGAGGTCGGCCGGATCCATGTCGATCAGCGTCTTGACGATGATGCGGCCGATCATGAAGCCCATCTGCTGGAACGAACCGAGGGGGGCGTCGGGGTTGTACTCCTTCGACACCTGGCGGTAAAGCTCCATCTCCGGACGAGGGTCGTCGAGGCCCGACAGTTCGGCGTTGACGTTCAGCTTGCCCTTCCAGGCGGCGCCGAGCGTGGCGGCAACCGAGTTGTCATTGAGCGGGGTCGATGAACCCCAGATGACCTCATCGATCAGACCCTGCTCTTCGGCGGCCTTCAGCAGCGCCAAGCCCTCCGGCGGGGTGTAGTTGAGCACGACGGCCCCACCCTTGCCGGCCTTGTTGATGGCGTTGCGGATCTCGGTGGCCGGGTCGGCGATCGGCGGGGTGATCTGGATGTCTTCCCACTCCATGCCGTTCGCCTTGGCGTATGCACCGGCAAGCGAGTTGTTGTAGTCCGACGTCGGGGTCTTGTTGGTCATCGTGACCATCTTCCCCTTGGCGCCCTTGGCCACAACGACCTGCGCGGCGCCGAGCGCCGAGTAACCCGGGCCCATGTTGACGGCGGCGATGGCCGGCGACGAGAAGCACTCACCGGGAACGCCGGCAACGATGACGTTGTAGCCGACCGACTCGTAGTAGTCCTGGTTGACCGGGCAGTCGATGATCGAGAAGCCACCGACCATGGCGACAACCTTGTCGGTCTCGATGAGCTTCTTGGCGGCAGCAGCGGCATCCTCGGGCTTGAGGTTGTCGTTCTCCATCTTCATCACGATCGGACGGCCGTTGATGCCACCGTTCGCATTGACGCACTGGAAGTACGCATCCATCATCGCCGGGCCGGTCGAGAAGTCGATACCGGGCACCGAGGTCGTGACGTTACCGAGCACGATCGGCTCGCCTTCGGCCTTCTTGCCGTTGTTCAGGCCGCAGCCGTCACCGGCGGTCGCCGGCTTGTCGCCGACCAGACCGCCGCCTTCGCCGGCCGGGGCCGCGGGCTCCGTGGCCTCAGGGGCGGCAGGATCGGTTGCCTCGGGAGCGGCGGGCTCCGTGGCCTCAGGGGCTGCGGGATCGGTTGCTTCGGGAGCCGCAGCAACCGTGGTGGCCTCGGCGGCCGGGGCCTGGGTTGCAGCGGGCTCCGCTGTCGTGCTGCTGCCACAGGCACCCAGGACCATCAGTCCGGCCGCCGTGACGGCGAGAATCCGTCGTTTCATGAGTAACTCCCCCTCGGAGTGGTTGGTGATTGTGGTTCGGTCGTGGATACGCCCGAACCTGGTGCGACGAGTCGAGGAAAGCCCCCGTAAACGCGCCCTGTGCGGACCCTAATACATCCAACCGAAGTCACCCCTAGCCGCCGTTCCCCAGGGCGGAACGGAGCAATCCTCCGGATGAATCCAACCGGATGACTCCAACCGTATGACCATTCCACGTCCGCGCTGGCGAGAGTTTCTGCGGGCCTGAGGGTTCATTCCCCCGCGGGAATCACGTGAAAACTGGGCGGGTCACGAAGGCTTCGAGTTCCCCGAGGAAGCGGGCGGCGCTCACCGTCGATCCACGAATCGAGTGCCCGACCTCGGGAAATGCCACCACATGGGCGTGGGGTGAGTTGGCGGCCAGACGCTCACGATCGCCGTCGCGGAAGGCGGCACCGAAGGCGGGGTTGGCCGCCAGCACCGTCACCGGGCACGGGATCGGCCGCGACGAATCGAAGGCGGTAAACACCCGACCGTCGATCGCCGGTTCGAGGCAGGACGGATCGAAGGTCTGCAGCTGATACGCCCGGCTCCGGATCTGACGCTCGGACTGATGATCAGACGCCACTCCACCCATCGGCGATGGCGAGGTGCGGGCCATGTTCAGGTAGGTGTTGTACGAGGCGCGATCGGTCTGTAGTTGGACCAGCCGGGCGTGCAACGACGGCGAATAGCGCGGGGAAATCCATACCTCCGGCCGCCGGATCGGGAGCGAACATCGGCGGGTCTTCGAGGAACACGGCAGTGACCAGCGGGTGGGCGCGGTGGACGAGGTGGGCCGCGGTCACCCCGCCAAGCGAGTGACCGACCACGGTCGCCGGCCGCCCGATGGCACCGAGCACGGCTGCGGCGTCGGCGGCGTAGTGATCGATCAGGTACTCGTCGGGAGCCCGATCGGACTCGCCATGACCGCGAAAGTCGAGGGTCCAACATTCGTATCGATCGCCAAGACGCTCGGTCGATTCGAACCAGCTGTCGCGGCAACTGGTGATGCCATGAAGGAACAGGACCGGCGGTGCACCGTTGAGACCCGAGCGTGTGACCGCCAAGCCGACAGGGCCGTTGTCGATGCGCAGATCTTCCATCTCGGGGACGCTACCGGTGGCCCGGCGCAGAACCCGCGTCTGCCAGGAACGCTCGTCTGATCAGTCGGCGAGGAAGGCGCGGAGCCGGGCGAGGACCTCGTCAGGCGTGTCCCACTCGAGCAGGTGGCCGGCGCCGACAACGACTTCCACGTCACCCCAGCGCGACGACGTACCGACCGGGCGGAGTTCGTCGAGATCGCCCCACATGGTCAGGCGGGGCGCGCTGATTCTGTGGACTCGATTGGCCAGACCACGTTCACCGAAGGGCCACAGCAGGTTCGCCGCGGCGACATCCGACAGATAGCGAGCGACCGGACCCTCTTCGCTGCCCAGTTCACTGAAGCGCTCGACGAAGGCGTCGGGGACGCCCTTGGCGAACAGGTGACCCATACGCTCCGCCGCCGGGACGGCATACACGTCGAAGCCGGGGTCGTCGCCATCGGTGATCCCGAACGGGGCCAGCAGCGCCAACTTCGTGACGGCCTCTGGACGGAAGGCGGCCAGTTCGGCGGCGAGCATGCCGCCGAGCGAGGCACCGATCACCGGACACGGGAGCGCTCCCGTCGCATCGAGGGCGTCCCACACGACCGTCAGCCAGTCGATGTACGACGATGGGGCGACGAAGCCGGGCTTGCCGTTGAAGCCGGGCAAGTCAGGAGTGATGATCTCCCACCCGTCGTTGGCCAGGGCTTGCATCACGGGCGACAACTCGGGGTTGCCAGCGATGCCGAACATGTAGATCAGCTGCTTGCTCATTTGACCGAACCTGCCTCGACCTCGTTGAAGTGGGTGCCACCAACGGCGTGCGACGGCCAGTACGGATCGTCGTACTCGGCGAACAGGTTGCGCAGGCCCGGAGCTACCTTCTCGCCGAACATGCGGGTGTTGTAGCGGGTCAGTTCATCGGACATGTTGCCGAACTGAAGCATGGCGCACATGTGACCGATACGCAGCTCGCGGGCGGCCTCTTCGAGCTGCTCACGGACGGTGTCGGGGCTACCGATGACGACATAGCCGTTCTCGAGCATCTCGTCCCAGGTGAGGTCGTGCTTGGCCTGCTTGGCGCGGGCGACGGCCCGAACCTGCGACTTGTAGCGGGCCCGCACTGAGGCCTCGGTGACGTAACCGGGCGCGTCGGTGTAGCCCGGGTACACGTGCAGCGAGCGGTTGAAGAAGTACTCGGCCGGCTCGCGGTACAGCTTGCGGGCCTCGGCATCGGTCTCGGCGACGCCGATGAACTGGGTGACGGCCAGGCGGTGCGGGTTGTCGTCCTTCCCCGCGGCCTCGACCTGCCGCCAGTACGAGCCGACCGTCTCACGGACGTTCTTGTAGCCGTAGTAGGTGAGCGCGCCATAGACGAAGTCGTTCTGGGCGCAGTAGTCCCACGTCTCAACCGATCCGCCACCGGGAACCCACACCGGTGGGCGGGGCTGCTGGTACGGCCGGGGCACCGGGTTGACGTAGCGCAGTTGGTTGTACTGACCGTTGAACGAGAACGCCTTGTCGGTCGCCCACGCCTTGAGGATCAGGTCGATGCCCTCGTAGTACTTCGGGCGCAAGTCGCTGGGGTTGACGGAGTAGGAGTAGGCGGTGTCCATCGACGTGCCGACTGGGAAGCCGGCGATCAACCGGCCCCGGGAAAAGATGTCGAGCATGGCGAACTCTTCGGCCACGCGGATCGGCGGGTTGTAGAGCGCCACCGAGTTGCCGAGCACGGTGATCGCGGCGCGCGACGTGCGATTGGCCAGGATCGAGGCGATCAGGTTCGGGGATGGCATCAGGCCGTAGCCATTGTTGTGGTGCTCGTTGACGCAGATGCCGTCGAACCCGCATTCCTCGGCGTAGACCAGCTGGTCGATGTAGGCGTCGTAGGTGTCGGCCATCACCCGGCGATCGAACAGGGCGGGGTCGATATCGACCCACACGCTGCGGTGCTTCTGGTTGAAGTCCTCCGGGAGCTCGGGATACGGCATGAGGTGGAACCACATCATCTTCATGCGGTGCAGCCTTGCGGGTCGCGGCGATCAAGTCCACGACCGGTTCCGACACTGATCATGTCTCGTTCGATAACAATCCTCCTGTCGGGCGGGCGTCGGCGCTCAGGTCTGTGCGACGCCGCGTGCGACCATCGCACCCCAGTTCGACCTGCAAACCGCATGGCGCGCCTACTGGTTCATGCTGGACTGGACTTCACATTTCACTCCGTCATCGAAGAGAGAGAGGTGGACTTGGACCGGTCGGACCGGGTGGTCAAGACGATCCGGGCCGCCTTGACCCAGTAGACCCGGCTGCGACGATTGCACCCCACTATCGGTCGGCAACGGCGAAATGACCCGAATTCGACCGATCGGCTCGGTTCTCGGGTGCGATCGTCCCAGCGACCCCTGGCAGACCGGGCTACAGCCCGGCGAGGACTGAGCCGGCGGCGGCCATCAGGTTCGCGGCACGCAGGTCGCCGGCGAGATTCGAGGCCATTTTGTTCATCACATATCCGAACCCGAAACCAGTCTCAGGCTGGGCAAACCCAACCGAACCACCGGCGCCCGGGTGTCCGAAACAGCCTGCCCCGAGGTATGGCGTGACGTCGCCGAACGTCATGAACCCGAGCCCGAACGTCGTCGGCATGATCAGGCACTTGTCGCCCTCGCCCTTCGGCGTGAGCGTCGTGCGTGCCCGGTCGATCGTCGCCGATGACACCAACCGGACACCGTCGACGGGGCCGATCGCCGCGGCATAGATGCGGGCCAGCGACCGAGCATTGGTCACCCCGTTCGCCGCGGGAATCTCGGCGGCGTGGACATCGCGGCGGTTGAAGGTGCCCTCCGCGGCGAACGCGCCGTTGAGCATCAACGCCTTGCCGCCCATCGAATCGGGGCCCATGAACATGTCGAGCATCGCCTGAATCTGGGGATCGTCGTTCGTCGTCACAATCGGCGCGCCGGCCAGCGGAGACACCCGCGGCTCGTATGACTCGGGCAGTCCGATGAAGAACTCGGCCCCCAGCGGCGCGGCGATCTCGTCGGCAACGAACGCGCCCAACGTCCGACCCGCCGGATCAACCCGTCGAATCAGTTCGCCCGCCAACCAGCCGTAGGTGAGCGTGTGATACCCATGGCCCTCGCCGAGCGGCCACAACGGGGAGGTGCTGGCCAGGCGCGAGGTGATGGTCGGCAGGTCGAGCGCCTCGGCCAGGGTGATCGGGCCGTCGACGGTGATCAGTCCGGCCTGATGGGAAAGCAGTTGGGCGACGGTCACCGTGTCTTTGCCATGGGCGGCGAACTCGGGCCAGTACTGGGCGACGGGGAGGTCGTAGTCGATCAGACCGCGCTCGGCGCACATCGCCACGGCGATCGCGGTGATGCCCTTGGTCGTCGAGAACACGACTTGTAACGCATCGGCGTCGTATGGACGATCGTTTTCACGATCGAACGAGCCGCCGGTGAGATCCACGACCAACTCGCCGTTGCGGTACATCGCCACGCCGGCACCGACGTCCTGCTCGGGGGCATCGGCGGCGAAGTTGGCTTCGAACGCAGCCCGGACGGGCTCCCAGCCGGGGGCGACGGTTCCGTCGATATGCAGCGACATCGCCCGATCTTGACAGCCCGATCAGGCTTGGAACGGCTCGGCCGGATTCTCCCCGGCAAGCATCCGATCGAATCGGACCGAGACGTTGTCGAGGCTTTCGGGGTGGGTGAAGACATAGAACCGGTTCGCCCGAATCGCGTCGGCCACCTGGGCGGCGACATCTTCGGGCTCGATGGCGATCGACTGCTGGCCCTTGCGGCGCGACTTGTACTCGGCGATCTGCGCCGCCTGCTCGGTGGTGATCTCGTAGGCCAATCGCTCGGGCAGGTTACGCACCGCAGCAGAAATGTTGGTACGCACCCACGACGGACAGAGCACTGAGATGCCGATGTGGGAACCCTGGGCTTCGAGTTCAAATTTGAGGGTCTCGCTGAGCGCCATCACGGCGGCCTTGGTCGCGTTGTACGGCCCCATCCGCGGGAGGTGATAGACCGCGGCGACCGAGGCGGTGTTGACGATATGCGCCTCGTCGTGGAGCTGTAGGTGGGGAAGAAAGACCTGCATACCGTGGATGACGCCCCACAGGTTGACCCCGATCACCCATTCGAAATCGCGCTGGGGCAGATCCTCGATCGACAGACCGCGGCTGCCAACGCCGGCGTTGTTGCACAGCAGGTGGACGGCCCCAAACCGCTCGATCGCCGCGTCGCGCAACCCCTCGACATCCTCCCGCAGCGACACGTCGGTCGGCACGGCGAGCACGTCGGCCCCCTCGGCAGCCAGCCCGTCGGCGACGCCTTGCAACGCGTTGCGCTCCACGTCGGCGAGCACGACCTTCATACCCTCGGCGATGAATCGGCGAACGAGTCCGAGCCCGATCCCCGACGCCGCCCCGGTCACCACTGCCACTCGATCTGTCAAACGCTGCATGTCGCCACCGTAGGCGCCCGGCTGCGCTATCAGCTGCTGCCACCGCTATGCCAGACTCACGCCCGGCCGACAGCCTCTCGGTAGGACCGGGAACGGAGCGAGGTAGCGAGAGATGAACCTGACACCTGGAGTAAAGGTCCTGGAGTAAAGGTCCTGGAGTAAAGGTCGCAATCGCTGCCCTCACCGGGGCCGGCAGCGGCACCGCAATAGGCGGCGTGATATTCAGCATCTTGGACAAGGTCGACTGCACCGACGAAATCAGCAGAATCATGGACGCCGATTGCCGCTCGTGGATGGAGTACACGTTCACGTCAGCCGCCGAACTCGCTGGCCCCGGAGCCCTGATCGGTACGGTGTCGGGGTTCGTCTTGGCCGTTTCGATCGACGATGCTCTGTAGCCCGACGCGACGCTTACTCGGCGTCGTGGACACGTCACCATGTCCGTTTCGATAACGTTCGGCCATGGATCTTCGACGGTTGCAGTACTTCGTCGCGGTTGCCGAGGAGCAGCACTTCGGCCGGGCGGCGGCCCGCATGCACATGTCGACGCCACCGCTGTCCCAGCGAATTCGCGAGCTCGAACAGGAGCTCGGGTTGACCCTGTTCGACCGTACGAGTCGGCGGGTCAGCCTGACTTCAGCCGGCCAGCAGCTGCTCCCCGAGGCCTGCGCCGTCCTGCGAGCAGCCGACCGGTTCGTCGAGGCCGCGTCGAATCTCACCAATCCCGGGCCGACCGTGGCGTTCGCTTACTGCCATGGCAGCGAGCGGGCCGCCTCCCGACTCGCCCAAGCGTTCCGCGACCGCCATCCCGACGTTGCCGTGCGACCGGCGGCACTGACCTCGCTGCGGATCTTCAGCGACTTGCGCGCCAGACGACTTGACGTAGCGATCGTTCACCCCCCGGTCCCCGACCCGACTCGGCTGGTCTCACGGTCGTTCGCGGTCGTCGCCTTCGATCACGTTGCTATTCCGGTCGGCCACCGGCTGGCCTCTCGGTCGGTGGTCCACGCATCGGACCTCGAGGCCGAGGAGGTCCTCCTCGTCGATCGCAGCGACGCGCCGACCTACCACGACGACACGATCGCCTATTGCGCATCTCACGAAGTCCGCCCGCGGTGGATCCATCATCCTGCCGCGCAGGTGGAACGCATGCTCGACATCGTCGCGATGAACGGCGGCATCGGCTGGCTGAACCACTGGCAGGCCGACCAGGTTCGCGATGGCGTCGTCGTGCGCCCGCTCGAACCAGTCACCCGCTTCGACGACTTTCACATCTGCTGGCGAAGTGATGATCAGTCGGCGACGACTGCCGACTTCGTCTCGATCGCTCTCGACGGCGACGAGCCGGTGCCCGATCAAGAGCGATCGGGGCCCGACCACACGGGCTGATCAGCCTTGGGCGTCGGCCGACTTTGCGTCGTCGAAGAACCGACGATGGATGAAGTGCTTCTGGCCGCCGAGCATCGAGGTGCCCCACAACTTGCCTTGCACATCGAACCGCTCGGACCGGGCGAGACGCAAGGCGGCACCCTTCTTCACCTTGCTCGGCAACAGCTTGCTCGCCGGCAGCAGCACGATGTTCCGATCGGTCACGGCGATGACGTAGTACTTGTTGACGAAAGCTGCGATCAATGCGCCAATCACCGGGATGAACCACGGCGACAGCCCCGTCTGCGACATCAACACCTGTTGTACCTGTTCACCAGGCTCCAACTGAGTGCCCACTCGTTCGCGCAGCTTGTCTCGCAATGCCATCTGTTTCTCCTCGCCACACAGGTGCAGTTCGCAAAGAGTAGCCAACTGAGCACCACGCGAATCACGATGGTTGCACATGGTCTCGAATCGACCGCGCAGCCGCCGCCACTCGCCCACCGATCAACTCGACATCGGAGCGTTGGCCGATCGGGAACACCACGGCAACCGCACTCATCGCGTCGATCGGTGCAGCCACCGATGACATGCCTGGAAGCACTTCCGCCGCGGTCGCCACCCAACGCCGGTCACGACATTGGGTGACTTCAGGTCGTTCCCCGACGGTCGCCTGCGCCCCCGCGAGTAGCGCCAGCCCGGGTGCTCCCCGGGCAACGTCGTGGCGGTTGCCCGGGCGGTACACGACGTGGACGTCACTGCCGCGCGGCTCGACGCTCTCGATCGTCACTGCCTCGTCGCCATCACGAACCACAAGGAACGCGGTCATCCGCAACTCGTCGGCCAGTGAGCCGAGCACGGGGACCGCTGCCGAGCGCAAGGGCGAGCGGACCGACCGGGCGAGAGCGGCCAAGCCGATGCCCGGCAGGAAGCGCCCGGCGGCATCCCGCTCGACCAACCGACGATCCTCCAGGGTTCGGATGAGCCGGTACACCACCGAACGGTGCAGCCCGAGCGCCACGGCCAGGGCATCGGTCGACTGCGGAGAGCCGCTCGCCGCAACGACCTCGAGCAGCATCAGCCCTCGGTCAAGGGTCTGCGATCGTGCTACGGTGTCATTCTCTATTCGCATAGTAAGTTCCAATATAGAACAATCCGAGATCGAGGATGGCCATGGGAGCACGTACTGGGCAACAGGTGATGAATCGGCTGCAGGCCGAGCCACCGTCGATTTGGGTCGAGGGCGAGCAGGTCGCCGATCCGACCACCCATCCGCGTACCGCCAACGCCTGCCGGTCGCTGGCCGCGCTCTACGACCTGCAACATCGTGATGATCTCGTCGACACGATGACGATCACATCGCCCACCACCGGCGAGCGGGTCGGACGTTCGTTCATCGTCCCCCGCACCATCGATGACCTGGTCGAACGGTCCGTCATGCACAAGACGTGGGCCGACGCCTGCCTCGGATTCATGGGCCGCGCCCCCGACTACATGAACGTCAACGTGATGGCGGCGGGAACCGCAGCCGACTACTTCAGTCAGTGCGATCCGCGGTTCGGGCCGAACATGGCCGCCTACTTCGAGTACGTCCGCGACAACGATCTGGCCCTGACCCACGCGTTGACCAGCCCGCAGGTCGATCGCTCGAAGGGGATCAACGAACTCGCCGATCCGTTCATCGCCCTCGGCCTGGTCCGGGAAACCAATGATGGCATCGTCGTGCGCGGGGCACGGATGCTCGCCACCCTGCCGATCTCCGACGAGATCCTGATCTTCCCCTCCACCGTCTACAAGGTCACCGATTCGATGAAGCCGTATGCGCTGGCCTTCGCCCTGCCGAACAACACCCCCGGCATGACGTTCCAGTGCCGCGAACCGCTCGACCAGGGCCGCAGCCACGCCGACCATCCGCTTGGGTCGCGCTTCGACGAGATGGACGCGATGGTCTACTTCGACGACGTGCTGGTGCCGTGGGAGCGGGTATTCCTGCGCAACGACGTGCCGTTGGCCAACACGTGTTACGCCGAGACCGGCGCCGTGCTGCACATGGCTCACCAGGTGGTCAACCTCAAGATCGCCAAGACCGAGGCGTTTCTCGGGGTGATGCAGGCGATCGTCGACATGATCGGCACCGGCGGAGCCCCCCATGTCCAGGAGATGATCGCCGAGGTAATCATGATCCTCGAGATCGTCAAATCGCTGAAGGTCGCCGCCGAGCAGGGCGCGACCTTCAACCAGTACGGCGTGATGACCCCCGCCCGAGGGCCGTTGGACGCGGCACGCAACTGGTACCCGGGCGTCTACAAGCGACTCTCAGAGATCCTGCAGTTGTTGGCCTCGAGCGGGTTGATCATGATTCCCACCCAGTCCGACATGGCCGGGCCGCGGGGTGCCGACATCGCCAAGTACCTGCAAGCCGCCACCGCTCCTGCCGACGAGCGGGTGCGACTGTTCCGCCTGGCGTGGGACATGACGATCTCGGGCTTCGGCGGCCGCCAGGCCCTCTACGAGCGGTTCTTCTTCGGCGATCCGTCACGAATGAAGCAGGCCCTCTACGGCATCTACGACCGCTCGGCACTGGTCACCCGCGTGCAGGAATTCGTCGCCGACGAAGCGTGGCCAGTGCTCACCCCCTGATCGTCGCGAGGTGCGGCGTTCGCCGCGGGCCGCGAGCGCGTCGGTTTGCCCACTTCCCGCCCCAGATCCACCGTTCCGAGTCGTTCACCACCGGCTGGGGCGCTCCGCAGGAATCTGGGGTGGGAGTTGGGATGGCGGCGCCCTCTTTACCATGTGTGCATGCCGTCAGCATGCGACCTGGGAGTCCATGGTTCGAGTGCTGGTTGCCTGAAACCAAATATCCGTGTAGAACGGACGTTCAAAAGTCCATTGATTGTTGGCCAGATGCCACGCAATCCGGACATCGGACGCTCCGCCAGCGAAGTAGCTATAGAAGTTGAAGCCTGCATAGCTGCCCTCAAATCGCAAGGCACGAGCGTTGTTCTCTGGCACTATCCAGTTATATGTCGCATTCCCGGTCCACGCTTCAACAATGCCGGTACCCGACATATTCAACCGCGAAGTCTGGATACTTATCGTCGCGTCGCGCGTCTGGTTTTCGAACTTGCCGTCGACCCAGAAGCCGTAGCATCCGAATGCGGCAGCAATGGTCTGCCAGAAGCCGGTTGCGTTCGAGTTCGCGTGGGTTGTCTTCGAGACGGTGAAATTAGCGTCCCCCCACACCACTCGGTTCAGACCAGTTCCGGCCACGGCGGGCGCAGGATGGGCTACGACCGACAGAAGGAGTACCCCGGCGACCACAAGGGACCGCGTCTTGAGTTTCATGCGCCATGCTCGATCGTGAGTGAGGCAGCCATCTGGTCAACCACATCGGTCGGTATTCCGGAACTTGCGATCGAGACGACGACTCCCGACTCAAAAACACTCAGCGAGTAGAGAAGTTCAGCAGAGCCGTCGGAGTACTGCGAAAAAGTTCGACCGGCGATGTCGACGTGCTTTGTCCCGGGAGTACTGCTCGGCATCAGTTGGGCGACGTCTGCTGCATTCGCTCGAAGAACCGAGACGGCAAGCGTGGCCATCGGCGCGTCTGGACTAGCGAAGTGCTGAGTGGTAAACGCCTCCGAACGGCCTGGGATTTGGCCGGGCCGCCTCGCCGGTATTCGACGAACCTGGCAGGCAACAAAAACGTTCACCTTGCTCCGGGAAAGTCAAACGTCGGGCGTGGTGGCAGGACCTTGGTCATTGAGACTGCTGGACTGATCGCGGGTATCGCTGGTGTTATCGGGCGCTCGTGTTTGCAGCGTTAGAACTTGTGGTCGATGTACCCAGGACAGGCGAAGTCGAAGGTCCGCTGACGCTGGCGGAGTCTCGTCGAGCAGTCCCATTGTTCGTCGTTGGGTCGCCGCACAACGAGGCCAACATGATCGCAGGAGTCAGAGCCAGTGACATCAGCGTGACTCGATATTTCGATTCAGCTCTGAGTCTCACGGTTCTATTCCATCCACGGATGGCCAGCAACGCTACTTTGTGAATTACCGTATATCAGGAACTCGAATGCGTCAAGCAAATTGGAGGAAAACGCTAGGACGGCGTGGCGCGCCCGCCGTGGCGTGACTTCCGGGTCGGCGACGGCGAGAATGATGCCCATGTCTGCAACGGTGATTGATGGCGACAAGCTCGCCGAGGAACTACGGGCCCGGGTCACCGGCGAGCTGCACATCGCCGGGCGTCGGGGCGCGACCGGGTTTGGCGACGTTGCTGGTCGGCGACGACTACGCATCGATGGCCTACGACCGTCGGCTCCGCCGTCTCGCCGACCGTCTCGATTGTCCGTTCACCTCGGAGCGGCTGCCCGCCGATGTCGAACTTGCCGATGTGCAAGCAACGATCGGCAAGCTCAACGCCGACCCGCGGATCACCGGCATTCTGATTTTGCGTCCGATGCCTCGGCACGTGCCCGAGGTCGAGTTGTACCGCATGCTCGACCCGGCGAAGGACATCGAGGCCGTGCACCCGGCCAACGCCGGGCTCCTCGCCCAGGGGCGACCGCGGTTCATCCCGTCGACCCCGGCATCGTGTTTCTATCTCCTCGATGCGCATGTGAAGTCGATGGGCCAGAATCCCAAGACGTGGTACGACGGACGAACCGTCGTGCTCGTCGGCCGGTCGCACAACGTCGGCAAGCCCGCCTTGTGGCTCGGGTTGGAGCGCAACGCAACCGTGGTCTCGGCTCACAAGGCGACGGCGGACGCTGGCAAGTTGGGCGACTTCTGCCGTCAGGCCGATGTGTTGATCGTCGCCGCCGGCGTGCCGGGAGTGGTGACCGGCGAGATGGTGTCCGAGGGCGTGATCGCCGTCGACGTGGGGATCAACGCCGTGCTCAACCCCGAGACCGGGAAGAACAAGATGGTCGGCGACATCGACTTCGCCACGGTTGCCGCTCGCGTCGGCGATCACCCCAGTGCCCGGTGGCGTCGGTCCGATCACCGACGTGTGGCTGCTGCGCAACACCATCGCCGCTGCGATCCGCGCCCACACCAGCCTCCCGATGGAGCCCTGGGTCGCCCCGTAAGACCCCCTGGCCTCATAGCCTCCCGGGCTGCCGCCTCGCGGTATCGGAATCCGCTGGGGTAGGAGTGGCCGTCGTTAGCGGGACCCCCAATGCAACAACGCCAACGCAGCAGGCCACGAGGCAATTGCACAGATCATTCCGGCGAGGCCGCGAGCGATTAGCCACGGCGAACGAGGGAACTCGGAAGTCAGCACTCGGGCATCAGCTGCGAGCCGCTGTGACCTGGCTATCGTGCCGAGCGCTGGCCCCGATGGTAGATCAAATCGGTCGGTAGACGGTTCTCGTTGAGCCCGCGCTGCTCGAATCGGGTGAGCGGACGAGTTGGCGGCCTCTGAACGACCCCGCCGGCGAGCTGAGGAAACGCGTCACACACGGTGTACATCTGGGCGGCATAGTCAGCGATATCGGTCGCCAAGTGGATCCGCCCGCCGACGGCGAGACGGTCGATCACGCGAGCGATGAAACCGGTCTGCACCAAGCGACGGCGACGTTGACTCATCTTGGGCCACGGGTCGGGAAAGTAGATCCTGACCTCGTCCAATAGTCCTGCCGGAAGCCGGTCGATGAACTCCTGAACGTCGCCGTCGACCACCCGGACGTTGGACATCCTTTGACGGTGAATAGCGTCGAGCACGTTCGAGATCCCGGGGGTGTGCACCTCGATAGCGATCACATCGCGCCCGGGGTCGGCCATCGCCATGGCGATCGTGGCTTCCCCGCCACCGAACCCGACATCCAAGATGACCGGGGCGTCACGTCCGAAGATGTCGGAGGTCTGCAAGCTCGGGCCGGTCGCTGGAATCGACCAGCGGGCGAACAACTCGTCGAACTGAGCGGCCCGGCTCACCGACAACTTCCGCCGTCGCGGCTGAAACGACCGCGTCGGCGGCCGATGGAGTTCGGTCTCAGCCGCCACGTTCAATCGTCGCCCGTAGTCTCGATGCGAGCCGACATTTGGAAGCCAGTCAACGACGCCAGCAGATCGCGCCCACGGCCGAAACCTCGCTCCTCGATAAGCATCACGAGCTCCCTGGCAGTGACCCAATCGGACCACGTCGCCTCGTCGGCGAGCGCAACCAATCGCCATGATCGCGGGCTCGCCGATCATTGACCGACGGCAACTTCATCGCGATGAGAGGGCCCACCGAGGCGACGGGAACCCGCAGTCCGGGGAGCACCTCGACCACGCTCGCCCCGGCAACGATCTCGGGCTCAATCCCGGTCGAGGCGAACAGCAGGTCGACAATCATCGAGCTGCTGTCTGGCCGGAGCCGAACGGTTCCGAGTCGCCCGGTCTCGACCTGTTCGATCATCGCCGTAATCTCATAGCCAGATCTGCGCAGGTCGGCCACGATCTGTTCGGCTTCGGCATCCGAGCCGACCGATACGGCGAGGTCGGCGTCTTGCGTAGACCGAGGCTGAGTTCGAATTGAGACCGCCAAGCCCCTAATCAGGGCGAACTTTCGTCTCTGGGAACTGAGGTCGGTGACGATGCCACGAAGCGCCGACTCAAGCGCGTTCACGGAACCTCTGGTCGTCAATGTCGTACGGGCGGGCGGCCAACCAGGCTGCCACCATTCCCGCTATCTCCCGTTCAGATGCCGTGGGATGATCCCGTCGGAAGCGCTGCGCGCGCAGATTGACCCCGAATTCATGCAGGTCAAACGTGACCCGCAAGCGGTCGACGATGGCGCTGCCCATGCCAGACATTCTATCTCAGGGATGGACCGCACTCGATCAGGTTATTCCGAGCGATACAGCTCAAGTTCTTGCTGGCCGAAGTTCGGAACCAGCTTCAGAGCAGACCGAGGTTGCCTTCAGTGCGCGGCTGCGATGGCGTGCCAGACGCGTTCGGGGGTACAGGGGCCGTCCATGTGTTGTACTCCGAGGGGGCGCAGGGCATCGATCACGCCGTTGAGCACGGCGGGGATTGAGCCGATGGTGCCCGATTCGCCGGCGCCTTTCGCGCCGAGCGGGTTGACCCAGGTGGGCGTTTCCATGTGGACCAACTCGAAGCTGGGCAGTTCGGCCGACGAGATGATCGGGTAGTCGGCGAAGTTTGATGTCACCGGGTTGCCGTCGGCGTCGAACTGCTGCCACTCGATCAACGCCTGGGCGATTCCCTGGCCGAGCCCACCGTGCACCTGACCGTCGACGAGCAACGGGTTGATTTGCGTGCCGGCATCGTCGACGGCGACCAACCGCTTGACGACCACCTTGCCGGTCTCGGTATCGACCTCGACGACTGCGAGGTGGGCTCCGAACGGGAAGGTGGCCTGGGCGGCGGCGAACGTCGACAGGCCGGTCAGCGTCGTGCCGTCCGATCCGGCGAGATCGGTCCAGCTCACGGCGGGGGCGGGGCTCCCGACAACGTGGAATGACCCGGTGGCGTCGTCAAGCACGACGTCTTCGACCGCGGCTTCGAGTAGGTGTGTCGCCCGTTCCGCGCCACGTCGACCAACTTCAGGGCGGCGTCGGCGATTGAGGAGCCCGCGACCTGCACGCTGCGCGAACCGACGGTCAGGCCACCTGAAGGGACTTGATCGGTGTCGCCGAGGATCACGTCGATCTGGTCCATCGGCACGCCGGTCCGATCGGCGACGAGCATCTTCCAGGTGGTCACATGACCCTGGCCGTAGGGGGTGGAGCCGCTGACGACCCGCAGTCGGCCGTTGGTCTGCAAGGTCACTTCGCCGTGTTCCGACGGGCCGGCCGCGGCGGTGATCTCGACGTAGACGCCCAGGCCAATGCCCATTTGCACCCGGTCACCCGCGGCGCGGCGGCGGGCCTGCTCGGCGCGCAACGCGGTGTAGTCGGCCGCGGCCAGCACCCGTTCCATCGCCTCGGGATAGTCACCGACGTCGTAGGTGGTGCCGATCCCGGTGGTGTAGGGCTCGGTGAAGCGAGGGATGAAGTTGCGGCGGCGGACCTCGGCGGGGTCCATGCCGATTTCGTCGGCGAAACGGTCGATCGCCCGCTCGATGGCCAGCGCAGCCTCCGGGCGACCGGCGCCGCGATAGGCGGTCACCGAGATCTTGTTCGTCGCCACCGACACCCCGGTGAACCCGCAGTTGGGGATGTCGTAGACGCCCGGCACCATCCGCTGGGTCATCATCGGCAGCATCGCCCCCATCAGCGGGTACGCCCCGGCATCCTGGGCGACGTTGACGTGATAAGCGGTGACCCGACCCTCGCGAGTGCCGCCGAGACGGATGTCCATCCGCTGGCCGCGGCCCTGGGGCATCGCCATCATCGACTCGGTGCGGGTCTCGGTGAACTGCACCGGACGGCCGACGGCCCGGGCGAGCCAACCGAGAGTCAACTCCTCGCCGACCGTGCGCGACTTGCATCCGAACCCGCCCCCCATATCGGGGACCACGGCCCGCACCCGCGAGGGCGGCAGGTCGTAGAGCTTGGCGAGGATGTCGCGGGTTTGGTGCGCACCCTGGCACGCCGAGTAGTGCACCAGTCGGGGTTCGCCGTCGTCGCCCGGTTCCCACCAGGCGGCCCCCGAACGGGTCTCGAGCGGAGCGGCATTGAGGCGCTGGTTCATTACCTGTAGCTCGATGACGACCTCGCAATCAGTGAAGTCGACGGGCTGCTTCGAATCGAACCGCATGTAGACGTTGGTACCGACGGTCGGGTGCAGCAACGTCTCGTCGCTCAACGCGTCGTCGATCTCAATGACCGCGTGGAGCGGCTCGACGTCGACAATTACCAGGTCAACGGCATCGGCCGCGGCGTAACGGTTCTCGGCCACGACCGCGGCGACGGGCTCGCCGACGAACCGGACGATGTCGCGGGCGACGAGTGGGCGCTCGCAACCGGTCGGCACCGTGGGCGAGGAGTGGGGGAAGTTCGGCAGGTCGATGTCCGAGCCGGTGAAGATGGCGATCACCCCGGGGACTGCCAAAGCATCGGCGATGTCGATCGACAGAATCCGACCGTGGGCGTACTGCGAACGCACGAACGTCACCCAGGCGCCGTTCGGCAGATCCATGTTCTCGACATAGGTGCCCTCACCCGTCAAGAACCGCGGATCTTCCACCCGCACGACCCGATTCCCGAAAATGCTTCCCACAACAACCTCCAACTCGCGGCCACGTCACCGTACTCGTCTCGCTTCCCACCGCCCTGAAGCCCCGTTTCGCACGGCGGAACAGGCGATCGCGACCCCCGCCATCGTTCTGGCGACCATTTCAGGTCGCCCGACACCCGAATCGGTCGCCGGAACGGGCGGGTCGTCGATTCAGACACGTCACGCAGAGGAGCTGCTCATGAGGAGCAGGCTGAACGCTCACGGGAATGCTTGCGCTGGTCGACAATGCTCCGATTGGCCAATACCTGTGCGCGAACACCGCCGCTGCGGCTACGCGTCCAGGTGGCGGCGGAGTTCGGCAAGGCTGGAGGTGATCAGGCGGCCGACGTGGACTTGGCTCGTGCCGATCTGCTCGGCGATCTGGGCTTGCGAGAGTTCCTCGAAGAAGCGTAGGTAGAGGATGGTGCGCTGTCTCGGTTGAAGCCGGTCGAGCAGACCGGCGATCACCTCACGATCGAGCACATCATCGAAGTCGGTGTCGGCCAACGGCGGGGCAGACTCTGTCACCTCCAGCGGCGCGGTGCGGTAGGCGTTGCCGGCCTCCATCGCCTCGATCACCGCGTCCTCGTCGGTGTGCAGTGCCTCGGCTAACTCGGCCACGGTCGGCGATCGGCCGAGCGCGTGAGACAGGGTCGCAGTGGTGTCGGTGAGCACGCCACGCAGGTCTTTACCGCGGCGAGGCACGTGTACCGACCAGGTGTGATCGCGGAAATGACGCCGCAACTCGCCCATGATCGTCGGGGTGGCGTACGCCCCGAACGGCACGCCGTGTGACGGGTCGTAGCGGTCGATCGCCTTGAGCAGGCCGATGCCGGCAACCTGAACAAGATCGTCCAGCGGCTCCCCCCGATCGGCGAATCGCCGGGCACCACGCACCGCCAACCAGCCGGTCCGCAGCGCAATCTCGTCGCGCAACTCCACCGAACGCGACGCCGCGTATCGAGTGGAGCAATTCATCGATCTCCGAGTCGGAATCGTCCTGCGCAGCGACCGAGACGCCGGCCGATGGGGGGCCTGGTGGGGGCACCGCGACGCTCAGATCGACAGGTGTTCGACGGTCGCCCAGATTTGGGCGTGCGAGTCGACCTGATCAATCCCGTGTTCTGCGCAGACCCCTTCGAGCACCGTGCGACACAACTGCAGGTCGGGATCGTTGACGTCGAACCCTTCCATCGGGGTGCGACCGCGGACGGTGAACGTGTGGGCGTCGACGACGAACTGCACGTCGATCGGCTCGCCTCGGCCGTGCTCGATCAAAGCGATGAGCACCTCGCTCACAGCGATCTTGATGTCGTCGATCTCGTCGACGGTGTACCCCGCCAGCGAGGCAACACCGCTCGCCGCCAGCCGCAACACCTTGGAGAGCGATGGGTCGGGTGGAACTCGAATCTCAACCGGTCCGACCATTCCCCGCTCAGTCACCGCCACACTCCGGCACCGACTCCGACGCGGCCGAGATCTCGAACTGCTCGGTGGTTCCGGTGATCTCCAACAGGCGAGCCACTTCGGCCCCGACATTGCGAAGCACCACCACCTCATCGCGTCCACGGGCGCGCCGTGCCGCACCGAGCAGGCTGCGCAGGCCGGAGGAGTCGATGAACGATACGGCGGCGAGATCGATGACGATTGGGCCGTTTCCTTCCCGGTCGCTGATCGCCGCATCGAGAATCGGTCCCCCGGCAATGTCGATATCGCCGGTCACGACGATCTCGCCGTTTGCACCGACCTCGACGGTCAGCGAATCGGGGCTTCCGGTTTCAGTCATCGAACGTGGTCTCCTGATCGTTGAACCCGCACGCAGAGAGTCTGCCCGATTCAGAACCCATCGGTGGCCGCAGGGGGTGCGACGAACTCAGTACGTGGCAACGAGTTCCCGACGATGACGGCGAGAGGCGTCGCGGGCCGCGGCGACCTCGCGATAGATCTGGACGTGACGATCGACCATCCGCTCGACCGAAAAACGTTGCTTGACCTGGGTGCGACACCGGTCCCGGCTCAACTGGTCGACCGATTGCAGATGAACCGCGAGCACGTCGAGATCCTCGTCGAGGAAGCCGGTCAGGCCATGATCGACGATTTCAGGAGCGGCACCTTGCGGACACCCGACAACCGGTGTACCGCAGGCAAGGGCCTCGATCATCACCATCCCGAAGGGTTCGGGCCACTGGATCGGGTTGAGCAATGCAACCGCACCACAGAGCAGTTCGAGCTTTTGGGTGATGCCGACTTCGCCGACGTATTCGATGTCGGCCGACAAGTGCGGTTCGACGAATTTCTGGAAGTACGCCAACTCGCCGGGCTCGCGCATCTTGGCGGCGATCTTCAGCGGCATCCCCGCCTTGCGGGCGATTTCGACCGCTCGGTGCACCCCCTTGTCGTGCGCCATCCGGCCGAGAAACAGGGCGTAGCCACCACTACCATCGCCAACCGGCATCTCGTCGACGTTGATGCCATGGTGGATCACCGTCGAGTCGAGTCGGGTCGACGCGGCGTGGTTGCGTGAGATCGAAATGAGCCGCACGTTGTCGGGATAGGCCTGGATGATCTGCTCGATGTGCGGCTGGTAGATCGAGTGATTGGTGACGACGACAGCCATGTTGGCGACGCGCGGGTTGACCAACGGGCCGGAGCGGGTGTGATCGTGGACGATCGTGTCGTCCTCGATCTGCTCGTAGGCCCCGATGGTGTGGGCGAGTTCCCAGGTTCCGTCACCGATGATCGGTGGCTCGCCCGACTTGATCACCGAGCGGACGGGTACCGGGATCGTGCTCTCGGCGTGGGCATACAACGTCACGTCGTGACCGGCGCGCTGAAGCCCACGGGCCAGCACGTCAATGACCGCCTCGGTCCCGCCGTATGCCGGGGGTGGAACTGGAACCCACGGCGGCGCAATCAGGGCAATCTTCATCTCAGCACTCCTCAGTCGTGAATGCAGGCGACCTCATGGCCGCCTCGGGGTGACCGTTCAGTACCCACAATCGCCCCGAGTTAGACGCGAGACGGCACCCTGGTTCTCATGTTCTGATGAGTCGACAGCTCTTCCGCGCGGCATCGGAACATGAAACGAGCGGCAGGTCACCCCGGCCGGCCCGATCGGTCGGCGTGGAGGTTGACGGAGCGGTCGCCGAGGGGGATGTTGGCGACGTCGATTCGGGGGATCCAGGCGGGGAGTTGCGGGTTGGTGACGAGCGACCCGGTGGCCACCGAGGGTTCGACGCCGAGGAGCATGCGCAGCATGAAGAGCGGGGCGGCAGCCGCCCACGCCTGAGGCGAACACGAGGTCGGGTAGCGCACGGGGACGGCGAGTTCGTCGCGGCCGATGCCGGCGATCAGCTCGGGCAGGCGACCGTTGAAGTGATCGGCCATCTCGAAGATCACCTCGGCGATCCGCGTCGCCTGATCGACGAAGCCGTAGCGCATCAGGCCGGCGGCGGCGATGGCGGTGTCGTGGGGCCAGACCGAGCCGCAGTGGTAGCTGAGCGGGTCGTAGCCGGGGTTGTCGGACGACAAGGTCCGCAGCCCCCAACCCGACCACATCTCGTCGGAGTCGAGCAGCTTCGCCACGGTTGCCGCCCGGTGGGGAAAGGCGATCCCAGTCCACAGGCAGTGGCCCATGTTCGAGGCGACCGAGTCGATCTGCTGCTTGTCGGCGTCGAGCCCGACGGCGTATCCGTGCTGGTCATCGATCCAAAAGGCCTCGTCGAACTTCTCGGCGAAAGCGGTGGCCTGCGCCGACCACTGCGCAGGCGATTCGCCCAAGGCCGAGGCGATCACCGCGCGGGCAACGTACGCGCCGTAGACGTAGGCCTGGACCTCGGCGAGAGCCATCGGGGCGACGGCGATCCGTCCGTCGGCGTAGCGGATGCCGTCGTGGGAGTCCTTCCACCCCTGGTTGACCAACCCGTGCGGCGAACGGACGAGATACTCGACGAATCCGTCACCGTCGAGGTCACCGTAGGTTCGGATCCACTCCAGCGCGGCGTCGACCGCTGGCAGCAAGCGGCGCAGTTCGGCGGTGTCGAGGGCACCCCAGCGGACGAGTTCGCCGACGACCATTACGAACAACGGGGTCGCGTCGGCGGTGCCGTAGTACGGCGTGCCATCGGCGAGCGAGAACGAGTCGGCATTGGCGAACCGCAGTTCGTGCAGGATGCGACCGGGCTCCTCTTCGGAGTGTTCGTCGACCGAATCGCCCTGCAGTCGAGCGAGCGCGTTGACCGAGCCCCGGCCGATCGAGTGGTCGAACATCACCGTCATATAGGCGGTGAGCAGCGAGTCCCGCCCGAACAGAGTCATGAACCACGGGGCTCCCGCGGCGACCACTTGGTCGTCGGGCGAGCCGTCGTCGTCGAGGCGCAGCGAGCCGAGGTCGGCCATCGACCGACGGATCACTCGTTCGACCAATGGCGTGGTGTTCTCGACCCGGGCTGTGCGACCGACCCAGTGGCGAGTGCGGTCGCGCGACGAGAGCATCGAGCGGGCCGGGGTCTTGGACGTTTCGGCCGAGTGGAAAGCGTGGCTGATCGTCAACCCGATCGTCGCCGTGGCCTGCGGTTCGAGGACGAAGTCCCACAACATCCGACCGTGGCGTACCGAGTGCGGCGCTTCGCTGCCGGCAGCAGCCGTCACCGTCGTCACGCGCTCCTGCTCCTCTTGACGCCACGTGAAGCAGATGTCGTCGCCGACGTCGGTAGCCACCGACTCGGCGGCAATCGACCGGCCGTCCTTCACCGCGAACAGGTCGGCAAAGTCGGCGGCAACCTTGACCACGATGCGGAAGCGACGAGAAACGGCCAGGTGGTTGCGGATTTCCAGGTGCTCGGTCAACGAATCGTCGAGTATCCGACGGCGGATCAACAGCACACTGCCGTCCGATCCGGGGGCCGACCGCCCGACGTGCACCGACTCATACGACTCGGCCCGATGGGTGGCGAGCACGTCAAGCGGGGAGCCGTTGACGAAAATTTCGCAGCGACTGAGTACCCGGCGGTCGGCGACGAACCAGCCGTGAGGCGCGCCCTCGATCACGTCGCCGGTGTCGGCCGCCAGGCAGAACGACTGCCCCGCAATCAACATCACCAGCCGCTCGGGATCACCCACCGGGATCGGTTCGCTCGCCGGCCGCCAGGCTGATGTCATCGAAGAACTTCCTCTCGTTCCAGTTGGAGCGCCGCGTCGGCGAGGTCGCCTGAACCGAGCGATCCCTGATCGTCGGCGATCGCGGCGACAGGGCAGCGACGCACGACCAGGAGGGCCACATCGTCGAGGCTCGCCCGGGTCACCAGCCTGTCATAGGCATCGAGCACGCAGGCCGCGGTGGCTTCCGCCGATGTACGCGGCAGGTCGTTGAGCAGTCCGACGAGCGCGCCGGTCGACACCCGCGGGCTGGCGTTTTCGAGCAGTCCATCGGTGTAGAAGACGATCTGGTCACCCTCGGCGAGATCAACGGCGACCGTCGAGAACGTCGGTCGATCGGTGAGCCCCAGCAGGGTTCCGGAATGGCCGATCTCGACAGCCGGCGATCCGTCAGCCGGGATCAGGATCGGGTGAGGGTGGCCGGCCAAAGTGAGACGGAGCCGAGTCGACCGGCCATCGGCCGACGGCTCGACATGGGCGTGAGCGGCGCTGACGAACCGGTCGTTGTCGGTGTTGCCGAGCACCGCCTGATTCGCCCACCACAGCACATCGACCGGGTCGCGCAGATGCTGTGACGCGGCGCTCATCACGTGACGGACCAGGCCGGTGAGTACGGCGGCCTCGATGTCGTGGCCGCAAACGTCGCCGATGCTGATCGCCACCGAGCCGTCATGGCGGGCGGCAACGTCATAGAAGTCGCCCCCGACATCCATATCGGCCCCGGCAGGACGATAACGCACGGCAAACTCCAGGCCCTCGATGTCGGGGATCGACTTGGGCAGCAGACTGGCCTGCAACGTCTCGGCAATACGTCGGACCCGCTGCTCGACGGCCCGCAACTTGGTGATCTCGCGATCGAGTTGCGCCGTGGTGTCGTCGAGCGTCATCGCCGTACGGGTCTGCTCGGTGATGTCGACCACCGTGCAGCCGACTGCGAGCAGCCGCCCCGAACCGGAATGGATGGGAAAGTAGGAGACCAGCAGACTGACCCGCCGACCGTTGGCTCCGATGTCGAGATCATCAAGGTGCTCGCCGATAGTCGACTCCCCGGTCGCCGCCCGACGGATGCGGGCTTCGACCGATCGGGCAACCGGGGCGGGCAACAACTCACTCGGGGTCCGACCGATGTAGTCGTCGACCTCAAGGCCCTGCAGCGCGGCCAGCGCCTCGTTGACATGCATGAACCGCATCTGCGGATCGAACACCGCCACTCCGACCGGCGCGGTGCCGATGACCGCCCGCAGCAGCGTCGCCGCCCGTTCCAGGCTGTCGGCCACCGCGGCGTTGTCGAGCCGCAGGTCTTGCTCCGCGCGCAGGAGCCGCTCTCGCTCAGCCAACCATGCCTGCGAGCGATGTAGCACGCCGATCACCGCAGCGAGCACGATCATCCCACCGACTCCAGTGACGAGCAGCACAGTGAATGCCCGGTTCCGCCGATTCTCCGAGCGGCGGAACCCTTCGTCGATGGCGTCGAAGAGGGCGGCGTGATCAGCCCGGAAGGCGTCGAGCAGACGGGTGCCATCGCCCTCGGTGACGTCGCCCGATCGCTGTGCTTGACGGTTGCGGACCGCTCCGATCCGCGGTTCGACGACGTTCACCTGCCAGTCGTGCAGGCTGGCCTCGGCGGCCTCCAGCGCCGCTTCGACTCGGTCATCGCCAACATGAGCATCGCCGAACAGGGCGTGGAGAACGCCGAGCGCAGCCGATGCGTTGGCGCGTCCTGTTTCGTACGGGCGCAAAAACGACTCGTCATCGGTGGCGACGAAGCTGCGTTGTCCGGTTTCCTGATCGATCACCGCGGTCAACAGGTCGCGGCGCCGCGACCTGCGCCGGACGCCAGATTTGCGTCTCGGCTTCAATGGCCCGCGCTCGTGACCGCAGGGCAATGCCGACGCTCAACGCGGCAATGAGCAATGCGACTGCAAGCGCCAAATACGCGCTCAGCTTTCGGTAGCGCGAGGGCGAGCTCGTTGCTGTCCCCGTACCCACGAAGCCTCCTCAGTTGACGGGCCCGGGTTCCAGTCTGCCAGGTCTTGTGAAGGCTTCTTCCCGGGCTGCTCCAAGTATCCGCAACAATTCACTCACGTCTGATGGTCCGGCCACTCTATGTCGAGCTATTGAGCTTCCGGGGCCGACCTTGATCGACAGGTCGTCGTCGTCCAACGCTCTGAAACCATCCTCGTCGGTCACGTCATCACCGACGAAGACGGTTGCCGTTGGCTCGTGAAAAGCCTGCAGCCGCCGGATCGCGTCACCTTTCGTCCCGGACACGACGGTCAGCTCGACGACCTCGAGGCCCTGGCGGAGCTGCACGCCCGCCCGACGGGCCGGGCCGCGGTCGATCGCATCGAGGGCAGCCGAGGTCTGCTCGAGGGGAGCGTCACGATAGTGAACGGCCAGCGACCCGGGCTTCACCTCACACGTCAATGCCGGAAACCGACCGCAGAGCGCCATGAGCTCGTCTTTCAACTCCCGCTGCAGCGCCTGCTGGGCGGCGGTCAGCGGTGGATCGAAGCCGTGCTCGAACTCAGCCCCGTGGCTCCCGATCAACTCGACCGGAGCGTCGAATCCGCTGACTCGGCCGAGATCCCCCCGCCCGCGGCCCGAAATCAACGCAACGTGGGTGTCGGGGAGCGCGGCCAAGGCGTACAGCGCGTCACTCACCCCATCGACCGGGGTCGCTCGCTCGCGATCTCGCACGATGGTGGCCAGCGTGCCGTCGTAGTCGCTGCTCACGAGCAGCCGTCTGGTCCGCGCCACCTCGACCAGCCGGCGCGACAATGTACGGTCGACCACCGTCACCACGACGCCTGCGCGAGCGTCACTTCAGCCAGCGAAGCCGGGGCGAGCGACCCGCGCGTCGGCGGCACAGCACGATTCGACCCGAGCGTCAACGGGACAGTGAGTGACACCACCGGCGAGCCCTCGTCTTTGTCGGCGACGTCGCCGAGAAAGATTCGCGCCCAATCGGTCGCCGTCCAACTGCGGACCGCCTTGCGCAACTGACGCATCCGCTGACGGCGTTCATCGGCCGGCATGTCGATCGCCCGTTGAATTGCGTCAACCATCCCTCGCCGGTCGTACGGGTTGACGAGTAGTGCATGGGACAGTTCGCGCGCCGCCCCGGCGAACTCGCTGAGAATCAGCACCCCGTCATCGTCGACTCGGGCCGTGACGTATTCCTTGGCCACCAGATTCATCCCATCGCGGTACGGCGTCACCAGGGCGACATCCGCGGCGCGGTAGAGCGCGAGCAGCTCGGGCAACTCGAATGACTGGTACAGATAGTGGATGACGGGCGCGCCGACGGCACCGAATTCGCCGTTGATCTCGCTGACCAGGCGCTCGACACACTCGCGTTCGCGCTGGTAGAAGCCCACATCCTCGCGACTGGGCACGGCGACTTGGACCATCGTGACGTCTTTAGCGCTCAGCTTTCCGTCGGCGAGGACCGTGCGGAACGCTTCGAGGCGGGCCTCGATGCCCTTGGTGTAGTCGAGGCGGTCGACCCCGAGCAGCAGGGTGCGAGGGTGATGCAGCCGGAGCCGCAACTCGGCAGCGGCGTCTACCACCGAAGGTTGGGCGGCCTGCTGTTCAAGCTGGTCGGCGACGATCGACACCGGGTAACTCCCGACCCGTACCTGGCGACCTTCGTGACGCAACATCGGCAGTCCACCGGTCGCCAGTTCTAATCGGCGGACGAGGAGTCCGAAGTTGCGCGCTGCGACCGGCTCCTGGAACCCGATCACGTCGGCCCCGAGCAATCCCCGGAGCACCTCGGTACGCCACGGCAGCTGCAAGAACAACTCGGGGGGTGGGAACGGAATATGCAGGAAGAACCCGATCCGCACGTCGGGACGCAACGCGTGGACCATCGCCGGCACGAGTTGCAGGTGGTAGTCGTGGATCCAGACAGCGCCGCCGCGGGCGACCGAGGCGACGGCGACCTCGGCGAAACGCTGGTTGACGGCGACGTAGTCGGGCCACGTCGATTCGTCGAACGTCGGACGGCGAATAGCGTCGTGGTACAGCGGCCACAGCGTGCCGTTGGCGAAGCCGTCGTAGAACCCGGCGACCTCGGCGGCCGACAGTTGTACGGGCACCGCGGCCACCCGATCCGAGATCCATGGTCTCTCCGGGGCGGCGTCGACGGTGCCATCCCACCCGATCCAGGCGGTCGTCAAACCCAAGCCGTCGATCACCGCCTGCAGCGCGGTCACCAGGCCCCCGGGGCTGGGTGCCCACGTCGTCACCCCGGCAGCGTCGACCAGCTTGCGCAGCGGCAGACGATTGGCCACGACGACAAGATCACTCCCGCATACTCGATTGTCCATCGCCGATCAGTTCCTGCGCTCGACCAGGGCGTCTTCGAACTCGTAGGCAAGCGAGCGGATGCATGCCCGGGCATCGTCGAGGCGGCGGATCTCGTCGTAGAGCGCCCGCTGCGGGCCTTCACCGTCGAACCCTTCGGCCAGCCGGCGATGACGCAACACGACCCGGGCCAGGGCCCGATCGAGTTCGTCGAGCATCGACGGCCAGTCTCGGGCCCGCAGGTGGATCCGCCGGACCCGGTGGTTGATGGGGCACCGTTCGTGGAAGTCGCGGGCGACCAGATCGATCATGTCGGCGATCGGCTCGATCGACTGGGACCGCCCGGGAAAGCCCGCGGCAATCATCGATGGCATCGCGTTTCGGACCAGTACGGCGGCGGCCATCAGGCGGGAGCACTGCCGGGCGAGATCACCTCCGAGGCGAAACTCGGGGATCACCGGAATTCGCATGACAAGAGCTGCTGTGGGGTCCACGACAGACCTATTCCCAAAAACCGCCCGAGTTAGCCATCAAATTTCGCGAGAACGTCGTCTACGGCACCGAATGGTGAAGTGTCCGTCGGCCGAATCGGTGCGGACCTGGTCCATCAACTGACGCACGATGCCGAGCCCTCGGCCCGACGGTTCGAGCGGGCCGGCCAGCGTCCACGTCGCCGGAGCGGCCATGATCGGCGCCCGGACGGCCGCGGTCGTCCCGACGACGGCGACCTCCCACCATTGCTCGTCGGCCACATCGACGCTCACGGTCAACCCCGACCCGTCACCGTGCTCGATCAGATTTGCGGTCAACTCACTGACCACCAACTCGTAGTCGCTGATCACGCCGGCGGTGGCCCCACCGGCGCGCAACGTGGCCGAAACGAAGGTACGTGCGGCGCGAGCGCTGGTCGGAACCGCGGCGAAATCGCGCTGCTCCCGATCGCCTGTCTCGATGCTCATGGTGTGCATAGCTTCCCACCTCACGACGAAGCGCTGGGTGTCGGGCAAACCACCATGCGCTAGTGGTACCCACTTCGGACGGTTTTCAAACCCCACCGATCTGTACCACACCTACGTCGAGCGAGGATCGCGCCAGCGGCGCGTGAGTCGGCCCGTCTGGGTGGCGTGGGTCCCACCTGTGGGACTGTGGCCACCCAGACCCGGGTCTCCGCCAAGCCGAGGGTAAGTTGGCGGGCGATGGAAGGTGCACACGATCTCGGGGGTATGGGTGGCTTCGGTGCCGTGCGCACCACCGATGGCGACCTGACCCACCTCGACGACTGGGAGCTCCGAGCCCAGGCCCTCACCATGGCGACCTGCCGAGGTTCGCGGCCGTGGATTGAACGTCTCAACCCGGCGACCTACCTGTCCACGTCGTACTACGCCCGCTGGCTGCTCGCCGCTGAGATGTACATCGGCGTTCACGACACCCTCGATCCCGGAGTACTCGACAGCTGGCGCGCCCGCATCGACGCCGGCGAACAGCCACCGCGGGTCGAACGCCCCGATCTGGTTGCCAAGCAGCAGCGGGGCATGCTCGTTCCTGGTCCGATGACCCCCGCGGTCGACCCTCGCTACGACACGGGCGACCGAGTCGTCCCCAAACGGGTCTACGACCCCGACCACCACCACCGCATTCCCCGCTATGTGCGCGGCGTCCCGGGTGCGATCGAGGCGGTCTGTGGCAACGATCGGCTCGCCGGATACCGCGGGCACGACATCATCGAGCCCGTCTACACCGTCCGATTCGAATCGCTTGACGTGTGGGGCGAGCGGGCCGACGAACCGCCCTACGCCATTCACGTCGACATGTGGCAGAGCTATCTCGATCCCCTGGAGTCTCCATGACCGCCGGCCATCACCACGACCACCACGACGATGACGGCGACGGTGACGACGATCACGGGCATTCGCACTACGAGACGCCCGGGTCTCGCCGGCCGCGTTCCGAGTTCGAGTTGCGGACCATGGCGCTCGAGGCTGCGCTGACCGAGAAGGGCATCGTCTCGACCGACTCGATCGACGCCTTCGTCGAGATCATCGAACACCGGATGGGCCCTCACCATGGGGCACGGGTCGTCGCCAAGGCGTGGACCGACCCCGAGTTCAAGGCCCGCCTGCTCGCCGATGGCACATCGGCCGTCGCCGAACTCGGCATCGCCGGGGCGGAAGGCGACAACGTGCGCGTCGTCGAGAACACCGCCGAGGTCCACAACCTGGTCGTGTGCACCCTGTGCTCGTGCTATCCGTGGCCGCTGCTCGGCGCACCTCCGATTTGGTACAAGAGCTACGCCTATCGGGCCCGGGCGGTCGCCGAACCGCGCGCCGTCCTGCGGGAATGGGACACCACCGTCGACCCGACCGTCGAGATTCGGGTCTGGGACTCCTCGGCCGAAGTCCGCTACCTGGTATTACCCGAGCGCCCGGCCGGTACCGAGGAGCTCTCCGAGGTGGAACTCGCCGCCCTTGTCACCCGCGACTCGATGGTCGGCGTCGCCCGAGCGATATCGCCGGCCTGACCTGGCCCGCCGGTTACCCGACAAACGCCAGCAGGCGGTCGCGGGCGGCCCGCCAGACGTCACCAGCGAGGCCGACGTCGGCGACGATGGCACCGGCCGAGTCGAATGCCCGGACCCCGAAACCTGCGGCGTCGTCGACCGCGTTGTCAAGGCCGGGCGAGGAGAGTCGATACAACTCGGTCTGGGCGTGGGCCTGGTCACCGAACGGCTCGCCCAACACCGATCGCAACACCTCCGCGGCCATCGCAAGCGGGGTGACCTCGATCGGGACGCCGTCCTGCGCGTAGTGATACGCTGCGGATTCGACCCGTTCGTGGTGGAGGTCGTCAGTCGTCACCCCAGTCGTCGCAGCGAGGCGTTCGAGGGCGATCACCCACGACTCGAAGTAGGGCCGGTCGGTGGACTCGGCGATCGCCTCGATCAACCGCCTGCGGAACGCTTCCCACGGCAGGCCCCGGCGTTCGATCAGGTTGAGGGCCAAACCGTACGCCCGCCCCTCCCACGGCTCGGCAAACACAGGCTCGCCATCGACCATCGGCGGGGCGGCGTCGCCCAGCGCCGCAGCGGCCGCCCGCACCGTTTGGGGAGAAGCTGTCATCGCCGCTCACCCTACCCACCCCCAATGCGCGAGTGGGGGTGGGCTCTGTCGCCGCCCACGCTCGCGTATTGCGGACGGGCTGAGGGCCGCCGCGGGCAGCGCGGGTACTGTCCGAAGTCATGCGTACGCAGGTGGCAATCGTGGGTGGCGGACCGTCGGGGATGCTGCTGTCGCATCTGCTCGGCCAGGCCGGGATCGAGAGCGTCGTCATCGAGCAGCGATCTCGGGAGTACGTGCAGGCCCGCGTGCGTGCCGGGGTGATCGAGCAGGGCAGCGCCGATCTGCTCCGCTCGGCGGGGCTCGGGGACCGGATGGACCGCGACGGCTTCGTCCACCACGGCACCCAACTCTCCAACGGCGGGCGCGGCTTCCATCTCGACTTCACCGCCCGCACCGGCAAGGCGGTGATGATCTACGGCCAGACCGAGGTGCAGAAAGACCTGTTCGACGCGGCCGACGCAGCCGCGCGCACGGTCCTCGACGAATGCTCCGACGTGACGGTCCACGACGTCATCGGCGATCGCCCGTCGGTCTCGTTCGTGCACCGGGGTGGGCCCCGGACCGTCGAAGCCGATTTCATCGCCGGGTGCGACGGGTTCCACGGCGTGTGTCGTCACGCGTTGCCGAGGTCGCTGGTGACCGAGTACGAGCGGGTCTATCCGTTCGGATGGCTCGGGGTGTTGTCGGAAACCCCACCGGTCGACGACGAGTTGATCTACGCCCGTCACCACCGCGGTTTCGCGCTCTGCTCGATGCGCAATCCTCAGCTCAGCCGGTACTACATCCAGTGTGCGGCTGATGAGACCGCCGAGGCGTGGAGCGACCAGCAGTTCTGGGATGAGCTCCGCCGCCGGATTCCCACTGACGCGGCCGACGGGTTGGTCACCGGGCCGTCGATCGAGAAGTCGATCACGCCGTTGCGGTCGTATGTCGCCGAGCCGATGCGCCACGGCCGGTTGTTCCTCGCCGGAGACGCCGCCCATATCGTGCCGCCGACCGGGGCGAAGGGGCTGAACCTGGCGTTCTCTGACATCTGGTACCTCTCAAATGCCCTGGTCAACTACTACGTGCATGCCGACGACCACGGCCTCGACACCTACTCCGAAACCGCGCTGCGCCGCGTGTGGAAGGCCGTGCGATTCAGCTGGTGGATGACGACGATGATGCACACGTTCCACGACCAGGGCGACTTCAACGCTCGTATCCAGGAAGCCGAACTCGACTATCTCGCCGGTTCCGAGGCCGCCCAAACCGTCCTTGCCGAGAACTACGTCGGCCTGCCGTACTGATTCCCATCGCACGCCTCAGGATTCGAGCCGACCAACGCCGACGAGACCCGAGCTAGACGAATTCGCGGAACACGGCGCGGGTCCGGTCTGCTTCCTCGGGCGTGCCGCCGAACATCACCGCGCCGAAGTCGGTGACGCCGATGCCGTCGAGCGCGGCGATGCGGTCGCGCACCTCGGCTTCGGAACCGACGAAGGCGATGTCGGCCGCGCCATTGGCACCTTCCATGTCGAGCATCGCCCGGTAGCTCGGAAGTTGCCCGTAGATGGCGAACACTTCGGCGGCCCGCCTGAGTGCGCTATCGACGTCGTCGGTCACGCACACCGGCAGCGCGGCGATGATCCGCGGCGCCGGGCGACCGGCCTCCTCGGCGGCCGAGGTGATCGTCGGCACGATGTGGCGTTCGAGCGTTCCGGGGCCGGTGCACCAGGTCAGCGTGCCGTCGGCCATCCGAGCGGTGACCCGCAGCATCTGCTCACCCAACGCGGCGACGACCACCGGACAAGGGGAGCCGCCGGCGACGCTCAGCGCGGCATGGGTCGAGTAGGTCTCGCCGGCGAAGCCGACCGGGTTACCGTGAACCAGCGGCATCAGCACCGACAGGTACTCGCGCAGATGGCGGACGGGCTTGTCGAAGCTCATTCCCATCATGGTCTCGATCACGATCTTGTGGCTCAGCCCGATACCCAGGCAGAGCCGCCCACCCGAGGCGGCGTTGACGGTACGAGCCTGCTGGGCGAGCATCATCGGGTGCCGTGGGTAGGTCGGCACGACCGAGGTCCCCAACTCGATCCGCGGGACCTCGCGGCCGATGATAGCCAGCACCGTCAACGCGTCGTGGCCGAAGATCTGAGGCACCCAGTACGAGGCAAACCCGTCGGCCTCGACCTGGCGGGCCTCGGCCACCACCTCGTCGATCGTGCCGTCGTTGATCGAACCACCAAAGAATCCCATGCGCATGGATCGCACCGTACCGCCCAGTCGGCGCGGTCGCTCGACCCGTGTTCAGCGCTCGAAGACCACCAGCAATACCTCGTCGGCCTCGTCCCCGGGTACTGTCCGATCCATGGGTGATGCCGAGTCGGGGATGCAGGTTCGACGGGCGGTGTTGGGCGATGCCCACGTCGATCGGTCGATGGCCAATGTCACCGAGCTCGACCGCCACTTCGTGGAATGGATCACGGCCAATGTTTGGGGAGACCTGTGGACCGACCCGACGTTTGATCATCACACCCGCTCGTTGATCACCATCGCCATCCTCGCCGCCCTCGGCCGCCAGGAACTCGCCCTGCACCTGCGGGCCTCGACGACTACGGGGGTCACCGATGCGGAGTTGGCCCAGGTGCTCCAACATGTCGCCGTCTACGCCGGGGTGCCCGCCGCGAATCATGCGTTCTCGCTGGCCAAGACCATCCGCCCCGCTTCCCCTCCGGAGGAATCATGAGCATCTCGCCGAGGGCGTTCGACGACCATCCACCGTTCCGTTATGCCGACTACAAATCGACCGTCAAACGCTCGCCCGACTTTGCCCCGATCCGCATCGCCCAGACCCTGTCGGAGACCACCGGTCCGGGCCCGTCGTGGTCGGCCGGCTCCCCCGACGACGCCGACCTGACGACCAACGCCGGAACCGGGGGCGAGGCGATCGGGCAACGGTCGATCATCACCGGCCGGGTACTCGACGAGAGCGGCAACCCCGTGCCGAACACGTTGATCGAGATCTGGCAGGCCAATGCCTGCGGCCGCTACCTCCACTGGCGCGAGACCGCGTTCCCCGCCCCGCTCGATCCGAACTTCACCGGGGTCGGCCAATGCCGCACCAACGAGGCCGGTGAGTACCGGTTCGTGACCGTCAAGCCGGGGCCGTATCCGTGGGGAAATCACCCGAACGCGTGGCGGCCGGCGCACATTCACTTCTCGGTGATGGGGCCGTCGCTGATCACCCGTTTGGTCACTCAGATGTACTTCCCCGACGACCCACTGTTTGCCCTCGACCCGATCTTCCAGTCGGTGCCGTCACATTCCCGCCATCGACTCGTCGCCAACTACGACCACGCAGTCACCGAGGAGAATTGGGCGCTGGGGTACCGCTGGGACATCGTATTGCGCGGTACTCTCGCCACCCCCGCGGAGGCCGACCATGAGTGACGGTCAGACCCCGTCGCAGACCGTCGGGCCGTACTTCACGATGCGTCTGGCGGGTGAGGGAAGCAATGTCCTCGTCACCCCAGAGGCGGCGGGCCAGCGGATTCGGATCGAGGGCGTCGTCTACGACGGCGACCGCAAGCCGATCGAGGATGCCTTCGTCGAACTGTGGCAAGCCAACGCGGCGGGCCGCTACGCCCACCCCGGAGATTTCCGTGACGACGCTCCGGTCGACGACGGGTTCAGCGGATTCGGACGGTGCGCCACCGACTTCCACACTGGGGCGTACTCGTTCCTGACCGTCAAACCAGGCCCGGTCCCCCACCCCGACGGCTCGTGGCAGGCCCCGCATGTGAGCCTGATCATCCAGGCCCGCGGCATGCTCAACGCCTCGTACACCCGCGTCTACTTCTCGGACTGCGAGGCCGCCAACGCCACCGACACCGTGCTCAACGGCGTCCCCGAAGATCGCCGGTCGACGTTGATCGCGGTGTTGGTCGAGGGCGACGGCGCGCCGACCTATCGCTTCGACATCCGCTTCCAAGGGGCGGATGAGACCGTCTTCCTCGACGCCTGACCCGGCTCGATGATGACCGGCCTACCCACCTTCGACCCTGGGTTCTCGACCCCGGCGATGACCGTCGTCTGGTCGGCCGAAGCAAGGGTGGCGGCGATGCTCGATGTCGAGCAGGCGGTCGCCGCCGCGCAGGCCGAGGCGGGCCTCATCGCCCCGGATGAGCTCGGCGCGATCACCGCGGCGATCCACGGCGTCGCGGCCCGGCTCGATGCGTCGCTCGCCGCCCAGATCCTCACCGCCGGTTGGGACGCCGGGACCCCCGTGATTCCGCTGTTGGTCGCCATTCGCGAGGGTGCTCCGCTGGAGCTCCTTCACCACCGAGTCACGACGCAGGACATCGTCGATTCGGCGATGATGGTGCAGGTCAGCCGGGCATTGCGGGTTGTCGATGACCTGATTGACCGGGTGGTCGCCGTGCTTCACCCGTCGATCGGGGTGATCGGGGTGATCGGCGATCAGCCGGTCATGGCTCGCACTTTGCTCCAACCCGCGGCGCCGACCACCGTGGCCGGGCGGGTACAGCGTTGGATCGACCCATTGGTTCGTCGCCGCGCCGAACTTGCGGCGACCGGTGCACGGCTACCGGTGCAACTCGGCGGTCCGATCGGGGATCGCGCCGGGCTCGCCGATGATGTGGTCGCCGGGGTCGCCCGCCGACTCGGCCTCACCGCCGTCGACCACGCATGGCACACCGATCGCGCCCCGATCAGCGAAGTGGTCGCCCTCGTCGAGCGCACTGTTTCGTGGGTCGCCAAGATCGCCTACGACGTCGTGCTGCTCAGCCAGCCCGAGATCGGCGAGGTCCAGGTCCGCGCCGGGGGCTCTTCGGCGATGGCCCACAAACGCAACCCGATCGACGCGGTGCGGGCGCTGGCCGCCGCCGACGCCTGCCACGGCGCCGCCTCGATCATCACCGCCGCCCGCCCCCACGAGTTCGAACGGGCCGCCGGGTCATGGCACGCGGAATGGTTCGCCATCCCCCTCGTCTTCCACACCGCCGCCGCCGCTCTCGACGCCATCGGCTCGATGGAACTGCGTTTCACCGACTGACCCTGGTCGTGTGAACCGGTCTGGGAAAGGGTCCGAACAACCGAGGAAGCTTGACGACCATCGTCGAGCCCAGCAACGTGGTGAGCCCGTTGGCGTCACCGTGTCGACCTCAACGGCCGCTCAGTCGTCGATTTCTAGAAGGACGACCTCGGATTCAGGATCGATCGGCGCCCCGCCGAACTGGGCGTTCACGGCGAGGAACGTGTCACCGCGTCTCGCCAACGTCGTGGCCGTCTCGAACAGCGGGCTGGTGATCGTGTCGATCACCCGCCCGGAACTCATACGCCGGTCGAGGCGGATTGCGACGATCTGGTTGGTGACCCCCGGCCGATTGCCGTTCTGCAGCACGTACAGCGTGCGCCCGTCGAGGAGCAACCCGTCGCCTGTAGGCACCGACGCTCCGGCCAAGTCGATGGTTTCGCTCCGCCCGGAGTCGGGATCAACCGTGAACAACTGCCCCGTCGCACTATTGACGACAATCAGGAGTTCTCCATTCTTCGTCGCCGCGATGCCGTTCAGATTGAACCCAGTGACGAACTGACCTGCCGGGCCGAGCAACGGAATCGTCTCAGGATCTCCCACGTCACCAGTGGGCGAGATCGGGACGCGATAGATCTCCGGCGAAAGGCTGTTCGTGAAGTAGGCCGCGTCACGCGTGAGGGTGACGTCGTTGATGAACGAGGGAGTTGTGGCGAGCGCCAACACGGCAAGGGGAGCACCCGTGGTCAGGCTGTACACGGCCGCCTGACCGCGAGGACCGCCGGCGACCCACAACAAATCGTGACGGACATCGGCTTTGAGGCCGACGGCGGGTGCCACGACCGGAGCGGACACGAACACTTCACTCGTACGAGTGCGAAGGTTGCCGCGTGCGATCCGGCCGTCGGCCAACGATCCGGCGTAGAAGGTGCCTCCAGCACCGATCGCGACACCTTCTCCGGCAAACCCGGCCGGCAGATCGATCGTGTCGGCCCGATCGCCGTCGTCATCTCCGTTGGGTTCGGCACCGGCAAGGCCCGGCGGGAGAAGGAGCGCAGCCGCGACTCCGACCATGAACATACGACGTACATACATGCGAATTCTCCAGTCAGAAAGAGAGTCATCTCGACTTCGGCAATAGATACATTCCCGAGATCTATTCCCGCGACGGCCGCCAATCAAACCCCGATCGCGTTCGCTCCGACCAGCGGTGGGCGGCAACCTCGGCGAGAACACCGGAGACGAGCCGATCCGCTGCGCCAGCGCCCCCTCCGCCAGAATGCTGGGATGGGTGCTCAGACGCTGTTCGACAAGATCTGGGACTCGCACGTCATTCAGACGCTCGGCGACGACTGGGCGCTGTTGCATATCGATCGTCATCTGGTCCATGACCTGTCCGGCCCGCCGGCGCTGGCCGAACTCACCGCCCGGCAGATCCCGATCCACAGTCCCGAGCTGACCTTCGCCACCCCCGACCACCTCGTCTCCAGCGCCCTATCGCGGCGGGTCGACCGGCACGACTCGACATCGATCTGGGCCCAGCTCCGCGGTCGCGCGGTGGCTGCCGGCGTGGAGGTGTTCGATGTCGACGGCGGCAACCAGGGCATCGTGCACGTGATGGGACCCGAGCTCGGCTTGATTCTTCCCGGTCTCACGGTCGTGTGCAGCGACAGCCACACCTGCACCAACGGCGCCGTTGGGGCCATCGCCCTCGGTGTCGGTTCGTCACAGAGCGCGCAGGTGCTCGCTGCCCAGGTGCTGAGAATCCAACGGCCGCGCTCGATGCGGATCTGCATCGAGGGCGCGTTGGGCAACGGCGTCACCGCCAAGGATGTGGCATTGCACCTCATCGCCACGCTGGGCACCGCGGCCGGTACCGGTCGAGCCATCGAGTATGCCGGGTCGACGGTGCGGGCGATGACGATGGAGGAGCGACTGACGCTGTGCAACCTCTCCGTCGAGCTCGGGGCGCGCACCGGGATCATCGCCCCGGACGCAACCACGCTGGCGTGGCTTGAGGGTCGACCCCATGCTCCGAGAGGCGAGGCGTGGAGGCACGCGAGTGCGGCGTGGCGCGACCTGTACACCGACGACGACGCGTCGTTCGATGTCGACGTAGCGATCGATGCCACCCAAGTCGTCCCGATGGTGACGTGGGGCACGAGCCCTGAGCACGGGGTGGGCATCGATGGCGTCGTACCCGATCCTCGTGATGCGCCGACGGAGGCGCAACGGAGCGCGTGGGCGGCGGCGCTCGACTACATGGGGGTGGAACCCGGTCGGGCAATGAACGGTCTCCCGGTCGACTGGGTGTTCATCGGCTCTTGCGCCAATTCCCGGCTCTCCGATCTTCGTGCTGCGGCACGTGTCGTCGAAGGACGCACGGTCGCGTCGCACATCACCGCCTGGGTCGTGCCCGGTTCCGAGCAGGTATGCGCCCAGGCCGAGCAGGAGGGGCTCGACCAGATCTTTATCGCCGCCGGTTTCCAGTGGCGCGCCCCCGGCTGCAGCATGTGCGTGGCCGCCAATGGGGACCGGGTCCCACCCGGAGCGCGTTGCGTGTCGACGTCGAACCGGAACTTCGTCGGGCGTCAGGGACCCAACGCCAGAACGCATCTGGCCAGCCCGGCAATGGCCGCCGCCGCAGCCATCGCCGGAACCCTCACCGATGTGCGGGCGCTATGAGCTTTCCCCCGTTCCGATCGGTCAGTGGTTGTGCGCCGGCGCTGCTGCCGGCGAACATCGACACCGACGTCATCATCCGCGTCGACCACCTCACCAAGGGCCGCGACGAAGTAGCAGCGTTCGCCTTCGACGCGATTCGGCTCCTTCCTGATGGGAGCGAGGACCCGGCTTTTCCGCTGCATCACCCGGCGTTTCGCGGCGCGCCGTTCCTGATCACGGGACCGAACTTCGGCTGCGGCTCGTCGCGCGAACCGGCGGTGTGGGCGCTCGCCGGGCTCGGGATCCGTTGCGTCATCGGGTCGACCTTCGGTGACATCTTCTTCGCCAATTGCGCCCAGAATGGCCTGTTGGTCGTGACCCTCGCACCCGTCGACGTCGAGCGGCTGGCGACGCTCTCTGCTGGGGGCGAGCCGGTCACGGTTGACCTGATGGCGCAGACGGTCACGGCATCCGACGGCACGACGTGGGCGTTCACGGTCCCCACCGTCACGAAACAGAGTCTCATCGAAGGCCTCGACGACCTCGAACTGGCGCTGCGCGACAGCCACGCCATCGCTCGGTGGCAGGACGCCGACCGCGTCCGACGTCCGTGGGTGTGGACCAGCAACAGGCGCTGAGCCGACGGCGCCTGTGGGTGCGAAGTGGCCAGTGCTATACGGCTGAGCGGGGCTTCTCGACGCGGTAGCACTGCTCGACGATGCGGTCCTCGGTCAGATCGGCGCCGGACAGTGTCGCCGCAATGCGCCCTTCGCGGAACACGAGCACCCGGTCGCACAAGTGAGCGAGGTCTTCGTACTCCGCTGACGAGAACACCACCGCCGCGCCTGCAACGGTCGCCTCGCGCAATCGTTCGAAGACGTCCTTCTTCGCTCCGACGTCGACACCCTGGGTCGGTTCGTGGAGGAGCAGCACCGGTGGGTTTCGCTGCATCCACTTCGCCAGCAGCGCCTTTTGTTGATTCCCGCCGGAGAGCTGGCTCATCTTCGCTTCGGGAATCGACGGACGCACGGTGTAGTCGGTGAGGAGGCCGGCGACCTTGGACCGCTCGGAGCGCTGCCGCAACCGCCCGCCCGTGAAGAACGAGCCGAGCACCGGGAGCGAGACGTTCTGGGTGAGCGTCAGCTCGCCGACTCCGCTGCTGCGCTGCCGATCAGCGGGAAGTAACGCCATGCCGGCGGTCATCGTGACCTTCGGGGTGAGCTCGGTGTGGTCGAGCTGCGTCGAGCCGATGGTGACGGTTCCCGAGCGGGCCGGTGCGGCACCGAACAGCAGATAGGGAACCTCGTCGTACCCCGCTCCGGCAATACCGGTGAGGCCAAGGATCTCGCCCTCGTGCACGTCGAAACTGACCGACTCCGCCACCGCGCCCGACAAATCGGAGATCCGCACCGCCACTTTGGTACCCGGTGCGGATGGTTCGGGGTAGAAGTCCTCAAGTTCACCGCCGAGGATCAGCTCGATGAGTTGTTCTTCTGTGGATGCGGCGGTGTCGAGGGTGCCGACCACCCGGCCGTCGCGCAACACGGTCGTGTGGTCGCTGAGATCCATCACCTCGTCGAGACGGTGGCTGACGAAGATCACCGCGGTGCCAGCCTTGGCCACGTTGCGGACCGTACTGAATAGCTGCTCGACGCTGTCGCGCGGGAGATAGGCGGTGGGCTCATCGAGCACGAGGATGCCGTGCTCGTGAGCTCGAAGATCGATCAGCCCGCGAACGATGGCCACCAAGGCCCGATCGACCTCGCGGAGGCCACCCACGAGGGTGTCGGGCGAGACTCGAACACCGAACCGCTCCAGTGCATCGGCGACGAGTCGGCGCTCGTCTTTCCACTTGATCCGCCAACCGCCACCCGTGTTGAACCGGCCGATGCGGATGTTCTCCATCACGCTCAGGTCGGGCAGTAGCCCGAGGTCCTGGTGCACGAACGCCAGACCGTGCCGGTAGGCCTCTGACGCCGGTAGCGGCAAGGGCACCGCGGCGCCGCCGATTTCGAGCATCCCCGCGTCGGGAACGTGGTAACCCGACAGAATTTTGATCAATGTGGACTTGCCGGACCCATTGCGTCCGACAAGCCCATGAACCTCGCCGGCGGCGACTTCGAGGTTGACGTCGTCGAGGGCCCGTGTGGCCCCGAATGTCTTGGACAGGCCGCGGAGGCGCAACGCCGCGGGTGCGGCGATGGTGTTCCGGTCCGAGCCGAAGCCCTCGACGACGTCAGCGCTCATCTCAGGCGAGACCCCACGCCGTGCGGTAGCCACCGAGCGGATCGATGCCGTACCAGTTCTGCGGGTCTTCCTTGGACGTGTCGACGCCCGTCAGGTTCTCCTCGGTGAAGATGCGGAACGGCACACCGGCGTCCTCGATCGGCGCCTTGCCGGAGAGGACCGCGAGGATCGCGTCGGCGGCACCGGCTGAGAACCACATGTTCGGGTTGCCGACGTCCATCTTGACCGCCGTGCCCTTCTGCACGTTGGCCATGACTGCTGGCGTACCGTTGAAGCCGGCGACGCGGATCTTGTCGGCGACACCCGCTTCCACGAGGCCCGGCTCGATCGCCAAGGTCATGCCGTCATACACGGCGAGGATGTGGGTGATCGTCGGATCCTCCTGCACGAGCGCCTTGGTGCGCTGCTGCAGCGTGCCGTCGCCCCATTGCGGCACGGTGGAGTCTTCACGCTTCAGCTTGCAGTCGGGGCACAGCCGCTTGATTTCCGCTTCCATCGCGCCCCAGACATCGGGTGACGAGCTGTTGTCGTCCGACGACATGATCAGGGCGTTGCCCTTGCCCTTCGAGTCGGCAACGAACCAGGCGCCCATCAACTTGCCGGGGATGCGGTAGTCGTAGCCGACGTCGGCGGTGAGATCGGCAACGGCGGCCAGCGACTTGCCTGCGTAGCCTTGCAGCGATGCGAGCACCGGGATGCCGGCCTTCTTCGCCTCGGCGATCTGCGGGGCAACGGCGGTCGGCGGAACGCCGAGCAGGAAGATCGCATCGGCTTTCGCCGCAATCGCCTGCTCGATGCCACTCCCCCACTCGTTGGGATCGAACTTGCCGTCGACGGAGGTGAGTTCGACACCACTGCCCTCGAGGGCGGTCGTGATCTCGTCCTCCCACTGGGTGAGGATCGGGACGGCCTTGACGAGGTTGATGATGGCGACCTTCTTGCCCTTGAGAGCAGCGAAGTCGACCGTGCCAACACCGGCCGGCGGCGCAAACTTGGGAGCGGCGCTTGCCGCCGCCACGATGGCAGCGGCTTCCTCGACGCCACCTGCGGCGGCAGGCGCTTCAGCTGCTGGGGCGGCCCCGGCGGCGGTCGTTGCCGTCGTTGATTCGGCGCTGTCGCTGCCACAGGCACTGGCGACAAGGGCCAGGCCCACGATGCCGCAGCGATGCGGTTACGGGTGTGATGACGGGGTGAACGGTTCACGTGGCCTCCTTGGCCTGGGTTATTCAATTGGTACATGGTGGTCGGGCGGTTGGGATATCTACGCCACGGCGGTCTTGCGGGCGCGGGCGCGAATGGCGACTTGGGAGAAGACGACGGCAAGGATCAAGGCGCTGCCGTAGAACACCTGCTCGGGCCAGCCCGAGTAGCCGACGAGCGACAAACCCCTGATCCCGGTGAGCAGGAAGTACACCGAGGCGAACGAGCCCCAGGCATTGAACTGCCCGGGGATGATCGCCGTCGCACCGAGGAATGCGGCGGCGAACGCAGGCAGCAGCGTAGCCGTTGCCGACGCCCGTCTGTGCGGAGGCTGACGTGCCTGCAAGCACCATTCCGGCGATGGTGGCGAACGTTGACGAAGCGATCAGCGATCCCCACCGGACTCGATCGACGCGGATACCGGCGAGACGGGCGACCTCGCGCCCGCGGCCGACGAACAGGATGTATCGGCCGAGGGGGGTGTGCTGCAGCGACGTACCAGAGCAGGGTGGTGAGCAGCAGCGCGAACCAGAAGCTTCGCGGGAGCCCGATCCACTTCCCTCGGACGAGGTCGACGAAGCCGCTGTCGAGCCCACTACGGATCTTCGGTCCGCAAATCCCGAGCAGCAGACCTGCTAGCAACGTACTCATGCCAAGTGTGGCGACAATCGACGGCACCCCGAATCGGATCGCGATGAGGCCGTTGAGTGCGCCGATGAAGCATGCCGAGAATGACGAGGAACATCACGGCGACCGCGACCGGCCAGCTTTCTCGACGTCGAGAAAGGCCAGACCCGAGGCACCCATCGAGAAGGTCGACCCGATCGACAGATCGAACTCCCCGGCGGCGAGCACGAGGATCAGGCCGAGCGTCAGCACCAGCAGCGACGGGCTGGGACCCGAAGATGCCCTGGAAGTTCGACACGGTGCCGAACGTGGACGGACGCCAGATCCAGAACACCACGATGACGCGGCCCAGGCGATCAAGATGGCATAGCGCTCGACGAACTGCCCGAGACCGCCACGTGGTGCGCGATCGAGACGGCAGCGTTGCTGACCGCCGACGCGATCACCGCTGGTCCCGCGACCGCAGCCGACGACATCAAATGCTCATCCCTACTCACGTGTCCCCCTGGATGCGCTGGAAGCCACCGAATGTGCATCCACGGAATCGCATCCGTGATCAACCCTGTCATTGTTGGTGGCCGGACTGAGACTAAAGGATCGGGCCGGGTACCGCCAGCACCGCACGCGACAGTGATTCTCCGTTCATCGGCGTTGGGTAATGTCGCCGGTGTGTCCCGAGACCGCATGCTCCACCGGGTCGCGCCATGAGGCCGACCGTGCCCACCTGGAACGCTCCCCATGGGCGTACTTCGAAGCCGTCGACCGTAAGGATCTGCGCCGCGTCGCTCGACATTCTTCACCGAGGATGCCACGTTCACGATCCAGTCGGCCGACGTCGTGTTCGCCGGCCGGGAGGAGATCGCCGGGATGTTCCGGGGCTTCTTCGCCGATTACCGCACCATCTGCCACAGGATCTCCAACATCGTGGTCGACGAGGCGGCGTCGAAGGCCGCGACGGAGCAGACCTGTCCGCACATCAAGCTCGACGGCTCGCCAGACACGTTGACGACGTGCAACTTCTTCGACTTCGCGCCCGACGGTCGCTTCCGCCGCGTGATCATCTGGATCGACGGGGCGAACCCGCTCATCGGCGAGTACTCGACTCCCGGCACTCTCGAGTCGTTCAGCTGCCCTCCCCGACGGCGACCGAATTCGTCGGTGTCAGAACGCTTTCGCGAGTGAGCGCGTTCGATGACCGACGAAGAATGTCATTGGTGCCTTCACCGATCGCCATGAGCGGCGCATCGCGGTAGAAGCGTTCGATGTCGAACTCGGTCGAGTACCCGTAGCCACCGTGCAGGCGCATCGCATCGAGCGACGCCTTGATCGCCACTTCCGAGGCAAACAGCTTGGCCATGCCACTCTCCTTGTCGGCCCGCCCGCCTGCATCGATCCGGGAGGCCGCCCACCACGTCATCAGACGAGCCGCCTGCACCTGGGTAGCCATGTCGGCCAAGCGCAACTGGACGGCCTGGAACTTGTTGATCTCTTGCCCGAACGCCCTGCGTTCGTCGGTGTAGGCCAGCGATGCGGTGAGCGACGCCTGGGCGATTCCGACCGAACGGGCAGCGATGTTCACCCGGCCCACTTCGAGCGCGCTGAGAGCCTGCTGCAGGCCCCGGCCCTCGACACCCCCGAGCAGATTGCCGACCGGCACCCGGCAGTCGTCGAGCACGACTTCACAGCTCTCGGGCCCCTTGTAGCCGAGCTTGCCCAGATCTTTGGTGATCGTCAAGCCAGCGGTGCCCTGCTCGACCATCAGGATGCTCATGCCCGACGGGCCCGGGTCGCGGCCCCGGCGTGGTCTTCACCAGCACCGGCATCGGGTTTGCGTAAGCGGGCGTTGGTGATCCACGTCTTGGTGCCACGGATCACGTACTCGTCGCCGTCGAGGGTCGCCGTCGTTCGGATTCCCTGCAGGTCGCTACCGGCGTCGGGCTCGGTGAGGGCGATGCAGGTGCGACGCTGGCCGGTGGCGAGCTCGGGTAGCCAACGCTGCTTCTGCTCCTCGGTGCCGTGGTCGACGATCATCTTGCACGCCAGGCTGTGGCTGCCCAGCACGCCGGCGACTCCCATCCACGACTTGGCGATCTCCTCGAACAGGATCGCCATGCTCAGGAGGTCGGCCCCGAGCCCACCCCACGAAGCGGGGATCGGTGATGCCGAAGAGCCCCATTCCCTTCATCTTCTCGACGATCTCCGTCGGGTACCGCCCGCTCCGTTCCCATTCCCGGGCGACCGGTCGTATCTCGCGGTTGACGAACTCGCGGATCGTGTCACGGAACATCTCATGCTCGGCGGAAAGCTCGAAGTCCATCGCTCGTGACGTTAGACCGCCAATCCTCGGACGAATAAGCCCGCTGTTCCGACGCGGCCTTGGTGACCGTGAGCGACCGTCTGCGAGACTCCTTGGCGTGAGCTTTCTTTCCCATCCCGGAGACCGCGCTGCCCGCCTACGCGAGCTGCTCTGCCGCCCCGAAGCCGTTGACCGCCCCAGGCTGCTACGACGCCTTGGGCGCTCGCCTCATCGAGGAGGCCGGTTTCGACGCAGTGTACATGACGGGTTTCGGCACCTCGGCCTCGCTCCTCGGTCGGGCCGACGTCGGGCTCACCTCCCAGACCGAGATGTTCGACAACATCCGGCGTATTGCCCAAGCGACATCGCTTCCGGTGATCGCCGACGCCGACACCGGCTACGGCAGCGCCCTCAACGTGATCCGCACCGTGCAGATGTGGGAGCAGGCCGGGGCCGCCGGGTTCCACCTGGAAGACCAGGTCACGCCCAAGAAGTGCGGCCATATGGAGAACAAGCAGGTCGTGCCCGCCGCCGAGGCCGCCGGCAAGATCAAGGCCGCCGTCGCCGCTCGGCGCAACCCGAATACCGTGATCATTGCTCGCACCGACGCCCGGGCGGTCGAGGGGCTCGACGCGGCGATCGATCGTGCCAAGCGGTTCGCCGACGCCGGCGCGGATCTGCTGTTCGTCGAGGCATTGCTCGACGACGAGGAGATCGCCGAGACCTGCGACCGGCTGCAGGGTTATCCGCTCGATGTTCAACTGGGCCGAAGGTGGCAAGACGCCGCCGCTCACCTACGACCGCATCGCCGAGCTCGGCTTCACCCTGATCATCTGCCCGATCTCGACGCTGCTGTCGGCCGTGACCGCGATGCGCAGGAGCGCTCGCCGCGATCAAGGCCGCCGGAACCCCGGCCACGATCCACGACAAGCTGCTGCCCTTCGGCGAGTTCCTCGGCTTCATCGGCCTTCCAGAGCTCAGCGAACTCGAGCAGCGCTTCGCCGAAGGCTGACGTCTGGGGTTGTGATGGCCGCGCAACTCTGGCAACTGGTCGGGTTGTCAGGCGATCGGCGCAGGTTCACGGGCGGCGTGGACGCCCGCTGACTTGCGGTCCGACACCGTTGGATCGTCGAGCTCGACGACCGCGCCCAACGCGACCTCGTCGTAGCGGTGCATCGGGCCGCCGACCCGCAGAAGTCGCTGTTCGACTACCGGCGCGCCGACTTCGATCTCGGCCGCAGCGTACGAGCCGATCGCCCGTGCCTTTCGAGAGGCGCAGCACGGGCGTGGGATGGCGGTGCTGCGCGGGCTGCCGCGAGCGTCGCTCAGCGAGGCCGAGTTCGGCCTACTTGACCTGGGCCATCGGCCTGCACTTCGGCGTGGCCCGGCCGCAGGGGAAGTCCAGCCAGTACCTGGCCGCGGTGCGTGACGTCGGCGTCGACTACCGCAGCGCCGGAGGGCGCGGGTACTCCTCGAACGCCGAACTCGACTTCCACATCGACGGCGTCGACGTCGTCGTCCTCACGTGCTTCAACCAGGCCCGCTCGGGCGGGATGAGCCTGGTCGCCAGCTCGATCACCGCCCACAACGTGGTCGTTCAGGAGCGACCAGACGTCGCCGAGGTTCTCTACGAGCCGTTCCACTTCAGCCGTCAGGCCGAAGAGGCACCCGATGAGCCACCGACGTACACCAGCCCGGTGTTCGACGTGGTCGATGGAGCCTTCTTCGGCAAATGGAACCGCAACCGTATTCTCAGCGCGCAGCGGATCGCCGGGATCCCACTCGCTGACTGACCGTCAACGCGAGGCGATGGACGTGATCGACGCCGTCCTGCGGCGTCCCGACGTGCTGCACACGATGCTCCTCGAACCCGGCGACGCCCAGATCCTGTCGAACTTCACGATGTTGCACTCCCGCACCACGTTCGAGGACCACGAAGATCCAGACCGCCGTCGCCTCCTCTACCGCTTGTGGCTGACCCCACCCGACGCTCCCCCCATCCCGTCGAGCTGGCAACCGCTGTTCCGAACGTCAGCGGCTCGAACCGTCCGCGGCGGCATCATCGGCCACCACTACGACGATGCCTGCCGCGCCTTCGACGCCCGCCAAGCCGTCGATCATGCCATGCTGCTCCCAGGCGGGTAGAGGGTCACGCGCTGCTTCAGACTCCGTTGGCTGCACGACGAAGCGGTTCGCCGAGCCGACACGACTGGCCCGAGAAAGCGCGCATCAGTGCGGTTGCATCTGAGCGAACGACCGGTCAGTCCGTCGCTGGTGTCGGCGGTGGACCGGCGAATGGCTGGGGAGCGTCGCGGGCGGCGAGACGACTGATGCCCTCGACGAGGCGTGGACGCAGTTCGTGAGCGGCCGCCGGTGCGAATCCACCCGCCTCGAGCAACCACGGCTCCATCATCATCCAGCCGAAGATCATGGCTGCCGCCTGCATCGAGCGCAGCCGGGCCGTCTCATCGTCGAGCCCGAAGACGTTCTGGGCGATAGCGGCGAATCGCTCGACAATTGGGAACGAACTTTGAAACTCGGTCACGGCACCCTCGAGGATCGCGTACGCCAGCACCCGCGCATGTACCCGGGCGTGCTCCGAACCGTCGACGAACCTCTGTCCGTCCGAGTCAGGTCTCACTGGACCCACGAGTGTCCCCAGGCGTTGCCCGAGCTCGTCGAGCACCACCGCTACTAGCCCGGACTTGGAGCCGAAGTAGTGATGCACGAGCCCGTGATTGACGTCGGCGAGCTTGGCAATCGCTCGCACCGACACGGCCCGCACACCGTGCTCGGCAAACAGCTCGATCGCAGCATCGATCAGTGCGCGTTCACTCGCTTCGCGCCCACGCAGCGTTGTCGAGTCCTGACTCTCACCCATCGTCCTCAATGTACGGGTGGTCAGTCAGTTTTCGAGGGCGTGATCCGGAAATTAGTCATTTGACTGAACTTTTCCTTGACGTTAGTCGACTGACTAATTACGATCACAACACGCTGACCGCGGTGCCCGGTCACGCAGGGTGTGTGGGGGTCGAGGCCGCTACGCCTTGGGAGCAGCGCGCCAGTTGCGACACAAGGAGCCAAGAGATGCTGAGCAGCACACGCCGCAATCGGTCGACTACGGGTGTGGCCTGCCGCATCGCCCGCACGTTGATCGCCGTCACGTTGGGACTCACCAGCGTCGTCACTCTCGCTGCACGGACGGCCGACGCCGCCTCGGCGGGTCCCACGATCGTCACGACCGCCAAGGCCGAGGCCCCCGCGGCAGCCGGCGGCCTGGCGCTGGTCAGCGTGGTGGTCAGAACACCGGCCTCGCAGCGACCGCCACCCCCGTCACGATGACGCTGACGTTGCCGACCGGCGTGACGGTGCAGTCCGGCGAAGGGTTGCCCGGCACCAAGTGGCAGTGCAGCGCGACCGCGCCGGGTGCGACATGCCTGCTGCAGTCGAGTGCCGACTCCTCGGCGGTCGCGCTGGCCAGCGAGGACCTGACCGTCGCGGGTCTGACGCTCTCGCTCGCACCGACCGTCTCGGTCGGCGCCGGGCTCTTCCGTCGGGGTCGCCGGTGAGCGCCCCCGCCGGGGCCGGCACTCCGCCCGACCTCACGCAGGCATCGACCACGCGTCACGATCGCGCCGTTGGCCGCCGGCCTGAAGACGGCCATCACGGTCAGCGACGACATCGCCTTCCTCACCGCTGGACTGCCCACGTCGGTGACGACCACGGTCCGCAACCTCGGCCCGGGAACGCTCGGCGGGAGCCGGCTCGAACATCACGCGCGACCGGCATCATCCCGCCGGGCTCGACGGCGTGGACGGCGACCGGAACGGGTTGGACCTGCACGAACGCCGGCGGCCTGCCGTCGTGCACCTGGACGGGTTCGTCGGTGGCCAAGGGCGCGACCGTGCCGGCCTTGACGATCTCGTTCACCGCGCCGACAGCGGCGACCGCCGCGGGCGCGCCGCTGGAATGGACGCGCACGATTACGGCGACACCGACCGGTGGTGGCACCGCGACGGTCGTCACCTCGGCGCTCGACGCGGCTGTGGCCGCGCCGGCGGCGCCCGAAGTGTCGCTCGAGGCGAGGCTGGCGTCCCCGTTGGGCTCGGTCGAAGCACCGGCGACCGCAACGGTCGCGCTCCGCACGCGCGGCCAGAACATGGTCGATCCGAGCAAGACCGTCTCGATCGACGCTCGACGCTTCCCGGCCGGTTTCACGTACCAGTCCCGCACGCTCGACCGACGCGTGGACGTGCGCCGTGGCCGGCAGCGTGCTGACCTGTTCCCGCTCGGCCGACTTCGCCGGCGCCGTCGACAGCGCGCTCGACGTCACCCTCGGGATCGCCGCCAACGCCGCGGTCGGGGCGAACCCGCTGTCGTTCACGGCGGCCGTGCCCGGGAGAACCCGCGGCGAAGCTCGCCGACAACACCGCCGTCACCCAGGTCCAGATCGGCCGACGCCCGACGCCGGCGACGACGCTGCGCCTGTGGAACTACACGGGCACCACGGCGAACCCCGTACGACGGCAGGCCAGTCGCCCTGGTGGCGGGCCGAGCGACGGCGCTCGGCATCGATGCGACGAACACCGGCAACGCACCGATCGCCGCGTCGACCAACTTCACCTTGACGCTCGATCTCCCCAAGGGGACCACGACCTCGGCGACGACCGCAGCCGGCTCGCCGGCGTGGACCTGTTCGACCACGACGCTCACCGACCGCAGCCGCCTGACATGCACGATGCCGCACGAGCGGCGTCATCGCCATCGATGGTGCACTCCCGCGCCTCGAAGGCCAGCTCACGGCGCCGAACTCGGCGACCGACGGACCGACATCGCTTGCCTCTCGCGCTCACCGCCCCGTCGGCGCCGGCGCTCGCCGCGGCGGCCACCGTCTCGGCGAGTCGTCACCCACGAGGTCGCCGGCCGACGGCGCTGCTCGATGTCGCGCCGAACTCACCACCGCGCCGCGTGCCGAGCGGGCGCGTGGGCACGTTCACCATCACGATCCGCAACACGCGGCAACGTCCGCGTCGCCCGGCGCGGCGACGACGGTGTCGCTGCCGGTCGGCCTCACGCCGGTGCTGCCGCTGCCGGCGGGTTGCATCGCAGGTCCCCAAGACCTGTTCGGCATCAATGTGGCATGCACGACCCGGCGCCCGATCGCGCCGGGCGCCACGGCCCCGCCGCTCGTCGATCAACGTCAGGGCCGCCATCGGCGGCCGCCACGAACCCGTCGGTGGTCACGGTGTCCGCGGTGCCCTACAGCCTGCCGATCACGCCCGTCACCACAACGCTCAGCCTCCCGGTCCTGCCGGCCCTGTCGGCGCAGGCGAACCGCGACACCGTCGACGATCACGAACCTGCCCGCCGACCAGCCGCAACCCGTGGTCGTGTTCGACGGCACCGCCAGCACGGCGACCGACGCCACGTCCGACATGGAGCCAGGTACCCCAGTCGGGCGAACCGACCGTCGTGTTCGCCGCGGGCGGCGACGGCCGGACCGCAAGCTTCGCCGCACCCGTCGTGACCGACGGCGACGACGCTTGCACTTCCAGCTCGCCGTGAGCGACGGCGCGACCACCGCAACCGCGGCCGTGAACGTTGTCGTCCAACCGCTGCCGGTCGTTCGCTCCGGGCGGGGAGACCGGTTGGGAGACGACCACAGCCCGTCCCGCTGGCCGCGAGCTCGTTGCGTCTCGCGGCCACGGGTACGCCGACTGCAGCCGCGCCAGCAGCCGCCGCCGCCGCGCCAATCGTGGCGTCTGGCCCAGAACGTGACACCGCCCAGCATCTCGGGGTCCCCGTTCGTCGGCGGGATGCTGACCGCCGATCCGGGCACCTATGACCAGGAGATCAGCATCGTTCGCCTACGCGTGGCTGCGCTGCGACTTCACCGCCCCGACGACCTGCGCGGCCATCCCCGGTGCCACGACCGGCGTCTACACCACGACCACCAACGACCAGACGGCCAACGGGAGCGTGATCCGGGTCGAGGTGACGGCCACCCCGGCGGTCGAGTCCGTCGACGGCTGCGATCCGACCCCACCGAGCGCGGTCAGCGCCAACGAGCCCCGCAACATCACACCTCCGAGCATCGTGGTTCCGGGCGGGGGCGTGCGGGTCGGCGCCACCCTGCAGGTGCAGGCCGGCACGTGGTCCCGCTTCCCGACGATCAGCGCCACCGAGTACCAGTGGTCCTGCTCCGGAGGCGGCGCCGGCGTGCCCCGGCGGCCCGATCACCGGGGCGACCGGCTCCTCGTACACCCTGACGGCGGACCAACTCGGCGGCACCATCCGCGTCGACCGAGACCGCCCGCTTCTCCGATACCGGTGCCTCTGCCAACAGCGCCCCGGTCGGTCCCGTCCTGCAGCCGGCGGCGGCGGCGGCGGGAACCCCGTCGGCGGATCCTGTGCCGGATCCTGACCGCCGTCACGAGCCAGGGCACCGGTGCTGTCGACATCTCGGTGGCCAACCCGCACATCCGACTGAACTTCGCCAACGCCACCGTCACGTCGACCACCTGCACGACCGACGTGGTCATCGACATCACCGGTGCCAGCATCGAGCTGTTCGACTGGATGCGCATCGAGGGCGTCAACGTCCACATCACCAACACCGCCGTCGACATCACCGGCGGCACGCTGACCGTGCCCGGCGACGCGACGTTGTCGGCGATGAACTTCCGGGTCATCACCGACGGGCTGCACATCCCGCTCGAACGCCGCCGGCGGCGAGATCAACATCGCCGGCCGCGTCATCGCCGATTCGCTGCCCTTCCTGCGCCTGCCGGGCGCCTGGCGGGCCGGCGCCCAGATCGGCTTCTCGTCGTCGGGCGGCGTCCAGCGGATCAGCTTCGATGCGATCGCCTGGGACAGCGCGGCCGGTGCGGCGACGACTTCGCCCGATGCGCTCCCGTTCCCCCGGCGAACGCGGCATCAGTTGGCGCTGCACGGATCGATGGCGACTGACAAGACATTCTCGTTCGCCTTGTCGTCGTCGGGCCTGGTGAAGTTCGCGGACTCGGGATTGGACTTCGCCGGCACCGTCTCCCGCGCCACGCCCGGCGCGGCGACCGTGATCACGGCCTCCGCCCAACTCGCCGGCCCGGTCACGCTGGCGTCGGGTGTCGTGCTCGAGGCTGCCGCGCTGGCATGGGACGGCTCGACGTTCACCGGCTCGGGGACGCTCGGCGTCACCACCAACGGCGGCCGCCTGGCGATCTCGACCGGCGTTCAGCTTCACCGACGCCAGCGCCTGGTCGGCGACGTTGTCGGTCACCGGCGCCGGGACCTGGACGCCGGCCTCCGGCATCGCCATCACCGAACCCGACGGTGAGCGGAACGATCTCCCGGTCCGGGACCACGACCAACCTCGCCATCACGATCGGCGCCGCCAGCATCGGATTCGGCCCGGCCGTCGGGCACCCCGCCGACCCGCCCGGTCACGCTGTCGAACGTGCTCCTGACGATGAATGCGAGCTGCGTGACTGGCACGCCGTGCCGTCCGGCGTTCACCGCTGCGGGCGGCGTGCGGGTGGCGGTCGGTTCCCTCGCCCCGATCACCGCCACCCTCAGCGGTTCGCTCGACATGGCGACCGGTGCGTTCTCGATCACCGCCGCACTCGGAGCCGTCTCCCCGTTCAACGGGCTCACCCTCAACGCCTCGACGCTGACGATCTCCGGCGGCAACGGCCAGCCCCGAGCCGTCTCGTTCACCGGCGGCGTCACCGTGCTCGGCCTTGCCGTCAACGCCACCGTCACGGTCGACGAGCCCGGCACTCTTCGTGCGGGTCAACCTCGGCAACTGGAACCCGGGCACCGGCGCACCCACGTTCAATGGCGCTTCGATCGTGTACGCCACCTACGCGACCACGACCACCGTCGGCGGCACCACGCTGACCGTCGCTCCCCGCACGGTGTACATCACCGCCGCGACGTCGGCGCCGAAGTGGCTGTCGGACCTGCTGAAGACCACGGTCGGGCCGATGGTGGTCCAGGGCGAGATCGATCTGGCCACTCGGCAACTTCGACGTGCAGATCTCGATCGACCTGCCGAGCAACCCGGCGCTGTTCTCGGTCAACAACGGCAAGGTGACACTCAGGGTTTCCCGAGGTGTCGCTCGGCGTGAAGATGACGGCTGGCTCGATTCTCACCACGTTGTCGAGCAACGCAACGATCACGATGCCGAACTTCAACGGTGGCGGAACCCCGACCACCCTCGGCGTCACGCTGTCTGCCACCTACAGCGTGAACGGCCTCACCGGGTCCGTCACCTTCAACTCCGACTGGGTGAACGCGTTCGGCATCAATGGCCTGACCATCAAGACCCCGGCGATGTCCATCACCCTCGGCGCCGGGGTCTCTGTCGGCTTCACCGGGGGCGTCGTGCTCCCGACCGACTGGTCCAACCTCATCGGGCTCACGGCCGGCACGCCGATCAACCTGACTGCCTCGCTCGGTACGGCGGCGTCGTGCTTCGGCATCAACGCCGGCACCCCTGGCTCGAACACGACGGTGCTCGACATGCTCAACGCCGGCGCGCTCACGGCGAGCTACGTCAGCTTCGAGATCGCACCGACGGGCTGCACCGTCGGCACCAAGACCATCCCCCCTGGTGTCTCGTTGGTGTTCGACGGCAAGGTGCTCGGCACCCCGCTCAGCGTCAACGCCTCGGTGACACCGGGAACGCCGCTGTCGTTCAGCCTCGACGCCACCCTCGGCTCGATCACCACGTCGGGATTCCGGCTCGACAGCGCCCACCTGCTGATCAACTACACGCCCGTCACCAAGGCGGTGTCGTTCTCGGCCAGCGGCAACGTGTTCGGCGTCAACGTGGCCGTCGTCGGGTGCGTTCGCCAAGACGCTCACTGGCACCAAGGCCGAGCTGACCGGGCAGGTCAGCGCACCCAACTTCGGCGGCTTCGAGCTCAACAACTTCACGGTGAAGCTGCTGCTCGAACAGACGGCCATCGCGCAGGACCATCAACGCGTCCGCCGACCTACAGGTCACGATCCTCGGCGCACCGCAATCGGTGAGCTTCACGTTCGCCGCGGTCAACGGCGTCATCACGGAAGCCACCGCCGACGCGGCGATCAACATTCCGATCAACGGGCTGGCCATCACCGGCACGGGGCATTTCCACTTCGTCCAGGGCCAGTTCCCCGAGATCACCCTGGCCGGCTCGGCCACCGTCGATGGGCGATCGCTGACCACGGTGAAGGGAACGCTGAACCGCGGGGGATTGACCTTCTCCGCGACCGTCACCCTGCCATCGGGAATCTTCGCCTCGACCCCGACGGTGTCCGGTGCGATCGCTTGGAAGTCCGACGGCACGTCGACGATCCAGATCGCCAATCGCGCCGGAACGCTCGTGACGGCCCAGCCCGGCGACTTCCGCTTCGACGCCACCAACCTCGGGCTCACCGTCTCGGGCTTCGCCATGAACGCCAACCTCACCATCGGCAAGGTGACCGGTACGTTCTGGGCCGAGATCGCCACCGACCTGACCCTCGGCGTGCCCGGCAACGGGGGCTCGATCCGAGTGAGTCGGTTCGTTCGCCTCGAACGGCGACTTCGCCCTCAGCGGGAGCGCGGCGCTGACGATCGCCAACGCGCAGCTGCCCTTCGGGAACGTTCAGCGTCGTTCGCGCCGGCGCCTCGTTGACCGTGTCGGCCGACATCACCTTCGCCGTTCCGAAGCTCACCACGGTGCGCTTCCGAGGGACGTTCTCGCGGAGCGCCACGACCGGCACGACGTTCGATCTCACGGGTACGGGAACCGTCTCCCCCGGCGGGTACAACTTCGGGAGCGGGACCTTCCACCTCTACCGCAGCGGAAACGGTGAGACAGCGCTCTCCGTCCAGATCACGGTCGCGATACCTGGACTCGCCAGTGGTACGGCATTTCTGGTCGTCAACGGCGCAAGACCTGGAGTTCGTGTTCTTCGCCGTCGATGAACGGTCGGATCGGCGCCGTGCTGGGCAACCCGACCGCCGGCATCTGGTACCAGAACAAGGGCGCAACCCAGTCGCTCTCCTTCTACGTCGAAGCGCGAGACGTCCTGGCCATCAAAGGCCAGGTGATCGTGTACGGCTTCATCAACTCGGACAACAGCTACAGCTTCAACGTGGCCGCTACCGCCGGCCCGTGGAGCGGCAGCCAGGGCACGCTGCCGCGGGCGAACTCTGCAGCGCCAGGTACAACGCCCAAGGGTCAGTTCAGCGGATCGATCACCGGCACCCGCGACAGCCTGGCCATCAGCTTCACCGGCAACATCAACGTCGGCGCCAGCTGCGGCACGATCTCATCGGCGTCGGCGCCGCGGTCAGCTTCACCTACACGTCACCAACACGGGTGTCGATGGAGCGTCAAGCTGTCGCTCAACTTCGGCGTGACCTCATGGAACCCGACCATCTTCAGCTTCACCCAAGGATGACGGGATCGCAGACGTGATGGTGAACCAGATTCCACCGTGGTGAGGCAGGTCCCGGGCTCTCAACCGCTGGACCGACACTCCCCGGCATGGTGCTTACGGGCAGCTTTCCAGGAAGCGCTTGAGCACGGCGTCGAAGCGGATCTTCATGTCGCGACCGGCGATCACGTGAGCAAGATCTGGCCAGTGCTCGCTCTGGCACCCCGGAATCCCTTGCTCCAGGGGCATCGTGGTGCGCGGCGAGGTCACGCAATCGAGGGCGGCGTGGAGGACGAAGGATGGGCAGGTGATCTGGTCGAGTCGGTCCCGGGTGTCGTGGCTCAGGCAGGCCTCGACGAGGCGGGCGTGGGCATCGGCTTTGCCCGATAAATCACCCCATGCCCCATTAGGGCCAAGTAATCGGTCGCGGTGTTCGTCGTAGAAATCGCCGGTGAAGCTGAACGCGGCGACGAACTTCTGGAAGGCCTCGAAGCCCATCGTCAGGTGCACGTCGCGGAACAGTTCGAGCTGATCGCGCAGCGTCCGATCGACGAACGCCCAGGTGCCGGTCATCAGCAGTGACCGCACGAGTTCGGGGCGGGCGATGGCGAGCTCCTGGCCGACACACGCACCCATGCCGACGAGGCCGACGACATGGATCCGGTCCCATCCGAGGTTGTCGATCAGCGCGGCGGCATCGCTGGCGAGGAGCTGCATGCTCATCGGTTTGGAACGGTCATCGGTCGACGATCCGACCCCGCGGTAGTCCCAGATCAGCACCTGGTAGTTCTCCCGGACATAGCGCGGTGCATCGCCGAACCGGCCGTGGCAGAAGCTGCCCCACCCGCCCATGCACAGCACCTTGTCACGGTCGTCATCGCCGTGCACCTCGTAATGGAGCGACACCCCGTCGCGTTCCAACATGCTCATGACAGGGCACCTCGTTGTAGGAGAAGGTCGGTCAGGGGACGTAGCGACGGCATCGTCGCTACGCCGAGAATCATCTCGATCAGCTCGTCGGCGTCGGCCGGGCTCATCGAACGGACGAGCAGCGCGCAGGCCTTGTCGAGCCGTTGGTCGGCCGAAGCGGGCCGTTCCGGGAAGCCGAGTGGGTCGGCCGCGAAGCCCTCACCGATGCGGCCGTCGGCGTATCGGACCTGCACATGTGAGGCGACCCGGTTGCCGTAGTTGCGCTCGATCTCGGCGGAGGCGACGATGCGGACGCGCTGCATCAGCGAGCGGAACGATGGGTCGCGCAGACGTGTCGCGGTGAACTGATCGATCGTGCACGCCCCGTCGAGGACCGTCGCCGCGACGGTGTAAGGGAGGCTGAGTCGGGCGGCGAGTTCTGTCTCGGGTTCGTAGTACGCCCCAAACGTGGCGTGTGTCGTCGACTGGGTGACGATGATCTCGGTGACGTCGTCAGGTCCGCTCACGGGATGGTTGGCGGCGACCGCCACCGCCACCTCGGCGGCGGCGTGCAGGGCGTGCATCACCGGGAAGAACTTCGTGCAGTTCAGCTCGATCAGCGCCCGGCCATCGACATCGGGAGGAAGGACAGGTCGGGCACGGAGTCGACATAGGTCTCGCAGTAGCCCTTGACCCCGTCGAGGAAGTCGATCGGGCCGTTGAGCCCGTCGGCGGCCATGAACGCGCCGATGATCCCGTCGTGGGCGGCGAAGGCGGCGTGGAGCGACTTGGTAGCGTCACCCGACGCGAGACAGAACCGGGTGCCCGCAGCGTGGTCGGCGGCCAGGCCGAGCGCCATCTCGGCCTGCTCCCCGCGGAGGCCGAGCAGCGCTGCGGCCGCCGCCGCGCACCCGACCACTCCGATGACGCCGGTCGGGTGCCAGCGTTCGACCACGGCCGGGGTCAGCGCGTGGCCGAGCCGGGCGGCGACCTCGAAACCGCGCACGACGGCGTCAATGAACTGCGCCCCGCTGGCGCCGATGTCTTCGGCGACGGCCAGCGCCGTCGGGATGATCGACGACGAGAAGTGGGCCTTCACCCCGCCCGCCATGTAGGAGTCGTCGAAGTCGATCGAGTGCACCGCGCAGGCGTTCACCGCGGCGGCAGCGGGCGCCGAGAGCCGCCGGTCGATGGGCATCGCCGCACAGTTGCCGGTCGGCGAAAGTCGAGACATCGTCGCCCCGACCGACCGTACGACGTTGGATTCAAGCCGGGCGCCGGCGATCGCCACCGTCAGCGTGTCGAGCACCATCCAGGCGGCGAACTCGGCGGCTTCGTTGCGAACGGTGAAGCCGTCCGGTTCGACGAGCCGGGCCAGCGCGGCTGATGGCTTCACGATGCGAGCAGTCGGGCCAAAGCGGTCGGCGTGGCACGATGGTGATCGGTGGACAGCTGGAACGCGTGGCCGATGCGGGCGCAGACGTCGTCGCGATGCGCCGGGGCGTAGACCTGGAAGGCGATCGGCATGTCGTCGCGCCCGATCCCGCACGGCAGGCACAGCGCGGGGAGCCCGGTCACGTTCCCAGGAGCCGTGAAGCGGGCGTGGGCCTTCTGCAGCGCAATCCGCTCGCCGTTGACGTTGAAAAACAGGTCGTCGTAGCGTGGCGAGGAGCTGACCAGCCCGGGGAACAGGATCGCGTCGACTGAGTCGAACGCCGCCTGGAACGAGTTCTGAATCAGCGTCCGCATCCGCAGCGCCCGCACGTAGTCGGTGGCAGGGGCGAGCTTGCCGACGAGCAGCCGGAACACGAGACCCGGGTCGTACTCGTCGGGGCGGCTCCACAAGTCCTCGTGCAGGCAGGCCGCCTCGCACAGCAACGCCAGCCATCCGGCGCCGAAGCAGTGCTCGATGTGGTCGATCGTGGTGTCGACGACCGTCGCGCCCCGGGCCGTGAGCACGTCGATGACGTGCTCCATTCCGTCAAGAACGAGCGAATCGGCGAGCGGCTCGTAGAACGACCGTGCGATGCCGATACGCATCCCGGTCAGGTCGCCGGCCGGGTCAAGCGCTGCGGTCGTGTCGGGCCGCGCGCCGGCGTAGCAGCTCTCGTCGCGGTCGTCGCGGGCGCTGATCGCGTCGAGCACGAGGGCGGCGTCCTCCACGCTGCGGGCGAGGGGGCCGACATGGTCCATCGTCCACGACAGCGGCATCACCCCGCGCCGCGACACGGCGCCGTAGGTGGGCTTCCAGCCGACGACTCCACTGCACGCCGCGGGCACTCGGATCGATCCGAGCGTGTCGGTTCCCAGCGCGAACGGGACGAGTCGGGCCGAGACCGCGCCACCCGGTCCGCTCGATGACGACCCCGAGAACCGGTCGAGATCCCACGGGTTGTGCACTGCTCCGTACCAGGGGCTGAGCGCGCCGCCACAGGCGAACTCCGTTGAGGCGAGTTTGGCGGCCATCACCGCTCCGGCCGCCGCGAGTCGTTCGACGGCGAACGCCGACTGAGCCGGAACATGGTCGGCCATCACCCGCGAGCCACCCGTTGTCGGGATGCCGGCGGTGCTGATGTTGTCCTTCAACCCGTATGGGATGCCTTCGAGCGCCCGAGCGTCACCCGACAGCCAACGCCTGTCGGACTCCCGTGCCGCGGCTCGCGCCTCGTCGAAGGCGACGTGCATCACCGAATTGACGCTCGGATCGACCCGCTCGATGCGGGCCAGGCACGCCTCGAGCGCCTCGGACGGGCTCGCGGTCCGCGCGGCGAACAACGAAAGCAACTCGGCGACCGTGCAGTCAGCCAGGTCGGTGGAGGAGGGCGGCGACTCAACGCTCCGGTGGCCGGCAGCTGGCGGTGGGACCGGATGGCCGGGGTGCAGCGGAGGAGCGGTACGCGGTTCGATTGGCTGGGGATGGGCCATGCCGCCGAGGTCGATGGAGCGTACGGCGACGACCTCGTCCCACCATACGGCCATCGCGTCCGCGGCAAGCTGCATATACCGGTCGTCGAGTTCAGCCCCGGCCACGCGGGCGGTGGCAACCATCTCGTCGTGCGATCGAACCATCGACATCACGTCTCCCTCACGTCGTTCGGGTATGAATCCACCGTCGGCTCAGTCGCCCACGGCGGCCGAGGGTGCTACCCGAGCAGCCGGGACAGCGCATTGCCGGCACCCTCGGCCCACGTCGCAACGGTGGCCGGGAGTTCGTCGAGCTCGCTGTCGAGGATGAACAATCCGCGTGTCGGCACGATCGCCCCGATCTCGACGAGCAGTGGTCGCAGGAAGGCCTCGGGCGCCAACGCATGGATCGCCGAACCACCGACCATCACCGGAATTGCCACCACAGTCGCCATCCCGCTCTGCCCGAACCAGTCGAGGAACGACTTGAGCAGGCCGGTGTAAGTGGCCTTGTAGGTCGGCGTGGCGATCACGGCGAGATCGGCCGACGACAGCGCCGCGACCTCGGCCTTGACCTCGGCGGACGACCAGTCGAACAGCTGGCCGCCGAGGTTGGCGAGATCGATCACGTGAGTGGTGACGTTGTCGCCCCGCCCGCGGCGGCGGCCGCCTGGCGGGCAACCTCCTCGGCGACCCCCAGCGTGCGGGAGTTGGCCTTGGGGTTGCCGCAGACGACGACGACCTTCAACGGGTCAGATGACATCGGGAGCGCCCGGTGCTACTTCTTGCACTCGAGCAGCGGCATCACTTCGCTGCCGAAGCGGTTGACGCCGTCGACGAAGTCGGGGAAGGTGAGCATCATGCCCGACACGCCTTCGATGGCAGCGATCTCGTCAACCTTGCGGGCAACGGTCTCGGGCGAGCCGGCGATCACGTTGATGTTGAACATGCAGTTGTTCTGCATGTCCTGCAGGATCTGACGCGCCGTCGAGGTCTCGCTGGCGTTGACGTCGGCGGCGGCCATGCCCATCATGAAGGCCAGCGCGTCGGTGTCGGCGCCGTCCTTGCAGTACTGCACATAGGCCTCGGCCTCGGCGTCGGTGTCGCCGATGAAGACCATGTTCAAGGCGTAGGCGCCGACCGTACGACCGGTCTTCGCTGCCGCTTCCTGCAGCTGATTGCTCATCGAGCGCATGAGGTCGAGATCGCTCGGCGTCACGATGAAGTTGTGGTCGCCGTACTCGGCGCAGAACTGCATGCCGCGCTCGGACTGACCGGCACCGACGATCGGGATGTGGGCCGTCGGCTTTGGTTGCACCATGCAGTCGTCCAACTCGTAGAACTCGCCCTTGAACGAGCTGCGGCCCGTCTCCCAGAGTTCCTTCATGATCGCGACGTACTCCGAGGAATGCTCGTAGCGGTTGGCAAAGTGCGAATCGCCCGGCCACACACCCATCTGTTGGTACTCGCTCATGTTCCAGCCCGACACCAGGTTGATACCGAAGCGGCCGCCGGAGATATCGGAGATCGTGACCGCCATGCGGGCGACCATCGCCGGGTGCAGGGTGAGGATCGCCGTCGAGGCGTAGAGCTTGATCTTCGAGGTCACCGCAGCGAGACCTGCCATGAGGGTGAACGACTCGAGGTTGTGGTCCCAGAACTCGGTCTCACCACCGAAGCCGCGCAGCTTGACCATCGACAACACGAACTCGAAGCCATGCTTCTCGGCGGCGAGGGTGATTTCCTTGTTGAGCTCGAAACTCGGCATGTACTGCGGTGAGTTCTTCGAGATGATCCACCCGTTGTTACCGATCGGGATAAAGACGCCGAAGTCCATGTCAAGCCTCCTATAAATGGGACAAAGTCAGGCGATTGTATCGACGCGGCCGGGCTGGCGGTACAACTCGGCGGATTCCTCTGAGGTTTACGAGGCGGACGCGTAGTGTGGGGTCGCGATGGCCGATAGTGACGACCTCGATCGGTGGCCGTGCGTCGTCGGACGGTTCCAGCCGTTTCATCGCGACCACCTCAGCCTGGTCGAACAGGCTGCCGCGCATGGCGGGCGGGTGATCGTCGCCGTCACCAACGCGGAGCCCGCGTGGCGCGTCCCGGTGGCCGAGGCGCCACATCGCCATCTCGCCGAGGACAATCTGTTCACATACTGGCAACGAGTCGAGATGGTCCTCGCGGCGACATCGGGGGTGCTCGCTCCCGAGCGGGTGCGGATCACGCCCTTTCCCATCCACGATCCCGACGCCTGGGATGCCTACCTCCCTGCGACCACCGAATGCTGGGTACGCGACCGTGGGCCGTGGGAGCAGCGCAAGATCCGGCTCCTTTCGAGGAGATACGCAGTGCGCAAGCTCGATCCGGTGGCCAACGAAGTCAACGGTTCGAGCATCCGTCGACGTTTGATGGCCGGGGACGAGTCGTGGCGTGACGACGTGCCGCCGGCGGTCACCGAGCTGATCGGCCGGTGGCAGCGCGACGGACTCATCTCGTTCGCGGGGCTCAAGTTCTGACCATGGAGAAGTCGCCGGGAGTGACCGACGTCGTCGCCCTGGTGCGCCGGGGCGTTACCGACGGCGTGCTGGCGGCGCTGCGCCCGGTCGTCATCGAACCGCCGCTCGACGCCCACCCCGCCATGTGGCGGCAGAGCTGGATCGCCTGGCAGGAGATCCGTGGATTCGGGTCCGACCTGATCACGCCTCCGGATCATTACCGACCGAATCCCTACTGGAGCCCGCCGCAGATCCGCCTCTGGGCCTACAACCGCGCCGCTCTCCTACTGGTCGATGAGGAGCCCACGTCGACACGTCGCGAGGAACTCGACGTGCTTCTACGATTCCTCGGCGTGAGGAGCGGTCGGCGGCCACCGGCGTCGTCGACGTGAGCGAGACACCGACTCCTTCGGATGCGCCGCTCGCCTCGGTCGCTTCGACTATGAGCGCCCGTGAGCTGCGGATCGTGCTCATCGCGGTGATGACCGGCATGTTCCTCGGCGCCATCGACGGCACCATCGTGGCGACCGCGCTCCCGACCATCGTGGGTGATCTGGGCGGGCAGTCACAGGCGCCGTGGCTGGGCACCGGATTCCTGTTGGCCCAGACGATCGGCACCCCGATCATCGGCAAGCTGTCCGATATTTACGGCCGGAAGGTCACGTTCCAGACGACGATCGTGGCATTCCTCGCCACCTCGTTGCTGTGCGGCATCGCCCAGACCATGTTTCAGCTGGTCGCCTTCCGATTTCTTCAGGGCGTGGCCGCCGCCGGGCTCCTCGCGCTGCCGTTCGCGATCATGGGCGACCTGATGTCGCCGACCGAGCGGGCGCGGAATCAGGGGTATGCCGCGGGAGCGTTCCTCGTGGCAGCATTGGTCGGCCCATTGCTCGGCGGACTGATCGTCGACGCCAGCTCGTGGCGCTGGATCTTCCTGATCAACCTTCCGGTTGGTGCAGTTGCGCTCGTCGCCGTCCAGAAACATCTCGTCATCCCGCGCCAGCCCACGCGAGCCGCCATCGACGTTCCCGGCGCGATCACGCTCAGCCTGGCGACCGGCCCACTGGTGGTCGGCCTGCTGTGGTCGGGCAAGGAATACGGATGGACCTCGGCCGTCACGCTCACGCTGTTCGGGGTCGCCGCCGTGAGTGCCGTGGCATTCGTCCTCGTGGAGTTCCGCGCCGCCGAGCCGATCCTGCCGTTGTCGCTGTTCTCCAACCGAGTCGTGCGCACGACGCTCATCGGCGGCTTCGTCTCGGGCGTGGCGGTGTACGCGCTGAGCTCGTACTCGCCGGTGTTCATGCAGATCGTGCACGGGACGAGCGCCACCGCGTCGGGCCTGTGGTCGATCCCCAACATGGTGATGGTCACGTTCGCGTCGGTCACCTCCGGGCGGCTCATCGCCCGATACGGCAGTTATCGCCCCTACCCGATCCTCGGTTGCGTCTTCATGGTCGCTCGGCGCCGTTCTGCTGGCGACGATGGACGTGCACACCTCGACCCCGAGCGTTGCGCTCCGGGCGGCGGTCATCGGCCTCGGCATCGGCCAGCTCGGCCCGAGCATGAACCTCATCGTCCAGAACGCCGTGCGCTACCAGGATCTGGGCGTGGCGACTGCGGGTCTGACGTTCGTGAGATCACTCGGTGGAGTGCTCGGCTCGGCAATGCTCGGAGCGGTCTACCGCAACCGGCTGGACGTGCTCATTCCCCGATACGTCGGTGAGGATTCCGTACGTGCCATCGGACTGGGCCGCATCGAGGGCCGGCCGGCGGTCATCCAGGCGCTCGCCGAACCCGCCCGTTCGGGGGCGGTCCGGGCATACGCCGACGCAATCACCGCCACCTTCGCCTGGGCCATCCCGGCCGTCATCGTCGCCCTCGTCGTGTTCGTCACCGTGCCGGTGATCCCGCTGCGCGACGACCAGTAAGCCGTCGCGTGATCAGGTGCCGTGGTAGAGGCGGTGGACATCGACCAGCTCGACTTCTGCAACATGTAACCACCGTGCCTTGGAATCGGCGGCCGTCGGGTGGACTCAGGCTCCTGGGGGAACGCCGACTCGGCGGCCGGCGTGCTGCTCGTTGGAGGCGTGGGTGTCGAGCAGTTCGACGACATCGTACACCTGGCCGTCGCGGGTCTTGACGAACAGGACATACTCGACGTCGTAGGGGTTGCCTCGGCGGCTCATCGCGTGGAAGTCGAAGCGAACCACGCTCGAGGCCTCGTCGCCCAACTCGTCGTGAATGTCGACCTGCACGGAACCCGGCTCGTAGAACTTGGTGAACACGGCGGTGTTGAAGCCGACGACGGCATCCTTGCCCTCATGCGGCCCGGCGATGTTCGGCAGCCAGCGAGTGGTTGAGCCGCCAGACCACATCGTCGGTGTACATCGCGGCGAGATCGCGGCGACGTCGCCGAAAGCCTCGACGAGGCGACGGGCAGGAGTGGCAGTCGATTCGGTCATCAGGACGAGCGTAGGCCGATCGCACGAACCGACCCGGTGATCGGAGCAGCAACATGCGTCGGATGCGGCCACTACTGTTCGACTCATGGACTCAGCGGCTGTTATCGAGGCGTTCTTCAACCTGATGCAGGCACGCCGATGGCGCGATGCGGAGCAGCTTCTCGCCGACGACGTGCATGTCGAGTACACCGCAACGGGTGAACGATTCGAAGGTCAGGCGTTCCTCGCGATGAACGAGGCGTATCCAGATGGTTGGACGCTGGAGGTGGTGGAGACGATTGCCGCCGCCGAGCGAGTCTCGACGCAAGTCGTGGTTCGGCATGGTGCTGAGACCTACTGGTGTGCTGGGTTCTACACCGTTCGAGGTGGAAAGATTGCTGACGGAGTTGAGCATTGGGTGACCGAGGGTTCCGAAACGGCACCGGAATGGCGGCGCCGGTTCACCTCGTCGTGATCGTTCCGTGGCGGTCGGGCGCAGGCAGAGCTATGCCTCGAACCGATGCCACTGCCCTTCCGACACGACCTCGACGGCGTCGCCGAGCACCGGATCGCGGTTTCGTCGTCGATGGCGTATGCGGGACAGTCGAGCCCGGCAGCCCATTTCTCGGCGTTGGCCAGCGTGTTCTCGGGCAGCATCGGATGGTTGAGGTGAGGGAAGATCGAGAAGTCGACCCGGCCGAGCGCACGATCGTCGCCGGCGGGCGACTTCCACCCGACGAACTCCTTGCCGATACGCGGCGTCATCACCATGCTCCCCGCGCTCATGCCGATCCACACCGTGTCGTCGAGTGAGGGCAGTAACTCGGTCAACCCGCACTCGCGCATCCAGTGGCACAGGTAGAGGGCGTCGCCGCCCGACACGAGGAACACATCGGCATTGCGCACGAGGGGAACCCATCGGTCCTCGTCGATGCTGGGCAGGGCGGTCAGCTCGATCAATCCCACGGACTTCCACCCCAGCTCGGTCATGGGCTGTTCGGAGCGCCCGGCGACGAACTCCCACACGTTCTCGCCCGGGCCGGCATGGGGATGGCCATACATCGCAGTCGGAATGCACAGCGCGGTGCAGTCCTCGATCGGTCGGCCGAGCAGGCCGAGCAATGCCCCGTGGATGGTCGCGTTCCTGATGCCTGCCGAAGTGAGAAGAAGCCGGTGCATCCCGCCGAGATTACCGGCGAGGCTCGCGGGCTCAGATCGACTGGGCAGAAGTCGACTCATTCTCTGACAGCGTTGACAGCATTGCTAGCATTCATTCATAGCGACATTGACGATTCGGGATCTCGACGAAGAGCTGCGTAGTCGGCTGCGACTCGCGCCGCTAGCCACGGCCGATCGATGGAAGCCGAGGTGCGGGCCATTCTTAGTGAGACGCTCGCCAGACCGCCAGCTACGGACCGCCTCGGTACGCGGATCCATCAACGCTTCGCCGAGGTCGGTGGACCCGAGATCGAGCTGCCCGTGCGTGCCGAACGGCCGCGCGGAGCGACGCTGCCGGCATGATCGTCCTGGACACCAACGTTGTCTCGGAGCTGATGCGTCCCCAGGCCGAACCCTCTGTCGTGGGCTGGGTCGACCGCCAGGCCGCAACCGACATCTGGCTGACAGCCGTCACGCTGGCGGAGTTGCTATACGGGATCGGGCGGTTGCCCGAAGGCCATCGAAAAGCCGATCTGGCCACACGACTCGAATCAATGGTCGCAGAAGACCTCGACCATCGCATCGCCGGCTTTGACGCCACCGCTGCGTCGCACTACGCAGACATCGTCGTCTTGCGCGGCGCGCAGGACGCCCGATCAGCACCGCCGACGCTCAGATCGCGGCCATTTGCAGGAGCCATGACGCGCAGCTCGTCACCCGCAACGTCAGCGACTTCGAGGCGACTGGGGTCACCGTTACCAACCCCTGGCTTGATACCTGAGGATCGAGCGGGCCCTCTTCCACCGTGTCGACCACGGATCATCGGAGTCGGTCTCGTTGGCGTCGTCGTCTCGACGTCGAGCTCAGGCGAGAGAGAGGATGGGTCAGCCGCTGCACCGTTCGGAGACAGTGCAGCTTCATCCGAAAAACGGTGTCCCTCAAGCGACGACAGCAGTCGAGTCCGCGTCGGCGAAGACGCTTGAGGCTGACTGGTTCGACATTTATGACAATCCGCTCGATGACCTCGTCATCGATGGCGGTGCCATCGTGATGAGCGTTCTCGTCGTGGAGCGCGGATCAGCGAAGTCAATTGGAACGGCGCTCAACGTCGGCATCCAGAACTACACATGTCCAGGCCCACCACGACTATCGAGTACCGGTTTCAGCAGATGGAGATCCGATCACCCGATACCTGAATCGGTTTCCTCCCCAAACGGTCCTCGGTCCCATCGAGGCGCGGATATCGTTCTGCGCCATGGATTGGTCGTCGCTTTAACGCACGACAACCGCCGCTGCCCTTATTCGTCGAATACTTCGATGGGTGAGTCGACAACAAGGGTTGGCAAGGGAAAGAGCCGCCACAAATCGGCGCCGTCGAAGGTGCTCAGGTTCGGCGAGGAACACCTGTCGAAGGTTCTCCTTGACACCACCGCGGTGGTCGAGAAACTGTCCCCAGCTCGAAGAACCTTGGAAGCGGGTCATACCGGTTCGAACAGCGGCGGTACGAACGTGAGCTGGTGGGAACAACGCCCGATAGCTGGTCGTGTTGTAGAGCCACGACGCGCCTTGGATGCGGTGTACCTCAGGGTGGAGCGTTCTCGCCCGCCGAACCACGGCGCGCAACTCGCGTCGACGCGATGCCAGCCTCGAGGGGTGCAGCGGACTGAGGCCGTCGTGGTCAGACGGCAGGAAATGGGTCCGAACGACACCGTCATGGATTTCGGCTGAGAACGCCCCGTCGGAGATCGGGGACCTCGGGCTCGTGGTTTGGTTGACGGTGCTGGCGAACGTCACGGTCCAGCTGACCCGGGCTTGCAGCGATCCAAGTACCTGCAACTGGTCGACGTAGCGCTGCCATCGGTCGTCGTTCGGTGCGCCTTGCGGTTCGATCCCGAATCGTCTGGCGAGGTTGGTGTAACGCAGCACAGCTTCGTCGATTCCGCACAGGCCCAAGCCGACCATCCTGTCCACGAGACGGAGCTGTAGGTCAACGTATGCAGCCAGCAACTTCGGAGACGACTGCACGTACGAATGATCGCGGAATGCAGCTCCCGGCGCGGGAGGTGGTGATCTGTGAGGGCCACCTCGCTCGATAGTGGATGGAACCAACCCGCTCGGCTTCCGGAAGGGAGGTGATCCGACGGTTGATACCGAGCGACGACCCATCCTCGTGCGACCGATCGATCGTGGTGGGATCCGGAGTGCTTGAGGCGGGCGGCAGTTGCGTCGATCCCCCATTCGAGGCAGTGTGATCGCGTGATTTGAGCTTCGTACAGCGCGCACCATCATCGCCATCGCTCTATTGTCGGCCGGCTGCAGCCAGTCCGACGCTGTCACGTCGGGCCCGGCGACAATCGTGGCAGTCACGAGCAGCGCTGAAGTCGAGATCACGACCAGCACTGAGGTTGAAATCACCAGCAGTACTGAGTTCGTGGACACGAACGGCACTGACCCGAACCCAGAGCGAAGTCGGCCGTACCCGGCGTTCTGGGTGCTCGATCCGTCCTTCACTCCGACCCCGGAGTCCACCTCGTTGCCATTGATCGTGACGAGAACGAGTGCGCCAGCGGTATCTCCCCTTCGGGTCGGATCGAAGTGACGGTTGGTACACCGAGGTCGAGGTGGCCATCGCCGTCATCGTCAATTCCGTTGGTGGATATGCGAATTGCCCGGGGAACCCCGCGACGCCCTTGATCGTGCAACTCACGCAGCCCGGCTTGGCGACCGAGTGATCTCGTCGGCCAAGATCCACCACCCTGACCTCCTATGCCAGATCTCGCGATCGGCATCGACCCAGATCGTTGTACGTCGGCAGGCCGGACCGTGCGTCGAGATGAACCTCGAACACTTGTCTAACGTCGGCGCGGTCGAGCGCCGGCGACTGAAATCGTCGCCGACGTCGCGGATATCGAGCTGCGGCCGTCGCCGATAATCGGAGTACCCACAAGAACGGGGACATCCCGGGTAACCGCGTTGGCCGCAACGTGCGCGTCTTCGGCCGGTAGCCGAGTGATGATGTTCGCCTGACCCTGCGTGCAGAAGGAGCGCCGTTCCTGCGATGACGGGTCTTGCGGTGCGCGCATCCCATTTGTAGTCTAATTCACATGACAATGATGCAGATGGCGATCCGCATACCAAGCGGACGATGCCGCGGAACTCGACGCGGAGGCGTTGGAGCGGCGGACGACGCGTTCGGAACTCGTTCGACTCGCTGTCGCCGAACATCTGCTGCGGCGCAGGCGCCTGAGCGACCCGTGGTCGGCGTTGGCGGCCGAGGGTAAGCTGATTCCTGCCACCCGAACGCTGGACCTCGGCACGCCGCTGCCAACATTGGAGGGATCATCGCTCTCGGAACTTCTTGCGGCTGACCGGGGCGATCAGCGGTTCTAAGCGATGGCCATCTACCTCGATACGTCGGCGGCGTTGAAGCTTGCGGTCGCTGAGCCCGAATCGCGCGCGCTGACAAGATTTCCTGGCTCGGAGCGAGGATGGTTTCGTGTCGAGTTCCCTGCTGGCGGTTGAGCTGCGCCGGGCAGCGCTACGAGCCAACGATCCGGCGGTAGCGCTTGCCGCCGTCGCCAACGTCATACCCGCTATCCGCCTCGTTCGAATTGACGATGACGTGATCGGACAGGCTGGAATTCTCTTGCCGTCATCGCTCCGCTCGCTTGATGCCATTCACCTCGCGACGGCGCTCTCACTCGGATCAGCGGTCGAAGCAATGGTCTGCTACGACAAACGGCTCACCGCTGCCGCGATCGACGCTGGAATCGAGGTTCATTTCCCAAAGTAGCGCCGCGGTGCGTTCGTCTCGTGGGGCGCCTGAAGCGTGCTGGCGGTCGGGCCACCGTCGTCCAGGTTCTTCACCAGGCGACTACGAGCGCGGTCAGACTGGTTTGGTGAAGCGATCGACCGGGGGTCCGAGACAGCGGACCACCGCCCGTTCTGTCAGGGAACCAGAGCGATACCGCGGAGGATGCCGTGGGCGCGACGCCGGGCCAAATCGGTGGATACCGGGCGAGGTAAGGGCCGTTCCCGGGCGGCCCATGCCGACACGATGGCTCGCCGCAGTCTGGCTGCGGCACAGGAGCGGGTTAGAAGAGTTGTCAATAGTTCACTGCGTGTAGCGAAGTTCCCCCGTTGGTCCGAGATTTCCGTGTGCGCACGGATGACGGGCCGACGGCGGAGTCCCCAATCAGCCAAGGGCCGATTGACCTGGCCCGTCGGCTACCCGCCGCCTTGTGAGAAGGAGAGATACTGTGCACAAGTCAGATGAGCCGCAATTCGTCAACGCCTTGATCCAGCCGTGAACCGATCGGTGGTCGTCTCGCAGGTCTGTAACCAGCGCTTTTAGAATTCATGGCGAAGTGTGGCGCCGAGGACGAGCCTCGGAGCGGCGAGTGGGGATCCTCAGGGAGCGGGGACGGCGCCGAATGCGCCGTCGGCTCGCAATGACTCGACGGTCGAGTCGTCGTAGCCGAGCAGGTTGTGGAGGACCTCGGTGGCGTGTTCGTTGCGTTGCGGGGCGCGTACATGATCGGTGCGGGGCGGGCCGACGCGGATCGGGGAGGTGAACTGGCGAACCGTGCCGTAGTGGGGGTGAGCGGTCTCGGCAATGACATGGCGCGCCGCAGCGTGGGGGTCTACGGCTGCCTGGTCGATCGACCAGATCGGCCCGCACGGAACGCCGGCGGCAGTGAGGATCTCGAGCCAGTCATCGGTGGTGTGAACCGCGAGGGCGGCGTCGATCTCGGCTTCGCAGGCGGCCTTGTTCAGCCGTCGCTGCTCGAAGTCGGCGAACCGCGGGTCGGTGATCAGGTCGGCCCGGCCGATCGCCTCGCACAACCGCTCCCAGAACTTGTCCTTCGCGCAGGTGAGGACGATCCAGCCGTCGGCCGTCGGGTAGTTACCGAACGGCACCAGCGACGGGTGCGACGAACGGGTCGTGCGGCCGATCGTGGTGGTTCTCGGTCAGCGCCCAGGTGCCGGGATACGAGAGCAGGTTCATCGCCGTGTCGTAGAGCGAGATGTCGCAGTCCATCCCGATGCCATCCCGCCGGGCGGCGTGGATTCCGGCCAGCGTGGTGGCGGCGAGCACATATCCGGCCGAGAAGTCGACCAGCGAGAGGCCCGTTTTGGTCGGTGGGCCGTCGGGCTCGCCGGTGAGGTTCATCCAGCCGCACATGCCCTGCAGGATGTAGTCGTAGCCCGGCTCGGTCGCCCGCGGGCCGACGTTGCCGAAGCCCGACAGCGAGACGCAGACGATCCTCGGGTTGATGTGTTTGAGGTGCTCGTACTGGATGCGCAGCTTCGCCGGCACGTCGCCGCGCAGGTTCGAAACCACTGCATCAGCAGTTGCCACGAGGTCCTCGAACACCCGGCGTCCGGCGGCGCTGGTGATGTCGAGCGAGATGGACCGCTTGTTGCGGTTGAACGTCTCGAAGAACAGCGAGTTCTCGCCATCTTGGAACGGCGGGACGTAGCGGCCGACGTCGCCGTTGGTGCGGGGGTCCTCGATCTTGATCACGTCCGCGCCGAGGTCGGCCAGATGGACGGTGCCGAACGGGCCGGCGCCGAACTGTTCGACGGCGATGATCCGGACGTCTTCAAGCGGTCGCATGGGGCTCCGGGTCGGTGAAGTCGATACGGCGATATGCCGAGTTGAGATGGTGAACGTGCGTCCGCATGGTCTGCTCGGCCAACTCGGCGTCACCAGCGACCACCGCCTCGTGGATCAGCCGATGTTCGTCCTCGACCTGCTTCCAGAACGCTGCGGACGAGGCGCGGGCGACGAACCGGGTGGTGAGCACCTCGAAGATCGGCCGCGCCATCAGGTCGAGCAACGGGTTACCGGCAGCTTCGAGCAGCGTCAGATGGAACGAGCGGCCCCGCGACCGATGCTCGGTCTCCGACGCCCGGCCGCGCAGCACGTCGCCTCCCAATCGCTGGAGCTGCTCGTCGTTGCGGCGCTGCGCCGCCAGGCGGGCGACGGGCACTTCGAGCAGCAGTCGGGCTTCGAGAATGCCCTCGTCAGAGAGGGTTTCCGCGTGCATCATCAGCCCGATCGAATCGGTGAGGAAGCCTCTGATCTGATCGGTCGACGGCACGGCCACCCACGTGCCCCCGTTGACGCCGCGGCGGGTCATGACGAGTCCGCTGGAGGCGAGGTTGCCCAGCGCCTCACGGATGGTCGATCGGCTGACCCCGAACGCCTTGGCCATCTCGGGCTCGATCGGCAGGCGCTGTCCGGGGACGAGCAGGCCGGTGGTGATGCACTGGCGGAGCTGGTCGGCGACCTGGCGATACGCCGGGCGGATGCGCTCGACGGGGAGTGCGGGGTCGGGGCCGACCTTCGTCGTCGGGAAGCCGAGACCAAGCATCGGCTCGTCGGCTGGCGGTCGAGGCATCGGCCTACCGTGTCACAGAGTTGGGCATCATGCGCCAGGGGCGGGCATCATGCGGCGCGCAGCGCGGGCATGACGTGCTCGCTCAACAGGCGGATCGACTGCAGCGTCGATTCCATCGGCATGCCGATCCAGTGCGTGCGGATGATGAACTGGTTCACGCCGATCGCCTTCCACGGGGCGAGCTCGGCGATCACATCGTCGGGCGAACCGACGACGAAGCGCTGCTGCGACAGCTGTTCGTAGGCGGCGGCGAAGTCGTCCTTGTCGGGCATCACCTTGTCCTGACCCCACTGCGCGTACACCTGGTACTTGGCCGAGAGATAGGGGGCGGCCAGCCGGATCGCCTCCTCGCGGGTGGGTGCGCAGAACACCTCGCGCATCAGCGGCAGCGTGGTGACATCGGCACGTCCGTGGGCCTGGGCGGTGGCGTTGAACAGCTCGATCTGGCGCAGCACCGTCTCGGTCGTGGCGTGCGGATTGATCATCCACGCATCGGCGAGCCGGGCGGAGCGCTCGACCGCGGCATCGGAGTTCGCCGCCATCCAGATGTCGGGTCGCGGGCGCTGCACGGGAAGAAACGTCAGCGATGCACCGTCGAGCTGGCACCACGGGAGGTCGGCGTCGACCTTGTTACCCGCCCACAGCTCGGTCACGATGCGCAGGTTCTGCTCCAGGCGATGCACCTGGCCCTTCTTCGACAGCCCGAACGCCCGGTACTCGGTGTCGCGATATCCGAGCCCGACGCCATAGATGAGCCGGCCTTCCAACACCACGTCGAGGGCTGCGTAGTTCTCGGCGACGTCAACCGGGTTGAGCAGCGACAGCAGGTTGATCCCGATGCCGACCCGCATGGTGCCGGTTTCCGGGGCCAGGCGGGCGAGGTAGGCGAGGGGCTGGATGTGCGTCATGCCCTCGGCGAGGAAGTGCTGCCCAGCCCACATCATGTCCCAGCCGAGGTCTCGCACCGCGTGGGTAATCGTGATCTGCTCACGCATCGCCGCGACCTGATCGGTCCCAACCGGATGCTGGTTGGTGAGAAAAAGCCCGAACTGCACACTCATGGCTGCCCGCCGCGCTCGATCATGCGCGCAGCGCCGAACCGAGGTTGCGGGCATCGTCGAGATGGTCGAGGCCGAGGACCAGGTCCTGGACCCGGCGGGTGCAGTCCCGCGACGTTGCTGTGCGCATGTTGTCCTCGTACTTGCCGATGATCTCCTCGGCCGACAGCGGACGCTCGTCGGCACCTCGATTCACCTGCTCGCGGTGGGCGAACGTGCGGCCGTCGTGCAGCGTGATCTCGATGGCACCGCTGTAGTGCTTCGGGAATCCCGAGTCGGGGTCGTCGTGGCTGTGCACCTTGGCGGCGAGATCGAGAATCGAACGGTCGCTGATGGCGTCGTTCTCGAGCTCAGCCAGGCCGAACTGCCCGCGCACGATGGAGGCGGCGACGATGTAGGGCAGCGAGAACTTCGCGTCGTAGTCGCTCTTGGGGACCAGCTTCTTCTCGGCGGGGTACGAGACGACCTCGCCCGGCGTCGGGTGGATGTAGGCATCGATACGGGCGATGTCGGCGGCGACGATTCCGTTGCCCTTGGCGAGGATCATCGCCGCGTCGGCGAAGGCATGGGTGAAGTGGCACGCCGGGAACGGCTTGACCGCGTTGTTGAGCACCTCCCACGTCTCGCCGAGGCCGGCGGTGCAGGCGGCTAGATCGGCTTCCTTGCGCTGCAGGTGGGTGTTGAAGAACCCGAACCGGCCCTCGTACACCCGCAGCGGAGTCTGAAAACCCTGACGGGCAAACGCTGCGGCGGTGATTCCGTTGGAGGCGGCCAGACCGGGATGGGCCCGTTTCGTCCATGAGCCGTCGTCGAGGAACTCGAGCAGGCCGGCCGACGTCGACCCGGCGAACCCCTGGGCGTAGGCAATCAGCTTGGCGGGCAGGCCCTCCATCTTGGCCGCCGCGGTGGCACAGCCGAAGGCGCCGGCGATGCCGGTGGGGTGGAAGCCGATCTCGTGGAAGCCGCCGTTGGCCGCCATACCAATGCGCGCCGACACCTCCACCGCCAACACGTAGCCGACGAGTAGATCCTGGCCGGAGAGCCCCCGGTGGTTGGCCATCGCCAACGCGGTCGGCACGGCGCTCGTCGACGCGTGGCAGACCGCAGCGACGTGGGTGTCGTCGTAGTCGAGGCCGTGCATCAGGATCCCGTTCATCAGCGCGGCGTCGCGCACGGGCAGGGTGTTGCGGAAGCCGACGACCGGCTGGTCACCCCCGCCGAAGGCGGTCAAAGCGCTCAATGCGGTACGGCTGAATTCGAAACGGGTGGACGCGAAGGCGATACCGATGCAGTCGAGGATGAACAACTTCGATCGCTCGACCACGTTCGCCGGCAAATCGCTGAACGAGAGGTCGGCGGCGAAGTTGGCGATCGTCTCACTGATCGAGGATGACGCGTGTCCCGCGGCTGGAGAGTCGGGCATGGGGAAATTCTGCCAGCTGTCTCCGCGACGGGGGAAATCCTCAGATGTATTCGTTCGCGAGCCCGCAAGTAGAGTCCGCTCATGGGAATGGGGAAGCAGCTTCGGGTCGCACTGGTGCAGTCGGGATCGTGTTCGGAAGATGTCGAAGCGAACCGCGAGGCGCTGCTCGATGTGTTCCGCGCCGAGGCCGAACGGGGCGCAGACCTGGTCCTGTTCCCGGAACTGTCGGCGGCACCGTATTTCTGCGCGACGAGCCAGGACGACCGCTTCTGGGGGTGGGCCGAACCGATCCCCGGCCCGACCACCGATGCGTTCGCCAAGGTGGCCGCCGAGACCAGGACGGCGGTCTGCTTCGGCCTGTACGAACGCACCACCGACGGCGTCTACTACAACGCCGCTCCGATCATCGACGCGACGGGCGCGTTCATCCCGGGCACCCTGCCCGACGGAACGACACTGACCGCGTTCCGCAAGCTGGCCATCCCCAAGGTGGCGTCGCCGACGCTGACGACCGACGAAAAGTACTGGTACGGCCCCGGCCAAGGTCCGTGCATCTTCGTGATCAACGGCATCCGGGTCGCCGTGCTCGTGTGCTACGACCGCAGCTTCTCGGAGCACTGGATGGCCGCCACCCATATGGGCGCCGAGATGATCATCGTGTCGGTGTCGTCCTTCGGATGGCGCTCGGAGCTGTTCGTGCCGGAGCTGCGCATCCGGGGGATGGAGGCCGGCTGTTGGGTCGTCGCCGTCAACCGCGGTGGCCCGGAAGTCGTCAACGGACAGACACTCACCTTCTTCGGCCAGTCGTGTGTGATCGAGCCGACGGGGAAGATCGTGGCGTTGGCCCCGGCCGACGAGGCAGGCCACGTCATCCACGCCACCGTCGATACGTCGATCATGGCCGAGGCCCGCCGGGCGTGGCCGATCCAGCAGGATCGCCGCCCCGAGGTCTTCCGCTTCATGTACGACACGCCGCCCTTCGCCCATTCTTGACGGCCGCTCGAACTGACCTGCTCGAAACTGACCCGCTGACATGGTGCTGCTCGATCGACTGACGCCGGCGGGACTGTCGTCGATTGGCGATCTCGCCGAGCGGACCGAAGCCGGGCCGTTCGACGGGCTCTGGGTCACCGAGAACCGCCACGACGCACTGTTGTCCCTGGCCCTAGCCGCGCAACGGACGAATCGGATCAGCATCGGCTCGGGGGTTGCTATCGCCTTTGCCCGCACCCCGATGACGGTTGCCTCCGCGGCGTGGGAGCTGCAGAACTTCTCCGACGGCCGGTTCATCCTCGGGCTCGGATCGCAGGTAAAAGCCCACGTCACCAATAGATTCGGGATGCCGTTCAGCGACCCCGCCGCGCGGATGCTGGAGTTCATCGAGGCGGTACGGGCGATCTGGCGATGCTGGGCGACGGGTGAACGGCTCAGTTTCGAAGGACGCTTCTACAAGCACACGCTGATGACCGAGAACTTCGTGCCGGAAGGAACCGCTCCGCCGCCGCCGATCTACCTCGCCGCCGTCGGCCCACTGATGACCGCGGTGGCCGGCGCCGTCGCTGACGGGTTGCTCGCCCATCCGTTCCTCACCGCCCAATACGCACGCGACCGACTGCTTCCTCGGCTGGCGGACGGTGCCGCCCAGGCCGGTCGATCGGCGGCCTCGGTCGTGACCGCTGGTGCCGTGTTCGTGGCGACCGGACGGAACCCAGCCGAACTCGCCGTGGCCGAGACAGCCGTTCGCAATCGCATCGGCTTCTACGGCGCGACTCCCGCCTACCGACCGGTGCTCGACCATCTCGGGATGGGTGATCTGCAAGTTGCCCTGAACGCGATGGCGAGGGAAGGCCGCTGGGGCGAGATGGGCGCGCAGGTACCCGCCGAGCTGTACCGGGAGATGGTGGTCCACGGGTCGCCGGCGGAGGTGGGAGACGAGCTCCATCGTCGCTACGGCCAGGTGTTCGACCGGCTGTCGATCAATGCGCCCTACCCCCTCGCCGCAGACACCGCCGACGAGATCGCGGGATCCTTCCGGCGATCCGCGGCGCCGTAGCATCCGCCACTGCCACACCCTGTGAGGAACCGATGACAACTCCCGACACCAACCTGGAAACGAACTATGCCGCTGGCGGGTTCGGCCAATCCCTGCCATGGGGTACGACGCCGGCGGTGCTGGTCATCGACTTCTGCGACGCGTATCTCGTCGAAGGATCGCCGCTCTATGCCGCCGCCGAACCGGCTCGGGCGTCCGCGGCGCGACTGGTCGAGGAAGCTCGTTCGCGATCGGTTCCGGTGATCTTCACCCGCGTGGAGTTCGACCCGGGCGGCGCGAACGGTGGCCTGTTCTTCAAAAAGGTCGGCGCGCTGCGTTGCTTCGAGCGAGGCAATCCGCTCGCCGAATTCCCCCACGCGCCGCGGCCGATCGATGGCGAGGTCGTGGTCACCAAGCAGTACGCCAGCGGGTTCTTCGGTACATCGCTCGCCTCGACGATGAACGCCATGCGCATCGACACGGCGATCATCACCGGCGTCTCGACCAGCGGGTGTGTCCGCGCCACGGCCCTCGATGCCCTGCAGCATGGCTTCGTCCCCCTCGTCGTGCGTGACGCCGTCGGCGACCGCCACTCGGGTCCCCACGAGGCCAGCCTGTTCGACCTACAGGCGAAGTACGCGGACGTGATCTCCGAGGACCAGTGCCTCGCCTATCTCCGCGCCCTCTGAGCGTCGGGGTCAGATCACGCCGCGGTCGCGCGAGCGCGCTCGAGTTCCTCGTCGCTGAGGCCGAGCAGGCCGCCGAACACGTCGGCGTTGTCGCGGCCGAGTTCCCACGAGCCGGTGTGGCGAGCCTGCCCTGGGGTGGCCGACAACCGCGGGACGATGCCTGGGCCGACGAGCTCGCCGAGCTCGGGATCATCCATGGTGATCAGCGACCCGTTCTCGCTGAAGTGCGGATCGCTCACCAGATCGGCAGCGGAGTTCACCGGTCCGAACACCACACTGCCCGCGTCAAGGGCCCGAGCGAGGTCCGCGTAGTCGAGCGTTGCCGCCCATCTCATGATGATCGAGTCGAGCTCGTCGGCATGCTCACGTCGGCCGAGATCGGTGTCGTAGCGAGCGTCGGCGGCGAGGTCGTCGCGCCCCATCACCTCGCACAGCCGCTTCCATAGGCTGTCGGAGTTCGCCGCAATCACGACCCGTCGACCATCTCGCGACGTGTACAGATTCGAGGGCACGACGTGCGAGAGCCGCACGCCCTGCGGCTGGCGGATCGTCCCGAGCTTGGCGAACTCGGTGGTGACCGACTCCGAGACGGCGAGACACGCGTCGGTGATCCCGACGTCGACGACCTGGCCCGAACCACCGCGGGCGTCGCGTTCGTACAGCGCCATCAAGATGCCCTGCAACGCAAAGAGGCCGGCAAGCGAGTCACCCATCGACAAACCCATCCGAGGCGGCGGCTGGTCCGGAAACCCGTTGAGATACCGCAGCCCACCAGCGGCTTCGCCGGCCGACGCGTAGCCGGGCCGATGCGCGTACGGACCACTTTGGCCGTATCCGGAGACCCGGGCGACGATCAGGCGTGGGTTGCGGGCGTGGAGTACCTCGGGACCAAGACCCCATCGTTCCAACGTGCCCGGCTTGAAGTTCTCGACCAGCACATCGCACGTGTCGAGCAGCCGTAACGCAAGCTCCTGGCCAGGCGCCTGGCGAAGATCGAGCGTGATCACCTTCTTGTTCCGCGCCAAGAACGGCCACCACAGCGCCCGAGGTCCGTTGGGTCCCGTCGCCCGTTGACCGCCCCAATCGCGCATCGGGTCACCCTGGTGCGGTGCCTCGACCTTGACGACCTCGGCCCCGAAGTCGGCGAGCATGCGACCAACGAACGGACCGGCCAGGATCACGCCGAGTTCCAGCACACGCAGACCGCGCAGCGGCGGCGGGAGGACCGGCGTCGGTCCGTCGGGGTCAGTCATCGCGGCGATGCTAAAGGCCTGTACCCCCGATCAGGCGAGGCCGAGAGAGTTGCGGTTCGTCGGCTGATCGCGTGGAGTCTCGCGGTCAGCCGACGACGACGGCGTGGATCTCTTTGACGACCATCGTCGAGTCCTGCGATTCGCTGAAACCGGCAAATCGGCCTAGCCGGCGACTCACTCACCGTGCAGCCACCACCGGGAACCGCCGGTTCGATGGACGAATCCTGATGAAGCGCAGACAAATCCGACTCATCCGCCACCGCGACCCGACGAGGCATCGAGACGGTTGACGGCCACGATCAACTACATTCGGCGGGTGCCCAACGCGCCGATCAACGATCAGATCACGATCGAGCTGGTCCATGACGCGGCGGGAGTGCGGGCGGCGCTGGGGGTCTGCCATCAGATCTGGGGGCCGGGGTCGGCAGGAGATGCCGATGTCTATGTGGCGGTCGTCCGGCATGGGGGCTACATGGCCATCGCCCACGACCAAGGCACCGCGATCGGCACATCATTCGGGTTCGTCACCGACGGAGGGCGCGGCCTGCATTCGCATTTCACCGGCATCATCGGGTCGCACGCCGGCGGCGGGATCGGGCGCCAGATGAAGCAGTTCCAGCGGGCGTGGGCGTCCGAACGGGGCATCGGGCACATCACCTGGACATTCGATCCACTGGTCCGTCGGAACGCGTGGTTCAACCTCATCCGCCTCGGAGCCCACGTGGTTGGCCACTTCGAGAACTACTACGGCGCGCTCGATGATGCGATCAATGGCAGCGACGAGACCGATCGGCTCGAAGTCCGCTGGCCGGTCGCCGACGCTCAACCAGCCGAACCGGTCGACCCCGCCGGTCGGCCGGTCATCCCCACACCAGCCGATATCGAGTCTCTCCGAGCGACCGACCCACCCGCCGCGCTCGACTGGCGTCGCCGACTCCGCGAGGAACTCGGCGCAGCCCTCAACTCGGGCAACCGGGTGGTCGGTCTCACCGCCGACGGTTCGTACGTCCTTGCCCCCAACATCGAATCCAACGTCGAACTCGGCCGCGCATCGAACCTCGAATCCCACATCGACTCCTCCGAAGGAACCCCGTGAAACTCACCCACGTCGAACTGCATCGCTTGAAGTTGCCGCTCGTCTTGCCGTTCCGCACCTCGTTCGGCACCGATACCAGTCGTGATGTGATGCTCGTCCACGTAGTCGGCCCCGAGACGCACGGCTGGGGCGAGTGCGTTGCCGATTCCGAGCCGCTGTACTCCTCGGAATATGTCGACGGCGCCCAGGAGATCATCCGCCGATTCCTCCTCCCCCGCCTGCCTGACCGGGTCGTCGCCTCGACGTTGGCCCATGCCATGGAGCCGGTTCGTGGTCATTGGATGGCCAAGGGCGGCCTGGAAGCTGCGGTCCTCGATGCCGAGTGCCGTCTGCACAACCAGTCGCTCGCCGACCGCCTCGGGGCGGTGAAGGATCGGGTGCCCGCCGGGGTCTCGGTCGGGATTCAGAACTCGATCCCCGAACTCCTCGACATCGTCGAGGGGTACCTCGCCGACGGCTATCTACGGATCAAGTTGAAGATCGAGCCCGGTTGGGACGTCGCCCCCGTGCGGGCCGTCCGCGAGCGCTTCGGCGACGAGATCTTGATGCAGGTCGACGCCAATCAGGCCTACACATTGGCCGATGCCGCGCTCCTCGCTCGTCTCGATGAGTTCGACTTGTTGCTCAACGAACAGCCCCTTCCGGAAGACGACATCATCGGCCACGCGCAGCTGGCCCGGTTGGTGAAAACACCGATCTGCCTGGACGAATCGATCGTCTCGGCCCGCGTCGCCGCCCAAGCCATCACCCAGGGGGCCTGCCGGGTGATCAATATCAAGCCCGGTCGGGTCGGCGGCTACCTGGAGGCCGTACGCATCCACGATCTGTGCGTCGCCAACGGCATCGCCGTGTGGTGCGGCGGCATGTTGGAGACCGGCATTGGTCGCGCCGCCAACGTCGCTCTCGCCGCGCTGCCCGGATTCACTCTGCCCGGCGACACCTCGGCCTCGGCTCGCTACTACCACCGCGACGTCACCGAACCGTTCCTGTTGGACGACGGCCATGTTGCCGTGCCCACCGGCCCCGGCATCGGCCGCGACCCGCTCGCCGCCGCCCTCGCCGAGTTCACCGTGTCGGTCGAAACGATCGATCTCGCCGCCCTATAGTCCGAGCGTGGCGGGCGCTATATCGCAACTGCGACGACCGTCACAGAGACGAACTAAGGTCTCGACCATGGGGATCCCAGCTGCTCGGAGCGCGCACGTCGACACGTTCGCCGGTGACAACCTGCCCGCTGATGCGCTCCAGCCGACGTTCCTCTGGACGCACCCGAACCTGCAATACCCCGACCGACTGAATTGCGCCGTCGAACTCCTCGACGGTGCCGTCGCTCGCGGTGATGGCCAACGAGCGTGCCTGCGCGACGCAACCGGCCGGCAATGGACCTACGGCGAGGTATTGGAGTGGGCCAACCGCATCGCCAACGTGTTGATCACCGATCACGGTCTGGTCCCCGGCAACCGGGTGCTGCTACGCGGCCCGAACAGCCCGTGGCTCGCCGCCTGCTGGCTGGCGGTGCAGAAGGCCGGCCTGGTCGCCGTGGCCACCATGCCGATGCTGCGCGCCGGTGAGCTCAGCCCGATCATCGATCAGTCCCAGGCGCACTTTGCCCTCTGCGACCAGCGGTTTCTCGACGAGCTCACCGCAGCGACCAGCGGGACCGCAGCCACCGACGGGACCACGGCCGAGGGCGCGATGACGATCGTGGCCTATGGCGATGGCAGCGAACTGGCGGCGGCGATGGTGGCCCAGCCATCGACCTTCGACAACTGCGAGACCGCCGCATCCGACGTCGCCCTGATCGCCTTCACCTCGGGGACCACGGGTCGACCGAAGGGGTGTGCGCACCTCCACCGCGATGTCTTGGCGATCGCCGACACCTTCTCACGCGAGATCGTCCAGCCGAGCCCCGACGATCTGTTCGCCGGGAGTCCACCGTTGGCCTTCACCTATGGGCTCGGCGGGTTGTTGGTCTTCCCGATGCGGGTGGGGGCCTGCACCCTGCTGCTCGAAGCGGCCACGCCGGCTGGCCTGCTGCAAGCGATCGCCGACCATCGGGTGACGATCTGCTGGACCGCCCCGACCGCCTTTCGGGCGATGCTCGACGCGATCCCGACCACCGATCTCTCCTCGCTGCGCAAGGCCGTCGCCGCCGGCGAACCCCTGCCGTCCGGCACGCGCATCGCCTTTCGTCAGGCCACCGGCATCAACATCATCGACGCTCTCGGAGCCACCGAGATGCTCCACGTGTTCATCTCGGCCTCGGGCGGCGATATCCGCGACGGCGCAGTCGGCAAGCCGGTGGCCGGGTACGAGGCGATGATCGTCGACGACGAGTTCAACGAGATGCCCGACGGTGAGATCGGCCGCCTGGCGGTGCGTGGCCCGACCGGTTGCCGATACCTCGCCGACGACCGCCAAACCGCCTATGTGCATGATGGTTGGAACCTGCCGGGCGACTCGATGCGCCGCGACGAAGACGGCTACTTCTGGTATGTGAGCAGGGCCGATGACATGATCATCTCGTCGGGTTACAACATCGCGGGCCCCGAGGTCGAGGGCGCGATCCTCTCCCATGCGGCCGTCGCCGAATGCGCCTGCGTCGGCATCCCCGACGAGTCCCGCGGCATGATCGTCAAGGCCTTTGTCGTCCTCAAGGACCCTGGCGCGGCCACCCCCGAGATGGCCACGATGCTCAAGGACCACGTCAAACAGACCATCGCCCCGTACAAATACCCCCGCGAGATCGAGTTCCGCGCCGAGCTGCCCAAGACGGCGACGGGCAAGCTGCAACGGTTCAAGCTGCGCAACGAGTCACGGTGACTGACGGCTTGCTCGACACCCCGCTGCAACTCGGGCCGGTCACCGTCGCCAACCGTTATGCCGTTCCGGCGATGGTCACCCGGCTTTCGGGTGACGACGGGTTCGTCAACGACGACATCGTCGAGCGCTATCGCCGCTTCTCAGAGGGCGGGGTCGGCCTGATCGTCGTCGAGGCGTCGAGCGTGCACGGCGGGCGTAGCGGGCCACTGCTCAAGGTGTCGTCCGACGAGTTCATCCCCGGGCTCAGCCGGCTCGCCGCCGCCGTCCACGAGGCAGGTCCAAGCAAGCTGTTCCTGCAGATCATCCACTTCCTCAAGGTCGCCCGTTCGGGATGGCGCCAGATGGTCGGCGACTTGACCGTCGACGAGCTCGAAGCCTTGCCGGCCTTGTTCGCCGCGGCCGCGGTACGCGCCGAGGCCGCCGGATTTGACGGCGTCGAGCTTCACATGGCCCACGCCTACACCCTGTCGTCGATGCTCTCGCGGATGAATCGGCGGCGCGACCACTACGGCCGCACCCTGGAGAATCGCCTGCGATTGCCGACGGCGGTGCTCAAGGCGGTGCGGGCCGCCGTGTCACCGGGCTTTGGGGTCGGGGTGCGATTCGATGCCGAGGAATGCATCCGCCACGGCTATTCGGTGGGCGAGTCGTCGGAGTTCGCGGTGCGGTTTGCCGAACTGGGCGCGGCCTACATCTCGTTGTCGGCGGGCGGCAAGTTCGAGGACGCCCAACATCGCGAGGGCAAGCCGTTGTACCCGTACACCGGCTACAGCGGCGACCGATGCATGCCCGGCGACACCTATCCCGATGCCGCCAATCTGTGGATGGCCGACGCAGTGCGCACCACCCTCCGCCGACGCGGATTGATCACCCCGGTGCTCGGAGCCGGCAAGATCGGCACGCCAGAATTGGCCGAGCAGGCGCTCCAGCAGGGAAAATGCGATCTGGTCGGCATGGCCCGGGCCCTGCTCGCCGACCCCTTCATGCCGGTCAAACATGCGGCCGGGCGCGGCGACGAGATCGTGCGGTGCATCTACTGCAACGTGTGCAAGAGCCTCGACGAGAACTTCAAGACCGTGGTCTGCTATCTGTGGCCCCGCGGCGCGACTCAGGCCCCACGACCCGACGAGCAGGCGAAGGCCGCTATCCACTGGCCTACCGACGCCACTCCGACGGTCGTCATCGACCCTGGAGCCGTACGGCTGCGGTGGTCGAAGCCCGACGGGCCCGCGGTCGGTTACGACCTGCTGCGCAGCGAGGACGACGGCCCCTTCGAGCGGTTGGTCGCCTGTACCCGCGAGTCGCAGCTCGACGATCTCGTGGTCGCCGGACGCCACTACCGCTACCTTGTCGTGCCCTACGACGCGGCCGGTCGCCGCGGCACCCCATCGGAGATCGTCGATGCCAGCTTTTGATTCACCCGCGCCCACCGCGGCCCCCACCGAGCCTCGCCGAGTGGTCGTCACCGGCGGCGGCAAGGGCATCGGCCTGGCCTGCGCGCAGCATCTGGCGGCCGCCGGGCACCACGTCGTCGTGGTCGGCCGCGACGAGCAGGCGTTGGCCGACTCCGGCTTCGAGTACCGGGTGTGCGACGTCACCGACGAGCAGGCGGTGATCGACACCGCGGCCTCGATCGGCGACATCGACATCTTGGTGAACAATGCCGGTGGGGCGACGTCGGCACCGGTGCATCGCACGACGCTGGCCGACTGGAACCACATCATGGCCGTCAACGCCACCGGGCCGTTCCTCTGGACCCGAGCGGCGCTGCCCGGCATGCGCCAACGGGCCTGGGGTCGCATCGTGACCGTCGCCTCGATCACCAGTCATCACGGCGCGCCCTACGTCGCCGCCTACGCCGCATCGAAGCACGCGGTGCTCGGGTTCATGCGGGTCGTGGCGGCCGAGGTGGCCGGTACCAACATCACCGCCAACTCGGTGTGTCCCGCCTATGTGCGCTCCGAGATGACCGACCGGACGATCGCCAACATCGTCGAACGCACCGGCCGTACTCCGCACGAGGCCGAGCTGAGCCTGGTCGGCGCCGGCGGGCTCGGGCGGCTGGTCGAGCCCGACGAGGTCGCCGCGGCGGTCACCTACTTCTGCTCTCCCGGGGCCGGCGCGGTCAACGGACAATCCCTCATCCTCGACGGAGGCATCATCCAATCATGAAGCCGAACATCCCCTTCCGGGCCTCGACGCCGCTCACCGAGTCGTGGAATCACTTCGATGTCACGGTGGCCGAGCGGGTGATGACCATCACCCTCAATCGCCCCGACAAGCTCAACGCAATCACCTTCGAGGCCTACGCCGACCTGCGCGATCTCTTCCGTGAGCTGCCCCAACGCGACGACTGCGACGCGGTGGTGTTGACCGGCAACGGTCGCAGCTTCTGCTCGGGTGGCGACGTCAACGAGATCATCGGCGAGTTGATCGAGATGGACCCCGCGAGCTCCTCGAGTTCACCCGGATGACCGGCACGGTCGTGCAGAACATGCGCGAGTGCCCGATCCCGATCATCGCCGCGATCAACGGCACCGCCGCCGGGGCGGGCGCGGTGTTGGCGATGGCGTCGGACTTCCGCATCGTCACCCCGGCCACCAAGTTCCGCTTCCTGTTCACCAACGTCGGACTGTCGGGCGGTGACATGGGCACGTGCTATCTGTTGCCCAAGCTGATCGGCCTCGGCCGGGCGACCGAGATCCTGATGTTCGGCGACGCCGTCATCGGCGACGAGGCCGTGCGGATCGGCTTGGCCAACCGCTGCGTCGAACCCGAAGAACTGATCGCCACGGCGATGGGCATCGCCCGCCGCCTGGCCGATGGCCCGACGTTCGCCTACCAGACCACCAAGATGCTGTTGACCCGCGAGGCCGATATGCCGCTGCACGGTGCGCTCGAGCTCGAGGCGATGACGCAGGCCCATCTGATGCAGACCAACGATCACACCGAGTTCCACCGGGCGTTCAACGCCGGGGAACGACCGAACTGGACCGGGCGATGAGCCACCTGATGATCAACCCTGAGACCATGGCGCCGGCCCGCGGTTTCAGCCACGCCGTGGTCGCCGCTCCCGGACGCACCGTCTACCTCGCCGGCCAGGTGGCGATGAACCAGGCGGGTGAGATGGTCGGCGAGACCTTCGGGGAGCAGTTCGAACTGGCCCTGGCCAACGTCGTCGAAGCGTTGCGGGCCGCCGGCGGCGAGCCGACCGATCTTGTCTCGCTCGTCATGTATGCCACCGATGTAGCCGCCTACCGGGCCTCGCTCGCCGAGGTCGGCGCGGCGTATCGCAAGCTGGTCGGACGGCATTTTCCGGCGATGGCGTTGGTGGGGGTGACCGAGTTGGTCGAGCCGAAGGCGATGATCGAGATCATCGGCACCGCGGTGCTCAGCGCCGTCGTCACCGACGGCTGACGCCGGCCCTACTGGCCGCGCCCGACTCGCCCCGAACTCCCGGCCGCTGGTGATCCCCAACGGCCGCACGAGCAGGGTGATCACCATCAGTGCAGCCAGCACGATGTTGCTGGTGCTCGCCGGCAGCGTGATCTCAGACCCGAACAGTGAGAGCCCCGATTCGCCTTCGACCAGCAGGGTGTTCACCAGGCTGATCACCAGCCCGCCGACCACCGCGCCCCACAGGCTGTTCACCCCGCCGACGACGAGCATCGCCAGAATCAGGAAGGTGAGGTCGAGATAGACCTGCTCAGTACTGATGCTGCCGAGCATGTGTACGTAGACCGCACCGCTGAACCCGGCTAGCGCTCCGCTGAGAGTGAAGGCGACCAGGCGCTCCCGGTAGATGCGCACGCCGATTCCCTGGGCGGCGGCCTGATCTTCCCGAGTGGCCCGCAGTCGACGGCCCCATGGGCTGCGTTGATAACCCCATGCCACCACGATGCACACCAGCAGGGCGACCACCGACTGGGCCAGGCCGGTTGTCTCTTCCACCGACGGAATCGCCTTGGCACCCGGGCCGATCTTGGTCCAGTTACGCAGCACGTTGCGGGTGATGCCGAGCACGGCAAAGGTGGCGATACCGGCGGCCAGTCCGTTCAGCCTCACCAGCGGGATGCCGGCGAGGAAGGCAAACACCGCGCCGAGCGCGGTGGCCAACAGCAGCGTCGACAGATTGCCCAGATGGTGGCCGCGAATGAACGGGAAGAGTTCCTTGAAGACAGCCTGCTTCTGCAACGTCTCGACGCTGAAGATGCCCGCGGCGAACGCACCGATGGCGATGAAGCTGGTGTGGCCGAAGCTGATCACCCCCGAGTTACCGGTGAAGACATACACGCTGACCACCATCGCCGTGATCACAAAGGCATTGTGGAACTTCAACTCCACGCTCTGGCTGAACACCACCGACACCGCGGCAACGATGCCGACGAGCGCGGCCGGGCCAAGCAGGACCCGGAGTTCGTTCAACCGCGACGACTTGTTGCTCATACCCGACTCGTCTGTCGTTCGCGCTGAAACAGTCCTTGCGGACGGATCAGCAGCACCAGGATGACCAGCAGATACAGGGCCGAGTCGAGGAACACCCGCTGGCCCTTCGGTAGCAGGTTGAAGACCATCGAGTTGGCGAAGCCGATGGCGAAGCCGCCGAAGGTCGCCGGAGCCAATCGGTCCATGCCACCGACGACCACTCCGATCAACGCCAGGACGGCGATCTGCAGGCCGAAGTCGGGGGTGATCGTCGGCCGCTGGGGTACGAACAGCAACAGTGCGGCCGTGGCGAGCACCCCCGAGATCGCGAAAGCGATGACCACGATGCGATCGGTGCGAACTCCCAACGCCTGGGCGATGCGGCCATCGGTGGCAACGGCGCGCATCTGCAAGCCCATGTCGGTTCGGTTGAGGAACTGGCTGACGGCGAACAGCAGCAGCCCGCCGACCACGATCGACACGACCGTCACATAGCGAATGCGCAGGTCACCAAGGGTAAATGCCTTGGACAGACCCCCAAAGATGTTCATCGACTTGCCTTGAGCGGTCCAGCGTTTCTGGGCGATGCTGCGCAACAGAAAGCTCACGGCGAAGGTCATCACCAACATCGTGGCGGGCGACGCGCCCCGCAGCCGACGAAACGCCACGCGCTCCAATAGCACGGCAAGACCGACGACAACGGCGAGCACGACCGGTACCCGCAGAACGGCCGGCCACCCGTTGGTGGCGAACAAGGTGTAGCCACCGGCCATCAGCAGCTCCCCGTGGGCCAGGTTGACGAGCCGCATCACCCCGAAGATCAGACCGATACCGAGCGAGACCAGCGCGTAGAGCGTGCCCAAAGCAACCGCATCGACGAAGTACTGCACGTACTTCACGAGTCAACCCCACCGTCTCTCGCGCCGCTCGACCGAACCGTCGGCTGAACTCTCGACCGAACTCTCGACCGAACTCTCGGCCGCGCCGAAGTAGGCACTGCGAAGCAGTTCGGCGTTGGCCGCGTCGCCCGGGCCAATGGTCGAGCGGATCCGACCGCCGGCCAGTACCAAGGTGCGCTCGGCGAAAGCGATGGCCCGCTGGGCGCGTTGCTCGACGAGCAGAATCGTGCGACCCGATGCCCGCACGACGTCGAGCGCCTCGAACACCGCGTCGATCACCGTCGGGGCCAACCCGAGCGACGGTTCGTCGAGCAGCAGCAGTTGCGGATCGGCGACCAGCGCCCGGGCGATGGCCAACTGCTGCTGTTGGCCCCCCGACAGCAGGCCGGCTGGGCGGTCGCTGAACTGTTCGACGATCGGGAACAGCCGGTGCACCTCGTCGAAGGCGATCGCCGAGGTGCCGCGATCGGGGCGAGCCACCAGGCCGAGCCGCAGGTTCTCATTCACGGTCAGGTCGGCGAAGATTTGGCGCCCTTCGGGCACCAGGGCAATACCGCCGCGGGCAACTTGATCAGACCGGCGCCCGGTCAACGACTGCCCCCGCCAGCTCACATCACCCGCCGCCCAACCGACCATCCGCATGATCGCGGCGAGCAGCGTTGACTTGCCGGCGCCGTTCGGGCCGACGATGGCGACCGCCTCACCCTGGTCGACAGCGAAGGTGATGTCTCGCAACGCGGCGACGCTGCCATAGCGGACCGTCAGATTCGAGATGCTCAGCAGCGTCACGCGACAGACCCTCCGAGATATGCCTCGACAACGGCCGGGTGCCGACGGATCTCATCGGGGGTTCCGGCCGCGAGGGTCTCGCCCTGGTCGAGCACGTGGATGCGGTCGCACACCCCGAGCACCAGCGGAACGTTGTGGTCGATCAGCAGTACCCCGCTGTTGCGCTCATCGCGCACCAGCCGGATCGTGTCGGCGAATGCCCCGATCTCCTCCTCGTTCAATCCGGCGGCGGGCTCATCGAGGAGCACGAACTGCGGCTCGGTCGCCAGCGCCCGAGCCACGCCGAGCAGGCGTTCGTCGCCGTGAGACATTGCGGCCGCGATCAGGTCGCCGTGGTCGCCGATGCCGAGCAGATCGAGGAGTTCTGTCGTGCGCCGTCGGGCCACCGACGCCGATGCCCCGCTACCGAGCGCGGCCACCTCGACGTTTTCACGCACCGTCAGGCCACCGAACGCGTGACCGTGTTGGAATGTGCGGGCCAGGCCGGCGCGGACGCGGCGATGGGCGGCCCATGCCGTCACATCGACGTCGCCCGCGCCTGGCGAACCGAGGCGGACCGACCCGGCGGTCGGGAAGTCGAACCCGCTCAGCACGTTGACCAGTGTCGACTTACCGGCCCCGTTCGGGCCGATCAACCCGACGATCTCATGACGGTGGATCGTCAGGCTCACCTGGTTGAGCGCACGCACCCCGGCAAACGATCGGCTCACACCGATGGCCTGCAGGGACGCGGACGTCACAGTCATCGACCCGCCCGCCGTCGAGACTCAGGCCAGCTTGACCGGAGACGACGCGGCCATCAGCTTGACGAACTTCGGTTGGCTGTTGGTCGTCGACATGATGCGGTACTCACGTCCGAATACCGAGTGCAGTTCGGGCGAGTAGCTGAGCTTGCCCGAGGTCGTCTCGAGCCCGGCAAACTTCTCGAACTCGGCGGCCAACGCCGCACCGTCGGTGCTCCCGGCCTTCTCGATCGCTGCGGCGATCGCCTCGATGGCCGCGGCGCCAACGACAAAGCCACCCGATGCCGGGGCTGCACCGGCCTTGGTCATCTCGGCAATCAACTCGTTGACGGCGGGGTCGGGATCGTCACCGAACACCGAGGCGTAGGTCACGAAGTTGTAGTCGCTGAGGCCTTCGGGCATCCAGTAGGTGCCGTCGCCCGACCACGGGCTGATCATCGGAGTCTTCACACCGGCGTCGCGGATGCCCTTGACGGCCGCGGTGATGTCGGGGTTGAAGGTGCAGATGGCGATGACGTCGGTGGCACCCGCCGCGCTGACCTGGGTGCCGACGTTGTTGACCGACTGATCAAACGAGGTGAACGCCTCATCGGCGACGACCTTGCCGCCCTGCTCCTCGAAGCGCTGCTTGAACGAGGCACAGACGTTCTGGAAGTACACGAGCAGGTTGTCAGTGACGACGGTGGCCGTCTTGTAGCCCTCGCCGATCGCCCATTCGGCCATCACTGCACCCTCGTCCTGAGCGACGTTGCCGACGCTGAAGGCCAGTTTGCCGGCGTCACCGAATCGGGAGGGGCCCATCTGGTCGGTGCCGATGCAGGGGGCAATCGTGAGCAATCCGGCGTTGATGCCCTCTTGGATTGCCGGGGTGGCGAAGTCGACATCGCAGGTGGTCAGCAGGACGTCGGCCCCTTCCTTGGTGATCAGGTCGATGGCGGCGGCCTTCGTACCGGCCGGGTCGAGCTTGGTGTCGATCGCCTTGAGCACGAGCTGCCGACCTCCGACACCACCGGCGGCGTTGATCTTGTCGACCGTCACCTTGGCCGCAGCCAATGCCGGCCCGTCGACGGGGGCCATGTTGCCGCTGGCATCCATCGCCGCGCCGATGACGATCGGGTCATCGCCAGCCGGGGCCGCACCATCAGTGGCGGCCGGGGCGATCGACTCGGCGGCAGGCGGTGCCGCAGTTGGCTCGGCGGCGAGCGGTGCCGCAGTCGTCTCGGCCGAGGAACTCGGCTCGTCGCTTCCGCAGGAAGCACCGACAAACGCCAACGCAGCAGCGATAGCGACCAATGAACGTGTGCGCACTCGAAGTCTCCTTTGATCGTCCGGCGGTTATCGCCGGCTCCCCCACTACATCCGGCTCGGCTTCGAGGCCGGCCTATTGCGTTGATTTGACGACCGTCACACGTGCGTCAGGCCCTCTACAACGGTACCATAGGCAATCCGGCCCACCCCTAAACCGGGCCGTCACCCAGCATGCCCAGGTCTCCCAGCTCTCTCAGTCCCCGGGCGGCATCGGTCGCATTGTTCGGTGCCTTCGTCCGCCGGTTGGGCAACTGGATTGCGGTCGCCGACCTGGTGGCGTTGCTCAACGACCTCGGGGTCGATGAGCAGTCCGCTCGATCGGCGATCGCCCGCCTGAAGCGCACCCACCTGCTGGAAAGCCACAAGCACTTCGCCAGCGCGGGCTACTCCGCCGGTGGCGAGTTGCTCGAGGCGCTGGCCGACGGCGACGCTCGCATCTTCCAGAGCCAGGTCGCCGCCGATCTCTCCGACGGTTGGGTGCTGGTCCTGTTTTCGGTCCCCGAAGCGCAGCGCGATCGCCGCCATCAGCTCCGCTCGCGGCTGGGCGCGCTCGGATGCGGTCCGCTGGCTCCCGGGGTGTGGATCGCCCCTCGGCGAGTCGCCCCCGACATCCGCCGGTTCCTGCTGCGTACCGATCTCGCCCGGTACAGCTCGATCTTCGAGGGCTCGTACGAGGGTTTCACCGACCTCGACACCCTCGTCGCTACGACGTGGAACGTGGGCACCCACAGTCGTCACTACGCGGCGTTCACCAAGCAATACGAGCGCGTCCTTGCCCGCTGGGAGCACCACGACGCCGGCCAGCGGGCCGCGTTCGTCGACTATGTCGCCATGGTCGACGCGTGGCGGCGGTTGGTCTATGAAGACCCGGGCCTCCCCGATGAGCTGAGCACATGTGCACCGCAACGCCATGCCGCCCATCAAGTGTTCAGCTGCGGTATCGACCTCTTGGCCCCCGCATCGTTGACCCACGTCGTCGAGACGATGGGGTCGCGCCGACTTCATATCCCCCGGTCAGGTTCGACCGGCTGACCCCGGGTCCGGTCAGTTCCGATCTCGGTTGACGGCGGCGACCGCGTGCTGCTCACGACGACGGGCGGTGCGGCCCGACAAATACTGATCGGGCCAGGCGATATCGGAAACATCCTGGTCAATGGCGGCGTTCAACGTCCAATACGGATCGACGAGGTGGGGCCGGGCGAGCAGGCACAGGTCGGCCCGACCGGCGAGCACGATCGTGTTGACGTCATCGACGCTGGCGATCGCCCCGACCGCCATCGTGGCGATGCCGACGTCGTGTCGAATCCGGTCGGCGAACGGGGTCTGGAATAGGCGGCCGAATTCGGGACGCCCGGCCGGGTCGACCTGGCCGGTCGAGACGTCGATGATGTCGACGCCGATGGCGGCCAACTCGGCCGCGAACGCCACCGCGTCGTCGGCATCGAAGCCACCGACGATCCAGTCGGTCGCCGAGATCCGCACGCTCAACGGCAGATCGTCGGGCCATGCCTGGCGCACGTTGGTGATCACCTCGAGCGGGAACCGCATCCGGTTGACCAGCGTCCCGCCGTACTCGTCGGTGCGCACGTTGCTGATCGGCGACAGGAACGACGACAGCAGATATCCGTGGGCGGCGTGGACTTCCAACAAGTCGAATCCGGCAGCCTTCGCCCGCCGAGTAGCGCCGACGAACTGGTCGACGATCTCGCTCATCCCGCGATGATCGAGCTCGGCCGGTACTGCGTTGTTGCCATAGGCGAGGGGTGACGCCGACACGATCGGCCAGTTCCCGTCGGGCAATGGCTCATCCATTCCCTCCCAGGCCACCCGGGTCGAGGCCTTGCGACCGGCGTGGCCGATCTGTAGGCCGATGCGGGCGGCGGAGTTGCTATGGACGAAATGGGTCACCCGCGTCCAGGCCGCCGTGTGTTCATCGGTCCAGATCCCCGTGCAGCCAGGGGTGATCCGTCCGGTCGGCGAGACGCAGGTCATCTCGGTCATCACCAGGCCGGCGCCGCCGACGGCCCGCGAGCCGAGGTGGACCAGATGCCAATCGTCGGGCATGCCGTCGGTTGCGCAGTACTGCGCCATCGGAGAAACCACCACCCGGTTGGGCAGCCGCAACGAGCGGAGTTGGAACGGATAGAACATCGGCGGCGTCGACGCCGACACCGGACGTAGCTCGGGGGGTGCGCTGCGGTGGAACCAGCCAAGCACCTCGGCGGCAAAGGCGGGATCGCGGACGAAGAGGTTGTCGTAGGTGATCCGCTGGCTGCGGGTGAGTAATTGGAAGGCGAACTGCTCAGACGGCAGACCGACATAGCGGGACGCGGCCTCGAACCAACCTTGGCTGGTGACGGCCGCCCGTTGCAAGCTTTCGACCTTCGGGCGGCGAGTCGCTTCGTAGTGGGCGAGCGCCTGCCTGATCGCCCCGACGTCGGCATCGGCATCGTGCAGGGCATCGGGTACGGCGACCAACAGCTCGGCGAGGGCGATCGAGTCCTCGAAGGCCAGCTTGGTGCCCGAGCCGATCGAGAAGTGGGCGGTGTGGGCGGCATCGCCGAGCAGCACCACCGGCCGGCCATGATCGTCGGCGATCCACGACCCGCTACGAACGAAGTTGAACTCGCCCCACTTGGAGTTGTTACCGATCAGCCCGTGCCCGTCGAGATCGGCGGCGAAGATCTGTTCACAGAACCTCAGGGCGTCCATGTCGGTCTCTCCGGGTGGCAGCGGCGCGCGGCCGAGGCCGGTCTCAAGCCCAGCTCGCCGCCAGGTGTCGGCACTCGTCTCGATGATGAACGTCGAGCGGTCATCGGAGTAGGGGTAGACGTGGGCCTGAAACAAACCCCATTCGGTCTCGGCGAAGAGAAAGGTGAACTGGTCGAAACGTTTGCTCGTGCCGAACCAGATGTACTTTGCCGCCCCGAGGCTGACGTTGGGCTGGAACTGGTCGGCGAGTTCACGGCGCACCCGGCTGTTGACCCCATCGCAGCCGACGATCAGGTCGGCTGCGGCGATCTCGGCGAGGGTGGAAATCTCCTGGTTGAACCGCACGTCGACACCCAATTCGATCGCCCGCTGGCGCAGCAGCGCAAGCAACCGTCGGCGGGACATGGCGGCGAACCCGTGGCCTCCCGAACGCAACGTCCGCCCCCGGTGGACCACATCCATCGTCGGCCAGTAAGCCATTTCAGCCTCGATACGGGCGAACACCTCGGGGTCGGCCGACCGCAGATTGGTCAACGTCTCGTCGGAGAACACGACGCCGAATCCGAACGTGTCATCGGGGGAGTTGCGTTCGTATACCGTGACGGACCCGGCATTGGCCCGGTGGAGGAGGATGCCGAGCAGCAAACCACTCGGTCCGCCTCCGACACATGACACGTTCAATCGACCAGCCACGCGGGCGAGCGTATCGCGTGCTTCTTGCGACCGTCACCACATCGCGATACTGTCCGCCGCTTCGGTCTGACGGTGTGGTGTAGGGGTGCACCACGAACCCGACCACGATTTGAGGGGAAACCACGATGGGATCAACATCGAACAGAATGCTCAACGACAACCGGCTGAAGCTCGGGCTGTTCTCACCGAACTGCTCGGGCGGCATGGCGGTCACGACCGTGCCCGAACGCTGGGACGCGAGTTGGGACAACAACGCCGCGCTGGCCACGATGGCCGACGGCTACGGGCTCGAATTCCTCCTTCCGATCGCCCGGTGGCGCGGCTACGGCGGCGAGACGAACTTCCAGGGCACCAATCTCGAGACGGTGACCTGGGCCACGGGCATGCTCGCCGCCTCCCAGGGCATCACCGTGTTCTGCACTGCCCACACCTCGTTCCACCATCCGATCGTGATGGCAAAGATGCTGGCGACCGCCGACCAGATCGGCCATGGCCGCCTCGGGCTGAACGTCGTCTGCGGGTGGAATCAGCCCGAGTACCACATGTTCGGCCGCGATCTTCCCGACTCCCACGACGACCGCTACGCCTTCGGGCAGGAATGGTTCGACATCGTCACCAAGATCTGGTCGTCGAGCGACGAGTTCGATTGGAACGGCACGTACTTCCAGCTCAACAACGTAGTCGGCGATCCCAAGCCGTACGCCGGGGTCACTCCGCCGATCATGAACGCGGGCGCGTCACCGCAGGGCCAGGCGTTTGCCGCCCGCAACTGCGACTACCTGTTCACGACGATGATCGAGCCCGAGCAGAGCGCGCCGATCGTCGCCGACGTGAAGCAGCAGGCAGCCAACGAGGGTCGGTCGATGGGGGTGATGACCAACTGCTACGTGGTCTGCCGCCCGACGCAGAAAGAGGCCGAGGAGTACCACCACCACTACGCGGTCGAGATGCAAGACTCCGACGGCGTCGACCGGTTGATGGAACTGCAAGGCCTCCACGCCCAGAGCTTCCCGCCCGAGGCGTTCGCCCTGTTCCGCGAGCGGTTCGCCGCCGGCCACGGCGTGTATCCCCTGGTCGGCACCCCCGACCACATCGCCGCCGAGCTCGCCCGCGTCAGCGCCGCCGGCTTCGACGGCACGACGGTCAGCTTCGTCAACTACCTCGACGAACTCCCCTACTTCGCCGAGGAAGTCATCCCCCGCCTAGAAGCCCAAGGGCTCCGCTCGCCCGTGTGAGACTCAGATGAACTCGGCGAATTGGGCTTCTACGGCCTTGTGGTCGGCCGCGAGGCCCGCCGAGACGCCGCCGGCCATGTCGCCGGGATAGGCGTCGTCGACATCGTCGTTGAGGGCCGTGATCAGCGCCGCGGCCGTCTCGGCCGTCGACAGCTTGGGGATCGGCAGATGAGCGGTCAGCCGGGTATCGACCGCGCCGGGCATGAACGCCACGACGCGGGTGCCCTGGTGACGCAACTGGGCGCGCATTGCCTGCGTAGCCGAGTACAGCGCGGCCTTCGAGGCGCAGTAGGTGGCCATGCCGGGATGGTTGATCCGGCTGAGGATCGACAACACGTTGACCAATGCGCCACCCCCATTGTTGGCCAGCACCGGGGCGAACGCCCTGCTCACGGCCAACGGCCCGAGGTAGTTGACCTCGATCTCGTGACGGGCCCAGTCGGCGTCGGCGGCCCCGAGCACCGGGGCGTTGTGGTTGACCCCGGCGTTGTTGACCAGAATCGTCACGTCGCCGCAGCGCTCGGCCGCGGCGTCGATCGACGCCTGGTCGGTGACGTCAAGGTGGATCGGCACCACCCGCTCGTCGGCCAACCCGGCCTCGGCTCCGGCAACCCGGGTGGCGGCGTAGACCTTGGCCGCGCCGGCGTCGACAAAGGCCTCGGTGGCGGCCTGGCCGATGCCACCACCGGCCCCGGTGATCAAGACAACTGCTCCGTTGAGATCCATCAGCCGACCGGCTTTCCGTCGCTCGTGGCCCAGGCGGCCATCAGGGTGTTTGAGGGTTCGTTTTCATCGAGCAGCTTGCGGGCCGTCTCGTGGCCGGCGACCGGCAGGCCCGTGGGGTCAAGCACCCCGATTTGCACCAGTACCGACGCCTGATCCCAATAGATGTGTTCGTGGTAGAGCTTGTCGCCGCGGAAGTTGACGATGGCGACCAGCGGGATCTCGACGTACTTGCCGGTCGGGGCGACGCCCGGCAGCATCCAGTCGATCTCTTGGGTATGCGTGAAGCAGAACAACATCTCGTCGACCAGGCTGGTCGAGCCGATAGTCCGCGAGATCGGGATCAGCTTGGTGTCCTCGGGGTTCGCGTTGACGAAATGCCACTGGTAGAAGCGGCCGAGGTGCTTGGCGCCCACGCCACCGGTCATCGTCGGGATGTGGTTGACGTACGGCTCGGCGACCATCGTGGCCATCGTGTCGGGCACGCTGCGGGTGGCAAACTCGAAGTAGCAATGGTCGTCCCACAGCTTCGACAGGTCGTAGACCGGGCCGATAGAGCGGTGGAACGCCTCCATCGTGCGGCCGTACGCCATCAGCGCCGAGGGCTTGTTGTAGTGCTCGCCCTCTTCGCGGGCAAAGGCGTGATCCTGGCCGGCGTAGATGTGGAAGGTAGCGTTGGCATTGCCGTCGAAGGCGGCGATCAGGGCGTCGCGGGCCTCGGCCGGGGCGTACCCGTCGAGTTCGGCCATGTGGAACATCAACGGCTTGGTGACATTGGCGGCCTCGTCGGCGTGGGCCTCCATGCCAACGCCGTAGTAGGCCACCGAGCAGTCGACATCGGTGCGGGCCGCGGTGAGAAATGCCAGTTTGCCGCCGAGGCAGAACCCGACGCAGCCGACCCCGCCGACCTGGTCGTCACGCTGGCGCAACGCATCGATCGTCGCCCCGATGTCGTCGACACCGGCGTCGCCATCGAACGCGCCGAACAGCCCGAACGCCCGCTGCCACTCCTCGGGGCTGTAGCCCAAGTCGATGCCGGGCTCAATCCGCCAGAACAGGTCGGGGGCGAGCACCACATAGCCCTCCTCCGCGTACCGATCGGCGGTGCGGCGCACGTAGTCGTTGATGCCGAAGATCTCTTGAATCACGACCATGCCCGGGCCAGACCCCTTGGCGGGGGTGGCGAGGTAAGCCCGGAAGCTGCCCCCGTCGCGGGCGGTGATATTGACGTATTCCCCCATGGTCACGATCCCCTTCTCTGCCCCAGTCAGGGGCGGTTGACGACGGGGCGACTGTAGTACCCCGTAGAAGTGGCGGGTTCCTCGTCCGCTGCGCTTCCTCGTCGCGCCGCTGTGCGGCTCGTCGCTGGCGCTTCCCTCGCCACGCCTGAGCCAGTCCGCGAACGCATTCGCCGAGTACGAGTCCGGCTCGCCTCGTGGTGGCTAGAACGAGCCTTCAGCGGCGCGGTCGATGTTCTGGCTGAGGATCAGGTCTTCGTGGAGTTCCATCCACACGTCGTGGTACGAGCCGCACATCACGCCGGTGAACATGCGGTCGTCGCCGCCTTCGAGCTTGGCGCGGCACTCGAGCAGGCGAGGCGCGTAGTTGTTGAACCGCTCGACGGCCTCACCCATCGCCACGCACAACGGCCGAGCGCGGTCGTCGATCGAGCCGAGACGGTCGATGACGTCCTTGTCGTAGACCTTGTCGGAGTGGTCGTTGGGGGCGCCGTCCTTCAGTTGCCAATCGCCGCAGAGCGCCTTGAACTCCCCGTTCAACTCCAAGAAGGCGTGGTAGCTGGCGGCCAGCCCCTCACGAAACCCGGGACGAGTGTTGTCGACGCCGAGTGCTGCGGTATGAGCCTCCCGGCCGTCCTTGGTCAACTGCCACAGCCCTCGGGCTTCTTTGAACGCCGCGAAACCATCGGCTTCGAGCGCTTTCAACTGCGTCTCGACCTCGGCTTCGGAGACCCCGGCAAGTTCGGCCAACGGCTCAACCTTGACGAAGCCCTTGATCCTCAGGGCATGGTGAACACGGAAACGGGAATCGGTTGCTAACGCCACGGTTGACAAACCTATTACTTCCCGGGATCGTCACTCAATCGCTGCGGTCTTCAGAGCGGAACGTTCGGCGACCGGAGCCCGATAGACGAACCTCATGAGGATTCCCACCCCCAGGGCGATCACGCCGAACATCGCCCAAGCCGTGCGGTAGCTGCTCAACAATGAGTAGCCGGGGCGGGTGGTGATCGCCACCGTGATCGCGATGGCCAACGCAGCACCGAGTTGGCGGAGCGTGTTGTAAAACGCCGAGCCCATCGCCAGACGGTCCTGCGGCAGGTACTTGACGGCCCCCGACTGCAGGCTGGCCAGCAACATGCCGAACGACGCCCCGGCTAGCAGGCTGTACGGCAGGAACGTCGACAGGTAACTGGGCGACGCGGTCATTCGCACCGCGAACACCAAGCACGTCGTCGCCAGCAGGCACCCGCCGACGAGGGCGACCCGGGCCTGGCCGATGCGGTCGCTCCATCGTCCGGCCGAGCGCGAGGTGATCAGCGCCATGATCGGGGCGGGCCCGGTGCCCAACCCGGCCTGCAACACCGAGTAGTTCCACTGCTGCTGCAGGAAGCTCACGTTGGCGAAAACCGCCCCGTAAAACGGCACGGTGAACATCAGCGCGGCAATGTTGGCGACCGCGTAGTACCGGTGACGGAGCAGCGAGAGGTCCATCACCGGCAGACGCGCCGACCGGCAGCGGACGACGAACACCGGCAAAAGCGTGGCCGCCAGCGCGAAGCAGAGCAGGCCCCGCGAGCTCAGATACCCCCACTCGTTGCCCTTCGAAATCCCGAGCGCGAGCATGCCGACGGCCCCGACACCGGCGACGATCGAGACGATGTCGGGGATTCCCGTGGCGTTGTCGTCACGCGACTCGTGCAACACCCGTTGGCCGAGAACGAACGCCGCCAGACCGATTGGCAGGTTGATGTAGAACGCCCACCGCCAGCTCGCCGCGCTGATGATCAGGCTGCCGAACGTCGGCCCGATGGCCGCGCCGAGCGAACCAATCGCCGCCCACACCCCGATCGCCATCGACTTCATTTCCATCGGGAATTCGGGCAGGACCAGCGCTAACGCGGCGGGGGCGAGCAGCGCCCCACCGATGGCCTGCACGACGCGGCAGGCGATCAACATCCCGAGTGTCGGAGCCAACCCGCAGGCAGCGGAAGCCGCCACGAACACCAACAGCCCGGTGGTGTAGATCCGCTTGCGACCATACCGGTCGGCCAGGCGGCCCGATGTCAGCAGCACAGCGGCGTAGACGATCGAGTACCCCGACAGCACCCACGAAACGCTCGATGCCGACGCGCCGAAGTCTTGCTCGATGGTGTGGCGGGCAACGTTGACGATCGTCGTGTCGAGCGCCGACATCGACACCCCGATCGCGGTTACTGCCAGCGCTTTACCCCCGCGAGTCATCCCACCAATGTCGCAGCCTGACCGCGCCGCTGCCCCATTCGCCGTTCACACCGACGGAACACCGTTTGTTCAATTTTCGGGGCGCCTATCCCGGAAATTGAACAAACGGGTAGGCGGGAAGGGTGAAGGGAGTGCTGAGGGTCGATGGGAGCCAGATGGCTAGACGCGACCATATGGCTGGTCCGCTCGTGGCGAGTAGGTGGCCGTCGCCCGACAGCACGACAACTTCGCCGGTACCGGCGATGGACCGCACGACCGAACTGGCATGCATCGGGAGAATCTCGTCGCGGTCGCCGTGGAACAACAGCAACGGACGTGGCGCAAGGCCCGCAGCGATCTCGCAGCCGGCGGACTGGGTGGCAAACGTGACCACCCCAGCGACCATGTCGTCGAGGATCACGCCGACGCGTACGGCTACTGCCCCGCCGAAACTGTGGCCCATCACCACGACCTGCTCGGCTCCCGTGCCGACGGCCAACTGCACTGCCGCGGCAACATCGAGGCAACAGGCTTCCAGGTCGTTCGGGCGGCGGTAGCCGACCCGCAGCATCGGGACGCCGGCGATCGCCAGCGCGACACCGAGTTGGTGATACAGCCCCTCCCCTGGCCCGAGCAGTCCACCCATCGCTCCGCCACACGCCACGACCGCGACCGGCAATGCGGGCTGCGGATCGGGCGGTTGATGCCACAACAACGTCAACAGACCGCGCCTCGTGAACAGCTCAGCGTGCACCAAACCCGGGTTAACCACGACCTCTTGCCGGGCCAGGACCTGCAGCGCCTCCAACGGTGTAGCCATCCGCGACTCAGGCTCGCTCATCGAAAGAGCCTCGCGAACTTGGGAACCGGCCCTCGCACCGGGCCGCGTTCCGGCGACCGATCCACGTGTTCAGCGACCCGAATCGGTCGCCAGAACGGTACGGCACTTTTCGGTGGTCAGATCGGAACGGCACTTTTCGGTGATCAGACCAGCATCCGGTACTGTGCGCGCCATGCACCCACCGCAGTGGTGCATAGGGCCGGGGGCTTTCGGTGTCAACCATCGACAATGACAATCGAGCGTTTGCGGTCGAGCAACGAGGGACCGAGTTCGTCCCTGAATCGGCTCGCAACATGACACCGAAGCAGCTCGGTGTGTTCTGGGGCGGGTCGAGTCTGTACCCGTTCAACGTCCTGCTCGGCGTACTGATCTACAGCCTCGGCATGCCGCTATGGCTGACGATTCTGATCACCGTCGGCGTTGGCGCGCTCAGCTACGCGCCGGTCGCTCTGGCATCGATCGCCGGGGCGCGCTCTGGCATGCCCACCCACATCACGCTGCGAGCCACATTTGGGGTCGACGGTGAACGGCTCAACGCGTTGCTCGGTTGGATCGTCGGCATCATCTACGAAATCATCAACGTCACCGTCGGAGTGTTCGCGGCGGTGGCGATCTTCAGCGAACTCGGATGGAACGACAGCGGCGACGCCGGCCTTTGGCTCGGGTTGATCCTGGTCTACGGACTCTGCATCTGCCTGCCACTCCTCGGTCATGCGACGATGATCTTCGTCCAGAAGTTCTTCTCGATCGCCTTGGGCATCGCCGCGGTTCTCCTCCTCATCGCCCTGCTCGACGACCTTGACCTCGGAGCCCGGGCGGGGGACGCCCTCGGCGGCAAGGCCACCTTGCAGATGATCCTGATCGGAGTCGGCATCGCCTGGGCAGGCGGATACTCCTACATGATCGTCGCTCTTGACTACCCCCGGTACATGCCGACCACCACGCCGTCGAAGTCGATCTTCTGGCAGGTGCTGGGTGGTTCGGCGATTGCGGCCGGGTTCCTCGGTCTCGTTGGGGCGATGATGGCCTCCCAGACCGACATCGGCTTCGATCCCGTCGCCAATGTGAAGCCGATCGTGCCGCAGTGGATCTTCATCATCTGGATCATCGCCGCAATCGGCGGGTCGATCTCGAACAATGCCCTCACGCTGTACTCCGCCGGTCTCGCCGCTCAGGCCGTTGGCCTGCCGCTGAAGCGCTGGCAAGCAACGGTCCTCGACGGCATCATCGCCATTGCCGGACTCGTCTATGTGCTGTTCATCGACTCGGGGAACTTCTTCAACAATCTCAACTCCTACATCGTGTTGGCCATCGCCTGGATCGGCCCGTTCGGGGTGGTCTACCTGCTCGACCTGTGGTGGCGGAACTGGCACGTGACGCCCGAGCACGTCGACGGCTCGCCGTCAGGACCCTTTGCCGGGATACGTGGGCCTCGCCAGGCGGCGTGGATCGCCACGATTGTCGGCGTCATCGTCGCGCTGCTCACGATTGCCTCGCCGAAGTTCACCGGCCCGATCGCCGACGCGCTCGATACCGATCTGTCGTGGTTGACCGGGCCCGTCGCAGCCGGGGCGATCTATTGGGTGTTGGGCCGTAAGCAGGTACTCGCCGAGGCGGCGCAACTGAACGCCAAGGGATAGTCGTGTCGGCCGTCGCCATCGTGACCGGGGCCGCCTCGGGGATCGGGGCGGCCTGCGCCGCGACAACTGACGTCCGACGGCTTCACCGTAGTGGGATTCGACCTGCGCCCGGCTCCGGCGTGTGCCTCCTCGCACGTGCTCGACGTTGCCGACGCGGCCGCCATCGAGCGGGCATTCGAGCAGGTCGAGGACAAGTTCGGCCCGATCAGCGCCGTCGTCACCGCGGCGGGCTACTACGAGCGCGTCGACATCCTCGAACTCGACGACCACCATGTGGACCGGATGGTCGACGTGCTGATCAACGGCACGGCGAACGTCTGTCGTTCGGCGCTGCGGCGAATGCTGCCGCGTGGCCGCGGTTCGATCTGCACGATCGGCTCGGAGCTCGGGTTGTGTGGCGATGCTGACGCGGCGCACTACGCTGCCTGCAAGGGGGCGATCCACGCCCTGACGAAGACCATCGCCCGGGAGGCCGCGCCCCACGGCGTGCGGGTGAACTGCGTCGCCCCGGGGCCAACCGATACGCCGCTGATGACCCCAGAACTACGCGATCCGGCCTACATCGATTCGCTGGTGCTGCGACGGTTGGTCGACCCGAACGAGATTGCGGCGATGGTCGGTTTCGTCATCGCCGCGGATCAACACAACCTGGTCGGCCAGATCATCTCCCCGAACGCGGGGGCGGTCGTATGACCAGCTTGCGGGGCATTTCCGGACGGGTTGCGTTGGTCACCGGAGCGGGCCAGGGCATTGGCCGGGCGATCGCCGAGCGACTCGCTGCCGAGGGCGCTCGGGTCGCCGTCAACGACATCAATCCCGAGACCGCGGCGGCCGTCGCCTCCGAACTCGATGGCATCGCCGTGCCCTTCGATTGCTCGTCTCGCGCCGCGGTCTCTGCCGCCACCGAGTTCATCGCCCGCGAACTCGGCCCGGTCGAATTGGCCGTCGCCAACCATGCCTACATGACGATGGCGCCGTTCGTCGATGAGTCACCCGAGGATTGGCAGAGAACCCTCGACACGAACCTCAAGGGTGCGCTGTGGGTGCTGCAGGCGTCGGCTCGCCACATGGTCGCCGGGGGCTACGGGCGGATCGTGTGCATCTCGTCGGAGTGGGGGCTGACCGGCTGGCCCGAGGCCGGGGCGTACGCCACGTCCAAAGGCGGCATTGTCGCCCTGGTCAAATCTGCGGCCCGCGCCCTGGGCCCGTTGGGGGTGGCCGTCAACACCATCGCCCCCGGGGTGACCGCGACCCCCCAACTGCAGGTCGATGCCGATGCCGCGGGTCTCAGTTACGACGAGATGGTCGCCGTCTATGCGCCGCGACGTTCCACTTGGGCGCGTCGCCCGTCCCGCCGACATCGCCGCAGTCGCCGCCTACCTGCTCTCGGAGCCGGCCGGAGCCATGGTCGGCCAAGTGATCAGCCCCAACGGAGGAAGCCTGATATGACCCTGCCACCCCCGGCCGACGTGGCCCCGAACCCCTCGCCGGCATTCCCGGCCGGCTACCGCGCCGCGCTGTCATTGACCTTCGATACCGACGCCGAGACCGGAGTGCTGGTACCCAAGCCGTCGGGCATCAACGATGCGATGGCGATGACCCACCAGGCGTTCGGGCCGAAGGTCGGCGTGCCCCGGTTGATGCGCATCCTCGCCGAAGAAGACGTGCGGGCCACGTTCTTCGTCCCCGGCTGGACGGCGCGCCGCTACCCAAACCTGGTCAAGACCCTGATGGACGCCGGTCACGAGATCGGCCACCACTCCGACCTGCACTATCCCGCCCCGACGATGACGCCCGCCGAGGAACGCGCCGACTTCGAAAAGGCCCTCGACACGCTGCGCGCCCAAGGGGCCGAGGTGCGCGGCTATCGCGCTGCGTGGTGGCAGTCGACATGGCATACCTACGACCTGCTCGCCGAGCACGGCTTGACGTATGACTCGAGCCTGATGGACGACGACCGGCCGTACGTGCTGCGCATCGGTGATCACCGCCTGGCCGAACTGCCCCCGCACTGGTCGCTCGATGACTGGGAGCAGTACGCGTTCCTGCCCGACCCGGTGATCGGCAACGGCATCGAGTTGCCGTCGAAGGTGCTCGAACTGTGGCGCGGCGAGCTCAACGCCCAACGCAAGGAGGGCGGTCTGGTGGTGGGCACGATGCATCCGTTCCTGTCGGGACGGGCATCGCGGGCCGAGGTGCTGCGCGAGATCATCGGCTACGCCCGCGACTGCGGCGACGTCTGGATCGCCCCGCTCGGCGAGATCGCCGACGCGACCCTTGCCTCACCGAACATCCCCGAACGCACCCTCGACATCCCCGATCTCTCACTCGGGCCGTACTACCCCGACGGCCACCCGGCCCACGGCCACCCCCACTGACCAGGAGCTTACTGATGAGCGATACCGCCATTGCCGAAGTCAAAGCCGCCGCCGACTACCTGATCGAGCGATTCGGTGCATTCGACCGCGACGCCTACTTTGCCTGTTTTACTCCCGAGGCCAGCTTCCTGTTCCACACGACCGACCGCCTGCTGGCCCCCCGGGCGGCCTATCAGGAGGAGTGGCAGCGTGGATCGAAATCGGGTTCACGGTGCTCGCCTGTACCTCACACGATCAGCGCGTCGACGTGGTCACCGATGACGTCGCGGTGTTCTCGCATCGGGTGCTGACCACGGTTCGCGATGCCGACGGTGACCACGACCTGGTGGAGCGCGAGTCGATCATCTTCCACCGCTCCTCCGACGGCCGCTGGCTCGGCGTCCACGAACACCTCAGCCCCGCCCCCGAGTAGTCCAGAGCCCCGTCCCCGAGCAATCCGTCGCCGCCTGGAATTCGTTCTGGCGACCGATTCAGGTGTTCGGTGACCCGAATCGGTCGCCAGAACGAGAGATCGCCGCCGCGCCGCCCGCTGCGATCGCCGCCGGCGCTCTAACGCACCGGGGAGCGAGTGTCGCGCCGGAAGGATCGCAGGGTGATCTGGGCTCGGCCGCGCTCGAGTCGACGATGACCGCGGCGCAACGACTCGTCGATCTGCGCGCCCAGCCGGGTGGCGAGCGCCACCTCTAGATCATCGGGAACCTCGCGAGAGTGGGCGGCGGCATTCGCCAACTCCGCCAGCCCGATCGCCGCGTCGGCACCGCGCTCGTCGATCAGTGATCCGATAGCGCGGGCGATGTCGTCGTTCGCCTGATTCGAAGTGAACATCGCGCCGTAGTCGACCAGATCGTCGGTGGCCTGCGCCCACACTCCGATCACCCGTTCGGCGGGGGCTGTCGCGGTCAACCGTCGTCGGCGCCGACGACGCTTGGCCAACAGGGTGGCGACCACCGTCAACACCGAGGCGACGACCGCCAGCACCACCCCGGTCAGCGCCAACCACCACCATTGAATGGTCCGGTGGCGACCAGGGGCCGCGGTCGTCGTGGCCCCTGGTCGGGGAGTGGCGGACTTGTCGCCGACCAACGCGTCGGGTCGGGCAATACGGCGGGTGGTTCGTTGCCCGTCGGGCTCGACGGGATCGGTCGATTGTCGACGGTCGCCGCAGGAGCCGGATCGAACGGCACCCATCCCACCCCGTCGAACCACACTTCCGGCCAGGTGTGGGCATCGGCGCTGGTCAGCAGGCCAGGGGCGGTGATGGTGCGGTACCCCACAGCCACACGAGACCGGGCTCCCAACGACTGCGCCAGCAGGACGAACGAGGCAACGTATTGCTCCTCGGCACCCTGTCGAGACGACTCCAACACCGCCTTGAGCGCGCCGACACTGCTCGATACCGGGCTGTCGGGATTGATCCGGTACTCGGAGACCAAGCTTCGCTCGAGGGCTCGCAACGCTCCGAACAACTCGTCGACCGGTTCCTGCGACCGGCCCGACAACGCCGCAGTGGCCAGCATCCCGTCGGCAAGCGCCCGGAATCCGGCGGAGATGTCATCGGGTGGGGGACCGATCGGCACCCTGGTCCCACCGGCGGCGGTCAGCAGCGGTTGCTCGTCGACCAACGGATCGACCGTCACCGACACCCGGTCGCCGATCGCCGCCGCCGGCTCGATCAACAGCATTGACCGATCGGCATCGGCGGAGGCCTGCCGTTCCACTGCCGTGGGTGCGCCGTTGAGTGGTAGCCAGGTCAGCGGCTGATCGAGCGGGGTGATCGTGACCACCTGCGGGGGGCCCACCCCGAGTTCGGGTTGCGTAGCGGCAAGACGCCGGCCGACCCGGCGGAAACTCGGACCGATGGCCCAGTCGACCCCGTCGAACTGATCCAAACCGAACAGTCGCCAGCGGACACCCGTCGATCCGGAGATCTCGTACCGCGGCACCGGCGGATCGGTTGCCCGCTCGGCGGCGACTCCGGCCAACGATGCCCGGCCCTGTAGCTCGTCGGTCGTCACGGCCCGCCCGACTCGGGGATCGAGCCGGTCAGGCGCCTCCCACGACGGGACCACCTGGTGGGCGACCCAACCCGACACGATAACCGGAGCGAGCATGGCCACGGCGACAAGCCCGTTGGCGGCGCCGCGATCGACGCGACGGTCGACCACCGCGGTCGACGGTTCCCAACAAGACCGCCCCACTAGCCACGAGCCAGCCCAGGAGCCAGCCGATCGGGGGACTCCCCGCGGGAGAGGCGAGCGCCGTCAATCCCACCCCGAGTGCGACTGACGGCATCAGCACCGCCGCCCGCCATCGCCCGTTGACCGCCAACTCCGTCGTCGCCACGGCAGCGAGCCCGATCAGCAGTGCGACGAAGACATACAACGACGGCTCGATCGGGGCCGGCCATGACACCGACCCGATATCACCGGCTCCGCCGATCACCCCCTCGACGACATCGGTCGGCAGCGTCCCACCGGCGACCCCCGCCACGACGCACAGCCCGACCGTCACGGCAATCGCGTGAACGACCGCCCGCACCTCGCCCGGAAGTCGATCGACGACGAAGGCAGGAACGACCACGATCACCACCAGGCTCAGCAATGCGGCGGACGGTGCAGTGAACACTCGGGCGGCGAGGAGACCGACGAATCCGCACAGCGTGGCCGACCCCGCGAGCACGGGCCACCGCGGGGGCAAGGCGAGTTTCACGATGCCTGAACCCACCACCGGGCGAAGGCCTCAACGGTCGGAGTGACGACATCATCGCCGCGGCTCCCGATCAAACGCGGCAAGCCATCGGCGGTGTCGGCGACCGAGACGTACATCACCCGATCGGCCAGATCGGCGAGACGATTGAGACCCTCCTCAGATCGCCCCGACAATACAAATGCGCATGTCGCCCGGGGGGTGACCTGGACGATGTCGCCCAAGGGGCGCGAAGCGGCGGCGGTCGTCAGCTGCACTCGGGCCAGCGCGTCGAGGGCTTCTGGTTCATCACGCACCGGACGAGACCACCCGGGGTTCTGCGGATCGGTCGTCGCCAAGTGGGTGTCGAAACCATGGCGAAGCGTGAAGGAGCACAGTGACGCGGCAATTTCGGTGGCGTTCTCGAACGACTCACGGGCATAGTCGCTCCGGTCGGTGATCAACACCACCGTGATCGTTGGACGACGAGGGTCGGAGTATTCCCGCACCATGTACGTCCCGGTGCGCGCCGTCGTCGGCCAATGAATCGTGCGGGTATCGTCACCCGCGACGTAGGGACGCAACGACTGAAACCCCGACAATGAATCGCTCCCGCCGCGGCGCATGGCAGACTCGGTCGAGGCCACTCGCTCAATGAACCGCAGTCCGCGCAGGGCAACGACCCGCGGGTGAATCAGCACGGTGGCAACCGTCCCGGCTACAAGATGCTCGCCGGCAACCAGTCCGAACGGGTCAGCCCGATGTATCGAGAGCGGACCAATGGTCGTCTCCCCTCGACCGCCTGCCCTCAGGCTGTAGCTGACGGAGATCTCCCGATCGGATGCGGTGGCGGGAAGGTCCAGGCTGACCGCTTCGTCACCGAGCCGATCACGCAGGGTTGCCGCAGCCACGCCGCGCCGAGACGGCGCGCTGATCTTCGCCCGGCATCGAATCTGACTGCCTCGTTCGGCCCGTACCGGAAGCGGGGTGCGCAACACGACGACCGTCGGAGCTCGGCGAACGAGAACCGCGGCGATAACGACGGCGGCCAACGCCATCGCAGCGACGACGATCAGTTCGGCATATCGGGCGCGCAGGCCGAGCGCGCCGAGCAGGATCGCGCCAATCATGACCCCTAAGCCGGTGCGGGTCGGCATCGTCGCGTCCCTTCGTCTCGGGGGAAGATCAGGCGCGTTCGACGCGCCGACGCGGCACGACGAGCGAGTCGGCAACCTCGGCAAGCACGTCGTGAGTGGTGGCGCCGCGTAGGTCGGCCTCGGGAGTCAACGCAAGGCGATGGCTCAGCGCCGGATGAATCATCAACTGCACGTCCTCGGGGGTGACGAAATCGCGCCCGTCAGTGGCGGCCGCGGCCCGGGACAGGCGCAGCAGCGACAGAACCGCCCGCGTCGATGCTCCGAGGCGAAGGGCCGGGTGGCTCCGCGTGGCCCCCGCAAGCGCCACGATGTATTCGCCGATCCCTTGCCCGACATGGACATTGTCGACGACCGACATCATGTCGACGACATCGTGCAAGGTCACCACAGGGGTGACGTCTGGTGCAGCTCGGCGAACCACGTCGATCATCAGCAGGTCGAGTTCGACGTCGGGCGCGACGTAGCCCAGACTCAGCCGCATCGCGAACCGGTCGAGCTGCACGTCGGGAAGCGGATACGTCCCCTGGAAGTCATGAGGGTTCTGGGTGGCGATGACGAAGAAAGGCCGCGGGACCAAACGGCTGACACCATCGGTGGTGACCTGGCGTTCCTCCATCACCTCGAGCATCGCCGACTGCGTTTTCGGACTCCCCCGGTTGATCTCGTCGCCGATGACGACGTTGGCGTACACGGGGCCCTCGCGGAAGCTGAACCGACCCGTCGACGGCTCGAAGACCATCACCCCGGTGATGTCGGATGGGAGCAGGTCGGGGGTGAACTGGACGCGCCGCCACGAACCACCGATCGAGCCGGCAATCGCCTTGGCGAGGGTGGTTTTGCCCGTGCCCGGCACGTCCTCAATCAGCAGGTGGCCTTCGGAAAGCAGGCAGCACAACGCAAACCGAACGACGTCAGGCTTGCCCCGAACCACCCGATTCACGTTCGAATGCAGCTTGTCGAACGTCTCGGCGAATCGAACCAATGGAACTCCTCGGGGCAACGGCGAAATCGGTGGAGCCAAACCCGACTTCGGCTCGCGGGCTCAGCCTACGTCGTGCGTTCGTCGGTCCGCACGCCGTTCGCATTCGGTGAACTTCTTGACAAATCCGGGCCGGACTGGTGGGATCGGTCCTGATCAGGTCCTCACGGCGCGGGGAGCCGACCGATGCGCAGGGTGTGAAGTTCGCCTTCCACGATCGTTGACGCCTGGGCGACGGTGTCGGCCAAGTCATCATCGACCGAGAGATAGCGACCGCTCAACTCATCGGCCTGGCCGGACGCGAGGGCGACGCAGAGGTCCATCACCTGGCTGATCGGGTTGCCGCTCTCGGGTTGCTCCTTGAGCAGCCGGAGCCGCTCGACGAACCCAGGCATCCATTTCAGCGCGTCCTCGCGCACCAATGGTTCGTCGGCGAACTGGGTATCCACCGTGCCGGGGTGAAGCACGAAGGCCTGCATGCCGTAGCCGGCGATCTCGGCGGCGAGCAGTTCGGTGAACCGCACCTGGGCGACCTTGGCACACGCATAGCCCGAGAAGTTCGCCGTGCCCTTCTCGGCGGCGCGACTGGCGATCGTGATGATCCGCCCCGCGCCTCGCTCCATCATTCCCGGCAACACGGTGCGGGTGCACAGAAACATGCCGTGGACGTGAACCTCCTGCGTGCGCCACCACTCGTCGGGATCGGCGGCGTGAATGGGGGCGAACGGCCCGGTGATGCCGGCGTTGTTGACCAAAATCGTCAGCGGTCCCAGTTGGCGCTCGGTTTCGGCAACCACCCGTTCGACGTCGGCGCGGGACGTCACATCCCCGGTCACGCCGATGGCCGTCGCCCCAACCGCCTCGCACCGCGCCACCGTCTCGGCCAGCTGCGCCGCGGTTCGCGACATCACCGCCACCGAAGCACCTTCGGCGGCGAACGCGGAGGCGATCCCCTGACCGATCCCCCGGCCGCCTCCAGTCACCAACGCCACCTGTCCAGCCAGTAGCTCAGCCATCGCACGTTCCCCCTGACACCAACGGGTCGCAGTAACCCGGTGATCACACTGCCACGCCCGAGGCGGCGACCGAGCAACACGAGTGGCGTAGCGGCAAGTAGCGGCAAGTCCATTCGGCGACCGTCAGGTGACGATCACGGCGGTGACCATGCCGAACATGCCTTGGGGGCCCTCCGCGTGGTTGAGGATGTGACAGTGCCATGCCCACACCCCGGCATCGAGCGCCTTGTAGACCACGGTGTACCGCTCGCCGGGCCCGACGAGCACGGTGTCCGAAGGGGTCGGGGTCAGCAGCGGCACGCCATCCTTGGCGATGACCCAACCGGTCGGCTGGTGGAGATGCATCGGGTGCACCTGCAGACCCTCGTTGAAGTAGTTGACGAGCATCACCTCGCCAACCTTCATCGTGTACGGCTCGGTGGCCGGGAAGCTCTTCCCGTTCAACGCCAATCCGATCGTCCCGGCATCGTCGAGGACCATGTTCACCGTCTGGTCGATCTTGGTGAATCCCATCTCGACCAGCTCCGGCGGGATGGTTTGCTCACCGATGATCATCGCCCCGGCCAGACCGTTGGGTACCTGCACCTGAGCATTGTGATGGGAGTGATACATCCCCACCCCCGCCTGCTGGGCCGTGAACTCGTAGGTGAACGATGTCCCCGGCTTGATCGGATCCTGCGTGTACGGCGGCACCCCGTCAAGGGCGTTCGGTACCCGCACGCCATGACTATGCAAGGCGGTCGACTCGGGAAGATCGTTCTGCAACACAATGCGGACCTTGTCGCCGATGTCGACTTTGATCTCCGGGCCGGGGACGACCCCGTTGTACGCCCATGCCTTGACCACCTTGCCGGGTTCGACCTCCCAGTCGATCACCGACGCGGTCAAGGCGAACACCTTGGTGCCGTCGGCCAGGATCTCCGGGGTCATCCGCTCCCCACCGTGCCCGGCGGTCTTGGCGGGGAACAGTTTGGCCCGGGCTTCCATCGCCGCGTCCATCTCTTCGAACGTCATGCCGCCAGTCACCCCACTGCCATCATCTTCGGGTGCCCCCGAACCATGGCCGTCGCCCCCGAACATGACCATTGCCGTCATACCCGATTGGGCGTGGCCGGAGATGGTGCAGATCGCCGACATCGTCCCCGCCGGACGGGCCTGAACTTTCACCGTCGCCGTCGCCCCTGGGTCGATGTTGCCGCTCGACAACTTGAGTTCGGGAACCTCGAAGTTGTGCGCCACCGAGCCGGTGTTCGTGATCCGCAGCTCCGCCGGCGTGTCAGCCGGGATGTTGATCATCGTCGGGACGATCTTGAACTCGCTCAACGTCACATCGATGACCTGCGCCGGGACCGCCACGGATGACGATCCTTCGCCTCGAGCGGTGAGGACCGCCGCAAAGCCGAAGATCAGGGCCGCCGCGGCCAGAACGAACGCGCTGATGCTCAGGAAAGACTTCTCGTCGGAGTTCATATCCGCACTGTCGCAGGCAACAGACACCACTCATCAGAGCCCGACGGCCACCTCCCTCGGGACCAAAGTCCCGAAGTTCACACCCTGGTCGGAGATGCTCCGCGTCGGATCGCCACCGTTCCGGGCTCGTTCCGTCCGACCCGGCGGCCGTGACCTCAACGCACCGGCGACGAGTGCGGGACGCTCCAACGCACGACAGTCCCGTGGGGCGAACGCCTGGTCACCTCGGCCATGCCACCCCAGCGCTGGGCCCGCTCACGCACGTTCATCATCCCCAAACCGACATGAACCAAGTCGGCCTCGAAGCCCACCCCGTCATCCTCTACGGTGAGCGAGACCAGGGCATCGTCGACATCGACCCGCACCGCCGTCTCAGACGCCTGGGCATGTTTCACGACATTGCTCAGCAACTCGCGGGTCACCGCGAGCAGTTCCGATCCGAGTTCGTCCGACAGCATCCCCAGCGGGCCGTTGACGTCGAGCTGAGGGCGATACCCCAGCAGCCGGCTCGACTCGGCAACCGCCACCTTGAGGGCATCACCGAGCCCCGAATCGAGACCCCGGCGTCCGTGGAGCGTGAAGATCGTGGTGCGGATCTCTTTGATCGCGTGGTCGATCTCATCGACGACGTCCAGGAGCCGACCCTCCTGGTTCGGGCGACCAATCGACGACTGAAGTTGCAGGCCGGCCGCAAACAGCCGCTGAATCACGCCATCATGAAGGTCCCGTCCGATTCGGTCCCGGTCGTCGAAAACCGCCAGTTTTGCCCGAAAGGCGTCCATTTCCCCCGCTACGCGCCGTTCCTCGGTGAGATCGTGGAACAGCCCGATAAGCGTCGAGCTCCCCTCGCGCGAGATCACATTCGACGTCACCATCACCGGCGTGCATCGGCCCGAACGGTGCCGAAGCTGCATCTCGTAGTGGATCAGCTTGCCGACCCCCGCCTGGTCACGGAGGTGTCGGACCTGATCGACGTCGGCTGGTTCCCACCACGGTGGCGTTCCGGTCACTACCAGTACCTCGTCGGCGGTCAACCCAACGAGATCACAGAACCGGGGATTCACGGTCACATATCGACCCGCCTCGACGTCGAACTCCAATATCCCGTCGGGAAGCGCATCGATGACCGCCTGGGCCCGATTGCGTTCCTCGACGATGCCATGCCGCAGTGCCCGTTGGGCCCTCACGTCGCGGATCGCGGCGATGACCAGGTGTTCCTCGTCGAACGTCAACGGGCTGAGGCCGATCTCGACCGGAATCAGCGAGCCGTCCCGATGCCGCGCGTCGAGTTCCAACCCCGAACCCATCGACCGCACTGTCGGGTCTCGAAAGAACCCATCTCGCAGGGCGACGTGACGGTGAACGACAGACTCGGGCGTCAGAATTTCGACGCGCTCCCCCACGAGTTCGTCGGGCACCCAGCCCAACAGATCTCCCACCCGACGATTGGCGTAGACGATCACGCCGCCCGCCGTCACCAAAACGGTGGCATCGGGCATGCCTTCGAGCATCGCCGACGCCAACGCCAACGCGTCGTTCTGCGACGGGAACCAGGACTCTGGCATGGGAGATGTCTACTACACCGCCCCCGCGGACCCGACTGGCGCGCGGAGCGCGCCACTTTCAACACCCCACATCGCCGGCACGGCCCTCACCTGACTCGAGCCCGAGTCGTTGTCACCTGGTCAGGCTCGGCCATCGTCGAGCGAGAAGGCCTTCAGATATCCCACCGCACCTGGCGGCCGTGAGGGTGGGCGACGGCTTGAGTGCTGATCGTGCGCCGTCCCGACCTGAAGTGCACCTCGACCACCAGGGTTTCACCCCTGGGTGTCAGGTCGGCACTACCTGACGGCCAGGGAAGCACCGGCGAGTACATCGGAGATTCGGCGAACACCCAGGTGAGGTCACGCTCGCGGCCGACATGGTCGAGTTGTTCGACGAACGCCAACTGTTCCTCAGCGGCGAGATAGGTGAGCACCCACGTCGTCACGATGGTCAGGTGTCCGTCGCCGGCCGCGGCGATCAGCGGGCGCAGGTCGGCGACGGCATCGCCGCGTCGAATGGTGGGCGGCGCGGTAGCGGCCACCGCAATGGCTTGCTCGGTGCGCCGGAAACGATCGAGTTCGTCGGGCCACATGCAGGCAAGCAACCACCGGGCGGCATCGGGATCAGTCACGTCGAGCGGATTGCGGTCGAGCCCGATACGCGAAGCGAGCGGCAGGGTTGCGTTGCCCGGTCGAATGCCGTGATGCCGGGCTCGCAGGCGGACCGGACTGCTCGGGTCACCACCGGGAAGCAGTGTCCCGTCGTCATCGGCGTAGGCCCACCGATCGAGCAGCAGGTTCAGCCCGGCGCTAGCCCCGACTTCGATGAGCGCCAGCGCGCCGACATCGCCCGCCAGCGACGAGAGGATCGGCCACAGGATGCTCGACCGACCGACCTCGTTGGTCTGGGTCGTCCGCGTCGCCAGCAACGGTTCGATCTCCGCCGCGGCCGCCCGGCAGAAGTCGACGAACGTATCGCCGGCCAGAGCCGAGTCGAGCAGCGCAGCATCGGTCACCGTCGGATAGAACGCGCCTGGAACGCGTGCTCCTGGGGCGGGTTCCGTTCGATACCGCGTCGCTGCAGCAGCAGTGCGTGAACCGCGGCGAGGAGCAGATTCGGGCGTCGTTCGAGGGTCGGCGCGACGTTGAGCATCGACGAGACGTCGGGGGCGTCGGCGACTGCGCGGCAGATCGACTGGTAGAGCGGCGAGCGTGGCGCCTCGACCTCGGCGAATCGACGGAAGAAGGGGCCAAGGTCGGCGAGCACCGACGGACTCTGGCCGACATCTGCCGGGCTGTCAATGCGGACGCACCGCGGTGAACCAGTCGTTCACGCGGCAACCGTCTCTGGGCTGGGTGGCCCTGAGCTTGGGCACCGGGCCACAGTCGGGTCTTTGGTCCCTGGCGAGAAGCTCGCCGGCGTGATCTGCTGATGGGAACATGGACGCTATGACCACTTCCGAGCCGATCACCGTCTTCTTGCTCGACGATCACGAAGTTGTCCGCCGAGGGGTTCGCGACCTCATCGAAGCCGGCGGAGACATCCAGGTCATCGGCGAAGCCGCAACCGCCGAAGAAGCCATCCGCCGCATCCCCGCACTACACCCCCAAGTCGCCGTCCTCGACGTCCGCCTCCCCGACGGCAACGGCGTCGAAGTCTGCCGCGAAATCCGCAGCTCACACCCCGAAATCGCCTGCCTCATGCTCACCTCATACTCCGACGACGAAGCACTCTTCGACGCGATCATGGCCGGCGCCGCCGGATACATCCTCAAACAAATCCGCGGCAACGACCTCGTCTCAGCCATCCGCCAAGTCGCCACCGGAGCATCGTTACTCGACCCCGCCATCACCGGCCGCGTCCTGTCCCGCCTACGCAACCCACCCCAAGAAGACGAACGCCTCAGCCGACTCACCGACCAAGAACGCCGCATCCTCACCCTGATCGCCGAAGGAATGACCAACCGGCAGATCGCCACCGACATGCACCTCGCCGAAAAGACCGTCAAAAACTACGTGTCGAACCTCCTCATGAAACTCGGCATGGAACGCCGCACCGAAGCCGCCGTGTTCGCCACCCGCCTCGCCGACGACCGCCGCCACCGCGCGGACTACTGCTGACATCGGCCGACAAACTCGTGCTCGAGGTCGAGTAGAGAGGACGCCGAGTCCCTGATCAGCCCGTGATCGTGCGGTTCGGTCACCATGGTCAGAGGCTTTGGTCCCTAGCCCAACACGGCTTGTTCGATCATCCTGTAGTTCATGGCCCGAGAACGGCGGACGGTACCACCAATGACGAACTCACCAGTTTCCCATGCGCTACTCCACGGCGTGATCGACTTGATCGCCGACGGACTCGCCCTCGTCGACGACGACGGCACGATCCTGTTCGTCAACCGCCCCCTCGGCGACCTCCTCGGCTACGAACCATCCCAACTCGCCGGTCAACCAATCGAAACGCTCGTACCACCAGCCCGCCAAACCGAACACCGCAACGACCGCAAGACCTTCACAGCCGACCCGCTACCACGACACATGGGACGCCCCGACCTCGACATCGAGGCCCAACACGCCGACGGGCGACGCATCCCCGTCGACGTTCAACTCACCCCCATCCCGAACACGACCATGATCGCCGCCACCGTGCGCGACATGACCCGCGAACGCGAAGCAGCCGCCGACCGAGCGATCCAACGGCTCGATCTGATCACAACCATGCGTCGCAACGAACAGATGCTCGCCTACTACGACGTCATGCTCCAGAAACTCTTCGCCATCGGCACCCACCTCGAAGCCGCAGCACACCGCGAAGGACCGAGCAGATCAGGCCCGTTCCTGCAGGCCGCCTCCGCCGTCGATGGACTGATCGAGATCACCCGCACGCAAGTCTTCGACACCGACGAACGGCCTGGGACTATCGACCCGGGGCGGTGATGACCACCGACCCTGACCACAGACGTGGGCGTTGTTCATCCTGAACCCAGCGCTCGGACCCGATCCGACGCCGCCCGTACCAACGGGTGGACACACTGGAGGCAGCAATGTTCAAGCGAGTTCTCGTCGGCATCGACCACGTCGACGCTACCCGCACCCCGTTGTGGGAAACAGTCGGCCAACTCTCGGCCGAAGGCGGAGCGCAACTCATCCTCGTCCACGTCACCGAGGTCCACCCCTCGCGATTCGGCCTGCTTCACGAAGGCCACGCCGAGGTCGAAGCGACCCTCGCCGAAGCCCGCCGAGCAGTACAGGCCTGTGGGGGAACGGTCGAAAACGCCGTCGAAGCCCGCATCGGCCTCGAATCCCCCGCTCAGGTACTGATCGACACCGCCCGAACCGAACGCTGCGACTTGATCGTCCTGGGAACCCACGCCCACGGCGCCTGGACCGGCGCACTCCTCGGCAGCGTCAGCCAACGCGTCGCCGGCCACGCCAGCTGCCCCGTCCTGCTCGTCCCCTGCGGCGAATGAATTCACGTGACTCGGTGTTTACCGCATCGTCGCCAACTCACGGTGAGCGAGTCAGCCTCAAGCGATTGTCGTCGTAGGGACTTAGGTCCCCCGCTCTCACCTGCCGACGGCCCTGCCCACCGCGCCACGGGTCCCAGAAGATGACCACATGACAAATCCCCGAGTCGTGACAGTTGGCATTGACGGATCCGAGACGAGCGGGGTCGCCCTCGCCTGGGCAGCCCGCGAAGCCTCCAGGCGGGGCGCACAACTACGAGTCATCCACGCGTACACAATCCCCGTCTACGGCGGTGAATTCGGCGCCGTGATGGCCTTCCCGTCAGTCGAGTTGGAGCAGTTTCATGCCTCCCACGAGCAGACCGCGGCCGACGAAATCGAACCGATCCGGGTGGCATACCCCGACCTGACGATCAAAACCATCGTCCACAGCGGCCCGCCGATCACCTCGATCGTCGAAGGATCCAAAGACTCCGAACTGGTCGTCGTCGGCTCCCACGGTGCCGGTTCGTTGGCCGCCATCCTGATCGGCTCAGTCGCCCGAGGGGTCGCCCACCGGGCCCCATGCCCCGTCGTGCTCGTCCCCAACGTGCCGCTACGAGCCACCGTCGGCAAGATCGTCGTCGGCACGGATGGATCACCCGCGGCCGAAGCGGCGATGGACTGGGCAGACGACGAATCACGACTGTGGGACGCCGAGCTGACCGTCACCCACTCCTGCTACTACCCCTACCACGCCGGCCACGTCACGACCGGAGGCGGTGCCGCGCTGATGGAAGTCGACGCCATGATGCTCCTCGCCAACGCCGGCCACCGCATCGACGCCCGCCGCGGTAGCGGCACCAAGGTCCGCACCCTCCTGCTTCCCGGCCCACCGGCCACCGCCCTGGTCGAGGCGTCAGCCGACAGCGACCTGCTTGTGGTTGGTGCCCGCGGCCGCAGCGCACTCAAAGCGGCCTTGCTCGGATCGACCAGCAACCAGGCCATCCACCACGCCCGTTGCCCCATCGCCATCATCCACACCCCACCGGCCCAGTGACCGTCCCGGCACCCGGCGGCCAGCCACCCGATTGACATCGGCTACCACCGGAGTAGGGTGCCGATACGAGTTCACCGTCTGCTCTGCGTCCTCGACGCCCAGGCGAAGCATGGTTCTACCGAACACTCGTGATCGGGCTCGACGAGCATCCCCCTCAGCGGCACAGCCAAAGGCGTCCTCAGGCCCTGCTGTTCCTCCTCAACATCCCCTTCAACATCCCCTCGCCTTCATCGCCCTTGCCGCCGTGGTGGGCTGACCGCGAAACTCCGCCGCCCGCGGCTGTTGTCATCGGCCCGGAGAAGCGTCGAGATCAGGACTTTGTCCCCTACCGACCGTGCATCGACGATGCGACAGTCGCGAGATGGAAACCCATGCCTTTGTCGATGACCTGACCGATGACGTCTGCCAGACCCTGCTTGCCTCACACGACGTCGGACGGCTCGCGTTCCTCGGCGATGACGGCTACCCGATCGTGTTCCCGGTCAACTACGCGATCGACGGGGAGGACATCATCGTCAAGACCGACCACGGCGAGATGTACGAACACGTTCCCCTCCACCGAGTCGCGTTCGAAGTCGACCAGTTCGACGAAGCGAACCACACCGGCTGGAACCTGCTCGTGCGCGGCGAAGCCCGAGACGTGACCGATAGTCATGGCGAAATCTACGCGATGGGCCTGCGACGCGGGCCCACGGTGTGGGCCCCCGGCGAACGCCACCATTGGCTCGCCATCCGCATCGAACGAATCAGCGGACGCCAGATCGTCCGACCCACGTCGGACGACACCTCAGTTGAGTCGGCGTAGGGGAGCGTCGGGGGTCAGAACCGGCCGCACTCGAACTCGGGCGTCAACGACCCAGCATCCCTCGGCCGCCACCATCAATGGGTTCAGATCGATTTCGGCCAGCTCCGGGTGACGATCGATCGCCGCAGCAACGGCTGCGATCACCCGGGCGGTCGCCGCCACGGCGTTGTCACCGAGACCATTGACGACAGTCCCGGCGCGGGAATCGCCGAGCATCGTGACCGCCTCGCTGATACCAATCGGTACCAACCGCACGACCGAGTCATTGATCGCGTCGGCGAAGACACCCCCGAGACCGACTGAAACAACCGGCCCGAGCACGGGGTGAACGGTGGCATGGATCCGACACTCAATGCCCGATGGAACAATCACCTGCACGGTCGCCTCGCGCAACCCCCCGACAACATGGTCCATCGAAGCCCACGCCACCCGCACCGCATCGGCATCGGCGAGACCGAGGGCGACTCCGGCGTCTGCCCCACGCCCGAGACGGGGCCGTACGTTCGCTTTGAGCGCAACCGGGTACCCCAACTCGTCCGCGGCGTTCACGGCGGCCGCGACGTTGACAACTGGACGGGCCGCCGCACACGGAATGTCGTGGGCATCAAGCAGGTCGATCATCGGAGCATGGGGAAGCAGTGTCCCGGCCGGGCGACGGGCGAGCGCCTCACCGATCACATCGTCGGCCCGGGCCGCCCGATGTTCGTCGACCGGCGGACCGTGCGGCTCACCGTCACCGTCACCGTCAGCGGCTTCGGTGGCCGCGGCTTCGGCTTCGGCGATCGCGGCGCGCCATCGGGCGTAGCGGTTGCATCGTCCGAGCACGCGGGCGACGTCGTCGGGAAAGGCGAAGTTCGGGACCGTCGAACCGGTCACGATCGGGCCGTCGGGCCGCCCGAGCAACACGGCGATCAACGGCACCGTCGAATGATTCGGTATCAGCATCGCAAGTTCCTGGGCGAACGTGTCGTCGGTCGGGGCCACCGGAGGGGCGTGGATGACGACCACCGCGTCGCACGTCTCTTGGGAACGAACCGTCGCCACCGCCTCGGCGAACGCCGGCGGGTCAGCCGACCAGGGAAGCGACAACCAGGTGCCCACTGTTTCATTCGAGCCGACCCCTTGGAGTCCGACAGAGTCCAGCCCGGCGAACAACAACCGCGCGGGGCCCGCGCTGTTGCTGACAACGGCGACCCGCGACCCACCCGCGAGCGGTTGCAGTGCGAGCACCCGGGCCGTGTCGAGCAGTTCGGCGACCGTGTCCACCCGAATCACACCGGCCTGTTGGTAGAGCGCATCGTCAAGGCGCCCGGCACCGGGGCGTACCGCCACGATCGGTCGGGTCTGGCTGACCCGACGGGCAATGCGGGCGAAGCGGCGCGGGTTGCCGAACGACTCGGTGTACATCGCAATGACTCGCGTCGACTCGTCGTCCTCCCAGAACTGAAGCAGGTCATTGCCCGACACATCGGCCTTGTCGCCGAGCGAGACGAACGACGAGATCCCCACCCCGAGCCGCACCGCCCGCTCCAGGACCGAAGCGCCGATCGAACCCGACTGCAACGACACCGCCAACGGCCCCGCCGGAATCGCCGGGTGAGCAAGATGGGCGTGCAACGCGGGTGACAATCCGGGCACCGCCAACCCCATGCTCCCCGGGCCGACGATCCGCATGCCATATCGACGGGCGTCGGCCACCACCTCAGACATCGGAAAACTCTCGGACACCTCGGTAACGACAACCGCGCCACGCACTCGATGGCGGGCACACGCGCTCAACACCTCAACGAGAGCGACCTCTGGAACCGCAATGACCGCCACGCTCACGTCGGCATCGACATCCGCGATCGACGCGACACACGCCATGCCCATCAACTCGGAGTGCGCCGGATTCACGGCGTACACCGCCAGCAACGGCGCGCTCAAAAGCGCATTGTCGAGCAGCACACGACCGACCGAGCCCGGACGGTCCGACGCACCGATGACCGCGATCGACTTCGGCAGCAGGAAACGCGCCATCGATCGCGAGTCAGCCAAATGCTCCCGCTTCGACACCGACGCCACGAACGCCGCGGTGTCATCGATCGGCCAGACGAAGTCGACCACACCACTGTCGAAGTGACTCTTGATCGGCCAACCGCTCCGACCGAACACCCGCAACATCGGCCGGTTGTCAGCCAACACCTCGGCAGTGAACCGATCGATTCCCGCGGCCTTGGCCATCGACCCGAGGTGCTCGAGCAGCAGCGTCGCGATCCCCCGACCGGCATGCCCAGCATCGACATGAAACGCCACATCGGCATCGTTACGGCCCGACAAACGCTCATAGCTGGCCCAGGCGATGAACTCCTCCCCGTCCTCAACGACGAGCGCCCCCCGGTCGCGCAGATCGACCGTCGAGAACCGCGTCGCCTCCCGATCAGTCAACTCAGCCTTCGCCGAAAAATACCGGTAGTACTGGCTCTCCCTCGGCTGACGGGCATGAAACCGCTGCAACGCGGTCGCATCCCCAGGCTCGATCGGACGCAAATGAACGGTGCCACCATCATTCAGCACCACATCGGCCGACCACACCGCGGCGCCGATCACGACAACCCCTCGGCCCCGGGCAACCTCGGGCTGCTCTGTTCACGGCGCATCACAGCCCGATCAGCGCTGCTTCAAGCCGGAGCTTGAGACGGGCAAGGTTGCGCTTCCACACGAACCTCAACACCGGACGGGCAACGACTCCCTCGGCCTGATCGCTCTGGAACCGGATCGCCACGGCATCGTGCATCCACGCGACGTGCGAGCTGATCACCCGCACATCAGCCCAGACCACACCGACAGGCCGGTCGATGATCGTGCTCGCAGACACCGAACGATCAGTCACGATCACCCAGTCAAGCAGCCAATGAACCGCCAGCGCGACAGGGGCTTCGGCCGTGGAAGGACGGACAACGCTCGCGTGCCCCAACGGCAAGCGGTAGAGCTGCCAGACCCCATGCTCCTCAACCTTTTGATTGACATTCCGATAGTCGAACCCTACGGTGTCATCAACCAATCAGTTGAGGAAGGGGACGCGTGGTTGCCAAGGATTCGTTGTCGCAAGCGTTCGCTGCGTTGTCCGACCCGAACCGTCGCGCAATGGTCATGCGACTGTGTGAGGGCGACGCTGCCCTTGTCGAGTTGGCCGAGCCGTTGGACATGTCGATGCAAGCCGTCTCGAAGCATCTCCGTGTACTTGAAGACGCAGGTTTGGTGACCCGCACGCAGGATGCGCAGCGCCGCCCAGCTCACCTTGAAGCGGACGTCTTCGACTTGATGACGAAGTGGATCGGCCGCTACCGCCGCCAGGCCGAGGACCGCTACCGCCGTCTCGATGCCGTCCTCGCCTCGATGCCCGATCCACCGACACCCCCGACAACAGGAGACCAGTCATGAGCCCCATCTTCGACACCCAGATCGTCGTCGATCAGCAAGTTCCGTTGGTCAGGATCGTCCGCGAGTTCAACGCACCGCCCTACGAACGCCTCGACACCGTCCTCAGCGAACTCGCATAGCGACATGCCTATATCGACAACGGTCGATGCCTACGCGGCCGCCCTCCCCAACCAGCCGCGCGACGTGCTCGACCGGATCCGTCGACTGATCGCCACTCGTGTGCCGGGCGTGCGGGAGTCGATCCGCTATCAGATGCCAGTGTTCACGATCGACGGCATCTATCTGGTGTACGTCGGTGCCTGGAAACATCACATCGGCCTCTACCCGATCCCCGCACTCGCTCCAGATCTTGAAGCAGACGTCGCGCCGTACCGGACCAAGACCGACACCGTCCGATTCCTCTACAAACAGCCCATCCCGTACGAACTCATCGAACGGCTCATCGACGCATTGGTACCCATCCGCATCATGCACAACGAATGAGCGCCAAGCAGCCGACCGTCGACGAGTTCCTCACCGATCTCGATCATCTGCGGGTCGACGACATCCGAAGAATCCGAACGGGGCTCCTCGCCGGCGATGCGGAACTCGGCGAGCGGATCAAATGGAACGCGCCCAGCTTCGGGCACGACGGCGAGGACCGAGTCACGTTCCGCCTCCAACCCGGCGACCGATTCGAACTCGTCTTGCACAGAGGCGTCCACACACGCGACGACCCATTCACCTTCGACGACCCCGACAACCTCATCACCTGGGCCACCAGCGACCGAGGCACCACCGTCGTCGCTGTCGGAATGACCGACCACGAAGAAACACGCCTTCTCGCCCTCGCCCACCGATGGCTACAAGCAACCCGCTCACCAAAGCAACCCGACCTGACCCGACCGGGAGCACCGACATGACTACCAACACCGAACCCGCGAAACACTCGACATCGCGCTTGTCGATGGTCATGCTTCGCGACGCCATGCTTGCCGGCGTCGTCGCAGCGATCGTGACCACCACAATTGCTGCGCTCGGCACAACGGCAGACGTCAGCCTCGCCGTCGACTCCAAACGGATCCCACTCGGAGCGTTTCCTTTCTGGACCGTCACCGGAACACTCCTGTCGATCATCCCCGCCGTCGCACTGCCTGACGACAGCGCAACACGAGCAGTTCTCCTCCTCGCCCACCTCGCAGCAGCAGCCATCATCATCCCAGCGATCGACCGGAACCTCGACCACAGCACTCCAGCGTGACAGCGACACGCGCAGCGAACCGTCCCCGAACGCATCCCGAGAGCACCTGACAGTGCTTTCCAAGCCGCAATGGCACCAGCGAAGACGTTCGGGCCAGAACGAACCGGCCGGTCGAACCCGGCCGACCCGATCACCCCCATGGCGCCGGTTACCGGGCGGCGCCATGACGTCCTCCCGGCGCTGATACCGAGCGCATTGTTAGCTCTCGACAGGAGCGCATCGGCATGGACATATGCGCACTCGAAACGGCAACGGAGCTCTCGACTCTCCAGACCGGCCCTGATCGCTCCGGGCAACAGCGCTGCGGATGGGTCCGCGCGTTGTGGTTCGACTCTGACGGATGTTCGGACCGGGCCGAGGTGGATTGGAGATGTGCTGGCTATTGGTCCACGGGGAGTCCGCTCGCGCCGTGGCGCAGCGGGTTCGGCATGTCACGATCGATGGGTGACTCCCAACCTGCGCGGCAGCCTGTACACGGTCCTCGGCGCGGTCGGGTACGTCACCAATGATGCATGTATCAGAGCGGCGACCGACGAGGGCCTCGGCGTGTACCAGGCGCTGTTCCTGCGCGGTGTGGCGATCTCCTCGGTGTTCATCGTCGCCGCCCGGGTTGGCGGCGTGTCGATCCGGCCATCGACGCTCGACCGTCGGGTGATCCAACGGGCATTGTGCGAGATGGTTTCTGTCGCCATGTTCTTCGCCGGGCTTGTGCATCTCGACTTCGCCAACGCCCAGACGATCCTGATGGTCACCCCGTTCGCCGTGACCGTCACCGCCGCGATCGTCTTGAAGGAGCGGGTGAGCCCGCTGCGCTACCTGGCACTGGTCGCCGGTTTCGTCGGTGTGCTGCTTGTCGTGCGCCCGGCCACCGACGGCTTCTCTGCATGGTCGCTGATCATCGTCGGCAGTGCGGCGCTGCTGCTCGCCCGGGAGTTCGCCACCCGATCGGTGCCCGCCTCGGTCCCGGCCGTCGCCATCGCCCTCGTCACCGCGCTCGGCGTTGTCGCGTTGACCGGGGTGTTGTCGCTGTTCGGTGGCTGGCAGCACCCAACCGGGCGGGGTGTGCTGCTCCTGGCCGGTGCCTGTGTGGCCGTGATCGTCGGATACGTCTTTGCCATCAAGAGCGTGCGCACCGGTGACCTGAGCGTGACCGCACCCTTCCGGTACACGGCATTGGTGTGGGCAGTGCTCGTCGGTCGGGTCGTCTTCTCCGAGCGGATGGACGCGCTCGGGTTGATCGGCTGTGGGGTGATCATCGCGGCCGGCATCGCCAGCGCCGAGCTCGAACGCAGGGAGCGCCACACGTTGGCCGCGCTCCGTCTCCAAGGGCCGGTCGCCCCCTCAGTCGCGAATGGATGATCGGAAGCCGACGGTGGGGCGACTCCCGAACGCCGACGGTGGGCGCGCTACCGAACGGCAACTCGAGCAGGTGCCCCGGTTTGTTGGTGACGCTGGCCAATCAACGAGTCGACTTTGTACCGGGTCGAACGAGCAACACATTTTGTCGACAGTGTTCAAGCCTCCGGCAACTCGAAGGCGCTCGTGCAGTGCCTACACGGTGATCCCGGGGCACGCCACAGCGGCGTTCCTGTCTCGACGAATGTGACATCGGCTCCGCAGATCGCTACGGCAAGTCCATTCGATCCAATCGACGTCGCCAGCTTCATTCAGCTCAACGAAGTGATGTTGGGAGTCACCGGCAGCGCAGACCGGGTCGGCATCGTCGCACCCGACGATGATTGCACATCTCACGGATTGGCTGGGCAGACAGCAACGGACCGTGGCGCCGGTCTAACACAGCACCATCCCGCGGGCCAGGGGCGCGGAGCCGGGCGAATCCCAGTGGGTCTGGTGGAGACTGAGTGTGTTGCCCTCGATCGCGGTTGAATGGTGAGCTTCTTTTAACCAGATCGTCGTCCAGACACCTTCGGCTTCGAAAGGGCTCGGCAGGCCACCCATCCGGGTGCGGAGTTCGTCGAAGGCCTCGTCGAGTCGGTGGTAGATGTCTTCGCGACGCGGCCAGCCCGCCATCATCCCTCCCAGTTGTACGTTGGACGCTGACAGATCGCACCGTACAACTCCCACGAGTTGCGCGGTCTGATGGTTTCAAATTGAACCGTACAAGTGTCTTCGACGCGCCGGATGCACCATTGTCAGAGGCCGCCGAGCGGCGCGCCGAGACTGCTGGCCGTCGACGGTGTTCGCGATATTGGGCGCCGATTCGGTGCCATCGACAGCGATGGTGCGCCGGAAGTCGGGTGGGCCGGCGACTACGACGATGAGCGAACTGTGCGGTTGCAACGACTGTCTTTCGCGAGGTTCAGATGGTGAGCACTTCGATTCGACAGCGCGGGCCGCTTGCTCGGGCCAACCGGCCATCACCGGTAACCAGCACGCAGCCGAGCGCCTCTGCAACGGCGACGTAACTCGCGTCGTAGGTAGTCACGTTCGCTCGCAACTCGTACGCGCGACCCATCAGCGGACCTGTCGGAAATCGGGTCAGGGGTAGCGCGAGTAGGTCGTCGACGGCTTGTCGAAAACGTGGGGCGGTCAACGTGCCGGCAATCCATCGCTTTTGAAGCACCGACACAGTCTCAACGTCAGCGAGATCAGGCACCGAGGCGTCTCCCGCGATTGCGAGTCGGGCGCGTGCCGCGATTCCGGATGGGCCATCGTCACCAACAACGTTTGCCAACATCGAAGCGTCGACAACTATCAACGCTGTCGATCCTCATCAAGGTCTCCGACTGCGGTGTCGAGTCCGACTCGTCCGCCTCGACGGCCGCCGATGCGAGCCAACACCTGTCCCATCGTGGGTGTGCGGGCCAGCCGTGTCAGCTCGGACGCAAGGTATTGCTGCAATGATTGGCCAGCCTCCTCGGCACGGCGTTGCAGATGGACATGGACATCGTCGGGGAGATCTCGGACCAACACATTGGGCATGCTTGCATTTTGCTATCACCACGCAGCGGCCGCAAGGTTTTCAACCCCTCGATGCCGCAACGTGCCAACCGAAGGTCCACCGGTTGCCAGGCCAAGGCGACCCAGCCGCCCTCGGCGCTCTGCTCCGGATCGTGCGCCCGCCTGGTCCTAGACCGCAGCCTGATCGTCGCGGCCTGATCGTCGCGGCCGACGCACAGACCTCGACCAACTCATCGACGCACGGCCTGACGGATACAACATCGACAGCACGACCATGTCGGTGAGCCGTTGCGTTGACCCAGCTTCGTGCAACGACCGTGCAAACATCAAGGCGGAGGCCAATCTGTGGCCAACTCTGACTGTCGACAAATTGTGCCCTCAAGCTGGACTTTCGCGCGACCAGCGAGGCACCGCAGCCGGGCAACAGTCATGCAACCTCAGCTTCATGACGGATCAAAAGCCGAGAACGTGCTGGGAATCGTCTCACCCCATGAGCTGGGCAAATGGAGCGGGTGACGGGAATCGAACCCGCGTTCTCAGCTTGGGAAGCTGATGTTCTGCCTCTGAACTACACCCGCAAGGTGCGGCCGTAAGGTTACCAAGGTCGGCGGGCTAGCGTCACGTCTCGATGATCCTCTCCGACCGAGACCTGCGCGCCGAGATCGCGGCGCAACGAATCGTGATCGAACCGCTCGACGAGTCGTGCATCCAGCCGTCGTCGATCGACGTCAAGGTGTCCAACCTCTTCCGGGTCTTCCGTAACCACACCGCGGGCATCATCGACGTCAAAGAAGATCTGGAAGACCTAACCGAGTTGATCTCGATCCCCGACGATGGCGTTTTCATGCTCCACCCCGGCGAGTTCGTGCTCGGATCCACCCTGGAGCGAGTCGGCGTGCCATCCGACCTGGTCGCCCGCATCGAAGGCAAGAGTTCGCTGGGGCGGCTCGGTCTGCTGATTCACTCGACGGCCGGGTTCATCGACGCCGGGTTCGACGGCCACGTCACGCTCGAACTCGCCAACGTCGCCAGCCTCCCGATCACGATCTATCCGGGCATGAAGATCGGCCAGGTCAGCTTCTTGCGAATGACATCACCGGCCGAGTTCCCCTACGGGTCGCGGGCCAACGGCTCCAAGTATCAGGGCCAGCGAGGCCCGACCCCCAGCCGCTACTTCGAGAACTTCAGGTAGGTCCCCGCCTGGTTTGACGCTCGCTCGTCAACGTCGCGACCAACCGGTCTCGGCCATCGCGACGGGCAGCCTCGATGATGGTCAGATCGACCACATCGCGCTGGGCGTGGGACCCGCCGAACTGCGCCAGCATCGGCCGGGCCGCCAGCAGACCCCGCCAGGCCGCTTCGTTGTCCTCCTCGGCGAAGGCGACCAGGCCCCGGCCCACGGGAACCCCCACCGCCGCGGTCATCATCACGTTGGTGATCGACGGGTCGGGCGAGGAGTCGAGCCACGCGGCACGATCGTCGACGAGTTGCCAGGCATCGTCCAGCCGTCCGGCTCCGATGAACGCCATCACCGCATGCATGTCGTTGAACGCGTAGAACGGCGCCGCACCGACGTCGGCCCACGCCTGGGCGAGTGACGTCCACCGCTCACCGACGTCGACGCCGGCAAGGCGCAGTCGCCACAACAACGACGTCCCGTCGAGCATCTCGATCGGCACCGACCCGGGCGCGTCGCGGCGGATCGAACGGTCGTAGCGGGCCAGCACGTCGTCGGGTCGACCCAACTCCAGGTCGAACAGCGACGCGTGCCAGTTGTTGTGCACGGTGAATCCGTTGCCCGTCGACCACTGGGGCTCGGTGCGGTGCAGAAACGACGAACCTTCCACCGGGTCTCCCCGCATCTCGTGACAATGGACCACGGCATGGATCGCCCACACATCCTCGGCGTGGTGGTCGATCGCTGCGTGACCCAGGTGCAAAGCCCGTTGGTAGTCGCCACATTCCTCGATGCCGAAGGCAGCCATTCCGAGGGCGAACCCATAGGCATCGTCGTCGGGTGCATACCGATGCAGCACGCGCCCGGGGCGGTCGCGCAAGTTGCGGGCGTTCCCGGTGAAGAAGTCGATCTGATGCCCGACGTACAGCGCGAGGACATCGCGGGGAAGATCGAGCAACACCTCGTCGAGCAGGGCACCGGCCGTGATCATGTCGCCGGCCGCCCACGCCGCGGCCGCCGCGAGGTGGGCCTGTTCGCGGGCATTCCCATGGGACGAGCGGCTCAGTACGGCACGCGCCGCCGGGAGATCGCGCGGGTCGGTTCCAAGGAGAGGCAGGTACGCGCTGAGCGCTACGGCCATCGCCCCGTCGGGAAACTCGGCCGCCAACGAGTCGACCGACTCACCGATGTCGGGATGCGAACGCAGCAGTTGGGCGACGACTGCGTCATAGCGTTCGGCAATGCCGACCCCGCCGGTGATGGTCAGTCCGTAGCGATCTGTCTCCATTCGCCAAGCGTCGCAGATTTTCGGGAACCAACATCGACGCCGCCGACGTCGAACCCGTATGCCGAAGCGTGCCGCCATCTCATCCCTCGTCGTGACCGTGCTGACGATCTCGTCGTGTTCGAGCGCTCCCCAATCCGCTCCGTCGGAGACATCGACCCCTTTGGAAATGACATCAACGGCGACGACTCCGGACTCAACCTCATCGCGGCGGGTCACGCCGAGCGGGCCGGGAGCGTCGATTCGGGCCTACGAACGGTTCGGCGACTGCGACGAGATGCTCGCCTGGACCAAGGAGCGGCTGCTTGAACGGGTTACTCCATACGGCATCGACCCCGTCGGCTGGATGCCTGGGATGATGGAAGACTTCGGCACCGTCGTCACCGAAGCGGCGGCGATGGACGCCGAACTTGCGATGGATCCCGCTCCGGCGGCGACCGAGGCTCCGACCGCCGACGCAGCAGGCCGCGACCTCGGGCGGGACGTCGACGACGAACACCCAGGAGGCCGGCGTCGACGAGGGCGACATCGCCGAGACCGACGGGCGCTATGTGTACTCGATCATCGACGGCGTGTTGCGCAGCGTCGACTTGGAGACATCGACCCTGGTCAGCGAGATGCCCCTGCGCCAGCAGGCCGCCAGCTACGAGATGATCCTCGATGCCGAGGCGATGCTCGTCGTCACGACTAGCTACCAGTCCAACGGGGTCCCCGACACGGTTGCCGAGCGCTACTCGGTCGCCGCCGGCGTGCCGACGCTCGCATCTCGCACCCACTTGGAGGGCATGCCGCTGGCCACCCGCTCGATCGACGGTACGGCTCGCATCGTGCTGACCCACGCGATGACCAACCAGATCCGGTTCGTTCGACCGAGCTACAACAACTCCGACACCCTCGACAAGGCACTGGAGACGAACAAGCAGGTCATCGATGATCTGACGGTCGACGATCTGCTGCCCCGGGCGTACGAGGAGCAGCCCAACGGAACGAGCGGGCCGCAACGCCCATCGCTCGATTGCGCAACCGTTGGCCACCCGGGCGAGTTCTCGGGCTTCGGGCTGACATGGATCGCCGAGATCAATCTGCGCGACGGCACCGCAGCGCCCGACGGAGCGGCCGGGATCATCGCCGACGGCGGCTCGGTCTACGCGTCGGCCCGCAACCTCTATGTCGCCACCACCCGCTGGCCCGACCTGGCCGCCGACATCGTTCCGGTCAACCCCGAGCCGATCCACACCGCGATCCACATGTTCGACCTTTCCGGCCCGTCGGGCGCGTCGTACATCGCCTCGGGTACCGCCGATGGGACGCTGCTCAACCAGTACTCGATGAGCGAGCATGGCGGTTTCCTGCGAGTGGCAACCACCACCGATGCAGCCGATTTCGGGAACGAGCGGGCGTCGGGGGTCCACGTCTTGGAACGCCAAGGCGACGGCCTTGGTGAGGTCGGGTTCGTCGGGGGGCTCGGCAAGGGAGAACAAATCCAGGCCGTCCGCTTCCAAGGCGACATCGGCTTCGTGGTCACCTTCCGCCAGACCGACCCGTTGTACGTCCTCGACCTGTCCAACCCTCGCTCCCCGCAGCTCACGGGCGAACTCAAGGTCCCCGGCTTCTCGAGTTACCTGCATCCGCTGGGCGACGGTCTGCTGCTCGGGGTCGGGTACCAGGGCACCGAGACCGGACTGACCGGCGGCACGCAACTCAGCCTGTTCGACGTCAACGACCCGGCCAACCCGACGCTCGTGACCACCGTGGCCATCGGCGAGTCAACCGAGGCGGCCTTCGACCCCCACGCCTTCCTGTACTGGCCCGAGACCGGCGACATCGTCGTCCCTAAGGAACTCGTCTGCGAAGTCGGCAATCAAGCGGCGTGCACCTCAGCCGTGATCGCTCGTGTCGACCTGGCCAACCGCACGATCACCGAGACCGGTCGCCTGTTCCAATGGTTCCCAATCCGACGCTCGATGGTCGCCAATGGGGCCTTGGTCACCATCTCGGCGGGCGGCCTCAAGCGCTGGGACCTCGCCAACAGCTACGCCGAGTTGGCCGACATCCGCTTCGACATCCCCGGCACCGACCATGAACTGACCCTGCCGTAGCCGTCGCTCGGGCGCTCCGAGCTTGGCCGCAGGCCTTGGGAGGGCCTGACAGGCCAGAATTGGCGAGTGAGCTTTCGGATCCTGACCTGGAATCTGAACGGCCTCGATGACCACCGTGTCGACGAGCGCGCCGAAGCCGCAGTGTTCATCGCCGTGACGGGCCTCACCCTCACCCAACTGGCCCGTGGCGGCACCCCTCGGTCCGCACCCGATGTGTTGATGTTCCAAGAGGTCACCCGCCACACCTACAAGGCCCACCTGCGGACCCATCTCCCCCGAGCCGGCTACATGCTCTACCCGGCGCGCCCCCCGGAGTCCGAGACGTTCGAAGTGATTGCCGTCCGTCAGCCCGCGTCAGTCAGCCAGGCGCGATCCGTTCCGCTCGAACGATCGCGCTACGGCCGGAATCTGCATCTCGTCGAAGCCGAGGGCATCGCGCGTTCCAACGACGGGATTCGCCTACTCACGGCCCATTTCGACAGCGGCACCGAGGAGTCCGAGGTACGCATCGCCGAGTCGCGTCAAACGATCGCGGCGATGGGCGACTGCTCGGTGTTTGCGGGAGATACCAACCTGCGCAACGCCGAGTGGGAGGCCGTCGCCGAGTGGCCGACCGTCGCCGACGCATGGGAGGAACTCGGCCGTCCCGCCGACGTGCGCGACACCTGGCAGATGCACGGCCGCCGCGCCCGCTTCGACCGCGTCTGGCTCGGCCGCGCCCTGCGGGTCGTGTCGATGGAAGCCGTCGGCCAGGTCGGAGGTGGTCGCATGCCACCGTCCGACCACATCGGCCTACTCGTCGAGCTCGACGTCCGAGTACAAGCCTCGCGCTGAGTTACTTCAGCTGGCTGCCGCGAGCGAAGTCCTCGGGATTTTCGCCCCGGGCTTTGGCGTCGAGGAAGGCCTGAGCCTGCTCAATCCAGTTTTCCTTGGTCACCCGGGCGTCTTGGAAGTCGGGGAGGATGTCTTGGATCCCCGTCACGCCATGCGCGACAACTTCGGCGAAGGTCGTGACCCCCGCCTCGTGCAGCGTCCTTTCGATCGTCGGGCCGACGCCGACGATCAACTGGAGATTGTCGGGGCCGTCAAACGGCACCACAGCGGCCGTCGCCCCACCCGTCGACAGACCGGCCAGCGCGGAGGCGTCGATGTGGATGTCTCCCGGCTCGTCGATCACGGCGGTCGCGGCCGAGCCGCCACCCGCCAGCGGCAACGCCCGACCTGGTGGCGGGGCGAGCTGCATGAAGCCCTGCACACCGGCGGGTCCGTTGGCTGCCAGTTCAGCCAGCGGAGCGTACGGCGTGGCGGCGGCCCGTTCACCGGCCTCGATCGCGTCGAGGAGGTGAATGGAGATGTCGGCCACCTTCATCTGGTCTTCCTCGACACCGTTGGCCTTCACCCCGTCGTCGAGCATCACGTAGCAGAACGGGCAGGCCGTGGCGATACGCGACGCCCCGGTTGAGATCGCCTCGGCGGCGCGCTCGTCGTTGACCTTGGTACCGATCGTCTCTTCCATCCACATGCGAGCGCCACCGGCGCCGCAGCACATGCCCTTGGTGCCGTTACGGGGCATCTCGACGATCTGCACGCCCTTGAGCGAGCCGATCACCTTGCGCGGGGCCAGGTAGACGTCGTTATGACGGCCGAGGTAGCACGAGTCGTGGTAGGTGACTCGCTCCTCCAATGTGGCCTTCGAAACATCGAGCTGGCCCGACGAGATCAACTGATCGAGCAGCTCGGAGTGATGGATGACCTCGTAGTTGCCGCCGAGTTGCGGATACTCGTTCTTCAGCGTGTTGAAGCAGTGCGGGCACTGGGTGATGATCTTCTTCACACCCATGCCGTTGAGCATCTCGACGTTGGGCATCGCCAGCATCTGGAACAGGTACTCATTGCCCGAACGGCGCGCCGAGTCACCGGTGCACATCTCTGACGGGCCGAGGATGGCCACGTCGATGCCCGAGCGCTTGAGCAGCTTGGCCATCGCCTGGGTGACCTTCTTGTTCTTGTCGTCGAACGAGCCGGCGCAGCCCACCCAGTAGAGGTATTCATGGCTGAACGCATCGCCCGGGTCGACGATATGCACGTCGAGGCCCTTGGCCCAATCGCCACGCTCGCCCTGGTTCATGCCCCACGGGTTGCCCTGGTTCTCCATCGCCCGATAGGCGTTGCCCAGCTCGGCCGGGAAATTCGACTCCATCAGCGACAAGTAGCGGCGCATGTCGAGGATCTTGTCGAGAATCTCGATGTTGACCGGGCAGATCTCGTCGCAGGCGCGGCAGGACGTGCACGCCCAGATTTCTTCCGCAGTGATCCGCTCGAACAGCGAGTTGGCCGAGATCTTGATCTCGTGATCGACCCCGATCGGCGGCGACACATGGCCATGGGGCGCGGACGCCGCCATTACTTCGCCGGTTTTGAGGACGATCTCGCGCGGGTCGAGGGACTTGCCGGTGGCGTGTGCCGGGCACACCGAGGTGCAGCGACCGCACATCGTGCAGGCGTCGGTATCGAGCAACTGCTTCCACGTGAAATCTTCGACGACCGAGGCCCCGAACGACTCCAACGAGGTCTCGGTGAGGTTCGGCATTGCCTTCATCGCACCCTTGGGCCGCTCACGATCCTTCAGATACATGTTCAGCGGCGAGGTGAAGATGTGGCGCAGCATCGTGATTGGCAGGATGATCAGGAACAGGATGAACCCGGCGACGTGGCTCAGCCAGAACACCATGTGCCAGGTATCGAGGGTCTTGGCACCCGCGCCATCGAACAGTTGCGACAGTGGGTAGCCGATGAACGACCACTTCTCGAAGCCGGTCGAGACGCCACGGCGAGTCTGCTCGGCAATACGGAAACCCTCGGCGAGGAAGCCCGAGACACCGATCAGCAGGAACGTGCCGAGAATGAGCGCATGCTCGGGCTTGGTCTTGATCCGGATGCGGTAGGGACGTTGGACGTATCGCCGCACGATCGCCCAGACAATGCCGGCGAGGAACATCAGGCCACCGGCATCGCCAACCAGGGCGTACGCCTGGTACGTGCGGCCGTGAAGGAACTTGAGCGACTCGGGCATCTGGTGGTCGACTTCCGACACCGTGGTCACCCCGAGCAGGATGAGGAAGCCGAAGTACATCAGCGAGTGCATCAGGCCGGCGGCCGAATCGCGCAACAATGTGCGCATGTACACGCCGGCGCGGAAGTCGGCCAGACGGCGCTTGGCGTTCTTCGGGGTCGTCTTGCGACGATCGGGACCGCCCCGCTCCCAGTTACGCATCCGCTGCGAGAACGCCCAGGCCCCCCACATGATGGCGATCGGCACGACGGTGTAGAACACCACCTGGATGGGACCGGGAACGCTGGTGAACACCTCGCGTTGCACCGACGAGTCGTCGTGCCACTTGGTGATCAGCGGGATGATTCCCGACACCACGGTGAACAGACCCATGAAGATCCCGAACCCGAGGGCCAGTTGGTGGGGTTTGATGCGCTTGGGGCCCGTGGGCTCGGTCGCGGCGGAGTCAGCGTGAGTACTCATGACGCCAGAGAAACTACCGCTCGCGGGCTACCCAGACCGAAGACGGCATGATGTGACGATGGACCAGCCCTCCGCAGAGCCCGATTGTCGCACTCATGGGCCGCGCTGATCGGTCAACTGCTGGTCGTCGCCGCCCTGGTCATCGACTGGATCGCCATCGGCCAACTCGCCACAACCACCGAACGGACGCTGCAACGAACCGAGGACTCCCTGGCCGATGCGGGCGAGATCGCCGCCTGGTCGAGTGAGATCGCGGTCTACCTGCGCCAGAAACAGCTCGGTAGCTCCGACCGCCGGGTCAGCCGTAGTACTTGCGATCGAAGTCGCGAATACGGCCGGCCAGGCTGGCGAGCAGCTTGTGAGCCAGCGCGGGGACCTCGTCGAGCACACCGATGAAGTTCCGTTGGCTGATCACCAGCACTTCGGAATCCTCGTCGCAGACGACGGTGGCGGTGCGCGGGCCATGGTCGAGGAGCGACAGTTCCCCGATGACCGAGCCAGCGCCAAGGGTGGCAACCTTCTTGCCGTTGCGGCGCACCGTGGCCGAACCGCTGATCATCACGAAAGCTTCACGGCCGGTCTGGCCCTGGTCGACAATCACCGTGCCGGCCTTCAGGGTGACCTCGTCGCTCGCCTTGGCGATCTTCTCCAGGTCCTTGTTGGAGCAGGTGGAGAACAACGAGACGTTCCGCAAGTGCTCGAGCATCGCTTTTTTCGACATCGCGGGATCATAGACCGCTTGCGAGAGGCTATTGAACGATGGGCCTTGCGGGCCGAGGCTCAGGCGGCCTCGGGACGGGCAATCTCCGTTGGCGTGGCATCGACCAACTGGTCCTTGCCCGGACGCAACATCCGCAGCACCTTGGCGATCAACTGCTCGGCGGTCCCGAGCAAAATGATCAGATCGAGGTGAATCGACCAGTTGTCGACGTAGTACAGGTCGAGGCGGCGATACGCCGAGAACGAAGGATTGTCGCGGGCCTCGACCTGCCAGAGACCGGTGATGCCGGGCAGCACCTTGGTGCGGTCAAGCAGTCGCTGGTCGAAGTGTTCCGCCTCGGCCGGCAGGGCCGGGCGAGGGCCGACGAGGCTCATCTCGCCCTTGAGCACGTTGAACAACTGCGGCAACTCATCGAGGCTCGTCTCCCGCAGGAAGTGTCCGAACCGGGTGACTCGTGGGTCGCGGTCCATCTTGAACAGCGGACCGGTGCGCTCGTTCATCTTCTGCAGGGCTTCCAGCCGCGCCTCGGCGTCGACGACCATCGAACGGAACTTCAGCACCATGAACAGCCGGCCATCCTGACCGACGCGCTTTTGACGGAAGAACACCGGACCACCGCCGTCGCTGAGCTTGGTGACCAGGGCGATCAACAGTAACAACGGGCTGAGCACGAGGCAGGCCAAACCGGCCACCACCAGGTCGAGGGCCCGCTTGGCGATCATCTGACCGCGCCGCATCTCGGACTGCTCCACATAGAACAGGGGTTCGTGGACAATGGGGGCCGCCCGCAAGCGACGGAAGTTGATGCCGCGTACGCCGTTGGAGAGGTGGATGTGGACGTCCTTTTCCTGCAACTCGCGCACCAGGTCGTTGACAGCGTTGGAGTTGAGCGCTCCGATGACCATCACCACACCGTTGATGTTGGTGCCCCGGATGACGGCCAAGGCGTCTTCGGCCTCGCCCTTCCACAGATGGTTCAGGCGATGCTCAATCGCATCGGCCCGGCTGCCGACAACTCCGGCCACTCGGTAGCCGGCCTCGGGATGATCGGCAATCAGGTTGATCAGATCGGCGGCCTCCTCGTTGGCCCCGATGATGAGAATCTCACGCACCAGGAGCCCGGCGCGCCGCTTGTTGGCGAGCCAGATACGAAAGGCGCTTCGCGTAATGAGCAGCAGAAGGAACGACACGGACGTGCCGAGAATCAGCTCGTATACCCGCAGGTCAGTACCGAATTTCAGGCTCCGGATGATCAACATCCCCCCGAACATGAGCAGCATTGCGCGGAAGAGCCGAGACATCTCGATCGTACGCACCATCGCCACGCGGGCGAGATAGAGCTCCTTGGCCTGGAGCTGCCAATACCCGAGCAACATCGCGCAGCCGACGAGCATCCAGCTCGTCGCCGAGCTGCGATGGTTGCGCTGGCCGATCGCAAGCGCCGGAATCCACGCAGCCGCCAGACAAACGAGGTCGCTGGCGATCGCCCTGAGACCGATGCGGATCGGTCGACCTGCCGGCGGCACGATCATGGGGGCGCGGTCGTCAATAGGCAAGTGGGTCACCTCCACGGGATGCTCTGCGATGGTCATTGGTCGTCCTCGTACCAACCGGGGTTCGGAACCGAACCTTGAGTGCGACAGTACGGAGCGTGGCAGGGCATCCACCAGAGGCAATCGGCCCATTTGGTGCGATGCGAGCTATTCATCCGAGGGAGAATATCACGCAATGAAGTGATACTTGACTAAATGGCACTCTTCGTGCTTGTAGCTTGCCCGGCGACAGCCGCAGTAGCGGCAGCGATGGCCCCCTCGTCACCGAGATATGCAACCTCAGTGACCGTCAAGCGCTCAGAGAAGCAATACCGTCGCGGAACCCCGGTCGGAATGTTCAGCTCGGCGATCTCGGCATCCGAGACGTCTTCCAGATGTTTGACGAGGGCGCGAAGCGAGTTGCCATGAGCGACGATGAGCACATTGAGGCCGGCCATGAGTTGCGGGGCAACGTGGTCGTGCCAGTACGGCAGCACCCGGGCGACGACGTCGCGCAAGCATTCGCTTGCGGGCAGGACGTCAGGTGGAAGATGGGCGTAACGAGCGTCGCTGGCCGGGTGCTCGGGGTGTTGGGCATCGACGGGCGGGGGCGGCACGTCGTACGACCGACGCCACAGCGTGGTTTGCTCGGCTCCGTGGCGGGCGGTGGTCTCTTGCTTGTCGAGACCTTGCAGGGCGCCATAGTGACGCTCGTTCAGCCGCCATGACCGCTGCAGCGGCAGCCACACCTGCCCAAGCGTTGTCAGCGCGAGGTGCGCGGTCACCACGGCACGCTCCAGCAATGAGGTGTGCCCGAAGTCGAACCGTACGCCAGCGTCGCGCATCGCGGCCCCGGCGGCCGTCGCCTCGCCCACCCCTTTGGCAGACAACGGCACGTCATGCCACCCGGTGAACAGGTTCTCTTGATTCCAGGTGCTCTCGCCGTGGCGAAGCAATACGAGGTTGCCGGTCATCTCCCGGAGGCTAGGCGGTGGCGTCGAGCAGACGCCCGACGAACTCGTCAGTATGCGCCTCGAGTTTGCCTCGGTTCAACGCCAAACCGCCGACAACCTCAGCTCCGCGCGATTCGAGGATCCGGGTCATCACGTCGAGCGACCGCCCGGGGTTGAGCGCGAAGGTGCAGAACGCGACGGCGCGCTTGCCGGCCATGGCGGGCAGCTTTGCCAATGCGCCCGCACCCCATGGGGCCTGGCCGACGACGAACAACCCGTGGACCCATGTACCCACGACCACCAAGTCGGCCGCCTGGATGGCGGCGTGGTCGGGCTGACGCACGGCGCAGACGTCGGTGATACCGACATGCTCCTGCTGCAGCTTGCGGGCGATCATCTCCCCCGCCTTACGTGTGTTCCCGGTCAGACTCTCCACCAACACCACGGCCTTCATGACACAGATTCAACCACGCCAGGCCCTCAGACCTGTGGCTGATGACACCGGGGCCGGGTAGCCGATGCCGAAGCCCTGCACATAGTCGACTCCCAATTCGCCGAGGATCGGGATCCACTCGAACGACTCAACCCCCTCGGCGACGACCCGCGCCCCGGTAGCCCGAGCCGTTTGAACGACACCGGCCATCACCGCGGCGCCGCGCTCAGAGGACATCGCCGAGGCGATCAGCGGCATATCGAGCTTGACCAGATCAACATCAAGTTCACACAGGAACCCGACGTCGCCGCAACCGTCGCCGAAGTCATCGAGGGCAATACCCAGTCCGTTCTCGCGCAGACACTCGACGTTGGCCGCCAATGCGGCCCAATTGAAGACACCGCTGGTGGCCGAGATTTCAAGCACCAACCCCGATCCGCTGACTCCCAGTTCGGCCAGGCCGGTGAGCACCTCAAGAGCAAACCCGCGTTGTTCGAGTCGCCAGGGCGAAAGGTTCATCGAGACAAACGGGTGCTCGGCAATCAACGGCCGCAGCAGTTCGGGCATGTCGAGCGCCACGGCTTGGAGCATTTGACGATCAATCGTCGCGACGTAGCCGCGTTCGAGGGCGCGAGGAAGGAACGCCGAGCCGTGCAGAACACCCAGCCGCGGGTGATCCCAACGAGCAAGCGCCTCGAAGCCGACGCAACAACCGTCAGAGGTGCGCAGGATCGGCTGATAGTGCGGCCGGATCGCCCCCTCTCGGATCGCCCGTCGCAGTTCTCGATCCATCCGATGGTCGGCGACGAAGGTGTGCAAGACCCCCGAATCGGCGACACGGGCGACCACCCAAACGATCACTGCCAGTTGCACCGCTCCCGCAGCCCCCAGCCACCACACGACGGTCGGCCCCTCGACGATCGCCACGAGCGCCACGAGCAGACCGTCGGCGGCCACCATGGCACCGAAACCGACCGCGCTCGACCGCAGCACTGGTTGATCGGTGTGACGATGAAGTCGCTGTCCCAGGCGATCTGCGTCGGGATGGGCGACCATGGCGACAAGGAACCCTCCGGCGACGAGACTCATGCCAAGGGAAGCCGATTGTTGGCCACGGGTGTTGCGAAACCACATGCTCAACAACTGACCGACGATGAAAAACGCTCCCGAGGCTGCCCCGTATCGCTCGGCAAATCGACCGATCTTGCGCAGGCCGGCCCCGGTCATCGTCCCAGCAATCACGAGCACGACGGTTGCCAGCACCAACAGGCCGAGTAGGACGTTGGTCGACCACCGGGCATGGTGCTGCGTGCTCCAGGAATGAACTGCGGCGGCCGCGGCAAACGCGCCGAGACAGGCAAGAACGTTGCGACGCAACTGAACCAGTGCCAGCAGCGGCTGAGCGATAGACGCGATCGCGACTCCTAGCAGGCTCAACCTGATGACACCGAGGCTGACCCCCCAGGCATGCCATGCCGCCGGCGAGTTGGACGAGGGCGAATGGACGAGGGCGTACCCACTTGCGCCGGCAATCACGAGCGCCAGAGCAATCAGCCGGCAGGCGAGCCGGTCGTAGAGCACTCCCGAACGTCGCCTCATCGCTCCGCAGATCTGAAGCGCCTGCATCACACACGCGGCGGCATACAGCGTGCCCAGCCATCGACTCGGCGAGAAGCTCAGCGTCAGCCCGACAACCGTCCAGACCGCGGCAGCCCGCCGGGCGATCCATAGCCGGGATGTTCCGTATCGATTGACCCGCATATCCAACGCCCTCACCGAGAAAGACTCAAGGTTAGTTCAATTAACGCACACTCTGTGTGCCGGTCGCCCACCAAGAATCACATCTGACGCGAATTGAGTCGATTGACCCGCATGGTGAATCGCTTTACGTGAGTTAAACTAACTTATCTGTGCCACACGATGAGACCGGCAAGGAGTCCGATCGGAGCAGGGCGGCCGATTCCGTAGCCCTGCACATAGCCGAGGCCCAGACGACCTAATCGCCACCGCCCAATTGGCACTGCCGTCGTCTCGGTCAGCATGTCCCGGTCGATACTGGCCAGATAGCCCCGTGAGTCGGCCAACGGAAGGAACTCGCCCGCGTCGAGTACCCCCGAACTGGATGATTCCACCGAGCCAACGCCTCGAACCCGACGATCTGGGCGATCTGGCTGACGCACCCGGCAACGACGTACCACCCACACCACGACCGTACGCTGCATCACCCTGGCCTTCCGATTCACCAAAGATCTGTGGGATGCCGGCAAGTCGCCGATCCATTTGCCCACTACCGGTCGACAATTCAAGAACACGGAGCGTTCGTCCGCACTTTCAAGCCGGTGCAGATCAGCTCGCTTTGATCAGATCTTGACGACGGGGCTCCAGGCGAGCACAAAACTTTTCTCGCCAACCTCGCGGAAACGGATCCGCGCTTCGGTGTTGTCGCCGGTACCGCGTAGGCCAACGATCACCCCGTCGCCATACTTGGCGTGACGCACGTCGTCACCGATCTTGAAGTCGAGGGCTTGGGCGTTTGCTGGCTCGACCGCCCGTTGACCTGCGGCCAGCGCCGCGTCAACGACACGCTCGCGGTGCGCGTCGGCGTCGCTGTGGCGGTCCGAGCGAACCGACGAGTTGGAGGTCACCGATCCGCGGCGGCCGCCATCCGAGCTGCGTGATGAACCCCAGTCGTCACGTTGGTTGCGATAGCTCGACCGTCCGTAGCTCTTCGGGCCACCGACCGAGATGATCAATTCGGCCGGGATCTCGTCGATGAACCGCGACGGCGGGTTGTAGTTCGTGGTGCCAAACAGAGTGCGGCTCCATGCATGGGTGATGTAGAGCTTTTGGCGGGCCCGGGTGATGCCGACGTACGCCAGCCGCCGTTCCTCTTCCAGTTCGTCGGGATCGGTGAGGGCCCGGATGTGTGGGAAGATGCCTTCCTCGGCCCCGATCAGAAACACGACGGGATACTCCAACCCTTTGGCCGAATGCAACGTCATCAAGATGACCTTCGACTCGTCGCCATCGATCTGGTCGGTATCGGCGACGAGCGACACCTGCTCGAGGAACTCGCCGATCGTCTCGAACTGGGCGGCCGAGCCGACCAACTCCCCGAGGTTCTCCAGCCGACCGGCCGACTCGACCGAGTTGTCGGCTTCAAGCTCGGCGAGATAGCCGCTCTCCTCCAATGCGGTCTGGATCAGATCACCCGCGCCGAGGGTGCCGAGCACCTCGGTCAGCCGGTCGAGCAGTTCCAAGAACCGGGCGATCCCACGGATCGCCGCACCACTGACACCGGCTTCATCCGACCGACGAAGGGCGTCGATGAACGGCACACCGTTGGCTCCCGCCCAGGCGTCGAGGCGGCCGATCGTAGTGTCACCGATGCCGCGTTTGGGTTCGTTGAGCACCCGCTTGAGCGCCACCTCGTCAACCGGGTTGATCACCGCTTTCAGGTAGGCGATCGCGTCCTTGATCTCCTTGCGGTCGTAGAACCGAGTACCTCCGACCACCTTGTACGGCACACCCGAGCGCATCAGCGACTCCTCGAGCATGCGGCTCTGGGCGTTGGTGCGGTAGAAGATCGCCATCTCACCCCAGCGCATGCCGTCGGTGTTGTGCAGGTCGTGCATCGTGCGCGAGATCCACCGGGCCTCGTCGCCCTCGTCCTCGGCGTGGTAGCGGGTGATCTTGTCGCCGTGGCCCGATTGTGTCCACAAACTCTTGGGCTTGCGCGCCGTGTTGTTGTCGATGACCGCGTTGGCGGCGTCGAGGATCGTCTGGGTCGACCGGTAGTTCTGATCGAGAATCACCGTCGTGACATCGGGAAACGCCTCTTCGAACTGCAAGATGTTCCGCAGATCGGCGCCTCTGAATTTGTAGATCGAGTTGTGCACGCTGATGCCGCCTGCCACGTAGTTGTGAATGCGGTCGACCTCAAGGTCGTATACCGGGCCGTCATACCGTTCCGATGTCACATCGTCGACCATGGACGGAACAAGCGACTCTCCCTCCCTCACCAACACCGTCATCCCCGGGCGAAGATGGGCAAGCGGGGTGAGGTCGTAGATCTCCCCACCGATCGCCATGCGCCGACGGATCGCCAGACCACCAGCCCCGGCAAACTGCTTGGCGATGTCGAGCGCCTCGACGTAGTCCTTGCGGGACGTCTCGAATCGAAGCGAGTCGGTCCGGCTCCATCGCAACTGGTAGCCAGCCTTCTGCAACGTATCGGCGACGTCGTTGCGGTTGGAGCTCCATTGCAGCCGGTGATACCCGACCTCGCCCGAACGATGATCGGAGAACATCGTCAGGTTCACGCTCTGGCGGCGCTCGCCGTTCTGCGGTCGGTAGTGCGGAAACTCCGGGTGCAGGTCGAACTCGTCCATCAACCACTTGGCCCGGGTGTCAGTGTCGAGCCGGTCGTACGGCCGACGGATCTGCGTCTCTGACATCGCCAACTCACGACCAACCCCGTGAAAACACGCTGTGGGCAGCCCGTACTCAGCAGCCAACCATGACTCGGTGAATTCCGCCTCGCCAAGGTCGTCGCAGATCTTGAGAATCCACAGCGCGTCGGCGTGTTCCTGATTGCATCGAATGCGGTACCCGGCAACCAACTGACCGGCTCGACTTGATCGAACGGCAGATGTTCGTCCGATGCGCCATCCACGATCGGCGCGGTACATGAGGTAGACGATGTGGTCCGACGGGCGATGCGTCACCTGCGCGGGTACCAAATGGTGCGGAGTACCTGAAATCGTGTGCTCCCCGGCCCGGGCAGTCACCATCCGGCCGGTGAAGTGCCCGATCTTCACGTGCGTGACCTGCCCCGATGTCAAGCCAAGTGCGCCACCCGTGCCGAGCACCTCCGCACCAACCGCGAGCGTGTCGATTGGCTTCGGTCCATCGACCGTTTCCACCATCGTCCCTGGCGGCAGGCACTGGTCGCTGTCGCCGACGACGGTCACGTTGCCGCTCTTTGCGCCCAACATGAGCACCAGTTCGTTCTGGGCGATGTTGGTGTCCTGGTATTCGTCGACGAGCACGTGTTCGAACTGCTCCTGGTACTTGTTGAGCACCTCGGGGTGTTGGCGGAACAGTCGGACGGTGACCCCGAGCAGGTCGTCGAAGTCCATCGCCCCGGCCCGCTCCAGGCGTAGTTGGTACTCACGGAACACGTCGGCGATCTTGCGATCGAAAATGTTCGCCGCCCGGTCGGTGGCCTGCGTGGGCGTGATCAGGTCGTTCTTCATCTGGCTGATCGCCGCGTGGGTGCCCCGGGCCGTAAACCGCTTCGGATCGAGGCCGAGATCGCGAATCACGTAGCTGGTCAGCCGCTGTGCATCGGACTGGTCGTAGATCGAAAAGGTCTTCGGATACCCCATGACGTCGGCATCACGACGCAAGATGCGCACGCAGGCCGAATGGAACGTCGACACCCACATCTTCTTGGCGACATCACCGATCAACTCGGCAACGCGGTGGCGCATCTCGTCGGCAGCCTTGTTGGTAAAGGTGATCGCCAAAATCCGCATCGGACTGACCCGGTGCTCGGTGACCAGGTGCGCAATGCGATGGGTGAGCACCCGAGTCTTGCCCGACCCCGCCCCCGCCACCACCAGCAACGGCCCGTCCATGTGGACTACCGCATCGAGCTGATCGGGGTTCAAGCCCACACCAAAAACCCCGGGCGCATCCTCGATCGACATGCGAACCAGTGTACGACCGGCCTGCGTCACCCCCCGGCTTACCCTCGGACCCCTCAGCGCTCCGACCCGTCTGTTTTCTGGTCGTGGACTTGCGTCACTTTCGATACAAATCCACGACCAGAACCGCTAACTCCAGGTGATCAACCGGCCGACAAGCCCTCAGTCCGCTGCAACATCACCTGCCACGTCGCGTCGTCGACCCCCTCGAGGCTTCTCACCACCGACTCCATCGCTGGCTCGTCGAGGGTCCCCGTAGCAACATAGACCGCGTCGCCGTCCTGCCAGACGAAGGCGATATCGATTCCGATGCCCCCCTCCAGGCTGGTGAGTCGCCAGCCTCGGTGGCCGCCGAACGTGGTCTGAGTACGGGAACCAGCGAACATCTGATAGGCGTACTCGACCCCGGGCACGCCGGCCACTCGGCCGACTGTCAACGGCGCGCTGGAGTAACGATCGCCGGTCGCCGCCGCATCCCGAACACTGATGATCGACTCGTTTACCGATAGTCCCGAGGGACCAAAGGGGAAAGGCCCGGGCCCGAACCGGAGCACGAGTCCCTCCTGATCGACGGTTGCGCCCTCGGGAGTGACAATCGCCAACTCGGCGAGGGCGACCAGGTCGCTCTCTGCCAGTCCGAACCCGCCGATGTCGACGGCTGTCGGACCGACTTTCCACACGAGTAATCGCGTCGGCTGCGGGCCGTCCGATATCCACGTCGATGGAGAGCCGCCGATTGCAGGCCCCGGGGTCTCGGTTTCACCATCGTCCGGAACCATCGGAAACTTGCTCGTCCCTAGAGCCACCAACCCGCCATCGGGTCGCTCGTACACCGTGATTGGACGGGCCGCTTCGGCTGCGGCCCATTCGGGTACCCGATTTATCGAGGTGTCGTCCGCGAATACCTCCATGCCCTCGGGGACGAAGGTGGGGGCGAAGTGGGGGCCGGTGATCGGGATCGGCGCGGTGCCTTGCGCCTCACGGTCCGTCGTGCGCAGGACAAGCACCCCGCCGACCACGCTGACACCGACGACGGCCAAGGCGCCGACGATGGCCCACCGGCGCGTACGGCGGGTACCCGCAATGCGGGCATCGGTTGGGATGAGCGAGGTGTAGGCGACCGCCTCGCGCACCGCGAGCCCGGCGGCGCGGCCGCGTTGGTCGAGGTCGAGGAACTGGTCGGAGGGGTCGGTGGTCATCACGAGTCCTTCAGGTCGAGTTCGGCGGTTGCCAAGAGTTCGGCGAGTTTGGTGCGGGCGCGGAACAGGGTCGTCTTGACGGTTCCCTCGGTGCAGCCCAGGGTGGTGGCGATCTCGGACAGGGATAGATCTTCCAGGTAGAACAGCGCGACCGCCTGGGCTTGGCGAGGCGACAACGACCGCACGGCGGCCCAGAACTCGTCGTCCGCTGGCGGAGGTTCGGATGCAACGCCCGACGTGCGGCTGACAAACCGGGCGAGCGTGGCGGCCTCCCGACCGAGCCGTCGCCAGCGGCTGACGGCTCTCGTCGACACCACTCGGCGGATGTAACCGCCGGGGTTTGTCCATCGCGCTGACGACGCCCCAGCGGCGGAACACTTCGACGAACGCGTCCTGAGCGAGCTCCTCGGCGTTGCTGCGACTCCCGGTCAGCGTCCAGGCCAGGGCGAGCGCGCCGCGGTAATGGTCGGCATAGAAGTCCTCGAACAACACCAGGGGCTCAATCGTCACACTGTCGCCCATCATCGTTGCCTCCATACCCACCACAACGCCCCCCGAAGAGTTCCGGTTGACGTCGGAATGGCGACACCTCACACCCGCGTCGTCCGGCACGCCGCGAGCGTGAAGCGCCGCCAGGCGTAGCGAGCCGGGAGTCAGCGGCCAAAGAGAGCGCCAGCGAGCGGAGGCCAGTGACGACCCACTGAATTAGCACTCTCGGGTTGCGGTTGCTAACGGGGGTAGTTGTCACGTACCCTTAGCAGTCTCAACGTCCGAGTGCTAACGCCAGTAGATGGAGGCCCCGCACATGGCTCTCAAGCCCCTCGAAGACCGTATTGTCGTGAAGGCCAACGAAGCGGAGATGACCACCGCTTCAGGTCTCGTGATTCCCGACACCGCCAAGGAGAAGCCCCAGCAGGGCACCGTCCTGGCCGTTGGCCCGGGCAAGCGGTCCGACACCAGTGGCGAGCTCATCGCCCTCGACATCAATGTCGGCGACACCGTCGTGTACTCGAAGTACGGTGGTACCGAGATCACGATCGACGGCCAGGATCTTTTGATCCTGTCGAGCCGTGACGTCCTCGCCATCGTCGAGAAGTGAGTAGCTGAACCCACATGGCGAAAATGCTCAAATTTGATGACGAGGCGCGTCGCGCCCTCGAAGCCGGAGTGAACAAGCTGGCCAATACGGTCAAGGTCACACTCGGGCCGAAGGGTCGCAACGTCGTTCTCGACAAGAAGTTCGGTGCGCCGACGATCACCAACGACGGTGTATCCATCGCGAAGGAAGTCGAACTCGACGATCCCTTCGAGAACATGGGTGCCCAGCTCGTCAAGGAAGTCGCCACCAAGACCAACGACGTCGCCGGTGACGGAACGACCACCGCTACGGTGCTCGCCCAGGCGATGGTTCACGAAGGCATGCGCAACGTCGCCGCCGGCGCCAACCCGATGGGCCTGAAGAAGGGCATCGAGAAGGCTGTTGCCGTCGCCGTGGCGAACATCGCCAAGCAGGCCCGCGACGTCGACGAGAAGTCCGACATCGCCGCCGTGGCGACCATCTCGGCCGCCGATCCGTCGGTCGGCGCGGTCATCGCCGAGGCGATCGACAAGGTCGGCAAAGACGGTGTCGTCACCGTCGAGGAGTCGAACACGTTCGGCACCGAGCTGGAGTTCACCGAAGGCATGCAGTTCGACAAGGGCTACCTCTCGCCGTACTTCGTGACCGACGCCGAGCGCCAGGAAGCGATCATCGAAGACCCGTACATCCTGCTCAATCAGGGCAAGATCTCGTCGGTTCAGACGATGCTGCCGGCCCTTGAGGCCGTCATGAAGACCGGCCGCCCGCTGGTCATCATCGCCGAAGACGTCGATGGCGAGGCACTGGCCACGCTGGTCGTCAACAAGATCCGTGGCACGTTCAGCTCGACGGCCGTCAAGGCTCCCGGGTTCGGCGACCGCCGCAAGGCGATGCTGCAAGACATGGCCGTCCTCACCGGCGCCCAGGTCATTGCCGAAGAAGTCGGTCTGAAGCTTGAGAACGTGACCCTCGACCTGCTCGGTCGGGCCAAGCGCGTGATCATCACCAAGGACAACACGACCATCGTCGACGGTTCAGGCGAGAAGGCCGACGTTCAGGGCCGCATCGCCCAGATCAAGGCCGAGATCGAGAACACCGATTCCGACTGGGACCGCGAGAAGCTGCAAGAGCGCCTCGCCAAGTTGGCCGGCGGCGTTGCGGTGATCAAGGTCGGCGCAGCCACCGAGGTCGAGCTCAAGGAAAAGAAGCACCGCATCGAAGACGCCATCTCGGCCACTCGTGCAGCCATCGAGGAAGGCGTGGTCGCCGGTGGCGGCACCGCCCTGCTCCGGGCCCGTGCTTCGGTTGCCGAGCTCATCGCCACCCTTGAGGGTGACGAGGCCACGGGTGCTCGCACCGTATGGGAGGCCCTCGAGGCTCCCTGCCGGGCAATCGCCGACAACGCCGGCCTCGAAGGCGGCATCATCGTGCAGCAGGTCGAGAAAGCCAAGAAGAACATGGGCTTCAACGCCGCAACCGGCGAGATGGAAGACCTGGTCAAGGCCGGAATCATCGATCCGGCCAAGGTGACCCGCGCCGCGTTGCAGAACGCCGCGTCGATCGCCGCCCTGGTGCTCACGACCGAGTGCCTGGTTGCCGACAAGCCCGAGAAGGCTCCCGCCGGTGGCGGCATGCCCGGTGGCGGCGGCATGGGTGGTATGGGCGGCATGGGTGGTATGGGCGGCATGATGTGAGCCTCGGCTCCATCACACGTTCCTGACGCTCCCGCGTACTGCGAGAACTGGAAAGGCCCGGACCGCAAGGTCCGGGCCTTTCTGCATGGTGCGAAGCGTCAGCGATTCAGTGCGAGCTGGCGTCGAGTTGGGCGATCAGCTTCTTGGTGGCGATCGTGCGGTAGCTCTCTTCGATCCAGTCTTCGAGCACCTCGGCCGGCGGACACTCGGGCGAGTCGACCTGGACGGTGACCCAGCCGGCCTTGCCGAGGCCATAGCCGGTCGGCTTGGCACAGCTCAGCAGTTTTGCCTGCTCATGAGACTCTGGAAGCTTCACCGACACCCCCGGGTACTGCTCGCTGCCGATGAACACGAAGATCTTCTTGCCCACCTTGACGACCAGATCGTCCCACGGGTGATCCTCCCACGCTCCCGGAAAGGCCAACGAGAACGCCAGGAGGCGGTCGAGGAGCGGCACCACATCGATGGACATGGCGCGATCGTAGCGACGCGCAACGACAGCTCGGGGCAAGGGGGGTCAAGCAACGAGATACCCTCGCCCGATGGATTCCAGCGAGGTTGTCAGCGCGTTCTTCGAACGTATGCAGGCCCGCGATTGGCGCAGCGCCGGGCTTTATTACCGAATGCCCGAGTCCGTGCCGACGAGCCGAGTTCGCCGTTGCGCAGGTGCCGTCGTCGCGGGAATCACGCTCGGGTTGGCCGGCTGTGGATCGATGTCCCTGGCAGAACCGCCGGAGCCCTCGACGTCGACGTCCTGGTCGGCCATCACATCTACCCCGACGATCGCTGCGACATCGCTCGTCGGTGCTGCGTCGCCCGTCAATGCCGCGTCGCCCGTCGCGACGACCATCGAGACCGCGGCCGCCGCAACGACTGTGGCCAGCCGGGCGAGTCGACGGGGCATCGACGACGATTGTGATCTGACGTTGGCCACACGCATCGGTGCACGTCAACCTGAGGCCGGGCAGCTGATCATCATCCGTACGAGCGACTGGGCGGCGACCACCGGGTTTCTCGACGTGGTACGGCGGGAGGCCGATGGCAGCTGGTCATGCGAGCGAGGCAATCAGCCGGCGGTGGTCGGGCGGGCCGGTACGCGTCCGCTGCAGCAGCGTCGATCGGGCGATGGCACAACCCCCGCCGGGCTTTTCCCGCTCGACACCACCACCGCGTGGGATGGCCAGCAGTTCCAGTTCTTCGGCAACGGACCCAACCCGGGAGTGCAGGGGTCCTATCGCCAGGTCAAGCCCGAAGATTGTTGGGGAGCGACACCCGGCGACGCCGACTACGGACACCTGGTGAACCACCCCAACTGCCCGGGACCCGACGACGAGGACCTCGAACGCATCGGCGACATCTATGTCCACGCCGCGCTGATCGGGGCGAATCCCGAACCCAACGTGTCGGGCGACACCCCTGGCGAGACTCCCTACGCGGCGGCGATCTTCCTCCATCGCCACAACTACGGCAGCGGGCGAACCAGCGGGCCGGTGAAGCCGACCAGCGGATGTGTGTCGCTGGCGATCGATGACCTCATCGCCACGCTGCAACTCATCGACCCCGCCCAACATCCGTATTTCGCCATCGGCCCGGCAGACTCTTGGACGTGAAACGCCCGTTCTGGATGCACCAACTCGTCGAATACATCCTGGGTATCGCGCTCATCTCACAGGGTGTGCAGTCGCCCAAACCGTTGGTCCCTTCGCTGTTCGGTCTGGCGATCATGATCAACGCGTCGGCGGTTGCCGGGCCGTTGTCGGCGTTCCGGGCCATCCCTCGCCCGGTCCACCGCATTGCCGATTTCGTGTTGGCGGCGGCAATGGTCGTCGGTGCGGTGATATTGCACAGCCACATCGATGGTGCGAGCCAGTTCATGGTGATCGGGGTCGGATTGGTCATGGGGTTCATCGCCTGGCGTACCAACTACGCCGAGAAACCCAAGCGGGCACCCATCGCCTCGGACGGCCGGTCCGACGAAATCGGCCGCATCGCCGGCCGGGTCGCCGCTGGCGGCGTCAAGCTCTACCGCCGTCGCAAGGGTTCGTGAATCGCACCACGGCAGTGCTCGAACGGCCAGGACACCGCCCAACGCCCGTATCCTGGAGGTATGTCGTTTGAAACCCCTGCCCCCGACCTCGCCAAGCTGCTCGGCCATTGGGAGGAATGGGAGCGTGGTGACGAAACTCCCGGTCGGGTTCTCGCCAACCTGAAGACCGCCGGGATGCCCGGTTTGCTGCGCCAGTTGATCGAAAGCGACTGGCAGCCCTCCGCGTAGTCACCGCACGGCGTCCCGTGAACGCAACCTCCCCACCGCGCCGTACCGGCGGTGATCAGCACATTCCTCGTCCCCCCACATGGGCACCGGGGCCGGCCTCGCCGTGGTCCCCCCAGCGCGACCGTGCGTTGGCGAGGCTCAGCCTCGACGCGGTGCTCGGCCTGGTGCCGCCGGTCGACGCCCACCGCACCCGAACCCCGGCCTTCGAGGACTCCCGACCCTCGGCAGTGCTGATAGCCCTCTACGACGGGCCGCAGGGCGCCGAGGTCGTGTTGACGAAACGGTCCAAACAGCTATCGAACCATCGCGGCGAGATCAGCTTCCCCGGCGGCCGGATGGACCGCGGCGAGTCGCCGGTGGAGACCGCCCTGCGCGAGGCCCACGAAGAGGTTGGCCTCGACCCTCACCTCGTCACGGTGTGCGGCGAACTCGGGCATCTCAACACGATGGTGTCACGCAGCTACATCGTGCCAGTGGTGGCCAGGCTGAACGAGCGACCCGTCCTGCAGCCCAGCCCGGCCGAGGTCGATCGGGTGTTGTTCGTCCCCTTGACCGAGCTCATCCGCGCCGACACCCACCGCGAGGAACGGTGGGGGAACCCGCCCGACGACTTCGCGATCCACTTTTTCGAACTCGACGACGAGACGGTCTGGGGGGCGACGGGACGAATGTTGTATCAACTGCTCTGCCTGGCCTTCCTTCTTCCCACAACGACCACGATCTGGTAGGCGCAGGGTTCGCCCTGACCGCCCCTGCCGTAGGTCTCTCGCTCAGAGAAGTCATCACAGCGCGGTAAGCGCTCGCTGTGTGTGCAGTGGGACACGTCACCGACGTGTCGGTGGTCGACGACAGTTCAACCGTCGCGGCAGATGATCTGCTCATGTCAACTGCACGCACCTCACGATCGTCCGAATCCACCCATCACGTCGACGTTTCCACCGCGGCAACCCTCGTCCGCCAGGCCCAATCCGGGGTTCCGAACGCCCTCGGCGAGCTCATGCGGCTTTGCTTCCCGCTGGTGCGGGGGCGGGCGGCCGTCCTGCTCGGCTCCCGCGGCGACCCCGATGACGTTGCCCAGGAGGTGTTCGAGCGTCTGTTGAAGAACGTCCACTCGCTCCGGGAGCCCGAAGGGGTCATCGCCTGGCTGATGGTCGTCACCCGACGGACTGCGATCGAGGCGTCACGCAAGGCGGCCGGAGCCGTTCCTCATGCCGATCTCGGCGATGTCATCGCCGGCATCGATTCAACCGAGGACGAGGCACTCCGTCGATGCGGCCGTTCGCTGGCCCGCGACTCAGTTCGGGACGCTCTCGCCCAATTGGATGACGCCGACCGACGGCTGTTGCTGCTCTTGCACCGCGATGACCGGCCCCGCTACGCGGAAGTGAGCGAGGTCATCGGACGCCCCGTCGGGAGCCTCGGCCCCACTCGCCAGCGTCTGTTGCGTCGGTTGCGACACTCCCCTGCGCTACTCCCGCTGGCCTACTCGGCGTAGAGCCCCCACGACGCTCGATCGATGACCCGGGGAGATGTTGTCCAATCACCATCGCGACAAGTGGTAGACACCTCTGCCGTGCATACGTTGCTGGAGCTACTCACCGAGTCGGAACGAGCCGACCTACTTCGTAGCACGGTGGTCCGTCGGTATGGTCGAGATGAGGTCGTCTTTCACGAGGGAGACAGCGGTGACGCATTGCACATCGTGGAGCGCGGCCTTTTCGTCGCCCGTAGTTCAAACACCATGGGCCATGTGCTCACGGTCAATGCATTTCGGGTCGGCGCCGTCTTCGGTGAATTGGCGATTATCACCGACAACAACACACGCTCGGCAACCGTGAGCTCGGTGTCACCCGGTCAGACGCGGATCATCCGCCGAGCGGACTTCGAACGCCTCCGAGCTTCGAATCCTCGCATCGATCGGTTTCTCATCAAGGTCCTTGCCGATCGAAATCGACTGTTGACGAGCCAATTGATGGAGTTGATCTTCACTCCCACCCATCAACGAGTCCACCGCGAGATTCTGCGCCTCGACGAACTCGGCATCGCCACCGATGACGAGGGGTGGATTCACCTCGGACAGGAGGAACTGTCAACCCTCACCGCCACCACCCGAGCAACGGTGAACCGGGCCCTACGCGAAGCAGAGAAGGCCGGACTGATCGAGCTACGTCGCGGTGCGAGCCGAATCATCGATCGGGATGGCCTGATCGCATTCGCCCGGTAGTAGACGCCACATTTCGACGTATCACAGCCTCTTCGGGGAGCCTCTTTCAGCCCAGCGTTGCCGACCAAACCCGGTCGGGAGCCCATCGCCGACCATCTATGGTGGACGCTTGTGCGAATACTCCTCGTGACAGGAAAAGGTGGAACCGGCAAGACCACGGTCGCGGCGGCGACTGCGCTGCGAGTGGCCGATCTCGGTTGCCGCACGCTCGTATTGTCGACAGACGCCGCCCATTCTCTCGGAGATGCCGTCCGACAGGAGATTGGTCGAGACCCCAAACAGGTCACCGACCACTTGACCGCCCAGGAGGTCGATACCCAACAACTCTTCGATTCGACCTGGTCGCCGGTGCGCGAATATCTGCGGACGCTGTTGGAATGGGCTGGAGCCGATCGAATCCGGGCCGAGGAGATGGCCATCGTCCCCGGTCTCGACGAGCTGTTGGCCCTGCGGGTTCTGGCCGAGCATGCGGCCGGCAGCTGGGATGCCATCGTCGTCGACTGTGCACCCACTGCCGAGACCGTCCGCCTCCTTGCCCTGCCGACCACGTTGTCGTCGTATCTCGAACGTCTGCTCCCCGTCCATCGCAAGATCCACAAGACGATCGCGCCGCTGCTCCGGCGGGCGACATCGCTGCCTCCCGCCCCCATCGGTGTCCTCGACGCGATGCTTGAGTTGGCCGACGAGCTCACCAAACTGCACATGACCCTGGCCGACCCTGCGGTGACCAGCGTCAGGCTGGTGACCACTGCCGAGTCGATGGTTCTCGCCGAAACCCGACGAGTCCGCGGCTATCTCGGATTGTTCGACTTCGCCGTGGATTCAGTGATTGTCAACCGCGTCGGCGCCCGCTACGACTGCCGATCCGTGGCTTGCTCAGATGCGTCGATCACAGACCCCACACCTCACCGAGATCGAACGACTCTTCAGCGATCTCGGCATCGGTCACGCTCCGGTCTCGCCGAACGAAATCACCGGCCTGCCCGCACTACGAGCCTTCGGAGAGTCGCTGTACGGCGACAACGACCCCCTCACCTGGCCGCGCCGACCCCCACGCACCGTGGCCGAGAACGCGGGCGGGCTCTTCAAGCTTCCACTCCCTGTTGTGGGTATGGAGCGCGAAGACGTCCACCTCGCTCGCTCGGCTCGAGCGATGTTGGTCACCCTCGGCCCGTACCGTCGATCGATTGATCTTCCCGATCATCTCCTGGACCGTCAGGCGTCGGGAGCCCGCTTCGAGGATGGCCAACTCGTCGTGGAGTTTGCCGATGACTGACCGACGACGACCCCCCGATCACCCCCTTGTGGAGATGCTTCACGAGCTGCGCGACGGCATCGAGAACGCAACAATTCGCCCAACGACGGGCGAAGGTGGCGCCCTGTTCGGGCACCTTCGGGCCGCCGTTCAAGCAGCCCGCAACGTGGTCGATTCGCTCGACCTGGCGCTCGTTGAACTCGAGCACCGTTCCCGTCACACACCCATTCCCGAAGACGGAGGCAACGACGATGTCCCGATCCATCACATCGAAATCCTGTAGCGCACAGAGCAAGCCCGATGAGTAGGAGATTGCTCAACCGGGGCCAACCGGTACGGACGACCACCCAAGCAAAAGTCGTCAGCGCCGACGTGCAGTACGGCTATGAGCAAATCTCGAATAACCTCGGCAAACTGCTCCACAGCCAAGGCACAGTCGAGAACGCGACGTTTGCCACGTTTGCCTATTGGTCAGCCGAAAGCCTGGCCGCGGAAGTCGACCGTGACGGGGCGCGCGAGCGGATTGGTCGAAAGGTGTACGGCTGGGTAGCTCAAGGAGTTCTCAAGGAACATGCCAGCCAGATCCCAATCAACATCGTCAACGGCCAGGCCGACATCTACGACGAGATCGGTGCGGCCCTCCGAGCACTGTTGAAATTGCCCTTCGATGGTCTGAAGCGTCAGTCCGGCGAAACAGACGATGGCTTGGCCGACCGGATCGAAACAGCATGGCGAAACTACGTCGGAACCCTCGAGAAAATGACCAACGAGCTCACTCGCAACCGGGCGCAACGACCGAATCACACCAAGATCGAGGGCCCTGACAACCTAGCGCTCGCACGTGGAATTCGCCCGTACTTCGACGTTGTGATCCGCGGTCTGAATGCCGTCCGCGCGACCGATAGCGAGGGCAGCCCGGCCGACTTTGCATTGCGCAAGACGCGGGCCGAGCTCATCTTGCTCGGCAACCTTCGGCTCGTGGCGTACGAACAACGTCGGATCCAACCCGTTCTCGAACGAAACTTTGCCTACCTGCCCGAAGCAATCCGCGCCCGAACGATCGACCACCTTCAGGCGGCCGGAAGGATGTCACCAAAAGTCGCCAACTTCTCAAAAATCGTCAACAACATGATGGACGGTGGCTTCGAGATCATGGCAACTCGCTGGGTGTACTCGATGGCACTCGGCGGCGAGACCATTGCCTTCGGTCGCGACCTGACCCTCCCGGGCCCGGCCTCGCGTACATATCGAACGTTTACCGACCCCCGCGATCAGGCGCGCTACCTGCCCGACAGCCTGTTCCCCCGCCTGCTTCAACAACTGACCGAACCCGAATTGATTCACGAGTGGCGTTACCGCGACCGCTCTGATGGGGCTGGGTCCCATACGGCGGTCGACGACTGGTTGCGATACCCGGAGCGGATGAGCTTTCTTGCCAATCTCTTCCGGTCGCGCCAGCAGCTCACCACGCTCTATCCGGAGTCTCCACCCCCACCCTCGAACCTGCCATCGATGGCCGACTTCATCCCGCTGAATTCATCACCTGTTCCCGGTCGCTTCACGACACGACGGAGCCTCACCGACCTGCAGCAACTCCTTTCACCCGACGCACCGGTCGTCGAGGTGGACCGCATGGTGGTCGAGTCAACCTACGACAACGGAGGTCCATCGTGACCCCGTCGCTGCTCACGACTGATCACCTGAACAAGCTTGCCAACGCCGGCGATATTTCGAACTCACCCGACCCGAACGACCGGGGCCTCGATGACACCAAGCTCGACTACGCGTGGCTGGATCGTGCCCAGCAGTTCTTCGAACAGGTCGGTGTCGAGATCCTCACCGTGCTGTTCCTGGCCGCGTTACCCGAGGCATACCTCGGAGTTCGAGGCGTTCAGGTGCTCGATATGACCGGAGCACTGGAGAACGACTGGACGAATCGCATTCGGCGGACCGGCCAGTACCTGCTCAACGTCCTCACACCGATCCATCCCTTCGGCTTCGAGCAGACGAAGACTGTGCATCACGACTTGGTCGCAAGTGCGACTGTTCATATTCGTGAAACTCATCGAAGGACGCGGGCAGGACTACTTACCCCGGCGCCGGCGGATGATCCATCCGCGGACTTCCAAGGCCTTTTCCGTTGAACACGAACGCTGCCCCGAAAAGCAAGTGGATGACTCGAATGGCTTTGATGGACCTCGACGCTCCGTCGAGTCTTCCCCTGAATCAGATTGATCTGCTCGGAACGCTCGGCACGTTCACGACCGTGACGTTCGAGGCGCTGAAGAAGTTGGGCATCGCCTGGACGGACGAGCAGCGCGATGACTACTACTACTTCTGGAACGTCATCGGCTGGTATCTCGGCATCGGCGACGAAGCGACGTGGGCAGCCGCGGGTGTGGCGGAAATCAAGGACCGGTCGATCAAAGACCGTTGGCCGAACAATGTGTTGTTCCCCCTGACCGCGGACGAGATCAACAGTATCTATCACGATATCAGCAAGCAGCAGCAAGGTCCGTCGGAACAAGGTCAGATCTTGGCCAAGGTATTGGTCGAGGAGTTGTCGTATCCGTTGCCGGGCCGACTGCGGGATGCTCCGGCCTTCTTGATTCGCTATCTCATCGGTGACAAGAAGGCCGATGATCTGCAAGTTGATCAGGGCGGCTACGGCGACCTTCTGATTCGGCGATCGACACTGCTTGGCCGGGTGGCCAACTGGTCGGGCACTTCGCCAATCGTTGCGTTAGGTGTCGGCCCGTTGTCGCGGATGGTCACCCGGTATGCCTTGCGGACATTTCTGTGGTCGGCGCGCGGGCAGAACGACTTCTTCATCGATCCGCGGGTGGCCGAGAAGTGGCGAATTCAGACCCCGCCGGCAACGGCCTAGCTAGGGAAGCCGCCGTTTGTCGACGAATCGCTTCTTCTTGTTCACCGATATCCAGAGTAGCAGTCGGCTGTGGTCGGAACATACCGCCGACATGGCCCTGGCTGTCTCGGAGCACAATCGGATGATTCCCAAAATCGTGGAGAACTGCGACGGTGAGACTCTCAAGAACACCGGAGACGGAATTCTGGCAATGTTCTACCATCCGTTCGATGCACTGATGGCGGCGATCGACATTCAACGCTGGCTCCACGAGCATCGTTGGGAGGGGGTCGGCTCCCTCGATGTGCGGATGGGGCTCCACGCCGGGGATCCGGTCATCCTCGATTCGGGCGAAGTCACTGGTCCGGTGATCAATCAGGCTGCGCGGTTGCAAGATGCCGGACACGGCGGCCAGACCCTGGTGTCATCTGCGTTCGCCCATCACCTCCGCAACGGACTTCCGGCCGGCTGCTCCCTGCGTTCGTTGGGTGAACATAGCCTGCGCGACGTGCCTCCAGCTGTCATCTACCAGCTGTGCCACCCTGAGCTGCGCGGTGACTTTCCCCCGCTGCGCAGCACCCTCGGCACCGAGCGAGACCTCGTCGGCCGTTTGACCAGCTTTCGCGGCCGCGACGAGGAGCTACTCACACTGGCGAGGCTCGATGACACACCGCTGGTCACGCTGGTCGGGCCCGGAGGAATCGGCAAGACGCGCCTCGCCCAAATCGTCCTCGCTCGTAGCGGCGCACTCCTGCGCGACGGCGTTCGAGTCGTCGATCTCAGTTCGCTCGATGCCGACTCCGATGTCCCCGGGGCGATCGCCACGGCGCTCAGAATTCAATCCGGATCAGCGGGCCCTCGGCACATCGACGCTGATGGCCGGTTGGGAGTCGTGCTGGCGTGGCTCGCTCGTAAGCGGCTTCGATTGCTGCTGGACAACTGCGAACACGTCGTCACCGGGGTTGCGCGCTTCGCTCAAGCGGTGCAAGACCACGCGCCCGGAGTCCGCTTGTTGTGTACGAGCCGACAAGCGCTCGGCATCCGGGGTGAGGTCGCGTTTCGCCTCGGCCCCTTGCCAGTCGACGCGCCGACCGTTCGATCGCCGGCCGTGGAACTCTTCGTCGACCGCGCTCGTGAAGTGCTCGTGGGGTACAACCCGTCCAGCCGCGAACTCAACACCATCAATGACATCTGCCGCGAGCTCGATGGGATCCCGCTGGCTATAGAGATCGTTGCCGCCCGGCTTGCCAGCGAGTCGCTCGCCGACGTCGTCCGCGGTCTGTCATCGGCCATGCTGGAAACCACAGCGCACTCGGCGAGCGAGGCGCGGCGACGAGTCGATTGCCGCAACCCTCGAATGGGGATACCGGCTACTGACCGACCCGGAGCAGCGACTATTCGGTCGGCTGAGCGTCTTCGTCGGCACCTTCTCCGTGGCTGCGGCTGCGAAGATCTGTGGCGATAGTGATCTACCGGCCGCGACCATCCCCGGACTGCTGTCATCGCTGGTGAACCAGTCGATGTTGGTACATGCCGACGCCAACTCCGGGCTCCGGCTGCTCACTCCGCTCCGGGCCTTTGCCCGCACCAAGCTGCAGGATGACAGGGCAGAGGTTCTGCGACGAAACTTCGTCGAGTGGTACGCCCGCTGGACGGTCGACACCGAGTCCCGCCTACGAACTCCACAAGAGGAGGCTGCCACCGCGGAACTCACCGCCGAATTCGACAACATTCGCGCCGCCCACCGCCTTGGCCTCGACCTCGGGGAATTCGAGAAGAGTGGACTTATCGTCGCTTCACTGATGACGTTCGCTGTTCACCGATTCCGGTTCGAAGTCATCGAGGTCTGGGCTCGGGCATCGTTGAACGTGGGCGGCATGAGCGACCGGACAACCGCGGCGCTGTCGGGGATCATCGGCATCCGCGATTGGATGCGAGGCGACCTCAGCGCTGCGAAGCTGCACAGCAATGCCGCCGTTGCCATAGAGGAATCGGCTGGCCTGCCGGCATCGATCCAACCTCGCCTCGTTCGTCTCGCCGTTGCGGGCTACGAGGGGCGATTCGGCGACGCTGCAGAAGAGTTCCGCATCGCCTATGACCGCGCCCGTGATCTCGATGATGAGTTCTGGCAGGTAGAGGTGCTCGTCTTCTCGGCCATCGGCATGGCAACCCAGGGCATGTACGAGCTGGCAACCGGAATCGCCGAGCGGGCCGCGAGACTTGCCAGCCGGTCCGGAGTCCCAACAACTCTGGCCTGGGCCAGATACGCCATCTGCGAGAGCACACATCGCGACGATCCAGGTCTGGCAGTCGACCTTTTGCGCTCAACCATCGCCCTTGCTCGTTCGGTGGGCAACGAATGGATCGCCGGCCTCAGCCTCGTGAGTCTCGCCCGGCAGCTTCGGCAGGTCGGCCAGCTACACCAAGCAGCGGTCGCGTTGCTCGAGAGCTTGGACCGGTGGCTCCGAGCCGAGAATTGGAGTGAACAATGGCGCACGGTCCGCCAAGCGGCAATGGTGTGCGCCGACGCCAACCGTCTCGAAGACGCTGCCATGATGTTCGGTGCTCTCGCTCACGTCGACTCGATCATTCCCCTCTCCCAAGGCGAAGTCGATGAGATCGATCAATTCAAAGTCCGACTCGACGAAGCCTTCGGGCACGACGAAATTGCGCGGCTGCTCCGTCGAGGTGAGCTCATTCGCACACTGGACCCACACGACGTGGTCGAGTTGGCCAGGGATGCCCTTCGCAACATCTTGAATTCGGCCCAGCTATCGACCTGAGGAGGAAGTCAACCCGCCCGCCTCGAACCCTCACGACGAGCCGGAGCGAACCACCAGGTTCCACCACAACTCCAGTAACTGGCGGGCGGAGCGGGCGATCGCCGGAACCCGAAAGAATTGCGATTTTCCCGACGGCCGAAAATAGTGGTGGACCGGCACTTCGACGTACCAGGCTCCGGCCTGCTCGAAGCGACGCATCATTTCGACGCAGATCACCCCGCTCGTCGAAGTCAGCGGGTTGGCGACAAAGAGCTCGCGACGAAAGAGGCGAAAATCGCAATCGGTGTCTCGCACCTTCAGGCTGAACAACAGCTTGACGACGTGGTGATAGACCCGTCCGATCACCTTGCGATACCACGTATCGCCTCGGCCAAGCTTCCATCCCTGGGCGATGTCCGTCCCCGGTCGAACCGCCACAATCAGATCGGCAACCTCGGCGGCGTCATACTGAGCGTCACCGTCGGTATAGAAGATCCACTCCTTGGTCGCCGCCGAGAATCCGGAAATCAGCGCCCCGCCGTAGCCACGGTTCTGCGGATGGTGAATGACTCGCAGCGCCTGGAATTGCTCGGTCAGATCGGCCAAAACCGCGGCGGACTCGTCACGAGAGCCATCGTTGACGACGATGATTTCGTAATCGTCGACGATGCTCTGCAGCGCCTTGTCGACGTCGCCGACCATCTTGCCGATCGACTCAGCGTCGTTGTAGCACGGGAAGAAGGCCGACACGCTCGTGACCAGTGGATTGCGACCGTTCCGATTGCCCATTGCCACCATCTTCTCAGCGCTCACAGGGTTCGCAGCGCATTTGCCACGACCTCGACCTCGGCGTCGCTCATCTCTGGGAAACACGGCACCGAGACGCACTCCGATGACCACCGTTCGGCTTCGGGACACGGCTGACGGGTCAAGGCGCGATATGCCGGCTGTTCGGTCAGCGCCAACGGATAGTGGAGGGCGGTCGAGACGTCCAGTGCCGCTAGCTGCTCCCGGGCTGAGGAACGGTCGGCGGCCCGAAACACGCACAGGTGGTACACGTGGCGGACGTGGTCGGCATGCCAGCCGAGGTGGGGAGCCGCGGTCCGGTATGCCCTGGCGATCGCCCGACGACGGTCGTTGTCGTCGGAAAGATGAGCGAGGCCGAGGCGAAGCCAGCCCGCTTCGATCTCCGACATCCGAAAGTTCTGCGAGCGCTCGACGTGGACGTACTGCTCGGTCATCCCGTGGACGCGCAGCCGGCGGATCATCGCGGCGATCTCGTCGTCGTCGGTGGCCAACGCTCCGCCGTCGCCGATTCCGCCCAGGTTCTTCGTCGGATAGAACGAGTACGCCACCGCGGCACTGCGCCGTTCGGCGGGGTCGAGGGCTCCATGCGCCTGCGCCGCATCCTCGATCACGGGCAGGTCGATGACCGGAATGTCGGCCGGGCGCCCATAGAGGTGCACCACGATGATCGCCTTTGTCCGCTCGGTGCGAGCCGCCGCCCACGCAATGGGATCGACCGCGGCCGTCGCGCGATCCACGTCGACGAACACGGGGGTCGCCCCGACCGCGCACACGGCAGCGGCCGTCGGAACTGCGGTGAACGCCGGAACCAACACCTCGTCACCTGGACCGATGCGCAGAGCGGCGAGGGCCAGTTGAATCGCCGTGGCCCCCGAGGCCACCCCGATGACGTGCCGATGAGCCGACCAGACCGCCAACTCCGCTTCCAGCCCGGCCAACTCTGGACCGAGCAGCACGTGACCGCTCGTCGTGACGCGCTCCACCACCTCGGAAAAGGCGGCGGCATGGCGACGGGTACGGCGACTCAGATCGACGACGGGGATAGATACCACGGGCACTGACGGTAGAAGGTGATCGTCCGTTCGACAGCCTCTTCGAGCGAAATCTCCGGCTTCCAGCCCAGCAATGTGAGAGCTTTGGAGACATCACAGCCGAAATCACCGATGTCGATGCGAGCGAGATGAGGGGGGAATTCGACAAACCGTAACTCGCTCGACGTCCCCGCCGCGGCGATCATCGTCGAGGCAATCTCGCGCAAGCTCCAACTTGTCGTGTTTCCGACATTGATGATCTCGCCAACCGCGTCGGGGGCCAAACCCGCCCCGACGATCGCCCGCACGGCATCGTCGATGAACAAGCAATCCCGTCGCTGCTCGCCTGTGCCGAACAGGTCGATCGGTTCGCCGCGCAACACCCGACGCACGAAGACCGGCAGCACTCCCAGGTCGTCTTTCAGCAGATTCTGTCGAGGCCCGAACACGTTGGTCAGCCGCAACACCGTCGGAAGCAGACCGTGGACCCGCCCATACAGCAGATGAAACTGTTCGCAGGCGAACTTGTCGATGCCGTTGACATCCACCGGATTCGTCGGGTGCAGCTCATCGACCGGCAGGTACTGAGGACGGCCGTAGACCTGGCGAGTCGAGGTGAGGACCAGTCGAGCATGCGGCGAGACCCGCCGGACCAACTCAAGAAACCCCAGGTGGCTACGCACATTGACGTCGAGGTCGCGCAGCGGCTCGGTCATGCTGGCGTGGTGGCTGACCTGGCCGGCGATGTTGAACACCAGATCGGCGCCGGCCAGCGCATCGCCCACCTCGTCGGCCGCCAGGTCGGCAATCAACACATCGATGTGCTCGACGCCGACACGGCCGACGACGATGTTGCGCCGATCGCCACCGTGCTCGGGAATCAGGGCATCGACGACGCGCACCGTCGCCCCGGCGGCGGCCAACGCGGCGGCGACGTTGGAGCCGATAAATCCGAGTCCTCCGGTGACCACGCACGTGCGGCCGGCAAGCTCGTCGAACTCGCATAACAGATCAGTAGCCATCAGTGGACAACAGGCTAACGGTCCACCGTTCACGCTGAGCGTCGGCCATCGCCGGCATAGACGCCGCGGCGCGGTGGTCTCCACTACGCTCATCACAGTGTCTGCGACCGGCAAAGCGCCTCGATTGGGGCGCGAATCATCGCTGGTGGCGCTCGTCTCCGGCTTGTGCACGATTCCCGTGTTGCAGCTCTGGCGAGCCCCGCTGTCGGTTCCCCTGCAATACGAGGGCGACGCAACCTTCTATCTGATGGTCGTGCGGGAGCTGAAGCAGACCGGCGGTTACCTGAGCACCTCGCATATGGGCTTTCCGTTCGGGCAGCAGTTGTACGACCTTCCCCAGGGCGTCGACCATCTCAACCTGTTGATCCTGCGATTGCTCACGATGTTCTGTTCGCCGGCGACGGCGATGAACCTGTTCTTCATCCTGGGATTCGCCGCGGTCGCGGGGACTTCGCACTACGCGCTGCGCCGATTGGGGGCCCGAGCCTCGTTAGCGGCTGTCGGTTCGTTGCTGTACGCCTTTCTGCCGTACCACATGCTGCGCGGCACCGCCCACCTGTTGCTGTCGTCGTATGCCCTGGTGCCGATCGCCGTGCTGTTCATGCTGGCCGTGATGGGCGACGACCCGCCGTTCGTCGGGCACCGCCGGCGCTGGTGGCCGGGGCTCCGCTTCGACCGTCAGGCGTGGTGGGTGCTGGCGGGCTGTGCGGGGCTCGGCTCGACCGGGTCGTACTACGCGGTGTTCTTCGGGTATCTCGTCGTCGTCGCCGGGCTGATCACATCACTCGCCAGACGTCACTGGCGCCATGCGTGGTCGGGTTGCATTGCGGCGGCCGCCACGCTCGGGGTGATGTTGTTGAACACGTTGCCGACGATCCTGTATTGGCGGCGGGAGGGCACCAACCCGCGGGTTTTTACCCGATTGGTCCAGGAGACCGAGCAGTACGGACTGCGGATCCAACAGTTGTTCATGCCCCGAGTCGACCATCGCGTCGGCAAGCTGGCCCGAGCTGGTTTTCGCGCTTTCGCCGGGCCGATCTACTCCGAGCAGGGTGCCTATCTCGGGGTCATCGTCGGCGCCGGGTTCGCCGTCGCCGTCGTCGCTGCGCTGGCCTGTGCCGTCGGCGGATCATCCCCGCGGGGCCGCATGACCACGATCAGTAATTCCGGGCTGCTCGGCCTCGTGGCAATGATCACGGCGACGACCAGCGGGTTGTCGTATCTGCTAGCCCTGGGTGGGTTGACGATGATCCGCGGGTGGAACCGGATGTCGATCGTCATCGGCTTCCTCGGCGTCATCGGCCTCGTCGTGGGGCTGTCGGTCCTGGCCGATCGGGTACGCATGCGGCGCAGCCCCAAGTTCGAGCGGCGGGCGATGGCGGCGACGCTGGTCGCCATGCTCGCCATCGGCGCCTTCGACCAGACGTCGCCCAACGATGGTCGCAGCGCGGCTGGCGTTCGAGCGGCGTGGGACAACGACGCGGCGTTCTTCTCCGGTATCGAGGCCGCCCTCCCCAGTGGCTCGGCCGTCTATCAGTTCCCTGAAGCACCGTTCCCCGAGGGTGGTTCGATCGGCCATACCGGGCTGTACGACGGCGCCCGGGCATACGTACACGCCCCCACCCTCAAATGGAGCTTCGGAGCGGTGCTGGGTCGCCATCCCGACCGGCCGGCCGACTTGGCCTCATGGGAGGTCTATCGCATCGCCGACTACCTCCATGAGCAGGGGTTCCGCGCCATCGTCGTCGATCGCTTCGGCTACGACGACATGGGCGTCGATCTGGTCGACCGGTTGTGGGCGTTGGGGTCGACGCCGACCCAGAGCACCGACGGCCGTTACGTCTGGTTCGATATCGGCTCGCCCCCGGGCTGAGCGGATGGAAGACGACGAATACCGCCGGATGGCGGACACCGAGTATCGCCACTGGTGGTACGCCGCGACCCGAGCCTTGCTCGCCCAGGAACTGGGCAGCCGACTCCCTTCCAACGGCTTGTTGTTCGATGCCGGCGGCGGAACGGGTGCGACCGGATCGTGGATGGCGCGAGCCGGTTCCGTGATCGCCGGCGACCTCGTTCCGGGCGCATTGACCTCCTACGTCGCCGCTCACCCGGCCACGACCGGGGCCGTGGCCTGCGACCTCACTCGTCTGCCGTTCGCCGATGGGGCATTCGATGCCGTGCTGTGTGTCACGGTTCTGTATCACGCGGCGATTCTGAACCCGGCCGAGGCGGTCGCCGAACTGGCCCGAGTGACCAAGCCCGGCGGCCTGGTGTGCCTGCTAGAACCCGGGGTGCGCCGCTTGCGCCGAGCCCACGACCGCGTCACGCACGGAGCCCGCCGATTCGCCCTGAGCGACGTGCGCCAACTCGCCACCGGGGCCGGGTTGACCATCGAGCGGGCGACCGGGGCCTACAGCTATCTCGTGCCCCCTGCGGCGCTCAAGGCCATGGTCGAGCGAGGGAGGTCGCAGAGTGACCTGGCGAGTAACGAGGGGGGGCTGGGCGGTGTGCTCAGCCACGCCGCGGCGGCCGAACGGGCGGTACTGCGGCGAATCAGCCTGCCCGCCGGACTCTCGGTCATGGTCATCGGCCGCCGACCGATGCGATAACCGGTTGGCACAGTTCCGGGAACGCCGGCGCGGATGGACGGGGGCCGAGGCTCCGAGGTCCACCCGCGAGCCGACTCAGCCGCCGATGCGGACCGCCGTGTAGTACGTCTGGGCCCAGGCCAGGCACGTGGGCTTCTGATACCACGGACGCGGCGCACAGTCGGTCTTCATGTCGGCGAGGAACCGGTCGTCGATGCGTTGACGCACCGGCTCGTTCCAGTACCGCCCATAGCTCGCGGTTCCCGACGCGCAATACCCATCCGGCGGGCGACTCGGACAGCTGAACCGCCGATCGAGCAGCGGAAAGTTGCGGTAACCGAAGTCGTGGTGGATGCAGGCCTTGGTGAAGTTGAACGACCGGCCGGTATCGCCCAGCCCGACGGGCAGCGGGGTGGAGCAACCATCCGTCGACCAGTCGAGGTGACTTGGGTTCCTCGCCGCCCGCAACGCCATGAAGGTGTCGATCGAGACACTGAATGCCCGGTACTCAACGGAGGCCTGGTCGGTGGATGGCCCGGCAATGGCGGATGCCGACGACGGCATCGATGTGGCGGTCAGGACAGTCGTGACCGCGACGACGAGTGCAGCGAGTTTCGCCATGAGTTTCCTCTCGTCGGCGGCTATGTGTGCGGGGGTCGGCCCGAACCGGCAAACCCATACGCGACATTTTCGCACGGTGCGCACCGCCCGTGCCGCGCCGCGGCGACGTTGACTCGCTTCAGCCCTGACGGATGTCAGCCAGGACGCGGGCCATCTCGATGGCCCCGACCGCCGCTTCCTCACCCTTGTTGCCGGCCTTGGTACCCGCCCGCTCGATCGCCTGCTCGATCGTGTCGACCGTGAGCACCCCGAACATCACCGGGATGTCGGTTTCCAGGCTGACCCGCTGGATACCCGCGGCGGCCTGCCCGGCGACATAGTCGAAATGGGCCGTCGAGCCACGGATCACCGCGCCGAGGGTGATGACCGCCTGGTACCGCTTGGTCGCCGCCATCACCTTGGCGGCAACGGGGATCTCGAACGCACCGGGCACCCAGGCGACGTCGATATCACCCTCGGCCACGCCGTGGCGACGCAGCCCGCGCTGGGCTCCGTCGAGGAGCGGGTTGACGACGAACTCGTTGAATCGGCCGCAGACAATGCCGAACTTGAGGCCGCGGCCGTCGAGTGAACCTTCGAAAATCGTCATGTCATGCTCCGGGGATGAGGGCGTCAGTCGTGCTGTCGGTGACCGCGTCGAAGTCGAAATCGATGAGGTGCCCGAGGCGGTCCTTCTTGGTCCGTAGATACTCGCGGTTCTCGGGGGTCGGCACCGAAGCCATCTGCACCCGCTCGACGATCGACAGGCCGTAGCCGGCGATGCCACCGTATTTGCGGGGGTTGTTGGTCATCAATCGAAGCTGGTGAGCGCCAAGATCGGCGAGAATCTGGGCACCCACGCCGTACTCGCGGCTATCGACCGGCAGGCCGAGGTGGACGTTGGCGTCGACCGTGTCCATCCCCCCGTCCTGCAGGCGAGCAGGCGCGAATCTTGTGGCCGATGCCGATACCGCGACCCTCGTGACCGCGGAGGTAGACCACCGCACCGCGCCCTTCGGAGGCAATCTTGGCCATCGCCCCGTGGAGCTGCACTCCGCAGTCGCAACGACGTGAGCCGAACACGTCACCGGTGAGGCACTCGCTGTGGACCCGCACCAGCACGGGTTCACCGGTGGTCAGGTCGCCCATGGTGAACGCCAGGTGCTCGGTGTCGTCGAAGTCGGCGCGGTAGGCGATGCAGGTGAACTGGCCCCACTCGGTCGGCACGATCGCCTGGGCTACCCGGGTGACGAGCTTTTCGGTTCGGCGCCGATAGGCGATCAGCTCGGCGATCGACGACAACAGCAGGCCGTGGGTAGCGCAGAACTTGCGCAATTCGGGCAGCCGCGACATCGAGCCGTCGTCGTTGGTGATCTCACAGATGATCCCGGCGGGCTCGCATCCGGCCATCCGAGCGAGATCGACCGCCGCCTCGGTGTGACCGGCGCGCTTGAGCACGCCGCCCTCACGGGCCCGCAACGGGAAGATGTGGCCGGGGCGGGCAAAGTCGGTGTAGGTGACGTTCGGGTCGGCCAACGCGCGCAGCGTTGTCGCCCGGTCGCCGGCGGAGATACCGGTGGTCGTGCCCTCAATGGCATCGACCGAGACGGTGAATGCCGTGCGGTGGCTCTCGGTGTTGTGTTCGACCATTAGCGGAAGCCGTAGGTCGTCACAGCGGGCGCCGCTGAGTGGGGCGACGATCACGCCACTCGTGTGGCGCACGAAGAAGGCGATCTTCTCGGGGGTCGCGTGCTCGGCGGCCATGATCAGGTCGCCCTCGTTCTCGCGGTCCTCGTCGTCGACGAGCACCACGATCTCGCCGCGGGCAATCGCCGCAACAACCTTTTCGATCGGGGCGAACCCGTCGGGCAGACGAGCGGATTGGTTGGTCATCGGGGCTCCTTGGAGGATGCAGCGGTGCCGGGGGGTTCGGCATCGCTGGATGAGGTGGGTCGGTCGAGGATGATCTCGAGATCGGGACCGAGGCGGTGGACGGCGCGGAACTCGCCGCGCCACACCCCGGAGATGGTCGGGGAACCAGGCCCCGCGAACAGGGCGCGTCCATCGTCGCCGCCCATCAGGGCTGGGGCGAGGTGCACGACATACCGGTCGACGAGACCTTGCCGATGGAAGTCGTTGGCGACGCTCGCGCCCCCTTCGACCATCAGCTGTAGAACGCCTTCAGAGCCGAGCTTGTCGAGCAGATCGGGAAGCGATCCGTGCCACTCATCGCACGGATGGACCTTGGCATCGACGGGCGCCCGGCCGAGCACGATGCGGCGCGGGTCGCGACCGTCGACGTGACGAACGGTCAGCGCAGGGTCATCGATCCGGACCGTGCCGGCCCCGACGCAGATCGCATCGCTTTCGGCCCTGATCAGATGAACCCGGCGGCGAGCCTCGGGCGATGTGATCCACTGACTCGTCCCATCGGCGGCGGCCGTGCGACCATCGACGGTCGCCGCCAGCTTGAGCAGTACGAACGGCCGGTTCGTACGGCGATGATGAAGGTAGGGGCGAAGTTGCTCGATCACCTCATCGGCGTTCGGGCCGACGACCACGTCGATGCCCGCGTCCCGCAAGGTCGCATGGCCGCGTCCGGCCACCTGGAGGTCGGGGTCCTCGATGGCCGACACGACCCGGCTTACTCCGGCGGCGACGATCGCCTCGGCGCATGGCCCGGTTCGGCCGTGATGCGAGCAGGGTTCGAGCGTCGTGTACAACGTCGCGCCGCGCACGTCGGCGCCCGCGGCCCCCGCCGCGTGCAAGGCGACGATCTCGGCGTGACGACCCCCGGGAGGTTCGGTAGCGCCCTCGTGGGCGTCACCGGCCGAGGTGACTATGACGCACCCGACCCACGGGTTGGGGGAGGTGCGCAGACGTACGGAAGCGGCCACCTGAATGGCTCGGCTCATCCGCTGTTCGTCGTTCACCCGCTGCTCCTCGGTTTCGAGGGGTACGTGAACGACAGCCCAGGCAGCACCGCGCGGGTGGAGCCAGGCTGAGCCACGCACCCTTACTCCCATCCGGACTATGACCGTCGGCTCCGGAATTCCACCGGGTCGGCCTCGGGCTGTTGGGCCTGAGGTTCGCGGGCTGTGACCGCCGGTTGGGACTTACACCCAAACCCCGCAAGGGGTGCATGTTGAGTTGTCTTTTGGATTCACGGCCAACGGCGAACCGCTGACCTGTGATTGAGGCTAGAGCGAAATCGCACTCACGGTGCAATCGGCTCGGGGAAGGACCCGAACGACCCTGATGAGAGTGGTACCTCTCCTCACGGTCAGTCGTGACCACGACCGGCCCGATCGTCCGGCAACCGCCCGATAGCCGCCCGATAACTGGACTCGAAGACGGCTCTTACGAACCACGCCCGCTTCTCACCGAGCTCACGGCTCGCTCTGTGACCGACCCTCACCTTGGGGTCGTTCGATGGGGTCATGTCTTCCACGATGTGGTTTCTCACCCGATCCTCGGGTGTCGTCGCCATGGTGCTCATGCTCGCCGCGGTCGCCAACGGTCTGGTCTTCTCTGGTCGCGAGACGGGCAAACGCCTGCGTCCGGCGTGGTGGCTCGACCTCCACCACGGGCTCGGCGGGTATGCGCTCGTCTTCACCGGCATCCACGTGATCACGGCCTACGCGGCCGATCTCGGAATCGGCTTGACGACGGTGTTTCTCCCTGATCGAGCGCGGGTCGACGCCGCGGCGTTCACGTGGGGCGTGCTTGCCTTCTACGGCCTGGCGATCACCGTGCTGTCGTCGTGGCCAAAGAAGCGTCTACGCCGCAAGGCCTGGCACCTCGTCCACCTGCTGTCGATCCCTGCGGCCGTTGCCGCGGTCGTCCACGCCATCCAACTGGGTTCCGATGCCCAGACCCCGGCCTTCACGGCACTGCTCCTCGCCTGTGTCTTCGGGGTGATGTTCCCACTCGGTCTGCGTCTGTCGGGCATCGCTCGTCGTCGGCGGGAGCCAGTCGTTGCGCCCCATTCCGATCGCCCCGCCGGCGAGACACCTCCGGCCGAGGCCGAACGTGAACTCGTACTGACCAGTTACTGACCCCACCATCTCGTTCATCTCGTTCGAAAGGACACCCCATTGCCGAACCCAACTCCCCGATCCGGGCCGAACGGGTTTCAGCCACCCCTTGGTGACCCGTTGATCAACGACCGTCTCGCCCGCCTCGCGACGCGACGTTCACCAGCCGACGACGGGTCGGCGCCGCCGAAGCCCGGCTCGGGCCGGGTCACCCCGAAACGGCGTCATGCGGCCAAGGGCAGCCGATCAGCCGCCCTGGCAATGAGCGTGACGACCACCCTCGGACTCGCCGTCTACCTCCAACGGGCCGACGCGGTGACTTCGACCGATGCGGCCGTGTCGTCATCGGTTACCCCGACACCGACACCGACGGCCGCCACGGTCGCCGTGGTCGCAACCCAAGCCGCAACCCAAGTCGCAACTCAACCCGCCGTCGAATCCGCTGCGCTCCCCACGGTCCAGCCCGGGATCGACGAGTCGGCGTCGGTTCCGACGCTTCCGGCGACGGTAATAATCCCGGCACCGGTCATCGCGCCCGTCGTCACCGCGGCTGCGTCAACCGTTCCTCCGGCCCCGGCCGCCACCGGCTCGGGGCTGGTTGACGGCACGTACGCCGGAGACACGTTCACCAACAGATGGGGCCCGGTCCAGGTACAACTGACCATCTCCGGCGGAGTAGTCACCGATGTCTCCGCGCTCCAGACTCCAACGAAGGACCGCAAGAGTGTGCGGATCAACGATCTCGCCGTGCCCCGATTGAACAGCGAGGTGACCGCCGCCCAAAGCGCTCAGATCGACATTGTCTCGGGGGCCACATACACCAGCAACGGCTACCGCCAATCGATCCAGTCAGCCCTCGACGCCGCCCGCGCCGCCTGCGTCACGGTTGCGGATCCGTGTAGCCAGCCTTGAACTTGTTGGGCATCCGTGGCACGAGCAGACCGGTCCATAGGCCGACGAACATCATCACCACGTCAGCGACAATGGACATTGGCACGTCGACGGCAGAGTCAATACTGTTCCCGACCCGTCTGTCGGTGGCACTCACGAGCGAGGCGACGCTGTGGTTCAACGCCCACTCCTTCCACGGGGTGAACAGCAGCTCCAGCATCACGGCACCGTAGATGAACATTGCACACCCAACAACGCGAAGTCGTCTCATACGCTCATTGTGAGCCGGCTCGACCTGGGGCGGATCGATATCACCCACGTAGTTTCACCGCCACCCCGGCGCACGAGTACGTAGCCGAAGCCGCTCGAGTCCGACCACGACGACGCGTGACTCGCATACCCTCCGGTGATGACCACGCCGTCCCACATCGATCCGACTCGTTTCGCCACACACTTTGCGACGGTGCGCTCCACCCGACTTGCCTATGTACGCGAGAACGTCGGCGGCGTACCGGTCGTCTGCGTCCACGGCTGGCCCGAATCGAAGCGGATCTTCTGGAAGGTGATCGAGCCGTTGGCCGCCGCCGGGTTCGAGGTCATCGTGCCCGATCTACGGGGCTTCGGCGACAGCGATGTCGGGGCCGACGGCTTTCATGACGTCGCCGCCCACTCCCACGACATGTACGAGCTGGTTCACGGGGTACTCGGCCATGAACGGGTGGTACTGGTCGGCGGCGACCTCGGTGGGCCGATCATCCAAGACCTCGCCCTACGCCATCCCGAGTGGGTCGACCGGATGGTGCTGTTCAACTCACCGCTGCCCTACGACAAGGAGCGGATGGCCCATCTGACCGGTAGTCGCCCGGCCCGCGAGGCGTCGGACTACTTCATCCGCCAAGGCACCGACCCTGACGGACTGGCCGCCGAACTGACGGCACCAGAGCAGCGGCGGCGGTACATCGCCACGTTCTACACCTCGCGGTTCTGGGCCCATCCTGGCGCCTTCATGGCCGCCGGTGAAGTCGACTTCCACACCGAACCGTTCGCTGACGTACACAAGATTCGAGCGTCATTTGGGGGATATGAGAGCTCGTTCAATCCCGCCGCGCGTAGTGGAGCGTCGCTCTTCGCGCGAAATGAGCGAACGCAAACCCTGGTTCTCTTCGGTGCAAGCGATCATGTGATCTATCCGGATTTTGATCGAATGGCAGCGATCACCTTTCCCCAACACATCGGACCATTCCTGCTTCGGGACTGCGGCCACTTCGTGCCATGGGAGGCACCGCATGCCCTGGTCAGCGCAACGATCGCGTTCGCGAGCGATCTCCTGGTCGACCCTTCTACCTCAGGAAAAATCTGAAGTCAAGGCTTGCATTGCGCGTTCAGAAGGTGCATGGTGATGGATGTCAACCATCCGCTTCTTCGAACCATCGAGAGGTAGACAGCATGCACGGCACCGCTGAAATGGAGGAGACACCGCCGGGCTTAGCAAGGTGACGATGCACTGGATTGGGGAATTCTCTTTGCGGAGATATTCCTGTAATTCAGGTGCCGAGACGACGGCCTGACTGGCTCCGGGCGCTCCCACCATGAACGGCTTCGAGCCGTCTCCGAGCGTGTAGCCCAGCACCGCCCTCCCGACCGGCACCGTCACCCAGCCCGACCTAAGAACCCCGGTCCGCAAGGACCGGGGTTCGCCAATGTCGGGACTGTTCCGCCCACCGCCCTCACGGTCGGTCAGGCACTCAACTCCCCGGCAATCCGCTGCAGCAGGGTCCAACCCGCCTCCACGTGGCGACGTTCGGTGAGTCGGCCACCGATCGAAAATCGCAGGACGCTGCCGCCATTGAGGACCGTGCGAGTGAACAACGCCTCGCCGGTGGCGTTGGCCCGCTCGATCAACGCATCGGTCAGGGCGTCGTCGCCGACCAGTCGGAAGCACACCAAACTCTGTGGATGGGGGGCGACGATCTCGAAGCGCGGATCGGCCCGTACCCATTCGGCCAGTTCCTGGGCGAGGTAGATGTGCGAGCGCAGCATCTCACGTACCGCCTCGGTTCCCTCGCAGCGCAGTGTGAACCACAGCTTCAGCGCCCGGAACCGGCGGCCGAGCGGGATGCCCCAGTCGCGATAGTCGATCGCCCGCCCCGACTCCGCGGCTCGTGATCGCAGATACTCGGGCAGGATCGACAGCGCGCCGAGGAGCGCCGCGTGATCCGACGTCCAGAACAGATCGCAGTCGAAGTTGACACCCATCCACTTGTGCGGGTTGGTGCAGTAGCTGTCGGCGAGGTCCATGCCGTCCTGCGTCGAGCGGAACTCGGGGGCGAGGGCGGCAATGCCCGACATCGCCCCATCGACGTGGAGCCACAACCCGAACTCCCGGGTGATCTCGCCGATCGCCCGCAACGGATCGAACGCCGTCGAACTCGTCGTCCCCAACGCGGCACACACCCAGAATGGCGTCAGTCCGGCGGCCGCGTCGGCCGCGATCGCCGCCCGCAGCGCATCGGGCCGCATCGCGAACGTGTCATCGACCTCGACGAAACGCAACCGGTCGGTCCCGATACCCGCAATACGTAGGCCCTTTTCGATCGACGAATGAGCGTGAGCCGTGGCGTAGGCAACGAGTCGAGTCGTATCGCCATCGGCGTTGACCGCACCTCCGGTCGCCCGCCACCGGGCGGCGATGATCGAAGTCAGCGTCGCCTCGCTGGCCGTCGCCTGGATCACGCCTCCGCCCGTCGCGCTCGTCGACAAGAACGCGTCGGGCAGGCCGAGCAGCTCGACCATCCAGTCCATCATCAGCGTCTCGATCTCGGTGACCGCCGGCGACGTGACCCAACTCATCCCGTTGACCCCGAGCCCGGCGGCAAGGAGTTCACCGAGGACCGACGAGTAGGTCGTGTTCGACGGGAAATAGGCGAAGAAGCTCGGATGCTGCCAGTGGGTGATGTGCGGCATCACCACCCGCTCGACGTCGGCCATCACCGCATCGAACGACTCCGGCGCGCCAGGCGGATGCTCCGGCAGCATCGCCCGCACGTCCCCCGGCACCGTCGCCGGATGCACCGGGAAGCGCTCGACCCCGCTCGGCTCTCCCCCACCACCGAGATAGTCGGCGATCCAGTCGATCAACTCATGTCCATGATGGCGAAACTCGTCAGGCGTCACCTGCTTGACCGTACTGCGCCCCGCCCGCCTCTGTCGCGGGTCGGTCAGCTCGGCGGGCGCGACGCGTCGCGACGGCGGACGCTGCGGGCAATTCGCCAACCGATGAAGGCCATGCCGGTCATCAGCACGGCGAACGTGATCATCTGATTGGTGTCGGTGGTGGTGCTGGTCACGCAGCCGGGCTTCGGGGCGGCGCTGATGCACTCCGACAGTGACCGTCCGCCGGCGAGGGTCGGCGGGGGAGGCTCGGTCGGAGCAACCGAGTAGGCAACGGCAGGGGTGGCACAGGCGAGGACGATGGCAATCCACACCCCGGCGAGGGCTCGGCGCATGGCTCCATCGTGCCTGGCAGGGCACCGAACGGCAAACGTGGGTTGGTGGCGAGCCTGGCTACGCTCGGGGGCGATGGACGCTCCCCCCTCGTCGTCGCCGGCCGAGACCGTTCTGGTCGTCGACTTCGGCGCCCAATATGCCCAGCTCATCGCCCGTCGCGTGCGGGAGGCTGGGGTTCACTCCGAGATCGTGCCTCACACGATCACCGCCGAGCAGATCGCGGCCAAGGCGCCCACCGGGATCATCTTCTCGGGAGGTCCGAAGAGTGTGCATGTCGCCGGCGCGCCGATCATCGACCGCGATGTCTACGACCTCGGGGTACCGATTCTCGGCATCTGCTACGGCGCCCAGTTGATCGCCACGCAACTCGGCGGCGAGGTCGCCAACACGGGCCGCGGCGAGTACGGGCGCACCGAACTTACCCCCAGTGGCACCAGCAGCATCTTCGTCGACGGCCCCCAGCCGGTCTGGATGAGCCACTTCGACTCGATCGTGCGTCCGCCCGTCGGGTTCACCGTCGCGGCGAGCACCCCCGAGGCTGCCGTCGCTGTGTTGGAAAACGCCGAGCGACGCATCCACGGCGTGCAGTTCCACCCCGAGGTTGGCCACACCCCCAACGGTCAAGAGGTGCTGCGCCGCTTCCTCTACTCCGTCTGTGGGGCGAGCGGCGCCTGGAAGATGGGATCGATCATCGATGACCAGATCGCCCGCGTGAAGGCCCAGGTCGGCAAAGGCCGGGCGATCTGCGGGCTCTCGGGTGGTGTTGATTCGGCGGTCGCCGCGGCCCTCGTCCACAAGGCGATCGGGCACCAGCTGACCTGCGTGTATGTCGATACCGGCCTGATGCGCAAAGGCGAGAGCGATCAGGTCGTCGAGACGTTCAAGCGCAATATGGGGATCGAGTTGATTCACGTCGATGCGGGGCGCGGTTCTTCGTGCGTCTCGCCGGAATCAGTGAGCCCGAGGCCAAGCGCAAGGCGATCGGTGAGCTGTTCGTGCGGATCTTCGAGGAGAACACCGGCGGCCTCACCGAGGCGGAGTTCCTGGTGCAGGGAACCCTCTACCCCGACGTGATCGAGTCGGGCGGCACCACGGGTAAAGCGGCGGTGATCAAGAGCCATCACAACGTCGGCGGACTACCCGACGACATGACGCTGCAGCTCGTCGAGCCCCTGCGCGACCTGTTCAAGGACGAGGTACGGGCGATGGGTTCGCAGCTCGGCCTTCCCGACGAGATCGTCTACCGCCAGCCGTTCCCCGGGCCGGGATTGGGCGTGCGGATCATCGGCGAGGTCACCCCCGAACGAGTAGCGATTCTGCAGGAGGCCGACGCCATCGTGCGGGCCGAAATCCACGATGCGGGGCTCGATCGGGAGATCTGGCAGGCCTTCGCCGTGCTTCCCGACATCCGCTCCGTCGGCGTGATGGGTGACGAGCGCACCTATGCCTATCCGATCATCATTCGGGCCGTGACCAGCGAAGATGCGATGACCGCCGATTGGGCCCGGCTGCCGTACGACCTGTTGGAGCGGATGTCGAGTCGAATCATCAACGAGGTCGACGGCGTCAACCGCGTCGCCTACGACATCACATCGAAGCCACCCGGCACCATCGAGTGGGAATAGGCGCCGCGAACAGTGCGAAAGGCTCAAGAACCGATGCCGCCTCGCAACCTGTTCGTCATCTTCGCTAGAGTCGCACAATCATGCGATCGGGTCGGAGTACGGGTCGTCGGAGTGTTGCCGCGCTCCTGACCGTCGTGGGGCTGCTCAGCTTCAACGTCCCTGCCGCGCGACGCGCAGTCGAGCCAGCAGATCAAACAACAGATCGCCGCCGCCGAAGCCGAACTCGAACGACTCCACGACGACAAGGATCGGCTCGACGAAGACGCGCTGAACGCCCTCGACGAACTCGAACAACTCAAAGTCGAGATTGCCAAGTCGCAGGTTCGCATCGGCGAACTCGAAACGCAGCTCGGCGACGTCCAGAACCAGGTCAGTGACTTCGCCCTGCAGACGTTTGTCTCGGGAGACCAGGTCAGCGGTATCGGCACCCTGCTCACCGGCGGGGGCGGCAACCTGACCGAGACCGTCGAGCGTGAGCAGTACGCCAAGCTGGCGCTGTCGGCCGGAGAGAGTGCCACCGACGAACTCGACTCGACGATCAACGACCTCGAAAAGGAACGGACCCAGCTCGCCAAGAAGCAGACTCGTTCCGAACAGCTGATCGCCGATATCGAGGCGCAAACCAAGGCCGTTGAGAAGAAGGCCAAGGAACTCACCGAGTACGAAGCGGCGATGAAGGTGAAGTTCGGCGAGGCGCTTGCCGCCGAGCGCCGCGCCGCCGACCAGCGCCGAGCCCGCGAAGCCGCCGCCGCCATCGCCCAGGCGCAGTCCAACCGCCCGCCGGCCGGAGGCGGCGCCCCAACGCCCCGAGGCGGCGCGACGCCCGGTGGCGGCGACGCCAGCAGTGGCAACAGCGGCGGGGCGGGCCGCAACGTACCGGCACCATCAGCCGGCGCGGCGGGGGCCGTCGCCGCGGCGATGAGTCAACGCGGCGTGCCATATCGGTTCGCCGCCGCATCGCCGGGCGAGGCGTTCGACTGCTCGGGGCTCACTTCGTGGGCGTGGGCGCAGGCCGGGGTGTACCTCCCCCACCAGTCGCGAGCGCAGTACGCATCGACACAACACATCGACCCGGGCGATGTACAACCCGGCGATCTGATCTTCACCCACAACCCGATCAGTCACGTCGGCATGTACATCGGTGGTGGGCAGATGATCCATTCCCCCAACTCGGGCGATGTGGTCAAGGTGGTCGGCATCAACTGGGGCCGGGTCACAGGTGTCAGCCGCCCCGGCTGACCTTGCGCACTGACCGCCGGTTGATCGGCGGTCGGGGTCGAACCGCTACGGTCCGGGCGATGCGAGGAATCGACGAACCGAAGGTCAGCGCCTGGCTGGCTGCCAACATTGCCGGAGCGCAGGCTCCATTCATCTTTGAGTTCATCACCGGTGGACGCTCGAATTTGACGTTCAGGGTGTTCGACGCGGCAGGCAATCGGTTCGTGCTCCGCCGTCCGCCGATGGGCCACGTACTCGCCACGGCCCACGACATGGCCCGCGAACACAAGATCATCTCGGCCGTCGGCCAGACGTCGGTCCCGGTTGCCCCCGCCCTGGGGTTGTGCACCGACGAAGCCGTCAACGGGGCGCCGTTCTACGTGATGGGCTACGTCGACGGTGTAGTACTCGACAGTCCCGAGCGGGCGGTCGAGCTTCCGACCGAGCTGCGCCCTGCGGCTGCCGATCACCTGATCGATGTCCTTGCCGACCTCCACGCCGTCGACATCGACGAGGTCGGGTTGGGTGACCTGGCCAAGCGCGAGGGATACGTCGAACGCCAGGTTCGCCGGTGGACGACACAGTGGGACCACTCCAAGACCCGCGAACTCCCCGCCATCGAAGAGGTCGCCCGCCGCCTGCGAGCCCACATGCCCGTGCAGGTCGGGGTCTCGATCGCCCACGGCGACTACCGCTTCGGTAACTGCCTCACCGATGTGACGACGGGCCGCATCGCCGCGGTACTCGATTGGGAGCTGTGCACCCTCGGCGACCCGCTGGCCGACCTCGGCTACCTCGGCGTCTATTGGACCGACCCGGGGACGCCGCGCAACGTATTCAACGACCCGACCGGCGAGGCCGGGTTCCCGGCATACGCCGATGTCGTCGAGCGCTACGCCCGAATCACCGGACGGGATGTCTCGAACATCGGGTACTACAAAGCGTTCTCCGGATTCAGGCTGGCGGTGATCTGTGAAGGCGTCTATGCCCGTTACCTCCATGGGGCGATGGCCGACGAGGTCGACGACCTGGAGCTGACCAAGACCCGCGTCGAGTTCCTCGCCGATGCCGCGCTTGAAGCCACCGACGACCTGCGATGAGCCCGGTCTTGAACTAGTTCACCACGTGGGCGTTGAACCGCACCTCCCCGATCACCGGGTGGTTGCGGGCGTTGGCGGGCGGCCTGCACACCGAGTGCGGCGGACCGGGCGTCGGGGCGATCGGGATGTGCTTCAGCGGCGGGTTCGCCTTGGGCATGATGCTCGACGAAACGACGGTTGCCCCGGTGCTCAGCCAACCATCACTGCCCGTCGCCACGCCGATCGGTCGCAAGCGGGGCGCGAATCTCAACCTGTCTCCCGCCGACCTGGCGACGGTGAAGGGCCGGGCCGCCGCCGGATGCGAGGTGCTGGGGCTGGGGCTGGGGCTGCGCTATACCGGCGACCGGTTGGTCGGAGACCGGTTCGACGCGCTGCGCGATGAACTGGGCGACGCGTTCATCGCCATCGAACTGTCGTCGACGAAGAAGACCGACCACTCCGTTGTCACCGAACAGCGCGACGAGGCCACAGTGCACTGCGTCCTGGACTTCTTCCGCGCCAAGCTGCTGACCTGAAGTGCTGCTGACCTGAAGTCGGTTGAAGCGTACAGGGTACCCCGGTAGGGTATCTGCGTGGACACACCCGGTTATCACGATCACAAGGATCAGCTGCTCAAACGGCTCCGCCGTATCGAAGGCCAGGTGCGCGGCCTGCAGCGGATGGTCGAAAGCGACACCTACTGCATCGACGTTTTGACCCAGGTCTCTGCGGCGACCCGGGCCCTGCAAAGCGTTGCCGTCGGGCTGCTCGATGAGCATCTGCGCCACTGTGTCGCCGGCGCGGTGCGATCCGCCGATCCGGGCGAAGCCGATCGACTGGTCACCGAGGCCAGCCGAGCCATCGAACGATTGGTCAAGTCATGAGCACTGATGGAGGAATTATGCACACCGTCACCCTCAACGTCCCTGGAATGACCTGCGGACACTGCGAATCCGCCGTACGCGGCGAACTGACCAAGGTGGCCGGGGTCACCGCGGTCGAGGTGGACCTGACGTCGAAGGACGTGCGGATCGTCGGGACGAGCCTGGAGCGCGACGCCCTCGTCGCCGCAATCGATGAGGCCGGGTTCGAGGTCGCGTGAAGACCCCCGCAACTCGCCTCGGTGCGTTCGGCCTGGTTTTGGCAGGGGTGTTCGCCACCGCCTACGGGATCGGCGAGGCCGTGCCCGGCCACGGACATTCGAAGTCGCCGACGGCCTCGGCGCCCACGGCCGACGACGGTCATCAACAACACGCCACGGTGACCACTGACGCGCATTCCACCCACGGATCGAACGGTGCGGGAGCAGGCGTTGCCGGGCTGTCGTCGGTCGTTGACGGCCACCGCATTGCCGTCTCGTCAACCATCGACCCGGCATCGACGATCTTGAGCTTCCGAGTCGAGCGCGACGGGCAACCGGTGACGGAGTTCGATGACGCCGCCGGTGCCCGCCTGCACCTGCTGCTGGTCAGCGACGATCTGTCGAGCTTCCAACATCTCCATCCGATGATGGACGCGGCAGGAACGTGGTCGACGCCCGTCGCCTGGCCCGCGGCCGGTCCTTATCGCCTGGTCGCCGACATCCGACCGGCCGGTGGCGAGGCGATGGCCCTCGGTACCGACCTGTTGGTGCCCGGCCCATCGGCGGCCCAACCACTCCCAGCTCCGCTCGATGACGTGATCACCCCCGAGGGACTTCGAGTGGTGCGTGACGACGGCGCCTTCACGGTGTCACCGGCCGTCGAGTTGGAGCCGTATCTCGGACAGGCGGCCCACCTGGTGGCCTTCCGAGCCGGGAACAGCATGTACCGCCACCTGCACGCCGAATCCACCGGCGCGCCGGGCGAGTTCGGCTTTGCCTGGGACCTGCCCCCGGGGACGTGGCGGTTGTTCCTGCAGTTCTCCCGACTCGGCCAAGTCATCACCGTGCCATTCACCGTCGAGGTTTCCGGATGACGTCCGCGCTCAACACGGCTCCAAAGCGCGACACGGTCGACCTGACGATCACCGGGATGACCTGCGCCGCCTGCGCGGCGCGGATCGAAAAGAAGCTGAACCGTCTTGACGGCGTCGAGGCGTCGGTCAACTACGCCACCGAACACGCCCGCGTCACCTTCGATCCGAAGCTGCTGACATCCGGCCGACTGATCGACACCGTCGCCTCGATCGGCTATGGAGCGACACTTCCGGCACCGCCACCCGAGCGACTACCCGCCACGTCCGAGACGTCGGCGGCACCGGCCGATGCCCACCTCGCCGGGCTGCGCCAACGACTCATCGTCTCCTCGCTGCTCGGTCTTCCGGTGCTGCTGCTGTCGATGATTCCGGCGTTGCAATTCCGCAACTGGCAGTGGATCTCGTATGCCCTCGCCTCGCCCGTGGCGACGTGGGGGGCGTGGCCGTTCCATCGGACCGCGTGGAAGAACCTGCGCCAGGCCGAGGCGACGATGGACAGCCTCGTCTCGATCGGAGTGATCGCCGCCTACGGATGGTCGACATGGGCGCTGCTGTTCACCGAGGCGGGCGACAGCGGGATGACGATGTCGATGTCGCTTGGCGTCAGCCGCGGCGACGACCACCACCTGTACCTCGAGGTTGCCTCCGCCGTCGTTGCGTTGATTCTGGCTGGCCGCTACTTCGAGACCCGCTCCAAGCGACGGGCCAACGGAGCGATTCGGGCGCTGTTGGCGATGGCCGCCAAGGAGGCGTCGCTGATCGACGCGGCCGGCAACGAAACGCGTGTCGCCGCCGAGACGCTGCAGGTCAGCGACCGTTTCGTGGTCCGACCGGGCGAGCAGGTGGCGACCGATGGCGTGATCGAATCGGGGACTTCGGCGATCGACGCCTCACTGGTGACCGGTGAGAGTCTGCCCGTCGACGTGTCTCCCGGCGACGCGGTCGTCGGGGGCACCATCAACGTCGCCGGACGCCTGATCGTCGTTGCCAACCGCGTCGGGAGCGATACGCAGGTCGCTCAGATGGCCCGCCTCGTCGAGGAGGCGCAAACCGGCAAAGCACCGATCCAGCGCCTCGCCGATCGGGTGGCTGCGGTGTTCGTGCCGACGGTGATCGCGATTGCCGTGGGCACCTTCGGGTTCTGGTTCGCCCGCACCGGCAGCCTGCGCGAGGCCTTCGCTCCGGCCGTGGCGGTGGCGATCATCGCCTGCCCGTGCGCGCTCGGGCTGGCTACCCCCACGGCACTGCTGGTCGGAACCGCCCGCGGCGCCCGGCGCGGCATTCTGATCAAGGGCCCCGAGGTCCTCGAATCGACCCGGCGGATCGACACGATCGTGTTCGACAAGACGGGCACGCTGACCGAGGGCCGGATGTCGGTCGAGCAGGTGATCCCGACCACCGGATGGACCGAAACCGAGCTGCTGGCCCTGGCTGCCGCGGTCGAGACCGCCAGCGAACACCCGATTGCCAGAGCCATCGTCGACCACCAGCGAGTGCACTCCATCGGCCCGTTGAGCCCGGTCGAGAGATTCCTGACCAAGCCGGGGTTGGGGGCAGAAGGCGTCGTCGGGGGCCGCTTTGTCACCCTCGGCCGGGGCGACGCCGGCGACCTGGAATCAGACCGCGAGCGGCTCGAAGGGTCGGGAACGACCGTCGTCACCGCCCGGGTCGACGATGTCGTCGCCGGGATCATCGCGCTGCGCGACACGGTGAAACCCGACGCCCTGGAGTCGATGAATCGCCTGGTCAAGCTCGGTATCCGACCCATGCTGCTGAGTGGCGACAACACCACCACGGCGGCCGCGGTCGGGGCACAGTTGGGTATCGCCGCCGCCGACGTGCGCGCCGAGGTGCTCCCCAACGGCAAGGTGGCCGAGATCCGCCGGCTGCAGGCCGAGGGGCGGGTGGTGGCAATGGTCGGCGACGGGGTCAACGATGCCGCCGCGCTGGCCCAGGCCGACCTGGGCATCGCCATGGGTGCCGGAACCGACGTGGCGATCGAGGCCAGCGACCTGACGATCGTGCGCAACGACCTGAGCGCCGTGGTCGACTCGGTCCGCCTCGCCCGACGCACGCTGGCGACGATCAAGGGCAACCTGTTCTGGGCCTTCGCCTACAACGTCGCCGCCATCCCGCTGGCGTCGAGCGGCGCGCTGTCCCCGGCGATCGCCGGCGCGGCGATGGCGTTTTCGAGCGTGTTCGTCGTCTCCAACAGCCTGCGCCTGCGCCGATTCAGCTGAGACACCGTCCGGCGGGCGTCTTGTGCGCTCGCAGCGCGCGACCAAGCGCACAGAACGTCCCGACTCGGTCAGCCGGTGAGCGGGCCCGCCGCCAGGGCCTTGGCAGCGGGATAATCGGCCTTGCCGTTGGGAGAGCGGGGCACCTGGGCCACGAACACGACTCGCTTGGGAGCCTTATAGCCGGCCAGTTGCTGTTTGACTTCGGCGATGACCTCGGCCTCGGTCGGTGACGTCTCGTCGGTGGAGACCCGCGAGGCGACCGCGGTCACCGCCTGGCCGAACTTCTCGTCATCGACGCCGACCACCAGGCAATCGACGATGCCGTCGACGCGCTTGACAGCCTCTTCCACCTCTTCGGGGAAGATCTTCTCGCCGGCGGAGTTGATCACCTGGCTCCCACGGCCGAGCAGGATCAGGGACCCGTCTGCGGCGACCTGGGCGAGGTCCCCCGGGAAGGAGTAGCGCACGCCGTTGATCTCTCGGAAGGTACGCGCCGACTTCTCGGGGTCCTTGTAGTAGCCCAAGGGCACGTTGCCGCCGGCGGCGACCATGCCGATCTCGTCGGAGCCGGGTTCCACCTCGCGGTCGTCGTCGGTGAACACCTTGGTCGTCGGGCTCTGCGAGAACTTCGCCGTCGCCGCTGCGACGCCGCGCATCGAGATTTGCATGCCCATCGAGCCCTCGCTCGACCCGATGGCGTCGAAGAGGACCACGTGGCCAATGCGGTCGAGGATCGCTTCTTTGACCTCGGCGGTCCACATCACCCCCGACGAGATGACCAGCTTCAGTGCCGAGGTATCGAATGGCTCGTCTCGCTCGATGGCCGCATCGAGGGCGGCGATGATCGGCTTGGCGAAGCTGTCACCGACAATCACCACGATCGAGGCCCGCTCGCGAGCGGCGACCGCCAGCATCTCGGCGGCATCGAAGCGGCGCGACGGCAGGGTGACCACCGCTCCCCCGGCCAGTTGGGGGATCAGCGCCCCGAGCCAGACGCCGGTGCCGTGCATGAGAGGGCAGCCGGGAATCGACACGGCACCACTGCCGTTGGCGACCGCCTGCGCAACCATCGGGCCGATCTCGGTGGCGTCGGACGGCGGTGCCAGCCCGACCAGTGGAAATCCGCCGGAGACGAACGCGGCGGTCATGCCGCCGATCGCGTACATCACACCCTTGGGCATCCCCGTCGTCCCGCCCGTGTAGAGCATGTACAGGTCGTCCTCGCCCCGCTCGATGCGCCCCATCGGTGGGGTCTCGGCGATTGCCGACTCCAGATTGATCGCCCCGGGCACTCGACCAGCCTGACCATCGTCGACTTCGATCAGCAGCCTGAGCTGGGGCAACCGACCGGCCACCCGGGCAACTCGATCGCCCAGCGACGAGTGAAAGACGAGCGCCTCGGCATCGGCGTTGTCGAGGAGGTACCACAGCTCATCATCGAGGTAGCGATAGTTGACGTTGACGGGGACGCCGCGCATCTTGAAACCGGCGTACTGGCATTCGAGGTACTCGTTCGAGTTGTACAGATACAGCCCGATCTTCGAGTTCGGACCGAGACCGGCCGCCGTGTACACCGCGGCCAGACGGGCGGCGCGATCGTCGTACTCGCGCCACGTTCGGCGAGTCTCACCATGGACGAGGGCCGGCGAATCGGGGATCGCGTCGGCGATCTGCTCCCACACTGTGGCGAAGTGCATCTCCATGGGTGACGAAGGCTAGTGCTGCATCAGAATGAGGTCATGACCAGCGCGGCAGATCGGTGGGCTGAAGCCTTGGCAGCCTGGGCGATCCCCGCGGAGATTTTGGCGCAGGCCCCGGCCTCCCCGTGGATCCATCCGCCGAAGATGTTCCGCTCGACAGGCCGCGACCCGGTCAACACCCCATCAATGCGGGCGGCCGCCGACCTGCTCGACTTGGGTGGGACGCTGCTCGACGTCGGCTGCGGCGGCGGGCGATCGAGCCTTCCGCTCGGTGGGCTGCTCCATCACGTCACGGGTGCCGACGAGCAGGAGGCGATGCTCGACCAGTTCACCCAGGCGGCCGCGCGGCGCGGGCTGGCGAGCTCAACCGTGCTCGGGAAGTGGCCGGCGGCGGCGGCCGACAGCCCGGTCGTCGATGTGGTCGTCTGCCATCACGTGGTCTACAACGTCGCTCTGATCGGGGAGTTCGTTGCCGCCCTCAGCGCTCACGCCACGACCGGTGTGGTGGTGGAACTCCCCGAGCGACATCCGCAGTCGTCACTGAACGACCTGTGGACCCAGTTCTGGGGCCTCACTCGACCCACGGAACCGTCCGCGGATCTCTTCGTCGAGGTGGTTGGCGAGCTCGGCTACACACCCGACGTGGTCGTCGCTCGCCGTCCTGAACGACCGGCCCCCGTCAACCGTGCCGAGCTGGTCGCCTTCGTCCGGCAACGTCTATGCCTCGGGCCCGATCGCGATGCCGAGGTCGACGCGGCACTCGGGCGCGCCCCGAGGCTGTCGTCGGACACGGTCGTCACGGTGAGCTGGCGGACCACGGCCCTGACCGGGCTCCGCCTCACCGGAGCGTGAGCCGCCCGTTTGTGGTTTTCGGGACGTCAGGCGGCGATGGCAGGAGCGGCAGGGCGGGCGAGATCGGCGAGTTGCCGTCGATCGATGATGTGGTCGATCAGGCCGTACTCGACGGCCTGATCGCCGCGCACGATGTAGTCGCGATCGATGTCGGCGGTGACCCGTGCGGCGGTCTGGCCGGTGGCGTCGACCAAGATCTGGACCATCCGCCGGCGCATCTCGACCATCTCGGCCACGGCAAGTTCCATGTCGGTCGACTGGCCCTGGGCCCCGCCGTGGGGCTGGTGGATCAGCACCCGGGAGTTGGGCAGGGCGTACCGCTTCCCCGGCGCCCCTGCGGCGAGCAGGACCGCGGCGGCCGAGGCGGCCTGGCCGACGCAAAACGTCGAGACATCGGGGTTGATGAACCGCATCGTGTCGTGGATGGCGAACAGGCCGGTCATGTCGCCGCCGGGGCTGTTGATGTACAGGCTGATGTCGGCGTCGGGATTCTCGCTCTCGAGATGGAGCAGTTGAGCCACAACCAGGTTGGCGACGTGGTCGTCAATCGCCGTGCCAAGAAAGATGATGCGATTGACGAGCAAACGGGAGTAGATGTCGAAGGCCCGTTCGCCCTTGCTCGTCGATTCGATCACGGTCGGGATCAGCATGTCCGCTCCTTTGTGCAACTGATGAGTTGCACTGAATGTAACGAAGGAGTCGTCGAAGTGCAACCCATTGGTTGCGATATGCTGAACCGATGACATCGACAGCCCCGCAGGACGCCCGAACCGCGGCGACCGAGATCCGCCGCAAGATTGACGTCGACCTTCCCGCCGACGACCTGTGGGCGTTGATCGCCACCTCGGATGGCTGGCGTACGTGGCTGGTCGACGAGGCATTCGTCGACCCAGAGACGGGGCACGGGACCGTGATCGATGACGGCCGCACCCGCCGGGTGGTCATCGACACCATGGTCGAGGGCGACCACCTCACCTTCACCTGGTGGGACACGGGTGATGACGCCGGATATGACCCCGGCGACGACATCGCAGCGTCGCAGGTGCGTATCGGCATCGACCACCACCCCGACGGTCGGCGGCGACTGATGATCGTCGAGCGGCCCGTGGGCCTGCCTGGTGCAGCCCTGTCGGCATCGATGTCGGCAGCGATCTCGACGGCGGCGATTCGCTGGGAGGTCCGAGCCGTATCGCTGTGGACTTGCTCGGTTCGCGGCACCGCACGCGTGTGAACCCACCCAAGTCCGCACCCGATGAGGCAGGGCCCGATGAGGCAGGTTTGCTCGACGTGTTCTTCGGGGCGTTGGCCGATTCGACACGGCGGCAACTCATCCAACGACTCGTCGTCGACGGACCTGCTTCGGCGTCGACGCTCCACGAACGCTTTGCCCTGACCCGACAGGCGATCGTCAAACACCTGACGGTGTTGGAGGACGCCGGGCTCGTCCATCGTCAACGACGAGGCCGGGAGGTGCTCTTCGTCGCCACCCCTGAGCAGCTGGCGACGGGCGTGGCCTGGCTGCTCGACGCAGCCGGCCAGTGGGATCGACGGATCGAGCGTCTGCTCACCCGCAAACCTTCCGAGCGGGTCAGTTCCAGCTGAGCGAGAGGTCGGGGGCCGACGTCACGGCTTCGGACCGCACCAGCAGCGTCGGGCGGTCGTTACGACAGCTGCGTTCGAGTTCGGCGAGGGCGGCCCAGCCCTCGGCCACCCGCCGTTCGTGTTCGTCGAGCGACACGACGTCGTGGCGAGGAATCGGCGTCGGGGCCAGACCTGCCCGACGTCGGTGCAGATCGAGATCGTCGTGGAGCGTGGCATGGAGATGGCGGTAGAACGGCGTGGTGTAGGTGCCGCGGAACATCATCGCCAGGTCACCCGATTCGTCCCAGTGGGTCTTGGCCCCCAGTTGATCGCGGACCATGGCGTGGAATCTGGTCCCGGGCAACGGATAGCTGACACTGACCCCGATGTCGTCAGGCAGGGCCTGGCGGACCATCTCTACGGTTGCCATGATGTCGGCCCATCGTTCGCCGGGGTAGCCGAACTGGATGAAGAAGGCCGCTCGCACGCCGGCCTCGGCGAGGCGTTGACGAGCCGTGGTGATCTCGGCAACGGTCGTCCCCTTGTCCATCGCATCGAGAATCGCCTGGCTACCGCTCTCGGCCCCCAGCCACACTTCATGACACCCCGAACGGGCGAGCGCGGCGACGGCCTCAGGTGACATCAGGTCGCAGCGGGATTGGATGGTGAACGGGATGTGGGCACCGAGTTCGTCGACTCGGGCGGCGAAGTCGGCCAACCATGACGGACGCAGACCGAAGATGTCGTCGGCAAACCACACGTGATCAGGGCGAATCTCACTTTTAACGGCAAACATCTCGTCGGCCACGTCGATCGCCGAACGCATCGCGTAACGCTGCCCCCAAACCGGCTTGGCGCACCAGTTGCAATGGAACGGGCAACCGCGGGTCGACACCATGTTCAGCGAGAAGTAACCGTGCTGATCGACCCACGTCCGCCGATACGCCTCGAGGTCGACGAGGTCGCGGGCGGGCCGGCCGAAGACATCGGGGTGCCGTTCGTTGCGGCGATCGGGGGTGCTGACCACGTCGCCGTCCTCGACGAACGACAGCCCGGCGATGTCGTGAGCAGCAACCCAGAACCCCGGCCGAGCAAGGGCGTCGACCAGCTCGCCGATGGCATGTTCAGCCTCGCGACGGGCAACGACATGGACCCCGGCGGCCAGGTATGCGGCGGGATCGTCGCTGGCATCCGAACCGGCGGCGAAGACCACGGCCCCCGACAACCGGGCGGCGTCGATCATCGTGAATGCGGCCTGCCGCATGCGGGCGAGACACATCTTCGACAGGAAGTTGAAGCTGTCCTCGAACATCACCACGACGTCGGGCCGAAGGTCGGCGACCAGATCGCTGAACTCGTTCTCGCCACTGCTGAGCATCGAATCGAAGACCGTGACGTCGTGACCGGCCGAACGCAACAGGCCGGCGGCGTACAGCGTGCCCAACGGCGCGTAGGGCCGCATCTTGGCGCGCTGCTTGGCGTCGTGGGCGAGGAAGTAGGAGTGGGCGAGCAGGATCGTTGTCATAGCAAGTATTTCGGTAGCACCATAGCGTTCCTTGCGTGCACAAGTTTCACGGTGGGTGATCAACGACCACGCCGTGAACGTCGTAGCTCTAGGATCACGTCCGTGGGGACCGTTCCAACTAATGACGATCTCGACGTCCCACCGCCTGCGCCGATCCCGATCGCCGAACTGTTCGCACAAAAGGCGGAGCGGCAGCGAGGCGATGTCGTCCGCATGCTCCGCAGCGCCTTCCGTCTGGCGGCCCAGTCCGACCGCCGGTCGCTGACCCTGATCCTGATCGTCGAGGCGGTCACTGGGCTGGCGGGGGCGTTCACGCTGCTGATCACGCAGCGCATCCTCTCCACGATTCTCGGAACCGCCAACCGCGACGACGCATTCCGCGAGGTGCTCCCGTTCGCTGCCGTTCTCGTCGCGTTGACGGTCGGCGGTGACGTCTTCGCCGGGCTCCGCGAGAGATGGCGGGCGCTCCTCGGGGAACGGGTCCGCATCAAGGCCTCCGAGCGACTGATGGATGCGGTCGCCCGACTCGATCTGCTCGCCTTCGAGTCCCCCGACTTCCACGATCGCCTCCGGCGCAGCGAGTCGGGTTCGGAGTTCCGTCCGATGCAGATCGTCGAGGGAGTCGTCTTCCTCCCCGCCGCAGTCCTCAACGCAGTGGGCCTGGCCATTGCTGTTTTCCTGATCGAACCCCTGGTACTGCCCGCCGTCGTCGTCGCCAACGTGCCGATGTGGCTGGCCATCCGCCGGGTGCGTCGCGACGTATTCGACCAGGACGTCTGGGAGACGCCGCTGATGCGCAAGCGGGCCTATTACCGCTCGTTACTGGCATCCAGGGAGACCGCTCCCGAGGTGCGGGCGTTCGGGCTCGCCCCCGTGCTGCGCCAACGATTCGGGGATCTGTCCGATCAACACGTTGCCGAGGTGCAACGACGGTGGAAGTGGCGCGGCCGGCAGCTGACCATGTCGCATCTGCTCGCCGCGGTGCTGCTGATGGCGACTTTCGTGATCGTGCTGCTGTTCTACCGGTCGGGCCGGATGTCGTTGCCCGAGGCCGGCGCGGCGATGATCGGCCTGCAACGGCTGGCGCAGACCCTCGGCGGGATGCAGTGGCCGCTGGGGCAGCTCTATGAGGGGGCAATGTTCCTGCGTGACTCCGAGGCGTTCCTCGACATTGCCGCTGGAACCCACGCGGGTGACGCGACACAACCGGCTCCGCCGTTCGACGTGGTGACCCTTGAGGGCGTCGGTTTCTCGTACCCCGAGGCGACTCGCCCGGCCCTCGACGGCGTCGATATCAACGTTCGCCCGGGGGAGGTCATCGCCCTGGTCGGCGAGAATGGTTCGGGCAAGACGACGTTGGCCAAGATGATCGCCGGGCTCTACCGGCCGAGCACAGGGCGGATGACGTGGGGCGGCATCGATACCGTCGACGTCGCCCAAGCCGACCTGTCGCAGCAGGTCACCGTGGTTTTTCAGGACTTCTGCCGCTATGAGCTGACCGTCCACGACAACGTCGCCTTCGGAGCCCCTGAGCGGGTCGACGACCGCGATGCCGTACGCGTCGCGGCCCAACGATCGGGGGCCGCCCGATTCGTCGAACCCCTCCCCGATGGCTACGACACCGTGCTCGGGCGGATGTTCGACGGGGGCCGCGACCTGTCGGTCGGGCAGTGGCAGCGGATGGCGATCGCCCGGGCGTTCTTTCGCGACACCCCGCTGGTGATCCTCGACGAGCCGACTGCGGCCCTCGACCCCCGGGCAGAGCACGAGTTGTTCGACAAGATGCGCGAGCTCTTCGCCGGCCGAGCGGTGGTGCTGATCTCCCACCGATTCTCCACCGTGCGCGGCGCCGATCGCATCTACGTCCTCGACCACGGCCAGGTCATCGAAGAGGGCTCCCACGAGGCACTGATGGCCCGTGGAGGCCGGTATGCGGAGCTGTTCACGCTGCAGGCCGCGGCCTACATCCAACCCGATCAGGCTCCGCTCAACCCGTAGGCCAGCCCATAGGCAATTCGCAGTTGGGCGACGACATCGGGGAGCACCGGGGCCGACAGACCGAGGGCCTTGGTCATCGCCGCGGCCGCCGACTCCGGATCGCCGGGAGAGAACACCACGTCATCGACGTCGACGACCAGTCCCCGGTGGGCCGGAATGTCACTCACCGCCACCTTGCATCCGACGCTCAACGCCTCGATGACGGCATACCCCGAACCCTCTCGCCGACTCGTCGACAACAGCACATCGGCCGCGCCGTACCACTGCGGCATGAAGGCGTGCGGCACCGAGCGGACGAGATGAACCGCGTCGGTGAGTCCCAGGTGATCGATCGCCGCCATCACCTCGGCGAGCAGGTCACCCCCACCGAACACCATCCACATCGCCGCGCCGGGATGAGTCGTACGTAGGCAACGAAGGGCGCTCAGCGCGGTGAGCGGGTCTTTTCCGGTCATCAGCCGGCCGACCCAGAGCACCATCGGGTCGGCGCGAACCCCCAGCGCGTGACGAGCGCGGTCGCGGGCGACCGGTGTCAAGGCAACGGCGGTCTCGACGACGTCGTAGCAGGTGAGATCCGGTGGGAATAGGCCGGCGGTCACCCACTCCTCGCTCATCCCGTGGGCAGCCCCGGTGAACAACGCGCCGTCGATCCGCCGAGCGACGGCCCGCTGGAATCGACGAGACCTGGCCGACACCGCGGGGGACTCACCGTGGTGCTGCACGACGATGCGGGTGGCGGCCCGCAGCCGCCGACAGAGCCACCACGATTGCGACGGCATCAGCCAGCCGTTGAGGTGCACCACCTCGGGTCGCCAACCCCGAACGGCTCGCGCCAGGCGAACGGCGAAGCGGTCGCCGACACCGCCGCGTCGGTAAGCATCAGCGACGCTCGTGTACGTCACCCCGCCACGGGCGAGCGTTTCATCACGAGCCCCGACCGCCGCCCGCATGAACACCCGGATGTCGAGATCGCCGGCAGCCACCAGCCGTTCCATCGTGATCGAGGTACTCCACCACAGGTCGATCTGCGCCGCCAGCGGCTTGGTCATCCGGGTGGGATTCACATAGGCCACCCTGACCCGACGTGCACTCGTCATCGCCGCACACCGGCCACCCGGCGCGAGGCGTGGGTGAGTCGACGCAGATGAAGCTTCGCCGCCGACGCATCGCGGTCACCGCCGCGCAACTCATCGACCGGCGGCACGACGAACTGGCGGGCCATCGCCAGGCGCTCCCGGGTACTGGTCGCGTACGCCGCCCGCCACGCCCACGGCGGCCGGTTGTCGGCCGATCGCAACACCGACTCCACCGATGCCGCGTCGAGCGCCCGACGCGGCGTTTCCCCCAGACGCCGGCGCTGATCGTCGAGAGCGATGCCGCACCGGCGTAACTCACCGGGGGCGACGGCATCGACCAGCCAGAGTCCGGGTACGCTCAGCCGCGGGTCGATGGTGGTCACGAACGTGGTCATCAGGGCCCGTTGGGCGATGTCGAGCCGACGAAGCACGAAGATCATGTCGATCACATTCACGGCGCGGACCTGCCGGCGCACCACGCAAGCCGAGAGATGACCGAGCGCGTGAGCGGCGAGCAGACCGGGCGGCAGCCGACGACAGACGACTCCACCCAGGCATCCGGGGGTCGCTAGCGCCATCGCCTGGCCGTCATCGGAGACGGCGTAGCCGTGGAATACTTCCGACCAGCCGGGGTGGAGCTCGACCTTGCCGTTGTGATGCACCGACTCACCCGCGACGACCACTCCACCAGCGACCGCCGCTCCACCAGCGACCGCCGCTCCGCCCGTCTGACCGGCGACGAATCCGGCAGGGTGCGCCGAGCCGTCGCCCCAGCCGAGGAACGTTTCCTCGTGACGGTTCGATTCGTGGTGGACGAGCCCGGCGTTCTGCAGTGCGGTGATCGCCGCCGGCCGGTCGGTGGGATAGATGAGCAGATCAAGATCGGCCATCGGGCGTTCGGTCGGATGCGGCCAGGCCTGCTCGGCCAACGCCAGCCCCTTGACCGGGATACCAACGAGCTGGGCACCCTCGAGAGCGGTGAACACCGTCGTCGCCAGCCCCTCGAATCGGCGGTAGCGGGCTTCCACGGCGGCGTGTTGCTGCGCCAGATAGTCACCAAGCTCGGCCCCGACGGGGGCACCCCGCCGTGTCGTCTCGCCGTGGACCAGCGCGGTCAGGCCGGTGTAGAGCAACGCTTCGGTAGCCACCGCGGTGGTGTGGTCGGGCCACGACGGGTCCCCCGCGGAGCACGCGGCAACGCACCACCGCAACCACTGCTCCTGGGCAGTTCGCAACATCCGTCGAACCGTACCCGCTCGATCAGGCATGCTTGCACGTCGTGCATGTAGTGATGGTGGTTCCGGGGGTGTCGATCGGTCGGGGACCGAGCGGGTGATCCCGGCGCTGCTCTGGCTGATCGAGCGGGTCGCCCGCGAACATCTTGTGACCGTGGTCGCCCTCGGGCAGGAACCACAGGCCTCGACATATGAGTTGCTCGGAGCGCGGGTCATCAACGTTGCCCCGGCCGGGCCCGGCCCCCGGGCGCTCGCCGGCCTACTGCGACGAGCGGTCGCGGCCGCTGGCGAGGCGGGCCGACCCGACCTCGTCCATGGGTTCTGGGCGAGCATCAGCGGGCTGGTCGCGGTGCTCGCCGGGCGTCGGTACCGGGTGCCGAGCATCGTCAGCGTGGCCGGCGGCGAACTGCTGGCAATGACCGAGATCAACTACGGCGGGGCGCTCGGTCGCGGCGGTCGATTGATCGGTTCGACGACGATGCGCCTCGCCACCCACATCACCGTCTCGAGTGGTTGGATGGCCGAGCACGTCAGTAACCGAGGCTTCCGGGTCGACGAGATCGTCGCCCTCGGCGTCGAAACCAGTGTGTTCTCGCCAGGCTCACCGCCACGTCCCCACCATCTGGTCCACGTCGCCAGCCGCAACCAGGTGAAGGACCCGTTCACCTTGTTGCGAGCGTTGAGCCTGGTCAGAGCACAAATTCATGACGCAACCCTCGAGATGATCGGCGTCGACGTGCTCGACGGCGCCGTCGAGCGTTTCGCCACCGAGCTCCGCCTCGACGAAGCGGTCGTCGTTTCCGACTTCGTCCCGTCGGGCTGCCTGGCCGATCACTACCGGGCCGCGGCGCTCCACGTCGTGTCGTCGCGCCACGATGCCGCCCCGGTGGTCGTCCTCGAAGCGGCAGCTTGCGGCGTGCCGACCGTGGGCACCTTGGTGGGCCATGTCACCGACCTCGCCAACCTCGACCCGCCTGCGGCCCTGGCCGTCGCCCCGGGTGACCCGGCCGCTCTTGCCCAGGCGATCATCGCCCTCCTCACCGACCCCGCCCGCCGCGACGCGATGGGACGGGCGGCGCGGCAATGGGCCGTCGTCCACGACGCCGACTACACGGCGCGAGCGTTCGGCGATCTCTACGCCCGACTCGCCCGGGCACGCCGCTGACCGCCGACCTCGCCGACCAGCCGATCGAGGAGTTCCGCCGCAGTGTCGGGTGAATCACCCCGCGAGACGACGTAGCACGGGCGGTCGAACAGCGGGGCGAGCCAGGCGTCCGGCAACGTTCGGCGCTCACTGTCGAGCGCGCTGTCATCGAACAGGCAACGCGCTTCGGCGGCGTCGATTTGGCGGGCACCCAAAACCGGATGCGGATCGATGAACACGATCGCGGTGATCGCCGACGAAACGCGCCGACGGGTCACCGGCGGGACGATCGGCACCTTCATCCGCTCCGCCGCCGGATGGGGAAGCGGTGCGATCGCCCTCAACTCCCCGAAGCGCCTCGCCGCGTCGGTCGTCATCCATGCCCGCCACGGGTACCCCCACAACCGATCGGGAGGTGCCGTGGCCAGGCCGTAGACGAAATCGTCGCTCGACAGCCACATCCCGCGGCGCAGGCAGGCGTACGACAACGTGGACTTGCCCGCCCCCGATTCGCCCCGCAGTAAGACGCCCGACGACCCGCGACCGACCAGGGCGCTGTGTACCGCGTGCAGGTGTCCACCGCCGATCGTCAACGACCAGAACGCCGCCTCGACCAGCAGTCGGCAGGCGTCGTCGGAGGCGATCGTCACCTCATCGAGGTTCAAGGAGGCCCGGCCGAGCGCCGGCCACGTGTGTAGTCGGGAGCCGCCCGTGGCCACGTCGATACCGTCGACCCGCTCGACCACCTCGACCGTCGGCCACCCAGCGATCGCCGCGCCGGCCGAACCGCGCTCGACGGTCAACCGCAGGTCGAGTTCGAGCCCGGCGGCGCGCCGATAGCGAGCCAGGTAGCGGGCGGCGGGAATCGCCGCGTCGACCGCGGAGTCGATGACCAAGCGCGCCCCGAACGGGTGCAGCGTGCGCGTCGTTCGCGGGGTCGTGTGGGCTTCCATCTCAGGCAACCTAGCGACCGGCGGCGATGCCACGGGGCGGGTAGATCGCGTGACGGCCTCCGACCAACCGTGCCGCGCCGCAGGCAACGACCGCCAACCAGGCGGCGTCGACGCCGAACAGTTCGACGAACATGACCACGCAGGCCGCCGGCGTCTTGGCCGCCGCGCCGAAAACGGCCACGAAACCGAGCCCAGCGAATAACGCGAACGGGCGCATCGAGGCCTACCGCCACTGCGGCTCCAAGGGTGGCCCCGGTGACGAACAGCGGGGTGACCTCACCCCCGGGGATCCCGCCGCCGATCGACACCACGGTGAACCCGAGCTTGGTCACCCAGGCCAGACCGGGAGGGCGGATGCCGGCCAGGGAGCCCATCGCCAACGGCAGACTCAAGCTGAGGTACTGGCGGCCGAGCGTGCCGGCCCCGATCACGACGACCACCCCCGCGAGCATTGCCCGCAGCGGCGGATACGTGATCCGAGCGAACTGCCGACGGACCATCTCGGTGGCGGTCACGAACAGCACGGCGACCGCCCCGAAGACCAACCCGGCGGCCGCCGCCCGTCCCACCAGGCCAGCCGATAGATGGGCGGTGAGCTGCGGATATGGCGGGTGTTGGTGGCCGAGCAAGGTGACGACTCGGTCGCCGCTGACTCCGGCCACCACGGCGGCGATCACCATTGCCAACGAGGGTCGCCAGCGGCGACGTACCTCAAAGGCGAACAGCACGCCGGCCCAAGGCACGGCGAAGACCGAGCCGAACCCCCCGGCGAGCGCGGCGTGGAGCAACGTACGGCGTTGGCCATCGGTCAGTCTCAGACCGCGTCCACTGCTGTCGGCGAGACTGCCCGCCATCTGCAGGGCAACCCCCTCCCGCCCGACCGAGGCCCCGAACAGGTGGGCCACGACCGTCGCCCCCCACACCAGCGGGGCCATACGGCGCGGCACCCCGGCCGAGGTCGGGTTGTCGCTCTCGGTCATCACCAACGCAGTCCCTCCGGCCGCCCGCCCCCCGAAGTGGTGGTACACGGCCGAGATGGCCAAGGCCGCCGCCGGCAGCAGCCAGATCAGCCAGGCCGCATGGTCCTCCCGCAACGCGATGGCCCGGCCGAGGGTTTCGAGAAAGACGAACGAGGCAACCCCCGCGGGGAGCCCGGCCAACAGCCCGAGCCCGACCGCCACGCCAAGTTCACGCGCTCTTCCCGATCCCTCGCTCACAGGCCCTTGATGGCCGCAAGCACGTCGGCGCGGGTGGCCACCGCGCCGGTTCCGTGCAACGCCCAGGTCAGCCCCCAGTCGGCGTGCTCGTCGGCGGTACCCGGCGGGATGCTGAAGGCGATGTCGTAGCCCTCGATCGAACCCCGCTCCTCGGCGATCGTGGCGATCATCCGGGCGACCTGCTCGCGATCGGCGTCAACCACGTGCAGCCCCTGGCCGTGTACTGCGGCCCGCCGCAATGGACGTCGCGGCGCGTTGCCCCTCGCCGCAAACCACATCGGGACGTGCGGCTCCTGCAGCGCCCGGGGCAGGAAGCTCACACCGTCGACCGTCAGGTAACGGCCGTGGTGGTTGACCTCCTCGCCGGTCCACGCCACCTCCAGCACGGCGACGGCTTCGTCGAGCAGATCGCCGCGCTCGATCGGGTCGATCATCTCGGCGAAACGAGTCAGCTCTCCCCCCGAATCGACGCCAAGGCCCAAACCCAGAATCAGTCGGCCGTTCGAGAGCCGATCGACGGCGATCGCCTCACGAATCAGCTTGTGGACGCGACGACGAGCAGGCGGCGTGACCAGCGGGCCGAGAAGGACTCGTTCGGTGGCGACCGCGGCGGCAGCCAGCGAGATCCACGGGTCGCCCAGGTGGGTAGCCTGCTCGACCGGTCGCAACATGTGATCCCAGACGAACACGCCGTCCCATCCGGCGGCCTCGGCGGCGTGGGCGACCTCGGCAACGACGCGGGGATCGGCGAGCTCACCGAATGGGGCGATGTACAGACCATTTCGCATGAAGCGAGCGTAGGGGCCGGGCGGCCAGGGCTGGCCCTCGAGTCACCCGCGGGGAGCGTCAGCAGCGGATGACGAGGACCATCGTGCCGTACGTACCGTTCGGCCCGGTGTAGTAGCCGATCGCGGCATGGGTGTACGGCGCGTACACCATGTTGTCGTAGTGCGGTCGCGAGTCGATCCACAGTTGGAACAGGTCGGTGTTTCCCGACGAGTATGCGATGTTCTCGCCGCTGCCGCACCCGCCGACGGCCGGATCACGCAACGAGCCCGGCGAGTGGCTGAACGTCTTGGTGTCGCTCATCCGCTTCGACCACTCGCAGGCGAACTTCAGCGCCAGATCGTCGGGCTGCAATGCGCCCACCCCGGCACCGGCCCGAATGGCATTGACCCGACCGACATCGCCGGCGACACAGCCGGGGATCGTCGCGGGTGGCGGCGGCGGTGGGAGCGTGGCAGCGACCGGAGAGCCGGTGAAATAGCCCGTGACGTCGGCCATCAGGTGCTCACCCCCGGCGCTGAACAGGGCAACCCCCCGGGTCGACTGGGTGGTCACGGCCAGGTTGGCAACGGTGTATCCGGGGGAGGGCGCGTTGACATTCGAGGCATTCGGCTGGGGTGTTCCGGCGGGGTAGGCGGTCACGTATCCTGCGGCGACGGCGGCGGTCGACGTGAGGGTGTAGACCAACGCCGATCCCTGCCGGGGGGAGGCGAACTCCACCGCAGAACCGGCCCCAACCGGGTAGCCGATGCGTCGGGTGTCGATCGCCCGAACCGGGGTGATCGGCACGAACAGACCTTCGCTCGAGTTCGCCGACGACGAACCGGTGAAGTAGCCGGCGACATCGACGAGGAGGTGACCGCCGATCGAACCGAAGACGTCGAACCCTTGCGCCGAAATCGGAACGATCGTCAGCGCGGCGCGGGTCTGTCCCGGCGCCTCGGTGTTCAGCACCGACGCATCGGGCCGGGGACCGCCTGCCGACCATGCCGTCCAGTACCCGGGCCCGGAGGACGCCGTGACCGTGAGGTTGGCGACGATCGCCGACGCGTCTGCCGGTACGAAGCTGGGGCGGGGGATCCGCACGACGCCGTTACCGCTGACCGGACGTCCGTTGGTGCGGGTGTCGTACACCCGGGCCGCACCCGTCGCCAGGCCGATGAAGCGGCCTGCGGTCGCGGTGCCCGCGGTGGGCACGAACGCTCCGGCAACGTCGACGAGAATTTGTACCCCCACCGATGCGTAGATGTCGACGCCGCCGCTGCTCAGCGGGATCAACGTGGTGTTCGCCACTGTTTGGTTCCAGCCGTTGAGGTTGAGCGTGGAGGTATCGGGGCGAGGGGTACCCGCCGGGTAGACCGAGACGAATCCCGCTCCCCGAGATTCGGTCACCGTGATCGTCAGGACGGCCGCCGTGGCATCGCCCGGAACTCCACCCCGGCCGGCGACTGGCACTCGGATCGTCGAGACGTCAAGTTTCGTGTATCCGCCACGGGCCGGGGCCCGGGTGTCGGCAAGCCGGATCGGGCCCACGGGCACATAGCGCGACGCGGCCCCATCGGCCGCCGCGGCCGACGGCGCGAAGGTTCCCAGCACAGCCAGGAACAGTGCGAGAAGGACGCCACACGAAACATGACCCCGCCGAACCGACATCGAATTCACCACCCGACCACGAAGGGCGGCATGCACCGCATGACAACAACCACGTGACGATCGTAACGAGTTCGTCACCGAGTTTCCCAATGCGTGGCGAAAATGATCGCAAAACTCACGCTAACTTGTGTTTGCACCTCTTTCGGTGTTTATTCAGATCAAGTACGCGCACGTTGCTGTCATCGTTTCGACATGATTCTGGCGCCCTGGCCAACGCCCTACGCTGAGCGCTATGGGCGCCGATCCTGAGATCTTTGAGCCTCAGCGATTCCTCAAGGAATCGACATTCGATGAGCGCTCCCAGCCGCCCGTCGAACCCCTCCGACGCCGCCGGTGAATCATCCCGACGGTGATCGGCAGCGTCGGCAGTATGTCGGGCGGCGGCGGATCCAGCGGCAACGACGCGACCGCCGCCACGGTCGCGGCTGCGGTCGGCGGTTGATCGGCGATCGCCGGTAACGCACGGCCTCAAATTACGGTCACTACCAGGTCATTTGACCCATGACTGAGAAGCGCTCGGCGGTGTTTCCGGAGCGACGGGCCGAACGGCCCATGCCCTTTTGAGCCCATCGGGTCGGTCGGCCCATTCCGTTTTCCACGACCTCTCGGCATGATGAACTCACGGTCTTGAAGCCCCGGCAGAGAGACCCGAAAGTCGTACGAGATCCGCTTCGGCGGGTTGAGTCAACAGGTTGTGGTGGGAACCATAAGTTCGGCGCTCAGTCGCCGAACGACCGAGCGAAGCAACGTCATCGGGAGACCGATGACGTTGCTGACGCTCCCTTCGACGCCTTCGACGAACACTCCCCCGGCCCCTTGGATGGCATACGCCCCGGCCTTGTCGAACGGCTCTCCGGTGGCGATGTACCAGGCGATGTCGTCGTCGCTGATCTCGACGATCTCGACCGTCGTCGTCGCTGATTCGACGATGAAATCGCTGCCGCGGGCCACCGCCAGGCCCGTGTGCACCTCGTGGATGGTCCCCGACAACGATCGCAGCATCGCGGCCGCCTCGGTGGAATCGGCGGGCTTTCCGAGAATCTTGTGGCCGAGGGCCACCGTGGTGTCGGCGGCGATCACGATCGCGTCACGGGGATATCGACCCGCCGTTGCCATCGCCTTACCCAGGGCCAAGCGCCGGACATAGGCAACGGGAGGCTCCCCCGCATACGGCGTTTCGTCGATATCGGGTGGGTCGATCGTGAACTCGACACCCAACTGGGCCAGCAACTCCCGCCGACGCGGCGAGCCCGAGGCGAGAACGTACGTCGCAGCCATCCTTCAGTCCCTCGTCGCTCAGTCGCTCGTCAGTCGCGCTTCAGCCGCCGGAGGCCGCCGCGGCCTCGGCATCGTCGGGGGGAGTGATGTCGTCGCGATCGTTGAGGTAGCCGTCGGGCAGCGCGACACGGATCGGGCCGTTGTGATGACCACGCACGATGCGCGCCCCACCGGGTGGGAGTTCGATGTCGTTGTCGACGTCGGCGAGCAGATCGTCGAGTTCGGCCAGACTTTCGACCATGCTGAACCGACGGCGGGCCTCAGACCCGACCGGGTAACCGGTGAGGTACCAACTGGCGTGCTTGCGGAACTGGCGGATGCCGAGGTACGGATCGAAGTGCTCGCAGAGGCCCTTGGCGTGCTCGGCCATGATCAATTTCACCTCACCCATGCGCGGCGGGGCGGGGATCTCCTTGCCGGCGAACGCGGCGATCAAGTCGCCGAACAGCCACGGGCGTCCCAGGCAGCCGCGACCGATGACCACGCCGTCGCAGCCGGTCTGGGCCATCATCGCCAGTGCGTCGGACGCTTCCCAGATGTCACCGTTGCCGAGCACCGGGATCTCGGGAACCGCGGCTTTCAGCTCGCCGATCGCCTCCCACCGGGCGTTGCCCGAGTAGTGCTGCTCGACGGTGCGGGCGTGCAACGCGATCATCGCCACGCCCTCCTCCGCGGCGGCGCGACCGGTGTCGAGGAACGTGATCAGGTCATCGTCGATGCCGATCCGGAACTTGCAGGTCACCGGGACGCCGTACGGGCTCGCCCCGGCAACGGCTTGGCGCAGAATCGCCCGCATCAACTGGCGCTTGACCGGGATCGCCGCGCCACCACCGCGCCTGGTCACCTTGGCCGCCGGACAACCGAAGTTGAGATCGACGTGATCGACGCGGTCGGCGTCGCACAACCGGCGGATCGCCTCGCCGATGATCGCCGGGTCGCTGCCGTAGATCTGCAGGCTGCGCGGGGTTTCGTCGTCGGCGAAGCTGACCATCTTCTCGGTCTTGGCGTTCTGGTGGAGCAACGCCACCGACATGACCATCTCGTTGACGTACAGCAGCCCGGGGCCCGAGCGGCGACAGAGCGTGCGGAACGGGGCGTTGGTCACCCCCGCCATCGGGGCGAGCACGACCGGGGCGGCCAGCTCCAACGGTCCGATGCGTAGCGGGGTCATAGGCTCTCGACGCTACCGCCCGACTGCTGGTGTGCCCGATCGTGATTCGACGATCGGGTAAACCTCATCGAGTGGATTGTCGTCCTGATGACATGTTCACTGCACGACAGGGAGAGTTCATGCGAACCAAACCGCCGGATCGCGAGTCGGAGGGTTTCGAGGTGTTTTTCCGCGCCGAACACCCTCGCCTGGTGGCGATCGGCCTCGCCCTCACCGGCGACCGGGAAGCCGCCCGCGACTTGGCCGCCGAGACGTTGCTGCGCGCCCACCGCTCCTGGTCGAGCCTCGACAACCCTTCCGCGTGGGTCCGCCGGGTCGTCACCAACCTCGCCACCGACCGCGGCCGACGGCTCGGACGCGAACGACGGGCCCTCGCCCGAGTTGCGGCGCAAACTTCATCGAGTTCCGTCGCGAACGACCCGGTGGACGATCGTTTTTGGGCCGCGGTCCGTGCCCTCCCCGAGCGTCAGCAGGCCACCGTCGTGCTCCACTACCTCGAAGACCGCTCGGTTCTCGACGTCGCCCGGGTTCTCGGAATCGCCGAGGGAACCGTCAAAGCCACCCTGTACAGGGCCCGCAACACGCTAGCCACCACGCTCGCCGAGCCCACTGGGCCGGCAACCCACCGGGAGGTGCAGTAATGGACTACTTCGATCTGCTCGCCAGCCAAGCTCGCGACAAACTGGTCGCCGAAGCCAGCCGCGTCGCCGACACCGATGCGGCGTACGACGACCTCGTCAACGGCAACCGCCCGATCACCTTGACGCCGGCCGGGCCTGAAGGGATGCGCCCCCGCCGGGCCTTGGCGATCGTTTCGGCGCTCGCTCTCGTCGCCGCCGCGGTGGCCATCGGGGTGATCGTCGCCCGCCGCACCCCATCGACCGATGTCACGATCATCCCCGCCACCGACGCGCCGACGCCGACCTCGGTGGTCACGGCAACGACTGTCGAGCCGTCGCCTGCGGTCGAAACGACAATTCCCAGTGAAGTGGTAGCGACTTTGATCGAAGGCAGCAAACCACCGACAATCGAACCGACGGCCCCGCCCTCCTCGGTGGGTCCTGCGGTCGACCTGACCCCGCTCAACCCGAACGTTTCGGTTGTCCCCGGCGCCGCGTGGGAAGACCTCGACCTCGGACCGCTCACGCCGAGATGGGACCCCGTCGTTGTTGCCACTGATCACGAGATCGTCGTCCTCGGCGGCTGGGTTGGAGCCAAGGATCAAGCCGGTTCCGACTATCTCCAGCGAATCGGCGACGGGGCGGCATACGACCCGGTCGCAGCAACGTGGCGCATATTGCCCGACCCGGATGGGCTGTTCGCTCGGGTGACCAACGCCGTCCGGATAGGTGGCACCGACCCGAGACTGATGCTCGTCGGCCCGGAGTTGGCGTCGATCTACGACCCAACCAACGGTTCGCATCAAGCGATCGATCCCCCACCGTTCAACAACGGCATGTTCTTTACCGCCGGCACATCGGTGTTCACCGCCACGGTCGAGGTGCCGGGTTCGGTCACGCTGGCCCGTACGGTAGGAACCACCGCCGAGTGGGACGTGTTGCCACCCGTCGGGTTGTCAGCCGTCTACGAAGTCCTTGAGATCGGCGGAAACGTCGTGGTGGTAGGCGGTGTCGAAGGCAACGAGGCCGGCGCCAACGCCCACATCCTCACCGACACCGGTTGGGTCGACCTTGCCATGCCCGACAGGAGCTGGAGCAACTGGTTCGCCACCACGGACGGAACGCGGCTTGTGGTGTGGGCCGGATACGGATTCGCCGCCGATGCCCAGGGCACCGGGCTGTGGGTCGATCCCGCGGTCGGAGTATGGCAGGACCTTCCCAACATCCAGGAACGTTGGTGGGAATGCTCAGCCGACGGCATCCCGGTCCCCGGCGGGATCGTGATCGACAACTGCGGCGAGGTCGTCCACTACCGCTCCGCTGACAACGCCGTCGTTCCCCATCCCGAGTTGGCGCTCTGGGGTAATCGAGGCGGGCTTCCGATGGTTCTCCTCGGAGACCACCTGTACCGATGGGGCGAGCCCACCTGGTATGCCGAACCTCCACCCACCCCCGAGGCGATGCAGTTCGGCCGCATGGCACTTGTACCGGGCTGATCACCTTCGGTTTCACACGCGGCCCCGGTGACACATCGGACGGGGTTCGCCCCTCGAACTCACCTGGCTCCCCGACGGTCTTGACAACCCCGAAGTATTCGCCTTCGACAAACAGGCAAATGGTCACATCTGGCCACCGATTCCGTACTGGATCCAGGTGTACGCCAGCATCGACGAGCCACCATCCCTGATCTTCGTCGGAGGCAACACCAACGGACCGTCACCCGGCCAGTTCGTGTCGATGGCCCCGACCGACGAGGAACTCTCCGCCGCAATCGGAGCGACGGTCCGGGCCCGATCCGACCGGCGAGGCTGGGACGTTCCGGGGCTACCTGCGGGCTATCGTCTCCTGGCCGAAGATCCCTCTCCTGCCCCGTCGTTACGTCGAGAGTGGTCCTCTCCCGACGGCCGCACGCTCAGAGTCTCGATCGGGCGATCGCCTCAGGCCATGACCGCGACCGACCTGTTCACCGGCAATCGGAGCGAAGTCATCCAGGTTCGAGGAAGGGTGGCCACGACCGTTGTCTCGCTGGGCGAGTCCCGGCAGGTCGGCTGGCGAGAGGCGGATGGCGTCTACATCCTCATCTACGGCGAGTTCCCCCTTGAAGACCTCGTTCGGGTCGCCGAGAGTCTGCAGCCCACGGATCTCGCCGCGTACGCATCGATGATCGATCAAATTGAGATCCTGACCTCCGAACTTCGCGGCATCGAGGTTTCCTCCCATCAGCACCGTGTTGACCGCCGACGTCAGAGCGCTGCCGGCGCTCATTCCCAACGCGCTCCCTGTCGGGTTCCAACCAATCGCCGCATCGGTAACACCCCACGATGCAAACCGAGGAAGTTGGGAACAGCACTGGCTCGGCCCCGAGTCCACCAACCCCGCCGCCATCACGTTGCAGGCGAACCCCGGATTTGAATGGGCGTCGTCGGAGTACCGCGAGATGCTCCGGGTAAGCGGGCGTCTGGCCGTGTTCGACCCCGTCAACCCCGACATCCTCAACATGGAAGACGACAACGGCGGGACCCTGTCCCTGCTGACCAAGGGCATGACGTCGGAGCAGATCATTGAATTCGCCGCCGGATTGACTCCTCGTGGCGACGGCATCGGCTACGAGGCGGCCGCCCTTCCGGCGGGCCTCAGCCCCTTCGGTGAGGGCTGGTTCGGCGGCGATGGTGGCGGATGGGACCTCTGCTGGCAACGAGGCGAGCAACGCGTCTGCCTCAGCATCCGATCCGACACCGATGGTGGACCCGCGTTGCGGGCGTTCGAAGTCCAATCACTCGAGCAAGTCGACATCGGCGGTGCGACCGGATTCATCTCACTCTCATCCAAACCGGCGTGGAATCTGACCTGGATGGAACGACCGGACGTCCGTGTCGCGCTCTCGGTGTCGGGCCTCTCCAAAGATGAGGCGCTCGCCATCGGCCGGAGTGTTGGAGTCAACTCTGAGGCATGGCGGGCGGCCTGGTCGGCAGCCGGAGGCACCTGACCGAAAGAAGTGACGCCAAAGAGTGGCCAAAACCGCACTTTCTGGCATCACTTCGTCGACCTCACAACGACCAGACCCCCCTGCTTGGCGTGGGTTGACCCACACCAACCCCCCCAGTTCGTGTGGGTCGATCCACACCTACCCCCGGGTTGGTGTGGCATCAAAAGTCGTACTTTGCTCTGACCAGGAAAAATACGACGATTTCAGCGGGCCACGAGACGACCGGAGCGCAGGGTGATCGGGATGCCGCCATTCGAAGTGATCGTCGATGCGGACTCGGCCAGCGAAACCTTCAGCGGCGGGCTGGTCTCGCTGTTGACGATGCCAAGGCGCCACCCGGTGAACTTGGTGTTCAACACCTCGGCGAACCGGTCGTAAAGATTGCGCAGATCGTCGTCACCGACTCGATGTCCGTAGGGCGGGTTGGTCACCAGCCAGCCCTTGCGGGCACTCGGGGGTTCCAGCGCGGAAACCGACTTGGCCACGAACGAGACCGCTTCGGCAACTCCGGCGCGCCCGGCGTTGGCCGTGGCCGCAGCGATCGCGCCCTCATCGCGATCGGACCCGACGATGGTCACGGCCCGGTCGAGCACGTCGGCATCGGCAGCCGTGAGTAGCCGCTCCCACCGCGCCGAGTCGAACGTCGGCCAGTCCATGAAGCCGAATTGACGTTGGCGACCAGGAGGCACGCGGCGCGAGATCAGCGCGGCCTCGATCGGGATGGTGCCAGAGCCGCAGAACGGGTCGACCAACGGGGCTTTACCGTCCCAACCCGAGGCCAGAATCAACGCCGCGGCGAGGGTTTCGCGCATCGGGGCCTTGCCGACCTCGGTCCTCCAGCCACGGCGATACAGCGGGTCACCCGAGGTGTTCAGGCTGACCGTCACGTCGTTGTCGACAATCCGCAGGAACAGTTCGTTGACCGGCTCGTCCTCCGGCGAATCCTCTTCGTGGGGCACGACGTCGAGCACGCGCTCGGCGACGGCGTCGGTGTGGAACAGCTTCGAACCCGACGATGTCACCGATACCCGCAAGCCCCGCTCGGTTGGCAACCACGCCGACCAGTCGATCGCCCGCAGGACCCGTTGCAGCGAATCGAACCGCTCGGATTCGAACCGAGCGACGCGCACCAGAATCCGCGTCGCCGTCCGCACGTGCAGGTTCAAGCCCCACATCTGCGGCCAGGTCGCCGCGCAGGCGATTCCACCGTGGAGCGCCTTGGGGTTGGCGACACCCTGGCGGGCCACCTCGGCCAACGTCAACTGCTCCAAGCCCGGGGTGCAGACCACGAAGACCTGCACCCGCTCGGCATTCGCCGACTTCGATCCGGGCCGCCGGGTGCCGGCCTGGCGGGTGGCCGACGGCACCGGAGTGGCGCCGGCGGCACGGCCGACCGATCCACGCGAACCGGGCGGACGAGGGCCCGACGAATAGGGGGCGCTCATGAAAACTGCAATCGCAGGTTGGGATAGGCACCCGCATCCAAGGGGGTCGGCCCATCGGAGCCGAGACGATGCCACCCCGCCGAGGCGATCATCGCCGCGTTGTCGGTACACATCGACCGGCTGGGCAGGAAGCCCCGAATCCCCTCGGCGGCACAGGCGCCGAGGAACTCCTCGCGCAGCAACGAATTCGCCGCCACGCCACCGCCGAGCACCAAACCTCTGGCCCCTACCTCACGGGCCGCCCGGCGGGCCTTGGCCACCAGCACATCGACCACCGCCGCCTGGAACGACGCGGCCACATCCTCGGTGGAGACTGACGGGTTGGCCCGCACGTGGTTCATCACTGCCGTCTTCAGACCGCTGAACGAAAAGTTCAGCCCGTCGTGGATCATCGCCCGCGGGAAGTTGATCGCCCTCGGGTCACCGTTGACGGCTACTCGGTCGACCGCCGGCCCACCGGGGTACCCGAGGCCGAGGAAGCGGGCGACCTTGTCGAACGCCTCACCGGCGGCGTCGTCGATCGTCTGGCCGAGCAGGTCGATAGTCGCCGTGGCCGCGCATCTCGATCAACATCGTGTGCCCGCCCGAGACGAGCAGCACGACCAACGGCAACTCCAGCGTCGGGTCTTCGAGGAACGCCGCGTAGAGGTGGGCTTCCATGTGGTTAACACCAACGAACGGCTTGTCCCAGGCCAGGGCCAGCGCCTTGGCCGCGGACACTCCGACGAGCAGTGCGCCGATCAGCCCGGGGCCGACGGTGGCGGCGATCGCGTCGATCCGCGATTCGTCAATACCGGCCTCGACGATCGCCCGCGCGATCACCGGGTTGAGCAGTTCGAGGTGGGCCCGGCTGGCAATCTCGGGGACCACTCCGCCGTATTGAGCGTGCAGGTCGACCTGCGTCGAGACGACCGACGACAGCACGTCGTAGCCGCCCATCACCAACGACGCGGCCGTCTCGTCGCAGCTCGTCTCGATCCCGAGCACGACGGTCTCTGCCGTCGCCAACCCGGACGTGCCGAATCCTGAGGTTCCAAGCACCGAACCGGTCATGCCGCAGCCTCCAGGCGGTGCCAGAAGCCCCGCATCAACGCTCCGTACTCGGGGGTTTCGATCTCATAGCACCACATGATTCTGGCGTCCTCGACGTTCTCGTAGTACTTCGGCCGAATCCCGGCCGTGGTGAAACCGAAGGCTTCATACATCTCTTGAGCTGCCGTGTTGCTCGCCCGCACCTCGAGCGACACGTTGCGGGTCGACCGGCGTCGGGCCTCGCCCATCAGCTCCAACATCAACCGCTTGCCGACGCCCGAGCGATGCAACGACGGGTCGACAGCGATGTTGGTGATGTGCGCCTCATCGAGGGCGAACAGCATCCCCGCGTATCCGACGAGCCGACCGCCGTCGAGAGCAACGACGTAGTAGCGGTCGCCGCGGGCCATGCCCTCGATCTCGGTGGTGAAGATGCCGATCGTCCACGGCCGGGGGTACACCTGATGTTCGATCGCCAAAATCGCCCGCAGGTGCCGCCGCCGCAACGATTCGACGGTGACCCGCGCCCCAGAACCCCGGTCGGGTTGGCGGCCGCGGCCCGCGGCGAGGAACGGCGGATCGTCCCAACCCGCTCACCGCGCCGGTCAAGCAGCCACGACACGATGCTCACGACGGCGACCTCACGACGATCCCTCACGCACGGCCCAGTTGATCTGGGCGTCGGGCTTACGCAGGTACAACGGCTGCAGCTCCCACGGATTGACCCATTCCTCACGCAGGGCCCGGGCATGGGCGAGTTGCACCAGCGGGGCGGCCGACGGATGGCTGAGGAACTGCTCGGCAAACTCCACCTTGACGCCGTCGGCGATGTGGTCGCGGTAGCGCAGCGCCCCGTCGCCGACGCAGATCGCATCTTGGCGGCGGGCGAGCAGGTCGGCGACCAGATCATCGGGCTTCCCGGCCCGCGGCTCCGACACCCGCTGCACCCCACCCGGAACCTGCCGGTAGAACGCGTAATAGAGCTCGCCGCGGCGGGCGTCGACGGTGGCCGCGATGACCCGGTCGGTGTGGCGCAGCGGGAAGGCGAGCAGATCGAGGCTCGACACCCCGATCATCGGTAGCCGCAGAGCCTGGGCAAATGCCTTGGCCGCCGCAATCCCCACCCGCATGCCGGTGAACAGACCCGGGCCGACGTCGACCGCCACACAGCCGATTTCGGCCATTTCGATGTTGGCTTGGCGACAAACGAACTCGACGGCCGGCACCAGCGTCTCGGCGTGGCGGCGACCGCGGTTGATCTCGAACAGCCCGATGACCCCTTCGTAACCACCGATCGCCACGCTGACCTGCTCGGTTGCGGTCTCGATTCCCAGAATCAGCATCTCAAACCGTCCACTCGCTCAGCACGCCAAGCAGCCGGTCCCAGCGTTTCGCCCACATCGAACCCATCGCCCTCACCTCGATCGAGCGGTGCTCGATCTGGTCGAAGTCGGTGGCAATCAGCCGAATTTCGAGATGGTCGCCGAGCGCCCCGGCCACCACATCACCCCACTCGATGAGCACGATCCCATCGGCTTCGAGCAACTCCCCCAGGGCCAGATCGGCGAGTTCTCCCATTCGCTCCAGTCGGTAGACATCGGCGTGATGCAGGGCGACCGTCGGGGTGTCATAGGTGTGAACCAGGGTGAACGTCGGGCTGGTGATCGGATCGGTGATACCGAGCGCGGCCCCGAATCCTTGGGCGAAGGCGGTCTTGCCCGCTCCCATCTCGCCCGCCAGGACCAGAAGATCACCGGCGCGGCACTCCGCGGCGATCACCGCGGCGATGGCCGAGGTCGCCCGCGGGGAGTCTGAGTTGAGGCTGATCATGGTCAAGGGGTTCGATGTTAGTGACGGCGGCCGTCACCTCGGTGATGGCGAGCGATACGTCTCGAAATCCCGCAGGTGATCTCGTAGCCAATCGTGCCGCCGCGATCGGCCCATTCCTCGGCCCGAATCTCCTGAGTCCCCTGGCGACCGAGCAGGACCACCTCGTCGCCGACCTGCACCGCCTCGTCCGCGGCGACGATGATCTGGTCCATCGTCACGACGCCCAACATCGGTCGACGAACGCCGCCGATCAGCACCTCGGCGCCGTGGAAGGCAAGCGCCCGGGGCACGCCATCGGCGTAACCGATCGGCACCGTTGCCAGCCACATCGGGACCTCGGCGACAAAGCGATGGCCGTACGCCACCCCATCGCCGGGTTGAATCTGCTTCACATGACTGACCCGGGCCTTCAGCGCCATTGCCGGTCGCAGGCGGGCGAGAAACTCGCCATGGGCAGCGTGGAGGCCCGGCCCCGGGCTGATTCCATACAACGCCACGCCGACCCGTACCAAGGAGTACCGCGCCGCCGGGAAGGCAATCGCGCCCGCGGAGTTCAACGCATGGAGCTGCACCTCATCGTCGTGGAGCCCGCAGCCGGAGATCACCTCGGCGAACACGCTCAGTTGGGCAGCGTTCGCCGGATGGGCAGGTTCGTCGGCCACGGCCAGGTGGGTGAACACCCCGTCGAGCCGCAACACATCCGACGAGCGGATCGCCTCGACCATGCTCACCGCCTCGGCAGGGGCCACCCCGACCCGGTTCATGCCGGTATCAACTTTGAGCTGCACCCCGTAAGGCCCCCGTGCCCGGCGGCGAACGACGTCGGCGAACGCGGCAATCCCCGAGGCGGTGTACAACGTCGGCGTCAGGTCGTGATCGATCAACTGGCCGAACTGGGCTTCGGGTTGCTGTGACAAGACGAGGATCGGGTCGGTGATCCCGGCGTCGCGAAACTCGACGCCCTCCTGGACAAGAGCGACACAGAGTCCCGCGGCCCCGGCCGCGATCGTCGCCCGGGCGACAGGGACCGAGCCGTGCCCATACGCATCCGCCTTGACGACCGCCCACACCGCAGCCGGGGCAACCATCTCGCGGAACAGCCGAACGTTGTCGCCGATCGCGTCGAGATCGATCTCGGCCCATGCCCACCGACCCCCGCCAGCCGTACCGTCACCATCGCGGCGGTCGGCGTCATGGTCGCGGCGGTCGGCGTCGATGCCGCCACCATGGTGGACCATCAGCCGAGCGTTTCCAAGACCTGCGGAATCAGCGCGGGCAGGTCGCCGGCGACCATGCCCCGCCGCGGAGCCCGGCGGCCTGCTTGACCATGGATCCACGCCCCGGCAGCCGCCGCCTCGAACGCCGGCAAGCCCTGGGCGACGAGGGCCGTGATGACCCCGGCGAGCACATCTCCGGTCCCTGCGGTCGCCAAACGGTCGTCGCCCGCAGTCACCACGACCACCCGGCCGCCGGGATCGGCAACCACCGTGGCAGCGCCCTTCAACGCCACCACGGCCGTCGTTCGGGCGGCGAGCCGCCGGGCGGCGGCAATGCGGTCCGGGCCGACACGTTCGCCCGCCAGCAGGGCGTACTCCCCATCGTGGGGGGTGAGCACGGTAGGCGACTGTCGCTCGGCGAGCGTCGCCCGGGGGCCTTCTCCGCTCCAAGCGAGGGCGAACAGACCGTCGGCATCGACGACCACGGGCAGTTCGGCCCGCCGGACCACCTCGCGGATCGACAACGAGGTGGTGTCGGCCCGGCCGAGCCCCGGCCCGATCAACAACCCGTGGAACCGGTCGAGATTCTCGAGCACCTCGGCGGCCCAGCCGTGCGATGGCAGGGGCTTGCCAACCACCTCGGCCGGTGCCGCGGTATCGGTGGCAATCCCGGGGCTCGACAGCCGCACCATGCCCGCCCCAGTCCGCTGCGCCGCCTCGGCGGCGAGGTGGGCGGCACCGAGCATGCCCGAGTTGCCGGCGATGATCCACGCCGCCGACCGCCACTTGTGGGCATCAGCGGTCCGGCGCGGCAGCCACGCGGCAACGTCACCGGCCTGCACCAGATGGGCTTCGGCCCCCGATACATCGAGGCCGAGATCGGCCAACTCCAACTGCCCGGCGAGCACGCTGCCCGGGGGGAGCAGCAAACCCGGCTTCAGACGCGGCGAAGGTGATCGTTCGATCGACGGGTAACACCCCGGGCCCCGCCGCGCCGGTGAGGGCATCGACGCCGGACGGTATATCGATCGCCAGCACCGGCGCCCCGTTCGGGTCGGGGCTGGTCCATTCGCCGCGGAAACCCGTGCCGTAGGCGGCGTCGATGACCAGGTCACACGTCGGGAGCACGGCGGGGGCCGTGGCCGCATCGATGACCGTGACGTGCACGCCCCGCTCGGTCAGCCGGCGAGCGGCGACCCGACCGTCGGCCCCGTTGTTTCCCCTACCCGCGATCACGATGACTCGGCGACCATAGGCCCCACCGAGCATTCGCAGCGCGGCACGGGCGACGGCCGCACCGGCCAGTTCGATCAGCGCTTCCAACTGCCCCGGGCGGGTGGTCGCCGCCGCATCGATCGCACGCATCTGCTCGGGAGTCACAATCGGCAACACGCCGATGATCGTACGAGGCGACCATGCTTTCAACGCAGCATCAAGCTGGCGACGCTGCGCACCCACCCACCCAGACTCGTGAGATCGGCCCGCTGAGCGTCAGAACGCGGCCGCGACCGCCATCGCCATCGTGTCGGAGTGAGTCAGCGAGAGCTGCCAGCCCGACACGCCGAGGTCGGCGGCGATCTGCGCGGCACGTCCGGTGACGTTGAGGATCGGTACCCCCGACGCCAGCCGGGTCACCCACACCTCATGGAACCCGAACGCACCGAGACCAACGCCGAGCGCCTTCATCGTCGCCTCCCGGGCCGCGAATCGAGCCGCCAATGACGGCACCGGATCGACCTTCGGCGCTACGTACTCCAACTCCTCGGCAACAAACAACCGTTCCCGCATCGTGGGCGTGCGAATCAACGACTCGCGGAAACGTTCGATGTCAACGGCGTCAATCCCAATCCCGATCATCATCGGGTTCTACCACCATGGCGACCCGGTCGGTGACGATGGCGTCAACCTTCCGCGAACCGGCAGCCTCAGGGGGCGCTACGCCACCGATCGGCAATTTCGGAGATCGGAACCGTGAGCAGGTCGACCACCGACACTTCCTCCAGTAGATCGTCGCGGAAACTACCTTCGGTCTCCGACACCCAGTCGACCAGTCGGTCGTAGCGGTTGTCATAGCCCTGCAGGACGCCGCGAAGCGCGCTCACCGGCAGACGGTCATGGAACCTCACGTGCAGCAAGGTCAGCCCCGTGCACTGCGACGCCTTGATCTCGGGGATCAACAGCACCGTGCGACCATCGGCACGGCCCTTGGCCACGATCAGCTCGCGGTGCATCGCCACCTGACGCTTGGTGCCCTTGAGCTGCGCGTCGCGATCGACGCGCGAGGTGAGATCGCGGGCGATGCCACCACGGTCCACGACGGCGATGCGGCCATCGACGGCCGGGTCACCCTCGATGCGGTAACGAGTGAAGCCGGTGACGTCGGCAACCGCCGCGTCGAGCGCGGCGAGCACCTTGAGCACCCCGTAGGTGAGCCGGTCGCGGCCCGCCCCGATGCCGAGCACCTTCTGCACCAACGGGTTGTCGAGCACGCCCTCGTCCGAGCGGGAGATGCCGACGGTGACCGTCTTGGCCTGATGCTTGATCGCATCGACCGGACGGGTGAGTTCCTCAATCGCCCTGGTCAAGGCACTCGTCAGATCATCGATCAAGGCGACCGGTGTGGCGATCTTGCCGGTTTCCGCCTGATACGCCTCAAGCGGAGAATCGCTCAACGCGTCGCGCAGCATGCTCGCCAAGTGCACCGCCGTCGATGCCTCCAGTTGGCCGTTGTAGGCGCCGGTCCGCATCGTGTCGAAGAACACCCGAGCGGGCCCGACAAGACCCTCGTGCAACTGGCGCAGCATAGCCTCGCCCGTCGGGTCGGTCTCGGCGGCGATCTCGATCGCCTCGCGGGCTTCGCGCAGTGGACGGGCCAACGCGTCGATCGCCAGGGCTGCCTCGTAGCCGAACAGGTGCCCGACCATCGCCGACAGGATGAACGCCAACGCCGAGTCGACGGCCGGAACCTTGATGACCTGTACACCGGCCGAGAAGCGATCTTCACCGTCGGAGGCGACGACGATCGGTGCGGCCTTGTGGGCCCGGTAGATGGCAACTTCCTTGGCGACATCGTCGGCCGTCCCGCCGATCAGGCCCGCCGCGCACACCAGGATCAGCGGTTCCGACGACAGGTCGATGTGCTTCTTGTCTTCGGTGACATCGCAGGCGATCGACTTGTAACAGAGCTCCGAGAGCTTGATCCGCACCTCCTCGGCGGCGACCTTGTTCGGTCCGCTGCCGACCACGGCCCAATAGCGGCGGTGGGGAGCGAAACGACGGGCAGCATCGGCGATCGAATCGCGACGGGCGATGACCTCGCGCATCGCGTCGGGCATCGTGCGTAGGGCCGCGAGCAGCTCGTGACGGCGGCGGTCGTCGCCCAACCCGGCCAACTTGCTGATCGCGCAGGCGAGCAGTGCTCCGGCGGCGACCTGCGCGTAGAACGCCTTGGTCGACGCCACGCTCATCTCCACGTCGCGCCCGTCGGAGGTATAAAGCACCCCGTCGGCCTTGTCGGTGAGATCGCTGTTGCGGCGATTGACGATGCCGATGACCAGCGCCCCCCGACCGCGAGCCAGGTCGACGGTCCGGTTGGTGTCGGTCGTCGTCCCACTCTGGCTGACCGCAATGATCAGGGTGTCGGTCATGTCGACGCGTAACGAGAAGCCCGACAGTTCGGTTGCCGTGATCGGGTCGACATCGAGCTTGCCGCCGCAGAGCTCGTCGAGAATCGCCGCCGCGCTCTGACCGGCAACCGCCGCGGTGCCCTGGCCGATGACCAGGACTCGCCGGATCGTGCCGGCCTGCAGGCGGCTGACCACCTCAGCCGGAATCGTCGACGGCGGCAGGGCGACATGCAGCGACCCATGGCGCTCGACGATCTTGCCGCGCAGCGTCTTGCGGAAGCTGTCGGGAGCCTCGCCGATCTCCTTGAGCAGAAAGTGGGGGGCATCGCCGCGGTCGATGTCGCGGGTGGTCACCTCGGCGGTCACCACTTCGCGCTCGCTCAGCGGCAATTCGGTGCCGTCGTAGGCCAGACGACGAATGCCGTCAAGGTCGCCCGCCCGCCCCGCATCGAGCACGAAGATCTGGCCCCGGTTGGTCGGGTTGGCCGGCGACGAGGGAGTCTCGCCGTCGATGCGCACGAACCGGGCTGTCTCCTCTACGACGCCGTAGGGCTCACTGGCGATGACATAGCAGTCATCGGCGAGGCCGACATACAGGGCCTGGCCGCTGCCGCGCAAGGCCAACATCAGGGTGTCGGGCCGATCAGCCGAAGCGGCCCCGATCGCCACCGACCCTTCGAAGCTGGCCACCGAACGCCGGAATCCTTCGATGAGGTCACCCGAAGCGACGGCGTGACGCGACACCAACGCCGGGATGACCTTGGCATCGGTGGTGATCGGACCATGAATCGACAGGCCGTGGGCGACCTTCAAATCGGCGTGGTTGTCGACGTCGCCGTTGAGGGCACCGACGACATACGGCCCGGTCAGGCCGTCGATGGTCTCTTCGTTGTTGAGCGGGTGGGCATTGGGCTCCGAGATGATCCCGACGCTGGCCCAGCGGGTATGCGAGAGCACCGACAGTCGAGCCGTCGGAGCCTTCAGCGCCATGTGGAGCAACGCATCGGCGATCATCGCCGTGCGCATCACCCGGGTGTTGTCACCCAGCTCACCGATTTCGGCGGCGGCCTTGTAGACGAAGCTCAGGACGTTGCCCGCGGCCCGGACCGAGCCCGAGGTGAACAGAGGGTCGCCGGAACGCTCGGCGATCAACCGGGCAATCGCCGGGTCGGCCAGGTCGAGCCCGTGATCCCAGACGTAGATATGCAGACCAGCCGAGTCGCGGCCACGAACTTCCAACCGGTCGAGCGCCGACAGGGTCTGCTGTACGGCAGTGAACCCGGCCAGCTCCGCGGTCGCCGCATCGCGGTGGGCCAGTCCCGCCACTTCGCGGGCCGTGCGCAACCGGTCGTTGCGCAACGCCCAGACGACGTCGCGTAGCCGAATCAGCTCGGCATTGGCCGCTTCCAGATCAGATCCGGGCACGTCGGCCGCTTCCAGATGCCTTTCCTGGTCGTTGGCAGCCGCCTCGAGCTGGTCGAGCCGGGCCGAGATGCCCGCCACAAGCTGGGGGTTGCCGACAAGCGCCTGCACACCCGGCACTCCACGAAGCAGCCGGTCGGATACCTCGGCGTGAGCCGCAGCCGCAGCCAAGCCGTCTCCGAGCGCGGCGATCGCCTGGTCGAGGGGATCGAGCACGTCGGCAACGCCCGGAACGGGGCGAGTCGCGGGCCGGCTGAGTATTGCCACAATGCCGCACATAGGTGACCAGGCTACCCAGGGTGGTCGTCGAGGGGACCGCGGGAACCTCGGATGGCCCGTACGGCCTCTGGAATCGTGGTCAGGTCGGGGTGGCCGCGGCCCGCACGACGGCATCGATGATCCGCTGCGCCGAGGCTCGGGCGATCTCGTCGGTGGCGGCTTCGACCATCACCCGCACCAACGGCTCGGTGCCGCTCGGGCGGACCAGCACCCGACCCTCACCGCCGAGCTCGCGTTCGACATCGGCGATCTCGGGTCGAACCTCGTCGGCGATGTCCGCCCACGGCCTCCCGACCCGCGTGTTGATCAGCACCTGCGGATAGCTATGCATCGCCTCGGCTGCCAGGTCGGCCAGGGGCCGACCCGATCGCTTGACGAAGTCGATCAGCAAAAGACCGGCCAGCAGGCCGTCTCCCGTAGTGGCGAACTCGGGAACGATGATGTGCCCGCTCTGCTCCCCGCCGAGAGAGAACCCGCCCTCACCCAGCGCTTCGAGCACGTAACGATCGCCCACGGCGGTCGTCGCCACAGTGATCCCAGCGGCGGCCATCGCCTTGTGGAAGCCCAGGTTGCTCATCACCGTCACGACCACCGTCTCGTGGGCGAGCCGTCCCGCGCCTGCAGATCGGCGGCCAGTAGGGCGATCAGATGGTCGCCATCGACGATGGTGCCGCGATGATCGACGGCGATCAGTCGGTCGCCGTCGCCGTCGAACGCCAATCCCAGATCGGCCCGATGCTCGACGGTCACCGCGCCAAGCGCGGCGGCGTGGGTCGCCCCGACGCCGTCGTTGATGTTGCTGCCGTTCGGTTGATCACCGACCACCGCCACGGTCGCACCAAGCACCCGCACCACGTCGGCAGCCACCCCGGTCATCGCCCCGTGAGCGCAGTCGAGTACGACCCGCAGGCCCTCGAACGGACGAGTGCCCGCTGCGGCGAACATCTCGGTGAGGTGATCGGCGTAGATCTGTCCGGCGTCGGTGCGACTGACGATCATGCCCACCTCGTCACCAACCCGGCTCGGATCGGTCAAAGCGGCCATCGCCGACTCGATACGAGCCTCGACGTCATCGGGCAACTTGTGTCCACCGGCGGCAAACAGCTTGATGCCGTTGTCAGCGAAGGGGTTGTGCGAGGCAGTGATCACCGCCGCAGCCACCCCCTCGACGCGAGCGACGTGGGCGACTCCGGGGGTGGGCAGCACGCCCAACAGATCGACGGCGACCCCTTCGGCGGCGAAACCGGCGGCAAGGGCGGCTTCGAGCATCGGCCCCGATCGGCGGGTGTCACGCCCGATGACGACCCGGGAAACGCCAAGAACCTGAGCCGCCGCGCGGCCCAGGTTCAAGACGTAGTGCGGGGTGACCGCGGCATTTGCAACGCCACGGACCCCATCGGTACCGAATTTCAACGACAACTCTGCGAACCTCCGCCGGCAATGGACCCGCAGAAGATAGGCGAGATCAGCGCTTGGTGTACTGCGGGGCCTTGCGGGCCTTCTTGAGGCCGTACTTCTTCGATTCCTTGGCCCGCGAGTCACGAGTGAGGAGGCCGGCCTTCTTCAGGGCCGGACGCAGCTCGGGATCGAGCTCGATGAGCGAACGGGCGATGGCCATACGCAGGGCGCCGGCCTGACCACTCACGCCGCCGCCAACCATGGTGGCGTCGATGTCGTACGCCTCTTCCAGGCTGGTGCACTTGAGGGCTTCCGACACGACCATCCGCGATGTCGCCGTCGGGAAGTAGTTCTCGAACGAGCGTCCGTTGACCGTGATGATGCCGGTGCCGGGGCGCAGACGGGCCCGAGCAATGGCTTCCTTACGGCGACCGGTGGTCTGAGTGAGGGGCTTAGTCACGAAAATGTCCTCTACAACTTCAATCAACGAGCGCGAGCGCCGGGAACTTCGAGAATGGTGGGGTTCTGGGCGCCATGGGGATGCTCGGAACCGGTGTAGACCTTGAGCTTCTTGACCATCTGACGGCCAAGCGGACCCTTCGGGAGCATGCCGGCGACCGACTTGCGCACCGCGTCGGCCGGCTTGCGGGCGAGGAAGTGAGCGTAGGTCTCGGACTTGAGACCGCCCGGATAGCCCGAGTAGCGATAGACGAGCGAGTTCTCAGCCTTGCCCTTGGTCATCACGACCTTGTCGACATTGATGATGATCACGTGATCACCCGTGTCCATGTGGGGGGCGAACATCGTCTTGTGCTTGCCACGCAGGACGCGAGCAGCCTCGGTGCAGATACGACCGAGGATCATTCCTTCGGCGTCGATCACGTGCCAGGCGCGGCTGATCTCGCTGGCTTTCGGGGAGTACGTGGGCATCACAGCTTCCTTGCTGGCAGTCGTTCGTATGTCCGAGCGGCATGCAGCCACCAGGGAACCGGATAAGGATACGGGCTAGCGCCGTCAAACGACAAACACGACAGCCGGAATCGCTGCAAAGGCAAGAATGTTGGACGCTACCCCACGCGATCGGCCAGCGTCGCGGACCGCCGTCGCCCAGCCGCGGGGGCGACGGCTGGGCGACCGGGCGACTTCAACGTCGCAGATCGCCGGGGCGTGGGCGGCGAACTGCGACGAGGTCGTCGGCCAGAGCATCCGCGCTCAGGCCAGAACCTCTGACTCCCACCGATCGGCCACGTCCGGCCGGTTTGGGCCATTCGTTGTCGGGGAGGGAGACGACTTCATCTGTCATGTTCAACAGTCCATCGCACCACGGTGAACACCCGAGGAGCTCGAGATTGCAACCGGGGAAAGATCGGCGAAACCTTCGGGGTGGGTCGCCGCGACGATCGGGAGCAGGTCCCAGATCGAGTCGAGCACGTGGGTATGCGGCGCGCTCGTCAACGTCTGACGGTCGTGGGCCCCGGTGAGCACCCCGGCCACGATTCGTGCGCCCGAACGACGGCCACTCAGCAGATCGCTGACCGTGTCACCAGCGACGGCGACCTGGCGGACATCGTCGACGCCGAGTCGCATGACCGCGGTCAGGATCATGTCGGGGTATGGCCGACCCCGGCCGACGTCGTCGGGAGACAACGCCAGATCGATTCGGTCGTTCCAATTCAGCGAGTCGACGATCGCCTGGCGGGTGACTGCGGAGAAGCCCGTCGTCAGACAGACCTTCACGCCGAGATCGCGCAACTTGTCGAAGAGATCCTCGGCGTGATCCATCGGACGCACCCCTCCGCACCCGATGATCGATTGGTAGGCGACCTCGAAGCGGGTATTGGCCAATTGGGCGACCCACTCGGCCCCGTCGAAGACCTTGCGGAACACGACGATCTTCGACTGGCCCATCGTGTCGATGACGATGCGTTCAGCTCGGCGGAGTTCGTCGGAACGGGACTCGAACCCGACGTCGAACATCGCCTGACGGAACGCCCGAACCACTGCGTCGCCGTCGTCGACGGTGGTCCCGGCCATGTCGAGGCACACCAACCGAATCGGAAGCCGATCATCATCTCGCCATCCGCTCACCACATCACCGAGATGGCTGTTCACAGCATGTCCCACGTTTCCTCGGCCAGCGCCGGGGCGAGGGTCATGCCCCGCCCACCGGCGCCGGTCACCACGGTCACGCCGAGATGGAAGGAGCGGTGGCAGATTTGTCCCTCGGGCGGCTGGGAGTACACCCCGCTCCAGCGCCGACGGGTCGGAGGCACCGGCATCCCCAGAATGCGTTCGGCGGTATCTCGCAGGTGGTCGTACGTCGACTCCTCCACGCCGACCGGGAATGGTTCGTCGTAGGCGTGGGTGTCGCCGATCGTCAGGCTGCCATCGGCCCGCTGGACCAGCAGGAGTTGCATCCGCAAGCCCCGCGCCGGCTCGGCTTGCGGGGCGAGCAGGTCGAGTGGGGCCATCGCGTAGGCCGGGTAGTAGCGCAGCGAGTCACCATCGGCAATCGACGTCGTCAGACGCTCGCAGTGAGGCTCGGTCTCCATCATTTGCAATCGACACCGTCCGAGGCCGCTGTCGGCTCGGATCGCGCCGATCGGCAGGTCATATGCCGCGCCCGGACAGGCGATGACCAGGTCGCATTCATAAGACTGGCCCGTATGGTCGACGACCAGGCCGAGGTCGGCGTCGACGACGGTGCGGTTCGGCAGGAATCGATAGCGCCGAGTCTCGGCGAGCCGCTCGCGCACCGCGGCGAGCAGGTGTGTCGGCTCGACGATCGCGTCACGCTTGCACCACAGACCGCCGAGCACGTCGCCCCGCACCGCCGGGTTGATCCGACGGATATCGCCGGGCTCGACGTAGGTCATTTCTCGGCGCGCCGCGTCGGACATGTCGGCGGCGTCCTGCATCACCTTGGCCTCATCCTCGGTCATCGCCAACGTCAACGAACCATGCGGGCGGAAACCCACCCCGGGGCTCTCACCAGCGACGGATTCCCACAGCTCGCGGGACCGCAGGGCGAGATCGAGTTCGGCTCCCGGCGCTCGGCCACTCACCCAGATCAGACCGAAGTTGCGCACCGACGCCGACCGGGGCCCCGCGTCCCGCTCGACCTGGAGGACATCAAAACCTCGGCGCACCGCTTCTCGGGCATGCATGGTGCCGAGCACCCCGCCCCCGATGATGATCACTCGTTCCATTGGTGAAGTGTCTTCACCGATAGTGACGGTCGGATGTCCCTGACATGTCCCGCGGGCGGCGAGGACCTGAAACCTCAGCGCACCCCAGCCTTCCCGTACAACGCACGAGGCGGGCCGGCCCCGAAGGGCCGACCCGCCTCGTCACGACCTGGTGTCAGACGAAATAGCCTGACACATCAACCAGCAGGTCGGTCTTGGCGTACGTGAACAAGCAAATCTTGCCCCCCGTACCGAGCTTCGACAGCACCGCATTCGGCACCACGACACCCGCGGTGTAGTTCAAGTTCGACGCATCAGGCAACGGCGCCCCACACGGGAACACCGTCACATAACCCTCGCCGACCGGACCCACCGCCGTCACGTTCAACACCACCGACGACGCTCCCGCCGGAACCCCAGCGCGACCACCAACCGGCAACTCGTACACCGAACCACCAGCACGCTGACCCACACCCTGATGCTGAGCATCAATCGTGCGACCACCCGTACGGGTATCCAACACCCGAGCCGGCGCCACCAGCGGATTCAACGCCGTCGTATCAGGGAAGTAGCCTGACACATCAACCAGCAGGTCGGTCTTGGCGTACGTGAACAAGCAAATCTTGCCCCCCGTACCGAGCTTCGACAGCACCGCATTCGGCACCACGACACCCGCGGTGTAGTTCAAGTTCGACGCATCAGGCAACGGCGCCCCACACGGGAACACCGTCACATAACCCTCGCCGACCGGACCCACCGCCGTCACGTTCAACACCACCGACGACGCTCCCGCCGGAACCCCAGCGCGACCACCAACCGGCAACTCGTACACCGAACCACCAGCACGCTGACCCACACCCTGATGCTGAGCATCAATCGTGCGACCACCCGTACGGGTATCCAACACCCGAGCCGGCGCCACCAGCGGATTCAACGCCGTCGTATCAGGGAAGTAGCCTGACACATCAACCAGCAGGTCGGTCTTGGCGTACGTGAACAAGCAAATCTTGCCCCCCGTACCGAGCTTCGACAGCACCGCATTCGGCACCACGACACCCGCGGTGTAGTTCAAGTTCGACGCATCAGGCAACGGCGCCCCACACGGGAACACCGTCACATAACCCTCGCCGACCGGACCCACCGCCGTCACGTTCAACACCACCGACGACGCTCCCGCCGGAACCCCAGCGCGACCACCAACCGGCAACTCGTACACCGAACCACCAGCACGCTGACCCACACCCTGATGCTGAGCATCAATCGTGCGACCACCCGTACGGGTATCCAACACCCGAGCCGGAGCCGTCAGCGGCACCAGACCGGTTGTCGCGGTTCCGCCACCGCCGAAGTCGACGGCAAAGAACTGATCGTCGACCCCATTCGAGGGCGTCGAGGTGGTCAACCGGACGTAGCAGTTGCTCGCCTTCACCGAGGCGGTGGTCAACGGACCGCATCCCCAGTTTTCACCGTTCGGATCGTTTCCTCCGAACAGGGTGAATGGGCTTGAGCCAGCTCCGGTCGGGCCGGTGGGATAGTTCTGATACGTCGACTGCGAGCAGTCGAACTGAGGGTTGAACTCCGGATCGGCGTCAGTGCGCCAGCATTGGAGCATGAACACCGTGTCGTTGGCCGGAAGACCGGACCATGTCACGGTGACGAGGGGAGCGGCGCCGCTGGCCGTGGTCGGGCTGACAGAGCCGCCGACGACGGCATTGGCCGCCGTGGGCGAGCTCATCACGCCGCCGCCAAGGAGCGCGAGGAGAGGGATAAGACGAGAGAAACGCATAGTAAGCGCGAGCCCTTCTAGGAGCAGATGGAGTGCAGATCGGTGATCGAGAGGTGAGCCTGGTCAACAGGTGGGGGCGGTGCGGGTGGGCCGGAGAACCGACCCACCCGCACGAGCGGCCGATGGAAGGGATCGGCTCAGGTCAGGATCTGGCAGCCGTAGCCGGCGGTGCGCAGACCCGAAGCGGTCGGGATCTGCTGGAAGCCTTCGGCGTTCAGCGCCCGCACAACTTCGGTGCGGTAGTTCACCCCGGTGATCGGATTCACCGTGGTGGTCGTCGGGCGGCAGACGAACTCGGTGAATTCCCGAACCGCTCCACCCACGCCGGTGTCGGCACCGGCGGTCTCCGGACCGGCTCCACACGTCGCACCCGCAGCTCCGACACAGTCGGCGTCGGTGTTCTTCGTCACGTGATAGATCGTGCGGACGATCGGGTAGACGCCGCTGTTGATGTTGGCCGCCGACGGCAGCGTGCCACCGATACCCACGAGATTGCTGTTGACCACGGGACCACCGACGGTCGCCGGAGCGTTCTTCACGTACGGGTAGGTCGCCCATGCGCCGTACGACATCCACCAGATGTAGTTGTTCTCGTCGTCATCGGCCGTGCCGGCCGTGGCGTCGGCACCGAGGTCGAGCAGGATCGGCTTCACGTCGTTCTCGAACGGCGAGGTGCCCGAGGTCAGCTTGCGCACGCACGAGCCAAAGGTGATGCCGCCGAGGTACGACACGAACGACGCACGAGTCCCCGACGCGCTGTTCATATCCCACGGGATGACCGGGCTGGTGTCGCTCGTACCGAGGACCTCGCCCCAGGTGTCGAATGCTGCGTTGCACGAGTAGATGCCGACCAACTGGGCCTGCGTCAGCGAAACCGCCGAGCGAGTACCGAAGGTCATCACGGCGATGGCGTCACGGGCGTACCCCCAGAACGTGAGCTCATTGGTCTCACCGGTGTTCGGTCCACGCGATGAGCGGGCGTAGGCGATCGCCGGATGGTTGGCGAAGCCGGTGCTGAGCAACGCGTTGACCCCGGAGCCCGAGCCCGTCGGGGCTGCGCTGACCATCAGGTCGTGGTCGAAGTTGCCCTGGTCGGGGGTGACCGACGTGGGGTTGGTGCACAGGCCCTTGTTGGCGTCGTTGGCGGTGCTGACGGTACATCCGGGTGCTGCGTTGTACAGGGCCTCAAGGCGCTGTATCACGTTGTAGGTGGTGTCGGAGCCACCGCCGACCGCGATATCCGGAGCGTTGTCCCAGCCCGATCCAGCCGGCTCGGCGCTGGCCGGCAGGCTTGCGGCGACGAGGCCGGCGACAGCCAAGACACCCGACGCAAGAATACGGAATTTAAGCTTCATTTTGATTCCTTCCATACTGGTTCATAGTTTCGCTTTGTGCGGTTGCTTCGGTAGATGAAATACATCGCCACCACCATGGCGGCGATGGCACTAGACGTGAAAAGCACGAGTCGCGGAGTACCACTGCTCGACTGGGTATCAGAGGCAAACTTCACTGGGATGAACTCACTGTTGAGGTTCGAAACCGTCCCCGTGGTCAACCGGACGAAACAGACATCCGCTCGGTTCGGGGTGCTGGTCAACGGACCGCATCCCCAGGGCTCACCATTGGGCTCGTCTCCGCCGAACATCACGAACTCACCTGACCCCTGGCCTTCCGGGCCGGTCAGAAAGTTCTGGTACGTTGCCTGGGAGCAGTCGGTGGCCTGGTTGAACGTCGCGTCCTCGTCGGTCTTGACGCACTGCATCACGAAGACAACATCGTTCACCGCCAGACCCGACCAGGTCACCGTCACCGGGGTTGTCGGCCCGGCAGCCGTACTCGGCGACACCGACCCTTCGGCGTACGCCGTGGTACTCCATCCGACTGTTCCCCCCAGCACACAGCAGCCCGCCAGCACTATTTTCCTGAGCCTCATTCAATCCTCTTGGTGTACTAACTTTGCGTGATGGCGCTCCGCCACGCGTGTCAATTATGCAGTTGAACCTTCCGGATTGCATCCACTACCAAGCACTCTTAGTACCCCGTTCATCGGTTATTTACCCACGAACATTTGTCGTTCATATTCACACCAGCGGGGCGAGAAGCGCTTCGATGGTCATCATGCCGAGCACCGTGGTCAACAGGCCGACGGGAACGATGCAGAGCGCCAACGGCCAGCGCGGTCGACGACCTCGGAGGACCACGAGACAGAGTGCGACGGTGGCGGCCGCGAGCATGGCGCCCACGGCGGTACGGCTGATCAGACTTCGACCGCGGGGAGCCAACCGGGGCTCGAGGCGGGACTCCTCGGCTGCTCCAGGAACCGTGGCGTCAGCGACAACGACCACCAGATCGTCTTGTAGCAAACCACCGCCACCGGTGACGAGCAGCAATCGTGCAGTCGCCGGCGCCGGCAGCGGACCAAGGAAACGCGACAACTCCCGAGCGTCGCTCGTGATCGGGCTCACCGAGACCACTCGATAGTCGACCGGTCGCAGATTTCGTGTCTGGACGACGATGGAGTCACCCGCAATCAGCGTCGGAACATCGGCAAATGGGGCTCCGTAGCCCCGACGGTGGCCGGCGATGACCGAGACACCGGGCACGCCGGGCACGTCGCTGTCCATGCGCAGACCTGGTCCGCTTCGCAGATTGTCACCGCCATCGCCGGCCACGACGACTTGATCGACCGCGAGGCGGGGAATCTGAATCACCGCGATGGCGGTTCCGGGCTCGACCAACGAGCGGCCGGTACGGAAGTCGGCGGCGAGGTGCCGTTGCCGGTTGGCGTGGATCATCGAGCCGACGACATGCTGCTGCGCCCAGCCCAGTACCACGCCGACCACGACGACCATCAGCAATCGAACGATCCAGCGACGGGCCGTCTGCCGCAGCGACCTCGTCGATGCGGGGGCGGCCGACGGCGTCCGATCCATCGGCCGCGGTCCACCGTCAGTCGGGGCCAAACGAGCAGGTCGAGCCGGTCGGGCAAGCTGCAAGGTGTCACGGTTATCGGCCACGGACAAACCTCATCGGCTTCAGACGAAGGGTCGCGAGAAAGCCTCCCGCGCCAAGCAGGAACGTGCCGAGCTTCTTGAACCCCTGACGCCCGTCGTCAGGCAGTGGCATCGGCAAGGAGGCGAGCAACGAGTTCGGCTCGGGTAGCTCCTCGTAGGCCAACACGATTGGGGTCGGTCCGCTCGTCACCGGCACCGGGATCGTCGACGGCTCCGTCTCGGGCACCGACGTCTCGACGATCGGCACGGTGGTGTCCAGGTTGATGACCGGTGCAGGTGCCGGCGGCACGATGACGGCCGCGGCCCGGGGGGCGGGCTGGACCACGGGGGCCGGTGCAGTCGTTGTGGTCGTCGTCGGGGGCGGCGCCGTTTTGCAGTGCTTCATCGCCGCGATGCCGTCGAGGCCAGGCAACGCCGGTTCGTAGGTGCCCCGGCCCGCGGCAACCGCCTCGAACTCCGGACCCGGGCAGTTCGCCGCCACCAGTTCGTCGGCCGCAGCCAATGCCGCGGCGACTTCGGCGGCGGGCAGGCGCGCCCCACCGTGGGCGACGATCGATTCCTGGCCGCTGGTGACCAGATAGCGGACCAGTGCGGCGAGCGATGCGGCCTTCGCCGGGCCGATGCCCGTCTTGCGGACCGAGATCGTATTGATCCAGGTCAGCGGGTACCCTCCGGTCACCGCTTGGTGGGCGGCAACGTTCGGGGTCGTCCCCGCCGCCAGCGACGCAGTGACGGCATCGGCCGTAGGTTGCAGCCACTCGCCGTTCAGGTTTTGCAGCTGCACGACGTCGTACGTCACCCCCGGATGGTCGGCGCGGAGTCGATCCAGCATCGTCGAGGGGATCATCATCATGTTGCCCACCCACCGGTCCGGTGCCGCCCCACCTTCGGCATCGAAGTCGGCGAGCGAAACCAGACCGATGGCGGTGTCGAGCCCGAACCGGGAGGTCACCCACCGGGGTGGAAGGATCTCACGGACGGGCTCCCACGACCAGCCGGCCGTGGTCATCTCGCGTTGCTTGAGCGCCCACACCGCCGGAGCCAATGTCTTGATGTAGTCCTGCAGGAAGTAGTTGTCGGCCTCGCCCTCGGTGCGATTCACGAAGGTGTGATAGCGGAAGGGCAGCTGTTGCATCTGCATCGTCTGCGTGCCGATGGCGGCAATCACTCCGGAGTGTGCCCACGAGCGCAGACCGTTCGCCTCGAAGTCGGGCTGCACGTTGAGGGCAAACGCGGCGAAGTTCTCCGGTGGCAGGCGGAATGGGCCGGTGAACGTCCCCCGCGTGATGCACGCTTCGGGATCAACGGTCGCCGGGTCGTCGGGGTCGCAGGTCAGCGTGATGGTGTTCGTAGCCGTCGCCCGCGTCGTCATCACGATGGCCGGGGCGTTGACCGAGATCGGGATGGTGAGAATCTCCGCCGATCCGGGCGGTTGCGCGGCGAGTTCCTCGGGGGTGAATGGCGGAGCAGACACGACGAAGTCGCTGTCTCCCCGCAAGAACCGGTCGCGCCCGTCATCACTGCCGATGGCGAAGTACTGCAGGTCGGTCGGTGATGCGGCGGTGGCCATGTCGTCCTGCCACGTGGTCAACTCGCCCAAAATCGTCGACGTTCCGGAGCCGACAAGTTTGACCGGCGCACCGATGTCTTGGGCCCAGACACCCTCGGCAAGCGACATCGTCACGAACCCACAGATGGCGATGCCGATGAACGGCCTGGCCAGCCGGCGACCGGCGATCACGCCACGGCCCGCTTGCGGCCGACAACGAAGAGTCCGCCCAAGGCGCAGACGCCGGCACCTTGGAGCAGCACCCAGGCCACTTCGGCGCCACGGGGCCGGCCTCCATCTGGGCTCAGCGCCGGCCGCACAATCGCCGCCGTCACCGCGGTCGGGGCGGGGATCCGAATCACCTGCACCCCGCTCGCCCCGGGTGCCAGCGCGGCGGGATCAACCGCTGCCGCATCGGGCACTGGCGAGCCGTCGATGATGAGTCCGGCCAAGGTGGTGTCGACCGCACCGACGCCGGCGGCGACCGTGGTGACGGCACCGACCGCCGGAACGGCCACCGTCGTCACCCCGGCCGGGGTCGGCGCAGCCGTGGTTGCCGTGCTCCCTGCCTGGGTCGTGGCCGGGGCCGCCTGGGGAATGGTCGTGGCCTGGGTCGGTGCCGGTCCGCTGTCGGCAACGGCGCATTGATCCCACGGCGGAGCCCCGGGAATCTGGGCGATGGAGTTGCGGGCGATATCGACCAACGGCTGCGACAACCGGGCGTACCCCAATTGCTTGGTCAGGTCGGCCCGTTGGCCTTTGGTCACGGCGTAACACAAGAACCGTGCCAGCGTCTCGCCTTTGGCGGCATTGAAGCCGGTCGTCTGGGCAATCACGTAGCTATACGTCGATGGGAAGTACGCCGCCGGGTCGTTGGCCGTGTAGTTGAGGCGGAAGGTACCGGGTCGGCCCTCGGCGTCGCTGGTCGCCGAGGCGTAGGCCAGGGCGGATGACACGGCATCCTCCGACGGCAGCACGAATAGTCCGGATGCGTTCTGGACCGCGGCGTTGGGGAAGCCCCGCAACTTGGCGAAACCCGCCTCGTTGTAGGTGATCGCGTTCTGCCCGCTCGACTCGTCGGCTACGGCCGCGGCAACCCCGTCAGCCGCAAGGGCCGAGCCGACCTTGCCCCAGTCGACGGGCCAGTTCGATGTCGGTTGGCCGCTGCGGAACTCCTCCGACACGCTGGCGTCGCCGGCCTTGATGGCGATGAACGCCTGCCAGACCTCGGGGACCACCACGCTGCAGAATTCCGACAGCACGTAGCTCGTCCCGGAGCCGTCGGCTCGGACGATCGGCCGCACGAACTCGTCGGGGAGGGCGAGACCGGGGTTGGCCTCGACCACCTCGGGATCGGTCCAGCGCATGTCGGGCTCGGTGAACATCCGACAGGCGGTGCGACGGGTCAATTTCAGGTCGGTGATCCGATTGCCCGAGGTGTCGCGGAGGTTGAACATGAAGCCAAGTCCGCCGGCGCTCACCGGAACGTAGACGAAGTTCTTGCGTTCGGCCTGGTCGCCGGGCCAGTTGGCCAACTCGTTGGCGAGGAACGGGATGTCCGAGGCGCCGAAGTCGAGGTTCCCGTCGCGATACTGCTGACGTCCGAACGACGAACCCTGAGCGGTGTAGTTCACCTGCAGCCCGTACGGTTGGCGGGCCACCTCTGCTCGCCATTGGTCGATCTCGAGCTTGGCGAACGACGAGCCGCCGCCGTTGATCGTTTGACCGGCCGCGCTCGCCGGTTCTGCCGCGGGCAACCCAGCGATCCCGCCGGCGAGCACCACGAAATTGAAGGCGAGCACGCCCAGGAGGCTGGACCGAACGTTCATCCGAATCGACCGGTCACGTAGGCGAGCGTCCGCTCATCTTGGGGCAACGAGAACATGTCGGGGGTCGGGCCGTGCTCGATGATTCGCCCGGGGGCCCCCTGGTCCTCGACGAGGAAGAAGACGCACTCGTCGGAGACCCGCTGCGCCTGCTGCATGTTGTGGGTGACGATCACGATGGTGATGTCGGTGCAGATCTCGCGGATCGTTTCTTCCACCACCCGGGTCGAGATCGGGTCGAGGGCGGAACATGGTTCGTCCATCAGCAGCACCTTGGGACGCACCGCCAACGATCGAGCGATACACAGTCGCTGTTGCTGTCCGCCCGACAACGTCATGCCGCCCTCGTTCAGCCGGTCCTTCACCTCGTTCCACAGTCCCGCACGTCGCAAGCTTTCCTCGACGATGTCGTCGTCCGGTGAGGTGCGCCGGCCGTGGAACTTCAGTCCGGCCAGCACGTTCTCGGCGATCGTCATCGCCGGGAACGGGTTGGGCTTCTGGAAGACCATCCCGATCTGCGTGCGGATATCGGTGGCGCTGGCCTGGCTGCCGTAGATGTCCTCGCCGTCAAGCTCGACCTGGCCGCCGACCTTTGCGCCGCGGATCACTTCGTGCATTCGATTGAGGATCCGCAGGAATGTCGACTTGCCGCAGCCCGACGGACCGATCAGGGCAGTGACCTGCCCGGAAGCCATATTCAGCGAGCACCGCTCCAGGACCTTGCGCTGGCCGAACCAGGCACTCACGTTGGTGGCCGCCAGCCCGCCCGGCGCGGGCTGGTCATCGTCGCGAGATTCGCGACGGGTGCGGCCCGGGCGAGACAACTCGGCATCGACGACATCATCGAGCAGGGTCTCGTCGGTATCCGCCTGAAACGATCTGATGGTCATGATTCAGCGCCTCCCGAGGCGGCGTTCGTTGCGGGCACCGATCCAGCGCACCGAAGTGAACAGGACAAGGACGATGAGCACCAACAGCAACGCTGCCGCCCACGCCCGATCGTTCGAGGTCTTGTCGGGGACCCGGATGAGGTCCCAGATGAAGGTCGGCAGGCTCGCCTGGTTCCCGCTGAACGGGTTGGCGTTGCTGACCGTCGCGCCACCGGTGGTCAACAGCACCGGCGCGGTCTCCCCCGCGGCTCGCGCCACGCCCAGGAGCACGGCGGTCGTCAGACCGGCGCGAGCGGTGGGCAAGACCACCTGGGTGACCACCCGCCAGCGAGGCGCGCCGAGAGCCAACGATGCCTCGCGCAGCGGTTCGGGGACCGTCCGCAGAATCTCCTCGGCGGCCCGGGTCACCGTTGGCAGCATCAGAATCAGCAGGGCCAAGGCACCGCGGATTCCCGAGTATCCGCCGAACAACACGAAGACGAGGAGGCCGGCGACGATCGATGGCACTCCGGCGAGCGCGTCGACCACGAGGCGGATCGGTCGGGCGAGCTTCCCGTCGATCTCGTTGAGATAGACGGCCGTCAGTACGGCGATCGGGACAACGATCACGGTGGCGATGCCGACCTGCTGGAGCGTGCCGATCACGGCATGGCGGGCTCCGCCGCCGGGGTCGAGCGGGCCGACTTCGGCGAGGTCTTCCAACAGGAACGACCATCGCAGGCGGACAACCCCCTTGATCAGGACGAAGATCAACATCCACCCGAGGACGGCGGCGACCACGACCCCGGCACTCCAGATCAACGTCGTCATCGTGCGGTCAACGGCCAACTCGGGACGGACCACCTGACGTTGCAGCACATGGTGGACGCCGAGAAAGACCAGGTAGCTGACAAGGAACGACCCGAGGATGCCGTTCCAGTCGAGCAGCAACCGAAGCAGCCAACCGGTGTGGACGGCGACCAGGGCGGCGACCAGGTACGTCGACAACTCCTCCCGGGTGAGCCGACGTCCGGAGCGCGGGACATCGAGCGAGCTCTGAAGCTCGGACCGTCGAGAACGGCTGGGACTGATCACGACGGACTGGACCGATCGACGATGCGGCGGGCAAACAGACTGACCGCCAGCGAGAGCAACATCAGGGCGAGGCCTGCGGCCACGAGACCGCTGCGTTCGACGTCACTCGCCTCACCGAATCGGGTGGCGATCTGGGCGGCGATCGACCCGGCTCCTTCTTCCAACACATGCGTATTGACCTTGATCGAGATCGACACGATGATCGCCACGGCGATCGTCTCACCGAGCGCCCGCCCGAAGGCCAACAGCGTCGCGCCGAGAATGCCCCGACGAGCAAACGGCAAGGTGACCGTCCGCAACATCGCCCAGCGAGTCGCCCCCAGCCCCAGGGCGCCCTCACACAGGTCGCGGGGCACCTGCTGCATCACGTCCCGGCTGATCGAGGTGATCGTCGGCGTGATCATGAAGGCCACGACGATGCCGGCGACGAAGCTGGAACGCGCCAGCACCGCCCCGTCGTCGATGTTGAAGAAGGGGATAGCAACGAGATGATCGCTGAACCACACCGCAACGGGTCGGAGCCGACCCTGCAAAGCGTCGCGGCCCCACATGCCGAACAGCAGACTCGGGAGGGCGGCCAAGAGGTCGACGGCACCGGTCAGGGATCTCGCCACTCGCGGCGGGGCGTATTCGACGATGAAGATCGCCATGGCAATCGACAACGGGAGGGCCACAACCATCGCGATCGCGGCGATGATGATGGTGCCCATCAGCAGCCCGAAGACACCGAAGGTTCCCTCCGCTCCATTCCACACGCTGCGGGTGAAGAACCGGATGACCCCCGATGATCGCAGTGCAGTACGCGACTCGGCGACGAGAAAGACGATCGTCGCCACGATGATGACCAGGGCGACCGAGGCAGCCGCAGTCGCCAGCCGGTCGAACCAAAGATCAGCGCCGCGACGGTGGGCCACGAGCTCACGGGGCGCGTCTGGGTCGAGTTCGAGTTCGTCCGCGTTCGCTGCCAACATCACTCACCCCTCCTGCCCTGGGCCCACGGTCCCTTGTGTTCCGCTTGCCACATTCTGCGAGTCGGGCGTGAACGTCAGGGATGCTCAAGATGACCAACTGGCAAACTCCGCGTTGATGGTGAGTATCGGTTTGCCGTCGGACCGCGGTCCGCGCGTCGACCTCACGCGAGGAGCGCAGCCACGGCATCTTGGAGCCGCTACGAGGAACGAGGGGCCGCTCAGACTGCTTGGCTCAGCCTGACGACCGGGTCGTCAGCGGCGGTCAGCAGCGCCGCGATCGCTGGATGGACGACCGGTGCTCGCCAGCGCGGCGTTGCTCCACCTCGGATCGCCAGTCACTTCTGGCCCGAACCAGTCGGGTGGCTGGAACGCCGTTGCGGCAGCGATCGTCGGGAACTCGACTTCGACGACCATCACGCCGGCCAGCGCGTCGAAGTATTCGTCAACCTCGGCCGTCGGTCCGTCGGTGTCAAGCGAGACGCGATAGCGCGACTTCTCGATCCGTCGACCGACCGTGTGCGCCCAGAGGGCCTCGGCCTGGACGGTGGTGATGGCCACTTCAACCTCGGTTCGCGCCAATCCCGCGCCGGCCTTGACCGTCAGGGTGGCGACGTCGGCCACGATCCGCACCCGGACGTTGACGTCACCGTCGACGGCCACATAGCCCTGCCGAAGCCGTTCTCCGGCACTTGACGACACCGCCGGGGGCAGTTGGTCAAGGAGAAATTTGCGCTCGATCTCGGTCGTCACCATCGAAGTATGACCGCGATCGAGGTGCCCGCGGACCAGGATGTGACGCCCGAGCGCTTGCTCTGGACCCCCGGTCGCGCCGTGTGATTTGGCGACTAAGGTTCTGCCTACTGTGCGACACTCACCGGTGACCGTGACGACGGTGGTCGGCGATACCAACGTGATAGCGGCCGCGTTCGACAAACTTGGCTGCGTCTTCGACGTGGCTCGGCCCGTCACGCGCAACGATCCTGGATTCGTTCGATGGCCGTCTGCACCGAGCCGGGTTTCGCGTCGAACTCCGAGAGACGACCCGCCCGAAGTTGTTCGTCAGCCACAGCGGTGTGCCCGGGGCCGGTTACGCGATCACCGATCCACCGCGATTTGCTCGCGATCTACCCAGAACGTTCAGGGACCAGTTGACGACGATTCTCGACGGCCGGGCGCTGCTGACGACGTTGCGGGTGACGGCGATGCGCCGCCGAGGAGTGATTCACAACCGAGCAGGTGCGATCGTCGCCCGGGTCGGCGTCTTCGAGCACCTCAACGTGGACGGAGACGACGGCTCACGACTGCCGACGTGGACCATCGAGATCACCGACTCGACCGACTCGCCGGCCGCGGGCGCCAAGGTCCGATCGGCGTTGCGACAGTTGGGGGTGCACTCCCAACCCGGCGACACCTTGACGATGATCGCCGGATTGGTGCACCTCGATGAGCGTGGATTCCGGGACTCGCCGACGGTTCCCCTCGACCCGAAGATGCCCGCGATCGATGGGTTTCGAGCGGTGCTCGCCAACCTGGCGGCGACCATCACTGCGAACTGGCAGGGAACGCTCGACGAGGTCGACCCGGAGTTTCTCCACGACCTGCGGATCGCAGTACGTCGCACCCGAACGGTTCTCCGCCAAGGAAAGCGAGTTCTCCCGCCGGCCATCGCAGTCCGGGCGATCGAACGTTTCGGATGGCTCGCCGGTTTGACGAGTGCCGCCCGCGACCTCGACGTCGCCGTGATCGGCTGGGACGACCTCCTCAATCCGCTGAGTCCAACGTTCAGCGCTGCGCTCGAGCCCGTCCACCAAATCATCGAGTCAAGGCGAGCGTCGGCGATGATCGAACTCGCCACCCACATGCGATCGCCGCCGGCACACGAACTCATCGTCGAATGGACGGCATGGTTACGCGAGCCGACTGACGAGAATGACTGCGGGGCGCATGCGCATCGACCACTTGGGTGGGTGGTCGCCCGAACGATCGCCCGGGCGCACGAGAACCTCGTTCAGCGGGGCCGTATCATCACCGACGAGACCCCCGCCGAGGAGCTTCACGATCTACGCAAGGACGCCAAGAAGCTCCGTTATGAGCTGGAGTGCTTTGCCAGCCTGTTCCCCAAGCACTCTCGCAAGGCAATGCTCGGTCCACTCAAGGCACTACAGGACAACCTGGGCGAGGTCCAAGACACCGAGGTGCAAGCGATCGGGCTGCGGACCATCGCCAACGAGATCGAAGCGGACGCATCGTTCGAGACGATGCTGGCGATGTCTCGTCTCGCCGACCACCTCGACTCGAGGCGAGACGCCGCTCGCCGCGAGTTCAGCCGCCAGTTCCATCGGTTCGACGCCACGAAGACCGCTCAGGCGTTCGATGCGGCGATCGGAGACCTGAAGGCGGCGGCCAAGGCCACCTCCCCAGGACGATAAATTACGCTTCCACAACCGGCAGTGAATGCTCGTCGTAGCCGACTTCCCAGAGCGACAAGCCGTGCGGCGGGGCGACCGTGCCGGCCACCGCCCGATTCTTGGCCCGCAGCATCGCCGAAACATCGGCCGGGCGGAACTTCCCCCGCCCGACGTCGACCAGCGTGCCGACAATAGAGCGGACCATCTGATGGCAGAACGCATTGGCCCGGATCTCGAAGAGCAGCACACCCGGCGACGGCGCCGACCACCGGGCGAAGTGAATCCTTCTCACGAGGGATCGCTCCGGCTCGCCCGGGCGAACCTTCGCCCGGCGACAGAATGTCGCGAAGTCATGCTCACCGATCAGCGGATCGCACGCCAGCTGCATCACCGGAATGTTCAACGTCGCCGGGACGTGCCACGCAGTCGCCGCCGTGAACGGATTCGGCGTCGGCGTGTTGAGCACGGTGTACTTGTAGTGCCTCCAGCACGCAGAGAAACGTGCGTCGAAGTCGGGCGAGGTCCACTCGATCTGGCGAACGACGATTGCCGGACCGCACATTGAGTTCACCCGATGCTGGAGTTCCGCGAGGTCGGTCAGCGAAGGAAGATCGATGTGCACGACCTGTCCCCACGCGTGCACTCCGGCGTCAGTTCGCCCGGCGCCGGTCAACTCAACAGGGCACCGAACGACCTTGGTCACTGCGATCAGTAACTCTCCCGCGACCGTGGTGACATCGCGGTTCACGGCAAATCCGTGAAACGAAGAACCGTCATAGGCCACGACAAGGCGGGCGCGACGGGTCTCTCGAGGTTCAGCCTCCGACGCGACGACGCTCACGACCCCATGCTACGCAGCGGCCGGGATCGCTCAACGGGGCTTGCGGCGATGACTTCGGCAGACCGACATCAACACCCCGGCCGACGACGGAGGCCTTCTATGCTTCGTGTCGCAGCGTCACCATGCACCCACGACTTGCCTCAAGCCCCGCGATTGTCCCACGACCTCACCGATCGCTCTCGGCAGCACTGCGTTCGTTGCCGAAAACGCCGAAAGGGCGACGCCGTATCGGCATCGCCCTTGCGGACAGAATCAGTCGGTGCTCAGACGAGCTCGATGCGAGCCATCGGGGCATTGTCGCCTTGGCGCGGCCCGAGCTTGTAGATACGCAGGTATCCGCCGGGACGATCGAGATAGCGGGGAGCTACCTCGGCAACGAGCTTGTGAGTCATCTCGCGGTCGCCCAGGTAGCCCTGGATCTGGCGGATGCGGTGCACCCGAGTGGGATCACCTTCTTGGGACTTCTTCGCCTTGGTGATCAGCTTCTCGGCGATCGGACGAAGGGCCTTGGCCTTGGCCTCGGTGGTGACGATCGCCTCGGCCGCGAACAACGATGCAGCCATGTTGGCCATCATCAGACGCTGGTGAGACGCCGAACCGCCAAAGCTGCGGGAACGACGGGGTGTTGCAGGCATGGAGTGTTTCCCTTATCAGCCGCGCAGCGCCAGGCCGCGCTCGTCCAGCTTCGCCTTCACTTCGTCCAGGCTCTTTTGCCCGAAGTTGGTGATGTTCAGCAGGTCATCATCGGTCTTGGTCAGCAGTTCGCCAACCGTATTGATCTGGGCGCGCTTGAGGCAGTTACGCGGGCGCTCCGACAGGTCGAGGTCTTCGATCGGCAGGTCGAGGTCGGGTGAGCCGCTCGTGATCGAGGCGACTTCGCCGAGGACCAGGCCTTCGGGCTCGTCGGACAGGCCGGCGATGAGATCGACGAGTGACCGCAGCGTGGCCCCGGCCGAGGCCAGCGCCTCGCGAGGAGCGATCGATCCGTCGGTCTCGATGTCGACGACGACACGGTCATAGTTGGTCGACTGCTCGACGCGGGTCGGCTCGACATCGAAGATCGCCCGGCGGACCGGGGAGAAGATCGCGTCGATCGGCACCACACCGATGATCTTGTTCTGCGTTTCACGGTCGCACGACATGTAGCCGCGGCCCCGCTCAACCGTCAGGTCAACCGCCAGGCGACCCTTGGCATTGAGCGTGGCGATGTGCAGATCCTTGTTGAGGATCTCCACTTCCGATGGGCAGCGGATGTCGCCGGCCTTGATCTCGGCCGGGCCCCGCACGTCGATGCGCAAGGTGACCGACGTGTCGGACGTCGAGGTGATCACGACGTCTTTCAAGTTCAAGATGATGTCGGTGACATCTTCGGTGATGCCGGTGATCGTGTCGAACTCGTGGAGCGCCTCATCGAACCGAACAGTGGTGATGGCGGCGCCGGGGATCGACGAGAGCAGGGTGCGGCGCAGCGAGTTGCCAATCGTGTGACCGAAGCCTGGCTCCAGCGGGCCGATGGCGAACCGCTGGCGATTGTTCTCCTCTTCGCCGATCGGCTCGACGGTGGGGCGCTGAATAACGAGCATGAAGGTGTCCTTGGTCCTTTGCGGGCGGACGGATTACTTGGAGTAGAGCTCAACGATGAGGGATTCACGCACCGGCACGTCGATGTGATCGCGCTGGGGAAGATCCCGGACCGTTACCTGCAGGCCACCGTCGCCGGACTCGAGCCAACCGACAACGCGGCGATCGAGAACGTCGAGGTTGTGGCGGATCACGATCATGTCCTTGGCTTTGGCGGCCAACGAGATGATGTCGCCCTTGCGGACGCGGTAGCTGGGGATGTTGACCCGCTTGCCGTTGACGAGGAGCAGACCGTGGCTGACGAACTGACGGGCCTGCGGACGGGTGGCCGCCCAGCCGGCGCGGTAGCACACGTTGTCGAGACGCTGTTCGAGCAAACGAAGCAGGTTCTCACCGGTGGGACCGGTCAAACGAACGGCCTCTTCGTAGCAATTGCGGAACTGCCGCTCAAGCACGCCGTAGATGAACTTGGCCTTCTGCTTCTCCTGGAGCTGCAGCAAGTACTCGGAGCCCTGGCCGCGACGGCGGGTACGGCCGTGCTGACCGGGCGGGAAGGGGCGACGCTCAAGCGCCTTGCGCCCCTTCTCGTTCTCGAAGATGTTCGTGCCGAGCCGACGAGACAGCTTGACCTTGGGACCTGTATAACGAGCCATGTCTTACCTCAGACCCGACGCCGCTTGGGCTGACGGCAACCATTGTGGGGAACCGGGGTCACGTCTTTGATCGACGACACCTCGATGCCCGTGTTCTGAATCGAGCGGATCGCGGTCTCGCGGCCCGAGCCGGGACCCTTGACCTGAACCTCGACACGGCGCAGGCCGTGCTCCATCGCGGCGCGAGCGGCCTTGTCGGCCGCCATCTGGGCGGCGAACGGGGTTGACTTGCGGGAACCCTTGAACCCCACGTTGCCGGCCGAAGCCCAGGAGATCACGTTGCCCTCGGCATCGGTGATCGACACGATCGTGTTGTTGAACGAGCTCTTGATGTGCACGATTCCGAACGAAACGTTCTTGCGCTCGCGCTTGCGGGGGCGACGGCCCCCAGGCTTCGGCTTGGCCACGCTTACTTCCTCACAGCCTTCTTCTTGTTGGCAACGGTCTTCTTCGGGCCCTTGCGGGTCCGGGCGTTGGTGTGGGTGCGCTGGCCGCGAACGGGCAGGCCCTTGCGATGGCGGATGCCTTGATAGCAACCAATCTCGATCTTGCGCTTCACGTCCTGCTGGATGTCGCGACGCAGGTCACCTTCGACGGTGAGATTCTGGTCGACCCACACACGGATTCGGTTCACCTCTTCTTCGGTGAGATCCTTCACCCGTGTATCGCGGTTGAGACCGAGTTCGTCGCAGATCAACTGCGACTTCGGCTTACCGATACCGAAGATGTATGTGAGGGAGATCTCCAACCGCTTATCGCGGGGGATGTCGACACCAGAGATACGGGCCATAACGTTCCTTCTCAGCCCTGCCGCTGCTTGTGGCGGGGGTTCTCGCAAATGACCATGACGCGGCCGTGCCGACGGATCACCTTGCACTTTTCGCAGATTTTCTTCACGCTCGGACGGACCTTCACCGTGGACTCACGTTCATCTAGGGGGCGGCATAGAGGTGGCATGCTGAAACACCGTTGAAAACACGGCGAAACTGCACACGCCGGCACCAACAGAACGCGTGGACGCGCCAAGTTCCTGTAGGGCCGAGGAGCCATGCTACCGCCGTCGGGGGCCCACACCAAGTCTCACCCGACACGAGATTTCGCGACGGTACCACTGACCGACATCTGAGTGGTGGCAATCGCTCTCCAGGGGCCCCTCTCGGAGGTTTCGCTCCCCGTGCATAGCGACTACGGTGCGTGCCGATGGTCGACCTCTTGCTCACCCATGGCTACTTTCTGGACGAGGACGAGCATGAACGCGCCGTGATGAAGCCCTATCCACCGCTCGGGCTGCTGTACCTGTCGGCGTATCTCAAACGGGAGGGCTTCGACGTCGAGGTCTTCGACACCACCTTCTCGACCAAAATCGACCTGTCAGCCCGGTTGGCGGCAACCCCCAACGGGGTACTCGGTGTCTACACCAACCTGATGACTCGCTCGAATGCGGTGTGGGTGCTGGCCGAAGCCCGCCGATTCGGGTGGACAGTGATCGCCGGTGGCCCCGAGAGCGCCAACTACCCCGAGGAGTACCTAGATCACGGGGCCGACGTGGTGGTGGTCGGCGAGGGCGAGGCCACCCTGGCCGAGTTGCTGCCCGCCTTGCGCGACCGCGGCTGCCACCGGGTGGAACGGATCGCCGGTATAGCCTTTCGCGACGAGCGGGGTCGAGTGGTCCGCAATGAAGAGCGCACCAAGATCGCCGACATCGATTCGCTGCCATGGCCCGATCGCGAGGCGATCGACATTCCGCGCTACGTCGATGTCTGGCGCACCCACCACGGCATGGGATCGGTCAACCTGATTACTGCCCGCGGCTGCCCATACAAGTGCAACTGGTGCTCCCACGCTGTCTTCGGTTACTCCCACCGCCGCCGCTCCCCGGCCGATTGCGCGGCCGAGGTGGCCGACATCGTTGAGCGGTTCTCCCCCGACCAGGTCTGGTACGCCGACGACGTCTTCACGATCAGTCATAAGTGGCTCTTCGAATACGCCGATGAGCTGCGCCATCGAGGCCTTCGGATTCCGTTCGAGACGATCTCGCGCGCCGACCGGATGAAGAAGGAAGAGGTTCACGCCACGCTCGCCGAGATGGGTTGCTACCGCATCTGGATCGGTTCGGAGAGCGGGAGCCAACGCATTCTCGACGCGATGCAGCGCGGCGTGAAGGTCGACGAGGTCCGCTGGGCGACGCACGCGGCCCAACGCCATGGCATCGAGGTCGGGATGTTCCTGATGTGGGGCTACGACGGCGAGACGATCGACGACATCGCGGCGACAATCGAGCACGTGAAGACCTGCAATCCCGACATTTTCTTCACGACCGTCTCGTACCCGATCAAGAACACGGGCTACTTCGCCAAGGTCGGCGACCGAATCACCCTTCGAGGGAACTGGAGCGAGGTCACCGACCGCGACTACGTGATCCAGGGCCGCCATACGCGTCGGTACTACGGGTTCGCCGACACTTGGCTCAAGCAGTCGGTGGCCGCCCACCGGCTGCGACCCAACGATGAACGGGCGGCGGCGGCGCTCGACGCCCACGCGGCCGAAGCCCGCCGGGCGCTCGTGGCCTGCGCCGACGAGGTCGAGGTGTGAGCACCCAGGCCTTCGACTCGATGGCCGCCGACTACGACGAGTCCTTCACCCATACCCCGCTCGGACGGATACTGCGCGGGGCGACCTGGCAGCGGATCGACGCAGCGTTCGCCGCTGGCTCACGGATCCTCGAGATCGGCTGCGGTACCGGCGAGGACGCCGTCCATCTCGCCCACCGGGGTATCCACGTCACCGCCACCGATGTGTCCCCGTCGATGGTCGACGCCACCCGCAGCAAGGTCGCCGCGAGCGGAGTGGACCAGTCGGTACGCACCGCGATCGTCGACATCTCGACGGTCCTCCCCGCCGAACTCAGCCCGGCAGGCGACCGGTTCGACGGGGTAGTGGCCAATTTCGGCAGCCTGAACTGTGTGGACGACCTGCGTCGGGTGTCGGCGACGCTGGCGGCGGTGACCCGTCCCGGTGGCATGTTGGTCGCCGTTGTCATGGGCCCCGTCGTGCCGTGGGAGTGGACGTGGTACCTGGCCCATCGATCCCCTCGCCGGGCGGTCCGACGCTTGGCCACCTCCACCCCGTGGCGCGGCATGACGATCCGCTACCCCTCGATTCGCCAGTTCCGGCGAAGCTTCGACGCCGACTGGCAGATGCGACGCGTGCAGGCAATCGGGGTGGCGCTTCCGCCGAGCTACGTCGAAGGACTGATGCGTCGGCACCCCCGGGTGTTGACCACGCTTGCGGCTGTCGAGCGCACGGTCAACCGGTGGCCCGGTAGCGCATGGCTGGCCGACCATTACCTGGTCGAACTCGCCCGCCGATGACCGGCGGTTCGATCAACGGATCGGCGGACTGGCCGATGCTCTGCCCGCTCTGCCGGGGCGACCTCGGCCGACTGGTCGCGGTCGATGAGGACGTCGAGGAACTGGTCTGCCCGCACTGCGCGGCGACCTTCCCCTGTGTCGACGGAATCTGGCAGATGCTGCCGCCCGACCGTCAAGCGCACTATCGAACGTTCGTGACGGACTACGTCGGTATTCGTCTTGCCGAGGGCCGTGGTTCGTCCGATCCGGGGTACTACCTGCGCCTCCCGGAGCCGACGCCGGGGCATCCACTGGCTTGGCAGTGGACCATTCGATCTGCGACCTGGCGGCATCTGGCACGGCGTGTGCTGCCGTCGTTGGGTCCTCGGTGCCAGGTTCTCGATCTGGGAGCCGGGGTAGGCTGGCTCAGCCACCGCTTGGCCGAACTCGGGCACCTTCCGATGGCCGTCGACCTGACCAGCGACGCGACCGACGGGCTGGGTGCCGCCCATCACTATCACCCATGGTGGCCTCGGGTGTATGGCGAGTTCGATCGGCTGCCGCTCGCCGACGCGTCGGTCGACGTGGTCATCTACAACGCCAGCCTGCACTACAGCGTCGACTACCAGGTGACCCTCGCCGAGGCATGTCGGGTACTGCGTCGCGGCGGCCGACTCATCGTGCTCGAAACCCCGATGTACCGCCACGAGCGCTCCGGACAAGCGATGGTGTCCGAACGGCACCGGCTGTTCGCCGACCGCTACGGCACCGCCTCGGGGTCGATTCCGTCCATCGAGTACCTCACCGACGAGCGCCTGCAGGCGCTGGGCCAGGAGTTCGGGTTGTCGTGGCGACGTACGACGCCGTGGTACGGCTGGTCGTGGTGGTGGCGGCCGTATCGAGCGCGGCTGCGACGGACCAGGACGCCGAGCCGATTCCATGTGCTGACGGCTGTGCGTCCATAGCTCCGCGGCCTGGGCCAGTTTGCGCGTGGCGTGCCTACGGACGCGTGAGGATTTCGGGTCCGTGATCGGTGACGACCACGGTGTGCTCGCAATGGGCCGCGAGGGAGTAGTCGGCACTGACGACCGTCCACCCGTCGGAGAGTTCGATGGTGTCGTCGGTCCCGCCGATGATGAACATCGGTTCGATCGCCAGCACGACGCCCGGCTCCAACTTGGAACCCTTGCCGCGGCGGCCCGTGTTCGGTACGTCGGGGTCCTCGTGCATGGCTCGACCGATTCCGTGGCCGCAATATCCATCGGCGATGCCGAAGCCGTAGCGGTCGGCGACCTGTTCGACGGCATACCCGACGTCGCCGAGATGGTTACCCGGTCGCATCTGGGCGATGGCTGCTGCCAATGCCTCCTCTGCGCCGGCGATGAGCCGTTCCGCCTCGCGGCTGACCATTCCGACCCCGACCGAGAAGGCGGCATCTCCATGCCAGCCGTCGATGATTGCGCCACAGTCGACCCCGATGATGTCGCCCTCGACCAGGACCTGCGGGCCGGGGATCCCGTGGATGACCACCTCGTTCACCGACGTGCAAATCACCGCGGGAAAGCCGTGGTACCCGAGGAAGTTCGACGTTGCGCCGCGGCGGGCAAGCACGTCGCGGGCGACGACATCGAGCTCCGCGGTCGTGACGCCCGGACGAACAGCAGCCCGGATTGAGTCGTGCATCTCGGCGACGACACGCCCGGCGCGACGCATCGTCTTGAGCTCTTCTGCGGTTCGCCTCACCAGACGACGGGCCATTGACGTCGCCCGACTCAGCGCCGACGACGAGAGTCGATTACCGCGATCAGCCGCCGCAGCACGATGTCGGGATGCCCGATGCCGTCGATGACGGCGAGCATGCCGCGTTCCTCGAAATACTCGATCAATGGCGACGTCTGCGACTCGTACAAATCGAGACGCTTGTTGATCGCCTCGGGCGTGTCGTCGTCGCGCTGCACAACGTCACCGCCGCACACGTCGCAAATCCATGGGCTCCGTTCAGACCCCGTGGCGGTGTAGTTGGTGCCGCAGTCGCGACAGACCCGACGGCCACTGATCCGCTGGAGTACCAGCTCCCGGGGGACGTCGAGATCGATCGCCAGGTCGAGCGGTTTGCCCAGCCCCTCGGTAATCGTCCGCAACGCCTCAGCCTGGCCGATCGTGCGCGGAAAGCCGTCGAGGAGGTATCCGCGCCCTCGGGCGTCATCTCTCCCAAGCCGTTCTTCCACGAGCCCGATCATGATCTCGTCTCCGACCAGGCTCCCCGCGTCGATCACCTGCTTGGCCATCAACCCGAGGGCAGTCCCCTCGCGGACTGCGGCCCGCAACATGTCACCAGTCGAGATATGCGGGACCACGTAATGGCGCGAGAGCCGCGTGCATTGCGTGCCCTTCCCGGCACCCTGCCGACCAAGGATGATGAGACGAGCGCCGGGGATCATCGACCCGCCCGCAGCACTCTGTGCAGGCGGCCGGGCGTCACTTCAGGAAGCCCTCGTAGTTCCGCAGCATGAGCTGGCTATCGATCTGTCGCATCAGCTCCAAGGCCACGCCGACGGCAATGAGCACGGTCGTACCGGCGAACGGGAAGTTCTGCACATCGAAGATCCACGTGATGATGTACGGGATGATCGCGATCACGGCAATGAACAGGGCGCCCGGAAGGGTGATGCGGTTGACCGTCTTGGCCAGGTAACGCTCGGTTTGCGGACCAGGGCGGATGCCGGGAATGAACCCACCCTGCTTGCGGATCTGGTCGGCCTGCTTGATCGGATCGAAGGCGATCGAGTTGTAGAAGTAGGCGAACGCAATCACCATCAGAGCAAACACGACGATGTAGAACAGGCTGCGGCTGTTGACAATGTTGTCGTTGACGAACCGCGAGATCTTGCCGCGCCAGTCGGTACCCGCGGCGTTACCGCTACCGATGATGTTGGTGGCGAGCACCGGGAGCAGCAGCACCGAGGAGGCGAAGATGATCGGGACCACACCGGCCTGGTTGACCTTCAGCGGAATGTAGGTGTTCTGCCCACCGTACATGCGCCGACCGACCATTCGTTTGGCGAATTGAACGGGGATTCGACGTTGACCGAGCTCGACCCGGACGATGGCGAACAAGATCGCAATCGACACGAGCACGAGGATCACGAAGGCGAACCACTTCTTCTCGAGCAGGATGCTGTAATAGCTGTACGGCAGCCCGGAGACCACCGAGGCAAAGATCAGCATCGACATACCGTTGCCGATACCCCGCTGGCTGATCAGCTCACCGATCCACATCAACAGCGCCGTGCCGGCGACCAGCGTCGGGATGACCAGCAGCGCCCGAGGCATGAACGTTGGCAGTAGCACGACATCGGGCACGTTCCCAGCCGCTCCGAAGAACGCACGACCACGTCCTTGCCCAAACACGAAGGTCAGACCGGTCGCCTGCAACAGCGCGATGGCGATCGCCAGATAGCGAGTCCACTGGGTGATCTTGCGCTGACCGACGGCGCCCTCGTTCTGCCACTCCTCCAGCTTGGGAATGACCACGCCAAGCACCTGCATGATGATCGACGCCGTGATGTACGGCATGATCCCGAGCGCAAAGATCGCGAAGCTCTCGAACGCCCCTCCGGAGAAGAGGTTCAAGAAGCCGATCGCACCTTGGCTACGAGCCAACGAGCGGAGCTGGTCGACCGCCTGGTTGTCGATACCGGGAACCCGGATCGCCGCCCCGAGGCGGTACATCGCGATACAGATCATCACGAAGAAGATCTTGTTACGTAGGTCGGGGACCTTGAAGATGTTCTTCAGGTTCGAAAACACCGTCGCTCCTCAGTTGTAGCGGTGCCAGATATAGCAGTGCCTGGGCGGGCGGGTGAACTCTACGCGAAGCCTGGTCGGCTCAGCGGTTGGTGAACTGGTTGCCCTGCGCGGCCGGACGAACACGCCACGGCATCGGCACGATCGTCACGCTACCCCCCTGGGCAACGATGGCGGCTTCAGCGGCCTGAGAAACGCCGTGAGCGTGGACATGGACTGCCCGACTGATCTCACCGCGAGCGAGGATCTTGACGAAATCGTTCTTCGACGACAGGCGATGGGCCTGCAGTACCTCGATGGTGACCTCGGCCTCTTCGAGCTCATTGAGCGCGTCAAGGTTGATCGCCTGGTACTCAATGCGGAACGGGTTGTTGAACCCCTTCAGCTTCGGGAGGCGCATCTTCAAGCCGGTCTGGCCGCCTTCAAAGCCTCGGGCCACCGTGTTACGAGCGCGCTGGCCCTTGGTGCCGCGGCCAGCGGTCTTGCCGCCCTTGCCACCGATACCACGACCGACTCGCTTGGCCTTCTTCTTGGACCCCGGTGACGGGGCGAGTTCATCAACGCGCATCTCAGCTCTCCGAGCCTTCGGCCACCTGAATCAGGTGGGGAACCCGAGCGATCATTCCCCGAATCTCGGGACGGTCGGGCAATGTATTGGTGTCGCCGATCTTGCGCAGGCCCAGGGCCCGCAACGTGCCGCGAGTCTTGGGCTTGGTGCCAATTCCCGACTTGATCTGCTTGACGGTGATCGTGTTTTCGCCTTCGTAAGCCATCAGTGAACCTCTCCAGCGCCCTGGCGCTTGCGTTCGTTGTAGGCGCGCAGCATGCCCTTGGGCACGAACTCATCGGCGTTCAAACCACGACGAGCGGCGACCACGTCGGGACGCTGCAGAGCCTGCAGCCCCTGAATGGTGGCGCGGGCGACGTTGATCGCGTTGGACGAGCCAAGCGACTTGGCGAGCACGTCGTGGATGCCAGCCTCTTCGAGGATGATGCGAGCTGCGCCCCCGGCGATGACGCCGGTACCGGGAGCGGCGGGCTTGAGCATGACCTTCCCGGCCCCGAGAATGCCCCGGACTTCATGGGTGATCGTCGAACCGGCCAGCGGCACGGCGAACAGGTTCTTCTTGGCCTCTTCAGTGCCCTTCTGGATCGCCAGAGGGACTTCCTTGGCCTTGCCGTAGCCGAGCCCGACGTGGCCATTGCCATCGCCGACGACGACGAGTGCCGTGAACGAGAACCGTCGGCCACCCTGGACGACCTTGGCGACGCGGTTGATGGCGATCACCCGCGACTCACGAAGCGTCGTCGAATCAATATTGAGTGCCATCAGAACTCCAGACCTGCTTCACGAGCGGCATTGGCCGCCGCGGCAATACGACCGTGGTAGAGGAACCCACCGCGGTCGAAGACGACCTTGGTGACGCCGGCCGCGAGGGCCCGTTCGGCGACGAGCTTCCCTGCACGGGCGGCTCCGGCGGCTGAACCGGTAGAACCGGCCGACCGCAGATCGGCCTCGACGGTCGACGCCGAGGCCAGCGTGTGACCGGCGATGTCGTCGATCACCTGCAGCACGAGATGCTTGTTGGAACGAAACACGGCCAGACGAGGGCGCTGCGGCGTGCCATTGACGAGCTTGCGCACGCGGTTGTGGCGACGAGCCCGGCCTTCCTGGCGAATTTTGGTGATGTTGGGCATCGCTTACTTCTTCCCTGTCTTGCCGGCCTTACGAAGGACCTTCTCGCCGGCGTAACGCACGCCTTTGCCCTTGTAGGGCTCGGGCTTACGGATCGAACGGATGTTGGCGGCTACTTGACCGACCTTCTCCTTGTCGATGCCCTTAACGATGATGCGGGTTGGAATCGGCACCTCGAAGGTGACGCCGACCGGAGCCTCGATGATCACCGGGTGACTGAAGCCAAGGGCCAGGCGAAGCGTCGTCGGGCTCTGACCTTCGGCGCGATAACCAACGCCGACGATCTCGAGGGTCTTGGCGAAGCCGGCGGTGACTCCGGTGACCATGTTGGCCACCAGCGTTCGCGTCAGGCCGTGCAGTGAGCGATTCTCGCGGGCGTCGTCGGGACGCTCCACAAAAATCTCCGTGCCTTCCTGGCGCAAGGTGATCGCCCCGGGAACGTCGCGGGACAGGGTGCCGTTGGGACCCTTGACCGTGACGACTCCGTCGGTGACCGAGACATCGACGCCGCCAGGGACGGCAATGGGTGCTTTACCGATACGTGACATTGCTCGTAGCTCCAATCACCACACGAAGCACAGGACTTCGCCGCCGACGTTGCGCTTGCGCGCATCGCGGTCGGTCATGAGCCCGTGGCTGGTGGATAGGACGGCAACACCGAGGCCACCGAGGACTCGCGGTACGGCATCTGCCTTGCGGTAAATCCGCAGACCAGGTGTCGAGACCCGCTTGAGCCCGGCGATGGTGCGGTGCCGTTCGGCTGAATACTTCATTTTCACGGTGAGAACGTCGCCGGGACCTTTGGTCGACGGCGCTACCTCAAATCCGTTGATATAGCCCTCTGCTTCGAGGATCTTGGCCAACGCCAGCTTCTGCTTCGATGAGGGCATACGGACCTCTTCGTGCATCGCGGTGTTGGCATTCCGAATCCGGGTCAGCATGTCGGCAATGGGATCAGTCATCATGATGGTTGGCTCCCCTTACCAGCTCGCCTTGGTCACGCCGGGGACTTCCCCGGCATGAACGAGTTCGCGCAGGCAGATGCGGCACAGCCCGAACTTCTTGAATACGGCACGAGCCCGACCACAACGGCGGCAGCGTGTATACGCGCGCACCTTGTACTTCGGCTTCGCATTTGCTTTGTTGACTAGCGCCTTCTTGGCCATGTTGGTTCAGCCCTTCCCGATCACTTCTTCTTCTTGCCGGAGGGAGCAGCCTTGGCCGGCTTGCCCTTGGGACCACGTACCGGACCACGACGCTTCTTGACCTTCTTGACCGACTCGCCATCCTTCTTGAAGGGGAAGCCGAATGCGTCGAGGAGCGCCTTGCCGGCAGCATCGGTGCGAGCCGTGGTGACAATGGTGATGTCCATGCCACGGGTCTGGTCGATGCGGTCGTACTCGATCTCCGGGAAGATCGTTTGCTCGTTGACGCCGAAGGTGTAGTTGCCCCGACCGTCCCACGAATGGGCAGGCAGGCCACGGAAGTCACGGATACGAGGAATCGCGACGGCGATGAGCCGGTCGAGGAACTCCCACATCCGCTCGCCCCGCAAGGTGACCTTGCAGCCAATGGCCTGGTTCTCACGCAGCTTGAAGGCGGCGATCGAATTCTTGGCCTTGGTGACGATCGGCTTCTGGCCGGCGATCGCGGTGAGGTCGGTTACTGCGCCCTCGAGCAGCGAAGGCTGCTGCGTGGCACGACCGACACCCATGTTGATCACGATCTTGGTCAGACGCGGGATGTCCATGACGTTGCCAATGCCGAGCTGTTCCTGGAGGGCAGCGCGGACCTGCTCGTCGTACTTCGTCTTCAGACGCGGGATGACTTTGGTATCGCTCATCAGATCACGTCTCCCGTCGACCGGGCGATGCGCACCTTGGTGCCATCGGCATTGATCTTGTAGCCGACGCGGGTGGGCTTACCCTTGTGCAGGTACGCCACATTGCTGACGTCGAACGGCATGTCCTTGTCGATGATGCCGCCCTGCTCGTTGGCCTTGCGGGCCTTCTGGTGCCGCTTGGCGGTGTTGACACCGTCAACGACCACCTTGTTGGCCCCGGGCAGCACGCGGGCAATAGCGCCCTCGCGTCCCTTGTCCTTGCCGGCGATGACGACCACAGGGTCGCCCTTCTTGAGTTTCATCACAGCACCTCCGGTGCCAGCGACACGATTCGCATGAACTTCTTGTCACGAAGCTCACGTCCCACCGGGCCGAAGATGCGCGTCCCGCGGGGGGACTGGTCATCTTTGATCAGCACGGCGGCGTTCTCGTCGAAGCGGATGTAGCTGCCATCTGGGCGCCGCTTCTCTTTCTTGGTACGGACGACGACGCACTTGACGACGTCACCCTTCTTCACGGAGGCGCCGGGAATGGCGTCCTTGACCGTGGCGATGAAGATGTCTCCGATCGAGGCGTAGCGGCGGCGAGTGCCACCCAGCACCTTGATGCAGAGCACCTGCTTGGCGCCGGAGTTGTCGGCAACCTTGAGGCGTGATTCCTGCTGGATCATGGGTTACTTGGCCCTTTCCAGGATCTCGACGACGCGCCAGCGCTTGAGCTTCGACAGCGGCCGGGTCTCCATGATCCGGACCCTGTCTCCGATGCGGGCGCGTTCCTCGTTCACATCGTGGGCGTAGAGGCGCTTCGTGCGGTTGACGAACTTGGCGTACTTCGGGTGACGGACCCGCTCGACGATGGCGACCACGGCGGTCAGGTCCATCTTGTCGGAGACAACGATGCCCTCGCGGACCTTGCGGTTCGCCCGGGAGTCGTCGTCTTCAACCTCAGCGGCGGGAGCTGCAGCCTTGGCAACCGGCGCGGCAACAACGGGAGCTGCGGCTTCGACGGCTTCTACTGCTTCGGCTGCTACTGCTGCAGTCTCTTCAACGACCTCGTCGGCCTGAACTTCTTCGGACATCACTTCGTCTCCTGGGCCTCGGCCGCGGCGATTTCGCGCTCGACGGATGAGGGTGTTGATTCGGCCGATCTGACGGCGGTTCTTGCGCATCGCAGCCGTGTTCTCGAGCTGGCCGGTGGCGTTGCGGAATCGCAGATTGAGCGCTTCCTGCTTGGCGTTACGGAGCTCGTCGACGAGGCTGGCCAGATCGAGGTCTTTGATGTCAGCGGTCTTCTTCGCCATGACTCAGACTCCCTCGGCGCGGGTGATGACCCGGGCCTTGATCGGCAACTTCTGGACAGCCTTCTCCATGGCGGCCCGAGCGATCTCGGGGTTGGGGAAGGAAAGCTCGAACAAGATCCGACCTGGACGCACGACGGCCACCCAGAACTCCGGGTTGCCCTTGCCGGAACCCATGCGAGTCTCGGCCGGCTTCTTGGTGACGGGCTTGTCGGGGAAGACGTTGATCCACACCTTGCCACCGCGCTTGATAGCGCGGGTCATGGCGATACGAGCGGCTTCGATCTGGCGGGCGGTGAGCCAACCGGGCTCGAGCGCCTGGATACCGAACTCGCCGAAGGCAAGCTCGGTGGCACCTTTGGAAAGTCCGGAGGTACGTCCGCGCTGAACCTTGCGGTGCTTGACCTTACGGGGCATCAACATGGTCGATCAGTCCTCGTTCGCACGGAAGTGCGGGGTCTCGGGGCTGTCGTGGATACGACGCTCGATGTCTTCTTCTTCGGCCAGCAAACGCTCCAGCTCGGGGTCGGCTTCCTTGAGCAAGGGTGCGGCTTCGAGCTCGACATCGGCGTCCTTGCGACGACCGGCCGAGGAGACCACCTTGCGGGGAAGACCGGCACCGGCCACGTCACCAACGGCGAGCGCCGCTTCGCGGATGGCCTTGTCGTCGGTCTGCGGCTTGTAGGGCAGGATGTCGCCCTTGTAGATCCACACCTTGACGCCGACGCGACCCGAACCGGTACGGGCTTCACGGAAGCCGTAGTCGATATCGGCGCGCAGCGTGTGCAGCGGCACACGACCTTCGCGGTACCACTCGGTACGGCTCATCTCAGCGCCACCGAGACGGCCCGAGCACTGCACCCGGATACCGAGGGCACCGGCCTTTTGGGCGTTCTGCACCGCACGCTTCATCGCACGGCGGAAGGCGATGCGGTTGGCGAGCTGGTCGGCGACACCTTGGGCGATCAGTGCAGCGTCGAGTTCCGGCGCCTTGATCTCGACGATGTTGAGCTGAACCTTGTTATTCCCAGTGATCGAGGTCAGGCCCGAGCGGAGCTCGTCGGCCTTTGCTCCACGCCGGCCGATGACGATGCCCGGACGGGCCGTCTGGACGTCGACGCGGAGCTTGTCGCGGGTGCGCTCGATCTCGATGCGGCTGATTGCGGCATCGGGCAGCAGTTTCATGATGTAGCTACGGATCTTCCAGTCCTCGGTGAGGTACTCGCGGTAGTTCCGATCGCTGAACCAACGGCTCTTCCAGTCGGTGGTAATGCCGAGTCGGAAGCCGTAGGGATTGACTTTCTGGCCCATCAGGCCTCCTCCTCCGCATCAGCGGCGTCATCAGACTTCTTGGTGCCTGCCTTGGTGAAACCGGCGGCAACGGCAGCGTCCTCGGTGTCGAACCACACCTCGGCGACCGTTGCGTCGTACCAACGGCCATCGGGCAAGTGGTAGAGCATCGAGTCGGCATTGCCCTTGATCGTGAAGCCCGCGGGAGTCGAACCGTCCGCGTTTGCCGCAGCCGAACCGGGACCGAAGTCGATGGCATCGTCGTCACCTGCGACTGCGGCGAATCCCAGGACCTCAGTCGAGGTGTCATCGTCGTGGTCGTGGTCGTGGTCGTGACCGTCGTGATCGTGAGCATCGCCACCGGCGGCGGCGGAGCGGCTGCGCTCGACCCGAGCGCGGCGGGCGGCAGCGGACGAACCGGCGACGCGGGCGCCACGGCCCGAAGCGACCTTGGCCGACTCGCGAGCCTGCTTGATCGCCAGCTTGTCGTCGCTCATCCGATCGACAACGATCGAGATGTGGCAAGTGCGCTTGCGGATGCGGCTGGCGCGACCACGGGCCCGGGGGCGGAACCGCTTGAGGGTCGGGCCCTCATCGGCGAAGCATGCCCGCACATAGAGTTCTTCGGCCTCTTGGCCGTCGTTGTGTTCGGCGTTGGCGACGGCCGAGGCCAGCACCTTGGCGATGTCGCTCGAGATGCCGCGCTCGGTAAAGCGGAGCACATCGGCGGCAGCCTTGACGTCGAGACCCCGAATGAGGTCGAGTACGACGCGGGCCTTGTACGCCGACGAGCGAACGTACTTGGCCGTGGCGCGCGTCCCGGTCGACTCGTCGACCGAGGTTGCACCCTCGTTGGTCTTGGGACCGGTCATCAGCGGCGACCCTTCGCGTTCTTCTCTTGGCCGGCGTGGTACTTGAAGGTCCGGGTCGGCGAGAACTCGCCGAGCTTGTGACCGACCATCGCTTCGGTGACATACACCGGCACGTGCTTGCGACCGTCATGGACGGCAATGGTGTGACCGACCATGTCGGGGATGATGGTCGAGCGGCGGGACCAGGTCTTGATGACCTTCTTCTCGCCGGCGGCGTTCTGCGTGTCGACCTTCTTCAGCAGATGGTCGTCAACGAACGGACCCTTTTTGAGGCTACGTGACATCGGGGATTACCTCCGGCCCTTGCCGCTACGACGGCGACGGATGATGAGCTGGCTCGACGGCTTCTTCTTCGAGCGGGTGCGGCCTTCCGGCTTGCCCCAGGGCGACACCGGGTGACGACCACCCGAGGTACGCCCCTCGCCGCCACCATGAGGGTGGTCGACCGGGTTCATCACCACACCACGGCTCTGGGGGCGGACGCCCTTCCAGCGATTACGACCGGCTTTGCCGATCTTCATGAGTTCGTGCTCGGAGTTACCAACTTCGCCGATTGAAGCGCGGCAGTCGATCGGGACTCGACGCATTTCAGTGGACGGCATACGCAGGGTTGCATAGAGGCCTTCCTTGGCGACGAGCTGGACGGCCATTCCGGCGGACCGGGCGACCTTGCCGCCCTGACCGGGGCGCAACTCGACGTTGTGAACGGTGGTGCCGACCGGGATGTAGCGCAGCGGAAGTGCGCAGCCCGGCTTGATGTCGGCGCCCTGACCGCTCGACACCTTCGCCCCGACGACCAAGCCCTTGGGGGCCAGGATGTACGCCTTGGAACCGTCGGCGTAGTGCAGGAGCGCAATACGGCAGGTGCGGTTGGGGTCGTACTCGATGGAGGCAACGGTGGCGATGATGCCATCGGTGACCCGCTTGAAGTCGATCAGGCGGTACTGGCGCTTGTGGCCACCACCGCGGTGACGCGAGGTGATGCGACCATGCGCGTTACGTCCGGCCTTCTTCGGAAGGGGGAAGACGAGCGTGCGCTCGGGCGTGGTCTTGGTGATTTCCTTGAAGTCGGAGACGGTCTGGAACCGACGGCCGGCTGATGTTGGCTTGCGCTTACGGAGTGCCATGGCTGGTCGTTCCTCAGTTCTCGAACAGCGGGATTTCGTCGCCCGCGGCGAGGGTCACAATGGCCCGCTTGGTGTCGGGCTTCTTGCCCATGCGGTTGGACTTGCGAGCCCGCTTGAGCTTGCCTTTGCGGTTCAGCGTATTGACGCTGACGACCTTGACGCCCCAGATCGCCTGAACGGCGTCGTGGATCTCGGGCTTCGAGGCATCGGGACTGACCTTGAAGGTGTATACGCCCTGCTCAATGAGGCCGTAACTCTTCTCGGACACGACCGGGGCGATGATGATGTCGCGGGGGTCTTTCATCACTCAGCATCCTCTGCATCGGCGGCCTTGGCCTTGCGGGCTCCGGCCTTCGTGAATCCGGCGGCGATCGCTGCCTCTTCGGTGTCGAACCACACCTCGGCGACCGTTGCCTCGTACCAGCGGCCGTCGGGCAGGTGGTAGAGCATCGAGTCGGCATTGCCCTTGATGCTGAAGCCCTCGGGGGCCGAACCGTCGGCGTTCGCCGCCGCCGAGCCGGGACCAAAGTCGATCGGAGCATCATCGGCATCGGCATCGGCGACCGCAGCGAATGTCTGCGGCGCAGGAGCGTCGGCGACCGGCGCAGCGGCCTCGATCTCGGTGGTCTCGACGACATCAGTTTCGGCGGCTTCGGCGACTACCGGGGCAGCGGCCTTGACAGCCGGTGTGGCCTTGACAGCCGGCGTGGCCTTGACTGCCTTGGGTGCCGCGCCGGCGCCGGTGGGCAGCGAGGCGCTGGTGAAGACCAGCCAGTCGTTGCACAGCACGTCGTAGGCGTTCAGCTCATTGGCCTCGAGGATCTGGATACCCGGGAGGTTGCGGAACGACTTAGCGGCGACGACGTCGTCACGCTGCAACACCACGAGGGCCTTGCCGTCGATGCCGAGCGCCTTGAGCGCAGACTTGGCGCCCTTGGTGGACGGAGAGTCCCAGCCCCACGAGTCGACCACGAGGATCTTGCCCTCGTTGGCCCGATCGCTGAGGGCCGAAGTGAGCGCCAAGCGCACGACCTTCTTGTTGACCTTCATCGTGTAGGAACGAGGCTTCGGGGCGTGGGTGATACCGCCACCGGAGTAGTGCGGCGCCCGGATGGAGCCCTGACGGGCGTTACCGGTGCCCTTCTGCTTGAAGGGCTTGCGACCACCACCACGGACCTCGGCCCGAGTCTTGGTGCTCTGCGTGCCGGAGCGGCGATGGGCGAGCTGGGCGATCACGGCCTGGTGCATGACCGGCACGTTGGGCTGCACACCGAACACATCGGCGGCGAGATCAGCCTTGCCTGCGTCTTTTCCGGCGATCGTCTTGATCGTCACCGAGGGCATCACTTGCCACCCTTCTTCACGGCGTTGCGGACAATGACCAAGCCACCGTTCGGGCCGGGAACCGCACCCTTGACGAGCAGCAGGTTGCGCTCGAGGTCGGCCTGGACCACTTCGAGGTTCAGCGTCGTGACCTGCTCGTGACCCATGTGACCGGACATCTTCATGCCCTTGAACACACGACCGGGAAAGGCACACTGGCCGATCGAGCCCGGTGAACGGTGATGCTTGTGGTTACCGTGGCTGGCTCCCTGGCCCGAGAAGTTGTGACGCTTCATCGTTCCGGCGAATCCCTTTCCACGGCTCACGCCGGTCACGTCGATCTTCTGGCCGGCGACGAGCAGGTCGACCTTGAGTTCCTGGCCGACCTCCAAGCCGTCGACCGAATCGAGACGCAGCTCGACGAGCTTGCGACCAGGGTTGACCCCGGCGGAGGCGAAATGCCCCGCTTCGGGCTTGTTGAGCTTCTTGGCGTCCTTGTGTCCGTAGGTGACCTGCACGGCGGTGTATCCGTCGCGCTCTGAGGTCTTGACCTGCACGATGCGCGCCGGTTCGACGCGCAGCACCGTCACCGGGATGATGCGATTGTCATCGCCCCAGATCTGAGTCATTCCTACTTTTTCGCCGACGATCGCGGTAGTCGCCATAGCGGTTTGCCTCTGGTTGGTCGGGCTCGGACGTGAATCCGAGTGTTGTGCTCTCACGCAGATGCTCCGCATGGCAAGCCAGCGGAGCATCAGGTTCGGTTTTGCCGGGTGGTCCCCTCAGCAGGCTGAGGGCTCACCAGGACTTCGAAATTCAAAGACTTCTCACGCCCAGCCGCATTTGGCTGGAACGCACGAGTAGGAGACGTTATCGGGCGGGAGGCCCGGTTACCAAGCCCCGGATCAAATACCCAGTGGGAAATGACGCGCGGCGTGGTCGGCGACGAGGTCGACCCACATCTCCCAGAGCTGCGGCGGGTAGTCGTGGCCCATTCCCTCGACCAACTCGAAGCGGGCACCGGGGATCAATTCGGCGGTCCGACGGCCTCCCTCGGGGGTGATCAACGTGTCGCGCGTGCCGTGGATGACCAGCGTAGGGGTGGTCACGGTACGGAGCTGATCGGCCCGCGACCCCGAGGCTCCGACGGCCATGTACTGCCGAGTCGATCCGGAGGGGTGGAAGGATCGGTCGAAGGCCCGCTCAGCGTCGGCTCGCCAGCGGGTTTCGTCGGCGAACTCGGGGCTCCCCCATACATGCAGACCGTCGATCCAGCCCTGTATATAGCTATCTCGGTCGGTCGCCGGCGGCGCGGTGAGCTGGGCGATTGCCTCGGGCGTACCGGTGCCGATACCGGACTCGCCGGTGGTCGACATCACCGAGGTCATCGTCAGCAGGCGATCGGAGTGGTCGATGGCCAGGGCCTGGACGATCATGCCGCCCATCGAAAGCCCCATCACGTGAGCCCGCTCGACGCCGATCGCGTCGAGCACGGCGATCACATCGGCGGCCATGTCGGACAATCGGTAACACGCACCGACGGCATCGAGGGGATGCCCCTCGTACTTGGTGCTCAGCCCGACATCACGATTGTCGAGTCGAACCACCTGAAAGCCTCGGTCAGCGAACTTGGCGCACCACTCGACCGGGTAGTTCACGCATTGGCTGCCGAGTCCGTTCACCAGGACCAGGGTCGGTTGGAGGGGTGATCCGAAGGTCTCGAACCAGATGTCACACTCACCGTTGCGGGCGTAGGTCATGGGCAGCCACCATAACGAGCCCGTCGACCCGCTGAAGATCAGCCGATGAACATGTCTTCACGCAGCGACGAGGGGTGCAGGTCGCGGGAGGCCTGACGGTCGAGGAACTGCTCGACCAGCCACATCTCGTGTTCGATGACGAGGATCTCGTTGGTAAGTGACGGCGCGCCGTACATCACGCCCACATCGGCGGTTGCCAGACCGAATCGACTGAACTTTTCCATCCACTTGTTCATAACCAGAAGAATCGTCGGGCGAAGTGAACTGCGGGGAGCGGCGAGGTGACAGGGTGCCGAACGATGGGCGACGGAGGACCCAACGACCGATATCCACCTTCAGCGCGGGTCAGCCGCTTAGCGTTTGGGTCGCAGATCAACTGCGTTAGGTGATCCCCGCCCCCGCTAGAGGAGAAACACTCAGATGGCAGCAACCCCGAAGTTCGTGATCAGTACCGACAAGAAGGGCCAGTTCCGGTTCAGTCTCGTCGCCGCCAACGGTGAGGTGGTCGCCGCGAGCGAGGCATACCCCGCGAAGGCAGCCGCCAAGAAAGGCATCGCCTCGGTCGTCCGCAACGCCGCCAAGGCGGTGATCGAGGACACGACCATCGTACCAAAGGCCCCGAAGGCCGCTCCGGCGACCAAGGCCCCCGCAGCCAAGGCCGCGAAAGCCGCCCCGGCCGTCGAGACGGCAGCTCCAGCCGCGAAGAAGCCGTCAGCCAAGAAGGCTCCGGTCAAGAAGTAGTTGTACCGGGGACCGACCATCAATCGGTCAACCTCTCGCCACAGCGGGACGGCGGCCGCGGCGGCCGTCCCGCTGTCGTTTGCCTGTCTAGGGGAACCGCTTGGCGAGCCAATCGACGACAACGGCGATCGCCTCAGGGCGGTGGCCCTCCAGATAGTGCGGGGCCCCCTTGAGTTCGATGTAGGTCGTGTCGTGCGCACCGGCGGCGGCGGCGATCTCGGCGGCCTGCCAGACGCGGATCTCGGTATCGGCTGTCGGGTGAACGAGGATCGTGGGCACGGTGACCTGCGGCATGGTGTCGGCCAACTTGGCGTGGCTCGACAGCCCTGACCAGGTCGACAGCCAGCCCCGAGCCGTCATCGTGCGAGCGAGGCCGCCGCGGCCATAGTTGGCGTCGAGCGGGTCGGGAAAGGCAAACAGCGAGCCCATCGGGCGATCGTCGGGGTCGATCGACAGGTCGAGGTAGGCCGGGTCGGCCAGGGTGCGGTAGATCGTCATGTACTTGGTGAACACCGCCCGAGCCCGCAGATCGCGCCAACCGGCCGGGTCGACGTCCTTGTCGATGCCTCGCAACCGCGAGCCGGCGTCGGCCGAGTCGGCGATCGACTGTTTGGCGATGGCGTCGATGCGGGCGACCCGGGCAATCTGGGCGGCGCGATAGCGAACCACCCAGGTAGGGTCGAATTCGCACGGTGACGGCCATGGATGCCAACCGTTGGCGGGGTTGTACATGTCGAGTTCGGGAATCCGGCTGAAGGGGTCGGACTCGTCGGCCACCGACGGGTCGATGACCTGGTTCATGAACACGCCCTCGCCCGGATGGGCGGCCATCCCGATCCAACCGTCACCGATACCGAGTTGAGCCTGCGCCATCGCCATCAGCGACCCGCCGCCCGAGTTACCGAGCAGTACGACGGCCTCGGCCCCCCGGCGGATCATTTCGTCATGCGCGGTTTTGACGTCGGCGATGCACGACTCATGCAGGCAGTCGGTGTCGTTGTTCATGTACCGCGTGCCGAACCCCAGCACGGCGTAACCGGCCGCGGCGAGCAGCGGACAGGCGTAGTGGACGCTGAAGTCGGCGCGGGGATGACTGAGGATCACCGCCGTCTTCCACGGCTTCCCGGCGGGTGGAGTCCACAACACGCCTCGTACCAGCGCACCATCGGCGCTGACCAGGCGGACGGATTCGCGGGGGATCTCGACCCCCGGATCATCCTGCGGCAACGGCCAGTAGCCGAGCCCGAGGGGACGGCGACCACCCAGATGGACGTCAAGTTCCTGCATGCCCGGAGCGTATGTCGCTCGTCCCGGCGAACTGTCAGTCGCGGGTGACGAGGGTTTCGTAGCGGTTGGTGGCGGCCACATCGGGGGCTTCGAGGGTGAGGTCGAATCCGAGTAAGCCGGGAATGTCGGGCACGACGAACTGCAGTGTGCCGACGAGCCCACATGAGTCGGCGGCCAAGGTTCCCCCGAACCGCCATTGGTGCTCGCCGGTCGTCCAGGTGAGTTGGACGGTGACTATCGCGTCGGGCAGGTCGACATGCAGATCGTTGATGACATGGACGTCGAGGGCCAACGACGTCCCCGGCGCGACGAACTCGGGCATTCGTTCGAGCACGACGATCACGGGTCGACATGCCTCGATAACCGCCTGGTAAGCCGCCTTGGGCACCCGCCGATCATCGAGCACGCTGCAGCTCACTGCGGGATAGGCGTCGGCAAGTTGGAAGAGGCAGAACCCGCCGGTCGGGCGGTACTTCAGGCGGCGCAGCGTCTCGATCTGATGGCGGATGACCTCGGACTGGTAACGCTGAGTGGCCGTCCGCCAGTCGTCGAACGATCCATAGCGAGCGGTTGGCACCCGCTCGTCGAAGACCGCCTTGTCGAGTTGGTGACGGTCGGTCAGCGTCGTCCAGTCGAGATCGGGCCAGAGCTGGGGGTCCATGAATCCGGCCGTTTCGGGAACGGCCTGCGCCCCGAACTCGCCGACGAAACGAACCATCCGCGGCACCGAGGCGGCGAGCTTCGACAGGTCGCGCTCGTCACCGTGGTACCAGCCGAAATACAGGTGGCTGTCGGTTCCGTCGAGCTGCGGAAGATGGGGCAGCACCCCGGAGTGGGCGATCGCCGGGCGCGTCTCATCGGCCTTCTCGAACGCCCGTTTCACCCACCGATCGAGGATCGACCGGTTCCATGTCGGTAGCTGTTGGGCGGCCACGTACGCCGCCTTCAGGCGGGTCGAATCGTGGTTGCCCACCGACCCGTGTTCCAGCCGCATCGGCTCGTTGTGACCACACCACACGGCGATCGAGGGGTGGTGGCCCAGCAGGTCGACCGCGGCCGACACCTGGGTCACCGCCTGCTGGCGAATCGACCGGGCGTAGCCCCACTGCAACGGAAAGTCCTGCCAGACGAGCATGCCAAGCTCGTCGGCGGCCTCATACAACTCAGGACGGCTGATGTGGCCGTGGATTCGTACCAGATCGAGACCGGCATCCTTGGCCAACTCGATGTCACGTCGCAGCTCGTCGGCGGTCGCCTCGGCCAGGGCCATGCGCGTGGGAGCGAGGTTGACCCCTTTGGTGAACAGGCGTTCACCGTTGACGGCGAATACCCAGTCGTTCAGGGCGACCTCACGCAGGCCGGTGCGAACGTCACGCGAGTCGCTGAGATCGTGGTCGACCTCGATCTCGACGCGAACATCGACCATCGGCTGCTCACCGAGCGACCATGGCCACCAGATCTTCGGGTTGTCGATATCGATGTTCCACTCGACAGCGTTGACCCGTTTGGCGAGCGGACGCTCCTGGGTCGAGACGACCTGGCCATCGACCAGCGTTCGGATGCGGACGGATCGAGCCTGGTCACTGTCGAGATTGGCCCGCAGCATCACGTTCGCCCGCGCCTCGCCGACATCGCGCGGCAACACCCGCAGCGAGGCGATCCGCACCGGGCCGGTCGTCTCGATGCGCACCGGTCGCCACAGGCCGCCCGGGTTCCATGTCGGATCGATCACGTTGCCATGTTGGAAGATGCCGGTGATATTGCGCTTGGCCCGCAGGTCGCCTGATCGGCCGCAGGTGACTTCGATCGCCAGCACGTGCTCGGAGCCGAGCCGGGACAGCGAGGTGACCTCGTAGGTGTGTGGGAAGAAGTACCCCTCGGGATCGCCGAGATAGGCACCGTCGAGCCACACGTCGCCCTGGTAGAAGACCCCCTCGAGGGTGACCCATGTACGTTGGCGATCGTCCGGTGGGGCCAGGTCGAACGAGGTTCGATAGATCAGCGAACCATTGGACTCGGCGAATGCCGGGGTCGAACGCCAGTGTCCGGGCACCTCGATCGGTTCCCAGCCGGAGTCGTCGAACCCGAGGCCGATGCCGTCGCGGCGCAAGTCGTCGTCGGCCGGCGCCGCACGCCACACTCCCGACAGATCCAGCACCATCGACGCCAGGGTACCCCCACGACCGGGGTGCGTGGCAGCGTAAACCCGGTCACGGGAGCCGGCGGCCGCCGAACACCGCCGGCGGCCACCGAAGCGTCAGGGCCGGGAACTCCCGCAAACCCCGGCCCTGACATTGCATCGGGGGGATGCACCCCTCAAGAGCGACATGCCGTACCCGGTGATACATCCAGATACGGTCTTTCTTTGGCACCCGGGATCATCCGTCGTGTCGGCCGTCGGTGCGGTGTTGTGGCTGACGGCTTGTGTTGTCGATGTCGTTGTCGCACGAAGGTCTTTGGAGATCGTCATGGTCGAACCGAAAATGTCCCGCCGCCAAGTCATCGTCGTCGGCACCGCGACCGTCGCGGCCGCCGCAGCGGTCACGGCCATCGCCGCGAAAGCCACTCGGCCGTCGAATTCCGCCTCTTCACTCGGTGACGAAACCCAGGGCCCGCCCCCCGCCGCGACCTCGCCGGCCGAGGGCGCCGCGGTCACTACGGCACCCCCGATTCCGACCACCGCGGCCGCTCCGCTGACCGCACCGATCACCGTGCCACCGACGACCTTGCCGGCGCCGGGAGCGCCGGCGGCGTTCATCAACCACGGACCGGTCGGCACGACAATCGTCGCGTTGACATATCACGCCAAGGGCGACAACGCCCTGTCGGAAAAGGCTCCTCGACCTGATGAAGGAACTGCAGGTCACGTCGACGATTTTCGGTGTCGGCGACTGGATGAAAGACAACCCGAAGATGGTCGCCTCGATGGTCGACAACGGCCACGAGATGGGCAACCACACCTGGAGCCATCAGCCGATGCGCAAGCTGTCGGCCGGCAGCCTGTTCGACGAGATCTCGCAATGTGCCACGGTGCTCACCGACCTGGTCGGTTCGCCGACCAGGTGGTTCCGCCCGTCGGGCATCGAGGTACCCACCGACTCGATCCTCAAGCAGGCCGGCAAGGCCGGATACCAGGTGAGCGTCGGCTACGACGTCGACTCGCTCGACTTCCAGGACCCACCGGTACCCGAGATCATTTCCAACGTCACCAACGTCGTCATCGGCGGATCGATCGTCAGCCTCCACTTCGGCCATGCCGGCACCCTCGACGCGCTATCCAAGATCGTCGAACACATCCGCGGCCTGGGCCTGACCCCCGGCACCGTCGGCCAGCTGCTGGGATAGCCGATTTCGCGGTTTGGCGGGATGCTCGGCGCGGTGACATCTCAATCGCAGTGATAGACCACGAGGCCGCCGAGCACTACGAGAAGTACCGCGACGAGCTGATCCGCTTCGCCGCCGCACTCGTCGGCCCGAGCGGAGCCGAGGACGTGATGACCAACGCGGTGGTACGGGCGTTCTCGTCGCGCCACTGGCCGGCGGTCAGCGAACGGCGGGCGTATCTGTACCAGGCCATCGTCAACGAGGCCCGCCACCAGCATCGCTCGACGCAGCGTCGCCTGCGCCGCGAGTCGGTCGCCGCGCCGACGGTTTCCACTCTCTCAGACTCGCCGGTCGTACACGCCGAGGTACTTGCCGCGATGCGCCAGCTCAGCGTGCGCCAACGCGCCGTCGTGTTTCTCACCTACTGGCAGGAGCTGACCGCGACCGAAGTCGCCGACGGACTCGACCTGTCGACCCGCACCGTTGAACGCGAGCTGACCACCGCCCGCCGCCGCCTGGAGGCCCTCCTTCGATGACCCACCGTCCAACCTCCACCGACCCCCTCGACCACGAAATCCGCCGCGCGGTCACCGAACTCGCCCACGCCGCACCCGCCTCACCCGAGTTCGAGTCGCTACTGCGTCGTTCCTCCCCCGCCCCCCAACCGCCCATGAGGACGGCACTGCGAGCGGCACGCGGCAGCCTCGTCTTCATCGCCCTGGCCACCATCGGCGTCATCGCCATCCGCCCTCGCACCTCCCCCCAGGACGAGGCGCGGCCGCCAACGGCATCACCGCAGCCCTCCCCGGCCGAGCCCTCGTCAACGGTCACCACGCCCGCGCAGTGGTGGGCGGAGCAGATCGCGCCGCAGTTCGCCGACTTCCGGCTCCTTATCGCGAGCAACCTGACCGCGGGGGGACTGCTTGATGACGGGAGCTGGTTGAGCGTCGAGCTGGTCCCTGGGGCAAGCGGGAACGGGGCAGCCGACGCATCGGCGCAATCGGTTCCCGCAGGCCTGCTGGTCACGTCATCGCCGATGCTCCCCGAAGGTGTCGTTCACCTGTCTCGACCCGACGCCCTGGTCATCCAGACTCGGTGCCTGCTTGCCTCGACGAGGTGCGCCATCGGGTCGGCGGGAGAGCCCGAGGCGCTGGGCCGACTCGCGCAGGCCATTTCCCAAGGCATTGACGCTACGAGCCCACCGTTGACGTACGACAATCCGACACCTGCCGACCCAACGGAGTTGACCGCCATCCGCCGACGTTTCGAATCGACCTTGCCATCGGGAATACAGGTTCGCGGCTCCGGAGAGACCGACTCGGAAATTGTCATCGAGGCCGGGTCATTGTCGTTCCGGGCCGTCGCCCATCCACTGCCGAACGCCGATATCGGGTACGGGATCCAACTGCTTCCCGCGACCACCGTACGAGTCGCTCACATCGGTGATTGGCTCGTTGTCCTGACCGCGACCGGCTTCAGCAACATGAAGACCGACCCAACGAATCCGATGCTGGCCTGGCTCGACTACGTCATCCTTGGCGAGACCTCGGCTGAGTACGCAGTGCCCACGGTCCAAGTCTCGTCTGCGCCGAATCCACCCACCGCGGCCCCGTCCAGGAATCAGACGGCCTACGGCGACTACCTTCGCCACCTGTCTGCACCGCACATGCCCACCCGCTTCACTCCGGTCATCTCCGGCGACGACGCCTCCGACGATGCCGGCCAGCAGCCATTTCTCGTTGCGTTCGACCCGACGACTGGGGAGCGGCTGCAGGTGTCGTTCGGTTTCGACGTCGATACGTCGGCCATCGACAGCCGACCCCCGACGGACTTCACCGTCGTACCCGGCGGTCGCCTCAGCCACGACGACGCCGAATCCGCCGAGCTGATCACCGACTCCGGGGACGCGATTCAGGTCTTCTACCGATCAGGATTTCTGGCCTCGTCCTCCGGCGGTGCGGAAAGGCTGACAACTGCGCAGCTCGACGCGATGCTGATCGCGATCGCGGACGAGCTCACCCCCGAGATGCGCTCCGCAAGCGCTGCCGCGCAATCCCCCACCATCGACGGAGCCCGAGACCTGCGGAGATCGGTGGAGGCCGCCCTCACCGAGTTCACCGGCGAGGACATCAGCGGCGGCACGAACGGGATTCACATGGCGTACCCGATCGGTTCGTCAACCACGGCCGACGGGTCGGGCCGGCAGGTCAAGCGCTTTCTGTTCGAGGCGCTGTGGACCGATCAGGTGCTCCCCGACGGCATCGTGACGCCCGGGGGAAACACTCTGGTCGGGTTCCGTCGAGCGGGTCAGTGGCAGCTCGTCGTCAACGCGGTCGGAGCGGCCGACCCGCCGCCCACCGAGGCCGAGGTGACCGCCATGCTCGATGCCGTCACCGCAATCTTCGTCAGGTGGTCGAGCGACCATCCGAAGTATTGAGCCCGAGCGTCACACGAACGTCGACGACCCTCGCAGGCCGGCGAGGAAGTCGCCGGGCTGGTAGTCGGGAACGTGGGCGACGGCGACGGATTCAAGCCAGCTGAACCGGGCGGTCTGGGGGTTGGCGCGGACTTCGTCGATCAGGATCCGCTCGAAGGCGGCGGCCCAGTTCAGGCGAGGCCAGGCATCGAGGACCGCCCGAACGTCGACCGCCGGCAGGGTCTCGAATCCGACCCCGCGCACGTCGATGCTGATGCCCCGATTCGCCAGACGCGTCTCGGGACTCTTGTGGGCGGCGAGGGTCGAGGTGGCGTGGATGCCGGCGTCGAGCAGCGTGGCCCGCACGGCGTTGGCACCCCGAGCCTCGAACCGGTCGGGCCCGGCCAACGACGGAGCCAGGCCGACGTCGTGGAGCACGGTGCCGATGTACACGACCTCATAGTCGACGCTCAGCCGTTCGGTCCGAGCGATCATCCCTGCGAACTGGAAGCTGCGCTCGCAGTGCGCCGCCACCTCGGCGTCACAGGCTTCGTGCAGCCACTGTCGGGCCCGCGTCGCCATCTCCGTATCCGGCGGGTCGATCGGCACTATCCGGCCTCGTCGCCGAAAAGATCAGCGGCAGTGAGTGCAAGCAGACCATCCGCGGCTTCGACCCGCTCGCGGGCAATCACGGCCAGTGGGATGTCAAACCCGTCGGGGCGCAGCTTGAGGGCGTCGAGCTTCCTGTCAAGCTCCCGAGCCAACCGCGCCCCCGAGACCACCCGCGACCACTTCACCTCCGCAGCCAATGTGACGTGTCGATCACGACCGCTCAAGACAAGCGCATCGATCTGAGCGACGTTGTCCTGCCAAGCGCTGCCCACGGCAACAACGTCGGGCCCAAGCAGCCCGTTGGAAGCCATGCGGCGCAGGTGAAGTCGCGCGGCGTCCTCGAAGGGAGCGCCGAGTAGGTCATCAACGCCAGCGAGCAGAGAGGGCAGGAGTGCGTCACCGAGACCGAGTTCGATCTCGGTGCGTTGCCGATCGATCATGCCGAACCAGAACGCCAAGAAGTTGTCGGCGATCCGATATACCCGTCGGCGAGTGCGGCGAGGGTCGTCGGTGACCGGCACCATACGCTCCAGCAACCGAAGTTCGACCAGGCGATCGAGGGTGCGAGTCGGATCTGCGTTGACCGCGTCGGCGATCTCATTGTGCTTGGTGCGCCCATCCCCAACGGCGTAGAGCACCCGGCGGCCAAGACCACCCGAGTCAGCTTCGGTATCAATGAGATGCTGCCCCTCCGTGTACAACCTGCCGGACGGGTTGGTGACCAGGCGGGAGAGATTCTCCGACACGGTCGCGTTCTGATCCCACCACGACAGGTACAGCGGGGTGCCCCCGACCAACCCCCAGACCAGCGCCTGATCGGCGGGACTCAAGGCCGGCAACATGGCGCCGACCTCATGGGGCCGAAAGGGATGCACCAGCAGCGCCACATCGAATCGGCCGAATAGCGGAGCGCGCGTTTCTTGGAGCGATTCCATCGTGCGGACCTCCGACCCACACAGAATGACCCGCAGCTGACTGTCGTGCATCCCTTCCCAAACGGCGCGCAGAATGCTGGGCAGCTCTGGGGCCGCGGCCATCAACTCGGGGAACTCGTCGAGGACAATGAGCAGTGGTTCGTTGCGAGCCGCTTCGCCGAAGACTTCGAACGCGTCGTCCCACGAAACGAATGGACGACGGGAGAGATCTCGGCGCAGGCCCGTCAAGGTGGCCGCAGCGTGCTGCGAGAGTTGGCGAAGTTCTGCCTCAGGAGGACGGCTCGCTCCCACGTGAAAGATCGATCGATGGTCGCGAGCAAAACGACGGAGCAGGGTGGTCTTGCCGATTCGGCGTCGACCCCAAACAAGCCCGAGTCTCGGCCCTGAGCCGGCCCACGACGCCTCGAGGGTCGCCAGCTCTTGGCTTCGGTTGACGAACATCACCTCACCTTAGCCGACAGCTGATGTCACCAACACCAAATGCTGCCGACAGTCACCGTCGCCAATGCTCCCCATGTCGAGGCACTTCGGCCGTCAGGTGCTGGAAGCCTGCCAGCCACACATAGTCTCACCCCCGTGCGACGAGCAGAGCTGGAACGGTTCAACGGGGCGACCGTCGACGACCTGATCGGGCCGGGGCTCAAGCTGTTGTTCGTCGGGATCAACCCCGGACTGTGGACCGCAGCGGTCAACGCCCACTTCGCCCGGCCAGGCAACCGGTTCTGGCCCGCGCTGCACCGGGCGGGGATCACCGACCGCTTGATCGACGCGTCGAAGGGCATGCTGCCGGCCGACCACGAGCATCTGGTCGAGCGCGGCGTGGGCATCACCAACATCGTGCCGACCGCCTCGGCGCGCGCCGACGAACTCACGAAAGACCAGCTCACAGCCGGTGCGGCACGGTTGGAGCAGACCGTTGCAACCTACCAACCGGTCGTCGTCGCCGTGCTCGGGCTGACCGCCTACCGACAGGCCTTCGGCCGCACTGCGGCCGCGGCGGGGCGACAAGTGGAACGGCTCGCCGATACCGAGCTGTGGATCGCCCCGAACCCGAGCGGGCTCAACGCCCACGCCACGCTCGACTCGTTGGCCGCCGACTACGCCGCGATCGCCAGCGCCGCCGGCATCGAACCCACGAGAGCATAAGAACCCGCACTGATAGGCCTCGTTGCAACGCCTTGACCTGCACAGGTAGCCGCCTATCGACGCTCGCTCTCAAGGAGTCGGGGCGCGACTCAGGCGGCGTAGAGCGACGGCATCGGCGGGCGGTCGAGGGTGATCGGGCCCCCGGCGGCGATCGACACGAGGCCCGCCTCGACGATCATCTGGGCCATCAGGCCGTCCCAGGCCGACGGGCCAGTCACCGCCTCGGCACGTAACGACGCCACCCAGGCCTCGGCCTCGATCACGTAGGCGTCGGCGAACCGGCCGAACCAGTCGTTGCCGATGTCGATCGACTGCCCGCCTCCCCGCCGCAGTGTCGGCAACATCGGCAGCGCCATCACCACGCCGCCGTGCTCGGCCTCGACCTCGACACCGACCTCGTAGGCATAGCTGCGCTCCGAGAACTCGATGGTCGCGTGCCCGGTGCCCTCGTACTCGGCGACGATCAGACCATGGGCGATCGAGTCGGCGGTTCCCGCGGCGAAGGCCGTCACCCTGGCGACCTCGCGACCGGTGAGCGAGCGCACGGTGTGGGCGTCGTGGACCATCGAATCGGTGAACACCGCGTAGACGCTGCGCCGCACGGCGTGGACGTTGCGATGGGTGCACCGCAGGTGGTGCACCGTGCCGAGATCGGCCAGCGCTTCGGCGACCTGCACGTGCGCGGGGTCGTAGACTCGCATGAGACCGAGTTGAATCAGCCGTCGGCCCAGTGCCACTTCCGCATTGATGATGCTGTGGCACTCCTGGGCAGTGACCGCCAATGGCTTCTCGCACAACGTTGGAATCCCGGCCGCCAGTGCAGCCACGGCCTGCTCCTCGTGGGCAAACGCCGGTGAAGCGATCACCAGTCCGTCGATGTCGGCGGCGATCACGTCATGCCAGTCGAGCGAGGCCACGCCCCCGACCTCGGCTGCTAACCGGGCCGCCGCGTCACCGATCGGGTCGGCGATCGCCACCATCTCGACGTCACCCATCGCCGCCAGTGTGCGGGCATGGAACGATCCCATACCTCCGGCCCCGATCAGTCCGATTTTGAGTGACATCGACGACAACCTCCATGACAACGAGCAACCGGCGAACCTTACGATGGACGGTCGCCACCGCGAAACGCTCGTGCGAAACTTCAACCCGTCGCGTCGTACCATCGCCTGTACACCGTGCTCCCGTGGAGGAATCTCAATGCCGCTCAGTCCTGACGTTGAAATGTTGCTGCAAGGTATGGCCGCGGCCGGCGCTCCGCCGATCTGGCAGTCGACCGTTGAGGAAGCCCACGCTGGTGGTCCGATGATCGCCGCGCTTGCCGGAGACTCGATCCCGGTCGGCTCGGTCGCCGACATCACGATCCCGGTCGGCGACACCTCGATCGGCGCCCGGGTGTACACCCCCGAGGGCGACGGTCCGCACCCGGTCGTGGTCTTCTTCCACGGTGGCGGCTGGGTGGTGTGCGACCTCGACACCCACGACAACCCGTGTCGGGCGATCTGCCGTGACGCCGCGGCCGTCGTCGTCTCGATCGACTACCGCATGGGCCCGGAGTTCCGCTTCCCCACTGCCCCGAACGATTGCTACGCCGCTACCGAGTGGGTCGCCGCCAACGCCGCCTCACTCAACGGCGACGGGTCGCGCCTGGCAGTGTGTGGAGATTCGGCCGGCGGCAACCTGTCGGCCATCGTGAGCCAGATGGCCCGCGACAACGACGGCCCGGCGATCTTGTTCGCCGCGCTGATCTACCCGGCCACCGACATGACCGATCGCTCGGGTTCGATGATCGAGAACGGCGAGGGCTACTTCCTGGAGTTGAAGGGCATGGAGTGGTTCATGGGCCACTACATCGATCAGGACCAGATGACCGACCCGCTGGCCTCGCCGCTACTCAACGCCAACTTGGCGAACCTGCCCCCGTGCTTCATCACCACCTGCGAGTTCGACCCGCTGCGCGACCAGGGTGAGGCATACGGCGAAGCCCTGCGGGTCAACGGCGGCACAGTCGAGATGAAGCGCTACGACGGCCTGATCCACGGCGCCGTGAACATGATGGGCGTTCTCGCCGGCGGTGCCGAGATGGTCACCGACGTCGCCTCACGCCTCAAGACCGCGCTGTACAGGTAGTTCCCGAAGGCCACGAAGGTCAACGTCTTGACGGCGGATTCACCCAGTCATGGATCTGTGGACGTCGTTCCTCTCGGGAAACTTTCTTCGCTATGTATCTGGGGTTGACCTCGTCGACGTTGACCGGTCGACGAGGTCAACCCAACGATTGTCGCTACACGCAGGGAGCTCAGCTCACCCAGAGAATCGAAGACTGCGTGGTAGCCGTTCTTCGCCCGGTCGAGGTGTCCAAAGCGAAGGCGCGACAACGAGCAAAGTTGATGTATCGCCTGCGCTCCGGAGTCGTGCACGGAGACCCGACCTCGGTATCCGAACTCGCCGAAGCCGCGGCCAACGTTGTCGAGGTGGCGACGCTGTGCCTCCGCCACGTCCTGCTCAACCCGGCCCTCGCTTCAGCAACAAGAGATGGGAGAGCAGACAAATGGGCATTCAAGCGAGATCAGCGAGATGCCCATGCCCGTGTCATCTGGCCACTAACGCAGTCAAGGCGGGTTGCTGCGTCAGCACCGCCGCGTAACGATTCGCACAGCGCGCACGCAGTCGGCGAGCACGCGGATGTCGTCGGGATCTGAGGTGAGGATCACGCCACCGCCCTGTTGCGCCGCGACGGCGACGACATGAGCATCGACTATTCCGGCCGAACCCATCGATGCATCGGCGAGCAGCACTCCGACCTTCTTGGCCAGCTCGAACGTCGTCGGAATCACCTCAATCGGTACGTCACCATGACTCGCGTGACGTGCGAGGAGCGACTCCACCGCACGCGTGAGCGGTGCGGTTCGGCAGACTTCGGCACACACGACGGCCGGGACCAGGACGGGACGCTTGCGCTTCCACGTCGCCAGGAACAGTGCTCGGACCTCGTTGGACAGTCCGTCGAAGTCGTGTGCGATCAGGGAAAGTCCCTGCGAGTCAAGGACGAGCGCTGGGCCACTCACGCAGCAATGCCAGGTCGGCTCAGGCCAGCGGCGCGGTCGAGTTCGTCGAACAGCGCATCCGCCTCGGCGATAGCCTCAGCCGGAATCGGGCCAAGTCGCTCCTCCCACTCATCGAGCAGTGACTTGAGAGCGCGCATCTGGTTCCGCAGCTTGAGCTGCTGGCGCAACGCATCGTTCACCATCGCGGACACATTGTCGGACGACGTCGATTGCAGATCGTCATAGAGATCGTCGTCAATCGTGATCGTCAGTTTCCGCTTGGCCATACGACAATCATACGTATTCGAAACCGACCATTGCCAGCGCAATCGTCCACCCGTCGACATGAGCCGTCATCCGCTTCTTCGCCATCCCGCCACCATAACGATCCGTCGGACGGGTGACGGAGCGACTTCAGGTGCGGGAGAGGGACTTGCGGTTCTTGAACTTGGCCTTGCGGTAGTCGGCGTGCATCACGGCGATGAAGTCGATCGAGATCGACTTCGGGCAGGCCTCTTCGCATTCGCCGTGATTGGTGCACGACCCGAAGAACTCGTCCATCGTCTCCACCATGTTCTCGGCCCGCTTGAAGCGCTCGGCCTGGCCCTGGGGCAGCAGATTGAGATGCGAGACCTTTGCCGCGGTGAACAGGTTCGCTGCACCGTTGGGGCACGCGGCCACGCACGCGCCGCAGCCGATGCACTCGGCCACGTCCATCGCCGCGTCGGCGACGGGCTTGGGGATCGGGATCAGGTTGGCGTCGGGAGCCCCACCGGTCACGGCGGTGATGAACCCGCCCGACTCGATGATCCGGTCGAACGCCGAGCGGTCGACCATCAGGTCCTTGAGGATCGGGAAGGCCGACGCTCGCCACGGCTCGACGACGATCGTCTCGCCGCTGGTGAACTTGCGCATGTGCAACTGACACGTCGCCGTCGACTTCTGCGGGCCGTGCGCCTGGCCGTTGATCATCAACCCACACGTACCGCAAATGCCCTCGCGGCAGTCGGAGTCGAACGTCACCGGCTCTTCACCTTCGGAGATCAGCCGTTCGTTGAGCACGTCGAGCAACTCAAGGAACGAGGCTTCGTCGCTGATCGACTCGACCTGGAACGTGTCGAAATGGCCCGCATCGGCGGCGCCGTTCTGGCGCCAAATCTTCAAGGTGATGTTGTTCAGATGGCTCACTTGTAGCTCCGGACCGCGAGGTGGACGGCTTCGTATTCGAGGGGTTCGATGTTGCGGGTCGACTGCATCGGATCGCCGGTCCATTCCCAGGCGGCGACGTGGGCGAAGTTCTCGTCGTCGCGCTTGGCTTCGCCGTCCTCCTCCTGATGTTCGGCGCGGAAGTGACCGCCGCACGATTCCTCACGCTCCAAGGCGTCACGGCACAGCAGCATGCCGAGCTGGAAGAAGTCGTCGACGCGACCGGCCTTCTCGAGCGTCTGGTTGAGGGCGTCGTCGCCGGGAACCCGCAGGTCCTTCTGGAATTCCTCGTAGAGCGCGGGCAAATCGGACAACGCCTTTTGCAAGCTCTGCTGGGTGCGCTCCATGCCGCACTGATCCCACATGATCTTGCCGAGGGCCTTGTGGAAGTAGTCGGGCGAGCGGGTGCCCTTGATGTTCAGGTACCCCTGGTACTGGGCGGTCGCCGCGGCCTCGGCGGTCTTGAACGCCTCGTGCTCCACCCCGGGCACCGGCTTGTTGAGCATCGGGGCGAGGTAGTTACCGATCGTGGACGGGATCACGAAGTAGCCGTCGGCGAGACCCTGCATCAGCGCGGAAGCGCCGAGGCGGTTGGCGCCGTGATCCGAGAAGTTGGCCTCACCTAGGGAATACACGCCGGGGATCGAGGTCATCAGCTCGTAGTCGACCCACAATCCACCCATCGTGTAGTGGACGGCGGGGTAGATGCGCATCGGCTCCTTGTACGGGTTCTCGCCCGAGATCCGCTCGTACATCTCGAACAGGTTGCCGTAGCGCTCGCGCACCGTGTCTTCGCCGAGTCGGCTGATCGCCGAATCGAAGTCGAGGTAGACGCCGTTCTTCAGCGGACCGACGCCACGACCCGAATCGACCGAACGCTTGGCGGCGCGGGACGACACGTCGCGCGGGGCCAAGTTGCCGTACGACGGGTAGAGCCTTTCGAGCACGTAGTCACGCTCGGCCTCGGGTACCTGATGCGAGGCGCGTTTCTCGTCGGGATCCTTCGGCACCCACACCCGGCCGTCGTTGCGCAGCGACTCCGACATCAGCGTCAGCTTCGACTGGAACTCGTCGGCCTGGGGGATGCAAGTGGGGTGGATCTGGGTGTAGCACGGGTTGGCGAAGAACGCCCCCTGCCGGTGCGCCCGCCACGCCGCGGTGACGTTGCAGTTCATCGCGTTGGTCGACAGGTAGAAGACGTTGCCGTAGCCGCCGGTACACAACAGCACCGCATGACCTGAATGCGACTTGACCTCGCCCGTGACCAGGTCTCGCGTCACGATGCCCGCCGCACGACCCTCGATGGTGACCACGTCGACCATCTCGACCTTGGTCCACAACTTGACGTTGCCCAAGCCGACCTGGCGCGACAGCTGCTGGTAGGCGCCGAGCAGCAACTGCTGACCCGTCTGCCCCCGGGCGTAGAACGTACGGCTGACCTGGGCCCCACCGAACGAGCGGTTGTCGAGCTGGCCGCCGTACTCGCGGGCGAACGGCACGCCCTGGGCGACCATCTGGTCGATGATGTTGACCGACACCTCGGCCAGGCGGTGGACGTTGCCCTCACGAGCGCGGAAGTCGCCACCCTTGATCGTGTCGTAGAACAACCGGTGGACGCTGTCGCCGTCGCCCGGGTAGTTCTTCGCCGCGTTGATGCCGCCCTGGGCGGCGATCGAGTGGGCTCGGCGAGGCGAATCGTGGAACGTGAACGCCTCGACCTGGTAGCCGAGCTCAGCGAGCGTCGCCGCCGCCGAAGCCCCGGCCAGGCCGGTGCCGACCACGAGGATCTTGAACTTGCGCTTGTTGCTCGGGTTGACGAGCTTGGTTTCCTCTTTGTACGAGTTCCACTTGTCGCCGATGGCGCCCTCGGGGATCTTCGACGAAATGCCCTTGTCGGCCAGGGTTGTCCAGTTACTCATGGTGTTCTCCGTTCTGCACGGGGCTGCGCCCCCGGACCCCGTCGTCGCCCGATTCGCTGGCGCTCGGTCGGTCGACATTCGCTGCGCTCATGACCCCACCACTCCGGCCAGCACGGCCACCGGGAACGAGACATTGCCCACCACTATTGCCGTGGCGATACCGGTGGCGAGCTGACGGCGCCACTTGTTGAACCGGGGATTCGCCCAGCCCATCGACTGGAACAGACTCCAGATGCCATGGAACAGGTGGATGCCCAAGGCAATGTTGGCGACGATGTACAGCAAGGCGACCGGCACCCGACTGAGGGAACGGTCGACGTTGGCGTACACGTCGCCGCGCACGAAGCCGTCGCCGTTGAGCTGGCCGCCGGTGAGATCGAGCAGATGCCAGATGATGAACAGCAGGACGATGACGCCCGAGTAGCGCATGGTGCGGCTGGCGAAGTTGGCCGCCACGTAGTCACGCGGCGACTGGTATTTCACCGGCCGGGCCTTGCGATTCAGCAGGGTCAACGAGTACGCGGCGTGCAGATGGAGCACGATCGCCCCGATCAGCATCAGCCGCAGTCCCCACAGTGCGTAGGTGCGTGGCACCAGCGGCACGAGCAGCTCACGCAGGAACTCGCCGTAGTGGTTGATCTCCTCGGCCCCCAAGTACATCTTGAGGTTGCCGATCATGTGACTGAGCACGAAGCCCAACCCGATGATGCCGGTGATCGCCATCACGTACTTCTTGCCGACCGCCGTGGAGTAGAGGTCGAGCAGGAAGGGCTTGCGTTTCTTGGCCTTCGTCGCAGACCCACTATCGGGGCCCCGTCGGGTGATCGTTTGCGCCATAGCCCGGACGCTAATACCACCTGCTCGCTCCACGGAACTTCTTGGCCATATGGCATCGGGCACCCGGTCTCGCGGCTATCTTCGCGACGGCCGCGGACCCGCAGTAGCCTCCGGCAATATGGATGCCATCGAGCGACGCACGCACCTGCGGGCATGACGAGATCCACAAGTTCCTCCACGAGCGCCACCCAAGCCGAGATCGGCACTTTCCCCGTCCTCGTTGTCGATTCGATCCAGACGATCCGCGCCGATCGCAAGGTGATGGAATCGGTACGGTTCAACGGCGGGTTCCGCCTCGTCGGCATGACCCGGGTCGACCAGGCCGCCGGCGAACCCGCCGGGACCGGGGCCGACCTGATGGTCGAGGTCATCAACCGATTGGCCGCCGAGTTCCCCGGAGACCCCCGGTACGCCGCCGATCTGGCAACCACCGGGCGTCGCCTGGCCGAGTTGCGCGCCGCCGTCGCCGAGCAGGGCAAATCCGGCGACTGAGTCGGTCGTTTCGTCGTGGCGGCTTGATCTTCCCTACACTCTCGCCGGTTCCATACCAGTTGCGCGTGCAAGTCGCCGCGCCGAGATACCTCCCGGGAGATACCACCGGTGCCAGCACTTCTAGCTTCTGAAGGCGGTTGGCAGGACTTCACGTTGAAGGGCGGCGAATGGGCCGTACTTCTGTTGTCCGGCCTTTCCGCACTCCTCGCCATCGCCGTCGGCTTTTACCTGATGAAGCAGGTTCTGGCCGCCGACGAGGGTACGCCGAAGATGAAAGAGATCGCCCTGGCGATCCAAGAGGGCGCCGCCGCCTACCTGCGTCGCCAGTTCCGCACGATCGCCGTGATCCTCATCCCGCTGGCGATCGTCGTGTTCGTCACCTCGGTGGCGATCGACAAGCCCGACGGTCGAGGCATCGCGATGAGCTTCGTCGCCTCAGGCCTCGCCCGCACGATCTGCTTCATCCTCGGATGTGTCGCCTCGGGCCTCACCGGCTACATCGGTATGACGCTCGCCACCCGTGGCAACGTCCGTACCGCGGCAGCCGCCAAGCTCAACTCGATGCCCAAGGCTCTTGATATCGCCTTCAAGACCGGCGGCGTTGCCGGCATGTTCACCGTCGGCCTGGGCTTGCTCGGTGCCACGGTGATCATCGCCGTCTTCCAGAACACGTCGTCGGCCATGCTCATCGGCTTCGGCTTCGGTGGTTCGTTGCTCGCCCTGTTCCTGCGGGTTGGCGGCGGCATCTTCACCAAGGCCGCCGACGTCGGTGCCGACCTGGTCGGCAAGGTCGAGGCCGGTATCCCCGAAGACGACCCCCGTAACCCGGCCACCATCGCCGACAACGTGGGCGACAACGTCGGCGACTGCGCCGGCATGGCCGCCGACCTGTTCGAGAGCTACGAGGTCACCCTGGTCGCCTCGATCATCCTCGGGGTGGCCGCCTTCAAGTCGATCGGGGCCAACCCGGCCCTCGGACTCGTCTTCCCGCTGGCCTGTCGGGCCATCGGCGTGGTTGCCTCGATCGCCGGCGTGTTCGCCGTGAAGGCCAAGGAGGGCGAGACCAACGCCCTCAAGCCGATCAACCGTGGCTTCCTCGTCGCCGGCATCATCACCGTCATCGGCACCCTGGTCCTGTCGCTGACCTATGTCGGCAACGAGTTCGACAACGCCGGTTGGCGTTGCTTCGGTGCCGTGCTCATCGGTCTGATCCTCGCCCAGGTGGTCAGCCGTCTCACCGAGTACTACACCGGTACCGAGTACGGCCCGGTGCAGGAAATTGCCGAGTCCGCCCGCACCGGCCCCGCCACCGTGGTGCTCTCGGGCACCTCGTCGGGCATGGAGTCGTCGGTGTACGCCATTGTCTGCATCGCCATCGCCCTTGGCGCCACCCTCGCCATCGGCGGCGGCAACCTGCAGTTCTCGCTCTACCTCGTAGCCCTCGCCGGTATGGGCATGCTCGCCACCACCGGTGTCATCGTGTCGGAAGACACCTTCGGCCCGGTGTCCGACAACGCGGCGGGTATCGCCGAGATGTCGGGCGAGTTCCACGGCGAAGCCGAGCGGATCATGGTTTCGCTCGACGCCGTCGGCAACACCACCAAGGCCGTCACCAAGGGCTTCGCCATCGGCTCGGCGGTTATCGCTGCCGTCGCCCTGTTCGCCTCGTACATCGAGACGATCGGTGGCGAACTCCTACTGACCGACGAGGCTGGCAACCGGCTCGAGGGCTCGGCGCTGTTCAACGCCCCCGAGACCCAGATCAACGTCGCCGACGTGAAGACCTTCATCGGTCTGCTCATCGGTGGCTCGATCGCCTTCCTGTTCTCGGCCCTGGCCATTCGCGCCGTCGGCCGTACCGCCGGCGTCGTGGTGCAGGAAGTCCGCAAGCAGTTCGCCGACGGCAAGATCATGTCGGGCGAGAAGAAGCCCGACTCCGGTGCCGTCATCGACATTTGCACCACCGCGTCGCTGCGTGAGTTGACCACGCCAGCTCTGCTCGCCGTACTCAGCCCGGTGATCATCGGCTTCGGCATCGACTACAAGGCCCTCGGTGCCTTCTTGGCCGCGGTCATTCTCACCGGCCAGTTGATGGCGAACTACCTGTCGAATGCCGGTGGTGCGTGGGACAACGCCAAGAAGTACATCGAAGACGGGCATGAGGGAGGCAAGGGCTCCGACGCCCACAAGGCTGCCGTCATCGGCGACACCGTCGGCGACCCGTTCAAAGACACCGCCGGCCCGGCCCTCAACCCGCTGATCAAGGTGATGAACCTGGTCTCGCTGTTGATCCTCCCGGCGATCATCAAGCTGCGCGACGACGACGGTCCCCGGATCGCCATCGCCGTCGTGGCCCTGGTCATCCTGATCGCTTCGCTCGCCTTCTCGGCTCGCAAGGCCCCGGCCCTCGACGCCTGATCAGTTCCGATTCGCCAACGGGCGCGGCTCCTTCGGGGGCCGCGCCCGTTTGCGTTTGGCGCTCGTGGTTTCGCTGTCATCCGCGCCCTCGCCCGATCTGGGCGCGAAAGTCGTCACGGGTGACGGTCAACGCGCCCAGATCAGGGTGTCGCGGATCATCTCCGCGACCCAGCCCGGACGTTGATCAATCTGTCTCCACGTGAACCGGCGCACGACGTACCCAGCCCGACCGAGGATGGCGTCGCGCTCGCGGTCCCGCTCGAACTGATCACGCCGCACCCCGTGCCACACCCAGCCATCGCACTCGATGACCAGTCGGGTGCCTACCAGGTGGAAGTCGACCTCAAACCCCTCCAGCCGGGCATGAAACTCGGCCGCTGGCAGTCGGTGGATAGCAAGCAGTCGGGCCATCGCCGCCTCCAGCACGCTGTCGGGGCGGCTCGTACCCATCTGCCACGCCTCGAGCGCCGCTCGCATCGCGACCGTCCCATGACGGCCCTGGCGGCTGTGGCGTTCCAACGTCGCCTGAGCCACCGACGGCGAAAGCAGCCCGGCCACGACGAAGTGTTCCAGCGCCGCGCTCACCCGGGTGGGAGCAACAGCACCGAGGTCGACCAGCACTCGCAACGGGTTGGTCGTCGGAATGCCCGCCCGGGTCGACGGGCGCAGATCGGCCAGGTCACGGGGTCGATGGACGACAATCCCTGGAATCACCGGGCTGCGGCCGCGACGATCGTAGATGACATCGACAGGGTCATCAGCGGGAGTCTCGACTCCCCACAGGTAAGCCGACGAGCGATGGGACGCCAGCGCCCCGCCGCCGCTCGACAGGATCGGAGCCAGAATCCGGCTCTCGCGGGTGACCGGGCTAGAGGCGACGCGCCCGACGTTCGGCGCCACGGCGACCAGGTCTCCGCGGCTGATCGCCCGACACCACCCGCTGGGAGACCACCCGGCGTGGATTGCGTGTTGACGGGTGACAAGGCCGTGGTGGATGGCGGCGAATCGGGCAATGGAGGCAAGATGCACGCCCAGATGTGTGCAGATCCACCTCGAATCGGCAAGAAATCTCGATCTGGGCGCGCCAGTTGTCAGCCGTGACGAATTTCGCGCCCAGATCGAGCCGGGCGGCGGACCCGGACGGGTCAGACGTACTTGCCGACCAGGTCGGGATGGTGGATGGCGGCGACGTCGGGGTGGGAGCGCAGGCGGAACTTGAGCCAGTTGTCGCCGTAGTTCGAAAAAATCGTGTCATCCGGGCGAGTGGACGTCCCACCGGTCGCCTCGGCGGCCAACGCGGCGGGCAGGTCGATCGCCTCGAACGTGGCTTCCATGCACGGGTTGAAGAAGTAGGCGATCGAGATCCGCTCGCGGCCCGCCGAAGGGCTGACGACCCGGTGTTTGGTCGCCCGGATGTAACCATCGGTGGCGATCTGCAGCATCTCACCGAAGTTGAAGATCAGACTCCCCCGGCTGCGGGACCGCGTCGATCAACTGGCCGTCGACCATCACCTGCAGCCCACCGACGTCGTCTTGGAGGATGAACGTCAACAGCCCCGAGTCGTGATGCAGCCCAACGCCCTGACCCGTATCGACGCCCGACGTCTGGGCGGGGTAGCGGATCACCTTGCACAGCGTCTCGGGCATCGGGGTCACGAAGGGCTCAAAGTGGTCAGCCGGCTGGCCGAGGGCGACGGCCAGGCCCCGCAGCATCGTGCGACCCAACTCTGCCATCTGCGCCATCCAGGTCGTGATCACGGGCTGCATCTCGGGCACACAGCCCGGCCATTGGTTCGGGCCCCGCACCCGCAGCCACGCCGGGTCACCGGGGCCAATCTCGATCGGGGTGTGCTCGGGCCCGATGTCGATCTCGTCGCGCCAGTCGCTGATGCCGTTGGTGTGCTCCATCCCCAGCCGGGTGTAGCCCCGGAAATGTGGGGTGAGGGTGTTCGAGATCGCCATCCGCTCGGTCTCCGACGAGGCGAAGAACCGTCGGGCGACATTCATGGCCTGCGCCTCCAAGCCGGCGTCGATGCCGTGATTGACCAGATAGCAGAATCCCGGACCGTGGGCGATCTTGCGCAACGAGTCGACGAACGCCGGATCCTCCTCGACGGCTCCGGCCAGGGTGGCGAGGTCGAGGGTGGGAATCGCGTGAGAGGTCATCACCGAACCGTATCCCCGAGGCCGCGCTGGTCGCCGTGCCCCGCTAGTGTCTCCGACTCGTGCTGGCACTGTTGGATTTCGCAAACAAGTGGGTCGAGAAGGGCGGACTGTTCGTCCTCGGCCTGATCATCTTCGCCGAGTCGGGGCTGTTGATCGGGTTCTTCCTACCTGGTGACTCGTTGCTGTTCTTCGCCGGATTCCTTGCCTCCAACGCTGGCGGCAACCTGCTCCCGGGTCTTCCGGCGACCGCGGGGGTGGCATTTGCCGCCGCGGTCATCGGCGACCAGGTCGGCTATCTGTTCGGCAAAAAGGTTGGACCGAGCCTGTTCGATCGGCCGCAGAGCAAGTTCTTCAAGCCCGAGCACGTCGCCAAGGCGCAGGCCTTCTTCGACAAGCATGGGGCCAAGACGATCGTGCTCGCCCGGTTCGTTCCGATCGTTCGCACGTTCACCCCAATCGTCGCCGGCGTCGGCAACATGAAGTACCGCACGTTCGTGATGTACAACTTGGTCGGCGGGGCGTTGTGGGGCATCGGCGTCACCTCGCTCGGCTACTTCCTCGGCGAGATCGACTTCATCAAGAAGAACATCGAGTTTGCCGCGATGATCATCGTCGCCGTGTCGATTCTGCCGGTCGTCCTCGAGTTCATGAAGCACCGCAAGGCCGCTCAGAAGCACTAGCCGACGCCGACCGACCGCCGACCGACAGCGAGCCGGTCAGCCGTTCGGCAGCGCGACGATCCGTCCGGCCACTTGACCGGCTTCGAGCCGGCGGTAGCCAGCGGAGGTGTCTTCCAGCGCGATCTGCTCGACGTGGAGGTGGAAGCGCCCCGCGGTGGCCAGGGCGAGCAACTCACGCAACTCGGTGACCGTGCCCCAGAACGTCGTCGAGATCGCCGTTTCGAACGGGACGCTCATGTAGTTCAGCGCGGCGGTTCCCATGCCGATGCCGACCACGACGATGTGCGACACCGGGTGGACGCTGGCCATCGCCAGAGCGATCGTCGAGTCGATCCCGACGCAGTCGAGCGCGGCGGCGATGCCTTGGCCGCCGGTGGCCTCGCGCACCTGCGCTGCGGCATCGGCGGCGTCACCCCGTACGACGGCATCGGCCCCGAGCGAGGTCGCCATCGCCAGCTTGTCGTCGGCCACGTCGACGGCGATCACGCGGGCCCCGGTGAGCTCCTTGATCAACTGGACGGCGGCGTGCCCCAACCCGCCAATGCCCTCGACCATCACCCAGTTGTCGGGGGTGCACAACGCCTGGATGCGCTTGAGGGCGTGGTACGGGGTGAGCGCGGCGTCGTCGATGGGGGCCCACACCCGGGGGTCGAGGTCACCCAGCGGTACGAGATGACGGGCGGCCGGTACGAGCAGATATTCCGCCAGACCGCCGTCGCGTCCGAGCCCCGAACCGGCCGGGGTGCCGGGCTGCGAGGTGAGCTCGCAGTACTGCTCCAGATCGGCATGGCAGCGGCGACAACGACCGCACCCCCATGCCCCGTGGACGACGACGGCCTCACCGGCCTCGAACCCGCTGACCCCCGGTCCACATGCCTCTACCCAGCCGGCGGTCTCGTGGCCGAGAGTGAACGGCTGCGGCACGGGCATCGGCCAATGCATCATGTGCAAGTCGCTGTGGCACAACCCGGCACCGCCGACCTTGACGAGGATCTCGCCGGGCCCGGGCTCGGGAACGGCCACCTCTCGGAGTTCCGCGGGCTGGGACGTGGCGACAATCTGGTGGGCACGCATTGGCTGATCGTAGGTTCGCCGACTGCCCGACCGAGACCGGAGCTGTCTGCGGGCCTCGACTATTCGGGCTCGACTATTCCGGCTCCGCCTCTGCGACGAAGTCGATCAACTGCTCGACCGCACCAACCAACTCAGGTCGCAAGTCGGCGTAGGTCGTTACCTTGTTGCGCAGTCGGGGCCAGAACCCGTCGATCGAGGTGCCCAACGCCCGACACATCCCTTCCTTCCAATCCTGACCGCGAGGCACGTCGGGCCACTCGGCGAGTCCGAAAACCTTGGGACGGATGCCGGCCCACACGTCGACGAACGGATGCCCGGTGATCAGCACATTCGGATCGTCGATCGCCTCGGTCAGCCGCGATTCCTTGGACCGTTCAACGAGGTGATCGACGAGTACCCCGAGCCGCTTGTACGGCGCGGGGCCGAAGGCGTCGACGGCTCGCACGATGTGATCGAGGCCGTGCATCGGCTCGACGACCAGGCCGAGATCGCGTAGGTCATCGCCCCAGACGTGTTCGAGCAACTCGGCGTCGTGGCGGCCCTCCACCCAGATTCGGCTCGGTTTGGCGGCCTTCGCCCGAGCCGCCGCGGCGGCGATCGAGCCGGAGTTGGTCAGTTTCGGCCCGGCTGCCTGGACAACGGGACGGACCAGCGTGACCGGCTTGCCGTCCATCAGAAATCCGGCCTCTTTCCAAGCGAAATGGCGTTGTTGTTGCTTGCGGTCGCGCAGCGTCACCGCCTCATGGGAGAGCTTGACGATGTCGCCGAAGAACCCCGACGACCGGTCTTCCACGAGCATTCCGATCTCAGCACTCACCAAGGGGGCAACCTTGCGTCGCCGCGGATCGAAGTCGTCGAGAATGTCACCCTGGTATGCCATTGCGTAGACCATTGTGGCCGACGGGCGCCGCCCGGCTGGGGAAATCAGCCCCGCGACCGCCACCCGCTTGCCGTGAGCACGACGTCGAGGACGGACTCGTCGGGATAGCGAATGGGAGACCGCAGTCCCACATGAGCCAGCGCCCGGGGCATCACCAGCGGTGGCAAGGCGCTCGACGACCAGCGATGAGTGCGCATCGCGGCGAGTTCGGCGAAGTCGACGGCACCGTCCGTCAACTCGACGCTCCCGTGGACGACACCGGCCTGCCCGTAGCCGTCGGCTGTCGACTCAATCGGCCCGGCCGGCTCAATCCCGGTGGCATGGCCGATCGCGGTGATCGACGTGGCCGGGGTGACCGCGTACCACTCGATATCGCTGGCGATCGGGACGGCGGTGCCATAGGCCCGGCCAAGCGCCTCGCCGGGGTCATCGAGTTCGACGGCGTAGGTCTCGTTGCCGACCGTCCACTGCTCGAATGGTGCCTCACAAACGAACTCAGCCCACATCGCCTGGGCCTTGGCGAGCATCGGATCTGATCGACGAGGAATGTCCCACTCGGTGACGTGCAGCAACGGATGACCGGCGCGGACCAGGGCCCACGTGTACCACGCGTTCGACGTCCCGACGAGGCGATACGAAACGAAACCACCAAGCGACGCGTCGGGAGCCCAGAACGACCACGTCCACTCCTCGTGGAACGCCCCCGGATGGGGACGCTCGTCGGCCGGAGTCAGCACGACGTCACAACGGGCTGTAGTACGGACCGTCGTCGACCGGTCCGGCGTTGTCGCCCTCCATCACCGAGACCATGTCGTAGAGCGGCGGCGGGATGTCGCGGGGCACGGTCCAGTCGAGTTGGTCGGCGACCCCGGCTTCGAGCGCGAACGGGCGCAGGAACGAGAAGTAAACGTACGCCCCGCAGCGGATTTTCTCGTCACGCGACATCGCCGCGATGTTGCGGTAGTGCGCCGACTGCGCCTTGCGGACCGCCGCAATGATCGGGGCCATCTCGTCGAGCGGAACCGGGCGCATTTGCCCGACGGGCATGTCGTCGGTGGTGTACAAACCGAACCCAACCAGGTGCTCCAGGAAGTCTTCGGGGGTCGTGTACGACGTGCCGAAGTCGGTGACCCGGTCGACCGTGACCCCCTCGAGCACCATCGCCGCCGTCAGATTGCGGTACGGCACCTCGCGGGCCACCGAGCTCCAGGCAAAGTCGCTCTCGGCCATCGAATAGAAATCACGCACCAGCAGCGTGCGATTGCCCGACAGTTCGTATGGTCCGGTATCGCCGTGGCCGACGCGGGTGTCGAAGTACAGCAGGAACAGGTAGGCGACCAGCGTGGCGTTGAACGAGCGGATCTGCGCCCGCAACGCCGAGTCGTCGACGGGGGTAATCGCGGCCATCAACTGCGCCCGCACGTCGCCGCGGTAGGGGGCGGCGACGGCGTTGTCGGCGGCGTGGCGAGTGCCATCGCCGCGGAAGCCCTTGGTCGCCCGCTCCCAGAAATCCATCACGGTGTGGGCGTTGTCGAGGTTGTCGGCGGCCACCGGATCGACCATCGACCAAACCTTGCGACCGATCAGCCAGAAGTTGACGATCGACCAGAGATACACCGTGTTCACCCGACTCCCGGGGCGGCGGGCGGCCGCGCCGATCGTCTCGGCGGGCATCGCCGCATCGATGATCCGCATCATCTCGGGGTAACGCAGGAACGACTCGATGCAGGCGGTGACGATGTACGCCGAGACCGGGATGATCTTCGATTCGAGCGACGTGCGCTCCTCGGTGAGACCGCGAGCGATCGGGCCGATGTAGGCAATCCGCTCATTGACCCACACCCGGCGGGCGTCGTCGTCCATCGCTGCGGCGCCCCACAGCACGCCGTGATCGCCCGAGCAGTCGAGTTCGACCTCGTCGCCGTCGGTCGGCTCGGCCCCGGCGAACGTGGCAGCCATGATGCACGGCACCTGGAACTCGCGACTGACGATGCCGATGTGGCTGCGCGGGGTGCCGCCCGTGCAGACGACCCCGGCAAGCTCGTGGTAGATCGGGGCGAGGAACGTCGCCCCCGCGTCGCGGACCAGGGCGATGACGCCCTCGGCCGACGAATCCATCAGTTCCAGGACATCTTCGGCGGTCTCCATCGCCTTCCAACGGCCCCGGACGGGCGCCGCATCGAAGACCTTGGTACCCCGCCCAAGCTCGTGTCCCATTCCGGCCTGTCCGTTCTCGATCACGATCGGGCAGACTACGAGGCTGTGATGCGCTATCTGAGCTTGGAGTGGATCGAGGCGCTCAGCGCCACCGTCGCCGACAGTGCGGCGATGCAATCGGTCGCCGCCGACCACCCTGTGGGGGTGACCCAGGTCGTGAGCGGCGGGCCCGAGGGCGACGTGATCTACCACGTGCAAGTCGCCGACGGCATCGCCGGTTTCGGGGCGGGGCCGGCATGGCCCGAAGACGTGCGGTTCGAGCAGGACTGGGACACCGCGGTTGCCGTCGCCACCGGCACCCTCAACGCCCAAGAGGCATTCATCGGTGGCAGGATCCGCCTGTTCGGCGACCAGCAGAAGCTGATGGCCAGCCAGCCGGTCTTCCAGGCGCTTGACGAGGCGTTCAACTCCGTGCGCGAGCACACCACCTACGAGTAGCGCCGATGCCCGAGCTGCCCGAGGTTCAGGCCCATGCCGAACGACTGACCGAGGCGTTCGCCGGCACGTCCCTCAAGCGGTTCCAGCCGCTCACGTTCACGGCGTTGAAGACCGCCGTCCCCGCGCCTGCGGCGGCCTATGGTGCTCCGCTGATCGAGGTGGGCCGGCGGGGCAAGTACCTGCTCCTGCGCTTCGGGGCCCCGACGCTCGGCACTCCCGGCTCCGCGGGTGACGCCATCACGTGTGCGGTGCATCTGATGCAGGGCGGGAGGCTGCTCGTCGACACCAAGCAAGCCCCGAAACCGCGCGGCGGCCAGGCCCGGTTCGTCTTCGACGACGGCCGCGCCCTGCTGCTCACCGAGGCCGGGACCGAACGGCGCGCCGGGGTTTGGTGCATGCACCGGGGCGACGAGGCCTCGACCCCGCCACTCTCGAAGCTCGGACCAGAAGCCTTGTCGCTCGACGAGACCGGGTTGGCGGCCCAGTTCGCCGCGTTTCCGATGCGGTTGCATGGATTCCTGCGCGACCAGCACGCGATCGCTGGGATCGGCCGCCGGTTGGCCAACGAGGTCTGCCACCGAGCGAAGCTCTCGCCCTTCGCCAACACATCGAAGCTCCCGGTGCCTGCCGTGGCCGCCGTCGTCACCGCGATCCGGGAGGCGTGTGCCGAGGGGCTGGCCTACGAGCGGACCCGTCCCGACATGAGTTCGTCGTCGGACCGGCCGGGCGGGGTACACAAGCGCGCCGGGTCACCATGCCCGACCTGCGGCGATGCGATCCGCGAAGTCGAATACTCGTCGTACACGGTGAACTATTGCCCGACCTGCCAAACCGGCGGGAAGATCCTCGCCGACAACACCACGTCGAAGTTCCTCAAGTAGTCGAAGTTCGCCGCCGCGGGGTCGCTACCAGGCGGCCGACTTGTAGGTGCCGGCCACCTTGCGCTCAAGATGGCCGCCCACGGCATCGGTCGTCAGGGTGCCGTCGGCCGCCAGGCGCAGGAGCCACTCGCCGTTCCGATCGACGGTGATCGTCGTGTAGCTCACGAGCAGGCTCGACCAGCGATCTTCACTTCCCGGCCCGGGGCGCACCCACAGGTGCAGCGTGATCGGGCCGGCAGGGTCAAGCTCACGACGCTGGGCCGTCAAGAGCACGCCGTTGATCGTCCGTCCGACGAATCGCACGCTGACCGCATCGGGACCTCCGGCGAGGTACTCGTCGTCAACCGTCGACGGGTTCTCGATCGACTTGGTCAACGTGTTGTCGAGGATTCGGACCGTCCAGACCTTGCCGTCGTGCTCCAACAGGGCGATCCCGTCGTCGCCGTACCAGGCATAGTCGACGACCGTCGAACTCGGCAGCGTCCCCAGCGTTTGGTTGGCTTCCGACTTGGACTGCACCGAGATCGTCGAGTCGGAGTTCCGCACGATCCACCGTTCGCCGTTCGGGCTGAGCTTCGGGTCGGTGCCCGGGCCCCAGGCGGGCGGAGCAGGCTCGGGGTTGGCGATGGTCACCGCGTGCACCATGCCCAACCCGCTCGTCGAGTCGGAGTAGTAGGCGCTGAGGCCGTCGGGGGTGATCCCGCCGGCTGTCAACGTGGCGGTGAGCGTGCCACCGGCCGAGCCCGGATCGGCCCGGGTCGCGGGCACGAGGATCGTGGTGGCACCCGACGACGTATCGACCCGGACCAGGTCGCCTGTCGCGGCGACGGCGACAAACTGGCCCGGAATCGCGGTCGTCGGCTGGGCCACCGCCTCGATGGTGGTCGATGGTGCCGCGGCATTCACCGGCACGGTCGTGGCTACATTGCTGACCGGGTCGGTCGAGCGGTAGGTGAACGACGGATCGTCGGAGGCGGGGTCGGATCCGGCCTCGGTCGCTGCGACGGCGGGTTCGGTAAGCGCCGGGGCCTCGCCATCATCGGGGCGTGACAGCGTCGTCACCGGGAGCGGGACGGTGCTGGCGAAGACCAGCGGCGTGATCGACGCAGCATCGGTCGATGGGCCCGAGGCGAACTCGATGCTCGGCGACGGCGAGGAGCCGCGCGACATGAACGCCAGCCCGCCGATCGCCCCGGCGAATGCGGCGGTGGTCGTCAGCATCGCCACCCGCTGGCGACGGCGGATGCGATGGGCGCGGGCGATCACCGACACAATGTGGAGGTCGGTGACCTGGGGAGGTCGTGGATCTTTCAGTTCATCGAACACTTTCAGCCCTCCACTGCCATGGCAGAGCCCATTTGCGAATGCAACCTAGCGAGTCCGCGTGACACGGTGGATTTCACCGTGCCCAATGACCAGCCCAATGCCTCGGCAACATCTCGTTCCGGTAGGTCCGCCAAGTACCTCAACGCCACTGCCTCTCGTTGACGCCGAGGCAGCTTGCTGAGCGCCTCGACCAACATCCTTCTCCGTTCGAACGCCGCGTGTTCGTCGGTTCCCCACTCCGGGGATTCAATCACGATCCGCTTGCCGCGGGTGAGCTTTCGACCACGATCGATCGCCTGGTTGATCGCCACCCGGGCCACGAACGGCTCGGCGTGATCGGCGATCATCGCCCAGCGGACCAACGCCCGCGCGCAGGCCTCCTGCGCGCAGTCCTCCGCCTCCTCCCGGTTCCCGATGATCGGGTACGCGGCGCGGTAGGCGACCTTGAACAGCCCGTCAAAGGCCAATTCGAAGTCGTGGTCGATCACAGCACACCAACGTACGTCACCCGGAAAAGGTTCCGTACTTCTCGCTGCAGATCGTGCCGGGAGCCGTCCTGCTCCAATGTGGAGTCCAACCATCGAAAAACCGCGCATTCCACTCCCCAGATTGGTGGCGCCTACTCTGCGGTGATGCCGATTCATCTGCGGGTTTCACCCGGCGACTACGCCGCCAACGTCTTGTGCCCCGGTGACCCGACACGGGCGACCTATATCGCTGAGACGTTCTTCGACAAGGGGTTCCGCTGTGTAAACAGCGAACGGGGGATGCTCGGCTACACCGGCACGTTCCACGGTGCCCCGATCAGCGTGCAGACCACCGGGATGGGTTGCCCGTCGGCCGGGATCGTCTTCGAAGAACTGGCGATGCTCGGGGTGCAACGCATCGTGCGGGTCGGAACCTGTGGCGGGCTGCAACCGCAGACCAAGATGGGCGACTCGGTGATCGCCGTCAGCGCCTCGGCCGACGACGGCACCGCCCTGCGCTACGCGGCGATGCCCGGATTCGCCCCGACCGCGTCGTGGAACCTGGTTGCCACCGCGGCCGGGTTGGTCAGCGACGCGTCGGCCCGCACGGTCCACGTCGGGCCGATCGTGACCAGCGGCCTGTTCTACGACCCCGACCCCGAGGCGTTCAACCGCTGGCGTCGTCTCGGCCACCTCGGCGTCGAGATGGAAGCGGCGATGCTCTATACCATCGCCGCGGTCAAAGGCATGGAAGCGTTGGCGATGATGGTCGTCAGCGACGTGATCGGCGAGACCGAGCAAGTCGAACGCATCTCCGACGAAGATCTCAAAGCCGGCGTCGACCAACTCCTCTCGATCGCCTGCCACGTTGCTGTGAGCTGACCAGGCGCAGCACCATCCCCGGCCAGGGCGCGGTGTCGACGCTGCCCGTATCGTCGGGTGGATGCTGCGGGTCACCAGAGTGTTGTTCGTCTGTCTCGGGAACATCTGCCGGTCACCGGCCGCGCACGCCGTGGTTCAGCGGCGGGTCGACGAGCGCGGCCTGCGCGACCGGATCCTGCTGGACAGCGCCGGCACCGGGTCGTGGCATGTCGGCCAACGCCCCCATCGTCAGTCGCGAGCCGAGGGTGAGCGGCGCGGATATGTGGTCGATCATGTCGTTCGCCAGGTGACCCCGGCGGACTTCGACGACTTCGATCTCGTGATCGGCATGGACCAGGCGAACCGCAAGGACCTACGGGCCCTGGCTCGGTCGTCCGATCGACGAGACGCCGCCGACCGCATCGTGTTGCTGCGTACTTGGGACCCGCTCGGCGGCCCCACCATCGCCCTCGACGACCCCTACGGCCACCCCGACGCCGCCTTCGCCGCGATGTACGACATCGTCGAACGCTGCGCCGACCCGCTGCTCGATTCGATCATCGACTGACTGTCATCGACGGCTGGATCGGTGACGCCCGTTGCGAACTCCTCGAGATCCCCAATGGGGGCGTTGCGTCGTTCCTGCCGCTGAGTGAATACATCTACGGCCACTGACCTGCCCTCGCCCTCGGAGTGTGCCGGACGGTTCGCCGTCCGGCACTCGCCGTTTTCCGGCTCGTGCTGGTATCCATGGCGGGTGGACGTCGTGTTGGTACATCCCGAGATCCCCGGGAACACCGGCAACATCATTCGGCTGTGTGCCAACACGGGCGCGGGGTTGCACTTGGTCGAGCCGCTCGGCTTCTCGATGGAAGACCGGCTTTTGCGCCGGGCGGGGCTCGACTATCACGAGTATGCCCAGGTCACCCGACATCCATCGATAAGTTCGTGCGTAGCCGCATTGGGTCCGAGGCGGCGGTTTGCGTTCACCACCCGGGCGACGAGCCGCTACGACGAGATGCGGTTCGCCGACGACGACGTGTTCGTGTTCGGGGCCGAGGCGGCGGGGTTGACCGCAGACGACATGGCGGCATTGGCACCGATTCAGCCGCTGAAGATCCCGATGCGGCCCGACAGCCGCAGCATCAATCTGTCGAACTCGGTGGCGATCGTCGTGTACGAGGCGTGGCGTCAGCTTGGCTTCGCGGGCGCCGTCGCCGATGGCGGGTCGACCCCCGCGTAGGCGTGGGCGAACCAACTGGCCAGCAACGGGTCGTGCTGCAACGCCGAGACCCAGCCCTGCTTGAGGCCCGAGCCGAACGGGGCGGCGGCGGGGTCGTCGGACCCGGCCATCATCATCCGCAGCATCCAGCGACTGAATGCCTGGGTCCGCCACAACGCCGGGAGTCGGGTTGCCGAGTACGCAGCCAGCCGAGCCCCGTCGGCGGCGGAGCCGAAGTGGTCGATCAGCCCGTGGGCCAACTCGACGGCGTCGTGGATGGCGAGGTTCATGCCCTTCCCGCCCGCCGGGGTGATCAGGTGGGCGGCGTCACCGGCGACGAACAGGCGGCGGTCCTGCATCGGCGTGGTCATCCGCATCCGCAAATCGACGAACGACGGCTCGATGAACCGGACCCCGTCGAGCAGCCCCGGGGCCAACAGGCGAACCATCAGTTCCGCTCGAATCCGGTCCTCGGGCCAGTCATCGAGCGTGTCGGTCGCCGGAACCTCGAGGTAGTAGCGGGTGATCGTCGGGCTGCGGCGCATCTGCCCGGCGAAGCCCCGAGGGTGCCCGGCGTAGATCGTGTGCGGCTCCAGCGGTGGGGCCTCGCCAAGGACCGCGAGCAGTCGGACGGGGGGTGCCTCCTCGACCACTTCGCACCCTTGGAGCGCTCGCACCACGGCGCTGCGGGCTCCGTCGCATCCTACGACGACTTCGCCACGCAACTCCGAGCCGTCGATGGTCGTCACCGTGACGCCATCGGCATCCTGGCTGACGCCCGCCACCGCCTGGCCGAATCGCACGGCGCCACCAGCCTCGATCAGCGCATCACAGAGCCGACCGACGAGCAGGTGTTGCGGGTAGATGTAGTGCGGGCGGCCGCCCGTGGTCGCCCCGTAGTCGAAGACGACCTGCTCAACAGGGGTACGGAACTCGCAGCGGTGGTTTTCTACATCGAAGTTGAGGATGCTCGGGGCGAGGCCCTCGGCGGTCAGCATCTGCACCGTGCGATAGTCGATCGAGCCGGCCTTCGCCTGCTTCAGTTCGAGGTCGGCTCGTCGATGTCGTTCGAGAACGATGCACGAGATGCCCGCCCGCAGCAGCAGGTGAGCGGCCACCAGGCCGGCCGGTCCGGCGCCGACGATGATCACCGTGGCGTCGTTGGAGCGTTCGGTCATGCGGATGGCCAGGTGATGTTCACGCACGGGAGGGTACAAAACGCAGTGGTCCCCGGCCTAGCGTGCGGAGCATGACCACGCCCGAGCTACACCCCGCCATTGCTCCGCTGGCCTTCCTGCTCGGAACGTGGAGTGGGTCCGGCCATGGCGAGTATCCGACGATCGAGTCGTTCGACTATCACGAGACGATCGAGTTCGGCCACGTCGGCAAGCCGTTCCTCGCTTATCGCCAACGGACCAGCCGCCCGGCCGACGGCTTTCCACTCCACGCCGAAAGTGGCTACTGGCGGACGCCCACCTCCGGGATCGTCGAGGTCGTACTCGCCCACCCGACCGGGATCACCGAAGTCACCGAAGGCATACTGGCCGACGATCGCATCGACCTGCGCACCACGGCGATCGCCCGCACGTCGACCGCCAAAGAGGTCGCCATCATCGAGCGAACCTTCACCGTCGGGGGCGACACCCTGCACTACACCGTTCGCATGGCCGCCGTCGGGGTCCCCCTCACCCACCACCTCGAAGCCACCCTCCACCGCCAACCCTGACCCGAGCCGGGGTTTCTGCCCGGACCCGGACCCGGACCCGGACCCGGGGTTTCGGGCTCACCCGCGCCGCCCTCGGAGGCTACTTTGGAGTCCAACCGCGCAAAATCCGCGCTCCAAACTCCACTGTGGCGCGCCGTGGCGGTCAGCGCGCGACGGCTCTCCCCCGAATCGCGGGCCGAGACGGCTCAGCGGACCGCCGCTCGCCACTTCTCGACGGTCGACTCGACGTCGAGGGGCAGCGCGGTCGAGGGCCCCTCACGGATCTGTCGCTCGACAAACGACTCCTACGAGACGCCTGGTGGCTTGCGCTGACTCATCACGCGACTCCTCGAACCAAGTTCCGTCAGTCGGGGCTGGGAACCATCACATCGCGCACGATGGCGACGACGTCGTACCATGCACCGATGAACGACCGCAGCGTTCGCCGAACCGCGCCGTAGCTGTCGAACTCGTCGACGGTCATCCCGTCGGCCTCGTAGGCCTTGACGAACTCGGGCATCGTCTTGAGCGCGGCCAAGATCTCGGGATCAACCGGCACCGAGAGACGGGGTGTCGCCGGGAGCCCCGAATTGTTCGCCTTCACCTGCCATTCGAACGGCATCGTCATCACGGTCGGTGCGTCGTCGGGCCCACCGATCAGCTCGCTCCAATGGCCGAGATGACGGTATGCGGCGACGAGCAGCCGGGTGCGGTAGCCCCGCTCGGTGTAGATGCCGTGAGCGTGCTTGAACGCAGCGATCCCTGCCCAATCGAGCGTTTCCGGGGTGATGTCGAGCGATTCCCGAGCGGCGACGACCTTGCACCAGTCATCGAGGCGGCCGACCATCATCGTCGCCACCGGGGCCATGTGGGTGACGTCGAGCCCGTCGGCCTCGCGGCGCCGTAGACCCGCCTCGATCGCCCCGCCAATCGCCAACACCTGCGGGACGGTGAAGCTGACGGTCACATTCAGGTTCACCCCGCGATACGTCGCTTCTTCAACCATCGCGATGCCCGCCGCGGTGGCCGGCATCTTGACCTGCATGTTCGGGCCGAGCGCGGCCAGTTCGCCGACCTGTTCGAGCATCGCCGCGGCATCGTTGTGCAGCGTCGGATCGGTCTGCACCGACAGCCGTCCCCACGTGTGGCCCGAAGCGACATGGGTAGGTTCGAGCAGCTTCGCCCCGGCCTGCGACAACTCCTTGTAGACCTGCCAGGCAATCGCTTGCTCATTCGCGGTCGGTTGCTCGGCCACCAACTGCTCAACTCGGGGCCGCCACGTCTCCCACTCGGTCTTCAGCACCGTCAAGCTGATCACCGGATTGCTCGTCGCCCCGGTCGCCCCCCACGCAATCGATTGCGTCAATTCCGCAGTGGCACACGAGTCGTTGAACAACCGCGACGTCGTGTTCGACGTCATCTCGAGCAGGGGTTTGGTCATCGTTCCTCCGTTAGGGCTGGCGGCAGGTGAACCAAGTCGGCCAGCTGGCGCTTGTCAGCGTACTTTCTGCAGCTGTAACGCCACCCGAGGATGCTCGACAGAGTCAGGTCGGGGCGGCGACGAGCCCGGTGTTGCCCGAGCCGGGGCCGAAGACGGCTTCGATCGGGTCTTGAGTGTCGCCGAAGTAGCCCAGCGCGTAGGCGCCACGGCGGTAGCCGATCAGTTTGACCAAGTCGACGGGCAGATCCTTGGCCACCGACGGCGGGCAGGCGAGGTACTGGTTCTCCTCCTGACGCAACCACGACAGGGTGTAGCCGACGTTGATCCCGAGCCGATGCCGATCCGACAGGTTCCCACCGCCGCCGTGGTAGATCGACCCGACGTAGAGCATCACCGAACCCTTGGCCATCTCGGCCGGGACGGTCTCCTCAGGCCCGGGACGCAGTTTGTCGGCCCAGTGATTACTCCCGGGGATGACCCGGGTCGCTCCGTTCTCCGACGGTGAAATCACTCATCGCCCACATCGTGTGGCACTCCACCTCGAACCCGGCGGGGAACGGGAAGAAGTCGAACGCCCATTGATCACGGTGGACCATCTGCGCCGGCTCGCCCGGTCCGATGTCGATCACCTGCGTCAGGTGGAGCTGATAGGTCGTCGCGTGGTCGCCGAGTACCCGGTCGAGCGCGCCGATCACCGTGGGATGATTGGCCAGCGGACGAAAGCTCGGCGAGCGGGCGATCAGGCTGCCCGTCCGCCTGGTTTGATGACCCGAGAAGTCATCGGGGCCCATCGCCGTCGCGTCGAGAAACGGTCGAAGCTCGGCTTCGATGGCGTCCATCTCGGCGGGCGAGACGAGTTCGTCGACGACACAGCATCCGTACTCGCCAAGCAGCGCAGCGATCTCGTCGGGCTCAGCCGTGCGATCGACATGGGGAACGGGCATCGATACCTCCGGGGTCGACCTCGACGCTACTCGGCGGATTCGGCGGCGATCTCGGCGCGGACCTTGTCCATGTCGAGGGCCTTGACCTGGCCGAGCAGATCTTCGAGCGCGGCCTTCGGCAGCGCGCCGGGCTGGGAGAACAGCAGGATTTCGTCGCGGAAGATCATCAGCGTCGGGATCGAGCGGACGTTGAAGCGGCCGGCGAGCTCCTGTTGAGCCTCGGTGTCGACCTTGCCGAAAACCGACGTCGGGGTGCTCGGCGGCGGCGGCCTCGTAGACCGGGGCGAAGCTGCGGCACGGCCCGCACCAGCTCGCCCAGAAGTCGAGCATCACGATGCCGTTGTCGGCGATCGTCGAGTCGAACGTATCGATCGTCAGGTCGGTGGTTGATGCGCCCATGGCGATTTGCTCCTCACGGCGTCGGTTCGGTGCGATCGCCACGTCATGCAACAGAACGACCCTCGTCGGCATTCCCGACAACCACGTCCTGGGCCAGAATGGCCCCACCGGCGACGTCCAAACGTCAGCCTCAGCCGCCGCTTCAGCCTCAGCCGCGAAGTTCGGGGATCAGCACGCCGTCCACTACCACGGGAGTGCCGTCGAGCGCCACGGCGCAGTGGCGCATCGGCAGATCGAAGTGGCCGGCGGTGAAGCGTCCGGCGTTTTCGTTGGCCCCGCACGAGTAGAGGAAGTTGCCGGCGAACGCCCGGGCCTCGGTGCCCCACATCTCACGCTTGTCGTACAACTCGAACACATCCCACCGGGCGGAGGGGTTCATCCCCCAGCCGACGTGACTGGTGGCATAGCTCTCGCGGTCACCGAAGGCCGACAGATACGAGGCGAACAGTTGGGCGTCGAGGCCGTCACCGCCGATGTCGACGATGTGGTCGTCGACGATCGTGAGCACGACATCGGATTCCATGTACCGGTTGAACGCCAGGTTGAGATCGCCGACGGCGAGCACGACCCGGCCGTTGACCGTGTGGGCGGCCGGGAAGGCAAGCACCAGTCCCCCGGGCCAGTGGGCGATCGAACCCGGGCCGTCGGTCAACCCGGTCGACCCGGCAGTGAAGGCACCGGCCAACTGCACCGTCAGATCGGTACCCGCCGCGCTCGTCACCCGCATCTCCGCGGCGGACTGCAGGCGTCTGTGGCCGACCGATACCCGCCGGGGCATGTCGTCGTCCCAGACGAGCCGGTCGAAGGTATCGGGGTGCTCGTTGGACACCATCAGCACCCGGCCGCCACCGCCGAGGATCTGGCCGAGCTCGGGTGCGTGCAGCAATCCCTCGACGGTGCAGTCGATCACCAGGTCGGCGGCGGCGAGCGCGGCAATCACGGCACGGTTGGCCGCCAACGCCTGCGATGCCCCGGTCGAGCGGATCGGGACCGGGTGGGCACTGGCCGGGGTCGGCACCACGATGTCGAACACCCGCGCCCCCAACGACTGGGCGGCGAGGCGCGACGTCTCGACGAGCGAGGCGCGGCTCTGAGTCTCGCTGAGCACGGCGACCACCTCGCCCGCATGCAGTCCACATCGTTCGAAGTGGGCGGTAAACGCGGCGATGTAACGCCATTCGGTCGTCATTTACAGGCCTCGATATGTGCGATGAGCAGGCGATTCACGACTTCGGGGACCTCGGCACTGAGCAGGTGACCAGCCGCGGGGATCACGTCGAGCCGAGCACCGGGAATACGGTCGGCGATGTACTGCGAGTACGCCGGTGGTGTCTCGTCGTCGAGTTCGCCAACAAGGCAGAGCGTCGGCACCGTGATCGTTGGCAGCAGGGGGCGGCTGTCGTGGGTGACGATGCAGTCGATCGCCCGCCGCATCGCATCGCCGGTGACCTCGGCCATCGCCATCCGCTGATGGGCGAGGGCCTCGGCGGTGACGTTCGGCCCCGAGATCGCCCCGAGCACTCGATCGGCGAAATCGATCGGCTCCTGCCCGGCATTGAGCGGCGCAAGTCGCGCGGCGCGCCAGTCCGCCGGAAGCGTGCCGTCGAGGCCGAACTTCGGGCTCGTCGACAACAACGCCAACGACGCCAGGCGCTCGCGGTGGGACGCCGCCACATACTGAGCAATCATTCCACCGAGCGACAACCCGACGAGATGGATTCGCTCGGCACCAAGTTCGTCGGCCAACTCGATCACCGCGGCGGCCAACGACGCGAAGGTCAACGGGTCCGTCGGAGCGGCCGACCGCCCGTAGCCGGGCATGTCCCAGGCGACGGCCCGAAATCGTGGGGCGAGCGCAGTGAGCTGTGGCTCCCAGGCCAGGCGGCTTCCACCGAGGCCGTGGAGGAACACCACCGGCGTCTCACCGACTCCCGCCTCGCGCCAGGCCAGGCGGCGACCGGTCCTCTCCGCAGGCGACACAGACGACGTCATCATGCGCACGGTAGCCCGCCGCCTAGCGCGTGCCCGCTCCCCAGTATTCACGTTTGACGTCACCCCTGACATGAAGACCAAATACTGGGGGAGCGCGACACCGGTCTGGCAGCATCGCGTCGTGACCTCCGACCGGCTGACCGACCCGACCCGTCCCACCCGCCAGGAGCTCGTCGATCGGGTGCGGGCGATGGGCGCGGTGATGAAGGAGCGGGCGGTCGTCTATGACCGCCAAGCCAGCTTTCCGCATGAGAACTTCGCCGATTTCCGTGCCAACGGGCTGCTGTCGGTCTGCGTGCCGGTGGATCATGGCGGCGCCGGGGCGTCGTTCGCCGACTACGTGCGGGTGAGCGAGGAGATCGGACGGCATTGCGGGGCCACCGGGCTGACGTTCAACATGCACAACGCGACGATGCTCTGGTGCGGGCCGGTCAGCGACCTGCTCACGCTCACCACCGAGGAACAGGATCGCCACGACGAGATCCGCACGGCAATGTTCCGGGGCGTGATCGACGAGGGCCGCATCCACAGCCAGCCCTTTTCCGAGGGACTTTCCCCCGGAGCGACCTCGGGCGTCGCGACGCGGGCCACCCCGACGAAGGGCGGGTATCTAGTGTCGGGGCGCAAGATTTTCGCCTCGCTGTCGGGGGCCGCCGATTACTACAACGTCACCTGCCAGGTGCCGGGGGAAGACCACATCCGCCTGCTCGGCGTACCCGCCGATGCCACGGGCGTGACGATCGTCGGCGAGTGGGACCCGCTCGGCATGCGCGGCACGGTGTCACGCACATTGCTGATGGATGACGCGTTCGTGCCGGCGGCCAACGAGTGGATGCCGGCGGGCGCCTACGACCAGGCCGCCAATCGGTATCCGTGGCTTTTCCTCTCGCTCTGTCCCACGTATCTGGGACTGACCGGGGGAATTCTCGATGTCACTGCCGCCTACCTGCGCGGGGAACTCCCTGGTCAGGGCGCCGGAGCACGGCGTGATCACCCGATCAAACAGCAGGGCTGGGCGCAGATGCAGATCCGCCACCAGCAGGCCCGCGCCCTGCTCTACCGGGCCGTCGACGAAGCCACCATCGACCCGACCGAGACGCAGATGGTCACCGCGTTCGCCGCATCGGCGACCGTGATGGAGCACGCGGCCGAGGTCGCCAGCATGGCGATCCGGGTGTGCGGGGGTCAGTCGATGCTCAAGTCGCTGCCGTTGGAACGGATGTATCGCGACGCCCGTCTCGGCTCGACGATGCTTCCGTGGAGCGCTGAGGTCTGCCTCGAACGCCTCGGCCGAGCCCGTCTCTACGACGCCTGAACTCCTAGGACTGCCGCGGCAAGCCGCCGGCCGGGCAGGCGGGCCGGGACGCGCCCGAGGCGAAAATGCGAAACGGCCCGGTTCCTCCGCCGAGGAACCGGGCCGTGGCGGGCGCTCAAGGTCGTCTCGTACTCGACCGGCGCCACTTTTTCCCACCACCGAATGGATGGCTGTCACTGTCGTTGCCGACCTGACAAGAGAAGACACGCTGGGGTCTGTACGGAGGTTTGGCGTTCAAAAAGAAACCATTCAGTCCATTAAATACTCATGGTGGGTAGACTCTTGAACGTTGAGGGTGAGCCATCGGCGACGTCAGGCAGGCGCGCGACCCGTCCACGCCACCAGTTGATCGATCGCCGACGCGCCGGGTGGGAGGGTGACTGCATTGGCGAATGGAGGCGGGAAATCAGCCATCTCCGGCGGCATGTTCTTCCGGGCCGCCCCGAACGACAACGCCCGGTCGGCATCGGGGAGTCCGTGACGCATCGCTTCCATCGACACTGCTACGGCGACGGCGTTCCACTCGGGGCGCTGCCCGGTCGCCTGGGCGAGATCCCAGGTGTGGACAGTGACCTCGCTCGTGTACATCGCCAACGTCGGTCCGCCGGGCATCGACGCCCACGGCAGGTGGACCATCCGCCCGAGCGTGGCGTCGTCGGTCCACGCCGCCTGGACCGCATGAGCGGCCTCAAACCACGCCGCGTGCCAGCCGTCGTCGGCCACCCCGGTCGTCAGCTCGGGTACCGAGAACGGATCTTCCTGCCGACCGATGGCTGCGACCCGCTTCAGCACCGACACCAGATGGCCAAGCAGAGCGCGGGTGTCGAAGTCGCCGCAGGGAGTCGGGTTGGAGAGTTGGTCGGCACGAACCGCCGCGATGGTCGCACCGCCGGTGATCACGGAGTGGGCGAAGATCGTGCGGGGATCATCGTCGGAGAGTGGGGCTGGGTTGTTGCTCATATCGCTACTGTGACGGCCTAAACAGGACACGGGATGTCCGGTTTCTCGTAGATTCTTGATCCATGCGTGCCGATCGCCTCGTGGCCATCCTGCTGATGCTCCAACAACGCCAACAGGTCACCGCAGCCGAGGTTGCGGTAGAGCTGGAGATCTCTGAGCGCACGGCCCGGCGAGACCTCGATGCGTTGGGCATGGCTGGGCTGCCGGTCTATTCGGTGCAGGGCCGTCACGGCGGCTGGCGGCTCGCCGGTGGTGGCAAGACCGACCTGAGCGGCCTCAGCTCGCCCGAGGTCCGGGCGTTGTTCATGGTCGCCGGGGCATCCGCGGCGACGACACCCGAGTTGCGCGCCGCGCTCCGCAAGTTGGTACGCGCCCTGCCCGAGCAGTGGCGCGCCGATGCAGAAACCGCCGCGCAGGCCGTCGTCATCGACCCCAACAGCTGGAGTGGGGCGACCGGTGCCAAGCCGACACCGGTGCACCTTGACGCCGTACAGCAGGCGGTGATCGGCGGAAACCAGCTGCGTATTGGCTATATCGCCCGCGACCAGCAGTCGTCCTCACGGATCGTCGACCCCCTCGGCCTGGCCGCCAAAGGCCCGTCCTGGTACCTGATCGCCAACACCGAAGCTGGCCAGCGCACGTTTCGCATCGACCGAATCACCGAGATCGAACCGACCGGATTGATCGTGCGAAGGCCCGAAGGTTTCGATCTCCACGACACCTGGCAAGCCGTCGCCGACCGGGTCGAGCAGCTACGCAACCCGATTCGCGCCCGGATGCTCGTGCAACCCGACTACATGCCGATGGTCCGCGGCCTGCTCGGTATCCGTGTGCGGATCGCCCACGCCCACGACGATGGGCGCGTCGAGGTGGAAGTCCGTGGTCACAATCCATGGCGCATGGCGGCGGAACTTGCCGGGTTCGGCACCGGCATCGAGGTCCTCGAACCCGTCGAGATCCGCGACCACCTCGCCCGCGTCGGCGCCGAGTTGGTCGCCCAGTACGCACCTGAGTTTGACGAACAGCTGGGAGGCCACGAACCCTGAGCTCAGTGATCGAACAGCGTTGGCTGCGAGGGGCTGGGCGATTGCCCGTAGACCGCTTCGAAGATGCGGGCGGCGAAGTAGAAGCGGTTGCGTTTACGTCCTGTGGCCTCGGTCAGATCGCCGCGCTCGACGAGGGTGTTGAGTGCGGCCTCTGTCAAAGAAATTCGATGCTGGCTTGAATAAGACCATCACACCGCCATGGCCGCCCGCTCAGAGCCCACCTGGGCGAGATCCCTGGTCGAGCGACCCGGGTGCGACGGTCAGCTGAGCCCGATCAAGGTGCGGGCGTTGTCGCGCATCACCGCCTGGATTTCGGTGTCGGTGAAGCCATGGAGGTCGTGGATGAAGCTGGCGGGGTCGGCGAGGCCTTCGGCGTGGGGGAAGTCGGAGCCGAACAGCACGTGGTCGACGCCGATGATGTCGACCAGGGCGCGGATGTCGTCCTCGTAGAACGGGGCGACCCACAGCGCGTCGCGGAGCTGGGCGACCGGGTCGCCGTGGAAGCCGCTCGGGTTCTGGGCGTAGACCTTCTTCAGCTTCTTGAACAGGCCGGGCACCCAGTCGCTGCCGGCCTCGATCGAGGCCATTCGCAGCTTCGGGTGGCGGGCGAACACGCCGTGGCAGGTGAGCACGCTGAACATGTCGAACGGGGCCCGGTCGCTGGTCATCCCCCGCAACGGCGAGAAGGCGAACGCCTGCATGTCGCCCTGCGGTTCCCAGTCGTCGATGTAGCGGCCGTACCCCGAATCGCCGGAGTGGATCGCCACCACGACGCCGGCCTCGGCGCAGCGAGCCCAGAACCCGTCGTTGATCGGATCGCCGGGCGACCGGGTCCGCGCACCTCCCAAACAGACCGGGGCCGACCGCATCACGACGACGCGAACCCCCCGTTCAAGGGCCCATTCCAACTCGGCAACCGCCCAGTCGGGATCGGAGAGCGTGATGTACGGCGCGGCGAAAATGCGGTCTTGATAGGCGAAGCCCCAGTCGTCGTCCATCCACCGGTTGAACGCGGTGAACGCGACCAGCGCAGCGGGAACGTCGTCCCGTAACGACTCCTCCATGCCGACGCCGAGGGTCGGGAAGAAGAATGCGCCGTCGAGGTTCTGACGGTCCATCAGGGCAATACGGGCGTCGCGATCGCGATACTCGGCGGGCAGCGGGTCGAGGTCGCCGAACATGACCTTGATGTCGTTGCCCGACACCTTGCCGCGGAAATAGGCGTCGAGCTGGCCCGGCTTCGACACCGGGTCGAACGTCGGGTTGGGGATGAAACTGTTGACCTTGCCGCCGACGAGCAACCGCTGCTTGCCGTTCAACTCGACCCACTGCATGCAGCGGCGGGCCATCGCCTTGGGGATGTGGCGGGTGAAGGCATCGATCGCCTCGTAGTAGTGGTTGTCGGCGTCGAACGGCCGAAACGGGAGTGGCGCAGGGGTGGGTACTTCCAGCATTCCCGCAGCGTACGACGGTGGTCTCAGCCGGGCAGGGTCGTGCGCAGCGTGAACAACGCGTCTTCCAAGACCTCGCTGACGTCGACCTCGCCGAAGTGCACGTCGACGATCGGCAAGTCGGGCAACACCGGGAGATCGGGAAGCGGGGGCGCCTCGGCGACGTGCCCTAAGAAGGCGGCCACGTCGGCGTCGAGCGGCGGAGGCGGCGGGGGTTCGGGCCGCCGGGCTCGGCGGGCATCTTCCAACGCCCGGCGATGTGCGTCGACCGAGCGCGTTGCCCGAATCGGCGCGTCGAACCGTGACCGCTCCTCGGGCTCGTCGGGAACCGTCGTGTCGGTATCGCCGCCACGCCAGTCGACGAGCAGTTGGGGCCGCACGGTCAGCTGTTCGGCGAAGGCCAACACCACCGCGACCGCGTGCTTGCAGGTGGTCACATCATCGGGGCAGGAACAGGTGCAGCGGATCTCGCGCGCCCGGGCACCAGGTCTTTGAGGCCCTTGGTGCCGTCTTCGAGCATCTCGAACGCCCTTTGGCCAAGGGTCGGCACGCGCACCTCGACCTCGTACGGCACACGCCGCGACCCGGCGACATTGCCCGAGAGCACGCCGACACCGACCTCCAACGAGGTCACCGAGCCATCGCGGATATACGACTTGCCGCGCCCGAACCGACCCGGGTCGGAACGCGCCGCCATCGCCGCCGACAGCATCGCCTTGAGCAGCGCTCCCTCAGCCATCGGTGAGCACCGCGTCTGCACGCATTATCTGTCCACCGCGTCGTGGCCGAGAACGACCAGCTCGCGCAGGTCAGAGGTGGAGAGTTCCGAAAGCCAGGCCTCGCCCGCTCCGGCGCCGATAACCATGCCGGCGAGGCGACGCTTGTCGTCGATCAGCTCCGAGATCCGCTCTTCGATCGTGCCCTGGCAGACCATCTTGTGGACGAACACCGCGTTCTTCTGCCCAATCCGCCACGCCCGGTCGGTCGCCTGATCTTCCACGGCCGGATTCCACCAGCGGTCGTAGTGGATGACCCGCGAGGCGCTCGTCAGGTTGAGCCCGGTGCCCCCGGCCTTCAGCGACACCAGCAGAATCGGCGCGCCATCGCCGGCTTGGAATTGATCGACCATCTTGTCGCGCCGGGCCTTGGTCACCCCACCGTGGAGGAACGGCACGGTGAGCTCGAACCGGTCGGCGATGTGGCGTTGCAACAGCTCGCCCATCTCGCGGTACTGGGTGAACACCAGCGCCCGCTCCTCGGCATCGAGCAGATCGGTGAGCAACTCGTCGAAACGGGTCAGCTTGCCCGAACGCCCGGCGAGCTTCGAGCCGTCGCTGGTCGCCTGGGCGGGATGGTTGCAGATCTGCTTCAGGCGAGTCAGCGCGGCAAGCACCAGGCCTCGCCGCTTCATTCCCTCGGTCGCCTCGGCGTCTTCCAGCAGGCGATCGACGACCGCCTGATACATCGTCGCCTGCTCGCGGGTCAGCGACGCCCAGGCGAGCTGCTCGACCTTGTCGGGCAGATCGGGGACCAGGGAGCGGTCGGCCTTGGTGCGCCGCAGCACGAACGGCCCGGTCAACCGGCGCAGCGCGGCGGCGACCTCCTCGTCGCCGTGGCGTTCGATCGGCAGGGTCCAACGCTCGTGGAACTGGCGCTCGCTGCCGAGCAGACCCGGGTTGACGACGTCGAGGATCGCCCACAGCTCGCCCAGCCGGTTCTCGACCGGAGTGCCGGTGAGGGCGATCTTCTGCACCGCATTGAGCTTGCGGACCATCCGCGCCGAATGGGTATGGGCGTTCTTCACCGCTTGGGCCTCGTCGAGTACGACGGTCGCCCAGCGGGTCGTGATCAGGTCGGGGATGTCGCGGACGGCCAGCCCGTAGGTGGTGATGACGATGTCGACCTCGGCGATGCGGGCGGCAAGCGCCTCGCCCTTGCGCCGGTCGGTGCCGTGGTGGACATGGACCCGTGAGAACGGCACGAACCGCGCCGCCTCGTTCTGCCAGTTCCGCACGACGCTCAGCGGGCAGAGCACCAGGTGCGGCCCGGGACGGCCGGCCAGATGGGCCAGGGTCGTCGGGGTCTTACCCAGGCCCATGTCGTCGGCGAGACAGCCACCCATGCCGAGTCGCTCGAGGAACTGCAGCCAGCCGAGGCCACGGCTTTGGTAATGACGCAGCTCACCGTGGAACGACGCCGGCACGTCGCCTTCGGCCAGGCGGTCGTCGGGAAGCCCGGCGAGCAGATCGTCAAGCCAACCGATCGCCCGCAACGGGCCCTCCTGAGCGGTCTCCCCGGTCTCACTGCCGCTTTCCTGGGCCAGCTCGGCGGCCAGTTTCAGCAACGCGGCGGCGTCGACCGAGGAATGTTTAGCGCGATGGTCGCGCATCGAGGCCAACGCCCGGCGGGCTGCGGCGCGATCGATCCGCACCCAGCGGCCAGCTGCCTGAATCAGCGATGCCCCGGTGGTCGCGGCGCGTTCCAGCGTCGCCTCATCGACTTCGGCCCCGTCGACGACGACCGCCCAATCAACCAGTGCGTTGCGGCCCAGGCGGCCGTCGGATTCGGCGACCGGGGTGGCCGAACCGCGTACCGACGCCTTCGTCGCGGCGAGTTGACCCGGTGCCAGCAGCGGGATGTTCGCCGCCTCAAGTTCCTCGACAGCCTCGAGCACCGCCGCGGCACCGTCGATTCCCAACCGAATGCTGGCCGGCTCGGCCGTGCGGAACCCGGCCGAGACCTCGCGCAACGATGGGATCGCCAACAACCGCGAGCGGGCGGCGAAGATCGCGTCGGCGAGCACCCCGAAAAACTGGGGTTGACCAGCGAGATCCAGGGCGAGGGGGGTTTGATCCCACACGTCTTGCGCGGTACACCACCGACTCGGATCGTCGCGATCGGCCAACTCGATCGACAACGGCCAGACCGCGTCATCGGCGTCGGCGGCGGCGGCGTCGTTCTGCGATGCGCGCTCAGCCACCAATTTGGCGTCGAACAGTGCGTGGAGCGCGACGGGACTCCCCAGATCCCCAGACGAATCCAGATCGGTAGGCGCGTCAACCATCACGTCGTCGATCGTGCGGGCCACCGGCAGAGCCAGCCGTAGCCGAACGCTGACGAGCGGCTCACCCGTCGCCCCCGCCCGTAGCCGCTCGAATCCCCGCGCCACGACCCGCATCCCGGCGGCCACCGACTCGGTGCGCGGCGGGGTGATCTCGTCGGACATTTGCGACAACGCCTTGCCGATCGACCGCAACGCCGTGGCCTCGGCCGATCGCAAGCCCGTGAGGTCGGGATTCCAGTGCTGCATGCGCAGCGCCTGGCGGGCGATCAGGTCGACCAGCCAGCCGTGAAATGCCTCGGCAAACGCCAACGGATCGTTCGACGGCGCCGCGATCCGGGTCAGCACGTCGGTGCGCCGCACGGCGGCAACGATCGGCGGCCGACAGGCGGCCCGCGCCGCCAGCGCCGAGTCGAGCGCCGGGGTGACGACCGGGAGCCAACGGGCATGCTGCGAGCCGCTGGCGGTCGTGGCCACCTCGGGGCGGATATGCCCACGAGCGACCGAGTGGCGGGCGAGGGCGATCATGTTACGCACCCACGCCGAACTCGGGGTGAGCTCGCGAATGCGACGCGGTTCGGCCACCGACTCGGTGACCGCCAACGCCGGGACGACCACCGCCGCGGCGTCGAATGCTCCACCGGGCACGTCGACGAGCAGCCGGGTGCCCCACGAGCCGGGCGGCAGCCAGCCCCACTCGTTGACCATCAGGCCATAGAGCGGGGCGGCCGGGGCGTGGCGACGCGTTGGCCGACCGTCCCATGCCCATGCGACGATTTCCGCGCCGGTCCAGCCGAGTTGAAGCTCTCCCATCTAGCCGGGCCTACGCCCGATTCGCTCCCACGATGAACACGGCAAACGTGGCCGGGACGTCGCCGGGGTTGCGCCAACGATGGCGCGTGCCGTTCTGCACGACCGTGTCGCCGGGCTTCAGCAGCACCTCGGCCCCGTCGTCGAGTTCGAGAATGATCTCGCCTGACACGACGACTTCGAAGTCGGTCGTGTCGGTGGTGTGCATGCCCGGGTCGTCGGGCTCCATGTAGCCGAGCATGCCCGGCAGCGAGTCTTCGAACTCGGCGAGCGCTTCGGCGATGTCGAGCGGTGGCTGGTCGATATGGCTCTGCGGCGGAATGGTGACGAACCCGAAACGATAGCCGCCGGGGGCCGGGAAATAGGCGTTTGTCGGGGGTTCGGAACCGTCACCGGGGTACGTCGAGGGCCCATCGGCCCCCCACATCGAGTGGAACTCGGCGCCGGGCATCAGCGCCGGGCGAAACCCCGAAACCGGGCGGTCGGCAACGAACACCGAGCGACCCGTCGCATCATGACCCGTGACGACCTGGCGAATCTCCATCCGGACAACGGTAGCGCCACCGGTCATCGACTCGTCGCGGGCCGACAGCGTTGATTCAGCCGGCGAGCTTGCCCAACTCGGCGATCTCGGACTCCTGGCCGGCGACGATCACTCCAGCGAGGGTGCGGACGTCGGCGTTGCTACCGGCGGTTTGCACCTCTTTGGCCATCTTTACCGCCCCGGTGTGGTGGGCGATCATCATCGTCGCCCACATCGTGTCGAACCCGGAGCCCTTGGCCTGGTTGAGAACGTCCATCTGCTCGACCGACATCATCCCTTCCATCTCCGACATCAGGTGGCCGTCCGAGGTGTCCATCACCATCGACGTGCCCCACGCCGTCAACCAGCCGGTCATCTGCTTGATCTCGGGATCTTGGGCGGCCTTGATCCGCTTGGCGATATCGACGATCGCCGGGCTCGCCCCGATGGCCGGGTCAAGTGCGATCTCGGCCATCTCGATCGCCTGCTCATGGTGGGGGATCATCGCCTGAGCGAACTCGACGTCGGCGTCGTTGAACCCCGCGCTCGATGCATCTGCGGCGGCCGCGGCCGGTTCGTCAGTGGCGTCGGTTGAACCGCCCGACCCGCCGCACCCGGCAAGCGCAAGAACAACTATGAGAGAGAGGACACGGCGTCGCATTGAAACTCCTTCGGACGGTCTACGACACAGTGTAGTAGTCGGCCGGGGAGTCCCCGGCGCGGTCGGTCTATGCCTCGGCCCAGATTCCGAGCGACGCTCCCGTTTTCGGCCCGACAATCCCGTCGACAGCCAGGCTGCGGGCGGCTTCCGCGGCCCGAACTGCGACATCGGTCGCCTCATCGAACGTGCCGGTGGGTTCGGCAGCGGCGAAGCCGTTGCGCACCAGCGCGGCCTGCAGACAGCGCACCGGCTCCCCCGAGTCGCCGAGGCGCAACGTGGCCGAGATCGTGCAGGGCAGCGTCGTCGGCGGGGTGGCGAGCGGCGGCGGCGACGTGACGATCACCACCAGACTCGACGACGTCGGTTCCGGCGTTGCCGACCCGGCGTCGTCGGCGGCCGACGCCGGGGACGACACGACCAGGGCCGCTGTGACCCCGATGACCAGGGCACCGACGGCGAGTTCGGTGACCATCGCCCGCCGCAACGTATCGACCGTCCGCGGGCCGACGACTCCCGAGGCGAAGCGGCGCGTCACCCGCTTCCGGTTGACGTCGGCCACCTTGAGCATCAATCCGACGATCACCAGTTTGAGCAGCATCAACCGCCCGTGGGTCCCGTTGAACAGGCCCGATATTCCCCCGACCAGCCGCCATGCCTGCAACACCCCGGTGATCACGATCACCAGCACGAGCCGACCGGCGAGCCAGGCGAAGCGCCCGACCACCGCAACCAACACGTCACCCTCACACGAGCGGGCGACGATGAACGCCATCATGCCCAGCGCGCCCAGCCACATCGCTGCGGCGCCGTGATGCCCGACATCGAGCGGAATACCGATCAGCGACCAGCGCTGCGACGCCGAGTGGCCCGCATACGCCCAGGTCACCAGCATCAACACACTGATCCCCACGGCACCGACCCAGCGGTGCTCGTCGTCCAACGAAGGAGCGAGAAACACCACCCCGGCGAGCACCGCAACAAGGACCACCCGAATGAGTAGGGCGGCACCCGCGTCGGTATGCAATGCACCATTCAGCTTGCCCGTCGAGGCGAACGGCGACCTTCCTGCGATGTCGCCGGCGATCACCAACAGCTGACCGATCGCGGCGATCGCCGACGCGGCAACCGACCAACCAACCAACCGTCGAACGCCGCCTTGACCCCACACGGCCGGCCACACAAAGGTCGCCATCACTCCGACGCCGGCAATCAACGCCATCGCCAGATAAGCGATCAACCGAAGCAGCCAGCGCACCGCGCTGGGGGTCGATCCGGAGGCCTCGACGCTTTCCGGGACGGCACTCGACACCACCGAGGTCGTGTCAATCAGGGTCGAGGACACCGTCGTATCGCCGGCCGTTTCGCCGGTACCCGGCTCGACAGGCACGGCGACGGGCGCCGCCACGGTGACACCCGGGGCCACCGTCAGCACCGGAGGAACCGTGACCGCGGCCGCGACAACCGGGGCGACGGTCACTGCCGGGGCAATGGTCGCGACGGGGGCGGCGACGATGAAGCCGACTCGCCCGGTGATCGCATGTCCGTCGGAACCGACGAGCCGCCAACGAATCGAGACCTCGCCGGTCAGCGGCGGAAGCGGCACGATCACCTCGCGATCGCCGTTGGCGCCGTAGCGGAAGTCGCCAAGGTCGCGGCGAGCACCGCTGGCCTCGACGAGCTGCACGCTGATGGTCTCCAGGGGCACCGACTTGGCGAAGACCAGGGTGATCTCGGCGGGAGCGGCATCGAGTGAGCTCCCGTCGCCGGGGATGCTCGACTCGATCGTGTTGTGGGCGGCCGCCAACCGAGGAGCCGCCACCATGCCGACCAATGACGCCACGATGACCACGAGCAGGTGGGCGAGGTGGCGGGCGGGGCGTTGAGTCATCGAGTGGGAAGCGCACCGCAAGGCACGGCCCTGCATCTACACTGTGTCGGAGATTATCCGATCCGCACGACGGCTGCCCGGCATCCTGCCCGATGGATGGCCCACCACCCGAGAGGGAGCCATGTCAAAACGACCCGACGGCGCCCTCGAACACGAGGTGCTCAACATCCTGTGGGACGTCGACACGGCGCTCGTCACGTCTGAGGTGCGCGACCGTTTGACCGACGATCTCGCCTACACCAGCGTGGCGACAATCCTTGCCCGGCTCCAGGCCAAGGGCCTGGTGACACGCACCCCATCCGGACGGGGGTTCGCCTTCCGAGCGGTGGTCAACGAGTCGCAGCTGACGGCCCGGCGAATCAACGACGTCCTCGCCTCGACCCGCGATCGGCGGGCCGCGTTGGCCGGGTTCGTCGGCGGATTGTCGTCGCGCGATGTCAAGGCGCTGCGAGCCCTGCTCGAGCAACCCGACAGCTGATGACCATGCTGTCGAGATTCGGCCCGCTGGCCACCACGATCCTGCTCGGCGTGCTGGTCACCAGTGGCCACCGTCGACTCCCACCGCGCCTCGCCGCCCGCATGGCGATGGCAACCCTTGTGGCCATCACGCTCGCCGCAATTCCCTCGTTGTGGCTGCTCAGCCTGGGATTCCTGGCCCATGTTCCACTGGTAGGCTCCCGCCTGCAGTGGTGTGCGATGGTGCTCGGCATTCATCACCAGGTGCCCGCGATCGCCGGTATTCCGGCGATCCTCGTATCGAGTGTCGGTCTCGCTCGCAGCGTGCGCGTGCTACGCCTGCATCGACGGGTGGTTTGCCACGACCCGGGAGCGATCGAGGTTGTCGACGGCACAGACGCCTACGCCGTCACGATTCCCGGTCGCGGCGGCCGAATCGTCATCTCGACGGCGATGTGCGACCTACTCGACGACGACGAACGTCGCGTCGTGCTCGCCCACGAAGAGGCCCACGCTCGGTTCCGCCACGATCGATATCTGCTTGCCGGCCGTCTCGCCAATGCGCTGCTCCCTGGCACCCGGCGGCTCAGCGACCGGCTGCACTTCATCATCGAGCGTTGGGCCGACGAGACCGCCGCCGCTCACCGCGGCGACCGGCGGTTCGTCGCCGCCACGTTGGCCAAGGTTGCCCTGTGCGTCGACGGTCAGCCGCGGGCCTTCGCCCTCGGATTTGCCGGGTTGGGCGTGACCGCCCGGGTCGCGGCCCTGCTCGAACCGCGCCGCCCGCGCCCGCACCGGGTCGTGATCGCCGGCCTGTGGCTCAGCATCGCGGCAACCGCGGGGCTGGCAACCATGCAGGTCCATCATCTTGCCGCGCTGATCACGGCGCTCTGCCCGGGCGGCTAGGACGCAGCTGCGGCCCCGGCACCGCGCAGCAGCAACTCGACGTGGCGCTCGATCTGCTGGGTGGTGATCGGTTGTCGGGAGATGAACCGGCGATAGAACAACGGCCCCACCAGCTGGCTCGCCAGTAATTCGACATCGGTGCCGGCGGGGAGTTGGTGCTGGGCGACCGCATCGGCGAGCCGCAGTTCAAGCCCGACGCGGCGCCGAGAGGCGAACTCGCGCGCCAGTCCCTGCACGTGTTCGTCGCGCTCGGCGGCATCGACCATCGTCGGAAGCACCGCCGCCCACGGAGCCGACGCCAGTCCGTCGACCAGCAGCGTGAGTGCAGCCCGTAGATCGTTGCGGAGCGAGCCCGTGTGCTCGTTGCCGGGAGTGTCCATGATCGATTCGATCGACTGGAAGGCGAGTTCGCCGCGCCCAGCCCAGTGCCGGTAGATCGTGGTCTTGGCCACGCCACTGCGAGCGGCAATACCCTCGATCGTCAGCCCACTCAGGCCGACTTCGCGCAGCATCTCGATGGTCGCCGCAAGCACCGCCGCCTTACTGCGGGTGACCCGCGGATCTTCGGTCCGTGACGGCGTCGCCGCGGGTGATCCACCCAACGTCACCGACCCCACGGGATCAGTGACCGGCATCGGCGGGCATGTCGACACCGGCCGGATACTGCCAGGCGACGACGATCGCGGTGATCGCGGCAAGCACCGCGACCGCTCGTAAGCCGGTTTGGGCACCGTTGACAAAGGCGTCGCGCACCGCGCCGGTCAGGGCGCTGGCCGCGTCGGGCCCGGCGGTCTGGCTCAGCTGCTCGGCAACCCGGCTGGCCCGCCCGACATTCTTCAATACCTGATCAGCGGCATCGGACGGCAGGCTCGCCAGCGCCGGTTTCACATCGGAGCGATAGACCGCCGAGACGATGCTGCCGACGATGGCGATGCCGATGGCACCACCCAACTCACGGCTCGTGTCGTTGACCGCGGAGCCGACTCCGGCCATGTGACGAGGCACGGCCGACATGATGCCCGACGTCATCGCCGGCATTGCCGATGCCATGCCCGCAGCCATCACCATCAGGCAGAAGGCCACATAGAGATAGGGCGTCGTCCGCCCGACGATCGAGAACAGAGCCAACCCCAGGCTGACCAGCAACAAGGCTCCAGCCACCGTGCGGCGCACCCCGAACCGGTGGGCGACCGCCGCGGCGCGAGGCGAGACGACAATCATCGTGAACGCGAACGGCAGGCCCGCAACACCGGCCCGCAACGCGCTGTAGCCCCGCACGTACTGCAGGTACTGCGACATCACGAAGAACAGCGAGAACATCGCCATGAACGTGAAGGCAATGCCGGCGGCACTCACCGAGAACCGCCGATTGGCGAACAACGACATGTCGAGCATCGGGTTCGTTCGCCGCCGTTCCCAGACGATGAACCCGCCTATACCGACGATGGCGGCGACGAAGCCGCCGAGGACGACAGCCGATCCCCATCCCTTCTCGGGGCCCTCGATGATCGCGAAAAGCAACGAGCTGAATCCGACCATCGAGAGGATCGCGCCCACCGGATCAAGGCGGGTCGAGGCCCCCTCGCTGGAACTCGGCGCGAGGACGAGAATCAAGATGAACGCCACGATCGCGATCGGCACGGTGGCGATGAACACCGATCCGTACCAGAAGTGAGAGAGGAGCACGCCGCTGGTGATCGGCCCGATTGCCCCTCCCGCGCCGGCGAACCCGGCCCACGTGGCGATTGCCTTGGGCCGCTCGGCCGGCGGGAAGACCGAGGTCAGCATCGACAGGGTGGCCGGCATGATCAGCGCCGCACCGATCCCCATGACCGCCCGGCAGGCAATGAGCACGCTCGGATCGCTCGACTGGGAGCAGGCGACCGATGCCACGGCGAAAATAGCCAGGCCGATGAGCAGTGCACCTTTACGGCCGAACCGGTCGCCCAACGAACCGGCGAACAGCAACAGCCCGGCAAACACGACCGCATAGGCATCGACGATCCACAGGATCTGGGTGTCGGTCGGTCGTAGCTCGGCGGCCAACGTCGGAATGGCGGTGTTCAACGAGCTCACCGAGGCGACGACGAGTACGAGACACAGGCACATCAGCGACAGCGTCCACCATCGCCGTTCGTATGCCTTGGGGTCGATGCCGAACGTCTCGGGGGGCGAGACATTCGAGAGGGTTTCGCTACGCATGTGTAGCAGAATATCTTCGCTACGGTGCCGTTTCACAGCCTCGGCGGAAGGTCGCCTGTCACACTTCAGCGTCCAGCCGGGACAGGTGCGTACCGATCTTGTCGAAAACCTTCGAAAACTTTCTGACGCCGTCCGACCGGCCATCGGCGCGCCACGGGCTAGACAGAGCACGTGACCGCTGCCGAAGCCACCGAACCCGCTGGGCCCCCGATGCTGTATCGGCTGGGCCAGGCCGCCGAGCTCCTGGGGGTCAGCGTCGACACGGTTCGACGCTGGGCAGACGAGGGCCGCCTCGCCACCGCTCGCACCGCCGGCGGCCAGCGGATGGTCGACGGCGAAGACCTGGCGCGATTGGCCCGCGACGTCGCCGAGACCCCCACCGAACCCGAAGCGATTGTCGGGCGGTCAGCGCGCAACCGGTTCGCCGGCATCGTCACCCGGGTTCTGGCCGACACGGTCGCCGCCCAGGTCGAGATTCAGGCCGGCCCCCATCGCATCGTGTCGCTGATGACACGCGAAGCGGTCGACGAACTCGGCCTGCGGCCAGGCATGTTGGCGGTGGCCAGCGTGAAGTCGACCAGCGTGGTCATCGAGGTACCGAGCAGCTCGGGAAAGTTTGGGCCTGATAGCATCGGCTAATGCGAGCTTTTCGGGCTATCAGCCTTGCAACTGCGGTGATTTTTGCCGCCACAGCGTGCGGCTCCAAGCCCCCGGCCAACCAATTGACGGTCGCCGCGGCGTCCGATCTGAAGCCGGTGCTCGATCCGATCGCCGCCCGGTTTCAGGCCGACACCGGGGTTGCCGTCTCGATCACCTATGGCTCGTCGGGGCAGCTCGCCACCCAGATCGCCCAGGGATCGCCGATCGACCTGTTCTTCTCTGCCGACCGCAGTCAGGCCGAATCCGCCGCCGCTGCCATCGGTGCAGACCCGTCGACACTGACCACATACGCCCTGGCTCGATTGGCCGTGTGGGTCGCCGGCGATCAAGCGCCCGACATCGCCACGCTCGTTGATGCCCGCTTCGCCCACATCGCGATCGCCAACCCCGACCACGCCCCCTACGGGCGAGCGGCGCGCGATGCCCTCGTCTCGGCGGGCATCTACGACGCCGTCGCCGACCGGTTGGTACTCGGCGAGAACGTGGCCGATACGTTGCGGCTGGCGACGTCGGGCAACGCCGACGCCGCGGTCGTTGCCCTCTCGTTGGCCAAGACGGCCGGCGGATCGTTCATCGAAGTCCCCGTCGACCTGTTCACCCCCCTCGAACAGACCGCCGTCGTCATCGCCACCAACCCGGTTGCCCGGCAGAGCGCGGCAGACCTCCTCGCCCAGATGACCAATGCCACCGGTCGATCGGCCTTCGCCGACGCCGGATTCGGCCTGCCGGCCTGAGTCGACGAACCGAAGTCGTCACCGATGTGGTCGCCGCTGTGGATCACCCTCCGAGTCACGCTGCTGGCCGGAAGCATCGCCGCCGTCGCCGGCACCGTCGCCGGCTATGCACTGGCCAAGTCCCGCTTCCGCGGTCGGCGGCTGGTCGAGGCGGTGCTCAGCCTGCCGATCGTGCTGCCGCCGACCGTGCTCGGCTACTACCTGCTCGTCACGCTCGGACGACGCAGCACGATTGGTCGATGGTGGGAAGACGTCACCGGCTCATCCATCGCCTTCACGCTGACCGGTGCGGTGGTCGCCGCGTCGGTGTCGGCGCTGCCCTACGTGGTTCGGGCGGCTCGGGCGGCCATCGAAGGCGTCGACCCCCGGCTCGAGGCCGCGGCGCGCACGATGGGATTGGCCGAGTCCCGTGTCGCCTGGCATGTCACCGTGCCCGTCGCCCGCCGCTCGATCGCCGCCGGAGTCGCCCTGGGGTTTGCTCGGGCTCTCGGTGATTTCGGAGCCACGGTGATGCTCGCCGGCAACATTCCCGGCCGGACCCAGACGATGCCGATCGCCCTCTACGACGCCGTGCAAGCCAACGATGAAGGCCGGGCGCGTTCGTTCTCGGTCGTGCTCGGCGTGTTGGCGATCGGCTTGCTGCTCATCGTCAACCGCCTCGGCGACGCACCCGACCGGGCTTCCCGATGACCCTCAACGTCGACATCGAGGTGGCAGCCGGCACCACCGTCGTGAACGCGGCATTCACCGCGGAACCCGGCATCACCGCCCTCGTCGGCCCGTCCGGCGTTGGGAAGTCGTTGACGTTGGCCGCGATCGCCGGCCTTGTTCGTCCCCGCCGCGGCACCATTTCGTTCAATCGTCTGACCTGGGCAGATGCCACCGGCAATCTGCACGTTCCGACGCAGGCACGACGGATCGGGATGGTGTTCCAAGACGGCGCCCTGCTTCCCCATCGCCGAGCGAGCAGCAACGTCGAACTCGCGCTGCAGTACCGACTGCCCCGGAACCAACGGGCGCACGCTGCGGACCGTTGGTTGACCCGCACCGGCATAGCCCACCGGGCTACGTCGTTGCCGTCGACGCTGTCGGGCGGCGAACGACAACGGGTCGCACTGGCGCGGGCCCTGGCCACCGAACCCGAGTTGCTGCTGCTCGACGAGCCGTTCAGCGCCGTCGACGTCGAGGCCCGGGCGGCCCTGCGGCAACTGGTCCGAGACATTGTCGACGAACAGCAACTGACGGCCGTGCTCGTCACCCACGACGCCGATGACGTCGCCCAACTCGCCAACTCCGTCGTTCGGCTCGACGATCGGGCGTGAGGACGGCTCGATCGACGGCTCGATCGACGGCTCGATCTACGGCGTCAGGAAACCACGCCGTCGTAAGATCTCGCGACCCGTCGGCCCCGTGAGCAGCTCGACGAACGCAGCGTCAAGCGCTGAGCGCTTCGAGGTGGCCACCGACGCGATCGAGTGCTCGGCGACGACATTGATCTCGGCCGGAATGGCGATTCGATCGACCTTGGCCCCCGCGGCGGCGATCTCTGAGCCGTAGACGATGCCCGCGTCGATCGCCCCTGACGCCACCTGAGCAAGCACGTCGGCGGCATCGGTTGCATCGGCCGGAGCGAGCTTCACGCCGTTGTCCTTCAACATCCGCCGGGCGAACCGTCCGCATGGCCGCTCGGGCTCGCACAGGCCGACCGTGATCGAACGCTTCGACAGCCCGGCGAGATCCGCGATCATCTTCGGATTGCCAGGGGCGACCACGATCTCAAAGGCGTCGGTTGCGAAGACCACCTCGGGGGCTTGCATCAGGCCATCGGTCTGCACCTGGTCCATCTGCGACGGGTCGGATGAGGCGAACAGGTCGATCTTCGATCCCTTGGTAACCCCGGCGGCAATGGCCGCCGACGAGTCGTAGGTCACCACCGCGAAGGCGTCGGGATAGGTCGCCGCGAACGCTTCAGCGAACTCGTCGAATGTCTCGGTCAGCGACGCTGCCGCGTACACCGTGATCGCCCCGGTCATCTCGTCGAAGGTGACCGGGGGTGGCGGGATCGTGGTCGACTTCGGCGGTCGCGTCGTTGGCGGCGGCACGGTCGCAACCGTCTCGGTCGCGCTCGCGCATGCCGCGACCGACGAGGCTGCGATCGCCAGCACCAGCCAACGCCCAGACACCTTCATGCGAAACTCACCTCCACGACGCCCGCCGTGGAGGTGAGCCTAGAGGTTGCTACCTCACGCTCAATGGCTGCGCGTGCAAGATACCCACGCAGAGTCCCGAAGGTGCCGATCAGATCAGGCCGAGCTCGTTCACCGCGTCGCGCTCCTCGACGAGTTCACCCGTCGAAGCATCGATCTTGCCGCGGGAATAGTCGTCGATCTCGAGGCCCTGGACGATGGAGTACTTGCCGTCCTTGCACACGCACGGGAACGACGAGATGATTCCCTCGGGCACGCCGTAGGAGCCGTCGGACGGGATGGCCATCGACACCCAGTCGCCCTCGGCGGTGCCGAGCGACCACGTGCGAATGTGATCGACCGCGGCGTTGGCGGCCGACGCGGCCGACGACGCCCCGCGAGCCTCGATGATCGCCGCGCCGCGCTTGGCGACCGTCGGGATGAACGTGCCATCGACCCACGCGTGATCGTTGACGGCCTCGTAGGCGTTCTTGCCGTCGACCTCGCAGTGAAACAGGTCGGGGTACTGGGTGGTCGAGTGGTTACCCCAGATGGTCATGTGGCGCACGTCGTTGACCGTCTTACCGAGCTTGTTGGCGATCTGGGTGACGGCGCGGTTGTGGTCGAGGCGGGTCATCGCGGTGAACCGGCCCGGGTCAAGATCGGGGGCGTTCGACATGGCGATCAAGGCATTGGTGTTGGCCGGGTTACCGACGACGAGGATCTTGACGTCCTTCTTTGCCGACGCCGACAGCGCCCGGCCCTGGGGCTTGAAGATGCCACCGTTGGCCGAGAGCAGATCGGCGCGCTCCATGCCCGCCTTGCGGGGCATCGCGCCGACGAGCATGGCGACATCGGCGTCGCCGAAGGCCACGTTGGCGTCATCGGTGCACACCACTCCGGCCAGCAACGGGAAGGCGCAGTCATCGAGTTCCATCTTCACGCCGTTGAGTGCGCCGAGCGCCGGGGTGATTTCCAGCAACTGCAGGATCACGGGGGTATCGGGGCCGAGCATGGCACCAGAAGCGATACGGAAGAGCAGGCTGTAGCCGATTTGGCCGGCAGCACCGGTCACTGCAACACGAACGGGGGTTGTCATACGTTCAGCGTATGTTCCACGCCACCGCCGCGCCGAATAACTCAGGCGGCCGCGGGCCTGGCGGTCTGGCCGAATCGGGCAAATCGGGATCGGATACAATGGCCGCCGTGACCGTCGCATTCGATGACCTCCCGTACCGGATGTCCTTCGACATGTTCTTGGACTTCGAGGACGGCGCCGACTACCGCCATGAATACATCGGTGGGGTCGCCTACGCAATGGCTGGTGGGAGCATCGTCCACAACCGTATTGCGCTGGCGCTGGCCAGCCGCTTGCTCCAAGCCACCGCCGACTCAGGCTGTCGCGTGTTGATCAACGACGTGCTCTTGAAGGCCCAGTCCGACGCCTTCTACCCCGACGTCATGGTGGTGTGTACACCACAAACCGAGCATCGCTTCGAGACAAGCCCATGCCTGGTCATCGAGGTCGTCTCGCCGTCAACGGAGAAATATGATCGCACCTCGAAACATGCGGCCTACACCAACATTGCTTCGGTCGACGCCTACGTGCTGGTCAGCAGCGATCCCGCCGAACCGTGGGTCGAAGTACACCGTCGGGCCGGCGACCTGTGGTTCCGCGAGCAACTCGGACCCACAGAGCAACTGCGACTTCCATGCCCACCGCTCACCATCGATGTCGCCGCCATCTTCGCCGGGTTGGGCGAGTCACGCACCTCACCCGTCGAGAGCTAGCAGGGTGCTGAAAAAGCCTGGTTGGGGTGCTCGCGTTGGATCGCGGCGCGTGGAAAACTTTGGGTATGCGTGGCAAACCGGTGCAGCAGTTGGCGATGTTGACGTCGTTGAATCCAGAAGATCTGATCCCGTCTGATCACCCGATCCGCAGGATCCGCCGCATGGTCGACACGGTCCTCGCCGACCTCGACGACGAGTTCGACGTCATGTACGCCGCTGGCGGTCGGCCGTCGGTCCCACCCGAGCAGCTGTTGAAAGCAACGGTGCTGATGGCGTTGTACTCGATTCGATCCGAACGCCAGTTCTGCGAACGACTCAACTACGACCTGTTGTTCAAATGGTTCCTCGGCCTGGCCATCGACGACCGCGCTTTCGACGCGTCGACGTTCACCAAGAACCGCAACCGGTTGTTGGACCATGACATCGCCGACCGGTTCTTCGCGGCTGCTGTCAACCAGGCCCGACTGCGTCGCTACTTGTCGTCGGATCATTTCTCTGTCGATGGGACGGTGCTCGAAGCGTGGGCGTCGCACAAGAGTTTCAAACCGAAAGACGGCGACCCGAACGAGCCGCCACCGCCTGGGAGGAACGTTGAACGGGACTTCCACGGCGAGAAACGCTCGAACCAGACGCACCAGTCGACCACGGATCCCGAGGCCCGCCTCTATCGCAAGAGCAACAGTGCCCCGGCGAAGATGGCGTATCTCGGGCATCTGTTGATGGAACACCGCAACGGGTTGCTCATCGACATGGAACTCACCTACGCCGACGGATACGGCGAGCGTGCGGCGGCACTGACGATGATGGATCGGTTACCGAAACAACGACGCCGCCGCACCGTCGCTGCCGACAAGGCCTACGACACCAAGGACTTCGTCAAGAACTGCCGTGAGCGTGGGTTCACGCCGCACGTCGCGCAGAACACCAGCAACCGGCGGTCGGCGATCGATGGGCGCACCACCCGTCACCCCGGACACCAGGTGAGCATGCGGATCCGTAAACGGATCGAAGAACCGTTCGGATGGGCCAAGACCATCGGTGGTGCCCGCAAGCTTCGCTACAAAGGCCGACAACGCAACCGGGCCTGGTGGCTGCTCACCGGCGCCGTCTACAACATCGTGCGGATCACTGCACTCGACACCGCAACCGCCTGACCCAAACCCTTCACTCGGCCGCCCCCGAAACAGCCAGGGGCCCCGACCAACACGACCCACACCCCGAGCCTGCTGCAATCACGCGTTTTCCTCACCCTGCTAGCACTGCGGATCAGCTGTTGGCGTTGATGGTGTCCATCACCAGTTGGGTGTAGATCAATTGGCCCTCGGGGCGCAGGTGGATGCCGTCGGAGTAGAAGACGTTCTCGAAGGTCTGGCTGAGGCCGTTCCAGTCGATCAGCCGCACGTTGGGGTGCTTCGCCGGCATGTTGAAGATGAACGTGTTGTTGTCGGCCTCCCAGGGCTTGGGCACCTTCACCGTCAGCAGGACGACCAACGGAACGTCTTTGAGCAGGTTCAACAACTCGTCGAAGCGTTCTTCCGACGTCGGACCGTTATTCCCCAGGTGCACGACGACCACATCGCCGAGCGAACCCACCGCGAGGTACTGCTGCATGATCTCGATGCCCTTGATCAGTTGGCGACCGACCACCGCGTCGACCCACGCGCCGTTCTCGCGCAGTGACGGGGCGGCCCCGAGCATCACCGAATCGCCAAGCGCGATGATCGGAAACTTGGCAATCGTCGTGGGGGGAGCCGTCGGTGCGGGCGTGGTCGGGATGGTTGGAGGGACCGTTTCGCCGGGCGTGGTAACGGGGGCCACGGTGGTTGTCGTCGGCTCGGCGGCCACGGTGGTCCCGATGATCTGGTCGATCCCCTGGACCACTTCGGCCCCGGCCGCCAGGCTCGCCTCGATGTCGGTCGGCTGGTCCTTGGCCGTGGCGACGCTGAGACCGACGAACAGCGAGAAAAGCGAGGCGACGGCCATGCCGACCCCCCACCGCCGACGACGGAAGACCATCTTCGGCGAGCGGTCGGTGAAGAACGTACGGAGCCACTTCTTCACGGTCCGCTTGCGGATCGGGGTCTCGATCAGGCGGTACGACACCTCGGTGAGGGCGAAGGTGAGGCCGAGGCGGACGATCATCAGCACCGAGAACGGCCAGTCGATGTCGCCGCCCTCGTCGACCGCTCCGGGCCTGGTCAACTGGAAGATCGGCCAATGCCACAGATACAACCCGTACGAGCGCGTGCCCAGCCAGGCGAGCGGCTTGAACCCGAGGATCTTCTGCCCGTAGAACGACTTCATATGCGTCGCCGAGGCGATGACCATCACCGTGGCGAGCCCGACGAGCAGAAAACCGCCGAGGTAGAGAATGTCGTAGCCCTTGACCTGGGCGTCGGTGTAGACCACATCGTGGAACGTGGTGTGGGTGAAGAACAGGATCGCGGAGCCGACAATGCCGGCGATGCTGACGATGCGACCGCGGTTGCCCAAACGACCGCGGGCCAAGGCGTACGGCCGCCAGAACATTGCCATCGCCGCACCGAGCAGCAGGCCGGCCGCCCGGGTATCGGTGCCCAGATACACCCGGTTCGGGTTCGACGAGTCGTACAACACCGCCATCAGCAACGCCGAGGAGAGGGCCAATACCAGGAACGCCATACCGATCTGCGGCAGGCGGCGCCGGAACGCCTTCATCACCACGACCATCAGCAGTGGCCAGACGATGTAGAACTGCTCCTCGACGGCGAGCGACCACAGGTGACGCAGCAACGGCGGGCGGGCCGTGGCGTCGAAGTACGACTGGCCGATGTGGATTTGGTACCAGTTGGACCCGTAGAAGAAGCCCCAGAACAGCCCGGCCCGCTCCCTGGCCAGCGACGACGCGCAGGTACGGCAGAGACGGAGTAGAGCGTGGCTACGCGCGGCGAACAGCACCATCAGGCGCCGGGAGCAACCGTCGGGCCCGTCGGCCATAGAAGGCGGTGACGCTGATCTTGCCGGTGCGCTCGTGTTCGGCGAGCAGCAACAGGGTGATCAGGTAGCCCGAGATGACGAAGAACACCTCGACCCCGAGGAAGCCGCCGGGCATCCACGAGCACCTCGGCGTGATAGAGGATCACCGCCATCACGGCGCAGCGCCCGGACCCCATCGAGTCCGGGCAGATAGGGACCGCACTGATCGGGCGCCCAGCCGGAGGTGTGGAGCGCTCGTTGGCCATCACCCCCAGTATCGCCGGTCAGGTGCTCGGTGGGCCGACTCCATGGGTTCTTGCTGGTCGACCAGATGCCACCGATGCCACCAGGAGCAGGGCCAACAGCCCAAACACCACCGGGAGCAGCTTTTCCGGCCGATTCAACGCCTCGCCCAATTTTCCCGTCCCGCCGAGCAGTCCGATCGCCGGCGACAATCACGCCCGCGGCAAACGAGAACCCATCGAACCGGTGCTGCGTCACGGCGTAGCTCCGTTGGGAATCGTCGCCGGCGAAACCGTGGTGATCGTGTTCCCCGGTGTTCCGTCAGCCACCGTCCCTACCGGCTGGATCGGAACCGCGGTGATGACCGGGGCAATGGTGATGAACGGCGGGGCCTCGGGCGGCCTGGTCTCCGTCGGCGGGCGGATGAACACGAAGGTGCCATCGGGGAGTTGCACGATGCCTTCGGTGGGCGTGATCACCGTGCTGTCGACGAGTTGCACCCGTCCGTCGGTCAGCACGGTCGCTCCGGGAGCCAGATGCAACGTGCGGTCGGCCTCGATCGTGGTGCCATCCGGCAGGCTCAGCGACCCGTCGGGGTACTGATACGCCCCGGTCTGATACAGCAGTCCCCCTTGCTCATCGATCTGGGCGACCCCGGGCGGCAACGCCGGGATTGTGAGGATCGCACCGTCCGGCACGACCGGGCTGTTCTCGATCACCGTCGGGTTGACCGGCCGAAACGGCTCTTCAGAGGCGATGGTGAAGACTTCGACGGTGCCGACCCCGGCGGTGAGGTCGAGCCGCAGCCGAGGACCACCCTCTGGGCCGAAGGTTTGAGTCACGGTGCGCCGGTATCCGTCGCTGCTCGTTTGCGGCGTGGAGATGCTTCCTATCCCGACCTGGGAGGTCAGCGTCACCCGAGCCTTGGCTGGCACCCCGATGTACACCCCGCCGATCCCCACTCTGGCGGTCAGGGATGCGTCCTCGGTGAGCTTGTAGATATCAACGTGGTAGGAGCCCGATCCGATGTTGACATCGCGCAACTGTGACGTGTCCTCGACGATTTGGTAGTTATCGCTCCCCCCGATCGGGAAGCCCATATGCACGCCCAGACCCTCAACCGCCTGAGACATCACCGCGCCGCCCACGGCAAGTAGGCCCGGGATGATCAGCCAGCGGGCCCGACCGATGAATGCGCCGATCAACAGTCCGACGCCGCAGATGATCGCAGCGACCGTGAAGGCGATCTTCATTGACCGGGGTGTCCCGTCGCCGACGCTCGCCCCGATCACGATGGCGGCCAGCGCCACGGCCAGGGCAATCCGGCCGAGTGGGCTTCGAGGCGGCTTCGGCTGCCGTTCACGTGGTGCCCGCTGCGGCAATACGACGATCGGTCGACTGGCCTGGGGGGCCAAGGCCGGATCAGGCGGAGCCCAGCCGGACGGCCAAGTGGATCCGCCTGAACTCGAGCTCGGTGGACCCTGACCCCGCCGCCTGGGGTGCCACAGCGACGCCGCCACGCCGATCAGCGCCAGAATGAAGACACCCGAGCCCGGGTCACCGCCCCACACCCGACCGGCCAGGAGCACGCCACCGAGCCCGAGCACTGCCAGCCCTCCGACCCGCCAGAGCCCCCGCCGAACCGGGGCACCCCGCCGGTTCGACATCATCAAAGCGGCCGCGAGATACGCCAGGATTCCGACGCCATCGAGCAGGGTCAGTCCGACAAAACCGAGCCTGACCAGTACCGGGTCGAGTGCCGTTGATTCGGCCAGACCTCCGGCAACGCCGGAGATCACCCGCTCCTCGCTGCGATACCACCGGGTCGCCGCCGCTTGCGGACCGCCACCGCCGTCCGATGCTGCGGGGGATTCGGCATCGAACGGCGAAGCGGCGAAATCGTCGAAGCTGTCGGCCGACTCGGGTTCGGGGAACTCGGAGTCGTCGCTCACATCACTCACTCCTGCACGGGGGCTGCTCCCCCGGACCCCATCGCCACCCGATTCGCCGGCGCTCGGTCGGTCGGCATTCGCTTCGCTCATCATGCACCGCACCGTACGGACGACGGCACAATCGCACCATCGGGCATCCCCCTGGTTCAACCCTGAACCAACCCTGAACCTCCCCAAGCAGGAGTGGCCGTCGAAAGGTTTGGCTTGGTTGAGTCGGCCTCGTGCTCTTCTGGGCAGAGCTGCGCGGCGGTCTCATCCGCTGGCTGTTAGCCACGATGAGTGAACTTGGTCCATAGTTGGCAATCTGAAATTCGATGCCCGAATCGGAACTCGAGTGTTCTGCGCTGAGATCGGTTAGCTCCCCAGAATCGTGGCTGCCACAACATCCGGTCGGTCGATCTGAACGAAGTGACCGGCGTCCTCGACAATGGTGAGGTCGGAGCCGGGAATCTTCTCGGCGAGGAACCGTCCGACATCTGCTGTGAGGTTGATGTCCTTGGCGCCGAACACAATCGAGACGGGCATCTTCAATCCGGCCAACTCACCGAAGCGGGGCGTGTGCCCGCCGACCTGAGGAAACAGGTCGTCGTTCATGGCGATAAATGCCGGCAGCGCCGCAGGGAACTGCGACCACAAGCGATCGACAACCTCTTCCTTGTTGGGGACCTGCAGGAACTCGGAGATCTGGTAGCGGTAGAGGTCTTCGAGCGCCTTGGGGCTGAGGTTGAGCGCATCTTCGACCCCCTGAAGGCCTGGGTTCGAGTACAGCGCAATCGCTGTCGGCGGAGTCTGTGTCGGGGCGAGGCCAAAGAAGGTGTTGAGCACGATCAGGCGGTCGAACAGTTCGGGACGCCGAAGGGCCAGGTCGAACCCGGGGATGCCCGATGCATCGTGCACCACGACCGTCGCCGGAGCGCCGGCGAGTCGGGCATCGAGCACCGCCTCAACTTGCAGCTCCTGGGCCTTCATCGTGTAGTCGAACTCGCCTGGGATGGGCTTGTCGGACGTACCCCAGCCGATGAAGTCGAATGCGATCACTCGCCGGTTACCCGCAAGCAGCGGGTAGAGCTCGTCGTAGAGGTGCAGGTTGTCCGGGAAGCCGTGAAGCAGCACGACGGCGGGTTCGACCCCGGGAGTCTCGATGCCGCGGATGGTGTGACCGTTGAAGTCGAGTTCGAACGGCTGGGAACCGACTGGGGCGGCGGGTGGTTCCCCGATGTTGGTCATCGGGACAAGGGTGATGTCAGCGCGCTGGGTGGAGAAGCGGAGCAATCCGTCGGTGGTGGCTGGCGCCTCGGTCGCCGGCGGTGACGTTTCGGGTGGGGCCGTCTCCCGCGGCTGGGTCGGCACCACCGTCTCTGGCACGACGTTTGTTGCAGGAGCCTGCGTCGTCGATGGTGGCGATGCTGTCTCATCTGGTCCGCAGGCGGCGAGCAGCGTTAGCGTTGCTGCCGTTCCGAGGGCGAGGATCGAACGTCGTGTGTGTCGGATTGTTTGTACCATGATTTCAAAGTACCATGAACTTGGAAATCATGGTGTAAACTTGACGTATGTCACGCCGCTCGTATCAGCAGTACTGCGGAGTTGCCCGCGCGCTCGACGTCTTGGGCGAACGCTGGACCCTGCTGGTGGTGCGCGATCTGCTGCTTGGACCCCGTCGATATGGCGAGATTGCAGCGCAGCTTCCGGCTGCCGGGACCGACCTCATCACCGCTCGTCTCAAGACGCTCGTCGAGCATGGGCTCGTCACGCGGTTCAACTCCGGCGGTACCGGCGGTGGCGTCACCTACCGATTGACCGAAGCGGGTGAGCGACTTCGCCCGCTCATTGAGGAGCTCGCACGGGTCGGCCTGGAATGGCTGCCGGCGCCGGTCGAAGCCGCCGACCAACTCGATCTCTCCTGGGGACTGGCCACCATTCGCATCCACATGGATCCAATTGCGACGCCGACCGGCTCGTGTCGCATCGGTGAGGGCGATCGCTATTTCGTGCTCAGTAACGACGGCGTCGAAGTCACCTTGTCGTACGAATCCACTGCGCCAGATGGTGTCGCCGCCATCACCGGCAGCGACTTCGAGTTGCTCGCCGTGTTCACCAGCAGGTTGGCGATTGACGACACCTCGGTCGTCGTTTCTTCGTCAGCGGGCGGGTGGATTGACGCGATCAAACGGGACGCCCCGTCACCACTGCGGGCAGATGCAATCGCCGGTTGACCGCCATCAGTTTGGTTGCGCTGCCGAAATGCGACTGTCGAGGTGACGTTGCTCGGCCGGATTCAGTGTGAGACCCCGGGCTTGCCGGAAGGCCTTGACTGCTCCACCGGGTTCGTCCGCTCGGAGGAGGAGCTCGCCTCGGGTGGCGTGAAAGAGGTGATACGCGTCGAGACCCTCAAGCCCGTTCAGCACGGCGATGCCGGCGAGGGGGCCGTCGGACATCGCGATGGCGGCGGCATGATTCAGCCTGACGACGGGCGAGTCGGTCATCTGGACAAGTTGCCCGTAGAGCTTCGCGATCAGCGGCCAATCGGTGTCGGCAGCGGTGGGGGCATTGGCGTGGCGGCCGGCGATGACCGCCTGCATTTGGTACGGCCCCGGGGCCATTCGCTTCATCGCCCGAGCGAGCACGGCATTGGCCTGCCTGATGGTGGCGAGGTCCCAGCGCGAACGATCCTGGTGCTCGAGCAGGACAAGATCGCCCGCATAGTTGGCGCGTGCTGCGAGTCGGGCCTTGTTGAACAACTCGAGGGCAAGTAGCCCTTCGACTTCGGGATGTTCGGGGAGGAGCTGAGCCACGAGCGCCGTGAGGCGAAGTGCTTCGTCGACGAGATCGACTCGAACGACGCCATCACGATCGCTGCGGGTGAGGTAGCCCTCGTTGAAAACCAGATAGAGCACTCCCAACAACACATCGACGCGCTCACCCAGATTGGACGGCATCGAGAGCGGCATTCCGGCGTCGTGGATCTTGCGCTTCGCCCGAACGATGCGCTGGGCGAGGGTGGCTTCTGGGACGAGGAACGCTGACGCGATCTCGGGGGTGGTGAGCCCGCCGACGAGTCGCAGGGTGAGGGCGACTTGCGTGTCTCGGTCAAGCGCCGGGTGGCAGCAGAGCAGTACGAGCCGAAGGTGCTCGTCGTCGGTCGCCGGGTTGGAATCGTCTTCGGAGATCATTGAGCTCCTTTCGGTGTCGTCGGGTTCGGATTGCGCGGCCAGTTCGGCCGCAGCTGACATGGTGCGTCGGTGCGCGCTTGAGATTCGCCGGAGCCGGTCGATGGCCTTTCGCCGGGCGACTGCGAGGAGCCAGCCGGCGGTGTTGTCGGGGATGCCGCGCTCGGGCCACACCTGGGCAGCCTCGATCAGAGCTTCTTGGATGGCTTCGTCGGCGAGGTCGAGGTCGTTGAAACGCCGTGCGAGGAGAGCGAGCACGCGCCCGCTCTCCTCGCGTGCGACACGGGTGATTGCCGTGTCGACCTCGTGGTGGGGTGTGGTCACTCAGCGTCCGGGCGGAACGCGACGGGGCGCACCTCGAGCGAACACACGGGGACGGGGATCCCGGTCGCGAGACGGATGGCTTCGTCGAGATCGGCGGCCTTGATCAGGTAGTAGCCACCAAACTGTTCCTTCGTCTCCGCGTACGGACCGTCAGTGAGCGTGGGTGCGCCACCGAAGGTTTTGTGGACGGTGGTCGCGGTCACGGTCGGCATCAGACTCGCTCCAGACACCCAGTGACCGCCCTCGATGAGCGTCTGGTTGTACGCCATCCACTCGCCCATCATCTCCCCGAACTCGGGGGTGCCCTCGGCAGGCATTTCGAAGCTCTCGTCGCTGTGAATGAGGATCATGTATTCCATGGTGTTCGCTTCTCCTGTGTAGTGATGGTGGTTAGTAGTTGGTTGATTAGTTGGATTGCAAACCGGGCCGCAACCCGGTCTGAAGTCGGATGGGTGGTCGGGGTCAGTTGGCGGCGGCGACAGCGAGACGGTCAAGCGTGGTCACCATGCCCTCACGCAACACCGCGGCTCGGTCGGTGACACCATTCAGTTTTTGGATCAGCCGAATCGGTAACGGCGATCGCTTGGCCTGCACCACCGACTCAGTGACGAGCGTCCCGCCAGGGGCGGGTTCGAAGCGGTAGGTCCACACCGGGCCAGCCGCACCCGGAACCTTGAACGCGAACTCGCGACCCCGCTCAGCAACCGTGACGGTCGGCTTCGTCGACCACGTCGCCTTCCCAAGCTTGTTGGCACCCTTGAACTGGGCACCCACCACGGGGCCGGTCGCACCGTTGATCCACTCTCCAGCAGTGTTCTCCGGGCTGTACTTCGGCATCTGCGTGATATCGGCAACCAAGTCGTAGATGACCTCCGGCTGAGAGGCGATGACCTTCGTAACGGTGACCTGAACAGGATTCTTGGTGCTCATTGGAGTTCCTTCCGGAGTGTGTGTCGGGCACCTTGCCCGGCTTGTTGCACCTATGACGCAGCACTTGAACCAGATCGACAACAAATCGACAAGATTTCTCGAACTTCTTCGAAGAAGCCTATTTCTCCAGCTCACGGTACCTTTCTGGGGTGTGGAGCCTCTGCCGGCATACGATCGTGGCGTACTGTCTCATCGACGACGGGCTCTTGATCGCCGCCGCGGGAAGTCGAGGGCGGTACACCCTGTTCCGGGCGGGTGTCGGCCTCAGTCTCAGCCGATCGTCGGGGCTCGATCAAGGGTTGAGTCAGGGTGATCCCTAATGGCGCTCGGCGAGGAGCCGTGAGACGATCTGCGATGTGATGTTGACCCGCCGCGTGCGCCCGATCGGACGGTTGCGTTTCGAACGCAGCTCAACCGACCGCGTCGTGGGTGGTGTGGCCGGAGGGCTGGCGGCCCGACATTCGCTCGACTCGACGATCGTACGGCTGCTGTTGATCGTGCTGTCGTTCGCCGCCGGGTTGGGCATTGCGTTGTATCTGGTGGCCTGGGCGTTCTCACTGGAGCCATCGTCCACTCCTCGACTCGCGGCACCAAACCCTGGGCTCGCCACCCAGCGTTCCATTGCTCTCGGCCTCGGTAGTGCGGCGGCATTGCTCGTCGTTCGGCGAATCGGGGCCTGGCCGGGGGACGCCGTGATGCTCCCGGTCGTCGGCCTCGGCCTCGGCGCCGCCGCACTGTGGTCGGGCGGCGCGTCGGGATCGGGATCGTCAGGCGAACGCTCGAGCGACCCGCTCGAACGGTTGGCCAGCGGACGCATCTCGCCGGCGAGGGTCGTCGTTGGAGTGTTGATGGCGGTCGGTGGGGTCGCCGTGCTCGCCTCGGATCGCGGCGGGTTGAGCGCCCTCCCCCGAGCCGCCGCGGCCATCGGTCTCAGCGTGGTCGGGTTGGTCGTCGTCGGCGGGCCGGTGTTGTGGCAGCTGTTCGAACGGTTGCGGGAGGAGCAACGCGACCGAATCCGCTCGGAAGAACGCTCGGAAATGGCCGCCCACCTGCATGATTCCGTGCTGCAGACGTTGGCGCTGATGCAACGATCGACCGGCGACTCACGCCGGATGATCATGCTCGCCCGCCGCCAGGAACGCGAGTTGCGATCGTGGCTGTACGGACAGCAGGCCTCGTCGGGCCATGCCACGGTCGGCGGAGCGTTCGCGGCGATGACCGCCCAGGTGGAACTCGACCACGAGATCGCCATCGAGCTCGTGGCCGTCGGCGATGCCCCGATGGACGACGCGGCCGAAGCCCTGGTCGGCGCGGCGCGCGAGGCAGCCGTCAACGCCGCTCGCCACGCCAAGGTCGACTCGGTGGCGGTCTACCTCGAGGTCACCGGCCACGCCCTGATCGCCTTCGTCCGCGATACCGGATGCGGCTTCGACCAGCGGGTCATCGACGACGAGCATCGCGGGATCAGCGACTCGATCCGCGCCCGCCTCGCTCGCAGCGGCGGCACCGCCCGGGTCGAAACCGCCCTCGGCGAAGGCACCGAGTGGGAGCTGCGGATGCCCCGGAGGCCCGCATGACCGGGTCCGTCGGCCTGACCCGCGTCTTCGTCGTCGACGACCATGCGCTGTTCCGCGCCGGGGTACGCGCCGAGTTGGGCGAGGCCGTCGAACTGGTTGGCGACGCCGGGACCGTGGAAGACGCCATCGCCGAGATTCCCGCCGCCAACCCCGAGGTGGTGCTGCTCGATGTCCACCTGCCCAACGGGGGCGGGCGGGCGATTCTCGATGCGTTGCGCGAGGTCGTGCCGCACGTCCGCTTCCTGGCCTTGTCGGTCTCGGATGCCGCCGAAGACGTGATCGGCGTGATCCGCGCCGGGCGCGCGGCTACGTCACCAAGACCGTTACCCGCGAGGAGTTGATCTCGGCGATCGAGCGGGTCCGGGCCGGTGATGCCGTGTTCTCGCCGCGTCTGGCCGGGTTCGTACTCGACGCCTTTACCGGCCACCCGGACTTGGGCGCGGCCCCGGCGAACCCGGAACTCGATCAACTCACCACCCGTGAGCAGGAGGTTCTCCGGTTGATCGCCCGCGGCTACACCTACAAGGAGACCGCCGGGCGGCTGCACCTGTCGGTCAAGACGATCGAAACCCATGTCTCGGCGGTCCTGCGCAAACTGCAACTCTCCAGTCGCCACGAACTCACCGCCTGGGCCGCCGAACGCCGCCTGCTGTAGCCGTCACCTGCTGGCGACTGCGGGCGGGCGACCTCGGGCCCCGAGCACGATGTGCGACGCCCAGCCGACCGACGCGACGAGGATCAGTGCCAACCCGACCGGCTCCGCCCCAAGCTCGACCCCCGACAGAATGCGAGATGATCAGCAGGGCGACCGCCGCGGCGCAGCCTCGCAGCCAGGCGACGCTCTGCGGACGGATCTCGTCGAACAGCGTGACGGCGATCGCGGTGCCCAACTGCTGGACGACGATCGAGGCGATCAACACCCCCTCGATCGACAATCGCGACCGTTGCGACCCCAACGGTGCAGGCGCGACAGAACTCACAGGCGACGTTGACACGGAACGAATCGATCAGTGCCGGAAGTGGCGTTCGCCGGTGAACACCATGGCGATGCCGTGCTCGTTGGCTGCGGCGATCACCTCGGCGTCGCGCATCGAGCCACCCGGCTGAATGACCGCCGTGATCCCTGCGGCCGCCGCCGCGTCAAGTCCGTCGCGGAACGGGAAGAACGCGTCGCTGGCGCACACCCCGCCGACGGCCCGGCCGGCCGCTCGGTCGGCGGCGATGCGCGCCGAGTCGAGACGATTCTGCTGCCCGGCGCCGATGCCGAACGCCTGACGATCCTTGACGTAGACGATCGCGTTCGACGAGACGGCGGCACAGACCTGCCAGGCAAACGACAGGTCATCCCACTGGGCGGCGTCGGGCGCGACCGTGGTGACCACCTTCCAGCCGGAACGATCGACCGACACCTGATCGGTGGATTGCACGAGCAACCCGCCGTCGACCGACCGGACGTCGAGCGGCGCACCGGCCGGGGCCGGGCCGCTGAGCACCCGCAGGTTGGCCTTCCGGGTCAGCATGGCCAACGCTTCGGCGGTGAACGAGGGGGCGACGACCACCTCGGTGAACACCGGCGCCAGCGCCTCGGCCATCGCTGCATCGACCTCGCGGTTACAGGCGACGATGCCCCCGAACACGCTCACCGGGTCACACGCATTGGCCCGCACGTAGGCCGTGGCGATATCGTCGGCCACCGCCACGCCGCACGGGTTGGCGTGTTTGACGATCACGCACGCCGGTCCGATGAACCGGTTGACGAGCTTCCAGGCGGCATCGGTGTCGTAGACGTTGAGGTACGACATCTCCTTGCCACCGTGTTGAACCGCCGCGTCCCACCAGCTCACCGCGCCGATTGAGCGATATCGGGCCCCCATCTGATGAGGATTCTCGCCGTAGCGCAACACCTGGGCGCGATCGAGGGCCAGGTGCATCGTCGGCGGCAACGCGTCACCGTCGGAGTCGAACCAACCGACGATCGCCGCGTCGTACGCCGCCGTATGAGCGAACGCGGTGCGGGCCAGCGATCGACGGGTCGCGGCCGACAGTGCTCCCGAAAGGCGCAGTTCGTCGGCGACGTCCGCATAGTCGGCCGGATCGACGAGTACCCCGACGTGGGCGTGGTTCTTGGATGCGGCGCGGACCATCGTCGGACCACCGACGTCGATCAGCTCGATCCCCGGGTTCGACGAGAACGGGTACAGATTGACGACGACGAGTGAGATCGGCGCATAGCCCATTTCGGCGAGTTCACGCACATGTTCGGGTTCGTCGAGATCGGCGAGCAGGCCGGCGTGGACCGCCGGATGCAGCGTGACGACGCGATGCCCAAGGATCGCCGGGAACCCGGTCAACTCGGCGACATCGGTCACGGTCAGCCCGGCGTCGGCCAGAACACGGGCGGTCCCACCGCTCGACACCAGATTCCAACCGAGTTCACTGAGCACCGTGGCTAGTTCGGCGATGCCGGATTTGTCGTAAACCGAGAGCAGGGCGGTGGGCACCTCACGACCCTACCGATCGCGCCACGTGCTGAAAATTGCTGGTCGCGCGTCGTTGCTGCGTTACCTTGCGCGTGACCCGTTCGATTTCTTCACAGGAGTACCCATGGCCACCGGCAAGCTCACCAGTTCCGCCGCGCTGACGGTCGGTGGAGGCACGCTGTCGTTCCTCGCCGGGTTCATGACCTGGTGGAAGAACGACGTCGGCGGCTTTACCGGGTGGCACTTTTTCTTGACCAGCGGCATCGGGACCCTGCTCCTCGGCATCGTCGCGGTGACGACCGCCTTGCGCCGGTCGTCGGTCCGCGTCCCGTTTCCGCTGCTCGGCCCGGTGCCGCTGCTCGCCGCCGCCGTGGTCGGAGTACTGCTGACCGTCACCCGGTTCCTGTCGGACGGTTACGTCCAAGAGACCGATCTCGTGCGCGGCACCGGGGCGTACGCGGGGGTCGTCGGGGCAGCCTTCGCATTGATCGGCACCGTTCGAGCCATCAAGGAACTCAGCCAGCGGTAACCATTGCGTGACGAACATCCGCTGACGCGAGCGAGCCTCGGGTCACCACAACCGCCATACTGAGATCGTGGCAGTACGCGAGGTCGAGGTCCTGGTCATCGGTGGTGGTCCGGCCGGCTCGGCCGCCGGATATTGGCTTGCCCGGCATGGTCACAACGTGGCCATCGTCGAGAAGAAGGAGTTTCCCCGCGAGAAGACCTGCGGCGACGGACTCACACCCCGAGCGGTGTATCAACTCGGCGAGATGGGCCTCACCGACGAGCTGTCGAAGTATCACCGCTACTCGGGGCTGCGGGCCACCGGTATGGGCAAAGCGCTCGAACTCGAATGGCCGTCGCACCCCATCTATCCCCAGCATGGCTACGTCGTGCGGCGGCGTGATCTCGACTGGATGGTCGCCCGCAACGCCGAATCGGCCGGGGCAACCCTCCTGCAGGGCCACGAGGCGGTCGCTCCGATCATCGAGCGCGGCTTCGTGCGCGGCGCGATGGTCAAGTCGAAGTACTCCGAGGCCGCCGACGAGATCCGGGCCCGCTACGTGATCGTCGCCGACGGGGCGAACTCCCGCTTCGGCCGGGCGCTGGGCACCTTCCGCACTCGTCAATGGCCCTACGGCACCGCAATCCGCACCTATTGGGAGTCACCCCGCCACGCCGAGCCGTGGATCGAGTCGGCGCTCGACGTGAAAGACCGTGCGGGCAACCCGCTGCCCGGTTACGGCTGGATCTTCCCGGTGGGCGACGGCACGATCAACATCGGTGTCGGCCTGCTCTCGACGTTTCGCGACTTCAAGAGCGTCAACACCACTCACCTGCTCGATGCCTACGCCCATCAGGTCGCCGAGCGGTGGGAGATCAACCCCGAGCAGCCGACGTGTAAGGCGACTGCCGGACGCATCCCGATGGGCGGCTCGGTCGGCCCCAAGGTCGGCCCCACCTACCTGGTCGTCGGCGATGCGGCCGGGTCGGTGAACCCGTTCAACGGCGAGGGCATCGACTACGCCTACGAGACCGCCCGGATGGCCGCCGACGTGCTCCACGACGCGCTGGTGTCGAACGATCCGGTCGCCCTCCAGCAGTACACGCAGATGACCGAGGCCGAGTATGGGCAGTACTTCAAAGTCGCCCGCCTGTTCGCCAAAATCATCGGCCGACCAGCGCTGATCCGCGAGCTGACCCGCGTCGGAATGAACAGCCGCACGCTAATGGAATGGGTGCTGCGGATCATGGCAAACCTGCTGCGCCCCGACGAGCTCGGCCCGGCCGAAGCGGCCTACAAGGCCGCCGCGGCGATCGCCCGACTGGCCCCCAACGCCTAGTCCGGTGTGTCACATCTGACGTTGACAGGCCGGTGCCGACCAACGACGCTGAGCCCACTACAACGATGTAGAAGGGCTGCCGATGACCACCTTGTATGCCGATGCCGACCTGCCGGATTTGATGGCGGGGGGCATGTTCACCGAGTCGGTCGATGCCCGCAGGATCTTTGCCGAAGCCCGAGCCCAGTCCCCGATCGCCCGCGGTCTGTTCGGCCCGACGATCATCGGCCACGACGAGGTCACCGAGTTGTTGCGCGACAAGCGTCTCCGCGGGCCGGGCATGGACTTCACCCGCATGTCGGGCATTCCCGAAGGCACTCGGGCGTGGAATCGTCAGGCGCAGATCTTGCTGTTCATGGAGGGCGACGACCACACCCGCCTGCGCCGCCTGGTTGCCAAGGCGTTCACCCCAAAGGCCGTCGAGGCCCTGCGCCCGATGACCCGCCAGGCGTTCCGGTCGTTGGTCGACGCGGTCTACGAGGACGGCCGTTGCGAGGCCGTGACTGCCCTGTGCAACCCGTTCCCGATCCCTGTGATCTGTGCGCTGATCGGCATCGAACCCGACCGCATCGACGACATGAGCCGCTGGGCAGGGTCGATTCTGCAGTCACTGCGACTCGATGCCGGGACCTACCTCGCCGAGATCGAGGGCACGATCGCGGAGCTCGACGAGTACATCGAGACCCTGATCGCCGACCGGCGGGCGACCCCGCGCGACGACTTGTTGTCGCGGTTGATCGGGGTGGAGGAAGAAGGCGACCGGTTGTCGTCGTCGGAACTGCTCGCGGTGGTGGCGATGATGCTGGTCGCCGGCACCGATACGACCCGCAACCAGCTGAGCTGCATGATCAACACGTTCACCGAGCACCCCGAGCAGTGGGCGATTCTGCGGTCCCGCCCCGACCTCGTCGGGCGAGCCGTCGAAGAGGCCATCCGCTGGGATCCGGCGACCGCCGCGATCCCCCGGTTCACGTTGGAGGACGTCGAGGTGGCCGGGGTGACCGTGCCCGCCGGCAACCTGCTCGTGCTGCTGTCGATGTCGGCGAATCACGATGTCGATGCGCTGCCGGGCGGCGACCGGTTCGACATCACCCGTGAGACCCCCGCAGGCTGGCACTTGCTCACCTTCGGCGGCGGCATTCACTACTGCCTCGGGGCGAGCCTGGCCCGGCTCGAACTCACCGAGGCACTCGCCGAGATGATCGAGCGGTTCCCCACGCTGACCCTCACTGAGCCGTCGGTGACCCATCCGCCCGGCACAGCCATCTTCGGTTACTCCAAGCTGGCGCTCAGCTGGGCGGCGCCGGGCTGAGATAGCCGTACCTGGCGAGAATCTCCTGGCCTGCGGGGCTGAGGATGAAGTCGGCGAATGTCACATTCAACGAGTCATGTGTCGACTTCTTGACGACCGCCATGGCGTGTTCGGCAGGAATGTTTACCTCGCCCGGAATCGCTACGCCCGACACGGCAGGGCCGGCGGCAACGACCTCGGAGGCATAGATCACCCCGGCGTCGGCGCCGCCGGAGCCCACCTTGGCGACCACCGCGGCGACCTCTTTTTCCAGGCTGATCGGGGTGACGGTGATCTTTGCGGTCTTGAGCAACCGGCGGGGGAACTTGCCGCACGGCCGACTCGAATCGCACAACACCACCCGCACCTCGGGCCTGGCCAAGTCGCTCAGTCCGCCAACCGCCGTCGGGTTCCCAGGAGCGACGACGATCTGCAGCGGATCGAGCGCGACTACCGCGGAGAAGGAGCCCGCCAGGCCGGCGTCGATGAACTTGTTCATGAATGTCTGATCGGCGGCGATGAACAGGTCGGCCTCGCCGCCCTTTTCGATCTTGCCGATCAGCGACGACGACTTGTCGAACGTGAATTCGGCAGTCACCCCGAGATTGGCGGCGGCGAATGCCTTGCCCACCTCGGTCAGCGCGGCCTTCATCGAGATCGCCGCGTAGACCTTGACGACGCCGGTGGTCGCAGTACGTGGGTCGGTGGTCGGCACGGTGATCAGCTCGGTGGTCGGCGGAGCCGTCGGCTCCGGCGACCGGCCGAGCGATTTCACCTCGGTGGTCGTGAGCTGGCCATATGTAGCGTCGGACCCCTCCGACGACGGGACCGCGGGGGCGCAGGCTCCGGCCAGCACCGCGATCAGCAGCGGAGCGATACTCAGGCGTAGCCGGGCCGCCCGGGGGCGTCGTTGCATCCCTCGAAACTCGCAGTACTGGTCTTTCGGCACGTCGAGACGTTAGACCGACCGTGCCCGCCCAGCTCGTCACAGTCCGCGAATTTCGGTTGACCCCGTCCTGAGAATCGCCAGGCACCCGACCCGCGGCTCATGGTGCGTCCACATCGCTACTGCTCACCGTGTGGTCGACTGCTCCGGTTACATCGACGTCAACGGTGGGGCGCAGGTCAGAGCACAACGCGCGGTCAGAGGACGGCGCGCGGTCAGAGGACAGCGCGGGGTCAGAGGACGGCGCGGGGTGACAGCTCAGCGATCAGATCGGGGCCGTTCGTCGCAACCCGTCGAGCGGCTCGGTGCGTGCCGATCACGAAGACGCCCGCCCCGACGACCAGGCCGAGTGCGGCGAGCGGCACGGCCCACCACCGGTCGTACCAGATGACCAACGGCACCAGGGTCGGGGCCACGACCAGTCCCAAGGCCGCCACCCCGATCATCATCCAGAGTCCTGTCGCGCAGCCCGCCCCGGTCATCCCGCTGCGCCAGGCGAACGGGTTGTCGCCGTCGTTGGCCGGCATCGGGACGACCGTCGACACGAACGCGCCGATCCCCAGCGCAAGCATCGCGATCGTGACCGTCTCGATCAGGGCGAGCGGCGTCGCTCGCCAACTTCCGGACAATGCGCTCACGGTCACCACTCCGAGCAGGCCCGGGACGATGACATGGGGAAGCCAGCCGAGCGCCCGGGCGCGAATTCGTTCGATTGTCAGGCCACCGGTGAGATCTTCGAGCCACAACGAGGCGCTGTCCCAGCCGATCAGGTTGAAACCCGAACCCGACGTCATCACCATCGACACGAGACCCAGGAAGGCACTGCGCGGGTTGTGGCTGCCCCGCGCTCCCATCGCTTGAATCCCGGCGAACCCGACGCCCATCACTGTCGTCATCAACAACTGCACGCGCTTCGACGGTGACCGTCGCAGATAGCGCACCTCACGGGCGATCGCCGCGGCCCACGCCGTCGCCGCCGTTCCCAATGGGGCGCTGCCGTTCGACGCCGAATGACCGACTGCACGTTCCGAGCCCTGGGCCAACCGGGCCGTCGCCGCGGCCCAGCCGGCGAGGGCGGCCGCGGCAGCCGCCATCGTCGCCACCAACCATCCGCCGGCCGCTCCCAGCCGACCGTCGGATGCGGCGATCAGCGCCTGACCCGGCCAGCCGGTGGGAAACCATCCGAAGACGTTGATGAGCCGCCGAGCGGTGCGGTCATCGGCGTTCTGCAAGGCCGGGCCGATGGCCTGAGTACCCAGCCACAATGTGACCCCGATCAACGTCGTCACGACGACGGCCACATCACGACCCTTGCGACTGCGTTGGGCCCGAGCCAGGCCGGCACCGACCAGGCGGGCCAGCCCGAGCCCCAACGCGAAGGTGCAGGGCACGATCGCCACGACGATCAACGCGCCGAGCCCCACTGGCGCATAGCCGACGATGACCCCGCACAACGCCAGCAGGACGGCCAAGGTGGCCGGCCCGGACACCGCCCCGCCCACGAGCACTGCACCGAGCTCGCGCCTGGTCAGCGGCACGAGCGCCAGGCGAGTCGGGTCGACCGTTTCGTCGGCTCCACCCGCCACGATCGGCAGGAACACCCATCCGAGGAGAATCGAGGTCAACCCGAGAACCGCCGTCGATGCCCGGTAGATCTCGGACCCGGCGCGAGCCGTCGCCAAGACCGCAAACCCGGCCAGGCCGAAGATCGCGCTGGCGGCCAACCCCAGAATGAACAGAGCCAAGCCGCCCCGACGGAGCCGGTTACGGGTCAACCGCCACCGCAACCGGGCCCCGAGCAGGGCGTATCCCAGCATCAGCGCAACCAGTCGAGTTCGCCGGATCCGGCGGCCTGTCCCCCGACGGCCTCGATGAACACGTCCTCCAACCGGCGGCCGCCGCTGACCTCGGTGATCGTCCCGGCGGTGATCACTCGGCCCGCAGCGACGATCACCACGTGATCGCAGAGTCGCTCGACGGTGTCCATCACGTGGCTCGAAAACACGACGGTGCCGCCTCGGGAGCGGAATGTCGAGAGCACGTCGGTGATCGTGCGGGCCGAGACCGGGTCAACCGACTCGAACGGTTCGTCGAGGAACAGCACCCGCGGGGCGTGCAACAGGGCCGCGGCGAGGGCGATCTTCTTGCGCATCCCCGTCGAGTAGTCGGCAACCATCACCCCTGCGTCGTCGGCTAGGCCGAGTACTCCGAGAAGCTCGTCACGGCGCCGATCGACCTCGGCTCGGTCCATCTTGCGCATCAGACCCAGATAGGTCAGCAACTCGGCCCCGCTGAGCCGCTCGAACAACCGCAGGTCGTCTGGCAACACGCCGATCACCTGCTTGACCGGCCGCGTCTCGGGCCACACCGGGATCCCGGCGACGGTGGCCGTGCCGCCGTCGGGCCGCAACAACCCGACCAACATCCGAATGGTCGTCGTCTTCCCCGCCCCGTTCGGCCCGACCATCCCGTAGAACGAGCCCTCGGGAACCTGCAGATCGAGCCCGGCCACTGCGACCTTCGGGCCGAAATGCTTGTACAGCCCGAACGCGGCGACGGCGAGCATCAGGCGCCGCGGGCGGCCACGACGGCCGCCCGCCCGGCGGCCTCGACGATCCGTTCGATCACGTCATCGGTGTGGGCCCAGCCGGGGAACAACGCCTCGTAGGCACCCGGGGCGAGCGCAACGCCTTCGGCGAGCATGGCGTGGAAGAACCGGGCATACATCGCCTCGTCGGTCGCCTTGGCCTCGTCGTAGTTGGTCGCCGTCGAGGCCGCCAGGTGGATACCGACCACGGTGCCCAGTGCGGGCACGCGGTTGGCGATGCCGGCGTTGGTGAACGCATCGCGCAGCCCGGCGGCCAGGCTGCGGGCCCGGGCGAACAACTCGACATAGTGATCGTCGGTCAGTTCATCGAGTACTGCGAGACCCGCGGCGGTAGCCAATGGGTTCCCCGCCAAGGTTCCGGCGTGGAAGATCTTTCCGAGCGGCGAGAGATGCTCCATGATGTCGCGACGCCCCCCTATCGCCCCGATGGGGAGACCACCGCCGATCACCTTGCCGAAGCACGAAATGTCGGGGGTGATGTCGTAGCGGGCCTGGGCACCGCCCAGCCCGAGTCGGAACCCGGTGATCACTTCGTCGAAGATCAGCAGTGCGCCGACCCGGTCGCACTCGGTCCGTAAGCCCGCCAGGAAGCCCGGAGCCGGCGGAACGACGCCCATGTTGGCCGCTACAGGCTCCAGGATGACGCAGGCGACCTGATCGTCAAGCGTCGGCACGACGTTGTACGGCACGACCATCGTGTCGGCAACGGCCCCTTGGGGCACTCCGGCGGTGCCCGAGAGGCCGAGCGTCGCCACACCGCTCCCCCCGGCAGCCAGCAGCGCATCGGCTGCGCCGTGGTAGTTGCCGGAGAACTTGACGATCCTCGCCCGACCGGTGACGCCGCGGGCCAGACGGACCGCGGTCATCGTCGCCTCAGTCCCCGAGTTCATCAGCCGGACCATCTCGCAACTCGGCACCCGGTCGCGGATCGCCTCGGCAAGCTTCATCTCCCGCGGCGTCGGCGCGCCATACGAGGTGCCGTCGGCCGCAGCGCGGTTGATCGCCTCGATCACCTTCGGGTGGGCGTGGCCGAGGATGATCGCCCCGTAGCTCTGTACGAGGTCGATGTACTGGCGGCCCTCGACATCGGTGATCGTCGCCCCGTTCGCCCGGGCCACCACGTATGGCGTACCGCCGACGGCCTTGAACGCCCGAATCGACGAGTTCACGCCGCCGGGGATCGCCCTCGCCGAACGCTCGAACAACACCTGGTTGTCGGCCACGCCTGCCCCGGTACACACGGCGGGCTGGCACCCCGCCTGCTCGCAGCCGACCGGGTCACAAAAAGGAATGCTCACCCAGCCGACGCTACCGGCGGGTTCACCAACGTTTCTGGGATGAATCGCCTCCGATATTGCTGACTGTGCGCCCGAGAATCATCGACCATTGCCGGATCACGATGAGCCGGGCACACCTTCGGACCATGATTCCCGCCATCCTCGGAACTCTCGCCCGAAGCCAACACGGTCTGATCTCATGGGAGCAAGCCGCCGACCGGGGCGTCAGCCGGTCCCGGTGGGACGGTGCAATCCGTTCCGGGGTCCTTGAATCGACCGGATTCGGGGTCTGCCGATTCCTCGGATCGCCAGCGACCGACCTCCAGCGCGTGGCGCTCGCCGTGCTATCCGCCGGGCCCGGAGCACTCGCATCCCATCGGACTGCCACCCGTATGTGGGGCGTCGAGTCCATCAAGTGGTCTCCGCTCGATGTAACCGTCACCCGGCGCCAACGGCTGACAGGCCGAGACGGGGTGGTGATCCATCGACCAACCAACATCGGCGGGCTCCGAGCTGTCAACCGTCTGGGTATTCCGACAACCGATCCGCTTCGATCACTCCTCGACCTCGGAGGAGTCGCCCCGGCGGCCGTCGCCTCGTCGCTGGAACACTTCATCATCACCCGGCTCGTGACCCCACAGGCAGTCGCCGACTACTTAGCCGAACACGGTCGTCAGGGGCGGCCGGGAGTCGGGCCGCTGCGTCGAGCCGTCGAGCAGTGGTTGTTCGACGAACGGCCACCCGACAGCGTCCTGGAAGTCCACGTTGCCCGCCTTCTCGCTGCCTACGACCTGCGCGGCTGGGTTGCTCAGGTGCGAATCGGGCGCTACAGGGTCGACTTCGCCCATCGCGAGACAAAGACCATCCTCGAGATCGATGGCTGGGCGTTCCATCGCCAACGCGGTGCATTCGACGCTGATCGAGAACGGGATTCCAGCCTCGCGGCTGCTGGCTGGCTCGTCGTTCGAATGACCTGGCGGCAGGTGATGAACACACCGAACGAAGTCGCGGGTCGACTGGCGGCCGTGCTCAAGGCCCGCTCCCGCGTTCTCGGATGAATCCCGTACAACATTGCTGATGCCACGCCCGAGAAACCGGCGAGCGCCGACTCAGGCCAGCTCGGCGTACCAGCGAGCGAGGTAGGTGAGGATCAGGTCGGCACCGGCGCGCTTGATCGCGGTGAGGTGCTCGAGGGCGACGCCGTCATGATCGATCCAACCGTTGGCGGCGGCGGCTTTGATCATCGCGTACTCGCCCGACACGTGATACGCCGCCACCGGCACGTCCACCCGGGCCCGCACTGCGGTGATCACGTCGAGGTAGGCGAGGGCGGGCTTGACCATCACGATGTCGGCACCCTGGGCGATATCGGCCTCTACCTCGACCAACGCCTCGCGGGCGTTGCGCCAGTCCTGCTGATAGCCCTTGCGGTTGCCGCCCCCGACGATCTGCACATCGACCGCATCGCGGAACGGTCCGTACAACGCCGAGGCGTACTTGGCCGAGTAGGCAACGATCGCGACGTCGGTGTAGCCCGACCCGTCGAGCGCGCTTCGCAGTGCGCCGACCTGGCCATCCATCATCCCACTGGGGGCCACGACGTGCGCTCCGGCGGCGGCCTGAGCGAGGGCGGCGCGGCAGTAGATGTCGAGCGTGGCGTCGTTGTCGACGTCGCCCGCGGCGGTCAGCACCCCGCAGTGGCCGTGGTCGGTGTACTCGTCGACGCACAGGTCGGCCATCAGCACCATCTGGTCGCCGTGGTCGGCCCGCAAGTCGGCCAGGGCCAGTTGCACGATGCCGTCGGGATCGAACGCGCCCGAGCCGACCGCGTCTTTGTGGGCGGGAACCCCGAAGAGGATCACGGCCTTGACCCCCAGCGCGGCCAACTCGGCGACCTCGGTGCGCAACGACTTGCGGGTGTGTTGCATCACGCCGGGCAACGACACGATCGGCTGGGGCTCGTCGATGCCTTCGCGGATGAACAACGGCGCAATCAGGTCGTCGACCGACAATCGGGTCTCGGCGACGAGGTCGCGCATCGCGGCACTGCGCCGGAGGCGTCGCGGACGGTGGGCCGGGAACTGACCAGTCATGACCACGAGGCTACGGGCAACACCGATCGTGCAGCCGCCCCCGGACGCCACATTGGAGCGCCGTCGCGCTCAGCGCGTGACCGCACTCCCCGGATCGAGGGTCGAACCGGATTCGAGCCTCCGGGAACGGAGCAATGCGGCGAGGGTCTCGAGGGTGACCTCGAGGTGCGAGTCGACGATCCAGTGGGCGCTCGACAGGTCATGGCCCAGCGTCAGTGGGCCCGGGCAGGCCACGGTGAAGAGCCCTGCGGCGACCGCCGAGCGCACGCCGACCGAGGAGTCCTCGATGGCCACCGATCGAGATGGGTCTGTCCCCAGGGCCAGGCACGCCTGGCGGAACGGCGCGGGGTCAGGCTTCGCCGCCGCGGCAAGGTCGACACCGATGAGATGTTCGAAGCGATGCCGCAACTCGAGCGCATCGAGTCGACGCTCAACCCACCATGTCGGCGCATTCGAGGCGACGGCCAACGGGACCCCGGCATCGGTGGCGGCGGCGATCAGTTCACGTACCCCGGGCCGGGCATCGACCCCGGCGAGATACTCGGCGTTGTACCGACGCTGACGCTGGTGGATCTCCTCATGGTCGAGCGATCGTCCGAACTCGGCCTCCAGAGTGGCGATCCACGGCTCGTTGGCCGGCAGCCCGATCACATGGGCCCAGCGGGACTCCGGGAAGTCGATGCCGTGGTCGGCCCACACTCGCTGGACGGCAGAAAACTCCGCCGACTCGGTGTCGATGATCGTTCCGTCAAGATCAAAAACAATGGCCGCTGGTAGCGGTGTGACGAACACTTCACGGAGTTGCACGCGGCTTGAGGCTATCGCCGACTACCGTCACTCCCCGTGCCCGCTAGCGCGCAGATGTCTCAGACCAACGTAGTGATCTCTCCGGGGACCGAGGCGACCGTCGCCGTGCGCGTCCGCAACCTGGGCGACGTCACCGAAACCTACGCATTCATCCCGACGGGGATCAGCCAGGGATGGGCGACGGTTACCCCCCCGACGATGACCCTCGTACCCGGGGCCGACGAGATTGCCCAGGTCACCCTCCGACCCCCGCGGTCGTTCGCCGTGCCCGCCGGGCAGACCCCGCTGATCATTCGCATCGTCCCCCATGGCAACCCCGACGACGTGGCCACCGCGGAGAGCATGATCACGGTCCTCGAGTACGACGACCGGCGGATCAGCCTCGCTCAACCGGTGATGCGGGCCCGTCGCCGCCAGGAGTTCGACGTGGTCTTCAACAACGAGGGCAACAGTCGCACCTCGTGCCGACTGGCGTTGGTCGACCCCACATCTCGCTTATCCGGACGATTCGACCCGCCGTCGCTCGGTGTCGACCCGGGCATGAACGACACGACGCGGCTCAAGATCAAGGCCCGCCGACGTCGGTGGCGTCGCGGTCGCACCTTGCCGTTCGCCGTTGTCGCCTCGCAAGACGGTCACGAGCCGACGCAGGCCATAGGCACGCTGCTCCAGGAGCCGATCATCTCAGGTCGGTTCATCGGCCGCGTGGCCACCCTGGCCGCCGCCGGTGGACTGGCCACCGTGGGGTGGTTCCATCTGGTCAACCCCGCCATCGAACGCGCCGCCGAGCGGGCCGTCGAGCGATCGGGAGCGGTCGCAGGCGTTGACGCCGAGATCGCCGCGTCGACCGTTCCCGGAGAAGTCCCGGTGCCGACATCGGCCGGCTCGGGGCCCACTCCGTCGGCCGCAACCCAACCCGAGACACCGCTGAACCCGTCCGCGTCGAGCGGCGGCCAGATTCCCGGAGAACCTTTCGACACCCGACTCGTCGTGGACGCGCCGCTCGGTGGGCAGAACGTCGAGCAGTACACCGTTCCGGCGGGCAAGACGCTGTCGATCACCGACATCCTGCTGCAGAACTCCAACGGCGACGAGGGCCGCATCGCCCTGCTGCGCAATGCCGAGATCATCTACGAAGACTCGCTGGTCAACTTCGCCTCGTTCCAGATCCCGCTGTACAGCCCGTTCGTGTTCCGGGCCGGGCAGACCGTCACCCTCCAGGTCACGACATGCACCAAGGTGGGCGACCCGGCCGGCCTGTCCTGCTCGGTGGCGGCAACGCTGGTCGGCAAACTCGCCTGATCCGTCAGGTCGCCGGGTGGACCGGGTACCCGCGGGCAGGCGACCCGGGGGAGGCCAGGCCAGACGCGCGGACGGCTACGGGCGTCGACGGGTGCGCTGGCTGCCCTGGACCAGGATGCTGTCGGACTCGATTGGGTCATGGCGGCCCGACGGGTCGATGACGACGATCCGCCGTGGGCCCGTGGCGCTCCCCGGGAGCACCGGTACCCGCACCGAGAATGCGCCGTCACGGCTGGTCTCGACCGAGATCTGCTGATCGCTACCCGACCACGAGATGCTCAACGTCGACGAACCCGGGAACCCCATGCCACCGACGAGCACCGCCTCGCCCGGCCGAATCGTCGACACGCCCACGGCGACACCGGGGCGGTACTCCCCGTCGCCATAGACCACCGCGCTCGTCGTCGCCCCACCCTCGCTGACGAACGTCACGATGGCGTTGCGGGGGCCGTCGGCTGACGGGGCAAAACCCACCCCGACCTGACAGCTCTGACCAGGGGTAATGACCGCCCCGGCACACCCGTTGGTTTGCAGCGTGAAGTCGGAGCTGTTCGCCCCCGCCACCGACACGCTGACGATGCGCTCGTCGAACGGGCCGACGTTGACGACCGACACCGGGCCGATGGTCGCGCTGCGCTCGCCGACAGCGGCGGTACCGAGGCTCTGCCCCGACGGATCGGCGACGAGGGTGGGGACACCACCCACGCCCGAGAACAGCACCGTGACCGACATCGCCCCGAAGCCCGACTCCTGCAAGGTGATCGCGCTCGACGCGGGGCCATTGGCCACCGGCGTGAACAGCACCCGGATCTCACATGAGCCACCGGCCGGGATCGGCGCACCGGCGAAGCAGGTGCCACCGGTAATCGCGAATGCCGGATCGGTGGTGATGATCGAGTCGGGGATGAACGCTCCCGGCCCTCGGTTGACGACGGTCGTCCGCCATTCCGGCGACTGGACGCCGATGGCGACCGTACCGACGTCGACCGGCGTCACTTCCATCTGCGGGAACCGCTCCACTCGGACCACCTGGGTGCCCGGGCGAACCTGATCGGGCGTCAGTTGCCCGGCCGTCGCCGAGGCGAACAGCACCGACCGGCCGCTCGTCGAGAGCTGCGGCGACGATGCCCCCGGGTCGGCCACGCTGCCATCGGGGCGTACGGTCACCCGCTCGAGCGAGCCGTCGACCAGGTTGGAAATCAGCAGGTCACCACCGCCGTCGGGGGATACCCGCGGGGCCAATGACACCAGGTTGTCGGCTGACGTCACGAATGCAACAGCATGTCCGTCACCATCGAGGGCCGGCGACCGGCTGGCGCCGTTGCCGATCGCCTCGGAGGTCCTCGACGCCATGATGACGACCCGCTCCGGAATCGACGGAAGCGGCTCTCCCGGGGCAACCGTTGGCACTTCGGGCGACAGATCGGCGACGTAGACCTGGCCGATCCCCCGTTGGAACTCGACTGGACGTGGGAACTCAGCCGTGGCCCGGTCGAGATCGGGATCGGTCGAGACGAAGGCGACGACGTTGCCGAGCGACGAGATGTTCGAGGAACCGCTCGAGCCGGCAGCGGGCTCACCAGCGGGATTGGCCGACACGAGCATGAACGTCAGTTCACCGCTGTCGGCACCGACGGCGCGGTCCCAGCGGTACACGTGGGTGTCGGGGCGCGTCACCGTCGCGGCTCCGGCGGGGGCCGACGGCCAGATGGCCGTAATGGCTTCCTCACCAGTTTCGACATTGAGTTCGTCGGTGATCAATGCGTCGGTGGTCAGCGAGATGAACCGGCCGTCGTCGGAAATCGATGGATCTCGCTGTCCGACCGGAGCGAGATCGCTGCCGGGAAGATCGACGGGCAGACCGGGAGCACTGGTCACTCTCCCGGGCTCACCCAGCGGAATGGTCAGATCGACGGCGTCAAGCGAGGTGTACACGGCAAGGTCTCCCCCACCCGGGACGGCCTGACGGGCATAGACGATGATGCTGCCGCTGCCGGCGACGGCCGGGCGCTGATCGGCGGCGACGTCGCCTCGGGCGACCGGTTCGCCGGTCGCGGTTGTCGACACGAGCTGCCACTCCCCGGCGGCGGCCTCTCCCGGGCACCCGGGCAGCACGGTGCGATAGACGTCCCACCGCTGGCCTTGATCGTCGTCTCGGAAGAGGTCGAAAGCGAGTTCGGTGACGATCGCCACGGTGCAGCCGTCACGACTGATCACCGGTTGGCGGCTGGCCCCGGGGCGAAGTCCGTCAGCCGGCACGGTGAGCTCGACGAGGGTGTCGGCTTCACGGTCGCGTAGCCACACTCCGTCGGGAGCCTCGGTCAAATTCTCCGGCACGCGCGATGCCGGGGCGACGAACACCATTCGCCGCCCATCTCCCGAGACCACCGGCGATGCTCCACTGGTCGCTGATTCGATGACGACCTGGCGGGTGATCGCCGGTGGAGCCGCCCTCGACGACTCACCAGGGGCTGCCCCGCCGACCGTCGTGGTGACCCACCCGGTTCCGACGAGCGCGACAATGCCGGCGACGATGATCGCCCGCCCTGATCGCAAGTTGGGAATCCGGCTCCTCAACATGACACTTTCCATTCTGGTTCGAATCTAGACGAGAACCTGCACCAGGGTCTCCAGTGTGCCACGAAGAGTGTGCGCGTGTGCAGTCGCCGTGACCAAAATCCCGACCGAGTGCGCAACTTCGGTAGTTACCGGGCCGATCGATACCACTTGGCACGGCAACGACAGGCCCAAGGTTTGGTTTGCCGCCGCGAAACTGGTCGCTGCCGACCCGGACAGAAATGTAATCGCGTCCGCTCGGGAAAGGGCCGCGGCCATCGACGGCTCGATCGGGCGAGGCTCGGTCGCGTAGGCTGTCACCCGGTCGACCTGCCATCCCTTGGCGGCCAGACCGTCCTGTAGCACTCCGCGAGCCTGCAGCCCTTGGACGACCAGTACCCGTCCGGCGCCGGCTGGGAAGACGTCGACCAACGACTCGGCGATCTGCCGCGGTGGGACCAGGTCGGCGTGGCGCGGGGCCAGCGCGGCGGCCGTCGCAGTGCCGACGGCGGCAATCGATGGCGATCCCACCGGACGGTCGACCACGGCAGTCCGCACTCGCGTCGCCCCATTCGGGGAGGTGACCGCCAGCCAGTCATAGGCATCGAGCCGGGTCAGCGCCTGGCGCAACTCCGCACCACCGTCGGGGGCGTCAACGATCGTGATCAGCGGAACCTCGACGACCGTTGCCCCTGCCTCGCGGAGCATTGCGGCAAATCTGCCGGCCTGATCGGAGGCGCGGGTCACGACGATCGTCCGCCCCGTCAGCGGCCGAGCCGCCGACCCGCGGTCGAGATCGAGGTCAGCGTGCACCGTGGATTACCGATCGAGCGGAACATCGGCCCCGGTGGCGGACTGGGCCGCCTGCAATCCACGGGCCAGCACACGGGCGAGGGCCAGATCGGCCTCGTGGTCACCGGTTCCGAGTTCGACGATGCGCCGCTGCGACCCACCAGGCTGATCGAGGTAGGCGAGCAGCCGTCGACGGCCCAGATCGTCCGCGGGGGTGGCGTACGCCCCGATCGGCAGTGAACAACCGCTGCCAATCTCGCCGAGGAAGGCGCGTTCGATATCGACGGCGCGCCGCGACGGGGCGTGTTCGATCTGCTGGCACGCGTGGCGGGTGGTGCGGTCGTCGATACGGCACTCCAGGGCAATCGCCCCCTGGCCGACCTGCGGGACCATCGCCTCGACGTCGAAGATCTCGGCGATCCGGTCGGTCATGCCGAGCACCTGCAATGCGGCAACCGCCATCACGATCGATCCGCCGGCGGGGATCTTCTCCAAGCGGCGTCCGATGTTGCCCCGCAGCTCGATGAACTGGAGGTCGGGGCGCATTTCAGCCAACTGGGCGCGCCGGCGCACCGAGCCCGTGGCCACCGTGGCGCCATGAGCCAGTTCGCCAAGTGGGCAACCGATCAGCGCGTCGCGCGGATCGCGGCGTTCGGTGATCGCCGCGATCATCAGCCCATCGGCGGGCTGCGAGGTGAGGTCTTTGGCCGAGTGGACCGCAAGATCGGCGCGACCATCGAGCACCGCTCGCTGCACCTCTTTGACGAACACTCCCTGTCCTCCGATTTGGTGGAGGGGGACGTCGGCCCGTTGGTCGCCGGTGGTCTCGACGAAAACCAGTTCGACCTGCACCGCCGGGTACGAGTCGCGCAACGCGGCGGCGACCACCTCGGCCTGGGTACGAGCCTGGCTACTCGATCGGGTGGCGATCCGCAACACGCGCGGGGTGCCGAATCGATCGATCGTCGATCTGCTCATGACAGATCGAACAGATCTCGTACGGCGGCGGCATTGCGTTCGCCACGTGGTGAGCCGGCCTCGTTCTTCAGCTTGATCGTCGCCCCGTGCAGCACCTTGGCCAACAACGACCGGGTCAGCGCTTCGACCGCCTCGTGCTGTTCGGCTGTCAGATCGGCAAGTCGGCACGCGTGACGCTCGATCTCGGCCACGCGAATCTCTTCCAACCGGCCGTGCAGCTGGGCGACGAGCGGGGCGGCTTGGCGAGCCAGCGATTCCATCGCATGACGCTCGGCCTCCTGCGCGATGATCTCGCGAACGTTGGTGACTTCCCCGGCGCGCCGCTCGATGCCACGAGCCGCGAACCGCTGCAGATCGTCGAGATTCCGTAGGGCGACGTTGGCCAACTCACCGACGCTCGCATCGACGTCACGCGGCAGGGCGATATCGACGACGAGCAGCGGCCGATTGGGACGCACCGACATCGCCAAGGCGACCATGTCGCGGTCGATGATCGTCGAACCGGCCCCGGTTGAGGTCAACACCAGATCGGCCTCGGCGATCGCCGCCGGCAGGTCGACGAACGGGGTCACCCGACCGCCGACGCGAACCGCCAGCTCATGGGCCCGCAACGAGGTGCGGTTGGTCACCGCAATCTCTCGAACGCCTTGAGCGCCGAGCGCCACGGCCATGCCTTCGCCCATCTGACCGGCCCCGACGACGAGGATTCGCCGGTCGGCCAGACCGCCGAGTTCGGCCATCGCCAACTCGACGGCGGCATGCGACACCGACGCCGTCGACCGAGCGATGCCCGTCTCGGTGCGGGCCCGCTTGCCGGTTTCGAGGGCGTGGCGGAACAACAGGTTGAGGGTGGATCGAGCGGCACCCTCGGCCATCGCGATTTCCCACGCGCCGCGAACCTGGCCGAGGATCTCGTGCTCGCCGAGGACCGCAGAGTCGAGCCCGCAGACCACCTCGAACAAGTGATTGACGGCGACGTCGTCATGATGGCTATAGAGGTATGGGTCGAGCTCGTCGATACCGAAACCGCTGATCTCGGAGAGGAACTCGGCGACGTCGGCCAGACCGCCGTGGAAGCGCTCGGCGACCACATAGATCTCGGTGCGGTTACACGTCGAGAGCACGACGGCTTCGTTGACGTTGTTTCGTCGGCACAGACTGGTCGCCGCCTTGGCCGCGGCATCGGCCTTGATCGTCAACCGCTCCAAAACGTCGAGCGGGCTGGTGCGGTGGTTGACCCCGATGACAACGATTGACATGTCGTTCGCGAACCCTAGGCGATCGCCGGACGGCCGGCGGCGGGGTTGATCACGCTCAACGTCGTCGCCCGACGCTGTTCGTAGTAGCTGAGAATCTGCAGCTCAACGGCCAGATCGACCTTGCGAACGCTGATATTGCGTGGTACCGAGATCACGCTTGGGGCAAAGTTGAGGATCGAGGTGATCCCGGCCCGGACGAGTCGATCGGCGGCATCTTGCGCAGCATGCGCTGGGGTGGTGATCACGCCGATCGAGACGCGCTTGGCCTGCACGATGACGGGCAGCTCATCGAGGTGGCGGATACGGGTGCCGCCGATCAGGGTGCCGATCTTGGCCGGGTCGATATCGACAATGCCGGCGACCGGAAAGCCGCGGTCGCCGAACCCGCCGTGGTTCGACAACGCCTGGCCCATGTTGCCGGCCCCGACGATGACGACCGTCCAGTCATGGGTGAGCCCCAGCTCACGACGGATTTGGTAGACGAGGTAGGCGATTTCGTAGCCGACGCCGCGGGTGCCGTACGAGCCGAGATACGACAGATCTTTGCGGACTTTCGCCGCGTTGACGCCGGCCAGCTCGGCGAGCTGCTCCGACGAGATATGGCCATCGGCGGGAATCGGCTGGTCGATTTCGGTCGACTCGGCGAGTTCGCTGAGGATGCGCAGGTAGACGGGGAGACGGGCCACCGTCGCCTCGGGGATGCGACGGCGGCGGTCACCGGTACGGACGTCAGATCGCAAGTCGGCCATGTAAGTTCCACGCTACGCGCTCGTGCACGCGTTCACGAAGTCTGATCGAGTCGATGTGACCTCTTACCACCGCACGATCGGTCGCGGCCCGTACCATCGCCGTGTGCCGGTGACACTCCTTGATCGTCTCGCCCCCGCAACGGGCGCGACCAAGCTCGACGTGGCGCTTGCCGCGGCCGCCACGCTGATCGCTGTGGCGTTCACGTTGAGCACTCTTGATCGCTGGCTCCGCCGTCAACGCCCCCAAGAACTCGCCTGGACAGTGTCGTTGGCGCTGTTCGCCCTCGGTTCGGGCGCCCTCTGGTGGGGGTTCGCCCGTGGATGGAGCGGGGCGAGTTTCCGCGTCTTCTATCTTTGTGGCGCGATTCTCAACGTGCCGTGGCTGGCGCTCGGCTCGATCCATCTGGTCAGCCCCCGCTGGGGCGCGATCATCCACCGCTGGTTGGTCTGGCTCAGCGGGCTGGCGACCGGCGTCATGTTCGTCGCTCCGATGAAGGGTGCCGTCCCCACCCGCGAGCTTCCCGTCGGCAAGGTGTTGTTCGGGGCGTGGCCGCGGGTGCTCGCGGCGGTCGGCTCGGGCGTTGCCGCCCTGGTGATCCTCGGCGTGGCCGTCGTCACCACCGCTCGCCTCGCCCGCCGACGGGCCGGCCCCGGTCACCGAGTGATCGGCAACCTGTTGATCGCGTTCGGCACGCTGGTGCTCTCGGCCAGCGGCACCATCGCCGGTCGACTCGGCGAGTCCCGGGCGTTCGTCGTCACACTGCTCGTCGGCACCGTAGTGTTGTTCGCCGGCTTCATCGTCGCCAACGGCCGCGCCCGGCGCCCCTTTGCCTTGGTGATGGCCGAACCGGCCCGGCGGGCCGCACCAGCCACCCCCGCCGACGGCCTGCGATCGTGACCGGTGCCGGCGGGCCTCAGGTCAGTTCGCGGCGCAGGAGCTTGCCGCCGAGCCCGCGGGGAAGCTCGTCGACAAACAGGATCTTGTTCGGGCACTTGTAGCGGGCCAGATTGTCGGCGCAGTGGGCGATCAGTTGCTCCTCGTCGAGATGCACGCCAGCCTCGGCCACCACATACGCCTTGACCGCCTCCCCACTGTGGGGATGCGGTACCCCGACCACGGCCACCTCGGCGACACCCGAGTGTTCGGCGAGGATCTCTTCGACCTCGGCCGGGTAGACGTTGAAGCCCGACACGATGATCAGGTCTTTCGCCCGGTCGACGAGGTACAGGTAGCCGTCGTCGTCGGAGACGGCGATGTCACCGGTGCGCAGCCAACCGTCGGCGGTCAACGCCCGGGCCGTGGCGTCGGGGTCGCCGAGGTAGCCGAGAAAGATGTTCGGGCCGCGCAACCAGATTTCACCTGCATCGCCACGAAGTACGTCGTCGCCCTGCTCGTCGACCAGGCGGATCTCGATGCCGTCGAGTACCTTGCCGATCGAGCCCGGCCTCGGCGGAATGCCCGACGCCGAGGTGACCGACGGCGATGCTTCGGTGAGGCCGTACCCCTCGCTCACCGTCACCCCGAACAGGTCGTGCACCCTCGACGCCGCCAGCTCGGGCAGCTTGGCGGCACCGCTGAAGGCGAGGCGCACCGTCGACAGGGCATCGGCCGGCGCGTCGGCGAACATCGACCACGAGACCCACATCGGTGGCGCCCCGGGGACGACCGTCACGCCTCGTTCGGCGATCGTGTCGAGGGCGGTCGCCGGGTCGAATCGCTGGGCGAGCACGACCGTCGCCCCGAGCTGCAAACTCAGCCCGAGCACCACGTTGAGCCCGAAGATGTGATGCAACGGCAGCACGCAGTAGATCACGTCGGTCGGCAGGATTTTCTCGGGGGCGGTCTGCGCCTGGGCCAGATTGGCGAGCAGATTGCCATGGCTGAGCATCGCGGCGCGGGGCGATCCGGCGGTTCCGCTGGTGAAGATCAACACGGCGAGATCGTTGTCGCGGACATCGGTGATCGCTGGAGCGTCGCCGTCGCCGTCGAGCACCGCGTCGAACGCCACCGCACCGTTGATGGCCTGGCCTTCGGTGACGATGACGTTCGGAATCGTTACGGCAACGGCGGCGTCGATGGCCTGCCACGCGGCGACAGCCACCGGTTCGAGGACGATGGCCTGCGGGGTCACGACCGCCAGCTCGCGTTCGAGTTCCGGCGCGGGACTGGTGGGATTGAGCGGCACGACCACCGCCCCAACCCCCAGCGCGCCGAGATAACTGACCACGAAGTGGACCCCGTTACCACAGGCAACGGCTACCCGGTCGCCCCGCACGATCCCCATCGCCATCAGCGCCCGACGCATCGCCGCAACCTGGTTGCGTAGCTCGCCGTATGTCGTCGGCACGCCGCGGCTGATCAACGCCACACGATCGGCGGGGTGATCATCGATGAGGTGGGCGAGGTTCACGAGCACCGTTCCTTGCGTCGTTACCGAATGATCAGGAGTTGGATCATGGCCGCGCCGAGGATGATCAACATCAGCAGAGCAATCGTCAGGGTTGTCGCCGGGCGCACGAGAGCGAGGCTAGCGCTGGATGCGCAGCTGCACGGGCGTGCTGGGCGCATCGATGTCGGCGGTCGGTTGGAGGATCACCTGATCGGTCACGCCGAGCTTCATCTCCGCCGCGGCGGAGAACCGGTCGATGGCGATCGCCAGCATCCCATACGAATCGAGCACCAGCCCGGGGGCCGATGACGGCAGACTGGCGAATGCGCCAACGACGGGCATCGAGCGGATGTGATCGCCGACCTGCACCCGTACTCGGTCACCCCAGCCCGGCCCCCATTCCTCATCAAGATCCGACGGGCCGACGTTGAGTTGAGCGTTGCCGTAGTGGTCGATCCACATCACCTCACAGACGAGCACGCCTTGCTCGGTCCGGGGGAGTGGCACCACCGACGGCAACAGCAGGCCGGCATCGATCTCGGTACCTACCGCGGTCAGATCGGCGCCGTTGCACAGATGCGCAGCGACCGGGGCGAAGATGTCACGCCCGGCAAACGTCGCCCCCACCGCTTCCAGGTGGAACTCGGGATTGTCGAGTACCACGGCCCGCTCCGCCCCACCGGTCATCGCCACTGCGGGAGCCAACAAGCCGTTGTCGGGACCGATGAGGATGCCTTCACCGCCGGCCACCTCGATGGCGATCGCCCGTCGTGTGGTGCCGACCCCGGGGTCGACAACTGCCAACACAACACCCGAGGGGAGGTACTGCACGCTCCGGGCGAGAGTGAGTGCTCCGGCGCGGATGTCAAACGCCGGGACGTGGTGGGTGAGGTCGATGAACCCCACGTGCGGCGCGAGCTCCCGCACCACCGCTTTGACGACGCCAACGAACTCGTCGACCGTGCCGTAGTCGGTCATGAAGGTGATCGTGTCGAATCGGCGGCCCACGTGGCGCAGCGTAACTGGTCACCTCGCTGACCGTCCCAGCCCCTGGCCGGCCCCCGGGCTGGCCTCGCCCCGACCCCAGACGCGAACAAGGCCGGTACCAACCCCCCGATGGTACCGACCTCGCCGGCGCTGCCCTTGCGGGCGCGTCCCCGGTTGGTTCACAACCGGTGGGCCTTGCGACCTGTCGATCAAGGTAACGCAAATCACATGGGTGAGAAAAGGGTCACGTCCGAGAAATCACTGAAATGCGATTCAGGCTCAGCTCTTTTCGCGCTCTGCGCCGATAGACCGGCCACGTTCCGTAGCGGCAGAGACTGCGGCGAGAAAGGCGGCGCGCACACCGCGGTCCTCCAAGGCCTGTAAGCCCGCAGCAGTAGTTCCGCCGGGCGAGGTCACATTCGCCCGCAACACCTCGGGAAGCTCGCCGCTTTCCGCGAGCAGTTTGGCGGAACCGACGAGGAGCTGCGTCACCATCTGGCGGGCCGTGGCGCGGGGCAGACCGACGAGCACGCCACCTTCGATGAGTGCCTCGGCAACCAGCATCACGTACGCCGGGCCGGAGCCGGCAAGGCCGGTCACAGCGTCGAGGAGCCGTTCGGGGACGACGTCGACCGTGCCCACCGCGCTGAGGATCTCGCGCGCCCACTGCAGATCGTCCTCGTCGGCTGTCGTGCCCGGCGAGATCGCCGACGCCCCTGCACCGACCAGCGCCGGCGTATTGGGCATCGAACGAACCACCCGCACGTTCGGCCCGGCTGCCGCCTCCAACGCCGGAATCGTCACCCCTGCGGCGATCGACAACAACCGCTCGGCGCCGGCGGCCGCGGCAAGCGCACAGGCCGCAGGGACATCGTGCGGCTTCACGGCGATCAGCGCGGCCCGGCACGGCGGGATCACATCGGTGATCGTCACCCCGGGATACCGCTCGGCGAGTACAGCTCGGCGCGGGGCGATGATCTCGACCACCGCCAACTCCTCGGGAGCAGCCCAGCCCGCCTTGATCAGCCCGGCAAGCAATGCCTCTCCCATGTTGCCCCCGCCGACGAGGGCGAGGGTGAACGGTGATGATCGAGGTGCAGCCATCGGCTCACCGTAGTTCGGTGCGCCCCAACGTTCCCCTGGTCAGCCGGACGCCGTCGAGTCGCCGAGATTGAACGTGACACCGGTCAAGCGTTCCGAGGCGGTCCAGAGGCGTTCGGCGTCGCCGGTGTTCTGCGAGCGGGCGTTGGACACGACCTTGACGGGGTGGCCGCGGGACTCCCCGAACTTGTCGGGGCCGAAGTAGTCGCCACCCTTCGCTTGGGAATCAACCGCAGCTCGCAGGGTCGGCAATGCGCCCATCTTGGCGGGCTGCATCGCCAGCATGATCGCCGGGCGCAGGATCGCGGCGACCTTGCCGGCAAACCCGTGCGACGGTGTCCCCAGGCCCGTACGCGCCCCGCCGGGATGGGCCGCGACCACGATCGTGGTGGCGCGCGCCCGCTCCAGACGACGCTGCAGCTCGTAGGCGAACAGCAGATTGGCCAGCTTGCTGCGACCATAGGCCCCCCACGCCTTGTACGACTTCTCCCACAACAGATCGTCGAAGTCCATCTTGCCGAACTTGTGGGCATTGCTGGCCACGACGACGACGCGAGACTCGGGCGTTGCAATCACCCGGTCGAGCAGCAGCCCGGTCCAGGCGAAGTGGCCGAGATGGTTGGTGCCGATCTGCATCTCGAACCCCTCGGCCGTGCGTAGATGCGGCATCGCCATCACCCCGGCGTTGTTGATCAACATATGCACGTGCTCGTGCTCGGCCAACACCGCGTCGGCCGCGGCATGCACCGAGCCGAGCGACGCGAGGTCGAGATCGACGATCGACACCCGACCACGGGGCTTGAGCGCGTCGATGCGGGCCTTGGCATCGTCGGCCTTCGCCCGCGTTCGGCACGCCATCACCACGTGTGCGCCGTGCTGGGCAAGGGCGCGGGCGGTGTCCCAACCGATGCCGCTATTGGCCCCGGTGATCACGGCCACCTTGCCCGACTGGTCGGGAATGCTCTGCTCGTCCCAGTGTTTGGCCATCGGGTGAACCTACTGGCGCGTTCGGCCACCGAGACTCGAACGGGCGCGTATAGTCGCCGATCAATGCCGCGGTACATCGTCGTTTCGGGCCTCCCGGGGAGTGGCAAGTCGACCCTTGGCCGCCAACTCGCGACCGATTTTCGTCTTCCTTGCAGCCCAACGGGCGATCGGGGCGCGGACCGTCTCATATGTGGGACTCACCGCGCCCAGACGGAGAAGTCGCCCTCGTCCGAGAAAGCCAACGACCTACTGGTACTCGACAAGGACGACCTGCTTGAAGCCCTATTCGTGGATAGGACTGCGGTCTCGCCTGAGGTCCGTTCGAGGTTGAGTCGCCAAGCTGATGCCCAGTTCCAGCGCGCCGCACAGCACGCCGGGGCTGGCATCCTTATCTCGTTCTGGCGACACCCCGGGTTGTCGACGACATCGGGAACACCAAGTGAATGGTTGCTCGACCTCCCCGATGTCGTCGAGGTGTACTGCGACTGCTCGCCCGCCGCCGCCGCCCGCCGGTTCCAGCACCGCGTTCGGCATCCAGCCCATGGCGACACGGGCAAGACGTACGATCAGCTCATCGAACAGTTCACGGCGCTCGCTCGGCTCGGACCGCTCGGTGTCGCCCCCGTCATCAGGGTCGACACCGAATCCGCCATTGACGCCGCTGCCGTCTGGGCCCGGATCTACTGATCGTGGAGCTCTTCGACTGGCCCAGCGACTTTCTGACGAAGAAACGGGGCGAGAACTGTCCGCAATGCACCGCGGGACGGGTGGCCGAGACGGAGCATGGAGTTCGGTACTTCGCCGGTTCGGTTTCCGATGCCTACCTGCAGCGCGGCGGCCCGACGCTGGGGTACTCCGTGGTCGTCTTCCGCGGCCGCCATGTCGGCGATCCGCAGTCGTTGACTGCCGCGGAACACGCTGCGTTCTGGTCGGAAGTCGGCATCGTCGCCCGAGCGCTCGAGACGGTCTTCGCTCCGATCCACCTCAACTTCCAGATCCTCGGCAACCAGGATCCGCACGTCCACGTCCACATCGTGCCCCGATACAACCCCGACCCGGCGCCGTCGCTCCCTTTGCCGGCCGAGGCGTGGGCTGCGAGCTCGACGCTCTCGAGCGGGGAGCTCGCAGCCCAGATCTCGGCGCTCAGCCTCGCCGCACTCGACGATTCAGCGAAGTTGTAGGTTCCGAGGGCAAAGGTGCGTTCGGAACAGGCCGAACTCGACGTGGCAACCCAGTCCGTGTCATTCGAAGCGTGCCCGGCCAAGGCACTCAACGGATACATAGGTGGCCTCATCGTGACCGGGCCGTCGTGCATCACCCTAGACGTCACCAGCAGCCGGGGTTCCGAACAGATGCGGTTTCCCACCTCGGGAGCGGAGTGTCCGCCGACGGCGGAGTGACGCGAGGCGCTCGCAACCCAATCAGGTCGAGAGGCACATCTGCTCGACCAGCGCGGCGAGGAAGGTGTCGCAGCGAGCGAGTTGTTCGAGGGTGACGTATTCGTCGGGGCGATGGGCGACGGCGATGTCGCCGGGGCCGCAGATGACGACCGGGGCGCCCAGGGCGGCGGCGAATAGTCCGCCTTCGGTACCGAAGCCGAGGGGGATGCAGGATCCGGCGTCGGCGATGCGTTCGACCAGTTTGACCAGCGGATTCTCGGCGTCGGTGGCGAGGCCTGGATAGCGGACGATCTCGGACACCGTAACCCCGCGACCAACGGAGCGCAGCACGTCGTCTTCGATCGCCAGCGCGGCGTGGACCGGGGCGAGAGCAACGTCTGGGTCGTGTTCGGCCGTGTGGCGGAGTTCGAACGACAGCCGACAGGTCTCGGCGATCACGTTCAGCCCGGTGCCGCCGTCGATCACGCCGCAGTTGACGGTGACCTCCGGTTCGCCGCCCGCCGCATCGGCGACCGCCCGAGCACCCACTGCGTCGAGCGCGGCGATCACCCGGGCCGCGGATGAGATCGCCGAGGGGAGACGGTACGAGAGGCTGGAGTGGCCAGCGGTTCCGTGGAACACCGTCTCATAGCCGACCTTGCCGAGATGGCGGTGACGGGGGTGCATCATCGTCGGCTCCCCGATCACGACGAGGGCGGACCTCACGGTCGGGTCGTGTGACAACCGGTCGAGTAGGTGGCGGACTCCGACGCAGCCCACCTCTTCGTCGAACGACAGGGCGACGTGCAATGGAGCGGTCCACGCCACGTCGGCGAGCCGTTCGACTGTCGTCAACACCGAGGCGATGAAGCCCTTCATGTCGGCCGTGCCCCGGCCGAACACGTCGCGACCCACGACCGTCGCCGTCCACGGATCGGTCGCCCAACCGGTCCCGGCGGGGACCACGTCGGAATGCCCCGACAGCAACAATCCACCGGGTTCCACCGGGCCGAACGAGGCGAGCACATTCGAGCAGCCCTCGATTCCGGGTCCACCGACGCGGGTGATCCGTCCGCCGAACGCGACCATGCGGTCGGCGACCCAGTCGATCAGCGCGGCATTGGGTGTACGGCTCTCGGTCGGGAAGGCAACCAACCGCGCCAAGGTAGAAACGGTAGAAGAGGTGGAAGAGGTGGAAACCGTCGGAGGGGACATCACGCCACCTCGCAGATCAGGCCCTTGAGGTAGGCCGTCTCGGGGACCGACAGCAACACCGGGTGATCGCTGGCCTGGTGCAGCCGCCCGACGATCCGCACGTCGCGACGGGCATCGAGGGCCGCGCCGGCGACGACCTTCTGGAACAACGCCTCCTCGAGCAGCCCGGAGCACGAGAATGTGACCAGCAGTCCACCAGGTTCGAGGAGTTGGCAGGCGATCAGATTGATGTCTTTGTACGCCCGGGTCGCCTTGTCGAGGTTGCCCGAGTTGGTGACCAACTTGGGCGGGTCGAGAATGATCATCCCGAATCGTTCGCCCCGCGCCCGCAGGCGACGCAGGTCGGCGAAGACGTCGGCCTCGACCAGTTCCCCGGCCGGGCAAGCGTTCAGGCGCAGGTTCTGCGCGGCCATCGCCAGCGCCGGTCCCGACGAATCGATGCTCACCACCTCCGGCGCCCCGGCCCGCGAGGCGACCACCGAGAAGGCGCCGGTGTAGCAGAACGTATTGAGCACCCGGCGGCCCGCCGCGAGTTCTCCAACCGCCACCCGACTTTCGCGTTGGTCGAGATAGAGGCCGGTCTTGTGACCAGCGCGCACGTCGACCAGATAGCGGGCGCCATCCTCGTGAATCTCCAGGTCCGCGGGAGGCTCGGTTCCGGCCAGCAGGCCGACGCGCGGCTCCAAATCCTCCCGCGATCGGATGTCGACATCCGATCGCTCGTAGACGCCTTCGACGCCCGGCAAGCTCATCAACGCATCAGCGATCTCAGTTCGCCACCGGTCAGCTCCGGTCGTCGTCAACTCGACCACGATGATCGGGCCGTAGCGGTCGGCGATCAGGCCCGGCAGCCCGTCGGATTCCGAGAACACCAGTCGACACGCATCGGTCCGATCCGTCAGGCCGGCGCGACGAGCCGCCGCCGCATGGACCCGCCCGGTGATGAAGGACGAATCGATCGTGTCGGACTCCTCGAACGACCACACCCGTGCGACGATCTGCGACGCGGCGCTGTACGCGGCCCAGGCCAGGAACGAGCCATCACCGGTGACGACTCGAACGGTGTCGCCCGGTCCCGGCGACCCGGTGACCTTCTGGACGGCGCCGCTGAACACCCACGGGTGGCGACGGCGCAGCGACTTGTCCCGGCCGCCCTTGACGGTCAAGGTGGCCTTGACGGTCACGGTGGCGGTGTTCGACGGAGAAGACATTGTGGGCGAGACTAGGGACTATGCAGGTCCATCTCATCGACGGCACATACGAGCTGTTCCGTCAGCACTACGGCCAGGCCGCCCGCCACGCCGATATCGGCCCGTACGACGGGGTTGTCGGCGTGCTCGGATCGACCCTGCAACTGCTCGGCGAGGGCGCCACCCACATCGGTGTCGCCTCGGATCATGTGATCGAAAGCTTCCGTAACGACCTATGGGCCGGGTACAAGTCGAGCGAGGGCATGGCCCCTGAGCTGCTCGAACAGATTCCGATGATGGAAGAGGCGATGGTGGCAATGGGCGTCGTCACCTGGGCGATGGTCGAGTACGAGGCCGACGACGCGCTCGGCGCGGCCGCCGCGGTGGCCTCGGCCGACGAGCGGGTGGAGCGGGTGATCATCTGCACCCCCGACAAAGACCTGGGGCAGTGCATCGAAGGCACCCGGGTCGTGCAGCTCGATCGTCGCAAGGGCGAGATCACCGACGCGGCCGGGGTGTTCACCAAGTTCGGGGTGCTGCCGGAGTCGATTCCCGACTACCTCGGCGTGGTCGGCGACACCGCCGACGGCTTCCCCGGGCTGGCCGGCTGGGGGGCCAAAAGTGCCTCGTCGGTGCTCGGCCGCTATCGCCACCTCGAAGACATCCCGACATCGGCCAAGGACTGGGACATCATGGGCCTGCGCGGGGCCGAGAAGCTGTCGGCGACGCTGCGCCAGGACTTCGAGCTGGCCGTGCTCTTTCGACGAATCGCCACGGTCGAACGCGACGTGGAAGTAGGCAACGTCGACGATTGGCACTGGGCCGGGCCGACCCCGGAATTCGCCGCGATGGCCGAGCACTTGGGAGCCCCACATCTGGTCGCCCGGGCGGAGCGGATTGCCCAACGCACCCGGTGAGCAGGGGTTTCGCACCCCGCCGGCTGTGGTGGTGGCCAGGCGATCTGCGGCACACAAACGTGACCGTTGAAGGCTGCTGTCTTCCGACCCTGACCTGATTCCCGGACGCCCGTTGCACAGGACCCGACCACCACCACACCCGGCGGGTGAGCGAAGTGGCGTCAGGCTATCGGTCCGCTAGCCTCGGTGCGCCAGCTGTAGCCGATCTTCACGACCGGTTGCTGCAAGGAGGGGTGCGAGAGCGGCCGATTCGGCACGCCTGGAAAGCGTGTGTGGGGAAACTCACCGTGGGTTCAAATCCCATCCCCTCCGCTGACTGATTGCTGCGGCGCGCAGTTCAGTCGTTCGAGGAGGTCCTCATGCGACGTCGAATCGCAATTCCGGTGGCGGTAACGGCAGTCCTGCTTGCGGCAGGAACGACTGCGGTGTGGACGGCCGTGTCGTCTCCCGCGACCGTCGCCCCCGAGGTGGTGGTCGGCGATCCGGCTACCACGATGGCGGCCGGTCCGGTGAAACCAATCAACGAGGTCGGCGACCCCGGTGCCGAGTTCGGCTGGAGCAGCGTCCTCAGCGCGCCTGGCTCTTTCCTCGTGCGCGACGAATCCAAGGCGCACAGCGGGCTGGCATCGTTCAAACTCGTCGTCGGTCCCGGTGGGGGCGACGCGGTGATGGACGATTCACCGAACTGGGTTGCCGCCAGCACCGGGCCAACCTGCACCACCTCGGCGTGGGTCGCCGGGCCGATCGGGGCAACGATCCAACTGGCGTTGACCGAGTACGTCGGCGGGGTGGCCGCAGCGACGACGCAAACGCCGATCACGCTCGCCGACACCGATTGGCACCTCATCGAGACCACCCTCGCGGTGACGCCAGGCAACGCGGTCGACCTGCGCATTTTCAGCGCTGGACTGGCCGCCGGAAGCGAGTTGTGGGTCGACGATGTGACGCAGAACTGCGGCAAGGTCATCGTGCTCCAGGCCCCCATCGCCGCGCTCACCGTGGCCCCGGCGTCGGGCGTCACTCCGGTAGCGGTGACGGCCGATGCCTCGGCGTCGACTGATGTCGATGGCGACATCGCCACCTACGCCTTCAACTGGGGCGACGGCAGCCCGGTCGAGTCGACGACCACGCCAGCGGCCGCCCACACCTACGCCGCAGTCGGTACGTTTGTCGTCACCGTGACCATCACCGACGCGGCGGGCCTCACCGCCACTGCCACCCAGTCGATCGTGACGTCCGGCCCACCCAATCTCGACCCGGTGATCGTGGCCGCCGGTGATATCGCCTGCGCCAACGGCGTGATGTCGAAGAGTTGCGCATCCGACCGTACGGCGAAGCTGATCGCCTCCATCGCCCCAACCCGGGTGTTTCCCCTTGGCGATCTGCAGTATGGGCCGACGCGCACCGCGGCCGAGTTCCAGAGCGGGTACGGGCCGTACCCCGACCCCATCGCCCACCCCAGCTGGGGCGACTTCAAGGCGATCACCAGCCCGACGATCGGCAGCCACGAGTACGACGGTTTCCCGACCGCCGACGGCTACTTCGAGTACTTCAACGGCTCACCCACCGCCGATGGGCCGGCCGGCAAGCCCGACCAGGGGTACTACGCCGAGACGATCGGCACCTGGCGAGTCTTGCACCTCAACTCCCAGAAGGGCTACCAAGCCGGCGCGGCCCAAGACAAGTGGTTGGCCGCAGAAATGGCCGCCAACCCGACGAAATGCTCGCTGATCACCTGGCATCATCCCCGGTTCTCGTCGGGTGTCCACGGCGACCAGGCCCGCGTGAACGGACTCTTCGCCACGGCCTACGCCGGGGGTGCCGATGTGCTGATGTCGGGCAACGACCACCTCTACGAGCGGTTCGGCCCGCAGAATCCGACGGGTTCTGCCGATGCCGCCCGTGGCGTGGTGCAGTTCGTGGTCGGGTCTGGCGGCCGCAGCCTCTACAACTGGGGATCGATCAAGGCGAACTCGGCGTTCCGCGACAACACCACCTACGGCGTGTTGTCGATGACCCTGCACGACGGAAGCTACGACTGGGCCTACATCGCCGAGGATGGCACGACCTTGGATAGCGGAACGACCAACTGCACTGCATGAAGATGGCGCCGATGGAAGACTTCGACGCCTCGTTCATGGAGCTCGCCCTCGCCGAGGCGCGCCTCGCCCTCGGCCACGACGACGTACCCGTCGGTGCGGTGGTCGTACGCAACGGCGAGGTCATCGCTCGGCGTCATAACGAGCGAGAACTGACCGGCGACCCCACGGCCCATGCCGAGGTGCTGGCGCTGCGCGACGCGGCGGCTGTGGTCGGGTCGTGGCGGCTCGACGAGTGCACCCTCGTGGTGACGCTGGAGCCATGCGTGATGTGCGCCGGAGCCCTGCTCAACGCCCGAATCGGCCGCTTGGTCTACGGTGCCGCCGACCTCAAGGGTGGAGCAACCGCCAGCCTCTATAACGTCAGCGCCGACCCCCGCCTGAACCACAACTTCCCTACCCGCCACGGCGTCGGGGCAGTCGAGTCGGCGACCCTACTCGAGTCGTTCTTCGCCAGCCGCCGCGGGTGATCCGCAGATTCACTCTGGCGGTCAACCGGCAACTCTCTTGGTTGACCCCCCACCGCGTCCGGTAGAGTGCTCAACGGAAAGGTGCCCGAGCGGCCAAAGGGACACGCCTCGAAAGCGTGCGTTGTGAAAGCAACCGTGGGTTCAAATCCCACCCTTTCCGCCAAACGCCTGGCTCTGCCAGGTCTGAAGAAGTTACAGAAGCCCACCGGTCTCGGTGGGCTTCTGTCGCTTCCGGCCGATCCTTCGTTCTGTCGTGCAGATCCACATTGGAGACATGACCCTCGAGAGGCGATCGCGTCACGCATTCCTCAAGAAATGCGAGCGGCTCGCCTCGGTCGGTCTCGCAGATCTGCCAGTGAGGCGTGGCGTACACTGGGCTCCGTGACGATGGTCCACACGGTCGACGAGTCGGGTCGGTATGACGGCCTGACGTTGCGCGAGGCGTTGCCGTTTGTGGTGGCCGAGATTGTCGAGGCCTTCGATCCGGTTGAGGTGGTGCTGTTCGGTTCGGTCGCTCGTGGCGATGATGGCCCTGACTCTGACCTCGATCTGCTTGTCGTCTTCGAAGAAGCAGCGCTCGTTGGTCGGAGAGCGTTGATGCGTGCGATTCGTGGTGCGATCCGGACATTCGTCCCGGTCGACATCGTCGTGGCCGATGTGGCCGAGATCGACTGTGATCGGGACTCGGTCGGCTCGGCTGTGTACTGGCCGTTGCGCGAGGGAGTCAGCGTTCATCGCCGGTCGGCGGCTCGTGTCGGCTGACGCTGGCGAGTGGTTGGAGTTCGCGGATGCGGATTTGCGTGCTGCTCGACTCTTGCTCGCTGACGAGGACGTGCCGAGCCGGATTGCGTGTTTCCATGCTCAGCAGGCGGCTGAGAAGGCGTTGAAGGCAGCGCTCGTCGCGGAGTCGATTCCGTTCCGCAAGACGCATGACATCGTCGTGCTCGCTGGCCTCGGCCCAGCCCAGCTCCGTTCGGACCTGTCGACGCTCGATCTGCTCGTGCTGCAACCGTGGGCAGTCGATGGCCGCTATCCCGGTGATCTGCCTGACGCGACCGATGTCGAAGCGACCGAGGTCGTGACGATGGCGATCGCGGTGGTCGGAGCGGTGCAGGCCTGGCTCGACTCGTCGGCAGGCGGCTCTCCGAAGTTGTAACCAGTTGTAACTCGAGTCGAGCTACAACTCGTTACAACCTGTGGACAACGCAGCCAAATCTCACCGGGAGTAGCGCGCGTATGTCGTGCACATTCTTCCGAGTATCGCGGTGTTTGTGCTGCTCACAGGCTTTTGGGGGCACGCCTCGAAAGCGTGCGTTGTGAAAGCAACCGTGGGTTCAAATCCCACCCTTTCCGCCAAAATTGCCTCTGAACAGGGGTTACGCGAATCCGCTTCGAACGCATCCAGTGATGCGGGCGAAGCGGATCGTGGTTTTTCGGCCCGATTTGAAGTCTCCCGCGCGATATTCGCGCGATGGAGCGGGGTTTTGGGACAGCTGTTCCTTGATAACTCCTGGTAGTACTTGATGTTGTCGGTCTTCGGGGCCACGCCTCTGCGGAGTGGCCCCGGTCGCCGCGGTTCGCAGCCGGTCAACCCATTTCTCGGCTCCGACGGGAGGTCGTCGGAGGCGAACGTTGTCCAGAGTCAGCCCTGACGCGGTGGACCCGCAACTTCAGTCACGCCGACGAGCGTGGCGATTGCCGACCTGACCGCCCCGTAGCGGATCAGTTCTTGCTCGAGCCGCAGGTTCGCGCGTATCCGGTTGTCGCGCAGGTCGTCGTAGAGGTCACGCTCGGCTCGGGAGAGTCCGGGGAGTTCGCGGCGAACCTGGGCGACCTCCTCGCCCCACTGCCCTTCATGGGCAAAGAGGGTGGCGCGATCCATGAGCATCGACGTGACGTTCGGCAATTTCAATCTGAGGTGGTCGAGAATCGCGAACCCGTGGGTGTCGATGTCACCCCAATAGTGGACAGGAACGGACGTGATCCACGGTGCCGCGGCGATCTTGGCGACGTCGTATCCCTCGCCGAACACGACGATCGACCGCTCGGCCATTGGAAAGGCGAGGAAGTTGACCTGGTTCTCCGTCACGAAGACTCGCTGAACGCCCGAGAGTTCGCCGAAATCGTCGAGCGTGAGGGTGATCGGCCGGTCCTGAACACCGACGCTCACGGCGATGGCGGGATCCAGCGCTCGTATTTGCACTGTTCGAGGCGCGGACCGAAACCCGTATCGAGGTTCGAACCGGTACTCGTCGTCCCAGATGACGTCAGGCGGCAGCACTGTGTCGAGCAACGCGGACAGCAGCGGGGCGTTGCGTTCGATGAACTTGGTGTCGACCCCGTGGAGGTCGACCTGACGAACGTATATCCCTGGTCGTGGATGGGTGCGCAGCCATCCAACGATCTGAAGCAGCCGCCACCATGAGCCGGCCGCTGCTGTGGCCTCCACGGGGTGAGCAGCCACCCAGTCGACGAGTCCCGGCTCCCGCGTGCGGGTGAGCTCTACGAGGTTTCGGAACACGTCCGCTTCATCTGTCCGGCCAAGGAGGGTCGCCGCCGCCCGGAGGTCGTCGATCCACACCTCCCTCGGAATCTCATTACGGCCGATCGAGCGTGCACCCTGCACCGACGTCACAACCCGAACATCCGGCATGGCGAGCAGCGAGCGGGCCCACACGCGCACCTCGTCGTAGCGATTCAGCAGATCAGCGGGCGCTGGACGCGACAAGCGGAGTCGGTACGGGAAGATGGAAGGCGCGCCAGCGATTTCGGCGAGTACCAGCCCGCGATCCCACAGTCGCTGAACCTGTCGACAGACGTCGTCAGACGATGTCCAGGTGTTGGTCATCACGAGCTTGGCCCGGCGTCACGATCGCCGCCACGGTGCTTGCGGTACTCCTCGATGGTGAGGTTGGTGATCTGCGAGCGATCGTCCCGCACACTGACGAAGCCGACTCGCTGCACATGTGGCTCGATGATCGAGATCCGCTGGAGCGGCGTGACGACGAGCAGTTGCAGATGGAACCGGGCGAACAGCTCCAAACCGAACCTGGTCGCTTCGGTGTCGGCACGGCCGAATGCCTCGTCGATGGCGACGAACCGGAACGACCGCGATTTCGTTTCACCCAGTTCCAACCCGAACTGGTAAGCGAGGCTTGCCGCCAGCACCGTGTACGCCAGCTTCTCCTTCTGACCGCCCGACTTGCCCGCCGAGTCGCTGTAGTGCTCGTACTCCGAACCGTCCTCGCGCCAACGCTCCGAAGCGGCAAAGCCGAACCAGTTGCGGACGTCGGTGACCTTCGTGGCCCAGCGGCGATCGGCGTCCGCCGTCGCAGCCCGGCCGCGGAGCCGTTCGATGATCGCCCGCACTTGATGGAACTTCTGCTCGACGCGCACCGGATCATCGGCCATGTTCACAGTGCCCTCCGTGCACGATCGGAGGTCGGCCTGGAACTGACGGATGTCGGGATCGCGCGTCGGTTCCTTGACGAGCTCGATGTAGCGCCCACGGTTGTACTCGATGGTCGCAAGGGACCCGTTGATCGTGTCGATGCGCTCCTCGATGTCGGCACGTTCCTGATGCAACGCCTGCTGGAAGCCGGCGATCTCGCGAAGCGTGTTCTCGTTCAACAGGTCGCGGAACTCGGCTTCGAAGCGGGGGAGGTCGTCGGCGCGGAGTCGGTCGAGGATCTCGGCGAAACCACCGAGCGCCTCGAGTGACGCGTCGAGGTCCTGCGAGTCGACCGGGAACTCGCCGGCGAAGTCCTTCATCGCCGCGATCAGGTTGCGGCTGAGCCGCTCGATCCGTTTGGTGGCGGCGTCGATCTCGTTCTGTACGACGTCGCGAGCCGCTGACTCCGCCTCCACGAGCTGTTTCAATCGCCGAGGTGGCTCGGGTAGCACCTCGGCCTCGATCGCTAAGATCCGTGATGCGACGCCCGACGGGACCCCAGTCCCAGTCCCGGACCCGGAGCCGTCGCCGAACTCGTCGGCGAGTTCGGCGTGCTCGCGCTCGGTTTCGGAGACCCGGTCGGCGATGCTGCCGACCCGACGCAGTGTTTCCTCCACGGCGGTTTGCGCCTCGTCGACCGACCGTTGCGCCTCGCGGAGCTGTACCTCCAACTCGCGCAACCGGTCCGATGTCGCCAGCAGAGCGGTGCGAGCCACCTCGAGTTCGCTGATCGTGGCGGCGATGGACTGCCAATCGATGTCGCGGTACTCGCGGTAGACCTCCAAGCGGGCAAGAGCGTCGGCCACGGCGTTGGTCGTAGCGCTCGCAGCATCGATGCCGGCGAGCGCGGTAGCTGCCTCTTGGATATTCCGTTCGGCATCGCAGAGCGGCACGGCGAGGGCGGCGATCTTCGACTCGTTCGACCAGCCGAGCACGTACCGGCTGCGGTCGTCGAGACGGAACCGGTCGTCCTTTTCGTGGCGCTGGTTACCGCCCTTGATCTGGCCGGCCAGGGTGATCGCTCGTGGTTCACGGATGAACTGCTCGGCGGTGTCGCAGCAGGCAATGTTCGTCCGAGCGATCAGTTCGTTGCGCAACCAGCCGCCGACGTCTGCGGGCAAATCCTCACGGATCTCCAGCTTGTCGAACAACGCGAATCGATGCATCTCCTCGTCGCGTCGCCGGTGTCGCCCGGTGACCCGGAAGTACACGAGCCGTTGACCGAGGTGATGCCCGTCGACCCAATGCTGGACCGCCGAATAGTGCTCGTCGGGGACGAGCATCGACAGTGCGAAGTTGTGCAGGAGACGCTCGGCGGGGCCCTCCCATGACTCGTCTGCCTCGCGAACCCTGACAAGTTCACCGACGAAGGGCAGCTTGGCAGGATCGATGGCCAGTTGGTCTGCGACGAGTCGCCGCAGGTCGGTCTGGGCCAGCGGGATGTTGCCGCGCTGGGCCCGCAGGTTCTCGATTTCGGCAGCCAACGCGGCGTGGTGCTCCCGGTGTTGCTTCAGGCGGATTGCGTCTTCGGTGGCGCGGGTTCGTTGTTCGGCGCGAACGGCGTCGAGTTCGGAGCGCCGCCGCGCCACCGATTCCCAGACGTCAACGAACTCGGCCTCGTTTGCCGGCATCACGACGGAGGCCGTGCTGGCGCACTCCTCGAAGGTGCGGGCGGCCTTGCGGCGTCGGTCCCGCTCGAGGGACAGGTCGGCGACCTGTCCGTCGATCCGACGCAACTCGTCACCTCCACTTCCGGCGATGTCGGCCGCGATCGAGGCCACCCGGCTTCGGACGTCGCGTTCGCGCGAACGGACAGCTTCCAGGTGCGACTCGGCCTTCGCCCGGTCGGATTCGAGACGAACGAGTTCGGCAGCGAGGAATCGCACTCGCAGGACTCCGAAGTGCGGTCGCAGGTGCTGGCGGCACTGGTCGAGAACATCACGGAAGGTTGACTCCCGCGTGTGACGGTCCCCGTCAGTGGCGATCGGCTCCAGCAACTCCAGCTGACGCTTGGCGCGCACGACGGCCTCGTGCGCCCGAGTGAGGTCGTCGAAGTGGGTGATCAGATGATCGAGACGCGGTTTGACGGGCTCGACGTCGAGCATGTGCGCACGCACGAAGTCGGTGAGGTTGCCGACCGCCTTCATCGACACGGTCTGATGGAACAGCTCCATCGCCTTGTCGCTCTGGATCCCGACCAGCCGGCGTAACCGGGCACCGTACGGCTGGTAGGTCTCGAAGAGTTCGGCTCCCAACTCGCGTAGTTGGCTCCTGAGTTGGCGTAGCCCCGCGGTGAAACCCCGGAAGTGAGCGGCGATCGATAGGTCACGTTCGGCGAGCAGGAAGAGACGGTTCGGCTGCCCCTGCTCGGCCGGCCAGAACACCTGCGCAACGGTGACGACCTGATCGAACCCGGTGTTCCGGAAGACCCCGAGAATCACCGAGTACGTGCCGGCGGCCTTGGCGCGCAACGCCACCGGCTTCGACGCCCCGGTCATCTCGTTGTACTCGGAGCGGTAGTAGCCCAGGACGTAGGAACGAAGGTCTCGCTCTTTCGCATCAGCGCCGGCGGCACGGTTATAGGCAATCCGGTGCGACGGCACGAGCAACGTCGTGAGCGCATCGACGAAGGTCGACTTGCCCGACCCGTTCTCGCCCGTGACGAGGGTGTTGAGCCCATCGAGTTGGAGCGTGCTGATCCGCTGGTCGAAGGTCCCCCAGTTGTAGACCTCGATGCGGTGCAGCCGAAATCCGGCTTCGGTGTCGTCGGTGGCGAAGTCGAGGAAAAGCGCGTCACTCATCTCCGGCGCCCTCCCCGGGCGGTCGACCCAACATGGTGCGGTATTCGGCGAGCCTGGCGTCAAAATCGGCCATCCATTGCGCATCGACGAACGCCTGGAGTACACGGCGCACCTCAAAGGCCGGTTCCTCGCCCCGCCGGGTATTTGACTGCAAGGGTTGAAGGAAGCCGAGTTCGACGACCTTCTTGATGTCGGCTTCAGCCCTATCTTGCAGCCGTACCTCATTTGTGGACGAAGACTGGAACAGGGACACGAGATCGACGATTTCGCTGCGCGTGAGTACCAATCGAACGTCACCGCCGTGAGCGTCTGCTTCGACAAGACGCTTGCGGAGCAGCGCGAGCATCAGACTCACGCCAAAGGTGAGGCGTCGGCGTGCGGCGAGGCGAGGCAATGCCTCGTCGGCGTCATCGTCGGCACCCGGAGGTGTACGGAGAAACGCATACCCCTCCGCCTCGTCGATGACAGGTTCGAGGCCCAGCACGCTCACGTAGTCGCGCAGGTCGTGCTGCAGCCGGATCAGCGTCAACCAGCGGTTCTGATCGGCGTTGCGATATACGACTCCTTTGAGCAACGGGATGACGACCGGACCCAACTCGGAGGTTCGAGAGGTCTGGTTGGGGGGAAGCGGTTCGGTGTCACCCACGGACGAACACCACCCGCGGCATCTCGACAGTACGGGTCGTCAAGTCGCCGACCTCCCAGGTGATTCGATCGCGATGCTCCTCGAAAATGACCTGCTCGAAACGAGCGTCGGCGAGGTGCAGGTAGGCGACGAGTTCGGCGAGCCCCGCGTCGAGTGGGTGACGCTTGCAGACGTCGGCGAGCGTCACCTGCGAACGGTCGTCGAGGAGGTCGTCGACGTTCCCGGCGAGCACGATCGGGTCGATTCCGGTGTCGGCGAACAGCGCGTCGAGATCGGGGTCGTCCTCGGCAAGCAGTTCGGCGACGCCGATGGGGGTGGCGGTCACCGGTGCGGCGAGCCGGCGCTCCATCGGTAGGAAGGCGTCTACCGATGCGACGCGTATGTCGACGATCTCCCCACTCGGCGGCGTGTCCCGAACGGCCAGGGCGTGCTGCTCGACCGAGCGGATGATCTCGAAGATACGCCGGTTCTCCAACCACGTCTTGTCGTCGATGAATCGTCGGAGCTGCGCGGTCAGTGAAGCGACAGTGCGTTGGGTGTGATCGCCGGCGGTGAACCAGTCGTGGTGGATCCGGCGGATGCGGCGATCGGGTCGAGTTGCGGCGACGGCGGGCAGTTGCGTGATGCGGCTCAGCCGCTCGGAGAGTTCGTCCTGGCGGCTTCCTGCGCTCAACACGTCCCAGAATGCCCGGAAGCTGGCTCCCTGATCGCTCGATGTAATCATGTCACGCTCACCGAACACGTCGGCGAGGAGCGCTCCCTTCGTGCCGTCCCACTGAGCAATTCGCTCGCGCACTGTCCTGTCGAGGGCGCGGAAGTTGTCCTCGACCTGCCGGAAGTCGGCGAGCAGGTCCCGGGCAAGCGTCACGAACTGTTGGAAGCGTTCGGCGACGGCACGATCGTCGAGCAGGCGGACATCGCCGCTCTCGACACGGGCGATCTCGACGTCGAGTTCGCTGCGGCGTCGACGAAGATCGGCCAGCCTGGACTCGGCGTCCGGGTCGGTGCCGACGTCGAGCTGACGGAGCAACTCAATCGCTGTCAGCAGGCGCGACTCCGTGCCGACAAAGGCCGAATCGTCGAGCGAGAACAGCCAAGCGATCGCGCGCTCGGCGCCGGGCGTCACGGCGATGTGGGCGACCTCCTCACCCTGTGGGTAATAGCGGCGGACGAACCCGCGCCCATCGGACGCCCAGTCGATCAGATAGTCCCGGGCACTCTTGCCCGCCGCGGCATCGTCGCCGACACCGCTCTGTCGCGATGCGTGGAGGACATCATCGAGCAGTTCCAGCGCATCGTCTTCTGCCAGCGACCGAACGTTTGGGGCGACGAACGCATGATGCAGGAAAGCGATGACCAATGGCGCCTTCTCATATCGGAGGAGGCGCCAGCTCGGATGTCGGCGGCGGAGCGCCTCTAACGACTCTGGATCGAACTGCATCAGGCTCAAGTATCGCAGGAGGGTGTCGCACGGTAGCTGGAACCGGATCGGACGGAGTCGTTCGCCGCTCGCTCTGGTCGGGCTCGCCCCGCCGGATCTGTTACCCACGCCACTCAGGATGGATATCGCTTTTTTGCGATGATCGCATAGATGCGATATCGTGGTGATCGTGGTTGACGTCGAGTTGCACGACGAGATCGTGGACTGGTTGTTCAGCCTCACCGGTGCCGACTGGGATCGTTCCCTGATCGTCATCGACCGGTTGGCTCATCTTGGGCCGATGGCAAGGATGCCGTTGTCGAGGTCGCTCGGCGACGGTCTGTTCGAACTCAGGTACACGCTTGGCCCGACGGCACGACGGATCACCTACCGCTTCACCAGCGACGGGCGGCTCATCTTGCTGACGACGTTCCGCAAGCAACGCAACAACGAGCGCGGTGAGATCAACCGTGCACGCAAGATCGCGGCTGAGTGTGTCCGACGGTTCCCGTGACAAGCAGGTGACACAGATGGCGAACTATTCCCGATGGGATGACATCAAGCAGCAACGTGGTGGTCCGTCCGCAGAGACGCGAGCAGTCGTCGAGCAGGACCTGGCACTCGGGCAACTGATCTACGACATGCGCACCGAGGCCGGTCTCAGCCAACGCGCCTTGGCGGAGCGCATGGGCACCACGCAGTCGGTCATTTCGCGCCTCGAGGAAGGTGGCGGTGCCAGGAACCGACTCGACACCCTCGCTCGCGTCGCTCACGCGCTCAACCGGCACCTCGTGGTCTCGTTCCCAGAGGACATTCCGGACGATCTCCACGACAGCGTCCTCGTCGCCTAACTGCACACATTCGACGGAAGCGAGCTTCGATCCGGCGCGCGATGAACGCGCGATCCGGGTGACGCAAGCTGCGCGTTTCCGCTGGTCACAGGCTTTTGGGGGTACGCCTCGAAAGCGTGCGTTGTGAGAGCAACCGTGGGTTCAAATCCCACCCTTTCCGCCAAAAGTGCCTCTGAGCAGGCATGACGCGAATCCGCCTCGAACGCATCATGTGATGCGACCGGGGCGGATCGTGGTTTTCGGCTCGTCCAGAATCCTCCCGCGCGCAAAACGTGCACATTTTCGAGGTTTTGGGACGAGGTTCCCTGGTCAAGAGCTATGCAGGGCCATGCACACCAAGCGTGCGTGAGCCCGGCCGAACGGATGCGAACTCGGGCGAACAACTGTTCCGCAGGCGTCGTCACTGGGATGGTCTTCACTCATGGCGATGGCGATAGCGCTACCCGCGGATGTCCGGATCATGTGGGCGGGAGCCGCTCAGCGTCCAGAGCGAACCGCGTGGTGGCCTCGGTGGTGGTTCAGGGTCGGCGAAGGAGTCGGATTGTCGCTCCGACGGTGGTGGACGGGTTACTTCCCGACGGATTGCCGTTGTCCGCGTGCATTTGATCGAGTGCTTCGGCTCGGGCTGCGGCGAGGTGCCAGTCATCGATGAGGCGTCGTGTGGATTCGGTGGTGAGCGACCTGCCGGTGGTTATCCCGATCTCGCTGCTGACACGTTGAGCTTGCTGCCGGTCGGTGTGGCGACGTATGTCGCGGTCGTGGAGCACCAGCCAGAGTTCAAAGCACGGGTTGGAGTAGCCGACCTGGATGCCGTGTTCCACTGCGAGTGCGATGGCGTCGGCGATGAAGGGGTGCTCGTCGCAGTCGAAGACGCAGACGATCTCGTCGAACAGGGGTGCTCGACCTCGTTTCAGCGCTCGCGCCCGTTCGTCGGTCATTGTGGCGGCGTGTTGGACGATGGTGAGCGGCGTCCCGTGGCGGCGATCGATGTCGATCACGATCCGGTCGCGGAGTTCGCGTCCCCACATCGTGTAGTAGTCGACCTCGGTGAGTCTTCCTTCGGTGAACACTCGGATGACTCGCCGCACTGGGCGTTGAGGTGTCCGGGTGTTGCGTGATGCCGGTGGCGGCCGCCTGGTCATACGGCGAGCAGGTCTCGAGCGGCGCGTTCGAACTCGGCAGGGTTGAGGATCGGGACGCCGCCGTAGCGACCTTGCAGATACCGGCGTCCGAGGGCTTCGTCTTGGCGAGGGCTGAATTCCGCGACCGGATAGAGGCGAGACGCTCCGTCGGCGGTCTTCTCGGTGATCCAGATCTGGTCACGGCCGATCGGACGGTCACCGGAGTCTCCGAGCAGTACAAGATTGTGGGCGTTAAAGATCAGCTGTGCCCCGTTCGGGTTCGTGAGCGGATCCTGGAACAGTGCCACGAGTTGTTCGACGAGGCGTGGGTGGAGGCTGGCGTCGAGTTCGTCGGCGAGGAGTACGTGGCCGCCGTCGAGGGCGTCGATGACCGGGCCGATCAGCCCGACCCAGACGAGCGTGCCGAGCGATTCGTCGTCGGCGTCGAGTTCGGTGCAGCCGTGCGGTCCGCAGTGGGTGAGGCGAACGAAGTCCTCGACGACGAACTGTTCGGCGTCGCTTCCGTCGGGTTCGCCTTCGAGGCCGTTGAGGATCTGGACGGCGCGGCGCATCCGCTCGACGAATTCCGGGTCGGCGCTTTCTCGGCGGATGTCGGTGACGCCGAGGTCGGCGGCACGGACCATCGCGAGGACTCGGTCGCGATGGGTCGGTGTTTCGGCAAGCTCTGCGGTGCGTGCAGCGCGGATTCCGCGGCTGTGCACTTCGGCGAACCGCAGGTTTGTGCCGAACCAGGAGAACAAGGGTTCAAGCTCTGAATCGGCGGTGGCACCGGCGACGGACACCAGCAGCGTGTTCGGCCGGGTGATCCGTTCCAAGGTTCGGCCGACGGTGCGCATCGACGCTCCGAACTCGAACCCGTTCTCCGAACGTTCGAACACGAGCACCTGACGGCCCTTCGGGAACCGGTAGGCGTACTCGGCCACGACTGTCGTGTCGGTGATCTCAAACCCGTACTGCCACCGCACGCCGTTGACGACGACATCGACCTCGAAGCTCGACGGCAACTCCACCGACGAGGGCTCCAGGCGAAACGGATGGCGAGGCACGCGAGTGCCAGGACCGCCGTTGCGGAACGATCCCAACACCAACATCCGCATGTCGGCGAACGCCCGCAGCAATGACGTCTTGCCGGAAGCGTTTGCACCGAACACGCCCGCAACGGGTAGCACCCCGACTGTGGAGCCATCGGTACGCCACCGCACCTGACGCACCGCTGATGGGTCGGCCATCCGGGTCGCTTCCAACGACAACGATGCGTCATCGCGGAACGACCGCACGTTCGACACCGTGAACCGCACCAAAGAACTCAGTGGGCCGATGTTGTCCATGGCAGCTAGTATTACGGAAAATACGTAGAAAGTCGAATGGGAATGCCACAAGACGATAATCCGATGATCTATCGGTGCGGTGTCGCCAGGTGGCGCCAGGTGGGGAACTTCTCAATCCGGTCGGCATCTCCGATCTTGCGCATGAAGGCGACAGAGTCGTTCCATTGATCCTCGGTCAAGTCGCCCAACTCGGACTCGTCAGCCTGACCGGCAACGGGTTCAGCGGCCTGCACATCGGGCGTACATGGACCGAAACCCTGAACGCCAACTTCGCCCTCGTGGGAGTTCACCTTGATTCCACCGACGATCGGTTCATCCGTCGCGCCGAGGTCAAGCTCCCATGGCTCGAACCCGTGGTCGGCTTCAGACCCTTCACGGTGGAGCGAGGCATCGGCCGACGCTCGCGACGCGTCACGTTTGGCTCCAAGCTGCCGACGGTGTCGTGGAAGTCCGATGGACTGACGCTCACGCTGGAGTACACACGGTCAGCGCGCGAAGGACGCATGGACGCATGGACGCCACCGTGACGGCGATTCCACGGCTGTTGCTCACGAGTTCCCGACCCCTTTGTCTCGATGACCTTCTCAACATCGCGGTGCCGATCAATGATCTGCTTACCGTGATCGTCGGATCAGCCTCAGTGCCTGAGTCGATCGACCTCTGGCCAGTTAACCGGCCGGCGCTGCATGACCGTAATCGCCGACACGTATCGGTCCACGGCCAAGGAATCGGTACAGCTGACTGGAAGTACAACGAACACGACATCCTCCTCCGGCTCGGCAACCTCGCAAGCCACTCTGGTGGCTTGTTCTCGATCCTTGAGAGTTGGCGAACACTCACCGGTTCGCAACCCGACTTCACGGGGCGACTCCTACACGTCCTCCGTGAGCCGGCGGCGCCACTCCCAGGGAAGTTTCTTCAACTCGCCGGGGGTCTCGAGGCGTTCCATCGCAAACTCCACGGTGCTGGGTCATTGTGCTTGCCAACCTTGGGTTCGATCCGGCTCCGCTCGGTCTCGCAGACGCCGAGTAGAAATGCGCGGCCCGAAATCTCACGGGCAGTAGCGCGCGTGTATCGTGCACATTTCCACCGAATCGAGTGCGTTTGTGCTGGTCACAGGGTTTTGGGGCCACTTCTCGAAAGCGTGCGTTGTGAAAGCAACCGTGGGTTCAAATCCCACCCTTTCCGCCAAAAGTGCCTCTGAGCAGGCATTACGCGAATCCGCCTCGAACGCATCGTGTGATGTGGGCGAGGCCGATCGTGGTTTTTCGGTCGATCGAAGAATCCTTCCGCGCGCAAGACGTGCACATTTTCGTGTTTTGGGACAAGGTCCTGATCAAGGGCTACGGAGGGCCACGCACGGCAAGCGTGCGTCAGACCGGCCGAACGGTGGCGAACCTGGGCGAACGCTATGTTCCGCTGGGGCCCCAGCGGATACGGATCGCCGCGGGCAGGCAGGTAGACGACTCGCTGCACGTCGCGACTGATGGCTTCAGCGGTCGACGACGGTGACTGTGCCTTGGTTTCCGTCGACGGTGACGAGCATGCCGTCAACAAGCCGAAGGGTCGCACTGGGAACTGCCGCAACACATGGAATGCCAAGTTCGCGCGACACGACGATTGCGTGACTGAGGAGCGCGCCGACGTTGACCACCACTGCCGCTGCCGGAATGAACAAAGGGGTCCAGGCGGGGTCCGTGATCGGGCAGACGAGGATTTCACCTGCGGCGAGGTCGGCGCAGTCGGCCGGGTCGAGCACGATGCGGACGCGGCCCGTGGCGACGCCGGGGCTGCCGACTGCGCCGGCGAGCACCTCACCCACGCCGGCCACGCCGACGGCGCGCGGCGCAACGGCTTCGAGAGTCTCGATCGTCGGGACATCATCGGCACCCGTGATCAAAAAGCGCGCCGGAGCTGCGGCGAACCGAGCGTGCAATGTGCCGCGTTGAGCAACGCTCTCCCGATACTCGCCGGGTTCGGCCATCGCACCTCGGAGTTCGTCGAGATGCAACATCGCGAAGCCGGTCAGCTCGTGTGTCCCACCTCGATCTCCGTAGCGGTTGGCGAGCTCCCGCACGACCTGCTTGATGGGTTGGAGGAGCCGCACGGCCCGGTCCCGGGTGATCTCGCGAGCTCTCGTCCATGTCGGAATCGACGCGATCGCCCAGCCGAACGTTGCCCTGTCGGCTCGCTTCAGCCGTGCTTTCACACGCGCTTCGGTGGCGGATCGGGGCGCCGCGCTGGCTTCGTGCTCGCGTGGTGATGCCGCGCATCCGATCGAGGGCAGCGAGGGCGAGGGACGGGGTGTTCTCCCAGGTCCGTCCAGCGATATCCCAGTCATTTGGGCCGCGGTGACCGTTTTTGGCGGTGAATTCGTCGAAGGCCGTCACAAACCCGGTGCAATGCTCATCGGACCGAGCTCGTTCCAGCAAACCACTGACGCCTTCGTCGAACAATGCGGTCCACGCCGGAGTTCGGTCGACGTCGGCGGCGATCGCGGCAAGCGCAAGGGAATACTCGGTGGAACGGACGTCACCGACGCGACCGATGAGCCCGGCGATCGCAGCCGGATCACCTGCCGCGATGCAGGCGTCGGTGAGAATTCCGGCCGGGATCGCTGCCATCGCCGAGACGTAAATGTGTGCGGCGAACACTTCCCGGAACGGTGTTCGTCCTTCCAAGAGGTAGCGAATCAGGACGTCATCCGGTGCGCCCAGCCCGGGCCGGGCGGCCTCATGGCGACCGGCAAGGTTGCTCGCAATGGCGACAGCATCGGGGAGAACGCGTTGTCGCAGGGCGGTGGCAACGGACCGCACCAGCTTGACACTGGCAAGGACGTCGCGGTCCCCTGGGCGTGGTTCGTACTGCGGTGGAGCGCCCTCGCCGACGTAGATGGCGTCGATCACTTCGGCCGACGATCGTGGGGCTCGTACACCAAGAAGTCGTAGTAGCGACAAGTTGAGATACGCATAACCACCGAAGACGTTGAGCAGGGTGATCTCGTCCGATCCGATGTCGGCGGGGCGAAGCAGGCCGATTCGGGTGAATGCATCACGGAAGCCCTGTTCTGCCGGGCGGAGCACCAGATCGAACTGCAAGGGCGTGACGACCTCCGGCATGACCTCTCCGATGTTGCCTCGCGTGTTGAGCGGCCACCGTGGATCGACGTGGCCCTCGACCACCCAATGTGTAGCGTCCATCGTCTGGTTCAACCCTCCCGACCCGTGTCCTGCTTCGTTGCCAGCGTTGCCAACTCCGCTCGATTGCGTAGGCCGAGCTTGGTGAAGATGTGAGACAGGTGCGTCTTCACGGTGTTGGCCGACATGATCAGCCGCCCAGCGATTTCCACATTGCTCAGACCGTCCGCGGCGAGTGTGGTCACCTGTCGTTCGGTTGGCGTCAGGCTCCCCCAGCCAGTGGACGGCCGTTGCCGGTCGCCTCTCGACCGTAAGGCCAGCGCCGCTGCCTCCTGCAGCGACAGCGCCGGCTGCGGCAGCGGGCCGTGCGCTTCAGCGGCCGCCAATTGACGGCGACGATGTATTGGCGAGATCGGCCATCCGTGGCGCATCGTCAGGTCGTGCTCGATGGCAGCGAGCAGCGCGAGACCGATCGTTGCACGCCCCTCGGCGAAATGAAGTTCCGCCACAGCACCGAGCGCGACCGGGAGGAACAGCACAAGGTTGCCGTCGCTGGCGATCGCCAATGCCTCGTGGAGTGCGTTCCATGTGTCCGGTTCGATCGCCGCGTGGGCGCGAGCGAAGCTTGCTCCGAAACTCTCAGGGACCGGCGCATCAGAACGTGGTGCCGGGATGAGATCCGTGAGTTCACCTCGCAGCGATGGGTCGCCTGTCGCATCGGCGACGAGCGCACCCCACACGAGCAGCGCCATGAGTCCGCTCGCTCCGAGCACGGGCGGCTGCTGAAGCATCGCCCGGAGTTGAGCAGCGGCAGCGTCGATGTCGTCGCGTGCCAATGACAGTGTCAGGGTGCTCATCGCTCCCATCGAGCCGGGCACTCCGCTCCTCGGCATCCGCTGGACGCGACTGGCCATCTCGCCGAGAGCACGTTCGTCGCCGACCGCCAGCGCCGCAACGACCCCGAAAGGAACCATGTACGCGTGGGCTGCGGTAACACCTTCGGGTTCGGCGAGCGCGAGGCGAAGCGCTTCGTCGTACGCGCCGCTGAAGCAATGCGTCGCACACTGCATCGCCCTGTGCATCGTCATCATCGGATGTGGCCAGGTAGCGATCACAGCTGCTCGCTCCATCTCAGCCTGCATCGCGTCTCCGCAGTTGCATGACCGATGACCCACCGCGAGCATGAGACACAGCTCGAATTCCCCGAATGGGTCCTGTGCATTGCGTGCCGCGTCGCGGCCTCTTTCGAGGTAGGCGAAGGCGTCCGGATCACCGAAGTTCGCCGCGAGACCGAAGACTCGAGCGGCGCGCGAGAGCACCATGTCGCCCCGAGACTCCAAAGCGCTTCGGAAAGCTCCGCTGGCCGCCTCAACGAGTTCGATGTGCCCGCTGAATGCCGCCAGTTCAGCGAACTCGGCAACGATCTGGTGGCGCAGTAACTCGTCTTCAGTCGTGGCTAGGAGGCGCTGCGCCCACGATGCCGCCTCGTCGAATGAAGTGATCTCGTACCATCGGCGCGTCAGCGGGCGGAGCAGGCCGATAGCCGGGGACACGGTCTTCTGCCCGATGGACCACTCGAGTGCGGCGGAAAGATTGGCCAGCTCAGCGGAGAGTTCGGACTCGACCGAGGATGAGGGGAACACACGATGGAGTGCCCACGCTTCCACCAAGCTCAACGTCCACGCGAGATGTGCGTCTCGCAACGGGCCAAGCCGTCCACAATGGACGGCGCGTTCGATCGCGAACGATCGAATCGACTCAAGCATCCGATAACGACCGGCGTCGTCGATCGCAATGAGCGACTTGTCGATCAGACGCGCAAGCACATCGAACACGAGGTAAGGATCGAACGTCGGCTCTACTTGGGCAACGACCTGTTCGACCGCGTCGATACCGAAACCTCCCACAAACACCCCGAGACATATCAAGACGCTTTGCTCGGCATCGTCGAGCAGGTCGTAACTCCACTCGATCGAGGCACGCAACGTTTGTTGACGGGGCAGCGAGGCACGGACCCCGCCGGTGAGGAGACGGAAGCGATCGTCAATGGCGGTAACGATCCGCTCGACCGTCAGCTGACGGACACGTGCTGCAGCAAGCTCGATCGCCAACGGGATGCCGTCGAGTCGCTGGCAAATCTCGGCGACAGCCGGTGCGTTTGAGACGGTCACCTCGAAGCTCGGTCGCACGAGTTGCGCCCGGTCGATGAACAGGCGCACCGCATCGTACGCGGCAAGCGAATCGACCGCGTATGTGCGACACATCGGCGGCAACGCGAGCGGTGGGACCCTCCAGGTCAGCTCGCCGGCGACGCCCAGCGGCTCCCGGCTGGTCGCGACGATCCGCAGACCTGCGCACTCGCTCAGAAGCGTGGAAGCTGCCGCCGACACGTTCTGCGAGCACGTGCTCGCAGTTGTCCAGAACGAGCAGTGCGTTGCGGTCCGACATATGCATCACCATCGTTTCGGTCGGCGTTAAGCCGGCGACCTGTGGGATCCCGCAGGCCCGAAGGATGGTCGCGACGACATCTTGGCCATGCGCGACCGATGCCAACTCGACCCACCAAACTCCGTCCGGAAAGCGATCGATCACGTCAGCGCCGACCTGCATCGCGAGGCGGGTCTTACCAGCACCACCGACACCAGCCAGCGTCACCAGCCGATGGCCGAGGAGCAGATCCGCAACGTCCGACAACTCGACCTCGCGACCGACGAGCGTCGTCAGCGGTGTCGGCAGGTTCGTCGGGGCGTTCTCCAGACTTCGCAGCGACGGGAACTGCTGCGGCAATCCGTCGTGCGCCAACTGAAACACTCGTTCGCGGCGCCCCAAGTCACGGAGCCGCACCTCCCCGAGATCGACCACCGTGACCCCGTCGGGCAAACCGTCGGCACAGAGATCTGCCGAGGTACGCGACACCAGAATTTGGCCACCGTGTCCGAGTGCACGCAGCCGAGCGCAACGAATCACCGTCTGCCCGAAGTAGTTGCCCTCGTCGCGCAATTGCGCTTCCCCGGTGTGCACCGCCATCCGGACCCGAAAGATGTCGCCAAGTTCGTCGATCAACGTTTGTTGAGCATCCATCGCAGCCAGCAGCGCGTCGGTCGCCCGGCTGAACGCTCCGACGATGGAGTCACCTTCCCCTTGCTCAACGGGTCGGACCCCTCCCGCTCGAGCGATGGCATCGTCGAGTATCTCGTAGTGCCGAGTCACCGCCGACGACATCGTGGCCGGGTCCCGATCCCAGCGTGTGGAGGAACCCTCAATATCGGTGAGCAAGAAGGTGACCGTCCCGGTCGGAAGGTGGAACGGTCGATCGATGCTCATGGTCAGCAAGCTTCGCATGTGGCGATCCTGCGCTCTGTTGGACCGGTGAACATCACCCGATTGGGTGATCAACCGCATCTGAAACCGTATTTCGAGGTTTTGAGGACAAGGATCGGGCTTTTTGCCCCGGACTTTCAGTCGTCCCAGCCGTCTTCGATGTCGAATTCGGCGAAGAGATTCTCATCTCTCTGACGTTCTGGGTGAGAGTCGCCTCGTAGCGCTCGAAGTTCGGGGAGTGTCGTCCGACGTGGCGTAGCTGACGACCACGTTGGCGCTTGGCGCCCGGCAGATCCGGACGGTGAACCGCACATATTTGCCGGTGCCGCCCGAACCCTCGATCGTGGGTTTGTCGGCCATGACCCGACCGTCGGCGACGTCTTCGAACACGTGGGGGTCGGGGGACACAGTCGCGGTCGAGCGTCCCGACACGCCAGCGGTGTTGAGCCGGAGGATCAGGCGACCCTGAGGATCAGGCGAGCCGGAGGCTCAGGAACTGGTGTCCATCCGAGAAACGAGTCTTGACCTGCGGTACCCGGGTCGGTCTCGAACCCAAACTCCCCGCACTCACCGTGCCCGGCCAACCCGGTGGGTACGCTGCGGGCCGTGATCGACAGCCAGGATCCAAGAATTCTCGCGATCTTCGACGAGCAGACCGGCCAGTCAGCGAGCGGTGAAGTCCTCGAAGTGTCCGACGGCCGGGTGGCCAACCGGCTGCGCAACCGCCAGAAGGTCATCGACGCCTTCGTCGAACTGGTCAACGAAGGTTCTGTCGCCTCGATCGATCAGATCGTCGAGCGTTCCGGGGTGGCCCGCCGATCCCTCTTCCGCCACTTCACCGACCTCGCCGACCTGACGATGGAGGGGTTTCGCCGCGTGGTCGCTGACGCCCCGCCGGGCGTGTCGGAGGCGGAACTCGGCGTCGGCCCGCTCGATGTTCGAATCGACGTGTTCGTCGACGGCCGCCTTCGAATCCTGGCGAGCACCTACCCGTTCGGAGAGCGAGCGCGACGCCGGCCGGATGTTGATCAAGAGGCACTTCGAGCGGGGATCGCGGTCACCGCCGACATCATCCGAGGGCGGATGGCCCGCCACTTCGAGCGTGAGCTGGCCAACCTCTCACCAGACCAGGCCGACCGCCGGCTCGACGCGATCTACGTCATGGTCAGTTTCGAGAGCTACGAGGTGCTGGTCCACCAGATCGGTCGTCCGATCGATGTCGTGAGGTCGATCTGGCGCGAGTCGATCCGATCGATGCTGAGTATCTGATCTGCCCGGAACTCGCCGTGATCAAACCGGCTCGACGGTCGTCCGACCCCGGCGGCGCAACAGGGTGAGGGCTATTCCGCAGGCGACGAGGATCGTTGCGGCGCGGATGTTCTTTGCCACACGGCCCGCTCCGGTTTCGGGGAGCGGGATGTTGCCCGGCAGCTTGTTCGGTAGTTTCGGACCGGCGCAGTCGGCGGTCGGCGGCGGATACCCGACCGTCGCTTCGGCGGTCGGGTTAACCGTGACGACGACGCGGAGTCCGTCACGCCAGCGGGCATCGGCGGCGTCAGTGACCCACGAGCCACTCTCGAACTTCCATCCAGGCCAGTCGGTCGGGGCACCTGCGGCGTCGACCGCAACCCCCGGGTACAGCACCCGACCAGTGAACGCGTTGACCGGCGTGGTCTGGACCAGTCGACCGTCGAGGTCGTAGAACGTCAACGTCGGCGTGGTGGCGGGAACGAACCCGGCCGGCGTGATCCCGTAGGTGACGTACGGAGTGTCATTCACGCACTCCGAAGCGAGCTTCACGCTGATCACCGGGGTGATCCCGGCGGTCACGGTCGCGTCATCGCTGGCGGTCACCAACGCCGGCGGTGTGCCCTCACCCGGATTCCTGATCAACACGAGCAGTTCGTCGTCGCCCCCCGAGACCGTGGCGATATTGCGGTGGGTCTCGCTGTCCGCCGAACGCCGGGGTCAGGCTGAGTGTGCACGTCACCGAGTCGCCCGGCTGGCCCAGCGGGGCGAGCACCGGGAGGTCCGTTGCCCAGCAACTCCGGGTGAGATCACCAAAGCGGTCGTCGATGAGCGTGACCACGTAGAACGGTTCCGCGGCAGTGCCGTTGGTGATCGTGAACGAGTAGGTCGTCGCCTGCCCGTCGGGGAAGATCGTCGGATCCGCCGACTTGATGATGGTCACCGTGGCGCGACATCGACGATCGGGGTGACTTCGTCGCCGGTGGTGGTCGCCACTTGCTCGTCGTTGTCGAGCGCGATGATCGTGACCGTGTCGACAACGGTCTGCGCGGTGCCGACAAGCCGAACCGTGAACGTGCAGGCAACCTGCTCGCCAGGAACGATCGGCAACGCTGCGGCAACCGCCGCCGGGCAGCCGTTGTCGACGAGGTCCGCCGGGAGCGGCCCGAGGAGGTCGACGACGAGCGGCTCGGCCCGATCGCGATAGTGGATCGTGTCGGTCAACGCCGTGATGTGCACCAGATCCTCCGGCGCTGTGGCCGGGTTCCCGAACGTGATGGTGTACGAGACCGGACCGCCGGGTTCGACGGTCGTCGCGCCGTTGTCGGTCTTGGTGATCTCGACCGCCGGAGGAGTCCGGTCGAACGGGATCGTCTCGTCATCGCGGCCGGTGAGGTCGTTGTTCTCATTGTCGGTCGCGTGGGCGGTGACGACGTTGACATGGGCTGGTTCGCTGCCCGATTGGCGCACGAATCCGGTGAACGTGCAGGTGTAGGTCGCCCCGGGCTCGATAGTCTCGCCCACGGCGCACGTCCCCTGGCCATCGAGGTCCCCGAACACGCTGTCGATCAGCGATGTCAACGTCACCACCTCAGCGGAGGTGTTCGTCACGTCGATCTGGAACGTCACGTCCGCACCGAGTTCCGGAACGGTGACCGGCAACGGCTCGGGCGCAATCGCCATTTTCGTCACGATGATCGCCGGCAGCGCGTCGAGGATCGCCACCCGGGCGTCGTCGGTGGCGGTGACGATCGCACCGTCGTTGTCGACGCCGGTGACGACGGCGGTGTTGACATGTTCCTGGCCTACCGATCCCGACACTCGCCGCGTCAGGGTGCAGGCCAGCGTCGAACCCGGCTGCATCACGACGTTGAACAGCACGGCCCGGCAGTTGCTATCGGTCCGAGTCGGGTCGAACAGGTCGCCGAAGATGTCGTCACCCAACCTGGTGATCGTCACCGGGTCGGAACCCACCGACAGGTTGGTCACCTCGAAGGTGAACGTCACGTCACCGCCGGGCTCGTAGACACTGATCGGGTTGGCGGTCTTGACCAGCCCCAGCACCGGGGACACCCCGATCGCTGGGGTGTTGGCCCCATTGGTCGCCCGCACCAAACTTTCGCCTGGGTCGGTGGTGTCGACGCCCACGGTGTCGTCGTACTGGTTGCCGGCGTCGGCCGGCAGTTGCAGCGTGATGGTGCATTCGGAGCGGGCGTCGGCGTTGGTCGGTCGCAGACGCGGGGCATCCTGGCCGAAGCCGGGGTACGGGCTCAGACCGGTCGCCGGCTGGAGAAGCCTGCCGATCAAGGGTGCGCACGTGGTGTCGACGAGCGACATTCCGTCCCTGGCGAACGACGCCGTGACCCCGGTCGCGTCGATCGTCACCGTCCCGACGGTTGGGCCGATCGGGTCGGTGTTGGCCGCTCGGAAGTGGACATCGTCGACGATCTTGTCGATGCGCAGCCACGGGTTCGTTCCGACCAGCCCCCGGTTGTCGATCCAGATCGCGTAGGTGACCTGGGAGCTCGGCTCGATCACCGTGCCCCGGCCATCGGTCTTCCACACGTCGAGGAGCGGGGCGGTGAGCAGCACCGCTCGGTCGGCGATGTCCTGGCCGGAGATGACCACCCCGGAGGTGGACTGCGCCGTGGCGATGATCTGGTTGCGCAGTGCGTCCCCGGCGGCAAGCGGACCCAGCCTGGTGGTGTCGATCGTCATCGCACACGAGGCCGAGGCGTTCGGGGCGAGCACCTGATTGATCAACGCACCACAGGTGGTCGCCATCACGGCTCCGCCCCCGTTGACGACGTCGAGTGCCGGACCGAAGGTCCTGAAGGTCGGCGGCAAGCCCAGCGGGTCGACGTACATCTGATCGTCGATCGTCATGATCATGATCGGCTCGACGGCGTTCGGACCGTTGGTGATGACCAGGTTGTAGTCGGCCACACCGCCGGGGGCGATGATCGAGGTCTGGACGTTCTGCTTGTCGACGATCATCACCTGCCGTTTGCTGACGACGTCCACGCTGGCCGATGACTGGCTGCTGAACGGCGCCCCGGCGGCGTCGAGACCCACGACGGTGACCGTGTCGTCGATCACCTGGCCGACGGTGCGGTCGGTGTAGGTCATCGTCACCGAGCAGTTCACGGACTGCCCCGGGTCAAGCACGGTCGGCCTGGCAATGACGTCGTCGCAGGTATTGGCCGCCACCACGCCACCGACACCGGTGATCGCGCCGGGGGCATCGAGGGAGAGATCGAGATCGACGGCTGCACTTGCGGCACCGCGGCAGTTTGACGGCGTCGCGGATCGAGCTGATCGTCAGTTGCTCAGTGCCAGGATTGCTGATCGCTACTCCGTAGGTCACGGTTCCGAACGGCGCCTGGAACGAGGTCGGGTTGGCCGACTTCGCCACCGCGATCTGGGGCAACGTGGCGACGTTGGTGTAGGTGCAGGTCACCTGATCACCTTCGAGCAGCACGAGGGTCGACGTGCGGGTGACCAAGTTCGTCCTCGCCGATGACCGGGGCGATTGGGCGGACATCCGGCAACTCAACTTGGCCAAACGCCACGGTGCGGCCGGGGCGACCTCGTTCACGGTAAAGGTACCGGGGGACACGACGAACGTCTGGGTGCTCGGGAGGTTGGCGTCGCTATCGACATCGAGGGAGAACGAGGTCGGCAATGGCGCGGCGGCGCCGGTCGATGTCGTCGTGAAGCCGAAGTCGGTGCCATCGGCGGGCGTGGCCACCTTCCGGATCGTCACCTGGGTCGGCCGCGTGTTGACCACGGTGCATGCGACGATGTCGTCGGTACCGAGTGCCAGCCCGGTGCCTCCCCATGTGGCAACCTGCCCGACCACGGTCGGGCGCAGAATGGTCGGATGAGCGGAGGCTCCGTTGATCACGCATGAGGCGTCACCCGCCGACCACCCGGCGGGCAGCGTCTCCGACATCGTGACGAGCGAGGTCCAGGTCTGCGGATTGGCGCTCGATCCCGGGATCCATCTGAAGCGGGCCAGGCCGCCGCTGTCGGTGTTGGCGGTGCGCGTGGCCGGTGTGATCCCCGTCGGCGAGGACGACGGAACGAGCCACTGGAGGTCCCGGCCGATCGGGGCCGAACTCACGGACAGGCTGAGTGGGCGCCCCGAGATGACGTTGCCGGCCGGGTCGGTCTTCTTGATCGTCACCGATGCCCCGCACAGCGAGTTGAGCACGCCAGTCAGGGCGTTGCGCAGGCCGTCGAAGAAGGTCACCCGCAGCACGTCGGTCGTAGCCACCTGGAAGGTGCCGGTGCCGGTCCACTGTTCGAAGGTTCCGGGCTCGGTCAGGTTGGCCAACCGGTCGTACGACGCCTGTTGCTGTGACGCGGCGCCGACGGCGATCGACAGCACGTGGCCACCGGCCGCTTGCAACGCCGATATCTCCTCGATCGCCGCATCGGCGCCGGCCTGATAGCCGGCCTGGTTGTTGCCGAGATTGGCGCCGATCGATTCGCCCGTCGTGCCGTCGGTGTTCGAATCTCCGTCGGTGATGAACACGACGAGCGGGGCGCCGACACCGCCCGTTGCCGGCGATCCTGGATTGGTCGCTTCGAACAGCCCCGCCTCCCAGTTGGTGTAGATCTGGGCGCCTGCCTCGGTACTCGGGTGGAAGCTCGTCGGATCCTGTGGCAAGCCGGCGCCGTTGAGGTAGTCGGCCACCTGCGCGTGCAGTGCGCTGGTCACCAACTGGAAGCCGGTACCGCCGGGCAACACGACATCACGGGCGTTTGTCGAGAACTCGACCAGGCGCAGGCGCGAGCCCGTGCCGACGAGGCCGGTTGCAAAATTCAGGATCGCCGCACGCACCTCGGGAGTGAAGTCGACGGGGCTGGCGATCGACGCCGACTCGTCGAGCACGACGATCACGTCGGTGCCGCAGGTGGTCGTCAAATCCGGATTCTGCCGTCCGCTATCGGCCCGCACCGCCGACGCATCGGAACTCACCCACACCGCGGCCGCGATGACCATCACGGCGGCCGCCACACCCACCGCCGACGCCCGCGAGACTCTTCCTGCCCTCATTGCTTCCTCTCCGCCAGACTCCAATGGTCCGAGTGCACACCGCCCCGGTCGAGGAGAACGTATCCTCCCAGCTCACTGAGTGCTCGTTACACTACTCAACGAGACATTCTTCCCACCATCGACTGGCTGAATGTGACGATTGTCATGGAAAGCAGTGGTGCCGTCGATTCCGAAAACGACGACGGCCGGGCGTGACGCGCCCGATTGGTGTCGCGTCACGCCCGGCCAGACGGCCGGGTCGGAATCAGTCGCCGATGATCCCACCGTCAGAACGGCGAACGGCGATCACCGACGAGCGGGGTCGATTGCCGGGACCGTCGGGCCACGAGCTGAACGCCGTCGGATTGTTCGGGTCACTGACGAACGCCGGCGACTCGCCCGGGTGTTGGATCCCGACGAACAGCGTTTTGTTGTCGGGGGTCATGGCAATGCCCGTGATCTCGCAGTTCGGTGGCCCGATCAGGAACCGACGCGTCTCGCGGGTATCCGGGTCGGCCACGAGCATGGTGTTCGCCCGCAGATTGGTGTACTGCGGCAGCGCCTGCTGACTCGTCGAGGCGTCGGTCTGTACCCAGATCCGGCCGAGCGGGTCGGTCCAGATACCGTCGGGCGAGCCGAAGGAGTCACCGACGACGGTGCCGGCGAAGTTGGGATCGCCGAGGGTCGGATCGCCAGCCAGGATGAAGATCTCCCAGTCGAATGCCGTGCCGCTATGCCCGCCGCGTTCCGACCAACGGACGATGTGACCGTACTGGTTCGCGGGCCGCGGGTTGGCGGTGTCGACGGCGGGAAACGCTCCGGTGCCACGCCGGGAATTGTTCGTACAGGTCACATACATCTGACCGGTCACGTGGTCGTGGGTGATCCACTCCGGGCGATCCATCTTCGTCGCGCCCACGGCATCGGCCGCTTGCCTGGTGCGTACAAGCACGGTCGCCTGGTCGGGGAAGCCGTTCGCCGCGGTCAACGGGCCGACACCGTGGACGAGCGGCAGCCACTCACCCGAGCCGTCGGCGTTGAACTTGGCGACGTACAGCGTGCCCCGATCGAGTGGGCTCTCCTTCTTGTCGCGCATGCGCTTCCACTTGTCGGCCGAGACGAACTTGTAGATGTACTCGAAGATCTGATCGTCACCCGAGTACACCACGACCTTGCCGTCCTTCGCCGTGACCGACGTCGCCCCTTCGTGCTTGACCCGGCCGAGCGCGGTGCGCTTGACCGGCGCGACGTCAGGTTTGTTCGGATCGATCTCGGTGATCCATCCGAACCGGTTGGACTCGTTGGGGTGCTGCGCCACATCGAACCGGGTGTCGTGCTCGAACCAGCGGTAGCCGAACCCGGCGGCGTTGATGCCGTAGCGCGCCTGGTCGGCCGTGGGTGCGACCGCGTTGGCGAAGTATCCGTCGAAGTTCTCCTCCGACGTGAGATACGTGCCCCACGGCGAGGCGCCGCTGGCGCACTGGTTGAGGATGCCGATCACCGTCAGCCCAGTTGGGTCGGCCGCCGTCTGCATCAGCGGATGCCCGGCCGCGGGCCCGGCGATGTCACACGGCGTCAACGTCGAGATGCGGCGGTTGTGTCGCGACTGCTTCGTCCGCCAGTAGCCGTACGTGTGCTTTTCGACCCGGACGATCGAGACACCGTGCGCGGCCTGCGCCTTGCGCACCTTCTCCGCGGTCCAGGGCACCATGCCTCCGACGTGGAGCAGTCCATCGTCGGCGTATTCGTTGTTGACGCAGAGGATGCCGCGCTGCTTGTCGAGCACGAACAGCGCCATCCCGTCGCAGTGCGAGCCGAACTGCTCCTCCTGCTCGAACGACGTGTTCGAGGCATCCGGCTTGTATGCGGGCAACGAACCCGCGATCGGATCACCGTGGCGCACGAGAACGTCGACAACGTACCCCGGGGGCACGGTCACGGTGTCGGCGAGCGGCACCGTCGGCGCCGACAACGGGGTGAAAGTGATCGGCCGCCGCTTCGGCTTGCGAGCGCCGTCATCGGCGTGCGCCGGAGCACCACCGATGAATGCCACCGCAGCCGCTCCGGCACCAAAGGCCAGCAGGCCACGGCGACTCATTCGTTGATCAAGGACCTCCATGAACGAGGGTGCGGTTGATGGATTGGAGACGTAGTCGTCCGCCTGCATGATAATCCTCCCGGTAGTTATCCCCCCACCGAATGGTCTAGCAGAGGTTCAGCCGGAATACCAGGGCCAGTCCCCGGCTCGGAAGCGATCAGAACTCACGGCATAGGATCCGGTCGTGGGGATGTTCGATCGATGACCGCACGAGAAGGCCGAGTCGCCCTGATCACCGGCGCGGGTCGCAGTGTCGGGCTGGGGATCGCCCAGCGGCTCGCCATGGCCGGGGTGACGGTCGCCGTCAATGACCTGCATCCCGAGCGGGCCGATGCGGCCGCGGCCACGATCATTGGCGCCGGGGGCCGAGCGGCCGAGAGCATCGTCGGGTCACTGGTTCGGGCGATCCCGATCCGGCGGCTCGGCACCGCGACCGAGGTGGGTGCGGCGTGCGTGTGGTTGAGTAGCGAGGAAGGCTCGCTCGTCACCGGCCAGACGATCCACGTCAACGGTGGATCATTGAACGGTCGCGGAGCAGCGCCAACGTTTTCAAGGAGGGACTCGAGTGACCGGCAGATTCAACAGGCGGGTGGTCGTCATCACCGGAGCCAGCCGGGGTATCGGAGCGGCAACCGCAGTGACGATGGCCCGCCATGGCGCAGACCTCGCGCTGGTTGCTCGCACGGTCAACCCCCGCGACGACATCGGTGGCTCACTCGCCGCAACTGCCGCGGCGGTCACGGAGCACGGTGGCCATTGCCTGACGATTGGTGCCGATCTGGGTGATCCAGCCGATCGGGCCACGATCGTGCCGACGGTCATCGCCGAGTACGGCCACATCGACGTGCTGATCAACAACGCCGCCGCGGCGATCTACGGCTCGCCGGTCACCTACTCCGACAAGCGGCGGCGGCTGACGATGGAGGTCAACTTCTTCGCGCCGTTCGATCTCACCCAGGCCGTGATTCCGTCGATGGTGGAGCGCGGCGAGGGCTGGGTGGTCAACCTCACGTCGGGGGCGGCAACCCACAAGTCCGGGCCGCCGTTCGACAATCCCCTCGAGACCGGGATCTACGGGGCGAGCAAGGCGGCCCTCGACCGGATGACCAACGCGATGGGCGTCGCCCTCTTCGGCACCGGGGTGCGGGTCAACTCGGTTCGGCCGCGGGCGGCGGTGTTGAGCGACGGCGCCGACATCCTCGCCGGCGGCGTGCTGCGGCCCGATCAGATCGAGCCGATGGAGACGATGGTCGCGGCGATCCTCGCGCTGTGCGACTGCCCAGCCGACCGCACCGCCGGCAGCTACATCTCCGGTGACCTGATCGCCGAGATCGCCGCAGCCATCGCCGAGACCACGGCGCCCGCGTCTGCGGGGTGACGGCATGACCCGCTCACATCTCGACTGGACGGCTGGGGCCGCGCTCGACGAGGCAATGGCCACCGCCCTCGTCGGGCCGGGCGCACCGTTCGAGCTCCGCCCCGAACCGGTGCTCGGCACGACCCTGCCGGTATTCACCTCCCGGCCCCGATCGTTACTCCAGGTCCTTGCGTCGGCCACCGCCCGGTTTCCCGAGCGGGACTACCTGGTCTTTCCCGAGCGGACCCTGACCTACGGCAATGTTTACAACCCGATCGCCGCCGCCGCGAGCGGCTGCGCGATGACTTCGGAATCGGTCGCGGCGACCGGGTGGCGATCGCCTCGGCCAACGGTGTCGAGTACGCGATCACGTTCTGGGCGGCAACCTCGCTCGGGGCGATCACGGTGGCGTTGAACGGCTGGTGGACGGCGTCGGAACTCGCCTACGGCATCGCCCACACAACACCTAAGGTCGTGTTCGCCGACGCCCGCCGCCGCGAGCGACTCACCGAGGCGGGCGATCTCGGTTTACCGATCGTCGAGTTCGATGGCCGATGGTGGGGCGACGAGCCGGCCGATGGCCAACTGCCGCAAGTCGACATCGACGAGGACGACCCCTATCTCATCTTGTTCACCAGTGGCACGACCGGCCGCCCGAAGGGGGCCGTGCTGTCGCATCGCGGCACGATCCACTTCATCTGGTCGTCGATGGCGACGGGCGCGGTCCACGGCGCGCTCCATCGGCTGCCACCCGCTCCGGTGCGGGGCTGCACGCTGTCGGCCGCGCCGATGTTCCATGTCTCGGGCATGACCAGCCAGGTGATCATGGCCCCCGCCACCGGACTGATCGTCGTCTACCCACCCGTCGGCCGGTGGGACGAAGAGACCCATCTGCGACTCAGCGAGCAGCACCGCGTCACGGCCTGGGGGTTGGTGCCGACCCAGATGTGGCGGCTACTCGAGCATCGCTCCCTCGACGACTTCGACCTGTCGTCGCTCGCCTCGGTGGGCGGCGGCAGCGCCGTCTGGGCTCCCGAGTTGATCCGGCGAATCGGTGAGCAACTTCCCCATGTCGAGGCGTCGGTTCGCTTGGGCTACGGCATGACCGAGACGACGGGCCTCGGTACCCTCCTCCTCCCGCCGTTCACGAACGCGCATCCCGACAGCGTCGGCTCGGCCAGCGCGGGGGTCGAGGTCGAGGTCCGCGATCCCGCGACGGGACGTGTGGTCGACACCGGTGCAGTCGGCGAAGTCTGCCTACGGACCGCCGCTGCATTCCTCGGCTATTGGAACAACCCGGCCGCCACCCAGGCCGCGATCGACGACGAGCGGTGGTATCGCACCGGCGACTTCGGCGTCATCCGCGATGGCCGCCTGTATCTCGAGGGACGCCGCACCGATTTGATCGTCCGCGGCGGCGAGAACATCTACCCCGCCGAAATCGAGAACCGACTGGGGGAGCATCCCGACGTAGCCGATGTGGCCGTAGTCGGCGTCGAACACCCGACGCTCGGCCAGGAAGTCAAGGCCGTCATCGTCCGCCGCGCCGAAACTCTCACCCCGGCCGCCGTGCGCACCTGGGCCGCGGTCACCCTGGCCTCGTTCAAGGTGCCCACCTACATCGAGTTCATTGAGGAACTACCGCGAAACGCCACCGGCAAAGTGGTGAAACAGCTGCTCATTGAACCCCAGCAGGCCTCGACATTCATTGCCGAGTGAAGCGCTTACGGCCGAGCACCCGGCCGCGGCACCCAACCGAGCACATCGTCAACGTTGCGCGGATCGAAGTGCCGCCGCGTCATGGCCGCGTGTTCAACTCGATTGAGTTGAAACAGCCGGCCAGCGTCACGGAGTTGGCACCACGCAACGAGTGACCAGACACCGCCGTCCGAGTAGAAGCCGACCGGTTCCACCGGCCGACCGGTCCGTTCGCCGTGGCGGTCGACATAGGCCAGGTGAACGACCCGTTGTGATCGCACCGAATCTTCAAGCACCGACCTGACCCGGGGTTGCACGCCGGTGCCTTCGGGCGCGGCGACCCGGAAGCGACCACGCAACGACTCGACGGCGATGCGCCGCGGGTCGTCGAGCAGCTCAAGCAGCTTGCCGATCGCGGACTGGCCCGCAGTCGCGAACGGTGCGTCGGTGGCGAGGTGAGCGCCGATCACCAGTGCGACGATCTCCGCATCGTCGAAAACCGCCATCGCCCGGATCGGGCGAGCGACAGAGCCCGTGCCGCCGCCACGCCCCGGTTGTCCATACAACGGCACCCCGGCGTTCCGCAGCGCCGCAAGGTCACGTTCGATCGTTCGTCGCGTCACGCCGAGTTCGACCGCAAGTTGATGGGCCGCAACGGTCGCCGGTGCGGCACGGCGGAGCCGATCTGAGATCGCATACAGCCGCTCGATTCGTTGCACCGCGACATTCTTGCCGGAACTCCGACACTCTGTTGTCGCAAGGGTCTGACACTGTCACCACATGATCCCGACACCACCTGCACTTGGATGGGTGCTGCTCTACGTCAATGACGTCCCAGCATCGACAGAGTTCTACGTCGACGCCTTGGGTCTCGCCGTTCGATTCGCCGACGACTCGGGTGAATACACGGAGATGGAGACCGGGGCAACGACCCTCGCGTTGTGCGCCCGGACGCTCGCCGCCCAGTCGACGGGTCTCGACCTGGGAGGCCGCGGTGCGCCCTGTGGGAATGTGACTCTCGTGTACCCCGACGTTCCTGCGGCATACGCTCACGCCGTGTCGATGGGCGCGGCACCAGTTCACGAACCAGTGACCAAGCCGTGGGGCCAGGTCTCGTCCTACGTGCGTGACACCGACGGCAATCTCATCGAGATCGTGTCCGCCATCAACCCGTGAGACGACCGGCAACGTCGCAGAACTAGAATCTCAATCTAGTTTTCGGTAGTCTCCCAACCGTCGAAAGGACACCGATGACGACCAGTTCGAAGCGCTACACGATCATCTCCGCCGACACCCATGCGGGGGCGAACCACGAGACGTACCGCGAGTACCTCGACCCGAAGTACGTCGACGACTTCGACGCCTGGCGGGGGAAGTACAAGAACCCGTGGAAGGACCTGCGCGACACCGACCTACGCGTGCGCAACTGGGACGACGACCGCCGCGATCGCGACCAACTGGCCGACGGCGTGGTCGGCGAGGTGATCTTCCCGAACACCGTGCCGCCGTTCTATCCCGGCTTCGTGCTCTTCGCCCAGCCGCCGAAGCCCGACGAATACGAGCATCGCCGCGCCGGCATTCATGCGCATAACCGCTGGCTGGTCGACTTCTGCGGCCGCAAGCCCCATCAGCGCGCCGGCATCGGCCAGATCTTCCTCAACGACATCGACGACGCCATCGAAGACGCCACCTGGATCAAGGAGCACGGCCTGCGCGGCGGCGTGCTGCTGCCGACCGTCGCCCCCGATGTCACCTGGGTCAAGCCGCTCTATCACCCCGACTACGACCGGTTGTGGGCCGTCATGCAAGACCTCGAGATCCCCGTCCACCTGCACGGCGGCACCGGCTCACCGAACTACGGGCGATTCGCCGCGACCCCCTTGCTGATGATCTCCGAGGTCAACTTCTACGGCATGCGACCGTTCGTCCACATGTTGTTGGCGGGCGTGTTCGAGCGGTTCCCGCGGCTCAAGTTCGTGATCACCGAAAGCTCCGCATCGGGCACCGTGGCCCAGGTGAAACACCTCGATCCGATGATCGCCATGGTTCGCCAAGGGGCGATCGGCGAGTTGAAGTACACCGCCGACGACGCCTTGGCCCGTTCGGCCAGCGACTACTTCCGTCAAAGCGTGTGGAATGGCGCGAGCTTCCCCGGCCCGGCTGATCGCGACGCGTCGCGTCGCACATGGAAGCCGACCGATTCATGTGGGGAAGCGACTACCCCCACGACGAAGGCACCGCCCCATTTACCCGCGAGCACCTGCGCCAAATCTTCCACGCCACCCCCGAGGCCGAGATGCGCGACATCCTCGGCGGCAACGCCGCCAAGCTCTACGACTTCGATCTCGACAAGCTCGCCCCGCTCGCCGAGCAATGGGGACCGACCGTCGAAGAGATCGCCACGCCGCTCGACAAGATGCCCGAGGGGGCCAACCGGGCGCTGCTGAAAGGCGTCGCATAGCCGCCCAGTCGGCTGCGGCAACCGTTGGGCGACCGCAGCCAGATCAGCTGATCCCCACCCAACGGGCCCGGCGGGAACGGATCGTCGACGCCGCGTTCGAACTGTTGATGCGCCGCGAATACGACGAGATCCAGATGCGCGAGGTTGCCGATCACGCCGGCGTGGCCCTCGGCACGCTCTATCGCTACTTCGGATCGAAAGAACATCTCTTCGCCGCAGCGCTGGTCAAGTGGGGCGCGGCGATGAAGTCGACGGTGCAACGCGGGCCGACGTGCCGCGATGACGTCGCCGGGCAACTCGCCGACGTGTACCTGCGGGCGATCGATGCGTTCGAACGCCGACCCCAGTTCTTCCGCACGCTGATCGCCATCGAGTCGACCACCGACCCCTACGCCCGCGACCTGTGGGCCGAGTTCGGCACCGTCACCCGCAGCTCGTTCCACACCCCTCTGGCCGCGTTCGACCCCGACCAGGCCGAGGCAATTTCCCACACGCTGATGCACGTCTTGCACGGCGCGTTGCGGGCATGGTCGAACGGCACGTTGACCATCGACGACGCCCGCCGCCGCATGGCCGGGGCGATCCACCTGATCTTCTCTCCCCCACCCGCCGCAGCATGGGACGCGACCATCCTCAAGGAGAACGCCCGATGACATCGAGTGCCACGACCGCAAGCACCTCGTCGGACACCGCCGAGCAGGCCGAGTTCCGGGCCGAGGTCCGCGCCTTCCTCACCGGCAATGCCCAACCCAAGCGCGAAACCAGCCCGTGGACCCTGATGTTCCACCGCAGCGCCGACGACGCGCGCGCGGCGTTCGAACGGGGTCGGGCGTGGCAGGGCACCCTGTTCGCCCACCGACTCGCCGGGATGACCTACCCGGTCGAGTTCGGTGGGCGGGGAGCGACGTCATGGCATGAGCGGATCTACTCCGAGGAAGCCGTGCACTACGACGTCAGTTCGCGGTTCGTCGGCCGCCACCATCGCCATGCTCGGCCCGACGCTGATGAAGCACGCCATCGACGAGCAGAAGGCGCACTACGTGCCCCGATTGCTGTCCGGCGAGTACGCGTTCTGCCAGCTGTTCAGCGAGCCCGGCGCCGGCAGCGACCTGGCCGGTCTGGCCTGCCGAGCGGTCCGCGACGGTGACGAGTTCGTCGTCACCGGCCAGAAGGTGTGGAACTCGGCCGCCCAGTTCTGCAACTGGGGCATGATCCTCGTGCGTACCGATCCCGACGTGCCCAAGCACCGCGGCATCACGTTCCTGCTGGTCGACATGACCTCAGCCCGGGAATCGAGGTGCGCCCGCTGGTGCAGCCGACGGGCGCGTCGGAGTTCAACGAGGTGTTCCTCAGCGAGGTGCGCATCCCGGTGGCCAACGTCATCGGCGAGATCAACGGCGGTTGGGCGCGCGGCGCGCACGGTGCTGTCGAACGAGTCGGCGTTCATCGGGAGCGGCGGCGGCCGGCGGGTCGCATGCGAAGCTCGTCACTGCTCGCCGGCCGCTACGGCGGACTCGACGACCCGACGGTGCGCCAGACCCTCGCCACCACCTACACGCGTGAGTGCCTGCTGCGGGTGATGGGCGACCGCATCCTCGCCGCCGTCCGTCGCCGCGAGGCCCCGCCGATGGACCCGTCGATTCTCAAGCTGTTCATCGCCGAGAACCGGGTGCAGTCAGCGGCAACCTGGCGATGGCAACTCGCCGGGCCGACCGGTATCGCCACCGACGACGAGATCTCCCAGTGGATTCAGGCGCGAGCTGCATCGGCCGCTTCGGCGATCTCGATCGGCGGCGGCACCAACGAGGTGCAGCGCAACAACCTCGCCGAGCGCGCCCTCGGCCTGCCCAAGGAGATGCGCAACGACCACGAACTTGCCTGGAAGGACATCCCGCGGAGCTGACCCATCTGAGATCGGCGTTCGCCGCCCCAGAGCTCAGACGCGGTGGATGGCGCGCAGACCGGCCCAGGCGAGATCGGAGACCTGCTGGGCGATCACGTCGGGATCGAAACGCATGCCATCGGTGACCAGTTGACGACTGACGCCTTCGGCCAGACCGGCGAGGCCGTGAGCGACCGTGCGGCGATGGTGTTCGTCGACGTCGACGGCGATCAGCGGGGCGATCGCCTCGGCGGTGTGATCGACCACGCGGCGGACCGCTTCGGCAAACTCGGGCTCGGGAGGTGCCCCACTGTTGAACAGCAGACTGAACGCATCGCGGTCTTCATGCACCCAATGAAAGTACGCCCGGAAACCCTGCTCGGTTTGGGCCTTGCCACTCGCCGCGTTACTCGTCGCCTTGGAGATCGAGTCGATCAGCTTGCCACCCACCGCATCGAGCAGCGCCAGGTACAGCTCCCGCTTGGAGTCGAAGTGCTGGTAGAGCACCGGCTTGGTCACCCCGGCGGCATCGGCGATCTCGTTCATCGACGCGCCGTGATATCCCAGTCGGGCAAAGACCTCGAGGGCGACATCGAGCAGTTGCTCACGTCGAGCGGGGGCGGTGAGTCGAACAGACATGAGTTACTACATGGTAACCGACTTTCCGAACGCCCACCCAAGGAGTTCGATGACCTCGGTCCGCTACAGACCCTTTTCGCGATCGTCACGCTCGGCCGCCTTGACCCCGTAGCCCAACACCAGTGCCGGGGCCAGCAGAATCGATCCGGCGATCATGCAGGTCGTGATGATCGCCACCATCGTGCCATTGAACGAGAATGCGAACGCCATCACGAACACCGCAATGGCCAGGGCAAACAGCAGATATCCAACCCGGTTGGCGATCAGCGTCCAATGCGCCACCTTGGCGCGCCGAGCCCTCACCGGATCGCCCGAAGTGTCCCGGGGCGCACTCGGTCGGTTGGCAGTCGATTCGTGCCCGTCTTCGCTCATGGCCCCCATCGTTATCGACAGGTAGGGTCGTTTGCCATGTCCGCTGAAACTTCGGTCGTTCAGGCCGCACCGGTTCGGGTCGAGATTCATGGTGCAGTGCAGCTGATCACGATCGATCGGCCATCGCGCCGTAACGCGGTCGACCACGCGACGCTGCTGGGTCTGATCCACGCGCAGGCGCAAGCGGCAGACGCCACCGGCGAGATTCGCGCCGTGGTACTGACGGGAGCAGCGCCGGCCTTCAGCGCAGGAGCCGACCTCACGGGCGCCGAGAGCGGCGAGTTCACCCGGCTGCTGCGCACCGTGCTGCAGGGCTTCGGCCGCCTGGCGATCACTACCCTCGCGGCAATCGACGGCCCGGCGCTCGGGGCCGGGACCCAGTTGGCGATCGCCTGCGACCTACGCGTTGCGACACCCACCAGCCGATTCGGTATTCCCGCGGCCCAACTCGGCCTGGCCGTCGACGAGTGGACCATCGAGCGGCTCGCCGCCCAGGCCGGCGCCTCGATTGCTCGCAATATGCTGCTCGCAGCGTCCACGTACACGGCCGAACAGTTGGAGCCGAGCGGGTTCATCCATCGCCGCGGCAATCTCGATGTCGCCATGGAGTGGGCCACGAAGATCGCCGGTCTCGCCCCGTTGACGATCGCCGCCCACAAGCTGGCCCTCGAGGCTCTGTTGCCTCCTCACCCGCACCGCGACCTCTTCGAGCAGGCCCGGCAGCGGGCATGGGACAGCGCGGATGCCACCGAGGGGCGTCAGGCATTCCTCGAAAAGCGCCCGGCCAACTTCACCGGGGCCTGATCAGGTCAGATGACGCTGAACGACACCTGGCGCTGTTCAGGGTCGGCCCGCTCAAGTCGCAGCGACAAGACATCGCCCGGCGTCTTCCCCCGCACTTCGACACGGGCGATGATTGCCGGATCGTCGATCTGTACCTTCACCCCGCCGCGCTGGTCGATGTCGATCACCACGGCGCTGAACTGCTGCCCGATGCGACCCACCATCGACACCGCCTCGACGAGATCGACCACCTCTCGTTCGATTTTCGACGTCCTCGCCTCGGCGGCGTCCATCACCTCGGGCAGCCGCTCGAAGGCCTCTAGCACCTCGGCCGGAACCGCCCGTCCGGCACTGAGGGCGACGACCGTGGCCAATACATACCGATCGGCCAAGCGGCGTAACGGGGCCGTGGCGTGCGCATACGTCGAAGCGATCGCGGCATGCCACGGGGCCACCCCCGGGGTGAACGGCGCGTAGCTCGCGCCACCAGAGGCCCGGCGAACCGACAACAGAAATGCCGCCGCCTTGGGATCTTCGGTCGACAGCGACCGGGCGAACCGGTCGAGCGGCGTGTCACGAGTCCACCGCAGGCCCAGGCAGTGGGCGGCGTGGCGCAGACCCTTCACCTCGCGGGCGTCGGGCTCTTCCATCACCCGAAACAGCCCGACTCCGGCCGACTGCATCGCCCTGGCGACGGCCAGGTTGGCCGCCAGCGACATCGTCGCGTTGTCATCCTCGCTGGCCAGTCGGGGCCGGATACGCAGCTCGAAGCCACCATCGGGCGCGTCGACGATCTCCTGCTCGGGGAACTCCACCCGGCTCGCCCCTCGGGCATCCTCGTCACCACGGATCCGGCGAGCCAGTTCGGCCAACGCCGGGGGAAGGTCGCCTGGGCCGACGGCGTCGTAGGCGAGCTTGGCTCGGCTGCGGATCATCGCCCGTTCGGCCGACCGCAAGGTCGCCTTGCCCCGCGGATCGACGGCAACCGTCATCACCACCGCCGGTCGCGGGCCATCCGGAAGCAGGCTGGCGGCCGCCTCGGCCAACGCCGGGGGGTACACCCCCGCCTTGCCGTCGGGCAGGTACACCGTGAGCGCCCGGTTCCAGGCTTCGAGATCGAGAGCCGAGCCAGGAGCGACGAACGCCTCGACGTCGGCGATCGCATAGTGCAACACCACGTCGTCACCATCGGTCGACACCGCAAACGCCTGGTCAAGATCGGTCGACGATGCCGGATCGAGCGTCGCAAACGGGATCTCGGTGCGGTCGGGGCGATCGCCCGGCCGAAAGTCGGCCGCAGCCTGCCGGGCTGCGTCGTTGAGCGCGTCGGAGAACCCGGTGGGGACCTCGTGTTCACGCCGCAGGCGCCCGATCCCCGCGGAAAGAACCTGTTCATGGGTGATATCGCGCATCATCGTCCTACATAGCGGGCTGGCCGCTTCTCGAGGAAGGCCCGGGCGCCCTCGCGGTGATCTTCGGTTTGGAACAGCTCGCCCAACGTCGACGACACCCACACACCCAGCGACTTCCACTCCGGGTCGACGGCTCGCCGCAGTCCGGCCTTCAGTCGTTGCACCGCCAGCGGGGGATTCGAGGCGATCCGCCCCGCCACGGCCATCGCCGTGTCGAGGAGATCGTCATGCAGCACGACTCGCGACACCAGACCCATCGACAAGGCGGTCGCGGCGTCGATCACCTCACCGGTGAACAGCAGCTCGGCGGCGCGCTCGCGCCCGACTAGTTGAGCAAGTCGCCCCAGCCCGGCAACATCGGACACCAGCCCGCGGAGCACGAACAATTCTCCAAACCTCGCCCGTTCACTGGCGACGCGGATGTCGGCCATCAAGGCCAGTTCCATACCCCAACCCACCGCGGAGCCATTGACGGCGGCGATGATCGGCACATCAGTGTGCAACAGCGCGTCGGCCGCCGGAGTCAGCTGCGGGTGGCGACCGGCGGTCGACATCACCGGGGTGTGCCCCTCGGCCCCGCCACCCATCACTTGGCGGACGTCGTCCCCTGAACAGAACGCCGGATCAACACCGGTGATGATCAAGCATCGAGCCGTGGTGGTTCGCACCAATCGCTCAAGTTCCGCATACATCGCGTGAGTGAGCGCGTTGCGGGTGGCCGGACGGTTGAGAGTGATCAGCCCGACGTGCTCACGCTCGTCGTAGACCACGTCGTCGACGGCCGATTTGCTCAACGGCGGGCTCCCATGAACATCGTCTTGAGCGCCTCGTAGTGCTCGATGCAATGGCCGGCGCCGAGGACGACGGCTTCGAGCGGCATCGGCGACATATGTACCGGCACCTGGGTTTCCCGCTCGATTCGATGGGCCAAACCGCGCAGCATGCCGCCACCCCCGCACAGGAACATGCCGCGGATCAAGAAGTCCTGCGCCAATTCCGGCGGAGCTTTCGACAGACAGCGGATCACCGATTGGACGATCGCCGCAACCACGTCTTCGATTGCCCCGCGAATCTCTTGGGGGTTGAGGGTCACCGTCTTGGGTAGGCCGCTCATCAGGTCGCGACCGCGAACCTCGGCATGGGACTCGTCGGGCGTGGGGTCGGCCGAGCCAATGGCGACCTTGATCTCCTCCGCCGTGCGCTCGCCAATGGCGATGCCGTGCTCCCGGCGCACATAGCTCTGGATCGCGTTGTCGATGTCGAACGACCCGACCCGCACCGCTTCCAACGCCACGATGCCGCCAAGGGAGATGACCGCAGTCTCAGATGTGCCGCCGCCGATATCGATGACCATGTTTCCGACCGGTTCGTCGATCGGCAGGTCGGCCCCGATGGCCGCGGCCATCGGCTGCTCGATCAACTGAGCATCGGCCGCGCCGGCCCGTCGGGCGGCATCGGTCACCGCGCGTCGCTCGACCTCGGTGATCGCCGAGGGCACGCAGATGACCACCTTCGGCCGGTTGAAACGGGTCACACCGACCCGCTGTAACAGCAGGCGGATCATTTTCTCGGTGATCTGGAAGTCGGTGATCGCGCCACCGCGCAGCGGCCGGACGGCGACGATGTAGCCGGGCGTACGACCGATCATCTGCCACGCTTCGCGACCGGTAGCAAGCACCTCGCCGGTCTGACGGTTGAGGGCGATGACCGAGGGCTCGTTGAGTACGATGCCCCGACCCTTCATGTAGACCAGGGTGTTGGCGGTGCCGAGATCGATGGCGAGGTCGCGCGCCACGACTACTCCTCACGCCAATCGTCATCGCGACGGGCGTCCTGCACCCGGTCGATGACCTCGCGGCGGGCGTCGGACGACAACGCGTCCATGTGCGCCCGGTGGCGCGACAACCCGTCGATCGGGCCACCACCCGATCGGCTGCGGAGCACCACCAGGGCAATGCCCGCGGCCACGATCAGCAGCCCCAGAATGATTGCTACGGTCTTCATCGGTTCCCGTCCACTGCCCCCGGCACGGTGATGTGCTGGGCGCCCAGCGCCCAATCGGCACCAGCGTTCCACACCTCGTGCTTCCAGATCGGGACGCTCGCCTTCAGGGCATCGATACCGAACCGGGCCGCCTCGAATGCTTCGGGGCGATGCGGCGACGATACGACGACGATGACCGACGACTCCCCCAGCCCCAGCTGCCCTAAACGATGCAACAACACCACCCGACCCACCGTCGGCCACCGGGTGCGAATCTCGTCGTCGATCTGCATCAACCGCGGCAACGCCTGTTCTTCGTATGCCTCATAGGTGAGGTGGGAAACGTCGTCGCGACCATCAGCATGGTCACGCACCGTGCCCGAGAAGAGCACGACTGCTCCACACGACGGCTTCACTGCCCACTCATAGGCGGTGCCCACCGGAAGTTCAAGATCGGTCAGCGCGATCCACGTCTCGCCGTCGGGGGGTACCAGCACGCTGCGCATCGTAGCCCGACAAGGGTCGATCGCACCTGGTGGCGATGCGGTGCCACCGACCGACGGCCACGCCGGGGGTCGCTCGGATCGCCAGGCGTTCCGGGGGCGCGGCCACTTGCGCGCCCAAGGTCATTACCGTAGGGGTTGTGAATGACGGCGCGTGGGAGGGGGACGACTCGATACCCCCTGCTCCCGTTCCCCGCCACGAACGGGAATGGCGCCATCCATCCGAGCTCGGACGCCCCGAGCTGGCGACCTTCGAGACCCGCTCGGTCAGTCGAGCAGCCCTCGCCGTCGCCGGGCTGACCGGCGTCGCCCTGAGCCTCGTTCTCGGCCGAATGCTGATTCCGAGCGGCGGGGGGAACACGACCCCCATCGCCGAACCAGCCTCGTCGACCATCCGCCCGGTCCCGGTTACCCTCGTGATCCCGTCATCACGTGGCGTGCCAACCACGATCAAGCCTCCCGAGCCGGAGCCGACAGTTCTCGACACCGTCGAACCGGCGACGACACCAACACCCCCACCGACCGGCGAGGCGGTCCCTCAGACGGTAACCGAGCCGTCGCTGGCCACGTTAGCGAGCCCCGAACCGAGTATCGGGGCAGCGGTCGTGTCGATCGGTGGCACCGAGCACCTGGGGGTGCTGTGGAACGGTCGATACGCAATCGCCACGGCTGGTGCCGGCGATCTCGGGGCAACCGTGTCCCTACTCCTCGCCGACGGCTCGACGCTCGACTCGATCGTTGTCGCCCAAGACGCCGGATTGGTATTGCTCGAACTCGTCGAACCGACGCATGCCGATGAGGTCTCGGCGGCATGGCCTCCCGAAGGAGCCACCCGCTACATCGGCACCGACGGTTCGATCTCCCCAGTCGACGTCGTGCCGGGCGACGACGGCACTTACCTGCTCCGTGACAGCGCAACGACCGAGCAACACTCCACTCGCCAGGGAACCCCGGTGATCGACAGTCAGGGCCGGTTGGTCGGCATGTGCGCTCCCATTTCCGACGGCTCGAGCACGTTGGTGTCGTGGATCCCCGTCGAGGCGCTGATCGACCGAGCCGATCAGCTCGGCGCGTGGCTCGGCATTCGATCAGGACCGGAGCCCACCGGGCCGGCGACGATCGCCGAAGTCGCCCCCGGGGCACCGGCCGAAGCGGCGGGTCTCATGGTCGGCGACGTGGTGACAGCAATCGACGGACGCCCCGTCGGCTCGTTGAGCGAGCTCGGAGGTCGACTCCGGGTGATCAGCCCCGGTACCACCGTCACCTTGACCGTGCAACGATCTGACGCCGAGATCACGCTGGTCATCACCACCGCCGGTCGGCCGAAAGTGGCCGACTCCAACGACGACTGACCGGTGTTCGACTAGCGACGCGCTCGACGAGCGACCCTGACGACACCCAATGCGACGGCCACGACGCCGCCGACCATGGCGCCGAGGGCCAACTCCTGCTTGCGCTGCGGGGTCAACATCGTCCACCACCGGGCCTCGGTGCCCTCGACGTAGGCCTGCTCGTTGGTCACGGTCGGCCGCCATCCAGCCGCCTTCAAGCGGTCGTTGGCGACGAGCCACGGGTGTTGGGCGAACGGCCAGAGTCCGGGTGGAATCGGCCCGCGTTGAAACCGCCAGCGGACGTCGACCGCCGCTTCGATCAGCCACGCCGGCAGCCGGATCCGCGGGGGCGTTCCCGCCAGCGCTCGCACGGTCTCACCGGCCACCCAACCATCAGGAGCCACATTGAACACCCCGTCAAGGTGCTGGTCATGGCCCAGAACGACGGCGGAGGCCAGATCGTCGAAATGCAGGAACTGGGCCGGTGGATCCTCCTCGTCGAGCCTCGCTCCGATCCCGGCGGCCAGGGCGCGGACCACGCTGCTCGTGCCGTCGGCGGCCAACGTCAGCACGGGGCGTAGCACCGTCACGGTTCGTCCCGGAACCGCCAGGCGCCAGGCATCGACCATCTGCTCGACCTGGGCGAGTTGATGGGCGAACCCGAAGCTGACGTCGGCCCGCAGCGGAGCCTCCTCGGTCAACGGAACCGGATTGTTCGGCCAGGCGCCATAGACCATGGCCGACGACAGCAGCACCATGTGGGTAACCCGGGCGGCAGCCGGATCGGCCAGCACCTGTTCGGTGACTCGCAGGGCGTTCGCGCCACGTTCGGCCAGCGTGTCGTGGTCGCCGGCGGTCAAATGAAGCAGGCAATCCGCGTCGACGTAGCGATCGGACCGTCGCGATCGATGCAGCCGCCGATCAGACTCGATGGTGACCACGTCGAGGTCGGCTCGATCGGCCAACAACTTCAGCACCCGGGTACCCAGCGCCCCCGCGGCTCCGGTCACGAGCGTGGTCACTGGTCCGCACTCCGGTTCATTGGTAGTCAGGGGCGCGGTGCTGTTGCCAGCCCGTTTCCCCATCCCCCTTTCAATCCGTGCGTGCGGTTTTCCCGCACACGGCTTACCTTCGTGCTTCTGGACATTGTTACGCGGCCTTCGGGTAGCGGATGGTGCCCATGAGTTGATGCAGGCCCTGGTCATGGAACCAGGCGGGTGTCCAGCGGGCTGCTTGACCAGCACGTAGGTTGCGCCCACGCTTCTTGATCAACAACCGTTTCAGCCGCCACACGACATGGCGATCGAGCTGCACGAACTTGTTGGCTGCGTTCCCAGTCCGAAAGTAGTTGCCCCATCCCCGAAGGAACAGGTTCAACTCGCCGATGACGACCGGCAGGTCAGCACCGACACGTTTCCGACCGGTCAGGTCCTTGATCCGTTGGCGTGCCCGTTTCATGCTCCGAGCCGATGGCCAGCGGTGCAGGTAGTAACGCACGATGCGTTGCTGCTCCCACAAGCGTCCCGACATCCGAGCCCGAAAATGGCAACCCAGGAAATCGAACCCTTCACACCCCTCCCGAAGATCGACCACACGGGTCTTGTCCGGGTGAAGTTCCAGACCGAGTTCACCCATCATCTCGACAGCGAGACGATGCGCGTGTTCGGCCTGATCCCGGGTCTCACAGAGCACCACGAAGTCATCCGCATAACGGACAAGCTTCCCGGTTCCATGCTCGGCCCAAGCGTGATCAAACGCATCCAAGAAGATGTTGGCCAACAACGGTGAGATCACCCCACCCTGGGGGGTGCCCGTGACCGTCGTCTGGTGCACCCCATCGACCAACACCCCAGCCGTCAACCACTGACGGACCAGTTTGAGCACCCGACGATCCGACACCCGACGCTCAACAAGCGCCATCAGCCGAACATGATCGATCGACCCGAAGAAATCTCGGATATCGGCCTCGAAGACGAACTGGTCGCCTTTCGGGAACGCCACCCTGATCGCTTCCATCGCATCAGTGGCGGAACGTTTCGGGCGGAACCCGAAACTACACGCCAAGAAATCGGCCTCGAACAACGGCTCAAGAACGATCTTGACGGCCTGCTGCGCCACCCGATCACGAACAGTCGGGATACCCAACGGCCGTTTACGGCCATCCGGCTTCGGTATCTCCACCCGCCGCACCGGCAACGGGTAATACCTCCCTGCACGAAGATCCCCAGCCAACTCATCCAACATTCGATGAACCCCGGAATCCTCAACCGCTGCCACCGTGACCTTGTCGATCCCGGCAGCACCACGATTCTCACGCACACGTTCCCACGCCTCCCACAAGACGTCACTCCTGTGAACACGGTCAAACAGGGCATGGAAACGCCTACCCTCAGACTGCTTGGCAGCAGCCCATAGCCGATTCTGAAGTTGTCGCACTTTCACCGGAGCCTTACGACCCCGAGGGTGGTTGGACCGGGCGGTCCCGGTCATGCCCTCACGCTTACCCCCATAACCAGCACGCCCGAAGCCGGGGCCCTTCCCTCCCGCCACGTTGTGTTGCATGGCGATCTGCGGTACTACGACCCCGTCGGACTCCCGCTGCGCTCCGGATGATTTCACCACTGGCTTATACATCCGGTCTTTGCTGACAAGGCTGCGCAGACGGGCCTCTCCTGTTCCGAACCAAACCTTGCGTACGTGCCACTTCCCATACCCCGGAAGAACCCGCCAAGTGCATCTCCGACACGCACCCAACGGACATGGCCTTCACCGTGAAATGAGCGGCTCGGCTTCTTCGTTGTGGATCTGACGAGGCTGCAGAATTCGCTTGATGCTGCGGCCCGCACGCTTGCTCCCTCCCTACAGAGGCTTTCGACACCCCGCTCAGCCCGCGACCTCTCGATCACGAACCGGGGCCTGCTACCGGGCGCGTCGGCGCTTACCCGGACGGGACTCACACCCGCTGGTCTGGTCCAGCTTTCAGGACGCAACATTGGCTGATCCTACGACCCCTTCGCCGCGAGTCATCGGGTCGCCACGACCGGCTTTAGGCTGGGCGATGTGAGTGACAACCCGGGCAATGACGAATCGGAGTTCGACGAGTCAGCCTTCGATGAATCAACGTTCGATGAGTCCGCGTTCGAGGGCATCAACTTCGACGAGTCTGCGCCCGATGCGACGATCGATGACGCCAATCCGGCGGCGGCCGGCAACCCGTTCGGGGGTCTGCTCGGAGCCGGGGCCGGAGGGCCGGGTGGTGCGGGCGGCGGGAATCCGTTCGCCGGGATTCCGATGTTCTCTGAGATCGCCAAGATGATGCAGACCCAGGGGCCACTCAACTGGGACATCGCCCGTCAGATGGCGATGTCGTCGGCCACCGGTGGCCAAGCCGAGGTCAATGTCGATCCGCTCGTGCGCATCAGCTTCAACGACCTTGCCCGTATCGCCGACATGCACGTCCAGAACCTCACCGGGCTCGACACGACGGTCGGCGGTCGCAACATCGAGATCGCCACCACCACCTCGGGCGGTTGGGCCCAACGCACCCTCGATGCCTACAAGCCATTGATGACCGAGTTGGCCACCTCACTCGGTCAGCGCGGACCGACCGGCGACGATCCCGAAACCGGCGATCCGTTCGCGGCGATGCTCGCCGGCATCGGCCAGATGATGGGTCCGTCGATGCTCGGGATGGCCGTCGGTGGCATGGTCGGGCAACTCGGGGCCCGGGCGTTCGGTCAATATGACCTGCCGATTCCTCGACCGCCGAGCCACGAGTTGCTCGTGGTGCCGGCAACGATCGACGCCTTCGCCAAAGCGTGGAGCCTCTCCGTCGATGAGCTGCGGCTGTGGGCCTGCCTGCAGGAGATCGCTACCCATGCCGTCCTCAATGTCTCGCACGTTCGTGCCGAGTTGGAGCGTCTGCTCCGTTCGCACGTTGCCGGGTTCCGGCCCGATGCCTCGGCGTTGATGGACAAGCTCGAGGGCCTTGAGTTCGGCGACGCCGACCCGGCAACGGCGTTGCAACGCACGCTCGGCGACCCCGAGGTGCTGCTCGGAGCGGTGCAGACGCCCGAACAACTCGCCCAACTCCCCCGCCTCGACGCGATCGTTGCCACGATTATCGGCTATGTCGACCACGTTGTCGACCGGGCCGCGGGCATGTTGCTCGGTTCGCATCGCCAGATCGGCGAGGCCGTACGACGCCGGCGGGTGGAAAGCTCACCCGAGGACATTTTCGTGGAACGACTCCTCGGGCTGCGACTTTCGCGCCAGCAGGTGGAGCGGGGCCGCACCTTCGTCGACGGTGTGCTCGAACGAGCCGGTGAGGACGGGCTCGCCCGATTGTTCGCTACCGCCGGCAACCTGCCGACCCCGGCCGAGATCGACGCCCCCGGGCTCTGGCTCGCCCGCCTCGATATCGGCTGAACCGCCCACAGCCCGACCAGCGCTAACCGCTGCGGCCCCGTAACGCAGCAAGTTCCGCTTCGAGCGCCGCAATCCGCTCGCCGTACTCGGCAGACAGCGCCGCAGTACGACGCTGCTCCTCGTCCGCGCGGGCCGATTCGACGTCGGCGCGTTCGGTCTCGACGTCGGCTCGATGGTCTGCTTGGTCGGCGCGATTCATCTCGTCGACCAGCCAACCGAACGGATCGTCACCCGGACGGACCATGCGACCTGCCAGACAGCACACGCCGAGATCTCGACCGACGAGCGCAAACGTGATGCCCAGGCCCGGGCTCGGAATCCCGATGGCCGAGCGCTCGATGAGCGCCTCGCCATCGAGTTCGGCCCGCACGATCGTCTCGCGGCGAGGATCGAGTACATAAACCTCGGGAACCCCCAGCCGCAACAGCCGACGACAGCGCCGCTGGATGTCGGCGGCGGTGTTCGACGGCGACAGGATCTCGAGGCACACCGACGGCACTGGATCGCCCTCGCCGGGCTCGTAGCGACCAAAGCTTCGCCCCGCCGCACCCGGTATGACCATGAGGTCTGGAGCGGTGTGCGGGTCGCCGTCGGACGGGGCGAAGGCGACGTTGCCGGTGACCAGATGGTCGGTGCCGGCCAAGGCGTGACGGACGGAGTTGAGGAGCACCAGGCCCCAATCAACGTGCGCGGTGGACTCCATGAGCGGGTTCTGCTCTTCCCCGGGCAGATGCGCGTAGTCCACCGGTGGGTAATCACTCACGGCTGGAACGGTATCGCGTTTCATCTCTCTCCCGATCTGCGTAGTTGGTCAATGGGTTGCCGGGGAAGCAACCGTGACCATACGCAAGGGGTGCGCGACAGTTTCCGAGTCAGTCCGATGAGGGCGGGTTGACGCCTCGCCGGCGCAGAATCTGGTCAGCCCGATCAAGACTCGTCGGGCGCATCCGCTTGAGAAATCGCGAATCCGCCGAACGGCGACCTAGCGGTCGGGGCGAGGAGGGCGGAGTGAGCCGCGGGTGGGGGTGCCTTCGCGGCGTTGTTCGATGCGTTTGTTGAGCTCTCGCTTGGCCCGACCGGTCAGGGTTTGCGGCACCGGCAGGCCTTTGCGGACGCGCTGCATGCTGATCATGTAGGTCGCCATGGCGAAGGCCGCGAGGGCGCCGACGATGGCGAATCCGAGCGAGCCGGGGATGGAGATCAACACCGGCACGATGCCGGCGGCCACCCACGCCAATTGGAACTTGGTTTCGAACTGGGCGAACGCCCGGCCCTGGTTGGCGCCGCGGGCGTCACGCTGAACCGTCGAGTCGAACGCCAACCGACCAATGGCGGCGGCCATGTTCACCGCGGCCATCAGCAGCAGGGCGGCGAGTACCCCACCGACGAGGGCCGCGCCGACTCCGGCGATCGCCGTGAATCCGAGAGCGCCGATCAACATCAGTTCCTCGCGCACCGATCGGCGGATGAAGGGGCCGAGCGTGTTGCCGATCATCGTGCCGATCGCCGCCAACCCCACTCCCAAACCGAACCACAGGGTCCCGGTGTTCTGATCGGCATGCCGCAGCCAAAAGGCCAGGTGAAAAAACAAAAACCCAACGGACGCCCGCAACAGCCCCATCGCCGTCGCGGCCAACAGAATCACGGGAGAACGCAACTCCAACTGCTCGTCGCGGCCTACGCGATCGGCGGCGACCACCTCGCGTGGCAGCTGGGCGGCGGCCAGCAAGGCCGCGAGGAACACCAGGACATCGAAACCCAACGTCGCCCGGTCGCTGATCAGGTGCAGCAGGCCGGCGGGGATCGCGGCAAGAAACCCGACCACGCCCGAGATCACGCCGAGCTTCGAGTTTGCCTCGACCAACTCCTCCTCACCGCTGACCACCGTCGGCACGAGCGCAGACTTCGACACCACGTAGGTCTTCTGCAGCACCATGGCCGCGAACGCGAGGGGGAACAGCAGAACGTTGTCGAGGTTGGCCATCATCAAGATGCTCACCACGGCCCGACCCAGCGCCGTGATCTGCACGACCAGGCGACGACCACCGGCCATCCGGTCGATCACCGGACCGATCAGCGGAGCGACCACGGCGAAGGGGGCCACGCTGACGGCCAGGAACAACAGCACCTTGCCACGCGCCGCGGTGGGGCTGATGTCGAGGAACAGCGACCCGGCGAGGGCCACGGCCATGACCGCCTCACCGGCGGCCATCAGGGCGTGGGTGCGGGCCAAGAGTTGGAACGGCGTCAGCGGACGACCGGACCGCGTCGTCGATGCTCCGACGCCTCCGAGCGCCCGGCCCACCCGACCACCTCTGCTGGGAACACGACGGGTCACCACCCGGCGCGGCGGCACCCCGGCGCGACCGCTACCAGGTCGGGAAGTTCGGCCTGGCTCGGGCATCGGCCCACTCTACGACGCAGCGATTGAGCCAACGAGTCTGCCGGTGGTGCGCTCGGTGTGCCCGCCGGGCGGACACGGGGGAAACGCTGGTACGTGAGCAGACCGGCGACGCTGTTCTCCCCTTGTTCGACTGCCGATGATCCACGTGTTACCCAGCGGACACCACCGATTTACCCAAATTTTCTAGTGTCGGTGACGTACGCAAACCGAAGGTGAGGACTCTTTATGCCCAACGTCGACGACGACATCGAGACGAACACGAGCTCAAATCCGCAGCTCTCCGACATCGTTGCAACGCAACTCTCGCGCCGCCGGGCCCTCCAGGTCGGTGGCCTGGTGGCCGGCGCTGCGTTCTTCGCCGGTCGCGGCGCACGACCGGCCGCCGCAATCCCGGGCGATCCCGCGCCGGCCGATCCCGCCGCACCGGAGGTCGCCGAGGTCGCCATCACGGCGGCACCGCTGATCGGGTTCGCCAGCGTGCCGCTGAACAGCGACGATGCGATCACCGTGCCCCCCGGCTACACCGCCCGACTGCTGTTCGCCTGGGGCGATCCGGTGGGCAAGGGTCCGGCGTTCAAGTTCGACGCCTCCCAGGATTGGAAGACCCAGGCGCTCCAGGGCGGCATGCATCACGATGGCATCTTCTACTTCCCCAAGGACGACGACGAGGAGTCCACCGAAGGCCTGTTGTGCATCAATCACGAGTACGTCGATCAGGGGCTGTTGTTCCCTGACGGCATGGCCACCTGGACGGCCGACAAGGTCCGCAAGGCTCTCGCCGCCCACGGGGTGTCGGTCATCGAGGTCGAAGCCGACGGCGATGAGCCGTGGGCCGTCGTGCGGGGTTCGAAGCGCGCACGGCGCATCACCGGCGTCACCCCCACCAAGGTCGTCGGCCCGGCCGCCGGATCGGCCCTGCTGCAGACCACCGATGACCCGAAGGGCACCAAGGTGCTCGGGACGCTGAACAACTGCGGCAGCGGCCAGACCCCGTGGGGCACGTACGTCACCTGCGAAGAGAACTTCAACGGCTACTTCGGATGGGACGGCACCTACACCCCGACCGCCGAGCAGGCCCGCTACGGCCTCGCCAAGGACGGCTTCGGCTACCGCTGGCATGACTTCGACCCTCGCTTCAACGTGCGACTGAACCCCAATGAGCCCAACCGCTTCGGCTGGAACGTCGAGATCGACCCCTACGACCCGAAGAGCACCCCGCTCAAGCTCACCGCCCTCGGCCGGTTCAAGCACGAGAGCGTGGCGTTCCGCCTCACCGCCGATGGTCGACCCGTGTGCTATTCGGGCGACGACGAGCGCAACAACTACCTCTACAAGTTCGTCGGCAAGCACACCGTGCGTCAGGCCAAGAAGCGCAAGATCAGCCCGCTGGCCGAAGGCACGCTGTATGTCGCTCGCTTCAATGCGGGTCCGGTCGTCGGCGACGAGATGGGCGTCGGCGAGTGGCTGCCGCTGACCACCGACAACCCGGCATTGGCCGGCATGTCAATCGACCAGATCCTCGTCCATGCCCGGGTGGCCGCCGACAAGGCGGGAGCGACCAAACTCGACCGCCCCGAATGGGTCACCATCGCCCCCGACAATCTGGGCTACGTGGCCTTGACCAACAACAGCCGCCGCGGTCGCACGACGACCAATCCGAGCGAGAACCCGAACTCCGTCGCCGACGAGGCCAACCCGCGAGCGGCGACCGGAGCTGGCAACCCCTACGGTCAGATCGTCCGCTGGTCAGAAGATGGCGATGCCGACGCGACGACGTTCACGTGGGACATCTTCATCCTCGCCGGCGATCCGGCCAACCCGGCGGCCCTCGATGGCTACAAGCCGGGCGGCAGCGTGGTCGGCGACATGTTCGGCTCTCCTGATGGCCTGTGGGCCGATGCCGATGGTCGCATCTGGATTCAGACCGACATCTCGACCAGCACGCTGGGGGCCGGGCCGTATGTGAACATCTCGAACAACATGATGTTGGCTGCCGATCCGGTCACCAAGGAAGCCCGGCGTTTCCTCGTCGGCCCGAAGGGTTGCGAGGTGACCGGCGTCTGCACGACCCCCGACCAGCGCACGATGTTCGTCGACATCCAGCACCCGGGCGAGCCGGCCAGTGAGACGAACGATCCGGCCAATCCTCAGGCGATCAGCAACTGGCCCGACTTCCGCCCGATCGGTCAGGGTCGCCCCCGCTCGGCGACCGTGGTCATCACCAAAGACGACGGCGGCATCATCGGAACGTGACCGCCGCATAGTCCCCCTGCACTTCACCCGGCAGGGCAACGACAAACGGGCACCATGTGGTCGATCCACATGGTGCCCGTTTCACGTTCCGGCAACGTTTTGGTGGGTCGGACCAGCCGACCGGTCGCCGCTTGCGGGCGACGACCGCGGACCTCAGCGAGGCTTCTCGTATTTGTAGCCGAGGCCTCGAATGGTCACCAGCAGTACTGGGTTGGTCGGATCAGGCTCGATCCGATTCCGCAGGCGCTTGACATGAACGTCGAGGGTTTTGGTGTCACCCACGTAGTCGGCGCCCCACACCCGATCGATCAGCACGTCGCGGGTCAGCACCCGGCCGGCGTTCGCCAACAGCAAGTGCAACAGATCGAATTCTTTCAACGGCAGCGTCACCGCCCGTCCGCGGACCGTGACCTCGTGTTGCTCGGGGTCCAAGGCGACGTCGCCGATGGTCAGCGCTCCTGCGGCAGCTGGTGCGTCGCGCTCCACCGGGACCCGACGGGAGACGGCTCGCATTCGGGCGACCAACTCTCGCATCCGGTACGGCTTGGTGATGTAGTCGTCGGCTCCCACCTCCAGGCCGACGACGGTGTCGATCTCCGAACCCTTGGCGGTGACCATGATGATCGGCACCCGCGATCGTTTACGCAGCTCACGACACACATCGATGCCCGAGACACGCGGCAACATGACATCGAGCAGCACCAGATCGGGCTGCACCTCATCGAATCGGGCCAGAGCCTCGGCGCCGTCGCGGGCGACCTCGACCCGGAATCCTTCGCGGGCGAGACCGATCCGCAAAGCGTCGATGAACGACTCTTCATCCTCGACGACGAAAACGGTGATGACGCTCACAGGTTCAACGCTCCTCTGGTTCCAGATGGCTATCGGCCGGGACTCGCAGTGTGAATGTGCTGCCCTGGCCTTCCTCGGAATGGACGAAAATCTCGCCGCCGTGGTTGACCGCGACGTGACGTACGATCGCCAAACCCAACCCGGTCCCACCCGTGTCGCGTGATCGCGCCCGGTCGACTCGGTAGAAGCGTTCGAAGATGCGCTCGAGGTGTTGCTGACCGATCCCCATGCCGCGATCGGCCACGATGACGTCGACCCATTGCCCATCGTTGGCCGCACCGATCGTCACCGGGTCGCCATCGGCGGAGTACTTGACCGCGTTGTCGAGCAGGTTGGCGACCGCCGAGACGAGTTGCCGGCGATCTCCGACCAGACGTGTGTCGGCGATACTGCGGTCGACGACGACCCGCACTCCTCGGAGTTCGGCCAGTTGATTGACCCGCTCCACGGCGTCTTCAACGACCGATCGGAGGGCGACGACGTCGCGAACCGGCTCACCTCCGAGCTCGATGCGCGACAGCTCAAGCAGGTCGTCGATGGTCCGCGCCAGGCGCGTCGACTCGCGCACCACCTTGCCGGCGAGGCGTCGCGCGGTAGGGAAGTCGTCGACGTCGGCCAGCGTTTCGGCGAGGAGCGACATCGCCCCGACCGGCGTCTTCAGCTCGTGGCTGATGTTGGCGACGAAGTCGGTACGCACGGCATCAAGGCGCGTGCGCTCGGTGACGTCTGAGACGGTCACCAGCCAACCACCTGGATCGTCGGCGAGTTGGACACCCTGGAGTTGCAGGGTGCGCGGCGGTGGACCCTGCAGCGCAACGATTCGCCGGGCAACCCGATTCGTCTGGTGATCGGCCAGCAGTTGTTCAACCGCTTCGCCGACCAGCGCATCGCCATAACGGGACCCGACGACCCGTTCGACCGACGCATTACGCAGCAGCACCCGAGCCGAACCGTCGGTGAGCATGACCCCGACGTCGAGCGCATCGAGCGACACTCGCAAGCGATGGGCATCGGCTTCGGCGGCCAGAGCCCGCTCCTCGGCGCGTTCGCGACTCCTGGCGGTCCGATCGAGCCCGCGCCACGGAGGCCTTGAGGCGGCGGTGGATGACCAGCCAGGTCACCAGCACCCCGATGAGCGCCCCGAGCGCGAGCAGAGCGACGGGCATGGGCGAACTCAGGTGTCGGTCTGGTCGGTGAGGGGGGTTCCCGCCGCGGGCGTTCCGTCAACGGTGCGCGCCAGATGACGAGCGGCACCCGAATGCTCGGGGAGCCACCCGGTCACAAGGAACCGCACCCGCTCTCCGATGTTGACAGCGTGGTCGCCGATTCGCTCGTAGAACCGGCCGATCATCGCCAGTTGGATCGCCACCTGCAAATCGATGGAGCCCGCCGCGTTGCTCTCGAAGATCACCTGGATGAACTGGCGATGCAGGTCGTCGAGAAACGAGTCCATGTCATCGATCGCCGCAGCCTTGGCGGCGTCGTTCTCGGCGTACGAATCCATCGCCGAAATGAACAACGACTGGGCCTGCTCGCTCATCTTGGTGATCAGGCCGCGCAGCTTCGGGTTGAGTTCGTGCCCATAGATGCGCCGTGCCCCCTTGCAGATGTTCACCGCGAGGTCGGCCGAGCGCTCTACTTCGCCGGCCATCTTGATCGCCGCGATCACGGCGCGCAAATCGCTCGCCACCGGTGCCTGCAATGCCAGCAACTGGAAGCAGCGCTCCTCGACATCGATACAGATCGAATCGATCTCGTCGTCGGACTGGATCAACAGATCGGCACCCTCCAGGTCGGAGTCGAGCAAGATCCGCGTTGCCCGGGGAACCGCATCGATCACGAACGCGCCGGCCAGCATCAACTGATCGTGGACCTCACCGAGAGAATCGTGGAAGTGCTTGCGTAGCTCGGGCATCAGCCAAACCGTCCCGTCACATATGCCTCGGTCCGTTCATCGGACGGTTGGGAGAACATCTTCTCGGTGCGATCGAACTCGACAAGACGGCCTGTACGACGATCGCTGTCGGGGTTGATCTCGGTGGTGAAAAACGCCGTGTAGTCGCTGACCCGGGCGGCCTGCTGCATGTTGTGGGTCACGATGATGATCGTGTACTCCTGCTTGATCTCCTGCATCAGATCCTCGATGCGCGCGGTGGCAATCGGGTCGAGGGCGGAACAGGGCTCGTCCATCAGCACGACCTCGGGGTCGATCGCCATGGCCCGGGCGATGCAGAGCCGCTGTTGCTGCCCGCCCGACAGACCAAGGGCCGAACTCTTCAGCCGATCCTTCACCTCGTCCCACAACGCCGCGCCCTTCAGCGACTTCTCGACGGCATCGTCGAGGTCAGCCTTCTTCGGGCGCCCATTGACGCGTAGCCCGAACGCGACGTTCTCGTAGATCGACTTCGGGAACGGGTTGGGCTTCTGAAACACCATGCCGATCCGCCGGCGGACTTCGCCGGCGTCTGCTTCGGGCCCGTACATGTCGATGCCGTGATAGGTGACCTTGCCCTCGACGCGGGCGCCGGGGATCAGGTCGTTCATCCGGTTGAAGCACCGCAGCACCGTGGACTTCCCACAGCCCGATGGCCCAATGAAGGCGGTGATCCGGCCACGGTGGAGTGACAGATCGACTTCTCGTACCGCCCGGAACGCGCCGTAGTACACCGCGAGGTCGCGGGCCTCGAGCACGACATCATGGGTTTCGACGGGTTCTGCGGAGAGACCCGCCATCCCTGGCCGCAGAGGCCTGGCCGCGGCCACGCCCGATGTGGAAACAGCCGGTTCGTTCACGACCAACATCTCGTCGTTCCCTTCGTTGATAGACATCGAATCACCACGACTTCCGGAAGCGATTTCGTACGTAGATCGCCACCGCATTGAGGGACAAAAGGATCACCATCAGCACAATGATGGCAGCCGCCGCCAGTGGCTTGAACTCCTGCTTCGACTGGCTGACGTAGTTGAAGATCTGAATCGGCAGGGTGGTGAACTTCGAGTCGAACCCCTCGGGATTGAACGTCACGAAAGTGAGGGCACCGATCATCAGCAACGGGGCCGACTCGCCCAGGGCTCGCGAGACCGACAGGATGCTGCCCGTGGCGATGCCGGGCACCGCGTTGGGAAGCACTTGGCGTCGCACCGCCTGCCAGCGAGTGGCACCGAGCGCCAGCGCCCCTTCCCGCAACGAGGGCGGGACCGCCCGCAGCGCCTCGCGCGAGGTGATCACCACGGTCGGCAAGACGAGCATCGCCAGGATCAGCGCCCCGGTCATCACCGTGAAGCCGAGTCCGAGCGGGCCACGTGCGACGAAGGCGAGTCCGAGGATGCCGTAGACCACCGACGGCACGGCGGCCAGGTTTTGGATGTTCAACTCGATGAGCCGGTTGTACCAGCGGTCCTTGCGGGCAAACTCTTCGAGGTACACCGCGGCGGCGACCCCGATCGGGAGAGAAATCGCGGCCGTGGTCAACACCACCCACAACGAGCCCCAGATCGCCGATTCGATACCCGCCCGCTTGGGCCGGGCCGACGGCATCGAGGTGACCAGTTCGCGGTTCAGCCGAGGACGAGCCTCGACAAACACGTCGATGAGCAACGTAGCGAGCACGCCGAGGGCGATGCCGATCGAGGCGACGATCGCCCATTTGAACAGTGAGTTCCGTAGTCGCCGATCGCTCGTCATCGTCGATCGCAGATCGGTGACGGTCGCGGTGTCCTGTACTGAGCTCATTCGTACGCCTCCCGGAATCGACGCACGATGCGCATGCTGATGATGTTGAGCACCATCGTGATCACGAACAGGAACGAGCCGACGGCGAAGATCGTCTTGTAGCCGACCGACCCGGTGGGCTGGTCCCCAATGCCGGCGAAGCCGATGAAGCCGGCCATCGTCTGCATGCCTTCGCCCGGATTCACCGTCAGGGCCGGCCTGCTGCCCGCCGCCAACAACGCAATCGTCGTCTCGCCCACGGCTCGGGACCCGGCCAACACGACGGCAGCGACGATGCCCGAGAGGGCGGCGGGGAACACGACCTTGGTGCACACCTCGCGTCGGCTGCTCCCCAGTGCCAGTGCTCCGTCGCGCAGGGCCTGGGGCACCGACGACATCGCATCCTCGGCGAGCGAGGCGACCGTCGGCAAAATCATGATTCCGGTCACCAAGCCGGCGGTCAGCGCGCTATAGGTGCCGACCTCACCGACCGGCCAGATCTTCTGCACCAACTGTGGGGTGACGAAGTTGAGCGCGAAGAACCCGAAGACCACCGTCGGCACGCCGGCCAGCACCTCAAGCACCGGCTTGAGCACCTTGCGGACTCCGGGTCGGGCGTATTCGGCAAGATAGAACGCCGCACCCAGCCCGAGTGGGATGGCGATCACCAGGGCGATCACCGCAACCCACAGGGTTCCGACGACGATCGGCCACACGCCATACCGCGCCGGCTTGAACAGGGGAGCCCAGTCGGTGCTCCCGAAGAAGTCCCCGAAACCGACATTGCTGAAGAAGTCGAATGCAGGTCGGGCAAGGGCAATAACGATCAACACGGTGATCCCGACGGTGACGATTGCCGCCGCCGCCAGGATCACCTTGATGATGCGTTCATACACATATCTGCCGGCGCGCTGCACCGGTGGGCCGAAGGCTCACCGGTGCAGCGCCCGAGACGGGGGGAATGTTCACGAGTTGGTTGTACTCGAAGTTGCTTCGGACCCGGGTATCAGGCGCCGACGATTTCGGCGACTTCGGCCGCCTGCTTGGTCTTCTGGGCGTCGTCGAGCGGCACGAACAGCGCCTCTTCGATCAGCGCATCCTGGTCGGCGAGGAAGAACTCGGCGAACGCCTTGACCTCGGGGCGGGCGGCCGACTTCATGCTGACGTACATGTACAGCGGCCGGGCGAGGGGGGTGTAGGTGCCGTCCTGCACGGTCTCGGTCGACGGGAGTACGCATCCGCCGCCACTGTCGATTGCCACGCCCTTGAGCTTGCCCTCGTTCTCGAGCAGGTACGACAGGCCGAGGTAGCCAAGGCCACCCTTGTCGCCGGAGATGCCGGTGATCGTGTTGTTGTCGTCTTCCGACGGGTTGTAGTCGGCGCGGCTGGCACCCTCTTCACCGTTGATCTCCTTGGTGAAGTAGTCGAACGTGCCCGAGTCGGTGCCGGGGCCGAACAGGGCGAGCGCCTGGTCGGGGAAGGCCGGGTCGATCTGGTTCCAGTTGGAGACGGTGCCCTCGGCCTCGGGTGCCCACATCGTGCCGAGCTGCTCGACGGTCAGGCACTCGGCCCAGTCGTTCTCGGGGTTGACGACGACCGAAAGGGCGTCATTGGCGACGACGACTTCGACGAACTCGATGCCTTTGGCGGCGCATGCCGCAGCCTCTTCATCCTTGATCGCCCGGGAAGCGTTGGAGATGTCGGTCTCACCGGCACAGAACTTCTCAAAGCCACCACCGGTACCGGACGTACCGACCGTCACCTGCACACCATCGTTGGCGGCCATGAAATCCTCGGCGGCCAGCGAGCTGAGCGGGGCCACCGTCGACGAACCGTCGATCGAGATGGCACCGCCGGCTGCGGGCTCCGCCGCCTCGGTATCTGCGGGCTCGGGCTCGGCCGCAGCCTCGGTAACCGTCGGCTCGGCTGCCGCCGCGGTGGTGACGACAGCTGCCGCGGCGGTCGTGGCCGCAGGGGCGGCGGGCTCGGAGGACTCGCTGCCTCCACACGCCGCTCCGAGCAGGCTGATCACTGCCACACCGGCGGCGAACGAAAGACGCTGACTCTTGATGTTCACGCTTGAACTCCTCTTGTGATCGCATTCACTTGGTTGATGAAACGAACCGTAGAAGTCCAAGTTGTCGGCAAGGGATGACGGAGATGAACAGGAGGTAAACGGATACCGAATGGTCGGTAAACGGGATTCCGGCAAGCGGTGTGACCAGGCCGAATAGCCCATCCACGACCGGCACTGCGACTTATCCGCCCCGGCGACGGGTCGCCTCGGGGTGGTGTTGGCCCGCTATTTCGGGCGCTGGCGCTCCTCGACCCAGCGTTGCATCTGCAACTGGACATCGACCTCGCCCGGCTGACGGTGCCACTCGCCATCAGATTGCAGCTCCCAGCAGCGCACCTCAGCACCGAGTTGGAAATCGAACACCGAATCAAGCCAGAACTGATGGCGAGGGTGACGCACCGGTACCAGCGTTTCGACGCGGGAGTCCAGGTTGCGCGGCATCATGTCGGCCGAGCCGATGAGATGCAGCGGACCGCCGTCGATGTCTCCGTGACCGAACCGGTAGATACGGGAATGCTCCAAGTACCGCCCGAGAATCGAGCGGACCCGAATCGTTTCCGACACCCCCGGCACGCCGGGTCGCAGACAGCACAGGCCGCGCACGATCAGATCGATCTGCACCCCCGCCTGGCTTGCCTCGTAGAGCGCCCGCACCATCCGCGGGTCGCCCAACGAGTTCATCTTCGCGGTGATCCGACCGTCGGTGCCGAACGAGGCCTCGCGATCGATCAGCTCCAACAGCTGCGTGCGCAAATGCTCGGGGGCGACGAGCAGCGATCGGTAGCGCTGCATGCGGGCAAAGCCGGTGAGATGGTTGAACAACTGCGTCGCGTCGGCGCCGATATCGGGGTCACAGGTGAAGTAGCCGATGTCCTCGTACAAGCGCGCGGTGCGCGAGTTGTAGTTTCCGGTTCCCAGATGAACGTATCGGCGCAGACCGTCGTCGTCGGCCCGCACGACCAGAACGCACTTCGTGTGGGTCTTGAGCCCGCTGAGGCCATAGACCACATGCACGCCGGCCTGTTCCAGCGTCTTGGCCCACTCCACATTGGTGGCCTCGTCGAAACGCGCCTTGATCTCGACCATCGCGGCCACCTGCACGCCTCGTTCGGCGGCGCGGATCAGGCTGCGGGCAATCGCCGAGTCGCCCGATGTGCGATACAGCGTGATCTTGATCGTCTGCACCGCCGGGTCTTCGGCAGCTTGCTCGATGAACTCCTCGACCGATGACGCGAACGACTCGTATGGATGGTGCACCAGCAGGTCACGCTCACGAATCACCGAAAAAGGCTGCGGCCGGCGGCGTCGGCGGTGGCGACGCGGCCGGCGGTGATGTTCGGCCACGGCTTGAACTTGATCTTGGGCAGATCGAGGGCGTGGAGTTCGTTGAGGAACGTCAGGTCGATCGGAGCGCGATGCCGCGTGACGTCGTCGAACGCCAAGTCGAGCTGGTCGATGAGGAGTTGCTCCACCTCACCGGGCATCTCTCGATTGACCTCGAGGCGGACCGACCGGCCGAACCGGCGACGTTTCAACTCGGTTTCCACGGCGACGAGCAGGTCGTCGGTGTCTCCCTCTTCGAGGGGAAGGTCGGCGTTGCGCGTGACCCGGAAGGTCCACCAGCCCTCGATCTCCATGCCCGAGAACAGCGTCGGCAGTTGGGCAGCGATGACCTGCTCGATGAGCACGAACCGATATGAGCCCGGCAGCCGGGCCAGCCGGGGAAACAGCGGCGGCACCTTGACTCGGGCGAATCGACGTTCTCCTGTCTCGGGGTTCCGCACCGAGACCGCCAGGTTGAGCGACAGGTTCGAGATGTATGGAAACGGGTGCGAGGGGTCGACGGCTAGCGGTGTCAGAATCGGAAAACCCGCTGTTCATACAGCTCTATCAGGTGTTTTCGCTCGTCACCGGTCAGGTCACTCCACGACGCGATCGTGACACCTTGGTCTGCAAGCAACGGAAGTAGGACGTCGAGGACCAGCGTTTCTTGTCGCTCGACCAGCGGTTCGACGGCCGCCCGAATTGCCGCGAGCTGTTCGGCGGCCGACAGGCCATCGGGCGAAAGCGCCCTCGACCCGGCGTCTTGCTGACCCTTGAGCATCGCCACGCGGACCTGGAAGAACTCATCAAGGTTCGACGAGACGATGGAACCGAACTTGACGCGTTCCAGGAGCGGCACCGAGACGTCATCGACCAGCTCAAGGACTCGGGCGTCGAAATCGAGCCAGCTCAGTTCGCGATTGATGTACAGGTCGGTGATCTCACCGATCGTAGAACGACGGTCGGCCACGTCGCCGCGGTCTTCGGAGGGATGTAATGCGCCGTTCATCAGGCCATCACCTCCCTGTCAACTTCGATTCAGATCTCGACGCCCTCGGGCAGGCCGAGGTCCCACTCGATGGAGATGCGTTCGCGCTCGGCATCACGCAGAATGCGTTCGCGATTGCGGCGAAACTGGGGATCGTCACGGGGAAGTAGCACGAGACGAGCCAACACCCGGGCCCGGAACTCGTCGACGACCGTGCGATCGCCGTAGTCGCCGTAGACCTCCCAATGGGGGGACACCGGGCCTAGGTACACGATGCGAGCGTGGGCTCGGGGCGGCTCGGTCGTCATCGTGTCGGACATTTGTAAACGTCTCCTGGTCGGTGAAGTCGCAATTCTAACGTCGCAAACCAACCGATTCCGCGTGCTCAAACGTGTCTACACGCGTGCGCTCAGCTACCAACGAGGTATCCGCTGGGTCCGCTGAATGTTGACTTGAGCACTCTAAGTGCTTAGACCGACGCAATGGGTCGAGTGACCCAGTGACCTCAGAGGGCATTCCTGCTTGACTCTCGGTCAACGGGAACCACTGCGGCCCCCCGAACGTCTAGTAACCGAACGTGTATTTCCGGAAGTCGGGCGGACACCGGCGTGGAAAGAAAACGAGGAAACCCCCCATGTATGACGACACCGAAACCAGCTGGATGGCCGACGGCAACTGCCGCAGCTACCCGCCCGCAACGTTCTTCCCCAGCGATGGTGTAGGCGTCGATCGGGCCCGGCGGATCTGCGCCACCTGCACGGTGACCACCAGTTGCCTGGAGTACGCCCTGGAGCAGCGCATCGATCATGGAGTCTGGGGTGGAGCCTCCGAGCGCGAGCGTCGTCGCATTCTCAAGCGTCGCCGTCTCGCCCTGTACATCGGCTGAGACTGCCCACCCGGTCCACTCTCCCCCGGGGGTGGTACCGGGAAGTAGCGGGTCGGGGAGTCGAAGATGGGTGTTCGACTCCTCGATCCGGTCATCTCCCTGAGGCGGATCAGGAAGAGCGTCCGATGGGCGGCTCGGATACTGAAACAGAATGAGCCGGCACCCGAAGGTGCCGGCTCATGAGTTTTCGTCGAGAACCGTCGGACGACGATTGCTCGGCGGGCGACTCGGGGGCGACGACCTACTTGGTCTCGGTCGACTCCTCGGCGGTCTTCTTGCCGTCGTCGAGGCCCTTCTTGAATTCCTTCTGAGCCTGACCCAGGTTCTTGGCCAACTTCGGCAGCTGCGAGCCACCGAACAGGACGAGCACCAGGACCAGAACGATGATCATCTCCTGGGGCCCAAAATCGAAAGCGAACATGGCGATTACGCTAGCACTCGTCGACGGATTTGGGTAGGGCGAAGGCCGATGTCACGCGAACGCTTAGGCCGTGACGGCCGGGCGACGGGTGGTGAGGGCCCGCTGGCGACGGATGCGCCGGCGCTCCCGCTCGGACAAGCCGCCCCAGATACCGAACTTCTCGCCGTTGATCAAGGCGAACTCCAGGCAGTCGGAGCGCACAACGCAACCCCGGCAGACCTCTTTTGCTTCTCGTGTTGATGCGCCGCGTTCTGGGAAGAACAGGTCGGGATCAACCCCCAGGCAGTTGGCCTGGTCTTGCCACGACTTGTCTTCTCCATTGGCACCGCCGTAATGACTCATTGCCCTCGGCCTCCCTAGCTGTCGGCCAGATATCGAGGGTGGCTCGCCGTGCCCGAGGGGGCCCGGCTACCGCCACCGCTGTAATTACAACGGTGCAATCTTTGCATACCACATGGGTGTTGCGCAATGGGGGATTACAAGAAGCGTTTCCCAACGCGCGATGCGTCGGAAAGATTGACCTGAGCGCAGCGAAATCTCGACGCTGCGCGTTCAGCTCGCGCGGCGAGTCTGTGACAGGTTGCGGCGATGCTCGATGAAGTCGACGAGCACATAGTCGCCGAGGTTCTCGGGGGTGGTAAAAAACGCCCGACCGCGGTTCATCGAGGTCAGCCTCTCGATGAACGATTTCAGGTAGCTGTTGGCGTCGAGCATGAAGGTGTTGATCCGGATGCCCTCGCGAGTCGCCTTCATCACCTCGCGCAACGTCTCGGTGATCGTCTCGGGGATCGGCGGGTAGTTGAAGAACACTTCGCCGTTCGGCTCGATGTGGGCGGTCGGCTCGCCATCGGTGATCATGATGATCTGCTTGGTACCGGTCTGCTTGGCGAGCAACTGGCGAGACAGCAGAAAGCCGTGCTGCATGTTCGTGCCGTAGTCGAAGTCCCACGACACCTCGGGCAGCTGATGCGGCTCGATCACCCGGGCGACCTTCGAGAACCCGACGATGCCGAGATAGTCACGAGGAAACTGTGATGAAATCAGCGAATGCAGGGCCATCGCCACCTTCTTGGCCGGCAGAAAGTTCTCCCGCATCGGCATCGACAGTGACAGGTCGAGCATCAACACCGTCGACGAACGGGTCATCACCTCGGTGCGCTCGATCTCGAAGTCGTCGGGGGTCAACCGCACCGGAGTGCCTTGGCCCTGCCTGCGCAGTGCGTTACGGATGGTGCGCTGCAGATCGAGATTGAACGGGTCGCCGTATTCGTAGACCTTCGACTCGTAGGCGCGCTCGTGTCCAATGCCCTGGCGGTCGATCTGATGTTGCCCGGCGTGGTCTTTCGAAAGCTTCGAGAACAGCTCGCGCAGCGCGTTCGAGCCGATCTTGCGCAGGCCTTTGGGGGTGAGTTCCAGCTTGCCCTCACGGGAGTCGATCAGCCCGGCATCTTGCAGTTGCTTGGTCAGTTGCGCCAACCGCTGCAACGAGTCGGCGGTGTGATCGCCGAGCAGATCGCGGACGCGGTCGATATCGGCCTCGGCGAGGGCGCCCGGGTTGGTGGCCCCCCGCAGCAGATTCTCGAGCTGGTCGAGGTCGCCAAGGTCTTGCATGGCCTGCAGCGACTCGTTGAACCCCATCGGGTTCGAGCCCCGCATGTTCTGCGACTTCTGCCAGCCCATCTGCGGATACATCGACTGCAAGTGCCGGCCGAGCTGGGAAGCCTGGAAGCTGAGATCCATGTCTTGCATGAGTTGCTCGTTGAGCTGCTGCAGCTGGGAGCGCTGCTCGGGCGTCATCGAGTTCATCATCTGTTCCATCGCCGCCATCTGCCGGGCGATCGATTCGAGCAGCTCATCGAGGGTTTGGGGATTGTCGGGGAAGAAGTCACCGAAGTTCTCCATGAACTCCTCGAACTTCGGATCCTGCCCTGCTTCGCGCTTTTCGATCATCTGATTGAGCGCGGCCATCATGTCCTTCATTCGGGCCATTTGCTCGGGCGAGGTGTTCTGCACCCCCTCGGTGACCTGGTCGACGAACTGCTGCATCAACTGCTCGCGCAGCTTGTCCATCAGCTCGTCGAAGCGGCGCTGCGATTCGTCGGAGGCAAAGTCGTAGCTCTGCAGCTCCCGCACCTGGCCGGCGAGATCGTTGGGCAGCATGTCGAGGCGGAAGTTGCGTTCCATCGCCGCCTCGTTGGACAACTCGGCGCGGCGCTCATCGCCAGACGCCTCGGCCGCCGCGGTCTGATTCTCGATCTCATGGCGTTCCTCGTCGATGAGGTCTTTCAGAGCCTCGGCGATCTCGGCATACACCCCGCCGAGGTCGCCCTGCTCCTGGAGTTCCTGGCGCTTCTGGCGCAGCCGCTCCATCATCTCGCGCAGTCCCTGCACCTGGTTTCCGTCGCGATCACGCATGCCTTGCTGCAACAGCCGACGCAACGCCGAGTTGAGGTCGCCGTGATAGAGCAGATCATCGGTGATCTCGTCGAAGATCCCCTCGGCATCGAGCTCAAAGCCCTGCTGGGAACCATCCCAACGCGAGTACCTAAACCGGGAGACCATGAGCATCGACCGTAGCGCAGTACTAACCTGCAGTCGCCGTGCGAGTACCCAGAACCTTTGCCTTTGTGGACCTTTCGGGGTTTACCAACTACACCGCGGCCTTCGGCGACGACGCCGCAGGCCGTTTGTTGGGCGCGTTCCGAGGCTTGGTCCGCGAGATCTCGTCCGAACGCGGCGTGCGCATCGCCAAATGGCTGGGCGATGGGTGCATGGTCGTGGCCGTCGAGCAGATCGATGCCCTCGCCTTCGTCCTCGAACTCGACCATCGTTCCACCGACCTGTGCGCCCCGCTCGCCGTGCGTACAGGCATTGCCAGTGGGTACGCCCTGCTGTTCGACGGCGACGACTACATCGGCTCGGCCGTCAACATGGCGTCGCGGCTCTGCGACGCCGCCCAGCCTCACGAAACGCTGATGCCGACCATGCAGATCGAGAAGCTTCCCGAAGGGGTCGAGGCGATCACCCACGCTCCGGTCGAGCTGCGCGGCTTCCCCGGCCCGATCGAGGTCATGGCCTTGTCGGGCATTCCCGGGCCGACGTACCGCAACGACACCGGCGAACTGTGGACGCGACTGCGGTTCGGCCAGTAGCTCCACCCACGAATGACCTCTCACCCCACCGCCACCGATCAATCACCCATCCCCCCGTTCATCAAGGGCGCGACGATCTCGCTGCGCGCCCCCAACGACGGCCTGGCGAGATTCGAAGAAGATGCTGCCCTCCTCGCCTCGGTCGGCATCAGCCGGCTGCGCGTCGGGTTCGACTGGGCGACGTTTCAGCCTCGCCCCGGGGGACTCGACGACGACTGGTGCGAGTCCCTCGGCACCCTCATCGACGCCGCCTCGGCGGTCGGCATCGGCATCGTCGCCGGACTCAACGACGGACCACTGCCCGGCTGGTTCGTCGACGACGGTGGCTTCGGCGATGCCAAGCACGCTGGACGCTGGTGGCCCCGGTGGGTCGAAGCGGTCGCCGAAACCTTCGGTGATCGCCTCGCCGGTTGGGTCCCGATGAACCGACCACTGCTACTGGCCAAGCCGTGGGCCGACGACCCCAAGCGCTACGTCGAGGCCTTGACGATCACCGCCGCGGCCTGGCGCGACGCGTGGCGCATTCTGCCGCGGTGGTCCGCCGGTGGCGACCGACCTCAGCCTGCGCATCGTCCGGGCGGTCGATCAGACCATCCCGGCCGCCGATGACGCCCGGCGCGAGGACCATCTACGTTGGCGCATGTGGCTGCGAGCCCTGCGCGATGGCGTCGTCGCCTTCCCCGACGGCCCCGAGCGGCGCATCGAGGAGCTCGGCAGCTCGCTCGATGTGCTGGGCTTCTCGACCACATGCGACATTCCGGTCAACGCTCCGCTCACCACCGAGGGGCTCGAACGTTGGGAACATCGGTTGGGCACGATGTTGCGACGCCTCGCGGAGGAGGGGCCGGATCGTCCACTCGCTCTGACGTTGAAGGTCGTCCACCCCGACGACGATGATCGGCGCATCATCTTCGAATGGTCGGCGCGAGCCATCGTCGAAGCTCGCCGTGACGGGATTGCCCTCGATGAGGCCTATCTCGACCCGGCGATCGACCATCGGCCCGGGAGCCGCGAGGGCGGGGTGCTCGATCGGGATCGCGACCTGAAGGCAAGTTCCTCAGTGTGGTTGGCCAACACGCCCAGCGGTGGCTAACCCCGACCCGATCATCTAGGCTTGCGATCGGCTTAATGCGATAACGTCGGTCAGTGACTGCACGTCGTCAACAGGCAAGGAGGACTGATCTTGAAGTGGATCGTACTGATCCTGCTCGTTGCTGCGATTGGGGTCGCGGTGTCGGCATGGTTGAAGAGCAGCCGCCAAACGATCGCGGTCACGTCCCCGGTTGAGCGCATCTTCGTGTACCAGAAACGACTTCGGCAGACCGCTCCACTCGGGTTTTTCCACGGCCTGGTCGACGATCCGCTGACCGGTCGGGGGCGCACCGACCCCGGCAAGCAGCACCTCAAGATGGGGATCCACTCGTTCATCCGCCCGGTCATCGCCGTCAAGTGCTCGTCGGGTCAATACGCGATCACATTCTGGTCCGACGATGAGGTGAGTTGGAAGGCCGCCAAGGGGTCACACACGCAGGGTCCGATCCCGGTGAAAACGGCCGACCTCATTCCGGCCAAGGTCGCCCTGCGGGCGTCGTATGCGATTATCGACAGCCCTGATCAGCTGTTGAAGATTCAGATGCCCGAGGCGTTCGCAGAGCGAGCGATCGCCGACGTCCTGGTCGCCACCCGCGAGGCGATCGGGCGGCGCGACAGCCTCGACTACGCCACGATCGGCCGCGAAGACTTGTCGGGCGAGCTGTTCGCCGACATCGACGCCCGGTTGAAGAAGCGCGGCCTGGTGTTGCGTGACCTGTGGCTCGGCAACATCGAGTTCGATCCGGAAGTGCAGCAGGCGATCAAAAATCGCTTCAATGCCATGACCCTGGCCGACATCCCGCGGATCGCCGCTGGCGGTCAAGCTGTTGCCAACCGAGTGATCGCCGAGAGCGTGTCACCGCAGCTCATCGAGCTGATCCGCGCCGAGCGATCGGGCAACCCGTGGAACTACTGGGTGGCCCACATGGCCGAACTCGAAGGCAGCCCCAAGTCGCTCCAACGCTGACAAATCGCTGGCAAATCGGGTCTCTTCCCCGATTTGCCAGCTGTCGTTGTCGTCGATCGTTGTCGGGAGTCCACGGGCGGAGCCCCCCGTGTCAGGGCCCCGTGTGACTACGCCTTGGCGTGGTAGCCGAGGATCGCCTTGGCCTCGAGGAACTCCATGAGCCCGTGCTTGCCGAACTCGCGGCCGTTGCCCGACTGCTTGTAGCCGCCGAACAGTGGCGTTCGAGTCGGTGCCGGCACCGTTGAGGTGCACGTTGCCCGACCGCATGCGGCGAGCCACCGCGCGGGCCCGGTCGGCGTCGGTCGACGAGACGTAGCCGGCCAGGCCGTAGACGGTGTCGTTGGCGATGCGCACGGCGTCGTCCTCATCGTCGTAGCCGATGATCGACAGCACCGGGCCGAAGATCTCTTCGCGGGCGATCGTCATGTCGTTGGTGACGTTGGCGAACACCGTCGGCTTGACGTAGAAGCCGGCTGTCGAGCCCGTCGGGACGGCCGGGGCCACCGGCGACGAGCGTGGCGCCCTCGTCGATGCCGGTCTGGATGAGCCGCTGGATCTTGTCGAACTGCAGCCTCGGACGCGACCGGGCCGATGACGGTGCCCTCGGCGTTCGGGGTCGCCGACGGCGATCTTGTCGGCGGCGGCCCCGGCGATCGCGGCGGCCTCGTCCATCCGGTCGTGGCGGCACCAGCATGCGGGTTCCGGCGTTGCACGACTGGCCCGAGTTGACGCACATCGGCCGACGTCACGGGCGACCACCGCTGCGAAGTCGACGTCGTCGAGGATGATGTTGGCCGACTTGCCACCGAGTTCCTGCGCGACACGCTTGACGGTCGGGGCGGCGTTGCGGGCAACTTCGATCCCGGCGCGGGTCGAGCCGGTGAACGAGACCATGTCGACGTCGGGATGCGACGACAGCGCCGCACCGACGGTCGGGCCGTCGCCGTTGACCAGGTTGAACACGCCGGCCGGCACGCCGGCCTCGTGCATCACTTCGGCGAAAACGATGGCGTTGAGCGGCGCGACTCTCCGACGGCTTGAGCACCATCGTGCAGCCGGCCGCGAGCGCCGGGGCGACCTTGGCGGCGATCTGGTTGAGCGGCCAGTTCCACGGCGTGATGAACGCGCAGACCCCGATCGGCTCGTACTCGATGCGGCTGGTGCCGACGTCTTCGGCGAACTCGAACGCCTCGAGCGCCTTGGCCGTCGCCATGAAGTGGCCGATGCCCGACGGGGCCTGGGCCCGGTTGGCCAGCGAACGTCGGCGCGCCCATCTCGCAGCTGACCGCGGCGGCGATGTCGCCCATGCGCGCCTTGTAGACCTCGATGATCCGGCCGAGCAGGGCGAGGCGATCTTCACGCGTCGTCTGCGAGAAGGTGTCGAACGCAGCCTTCGCGGCGGCGACGGCGGCGTCGACATCGGCCTGGTTACCCAGGGCGATGGTGCCGACGACCTGCTCGGTTGCCGGGTTGACGACGTCGAGCGTGGCGCCGGACGACGGGCTCGACCCACTGGCCGTTGATGTAGAACTTCTGGGCGTTGTCCATGCCCGCAGACTACGCGCCGGTTCCGGCCGATCCGCACGTGGCACAGGCCCGAGGTCAGCTCCGGCTGCGGTATGCCGCCCGGGCGCCGGAGGAATCCTTGTTCAGCCGCTTCGACAGGTGCAGCCCCTCGAGGATGAACTCGACGGCGGCAGCAACGGCGGCCGGGGACTCGTCACCGGCGGTCAAGCCGACGACTGCGGGACGCAGGGCCGGGATCTGCTCGATGAGCCGGGCGGCGTCGACCGACGAGACGTCTTCGCCGGTGTGGGCGACGATGCCTTCCTCGAACGAGGTGACCACGTCACGAATACCCTCGGTCGCTACAACATCGCGATAGACGGTGAGGACCGCGCCGCGCAGCATGTTCTCGATGATCGAACCCTCACGGCCGTCTTCCAGCGACTCGATCTCGACCTTGCCCGAGGTCGATGCGGGTAGGGCATTGAGATCGGAGATCCGCGGGACGACCTCGCTCTCGCCCGCCCGCAGACCGCGGCGAACGGCGTTGGCGCAGAGCACCTCGATATTGCTGACCGACAACCGCACCGACACGCCGCTGCGCTGATTGACCTGGCTGCTGGCGCGGGCCATGTGCGAGAAGGTGGCGACGATGCGCTCCATGTACTCGGGAACGTGGACCTGCACGTTGCCGATGCTCGCCGGACGAGCCTCCTGGCGCATGATCGCGATCTCGGTCGACACGTCGAGCGGATAGTGGGTGCGGATCTGACTGCCGAAACGATCCTTCAACGGAGTGATGATCCGACCGCGGTTGGTGTAGTCCTCGGGGTTGGCCGAAGCCATCAGCAGCACATCGAGCGGCAGCCGGATCTTGTAGCCGCGGATCTGCACGTCGCGCTCCTCGAGCACGTTGAGCAGACCAACCTGGATGCGTTCGGCCAGGTCAGGGATCTCGTTGATAGCGAAGATGCCGCGGTTGGTGCGGGGTACCAGGCCGTAGTGCAACGTCAGTTCGTCGCTCAGGTAGCGACCCTCGGCGACCTTGATCGGGTCGACCTCGCCGATCAGGTCGGCGATCGAGGTGTCGGGGGTGGCCAGCTTCTCGCCGAAGCGCTCGTCGCGATGCACCCAGGAGATCGGGGTGTCGTCACCGTTGTCGGCGACCAGCGCCTTGGCATGGCTCGAAACCGGATTGTATGGGTCGTCGTTGATCTCGCTACCGGCGACGATGGGCATCCATTCGTCGAGCAGGCCAGTGAGGGAGCGGATCATGCGGGTCTTGGCCTGGCCGCGTTCGCCGAGGAAGATCACGTCGTGACCGGCGAGGATCGCGTTCTCGAGTTGTGGCATGACGGTGTCTTCGTAGCCGAGCACGCCCTCGAACAGCGGGTGCCCGGCGGCGATGCGAACGACCGCGTTGCGACGGAGTTCTTCCTTGACGGGCACCGATTGCCAACCAGATGCACGTAGCGCACCGAGGGTGTTCGGACGGGACTGGTCAGCTTCGGCCATGTGCCGACCATATCCCGAGCGGGTACTGTTCTGCCTACCGACACCCCTCTAGATCCGGAGTCCTTCGTGCCGATCGCCCAGCGACCCGTTCTGCCGACCTCTGTCGTCGACGACTTCCAGCAAGACGGAGCGGTGCTCTTGCGCGGCGTACTCGCCGACGAGTGGCTGGAGAAGCTGTCCACTGGAGTGGAGTACAACCGAACGAACCCGAGCCAGTACGGCTACGGCTACACCAAGCCCGGATCGTCGGTTGGGTTCTGGGCGGACTATGTGACCTGGCAGAACGTGCCGGAGTACCGAGACATCGCCTTCAACAGTGGCCTCGCCGCCCACGCCCGGCAGTTGATGGGTTCGACGACCAGCCGGTTCTTCCACGAGCACGTACTAGTCAAGGAAGCCGCGACCGCGGAGCGGACGCCGTGGCATCACGATCAGCCGTACTACTGCGTGAACGGCGACCAGAACGTCAGCATGTGGGCTCCGCTCGACACCGTTCCGGCTCACTCAGGGATGCGGTTGATCGCCGGTTCGCACCGCTGGAACCGGTGGTTCATCCCCCGCAAGTTCATCGATCACACGCCGTACGCCCAGCCGAGCGAGCACTACGAACTGATCCCCGACATCGATGCGATGATCGCGGACGACCCATCGCTGCGGGTGCTCTCGTTCGATGTCGAACCGGGTGACGTGGTCGCCTTCCACTACCGCACCCTCCACGATGCTGCGGGGACGACCGAGTTGGACGGCGGTCGGCGGGTCGTCAGCCTGCGGTGGATCGGCGACGACGCCACCTTCGGTCTACGGCCGTGGCTGCACTCCCCGCCCTTCGAGCAGGCCGACCTCGAACTCGGCGGCCCCCTCGACGACGACCGCTTCCCCCTGGTCGACTAACCCAACCTGCACCACTCCGACTCGACCGACCCCCCGGACTTCAGCCCGGCAACTCGTCTCGCGCCACCACCGGACGCCACTTTGGAGCACAATCACGCTCCCAGCGTGACCGCACTCCCCGAAACCCGAAACCCGAGCCCCCGCGGCTGGGCGGGGCGGCGACTTGGCACTGGGCGATCTCGGATATGGTCCCAGGCGTGCAGCGGCGTGACCTCGAGAATGGACTGCCAGCCCCCACCGGGGGTTGGCGAGCCTGCCCCGGGGCTCCCCCGGGGTGTCAAGTGTTGCTTGAGCATTCCATCGCCGGCGCGAGACGGTGCTGGCGCACCGCACCACGCCCGCACGGCCAGTACAGTCGAGGCGCGTCGCTGCACCCATGAATCGGCGGGATCAGATCATCACCCAGGCGGTCGCCGGAGCGTTTCTCGCCGGCGAGTGGGAGCCACGGCTGATGGTTCGCCGTGCCGGCCGAGCGCTGGGCGATCGCCGGACCACCTGGTTGACGCCGCTCGCCACGTTGGTCGTCCACGCCTTTCCCATTGCCCCTCACGACGCTCCTCGCGAGTTGGGTGCCGTCATCTGGGCGAGTGGAATCATCCAGGAACAAATGCGCGCCGACACGATGGCGCTCCGACCGCAGTGGCGAATCCACCCCGCTACGGCACCGATTCGAATGAGAGCGACGCCCTGGCCCGTTGCCGAGATCGACTCGCTCGGTGACTTGGCCGAGCATCTCGGGCTCTCCACCGGGCGCCTCCGGTGGTTCGCTGACGTCCGATCGTGGGAGCGGGCTGTCGGTGTCGAGCCTCTGCGGCAGTACCGCTACCGGTGGCTGCCGTCGTCGAGCGGCTTTCGGCTGATCGAGGCGCCCAAGGGCACGTTGCGACACATCCAACGAGTGTTGCTCCGCACCATCCTCAACCATGTACCCATCCACGATGCCGCCCACGGGTTCCATGTCGGCCGATCGATCCACGGCTTCGTCGCCCCACACGTGGGCGCACCGGTGCTGATCAAGGCCGACCTGCGGGCGTTCTTCACCTCGATCACGGCCGGACGCGTCTTCGGCCTGTGGCGGCGGATGGGCTACGCGGAGCCGGTCGCCCACGTCTTGACCGGGCTGACCACGAACGCAGTCCCCTCGTCGGTTCTGCGTCGATCGCCCGCCGCCGATCACCACCTCGCCGCGCTCCTTCGTGGCCCGCACCTCCCGCAGGGAGCCCCGACGTCACCCGCCTTGGCCAATCTGCTGGCATTTCACCTCGACGTGAGACTCGATGCGATGGCGCGGTCGTTCGGGGCGAACTACACGCGCTATGCCGACGACCTCGCCTTCTCGGGGGCCGCGACGCTGGAAAAACGACAGCTCGCCCTGCTGCGGCTGGCCGAGGAGATCGTGCGCGACGAGGGTTTCCGGCTCAACCCGCTCAAGACCGCGGTCGCCGGCCCCGCACAGCGACATCGACTTGCCGGCATCGTCGTCAACGCTCGACCGAACATCGATCGACGAGAATACGACCAGCTCAAGGCCGAGTTACACGATGCCGTCACCAACGGACCGGTCGTCGCCAACCGGCGCGACAACCCGCATTTTCGCGACCACCTGCTCGGCCGCATCGGCTGGGTTGCCGAGCTCAATCCGCCACGGGCCGAACGACTGGAGGCGATGTTCGACCGCATCACATGGGATACGACGGGAAAACGACGACGGCGTGAGTGTGTGACGCCGTGAGGCAATCGCACACTCACGCCGACGCGTGAATCAGTGAACCGAAATCAGGCGGACTGAATCTTGATTTCGATGTCGACGCCGGCCGGCAGCTCGATGCGCTGCAGGCTGTCGATGGTCTTCGGGTTCGGATCGACAATGTCGATCAGGCGCTTGTGAATGCGCATCTCGAAGTGCTCACGGCTGTCCTTGTCCTTGTGCGGCGACCGGATGACCGTATAACGGTGCTTGTCGGTCGGCAGCGGGATGGGACCGCGCACCTTGGCGTTGGTACGGGTGACCGTCTCGACGATTTTCTTCGTCGACTGGTCGATGATTTCGTGATCAAACGCCTTGAGGCGAATACGGATGCTCTGGGCCATGTTGTTGTATCAGCCGATCACTTGAGAATCTTGGTGACGCGGCCGGCGCCAACGGTACGGCCACCCTCACGAATAGCAAACCGCAACTGCTCATCCATCGCGATCGGCTTACCAAGCTCCACGATCATCGTCACGTTGTCACCAGGCATGACCATCTCGGTCCCCTCCGGCAACTGCACCATCCCCGTCACATCCGTCGTACGGAAGAAGAACTGCGGCCGGTAATTGTTGAAGAACGGCTTATGACGACCACCCTCCTCCTTGTTCAACACATACACCTGACCCTCAAAATTCGTATGCGGAGTAATACTGCCCGGCTTACACAACACCTGCCCACGCTCAACATCCTCCTTCTTCGTCCCCCGAAGAAGCGCACCGATGTTGTCGCCCGCCATACCCTCATCAAGCAACTTACGGAACATCTCCACACCCGTACACGTCGTCTTCTGCGTCTTACGCAACCCAACGATCTCAATCTCATCGCCCGTGTGGACCTTGCCCTGCTCAATCTTGCCCGTGACCACCGTGCCACGACCCGTGATCGTGAACACATCCTCAATCGGCATCAAAAACGGCTTATCCAACTCACGCAACGGCTCCGGCACCGACGCATCACACGCCGCCATCAACTCCATGATCTTTTCCTGCCACGCCTCATCACCCTCCAACGCCTTCAACGCGCTGACCCGCACCACAGGGCAATCATCACCCGGAAACTCATACTCCGACAGCAACTCGCGAACCTCAAGCTCCACCAGCTCCAGCAGTTCCTCATCATCGACCATGTCAGCCTTGTTCAACGCCACCACGATGTACGGCACCCCAACCTGACGAGCCAACAACACATGCTCACGCGTCTGGGGCATCGGACCATCAGTCGCCGCCACCACCAAGATCGCCCCATCAACCTGAGCCGCACCCGTGATCATGTTCTTGATGTAGTCCGCGTGACCCGGCATGTCCACATGGGCATAATGGCGATTCACCGTCTCGTACTCGATATGCGCGATCGAGATCGTGATACCACGAGCCTTCTCCTCCGGCGCCTTATCGATCTGATCAAACGGCGTGTAATTCGCCAGACCCTTACCCGCCAACGTCTTAGAAATCGCCGCCGTCAACGTCGTCTTACCATGGTCAATATGACCCATAGTGCCGATATTCACGTGCGGCTTATTCCGCTCGAACTTTGCCTTGGACATTGGACTACTGCTCCGTTTGCGTGATGAGGGGTGTCAAGGATCGGACGCGCTCGGGGGCTCCCGGGCACAAGGTCGACCATCCTCAGCGCGCCTGCGGGCCGCGCCAAACTCCACGCTCAGGTTCCCGCAACGGGAGGCCTGAGCAGGACTTCGTGGGTGATCGTGGCCCCATCGTACCCTCACAACGCGGCATCGATCACATGTCGAACGGTCATCTCGGTCGAGTCATGCGGGTGCCGATGAGACGGGTTTCCGGTCCGCTCATTCCACCCGGCCCGACGGCGCCGGTGACGTCTGCTGCGTCGATGGGTTGGGCACACGGCGATCTGATCGAAACGCCTCAACCCGAGATTCACGTCGCGGATGATCAGCGCCTTCCACGGATCGCCCATCACACCGAAGGAACCTCGGCAACTACCAGGCGATGATTGACGGGTTGGCTTCGCCGTTCGAATACCGATTCCTCGGCGATCATCCGTTGAGCGGCCGACGAACCAGCACCGTCACGATCGATCTATGGTGGCAGCGAATCTTCCGGCTCCTGCCGAACGGGAAGTTCACGATCCATCAGATCGTCGTGCAGGGCAACCCGTTCAAGACGCGCATCGCCGTGCGGTCGACCATCAGCGCAGCCTTGGCGTCGGGTGACGGGTACTCCAACGACGTGATGCAGTTCAGGCGGCTCCGGCTCGGCAAGCTCACCCGCATCGAAACGATGGAGGACACCGCCAAGTTCGAGCGCTACCTCACGACGCTCGACCCTGCCACCCACCCGGACGCCATCGCCCCGCCGATCAACGACTGACCCATACTGGTCGGTCGCGCAGCAGTCGGGCCCGTACCCATCTCCCCAGTTGGTTCCGCTCGGAACCTACGGCCGAGCGATCAAACGAGCAGGGGGTTGGTGACGACGTCGACGAGCGCCGGACCGGGGTGAGCCAGGGCGGTCGCGATGGCCGAGTCGAGGTCGGTTGGGTCGGTGACGCGGATGCCGCGGGCACCGCAGAGCTCGGCGAAAGCGGCGAAGTCGGGGTTGTGGAGCGAGGTCTGCCACACGTCCCAGTGGGCGGCCCGTTGCTCTTTGGAGATCTTGCCCAACTCGCTGTTGTCGAGCACCACGTGGGTGATGTTCATGCCGTACTTCACCGCGGTGGTCATCTCCATGGCGTATTGACCGAGCCCGCCGTCGCCACTGATCGACACAATCTGGCGGGTGTCACCGACTGCCGCCCAGGCCCCCATCGCCGCCGGGAGAGCGAAGCCGATCGAGCCGAGGTAGCCCGACATCACCAGATCCTGGCGGCCTGAGGCCTCGAAGTAGCGACCAAATGAGTAGGTGTTGTTGCCCACGTCGACGGCGATGACGGCGTTGGGGTCGATCAGCCGGGTGAGGCTCGCCATCACCGCGGCGGCCCCGATGCCATGCGCTGCATCGTCGGCGGCGCGCTTCGACTTCTCGGCTCGCCACAGGGACCACCGTTGGGCGACCTCGGCCCGCTGATCGACCTCGGCCCGCGGGTCGCTGTCGACTCGGACTTCGAGCGCGGCGATCATCGCCCGAGCGGTGACAGCCACATCGCCAAGCAGACCGACCTCGACGCCGTGGAACCGGCCGATCGACATCGGGTCGTCGTCGATCTGGATCGTCGGTTTGTACGACGCAATCCCGGTGTGATTCGAGAAGCTGGCACCGAACACCACCAACAGATCGCTCTCGTTCATGAACCAACTGGCCACGGGCGTACCCGACCGCCCGAGCACACCACACCCGAGCGGATGGCTGTCGCTGACGAGCCCCTTGGCCTTGAACGTCGTCCCAACCGGTGCACCGAGCCGTTCGGCGAGATCCATGATCGCGGTCATCTGCCCGCGGCAGCCCGCTCCCACAACGATCATCGGGCGTCGCGCCGTGCGCATCATCTCGAGCGCGCGGTCGAGTTCGGCGGCCGGTGGCGCAGTGGCTCGTGAGGCGAGACGACCCGCCGGCGTGCCGGCCGCCGCATCGGCCGCTACCGGGTGGTGCTGCACCTCGTCGGGCAGAATCAAGTGAGCCACGCCGCGCCCGACAATCGCGTGCTTCATCGCCAGACCGGCGAGTTCGGCATGGTCGGAGCCGAGCGCGACGGTCTCGCTGTAGAGCGTCACATCGGCGAACGCCGCTTCGAGGTCGGTGTCCTGGAATGCTCCACGGCCCCGTACCTTCGACGGCACCTGACCCGAGATGGCGAGCACCGGTGAGCGGTCCTCGCGGGCGTCATACAAGCCGGTAAGCAGGTTGGTCGAGCCCGGCCCCGCGATCCCGAAGCACACCGCCGGGCGACCGGTGAGCTTCCCGTAGGCCGACGCAGCGAACGATGCTGCGCCCTCATGGCGGATGCCGACGAAGGTGAGTTCGCCGCGTTCGGCGGCCTTGCGCATCGCGTCGGCGAACCCGAGGTTGGAATGGCCGACCATGCCAAACGCGTGGGTGAGTCCCCAGTTGACCAGCGTCTCGACGAGTACATCGGCGACCGTTCGCGGCTGCACCGGTTCAGGCGGGAGGGCAACGTAGACACCGTCGGCGCGGGTTTCCACGGCGAAGCAGGCCGGCGCGTCGGAGAACCCCGTAGGAGGCTTGCCGGTCACGGGTGAGTAGTCGTAGCCGTGCCACGGGCACCGCAGCCAGCCGTTCTCGATCGATCCTTCGCCGAGCGGTCCACCCTGGTGCGGACAGGCATTGTCGAGGCAGCCGTACTGGCCGTCGTGATGCGTCATCGCCAGCGAGCGCCGCCCGACCGAGACGGTGGTGACCCGACCCTCGGGCAGCTCGTCGGGGCCGAGCACTCGGTGCCAGGAGGTACCGCCGGAGTCGCCTGCGGTGGTGACGTTGTCGTTCACGGATGCAGTCCTCCATAGGGAACACCGGCCAGATGGTGCATCTCACGGTCGAACGTCGTGAGATCGTCGATGCACAGCTCCGACAGATGGTGATGGCCGCAGGCTCGGGCGAGCACGGTCATCAGCTCGACCGTCGCCTCAAGGAAACGGGTGAGCCGACGAGCCGACTCGTCGACCACCAGCCGCTGGCGAAGACCGGGTTTCTGCGTGGCGATGCCGACCGGGCAGTTGTCGCTGTTGCACGCCCGCATGCCAATGCAACCGATCGCCTGCAACGCGGCATTGGAGATCGCCACCGCGTCGGCACCGAGCGCGAGCGCCTTCACGAAATCGGTATGGGTACGCAGACCGCCGGTGATCACGAGCGTCACCGCGGATCCCGATCGGTCGAGATGCCGACGGGCCCTCGCCAACGCCGGAATGGTCGGCACCGAAATGTGGTCGCGGAACAACACCGGCGCAGCTCCCGTCCCCCACCCCGACCATCGAGGATCACGTAGTCGACCCCGATCTCAAGCGCGGCATCGAGATCGGCCTCGATGTGCTGCGCCGACAGCTTCGCTCCGATCGGAATACCGCCGGCTGTCTCGCGCACCATCGCCGCGACCTCGCGGTAGTCGCCGGTCGTGCGCAGATCGGGGAAGGTGGCCGGCGAGACCGCCGGTTGGCCCTCGGGCAGACCGCGCACCTCGGCGATGCGCCCGACCACTTTGTTGCCCGGGAGATGCCCGCCGGTGCCGGTCTTGGCGCCCTGGCCGAACTTGAAATGGAAGGCCTGAACGTCGCGCACCTTGTCGAGCGACCAACCAAATCGGGCCGAGGCGAGCTCATAGAAGTAACGGCTGTTCTCGGCGTGCTCCTCGGGCAACATCCCACCCTCACCCGAACAGATGCCGGTGCCCGCGCCCTCGGCACCGCGGGCCAGCGCGACCTTCGCTTCGAGCGACAGTGAACCGAAGCTCATATCGCTGACGAACAACGGGATCTTCAGGTGCAGCGGTTTGGCCGCCGTACCGCCGATGGTGATGTCGGTGGCGACCGTCTCGTCATCGAGGAGCGGTCGCTTCGCCAGCTGGGCGGTGACGATCTGGATCGAGTCCCACAGCGGGAGCCGATCACGGGGCACGCCCATCGCCGCCACCGGGCCATGGTGCCCGACCTTCGACAACCCGTCGATCGAGAGCTGACGGATCTGGCCGACGAAGGGTTCCTCGGGCGCGCCGTGGGGATCTTGGAACGCCCCTTGGTAGGCATCGCGGTCGTACGGCTGGGGATGCTCACGCTCCCAGGCGGCGATCTCGTCGGCGTCGACCATGAGCTGATCGCTGACCTCGTCGACCCACGACGTGAAGAGGTGGAGCTGCTGGTCGTTGTCGTACGCGCTGATCCCGGTGCGCAACGAGTAGTCCCAACCGTGCAGCCCGCAGACCAGGTCGTCGCCGCGGACCGTGCCGTCTGCCATCAGTGCGCCGCGGTGCAGGCATCGGCCGTAGAGGACTGAATGCTCGTCACCGAAACGGACGATCACCAGATCGACATTGGCCACGATCGCACCCGTCGGCGTGCGATCACTCAACTCGCTCCACCGGGCGACGGACACTGGTGTCATTGAGGTCGTTGGCGTCGTTGTTGTCATGGCGGGAATCGCTCCTGGTCAGACAAGCCGACGATAGCCGACGAGCAGGAATGCGGTGCCCGCACCGATGACATCGGCCGACTCTCCGGCGAGTTCGCTGCGGGCGCGGAACGCGCCGAACGGGGCGTTCCAGAACCCGGCGTCGCCGGGGCGGTCGGCGGTCCACGGCCCGACATAGAGATACGGCTCATTGCAGAATCCGTCGCCGGGCGAGCCGCCGAGATTCACCCGTCGATCGGCATGAGCTTGGGCCTCGATCGCCACATCGAAGTGTTCGGGCCACAGTCGGGGCAGCGTGGGTCGGGCGGCGGCGGGCAGGTCGACCAGCACCCGGTCGAGGATCGCCGCAATCGTTGCGAACCATCCGGTGACGTCGGCTGCGCCGACGCCGTCGAGAACGATCGGAGCATCAGCGTCGCCGACCGGCGGCGTGTCGCGACCGACATCGAGCGGTTCGGCAAGGTCGACGCCGGCGAACGCGGCGAGCTGCGCGAGCGAGGACCCATTGATCTCGATCGACCCGATGGAAGCCTCGCCGGGTGCGTCGGACTCGACGATCAGATGGGCTCCCGACACCCTCACCCGCCGTCCTACCGGAGGGAGATCGGGCGTGCCGAAACCCCCGGGAGCGACGCGCAATGAGAACCGGGTGGAAGCCGCTACCCGGGCCCGAGCAACCACATGCACGGCGACGCTGTGCAACGATTCGCGGGCGGCTGAGAAGGTGTCCATGTAACAAAGTCTCCCAGGTAAAACGAGGCCGGCCGACGGGCCCTTGGATCTCCCACACCGTCATCCAGAGCGCCACCGCGTTACGAAATGGGGTACTGACCGACCCCTACCCGACGCCGGGGACGGCGCTGATGAGCTGGTGGTAGAGATCGTCGGCGGTGGCGTCGGGGACGCCGTGACGGGCGAACCAGTTGGCGATGTTGACGCAGTCGCGGTGAAGAAATTCAAAACCCTGCGGATTGCCGACCAGGTCGACGGCTTGGGGTAGGTCGATGAGCACCAACCGGTCGCCGTCGACCAACACGTTGTACGGCGACAGGTCACCATGGGCCAATCCCGCGTCCGCCAAGGCACCCAACACACGGACCATCTCGTCGTACAGGTGGGCGGCGAAGTCGGGCGAAGGCCGGAGTTGGGCAAGGCGGGGCGCGGCCTGACCATCGGCCGAGCCGACGAACTCCATCATCAACTCGGTACCGATCAACTGCACCGGATAGGGCACCGCCGCCCCAACCGACCACAGGCGCGACAACACACTGAACTCCGCCGCGGCCCACTGCCCGGCGATCAGGTCGCGTCCGAAGGTGGTGCGGGTGGCCATCGCCCGGGTTTCACGACTGCGCCGCATTCGGCGACCTTCGAGATAGCCGGCGTCGCGGTGGAACATGCGGTGCTCGGCGCTGCGATATCGCTTGGCGGCAAGCAGGCATCGACGGCCGTCGGGTGCGATGCGTTCGATCAACGAGACGTCGGCCTCCTTGCCGGTCTTGAGCACACCGTGGTCGGTGTCGAGCGCCCGGGCGTCGGTGACCACCCAGCCGGGTACCGGGCCTGGACCATGGGCGGAATCGGTGTACGTCGACCACGCGGGTTCGAGATGCTCGTCGGCGTCGAAGCGGTTCGAAACATCGACCAGTTCGACACGTTCGGTGTCATCGTCGGCGTCGTGGTCGTGGTCGTGGTCGTGAGCGGGGTTTGACGGTTCCCAACCGTCGTCGTCGAACTTGGTTCGACGGGTGCTGCGGGGTGCAGCCATCAGTGGATGTCTCCTCGGTGCGGATGGCACCGAGCAAGGTCAGCCGGTGCCGGATCAGTGGCGTTCAGGGGCGCGGGAGTAGAGGTCGACAGTCATTGCTGGACCTCCTTTCCGCACCGAAGCGCACTCGCAGACGTAGAGCACAAAGTAGCCCGGCCGTGCGACACCCGCAACCGATTTACGCGCGCTGCCCGACGCGTTCTATTGCAGCGCCGTCATCATTCCGCCGTCGATGGGAAGGCCGACGCCGGTGACGTAGCAGGCAGGTTGCGAGCAGAGGAAGGCGGCGACGCGGCCGAAGTCTTCAGCGCGGCCGTACATGCCGGCGGGTACTCCGGCCGGGGGCGGCAGGCTTGACGCATCGCCACCCATGCGGGCGGTTGCATGGAGGCCGGGTTGGACTGAGTTGACGGTCACGCCGTCGGCGGCGACGGCTAGGGCCAGGGTCTTGAGGTAGCCGGTGACGGCGGGGCGGGTGATGTTCGACAGGGCGATTGCAGGGATCGGCTGGCGAGCGGTGATCGAGGTGATCGCCACGATCCGCCCCCACCGCTGTTGACGCATGGGACCCAACGCCGCCGCGCACATGCCGATCGTCGAGTGCAGGTTCAACTCCAACGCCGCGGTCACCGACTCGGCGTCGACGATCTCGATGCCGCCCATCGGCGGTCCGCCGGCGTTGGGGACAAGGATGTCGATCGGCCCACCGAGGGCGGCGGCGGCCTGCTCGACGAACGACCGGCCACCTTCGTGGCTGCCGATGTCGAGCACGATCGCCACCGCGCCGATGCGCTCCGCGGCAGCTTGCACCTTGGCGGCATCGCGCCCACAGATCGCCACCGCAACCCCGGCGTCGCGCAACGCGGCCGCGGTGGCGAACCCGAGTCCTTCCGATGCTGCGGCCACGGCAGCCCGACGGCCGGCGATTCCAAGATCCATGGGACACCTCGTCAAAAGTTCGTTCGGGACACAACCGAACCCCATTCGGTCGGTCGCCACCTCAACGGTAGTCCGGGTGACGTCGCGACCTCGACGGTCAAGCAGATCAGGCGGCGGCGACGGTCACGAACACCGACAGGGCGGGCACGACGAGTGCGGCGAAGGCGAGGACCGCCAGACCCGCTTTGGTCGGCACGCCGCGGTGCTTCGAACGAGCGGATCGGGATGCTTGACGACGGTTCATCGTGATGACTCCTTGGATCGCGACCACCGACGGCTTCGATGGCCGCCCGGCAATCGGCTCCAGCGCCCGCAGGCACCGTCCGACCACTCAAAGCACGATGCAGCCCGCCAGCAGGTTTGGGTGCAGGTGATTATTCGGCTGAAATCCTGCTGAACGTGTTCACGTCAGCTCGAATGGGCCCGTTCGTAGGTCAGAATCTCGGCTGCCCAGTTGCCGACCTTCTCACCCGCGATCCGCTGGCGGTTTGGCCACGGGGCGGTCAGGTCAACGGCACGTCCACGGGAGATGACGGCACGCAGGCGAGCACGGTCCTGCAAGATCCGCACGTCGGCGGCAGGATCACCGTCGACCACGAGCACATCGGCGAGATAGCCCGGGGCTACCACACCGAGCCGACCATCGAGACGCATGGCAAACGCGTTATTCCTGGTCGCGCAGGTGATCGCCTCGAGCGGGGTGAGGCCGAGTTCGGCGACGAACACCTCCATCTCGCGGGCGTGCCAGTGACCGTAGGGGGTGAGGGCGAAGCCACTCTCCGAACCGCACAACAGTCGGACTCCGGCGTCATACGCCCGGCGCATCATCGCCGCGGTCGCCCGAATCTCGCCCCGGAAGATGTCGGTCATCCCCGCGCCAGCGCCGACCCGGTCGCCGAAGTCGGCCAAGTTGGCCAGGAACGTGAATGTCGGGCAGATCGCAGCGCCAGCTGCGACTACCGCGTCGAGCCCCTCGTCGTCCATGAACGAGGCGTGGAGGATGAGATCGACCCCGGCGCGGGCCGCGTCGCGCACCGACGATGCGTTGCGGCAGTGGGCGGTGACCGGGGTGCCGAGTTCGTGGGCGGTGTCGACCACGGCGCGCATCTCGTCGAGCTTCCAGACCTGCAACTCGCCGCGGTGTCGGGGGATCGAGCCGGTGGCGTGGATCTTGATCCAATCGGCGCCCTGCTTGATGTGGCGGCGGGTCATCGTGACCATCTCGTCGACGGTGTTGACGACCGCCGCGTAGCCGACGCGACCCTCGTCGGGAATCAGCCTCCCGGCGGTACCGCCGACCGAGGTGAGCAGGGCCTGCACCCCGGTCGCCATCCGCGGGCCCGGGAACGCTCCAGCGTCGAGGGCGTCGCGCACCTGCGGTCCGATACCGTCGATCGTGTCGGGATCGAAGAATGACGTGACCCCGGCGAGCAGCAGCTTGGGCAGGTTGAAGGCGGTGAGCAACGCCGCCGTCGGGGCCGGCCGATGGAAGAACAGCTCGTCGTTCGACTGCACATCGTCGAACGTCGAGTGGCAGTGGGCGTCGATCAAGCCCGGCATCACGGTCATCCCCGTGGCGTCGATCAACAACACGTCGGCCGGGGCCGCGACAGCAGCCGTCGGGCCGACGGCGACGATTTCGTCACCGATCAACAGCACATCGGTTGACTGTCGCGGCGCGACCCCGGTGCCGTCGATCAACGAGCCGCCCGAGATGAGGATCGACGATGCCATGGTGATGAAGTTACGCCGAGCCGCAGGAGTCGACGGGCGTTGTCGTCGTACTCGGCGCGGTAGGGGATCTCGGCCGGGTCGTGGGGGGCGTCCCAGCCGGCGAGGTTCGTGCCAACGACCAGCCGGTCGACCCCGACCTTGCCCTCCACCAGGTCGAACGCGTCGACGTCGTGGACGTGCTGATCGAACCACAGGCGCCGGAGGCCGGCACCGAAGTCGACCGGGTTCGACCGGGCCCACGGCCGCGACCGGCCCTGGTGCTCCAGGCGACCGACCATGAACGCGGCCGCCCCGCCGCCGTGGGAGAAGCACACGTCGAGGCCTGGATGACGGTCGAGCACCCCGCCGTAGATCGATGCAGGCGACAGCCAGGGTCTCCTCGTACAGAAACCCCAGCGACAGATCGAGGTCGAACTTGCGGATGCGCTCGTCGCGCAACGGGCCGTCGATTCCGGCCGGCGCAGGGTGGATGAAGATCGGCACGTTTCAGTTCGACGGCCGCGGCCCACAGCGGGTCGAGCCGTTCGCTGTCGAAGGTCATCCCGAAGTCGGTGCCGATGTACGCACCGAGCAGACCGAGGTCGTCGACTGCTCGTCGTAGCTCGATACACGCCGCATCGACGTCTTGCATCGGGAGCTGGGCGAAACCCCGTAGACGATCGGGATAGGCATCGACAACCAGCGCCAGTTCGTTGTTGTGCCACCGGCAGAACTCGGCCGCGGTGGCCGGCTCGATGTGGTGGAAATAGGTGATCGGGTTGGGCGAGAGCACCTGAAGCTCGATGCCGAGATGGTCGTTCAGCGCCAGACGACGGTCGACATCCATGAACGGGGAGTCGCGGTACTTGACCCCTTCGAGCACGTAGTCGCCGGCTCGGAACCGGGCGATGCCGTCGGCACCCTCGGTCAGAGTCGGGCCGTAGACCCCGGCGCAGCCGAGTACCCCTTCGAGCACCACATGGGCATGGACGTCGATCATGCCGTGGGTCGCGGCAGCGCCGAACACGATCGGGTAGCGACCGAAGTATGGGCGGGTCGTCGACTCGTCGAGTTCCGGCGGGTCGCTCGGGTCGGGACGTGCGCCGTGGTCGAAGATCGCCTGCACGGCCTGAGGGACCAGGCCGAAGAGGTGGGCGTCCATCGAACCGCTCTCATCTCCGTCAAAGGCGACACCCGAGGCGAGGTCTTGGCCGATACAGGCGTGCATCCCCGACCCGTACGACAGCCCCCAGGGTGCCACGCCGTGGGGCATCAGTCGATGCGGGTTGAACTCGGTCTGCATCGTCGCCGAACACTCGTGGTATCGCGGTTGACCGACAACAGGTCGATGACCAGCTTGTCGCCCTTCGGGAATCGCGCGACCCGACTGCAGCTGCACATCGCTCAACGCCCAGCGCATCGCCGTCGGGCTCGACGGTTGCAGGCGGATCGTCTCGTGGGTGCAGCGCTGCACGAACAGCCGATCGGCGGCGCACCCGCTCGGCGTCTTCGGGGTGGACTTCGAGCCACTTGAAGATGTTGTGCGATCACCCGGGTGAAGGCGGTCGCCGAAGTGTGCGCCCCGGCCAGTAGGTAGAAGCGCGATCTCGCGGACGATCACCTCGGCCGAGAGGTCGAGGTTGTCGTTGTTGGCCAACAGCACGCTGAGCACGTCGTGCGGGGCATCGCCGCGGCCAAGGCTCGGCGGCGGGCGATCGACGGCTGGACGAACTCGTCGTCGAAGGCGGCGAGCTTCTCGGCGACCTCGGCCCGCTTGGCGTCGCGGTCGCCGGTGTAGTGGGCCAGCGTGGCCCCTCGATGAACCGCATCAGGTAGTCGTAGAGCCGGAACGTCTCGGCGGGCGTACCGAGGGGACGATCGACTCCGGCGGTTTGGGCGGCCAGGTTCATCATCATCTGGTGGCCGAGTTTGACCAGTTCAGCCCGGCCATTGGCGACGTGCGGTGCGATCGTCTCGGCGATCACCGGCGGGAAGAGGTCGCGTTCGTAGACGTTGACGACCGAGCGGCTGAACAGGCGGTTCTCGAGCCGCCGCCGGGCCCGGTGATCGTCACCGTGGAGGTTGACAAGCACATCGGCCATGATCACCTCGCCGGCGTCATACAGCGCCTGGCGCAGGTCTTTCTGGCGGTACGCGTCGCGGGCCTCGTCGTAGCCCGTGATGGTGTGGATGGTCGGCTGGCTCATGATCCCTGACTCCTTCCCCGACTGGCGAGCCTATGCATTCGTCACGCCAAGGGCGAGGCCACCGTCGACGGTGACGATGCCACCGGTGGTCCACTCGGCACATGCAACGTATTCGACGGCTTCGGCGATCTCGACGACCGTGCCGATCCGTCCGAGGGCATGAGCACCGGCCAAACCCTGCAACCGGGCGAGCGCGGTCTCGTCGTCAAAGAGACCGGCGCGTTGGTTGATCTCGCTGAACACCGCACCGGGCCGGATGCACGACACACGCACCCCCTGCGGCCCCAACTCGGCGGCGAGCACCCCGGTCAGCGTCTCGATCGCCCCCTTCGTCGCCGCATACGGCGAGGCCCCGGGGAACGCCCGCTGCGAATGGACCGACCCCATGAACACGACCGCCCCGGCCGCCTCGACGAGATGGGGCAGCGCGGCCTGGGTCAGCATCATTGCGCCAATCACGTTGGAGTCGAAGACCCTGCGCAACTCGGCCTCGTCGAGTTCGGCGAGCGGGCCGCGGTACATGTTCCCGGCATTGTTGACGAGCACATCGAGACGACCGCCCCCGTGTTCGACGGCGGCGGCGACCATCGCCCGACGATCGGCGTTGACCGTCACGTCGCCGGTGACCGCGCAGCACGCGTCGCCGATCTCCGTGGCGACCGCGGCCAACTTGTGCGCTCGTCGTCCCGAGATGGTCACCCGTGCACCGCGAGCGGCGAAGTGTTCAGCGATCCCCGCGCCAAGACCCGATCCCCCACCGGTCACCAGGACCGACATGCCCCCGATCGGCCTCATCGCGCTGCCGACCCATCCACCGACGCCGGCCGCGGCAGGTGGGCGATCACCGAGCCAGTCACGCCGCCGTCGACGAGGATGTTCTGCCCGGTGATGTACGCAGCATCATCGGAGGCGAGGAACAGCACGGTTCGGGCGATGTCGTCACCCGTGCCCAGCCGCCCGAGGGGGACCTTCGATTCGCGGGCCGCGCGGATGGCCTCGTCGGCGTAGATCGGGGCCGACATCCCGGCGTCGATCAGCCCGGGAGCGACCGCGTTGACCCGGATGCCGTGCGGCCCCCACTCCAACGCCATCTGGGCGGTGAGCAACGCGACCGCAGCCTTCGTCGCCCCGTACGCGCCGGCGCGGGGCCCCGCGACGACGCCATTGATCGAGGTCACGTTGACAATCACGCCCGGTGTTCCGGCCGCGATCCACCGTTGAGCGACTGCTTGGGCCATCAGAAACGTGCCGGTGAGATTGACGTCGACGACGGCCTGCCAGTCGGCCAGCGACAACTCGGCCAATGCCCCGAACCGCACGATGCCGGCGTTGTTGACGATGACGTCGGGGGTGCCGAAGTCATCGAGCGCGGCCTCAATGGCCCCCCGGTCGGTGACGGAACCAACATACGACTCGCAATCGACCGCGGGCTGCACGTCGAACACGCCGACTCGGTAGCCGGCTTGCCGCGCGGCCTTGGCGATTGCCGCACCGAGCCCGTTCGCGGCCCCGGTGACCAGTATCGATCGACTCATCAGGGCGGCTCAGACAAGCGAGGCGTAGACGGCCGATTCGAACGCTTCGAGTTCGGCGGTCACCGTGGGGTCTTGGAACGGGAACAACTGGGTGGCCCACACGCCGACGACCCGCTTGGTCGGGTCGATCCAGTAGTAGCTGTTGGCCAACCCGGCCCAGGCGAGGCTGCCCGCCGGGCGACCCTGCGGGGTATCGGCCATGTTGAGCAGGAACGACAGGCCCCAGCCCTTGGGGGTCCCCGGCAGCACGTCGAGGTCGTGCGCCAGCGGGGTGGCGGTCGCCAAGGTCGGAATCTGGACGTCACCCAACTGGTTGCGACCCATCTCGGCCACGGTCTCGGGTCGCAGAATCTGCTGACCGCCAGCCGTCCCACCGTCCATGATCATCTGGGCGAACTTGGCGTAGTCGCCGACCGTCGAGAGCAGGCCACCGCCGCCCATCTCGAACTCGGGGCTCGGCGCGGCGGGCAACTCCATCGGAACTATGCCGTCGGGCAACCGGAGGTGCAGGCTGGCGGCGCGGGCCGCCATGTCGGCAGTCGGGGCGAACCCGGTCGATGTCATGCCGAGCGGCCCGAAGAGGTGTTCGGCGCAGTACGCGCCGAGGGTCTGACCGGTAACCGTCTCGACCAGCAGACCAGCCCAGTCGATGCCGATGCCGTACTCCCAGGCTGTCCCCGGGTCGAACATCAGCGGCAACTTCAAGCCCGCCTTCTCGAGGGAGAAGATCGACGGAATCCCGAGCGCCTCAATCGCCGCCCCAAGCTCTGCGTCCCACAGGTCATAACCGAACCCGGAGGTGTGGGTGAGCAGATGACGCAGCGTGACCGGGCTCTTCGGGGCCCGGAGCTTCGGCTTCCCGTCGTTGTCGACACCGTCGAGTACCTGCACCTCGTTCAACCAATCGATGTAGATGCCGGCGGGAGCATCAAGGTCGAGCGCGCCGCGCTCCACCTGTTGCATTGCCGCCGCGCCGGTCACGGCCTTGGTCATCGAGAAAATGCCCAACACGGTGTCGGCCGTCATCGGGACATCGCCACCGACCTGGCGCACACCGGCCGCCCCTTCGTAGACGACTTCGCCATCGACGAGGACCGTGGCGGCGACGCCGGGGAGCTCGGTGGCCCGCAACAGCGCATCAAGAGAGGAATTCATTCCCGGACACTACTCACGGTTGACCGAGGCGCATTTCAGCGGACCACGAACAATTACCCTGCTTGTTTGTGGCAACGAGCCGAGAAGTTTCCAACCCGGTCGAGCGGCTTCGGACGATCTGTCTGGCGTTCCCCGAGGTCACCGAACGGATCAGCCACGGCGAACCTGCGTGGTTCGTCGGGGGCAAGAAAACCCTGGCCACCCTGGACGATCATCATCACGGAGCCGACCACCTCTCGTTCTGGACCCCGGCCCCACCCGGTGTGCAGGCCGAGATGATCGAGGAAGATCCCGAACAGTTCTTCCGCCCGCCCTACGTCGGCGGCCGCGGCTGGATCGGCGTCAGAATCGATCGGGATCCCGACTGGGACGAGATCGCCGCCATCCTCCTCGACGCCTACCGTCTGGTCGCCCCGAAGAAACTGCTTGCCGTGCTGCCCCCGAACTCGGCGTCGCTTCTCGATTGAGCCGCGAGTCGCCGCGACCAGATCAACCGAGGGCGACCCAGTAGGAGCTGAAGTTCGGCCGGGTGGTGTGGATGTCCCGCTCGGGCAGACGGTCAGGGTGGGGGCGGGCGCCGTGGGCGAACAGGCGGGCGGCCATCGCCACGATGGCGCCGAAGACATGCACGTCGTCATCGACGGTCTCGCTGGTCGGCATGCCTCCGGCGAGGGCTTGCCCGAGGCAGGCGTGGGTGCCGCTCCCGAAGCTGAGGCCCCATGGGGCCACCCGCGGCGGCAACCGACGGCCGGGGATGAAGTCGGCGGCATCCGCTCCGAACACCGCCGGATCACGGTTGGCGTCCGACATCGCCAGGGTCAGCTCATCGCCGACCTCCAGCGTCCGGCCCGACGACAATGTGAGCCGCGAGACGGCTCGACGGCGGGCTTCGGGGCTCGCCGGGTGCAGGCGCAGCGATTCGTGGACACACGCCGCCAGCCACTGCGGGTCGGTCGTCAGCCCGATATCAGATGGATGGCGAGCGAGCCAACCGAAGATCTCGTCCATCGCGAAGACGAACTCGATGGAGGTGGAATGGGCCCCCACCCAGGGATAGTACGCCGCTTCACGCAACACATCGTCATACGGCAGGTCGAGACGGTCCTGGTTGCGGAGCAACACCGTCAGCACGTCGCGGGGCGTTTCGGCTTCCGTCACCGCACCCGTTTCGAGGGCGGCCAGCGCGGCCAGTCGGCGGTCGCGCGATGGACCAAAGAACCGGCTCTCGAACTCGGCGAGCGCCGCGTTCCCATCGGCAACCACGGCGTCGGCCGGCAACATCGAGTGGACGACGATCGATGCCACCGCCATCCGGTTCATCAGCGCGGCGAACTCGGCGAGGGTCGCCGGTGAGTCATCGGGCAGGTCGATGCCGGCGACGCGCCGTGAGACCGTCATCATCGCCGAGCGGGCCATAGGCAGCAGGTCGACCTCGCCGGCGACCAGCGACGGCTGCAACACCGCGTCGATCGTCGGGGCAACCAATGATCGCTCCCAAGCGGCAAACACGTCGCGCCGGAAGAGCCGGTTCTCCAACCGCCGTCGATCGCGATGCTCGTCGCCATGGAGGTTGACGATCACCGGGCCCATCAGCGCCGCTCCGGCGTCGTACAGCGCCTGGCGCAGCTCTCGCGCTCGCAGCGCCTCGGCGACTTCGGCATACGACTCCAGCAGAATCACAATGCGATCAACCAGTCGACGATTCGCCCGAGCAGCGCCCGGTGACCGGGATGTTCCAACGACCGTTGGTCGTGACCGAGTGAGCTGTACGCCACTCGGGCCGCAGTGGAATGATTCCGCCAAGCGACCGGGTGCGCGACGGAGGCATCGTCGGTCGCTGTCGCCAGGACCGCGGCCCCAAGAGACGGGGTGACATAGCGGTACAACTCGTCGACCACGTCGATTGGGGAGAGTCCGTCGACCACTGAGTCGTCGGTGAAGATCACCGTGAACTGGCCGGGGGGCGGGTGGTTCGATCGCTCCCAACTCCAGGCCGCGCCCAACACCGAGACCCACTCGGGCCAGTCGTCGAAACACAACGCTGCGGTGTGCATTCCCAACAATGGACGTCCGTCCGCGAGATGGCGCTGCACCGCGACCCGAAAGGCCAAGGGCGTCGTCAATGCGAACTTCGCCCGCTGGTCGGGCGTGTACCGGGCATCGAGCATTTGGAACATGCAGGCGTGAACGACGAGTAGATCGAACGACCGGCCGGCCAACGCAGTCGTCGCGTCGTCCAACGAGGTGACCGTATCCACCGTGAACCCGAGCGAGGCCAATGCGGCTGCTGTGGGAGGGCCGGTTTGTTCGGCTGGATGGGCCCATCCTCCAACCAGCAGCAACGCTCGCATCTGCGGAATCGTAGACAGCAACTCGCCGTCCAGCCGTCGAGGAGCGGCGCGGGTCGCGATACTCTCCGCCCGGGGAAGACACGTGAAGGGGTACGCAATGGCATCGATGGTTGGCTCAGTGGTCGTTCGCAAAGAAGACCCGAACCTGCTCACCGGACGCGGCAAATACACCGATGACCTGGTGCTCAGCGGCATGGCTCACGCCGCCTTCCACCGCTCGTCGGAAGCTCACGCCGACATCGTCAGGGTCGACACCACCGAGGCCCGAGCCATGCCGGGCGTGATCGGAGTGTGGACGGCGGCCGACCTTGCCGACATGCCCAACCTGCCGTCGGTGCCGATCCCCGGGCTGGAGCGGCCCTGTCTGGCCATCGACCGGGTGCGGTTCGTTGGTGAGATGATCGCCGTCGTCGTGGCCAACACCCGCTATCAGGCCGCCGATGCCGCCGCGGCGATCGAGGTCGAATACGCCACGCTGCCGGTCGTCGCCACGCTCGAACAGGCGATGGCCGGGGCCGAGGCGATCTGGCCGGCGATGGGCGGCAACGCCGTGCCGCTCGTGCCGATGGACGACGAGGGTGCCGAGGCCGCGCTCGCCGGGTGCGCCAACCGGTTCACCCTGCAACTGCGCAACACCCGCTGCGCCCCCGTCCCGATGGAAACCGGTGCCTACCTGGCCGATTGGGGCCCGGCCGGGCTGACCATGTGGCTCAGCACCCAGGGCGCCCATGCGGTACGCAACACCGTTGCCGCCACCTTCGGCCTCGGTCATCACGAATGCCGGATCGTCACCCCCGAGGTCGGCGGCGGGTTCGGGGCGAAGGTGCCGTGGTACCCCGAGCATTTCCTCATCCCGTTGATGTCGAAGCTCACCGGACGACCGGTGAAGTACTCCGAGACCCGCACCGAGAACATGCTGGCGATGGTGCATGGCCGCGATCAGATCGAGCAGATCGAGGTCGGCTGCGACGATGACGGCAAGGTCCACGTGCTCAAGGTGCAGATCAACTCGAACGTTGGTTCCTACGCCGACCCGACCGGGTTCGGCCTGGCGATGCTCACCTCGTGGATGTCGGGCGGCATTTACGACATCGGTCAGATCTACGCCGGGATCACCGACTGGTTCACCAACCAGATGTCGCTCGCCGCGTACCGCGGCGCGGGCGGCCCGAATCGTCGTTCCTCATCGAACGGACGATGGATCTGATCGCCGACGAACTGGGTCTCGACCCGCTCGCCGTGCGCCGCCGCAACATGCTGCAACCCGACCAGTTCCCGTTCACCGTCGCCCACACCGGCGGGTTCGTCAACTACGACAGCGGCGACTATCCCCAGCAACTCGACAAGCTGATGACCCTCATCGACATCTCTGCTTTGCAGGCCGACCAGGCCGCTCGATTGGCCGATCCGAGCGCCAAACTGCTCGGCATCGGGTTCTCGACGTGGTTGGAGATCGCCGGATTCGGGCCGCGTGGTTCGCTGGAAGGCTTCGGCCATCTCGGCTCATGGGAGTCGGCTCGTCTGCGAGTACTCCCCGACGGTTCGTGTCACATCACCACCGGCATCTCCCCCCACGGCCAGGGCACCTACACGATGCTCTCGCAGATCGCCTCCGAGGTGACGGGTATCGATTTCGACAAGATCACTGTGTTCCACGGCGACACCGACGTCGTCCCGCAGGGCATCGGCACGATGGGGTCACGGGCCACCCCCGTCGCCGGGTCGGCCGTGTGGACGTCGGCCCAGGTGATCGTCGACCGCGCCCGCAAGATCGCCGCCCACATGCTCGAGGCCGCCGAGGAAGACATCGTGATCGTGGATGGTGCGTTCCAGGTGGCCGGCTCGCCCGACCGCACCAAGTCGTGGGCCGAGATCGGCACCGCCGGGTTCCAGGGCGCATCGTTGCCCGAAGGCATGAAGATCGGGGCCCTCGAAGAGCTGACCCACTTCGAACCGTCGAACTTCACGTTCCCCAGCGGGGCGTACTGCGCGATCGTCGAGATCGACCGCGAGACCGGCGAGGTCGTCGTGCAGCGGTTCGTCGCCGTCGACGATTGCGGCGTGATCATCAACCCGGCCAACGCGGCCGGCCAGGTGATGGGCGGCGTCGCCCAGGGGATCGCCCAGGCGCTGTACGAATCGGTGGAATACGACCCGTCGTCGGGACAGCCGCGCACCGCCACGCTGATGGACTACCTGGTGCCGTCGGCCGCCGAGTTCCCGATGTTCGAACTTGACCACACCGTCACCCCCACGCCATCGAACCCGCTGGGGGCCAAGGGCCTCGGCGAGTCGGGTGCGGTGGGCGCCACCCCGGCCGTAGTCAACGCCGTGGTCGACGCGCTCAGCCACCTGGGCGTCCGCGATGTCTCGATGCCGATCACCCCCGAGAAGGTCTGGCGTCTCCTCAACGCCTGATCATGCGCGTCACCCTGAGTTTCGACAACGGCCCGACGCCGGGCGTGACCGATGCCGTGCTCGACATGCTGGGCGAACGTGGGTTGCACGCCTGGCTTTTCGTGGTTGGGGCGCGCCTCGCCGACCATCGCCATCTCGCCGAGCGGGCTCATCGCGAGGGACACCTGATCGGCAATCACACCTTCAGCCACACCGTCCCGCTGGGCGAACGACCGGGCGACGAGGCGATCGCCGAAGTCGTGCAGACCGAGGCATTGATCGGCGACCTGGCCACCAGTCCGCCGACGTTCCGACCATTCGGCCGGGGCGGGGCGATCGGTCCCCACCTCGTCGGGCAACCGGCCGCTGATCACCTGGTGGAGCACGGGTACACCATGGCGCTGTGGAACAACGTCCCCGGCGACTGGCACGACGCCGGCTGGGTGGAAACATGTCTGACCACTCTGGCCACGCAGGACTGGTCGGTCGTCGTTCTCCATGACATCGCCGACGCGTGTCTCACCCGGTTGCCGGAGTTCCTCGACTACCTCGCCGAGCTACATGCCGACATCACTCTTGAACTCCCGATCGCTTGCTGCCCGATCAACGCCGGCGACCCAATGGCGCGACAACCCATCGTGACGGCGGTGAGACGTCCCAAATCAAGACCCGACCAGGTGTCGAGCAAATAGCCGAGCAGCCCGCCCTGATTCGTCAAGCCCATTCGCCCGGAAACCCCTACCCTTTCGCCGCATAGACGCTTAACGTGTTTCTGCAACACCACGGGTGAAGTTAGCCTCGCAGTAGAGGGGAAAGCAGGACATCGTGTCAACAACGGCTCAAGACGACGCGACCAGTGTTCCTTCGTGGGTGCTGGTACCCCCGCACTCACCTCGACGTACCAACCATCCGCCTTCGCTGCCTGCGCCGCTACCCCCACCGCCGCCTCTGGCCCCACCGGTGGTCATCGCCAACCTGGTGACTCCGCCGCTGACCGCCAACTCTTCGGCCTCGGCTCTACGGCCACCGAAGGCCGCTCGCCCCGACCTGGACAATGAGATCCGCGTGCTCTTGGCGAAGTCGCACGAGAAGGCCCAACGCGAGCAGGCCGAGCGGCGGGAAGTCGACACCTGGGTGGTCGCCGTGGTCTCGCGTCTCGACGACTTCGAACGCGATCGCCAACTTCTTGCCGAACGCACCGAAGCCCTGGAAAACCGCTTGGGCCACGTTGAACACGTCGCCTCGGAACAAACGCGGGCCGCCGAGGCGTTGGCATTCGAATTCGACGACCGAATGACCGCCGTCGAACGTCGACAGGCACGTCGGCGGGCGTTCAGTTGGTGGACGGGCGCCGCCGAACCGTCGGCCAGCCGGACAACTTCGATCAGCCCGACAACACCGATCAGTCCGGCGATTCCGGACTGACGAGACGCCGGCGCACGGGGAACAAGTCGATCCCGGTCTTGTTGCGCAACCATCCCCACAGCCCCGACTGGAGGAGGAGGGCAACGGCGATGGCGACGACACCCGTGGCGATCAGGTACACCGTCGAATAGTCCTTGAACGCATCGCGCAGGAAGTAGAAGAGCACCGCGCCGAGGATTGGCCCCTCGATGGTCCCCAGCCCCCCGATCACCACAATGAAAATGATCGGTGCCGTCCACAGAATCACGCTGAATGCCCCGCCGGTGCCGGTTGGCTGCACCCGCAACTGCCAGGTGTAGTACGTCGCCGCCGTCAGCCCCGTCCAGAACGCGGCGACCACCCAGATGACGAAGCGTATGCGATAGACGTTGGCCCCCAGCCCGCGCGCGCCCTCCTCGTTGTCGCGGATCGCTTGCATCTGCAGACCCTGGCGGCTGCGCAGCACGAGATAGGCGATCAGCACCGAGCCGATGCCGACGACCAGCGCCCACCAGTAGGCCATGTCGAGGCGGACTTCCTTGGAATAGCCCTTCACCTTCAGCGAGGCACCGTCACCGGCGCCCAGCTTCTTCTGGGTGACCATCACCTTCGAACAAACCTCGGCGAGCACCCAGGTGCCGATGGCGAAATAGCTCCCGCGCAGCCGGAAGGCGACCAGCCCGATCGGAACCGAGATCGCGGCGGCAACCAGTGCAGCCAGCGGGATCGACCAGTACAGGTTTTGGCCGTGCACGTTGACGAAGAAGATCATCGAGTACGCCCCGAGCCCGACGAACGCCTGCTGACCGACCGACACCACCCCGCCGAAGCCGGCGAGCAGGTTCCACATCTGGGCCATCGCCAGCAAGATCATCAACTCGAAAATCTTGCGCTGCAGCGAATCGCTGCCCCATGACGGGAGGGTGAGCAGCAACGCCAGGATGCCGAGCGCCACGACCGAGAACACCCGACTGGCCGTCGTCCCGCGCCGGACGCGGAAGGCCTCGGTCGAAACCGTTGTGGCGCTCATCGGGCTTCCACCTTTCCGAACATGCCGGTAGGTCTGGAGGCGAGAACGGCGAGGAACACGATGTGACCGGCGAGCTGACCGTATTGCGGATCGATCTGGTTGCCGACAAGTTGGGCGATCCCCAACGTGATCCCACCGGCGAGGGTGCCCCACAACGAGCCGAGCCCGCCGATGATCACGGTCTCGAAGGCGAAGATCAGGTTCTGCGGGCCGGTGAATGGGCTGAAGGTCTGCTTGGTACCGAGCAATACCCCGGCGAGGGCAACCGTGGCGATCGCCAACGCCATCGCCACCGCGTACACCCGGCGCACGTCGATACCCATCAACCGCGCCGCGTCGAGGTCGTCAGAGGTGGCCCGGAAGGCCCGGCCGAGCTTGGTCCGCGACAGAAACAGGGCCAGCCCGCCGAGCACGGCCACCGCACACAGCAGGGTGATCAGCGGCAGCCAACCGATCGAGATCTTGTCGTTGACCTTGATGCTGGCGGTCTCGATGCCGCCGGCGGTGAGGCCTCGCTCGTCGGCGGTGTACTTCTCGAGCAACAGGTTCTGCACCACGATGCCGAGACCGAAGGTGGCCACGATCTGGAACGCCGGGTTGACCCCGACGACCCGGTCGAAGATCAGCCGCTGCAACAGCAATCCGACGATGAACGCGCCGGGCAGCACGATGACCAGGGCGAGCAGCGGGTTGATCTTCGCCGTGGTCGACAACGACAGGGTGACGAAGGCGGCGAGAATCGCCAGGTCACCGTGGGCGAGATTGACGAATCGCATGACTCCGAAAGCCAGCGACAGGCCCGTCGCGAAGAGCGCATAGAGCCCTCCGAGCAGGATCCCTTGGATGATTGCATCGACCCAGACCATCAGTGGGACCCTTCAGTCGAGGCAGAGCCGGTGGAAGCGATGCCCGTCGCGGTGAGCCCGAAGTAGGCGTCGGTGATCTGCTGGCGATCGGCGCTGGCCGGGGAGCCGGTCAGCGAAATGCGGCCTTCGAGCAGGCAGTAGAAGCGATCGGCGACCGACAGCGCCTGGTTGACGTCTTGTTCCACGATCAAGATCGTCGTGCCTTGCGCCTTGATGATCGGGACCGCCTCGTACACCTGCCGCACAACAATCGGGGCTAGGCCGAGCGACACCTCATCCATCAACAGCAGTGTCGGGTTCGACATCAACGCGCGGCCGATCGCCAGGATCTGGCGTTCACCACCCGAGAGACCATTCGAACCGCGGCCCTTCAGCTTGTCGAGCAGCGGAAACGCGTCGAGCACGGTCTCGAAGTTCCACGGACCGGGCCGCCCGGTGTGGGCGCCGATCATCAGGTTCTCGGCGACCGACAACGACGGAAAGATCCGTCGGCCTTCGGGCACGAGGGCGATGCCATCGGCCACCCGCTTATGCGCCGGACGATCGGTAACGGGCGTCCCCGCCAGCGAGATCACCCCGCGGCGTGGCGCGACCAGCCCGGCGATCGACTTCAGCAATGTCGACTTACCGGCTCCGTTCGCCCCGATGATCGCCACCGTCTCCGCCTCGGCGACGTGCAGCGAGATGCCGAACAGCGCCTGGAAGTCGCCATAGCCGACATCGATCGATTCGACGTTGAGCATCTCTCGTTTCTCGTCGGACGTACTCATGATGCTGCCAGATCGTCGCCGAGATAGACGGAGCGGACCTCGTCGGAGGCCATCACCGTCTGCGGATCACCTTCGATGAGCTTGCGACCGGCATCGACGGCCATCATCCGGTCGACCACCCGCAGCAGAGCGTGGACGATGTGTTCGATCCACACGATCGAGACCCCCGAAGCGTGGATCTCTTTGATGGTGTCGACCAGCGCCAACACCTCGGCCTCGGTCAGCCCACCGGCAATCTCGTCGAGCAGGAGCAACTTGGGTTGCGTCGCCAACGCCCGGGCCAACTCGAGTCGCTTGCGGTCGAGCAGGGTCAACGAACCGGCCAACGTGTTGACCTTGGCAAGCATCCCGGCGCGCTCAACCGCTTCGATCGCCGCCTCTTCCGGAGAACCTTTGAGCCGACCACCGGCGCCAACGGTGGCGCCGACCAGGACATTCTCGAAGACCGTCAGCCCTTCGAACGGGCGAGGAATCTGGGCAGTCCGCCCGATCCCGCGCTGACACCTTTTGTGCGCAGGAAGCCGACTGATGTCGACTCCGTCGAGCGAGACGGTGCCCGTCTCGGGCCGGAGATCACCGGCGATCAGGTTGAGGAGCGTGGTCTTACCCGCCCCATTGGGCCCGACGATGCCGAGGGCCTCGCCCTCGGCAACGTCGAACGTGAAGTCATCGACCACGACGAGAGCGCCGAAGCGCTTCGTCAGGCCGGCAACCCGTAGCAGGTCCCCCACAGCCCGATATGTCAATCAGCCGAGTGGGATGAGCTCGCCCGTCACCGGGATCTCAGGCGACAGCGGGTTGTTGGTGACGTACAGCTCGAAGGGGTGCGCCCCATCTGACTTCTGCCACTGGCCACCGACGAGCGAGGTCGGGCTGACATTCTTCGGGACGCCACCCGCGCCGTAGGCCACCGGGCCGACGATCGTGTCGAGCTTGGTCGCCGCCGCGGCATCGGCGATGGCCTGCTTGTCGGTCGAACCGGCGCGCGAGACGACATCGAGGGCAACTTCGAACAGGGCGTGAACGAAGCCGACGAACTGGGTCCACTGCTTGCCACCCTTCTCGTACTCGGCCGAGAGGTCCTTGGCCGACATGCCGGTCAGCGAGCTGGAGAACGGATGATCAGGGGTCCACCAAATCTCGGTGCAGATGCCGTTGCCGATGTCGCCGAGCGCCTCGACGGCGGCCGGGAACAACAGGGCCTTGGCGACGGTGACCATCTTCGGGTTGAAGCCCTTTTGCTTGGCGGCCGTCCAGAAGTTGGCGAAGTCGGGCGGAATCGGAATGCCGACGACGATCTCGACCTCTTCGTCGATGAACTTCGAGATGATCGAGTCGAAGCTGTTCGACAAGGTCTCGTAGCGACCCGGGTCGACCATCGTGTAGCCACCGGCGGCCGCACCAGCCGGGAAGCCGGTCTTGGCGTCCGACAGGGCATTGCCGTCGGGATCATTCGGGGCGAACAGGCCGACCTTCTTGTTGCTCTCGATCGAGTCCCACAGGTTGACGAAGTTGCCGATGAGCTGCTCAGCACCCCAGAAGAAGTGGTACGTCCAGTCGAAACCGACGGCCGGATCGCCGCCGCGGCCGAAGAAGTACGGCTGCCACGGAGCAAGGGTCGACAGACACGGGACGCCGTTGGCCTCGCACTGATCGGCAACCGGGTTGATCATCTCGGGGGTGGCGATGGCGAGCATCATGTCGACCTCGTCGTCGATGATCAGCTCACCGGCGCGCGACGCTGCGGTATCGGACGACGACTCGGTGTCCTTGACGATGATCTCGATCGTGTATGACTTGTCGCCGAGCATGATGCCGTCTTTGATCAGCTCGTTGACGCCGGCGAGGATGAACTCGTTGGCCTCACCGAAACCGGCGAGCGGTCCGGTAAGCGGGGCGGTGAAGCCGATCTTCAGCGTGCCATCGCCGCCCCCGCCGCCGAACTTGGCGGAATTGGCCCCGCCGACGGCGGGAGGAGCGGTGGGCTCGGTGGCGGCGGTCTCAGCCTCGGTCGCCGCCGTCTCAGCCTCGGTGGCGGCCGTCTCGGCCTCGGTGACCACGGCTTCAGGCTCGGCTGCGGGGGCGGCGGTCTCGGCCGGCACTGCGGCCTTCGTGGCGCTGCTGCCACAGGCGGCCAGCACGGCGGCCGCCGCGGCTGAGCCGAAGGCACCCATCATCAGCTGGCGGCGGGACAGGATGCGCCGCAGCATCGGGTCGGGTGCCGACGCCGGTGCGAGGTCGTCATTGGTGGTCATATCAGTTTCTCCCCTTGGTGTTTTTTGGAGTTCCGAAGCCTGGACTCACAACGCCGCCGATCAATTGTTCGCGATGCGAACATTTGTGCGGTATGAGAACATTCTCATGGGACGGGCTATCAAGTGTCAAGTGCCGACGCGTTCACTGAGCGACGCACGGATTGTCGATGACCCCGATGCCGTCGATCTCGATCCGCACCCGTGACCCCGGCTTCAGGCAGCCCGGGGGGTTCATCACGAAACCGACGCCCGCCGGGGTGCCGGTGGCGATGATCGTGCCCGGGAGCAGAGTGAACGCCGTCGACAGGTGGGCGATGATCTCGTAGCAGTTGGTCAGCATCAGCGCCGTCGAGGCGTCCTGGCGCAACTCGTCGTCGACCCACGTGCGAATCCGCAGATTGTGCGGGTCGGCGATCTCGTCGGCAGTGACGAACCACGGGCCGATCGGGCCGTGGGTGTCCCACGACTTGCCCATCGTCATCGTCGGTGTCGCCCGCTGCCAGTCGCGTACCGAGACGTCGTTGACCACCAGGTAGCCGGCGATCACGTCCTTGGCCGACTCGACCGACACGTTGCGGCACTTCGGGCCGATGACGACCCCCAACTCACCCTCGTAGTCGACCATCGTCGGCGCCACGGTCGGAATCTCGATCGGATCGAACGGGCCGGTCACACAGGTGATCTGCTTGTTGAAGACCACCGGCACCGTCGGCTTGTTCATCCCCGACTCCTCGACGTGGGCCGCGTAGTTCAGCCCGATGGCCAAGAAGTTCGGCGGCTGGGCGATCGGCGCCATCAGCTGTACATCGGCGAGTGCCAGACGTGGCGCATCGACCGCGGCCGCTCGCACCGCCTCGATCCCGTCGTTGGCGATCACGGTGCCGACGTCAGTCGGAATCTCGGCGTTGCCGCCGAGGTCGGCGATCTCGTCACCCTCGACGACTCCGAGGCGTACCTGGCCGTTGTGGCTGAACTTGGCGATTTTCACGAGTTGTCCTTTTGGGCGGTCGATGCGGCGTAGGCCGCGGAGAGTTCTTCGATGTCAGGAGGCATGACGAAGTCGGGCGGCACGGGCGGACCCCACGAGTACAGCGACTTATCGGGTTCCCACGTGCCGGTGGTCCACTCGGCATCGTCGATCTGGTCGAGGTCGGCGAAGTATTCGGCCATGTGACCGGCCGGGTCGCGGAAATACCAGAAGTAGTTCGAGCCGAGGAAGTGTCGACCGAGACCCCAGGCGTTGCGCGTCGGATCGACGGCGAGGAGTTTGTGGGCCCCGTGGCCGATCGCGTCGGTGTCATCGACCTGCCAGGAGGAGTGGTGGAAGAACGGCACCGGGGCGTTGATGAGGCCGATGTTGTGATGATCGGTCGAACAGCGGTTGAACGAGATCAACCCGGGCACGACATCACTGGTGCGGAACCCGAGCACGTCGTTGAGAAACGACTGCGAGGTGGGCAGGTCGGGCGTCGTATACAGCGCATGGCCCAATCGGCGCGGCGTCGCCCCGTCGCGGGCGAAGATGCCCGGAGCCCGCAGCGAGCCGCGGGCGCGGATGCCCGGGGCGTTGATCGGCTCGATCGTGACCGGGGTCTGGACAATGCGGTCGCGCACCGTCACACGCACGCTGATGCCGACCACCGGCTCGACCATCACCAGATCGCCACCCTCGTCGCGCGTGCCGATGCCGTGCTTGGCCGCCGCGCCGCGGATGCGGTCGATGTCGTCGCGGTCGTCGGCCGCGCAGGCGTACTCGACGAGGGCGCGCACCGGTCGGTGGACGAGTGACAGCTGCTCGCCACCGGCCGATGAGGCGAACCGACCGTTGCCGGTCGGTGTGAGACCGAAGTCGTCGTAGAACGTCGATGCGGCTTCCACATCGGGGACGCCGAGGGTCAGATGAGCGAGTCCGTGCAGGGCCATGGTCGCGTCCTCAGATCAGCGGGGAGTTGGGTTCGAGGCCGAGCAGCACCCGGCCGTACAGCTCCTGGTTCATCTCCAGGTTCAACAGGCCGTGTTGGTTGATCGCCCGCAAGTCGGCAACGGCCCTGGTCAACGGACTGGAGGTGCGAATTCCCGAGGCGCCCGATGCCTTGAACAGCACCTCGACCCCTTCCAGGCAGCGGCGCACGCCCTGCGCGCAATCAAGTCGCATCCGAGCCCTGGTCAGGAACGGCAACTCAGTGCCAGCCTTGGCGGCGGCGTCGATCTCGTCCGCACAGCGGTACAGAATCAGCTCGCCCTCATGGATCAGCATTGCCGCGTCGGCGGCCATCCGGTGGGTGTTCGGGTGGCTGTACTGATCGTCACGGGTGTAGGCAACGGTCTTGCCCTTGACCAGTGCCGGGAACTCGGCCAGCGCCTGGCGGGCGATGCCGATCGCCCCACCGGTGAGCGCTATGGCCAGTACCGGAACCGGGGCGCAGCGCTGGTTCCATCCCTCCTGTCCAGCCGTGCCCGGGGCGACGCCCATGATCACCGAGGGCAGCGACAGGAAGCGGTGAGCCGGGACCGCCAAATCGGTGACCTTCGATGTACACGAACCGGTTCCGGTCAGGCCGACGGTGTGCCAGTCGTCCATGATCGTGACTTCGGCCGTAGGGACGAGGAAGTCACCCTCGTCGACGACGTTGCCGTCTTTCGTCACGACGCCGCCGAGCAGTAGCCAGTCGGAGTTCTCACAGCCCGAGGTGAACGGCCATACCCCGGTCAGCGAGTAGCCATCGGCGGTTTTGGTGGCCACACCTCGCGGGCCGATGACGGCCGAAATCATTGCGTCGGGGTTGGAGCGATACGAGTCGATCTGCGCCTGCTCAGGGAAATGCGACATCAGCCACGAGTGAGCATGGACCACCCCCATCACCCACGCCGTTGCCCCGCAGCCCTCGCCAAGCGCCGAGATGACGTCGAGGTGCTCGCGGATGCCGAGCCCGTAGCCACCGTTGAGCGTGCTCTGAAGGGCCTTCATCGACCCGGCGGCCCGCAGGTCGGCGATGGTTTCGCGCGGTAGGCGGCGGTCGGCTGCGGTCTGCGCCGCCCGGTCGCGCAATGTGGGGATCAGCGCCCGAGTTCGGGCGACCACATCGGCGGCCAGGTCTGCATCAACGGTCACGGACATGTGTACACACCTCGATCATCCACAGGGACTCGGCCCGATACAGACCGCCCCAAAGCGTAAAAGTGATGATTCATCATTTCTGATATCTTGTCAAGAAGAACTTCGACGAGTACGTTGCTCCGCCGTGGGGACGATCGCCGGTGTAGCCAGTCCGATGCCGCCGAAGCCGACTCGTACCGAGCTGCGCCAGCGCCAGACGCGCATCCGACTGCGCGCCGTCGCTCACGAGCTGATGGCGGCCAACGGGGTCGACGCGACCACCATCCAGCAGATTGCCGATGCCGCTAATATCGGGTTTGGCACGTTCTACAACTACTTCGCCACCAAGGACGCGTTGGCCGTCGAGGTGCTCGACTGCGTGATCCACAACCTCGGCGAGCGCAACGACCTCGCCACTCGCCAACTCGGCGAGACCGATCCAGTGCGAATCGTCGCCAATTCGGTGCGGTTCGTGATGCGTGAGATGACGACACATCCGATGTGGCGGTGGTGGTTGGCGCGCCTCGATCTGCTCGTCGACCGGATGCGCATCGGGTTCGGCCCGTTCGGCTTGCGCGACATCGACGTGGCCGTCGGTTCGGGCCAATACCACGTCATCGACGACGACCGAGCGCTCGCCTGGAGCCACCTCGTGTGGCTGATGGCCGCCGCGGGCCGCGACATCACCGATGGTCACGTCGGGGCGGAATGCGAGAGCGCATACGCCGAGGCAATCCTGCGGGTGATGGGCGTCGACCACGCATCGGCGAAAGCGGCAACCTCGACCGTGCTCCCGGCATCGCCGGTGTTGGTGATCGACTTCGCCTTCGAGGTGCCCCTGATGGTCGTCGACGAGCGCTGAGCTATAGTCCGGGCCTTGGGGGCAGATGGGACTGGGGAGTCCACATCACGGGTGCTTCGGTATCACGGCTACTCCGATATCACGGTTACTTCGATCCTTTGAAGGGACTCCGCCATGGCTCAGACCGCCGATGGATTGCTTGAGCGCATCGCCGCCATTCGCCCGACGCTGGAGCGCAATGCCGCTCAGACCGAGTCGGACCGGCGCGTCGTCGAGGAGAACATCACTGCGCTGCGCGACGCCGGCGCGTTCAAGGTGATGGTGCCCAAGCGGTACGGCGGCTACGAGTCGAACATTCGCACCAAGCTCGAGGTGTCCCGCGCCGTCGCTATGGGCTGCGGATCGACCGGCTGGGTGACGGCGTTGATGAACGTCTGCTCGTACTTCACCGGGTGCGCCAGCGAGCAGGCCCAAGACGATGTGTGGGGCTCCAACCCCGACGCCCGGGTGGCCGGCGTGCTCACCCCGAGCGCCACCTCCCGCAAGGTCGACGGCGGCTACATCGTCAGCGGCTCGTGGAACTGGGCCAGTGGTTCGGCGCATGCCGATTGGTCGTACATCGGGATTCCGGTCGTCGACGACAACGGCGAGTTCCTCTATCCGGCCACCGCGTTGATCCCGTCGTCCGACACGACCATCGAGGACACCTGGTTCACCGCGGGGATGCGCGGCACCGCCAGCAATACGGTGCACGCCCACGAGGTGTTCGTTCCTGAGCACCGACTCAGTCCGGTGCCCGGCCTGCTGACTCACAACTACCTCACGCCGTTCAAGGACGAGGTGTTGTATCGCTGGCGCGTTCGTCCCGGTGGCGGCGCTGGTGTTGGCCGGGCCGCAGCTGGGCCTAGCGCAGGCGGCGCTCGACTATGTGCTGCTCAAGGGCCATACCCGTGGCATCACCTACAGCGATTGGGACGTGCAGCGCGACTCGCCGACGTTCCAACTGGCCGTCTCGAAGGCGGCCACACTGGTCGACACCGCCCACCTGTTCGCCTACCGTGCCGCCGACGACATCGAAGCCGCCGCCCAAGCCGACCGCCCGATGGAATACGTGGAGCGGGCCCGGGTTCGCAACGACACCGGCGTCGCCATCGAGTCGGCCCGCGAGGCGATTCGCATCCTCTGCTCGGCCCACGGCGCGTCGTCGTTCGCCGATTCCAGCCCGATGCAGCGGTGGTGGCGCGACTCCGAGATCGCCAGCCGCCACGCCGTCGTCGTCCCCGAAACCAGCGCCCTGATCTACGGCCGGGCCCTGATGGGCTTCACCGAAGGCATCAGCTTTCTCGTCTAAATCCGCGTTTCATCCATGGAGGCTCCATGACCACCGACCTTTCCCCCGTCCCCAACTTGATGTTCAGCCATATGGGTTTCGCGGTCAGCGACATGCCCAAGATGGAGGATTTCTACGGTCGAGTCCTCGGGTTCACCGTCACCGATCGCGGCGAGGTGATGGGCATGGACCTGGTGTTCATGTCGCGTGACCCAATGGACCACCACCAGATCATCTTGGTCTCCGGACGACCTGAGAACATCCCACCCAACCCGTTCACGCCCCAGTTCGGCAGCCTGATCAACCAGATCTCGTTCCGCGTCGGCAGCCTCTCGGGCTTGCGTGACCTTCTGGCAATCTTGGAGCGCGAGAACGTGCAAAGCATCCTGGTCGCCAACCATGGCATCGCCTGGAGCATCTACTGCCACGATCCTGATGGCAACAACCTCGAGCTGTTCGTCGACACCGACTGGTACTTCCCCCAGCCGTTCCTGGTCCCCCTCGACCTGTCACAGACCGACGAGGATATCCACGCTCTCACCGAAAAATGTGCCGCGAGCAGGACGGATTCGAGCCGTACGCCGACTGGCGCAAGCGCTTCGCCGCCAAGATGAACCGCTTCGTCCCGAACGTCTAAGGTTCGACCCTCCGAGCTTCTTTCCTGGGCAGCCTGTAATATGCCTGCTCCACTGCGTGGAACGAGTATTCCGGAGCTACGGGGCGCATCCCGTTCGCGACCTGGCTCAACGCCGTGTTCGCGCCGACCGCTGATGATCTCAAGCGACCAGTGGTCATCGCATTCGACGAGGTCGGGTACCTCGTCGAGACCGCACCCGAGTTCCCGTCGATTCTGCAGCGGTTCTTCGGGCCCGACGCCGATCGACAGGGCAACGTCGCGATGGCCCTGTGCGGTTCGGTGTTTGCCCAGATGACCAAGCGCTTTGTGGCGGGTCAACCACTGCGGGGCCGTCAGTCCAGAATCTGCGCGTCGATCCGTTCGACTACCGCACCGCGGCGGACTTCTGGGGTCTCGGCGGCAACTTCGACGCCGCCGAGCAGACCGCCGGTCGTCTTGAGCACCCAGTCCCAATGCAGCGTCAGATGAGCGATCAAGGCCACCGCGAACCCGATGCCGATCCATTCATGGATCGACAGCCCGGTGAACCGGAACGCATAGTCGAGGGTGAAGGCGAGCAGCAGGACTAGGTCGAGCCAGAAATCGAGCCGCGTGAGCCCCGGTACCCGAGCCCGGAGACGGCTGGTCGTGTTTGCGGCCGCTGCGGCGACCACGTCGAGTGCTTCGACGTCGAGTTCGGTCACCCAAGATTCTCGATGACGATGGCGATGCCTTGGCCAACCCCGATGCACATCGAAGCCAGGCCGTAGCGGCCACCCGTGCGGCGCAGCGAGTGCGCCAGCGTGGTCAGAATCCGCGCCCCTGATCCGCCGAGCGGATGGCCGATCGCAATCGCCCCTCCATCACGGTTGACGATCGACGGATCGAGCTCGGGGAACTCGCGCATGCAGGCCAGAGCCTGGGCGGCGAACGCCTCGTTCAACTCGACCGCCGACAGGTCGCCGAACCCGATGCCAGCCTTGCGCAGCGCCGATCGCACGGCCTCAACCGGCCCGATGCCATACAGATGGGGCTCGACACCGGCGGTCGCCCGACTCACGATGCGGGCCATCGGCGCTCGCCCCAGCCGGGCTGCGCCGGCCTCGGAGGTGACCAACAACGCCGCCGCGCCATCATTCATCGGCGAAGAGTTGCCCGCGGTCACGGTGCCCCCGGTGCGGAAGACGGGCTTCAACTTGCCCAGACTCTCGACGGTCGAATCGGGCCGTACACACTCGTCGCGGGCCAAGTCGACGCCGGCAACGGCGACCACCTCACCGTCGAACGAACCGGCGGCCCACGCCGCGGCGGCGCGCTGGTGCGACCCGGCGGCAAACGCGTCCTGCTCGTCGCGCGAGATCGAGTACTTGTCGGCAAGCACCTCGGCGCCTTCGCCCAGGCTGATCGTCCACTCACCGGGCATCTTCGGGTTGACCATCCGCCAGCCGAGCGCCGAGTTCCACAGCTGCTCGTGGGTGGTCGGGAACGCCTTCGACGGCTTGAGCATCACCCACGGGGCGCGGGTCATCGACTCGACTCCCCCGGCGATGGCCACGTCGATATCACCCGCGGCAACGGCACGCGAGGCGCTGAAAACGGCTTCGAGACCCGAGCCGCACAGGCGGTTGACGGTCGCCCCCGGGACGGTCGTCGGCAGCCCGGCGAGCAGCACCGCCATGCGGGCAACGTTGCGGTTGTCTTCCCCGGCGCCATTGGCATCGCCGAGGTAGACCTCTTCGATCACCGTCGGATCCTCGATCGTCCGGTCGACCAATCCGCGCACCGCGGTGGCGGCGAGGTCGTCGGCACGCACCCCTGAGAGCGCCCCACCGAGGCGGCCGATGGGGGTGCGGACGGCATCAAGAATGTAGGCGTCGGTCATCATCCATCTCCGGGGCGGTGCCATCAAAGGCATTGGTAAGCAGGACCAACAGGTCGGCTTCATCGAACGGGCGAGGGTTGTCACGGGGAATGTCGGCAAACGCCCGACTCGCCGCCTCGGCCAAGTCGTCACGTTTCAGACCCAACGCTTCCAGCGTGGTTGGCACGTTGCTCGCGACAGCCAGGTCCCACAACGCCGCGGCCGGGTCGCCGCCGGGCACGCCAAGCGCCTCGGCCAAGCGGGCCATCTCGGCAGGCAACGCCGGGGCGTTGAACGCAATCGCGTGGGGCAGGATCACGGAGTGGGCGTCGGCGTGGACCAGGTTGAACGCCCCGCCGAGCACATGGCAGATCTTGTGGTGGAATGCGGCAGCGGTCGCGCCGAGCGCCATCCCCGACAGGTACGCACCGTAGAGCAGGTCGCCGCGGGCGTCCAGGTCGGTCGGCGTCGCCATGACTGTCGGCAACGAGCGGTGAATCGCCCGGACGCCGTCGAGTGCCAATGCGCTCGTCACCGGGTTGCAGCCGGGCGCGTACAACGCCTCGACCGAGTGGGCCAGCGCGTTGAATGCCGAGGGTCCGGTGACGAACGTCGGGAGGCCCAGCGTCAGCTCGGCGTCATAGATCACGGTCTTGGGCAGGACGGCCGGGTTCTTGCCGACCTCCTTGTGGCGGTTGCCGGTGACCCCATAGATCGTCGTCTGTTCGGAGCCCGCGTACGTGGTCGGGATGGCGATGATCGGCAGGTTGTGGCTGGCCGCGATCGCCTTACCCAGGCCTGTCGACGACCCTCCGCCGATCGTAAGCACCGCGTCGGCGCCGCAGTCCGTCACCGCCGCCCGGGCCCGGGCCGCAAGGTCTTCGGGGACATGCTGAATCGCCTCGCCCCACCGTTGCACTACCCTGGCGTCGAGCAGCGCGGCGAGCTCATCACCGATGGCCGCCGCTGCGCCGTCAGTGATCTGGAAGACCCGCGACACCCCCAGCCGATCAACTTCAGCGGCGATCTCGGCGCGGCGACCCGGGCCGAACACTACCCGCTGCGGCAACGCCTCGTAGACGAACGGGTTCATCGCTCCGTCCTCCTACCCGAGGCGCCGCGACCACCGCTGCACTCCACAGTGGAGCCTGAGGCGCGGAAAACCGCGGCTGGCACTCCCAAGTTCTGAGCGGGCACCTCAGGCCGCCTGCAACGCACGCAGCGTTGCCAGTTCATGCTCGGTCGGCGGCTCGGTGGTGCCCAGCATGGCGCTGAACTGCAGCTCCCAGCCCGTCGCCGAAGTCGCCTGCTCGCGGGTGACCCCCGGATGCAGGGCGGTCATGACCAGTTCCTCACTCGATGGGTCGGGCTGCAATACCCCCAGGTCGGTGACGATCATCGTCGTCCCCGCTCCGCGCAGGCCGAGTTCCTGCCGGTGACCAGGGTGATCGCCATACCCAATCGACGACCGGAAGTCGCACTTCTCGACGAAGGCCCGCTTGCCCTGGCGCATGATCACCATCACCTGACCAGCCGACGCAGCAATCTCGGGCGCACCACCCGCGCCTGGCAAGCGGGTCTTGGGATTGTCGTATGAGCCGATTACCGTCGAGTTGATGTTGCCGCGCTTGTCGAGCTGTGCCCCGCCGAGAAAGCCGAGGTCAATCCGCCCGGCTTGCAGCCAATAAGCAAAGATCTCCGGCACGCTGACCACCGCATCGGAGGTCTCACCGAGCTCGCCGTCGCCAATCGACAACGGCAACTTGGTCGGCTTCGAGCCAATACAGCCCGACTCGTAGATCAACACCGGGGCCGGGTCATACAACCGTCGAGCCAGGTTCGCCGCCGTCGACGGCAGGCCGATCCCCACAAAGCACACCGGCTTGCCCGCCGCGGCATATGCACCCAACTGCCGCGCCGCGTTGACGATCATCAGCTCGTCGGTCGTGTACGTGACATCGCTCATACCGAGGCTCCAAAGTTCAGGCCCACCGAGGCGCAATAGCCGGCAAAGTCCGACGTGCCGAGAATGTGGGTATTCACCCAGTCGGTGAACGACTCACGATCCTTCGAGATCGCGTCCCATGCCTTGTAGAACGCGTTGTCGCGCACCGAGTACCCCATCGCGAAACTCGGGTGAGCCCCATTGGGCACTTCGCACACGGCCTTCAGCGTCCAATACGGCAGCACGACGGCACCGGGTACAGGCTCGAGCACGTCGACGATCTCCTCGACCGTCACGATCGCCCGTTTCGACGCCAGCGCGCATTCTTTCTGCACGCCGACCAATCCCCAGATCTGCACGTTGCCCTCGCGGTCGGCCCGCTGGGCATGGATGATGCCCACGTCAGGGTTCAACGCCGGCACGGCAGCCAGTCGCTCCCCGGTGAACGGGCACTCGATCGTCTTGATCGACGCCGTGTGCAACGGCAGGTCGGTGCCGACATAGCCCCGCAGCATCCCGAACGGCAGTCCGGAGGCCCCCGCGGCGTAGCGAGTGGCCATCCCGGCGTGGGAGTGCTCCTCAATCTCCAGCGCATGCGGCCAGTCGCCCTCGACTGCGTCACGGAACCGCTGCAATGAGCCAACACCCGGGTTTCCACCCCACGAAAAGGTCAACTTGGTCGCACAGCCCGAGCCGATGAGCTGGTCGTAGACCATGTCGGGCGTCATCCGCACGAGGTGCAGATTGCGGCGACCCTGGCGGATGATCTCGTGCCCCGCGGCATGGGGAATCAGGTGAGTGAAACCCTCCAACGACACCGTGTCGCCGTCATTGACGTTGTTGGCGATCGCCTCGGCGAGCGACATGATCACACTGGAACCACCGCTCATCGCGGGTACCACGGCGGGATCTGGGCGTCGACGTTGATCCAGACGCTCTTGGCCTCGGTGTATTCACGCATTGCTTCAAATCCCATTTCACGGCCGTAGCCGGATAGTCCGGTGCCGCCAAACGGCGAACCGGGACTCACTCGCTTGTACGAGTTGACCCACACCATGCCCGCCCGCATCGCGTCGGCGAACCGGTGGGCTCGCGACAGGTTCTGCGTCCACAGTCCACCGCCGAGCCCGTATTCGGTGCCGTTGGCGATGGCCAATGCCTCGGCCTCGGTCGAGAAGGTGGTCACGGTGACGAATGGCCCGAACACCTCTTCGTGACACACCCGTGAATCGGCCGACGCCCGAATGATCGTCGGCTCGATGTAATACCCATTGGCCAGCGCCGGGTCGGCGGGGGCTTTGCCACCGGTGAGGATCTCGCCGCCTTCGTCAAGCGCGACCTGGACATACGAAAGCACCCGGTCGCGGTGCATCGCTGAAGTCAGCGGCCCCATCTCGGTCGTCGGGTCCAGCGGATTGCCGACCTTGATCGACTTCGCCAACGCCACGAACCGCTCGAGAAACTCATCGGCGATCTTCTCGTGGAGGATCAACCGCGACCCGGCGATGCACGCCTGACCCTGGTTGTGGAAGATGGCGAACGCCGATCCCCCAACCGCGGCCGGAATGATCGCGTCGTCGAACACGATGTTGGCGCCCTTGCCACCCAGTTCGAGCTGCACCCGCTTCAGGTTGCCGGCGGAGTATTCGACGATCCGCCGACCGGTCACCGTCGAGCCGGTGAAAGCGATCTTGCGCACGTCGGGGTGCATCGCCAACCGCTCACCCGCGGTATGGCCGAATCCGGGAACGACGTTGACGACCCCCGACGGGAAGCCGACCTCGACCATCAGTTCCGCCAGCCGCAGCGTCGACAACGGCGTCAGCTCCGACGGCTTGAGGACGACGGTGTTGCCTGCGGCAAGCGCCGGGCCCATCTTCCACGAGCAGAACATCAGTGGGAAGTTCCATGGCACGATCTGGCCAACGACCCCGAGCGGCTCGCGCTGCACGTAGTTGAGAAACCCCGGATCAACCGGGACCACGTCGCCCTGAAGCTTGTCGGCCATCCCGCCGAAGTAGCGGAAGCATGCCGCGGTGCGCGGTACGTCGAGCATTCGGGCGTCGCGCACCGGGTGGCCGGTATCGGTCGCCTCCAAGGTCACCAATTCGTCGGCGTGGGCCTCGATCGCGTCGGCCAGCTTGAGCAACAGCCGACCCCGCTCAGCCGCGGCCATGCGCTTCCAGGCGGGAAATGCTGCTGCGGCGGCGTCGACCCCCCGATCGACGTCCGCCGCGCGCGCCTCGGCGATCTCTGTGATCACCGAGCCATCATGGGGATTGAGTACCTCGATGGTGGAACCGTCGACACCGTCGACGAACTCTCCGCCGATAAACAGCTTGTTCTGCACGAGGACCTAGAAGTCGACTGCGAAGACACTCGCCTTGCCAGTGCGGATCATCTCCGGCAGTTCAGGCGAAGCGTTCTCCCAGACGAGCAGCATCGAGCGCTTGGCCGAGTAGCCCTGGTGGCGAATGTCGCCGGGCATCGCGGCGATGTCGCCGGCCTTCATCACGACCTTGGCCCGCGGGGCCCCGGTGTCGCGATCCTGCACTTCCCAGGTGATCTCGTCGGTGAGCTGCAGGAACCATTCGATACGGTCGTTGCCATGGAACACCGGCAGGGTGTATTCCTCGGAGGTTGGGCAGTACAGCGAGGCCTTGCACACGCTGACGACCGACGGGTTCCACGTCACGTCGGAGCGGGAGATGTAGGCGAACAGGTTGTAGGCCGCGACCTCGTTCTCGAAGCCGGGCTCGATGTGGATCTCAGGCTCGTCCTGCGGCACATCGGCAAACATCCGGTTGATCGGATGCGTCTCGTCGGTCCGGATCTGCTCGTCATTCGGCAGGCCGACCATCCGATCAGCGGCCACGCGCCGACGGGTGACCGCCGCGGTGTTCGAGCCGTTCTTCACGCCGAAGGGCTTGTCGGTTTCCGACGGGCTGGCGAACGGGTCGTAGTTCGAGTTCGTCCAGTCGTCGAGCATCTCTTTGAAGGTGGCCATGATCTCGTCGGAATCGAAGTTCTCGACGTGATCGAGTTCAGCCTTGCGGTACGCCTCGTTGAACCGGCCGGCGAACATGTCGACGGTGCCGTAGTGGTTCACCGTGCCGAACACATGGTCGAAGTTGACCGTGCCGTAGAAGAAGTTCCAGGCGACGTCGCGCTGCAGCGCCCGCAGGAAGACGTCGGCCGAGATCAGATGGGTCCCGGTCGGCCAGATGATCTGGACGAAGAATTCGTCGCGGGAGAATTGGAATCCACCCAGGGTGAACCCGCGATAGCCCTGCTCATTGGGGGCGGAGGAAGTAACGGTGTCAGTCATCGGAGTTTCCTTGAACTAGGACAGGCAGATCTCGGCCCAGCGCTCGATCGTGTCGTCGCCCTGGATGGTTTGGAGAAGGATGACGCTCGCCGCGTCGGCGGTGAAGCGATAGGCGGCGTTGGCTGGCAGGAGGCACATGTGGCCTCGACGCAGGATGATGTGACCCATCGTCGGGCCGACGGGCTCGCCGTCGATGGCGATCGAACCGTTCTTGTCGGCGGCGGCCAGCGGGGTGTCGAGCTTGACGAGGTCAACCCGGACTTCACCGTCGAGCACCGTCGGGAACTCGTCGTGAGCACAGGTGCGCCACTCGCTGACGCCCTCGGCCCGGATGGTCTCGAGTACGTACTCCATGTTCTTGCCGACGGCAATTTTCTCGTACGGCTTGGCGTTGGCGGCCACCTCGAACACGTTGGAGAAGACGTAGTGCTTCGGATCATCGTTGATGATCTCGATGCGACCCTTGTCGTAGCTGTCGAGCGAACCGAATTTGGTGACGTATGTCGTCATACTCCAACCTCTCGAAAAGTTCGCATTGCGAACAGTTGTGCGGTGTGAGAACATTCTTGCGGGAGGTTGCAAGCATGTCAAGCGAGGAAGTGGCAAACGGCGAGTTCGTTCAATCCCTCGCCCGCGGGCTCTCGGTGCTGCGCTCCTTCGACGGTAGCAGCGCGGCCATGACCCTCACCGAGGTCGCCAGGCGGGCGGGGCTGACCCGCGCCACCGCCCGGCGATTGCTGCACACGTTCGAAACGCTGGGCTACATGAGCTTCGACGGCAAACACTTCGAGCTCACCCCCCGCGTGCTCGACCTGGGCTACGCCTACATCTCCTCGTTGCAACTCCCCGAGATCGCTCAGCCCTACATGGAGGCCCTCAGCGAGTCGGTCAACGAGAGCGTCTCGGCCGCCGTGCTCGATGGTCACAACATCGTCTATGTGGCTCGGGTCCCGACGAAACACGTCATGTCCATCTCGCTCGGCCTGGGTTCGCGCCTGCCCGCCGCGGTCACTTCGATGGGAAGGGTCCTGCTTGCCGCCCTACCCACCACCGAACTCGACGACTTTCTCGCTACGGCGTCGTGGGCCCCACGCACGAGCCGGACCATCCGGTTCCCCGACGAACTCCGCCACGTACTGAACGAGTGCCGCCGCAACGGGTTCGCCCTACTTGACGAGGAACTGGAAGACAACGTGCGCTCCGTTGCCGCACCCCTTGTCGACAAGCGCGGTCGCGTCGTTGCCGCACTCAACGTCGGCACCTCGGCCGCCCGGGTATCGCTCGCCGATCTACACGAGCGGATCGTTCCCGAACTGTTGGCGACCGCACGGGCCATCTCGGCCCAACTCGCCAAGCGATGAGCGACAACCTGTTCGATCGGCTCATCGGGCTGGCCGAGTCCCTTCGCCGAGCCGGCATCGAGGTCTCCACCGGGGAACTCATCGACGCGTCGACCGCGCTCGCCCATCTCGACCTGGCCGATCGCAGCACCTTCAAGGCCGCGTTGCGGGCCACCCTCGTCAAGTCGGCACTCGAAGTCGACCGCTTCGATCGGTTGTTCGAGCTGACGTTTCGCACCCAGGCCCCGCCTTCCCCAGCAGACTCCCCGACGCAGCCACACTCGTCGCCCGCGCCCGAAGCGACGGCACGGCCGGGGCTTTCGTCCGAGATCCTCGATGCCGTGAGCAGGGGCGATGTCGAACAACTCCGCCTGCTCGCCGCGCAAGCCGTCGACCTTGCCGCCGGCATCGACGGGAAACGGGGAAGCGAGACGTACTTCCTCCACCGCGTGCTGCGCGCGATCGATCTGTCCCGCATGCTGGCCGCCGCGTTGCAACAGGCCCGCCGCGACGGGGAAATGAGCGAGTTGGAATTGGCCCTCCACCGCTCCGAACTCAGCGCGACGTTGGAGGAGTTTCGTCGCCAACTGGCGGCGGAGATTGCCAAACGACTGCACGAACGCCACGTCGATGTCGACCTGGCGGTGGGGGTGACCGATCCGGCCGAGCGCGACGTCTTGTCGCTGTCGGGTCATGAACTCGCCGAACTGCGCCGCACCGTCCAACCGCTGGCTCGTCAGCTCGCCGCACGCATCGGCCGGCGCCGCAAGCTGTACTCCACCGGTCGGCTCGATCCCCGTCGCACCATCCGCCGGTCGCTCGACACCGGCGGCGTGCCGATCGACGTGATCAACCGCCGCCGTCACCGGCATCGCCCCGAGGTCGTGTTGCTCTGTGACGTGTCGGGCTCGGTGGTCGAGTTCGCCCAGTTCACCTTCACGCTCGTCAACGCGATCCATGAGGAGCTCTCGCGGGTCCGGAGTTTCGCCTTCATCGACGGAGTCGGCGAGGTGACCGATCTGTTCGCCTCGGCCACCTACGACATCCCCGTTGCCCGCTTCGTCGAGCGCAAGGGCGTCCTCGGCCCCGATGGTCACAGTGACTACGGCCGAGTGTTCGGCGAGTTCGCTGCGAAACACCTGCGTGACGCGGTCACCTCGCGAACGACGGTGATCCTCACCGGCGATGCCCGTTCGAACTATCGCCCCGCCAACCTTGCGGCCTTCCGCCAACTCACCGATCAGGCCCGCCGTGTCTACTGGCTCAATCCCGAGTCTGTCGATCGCTGGGACACCGACGACTCAATCGTGGCCGACTACCAACCGCACTGCGATGGGGTGTTCGAGGTCCGCACGCTGCGCCAACTCACCGACGTCATCGCCGACTTGGTCTGAACACTCAACTTGGTCTGAACACTCAGTCGTCGGCTTCGTCCGCTGCGTCATCGACCTCGGCGACCGCTTCGATGACCGTGAAGTCGGCATCGAGGTGGACGTCCGTCTCCGAGCCGTCGCTACGAGTGACCTCGACCTCGTAGAGCCCCTCCTCATCACCCACTTCAGTCTCGGTGACCTCACCGCCGCCGGTGTGAGCCAGTGCCGCCGCCGAGGCCAGCTTGAGCGCCTCGCCGGTAATCGGCGTATCGTCGTCGTGGCTCGCGGCCAACGCGACTCCACCGCCCGTTGCTGCGGCTGCCACCAGGGTGACCGCCGCTACGGTCAATTTCGTACGCTTCTTCATGTGCGACATCTCCTCTACGGCCCCACCGGTGCCGAAGGGGTCACTGTGCCAGAGCAATCCCAAGTCTCCGCTGAGATTCCCGACCCGGGCGCAAAATGGGCCGAGGCACCCCATCAAGGGATGCCTCGGCCTTCACACTGCTCGAGAGTGATTACTCGCCGCGAACCCGCTTGACGATTTCTGTGGCGATGTTGTTCGGCACCTCGTCGTACTTGGCGAACTGCATCGTGTACGTCGCCCGACCCTGGGTGCGCGAGCGCAGGTCGGTGGAGTAGCCGAACATCTCCGACAGCGGCACCTGGGCCCGGACGACCTGGGTGTTGCCTCGGGCCTCCATGCCTTCGATGCGACCACGACGGCTGGACAGGTCGCCCATTACGTCGCCCATGTATTCGTCGGGAGTGACGACTTCGACGCCCATCAACGGCTCGAGCAAGACCGGCTTGGCCCGAGCGGCGGCCGTCTTGAAGGCCATCTGACCGGCGATCTTGAACGCCATTTCCGAGGAGTCAACGTCGTGGTACTGGCCGTCGACGAGGATTGCCTTGACGTCGACCGTCGGGTACCCGGCGAGCACGCCCGACTCCAACGCGGCCTGGATGCCCTGGTTGGTCGGGTTGATGTACTCACGGGGGATGCGACCGCCCGAGATCTTGTCGACGAACTCGTAGCCCTTGCCCGGGTTGGGCTCGAGGCTGATCTTGACGACGGCGAACTGACCGGTGCCACCGGTCTGCTTGATGTGGCGATACTCGACCGAGTCGACGTTCTGGGTGATCGTCTCGCGGTAGGCCACCTGAGGCTTGCCGACGGTGGCGACCACGTTGAACTCACGCATCATGCGGTCGACGAGGATTTCGAGGTGGAGCTCGCCCATGCCCGAGATGACGGTCTGGCCGGTCTCTTCGTCGGTGCGTACCCGGAAGGTCGGGTCTTCGTCGGACAGCGACTTGAGCGCCTTGCCGAGCTTCTCCTGGTCGTCCTTGGTCTTGGGCTCGATGGCGACGTGGATGACGGGCTCCGGGAAGTCCATCCGCTCCAGGATGATCGGGTGGGCGTAGTCGCACAGCGTGTCGCCCGTGGTCGTCTGCTTGAAGCCGAGACCAGCGACGATGTCACCGGCCATGGCGACGTCGAGGTCTTCACGCTGGTTTGCGTGCATGAGCAAGATTCGGCCCAGACGTTCCTTGCGCTCCTTGACGGAGTTGTAGACCTCGTCGCCCTTGCTGATCGTGCCCGAGTACACCCGGAAGTAGGTGAGCTTGCCGAACGGGTCGGCGACAATCTTGAAGGCGAGCGCCGAGAACGGCTCCTTCTCGTCGGCCTTACGGGTGAGGACCTCGTCCTCGTGGTTGGGGCGCACGCCCTGGGTCGGCGGGATGTCGAGCGGGCTCGGGAGGAAGTCGATGACGGCGTCGAGCATCGGCTGGACACCCTTGTTCTTGAACGCCGAACCACACAGGATCGGGACGAAGTCGAACGCCAGCGTGCCCTTACGGATCGCCCGCTTGATCTCGGCCTCGCTGAGGTCTTCACCGGCGAGGTACTTCTCCATCAGCGCGTCGTCGCTGGTGGCGATCGTCTCGAGCAGTTCCTCACGGTACTGAGCGGCCTCGTCGGCCATGTCGGCGGGAATGTCGACTTCGTCCCACTTGGCACCGAGTTCCTCGTCATGCCAGATGAGGGCCTTCATCTTGACGAGGTCGATCAGGCCGGCGAACGGTTTGTTCGACTCGGGGCCGCCGGCACCGACGGGGAGATGCAACACGGCCGGTGTCGCCTCGAGGCGATCCTTCACCATCTGCACGGTGCGATAGAAGTCGGCGCCGATGCGGTCCATCTTGTTGACGAAGCACATCCGCGGAACCTTGTACTTGTTGGCCTGGCGCCACACCGTTTCGGTCTGCGGCTCAACACCGGCGACCGAGTCGAACACCGTCACGGCACCGTCGAGTACCCGCAGCGACCGCTCGACTTCAATGGTGAAGTCGACGTGGCCCGGGGTGTCGATGATGTTGATGCGGTGGTTCTCCCAGATGCAGGTCGTAGCAGCCGAGGTGATCGTGATGCCACGCTCCTGCTCTTGGGCCATGTGGTCCATGGTCGCCGCGCCATCGTGGACTTCACCGATCTTGTAGCTCTTGCCGGTGTAGTACAAGATGCGTTCGGTCGTGGTCGTCTTGCCCGCGTCGATGTGCGCCATGATCCCGATGTTTCGGGTACGTTCCAGTGGGTACTCGCGCTTAGCCATGATGATTCACTTCCGAATGGGCAACAGGTGGGGGACTCGCCGTTCTGCCGGGCACGCCAAAACGGCGCGCCGGAGGCGACACGGCTTGCCATGCTACCGGCCTGATCTGCACCTACATCGGTGGTTCCCCTCGAAAACGGCAAGAACCCCCGCCTCTACGGCAGGGGTTCTCGCAAGGGTCAATCTCAACCGGATACCCGGCTGATGATCACCAGCGGTAGTGGGCGAATGCCTTGTTCGACTCGGCCATCTTCTGCAGGTCGTCACGACGCTTCATCGAGGCGCCCAAGCCATTGGCGGCGTCCATCAGCTCGTTGGCGAGGCGCTGAGCCATCGTCTTTTCACGACGGGCCCGGGAGAAGGTGACCATCCAGCGGATGGCGAGGGTGTTGGCCCGACGGGGACGCACTTCGACGGGCACCTGGTAGGTGGCGCCACCGACGCGACGGCTGCGGACTTCCAGCGGGGGCTTGATGTTGTCGATCGCCCGCTTGAGAGTGGCGATCGGCTCGGCGCCGGTCTTCTCCTCGATCATCTTCAGTGCGTCGTACACGATCTTCTCGGCGATCGAGCGCTTGCCCGACCAGAGAACCTTGTTGACGAGCTGGGTGACCAGCAACGAGCGGTAGACGGGATCCGGCGACAGTTCGCGGCGGGGGGCAGGTCCCTTACGAGGCATTTCTCAATCCTTCACTTAGCAGTCTTGGCGCCATAGCGGCTGCGGGCCTGCTTGCGGTTCTTGACGCCGGCGGCGTCAAGTGCGCCCCGGATGATCTTGTAGCGGACACCCGGCAGGTCGCGCACACGGCCACCACGCACGAGCACGATCGAGTGCTCCTGCAGGTTGTGACCCTCGCCCGGGATGTAAGCGGTGATTTCAACGCCACTCGACAAACGCACACGGGCCACCTTGCGAAGCGCCGAGTTCGGCTTCTTCGGGGTGGTGGTGAACACACGCGTGCAAACCCCACGGCGCTGCGGCGAACCCTTGAGGGCCGGCGTCTTGGACTTGTCGCTCTTCGTGCTGCGGCCTTGACGGACCAGCTGCTGAATTGTGGGCACGCGTTCTACCTTCTGCGTTGTGGTCGTACGACTCCCACTACCACAACCGGCGCGCGGGAACCGGACAATGTTAGAGGCAGACACCCGCAAGCAGCAACCCGCCGCCCCAACCAAGCGGATCAGAGCACCCCAATCCCGTTCGGTTGCTGCACCAACCGTCGGGTGAAACCCCGCAACCTTCATTGGCAGTGTTTCCCGAGCTTCCCACCCAGCGTACCCGACGACCTCTACACGTGAGTAGACTACATATTCGAGGCGTCCTGCTACCGCTGTTCGTTTCACAACCATTCATTCTGTGGGCGACCGCAGACTATGAGGGAAAGCAGACCGTGGCGAACAGTCTTTCTCACGACCGAACCGCAGAGCTGATTGCCAAGGCGCGGGCCTTAGCTGCTGAAGCTCAGGCCGCGCTCGACAGCCGTTCACCGCGCAAGCGGCACTGGCGTCGATTGGTAGCCATCGGGCTCGGCGTCGCGCTGATCGTGGTGTGTGCCACCCTCTGGGCCCGACATGCCAACCAAGTGACCGGCGCCGTAACGTCGCCCCGAGTCGATGGTGTCCTCGATCCGGTTCCGACCGTGAGCGTGGCCAGCCTCACCCCTATCTTCCCGCCAACTACGCCGCTCTCCCGCTCGACACCCGATACCACCGCCGCAGTGGATGCCGCCGTGACGACCGCAGTGGATGCCGCCGCAGTGGATGCCGCCGTGGCGACCGCAGTGGATGCCGCCGCAGTGGATGCCGCCGTGGCGACCGCAGTGGATCCCGCCGCAGTGGATGCCGCCGTGACGACCGCAGTGGATCCCGCCGCAGTGGATGCCGCCGTGGCGACCGCAGTGGATCCCGCCGCAGTGGATCCCGCCGCAGTGGATCCCGCCGCAGTCGATGCCGCCGTGACGACCGCGACCGCGGCCCCTGCACTCGCTTCCGCCAGCGGTATCGCACCGTTCTCGTTCGAGATTGAGGCCGACGGGAAGGCTCACATGCGGGGGCTCCTCCCCAGCCAGGAAGTCGCCGACGAGATCGAAGCGGGCGGTAAGGCCGTGTTGGGGGACGGCGGCGTCGTCACCGAATACGAAGTGCGTCCCGGAGTCGAGCAGATGTTCGATGCCGATGCGTGGCATAGCCATGTTCGTCAAACACTGTTCTTCCCCACCGGCATTGCCGGCTTGCAACCCACACACGACTCCGACCTAGATGTCATCGTTCTGCTGTTGGCCACCCGCTCCGATCTCGATGTCCACATTCAGGCCTACACCGACGATCTCGGCTCCGATGACGAGAATGTCACGCTGTCGGGGGCCCGTGCTCGCCGGGTCGCCGAGTACCTCACGGGTCACGGCATCGCTCCCGAACGGATCACCAAGACTGTCGGAGCGGGCGAGACGAGCCCGATCGGTGACAACTCGACCGACGAAGGTCGGGCGCTCAACCGACGGGTGGCCATCCACGTCACCGTTCGGCCGTAGCCAACGTCCGACGACGATCGCCATTCAACTCGCCGCCACAGCACAAATGGGCCGGTCACCCAAGGTGACCGGCCCCTGTGCTATTCGGTAATCAGGCTTCGGATGCCTCGGCCGTGTCGGAGGAGTACGAACCCTGCAGGCTGGCCAGGTAGGCGGCCGGGTCCTCCATCTCCGAGGAGTAGTACGACATCGGCGTGTAGTCGGGAGCAGCAACATCGAACTCGCGATAGCGCATCATGCCGGTACCGGCCGGGATGAGCTTGCCGATGATGATGTTCTCCTTGAGGCCGATCAGGCTGTCGCCGCGACCGTCGATGGCGGCCTCGGTGAGCACCCGGGTGGTCTCCTGGAAGGAGGCAGCCGACAACCACGACTCGGTGGCCAGCGAGGCCTTGGTGATCCCCATGATCTCGGGACGACCCTCGGCCGGCTTGCCACCGTCTTCGACGGTGCGCTTGTTGGTGTCGCGGAACACCTTGGCATCGGCCCGCTCGCCGGGCAGGAAGCCCGAATCGCCCGGCTCCTGCACGCCGATGCGACGTGTCATCTGACGCACGATCAACTCGATGTGCTTGTCGTGAATCGACACTCCCTGGTCGCGATAGACCCGCTGAACCTCTTCGACCAGGTAGATCTGCGTTTCGCGCGGACCCTTGATCTCCATCAGTTCCTTCGGATCGAACGGACCATCCGTCAACGGCTCACCGGCCTTGATGTCTTGGCCATCGGTGACGAGCAGGCGGCTCTGCAACGGCAGAATCGTCGTCTCCTCGGTGCCCTCGTCGGACACGATCGTGATCGGCAGGCCCTTGCCCTCGTCCTCTCCGATGCGGAGTACACCGCTGGAGTGGGCGAGGCGAGCAGCACCACGCGGGGTGCGGCTCTCGAAGAGCTCGACGACGCGGGGCAGACCACCGGCGATGTCTTTGCCAGCCACACCACCGGTGTGGAAGGTACGCATCGTCAGCTGGGTACCGGGCTCACCAATCGACTGGGCGGCGATAACGCCGACCGCCTCGCCGAGCTCGATCTCCTTGCCGGTGGCCAGCGAACGGCCGTAGCAGAGAGCGCAAATGCCCAGCTCGGCGTCACAGGTGAGCACCGAACGGACCCGGACCCGGCTGAGATCGGGATCGTCGCGCAACGCTTCCATCTCGTCGTCGCCGACAATGGTGTTGCGCGGGATGACCGAGCCGTTGGCCAGCTTCACGTCGTTGAGCAGCGTGCGACCAAACACCTTCGTATCGAGGTGGTTGCGCTTGTTCGGCGTATCCGGAAGCACTTCCTCGACCCATACGCCGAGCGTGGTGCCACAATCGGGCTCCCGCACGATGAGTTCCTGGGCCACGTCGACAAGACGACGAGTCAGGTAACCCGAGTCGGCGGTACGCAGGGCGGTGTCGACGAGTCCCTTACGGGCGCCAGGCGTAGCGATGAAGTACTCCAACATCTGGAGGCCTTCGCGGAAGTTCGACTTGATCGGGCGAGGAATCATGTCACCACGAGGGTTGGCCACGAGACCACGCATGCCGGCGATCTGTCGCACCTGCATCATGTTGCCTCGGGCACCCGAGCCGACCATCATGTCGATCGGACTGAAGACGCCCTTCGTCTTGAGCGAGATCTCCATCGCCCGGCGGACGTCGTCGGTCGCGTCGGTCCAAATGCGGACTTCCTGCTGGCGGCGCTCGCCGTCGGTGATGATGCCACGGCGGAACTGGTTCTCGACCTTCTCGGCTTCCTTCTCGTAACGATCGAGAATCGGCTTCTTCTCGGCCGGGGTCTGGACGTCGTCGATCGAGATCGACAGGCCCGATTGTGACGCCCAGCGGTAGCAGAGGTTCTTGATCGCGTCGAGCGAGGCGGCCACGGCCGCCTTGGTGAAGTTGTCGGAGAGGCGTTCGACGATGACGCCCATCTCCTTCTTCTTCAATGCCGTGTCGATGTGACCGAACATGTCGGTGTAGGCCGGCGGCAGGGCCGCTTCGAACTTCAGGCGACCCGGAGTCGTCTCGAGCACCTTGCGCGAGCCGTCGGCATTGCGCATACCGATGAACTTGATCTTGGCGTGGACCGAGACGTCGCCCTCATCCATCGCCCGCTCGATTTCCCACATATGACGGAACGAGCGGCCTTCGCCGGCCGCACCGTCAACATCGGCGGTGAGGTAGAAGCCACCGATGATGAGGTCTTGCGAGGGGGTCACGATCGGGCGGCCCGATGCCGGCGACAAGATGTTGTTGGCCGACAGCATCAGCACGCGGGCCTCGGCCTGAGCCTCGGCCGACAACGGCAGGTGAACAGCCATCTGGTCGCCGTCGAAGTCGGCGTTGAAGGCGGTGCAGACCAACGGGTGAATCTGCAGGGCCTTGCCCTCGACGAGGATCGGCTCGAAGGCCTGGATACCCAGGCGGTGAAGGGTCGGGGCTCGGTTGAGCATCACCGGGTGTTCCTTGATGACGTCTTCGAGGACGTCCCACACCTGCGGGCGACGACGCTCGACCATGCGCTTGGCCGACTTGATGTTCTGGGCCAGTTCGAGGTCGACGAGACGCTTCATCACGAACGGCTTGAACAGCTCGAGGGCCATCAGCTTGGGCAGACCGCACTGGTGCAGCTTCAGCGTCGGGCCGGCAACGATCACCGAACGGCCCGAGTAGTCGACGCGCTTGCCGAGCAGGTTCTGACGGAACCGGCCCTGCTTACCCTTCAACATGTCGGACAGCGACTTGAGCGGGCGGTTGCCCGGGCCGGTCACCGGACGACCACGACGGCCGTTGTCGAACAACGCGTCGACGGCCTCTTGCAACATGCGCTTTTCGTTGTTGACGATGATCTCGGGAGCGCCGAGATCGAGCAGCCGCTTGAGGCGGTTGTTGCGGTTGATCACACGACGGTAGAGGTCGTTGAGGTCGGAGGTGGCAAATCGGCCACCGTCGAGCTGCACCATCGGGCGCAACTCCGGTGGGATCACCGGGACGGCCTCAAGGATCATCGCCTTCGGGTCGTTCGAGCGGCGATTCTGCTCGTCACGACGGTTGAAGGCGGTGACGATCTTGAGGCGCTTGATCGCCTTCTGACGACGCTGGGTCGACAGCGGCTTCTTGCCGTCCTTGGCCTCGATGGCCTCGCGCAGGAGCACCTCTTCGACGTCGAAATCGATGCGGTCGATCAACGACTTGATCGCGTCGGCACCCATGCCGCCTTCGAAGTAGTCGCCGTAACGGTCGCGCAGCTCACGCCACAGCAGTTCGTCGTCGATGATCTTGCGACCGAAGAGCGACTTGAACTCCTCCCACGTGCGCTGCACGAGGTCGATCTCCGAGTCACCGCGCTCGCGGATGCCGGCGAGATCCTTTTCCCAGGCGGTCTTGAGCTTGCGGGCGTCGCCGCCCTCTTTCTCCATCCGGGCGGCTTCGTCTTCGAAGTCCTTGGTGCGACGGTCGAGGGCGAGCTCGACCTCCTTGCGGATGGCGTCGAGCTCTTCGAGCAGTTCAGCTTCCAGGTTTGACTGATCGGCGTGACGCTTCTCGTGATCGACCCACGTCACCAGGTTGGCGGCGAAGTAGATGACCTTTTCGAGCTGCTTGGCCTTGAGCTCTTCCTTCGGCGTGATGCCGGCGAGCAGGTAGGCAAGCCACGACCGGGTACCGCGCAGATACCAGATGTGGACGACCGGAGCGGCCAATTCGATGTGACCCATCCGGTCGCGGCGCACCTTTGAGCGGGTGACTTCAACGCCACAACGCTCGCAGATGATGCCCTTGAATCGGACGCGCTTGTACTTGCCGCACGAGCACTCCCAGTCGCGGGTGGGACCGAAGATCTTCTCGCAGAACAGGCCGTCCTTTTCAGGACGCAGCGTGCGGTAGTTGATCGTCTCGGGCTTCTTGACTTCGCCGTGTGACCACAGGCGCATCATGTCGGCGGTCGCCAGCCCAATACGGAGCTGATCGAACATATTGACGTCGAGCATTATCTCTGCCTCTTCCCTCTCGTCGCCTGGACTCAGTAACTTGCCCGCTCGCGACGGCGCGCTTCGCGCTCGCGATCGTCATCATCGGAACCGCGCTCGGGGCGGCTGATATCAATGCCGAGCTCTTCGGCGGTGCGGAAGACGTCTTCGTCCATCTCACGCATCTCGATCTCGGCACCGTCTTCGGCGAGCACCTCGACGTTGAGGCACAGAGCCTGCATTTCCTTCATGAGCACCTTGAAGGACTCGGGAATGCCCGGCTCGGGGATGTTCTCGCCCTTGACGATCGCCTCATAGACCTTGACTCGGCCGAGCACGTCGTCGGACTTGATGGTCAGCAGCTCCTGCAAGCAGTACGCCGCGCCGTAGGCCTCGAGGGCCCACACTTCCATCTCGCCGAATCGCTGGCCACCGAACTGGGCCTTACCACCGAGCGGCTGTTGAGTGATCATCGAGTACGGACCAGTGGACCGGGCATGGATCTTGTCGTCGACCAAGTGGGCGAGCTTCAAGATGTACATATAGCCGACGGTGATGTCGTGGTCGTAGGGCTCGCCCGTGCGACCGTTGAAGATCTGGGTCTTGCCGGTGGTCTTGATCATCCGTACGCCATCAGCCGTTTCCGGGTTGATGTTGGCGAAGATCCTCTGGATCGTCGGGTGCTTACCGGCGCCCTCTTCCTCGTCCCAGTGAGCACCGTCGAACACCGGCGTGGCCACGAAGGTGGCCGGCCTCGTGTAGGCGCGGGTCTTGGTCTCGGTGCCGCGGATCGGTTCTTCGCCGACCTTGCCGTAGCCCTCGACATCCCAACCCCAACGGGCGGCATAGCCGAGGTGAGCTTCGAGCACCTGACCGACGTTCATACGGGAGGGCACACCGAGCGGGTTGAGGATGATGTCGACCTGCGAACCGTCGGCCATGTACGGCATGTCTTCGAGCGGGAGAATCTTGGAGATGACACCCTTGTTGCCGTGGCGGCCGGCGAGCTTGTCGCCCACCTGGATCTTGCGCTTCTGGGCGACGTAGACCCGCACCAGCTCGTTGACGCCGGGGGGCAGCTCATGGCCGTCTTCTCGGGTGAACACCTTGACGTCGATGACCTTGCCCGACTCACCGTGGGGCACCTTCAACGAGGTGTCACGTACTTCGCGAGCCTTCTCACCGAAGATCGCCCGCAGCAGGCGCTCTTCGGGGGTCAGCTCGGTCTCGCCCTTCGGGGTGACCTTGCCGACGAGGACATCGCCCGGGCCGACTTCGGCACCGACGCGGATGATGCCGCGGTCGTCGAGGTCCCGAAGGATGTCTTCCGAAAGGTTCGGGATATCCCGGGTGATTTCTTCCGGGCCGAGCTTGGTGTCGCGGGCATCGACCTCGTGCTCATGGATGTGGATCGACGTGAGCACGTCGTCCTTCACCAAGCGCTCCGACAGGATGATGGCGTCCTCGAAGTTGTAGCCCTCCCATGGCATCAGGGCCACGAGCAGGTTCTTTCCAAGAGCGAGCTCGCCCATGTCGGTCGAGGGACCATCGGCGATGATCGTGCCCTTGACCAGCTGCTGGCCTTCTTTGACCCGCGGCACCTGGTTGAGGCAGGTGTTCTGGTTCGAGCGCTGGAACTTGGCCAGCCGGTAGACCCGCTTGCCGAGCGTCTCGTACTGCACGGTGATCGAGTCGCCCGAGACTTCCATCACTTCACCGGCTTCGGGAGCCTGGATCAGGTCGGCGGCGTCGCGAGCGGCGCGGGCCTCGATGCCGGTACCGATGTAGGGCGCCTCGGCCCGGATCAGCGGAACGGCCTGACGTTGCATGTTCGCACCCATCAGGGCGCGGTTGGCGTCGTCGTGCTCGAGGAACGGGATGAGGGCCGTGGCGACCGAGACGATCTGCTTGGGCGACACGTCCATGATGTCGACTTCGTTGCCCGGGATGTAGCGAATGTCGGTGGTGGCACCGAAGAAGCTCTCGGCCTCGAGCATGCGCTTGAGGTCGTCGAGGCTGGCAGCCTGCGGCGACACTCGCACGAGCACGCGCTCGTCACGGAACGAGCCGTCGGGGTTGAGCGGCGTGTTGGCCTGAGCCACCACATACAGCTCCTCCTCGTCGGCGGCCATGTAGACCACCTCGTCGGTCACCTTGCCATCGCGGACCTTGCGGTACGGCGTCTCGATGAAGCCGAACTCGTTGACCCGGGCGTACGTCGACAACGCACCGATCAGACCGATGTTCGGGCCTTCCGGGGTCTCGATCGGGCACATCCGGCCGTAGTGGGAGAAGTGGACGTCTCGCACTTCGAAGCCCGCACGTTCACGCGACAGACCGCCCGGCCCGAGGGCGGACAGACGGCGACGGTGGGTGAGGCCCGACAACGGGTTCACCTGGTCCATGAACTGCGACAGCTGAGAAGTCCCGAAGAACTCCTTGATCGCCGCAACAACCGGGCGGATGTTGATGAGCGACTGCGGGGTGATCGCCTCGACGTCTTGCGTCGTCATGCGCTCACGGACCACGCGCTCCATGCGGCTGAGGCCGATCCGGACCTGGTTCTGGATCAACTCACCGACCGAACGGATACGCCGGTTGGCGAAGTGGTCCTGGTCGTCGAGGCGGTAGCCCTGCTCCTGCTTGATCAAGTGGAGCATGTAGGTGATCGTGGCCATGACCTCGATGCGGCTGAGCACATCTTGATCGGGAGCCGGAACGTCGTACAGATCACCCGTGAGCCCGAACAGCTCGCCGAGCTTGGCGACTTCGGCCCCGAGCTTGCGGTTGAGCTTGTAGCGGCCGACTCGGCTGAGGTCGTAGCGGCGGTTCTCGAAGAACGCGTTGCGGAAGTAGGCGCGAGCCGACTCGACGGTCGGCGGCTCGCCCGGACGGGCCCGCTTGTAGATCTCGACCAGCGACTCGTCTTGCGTCGGGGCGATGTGGCGGTCTTTCTCCCACTGTCCTTCGAGGAACTCGAAGTAGTTGACGAAGCGCTCGAGGAAGCCGGGCGCATGCTCCTCGTCGTAGCCAAGGGCCCGCAGGATGGTGAAGATCGACATGCGGCGCTTGCGAGCAACGCGGGTGCCGGCGGTGACGTCTTTGCCGGGCTTCTGCTCGACGTCGAACTCGAGCCACTCACCACGGTAGGGGTGGATCGTGCCCTTGACGAGTTGATGCTTGGCGAGGTTACGCAACCGGAAGCGCTCGCCCGGCTCGAAGATGACGCCCGGCGAGCGAACGAGCTGCGACACGACGACACGCTCGGTGCCGTTGACGATGAAGGTGCCCTTCTCGGTCATCATGGGGAAGTCGCCCATGAAGACGGTCTGCTCCTTGATCTCGCCGGTGTTCCGGTTCATGAACCGGGCCCTGACGAAGATCGGCGCCGAGAAGGTCATGTCCTTCTCTTTGCACTCCTCGACGGAGAACTTGGGCGGGGGCCGCAAGTCTTCGTCGTCGGGGTCGAACTCCAACTCGAGCTGCAAGGTCTCCGAAAGTCCTTAATCGGGGAGATGTCGGTGAATGTCTCCTTCAACCCCTCGTTGAGGAGCCAATCGAAACTGGATCGCTGAACAGCGATCAGATCGGGCAACTCGAGCGGTTCGCTCAGGTTTGCGAACGAATAACGCTCACGAAAGGGGGAACGTGAAGCCACGCTGATTCTCCTCAGGCCGGTACAGACGAGACGGGGCGCGTTGAACCAGACCACAAAACTGAAAGCAGACGGGGGCAACGCACGGCAACTGTCGATCCTACCGGGTGCAGGCAACGACAGTCAACCCATTCACCCATGACAAAGCAGGGCCGAACAGGTAATCAGCTGGCGCGTCACCGTAAATGAGTGAAGGCGGTTCGTCAAGCACCCTCCCCGTAGGCCAAACGAACCATCGGGCCGCCTCCGCGGTGGTCAGACCACTACGTGTGGTGAGAGAGCTGGACGCGCTCCCCACGGATAACGTTGCTGGCCTGTGCTCGACACCGAGTTGCTCGACGGCTGCCGGCGAGGGGACCAGCGCGCCTGGAACTCGCTCGTCGAGCGTTACGAGCGCCTGGTGTTCTCCATTCCGCTCAGTCTCGGACTGAACCGCGAGGACGCGGCCGACGTTACCCAGGCGACGTTTGGGGCATTTCTCAGTGCCCTCGACCGCATCGAGCAACCCGAACGGATCAAGGCGTGGCTCTCGACCGTGGCTCGCCGGGAGTCGATCCGCATCGTGTCACGGCTGGCCAAAGGGCACCGCACCGAGGCCGACCGGCTGATCACCGACGACGATCAGGCTCAGTCGGTCATCGGTGACGTCGAATGGCTGCATCAAGGACTCGCCACCTTGTCGGCCAAGTGTCAAGAATTGCTCATCGGGCAGTACTTCAGCGGCCGCGAGCTGTCGTACGACGATCTCGCCGTAGAACTTGGCATGCCGGTCGGAAGCATTGGGCCGACCCGCCAACGCTGTCTCGATCGGCTCCGAAGGGCGCTGACCGAGCTGATGTGACGACGCTTCCGACGCGGGGTTGGAATCGACTACGCCAGTCCCACCCACTACGCCACTGCGGCCGACTACGCCACGCCCATGAGGTCGCTGCGGGCCTGCTGTTGTTGCAGCCAGACCGCGGCTTCGGTGCGGCCGGTCACTCCGATCCGCTGAAACACCCGGGTCAGATGATGTTTGACCGTTGGCTGGCTGATCCCCAAACGGCGGGCGATCTGCTTGTTGGCCAAACCGGCTCCGACGAGATGAAGCACCTCGGACTCGCGAACGGTCAACCGCGGCGCTTCGGCTCGCTGCACCCAGTCACCCACGACCCAACGACCCACTAGGGCCGACAACGGCATCTCACCGCGCGCGGCAGCTCGAATCGCGGCCACCAGGCTGGCGGGATCGTCATCGAGGAGCACACAGCCCGAGGCACCGGCGCCGAGCACGGCGAGACCCACCCCGCGGTCGGCGACGCTCAACACCGGCAGCACCGCGTCGAAACGATCATCGCCGATCAACCAGTCGATGTCGGCCAAGGCGACGTCGACGTCGCTCCCCACGATGACCACAGCCACCGTGGCCTTGGGTTGCAGCGGGCCGACGGCACCGGCCGGTAACTCACCACGCGACGACACGCTGGCGGTCACATCGAGATCGGGGTTGGCGGTAAAACACGCCGCGCACCCGGCTCGAACCAGCGGGGACCCGAGGAGCACGACAGCAATCGTCGCCGCTCCGGCCCGCTCGGACGCTATGAGATCTCGGACGTTCGTTGGCGCTGTCATCGTCCGAACAGTGCGCCCGCTCACCCGGTGAAATACGCCGAGACGAGAATTCGGCGACAACCCCCAGGCGATGCTCAGCCCGGGGTACTCAGCAGCGGGGTTCGCTCGGTACTGGGGCACGCAGGCTGGCCACGATGTTGATGCGGCCGGCGGTGCCGAAGTTGGCGGGCGGGGCGGTCACGGGAACCGAGGTCGACGTGATCATCGCCCGGGCCTTCAGGACTGTGAGAGTCGGGCGGAGCGATCGCAGCAATGCCACCTGGCCGGTGACAAATGGGGCGGACGCCGACGTCCCGCTCCATCTCGCCAGACCGGTAGATGTATACGGGAAGGCCGAGACGACCCCTTCGCCCGGGGCGGCCGCCGAGATCCATGGCCCATACGAGGCAAACGTGGACACGCCATCGGTCGGTGTCGTCGAGGTGACGCCGAGGGCGCACTTGGCCGCAGCCGGGAAGCTTTCCCGTTTGCGACCCTCGTTGCCGGCGGCCGCCACCGCGACCACATTGCGGCGCTTGAGTTCGCCAACGGCTTGCTTGAGCAATCCCGACGATCCGTTTTGGCCGAGGCTGAGGTTGACGACGGTGGCCCCACGATCTGCCGCCCACAGCATCGCCTTGGCCACGTTCCAGGTCTCGCCGACGCCATCGTCGTTCAGCACCCGAATCGGCAGAATCGACGCCGCCGGCGCGACAAGATGGACGATACCGGCCACATATGTGCCATGACCTGCGGCTTCGTCAACCACCCCGTTGCCATTGTCGTCAACGCGATTGGCTGAGTCGCCGGCGTTGGCGTCGCCGTCGACAAGATCAAGACCGGGCAGCACCGTTCCGCCGAACGACGCCATCGGGGTAACACCGGTGTCGATCACGGCGACCTTGACGCCGGCACCCTTCGAGATCGTGTGAGCGGTGGCCAAGTCGAGTTTGGTAAGCACCGGTTGGGTTTGAGCCTGCGTCGGTGTGGACGATGTCCACCGGTAGATCCGGCCGCTGAAGGCGACCTCCGGCGTACGTAGGTCGACGTTGTTCGCATCAGCGAGGGTCACCCGGGCATCGACTGCAAGCGTCGCGGCGAGGGCATCGGCCGTACGCCCGTCGTTGGCGATCACGAGATAGGTACCCGGTAACCCCGTCATCGTGTCGACCAACGTGAGGCCGTATGCCGACAGCATCGTCGTGATCGATGTGCCGGGGACCAGTCGGACGATGACCGTGCGGGCCCGGTCGACGACGACCGCACCCGCGGGTGGAGTGCCGACGCTCGGTACGCCGGCAACCGTCAGCAACGAGGCGAGCACCGCGCCGGCCGCGGCCGCGGCACCCCACCGGCGGCGGGATGACCGGTTGACCGGGTGGACGGAAAGGGGAAGAGAAGGATTTTTCATCACGAAGCCTCCGTGATCGTCACCGGCCGCCGATGACGACGAACGGTGCCCAATGGTATGGATGAGATCGAATGTTCAGCTGGGTCATCTGTGCCGTTCGCAATGCCGCCGCCGGGCCCCGCGTCGCCCGTTCGGCGTAGAACGTGCCCATCAGTTCGACGGTCACCTGGTCGTGCGCGGGCCACAGGGCCGCAACCAGAGTACGGGCACCCGCCCCGAGAACGGCGCGTGTCAGACCGAGCAACTCCTCGCCACCGATGGCGTTGGTTCTGCCACTTTCGCAGGCGCTCATGACCGTCAAGCTGCCCGTGAGATCCAGTTCCAGAAGTTCGTGAGCGGCCAACCATCGATCGGCGAGTCGCAGACTGGAGAACATCGGGTTGTCATCACGGAACAGCGCGTGGCACGCCAGATGGATCACGTCGGCGCCGCCGGCTTGCGCGACCAACACCGCCGCGGTCGCCCCGGCACCGCAGTAGAGGTTGACATCGACAAGTTGGGCGGCCACGGCCCGAACCTCGTCGGCGATACCTGGGGCGAGTTCGTCGGGTATGCCCATCACCAACGATGTCCCCTTGGTGCGAGCGACCATCGACTCGCGCTCTGCGATGTCCGAAAAGCTCGGGGAGTACGTCACCTCGTATCCCTCGATCATGTGACGGTCACCGTCGAACAGGGCATGCACGGGAACTCGGTGAAGCACCCCATGGGCGATGATCGTGAGCGGCTGGCCGGACGGGAGCGGGGCGGGCAACACATCGGCAACCGGGCGGATCAGCCGATCGTAGAGCTCGGCGAGCACCTGACGGCACGCCCGCGCCAGGCGTTGGGCATGGCGCGCCACCAGATCGGGGTCGAGATGAAGGCGGTCCCACTGGGCGTCGAGTCGAGCTACGAGTTCGGTGACCTCGGCCACCGAGGCCGCATGTCGACGCAGGCTGACGTGCTCGCCGTCGATCACCATCGCGACCACCTCGTCACCGAGGCAGAACCAGCTGAGCACCGGAACCTTCGGAGCGTGGATCTCGACGACGTCGGCGATGTCGGCGATTCCTTCGGCTCGCCCGAATGGCGACGCGTCATCGAGGCGTAGGCGTCCCAAACGTTGTTCAATGTCGCCCGACCGCTCGCGCAGCCGCGCCGCCTGGTCGACCCCGACCACGCCGGGCTGCAACATCTCGTTGTAGACCGCATCGAGTTCCTGCTGTAGTGCAATGGCCGACTCGGACGGTCCCACCTCTCGGCGCGCCGTCGCGCGCCCCGCCACCAGCTCGGCCAACGCCCGAGACCGGCATCGTTCGATTGCGCCGAGCACACGTGATGCCCACGCCCGTTCACCGTTCGATTCGCCGAGTTCGGTGGCAACGAGCGCGTCGAACACCTCTGCTTTGTCAGCCATGAACGACGCGGCGAAGGCATCGTGGCCGAGCGCCGATCTGGTCCACTCGAACTCGGCGGCGACTCGGCCGAGCAACTCCCGAGCCCGCGAGGCCGGCCCGAGCGTCACGGCCCTCATTCCTTCGACCTGGTCAAGCAACAGATCGAGCGGGGCGAAGCCGATCGAGGCCGCCAGCGAGCGGGCCATGTCGAACACCAGGGTCGCCTCGGCGCTGCGGGCCAAGAGATCGAGGCAACGGACGACCGAGAGCCGCGCCCGAACCCGTTCGATCGCCGCGTCGGCCTCATCGGCGATGGTCACCGCCTGTTCGGCGAGCGCCAAGGCGTCGTCGGCCCGTCGAGCATCGCACGCGACGTAGGAGCGATCGAGCCAGACCCCCGCCAACCAGTGACGGTGGCCCGATGACTCGAACGTGGACGCCGCGAGGGCCAACTCGTGCTCAGCCGCGCGACGATGCCCGAGGGCCCGTTCGACGCGGCCAAGTCCCCAGCGGGCCAGCGCCTCGTCGACCACCATTCCAGCGGTGACCGAGAACTCGACGACCTCGCGATAGGCGCTGCGGGCCTCGGGATACAGATTGAGCGCCTCGTGCGCCCGAGCGGCGACGAGCATGCGGGCATGATCGCGTACCGGCACGTCAATCGCCGCGAGCAGCTCGCGACACTCGCTGAGGGTGTCGAGACACTGGCGGTACATCGCGCTGAACAGTTGGGCCTCGGCCAGGCCGGTGAGCGCGTTCGCATGGTTGGCGACCTGTCCGGCCTCGGCGAAGGTCTCGGCGGCGAAGCGAAACGCGCCCAACGCTTCACCGATCCGTCCGATCGCCAGCAACACCAATCCTCGGTCGTTGGCCACCTCACCGATCAACGCGGTGTCTCCGAGTCGCCGGTACACCGACTCCGCCGCGGCGTACGCGTCGAGGGCTTCGGCGTAGCGACTCGTCAGCTCGCAACAGAGCCCTCGGTTCTGTTGCGCGAAGGCCAGCAGAACGTCTCGTTCGGTCGGGTCGAGGTCGGCGGGCGGGCGCCGCGCCAACGTCGTGACGATGCAATCGGCGGCGTCCAAGGCGTCGTCGTGACGACCCATCTCGTTGAGCACATGGGAACGGCCCAAGTTCGTGCGCAACGCCGCTCCCAGACGATGGGCGGCTTGAAACCCCCGCTCGGCCGCGTCGATCAGCCGGAGAGCTCCCGAGAGATCGCCGACCCCGACCAGTCCCTGGGCCTCCAGATATCTCGCGTGGGCGGCCGATGCGGTCAGACCGCGCTCGTCGGCCGCCCGTGCGAGTAGAGCAGCGATCGCCGACGCCCGGGCCGGCTCCTCGCCCAGGAACTCGGTGAGCTCGTCGAGGCAGTCGTCGTAGTCCGACTCGGTCTCCACGACCAGGTGAACCGCGTCGAGGCGCCCATCGTCAGCGGCGATTGCCAGCGCATCAATGAGGCGGGCAAGCAACGTCATTCGGGCGCGTCGACCAACTCGAATGGTCCGACCTCGACGGCAAACTCTGGACCGGTAACCGTCATCCAATAGTCGCCCGGGCCAACGGCGGCGAAGTGGAACTCACCCGCCGGATCGGTCAACGTCGATCGGGCAGTCGCGCCCCTCAGACCTTCCAGGCCCGCCGCACGGTCCCCTCCGGACATGTCGAGACGGACGTCGTACTGCACGTCGTCGTCGTCGTCGAGCGAGAGCACGATGCCATCGAGACGCCACACCCCTTCGCCTTCGCTTGTGGCGTGAAAAGTGACGTCAGCGACTTCGCAGGCGTACACCAACTGGCGGGCCCCGCCCAACCCGCCGCGGATGCCGACCAGCGCTGGCCCGGCCAGACCGTCGAACTGCATGACCGCGGCGAAATGGCGTCGAACCCGGGTCGCCAGGGGCTCTCGGGCCACGAATGCCGCCCTCAAGGCTTCGCTCAACTCGGGCGGCACGGCAGCGATACGTACGCGTCGGGTCGCCGCAAGCAATCGGCGATCGACGTCGCTGTCGGGCGCAGGAGTGTGCTGCTGGCGATCCAGATGCCGTGTCATCGATCAACAGTGCAGCCAATAGTCCATCGAAATACAACCAACCGGCCCGGAAAAGCAACAGGGACCCGGGATCGGCCCGGGTCCCTGCTGGTTTCGAAAATTGAGTGGCAGTGAGGCCACTCAACGGAACTACTTGACTTCGACCTCGGCGCCGGCGTCGACCAACTTGGCCTTGGCCTTCTCGGCCTCGTCCTTGTTGACCTTCTCCATGATCGCCTTGGGGGCGGCGTCGACGAGATCCTTGGCTTCCTTGAGGCCCAGGCTGGTCAGCTCGCGCACGACCTTGATGACCTGGATCTTCTGAGCGCCAGCGGACTTGAGAACGACGTCAAACTCGTCCTTCTCTTCCTCGACGGGGGCGGCAGCGGCGCCACCGGCGACGGCAACAGCCATCGGGGCGGCGGCGGTCACGCCGAACTTCTCCTCGAACGCCGAGAGCAACTCGGACAGCTCGAGAACGGTCATGCCACTGATGGCGTCGAGGATGTCGTCCTTCGAAAGAGCCATGATGATTTTCTCCTTAAGAATGGTTTACAAAAATTCGTGTGCGGGTGAAACAGCCGTTCAGGCTGCTTCCTTCTGATCGATGAGGGCCTTGAGGCCATATGCGAAGTTGCGAGGCAGCGCCTGCAAGAGGCCGGCCATCTTGGTCATCGGAGCCTGGAAGGCACCGGCCAACTGGGCGAGCAGCACGTCACGCGACGGCAGATCGGCGAGGGCCTGTACGTCACGGGCCGACAGCATTTTGCCGCTCAACGCACCGCCCTTGATGACCAGCAACGGGTTCGCTCGGGAGAGCTCACGCAGTGCCTTGGCGGCAGCAGCAACGTCGCCATTGACGAACGTCAACGCCGACGGGCCGACGAGCTGATCTTCCAGCCCACCGATTCCGGCTTCGTTGGCGGCGCGGCGGGCGAGGGTGTTCTTGTAGACCTTGAACTCTGACCCCGACTGACGCAGCGTCTGGCGCAGAGCGCCAAGCTGACTGACCTTCATGCCGCGGTACTCGGTGACGAGCACCGCGTCGGCGTTCTTCATCCGCTCGGTGACATCACTGACGACAGCAACTTTTTCGGGTCTCGGATTGTCCATGTTTCACCTCCTCTCGCTTCAACTCAGGTGCTCGCTGCACGTGCACGCGAACACCTCGAGGAGCGAGAAGGCTTCTCATGGAGTTCACCTCTGCTGGCGGGAAAGATCCCATTACCCACCCGAGGGTGGACCAACGGTCTACGGCGAGCAACCAAAATACTTGGTTTATCGGTTGTCGACCCTACCGGTTTGGTGGTCAACGACCACCAAACCGACCAGACGACGGAAATCAGACCTCGACGCGGAGGCGGTTGGTGTCGATCTTGACGCCGGGACCCATCGTCGAGGCGACCGAGATCTTGCGCAGGTAGCGGCCCTTGGCGGCGGCCGGCTTGGCCCGCTGCAACTCGTCGAGCAGGGCCCGCAAGTTGATGTGCAGCGAGTCAACCGGGAAGCTGGCCCGGCCGATCGGCACGTGGATGTTGCCGTATCGGTCGGTGCGATACTCGACCTTGCCGCCCTTGAACTCGGTGACGGCCCGGCCGACGTCGGTGGTGACGGTGCCGGTCTTCGGGTTGGGCATCAAGCCACGCGGACCGAGGGCGCGACCAAGGCGGCCGACCATGGGCATCAAGTCCGGGGTGGCGATGGCCACGTCGAAGTTGAAGTTGCCCTTCTCGATCTCGGCGACCAGATCGTCGGTACCGACGATGTCGGCGCCGGCCTTGCGGGCCTCGTCGGCCGCCTCGCCGGCGGCGAAGACGGCGACACGGACGTCTTTACCGGTTCCGGCCGGCAGGGCGACGGTGCCGCGGACCATCTGGTCAGCCTTACGAGGATCGACGCCGAGGCGGATCGCCGCTTCGACAGTCTCGTCGAACTTGGCCGAGGCAACAGCCTTGACCAGCTCCAACGCCTCAAGCGGGGAGAACAGCTGATCACGGTTGTACCGCTTCAGCGCGTCGGTGTACTTCTTGGATTGCGCCATGATTGGCTCCCTCATTCAGTCGGCCCGTCCGGCGAGGTTGTCCGGAATCGAGGCAGGTGGTTATTGCATGTGCCCTGGCAGCCGAAGCCGCCAAGGAGAATCAGACGACCTGGAGACCCATCGAGCGAGCCGTGCCGAGAACCTGGAGCTTGGCTGCATCGAGGTCGTAGGCATTGAGGTCGGGCATTTTGATCTTGGCGACTTCTTCGATGTCGGCTTGGGTCACGGTGCCACAGACTTCCTTGCCCGGGTTCTTCGAACCGCGGGGCAGACCGGCCTTCTGGCGCAGGAGCACCGGGGTGGGCGGGGTCTTGAGGATGAACGTGAACGAGCGGTCTTCGAAGACCGTGATCTCGACCGGGATGATCGTGCCGATGGAATCAGCCGTCGCCGCGTTGTACTGCTTGACGAAGTCCATGATCGGAACACCGTGGGGTCCGAGAGCAGTACCGACGGGCGGGGCCGGAGTGGCCTTGCCTGCCGGAATCTGAATCCGGACGATTGCAGCAACCTTCTTCTTCGCCATGTTGGCGTTCCCTTCTTACCTGAATCTTTTCTACAAGCTCAGAGCTTGGCGACTTGAGCGAAGTCCATCTCGACGAGCGTTTCACGGCCGAAGATGTTGACGAGGACCTTGAGTTTCATGTGATCGGCGTTGATTTCAGCGACCTGACCGGAGAAGTCGGCGAACGGGCCTTCCTTCACACGGACGCTTTCGCCGATCTCGTACTCGAACTTGGGCTTGCGCCGCGGCGACACATCCTGACCGTCCCCCTTTGCCGAGAGGAACGTTTCGACCTCACGGCGTGACAGCGGAGTGGGCTTCTTGTCGAACCGAGCCTGGCCGACGAAGCCTGTGACGCCGGGGGTGTTGCGGACGCAGTACCACGAGGCATCGTCCATCTCACAACGAACGAGGAGATAGCCGGGGAAGACCTTCTTCTGAACGACCTGCTTGCGGCCGTTTTTGAACTCGACGACGTCTTCCATCGGGATGACGGCTTCGTAGATCTTGTCTTCCATGTTCATCGACTGGATACGGGCTTCGAGATTGGCCTTGACCTTCTTCTCGTAACCCGACTGGCTGTGGATGACATACCACTTACCAGGCTTCAGCCACGGGTTCTCGGCCGGCGGCTCCTCGTCGTCCTCGTCACTCGACAGGTCGAACGACGCATCGGGAGCGCCAGAGACAACGTCGGCGGCTGCGTCGACCGGGTCGGTCTCGACAGGTTCAGTCTCGACCGTCTCGGCAACGTCGTCAGTAGGTTCTTCGTCGATCTCCGCGGGGAGATCCAATTCATCTGTCATGGATCAGCTTCCGTAGAGCCAGCTGGTAACTACATTGAAAAGGCTGTCGAGCCCGAATACATACGCCATGAAGACCAAGACCGTGGCCAACACGACGCCGGCGTAGCGCCGAACCTCGGGCCACTCGGGCCAGGCCACCTTGGCCATTTCGGCCCGGACCTCACGGATGTACTGCGGGATCGATGTGCGCCCTTCATCGGGCTTCTTGCTCGCGGTAGGGCGCGCTGTTCGTACAGGCTGACCCTTCTCGTCGAGGGCACCCATCTTCTTCAGTTGACGCTTCTGTTCGCGATTCAGGTCCTCAGTGGACATGGTGACCTTCCTCCAGCGAAGGCTGGGCAGGGCAGGAGGGACTCGAACCCCCGACCGTCGGTTTTGGAGACCGATGCTCTACCAACTGAGCTACTGCCCTCGGAGAGAGGGGCCGCTGGCAGGTTACCAGCGGCCCTCTCATCGAGTGTTTGGTTAACGGGTTTCCTTGTGGCTGGTGTGCCGACGGTCGTGTGAGCAGTACTTCTTCATCTCGAGTCGTTCGCGATCGTTGATCTTCGACTTCATCGTGATGTAGTTGCGCCGCTTGCACTCGGTGCACTCCAGCGTGATCTTGATTCGCTTGTCGTTCTTTGCCATGGTGGTTCAGCTCACTTCAAGATCTTGGTGACGCGGCCGGCGCCAACGGTACGGCCACCCTCACGAATAGCAAACCGCAACTGCTCATCCATCGCGATCGGCTTACCAAGCTCCACGATCATCGTCACGTTGTCACCAGGCATGACCATCTCGGTCCCCTCCGGCAACTGCACCATCCCCGTCACATCCGTCGTACGGAAGAAGAACTGCGGCCGGTAATTGTTGAAGAACGGCTTATGACGACCACCCTCCTCCTTGTTCAACACATACACCTGACCCTCAAAATTCGTATGCGGAGTAATACTGCCCGGCTTACACAACACCTGCCCACGCTCAACATCCTCCTTCTTCGTCCCCCGAAGAAGCGCACCGATGTTGTCGCCCGCCATACCCTCATCAAGCAACTTACGGAACATCTCCACACCCGTACACGTCGTCTTCTGCGTCTTACGCAACCCAACGATCTCAATCTCATCGCCCGTGTGGACCTTGCCCTGCTCAATCTTGCCCGTGACCACCGTGCCACGACCCGTGATCGTGAACACATCCTCAATCGGCATCAAAAACGGCTTATCCAACTCACGCAACGGCTCCGGCACCGACGCATCACACGCCGCCATCAACTCCATGATCTTTTCCTGCCACGCCTCATCACCCTCCAACGCCTTCAACGCGCTGACCCGCACCACAGGACAATCATCACCCGGAAACTCATACTCCGACAGCAACTCGCGAACCTCAAGCTCCACCAGCTCCAGCAGTTCCTCATCATCGACCATGTCAGCCTTGTTCAACGCCACCACAATGTACGGCACCCCAACCTGACGAGCCAACAACACATGCTCACGCGTCTGGGGCATCGGACCATCAGTCGCCGCCACCACCAAGATCGCCCCATCAACCTGAGCCGCACCCGTGATCATATTCTTGATGTAGTCCGCGTGACCCGGCATGTCCACATGGGCATAATGACGATTCACCGTCTCGTACTCGATATGCGCGATCGAGATCGTGATACCACGAGCCTTCTCCTCCGGCGCCTTATCGATCTGATCAAACGGCGTGTAATTCGCCAGACCCTTACCCGCCAACGTCTTAGAAATCGCCGCCGTCAACGTCGTCTTACCATGGTCAATATGACCCATAGTGCCGATATTCACGTGCGGCTTATTCCGCTCGAACTTTGCCTTGGACATAGGAGGCGCTCTCCTTGAGGTGAGGAAACTGGATGTTGTGGTAGCGGCGATCGGTTTCGAACCGATGACCTTCCGATTATGAGCCGGATGCTCTGACCAACTGAGCTACGCCGCCAGGGCTTGCCACTGCTCGGGCGAACCCGATCAGGCTGGTCGAGCCCTCTGTCGGATTCGAACCGACGACCTACGCCTTACCATGGCGTTGCTCTACCGTCTGAGCTAAGAGGGCGGGGCGCGGCAAAGCCGCGGACCGGGAGGAGATGATAGCGCCATCCACCGAGGTCCGACCAAGCGGTTTGGCCAAATTCTGGCCGCTCGGTCGTGATGACACGCGGATACCGTGAACGACGTGCCTGAACCTACCAGCCTCGTCGTGCGACCGGCAGTCGTTGCCGACGCCGAGGCGATCCGCACGATCTACAACTACGAGGTCGAAAATACGACTGCGACGTTCGATCTGGTCCCTCGCACCCTCGATGACCAGCGCCAATGGCTCGCGGCGCGCTCGGGTGCCTTCGCCGCGCTGGTGGCCGCCCCGATCGAGAACCCCACCGACGTGGTCGGTTTTGCCTCGCTGTCGCCATACAAGGAGCGCGCCGCGTATCGCACGACGGTCGAGAACTCGATCTACGTTCGCCGAGACGGCCACGGGCGCGGGATCGGTCGATTTCTGCTGGAACACCTGCTCGACGTGGCCGAGTCGTCGGGTTTTCACTCCGTGATGGCCCGCATCGAGGTCGCCGGCAAGGCCAGCTTGGCGCTTCACCGGGCGTGCGGCTACGAGCTCATCGGGATTGAACGCGAGGTCGGGCGCAAGTTCAACCGCTGGCTTTCGGTCGCCTCGATGCAGTGCCTCCTTCCTCGGTCCGAGCGACGTGAGGTCGCCGCATGAGCGAGAGACCCCTCGAATTGCGCTTCGTTCGGTCGGCCACGACCTTGGCTCAACTCCCGAAGACCACGGCTGAAGTGGCGATGGTTGGCCGATCAAATGTCGGCAAATCGTCGTTGATCAACAAGTTGGCGGGCCGCAAGGGCCTCGCCCAGGTATCGAAAACACCCGGACGGACGCGGGTGATTAACCTTTTTTCGCTCACCAAACCGGGGGATCCACCGGTGATTCCGACGTCGGAGGTTGAGCACGGTGTAGTGGATCTGCCCGGCTATGGCTATGCGGCGGTTTCAAAAAAGGAAAAGTCGGGTTGGCCGGCGATGATCGAGTCATACCTGTTGCGGCGCGATTCGCTGATGATGCTGTTCGTCTTGGTCGACGGCGAGATCGGCCCGACGAAGCTTGATCTGCAAATGCTCGATTGGCTTCGCCACAACGAACTCCCTCACATGGTGGTCGCCACCAAGGCCGACAAGGTGAAGCCGTCGAAGCTCGCCACTCGCAAGCGGGAGGTCAGCCGGGCGTGCTATCTCGATCCCGACGACATCTTCTGGGTCAGCGTCGCATCCGACGTGGGCGTCGATGCGCTGCGACGGGCCGTCCGGGCGCTGCTCGTTCACGGCTGAGCTGGCCGTTCGGCCCGCCTCGTGACGGTGGCAACAAGGAGTCGTGCTCGACATAGGCGCGGATCGGCGTCAGGCATCGGCATCTTGACCGTCTCAAGAGACGACACAGAGTTGCCGGCTCGTCATTTGTGCGAGGATACCTACGTACAGTAGTTAGATGATGCTCTGTGTCTCTGGCTCGGGAACCTCCCGAGCGAGAAGACGAGAGGTTGCACGTGAACAGCATTGGGCGGAAATTGGGTGGAACACTGGTGTTCGCCGGAGGATTGACCCGGGTGCTTGCACCGCTCGACCGGGTGGCGAGGTGGTCACCGGAGCGTCGCCGAGCCCGTCGGGGCGAGAAGATCGATCGTGGACGGGCCGCGTTCGAACCGGGAGACGTTCTCGGGCGAGACGTTCATCGGCACCACCAAGCGGGCTGACCACCCCACCAACAACCGAAACCTCCGATCCGAAACCGGAAGGACCCGACCAGGACACCCTGGGACACGCTGTGCGTGCCCTGGGATGTCCCGGCCGGGTCCTTCTCGTTTTTGGCGGAATCCCCAACCAGGTCAGACCCGGTTACGAACTCCTATTTGTCGCCTAAGGGGCTCACTATTTGTGAACCCCTCGTCGTGGGCCGAGAAGGATTTGAACCTCCGTAGGCGAAGCCGGTTGATTTACAGTCAACTCCCTTTGGCCACTCGGGCATCGACCCAGGCGGTGTAGATGTTAGCGGCCCGGACGGCCTGCGCTCTAGGCGATACCGCATGAACACCGCCCGGAGGGGTACTTTCGTGGGTATGCCGAGCTTTGACGTCGTCTCCGAAGTCGATCACCAAGAGGTCCGCAATGCCGTAGACCAGGCCCAACGCGAAATCGGGACCCGCTTCGACTTCAAGAACACCGATTCCTCCATCGAGCAGAAGGACATGGTCCTCACGCTACGCACGGTCAGCAACGACCGCCTCGTCGCCCTGCGCCAGGTCGTCGAGGAACGACTCGTCAAACGGGGCGTCTCGCTGAAGGGACTCGACTACGGGACTGTCGAGGAGGCGACCCACAACACGGTCCGCCAGGTGGTCACGATCAAGGTGGGCATCTCGTCCGACAAGGCCCGCGAGATCAACCGGATGATCAAGGAGAAGGGCCCCAAGGGCATCTCCAGTCAGACTCAGGGCGAGCAGGTGCGGGTGACCGGCAAGAAGCGCGACGACCTGCAGGCCGTCATGACCCTCCTCAAAGGTGCCGACCTGGGCATTCCACTGCAGTTCGAAAACTTCCGCGATTAGCCCGCTGATCTAGTGTCGGCTGCGTCCATCGACCAAGGGGAAGCACGACATGGCCGAAGAGTCCACTGGCATCGAAGCACTCGCCGCGGAGAATCGGAAGTTCCCGCCGTCCGAGGCGTTCAAGCGCGACACCCTGGTCGCCGGCACCTTCCTCTACGACGCCGCCAACGAGGACTACCAGGGCTTTTGGGCGCAGCAGGCAGCCGAGCTGGTCTCGTGGGACACCGAGTGGGACACGATCTGCGAGTGGGACCTTCCGTACGCCAAGTGGTTCGTCGGCGGGAAGCTCAACGTCTCGTACAACTGCCTCGACCGCCATGTCGAGGCCGGACGAGGCGACAAGGTGGCCATCCACTGGGAGGGCGAGCCGGGCGATACCCGCACGATCACCTACAACGACTTGCTCGACGAGACGAAGCGGTTCGCCAACGTCCTCAAGGGTCTGGGAGTTATCAAGGGCGACCGGGTGAACATCTATCTGCCGATGATTCCCGAGGCGGCGGTGGCGATGCTGGCGTGCGCCCGTATCGGTGCCGCCCATTCGGTGGTGTTCGGCGGGTTCTCCGCCCAGTCGCTGACCGACCGGATCAACGATGCCGAGGCCAAAGTGCTGATCACGGCCGACGGCGGGTACCGCCGCGGCGAGGTGTTCCCGCTGAAGGCAGCCGCCGACGAGGCGTTGGTTGGCACCCCGACCATCGAGCACGTCGTGGTCGTGCGCCGGGGCGGAAACGAGGTCACGATGGTCGACGGCCGCGACCACTGGTATCACGAGTTGATGGCGTCCGCCTCGGATGACTGCCCGGCCGAGCCGATGGATTCCGAGCAACTGCTCTTCCTGCTCTACACGTCGGGGACGACCGGCAAGCCCAAGGGCATCATGCACACGACCGGCGGCTACCTGACGCACGTGACGTTCACCCACAAGTACGTGTTCGACCTGCATCCCGAGACCGACGTCTACTGGTGTACGGCCGACGTCGGCTGGATCACGGGCCATAGCTACATCGTCTACGGACCGCTCTCGAACGGCGCCACCCAGGTGATCTACGAGGGCGTACCCAACTTCCCGGGCAACGACCGGTTGTGGCAGATCGTCGAGAAGTACGGCGTGACGAAGTTCTATACCGCGCCCACTGCGATTCGCACGTTCATGAAGTGGGGGGCGCAGGAGCCGGCCAAGCATGACTTGTCATCGCTCCAGCTGCTCGGGTCGGTCGGTGAGCCGATCAACCCCGAGGCGTGGATGTGGTATCACGAGCACATTGGGGGCCAACGCTGTCCGATTGTCGATACCTGGTGGCAGACCGAGACCGGCGGGATCATGATCAGCCCATTGCCCGGGGCGACGACCACGAAGCCCGGCTCGGCGACGTTCCCCCTGCCCGGAATCGGGGCCGAACTGGTCGACGACGCCGGTAACCGGGTGGAACAGGGCGGCGGCTACCTCACCCTCACCCAGCCGTGGCCCGGGATGCTCCGCGGCATCTGGGGCGATCCGGAGCGCTACCGCGAGACGTACTGGTCGCGCTTCGAAGGCCGCTACTTCGCTGGAGACGGAGCAAAACTCGACGACGAGGGCTACCTCTGGTTGCTCGGCCGGGTCGATGACGTGATGAACATCTCGGGTCACCGCATCTCGACCACCGAGGTGGAGTCCGCGCTGGTCTCCCACCCATCGGTCGCCGAGGCGGCGGTGGTTGGGGCCAACGACGCCACCACGGGCCAGGCGATCATTGCCTACGTCACCTTGCGCGGCGGGCTCGAAGTCGATGAGCGGCTGTTGCGTGATCACGTCGCCAGGGAGATCGGGGCAATCGCCAAGCCCAAGACGATCTATTTCACGCCCGACCTGCCCAAGACCCGCTCCGGCAAGATCATGCGCCGCCTCTTGCGCGACGTTGCCGAGGGGCGCAACCTCGGCGACACCACGACGCTGGCCGATGCGTCGGTGGTCAATGAACTCCAGCTCCGAGCCAGGGAAGCGCCCCCCGAAGATTGAGAGCGATTGGCCATCGCGGTGGTGGCTGGACTGACTACCCTGAGTAAGAACCGCAGAGGAAATACCTACACCGGGTAATCCGTAGGGCCTATTCGCCCAGGTCGCGTGACGTCGCGGGGTGTTACGGTGTCGCCTCGACAGCATAAAGTCACAGTCGTGGACTCAATGCGACCATCCGACGACAGCCGACTTGATGCCTTGGTTGCCCGGGCGACCCAGGTCGCAGTGGCGAAACACTCCGAGGTCGACGAGGAACCCCATCGGTCGCGCCTGATTTTCATCAGTCTCGCAGTGCTCGGCATCGTCGCCATCGGGACAAGTTTCGCGATCGCTTCCCGAGATTCGTCCGACGGTAGCGCTCCACCCGCCGCTTCCCCCGTCGTCACCCTCGCCTCGGTCGCCCAGTCGCCCACGGCCCCCACGACTCCCACGGCCCCCACGGCTGCCACGGCTGCCACGGCTGTGGCGATGGCGGCTCCCTCCACGACGAGCGTGGCACCGCCCGCCAGGAGTGCGCTGGCCCCAACCGTCGAGAGCACCGCGCCCCCTGCGCCGGAGTCCACCACGTCGACCGTAGCCCCTCCGACGTCGGCCGACGCTCCAGGCGTGCTCACCGGGCCACCCTCGGAGCGGCTGCCTGGCGGCCAGCCCTGGCCGAGCGGGTTGTATCAGGACGACATCATGTATCTGCGGGGGACGGTGCCGTCGACCGAGGTCAGCACCGATCTCCAACAACGAGCCGAGCAGATCCTTGGGGCTGACAACGTTCGCAACGAGTTGATCATCGACCCGTCGGTGCCCCGGGTGGAGACGGTCCTCGTTCGACTCGGCAACTCTGTACTGTTCAAGAGTGGCGACTTCGACATCCCTCCCGAGTCGGAGCCTGGATTTGTGCTGTGGGCGGCCTTCCTGCAGTCAAACCCGAGTGTGACCGTCACGGTGATCGGACACGCCGACTCACGGGGCCTGCCAGAGTCGAATCAACAACTGGCACTCCAGCGCGCCCAGGTGGCGGCCGATCGAATTACCCGCAACGGCGTTGATCCTTCACGCGTGACGGCGATCTCCCGCGGTGCCGACGATCCCGTGGCCGAGAACGACACTCGGGAGGGTCGGGCACTGAACCGCCGCGTCGAGTTTGCCGTGACTGGTCTGCTCAACGCGGCCGGATAGCGCCCAAACGTGGGTGTTTCATCTGAGGTTGAGCGCTGAAGCCGGACTGGCCGGGGCCTGTCGACCCATTTACCACCATCCGTGGTCGTCGATCACGTGTTGACGGGTAGCCTCGTTCCATGTTTCGGTGGACTGACCTATGAACGACCTTTCCCCGCTCGAGGACGATCGGCTCGCTGAGCTGATGGCCAAGGCACGCTTGGTCGTCGATGAGTCGGGCGGAACCAGCAACCAACAGCATTCGCGGCAGAGTCGGCGGATGTTGGCGCTCGGCGCGGTGGTCCTCGTCGGACTGGCCGCCGGCGGCGTACTGCTTTCCCGACGCTCCCCGGCCCAAGAGTCGACGCTGACCGCCCCCCCGACCACGGTTGCCACCGTCATCACCTCGCCGCCTGCGCCGTCGCTCTCCGCACCGCCGACGGCCGTGCTCGCTCCCGCGACCACCACTCCTGCTGACACCACGCTTGCGTTGCCCACGACCGTGCCGGTTCCAGCCACAACACTGGGGCCAGAGGCGGCACCGGTAGCGGCACCAGTGGTAGCAGCGGTGCCCCAGATGATCACGGGCGCGCCGTCTGAGCGCCTTCCGGGCGGTCAACTCTGGCCATTCGGGCTGTACCAAGACGACGTCATGTACCTCCGGGGCACCGTTCCCGACATCGACATCAGCTCGGAGATCCAGCGCCGGGCAGAGGAGATCCTCGGCGCGCAGAACGTCCGCAACGAACTGGTCATCGATCCGACCGTGCCCCAGGTCGAGACGGTCGTCGTGCGGCTGGGCAACTCGGTGCTGTTCACGCGCGGCGACTTTGACATCCCGCCCGAGTCAGAGCCCGGGTTCGTGTTGTGGGGCGCATTTCTCCAGTCGAACCCCGACGTCACCCTGACGGTCATCGGTCATGCCGACGCCCAGGGCAGTCCAGATGAGAACCTGGCCCTCGCCCAGCGCCGCGCGGAAGTTGCCGCGGAACGGATCGTCCGTAACGGAATCGACCCCGCCCGGGTCACCGCGGTGTCCCACGGCGAGGACGACCCGATCGCCACGAATGCGACCGTGGAGGGTCGGGCGTTGAACCGCCGCGTAGAGTTCGCCGTGACGGGCCTGTTTACGTGACGTCGTTCAGCGGGGCGGAACAACCCATTCGACCACGCTGAATCCACCGAGTCCATGAGGGTCGAGCAACGCCTCGGCCTCGCGAATGCGACTCCGCGCCTTCATCGCCTCGAGGCCCGGACGCGCGGCCTGCTCGTTCCACAGGCGGCGCCCGTCTTCAACCATCTCGTCGATTCCCCACCGTCGCAGAAACTGAGCCTGCGACCGAACGGCGTCGGGTTCACCGACGATCGCCGTCAACTGATCGAGACAGACCTGGGCCGTGATGTCTTGACCGCCGCAATCGCGCAAGTAGTGGGACCCCTTCTCGTGGGTCCGATACGTCCGCAGCCACTCTCGCCACGGTCGGAGTGCAAGTCCGGCGGTGCGAGGCGAGACGTAATCGACAACGAGTACACGACCGGCCTCCAGCGACTGGCAGGCACCGTGTAGCCACGCCGCGGCCTGGTCCTGCATCGGTGCACGGGCGCCGTGGGGTGCCGAAGCCGGCAGCCAGGTCGGCACCGTTGGTAATGGACCCAGAGTTTCGACCCACTGCTCGTCGGCGTGTAGGGCGTAGGCCTCGCGCCAACCGCCGTCGTAGACGGCGAGACGGAACGGAAGGTTGTCGAGTAGCTCGTTGGCGACCACCACCCCGACTCCGATCAGGACCGGCAACTCGGCCACCGACTCGACTCCGTTGGGGTGAAGCGCCCGTTGGCGTTCGGAGACCTCGACGCACACGTAACGACTGGCCGGGTTGGCCAGACAGGCGGGTTGGGCCGCGAGGATCGAGCGGGCCAGGGTGCCCGGTCCCGCGCCCGCCTCGACGATCGTGAAGTCAGCGGGACTCCCCAGTTCGACCCACCATGCATCGAGAGCCTGGGCGATGACCGTGCCGAACAGCGGACCGACCTCGGGCGAGGTGATGAAGTCACCTCGTCGGCCGGCCTGGCCGCCAACCGTGTAAAAGCCTTCAGGCCCATAGAGAGCCCGGCTCATGAACTCATCGAACCTCAGCGGGCCATCGACGGCGGCGGGAAGTTGCGGCGGGGTCACCTACGGAATGAGCGCGCCGGTCAGCGTCGTCAGGTCGCCGAAGCGCAGCACGGTTCCTGGAAGCACGCCGATCAGCAAGGTCGCAACGGCGCAGATCGTGAGGGCGGCAACCAACGAGCTGGGCACCTTGATCGGCGAGACATCGCCGTCGGGTGCGGGCTTCATCCACATTTCGCGCAGCACCGTGCCGTAGTAGGCCAGGGCGATCACCGAGTTGAGTGCACCGACGATGGCCAATGCGGCACCCCAGCTGGTCCCGGCCGACAAGACTGCCTTGAACGCGGCGAACTTGGCGATCCAACCACCAAGCGGCGGCAACCCGGCGAGCGAGGCCATGAACATCGTCATCACCACGGCGAGGCCGGGGGCATAGGAGAACAGGCCGCCGAACGAGGCGATTTCCCCCGATCGGGTCTTGCGGGCGACGGCAAGGATGACGGCGAAGGCACCGAGGTTCATCGCTGCGTAGACGAGCAGATACGTGACGACCGCGGTGAGCGGTTGCTCGCCGACGTTGGCCATGTCGGCGACAGCGAGGGGCATGAGAATGAAGCCACCCTGGCTGACCGAGGAATAGGCGAGCATACGCACGATGTTGGTTTGCTTCAGGGCCATCACGTTGCCGACGGTCATTGTGATCGCCGCCACGACGCCGATGAACGGCTGCCAGATCTCCCCGGCGGTGGGAAAGGCGCCGTAGAGCAGTTCAACGAGGGCGACGAAGCCAGCGGCCTTGGAGGCGACCGACAGAAAGGCCGTGATCGGCGTCGGTGCTCCTTGGTAGGTGTCGGGCGCCCACGTGTGGAACGGAACCGCGGAGACCTTGAAGAAGAAGCCGACCAACACGAACACGATCGCCACGACACCGACCGACGTCGTGCCGTTGGAGCGGGTGTAATCGCCGATGCCCGACAGCAGCGTGGTACCGCTCTCTCCATAGAGCAGCGACATGCCGTAGAGCATGATCGCCGAGGCGAACACGCCGAGCAGGAAGTACTTCGTACCGGCCTCGTTCGACCGCACATCCCGCTTGCGCCAGGCGGCGAGCATGTAGGCCGGGATCGAGAGGAATTCGAGGGCGACGAAAATCGAGATGAGGTCGCGGCTCGAACCCATCATGACCATGCCGAGAATCGACGACAGCAGCAGGAAGTAGTACTCCCCCCGGTGGTAGTCGCCCTCCTCCACATAGTTCTGCGAAAGCAGCACCACCACGTAGCCGGCGATGATGAACAACGCTTTGACGACCAGCGAGAAGTCGTCGACGACGTAACCGCCGTTGAACATCGAGCGGGCCGGGCCGCTGTCGACGGCAAGGGTCAGGATCGGGATGAACGACAACAGCAGGCCGAGCCCGGCGATCGAGGCGAGCACCCACCGCTGGGCTTCGTCGATGAACAGATCGACGATGACCAGCACACAGACCACACCGGCGAGCACGATCTCGGGGGCGAGCGCGTGATAGTCGACCGTGGGCGACTTCCACGGCGCGGCTTGGGCGAGGAGGGTAGCGAACACGATCAGGGCGCCTTGAAGGCCTTGAGGGCGACCTGGACGGCAGGATCGAGGACCTTGAACATCAGCTGCGGATAGACACCGAGAACGAGAATGCCGATCAACAGCGGCGTCCAGGCAATCCACTCGAAGACGGTCACGTCGTGGATGTCGGAGTGGTGATCGTCGTCGTTGGCGGCGGCACCGACCGACTGGGCGACGGCGGGGGCGTCGTGACCATGAGCACTGTGCCCGTCGTCGTGGCCGTGATCGCCACCGCCGGCGAACTCCGCTGTCGGCTCACCGAAGGCGGTGCGCTGGTAGAGCCACAGCAGGTACGCCGCGGCGAGCACCGTGCCGATCGCCGCGATGACCATCAGCACGCGGAACAGGGTGACGTTCAACCCCTCAGCGGGACTGTATGCCGCCAGAATGGCTGGAAACTCCCCCCAGAACCCGGCCAGGCCAGGGAGGCCAAGCGAGGCCATCGCACAGAAGCCGAGAATCCAGCCGAGTTTTGGCATTTGCTTGAGCATGCCGCTGAGCCGCTTGATCTCGAGGGTGTGGTAGCGCTCCTTGACCGAGCCGGCGACGAAGAAGAGCATGCCCGTGATCAACCCGTGGGCGACCATGCCGAACATCGCCGCGTTGACGCCGAGCGGGGTGAGGGTGGAGATGCCGAGCATCACGTAGCCCATGTGGGCAACCGACGAGAAGGCGATCAGGCGCTTCATATCGGTCTGGGCGAGACAACCGAGCGCACCGTAGATGATGCCGATGACGGCGAGGATGCCGATCCACGGAGCCCAAGCCTTGGCTCCATCGGGCAGGATAGGAATGGCGATGCGCACGAAGCCGTAGGTGCCGAGCTTCAGCAGGATGGCGGCGAGGATCACCGAGCCCTGGGTGGGGGCCTGGGTGTGGGCGTCGGGCAGCCAGGTGTGGAACGGGAACATCGGTACCTTGACGGCGAACCCGATGAACATGCCGGTGAAGATCCAGATCTGCACGTTGCGGCTGAGACCGGCGCCCTCTTCGATGAGGCGCAGGATCGAGAAGCCGTGGTCACTGTCGGCACCCTTGGTCTGGAAGAACAGGGCGAGGAAGGCAACGAGCATCAACGCCGAGCCGAACATCGTGTAGAGGAAGAACTTCAGGGAGGCGTACTGGCGGTTCTCGCCGCCCCACACGCCGATCATGAAGTACATCGGCAGCAACACGAGTTCGAAGAAGACGAAGAACAAGATGAGGTCTTGGGCGATGAACGTGCCCGCCATGCCCACCTGGAGCACCAGCATCAGGATGTAGAACGCCTTGGGGTTGCCCGGCGAGGGCACGTGGTTCCACGAGTAGAGCATCACCAGCAGCGTGATGATCATCGACAGGATGTAGAGCGGCAGGCTCAGCCCGTCGAGACCGACGATATAGCGACTCGAGATCACGTCGATCCACTTGTGGTCGACGAAGAACTGCAGCTTTTCGCTCTGGTCGTAGTCGAAGTTGATCAGCGTGATGACGCCGATCACCAACGTCGCCGCGGCGGTCATCACGGCGATGCCCTTGGCGGTCACCTCGTCGGACTTGGGCACGAAGATCATCAGCACCACCCCCACGAGGGGGAGGAACGTGCCGACGCTCAAGAGCCAGTTTTGATCAGAAAGCATTGGTGCTCCCTCAGGAATTCACGATGACGAGGACGAGGGCGCCGATAGCTGCCGCTGAGAACAGCAGCGCCCCGTATTGGTTGACCTTGCCGGACTGCATGGGCTGTAACGCCCCTCCGGTAGCCCTGGCAGAACTGCCCGAGCCGTTGACAATGCCGTCGACCAAACCTTGGTCGACGTACTTGTAGACGAGTTCGCCCGTGCGGCGACCGCCCTTGCCGGCACCGTTGACGATGCCGTCGAGGATGTTCTGGTTGACCCAGTAGGCGGCCGACGAGATCGGCCCGGTGATCCCGCGAACGATGACCTTCTCGTAGAGATGGTCGAGGTAGTACTTGTTCACGAGGAACTTGTGACCGGCGCCGAGCAGCTTGCTGCGGCTGGTAAGGCCCTTCAACGCGAACGACTTCTCACCGAACACACCGCGACACAGGAACAAGCTGACCAGGAAGCCGGCAGCGACGAGGGCCAGGCCGGGAACCGTGTTCATCCACTTGAACTCCGGCGGATGCGGCAGGGCCATGGGGTCATGCTCACCGAAAGGCATGCCGACCGACGAGATCACCCAGTGTTCGAAGCGCAGCCAGGACTTTCCGAGTGGGGCAGCGTTGAGGTAGCCCGAGATCAGGGCCAGCACGCCAAGGATCAACAGCGGTGTCGTCAACTGCCACGGGGAGTCGTGCGGGGCAAACGGCAACGGCTTGCCATGGGCGACCGATGCGCCGTGATCATCGTGGGCGTCATGAGTGTCGTGGCCATGTGCATCACCGTGATCTGCGGCGTGCGCGGCGACGCCATCGGTTGCAAGGTCATCGTGGTGTTCCTCGCCGAGGAAGTGGGCGGCACCACCGCGGGCCTTGCCGAAGAAGGTGAGATACGTCGCCCGGGTCATGTAGGCCGTCGTCATGCCGGCGCCGATGATGCCGATGAGGTAGAAGACGTTGTAGCCGTTGTGCTTGGCGGAATCGATGATCTCGTCCTTCGAGAAGAAGCCGCTGATGAACGGCACGCCGCACAACGCCATCGTCGAGACCATCCACGTGGCAAAGGTGACCGGCATCTTTCGAGCCAGGCCGCCCATGTCCTTCTTCATATCGAAGCTGTGGTGGCTGGCCGTGTGACTGACCGAGCCGGCGCAGAGGAACAAGCAGCACTTGAAGAAGGCGTGGGTGAAGATGTGGAACACGGCCGGCACCCAGGCCCCGATGCCGAGGCCCATCATCATGTAGCCGAGCTGCGAGACCGTCGAGTAGGCGAGCACCTTCTTGATGTCGTTCTGCACGAACGCCAGGCCGGCGGCGATCAGGATGGTGATGCCGCCGATGACCGCGATCAGGTTGAAACTCTGCCCGAGCAGGTTGATGTCGAGACCCACGTGGAACACCGGGTAGAGGCGGGCGACAAGGAACACTCCGGCGACGACCATCGTCGAGGAGTGCAGCAGCGACGACACCGGGGTCGGGCCGGCCATCGCGTCGGGTAGCCAGGTGTGCAGCGGGAACTGGCCGCTCTTGCCGATGGCGGCGATGAACAAGGCGACCGCCGCCCACATCAGCACCTTCTTCGACTCGAACTCGCCCGCCGCGGCCATCTCGTTGATCTTGGAGATGTCGAGGGTCTTAAAGATGCCGAGCAGCATCGCCGTGCCGACGAGCAGCCCGATGTCGCCGGTGCGAACGGTGAAGAATGCCTTGAGCGCGGCCTTGGAGTTCGCCGTCTCTTCCCACCAGTGGCCGATCAGCATGAATGAGCAGAGACCCATGATCTCCCACCCGAGGATGAGCTGGCTCATGTCGGGAGCGAGGACCATGGCGAGCATGCCCGAGGAGAACAGCGTCAACGAGGCGAAGAAGTGGGTGAAGCGACGGTCGCCACGCACGTACTCGGTGGAGTAGAGCAGCACGAGCGTCGAGATGAACGTGACCAGGAGCAGCAACATCACGGCCAAGCCGTCGATGTGCGAGCCGATCGTGAACGACAATGCCCCGGACTCCCACCAGGTCCAGGTGTGACGCACTGGGGCGACCTGATGCTCGGCCTCACCACCTTCGACGGCGTGAGCGCCCTCTTCAGCTACGACGCCTTCGGTAGCAGCACCATCTTCTGCGACCGCACCTTCGGTGGCGTGAACACCCGCTTCGGCTACGGCACCTTCAGTGGCGTGCGTGCCTTCCTCGACAGCGGCACTCTCGACGGCGTGCGCGGCTTCAGCCGGCGGGGCGTCGTTGTAGTCGATCCACTGTTTTGCCGTGCCACCGGCGATGACCAGGGCGGCAACCATCGCGACGAGGGCGATCTCGGAGCCACCCTTGGGCATTCTCTTGCCGAAGAAGATGATGGCGAAGAACGAAATCGCCGGGATCAGCGGGATCAGCCAGGCGTGTTCAAGAAACCACATGCGCGCCTCAGCCCTTCATCTGCGAGAGCTCGTCCAGCGCAATGGAGCGCCGGTTCCGGTAGATCAACAGCACCAGGCCAAGGCCCACACCAACCTCAGCGGCAGCCACGGCGATGATGTACAAGGCGAACGTCTGCCCGGCCACGTCACCGTGCTTCAGTGAGAACGCCAGCAGGTTGATGTTGACCGAGTTGAGGATCAGCTCGATCGACATGAGCACCAGGACTGCGTTCTTGCGGGCGATGACGCCATAGACCCCAATGCAGAACAACGCGGCACCGAGGAGGAGGAATTCGTTGATCAACATGCGCTCAGTCCTTCCTGGCCAAGACGATCGCACCGATGACGGCAGCGAGGAGCACGAACGACAGCGCCCAGAACGGCAGGAGGTAGTCACCGAAGATCGAGTCGGAGACCGAGGTGATCGCCTGAGTTCCCGCCGGATCGGCGAGATTGCCGGTCTCGAAGCTCTGCGGGAGGCGCTCATCGCGGAAGGTGTCGATCAGCGCATAACCGAGCGTCCCGGCGAGCAGCAGGGCGACCGGGATTCCGACGAGATATCCCTTGTTGTTCAAACCGGTCTCGCCGCCGATCGAGGCGCGGGTGAGCATCGCCCCGAAGAGGAACAGCACCATCACCGCCCCGATGTAGACGAGCACCTGAGTGACGGCAACGAACTCCGCGGCCAGCAGGAGGTACTGGGCAGCCGCGCCGGACATGACCAACACCAGCCAGAGCGCGGCGTGAAAGACGTTGTTCGAGGTCACGACCCGAATCGCGGCGACGATCATCACCAGGGCGATGATGCCGAAACCGATTTGCTGGGCGACATTGATGTCGTTGGCGAGAGCGAGCATCACTTCTTCTTCTTGTCCGCGCCGGCTTCGAGCTCGGGCGCTTCGGGGACGGTTTCCATCCACTCGCCGAGCTTGGTCTTGTCGTGCAGCAGGTCGGCGATGCGTGGCTCGGAGTACTCGTACTCCGGGCTCCAGAACAAGGCATCGAACGGGCAGACCTCGACGCAGATACCGCAGTACATGCACAGGGCGTAGTCGATGTCGAACCGGTCGAGCTTGTTGACCTGCCGGGGCTTGCCACCGGCCCGGCGGGCGGGGGCCATTTCCTTGTGGCCCTCGATGTAGATACACCAGTCGGGGCACGAGCGGGCGCAGAGCATGCACGACGTGCAGTTGTCTTCTCGCAGCGCGATGACGCCACGGGCCCGGATGGGCGGAGCTTCCTTTTCACGGGGGTACTGGACCGTGTTGGCCCCACCACCCATCTTCTTGGGCTTGATGGTCTGCGCCATCGTCCCAAGTGTCACGCCCAAGCCCTTGACCAGGCCGGGCACCTTCGGCTTCAGGCCCACTAGAAGACCACCTTCAGGATTGCGGTCACCATGATGTTGACGAGCGAGATCGGAATGAGGGCCTTCCAGGCGAAGCGCTGGAGTTGATCCTCACGGAACCGGGGATACGAGAAGCGCACCCACATGATGATGAAGCTGAGCAGCATCATCTTGGTGAGCATGATGAACGGCCCGGCGAAGTTCATCCAGTTGGCAACCTCGCCGAGGTTGTCCCAACCGAACCACTGGAACGGCACGCCCCAGCCACCGAGGAACAGCGCAGCGGCGATGAGGGAGAACACGCCGGCGGTGGCGAACTCGGCGATGAAGAAGATCAGGAAGCGGAAGCCCGAGTACTCGGTCATGTAGCCCGCGACCAGCTCGGATTCGGCGATGGGCATGTCGAACGGCGGCTGGGTGAGCTCGGCCTGAACCGCGATCATGAAGACCACGAAGCCGACGAACTGGGTGATCACGTAGGGGTTGCCCAGCCATGCGAACCCGAAGATCGAGTCACCGTTCTGCCGGGCGACGATCGTGTTGAGATTCATCGACTCGGCCTGGATGACCACGCCGATCACGGCGAGCACCATCGGCAGTTCGTAGGCGATCAACTGGCCGGCCGCCCGCAAGCCACCGAGCAGGGAGTACTTGTTGGCCGACGACCACCCGGCCATCAGGATGCCGAGCACGCTGATCGACGAGACGGCCAGCATGTAGAACACACCGGCCTCGAAATTGGTGAACCACGCATCGGGACCGAACGGCACCACGGCGATCAGTAGGAACGTCGAGGCCAGCACGATCAGCGGGGCCATCTTGAAGATGCGCTTGTCGGCTCCGTCGGGAGACAGGTCTTCCTTCTGGAGGAACTTGCCGACCTCGGCGAAAAGCTGCAGCGAACCGTACGGACCGGCTTCCATCGGGCCGAGACGACTCTGCATGAAGCTCATCATCTTGAACAGGAAGAGGTACACGATGGTGCCGGCCGGTAGCAGGACCGCGACGATGCCGCCGAGCACCCGCAGCAACGAGGCGCCCCAGTATGGAATAGATGCGATCATGCGTGCACCAGCCGTGGCGAGGGAAGCGCCAGCGACGAGCCACATAGGCCGAGTAGCGGAAGCGCAGCGGACGTGATCGAGGCCACTGACAAGGGCGAGGGAAGCGCCAGCGACGAGCCACATAGGCCGAGTAGCGGAAGCGCAGCGGACGTGATCGAGGCCACTGACGAGGGCGAGGGAAGCGCCAGCGACGAGCCACATAGGCCGAGTAGCGGAAGCGCAGCGGACGTGATCGAGGCCATTGAGAAGGGCATCATCGGTCGATGTCTCCGAGGATGAAGTAGAGCGAGGCGAGCACGGTGATGATGTCAGGCACGAAGACGCCCTTGAGCACCCAAGGGGTGATCGAGACGTTGTTGAAGCTGGCGGAACGGATCTTGACCCGGAACGGACCGGTATCACCCTTCGAGACGACGTAGTAGCCCATCTCACCAAGCGGATTCTCGGTCGATACCCAGGCCTCGCCCTCGGGCACCTTGATGATGCGGGGAACCTTGGCCATCACCGGCCCGGCGGGCATGGTATCGATCAACTGGTCGACGATCTTGGTGGATTCGCGGACCTCTTGCAGGCGCAGCCAACAGCGGGCGAACGAGTCGCCGTCGGGATGGGTCCACACCTTCCAGTCGGCCTTGTTCCACGCCATCGGCAGGGTCTGATCACGACGCAAATCCCAGTCAACACCCGACGCTCGCAGGTTGGCACCCGACAGGCCGTATGAGAGCGCCACATCCTTGGGGATGACGCCGATGCCACGGGTGCGCTTCTGGAAGATCTCGTTGCCGAACAACAGGTCTTCCATCGTGTCGCAGAACGTCCGCAGCTTCTTCATGACGGCCTTGGTCTCGTCGATGAACCCCTTCGGTAGGTCTTCTTTGAGGCCACCGATGCGGTCGAAGTTGGGGTGGAACCGGCCACCCGTCGCCGATTCGATGAGGTTGAGCACATACTCGCGGTCGCGGAACGCCAGGAAGACCGGGGTGACCGCACCGAGCTGGACCCCGAGATCGCCGAGGAACAGCGACACATTGGCGATGCGCGACAACTCGAACAGGATCGTGCGGATGTACTGGGCGCGAGGCGGGGCCTCGACCTCCATCAGCTTCTCGGCGGCCAGGATGAACGGTACCTCGTTGGCGAAGCTTCCGAGCCAGTCGATGCGGTTGATCAGCGTGGTGACCTGCGGAAACGTGCGGACCTCGGTGAGCTTCTCGTAGCCGCGGTGCATGTAGCCGGCCGACGGCTCGGCCCAGATGACCTGCTCGCCGTCGAGGCGGGCGATGATGCGCAGGGTGCCGTGGGTGGCGGGGTGCTGCGGGCCGATGTTGAGGGTCATGCCCTCGGTTTCGAGCTCGACGTTGACCCGGGCGTCGGCGGCCTGGGCGGCAATGTAGGCCAGTTGCTGGCGATCTCCGAGCATGGTCATGACGCACCGTCCTCATCGTCGCTGGCTACACCGGGAAGGGGCTCGACATCGACAATGCCCGGCCACGGCTTGACCATGCGGGCCAGCAGCGGGAAGTCCTTGCGCAGCGGGTGACCTTCGAACTCCATCGGCAAATACATGTTGCGTAGATCGTTGTGACCGGCAAAACCGATGCCGAACATCTCGTGGGCCTCGCGCTCATGCCAGTTGGCCCCGGCATACACCGAGATCCACGAGTCGACGACCATCGATTCGGGAACATCGACCTTCAGGGTGATGCCGACCTTGTGGCGGCTCGACGAGACCCGGGCGAACACCTGGAAACGAGTCGAGCCACCGGCGTAGCCCTGGCGGATGGTGTCGTCACGTTCCGGCGGGGACGCGGTGGGGTCGTCTTCGCCCTTGCCGAATGGCGAGGGCATCCAGTCGATGGCCGACAGGAAGCAGAAGTAGTCGAACCCCATCGCCTTGACAGCATCGCCGGCCGCCTTCCACGAGGGGGTGGCCACCCGCACCCACAGGTCGTCGCCGGGCTTGAGCACGTGGTCTTCCATGGCTTCGCCGAGGCGGCGACGAAGGTCGTCGACGAAACCCTCGCGCAGCAGGTCACCAGGGATTTCTGCGGTCGCATCACTCACGCGAACCACCTCCGACTCCCGCCGCCAATGCCACGGTTCCCTCGCCACGCCAGCGGGCACCCATGTCCTCGTTCTTGATCCGTTGCTGGAGCAGCACGATCGCTTCGAGCAACGCCTCGGGGCGGGGCGGGCAGCCAGGGACATAGATATCGACCGGGATGATCTGATCGACGCCCTTGGTCACCGAGTAGCTGTCCCAGTAGGGGCCGCCACAGTTGGCGCACGAGCCCATCGAGATGACGTACTTGGGTTCGGGCATCTGCTCGTAGAGCCGCTTGATCGACGGCGCCATCTTGTCGGTGACCGTGCCCGAGATGACCACCAGGTCGGCCTGACGCGGCGAAGCAGGCAGCGGGATGACGCCGAGGCGCATCACGTCGTAGCGCGGGGAGGCAAAAGCTGCGCCCATCTCGATGGCGCAGCAGGCGAGACCCCACTGATAGACCCACATCGAATACGACCGTCCGAGATTGAACAGCTGCGTGAGGGGCTTCGGCAACCGGCCCTTGTCGACCAGACCCATAAGAAATACGTCGCTTTCAATCAGACCCAGCGCAGAACACCCTTGCGCCAGGCATACACCAGGCCAAGCAAGAGCACGAAGACAAAGACACCCATTTCAACCAGGCCGAACCCGGCGTACCGCTCAAGTTGAGTGGCCCACGGGAAGATGAACACGGCCTCGACATCGAAGATGACGAAAAGCAGAGCGAACACGTAGTACCGGATTTGGCTCTGTGACCAACCGCTACCGACCGCATCGACACCGCTCTCGTAGGCCATCTGCTTCTGAGGCGTCGGACGGCTCGGCCGTAGCAGGCTACCGATACCGAGCAAGAGGGAGGCGAGGAGTACCCCGATGGCTCCAAAGAAGACCACGACGAGATAGCTCCGGAGGAACTGGGACATCGGATGCGACGCTACTACGGCCTGTGAATCGACTCACAAAGCGAGCGACTGAGGTCACAGGACCGCGAGTCGAAGAGCCCATGCTCCCACCGCCCCAAAACCCGCGCACGCTAGGCGAGCTGGGCCCTCACGCTGGCCGTACGAGACGAGGCGATGCAGGTCTCCGCCCCGACGGTCGACACATTGACGGTGCCCGCCAAGGTAACGGCCTTCATACCCGACACCGCCGGGGACGGGGCCACCGAGAAGGGGGTGACGCTGATCACCAGCGAGGTGGGCACGACGACCTCGGCGCAGGAATCACCGAAGTCGGGACGAACCGGGCCGGTCCCTTGGTACGAGGTGCCATTGAAGGTGAGCGCGACCGGGTCGAACCACGTACTCGTGGCGACAAAACCGGCCGTCGAATCACCGGCGATGGCGAGGTCGGGAGGAAACGACTCGACGGCGCAGGCAATGGCGGGGTTGGCGTAGCCGATACAGACCTCGACAGCCCCCGACACCTTCACGACGTACTGACCTGCGGGATCGGCGGAAGCCACCGTCGTCAGGTCCAATGGAAAGAGGGCGGCATAGGCCCCGGCCTGCGCCTGGGCCGCGTCCCGATCGGCGATCGCCACCGAGAGCTCGGTCTGCACGGCACCGATCTTCTGCTCGGCATCGGTCACGGTCCCCTCGGCGACGGTCTGCATATCGCCGAGCCGGGCCTGCAAATCCGTGGACTCATCGCGGACCTGGGCGAGATCGCGTTCAAGTTGCCCGATGCGAACCGCCTGAGTGTCGGCACTCGACTTCGCCCTCAAGGCCCAGCCACCGAGCCCGAGCGAGGTGACGGCCAATGCGCCGGCGATCCATTTGGCCGCGGGCGACCAACCCGGCTTGGGCTCGGGATACGGGTTGGGCGACGGCTCGAACGGCGCCCGGCGGCCGACATCGGCGACCGTCGCGCCTGGCGCCGCCGTCGCCCGAAACGGCGAGCGGGCGTCGTGAGGTGCCGAACTTCCGGAGCCAACCCGAGGGGCGACGACCGCACCGGGCGGAGGGGGCGGGGGTGGCGTCGAGTACGCAACGCCTGGGATCTGCGCCGCGTTCGGTGACCACGGATCGAGATCGGAGTCGTCGTCGCCGGCGATCGTCAGTGGTGCCGGGCCGGGTAGCGGCGCCGGTCGCCCAGCTGCCGCAATCGGCTCGACACCCCGCAGTTCCTCATTCGTTGTCATCGGATCCACACTCCTCGCCAAAACCTGGCCGTTCGGGATGGTATGCCCACCCGGGTGCGAAACCCGAGCCCGACGGATCGCCAGCGTGGTCTTTCGCCACCACATAACTCCCAATTGCGGGCGGGAATCATCAAGAATCCCACCATCTGAGGTCTTCACGGCCTCGAAGACCTCTCCTCGCGCGGAGGAGTGTCAACCACAAACCACTCTCCACGTCGGAGGTTTAGCCTCCGAGGACCAGTAGCGCCTCGTCGTCAGCCTCGGGCGCTTCGGACTGATTGGGAACCGGACCGAGGGCGTCGCCCCGCGAGCCGGCCACCCCGGGACGACCTTCGCTGACCCGCAGCACCGCCTTGCCGTCCATGACGTCACCCGACGACTCGATCAGGGGATCGAGATTCGGGAAATCGGCCGGATCGGCGGAGATCGAGTCGAGGCGGCCGACGAGTCCGTTGACGGTTTCCCCCACACTGTTCAGGGCCCGGATGAGCACATCGCGACCCCTCAAGAGATCGTCAATCTGCCGGCACGTCGCATTGCGGCGAGCGGCGAGGTCGAGCAGCATCTGACGGCGGTGGGCGGTGGCCTCGCTCAGCATCTGACGGGCATCGTCGGCAGCCGAGCGGCGCTCGTTGATGGCGTCGGTGTTGGCCTCGCTACGCATCCGCTTGGAGTCCTCGGTGGCATTCTCGATTGCCGTGCGGGCCTTCTCCTCGGCCCGGTTGACAACCCCGGCCGCGGTGTCACGGGCGGCGCTCAGCAGCCGGGTGGTTTCCTCGCCGAGATACTGGGCGATCGAGCCTTCGTCCATGCCAGCGTTGGCCCGAGCCTCGAGCGCGGCGTTCTTGTCGCGGAACTCAGCGTTCTCTGCGACGAGGCGCTGAAGTTCGGCGCTCACCGCCCGGGCGAAGGCCTGAACCTCGACCGGGTCGTACCCCTTGCGGACCACCTGGAAGTCCGCATGGGCCACCTCGCCCGGCGAAGGCGTATCTAGAAGCCACTCGTTCGTCTGCATAGGTCGCTGACATTACGACCAGATGACAACTGAGGCCATAGGCAGAATGAATCTTTGCGCGAAGCGGCCTCGTTCAACTACCGAACGGGGTCACCTTGCGCTGCACGTGAGAAAATGGCCTGCTGCCGGGCCAAATCTGGCCTCAGCCGAGAGCGTCGAGCTCCCGCTCGATGGCCAGCAGTTCTTCCTTCGTGCCCTGCACTTTGGGTCCGGCGAACCACTTGCGGCCCGACAGCTGCCAGTACAGCCAGAACACCACAGCCGAACCGATGATCAGCGGCCCCGTGAAGTTGAAGTTGTTCTGGTGGAAGACGCCATCGGTCTCACCGAACGGCTGCCAGAACGGCCGGAAGATCGGGGAGAAGAACAGAACCGTGATCAAGGCGATCCAGGCAAGCGCGGTCCAGCCGACGATCTGATGCTTGCCCTTCAGGTTCCACGGGCCTGGCACGAAGTCGGGATTTGTGAGACGCAGGTAGATCGGGATGCCGTACGAGATGTACAGCCCGATCACGCAGATTCCCGTCATCGCGAAGAAGGCCGTGGAATAGCCGCCCTTCTGATACAGGGACAACGAGCCAACGATGGCCGCCAACACGACACCCAACCAGATCGAGTTCGTTGGTGTGCGGGTCTTGGGGTTGATCTTGTGCCAGAAGTTCGAACCCGGCAGAGCGCCGTCACGGCTGAACGCGTAGATCATCCGGCTGTTGGCCGTGACAGAGGCCATGCCACAGAAGAACTGAGCAACGATCGAGATCAGGATCAGGAACTTCGCCAATCCGCCACCGACGGCAATATGCAAGAGTCGAGGGGCCGCATTGACCAAGAATGCATCGTCGGTCGGGAATGTGTTGGTTTCGGAGCCAGCGCCGAAGGCGATGTCGTAGAACCGGTCCTTCGGGATCGCCAGCGTCATTGCCAAGTTCAGGATGAATGCGGCAATCGCCGAGACATAGATCGAGCGCACGATGGCCTTGGGGGCTTCGGTGCGGGCACCAACCGTCTCCTCCGAGACATGGGCCGACGCGTCGAACCCGGTGATCGTGTACTGAGCGAGCAACATGCCGATGCCGAACATGTACGCGATCGTGAAGAAACCCTGGCTTGGCCAACCGATCGCAGCCAGGTCAGGGGCCTTGTCGAGCAGGCCGACTCCGTTGCCGTCGGGGGCGCCGTTGGCCATCAGCACGACAAAGATGATCAGCACACCAACGACGTGCCACCAGACGCTGACGTCCCCGAGCAGCTTGACCAGCTTCACGCCAAAGGTGTTCAGTAGTCCGTGAACGGCAAGGATGATCAAGTAAATGAAGAAAATCTTCCCCGCAGTTAGGGTGAAGTCGGCATTGTTCATTCGGATGAAGAAGCCGATGAAGATGGCCAAGGCGTAGTCGACAGATGCGATCACCCCAATCTGACCGAGTAGGTTGAACCAGCCGGTAAACCAGGCCCACTTGGCACCGTTGCGCTTCGGGCCAGCGAGCTTGGCCGACCAGAAGTACAGACCTCCGGCGGTTGGATATGCCGAGCAGATTTCGCCCATCGACATCCCGACCAAGAGGGCAAAGAAGCCCACGATGATCCAGCCGAGGGTGATTACCCGTGGTCCACCGGTGACCATCCCCAACCAGTAGGTCGTCATGCCTCCAGCGAGAATCGAGATAATCGAGAAACTGATTGCGAAGTTGCTGAACCACCCCAAGCCCCGAGTGAGTTCTTGCGCGTAACCAAGCTCATGGAGCTGGTCTCTGTCGTGATCCACGTCTGACACGCGGAACCCCCTTGTGTGTTGTTCCCCAAACACCACAGGGGCACGGCTGTGCCGACCGCCCGTGGTTAGTGTGTGTCTAGCACTTCAGCACGCGCCGACTGTGCGACCGAGGTGAGGAACCAGTCAACGAGCCCGGCGCTGTGGGCTCGGCTGCGGCGGACGTATGACAGCGACTGGCCGACGATCTCATCAGGATCGAGCCCTCGGGCCGTCAACTCTCCAGGCGAGCCGTGGCACCAACGAGTGGCGATCGCCTCGTTGACCTCGGGGTGGAACTGGACAGCCAGGGTTCGGCCAAGCGTGAACGCCTGCGGACCCACCGCGCTGCGGGCGAGTTCAGTCGCGGCGGGCGGGGCCGTGACCACGTCGTAGTGCCACTGCATCCACGGGCCCGTGGCGATCGCCGGCTCATCTGACTCGATGTCATACCAACCAACCTCGCCGACCTCGTGGCGGCGTACCGACCCGCCGAAGGCATTGGCGATCACCTGGGCTCCAAAGCAGATTCCGAAGATCGGGATTCCCGACTCGTGAGCCGACCGCACGAGGGCGGTTTCGGAGGCAACGCTGGCGGCGACGTCAGGCCAGAAGACCGACCAATCCGAGCCGAGGAGCACCACAAGATCGTGACCGGCCAGATCGTGACTGGCCAGATCGTGACCGGCCAGGCTCGGCCACTGGTCGGGATGCTCTCGGTGGCACTCGCTGAACGCATAACCGTGGTCACGGAACCGTTCACCGACAAACCCCGGATCAGCATCGTTGGCGTTGGCAATCAACAGGGCGCGCACGGCATGTCAATCTACGACTCGGCCGCTCGGCAGGCGCCGCCAGGGATCGGTGTTCGATTTTGATCGTCTGACGACAATTTTCGAACGCGTACGCAGTCGCGTTTGCCGGATTCGACCAGCTCGGGCACTCATTGTCCAGGTGCACACCCACCTTCACCACCTGCTCCGCCGCCAACATGGAGTCGTCTCGCGCGGCCAGGCGCTCGCCGCGGGCATGACGTCGAGCGAACTCGCACGACTTGAACGGGCTGGCACCCTGGAACGAGTTCACGCCGGAGTCTTCCGGCACACGGCCACACCGGTGACATGGGAGCAACGATTGGCGGCCGGGCTCCTTGCCGCTGGTCCGATGGCGGCAATCTCCCACCGCTCGGCGACCGCGATCTGGGGTGTCCCCAACCTCAAGGTGGCGATGGTAGAGCTGACCAAGCCCGGACCCGCTCCGGTTCGACGCTCAGGTTTGTACGTGCACCGCAATCTCCTGGAGCCCGTCGATCTCACGACTCGAGATGGGCTGAGAGTCACCACGCCGGCTCGAACGATCGTTGACCTGGCGACCGTCGTCCCACCGATGCTCGTTCGCCGGGCCCTGGAGACTTGGCTCTCGACGTCGACCATGACCATCGACAACCTCGTTGACGTACTCGACCGAACTGGTCGACGTCACGGGTCGGGCGTCGTCCGTGCCCTACTGGCCGATCGGGCGTTGGGGCTGGTCATGCCCGACAGTCCCGCCGAGGGGATTCTGGGCGAGACGTTGATCGCCGCAGGGTTGCCGCATCCGGAACATCACCACAGGGTGAGCCTCCCCGATGGAACTCGGTTCGAGCTTGACTGGGCATATCCATCGGCCCGGCTGGCGTTGGAACTCGACGGGTACGGGGTACATCTGGCCTCGTTCGAGACCTTCGACCATGATCGCTGGCGCCGCAACGACCTGGAAATCCACGGATGGACGGTGTTGAACTTCACGTCGGCCGCGTGTCGACGTCAGCCACGTCGAGTCGTCGCCCAGGTCCGCCAGATCCTGGCGGAACGCCTCCCGCAGGAACACCCCTCGGGCTCGGCCTAGCTCGGCCCAGCTCCGCTCGTACGTGTTCGAAATCGATCGCCCGGCGACAACAAACGAACACGTACAACGCAAGTGCCTGCCAGGACCGGGGTCAGATCGGACTGCCGTTGTCCCACAACGCTTCGGTCAGCCCCAGTCCCGCGACGGCGGCACGCGCCGCGGCGATGGCGGGCGGCGGACCGACCACGAGAATGCCGCCGGCCCCGGTACCACCCCGGTGGAGGGCCGCGGCGACGTTGGAGAGCGGCTGCAGGTGGTAGCCGCGACCCCCGAGCAGGCGATAGGTGTCCCGCACGATCACCAACTCACCACCCGGCCCGTGGATCAACCCGGCGAGTGAGACGAAGTGGCCGACATCCCAGTCTCCGGCGCGCTCGGGCAGCGCTGCCCCCGACATCACGACGGCCAACAGGTCCGACAGCGGGTGCAGCGAGGTCTCGAATCCGGCGGTACCGACGTTGGCGATCGCCAGCAGTCGGGGCTCGTCAAGCGTCGCTAGCGCCAACATCAGCTCGTTGATCAGCTCGGGTGTCCACTCGTCGCTACGCAGCGGCATCACCGACAACTCGCCCCCCGCCAACCCAAGGATCGCCCGCACGACGCCGTGGGCCGAGGTGCCCAGCGCGTCATCGTCGGTCGAGGTGGGCAGGTCGAGGCGGTAGGGCCAGCTCGGTTCGATGATGCCGCGGGGCCCGTCTCCGTGCCAGGGGAACGAGACGGCCGGTTCGGTGGGGCCTTCGGGCACCACGGTGCCGGCGACGAGAGCGGCATCTTCCTCGTCGATGAACCGATGCTCGGTGAACGCCTGCACGGCGATGTCGGCCCAGTAGACCCCGCAAAGGTTGTCCTTCTGTGAGCCGGCGGCGTCATACCACGGTTCGAGCAGCGCCGGATCGCCAACCAATTCCACGCGTAGCGTCGTCATCAGCGCATCATGCCGCATTCTTGTGAGTCGCGCCGCAACCGGTGATCTCGCCACCGGAGCAGGCCGCCCGATACGCGAGAATCATCGGATGCCCGACGACGACCTGGTCTTCCTCGCCTACGCCGACCTGTCGGGCCATGTGCGGGGCCGGGCGGTTCCAGGGCGGCGATATCCGACGACCGTCGGTTGGGTTCCGGCCGACCAGTCGATCACCCCGTTCGGCTCGCTGGGCGACATGAACCCGTTCGGCCCCCTCGGCGACCTGCGATTGATCCCCGACGAGTCGGCCCACGTGCGCGTCGACCGCCTGGGCACCTCGGCGTTCGATGTCGTGTTGTGCGACGCCGTGGAACCCGATGGCCAGCCGTTCGGGGCGTGTCCACGGGCTGCGTTGCGGGGTGCGATCGACCGGCTGGCTGAGCAGCATCGGCTGGAAGTCAAGGCGGCATTCGAGCACGAGTTCACCATGCTGTCGCCGACCGATACGCCCGCGGTTCCGTTGCCGGCGTTCAGCCTGCGAGCCCAGCGGGCCGCCGAGCCGTTCGGGTCGGAGGTTGTACGGGCTCTGGTTGCTGCCGGGTTGGAACCCGAGAATTGGCTGGCCGAGTTCGGCCCCGGCCAGTTCGAGATCACGGTTGGACCGGCCAGCGCGTTGCGGGCCGCCGACCGAGCGTCGCTGGTGCGAGAGATCGTCCGCGACGTTGCCCGGGTCCACCAACGGTCGGTGACGTTCAGCCCGATCGTCGACCCGCAGGGGGTGGGCAACGGCGTTCATGTCCACCTCAGCCTGCACACGGGGAACGGCAAGCCGGTGACCCACGACCGCCACGATCCCGACGGGTTGTCGCGCCAGGCGCGGGCGTTCTTCTCGGGGATCGTGCGACATCTCCCGGCGCTGGTTGCCTTCACCGCGCCATCCGCGATCAGCTATCTGCGACTCACCCCTCATCGCTGGAGTGCGGCATTTACTGCCTCTGGCCTGCGCAATCGCGAGGCGACCCTGCGGATCTGCCCAGGAGCAACGCCGGCCGGGTGGAATGTCGAGTTCCGCGCGGCCGATGCGACCGCATGTCCGCATCTGGTGCTCGCCGCGTTGATCCATGCCGGGTGCCAGGGCCTCGACGAGAACCTCGACGAGCTGCGGCTGCTTCCTGGTGACCCGAATGCGATGACCGCCGACGCGCTCGCAGCGATGGGCGTCGCCCGGCTGCCCACATCGCTCCCCGAGGCGCTCGATGCGTTCGGCGACGACAACATCGCCCGACGGTGGTTCGACCCGCTGCTCATCGAGACCTACCTCGAGATGAAACACACCGAGTTGACCGAGTTGGCCGGGCTGTCGGACACCGAGCGCGTCGCCCGATATCGAGAGGTGTACTGACGATGTCACTGGATCTGAGTTCATTGACCCTCGTTGATCAGCACTGCCACGCCGTGCGGCTCGATGAGTTGGATCGCGCCGCGTTCGAGGCGCTGTGCTCGGAGAGCCCGTCACCCGCGGGCAACGGGTCACACCTCGACGGGCCGGTGGGATTCGCCCTCGGCCGTTGGTGCCCGCCGGTGCTCGGTCTCGATCCGTTCTGTTCGTGGGACGCCTACATCGCCCGTCGTGCCCAACTCGGGGCTCCGGAGGCGACTCGGCGACTGCTCCAGGCCGCCAACCAGTCGACGTTGCTGATCGACACCGGATATCGCGGCGATGAGCTGTGCTCGTTGGCCGACATGGCAGATCTATCGGGCAGCCCGGTGCGCGAGATCGTGCGGATCGAGGTGATCGCCGAGGAGGTCGCCGCCTCGGGGGTGCGGGCGATCGACTTCATGGACGCGTTCGAAGCCGGACTGGTCGAACGATGCGCCAATGCGATCGGGTTGAAGTCGGTGCTCGCCTATCGCTGCGGGTTCTACGTCGATCTGCTGAAGGTCGACGACGACGCACTCGACGGGGCGATCGGTTACTGGCTGGCCCATGGCGGCCGCCTCGACGACGCCACGATCGAGGCGGCGTTGCTCCGGCTGGCCGCCCGCATCGGCGGGAAACGCGGGCTGCCGCTGCAGCTCCACGTCGGGTACGGCGACCCGGATGTGGTGCTCCACCAGTCGAACCCGTCGTTGCTCACCCCGTTCATCGAGTGGTGCACGCCGCTCGGCATCCAAATCGTGCTGCTCCACTGCTGGCCGTTCGAACGCGAGGCCGGCTTCCTCGCCACCGTCTATCCGCACGTGTGGATGGACATCGGCTTGGGGATGAACTACCTCGGTCCGTCGGCCCCCCGGTTCCTGGCCCGGGCGCTGGAGGCCACCCCGTTTCCGAAGGTGTTGTACAGCTCCGACGCGTTCGGACTGCCCGAGTTGTACTTCGCCGGGGCCGCCCAATTCCGCTGGGCGATGGCCCAAGTTCTCGATGGCTGGATCGCCGATGGGTCCATTCCGTCGGCGATGGCCACAACCGTGGCGAGCGCCATCGGTTCGGCCAACGCAACGTCGCTCTACCGGCTCTGACAACCGGCCCGGCCCTGCACCTCCGACCCGACCCCAGCCGGCCTCCGGTTCCAGAAGGTGACGATCGAACCACCCGGATCGCTCACCGTGTCGTGCGTCGGCCGCAGCCGGCCCGGCCCACCGGCCCACTCGCTCGCGGCGCCGATGCGCGAGGCTGGCCGCATGCGTGTCGCCGTGATCACCGGGGCCGGCTCAGGAATTGGCCGTGCCGTGTCCAGCCAACTTGCGATCGATGGGTTCACCGTCGTCCTCGCCGGTCGACGGGCCGACGCGCTCGCCGAAACCGCGGCGCTGATCGCCGCCAGCGATAGTGCGGCCGACACGATCGCGGTACCGACCGATGTCGCCGACGAGGCCTCCGTCCGGGCGCTGTTCGACACCGTCGAGGCCACGTTCGGCCGGGTCGACGTGTTGTTCAACAACGCCGGCACCGGTGCCCCTCCCGTACCGTTCGAAGATCTGACCGTCGCCCAGTGGCAGGCCGTCGTCGATGTGAACCTGACGGGTTCGTTCTTGTGCGCCCAGGCGGCAGTGCGGCTGATGAAACGGCAAAGTCCACCGGGCGGCCGGATCATCAACAACGGTTCGATCTCGGCCCATGCGCCACGGCCCAACTCAGCGCCGTACACCGCGACAAAACATGCGATCACCGGGCTGACCAAGGCAATTGCCCTCGACGGCCGACCCCACGGCATCGCCTGCGGGCAAATCGACGTCGGCAACGCCGCCACGCCGATGACGGCGCGCATGGCGGGCGGAGTACCCCAGGCCGATGGCTCGCTGCGAGTTGAGCCGACCTTCGACGTTGCCGAGGTCGGCCGCGCCGTGAGCTACATGGCCGGGTTGAGTCCCGAGGCCAACGTGCTGTTCCATCACCGTGATGGCCACCGAGATGCCCTTCGTCGGGCGGGGGTGAAGCGATGACTCAACAGGCCGATGACAGCAAGTACTGGCGTGAGGCGCGCGTCGAGGTGCGAGCGGCCGGGTTCGACCCCGACCGAGCGGCGCGCACCCGGGCGGTGGTGACGATTGCTCATGCGGCGACCAACGCCCATCGTTGCAACAACCGGGTGTCGACGATCGCCGAACTCCTCGTCGACCTCATCGCCGAGCGCGGCGGACAGGGGCTGCTCGTCGGGGCTCCGGCCGTGTCGGACGCACTCACCCAGGGCACGCCGACGGCCGGCTACAGCCTGGTGTCGCGCGATGTCGTTGCCGACTGCTTCGAGATCGGCCACTGCGCCCATCACGGTGAGGCGATGATCGTCGTATCGGGCTGCGACAAGACCGGGGCGGCGGCCTTGATGCCCCTCGCCCGGACGAACGCCTTCGGTCTCGTGCTCTACCCGGGGACGAGCTCGCCGGGGCGAGTCGGCTTCGAACCCTGGGCGGCCAAGGGCAACAATCTGACGATCCTCGACTACCTCGAGGGGCGCGCCGCTCGCGAGGCCGGCCGAATCACTGCGGAACAGTTCGACGAACTCGAGGCATCGGTGATGCCGGGCAGCGGAACCTGCGGAGCGATGTTCACGGCCAACACGATGAGCACACTCGCCGAGTCGATCGGGATGATGCTCCCCCAGGGTGCCTCTCACCCGGCCGACTACACCGCGACGGGCGACATCCACGACGATGTCCGCCGGCAGGCTGCCGCCTCGGCCGATGCGCTGTTCGCCCTGGTCGACGCCGGTATCCGACCCCGCGATGTGATGACGATCGAGGCGTTCGAGAACGCGATCACCACCTTGTACGCGATGGGCGGGTCGACCAATCTCTACCTCCACGTACTCGCCGTCGCCCGGGAAGCCGGTGTGCCGTTGACGATCGACCAGATCCACGACATCGGCGCCCGAGTGCCGCTGATCGCCAACCTGCAGCCGCACGGGCCGTTCTCGATGGTCGCCCTCCACCAGCTCGGCGGGGTGCCGGTGGTGATGCGCGAGCTCCTCGACCACGGGTTCCTCCACGGCGACGCGCTGACCGTGACCGGCCGGACGGTGGCCGAAAATCTCGCCACCGCCCCCACCCTCGCCGAACTCGGCGACCAACGCGTCGTCATGCCGATCGCCGAACCCGTCGCGCCCGCCGGTCGCCACATCAGCGTGCTCCGCGGAAATCTTGCGCCCGACAGTTGCGTGCTCAAGTTGTCGGGCAAGACCCTCGACAACGGGCAATTCCGCGGCCCGGCCCGGGTGTTCGAGTCCGAGTCCGCGACGATGGCCGCGATCCGCAGTGGAGCGGTGGTCGCCGGGGATGTCGTCGTCGTACGAAACGTCGGCCCGGTCGGCGGCCCGGGTATGCCCGAGATGGTGATGCTGACGGGCCAGCTCCAAGGCCGGGGCCTCGGCAACACGGTGGCCCTGCTCACCGACGGCCGGTTCTCGGGCGTCTCGCATGGCATCCTGATCGGCCACATCTCCCCCGAGGCGGCCCGCGGCGGTCCCCTGGCTGCGGTACGCGACGGGGACTGGATCGTGATCGATCCCACCGAACGACGCGTCGATGTCGAACTCGATGACGACGAGATCCGCCGCCGCATGACCGACTGGCAACCGCCGGACCTGTCGGCTCGAGTCCGGCGCGGCTCGGTACGCGACAAGTACGTGCGCCTCGTCTCGTCTGCCCATGAGGGCTGCGTGCTCTGAACGTCGCGACCCGACGCGCGCTGCACCTTCACCCGAGGCCGTGCGACGATCGCACCCCAGTTTGGGCGGAGTGCTCCGCAACCAGGCGATAACAGCCCGAGCCCGCGGTTCTGGGGTGCAATCGTCGCAGCGCTCCCCGAAGACCGCACGAGGCCATGACGGTCGCCGCAAGATCTCGAGCCCGACTCTGGCAGACTGCCCGATCGTGCCTGCTCGTCGCCTTGCGGTATCGCCCATTCAATGGTTGTCAGTGCTGATGGCCGCGTTCGCCGGTGGCGGGGCGATCATCGAGTTCGGCCGCGACCATCGGGCCTGGTCGGTGTTCATCCAGTCCGCCGTCGGGCTGACAGCGGCGCACTTCGCCTACCGCCATCGTCGCCTCGGCGGATACCTCGGCGTTGCCTGGGGTGTCCTCCAGGCCGTGGTCATCGCCGTCGACGGCCAAGGCTGGATCGGACGCCAGTTTCTCGCCACCTACATCGGCACCCGCGCCTCAGACCCGGCGGTGGCCACCGGCACGATCGTGGCGCTCAACGCCATCGGCGGCTTCTTCGCCTGTGTGTGGGGCTGGTTCCTGATGAAGGAACGCTGGGCCGACTGAGCCCGTTGGAGCTCAGATGGTCTCTTCCGTCCCGTCAGCCCAGCGAACGACCACTCGGTTCTCGGCATCGAGCTTCACGGCGACGCCGTACGGTGTTCACCCGGTAGTTGCCGTGATGGTTGACCGGATCGCACACGTTGATGCCGTCGACAACCTGCCCTCGACGGCCGCGCGTCGCGGCGAATCGCCAGGCGAAAACGGCGGTGGGGTGGCGGACCGCCCGATCCACCACCCCACTGACTACTCAGACGTGTCAAACGCCAACTTGTCGCGCCGTTTGCGTCTGTTGGTTCGAAGGACTTACGCCCCCGTGTTCACAAACCGCCCAAGCCGGTCGTACACGTCGGGCTTTGCCGACTTCACATACAGGGCGGTAGCCATCCCGATGGCGATGATCGCCAGCGCGGTGTAGGGGATCAAGGGCACAAAGCCCTTCTTCCCGCCCAGTGCGTCGAGGTTCGAGATCAGCAGATAGATCACGTAGCTCTGCATGACGGTGGCGATGGCGGGAGCGATCAGGGTCTTCCACGGGTGGGCATCGGCCTTGTTCTTCTGGAAGTACACAATGATGGCGACCGACACGGCGGTCTGCAGGATCAGAATCAACAACGTCGCCAACAACGCCAGCTGCGTGTACAGACCCAGATAAGCAGCGTTGTTGGCGTACCCGACCGAAGCAGCCCGATCAGTCATGTCCGGAGCCTTGTCGATGGTACCGAAGACCATGTAGATGACGACGAGGATCAACGCCAGAACGCTCTGGAACGCGCTGGCGATGTGGGCGCTCTTGTGGACGGAATGCGTCTTGCCCAACTTGTTGGGCAAGAGTCCTTCGCGGCCCATGGCGTACCAGTAGCGGGTCGCCGCGTTGTGGAACGCGGCACCGCAGGCGAACGACCCGGTGATGATCAGCCAACCCATCGCCTTGGTGAAGAACTCGCCCACGAACTCGGTCGTGGCCTCGTAGAACATGCCACCGAACAAGCCGCCGGCGTCGCCAGCCTTGTCGCCCCAGGCCGTGACGACCATCCACGACGTGAACGTGTAGAACACGCCCAACGAGATGACCGAGATGTAGGTCGCCCGGGGCACGTTGCGCACCGGGTCCCGGGACTCCTCGGCGTAGTTGGGAGCCGCCTCGAAACCGACCCAGCTCCAGAAGGCCATGAAGATGCCGATGGCCGGGCCGAGCTTGTTGTCGGGATTCGTGATCCCGTCCTCGGCGAAGGCTTTACCGACGTTGAGCGATCTCAGATCGAGTTTGGCGGTGATTTCACCGATCGACGAAGTCCACGTGTTGCTGGTCTGGAACAGAATGCCGAAGTCCATGATCACCAAGATCGCCACTTCGAGCCCGAGCAGCACACCCAACACCTTCAGCGACAAGTCGACGTCGAAGAAGTTGAGGATGCCGATGAGCACGAGGCTCACGATGGCGAACACCGGCCACGGAATGGTCACGTCGAACCGCTGGATGAACGTGTCCTGGGCGAAAAACGCCAGGCCGCCGAGCAACGCGGCCTCGATCGACATGTAGGCGATGGCGCCAACGAGACCGCTGGCCACCCCGAAGATCCGCCCAAGCCCGTGGCTGATGAAGGCGTAGAACCCGCCAACGGCCGTGATCTTGCGGCACATCGCCACGTAGCCGACGGAGAAGACGGTCAACACCACGGTGGCGAACATGAAGCCCGCCGGAGCGCCGTACCCGTTGCCGAACCCCACGGCGAAGGGAACGTTGCCGAGCATGGCGGTGATCGGCGCGGCACCGGCGAGGCAGGCGAAGAGCACGCCTCCGAGGCCGACCGCATTGGCTTTCAATTTGTCGACATCATCCCGTTGGGAGATGTCGATACTCTCGCGAATCTCGCTCAAGTGTGACCCCCTGTAAACGAGGGGCAGTGCGCCCCGTAACCCCCGGCGTTGGGTCGAACGACTCAACTCGGGTGACGGTAGTCGATGGCCACCACACCGGGTGATATCGAAGGTCAGCGGTACAGATGGCTCACACGAACGTCATCCTCGCGTAGCTCAGGATGGCCGAGTCTCCGGAGGTCAGCGGTACAGGTCGCTCACGATGAAACTCATCTTCGGGCAGCTCAGCACGATGCGGTCGGTCGCTTTGTGCAGCGTGTGCACCCACACGTCGCCGATGCGCTCATGCGAGATCACGAACTGGTCGTCGAAATCGGAGCTGATCATCAGGTATCGCTGCAGCGACGGAATCGTCGAGTACGCCCCCAGCTTCAGCGTGCGATCGGCCCGCTGAGTGCTCGGCGACAGCACCTCCACCACCAGGCACGGCGACGCCTGGAAACGCTCATCGTTTCCCGGAGGGCACGTGACCATCGCGTCGGGGTAGTAGACGCTCTGCGTCTCTTCGATCAGTAACGCCTGGTCTGAGTTCCAGGCGAAGCAATCGCTGTCTTGCACGGCGGTCCACAGCCGACCGAGGAGGTTCATGGCGACCCGGTTATGCGGCGTCGACGCCCCAGCCATCGCATAGACGACGCCGTTGACGTACTCGTAGCGAAGCTCTTGCTGCTCGCGCCAGACCCAGTACTCGGCGAGAGTCATGTGGTACGGGTAGCCGTACTCCTCTTCCAGCGCAACCACAACGGCCAGCCTAGGCGATTCGCCGATCAGTAGAGCTCGGTGTACTCGTTGACTTCCCAGTCGGTGACGTGGTCTTCGAATCGGCGAAGTTCATGACGCTTGACGGTGAGGTAGATGCGGACGAACTCCTCGCCGAGTACCTCGCGCAGCTCACTCGATCGCTCGAGCGCGTCGAGAGACTCGTGCAGGCTCCACGGCAGCGGAGCGAACCGCGGATCTTCCTCGGCGGGAGTACCGGTCGCCGAAGGCTTGGGGCACTTCATCTTCTGCTCGATGCCCAACAGCCCCGAGGCGAGCACCACAGCCATGACCAGGTGCGGGTTCGACAAACCCGATGGCGAGCGGTATTCGATGTGGCGGCTGTTGATCGACCCGAGCTTCACCCGCACCAACGCGGTGCGGTCTTCCATGCCCCAAGAGATGTTCGACGGACTGAACGTGTGGGGACGGCGCCGCTTGAGGCAGTTCACCGTCGGAGCGCAGATCGCATAGGCCGGCGCGGCGTAGGCCAGGCAGCCGGCGATGAACTGTTCCGCGGTCTTCGAGATCCCCGTGGCTGACTTGGCGTCGGCGAAAACGTTGCGGCCCGTCGCCGGATCGATCAGCGAGACGTGGGTATGGGCGCCGTTCCCCGACAGCGACGACGACGGCTTCGACATGAACGTCGCCAACATTCCGTGCTGGAGGGCGATCTCCTTGACTGCGTTCTTGAACGTGAACGTGGCGTCGGCGGCGGCCATGCCTGACTTGGGGCCGTAGTTGATCTCGAACTGGCTCGGCCCGTACTCGCAGTTGGCGGTGATGATGTCGATGCCGACCGCCGGCATGTGTTCGATGATTGCCCGGACCACCGGGTGGTACTCGTTGCGCACGGTGTTGAAGATGTGATAGCCGCCGAACAGAGCGGGCTGCTTGGTCGCCGGGTCGAGCAGGTAGAACTCGTTCTCCTGCCCCATGAACGCATTGAACCCGGCGTTACTCAATCGGTCGAGCACCCGCTGCAGCACGTTGCGCGAGGCCGCCTCCTGCATCCGGCCGTCGTACCACTTGCTGGCGCAGATCACCCGGGCGGTGCGGTCGGCCCACGGCAGGATCGCCGCAGTCGACGGGTCGGGCCAGAACTGCTGGTCGGCGTAGTTGATCGCATCGTGATACTCGCTGCCGCCGACCACGTCACTGCGCGAGTCGAGGATCAGCGCCCCGCCGTAGACGTTGAGCCCCTCGGCGGCGTACCCGTAGGCCTGCTCGACCGGGACCAGCTTGGAGCGCGACGCCCCATGCAGGTCGGGGGCCTCGAAGCGCACCCAGCGGATGCCGGCCGCCTTCCAGCCATCGAGGATCTCGGTCATGTTGGATTGAGCGGTCACGGTCGAACCCCCTCGGTCAGGACGTGCAGACGGTGGTTCGGTTCGACCATTGCAGCCTGCACGTCGCGGTATACGTTGAAAAACTCCTGGTAACGGGCGTGAGTCGGGCCATCGGGCTCGTGGCTGGCGGTCACCCGACAGCATCTCGCCACCGCATCGGCAACGTCGGTGAAGATGCCCACACCGATGCCGGCTACGACCGCCGCACCAAACGAGGCATCACCGTTGCCGGGCAACAGAATCGGGCGGCCAAGCACGTCGGCCATGATCTGGCGCCACGTTGCGCTGCGAGCTCCGCCGCCAATGAGACGGATCGTCTCGTAGCGCATGCCCAGCCCTTCGGCCACCGTCATCGCGTCGCAGATCGCGTAGGCGATGCCCTCGTACAACGCCCGGGCGAAGTGTCCACGGGTGTGTTGCATCGTCAAGCCGACAAAGTCGGCGCGCAGTTGCGGGTCCCAGTGGGGGGCGCGTTCGCCCTGCAGGTAGGGGTGGAAGATCAGGCCGTCGGAGCCCGGACTGACCCCGGCGGCGAGATCGTCCATTCCGGCGAACCCTTCGGCGGCGAAGAACTGGTCGCGCAGCCACCGGTGGGCCGAGGCGCACGAATTGATCCCGGTCGCGGTGTAGTACAGCCCGTCGACGATGTGTGGATAGCACGAGACCGGCGGGCGAACGAGAGGGCCGTCGGCGACCTGATAGGTCACCCCCGCGGTGGCGAGCTTCACCGCACCCTCGCCCGGCTTGGTCGCACCGGCTCCGAACAATTCGACCGTCGTATCGTTCGAACCGCAGACCACCGGGGTGCCGACTTTCAGTCCGCTCGCTGCCGCGGCGGCCGCGGTGACCGCTCCGACAATGTCGGTGGGACGGACCACCGGGGGGAGCGTGGTCGGGTCCCAGCCTCCCATCTCGGCCAACTCCGCCGACCAGCCCTTCGTCGTCGAGTCGGCCATCAGCGCGCCGACCACATCGCTGTAATCGGTTTCCCAGGTGCCGGTGACCTGGGCCCTGAGCCAATCCTTGGAGATGTACACCCGCCGGGTCGCCGCAGCCGCCTCCGGGTCGTGACGGCCGATCCACATCAACTGCGGCAGCAACCACGTGGGATTGGCCCGGTTGAGCGTGAGCTCCAAGATGCGGGCATCGGCGCGTTGGCGCAGCTCGGCCGCCTCGGCGGCCGCACGCGAATCGCTCCATAGGATCGCCGGACGCAGTACCTCGCCGTCGGCGCCGCAGAGCACCCCGATGTGGGCCCCGCCGGAGAAGCCGATGACCGACACCGCGTCGCCGGTGACACCTGCGTCGGCAAGCGCGGCGGGGACCGCGGTGCAGAACGCCGTCCACCACTCCCGCGGGTCCTGTTCGGCCCACCCGAACCGAGGGTTTGATGTGTTGATCGTGGCGCTTGCCTCGCCGGCCACTCTGCCGTTCGGCCGGACCAAGGTCGCCTTCAAGCTGCCGGCGCCCAGGTCGATGCCGAGCATCAGCCCGTTGGGCCCCGACGCCGTCATTGGCAGGCGTCCAACACATCGCGGAGCTGACTGGCGAGCAGCCCCTTACGCGGTGAGAACGAGCCGTCGAGCACCGCCGATCCGATCGTGAACGCATCGGCGCCAGCGGCGGCCAGATCGGCGATCTGCTCAACAGTCGAGATGCTTCCGGCGATCACCAGCGTTCCCGTTGTTCCCCGACGGGCGGCGACGACCAGCTCCACCGGGTCGGCATCGATCGCCCGATAGGCGAGCAGGTCGACACCACCGCACCCGGCCAACTCGAACTCCTTGCAGTGCTGCTCAATGGTCTCGGGCGACCCGCCGAGAACGGTCGGATGACCGATCGGCACACCCGGAAACGGCAGGTACTCGATGTCGGTGCCCTGCAGGATCGGCAGAATCTCGGCGGCCTGGGTACCGCCCATCAGTCGATTCACACCGATCTCACGGCCTACCCGAGCCGACTGCAGGCACGCGTCGGTCGTGGTCGACACGACCTCCAGGTACGTCGTCACCCCGGCGGCCTGCATTCGCCGGTTGAGCTCGTGGAGCGTGGCAATGTCGACCCCGACATCCTTGAAACCGGCGTGGGTCACCCCGACATGTTCGATGGCCGACCACGTCTCAAGACAATCGACAATCGTCTCGTCACTTCTCGTCAACATGAAGATGAAGTCCACGGGCCCCCAGCGTCAACAACGTTCAACAGGTCTGGATGTCTAACATCTTTTCCATGAACAGTGCAGAACTTGACCCGTCGCTGCAGGGGTCGCAGCTCGCCGTTGCCGAGATTCCGGTGATCGATCTGACCGGGCTGCTCCACGGTTCGTTCGACGATCGTCTGGCCGTCGCCCGCCAGATCGGCCGTGCCTGTCGCGACATCGGCTTCTTCGCCGTGACCAATCATGACATTCCGACGCAGATCGTCACTCGGGCGTTTGACCAGGCCAGCGCGTTCTTTGCGTTGCCAACGCACGAGAAGTCCGAGATCGCCATCGAGCAGTCGTCGTGCCATCGCGGCTGGTTCTCGGTGGGCGGCGAGAACCTCGACCCGGCCAGACAACAGTACGCCGGCGACTTCAAGGAGGGCATCAAGATCGGCCAGGATCTGCCCGCCAACCACAGCCTGGTCACCGCCGGAGTCCCATTGCACGGCCCGAATCAGTGGCCGGCGAACCCGGCCGAGTTCGTGCCGACGTTTCGCGAGTACTACACGCTGATGGCCAACCTCGCCCGGGCCTTGATGCGGGCCTTCGCCCTGGCGCTCGAGATGCCCGAGGAGTACTTCGACGAGTTCCTCACTCGGCCGATGGCGACCGCCGGGCCGCTGCACTACCCGCCGCCCAGCGGGCCGATCACCGACGCCCAACTCGGCGCGGGCGCCCATACCGACTTCGGGGCGCTGACAATCCTGGCGCAGGATGCCAACGGGGGCTTGCAGGTGCGTAACGCGGCGGGGCAATGGATCGACGTGCCGCCGTTGGCCGACGCCTTCGTCGTCAACGTCGGCGACATGATGGCCCGGTGGACCAACGGTCTGTTCGCCTCGACCGTTCACCGGGTGATCAACACCTCGGGTCGCGACCGCTACTCGATCCCGTTCTTCTTCGACCCGAACTACGACGCCCCCGTCGTGGCACTCCCGACCTGCACCTCGGTGGACAGTCCTTCTCGTTTCGCACCGACCACCGGCCTGGCTCATCTGCAGGAGATGATCAACGCTTCATTTGCCTACCGGGGTTCCCCGGCGACTCGTGAGCGGGGTCATCGTCGTGCGCCGAGCTGGGCGCCGGAAGGTCCGAGCTGGGCGAGATCGGCGGCGACCTTGCCGGCGTGCCATCCAGCCGCGTTGCTGACCGTCGTGCGACGCATCACCACGTCGGGAAATGCTTCACGGAACGCCAGTTCCACCTGTTCCTGACGACCGGCAAGCACGGGGAGCAGCGCCGCCGACGACTCGACGGCGGCCTGTTCCTCGGCGGCGGTCACCTCACGTAAGCGGTCGCCGACCCGATGGGCGAACCCCTGGAGGAAAGAGCGGCGGAACGACCGGGTGCGGGACTGGCCGGTGCGGTCTTGCACGCTGCCGTGACGGATCATCGCCGCGGTGGCCTGGGCGAGGAGCGACGTGTACAGCAACTCGACCGCCGCGACATCGTGATCGAACCCGAAGAGGGTGACGTACTTGAGATTCGGATCCCACACGCAGCTGCAGCGGTTGGCATCGGCGACCCGGGCCGCGAGCGACGACTTCGGTTCGGTGTACGGGTCGTCGATCCAGATGCGAGTGCCGATCGGCAACGCCCCGGCCGCGGCGGCCGACGTGGAGAGCAACGCCTGGTCGAGGGAGTACCGGGCGATGAGTTCCTGGGCTTTGGCGGTGAGAGCTTCCGCCTCGGCCTCGAACGTCGTCGACTCGGCCTTGGCCAACAGGGCCCGAACCCGCTCAAGCTGGCGTTGATCGCCACCGGTCCCGGGGACCGTCGCGGGCCGACCGGTGGTCGCCCCGGGGGGCGGGGTGATGGTCGCCAGACGGGGCATGCGAGCCACGGCATGGAGCAACTCCAGCCAATCGCGCATGTCGCCGGGTCGCAGCGGCCCGAGGTCGATGACGAAGGTGGCGGCCGCGTCGGCCGAGCGCAGCCAGCGGTCGGTGATCGTTTGCGCGGCGAACATGCGGGCCACCTCGGCGGCGACGGCCTCGGCGATGTAGCCGACCTGGACGGGTTCGCATTGACGTGCGGCGTACCGCACGACGTCGTAGGGAAGCCAGCCATGGACCCACAGCCGGCTGACGAACAGGTGGAGCTGCTGGACTGCCACCGGGAGGAATCGGTCGGTCTCGGAGCAGATCGTGGTGACGTACCGACGCGCGACGGGTGAAGGGTCGCCGATCGCCCGCACCGCGCTCCACAGCTGTTCGACGAGGTCGCCACTGGCGGCGCGCGGTGGCCGGCGCGGCTCTCGCTCGGCCCCACCCGAGCCTGGTCGGGGGTCGCTGGGGCCCGCGCTACCGGCGGCTCGGTCCTGACGACGGAGCTGCTCGACTCGCCGTTTTCGCTTGTCGGCCCGCCGTTCGCGGTTCGTTCTTCCCATGGCCCGACATTACGCGAGGCCTGTGTCAGAGATGGCCGCCCGTTCCAGAGGGCGCGCCAGCACGGGCCGACACCTATTCTGAACAGCGATGTCTTCCACCCCTCTCGTCTTGATCCCCGGTCGCATCGGCCCCGCCGCCGAGAACGTGCGTGGCGATGCGTTCGCCGTAGGCCAACGGTATGGGCGGGCGGTGGTCCGCGCCGGCGGACACGTCGTGATGGTCCCGCCGATCACCGAGAGTCTGGCGGCGATTGCCGATCTGGTGGCTCGGGTCGATGCGGTCGTCCTGCACGGTGGCGGCGACATCGACCCGGTGCTATACGGCGAGGAGCCGGCGGCCGAACAGCTCTACGGCATCGTCCCGGAGCACGATGCGCTCGAAGCGGCAGTGCTCGAAGCGGCGCTGACCAGGGATATTCCGGTGCTGGCGATCTGCCGCGGGGCACAGATGCTCAACGTCGTGCTCGGGGGCTCATTGGTGCAAGACATCGGCAATGAGGACCACTGGTACCAACACCACCCGGTCAGCCTTGACTACGGCTCACTGATCGCCGACGCGATGGGCACGATGCGACCAGCTGCGTGCCACTCCGTCCATCACCAGGCACTCAAGTCGCTCGGGCGGGGGGTGGCGGTGACCGGTCGGGCCGATGATGGCACCGTCGAAGCGATCGAGGTTGCCGGTCAACGCTGGGTCGTCGGTACCCAGTGGCACCCCGAAGACACGGCCGACACCGATTCGGTCCAACAGTCGTTGTTCGACGCCCTTCTCGCCCAGGCGTAGCCCGACACGCGACCAGGTCGGTTTGCGCGACCGTCACAGGTGACGCATCAGCCAGCAGCTCAGCGGGGCGCGGCGATGAGGACGGGGATTCGGCGGTCAGTCTTGGCCTGGTACTCGGCATACGGTGGATAGACGGCGACCGAGCGCTCCCACCATGCGTCCCGCTCTGCTCCGTCGATCTCGCGAACCGACACCGGGAACGGCTCGGGCCCGTCTTGGATCATCACGTTGTCGGGGTCGGCGAGCAGGTTGAAATACCACACTGGATGCTTGGGGGCTCCACCAACCGAGGCGACCAGCGCGTACGAACCTTCGTGCTCCACCCGCATCAGGGCGATCTTGCGGACGAATCCGGTCTTGTTGCCGACCATCGTCACCACGACGATCGGGATACCGGTCTCGCGCAGCGTATTCGCCTCGCGCCCGCCCGACGCCTCGTAGGCCTCAACCTGCTCGCGGACCCAATCCTTCGGCGTTGGAACGTATTCACCCTGCAATGACATGCCCGCCAGCCTACGACGGGCTGGCGTCGGCTAACGACCGAGGCCCAACTGAGGAACGGCATCCTTGGCGAGGTTGATCAACCAGCCGGGGATGAACCCGACCACCAGGGTGAAGGCGACGGCGGCGGCCAGGGCGACACCGGTCGACCGCGGCAGTTGGACCTTCTCGGCAGGTGCGCCGGCCGGGTCGTCCATGTACATCGACACGATGATCCGCAGGTACAGGAAGGCGGCGATGACCGCGGCGAGCATCGCCACAATCGCCAAGGCGTAGCTGTGGCGGTCGACCGCCGCAGTGATCACACCAAACTTCGCCACGAAGCCCGAGGTCAGCGGCACGCCGGCCTGGGCGAGCAGCAGGACGGTGAGAGCCAGCGCCACGACCGGGCGATCCTTGCCGAGGCCTCGCAGCGACGACAGCTCGTGTTCGGCGTCGCCAGTGCGACCGACCAGGGTGATCACCCCGAATGTGCCGATGACCAGCACCGCATAGGCCAGCAGGTAGAACAGCGAGCCAGCGGTGCCCCGATCGGACGCGGCTTCGACGCCGACGAGAATGAACCCGGCGTGGCTGATCGACGAGTACGCCAGCATGCGCTTGACGTTGGTCTGGACGACGGCGAGCACCGATCCGATGACCAGGGTGGCGATCGCCAGCACCCAGATGACCGGCTTCCAGTCGCTCTGGCGCGACGCCAGTCCGTACGTGATGACCCGCAGCAAGGCGGCAAATGCCGAGGCCTTGGCGGCCGACGCCATGAACGCCGTAACGGGAGTCGGAGCACCCTGGTAGACGTCGGGGGTCCAGAAGTGGAACGGCACGGCGGCGATCTTGAACCCGAGACCGACGAGCAGCAGTGCCACCCCGATCAGCAGCAGCGACCGGCTCTGGCCGAGGAACACGTTGTTCGAGAGGAACGCAAAGATCGAGTTCTCACCGGCCTCGGAAGTGAGGTGCGTCGAGCCGGTGGCTCCGTAGACCAGCGCGATTCCGTACAGCAGGAACGCGGAGGAGAACCCGCCGAGCACGAAGTACTTCAGGCCTGCTTCTTGCGACTCCAGGCGCTTGCGGTGCGACGCGGCGAGCACGTACAAGGCGATCGACAGGGTTTCGAGGCCAAGGAACAGCACGATGAGGTCGTTCGACGCACCCATGACGACACCGCCGATCGCGGCCATCAAGTACAGGCCGTAGACCTCGGCCCCTTCTTGGCCTTCGCGACGCAGGTAGTCGTCGGTCAGCAGCGCCGAGCCGATGATCGACACGCAGATCACCAGCGTGATGAACATCGAGAAGCGGTCGAATCGCAGCGCCCCACCAACGAGCAGCTTGTCGCCCTCGTCGGAGATGTCGTCCCACAGAAAGACTGAGAGCACACCGGCGGCGCCGGCGACGACACAGGTCGCCAGGGCGTACAGGCCCTTGGGCCAACGGGGCGTGAGGGCCGCGCCGACGAGCAGCAGCAGGCCACCGCCGAGCAAGACGAGCAGCGGGCTGAGCGCCCACCAGTCGATGGACGGACCGACGAACAGTGCCACGGGATCTCCCTGGGCCAACATCACTCGCCCTCTTCTTCGGCGTGGGCTTCTTCTTCGGAATGGGTACCGGATTCGGCCGGGGGCACATCAGCGAACACCGGCTGGGGCTCCACATATCCGGTCTTGTCGGAGATGTGGGCGATCAGCGAGTCGACACTCGGCTGGATTCGGTCAAGCATTGGCTTGGGGTAGACGCCGCAGAACACGATCAGCCCGAGGAGCGGGGCCATGATCAGGCCCTCACGCCAGGTCAGTTCACGGAAGTTCTTGTTCGCCTCGTCGGGCTCCCCGTGGAAGACCCGCTGATACGCCCACAGCAGGTACAACGCGGCGAGGATCACGCCAACCGTGGCCACGACAACCCACCAGCGAGCGGTGAGGAACGAGCCGATCAAGATCAGGAACTCACCGGCGAACCCGTTCAAGCCGGGCACCCCGATCGACGAGAGCATCACGATCATGAACACCGCGGCGAAGATCGGGGCGACCTTCTGCAGCCCCTTCAACTCGGCGATCTGGCGGGTGTGCCGACGTTCGTAGATCATGCCGACAAGTAGGAACAACGCCCCGGTCGAGACCCCGTGGTTGATCATCTGCATCACCGAGCCCGAGATCGACTGGCTGGTGAAGGCGAACGAGCCGAGCACGATGAACCCCAGGTGGGCGACCGACGAGTAGGCCACCAACCGCTTCAGGTCCTTCTGCATCGTGGCGACCGCGGCGCCGTAGATGATCCCGATCACCGCCAGCGTGAGGAACAGCGGGCGGAAGTGCCGCGACGCCTCGGGGAACATCGTGAAGCAGAACCGCAGGAAGCCGTACGTACCGAGCTTCAACATCACGCCGGCGAGGATCACCGAACCGGCCGTCGGCGCCTGGGTGTGGGCGTCGGGAAGCCAGGTGTGCAGCGGGAACAGCGGCACCTTGACGGCGAACGCCAGGGCAAAGGCGAGGAACAGCCAGCGACCGGTGTTCACCCCGAACGACGCTTTCTCGGCAATCTCGACGAGGTCGAAGCTGAGATGGCCGATCTGGTTGCGGGCCAGAAACGCGGTGGTGATGATGCCGACGAGCATCAGCGCCGAGCCGAGCATCGTGTAGATGAAGAACTTCATCGACGCGTAGACCCGACCCTCGTAGCCCCAGCCGCCGATCAACATGTACATCGGGACCAACACGATCTCGAAGAACACGAAGAACAGGAACAGATCAAGGCTGACGAACGACCCGATCACTCCCGCTTCGAGCAGCAAAATCCACGCGGTGTAGGGCTTGTAGTTGTGGTGGGCGTCGGAGCCGAGCAGCGCAATCGGCATCAAGATGCCGGTGAGCACGATCAGGAACAGCGAGATGCCGTCGACACCGAGATGCCAGCCGATCCCCCACTCCTTGATCCACGGATGCTGCGAGACGAACTGGTAGTCGCCCTGACCGGTGTGGAACTTGGCCAGCAACCACAGGGTCATCGCCCCGGTCGCCACCGCGAACATCAACCCGACCGGCTTGACCAGTTCCTTGCGGCTGTTGGGCAGCAGCGCCACGACGAGCGCGCCGATCGCCGGAAGCAAGACGAGGATCGTCAGGATCGGGAAGTTGGCGACCGTTTCGGCCGTCTCGGAAGCGAGCATCACAGCACCCCCATTCCCTTGAGCAGGAACCAGGCCAGCAGACCGATCACGCCGAGCGAGATGCCGAGGGCGTAGTTGCGGATGAAGCCGGATTGGGTGCGCCGTACGAGCCCACCTACTCCTCGAACGCTGGTGGCAACGCCGTTGACGGCCCCGTCGACGATCGTGCGATCGGTCCAGGCGAGACCATCGAACAACTTGCGGCCCGGGCCGCCCATGAATGCGCTGACCGAGCGGTCGTACATCCAACCTTCGGCGAGGATGGCCGGCTCGATCGCCCTGGCCTTGTGGCGATGGTAGACCGCGATGCCGGCGGCGATCCCGGTGAGGGCCGCAACCACGGCGATACCGGCGAGCACCCACTTGATATCGTCGGCCGCTTTGGTCAGGTGGTGTTCCCCAGGAACGACGACCGGCTCCAGCCACGCCTCGAGCCGCTTGGTGGCATGGGAGAAGGGCAGGTTGATTCCTCCGCCGACGAACGACAGTCCGGCGAGCACGACCAGCGGAGCCACCATGATCCACGGCGACTCCGACGGGGTGAACGCCCCATGGTGCGAGTCGGGAGCGTCGGCCACGGGGTGAGCGTCTGCGGCTGCATCGTCTGGGGCCGCATCGTGGCCGTGACCGGTGACCGGCTCGTTCCAGCGGGCCTTGCCGAAGAAGACCATGATCACCTGTCGAGTCATGTAATACGCGGTCAGCAGCGCCGTGACCAGGCCGACAAACCACAGAATCGGGCTCTTGTCGTAGGCGAACAGCAAGATCTCGTCCTTCGACCAGAAGCCGGCGAACGGCGGTACGCCGGCGATCGCCAGCCAGCCGACGATGAACGTGCCAGCGGTGATCGGCATCAGCTTGCGCAGCGCACCCATCCGGCGCATGTCCTGCTCGTGGTGCATCCCGTGGATCACCGAGCCCGAACCGAGGAACATCAGCGCCTTGAAGAAGGCGTGGGTGACCATGTGGAAGATCGCCGCCACATACGCACCGGAGCCGACGGCCAGGAACATGTAGCCGAGCTGCGACACCGTCGAGTAGGCGAGGACCTTCTTGATGTCGTTCTGCGCCACGGCAACCGTCGCGGCGAACAGCGCGGTAGCCGCCCCGACGATGGCGATCACCCAACCGACCGCACCGTCGCTCGCGGCGATCACCGGGTTGAGGCGGGTCATGAAGAACACCCCGGCGGTGACCATCGTCGCCGCATGGATGAGGGCCGAGACCGGGGTCGGGCCCTCCATCGCGTCGGGCAGCCAGATGAACAGCGGGAGCTGAGCGCTTTTGCCGCAGGCCCCGACGAAGGCGAACAGGGCAATCGCCGTCGCCGTCGACTTGGCCAGGCCACCGGCCACACCGTTGAGGTGCAGGTAGCTGAGCGAGCCGGTGGCTTGGAAGGCGAAGAACATCGCCATCATGAAGCCCCAGTCACCGACGCGGTTGGTGACGAACGCCTTCTTGCCGGCCGTTGCCGCCGAGTCACGGGTGTGCCAGAAGCTGATCAGGAAGTATGAGCAGGTGCCCACACCCTCCCAACCGAGGAAGGTGACCAGCATGTTCTCGCCAAGCACGAGCATCAGCATCGAGAAGGCGAACAGGTTGAGATACAGGAAGAACTTTGAGAACTTCGGGTCGCCGTGCATGTAGCCAATGGCGTACAGGTGGATCAGCGAACCGATGCCGGTGACGAACAGGCACATGGTGATCGACAGCGGATCGGCGAGAAACGCCAGGTCGACCTGCAACGTCGACACCGGCACCCACGAGAACAGCGTCGTGACGTTGTGGGCGCGCTCCTCGGTGTTCTGCGACAGCAGATCGAAGAACACCCCGACCGAAACCACGAACGCACCCGCGCACATCAGGGTGGCGAGCCACCCGGCGCGTGGTTCGCCGAGGCGTCGTCCGAAGAAGAACAGGATGAGGAAACCGGCGAGCGGAAGCGCCGGAATCAGCCAGACAAGATCAAGCATCGAGACTCTCAGCCCTTCATCAGCGCGATGTCATCGGCGGTCGCGCCGGGCCGCTTACGGAAGATCGACACGATGATGCCGAGCCCGACAACCACCTCGGCGGCCGCCACCACGAGCACGAAGAACACCGAGGTCTGACCCCCGATGTCACCGTGCACCCGCGAGAGCGCCACGAACGAGAGGTTGACGGCGTTGAGCATCAACTCGATCGACATGAACATGACCAGCGGGTTACGGCGCACGAGGACGCCCACCGCGCCGATCGAAAACAAAACCGCAGCGAGCAGCAGGTACCAGACCGGCGTCGGGGTCGGTGCGTTCCAGGCGAGCAGGTTCATGATTCCGGTCCCGAGGGGAGCTTGCGGGCGAGGAGTACGGTGCCGACCACGGCGATGACCAGCAGCACCGAGGTCAGTTCGAAGGCAAAGACGTGGTCGGAGAACACCGACCGGGCCAACTCGTTGATGTCCTGACCGTTCTCCGCTGGCGGAGGGCCTTGCCCGAGCAGACCGCGGCTGGCGATGATCGCCGTGCCGATGATCCCGGCGATGCCGACCCCGATGATCGGGGCGGCGATGCGCTGCTTGAGGAACGGCTCGACCGAGAGGTCTTCGGTGCGATCGACACCGAGCAGCATGATCACGAACAGGAACAGGATGACGATCGCCCCGGCATAGACGATGACCTGCACGGCGGCGAGGAAGTTCGCCTCCATTGCGATGAAATGCACGGCAATGCCGAACAACGTCAACACCAGCGACAACGCGGCATGGACGGGGTGCTTGCGGAGCAGCACACCAAGCGCGCCGACGATCACCATCGCCGTCGCGCAGATGAACACAATCAATTCAGCCATGTCCTAGTGGCCTCCGTCCTGATGGTCGGGACTAGCCGCCGCTTCGCTTTGGCCGCTCCCTCCAGCCGAGCTACGCCTGGCGGCGCCAACGCTCGGGACACGACGGACCGACGCGTCGCGCACTTCTTGGGTGGGCTCGGACGCTCGCAGTCCGTAACCCAACTCGCCCGACCAGCCTTCGATGCCTTCGAACGACGCATCGCCCGACGGGGCGGTGGCCCGCATCCAGCCCGAGGTGAGCACGTCGTCGCCCTCGCGCCAGTCTTCCCAGGCCATCTTCTGCGGCTTGCCGTCGTCACCGACGAGCAGCTCGGCCTTGGTGTAGATGGCGTCTTGGCGGCTGGTGAACGAGAACTCGAACAACTTCGACTCGGTGATCGCCTCGGTCGGGCACGCTTCCACGCAGAGATCACAGTGGATGCAGCGAAGGTAGTTGATCTCGTAGATCCAGCCGAAACGCTCACCGGGCGAGGTCGGGTTCTCCGGATCGTTGTCGCGGCCGCGCACGTGAATGCACTTGGCCGGGCACACCGCGGCACACAGCTCGCAACCGATGCACTTCTCCATCCCGTCCTCGTAGCGGTTGAGGACGTGGCGTCCGTGCAACCGCTCGGGCTTGGGAATCTTGACGTCGTGATCGCTCTTGCCCTTGGCATGACCACGGCCGCCGGAATACTCGGTCGTCACCCGCTTGCCGCCGAACAGACGGTGCTGGCGGCCAGAAATCTTGAATCCTCCGAGGTAGCCCATCAGAACATCGCCCCTTCCTTGGCCCGGGTCTTGGTACTGACCCGGTGAGCCGCGTTGAGCAACAGATAACAACCGCCGATCACCGCAATGCCGATCGCACCGACCATGAACCGGTTCCAACCTTCGTCCTGAGCGACCCGCAGCGCAGCGAGCAGCATGAACCAGCCAAGCGCCAGCGGAATCAGAATCTTCCAACCGAGGTCCATCAACTGGTCGTAGCGCAGACGAGGCAGTGTCGCCCGGAACCACACGAACATGTAGAGGAACACCAGCAACTTGAGCACGAACCAGATGGTGCCCTCAATGCCGTTGGGGATCAGCGGGATGTCGAGCACCGTGCCGCGAATGGCAATCGGCTGCGGGCCACCGAGGAACAGGGTCACGATGATTGCCGACATCGTCACCGTGTTCATGAACTCGGCGAGGAAGAACAGGGCGAAGCGAATCGAGGAGTACTCGGTATTGAAGCCACCGACCAGCTCCTGCTCGGCTTCAACCAAGTCGAACGGTGGCCGGTTCATCTCGGCCGTCGCCGCGATGACGAAGATGACGAACGGCACGACGCCGGTGGCGATGATGTGCCAGCGGGTGATGTCGGTCTGGATGGCAACGATGCCGTTGGTCGACAGCGTCCCGGCAACGAGGAGCACGGCGGCAAGCGACAACCCGAGGGCCGCCTCGTACGAGACCATCTGGGCCGAGGCCCGCACCGAGCCAAGCAGCGGATACTTTGAGCCCGAAGACCAGCCGGCAAGCATGATGCCGTAGACGGCGATTGCCGAAAGCATCAACACCAGCAAGATGCCGACCGGCGGGTCGGCGACCTGGGCAATCGTCTGCTTGCCGGCGATCTCGATCAGTCCGCCTTTTCCGGCGCGAAAGTCGCCGCCGAGGGGAATCACGCACCAGATCAGGAACGCCGGGATGAACGCCATGTACGGCGCCAGTTTGAACACGAACCGGTTGGCCTCGGCGGGGATCAGGTCTTCCTTGAAGAACAGCTTCGTGCCGTCGGCCAGGGTCTGCAGAATTCCCCACGGACCAGCCTTGTTCGGCCCGACGCGGTTCTGCATACCGGCGATGATCTTGCGTTCGAACCAGACCATCAACATCGTCGAGACGAGACCGATCACGAAGGCGATGACAACTTTGATGATCACCGCCAGCAGGTCGCCGGCCGAGAAATCCCCGATCAGCATCGGGTCGAGCGCGAGAAGGTTCATCAGTGACCCACGCTTTCGATCTTGACATCGGTGATCGTCTTGGCGGCATCGATCAATCCGCCGATGGCGACACCCGGCCGGTTGAACGGCAGCCAGGCCGTTCCCCGCAGCACACCCTCGTCACCGGCGACAGGCACGATCACCGAGATTTCCCCGGCGGTGACCCGCACGCTGCTCCCGGCCGCCCCGAGGCGGTCGAGGTCGAGCGGATGAAGGTGCAGCGTCGTGGTCTCAGCCAGTCCGGCAAGTGATGGTGACAGACGAGTTCCTGCCGCGTTGTCGTACAACTTCCGCCCAACGACCAGGCGATATTCGTAAGCATTGCGCTCGGCGACCGTGAAGCTCACCGGGGCGGGAGGGGCGATGTCGCCGAGGGCAACGATGCCATCAGGGTTCGTCGCCAAAGCGGAGATTGCCTCGCCGTACCCGTTGACGTTGGCGGCGATCGAGGCGGTGACGTCGTCGACATTCGAGTAGCCGAGGTCGGTGCCCAGGCGCAGCGCCAGCTCCGAGGCGATCATCCAGTCGGGACGCGAGGTGCCCGCCGGGCTGACCTTCTTGGCAACACTGGTAACGCGGCCTTCGAGGTTGGTGGTCGTTCCCGATTTCTCGCCGTAGGCGGCGGCGGGCAGCACGACGTCGGCCCAGGCCCCCGATGCTGTGACGTTGGTGTCGACGACGATCACTCGCTTGGCGTTGACCAGCGCCCGTTCGGCCTGAGCCGCGTCGGGGAAGTCGGCCAGTGGATCGGCGCCGACGAGGATCAGGCATTCGATCTTGCCCTCGGACGCGGCGGCAATGATCTGCTTGCCGTGCATTCCGCCGGGCGACTGGGCGAGGCCGAGTTGGGCCGCACCGACGACGTTGCCGCGACGGTACGCCGGGAGCACCGTGGCGCCGGGAATCGCCTCGAGCAATGCCGCGAGAGCGACGAGGGTTGGCTCGGCCCCCTCGGCGAGGTTCGCCTTGCCGACCACGATCACGACGTTGCCCTTGGCGAGTTGGCTGGTGACCGCCGAGGAGTCGCTGAGCGTGACCCCGACGGCGGCGAGCTGCGTGCCCGGCTCGTACGGGATCGACTTCCACGCGTATGGCGTCAGTCCGCTTGCCTTGGTGGTGAACTCGACGATCTTGCTCCGACGCTTCGACGCCGCGTCGCGAAGACGCAGGTAGAGCACCGGGAGTTCTTCCTTCAGGTCGGCGCCGAGCAGGATGATCGTCGTGGCCGAAGCGGCCTCGGCGATCGTCGCCCGCGGGAGACCGAGCACCGCTAGGGGCAGGCCGTCACCGAGTTGGCAGTAGATGTTCGGGGTACCGATGACCTCGCGGGCCAGGCGGGCCAACGTGTAGGCGTCTTCGTTGGTACCCCGGGCGCCGCCGAGCACGGCGATCGACTGTGGCCCACCGGCGGCCAACGCATCGGTAATCATCGTCGTCGCCGCACCGAGCGCTTCAGACCACGAGGTTTCTACCAGCTGATCGAGCTTGCGGACCGACGGCACGAGCAGCCGCTGGTCGCTCTTGACGGCTTCGAAGTTGAACCGGCCGCGGTCGCACATCCAGCCGTGGTTCACCGGGTCGGAGTCGACGCCCATGTAGCGGACCACTTCGTCACGCGACGACTGGATGACGGTGCGACAGCCGACCGCGCAGGTGGTGCACGTCGACTCGTCCTGCTCAATGTCCCACGGGCGGGCCTTGAAACGGTACGGCTTGGCGGTCAGGGCGCCGACCGGGCAAATCTGCACCGTGTTCCCCGAGAAGTACGACGAGAACGGTTCGTCGGGGAACGTCTGGATCTGGGTGTTGTTGCCCCGATGGGTGAAGTGGATCAGCGGATCGCCGGCCACCTCGTCGGCGAACCGGGTGCAGCGGTCGCACAGAATGCAGCGCTCCCGATCGAGAAAGACCAGTTCACTGATCGGAATCGGCTTTTCGTAGTGCCGTTTCTCCTCGATGTAGCGGCTCTCGCCGGCACCATGGCTGAACGACTGATCTTGCAGCGGGCACTCGCCGCCCTTGTCGCAGACCGGGCAGTCGAGCGGGTGGTTGGCGAGCAGCAGTTCGAGCACACCCTCCTGCATCCGCTTGGCCATCGGTGATGCGGTCTCGATCTTCATGTCGGGGGCCACGGGCACCATGCACGACACGGTGACCGCCGGGCCACGACCCGAGTCGCACTCGACCAGGCACATCCGGCACTTGCCGACCGGCGTCATTCGCTCGTGGTAGCAGAAGCGGGGGATGAACTCGCCCGCCGCGGCGGCGGCTTCGATGACGAGCTGACCTTTGCGAGCGACATGCGGCACGCCGTTGATCGTCACGTTGACAGCATTCGGGTCGGGCGGTGATGCATCGACCTCGGCCGAGGGCGTAGCGGTGTCGGTCATCAGTGGGCTCCTGGCGTGCTGTGCTCCGCGAGCGTCTGCGCCGCCAGGCGTAGCGAGCCGGCGGCATGAGGAGAAGGCGCAGCGGAGGAGGAATCCGCTACCAGAAGAGGAATCATCGTGCGCTTGGTGATCTTGGCCTCGAACTCCTCGCGGAACAGGGTGAGCGCCGAGTGGACCGGTGCGAACGCGGAGGGTCCGACGAAGCAGATCGTGGTCATCTTGTACGGGAACGGCGCTGCTTTCAAGCCGAGCTTGGTGCTTGCCGCATGGGGGAAGGTGCCCGGGCAGATCGACTCGCCGACTTCCATCAGCTGGTCGAGATCGGCCGAGGTGCCGTGACCAGCGCAAATACGGCTGAGGATGCGCTCCAACCAGGTGCCACCCTCGCGGCACGGGGTGCACTGCCCGCAGCTCTCGGCGGCATAGAACTTGGTCAGGGTGAGGGCTGCGGCCGGGATATCGGTCGTCGAATCCATCACCATGATCGCCCCGGAGCCGAGCATCGAGCCGGCTGCGCCGACCAGGCGACCTTCAAACGGCAGGTCGAGCTGCTCGGGGGTGAACCACGGGGCCGACCCGCCGCCGGGCACGAACGCCTTGAGTTCGTTGTCGTTGCGGATGCCGCCGCAGAACTCTTCGCCGTAGAGCAGGTCGCGGAAGGTCGTCGAGCCGTTGATGATCTCGAACACGCCCGGCCGCTTCACGTGACCCGACACGGCGACCATGCGGGTGCCCGGCGACGTTGCGGTGCCGATTGCCGTGTAAGCGGCGACGCCGTTGCGTGACAGCCACGGCAGGTTGGCGAGGGTCTCGACGTTGTTGACGATCGTCGGCTTGCCATACAGACCAATGGCGGCCGGGAAGAACGGGGGCTTGAGCCGCGGCTCGCCCCGCTTGCCTTCGAGCGACTCGATCAGCGCGGTTTCCTCGCCGACGACGTAGGCACCCGCGCCCCAGTGGAGCACGATGTCGACGGAGAAGTTGGTGCCGAGGATGTTCTTGCCGATGTAACCGGCGGCGTAAGCGTCGTTGAGGGCCGTGGCAACGCGCTCCTGAGCGAGGGCCATCTCGCCGCGGATGTACAAGAAGCACTGCGACAAACCTGCCGCGTAGCAGGCGATCAGGCAACCCTCGATGAGTTGGTGCGGATCGCGCTCCATCAGCAAGCGGTCCTTGTAGGTACCGGGCTCCGACTCGTCACCATTGACGACGAGATAGCGCGGCCACACACCCTGCGGGGTGAGACCCCACTTGACGCCGGCAGGGAAGCCGGCGCCGCCGCGGCCGAGCACGGTGGCGCCCTTGACCTCTTCGTGGACTTCGGCCGGGGCCTTGGCCAGCGCGGCGCGCAGACCCTGGTAGCCGTCGGTCGCCAGGTAGCGCTCGATGGTGTACGAATCGGCGTACTCGAAGCGCGATGTCACGATGCGCGGGCGGTCTCCGGCGACAAAACCGGCGGCGTGGGGATAGCTCGTCACTTGGGGGCCTCCGGGGCCGGGATCCAGGCGGGGGCGCCCTCGACGTCGTCGGGGTGGACGGCACCGACGCGGCGATCGGCGGGGATGTGCTGGCGAACGCGGGCGACGGTGCCGTGGGGCGGGATCTCGTTCGCGAGCTTGCCGCTCTGCAGTTGGTCGATCAGCCCGTCGAGGTCGTCGTTGGTCACCCGGTAGCGATAGCGGTAGTTGACCTGCAGGCACGGGGCCTCGGTGCAAGCGGCCTGGCACTCGGCGTGCATCAGGGTGATCAGGCCATCGGCGGTGGTCGAACCGGCACGGATGCCGAGCTTGTGTTCGGCGTGGTGCATCAGTTCCTCGCCACCCATCAGCGCGCACGACATCGTGCCGCAGACGTTGATGACGTACTTGCCGACCGGCTCGAACTTGAACATCTCGTAGAACGTCGCCGTCCCGTAGACCTCGGCCGGCGTCGCCCCGACCAGCTCGGCAATATGGGCCATCGCCTCATCGGTGATGTATCCGTGCTGCTCCTGAGCCAGATGCAGCAACGGGATCGTCGCCGACCGGGCCTTGGGATACCGCCCGATGATCTCCCGGGCAACGAGCACATTCGATTCTGAGAGGCGGGCCATCAGCGGTCGACCTCGCCGAGGACGGGGTCGACGGAGGAGATGACGGCGACGGCGTCGGCCACCAGGCCACCTCGCATCATGTGGGGAAGGCATTGAATGTTCACGAATGATGGGGCCCGCACGTGCATGCGGTACGGCTTGGCCGAGCCGTCGGAGGCGATGTAGCAGCCGATCTCGCCCCGGGGGCTTTCGATCGCCTCATAGACCTCGCCTTCGGGCACCTTGAAACCCTCGGTGAAAATCTTGAAGTGGTGGATCAACGCCTCCATCGACTCGTCGATGCGAGCCCGCGGCGGCGGCGTGACCTTCTTGTTTTGAATGCGGTAGTTGCCCGAGGGCATCTTGTCGAGGATCTGGTACACGATGCGGATCGACTCGCGGATCTCGTTGAGGCGAATGGCATAGCGGTCGAACGCGTCGCCGTAGGTGCCGACGATCACGTCGAATTCCATCTCGTCGTAGTGCAGATACGGCATGTCGCGCCGCAGGTCCCACGAGTTACCGGTCGAGCGCAGAATTGGCCCGGTGGCCCCAAGGGCCAGGGCTTCGGACTCGGTGATCACGCCGACGCCCTGCAACCGCTCCCGCCAGATCGGCTGGTCGGTCATCAAGATGTCGTACTCCTCCAGCCGCGGCGGGAGCATTTCGAGCAGATCGAGCACGTCGTCACGCCAGCCTGCGGGCAGATCAGCGGCGACACCGCCGGGACGGATGAAGTTGTGGTTCATCCGCAGGCCGGTGACCTTCTGGAAGAAGCGCAACACCTCTTCGCGCTCTCGCCAGCCGTAGATCATCATCGACACCGCGCCGATGTCCATGCCGTTGGTGGCCATGAACAGCAGGTGCGACGACATCCGGTTCAATTCCGAGAGCAGCATCCGCATCCACACGGCACGCTCGGGAATGTCGCCGTCGATGCCGAGCAGCTTCTCGACGGCCATCGAGAAGACGAGCTCGTTGTTCAGCGGGCTGAGGTAGTCCATGCGGGTGACGTTGGTGCCACCTTGCATGTACGTCAGTTCCTCGCCCTGCTTCTCCATACCGGTGTGGAGGTAGCCGATGATCGGCTTACAACGGAGCACCGTTTCACCCTGGAGTTCGAGCATCAACCGCAGCACACCGTGCGTCGAGGGGTGTTGCGGCCCCATGTTGATGATCATCGTCTGCTCTTCGTCGGGATCGATTTCGAGCTTCGACAACTTGGCGGCTTCGGTCTCCGACATGCGCAGGACCGAGCCGACCTCACGCATCAATTCGCGCGCCGTGATCTCGCTGCGAGGCTTGAGTCCCTGCTCGGGCTCGTTGCCTTCACGGATGGTTTCGACGATCGTCACGTGTTGGCCCCTTTGAATTGAACGGGGATACGGCCGACTTCGTAGTCCTTGCGGAGCGGATAACCGTCCCAGTCCTCGGGCATCAGGATGCGCGTGAGGTCGGGGTGGCCGTCGAAGCGGATACCGAACATGTCGTACGCTTCGCGCTCCATCGCCTCGGTGCCGGGCCACAGGTCGAACAGCGTGCCGATGACCGGATCATCGGCATCGAGCTGCACGCGCACCCGGATTCGCGTGCGGGCGACCGGGGCCAGCAGGTTGACGACGACTTCGAACCGACCGGCGGTGACGCCGTCGGGCAGCGAGCGCCCCGGCATCTGCAGGTAGTCGACGCCGCACAGATCGCTGCACAACGTGTAGCCATCGTCGAGCAACTTCTTCATCAACGGGACGTACTGGGAAGCCGTCGGGAAGACGACGATTTGGCCGCGTGAATCAGCCGTGATGCAACCGTAGGTCTCGTCCATCGTTCACCGAGACCCGAGTGCGACGGGCACCGGCTTGGAACCGATCGGGGCGGCCTCGATCTCGATCGCGGCACCGCCGCCGCGGTCGGCCCGCCGCTTGAGCAATTCGCCGGTCTCGATCTTGCCGTGCAAGGTCTCGATGGCGTGGATCAGCGTCTCGGGGGTGGGCGGACACCCGGGGGCGTACACATCGACGGGTACGACCTGGTCAACGCCCTGGACGATGGCGTAGTTGTTGAACATGCCACCGCTCGATGCACAGACGCCCATCGAGATGACCCACTTGGGTTCCATCATCTGGTCGTATACCTGGCGGAGCACCGGAGCCATCTTCTGGCTGACCCGACCGGCGACGATCATGATGTCGGCCTGCCGTGGCGAAGCGCGGAAGACCTCCATGCCGAAACGGGAGATGTCGTAGTGGGCAGCACCGCTGGCCATCATCTCGATCGCGCAACAGGCGAGACCGAACGAGGCCGGCCACGACGAGCGGGCCCGGGCCCAGTTGATCAGGTCTTCGATCTTGCCGGTGATGATGCCGTCGGGGATGCCGCCGAGCCCATCGTCGAGCACATCTTGGATGAGACCCATGATCAGGCCGCCTCTTCTTCGATACGGCCCTCAAGGCCGACACGGCGGATGGTCGACGACGACGTGCGGTTCGGCGAGACCGCCGCACTCAGCCGCACCGCCGACTTCAACGGGCCCCAATCGAGGGCACCGCGGGCGACGACATAGACGAAGCTGAGGAAAAACACGACGCTGAACGCAAGCATCTCCCAGAATGCGAAACCACCCAGAGCCTGGCGATTCACGGCGTACGGGTACAGGAAGATGATCTCGATATCGAACATGATGAACAGCATCGCCACCACGTAGAAGCTCACGGGGAAACGCTCCGGTGGTTCACGCGAGGGCACGATGCCGCACTCGTAGGGGGCTTCCTTGGCCGTCGACGGGCGACGAGGGGCGAGAAGCCCCGATGCTCCGAAGCTGAGGGCTCCGAACAGGAAAGCCAGCACCAACAAAGCCAGAACGGGCAGGTACTGGATCATGAAGTCACGCTCCTGCGGGGGCCTTCTCGATGGATCCGCCCGAGAGATGCGTCGCCAACACCTTGTCGCGACGACTCATCATCCAACAGAGAATCCCCATGATCAGTCCCGACCCGAAGGTCAAGGCGATCGCCGGCTGGCGACGGGATCCGAGGTCACGGATCATCATCACGTATTGGATGGGCCGATCGGGATCAACCTCGGGCTTGGCGGGTGCCCGGCCCGGCTCGTTGAGCTTGGGCACGACACCTTGCACCCCGACCAGCACGTAATGCGGATCATGCTTGAAGGCCAGGAAGTCGAGATCGACGTGATGGGTCTCGCCGATGCCGAACGTCACCCGGGGCCAGCGATCGCCACCCTTGTCGTAGACGTCGACCGGCAGGTATTCCCCGACGGCGAGTGTTTCGGTCTCCTGGAGGATCACATCAGCGGCGGCGATCGCCTGCCCGCGGCCAGCGTCCTCCTCAGGGAGTAGCTTCCAGCCGTTGACGCGGGTGCCGTCAGGCGCCGTGGGCAACGAGGGGTCGGGCAGGATCCCGGCGTTGACCAAGTCCCCATCGTTGACAATGGTGACCGGGTGCGCCGGCTTCCACGAGGCGGTACGACCTTGGAAACCGATGCCGTACACCCACCAGATGATGCCCATGATGAACATCCATCCGGCGAGGCAGGCGAGTGAGACGAGGAAGCCGAGCCGGGCGCCAAGGTTTGTGCCGAGCACCAGGTACACGCTGCCCATGAAGGTAACGACACCGATGACGGCAATCAGAATGCCGCGGATCTCAGGCGACCAGCCAATGGCGAGGATCGTTGAAAGGCTCATGCTCACAAACTCCGGACGTATTCGACGATGGCCTTGATCTGCTCATCGGTCAGCATGTGGCCGAACGCCGGCATTTTGCCGCTGCCCTGGCCCTGCGAACCATACTTTTTGCCGTTCTGCGAGCCGGACTTGATGAAGTCGATCATCTCTGCTTCGGTCGTGAACTTCGTGTTCGTCGAGCCACCGGTGAGGTTCGGCCCGATTCCGCCGATACCGGTCGAGGCCTGCTGTCCATACGACCAGCCGTCGGTGTGGCAACGGGCGCATGAGTAGGCGCCTGACGCCAGCGAGTTGTTGAAGAGCGCTTCGCCGTAGCTGATCGGAGTACCGGCCGCCGCGGCGGCTGCCATCGCATCGCGTGCCGACTTCTCCACCGCTTCGGCCTCGCTGGCCGGCAGAACTCCGCCGTCGCAGATGGCCGGATCGGCCTTGTCACCCGGGAAGTTGACGTCACCGGCGCAGCTCTCGGGGGTGAGCTGGATGCTCTTGAGGTACTCGATCAACGTGTCGATCTGCTGATCATTCATCGGGCCGCCGCCATCGATACCCCACGGCGACATCGGCGAGAACGGGCGGCCGTAGACAAGGATGAACCGAACCTCGGCCTCGCTGAAGCGATACAGCACGGTGTTGAGGGCCGGGGCCTTCCACTTGACCGCCTCGACCTCTCCGGTGCGCTTGTCGGTCACCGTGTAATCGGCCTCGTTGCCTGCACCCTGCATGCCGCCATGGCAGCCAGCGCAGTTGAATCCGCCTTCGGCGGTCGGAGCGAAGAGGTCGGAACCCCAGCTGGCGAACCGCTTGTCCCAGCCATAGGAGGCGTTATCCAACCGCTGGGGCTCGAATACCCAGTAGAGCGGGAGGGCGATCACCGAGACGACAAGGAACAAGACCGCGAGCAACTGGGTGCGCTCGAGCTTGGGACCTTCGAGCGTCTCGTCGTCGTAGTACTTCTTGCGATTGGCCGCCAACTCGATCTCGGAGCCGACCTCACGCTTGCCGCCGCGGACGTTGAAGATGGCGTAGAGAATCCATCCGACGAACAGGACACCGAAAATGACCCAGGCGAATGCCGTGGTCGCCAAAGCGGTGATCATCAGTGTTTCCCTCCGCCGGCACCGATGCAGTGCGGGCCCTCAGCCTCTTGACCGGTCGTGTTGGTACCGATTGCCGGCCCTTGGAACGAGACCTGGGTGTTGACGATCACGTTGCCGTTGGAGATTTCGACACCCCAGCGATCCATACCGCGGGGAGCCGGGCCACCCTTCTTCTCACCGACGCGGTTGTACTGCGAGCCGTGGCACGGACACTCGAACCATTGCGAGCTCTTGCATTCCGGCACCCGGCAGCCAAGGTGGGGGCACTTCTGATAGAGGGCGACAACGCCGCTCTTCATACCGGTGAGTACCGGGCCGCTGTACGACACCTCGGCCTTGGCCACGGCATCTTTGGGGTACTCGGTCATCCAGGTACGGGCCTCGGGCATGTACAGGAACCCGCCATTGGAGCGGATGCCCGTGACGATGTCGTCGAGCTTGCCGACGTTCACCTTCGAGCCGAAGCCGCCACCGCTCTTGGGGTAGAGGAAGCCGATGACGGCGATGCCGAACGAGCCGAGCCCGACGCTCATCAACGTGACCATCGCCCGGTTGAAGAACTGGCGACGGCTGACCCCGATCGATTCGGGGTCGGGCGGCGTCCACGGGGCGGGAGGCAGCGACGACACCTTGATCAGGCCTGTGCTCTTGCGTTCGATCGCTGCGGCACCTTCAACGTCGGCGCGGCTGGTGCCTGCCTCGGCCGCGGCAGTGCTGCCGTCGCGGCGGCGGGTCTCCTTCGAGAGCGCACCCGCACCGCGCACATCGGCCTTGCGGGCGGCGGTCAAAAAGACCAGCGCTGCAAGCACGACGATCGCGGCAATGCCGATGCCGATGATTGCTCCAGAGTTCATGCTGACCTCCTGGTGGGCCGGGGGGTGTTCGTCATGCGCGTCATCTCACTCACAGCTCGAAGAAGATGCCCTCTTTCCATGGGAACACGAAGTTGAACCCCGGCCCACGGAAGAAGGATCCGATCATCACCAGCACGGCCCAGAACATCAGGTGCACCGTCATCAATGAGATGGCGAACTTGCGATCTTCGGGCTTGTTGCTGGGGTTCTTGTCGATATACGGGGCCAGGATCAGGGCGATCAGGCCGATACCGGGAATCGTCACGCCGGCCACCATCGGGTGGAACATGGTGAGCAGTTCCTGCAGGCCGAGGAAGTACCAGGGGGCCTTCGACGGGTTCGGCGTCTGGTTGATGTTGGCGTACTGCAACAACGGCGCGTTGACGAAGATGGAGAAGAGGGTGACGAACGCCATCAGCGCCAACGACGCGACGAACTCGACCGCCAGCAGATGAGGCCAGGTGTGCACCTTGTCGACCGGAGAGGCCTTGACGTCTTGGATCGAACCCGACTTGACGACGGTGAGCAGGCGCTGGGTGTGACCACCCGGGCCGGCGCCGATCGGCACTCCGCCACCAGATGGGGCCGCGGCGACCACCGCAGCGACCTTCTCGGCGACGGCGACGGCACCACCAGCCGGAGCATCATCGGTTTTGGCGCGGGCGGCCTTCGAACGTTCCAGGAGATGGGCGGGGATCCGCGGGTCGGCGGCGGCGGCCGGAGCGTCGGCGGCACCACCGGCGGGGACGGCGCCTCCGGCCTCGGCGGCAGCCTTGGCCCGCGCCTCTTCAGCGCGCTTGCGTAGGTGTTCGGGGATCTCAGTCATCGTGTCCTCCTCTACCGTTCATGGCCGGGCCGGTCACAGCGGCCCTGAAATTCCGCCGTCCTTACGCACCCGCCAGAAGTGAATCGCCATGAAGATGACGATCACGAACGGGAGCATGAGGACGTGGAGCACATACCAGCGCAGCAGGGTCTCGGAGCCGATTTCGACGCCGCCGAGCAGCACGAAACGAACCTGGGAGCCGAACACCGGGGTGTATCCCATCATGTTGGTACCCACGGTCACGGCCCACAGCGCCAACTGGTCCCACGGGAGCAGGTAGCCGGTGAACGACAGCAACAGGGTGAGTTTGAGCAGCATGACGCCGATCACCCAGTTGAACTCGCGGGGCGCCTTGTACGCCCCGTGGTAAAAAACGCGTGCCATATGAAGGAATACGGAGATGACCATGAGGTGGGCGCCCCATCGGTGCATATTTCTCACAAGTAATCCGAACGTCACCGAGGTCTGCAGGCTCTGGATGTCTTGCCAGGCAGCCGCGGTGGTGGGCCGGTAGAAGAACATCAGGAAGATGCCGGTGACTGTGAGCAGGATGAACAGGAAGAAGCTCAAACCACCGAGGCACAGCGTATAGCTGACCTTGACGGCATGACGCTTCACCTTCACCGGGTGCAAGTGATACAGCACCGAGTTCATGATCACGTACGAGCGGTTACGCGGGCTATCGGTGTAGCCCTTGCGGAAAATCGACCCCGGTCGGAAGATCGAGCCCCATGCTTGGGAGCCCTGCACGTTGGCGGTGACAGCCGCCACGCGATCTTTGGCAGTGGGGCGGGGTTTGCCTTCGATGTTCGTTGCCACGTTCCGTCTCTCCTCAGAGCCTCATGCCGTAGGCATAGCCGTGGTTGTTGGTGCGAGTGTGGCCGTCACCCATCTTGTCGGGAGCCCCGACCTTGGCCATGATGATGACGCCCGTGGGGCACCGGTCGACGCACAGCGCGCAACGGGTGCAAACGTCGTCGTCGATGATGAATAGCACCTTGTCGCTCGGGTCGGTTCCCGGCAGTTCGGTGCCCGTTGCCTCGGCGATAGCCGTGGGGTTGACCATGTGGATGCATTTCCACGGGCAGATGTCGACGCATCCCTCGCACATGATGCACTCGGACTGATCGATATGGATGAACTGCTTCGGCTTGACGGCCTTGGTCAGGTAGTCGGCGTCGACTTCGACGAGCTGGTATTCGTTCGACCACTCCGGCATCGGCGGATTGGCATCGGTGCGGGCCATCGGCTCAAGCCTTCCGGACCAACGGGCGGCCGTAGGTGGACGTGGCGACCTCGGCGGACGGCTTGGCATCGCCGCGCTTTTGCCACCAACCCCACATCTTGATCTGCAGGCCGAGGAAGAAGATGTAGATACCGGCAACGAGCATGTCGCCGATCTGCAGGTAGTTGATCTCGAAGGGGAACTGGCCACCCTTGGACTGCGCCTTGAAAAGGTCGCCCCAGCCGAGGAACGGCTTGTCGGCGCGCCAGCCGAGCCCGTTCTGCACGTGGGTGAGCCACTGATGGGGCACGACGCCATAGGCGAGGAACATGACGAAGAAGGCGTAGACCGAGCCGAGGATCGCCTCGCCCCACGAAAAAGGGGTGCCGGGCTTGCGGCGCTTGCCGTACGGGATGATCGCCAGCGTCATCAGCATCGTGATGACGAACGACACGAGGAAGGCCTGGTTCATGCCGGGCCACTTGAGCGGGTCCCAATCACTGATGTTGTTGATGGCCAGCACCGGGCTCGCCCTTTCGCTCGTTGTGCCACGACACCGAAGTGTCGTGAGGAGGTTGTCGTGGTTCGTGACGAAACCCCGTCGATCGTGGTGAATCGACGCGGTTCGTGAATCTGCTCACGAACACTAGCCCTGACACCCTCCCATCGGGCCAACCCGGCTCGGGCGACCTCCCGATGCGGACCCATGCGAAGCTGTCGGAACAGATGCGTTGTACCACCCCGCGGGGCCGAAACCCGGGGATCGTGCGCTCGTGATATGCGGTGTGCCAACTGACCATGATTTCTGTTGAGCGCCCACCCGCCCTCTAGGCTCGTCGCGTGACCGTTTTTACCCGAGGGCTGCGCCCCCGAACCCCATCGTTGTCCGGCTCACTGGCGTTCGCGCGGCCAACCCGTCATGAGCAGAGCTCATGACGGAAATCCCCGAACATCTGCTCAAGCGTTCCCGCGAACGACGCGGCGCGATGGGCGAAGGCGGCGACGCGGCCGCCACCCCAAGCGCATCGGCATCGACCCCGGCGGTTGCCACCCCTGCAACCCCGGCCGTTGCCGCTCCGAAGGCACCGGCAGTTCCGGCAACCCCGACGGTCAAGCCTGATCCGCCGTACGTGGCCGCGGCCAAAGCCCGCAAGAAGATGCCGTTCTGGGCGATGGGCGCACTGAGCCTGCTTCCGGTCTGGGGATTCATGTATCTGCGGGCCCTCCAGCCCGAGGTCAAGACAGTCGAAGGACCCCTCGCCGTCGGTGACACGCTGTACCCCGGGTGCGCCGGATGCCACGGCGGCGAAGGCCAAGGTGGCTCAGGCCGTCCGTTCGCCGAGGGCGAAGTGCTCAAGACCTTCCCGAAGATCGAAGACCAGCTCAACTTCGTGATCGTCGGCAGCCAGGGCTACAAGGATGCGGGCCTCGCCGTCTACGGAGATCCCAATCGCGAGGGCGGGGCCCATGCACCGCTGGCGTTCAACGGAACCCCGATGCCCCCACGCGGCGGGAATGCCGAGCTCACCGACGCGCAGATTGTCGGGCTGGTGTGTCACGAGCGGTACACGTTGGGCGGGGCCGACCCCGCCGATGAACAGTACGCCGAGGAGTACGCCAAGTGGTGCTCGCCCGACTCCGAAATCTATGCCGAGCTCGAAGCCGGCGCGCTGACCTTCGCGTCCGAGGATCTTGGCGTCGGGGCCGAAGCCCGGGCTTCGGCCCCCTAGAAAGGCCGAACACCCGGCACGCGGCCGTGCCGACCATCTGAACTCGCCGTCGGTGCTCAGCGCCGGCGGCGGGTTGCTTTTCGGCGTAGACGGCCGCGTCGGCCCATTGGGCGGCGATGCCGACGGTGGGGGCCGGCGGGCACGAGGCAGTACCCAACGACGCCTTGAGGATCGCCCCACCGACAAACGGGGTGCGATCGATGGCTCGCCGAAGCATGACAGCCAACTCCTCCGGGCCGGGAACCATGTCATCGCCGACGATCAAGACAGCGAACTCGTCGCCCCCGATACGGGCGACCGTTGCTCCGGCGGGCACGGCACCGAGCAGCGCGGCTCCGGCGGCGGCGATGAGTCCGTCTCCCGCGGCATGCCCAAGGGTGTCGTTGGTCAGTTTCAGATCGTCGAGATCGAGCAGCGCCATCGTCGCCCAACGACCTGGCATCTCAGCCACGTAACGCTCGGCGGCCTCGAGCGCCTCCTGCCATGCTCGCCGGTTGCCCACTGTGGACAAGGCGTCGGTGCGGGCCTCTTCTTCGGCCTCGACGACCGCCTCGCCCAGCGACAGGGTGCGGCGCACCTGAACCCGACGGTCATACGACAACAGCCCGGTCAACAGAACCGGGCACGACAGCAGGACAAAACTGGCCAACCGATGGTCCTTGGCGGCCAGCACGGCCGACAACCCGACCGGGGCGAGCAACGAATCGGTCGCGAAACTCCAGGCCATCGGCCCGACGATGTCGCGCAGCGAAACGCCAAGCCCCCAGGCGCGTATGGCACCGGCAACCGCATCGATGGCGAACTGGGCCCCAAGAGCGACGAGGTAGATCGGCCAGTCATCCAGGTTGGCTCCACCTCGGTTCCACAACACCAGGACCGGGCCGATGCAGTGCCAGCCGGAGCCCGACCTCACGAGCAGCGTGCGCCAGAGCGGGCCGGGCTCACGATCTCGACCGCCGGGGGCCACGAGCAGCGCGATCAGCACCGCCAGTGGCACCAGTTGGCGGGGCAGCAGAAACAGCATTCCGACGAGCACTGGACCCGTTGGTACGGCGCTGCCAGAGGCCGATTCGAACTCGGTGTGAAACGCCACGGTGTACAACGCGACCAGCACGACCAGGGTGATGATGTCGGTACCACGGACCGTCCGCGAACCCGCGGTGATCGCCAGGGTGACGGCGGCGTAACCGCCGCCGAGGGCAATGGCCGTCAGACCGTCGCGAATCGAAATAGCTCCGCTACCGCGATACCAGCCATCTGCGAGTTCCTTCGCTTCGGCCCGATCATCACGGCGGCGTGCGCCTACTTGAGCCTCCACGGATCCACCATGACATCGTCGACCAGCCAGACCGCCGGATTGTTCGCCGGCATGATCTCGATGGTCACCGTCTGCTGCCCATTCGCATCACGGACATTGGGCATGTTGATGCGAGGAGACGGACCCCATCCGAAGCTCTCACCCGACATCGTGTAGGTAGCGACACCTGAGCCGTTGGGGTTGGTGACCGTCACCTGGATGGTGATCGCCGAACCGGGGACCCCCGGCTTGCGGATGAACAGGCGAATCGAGTCTTCGTCGTAGCCGACGCAGAAGCTGCGCGACCGGATCGAGCTGCCGGGGAGCAGTTGCATCGACGACCAGTCGCTGGCACCGTTGACCCGCCACGGTTCGTTCTCGGCAACCGTCCACGCGGAGCCAGCGACGGTCCACGTCCCCGCGCCGTACTCGAACGTTCCCGAAGGAGCAATGAAGTAGTTGTTGGTATCACCCCACGGCACGAAGGGCTTGGTGACCGCGCGTGTCGCGCAAGGCTTGACCTCGTACGTCGCCGCGTTCGACACCGAGGCGCCCCCGGCGACGATGGCCACCACCGCTGCAGCGACGACCCAACGTCTTGGTCGACTACCTCGAGTGTTCATCCGCTTCTCCCCCTCCGTGGTATTCACTTCTGCCTCGAATCTATCGCTCATCGCCTGGGCGAAAACATCGTTGAGCGGTTAGAAAGACGAGATCACAATCATAGTCAAAAGAAAAGGGTGTCGTTTACCCCATTCTCAGACGCAAGGCGAGTCCCACCCACCACCTGTAGCGCCCAAAAACCGATCGACGCCGTCAGAAGACGACCTCTGCCACAAAGAGTCGCAGAACTTTCGACGAGATCAGTCGGTTTCATCGGCAAGAAACCTTGCAATCAGTCACTCTAGGTAAGAGGACTGCCACACGCGAGTCGACTAGGTCAGGTTCGCCGGAGAGACCAGCAGGTCGACCACGCTGCGGCAGAACTCAGCGGCGGGGGCGCCGTCAAGCACTCGGTGGTCCCACGTCAGGCTGAGCGTCAGCCGCTTTGTGGTGGCAACTGCTCCGTCGCGCAGGATCACGTCATCGCGCAGGCGACCGACTCCGAGGATCGCCGCGTTCGGTGGGTTGATCACCGGGGTGAACCCATCGACGCCGAACATGCCGAGCGCCGTGACCGAGAACGTCCCACCGGCGTAGTCGGCCATCGGCAACGTCCCCGAGCGCGCCCCGCTCGCCAGCCGAGTGGTCTCGGCAGCAAGCGCATCGAGGCTCAGCCGGTCGGCGTGATGTACAACCGGAACGACCAAGCCGTCGTCAAGGGCGACGGCCAGACCGACGTGGATGTCGGGGAGCACGGCGATCCCGTCCGGCGTCACTTGGGCATTGGCCATCGGATGGCTCTGCAGCGAGCGGGCCACGGCGGCGATCACGTAATCAGTGAAACCCGGGGCGACGCCGACCGCCTTGCGCGCGTCGCGGTCGGCAACGACGGCGTCCATGTCGGCATCCATCATCAGCGTCAACTGCGCCATGGTCTCAAGCGACGACCTCATCCGCTTGGCGATCGTGCCACGCATCCCCGCGAGGCGCACGACCCGGGAGGGCGTCTGGCTCGCCTCGGCGAGCGTCTCGACGACCGGAGCCCGCACGGCGAGCGCAGTCGGAGCGGCGGGCTGGAGGAGGGTGCGAACGTGGTGGGCAACGCCGTCACGGGTCACCCGACCATCGAGGGGATCGGGGGCCACGGCGGCGAGGTCGATGCCGAGCAGGTCGGCAAGCTGACGGGCGGCAGCCGTCGCCACAACATTCGACGACAGTCGCACCGTCGGCGCTGCAGCGGGCCGCGGGGCCAACGCGGCGACCTCAACGTCGGCGGTAACCACCCGACCGTTGGGGCCGGTTCCCCGAACCGTGCGGAGGTCGACGCCGCGAGCCGCAGCGACGCGTCGGGCGTTTGGCGAGATGAACTGCCGCCCACCCTCGGGCGCGACGACCGCAACCGCCGCGACCGGCTCCGAAACCGACGCAGCCGACTCGCTCACGGCGGCGTGGGCAGCGGGCGCGATCCGGGCCGGAGGAGCCTCGCCCGGGGCCACCAGAACACCGATGACCGTTCCGCAGGCAAACGTGTCGCCGACGTGGCCGTGTTGGAACAGGGCGCCATCGGCCGAGACGACGACCTCGGTCTCGACCTTGTCGGTCTCGATGCGAAGCACGGCCGTGCCCTCGGTGACCTTGGCGCCATCGGCGACGAGCCATTCGAGGATGGTGCCTTCCTCCATCGTCAGGCCAAGCTTGGGCATCTGGAACTCAGTGGCCATCGAAGGTCTCCGTGTCGTGTTTGTGCAGTTCAGAGTGGGTAGAGCGGGTATGCACCGATCGGCTGGGCAAGTCGAAGAGCCGAGCCTCTGCGGCCAGGGCGAGAGTGCGTTCGACGTCGATGACGATCGGGCCGGCGACTTCTACGCGCAGAATGGCCCGCTGCCCGTGCGCCAGTCGGCGGTCACGTTCGCCGTCGAAGGCGAGCACGCCGGGGCCGACCATCTCGACGCACTGGCCGACGGCCAGCGGCATCACCTCGGCCAGATCGACGTCGGTAAAGGTGCCCGGGGCGATCGGCAGCCGCAGCCGGCGTCCGCCCGGACCGAGGCGGACAACCACCCCGCCATCGTCCCATCGGCCCACCGGATGAGCCCGGCCGGCGAGCGCTGACAGCCCGGTGCCCATTGGGGTGGCGAAGGCGGCGACCACCATGCGAATGGTGGTCGGGTCGGTGACCGCCCGGGCTCCGACGAAGGTGGTGTCGATCAAGGCGACCTCGACGAGCGCCAGATCGTCGGAGGGGTGGGCGGACGCCGGTTCTCTGGTGGCGAGTGCTTCGACGTGGACCGAGACTCGCTTGGCCCGCCGGCCGACCGCGGCGAGGGAGACCGCTCCGCTCGCCACCAGACCGGCGGCGCAGCCCGCCGCGGTGGCGTCAAGGGCTGATGGGAACACGTTGTTGGTCCCCGTCGAGATGGCGATCAGGGGCACGTCGGGCCAACCCATCGCTACGTCGCGACAGGTGCCGTCGCCGCCGAGCGTGATGACCGCGCCGACCTCGCGTTTCCACATCGCCGCGGCGGCACCAACCGTGTCGCGACGCGACCCGCTCACCGGCTCGTCGAGCAGTTCGACCGTCGCGCCGAGGTTGAGCCCGTCGACCGCTCGCCGGGCGAGGTGATGCGGATCGGCGGCGAGGAGGATGTGGCGAGCCCCCGACTCGGCGGCAGCGATTACCGCCCGCCGCACGATGCCGATCTTGGCGGTGTCGGGGGTGTGGCTGGCCTGCGCGACCAGCCGACGGATGTCTTTCCCCGCCAACGGGTTGACGATCACGCCGACTGCGGCAGACCTGATGCCGTCCATCGGTGAACCCACTGCGGGGCTCAGGCCCCGACCAGCGGGCGGGCCACGACGGCTCGGATTCCGGCGGCGATCGATGCAGCATCGGGGACGTACAGGGATTCCAGTGTCGGACTGAACGGCACCGGTGAAAACGGCGCGCCGACGCGACCGACGGGGGCGTCGAGGTAGTCGAACGCCTCTTCCTGGATCTGGGCGGCGATCTCGGCTCCCAAGCCGCCAAAGCGCACGGCCTCGTGGACGACGACGGCCCGATTGGTCTTGCGCACCGAGTTGACCACCGTCTCGGTGTCGAACGGTTGCAGGGTCCGCGGGTCGACAATTTCGCAATCGATGCCCTCGGAGGCCAATTGTTCGGCGGCGACGACGGCCTCGGCGACCATTCGACCATATGCGACAACAGTCACACTTGTTCCTGCCCGGACAATTGCCGCTTTACCGAGGGGAATTTCGTACAACTCTTCAGGAACGATCGACGTCGTTCCCAAGAGTCGTTTGTGTTTGACCATGACGGTCGGATTGTCTTCCAGGATGCAGGCCCGCATGAGCCCTTTCATGTCGTAGGCGTTCGATGGATATACCACCTTCAGACCCGGAATATGACAGAGGATCGCTTCGAGACTTTGGCTGTGTTGGGCCGCCGCGGAGAGGCCGGCACCACCGGTGGTGGTGATCGTCAGCGGCAGCTTGGCGGTTCCACCGAACATGTACTTCAACTTGGCGGCCTGGTTGACGATCTGGTCCATCGCCACACAGATGAAGTCCATGAACATCAGATCGACGATGGGGCGTAGGCCGGTGGCCGCCGCTCCGATGCCGAGCCCAACGATTGCCTGCTCGCTAATCGGGGTGTCGACCACGCGATCGGCACCGAAAATCTTCTGCAATCCGCCGAAGGTGCCGAACACTCCACCGAACGCACCGATGTCTTCCCCCGCGCAGAACACGTCGGGATCGGCTTCCATCGACTGGCGGACCGCCTCGTTGAAGGCCATGACGTAACCGAGCTTGCGGCCTTCGGTTGGCCGGCTCGGTTCATTGACTGGCGAGCTCATGATGCGCTCCGCAGGGTGTAGACGTCGGCCATGACCTGGTCGGGGGTGGGGACGGGACTTTCCTCGGCAAAGGTGATCGCCGCCTCGATGTCTGCCCTGAGCTGCGCCCACACCGACTCGATCTGCTCGGCCGAAGCGATACCGGCTTCAATCAACTGAGCTTCGTACGAGAAGATCGGATCACGCTTCTTCCACTCGGCCACCTCTTCGTCGGGGCGGTAGCTGAGCCCGAGGTTGCGGATGCCGTGGTGGTTGTAGAACCGGTAGGTCTTGGCCTCGATCAACGATGGCCCCTCACCGCGCCGGGCACGGGCAACCGCCTCGGTGGCGGCTTCGTGGACGGCAACCACATCCATGCCGTCGACGATCACGCCGGGCATGCCGTAGCCCGCGGCGCGGTCGACGATGTCGGTGATTGCCATCGTCTTGTCCCGAGGCGTGAACTCGCCGTATTCGTTGTTCTCACAGGCGAACACGATGGGCAAGTGGAGGGCACACGCCATGTTGGCGGCCTCATGGAAGGCCCCGATGTTGGTGGCCCCGTCACCGAAGAAGGCAACGGCGACCTGGCCGCGGCCGCGGTACTTGTTGGCAAACGCGGCACCGACGGCGATCGGTGAACCCGCCCCGACGATGCCGTTCGCCCCGAGCATGCCGAGCGATAGGTCGCTGATGTGCATCGAGCCGCCCTTGCCCTTGCAGTACCCGGTCGACTTGCCCATCAACTCGGCCATCATCCGGTTGAAGTCGCCGCCCTTGGCAACGAGATGCCCGTGACCGCGGTGGGTCGAGGTGATGTGGTCGTCGTCGTTGAGCGCGGTGCAGACACCCGACGCCACTGCTTCCTCACCGACGTACAGGTGAAGGAAGCCGGGCAGCTTGGCCGCCTCGGCAAGACGGCCCGCCGCCTCTTCGAACAGCCGAATGCGGACCATGCGGCGATGGAGGTCCATGTGGACCTCGGTGGACAGCTCCACGTCGTCTCCTTGTTTCTTCCCGGGATCCCGGGCTCAGTCGGTGGCTCCGCGCGCCCAGCGAAGGGAGCGGCGAAGCAGTTCGTAGTAGGCGGGCTTGTCCCACGAGCATCGTTCGACGCGCGGGTAGTAGGCGACCCGGGGAGCCATGTCGTAGTGGCCTCGACAGTGACCGAGGGTGTTGTAGAGCACCGCCCCGTCGCCGAGTTCCCGCAGGTACATGACCAGATGGGTCGGGTCGGCGGCCGTCCAGTCGGACTCGACGAAACCCCGCGCCGTGCCCTGGTAGGTGGTGTGCAGGAGGGCATGAAGCGAGGCGCGGTCGGCGTGCTCCATGAGGTACAACTCGTCATCGGTCTCGAACGAGTTGATGCCGGCGACCAGCCAGTGCTCGGGGTCGCTGACCTCGACGGCATACATCTGAATCGGCGGATGAGCGACGAACTGGCTCCCCAACGTGTCGGCCCACAGCGGAAACATCCGTGGCGCGTCGACACCGTCGGGCCCACCGAGATCGAGCGCAGCGTTGGTGCCGTGCAGCGCCACCCATCGCCCGCCACCCTCGACCCACGTGCGAATCGCCCGTTGTGCCTGCTCGCTCGGGCGGACATCGCAGGTGTAGCTGACCAGGATCTCTCCGGCGCAGATACCTGTCGTGTCCTCGTAGTCGGGTTGCACCCGCACCCGAAACTCCTCGTGAGCGGCGAGCAGCTTGAGAAGTTCCAGGCGGGCGAAGTCGATGTCGTGGTACTTGCCCCCCGCCACCAGGGTGACGTCAATGCGCCGAGTCTCAGTCATTGAGCTGGTAGATCGATCTAGTAGTTGACGCGCTTGAGGAAGCCGCCGTCGACGGTGAGGTTGACGCCGTTGACGTGCCTGGAGCGGGGGCTGGCGAGAAAGGCGACGACGTCGGCGACGTCTTGGGCGGTGCCCAACTCGCCACCGGGATGAGTCTTCGCGCTGGCGGCGTAGAAGTCGGGCATCGCCCCCTTGATGCGGTCCCAGTCGCCGCCTTCGATGAAGATCGGGCCGGGCTGGACGACGTTGCAGCGAATGCCCTTGGCCCCCAACGTCTGGGCCTGGCCGAGGGTGTAGTTGGTCACCGCGGCCTTGAACGCCGAGTAGCTGCCCGACCCCGAGGCGAAGTGCTCGGCAACTGCGGTGGTGCCGATAGAGATCACCGAGCCGCCGCCATCGGCGAGCGCCGGGGTGGCGACTTCGAGGCCATGGAGCAGCGACATCAGGTCGATGTCGAAGTTGTTCTTCCACGCCTCGAGTTTCTTGGCGCCCTTGCTAGAGGTGTTGTGAACATAGATGTCGAGTCCACCGAGTTGCTCGATCGACGAGGCGACCCAAGCCCGGAACCCATCGGCGTCTCCCGCGTCGACCGCGGCACCGACCACGGTGCCCATCGACGACATCTCCTCGACGGCCTGGGCGACACCCTCGGCGTTACGGGCGCAGATCGCCACCGACGCGCCCTCGGCGAGCAACGTCTCTGCGATCGCCCGACCGATGCCCTTGGTTGCGCCGGTGACCAGCGCCTTCTTGCCTGCAAGTCCGAGATCCATCGTGTACTCCTTGGGTGAGGCGGTGGCGGCCGCTTGAACAGCGCGACCCTACGATCGCGGTGTCCCGATCGTACGCGGATCGGCCGAGCTACGAAGAGTGCAGCCGGAAATCATCATTATGAATCGCCGGTGGTGACCACCTGAACCAAGGTGTCAGGCGACACGCTGCCGAGGATTCAACGCCGTGCGGACGTAGTGTGGCGACTGGCCCACGGTTGGGCCGGGCTCGTTCGTGCTCCGCACGTCTTCGGGCCATCCCTGCGGCCAACGTTTGAGCCCGGGGAACCCGAGACCTTCGGAGAATTCCATGGTGGAGCGCCGCTTCACGTCCACGTCCCCCTCAAATCGTCACGCCTCGGCACGCCCGGGCGGCGGATCGTCGTCACGTCGTACGACTGACAATCGCACCCCCGAGCAGCGCTCGGCCGATGCCCGTCGCAACGATCGCCCTGCTGAAGTCCGCTTTACCGAGCCGGTCTACGCAGGCCCAAGCGGCTTCGATGGCTTCGGCCTGCCGCAGCGCATCGTGTCTGCCCTTGGCGACTCGGGCATCCTCGAGCCGTTCCCCATCCAGAAGGCAACCCTGCCCGACGCGATGGCCGGCAAAGACATCCTTGGCCGCGGCCGCACGGGCTCAGGCAAGACGCTCGGATTCGTGCTGCCGATTCTCGCCCGCCTCGCAACCTCGGGCACGCCCCGCAACGCCGGTCGGCCCCGCGCTCTGATCTTGGCCCCGACCCGCGAGCTTGCGTCGCAGATCAACGCCACGGTCGCCCCGCTGGCCGCCATCCTCGGCATGCGTTCGACGGTGATCTTCGGCGGCGTAGGTGCCGGCGGACAGGTATCGGCCCTGCGTAATGGCGTCGATATCCTCGTCGCCTGCCCGGGCCGACTCGAAGACCACATGCGTTCGAACGCCTGCAACCTGCGCAGCGTCGAGATCACCGTGCTCGACGAGGCCGACCACATGGCCGACCTCGGCTTCCTGCCGGCCGTCAAGCGCCTGCTCGATGAGACCCCGCGCGAGAGCCAGCGGATGCTGTTCTCGGCCACCCTCGATGCCGCCGTCGACGTGATCGTCAAGCGCTACCTGCGCAACCCGATCACCCACTCGGTCGACTCCGAGCAGTCGCCCGTCGTCGAGATGGCCCACCACGTGCTGCACGTATCGAACGCCGATCGCCTGCCGGTGCTCGTCGACCTCACGTCGGCCCCCGGTCGGACGCTGATCTTCACCCGCACCAAGTTCCGCGCCAAGACGCTCACCCGTCAGCTGAACATGGCCGGCGTACCCTCGGTCGAGTTGCACGGCAACCTGGCCCAGAACGCCCGCGAGCGCAACCTGGCCGCCTTCTCCGACGGCACCGCCCCGACGATGGTCGCCACCGATATCGCTGCCCGCGGCATCCACGTCGACGACCTGTCGTTGGTCATCCATGCCGATCCACCGGTGGAACACAAGGCGTATCTACACCGCTCGGGCCGTACGGCCCACGCCGGCAACGCCGGAACCGTGGTCACACTGATGACCGATGAGCAGGTCAAAGATGTCCGCGACCTCACGCGCAAGGCCGGCATCAAGCCGACCACGACGATCGTGCATCCGAAGCATCCGCTGCTCGCCCAACTCGCACCGGGCATGCGTACCCTGGCCCCCAGCCGAGGCGCACCCGTCACAGCGGCTGACGCCGCTCGGGCCACCGCCGGTGCCCGTGACTCGCGTCCAGCATCGAATGGTGGGGGCCGCGGCCGCGGCCCCCGCAGCGAGTCGTCGAACCGCGGCGGCGCTTCGGCTGCTCCCCGACATGGCAACTCGGGCGGCGGCGTCCGCACCGGTAGCGGTGCCAACGGCAGCGGCACGCGTAGCGCAGGCTCGGGCGGCGCCGGTCGAGGTTCAGGGTCCGGCGGCGGCAGCGGTAGCGCATTCCGGGGCAATGGCCTCGGCAGCGGTGGTACCGGTGCCCGTCCTTCGGGTGGCGCGCCCGGTTCCGGACGTCGCAACCCTCGCTAACTCGAAACGCAGGCACCTGAGTGGTCCGCTTCAGACCACTGGGGTGCCTGCGTCAGACCGCGTCGTCAGCAACGTGATCACGCAGGTACCCGGCCGGTCATACACGGACCACCTGCGTTGCTGCTCGACCGCGGGGACCGCTCGTCGCCTTGGGGTTCAGATCGACCTTGGGTCGCGGGGGCCGGGGAGTTTGACGACATCGATGCCGTGACGTTCGAGGTAGGCGACGCCGTTCTCGCCACCGAATCCGCCGTCGACGATCAGCACGCGCACAATGCCGGCGTGGTGAATCAGCTTGGCGCACATCGGGCAGGGTTCGCCGTTGACGATCAGCCAGGCGCCGCGGCAGGCCACGCCGCTGGCGGCCGCGTTGCAGATCACGTTCATCTCGGCGTGGTGACAGCCGACCTCGACGCGGGTTCCGCTGGCGACCTGCTGGGCGTCACGGAGGCATTCGTCGCCGCCACACAGGTCGCCGCCGCCGCGAGGTCCGCCGTTGTAGCCGTCCATCAGGATTACGTTGCGTTCCGGGTCGAGCAGCAGCGCCCCGAACTTGCGCCGCGGGCAGTTTGACGCCGTCGCCAATGCCAGACACTGCGCAACCCGAATCTCGACGTGCTTGTCCTTCACCCGGCCAGGGTACACGGTCGTCGCGGGCTCCGACGCAGTCACCTGAGCGGTCCGCTGCGGGCCACTGGGATGACTGCGTCACGCGGCGATTTCGGTGGCGAGTGCCCGACGCACCTGCATCAACACCCACGCCGGTCGATCACGCACGTCGTCGTACATGAAGGTGATCACCCGGTGGCCCAGCAGCACCAACTCGGTGTGCCGAGCCGCGTCCCGCTGCATCTGAACCCTGTTCGAGTGCCAACCGAAACCGTTGACCTCAACGATCAGCCCATTCGGGAATACGAAATCGACCCGCGCAACGGTGCGCGATCCAGCTCGGTAGACCCGTTGAGCATCTGGGCGGCCGAGCCCACCGCGGCGAACCAGGGCGAGAAACATCCGCTCGAGTCGACTCTCGCCGCCCGTATCGACCAAGGCATCGACGAGAACCCGACCGCCACTGATGCTCTGTCTGCGTTGTCGAAGTACCCGTTCCCGGAGCCGCCGCTCGGAGATCAGGCGCAGACGGATCGCCGAGTCGATCGCGTTCTCGACCTCGTCTCGGGTGAACCCGAACAGCGGCGCATCAAGGATCAGGCGCTCTGGTCGCAGCACCGGCAACCCCCGCTCGACGGTGACATCGCGACGATCGATCGGGATGATCGTCGATCGCACGACACCCTCGGTAACGGTCAAATTCCGACGGCTTCGCGGCACAAGAAATTCGCAGGCGTCTGATCGGAACCCCTCGAGTCCGTGGAGCCGGGCACCGGACCGGCCGGCGACCCAGCCCACCTCCGATAGATCGGCGACACCGGCCGCCAGCGAACGTTCCCAGGTCGGCGGCGAACCGGCGAGGGCGAATGAATGTCCGCCGAGGGCGACGAGCCGGCCGGACTTCAACCACTTGGCTTGCAGACTGGCACTGACGTGCAGGCTCCGGAGACTCGGGGTGGAGATGACGGAATGGTTGGCGGCGGCGTGGGCCGCAATGGACTCGAATCGCGCATCGATGACCGTGATGGTGCACGAAGGGTGTGTCAGCCCTCACGCCGGTACGACGCAGTCACCCCAGTGGTCCGCATCGGACCACCCAGGTGACCGTGTCGCGGAGTTCGACGACTACTTGATCACCGCGGCGACTCGGTCGGCGGCGTTCCAGCCGCACATCCCGTGGACGCCGGCCCCCGGTGGGGTCGAGGCGGAGCACATCCAGAGGGCCGGATTGGGGGTTGAGTACGAACGCAGGGCGAGGGTTGGACGAAAGACCAACTGCAGCCCGGAGTGGGCCCCGCCGGCGATGTCACCACCGACATAGTTGAGGTTATGGCGAGCCAATTCCGTCGGTCCCGACGTGTACCTGGCGAGGATCAGATCGCGCCATCCGGGAGCGAAGCGGTCGATCTGCGACTCGATCGCCTCGGTGGCGTCGCCCGTAAACCCGGCGGGCACATGCGCGTAGGCCCACAGCGTGTGCTTGCCCACCGGAACCCGGCTCGGGTCGCACAGCGACTGCTGGGCAACGAGCACGAACGGTCGCGCCGGCATCCGGCCGGCCGCCACGTCGGCCTCGGCGGCGGCCAGTTCGGTGAACGAACCGACGACGTGGACGGTGCCCGCTCGGCGGCAGGCATCATTGGTCCACGGCACCGGGCCGTCGAGCGCGTAGTCGATCTTGAACGCGCCCGGGCCGTGGCGGAACCGGTTCAGCCGCGACCGATAGCCCGCGGGCAACGCATCACCGGCGATCGTCGCCAACTGCGCCGGGTTGGTATCGAACATCGCCACCCGATGCGGCGGCAGGTCGGCCAACGAGCGGACCGCGACCCCGGTGCGCACCTCACCGCCCAATGCGAGCAGGCGGGCCGTCAGGGCGTCGGCGACGACCTGGGAGCCTCCGGCGGCGACCGGCCAACCGTCGGCATGCGCCCCCGCGGCGAGCATGAAACCGAACGCCGAGGTGATCGGCCGGTTCAGGGGCAGCATCGCATGGGCGGCGCAACCTCCGAACAACGCGGCGGCCTCCTCGGTGGCGAACCGGCGGGCGGTCCAGGTCGCCGGTCGTAGCGCACCGACACCAAACCGACCCATCACCAGCGGATGTTTCGGCACCGAGAGCAGCGGACCCATCAGCTGGGGGAACAGCTTCGACCACGAGCCGACAAGTGGGCTCATCATTCGCCGCCAGCTTGCCCCATCGGCGCCTAGGCCAGCAGCCGTCTCATCGACATCGCGCAACAGGACCCCGGCACGGCCGTCGGCGAGCGGGTGGGCGACGGGAATCTCGGGCCAGATCCAACGTATCGCCTGGTCGCCGAGCACCTCAGGACTCAACGCCTCCGACGAGACCCCCATCGCATGGACCGCGGCGCAGACATCATGGACGAATCCGGGCAGGGTCAACTCGGCCGACCGGGTGCCACCACCGACCGTCGGCGCGGCCTCGAGTACGAGCACCCGTCGCCCATCGCGAGCCAGGCGGACCGCGGCGGCCAGCCCGTTGGGGCCGGCCCCGACGATCACCGCGTCATACATCGCCGCGCTCACAAGAAGATCACTCTCCCAGTAGGCCACAGCCACGAAGCGCGCCGCAAGGTCGCCGACAGGGTTACGGAACGTGTGGGCCTGGATTTGCCCGACGCTCGCTGGCAGGTTGACGAGCCGGCCCACAACCGCTGGCTGACGCCGGGCATCTGGGATCTGAGGGCGCGCCGTCGGCCTGCGCGCCCTCAGCCTGACGGCGACGCGGCGCGACTGAAGCAGTAGCGGCCGATCAGGGCACCGACCAGGCCGCCGGTCGATGAGATCGTCAGGTCACCGATGGTGTCGCCGTAGGTGAGCTGCAGGCCGCCGCCGGCCCCGGTCTCGGCAACCACCCATTCCATGATCTCCCAGATGATGATGGCGATCGCCCCGAAGCCGACGCCAACGAGCACCGCCTCATCGTTGCGGTCGGTCCGCCGATAGCGGAACGCCTGGAACGCCGCGACCAACAGCACCCAGTTGGTGAAGTGGAGCACGTCGTCGGTGACGTCGTAGTCGTTGTAGAACCCGAACAGATTGCCCAGCGTGTCGAGCAGAAATGGGGCCACGAGCAGCCCATCACCGAGATGAGGATAGGGGATCCGAGGGGTGCGCCGGAAGCGCTGCATCAGCGGGATCACCGCCGCCGACCCAACGAACAACGGCGCCCGAAAGCCCATCCCCTTGCCTTCGAGATGATCGAGGGGCACGAAGATCGCCACGGCGAACACGACGACGATCGCCACCTTCATCCCGAGGTTGAACCACCGGGCTCTCACCGATGCGTCCAACGATTCCACCCGCGTGCCGATCACGCCCGCCACTCTTCCACCTCGGGGTCGGGACGATGTTGACCGGCGCAATATGCCTGGGTGGGCGGTCGGGGCGTACCGCAAAACAGCGGCCGGATCGATCGAGGACTCACACCTTGGAGTATTCGAATCCGGTTCGCCGAACAAGTTGCGCCTCACGAAGTGCCCCAAGCGTACGTCCAACCGCCTGGGACTGATCCCCAATGCCTCGGCCAGATCCGCGGAGCGTCGAGGGCCGACGTCGAGCAGTTCCAACAGACGCGATTCTGACCAGTGAGAGGTTTCTCGCCGACGCCAACTGTTCGCCAGGTTTCGTTTGAGGTTTCGGCAGGTTTCGTTTGAGGTTTCGCCAGGTCGAAGCGAGTGCGACCACCAGCAGAGTTTCGCCTGCGACTACGCCGAGCCGCCGGTGATCTCGAGGTTTTGGCCGGTGAGGTAGGAGGCGTCGTTCGACATGAGGAACGAGACGACCGAGGCGACTTCGCCGGTCGAGCCGTAGCGACGCAGCGGGACCATCCCGATCATCTGCTCGGCGACTTCGGCGGCGTCGAACGAGTAGTACTGGCTACGTGCCGCAGCCTGCTGGGCGACTTGGTTCTCCCACATTCTTCCCGGGCCGATGAACGCCGGGGAAACGGCATTGACGCGAATGCCGTGGGGGGCAAGATCCTTGGCGGCGGTCTTGGTCAGGCCGATCACGGCGGCCTTCGAGGCCGAGTAGGCAGGCATGTTCGGGGCGCCGCCGACTCCGGCCATCGAGGCGGAGTTGACGATCGTGCCTCCGTTGCCCGCCGCGATCATCGCCCGGGCGACGTGTTGCAGCACCTGCATCACCCCGATCACGTTGACCTCGAACACCTTGCGGGCGTCGTCGATCGGATAGCCGGGCAGCGCGGTGAAGACTCCCTGGTAGCCGGCATTGTTGAACAACCCGACGGGCGCGCCGAACTCCGCAATACAGGCCGCTACGCCCGCAGCCACTGCGGCATCGTCAGTGACATCGAACGTGTACGTCCAGGCGTCGCCAACCGAGGCGACCGCGTCACGGGTGGCAGCGAGAGCGACGGCCGACGCCGGATGATCGACGAGGGCGAGCTGCCAACCATCGTTGGCGAGCCGCAGGGCACAGGCGCGGCCGATGTCACCGGCGGCACCGGTGACCATGGCGATGCCACGTGTCACCGTGCCGACGCGATGACCATCAAGAGGGAGGACTCCGGCCATCGGGTCAGCGTTCGAGCTGAGCGCGGCCGGTGGATAGGCGCGCTCCGTCGGTATCGAAGAGGTGTACGGTGCCACCGAGTTGCACCGAGATCTCATCTCCTGACCGCCCGGCGAACGGGGCGGGCACCTTGGCAACGATCGACGTCGGGCTGCCCTCGTGATCGACGAGCACGTGGACGAACACCTCGGAGCCGAGATCTTCGACGACGCGGATGCGGCCGGCCAGCGGGCCATCACCAACGAGGACACCCTCGGGCCGGAAGCCAACGCTCACCCGTGGAGTACCCGCGCCGGTGATCGCGGCGCGGGCCGGGTCATCGAGGCCGACGGCCACCCCGCCGATCCGCACAACGCCGTCGACCACCGAGGCTGCGATCAAGTTCATCGCCGGGGAGCCAATAAAGCCGGCAACGAACAGGTTCGCGGGCTCGTGGTACAGCGTGCCGGGGGTGTCGCACTGCTGAAGGATGCCGTCCTTCAGCACCGCCACGCGGTGGCCCATCGTCATCGCCTCGACCTGGTCGTGGGTGACGTAGACGGTGGTCACTGACAGGCGAGCCTGGAGCTCGGCCAACTCGGTACGGGTCTGCACGCGCAGCTTGGCGTCGAGGTTCGACAGCGGCTCGTCCATCAAGTACACCGCCGGGCGACGCACGATCGCCCGGCCCATGGCGACGCGCTGGCGCTGACCACCCGAGAGGTTCTTCGGCTTGCGGTCGAGGTATTCCTCGAGATCGAGAATACGGGCTGCTTCGCGCACCCGCTCCAACCGCTCGGGCTTGGCGACCCCGGCCTGCTTGAGGGCAAACCCCATGTTCTCGGCGACGGTGAGCTGCGGATACAGCGCGTAGTTCTGGAAGACCATGGCGATGTCGCGGTCGCGCGGTCGCACGTTCGAGACGTCGCGGTCACCGATATAGATCGTGCCGTCATCGAGCGGTTCCAGGCCCGCCAACATTCGCAACGCGGTCGACTTCCCCGAGCCCGATGGACCGACGAGCACCAGCAATTCGCCGTCGCGGATCTCGAGATCCAACGCGGCAACGGCGGGACGGGGCGTGCCCGGGTACAGCCTGGTTGCTCCTTCAAAACGAACGGAAGCCACGTCTACTCCTCTATCCCGCGACGCCGTCGAACGGCTGGCCGGTTCACTTGATGGCACCCATGGCGAGACCACGGATCATGCGTTTTTGCGCCGCCCACCCGGCGAGCACCACCGGCAGGCTGGCGATGACCGAGGCCGCCGAGAGCTTGGCGAGGAAGTTCGCCTTCTCGTTGATGTTGGTGGTCACCCAGATCGGGATCGTCTGCGACCCGGCCGAGTTCAACTGCAGGGCGAAGAAATACTCGTTCCAACCGAAGATCATGCACAACAGGGCCGTGGCGGCAATGCCCGGAACGGCGATCGGCAGGATCACCGAGGTGAGTTGGCCGCGCAGCCCGGCCCCGTCGATCTCGGCGGCTTCGATGAGCTCACGTGGCACTTCCTGGAAGAACGACCGCAGCATCCATACGGCCAATGGCAAGTTCATGGCGGTGTACAGAATGACCAGCACCGTCCGGGTACCGAGCAAGTCGAACTCCTTGGCCAAGATGAACAATGGCAGGATCGAGGCGACCATCGGCAGGAACTTCGTCGAGATGAAGAACATCAGTACGTCGCGCCACTTCTTCACCGGACGGATCGCCAGGGCATAGGCGGCGGGAATGGCCAACACCAACACGATCGCCGTCGAGAGCAACACGACGAACGCCGAGTTGGAGAAGGCCTTGCCGAACGACAAGATGCCCGGCGTCGATTCGGTCACCTCGCGGTAGCGATCGAGCGATGCATCGAACAGCACTTTGGGGCTACCGACGGCGTCGAGTTCCTCCTTGAAACTGCTGATCACCAGCCAGAAAATTGGGAAGAAGAACAGCAGGGCAACCAGCCACGCCATCGCGCCGAGGGCGGCGTTAACCGAGCGGCGCTCGCCGATGCCAAGGGTGGAACCGGAGCGCCGACGGCGGCCTGAACGAGCAGTGATGGCGGCCATCAGACGATGTCCTCGCCTTCGAGGAGGCCCGAGAGCAGGCGGAGCGAAAGGTTGGCGATGATCAGCGCGGCGACGACCACGACGATCGAGTAGGCCGACGCCCGCCCGAACAGCCAGCCCCCGCCGATCGAGCGCTTGTAGACGAAGTAGGGGATGTTGGTGGAGCCCGGGCCGCCACCGGTCATCACGGCGACATGGTCGAAGGCTTGCACGATGTAGATCGTGCCGAGCAGCGTGCCCAACTCGAAGTACGGGCGCAGATGGCGCAGGGTGAGCTGGCGGAACACGCCGAACGACGAGGCACCATCAACTTTGGCGGCTTCCAACACATCGGTCGGTTGGCTCTGCAAGCCGGCGAGCATGATCAGCATCATGAACGGGGTCCACTGCCACACCAGCACGGTGACCACCGATGAGGTGGGGTGCTGACCGACGAACTCGACGGGGTCCATGCCGAACTGCTCGATGACCCAGTTGAGCACGCCGTAGAGGCTGTTGAACATCTGCAGTTTCCAGATCAGACCGGCGACTACCGGCATGATCAGGAACGGGGTGATCAGCAGCGTTCGCACGAAACCCTGACCGAAGAACTTGCGGTCGAGGAGGATGGCGAACAGCGTGCCGAGCACCAGCGAGATCAAGACGGCCGAGACTGTCATGGTGATCGTGACCCCGGCGGCTTCACGGAAGAATTTGTCGTCCTTCGTGAACAGTCGGGTGTAGTTCTTGAACCACACAAAGGTGCGAGGACCAGGCGGAACGATCTTCCAGTTGGTCAGGCTGTACCAGATGCTCATCAGGAACGGAATCTGGGTGATGAGCACCGTGAAAATGAGTGCGGGAAGCAACGGGAGGCGCCGGCGCCACGGCTGATGGAAAACTGACTTCTGTTTCACATCGGCCATGACACCAGCGCCTCCCTACTGCTCACTACTTCTCAGTTCTTACGTTTACTTCGGTAACCAGCGGAAATCAGACTCAGGTCGAAACCTGCGAAGCGATGTCGTGACAGTCGGCCAGGGCCTCGTCAACGGTCTTCTGACCGGCGATCACGGCCGAGAACAACTCGGTGCACTGGTTGCCGACGTCCTGGAACTCCGGGACACCGACGTACTGCACGCCGGGAAGACCCGGGCGCGGCTTGGTGCCGGGGTTGTCGATCGGCGCAGCAGCCATCGCCTCAAGGGTCGGACCGGCGAATGCGGCGGCGGCTTCCTTGTACTCCGGGATCTCATAGGTCGACAGGCGGGTCCCCGGGGGAATCCCGGCCCAACCGCCATCGATCAACGTGCCGGCCTGCTTCAGGTAGCCCGGGCCGGTGGCGAATGACAGGTACTGCCATGCCGCATCGACGTCCTTGGTGGTGTTGGGGATCGCCAGCGCCCAGCTCCACAGCCAGCCCGAGGCCTCGGTGACCTTGGTCGGGGCGAGGGCATAGCCGAGCTTGCCCTTGATCGGGCTGTCGTCACCCTCGAGGTTCGAGGCGGCAACCGTGGCGTCGTACCACATGGCGGCCTTGCCGTCCTGCATGGCCTTGGTGCACTCGTTGTACGACGAGTTGGCGGCATCCTTCTCACCGGCGGCGGCGAGCAGGTCGGTGTAGAACGTCAGCGCCTCTTTGAACTCGGGCTGATCGACCTGCGAAGCGCCGATCGAGCCGTCGTCATTGGCGAGCCACCAGGTGCCACCGAAGGTGTTGAGCACGGTCGTGAACGCCGCACCCAAGTCGCCCCAGCCGGGCTTGCCACGCAGGCAGATGCCGGCCATGTCGGGGGTGTTGACGGCCTTGGCGACCGCAGCAACTTCGTCCCACGTGGGTGCGGCGGAGAGCTTCTGGCCAGCGGCCTCGAGCACGTCCTTGCGGTACATGAGGAACGACGACTCGGCATAGAACGGCGCGGCGTACATCTTGCCGTCGGCCGACAGACCACCGCGGACCGCGGGGATGATGTCGTCGAGGTTGTACGTGGCGTCGGCCTCGGCCAACGGGGTGAGGTCGTTGAGCAGACCGGCGGCGCCGAACTGCGGGGCCTCGAACATTCCGATCATCATGACGTCGAACTGCTCGCCGCCAGAGGCGACGTCGCGGGTGGTGACCTCACGCAGATCGCCTTCGCCGAGGATCGAGTAGTTGACCTTGATACCGGTCTTGGCGGTGAACAGCTCGGGGGTGAGCTTGGCGATGTCTTCCATCTGCGGGTTACCCACGATGGCGACATTGATCTCGCGCTCGGCGGCCGGGGCCGGCTCGGTGGCGGCCGGCTCAGCGGCGGGCTCGGTAACAGCCGGCTCAGCGGCGGGCTCGGTGACAGCCGGCTCCGCAGCAGCGGTAGCCGCGGGCTCCGCGGCGACGGTGGTAGCCGCCTCGCCTCCGCTCGAACTGCTGCTGCCGCATGCGGCGATGACCAGGCCGAGCGCGGCAATGACTGCCAGCGAACGCCCGGTGCGCTTCGAAGAAGCTTTCTTCATGGGTGGTTCTCCCCTCAGATGAACTCAGTACGCGAGGGATACGTCCCCCGACCTACGCATTATGATGTGGGTTTGGTTGGTTATGCAAGACCAAACCCAAGAGAACAGTCACTTTTCATGTGGTACTGAGTTGGTTTAGGGTGCGTGCTGTGAGCGACCACCAGCCAGTCTTGACTCTCAGCAACGACTCTCTAACCGCCGTGGCTGCCCGCGGCGTCCCCGTACCGACCTTCGATCGAGCCGCGCTCATGCCTCGCATTCTGCACATCGGCGTCGGCGGATTCCATCGGGCCCATCTCGCGTTGTATACCCATGAGCTGGCCGAACTCGGTTCGACATGGGGCATTCGCGGTCTCGGGCTGCTCGCCACAGACACCCGCATGGCCGAGGCGCTCAGCTCACAGGACTACCTCTACAGCCTCACCGAGAAGGGCACCGGCACCTTCGACCCACGGGTCATCGGCAGCATCATCGACTACGTCCTGGCCGACGAAGACCCGTCGCGAGCGATCGAAGTTATTGCCGATCCGATCACGGCAATCTTGTCATTGACGATCACCGAGGCCGGTTACGTGGAGCCCGCCGAGGGCCAGCGGACGACTTTCGACCTCATCGCCGACGGTCTCGCCCAGCGTCAGGCCGCTGGCGCGGGGCCGATCACGATCCTCAGTTGCGACAATCTGCCCGGCAACGGCGACGTCGCCCGACGGGCGATGATGGCCGCCGCGGCCCGCCACTCGGCGGTCCTCGCCGAGTGGATCACCGCCAACTGCAGCTTCCCCAACTCGATGGTCGACCGGATCACCCCGCAGACCGCACCCGCCGACCGGGCGTGGTTGCTCGACAACTATGGCGTCGACGACCGGTGGCCCGTCGTCGGCGAACCGTTCCGCCAGTGGGTGATCGAGGACGACTTCATCGCCGGACGACCCGATTGGGAAGACGTCGGAGTGTTGTTCACCGACGACGTGCACCGCTGGGAGCTGTACAAGCTGCGCTTCCTCAACGCCGGACATTCCTGCATGGCCTACCTGGCGGCATTGGCCGGCGTGGTCTACGTCGACGAGGCCATGTCAATGACGCCGATCATCGACTTCCTCGACGAACTGCTCTACACCGAGGCGCTGCCCACCCTGGCGGAGATCCCCGGTCATCGTCGCGAGGACTACATCACAACGGTGCTCGGGCGTTTCACCAACACCGGGGTACGCGATCAGATCGCCCGGTTGTGCATCGACGGCACCGCCAAGTTCCCGACGTTTCTGATCCCGACGATCGAGCGTCAACTCGAACTCGGCGGTCCGATCCGCTGCGCCACCCTCGCCCTGGCCGCCTGGGCTCGGTACCTCGGCACCGTGCCGATCGACGAGCAGTCGTTCGACACCCACGGCGACGCGACACGCCCGTTCGCGGTGCGCGCCCTGGGGGACCCAGCCGCGTTCCTGGCGTTGTCGAATGTGTTTCCTCCTGCACTGCAGCACAACGAACGGTTTTGTGAAACGTTCGTGAACGCATACCGCCAACTCGAAGCGCGAGGCCCCATCGCCGCCATGATGGGCTAGACAGCAGTGTCCAACCGAGAGCTGGAGCGGCGCTCATGAGCACAACAACATCGGATCTTCGGGCCCCCGATCTCAGCCGCGCCTCTCGCTTCCCTCACGAACGGCAACACGAGATCTATCTGCTGGCGCTACGTCACGGGACGGTCGATGTCTCGGAGCTCGCCCGCCAGTTCGACGTGACAACCGAGACGATCCGCCGTGACCTGTCGGAGTTGCAGACCCGTCAGCTGGTACGCCGGGTGCATGGCGGAGCGGTACCCGTCGAACGGCAACGCCACGAGCCCATGGTCGAGGCTCGCGGGGCGCTCAACGGCGAGGAAAAGCTGCGAATCGCCCAAAAGGCGATCCTGCAGATCCCCACCCAGGGTTCGGTGATCATCGACTCCGGTTCCACCGGGCAACGCTTCGCCGACGTGTTCCCGGCAACGTCAGCCGTGCAAGTTGTCACCAACTCGCTGGCGACGGCGTTGACCTTGGCCCGCCGAGGAGTCAACCAACTGTCGGTGCTCGGCGGTTCAGTGCGTACGAACACGTTCGCGATGGTCGACGCGTCGGTGGTCGAAGCGGTGCGCCGCGTCCGCGCCGACGTGCTGTTTATCAGCTGCGACGGCTTCTCGATGGAGCGCGGCCTGACCACCCCGTATCGCGAAGAAGCCCTGGTCAAGCGGGCGATGATCGAGAGTTCGCGGTGGGTTGTGGCGCTCGTTGACCACTCAAAGTTCGGCAACGACCAGATGTTCGGCTACGCCGGTTTCGAAGACATCGACGTGCTGATCACCGACAGCCGGGTCGCCGACGACGAGGTGCAGTTACTCGAGTCCCACGACATCGAAGTGGTCCGTGGATAGCCCCACACCCGCCCAGATCATGGCCTGGGAGGCCACCGCCGTCGCCACCGTTCGCCGAGCGGCCCGTTTGATCCGCGACAACCTCGGCCAGAACGCCGGGGTCGGATTGAAGAGCTCACCAACCGATGTCGTCACGCAAACCGACCTCGACTCGGAGTTGTTGATCCGAGAGTGCCTCTTGGCTTCCACCCCCGATGCGGGGATCATCGGCGAGGAAGGCGGCCAGACCACCGCCGCAGCTCCACTGCAGTGGATCATCGACCCGCTCGACGGCACGGTCAACTTCACGTACGGGGTGCCGCTGTTCGCCGTCAGCATCGCCGCCGCCTACGAGGGGACGATGGTCGCCGGGGCGGTCATCGACGTGTTGCGCGACGAGGTGTTCTCGGCTGGGCTCGGCCTCGGGGCCCGCTGCGACGGCGGACAGATCACCGCGTCGAGTTGCTTTTCGCTTGCCGATGCCCTGGTCACCACCGGTTTTTCGTATAGAGCCGCGCTGCGCGAAACCCAGGGACACGTGGTCGGACGGTTGCTCCCGCTCGTTCGCGATATCCGTTGCTTCGGATCCGCGGCGCTGCAAATGTGCTGGCTGGCTTGCGGACGGGTCGATGCCTATTACGAGCGCGACACCAAGGTGTGGGACTACGCGGCGGGGTCGTTGATCGTCACCGAGTCGGGGGCCCTGGTCGAGTTGCATTGCCCCGAGAACGATGCGCTCGTCGTCGCCGCGCCAACCGGATTGTTCGACGCCCTGCGCCCGCTCGTCGACCCGATTCTCACTCCCTAACCGCCGCCACCCCACCCGTCGAGCGCCAGACCGCCAGCAGCTCACGAGCGTCGAGGCCTTCACCGAGGCGAGCCGCAGCCTCGATGCCCCACCAGATTTCGAACTCGGCGTCCGACGAGGCGAAGGCGGCGGACGCGGCATCACGGTAGGCGTCGTGCAGTTGGTTCAACACGTCAAGTTGCGCCTCGGGAAGGTGGGCAACCGAACCCGCCGTCGCTCCTCCGGCACCGATCAACAACCGAGTTCGGGCGATGTCGCCGGCCGGGTTGCCGCGGCACGCGTCGAACCAGTCGATCAACACCGGACCCTGCGATGAGAGAATCACGTTGCCCGGGTGCACGTCGCCGTGACAGAGGTGAAGCCGGTCGGGGTCGACCGGAATCTGAGCGAGGACCGCCCCGATTGCGGGTTCCACCGTCACCGCGGCCAGGCGAATCTTGCAGGCCAACCGGTCGCGCTGGCGGGGCAGAGTCACCGGCGGCGCGAGCCGCAGCACCTCGACGTGCAGTTCGGCCAACCGCAACCCCATCGCCGCGGCCTCGTTGGGGTGATCAAGGATGTAGCGCCACATCGACACCCCACGGACTCGTTCGTAGAGGCTGACGGTGCGCCCGTCGATCTCGACCACATCCACCACCCGGGGGGCGGGGGCGCCGGCGGATCGAACCGCCGCGGTGTACATCGCTTCGTGACGAATCCAGGCGTCGGGGGTTGAGGCCAACGGAACTTTGGCGACAACGTCAGCCCCAACGGCATGCACCGTCGAGCGTGTCCCGGTCGCGATCAGTTCCCCCAGTGTTGTCACCTGTGCTGCCCCCACTCCACCCCGATGGACTGTAGGCGACCGTCATCGGCCGAGTTTGACCGCGGCATCGTGATGGTGGGAACGACGTTCCAGTCGCATCCGTCACACCGAATTCCCCGTCATTTCAGGCGCTCATTGTGGTCTATATCTACGATGCGTGCCGATCCTCCCCTGCCTATCACTGAAACCAACCTCGACAAGGGAAACTTCAACCTCTCTGGGCGTTCAATCGTTCGGAATCGACGCGCTGCACTGCGAGGCGCGGTCGTTGCGGTGGTCGCCATCATCGCCGGACTCGTCGTGGTCGCCCCACAGCCCAGCACCGCGGCCGTCCAACACCCGTCGTTGGCTCCAACGATCCCGGCGACGGGCTACCCGATCATCCGGCCAACCCCGACGTACTTCACCGTCAATGGCAACTGCCCCAATGGCTGCACCCTGCCTCGCGAAGTGATGGTCGTCGACCAACTCGGTCGCTACATCGTCTCTGGCGGCAACTTCCATGAGGTCGAGTTGCAAAACGGCACGGTGTTGCAGCAGAAGTACTTCGCCGCCTGGAACATCGACACCAAGCAGATCGTCTGCGCCAACAAGTTCACCTTCGACGACGAGGTGCTCTCGGTTTCCGCCGGACCGACGGCGACGACGGTCTATGTCGGTGGGCGGTTCTCGAAGATCACCGGCGGCGACGGCGTGATCCGCTCGCGCACCCGTATCGCCCTGCTCAACCTGGCCGATTGCTCGGTCGACAAGACGTTCGCCCCGCTGGGTGCGAACGACAAGATCACCGCGATTGTGCGCAACGCCGATCGCCTGTACATCGGCGGCGACTTCACCGCCATCGGCGGAACGGCCATCGAAACCATCGCCGAACTCAACGCCAAGACCGGCGCGGTGAACCCGGCGTTCGGCTTCCCGACCACCGGGGAGCAGGTCGGCCGGGTCAAGGCCCTGGCCCTCAACCCCGACGCCACCCGTCTGATCCTCGCCGGCCGCTTCGGCACGATGACCCGCGGGGCCCAATCGATCGTCAACCCGACCGCGGTGATCGACATCTCAGTCCCCGCTGCCCCGACGCTGACCGCCCACGCGTCCACCGGATACACCCCGGGCGTCTTCGATCTGCAAGCCGCCTCGATCTCCCCGACCGGTGACACGATCGCCCTCGCCTACGGCACCGCCACCGTGTCGGACTACGTCTACCTCAGCCCGACCACCGAGTCATCGGTGCGTTACCGCTGGGGCCACTACATGCGCGACTCGAGCTTCGGGATTGCCGTCTCGAACAACGCGGTCTACGTCACCGGTCACTTCTGCAAGATCGACCCCGGGCCGGGCACATCGGATGCAATGACGCCGCAGATGGGTCTCGATGTCTGCACCGGCACGTCGTTCACCGGCGGCGTGTGGCGCTCGCATATCGCCGCGCTCTCGCTGACCGATGGCACCCCGCTCCCGTGGAACCCAGGCCAGAACTCGACCAACGGTGGCAAGGCGATGGCCGTCACGGCTCGCGGCCTGTTGTCGGGCTTCGACGGCGACCGCGTCAACGGCATCCGCACCGGCGCCGTCGCCTTCTTCGACTTCGGTGCACAGATCGAGGACGTCACGCCCCCGAGCGATGTCTCGTTCCTCAGCCCGCTGCCCGATGGCACCGTCAACCAGCCCGCCCTGATCTCGGGCAGCGCCGCCGACAACCTCGCAGTCACGTCGTATCGGCTCGGGGTTCGCAACGTTGCCGACAACATGTGGCTGCAGCCCGATGGCACGTTCCTGGCGACCTACTACGAGTTCAACATTCGCGCCGAGACCAACGGCAGCTTCAGCACCCAACTCGCCCTGCCCGCCGGCACCTACTCCGCCGTCGCCCGGGCGGTTGACGCGGCCGGGCTCCGCTCGGCGAACGATGCCGCCGTCCGCTTCACCGAGACCGGCAACGAGGGCGAACTCCCGACATCGACGCTGGTGCTTCCGGCGGCTCCGTTGCGCACCGAAGCCGACCTGACGATCACCGGTCTCGCCACCGATAACGTCGCCGTTTCGTCGATTGCCGTCGAGGTCCGCGACGCCCTCGGGGCGTACGTGCAAGACGACGGCACGGTTTCGGCCGTCGTCAACGACCTGCCCGTCACGATCACCGCCGGTGCCCTCGGAACGCCGTCGGCCGCGTGGGCGACCTCGGCGGGCACCCGCCTACCGGCTGGCGATTACACGATCAAGCTGACCGTCCGTGACCCGGCTGGCAACGTGCGGCTGGAGACGACGGTGGCATGGCTCTTGGCAACCAGCCCGGTCGTCACGTGGACGACGCCCGGGCTGCGCATCCTCAACGATGAGCGGTTCGTGGTCGCCGCAACGGTCAACGACAACGTCAAGGTCACGAGTGCAAAACTGCGCGTGACCAATTCAGCCGGTCTGTTTCTCCAGGTCAATGGCACATTCGCCGCGTCGCCCAAGGATCTCCCGGCGACGATCACGGGCGTCGGAACGGCCAACGTGCTCGTGGGCTACGACGCCGCGTTCCTCGCCCTCGGCACCTACAAAGCAACGATCATCGCCACCGACGATGTGAAGAACACGACGACCGCCAACCGCAACGTAACCGTGGCGAACACCCAGCAGATCGTGACCAAGGCGGTGACCTCACACAGCGGGTTCCGTACGCGGAAGCAGAGCTACGTGGTCGGCTACACCTTCCGCGTCGCCCAACCCCGCACCGTCACCGCACTCGGCATGTTCGACGTCAACGGCAACGGCCTGAACGACAACCCCGACGCGGTGAGCGCCGGACTGTGGCGCCAGTCCGACCGGCTCCTGCTGGGCCAGGCCTCGATCCGCAAGAACGTCACCGTCGACGGTGGATGGTTCTACGCCAACATGGCCGCCCCGGTGACCCTGCAGCCGGGCGTCACCTACGTCGTCGGCGTGCAGGCGCTGTCGGTCGGTGAGGGGTTTGCCGACCTCGGCACCGTCGCCTGGGATCCGGGCGTGAGCGTCACGGGCTACGCAACGCTGACCGGCGTCACCTTTGGATACCCCGCGACCCAGGGCACCGGCACGGTGTGTTGTGGGTTCCCGAACATGCGCTTCGTCGAGGAGCGCTCGACGTCCCCGGTCGTCTCGGTGACCGCGCCGGCCGACAAGGTCGTCTTCGGTCAGCCGACGGCCGTGACGGCAACGGCGGTTGACAACTCCCCGATCACCTCGGCGACCGTCGTGATCACCAACTCGATCAGCCAGACGATGCAAGACGACGGCACGTTCGCCCTCGCCGCCAATGTCATGCCGGCGACGATCACCGGTCTCGGAACGCCGTCGATGTCGCTGGCCGCCGAACTCGGCGTCCTCCCCGCCGGCACGTACACGGCAACGGTCGCCGCCTTCGATGCCGGGGGCAACGCGACCGTGGGCACGAAGATCTTCAAGGTTGCCCCGGTCGCGACGACGGCGGCCGCCATCACCGGCTACTCCGGGTTCTCCAGCTCCACCGGGCTCGCCCGCACGATCGGCTACACGTTCCAAGTCACCCAGGTCCAGACCGTCGACGCGATCGGCATCTTCGACCGCGACCGCGACAACCTCAACGACAACACCGTCGCCACTCCCGCGGCGATCTGGCGACAGTCCGACCAGGCGATGCTCGGCCAGACCTCGATTGCCGCCAACGCCATCGCCACCAACGGCTGGTTCTACGGCGACCTCGCCACTCCGATCACCTTGCAGCCCAACACGACCTATGTCGTTGGCTACCAAGGTTTCGCCGTCGGCGAGGGATTCGCCTCCAACGGCACGCCGACATGGGATGCGACGATGCGCTACCTCGGATACGCCACGGTCACCAGCACGGCGTTCGTCTATCCGAACACGCAGGGCACCGGGGTGATCGGCTACGGCCTGCCCAACCTGCGCTTCGTCGTCAAGACTCCGCCGGTCGTACTCCCAGTCGCTGGGGTGAGCGGTCTCACCGGTACTCCGATTTCGATCCCGGTACGCGGGGCCGACCCCGACGGAGGCTCGGTGAGCTACTCCGCCGCTTCGCTGCCAACCGGAGTTGCGATCGATGCGACGACCGGTTGGATCACCGGCGCACCGACCGTTGCCGGGCCGTTCAACGTGATCATCACGGTGACCGACGACGAAGGCGTCACCACACAGACCTCGTTCCTGTGGATGGTCTCGGTGCCGCTGGTCCCACCGGTGATCGATGCCGTCGCCAACCGCTCCGATCGGGTGGGTGACACGGTGTCGCTCCAACTCATCGCAGCCGACCCCGACGGTGGCGTCGTTACCTATTCCGCCCCGGCCCTCCCGGCTGGGCTGGCCCTCGACGGTGTCACCGGGCTGATCACGGGCTCACCGACCGCGGCCGGCGCCACGGCGGTGACGATCACGGTCACCGACGACGAAGCCACCTCGACGTCGACCTCGCTCACCTGGACCATCGTCCCGGCGTTCACTCCGCCGGCGATCACCACCCCGGCCGACCGCACCGATCAAACCGGCACGGCGGTGTCGTTGCAGCTCGTCGGCTCCGACCCCGACGGTGGCGCGGTGACGTTCGCCGCATCGGCCCTCCCCGCCGGCCTCACGCTCGACGCCCTCACAGGCACGATCACCGGCACCCCAACGACCGTCGAGACTGTGCCCGTGACGATCACCGTCACCGACGACGAGGGGGTCACGGCGCAAGCATCGTTTGTCTGGACCACGGTCGTCCCGCCGCTGCCCTGCGTCGTCACCAACCAAGCGCAGGGCGTGCTCGTCGACTGGCTCCCGATCGCCGCGATCACGTCGTACTCCGTGCGAGCCAACGGGGTGTTCGTCGCCACGATCAACAACGCCGACCTGTACTCCCACACCACGGGCACCCAGGCCAACGCCTACACGGTCCGTTACCGCGTGGCCGGCGTCAACATCGACATCGCCTGCGTCAACACCTGAGCCGATGGGCCCTCAGCACGGCAGCACTTTGCCCGGGTTGAGGATGCCGGTGGGGTCGAGGGCGGCCTTGATCCGACGCATCACGTCGAGTTCCTCGGGACTGCGGGAGTAGGCGAGGTAGCTGCGCTTGAGCGTGCCGATACCGTGCTCGGCCGACACCGAGCCATGCCAGTCCCGCACGCATTCGTAGACCACGTCGTCGACGGCGTGCGTCTGCTCGTCGGTCAGCACCCCCATCGACATCGAGAGATGCAGGTTGCTGTCGCCGATGTGACCGAAGCTGAAGATGTGGGCATCGGGCCACTGCGCTCGGAGGCGCTGTTCGCAGACGTCGGCGAAGCGGCCGATCTCGGAGATCGGCAGGCTGACGTCGAAGTTGATCACCGAGGGCAGCTTGTCGATCGGCTCGGCTTCACGGATCGCCCACAGCTCGGCGGTGTCGCGCGCCGAACGGGCGATCGTCGCGTCGGTGATCAGCCCGGCGTCGATCGCCCCACCGAGCAAGTTCTCGAAGCGCGTGTCGTCGCCCGTCGGGTCGTCGCCGCTCATCTCGATCAACACATACATCGCCGCACCGGGGCTCAGCGGCGGTCGGGTGCCCCGAGCGGCGACCATGAAGTCGTAGAAGTCGGGCCACATCGCCTCGAAGGCGGTGATTCCCCCCGACGTTCGTTGGGCGTGACGCAGGAATGCCACCAGTTGCTCGTACGACGTCGTCGTGGCAATCGCCGTCTGGCGGGTGGCCGTGGCCGGATGCAGTCGCAACACGGCGCGAGTGATGATGCCGAGGGTGCCTTCCGAGCCGATGAAGACCTGCTTGATGTCGTAGCCGGCGTTGTTCTTGAGCATCTTGGTCAGGCTGGTAACGACCGTGCCATCGGCCAAGACGACCTCCAACCCGAGCACCTGCTCGTGGGCCATGCCATAGCGGATCACCCGGTTGCCGCCGGCGTTGGTGGCCAGATTGCCGCCGATCTGGCACGAACCGCGAGCCCCGAGGTCGTAGGCGAGTTCCCACCCGGCAGCACGCGCTGCATCGTGAGCGGCCTGCAACACGGTGCCGGCCAGCACGGTCATCGTTCCCGCCGCGTCGTCGATCTCTTCGACGCCGGCCATCCGCTCCAACGAGATCACGACGTCACCGATGCGAGGATTCGCCCCACCCGCCAGGCCGGTCAAGCCACCCTGCGGCACGACCGGTTGGCCGTGGGCGTGGCAGATCCGCATCGCGGCGGCCACGTCGGCCGTGGTCTTGGGGAGGACGACGGCGCGCGGGCAGGCGTGCGGTGCCCCACTCCAGTCCCCGTGGAATCGCTCGTCCACATCGCCGGCATCACCGACGAGCACGCGCTGGGCACCGAGCGCCTCGACCAGCGCCTCGACAACGTTCACGGGACCGGGGGCTTCGCTCATCGCCCCATCCTGCCCTCCGGCGAGTCTCAAGAATTCAACGGGTGACGATGTACCAGACACCGCCGACGAGGGCGCACGTGGCGAGAACCCTCAAGGTGGTCCAGCGGAGCTTGAAGATGAGCACGAAGCCAAGCGCGGCGACCGCCGCGGCGCGAGGACTGAACGTGGACCAGACCGGAAGGTTGAACCTCGCCGGGCCGGCGTGATGCCGCTCGACCCGCTCGAACAGGGTGTGAAGGGCGAAGAACACCGCCAGGTTGGCGATCACGCCGACCACCGCGGCGGTGATGGCGCTGAGTGCTCCGCTGAGTCGGACATTGCCGCGTAACTGCTCGATATGCGGCGCGCCGAGGAAGATGAACACGAAACACGGCACGAACGTCACCCATGTCACGAGGGTGGCCGCGAGCACCCCGGCGACCCACGGGTTGAGTCCGCCGGGGTCGCGATATGCCCCGAGGAAGGCAACGAACTCGACGACCATGATCAGCGGTCCCGGGGTGGTCTCGGCCAGTGCCAAACCCTTGACCATCTCGCCGGCGGTCAGCCATCCGTAGACCTCGACGGCGCGCTGAGCCACGAAGGCGAGCACCGCATACGCCCCGCCGAAGGTGACCAGCGTGGTCAGCCCGAAGAACTTCCCCTGGGTGACGAACACGCTGTCGCTTCCGGCTGTCGCGGCGGCGACAATGACGGGGGTGATCCACAAGATCAGGCCGATGAGCAGGATCTTCGCGGCCCGCGGCCACGATGGGGCTTCACCGTGGAGGGCATCATCGGCGATCAACGGCGCGGTGGCCGCGGACGCCGCCGCGTGTCCTGACCCGGTCCTGAACCAGTCGGCATGCCACCTGCTGCCCGCCCAGCCGGCGATCCCTGCGGCGATGATCACGATCGGGAACGGCACGTCGAAAGCCGCCAACGCGACGAATGAGCCAACGGCCAGCGCCACGAGCAACGGGTTGACCAGAGCGCGTTTGCCGACGCGGACCACGGCTTGGCTGACGATCGCCAGCACCGCGGCGGCGACCCCGGCGAACAGGGCGGTGATCACCAAGGTCTCGCCGAACCGGGCGTAGATCGCCGACAACCCGAGGATTGCGACGTAGCCCGGCAGGACGAACAACGAGCCGGCGATCAGGCCGCCGGGGGTGCCGTTGAGCAGCCAACCGAGGTAGATGGCGAGTTGTTGGGCCTCGGGGCCCGGCAACAAGGTGCAGTACGACAGAGCGTGGAGAAACCGCCGTTCGCCGATCCAACGCCGCTCGTCGACGAATTCGCGATGCATCACGGCGATCTGGCCCGCCGGCCCGCCGAAGGTCTGCAACGAGACCTTCCACCAGGTGCGGCTAGCCTCCCGCAGCGGGACAATGTCGGCGCGGCGGCTGGATCTGCTCATGAACCCGGTACCGGCGTGCCCGGTACCGCACCCGACGTGAGGTCTTTCTGGAGCGGGGTCGGGAACCGGGGCGACACTCGGGCGTCGCCGATCCAACTCTGCAACCGGGCCGCTTCGGCACCGACCGCGGCCGTCGCAGAGCTACCGATGTCTTCGAGCAACTGGAAAACCACCGCACCGGTTGGTCGTTGCGACCACGCCCCGACGATGCGACCGTCGCACCACACGGTCGGCCCGATGTTGCCGCTGTAGTCGAACAGTGGGGCCCGGTGGTCGCCGAGGTACCAGTCGCGATCGGTCCACCCCATCGCCAACGGGTCGAGCGACGGCAGCAGCGCCACCCACGGTTCGGTGGGTTCGACGGGGTCGATGTCGTCGGCCAACACGATGCCGGTCCCGCCGCCTTCGAGGTCGACCTCCGCGGTCTGCAGCCCGGCGAGCGCTCGCTTCACGCGAGTCAGCGTCCAGCCGGTCCACCATCGCAGATCAGCCATGGTTCCGGGGCCATAGGTACGCAGCCAACGTTCGATCAACTGTCGTTCGGCGTCGAGTTGGTCGAGACCGAGCAACGGTTCACCAAGCCACCTTTCGGGCCGTGACCAACGGTAGAGGCTCGACGTCCATGTCCCTCGGGGTCGGGTTCGCACCAGCTGCCCCTCGACCGCGAGCAGGAACACGATCTTGCTCGACACGGCGATCGGGTTCTCGTTCTTGGTGCCGCGCCCGAGCACGATCTTGTGGGAGAACTCCGGCACGTGCGGCGTGATCTCGGAGGCCAGCGCCTCGCCACCGAGCCGGTCGATGGCGGCAAGAGCCGCCGCGCCCACCCGGTCGAGCCAGGCGTCGCCGTCGGTGTCCATGTCGTCGTCGACGATTGCCTTGGCCAGGGTTCGGCGTTCGGTGGTCGCCAATGACGGCGCACACGATGCCTGGATGAGCCGCGCCAGGCCGCACGGGGCGGTGAACACCGTGCGGCGCATTCCGAGCAGCCGCACCACGGTGCGATCGTCGTACATCGCCGCATCCACGCCGGCAACATCGATGCCGGCGACTCGAGCGGCGAGCGAGAGGTACACCGTGACCGGGTCGGTGCCGTGCAACCCGACGACACTGCCCGCCGCGGTCGCCACGTCGGGGGCGCGGGTGCCCGGGGCGAGATGATGGCGGCGAGCAAGGCGGTTGCGGCGGTCGGCAATGGAGATCGTGGCGATCCGATGACGGTAGACGCTTCGGCCGTAGCGCGGCCGGGTTTTGTCTCGTCCGTTGTTGACTCGTCCGCGAACCGATTTGTGACCGTCGCTCAGCCTTCCGAGCGTCGACGGCAGGAGTAACCGGCCAATAACCGGCGGTGCCGTTCCGTTCGCCTGATCGCCGCCGAAGCCGACGTGTTCCGATCCTCACCGCCGGCCAATGACCGGCGGTGCCCCACGCCGTACACCTCTGCGTAGCGCTTCAGGTGGTTCCGATCCTCACCGCCGGCCAATGACCGGCGGTGCGTGTGGCACGACGCCACCGGCAGCGTGCTCGACGTGTTCCGATCCTCACCGCCGGCCAATGACCGACGGTGCGTTGCCCGCGAAGACCTCGACGAGATCCGCGGCATGTTCCGATCCTCACCGCCGGCCAATGACCGGCGGTGCTCCCACGAGTCGGCCGCGGCGCGTTGCGTCGACGCGTTCCGATCCTCACCGCCGGCCAATGACCGGCGGTGCCGCGATTGAGAGGTCGGTCGCGACCTGACGAGGCGTTCCGATCCTCACCGCCGGCCAATGACCGGCGGTGCACGACTGGTAACGGGCCAACGTGTCGCCACGACATGTTCCGATCCTCACCGCCGGCCAATGACCGGCGGTGCGGCCACACCCCGAGGATCGACGGTGACGGTCGCGGTTCCGATCCTCACCGCCGGCCAATGACCGGCGGTGCGTGGTCGAGGGCTCGGGCTGGTCGCGGACGGATCTGTTCCGATCCTCACCGCCGGCCAATGACCGGCGGTGCCTCGGCCGGGGCCACGAGCCAACACGAGACGAGACGTTCCGATCCTCACCGCCGGCCAATGACCGGCGGTGCGCGGACATGGTCAGGTAGCACGCCGCCTGCCGATGTTCCGATCCTCACCGCCGGCCAATGACCGGCGGTGCATATGCATTCCGAGGGTTGCCCGTTCGTAGTCGCTGTTCCGATCCTCACCGCCGGCCAATGACCGGCGGTGCGCCCGAAGAGGACCGGAACCGCGTACGTCAACACGTTCCGATCCTCACCGCCGGCCAATGACCGGCGGTGCCGGCGGTGGAACCGGTGGCGGTTGAGCGGGCGGCTGGTTCCGATCCTCACCGCCGGCCAATGACCGGCGGTGCATATGCATTCGAGGGTGCCACGTTCGAGCAGCGGTTCCGATCCTCACCGCCGGCCAATGACCGGCGGTGCGCCCGAAGAGGACGGAACCGTCGTGCGTCGAACATGTTCCGATCCTCACCGCCGGCCAATGACCGGCGGTGCGTGGGTCCCACCCACGGTTGACGTCCCGACCGTGTTCCGATCCTCACCGCCGGCCAATGACCGGCGGTGCACGGGCGATGTCAAGCCCTGGTCCACGGAATGAGGTTCCGATCCTCACCGCCGGCCAATGACCGGCGGTGCACGTCCACGACGTGGCCGCTGCCACGGCAGCAACGGTTCCGATCCTCACCGCCGGCCAATGACCGGCGGTGCCACGCCACCCCGCAAGGGTGGCGTCGATGAGGTTCCGATCCTCACCGCCGGCCAATGACCGGCGGTGCCCGCCATTCCGAGGCGCCGACCGTTCACGGCGATCCGGGCGTTCCGATCCTCACCGCCGGCCAATGACCGGCGGTGCATCGCCGTCCGGTAGGTCGACTCGCGTGACCGGTGCGATGTTCCGATCCTCACCGCCGGCCAATGACCGGCGGTGCCCGCTGACTGCCGACGTGGCGGTCTCGCTGTGCCGAGTTCCGATCCTCACCGCCGGCCAATGACCGGCGGTGCCCGAGGCTACGCCGAGCTGCGCGATCAGCCGAAGTGTTCCGATCCTCACCGCCGGCCAATGACCGGCGGTGCCGCCATCGGCTACACGACCTCCGTCACGTACGATGGTTCCGATCCTCACCGCCGGCCAATGACCGGCGGTGCCGCCATGGCGGCAGCCCGTGACAACGGCGTGTTCCGATCCTCACCGCCGGCCAATGACCGGCGGTGCTCGCCGGTTCACGCGACCGCTGTTGCGACCGTGCGTTCCGATCCTCACCGCCGGCCAATGACCGGCGGTGCGCGTGGTCCACCCGCCTGATCCGCTGTCACGTTCCGATCCTCACCGCCGGCCAATGACCGGCGGTGCGCAGTCGATGTCCGGGTCCGCGACCGAGCAGCGTTCCGATCCTCACCGCCGGCCAATGACCGGCGGTGCCAGCCCCAGCGCTGATCGCCGGTCAGCCATGCGTGTTCCGATCCTCACCGCCGGCCAATGACCGGCGGTGCCGATGGCGTTCTTGCCCGCTACCGCATGGGTTCCGATCCTCACCGCCGGCCAATGACCGGCGGTGCACACACTCGGTGCGACAGCTCGTCGTCGACGTGTTCCGATCCTCACCGCCGGCCAATGACCGGCGGTGCCGTCCCACCATGGCCGATTCGCACGGACGTTCCGATCCTCACCGCCGGCCAATGACCGGCGGTGCTCGACGTCTGTCGTCGACGACCCGCCGACATGCGTTCCGATCCTCACCGCCGGCCAATGACCGGCGGTGCCCCTCGGCCCGTGTCGATGACGGCCATCCACGTTCCGATCCTCACCGCCGGCCAATGACCGGCGGTGCCCGATTCGCCGTCACGTTCGAGGCGTGGATCTGTTCCGATCCTCACCGCCGGCCAATGACCGGCGGTGCTCCGATCAGCCGCTCCGTTCAGCACCGACGGTTCCGATCCTCACCGCCGGCCAATGACCGGCGGTGCATCCGATCGCCGTTTAGCCCGTCGACCGTCGACGGTTCCGATCCTCACCGCCGGCCAATGACCGGCGGTGCTAGGAGCTGCGATGCTCGTGTTCGATCCTCACCGCCGGCCAATGACCGGCGGTGCCCCCGATGGGTCATGCCGGGTCGTTCCGATCCTCACCGCCGGCCAATGACCGGCGGTGCCCCGCACCGCGACAATCTGTCGTCGGTGAAGCGATGTTCCGATCCTCACCGCCGGCCAATGACCGGCGGTGCCCTTTCTGAGCTGGGGAAACTGCGTTTCCCGTTGCCTTTCAATTGTCAAGGACCCTAGCGCTACCCGAGAAGCACCGCTCCATCACGGGCGGACCTACCACTACTTCAGCGGATGGGTACGGCCCGCCCCTCGTCATAGGACCACAGGTGAACGCCAGTCGAGGTCGGGCCCTCGACCAAGAGTGGTGACATACCGTTGATGAGGCTCCCGCAGTCGGTAGATCGCAACTCGATCTTTCGTCGGATCGATGGCCGACCGCAACTCGTGAACCAAACGACGAACTTGGCCGCTGTCGAGCTGACACTCAAAGACGGACTTCTGCACCCTTTGACCATAGCCCTCGCACAGTTTTGCGACTTCACGAAGGCGCCGCTCACCCGCCGATGTCTCTGTATTGATGTCGTAGGTGACGAGGAGTTCCATTAGCGCCCAGTCGTTCGAAATGGGAGGTAGTGAGCGACATCCCCTCGAAGGTGCCGGGCGAGAAGTTGGGCCTGCAAGTGCGGGATCTTGCGCCGCTCGATCGGTTGTTCAAGAACGCGATGCGGGACCTCGGTCGTCAGGTGGGTGTCAAAAGCCGCCAGGAACAGCGACCGCGCCTCATCGGACATTCGTACAGCTCCGGTCGGTTCGGCCGTAAATGACTTTGGCCCAACCTGTCGGCGGTTGAGCAATGTCAAGACGAGTCGGTCAACCAGCGGGGCTCGCAACTCCTCCATCAAGTCAAGGGCCAGCGACGGACGACCTGGCCGCGGAGGATGAAGGAATCCGACTTGTGGGTCGAGGCCAACGTGCTCCGCCCCACCATTGGCCCGTGCCGTGAGCAACGAGTATCCGAACGACAACATCGCGTTGACTGGATCCGTCGGCGGTCTTCGGTCGCGACGTTCGAACTTGAACGGGGAGCCAGCCAGCAAGCTGGCCCAACCGGCGAAGTACCGCTTCGCTCCTGCGCCCTCGAGGCCGCGCAGGACGTCAATGTCCCCGGCACACTTCGCCTGCTCGACGAGTTTGACCAGATCATCGGCAACAGAACGAAGTAGTCGGGTCTGCACGGCACGATCTTTGGCGGCATCAAGGAGAACGACACGACTGTTCAACAACTTCGCCCCGACGAACGCCTTCGCAATGTCCAGAGTGCGGTCGGCGTCGCTGGCCGCCCTGTACTGCTCCATCCGCAGGAAGACGTTGCCGTGGGTAGGCGAACGGACACCGAAGCGGAACCGGCCCGACCTCGATAGCCACGCCAAATCGATTCCACCCTGCGCACATCGATCCATTGCCGCAGTTGTGAACTCCGCGTCACCGAAACAGACGATCGACTCCACGCTCTGCACGGGCACGCGTACCATCGGATGATCGGGTCGCCGTATCTGAAAGGCGTCGTGATCAATCGAGACGTGGCTCCCATACGACGAGAGATACACCGTTCGGCGATGGTCGAGGATCAGGGCCACCACGTAGCTCCGTGCAGCCCGCGTTGGGTGTTCGGAGACGACACTAATACCGGCATACAAGCCTCGCGGAGCGAGCAAGCAGGGCATCGGTTGTCGTTCGCCGGTACCGGCAGCAAAGGCCCCTGCTTCCTCGCCGTTCGCACCGCCGTCGCAATATCGAGCACCTCACTCCGAAGCGCATCGTCGGCCACGTCGACGATCTCGGTCGCGTTGGTCGCAGCAAGATACAGCCGCCCCTCACGAACAGGGTCGCCGATCATCTCCTCTAGGCACATCGCTTGTCCGACCAACTGCAACACTGCCGCGCGTAAGGTTTTGCGACCCGACTTGTGTTCGATCGGCACGTACGATCCCGACTCGCAGACCACCCGGTCGCAACGACCACGAATTCTGTGACGATCGGACGCAACGTCCAGCGCCCAGAATGTCGTCTGGTTGGCACGGCTGTCCTTGCCCGCCGCGTCGACCCGTTCGTGGGCTATGTGCCCACGAACGGTGTCATCGTTGTCGGAGAAGTACTGCTCAAGATGGATGATCGCCCACTGACGCGGGCAGTAGCTCCAGTGCTCGATCTCCGACAACAGCACCCACTCATCATCCATCGAACGATGTCAGCACGACGCCGACGTCGCTCAACCCATCGACGTCGAGGTCCATCCGGTAGTCACCAAAGCTCCGCGCTGGCCCCTCAACGACGCGGGTCGCGGTGATTCGACTGAACAGCCGGTCGGGATGGCAGCGCCCGTACTTATCGTCGTGACTGAAGATGTGCAGCCCGCGGCAGCCGGTCATTCCTCGGGACGCCGAGCGGTCGAGCGCCCACATCCGCTGGAGTGCATCCCACAGGATCGCCAAGTCGTCCCCATCGAATCCCGTCTTCGCAGCCAAGGACGGGGTGACGAAACCCTGGGCCTTGAACAAGGCATACGGGACCGTGTGTTTCGAGCCCATCTCTCGATCCTTCCCACCGTCCCCGGACCCGAGCTTCTCAAGCTCCTTCTCGCTGGTGACGGCTACCCGCGTGATCGTCAGTTCGGTCGGCTGGAGCGGCTCAACGCTCGTGATCGGACATGCGATCTGAACGGGGCCGCGTAGCTGACCGGCGGGATGGTCGCCAGTGGACATCACCGCGCCGAAGTCCGAACGTCGAAGAACCGCTTGGCGAGCTGTGCGCCAGCTTGGCCTTGCTGCTCGGCGGGTCGCTTCTTGTTCTCCTTCAAGCCGAGCTTCTCGGATTCCTCTCGGTGCCATCGGTTGAGCGCGACCCCTTCCGATACGTAGATCTGAAAGCCCTCGCGATCGGCGTAGGCGTCGGCGATGAAGTTCCGCACCTTGCGCTTCAGCGCAACGTCGGTGACCCAGCCGTGGCCGGTGAGGGGGTCCATCCGTGGCGAATTGCCGTTGTCAGGGTCGCCGTTCGGGTTACCGCCGGTGACGTCGAACAGCAGAACAAAGTCATGCCGACGATTGACATCGAGATGTGCGGTCATTTCAGTACTCCTCTTCAGTTTCAGGCACGGTGGCCTCATTGGTGTCGTCGTCGTGGTTGATGTCGTTGCCGCCTGGTTCGTCGGCGCGCTTGAAGCGGCTTTGTCGCTCGTCCCAGTATCCAAGGGCGAAGTCCGCCTGGCCCTCCAGCGTGAGATTCGCCGGAAACCCACCGCCCGCGAGCAGTAGCGAGCTCAACTCGCCCAACCGTTTCGAGATTCGGACTTGTGCACCTCGCTTGCCAGGAATGCGACCGGCCTTGCTGAGATGAGCGGTCACGCCGTGCATCAGGTTCGGAAACACCCGCTGCGGAGTTACCGAGGCGGCACCGTAGTAGCGGTCGACGAGGGTGCGGTTCGTCTCACCGAGCGCCGCGTACTGGGCACTCTCGAGTTGGGCGAGTAACCGCCCACAGAGCGTTCCTCGTGATTCGTTTTCGGGCATCGAGACCTCCTGAAGTCGCCGGTACAGATGAAGCAGCGCATGTCGAGCGCCGAGCAGTGAATGATCGAGTTGGCTGCCTCGCCTTGGCATGGGCACCGATCGGCACCGATCGAGCACCGAGGCCAGGAGCGCCCGGGGAATTGGGGACCCGGTGAGCGCCGATCGGGCGAGAGCGTCGACCGCACGATCGCGCCGAGCCTTGCGTGCCGACCCTTCACCTGGGGGAACCGCCGCATCGGCCATCGCGCCGATCGACGGCCACCACGTGCCACCGTCGCCACGACGTTGGGCGACGAGATCGAGCCACACCCTCGTTCGCCCCTCGACCTCACTCAACGTCGATGTGTGATCGAGACGAACTACGACGCGGGCCTCGGTCAGCGACAATGCCATCAGCCGGAACAGATCCGATGGTGACGCACCCGGCCGGCCGGTCCACGGGGAACTCAACAACGCCGCGACATCGTCGGGCTTTGGTTCGAGGAGCAGGTCCAATCCATCAAACTCGGGCTGACCGTCGAGCCACCACACGAAGGTGAGCTCGCCCGAGCGACGTCGATGGTGCGGATCGGAGAGCAACCAATTCAACGCTTGGTGGCTACGAACCGCCGTCGCGACCGTGATGTGCGCGCCACCCGACTGCTGGGCTCCATAGCGCAGCGCAGCCGCAAAGTTTGCCGAGATCAACGCCTGCGGAGTGCCCAGCTTGAGCGTCACACCGGGCATCTTGCGGGCGAGGTCACCGGACAGGCCGCTCGCCTGGCACACGCCGCGCTCGTCCGCTGCCCAAGTCGGCGTCAACGATTTCCGACCACCACGACCGAAGCGCCGGCGAGGACGTCGGATCAACGCCATCGACACGAAAGGCAACTCGGGCACTTGCCGCCTTCATCTCCCCTTTCGCATCGAACTCAAACGTCAGCCCTCGCTCGGTCAACGCTGCAATCGCCTCGGATCGATCGAGAAGAAACGTTCGGATGACGGACAGGCCCCGGGAAGCAGGCCCGTCAAGCTGGGCAATCGCCTGTGCAGCTTCCTGCAGCCGATCGAGAAAGCAGAGCTGACACGCGACCGCCTTCGCCTCGTCCTCGCTCTTGCCCGGAAGCCCGAGGACGTACTGCACCTTGTCGGAGCCCACGAAGGCCTTCGGGGAGACTCCCGGCCGGCCGAGTTCAGGAACGATGTACGGTTCGCCGCGATCACCCACGTCCGTCGCACCGAGTAGTTCACCGAGCCCGCCCAGGTCAATGAAGTACCGAACCGGCTTCTTCGCGAATCCGGACGGAAGTAACCGGTCGGCCGCAACCAGGTCGTCGTAGAGCCGGTCGAGGCTCTTCAGCAGCATCATCGGGCACGCAACCTGGCGGGAAGCGGAATGTCGGCAAGTACGCCGTCGACCACCGTGGCATTGAAGAATTCCGGAGCAATTTCAGGTCGCTCCTTCGGGCCGTGGTAGCCGAGGTCGAGGCTCATCGGACCTATCGGCAAGGTCAGGCCGGCGACGGGCACCATCGTGAGCTCGTCGACGGGGCCGAAGTCGGCCTGATGCTCCCTAAGCCCCAAGTACGGCGGCGAGAAGAACGCACCGCGCTCAACCCGGCGACGGAACTGGTCTCGGTACTTCGCGAGCGGTTCAGTGGCGTGAGCACGGAGGACGGGCCGGGCGAACACGACGTAGTCGACATCTCGAAGGAACAGGTTGTGCCGCTGGACCCGGTCATCAAGCACGTCGATCGCGCCCGTGTTCGAGGCTCGCTTCTTCACCTCATTGCGCGTCATCGACACCCAGACCGGGGGAGCCAGAATCCAGATCCTGGTCACGACCCAATCGAACTCGGGTTTCCAGAAAATCGCCGACAGCACGCCGACGGCGGCGGGCGGTGTGATCATTGGGTACGACACGCGTTCGGTCGCGTACTCGGGGCGGGTGAAGCAGGCAAACGGGCCACTGACCCGCACCGCCATCTCGTCGGGATGCGTCATCACCAGATCAATGCCTCCGTCGTTCCATCAGTTTCTAGCCCCCAGAGATCGTCGTACGACCCGAGCCAGGCAAAGACTTCGCCTCCAAGATCGTGGACCAGCCCTCGCTCGCTGGCTCTGTCGAAGTCGCGCTCTCGCAGCCCGACCATGAACCGCTGCATCTGTCGAAGTCGCTTGCGTCGGTCGTCGGGAGCCGCAGGTAGGCGAAGCTCCTGCGGGTCGAACCGCCCGTACGGGACAAGCACGCTCGTGGTGTCGTCGACAATGACTCGATAGAGCCTCGCGACCGTCGCAAAGTTGTGCAGCTCACGTTCACGCTGAATTCCTTCGAGGTCGAGTCGGCTCCGTGTGACGTGAAGGAATCGATCGAAGTACGTGACCAACACCGCCGGATCAAGCGGGTCGGCCCCGGAGCGCAGGATGTCTCGGGCGATGTCCGTCCCGATCCGATACTCATCGGGGGGTACGTGGCCGCCCATCGGGTCGACGAGGTGGAGAACTCCAAGGGAACGACGCCCATGGCGGTTCACCCGCCCGGCTACTTGGGCGATCGCCGGCAACGGCCCGAACGCACGGAATGCAACCGGGAAGTCAACGTCGACGCCCGCCTCCACCAACTGAGTTGACACGAGCAGGCAGGGCTCGCCCGCCGTGAGCTGAGCCCTGACTCGTTGCAGCACATCGCGTCGATGCTGGGCGCACATTCGAGTCGAGAGATGAACAAGGCCAGGGCGACCCGACAACTCCCGGGCGAGTTCGCGGGCGTCGGCAATGGTGTTTAGGACGACCAGACACTGGTCGTCGTTCATTGAGCTGGCGCTGGCGACCTTGTCGGCGAACTCAGACCAATCGAGCACGTCGGGCTCGACGACCGCCTCGACTCGGCGAAACGTTTGGAACCACTCGGCGCCGACCAGGTTTCGGCGTTCAATTCCCGCCAGATCACCGACCATGTCGAACGGCGGCTGAGTCGCAGTGGACAGGATCACCGAGCACCCATAGTTGCGAACTAGTTCACGCAAGACGTCGAGCGTCGGCTCAACGAGCCGCCACGGCATCGACTGCACCTCATCGAGCACGATCACGGAACGAGCCAGGCGATGCAGCTTGCGCACGCGACTCGTGTGGTTCTCGAACAACGATTCGAGCAACTGAACTGTCGTGGTCACGATGACCGACGCATCCCAGTTCTCAACCGCGAGCCGAGATCTCAAGCCGGCACCGGTCTGCGCCTCGGACCTACCCGACGGTCCGGAATGGTGTTCGAGCACAGCGACCTGCGCCTCGTCCCCGAGCGCGGTCCTCCACGAATCGGCAACCTGCTCCGTCACAGAGATAAACGGGACTGCAGCCACGATTCGGCGGAGGCCATGGACACGCGCGTGCTCCAACGCAAATCCCAACGTCGCGAGGGTCTTTCCCGAGCCGGTCGGTGCGGTCATTTCAAACCATCCGAGCGACGCATCCGCTTGAGCCAGGACCTCGGTGTACATGCGGGAACGCTCATCAGCGACTGGATCACCCGACCTCACGCCGATCGAACGCATTCGTCCTTCGACGTACCGCCGACGTAGCTCGCCGAGGTCCTCGCCTCCGAGGTTCACCGGGCGAGCCGGATCGAAATGATGCTGTGTATCGAGCCGATCGGCATCGATCAACGTTGAGAAGAGCATGCGTAACCAGAACTCCAGCCGTCGCCGACCGTCGCTGTCGTAGGCGCTCGTGGGCAGCACGCGGCGTGGAACCACCGACTCCCGCTCGGGCAAGTTAGCTACTCCGACCTCCGAGGCCCACGCCATCGCGATGGCTTGGCCTTGCGTCGGCGCTTCGCGTACGAGGGCCGACGCACGCGCCGCGTCGTGGAGCCCGCCGTGGTGGCCCAGGATGACGGGCGCCAGAGTGCTCAGACGCCAGGACTCCAGCAGCCGCGCACCCGCGAACTTGTGATCAACGGTTGAAGCTTGGATGCCATCGGCAGCTTTCCGCAAATAGTCCTGCCACGCAGGGTCTGCCTTCCCAACGTCGTGGAGCCGTCCAACGAGCCCCGCAGCGGCCGCCGAACCAAAGGCATCGGCGAAAGCCGAGGCGAGCTCGCCGGTGTCGGTTAAGTGATCGACAAGCAAATGCCATGCTCCGCTGGGCGACGGTGAATGCGCGACGAGAGGAGAAGTCGTAGCTGTCGGCGTCGATCGCGCAACCGTCATACTCACCCCGCTCGGTCAGAGGTCAGCCACCTTACGCGAGGGTCTTGACAACGTCATGTCACCTGGCATCAAACTCACGGACTTGGAACGCACTGAACGATGCAGCACGAACCCGGGTAGATACTTGCTCGCCGACTGACGCCGTAGCGTGGTCGCACAATGTCATCACGTTCGGGATTGAAACGGTTTGCGCTGGCCCGCAGTTGGTTACCGATTGCCGCGGTGCTCGTGGTGATGGTGATGGTCGCCTGGTCGCAGATGCATTTGACGCCCACCACGACGAGCGCTTCACAGTCCCGGACCACGGTCGCGGGTCCGAGTCCGACTTCGACGACCCGACCGGCCCAGACGAGCCCATCGCGAGCCGGGTGCCCTTCGCCGAGCGGGGCCGACACGGTTGATGTCGGCGAACTGCCGGTCGAGGCGCTCGACACGCTGGAGTTGATCGCGTCGGACGGTCCCTACCCGTATCGGCAGGACGACGGTGTGTTCTCGAACCGTGAGAAGATGCTCCCCAACCACCCCAAGGGCTACTACCGCGAATACACCGTGGTCACGCCCGGGTCCGACGACCGGGGGGCCCGGCGAGTCATCGCCGGGGACTGTGGCGACCAGTGGTACACCGACGACCATTACGCCAGCTTCCGCCTGATCGTGGGCACTCCGTGACCACGTTCGACGCACTCCTGACCTCGAATGGCGGGGTGTTCCACCTCGGCCGCCGCCCGGGACTCCGCCTGCTCACCGGCGGGCTGCGGACCGCCGGGTGGCGGGTCGCGGTGATCGACGGGCGGGTGACGGCGACCAAGGAGTCAGTGCTCGGAGCGCTCGCCACCGAGCTGGCCTTCCCCGAGTGGTTCGGCCACAACTGGGACGCGCTCGCCGATTGCCTCAGCGAACTCCCGCGAGTGGCGATCGTGGTCAATCATCCGGGCGTTCACTCGGCGTTCGCCACGCTGGCCGAGATCGTCGGTGACCTTCTCTCGGGGGGGCAGGCCATCTTGCTCATCACCCGGCCGAACTGACTCGTCAGGTGGGCGGTTCGTAGTTGGTGATCAGGGCGAACACGTCGTCGCCGCGGGTGAGGCTGACGGGCTCGCCGCGATCGAGGGACGCGACGATGTCGGCCCAATGAGCGGGGGCGTCGGCGACATCGTATGAGGCGAGTCGACGCCCGCTGACGTTGTCGAGGGCCCCTTGGGCGTTGCGGCGGCGTTCGACCATCGCCGCGTCGGCATCGGCGTCGCCGACGTGGCCCTCGTCGAGCAGCCAGCGGACCGCCCGCGACTCCGAGCGGGCATCGCTCCAGATGTGCCACTGATCGCGCAGCTCGGGGAAGGTGCGCAGCGCATCACGGAAACGGCGGAACGCACCCTTGCCTTCGAGGGCGACGAGCAGCACGTCACGGGCGCGGACGTCGCCAACGGCCTGGGCGAACACCGACATGTCCTCGAACGAGGCGCGGCCGCGGTTGGGGTGGACCACGATCCAGCCTTGATCCTGGAGTTCGTCGTCGTCGAATCCGTCACTCCAGTCGCCCGATTCACGCACGTCGCCGCTGACCGGGTGGAACCACCAGGTCATATCGCCCCCGCCGTCGTCGAGCGCCTCGGCCAACATCTGCACATCGGTCATCGCAACGGTCAACAGGCCCGGGGTCACTTGCTCGCTCATCGCACCCATTCTGCCTCTCGCCGTCACCGCTCCACACGCGCGGTCGTCGCGTGCAGGCGACGAACCCGACCAGGTTCTGACCTCGACGACGGTCGGGGCGTACGGTTGGGATCATGACCGACTGGGCATCGTTCGCCTTCGACGAGATCGTGGGCGTGCTGGGCAACGCCGGCGGCCCGGCCCGGCGCGAGCCGATGGCCGCGTACATGAAGCACCATTTCGTCTTCCTCGGCATCTCGGCGCCGGTGCGTGAGTCGCTCACTCGGGTGGTGTTCAAGGCCCTCCCGACGCCGACGGCCGATGATGTGCTGGCGTTTGCGTCGGCCATGTGGGAGCTTCCCGAGCGCGAGTATCAGTACGTCGGGGCAGGGTTGCTCCATCGCTACGAGAAGCTGCTCGCCCCCGCGGCGTTGCTCGAACTTGGGCGACTGATCACGACGAAATCATGGTGGGATACCGTCGACGAGCTGGCCGGACATCCCGTCGGGTCGATCGTGCGCCGTCACCCCGACCAGCGGGCGGTGATGGGCGCCTGGCTGGCGAGCGACAACATGTGGTTGGCTCGCACCGCGATCATCCACCAAATCCACTCGCACGATGAGACCGACGAAGCGTGGTTGTTCAACGCCTGCGCCACCCGAGCCGCCGACAGCGAGTTCTTCATCCGCAAGGCCATCGGCTGGGCCCTGCGCTCCCACGCCCACCGCGGCCCCGCTCAGGCCGACGCCGTACGAGCGTTCATTGCCGCCCACGATCGTGAGCTCAGCGGACTCTCGAAACGCGAGGCACTCAAACGAGTCAGACACTGATCTGACGCGGGGGCTTGGGGGGCCGCTCCACCCGTCTACGCCACGGTGCCCGCAGCCCGCAGCGCGGCGATCTCGCCCGGGGTATACCCGAGTTCGCCCAAGACGCCATCGGTGTGTTCGCCGAGGCCAGGGCATGCACCGCCGATCGTGGCGGGGGTGGCCGAGAACTGGGCAGGGTGGCGCGGGCGGCGTACCAACCCGGCGGTGGGGTGGTCGACCACGTCGAACAGGCCGATGGCGACGGCATGTTCGTCGTCAAGCAACTGGGCGGGTGAGAGCACCTGGCCGCACGGCACCTTGTGGGCATCGAGGCGGGCCATCGCCTCGACGGTCGTCAATGTCGTGGCGACGGCGGAGCAGCGTTGCATCACGGCTCGGCTGACCGTCGGGTTCGAGCGGCGGGCAACCATGTTGCGGATCGAGTCGACGTCGGTGCCCTCGACTCCGAAGGCCCGGCACATACCGGCGAAGTCGGCGTCGCTGGTCGGGGTGCAGATGCCCCAACCGTCGAGGAAGCGCAGCGGGGCGAAGTTCCCGGAGAACGACGAGGGCATCGAGCCGTCGGCCGCGGTCATCACCTCGTTGCCCGCCGCGTCGGCCCACAGGAACGAGACCACGGAATCGAGCATCGACAGCTCGATATGTTGCCCACCCGCGCCATCCGCGCCATCCGCGCCACCCGCCATGCGCTCACGGGCGAACAGGGCGGCGGTCAACGCCTGGACGGCGTACATCGCCGTGATCTTGTCGGCGGCGACCTGGTTGATGAACCGCGGGGTGCCGGTCTCGGGGTCGGCCTGGCTCGCCCCGAGCCCACCGTAGGCCTGGATCACCGTGTCGTACGCTCCCTTGTCGGCATACGGCCCGGTCGGCCCGAAACCCGAGATCGACAGATAGATCAGGTCGTCTCGACCCTCGCTGAGCTGGGCATATCCGAGCCCGAGCCGATCGATCACGCCCGGACGGAAGTTCTGGATCACCACGTCGCAGGTGGCGGCCAGACGCCGCACCAGCTCCTGTCCGTCGGGCTTCGACAGGTCGACGGCCACCGAACGTTTGCCGCGATTGCTCATGTGGAACAGGGCGCTGACCCCGTTGACTGCCACCCCGATCCACCGGGCAATGTCGCCAATACCCGGCCGTTCGACCTTGATCACCTCGGCCCCCTGGTCACCGAGCAGCGCCGCCGCATACGGCCCGGTCAAGGCGATCGACAGATCAAGAATGCGAACCCCGCTCATCGGACCGGGTTTCGGACCGGGCGACTCGCTGACGTCTTGACTGGTCATGGTGACTCCTCGTGCTGGCGCGGCAGTCCCCGGCCACGACACGAGGGACCGTACCGCGGCCGCGGCCCTCGGATCAGACCGCGGCGGTCATCAGTTCACGCAGCCGTCGTTCGGAATCGTCGTCGGCGGGAAAGAACAGCTCGATCGTCAACTCGTCGAGCGTGACGTCGAGCGGCGTACCAAAGGTGGTCACGGTCGTGAACATCGAGACCTCGCCAACCGGGGTCGCCAATCGCACCGGCATCAACAGGGGTGCCTCGGCGGCAATGCCCCGGGCCAGCGGCTTCAGCCGGGCGACGTTGGGATACGCCGAGACTTCGGCGAGGAGCGCCTCAAGGGTCGGGTCACCGGTCACCTCGACCGCCCGACGCAGCTGCGCGAGCAGGTGCTCGGCCCAGTCGAGGAAGTTCGTCGTCCGGCTGGCCAAGCCGTCGGGGTGCAGGCTCAGGCGGTAGATGTTCATCGGTGGACCGAGCAGTTCGACCGGGAGACCGATGGTCAACAGCAGGGCCGGCTCATTCGCCGAGACCACATTCCACTGCCGATCGACGACGACACCTGGGTACGGATGGGCGTCGAGCATCCGCTGGACCTGCGTGCGCACATGCGCCATCGAGTGATCATCGAGCGAGGCCTGCGAGAAGCGCGGCGCGTACCCGGCGGCGAGCAGCAGACCATTGCGTTCTCGCAGCGGCACCTCGAGGTGACCGGCGATCGTCAACAACAACTCCGGGCTCGGCCGCGATCGACCGGTCTCCACAAAACTCAAGTGCCGCGTCGACATGCCGACCTCGGTGGCCAGATCGAGTTGGCTCATCCGTCGTCGCTGCCGCCAATCGCGCAACAGCTCTCCAACCGTCAGTCGTGCCACAGCTGCACTGTAGAGATGGGCCGAAAGCGAAACCATTACCTCCCACGTCATGCTGGCGCCGAGATCGTTACCCGATGGGGAATCGCCTCCGCCCGCTCATCAGCGCAGTGTGGTGTCTATGAGCGATACACCCGAGATCACCATCATCATCGACACCCATCACGGATTCGCCCGCTACGGGTGGGCGATGGTGGCGGTCGACGGATCGATCACCCCCACCGGGACCGATGTGGCCTCGTTCGGTGATGACGGCCGGCTGACTCGAATTGTGGGATTCTTCGGCGAACTGGCGGCCGCGTGATGTCGAGTTCGGTGTCGACCGGCATGTCATCGGACGCCGCGGCCGCCCGACCTCTTCGCCCGCTGTGGTGGAAGTGGATGCTGGTCTGGATCGCTGGGCTCGCCCTCTTCACGGTCGCGAGCATCTTTTGGCAGCGGATCACCAGCGACTTCTTCAACTTCGTGATGTTCGGCTCAACCGACACTCCGGCAACGTTCAGTCCTGAGGCCGTCGAATACCAGCGGGTGCTCTTTCGAATTCTGGGCGGAGTCACGATCGGCTGGTGCGCCAGCTTGGTCTTCATCACGCTGAAGCCTTTTCGAGCCGGTGAACGCTGGGGTTGGTACGCCCTGGCCATCCCGCTCGCCACCTGGTTCGTGATCGACTCCACGTCGTGCGTCGTCTCGGGCTTCGGCGGCAACGCCGTACTCAATACGCTGCTGCTCACCGGAGCCATCCCGCCCCTCGTCGCCACCCGCCCCCGATAGGCGCGCTCCGTCAGTGGGGTCGCGCGAGGACGGCGAGGACTGCGGCCGCGGCGTGGCCGACATTGAGGGAGTCGACGGATGGGTTGATTGGGATGCGAAGTCGAACGTCGGCAGCACGTTGGGCGGCCGCCGACAACCCGGGGCCCTCGGCGCCGAGCAGTACGACCAGACGTTCGGGCACCGGCCAGTCGTAGACCGACACGGCATCGGCCGCGGGAGTCAGGCCGGCAATCGTGTAGCCCGCGGCGCGCCAGGCGTCGAAGTCGGCCAGCCAGGTGTCGGGCCGGCTGCGGGCGACGGGCAGGTGGAGCACCTCGCCCATCGAAACCCGTACCGAGCGCCGATAGAGCGGATCGGCGCATGCTGCGTCGAGGAGTAATCCGCCAGCCCCAAACGCCCGGGCGGTGCGGGCGATCGCCCCCAGGTTCTCGATGTCGTTGAGCCCTTCCAGGGCGACAAGTAGCCGCTCACCTCGGGCGCACAGCTCGATCGTGGTCGGCGGCACGCCACGATCGGCCGCGGCGATGACGCCGCGATGAATGTCGAACCCAGCGACGCCGGCGAGCACCTCGCGCGACGCCACATAGACCGGGACACCGGTGGGCCAGATTGGCCCGAGCTCGGTCGCCAGGCGATCGAACTTCTGGGGGACGAGGACGAGCGAGCGGATGCGGTATGGCGAGGTGATCAGGCGCCGCAGCACAGTGATGCCTTCGGCGATGAACACACCATCGCGATCCTCGGTGGCTTGGCGCAGCACCACGTCATTGAGGGCCAGGTAGTCGGCCAATCGAGGGTCGGCGGGGTCGTCGATCACGATTGGCTGCACGATGCCAGTCTCGCCGATGACGACGGGCCGTACAGGCCTTGACGAACGAGTGTTCGTCGCGAGAGAATCGTACACATGTACGAAGGATCGGTCATCGAGCACCCCGCCCTGGCGACGGTATGGCAGGGCGGGCTTTTCGATAGCGGGTGCCCGGCGATCGACCCGGCGTTTGCCGGCATCACCCGCACGATGCTCGACGACGACAGTTGGTACGACCACCGGCCCGGGTGGCTGGCCGGGGCCGATCGGGTTTTCGATGAGTTGGTCGATCGACTGGTCTGGCGGCAGCGGCGGGTACCGATGTACGAACGGATGCTCGATGAACCGCGTTTGACCTGGTGGTGGACCCCCGCGACCCGGCGTGGCCTGCCGATGCCGGTGATGGGCGACATGCTCGTTGCGTTGAACGAGCGTTACCGGTTGAACTTCGATTCGATCGGTTGCAACTACTACCGCGACGGCCGGGATTCGGTTGCGTGGCATGGCGACCGCCACCGCGAGTGGGTCACCGATCCGGTCATCGCCATCGTCTCGGTCGGCGAGGCCCGGCCGTTCCTGCTGCGACCGCGCGGTGGCGGACGCGCTCGACGGCTTGAGTTGGGCCACGGTGATCTGTTCGTGATGGGCGGGGCCAGTCAGGACCAGTGGGAGCACGCCGTTCCCAAGGTCGCCCACGCGGGCCCCGTCTCTCGATCACCTATCGGCACGGAACGGGCGACTTCCAGGGAACCGAGGAGCGCGAGACTGGCGGCCGTGTCCGCTGACTCCGAGAATGATGCGCCAAAGCCGGCGATCCGGGTCATCGTGATGGGCGTCGCCGGCTCGGGCAAGACGACGGTGGGTACCCAACTGGCCGAGCGTCTGGGTGCGGCATTTCTTGATGCCGACGACGCCCATCCAGCGGCGAACATCGCCAAGATGACCAGCGGAATCCCGCTGACCGATGCGGATCGCGAACCGTGGCTGGCCCGACTTCGCACTGAGCTGACCGCCTCCGATGCGATCGTGATCACCTGCTCGGCGCTGAAACGCTCCTATCGCGATGCGCTGCGCGCCGCGGGGCAGGCGCGATTCATCCTCCTCAACATCAGCCGCGCCGAATCCACCCGTCGGCTCGCCGACCGACCGGGCCACTTCATGGGGCCAACGATGGTCGATAGCCAGTTCGCTGCCTTCGAACCGCCGATGGACGACGAGACTGACATCGCCGTGGTCAACGCCGAGTTGCCGATCGCTGCGGTGATCGCCGGGGCCATCGCCGCGGTTGCTCGCTGACCGCGCCGCGGCGACTCACTCGGCGCGAGACTGCGGGCATGTCTGCGACGACCTCTGACGCTCGGTACCACTTCGCTCCCGGCGGGTTCGGCCCGACCGTGGTCGGCGGGGACGGCAGCTATCTGATCACCAAGGATGGGTGTCGGATTCTCGACGCGGCCGGTGGAGCGATCGTCACCAACATCGGCCACGGTCGCCGGGAGGTCGCCGACGCGGTGCACGCGGCGATGGTCGGGGGCGCATACACGGTGCCGTCTTGGCCAACGCAGCATCGGCTCGATCTGCAGGACCGGCTCCGCGCCGACTGGTTACCCGCCGGGTTCGATCACATCTTCTTCAACTCGGGCGGCGGCGAGTCGGCTGACTCCACGTTGCGCGTCGCCCGCGGGTATCAGGTCGCGATGGGGCGCCCCGACCGGTGGAAGGTGGTTGGGCGGCACCCGAGTTTCCACGGCATCACCACCGGCACCCTCGCCGTCGGCAGCCACTCGGGGCGCCGCGCCGGGTTCGAACCGATGTTGCTCCCGTTCCCCAAGGTGCCCTGGGACCACGCCGAAGCGGCGCTCAAGGTGTTCGAGACGGAAGGCCCCGACACAATCGCCGCGTTCATTTTCGAGCCGATCACCGGGGCGGCGGGCGGCTGCCTGACAGCATCCGACGGCTATTGGCGGGCGATCAACGACTACTGCAAGGCGCACGACATTTTGATCATCGCCGACGAGGTGATGACCGGGTTCGGTCGCACCGGGTTGACCTGGGGGCATCAGCATTTCCCGATCGAGCCCGACGTCATCTTCGGCGGCAAGGGCCTCGGCGGCGGCTACGTGTCGCTCGGCATGGTCGCCACCACCCCCCGGGTCGCCGTGCCGTTGGCCGATGCCGGGTTCATGTACTTCACCTTCTCGGGCGTCGACGCGACCTGCGCCGCGGCGAGCGCGGTCCTTGACATCATGGACCGCGAGAACCTGGTCGCCCGGGTGGCGTCGGTCGGGCCGCGGCTGGGCGAACGCTTGCACGCCGAGTTCGACGACCATCCCCACGTGGCCGAGGTGCGTGGCCGTGGCCTGTTCTACGGCATCGAGTTGGTGCGTGATCGATCGACCGGCGAGCCGTTCCCGAGCGTCCCAAAATTTGCTCTTGAGGTGGTCAAACACGCCCTCGACGAGGACGTGTGGATCTATCCGGCCGGCAGTGGCCCCGTACAGGACGCGGTGATGTTCGGGCCGCCATACATCGTCACCGATGACGAGATCGACCGCATGGTTGCCGTGACCCGCAACGCCGTCGATGCCGCTGCTGCCGAGGCCATCGCCCGATGAGCGAAGCGAATACCGACCGACCGAGCGCCGTGCCGAGGGAAGCGCCAGCGACGAGGCCGACGCGGCGCGAGGAGGAAGCGCAGCGGACGACGAACCCGCCACCAGGAACAGAATCGGGCGACGATGGGGCCCGGGGGCGCAGCCCCCGTGCAGAACAGAGCGAAGCGAATGCCGACCGACCGAGCGCCGTGCCGAGGGAAGCGCCAGCGACGAGGCCGACGCGGCGCGAGGAGGAAGCGCAGCGGACGACGAACCCGCCACCAGGAACAGAATCGGGCGACGATGGGGCCCGGGGGCGCAGCCCCCGTGCAGAACAGAGCGCGTTGGAGAACGTGGTCGTCGTCGGAGCGTCACTGGCCGGGTTGCGGGCGTGCGAGTCGCTGCGATCGAATGGATTTGAAGGCACGATCACCCTGATCGGTGCCGAGGACCACCTGCCCTACGATCGGCCGCCGCTGTCGAAGAAGATTCTCACCGGCGACTGGCAACCCGAACAGATCGTGCTGCGCAAGCCCGAGTCGTTCGCCGAACTCGACGTCGCCATGCTGCTCGGCACGCCGGCCGCGGCACTCGATACCGCGGCTCGCATAGTCTCCCTCGCCGACGGCCGCGAGGTCAGCTACGACGGGTTGATCATCGCCGTCGGCGCGGCCTGTCGTCGGCTCCCCGGCCAGCCGACCTTCCGCGGCATCCACGAACTCCGCACGCTCGATGACTCGCTGTCGTTGCGATCGGAGCTGAACGAGGGCACCTGCGTCGTGGTCATCGGGGCCGGGTTCATCGGTCTCGAAGTAGCTTCGGCGGCTTCTCGAGCGCGGCTGTCACGTGACCGTGCTCGAGGGTGCCCCTGCACCGTTGATCCGCGGACTCGGGGCCGAGATGGGCCGGGCCGTGGCCAAGATCCACGCCGCCCATGACGTCGAGATTCGCTGCGATGTGCAGGTCACCGCCATCGAAGGTTCCGATGCCGGGGTGACCGGCATCCGCCTCGGCGACGGCGAAGTGGTTGCCGCCGACGTCGTGGTCGTCGGAGTCGGCGTGGCCCCCGCCACCACGTGGCTGGACGGCAGCGGGTTGGAGTTGCGTGACGGCATCGTGTGCGACGCGACAATGCGGGCGGTCGGCGTGTCGCGCGTGTACACGGCGGGGGACTGCGCCCGCTGGCCAAACCAGTTGTTCGACGAGGAGATGCGCGTCGAACACTGGACCAACGCCGCCGAGCAGGGCGCGATCGCCGCGGCCAACTTGCTGCGCGAGGCCGCCGACGACCAGACCCAGCCATACGTCGCCGTGCCGTTCTTCTGGAGCGACCAATACGACCGCCGCATCCAGTTCATCGGCCGAGCGTTCATACCCGGCGAGGACGAGTCGACCTACAGCATCCGCATCGTCCGCGGCACCCCTGAAGAGGGCAAGTTCGTCGCCCTCTACGGCCGCCAGGGTCGACTCCGCGGCGTGCTCGGCCTCAGCCTGCCCAAGTACGTGATGCCCTACCGAGCGTTACTCGCCCGCGGCGCGTCGTGGGAGGAAGCCCTGGAGTTCGCCGGGAATCAGGCCTGAATCCGACCACCGGTCGACCCGTCCGCCGGGCGAGGGTGAAGATTCATGCGTGAACTCGGCCGGTTGCCAGGTGGTGGAACGGCCACGGTGTACGACCTGAACTTCCGTGCACGCACGGATGCTGTGACCCGTCTGTTGGTTGACACTGCCGTCTGTCGCCTACGTCAGCGGGAGTTTGTCATGCGAATTTTGCATCGGTTCGGTCGTCGGATCACCGTCGTCGCCGCCCTCGGCGGGCTGGTGGCCGGAGCCATTGGCGCCGTTGCCACGGCTCCCCCAGCCCACGCGGCCGAGGGGGTGATCAGTATTGCTGCGGCCAGTATCACCGAAGGCAATGCCGGCGTGAAGACTCTGGAAGTCGCCTTTTCCTCCTCCGATGCGCGAACGGTCAACTGCGAGGTCAACTGGACGCTGACCGATGTCACGGCGACCAACGGAACCGACTACACCCCCCAGGCCGGTCAGCGACTTGGCTTAGGTGCCGGTGCGGCCTTCAGCGATCAACTCACGACGGTCCTGCGAGTCAACGGCGACACCACCGTCGAAGGTGATGAGACGGTCCAGATGACGCTCGTCAACGACGTAGACGCCGAGTTGGACTGCATCATCGGCGGTACGACCAGCGTGCTGTTGACCATCACCAATGACGACTCCAACGCCGCCTCGACGATCAGCGTTGCCGATGCCGGCTTTGCCGAGGGCGATGGCAACGGTCACGTCGAATCGGTGATCATCACGTCATCACCGAACCCAGTGTCGCTGAGCTGTGAGTTCAACTTCGCCTTGGTCGACGTCACGGCAACCATCGGCTCCGACTATCAGCTCGCCTCGGCCGGCGGCGTCATGAGCGCCGGGCAGACCACGCTGTCGACCTCGGCCGTACGAATCTTCGGCGACACCGCCTTCGAGGGCGACGAGACGTTCACCTTGCGGCTCGTCAACGACACCGACGCCAATCTCGACTGCCCGATCGGTGACGCCGAGGCGACGATCACCATCGTCGACGACGACACGGCCCTGCCGATCCGTCGGATGACCATCGCTGATACCAGCCTCGTCGAGGGTGACTCTGGCACCAGCCAGATGCTGTTCCACCTGCACCTCGATGGCCCGGCGAACGGAGACGAGACCGTCGTGTTGAACACCGTCGATGGGACGGCGACTGCAGGTTCAGACTTCACGGGGGTGACCAACCAGACGTTCGCGTTCAACGCGGCGATACCGATCGCACGTTTGCCGTCGACATCGCCGGCGACACCAGCGTCGAACCGAACCAGACCTTCACGCTGGTGCCGAGCAATCAGGCCAACGTCGCCTTCGGGGTACACCACGTCGGCGAGGGAACGATCCTCAACGACGACGGCAACCCGATCAACTCGGCAACGATGAACGGTTTTTCCGTCGACGAGGGTGATTCGGGTTCGCAGTCGGTCGGCATCAGCGTGGTGCTCAACGGCCCGGCCAACGGCAACGAGGCGTTCACCATCTCGACCTCCGACGGATCGGCGACCGCCGGTAGCGACTACAACGCCCTCACCCAGAATGTCTCATTCTCCGCTGGTCAATCGGCTCGGACGGTTTTTCTCAACATTCTCGGCGACACCGGCCTCGAACCCGACGAGACGATCATCATCACCGTCACCAACATCCAAAACTTCACGATGACATCGAGAACCGCAACGATCACCATCACCAACGACGACACCGCCGCGGTGGTGCCATCGGTGGTCTCTGTGCCGACCACCCAGACGGTGTCGGAGGGCGGGCCCAAGTACGCCGTGACGACCACGATGACCAACCCAGCGGGACGGACCTGCCGAGTCAGCTACTCGACGACCAATGGAACTGCGGGGGCCGGCGACTTCTCGGGGGTCATCGGTGAACTGAACACCCACGTGGCGCAGGCCACTGCGACCCAAACGTTCGAGATCTTCGAAGACCTCCTGGTCGAAGGCGACGAGTCATTCACCGTCACGATGAGCCTTGACACCACATTCTCAGACCCGACTTGCCAACTTGGCAACTCCACGATGACCGTCACGATCACCGACAACGATTCCCCGCCCCCGCCACCGACCATCCGTAGCCTGTCGATCAGCGACGCGGCGCGCCTCGAAGGAAACTCCGGGACCACCCATTTGGCGTTCACGCTCGCGCTGTCGGGAGTGGCGAACGGCAACGAAACCGTACGAGTTTCCACTCAGTCGGGAACGGCATCGACGATCAGCGACTACGTCGCCGTCACCGACCAACTCGTGTCGTTCGCCGCGGGTCAAACCACCCAGATTGTCGACATCACGATCAACGGCGACACCGCGGTCGAACCGAACGAGACGTTCAGCGTCGTCGTCGGTACCCCGATCAACGTGACGATTTCCGACGGCGCCGGCCAAGGCACCGTCACCAACGATGACTCGCCGCCCCCGCCACCGCCGTCCGGGCCGGTGCTGATCAGCGTCAACGACGCCTCGGTGGTGGAAGGGAACTCGGGCAAGACGCCGCTGGTGTTCAAAGTGACACTGAGCCGGGCGTCGACCGAGTCGGTCAGGGTGAAGCTCGAAACCAACGACAGCCAGGCGGCCCGATCGAGTGACTACGTGTTCCTCGAAACCCGCCTGACATTTGCCCCCGGCGAGACCGAGAAGCTGGTCACCGTACAGATTCGCGGCGACAAGAAGCACGAACGCGACGAGCGGTTCTACCTCGTGCTCGACAGTCCGAAGAACGCCAAGATCGACAAGGACCACCGCACGGGCAAGGGGATCATCCTCAACGACGACACCGACGATGACGACTGACCGACGATGACGACTGACCGGCGGTCGGCGGTCGGCGATCGATCGCGACCGGTCCGCCGGGCACTGGCGAACGATCAGTCGAGGTGCTCGGCCCCGACGCGAGCCAGGGCAACCCGCGTGTCGACCGCGAGCTTCATCATCATCGACGAGACGTGCGACTCGACCGTTCGCTTACTGATGATCAGTGCGTCGGCGATCTCGCGATTGCGGAGACCGTCGGTCACCAGCCGCAGTACGGCGATCTCGGCCGGCGACAGGGCCTCCCACCCGAAACTCGGTCGGGGCATCCGTCGCGGGCGACACGTGCCTCGATCGTTGACAAGATCGGCGATGCGGTCGGCACACCGCCCGGCACCGAGCGAATGGGCCAAGGCCAACGCTTCGGCGATCGCCGAGCGTGCACCGGTTTCGCAACCGGCACGACGCAGACCGATTCCGGCGAGTTCGAGCCCGACGGCACGGTGCAATGCCAGCGGGCAGCGTTGCAGCCAACCGACCGCGGCGCGCAGCTCCTCGACGTTGTCGGTTTGCAGCCCGGTCGCGAGGTGGGCGACGGCGTGGGCACTCGCCCGCACCGATCGATCGGCGAGCAGTCGTGACTGGGTTGCCAACCGGTTCAGCACGTCATCGGGTCGGCCACCGGCACCGGGCCGGCCACCGGCACCGGGCCGTTGGTTGATCACCAGTCGAATCAGATCGAGCGCGAACCATGGCGCGATCGCCGGGGCGATGACGTCGGCGAGGGTGGTGAGGTCGCTCAGCACCCGTCGGGCCGTGATCAGATCGCCGGCCGCTTCGGCCCGAGCAGCCTGCAGTTGCAGGAGGAACGGTATGGCATACCCTTCGGCGTTCCCGCCAGCCGAGGTCGCCTGAGTCAAGGCGTCGTCGGCCGCCAGATCCTCACCGCGGTGGTGGGCGATCAGCCCGCCGACCACCTGGGATGTCAATCGGCCGATCAGCAACCCAGTCTCGGCTCCGAGCCGGTCGAGTGCTCCGGCCTCGACCATCGCCTCCTCCCACCGTCCGGCCAGATACAGCCCGATCACCGCCGCCGTGGCGGGACGCGCGGCCATCAGCGGGTCACCGATCCGCTCGATGCGGACCTGGTCGGCAAGGAGTATCCGCACCGATTCATCGACATCGTCGGCCAGGAGCCGCACGAGACCGGCGATGAACGCCGGCGACGGAACGACCACATGAGGCGCTAGGGCGACCCCCCGCTCACGGGCCCGGTCGGCGTGAAAAGTCGCCTTCGACACGTCGCCGTCGAAGGCCGCCATTGCTCCGAGTGCGGCATGCGCCTGCACCATCGGGGCGACTGCCCCGCTGGTCTCGGCCAGTTCGATCGCCCGAGTCGCGGCATCGACCGGGCGACCACCCTGCATCGCCCACAGGCGATAGGTGGCGACGTCGGCCCAGGCGGCCGCCTCTTGCCCGGCGTCGAGCGCACCACTGCGGGCGAGTAGCTCCCGTTCATCCGCGGCGGCGCCGATCTCACCGATCTGGTGCCAGCAGCGGGCCCGGCTCGACCGCAGCCTGACGACATCATCGGCATTGTCGGCGATCGCCAGGGCGGCATCGATGACCTCGATCGCCGCGGGGACCCGGCACAGCCCCGCCAGCGCATCGGCGCGACGTAGGGCGATCTCGATTCGTGAGCCCAGCAACCCCACCGAGAGTTCTTCGGCCCGGCTGAGGATGCGCAACGCGTGTTCCGGATCGTGGCGCACGATGTCTTCAGCTGCGGTGACCAGGGCCGATACGGCCTCGACATCACCGGGCTCGGCCGCCAACAGCAGGTGGTGGGCCCGGAGATTCGGACGCAGGCGAAGTTCGCCGGCACGTCTCGCCACTTCGCGATGCATCGCCAGCCGCACGGGAATCGAGATCGACTCGTACACGAACTCGGCGATCAGATCGTGGCTGAACTCGAACAGCGCGTCGCCGGAGCGCACGACGCCGTCGTCGGTCAGCCGGGAGAGATCGGAGAGCACGTCAACCAGTGGTTGCCCAATCAGCCTGGCCACCTGGTCAGGGCTGAACGCAATGCCGAGGACCGCAGCCCACCGCAACACATCCTCGGCGCGCTCCCCATGGGCACGGATTCGCGCCAACGTCGAGGTTCCGGCGATTCGCAGCGACGTCCCCGAAACGCCGTCAAGGCCACCGTCTGCTCCGGCGCCCCCGCCGCCGCTGGTCCATGTCGACGACAACACGGCAAGTACCGCAAAGGGGCTGCCGCCGGCCTGAGCCAGGCGGGGCGGAAGGGGATGGGGCGGGAGTTGACCGACGATGTCGTGGGTGATGGCGGCGACCGCCTGGTCATCGAGGGGGCCGAGACGAATGACCTCGGCGTTGTCGGAGATGCTCACCAGTAGCTCCTCCACCGCCAGCGGACATGGGTGCAATCGGCGGGCAAGCACCACCCCGATCCGACACCGGGCGGCGTTTCGAACAATGGCCACGATCGCGGCCGAGGCAAACGGATCGAGCCATTGGGCGTCGTCAATGATCAGCAGCTGTCCCGACGCTTCGGATCCATCGACGAGCAGGTCGACCAGATCGTCTTGAATACCGAACCGGCGACCGAGCCGCACCTCGGGGCTCATGTCGACTGCTTCGGCGAACAGGTCCCGGCAACGATCGGCGATCGTACGACGAACCGGATCGGGTGAGCGACGGTCGCATCCGAGTGCCCTGGTGATCGCGGCGAATGGACGGTCGCGCTCGATCGGGTCGCATACCGCCGAGTTGATCGACAACCCGGCGGCCACGGCCTGTCGACGGAGCTCGTCGACCAGTCGGGACTTGCCGATGCCGGGCAGACCCTCGATGACCAGCACCGGGGTGGGGTGACCGCCGAGCACGGCCGCGACCCAACCACAAAGCCGCGCCTGCTCTGCGTCGCGGCCGTGCAGTCGCGGCGGGGCTGTTGCCGGCCACTCGGAAACCATCGCCGGTTCAAGCGTCTTGGCAACCATCAGACCTCCCGATGAGTCCTCATCTTCCATGCCTCTTACAGAGTATCACTTTGTAAATTACCGATCAACACTCGGTATCGAACCCCTCACCGGTAGAATCGTCGTCACCTCTATGCCCCGTCGAAGCGCCGCGGACGCCGCCCGAACCCGAGCTGCCCTGATCGACGCGGCGCGGGCCTGCTTCGTCGCCGACGGGTACGCGGCGACGACGACGATGGCGATCGCCACCCGAGCCGGGTGCTCGCAGAGCGCCTTGTTCCATCACTTCGCCGACAAGGCCGAACTCTTCGAATGCGTGATTGTGACCGAGCTGCAGACCTACGACAAGCAGGTCGGACGCGCCGCCATCGCCGCCACCGGAGGTCCGCTGGCCCAAGTGTTGGCCGGTTGTCGGCGGAGCTTGGAGTTGGCCTCCGACCCGGCGTGGTCTCGACTGGTGGTGGTCGATGCCCCCGCCGCACTCGGTTCAGACCGGCTCCACAACATCGACGCCGACCTCGGACTCAAGTCGACGACGTTCGCGGTTGAAGTACTGATCGCCGAGAAGATCCTCGCTCCCGACACCGACGTCGATGCCCTCGCCCTGGTGCTTTACGGGGCACTGACATCGGCCGCCTTCGAAATGACCAGGTACCGGCCAATCGTCGAAACTGCCGGACCGGCACCCACGGGACCCGCGGCGAAGCGAGCCTCGAAGCCGGCCGCGGGGCCGAAGTCGGTGCTGAAATCGCCACCCGATGTCGATCGCGTGATGACAGTCATCGAACGACTGATCCTCGCCCACGCCACGTCACACTGACCACGGCGGGTCTCGGCAGGCCCACCCACGTGAGCCGAGGTTTCCGTGCATGCACGGATGAACTCGACCCGAACGATGGCGCATGGTGGAGGCATGACAGCCACCCAGGCCCGTGCCGACGCCATGGCCCGACGCAACGCCGTGACCGGCATCACCGGCGTGGTCGTCGTCGCCCTCCTCTGGGCGACAGCCGAATCGGCACGGGCCCTCGACTTCCCTGAACGCAAGTCCAAGGCGGTGATCGCCGCCGTGGTCGCCGTGATGGCATGCGGTCAAATCGTGCTCGGGGTGATGATGACCATGCTCCCGGTCGGGCGAACGGCGAGCCTGAGACGCACCCACCGCATGCTGGGCACGGCCGCGTTGATCGGCGGCGGGTTCGTCACCTACCTCTGCACGACCGGACCGTTCCCCGGCGGCCCGACGTTGCATCGGGTCGTCGGATTCGGCGTCGCCGCCGTCGTACTGATCAAGATTCCGGTCGTCACCAACATTCCGCAGCGACGCTCGCTGGTCGTCACGCTCGGGGTCCTCCTCGGCGTCGGGCTGATCGGCGCGTTCATCACCAACGGCCTCGACGTGTTGCGGAACTGGTCATGATCCGACCCGGCAATGCCCTGGCGATCGGAATTCTCACCGTGTCGAGTGGGGGGCTCATCGCCCGCGCTGCGGTCGCCCTCAGCCAGGATCGACCATCGGCCCCACCAGCGGTCGACCTCGACACCTCGCCCACGGTGCAGGTCTCGGGGTTTGCGTTTCCCGAGTCGATCGCCGTCGACATCGGGGCCACCGTCACCTGGATCAACAACGACGGCGCTCCCCACACCGTGACGTTCGACGACACGGCGCCGTCGCCATCGTCGGTCGATCTTGCACCGAGCGGGCAGGGAACGGCCAGCTTCGCCGAAGCTGGCACGTTCTCCTACGTCTGCGAGATCCATCCATCGATGACCGGCCGCGTCGAGGTGGGTGCCTCGACCGCGCCCGGCCCAACCACCGAGCCCTACCAGGACGACTACTGATGAACTGCTACCACTGATGAACTGCTTCCACTGCGAACGCCCCGCCCACGCCGGCTGCGTCTATTGCGGACGTGCCGTGTGCCGCGACCACATCAAGTCGCTGCCGCACCCGCTCGCCACCTTCCGCGACGGTGCCGGCCGGCTGATGGCGCTGGTCACCCCCGAGGCCGTGCATTGCGGCCACTGCGTGCCACACGGCCGACCTGTGCACCTCGAGTCGATCGACGAGTCTCCGGCGGGGCGCTCCCCGCCGAGGCCTCCTGAACGCCGCCACCCCAAGGATGCACTCATGACACCCGACATCATCGACGGTGACTACGACCTCGGCCCGACCGGCGACATCGCCGTCGGCGGCCTGAAGGGCTACGCCCTCCCCGATCGCCGCATCGTCGTCGCCAACGTCGACGGCCGGTTCGTCGCCTTCGACGAGCTGTGCCCTCACCTATCGATTCCGCTCAGCCAAGGGTCACTGTCGAAGGACTGCCTGACCTGCGTCGGTCACGGTTCGGTGTTCGAACTGCCGAGCGGCAAAGTCCAGAAGTGGATGGGGCGCCGACCCGGCCTGATCTCGTCGATGCTCTCGGGCAAGCCGATGCCGATCGCCACGCTGCCGATCGAGGTCGACCGGCGACCGACTGGGATCGCCGTCGCCGCGGCGAGCCTCTGAGCCGAAACCAACCAACCACCAACCAGCACCGACTCACCTACCAACACCAACCAGAAGGACCACGCCATGAACCGTCCCGAACTCCTCGACCAACTCACCGAGCGGCTCGCCACCGACCCCGAGTTCCGCGAGATGTTCCGCCAGACCCCGGGCAAAGCCGCCAACTCGATGGGCATCCCCTACGAGGATTTCCAGGAACTGCTCGCCACCAGCCGCTCCACCGAGGACATCGCCCTCGCCGACCGCGACTCCGCCGCCAAGATGACGACCTACGGCAGGATCATGAGCGGGATCAAAGGCGCACTTGGTTGCGACAACACCTGCGCCTGCGACTACACGCCGGGCACGTGGGTGGACTACTGCACGAGCTGAGACTGATCATGTGCGTCATCCCCGGGTCCGAGTCGGACGAGTTGGCCCATCGTCACATCGAAGAGATCACCCACGCGCTCAGCTGATGGCGACACCCCTCAACTGCTGTTCGACCGCGGCCATGCCCACAAGCAGGTCGGGCATCTCCGCGCTGCGGTGGACGACCTGTCCCGGGTCATCACTCATCCGCAGGCCGACGCCGACCTGCGCGGTCGGGCCCACTACTTCCTCGGCGTCTGCCATCGACGACTCGGCAACCTCGCCAGCGGCCCTGGCGTCGGCCGACATCGCCGTCGAACTCGACCCCGGCAACGCCAGCGTGATCGGTCACCGCGGCTACATCCGCTCGATGCTCGGAATGCACGCCGAGGCCTTCGGCGACTACGACGAGGCTCTGCGGATCGCGCCCCATCTCGGGGTCACGTACGCCTTCCGCGGCAACGGGTGGTTCTGGCAGGGTCGTTACGACCTCGCGCCTGGCCGACTACGACTCGCTGATCGACGAGCACCACGACGACCTGCTGTTCAAGGTCTTCCACGATCGGGCGGCGGCCCGGTTGATGGTCGGCGACATCGGCGGGGGCGATCGCCGACCTCGACCGGGCCGAGGACGATGCGACCGAGCGACCCGTGGTATCCGCTCGATGCCCGCCCACTGGCCCTGCGCGCCTTCGCCCAACTCGTCGACGGCGACCTCGAACAGTGCGCCCACGATCTCCACGACAGCCGGCACCTGGGCGAAAGCCCGATCGCGGTCGATCACCGCGGCGCTGCTCGATGCCCGCCTCGGCCGACGCGGATCAGTTGCTGCGCGAGTTCACCGAGTACTGCCGATCCGCGACCATGCCGAACGGGCCGATCGGCGGCGTGCAGATGGTTGCCGAGCTGATCGATGATCCGACGGCGTTCCTGCCTGCACTCGCTCCATTGATCGGATGAGCAATGCCGAGTCGCCGAGGCCGCCGTCGCCGCACGCCACGTCGGCGAGTCATGGCGACTGGTCGCGCTCGAACGCATCGGTGAACGGCGCTGGCGCTCGACAACGCCTCGCGACTCGCCGGCGGGGTCGAGATTCTTTCCCGCCCCGGATGGGACGGGTTGGGTCGCCCGGAAGTTGCCCGAGGGGCGCTATCTGTCACTGACCGACGAGGAACGATTGATCCTCGCTCGACCTCGACGGTGAACGAAACGTCCTTGCCCTCGTCAAGCGGTACAGCGAGCGGCACGGCAAGATGGGCTACTTCGCCGTCTCGGGCCTGCTCGGCATCGCCGGCAACGCGGCGATGCTCGAGGGCGGCCGACCGACGTGGTGTGGAGGCCGCTTCGCCAGCGGGTCGCGATGCGGTCGGTGGCCGGGCGGATGTCGTGGCTCAACCGAACCCTGCTGTATCGCAAGATTCCCGATGAGCGGAGTCGGCCCGGCGATCCAGACGATGTATCGCTGGTTCGGGCGGATGCTTGTTCCACCCCGTCGGGACGTGGCACGTCGCCCTCGTCTCGATCGCCGGATTCAGTCCGGTGGCTGGCCCTGCACCACCCGCCCGTCCGATCTGTCGGTCGCACAACTGCTGCTGGTGGCACGCGTCGGCCTCGTCGTCGCTGGTCATCCACGAGTTCGGGCCACGCCTTCGCCGTCGTCCACTTCGGTCGTCATGTCAACAAGGCGGGCCTGTTCATCATGTACGGCGCCCCCGGCGGCTTCGTCGATACCGGGGACATGTGGTTGGCGACGCGACGCCAACGCATCGCCGTGACCACGGCCGGGCCGATCGCCACCCTGTTCGTCGGCGGGATCGATCTCGCTGCTCACGCCGACCGACATCTCATCCTCATCGCCTTGGCCACCGCCCAGTTTCTGCTCGTCGCCGCCAACGCCACCCCGCTGCTCAAGCTCGACGGCTACTACGTGCTGATGGATCTCCTCCAGGTGTCGAACCTGCGGGAACGGTCGATGACCTTCATGACGTCGCGCCTCAAGCGCAAGGTGGCCGACGCGTGGCGAGCAGGCAACCTCGCCCCTCGCTTCACCCGGACCGAGTCGATCCTGTTCACCTACGGAATGGCCGCAACGTTGTGGCTGCTGTTGATCTCGGTCGCCGGGCTGCTGCTCCTCCCGGAACGCCTGTGGCGAATGGGATCCGGCGCGTTCAACATCGGCAGGAGCCATCTGCTCGGCCCGCTGATGGGGCTCGGGGTCATCGTCGCCATCGTTCTGATCGGCATGCAGTTGTGGGGGGCGCGGGCCGAGTTCGGCGAGATCGGTCAGCTTGTCGGGCGGGCGTTCGACCGGTCGCACGGGTGGGCCGTGACCGCCCTGGTCATCGGGCTCGGTCTGGTGGTCGGCGGGGCTCTGCCGTTGCTCATTCAGCGTCGTAGCGAAACCTCGTCGCAGGCGTGGGCCCATGCCTTGGCGATCACGTTCGGCGCAGTCGCCACCTGGCGAGGGGCACGGCTCGTCCCCCGACTGCGCGGCTCACGATGGACGGTGCCCGTCGGGCTGCCTCGTGGTCGCCAATCTGCTGATGGTCGCCGGCGAGTCGACGGCGTGGGTGTCGGATGTGTCGAACCGCATCGATCCGCCGGTGCTGAGCCCGATTCGATGGGCGATCTCCTCGTCACCGATCGCCGCGGCGTTGGCCGGTGGACGGGCGACCATCGCCGCGTTCGGAGGAGATCTGCGAGCGATGTGGTCCCCGGCAATGCTCGGCGCACTGCTGATCACCGCACCTCTCGGCGCACGGTCGATCGGCGGGGTACTCCTGGGTGCGGCGACGGTGCTGCGGCATCCGACTGCTCCGCCGCCCGATGGTGTCGAGCCGGCAACTCGTCGACATCCCACTCGGCGAGGAGCTCACCGACCGTCGAAGGATTGCCCACCTCCGCCGTGCCGTTGCAGCGTTGGTCGAACCGGTGGCCGCCCAACACGGTGCGCTGTTCGGCGAAGCCGAACGTATTCGGGCGTTGCACGCCGTCAACGCGACGGCTGCCGAGCAGGGTTGGACGTGGTGGTTCGTCGAGGACGGTCGATTCGTCGATCGCAACGATGGCCGCCTGTCGGACCTCGCTCGCGTCTGGGGTGACTCGATCGAACGGATCGTCGAGGTGACCGGCCGGGACTGTGGACGACGGGTCGCCGATGACGCCGTCGCCGAGGCGTATCTGGCGCTTCCCGCCCGCCTCGCCGCGCTGGTCGATGAATGGCTCGGCGACAGTTTGACGCGGTGCGGTTGCCTCGTGTCGAGTGTCAGCGCCGGCGCCGGCGATCACCCGAGCGACGATGGGATGGCGGTTCGGTTGACCGTCGCCCATCTCGTGCGGGTTCCGTTCCGCGAACTCTGCCAGGCCGTCGGCCACCATGCCGTCGAAGCGACCCTCGCCGAGGTCAACACGGTCGCCACGCGACGCGGGTGGGGGCGATGGTTCCGGGCGAATGGTCAACTCGTCGATGAGATGCCCGCCGGTCGCGACGACGTCGAGACGGCGCGTTTGCTGCTCAGTCTGTTGTACGCCCGCCTGACGATTGCCGCGGGGACCCCGCTGACGATGGCCACGGTTCAACATGCCCGCGACACCCTCGCCTGGGAACTCCGGGGGACAGCCGACGATCTACTCACCGGCCGCTGGCGCGATGTCGCTCCGGTTCGACGGGTTCGTCAAGCCACTCCTCGGGCCTGGCCCGTCAACATGAGTCACAAGGACTCAAGTTTTATGTTGAAAGCTGAATGAATATTGTTACGCTCCCGCCATGAGCACATCAGCAGCCATCCAGCTCACCCTTCCGATCCTCCCGACTTCGGCGGTTGTCCTGCCGGGCACCGTCGTCACCCTGGCGCTCGATTCCGACGCCATCCGCGGCGCCGTCGAGGCCGCCCAGTCCGGCGACGGTCGCGTCGTCCTCGTTCCCTCGTTCGAGTCAGGGGCGACCGTGGGCGTCATCGCCCGGGTTCCCAACGTCGGAACCCTGCCCAACGGGGTGGCCGGGGCAATCTTGCAGGCTGAAGGGCGTGCCACGCTCGGGGCCGAGATCGTCACCGAACGATCGGGGCGATGGGTCGAGGTGACGCCCCTCGCCGACCAACGCCCGTCTCCCCGGGTGGACGCGCAGGTCCGCGAACTGCGCGTCACCCTCGAGGAGATCGCCAAGTTGCGCAACTCCCGACGGCTCCCCGAGATCCTGCGGACGTCGTCCGAGGCAGGTGCCCTGGTCGACGCCGCCACAACGTGGGGCGAGGCGCCAACCGACCATCAACTTGCGATTCTCCATGCCGTCGACATCGCCGAACGCGTGGAACTGGCCCTCGAGTGGGCCCGGAATCTGCTCGCCGAGACCCAGGTCACCGAGCAGATCCGCACCGATGTCACCGAGGGGATGGACAAGCATCAGCGCGAGTTTCTGCTTCGCCAGCAACTCGCCGCGATCCGCAAGGAGCTCGGCGAAGGCGACGACGATGTCGTCGGCCAATACCGCACACGCGTCGCCGCTCTACCGCTCGCCGAGAAGGTCGCCAACTTCGTCAACGGCGAGATCGACCGGTTGGAGCGCGCCGGCAGCCAATCACCCGAGCACGGCTGGATCCGCACGTGGCTCGACCGGGTGTTGGAGCTGCCGTGGGGGGTCGCCGGCGAGGAACGCTTCGATCTCGACGAGGCCCGCGCCATTCTCGACGCCGACCACCATGGACTCGACGACGTCAAGGACCGGATCATCGAGTTTCTCGCCGTCCGCAAGCTCCGTCATCAGCGCGCCACGGCAACCCGCGCCACCGACAAGACCTCCGACAAGGCCTCCGACAGGCTCCCCGACGAGGCACCCGGGGCAGGCGTGTTCGAAAGTGATCGCCCAGCGGCCAACAACGAACACGGCTCGGCTCGCCGGCCCACCGACGGGTCCGAGGTACGCGCCGAGGGCCGCGGCGCGGGGGCGATCATCACGCTCGTCGGGCCCCCTGGCGTCGGCAAGACCAGCGTGGGCGAATCGATCGCCCGGGCAATGGGCCGCCCGTTTGTGCGCGTTGCCCTCGGTGGCATCCGCGACGAGGCCGAAATCCGCGGGCACCGCCGGACGTACGTCGGGGCTCAGCCCGGCCGCATCGTGCGGGCGATCAGCGAGGCGGGGGCGATGAACCCGGTCGTGCTGCTCGACGAGGTCGACAAGATCTCGGCCGGCGGATGGAGCGGCGACCCGACCGCTGCGTTGCTCGAAGTACTCGACCCGGCGCAGAACCACACGTTCCGCGATCACTACCTCGAAGTCGAGCTCGACCTGTCGGACGTCGTGTTCATCGCCACCGCCAACGTCGCCGACACGATTCCCGGGCCGCTGCTCGACCGCATGGAACTCGTCCGCCTCGATGGCTACACCACCGACGAAAAGCTGCACATCGCCCGCCACCACCTGCTTCCCCGGCAGGTCGAACGCAACGCGCTGACGACTGACGAAGTGGCCATCACCGACGCGGCAATCGAACGGATCGTCGCCGAGTACACCCGCGAGGCCGGGGTGCGCAGCCTTGAGCGTGAGTTGGCGAAGTTGCTGCGCAAGGCCGCCGCTCAGGTGGGCCGTGGCGTCGAGACGCCGATCGCCATCGATGCCCCTGAGGTGCCGTCGTTCCTGTCGCGGCCCAAGTTCGTCGAAGAGGTCGCCGAGCGCGTCAGCATCCCCGGCGTGGCCACCGGCCTGGCCGTCACCGGGGCAGGTGGCGACGTGTTGTACATCGAGGTGTCGACGGCCAACGGAGAACCCGGCCTGACCCTCACCGGGCAGCTTGGTGACGTGATGAAAGAGTCGGCACAGATCGCCCTGTCGTATGTGCGGTCCCACGCCGACGAACTGGGCATCTCGCTCGAACAGCTTGGTCGCCGATTCCACGTCCACGTGCCCGCCGGGGCCGTCCCGAAGGATGGTCCGTCGGCCGGGATCACGATGACCACGGCGATGGTCTCGGCGCTGACCAACCGCCCGATCAACCCGACCCTCGGGATGACCGGTGAGATCACCCTGCAAGGCAAGGTGCTGCCGATCGGCGGCGTCAAGCAAAAGGTCCTCGCCGCCCACCGCGCCGGGCTGACGACCGTGGTGCTCCCCAAGCGCAACGGGCCCGACTTGGACGACGTGCCCGAAGCCGTGCGCAACCTGATGACCTTCCATCTCGCCGACACCTACGACGACGTGTTCCACGTGGCCTTCACGTCCTAACGCCATCGATGTCACGAGCGACCGCCTGGCCATTCTCAACCGACGATCTCGCTGCGGTGCGGTTGCTCTACGTCGAAGCCCGTGCCGTCCTGGCCCTCGGGGCCGGGCCTCGCTGAGATGGCCGAGCGACGTTCAGTGCTCCACCCAGCGGAGGCCGTGGCCGTCGTCGGCGGCTTCGGGTGCGTTGAGGGCGTTTGAGGCGACCATGTCGCCGTGGGTCCTCTGGTACTCCGACCAGTCGACCGAAGCGGTCCAATCCCACACGAACTGCATGATTCGTACGTGAGGGTCGATCAGCCCGTTGATCGTAACGGCGCGCAACCCGGCAAAGTAGTCGTTGCGGAAGACGGTCGGGATCACCAGGCGCAACTGTCCACCAGCCGACAGCTCGGCGTTCAAACCGAGTCGGGCGACCCGACCGTTGCCGTCGATGAAGGGGTGGGTTTCGACGATCACCAGGTGGGTCATCACGGCGCGCTGGAACGGCGTCTGCAGGGCGTCGATTCGGTCCCAACCCGCCAGTAGGGTGCCGTATACGTGGGCCGGGTCGACGAACATGTGGTCACCCACGCGATTGCGGATGCTCTTGATCTGACCCGGCTCGGTGTGCGGGCGATGGGCCATCAACCGAGCGTGGCGCTGCAGCACCAGTTCGACGAACTCCTCGCCGTTGTACGCCACCGCGTCGCTGAGGGAGTCGGTGGCCAGGGCATAGGTCGACAGCACGTCGTCGGTGTCGTGGGCGCGGTGCTCGGGCCGATGCCCGCGCATCACGATGTCTGCCGCCTCGAACAGCTCGAATGTGGTGCCCTCGATGTAGTTCGAGAAGTAGGCCTCGAAGAACGTGAGCGTCGGCACCGGATATGCCGGGTGCTCCATCGGCGGACTGGCGGCCAACTCTTCGGCGGCCTGGTCGAACAGGGCGATACGACTCCAGTCGACCGGACGGCCGCGCTGGCGCGAGGTCAGTGCTTCCGACGCAGAGGCGACATCGGGTCGGGTTCCCATGGCAGCCCCGAGCAGGGCGTCGGCGCGAGCCGCATCGACCCCCGCGCCGGCGTGGTCGGCGATCTGCTCCATCGCGTGGCGGACGTTGCCCAACCGGCCCTCGGCAATCGAGGCAAGGTGGTCGACCGCGGTGGCGAGCTCGTGGTCGTCGAACGTGCGGCGCCCCGCGCCGCGGTCACGCGAGAGGCGAGTGTTGTCGAGAATCCACCGTTGTGGCGACGCCGCCCACAGCCCATCGGTGATCGGAACATCACCGTCGATCGGCCCCGGCCCGAGCCGCGGCTCGACGGTCAGGCCGGGCAGAATCAGCGGCCGACGACGGGTCGGGTGCGAGACGTACAGCCGCCCGGCCCGCGGTCGAGGGTCGGGACCCGAACGATCGGTGATCACCGCGCCGGGCATCTCGCGGGCAATGATCGCCCGCCAATGCCTCGTGACGGCTGTGATAGCGTTTTGCTCGTTGCCTCGGGCGAAGACGCCGGGCGCCAACCGAATAGCCTCGCCCCGCTTGACCAGGCGCATGGCGAGTTGACTGCCGGCCTTGTCGTCGGCAAAGAACACTTCGGGCGTTGCGTGGGTGCTTATCGCGCAAAACTACCTCATCCTGAGGATTCCTGCGCGTTAGCACGCTTTTCGCTCGCTCGTCTGATCTGACCACCACCTACCTGCTGGCGCCAGTGTCGCCAACCTCCAAAGCCGCCCGACGTGGAGTCGTCAACGCACAACTCGATTCGCGCTCGCCGGTCGCCCTGCGGATGATCTACACCGTCGCCGCCAGCGGAATGATCTACGTCGCCGACAAAACATCAATCCGACGGATCAACCCCGCCACCGGCCTCGCCGGCAACGACACCACGGCGGTATTGGGTCGCTTTGTGGCCTCGGCCGCCGGTGCTTTCGATCAGGCCTGCTTCGACGAGTCTGATCAACTGCTTGCGGACGGATGTCGGCGACAGATGAAGGCGTTCCGCAAGCGCGTTCGCTGATGTCGGAACGTCGAGAAGCTTCAAGAGCCGCTCCTGCGCCGGAGTCACTCGTGGCGCAGCATGGCTGGAACTCGCTGTTCCGACCGACACCGCGGCGCGGGTATCGATGGACTGCAAACGGACGGTGAACGCGATTCCCTGGTCGAGAAAGATGGGGTCGGGAAGTCCCGCGGCACGCAGTTCGGAGAAGACGGTCGGGATGCCGCTCGCCAATGCTTCGATCACTCGCTGGCGGCGGGCATGGGTGTACTGGTTCAGTCGAACAAGCGCGGAATTGCGGGCCGAGGTCAGTGCGTGTTGCCCAAGCTGCCCGGCCGAAACCCCGAAAAGCCCACCTGGGTTGGTGACCGTCAATGTGCCAGGGGTCAGCCGTACCTCGATGGCCCGACCAAGCGCCCACGGCGCCAGGTCTCGGTGAACCAACGCGTTGGCCACAATCTCCCTGACTGCCAGGAGTGGGTACTCGTCCGCGTCGACAACTGCACCGGTCACTCGATCCTGTTCAACCCCATGCCGCAGATGCCGGGCGATCCACTCCGACGCGTCAGCAAGCATCATCGCTACTGAGCCATCGAACCGCGCCGTGTCGACGGCTCGACGATTCCCGGCGGCATCATTCGACGGCATCACTGCGGCCTGGATCGTCAGGCTCGGAAACCACTGCTGCGGATAGCGCCCGAACGTCAGGCATCCCGCCACGGTCCACTGGCCGTCCGGCGTGCGCGCCCCACTTCGGTAGAGCAATTCGTCGTCGTCATGCAGACGGGCGAGGGCGCTATTGAGCGACCGGGCCGTCGCCAGGAAATCGCCGATGATCGTCTCATCGAGATCGGAGCGAGTGGCACCGGAGACGGCGGCCATGTCGAATGACGGATGCGTTCGATTCGAGATCAAGCCCTGAACTTCGAGGTCGGACATCTGATAGTCACCGTCGAACGAACGCAGGTAGGACCGTCCCGATCGACGCAGCACGCATGGCTTATGGCTCGCCGGGATCTCATGCACCTGAGCGACGACCAACGTTCCGGACTCGAAGTCGACGCTTTCGATATCGACGTGAACCGGAGGATCGAACGCCGTGCGCGATTGGGCCGCGAGCGACGCGCATTGGGCGGCGATGTCGGCGATCTCGACAACGGCGAAATCCTTGGCCTCATCAAGCCCGAGAATGATCGTTCCCCCTCCGGGAAGGTTGGCGAACGCGCAGATCGTGGTGGCAATGGATTCGCTGAGCCCACCTGACGAACGTTTGACCTCGATCCCGACCGTGTCGCTCCGGCTGCGCCTCAGACGCTGGACGACGGCGGCGACTTCATCGATGCGCATCCCCTCAGCCTAATGCTCCCTAATGCTCCCTAATGCTCCCTAATGCTCCCTAACTGGACGAGGAGTTTGCCAAGGTTGCCTCCGGCGAACATGAATTGCAGGGCTTCGGGGTAGCGGTCGATGCCTTCGAGGATCTCCTCGGCCAGGGTGATCGATCCGTCGGCCAGCCATCCGGCGAGTTCGGCCTTGGCGGGGGCGATCTGCTCGGGGAAGTGGAAGTAGGCGAAGCCCTCCATCCGCGATTGACGCTCGGCCAGGCGGAGATATAGCGACGGCCCGGTCACGTTGTCCATGTCGTCGTACTGCGAGACCGCCCCGCAGATCACGACGCGCGCTCTCATCGCCAGGTTGTCGAGAACGGCGTCGAGCACCGGTCCACCGACGTTGTCGAAGAAGACGTTGACCCCGTCGGGAGCGAGCGCTCGCAGCTGCCGGTTGACGTCTTCGTTCTTGTAGTCGATGGCCGCGTCGAATCCGAGAGTGTCGGTCAGGTAGGCCACCTTGCGGGCGCCCCCGGCGATGCCGATCACGCGGGCCCCGTCGCGTTTGGCGATCTGCCCGGCAATCGAGCCGACGGCACCTGCCGCGGCAGAGACCACGAACACGTCGCCAGGCTGGGGCTTGGCCACGCAACGGATGCCGATCCATGCGGTCACGCCGGTCGCCGCACCCAGGATCCCGAGGTGGGCACTCAACGAACCGACCGAATCATCAACCTTCTCGATCGCCTTCGGTGAGACCGTGGCAATGGTCTGCGCCCCAAGCCGACCCCGGACCGCGTCGCCGGTGCTCCAACCCGGCGCGGTCGATTCGATGACCCGACCGACACCGCTGGCGTGGATCACCTGGCCGATCGCGACCTGCTGGTGGAAGCCTTCACCCCGCAGCATCGTGCGGGTTCCGGCGTCAACCGAGATGAACTCGACGCCGACGCGGACCTGGCCGGTGTCGAGCGCGCCGAGTTCCTCGACTTCCGTGGTGAAGCAGTCCGACGTCGCTCCACCGACGGGACGGCGGGCAAGCACGATGCGGGTGTTGATCTCTCCCATGAGACCCAGTGCTACACCCTCGGCTGCGGCGAATCATTGTCGTCCGTCGATGTCCCCCGGGTCACGCTGCAATCCGGACTCCACGTCCCCGTTCACGGATGCGTCAACCAAATTTGCGCCACCTGAAGTGATTGACAATCACTATGTGTGCCTAAACTTGCTACCGGCGGGGCGGTGCTGTTGACAGAACGTTGCCTCTGGCGTGGACGTGAGGAGACGAGCCCGATGCTCGCAAGGCTGAATGTGGTGGTGTCGGCGTTGATCGTCGGGGTGTTGGTGGTTGCCCCGGCGTCGCCCAACGCGGCCGGCGCGGCGGTGGTCGCCGAACCCCGGGTCACGTTGCTCGGTGACTCGACGATGTTGCGGATGAGCCTCGCCGACCAAGCCGTCGTCGACGCCAACTACGACCTGCTGTGGGACGCGAAGAGCTGCCGCCGCCTGGTACGACCGAGTTGCAGCAACCGGCGACTGGGTACCCCAACGAGCGTTCTACCGCTGATGAAGACGACGTATAGGGGCCGGCTGGGCCAGGCCCTGGTGCTGATGGCCGGCTACGACGACGAGGGTTCGATCGCGGCCGACATCGATGCGATCATGGCGGAAGCGACGGCGCAGGGCATGCGTCACGTATGGTTCCTCACCTATCACGCCGAGGTGACCTACCAGCTGCCGAATGGCCTCGGCCCCGGCGCGGTCCTCTACCGGCAGCACAACGTCGAGTTGCGCGAGGCACTCGGCCGGCACCCGACAATGCGGATGATCGACTGGAACACGCTCGTCGAGTCGCATCCGAACTGGGTCGCCGCCGACGGGATCCACCTCGAAGCCGTCGGTGCTCGCGGGCTGGCCGACACGATCGTGGCAGAACTCAACACCATCGCCCTCGGGGGATGCACGAGTCCGGCGATCGGCTCGTTGAGCACGGGCCCGGCCGCGGGGGTCTCGTCGACGGGGTCGACCGGCGGATTCGTCGGGATCACACCGACCCGAATGCTCGACACCCGTCGGGTGAGTGCCACCAACGAGACCCGTATGGTGGGGGCATCGCGGGTCGTCTCCGTCGATGTGTCGGCGGTCGCCCCGGCCGATGCCAGTGCGGTGGTGACCACGGTGACGGCCGTGAACCCGTGCGCCGAGGGGTTCCTGACGATCTACCCGGGCCCCTGCAGCGCCGCGCCTCCCGAGGCGTCGACGGTCAACTACACCGCCGGACGCACGACCGCCAACCTCGCCGTGACCCGCCTCACCCAGAGCGTCATCTGCGTGTACTCCAACGTTGCCACCCATGTCCTCGTCGATGTGACGGGGTGGTTCGCGCCCGGCGGATCCCGATTCAGGCCGCTCGTCCCCACTCGTTTCGTCGACACGCGCACCAGCGTCGCGCCCCCCGGGGCGATCGTCGGTGAGCGGTCGGCGATGAGTCACACCGCGGTGCGGATCGCCGGGGTCGGTGAAGTCGAGCCCGATGCGACCGCCGCATTCGTCAATCTGACCGCCGTCGGCTCGGTGGGAGAGGGCTACCTCACGGCCTATCCAAGTCCATGCGGCACGGTACCGGAGGCGTCGACCCTCAACGTGCCATCGGGTCGAGACGTCGCCGGCGCGGCGATCGTTCCCCTCGGACCCGACGGATCGATCTGCGTGTTCGCCTCGACCCGCATGCACGTGCTGGTCGACGTCCAGGGTCGCTTCGGGCCAACCGGTTCGCTCTACCAGCCGATCACACCCCGCCGCCTGGTCGACTCGCGTCGCACGAACTCGTTGGTCGCCCGCGAGCAACGCAGCGTCGCCTTGCCCGGACTGGCCATGCTCAACGTCGCTGCGGTGTCGCCGGGGGCCAAGGGTTTCTTGTCGGTGGCTGCCTGCGGAACGACCACCGGCACCTCGATCCTCAACACCTCGCCGGGCGAGCCCACCGCCAACGCCGCGGTCGCCGCCCCGAGCGCTGACGGCAACGTGTGCTTCACGCCATCGTTGACCACCCACGTCATCGCCGACATCAGCGGTCTCTTTGTCAGTGCGTGAACCGCGCCCAAGCCGGGTATCACTCGAGATCGTCGAACGGTGCGGCGTAGACGAACTTCCCGCGGATGTCGGGGGTGAAGGCGGTGAGCGTGCGGACTTGGAAGAATTCGCCCCAGCTGGGGTCGGGCGGGTCGATGCCGACGGTGGCTGACGCGACGAAACCGAACCGCCTGTAGTACGCCGGGGAGCCCAGAAGGGCGATCAGTGGTTCATCCATCGCCTCGGCCGCACCGATCGTGGCGTGCATCAACGCCAGCCCGATGCCGGCGCGTTGCCCCGCTGGATCGACCCCGATCGGGCCGAGACCGAGGGCAGGTCGCTCCCCGACGTAGCCGCGTGTCGTCACGACATGGCCGCGTACGACGCCGTCGACCTCGGCCACGAGCGAGAGCTGTGGGATCCAACCGTCACAGCGGCGGAGCTCGGCGAGCAGTCGCACTTCGACGGGTTCAGTGGCGGCGCCCCGTCCGAAGGCGGCGGCCTGCACGGCTCGGGTCGCGACGAGGTCACGGGACGTTTCCTTGCGAATGATCATCCGGTCGAGCTTCGCGCCCGTCAACCCGATGGCCCGAGTGAATTTGGGCTGTCCATCGGGGGCGTGGCGGCGCCCGTTGCAACGATCCCTTGGAACCGTCGCCTCCCAGCGACACGCGACGCCGAACGTCAACCCTCGGTCGGCCTTCATCGGGACTTCATCGGCGGATTCGTATGGTCACATGATGGAACTCTCGGCCGAGCAGGAACGTCGGCTGGCGGCGTTGCGAGATCGCCGGCCAGTGGCCGTCACACCGGTCACGACGCTCGTCTCGACCCTCGACGTCAGGGCGTCGGAGTCCGCTCGCCTGGTCACCTCAGCGGTGGCCTTTCTGGCCGTCAGCGCCGGAATCCTCGCGCTCCGAGGTACGGATTCGCCGGTTACTCCGACCGTAACGACCTGGGAGTTGCGGGCGTCACAACCCGCACCAACCGCGGCGTTCACGCTTCGGGCGCTGATTCCCGCGACCGCCACGACCAACGGCGCTCCCATCGTTCCTGCGGAACCCTCAACCGATCCGACCGACATCGATACCGCCCGGGTTGACTCGATCACGCAGGGGACTTGAGATGCGTCGAGAACACCACGGGCGGGCGATGGGGGGCGCCCTTCACATTGTCGTGATCGACGGGCCACCCGGGCTGATCGACGCCGCGGTGCAGCGAGTCACCGACCTTGAGCGGCGATGGACCCGCTTCGCGCCGACCAGCGAACTCAGCCGCCTCAACGCCTCGGCCGGAACCCCGACGTTCGTGTCGCCAGAAACAGCCCACCTCGTGGAGCGGGCGTGCACGGCATGGGAACGCAGCGGCGGGGCCTTCGATCCAACCGTCTACGACAGCATCGTCGCCCTGGGCTACGACGGCGACCTACCGGCGGTCCGCCGCCGCGTCTCTCCGGCCACGCCGAGCACGCCTGCCCCGGGTTGTGCCGACATCGCCGTCGATGTCGCGTCCGGTTACGTGTACATGCCAGCGGGAGTCCGCTTCGACCCCGGTGGTATCGGCAAGGGGTTGGCCGCCGATCTGATTGCCGCAGCGATCGTCGCCGCGGGGGCGACCGGTGCGCTGGTCAATGTCGGCGGCGATCTACGCACCACCGGACAGGCGCCGCCCGATGGATGGCGTATCGGCGTCGAAGATCCGCACCGAACGACTCGGCGACTGGCCACGCTGACGATGACGGATGGGGCCGTCGCCACCAGCAGCACGCTGAAACGTCGATGGATGACCACCGGCGGGATGGCGCATCACCTCATCGACCCTCGAATCGGGCAGCCCGTCGACTCTGTGTTCGACACGATCACGGTCGTCACCCGTGAGGCCTGGTGGGCGGAGGCGATGACCAAGGCGCTGATGGTCACCCCGGTCGCCGACTGGTCAGAGCTGATCACCGACGAGCACGTCCTGGCCTTGCGACCCGACGGCTCCATTGTCGAACGCGGTGTCTTGGCCGCCGGCCGCGGGCCGCGCCGAGCGAGTGGCCGCATGAACGATCGCATCTGGTGGCACGTCGCCCGGTCGACCGGGCTTGTTGCGTGGCTGGCGTTGGCATTGGCGATGGTCACGGGCGGCATGCTGGCCAACCGCATGATCCGCCACCCCGCATCGGTGCGGCGAACCGTGGGCCTCCATCGCCATCTCGCCGCGGTCGGCCTCGGGTTGGTCGCGGTGCACCTGGGCGCGCTGCTCGCCGACGACTACGTGGAGTTCAGCGTCGGCGATCTACTGATTCCACTCCGCTCGTCGTGGCGCCCCGGAGCACTGGCGTGGGGAATCGTTGCGATCGACCTACTGATCGTCGTCGAGGTGAGTTCGCTCGCGCATCGCCGGTTGTCGAAGCGAACTTGGCGGCTCGTCCACCAGTGCAGCGTGCTCGGATTCGCCTCGGCGACCGTCCATTTGTTGAACGCGGGCACCGACGCGTCGGCGCCGATGGTTCGGCTCCCGGTGGTCGCGATCACCGTTGTGGTGACGTTCCTCTACCTCGGGCGGCTCGTTCGATTGCGCACCCATCGACCCTCCTCGACCGCAGTTGCCCAGGTCACACCCCCTCGCCATGACCAGCGAGGAGGCGTACGATTGAGCCATGACAACGACGTCGCATCTCGCAAAAGTCTGGTTCAAGGTCAGTGATCTGCAGGTCACGCATGGCAAGGGTTCGTGGGTCTACACCACCGACGGTCAGGAGTACCTCGACTTCACCGCCGGTATCGCCGTGGTCTCCACCGGCCACTCCCATCCGCACGTGGTCGAGGCGATCCAGCGCCAGGCCGGCCGGTTCATCCACGCCTCGGTCAACTGCTACACCCACGACCAACTCGAGCCGCTCGCCGAGCGTTTGGCCGAACTGACCCCCGACGGCATCGACACGTTCTTCTACGCCAACTCCGGCGCCGAGATCACCGAGGCCGCAGTCAAGCTGGCCAAGGCGGCGACCAAGCGTCCGCACATCATCGTGTTCTCGGGGTCGTTCCACGGCCGCACCCACATGGCGATGGCGATGACCACCTCGAAGACCGGGTATCGCGCCGGTTACAGCTCGCTGCCCGCCGGCGTGTTCGTCGCCCCGTTCCCCGACCCGCTGGCCGCCGACCAAGAGGCCGAGATCGACCGGGCGATCTTCGGGTTCAAGCACCTGCTCAAGTCGCAGACCGCCCCCGACGAGACCGCCGCGGCGATCCTCGAGCCGGTACTCGGCGAGGGTGGCTACATCCCGGCGCCGAAACGGTTCATCGAGGAAATGGTCAAGATCTGCCACGAGCACGGCATTCTCTTCATCGCCGACGAGGTGCAGTCGGGCTTCGGGCGCACCGGCAAGATGTTCGCCGTCGAGCACTTCGACCTGCAGGCCGACATCATCTGCATGGCCAAGGGCATCGCCTCGGGCTTCCCGTTCTCGGCGCTCGGCGCATCGGCGGAACTGATGGCGAAATGGCCGACCGGGGCCCACGGCGGCACCTACGGCGGCAACGCCATCGGCTGTGCGGCAGCGATCGCCACCATCGAAGTGATGACCGAGCCCGGGTTCATGGACAACGTCAACGCCCGCGGCTCGCAGCTCCGCGACGGGTTGCGCGAGATCATGGCATCCGACAGCGGGATCACCGACGTGCGCGGTCTGGGGTTGATGAACGCCATCCAGTTCGAGTCGCCCGGCCGCGTCGCCGCGATCATGAAGCACTGCTTCGAAGAGTCGAACCTGCTGATGATGAACGCCGGCACCTACGCCAACATCATCCGCCTGATGCCCCCACTCGTCGTGACCGCCGACGAAGTCGACATTGCCCTCAGCGCCATCGCCAACGCCGTCAAAGCCACCGCGTAGCCCCAGGCAACACACCACGGGCTCAGCCAGGTGGCCGCCGAGACTCATCGCACTTCCGAAACTCGGGGTCCACCCGGAGGACCGCGCTGATTGACGGGGAGGTCCCAGCAAACTTGACTCACTTCGGGTGAGTGTTCCGCACCACAAAGCGGCCATTCGGGTCCATGAGTCGGGGGGACCATCTTGCGTCCCTGCGGGGATCATCACGGCGATCCGCGCCAAGCTGAGCAACGAGTTATTCGTGTTCGTTACTCCCTGGGGTCTGCGCCATGACAATGCATCGCCGAGCGTTGACCATGATCGTCCCAACCGCGATCGTCGTCGGGGCGTTTCTGCTGGTCGCTGCGCAACCGACCGGGGTCAGCGCCCAAGATGGCGTCGTCGAGACACCCCTCGACGGTGACGCACCCGAAGCGGCCGAAGTGGACGCAACCGCCTCGACCACGTCGGTTCCGACGACGCCCGACATCACCGCCCCGGTGAGCGGTACCGAGACCGCAGACGACGGCACGGCACCAGCGCCGCCGCCCGGCGATCTCGATGCCCCGTCCGTTTCGACGACGATTGACCGACCACCGACAAGCGACTCCCCCGTCGATGTCGCCGTCATCGAGGCCCCGGTCGAGGTCACCGACACGACAAGCCCGACCACTTCCGACGCGACCGCGGGACCCGACCCTGTCGTCGAGCGTGTCGATGACCCCAGCCCCCAGTCAGCCACCCCGGTCGCCGTCGATCCCGATATCGCCCAGGCCATTGCCGAGGCCATCGCCGAGGAAGAACCAGCGGAGTTCGACCTGCCGCTGCGCCCCGAGGAAGGGTGGCCCGTGCGGTCGATCCGATTTCCCGTCGCCGGGGCCGTGAGCTACTACGACGACTGGGCGGCGTGCCGCGGCGGCGGCGAATGCCCGCGCCATCACATGGGCAACGACATCATCGGCGTGCGTCTGCAGCCGCTGCTGGCCGCGACCGAGGGGACGATCGCCCACATTGTGGTCGATCATCCGACGGCCGGATGGGGGTTCGTGATCACCGATGGCGAGGGATGGGACTACCGCTACTACCACGTCAACAATGACACTCCGGGCACCGACGATGCGGCCGACGACGGGCTGTGGCGGTTCGCCGAGGGCATCAAGCTGGGGAGCAAGGTGACCGCCGGCCAGGTCGTGGCGTTCATGGGTGACAGCGGCAACTCCGAGTACTCGGTGCCCCACCTCCACTTCGAGATCCACCGGCCCGATGGCGACCCGATCAATCCCCATGTGAGCCTTCGGCTTGCCGAGTGGGTCGACTCCTGCCTGAACCGGGGCAGCTACTTCTACCAATCGCCAACGCTGTCGTTCAGACTCGAGCTCCCCCACGCCAGGGTCGCCCCCAACGGCGAGGGCCAGCTGGTGGTCCAGCCGAGCGGCTGGTTCATCCCCTACGGCGACGCTGCGACGGTCGGCGATGCCCGCCACGAACACGTCGACCCGGAGTGCACCACGTCGTACTCAGCGATCGTCAACGCCTACCGATAGCGCGACCCAAGCCGGTCAGGCCCCTTCGTACATCGCCTCGATCTCCGCCGCGTAGCGGGCGTTGACGCCGCGGCGCTTGAGCTTGGAGGTGGGGGTGAGCATCTCGGAGTCGGGGAGCCACTCCTCGCCGAGCAGGGTGAACTTCTTGATCTGCTCCACTTGGGCGAACTGCTTGTTGACCTCGTCGACCCCCGCCTGTACCTCGGCGAGCACCACGGGGTCGTTGGCCAACTCGGCCGTCGAGATGGTTCCACGGTCATGCGACCGGGCCCACGCTGCCGCCGTGTCGGGGTCGAGCACGAGGATCGCCGAGCAGTACTTGCGGGCGTCACCGATCGCCGCAGCCTGACCGACGAGCGGAATCGTCTTCAGCGCGGCCTCGAGGTTCGCAGGGCTGATGTTCTTGCCGCCCGAGGTGATGATCAGTTCCTTCTTGCGGTCGACGATCTTCAGATAGCCGTCGGCATCGACGACGCCGATGTCGCCCGAGTGCAACCAACCATCGATGATCGTCTCGGCCGTCTTGTCGTCCTGCTTGAGATATCCCTGGAAGACGTTGCCGCCGCGGTAGCAGACCTCGCCGTCGTCGTCGATCTTCAACTCGCCCCCCGGGACCACCTGTCCGACGAATCCGGCCCGGTTTGCCTCCGGTGACCACGTCATCGGACCGGTCGATTCCGACATGCCGTAGATCTCTGACAGGGGCACGCCGATCGCGTTGTACCACTCGAGAATCGGGCTGGGGAATCGCCGCCGCGCCGGTCACTGCGACCTCGATCGCATCAAGCCCCACCATGCCTTTGACCTGGCCGAACGCCGCGTCCATCTGGGTCAGCATCGCCCGCTGCTCGTCGTTGGCAACCCCGGCCGCCGCGGCCGGGCGCAGCTTCTTGGCTCCCTCGACCGCCGCGTCGAACTGCGCCTTGCGAGCCGGATCGCCCGACAGGGCGGCGTTGACGCCCAGGTAGATCTTCTCCCACACCCGCGGCACGCCGAAGATGATCTCGGGCCGGACCTCTTTGAGGTACATGCCGATCTGGTTGGGGTCAGGACAGCAGTAGACCGAGTAACCGAGGATCATCCCCTGGTAGTGGCTCATGCCCCGCTCGGCGATATGAGCCATCGGTAGATACGACACCGCCCGCTTACCGGCGAAGCCGTCGAACGCGATGCAGCGGGCGAGCAGATCGACGGTGTACACCGCGTTGTACTGACTGATCATCACGCCCTTGGGCGGGCCGGTGGTTCCCGAGGTGTAGATCAAGGTGGCGATGTCGTCGGGATCGGTGGCCGCGGCGAGCACCTGCAGGTCGGCTTCACCGGCGTCAAGCAGTTCGGCCGCCGGGAACACCCCATGAGGGAGGTCTGCGGGAGGGTTGATCACGTAGATGCGACGCAGGTTCGGCAGCTCGCCACGAACCTTGAGCATCCGGTCGAGGAACCCGGCATCCTCGACGATGGCGATCTCGGCCTCGGCGTGCCCGGCCAGGTACTGGATCTCCTCGGGTGACGAGGAGTTGTAGATCGACACCGGCGTCGCTCGACAGAACTGGGCGGCAGCGTCAAACCAATGGAAATCGGGCCGGTTGCGCATCATCAGCAGCACCCGGTCGCCCTGCGAAACCCCGGCGGCGAGCATGCCGGCCGCGGCGCGAGAGACGTTGTTGGCGAACTCTGCGAAGGTCCACACGTTCCACGATCCGGGGCTGTCGTCCTTCATGGAGTGCAATGCCGGGAGATCGGGGTGGGCGGCAACCAATTCGAGGAACTGGCGGGGCACGGTCTGACCAACGACCGCGTCATGAACTTCCTGGATCGATGCGTAGGGCATGCGGCATTCTTCACCAAATCAGCCGACGACGAGGACGCGTGCGGCGACGTTCCTGATGGGAACCCGTCCGACACCTGCAGACGAGGAGCGCCACGGAGCGGGCCACACGGCCCATCTGCCACGATCTGCGCGAATCGTCATCATCTGTTCAGGACTCGTCCGTCATTTTGCACATATGCAAGCGCTCAAAGTGGTTGACGATCGAACCCCCCACGCACTCAAGACAGAAGTCGACCGCAAGGTCACCCAGCTCATTCAGAACACCCTGCGTGCGCACCCGACTCGGCCCGTCCGCTCGGCGGATCGGAATGTGGCGTCGTTCACGAAGCCCAGCCGCAAGGGCATGATGCTCGGCGGTCTGGTGACCACCGCGGTTGCCCTCGGCGCGCTGCTGACCTTCAGCCCCAACGCGGTCACCGCCCAGTCGAGCGAGGGTGCCGACTATGTGGAGCCGATCCCCGGCGTCGACGGCGAAGTGCCCGCCGGCCCTACACCCGAGGTCGAGGTCGCCGTTGACGGGGCCGGACCCGAGACTCCCGCCGGTGAGTCACAGGTCGGCGATGGAACCGTCGTCGATGGAACCGTCGTCGATGGAGCGGTCGTCGATGCCGGAACGGCAATGATCGACCCCGCCACCGGCCAGGTCGTGATCGCCGAGACCAGCACACCCGTCGAGGCGGTGCTCGTCCCCCAGATTGCCGCGGCCCTCGCCGAGGAAGCCGCCTCGGTGATCCCCGACCTTCCCGCCCGTCCCGTCGACGGTTGGCCGGTGCGGTCGATCCGCCTCCCGGTGGCCGGGCCGATCTCGTACTACGCCGACTGGGGTGATTGCCGTGGCGGCGACGAGTGCCCCCGCCATCACCTGGGCAACGACATCATCGGCGTCCGTCTGCAGCCTCTCCTGGCGACGACCGACGGCACGATCTCCCACATTGTCGTCGATCATCCGACCGCCGGTTGGGGTTTCGTCATCACCGACGCCGAAGGTTGGGATTACCGCTACTACCACGTCAACAACGACACACCGACCACCGACGACGGCTCCGACGACGGCACCTGGCGCTTCGCCCAGGGACTCACCGAAGGCAGCCCGGTCAAGGCCGGTCAGATCGTCGCCTTCATGGGCGACAGCGGCAACGCCGAGAGTTCGGTCCCCCACCTGCACTTCGAGATCCATCGCCCCGACGGCGAGGCGATCAACCCCCATGTCAGTTTGCGGCTCGCCGAGTGGGTCGATTCATGCCTCAACCGAGGCGCGACGGTGCAGGGCAACCTGTCGTTGATCCCGGGCGTGGTCTCCGATCTCCACAACGAGACCGAAGTTGCCTGGATCCGCACCGGCAAGGACGGTCAACTGTTGGTCGAGTCCGACGGTGGCTACCTCCCGATCGGCACGGGCGGCGACGTTGGCGACGACAGCCATCAGCGAATCGACCCCACCTGCGACCGCGGCTACGCCGAGATCGTTCAGGCCTACAGCTGACTCGGCGACTACGTTGCGGGGCGTGAGCAGGCCCCGGTGGAGAACGTTGACCGCCGCGGCCTGCCTGCCGGTGATCGTCGCACTGGCCCGGTTCATCGGGCGAGGCGTGGTGCTCGACGGCGACCAAGCCGTGTTCGCCATGCAAGCGCATGATGCGGCAACCGGGGGTTTCCCGACGATGGGGTTGTACAGCTGGAATGGCTGGAACCACCCCGGGCCGGTCGCGTTCTACCTGTATGCGCCGTTCGACCGGCTGAGCGGCGGGGCACCGTGGGGCACCCTGTTGGCCACCGGGGTGTGGAGCATGGTCACGATGGTCTTCGTCGGTTGGCTGGCCTCCCGACGCTTGGAGGCCATGCCCCGGCCGGATGTCGGTGGACTTGATGCCGGATACCGGCGTCAATCCTTCTTCCATCCGCTCATCGCCATCTGTCTGGCCGTCCAGCTGGCGACGTGGATCACCGTCGGCGGGGTAGGTGTCATCGATCCGTGGACGCCGAACCTGGCGGCGTCGCTGGTCGTGCCATTCCTGTTGGCCGTGTGGGGATTGGCCGAGGGGGATCGTGGCGCGGCCTACGCGGCGATGATCCTCGGGGCGATCGCCCCGCAACTGCATGTCGGCTACTCGGCGCTCGTCGGAGTGTCGGGAGTGGTCGCGCTGGTGATCGGCCGGCGGCGGAGGACTCTGCCGTGGAGGTCCCTGGCTCGCCCCGCGACCGTGGGCGTTGCACTCTGGCTTCCGGTGATCATCGACGTCGTCACGTCGCGTACCGGCAATCTGAACGCGCTCGCCCGCTACTTCCGCTCCGCGACGCCTGAGCCGGCGGGGATCGCGGAAGGGGTGCGGATCATGGCCGGTGAGGTCAGCCCAGTCCCGACGTGGATCTCGGGCCCGCGCCCCCAGGGGCTCTTCCTCGAAGCCCGCCAATCGTCGGTCATCTGGCTGATCGGACTCGCCGTGCTGGTGGTCGGGGCAGGGGTCAAGCGGCGCTCGAACCCGCTTGTCGTCGCCGCGTTCGCCCTGGTCACCGCCACGATTTCCTGTGCTCAGCTGCGCGGGTTCCGCTATCACTACCTCGTCTACTGGCGAGCTCCGATCATCCTGCTCGCCGCCGTCGCCACGATGGGGACCCTGATCGTCAACCACGGACGCACGACGCGAGCGATCGCCGCCATGGCGCTGGTGACATCGTTGGTCGGGGCGACGTGGTCGAACGCGCGGGCCGATCAGGTCACGCGCTACGGCGCGGTGATTGGCGATCTCACCCACCAACTCGCCGCCCAGAAGCCGAGCGGGCGGGTGCTCCTCGAACTCGGCGACGGCGGCGTGGTCGGAGCGTTGCCGGGCATCCTCCACGACCTCGAATTGCGAGGCGTCGACGTGGGTGTCCAGCCCGGCATCGAGTGGGTCGTCGGCGACCGCGGCATCGACCCGGCGACGGTCGATGAGGTGTGGTTCGTCACCGACAATGGTTGGTCGTTCTCGCTGCTGACCCAAGCCGGTCGCGGCACGGTGATTGCGTCGCGCTCGCCATACGACGCGGCCACCGAGGAACGCGTTCGGGTCATCCAACGAGACCTCGCCGCACAGCTCCGTACAGCCGGGCGACTTGACGCTATTCGGGCCCTCGACAGCGCGTTGGTCGCCCTCACCCTCGAAGGAATCGACGGACTCGACCGGGCCAAGGTCGCCGAACTGGCCGAACTCAACCGGGAGCTCGGCGGCCCCGGGAAGCGTCTGGGCGTGGTGAGGTTCTCGCCCGACGTGCTACCCGATGTGTGGTGGCCACTGAACGCCCTGTGATCCAGGGATTTCTCACGATGAGGGACACCACGCTTTGAGATGACGGGGGTCCGACGGCCAGACTCGGCGCACCCCCCGGACGCCAAGGAACACCATGACCACCGCTGTGATCGTCGATGCCATTCGTACCCCTCTCGGTAAACGCAACGGCCGCCTGAAGGACTGGCACCCCGTCGACCTTGCCGCCGAGACCCTCAAGGCGTTGCAGGAGCGCACCGGCATCGACCCGGCGCTGGTTGACGATGTCGTCATGGGTTGTGTGATGCAGGTCGGCGAGCAGGCTGCCAACATCGCCCGCAACGCGGTGCTCGCCGCCGGTTGGCCCGAGTCGGTGCCCGGCACGACGATCGATCGCCAGTGCGGCTCGTCGCAGCAGGCCGCCCACTTCGCCGCCCAGGGCGTGATCGCCGGAGCCTACGACGTGGTTGTCGCCTGCGGTGTCGAGGTGATGACCCGGGTACCGATGGGGGCCTCGATGATCGACGGCAAATACGGCTTCCCCTTCGGCCCCAAGATCGGCGCCCGCTACGCCCCCGCCGGTGGCCTGGTGCCTCAAGGCATCTCGGCCGAACTGATTGCCGAGAAGTGGAACATCAGCCGTGACGAGATGGACCGGTTCGGCCTGCGCTCTCAGCAGTACGCCCAACGGGCCACCGCCGAGGGTCGCTTCGAGTCGCAGATCCTGCCGATGATCGACTTCGAGGGCAAGATGATGACGGTCGATGAGGGCCTCCGCGACACCACCTTGGAGAAGCTCGCCTCGTTGAAGCCGTCCTTTATCGAGGCGGACAAGGGTGGCAAGGTCACCGCCGGCAACTCGTCGCAGATCACCGATGGCGCGGCCGCAATGTTGATCATGAGCGAGGAGAAGGCCGCGTCGTTAGGGCTGACCCCGCGGGCCCGGTTCGTCAACTTCTCCCTCGCTGGCGACGATCCGCGATTCATGCTCACGGCACCGATCCCGGCGACCCGCAAGATCTTCGAGCGCTCAGGACTGTCGATCGGCGACATCGACATCGTCGAGATCAACGAGGCCTTTGCCTCGGTCGTGCTCGCCTGGGAGAAGGAGTTCCATCCCGACATGGAGCGGGTGAATCCGAACGGCGGCGCGATCGCCCTCGGCCATCCTCTCGGCTGCTCCGGTGCCCGGCTAATGACCACCCTGTTATGCGAGTTGGAACGCACCGGCGGCCGCTACGGCCTGCAGACGATGTGCGAGGGCGGCGGCATGGCCAACGCCACGATCATCGAACGCCTCGGCTGACCAGTCGGCGTCAATCACTCCCGGTAACGGGTCCGTGACAACACCGTCAGCCCGAGTACTCCGCTGACGATCAACGAGGCAATCACCCCGATCACCGCCGCGTCAGCGTCTGCAGCAGCCCCCGCGCCAGCGAACGACTTTCCGGCGATGAAGACCGCGACGGCAAAGCCCATCCCGGCGAGCATGCCAAGGCCGAGCACGTCACGTCGGGTCACACCCTCGGGTAGCCGGACGATGCCCAGCCGCTCAGCAATGACCACGGCAGCAACGATCCCCAGCGGTTTGCCGAGCACTCGTGCGACCATCACACCCCAAAAGACCCGTGACCCACCGGTGTCGGCCAGGGTGTCTCCACCGAGGGAGACCCCGGCATTCGCCAACGCGAACAGTGGGATGACGGCGAAGCTGGTCCACGGGTGCAGTAGATGCTCAAGTCGTTCGACACTCGACACGGAGTGGGTAGCGATCAAGACGCTGCGGCGTGCTGCCGAAGGGGTTGAGAGGTCGGCGAGTTCAGCCTGGTCGACCTCGTCGATCATCGGCGTCGTTGGGGCGAGCAGCCCGAATGCCACCCCGGCGAGGGTCGGCGGAATCCCTCCCCGGTACAGGCCGTACCAGCAGACAATCCCACAGGCGACGAAGACGGCGGTTGCCCGGATGTCGAACCGACGAAGCACGGCGGCGAGGGCAAGCGGCCCGCATCCGGCTGCGAGCCAGCGCGCCGACAGGTCGCCCCCGAAGCCCACCGCGAGCACGAGGATCGAACCGATGTCGTCGACGATCGCCAGGGCCAACATCAACAGCGGCAGGATCGGATGCACCCGGGTCCGTATCAGGGCCAGCGCGCCAAGCACCATGGCGATGTCGGTCGGCATCGGTACGGCCCATCCACCGCTTGGGCCGCCCCAGGCGACGACCAGATAGAACATCGCCGGGACGATCATTCCGCCGATCGCCGCCACAATCGGCAGGGCCGCCTGGCGGACGTCACGCAGTTCGCCCTGCACCATCTCTCGCTTGATCTCCAGCCCGGCGACGAGAAAGAAGATCGTCATCAGTCCGTCGTTGACCCAGTGCCGTAGGTCGAGGCTCAGTCCATGGTCGCCAATGCGGACGGCAAGGTCGGTCTCCCACAGATCGTGGTAGGCGGACGACCACGGGGAGTTCGCCCAACCGAGGGCCACCACGGCGGCCACGAGAAGCACGATCCCGCCCGCCGACTCGGTGGCCAGAAACGTCCGCAGCGGCCGCCATACTCGCTGGGGATTCACACTGGACACGGCGATCATTCTCCCAGCTCGGGTGGGATCGGCGGCTTCATTCGGACCGACCCGATACGCTCGGTGACGTGCCCAAGGCAAGTACGGTCCTGTGGATATTCGGCGCCCTGGTGTTCGGCTATACCCTGTGGAAAGTCGGCATCGGAATGATCCGCAGCGTGACCACACCACTACCGGCACCCCCACCTGAGGGTGAGCTTCGTCGAATTAACGTCAGGTATCGGTGCAGCGTGTGCGGGGTGGAGCTGCGCATGACGATGGCTCCCGAGGAAGATCCGCCCCCTCCTCGGCACTGCTTGGAAGACATGGATATCCTCGCGCCGATCATGGAGTAACCGCCGCAAGATATCCCCAGCTGTGGATATCTCTGGTGATAATCACATTGATGTAACCCGGTCACCCACAGGCGTTGGCCCGCAGGTCACCGCGACGTCATCTGAATTTTGTAGCGGTATAGAGCCCCGCGAGGATCAAGCCGAGGCCTGCGGCAAGGTACCACTGGCTCTGCCCGCCGGGCAGGAAGTCGAGGTAGTAGCAGATGATCACGAGGGCACCGATGATCCACAACGAGAACATCAGGATCGGTACCCACCGCGGGCTCTGCTCCTTGTAGATCGGCACGGGTGGCGTGTACCGCGACGACGGCGTAGCGGCGTGCTTGGGACCGTCGCCCTTGTCGGCGCCGAGACCCGCGCCAATCGGTCGATCGCCGGCGGTCGGAAGTTTGGAATCGCCCGGACGAGTGCCCTTGGGGGTTACTCGGCCACCGGCTTTGCGCTTGGGAGGTGCCACGAAGGCGACAGTGTAGGGGCACGAGCCCGCTGTGCGCGAGCGCTTGAGCACGAATGCGTTTCGACATCCCTCTGCGGACCGGCAAGGCTGGTGGTGTGCCGCGCGTGTTGGTGATCGACAACTACGACTCATTCGTCTACAACCTGGTCCAGTACCTGGGAGAACTCGGCGCCGAACCGATCGTGCATCGCAACGACGCCCTCACCGTTGACGAGGCGTTGGCCATCGGACCCGATGCGGTGTTGATGTCGCCGGGGCCGGGCCGACCGGAGGATGCCGGGATCATGTGCGACGCGATCAAGGCCTTTGCCGATCAGGGTGTACCCGTGCTCGGCGTCTGCCTCGGCCATCAGGCGATCGGGCAGGTGTACGGCGGAAACGTCGTTCGGGCCACCGAACTGATGCACGGCAAGACCTCATTCGTCACCCACCACGACACCGGCATCTTCACCGGCCTGCCCTCGCCACTCGAGGCCACCCGCTACCACTCGCTGGTCGTCGAGCGCGAGAGCCTGCCCGACTGCCTCGAGATCACCGCCGAGATTTCCGACGGCACGATCATGGGCCTGCGCCACCGCGAACTACCGGTGGAAGGCGTCCAGTTCCATCCCGAGTCGATCCTGACCAGTCACGGCCACGACCTGATCCGCAACTTCCTCAGCCGCGTCGCGGCCTGACAACCGCCGGACCTTGACCCCAAGGGCAGCTTGTCCAGTTCGCCCAAGTCCGTGCCGAGCTGGCCTTGATGACCCTCGACCGCGTCTGCATCATCTCCGCACTGCCGAGGGGCGCCACGAGATCGATGTGATCATCGAGATCGGCGCCCGCAGGCTTGTGGCCATAGAGGTCAAGGCCACATCCAAACCCGGACCCGACGACGTCCGGCATCTGCGATGGCTGAAACGAGAACTCGGAGACTCGGTGGTCACCTCGGTTCTGCTTCACTCAGGACCTGAATCGTTCGTCATGGACGAGGGAGTGGTCGCCTGCCCGATTTCGAGCCTCTGGAGCTGAAACTCTGCGGGCTACGGCTTGGTTGTCGAAACGCCACCGGCACCGCCGGCACCGCCGGCACCGCCAGGCGTCGTGGTCGACGACGATGCGACGGTCGATGCTGTCGTGGTCGTGGTGGTGGTGCTCGAAGTCGTGGTCGTCGATGCGGTGGTCGGCGGAATCGTGGTCGTCGTGGTGGTCGTCGTGGTTGCCGGCGGGGGACCCGCCTTGCCGATACTCAGGCTGACTGCGGAGTTCTTCGGGGCCTTGCCGGGGCTCGCCGGGGTCTGGGAGATCACCAGGCCGTCGTTCTGATCGCCGAAGGGAACGGCGACGTACTTCACGCTGGCTTTCAGATCGGCGTTCTGGATGGCATCGCGGGCCTCGTTTTCGCGCAGCCCGATCACTGATGGCACATCGACCTGCTGGGAACCCGACGAGACGAAGATTTTCACCTCGGAGCCCTTGTCGGCCGCGGTATTGGCCGGGGGTTCAGTACGGATCACCACACCGGCGGCGACCGTCTCGTTGACCTCGTCGACCAACGTGACCTTGAAGCCTTTGTTCTCCAGGAACGCCTTGGCATCGGACCCGGTCTGGTTGGTGAACACCGGAATCGTCTCTTGGCCCTTGCCCTTGGAGACCTGCAGCGTCACCGTGTCGCCCGGCTTGACCGGGGTGCCAACCGGCGGCGTTTGGCCAACCACGATGCCCGCGGCGAACTCGGGGCTTTCGACGTCTTCCCGCAACGGAGCGATGCCGAGCGCCGCCAACGCTTGGCTGGCCAACTCGAACTTCTGACCCGTCAATTCGGGCAGCGGGGTGGCCACCAGGCCTGGTTTGAATGTGATGTTGACGATCAGCCCCTGGGTGACGACACTGCCGGGTACCGGGTCTTGCTTGTCGACGATGTCGACACCCGACGCCGAGTTCGGGTCGGGCACCGGATTGGGGGTGGCACCCGCCTCGATCAGCAGGGTTGATGCTTCTTGGACCGACAATCCACGCACGTCGGGGACGGTGACCGCCGCGGGGGGCACTTCGTCTTTCGACAGGTAGTTGAAAAGCAAAATACCGCCGGCTACCAGGGCGGCGATCGCCAGGAACCCGGCAAGGACGTACAAACCCGTGCGGCGAGGCGGCTCGTAGTAGTCGGGTTTCGTCGCCTTGGGACCGCCGCGCATCGGCGGCGGCGTTCCCGGGTTGACCGTCGTGCGCGGCATTGCCGTGGTCGAACCAGGGCCTTGGGTGGAGGGCATCGCCGTGGTGCGCGGCACCCCGGTGGTGGCACCCATCGACGTGGTCGGGTTCCCCATCCCCGACGGAGGGGTTGCGGTGGCGGCCCCACCGAGCAGCGCGGTGAGCGCCTGCACCGGCTGACCCTCACGGAATCGACGCAGGTCGTCGCGTAGTTCGTCGGCGTTGGAATAGCGCACGCCGGGGTTCTTGGCGAGCAATTTAGCGACGATCGCCTCGAACGGGCGGGGCACGTCGGGAGCGAGCTGGTTGAGCGGCTGGGGCGCGTCGTGAACCTGCTTGTAGGCGATCGCCACCGGGTTGTCGCCACTGAACGGCGGACGCCCGCCGACCATCTCGTAGAGCACGATGCCCAGCGAGTAGAGGTCGCTGCGCGGGTCGGGCTGGGCGCCCTGGGCCTGCTCGGGGGAGAAGTAGGTGGCGGTGCCCATCACGGCGCCGGCCTGAGTGAGATCTTGTTCGGCGGCCGAGTTGAGGGCGCGGGCGATACCGAAGTCGGCGACCTTCACCCGGCCGTCGTCGGCGATGAGAATGTTGGCCGGTTTGACGTCGCGGTGGACCACTCCGCCCCGATGGGCGAATCCGAGGGCCGAGGCCACCTCGGAGGCGATCTCGGCCGCCTGGTGGGCACTCAGACGGCCATTGGCCCGCAGAATGTCGGCCAGGGTGCGCCCGGCGATGTACTCCATCGCCATGAAGTACGTGTTGCCCTGCTTGCCCCAGTCGTAGACGCTGACGACGTTGGGGTGGTTGAGGTTGGCCGCCGATTGGGCCTCGCGGCGGAACCGCTCGACGAAGTTGGGGTCGGTGGCGAACTCGGGGAACAGCACCTTGATCGCCACCGGGCGATCAAGGAGGCGGTCACGGGCCAAATACACGTCGGCCATGCCGCCGCGACCGATGCGCTGTTCGAGTTCGTACCGGTCGTTGAAGACCGGACGCTGGGAGTCCGTCATGCGGCGCACCACGCTAGCGAGAGTCGAGAGTTCACAGTCCTACCTCGATGGCTTTGTCGAGCATTTGCTGAGCGATCGGGCCGGCAAGACGACCGCCAGTGCCCGCGGAAATCTCGTCCGTGGTGCCCTTGAGCACGACGGAGATCGCCAACCGCGGCGCTTCGGCGGGGGCGAAGCCCATGATCCAGGCGTGGGAGCGCTGCGGTTCGCCCTTGGAATTCAGCTGGGCGGTGCCCGTCTTGGCCGCCGCCTGCACCCCGTTGGCGAGTTGCAGGCAGCAGCTGGCGGTCCCCTCGTTGACGACCTTGACCATCAACTGGGTGAGCGTGGCGGCGGTCTGGGCGGTCATCGGAGTGCGCCACACCTCGGGTTCGGTCCTCGACAACACCCCACCATCGTGATCGCGAGTTTCGGCGACGACATAGGGCGACATCATGTTTCCGCCGTTGGCGACGCTGCCGGCGATCATCGCCATCTGCAAGGGGGTGACGGCATCCTCGTTCTGCCCGAACCCGCGGATCGCGAGCAGCGGAATGTTGTCCTTGAACTCCTCGACCGTGCCGAAGTTGCTGGCGGCAGGCCGGGGCAGATCGATCGGCGGAGCCTCGTTGAGCCCGAACCGGTTGGCGGCGAGGACCATCTGCTCGGCCCCCAACTCGACGGCCAACCGGGCGAACGGCGTGTTGCAGCTCTTGGCGAAGACGGTGGGGAAGTCACCGCCGCACGTCGACCCGCCGTAGTTCTCGATCGGATCGGTGGTCTGCGGTGGCACGTAGGCGTTTTCCGGCTCGAACACTCGGTCGAGGGTGAGTCCGCCCGTCTCGAGTGCGGCGGTGGTGGTGACCACCTTGAACGTCGATCCGGGCATGTACCGCTCCTGGTAGGCGTTGGCGAGCAACGGCTTGCCCGGCGAGGCGTTGAGGAACGTCAGAGCCTTTTCCGCGTCGGCCGAGGTGTGCACGGCGACCAGGTTCGGGTCGAAGGTCGGCTCGCTGTACATCGCCAGCACCGCCCCCGTACGCGGGTCGATCATCACCACCGAGCCTTCCCGACCGGCGAGCAGGTCACGGGCGACCAGTTGCAGGTCGGCGCGCACCGTCAGGGCCACGGCGCCCGACGTGTCGAGGTTGCGGTCGAACAGGTTGGGGAGGGCGTTGACGTTCTGATCGGTCGTGTTGCCCGAGAGCACCTTGTCGTGGACCTTCTCGACCTGGGTCGCCCCGAAGGCGTACGACCAGTAGCCGGTGACGTTGGCGAACAGTCCGCCGGTTGGGTAGTTCCGCTGGAACTTGAACCGGTCGTCGGTCGACGGCAACGTCTCGGCGACCGCCACCCCATCGGCGCTGAGGATCGGCCCGCGGTTGCGGTTGAACGCCCGCGTGGTCTGGCGGCTGTTGCGTACATCGGCGTTCAGCTCGGTCGACTTCGACACCTGCAACACGTTGAGCTGCACAAACAACACCAGGTAGGCGAGCAACAAGCCGACCGCGAGCCGTCGAATCCGCGAGTTCATGCGATCACCGTGTTGTCGTTGCCAGCCTTTTTCGAGGCCTTGGCGAACTTCTTCAAGGCTCGCTTCTCGGCCGGATCGAGCTCGTCGGGCACCTCACCGAGTCGGCGGGCGCCGGAGTCACTGATCCGCATCAACAGACCGAGCAGCACGTAGTTGGCGACGAGCGACGACCCGCCGTAGCTGACGAACGGCAGCGTCACCCCGGTCAACGGCAACACCCGGATGACCCCGGCGATGATGATGAATGCCTGCACGCCGATGATCGTGGTCAGGCCGGTGGCGAGCAGTTTCTCGAACGGCCGGTCGGCACGCAACGCGCAGCGCAGCCCGGCCCCGATCATCAAGATGAAGGCCAACAGCACGGCAGTCGCCCCGAACAGTCCGAGTTCCTCGCCGATCGCGGCGAAGATGAAGTCGTTCTTCGCCTCGGGGATCTTGTTCGGCGTGCCGAGTCCGAGCCCGGTGCCGGCGATGCCCCCGTTGCCGAAGGCGAACATCGCCTGGACGATCTGGTAGCCCTTGCCGTCGCTGGGCGGGGAATAGCGACTCCATGGGTCGAGCCAGATGTCGACGCGGTCCTGCACGTGACTGAACGCGTTCCAGGCCACATAGGCGCCGCCGGCGAACAGCAACGTCCCGATCGCCAGGAAACTCGCCCGCTCGGTCGCCACCCACAGCAGCACGAGGAACAGGGCGAAGAACAGCAGCGAGGAGCCGAGGTCGCGCTGGCCGACCATCACCAGCACGCTCACCCCCCAGGCGGCGACGAGGGGGAACAGATGGCGCGGCTCGGGCAGATTGAACGGGCCGACCCGCCACGTGCCCGCGGCGATCAACTCGCGGTGCTCGGTGAGATAGCCGGCGAAGAACAAGGCGAGACAGACTTTGGCGATCTCACCAGGCTGAAATCCGATCGGGCCGACACGAACCCAGATCCGCGCCCCGGTGCCGAAGGTGCGCCCCACACCAGGCACGAACGGCAACAGCAACAGCGCCACCCCGGCGATCAGGAACGTCCATTGATAGTTGCGCAGATCGTTCGAACGGCGCACAAAGATCAGCACGGCGATGTAGGCGGCGACGCCGACGAGCGTCCAGGTCGCCTGCAGACCCGCCAGGCGCTTGGCGTCGAGCCGGGCGAGCACGGTGAAGCCGATGCCGTTGAGCAGGGCGGCGAGGGGAAGGAGCACCGAATCGGCGCCCTTGGCCAGACGGCGGGTGGCGATATGGGCGGCGACGAGCAGACCGAGCACGACACCCAGAAACGGGCCGAGATTGGCCGGGATGTCGGCGTCGCGTCCGAGGGACGACAGCGTGTAGCCGCAGGCCGTGATCACCCCGGCGAACACCACCAAGCCAAGCTCGGTGTTACGCCGGGAGGCGGCCAGGGCCGTTACTCGACTCACGGACTACTCGACCCCGTGACTGTCGCAATCGTGGTCGCGGTCGCGGTCGCGGTCGCGGTCGTCGTGTCGATCGGGGGCGGGGCGGCGGGTGCGATGGTGGTGTCGGCCGTGGCCCCGCCGTCGATGCTGCCGATCGTCGGGATGGGCGTCGTGCTCCCCGGGACGCTGGTGACGACCGAGATGCCGGGGGCGGTGGTCGAGTGCGTCTCGATGTAGCTGATCGCCAGGTCGATCGAGTCGAACTCGGGCCGGTTGGCGAGCGCCTCGGCATCGCTCGGCGGTAGTTCCGACCGCTTCTGCGGAGCAATGGCGGCGACCGTCGGATCGAACCACAGCACCCCGCCCGGTCGGCCCTTGTAGACGACGATCTCGTCGCCGCGGTAGTCGACGAAGTAGCCCGAGCGGGCGTAGGCGGCGATCATCACGAACCCGACGACGAACACGGCGGCGACTGCGGTCAGGAAGGCAATCGAGCCGAGGGAGAACGGCCGGCGTCTGCCACGGGCCGGGTTGGCGTCGTCGGAGCCGTCGTCGGAGCGGTCGTCGGCGAAGGCGTCGACGTCGGCAGTGGAGACCATGTCGCCGGCGCTCGGCGGTGCGAAATCGGCCGAATCGGGGGCCGTGGCAATCACACCGCGGGCATCCGTCGGGCGGCCGAAGGCACGGGTGATGTCGTCACCCTCGGGGCCCAGATCGACGTCGCCGACGGCATCGGCCGGATCGGCGGGGACGATCCGCAATGCCGCGGCACCCGCACCGACCACCCCGGACGGGGTGACATCGCCGGAGTGGTCGTCGGCCCAGCGGCTCTCGGCGTGCGTCTCGCCCGAACGATGCGGTTCGAGATCGAGGGTCAACTCCTGGGTGTCGGCCCCTTCGATCACGTCGATGACCACGACGGTGATGTTGTCGCGGCCACCGTTGCGATTCGCCGTGGCGACCAGCCGATCGGCGGCCTCCTGCGGGTCGAGGATGTCGGCGGCGAGCTCACCGATCACGCTGTCGAGAACCTCGTCGACCAGGCCATCGGAGCAGAGAATGAACCGGTCGCCGGCGACGATCGGCATCGTCCAGGCGTCGATGCGCACCACCGGCTCGATGCCGAGAGCGCGGGTGACGATGTTGCGATGGGGGTGGGCCCGAGCTTCCATCGCCGTGATCTGCCCCGAGGCGATCAATTCCTGCACGTAGGAATGGTCGACGCTCAGCTGCGTCAAGCGGCCCCGACGGACGGCGTAGGCCCGCGAGTCACCCACGTTGACCAGGCCTAATTGCACTTCGCCGTCGAACCGCACGGGGGCGATGGCGGTCAGAGTGGTGCCCATGCCGTGCTGATCGACGCGGGTGTGCGACGCCTGGAAGATCTGACGGTTGGCGGTGTCGACGGCCGCGATCAGGGCGTCGATATCGGAGGTCACGGCACCGCCCATTCGGTCGCGCAACGCGTCGACGGCCATTGCCGCGGCGACCTCGCCGGCGAGGTGGCCGCCCATCCCGTCGGCAACGACGAACAGGCGGTCATCGGCGCAGTAGGCATCCTCGTTGGCCGTTCGCAAGCGGCCGACGTCGGTCGCGGCACCCCAGACGAAGCGCGCCACTATTCGGCCTCCAAGACAGTGTTGCCGATCTGCAGCCGGTCACCCTTCGACAGCACGGCGGCGACCGAAAGTCGGGTGCCGTTGAGGAAACTGCCGTTGGTCGAGCCGAGATCTTCGACGAACGCATCGGTGCCCTGGCGATAGACGCGGGCGTGCAGGCCCGAGAGAAACGCGTCGTCGACGAGCGAGATCGTGCAACCATCGCCGCGGCCGAGGGTGATCTCGTCGCCGAGCGGGTAGGTGACACCCTTCATCGAGCGCGGCTCGATGATCATCAGCCGGGTGACGGTGCCGCGAGCGGGTCGTACGGCGCGCTTCTCGCGGCCCTTGCCCGCGGGCCGGTCCGTCGGGAGGGTGCCCTCGATGCGCGGGTCGAGCGTCGGGCCCATCGGTGGTGCGTGGGTCGGCACGGCCGAGCGCGAGTCGGTGGCTTGGACTTTTGCCGCGCGCACTTCGCTCCACACGGCCCACAACACGCGGGCAAAGAAGAGGTACAGGAGGACCAGCAGGCAGACCTTCAACGCCCCCAACAGCTGATCGCTCACGACCGAACCGCCAACGTCAAGATGCCTCGAAGCGGATGTGGGTGGTGCCCAGGCTGATGATGTCACCGTCTTGGAGCATGCGGTCGCCTTCGATGCGAACCCCGTTGACCTTGGTGCCGTTGGTCGAGCCGAGATCGACGGCCATGTAACCGGTGCCTTGCGGACGAACCTCGGAGTGACGGCGGCTGACGTTGGGATCGTTGAGCATCACCGAGCAGTCGGGCATGCGCCCGAGGGTGATGACGGCGTCCTTGAGGGCGATGCGTTCGCCCGAGGGGAGCACGAGCGAGCCGGCCCCAGCCCCGCCACCGACTTCCTTCATCGCTGAGGTGACGCCGAAGCGGCCGGCCTTCAGTTTGTTGTCGACGGCCAGTTCGACGCGGACCGGGCCCATGAAGTGGTAGCCCTCGTCGCGGGCGTATTCGCGGGCGGCTTCGGCCAACTCCGAGACGAGGGCCTCGTCGATGTTGGCAAATGCGGCGTGGTCATTGGCACTGAGCCAGAAGGTGAATTGATTCGGCACGATGCGCCGGCCCTTGACGTCGACCGACCGATGCTCGTCCATTTCACGGACAAGACGACGCCCGAGCTCGATGGGTTTGACGCTGGCCTTGAAGGCGCGGGAGAACACACCCTCGACCATACGCTCTACGCCATGCTCAAATGATTGCAGTCCCACAGCGAACCCAGGCTAGTGGCGGGTTCACCATCCCTGGCGCGTACGGTGCGGCGCCCGGTTTTTGTGGCCTACGCTGCGGCAATGGAACTCAACGGAGCACGGGTCCTCGTCACGGGTGCGTCGCGGGGCATCGGCGAGTCGATTGCCCGCCAGATGGCCGCCGCCGGAGCCCAGGTCGCGGTTGCCGCACGTTCGCAGGCTGCGCTGTCGTTATTGGCGACCTCGATCGGCGGCAAGGCGTTCGCCGTCGACCTCGCCGATGCCGCCGCTGTCACCGCCCTGATCCCCCGGGTGGAAGCGGAGTTCGGGCCGATCGACGTGCTCGTCAACAACGCCGGGCTCGAGTCGATCGCGCCGTTGGACATGGAGACCGACGCCAGTATCCGGGCCGTGACCCGGCTCAATCTGGAAGCCCCGATGGTGCTCACTCGCCACGTGCTGGCCGGGATGAAGTCGCGCGGCACGGGCCACATCGTGTTCACGTCGTCGCTTGGCGGGACCGCCGCGTTTCCGGCAATGAGCGTGTATTGCGCGACGAAGGCGGGGTTGAACAACTTCGTCGCGGCGCTGCGGTTGGAGTTGCGGGGGACGGCGATCGGCACCACCCTCATCGCCCCCGGGCCGGTGGACACGTCGATGTGGGACCGTTTGGAAGGCGAAGGCCATCTGGATGACGTGCTCAAGCGGTTCCGGTTGTTGCAACTCATCCCCATAAGGTCGCCCGAGTACATCGCCAAACGGACCGTCGCTGCAGTCCTCGCGAATCGCCGCCACGTGCGCACCCCCCGCCGACTCTCGGCCGCCTTCTGGCTCGGCGAGTCTCCGCGCCGGGTCAACGAGTTGATCCTCAAAGGCGTTATGCACAAGTAGAACCGAGCGCCCAGCATCGCCATACCCTGTTCCACCCAGGTCTCCCGTGGTCAACGGACCGACCCGACAATGCGTGTTGGGCTCGCCGCCGCCGTGCGCTAGCGTGTTCGTCGTTCACTCGGGCGAGTGGCGGAATGGCAGACGCGCTGGCTTCAGGTGCCAGTATTCGTAAGGATGTGGGGGTTCAAGTCCCCCCTCGCCCACCAGGGGTTGTTCTCGAAACACCCACAGTCACGTTCTCGAAACTCCGTCTGGCAGCCTCGTCAGGCGGAGTTTTTCGTTGATGGGGAGCGGTGACGGCCAAAGCACACCGCCAAGGCCGACTGCATCGGCGGTCGTGGTGCACAGAGTCGAAAACGACATGCACCGGGGCATGGTGATGCCCCGGTGCGGTCAGATTTGAGTCGATTGGTGGTCGGTGGGTGTTACGTCGGTGGGTCGGTTCCGGTGGCCGGTAAGTAGTCGATCAAGCTGTGGCCTTTGGGTATGCGGCGTGGTGGGAGGCGTCGGAGTACGCCGTCTTTGGCTGCTGAGGCTTCAGCGAGAAACACCTGGATTCGGCGGAGGTTTTCGGCGACGATGCCGACTGCGACGAGGAGTGCCTGTGCGGCCATGCCACGCATCCGACGCCGGGTCGGGTCGCCGATCGATGGTCCGTTTCCGTCCTTCAGGAGAGCGTTCTTGCCTTCCACGACGTTGCGGAGAGTACGGTACATCGCTTGCCATTCGGGGCTTTCGTAGACGAGATCTTGGGCGTACTTGGCAGCTTTCAGCGCCGGGAACGAGACCGTCTGCTGGGTACAGATTCTGTCCGGTTCGGCTGGGGTGACGGTGATCACGGTCCGGCCGTGTGACTTTCCGACAACTTTCTTGAGTGGGCAGATGGCGGTGGCCGATGGTCCCACGGCCGGGCACATCAAAGGCTGGTTGCCGTGTACGTCGGCGTTCTCTTTCGGGCGTAGCCGGTAGCGGCCTCGTTGTTCCAACCTGTTCCGCCACGTCGGTTCATCGATGGTGCCCGCCCGATGGTCTTTGGTGGCGTCAACCAACGGCTGGGGCATCGAGGGGCAGTACCAGTGGCCTTCTACGTGTCCCGCCCCGGCATGGTTGTCGACAAGTCCGAGGGCGTCAATCTTGTAGTCGCCGACCAGCTTGTAGCGGAGAGATTTCGCTGGGAGTTGGAAGTTTTCCGGTTTGCTGTTCGGGAGGTAGGCCCGATCACCGACGAGGTAGTTGGCGGGCAGGCCACGATCCGTGATGCGTTTGAGGATTCGGATGGCTGCGTTGCCGACCTCGTGGCCTGGCTTGTGGATGGCCATTCCGAGGACGAGGAGCGGAAACTCGAATGACTTCTCAGGTTGATCCGGCCCCATGACGGCGAGGGTCGCCTCGTATCCCCATGAATGCTTTTTCGGCATCTTCTTGCCCTTGGCGTGAGCGACGTCGTCTGGGTAGCCGTGATCACCCTCTCGGACGTACCAGGCGGCGTCGGGTTCGATGCCTACCCGGTCGTTGTCACGATTGATGCCCCGAGCGAAAAGCTTGATCAGGGTTGCGTCGATGGCGAGCGACCCTTTCCAACGACGGCGGACCTCTCGTGGGAGTGCCATAAACGATGCGTGGAGCAGGGCGTCGGCGACTTGTTCGAGTCGGTGACGTCGGGCCATCACGACTTTCGGGTCACGTGCGGCCACGATCTTGGCGTATTCCTCGGTTGTGAGTCGCCGGTGGCGGGGAAGCGTGTACGGGTCGAGTGGTTCGAGCACCCGGTGCACCGCCCGCATGGTCCGCTGATAGAACGCTTTCATCTCACTGTTGGGCATGCTGATCGGTATTTCGAGGCGGGTTTTGCTGTCGGCTGAGATGCGGTTCAGCAGAGCCTCGGTGACGCATGTGACGAGTGTGGGCTCGCCGATGTTGCCGATGAGTTGAAGGCCGATGAGAACTGTCCGGGTGCTGACCAATGATGGCCGACCGCCTGGGCCTTTCGTCCCCCGGTCGGCTTGACGCCATCCGTCGACCAGTCCGACGACTCCGGACTTGTCGATGATGCTTTCTGCGAGTCGTACAGCGTCGTCGCTGATCTGGGTTGCCGCCCGGCCGATAGCGGTCGGTGTCAGCAGTCCGCAGCCTGCATCGTCATCGTCGGCATCGAAGTCGTCGGTCACGTGCGGCTCTGATCTCGCAGGAGCCGTCGAAAGTCGATCGGGTCGACGTCGGGGACGAACCTGATGTAGCGGTTGATCGAGTTGACGGATTCGACACCGGCTGCTTGGAGGAACGGCTTGACCGGCGTGCCGACAGTCAGGTGGTGGACGATCCAGGTGGCCCGCATCCGTTGCAGGGTCGGGCGAGGACAGTGGGGGTCAACCCGGTGCGTCATGTTCGACACGGCGTTGCGGTTGTTGCTGTTGCGGCGCTCCGGGCGGAACACGTACGAGTCGACGGTGACTCGGTCGGCTGCTTCCAGGATGGCTTGCTCCCAGTCGCCGAGAACGGGGACGTACCTGGCACGTCGACCTTCGATGCGGAGAAGTACACCTTGATCGTCGGCGATGACGTCACGGCGTCGCAGACTCATCAGGTCTTCGGCTGCAAGACCGGCACCCACGCCACAGGCGAGGAGTACCCCGGCGGAGTGGCGTTGCGGTGGTGTGCGCCCGCTCTGCGCCCATGATCGCAGGAACAGCATTTCCCGACTGTTGTAGGGGGCTGCCGGGTCCGATGCCGGGAACTGTGTCAGCCGTTTCGGTGTGACGCCTGGCCCCCGGACCGTTTCGGTGACTCGGTACAGGATCGACCGCCGGGTCGACTTCGAGCCTGCGGTCCAGTTCTGCTGGACGATGTACTCCTCGATGCGGTGCTGGTCAAAGATCAGGATGTCGTCCAGTGGGAGACCGCAGGTCTGCCAGCACCACAGCACGTACCCTGACAGACAGTTGAGCAGCGTGTTGGCGATGTATGGGGTGTGAGGCTCGACGGCGCTGACGGTCGCCCGGACGTACGGGCCGATGGCGGTCCAGTAGGTGTCCGGCATGTCAGGGCGGTACTCGTTGATGGTCGACTCCACGGTGTGTCGTTTAGTAACGACACGATATGGAGACTCACTCGTTTTTGCAACCAGTACCTTTGCGGAATGACCAGAACGACCCGCCGCACCCCGAGCATGTTTGCGACGAACTGGCCGGACGAACTGTGCGTCGACCCAGCTGCCGAAGTTGATCGGCTGTTCGTCCTGCGCACCCGTGCCGCCATCGCCGGGCGAAGCCTGCGAGCCATCGAGCAACTGACCGGAGTCGACCATTCCGCTCTCGGTCGCATCCTTGCCGGTGACACGTGGCCTGACCTGGTCACCATCGCCCGACTCGAAGCCGGACTGGACGCCGACCTGTGGCCGGGGCGTCCGAACGCCACGTAGCGCTGCACGGTAATGGGGTCCCGGAGCACCCTTCTCCCCGAATCGATCATTCTCCTGTTGCTCTTCCATCGAACGGCCCGACGCCGGGATGCTTGATGTGCGAACATTTGTCTCGTGACAAAACCCTCACTACTTGGGCTAACGTCATGTCGTGGATGCGGCCAACCTCTCGATGGCAGCGACCGATCCGTCTACTGCAAGCCGTCATGCCGCCAGAAGACGTACCGGCGGGCCGAGCAGGCACGCATCGAACGACAAGTCACCAAGGCGGCTGCCAAGCTCGCTGTCACCCAGGTCGAGGCGAACGCCGAACGGCGAGACGAACACTTCCTCGGAACAGCCATCGCCAACCTCGTGCAGCAGGCAGAGACCGTCGACCTGGCATGGTGGAACGACATTTCGCCGAACATCCGAACCCGTTCGGACGAGTCACGTGACGCAGTCAAGCGGGGCCGAACCCACATCTTCCTCCTCGTTCGCACCATCCGGGAACTTGGCCGAAAAATGGGTCCTGACCAGGACGACCCGGCGTTAGAACAACCATGACACAGGCTTCTGAGACGATGAAGACCACTACCTTGGCTTCCCCGCCAGACCGCCACGACGTGGATGGAGGCTGCCATGGGACAGATCGCCGACGGCCGCACACACAAGTACACCCAACAACAGATTCCACTTGCATGGTGCCCGATGAGGCAGACTGAGCAGGGGATCATGAAAGCGACACGCACGCCGACCTACGAGCTTCATCGGGCAGCTTCGAGATCTGGCCGACGGCTAGCTCGATTGCCGGTGCCAACGAGATCGTGGCCAGTGCTGGCGACGCTGTGCTCGCTCGGTCGAAGCCTTCTGGCGTGACGACGAACGTCAACGAATTCTGATCCTCGTTCTCCATGTGGAGCAGGCCGTCACGGGCAAGGAACTTCAAGTTCACCCAGCTCACCTCCTCGCCTGACCCCACACCGTTACGCAGTCTGGTGATCCCATCGACGGTGCGTATCGCTTCGAACATCTCGTCACGGTGGCGGCCCGGCCGACGAGACATCTCGCACAGCATCACCAGCAATCGTTCCTGCTCCAAGCCCAGTCTCGCCATCCGGCCAGGCTGCGAGGCGGGCGGTGCGCAGTCGGTGACCCGGCGTTACAAGAACCATGACACAGGCTTCACGCATCATCCGATCAAGAACCAGGAGAACCAACCATGGCGGACACGACAGCGTTCAGCACCAAAGAGGTAGACAACACAACAGATCGGAGTAGGATCGCCGCCATGGCCGCTTACGTCAGCCCACAGCTGCGGACAGCGGTTTCGACGCTGGTCAGACTGGCGACGAGTCGAGGACGGGCGCTCAATCGGACACAAGTGGTGAAGCTTCTGTACTTCGGTGACCTTCGCTCGGTCGAGATTGATGATCGACCCATTACGGGGGCATCGTGGTGGTGGCACAACCACGGTCCGTTCGATGATGCCGTCTACCAGGCGCTAGAGGACCTAGAGGGAGTCGGGGAAATCACGCACAACGTCCAGCGTGGTTCTATCGTGGAACATATCTATACCTCGGTCGGCAGTGCCAACAACGCAGACGGGGAGTTAGCGGCGATACTGGACAGCGTGCTCGAAGACCTCGGCTCACGGACGGGAACGTCACTCGGCGAGCTTTCGTACACGACACCGGCGATGCTTGCGGTGCAGAAATCCGGTCGACGAGGAGATGTGCTCGACATCTTCGCTGGGTCAGCAGCAGCCGAGCTGGCAGCCCGATATGACGCCCGCATGGACGAACCGCTGCCGGACACGAGTCCCGAAGCGGCTGCACAGTTGCGTCAACTGCTCGGCATCCAGTAGCAAGTGGTATTGATACGCACGATTCAACCCCTGGATCGCAACGCCCTCGCCAGATTCTCGTGCGCCACACCAGGTGTCGAGCACGAACGTGAGGTGCAGTCCAAGATCAGGACTGCCGGTCACAAACAGATTCGTGACGGCCTGAGCATCCTGATCGAGGACAAAGACCTGATCGTCGCCGTGGCCATGATGGAGCTTGCCCCGATTCAGGGCTTTGCTGATAGCTGGTTCCAGCGGCTTGGCGCTGTTTCGACTGACTTCCAAGGAATGCCGCTGAGTTGTGGATGTCGGACGTCCGATGTGCTGGCAAGGGCCGTCCTGCTCACTTGTCGGTCTAAAGGTGCGTCTGTGATGTGGAGTAAAATCGACATCGCTAACGCCCGCTCACAGGCAGTCGCATCCCGGAACGGATTCACAGAGTTCCCGGCTGGCCGGAGCGGCGACCTAACGATGTGGGTGCGAAACCTCAGCGATCCGATCGATTTCGGCGGCTGCTTCGAACACGACGTCTGATTCCTGGTGAGGTCAGCGCTCCGTCTGGTCGTCGTCACGTCGCCACGAACCGTAGGCGACACGGCCGGTCGGCGAGCATCGGAAACCGAATCTTCCACCCTCCGGCAGTCGTATCATGCGGTCATGCGAACACCGATCACCACCGATGTCGACGGTGTTCTGCTCGCCGACGCCCGACGGTCCACCGGGTTGTGCGACGCTGCCCTGTTCGACGCAGGCTTACGTGCGCTGATCGTCGCTGCTGAGGACCGGGCGCTCACCGAGCAGCCGTACACCCTCGATTTCGGATCGTCTTACGGGAGTGTGCCGTCAGGGGTCGTGCTTGACGACTACACAGGTCGGCCACCAGCCGACGTTGTCGCCCGCTTCCGTCTACTCGGACTCTGCTGAGCGGCCCAGGTCGCCGAACACCGTAGCGGACCGACAGAAAGTCGGCAGGACGAGCGATTTCCGTGGATCATGGACTCACGATCGTCGGGAAGTCCTTGAGCAGCTTGGCAACCATCATCACAACATCATCGTCGTAAGCCATTCTGGCGAGTTCCCGAAGCGATGCCTCGATCCACGGGCGATCACGAAGCTTCCAACCGTTGTTCATGAAGTGCTCACGGAGCTTGTCCGCTGACATCGGGGCGATCCGGCCTGCCACCAGCCAAAACTCGATCACTGGATCTGGCCGCACCATCCGCTCGGCGACCAACTGTCTGACGAGAGCCGCCGACGCTACGACCCTGTACGTCTGGTCCGTGAAGACCTTGAAACGGTCGGCGTGCTGCCCATTCGCAGGAGTGAATGCGTTCATCGACACACCGGACGAGTCGAGGTAGCTCTTGCACTCGACCCACAGGACCCGGTTCTCGATCGGCTGATAAGCGACGACATCCACATCGATCCGTGGGTGAGACGGCTTGCCCAACCGCAGCTTGTCCTCCCTGGTGAGGTCGATCTTGTAGTTCTGCCAGGTCCAAAGCCGCTCCCGACGTTGCAGGATGCCGGTCACCAATGTTTCGAATGCGTCCAACCGCCCGCCCCGCCTTGTCGGCAGCCATCGTAGTTGACCTTCCCCTGCCGGTGCCCGGCACCCGGAGAGGATTGAGATGGCTCGAACCGTGGATTCTGCTTGAAAACTAAGCACATATCAGAAGGTCACAGAGTTGTGAGAATGACCCACCAGAAACTTCTGCTCAAGAGGGGGTTTTGCCTTACCCGGAGATGCCCGCCTCCACCGTTGCGCGCGCGCAGGCTCAGTCGGCCAGCCGGATCAACACGTCGCCTGCGTGCGAGCATCTGGCCTTGACGGGTTTCTCAGCGATCACTTCGCAGCACGTGACGAAGCGAAATCCAATCTCGTGCTTCGAGTCGTCGACGACAACATTTGGCCGTTCGATGAAGGTCGCATCGTCACGCCGTTTGGTCGCCGCGATCGACTTGATCGACCTGATCATCCTCGTTGACGTCAGGTCGGCCGCGGAGGCGATCAGAGGACGCGAGTTGATCTCCGACGTTGACACCTCCAAGGCATGAGAACTTGCTTGCGATCGGTGAACTCGTGCGGTTCAGCGGCAACGAACAATGCTTGGTCGTCGGCGGTCAGATGGTCGCGATCCACGCCAGTCGATTCGGCCTGGTCGATGAGCGGGTTTCATCGTCGGCTACATCGCCGGGGCCGTCGAGGAACCGGCGTTCGGCGCCCACGAACTATTCCTCACCGAAGTTGCCGCCGTCGCCCGCACCCTCGAAACGTACAGACCCGGGGCTGACGGATGGTCAGGGCTCGTCGACCTGCTCCGCCCGTTCCGCCGGTAATGGGGGATCAGTGAGTCGTTGCCATCCACGAGGTGGCGGCCTGTCAGGCGTCGGTGACGGGGAGGAGTTGGAGAGCGGATGTCCCGTCGGGCTTGGAGTACGCGAACAGGAGGGCTCGGCCGCCGGCCGGGACGGTGACGTCGGAGACCGATGGGCCATCGCAGGTGGCGGCGAAACCGAGGGTTGACCCGCCCGGGACTTGGACGGTGGAGAGGTCGAACGAAGGGTTGCCGTCGGGGGCGGCCCACGAGCTGCCGTTGGTCAGGCACTTGCCGTCGAGCGTCACGCTCAACAGGGAGTCGCCTGCCTCGAGGGAGGTGCCAAACGCCCGCCATCGCAGGCGCACCGAGCCCGCGTCGGAGGCGGGAAACATCGGTGCGTTCGTCAGCGAGTCGAGCGTCGCGGGGTTCTCATCGACCATCGCCAGTGAGACCGAGTCGCCATCGAACATGAACGCCGCGGTGACCCGGTCGGCGGCGCTTGAGGGCGACCAGCGATCCCACGTCATCAACTCCTCGTTCGTTCCGGCGATGGTGATCGTGAACACCGCGTCCTGCAAGCCCTTCACCCGGCGAGGCACGAGATAGTCGCTGGCCTGCCCAAATGCGACGGTCGCAGCCTTCTCACCCTCGTCGGGTCGACCCCAGTAGACGTCGATATCCACGGGTTCACCGCCGCGGGACAGCAGGTTGTCGACTCGCAGCGCCCCGGGAGCATCCTCCTTCTCGCCGCGCTGCCCGGTGACCACCTCGAACGCCGTGTCGATCACGGCGTTGACATCAAGCGTCGCGTCGGGCGCGCCCTGCGAACCGCCGAGCGCCGGGCTCTCATTCGATTCGATCGAGCCGACCGGCGTGGACGCGCCGCCGCATGCGACCAATCCAAGCGTTGCCGCGACAACACCGATCATCAGACTTCGACGCATGGTCACCTCCTGCGGCTCCCGACGTGCGAGAGCGAACGAACGTAGTATCGAGCCTCCAGCCGGCGTCGTTCGTACAAGTTTCTTCGATGCCGGCCCGCATCCGGATCAACACTGCGAACTCATCGGGGACACGGCGATGCCGCCGACGGGGTTCGTCGGCGGCATCGCTCGGCAGATGGAGCGGGTAGACCCGCGGGTTACGGCTGGTAGACCACCGAGTCTGTTGAACCCAGCGATGTGGTGCTCACGTTGCCGGACGGGTCACGGAACTGGGCGTAGACCGTGACGGTGTCGCCCGGCTGGGTCTCGGCCGGAACAGTCAAGAAAGCCTGGTCGGCGTATGGCATCCACGCCGCGCCGGTGAAGTCGTCGGTCAGCGAGAACCGCATCTCCAACAAGTCGGCCGGAGTCCCCGCCGTCGCCTCAGACCCGTCACCATCGCCTTCGCTGTCGTCGACCGTGACGGTCAGCGACAACTCCAACGACGTTGCCACGTCGGCGCCCTCGTTGATCAGCACCGAACCGGCCGGGGCGTACGGGTCGTTGGTGGCGACGACCACCGACGATTCGAGCGGGGTTGCTCGACGATCGACACCAGAGATGTCGGTCACGACCGGTACCACCCGGTAGGCGTACGGGGTCCCGGCCACCACCGCGTGATCGACGTATGTCTGATCGACCAAGCCGCCGACGATCAGCGACCACGGGCCGCCATTGTCGGAGCGGTACAGATCGACCGAACGCAACGTCCCACGCTCCGGTGCACCCCAGGTAACCTCGACGTGAGCCACACCCGACATGGCGGTCGGGCGAACCGAAACGCCGGTGAGCGGCGAGACCCGATCATCAATCGGATCGGTCGGATCAGCCTGCGCCACACACACCGACCCGTCGAACGATGCCTCGGAGCCGTCGAGTTCGCCACCGGTGTCGGTGTCGTTGACCAGCGGATCACTGCCCAGCCGGAACTCGCACAACTCGATCAGCCCGTCGTCATCGCGATCGGCCTTCCAGTCGCTCGAATCCTGCGGGTCGAGTCCAACGGACTTCTCCCAGCCGTCGTCGAGACCGTCCTTGTCGTTGTCGCCGACCGAATCGACGGCGAATCCGCCCTCGTCCTCGCGGCGGTCCACTCCGGAAAGCCCGACCACCGACACGGTGTACGAACCAACGGTTGTCGGCCCGCCTTCGCGTTCTCCGAAGCCATCGCCGTGACCGTCGGGGTTGCCTCCGTCCAAGCCTGGGGTGTCCCCCGCTGCGGTGGCCGAATACGACGCCCCGTAGACGCCGTCATCTGCCTCACCGTCGTCGTGGCTACCGTCGTCGTACATCTCGACGAGCAGCGTCCGCTTAGCCGGATCGGTGACCGTGGCGATCACCCGAGCACCGGTGATTCCACCGTTCGGACCGGCGAAGAACGCCGCCAGCGGCACCTCGGTACCGGGGCGGGCGTCGTCGATCGGCGTACCGATCGCCAACCGCAGGCCGAGGTCGCTGCGGGCGGAGACCGAGGCGAAGTACTCCTGGTCAAGGCCATCGACGACCATCGTCCACGTGCCGGGAATCGGGTTGGGAATGGTCCACACCTCGCCGGTGCCACCGGGCACGACCTCGCGGATCGCCCCGGGGACGACGTTGCCGACCGGGTCGACGAGGGTGACCGAAGCGCCGGCCGCGTGCTGCCAGCCGAGGGCGACGACCAACTGATCGGTGGTCGCGTCGACCTCGAACTGACGGCCCTTGCCGTCAGTGCGGTGGATGACATCGTCGATCGTCAGGCCGCGACCCTGGACGGCGAAGTCCTGCACATCACCGGTGACAACCACCCGGCCGGTCTGACCCTTGGTGGTCGCGTCGCCGTACACCCGGACCTGGGTGCCGTTGATCTGGACTCCGTCGAGCGACGGCATGAACTCAGTGGTCAGGTACTCGCCGTTGATTCGCACCCGAGCGACGGCGTGCGCCAACGAGTAACGGAACTCGACTTGGCAGCCGGGCTTGAAGTCGAAGTTCAACTCGGCATCGACCAGCGTCGCCTCGATTCCCGTACCCCCGGCGAGACCGCCGGTCGCGTAGTGGCTTTCACCCGGTGCCTTCACCCCGACGCCGTTGTCGAGGTAGCTGTCTTCGACGACGACCGAACCCGGAAGCCGACTTTCGAAGCCCACCCGGGCGTCTTCCGTGCGGCATCCCTCGTCGCCGATGTCGACGAAGGTGGCGAGCCGTTCGCGGTCTGCAAGGCGAGACTGCTTGGCGTCGTACAGTCGGGAGAGGTTGTTCTCCCACCCGAGTGACGCGGTCGCGCCCGGCGTTCCACCGGCCCCTCCACCCGCCGATGTGGCACCGGCCGATGACGATGACGTGTTCACCGGCACCGACCCGGCAGTCGGGGCGTAGTCGTAACTACCACCGGGAACCGAGGCGGCGATCTGCTGCATCAGGCCTTCATTCGCCTCGGGCCCGAGGGCGATGGCGTGGATCGGGCAGCCGTTGTCGATCACCTGCGACTTCACGTCGGCCCAGTACTGCGGCTCGTTTTCGTAGCCGTCCGAGAGGAGCACAAACCCGCAAACATGCTTCGGGTCCCGATTCGCGTCGTGGGCCTGGGCGGCGGCCAACATGCCGTCGCCGATCGAGGTCCACGCGCCCGGGGTCGCCGCGCTGATGGCTGTTTCCATCGCCGCGCGCTGGGCGGCGTCGACCGGCTTGAGCGGGGTATTCAGCGTCGCATCCGTGTCGAACGAGACGTATCCACCCTGGTCACTGGTCGAAAGTTCCTCGGTGAACAACGTCGCCGCCTTGCGGGCGGCGTCGATCTTGTTGGCATCGACCATCGAACCCGACCGGTCGAGCACGATCACTTCGTCCTGCGCCCGTTCGAGGTAGACCACCGATTGCGGCTGGGTCGCAGTCTGGGTGCCAAGGGCGAGACGCAGGTCGTAGAACGTGCCGTTCTGGGCCCCGGCCGAGGCGTTCGGCGCCTGGACGAGTAGCCAGTAGCGGTCCTGCACATACGAGCCCTGCACGACCGTGGCGTTGATCGCCGCGCCGACGCCGAGAGGGCCGAACGAGGCGGTGAACGCATCCTTGGTGAGACCGGCGATCGGCTCACCGTTGGGGCCGGTCACCTTCACCTGCACGATGAACCGGCGGGGCTTGGCCGGAGTGCCGACCATCTCGAAGGCGGCGGTCGTGGGGCGTTCGATCGAGATCGACGGAGTGACGCAGCCGTAGCCGACCTTCACCGAGCCGGTGTCGCTCAAGCCGGAGACCGCGCCGGTCAGGCTGGTCAACCCGGCAGTGGCGACGGTGCGAGTCCACACGCCCGAGGTGATCGCCGACCACCGATCGCGCAGCCCGGCGGCCGTGGCGGTCATCACCGACATGCCGAAGTTCTTACCCTGACCGTCGAAGCGGTAGGTCGTGTAGGCGCACTGCGAGGCGGTGGGCATCTCGAAGAACTGCACCGATCGAGCGTTGACCATCGGCGTCGACACGTTCGCGTTGAACGCCGGACCGCCCGAGATGATCGTGTTGCCGGTCATCGCGTTGCCAGAATTGCGGATCTCGTTGTCGAGATAGGTGAGCCGCTGGTCGGCCGGCGAGCGCTTGTACGCCCACAACGACAAGCTGTAATCGAGCCAGTCCTTATCGAGGTTGCCACCGCGCCCGGTCACGAAGTCGCGGACCGCTTTGATCTGGTCGGTGCTGGCGCCGAGCTTGGTGTAAAAGTCGCGGATCGCATCCCAACCGATCACCGGGGCGACATCGCCGCTGCCGCGGTATTGGTCGAACAGCCACGTCCACCACAGGAAACTGCGGTAGCTCGTCGACTCGGTCGAGCCGGTGCGGTCGGATGCGGTACTCATCAACCCGTTCAGTTCGGGGATGAAGAAGTGCCCGGCGTCGGCGTCAAGCGTCGCGTCGACGCGGTCCTCGATGGCGCGGGCGACTCCTTCGCCGTACCACGCACCCCAACCGCCCGACGTGTCGTCGTAGACGTCTTGAATGAGATGCATCGTCTCGTGGTAGGCGAGCAGTCGCTTCCACAAGACGTCGTTCGAGTCGACACTGTCGTCGTCCCAGTAGAGCGACATCGGGGTGATCACGCCGCCGGTGCGGGGATCTTCGCCGATGTACACGGTGAGGGTGGTCTGACCGGCGGGCGGGAACCCGATGCCGCGGTCGATGTAGAAGCCAAGCGCACCGGCTGCTTCGTTGGCGACGCCGACGGCGGTGACGTTGTCGCCGTTGGCATTGTCAACGTTCGAAATGGCGTGCTCACATCGAGCCGCACCTTCCGCCGCGGTGCAGCGGTTTTGGTTGGCGGTGGTGTTCTGCTCCGTGTACCACACCTGGATCGTGTAGGTCGTGCCGTTCTTGGCGAACGTCTGACGGTGACACTGGTCGAAGTCGACGACCTTGCCGCGCAACGTTGCCGAGGTCGACCCGGTGCAACTGGCGGCCTGAGCCGGGGATGGATCGTGGGTGACTACCAACCCGCCGAGACTGAGTAGCCCGACGACCGGTAGGGCGAGTGAACGCCGTAAACGTGACATGACTCTGCTCCTTCTTGGAGTCCACGGGGGGACGGACTCGCAGCTCTCGACCTGCCGTCCGACCAGGAAATACGCGTTGGAGTACATACGTAATTCATGTCACCACTCCATTGTTGATGTGCTGATTGAGTCACATTGATGCGGACGATCTCGATGTGATGTTTTCAGCACATCTGTTCAGTCAGCGGTGTTGTGACGATACGAGCACGACGTTTGCGTTCTACAGTGCCGACGATTTCGGCCGCACCATCGCCGAGGGTCGTTGCATCATCGGACTCACCCATCAGGAACCGGCTGACGCCGTCGGCGTCGATCGCACCTTTCTGTCGCGGATCGAGCAAGGCAAGCCGTCGATCCAACTCGAGCACATGTTCCGAATGCTGCAACATCTCGGCATCCGAATTGAAGGCACGCTGCCCGGCGATGACCGACCATGAGCCGCCGACTTAGATGGTTCGTTCAAGGCTGTTCTGGTCGGCAGGTTGCTTGCATTCCGCGCCGCGGCCATGCGCTAGCCGGCGCTGAGATCGGCACCTGCCGGTCCGGCCGAAGCGTACTATTGGCCGATGACTGACGCCACCAACTTCTATCACGGCGGGATGCGCGAGGTGCAGGAGCGCATGGACTCCGTACGGCTCGCCGATCGGTTGCGTGAAGTGACCGTTCACGGGCGGTTTTCCGACGATGATCGGGCGTTCATCGAAGCGGCGTCGATGGTCTTTGTCGCCACCGCCGACGCCGAGGGACGACCGGACTGCTCGTACAAGGGTGGCGCGCCGGGGTTCCTGCGACTACTCGATGATGTCACGATCGCCATGCCGGTCTACGACGGCAACGGGCAGTACCGCACGCTCGGAAACATCGTCGCCAACCCGGCCGTCGGCCTGTTGTTCGTCGACTTCGATCAGAGTCGGCGATTGCGGGTGAACGGCGACGCGACGGTCGTCTTCACCGACGATGATCCGGAGCTCGTCGGGTCATTCATCGGTGCTGAGGCGGTCGTCGTGCTGCGACTGCGCCATGCGTTTCCGAACTGTCCGCGGTACCTCCACCATCTGGCGAGTGGAACGATCAGCGAGTACACACCCGCCCCCAGCTACGAACCACCTACGCCAGAGTGGCAATCGAGCTCCACGTTCCAGCCCTACCTACCGAAGCGCGACTGAACAATCCCGATCGACCTGTGGACGGGGGAGACGGTTCAAGTGGGACCAAGCGCGGGCCGCGATACCTGAACACTCCAACGAGACCGGCCACACCGATGATCGCGAACACGCCCACGAAGGCTTGGCCACCCTGAATGCGCCGTCGCCGACGTGATCTGCCAACACCGCTCGACCTGAGTTCTACAGCACGGCGGTGATCGGTGACGCCAACAGTTTGGACTTTGAGGGGGGGACATCGCGGCTGGCCAGGGGGGCCATCTTGACGTCCGCGGGTACCCACTCGTCGGCGATTTGGAGCAGCAGGTCGGTGGTCCACAGGGTGATCAACGAGACCGTGCCGTGACGGCCGCCGGTGACCGAGGCGCGCACGCCCTTACCAGCGCGGCCTTGCACCGGGAAGTCGGAGCAGGCGACGCGTTTGACCGCGCCCGAGGTGTGCGAGATGAGTACGACGTTGGCGTCGGGGGCGACGACGGCCCCGGCGACGCGGTCTCCGGCGGCGAGCTTGATCGCCCGCACCCCGCCTGCGGTGCGGCCCATCGCCCGAACGTCGGCGGGTAGGAACCGGATGCCTTGGCCCGCGGCGGTGACCACCAGCACGGGCGTGACCTCAGTTTCAGCGTCGCCAGTCGATGACTCGGCCGGGGCGGCGAACACCGCTACCGTGCGCTCGCCGGGTTCGAGTTTGATGATCGAGATGCCGCCCTTGCGGTCGCCGCCGGCGAGGTCGTCGATGCGCTTCACCGAGCCGTCGGAGGTCACCAGCATCAGCGCGGCGGGGAAGTCGACCTCCGACCACCAGGCGAGAATCGGGTCGTCTTTCTCCAAGCCCTGGAACACGTTGACCGCCGCGGTCGGCTTATCAGTGGGCATCGAGCCGACCATCGCCCGGAACAGCTTGCCTCCGGCGGTGACGGCGACCATGCTCGAACCGGTGGACGTCTCGAACGAACGGATCGGCGGCGCCGTGGTCTTGGGGGCCTTGCCACGGTTGCCGTTACGCGCCGACACAACGGTGCCATCGCCGAACAACGTGACGGTCGCCGGCTCGTCCAACACGAACGCCGCCTTCGACGCCGGGACCAGGATTTCATTGGCGATGATCGTGCGGCGCACATCGCCGTCGAAGAGCTTGCCGACTTCCTCCAACTCCGTGCCGACCTGGCGGCGGAGCTTGGTCGGCGAGTTGACCAGCGTGTCGAGTCGGGCGCGCTCGGCCCGCAGGTTCTTCGACTCGGTCTCGAACTCGATGCGGGCGTCTTCGGTGAGCTGGCCGAGCATCAAGTCGAGCACGGCGTTGGCCTGGTCTTCGTCGAGCCCGAAGCGGGCCATCAGCGCGGGGCGGGCGACGGCGCGCGACTTTGACGTGCGCACGATGCGGATCGTCTCGTCGATGTCGAGCAGGGCCAGCATGTAGCCGTCGAGCTTGTGCAGCCGCACATCGATCACGCTCATTCGCCGGAGCGAGCGCTCGCGGATCACGTCGATGCGATGAGTGATCCACGCGTCGAGGCAGGTCAGCAGATTGAACAGCTTCGGGCGACCCAACGGGTCGAGGAAGTGCATCTGCACCGGGTTCGACACCTGCAGGTTGGTGTTCGCCAACACCGCCGGCATCACTGCGTCGGGGGCAACGCCCGAGGCGACCCGGATGACGATGCGGGTCTGACCGTCGGCCGATTCGTTGTTGAACGCGGCAACCCCGAGGATCGTTCCCCCGTCGACCCCGTCGGCGAGTTTCTCCATGAAGGTGTCGGCCGAGCCGGTCTTGCCCGAGGTGTACGGCAACGAGGTGACCACGATCGTGCGGGCGTTGCGGGCGCCTTCCTCCACGTGCCAGCAGCCGCGCACCGCGACGCGACCGAGGCCGGTGCGGTACATCTCGGCCAACTCCGAGCCGTTGACGATCACCGCTTCCTGCGGATAGTCGGGCCCGGGGATCAGTTCGAGGAGCTCTTCGATGGTCGCCCGCGGATTGGCGATCAGGAGCTGGGCGGCGGCGATCACTTCGAGCGGGTTGTGGGTCGGCATTGCCGAGGTCAGCCCGACGGCGATGCCTTGCGAGCCGTTGACCAGCAGGTTCGGGAACCCGGCGGGCAGCACCGCGGGCAGGGTGAACTCGCCGTCGTAGTTGTCGACGAACGGCACCGCCCCTGAGTTGACGTCGACGAGCAGTGCTTCGGCATTGGGGTGCAATCGCGACTCGGTGTAGCGCTCGGCCGCCGGGCCGAAGTCGGGCGAGCCGTAGTTGCCGTGGAAGTCGATCAGCGGGCAGCGCATCGAGAACGGCTGGGCCATGCGGGCCAGCGCGTCGTAAATCGAGGCATTGCCGTGCGGATGGAAACGGGCCATGGTGTCGCCGGTGGTGCGCGCCGACTTCACATGCGGGCGGGTGGAGCGGAATCCGAGGTCCTCCATGTCCCAGATGATCCGGCGGTGGACCGGCTTCATCCCGTCGCGCACATCGGGCAACGCACGACTGCGCTGCACCGCCATCGCGTAGTCGAAGAAGTCGGACTCGAGGGTGTCGAGGACGTCGATCAGTTCAATCGTGTCGGAGTCGTCGGGGATCTCCAACGAGAGCTGTGGGCCGCCGGGGGAAGGTTTCTTCGGTCGAGCCATTAGATGTCACCCACTTCGATCTCGAGCGAGTCACCCGACCGGGTGAGGATCCAGTCGCGTCGCGGCGGAATCTTCGGGCCGAGCAGGCGGTTCACCTGCTGGTCGAACGCCGCGGGATCACTGACCCCGAGTCGCCGCAACACCCGCGTCCGCGGACTCATCGTCGCCCGCAACTCCGACGCGTCCATCTCGCCGAGCCCTTTGAGGCGGCCGAACGAAGCGCTGTGCTTCGGATGCTCGGTGAGGAACCGGCCGCGTGCCGCCTCGTCGAGCAGGTAGATTTTCTCGCCGCGCACGATCGTCGAGAACAGCGGCGGCATCGCGTGAAACAGGCGACCCGACTCGATCAGCCCGGGCATCCAACGGTAGAAGAACCCGGTCAAGAGCGCCCGGATGTGCGAGCCGTCGACGTCGGCGTCGGCGCAGATGACGATGCGGTCGTAGCGCATCTTGTCGAGATCGAACGACTGCCCGAACCCGGCGCCGAGCGACAGGATGATGTCGGCCAGCGACCCGTCCTTGGCCAGCTCTTCCAGTGACTTGCGCTGATCACCCTTGTACGTGTTACGCGGCTTGCCCTTGATCGCCAACACGGCTTGCGACTTCGGGTCGCGGGCGTCGACCGCGGTACCACCGGCGGAGTCGCCTTCAACGATCCATACTTCCGACTGGGCGTCGGACGCCTGACCGCTGCGGTCGCGCAGCTTGGCCGGCAGCCCGCCACGCGACTTCGAACCACGGGCGGTCACCGTCTTGAACGCCTCGGCCTCCTTGTCAGACTTGAGCCGCAGGCGCATCATCCCGATCACCAGATCGCAGACCCGCTTGGCCTCGACTGGGTGCTCGTCGAGCCACCGTTCGATCGACGGCAGCACCACCTGGCGAACCCTTGCCTGCACCTCGACGGTCAGCAGCTTGCCCTTCTGGTTCCCACCGAATGCCGGTTGCGGATGCATGATCGACACTGCCGCGACGACTCCTGAGAAGATGTCGCACGTCGAGGGGACGGTCTCTTTCTCCTTGAGGAATCCGCGGTCGGTGATGTACTTCTGCACCCCTTCGGTCAGCGCGGCACGGAAGCCTTGGACGTGGGTGCCGCCCTCGGTGGTGGCGATGCCGTTGGCATATCCGACGACGATGTCACGGTCGTTGTCGGTCCAGGCGAGGGCGAACGAGGCGTGGGTCGGGGCGACTTCGCCCTCACCGAAGATGACCGGCGATACCTGCTCGGCGTCGCCGCACACATCGGCGACGAGGTCGGCGACGCCGTTCTCGGAACGCCATTCTTCGGTGGTTTTCTCGGCTCCACGCTCATCCACCAGGACGAACGCGAGACCCGGGTTGATGTACGACTTCTGACGGAACCGCTCGGCGACCAGGTCACGGTCCCACGGAGCTTTGGTCAGTGCCACACCATGGGAGTCGTGGAACAACCGGACCGTCGGCCAGAAGCGGATCGTCGTGCCGCGCAGCGTCTTGCCATCGGGACCACGCGGTGCCTTGCCGACCAGCGCCACCGGGCCGGTGGGGGTCGAGGGGTGCTCGGTACCGTCGCGGTCGCGACGGCACTCGTAGGTCTGCACGTACTTGTTGCCGTCTTGGCACACCTCGGCGGTCGCCTTGTCGGACAGGGCGATCGTCACCGACATGCCGACACCGTGAAGCCCGCCGGACACCTTGTAGCCGTTGCCGCCGAACTTGCCACCGGCGTTGAGTTCGGTCATCACCACTTCGAGCGCGGAACGACCTTTGTGCGGGCCCTTCTCCATCGGCCCGATCGGGATGCCGCGACCGAAGTCCTGAACGGTGACCGAGCCGTCGGGATGCAGCGTGGTGATGATCCGGTCGCCGAAACCGGCCATGGCCTCGTCAACCGAGTTGTCGACGATCTCCCAGATCTCGTGGTGCATCGCCCGGATATCGATGCCCCCGAAGTACATACCGGGACGCTTCCGCGCCTGCTCAGCCCCGGTGAGGGCCTCGATATCAGCTGCGGAATATGTGGTGTCGACGGCCGCCATCAGGCTGCCATTCTCGCGGTCGGACGGCCAGAACTGGTGGACCGTCGGTGTCGCGTCACGGCGACACAGTGAACCGGTCATCACCGCCGGACCAAACTCCGGTCGAACAATTGTTCGTATTTTCTTCGCCTTGAGGTGAGCCAGAACCGACCCACCTCAAAGAGTGCCCTCAGCGGTAGACGACGAAGACCTTGCGCAGGGTTTCGTGGACGGTCCACGTGCCGCACCAGCCCATCTCGAACACCGCGCTCGACCCGGCGGTGAGCTCGACGCCTTCCTCACCATCGCGCTCGACCGTCATCCGACCCGACAGGACGTAGATGATCTCGCCGCGGGTGAGGAACTCCCAGCGCGAGGCGCCCGGCTCGCACTCCCACGTTCCCGAGACGATCGTGTCACTCTCGCTCGTGAAGAACACCTGGCTGCGGGTCATGATCTCGCCCGACAACGGCTCGGCCGACGGCTGGCCCAACGGCCGCTCGGTCAACTCGGCGGCGGGGATCTCGGCGGCTCGGTAGGCAATCGTCACGGTGAACCTCGTTGTTGGTTGGCGGACCGACGACGCTATCGAACATCGCGCCAGACGTCTGTCGACCGTTGCCCGCGAAACGCCGCACAACCGACCGCTAACTTTCCGACGATGACCACACTCGGCGATTCGATCACGCTCGAACAACTTGAGGACGATCCGTATCCGACGTTGGCGGCGTTACGACGCGAGGAATCCGTGGTGTTCGCATCGCAGCTCGACATGTGGTTGATCACCCGGTGGCACGACGTGGTGATGGTCAACGAACGCGCCGACCTGTTCACCTCGGCGACCGAACCGAGTTGGCTGAACACCGTGTTGGGGGTCAACATGCTCGGCTCCGACGGCTCCGCGCATCGCCGCATGAAGGATGCCCTGCAACCGTCGTTCGCGCCGACCGCGACGAGCGGATGGGTGGCCGACCGGCTTCCGCAGATCTGCGACGAGTTGATCGACGCCTTCGATCCGGCCGGCACCGATCTGATGACGGCTTATGCCGAGCCGATCGCCGTGCGGGCGTTGCAGGACGCGCTGAATTGGGACAACGCCACCTGGCAACAGATCGCCAGGTGGACCCGGGGCGTGTGCACCGGGCTGGCCAACTTCGCCAACGATCCCGAATTGGCCCACGTCGCCGCCGTCGCCAAGGAGGAGTCAGGAGCATCGATCCGCGAGCGGGTGCTCCCCAACCTGGCCCACACCGGGCTCGGCGCGGACGAGATTGTCAACAACATCCGGCTATGTATGTCGGGTGGGATCAACGAACCACGCGACGGCATCGCGCTCACGGTCTGGGCGCTGCTCAACCATCCCGACGCGCTCGCCGCCTGCCGCAAGGATGGGGGCCTGTGGCGCAATGCCTGTGAGGAACTCTTCCGCTGGATCTCCCCGGTCGCGACCGCGACCCGCCAGACCACCGCCGCGGTCGAACTCGGCGGCGTCACCATTCCGGCGGGGGCGATCGTTGCCGGTGTACTCAGCTCGGCGAATCGCGACGAGCGTCGCTGGGCAAACCCCGATCGCTACGACATCCGTCGACGGGAAGGTCCTCATCTGGCGTTCGCCTCGGGTGCTCATGTGTGCCTCGGCGCGTGGCTCGGCCGAGCGACGGTGCGAGTCGCCGTCCACCATCTGTTCGAACGGTTACCGCACCTGCATCTGGCCGACAACGTGACGATTCGAGGCTTCGAATTCCGGGGACCGACCAGCCTCAACGTCGGCTGGTAACCCGCCGCCGGCGCATCACTGATCGCCCGCCCGGGTCGTCTCAGCCCACCGGGTCGATCCGCTGGTAGCTGTTCTGGAAGTCGTCCTGAATGACGGTGGCGACGCCATCGGTATCGAACACCTCGAGGTCGGCCTCGAGCGTGCGAGTGGTGAACGTCCACCCGGCCGGTGGTTGCAGAACGTCGCCGAGGGCCGCGAGGCGGTCGATCGTCATCGTCGGATCGATCTGCTGGGAGTACGACTGCATCACGTACACCTGGCCGGTCGGGTCGGTGAGCTCGTAGACCTCGCTCCCGGCCGTGAACCGGAAGACGGTGTCACGGGCGACCGGTCGCTCGGTGTACGGCGTCTGTTGCGGCAGCGTCAAGCCGAGATCGACGGTGGCAGCACGGAACATCTCGATCGCTCCGAACGTCGTGACCGGTGCGGTGAGCTGCACGGTGGCGTCGATCTCGTCGAGTGTCCAGTAACGCGGCCCGTTCAACAGGGCGAGGACCACCCCACGATCCTTGGCGATCGCGCCACCGTCGAGCGCCTCCCAATCGGCTTGCGGACAGTCCCCATAGCCCATCGTGTTCCACACCTCGGCCGCGAACAGGCCGTCGGTCTGGCTGAGCAGCAGCACCTCGCAGTAGCGGACATTACGCAACCCATCGGGATACGCCCGAGGTGCCGCAGTGGTGTCCACGGTCGTCGGCAGAGGAGCGTCGGTCGTCGAAGGAACCGTGCTCGACGGAACCGACGTTGTCGTCGGAGTTGTCGTTGCAAGTGGTGGAGGCGCGGCCCCGGTCGCGACAACCGCCTCGCCGGCGGTTGCCGGCGGAGCCGATGAACCCGATGAGCTACAAGCGCCGACGGCCAGTAGGCAGAGGCCTACTAGCGCCGGGAGGCGGCCGGCCAGCGAGCGACGACGACCAGTCGACGCCGGAAGGCAGTCGGACACTGAGGGACGACGACCAGTCGACGCGGGATGGCGGCCGGTCATGATGGCAGGCCGGCGACGAAGTCGGCGATGATCCGCGACACCTCATCGGCGTGCGACGACTCATGCATCGCGTGTTCCCCACCCTCGATGGTGATCAGCCGGGCGTTGGGCATCTTTCGTTCCAGGTACTGCCCCGACGAGGTGTACTCCGGGCGATCGGCCGTGCCGGCGAGCACCAGGGTGGGCGTGGCCATTTCGGCCAGGCGATCCATGACCACCGAATCGTGCTGCAGATTCAACTCCGCGACCTGGACGGGCCGTCCGAACCGGTGGGCGTTGCGCCGCGACCGCTCATTCCACCCCTCCCGCTTCTCGGCATCACGGAACCCGGGGCCGGTGTTCAACACGACAATCCCCCGGGCCACACCTGGGCGCGTGGCGACGTGGGCCAGCGCGAGGTATCCGCCGAGCGAATGGCCGACGAGCACCGCTGGGGTGAGGATCGAGAGCACCTCGTCGATATCAGCGAGCGCCAAGTCACGGGTATACAACGCCGGATCGTCGGGCATCGGGGAGGACCCGTGACCGAGCAGGTCGATCGCCACCACGTGATGCGTCGGGGCCAGGCGTTCCATGCACGCCGCCCAGGTCGCCGACGACGATCCCATCCCATGGAGGAAGACCACCGGCGGTCCCTCCCCTGCCTGTTCCACGTGCAATCGCATGAGACTCCTCCACCGGCGCTGCCGACCATGACACCACTCGCTGCCACAGCCTGCAATCCAGCGGCCGCGCCGGCCAACTCGGACGGTTGCGTCGGCAACCAGGCCCGGCTGACACCTTGGCCCGATTCATCACGACGCCATTCGCCTTGGAGCCGCCGGACCCGATTCCGGGAGCGCCATCACGCGTAGCGCGTGACCCCGCGCCAAGTTTGCATTGCATCGCGCGGGCAGCATCGGGGCGGGCTCGGGGGCTATGACGAGAGGCGGGTGGCGATGTAGCGGTCGAAGTCGTAGACGTTGCGTTCGAGGTATGACAGCGGGGCGCGGGGAAACTGGGGGCCGTCCATGGAGCGGCGGATGCCTTCGACGACCGGCTGATCCTCGGCGTTGACCAGGTTCAACAGTCGCAACACGTTGGCCACATACGCATCGGGATCAGCCTGGGCAGCGAGCATCTCAGGGGCGATCGAGACGTCCCAGCGGATGCGGACGTGGTCGGTGCCGAACGGGCTGATCTGCAGGTACCACAGGAAATCGGGCTGCAACTGCATCACGTGGGTCGGGAACACGGCGCCCAAGACGACGGTGCGGCGATCGTTGCCGACCAAGACCGTGTTGTCGGGGTGGGCGATGTCGGCGCCGCCGTCGTGTTCGACGCGGTGGAGCGCCCACGCATCGGTCCCGGGGAGCATGCGGGTATCGAGGGTGTTGTCGCCGTTGGCGCCGAAACTCGCTTTATGCACCTTGAACACGTGATATGCGTCCATGAAGTTCTCGACGAGCAGCTTCCAGTTGGTGGCCCACACGTCAACCTGCTGGTGCACCGGCACGTACTCGGCCATCCGAAACGGGGCGACGACCTCGGTCAACCCGGCCAACCGCGGCGCAAGCGGCGGAGCCGCATCGGTCGAGGGGTTGACGAAGATGAACCCCTCCCACACCTCGAGGTGCAGCGCAACCAAACGATGTTGCGACGGGTCGAACGGTCGGCCATCGGCGTCGACGGTCTGGTTCATGTACGGCCCGCCGACGAGTTGGCCATCGAGGCGGAATACCCAGGCGTGGTACGGACAGGTGATTCGCGCCTCGTTCCCGCACCCGTCAAGCAACTGCGCGCCCCGATGGATGCAGACATTGTCGAACGCGCCCAACGAACCATCGTCGCCGCGCAACACGATCACCGAACGGTGATCTGCCACGCCGCCAACGCCGCCAACGCCGCTGGGGATCGAAGCAGTGAGGTAGTCGCCGCGGTGGGGCAGGTCCGCGGTGCGACCGACACACGTCCACTCGGAGGCGAACAAGGCGCTGCGTTCGGCGGCGAGGACGGCCGGGTCGGTGTAGGCGGCGACGGGCAACATCCGCCCCGACTCGAACGGCAGCTGGGCGTGTTCGGCCAACTCAGTCCAGATCGACACCGAACACCTGCCCTTCGCGCCACGGCAGCGTCGACGCCTCGATCACGAACCGGTCGGGTGCGTCGGCCGAGGCGCGCCCGAACGAGAACTCGCAATCAAGCAGCGCTTCGATGGCCAAACGGTCACTGCCGGCCGCGTCAATCAACTCGTGGAGTCGCGCCGCGCGGGGCACCGGCGTGGGCCGATCGCGCACCAGAATCGCGACCGGCCCGGCGATGTAGCGCCACGAACCCGACGGGGCTTGCGACATCGTCAGCCGATCGGCCGAGCCGGGGATCAACTGCCACTCCTCGGTGTACGCCCCGGAGGGCGCGCGTTCGATCATCAGAGTCGGGTCGTCGCCCCACTCCAACCAGCCGGGCTCGGGAAACGCCGACACCGGTTGGAAGGCAATGCCGTAGCCGCGGGTGTGCCATTCGGCCGTCGCCCGGCCAATGCCGTCGGCCCCGCGGACCACCGGCGTGCAGGTCGTGAATCCGCTGCTCGATTCGGAGTCGGCCAAGGCCCGCAACTCGTCCATCGAGCATTCGCTGAATGCGCTCCGCGACGACAAGCCAGCGCGGTTCGTCGGGATGCGGATGTCGGCCATGAACGACGGCAACTGCAGCCAGGCGACGAAGGTCGTGTCGTCACGCGTGCCGTCGGCGAACTCGATCCAGTTGCGTTGCCAACAGCCCCACAGCTCGAGTGGCGTCGGCGCAACGGTCTCGGCGTCTTCAGGATCGGTCATCGTTCAGGCAGGCCAGAAACCCGGCGTCGCAGTGCGGCAGCGTCCACCCGCATAGGTTGCCAAACGGGCGCGCGCCGCGGGCGAACACAGGTCGATCACGTCGAAAATGGCTTCGGGCCCGGCGGCCCGCAACGCGGTGTCTGCCTCGGAGGAACGGCCGGGAAGAGCGGTGCTGAGCAGCACCAATGGCACTTCTGGACGTTGCCCGCGCAGAGCGGCGGCGCGTCCCAACGTGCGCCAGACGGTGTCCATCTTGAGCAGTCCACCGCGGTGGGTTGCGTGCGCGCCGGCAACATCGAAGAACCACGTCGCCCCGTCGGCGGCGAGCGCCACGAACGGGAGCACCACTCCGGTTTTGCGGATTCGTTCGTCGCGGCCGGTGATGGTCAACCCGGCTTCGATCAACGCCTGCTCGGCGATCTTCTCGGCCGACAGACCGGCCACCACCATCGCGTCGATGTCGATGGCGGCACGGGTGTCGGCCGGACGGCGGCCGGAACTCCCCCGTGTGACGGGCGGCGGCTGCGACCCGGCGGTCTCCAACTCGAAGCGCCGCCGGGCAATCTCGACGTAGGCCGGGTCGAGGTCGTAGCCGATGCCGCGCCGGCCGAGCTTGGCCGCGGCGATCACCGTCGAACCGCTGCCAAGGAACGGGTCGAGGACCAGGTCGTCCTTGTAGGTGTACAGCCGGATCAGTTGTTCGGGGAGTTCGACCGGATACGGGGCCGGGTGGCCGACGCGGCGGGCCGACTCGGTCGGCATCGACCACAAGTCGAGCGTCAACGACAGGAAGTCCTCGGTCATCAACGTGTTCTCGTAGGGCAGGCCGCGATCCTTGCGGTGCTTGAGCGACTGCGCCCGATCGAAGCGACCCTTCGACGCGACGACGACGCGTTCGGTGATGTCGCGCAGCACCGGATTGGCCGCGCTACGGAACGATCCCCACGCGCATGAACCGCTCGCGCCCTCGCCCTTCTGCCAGATCAACTCGCCGCGTAGTAACAGGCCCAGATCTTGTTCGAGGATGTGGATGATGTCGGCCGACAGACTGCGGTACGGCTTGCGACCGAGGTTGGCGACATTGACGGCAATCCGGCCGCCCGGCTCAAGCTTGCGGACGCACTCGGCGAACACGTCGGTGAGCATGCCGAGATACTCGAGGTACGACGAGGGCACGCCCTCGCGTTCCAACTCCTCCTCGTATTGCTTCCCGGCGAAGTACGGGGGCGAGGTGACCACCAGGGCGACCGAGCCGTCGGCGATCGCGTCCATATGGCGCGAGTCGCCGCACATGAACGGGTTGGTCACCGGCTCGGGGGGCAGCACCGTGTCGTCGGTCGACAGTTCCGGGGCACGAAACCGCTGGTAGAACGGGGTGGCGTCGTGGCCCTCGCGTGCACCGACGCCGAAGTTCGACGTCGTGGTGGACTTACGTCGCTCGGCCATTGTCGAGCAAGAGTACGACCCCGAGCCGAGCGAGAGGGGGATACGCGCGCTCCGCGCGATCACCCTCGCAGCGGCTTGATCACCTGTTCGGCGAACCGCAGGGCGGGCTCGGGCGATTGCGGGTGGCCGAAGTCCATCACGAAGTGTTGCACCCCGAGATCGGCCTTGTGGGCGAGGAACTCGACAAACGCCGCCGACTCGGCGTCGGTTTCCGGCAACGGCTTTTCCAGCGTCGTCGACACTTCGATGTCGTCTGGATTCCGGCCCGCCTTCTCGGCCGAGGCGCGTACGATGCCGAGTCGGCGCAGCCAGTCCTCGTCGGTGCCCCGAGACGAGCCGTTCCACATATCGGCGTGGCGACCGGCAAATGGGAGCGCCACCTGTTCGCCCGACGCGCCGATGCAGACCCGCGGCACCGGGTCGGGCAGCGGCGGGGCGGATGCACCACTGATCGAGTAGTACTGCCCTTCGAACGACGGCTCGTCCTCGGTCCACATCTTGCGGCAGATCGTCAGCACCTCTTCGAGCTGAGCGAAGCGCACCTTGGGCGACGGGAAGCCGTAGCCATATGCGGCGTACTCGCTCTCGCGCCAGCCGGCCCCGATTCCGAGAATGAACCGGCCGCCCGAGAGCACCTGCAGCGTGGCGGCCATCTTGGCGGTCAGCGCCGGTGGGCGGTAGCCGTGGCCGAGCACGTGATGACAGAGCTGCACGTTCTCGTAGCGACCGGCGAGCCAGGTGAGCGTGGTCCACGCCTCCATGAACGGGTCGGTCTTGGCATCGAAGCCGTAGAAGTGGTCAGCGATCCAGAGCGAATCGAAGTGCGGCAACACCGTCGGCAGGATGTGTTTGTCCTGGTAGACAACGATCGGCTGGTGGTCGCTCCAACGATTGCCGATCACCGGTGAAAGCCATCCGAACTTCAAGTCACGTGTCACGACGACGACCGTAACGCGCCGCTTCCACTATCGGGTGACGACGGCCCAGACGGCGACGAGTTGGGCGGTCGCCGCGGCGATGGTGAACAAATGCCAGACCTCGTGGTAACCGAAGACGGCGGGCTGCAGCTTGGGGCGTCCCATCGCGAACCCGATCGCGCCGATGGTGTAGAGCACGCCTCCACTGATCAGGCAAAGCGCCGGCCAGGCTCCGGCTTGACGCCACATGCTCGGGAGCGCGGCCAGGCCGATCCACCCGAGGGCGATGTACAGGATCCCCCCGACAAGCGTCGCATGCCGCCAGTCGACCGCCTTCATCACCGCACCACAGATCGCCCCGGTCCACATCACGACGAGCAACGGAATGCCCCACGCCCGGGGCATCGTGACGAGCGCCACCGGCGTCGCCGTGCCAGCAATCGCCGCGTAGATCGTCGCGTGATCGGCGCGCTGCCACGCGGCACGAGCGCGGAACGTGTGCACCCAGCGGTGATAGGTCGTCGAGACACCGAACATTGCGCACAGCCCGACGCCATAGATCACGACGCCGAGTCTGGCGCTGCGCCCGCGGGCGGACACGATCAAGACAACGAAGACCGGAATGGCCGTGAACAGGGCGATCATGTGCGTGCGCCCTCGCCACGACGGACGATGCACGCTGCCCAGTGGAGCCTCGAGTTCGGTCCGGAACTTCTCCGCCAGCGACGTCATGGGTCCACCGTACCGGCCATTTCAACCGCTGGTACCGCGGCGGAGAGATCACCAGGTGCCACGCGCCACCGCCCTCCAGTTTGGAGTCAGATGACAGCGTGGGACGCCACCGCGCTCCCCGAATCTCACCACGCGAGGCCCATCCGCTGCCCGATCTGGGCGCGAACGTGGTCATATCTGACGACTTTCGCGCCCAGATCATGGAGGTCGGCGGCCGCGGGCCTCGGCAAAGCACTCTCGCCGGTCCGCGTGCAGCCTGCGGACCCAGCCGACCAGAGGACCTGCACATGTTGGGCAATAGCGTCGGCGACATGAGTGACGTAGCGCGGCCCATCTTGTCGGTGTTGGATTTGGCGCCGATCGCGCAGGGTTCAACGGCCGGGCGAGCGTTTGCCAACTCGGTGGAACTCGCCCAGCACGCCGAGCGGTTGGGTTACAAACGGGTGTGGGTGGCCGAACATCACAACATGCCGGGCATCGCATCGTCGTCGCCGCCGGTGCTCATCGCCCACCTGGCCGCCCACACCTCGACCATCCGTCTCGGGGCGGGCGGGGTGATGCTGCCCAACCACTCCCCGCTCGTCATCGCCGAACAGTTCGGCATGTTGGAGGCGATGCATCCGGGTCGCATCGACCTCGGACTCGGCCGAGCCCCAGGCACCGACGGCGTCACTGCGCAGGCGTTGCGGCGGGGTCCGCTGACCAACGAGGACGAGTTTCCGGCGATGTTGCGCGAGCTACTCGCCTATTTCGACGGCAACCATCCGCAGATCACCGCCGTCCCCGGCAAGGGCCACCAGCCCGCGATGTGGATGCTCGGCTCGTCGACCTACGGCGCGCAGGTCGCCGGGCTGCTCGGCATGCCCTACTCGTTCGCCCACCACTTCGCCTCCCCTGGGACAATGGCCGCGCTCGCGGCCTACCGCGCCTCGTGGCGACCGTCGGGCGATCTCGATTGTCTCGACGAACCGTATGCGGCAATCGGCGTGCCGGTCATCTGCGCGCCGACGATCGAGGAAGCGCGGTGGCTCGCCGGACCGAGTTCGCTGTCGTTCGTCCGGCTACGTACCGGTCGACCGATGCAGTTGCCGACGCCCGAGGAGGCCGCCGAATACCAGTTCACCCCGATGGAGCGGGAACTACTGCGTTCGTGGGAAGCACCGTTGATCATGGGCGACCCGGCCTCGGTGACCGCCCAACTGGAGGAACTGGTCGAGCGGACCGGGGTGCAGGAGATGTTCATCACGTCCAACATCCACGGCCAACCCGAGCGCCTGCGGTCGTACGGGTTGCTCGCCGAGGCGTGGGGTGTGCAGCCCCTCGCCGCCGTGGGGAGTGCGGTGCGATGACCGACGATGCGAACAACGCCTTCGGTTTGACCGCCGCGACCGTCAACGAGTTCATGGTCACCCAGTTCCCGGGCAGCTCGAATTTCTGCGACGAGATCGGTCCGGGGTTCGCGGTGACTCGCATCGAACCCGGCGCATCATCGTTACGGCCGGGTGGGATCATCAGCGGGCCGTCGGTCTTCGCGGCCTGCGACGGGGCGTTGTACTTCGCCGTGTTCAGCGTGATCGGCCTCGAACCGATGGCGCTGACCAGCGAGATGTCGATTCGTTTTCTTCGCCCGGCGATCGGCACCGAATTGTTCGCCCGAGCCGAGATCAACAGTGTCGGTGGCCGCACGATCGTCGGGACGGTCTCCGCCTGGACCACCGACGCCACCCGCCCCGTCGCCGTGGCTCAGGGCACCTACATTCGGCCCCCGGCCGGCCGCTGGGACAGCCGGTTTCGTAAACTCAAGCCGTCGGTGCCGCAACCTCGACGCCCATTGCGTAGGTCACGGGATGCCATCCGCCGATTTTCGACGACGGTGTTCGAACGGAGGCCAGGCGATCTTTGGCCGGACTTGGCAATACGCCGGTCCCGTCAGTCGGGTGTCGACATCGGGCTCGTACGTCACTCTCGACATCGCCGGCTCGGGAGTGATCGTGATCCGGGGCCGCGACGACACGTTGCGAGCGTTCCGCAATGTGTGCCGTCACCGGGGTTCGACTCTGTTGAATGACCCCGCGGGGAGCTGTGCCACGATCCGCTGCCCCTATCACCACTGGGTCTTCGACGACCATGGACGCTTGATTGCCACGCCACACTTTGGCGACGATCCGTCGTTTGCCATGGACGACTGGCCCCTCGATGCGGTGCATCTCGACGTCTGGCGCGGCCTGCTGTTCGTCTCGCTTGACCCCGGTGAATCACTGCTCGATCAGCTCGGGGCGCTGCCGGCGGAGTTGGCCGACGAGCCGATCGAGACCTACGTCGCCCAGGCCACGGCGCGGGTCGCCTTCGATGCCAACTGGAAGATTTACACCGACAACTTCGTCGAGGGCTACCACATCCCGGGCATCCATCCCGACTTCCACGCGGCCATCGAGTTCGGCAAGTTCGAGACCACCGCCCACCCCGGCTACGTGCGGATGAGCGCTCCGCCGCGCGCCGGTTTGTTCTATCGCGGCGTCTGGCTGTGGATGTGGCCGAACTGGACGCTGTCGCTGTTCGAAGGCGGGATGAACACCTCGCGGATCAATCCGACCGCCGTCGACCGCACCGAGCAGCTGTACGACTTCCACTTCTCAGACACCTCCCCGGTGGGTGCCACGGCGCGCCACGACACCGTGGAACGCAACGTCGCCGTCGTGCATCAAGACGTGGGCGTCTGCGCCGACATCCACCGCAACTACGCCGCGGGCGGTTACCGACCCGGTCCCTTGTCGCCACGCCATGAACAGGGCGTCGCCTACTTCCAGAGTCGCGTCGCGGAGGCTGTCGCAGGCGGTGACCCGTCGAGCCGGGCGTAGAAATCGTTCCTCTTGCAAATTTCTACGCCCGCCCGGGCGGCTCCCGGAACGCTGGGCATGGCCCGGGTGTCTGGCAGGCTCAGCCGGGTAGGGGGTCGTAGCCACCGTTGGCGTTGTGGGTCTCGGCGCCGCTGAGGGCCGGCCAGAAGCCGCAGACCAGGGTCATGTGGGTGTGGGCGCGCAGGATATGGCGGTCGTGTTGGTCGAGGGCGTACATCGTGCCGGGGCGGATCCGGTGGGTGACGCCGGTGGCGACGTCGACTACTTCGCCCTCGCCCGACACGCACAGGTTCGACTCGAAGTGGTGCTCGTAGCACAGCTCGGTTTCCGACCCGGCGTGAATCTCGGTCCAGTGCAGCGAGTGCTCCAAACCGTCCTGTTTGCGCAGTAACCGCCGGCTGCGCCAGGTGCTTCCTCGAACGTCACGGTCGGTTCCGGCGATGTCTTCGATGCTGCGCACGATCATCGTCGCAGCCTATGACGTTGGCCCGACGGTGCTCAGCCGACGATCGGGGGTGGGGTGTAGCCGCCGATCAGGTCGGTGATCATGCCGGCGACGGCGATGGCGGTGTGGTCGTGGAGATACCGGGCGATCACCTGCATCCCGATCGGGAGTCCGCGCTGCGGTGCGACCCACGGGGGTCGATGTCGCGGGCAGCAGCACCGAGCCGATCAGAGCGGGCCAGGCTTCCAGGTGGACGTAGCGATGCGGGTGACCGTTGATCTCGATCATCCGGTTGTCCCATGTGCCCTGCTGCAGGTGCTCGAATGGCGCCAGCGCGGTGACCGGGCAGAGCACGACGTCGAAGTCACCGAAGAACGCATCCCAGGCGAGACGTCGTGCGGCCCGGCGGCGGTCGGCGAGATGCCAGTAGTGGTGGCTGAGCGTCGCCACGTTCGGCGACAGGTCGGCCTCGTCACCGACCGACAACGCGGCGCTGATCAGGCGGGCCCCCTCGGTCCAGGCGGCGTGGACGTCGATATCCGGACGGGCGGTGTCGTTGACGTGAGCCCCGGCGCCGCTCAGGACCGAGGCCACGTTGTCGAGGATCGAACGCATCTCGTCGTCGATCTCGATGGCTGGCTCATCGAACCAGGCCGCGACCCGTAGACCCTTGAGCGTGGTCACTGTCGAGCGCGGCAGTTCGAGCCGCCAGGCCGGGGAACGAGCCGGAGTCGGACCGGCGAGGACGTCGAGCAACAATGCCAGGTCGTCGGCCGAACGGGCGATCGGCCCGAACACGTTGACGTCGAGTTCCGTCGTGCCACCCCCGACCGCGTCGAGGTACCCGAGGGTCGGGACGATGCCGTGCGACGGCTTGTGGCCAAACACCCCACAGTACGCCGAGGGCACCCGCACCGACCCGCCGATGTCGGTGCCGATTTCGAAACTGGTCATGCCGGTCGCCACCGCCGCCGCCGCTCCACCCGATGATCCGCCGGGGGTGCGAGTCAGATCCCACGGGTTGTTGGTCGTGCCGAACAACTCACCATAGGTCTGCAGATCACCCGACCACTCCGGCAGATTCGTCTTGCCGAACACGATCGCCCCGGCCGCCTTCGCGGCCGCCACGCGCGGGCGCGTCGAGCGTCGGCACGTAGTCCCGCAGCGCCGACGATCCGCCGGTCGAGACGATGCCGGCGGTCTCCAGCGCATCCTTGATCGTCACCGTGAGACCATGCAACGGCCCGGTGGACTCACCGCGAGTTGTCGACGAATCGACGGTCTGAGCCCGCAGCCGAGCCGGTTCGATGTCCAATGTGCATACGGCGTTGACCTGTGGATTCACCGCCTCGATCCGGGCCACGAACGCGTCGAGTAACTCCACCGCCCCAAGTTCGCGCCGAGCAATCGCCGCGGCCTGCTCGGTCGAACTCCACAACGTCGGGTCAGATGCAGCCATCTCCCGAGCCTGTCACATCCGATTCCGCTCGTTCTTGGTTGACAATCTGCACTCATCGAGCAAGAAGTCGACCAAGAACGAGCGAGCTTCGGTCGGGTACTACCGTCATCGGGCGAACGAGGGGGTTCACATGACCGTTGCCGTTGCTTCCACCAAGCCGTTGCATCAGACCCATCGCGTCGCGGTCGACGGCGCGGTCGATGCCGATGGGCACATTCTCGAGCCGCCGGACTTGTGGGAGACGTACATCGATCCGAAGTTCCGCGACCGGGCGTTGCGGATCGTGCTCGACGAGAACGGGTTGGAGGAACTCGAGATCAACGGGCAGCGCTCGAAGATGAGCCGACGAGGGTTCCCGGCGACCCTCGGGGCGATGGGTGCGCCCGACTTGGCCGACATGCAGACCAACCCGGCTCGTACCTATCAGGGCGAGAACCCCTACGGCGCGATGCATCCCCAGGAACGCCTCGACCTGCTCGATGCCGAGAACATTGACCAGGTCATCCTCTACACGACGGTCGGCTTGCTGTGGGAGGCCGAACTCGACGACCCCGAACTGTCGCAGGCCTACACCACCGCGTACAACCGCTGGATCTGCGAGTTCTGTGCCGATAACCCTCGGCTCGTGCCGACGGCCCACCTGTCGTTGAGCGATCCGGTCGCCGCGGCCCGAGAACTCGAACGAGCGGTGGGCGAGGGGGCCAAGGGGGGATACGTCGCCCCGTTCATGCACGACGGCCGGCCGCTCGGCCACCCGTCGAACGACCCGGTGTTTGCCGCCGCCCAAGCCCTGGGCGTGCCGCTGGCGATCCACCCGACATTCGAGCCGCAGTGGACCAAAGGCACGCGGATGGGGTCGTGGGAGCACGTCAAGCAGCTCCGCCTGCTCGCCTCGGTGCAAGCATCCGACGGCGTCCGCCACCAGTTCACCACGCTGTTCGACTACGGCGTGTACGACAAGTTTCCCCAGCTCAAGGTGTTGGTCTTGGAATCGGGCGGCGGGTGGATCGGCTATCTGCTCGACCGCATCGATGCCGTCTACGGCCACACCTGGCTCGGCGAGCGAGTGCCGCTGAAACACAAGCCGAGCGACTACTTCCGCGAGCAGATCTGGATCTCATGCGACCCCGACGAGCGCACCATCCCCTCCCTCGCCGAACGCTTCGGCGTCGAACGCTTCCTGTGGGCGTCGGACTTCCCCCACGCCGACCACACCCCCGAATACATCCACGACCTCAACGAACTCGTCGCCGCCTTTCCCGAAGCTGACCAACGCAAGTTCATCGGCGACAACGCCCGAGCGTTGTTCGGGCTATAGCAACGGGGCGACCGCGGTCGCGATGAGATCGAGATGGTCGAGATCGTGGAGATCGAGGATCTGCACGTAGATCCGCTCGGCCCCGGCGTCGGCGAACCGCCGCAGGGTAGCGGCAACCTCAGCGGGGGTACCGCCGGCACCGTTCGTTCTCACGTCGGCCGGTTCGCGACCGATCGCCGCGGCTCGCCGGGCGAACGAGGTCTCGTCTTCGCCGCACACCGTCACCATGCCGGCCGACATCCGCGGCGGATCGGTGCGACCAATCGCCGCACAGGCGGCCCGCACCCGATCGGCCCCGGCGATGAACCCGTCGAGGCCCTGAAACGACGAGTTGAACTCGGTGCCGTACTGGGCGGTGAGCATCGGGGTGCGCTTCTTGCCACCCCCGCCGACGATGATCGGCACCGGCTGCTGCATCGGCTTGGGCAACGCCGGTGAATCGGTCAACGTGTAGTGCGAACCACTGAACGAGAAGGTCGCGCCGATCGGCGTCTCCCACAGTCCACGCACGATCGCCAACTGCTCGGCGAAGATGTCGAACCGTTCGCCGAGCGGGGGAAAACCAAACCCGTAGGCCGAATGCTCGGCGTCGTACCAGCCGGTGCCGAGGCCCAACTCGACCCGACCGCCGCTCATCGCGTCGACCTGGGCGACGCTGATCGCCAGCAGTCCCGGGTCGCGAAACGTCACGGGCGACACGAGTGTGCCCAGCCGAATCTCCGAGGTTTCGCGGGCCAACCCCGCGAGCGTGATCCACGCATCGGTCGGTCCCGGCAGGCCCGAGCCGCCCATCGTCAGGTAGTGATCGCTGCGGAAGAACCCGCCGAATCCCAGATTTTCCGCTCGCTGGGCGACGGCCAACAACGTGTCGTAGTCGGCACCCTGCTGGGGCTCGGTGAACACACATAGATCCGAAAGCTGCACGGGCGTCAGGTTACGACGGCACCTCGCCACATCGGGCGGCCTGACAAGATGGGCGCGTGGATGCCCAGGTCGTCGGACGGTTTGCGCCGAGCCCGACCGGCGACCTGCATCTGGGCAATCTGCGAACCGCGCTGGTGGCGTGGCTGGCGGCCCGGGCGGAATCGGGCTCGTTTCTCGTGCGCATGGAGGACCTTGACCGGGTCACCTCCAGCCCTGAACATGAGCGTTCACAGCTAGCCGATCTGGCCGCGCTCGGGCTCAACTGGGACGCGGTCCCGATCCGCCAGTCGGAACGGTTCGAGCTCTACGAGGCGGCAATCGACCAGCTCACCGCGCTTGGCTTGACCTACCCGTGCTTCTGCACCCGCCGCGAAATTCGCGAGGCTTCCGCCGCGCCCCACGGCGAGGGAACCGAAGGCATCTACCCGGGAACGTGTCGCCAGTTGACGACCACACAACGCGCCGATCGAGCAGCCGACGGACGACGACCGGCGGTGCGACTGCGGGCCACCATCGAGCGGTTGGGATTCGTCGACGAGATGGCCGGGCCGATCGAGGGGGTCGTCGACGACGTCGTGCTCCGCCGCAACGACGGGGTCCCGGCGTACAACCTGGCGGTCGTCATCGACGACCACGCGCAAGGCGTCACCCAGGTGGTGCGCGGCGACGACTTGATTCCCTCGACTCCACGCCAGATCCATCTCGCTCAACTGCTCGGATTGCCCGTCCCCCGGTTCGTCCACGTCCCGTTGGTGCTCGCGCCCAGTGGCGATCGCCTGGCGAAACGGCACGGCGCCGTCACCCTGGCCGACTTGGCCCGCCGGGGTATCACGGCGTCAGACGTTCGCCAGCGGTTGGCCGTCAGCTTGGGATTGATCGACGACGATTCCCGCAGCCGACGATTGACCATCGATGATCTCGTCGGTCGGTTCCGCATCGGCGCACTCCCTCACGAGCCTTGGCGGCTGACGACAAGCGACCTGTGACAACATGCCCGCCGTGCCTGACGACGACGACACCCAGCCCGACGATCTGGTCCGCATCCTCGGCTACGTCGATGCGGTACCCGACACCACCGAAGAGGCGATGCGCGAGATCGGGCCCGACATCGTCGCCATGCCGTTTTGGACCCCTCGGTTCTGCCGTGCGGTGATCCGCGCCGCCGAGGCCGTCGGGGCCTTCGAACCGCAGATCGACGACCCGGTACCGGGCCACGAGATCTCGCTGGCCAACATCGCCCCCAACCTGTTTCGCTCTCTCGAGAACGACCTCGGCGAACGGGCCTGGCCGCAACTGCGCCAGATCTGGCCGTTGATCGACTACTACGGGCTGCGCGACGCCTTCGTGATTCGCTACGCACCCGGCGAGCAGGAGTCGCTGCGAATTCACCACGATGTTGCCCAGGTGTCAGGTTCGATCAAGCTGAATGACGACTACGAGGGAGCGGAACTGGAATTTCCCCGACAAGCCGTCGACAATTCCACAACCACCGTCGGTGAGCTCCTCGCGTGGCCTTCCCTGGTGACACACCCTCACCAGACCGCACAACTTCGACGCGGCGTGAAGTATGCGTTGACGATCTGGTTCGAGCTCCCGGTGTACCAACCGAGTTGACCTCAAGCCGTAACAGGAATCACAGGTCCACAGACTGTGGACAAGGTACGATTTCGTCGTCTTGACCTTCCCGCCCGCCGAGTGTTCCCCCCGAGAGCGCATGCCACGACATCTCATCAACCTCCGATCTTCCCGCGCCGCGCTGATCGCGTTGGCACTGGTGGCGACGGCCTGCGCCAACGACAGCGCCGCCGTAACCGACGGCAAGGGCTCGTCGATCACCGGGATCGCCGCCGCCTCAGTCACCGCCCCACCGGTCGTTACTGCTCCGGTTTCGGACAGTCTGCCCACTCAGGCCGTTGACTCGGCGACACCGGGTGTCGTTCCCGAGCAGACCGCATCACCAGCGGTCACCGCCCCGACAACCGAGCCCATCACTGCCCCGCCGACGGATCCGGCAACCACCGGTCCTGACACCACGATTCCCGAGACCACCATCCCGGAAACCACGATCCCGGAAACCACCATTCCCGAGACCACCCTGCCGCCGACCACGATTCCCGACGCGCTCCTGCGTCTGGTCCCCGCACCGCCGGCCGCCGAACTCGTGCTGGCCATTGGTACCCAGAGCGGCGACGGCACCCGGGTCGTCCAGCAACGCCTGCTCGATCTCGGATTCTGGCTGAGCGGCGTCGATGGCGACTACGGCCACACCACCCGCCAGGCCGTGATGGCGTTCCAGAAGTACAACCTCTTGCCGGCGACCGGCAAGGTCGATCAGGTCACCGCCGACGCCCTCACCTATTCGCCGTACCACGCTCGCGGGGTGAGCTATGAGGGCAACATCATCGAGATCAACAAAGAACTCCAGGTGCTGTTCATCATCCGCGACGGCCAGACGCTGTGGGTGTTGAACACCTCGACCGGTAACGGCGAAGCGTACGAAGAACCCGATCGCAACACGCCAGGCGAGACGATCAAAGGCGTGTCACTCACCCCCGACGGTCTGTTCCAGGTCAATCGCGAAAAGCCCGAAGGCTGGTGGGAAGGCGATCTTGGCAAGATCTACCGGCCCAAGTACTTCCGCGGCGGTATCGCCGTCCATGGCTCGGGCAGTATTCCCAACATTCCAGCGTCGCATGGCTGCGTACGCGTCAGTGTTCCGGCGATGGACTACATCTGGGCCGAGAACCTGATGCCGCTAGAGACCCCGGTGTGGGTGTACGGCACCGTGCAGCAGTAACACCCCCCATGTAAGCGCGCCCGGTGGGCCGCCGGTGATCCTGCCGGTGACGCTGGGGCTTGAGCCGAAATCGACACCCAGCCGACGTCGGATGACAAACTCGTCGGGTGCTCCCCGAGATTGGTTCCTCCCGGCCCTGGCTCGACCCTGAGGTCGTTTCGATCAATCGCCTGCCGATGCGGGTGCCGTTGGTCGCCTACGACTCCAAAGATGCCGCCCGGGCCAACGACCGGGTGGCCAGCCCGTGGTGGCAGTCGCTCGACGGTCGCTGGCGGTTCTCGCTGCACGACAACCCCGACGTGATCCCCGACGACGCCGTGGGCATCGCCGCCAGCGACGATGCCTGGCGCAAGATCGACGTGCCCGCCAACTGGACGCTGCAGAACACCGGCGACCTGCCGCACTACACCAACATCCAGATGCCATGGCCCGGCTTCCGGCCCGGCGAGGTGCCCGAGCACAACCCGACCGGCGTGTACCGCACCCGGTTCCGGGTGCCCAAGGCGTGGGCCGGGCGGCACGTCGTCGTCCACCTCGGTGGGGCCGAGAGCGTGCACGCCGTGTTCTGCAACGGCGAGTTCGTCGGATACGGCACCGACAGCCGCCTGGCCAGCGAGTACGACCTGACGCCCCACCTGCGACCGGGTGCCAACCTGCTGGCCGTCGTCGTGATGCGCTACTCGGCGCTCAGCTACATCGAAGACCAGGACCAGTGGTGGATGGCCGGGTTACATCGCGAGGTGTACCTCGAGGCTCGGGCGGCCGTGACGATCGGAGATCTCACCCTCGACGCCAGCCTCGCCACGACCCCGGCGACCGGCACCCTGCGGGTCCGTAGCACCGTGCATTTCACGGCACGGGAGCTGATCGAGCCAGGCTGGCAGATACGGACCCGGGTCGAGACGCTCGGCGGGAAACGACTGATTCCGACGATCACGACCGACGTCCCGGTCGACCAACGGCCGTACATCTTCCGCGGCCACATTGCCGATGCCACAGTGGAGGTTCCCAAGATCGTGCCGTGGTCGGCCGAGACCCCGCAGCGCTACCGGGTGATCGCCACCCTCCTCGCCCCCGATGGGAGCGCCGTCGAGCATGTCGGCGCCCTGATCGGGTTTCGTACCGTCGAGGTCACCGAGCGCGAACTACGGGTCAATGGACGTCGGGTGATGATCCGCGGCGTCAATCGTCACGACCACCACCCCGAGCGGGGCAAGGCCGTGACCGTCGCCGACATGCGCGCCGACCTCACCGCCATGAAGCGCCACAACATCAACGCCGTGCGCTGCTCGCACTACCCCAACGACCCGCGCCTATTGGATCTGTGCGACGAACTGGGTCTCTACGTCGTCGATGAGGCGAACATCGAGAGCCACGGGTTCAACACCAGCCTGTGCGACGACGCCCGCTATCGCAGCGCGTGGCTGGCGCGGGGGGCGAGGATGGTCGAACGTGACCGCAACCACCCCTGTGTGATCCTGTGGTCGCTCGGCAACGAGAGCGGCTATGGCGTCAACCATGATGGTCTCGCCGCCTGGATACGAGCCACAGACCCCTCTCGGCCTCTGCATTACGAAGGAGCGGTGCTCCACCGCGGCTGGATCGACGGGGGCATGAACGTCACCGATGTGGTCTGCCCGATGTACCCGCAGATCGAGGCGATCCGGGCGTATGGCAACGATGGCATCGGCACCCGCCCGATGATCGTGTGCGAGTACAGCCACGCGATGGGCAACTCCAATGGCTCACTCGCCGACTACTGGGACGCATTCGAGACGACGCCCGGCCTGCAGGGCGGGTTCATCTGGGAGTGGAAGGACCACGGCATCACCCAACGCCTGGCCAACGGGACGACCCGCTACGCCTACGGCGGCCAGTTCGGTGATGAGCCGAACGACGGCAACTTTGTCGCCGACGGCTTGATGCACGCCGACCTCACCCCGCACCCGGCGATGCGCGAGGTCACCTGGGTCCACCGCCCGGTCACCGTCACCCTCGCCCCCCGCAACCGGGGAATCACGATCACCAACCGACGGGTCTTCAGCGACCTGTCGGACTTGAAGGCGCATTGGGAGCTGCGGGTCGACGGGAGCGTGTCGGCCGCCGGCATGCTGGCCCTTCCCGATGTCGCCCCGGGTGCGTCGGTGACCGTCGCCCTGCCCTGCCCGATTCCGACGGTACAGACCACCGAAATCCATCTGCACGTGCTGTTCGAGCAGCGCAAGGCCACAGCCTGGGCGCCGACGGGTCACCTGGTGGCCTGGGATCAGGTCGAACTCCGTCGCCGATCGACCGCGGCGAAACGACGTCCGGCCCCGACCGACGCCGCCGGTGAGTCGACCCCGGCCCCTTTCACCCCGGAGCTGTGCCTGTGGCGGGCGGCGATCGACAACGACGGTTTCAAGCTGATGCCTCGGATCACGTTCGCCGGCAGCCGAGCCCTGGCCCGCTGGTTGAACGACGGCATTGACCGGTTGTACATCACCGCAACCGACACCTCGAACCACAACGGGGCAACGACCGTCACCGAGTCGTGGCAGGGAACCACCGACGGCCCGGTCGTACGCCACACGATGCAGACCCGGTCGCTGAGCCCGACGTCATGGGAGTTCAGCCACACCGTCGAGGTGCCCGACGAGTTCGCCGACCTGCCCCGCGTCGGCGTGCGATTCACCCTTCCCGCCGAGTTCGACCGGTTGGCGTGGTTCGGCCGCGGGCCGCACGAGAACTACCCCGACCGCAATGCATCGGCGTCGCTGGGAACCTGGAGTGGAGCGCCCGACGAGAGTCCGTATCTGGTTCCCCAGGAATTCGGGTTGCGGACCGACTGCCGCGAGATCGTCTTCAAGGCCGGCAAGCGGTGGCTGACCATCACCCCGTCCACCGGGCTCATCCACTTCTCGGCCACCCATCACACCGTCGAGCAGTTGTACTCCGCCCCCGACGTGCCGTCGTTGGAACGCATCGCCGGGCTGGCCGTGCATCTCGACGTTGCCCATCGGGGGCTTGGCACCGCCAGTTGCGGGCCCGACGTCCTCGATCGCTACAAGCTGACCGCAGGCCCTTACCGCTGGGCGTACCGCGTCGAAGCCCGGTAGCCGTGGGTCGGGCACCGCTCCGGGTCGGGCACCGCTCCGGGTCGTCAACGCTGGGTCGGACAACGCCTCAGGCGGCGACGTCGAGCAGGTAGGTGTCGAGTAGATCGCCGCCGGTGGGGAGGTCTTCGAGCCAGCCGAACACGCAGCCACCCGACAGCAGCGGGTAGATCTTTACTGCACCGAGCAGGTCGAGCAGGGCGTTGCGCGTCGCGTCGGTCCGGCTCGCCAAGACCAGGATGCGACCATCCTTGATCGCCACGGTTTCGCCCGACTTGAACTTCTCGCGGGTCTGCTCGGCGACGACCACGATCGCCGCCTCCCGTTCCAGCGGGGGCCGATCGGTGAGGTCGGTATCGATGACGGCCAGGCAATAGACCTGCTCCGGCGGGACAGCGAGGGCCGAGCACTGCTCGTAGACCTGACGCAACCGCAGCCGCAACACGGCCAAGGTGACCAGACCGGTCAGGCCGTCGACACACTCGCCGCTCTGCGAACCCTGCATGTAGCCGTCGGCCCATCCCTGGGCGAGGGCCACTCCAGCGTCGAAGCGATTGAGCACGGTGCCCATCTCGCCGGCCAAGCCGGAGAGATCGGTGATCCAGCGGGTGATGTCGACCAAGGCCCACCCCTGAGCGCCCAACTGGCGACCGAACCGGGTCAAGGCCCCGGTGAGCAGCGCCTCGTCGAGAGTTCTGAAGGCGTCGACCACATCGCGGCACGCATCTTCGACGCGCAGCGCGTCTCCCCGCGAACCGGCGAGCACTATCGTCAGCCACTGGCTGAGCAGATCATCGGTCATCGGTTGTGGGCGGCGGTTTCGGCGAAACATCGTCATCTCTCCTGTCTGGAGATCAAGACTTCGCTCGACGCCTGAAATGACGCCGAATTTGCCCGAGGGTTAGGCAATCGGCGTGTCAGAGGCCTTTCGTCTCACTCGAAGTGAGCGATCGGTCGAGGTGAGACAGCGCCCGGTAGTCAGATCGAAGCGCCATCCGTGCAGCGTGCAGGTTAACTCCGCCTCGTCGCATTCGCCGAACACCGCCAGGTCGGCCTGCCGGTGGGGACAGAACCGCTCGACGATGAAATCGCCGATCTCGATCTCCTCGTCGGTCTCCGATGGTGGAACGAGCTTGCGTTTGGCCTCGGCCTCGGTGCGGCGCATCCGCTCGACCGAGAGCGACTTGAAGAAGTTGTAGAGGTACTCGTTGAACGGTCCATCACGCCACGCCCGGAAGCGACACGAGAGGAACAACGCGTTCGACCAGTCCACCGCGTGGGCTGCGGCGACGGTCTCGACCAACTCGCGGGCGATCTCGAAGCGGTAGCGATACTCCTCCCCCGCATAGGGGCGCACCTGACCCGCGGGGAAATCGATGATGATCTCCTCGTCACCCGCCCGGAGCAAGGCACACGCCCCCACGGCGGTCCGCAGGGTGGGGGCCATTGCCAACAGCGGCTCCCACCAGTCGGCGAGGCGTTGCGTCAGATGGGGAGCCGCCGGGGCCCAACTCGATCGCTGGTCGCTCAGCCAATCGATCCAGTCGGCCTGATAGCTGAGCAGCCCGGCTCGCTTGTCGGTGAAGATCGCCGCTACCTGGGCATCGTCGACGGGATGGCTCACCGTGAGCCGACCGTCGACAACACCGATCTCGGTTCCCGGGATGTTGAGCACGCCCGGGCGGCCGATGACGGTAAGTCGACGCAGAAACTCGGTCTGATCAGGGAAAATCGACGGTTCGTCACCGACGATCACATTGAGATGAAACAGATCGGGGTCGAGGAAGCATGGCGGACCGGCCGATGGCACCACGTGAGCCGCATCGATGGCCTCGACGTAACGCATCGCTCGGGAGAACTGGCTGTCGACCTTGGCGCCGCACTGCCGAGCCATCTCGTCGGCCGGTTGGTCGTAGACCATCGGATACCAGATCGCCCCCGAGAACTGGATGAACAACAGATCGACCGGGCCATGGGACCGCAACGCGGCCAGGTCGGACGGGCGACAGTCATTTTGGTTGACCAGGCGGGCGTGACCGTCACTGACCACGAGGGCCGAATCGCCACCGGGACCGTCACTGATCGATGTCTCGACGTGGATGGCGACCCGTAAGTCGCCGGCGAGAGCGATGTCGGCACCGTTGGTCGTGCGGATGAACTCCCGGAACCCGAGATTGCGCAGGCGGCGTTCCAACTCACGGGTCGGATAGCCGGGCACGAGCACCGGGGTCGACTTGTCGACGTGTTCGGCGAGGAACGCCTCGTCGAGATGGTCACCGTGGATGTGGGAGATGTACAGGTAGTCGGGTCGTTCGATGCGCGCCCTCAGGTCGACGCTCAACCGGTCGTTGCGAGGGAACGGAAACCAGGAGCCGAAGAATGCCGGAACGAACCACGGATCGCACAGAATCGACCCGTGGTTCGTCTCGACGAGAATGCCGGCGTGACCTATGGAGGTGGCGCGCATCTACTCAGTCTGGCCCCGCCCAGGGCGGATCAGATGGGTTTCAGCGCGCCCGCCTTGCGGCGAGCACGAGGAAATCAGGCGACCGGCGGGTCGGTGAACTGCTGGCCGCCACGGGCAACATGCTCGGTCCAGGCGTCGCCGTCCCAGTAGCGCAGCTCGTAGCGGCCCGACGGGTCGGCATACCAGCCGGCCGGAACGCTCGGGGTCGTCTGCACCGGGGCCGGAGCGACCGGCTCGGCCACCGTGGCCTGCACCTGCTCGACCACCGCGGCGGGCACGGGTTGGACCGCGGCGGGCACTTCCTCGACAACCGCGGCTGCGGCCGGAACGGCCTCGACGACGGCCGTCGGCACGGTCTCGACCACGGCGGTCGGCATCATCGAACCAACCGCCGGGGTCGGATCGACACCAGCCGTCGCGGCGCCGGTGACGGCGGTCGCGGCCTGGCCCCAACCGGCCGGCTCGGCGACGACGGGAGCCGCCACCTCAGCGACAGGAGCAGCAGCCTCGACAACGGCCTCGGGCACGGCCTCGACGACCGGGGTGGCAACCTCGACGACCGGGGTGGCAACCTCGACGACCGGGGTGGCAACCTCGACGACCGGGGCCGCAGCCTCGGCGACGGCATCAGGGGCCGCCTCGACAACCGCGACGACATCGGCGACGGCTTCAGGGGCCGCCTCGACAACCGCGACGACATCGGCTTCGGCCTCGGCGACCACTTCCGGCACCGCAGTCTCGACGACCTCGGATACTTCTTCGGCAGCAGATTCATTCACCTCCTCGGCTACCACTGCAGCAGCTGCGGCGGCCGGAGCCACCGCCTCCACCGAACCGGCGGAGTCTGCTGAGGCCTCTACTGCGGATCCCCGCCGAAGAAAGCCGGTGACATCGCCGCCGGTTTGGACGATCTGGACGAGCTCCCAGCCCTCGGCCGATTTCGCGGTCAACTTGGCTGCAAGAGCCGAAGGGTCGTAAGAGGAAGCGCTAACGGTCACGTACTCGTGCATGAGTGCGCACAGTAGTCGGTCCGCGCTGCTCTTTGTGCTTCAACCGACGCAGTTAGGCACTAGCCTTGACGAACCCACTCCTCAGCAGCGTCGGAATCACCCGGACCGTCGTGGACTACCGCCCCATCGGCGAGCACTACGAGACGCTGCGAACGCTGAGCGAACTTGAGTTCATGGGTTGCGACGACCAGGGTTGCTCCCCCGGCAGCGGCCTCATCGAACAGCTCCAGGAGCGCATCGCGCCCGGTCACGTCGAGTCCCACGAACGGCTCGTCGACCAACATGAGCTGGAACGGGCGAATGAACGCCAAGGCGATCGCCGCCTTCTGCCGCAATCCACGACTGAACGTCGACGGCAGATCATCGGCCCGGTCGTAGATGCCGAGTTGGCCGAGTAGATCGGCGGCCCGTTGCTCCCACCCGGACGTTCGGTGCAGGCGGGCGACGTATTCGAGGTGTTCCCACACCGACAGGTCGTCGTAGAAGCTCGGAGTGTCGGCGAGATAGCTCAGCGCGGCGCGGGCCTCCATCGACCCGGCCGGAAACCCGGCAACCTTCACCGAGCCGCCCGAGGGGTCGAGTACGCCCACGGCCATTTTGATGAACGTGGTCTTACCCGAGCCGTTGTGGCCGAGCAGGGCGACGGTCTCGCCGGTGTCGATCCGCACGTCGAGCGGTTGGAGCGCGACGATACCCGAGTAGTCCTTCGTCAGATCCGTGGCCTCGATCATGGCTGTGTTGGTCACTTTCGTACTCCCGCCTGTCGCGCTTCTGCTTGCGTCTTGCGCCACCATGCCTGGAACCGCGGACGGGCGTGAACCCATCCGACCGTCATCGCCACCGCGACCCCGACGCCGAGCAGGCAGCGCCCGGCGATCGCCAGTTGCGTCGGCGAATCGTCGATGTGGCGGCGCACGGCAACGATCGGCAGGCTGGCCAGCACACTCAGGGCCGGGGCGAAGGTCATTCGGTACATCGCCGCCATCCCGGCCACCTCGGGGGGCATCACCGCCGCCTTGCTGCTCGCCCCGGTCGGATCGGGGGCCCCGGTGACCGCGTTGACGATCGCCCCAATGCCTCCGCCCAATCCGGCGGCGATGCCGAGCATCGCGGCGACGGCCATGCCCGAGCCATCGGCCCCGGCGATCAGCGCGGTGAGCAGCCCGGCGGCGGCGCCGATGAGCACCAACACGATCCCGGTGACGGGCAGTAGGCGCACCTGTATCGAACTGGAAGTCACGGGCTGGAGGTCGCCGATGTCGGGGTGATCGAGATGCTGAGCGAGCGGTTCGATCGTTTCGAGTCCCAACATGAAGGCGGCCAACCCGCTGACCACCACGGCGATCGTGGTGCCCTTGTAGGCCGCGAACAGCGCGGCGGCGGCCGTCGCGGCCAACAGCGCCATGCGAATGAGTCGGCGAGCGGGGAAGCGGGCGATGCTCAGCCAGCCGCGACGCCAGAACACCCCGCCGAGCTTGGGCACCTTGAACCACGGTCGCAGGCGAACCGCCTCGAGGCTCAGCTGGCGGCGCAGCAGCATGACCGTACGGAGGTCTTGCATCGTCGCCGCGAAGCGCAACTGGGCGACGAGTGCGCTGCGGCGGGCGAGCCGTTCGAGTGAGACGCCACCGGCCAGCACCAGCGCCCCGACGACCAAGGCCCCGACCACCACGACGGCGACCAGGTCAGCGATGTGAAACCGCAACGGCCACATGGCCAGATGCCCGAAACTGTCGAGCGGCCCGACCCGGATCACGCTGAAAATCGCCAGCCCCTGCACCCCGAGCAGCGCCCCGCCGATCACCGTCGACCACGCCTCGGGAATCCGGCGCGAATGGGCGATCACCGCCAGCGACCCGAAGGTCAAGCCGAGGCAGGCCCCGGCGAGGCCGAACGATCCGGCCCAGCGATACATCGACGTCGGTAGCCGCCGCCCGGTCGCCTGCCCGGCGATCAACCCGACAACCATGCCTCCGAAGGCCAGCGACCGTAGGCGCTGCACCGTTGGCCGCAGCATCACCCGCCGCCGGTCGACCGGAGCGAGGAGGATGTGTCGCAGATCGGCGTCTTCCACGGCGAGCGGTCCCCCGCGGCTTCCCGAGCGCAGCCCGGCGAGGGCGACGAGCGCCCACAGCGCCCCGAGGACCGCCGGGGCGTTGGCCCGCAGGTCGACCACCTGGGCGGGAGTCGCCTTGGTGTCCTTGACGATCGCCGACAACCAGAGCACGGCATATCCGGCCAGAAAGGCGATGACGTAGGCGCGGTACAACACCTCGAACCATTCGAGGTTGGCCATCCGCTTGCGCCGACGAGCCGCCCGCAACGCCGGGACGGCGGCGTCGCCGAGGGTCTGATCTTCAGGGTCGGGATCGCTCACGGGCCGGTAGCGATGCGATGCGCGGGTTCGGCCGACCAACCGGACCACGATGCGACATACAGGCGGGCGTCGGTCCATCCGGCCCGCTCCAAGCCAAGCAGGTTGGCGCAGGCCGAGACCCCCGAACCGCAGTAGCAGACCACATCACCGCCGGGCTGGGCCCCGAGGTCGCCGAAACGTCGGCGCAACTCGTCGGCGGAGCGGAAGGTGCCCGTCGCCGGGTTGAGATTGCCGGCCCAGGGCGCGTTGTGTGCCCCGGGAATGTGCCCGGCGCGGGGGTCCACCGGCTCGTTCTCGCCACGGAAACGGTCGCCGCCGCGGGCATCGATGACCAGGGTCGACTCGGCTGCGGCGGCGTCGGCGATCCCGGCGGCGTCGACAAACCGCTCCGCAGGCCATGGCTGCGGGGTGAAGCTCGCGGCGGGGCGGGGCCGACCGGGGCCGGTCTCGTGGTCGGTGGGCCACGCGTTCAGACCACCATCGAGCAGGGCGGCGGGGCGACCGAGCACGCGCAGCATCCACACGAGCCGACCGGCGGTTCCTCCCCCGGAATCGTCGTACCCGATGACGATCGCGTTGTCGCCGATTCCTCTCTCGCTCATCGCCGCGGCGAATGCCTCGGGGGTCGGGAAGGGATGCCGTCCCTCGGTCACCGGCTGGTCGTGAGCCGCCATTGCCGTATCGAGATCGACATAGATCGCGCCAGGAATGTGACCGGCTTCGAACGCGGCCCGCCCCGAACGACCGTCGAGGTACCAGCGGACATCGGCAAACACGACATCGGGCGGGCCGCCGGTCGAGTCCGTGGGTGTCGCGTCGGCCGCGAGCGCCACGGCTTCATCGTGGCTGACGACCGGAGGAATCACATCGATGATGCTGCCATAGCCGCTAGGCGCTTCCAACTACGTGTCACGGACGCCACAGGCGACGTCGATCCCCTTAGGCTCTGCGCCATGATTCGACGCCCCCTCGTGACGATCGTGACGGCCCTCGCGATTGGCGGCATCACCGCCGCGTGCGGCAGCTCATCACCATCGACGACTCCCGCGACCCCCGAGACTCCATTGACTGCCGCAACTCCGGCGGTCACGACTGCGACGTCCGTCGCATCCGCGACCACGGCCGCGCCGGAGGCGCCGGCCCCGGCAACGACGACCCCGTCAACCGGCGAGGCCACCGTGACCACCTTTGCCGAGCAAAGCCAAGATCACGTGGAGACCCCGGTGAGCTACGCCGAGAGCCCGCCGATCGGCGGCGAGCACTCCAAGATCTGGCAGAACTGCGGGTTCTACTCGTCCCCGATCGCCAGCGAGAAGGCGGTCCATTCGATGGAGCACGGAGCGGTGTGGATCACCTTCTCCCCCGATCTCCCCGCCGAACAACAGGCTGAGCTCAAGGCGCTGGCCGACGGGCATTCGCATGTGTTGATCTCGCCGTTTCCTGGGTTGACCAGCCCGGCTGTCGGCTCGGGTTGGCGAATTCAACAGCCGTTCGCCACGTTCGACGCCGCGGCGATCACGACGTTCATCGACACTTACGAGAACGGATTTCAGACCCCGGAACCAGGCGCGCCGTGCGACGGTGCCTTGGGTGATCCCGAGAGCTGAGCGACTAGCACTCGAGGTTCTCGGCTCGCCGGAGCACCTCACGCAGCGGAAGTCCGGTTGCCCGGGCCACGCTCGCCGCATCGTCGAACTCCGCCTTGACGCGGCCCGCGGCGATCTTGCGGCGGACCTCGCGGCCCTCGACGACCACCGCGTCGTGGGTGCGGCCTTGCGGCCAACGTTCGAATGTCGTGCTGCGTAGCCCGAGGGTGCCGCTCTCGGCCACGAGGACCGCGCCGACCCGATCGGCGATCGCCGGGTCGCACAAGGCGTGGACGGTGTGGGCGGGGCGACCCTTCTTCATCACGATCGGCGTCACCCAGGCGTCGTACGCCCCTGCTTCCAGCAAGGCGGTGACGGTGTAGGCCAGCACTTCCGCAGTCGCGTCGTCGACATTGGCTTCGACAAGACGGACCGGTTGACCGGCGGTCGCGTTCATCGCCTGGTCGGCCGTTTCGACGATGACGACCTGGACGGCGTTGGGACGGCCCGAAGAATCCCGGCCCCCGGCCCCGTAGCCGATCGAACGCACGACACCATCGGGCATCGGTCCGAAGCGCTCGGCAAGCGTCGTCATCAACGCCACCCCGGTCGGCGTGGCCAACTCCATGTCGACGTCCGCGCTGCGGTGAGGGGCCGCGGCGCGGGCGAGCAGCCCGAGTACGGCCGGTCCGGGGTTTGGCAGCAGTCCGTGGGCGGCGTGGAACGTGCCCGTGCCGAGGGTGATCGGACTGCAGACGACCCGCTCGACGCCGAGCGACTCGAGCGCGGCACAGGTGCCGACGATGTCGACGATCGCGTCGAGCGAGCCGACTTCGTGGAACTCAACGTCGTCGGTCGGCACGCCGTGAATCGCCCCCTCTACCTCGGCCAACGCCTGAAAGGTGGCCAACGCCCGGTTCGTCAATCGCTCGCCCAACTCGGCGGCAAGCACGATCTCGCGGACCTCGGCGAAATGGCGGTGGTGGGCCAAGTCGGGGGCCGTGACCAGGGCGCGTGCCGCCGTGATCCCGCAGCGTTGCGTCCGTTCGACGTCGAGCGCCCAGTCGGCGATGTTCAGCCGTTCGATGGTGGCCCGGACCTGCCCAAGGTCGGCCCCGGCATCGAGCAGAGCACCAAGGGTCATGTCGCCGGCCACACCGTTGAAACAGTGGAACCAGGCCATCGTGGTCATGTGGAAGCCCCCGCTCGCATCATGCGGGCGACGGCGCACGCCGCGCCGAACCCGTTGTCGATCCCGACCACGGTCATTCCCGAGGCACACGAGGCCAGCATCGACAGCAACGCCGTCACCCCCTCGAACGACGATCCGTACCCGGTGCTCGTCGGTACGGCGACCACCGGGGCGCCGGTGAGCCCGCTCACGACACTGGCGAGCGCTCCTTCCATGCCGGCGACGACCACGACGGCATCGGCGGCCACGATCGTGTCGTGATGCGAGAGCACCCGGTGGAGCCCGGCGACGCCGATGTCGATGATCACCGTCGGCTCGAACCCGTGCGCGGTGAGCGTCGCCGCACACTCCTCGACCACCGGGGCGTCGGCTGTGCCCCCCGAGCACACCACGACCCGTTCCTGCCGAGCCGCGGCGACCCGCCAGACCATCGTGTGCCCGGTCACCCGCGCGCCGGGATGCTGCTGGGCGACTGCGGCCCGCTGCTCATCGGACACCCGGCTGAGAACGACCGGCCCCGAACCATGTTTGAGCAGCTCACCGACGATACGGACGCACTGATCGACGCTCTTGCCCGGGGCATACACGGCTTCGGGAAGCCCTTGGCGCAGATGCCGGTGATGATCGACGAGGGCATCTCCGAGGTCCGCGAATGGCAGCCGGCTGAGTTGTCGTACGGCATCATCGGGCGTGATCTCGCCAGTGGCGATTCGCTCCACCAGGCGTTGTAGGGCGGGTCCGTCCATGCCCACCATGGTGGCATCCCGATCGCAGATTTCCCCCTTGTGGCGCCGACGGGCTGAAACAGCCGACCTGGCCGGAGAAGGGGTGGCTAGCCTCGGAGACCATGACCACGCCCGATTCGAGCTCCGCCGCCACGCGTCCCTCCCGACGCGTCGGGTTTCTCGGACCGCTCGGCACGTTCACCGAGCAGGCGCTCAAGTCGCAGCCCGACCTCGCTGCGTCGGAGCTGGTGCTGTATCGCACGATGCCCGACGTGCTCGACGCGGTCGAGGCCGGCGAGATCGATCTCGGGTTTGTCGCCATCGAGAACTCGATCGAAGGCACGGTCAATCTGACGCAGGACGAGTTGGCGTTCAACCACTCCCTGTTGATTCAGGGTGAGGTCGTGCTCGATATCGAACACTGTCTGATGGCCCTCCCCGGAACCGCGATCGGGGATGTGAAGGTCGTGCTGTCGATCCCCGTGGCCAGCGCGCAGTGCCACGCGTTCCTCCGCCGCACCGTGCCCGAGGCCGACCTGCGGGCGACGAACTCCACCGCCGAGGCGGCCCGCATCGTCGGTGAACAACTCGGGGCCGGGGCCGCCGCGGTTGCCCCGCGTATCGCCGCCGGGTTGTACGGGCTCGACATCATCGCCGAGGACATCGCCGATCACCCCGGTAACCAGACCCGCTTCGTGGTGGTCGCCAAGCAGGGAGTTCCCCCAGCTACCGGGCAGGATCGCACCGCCATCGTGGTGTATCAGCGGGCCGACGAGCCGGGTTCGTTGATCTCGATTCTGCAGGAATTCGCCGCCCGGCGAATCAACCTCTCGAACCTGATCTCGCGGCCAACCAAGGTCGGTGGGCTCGGTGAATACTGTTTCGTCATCTACGCCGACGGCCACATCACCGACCCGCTGATCGCCGACACCCTGCGCGACTTGAAGGCAAAACAGGGCGACGTCAAATTCCTCGGCTCCTACCCCGCCGCGGCCGGTCACACCGCCCACGACACCCGCGAACACGCCGACCTGCGCTGGCGCATGGCCGACGACTGGATCAACTCACTCCAAGCCGGCGTCCAACCCGGCTGAATCGAATGCGGCTCAATCGGTCTGACACGGCCGACCAATCACCGCTATACCCCGATCAGATCGGGACGTCGGAGAGTTCGATCGAGCCTTCGCGGGCTTCGCGCCAGGCGAGGGTGGTGAGGGCGATGATCACGCCAAGGCCGGCGAGGCCTTGCAGGCGGGTGACGCGTTCGTGGAGGAAGATCCAGGCGTTGATCGAGGCGAACACCGGCTCGGCCTGAATCAACACCGCGGTCACCGATGCCTCGACACGCGGCTGGGCCCAGGCGACCAGGCCGTGGCCGAACACTCCGGGCCCGAGGGCGAGGGCGAGCACCCACCACCATCCCGACCCGTGGACCTGGCCGACGCTCTTACCGGTGACCACCACGGCGGCCGACACGGCGAGCGCGCCACTGGCCGACACGACGAGCAGGAACGGGACCATCTCGACGCGCGCCCGTACCCCCTTGGAGAGCAACAGGTACGCCAACCACAGCACCAACGACACGACGGCCCAGACATAGCCGATCGACGAGCGGCCGCCCGATCCGCTCGGCGCGGGCGCAGCGAGGACGGCGACGATCACCCCGACGACGGCGATCAGTGCGCAGACGACTTTGAGTGTCGTCAGCCCCTCCTTGAACACAACCACCGTGATCGGCAGGGCGACGACCGGGGCAAGGGCGGAGATGATCAACGCCGTCGCCACACTGATCGTCTGTATCGCGGTGAAGAACGCGGCCACGTTGAGGCCGAACACGATCCCGGCGAGCGTCGAGCGGCGGATGTCGTCCCGTGAGGGCAACTGGCGCACGGCCAGGGCGATGACCAGGAACAACGCGGTTCCGATCCACATTCGCCAGAACGTGAGCACGAGCCCGGAGGCTCCGGATTTCTTCCCGAAGATGCCCCCGAACGACCAGAACAGCGTGGCGAGCAGCATCGCTCCAACGCCCATCGCGCCATGCTGGCGGCGGGATTCGATTGGTTCTCGCACGTCGGTCTTCACCGGCTCCAGACTCGCCTGTACACCAGCCGCCAGCAACCCAATCACTACCCCAATTCCCGATCGAGTCGATCACCCGACTGCATCGGCGACCGACTTGTCCCAGCATGAGCGCCAACAGTGGGGCCGGCACGGCCCATGCGGCCCTGCCGAGCCAGGTCGTAGTCATCGACGGCGAACACGGTGGTCTCAAGCGTCGCCGCTCGAAAGGGAGGGTACGGCACGACCACACCCAGGTCGCGTCGCCTAGTGATGCGGCGCACACCGAGGCCATCGCCTTGATTCGTCGGGACCTCAGACGAGTCGTCCGGCGATCACCATCTGATCGAGTAGCGGAGCCGCCGCGGCCAGGCACAGCTCGTGGGGATGGACGGCGTCGAGGATCAGCAGGTCGCCGCGCTTGCCGACGTCGAGCGAGCCGCACGTTGCCTGACGGCCGAGGCTGTAGGCGGCGTTCAGAGTCGCTCCGACGATCACCTCGCCCGGGGTCATGTGAAACCAAGGCGCGGCCACCCCGATCGTCGTCAACAGCGATGTCGCGTGGATCGACGAGCAGTAGTCGGTCGACACAGCCACGGGCACTTCGGTCTCGATCAGCAACCGCGCATTGGCCCGTTTCGCGGTCATGTAGATCAACTCGGCGATCGGCAGAATCACCGCGACCGTGTCGGTACGACCGACCGCACGGATCTCGTCATCGGGGGTATAGGTCAGATGTTCAGCCGACACCGCACGACCCTCGACCGCCGTCTGCCACCCCTGCGACGAGCTCCACGCGTCGGCATGCACCCGCACAGGCAGCGGCGACGACCGCATCAGCCGCAGCGCCTGCTCGGGGGTGAAGTATCCCTGTTCAACGGTCACATCCTGGAACTCGGCGATTCCCTGGGCGACGACCGCCGGGGCCATGACGTCATCGATCAGCGTGGTGTACAGCTCGCCCCGTTCCGCGGACGACGAGGCCGGAAGGTCGCTCGGTACAACGTGGGCGCCGAGGAAGGTAATCACCAACTCCATGTCGGTCAACGAACGCGACCGGGCCAACAGCTCCAACGCCCGCAACTCTTCGGCGACGGTCAGGCCGTAGCCCGACTTCACCTCCAACGTCGTCACACCCCCGGCCTGAATGTGGCCATACGCCCGCGCCAGACGGTCGAGCAGGGTCGCATCATCCGCGGCGCGGGTGGCCAACACGCTCGACCAAATGCCCCCGCCGCGCGCCGCAACCTCGGCCAGCGACGCCCCGCCGAGCCGTTCGGCGTACTCGTGGCACCGTTCCCCGGCGAAGATCGGGTGGCTGTGGCATTCGACCAACCCGGGCATCACCGTGCGGCCGGTCGCGTCGATGGTCTCGACGTCGCCTCCCCACGCGGCGAGGACCGCGGCCGTCGGGCCAACCGCGACGATCGCCCCGTTGCGAATCGCCACCGCGCCGTCGGCGATGACGTCCAACACGCCTTGCGTCGCGCCCCGACGGACCACCCCCGTGTCGTGAATCTGCGTCAACGCCGCCGCGTGGACGACGTTGAGATCGCCGGACCTCACGCGCACCACTCGCGGATCAACGCCTCGTAGATGTCGACCGCTTGCAGGTACTGCGCCTCGAACACATACTCGTCGGCGAAGTTGTACGGCGGGTCGCCGGGGCCGAGGTTGACGCCGGGGATTCCGTACTCGCGCAGCGCGACCAGGTCACACCAGAACGGCAGGCCTTGGTACACCGGCTCGGCCCCCGTCGCCCGCCGAACGGCGGTGTCGAGTGCCACAACGATCGGCTCATCGGCGGCGATCTGATATGGATGGCGCGGGCCCGACAGCCAGTGTTCCGAGAACTCGACCTCGGCGTCGATGCGGCCGTCGACGTCGCGCTGCAACCCGGCGATCATCGCTTCCACCTGGGCTTTCACGTCGTGCGGGTCTTGACTCGGGAGCAGGCGGATGTCGAGGGTGACGACGCAACGATCGGGGACCTGGTTGTGCTTTGTACCGCCGTTGATCGTGCCGATGTTGAGCACCGGCGCGCCCGGCAGCAGTGGATGCGGCTCGTAGACCAGTTCGTTCTCCAGCTTGCGGAGCCCGGCAAGGATCGGCTCCATCGTCTCGATCGCATTGAGCCCGAGGTGCTTGTACGAGGTGTGCGCCTGGCGGCCTTTGGTGGTGATCTTCAGGTAGGCCGCGCCGCGGTGGGCAATGCCGATCGTGTTCGACGATGGTTCGCAGTCGATCGCCGCGTCACCGACGAATCCGGCCTCACACAACGACCGCGTCCCCACTCCACCTTCGAAGTGGCACGACACACCTTGAAAGACGACGTCGCCGCGCGGTCGGTCGCCCGATTGCACGATCCGGCGGACCGCGGCGAACGCCGCGGCAGTGCCCGACTTCATGTCGGCGATGCCCGCGCCGAAGACCTTGCCGTCCTCCAACACCGAGTCGAATGGGTCGCGGGTCCAGTCTTCCGACAGCTCGTAGATGTCGATATGGCCGTTGAGGACCAGGCTGCGTCCGCCGCCGGTGCCCGTCACCCGTACGCCGACCGAGGCCCGCTCGGGGCGGGATTGGACGACGGCGACCTCATCACATCCCCATTCCCGCGCCAGCGCAGCCATTCGTTCGGCGAGCGCCTGCTCGCGCCCCCAGATCGAGTCGATCGAGCAGATCTCGATCAACAAGGCAGTATCGGGATGAACGCTCATGTCAGGCTCCGGCGGATGACTGGTCGAATGGGGTGGAACCGCTACGGGCCTTCTTCGCCGAGAACCCCTTGCCCAATGCCATGTCGGCCAGGCGCTGCACATAGAGGTCGTCACGGAAGTGGAGCGTGAAGGTGCGGGCGTCACGGACCATCTGCCCCAGCGGATACCGCTCGTGGGCGGCACGGGCTCCGACGATGTCGAAGCCTTCATACGGGATCGACAACACGGCGTTCTTGGCCAGATGCATGGCGCGGATGGCATCGGCCTCGGCCAGATCGAAGTCGTCGCCGGCGTCGAGCCGAGCCGCCGCGGCGTACAGCCCGCAACGGGCGGCGTACAACTGGGCGTCCATCCGACCGAGGCGAACCTTGACCGCCTCCGATTCCCGCAGGTCGGGGCGCGACGCAACGTACGACGCAATGAAATCGAACGCTCCCTGGGCCGTGCCGAGATGGTTGGCCGCATAACCGCAGCTGAACGTACGCGGGTCGTCGTTCACCCAGCCTCCGGGTCGGCCGACGATGCCGTCATCGGGGACGAACACGTCCTCGAAGGTGACGCTGCACGAGACGGTCGAGCGCATGCCGAGCATCTGCCAGTCGTCGAGCAGTTTCACACCGGGCGCATCGACCGGGACCAGGGCAAACACCATCCGTTCGGCGTATGGCGTGTTCCCCTCAACCGAGCACCAGACCATCAGGTACTTGGCGATCACGGCGACCGACGCAAACGCCTTGCGGGCCGTCAACCGGTAGCCACCATCGACCTTCTTCAGCTCTGAATCGAGCACCTCGGCCCCGTTCTCGTACAGGTGCGCCTCGGAGCCGAGTGAGGCGCAGAACGCCCCATCGAGCACGTCGCCGAGGATGCGGTCGCGCTGTGCGCCCTTGGCGTGCCAGCCGAGGATGCCGACCGCGTGGTTGTGCACCTGCAGGAGCTGGGCGGTGTTGGTATCCCAGTAGGCGAGGCGTTCCAGGATGCGGTAGAAGCCCGAGAAGTTCCCCGGCCGCCAGTAGCCGTAGCCGCCGTACTCCACCGGGATGGTCAGCTTGTGCAACCCCGCCTCGGTCGCCTCACGAAACGCCTCGAACGGAAACGTCGACGTCGTATCGAGTTCCCGCTGCCGCTCCCGAAACCGTGGCCCAAGCTCCTCGACCTTGGCCAACAATTCCTTGGTCGTGTCCGTCAACGCTGACGTCATGATCGGCCGTGCTCCCTCTGCCCAAAAGTCCGGCTACCCGGTTCGCCCACCGTAGTGGCCGAACCGGGTAGCCGTCTCAGGCGGCTAGCCGCTCATCACGCTTGGCCCGCGCCCATCGCTGGCAGACGAGCCAACGCGCCCCGCTGCGTCCCATGTCGCCAGGTCAACCTGGCGAAGGCCCCCGAGGAACCGCTTTGGCGTCATCGACGCTCCCGACTACACGCAGTTGGGCCGAAGAACCGGAGCAGACCGTCGTCGGTGTCGACTCGAAATCGAGTCATCGCGGCATGTCCCATACGGGTACAACGCCACTGTCCATCGTGTCCGGTCGCGGCATCGTCGAGTTCTCGGAGACATATCCATCCCAGAACTCGGCAAGGTTGAAATCGTCGGATCGTTGGAAGCTTCGACGCGTGATCCGTGTCGAACGCAACCGATCAAGGTCCACGACGACGGGACTGGCCAAACCGGAGCCCGCGTCGACGAGATACCACGACCCTGCCTTGAGCACGAGACCGAGCGGCCGCACGACGCATCGGTCATCCGCGAACACCAACTCAACTTCGACACGCGCGGCAATCGAGCCCGCCAAACGACGCAGCTCACCGTGGGGAATTCGGTGACCGGTCCACGGGTCGGGATCGTGAAGAAACCATCGGTCAATCTCCTCGACCGCGGCGCGCTGCTCCATAGGGACGGCCTCGACCAGCTTGCGTCGAGCACCTCCGGCATCGACCGACAATCCCAGACGATGGGCGACGGTCGGTTGACCGGCAAGCATCATCGCCGCCGCCTCACCCGCCGACAGCCCAGTCAGTCGGGTCCGAAACCCCTCGACCAGGTCAATACCACCACCGACCCCAGGCACCGAGTAGATCGGGATGCCCGCCCCGCTCAGCGCCTCGACGTCGCGCAACACGGTACGGGGGGAGACCTCCAGATGCCGGGCGAGTTCCCCCGCGGTCAGCCGACCTCGTTGCTGCAGGGTGAGCAGCATGTCGACCAATCGTCCGGCTCTCACACAGAAATCCTACGAACCATGACAGAAGATGTCATCAATACGGGGGGATAGTGGTCGCATGACACGCGACGACGTACTTGGTTCAGGGGTTCCCGGCGATCCTTGGAAGCTCACCACCCCGCCCGGCTCCAGCGAGTTCGAGGCCTACCGCGACCCCGAGGCAGACCCACCGGCACTGGTCGTGCAGGTCGGCGGCACGCAGTTGCGCTACCACCTGCGCTGCATCGAAGACCTCCACCGCATGCTCACCGACCACGGCGACTGGATGCCGCTCGGCAATGCCGACGAGCAGAAACCCGCCAAGGACGGCACTGTCGAAGCCTGGGGGCGGTCCGACAACAACCCGCTCGGCGGCTGGTATGGGTTCAAGAAAGGCTTGCGCGGCCGCTTCGGCAACTACGTACCACCGGTCCTCGAAGTTCTCGGCCTCGCCGAGGTGGAGCACAACGCCCGTAACAACTCGATGCGAGCGATCTGACGTCGGCAGCCCGGAGCGGTTGTCCTCGACTTCCCCGATCAAGTTGACACCGCTCCGGACCGACGGTGCTATGTGTGCCGCCATCCACCCGAACCGGCAAACGTTCCGATGTCGAGGTGCGATGCAAGTAGGTTCCGGACGTGTCTCAAGCCAAAGCCCCCGTATCGGCATCGAAGGCGATGGGGACGATTTTCTCGACGGTGTTCATCGACCTGTTGGGTTTCGGGATTCTCATCCCTGTCTTCCCCCTGCTGATCAGCCCCGGCTCGCCGTTCCGGGTCACCCCCGAGAGCTGGTCGTTCTCCAGCTCGCTGATCATGCTCGGCTGGCTGCAGGCGATCTATCCGTTCTTCACGTTCCTGGCCGCACCAATCCTCGGGCAGTTGTCCGATCGGTACGGACGGCGCCCGGTGCTCGCCTTCTCGGTCGGTGGAACGGCGATCGGGTATGTCTTGTTCGCTATCGGCATCCTGCAGAAGAACATCCCGCTGCTGTTCGCTGCCCGCGCCCTCGACGGGGCGACGGGTGGAAACCTGGCCGTCGCCCAGGCGGCGATCGGTGACATCTCAACCAACGAGAACCGGGCGAAGAACTTCGGGATGTTGGGGGCCGCGTTCGGACTCGGGTTCGTGATCGGGCCGTATCTCGGCGGACGGTTGAGTGCCCCGAACACCTCGTTCTACGGGTTGTTTCACACGCCAAGCTGGTTCGATGCGACGACGCCGTTCTGGTTCGCCGCCGGTCTGGCCGCGTTGAACTGCATCAACATCGTGTTGCGCTTCCCTGAGACCCTGGTCGACACCGATCCCGCCAAGAAGATCCGTCTCGGCCAATCGCTGAGCAATGTCGGCAAGGGCTTCAACGATCGTCGCCTGCGGATCCCCCTGGTCACGGCCTTCCTGTTCACCGCTGGTTTCACGTTCTTCACCACCTTCGGCGGCGTCTTCCTCAACCGCAAGTTCGGGTTCAGCCAGGCCAAGACCGGCGACTTCTTCGCCGTCGTCGGCATCTTCATCGCCATCTCGCAAGCCGTGCTGGTCGGGATGTTCGCCAAGAAGTTCGCCGACTTCTCGATCTTGCGATGGTCCTTCTTCGGCACCGCGGCGATGGTGTTCGTCTATGTCATCGCCGGTAACTCGGCCGTGTTGTATTGGACGATTCCGCTGTTCACGATGTTCAACGGGTTGTCGATGGCCAACCTCACGAGCCTGATCAGCCGCTCCGCCGCGATGGGCCACCAAGGTGAGGCGATGGGCATCTACTCGAGCGTGCAGAACCTCGCTCAGGTCCCGGCCTCGGCTCTCGTCGGCTACATCACCGGTTCGGCCGCCGGCTCGCGCACGCCGATGGTCGTCGCCACCATCGTGCTCGCCTGCGCCGGCGTGGCGTTCATCGCCCTGTTCCGCCCGTCTGGCGACCTGCTGGCCGCGCCAAATGGGGCCCCCACTCCGACCCACTGACCAGGGGTTCGGTCGTGCTGCACTGGACAATTCCGCCGTTCACGGTGTTCAACGGGCGGTCCCGGCCAACTGAACTTTCGGGGAACTCTCAGCTGGCTTTCACCTTTGGGTGATGGACTGGTGGCATGGAGTTTCTCAATCTCGGCGACGCGCCGATGCCTCGTCGTACCGTGCTGCTCGGCGCCGGCCTGGCGGCGTTCCTCGCCGCCTGCAAGTCATCGACCACCACGACCGCCACGACCACGTCCGTAGCCACCTCTCCAGCACCCGTGAGTGATGGTACTTCCACGACGGCACCGACCGCGACCGTCAGTCCGACTTCGGCGGCCGGGACGACTGTGGCCAACGTCGTTACCTCCGCGAACCCGGTCATCGGCGGAGTTGCGGCGTTGACCGCCGCCGACTTCGAGGCGATGGGCACCTGCGCGCTTGCGCCCGAGCAAACGGCCGGGCCGTTTCCGCTCGACGAGCAACTTGATCGGTCCGACATCACCGAGGGGGTGGCGGGGCATCCGCTGCGACTCGGGCTGCGGGTGCTCGACACCAACTGCCAACCGGTTCCCAACGCCAAGGTCGAGATCTGGCATACCGACTCGACGGGTGACTACTCGGCGTTCGTCGACAATGGCGGCGGCAAGGACGACGGCCCCGGCACAACGTTCTGCCGCGGTACCCAGACGGTGAACACCGATGGGATCGCCGAGTTCCTGACCGTGTATCCCGGTTGGTATCCGGGCCGCGCCGTCCACATCCATCTACGCGTCCACATCGGCGACAACATCGCCCTGACCTCGCAGTTGTTCTTCGACGATGCCTACTCCGCCGAGATCTACACCGAAGCGCCGTACGCCGAGTTCGGCCAGCCGAATCTGCTCACTGCGGATGACCGCATCGCCGGTGACGCCGTCGGCGACGGGACGATTCTGGCGACCAGCCGGGCCAACACCGCCAAGGGGCCGGGCTCGATTGCCCTGCACAACCTCGGCATCAACCCGACCGCCGGGTGATCCGTCAGCTCTCGCGTCGGTCAGCTTTCGTAGTCGAACTCCTCGACGGCCGGGCGCTCGTGGTAGTCACCGGCCTCGGCCACCCACCAGGCCTTGACGGTGCGCAGGCCGGTGGGCTGGTCGAGGGTGCCGGCGGTGATGCACAACTTGTCGGGGATCGCCGCGGCCCTCCAGAACAGCGTTGAGCCGCATCGGTTGCAGAACCCGTACTCCACCGTCGGGTCAGGTGAATACCACCCGAGCGTCGTGTCGCTGACCAACGTGACATGGTCGGGATGGGCCGCCGTCGCCGCCATGTGGTGACCGGTGATCCGTCGGCACCGCTCGCAGTGACAGTTGTAGACGTCGCGCAGCGGCCCGTCGATCACATACGAAACCCCGCCACAGTCGCAATGCCCGGAGAATCGTTGATCGCTCACCACGCCCCACGTTAGAGCCTCGGGTTCTCAGCCCAGGCTCAGGCGAACCGGCTGGCGAATCCGATGCGGATTGCGGTGGGGAAGCATTGCTCGACGTAGACGTACATCGAGCCGACGATGCGGTCGAACTCCTCGGCGTTCAGCGCGGCGATCGGGAGTTCGCCGCGTAGGTAGATCGCGTTTTCCAACCCGAGCGAGAAATGCGCTCCCACCAGGCGATCGTTACGGCGCAGCAGATGCTCGTACAACTGCTGGGCGTTCTCCTCGGGGGCGGGCATGAAGTAGGTCTCGTATTTCAGGGTCCGTTGGCCGAGGGTGAGCCAGACGGTGATGAAGTCCTTCTCGTCGCCCGTCATCCGCACGAACCACCGGCGCTCGTTGTCGCCGGGCTCGGCCCGATCGACCGCGGCGATCACGGGATTGTCGGTGGCGAAACGAGCCAGCCATTCGTCGATCAACAACTCGTAGCTGTCGAGGCTGTCGACGTCATGCCAGTCGGTCACGAGCCCAGCTCGTGTCTGGTCGGTCGAGCGAGCGCCAGCTGTGATCCGCCTGCGCAGAACGACGATGGGGGCCGGGGGCACCGCCCCCGAGTAAACACAGTCACATCGTTGAGGTTACGCCGCGCATTCCACCAGGGCGCCGACGGTCAGATCGGCGTAGACGCGGCGCAGACGGGCGGCGGCCAGGCTCCAGGTGTAGCGGCGGGCTCCCTCGGCCGCACCGGCCGCGAGCGACGCGGCAAGGCGAGGCTCGTTCAGAATCCGAGCCGTGTAGTGGGCGAAGATCTTGGGGTCGCGCTCGGTGACCTGGAATCCGTTGACGCCGTGGTCGACCAGCGTGAGCAGGCCGCCCACCGCGCTGGCCACCACGGGGGTGCCGCAGGCCGCGGCTTCGAGGGCCACCAGGCCGAAGCTCTCGGAGCGGCTCGGCACCAGCACCACATCGGCGGCTCGGTAGTAGGTCGACAGCATGTGGTGCTGCTGAGCGGGGGTGAAGCGCACCTGGGCCTCGAGGCCGAGGTCGTGGACCATGCGCCGCACCCGGTCGTATTCGGCATCGCCTTGCTGGCCACTTGCCCCGCCGACGATCAGCAACACCGCATCGCGGCGGTTCAATTCGGCGAGCGCCTGCACGGCAACGTCGGCGCCCTTCAGGGGCTGAATCCGTCCGACGAACAGCAGCACCGGATGATCGCCGAGGCCCAAAGCCTGGCGGGCGCCACGCCGATCGCCGGGGGCGAAGAACGCGTGCTCAACGCCCGGCGAGACGATCTCGACCCGGCCGGGCGGGTCGCCGTAGAGGCGGCGGAACTGCTCCTCCTCGGCCGGACAGCTCATACAGATGGCGTCGGCACAGCCGATGATGTCGATCTCGGCCCGTTCCCGTCGTTCGGGCTCGGGATCGCCACCTTCGGCCTTGACTCGGGCCAACGTATGGAACGTGGTGACCAGCGGCAGGTTCATCTCGTGTTTCAACCGGTGCCCGGCGACGCCCGAGAGCCAGTAGTTGGCGTGGATCACATCGATCCCGCCGTTCTTCTCGGCATCGATGCGCACTCCGTCAGCGAACTCGTCGACGACCGCCGGCAGGTGTTCCTTGGGGAGTTGGAACGGCCCGGCGGGGATGTGGACCACCCGGTGACCAGGCTCGACAAACACCTCGCGGGGCTGGTCAGCGTGGGTGACCCGGGTATATGTCGTGCATTCGACCCCGGCATGGGCGAGGGCCGACACCAACTCGCGGACATAGACGTTCATCCCACCGGCGTCGCCCTGCCCGGCTTGCAGCAGGGGGGACGTATGGAGCGAGAGCATGGCGAGACGCTGCACAGTGTCCGTCAACCTAGGGGATACCGGCCGCATTCCCGCCCACCGTGGTCATCCGGGGGCCGCGGTCGACCACCAGTGGGCGGCGAGTAGCTCGGCAATCAATGCCTCGACAACCAGTTGCACGAGCGGGTCGTCGTCGTGGCGGTACCGCAGGCTCATCGTGGCGCCCGGAAATTCCCCGCCGACCGCGACAACCGTTGAACTTCGTGACGTCATCCACTCCGCCGCGGCATGATCGAACCGGGACCCCGGGAAGACCAGCGCGCGGTAGTCGAGGGTCTTGGTGAGATACACGTCAACGTGGCTCCAGTCGCCCGTCTCGCATCCATCGGCCGCCCGGCGAGGCCCTTCGCGGATCATCAGCGCCGCTTGCAGGGCATTGCCCAAGCGCTCCTCGGGGGCCAACATCCACAGCCCGTGCGGACCGTCAAGGATGGCGGCCAACTGCTCCAGCCAATCACTGCGCCGGTCGATCAGGTCGGCCGCGGCCGCAGCCGACTTGATTACGAGCGCCGCAACGTCGACCGTTGGAGCACCTAACGCGTTCCCCAACGCCAGCAGCGCCAGGATGGTGTGGTGGTAGCTGCGGCACGCCACGCCGCCCCGTTCAAGGCCCGCCAGCATGTCGACCTGCGCGTCCGCAACCCCGACGATCGGCGAGTCCGAGACGTTCGTGATCGCAACGGTCCGGCTGATTCCGTGATGCCGGGCCATCAACTCCAGCGGCTCGACCGACGCTCCGGATGCCGAGATTCCTACGACGAGCAGGTCCTTTGCTGGTGGCCAGGTCGCCACCACCGACGACCGCTCGGCGATCACCATCACCCCCGCCGCCCGCAACCGGGTGGCAATCGACCGAGCAGCGAAGTACGACGACCCCATCCCGGTGAGCACTACCCGTCGCGCGCCAGCGGTCGTCGGCCAGTCGAACGACGACCCGCCCAACACCCCGAGCCGCGCCGGGGTGTCAAGCAGATCCGTCAGAAACAGCGCTGAGTCCATCCCTCAAGCTCACCACGTTCGCTGGTGGATCACCCACGCCCGACGTGGGTTCACTCAACCTTCGGGAAGAGGTCCGGGTCGACGTCGACAATGCCCTCATAGCCGAGCAACTTCCCATTGCGACCGTTGGCTATGACCCTCCATTTTCCATCGACGATCTGATAGACGCCGCTGTACTCGGCGCAAGCCGTCTGTCCTGAGGAGACAAATGGTCCGGAGTCAAGACGCCCGCACACCATCGGCCCGAACTGCAGGATCGAAGCACCATTGAAGGTGGCGACCGCCTGCCGCGCCGTGACAGCGTCAGTGATCACTTCATCGGAGTCGCTCTCGTTGGCGACTTTTGCGTAGCTCATCAATGCCTCGAAGGTGACCAGGCTGTCAAAAGGCGCATTGGGTGCGCCCAAGGCAGCCTGCAAGACGTGAACGCCCGACTCGCGAGCGTCCACGAAATCGATCCCCGCGCTGACGACGTACGCGCCGTTCAAGGCGGGTCGCGGTTCGAAGGAGCCCAGGTCCGACACATCGGAGTCCGTTGCGCACTGATCCATCAACACCAGCTGAGGACTCGCGCCGAAGATCTCCGAAACAACATCCAAACGGCGGCACCACTCTCCTGGGTATCCGTAGGTCGCAATGGCATCGGGTGGACCAGACGCGACAACCGACGGGATGGCGTCGGCTACCTCCTGTGGCGAGCCACCGTTCGGAACCGGGACAAGACTGATGATGCGGTCAGGAAACGCCTCCCGGAAACCACCCAGCGATCCCTCCTGGAGATCAACTCCGCGACGCGTCACTCCACCAATCTGAAGCCGGTCTACACCTACGCGCCGGTGGCGGGACCGGGGCGGTCGCCAGCGAGATGCTCGAGATCTTCGAGCGGTTCCGGACCGCCGAATTCCTGACCGACTGGGACACCGCCGTCACCGAACATGGCCCCAACCCAACCGCTACCCAACTGGTTCGCACCGATGCTCAACGCCGCTTCGACGCGTTGGCGTCCATCTTCCGAGCGGCAGCCGGTGCCCCGCTCGACATTCGTGCACCCGAACCAACCGTCAACATCGTCGTCGACCAACAGACCTTCGAAGACTACCTCGCCCAGTTGATGACCAACCCCGATGCGCCGGTCCGGTGGTCCCCTGTTGCGACTGCCGCTACGACGCTCGACCCGTACAAACGGCGTTGCGAAACAGCGAATGGATCGATCCGCGGTCGATCTTCGCGGCTACGTTCGTCGAGCCCTCCGCTCGGGCTTTCCGGAAGCAGCGCTCGCCACGCCGGATCGCGGCCGTGATCGGTCGCTGAGTTCGTACGTCGATCAGGTGGTGACCGCGATGCCGAGCCGGTCGCCCCAGGCCGCGATCCTCAACGCCTAAGTGCCTATCTCACGGCGCTCGCACTCAACAGCGCTGGGACCGTCGATGATGTCACGTTGTGGACAGCCGCGCGCATCGCCAAAGACATTGCCCGCGCCTATGACACGTTGTTGCAGAACCTGCTCGTGACGGATCGACACCGGGCGTGGACCAGCAACGTCGATCCGAATCTGCTGCCTGTGCTTGGAGAAGTCGTAGCCGGTTCGCCTTAACGCCAGGCGTCGAGCCGGTCGGCTGGTCGATACACGAGGTCGATGCCGGTCGTCTCCACCGGGGTCTTGGATGCCGCGATCGTCACGGAGCCCGGGTGAGTGCCGGGGACGATCGATCGGGCGTGGTGCAGCGCGCTGGCCTCGGCGAAGTCAAAATGGGGCGGAGTGGTGCCACTTGATGCTGCCGATGGCGTTGATCGCATGCGCGACCGGCGCTCGATCACCGATCACGATGTCGACTTCCACGGAGTTGTCGCGCTTCCACCACCGGCCGACTTCGGTTGCGTCGGGCACGACATCGTCGCGGACCACCCGCCGCATCACGGCCTCCCGTACCGTAGGTTCGACCGCCAATCCCCGCCAGTGCGTCCAATCGGCGAGCACTCGATCGACATACGCGGCCCAGCCCCCCGTTCGATCATCGCCAGGTTCGTCGCGACGTACCGGAGCCAGAACCGCAGGTAGGGGTCGGCGACCCGGTATCCGGTGACCTTCGACGTCGCGGTCGAGTACGCCCGCTCACGCACGATCACCTGCTTGGCCAACAGTCGGCTCGGAACCACGTCGCCCACAGGCGCGCGATGTGTCGTTCGTTGACATCGCCTCCGTTCACTGGCCGGTGGTCACCAACCCGTCGCTCGGGCGCGTATCTTCGACCACGCAGCGCACAGGAGACGAGCCCAATGAACTTCACGGTCACAGCACTCGAACCATCGACGTGGGACGCGTTCGCCGAACTCGTCGAGCGCAACAACGGAATCTTCGGCGGCTGCTGGTGCATTGGTTTCCACCCCGAACGCAACGAGCGAGGCACCGACCACCGTGCCCTCAAGCATGAGCGGGTGCACAGCGACCGGGCCCATGCCGCACTCGTGCTCGACGAACACGGCGTCGCGGAAGGCTGGTGCCAATGGGGTTCCCCCGAGGAGCTCCCGAGCATCAAACACAAGCGGGTCTACTTGAAAGAGCCGCCGTCGATACCGGACTGGCGAATCACGTGCTTCTACGTCGACACGAGACACCGCGGTCAAGGCGTGGCGCGAGCAGCACTCGCAGGTGCGATCGACCAGATTGCCTGCGCCGGAGGCGGCCTCGTTGAAGCAATCCCCGAAGTCACTGCGGGACGTGAGGCCCACGGCCGCTTCCTCTATAGCGCAACCGTCGAACTGTTCGAGGACTTCGGCTTTGCCCGGCAACGACAAGTCGGCATGCACGCATGGATCGTCAGCCGCACCGTTGACGCGGTCGGGCAAAGGTAGAGCCGAAGATGACGAGATTCGTGATCGCTCCCGACGTCGCCATCGGCCTTGCTCGCAAGCGGGCCGTACTCTCTGACGACACAAGATCGTGGCGCCCACGCTGCTGCGGTCGCACGTGCTGTCGTCGCTGTACCAAGCGGCCAACGAGGCGAGCTGACGAAGAAGGAAGCCGCTGCCCGCTTGGACTACGTCCGTGGACTGCGCATCCGACTGCTCGGTGATCGCGTTCTCCAAAGCACCGCCTGGAAGATTGCCGACAAGCTCGGATGGCCCGACACGTTCGACGCCGAGTACGTCGCACTCACGCACCTGCAGGCCGATGCCTTCGTCACCCTCGACATGCGACTCGCCGAAGCGGTCAAAGATCTCGTCACGGTCGCACCGATCGAGGAGTTGTACTGAACAGCCCAGTGCCGTGGGACAGCTCACACCAGCACGCCCTCCCACTCGCTGGCGTCGCCTCGGCCACACCGATCGACAAGACTGATCGTCATGAGAGTCGTCGTGATCGGCACGGATCTGCCAGGACGGACGTTCTGCGAGCCCGGCGGCACACCGCTCGACAACGTCCACGTCGGCGTCCAACTCGGGACGGAGCCCGAACATTTGGTGCGGGCCGATGCATCCGATGCCCGTTGGGAACTCGATGTCCGTGTCATTGTCATCGTCGATGGCGATCCCGACGCCGCACTCGACTTCCGTGGGCCGGCAGTGCAGGGCAATCGCGGTGAGCGTTTCATCTACCTGACGTGGGGAAACGCCGACGACGCCGGTGTCTTCCACATGTTCCGCCGTGCCAAACTCATGCTCAACCGCGTCGACCCTGCCGTGATCCGCGCTGCCTCACAACACGGCAGCCTGACCGCGCAGGTCCGACTATCCGATGACCGTGGCGCACCGCGATGCGCCCGGATCGACCCACCCGCGATCAGCTGGACCGTCGAATGAGCTGACTCGAGTGTTCTCAACGGGTAGCGGCCTTCGCGCTTGGTCACACCCCCCGTGCGCCCACCCTGGTGATTCGAAACCGCGGTGTCGTCGAAGTGCTCAGGGATGCTCTGGGCGGTCAACGAGCGAGGCCAGCTTCTTCGGTGCGAGTACGCAGAAGCTGTCGGTCAGTACTTCTCGAACCTCATCCCAGTCGGTAGCGGCGTCGAGCACCATGCCGATTGCGTCACGACCCCAGCCGAGGACGAAGAACGGATGACCGGCGTGGCGAAGCGCCTCCAGATCCTCTCCCGATGAGCGAAACGAGAGCACGACCAACGGGCCGGTGCCCGCGTCGACGCCGAGGACGTGGGCGAACGTCCGCTTGCGGACCATCCACCGGGTCCCCACCCATGCCCGCTCCTCGTGAGCGTCGGGCAACGCAAGGCACTGCTCGCGTCACCGGGCCTCAATCTCGTCGGGGACGTCGTCGGTGTAACGACGCTTTGCGTCGGCCATCACCTGGTGCAGTTCAAGAATGTCGGCGCGGCTGGCAGTGCATCCAAGCGTTCGGCTGCGATCTCGCGGCCGCAAGTCGTGCAGGTTCCATACCGCCCGTCAGCGAGACGTTGCTCAGCGGCCCCGATTTCGATGAGCGCGATTCTCGTTTCGTATCCGACGCGTGCGGACCTCGCCAGGCCCTCGATCTGGGCGCGGAATTCGTCGTCGGCGACAACTTTTCGCGCCCAGATCCCAGACCAGGCGTTGACGTGGGAGCTTTCCCGCCCGATCCGCCGAGAACCATCACCGATCGGCGGTGACCAGGGGATTCGTGAAGAGCCTCGGCTTCTGGGCGGACTTTGTCCCCCGACTCAGCTTCCGGCAGGCTGGGCGCCGGTCTTCACCGGGATCGGCGGCGGCTGCGCTCGGGTCAAGGTGTGCTCTGATGGGCCGGTGAAGCCAGTCCGAACCGACAGTCCGCGGGCGTGGGTGGTGGCCGTGGCCGCCGCGTTGGCCAACGGCACCGCGTTCGGGACGGCGTACACGTTCGGCACGTTCTTCGATTCGATGGCCGCCGAGTTCGGGGCGAACCGGGGGTCGACGGCGATCATTTTCGGGATCACGCTGCTGTTCTTCTTCGGGTTCGGCCTGATCTCGGGCCCGCTCGGCGACCGGGTCGGCGCCCATCGCCTGCTCGCCCTCGGCGGGACGATCTTTGTCGTTGGTCTGCTGGCTACGTCGCGTGTCCACAACCTGTACCTCGGCTACCTCACCTACGGAACCGGGGTCGGGCTGGGCAGCGGGATGTTCACCGCCCCGCTCACCGCCACGGTCGGCCGGTTGTTCGTGAAGCGTCGAACGGTCGCCCTCGGCGTGGTCGCCGCGGGCAGTGGCTGCGGCACGCTGCTGCTCGTCCCAATGTCGCAACGACTGATCCGCGACCACGGTTGGCGCACCGCCTACGTCACGCTGGCGATGATCGGGGCGGTGATTTTCGCCCTGGCCGTCCCGGCGGTGCGGGTGCCGATGGTCGCCGGCCAGACCGCTGCGGCATCGCTGATCGACCGCCTGCGGGCGTCGCTCGGCCTGTTGCGCGATCGGTTCTTCGCCACGATGTTCGCGACGACGACGTTGATGTCGATCGGGTTGTTCATCGCCTTCGGGTTCATCGTCACGTTCGCCAAAGACCAGGGGGTCGCCTCCGACCGGGCCTCGCGACTGATGTCGATCGTCGGGCTGGCCAGTATCGGGGGACGGTTACTGTTGACGGCCATCTCCGGTCGACTCGGCGCGGTGCGCATGTTCCAACTCGCCCTCGGCATCCAACCGTTCGCCTATGTGGTTTGGCTGCTCGCCGGGGGCGACTACCGGTTGCTGCTGGTGTTCGTGGTGACGCTCGGTGCGGCGTATGGCGGGTTCGTAGCCATCGGCCCCGAGGTGTTGATCAGCCGCTACGGCACCGACGGCCTGGGCACGCGGCTCGGCGTGAACTTTTTGTCATACGGCGTCGGCGGGTTGATCGGTCCGCCACTGGCCGGTTGGCTTGCCGACGCGACCAACGGCCGCGTCGTGCCGATCTGCCTGGTCATCGGCCTCGTGACGGTCGCCTTTGGCCTGTCGACCCGCCTCGACGCCGCTCGACTCGATGCCACTCGACTCGATGCCAGCCGGATCGATGCCAGCGGGATCGATGCCGGCCGGATCGACGCTGGCCCGGTCTGAGCGGCAACCCGTCGGCGTGTTAAACCTCGACGATGCGATTCGGAGTAGCACTTCCCCAGGCCGGGCCGTTCTTGGCTCCCGAGGTCCAGTTGCAGTTGGCGACGACGTTGGAAGGGCTCGGCTACGACTCGTTGTGGACGAGCGACCACATCATCGTCCCCGACGGCGAGAGCTACATCCCCGAGACGATGCACGAACCGTTGGCGTTGCTGTCCTGGCTGGCGGCGCACACGAGCCGCGTCGACCTGGGGATTTCGGTGTTGGTGCTGCCCCCTCCATCCGCCGGGCGGCCGAGTTGGGCGACAGCTGGCATCCGATCAACCTGTCCCCGTCCGCACTACGCGCCGGGGTTAACGCCTACCACGCTCAGTGCGAGCGGTTCGGCCGACCGGCCGGGCGGGTGATTCTGCGCCACATGCCCCGAGGCGCGGGCGTCGGTGGTCCGTTTCGGGATCGGACGCCGAGCAGCAGGCCGACCTCGCCGCCTACGCCGACGCCGGATGTGACGAGCTCATGATGTCGTTGGCCAGCCGCACCACCGACGGTCTACTCGACAAGTTGGAGCACTTCATGACCGGCGTGATCATCCCGTTCCAGGCGTGACCTCACCGTCGGGCTGAACTCACCGAGTGGTGAGGTGATTGAGGAGCGCCGGGAGGGCCGCGTGGGGCACGTAGCTCCAGCGTTCGAGATGTCGAGCGGCATACACCAACTCGTGCAGTTCCTGAACCACCCGCAGCGGACGAATCAGGCGTTCGTCGAGCAGTCGGGCGGGGCCGAGCGCCTGGCGATATGCGTCGAGGGCTGCGGAGACGGCGGTCGCGACAAGTCCCTCGATCGTGTCAAGGCCAACTTCGGGCCGACGTCGATGCGCCACCCGGGCCACATGGTCGATGGACTGGATCAGACCGGCCACATCGCGAGCGGCTGGCTGCGGTTGGCGGCGGGTCGGGGCATCGGCGAGCGGATTGCCGTCGAAGTCCATCACCCACAACTGGTCGCCGGCCCGCAGAATCTGCCCGAGATGGAGATCGCCGTGGATCGGCTGGCCAACCGTTTCGCCAAGTCCGGCCAACCCGTCGATCTCCGCACGGATGGCGGCGAGCATCGGCTCGGGCAGCGGCCACGACGTTGACGTCACCTCGATGGCCTCTGTGAGCAGTGCATGCGCCGCGGCGTGGATGGGCGCGGTCGGCAGTTGCCCGATCGGCGACGGGATGACCGACGACGGCGTCGCCAATGCGACATGCAGGCGTGCCGCGAGCCCACCGAGCCGCGCGGCTGTTGCGATCAGCGGCGCAACCGGGGCGTCGCCGTCGAGCCAGGCGAGCACGTCATCGACGTACCACTCCCAACCGTCTCGCGAGTTCGGGATGTAGGCGGTGAGTACGGCCTCGATGCCGCCATTCGAGCGAGCCACTCCGAGCAACGTCGGCGTCTCGGTGAAACCAACCTCGGCGAGATGTTCGAGCAGCTGTACCCCCGGGTGCGGCTCAACGACCGATGGCGTCAACCATTTGACGACCACCGACTCGTCGACGATGACCGAGACATTCGTCTGATCGACTCCCATCGCCCGTTCGACCCCTGCCAACGCGCCCGAGGTGGGGCCGACCAACTGGCGGACCAGCTCTGCAGACGCACCTGGTGTCACGGGCGATTACGGTACGACCTCGATGAGCACCTTCTTGTTCATGCCCGAATCGGCCTACGGGCCGACCAACAACTGCATCGGGATCGGCAACGTACTGCGCTCGATCGGCCATCGGGTGGTGTTCGCCGCCGAAGCCTCATGGGACGGCCGTTTGGCCGCCCTCGGTTTCGAGGAAGACCTGGTCAACCTGGCTGCGCCGGCGCCTGTGGTGGACGGCGCACCCGAGGAGGACGCCGGGCAGTTTTGGATCGACTTCATCCGCGATACGTCCCCCGAGTTCCGCAAGCCGACCATCGAGCAGTTGACGACGTTCGTCCAGCCGACGTGGCAGGCGTTGATCGACGGGGCGATGTATTGCCAACCGCAGTTACTCGAGATCATCGACCGGGTGCGGCCCGACGTGATCATCGAGGACAACGTCAACTGCTTCCCCGCGCTGCTCACCGCAGGGGTGCCGTTCGTGCGGATGATGTCGTGCAACCCGTTGGAGATGACCGGTCCCGATGTCGCTCCGACCTTCTCGGGCTACGCCGCCGATGACCGCACGGGATGGGCGTCGTTTCGCGAGGAATACGACCGCACACATCGTCCGATGTGGGAGGCCTACAACGAATGGGTCACCTCGTGTGGCGCACCTCGGCTGGACGATCTGCAGTTCATCCACCAGTCCTCGGCGTTGAACCTCTACACCTACCCGTCGGTCGCCGACTACATCGACCGGCGTCCGCTGAACGCGACATGGCATCGCCTCGAATCGTCGGTCCGTTCCACCGACGAGCCGTTCATTCTCCCGGCGTCGTTGGCGGCCCGCGACGGTTCGCTGATCTACCTCTCACTCGGTTCTTTGGGGTCCGCCGACGTCGGACTCATGAAGCGCCTGGTGGCGGTGCTGGCGGAGACCCCGCATCGCTACATCGTGTCGAAAGGTCCGCTCGCCGACACCTATGACCTGCCCGACAACATGTGGGGCGCCGCGCAGGTTCCGCAGACCACCGTGCTGCCACTCGTCGACCTGGTGATCACCCACGCCGGCAACAACACGACCACGGAGTGCTTCCACTTCGGCAAGCCGATGATCGCCCTGCCCCTGTTCTGGGACCAGTACGACAACGCCCAACGCGTCGACGAGACCGGCTTCGGCATCCGCCTGCCCACCTACGACTTCGACGACGCGGCCCTAACCGGGGCAATCACCCGACTGCTCGCCGACACCGCCCTGCGGTCACGGATGCAGTCCAACGCAACGGCTATCCGAGCGGCCGACGGCACCCGGCGCGCCGCTTCGCTCCTCACCGATCTAATCTGACGGGCATCCTGCAACTGGCTGGAACCCCCGAGCCAATGGAAGCGGCGACCTTCCGCGCCCTGCACTTCATGATGTTGAAGTACGACCTCTCGAAGAACCCCGGCCGCTGGCGGCTAGGAGCAGTGTGGGTTCACGATGCAGTTGGTGAGGTGGTCTACACGGCCCCCAAACGCGAACTAGTCGACGACCTGGTGGTCGCGGCGTTGGAGCAACTCAACTATTCCTCGCCGAACTCTGTCATTCGAGCGGCACTCGCTCACATCAACCTCATGATGATTCACCCGTTCAGCGATGGCAATGGCCGGATGGCCCGCGCCGTGCAGTCGTTCGTCCTCGCGTCCGACGGGGTGCTGGCGCCGGAATTCTCCAGCATTGAGGAGTACCTCGGGCGCAACACTCCGGCGTACTACCAAGTCCTCGCCGACACCGGCCAGGGGGTATGGAACCCCCACCGCGACACGCTTCCCTGGGTGAGGTTTTGCCTGCAGGCCCACGTCCAACAGGCGACGACGACCCTGCATCGAATTCACGAGACCGAAGCCCTGTGGGACCACTGCGAACAGCTCGCATCAGCGGCCAAACTCCCCGATCGTTGCGTCGGAGCGCTCAATGACGCGGCACGGGGCCGCCGGCTCCAGCGCATCGCCTACATCAGGATCGTCGTATCCGCCGCCGGTGAGACGATCTCCGAGGACACGGCGACCCACGATCTTCGAGCATTGACTGTCGCCGGATTCCTCACCATCGAAGGCGAAAAACGTGGAGGGACCTACATGGCTAGCCCGAAGTTACGCGAGGCGTGGGCCGACGTCCGCCGGCAGCGCCCGCCGAGTTGAATCGTTGCTCGGCACAGCAATGGTCAGGAAATTCTCGGAGTTCTATCGAGAAAACTACCAAGAGTGGTGAGGTTGCACTCTGCATGAGGTATGGGTTGACCGACGGTGTATTTGCGGCCCGAGGAACTTGACGAGGCGCCGCAAGAAACTCCGACACGGGGACATTGTGCCCGGCTCCTGCGGCTCCCGGTGAACGAGGTCTACGTCCTCGACCCTCGTCGGGAGTCGATCATGCGGGTGGAACTGCAGGGCGACGAGACGGTCGAGTCGTCGGCAATCGGGGTTCCGAGCCCCGGGCTCGGGATGACCTTCGCGATGGTTGGTCACCATCTGGCGGTCTGCTGTCCCGCCGGGCGAATGGTCCGACCCGGCGACGACCCGTTCGGTTGGCTGGTCGAAGCCGACCGGCGAGCGGACGTCGCCGAGTTGCGAGCAGACACAGCCGAGACTCGGGCCGACGCGGCTGAGGCTCGGGTGGCCGAGCTGCTGGCGAAGCTCGAACGGCTCGGCAGCTCCGAGCTCTAACGCGGCCCGCTACAAGGCGATTGGCCGCGACCAGAACTCTTCGAGGACGTGAGCGCCGCGCTGGGGGTCGGCGAGCATCCACCAGTGCCCGAGGCCGTCGAGCACGGCGGAGTCGGCCCCAAGTCGGGCCGCCATCTCCGACGCCTTGTCGATGCCACCAGTGAACGGATCATCCGAAGGGATGATCGCCAAACCCGGCCGCTCCGAGGCGGCCGCGGCATCCTCACCCCAGGCGATCATCGCCGGCTGCGCAGCCGAGCGGTACAGGGCGAGCACACAGCGGCCCTGTTCCGCGTCGGCGCCTTCGGCCAGTGCGCGGGCAACGACCGGAGTCATCCCGATCATCTCCATCATCGCCACTCGGTCGCTCAACGGCTGGGCCAACTGACCGGCGAAAAACTCCTCGCCGGCCCCTTCGGTCTGCCAGATCTGGGCGAAGTCGTGCCACACATAGTCGGGATGAAGCAGGCCGACGACGTCGCTCACCCAGGTACGAATCAGGTCGGGGCGGGTGCAGGCGACGCGCAGCACGAACGCGCCACCCCAGTCGTGGCCGACCAGATCGACCGGTTCGCCGATCGCCTCCAACTCACCAACCAGCCACTCGACGTACTCCGCTTTGGTCGCTCCCCAGCCTTCAGGTGAGGCGCAACCGAAACCCGGAAGCTGCAGTGCGATCACGTCGGTGCGGCCGAGGTGCGAGCGCAGATCGTCCCAGATCACGGGTGATTCGGGGTTTCCATGGACCAACACGGCAGGCATACCCAACCCTACGTTGGCACACCCCCGGCGTACGGTTCGAGGTGCTTCCCCCGGCTATTCCAACCCCTTCGGCAGATCGAGAGATCCAATGAAACGCGATACCGTTTCGCCTGTGACAGAACGTCCAGCGGTCGACTACGCGCATCTCCCCGGCGAGGAGCACAACCCCCTCATGGAGTCCACCGCGCACGTCGATTGGGGCCTTGTGCTTCTCAACTCCGTCCGTCACACCCTCGCCGGAACCGGCCACTTGGTCACCAGCAATGTCGCCTTCGCCCCCGGCGATGGCCAGCCGCATACCGCGCCCGACCTGATGGTCATTCCCGGCGCCGCCGGGCGTGATTTCGGTCGCTATGAACCTGGCCCTCACGATCCGCTGCCCAGCGTGTGCGTCGAGATTCTGTCTCCATCGAACGCTCGCGCCGACATACGACGACGCTGCACCCGGCTTCTGGAACTCGGCGTTGGCGAGGTGTACATCCTCGACCCGATCCGCCAGACGGTGATGAGAGCCAACGTTACCGACGGGGTTTGGCAGGAGACCTCCGCACTTGGGGTACCCAGCCCCGGACTCGGGCTGACCTTTGCGACCAGCGACGGTTTCCACCTGGCCGTGTGCTGCCCGGCTGGTCGCATGGTTCGTCCCGGCGACGACCCCTTCGGCTGGCTGGCCGAGGAGGCCCGCCGTGCCGATGCAGCGGAGTGGCGAGCCGACGTTGAGGCCGAACGCGCCGACATCGAGGCCGAACGAGCCGACGCCGCCACCGAGTTGATCGTTGAGTTGCAAGCCGAGATCGCTCGGCTCCGCGCTCAGGTCGACCCGGCATAGCCAACGCGACATCAGCACCAAGCCAGGAACGCATCTCACGGGGCGGATCCGGAGATGCGTTCCTGACGATTTTGGTGACGTCAGCGGGTGAGCGACCGACGACGACGACGACCAGCCATCACCAGGCTGAGGCCCAGCACGGACACCCCGACGCCGACTCCAAGCGGCAGCATCGTGTTCGACCCGGTGGTCGGAAGCTTGCCGGGGCGACCCTGCGGCACGTCACCGAACAGGTATCCGGTGCCCGCGACTCCAGCGGCGATGGTCACCGTGACCGTGTTCGATCCCGCAGTACCTCCCAGTGTTCCGACGGTGACCTTGCCGTCATTGAGATTGTCGGGCTGGCTGACCGTGATGGTGTAGGTCCCGGCCCGCAGGTCGGCGAACGACCAGTTGCCGTTCTGGTCGGTGATCGTCACCAGCGACACCGGGTTACCGGCGATGTCGGTGCCGATCAACGTGACCGCGATGTCGGGATTAGGCCATTCCTCGGCGTCGCGGACCCCATCGTCGTTGGTGTCGATGTACACCAGACCCGACACCGACGAAGCCACCTCCGTGAAGTGGTTGCCGGGCAGTGCGGCCCCACTGAGGACAAACTCGATCACGTCACCGGGATTCACCGATCCCGAGTTCAGCCCGGCCGGCTGGTTCTCGGTCAGGGTGTAGGTGCCCGGCGGGACGTTGGGGAACTCGTAGCCTCCGGGGACACAGGTCACCAAGGCATCTGCCTCGCAGAGCGCCGTCGTGAAGGTCTGCTCGACCAGGTTGCCAAGCACGTCGGTGCCCCGCAAGGTGATGAGCACACCACCAATCGGGGTTGCCGTGCCGTCGATACTGACGACACCGCCGACCGCCCAGCCGAGTTCACCGAAGATCACGTTGGTGACGGGAGTCCCGCTGGCCACCGTGATCTGGCTGATCACATCGTTGGTCGTCGTGACTGCGCCAGCCGGCGGAAGATCGAGACCATCGGCCCATGCTGCCGGGTGGGACTCGGTCACTGTGTAGGTGCCCGGTGCCAAGTCGGTGAAGGCATAGGTGCCATCGACAGCCGTCGTCGTGGTCAGGGTGACGGGGCTTCCGCTTCCCGCCGTGCCTGTGAGGGTGACCGTGACCTGCGGGATACCCGGCTCGGTAGCCGACGGTGTGCCCCCGGCATCCGCATCGAAGTACACCCGACCGGACAGCGCAGTCGGCAGGTACAACCCGGTGTCGATACCCAAGTCGACCATTCCCGAGGTCACCGTGACCCCGGTGGTCAACCCGTTGGAGTCGGCGTTCGGGTTACCACCGAGTCCCTTGGGTGCCGGCTGGTAACCGGCCGACGGCGTGACCATGATCGAGTACTCGCCGGGGGCGAGGTTCTCGAACCTGTAGAGACCGCCCGCATCAGTGGTGACGGTGATGTCGACGGGATGACCGAAACCGTCGGTGCCGAGCAGGTTGACTTCGACGGCGGCGATCCCCGGCTCACCGGCATCCTGAACACCGTTGCCGTTGAGATCGTTCCAGACGAAGTTGCCGAGCGTCGCCGGCACCGAGAGACCGAAGTCCTGGGTGTCGCTGGTTTCCGAGCCCACCTCGAGCGTCACGTTCGAGGTGTTCGGTGTGGCGATCCCATCGGCATCGAAGGTCGGAAGCGCACCGGCGGGCAGGTCGGCCGGGTCCAACGTGACCGTGAAGTCACCGAGGGGCAGGCCCGCCACCGAGTACATGCCGTCAGCGGCCGTCATCACCGTGTAGGTCACGGTGATGCCGTTGATCACCGTGGTGATCGTGACGTGGACGCCCGAGACACCGGTTTCGGGAGCCGCGAACAATCCGTCGGAGTTGAGGTCGCTCCAGACCAGGTTGCCGATGGAGCCCGGGCCCTGGTAGCCGAAGTCCTGTCCGAGTGCTGTCTCGGAACCAACTGCCAGCGTGATCGATGCCGTGTTGTCGGTGCCCCCGTCGGGATCGCCGGTCGGTAGCAGGCTGTCGGGCATCGTCGTCGGATCGACGGTGACCGTCCAGTCGCCGAGCGGCAGCCCGGTGAACTGGTACGAACCGTCGGGAGCGGTGGTCGTGGTGAAGCTCACCGGCATACCGCCGATCGTGGCCGTCACCGTGACCGAAACGCCAGGCACACCGGGCTCGTTCGGGTCGACGATGCCGTCACCGTTGAGGTCGTTCCAGATCAGGTCGCCGATCTCGCCAGGACCCTGGTAGCCGAAGTCCTGGTTGACGACCACAAAGGTGGTTGCATCGAGGGTGACCACCGAGGTGTCGACCGTGACGACACCGTCGGCATCGAACGTTTCGGTCATCCCGCCTGGCAATGAGGCCGGGTCAACCGTGACGGTGAAGGTACCGAGTGGTGTGCCCGACACGAGGTACCCACCGTTGGCATCGGTGGTTGTCGGGTACGTGACCGTCGCCCCGCCGATCACCGTGGTGATCGTGACGCTGACTCCGGGGATGCCCGGCTCGCCGACATCCTCGATGCCATCACCATTGACGTCGATCCACATGAGATCACCGATCGAGCCCGGGCCCTGATAACCGAAGTCGACGATGTCGAAGCCGGGGTTGACCAGGTCCAAGGTAACGACCGTCGTGCCGTCCGGCGACCCGTCAGGGTCGTGGGTCGGCAGCACACCGGCAGGCAATGTGGTTGCATCGACCGTTACCGAGAAGTCGCCGAGCGGCAGACCATCGAGCACGTAGGCACCGTCGGGCCCGGTGACCACGGAGTACGTCACCGGCAGACCAGCAATCGTCGTCGTGATGTTGACCGTCACCCCCGGCAGTCCGGGCTCGGTCGGGTCCTGGGTGCCGTCGGCATCCAAGTCGTTCCAGACGAGGTTGCCGATGGAACCGGGGCCCTGGTATCCGAAGTCGGTCGTCGTTGACGTCTCGGACCCGACGGCCAAGACCACGGTCGTCGAATCGTCAGCCACGCCATCCGGGTCGCCCGTGTTGGTCATCCCAGCCGGAAGCGTCGTCGGATCGAGCGTCACCGTCCAGTCACCGAGCGGGAGGCCCGAGAACTGGTAGCTGCCATCAGCCGCCGTGGTCGCCGTCACGGTCACGGGTACGCCGTTGATCGTGATTGCCGCCGTCACCGTGACGCCGGGAATGCCGGGCTCGCCGGCATCGACGATGCCATCGCCATTCAGGTCGTTCCAGATCAGATCGCCGATCGCCCCGGGTCCCTGGTAGCCGAAGTCCTGCACCATGTCGGCGGCGTTGGCCATGTCGAGGGTGACGATCGACGTGCCGACCGTGCCGGTGCCATCGGCATCGAACGTGGCCGTCAAGCCCGAAGGAACGGTGGCCGTGTCGACGGTGACCGTGAAGTCACCGAACGGCAGGCCGACCATCGTGTACGCACCGGCTGCGTCGGTGGTGGTCGAGTAAAGCACGATCGAACCGTTGATCATCGTGGTGACCGTGATGGTCACTCCGGGGATGCCGGGCTCGCCGGCATCCTGCACGCCATCACCGTTGAGGTCGATCCAGATGAAGTCGCCGATCGAAGCCGGGCCCTGGTAGCCGAAGTCGGCCGTATCAGCTGTCTCGGAACCGACCGTCAGGGTGACAATCGTCGTGCCGTCAGTGGTGCCGTCGGGATCGCCGGTGTTGCTCACACCGACCGGCAGCGTGGCGGGATCGACGGTGACCGTGTAGTCGCCGAGCGGCAGACCACTGACCAGGAATGCCCCGGTCGGGCCGGTGGTCGTGGAGTACGTCACCGGAACACCATTGATCGTGGTGGTGAGCGTGACCGTGACGCCCGGGAGGCCCGGCTCGCCAAGGTCGACAATGCCGTCGCCGTTCAGGTCGTTCCAGATCAGATCACCGATCGAACCCGGACCCTGATACCCGAAGTCCTGGGTATCGGAGTTGGGGACGCCGGCCGTCAGGGTGACCGCCGAGGTGTCGTCGAGCGTCGCATCGGGATCCCCGGTCTGGACCAGGTCGGCGGCGAGGCCCGACACCGTCACGATGTAGTCACCGATCGGCAGACCTCCGACGAGGTACGCCCCCGAGGGGTCGGTGGTATCGGTGTAGGTGACGGTCGAACCGTTGACCACGGTGCTGATGGTGACGGTGATGCCCGGAATGCCCGGCTCACCGGCGTCATGAATGCCATCGCCGTTCATGTCGTTCCAGATCAGGTCGCCGATCACACCGTCGCCGGTGTAACCGAAGTCCTGCAGCATGTCATTGACGTTCACCAGGCTGAGGAGGACCAGCGAGGTGTTGGCAGTGCCGGTGCCGTCGGCGTCGAAGCTCTGCACCATGCCCGCAGGCACGGTGGTCGCATCGACGGTGACCACGAAGTCACCGAGCGGCAGACCAGCAAGCAAGTAGGCACCGTTGGCGTCGGTGGTCACCGTGTAGGTGACCGTCGCCCCGGCAATCACGGTGGTGATCGTGACATCGACCCCCGGCAAACCCGGCTCGCCGGCATCCTGGATGCCATCGGCGTTCTCGTCGTTCCAGATCAGGTCACCGATCGAGGCAATGCCCTGGTAGCCGAAGTCGGCGGTGTCGGCCGTCTCGGTGCCCACGGCGAGCGTGACCAACGTGGTCCCATCGAGGGTTCCATCAGGGTCACCGGTGTTGGTGAGCACCAGCGGCACGGTGGCCGGATCGACGGTGACGGTGTAGTCGCCCAGCGGGAGACCTGCCACCTGGTAGCCGCCGTTGGCATCGGTGATCGCGGTGTAGGTGACGGGTGAACCGGCAATCGTCGTCGTGACGGTGACGGTGATGCCCGGGAGTCCGGGCTCGCCAAGGTCGGCGATGCCATCACCGTTGAGGTCGTTCCAGATCTGGTCACCAATGACCCCGGGGCCCTGGTATCCGAAGTCGATGGTATCGACGGTTTCGGTACCGACCGCCAACGTCACCGTTGTCAAGTCGTCGGGCGTGCCGTCGGGGTCGCCGGTGTTGGTCACGCCGGCTGGCAGGGTCGTCGGGTCGACCGTCACCGTGTAGTCGCCGAGCGGGAGGCCCGAGATCTGGTAGCTGCCGTCGGGGCCGGTCACCGTGGTGACCGTCACCGGCGTTCCGCTGATCGTCGTGGTGACGGTGACGGTCACACCGGGGATACCGGGCTCGCCCGGATCCTGCAGGCCGTCGCCATCGAGGTCGTTCCAGATCAGGTCACCGATCGCACCCGGCCCCTGGTAACCGAAGTCCTGGGCGTCGTCGGTCTGGGCAATCAAGGTGAGGGTGACTACCGAACTGTTGACGGTGGCGATGCCGTCGTTGTCGAAGGTCTGGGTCATGCCACTCGGCAGAGTCGTCGAGTCGATGGTGACCGTGAAGTCGCCCAGCGGCAGACCGGCAACGGCGTACCCGCCGGTGGCATCGGTGGTCGTGCTGTAGGTGACCGTCGAACCGGTGATCACCGTGGTGATCGTCACGTCGACGCCGGCCACGCCGGGCTCGCCGGCGTCTTGTACGCCGTCGCCATTGAGATCGATCCAGACGAAGTCACCGATCGAGCCGAGGCCCTGATACCCGAAGTCGGCCGAGTCGCCCGTCTCGGAACCAACGGCCAGCGTGACGACGGTGGTGCCATCGACGGTCGCGTCGGGGTCTCCGGTCGTGGTCATTCCCACGGGCAACGTCGTCGGATCGACGGTCACGGTCCAGTCCCCAAGCGGGAGCCCGGAGAACGTGAAGCTGCCATCGGGAGCGGTCGTCGTGGTCAGCGTCACCGGGGTGCCGCCGATCGTCGCCGTCGCCGTGATCACAACGCCCGGGATACCGGGTTCACCCGGATCGACAATGCCGTCACCGTTCAGGTCGTTCCAGATCAGGTCGCCGATCACGCCCGGGCCCTGGTAACCGAAGTCCTGCGTAGTCACCACGGCACCCGCACCGGCGGTGAGGGTCACGTCCGAGGTATCGACCGAGGCGATGCCGTCGGCATCGAACGTGGCAACCATTCCACCGGGAAGGGTTGTCGGGTCGACGGTGACCGTGAAGTCACCGAGCGGCAATCCGGCCACGGTGTAGCCGCCGGTGGCATCGGTCGTCGTGTTGTAGGTGACCGTGGAACCGGCGATCACCGTGGTGATCGTGATATCGATCCCGGCAACGCCGGGCTCCGTGAGGTCCTGCACACCGTCGCCGTTGAGATCGAGCCAGACGAGATCGCCGATCGAGCCGGGGCCCTGATAGCCGAAGTCCTGAGCGATGTCGTTGGTGTTGGCCATCTCGAGAATGACGACCGAGGTGTTGTCGTTTCCACCGTCAGCGTCACCGGTCGGGACCATGCCGCCGACGACCCCGCCCGGCAGGGTGGCCGGGTCGACGGTGACCGTGAAGGTGCCGTACGGCAGCCCGGCCACGACATAGTTCCCGGCGGCGTCGGTGGTTGCGGTGTAGGTCACCGGGGACCCGGCGATGACGGTGGTGATCGTGACATCGACGCCAGGCAGGCCTGGTTCGCCGGCATCTTGGACGCCGTCACCATTCAAGTCGTTCCAGATCAGGTCACCGATCGAGGCCGGGCCCTGGTAGCCGAAGTCCTGGTCGGGAGCCGTCTCGGACCCGACCGCCAAGGTGACAGGAGTCGTTCCGTCGAAAGTGCCGTCGGGGTCGCCGGTGTTGGTCACGCCGAGCGGCAGCGATGCCAGGTCGATCGTGATCGTGTAGTCGCCAAGTGGCAGCCCATCGAACTGGTACGAACCGTCCGGACCTGAGATGGTGGTGAGCGTGATCGGCGTGCCGCCGATCGTCGTCGTGATCGTCACTCTGACCCCGGGGACGCCGGGCTCGCCCGGGTCAACGACGCCGTCGCCGTCGAGATCGTTCCAGATCAGATCACCGATCGAACCCGGACCCTGATACCCGAAGTCCTGGTCGGTGACGACCGCCCCGGCCCCGGCGGTCAAGGTGACATCCGAGGTGTCAGCAGTGGCGATGCCGTCGGCATCAAACGTCGCGACCATCCCGCCCGGCAAGGTGGCCGGGTCAACGGCGACCGTGAAGTCGCCGAGCGGCAACCCGGAGACCGTGTACCCACCGGCGGCGTCGGTCGTCGCGTTGTACGTCACCGTCGAACCGGCGATCACTGTCGTGATCGTGACGTCGACCCCCGGGATTGCGGACTCGGTCGGGCCTTGCACGCCGTCGCCATCGATGTCGATCCAGACGAAGTCGCCGATCGAACCGGGGCCTTGGAACCCGAAGTCCTGCGCAAGCGAGTCTTCCGTGCCCACGCCGAGCACGACCGTCGAGCTGCCGTCAATCGTCGCGTCGGGGTCACCGGTCACGGCCACCCCGACCGGCAGGGAAGCCGGATCGATCGTGACGGTGAACGAGCCAAGTGGCAGACCGTCGATCAGGTACGCACCTGCGGCGTCGGTCACATCGGTATACGTCACCGTCGTCCCGGCGATCACCGTGGTGACGGTGACCGTGACACCCGGCAGACCCGGTTCGCCCACGTCCTGCACGCCGTCGCCATTGAGATCGTTCCAGACGAAGTCACCGATCGAGCCGGGACCTTGGAACCCGAAGTCGACGGTGTCGATCGTCTCGGTCCCGACGGCCAGCGTCACGACCGTTGAACCGTCGATCGTCGCGTCAGGGTCACCCGTCGGCGTCACACCGGCGGGCAGGGTGGTCGGGTCGACGACGACCGTCCAATCGCCGAGCGGCAGACCGCTCAGCACATACGAACCATCGGGACCGGTCACCACGGAGACGATCACCGGCAGGCCGTTGATGGTCGCCGTGGCCGTGACGGTCACGCCTGGGAGGCCGGGCTCGCCAGGGTCGACGATGCCGTCGCCGTCCAAGTCGTTCCAGATCAGATCGCCGATCTCGCCCGGACCCTGGTAGCCGAAGTCCTGGTCAAGATCGTCGGTATTGGCCATGCCGAGGGTCACCATCGAGGTGTGAACCGAGCCGGTTCCGTCGGCGTCGAACGTCGGCGTCATCCCGACGGGCAGGTCTGCCGAGTCAACCGTGACGGTGAAGTCACCGAAGGGCAGGCCCGCCACCAGATAGGCACCGTTGGCATCGGTCGTCGCCGCGTACAGCACGATCGAGCCGTTGACCATCGTCGTGATCGTCACGTCAACGCCGGGGATCCCCGGCTCGCCGGCATCCTGGACGGCGTCGCCGTTGAGGTCGAGCCAGAGGTAGTCACCGATCGAGGCCGGACCCTGGAAGCCGAAGTCCTGCACGAGCGAGGCTTCCGTGCCGGCACCGAGGACGACCACCGCGGTGAGGTCGCCGCCACCGTCGGGGTCGCCGGTGTTGGTGACGCCGGCCGGCAGGGTGGTCGGGTCGATGGTCACGGTGAAGGTACCGAGCGGAAGTCCGTCAATGAGGTACGCCCCGGTCGGACCGGTGGTCGCGGTGTAGGTGACGGGCACGCCGTTGATCGTCGTGGTGATCGTGACCATGACGCCCGGGAGGCCCGGCTCGCCAAGGTCGACGATGCCGTCGCCGTTCAGGTCATTCCAGACCAGGTCACCGATCGATCCCGGCCCCTGGTAGCCGAAGTCCTGCGTATCGGACGACTCCGAACCGACGGCCAACGTGACCGTCGAGGTGTCGTCGAGGGTGGCGTCGGGATCACCGGTCTGGGTCATCCCGGCCGGCAGCGCCGTCGGATCTACCTCGACCGTGTAGTCACCCAGCGGGAGACCGGCGATGAGGTACGCCCCCGAGGCATCGGTGACGTCGGTGTAGGTGACCGTCGCTCCACCGATCACTGTGGTGATCGTGACGGTGACCCCGGGGATACCGGGCTCGCCGACATCTTGGGTGCCGTCGCCGTCGAGGTCGTTCCAGACGAAGTCGCCGATCACGCCGTCGCCCGCGTAACCGAAGTCCTGGTCGGTGTCGTTGACGTTCGCAAGATCGAGGGTGACGACCGATGAATCGGGCGTACCGGTGCCATCAGAGTCGAAGCTCGGCACGGTGCCGGTGGGCAGGCTGGTCGGATCGACGGCGACGGTGAAGTCACCGAAGGGCAAACCGGCCACCGAGTAGGCGCCGCTGTTGTCGGTGATCGCCGTGTAGGTGACGGGCGAACCGGCGATCGTCGTCGTGATCGTGATCTCAACCCCAGGAATGCCCGGCTCACCGACGTCTTGCACGCCGTCGCCGTTCAGGTCGTTCCAGACAAAGTCGCCGATCGACGCGGGACCCTGGTAACCGAAGTCCTGGATGAGCGAGGTCTCCGTCCCGAGTCCGAGGGTCACCGTCGAGATCCCGTCGAACGTGCCGTCGGGGTCACCGGTGTTGCTCAGACCGGCCGGGAGGGTAGTCGGATCGACGGTCACCGTGTAGTCGCCGAGCGGCAGACCCGAGATGTTGTACATGCCCAGGGCATTGGTGGTCGCCGTGTAGGTGACCGGTGAACCGCCGATCGTGGTGGTGATCGTGATCTTGACGCCGGGAATGCCGGGCTCGCCGAGATCGATGATTCCATCACCGTCGAGGTCGTTCCAGATCACGTCACCCAGCGCTCCGGGACCCTGGTAGCCGAAGTCCTGCACGGTGGAGGTCTCGGTGCCAACGGCCAAGGTGACCGTGGAGACACCGTTCTTGGTGGCATCGGGATCGCCAGTGTTGGTCATGCCGGCCGGCAGCGTCGCCGGGTCAACCGTGACGGTAAAGGTGGCCAGGGGCAGGCCAGCCAGGAGGTAGCTCCCGTCCGGGCCGGTCACCGTTGAGACGGTGATCGTCGCGCCGCCGATCGTCGCGGTGGCGGTGACCGTCACCCCCGGGATGCCGGGCTCGCCGACATCCTGGAAGCCGTCCCCGTCGAGGTCGTTCCAGATCAGGTCACCGAGCTCGCCCGGGCCTTGGTACCCGAAGTCCTGCGCGTCGGAGGTTGCGGCCACCAAGGTCAGAGTGACGGCCGAGGTGTTGTCGAGCGGACCGCTTGCGTCGTAAGTCTGGGTGATACCTGCGGGCAGTGACGCCCCATCGACGGCAACCGTGAAGTCCCCGAGCGGCAGACCCGCGATCGTGTACGCACCAGCGGCATCGGTCGTCGTGGTGTAGGCGACCGGGGAACCCGCGATCACCGTGGTGATCGTGATATCCACCCCGGCGAGACCGGGTTCGCCCAGGTCCTGCACGCCGTTGGCGTCGATATCGATCCAGACGAAGTCACCGATCGAGCCGAGGCCCTGATAGCCGAAGTCCCCGACGAGCGAGGTCGCGCCGGCCCCGGCGGTCAAGGTGACCGTGGCGATGCCATCGTTGGTCGCATCGGGGTCACCGGTGTTGGTCATTGCCGGAGGCACGGTGGCCGAGTCGACGGTGACGGTCCAGGTGCCCAGCGGCAGCCCGGTGAATTGGTACGAACCGTCGGGACCGGTGGTCGTGGTGAAGCTCACCGGCGCCCCGGCGATCAGCGTCGAAACCGTGATCGTGACCCCGGGAATCCCCGGCTCTCCAGCATCCTTCGCTCCATCGCCATCGAGGTCGTTCCAGATCAGATCACCAATGGTGCCTGGACCCTCGTAGCCGAAGTCCTGGTCGGTGTCGACCGCTCCGGCTCCGCCGGTCAAGGTGACCGTCGAGGTGTCGTCGATCGTTGCGTCGGGATCGCCGGTCTGGGTCATCCCGGTCGGCACCGTTATCGGGTCGATGGCGACGGTGAACGTGCCGAGCGGCAGACCGGCGATGGTGTATGCCCCAGCGGCGTCGGTCGTCGTGGTGTAGGTGACGGTGGCACCACCGATCGTTGTGGTGATCGTAATGTCGACACCGGGCAGTCCGGCTTCGCCGGCGCCTTGCACGCCGTCGCCGTTGAGATCGATCCAGACGAAGTCACCGATCGAACCGGGGCCCTGGTAGCCGAAGTCCTGGTTGGTGACCACCGCTCCGGCACCGGCGGTCAGCGTCACGGCCGAGGTGTGGTCGCCCGCACCGGCGGCGCTGTCGGCGTCACCGGTCGCCAGCACACCGGCGGGCAGCGTGGTCTGATCGACCGTGACGGTGAAGGCGCCGAGCGGCAGGCCGGCGACCAGGTACCCGCCGGTCGAGTTGGTCGTGGTGGTATAGGTGACCGGAGAACCGGCGATCGTCGTGGTGATGGTGACCTTGACGCCGGGCAAACCCGGTTCGCCCGAGTCCTGCACGCCATCGGCGTCGAGGTCGTTCCAGACGAAGTCGCCGATCGAACCGACCCCCTGGTAGCCGAAGTCCTGAACGGCTGAGCTCGGGGAGCCCACCGACAGCGTCGCCGACGACGAGTTGTTCATCGTCGCATCGGGGTCACCGGTCTGGGTCATTCCGGCCGGCAATGTGCCGGTGCCGACCGCAACCGTGTAGTTGCCGTAGGGCAGGTTGGTGAACTGGTACGAACCGTCGGGGCCTGTCGTCGTCGTGTAAGTGACCGAGAAGACGCCGGCCGAGAGTGCGGCCGTGACGGTGACGCCGGGCAGGCCGGGCTCGCCGACATCCTGCAGACCGTCGCCGTCGAGGTCGTTCCAGATGAAGTCGCCGATCGTCCCGGCCCCGCGGTAACCGAAGTCCTGGTCGACATTGTTCGGCGATCCGACCGTCAAGGCGACCGTCGAGTTGTTGATCGAACCGGTGCCGTCGAAGTCGAAGGTCTCGGTGACCCCGGCGGGCAGCGAAACGGGGTTCACGGCGACGGTGTAGCTGCCCAGTGGCAGACCGCCGACGGAGTAGCCCCCGGTTGCATCGGTGGTGGCGGCGTATGTCACCGTCGAACCGCCGATCGTGGTGGTGATCGTGATCCCGACGCCCGGGATGCCGGGCTCACCCGCGTCCTGGGTGCCATCACCGTCGAGGTCGGTCCAGACGAAGTTGCCGATCGAACCGGCACCCTGATAGCCGAAGTCCTGGTTGGTGACGACCGCTCCGGCCCCGGCGGTCAGGGTGACCAGCGAGACGCCGGGGGTGCCGACGCCGTCGGCGTCGAACGTGGCGGTCATCCCCAGCGGCAGTGTGGCCGTATCGACGGTCACGGTGTACGCGCCGAGTGGTAGCCCGGTCACGTTGTAGGCACCCGACGCGTCGGTGGTCGCGGTGTAGCTGACCGGCGACCCGCCGATCACCGTCGTCAGAGTGACCTTGACGCCCGGCAGGCCCGGCTCACCGATGTCTTGGGTGCCGTCGCCGTCCTGGTCGTTCCAGACGTAGTTACCGATCGCCCCGGCGCCCTGATAGCCGAAGTCCTCGGTCGACGAGGCCAGGTTGCTCGAGTCGATGACGACGGTCGACACGCCGTCGGAGGTCGCGTCCGGATCGCCGGTGATGGTCAGCCCGCCGGGAAGTGTGGCGGTGTCGACGGTGACCGTCCACGTGCCCAGGGCCAGATCGGTCAGGTGGTACGCCCCGGTGGCGTCGGTGATCGCCGTGACGGTGGTCGGCACGCCGGCAATGGTGGCAGTACCGGTCACGGTGACACCGGGGATCCCCGGCTCGCCGGCATCTTGAACCCCATCGCCATCGAGGTCATTCCAGATGAAGTCGCCGATCGCTCCCAGCACTTCACCGAAGTTCTGCCCGGTGAGATCCACGATCACTCCGCCGACGGGCGGGGCGACGACGGCCGTGAGTTGATCGTTAGCCGGGCTCGTCGAGGCGTAGCCCGCGGGCTGGGTCTCGATGATCGTGTACGTGCCCGCGGTTTGGCCGGGGAACTCGTAGTAGCCGCTGGCGTCGGTGGTGACCACCGGGTCGTTGGTCAATGGATCACCGTCGTCGAGGGTGACCGTCACCCCGGCCAGGCGGGTGGTCTCGGTCGGATCGATGATGCCGCTGAGGTCGCGATCGAGCCAGATCGTGCCCGAGATCGTTGCGCCGACCTCGGCGAAGTCGTAGACCGAGCCCACTTCACCGACACCGAGGACGATGCCGCTGATCGTGTCGTTCGTCGCTGCGCTGCCAACGGCGGTTCCGCCGACGGTTCCGACCAGGTCGACGCCATCGCCGTAGATCGCCGGTTGGGCTTCACGCACCGAGTAGGTGCCCGCGGGCAGGTTGTCGAAGAAGTAGTCGCCCTTGGCGTCGGTGGTCGTCGTGGCGATGACCGATCCGCCCGAGTTGAGCAACTCGATCGTCACCCCGGCGATCCCGGGATCGGTCGGCGGAACGATCGGATCGCCGGTGCCGTCGCGGACGCCGTCCTTGTCGCGATCAACCCAGACCGAGCCGAGGATCGAGCCGCGCGTCTCACCGAAGTTGACATCGTTGAGGCCGCCGCCCGGTGCCGTGACGTTGCGGGTGTTCGGGCCCGATGCCCCGATCGTGTCGGCGTAGGTGGCGGGCTGGGTCTCCTTGACGACGTAGTCGCCGATTGCCAGGTTGTCGAAGAGGTAGCTCCCGTCGGCCCCGGTCACGACGGTGTCGAGCAGAATCAGGCCGGTGGAATCGAACAATTCGACCGTGACGCCCGACAGGGGGACGTCGGTACCGACGTCGTAGTTGCCGTCCTTGGCCTTGTCACGAAAGACGGTGCCGCCGATACTCGTACCGACCTCGCCGAAGTTGTACTCGACTCCGGTGTCGGTGATTGCCATCGCAATACCGGCGATCCGGTCGGGAGTCGAGAAGCCACCCTGGGCGCCGCTCGCGCCGGCGGTCACGGTTCCAACGGCGTCCTTGCCGTCGTCGAACGAGGCGGGCTGGGTCTCCTCAACCGCATAGGTGCCGGCCAGTAGGCCGGTGAACAGGTAGTCACCGCTGGCGTTGGTCGTCGTCGTCAGGCTGACCGGCTGGCCCGCGGCGTTGATGCCGCTCAGCTGGACGGTGGCTCCGGCGATCCCGGGCTCGGTTCCGCCCTGGACGCCGTTGTTGTTGCCGTCGATGTAGACGGTGCCGCCGAGCTTGCCGAGGGTGTCGCCGAAGTTCTGGTCGACGACCCCGGCCAGCGGCACGTTGAGGGCCGTGATCGCGTTGGTCGGCTGCTCCGACGAGCCGTATCCGGTCGGCTGGGTCTCGGTGAGGGTGTAGTTGGCGCCGACGGGGACACTGGCGAAGAGGTAGTCACCGTTGATATCGGTGGTCACGGTCAGGGTGACCGCGCCGCCATCGGTGATCGTCATGACAATGCCGGGAATACCGGGCTCGCCCGGATCCTGGGTGCCGTCGCCGTCGAGGTCGGTGTAGACGGTGCCGGCAACGCTCGGCGACAACTCGCCATAGAGGTAGCCGACGGCATTCTCGCCCTCGGCGAGCGAGACGGTCGAGAAGGTATCGGTCGGGGTCAGCGTGCCGCCGGTGGTACCGAGGGTTTCGGCGCCGTCGTTGTAGGAAGCAGGCTGGGTTTCGACGATCGTGTAGTTGCCGGCGAGCAGGTCGGCGAACAGGTAGTTGCCGCCGGCGTCGGTGACGACCGAGACGGTGGTGGTGTCGGGCTTGGTCAGGGTCACGGTGACCCCTGCGATGGGCAGCTCGCCCGAGTCACGTACGCCGTTGCGGTTGGTGTCGACATAGACCGAGCCGGCGATCGAGCCGAGTATCTCGCCAAAGTTGACACCGGTGACCGACATCGAGTTGAGGGTGACGGCGACGGCGTCGGTGGTCGACGAGCCGTAGCCGGTCGGCTGGGTCTCGGTGACGGTGTAGTTGCCGGGGGGCAGGTTGCCGAAGCTGTAGGTACCGTCGGGGTTGGTCAGTCCGGTGGCAACCGTGACTCCGGCGCCGTCGGTGATCGTGATCGTGGTCGGGACACCGGTGGTCTCGCCGCCGTCCATCACCCCGTCCTTGTCGGCGTCGTACCAGACCGTGCCGGCGATCGAACCGAGCCGCTCCCCGAAGTTGTTCTCGGCGCTCGTGCGGACCGTGGTCGTCAACGTCACGCCGATCCGGTCGTTCACCGCGCCGGGGTTGATCGTGCCGGTCGAGGACTCCGAACCGTCGAAGTACGTGGCGGGCTGCGTTTCGTTGATCGTGTAGGCGACTCCGGCGGCCGTGATCGGCAGGCCGACGAACTTGTAGAACCCGGTGGCGTCGGTGGTCGCCGTCCAGCTCGTGACCCCACTGGTCAGCGTGACAACGGTTCCGGCGATTGCCACGTCACCGGTACGCAGCGCGTCGTCGTTGGCGTCGTGGTAAACGTAGCCCGAGATCTCGCCAGCGAGTTCGCCGAAGTTGTTGTTGGTCGAACCGGCCGCGGTCAAGGTCGACGAATAGTTGGTGGTGCCGACCTGGATGATCTCGGTGGGTGCCTGCGAGGTGACCGTGCCGAGGGTGCCCGCCGTCGCCAGGCCATCGGCGTACTGCGTCGGCTGAGACTCCAGCACTCGGTAGGTCACGCCGGCGATCAGACCGACGAACGTGTACGAGCCGTCCGGCCCCGTGATGGCCGTCGGCCCGGCGAACGGCCACGCAACCCACTGGATCACCTGACCGCCACCGCAGACCGGGCCCGGCAACGGGATGAACAAGTTACCGACGCCGTCCTTGCACAGATACACCTCGAGCGACAGGGTGACCGCGGCGATGCCGGGCTCGCCGACATCGACGACGCCGTCATTGTCGAGATCGACATAGACCCGACCGGACAGTGTTGCCCCGGTCTCTCCGAAGTTGTAGCCGGTGGCGTCGACACCGGCGCCGAGGGCGATCGCGCTGATCGTGTCGATCGTCGATGGGGTCCCGATGGTACCTCCCGACGTACCGACGGTCTCGGCCCCGTCGGTCATCCCCGACGGCTGCGTCTCGACGATGGAGTAGGTTCCGGCGAGGAGTCCGGTAAAGGTGTAGTTACCGTTCGCGTCGGCGGTCGTGGTGGCGACGGTGGCGCCGGCCGCGTTCTTCAGGGTCACCGTTGTGCCGGCCACTCCAGGCTCGCCGGCGGTGAAGTTGCTCGATGCGTTGGCGTCGACATAGACCTTGCCCGCGATGGTGCTCAGCGTCTCACCGAAGTTCTGGTTGATGACTGAACCACCGGCGGGCAGCGCGACGGCAGTGATCGAGTTCGGGGTGCTCGAGCCGTAACCGGTGGGCTGGGTCTCGGTAATGGTGTAGTTGCCGGCCGCCAGACCAGTGAACGAGTAACTGCCATCGGCTGCCGTCGTCGTGGTCAACGTGGTGGCGTCGGGCTTGGTCAGGGTGATCGTCACCCCGGCGACGAACGTTTCGGTGCCATCGAGTACGGAGTCGCGGTTGGCGTCGTACCAGACCTTGCCGCTGATCGTGCCGGGCAGTTCGCCGAAGTTGTAGTTGATGCCGGCTGCCGCCCCGGTCAGGACGACGGCGGCGAACTGATCATTCGACGTCGTTCCGGTCGAGACGGCGTTGACGGTGCCGACGGTGTCCTTGCCGTCACCCCAGGCCACCGGGTGGGTTTCCGTCACGCTGTAGGTGCCGGGCTGCAGGTTCGGGAACGACCAGGTGCCGTCGGTGGCGGTGGTCGTCGACGTATTGACCGGAGCACCCGCCTCGGTCATGCCGGCGACGGTGATCGTCACGCCCGAGATGCCGGGCTCGGCGGCCGCCGCGCCGGCAATGCCGTCGTTGTTGACATCGACGTAGACCTTGCCCGACAACGGCGCCAGCTTCTCGCCGAAGTTGTAGCCGGTGGCATTGACTCCCGCGACCAAGGTGATCGCCTCAATCTTGTCGTTGGTGGTGGTCGTGCCGCCCGAGGTGCCGACGGTCTCGCCCCCATCGCCGTAGGCACTCGGCTGCACCTCGGTGGCGACGTACGTGCCGGCCGCGAGGTTCGAGAACTTGTAGGTGCCATCGGCAGCCGTGGTCGTGGTCAGGCCTACCGGCGCGCCGCTGGCATCGGTGCCGGTGAGCTGCACGGTGACTCCACCGATGCCGGGCTCCGCCCCGCCCTTGGTGCCATCGGCATTCTGATCGTGATAGACGGTGCCCGCCAACGACGACTGGATCTCGGCGAAGTTGACGTTGGTGATCCCGGTGGCGACGGCACCCGAGAAGGTCAATGGGGTGCGGCTGTCGGTGATGTATTGGGTCGAGGTGGTGCCCGGCGAGTTGGCATAGCCGACAGGCTGGGTCTCGGTGACGGTGTAGGTGCCGTTGAGTAGGCCGTCGATTCGCCACCCTCCACCGGCCCCGGTGGTGGTCGTGCGGGTGATGGTCGCCCCGCTGACGTCGGTGCCGGTCACCGTGATGACCGTGCCCGGAATCACCGCCTCGCTCCCTTCGAAGACGCCGTTGCCGTTGGCGTCGTTCCACACGGTGCCCGAGATGAAGTTGGTGACAATCGGAGCCGAGAAGGCGAACATGAACGGGAAGTACTGATCGCCCGAGGTCGTGAATGTCAACGGCACGGTGGTCAGGCCGTCGGGAAGGACCGACGCGGGAACGTCCCGGGTCTTGGCGTCGAGGCCGTATGTGTTCGGGTAGATCGGGTTCTGGGCCCCGTCGGTCGTCGACACGAAGTAGTTGGTGGTCGTCGCCGGCGAGATACGAGTATCGGCCAGGGCGGTGCCGTTGGCCTTGAGTTGGTCACCACCGATGCCTTGATCGCCCTCGATGGCCGCGGCGCCGAAGCGACGGGTACCGGCGGCGAGGGTGAAGCCGTTGAGGGTGGTGGTCGTCGGAGCGTCAGCCGCGCCCTGGGCGACGAACCCGTCGAACACGAGCACTTGCTTGGCCAGCGGGGCATAGGTGGCGTCGGGGTTCGGGTACTTGAAGACGTAGGTGATGGCGAATCCGCCGGTGCAGTTGTTGCCCTTCGGAGTCCAGATGTTGCCGACGGTGATGTCGAGCGGGACGCCGGTCGTCTGGGCGCCGAGGAGGGCGGTGATGTCTTGCGACGCGGCGTAGTGCCGGCCGCCGTTGGTTGGGACGGGGGCGATGTAGAAGTGGCCGGCCTGCGGGGTCATGCTCTGATAGGCACCGGCGTTGATCTTCACCTGGATCGGATGGCTGCTCGGGATGAACCCGGTGTTGGGGAAGCCGGTCGGTGCCGTTGCCTTGTTGGGTGCCGCGGTGTTCGGCTGCGAGGCATTGCAGGCAAAGTACGGCGTGACACCGTCGCTGCGCACTGCGAGCCCCGAGTTGCCGACCCACCACAGCCGGGCGTAGTCGATGGTGGCACCCGGGGGGATGGTGACCCGCGCCGTCGAGGAGTTGAACGTCGAGGCGTCGCCATCGACGTCGACGTACTCCATGTAGAAGGCGTCGTTGATGTACGTGTTGGCCAACGCCGACGAGTTCGACGATCGACCGACGGCGCAGTTCGGATTCGCCCACTGCGCGCTCGTCGGACAGCTGGTGACTACGTTGCCGGCGATGACGAAGTCACCGAAAACCGACTTGTCGTACTGCACGGTGAGTGGATTCACCACCGCAGCAGTAGCCGACTCGGCAGGCAGGACCAGTCCCACCACTCCCAGCATTCCAACAACTACCAAGAAGGCTTGCAGCCGCCGACCAAGTGTTCGCCACATGATATTCCCGCCTTACGTTTGGACAACTTGTACTTGTCAAGTCACTCTTCGTAGCAAGATATGTGGGGGCTGGAGGTTTGGCAAGCGCCTCGACACCCTTTGGGTACATCGGACTACCACTCAATGTGTATCTATGAGCACTTAAAGTGTGATGTTCGCCAAGAGGGCTTGAGGGGTCGTCACATCGACGTATTGGCGCATTGTTTGCAGCATTGACGTACTGTCGTCAATGCCCCGACCAGTTCCGACAAGTTCCGACGCAGCGAGGTGCCCGCTCAGTCAGGTTTGGCAGGTCGGGCAGGCGTAGCACCAGCGACCCGCCATGTCCCAGCGACGCACGGGCGTGCCACAGCGCAGGCAGTCGTCCCGCTTGTAGACGTAGGTGTGCTTGTCACGCTCGGCCGCGGCCTGCCGCTCGGCCGCGGCGACCGTCACGATCCGCCCGGCCTTCACCCCCGCCTGCAACATCGTCACCAACGTCGACCACACGTCGACCAGCACGGATGGGTCGATCGTCTGGCCGGGGTGCTCGGGCCAGATGCCGTGCACGAACAAGGCCTCGGCGCGATACACGTTGCCGATCCCGGCGACGACCGATTGATCCATCAGCAACTGCCCGATCGTGGTCCGCGACTTACGCACGCGATCGACGAACCGCTGCGCGTCGGCGTCCTTGCGCAACGGGTCGGGCCCGAGCCGCTTGACGATCGAGCGGTAGAGCTCGTCGGTTCCCACGATGCACGCGGTCGGACCGGTCAGATCGAGCGACGCCCGTTCGCTGACCCACCGCATCCGCGACGCGGCGCGCGGCTCTGGATGATCGACCCCCTCGTGCACCCACCACTTGCCGAACAACCCGAGATGCACGTGGACCAACAAGTCGTTGTCGAACCACGCAAACGAGTGCTTGCCGTACGCCTCGACGCGCTGCAGCCGCCGCCCATTGACCTCGGCCGCCCCGGCGAATCGGCCCTGCGGCGAGGTGATCTGCAGGGATTCGCCGCCGAACAGCCGCTGCTGTTCGGCCGCGGCGCGATGAACGGTATGACCCTCGGGCATGGTGCTTTGACGCGTTCAGCGCTGGCGGGCGATACGCCCGATGGCGTGGGCGGTCAACCGAAAGGCAGTCAGCGCGCCAAGTCCATTCACGTCGAGTTCAGGAACGAACTCCACGATGTCGAACCCGGCAATGGGGGCTCGCTCGGCGATGCCGTCGATCATCTCGATCGCCTGCCAGTACGTCAGGCCGCCCGGTTCCGGGCCGACGACGCCGGGCATCGTCGTCGGATCAAGTCCATCGACATCGATGGTGATGAAGACCGGCTCACCCTCGGGCAGCTCGGCGAGCACCACCTCAACACCATTGCGGTGAACCCCGTGCGCCCCAAAGAACGCCACGCCATACGCCGCAGCGGCATCCGCATCGGCGGTGCGGGCCGATCCCACCCCGCGACGGCCGACCTGGATGATCCGACCGACGTGCTCCATCTCCGAGGAGCGGCGCATCGGTGACGACAGACCCATCCGCTCGCCCTGCACCTCGTCGCGCCAGTCGATGTGGGCGTCGATCTGCACGATGGTCAGACCGTTCGAACCGAGCGAGTCGTGACTCTGGTACGACTGGATCACCGGAATCGGAATCGAGTCATCACCGCCGAGCACCACAGGCACCGCCCCTGCGGCGAGAATCGCACTGCAGGCCCCCATGATCCGCGCTCGGTTCCCGACCCCGTCGGCGGCGTCCCAGGCGATGTCACCGGCGTCGACCACCACGACATCGGCGGGAATCGTCGGACCGTCAAGGTCGAAGTTGTGGTGTTGACGGGTGGTGGCGTAGGTCGACGACGACGCCCGGATCGCCGCCGGAGCGCTCTTGGAGTACGGCCCGACCGACGCATACGGCGTGGCGCACGGAGCCCCGATCACCACGATGTCGATACCCGAGAGCGACGATGGGTCGTCGAGCGAGCACGCCGGCACCCCCAGGAAGGTATCGGTGGCTCCTGCTCCGAGCATGGTGGCGAGTTGTCCCATGGCCGTATTTCTACTCCTACCGCCACAACCCCCGGGTCATCAGCACCAAGCCGCCTACGCTTCTCGTTGTGAACGAAACCGCAGATCTGTCGGCGAACGACACGATTGAGTTTGACGACGATGGCACCCACTGGCGGTTCGAGCGATCGTTTCTCACCTCGAACTGGACGTGCATCTGGGGACGGGGATGTCTCGGCATTCTCGACGAACCGGCCGAGCACCTCAACCAGGGGTGCTGTTCGGTGGGCGCCGAGATGGGCGACGCCACCGAAGCCATGACCGTGACCGCCTTCGCCGCGATGTTGGAGCCGTCACGATTTCAGCATCATCTCGAAGCCGCCAACGGGGTGTTACGCGACGTGGTGCCGGCGACCCCCGATGCCGAGCCGGGCTGGAACACCCGAGTGGTCGACGGTGCCTGCATCTTTCTCAATCGGCCGGGCTTCGCCGGGGGCGAGGGGTGTGCGTTGCATCTTGCCGCCGTCGATCACGGCGAGTCGCCGACCGAGTGGAAGCCGTCGGTATGTTGGCAGCTCCCCGTGCGCATCGAATGGGACCCGAACGATGACGGGACCGAGACGGCCACCTTGCGACGGTGGTCGCGCCGGGACTGGGGCAACGAGGGAGAGACGATGTCGTGGTGCTGCACCGAGGGTGACCGCGCCTACGTGGGTGATCGACCGGTGATCGAGTCGCTGGCCGAGGAACTCGAAGCGATGCTCGGCCCGACCGTGTTCGTCGAACTCCGCCGCCGCGTCACCGAATCCTGACGACCGGCAACGCCGCGATCAGGCGATCCCGAGCCCGACCGCAATCATTCCGATCCCGATCGCCACGATCACCCCGTGGTGAATGCGGCGTAGCGGTCGAGCAGCGGCAGTACGACGTCTTCGCCGGCGGCGGGGAGGGCAAACGCGACGCGGTTCACTCCGGCCGCCGAGTATGCGTCGATCGCCCCCTGCTCGGGCGGGCAGGCGAACACACCGAGGTCGAGACTCTCGGGGTCGCGTCCGGCGTCGACCATCATCGAGCGCAACAGCGGCAGCTTGGCGAGCGCGTCGCCGCGGCCATGGATCGGCATCCACCCGGCGCAGTACTCGACAATGTGCTTGAACGTGATCGGGCCACCCGCGCCGCCCATCACGATCGGCGGGTGGGGTTGCTGCACCGGCTTGGGCCAACTCCATGACGCCGAGAAGTTGACGTACTTCCCAGCGAACGAGGCTTCCTCCTCGGTCCACAATTGCTGCATTGCCAGCACATTCTCACGCACCCGGCCGCGCCGAGTCGCCGGGTCGACGCCGTGGTGCTCCATCTCGTCGGTGTTCCAACCGACCCCGATGCCAAAGGTGAACCGACCGTTCGAAACCAGATCGAGCGAGGCAACGGCCTTGGCGAGGTTGATCGGATGGTGCTGCGCCACCAAGCTGATGCCCGTTGCGAGCCGCAGCTTGGTGGTCACGGCGGCGGCGGCCGCCAGGGCCACGAACGGGTCGAGGGTTCGCTTGTACTCCATCGGCAGTTCGGCCCCACCGGGCCACGGCGAGTTGCGACTCACCGGAATGTGGGTGTGCTCGGTGACCCACAACGACTCGAAGCCACGTTCCTCGAGGGCGACTGCCAGGCGGTCGGGCCGAATCGACAGGTCGGTCGGGAAGATCACTACACCAATGTCCATCCGGCCACACTACGAACTCCACAGGCCCGGCCCGCGGCGTGATGATGCTCAGTACGATGCCGACGATGCCGACGATGCCGACCCGCCGTCACGTCGCCGTCATCGGGGGCGGGCCCGGGGGGTTGATGGCCGCCGAGGTCCTCGCCACAGCCGGGTTGCGCGTCGCGGTCTACGAGCGGATGCCGTCGGTTGGTCGTAAGTTCCTGCTCGCCGGGCGCAGCGGGCTGAACCTCACCCACTCCGAGCCGATCGACCGGTTGCTCCGCCGATACGGTCCGGCCGCCGGGCAACTCGAACCCGCCATCCGCGCCTTTCCACCCGCGGCGGTGCGCGCATGGGCCGAGGGTCTTGGCCAACGAACGTACGTCGGCTCCAGCGGGCGGGTGTTTCCCGAAGCGATGCGGGCCACGCCGCTGCTGCGCGCCTGGCTCGGCCGCCTGGCCGAACTCGGTGTCGAGTTCCACACCCGCACCACGTGGACCGGGTGGGCCACTGACGGATCCCTGTGCTTCGTCACCGCCGACGGTTCGGCCATCTCGGCAACCCCCGACGCGACGGTCCTCTCCCTTGGCGGCGCAAGTTGGCCGCGGGTCGGCTCGAACGGAGCATGGGCCGCAACCCTGGCGTCACACGGCGTCGCGACCATGCCATTTCGCCCGGCCAACTGCGGATTCCTCGTCGATTGGCCCGATCACTTCCGCACGGCCCACGCCGGCGCGCCCGTGAAGAACATCCGATTGACCAGTGTCGCCGACGGCACCACCGTGCGAGGCGAGGCGGTCGTCACCTCCCGCGGCATCGAAGGCGGCGCCGTCTATATGCTGTCGGCCTCGCTACGCGGACGCGATCGAGGCCCACGGGTCGGCAACATTGCTCGTCGATCTCCACCCCGATCGGTCGCACGACGATCTCGCCACTCGCCTCGGCAAGCGACGCGCCGGAGACTCACGGGCCAGCCATCTCCGTCGAGCCACCGGTCTGTCGAGCGTTGCCCTCGCGCTGGTCGGCTGCGCTCGCAGCAACGACCCAGACACCGACGACGCGGTTCGCCTGGCCGCCCTGATCAAGGCCCTGCCGATCGTCGTGACGGCACCGTCGCCGATCGACCGGGCGATCTCCACGGCGGGGGGCGTGGCGTTGGCCGATATCGACGGGTCGTGGATGTTGCGGGCCCGGCCCGGCGTCTATGTCACCGGGGAGATGATCGACTGGGAAGCCCCAACCGGCGGTTACCTGCTCCAGGCGACGCTCTCGACGGCAGTCGCCGCGGCGCACGCCATCGTGGGATGAGGGCTCAGAGCTCGCGGCCGCCCTTGAGGCGATCGGTCAGGTCCTTGAACTCGGCCCACCTGCCCCGGGCGAGGAGGCTTGCCTGCTCAGGCCACGTCGACGGTTCGTGCACGCGATAGTGCGGCCCAGCGGCGTCGAGCATCTCGCGCAACACTTCCGGTGAGGTGTCGCCAAGGAGTCGCCACGTACGAATTTCACGGTCGTGGCACAACGCCTCGATTGCCGGGCCGATGCCTTCGACGACCTTCAGGTCGTCGAGTTTGATCGTGTACCCCAACACTTCGGCACCAGCCCCGAGATCGGCGACCCGGAACCGCAGGTTGTCACCCTCCAACTCGGCGATCCGTTGCCGCAACGCCTCACCATCGGCGGCGGATGCCTCGGCCCGCTTGCGCCAGTTGTCGACGTCCCAGCTCAGCAGCCCGATCTGATTCTGCGACTCAGCCAGTTGGCCGCGCAGACCCCGGGCGTCGGAGTCGAACGAGGTGACCTGGGTCTGCAATCCGCCCAACTCCTCTCGATGGATACCCAGTTGTGCTTCCAGCTCGACGTTCCGGGCGTGGAGTTCGGCCGACAGCGCCGACGAACGCGCCACATCGGCCTCCAACCGGACGACCGACTCGCGCAGCTGAGGAACCTCGGACGCCGGCCCCTCGATCTCGGCCACCAGTGACTGCAACCCCTTGGCCTCAGAGCCGATGTGGTCGAGTTCGGCCTTCAGTTCGGCGACCTGCGTGTCGAGGGCGGAGTTGCGCGCCCGCAGACCGGGAACATCGGCAGCGTCGACTTCCAATTCGGCCAGCCGCGACCGCAAACCGGGGAGCCGACCTGCCTCGGCCTGCAGTTCACCGACCCGCGACCGCAGACCGGCCACCTGGGCGGCCTCGGCCTCTAACACCGTGCACCGACCCCGCCAGCCCTCGACATCACGCTGCAGATCGCCGTGGACCGCTTCCATGTCGGCGATCCGGGTGCGGAGTTCCTCGACCTCGGCCGCGGAGTGAGCGGCACGCGACCGCCACTCCCCCAACTCCATATCGAGGGAGCCCTTGGTCGTCTCGAGATCGAGCGCCCGGGTACGCAGGCTGACCGCCACCGTGCCAAGTTCGGCATGACGAGACTGCAACTCGACCAACTTGACGGCCTGGGGTTCGAGCTCGCCGATTCGAGCATGGAGCGCCGAGATCTGCGCCACCTCGCCCTGTAACTCTTCGAGCGAGGCCCGTAACTGCTTGGACGTCGAACCGAGAGCGGCGTGGTCGCTTTGCAAGTTGACGAGTCGGGAATTGACCACAGAGTGCTGGTGGCGAGCGGCCGACAACTCGCCCTCCAACCCGGCAACGCGCTGCTCGGCCTCGGCGCGATCGGCCGACAGCTTGGCGGTGCTGGCTTCGAAGTCGGCCAGCTGTGCCTCGTGCGCTGATCGAACGGCTAGTAGCGACTGCACCTCGGTCTGCGATCCGCCGAGCTCGCGGCTCGTGTTGTCGAACTCACGTTGCTTCTCGTCGATCTGCTGACTCAGCATCCGGCTACGGGTACGTAGGCGCCGCCCGAAGATCAACCAGCCGATGAGAAACCCAATGACCAGGGCAATCAGCGCTGGCAGCCAGACGTCTTCTACCGTCGTTCCAATAATCATGGCCATCCTCCTGGGTATGCGCGCGGAGGATGATTCCTTGAGCCCCATCACCGTCGGCACACTTTGGACGCCTACTGTGGTCGATTCCACAGACAGACGCAAGCATTGTCGACTTCAGTGTTGCCGATGGGCAACGTCAGTAACGATCCTGACAATGCGGCAACAGGCTTGTCGTGAAGAAAACGTCGGCGCGAGCGCTCACCTCAGCACTCCGAGCGGTCATTCGCCGTCCGGCAATCAGCGTCGAAGGCAAGACGCCGCCATGGAGCAACGAACTCAGCCCGGCGTGATCGGTGACCAGATCGGGCTTGGTGCGAACCGCAGTGCACGTCCCTCCGTCGGCGCCGCCGTCGACGGCCCATCGGCGGCCATCGGACTCGACAACGAAGCGCTCGGCCGTTCGATACGTGCGAGCCGAGAAAGCCATCGGGACGTCGCGGACGTTGACCCACACGCCGTCGTTCAATTCCGTCGTGCGCAGGACTCGGGGGTTCTCCAACAGATAGGGCAGCGGATCATCGAGCGGCAGGCATTGCGCCGTGATCGTGCCCACCAGGTCGATGCTCAACAGCGTCTGCCACAGCGCGACATGAGCTTCAGGGGTCGCCGTGGCGATCTCGATCAGGTACAACCGATGGGCGGGATGACCGTCGTTCCAGTGCGGCTCCACCCGGTAGGCAGCGAATCCGTCGGCGTGCAGCAGATAGGTCACCGGCGACCGCGGCCCGTCGGGCGTGCTGTTGAGGTCGATCATGAACTGCTGGGCGGCGATCGTTCGGCCCGACTCCCCGGCCCGATGACGACGGAACCGCTCCCAGATCTCGGCGAGGACCGGGGCGGCATCCTCGGGGTCGAGATAGCGCACCGACCCAATCGGGTGGGCAAAATCGGAGCGCAGTCGGGCGGCGCGAGCGTCGATGAGGACCACCCGGACCTGGGTCGACACGCCGTATCCCATCCGCTCATAGATCGAGCCCTCCGATGCAAACAGCGACGCCACCGGTTCACCCCGGCGATCGATGTCGTCGTGGACGGCGCCGACCACCCGGGTCATCAAGCCCTGGCGTCGATGGGTGGCTGCCGTCGCCACCCACGTCACCGCGCCCATCGGCACCGATGCCCCACCCGGCAGGGTGACCTCCATCGCATACGAACCGGCGACGGCGACGATCTCGCGATCGTCGTACGCCACCCGGAACCGCCGCATGTCGTGGACGTCGCGTTTGGCCTCAATCTCGGCCTCGGTATAGCTGCCCCCGAAGCTGCGGCTGTCAAACCGACAGATCGCCGGCCACTCCTCGTCGGTGGGGGTACGGATCTCGATCGACATCCACCGAGTCTTCCACCACGACCCAGCGGTACGGCTGTGGATTACGGCTTGGAGATGAAGCTCTCGTAGATCGTGCCGAGCGACTGCTTCTGGTCGGTCGACAGCCGCGGGTCGCGATTGATCGCATCGAGCACGCTGATCTCCTCGAAGGCATCGGCGTCGAGGATGCCGGCTCGCACATACAACTGCTCGGCCGAGATGCGCAATGCTTTGGCGATCTGCTGCAAAATATCGGCCGACGGTCTTCGCAGACCGCGCTCGATCTGTGAGAGATACGGGTTGGATACCTCGGCGAGTTCGGCCAACCGACGCACAGACATGCGGGTGACCTCTCGCTGTTGGCGGATGAACTCGCCCAAGTCCAGGAAACGCCTATCTGCTTCCTCGGTCATGACGGGACTATAGACCCCCTTTAACCCCGCTAAAGACCACCCGAGACCGGCGGGAGTACGGCGACCTCGTCACGCTCGGTGACAACCGTCGAGGGATCGACCTCGTCACCGTTCAACCAAATGCGACAGGTCGGCAGCACGGCGACGAAACGCTCACCGTACCGGGCGCAGGCAGCCTCGATCACCGCGGCAACCGTCGGCTCGTCGAAGGTGTCGCGGCCGGTGCCCGCCGCTTCCCGGGCCGAGGCGAACAACCGCAAAATCGTCATCGACACCGCCTCGTCAATCGAAGAGTCATGCCTGCGAGGTTAGGGGCACGGTACCCTCGCTCCTCATGCCCACGCGTCTGTTGCTCTTGCGCCACGGGCAGTCAACGTGGAATGCGCAGCGGCGGTGGCAGGGACAGGCGAACCCCCCATTGAGCGAGGCGGGCGAGCAACAGGCCTACGAGGCCTCACGGCTCCTGGGCACGTTCGACGCGGTGATCGCCAGCACGTTGGAGCGGGCGCGCCACACTGCCGAGATCATCGCGGGCCAGTTGGGCATCGGCCCGGTACACCTCGATGAGCGGCTGATCGAGAACGATGCCGGCGAGTGGACGGGACTCAATCGTCAAGAGATCGAGGCCGCGTGGCCCGGACTGCTGGCCGCCGGCCAAATGCCGCCGGGCTTCGAGTCGGTCGAGTCGACTGCGGCGCGGGCGTTCGCGGCGATGATCGAAGCAGCCCGCAGCCATCCCGACGGTGAGGTGCTCATGCTCACCCACGGCGGAGTGATCCGTCATCTGCGGCGAATTCTCGAGGTGACCGACGTGCATATGCCCAACCTGTCGGGGGCGTGGTTCGTTGTCGAGCCGCATCCTCCGGTAGACGTGCGCGCCGGTGACGTGGTCCACCTGCTCGACACCCCCGGTGCCCCGCCGTCACCATCGCACGGCCAGCGAGTATGAACCGCCACGGCGAGCCGCTGCTGCTCCCGGGGTTCGAACCGGTGCCGGTGACCAAGTCGTCGCCGATGCCCGACGTCGCCCCGGCATACCCTCCGGCCGCGCCCGTCGGCGACCTGGTTTCCGACGGCGACGATGCCGAACTCCGGGTCGAGGTCGTGCGTTCCGATCGTCGGCGGCGAACCGTTGGAGCCCAGGTGTTGGACAGCGTGCTGCGGATCACCGTGCCGTCGTGGATGTCGAAGGCCGAAGAGACGCATTGGGTCGAGACGATGACCGCGCGGCATCGGCGCAAGATGTCGACCGATCGCATCGATCTGCGCGCCCGGTCGACCGAGTTGGCCCGCCGCTACGACCTTCCCCGGCCGCGCGAGATCAAGTGGGCGGGCGACATGGCGTCGCGTTGGGGTTCATGCACCCCGACCACCGGCACCATCCGGCTCTCGGCTCGCTTGGCCCGCTTCCCGACCTGGGTGCTCGACTACGTGATCGTCCACGAGTTGGCCCATCTTGAGGTCGGTGGCCATGGACCCGGGTTTTGGCGATTGGTCCACCGGTATCCGAAGTCGGAGCGGGCCATCGGCTACCTCATCGCCAAGTCGGGCGACGTCGACCCCGACGAACTCGACTGATCCAGCTCGTCTGATCTGTCCCGTCTGATGTTGTCCCGTCTGCTCGACGAGAGCTATCCCCGCCAGGTCCGCGAGCGCATCACGTTGTTGACGGTCGCTCGGTTGACGGCCAACAGTGCGTATCGATTCGCTCCCCCGTTTCTGGCGACCATCGCCCGCGACCTCGACGTGAGCCTCGGACGGGTCGCCTTCGCCCTGTCGCTCAGCGAACTCGGCGGACTCGCTGCACCGTTCATCGGCCGCTTGGTCGACCATTGGCCGCGGCGCGGAGACCATCGCCGGGGGGTTGGCCGGGATTGCGCTGGCCGCCTTCGGCATGTCGTTGTCGCCGAACGTCGTGGTGTTCACGATCGCCCTGCTCGGGATTGCGTTGGCCAAGGTGACGGTCGACATCGCGATGACAGGATGGGTCGCCGAGCGGGTGCCGTTCGAGCGGCGCGGCCGGGTGATCGGTATCACCGAGTTGTCCTGGGCCGGCGGGTTGCTGATCGGTGTCCCGGTGATGGGCCTGGTCACCTGGGCGACGTCGTGGCACGTGGCCTACGTCGTGGCCGCAGTCGCCGTGATCGTGTTGGCCGGAATGGTCGCCAAGCTGCTCGAACCCGGGGTGCTTCGCGACAGCGCACCGATCTCGTCCGTCTGTCCCGACGTGGTCGAACCCGAGCCGGGCGGGTTGCCGTGGCGACGGATCCTTCCGCAGATGAGCGCCAACCTGTGTTTGATGCTGGCGTCGCAGACCGCGTTCGTGACGTTCGGGTCATGGCTTGAGGACGACTTCGGCTTCAACGCCGCGGGGCTCGCGGCGGTGTCGTTCGGCCTCGGGGCGGGCGAGTTGATCGCCTCGTCGAGTTCGGTGCGGTTCACCGACGCCTGGGGAAAGCGCCGCTCAATGATCTACGGGGCGGCATTGATGGTGCCAAGCGGGCTGTTGCTCGCTCTCGCCCACGGCCACCTCTCCCTCGGGCTCGCCTGGCTAGCCATGTACATCCTCGGCTTTGAATTCGCCGTCGTCTCGGGGCTGCCCTTGGCGTCGAACCTCATCCCCAATCGCCCATCGACCGGCATCGGCATCGTCTTCGTCGCCGGGACCACCGGCCGAGCAGTCATATCGGTCCCCGCCGCTCGGCTCTACGAAGCCCGCGGCCTGGTGGCCCCATTGTTGCTCGGCACCGGCTTCGCCGTCCTTTGCGTGGTCTTCTCGCGCTACGTCTACGAACCCCCGCGGTCTGCCAGCTGAGCTCGGGTGCGGCAGGTTCTGGTCGTGGATCTGCATCACCACCGATACGAATTCACGACCAGAAGTCGAGCTGCATCTTCATCCAGGCGGCGGAGTTGTGGAAGTTGGCGATGGCGCTGCCGGGCGGGCAGATGGCGTCGCAGGCGGCGGCGATCTCGGTGGTCAGCGACATCTCCAACACCGGCAGCATGTGCTCCAACTGCTCGACCGACTTTGGGCCGATCAGCGGGGCGACCACGGCCGGCTGGTCCTTCACCCAGGTGATCGCCAGTTGCGCGGCGTCGTAGCCGTGCTCGCGGGCCATGCGCACGAACCGGTTCCCGGCGGTCACCGCGGCCCGAGACACCCGCTCGGCATAGATGCCGCCGCGTTGCGCTGGCGCGTGACCCGGTCGGACGAATGTCGTCGTCGAGGTAGCGCCCGCCAAGGATGCCCATCGCCAGCGGCGACCACGGCAGTAGGCCGAGCTCGTGGGTCAAGGCCATTGGGACGAGTTCGTTCTCGACCCGGCGATCGAGCAGGTTGTATGGGGGTTGCTCGGTGACGAAGCGCGCCTGACCCTTGGCTGCGGCGGTCATCACTCCTTCGAGCACTCGCCACGCGGGCGCGGTCGACGAACCGATGTAGCGGACCTTGCCGGCGCGGACCAGGTCGTTCAACGCCTCCATTGTCTCGTCGATCGGCACCGTGAAGTCGGGGCGATGGAGCTGGTAGAGGTCGATGTGGTCGGTGTCGAGGCGACGCAACGAGTCGTCGCACGCCTGCATCAAGTGGGCGCGCGACCCGCCCCGATCGTTGGGTCCAGGTCCCTGGGGGAAGTACGCCTTGGTGGCGATGAACGCCTCGGCGCGCCGGCCGGATTCGCGCAATGCCCGCCCGATGACTCGTTCGGCCTCTCCGGCGGCATACGAATTCGAGGTGTCGATCAGATTGATGCCAGCGTCGAGTGCGGCGAGGATCATCCGGATCGACTCGTCCTCGGGCGTCGGGTTGACGATGTTGTCGGTGCCCAACGCGAGCGGAGCCACCCGCGCCCCCGAGGACCCGAGGCGGCGGTAGTCGAAGCCCATCGTCAGCGTGCCCCGTAGCCGGCATCGACACTGACCATCGCGCCGGTCATGTAGCTGGCCTCGTCGGATGCCAGGAACGCGACGACATTGGCGATCTCCTCGGGTTCGGCGAGTCGGCCCATCGGCACGGTCGCGGCGATACGGGCGAGCATCTCGTCGGTCACCGGTTCGGATCGCTCCGATTGCAGCATCGGCGTGCGCACCTCGCCCGGGCACACCGCGTTGACTCGGATGCCATCGGCCGCGTGGTCCATCGCCAAGGCCCGGGTCAGATTGTGGACCGCACCCTTCGAGGCGCAGTAGGCGGCGACGCCCGACGAGCCGAGGTCGCCCCAGATCGATCCGAAGTTGACAATCGCCCCCCGCCGGCTGAGGAGCATCTGGTTGGCAAGCATCGCCCGGATCGCGGCGCGGCACATGAAGAAGGTGCCTGACACGTTGACGTTCATGATGTGATGCCACTGCTCGTCGGTGGTATCGACCCCGGCGGCGCGCACGATCACGCCCGCGGCGTTGACGAGCGCGTCGAGCCGACCGAAGTGGGTGACTGCATCGCCGATCACGTCGGTGCAGAACGCCGGATCGCCGACATCACCCGAACGCGAGATTCCGCCCAGCTCATCGGCGACCTCGGCCGCGCCGACAGCGTTGCGATCAACGATCACCACCCGCGCCCCATGGGCGGCAAACCGCCGAGCCGAGGCCGCCCCCATGCCCGATGCTCCACCGGTCACCACCACTACTCGATCCGTGAAATCCATGTCGCCGAACGTAGCGTGCAGCGACCCGACCACTTCGCTCTAGCAGGCTCAGCCACATTGCACCGTAGGAAGGCGCCATTTTGCACAGTAGGCGTACCGAACGAGCGACGGGATCGCCGTCGTTCGTGCCGCACTGCTCGGGCCATGAGGTCGAGTAGCTTCGCCGGGCGATGTATTTCCGCTGTCCGCACTGCTCGGCGACCTTGGTACGCGATGAGACCGGTGCGTCATGCAGGGGCGGGCACCGGTTCGATCGGGCAACCGACGGGTACCTGAACTTGCTGCCGTCCGGCCGCAAGCGGAGCACGGCACCGGCCACGTCGGGGGATTCGGTCGAGATGATCCGTGCTCGCCGAGCGATTTTCGATGCCGGGCACTACCGGCCGATCATGGCTGCGGTGGCATCGGCGGTCGCCAACTGCGAGCGCGTGCTCGACGCCGGATGCGGTGAAGGTTCGTATCTCGCGGCGGTTGCCGCGCCGGTGCGATTCGGCATCGACGTGTCCAAGCCCGGAGTCCGGCTGGGCGCGCGCCGGTATCGCGACATCGAATTCGCCGTCGCCTCGTCGTATCGCCTGCCGTTCGACGACACCACGTTCGATGCTGTGATTTCGGTGTTCGCGCCCCGACCGTTCGATGAGCTCGGCCGCGTGTTGCGACCCGGAGGCATCACCGTCACCGTGTCACCCGGGCCCGACCACCTCGCCGGATTGCGCCAGCACCTCTACCACGATGCCCGACCGCACGCCCCCTCATCCGACATCGCCCACGACGACATCCGCCCCGCGCACCACACGGAGCGGGTTCGGTTCGACCTGTCGCTGTCAGCCGACGACGCCCGCCTGCTGCTCCAAATGACGCCCTATTGGTGGAGCGCCACCCCCGATCTGCAAGCCAGCGTCGGCGCGCTCACCACCACCGCCGACATGATCATCGAAGTCCGCCACCGCTGACCTGACCGCCAGTCCCAACGTCGGGCCAGTCTGTCCCTCACTTTCCTCCCCAAATGTCCGTCGCACACGACTTTCGGGCCTCAACTGAGTTGGAACGGACTTTTCGGGGCGAGAAGTGAGGAATCACGGACCTGCGCGGCAACATGCGCTACAGGAAGACTCCGAAGACGTCGATGATCATGTGGGTTCGGGCACCGGAGACGTAGTAGACGACGCTCGGGGCGGCCGGAACGATGGCGCTGTTGGCGACGGTTTGGCCGGCGGTGAAGTTGACGTTCGACGAGTTGGGGATCGGGCCGGGGTGCGGGGCGGCGGTGATGTAGCCCTCACCCTCGGGGCCGGTCACCGTGATGTTGGCGACGATCGCCGAGATCACCTGGGTCTCGGGGCCGGCGATCAGGCCATGTTCGGCGGGGATCTTGCTGTCGAAGGTGTCGAACAGTTCGTCGACGCGGGAGTCGAACTCGCGGAACGGTTCGAACGGCAAGAACCGGCCGGTGTCGCCGTTCCGGTTGAGGTCGTAGTAGCCAACGACGTCGGCGATCAGATGGGTGGTGCCGAAGGCGTTGGAGAGGTTGATCACTCCCGACGCGGGGACTCGCACGATCACCATGTTCGGCACGGTCTGGCCGCCGCGGTAGTTGAGGTTCGATGCGTTGGGTACGGCAACGTCGTTCGGTGACACCGTCAGATAGCTCTCGGTCGATGGGCTGACGACGGTGACATTCATCGCCACGGCCTGCACCCCGGCGGCCGGAATCCCGTTCACGCCGGTGATTCGCAACGGCAGCGGCGCGGCCGATCCAACCGCAGTCGCCGGTGCACCGATACCCGAACGGGTGTCGAGGATGCGGGTGGGGGCAAGGGTGTGGAAGCGGCTACCCGCCGGCCCGGTGATCGTCGAGTAGTAGCCGGCAACATCGAAGATCACGTCGCTGTTCCCGGCCGCGTTGTACACCGACACTCGGCCGCCCGAGCTGAGGCCGACGGTGACCAGGTTCGGGACCGTTGTTTTGGCGTCAAAGTTGACGTTGGAGATCTCGGGGCGGGGCACGTCGGCAGGCCACACGGTGATGTACCCGCCGACCGTCGGATTTGTCACGGTGGCGTTGAGCACGATCGAGTCGACGCCGGCCGCCGGAACGCCGCCCTGCCCGGTGATCTGCACATCGATCATCGTGCGCGGACCCATCGGCTGACGAAGTCCGCCGCGCCCCAGGCCAGTGCGAGTGTCGAGCACCCGGGCCGGAGTGAGCGGGGTGAACTCACCGAAGGAGTGCAGATCTTCGTCGGTCGGCGGATCAACGGGAGGATCCACCGGCGGGTCGACGGGGGGCAGCACCGGCGGCACGAGCATGCTGGTCGACAGGTCGAGTATCACGACACGACGACCGGTCGGGGCGTTGGAGTCAAGGGCGATGAACGCCAGTCGGCGATCGCCGACCCAGATCAGTTGGCCGACGGCTGCGGTCTGCACGGCCAACGATTGGTACGAGCCGCTGACCTTGGTCGTTGCCAGATCGAAGGTTCCCAGTCGCACCGCATCGGTGAGCGAGATGTTGAAGGCGGTCGTCGCCGCCTGGTCGATGGCGACGCTCGTGCTGTTGACGGCCATCTTGCCTCTCAGCATGCCGGTCTCGGCATCGATCACTTCGCCGGTCGTGGCCACCAATCCACTGACACCGTCGAACATGATGTCGGCCCCGAACTTAGTGACCAGCCTCGGCACCGAGGCGACTTCCGAGACGCCCCGGGCATCGACGGCGAGTCGACGCATACCGAAGTCGGTCGTTTCGTTGGTGTGGCCGTAAATGCGGGCGGGGGTCGTGCCGAACTCGATGACGTTGCTGCCGGTGTGCGACTGAGTCATGTTCGATCGCCGCACACCCTTGTCGTAGACGGCAACACCGGCGTGGCGGGGTGACAGGCCCCTGAAATTGAGCGACACGGCGATCACCCCGGCGCGACCCGGGGCGACGTCGATGTCTTCGACGAACAATCCATCGACCTCGTGGACGGGGATGCTGCGGACCAGCGTCATCGCTGGCAGGGCGTACTGACCAACCGACCCCCACTGGCCACTTTCGAGCCCGACATAGAGGAAACGGCCGTCGTCCGACACGGCGAGCACACCCGGCGTGGCGGTCAGCGGCACCGTCGTCCCCACAGCCCCGGTGAACGCGTCGATCGCCACGATCGATCCACCGACCGCGGGTGTGGCCGCCTGGACCGAGGCGTAGATCGTGCGTCCGGTCGGGTCGGCGACGATGTGGTCGGCAGACACCTTGACGACGGTCTCGACCGGCGCGGTATACATCGCCGGCGCGCCGTTGTCGCTGTCACCGGCAGCTCCGGCGGCATGCGCGGTCGTACCGCCACCAGCCATCGCAACGGAAGTGCCAGCCACTATGGCTGCGACGATCCATGAACCAAGTCTCCGAGGAGCCATTCCCAATACCCTGCCTAACGCGCTGAACGTGACGATTGGTACTGAGACATCACCGAAAGTAGCTGGTGACGCTGAAGTTCCCGACCGTCCCGATCCGGGCCGAGCGGACTACCCAGCGATTCACGACTCCGTGCAGATCGCGATGCGGTCGCTACGCAGCGGGGGGCACCCAGAGCCAGGCGTCGCCAAGCAGGGTGCCAGGGCCGCCGGTCGGCCAGCGGTCACCACCGAAGATGAACAGGTTCCGCCCGACGGCACCGACGAAGGTCGAGCTGCGATCGTCGACCGGTGGGATCTGCACCCAGGCTTGGCGGAGTTGGTCGAGCACCCATCCCGACGCGTACTCATACACCGCCTCGTTGAGGCCATAGACGCCGGCGAGGTCAGCAGGGCGATTCAATGGCCGGGTCATCGGGCAGGTCGCGCCACGTGTCGTTACTGGGCACGTACACGCCCCCGGTCGCCGAACGTTCGCACCACCACCGAGGATGGACCCGGGTCACCCGGTTCAGGGACCGGTTTGGCGAACAAGTACAACTCGTAGCCGCTGGGCACGATCCGCCGATCGAACGACGGCGGCAAACCATCGTCGGGCAGGGCGAACCAGCTCGAGTTGTCCACCCGATGCGTGTAGTCCGGGCCTGATTCGAATTCGTCCGAGCCGTGATAGACGACCACGAGCGGATCGATCGGCTGGTCCCCGATGATGTTCGCCGCGGCGATCAGATGCCCAGAGTCGGGTGGCAGGTCGGCGACCTGCTCCCAGCGATCGTCATCGATCGCGTACCTCAGCAACACTCGCTGACGCCCCGCCATGCGGTCGGTGAGCACGAACACGTCGTCACCCGCCACCGCCGACGCTCCGCCGGCAAACCCGATTGGAGCCTGAGCAATCGAGCGCCACTGGCCGGTAGCCGGGTCGAACGCCGCGCCATCGCTGAATTGCTGATCAGGCAAGACGCAGTTGGCGTTCGGGGGCAGAGGAACTCCCATCCGCCGGCGACAATCACCTCACTTCCAGTCCAGGCGACGACGGAATCGGTACGCGGCGACAACGGCGAATCGGGCAGCTGGTTCCAACCGGCGGGGTAGTTCTCGATCAGACCGGGAACTCCCGGCACCGTTCCCTCGAACGGACGCAACGCGGCGACGAGCTCGTCGAATCGATCGGCGGGGATTCCGGCCAACGCGAAACCGAAAGCCGTCGCGCGACCAGATGACGCGGGTGCCGTCGACGTAGACCGCCGGAAGATTGCCGACCTTGCCGACCGTCGCCGATGCCCATTTGCCCGCTCGCCGAGCACGTTCTTTTCGAGGCCGTGGGAGTCCATGCCATAGCTCTCGAACTCGAAGACCCGGCCGTCGCCATCGCGGCTCAAACGTGCTTCGTCGCCGACCGAATCATTCTCGGGAACGTCGGTCGGGTCGGAGATGAGGGCGACTTCCAGTGATCCGTACGGTCCACGGAAATGGACCTCGGTGCCGGTGAGCATTGTGACATCGGTCGGTTCGTCGAAGCGGTGCATGATCAGCACCTCGCGGATCGAATCGTTGAAGCTGACCCAGATCGTTTGCGAGTAGCCGGGGAGGAGCTCACCCTCCATCGTCGTCAACTGACCCGCCTCGACCCCTGGCACGTCGACGGCATACCACGGGCCATCGACCTCGACGGTGGGAGCCGGAGCCAGGGAGGTGTCTGGAACCAGGATCGGTGGCGGACTCGTCGGCTCCGGGTCGGTTGGTGGGATGACCTGCGATGTGGTCTCGGCCGACGGCTCGGGGGAGGTCACGATCAGCTGGCGGTCATCGTCGCGGATCGCGCTGACCCCCCACGCGACCAACGAGATCGCCACCAACGAGGCTGCGGCGATCAACGCCGGACGCCGACGAGAAGTTGGCGTCCGGTCACCTCGGGGCTCGATCTCAACGAACGGTCGCGGTCGGTCCGCGGCGTCGCCGAGTGTGCCGAGCGCGGCGCGAAGCCGCCCCCTCCATTTGCCCGACATCCACACCCCGTACATTCCCATGCCTCCGCTCCCCGGGTGACACGACAGCACAAACCTCCCCAGATTGGGACGATCAACCGGTGACGGCAGCGAAACCCACCCAACTGCGGCTTCTGGGGCGGGTTGTGCAGAAAGCGGTCCGGGATCTGCACGCCGACGCGTCGAGGATCTGGACCGCCTCGATCTCGGTCGGTGCGCCCCGAGGCCCGGCTGCCGTCATCGCCCCTCGCCGTATTGACCACCGGCAAGCGATTCGGTTGCAGGTTGCACCGGATCGACTTTCCTCACATATCTCCCCAGATCTGGACGATCCACTCACAGAGGTCTGCGAATCGCGGCCGCTGCGGGTTCTGGGGCGGGTTGTGCAGAAAGGTGATCGCTACAACCACACCAGCGACTACACGAAGTAGCCGTAGGTGTCGACGATCAGGTGGGTGGAGGCCAAGGAGTAGTAGCTGGTCTTCACCGACACGGGCAGGGCGAGCGGACCGCCGGGAGTACGGGTGGTGATCGCCAGCGCGGCGCGGGTCTGGTCGGCGCCGGTGTAGTTGAGGTTACTGGTGGCCGGGCTACCGGAGCCTTCGGGGAACGACGAGACGAAACCCCAACCGCCGGTGGCCGCAACCGTCAGGTTCTGCACCACCGCCGTCGCGTTGGCCGGGACGGGCGGGGCGAGGTTGAGCGCGCGGGTTTCGCCCACGGTGAATGCACCGCCGAATCCCGCGGGCACCGACGAGCGGGTGTCGATCATCCGTTGCGAGGGCGTCACGGTGAACAGGCCGTCGCCCGACGCGGTGACCGACTCGGCGGTGAACCATCCGGCAACGTCGACGAGCAACGCCGCGGTGTTGAACCCGAACAGCGAGATCTTGCCGTTCGTTCCGATCGGGGCGATCACCAGGTTCGCCCTGATGTCGGATACCCCCGACGTGTTGACGTTCGAGGCGTTCGGTCGGGCCACGCCCGACGGGTAGGCGGTGGCATATCCCGACACAGGCTGATTCGATCCGAGTGCGGTCAGGATGATCGCCACTGCCCCGGCAGTACCGTCGTTCGGGACTCCCAGCTGCCCGGTGATCTGTACGTCGATGTGATCGCCGACCTGCGCGTAGGGGTTCTTCGCCCCCGACGCCAGCGTCGCCCCGGCGGGACTGCGTTGATCGATCAGACGAGCGGGTGACAGCGCCCGGTACTCGCCACCACCCGCGCCGGTCGGGGTCACGAAGTAGCCGAGTACGTCGACGACCAAGTCGGTAGTGACCGAGGTCGAGATGATGATCGTGCCGTCCGCGGCCACCGGCAAGACCGCCGAGTTGGCGACCACCTCGCCGTTGGTCGAGGCGTTGAGGATCGACGTTCCCGGGCGGGCAGTCCGGCTCGGCCACGCCTGGGCGAATCCGCCACCCCGGGTTCCGGCGTAGGTGACATTGACCAAGACGGCCTTGACCGCGGTTGATGGAGGCTGCACGTTGACCATCCGCGACGTTGCGCCGCGCATCGCCCCGGGGCTGGTCCCGATGCCGTTGCGGGTGTCGTACACCCGCTTCGGGGCAACCGAGTTGAGTTTCAGCCCGGCCACCGAACCGGCAGCCGGCAGCCCGGTGTAGGTGATCTTGCGGACCTTGTCGCGGTCGTTCTGCGTGTAATACAGCGCATAACCGGAGCCTTCAGGGACGAACACCATGTCGGCGAGCACGCCAACTTCTTCGGCGAATGGCGCGGCATAGTCGACGGCCCCGGCCTTGGTGCGGGTGAACACCTTGCCACAACCGGCGTCGGCGAACAGGTACGCCCCGTCGTACGCCGCGGGCCAGACGCCGTTGGGAACGAACGCGCCGCCGGTGATGTACGTGCATCCGCTGCTGCGGCCGTAGTCGGTCAACGGGTCGGCCAATCCAAGGGCCGGCCCGACGCACGGCGGAGTCGCGCCGCGCGGACACTGACCCTCACGAACGTTCCAGCCGTAGTTGGCCCCCTTGATGCCCTCGTCGACCTCCTCGCGGGTGCCTTGGCCGACGTCGTTGATGAAGAATCTCGTTGCACCCTCGTTGGGGTCGAACGCGAAGCGGTACGGGTTGCGTAGGCCGTAGGCGAAAATCTCCTGGCACTTCTGGTCGATCGACGCCGACACGCCCGCCGTCGCGCAGCGCACCGTGCCCGCACCGGTGAACGGGTTGTCGGTCGGGACGCTGCCGTCGACGGCAATCCGCACAATCTTGCCCGACAGGATGCTCAGATCTTGGGCGGCATCGTTGTCGCCCGCCCCGCCGGAGTTGCCGCGCGGGTCGCGCCCAGAATCACCGATGGCCACGTAGAGATAGCCGTCCTGGCCGATCTCGACATCGCCGCCGTTGTGGTTGCCGGCCGACTCGGTGACCGTGCCCGGGATGTTGTCGAGCAGCACGACTTCGGAGTTCGGGTCGATCAGATTGCCGCCCATCGTGAAGCGCGACACCCGGTTCACACAACCGCCGGTCACCGGGGCGGTGTAGTACATGAACACCGCGCCCGACACGGCGAAGTCGTTCCCCGCGGTGAAGCCGAGGAGGCCCATCTCGGAGCCACCGCCCCCGCACACACTCAGGCTGAGCGCCGGCGTCGCCAGCAACGTTCCGCCCTGGATCACCCGCACCTTGCCGCCCTGATCGAGCACGATGAGGCGACCATCAGGCAGGGTCTCGATGGCCGTGGGGTTGGGGACCGACGCCACTTCGACATCGGTGAATCCGCTGGGCACCGTGGCGGCTCCCGCCACCGGCGCACTCACCACGCCCCCGGTCACCAGGGCAACAGCCCCGATCAACCCACTGACCACGACTGAACCAACGCTTCGACGCATGGAACAACTCCTTTGTCACCGCCTCGGGCCCGCGAGGCCAACGCTACCTGTTAGCGGCAGACGTCATGGGCAGACGTCGGTGTCGGGCAGGATCGCCCGCACCGCAACCGCATACGTCGCACCGTTCTGTTCGAAGAAGGTCAGTTGGGTCGCCTCATCGAACACCCCGGCCACCGCCGACGCCTCGACGATCGTGCACGACGTGGCCGCCGCCAGAGCGACCGTCGCGACGGGCCATGGCACCACGGTAGGAGCCGGATCGGTACCGAACTCGGCGGGGTTCACGGATTGCGCCCAGATGCCGTACCGCGCCGGTTGGTACAACGTTGCCTCATCGAACGTCGCGCTCAGCGCTTCGGTCACGAAGTCGGCCAGGTTCTGACGGGCCGCCGCGGTCTCGTCGTCAAAGCCGAGCGCGTACGCGTCGTGAACCACCGATTCACCCGGCCCCGCCGCCAACCGGACGACGGTCGAGCCGACGTCGGCGACCGGCGGTTGGCCGGCCAGGTAGTCAGGGGCCGGGGTTGTGAGCAGTCCGCGATCGGCGGCCGACTGCATCAACGTCGCCATCACGTCATCCGCTATTCGCCCGCGTTCGATGGCCGGCAGCAACGGCCCGGGGTAGATCGCGAGCTGCGCGCCCGGACGGAAGGCCGTGCCATCACCCATCACCAGCAATGTCGGCATGCGGGCGAAGGCCATCTCGGCAGTCGTGAAGGCGCCTACCCCGGTGTCGATCCGCAGGCGCACCTCGGTCGGGGCCAACGGTGCAAGGTTGCCTGGTGGCGCCGAACCCGTCACGGTCCCCCGGTCGGTGAGATCGGTCGGCGCGGTCGGGTCGGTCGCGGGTGTCGCTTGGGATTCTCCGGAGGCCGGTGCGTCCGATCCGCAGGCAGCGAGCACTGCTGCTACGCCGGGCACCGCGACGAGACCGGTCAGGAAATGGCGGCGAGTCAGGTTCTTCATGGTCATTGGACGACGACGGCGTTGGCGGAAGTTCCCGGCGTTAGGCCTGAGATTCACTGATTCCGTCACCGGGCCAGTTCACACAGCGTTCACAATTGGGCAACGGACATGAAACGGCGTCGCGCCACGATCTATCGTCGCACGTTCATCAATACCCCGATCTGAACATTTCCACCGAGAGGACCCCTAGTGGCCTACCAGGCTGAGTACATCTGGCTCGACGGCACCGAGCCGACGCCCTTGCTGCGTAACAAGACCAAGATCATCGCCGACGGCAAAGAGCCGCCGATGTGGGGCTTCGACGGTTCGTCGACCAACCAGGCGACGGGCGATCATTCCGACTGCGCGTTGCAGCCGGTCTTCTCGTGCCCCGACCCGATCCGGGGTGGCGACAACATCCTCGTGCTCTGTGACGTTCTCACCGCCAAGGATCTCAAGCCGCACGCCACGAACACCCGCGCCGCCTGCGCCAAGACGGCCAAGAAGTACGCCAAGCACGGCATGATCTTCGGCATCGAGCAGGAGTACACCATGCTGCGCATGGATGGCACGCCGCTCGGCTTCCCCGCCGGTGGCGGCTACCCCGGCCCGCAGGGCCCGTACTACTGCGGCGTCGGCACCGGCCGCGTCATCGGCCGCGAGATCATCGAGGAGCACACTCAGGCGTGCCTCGATGCCGGTCTGATGATCGAAGGCACCAATGCCGAGGTCATGCCCGGTCAGTGGGAATTCCAGATCGGGGCCGCCGACGCGATCACCGTGTCGGACCATCTGACCGTCGCCCGCTGGTTGCTCCACCGCATCGCCGAGGACTACGAGGTGGTCATCTCGTTCGCCGCCAAGCCCGAGAAGGGCGACTGGAACGGCGCCGGTGCGCACACCAACTTCTCGACCCAGGCGATCCGCGAGGACTACAAAGCCGTCATCGCGGCATGCGAGGCGATCGGCAAGAAGATCCTTCCCCACGTCGAGAACTACGGCCACGACATCCAGAGCCGTCTCACCGGCAAGCACGAGACCGCCCCGTGGAACAAATTCTCCTACGGCGTGTCCGACCGCGGCGCGTCGATCCGTATCCCGTGGCAGGTCGAGAAGGACGGCAAGGGCTACGCCGAAGATCGTCGTCCGAACGCCAACTGCGACCCGTACACCGTCACCCGCCTGATCACCGACACGGTCTGTTCAGCGGCGTAGTCGACACCACGCCGTGACATGTGGGGGGCCGCTCTGGCCCCCCACAGTCATTTTCGAGAAGAATGATGGAGTGAGCATGTTGGATCAGCAGAAGGCATACGTTTTGCGCACCGTCGAGGAGCGCGGCATCCGTCTCGTGCGCCTGTGGTTCACCGACGTGTTGGGCAATTTGAAAAGCTTCGCGATCAGCCCGGCCGAGGTCGAGAACGCGCTCGACGACGGGATGACGTTCGACGGTTCATCGATCGATGGGTTCTCTCGCATTCAGGAGAGCGACGTGCTCGCCATCCCCGATCCGAACACGTTCGAAGTGTTGCCGTGGGGTGACCCAAAGGCCGCCGAGGCCCGGGTGTTCTGCGACGTCCACCATCACGACGGCACCCCGTTCGACGGTGATCCGCGCCAGGTGCTGCGCCGAAATCTCGACCGCGCCCATGCCAAGGGGTACACGTTCTTCGTCGCCCCCGACGTCGAGTTCTTCTACTTCGCCACGCCGGAGAAGGGCCAGCCGCCGGTGCCACTCGACGAGGCGTCGTTCTTCGATCTGACCACCACCGACGTCGCAGGAACGCTGCGCAAGCAGACGATCCGCACGTTCGAGACGATGGCGATCCCGGTGCGAGTACTCGTTCCACGAGGACTGCGCCGCGCCAACACGAGATCGATCTGCGCCACACCGATGCGTTGACACATGGCCGACAGCGATCATGACGTTCCGCCTCGTGGTCAAAGAGGTTGCCGCCACCCAGGGCGTGCATGCGACATTCATGCCCAAGCCGATCGAAGGCGTGCAGGGCTCGGGGATGCACCTCCACCTGTCGCTGTACGACGGCGAGGACAACGCGTTCTACGACGAGAGCGACCCCTACAGCCTGTCGCTTGTCGCCAAGCAGTTCATGGCTGGGCTGCTGCGCCACGCCGCTGAGATCACGGCGATCACCAATCAGACGGTGAACAGCTACAAGCGACTGGTTCCCGGCTACGAGGCCCCGATCCACGTGTCGTGGGCGCGCAACAACCGCAGCGGTCTGGTGCGGGTGCCGATCACGCCGAGCGGCGCAGCCCGCGGCGACCCGCATCGAGTACCGCTCCCCCGACCCGGCATGCAATCCGTACCTCGCCTTCTCGGTGATTCTCGCCGCGGGCATGAAGGGGGTCGAGGAGGGCTACGAACTGCCCGCCGAGGCCGACGCCAACATGTTCGAGATGGGCGACGCAGCGTCGGCCAAGCTCGGGCATCGCCACGCTGCCCCAATCGCTCGACAGTGCGTGCGGGCGATGGAGACGTCGGACTTGGTGCGCGACGCGCTCGGCGAGCACATCTTCGAGTGGTTCCTGCGCAACAAGCGGTCGCGAGTGGCAGGCGTACAAGACCCACATCAGCCGGGTTCGAACTCGACCGCTACCTGCGCTCGCTGTAGCCCTCAAATGGATCTCGTCGCTGTCTTCCCCGACCCCCCGCCCCGGAGCTGGCGCGCACCCTCGACCTTGCCGGGTATCGCTGGAAGGCCCTCGCCTCGGCCGACGACGCGACCGCGCGTCGAGCCGTCGGGTGGCTGGGTTGGCGCGGTCATCGCCGTCGGCCCCGACCCCGAAGGCGGCATGGGCGTTGGCCCGGGCCCTCCGCAAGGGCGACCGCACCCCCACGCAGGTGTTGGTGCTGGTGTCGGGCGCCGATCCTCGGCGACCTCGAGTTGCGCAACGACCTGTTCGACGACTTCTGCCTGACGCCGTTCCACCCGTCGGAGTTGGAGGCCCGCCTGAAGCACCTTTCTGGCACCAGGGCGGCGGCCCCGCACCCGAGCTGGTCAGCTACGGCGAGTTGGTCCTCAACCTCGAGACCTACCAGGCAACGATCGACGGGGCGCCGCTCGACCTGACCTACATGGAGTACGAACTGCTCAAGTTCCTGTCACAGAACCCGGGCAAGGTGTTCACCCGCGAGACCCTGCTGAGCGGGTGTGGGGCTACGAGTACTACGGCGGAGCCCGCACCGTCGACGTCCACATCCGCCGCCTACGCGCCAAGCTCGGCGAGGAACACGCCAACCTGATCCAAACCGTGCGCTCCGTCGGCTACCGCTTCGGCCAATCACCCCGCTGGGGCTGAGCGGGCGGCGCCGCTGGGGCGAGCTCAGCGGTCGGGATGGAGCCGTCAAGCCTCACCGACGGGTCATCGGGCTCACGCTCGACGATCTCTCAGCTCAGCGTTGCCAAGACCTCGCGTACGTCACTCAGGCTGGAGCGGGGATTGACGAAGCACAGCCGCAGGATGGTCTCGGCATTCCACGATGTGGGAGTGACGAAGGCGATGCCTTCGGCCAGCAGACGGGCGCTCCAGGCGTAGTAGTCGGCGGGTTCCCAGCCGAGGCGACGGAACATGACCACCGACAACTCGGGTTCGCCGACGATTTCCAGCTCAGGCATGGTTTCGATCAACGCGACGGCCTCGCGGGTCAACGTCAATGACGCCTCGATCGCCTCGGTGTAGGCGTCGGTGCCATAGGTCGCCAGCGAGAACCACAACGGTAGGCCGCGGACTCGCCGGGTGAGACCGAAGGCGAAGTCCGATCGGATTCCACTCGTTCTCGTCGGCTTGCAGTACGTCGAGATACTCGGCATGTTGGCTCAGCGCGGCACGGGCCTGCAGCGGGTCGCGGTAGATCAGCGCGCAGCAGTCGTAGGGCGCGAACAGCCATTTGTGCGGGTCGACGATCAGGCTGTCGGCGCGCTCCACGCCGTTGAACCTCGCCCGCACCGACGGCGCAGCCAGCGCGGCCGCGCCATAGGCACCATCGACGTGAAACCACGCGCCCAAGTCTGCGGCGGCATCAGCCGCGGCGGTGAGGTCGTCGATCACTCCGGCGTTGGTGGTGCCCGAAGTGGCCACGATCGCGCAGATCCGTGCCGACACCGTGGGTGGCGCGGTCGCGATCGTGTCGCTCAGAGCGGAGCGGGTCATCCGACCGGCCCAGTCGGCGGCGACCATGATCACCTCGGCGTCCATCACCTTGGCCGCCGCCTTGATCGACGAGTGGGCCCCACTCGAACAGACAACGACTGCCCGACCCTCGCCGCCCCGCGACCGCCACCGTTCGCGCGCGCCGCGGTCAGCGCGCTCGAGGTTGCCGTAGGTGCCACCCGGGGCGAACACACCACCGGCCCCGGCGGGAAATCCGGCCAGGTCGGCAATCCACCGCAATGCCTGGTTCTCGGCGAACACTGCGCCGGCCCCTTCCATCCACGAACCGCCGTAGATCGCCGACGCCCCGACGACCAGGTCGAACAGAATCGCCGCCTCGGTGGGCGCGGTCGGTACGAACGACCAGAACCGGGGATGGTCGACCGAGATGCAGGCCGGGGCGAGTACGTCGGAGAACAGGCGAAGCGCCTCCAGACCACCCATGCCGCTGCGCCGAGATCGTCTCGCCGACCATCGCCTGCAACTCGGCTGCGGTTCGCGGCCCGTCAAGCGGAGGTGGGTCGAGTCGCGTCCGATCAATGGCGTATCGAAGGACGGCCTGAGTCAACACCTCAGTCGACGTGTCGTGATGATGCATCCCGCCAGGATGTCAGACTCGACGCACCATCGCGCCGGGTCAGCCGGTCACTCAGACGTTCAAGTCGAGGAGTTCGCTTCCCTCGTTGCGTACTTCACCGTCGACGGTAAGGAAATGGCCGATGATCGCCGCGGCAATGGCACCCGACATGCACACGAGGATCGGGAGAACCAGCAGGACAATGACCATGATGACAGCGCCAGGCACGACACCAATCGTAGCGCGTCGCCCGGCTGCGACGGACGTTGAACCGGGCGCCCCACCGGCGTCGCTGCCGCTCAGGGTTGGTTCCCAGCTACCGTGAAGGCCGCATGAACCAGGTCAAGACCCGCCTCGCCGCCCTCTCTCTCCTCGATCGGGCGATCAACGCCATCGACGACACCGAGTTGCAGGGCCTGCTCGACAAGGTCACCGACGAACTCCGCAGCCCCTTCGACCAGATGATCGCCATGGCCGCCGTCGAAACCGCCGAGCCGGTGGCGATGGTTCGCTCCGCCGCCCAGCGCGGCCGGATGAACGGCACGCTCGAGCGCATCTCATTGGTCCTCGTCGATCCGTGCCTCGACGACTGCATCACCGAGTTGGGCGAGAACTCCGACAACCCGACCGAAGAGCAGTTGCAGGCCGTGATCCCCGGTCTGATCGAACGCCATGGTTTGGGAACTGTGCGCATGATGCTCGCCTCAACCGTCGCGGGTGAGGCCGCGGCCGCGGCGACGTGCACCAAGCTGCTCAAGCACGACGAGGTCGTCGGTCTTCCCGCTGTCGCTGCCGCACCAACCATCGTGCGACCCACCTCGACGGCCGATGAAGCCGTCAAGCAGAAGCGCAAGGATGACAAGGCTCGCAAGCAGGCCGAGGCTCGCGCCCGTCGCGAGCAGGCCGAACGCGCCCGCCGAGGCTGATCATGAGCGACGCCGAGCTGTTGTCATTCACGTGTCCGCGCTGCGCCGCCGACGCCACGGCCCGGTTTTACGGTCCCTGCGAGACCTGCCGGACCGAGCTGCGCTTCACCTACGCCGGTGAAGCTCGTGACGTCGAGGTCGCCGAGTACGTGCCGAAGATGAATGTCACCCCCAACGCCGTCGCCACCAAGGACTGAGTCCCACCGGCAAGCCGGCGCGGCGGTTGACGCCCGCGCGCACCACGAGTGATAGGCGGCCAGTGATAGGCAGAGGGGTGTGAAACTCGACTTTTGGATCGACCCTGTTTGACCATGGTGCTGGCTGACGTCCCGTTGGGTCGTCGATGTTGCACCTCACCGTGACCTCGATGTCACGTGGCGACCGATCAGCCTGCTGATCAAGAACCAACTCACCGACGAGTCACCGTTCTTTGGTCGCGCCAGCCATACCCACGGCTTGCTGCGGGTGATGGAGTCGGTTCGCGCCGCCGAGGGCGATACACCCATCGGTCGGTTGTACACCGCCTACGGCAAACACATCCATCATCAGCAGGATTCGACGGTCGCCGCCGCCGCGGTCTTGGCCGAAGCCGGCCTGTCAACGCACCATGCCGAGGCTGCCACCGACGAGCGTTGGGATGACGTCATCCGCGCCAGCATGGACGAGGGCCTGGGCCTCACCGGCCCCGACGTCGGCACACCGCTCCTCGGATTCGAAACCGAGCCTGGCAAAAAGGTTGGTTTCTTCGGGCCGGTGATCAGCGGCCGACTTCCGTTGGCCGACGGCCTGCGGTTGTGGGATGGCCTGATGCTGACCGCCGGGATCGACTGCTTCTGGGAACTCAAACGCACCCGCACCGAGTCCCCCGACTTCACGCCCGTCGACTAAACCGGCACGGCGCACGATCTGCGTGACCGACGCCGGCGCGTCGGACGGTCAGGTGTCGGACGGTCAGGTGTCGGACCAGGCGGCAATGACCTCGTCGAGCCGCCGATGCCCCGCGCCTCCGCTCGTCGATGCCTCGGCCTGATACGGCTGGTCGAGCAACGAGCCAAGCACCGCGGCCGTGCTCATCGTCAACGCGTCGAGGTCGTAGCCGCCTTCCAACATGACCAATCGTCGCCCGGCCGGCACCAGCGCGGTCAAACGAGTGGTGAGCAGGGCATAGTCGTGTGATGACAACCCGAGGTCGGTGATCGGGTCGAAGCGGTGGGCGTCGAATCCGGCCGAGACGATCAGCCAGGTGGCACCGAATTGAGTGATCGCCGGACCGATCAACTCGTCGAATGCCCGCAGATAGACATCGCCGGTGGCTCCCGGAGGCAGCGGCACGTTCAACGTCGTCCCCCGACCCGCCCCCTCTCCGGTCTCGCCATACCAGCCGGTTCCGGGGTAGAGCGGCCACTGGTGTAGTGAGATGTACAACACCCTCGGATCGGAATAAAACGCCTCTTGCGTACCGTTGCCGTGGTGGGCGTCGTAGTCGACGATTGCCACACGCTCACCTCGTTCGGCCAGGTGAGCGGCAGCAACGGCGACATTCGAGATCAGGCAGAAACCCATCGCCTGGGCGGGGGTGGCGTGGTGCCCCGGAGGACGAACCGCACAGAACGCCGCGCTCGCCCCGCCATCGCCGCGGTCGAGCGCCTCGATAGCGGTCAACCCCGCGCCGGCCCCCAAGGTCACGGCAGCCCAGGAACCCGGCGATGCGGCGGTGTCAGGATCGAGGTAGCCCCCGCCCGCCGCCACGGTGGCCTCGATACGGTCGAGATACGCCGGATCGTGAATGCGTTCAAGTTCGAGTCGCGTTGCCGGGCGAGGGCTCACAGGGATCAATCCGTCGATCACCTCCGCCTCGCGCGCTCCGGCCAGCACGGCCTCCAGTCGCTCCGGGCGTTCGGGGTGATGCGCTCCGGCGATGTGATCGAGATAGGCCTCATGGGTGATGAACAGGAGTGGCACGTCGCGAACGCTACCGTCGTGGTCAGTGGTCAAAAGCGTCGACGAATCCTCCGCCGGTCAGTGCACCACCGGGCATGTCCTGCGCGGTGGTGGGGCCTCGGCGCGGGTTCGCCCGTGGCCCGGGGCCAATGACGTCGCCCACCTGGTCACCCTCGACCTGCGCAGCGGGCTGCACCCCGCGGTGCTGCGATCATGGCTCCACCAACTCAGCGAGTTGGGCTACACCCACATCCGGACCGGAGCGATTCGCCCGGCCCAGCGGGGACCGTACGACGCCTTGGGGTTCATCCCGGCTCAAGAACTCGCCCTGTTGCAGTACGACGCTCGACTCTCCGGCACGCCCCGGGTACCCCTCCACCTGCCCCCCACCGGGGTGCGCATTCGGCGCGGCCGACCCGCCGACGCCGGATTGCTCGCCGAACTCGACCGTCACGCTTTTCCTGCGGGGTGGGGCCTCGACACTGAAGGGGTCCTCGACGCCATCCGCGCCACTCCGAGCTCGCGCATCGCGGTGGCCGTACGCTGGGGCGAGTCGATCTCCGATCGAATGCCGCTCGGCTATGCGATCAGCGGACGCGGGGACGCGCCGCGTACCTGCAACGACTGGCTGTCACCCCCGAGGCGCGCCTGATCGGCATCGGAGCGATGCTCGTCGCCGACGGGCTGCGATGGGCCCGCCGTTGGCGCACCCATACCGTCACGGTCAATACGCAGAGCGACAACACCACCGCATTGAACCTGTACCAGGCCTGCGGATATGTCCTGCAACCAGCGCGGTTGGTCGTTCTGGAGCGCCCGCTGGACAACATCCCGTGAGCCGCCGACCAGCGATCGGTCGGCCGATGCTGGTGACCGGGATCGTTGCGATCGGGACCTTGGCGGCACCAGGCGCGGCGCACGCCGCGCCTGGTGCGCCTGTCTTCATCGGACAGGGCACCACCGTGACCGCCGATGGCAGTTTCACCGTTGAACTCCAAACGCCCGCCGACCTGCCGATCGACGCGATCCTGCGGATCACCTCGCACGAGCCGGCCACGAACCGTCAACAGGTACGCGCCGCGATCGGCGGCGCCCCTCCGGTGCTGCTCGACCAGATGCAGGTGCTCATCGCCGACATTCCCCGCACGCCGCTGGGTGCATTGTCGGTCACGATCAACACCGAGAGCCTCGACATCGACTCCAGTCGGCTGCAGATCCGCGGCATCGGTCTGTACCCCCTGACCTTTGAAGTCACCACTGGCGGCGAGGTCTCCCCGCCGCTGACAACCTTCGTCGAACGGATCGCCACCGAGGGCGACGGGAGTTCGCCGACCATTCCGGTGGGTGTCGGTCTCGTGGTGGGGGTCGATGCCCCGCCGACCCTGCAGACCGACGACTCGACGCTGATCACGACCATCACCCGCACAAGGCTGGCGGCGTTGATCACCATCCTCGAAACGACACCGATTGATGTCGCCGTGTCGCTTCGGCCGGAGCTGATCGATGGACTCGCCCTGTCCACCGACCCAACCGACGGGGCGCTGTTGACGCGCTTGGTGGCCGCCATCGCCACGCGCCACCAACTGCTGTCGGCGCCATACGTGGGTATGTCGCCGAGCTTCGCCGTCGCCGGGAGCCAAACCAAACTCTTCGCCGACCAACTGCGCCGCGGCGAGGACGTGCTCAGCGCACGACTCGGAGGCATCGACACCGAGCGCTCGACCTGGTTCGTCACCGACCCGATCGACGCGGCGGGACTCAGTCTGCTGCGCGAGCTCGGAGTCTTTCGGCTGATCGTCGACTCCGGCGTGCTCCCCAGCGATCCCACCGTCGCCGCACTGGGAATCGACGGACGACTTCGGGCCGTCGACGTCCCCATCGACGAACGGATGCCAGTGGTCATCAGCGACCCGTTCATTCAGCAGATTCTCGAGTCACCCACCGACAACCCGAACTTGCTGGCCCACCAACTGCTCAGCGACATCAGCGCGTTGCAGATCGAAGCCGAAGGGGTTCCCATCTCCGGACCCTCCTCTCGCGCGGTGATGCTCACGATCAGCGACCCATCGACCGTCAATCTCGAGTTGCTCGGCGTGGTGATGAACTCGCTGGCCAGCCACCCTCGGCTCCGCCCGACCGGTGGACTCGATCTCGTCAGCCGACTCGACCGTGCCACCCGAGACGAAGCGACCAGGTCGATCGAACTCCCCGCACCCGACACGAGCACGGCGACCGACTTGTCGTTCGCGATCGGCCGGGTCAGCGCCGGCTTGACCAGCACCACATCGATCCTGCCAATCGGCGATGCCCGCCCGGCGCGGTGGAGTCGTCTGCTCGAACTTCTCGCCGATCAAGACCTGAGCGTCAGCCAACGCGACGGGTACATCACCCAACTCGACGGAGAGATGGGTGACATTCGCTCCAGCGTCGACATTCGCGACGATTCGAGCACGATCAACCTGGGGGGTAAGCGAAGCAAGATTCCGCTGGTCATCACGAATTCTTCGACTACTCCGCTCACGGTGCTGGTGCGGTTCTCGAGTCCCAAGCTCGACTTCCCAGAGAACGACAAAATCGTGGTGATCGACACCGCAGAGGAACTGCTCGAGATCCCGGTGATCGTCAAGGCGTCGGGCCGATTCCAGGTCACCGTGCAGGTCTTCACCGCCGACGGTGCCCAGGAGTTGGTCGGACGAACGGCGATCACGGCTCAGGCAACGGTGCTCACCGGACTGGCGCAAGTGGTGACGGCCGGCTTCGTCCTGATCTTGGCCACCTGGTGGTTCCAGCACGTGCGGTCGTCTCGACGACGGCGCGCCGCGGCGACCGCCGAGTCGGTCGGCCACCACCCCAGCAGCACGTCGGCGACGTAGCCGACGCCTTCAGCAGGGTCGGACGGTGGGCCAAGATCTGCCCGCTACCGTGCAGTAACCTCGTCAACTCGTGTTCCGCAACTGCCGGGGGTTCCACCGATGACGATTCGCCTTGTGACCGATAGTGCCTGTGACCTGCCTGATGAGGTCGCTCGGGAGTTCGGCATCGAGATCGTGCCGCTGACGATTCGATTCGGCGACGAGGAGTTCGTCGATCGTCGCGACCTCACCCCTAGCCAGTTCTGGGCGCGTTGCGCGGCGTCGAGCACCCTGCCGTCCACCGCGGCACCGTCTCCTGGTCAGTTCGAAGCGACCTATACGGCACTTGCCAACGACGGGGCGACCGGCATCGTCGTCGTCAACATGTCTCGCGACCTGTCGGCGACCATCCAGAGCGCGGAGCTGGCGGCTCGGTCGTTCACCGGGGTACCGGTCACGGTCGTCGATTCGCGCACGGTCACCCTCGGCCTGGGCACGATCGTGCGCGCCGCGGCTCGACTGGCGGCCGACGGTGCCGATCTCGACGCGGTCGCCGGTCTGGCCACCGACCTGGCCGGACGCAGCAAGGTGTGGGGGGCACTCGACACGCTCGACAATCTCAAGAAGGGTGGCCGCATCGGCAATGCCCGGGCGATGCTCGCCTCGGTGCTGTCGATCAAGCCGATCATCGAGGTGCGCGACGGAAAGGTCGAAGAGGGTGGCAAGCAACGCACGCGCTCCAAGGCTCTCGCATTCCTCATCGACAAGGTTCGTTCCTACGGTGATATCGACAACCTGGCGGTCTTGCATGCCGATTGCGCCGATGTCGACGCTTTCGTCGACCAGCTTTCCGGCGGCAAACCCGACTCGGTGCTCGTCGGACAGATCGGCCCGGTCGTCGGTAGCCATGCCGGGGTCGGAACGATCGGTGTCGCCTTTACCACCAGGTAAACACCGCTTTCTTTGCAAATCACAACGTCGCGTCTCAACCTGAGATTGAGAGTGTCAAGGGGCCGCGGCCTGTGGGCGCTAGCGTCGGGTATTGGTGGCCACAGTCAATCCTCCCCCGCCGCCGATCCTGGCGCAGCGTTACCGGCTGGACCGGCGCGTGGCAACAGGGGGCATGGCCGAGGTATGGCTCGCCACCGACGAGCTTCTGGCACGCCAGGTGGCCGTAAAACTACTCAAACCCACGTTGGCCGCCGACCCGGTGATTGCGGAACGTTTCCGTCGTGAAGCCATCGCTGTCGCCCAGTTGACCCACCCGAATGTCGTGGCCGTCTACGACACCGTCGACGAGGGCGGCCGCCAAGCGGTGGTCATGCAGTACGTCCCGGGGCGCAGCCTGCGTCAAGTACTCGACGACGAACGCAAGCTCAGCCCCGAGCGAACCATTCAGATCGGGGCCGCCGTCGCCGCCGCCCTCGGGGCCGCCCACGACGCCGGCATGGTGCATCGCGACGTCAAGCCCGGCAACATTCTGATCACCCCCGAGGGGCGAGTGCTGCTCGCCGACTTCGGGATCGCCAAGGCGGTCAGCGGCGAAGAAGACCTGACCAGCGAGAACGTGATGATGGGCACGGCCAAGTACCTCTCGCCCGAGCAGGTGCGCGGGCGACGTCTCGACGGTCGGGCCGACCTGTACTCGCTGGGTCTAGTGCTCTACGAGTGCCTGGCTGGGCGCGTCCCGTTTCAGGCCGATACCGACGCGGCGACCGCCCTTGCCCGGTTGCAGCGTGACCCGACGCCGTTGTTGCGGCTGCGCCCGACATTGCCCGCCGGATTGGTGGAGTTGATCCACCGCTTGTTGGCGCGCAACCCCGACGATCGCCCGGCGTCGTCACCCGCGGTGCAGGCCACGTTGGAACGGATCCTCACCCACGCCAACTCCCACGACGAGACCGGCGCCTTCCCGCCACCGCTCCCACCGGCACCGCCGCCGTCGTCCGGCCCCGTGAACATCACCCCGGCCCCGGCCCCGGTGTCGCCCGCGGGGGCGGCCGCGGGGGCCGGTCCAGCGGCGACGCCCGGGCGCGGCGGGCCTCGAACTCGACCCGATACCCCGCCGGCCGGACGACCCACCGCGCCTCGATCGCCGATCACTCCCGCCACCGGGTTGCGCGACCCGCTGCTGTCGGGCAACGTTCCCCAGGTTCGCCCATCGACCCCGTCCCGCGGAACACCTCAGGTCAGCGGTGGCGGACGAGCGGCGGTTCCCGCGCCCTCGCGACCCCGCGACCCAACCCCGCCGTCGCGGGCTATGCACGGACGCCCTGCCCGCCAGTTCCAACAGCGCTGGGGCCCTTCGATGGTCATCGTCGGTGGACTGCTGATCGTCGCCCTCGTCCTCGGGGTCATCCTGATCAACAGCATCGGCACCGACAAGACGAACGCGAACCAGCCAACCGCAACCCTGCCAGTTGCCTCCACCGCGCCCACCAGTCCCTCGACCACCGACGACGGCATTCTCGCTTCGATTCTGACGCAGAACGTCGCATCGTTCGATCCAAATGGAAGCGGTGACGAGTTCGACGAGCTGTTGCCTCAACTCTTCGACCAATCCGAGGCAAGCACCTGGAACACCTCGTGCTACCTCGATCAGTACCTCGGTACAACCAAGGGTGTCGGCGTGGTGCTGCCACTGTCGGAACCGGGTACAGGAAAGCTGGACATCACGTTCGCGGCCAAACCGTGGAGCGTCAAGATCTACACGTCCGACGCCATTCCGACAACACTCGACGGGTGGGGCAGTCCAGTCAGCGAGAGCCACAGCGAGAACGAGAGCATCGGTACGTTCCAGTTGGGCCCACAGAACCGCAGCTACATCCTCGTTTGGTTGTGGGAACTCAGCAAGACGAACAATCCCTGTGAAGACAATCCGTGGCGAGGCGAGATCGCCGAGATCGCGTTCACCCCGGGCCCCGGAATCTGAGATGGTCCACGTGACGCGGCCCACCGTGATGGAATGGCGCTGATGGAGCGCAGCGACCTCAACCTGGTCACCGCGGCCCAAGCGGGCGATCGCGGGGCGCTCGATCAGTTGTTGCGGCGCCATCATCCGCGCATCGTCGCCGTCTGTCGTCGAATGACCGGCAACGAGGCCGACGCCAACGACGCCGCCCAGGAAGCATTGATGAGCATCGTGCGCGGCTTGCCCCGCTACGACTCACGTGCATCGTTCGGTACCTGGGCCTATCGCATTGCCACCAACGCCAGTCTCGATGAGCTCCGGCGACGCCGGAGACGTCCTGTGACCAGCCTCGATGCGCCGGAGACCTCGTGGGAGCCAACGGCGAGTGGCCCGTCTGATCGCACGGTCGATGCACAGATGACGGTGCAGACCGCGCTGGCGGCACTCCCCGACGAGTTTCGGGCGGCGATCGTGTTGCGGGAGATCGCCGACCTTGACTACACCGAGATCGGCGAGGTGCTCGGAGTCCCCGTCGGTACCGTGAAATCGCGGATTGCCCGAGGCCGAGCGCTGCTCGCCACAAGTCTCGGGAACCAGAATGACCCTGGCGAACGTCGAAATGACGAGCTGGAACGATGACCATGAACGCGGACGATTTCTCCCTTGACGAACTTGCGAGCGCGTACCTCGATGACGAGGTCACGCCCGACGAGCGCGCCCTGGCCGAATCCGACCCAGTGGTGATGGCTCGGGTTGCGGAGTTCCGGTCACTCAACGACCAATTTGGCGCCGATCTGACGGCTGATTTCCCCGCCGTCGCCGCCACCCAAGACGACATGATCGCCCGCGCCTTGGGTCTGTTCGACACCCGGGCCGATGCCGAGGTCAGCGCCGACCCGCCGGCGAATCCCCCGCTCGCTCCGGTGGTCCCGTTGGCTACTCCCCGGAGACGACGGACAATCCCGTGGACCTCGATGGCGGTGGCCGCCGCCGCCCTCGGGGGGCTCGTGTTCGTCGGTCGGGCGATCTCGACCTCCGGAAGCGACTCGGCAACCGAGTCCGCTGGAGGGGCCGACCCGGCGGCCGCGACGATTGCGGCCGCCGCCCCCGACCTCGCCTCGGCCAGTCAGGAGCGGATATCGGATGCCGCCGCGACAACGGCCGCAGCGACAGTAACCGAAGCGGCTGCTCCGGCGATGACCGAGGCTCCAGCCGCGCAAGCAGCGAGCGTCGCGACAATCGGTTCGATCAACGACGGGGCGACGGCCGGTGAGCCTCAATCCACCGAGGCGGCTGCCGCTCCCGAACCGGCGGCCGAGTTCGCCGACACGACGGTCGTCTCCTTGGCGGTCGAGGAGCAGCTTCAGGCATACGTCGCCTCGTTGGTCGGGGCGGCCGCCGACCGGAAACTGACTGCGGATTTGACAAGTTGCCTGGTCAATGGGGTTGCAGTCGAGAACGTGACGTGGCAGGGCGTCAGTGGGGTGCTCGTACTCTCGCCCGACGCATCGGCTCCGACGGTCGCCGAGATCATCGACTCGACGTGCGGCGTGCTCGTCAGCGTGGCGATTACTCGATAGGAGCACCCAGATGATCCGTCGCGGCGACATCGTCGCCGGTACGTAGTCGGCCGACCTCGCTCGCAGTAAGGTTGCTGCCCATGGCCTTGAACCCGATCGGTAATCCGAACTTCGCCAAGGATGCTGCCGACACCATCGAGCGACTGGTCGGAACGGTTCGCGACAATACGACCAAGCACGTGATCACTGCGGCCCGTGGTGTGGTGTTCGGCCTGTTGGCCACCTTCGCCGGTCTCGTGGCCGTCATCCTGTTGATCGTGGTGGCGACTCGACTCGTGCAGATGGCGTGGGCGTGGCCGTTCGACAGCGATTCAAGTGTCTGGCTGTCGTACATGACCGTCGGCGGAATCTCCACGGTTCTCGGGTTGTTGTTGATGGCACGGCGCCACCCCAAGTCCGCCGACTGATTCTCTCCACCGTCTCCACGCGTCGCCCAGACGCATTCATGAAGGGGTTTCCGTGATGGAACCGCGCAATGTCATCATCGTCGGGTCGGGCCCGGCCGGGCTCACCGCCGCCATCTACGCCGCCCGCGCCAACCTGAATCCGCTGGTCATCGAGGGTGAGCCGTCGAGCACCAGTGATCAGCCGGGTGGGCAGCTGATGTTGACCACCGAGGTCGAGAACTTCCCGGGTTTCCCCGCGGGCATCATGGGTCCCGATCTGATGATGAAGTTCCGCGAGCAGGCCGAGCGGTTCGGGGCCGAATTCCTGACCGAGAAGGTCACCTCCGTCGACTTTTCCGGGCCGGTTCACCGAGTCTCAGTGCGCGACAAGGAGTTCAGCGCCCGCTCGATCATCGTGTCGACCGGAGCGCAGTCGTTGATGCTCGGCCTCGACGCCGAGACCCGTCTGCTGGGCCACGGCTTGTCGACGTGTGCCACCTGCGATGGGTTCTTTTTCCGGGGTCACGAGATTGCCGTGGTCGGCGGCGGCGACTCGGCCATCGAAGAGGCCACCTTCCTGACCAAGTTCGCCTCGAAGGTCACCTTGATCCATCGGCGAGACAGCTTGCGGGCGTCCAAGATCATGCAGGACCGGGCTTTCAACAACCCCAAGATCGAGATGATGTGGAACTCGACCGTGGTCGATCTGCTCGGTGACCAGGCCCTCGAGGGTGCCGTGGTCGAGAATACGGTGACCGGTGAGCATTCGACGCTGAATGTCACCGGGCTGTTCGTCGCCATCGGACACCGCCCGAACACCGACCTGTTCAAGGGCATCTTGGACATGGAGGACACCGGCTATCTGATCACTCGGCCCGGCTCCACCTACACCAACATTGCCGGGGTCTTCGCCTGTGGCGATGTCCAGGACCACACCTACCGCCAAGCCATCACCGCCGCCGGCTCCGGCTGCATGGCCGCCATCGACTGCGAACGCTGGCTAGAAGCCCACGACTGACCCCTCCTAGCACGCAAACATTTCAGCACGCGCGAGCGCCAGCGAACCCAGGCCAGTCGCATGCCACTCAGTGAGGCCAGTCGCATGCCACCAGCACTCAGCGGACTCCGACACGCGCGCGAGCGTCAACGCCGCCAGGCGTAGCTCGCCGCAAGCGAGCGGCCAAAGAGAGCGCCAGCGAACGGAGGCCAGTCGCATGCCACTCAGTAGGGAATGGGTCCGGGGTGTGTGGGGTTGATGTCGGTAGGCTGATTTCCCTGATCGAAAGGATCAAAAACCGTGGCTGACGGCATTGTGACGCTTTCTTCATCCACCTTCGACGAGACGGTGGGCGCATCTTCCAAGCCCATCATCGTTGACTTCTGGGCCGAGTGGTGTGGCCCATGCAAGACGATTGCCCCGATTCTGGCTGAAATTGCCGGTGAGAAGGCTGGCAGTCTGACGGTCGCGAAGCTCAACGTCGACGACAACCCCGATCTGGCGATGCGATACAACGTGATGAGCATTCCCACGTTGCTCATCTTCGAAGGCGGCGAGGTGCGCAAGCGTCTCGTCGGGGCCAAGAGCAAGGCGGCCCTGCTCGAGGAGCTCTCGGAATTTCTACCGGCCTCCCACTGAAGCCGGGTGCGCACGGTGAGTCCGTGCGAGACCTCCAGCGCCGCCTCGGCACTGCCGGATTCTCTCCGGTCGGTGCCGAGGCGGGCTCTTTTGCGCGTCCACGGAGTCATCGGTCCGCGCCTTTCAAACGTCGCGTGGTCTGATCCCCAACGGCTGCTGCGACGAGGTGACCTGGGCGGCCCTCGTCGAGGCGAATTGGGTGCTCGGGGAGCGCTTGTTGACGCTGGCCGCGCCCCCATTGCGGGGTGACGACGTAGGGGCCCTGCAGATCGCCCTGGCCCGCCTGGGTTTCGATCCCGGCAAGGTCGACGGGATCTTCGGGGTGAACACCGAGCGAGCACTGCGACGCTTCCAGCGAGATTGTGGGTTGCCGGGGGATGGCGTCTGCGGGCGCGACACAGTCCGCACGCTTGATCGGCTCGGGCAACAGTCGGGCTCGGGACCTGGGGTTGCCGTGATGCGAGAGCAAGAGACGATGCTCTCGAACAAACGTACGCTTTTGGATTGTCGGGTGGTGATCGGCCAGTTTGGGGGCCTCAGCGCCGTCGCTCGCCTCGCGTCTCGCCAACTACGGTCTGCCGGGGCGATGGTCGTCCCCGTCGATGAGCCCGACCCGTCGACGCACGCCCAGACCGCCAATCGATTTCGGGCCGATGTCTACCTCGGTCTCGACGCTCGCCCGCACGGAGGCGCCGAACTCAACTTCTATGCGGTCCCATCGTTCGAGTCGGTCTCCGGCCGGGCTCTGGCGGAGCGCCTCGCGGTCTCGCTGCGAACCCGGGGTATCGCCGACCAGGTCGAGCTCGTTGGGCGGCGACTCCCCGTGCTGCGCGAGACCCGCATGCCCGCCGTGCTCTGCACGATCGGCCCCGCCCGATGGGTCAGCGAGCAAGCGGCCTCATTGGCCGGGGCCCTGGTCGACTCGGTCTGCGGTTGGATCCAGACTCAATCTTAGATGTAGGGTTTATCCACAAAATCCCCACACCTTGTGCAGAGCGTTAGGTCGTTCGACCCACACTCACCCACAGGTTCACAAGGGCTGGGACGCCTCGGTCATTCGCCGATAGATCCGTTCGAGATCGTCAAGGTCGGCAAACTCGATGGTGACCCGACCCTTTTTGCCGGCCAACGCCACCTGAACTCGGGTGTCGAGATGATCGGCAAGCAGCTCTTCCAGCTCCAACAGACCTGGTGGACGAAGCTTGGGCGTCGGATCGACCTCACTCCTCCGTCGAGACTCAGCCGCCTCGGCGTTGCTGTCATCATCGTCGAGTTCGACACTCGCCGGGCTCGTACGGCCCTTGACGGCGTCCTCGATCGCCCGAACCGACCATCCCTCAGCGAAGGCACGACGAGCCAACTGTTCCTGGTATGCACGATCGGTGGTGCCGATCAGCGCCCGAGCGTGCCCGGCGCTCAGCCGACCGTCGGCGACGTAGTGCTGAATCGTCAGCGGGAGTTGCATCAGACGAAGGGTGTTGGTGACAGCCGGACGGCTTTTGCCGACCCGCGTCGCCACCTGATCGTGGGTCAGCCCGAACTCCTCGATGAGTTGCTGGTAGGCCGCTGCTTCTTCAAGCGCAGTGAGGTCTTGGCGATGAAGGTTCTCAACGAGCGCCTGCTCCACAGAGGCCATGTCGTCGGTGATCCGCACGATCGCCGGGACGGTCATCAAGCCAGCCCGACGCGCCGCCCGCCAGCGCCGCTCACCGGCTATCAGCTGGAAGCGGCCGTTCTCGGCCTTGCGCAACAGAATCGGCTGCAGAACCCCGATCTCGCGAATCGAATCGGACAACTCGGCCAAGGACTCCTCATCGAAGTAGACCCGCGGCTGATTGGGGTTCGGCTCGATGAGCCCGACTTCAACCTCTCGAAGTACCGCACTCTCCGACTCATCGGAGTTGTCGTTGGGGATGAGGGACCCAAGTCCCCTACCCAGTCCGCCGGGTCGCGCCACCAGACACCTCCTTGGCCAGTTCTCGATATGCCACAGCACCCCGCGACGTCGGGTCGAACAAGATGATCGGTTGACCGAACGACGGGGCTTCCGACAACCGGACCGTACGAGGCACGACGGTCTTGCAGACCTTCGGCCCAAAATGCTCGCGCACCTCATTGACTACCTGATCTGCCAACTTGGTCCGGGCGTCGTACATCACGCAGATCAACGTCGAAACTTCCAGCGTCGGGTTCAAACTGCGTCGCACCAGGTCAACGTTGCGGAGCAGTTGGCCGAGACCCTCGAGGGCGTAGTACTCGCACTGAATGGGCACCAGCACTTCGTTGGCGGCCGCTAGGCCGTTGACGGTCAGCAATCCCAGCGACGGGGGACAGTCGATCAGGACAAAGTCGTAATCATCAAGCACCGCCTCGATTGCCCGGCGGAGGCGCAGCTCACGGCTGAATGCCGGGACCAACTCGATTTCGGCGCCGGCAAGATCAAGGCTGGCGGGAGCGACGAAGAGGTTTTTGACGTCTCCGGGCTCAACGCAGTTCTCGAGCGGCGCTTCCCGCATGATCACGTCATACATCGACGTCTCAAGATTGCGATTGTCGAGGCCCAGCCCCGTCGTGGCGTTCCCCTGCGGATCAAGGTCGATAATCAGCGTTCGATAGCCGATATCGGCCAGGCAGGCCCCCAGGTTGATGGTCGTGGTGGTCTTTCCCACCCCGCCCTTCTGGTTGGCAACCGCCATGACCCGGGGAAGAGGCCGAGGAGGCGGTTTGCTGGCTTCAGTGGCCGTTGTGGAGGCATCAGACATGACCACGGGAGTCTATCTACTCAACGACGCTCCCCTGGCGATCGTCGTCGGTCGTGTCGCCCGATCGGTAACCCTAAACGTCACAACTGTTGTTTCACTTCACCCCTGGACCCCTCATGCCCCCAAGCATCGCCTCGAATGTTTCACGGGAAACATTGGAAGAGGCCGGATCGGTGTTCTACGAGCCGATGGACGGACCTCGTCCTGCGTGATTTCACGGGCAATTGTTTCCCGTGAAACAAAGCGCGACCGTCCACTACAGGGTCGCGATCACCTCTCCGGGAAGACCACGGCGGCGACTTGCTGGTGGGGGAGTGGGGAGATCCGGCAACCGGTGAGTACTGCGACTCGCTCTAGTGGCCCTAGATCTCCGTTTGGGGGAAGACTGACCAACAGGACCCCAGCAGGCCTGAGAAACACCTCAGCGCAACTCACGGTCAGTTCCGGGGGGCCAAACGCCCGTGCTGACACCACGTCATATGCGCCGATATGAAGGGGGGAACGCAACAGACGATCGACGTCATCCCCGGTCACGCGCACGCGGTCCCGCATGTTCAACGCCCCGACGGCTCGACGGAGGAAGTCAGTCCGCTTGGCCCGGCGTTCCACCAGCAGCACATGGAGTTCTGGGCAGTCATGAGCGATCACCAGGCCCGGAAGACCTGCACCGCTGCCCAAATCGACAACGTCCCTGGCATCCGGAGGGATACCAGGGACGTATTGCCGAGCGTGGGCCAATTCAACCTCGACATCGGTCGGCCCGATGATGCCGATGCGCTGCGCCTCGCGCAGGACCTTGATCAGGTCGTGGTCAGGCATCCGCCGGCGTGATCACCACGCGACGGTACGGATCGTCACCTTCGGAGCGGGACGACACCCCATCAATCGTCCCCACAGTGTCGTGGATGACCTTGCGATCAGCCGACGGCATCGGTTCGAGGATGCGGGCCCGGCCGGACTCTTTGACCTGGTCAGCCTGCTGAACCGTGAATCGGGCCAATGCTTCACGCCGACGCTCGCGGTACCCGCCGATATCGACCCGGAGGTGGGTGCTGTGGTCTCCCAGTCGGCGCTGGCTGGCGACTCGCACCAGATCTTGGACCGCCAGCAAGGTGTTGCCCTTCGGGCCAATCAACAGGCCCAGGTCGTCACCACTGACGAGCACCTCGATGTCGTCGCCATCCTGGCGAACTTCGATCGTTCCATCGAGATCGAAGGCATCAAGGAGGCCTTCCATGAACTTCTCAGCCTCGGCCCCAACCAGTTGCGGGTCGACATCGATCTTCGGCGGCCGATCGCCGCGGTCTCCCCGCTCACCACGATCACGGCCACCACGACGTTCGCCACCCTCGCCGCGGTCACTGCGACCGGCCGGACGTCGATCGCCTCGCGGCGCAGCCTGCGCCTCCGCTTGCGGTGCGGATTCAGCCGTCGAGGCGCCGTCGAGGGCTGGTTCTTGCTGGTCAGTCACGGTTTTCCCCTTCTTCGGCCGGCCACCCGTACGGGGGGCGGCGTCACGAACTTGCTCGTCACCCTCTGGACGACGCTTGCGCTCTTTGCGCTCGGCTTTCGCCCGCACCGGGGTCGGGCGAACCCGGGCGCGAACCTTTGCTTCGCCGCGAGTCCGGCCGAACAGGCCGCTGCGCGGCTCCTCCAGGATCTCGAACTCGGCGTCGTCGGCGAGGACCCCGAGTTGTTCGAGGGCGCTTTCCTGTGCTTCTTCGACCGTACGACCGGTCGTGGTCACCCATTCCATGGTGTGTTGGGACTCCTATGCGACGCCGCGCGTCACTTCTTCTTGGGTTTCGGATGACGGGAACCGGTCGGCTTCGCCTTGTCGGGCGTGCCTGGCCGATTCGACCGGGGGTCGGCCGGGGTGGCGGATCCCTTCGGCGGGGTGATGGCCTTCGGGTTGACCGGCTTCACAGGCCGGGCCGGCTGCGGCTTCGTTGGCTGCGGCTTGGTCGGCTGCGGCCGGGCCGGCTTCACGGGCTGGGGCTTCGACAGGTCGCTCACCGTCGACTTGAACGACGGACGGCCAGGCTTGGCGTTGGAATCACCCTTGGCGGCTTTGTCGGCTTGGCCCAGGTCACGGGCTTCTTTTCCAGCGTCGCCGGCACGAGTACCCAGCGAGTTCTCACCCTTGTAAAACCGCTGTGTGATGTACTGCGCCTGAGCGATGCGCAACACCGTCTGGCAGATGTAGTAGATGACCAACCCGGTGGGGAAGAACAGTTGAATCGGGGCGAACGCCACCGGCAGGTACTGCATCAGCTTCTGCTGGCCCTGCGACATCGTCGGGCTGACGTTGCGGCTGGCCACCATCCGCTGCTGCACCCAATACAGCACCCCGAGAAACGCAACGAGCAGGGCATAGATCATGCCCTTGCCGAAGCTTTCCTTCATCACATCGAGCGGAGTCCGGGCCAGGTCGAGGCCCCACGACAGCATCTCGGTCGACTTGTCCAAGTCCTTGAACAGCTCCGACGAGGACTTGACGAACCGGGGAGCGAACGTGTTGACCCCACCGATGTCGTCGCGGCGCTCGGTCAGGCCGCGTAACAGGCGGAACATGCCGATGAACACCGGCATCTGGGCCAGCAACGGGAGGCACGATGCCAACGGGTTGACCTTGTGCTCCTGGTAGAGCTTCATCATTTCGGTGTTCAGCGTCTGGCGGTCGCCCCGGTGCTCTTGCTGAAGCTTCTTGAGCTGCGGTTGGAGCAGCTGCATTTCGAGCATGCTCTTCGTCTGCTTCAAGTTCAGCGGGGTGAGAATCAACATCACCGCCACCGTGATCAGCGCAATGGCCAGCCCGTAGCTGTGGACAAGGCTGTAAAACCAGTCGAGCGGCGCCGCGAAGAGTTTCGCGAGTGAGTCAAGAGACACTGGTCATCGACTTCCTGGGAGAGGGATCATGGGACATGCGACCATGCGCGTGTTTCGGCTCGGGTACGGGGTCGAACCCCGACGGACCGAACGGCCGACAACGCAAAAGACGTCGTAAAGTAAGACAAAAACCACGAAGAGTGCCATGCGTTTCGAAGGACTCCAGGGCGTACGTCGAACACGACGGATAGAACCGACACGGCGAGGGCCGCCCGTCCATCGATCGCTGATACCAGCCGATCATCCGCATGGCGACGCGACGATTCACGAGCGAGCCTGGCCCGCTCGTGATGACGACATGATGCGTTGATGCAGTTGGGCAATCATCGCCGACAGTTCTTGGTGGGTCGAATCAACGATCTCGGGACGAGCACCGAAGAGGTACCAACCCGGGCGAAGAAGCCCGGGCTGGGTAGCGAGCAACGCACGAAGACGACGTCTCATTCGATTTCGCACGACGGCCGAACCAAATGTCCGGCCGAATGCGTACGCAACCTGCGGATACGTGGCGTCCTCGTCGACGACGGCGATGCACCACAGCGGTCCCGACGAGACTCGCCGACCGCGCTGGCGCAGCAGCTCGAAGCCCGCTCGATCCCGAATTCGATGGATCAGGCCGACAGCCGAGCCCGGCCACGGTCGCGACGAGCCTTCAGGATGGCCCGACCAGCACGAGTGCTCATGCGCTGACGGAAGCCGTGCTTCTTTGCACGACGACGATTGTTGGGCTGGAAGGTCCTCTTCACCCGTACCTCCTCGGAAATAGCTCAGCCAGGACCGGCAGAGCTCGGAAAGAACATGCAGCAGCCACCAAGACACCCACGTGGGAGATCTCGGTGGACCGAATGACATAGCAGGCTAGGGCCGGTGCCCGACACGCGACAACTACGGAGGTAACTGTCCATCCTGGCTCATGGTCATCGACACGCGTTGTGATGGTCGTCCGCCTGGCAGGGGGAGAGCGAGAAGCTGGTAGCGTCCCTCATCCCAAAGGGGCCGTCGACTTTTCCACATCTGTGGATACAGCTGTGGACAGTCGACGACGTTGGCACACGGAGGTGCAGGTGAGCGACTACGAGCAGCTGTGGACAGCCGCCGCACAACTGTTGCGGGCGCAGGTCTCCGAAGCGGTATGGCTCTCGACGTTCAACGATGCGTCTGCATACGAGGGTGACGACAGCACCCTGAGCATCGCCGTTCCCAGCAATCACGTCCGCGAAAAGATTCTGACCAGATACCTCCCGCTGGTCCGCGACGCCCTCGATGAGATCGGGGCCGGCAACCTCGCATTGCACGTCGAAGTGCGCGCCGGGGTCGACGAGTTCGAGCGAGAGTTCCGCGACATCCCGCCGAGCAACCCCACGTCGTTCGACTACGCCCGACCCCAGCAGCGCCCGATGCAGAGCCCCGCCGACGGGATGAATCCCCGCTACACGTTCGAGACGTTCGTCAAGGGAGCCTCCAACCAGTTCGCCCTCGCCGCAGCCTTGCGAGTCGCCGAGACCCCTGCCCGCTCGTACAACCCGCTGTTCATCTACGGACAAGCCGGGTTGGGCAAGACCCACCTCCTCCACGCGATTGGTCACTACGTCAACCAGAACTACGCGCACTACGTGGTTCGTTATGTCTCGACCGAAACGTTCCTCAACGAGTACGTCGATGCGATCCGCACCAATACGACCGCCGCCTTCAAGCGCCGGTATCGCGACATCGATGTGCTCCTGATTGACGACATCCAGTTCATGGAAGGCAAAGAAGGACTTCAGGAGGAGTTTTTCCACACGTTCAACTCGTTGCACGGGGCGAACAAGCAGATCGTGATCTCGTCGGACCGGATGCCCGACAACATCCCCACGCTGGAAGAACGCCTCCGCGGTCGGTTCAAGTGGGGCCTGATCACCGACATCCAGCCGCCGGAAATGGAAACCCGCCTCGCCATCTTGCGCAACAAGGCCGAGCGCGACATGACCCAGTTGCCGTCCGACGTCCTCGAGTTCATCGCCACCCACATCACCACCAACATCCGTGAACTTGAGGGCGCGCTCATCCGGGTCACGCGCTATGCGTCCTTGAACCGGGTGCCGATCACCGTCGCCAAGGCCCAGGAGTTGCTCGGCGACCTGTTGAGCGACAGCCCCGGGCGCGTGCGCACCGGGCCCGAACTGCTCAACGACATCGCCGAAATGCTCGGATACAGCGTTGAGTCACTCCACGGCAAGAGTCGCCAACGTCCGTTGGTCACCGCCCGCCAGATCGCGATGTACATCTTCCGTGACGTCACCGACCTCTCGTACCCGGCAATCGCCCGCGAGTTCGGCGGCCGTGATCACACCACCGTCATCCATGCCGTCGACAAGATTCAGCGGCTGATGAAGGAACGCAAGCAGATCTACGATCAGGTCACCGACGTGATTCAACGGCTCAAGCGCGGATGACAGACGGTGGGCAACGTTGTGGACACCGGTGGGGAGGACACCCATGAACAACTCGCGTGTTATCCACCGCGTCTTCACGTCAGGGCCTCACGCGTGGGATTCTGGGGACAACTGCGCGCGAGCCGACAGGGCTGGTGACCAGGTGGAACACCGAGATGTCCACAATCCACAGGACTTATTACCTCTATTAGTTGAAGATGCCCGAACAAGGGGAGTGACAACGCTGTGAAATTCCGATGCGAACGTGACGTACTGGCCGAGGCTTTGGCCACAGCTGGTCGTGCTGCGACCGGCCGAACCGGGAGCCTTCCCGTCCTGTCGGGACTGCGGTTCGTACTGGTTGGCGACCAACTGACGATCACCGGGAGCGATCTCGATCTGACCATCGAACTGACGATCACCGTCGGCGGAGAGCAGGACGGAACCACGGTCGTTCCGGCCCGCTTGACGAGCGACATCGTCCGCTCGCTCGGCGATCCGAAGGTCGAGTTCGTCGTCGGAGCCGAGGAAGTCACGATCACTGCGGGTCGCGCCCAGTTCTCGGTCCGGCCAATGTCGGTCGACGACTACCCCCGCCTGCCCACCCCGGCGTCGAGCGCAGTGACGTTGCCGGCGGCCGAATTCGGCGAAGCCTTGCGCCAAGTGGTCCGCGCTGCATCAACCGACGAGGCCCGCCCGATTCTCACCGGCGTGCTGTTGGCCGCCGAGGGAGACGGGCTGCGGCTGGTGGCCACTGACTCCTACCGTCTGGCGGTGCGCGATCTGGTCGGCACCTCGGTGCTCGCCCCCGACCAGAAGGTACTCATCCCGTCGCGGGCGTTGAACGAACTGCAGCGAGTCCTTGGCAATGCCCAGGAGATCACCCTGCGGCTGGGGGAGCGCGACGCGACTTTCGAGGTTGGCTCGGCTCGGGTCACGACCCGGCTGATCGAAGGTGAGTTCCCCAATTATCGCCAGCTGATCCCGGCGTCGTATCCGAACAAGATGACCGTCTCGCGTGACGCGTTGGCCGAAGCCGTGCGCCGAGTCAAGATCCTCGCTCGCGACGCCACCCCGGTGCGGTTGCAGATCTCGGCCGAGGGGTTGCGGCTGACCGCAGTGGCCCAGGACGTCGGCAACGTGGAAGACGAACTCGACGCGACCAGCGAAGGCGCCGAGTTGACCGTGGCGTTCAACCCCGATTACCTCGCCTCGGGCATCGATGCCGCCGCCGCCGATGAGATCACGCTCGAAACCCTCGACGCACTGAAGCCCGCCGTGGTTCGTGGGGTCGGCAAGCCCGACTTCCTGTACCTGCTGATGCCCGTCCGGGTGCCGTAACCCGGTGATCGTTCGCCGCGTCGAACTGGGCGACTTTCGGAACTACCGCAGCGCCCAGTTCGATCTCGCCGCGGGGTTGACCGCAGTGATCGGTGACAACGGGCAGGGCAAGACCAATCTGGCCGAAGCCCTCGCGTACCTCGCCACATTGCAGAGTTTCCGCGGGGTACCGACCGAGGCGTTGATTCGCATCGGTGCTGATCAGGCGATTATTCGCGCCGAAGTCGAGCACGATGACGGTCGGGTGATCACCGTTGAGGCCGAGATCAACCGCACCGGCCGTCATCGGGTTTTGGTCAACAAGCAGCGACTCGGTCGGGCCCGAGACCTCCTCGGGGTGATGCGGGTGACGGTGTTCGCCCCCGATGATCTGGCGCTGATCAAGGACGGACCGGGAGAGCGACGGCGATATCTCGATGACCTACTCGTGGCCCTGCATCCGAAGAACGACGCGTTGCGCAGCGACCTCGACCGGATCCTCAAACAACGCAATGTGCTGCTCAAGCAGGCCGGCGGCCGGCTGAGTGACGATGTGGCGTTCACCCTCGATGTGTGGGACGCCAAGCTGGCCGAGACCGGCGAGGCGATGGGTAGAGCCCGGGCTGCGCTGGTCGACCGGCTGACGCCGATGGTCGAGACCGCCTATCTCGATCTGGCCGGGCCCGGATCGGCTCCGGCGCCCGAAGCGACCACCGCGATGATCTACGACCCGTTGTGGCGGCGCACGGGTCTGGCCGAGGCTTTGGTCGCCGGGCGCCACGATGACGTGCGCCGCCAGATCAGCATGACCGGCCCGCATCGCGACGAGGTCGACCTGGGCATCAACGCAATGCCGGCCCGCACCCACGCATCCCAGGGGGAGCAGCGAACCCTGGCCCTGGCGCTGCGGCTGGCCGGGCACCGGTTGGTAGCCGATCGTACGGGTAGCGCCGCCGGTGCTGGTCCTCGATGATGTGCTGTCGGAACTCGATCCGTCGCGGGCGGCCGCCTTGCTCACTCACGTTCCGCCCGGGCAGGTGATCTTGACGACCGCGGGGGTGCTTCCCGACGCCGCGACCAACGCACAGATCGTGCGGATCGCAGACGGTACGGTGGTGGCGTGATTCCGCCGAGCGAACTGCGACCGCTGAGCGACGGGCTGTCGGCGGTGCTCGGGTCGCTGAAGGGTGGAGATGTTCGCACCGTCAAGGGCATCTTCGGCACATGGGACGAGGCGGTCGGCGAAGTGATCGCCCTCCACGCCCGCCCGTTACGCATCGATCGCGGGGTGCTCACGGTGGAAGTCGACGAGCCGGGCTGGGCCACCCAACTGCGGTTTCTGGAAGCCGAGATCCGCGCTCGTCTGGAAGCCGTTGGGGGTACCGTTGTCGACCGAATCGAGGTCCGGGTAGCAGGAGCTCGACAGCGGACCAGAAATCGCCGCTGAGGGCCCAATCCGGGCCGTAAATGACATCCCAGGGTGTCGATTGCCCGAGTTCTGACACACCCCCTTGGTAGGATGTCATTCATCGCGATCGACCAGGTAGTGCCGCATCCGCTACGGGCACACCGCCGGTTTGATCGCCCGCTGACCCCCTACCGTCGAGAGGCTCGCGTCCGTGGAGACTGACGACAACACCAACCCCGAGATCGGTTCCCAAACAGGCGATCAGAACAAGGGAAACGCCGACTACGGCGCGAAAGACATTCAGGTCCTCGAGGGCCTCGACCCGGTGCGCAAGCGCCCGGGTATGTACATCGGTTCCACCGGTCTGGCGGGGTTGCACCACCTCATCTGGGAAGTGGTTGACAACTCCGTCGACGAGGCAATGGCGGGCTTCTGCACGCGTATCGGCGTCACGATCCTCGCCGACGGCGGATGCCGGGTCGACGACAACGGCCGTGGCATCCCGGTCGACCCGTATCCGTCGGGTCCGCACAAGGGCAAGAGCGCGGCCGAGGTCGTACTCACTGTGTTGCACGCCGGTGGCAAGTTCGGCGGCGAGGGCTACAAGGTCTCGGGTGGACTGCACGGCGTGGGCGTCTCGGTCGTCAACGCGTTGTCCGAGCGACTGGTCATCGAGATCGACAAGAACGGTCGGCGTTACCACCAGGAGTACGCCAAGGGCGGTGCGCCGCAGGGCAACATCGCCGACACCGGGCCAACCCCGGCCGACGGCCGCGTGTCGGGCACCACGGTCAGCTTCTGGCCCGATCCGATCATCTTCGCCGCTGAGGGCACCGAGTTCCACGCCCGCACCGTGCTCGAGCGATTGCAGACGATGGCGTTCCTCAACCGGGGTCTCGAAATCGCCTTTGCCGATGAGCGCGAGGGCAAGGAACAATCGATCGTCTTCCAGTACAAGGGCGGAATCGTCGACTTTGTGCACCACCTGAACGCGTCGAAAGAGGCGCTGTTCGCCAAGGTGTGCTGGTACGAGGCCGAAGACGACGACGCCCAGACGCTCGACATCGCCCTGCAGTGGAACACCGGGTACTACGAGGGCATTCACGGCTACGCCAATGGCATCTCGACGACCGAGGGCGGCATGCACGTTGAGGGGTTCCGCGCCGCGCTCGACCGCAGTGGTCAACAAGTACGCCAAGGCCAAGAACCTGCTCAAGGAGAAAGACGAGCTGCTGCTCGGCGAGGACATCCGCGAGGGCCTCACTGCGATCATCTCGGTGAAGCTGCGCGAGCCCCAGTTCGAGGGGCAGACGAAGGCCAAGCTCGGCAACGTGCCGATGCGGTCATTCGTGCAGAAGGCGACCAACGAAAAGCTCGCCGAATGGTTGGAAGAGAATCCAACCGAGGCGACCAAACTGGTTCGCAAGGGCATATCTGCCGCGCAAGCGCGACTGGCCGCCAAGAGCGCTCGTCAAGCCGTGCGCCGCAAGACGGCTTTGTCGGGCGCGGGTATGCCCGACAAGCTCAAGGACTGCTCGACGCGCAACCCCGACGAGGCCGAGTTGTTCATCGTCGAGGGTGACTCCGCCGGCGGCACGGCCGTCGATGCCCGAGATCCGCGGGTGCAGGCGATCCTGCCGATCCGCGGCAAGATCCTCAACGTCGAGCGGGCCCGGCTCGACAAGATGTTGAAGAACAACGAGGTCCAGGCGTTGATCACGGCCATCGGCGGCGGTGTTGGCGAAGAGTTCGACGCGGCCAAGGCCCGCTATCACAAGGTGATCATCCTCGCCGACGCCGATGTCGACGGATCGCACATCCGCACCCTGTTGCTCACGTTTTTCTTCCGCCAGATGCGCCCCCTGGTCGAGCATGGCTACGTCTACATCGCCCAGCCGCCGCTGTTCTCCACCGAGGTCGGCAAGGAAAAGATCTACCTCAAAGACGACGCCGCCAAGGCCCGGTTCCTCGCCGAGAAGCCCAACCACAAGAAGGACTTCCAGCGCCTCAAGGGTCTCGGTGAAATGGACTGGGAAGAGTTGAAGTCGACCACGATGGGCGAAGGTACCCGTACGCTCCTGCAGGTCTCGGTCGATGAGGCCGCGTTGGCCGACGACATCGTCAGCCGCCTGATGGGCGACGAGGTCGAGTTGCGCAAGCAGTTCATCCAGCAGAACGCCAAAGACGTTCGCTTCTTGGATATCTAGGAAAGACGCAGAGCATGTCTGACGACAGCACCCCGCCCGAGGGGCCCGACGACGCGGTCGAACCGAGCCGCGAATCACCCGTTGGCATTCAGCCCATCGAGTTGCCCGAAGAGATGGAGCGCTCATTCCTCGAGTACGCCATGTCGGTCATCATGGCCCGGGCCCTACCCGACGTGCGCGACGGTCTCAAGCCGGTGCACCGCCGGATCATCTGGGACATGGAGGAGCAGGGGTTCCGCCCCGACCGCAACTTCGTGAAGTCGGCCCGAGTAACCGGCGACACGATGGCCAAGTACCACCCCCACGGCGACGGAGCGATCTACGACGCCCTCGTGCGCATGGCCCAGCCGTTCTCGCTGCGCCACCCGCTGATCGATTTCCATGGCAACTACGGCTCGCCCGACTTCGGCCCGGCTGCTTCGCGTTACACCGAGTGCCGGTTGCACCCGCTGGCGATGCAGTTGCTCGCCGACATCGACGAAGACACCGTCGATATGGTCACCAACTACGACGGCACCCGCGAAGAGCCGGTCGTGCTACCCGCTCGGTTCCCGAACCTGCTGGTCAACGGCTCACAAGGCATTGCCGTTGGCATGGCGACCAACATCCCGCCGCACAACCTCGGCGAAGTGATCGACGCCACGATCCACCTGATCGACAATCCCGAGTCGACCCCCGACGACCTGATGCAGTTCGTCAAGGGCCCCGACTTCCCGACCGGTGGATTCATCCTCGGCCGCGCCGGCATGGTCGACGCCTACCGCACGGGCCGCGGCAGCATCAAGATGCGGGCCAAGGCCTCGATCGAAGAGGGCAAGCGCGGCGGCTACCAGATCATCGTCACCGAGATGCCGTACCAGATCAGTGTGTCGTCGGTGGCCAGCCGCATCCAGGAGTTGGTCGACGGGGGCGAGCTCGATGGCATCGCCGATGTCAACGACAACTCCTCGGGGGGCAAGACCAGCCTGATCATCACCCTCAAGCGCGACGCCAACGCCAACGTGGTGCTCAACAATCTGTTCAAGCAGACCCAGCTGCAAACGAGTTTCGGTGTGAACATGGTCGCCTTGGTCGACGGGGTGCCGCGCACGCTCAACCTTGCCCAGGCGTTGCAGGGCTACATCGCCCACCAGGTCGAGGTGATCACCCGGCGCACCAAGTACCGCCTGGCCAAGGCCCAGCGGCGCGAGCACATCTTGCAGGGCCGGTTGAAGGCGCTCAACGTCATCGACGCGATCATCGCCCTCATTCGGGCGAGCGATGACCCGGCGGCGGCGAAGGCCGGTCTGATGGCCGAGCCGTTCGAGTTCACCGAACTGCAGGCCGTCGACATTCTCGATATGCAGCTGCGCCAGTTGACCCGGCTGAGCCGCATCGATATCGAGGCCGAGATCGAGCTGCTCAACTCGAACATTGCCGAACTGGAATCGATCCTCGCCGACGAGGTCAAGCTTCGCGGCGTCATCAAGACCGAGATGTTGGCGGTACGCGAGGGTTTCGCAACGGCGCGCAAGTGCCAGGTCATCCACGATGCCGGTTCGATGTCGATCGAGGATCTCGTCGACGACAAGGAACTCGTCGTGGTCATGACGCAAGCCGGCTACGTGAAGACCGTCGAGGCCGGTTCGTTCAAAACGCAGGGCCGCGGCGGCCGCGGGGTGAGCGGGGCGAAGCTGAAGGCTGAAGACATCGTCAGCCACATCATCTTCACCACCGCCCACGCCTACCTGCTGTTCTTCTCGAACCGGGGACGGGTCTACCGGTTGCGGGCGCACGAGATTCCCGAGCGCGAACGCACCGCCAAGGGCATGCCGATCGTCAACTTGCTGCCGTTGCAGGCCGACGAGACGATCCAGGCGATCATCGACACCAGGTCGTTCGCCGGGGAGCGCTTCTTGTTCTTCTGTACCCGATTGGGTCAGGTCAAGAAGACCGAGTTCAACGAGTACGACAACGGTCGACGGGATGGTCTCATCGCGGTCAACCTGCGCGATGGCGACGAGCTGGTGCGAGTGATCGAGACGACCGGCGGCGACGACATCTTCATGGTCTCGAAGCGGGGCATGACCATCCGCTTCACCGAGGACGAGGTGCGCCCGATGGGCCGCGCCGCGGCCGGGGTGCGCGGCATGAAACTGCGCGCCGATGACGAAGTCGTCTCGTGTGACGTGGCTCGCGACGACGTGTCGATCTTGATGGTCACCGAGGCCGGCTACGGCAAGCGGACCGAGCTGGAGAAGTTCAACCAGCAGGGCCGCGGTGGTCAGGGCGTCATCGGCATTCGCCTCACCGGAAAGAAGGGAGAGGTCGTTGCGGCGTTCATGGTCGGCCTGGAAGATGACATCGTTGCGGTGTCATCGGGCGGGGTGACCATTCGGATGTCGGTGCGCGAAATCTCGTCGCAGGGCCGCGATGCGACCGGCGTGCGGGTGATGAGCGTGGGCGACGGCCAGGTCGTCGCCTCCGTCGCGCCGATCTTGGCCTCCTCATCGTCCGATGAGGGCGCCGAGGGCGCCGATTCCGATGATGACTCCGCAGACGGAGACGATTCGGCCGAATAGCTCGGCCCTTATCGGTGCCTCAAGCGGCACCCGAGCAGTTCAGCGGCGTTCGCGCCGCGTTGTCGGGAGGCGTTGCCATGGCGCGATTCAAATTTCTCGTTCTTCGGGTCCACAGTTGGTCACCCCACCGATGGCGTCTCCGCGGCACCGATCTGGACGCCGTGACCGTGGCCAGGCAACGCCCCTGGTCATCGGGGTAATTGCGATTGCGGCAGCTGCACTCATCCCGATCGCCAGACTTGGCCGAGTGGCCTCGGACGCGGCCCGGGCCCGGGCGGCGGCCGACGCAGCGGCGTTGGCCGGGGTCGTTGACGGTGCCGCTGGGGCCCGCCGAGGTGCCGCGTCGAACGACGGAGTTCTGGTGTCGTTCATTCGAATCGGGAACGATGTGGTGGTGACGGTCAGCGTTGGAGAAGCCACGGCGAAAGCGCGTGCCACGTCGAACGGAGGCTGACGCAATACACTCGACATTGTGGCCTTGACCGACCTCCCGGGTGAGGTGCCCGAACGAACCGATCCGCGCGTCGCCGACTTCGGCGCGCCCCGGGGCGACCGGCGGCGCAACGGTTCGGTCGATCCCCGCAACGAAGACCTCACCGATCCGCGTCGGGCCCGCCCGACGGTCCCGGGGTCCCGTCCTGGGGTGGTGCCGACCAGTACGGCTCTTCCGTCCGCGACTCCCGCCACCGATCGTCACCCGGGCAATGGCAATGGCCCTGCAGCCACCGCCGCCGCGGTGGCCGCCTCCGCACGAGTCGTCGACACCCCTCTCGATGATGAGGCAACGCAGGCGGTTCCAACCGTGAGTCGAGTGGTGATCCCGGCTACCGACCAGCCGAAACGTCCGCCGACTGTGGCACCGGAGACCGTCGCGAATCGAGGAAACCCCGCCCCCGAGCTGGTCGTCCGCCCGGTCGCCCCGGCCGAGGAGGCCCGGTCACGCCAGGCGGCGGTCGCCTCGAAACCCAAGCCCAAGCGGTCGATCAGTCTTCGCCGTCCACGCCCCCGGGTTCGCCGCGTGCGCCGGGTGCTTCGTTCGATCGACACGTGGACCGTGTTCAAGGTGTCGATCCTGTTCTACATCGTTGCCTACGCGGTCATGCTGGTCGCCGGGGTGCTGTTGTGGAACCTGGCGTACACGACCGGGACGATCGAGAACATCCAAGAGTTCTTCAAGGACTTCGGCTGGGAGAACTACCAGTTCTTCGGCGATCGCATCTTCCACGCCTCATGGATCATCGGCATGTTCCTGGTCGTCGCCGGCACCGGGCTGAACGTGACCCTCGCCCTGCTGTTCAACCTGATCAGCGACCTCGTCGGTGGCATCGGGGTGACGGTGCTCGAAGAAGAGGTGCGAATCGTCCCGATCGAGAGCGCACCGACCCCACCCAAGGGATGATCAACGGTTCGGCCAACCTTGTGACCAAATCAGGTTGAGCAACCGACGGTCCACCCGGTAGGGTTTCTCGGTCCCCGGGGCTATAGCTCAGTTGGTTAGAGCGTTGCACTGATAATGCAAAGGTCACAAGTTCGATTCTTGTTAGCCCCACCCGAAACGGGTCGTGAAATACCTGGTCACAGGCACCGACCATACATCCGGACTGACGGCCCGTCAAGCACCGTCCCACATGGAACCCATAAACCTGGCTACGCTGTGCCCAGAAAGGCCCATTTGGGGCCTGAAATGATGGGATGGACGGGCGATGAAGGGGTCGCTGCGAGAGCGCACGCCGGGGGTCTTCGAGCTGCGTATCTACCTCGGCGAGGACGCCGTGACGGGTGCTCACCGGTACAAGTCGGTGACCGTCCGCGGGACGAAACGGGACGCCCAGACTGAGCTGGCTCGGTTGGTCACCGAGGCCCAGGAGGGCCGCATCTCGGGGCGCAAGGTCGTGCCCGGGAAGTACACGCTGCACCAGCTGATCGATGCGCACTTGGCCGAGCTCGAATGGTTCGCCGGGGACGTTGCGGTCGTACCAGTCGATGCACTCGAAGTACATCATCCCGTCGATCGGCCGATTGCCCTTGGAGAAGCTCGATACCCGGGTGATCGGGCAGTTCTACGCGTACCTGATCGAGGAGCACGGCCTGTCGCCGGCGACCGTCCGACGTGCGCACGCGCTGATCCGGGGATCGTTGCGGTCGGCGGTCCGCTGGGGATGGATCTCGCGTAATCCCGCCGTCGACGCGGTGCTGCCGCGGATGGAGAAGACCGAGACGGTGATGCCGAGCACCGAGCAGGTGGTCGCGGCGATCATCGAGGCCGACAACCTCGACGCGGAGTTCGGGGTGTTCGTTCGGCTGGCCGCGGCGACCGGGGCGCGGCGCGGCGAGCTGTGTGGATTGCGGTGGTCGTCGGTCGATCTCGCCAAGTCGGTGGTGCGGATCGAGGCGAACGTGATCCCGGTTCCCGGGGGGACGTTGCTGAAGGACACGAAGAACCACGCCAAGCGCGACGTGCCGCTCGACGAGCACACGCTCGACGTAATGCGGGACCATCATGACGAGATGATCGCCCGGGCGTTGGCGTGTGGCGCGGTCTTGGGTCCGGGGGCGTTCGTGTTCTCGTTTGCCCACGATGGGAGCGAGCCGTGGCACCCCGACACGGCGTCGAATCGCTGGTCGACGGTGCGGGAGCGGTCGGGGCTGGCCGGGGTTCGGCTGCACGATTTGCGGCACTACCAGGCGACGATGCTGTTGGCGGCGGGGATGCCGGTGAAGAACGTGTCGAAGCGGATCGGGCATCGGGATGCGTCGGTGACGCTCAACGTGTACGCCCACGCGATCGAGGAACTGGATCGGGAGTCCGCTGATGTGATGGGCGGGCTCCTGGGCGCTCGGTGATGCGCGCGACGCCGGTCGAAGTTGGGTAGGCGTTTCGTGTCGGCGAAGCGATGATGTGGTGCGGTCGTCTAGGGGATTTGGCAGCCTTGCGCGGCCATCTTCGCGGTCGTTGCCGAGATCGCAGCTTTCAGTCGTTGAATGGTCGGTGTGACCTCGGGCTCTGGTCCGTCCCCGAGATGTCTGAATGCCTCGCGGAGTTCCGACCGGAGCTCCTGAAGTTGTTTCCGCAGATCCGCGCAAGCGGGTGGCTCCTCAACCGTCACCCGCACTCGCGAGCCGGCAGGCAGCTGAGATGTCACCTTCACGCTGACGCCGTTTCGTGTCAGCGTCTCGCCGGGTTGGAGCGCGGTCGGCGTCAGTAGGTGGAGGGGCCAGTCCGGATCGAATTCGTACACGACTACTCCCTCAGAAGGGATTCCATCGACGAAGTCGATGTCGTTTTGAACGTTCCTTGCCCCACGCTCCCATTCGTCGCCTCGAAGCCGGGATTCGATGAGTAGGTAGCGGCTTCCGGTCTTCGCGTTCACGCGCACAGCGGCAAAGCGTCCAGGAGGCGCCGGGTGAACGTAACCAACAGCATGAAGATCGTACGTGTGCACGCCGGGCGGCGCCGTGAGAATCTTCTGTGCGTCGATCCAGCCCATCGCTCGTTTCGTGTACACGCTGGGATGGGTAGCGGAGGCTGCAGCCATCTCGTCGAAGAGTCCGGGATGGGGATTACTGAAGTACAGATCGCCGAAACCCGTCGTGATATGCAGGATCTCCATCGCCCACACCCCGACGCGATGCCCGAGGCGAAAACGAGCCCGTCCCAACGTCTTGTTGGGACTCCGTGGCGGGCTGAACGACACCTGGCCAGGCTGTGCCATACCTCCAGTGTTGGCCGGGCCCTCGGGGTAGACGACGGCCACGTATTCGTAGAGATGCACCGTGGGGTGGGCGTTGATCGCCCTCAGCGTCGGGTTCTCGGTGACCTGTAGGTCGTTGATCGTGATCGGGTTCGAGATGTCGGCGCTCAACCTCGCTCGGCCATACGACACGGCGTGGATGTAGGCGCGAAGGGACCGATCGAAGCCGGTAACGGGGTCAGGGTCGTACAGGGCACGCCGTTCGACGAGGTCTCGGAAGTCGGGTGGCGGGGCGTCGTACTCGATTCGCCCTTCCACGATGAGGGGTATGAACAGAACAGTTTTCTCGCCGATCCAGGGAACAGCCATGATCGTCTCCTTGTCCTTTGATCCATAGCCAAAGACGTCGCTACAGCCCGTCGGATACGCGATCTCCATCGATCGGCGCGTTGAAGTAGTGGACGGGTCCGAGCCCAGAACGGCTGGGCACCGAATCGAGCATGGGTCGGTCCGCGAGTCAGACGACAACACCCGCCGGATCCACACCAGCCTCAACAACCTCCCACCAATCCGGTGGGAACAGGAATACCGTCAGCCGTCATAACCACCGTCCGCCCGACGGGGAGCTCGTCACGACCGGCTGCGGCATCACGAGGAGGCCTCACAAGGCCGATCCGCCTCGAGGTATCAGCCGCTCGTCGGACTCGCTCTATGACAACACTCAACAAGTCCACAATCGAGTACCGGCATTCGCTGGGCACTTGAAGGAGGCCGTGATGCCGAACCCCAACGGGATTCTCGCCCGATCGATCCAACTGGAACCGCCGCTAGATCGCTCGCCCGAAGAGCTACTCCGCGAACTCGGATCGATCACCGTCGTGCTCGACGGCGAACGCCGGCTGAGTCTCAACGTCGCCGACCCGCGGGCAGCCGGCTTCGCCCGGGTGCTCGACGGGTTTCACTCTGCGCGTCTCCCCGTCTACGTCGAGGTCGACCCAGAGGACGACACGATCACGCGGATTCTGATGCCACTGACGGTCAGGGTGGTAGAGATTCGCCCACAAGCCGACATGTTCGAGGTGTTCGCCGAACCATCGCAAGCCCGACACGTCCTGCGGCGTGGCAATCCCGACGCCGCCGAACTCGAACGGATACTCACCGAATCACGTGTGGCCGCCCGCCCGATCCTGCTCATCGAGGATGACACCCACGACATTCTCGACGTGCGTGAGTTCATCCTGGGACCCGACGACGGACCGCTGCCCCCTCTACCGCCACTCCCTCGCCCGGAACCACTGCAGCGGGTGTGGTGGCCGATCGCGTTGATCCGACGTTTGGCCGCATGGATCCGTCGGTGGATTTGCTGGTTTCGCTGCTGGTGGGGGTGCTGGTGGCGGTGCCCTTCGGAGGCCAGGGCACAGGAAGTGTTCGACACGCTTGCCGCCACCACCTGCAACCCGTCAAGCGTCCCACCACCATGCATCCCATTCCGGTACCCCGACGACGGGTGTTGGGCGCGGGCGCACGAGATGTGCCGCTTGATGATCGCGATGGGGCTGAGCCCGCGGAAGGTGTGGATCGATTCGGGTCCAGCGAGTTGGTTGAGTGTTGCCACCCGCAACCATCCCAACTGCTCGGTGAACTGGGGTTGGCACGTCGCCCCGACGCTGTGCGTGCGCGGCCCGTCGTTCTGGCAGACCCGGCGCATGGTCATCGACCCGTCGTTGTTCACGACCCCAGTGACCCAAGCGACGTGGAAGGGACTCCAGGGCGATCCGACAGCCGCCCTCACCGACACGAGCGCCGATCAGTTCTGGCACGGCGGTGGCACTGACCCGACCTACGTGGCGTCCAATTCGATCCTGGCCCAGTACCGCCTCGCCCTGCTCAACCGGTCAGTCCAATTCGGTCCGCCCCCTTATGCCAACTGCCCGTGACGCCGAGGTGCAGTGATCGCACGACGATTGTGCCCTGAGCTGCCGCCCCGAGGCGGCGAGAGTCATACGGGAGAGCCACCAACGGGAGCCCGTCGGCTACGTCGGCGTGAACCGCCGTGCGCTCGTCAGCGTACAAGTCTATCGAGCCCATTGGAGGAGGACCTGACATGGCGAATCGGAGACCAACCTCGACAGGTTTCGGGTTGGCTCACGGGATTCTCGTCTCCCGTGGCAATCCCAATCGACAAATGGCGGTCTTGTCGTTCATTGCCATGCTTCCGTTCGCGGCGCTTGCTGCCCTGGCGGCAGTAGCGACGTGGCCTCAAATGGGTCAGGTTCTCCCGCCGGATCTTGTGACGAAGATCCGAACCCACCCAGCGCATCGTTTCGCGCCCATCGTGCTTGCCATCGCCAGTGTGTTGGCCGTGGGGATCGCCCGCCATGGAGTGAGTCGGTACCGGCGGTGGCGCGCCGAGCGCGAGTTGACGCGCTTGTCATCGGACCCGCATCTCAATAGCGAGGCCGTCCGTTCGCCAACGACCGATGCGGTTCGTCGGGTCGCCGATCTCCCTCCGCCCACCATCAATTGGGTACACATTCCTCCACATGCCCTACGACGCCGGGCGCACCGTGGGCAGCTCCGCTCCGTGAGTTCTCGCACCAACGTCGTCGGCGGGGATCGAATGAGCATTGTCTACCTGCGTCTGTTCAAGAACCACCGGCGGCAGGGAACGTTCATGCAGGGTGCGTGGCGGGAGTTCGGCCCGGTCTCGATGCTCCGCTCGGCCGACTCGTTGACGATAGACGAAGTGAAGTTCGCCCGCTCGTCGGGTGGTCTCGCTCGGCTGCTGACGAGCAGCGACGACCATCTGGAGCGGACCTTGGAGATGTCGGCCCCCGGCCGGCTGGAGCGTGGGTGGCATTTCGTCGAGGTCGGCATTTCACGGGTTCTTGTTCGCGACAAGTACGGCGCGTACCCGCTGCGAGCGATGCTTTGTTCGGACGGCATGTGGAAGCGAGCTGTGAATCGGTTGATCGATCAGGCCGACCTCGTGGCGTTGGACCTATCGGGGTTCCGCTCAGAGAAGCACGTCGGAACTCGTTACGAATTGCAAACGGTGTTTGATCGGGTTCCGGTCGAGCGACTGATTCTGCTCGCCGATCCGGTGAGCAACTTTAAGCTGCTCGAGCGGGCGATTACCGACGCATGGTCTGGCATGGCTGCGGATTCACCGAACGCCCAACGGCGCGGAATCGAGATCTGGGCGGCGCAGGTCGACATCATCCAACAACGGCAGAACCAGGACGGGAGCCAGCAGTCTTGGTCGTTGATCGCGAGGCGGCCGCAGACGCGGGAGTTGCTCACCTTGATCCAGCGTCTCCGACTCCCAGCAGCTCCTCCTATCGTTCCGCAGGGACAGCTCACCCACAGCACGGCGGCTACCGGCGTGCCGAGGCCGTCTAGCGTCGAACCGTCGATCAAAGTCCCTGTCGTGGACGAGCCGATCGCCGCGGCTAAGCGCCCCGTAGGGCGACGCCTTCTCAGGATCGGGTGGTTGGCGGCGGCGCTGCTCGTCGGCACCGCCGTGGTGTCCTTCCTGGTGTGGGGTCGGCGTCCGCCGGCCACTTCCCTCGTGGTTACGACGTCAGGTGGCCTCGACGTTGTCCTGTCACCCCCGGCGCAGGTCGACCTTCAGCCATGCGCGGGTTGGATCATTCAGGCAGGGGCGTTCGCCAGTCAGAGAGCGGCCGAGGATCGGGCGCGGGATGTGGCCGAGTTGTGGCCAACGATCGGCAACGGGCAACCGGTCGGCTGGGTTAGGGGGACGGACTGCGAGATGAGTCCGATGCGCCCCGACTATTACTTCGCCATTGTCGGGCCGTTCGGAACGAAGGGCGAAGCGAGCCTTTACTGCGTGGTGCTTCGGCGTGAGGAGTTGGCCAATGTCGATCACATGTCATGGGCCGATAACTCGGAGGAGCTGGCCGGGTACCGCAAGATCGGTGGCGACTTTACGGACTGCTGACGCTCCGAGCCTTCAGCCGACGTACGGTGACCGAGTTCGTCCACCACGGCTCCGTCGTGTCGGGCGCCTTGAGCGGCGTGGATGGTGATGGCGTAGCCGTGGTCGACCCACGCTGCCCGCATGGAGGCCCGGTCGAGCACGATGGGGCGGCGGGAAGCGGTCAACACCACGGTGACGTCGCCGTCCTGTGCGATGGAGGTAATGGTGGCGGTCATGCCGTTGTCGACGGTGACTGTCTCGCCGTTGGGGTCGCGTTGGTGAGGGTCGTTGTGGCGGGGCACGACACGGTCCCCCGTCTGGAAGGTTCGCTCGACGACCACCAGGGTCGGGCCGTGGAGGAGTCCGCCGGCGGTCATGTGGGAACCGGCGAGCTCGTGCTGAGTGCGCGGGCTTCGGCCCGGGTCCCGGCGGCAATGACTGTCGCCAGCATCGAGGCACGGAGCACCTCACGTCGAGTCCTCAACAGGGTGGACTGGTACTTGGACGTCATCATGGTCTCCGCAGCTATTGGCAATGGGTCGGCCATCGAATCGCGCTCAGGTAGGTGTGAGGAGAGAGCAACCGTCCAGATGAGCGAATTCGCGGCCGGTCCCGAGCTAGCGTCGGAGAGTCCTTGAGCATGGGAACGCCGACCGAAAGAGACCTCCGATGACCGATCTCCGAACCGATTTCGCCCCCGGTGTACTGACCGGCGACGACGTCGCGCGACGTCTTCGCGCTGGCCAAGGCCCGTGGATTCGCCCTCCCCGCGGTCAACTGCATCGGGACGAACTCGATCAACTCAGCGATGGAGACCGCCGTCGCCCTCAACTCCCCGGTGATCATCCAGTTTTCCCATAGCGGGGCGGCGTTCATCGCCGGCAAAGGCCTGAGCGGCGACTCCAACCAGGTGGCGACGCTCGGCGCGCTCGCCGGAGCAGATCACGTCAACCGCCTGGCTGCGGCGTATGGCGCCCGGGTCATCCTCCACACCGACCACTGTGCCAAGAAACTGCTTCCCTGGGTCGACGGTTTGCTTGACCGCCGGCGAGGCGCATTTCGCGCGCGACTGGGCGCCCGTTGTTCAGTTCTCACATGCTCGACCTCTCCGAGGAGCCGCTGGTCGAGAATGTCGAGATCTCCAAGCGCTATCTCGAGCGGATGGCAGCGATCGGCATGACCCTCGAGATCGAGCTCGGCATCACCGGCGGCGAGGAGGACGGGGTCGACAATTCCGATGTCGATGACTCCGACCTCTACACCAAGCCCGACGAGGTCGCCTACGTCTACGACGAGATGATGAAGGTCAGCGACCGATTCACCATTGCCGCGGCATTCGGCAACGTTCACGGGGTCTATAAGCCCGGCAACGTCAAGTTGAAGCCGACCATCTTGCGCGACAGCCAGCGCCACATCGAAGAGACCTTCTCGACCGGCCCGTTGCCCGTCAACTTCGTGTTCCACGGTGGTTCGGGCTCGGCCCAATCCGAAATCGAGGAAGCGATCAGCTACGGCGTCGTCAAGATGAACATCGACACCGATCTGCAGTGGGCATTCTGGGATGGCGTCCGCGGTTACGACCAGAAGCATCACGACTACCTGCAGGGCCAGATCGGGAACCCCGAGGGCGACGACCGGCCGAACAAGAAGATCTACGACCCCCGGTCGTGGTTGCGGGCCGGTGAAACCAGCTTCCGCACCCGATTGACCCAGGCCTTCGAAGAACTCAACAACGTCGGCCGGCTTGCCTGACCCGACCTATCGGGTGCCCAAGTCACCCAGCTGGATCACCGCGAGGTCCGATCCATTGGCGCAGGCTGATGAACAGGCCGGTGGCTTCGGCGCAGAGTCGGTCACCGGCGTACAACGTGCCCGAGGTGTAGATCTTGCGGCCGTCAACACGGTCGAGACGGCCTTCGTAGACCACCTCCTCGAACAAGGGGGTCGGGCTGCGGTACGTCACCTCGAGTCGGCCGGTCATCCCCGGCGCGCCGCTGAGGGTCTGGGTGAATCCGAGGATCTCGTCGAATCCGGCGGCGATCAGCCCGCCATGCAGGCAGCCGGGCGGTCCTTCGTACTGCCGCTGGTACACCACGCGGGCGACGACTCGGTCACCGACGAGTTGCGGGACGACCGGCGGGGCGAGTGGCGACAACGGGCCGACGAACGGGCTGTAGTCGAAGAACGTCGTGGTCGGCGCACCTCCGAGCGACCCCTCCGCCACCCCGAAGTAGGCGCGATCGTGGGGCCCGGCTTGCAGCAATCGCGCTGCCTGTTCGACCAACGTCGTCGCCGCGGCGATCGTGGCTGGATCGGTCGACGTCGACGCGACTTCCTGCAGCAACGCCCGGGACTGCGCCGCTAACTCGACGAGGCGACGTTCACGTTCGCCGTAGCCCTCGCCAACCGTTGCGAAGCGTTCTCGCAACGCCTTGATGATCGGAGCTGGATTGTCGGTGGACACCCAATCGAGACTACCGAGTCGGCCAAACCCGCCCCGAGAGGAGCGAGTTCGATGGTCAGCCGGCGTCGACGAGACGCCCGGCCTCGATGGCGACCGCCGGATTGCGGTTCGGGTCGCCGATGACGCCGAGGGAATCCTTGAACAGCGTGATCGCCTGGAGCAACCCGGCCTCGCTCAATTCCGATGCCATGATCCGCTTCACCGACGGGGCCAGGTCGGCGAACTGCAGTACGATGGCGTGAGCCACGGCCTCGCTCGGGGAGTGATTCTCGGGAAGCGTCGCAGCCTGATTCTTGGTGGATCGCTTTGCCGGAGTGGCCATTTGCATCCTCATTCTCTGGTAATCGGAACCCCGGTGGGAGCCACATAGGCACGCAGAGGAGAGGCCGATTCTACCGCGTTTTGCCAAGTTCTCCCGCTACCGAGTCATGACGACCGGCGCCATGTCGGACTTTGGGCGAGGCTTGGTACCATCGCCGCACGATGAAGACGCTGAGACGGGCGATGTTTGCATTCTCATTGGCCGGTTTTGTCGCCGGGGTGCTGCGGGCTCGCGGTCGCGGTGGCATGCCGCCGCAACACGGCGGCTGGCGCGAACTCCCGCGCAACTGATCGTCCGCATGACGCTGTCATCCTCGCCATTGTCGGTCGCCGTCGTCGGTCTGGGCGTCGTTGGTTCGTCGGCGATCCGGGTGCTGATCGGCGCTGGTCGCCAATGGGTTGACGGTACCGACGCCGACGTCGCGACCGAACGGAAGGTCCAGCGTCGCGATCGTCGCCTGCGGTTGATCACCCTCGACGCCGCGCTCGGGGCCGACATCGTGATCATCGCCACCTCTGTTCCCCAACGAGTGCTCGCTGAACAGGTCGTCGAGCGTGGTGGAATCGCCATCGTGACCAGCGACGATCTCCTCGAGACCCGGGCGATCTGCGGGCTCGGTCGCGCCGCTCAGAATGCCGGCAAGCCGTTGGTTGTCGGCGCGTCGATGATGCCCGGGCTGTCGGGTCTACTGGCGCGTTACCTCGCGGCGCGAATGGACCACGCCGACGAGATCCATACCTTCGCCCATGGCACCGGTGGCCCCGCCTGCGCCCGGCAACACCACCGGGCCCTCGGGGGAACGGCCGTCGGCTGGCACGATGGTGAGTGGATCGAACGCCCCGCCGGGAGCGGACGTGAGCTGTGTTGGTTCCCTGATCCGGTCGGGCCGCGCGACTGCTACCGGGCCGAAACCTCCGACCCGGAGTTGATGGTCCGCGTCTTCCCTGAGATCGACCGGGCGAGCGCCCGGATCAGCGCCACTCGCCGCGACCGGCTGACCTCGCGTCTGCCGATGCTCAGCCCACCTCATGCCGATGGCGGCGCCGGGGGGCTCCGTGTCGAGGTGCGCGGTTCGCGCGGTGGCGAGCGTGTGACTGATGTGCTGGGAGCATCGGGTCGCCCCGGGGTGATCGCCGGTACCGTTGCCGGGGTGATGGCGACGGCGCTGCTCGACGGGCTGATCACGGCCACCGGCGTGGTCGTGCCCGGCTCGGTCGATCTCCCGAACGACGACCTGCTCAACCGCGTACGTGACGCCGGTGTCGTGATCAGTGAATTCGTCGGTCCGTCGCACTAAAGACGCAGTGGAGGTTCAAGTGTCCGAGGTTCCCTGGCTCCCCGCTGGCCACACGATCACCCTCGCCGAACGCGGCGAGGTCTTCTATCGCCACCACGTCCACCCCGACCCCTCGGCCCCGACCGTGCTGTTGCTGCACGGGTGGACGGCGTCGGCCGACGTGCAGTTCTTCACCGCCTATGAGGCACTTGCCGAGATCTGCTCGTTCGTGGCGATCGACCATCGAGGTCACGGACGGGGTATGCGCGCCCGGTTCAGTCTCCAAGATGCCGCCGACGATGCGGCCGCGCTGGTGCGGCACCTCGGTCTCGGACCGGTGATCGTCGTCGGCTACTCCATGGGCGGGCCGATCACGCTGCTCATTACCCAGCGCCATCGGTCGTTGGTCCGGGGCATCGTGTTGCAGGCGACCGCCCTCGAATGGCGCGCCCAGCGGTGGGAACGGTGGCAATGGAAGGCCGTTGGTCTACTGGGGTTGACGATGCGGTCGCGGCTGTATCCGAGTGCCTTGCGCTTCGCGCTGAACAAGTTGGCCACCGAGCAGCCGACGATGGCCCGGTGGAACGAGTGGCTGGTCGGCGAGATCCGTCGGGGCGACCCGCAGGGCATCGTCGACGCCGGCAAGGCGCTCGCCACCTACGACGCCCGCAGTTTCGCGTCGACGTTGAACGTGTCGACCGAGGTGCTCGTGACCACCAAGGATCGCCTGGTCGTCCCCCGCAAGCAGCGGGCGATGGCTACGGCGCTGAATGGGCGGATCACCGAGTTCGCCGGTGATCACCTGTGCACGTTGGCCTGGCCCGGCGAATATGCCGCGGCGACCGTCGCCCAGGTCAGCCGGCTCGTCGCCGCCGAGTCTCACTCGGGGCCGGCTGCTCGGTCTGCTGGCTGAGCTTCTCGACGAGCTCACGCAACTCGGCCATGTGATCGCGGAGGTCCTCGGTGGTCACCATGTCGGACAACGACAGCCGCACGCTGGCCAACTCGCGAGCCAGGAACTCGGTGTCTGCTTGGGTTCGGGCGTTGAACGTCCGGTCCTGATGGAGTCCCTGGCGGTCTCGTTCTTCCTGCCGGTTCTGGGCGAGGAGGATCAACGGCGCGGCATACGCGGCCTGCAACGACAGTAGCAACGTGAGGAGCCCCAACTGCTTGCCGTCGAACTGGTGAATGCTGTTGATCACCAGCCACGCCGCGATCAAACAGGTCTGGAACACCAAGAAGCGCGCCGTGCCTATGAACCGGGCGATCGCCTCGGAGAAATCACCGAACGCCGAGGGGTCGTAGTGGATGCCGATCCGGCGACGTTTGCGCGGTGTCGACAGGTCTTCGCGGCGCTTCATGGCGTCACGACCTGACGACGACGCTGACGCCAACCGGTGGGCAGCGTGCGGTCGAGCACGTCGTCGACGGTGACCGCGCCCAGAAGGTGCCCGGCGACATCGCACACCGGGACGGCGAGCAGGTTGTACGTCGCCAACCGCTCGGCAACCTCCCGATCGGGCAGCGTCGGCAGAATCGCCTTCTCGGGCACGATGCAGCGGCCGAGCTGCATCGACGGCTGCTCACGCAACAGTCGCTGGAAGTAGGCAATGCCGAGATAGGTGCCCGTCGGCGCCTTGTAGGGGGGCTGGCAGACGAAGACCTGGGCGGCGATCGAGACCATCCAGTCGGCCTGGCGTATCTCGGCCAAGGCGTGGGCGACCGTTGCCGTCGGACCGAGGATGATGATGTCGGGCGTCATCAAGCCGCCGGCGGTGCCCTCGGCGTGCGAGAGCAGTTGGCGCAAGACGTCTGCTTCTTCGGGCTCCATCGCCTCAAGGATCCGGGTGCGTTGGTCGCCCGACATCTCACCGAGCAGGTCGGCGAGGTCGTCGTACTCCATCTCGTCGAGCACGCTGAGCAACCGTTCGAGGTCGAGCCCTTCGATCAACCGCAACTGGTCGGCCTCGGGCAACTCTTCGAGCAGGTCGGCGAGGCGCTCGTCGTCGAGCATCTCGGCCAACTGACGGCGCTTGTCGAGCGGTAGGGCTCGCACCGCCGAGGCCACGTCGGATGGATGCATGTCACGCAGGCGAGCTGCTTCAGCGGCCATCTCGTTCGAGGCGAACAATGGGGCGACGACCTTCTCATCCCAATCGACGAGCCGATACGAGGGCCGCCGCCGCAACGTTGACCGATGTGCCAGACGAACCTTGGCGACGTCGAACGACACCGTCGAGCGGGCCGTCAGCACCGGGCGCAGCGCAATATCGCTGACGGTTTCGTCACCGAGGCGACGGTCGATCAGGTCTTTGCGGATCAGCACCTCGCCGCTCTTGGCCTTGAACGGGTTGACGTCGACATCCCACGACCGCATCCGCGCCCCGTCGTTGTCGAGATCGACGCGACCAACGTTGACGAAGATGCGCCTCCGCTGACTGGACGCGACAAAGCCGATCACTCTCGGCGCGTCACCGCTGCGACCGGGCACCACGACGATGTCCTCCAACCGACCGATAGTGGCACCGTCGGCATCGAGCAGCGGCAGGCGCATCACGCGAAACGCGTAGACGAGGTCGCCGGCCACGGTACGTAGGCTAACTCTGTAGGGACTCACGTGCGCACCTTGAACAGATTCACTCCGCGCGAACTACTGCGAAATCCGGCGTCGGACGCGAGGTGATCGGGCTCCGTGTCGACCGGCATGAATCGATCGACCACCGGCGTCAGGAGCAATAACCACTCAATCGGCTGGCGTTGAGAGTCGACCGTGATGAGTTGTCGTCCTGTCACGGATTGTTGACGTTTCCGTCGATTCGGTTGCAAAGTGGTGACTGATCGTGCTGGCGGGCGACGTTTGTCACAACGGCCTGCTAGACCTGCTGACTTGCACTAAGGGTCAAACGATTGTGGTTGGAGGTGTGCTGTGAGTGTTCAACTGGTTATCCGGAACGGGTTGATCATCGACGGCACCGGATCCCCCTCTTTCCGTGCTGACCTGGTGATTGAACGTGATGTAATCGTCGCCATGGGTGCCAGCGCTGCCGTCAGTGGGGAGCGCGAGATCGACGCAACCGATCGCATTGTCACCCCTGGCTTTGTCGACATCCATACCCATCTCGATGCCCAACTCGCCTGGGATCCAATCGGCACCTCGTCGTGCTGGCACGGCATCACCAGTGTCGTGATGGGCAACTGCGGGGTCACCTTCGCCCCGTGCAAGCCCGAGGATCGCGAGTATCTCGCCGAGCTGATGGAGAGCGTCGAAGACATTCCCCGCCAGGCGATTCTCGAAGGTCTGCCGTGGGACTGGGTGAGCTACGGCGAGTACCTGCGCACGATGTCTCGGCTGCCCAAGGGCATCAACGTCGGCGGCATGGTCGGCCATTGCGCGGTCCGCCAATACGTGATGGGCGACCGGGCGATGGACGAGGGCCCGGCTTCCACCGCCGACATCGCCGCGATGGCCGAACTGGTTGATGAGGCGATGACCAACGGTGCGCTCGGTTTCTCGACGTCACGGACCCTGCTCCACACGGTGCCCGACGGTCGTCCGGTGCCCGGCACCTGGGCGTCGCCCGACGAGCTGTACGCCTTCGCCGACGTGCTCGGCCGCCACGGTCGCGGTGTCTTCGAGTCGGCGTCGCGGCTGGGGGAGCGCGACAGCGACGATCTGGTCAACACCCGGGCCGAATTGGCGTGGATGGGTGAGGTCTCCCGCCGCTCTGGTCGACCGGTGACCTTCGGCCTGGCCCAGTCCAACCGGCGCGCCGACCTTTACCGCCGAGTCATCGAGTTCGCCAAGGAAGAAAACGCCCAAGGCGGCATGTTGCGCCCGCAGACGACGGCCCGCGGCGTCGGCATCCTGTTCGGGTTGGAAAGCCGGTCGCCCTTCGATCGGTGCAGTTCGTGGCGGGAACTTCGCTCGATGATCAATGGCCGCAAGCTGGTCGCGCTGCGCGATCCGGCGATGCGCCAACGGTTGATCGACGAAGCCGACAATCATCAGCCGACTGTTGATCTGAACGAGCTCTACGTGCTGCCGCCCAATGGTCTGGCCCGCTACGACTGCCGTCCCGACGACACCCTTGCCGCGATTGCCGATGTGCGGGGGATTTCTCCCGCCGCCGCTTACATCGAGCTGTTACTGGAAACCGACGGTCACCTGGTGTCGAGTTACCCGTTCCTCAACCAGCGCCTCGACGCGGTCGAAGAGATGCTCGACGATCCGCTGATCACTCTCGGCCTGGCCGATGCCGGGGCCCACGTCGGCCAGATCATGGATTCATCGCAGCCGACGTTTTTCCTCACCTACTGGGTGCGGGAGATGAAGCGCTGGTCGATCGAGGAAGGCATCCGCCGACTCACCTCCGACACGGCGCAGCTGTTCGGGTTGGAGGACCGTGGCGTGTTGCGGGTTGGGGCCCGCGCCGACATCAACGTGATCGACTTCGAGAACCTGACGTTGCCGCAGCCGGAGTTTGTGCACGACTTCCCCAACGGTGCGGGTCGTTACGTGCAGGGGTCGAGCGGCTATGACTACACCATTGTGAACGGTGAGATCTTCATGGACCACGGGCAACACACCGGGGTCTTCGCCGGACGCATGCTGTAACCGACCCGCGTGAAATCCCCGCGGTCGCGACCCGAGGAGGCTGTCATGTCGAAGAATGCCGTTGGTGCCCTGGAGGCCGAGGTTGCCCACGCCACCGCGCTCATCTTGAGCCTGACGCCCGAGGAATGGGCAGCTCCATCCGGATGCACCGACTGGCGCGTGCAAGATGTCGTGTGCCATATGGCCAGCGTGTTCCACACGATTGCCGACCCGTCGACGATCGACGGCGGGTCGAGCGAGGATGCCGAACAGAACGCCGAGGTCCCCGTGCAGGCTCGTCGTGAGTGGACCACCGACCAGGTGATCGCCGAATATGCCGAATGGTCGGCCAAGGGCGTCGCCGCGCTGACCGCCCTGCAAGACCCGCCGATGGCCGACGCCGTCGTGCCGCTCGGCAACCTCGGCGCCCACCCGCTGCATATCCTCGCCAACGCCATCGTGTTCGACCACTACTGCCACCTCCGCCACGACATCGGCGCCGCCCTGCCCCGGGCCGCCGGGTTGCCGCAGGACGAAGCCCCGCTGGCGGCCACGCTGGAGTGGATGCTTGCCGGGGTACCGCAGATGTGTGCCCCCGCGCTGGCCGGGGTCGAGCCGGTGGCCGTGAACCTGGCGTTCTCGGGGCCCGGTGGCGGGTCGTATGTGCTCGCTCCGTCGGAGCCCGGCGAGTTGTGGACGGTGACTCCGGGTTCGGTGCCGGGCGCAGCCACGGTGAGCTCGTCGATCCACGACTTCATCTCCTGGGGCACCAAGCGCGCCGACTGGCGCACCATGACCGTCGCCGACCGTCTCACGCCGTCGGCGGCCGCCGTGATCGACGCGCTCAACGTCATCTGACTTTCCCAAGCGAACGAACGGCATTCGCGAGTGGCGTGGACGAACCCGATCGTCACCGATGCACCACCCGCCGAAGATCCAACGGACGATTGCCGCGCCGGCGTGCAGCCGCCGGGTTGCAGCGGTCTGGATTCTCAGCGGTTGCCGAGCGACCTCGATGGTTAGCCTGGTTGGGTGATTCCTGCCCGCTTTGCCCCGGTCCTCGACGAGCTTGCCCCGTTGGCCGCTCGGTTCGGCAAGGCCGGGTTCCGGTTGTACCTGGTCGGCGGGACCGTGCGCGATCTGCTGTTGGGCAAGGACGACGTGTCGGACTTCGACGCGACCACCGACGCCCGTCCGCCCGAGATCAAGAAACTGCTCCACGGGTGGGCCGACGCGATCTGGACCCAGGGCGAGAAGTTCGGCACGATCGGGGCGAAGAAGGGCGAGAGGATCTACGAGATCACCACCCACCGCGCCGAGGCTTACCACGCTGATTCACGCAAGCCCAACGTCACGTTTACCGACGCGATCGATGCCGATCTGTCGCGTCGCGACTTCACCGTCAACGCGATGGCATTGGAGCTGACCAGCGAAAACCCGACGCTGGTCGACCCGTTCGGCGGCGCAGCCGACCTGATGGCCCGAATTTTGAAGACACCGCTTGCCCCCGAGGTCAGCTTCTCCGACGACCCGCTGCGCATGCTCCGCGCCGCCCGGTTCATTGCCGCCCACGGGTTCGAGCCGACGCCCGAGTTGGTCGCCGCGGTGCGCGACATGCACGGCCGCTTGGAGATCGTCTCGGCCGAGCGGATCCGCGACGAGCTTGACAAGATGATGGTCCTTGATCGTCCGGCGGCCGGGTTGTGGTTCTGCGTCGACACCGGCCTGGCCGACGACTTCCTGCCCGAGCTGCCGCAGATGAAGCTCGAACAAGACCCGATCCATCGCCACAAGGACGTGCTCGCCCACACGATCGCGGTGGTCGAGAACGTCCGCCCCGACGCCAAGCCCGACTTCGACTTCCGGCTCACCCGGCTCGCCGCATTGTTCCACGACGTCGGCAAGCCCAAGACCCGCGGCTACCGCAAGGGCAAGGGCGTCACCTTCCACCACCACGACGTGGTCGGGGCGCGGATGACTCGTGAGCGGATGCAGGCGCTGCGGTATTCCAACGACGATGTCGCCGCGGTCACCGAACTGGTCGACCTGCACCTGCGGTTCCACACCTACAAGATGGGCTGGACCGACGCGGCCGTGCGTCGGTACGTCCGCGACGCCGGCGACTACCTCGCAGAGTTGAACGTGTTGACCCGGTGCGACTGCACCACCCGCAACGAACGCAAGGCCGCCCAACTGTCGAGCGCGGATGGACGAGTTGGAGTTGCGGATCGTCGAACTTGCCGCCGAGGAAGAACTCAAGGCCATGCGCCCTGAGCTCGACGGTCGAGCGGTGATGGCCCATCTGGGGATGACCCCCGGGCCGATGGTCGGCAAGGCGATGAACTTCCTGCTGGAGCTCCGCATCGAGGAAGGCATCCTCGGCGACGACGAGATCCTCCGCCGCCTCGACGCCTGGTGGGCCGAAACCAAACCGAGCTGAGTCCAGCGGGCCGAGTCAAGCCGGGCCGGGCCGCTTCGGTCGCCTCGGAACGCGCTCAGACGCCAATCTGGAGTCTGATGACGCGTGGAGCGTGACGGCACTCACCGAATCGGCGGGCTGGGCCGGGTGCCGCCGGGCTACACCCCGGATTTGCGGGCCCGCATCACGAGTACGGCGGGGACCATTGCGTTGAGTTGGCCGACGGGGTACAGCTCCTGGATCACGTCGACGCGGAAGTTGGCCCGCTGGAACGACATGAACAGGTCGCTCAACGTGCGGCTCGGGGCCTGACCGTAGGGTCGACGGAAGGTCACCTCGGCACCGTCGAGCATGGTGGCGATCGGGTGGGTGAGGGTGACCACGAATGCCGACTCGGGCTTGAGCACGCGGTGCACCTGACGGAGAACTCGGGCCAGGTCGTCGACACCGTCGAGGCTGCCGACGGCGATCACCAGATCGACAGAGGCGCTGGTGGCGAACCCCAGATCGGCGAGGTCTCCCTGATGAAACTCGATGCGAACACCCTCGGCCTCGGCGGCCCGGCGGCCGGCGGCGACCTTGTCGACCGATACATCGACGGCGATCGACCGCGCCCCCATGCGGGCCAGCGCCAGGGCGTTGACCTCGGGTGACAGGCCGAGTTCGATGACCCGTTTCCCGTTGACGTCCCCACACAGCCGCAACTCGCCGTCATGGGGAACCCGGGGACCGTAGGAAACATGCAGCGCCACGGCCCCAAGTCTCGTCGCTTCCACCCTAGGAATGCGGGATCATCCGCCACCAGACACCAATGTGGAGTCAGATCACGCCTGGAGCGTGATGGCACTCCCCGAATCGCGGGCGGGTGCCGGGCGCGCGGCGGGTGCCGGGGCCGGCGTCCAGAGCTCGAGCCCCGCCGCCGTTCACGTTTGCGGGGTCGTGGGATAGCGTGATCGTTCGATGACGTTCAATGCTGGAACACTGCGCGGAGCCCCAGGCTCACGGGGCGGCGTGGTCGATCATCGCTTTGCCCGACGGGCATTGATCAACGAGTACCGCCGTGGTCGATTGCGCCAAGACCAGGTGTGCGACGCCCATCCCGAGCTCGTCCGAGCCGCGGTCAGTTTCGGTGATGTCACCGGCGTGACGTGCCCGATCTGCGAGGAGGACAAGCTGGTGCTGGTCACCTACGTGTTCGGCTCGCGACTGCCGTCTCACGGCCGAGTGATCTCGACGAAGGCCGAGCTGACCAAGCTCAACCAGCGCGCCGACGACCTTGCCGCGTACATCGTCGAGTGCTGTCGAACCTGCCGCTGGCACCACCTGCTGCGCATGGCCCCGATCGGCGGACGCAAACCGCGCGCCCGTCGCGCCGCCGAGGGATAGTCCACACCTCGCCGTGGTTGTTTGGTCCCAAATGACCACGTTGAACCGGACCGTGCGATAGGCGTAGTGTTCCGATCAGTCGGTACTCCGTATACGGAACACCGAGTGGGGACAAACACCTGGGGGTCATATGTCAGATACCGCTACGGCGAGCCAACTTCGGCGACGCCTTTCTCTTCCCGACGTCATCGCCCAATCGGTGACGGTCATCGCGCCCGCCATGGCCGGCGCGTTCGTCACCTACCTCGCCGCGACGAAGGCAGGCGGCGCAACGCCGCTCGCCTTCGTGCTCGGCACGTTGGGCGCACTGGCCGTGGGATCGGTGGTCTCGGAGTTCGGCAAGACCATGCCGTCGGCCGGGTCGCTGTACACCTACACGACCGCCGGCTTGTCGAAGACCGCCGGTTTCGTCGTCGGCTGGATGTACAGCCTCGCCTTCATCATCCTCGCCGGAGCGGTACTCGCCGGCTTCGGGTTCATCCTGTCGCTATTCATTGCGACGGCAACCGAGTCGGCGACGTTCGTGCCGTGGTGGATCTTCTTCATTCTCGGCCTGGTCTTTGTGGCTGCGATGAGCATGTTCGACGTCAAGCTGTCGACGCGCACCCAGCTGCTGTTGACCATCGTCAGCGTCGTCCTGATGGTGATCGCCGCGATCTACGTGATCGGCAAGGGATCGCCGGCCGAATCGGTGCAGCCCGGCAAGAAGCTCGACCTCGGCTCGTTCTGGCCGAGCAGCTCGGGTGTCGGCTGGGGCGGGGTCATCGTCGGCTTCTCGTTCGCCATGCTGTCGTTCACGGGCTTCGAGGCAGGCGCAGTGCTGGCTGAGGAGACCGAGAATCCGAAGCACAACATCCCCCGGGCCGTGATCGGGTCGGTGCTGATCGCCGGAGCGTTCTATCTGCTGATCACCTATGCGACGTCGCTCGGATTCGGAGTTCGTGAGGCCAAGGATGCCTGGCCGGCCAGCGTTGGTGGACTCGGTGCGGTGCCGTCGGCGGTCGCCAGCAAGTTCATCTCGAGCATCGTGTTGTTCGCCGCCGCGGTCTCAGCATTGTTGTGTGGACTCGGCGTCCACACGGCCGCCAGCCGCTTCTTGTTTGCGATGGGTCGTGAGAAGGTCCTTCCCGAGATGCTGGGCAAGACCCACGCGAAGTGGAAGACGCCGTGGAACGCGATCATCATCAGCCTCGTGTTGTACGCCGTGTTGGTATGGGGTCTGCTGTTGATCACCGGGAACGCCACCGAGATTGCCCTCGGCGGCGGCGCCACCGAAGGTGCGGCCAATCTGCCCACATCGGTTCGTGGCGGGCTGTACACCTTCAGCTACTGGGCAACGCTTGCCACCCCGGCCGTCATGCTCGCGTACCTGCTGGTCGGTGTCGCCGGTGTCCGCAAGGGTCAGACCGACGGGAACCAGAAGCTGATGATCAAGGGTGTCCTCGCCTCGATCACCGGCGCGATCGCCGTGTTCGGCAGCCTCTACTACTCGTTCAAGGAAGCCGCGCCCGGAGCCGGAATTCTCGGCGTGATCAAGGCCATCCCGTGGATCACGCTGGTCCTGGTGGCGATTGGTATCGGAATCGCTCGGTACATCAAGTCCAGTCGCCCTTCGGCCTGGGCCGACATGGGAACCGTCTTCGACGAAGGCTGATTTCGTCTGGAGGAAGTGAACGAAGATGCCGACCCCAAGGGGTCGGCATCTTCGCGTCGTGAAAACTGTGACACACCCCTTTGGCATGCTGATGCCATGACCAGGGCGAAGCGAGTTACACGGGTGTCATTCAGGCATCTGAGCAGGTGGCCGATACACTCGCCCGGTCATATCCACCCTGCCCCAATCGTGGGGCCCCGGCTGAGTGCCGGGTCCGAAGGGAGTTGTTGCTCGTATGCGAGCCTATGAACTCATGGTCATCATCAGTGGTGACCTCGACGAACCGATTGCGCAGGAGTGGGTGAAGACCCTCACCAAGCAGATTGCCGCCGCCGGCGGCAAGGTGCACGGCAATGCCGATTGGTGGGGCCGTCGTCGCTACGCCTACCCGATCAACAAGAAGGAAGAGGGCTACTACGTAGTCTTCAACGTGCTGGCTCCCGGCGCGGCCCTTGATGAATTTGAGCGTTCGCTCCGTATCGCTGACGACATCGTCCGCCACAAGCTCCTGCGCCTGCCCGATCCAGAAGCCGCTCGCCGCGGCATGGCCGGCGCTGCGGCCTAGGCCGCAACGATCCGTACCCACCCAAGGAGGTACATCCCATGGCTGACAACTCTGTCACGCTGGTCGGCAATCTCACTCGCGATCCCGAGCTTCGTTTCACCACTGGTGGGCGAGCGGTGGCATCGTTCGGTCTGGCCGTTTCCCGTCGCTACCAGGTGAACGGTGAATGGCAGGAACAGACCTCGTTCTTCAATGTCGTGGCCTGGGGCCAGCTCGGTGAAAACGCCGCGCAGTCCCTCGGCAAAGGCGCTCGGGTGATCGTCAATGGTCGCCTCGAGCAGCGTCAGTACGAGAACAAAGATGGCGAACAGCGCAACGTGGTCGAAGTCGTCGCCGACGAAGTCGGCCCCAGCCTTCGGTGGGCAACTGCCCAAGTCGAGCGCACTGCCCGCACCAATGATGGTGAGGGTGGCGCCGGTGGTGGTGGGGGCGGCTTCAACCGCGGCCCGTCATCCGGTGGCGCCGGTGGTGGGGGCGGTTCCAACCGCGGCCCGTCATCCGGTGGCGGCGGCAACAGCGGTGGCGGCGGGTCCGACTACGCCTACGGCGACGAAGAGCCGTTCTAACTTTCCGGGCTCCCGAAGCCCGACGTTCGTTGAGTACACAACACTGATTTCACAGGAGTAACACCTAATGCCCGGCAAGAAGCCGCCCGTCCGAGGTCGTACCTCGAAGGACGACAAGAAGCGTCCCATGAAGAAGAAGACCTCGATCCTGGTTCAGGAGAAGGTCGAATATGTTGACTACAAGGATGTGAATCTCCTCCAGCGGTTCCTGTCCGACCGGTCCAAGATCCGTTCCCGTCGGGTCAGCGGCAACACCACCCAGCAGCAGCGCGAGATTGCCACGGCGATCAAGAATGCCCGCGAGATGGCGATCATGCCGTACACCAAGCGGGTCTCGACGCAGCGGGCTGCTCGCCCGTCCCCGGCCGCTCAGGCCGTGGCTGCGGCCGAAGCCGAGTTGGGTACCGATGACGAAGTGGTCGAGATCCCCGAAGCCGACGGTGAGGAGTGAGCATGCGCGTTATCTTGCGTTCTGACATCTCCGGCCTCGGCAAGCGTGGCGACATCTGTGACGTGAAGGACGGCTACGCCCGTAACTTCCTGTTCCCAGGTTCGCTGGCGATCAAGGCCTCCGAGGGGGCGACCAAGCAGGCCACGGCCATGCGTCGCGCCCGTGACCTGCGCGACGCGCAAGACCGCAGTGCCGCACAGACGGTGGCGACCACACTGGTCACCAAAATCATCGCCATCGGTGCCCGCACCGGCAGCGAGAACCGCCTATACGGCTCGGTGACCACCGCCGACATCGCCGATGCAATCGCCGCTCAGACGGGAATCGTCATCGACAAGCGGAAGATCAGCGCCGACGTCATCAAGACGACGGGAACGCACTCCGCCACGATTCGGTTGCACTCTGACGTTGTGTTCCCGGTCACCGTCGAGGTTGCCAGTAACGGAAAATGAGCAGTGCGGGCGCCACTCACCCTGGGTGGCGCTCACACGCTGTTTGTGTGTTCGGGGGGTTCTGTCCACAGATATCCCTCGGTTTCCACAGCCTTTCCCACAGCTTCACAGGGCTGGTTACCCACAGCCCACATGAGGCAAGGTAGTCACCATGGCTGAGGCGGTATCCGAGGTACGGCGAATTCGACCCCAACAGCGGGTCCCACCTCACAACATCAACGCCGAGGAATCACTGCTCGGTGCCTTCCTGCTGTCTCGAGACGCCTTCGAGACTGCGATGGAAATGACGCTCCTGCCGTCGGAGTTCTACAAGCCGGCCCATCAGCACATTTTCGAAGCGATGCGCGCCCTCGCCGTTGGCGGTCACGCGATCGACGCGGTCACCGTCGCCGACGAGTTGCGTCGTTCGGGTCTGCTCGACGAGATCGGCGGCCAGTCAGGTCTGCTCGAGTTGCAGGCGGCCACCCCGGCCATCTCGAACGCCGGGCGATACGCCAAGATCGTGCAAGACACGGCGATGCTTCGCCGCCTCATCAGCGTCGCCTCCGACATCGCCGAACTGGCCTACGCCGAACCCGACGACGTCTCCAAGGCGCTCGATCAGGCCGAGACGAAGGTCTTCGAGGTCGCCGAGCAGCGGGTCACCGACTCGACCGCACAACTCAACATCGTGTTGCGCGAAGTGATGGATGACCTTGAAGACATCTACACCCGCGGCGACACCGTCACCGGCGTGGCCACCGGGTTCACCGATCTCGACGAGTTGCTCACGGGCCTGCACCCATCGCAGTTGATCGTCGTCGGCGCTCGTCCCTCGATGGGCAAGTCCGCTCTCGCGCTCGGCATTGCGGCCAACGTCGCCAAGCATCAGTCCGAGGTTGGGACGAACTTCCCGGTGATTTTCTTCTCCCTCGAGATGGGCCACAAGGAACTGGCCCAGCGCATCCTGGCCTCCGAGGCCCGCGTCGACTCGCAGAAGCTGCGCACCGGACGCCTCGATCAGTCCGACTGGACGAAGATCGGCAACGCGCTCGGCCGTCTCGAGATTCCGCTGTTCATCGACGAGAACGCCAACGTGACGGTGATGGAGATTCGGGCCAAGGCCCGGCGGCTCAAGGCCCGCTACGGCGGCCTGGCATTGATCCTCATCGACTACCTCCAGCTGATGTCGGGTACCGGTGCCGAGAACCGTCAGTTGGAAATTTCCGAGATCAGCCGAAACCTGAAGATCCTGGCTCGCGAACTCCAGGTGCCGGTGATGGCATTGTCGCAGCTGTCCCGAAATCTAGAGTCACGCGCCGACAAGCGGCCGATGCTCGCCGATCTGCGTGAGTCCGGTGCCATCGAGCAGGACGCCGACGTCGTGATGTTCATCTACCGCGACGAGGTCTACAACCCGGATTCGCCCGATCGCGGTTCGGCCGAGATCATCGTGTCCAAGCATCGAAGCGGCCCAATCGGGACCCGGCGCCTGGTGTTCCTCGGCGCGTACACCCGCTTCGAGAACGCGGCCCGCGGCCTGTAGCGCCGCCGACACGGTGTCGTCGAGCGGGGAACGATGCCCTGAACCGCCCGACGTTGCCGAGCCACCTACCATGGTCGAGCGTGCTTCTTGGTGACAATTTCTGGGCGACAATCTGCTCGTCTACACGCTCCTTGCTCTCGGTGGCGCTCTCCTCGTCGGGAATCTCCTGGCTCTAGTCCGCCCCGCCCGCAGCAACGTGAACTGGCCAAGGCCCCGGTGCAGCGCAGCCTCGAATGCTGGCCGTCGTGCGATTGCGTGCGTCTGGGGCGATCGCCACCCTGGTTCGGGCTGACGATGGTGTCGCTCCCGACGGCTCCGCATGACACAACCGCCCCGGCGATGGGCCGTCTAACGCAACGCCTAACGTGGGCTGGCCCGGCGATGGACCGCCCGGCGCAGACCGGCCTGGCGATGGGCGAGCCGGATGCCCGCTGGCCACGTCAGCTCGACTTCCTGCTCGAGGCGGGCCGCCTCAAGCAGATCGAGCGGATGACCCGCACCGTCGGCGGATCTCGGCGGTGTCGGTGACGTCACCGACCGAGACCCAGCCCTCGTTGTTGGTGGCATCGTACACCCCGTATGGGATCGCTTTGGCGAACTCACCTACCGCCCGATCGGCGAAGTCGCGATCGTTCACCGCCGTGGGTTGACCGGCTGGTTCCCAGCTCACGCCGCCGTTCGCGTAGTTCCCAATCAGCTCCTTCTTCGTGTCGACACCGATCGCCGACTCGATTGCGGCAACGGACTCGCGGGCGACCTGGTTCAAGTCAGTGAACTGGCCGTCGCGATCCGGGTGCTGGAAACCCTCGATCGTCTTCGCGTTAGCCTGCAACGAACACCCGAGCCGGAGCAACAGTCGCAGCACCGCGCGCGACAACACGATCCCTGACGGTGTGATTACGCAGCCTCGGGGGCTTGAAATGATTCGAATACTTCTAGCGGGGTGAGATACCCGAGCGATTGATGTATCCGCTGTCGATTGCGGAAGACTTCGATATAATCCGTAACCGCATCACGTGCCTTCTTTCGGGTCGAGAACACCATCCTGTGCACACATTACTTCTTCAACGAAGCAAAGAATGATTCGGCTGAGGTGTGTCCCAGCACACCCCGGTGCGACCCATCGAACCAACCATATTCTGGCTGGCGAGATGCTCGGCCAGTTCACTCGAAGTATATTGACCGGATTCAACCGGTGGATGCAACACCGGCTTGTTGAAGCGACAGTAGCTGCTCGTTGAGGGCTTCTGCTGGTGTCTTCCAGTCGAGGGTTTTGCGGGGTCGGCTGTTCAGCGCGAGGGCGACGGCCACGAGTTGGTCGTGGTTCCAGCGGGCCAGGTCGGTGCCCTTCGGGAAGTATTGACGCAGCAGACCGTTGGTATTCTCGTTCGTCCCTCGTTGCCACGGACTGTGCGGGTCAGCGAAATAGACCGCGAGCCCCGTTCGGAGATCGTCAACGGCTTCTCATCCACCGGATGATCGAGCCGGTACTGGCGAACCCAATTCGACAACGTCCCCTCATGAAGCTTCAGGTCTTTCGCAACGTCAACGACCGGCTGAGGCTTATCAATCACCCGACGAACCGCCTGCTCTCTAAATTCAAACGAATACTTCTGGCGCTGAGCCATGACCACATCCTCTGAACAAGGAGGCTACGACACCCACTGTCCGGAAAGCTCGGAGCGGTCCACAGCGACCTCGGCGATCCACGTGTCTCGGGATGCACCAGACATCCAACGACTCAAGCAGCCCGGGCTGGGTGTCGATCAACGACTTATCTCCACCACCCGGCACCCGCAATCGCTCCACCCGGCGGCGGCTGTCAACGGCCATTTGTTTGTCCCCGTGGGCGGGTGCTCACATTACTACGACACGGTGCGTCACCTTTGAGGCGTCGTCTGGAACGGAGTTTCCTCGATGGAGGGTAGCGAAATTGTCCCATATCAAGATGTCGCCCACCTGCCAACTGTGTACGTAAACGGCACCCTCGCCGATGATCCTGCAAATCGTCTGTAGTCGGGTGCAGCCTGGGTCGACGGAGTTCTGTTCGTCCTCGAACCGAACGTACCGCTCAGACAGCGCAATGCTCTCTCGTCCGGTGACTGGATGGGTAAGGATGACCGACTCCTCGTAGTCAACGAGGCGCAGCAGATCCATAGGTTCTGCGTACCGCTGTTTGACGTCTTGGAACTCATAAATCCCTCGCCACGAACGCAAGGCTCGCTTTGTAACCTCGCCTAGCGCGCCAATGGTAGCCGTGCCATCGAGCAAACTGGTCTCGCCGCCGCGTGCCGGAGCTTCGTGGCATTGCAGGACTGTCGCTGTGGCGGGGGTCGTGCCGAAGTTGCGATCCTGGTGCCAGTACGCTGCGTCGTAGTTGGTGATGAACCCGGCCAATTGTCGCTTTATGGATGGACATCCAACGACGCGGGATTTCGCCGGAAAAGCGGGCTGCGGCGTCCCGAGGCAAACGGCAACCGCGGCAAGGAGTTGGTCGGACGGTTCAACCCCTCTGACCAGGATTGCCCGATGAGCAAACAGTCTCATGGGGAGGTGTGAGTCGTCGATGAGGCTGCGGAGTTGATCGCCGTTAATACGGTGGACGAAGGGCGCTAGGGTCGTCATTGGTGTGCACTCTAGAAGCCATGCAGCGCGTCGGTCGGGAGGAAACACCGAAGGCGTAGGGCCCGCACTGTTTGCCGGTGAGAAACCTCGCAAGTCGAGATGAGCAAGAACCCGGTTCGCCATTACGCTGAACCGAACGTCGCCGTCCAAGCTATGTCCATCGCCGGTGCGGATCACCGCGAGGCGATCGGCCGCGCCCAGCATCGCCTGCCCACCAATAGCGCTCAGTACGATCTTGAAGATGAGTCGAGTCGACGCCTTCGACAGTCGCGACGGGCAAGCGCAATCAGCCCAACTGGTCGGTGTTCGCAACCCTCGGCCAAATAGAGCGCCGAAGTGATGTAAGGTCGTAGACATATGAGAAATATGGGATCCAATAGCCGCGGAGACCCCGATGCCACGCTGTTAGTATCCTCGCGCCGTGAGTTTCTGGCGCTTGCGGCGGGCCTCGCTCTCGGCTTGGTTGGCTGCGGTGGCAAAGATGAGTTGGGAGCGGACGCCTCGAATGCTGCCTATCCGCGTGACGTCCATCATGCGACGGGGACCGCGCACCTTGAGCGCCAGCCGCAGCACATCCACGTCGCGCGTAACTTCACCGAGTTGGACGCGGTGCTGGCGCTCGGAATCATCCCAACAAGCTTCGGCACATACCCGGATCGGCCGTTGACTAGCTACCAGGTCGCGGCTGGTGGCGAACGCATGAATCGCATGGACGTCACCGACGGCGTTCAACTGGAACAGCTTCTGGCCGAGAAAATCGACCTCATAGTTGTGAGTGAAATCTTCGCAAGCGACGCTCGCGACAAAATCAACGAGCAAGTTCAGGCATACCAGCGCATCGCGCCGCTCATTGCGCTGCCAGAGGACGTCGCTGACGCCTTCAATATCCTTACCAACGCCTTAGCCCTTGATGAGGCGCGCGGCGCAGCACGTCTCGATGCATTCAATGACCTGATTGCCGCCTTCCCGAAACGATCGGGCACCCCCCGCATCGCGCTCGTACAGCCCGACGGACCCGGGACGATCGGCATCTACACCGCCGACACTCCGGGTGCGACGCTCATGCTCAGGATCGGTCTCGGCCGTCCCGTCACCCCATCAGGCATCGACATACCCGACTACTACGCAGCAATCAGCGAAGAGCAACTGGGCTCGGCGATTGGTAACGCAGACATCGTCCTCGGCCTTGACTTCGACGACTCTCCAGGTCTCGACGAGCTCGAGCAGCGACAACTGTTCCGCGCCCTGCCCGCCGTCCAGTCTGGCCGTTACGTTCGGATCGACAACGACCAAAGCGTCGCTGTAGTCCGCCCAAGTGCGCTGAGCATCGAGACCACCCTGGGCGCATGGCAGCGCGTCGTCAACGTGCTCTGATGTTGCCACGACGTTTGGTCACCTGATGTCGCTAGAGACCGTATAGGAAGGAAGATCAGGGACTGCCAGACCCGGATGGCACTTCAGTCACTGAGTTCAATCGGCTATCATCTACGATCAGTCGTCGGGACTTGGCTCCGTCGGGCCACTCAAGGTGCCATGAGTACCTTACTCGAACAACGCTGAGGCAGGCTGCGACGGTATGTCGCGAGGTGACGTGGCCTGGCGATTGAGACGCTCCCAGCGACGGTGGAAACATCGACACTGGGAGCGTTTCTCGCGGTCCGTTCGACGGGGATGCACCTGAGGCAGCATGACAACACACGCTGACGTACGTAGGCGGAGGGCAATTGCAGTGGCCAGCCGACTCCGGAACGGCTAATCCACCGCCAATCCGGCGCTGTGTTCATGTGCCCGATTCGGAGGTCCCCTGCGCTACGATCCCCGCTCTGTGCGCGTTGAACAGTCCCAGACCCAGCGATCCGCAGCACCGTCACCGGTTTAGCTGGGTCTAGCGAGGTCTAGCTGTCGGTCAGCCCAGCCCGTGCGTGGCGGCCGATCGGGATCACCATCGGCGTAAGGGAAACCGGGTCGGCCACGACTTGCGAGGCAATGCCGAGGATTTCGGTGACCAGCTCGGTGGTTAGGACGTCGGCAGGCGGTCCTTGCGCATGCACGGTTCCATCGCGGATCGCGATCATGTGGTCGGCGTACCGGGCTGCATGGTTGAGGTCGTGCACGACCATCACGACGGTCCGGCCGTGCAGTTGGTTGAGATCAACTAGGAGGTCGAGCACGTCGATCTGATGTGCGAGGTCGAGAAACGTGGTCGGCTCATCTAGGAGTAGGAGGGCGGTCTCCTGCGCGAGGGCCATCGCGATCCATACTCGCTGGCGCTGGCCGCCTGACAGCTCGTCGACCGGCCGGGTCGCGAGGCCCACAATGTTCGTCGCCTGCATCGCAAAGGCGACTGCGGCCTCGTCGGTCTGGGTCCACTGGCGAACGAGCCGCTGGTACGGATAGCGGCCGCGTGAGACGAGATCGACCACAGAGATCCCGAAGGGCGCAATGGGCGTCTGAGGTAAGAGTCCGAGCCGTCGCGCCACCTCCTTCGTGGCCAGCGTGTGGATGTCGTAGCCATCAAGCAGAACGGTCCCTGCTTGCGGCTTGATCAGTCGCGCTAGAGCACGGAGCAGTGTGGACTTCCCGCACGCGTTGGCACCCACGATCGCCGTGATCCTGCCCGGCGGAACTTCCACCGTGAGGGCCTTGCAGACAAGCCTCTCGCCGTAGCCCAGCGTAACCCCGTTAGCGACGAGCGTCGGCTGCTCGCTCACGCTCCCGCTCCGACGCGGTTGGTTCGAGTTAGCAGCCAAACGAGGTAAGGAGCGCCGAGAATTCCAGTCACGACGCCGACCGGCAATTCCACTGAGCCCAGAGCTTCGCGGGCCACTAGGTCCGACAAAGTCAGTAACAGCGCGCCGGTTAAGCCGGAAGACAGCAGGGCTACGTCCCCTGTTCCGACGAGGCGCCGCGCAACCGGTGCCGAGACAAAGGCAACGAACGCAACCGGCCCAGCAGCAGCGGTTCCAACGGCGGCGAGCGTGACGGCGGCGAAAACCAGGCCAGCGCGGACTGGCTCCACCCTCACCCCGATGCTCCTGGCTGCGTCATCGCCCAGCTGCAGTCCGCGCAACCCGCGAGCGAGCAGCAGGATTGCCGGAAGGGATACCGCGACACCGACGGCGAGCGGCCCGACCTGCTCCCAGGTACGACCGTTGAGGCTGCCCACAAGCCAGAGATTGGCGCGACGCAACTCCTCGATATCAGCCTGCAATATTAGGTATGATGTTAGCGCACCGAGCCCTGCGGCGACACCGATGCCCACCAGGATGAGTCGATAACCCTGTACACCACTGCGGTACGCCAGAAGATAGATGAGTGCCGCCGCGCCGAAGGCGCCACCCAACGCCGCCAGTGAAAGGGCTGTCGCGCTACCGCCGACGACCACGATCGTCAGGACAGCTCCCGTACTCGCCCCGGCGGTGATACCGATCACGTCGGGGCTAGCCAGCTCGTTACGGACTGTCGATTGGAGTACTGCCCCCGACATCCCGAATGCGACGCCTACCAGTTCGCAGCAGATGGTGCGAGGCAGCCGCAACTGCTGCACAGCGAATGTCGCGTCTGGCGAGCCGTAGCCAAACACGGCGCCCGGCATGTCTGCCAAGGCGACAGGGAAGTCACCTACGCTTACGGATACCAGCATCAGGATGATCGTGACGGCAGCCAACAATACGGAGATGCGGGTCGTGCGGTGTCGATTTCGTCGGCGGGCGGCAGCGATGATTACTCGCGCGGCCTCGCCGGCTTGGCAACCGTCGGTGGGCAGTGCGGTACGAGAATGCTCGGCGGCCGGCACGGAGCTCAGAGCTCGGCGAGGTTGCGCCGGCGAACAAGCCAGACGAAGAACGGCGCACCGATCGCCGCTGTCACGATCCCGACCTGCAGCTCTGCGGGCCGCACCGCAATGCGGCCCAGAATGTCCGAGCCCAGCAGGAAGCACGGCGCCACAACCATCGAGTAAGGCAGCACCCAACGGTAGTCCGGGCCAGTCAGCATGCGTGCAACATGTGGAACGACGAGGCCGACAAAGCCAATAGGCCCGGCTACCGCCGTCGCGGCCCCGCACAGCACCACCACAGCGCACGCGCCAACGATGCGTGCGCGACCGATGCGTTGTCCCAGCGCCCGAGCCATGTCGTCGCCGAGCGCTAGTGCGTTGACGGCCGGTCCGCAGGCCAGCGCCAGGAAGCCACCGGCAGTGATGAACGGTGCGAGGCCAGCGGCGATCTCCGGCGTGCGGCCCGCCAATGAGCCGACGGCCCAGAAGCGCATCTGATTGGCTGTCGAGACGTCCATCAGCAGGATTGCTGAGGTTACCGAGCCCAGGAACGTAGTGACGGCTGCGCCGGCAAGCATGAGCTTGACGGGCGTCGCGCCCTCACGGCCCAGTGACCCAATCGAATACACAACGACCGCCGCTGCGCCCGCCCCTGCGAAGGCCAGCCACACGCCGCCCAACAGCGAAGTGATGCCGAACAGGCAAATTCCCAGCACCACGAACAGCGCGGCACCAGCATTCACTGCTAGTAGCCCGGGATCGGCAAGCGGATTGCGTGCGATTCCCTGCATCAATGCTCCGCTGAGGCCCAGCGCAGCCCCAACCTCGAAACCCACGATCGTCCGAGGGATGCGCAACTGGTGAACGATTACGTGGTCTTCAAGTCTGTGGTTATACGAGAAAACTGCATCCAGGACTGTCGCGATGGAAATCGGCTTGGACCCAATAGCGACACTCAGAACCATAGTGAATCCGAGTAGCAGCGTAGCGACTGCCAGCCCCGCTAGGCGAGACGACGTCGCAGTAGCTAGTCCCCGCCGATGTCGGCGAACGGCGACATCGGAAGGTCGCAAGTGTCGAGGCGTGACGGTGGTTGCCACTTAGGTATAGCACCCTACTAGCAGGGCGAGGCAAAGACGCTGATAGCGGCAGCTCTGGCGTGTGGGTCGTGGATATCGGGCTCGCAGACCATTTCGGCGGCCGCGAGGTTGTCCGCCGGGGTGAGTTCCATGTCGACGATCAGACCGTTCGGTGCTCCGTCAACACATGGCCGCTGTCCGCAGTGGTATGGCTGTGGGCCGGATAGGCCCTCGTGGGCGGGAGTGATCATGATGGACGACCTTGAGGACATCTACACCCGTGGCGACACCGTCACTCGCGTCGCCACCGGATTCACCGACCTCGACGAGTTGCTCACCGGCCTGCACCCGTCGCAGTTGATCATCGTCGGGGCTGGCCCTGAGCATTGCCTCGAACGTCGCCAAGCAGCAGTCCGAAGTCGGCACGAACTTCCCTGTCGTGTTCTTCTCGTTGGAAATGGGCCACAAAGAGCTGGCCCAGCGGATTCTGGCCTCCGAAGCCCGTGTCGACTCGCAGAAGTTGCGCACCGGCCGCCTCGATCAGTCCGACTGGACCAAGATCGGCAATGCGCTGGGTCGCCTGGAAGTCCCGTTGTTCATCGACGAGTACCTGAACATCACGGTGATGGAGATCCGTGCCAAGGCCCGCCGGCTCAAGGCGCGGTACGGCGGACTGGCGTTGATCCTCATCGACTACCTCCAGTTGATGTCAGGTACCGGTGCCGAGAATCGCCAGTTGGAAATCTCTGAGATCAGCCGAAACCTCAAGATCCTGGCTCGCGAGTTGGGGGTGCCGGTGATGGCACTCTCCCAGTTCTCTCGGAACCTTGAAGCCCGCGCCGACAAGCGGCCGATGCTCGCCGACCTGCGTGAATCGGGAGCCATCGAGCAGGACGCCGACGTCGTGATGTTCGTGTATCGCGACGAGGTCTACAACCCCGACTCACCGAATCGTGGCTCGGCTGAGCTCATCGTCTCCAAGCACCGAAGCGGCCCCATCGGCACGGGGCGTCTCGTCTTCCTCGGCGCCTACACCCGTTTCGAAAACGCAGCCCGCGGCGTCTAACCCGCCCCCGCCACTAACGGGGTTCCCACACCTTGGCCGAGAAGTCCTTCTCCAGCGCGGGGTTCGCGTCGGCCAGCAACTCCTGTGCATGGGCGATCTCGGCCGGGGTGAAGTCGCGCACCGAGTGGCAGAACTCAACCATGTTGCCACTCGGGTCGCGGATGTAGATCGAGATGCAGAACTCGTGATCGACTTCGAGCACGTGGAATCCGCAGTCCTGCCAGCGTTGACGGTGACGCTCGAGATCGGGGCGGGTCGGGGCATCGAAGGCGATGTGATTCACCCACCACGGCAGCCCGGCCGACTTGTTGATGTCGACGGGAAACTCGGTGCCGATCTGGTCGTCGTGGATCTCCCAGAACGCGATCATCCCGGCATCGTTGGTTGGCCCGGTCGAGTAGAAGAAGTGCTTCGACCAGCCGCCATGATCGCCGGGTGTCGGTGCGGTGACCACCTTGACCAGCTCGAACCCCATCACCCGGGTGTAGAAGTCGTGCGTGGCGGCGGTGTCTCTCGTGGCCAGTGCAACGTGGTGGAAGCCCATCCCGCCAGTGTTTCACGCGTTGAGCGGGCCTGACGGCGCGGAGCGCTCTACGATCCTGCATGTGCTCTTCGGCGACAACCTGTTGGTCCTGCTGCTGCTCGCCCTTGGCGGTGCGCTGCTCGTCGGCAACGTGCTCGCCGTCGTTCGCCCGCGGCCGAACGAACGCGACGGTGAGCTGACCCAAGCCCCGGTGAGACGCAGCCTGGGCATGGCGGCGATCGGGTTGATCATCTGCATCTGGGCGCTGGCCAGTCTGCTGAAGAAGGGCTGATGCCGGTGTCGGGCGAACCAGCAGGGAACGAGCGACTCGAGCGGCAGTTGAACTTTCTGCTCGAAGCCGATCGGCTGAAAGAAGTCGAGCGGATGAGCCTGATCACCAACGGGTCCCGACGCGAGAACACGGCCGAGCATTCGTGGCATCTCGCCCTGTTCGCGCTCGGTGTTGGCCGAACACGCCGATGAACCGGTTGACCTTGCCAAGGTGATGATGATGGCGTTGCTCCACGACCTCGTCGAGATCGACGCCGGTGACACGTTCGCCTACGACGAAGCGGGCTACGAGTCCAAGGCCGAGCGCGAACGACTGGCGGCCGATCGTCTCTTTGGCCTGCTCCCGGCCGAGCAGGTGGTCAGCCTGCGAACGTTGTGGGAGGAGTTCGAGGCGGGGGAGTCCGCCGAGGCACGGTTCGCCCACTCCGTCGATCGTCTCCAACCGGTCATGCTCAACCATCACCGCGGCGGGGGCCCGTGGATGGAACACGGCATTACCAAGGAACGAGTGCTGGCCCGCAACCAGCCGATCAGCAACGGTTCGACGGCCCTGTGGAACGCCGCCCAACGGCGAATCGACGATCTTGATGCCCGCGGCCTGTTCGCTGCGGGGTCGCCGCCGGACGAATCGGGAGTCGGCGACCCATGAACATCGTTCGAAGACTGCTCTCGATTCTGCTCGTGGTTGTGGGGACCGCAGTGGTCGGTCTGGGCATTGCGTTGACCTGGGTGCAGCGAAATGTCATGGACACCAAGGCGGTCTCCGCCACGACTACGACGGTGCTGACTGATCCGGCGGTGACCAAGTTGCTCGAACGGGAGATCACCAAACGGGTGATGAGTTATGTCGTCGACGAGCGATTCCGTTCGAATGTCGTCGGGATCGTCAACAAGACGGTGACCAGCGACACTGCCGTCAATCTGGTCGTCACCGGGGTCGCGGAGTCCCACCGTGCGCTGGTTGATGGCAACAATCCCCTGGTACAACTGAACCTGCGAGCGTTGGCCGCCGAGGTTCGGGCGACGATCGCCCGAGAAGCCCCGAACCTGGAGGCGTCGCTACCCTCGGCCGATGACGCATTCCGCTTCACGATCGTCAAGCGAACCGAGCTGCCCGGATTGTGGCGCTGGGTTGACGACTTCGAGGGCTCGGGGGTGACGTTGGTGGTGCTCGGGGCGGCGCTCGCCGGCCTTGGCTTCGTCCTTGGCCCGTCGCGCTGGGCGCTGGCGATTGTCGCCGGAGCGATGGTACTCGTTGCCGGTCTGGCCACCTTGTCGATCTCGCATCGGGCGTTGCGCGAGGCAAACGCCCAGGTCACCGATCCCCTGGCGAAATCTGCGGCGACTGCAATCTTCGACATCTTGTTCAAAAGCCTCGACAGTCAGGCCCGCAATATGGCGGTCACCGGGGGGTTCGCCGTCCTCATCGGGGTTGGGGTGCGTCTCATCCGCCCGGAATACGTCAGAGCCCGCGAAACCTGGTGACCAGGGTCGCGGGCTGACGGCCGGCAATGAGACGGGCCGGTGGTGTGAGGCGGCTCAGACGGTGGCTTGGAGGGCCGAACGGAAGGCGTTGTAGCCGTTCTGATTGGGATGGAAGGAGCTGTCCGAGACGTCCCACAACGGCCCGACGCGGTCGTTGATGTAGCGATCGGCCGCCCATGTGCGGCATGCCCCGTGGTTGGAGAACTGGCTGATCACGTTGACGAACTGGATGTTGCGGCCGGTCGCGGCGCGCACCGCGTTGATCGCCCCGGCGATCTCGGTATTCAACCGGTCGACCTGCGTATCCATCCAGCGACCTTCGGCGGTGCTGATGCCGGTGACGCCGAGGCATCCCCAGAAGCTGTCGGGCTGCATGATGCGCGGGTAGCCCCATACCCGGACGGCCGCACTCGGCGCCTTGTTGACCACCTGGGTGTACAGGCTGGTGAGGTTGGCTCGAATGGTGGCCAGGTTGGTGATCTGGTTCGATGTCGCAGCGTGGCACGAGCTTTCCCAGAGGATGCACGACTCGAGCAGCTTCGGCCACGACTTGCCGCCGGCCGTGCGAAGGTCGTTGCCGCCCGCGGTGAGGGCGATGAGGTTGCCTGCGCCGCCACTCGAGAACGAGGTGGCGTTGAGTTGGTTGACCACGTGGTAGATCTCGGCCCCGCTGCAGGCCTGGTGCACGACCGATGCGCCCATCGAGGCGGCAACGACCGGACCGGGGGTGGTGTCGTCTTCCCGCCAGCACTGGGTGTTGCCGAAGTTGTGTCCAGCGGGGCCCTGATCGTCGTAGCTCGACGCGTACTGCCAGATTCCGACTCCGGCGGAATAGGAGTCGCCGAAGGTGACCACGCGGGTGTAGACAGCGGCCGAGGCCCCCGTTGGAGCGACCGTGGCGGTCAGCAGACCGGCAATGGCCGCACCGGTCATGACCATGGTGGAGTGACGAAATCGGCGACGCATGAGATCCCCTTCGCAACAAGTTTCGAGTCAAGTGTGCCGGGCGACACACCGCCCGATCATTGGAGCACAAACCGAAGAATCATTCAATATTTTTCCGAAGAAATATTCAGGTAATCTGCTGCAATGGTCGAGCAGTACCGATCTCGGCCCCGGCAGGGCCGGTCTGGAGACTCCATTGACGCGCTCCTCGATGCCGCTGACCTCGTCTTTCGCCGCCATGGCGTCGCCGAGGCCACCACGGTGATGATCGCTCAACAGGCCGGCGTATCGGTCGGGCGGCTGTACTACTGGTTCACCGACAAGGCTGCCATTGCCGAGGCGCTATCGGTCCGTCATCAAGAGCGCCTGGTCCGTTTCCTGACCGAGCAACTCGTCGACCTGGAAGGCGTCTCGACCCCCCGGCTGGTCCGCCGGATCGTCGCCGCGTTTGCCCAGTTCGTCCGGGCAAACCCGGGCTCGCTCGCCTTGTTGCATCATGACTCGACCCCCGCTCCGGCCGGGGTCGAGACCATGAGGCCCAGCATGCGGACGTTGATGGTCGACCTGGTCGCAGGCATGGTCGCCGCACGCGTCGACGGGGCGACGATCGGGGAGCAACGCCTGGTAGCGGCGATGCTCGTCGAAACGGTGGTCGGTGTTCTCGATCTAGCGGTGCTCGCCGAACCGGAGCGAGCGGCGGAGTTGGAGGCGGAACTGGCGTACCTGGTTGCCGCCTATCTCTACGCCCGTTACCCATCGAATGACGACCGGGCCTGGACTGACGAGCGATACCCCATCCGGCCGGCTCGTCATCCGGTTGGCCCGCCCGGCCCGGTCGATCCCATCGAGCCATCGCTTCCCAACTAGCCCATTCGCGCGTTGTGCATCTACTGGCTTGCTACAAGGGAGAACACTCCCAGAACATGCCACGTTCCAGAACCAACTCCGCGTGAAACTCGAATACTCTCAGTGAGTGAGCGGCGGATATCAGAGGTGGCGGACATGGTCGTAATGGACAGGCTCCCGACACGGGGCAGGCAATGCGTGCAGTCGATGTCGGAACCGACGTGATGAGCGCCACCGAACTCCCGCCGCCGGCCCTCGTTTTGGGACCACCGCGAGCGTGGGAGCTATACCAGCGCCCGCTCGTTCATCTGCTGCCCCCACCGGTTGCCGGCAGTCGGGCGCTACCCCCACCGACGTTGACCCGTGATGAGCCGGTTTCGGTGGAGTCCCCGGTGTTTCCGTCGAGCCCGACGCCCGGTCGCCCCGATCTCGACGATCAGGTCCGAGCCTTGCTGGCTCGATCGGGGAACATCGTTCAACGCCAGCGGGTCGAGCGCCAGGAGTTCGACGAGCGTCTCGTCAAGGTGCTCAGCCTCCTCGCCGAACTCACCGAGGAGCGCCGGTTTCTCGAGGAGCGCGTGGTGGTCTTGGACGACCGGTTGACGGTGGTGGAGCGGGTCAGCGCGAATGCCGGTGACCTTGCCCTTTCACGCACCGAGCAACTCGACAACCGCCTCGGCCGTCTCGAGCGCTCGTTCATCGGTCGCCGCCACCTGCGCGAGGGCTGACCGGTACGGATGAGTGATGACGGCGAGGCCGTCGTCACCGCGCTGGGGCGACTTTGCCCGGTTGAATAGCGGCTGTGATCGCCTACCTGGCCGCCGACGATTTCGTCGATCAACTCATCGAGGAGTTGACACTTGCCGGGGTGTCGATCGCAGCCAGTCATGGCAATCTCCTCATCGCCGAGGGTCCCGCCGTGCGAGCGGCGTGGGCGATCAACGTGTGGCACGACGCCGAGGAGTTCGCAGTCTCGTCGATCGGGGAAGCGGCTCGCATCTTGCGGGGCATTCAACGCAACTGGAGTGGTTACGCACCGACCCTTGGGGGTCGAAGCCGGCTGATCACCGAGAAGCTGCCACACGTCGCAGCCCGGCCGCTGCCGATCGGCGAACCGGCTCCCCATGCCCCGCTGGGTTCCTGGACATTGCTGGCCCCCGATCGGCTGTTGGCCGCGGGACGGTGCGACAGCCCGTTTCCCAACGGCATACCCAATCTGGTCGAGAATCGATTGGGCCCACCCAGCCGGGCGTATCTCAAGCTCTGGGAAGCGTTCGCCCGGCACGGTCGGGCGCCGCGGCCCGGCGAGTTGTGTGTCGATCTCGGGGCGAGCCCGGGCGGGTGGACGTGGCTGGCCGCGTCGTACGGGGCGCGGGTGATCGCCATCGACAAGGCTCCGCTCGACGATGCCGTCGACGCGATGCCCGGCGTCGAATGGCGCGCCGGGAGCGCGTTCGCGCTGGAGCCCGCGTCGTTCGGACCGGTCGACTGGATGATTTGCGACGTGATTGCCTACCCTCGGCGTACATTGGCCCTGGTGAAACGGTGGATTGCCGCGGGCAATACGCGCAACATCGTCTGCACGATCAAGTTTCAGGGCGAAACCGATCACGCGGTCGTCGGTGAGTTTGCCGCCCTGTCCGGAGCGTGGGTCGGCCACCTCCATCACAACAAGCACGAGTTGACATTCGCGGTCATCGACCCCGGCCCGCCAAACTGAGGTCATGACCGTTCTTGCCCGGGGGCTGCGCCCCCGAACCCCATCGTCGCCGGGTTCGCTGGCGCTCGCGCCGTCGACCGGTCACGAGCAGAGCTCATGACCGAGGCTTCCCCGCCCGCCAAGAACGTCGCTCTGATCGGCACGAGCTGGTGGGCCGATGCGATGTATCTCCCGGCGTTGGCCAACCACCCCGACGGTCGGATCACGATGATCTGTGGCCGCAACGCTGAACAGACCCAGGCGCGCGCCGAACTGTGGAACATTGCGAAGTGGTCGACCGATTGGCGCCAGGCGATCGCCGATGAGTCGATCGACGCAGTGATCGTCGCGTCGGCCAACGACAGCCACTACGAGATCACCGCCGCGGCGATCGAGCGCGGTCTGCACGTGCTGTGCGAAAAGCCGCTGACCCGAACGGCGGTTGAAGCGATCGAACTGGCCGAACGTGCCGAGGCCGCCGGGCTGACGACGATGACGCCCTTCACGTATCGATGGATGCCGACCAACCAGTGGATCAAGCGACTGATCGACGACGGCTATGTGGGAACGCCCCGCCATCTCGACATGCGCTACTACACCGGCTACGCCCGCGGCACGGAGTACGCCTGGCGGTTCGACCGGGAGTTGGCCGGAGCTGGGGTGGTTGGCGACATCGGCTCACACTGGCTGCATCTGGCTCGGTGGTTCATGGGCGAAATCACCGCGGTCGGGTGTATCACCTCGACATTCGAACCCCGCGGCCCTCGCCCCGACGGCACGCCGTATGAGCAGGCCGAAGACACCGGATTGTTGACCGTGCGGTTCGCCTCGGGAGCGTACGGATCGTTGCATGTCTCGGCGGTCTGCTGGGAGGGGACGCCGTTCGGGCAGACCCACCACGTCGAAGTCCACGGCACCGAGGGAACGCTGTACGGGATGATCGACTGGGACACGGTGCAGGAGGTGCGCGGCGTGCGTGCCGGCGAGTCGGGCCCGGCGACGCTGTTGCCGATTCCCGACGACATCTGGAGTGGGGTGCGACGCGCCAACGTCGGAGACACGTACCGCGACGTGTTCCGCACGACGAACGCGATGACCCGGCACTGGCTCGCCGCCATCGCCAACGGTGATCGGTGCGAGCCGTCGTTGCGGGATGGAGCGCGGATACAGGAATTGGTCGATGCGGCGATGCAGAGCGCCGCATCGGATGGACGGATGATCGCGGTCTAAGCGGTCTAGCGGTCTGCTGTCAGCAGCCGGCCGGCGTCAGCGGCCCAGCGGCCCAGCTGGTCAGAAGTCAGCGGTCAGCCGGGCCGGCGAGGCGTCAGTGGGCCCCGGCGGGGCCACCACTCGGCGACGGCGGCTGGTTGCCGACGGAAATAGGTCAGCGCCAGGTCGTTGGCATCGTCGGGCGGGGCGACCATCTCGGTAGCGGCGAGTTCCGATGCGTCGGGCAGCGGGTCGATCCATTCCAGGCGCATGTCGGCGATCAGGTCGCGTAACGGGGCGGACGCACCCATGTGATGATCGCTGACCTGGTGGGCGATGAACCCGTGGTAGTCGTCGAACGATCCGAGGGTGTAGTACGTGCCCGGCTCGGCTCCCCGCCAATACTCGTAGCGGCGTACGGCGGTTTCGTTGGCGTGGGTGGCCTGCCAGAGCGTCGCCGCGATCGCTTCGAACTGGGTCTCGGAGCCGGGGTGTACCCGGATGTGGGCGAGGAATGTTGCCATGAGAGCAGCCCTTCGAGTCGGTCGACGATGCGACAGTAGCGGTGCGACGGACCCGATCGATCGGTTCGACGCGGCGACGACCGACCTGGCTCAGCAGTCGTTTGGCTCGTCGGTCTTGACCGCCCCGAGCTTGGCGTCGCCATTGCCGAACGCCGTGCCGGGGGCGATGTTCTGGCTGACGACAATCCAGCCTCGGTCCCACAGCTGCTTGCGCCCCTTGCCCGAGGCGTCGAAACTCTTCGAGTAGAAGACCCCGGCCTTCTGAATGAGGTTCTGGGCGTCTTGCAGCGTCATGCAGACGACGTTGGGCATCTCGTGCTTGACGATCACCGTGGTCGGAGGAGACGTGAATGCCGTCGTCGTCGCCTCGGCGGCGGGCGCGGCGGCATTGGCATTCTGTTCGATCGGCTGATCGCCCGCGGCGGCCGGGGTAGTTGCTTGGGCGACGACGACTGGGGCTGCGGCGACGACGACCGGGGATGGGGTGACCGCCGGTGCCTCGGGGGCGGGCGCGGCCGGAGGCACCGTGGCCGCTTCGGCCGGGGGCTCGATGGGCGCCGGGGCGACGGAAGCCAGGGTGATGGCCGGGGCGGCCGGAGCAATGGCGGGGGGTTGAACCGGCGAGGGGGCCGCGGTGGCACCGACGGCGGTGGCGATGGGTGCTTCGACCGCCGGCGAGTCGACGGCGCGGACCCGCACATTGCTGTCTTCGCCGCACGAGGCCGGCGCGGCGAGCGTGATGATGGAAGTGACGATGACACAAACACGTCGCACACGGTGAGTGTACGCCGTGCCACGACGGTAGGAAACGGGTTCTTGGGTCGTCTCTACCGGGCGGTCGCGGTGAAGGTGATCGGCACGGTGTTGAGCCCGAGCACGAAGTTGCCGCGGCGTTCGGGAAGTGGGTCGGGGCTGGCCAACTGCAGGTTGTCGAGGCGGGTGAGGAGCACTTCGAACAGCACTTTGAGTTCCAGCCGGGCGAGTGGCGCACCGAGGCAGTGGTGTCGGCCGTACGCGCCGAACGCCACATGGTTGTTGGGCGTGCGGTGGATGTCGAAGCGGTGCGCGTCGGCGAACACCGACTCGTCGCGATTGGCCGACGGGTACAGCAACAGGATGCGGTCGCCCTCACGGATCTGTTGCCCGTTGACCTCGACGTCGCGGGTCGCGGTGCGGTTCATGTTGCGGATCGGTGATGTCCAGCGCAGCATCTCTTCGATCGCGCCGGGGAGCAGGCTCAGGTCGTTGCGGAGCTCGGCGAGCTGGTCGGGGTGGCGCAGCAATGCCTCCATCCCGCCCGAGATGACGTGGCGAGTCGTCTCGTCCCCGCCGACCAACACCAGCATCGTCTCGAAGATGATGTCGACGTCACTCATCGGGCCACCCTCATCTTCGGTGTTGATGATCAGGCTGACCAGGTCTTGGCCGTCGCCGCCGCGGCGTTCGGCGATCTTGCCCAGCGTGTACTCCCAGTAGCCGCGCACCGCCTCTTCCACCTCGGCGCGGATGGCGTTGCCACCGGTGGCGAACAGATCGGACCAATGCAGAAGCATCTCGTGGTCGTCTTCCGGCAGGCCCATCAGCTCGCCGATCATGTACATCGGCAGCGGCGTGGCGATGTCGGCAACCAGATCACATGCGCCACGGTCGATCACCGAGTCGATCAGGTCGGTGACCTTGCGGCGCAGGTAGGGCTCATGATCGGCGACCCGCCGCAGCGTGAAACCGTGGCTGACCATCCGTCGCCGCCGAGTGTGTTCGGGCGGGTCGCAGTTGATCATCGATGGCACCGAGCTCTCGGGACGCGAGCCTTTCCCGGAACAGAACGTGTGCCAGTCGCGGCTCATCATGTTGATGTCCGCATGGGTCGACGCGCCCCACATGCCGATCGTGTCGTCCCAGTAGAGCGGGGCGTTGGTCCGCATCCAGCCGGTCAACTCGTGGAAGTTGGCATAGAAGTCGGGTTCGAGCAGCTGAATCTCGGGCCGCGTTGGGTGGTTCGGGGTGCGGGTTCCGGCGCGGTCGAAGGCGATCCGGTACGGGTTCGCGTCGCCGGCCGGCTCGCTGGGGTCGGCGTCGGTCGTCATGTTCGGACTGTACCGAGCGTGGGTCGCCCCCCGCTCACCCAGCGAGCGTTCTCGAACGACTCAGGACTCCGAGCTCATCGTCATGAGGGAGAATGTGGCACCCTGCGGGTCTTGGCACACCGCGAAGCGACCGACACCGGGGATATCCATCGGCGGCGAGTGAACCTCGCCCCCGAGCTCGGTGACCTGGGCGGCCGAGGCGTCGCAGTCGGCAACGGCGAAGTACACGGCCCAGTGGCTGGGCACCTCGGGTGGGAACATGTCGCCCATCGGCATCATGCCGGCCACCATGTTGCCGTTGACCGTGAACGAGGTGTAGGCGAAGTCGCCCATGTCGGTGACCTCGGTTCCCCAACCGAATACGGCGGTGTAGAACGTGTTGGCGACGTCGGTGTCGCGGGCGGCGAGCTCGTTCCAACATAGCGTGCCCGGTTCGTTGACCAGCCCGGCGCCGATGTGGGCGCGGGGCTGCCAGACGCTGATCGCTGCGCCGTTGGGGTCCATGTAGACCGCCATCCGTCCGACATCCATCACGTCCATCGGCGGGACGAGTACCTGACCGCCGTTGGTAGTTACGGCCGCGGTCGTCTCGTCGGCATCGACGACGCTGACATAGGTGGTCCAGTAGGGCGGCATGTCGGCGTTCATTTGCGGGCCGATGCCCGCCACCGCATGACCGTTGAGCATGCACATCCGGTAGCCGCCCGTCTCGGGCGGACCCTCGTCGATCTCCCAACCGAACAGCGCGGAGTAGAACGCGGCACCGCCGGCCGCGTCGGACGTACCCAGATCAACCCAGCTTGGGGTCCCCGGGGCATATGAGGTGACTTCCATGGCAGGCTCCTTTCGACGACCGCTCGATCGACGGTCGCGTGGACTGCTCACCATAGCCCGACGAAAAACCCCGATTCTCCGTTAGTCGGCCCGTAGCTGGAAGCCGTGATCTCAGCTGCGTTTTTGGACCCGGGCCCACTCGTCTTTGAGGCCGACGGTCTGGTGGAAGACGAGACCATCAGATGTGGCGTCGCGGCAGAAGTAGGCGAGGCGTTCGAACTGGACGTGACCGCCGGGGGTGATGTCGCCGAGGGCCGGTTCGAACTTTGCGTTGGTCAACATCTCGCGCGACGACGGGTTCAGCTGGTCCATTGGGTCGATGCCGTCGGAGCCGGGGAACGGATCGGTGAAGAGGCGGTCGTAGATCACGGCCGTGCCGTCGACGGCGTGGGCGGCCGAGACCCAGTGGATCGTCGACTTCACCTTGCGGCCGTCGGGCGCGTTGCCGCCCGCGGTCCACGGGTCATAGGTGCAGCGGATCTCGACAATCTCGCCGGTGTCGTCTTTGACCACGTCGGTGCACGTGATCAGATAGCCGTAGCGCAGGCGGACCTCGCGCCCGACGGTCAGGCGGTAGTACTTCGGCGGGGGCTCCTCCATGAAGTCCTCGCGCTCGATCCACAGCTCACCGCTGAACGGGATCTGGCGGGTACCGGCCGACGGATCTTCGGGGTTGTTGACCGCTTCGCGCATCTCGACGTGGCCTGCGGGCCAGTTGGTCAACACGACCTTGACCGGGCGCAGCACCGCCATCCGCCGCTCGGCGATGGTGTTCAACTCCGTGCGGACGAACGATTCGAGCAACTCGATCTCACAGACGCCGTTGGTCTTGGCGATGCCGATATGGGCGCAGAACGCCCGGAGCGCCGACGCCGGGTACCCGCGACGGCGCAGGCCGCGCAGCGTTGGCATCCGCGGATCGTCCCAGCCGTCGACGTGGCCGTCGTTCACCAATGTGGCGAGCTTGCGCTTCGACATGACGGTGTAGGTCAGGTTCAACCGGGCGAACTCGGTCTGTTCGGGGGTGTCGCCAGGCAGCGGCAGCTGGGCGAGGTACCAGTCGTACAGCGGGCGATGAGAGTCGAACTCCAACGTGCAGATCGAGTGGGTCACGCCCTCGATCGCGTCGGACTGGCCATGCGCCCAGTCGTACGTCGGGTAGATGCACCACGTGTCGCCGGTGCGGTAGTGGTGGGCGTGGCGGATGCGATACATCACCGGGTCGCGCATCTGCATGTTGTCGTGCTGCATGTCGATGCGGGCGCGCGAACACGCACGAGCCGTCAGGGAACTCGCCGGCGCGCATCCGGCGGAACAGGTCGAGGTTCTCTTCGATCGTGCGATCGCGGTGGGCGCTCTCGATGCCGGGCTTGCCGAAGCCGCCACGCTTCACCGAGATCGTCTCGCCGTCCTCGTCGTCGACGAACGCGAGGCCGCGCTCGATGAGGTATTCGGCCCAGGCGTAGAGCTGCTCGAAGTAGTCGGATGCGTAGACCGGGTCGCCGGTCGGTTCGAAGCCGAGCCAGGCGATGTCGGCGATGATCCCCTCGGTGAAGGCGACGTCCTCGGTGACCGGGTTGGTGTCGTCGAACCGCAGGCGGCAGACCCCACCGAACTCGGCGGCGATGCCGAAGTCGACGGCGATCGCCTTGGCATGACCGATGTGCAGGTAGCCGTTCGGCTCGGGTGGGAACCGGGTCTGCACCCGCCCGGCAAACTTGCCAGACTCGTTGTCGGCCCGCACCAGCTCACGGATGAAGTCGCCACCGATCCGCCCGCCACCGCTGCCCGCCTGCTGCTCTGCATCCGGCCCGGGTCGCGGTTCGGCGTTCGTCGGCTCGTGCGCAGTCATGCGGTTACAGCTATCGCACAATCACCCCTCGCCACAACCCGATTCCGACGGAGGCCGCAGGCCGGGGTGAGGATTGGGGATTCACGCGGTTCGTGTCGCGTCTCGGTGACGTCGACGAACTCAGACGCGACAAGAGCGAGTGTCGGATCGGCCCGTCGGTGTCAGCCCCCGGTGAGGCGGTCGCGGAGTTCGCGCTTGAGGAACTTGCCGCTCGCGTTACGCGGGAGGGGCTCGTCGATGAACCAGACGTGGGCGGGGATTTTGTGCTTGGCGATGCGCTCGGCGAGGAACGACCGCAGGCCGGCGGCATCCAATGTGGCGTCGGGGCCGAGGAAAATGGCGACGGCGACCTCTTCCCCGAGACGCTCGTCGGGCACCCCGAACACGGCGGCCTCGGCGACATCGGTGTGCTGGTAGATGACTGCTTCGACCTCGGAGCAATAGACGTTCTCGCCCCCGCGCAGCACCATGTCTTTCGCCCGGTCGACGATGTAGACGAAGCCGTCGTCGTCGATGCGGGCGATGTCACCGGTGTTGAACCAACCGTCGCGGATCGCATCGGCGGTGGCCTCGGGCCGGTTGAGGTAGCCCTTGATGATCACCGCGCCGCGGGCACACAACACGCCAACCGCGGTTGGCGACGGCGCGATGTCGTTACCCTCCTCATCGATCAACTTGACCTCAACGGTCGGCACGATCGGTCCGCACGAATCGGGCTTCGCCAGGAAGTTGCGGGCCGAGTTCGCGGTGAGGATGCCGTGGGTCTCGGTGAGCCCATAGCCCGTGAGCGGGGCCTTTCCGTTGACAGCACCAGCGATTTTCTCCACCAGGTCGGGCTGCAGCGCCGCCCCACCTCCGCCGAGCCCCATTAACGACGAGGTATCGCGCGTCGCCCAATCAGGGTGCATGAGGAGTTCGCGGCTCATCGTTGGTACCCCTGAGAAGCTGTTGACCCGTTCGCGTTCGATCAGCTCGAGGGCCCGGGCGGCGTCCCACTTGTAGGTCAGCACGAGTCGCCCACCGATCAACGTCGCCGGGTGCAGGATGCAGTTGCACGCCGTCACGTGGAACAGAGGGGTTGGAGCCATGAACGTCATCTGGGCCGGCGCGGTCGCAGCGGTGGCCTCGATCCCGGCCGCGGCATCGGCGGCGGCGGCCGCCATCGGCGCGGCGGTGTTCATGAAGGCGATGTTCAAGATGTTGTGGACCGACCCGCGGTGGGTCAATTGGGCTCCCTTGGGGAATCCGGTGGTGCCCGAGGTGTAGAAGATGCAGGCGTCGTCATCGGGGTCGATCTCGACATCGGGCAGCCCGGCGGGCGCGTCGGTGACCGAGATGACATCGTTCCAGTGCGAGGCATCAGCGGGGAGTTCCCGATTGGAGCGCACGGCGATGACGTGCATCGCCCCATCGGCGCGGACCGCGTCGAGCACGCCCATCACCCGCTCCAGTCGTTCGTCATCGACGATGAGTACCTTCGGACGCGAGTCGTTCAGGCCGTACTCCATCTCGATCGGGGTCCACCAGGCGTTCATTCCGACGATCGCCGCCCCGATCGACACCGTCGCCCAATACGCCACGACCCATTCGGGGTAGTTGCGCATCGCCACCGCCACCCGGTCGCCGGGCCCGACGCCGTGGGTGTGATGGAGCACGTGGGCCAACGAACGGACCTGGGCCTGGATGTCGCCATACGTGAACCGCTCGTCCTCGTAGACGATGTAGTCCTTGTCGGAGTGGGGCGCGGTAGTCAGCCACACGTCTCGCAAGGTTGCCGGGGCCGCCTTGAACGCCTTGATCGGGACGCCACGCACCTCGATCGTGTGGACCTCGAACGGGGAGCCAGGGCTGAGAAGTTGCTGGCGGGCGGCGTGGTAATGCTCGAACACCCCACCATCGTGAACGTTGCGACGCCCGTCACGCCAACCGAGCGCGCCGTGGCCGGCGGGTGTTCAGAATTCGAGGATCAACCGACCTCGGGTGCCACCGGCGGCGAGGATGCGGTGGGCTTCGCCGGCCTCGGCCGCCCGCAGCACGCGAGCGACGCGCATCTGGATGCGGCCCTCGTTGACGAGTTGGCGGATGCGGTCGAGTTTGGCCTGCTCACGGGCATATTGGGGGACCACGACCTGGTGAATGTTGATGCCGCGCTCGGTTTCGCCGCCGAAACCGCGCACGGCCGCCAGGCCTCCGCCGTCGCGCACCGCGGCGAGGACCAACCCGTTGAGCAACGCCCCGTCGGCGACCGCGTCGACGCCTTCGGGGATCAGCTTGCGCACGCGGGTGGCGAGGTCGTCGCCCCGACGCAACACCATGTCGGCGCCGAGCGATGTCACGAGGGCTTCATCGGCTTGCGACGCGTCGGCGATCACGCGCAAGCCGTCGGCCTTGGCGAGTTCGACGGTGTAGCCGCCGAATGCTCCAGCCGCGCCGGTGACGAGCAGCGTCTGGCCGGGCTGCATCGCCAGCAGGTCGAGGGCGAGGCGAGCGGTCAGCGTGTTCATCGGCAGCGTGGCGGCCTCGGCGTATGACGCGCCGTCGGGAACCGCAGCCACCGACTCGGCGGGGACCACCACGTACTCGGAGTAGCCGCCATGCGACCCCTTCGGGACGACGATCGCCATCACATCGTCGCCGACTTTGAGGTCGGTCGCCACGCCGTCGCCGATCTGGTCGAGGACCCCGGCGACATCCATACCGGGCACGTAGGGCGGGTCGAACTGCTTCAACTGCTCGGCACGCGCCCCGTTGCGGGTGTAGGTATCGGTCGGGTTGACCGCCGCGGCGTGCACCCGAATCCGCATCTTCCCCGGCCCCGCCTCGGGGGTCGGGATGTCCACGACCTTGAACGCCTCAGGTCCACCAAACTCGATCACTCCGACAACTTGCATGGCCCCAACCTACGCGGCCGTCAGCTCTCTCACGAATGCGTGAGGTTGGGCGGGCATGGACCCGCCCCGCCTCACGCATTGCAGGGATTCGAGTGCTGCCGGGTCAGGCTTCGACGACAACCTTGGCCGTGGAACCACGCCCGAATGTCTCGGGGGCATAGATCTCCTCGGCGCGAGTGGGCGGGGTGATGAAGGTGCCGGGGGTCGTCGCCCGGGCAACGTAGGAGTAGTCGTATGTTCCGCCGGGAAGGTAGGCGGCGAAGGCCTCGGTGCGGTCGTCCTTCAGGTTCTGATGGTCGAACCATGTGCCGTACCACCACCAGTCACCGCCGGTGGGCTGGGCTACCGCAGGATCCTCGGGGACGTTGGGGGTGGTCGCCAGCGCCGGGTTGAGGGTTTCGAATCCGGCGGGCAGCGGGTCGATCAGGGCGACGTGCGTGCGTTGGCTCTCGGCGATCATCGTCAGGCGCACTCGCACCTTCGCTCCGGCCTTGATGTGCCAGGTGCCATCGGCGTCCTGGGTGACATCGGCAGGGTCGTCGACGCCCTCGTAGGTCCGCTCGACGACGAAGCCGCGATCGAGCGGGTCGAGGGTCAGCGACACCGGGGAGTAGCGCAGACCGAGCCGGTAGTAGAGCCGCCCGACGCCCTCCTTGGAGATGGCGATGTTGGCGTTCCCGGCCGTGACCAGCTCCGATGTCGGGATACTCATCCGCACCCGATCGGTGGAACGTCCTTCGAAGGTATGGTCCCCGGCATAGCGGTCGCCGAGCCAGACCCGGGCGACGAATGCCGGATCCTGGTTCTCGTAGGTGTCGAAGTAGCGCTTGAGGGCAAGCAGGATGAACGAGTTCTCCTGGATGTTGTTCCATCGCCCCGCCGTGCGGCCGCCGAGCAGACCGGTGACGACCTTGGGAATCAGGTCGCTGTCGGGGCGCTTGGCGATCAACGCGTCGAGGACGATGCCGTCGGTGCGCCGGTCGGAGTGGAGGATCAACGACGCGTCATCGCCGTAGTCGGTGGCGAAGTTGGCCGCCCCCGCCGTTTCGACCGCTCGGTTGGCGAACAGCCGCTCGATCGTCGGCGTCGGCCGCGGGATCGTCGAGCACCGGCCAGATCCAGGCGATGGCATCGAGGGTCATCTCCTCGCCCCGGTCGGCCCACAGCGCGTTGGCCTTGCCGGTATCGCGATCACCGGCGAGCGCCCGCACGTTCAGGGCGTAGGCGCTGAGGCTGTCGCGGCCTTGCTGGCCGATGTTGGTCGGGAAGTGTGACTCGATGTCGGCGATGTACGCCAGCGCCATGCCGAGCGTCTGGTCGGGAACCGCGTAGCCGTTGTCGCGGGCGAGGACCAGGGCGTGGGCGGCCTGGATGGTGTTGTACGGCTCGGATGGTCGACCGCGTTCCCAGTACGAGAACCCGCCGTCGTCGTTCTGCAGTGTCGCCAGCCCGGCGATGTCGCCGGTCACCGTGGCCTCGATCACTGCGGCCGACGGCAGGCCGGGAGCGTCGAACGCGTCGAGCACCTTGCGTAGGGCGGCGATCGCCATGATCCGCGATGCGTACCCGTCCGACGAGTCGTACGGGTACTGCGTGATGTACAGCACGGCGTCGGTGAGCGCCTGCAGCGACGTCGACGAGGTGGTGATGTCGAGCCCGCCGAACTGGGGGATCACGCCGGTGGGAGCGACAAGCGGTTGGATCGCCGCACCATCGTCGATCACGCCGTAGGTGGCGAACGCCTCGGCGGTGGCCGGGGTATAGACCGGGAGCTCGATTGTCGTCGCGTCGGCCAGATCACCGCTGACCCCGGCGACCCGGAAGCGAGCGGTCCCGGCCTGGTCGGCGGCGACGGGGAAGCGCACCTCGACCCGGTCGTTGGCCGGAACGTTGACCCGAGTGCCGGCGGCACCGTCGATACGCAGGTTGGCAGTTTGCAGGGCGAGGTCGACCTCGATCGCCTGATCGGTCTGGTTCTGGACGACCACCGGCAAGTCGAACGCGTCCCCGAAGTTGGCGAAACGCGGGGCCGACGGGCGGACCATCAACGGCAGTCGGGCGGTCAGGTTGGCCTCGGTCGAGCCGAACTGATCGGCCCCGTCGACCGCCACGACCATCACCCGGTAGCGGGTCAGGTTGTCGGGCAGGGTGACGTCGATGGTCGCCTTGCCGGTCGCGTCGGTGGTCACCGACGGCTGGAACACGGCCAGCGCGTCGAAGTTCGTGCGCACGTCGATGGGCGCGCCGGCTGCGTCGAGTCCGCCGACGGCCTTGGCGCTGGCCGCGTCGAACGCGACGGACGCCAATTGCTCGTTCGAATCACCCGGGGCGGCCGCTCCCGCAGCCCTCGGAGCCTCGGCCGCAGCCGTGGTTGCTGCTTCGGCCGATTCGCCAGTCGCGACATCGCGCCCGTCTCCCCCGAGCGTGGCCGGGTTGGCGAGAATGATCGACTGGCGGCCATAGACCGGACTGACGTATGACGGGATCTGGCCGTAGAACGTCGCCAGCGGGTCGCCGAGGGTGTAGTTGCTCAGCGCCAGTACGGCTTCGTCGACGACGACCAACGAGAACTCGGCTCCAGTCACCGGCTGACCCGCGGCGTCGGCAACGGTGACATCGATCGACGTTGCCGCGCCCGGCTCGACGCTTGCCGCGGCCGGGGTGGCAGTGACGGCCAACGTGCGGCTTTCGGGTGGCACCGAGACGGTGAAGTTGCCGGCTGCGTACGCCGGGCGAGCCGGCGCGTTGGGCAGCGGCGCGCCGTCGTCACCAACTCGCGGGGTCACGCCGACCACCTCGATCGAGACGTCGATGTTGGGGATGTCGGCTTCGGTAATCGGGATCTCGACGACGGCCGAACCGTCGGCGATGGCGAATCGCTGGGTGGAGCGGATGCCGGCGTGGGTGATCGTCGCCAACCCCTCGCCGGGGCTGAACGGGGCCGAGATCAGCAGTTCGGCGGTTTCGCCCGGCTGGTACGAGGCCTTGCCCGGGATGATCGTCAGGCTCTGCTGGTCGACGCTGCGGTTCGGTTGAGCATCGGCTCCGCTGACCCAGACGGTCAACTCGCTGCGGCTCTTGCCACCCTGGTCGTCGGCGATGGTCGACGTGACCTTGTACGTTCCGCCCTCGGTGGTCGCAAAGGTGCAGGTCACGGCCTCTTCGCCGCTGGTGACCGAGCAGTCTTCGGTGCTGACGGCCTGCTCGGTCCACTCGCCATTGGCGAACACCGAGGTCATCCGGCTGGCGGTGACCTTCAGTGCTCGGCCGCCGATCGCGCCGCCGTCGATGTTGCTGACGATGGTGTTGATCGTCAGCGGGTCGCCCTTGCGGACGAAGGTGCGGTCGCTGGAGAGTCCGACGTACAACTCGCCCGGGTGGACCAACAGGCTGGTGGTCGACGCCGAGGCCTGGCGATTCACGTCGGTGACGGAGGCCTGCGCCGAGACGGTGGTCGGCAGGTCGGGCAACCCGCCCTCGGGAGCCTCGAAGTCGATCTGCAGGAAGTGGTGGCCGTCGCCATCGGTGATGCCCGAGAACGTCTTGACGTTGCTGCCGTCACCCGGGAAACCCGGAAAGCCCGGTCCACCGGGGTAGCCCCCGCGGCCGTAGTCGACTCCGTACCCCCGCCGTACCCCCCGCCGTACCCATAGTCGCCGTACCACCACGGCTGCCAGATGCCGAAGGTGAAGCCGTCCCAACCGGGGGGCGAGTAGGTGGCCGGTGCCGTGGTGACCTGCCACTCGACGGGAGCTGCAGGCAGGGGCCCACCGGCGAAGTAGTTGGCGTCGACGGCGACGGTTGCGGGCTTGGTATCGAGGTACGGCCCGGGGCTCTCGGCGCGGGCGGTCACCTCGAACTCGGGCCGGCGGAACTCCTGGATCTGCAGGCCGTGCTGGAACTCGGTGTAGGGCACTCCGGTCTCGCCGGCCACTTTGAGGTTGAAGTAGGCGTACCCGAGATTGGCCTCGGGCTTGATCTCGGCGGTCAGGTCGAACCCGCCGACGGCGCTGATCGCGGCGGTGCCCGAGGCGAGTTCGTTGCCCTGCCCGTCGAACAACGTCCAGTCGACGCCGGTCGCCGTGTCGAACAGGCGGAGCTGGGCGTTGTCGGTCATTGCCAGCTTGCGGACCCAGCCCTTGACGCTGATCGTCTCGCCTGGCCGGTAGATCTGGCGATCGTCGAACACGAACCAGCGGGCCTCGTCTTGCAGCGGATACGACTGCCATTGCTCGCCGTAGTAGCCCGGCGGCAGGATGGCGACATCGTCGCCCTTCGTCGCCGTCAACGTCCGTGCCAAAGCGGTCGCGGTGCGGGACAACCCATCGGCATCGGTGGTCACCGACTTGCCGGGCCCGACGTCGATGGTGACGCCATCGAGGGCCGCACCGGTGGCCAGGTCGGTGGCCCAGATGACCATCTCGTCGTTGTCGACGATCGCATCGAGTCCGATCGACGTGCCTTGCACCCACGAGATCGCCGGACGGTTCTGCCAGTACAACTCGTTGTTGATGTCGTACTTCTCGGTCGGTTCGACGATCACGACCAGGTGGCCGCGGCGGTTGGTGAGGTACTTCGACAGGTCGACACTGGTTGGCGTGATGGCGTTGACATCGCCGTCTACCTTGACCGTCGTGTCGACGAGCGACGGCCACGTTGGGGCCTTCGGCGTCACCGACGGGTCGCCGTTGAACTGATTCATGTAGTCCGTGAAGCTCGCCCAGTCACCCGGTCTCACCTGGTAGACACGAACTTTCAGTTCTTTGTGACCGGCCGATGACACGGTGAAGTCGGCGGTTGTCGCCAACGGGTCGAGGGTGACCAACGGCTGGGTCGTGACCATCATCGGCATGGCCTTGCCGATTTCGACGGTCACCGTCTGCTCCTCGGCGAGGGTCTGGCCGTGGATGTCACGCACCGTCGTCGGGATGGTGACGGTATACGTGGTGTTCGCCGTGGTGTTGCCGCGAACGTTGATCGTCGACCCGTAGACCCCGATCACCGCGTTGAGTGTGGGCTCGATCGTGATCGTCGCCGGGTCGAACGTCGCGGCATCGAGCGGGTTGTTGAAGTTGATGTTGAAGTCGGTCGAAGGTGGGCAGTTCGGGCCGTAGCCGCACTCGGTTCCCAACACGGCGAGCGCCGCAAAGGTCCGATTCGAGTAGGTCGTGGCGTCGGCGGTCGTCAAGGGACCTTCGGCCGACGGCGTGCCCGGGCCGATCTCGATGCCAATGGCGCTGTCGGCGGGAAGGGGGTCGGTGGCTCGGAACGCGACCCACCGACCCTGGGTGGCCGAGCTGACGATCTGGCCCGCGATCTCGTCGGCGTCGATCTCGGCCTGGGTGGCGACGCGGACGGTGGGCTTGGCGTCACCGGCCTTCAGTGTGATGGTCGCGAGCACCGCGGCGGGGTCGACGCGTTGATCGAAGGTGGCAACGAAAACGGGCTCCAGCGTCAGGCTGGAGTTGTCGGCGGGCTGGAACGACAGCACCTTCGGAGCCGGAGTGGTCAACGACCACGACACGTCGGCAGCCAGTTCGCCGTCGTTGGCCGACTTGGTTCCCTGGGGGATCGTAACGGTGAACTCGGTGGCCATCGGCAGGCGATCGACCAGTTGATTGGTGGCGTCGAAGCGCAGGGTCTGGGTGCCGATCCACTGCCAGCGACCCGGGACCGCGGGGCTGATCGTGGCCGGAACGGTGGCCTGATCGAGCTGCTCGAGGGTGGTTAGGGCGACCATCGGCTGGTTGAAGGTGATGCTGACGAACGGGGCGATTGGGACGTCCCCCTCGGGCTGGCGGCGCACAACCTCGAGCGGCCCGGCGGGCGGGGCGGGGGGACCGCCCGCGTCGGGGACCTGTGGAAACGGCACGTCGACGGTCTGGCCGACCCGAGGGGGCGGCAGCGTCTCGACGGGCCAGTTGAACGGCTTGGTCAGGGTGATGTCGTCGGTGATCCACTCGGGGAGCCGGCTGAAGATCTCATCGATGCGGGCCTGATCGAACGGTGTTCCCTGGACCACCGGCGTCGGGATGGCCGCCGCGGCCTGCGACGTGCCCTGGCTGAGGCGGAACCCGAGTGGCCCGGCGGCCCCAGCCGCAGCGGTGGGCGTGTCGCCCGGAGTGGTGTCACCCGACACGGTCGTGTCAGCTCCCTTGGGGGTCGTGGATGTTGGCGAGGTGTTGTCGGCCTTCGACGAGCACGCGCCGGCGATCAGCGCGGCGACGAGCGCAACGCCGATTGTCAGCTGCCGACGTCCTGTTGGCTGGATTCCAAGAATGGCCATGCCCATATCCTCGTCCCTCTACACGTGTGCGCGCGGCGCATCTGCAGATTGGACGTTCGCTGGTCGCTCCCAGGTTCCCCGTGACGCAGAATTTTGACCCGCAGCACGTCGCGTGGTGCCGGCCGCGAGGCGGGGTCAGGCCATGTTGGGGCGGATGAGGAACTTCTGGCCGGTGGCCTGCAATGCGTACGTCTGCATCGCCGCCAGGTCAAGGGTGCCGGCGAGCGAGACCTGGTCGGTGTAGTGACTGGCGAAGGTCGTGGTCAGTTCGTCGACGACGCGTTGACGCAACCGAGCGACGCCCTCGGCGCCGAGCTTCTGCAGGAACGGGGTCAACAGCCAACCGCCGACACCCCATGTCATGCCGAATGTCCGATTGATCTCGGTTGGTCCGCGATCAAGGCCGCCATAGATGTACACCTGCTTGTGGACCGTCGAGCCGTAGCGGGAGTACTCGGTGGCGGTCGCGCTCGCCGCGGCCTCCATCGCGGCAAGGATCTGGGCGGCGAGTCGCCCACCACCGATCGCATCGAACGCCAGCGTCGCCCCGGTCTCGATCAGCGCGGCCGTCAGGTCATCCATGAACGTCGTCGACGACGAGTCGACCACATGGATCGCGCCGATGCCGCGCAGCAGGGCGGCCTGCTCGGGCTTGCGAACGATGTTGACTACCGCCACGCCGTCGTTCAGGCAGATGCGGTTGAGCATCTGGCCAAGATTCGACGCCGCCGCAGTGTGGACAAGCGCGGTGTGGCCTTCCATCCGCATCGTCTCGACCATGCTGAGGGCGGTGAGCGGATTGACGAACCACGACGCGCCGTCGGCCGGGTCGGTACCGTCGGGGAGAGCCAGGCATGCGCCCGCGGCCAGGCAGCGGTACTCGGCATAGGTCGCGCCGCCGATGATCGAAACGGTTCGGCCGATCAACGCTTGGGCCTCGTCGGATGAACCGGCGTCGACGACCACGCCAGCGCCCTCGTTGCCGACCGGCATCGACTCTCCGAGTCGGCCACTCAGTCCCAGCAGCATCTGGGGTGGGATGGTCGCGGTGATGACGGGATGATCGGCCGAGCCCGAAGCAACGGCAGTCGTCAAGTCGGCTCCGCCGAGCAGAAGCCCCAGGTCGGACGGATTGATCGGCGCCGCCTCGACCCTCACCAACACTTCATGCGGTCGCGGCGTGGGCATCTCGACATCGGCCAGCGACAACTGCAACGTGCCGTCGGTAGATACCAGGGAACGAAGCTGGCGCATGGTCGTGGGGATCGTGGTCGGCATTGGTTTCTCCAAGGTTGGGCGGCGCGAGTCACCATTCGACCAGATGACCGAGAGGAACGAACCATGGACCGTCGAGATCTCGGTCGCTCAGGCAACGACGGTCGGCGCGAGTGACCTCGGTGCGACTTCCAAGCCCAGCACGGTGTCGCCAGCCCATGTCGATCACGGTGAGTGATAGGGCATAACGTTGCGTGTCGTCGGGTTCTCGGCCCGATCCGCACGATCGGAGTTGTATGCACATAACTGAACGGCGTTGGGCTCCGGTCGTTGTGGCGTTGGCGCTCGTCGCGGCATGCAGCAACGGTGATGATGCGTCCCCGGAGTCGACCGTGGCGGTGGCGTCAACGTCGTCGGGAGCCTCGCCAACGACGGTGACGGCCATCGTCGAGTCGACTGCTGCCGATGGGCCGACGACGCCGACTGAACCGACCGGATATCGCGCCGAGATTCGTCGGACGTCCCACGGTGTCGCCCATATTGTCGCCGACGACCTGGCCGGCGCCGGATTTGGGCAGGGCTATGCCTACGCGCAGGACCGGGCCTGCACCCTGATCGACCAGATCATCAAGGTCCGTGGCGAGCGTTCGAAGTGGCTCGGGGCCGGTCCGGCCGGGACGGAGAGTCAGGAGTACATCGACAGCGACTTCACCTATCGCCACCTGGGTCTGCACGACAATGCCGACGCCCGCTGGGCCGATCAGCCGGCCGAGCTGCGCGAGATGGTCGCCGGGTACGTCGCCGGTTTCAATCAGGAACTCGCCGACGAGGGTCCGCATGGCTGGTGTGCGGGCGAACCGTGGGTGCAGCCGATCACCACCACCGACGTCTACGCCTACATCGGCGACGTGCTGCTCTATGCCAGCGCCGGCAATCTGATCGAGCCGATCGCGACCGCCGTCCCGCCCCAGCCCCCGGCCACCGGGTCGGAACCGGGGACTACCGAGTCAGCCGCCGGGCTCGCCCCGCTCGTCGTCGATCCGTCGCGGCTGGCCAGCAACGGGTGGGCGATCGGCAAGGACCGATCCGACTCGGGGGGTGGCCTGCTCGTCGCCAATCCGCACTTCCCGTGGGAGGGCGACCGGCGGTTCTGGGAGCTGCACATCACGGTTCCCGGCGATCTCGATGTCTACGGCGTCGCCCTCGGCGGACTTCCGGGGGTGCAGATCGGCTTCAACCGCGACATCGCCTGGACCCACACGGTGTCCGACGGTCGTCGATTCACGCTCTACGAACTGCAACTCGTTGCCGGCAAACCGACCACCTACAGGTACGGCGACGAGGAACGCGAAATGACGGCCACCGACTACACCGTCGAGGTGTTGCAAGCCGACGGGACGACGAAGGCCGAGACCCGCAGTTTGTACAACAGCCACTACGGCCCGATGCTCAACCTGCCCTTCGGGTGGAACGGTGAGAAGGCATACACGATGCGCGACGGCAACATCGTCGTGACCCGGGCGTTACAGCAGTTCCTGGCGATGGATCGGGCGACCGGCATGGACGAGTTCCAGGCCGCCCACGAGACCCACACCGGCATACCGTGGGTGAACACGATCGCGGTGTCGGCCGACGGCCGGGCGTGGTACGCCGATACCGCCATCACGCCGTACCTCTCCGCTGCCACCAACGCCGCGTGGCGGGCATCGGTCGCTGCGGGAGGCACGGCGAAGTTGGTCGACGACAACGGGGCGACGATGCTCGACGGGTCCGACCCGGCCAACGAGTGGGTCGTCGACCCCGAGGCTCCCGCCCCGGGGCTGCTGCCGTACCGGCTGATGCCCAAACTGGAACGAAGCGACTACGTGTTCAACGCCAACGATTCGCATTGGTTGGCCAATCCCGACGAGTTGCTGACCGGGTTCCCGCCGATGACCGGTGCTGAAGGAACCGTGCAGTCGGCCCGCACCCGGATGAATGCCGCGATGCTCGGCGAGGTCGGCGCAGGCGGGCCGGACGGCAAGTTCTCCCTGGTTGAAGCGCAGGAATCGATTCTGTCGAACCGGGCGCTGACGGCTGAAGTATTGGTCGAGGCGTTGGTCGCCGACTGCGCCGGGTCGGGCCCGATTGATGTCGACGGTTCATCGGTCGATATCGCCCCGGCGTGTGCGGCGTTGACCGGATGGGATGGTCGTTTCAACACCGATTCAGTGGGCGCGATCGTGTGGCGCGAGTTCCTCGCGCGCTTCGACCGCGACGCGCAGGCGGGCGTCAGCAAGGGCCTGTACGAGGTGCCCTTCGACCCGGCCCTCCCGGCGTCCACGCCGAACACACCGACGTCGGATCGCTCGGCGTGGCTGCCCAACCTGGCCAAGGCCGTACAGCTGTTGAACACCGCGGGCATTCCCGTCGACGCGCCGCTGGGCGACTTCCAGTTCGACGGTCGCGCTGGCCGAGGCCCGGGGCTGGGCGGCGGTTGGGGCGAGGAAGGGCTCGCCAACGTCATCGGTTGCTGCGCCCGCGGCGGCTCCTCGGCGGCTCCCGATGCATTGAACCCGACCTTCAGCGATGACGGTGCCTTCGCGACGACGCCCCTCGGCTACCCGGTGACCGAGGGCACGAGCTTCCTGATGGCCGTGCAATTCACCGCCGACGGACCGCAGGCCGGAGCGTTTCTCACCTATGGCCAGCCCGACGACCCCGACGACCCGCAGTTTCGGTCGCAGACGGAGCTCTTCGGCAAGAAAGCCTGGCGGACGGTCGTGTTCGAGGAAGCGGACATCAAAGCCGACGCCGAGTTCAGCTCGACGATCGTGACCGGGACCCGCTGAGGTTCGGCCCGGCCCGGCCCGGCCCGGCCCGCCGGCGGCGGAGCTTCAGCTGTCGTGGTTCAGCTCCCGATCACGAGCGGCAATACGGTGGCCACCCCGGCACGACGCAGGTGCCGAGCGACGGTGGTCAGGGTCCAGCGCGAACTGACCGTGTCGTCGATGAGGAGCACCGGTCGGGTGTCGGGCACGGACGCGACGGCGAACGCACCGAGGACATTGCGGACCTGTTGGGCGCTGTTGTGGGCGTCCGCCTGCGGCGTCTTGTCGCCCGTCGGCTCGACGACCGCGTGACACGACAGCCCGGTCTGCTCGGCCAACCGCCGGGCGAAATCGCCGACCGGGTCGCCCGGCCGGCGGGACGGCACGTAGGTGATCCACATCGGCTGGGGCAGTGGATTCCAGCGGGTGAGCGTCAACGCCGCGTGCTCGACCAACTCATCGCTGAAGGCCCCGGCGGCCAGATCGGCGCGCAGCAACGACCCGAGTTCGCCGTCGCCCAGGCGACAGACGGCGCGGCCGGGCTCCATCACCTCGGCCCCGCTGATCCGTCCGCGCACTGAGCTGAGCCCGCTCGGCCATTGCGTGCGAGGCTCGATCGTCGCCGGCTGAGTGCGCAGGAACTTGCGGGCCGCGGTGACGAGCGCGGGGTCGACGGTGGTGGAAAGTCGTTCGCCGCGACAGCGGTCGCAGATGCCGCAGTCGTCGGTCGACGGGTCGTCGAGCAGGGACCGGATGACTCGCATACGACACTGATCGGTCGTTGCGTACTCATCCATCTGGGCCTGTTCGGCTCGGCGTAGCCCGGTGATCTGGTCGTAACGCTCGTGAGGATACGTCCATCGCTGCGCTGTCAGGTAGTACCCGCCGCGATCAGATCGAGCCACCGCACCGTCGACTTCCAGTTGCTTCAGCATTAGGCCCAGTCGGCCACGCGACAGGTTCACCCCGGTCTCGATTTTCGGGATGCCCGGCGGGTCGGGCTGGTTGCCGAGGAAGTCGAGCACCCGCTCCACCACGTGCTGTTCGGGGAAGGCGGCGTCGATGAAGTAGTTCTGAATGCCGGCGTCTTCCTTGCCGCGCAGCAATACGCCGAACGACTCGTCGAGGGCACGACCGGCGCGGCCGACCTGCTGGTAGTAGGCGACCGGGGTGCCCGGAGCCTGATAGTGGACCACGAATCCGAGGTCGGGCTTGTCGAACCCCATGCCCAATGCCGAGGTGGCGATCAATGCCTTCACCTCGTTGCCCAGCAGCCGATCTTCTGCGGCGATGCGCCACTCGTTGGAGTCGTCACCCGAGTACGCCAGCACGTTGATGCCATGTTCGTTGAGGAAGTCGGCCACCACCCGGGTGTCGGCAATCGTCAGGCAATAGACGATCCCGGTTCCGGGCAACTTGGGCAAGTGCTCGACCAACCAGGCCAGCCGTGTCGCCGCGGAGGGGATATCGAGCACGGCGAGATGCAACCCCGGCCGATCGAGCGGGCCGCGTTGGGTGACAAGCGTCGCGCCCAGTTGCGCGCTGACGTCGGCGACGACGCGATCATTGGCCGTCGCGGTGCAACCGAGCACCGGGACCTCGTGTGGCAGCCGGTCGACGAAGGTGCGGAGTCGGCGGTAGTCGGGCCGAAAATCGTGACCCCAGTCGGAGATGCAGTGGACCTCGTCGATCACCAGCAGCCCGGGGTTCTCCATCAACATTGGCAGCCAACCGGAGACGAACTTCTGGTTTGCCAGGCGTTCGGGGGCGACGAGCAAGAGGTCGATTTCGTCGCGATCGAGCCGGTCACGCAGGCGATCGTGATCGTCGGGATTGGTCGAGTTGATCGCCTCGGCCCGCAAGCCGAGCCGCTGCGCCGCCTCAAGCTGGTTGCGCATCAACGCCAGCAACGGCGAAACAATGATCGTCGGCCCGAGCCCGGCGTCGCGCAACACCCGCGTCGACAGGAAGTAGACCGCGCTCTTGCCCCACCCCGTCCGCTGGACAAGCACGACCCGCTCGCGCCGCATCGCCAACGCCTCGACCGCTTCGCGTTGACCGTCGCGGAATGTCGCATCGGCCCGCCCCGTGAGCATGCGGAGCTGCGCGTCGATGTCGATGGTCATGGTGGTGATCATGTCGGTGATCCGCCCCACATCCACAGGCCGATTGAAATCACAGCGAGTCCCTCGGCTCGGAAATTTCGACGCTCTCGAGGCGTCGAAGGACTACGCCGGGGCTGCCGACTTTTACTATGGCGAGATGGAGATGCGTCGTATCGGTGCTCCGTGGCGGTCCGTAGAACGCCCACTTCTCCTCGGGTACAAGGTGCTTGCTGGCTATGGGCTTCGCGCTCACCGCGCCCTAACCACCTATTCCCTGGTGGTGTTTGCGCTAGCGATCCTGTTGCGGTGCCAGACGCGCTTGTTCGTCGCCGACGCCTCGAAGGCTGCTGGGTCCGCCGGGCTGCACTTCAACCGCTTCTGGGACTGTCTGGCAGTCAGCCTTCGATCAACTGTCAGCTTCCTGTCGCCCGTGACGGATGGGCTCACCGGCGGCGGCACAATACTGTTCATCCTGATGAAGGTCGCCGGACCAGTCCTCGTAGCAACGGCACTTTTCGGCCGGGCAACTACCGGTGGCTTGGGATGCCGTAACGCTCGCGTGCAGCCTGCCCCGACGTGCCGATCAGGGAGCCGATCAACGCCCATGAGTAGCCCTCGGCCCGGGCGGATTCGACGGCAGCAACCATCTCGACCTCGACCTCGGCGCGCTTGGCGAATGCTGCACGCAGCGCACGAACTGGTGCTCCGTCGCGCTGGACGCCTACGGGGTCATCTTCGGATTCGGTCAGGTCGGCGAGTTCGTCGGCCCGGGCCATGATTTCAGCGATCGTTCTGGGCATGGTCATCACCTCGGTAGGTACTTGGTACGGCAGGGCATCGCGTGAAACACAATGACACCGTCGGTTGCTTGATATGCGCCGACTTCGAGCAGGGCACCCGATCGGGACGGGCCGACGTAAATCACACGCTCGTCGTCCACGTCCCAAATGCGCACTGCATTGTCGATCGCATGGCTCATATCGTCCTCGTTCACACTGTGCCGTCGAGCACTTGACAACACGATCAGCACGCCATGAAAGGCTACCTTGTCAAGCCCATGTCGACAAGGGGGTCAGCGGTCGACGGTCGCACGAACCTCGGCCATCGACATGCCAGTGCCAACCTGACCGGATTCGACACGCTGCGTTGCCTCGGCGTCGTCGGCCTGCCCAGAGGGGATCAGCCAACAGGTGGGCCGACACATCGACCTCGATCGACTTGAGTACGGCGGCAACCGTTGCGGGCCACCAGGTGCCACCCGTGAGCCGTCGCCACACCATCGGCACGAAGCACATCCATCCAAGAATGGTCTCGAGGAGGCGCACCGGCGCGTCAAGGACAAACGCCGTGTCGACTCACGCCACCGCTGCGGCGAACGCTTGGTACGGATCGCCGGAGAGCGGCTGCTCCAACTCCCAGGTGACGGCCATCGGCCGCTCGCCCACGTGGCCGCGCCCGAACCCAGCCCGAATGCGGCAAGGATCTCGATCCGGGTGTACCTCGCGTGGATCTGCAGAGGGCTGTCAGGGTGCGTGGCCAGCGGCGTGTGTAGATGGTCGATGCGGCCATCGAGCAAGCCGAACAGCTCCGACAGTTCGCTGCGGACTTGCGGGTGGCCCCACAACAGTTCGGCAGCTTGTTGAACGCTGGTGTCGCGACCCAACAAACGATCGGCAACGGCGGCGAGGAGCATGTGCACCAGACGTCGCTCTCGTTCCGGAAGCCGTGACATCTCGGGGGCTATCGGCGATGCGAGGTGGCGCCGGTATGTGTCGATGCGCTCCCGATCGTCGATGTGCAGGAGGCGTCCGATGGCTCGGCGCATCACCGCTTCGTCCGGGCCGGGTGCGAGCACGTCAGCGCCGGCGGCCTCTCGAAGATCCGACCAACTCTTGTTGCCGTCGTAGACGTCGTCGAGGTCGAGCCCGGATTCGATCAGGAACTCGGCGAGTCCGAGGTCGGGCCGCTCTCGCCGAAGCGAACGAAGCTCATTAACCTTCGCCGGCCAGCGAGTGGGGATCGCATCACGCAGGCTTCGCAGGACGACCTCTGAGGCCTTGGCGTCGAGGTGCATGTGACAGCCGGCCGGGAGGAAGGGGAACTGCAGGTGGACTTCCCGCTCGACGTCTCGGCGCGAACCACCGAGCAGGGCTTGGTAGCGGCGGTCGAAGCGGAACTCCTTGCGGTGCGTGCCCACGAAGTCGAGGACAGTGCAGCTGACGCAGAACCCGAGGGCCCGCATCGAGGACGGATCCGCGTGGTCGGCGACTTCCTTCACCACCAGCCGAGCCCACGCGTCGGAACTCGTGTACGCGTTGCTCAGTGCGTCGACGTCGTCGCCGCGTCCGCGGCGCCATGGGATGTCGCGCAGGTCGAGTCCGTCGTGAATCCCGAAGTACAGGAAGGGCGACAGGTGCTGCTGATCGATGGCCTCCCAGAGTCGCAGTTCGGCGGCGATGCGATCGTCGAACCATTGGAGGATCGGTAGGCCGTCGCTGCGCTCCGGTGTGGCGGTCAGACCGAGCAGTTCGACGGGCTGGAGGTGATCGAGGATGCGGCGGTATGACGTTGCGGCGGCGTGGTGGAACTCATCGACGATCACGACATCAAAGTGATCCGGGGGCAGCGCATCGAGATCACCGGCATGGAGGCTTTGTATCGATGCGAAGACGTGGTCGAACCTTGTCGGTCGTGCACCGCCTACCCACTTCTCTCCGAACGACGCGTCGCGCAGTGCGTACCGGAATGTGGCGAGGCTCTGATCGAGGATCTCTTCGCGGTGGGCGATGAACAGCAGTCGAGATCGGCCGAGTCGCCCAGCGAGCGTGGCGTAGTCGAGCGCCGCCATGACGCCGGTGGACGTCCACGCAACGAAAGACCTGCTCAGAGCACCTAGGTTTCTACGTCCGTGGACTTCAGCGGACGTCCAGAACGTCCTTGGCGGAACGGGAGGGATTTGAACCCCCGGGGCTTTGACACCCTTCCGCTTTCAAGGCGGATGCATTTGGCCGCTCTGCCACCGTTCCGCTCAACAGGTTAGCGGTCGGGCAGGCCTCAGCGAAGGGTGATACCGGACTGGCTCAGTGGCCCCAACGGCCGACGGGAAAGGCGTTGTCGGCATTGGCCGTCAGCAGCGCCTGGGTGCACGGGCTGAGGTCGTCGGGCAGGTCGTCGAGTTGGGCGAGCAGCACTTCGGCGATCTCATGACGGGCGGCAAGTGTCGGCTCCGACATCAATTCCAAGCGGGGGACGATGACGACGTCGTGCTTGTACTCGGCGGTCGATTCGAAGACCCCGGCGATCTTGGCGTCATTGGCCAACTCGCCGACATCGAGACCGGTCTCTTCGAACAATTCACGGCGCAGGCACTCGTGGATCGACTCGCGGCGCTTGATACCGCCACCGGGGAGCATCCACCGCCGATCGCCGTAGTGATGCCGCACCAGGATCACCTGCCCGTGATAGGTGGCGATCACCCGAACTCCCAGGGACCGCGGTTTGCGTACCCTCCACGAGGCGCGCATCAACGTATGAGCGAACTGGTATGCGGGAGGCGGAAGGGTAGGCATAACGGACTACTCCGCAGGCTATTACCCTTTTCGGCCGTTGGCTAGCGGTTTCTCACGTAGCGCGTCAGATTGCGCCTGAACCACTACTCCTGGACGAGTTCGATCAGTGTCCCGAAGCTTCCCTTGGGGTGAATGAACGCCACGGTCGTTCCCCGCGACCCCGGGCGTGGTGCATGATCGATGGGTGTGGCCCCGGCGGCAACCATCGCGGCGAGCGCCTCGGCGCAATCGGCAACCCGGTAACCGATGTGATGCAGGCCTTCGCCCCGCTTCTCGATCGCCTTGGCAACCGGTGATCCGTCGTGGGTTGGCGTGAGCAGTTGCACGTAGCTCTCGGCCACCTTCAACAGTGCTTCCTCGACGCCGTCGCGCTCGACGATCTCGCGATGGTCGACCGTCGCGCCGAACGCCCGTTGGTAGTAATCGATCGCCGCCTCCAGATCGCGTACGGCAATGGCAACGTGGTCGATCTCGGTCAACAGCATCCCCCCATCGTGGCCGCTGGCTCCCGGCGGGCTGAAACGCAGGACAGAGTCGTGGGGAAATCGTGCAACGACTTCGGGAGTCGGTGGCGTCAGGTCAGTATGTCAACCATCGCCCGACCAGCCAGGGGAGTCGCCGGGGTGCAGGACTTCGAGAGCTTTTACCGCGCCCACCACGCCGACGCCGTCCGCTGGGCGACCGCACTCGTCGGTAGTCGAGCCGTCGGTGAGGAACTTGCTCAAGATGCCCTACTCCGCGTCGGCCAACGCCTGTACCGCCTCGACAATCCCGGCGGGTACCTGCGGATGAGTGTCGCGCACGCCTGCGCCTCATGGCATCGCACCAACCAACGCGACCAACGACGGGCCGATCGCATCGGACCACCAAACGCGTCGGTGTCCCCGGCCGCCAACGAGATGCTCGACGCGCTCGGCCGGCTGCCGTACCGTCAACGGGCCGCGGTCGTGATGCGCTACTGGGCTGATTGGCCGGAAGCCGAGATCGCCGAAGCGCTCGATTGCCGTCCGGCAACCGTACGAACCCTGATCCATCGCGGCCTGGCCGCTCTTCGCAAGGAGATCGAATCGTGATGACCGACGACGCCCTCATCGCCCGCCTGCGGGAGACCCTCGACGAACTCACCGCTCCGTCGGCACCGGCCACGCAGCCAGTGGAAGTTCCCGACCTCGACACCGTGACCGTCCCGCTTACCGACCTGTCGACACCCAAGCCCCGGTGGATGGCGACCGCCGCAGTCATCGGGATCGCCGCCGCGACCCTTGCCGTAGTTGTCATCACCCGAGCCCCCAGCGACCAGGACGAGAGCGCCGGGACCCGACCGGCGGCCGATCCGATCCCGACTGTCGTCACTGCCGAGCGAACGAACGGCGGGATCCCGACCTTCACCGTCGACCTTCCGGGAGCGAAAGTCGCGTTCGGTCCGCAACTTCAAAAGTCGGGTTCACAAGCAGGGGTTCATCGGCAGGTGTTCACGGCCCCCGACGGTACCGACGAGCGTGTCCTCGTCGTGGCCAGCTACCCGAACGACGCCCAGGCGTATGGCGCTGATGAGAAGAGCTTCGAAGACTCCGAGTTGGATTCCCCCGAGTCAGGCGTACGAGAGTTCCGTTCGTCTCGTTCCATCGATGGCACGGGCCCGCAGATCGCCGAGTTCCTGTCGATCGGCGACACCCGTTCGACGTGGATCCAAGCTCGAGGGTTCTCGGAGATCGAGTTGGCTCGTTTGGTGAACGGCGCCATCCGGGAAGGCTCCGATGGCTCGTTCGTCCTCGCTGATGCTGGACTCAACCTGGTCGACATCGGCGCCTCGGCATACGGCTCGGGTGAACTCTGGTGGAGCCGCTTCGCCGACTATGACCTCGCCGACGGCTCACGGGTCAACGTCAGCGTGTCGACCGGCACCGCTGCCGACCGATTCAACGATGCGCTCGGTTACGCCACCGAGATGCTCGACCTCAACGGGGCGTCGGCATATCGATGGTCGAACAAGCTCGTCAACAACGCCGGACAAGCGCAGGACATGTGGGGCAGTACCGACCCCGTGGAGGACGCTCGAAGCCTCGAATGGCACGACGACGTCTTCAACGTGGTCGTGCGGGTTCGTGGCAACGTCCGCGACGACGTGCTGCTCGAAGTCGCCAATGCCCTGCGCCTCGCCCCAGTCCCCTGACTTGGCCTCATCGCACAGGGGAGGGTCGTTACGAACCGGGGCGGATGAACGCCGCACGGGCCGCGGCGCACTCGGAATGGGCTGCGCAGCCTTCGAGATGGTCGTTGACCAGCCCCATTGCTTGCATGAAGGCGTAGACGGTCGTGGGGCCCACGAACCGCCAGCCCCGTTTCTTGAGGTCTTTCGAGATTGCCGTCGACGTGGCGGTGATCGACGGGATGACACCGGTGTACTCGGGCCGAGGGTCGCGCTCCACCACAGTCGGCTCGAACTTCCAGATGTACGCGGCGAGCGAGCCCTCTTGCTCGACCAACTCACAGCAGGCCCGGGCGTTGTTGATTGCCGACTCGATCTTGCCGCGGTGGCGCACGATGCCGGCATCGCCAAGCAACCTGGCGACGTCGTCATCGCCGAATCCAGCCACTACCGCAGGGTCGAAGTTGGCGAATGCGGCGCGGAAGTTTTCACGCTTGCGCAGGATGGTCAACCACGACAACCCCGACTGGAAGCCCTCGAGTACGAGCTTTTCGAACAGCCGATGATCGTGAGGGACCGGCCGGCCCCATTCGTGATCGTGGTAGGCAACGTAGTCGGACAATTCGCCCGGCCACCAACAACGGGGGGTGCCATCGGCACCAATGCGCACGTCAAGTGACATACCTCCCTTCCTACACCACGGGTGTGTCGGAGTACCTGGCCCCGGTCGGCCAGATCTGTATCAGTAGCCAACGCGCGGTCCTCGCTCCGGCCAGGGATCGCCGCCAAACGGGGCTGACCAGGGGCTACGGGCTACCCGCCGTGACGGCGGAAGATGGTGATGCGATCCTCGCCGATACGGTCGCGCTTTTCGGGATCGTCGATGCCCAGGCCCTCGGTGGGAGCAAGGCACAGGATCCCGAGTTTGCCTTCGTGCTCATTGCGGTGAATCTTGCGGGCCGCCTCGCCGACGCCTTCGAGCGGATACACATCCGACAGCAGCGGCTGAATTCGCCCAGCGTCGATCAACTGGTTGGCCTTCCACGCCTCGGCGTAGTTGGCGAAGTGCGAGGCCTTCAAGTTCTTCAACTTCATCCAGAAGTGGCGGTTGTCGAACTCGACCATGTAACCGGCGGTCGCCGCGCAGGTGACGACGGTGCCACCGCGCTTGCAGACGAACACCGACGCGCCCATCGTCTGGCGACCGGGATGCTCGAAGACGATGTCGACGTCGTCACCGATCATCGAACGGATCTTCTTGCCGAACCGCCGCCATTCCGACTCGTCCTGATGGAACTCGTCGGCCCAGAAGCGGTAGTCCTCGGCGCGCCGGTCGATGACGGCGTCAACCCCGAGTTCGTTGAGCAGGGCAACCTTCTCGGGCGACGAGACCACACCGATCGGAGTGCCGCCGCCGTTGAGCACATACTGAATGGCGTAACCGCCGATGCCGCCGGTCGCCCCCCATACGAGCACCGAGTCACCCTGCTTCATCCGCGCCCCGTTGTCGCTCACCAGCATGCGGTAGCTCGTCGAGTTGCACAGCGCGTTGACCGCCGACTCCTCCCACGTGAGATGGGTGGGCTTGGGCATCAGCTGGTTCGCCTTGACGATGGTCAGATCGGCCAGCCCGCCAAAGTTCGTCTCGAACCCCCAGATCCGCTGGTTGGCACCGAGCATCGAGTCGTCGTGCGAGCTCTGGTCCTGGTCGTCGACATAGTTGCAGTGAATCGTCACCTTGTCGCCCGGCCGCCAGTTGCGGACTGCGGAGCCGACCTGCAGCACCACCCCCGACGCGTCGGACCCGACCACGTGATACGGCAGGGCGTGGCGCTTGCCCCAGATGCTCTCGCGGCCGAGCCGGTCGAGGAAGCCGAACGTCGGCAGCGGTTCGAAGATCGACGTCCACACTGTGTTGAAGTTGATCGACGACGCCATCACCGCCACATACGCCTCGTCGGGAGCCAACTCGGGCGTCGCGACTTGGCCGATGTGGATCGACTGGCGTGGGTCCTTGTCTTTCGATGCGACCCCCTCGAACATGCCCGCGTCGTCGCGATGGACGTATGCCGCCCGGTAGCTCTCGGGCAATGGCAAGGCCGCCAACTCGTCACCGCTCGCACCGGCCTGAATCGCTTCGAGGATCTGCTGCATTCGCCGAGGTTACTCAGAGGTAACTACGGTGCGCTACTGGAACAGCGACCATCGAGGACGCTCGGTACGCTGGCCAATACGCCCGCAGCCTTGGAGGAGCACTATGCCTGGTTCGTACATCGTCGCCGGAGCCCGCACGCCGATCGGCAAGATGAGTGGCGCACTCGCCTCGTTCTCTGCCGCTGACCTGGGTGGATTCGCGATCAAGGCCGCCTTGCAGCGCGCCGGCGTGTCGCCCGAAGAAGTCGAGCATGTGCTGATGGGCCAGGTGCTGATGGCCGGTCAGGGCCAGGTGCCGTCGCGTCAGGCGGCAGTGAAGGCGGGCATCCCGATGAGCGTCCCGGCGATCAACATCAACAAGGTCTGCCTGTCGGGGCTCAACACCATCTACCTCGCCGACCAGATGATCGCCGCGGGCGATGCCGACATCGTCATCGCCGGAGGCATGGAGTCGATGACCAACGCCCCGCACATCGTGTCGGGCGTTCGCGGCGGTTTGCGTTACGGCAACACCGAGATGGCCGACGCGATCATCAAGGACGGGTTGTTCTGCGCCTTCGAGGCTTGCCTGATGGGCACGTCGACCGAGAACTACACCGCCGGGCAGATCTCGCCGCGAACAGCAGGATGACCTGGCGATGAAGTCGAACGAACGCGCCGCCAACGCCATCAAGGACGGCCGATTCGCCGACGAGGTCGTGGCGGTGTCGATCCCGCAACGCAAGGGTGACCCGCTGCTCGTCGAGACCGACGAGGGGGTGCGCCCGGGCACCACGATGGAAAGCCTGGCCACGTTGAAGCCCGCCTTCGACAAGCAGGGCACGATCACCGCGGCCAACGCCTCACAGATCTCCGACGGTGGTTCCGCCGTGGTGATGATGTCGGAACGGGCGGTCCAGGCTCGTGGCGTCCACCCGCTCGGCCAGGTCGTTGGCTATGGAATGGTCGCCGGTCCCGACAACACCTCGCTGCTCCACCAGCCCAGCCGGGCGATCAACAAGGCGCTCGCCAAGGCCGGTCTGTCGCTCGGCGACATCAGCCTGTTCGAGATCAACGAGGCCTTCGCCGCCGTCGGCATCGCCTCGATGGCCGAGCTCGGCATCACCGACGAGGTCGTCAACGTCAACGGCGGGGCGATCGCCCTCGGTCACCCGATCGGGATGAGCGGAAACCGGCTCGCCCTCACTATCCTCCACGAGCTCCGTCGCCGGGGCGGCGGACTTGGTGCCGCCGCGTTGTGCGGTGGTGGTGGTCAGGGCGACGCCTTGATCGTCCGCAGCCTGTAGCCCTGCCGGCTGCGCTCGAGCACTGCCCACGGCGGCCCGGCGCGTGGTGATCCACGAAGTGGTCTACGGTGCTGGCCATGAGCATTTCCACCCGGGGGCTGCGCCCCCGAACCCCATCGTCGCCGGGTTCGCTGGCGCTCGCGCCGTCGACCGGTCACGAGCAGAGTTCATGACCGTTCTCACCCGGGGGCTGCGCCCCCGAACCCCATCGTCGCCGGGTTCGCTGGCGCTCGCGCCGTCGACCGGTCACGAGCAGAGCTCATGACCGTTCTCACCCGGGGGCTGCGCCCCCGAACCCCGTCGTCGCCGGGTTCGCTGGCGCTCGCGCCGTCGACCGGTCACGAGCAGAGCTCATGACCGTTCTCACCCGGGGGCTGCGCCCCCGAACCCCGTCGTCGCCGGGTTCGCTGGCGCTCGCGCCGTCGACCGGTCACGAGCAGAGCTCATGACCGTTTCGGACTCAGCTCAGACAACTCCCGCCGGTGTGACCATCACGCTGCGGCCGAACGGGCCAATGCTCGTGCAGGGTGACGTCACAGTGATCGGCACCGATGGCGAGGAGATCGAACGGGGCGGGAGAGTGGCGTTCTGCCGTTGCGGCGCGAGCGCGACCAAGCCCTTCTGCGACGCATCCCACAAGGCCAACGGCTTCGTCGCCCCGTAACTCTCGTCTTTACACGGCGCGGGCGTGGTGGCGCATTCGCCGGGGAAGGCTGGCGGTGTAGACGATGGCGAACGCCAGTGCTGCGGTGAGCGCGATGACCGCACCCGGCGATGCGTCGAGGTGATAGGCGGCGACAAACCCGACGAGTGATGAGATCACGCCGACCGCGATGCCGATGAAGGTCATCGAACGCACGTCGTTGGTGACCAATCGGGCGGTCGCCGCGGGAGTGACCAACATCGCCACCGACATCAGCGTGCCGACGGTGCGCAGGCTGACGACCACGGTGATCGCCAATAGCAGGAGCAATACGACCTGGACGGCCTGCACCCGCACCCCCACCTGCGAGGCGTGGGCGGGGTCGAAGGTCGACATCCGCAGGTCGCCGAACAGCAACGCGACGACGATCACGCTGCCGACGGTCAGTCCGAGGTTGAGCCAGACATCGGTCCACCGCACGGTCAGCAGGTCGCCGAACAAGACGTGGGTCAGCTCGCGGCTCGTCTCCAAGCGGGAGATGATGATCACCCCGATGGCGAACAGTGCGCTCTCGATCACCCCGATCACCGCGTCCTGACCGATCCGTCGGTTCGCCGAGAGCAGGGCGAGGAGCAAGGCCATCACGACGCCCGCGCCGAGCGCGCCGACCACGATTGACGACGCCCCGCCGATCGCGAACGCCACCGCCACCCCACCGACCGTTGCGTGGCTCATCGCATCGCCGAGATAGGCAAGGCGGCGCAACACAATCCACGTGCCGACCGTCGGCGCCAGAACCCCGATCAAGACGCAGGTCAGTGCGGCGCGCTGGGTGAACCCCGAGGTGAACGGGTCGACCAGCCAGCTCATCGAGGCCAGTTCATTGAGGCCGTGACATTGCGGGGAGAGTCTGCCGGCCGCGGTTCATCGCGTCGTGCTGACGGCGCGGGCCGCCGACCCGAAGGTCGCGTCGAGTATGTCGGTGTCGAGGACCATCGATGGCGGGCCGTCGCCCTGCACGGTGCGGTTGATGGCGATGCAGCGGTGGAACCGTCGGCGAGCGATCGCCAGGTCGTGCGTCGACACCAGAATCGTCACGCCTCGCGAGACCAGCCGGTCGAACAACTCGAACAGCTCCTCGGTCGTCGGCGCGTCGACCCCCGACAAGGCTTCGTCAAGCAACAGCACATCGGCGTCCTGCGCCAGGGCCCGCGCCAAGAAAGCTCGCTGGGCCTGGCCACCCGACAGCGTTCCGATCGGTCGATGGTCGTACCCTGCCAAGTCCACCTCGGCCAACGCCATTGCCGCGGCGTCACGGTCGGCCACCGTCGGTCGGCCCCACCAGCGTCGGAACCGCCGCCGCCCACCCAAGACCAGCTCGCCGACCGTGATCGGAAAGTCAAGATCGAGGTCGGCCCGTTGAGGGATGAAGGCGATGCTGGTGCGTTGGCGGTGGTGGCAGCACACGCCGTCGAGGAACACCTCGCCACGGTGGGGGACGAACCCGGCCAATGCCTTGAACATCGTTGACTTTCCGGCGCCGTTGGGACCGATGATGCCCACCAACTCGCCGCGGCCAACCTCGAACGACACATCGTGCAGCGCAGGGAATTCGCCATAGTTCACACCGAGGTCTTCGGCGGCGAGCGCCTGGGATGACGACGCAGTGTGGGTCACCTCGTCAGCCTACGAGATTCAAGAACCATTCTCAACGACGGTGGACGGTGGCGAACGCTCATCCTGGCGAGCAACCGAGCCCGGTCCGCAGCGCGGCACGGTTCTCGTACTGGGCGCTGATGTACGTGGTACCTGCCGTTCGTTGCTCGGCGGTCAGGGTCTCGACGGTCTGCAGCGTGCCTACCTCGACGCCCAGGTCGTCGGCGACCGTTCGGACAAGGGCCGCGGGTGTGTTGGCCTGGGCGAGCACGGCCCTGACTCCCGCGGCGCCAGCGGTCTTGATCGTGTCGCGCAACTCCTTGGCCGGCCCGTTCGGCATTCTGGTCACCAGCTGCCGCGGTCGTCCGAGCCTACACTCACCTCGCGTCAACATTTGGGTTGGAAGAGGAAGTAAATAGACCACATCTTATGGTTTCGCTACTGCCTTGAGCGAAGAATGATCACCTAACGTGGTTCATAAGGTCTATTCGGGCACGCTCCGGTCGATTTTGTGATGGCAGAAGTCATACGATGTTTCCTTTGGTCCCGAGAGGACGGTGAAACGGTGTCCCAAGTGCAAGATCTTGAGCTGTCATTGCTCGGTACGCAGCTCGATGAGCTGCAGGCCTTGCTTGAGCGCCGCCTCGACGAGGAGCGCCAAACTCGCCAGCAGACCCTGGTTGGCCTCGAGCGGTGGATCTCAGACCGGCTAGCGGAACGCGATCGGGCCATCTCGACTCGCCTTGCGGAGGTTGCCGCTACCGGCGTTTCAGCGTCACCCGTTCGTAATGATATTCATCGAGTTGCGGCGGTCAGTGACGACGGAGCGTCCATCCCACTGGATGCGAACCGAGAGGAGCTGTTTGCAGAGATTTACACTCTTCGTGATCGTGTGAACTCTTTGGAAGCTCAGCTAGCCTTCATTAGTGCTCGTCAAGATGAATTCACGGTCTTGTTAGCCACGGTTCGTGAATGGGTTGTTCATCACCCGCCGGCCAGTTGAGAAGTTTTCCCGAAACCTAAGAAAATTCAGGAAGAAACACTTGACATCTGGCCGCAACGATCGTAATATAACTGCAACAACTGATCGCCGCTGACGGAAACGAAAGCGACACCCCATCTGGGGCACCACGATTCGAGCTGGCCTGTCCGCCCGCTACCAGCTCGGAATGTGGTGCCCCAGCGCTGTTTTCCCGTGAGGACGCCCCACGCGCGCCACGGAACCCTCCGCCTGAGACTCAGGCGGAGTCTCACTACCCGGTAGATCAGATCTCTTCAGTCGAGCAGCCCTGGCAAAGACCAATCAGGTCGAGTCGATGGTGCTGCAGCCGAAATCCTGTCGCCTCGGCCACTTTGGCCAGGGCCTCATCGATCGACAGCTCCAGCCGGGCAGAGATGGTGAAATCCCGCACCGATCCACACTTCGAACAGATCTGGTGGTGATGATGCTCGGTCAGATCCTCGGCCAACTCGAACCGGGCCCACTCGTCGTTGGTCACCAACTTCTGCACCACACCGGCCTGCTCGAGGGTCACCAGGCTGCGGTACACCGAGCTCTGGGCGAGTTCGGGACGGCTCTGCAGAACCTCGGGGATGGTCAGCGGCGACCCGGCCGTTGCCAACACCGCCACGATCGTGCGTCGGTTGTCGGTGTAGCGCTGGCCGATGTGCCGTAGGCGCAACAGGGCCGTACGGTCGAGATCCTCCACGGGGCGACAATATCCGGCGATGACGGCTCCTCATCGTGACCGGAGACCCGCCTCATGACAAACGCGGGGTTGGTGCGAGCGAGGCGCGGAAGCTCAGCCGTCGAGCGAGCGGCGGTTTTCGAGAGCGCGGCCGAGCGTCAACTCATCGGCGTACTCCAGATCGCCGCCCACGGGGAGCCCGCTGGCGATTCTGGTGACCGCCACTCCAACGGGCTTGAGCAGACGGGCCAGGTAGAGCGCCGTTGCTTCCCCCTCGATGTTGGGGTTGGTACACAAGATGATCTCTTCGACGAGTTCGGTCTGCAACCGGGTGAGCAGTTCGCGCACCTTGAGCTGCTCGGGACCGATGCCGTCGATCGGGCTGATCGCCCCCAGCAGCACGTGATATCGACCGCGAAACTCTCCGGTCTTCTCGATCGCCATGATGTCGCGTGCTTCTTCGACGACGCATAGCACAGTCATGTCCCGCCGATCGTCGAGACAGATACCGCAGAACTCGCGCTCGGCGACGTTGAAACAGCGGGCGCAGAAGCGCACCCGATCCTTGGCCTCGGTGATCGACGTCGCCAGCCGCCTGGCATCCTCGGCCGGCATCTTGAGCAGGTGAAATGCAATCCGTTGCGCCGACTTCGGGCCGATTCCCGGAAGGCGGCCCAGCTCGTCGATCAGGGCCTGAACGGGGGCCGCATACGTAGCCGCCACGTCAGCGCTCCTCGTCGATCAATTGCGCGCCTGGGAACGCCGCGGTGACCCGCTCGATGCCCGACATGCGAGGTACGGCAGGCGCATCGGTCAACTCGTTGAGATCGATGTCGTTCTCGTGCTCCGGCTCGGGTTCGGGCGGAAGGTCACGACGATTCGCTCCCGACGAGCCCGGTCCTGCCGTTTCCGTGGCCCCCACACCGCCCGTGATGGACAAAGTCACCGAGCTGCCCAGTTCGGTGGACAGCGCCGCTTCGACCGCAGCGCGGTGCTCTTCGGCGCGCTGCTTGAGCGCGGCGGGGATGGTGGCGCGCACGACCCCCGTGGCGTCGAGTTCGAGCCGGGCGTCGGCGAACAGGGCCTTGGCCAATGGTCGGAGCTTGGGGAGCACCGCGTCGGTCCATGTCTTGGTCAGCATCGTTGCGTCAAGCGCGCCGCCCGCCGGCCGGGGCGGGGCCGAGGCCGCGGAATCGGCTGCGGGAGCAGCAGCCGCAGCAGCCGCCGGCGGGCCAGCCGGCCGATCTCCACGCGGCGGCAACGCGCCGGTGGATGACGATGCTGGTGCCGGCGTTGCCCCTGGCGCGCCGGGCCCGCGGCCCCCGAGGCGACCACCGAGCACCGGACGTCCGCCCGGCTCGCTGCCCGCCGACGGCGCAGCCTGAGCTCCTCGGTCGCCGGACGGTGGGCGGACGACGGGCGGCCCCCCCGGGCCACGTCCGGCTGCCGGCGGCGGAGTGCCTCCGCCGCCGGTGGCGCCGTTGGCGACCTGCTGTTCGAGGCGCTCGATGCGGGCGATCAACGCGCCGACTCCGGCGTCGGCCGCCGCGCTGGTCAGCTTGACGAGCGCCACTTCGAGGAGCACCCGAGGGTCGGGGGCGTGACGCATCTCGACCAACGTCGACCCAATCGTCTCGATCGCTCGCACCGACCCGGCCGCGCCCAGGCGCTGGGCAAGGGCCCCGACCTCGACAGCCCGCCGGTCGGGGAGAACGACCAGTTCAGGGGCCATCAACGAGAGAAAACAGTTGCGCAGGTGTCCGACCAACTCGTCGGCCAACGTGCGCGGGTCGCGGCCCCGGTTGACCGAGGTGGCGACGGCCGTGAGCGCTCGCGCCGGGTCGTGTTCGATGAGCGCCTCGACGAACTCGTCGAGCGGGGTGACGTCGGGGGCCGTTCCGCCCGAGGTGGCGATCAACTCCAACGCCGAGAGGGTGTCGCGCGCCGAGCCGCCTCCTTGGCGAAGCACGGCCTCGATCGCATCCTCCTGCACCGCCAAGCCGGCATCACCGATCAGCCAGCGAACATGACTTTCCATCACGTCCATCGGCAGGAGGTGGAACGACAGCGGCTGGCAGCGGCTGCGGATCGTTTCCGAAACCTTCTGTGGGTCGGTGGTGGCCAACACGAACACGACGTGCGGCGGTGGCTCCTCGAGCGTCTTGAGCAGGGCCGCCTCTGCTCCCTTCGACAGCATGTGCACCTCGTCGAGGATGTACACCTTGTGCCGCCCTGGAGTCCCCAACATCGAACGCTCGATGAGGTCGCGCATCGCGTCGACCCCGTTGTTCGAGGCCGCGTCGAGTTCGTGAACGTCGTAGCTGGTGCCCGCCTCGACGGCCTTGCACGAGTCACACTCGCAGCACGGCTCACCCTCGACGAGGTGCTCGCAGTTGAGCGCCTTGGCCAGAATGCGGGCGGTCGACGTCTTGCCGGTGCCGCGCGGACCCGAGAACAGGTAGGCCTGGCCTTCGCGTCCGGTCTGGATTGCGGTCTGTAGGGACCGAACGATGTGCTCCTGGCCTTTCAACTCGCTGAAACGACGAGGTCGGTATCGGCGGTAGAGCGCAGGTGTGGCCACGGTGTCGAGGATAGGTGCACGGGACCCACCGCCCGATCGCCGAATGCCGGAAATCGGGCATCCATGCCCAGTACCGTGGAAATCGGAATGTCCATCAAGCGAGCTCTCAGCGTGCTACTGACCGCCCTGGTGGCAGTGGGGCTACTCGCCGCGCCGCGCGCCTGGGCGCTGCCGCAACTCTCGACCGACTCCTCACCGGCTCCGAATGAGACGCTGGCCACGTCGCCGGCGCAGCTCGTCTTGACGTTCACATCGGAACTCGCCACCGAACCCGAGGTCATTCTGCTCGACGCCGCGGGTCTCACCGTTCCGACGCAGCCCGCGCAACGGCAGGCGACCGGCACACAGTGGATCGCCCCGATCAGCTCGCCGCTTCCTCCAGGTACGTATCGGGTGAAGTGGTCGGTCGAAGGCGTGGTCGGCGAGTACACGTTCAATGTCGGCCAGGCGTCGCCCGCTCCCGCTCCGACGCAACCGCCCGCCGCCGGGGTGACGGCGACGGTTGCCGGTGCCGCCGTTCCGACCGAAACCGTCGCCCCGGCTCCCGGTGATCCGACCGCCACGGTGACGCCCACGACGACCGCTGGATCGTCGTCGGCCACCTCGTCGAACTCGGCCGACGGCGGGGGTGGCGCCGCCGGACTGCTGGCGATTCTGGCGCGTTGGGCCTCGACGCTTGGCCTGGCCTGTGTGTTCGGTGGACTGGCGGTCATCGCCTTGGCCTGGCCCGAGGGTGTCGAGTACGTGATCACCTCGCGCTACCTGCGGGCCGTTTGGCTGATCGCCCTCGGGGCCACCTTGATCTTGATGATCACCACCCGGGCCCGCGAGTCGGGCTCATCGATCGCCTCGTCGATCAGTCCGACCGCGCTGCTCGAGCTGAAGGACTTCCCGGGTGGCAGCGCGCTGCTCCTGCGGTTCGTGTTCATTGCCGCCAGCGGTTGGGTGGTGCTGGTGCCCGAGCGGGTCGTCGATGCCTCGACGCAGATCCCGGCGTTCGCCGCTCCGACATTGGCGTTGCTGACGTTCGGTTTCAGCCGATCAGGTGACGCCGCCGGCGGCGTGTTGGGTGTCGGTGCCGGGATCATCCACGCGTTGTCGTTCTCGGTCTGGCTCGGTGGCGCCGCCTTGCTCGCCCGCGTCGTGGTGATCGGGCCGGGCGACGAAGACCTGCTCCACGCCGTGCGCGGATTCAGTCGCCTCGCCGGCCCGGCGTTGATCGGCGTCGTGCTCTCGGGAGTCATTCGCACCGCGCAACTCGCCGGCGGAGGAAGCAGCCTGTTCAACACCGGGTATGGCCGATTGCTGCTGGTCAAGGCGGTGGGAGTCGCCGTGCTGGCCTACGTGGCCACCGTGAACCGCCAAACGGTACGGGGCAAGCTCGATCGTTCGGTGCAGCTCAATGGTCGCGTTGCGGGGCGATTGCGCCGGGCCTTCAGTTTCGAGTTACTCACCGGTTTGGTGGTCATGGGTCTGGCGGCTTGGATGCTCAACTCGATTCCTCCCGGGGCGGCGAATGCCGCGGCGACCAACAAGGTGAAGGCCGTCGCCGAGGTTTCGTTGAAGGACAGCGGGATCGATGTCTCGGTCGGTGCTGCCCCCGCCTCGGTCGGGGTGAACACGATCGTGATCACCGTCCGCAAGCCGGTGACCGGCCTGGTCGACATGGATGTCCAACTGCTGTCACCGAGTCCGCAAGGCGGCGGCATCGACATCCCGAAGGTGGCGGCCGTACTGAAGGGCAAGGGTTCGATGCGCGTGGAGGGGGTGCCGCTCGACACCCCAGGCCTGTGGACCATCGTCGTCACCGCCCGCGACACCGACGGGTCGTTGCCGGTGGTCACCGGCACCCTAGAGATCGGTTCGCTCGACGCACCCGGCGGTGGCAGCGACCCGACCGCCACGACCCAGGCCGTGGTCGCGGCGACGCCCGCGCCCGTCGCGGGCCTCGTGCAACCGGGGGTCAGTCCGAACGCGGGGGCCACCCCCAGCGTGCCCTGAAGACCGTACGAACAGATCACCTCGAACCGACTTCGTCGCAGGGGAATCCTCAGACTCGAACGGGACTACTCGATCAGGACTGTTCGAACAGCGCAGAGAACTCGACCGGCGCGGCGACGTCGAGTTGCGAGTAGGTGCAGCTCTCGGGGGTGCGATCGGGCCGCCAGCGGATCAGTTTGACGCCATGGCGAAAGCGGCCGCTCTGCAGTTGCCCGAACGTCACCTCGGCGACGCGTTCGATGCGTAGCGCGGTCCACGACAGGTCCTTGCCCGCGTTCCACCGACTTCCCGCGCCCGGCATCCGCGCAGCCTCCTCGTTGACCATCCACTCGGCCCACTCCCGCCACGGGTGACCGTCGAGCGCATTGTCGGTCAGTGGGGCCAGTTCCGCGAGCAGCTCACGCCGCCGCACGACGCTGAACCCCGAGGCGACGCCCAAATGGTGGAGTTTTCCTTCGGTATCCCAGAGGCCAAGCAGCAACGATCCGACACCCTGGCCGTCCTTGTGGATGCGGTAGCCGGCCACCACACAGTCGGCGGTGCGTTCGTGTTTGACCTTGATCATCGTGCGCTTGTCAGGGGTGTAGGGGTCGCCCAATCGTTTGGCGATCACCCCGTCGAGGCCCGCCCCCTCGAACCGGCCGAACCATTCCCGGGCGACGGCCGGGTCGGTGGTGCTCGGAGTCAGATGGATCGACGGGCCGGTCACCAGATGCTCGGTGAGGAGCCGGTGCCGGTCGACCAGTGGGAGCTCCATCAGCGAGTCGTCACCCAGCGCCAGCATGTCGAAGGCGACGAACGAGGCGGGCGTCTCGGCCGCCAAGCGCTTGACCCGCGAGGCGGCCGGGTGAATGCGTTGGAGCAATGCGTCGAAATCGAGGCCCGCACCACCTGAATCAGGCGCCGCCGGAATGACGATCTCGCCGTCGACGACGCATCGCTCGGGCAACGCGGCAAGCAACGGGCCGATCAACTCCGGAAAGTAGCGAGTGAACGGGCGCTCGTTGCGGCTGGCCAACTCGATCTCGTCGCCGTCGCGAAACACGACGCAGCGGAACCCGTCCCACTTCGGTTCGTACAGCCAACCGTCGCCCTCGGGAATCTCGGGCGTCAACTTGGCCAGCATCGGGGCGATCGGAGGCATGACGGCGAGGCGCACGCCCCCAGCATCGCGGCCCGTGTGCGGCGGTGCAACCGCGCTGCCGGCGTTTCTTGATCGGGTCAACGTTCAAGGAGATTGACGGAGGGTGTCGACTACACCCCGTGGCGCGAATGGGCCGGTTGATGCGTTGGGCAGATCCATGCGACGCCCGAAACTATGTACATGACATTGGACGTCAAGGACCGGGAACGGTCGTGTGTGCTCGGGCCGAGCAGTTGGCGTCGTGGTCGATCGTTGGCGACCTCCGCCGTCTGGCTCCTCGTCACGATTGGCGTGGTGGCCATCACGGTCGGTGTGATCGGTTGGTCCGCGGCGCTGCCCGCCGCGCTGATCTTCACAATCGGGTCGTGTGTGCTCGTCGGCGTCGACCTGCAACAGCGACGGCTTCCCCATTACATCGTGTTCCCGGCGATTGCCGCTGTGCTCATCGCCCAGGTGATCGCCGCCTGGAACCAACGTGATCTCGGGCTGTTCATGCGCTCGTTGGCGGGGGCTGCTGCGGCGGGCGGAGGCCTCCTCGCCGTCCACCTGGTCTCGCCCGAAGGCCTGGGTTTCGGCGATGTCACCTACGCAACCCTGATCGGAGCCACCCTTGGCTGGTATGGCCTCGACCGGGTCGGCCTCGGCATCGGCCTCGGTTTCGTGATCGGGGCGATCGTCGCCGGTCCGGTGCTGATGTTTGAGCGGCGTCGTGCGGAGATGGGCGAGTCGACCGGTCCGGCAACGCTGCCCTTCGGTCCGGCCCTTGCCCTGGGGGCCTGGTTGGCGCTGTGCTGGGGTGAGCCGATCGCCCGGTGGTACGGCTGAGTCGTTCGACTCGTCGCCGCAATGGTCGGCGAAACGGCCTGACGCGTTAGCGTCGTCGCCGTGTCCAGCGGAAACCCGATGAACGACAAACTTGCCGATCTCGAAGAACGCCGTGGTCAGGCGCTCAATCCGGGTTCTCCCCGGTCTGTCGAGCGGCAACATGCCAAAGGAAAGATGCTGGCCCACGAGCGCGTCGACTACCTCCTCGATCCCGGCTCGTTCCATGAACTCGACCTGCTCGCCCGCCACCGTGCCCACACGGCCGGTCTCGAAGAGCGTCCCTACACCGATGGCGTGATCACCGGTTGGGGGACCATCGAGGGCCGCAAGGTCTTCGTCTACAGCCAGGATTTCACCGTCTTCGGTGGGGCGCTGGGCGAGGTCTTCGCCGAGAAGATCCACAAGTTGATGGACCTGGCGCTGAAAGTCGGGGCCCCGGTGATCGGCCTTAACGACGGGGCAGGGGCCCGCATTCAAGAGGGCGTCGTGTCGCTGGCCAGCTACGGCGGCATCTTCTACCGCAACGTGCTCTCGTCGGGTGTCGTGCCGCAGATCTCGGTGATCCTCGGGCCCTGCGCCGGTGGCGCGGTGTACTCCCCGGCGATGACCGACTTCATCTTCATGGTTCGCGAGTCGTCGCACATGTTCATCACCGGCCCCGACGTGGTCAAGACCGTCACCGGCGAAGAAGTCACCCTTGAGGAGCTTGGCGGGGCGATGTCCCACGCCACCAAGTCGGGTGTGGCCACGTTCGTCTCGGCCGACGAAAAGTCGTGCCTCGACGACGTGCGCTTCCTGCTGGGTTTCCTGCCGTCGAACAACCTTGAGACCGCCCCGATCTCGCCGACCGACGACGACCCGGCTCGGCTCTGCCCCGAGTTGCGCGATCTGCTCCCGCCGTCACCGAACCAGCCGTACGACATGAAAAAGGTCATCACGACCGTCATGGACGACGACGAGTTCTTCGAGTACTTCCCCCACTGGGCCCGCTCGATCGTCTGCGGGTTTTCCCGGATCAACGGTCAGGCCGTGGGCATCGTCGGTAACCAGCCGATGGTCCTCGCCGGGGTGCTCGACATCGAGTCGGCCGAGAAGGCTGCTCGGTTCGTGCGGACGTGTGATGCGTTCAACATCCCGCTGATCACGTTCGTCGATGTGCCCGGCTTCCTGCCCGGCGTCGACCAGGAGTACGGCGGTATCATCCGCCATGGCGCCAAGCTGCTCTACGCCTACTGCGAGGCGACCGTGCCGCGTATCTCGATCATCACTCGCAAGGCCTACGGCGGCGCCTATGTGGTGATGGACTCCAAGTCGATCGGCTCCGACCTGTCATATGCGTGGCCGACCGCCGAGTTGGCCGTGATGGGCCCGCAGGGCGCCGTCGAGATCGTCTATCGCCGGGAGATCCAGCAGGCGGCCGACCCGGTGACGCGGCGGGCCGAACTCGTCGGGGAATACACCGAGAAGTACGCCAACCCGTATCTCGCCGCCGAGCGTGGCATCGTCGACGATGTGATCGACCCGGCTGAGACCCGCATCAAGATCATCGCCGGGCTCGAAATGCTCAAGACCAAGCGCGAAGAGTTGCCGCGGCGCAAACACGGCAACATGCCGCTGTGAGGCGCCGGTCATGAGCTGGGACGCACCGACCGGGCAGATGCCCCGCCCCGCCCCGGTATTGCTGGACTCGGGATTGCTCGAGACGGTGCTGCTCGAGTCGGTGTCGGGTATCCCCACCGACGAGGAGGTCGTGGCGATCGTCGCTGCGATGGAGGCCCTGTGGCCGCGACCGATGGCCGCACCGTGGAACGGCACCGAGACCGACGAGTCCTCGGCGTGGCGGTTCAGTGGTCGCTGGTGGGCCCGGCCATTGCCGGCCCGCCGGGCTCGGCCCTGGCGGTAACCCTCGTCGGTACGCGGCTACGGGCTGGCGGCTGCGGTGTGGCGGGCTTGGCTGGTGGCCGGGTGGTGGTCAGCCGCCGAGCAGGGCTCGAACGCGGTCTTTGGGGCGGCCGATGATCGCCGTGTCATCGGTGACCAGTAGCGGGCGTTGCAACAGCATCTTGTGCTTGATGAGCAGGGCAATGACCTGCTCGGGAGTCTCGGCGTCGGCCTCGGTCAGGCCGAGCTTGGCCCACTGTGAATCACGTCGGACCAGGTTGGTCACGGGGTCTTCCAGCTTGGCGATGATCGCCGCCAGCGTGGCGGCGTCGGGTGGCGTCTTGTTGTAGATGACCAGGTTGGTGGGGACCCCAAGTTCGGTGGCAATGCTCACGGCATTGGTCGACGAGTTTCAATGGGGGTTGTGGTAAATCGTGACCGAATCGGGCGTAGCCATGGCTCCAACGTAGTCACCGCGTGCCGGTACGGTGGGCATTCGTGGATATCACGACGGTTGCCGACGACATGGTGGTGCTGCACGACGGGCCCGTCGTTCATCGCTACGACGATCTGACGCCCGACACCGGCTACGCCTTCGACGGCGTTGAGGTGCGTACCCTGCGGCGTCCCGCGGGTCACCTGCTCGGTCGGTTTTCCACCGTCAACGACGTCCACTTCGGCGAGGTCGAATGCGGACGGATCGACGATCATCCGCAGGGTCCGATCGTGCGTCCTGAGCCGGGCGAGCCGCCGTATCCGGAAACGATGAACGATGGCGCGGCGAGCGAGATGTCGGCCGTCGACCTTGATGCCGTGATCGTCAAGGGTGACCTGTCGGCGGCCGGGACCGAGGCGGAGTGGGCCGCGTTCGAACGTTGCTACCGCGGTCGGTTCGGTGAGCGGCTGTTTGTCGTGCGAGGCAATCACGACGCTTACGTCGGCCAGACGCGCTACGCCGGTGATCAGTGGATCGAACTGCCCGGGGTGACTGTTGCGCTGCTCGACACGGTCATTCCCAAGTCGTCGACGGGAGGGCTGCGGCCCGAGCAGTTGGAATGGCTCGACGACATGGTGGTGGCGGCAGACCGACCGGTCGTCGTCATGGGGCATCATCAGCAATGGGTCGATGGGCCGCGGGAGCCCGATTACTTCGGCATCAACCCCGACGCCTCGGATGCACTGACCCAGGTGATCGCCCGGCGGCGCTCGATCGTTGCCTATACCGCGGGGCATACCCACCGCCACCGAGTGCGCCACCTCGCCAAGGCCGGCGGAGTTCCGTCGATCGAGGTCGGCTGCGTGAAGGACTTCCCGGGGACGTGGGCCGAGTACCGCGTGTATGAAGGCGGGATCACCCAGATCGTGCATCGCATCTCGAAACCGGCAGCCCTGGCGTGGAGCGAGCGCTGTCGGCACCTGTACCGCGACTTCGGCATCGACTACGAAGGGTATGCCTTGGGCCGGCTGGACGACCGGTGCTTCAACATCGACTGGCGATGACGCGGGCGGCGACTCATGCTCCTCGTTCGGCGCGGTAGCCCTCGAGTTCCAGTACCTCGGAATCGAACAACTCGCCGTCGATCGCCAGGCCCCGTTCGAGACGCAGCGCTTCCAGGGCCAGCAGCGGCCGTTCCAGTTGGCGGCGACGTGGGCCGGTGAGCTGTTCGAACTCGCGTTGCACCGACTCGAATCGACCCCTGACCTTGTCCATCGAGTCGATGTACTTGCCCCATTGTTTGGAGAACGTGCCGAGTAACTGCAGGATCTCATCGGACGTCTGCTCGATCATGAAGTTGTCGAATGCCTGGCGCACGACGCCCAAGAAGGCGAACAGCGTCAGCGGGGAGCAGAGCACCACCTTTTGGCTGAGCGCCTGTTCGACGAGGGTCGGGTCGTGCTCGTGGATGAACCCGCTGATCGTCTCGTTGGGAATGAACATCAGCACGTAGTCGACGGTTGGCCCCTCACCGGCCGCCGCGTAGTTCCGTGATGTCAGCTCGCGGAAGCGCAGCCGCACGTCCCGCAGGAACGAGTCACGATGGGTATCGCGCTCGGTGTCGGTGGTCGCTTCGAGATGGCGAAGGTAGGCGGCGAGCGGGAACTTCACGTCCATGTAGAGCACGTGGCCCCGGGGGAGCAGGAACGTGAAGTCGGGGAGCTGACGGCCACCCTCGACCGCGGTCTGCTTGCGGTAGTTGACGTTTTCGACCAAACCGGCGAGCCGCAGCACGTCTTCGGCCATCCGCTCACCCCACTGACCTCGGGTTTTCGAGCTGGCCAAGGCCTCGCGCAGTGATGCCGTGGACGACGCCAAGCTGGCCGTGACCTGGCCGTGGGCGCGGAGATTCTCCTCGACTCGGACCAGTTGTTCGGAGCTGCGTTGGCCGAGCTGTTGGACCATTTGCCCGAGTCGTTCCAGCTCGCCGCGCATCTCGACGCGGACCTGTTCGAGGCGACCGTCGATCAGTTCTTTCTTGGCATCGAGCTCCGCGTTGGCCAGTAGCCAGACCGTTGCCCAGTTGCTCGCGGGTCATCACCGCCGATTGCTGCAGCGCCGCCTGCACTGCGGCGTCTCGCTCGCCCCCGGCTTGCCGACGAAGCTCGGCCATCGCCATGTCAACCGCCGCGGCGATACCGAGGGTCGGATCGAGGGGGCGGCGCCCGCGGTCGATGAGCACCACCGCGCCGAGTGCCCCGAGCGTGGTGGCAACGAGGACCAGCAGGATGACAACGAACACCATGGGCCCATCATGCCCAGGGGGTGTGTCAGAGATCGTTGACTACTCGGTGGCGGCGCGGTCGAGGCGTAGTGAGGCGGAGTTCATGCAGAACCGCTCGCCAGTCGGGGCGGGCCCATCGGGAAACAGGTGGCCGAGGTGGGCGCCGCATTCGGCGCATGTGGCTTCGACCCGCAGCATCCCGTGCGACCGGTCCTCGATGTAGGTGACGCATTCGGGGCTCAGCGATTGGAAAAAGCTCGGCCAACCGCAGCCCGAGTCGTACTTCGTTGCCGATGAGAACAGGGCGGCGTCGCACACGATGCAGTGGTAGGTGCCGTCGGCATGCTCGTTCCAGAACTCACCGGTGAAGGCTCGTTCGGTCGCAGCGTGCTGGGTGACCTCGTACTGCAGCGGAGTGAGTCGCTGGCGAAGCTCAGTGTCGGACGGCCGGGAGGATGCGCTCATCAACCCAGTCTTGCGCCTTCGGTCGCCAGATCGCGCCGGGCGCTCTCGATGGCCGCGCTGACCAACATCACCGTCGGCCGTTCGGTCGCCCTGATGACCGTGATCGACGACGATCCGCCGCCGTCGATCGAGATCGTGCCGATCCTCACCGATGTGGCCGAGGGTGAGGCGATGTCGTGGCGGGTCACTTTGTCGGAGCCGATGGGTACCGCCTTCGGGGTCACCGGGCGGTTCACCGTGCCGGCCTCGGGAGCCGAGATGCGCACCGATGACCTCACCGCCGACCGACTGGCCGCATGGTTCATCGATCCTGCAGTATCTCCGGCAGCCCTGTCGGAGATCGGATTTCAGGTACCGCTGGCGTACCTCGCCCCAGGGGAAACGACCGCGACGGTGAGCATCGCGACCGCCGCCGATGGGGTGCCGGACGGGATTGAACTGCTGGCTTTCGACGCCGTGGTCGCGCCGCTGGTGTCGACGACAGTCTCGCTGAGCGCATCGGTACGCGATCTCTGAGCTGGCTCAATGAGCGCCGCCCGTACGGACGGTGCGACATGTGACACACTCGCGCGGTACGTTCATTCCTCATGAGCAACGGGACTCCGTCACTGCCTGACCGCTGGATCACCGACTGGACGCCCAGTCCTCGTTGGCCGCACTACACACGGGCCAATGCGGGTGAGGTTTTATCCAGCTCGGCGTCGCCGCTCGGCCAGACGTTCAGTTGGGACAACGGCATCATGCTTGGTTGGCGCGATGGCTACGTCCGTCAGGGCCTCTACGCCGAGGGTGAAATGTCTGACGTGCGGCCCGAGCCTGCCGGGTTCTTCGGGGGCTACTTCTACATCAACCTGGCCAACGTGCGTATGCAGGGAGTCCGCAACCCGGCGGTCACCGTGGAGCAGCTTGACCTGGCCTTTTTCGGGGATCACCCCGATGTGCCGCCGTACGTGGCACACCCCGATGACGAGAAGCCCGAGCTGACCGACAAGATTCTCGCCCACATGGGCTGGGTGATGTCGGCGACCGAGTTTCCCGATATCGAGGTGTCGAAGGCCAACACGATTGCCCTGCGCGCCGCTCGCCCCGATCTGTCGTCGCTGTCGGATGCCGAGTTGCTGGCCTATGCCCGGGCCACCCAGCCGATGCTGGTCAAGCTGTTCGAGGAGCACTGCGTGTGCTCCTCGAGTTCGGGTATCGCTCCGGGCGTGTTGTTCGCCGTTGGACAGGCGATCGACGACCCGACAGTGCCGATGCGGTTGATCGCCTCGATCGGCGACGTCGACTCGGCCGCCCCGTCATGGGCGTTGTGGGAGATGTCGCGGATGGTTCGCAACTCGACCGCGCTGTCGGCGGCCTTCGGTCCGGGCGTCGACGGGGTGCTCGACCGGCTCGCCACAGTAGGCGGTGACGATGCCGATGCATTCGTGGCCGCTTGGAACGACTTCTCGTTGCAGTACGGCTCTCGCGGTCCCAACGAGTACGAGATCTCCAATGAGACCTGGGAGACGAGCCCGTCGATCTCCCTGGCGATCATCGACCGTGTGCGGTTCCAGACCGACGACGAGTCGCCGACGATCCGTCACGAGCGCCAGGCCGCAGAGCGCCACGCCACGGTCACCGAGGTCCGCGCCAAGGTTGCCGCGCTTGGCAACGAGGAGCTCTCGGGCATGTTCGAGGCCGGTCTGATCGCCGCCAACATGATGTGGATGCGGGAGCGCACCAAGACCAACCTGGTCCGTGCCGTCCACGAAGGCCGCATGGCGTTCCGTGAACTCGGCCAACGGGTGGCTGCGGCCGGGCACATCGACGACTGGCGTCATGTCTTCATGGTGCTCGACGATGAACTCGACGCGTTCGTCGCCGATCCTGCCTCGATGCGCACCACGCTCGCCGAGCGCTATCCGGTGTGGCAGGAGATCAACGACCGCGAACCGCCGTTCTTCATCAAGGACGGTGTTGTCCCGCCGATCAACGAGTGGCCGCGCCGCGGCGATTCGGTCGTCGACATCGCCCAGCCCGGTGATGTGCTGCAAGGCGTACCCGGCTGCCCCGGCGTCGTTCGCGGCCGGGCCCGCGTGATTCTCGACCCGGCCGATCCCGAGGGCCTGGAACCCGGCGAGATCATGGTCGCCCCGCTCACCGACCCGGCCTGGACCCCGTTGTTCATGTCGGCCGGCGGGGTGGTCGTCGACGTCGGCGGCCAGATCAGCCATGCGATCATCGTCTCGCGCGAGCTGGGATTGCCCTGTGTCGTCTCGGTCACCGATGGCACCCGCCGCATTCCCAATGGCGCCGAAATCGAAGTTGACGGCAACACCGGCCAGGTCACCATCTTGTAAGCCGTGGAGCGGTGGAGTGAGACCGGTCCCGGCGGCGTCGCGTCCACGTGACGCACGGCTGCTGCACCGGGAACCGCCGTCCACACCGGTCTCATCCGGTGGTCGACGCTGCTTAGGCGGCGAGAACCTCGACCTCCGCGAGCGACAGGATGCGGCCCGAACCGAGGAGTTGCACCCGTACATACCGGATCTGGGTGCCGACGGTTAGATCGATGTTCGGAGTTCCGGGGTCGGTCGCCAAGTCGAAGGTGACGACGCCCGGGGTGGCGGTCAGCACGGCCGGGTCATCGCTGACAAATGGAGTCGTCGAGACGAATACCTTGGCCGGAAACAACCGATCGGCGCAGCAGTCGGTGCGGTTCCACAGTCGCACCGTGGTGATGTTGACGGTGCGCCCGAGGTCGATCTGCCACCACGAACCGTTCGAATTGACGGCTCCAGCGGTTTGGGTGGTGCTGAATGCCCAGAAGTCACCGCTGGCATTGCCGTCGACCGCATGCTGGGCGTTCCCCCAGGAGTGCCCCGATGAAGACTGCATCGCTGGCTGGCGCAGGGCCACGTTCTGTCCGGTGACGGGGGCGGGCAGAGTTGCCGGCCGCGCCGAGTACCTCGACCTCGGCGAGTTGCACGCCGGTGTTCTCCATGCCGGCCGTCACGATGCGTACGTACCGGCGGGTCTTGTTGACCGGAACCTCGGTGCCGGGGGCGACGAAGCCGTTGAGCTTGATCTTGGTCACGCCGCTGGTCGAGGTCATGTTGTTGATCGACGTCCCGGTGATCGGCGTGTCCGACAGCATGATCCACGGGTTCAATAGCCAGACGTTGTCGTCGCTGCGGGGCCAGATGACGACCGAGGTGATCGACTTCCTCGTCCCGAGGTCGACCTCCCACCATTGGTTGGTGCCCGCGTTCGTCGAGAACAGCGGCACCGTGCTCCAGTGGCCGTCGCGGACGCCGTCAACGGCCAGCGCCGAAGCCGAGGTGTTGTACAGCGTCGATGAGGATGTTGCTTGGCCAAGGGCGAGGTTCGGGCGGTTCACCGTCGCTATTGGAGCACTACCGCGGAACAGACTTGTATTCCAATCTTGGCCGTCAATGCCGGGCCCTGAGACGGTCACCGTGGCTGCTGTGGTGTCGAGGTTGTGGACGGTGGTGAACGGCAGCGCCGACAAGTTGCCATCGCTGGTCGCCTGATACAGGTAGCCGCCCGCGGCGAACAGGCCGTGGGTCGTGCTCCAGTCTCGGCCGTCGAGTGCCGGTCCCGAAGCCACGATGTCGTACGGATCAATGATGTAACTATCGCCACTCATCGTGCGTTGGTGCAGGCCGGCGTCGACTGTGGTGGTGAACCACAAGGTCTCATTGTGAAAGGCCATCCCAGTAATTGTGCTTGCGTTGACATCGGCCAGGATCAACCGCCAGCCCCGGACCCAGCGCCCGGCGGCGTCGGGAACGTAGACCCACAGTCCGGCGTCGTACTCGATGCTGGTCGCCAAACCAAATGGTCGTTGATCGTGAACCCGGCGCGCACCTCGGCCATCAGCAGAGGTGAAGGTGTGGTGGCGGCCACCGTGGTGCCGGTGAACGACCGCGTGCGTCACGGCGCCGCCTGGCGAGATCGTCGAGACGTCAACGGGCAGGGTCGGTGTGCTGGGCCGACGGACCGTGCGTCCGCCGACGGCCGGGAACGAAGCGAGCTTCGGATGCTTTTCTCCGCCCACCGTTGGAGAGTCATGGCCGATGACAGGTCGCCGTTACTGGCGATGAGCAGCGCCAACACGCCGTAGCCGCGCTCGCGAGACGGTGCCCAGTCATAGGAGCGGCCCGTCGTTGCGTCGACGGCGTCGAGGCCGTAGCGGTTGCCGAATCCGGCGGGGAGCACGCCGGGGTAGCGGTTGTCCATCCAGCGGAAGTGGCCGCCCAGATAGATGACTCCGCCAGGCGAGATGGTGAGTGCCGTGATCGTGTCACTACCGGTGAAGTTGACCCATTCCGGTTGCACGTCGGTGCCGGTGCCGTTGGTCGACCACCGGGTCAGCGAGTCGCCGTTGCCGGGGCAGCAATACCACGTCAGTCCAACAGCGAAGTATGTGCCGTCGGGGGACATAGCGATGTCACGCATGTAGGTGCCGATCCAGGGGTTGGGGAAGGCGAAGAAATTGGTGTTCCAATCGGCTTTGACGCTTGCCGGTGTGGTGGTCAGGTCGATCATGGCGATCTGGTCGCGGGCGATGCCACCGACCGACGTGATGTTGCCGCCGACGATCACCTTGGTGCCGTCGGGCGTCACGTCGATCGTGCGGACCCCGGTGCCCCAGGCGGTACGGGTGGTGACGAGGGGCAGGTCGAGACTGCCGGTGAATTTGCCGGTGGTCTGATCGATCTGCATCAGTCCACCCTTGACGGTCGAGCGAGCCTTGGAGAACCAACCGATCACGAACAGGTTGTTGCCGTTCGAAGCGAAGTCGTAGACGACACCGTTGGGGGCGGTGCCAAAGGCGGTGACGGCTGCGCCCGTGGTGGCGTTGAGTTTGGCCAGGTACGTGCGTGCGACACCGTTGACGTTCTTGAATGCGCCGCCTACGAACACCGATGTTCCGTCGGTGGCAGGCTCGAGGGCGTAGACCGCTCCATCGAGGACCGGAGCAAAGCCCGGGTCGATGGCGCCGGTGACACGGTTGTAGGCGAACAGGTACGTGCGGGCGGTCGGGATGGTGTCGGCCGGATGGCGAACCGCCGTGAACGTGCCACCCACGATGATCCGGTCGCCGACCTGAGCGAGCGTCTCGACCCGTCCGTTGTCGACGAACGGCGTGTTGTCGGCCGGATTGGTCGACACAAGCACGGGAGGAGCGGCAGGAGACGGTGGAAGCGCGTCGGCCGCGGGCAAGGTTGCGGTGGCCACCGATCCGGCGAGCAGGACGGTGGTCAGCGCTCCGACGAGCCGATGTCGCGGCCGACGGAGCGAAGCCATGGTCGGTCGGCAATGAAGCGAAATGTGCACAACGTCAAGACTCCCTTCGTGGTCTTTCGTGACGACGGGTAGCCAAAGATGAACGTCGTACGGCGATATGGCCAGCATCGAGGGGTAAAGCCGGACAGTAGGTGACCGGTATACGTGTGATGATCGACGTCCTGATTCCTGCTGACCGCTCGCCGGTCGAGCAGAGACACCGATCACAACGAGGAGATGCCGATGAGTTTGGCGATTGAAGCAATTGACGTACGCAAGCACTACACGGGCAAGGACGGCGACGTCGAGGCGGTTCGGGGCGTCAGCCTGACGGTGCCTCCGGGTCAGGTGTTCGGGTTTCTCGGCCCGAACGGGGCCGGGAAGTCCACAACCGTGCGCATGCTGACCACGTTGATGACCCTGACTTCGGGCACGGCTCGAGTGGCCGGCATCGACGTCACCACCGACCCGCACGGGGCCCGTCGCAAGATCGGCGTGGCGCTGCAAGAGGCCGGGCTCGATCCGCGCCAGACCGGTCGTGAACTGCTGGTGCTGCAAGCTCGGCTCTTCGGGCTTTCGCGTTCGGCGGCCGCCGCCCGCGCCGCGGAACTGATCGAGTTGGTAGAACTCACCGACGCCGCCGACCGGCGGATCAAGGGGTATTCGGGCGGCATGAAACGTCGTCTCGACCTGGCGTCGGCGCTGGTCAACCAGCCCGAGGTGCTGTTTCTCGACGAGCCGACCACCGGGCTTGATCCCGCCAGCCGCCTGACGGTGTGGGACGAGGTCCGTCGGATCAACGAGCGAGGCACGACGGTATTTCTCACGACCCAATACCTCGAAGAGGCCGATCAGCTGTGTAACCGGATGGCGATCATCGACGGCGGGCTTATCGTGCGTGACGGTTCCCCGGCCGAGTTGAAGGCCGACCTGCAAGCCCGCACCGGGTTGGCCACCGAGCCGACGCTCGACGACGTGTTCATGGATGCCACCGGTCGCAATCGTGACCGGGTAGCCGGCGACGTGCACGAGGTCTGAGCCGTGAAGCAGTCACTCATCCTTGGAGGCCGAGCGATTCGCGAGGCCCTGCGCACCCCCGATTCATTGGTGCCGACGATCTTTATCCCACTGTTCTTCTTGGTCGTCAACGTCGGCCAGACCGCCCGCATCTTCCCCACGGCCAACACCGGCTTTCTGGCCGGGCAGAACTACGCCGCGTTCCAGCTACCCAGTTCGCTGCTGCTGTCGGCATCGTTCGGCAGCGCCGCGCTGTACCTCGTGGAAGAGATCGAGGGCGGCTACTTCGACAAGCTGCGCGCCACCCCGATCTCGCGAATGGCGATCATCGGCGGTCGGCTCTATGCCGAGTTGATCAAGACGATCGTGATCACCGCGGTGATGGTGCTGATCGCCTTGCCCTTCGGCATCCGCATCGAGAGCGGCTTCATCGGATTTCTGGTGCTGCTGGTGCTCGTCGCCCTGTGGGCCGTGGTGTTCAGCGGATTCATGCAGCTCATCGCCCTGAAGACCCGCAGCGCGGCGGCGACCCAAGGTGCGAGCATGGTGTTCTTCCCGCTGTTGTTCCTCACCCCAAACTTCGTGCCCCGCAGCCTGCTCACCCGCCCGATGGAGATCGCTGCGACGATCAACCCGGTCACTTACATCATGGAAGCCGCCCGCTCACTGATTCTCGACGGCTTCGACTGGTCGGTGCTCGGCACCGGATTCCTCGTTGTCGCTCTCGCCGGCGCGGTCATGCTCGCCCTCAGCGTCCGGATGATCAACCACTACGACTGATCCGCATGGCCGACGCGCTGACAGTTCGATGGTTCTGTCGCTGGCGTGTCTCGGTACTCGAAGCGGTTCACGTTCACGACAACCGGTGGACGGCTGCCGGCGCCGAGTTCATCGATCGCTTCTGGAGGGACGACGATGCCGGCCCTGCTGCCCGAGCCGCTCAGAACGGTCTCGAACGCGCTGCGCCACGGGCACTCGGTCGGCGATGGCCCGTTGGATGAGTACGCTCACAAAATGAACTGGGCGCAGCTCGACTTCCCGACGCGCGCCGGGTTCGTAGCAACAATCATGGCGATTCTCGGCGTGCTGGTGCCTCCGGTCAGCGTGGCCAGCGCCTGTGTTGCCATCGCCTTTTCCGGGTTTGGGTGGCAGCGTTCCCGCCGCCGCGGGGAATCGAATCGCGTGGCTCGACTCTGCGCCATCGGCTGTACCGCGTTCGTCGTTCTGGTCGTCGTCGGGAGCGCCGTGTACGGCGCTGCGAACTGATTCGATCGTTCTCTCGTACACGATGCGGGTTTCATGCGGGTTTAGCCGGCGCCGCTCCTGGGCATATGGCCGAGGTATGAGAAGCCTTCGACGCTGGCTGGTGCTTGGAACCGGGGCTTCGGCCGCCTACTTTCTCGACTTTCAGCGGGTCATTCCCGACGCTCCTGGTTGGCCGGTCGAGTCCGTCCGAACGAGCGCAGGTGACCGTGAAGGGCGAGACGATCGAGGTCGACATCCGGGTGCCCGAGACGGCGACCGTCCCGGAGTCGCAAGTCACCGAGATCAGTTGACAATGACGACGACTCAACGCGCCTGGCGATCGCCATGACCGAAGCAGGTAGCGCTCGACCGTTGTCTCATCCCGTCGTCGTCGCACACACGAGCAAGCGCGGTGCGAGCCGGCAACTGCGTGTCGCTGACGCGATCACCACGTTCGCTGGGTCGATGCCCTTCGTCTATGTCCACGTCATTGGGTTCGTCCTGTGGATGGTGCTCGTTGAGTCCGACCCGTGGCCGAAATTGACATTGGTCGTGTCGTTAGAGGCGATCTTCCTGTCGGCGTTCGTCATGATCGGCCAGAACCGCCAGGCTGCGTTTCAGCAGGCCAAGGCCAATCATGACTTCGTCGAGCAGGAGCAGGAACTGAAGACCAACACCGAGCTGACTCGGGCGGTGCATGCGCTGGCCACCGAAATCCACCGCGAAGTCATCGCCAGACGGCCACCGGCGAGCTAACGGTTCTCGATAGGTACTGCGACGTCAGCTCAAGGCAAGGCCGGCAGTGGTGCTGGCGGTAGCTCGGTCGCAACCGTGGTCATCGATCCGTCGAACTGCATCGACTAGCTGGTCGCGCCTACGGGCTACAGCTGCGTCGCTCGCAAGGACCACAACACTGGTCGGTATGTCGACTGTGCCGGGACCACGCTTGCGTCACGTGCGACCGCAACGAAAAACGGCTTGACTATCGATCCTCGATATATCAAACTTCGAGTATGCCTCGTCATGGTACTGACAAACCGATGCCCGCCGCATCGATGTATCTCCTGCTCGCCCTGCTCGATGGCGAGAACCATGGGTATGCGTTGATGCGTCTCGTCGATGAGCAAAGCCAAGGCGCGGTGCGGATGGGTCCGGGCACCTTGTACGGCACGCTCAACCGGTTACTCGCCGACGGCCTGATCATCGAGACCACCGACGACTCTGAACGATCGGGTAACGAACGCCGCCGCTACTACCGCCTCACCAGCGACGGCGACCGAGTCGCCCGCGTCGAACTCGACCGCTTGCGCACCCTCGTTCATCGGTTCAGCGCGGTCCCCGGCGTCAGCGGTGCACCGGCATGAACGCTTACCGGAGTGCCGCCGCCTATCGCCGCCTGTCGGCGCTGTACCCGAAGTCGTTCCGCGCCGAATACGGCGAAGATCTCGTGGCTGCGTTCACGGCGCAGCTCCGTGATGACGGCGTGACGCGCGCCTGGCTGTCGACGCTTCGTGATCTTGTTGTCACTGTCCCTACCCAACACCTGGAGGTCCGAATGAACCGTCCGTCATCCCACACCGTTGCTGTGATCGCCACGAGCGTCACCGTTGCTGCGTTGGTGCTCGCCGTCGTCGCCGGCACTGGTCCGGTGGTCGGGGTGTTCCTGGCGTTCGCCGTCGCTGCCCTCGTCGTCGCGACCCTCGCCTGGAAAGCCACCCGCTCCACCGCACCGCACCGCCAGGCCCCGGCGAGTCGGTGGCGCACCTTCCTGACCATCGGTGTCGTGCTGCTCGTGGCGGTGATCGTGGCGATCAACGTTCCCCCGTACAACAATCGGGACCTTCCCGGGTTTGGCTGGGCGCTGATGATGCTCTCGCTGGTCAGCAGCGTGGCGCTGATCACCGTCGGGACGACGATCGGCATCGCCCATCGGTCGACACGGCACACGCCGAATCAGTAGTGAGTCGCAGTCGCCGAATCGCACAGCAGAACCGCACGGCCGGAGCCGACCTCGTGACACCCTCGGTCGAACCGGAAGCCGGCTCGCCGGTTGGCGACCGGATTCTCGAAACCATCCGCGTCATTGTCGTCGCCGGGATTCCGTACGGCGCGTTGGTCGCCGGTCTCGGCAGCCGCCTGGCGATGCTTCTGTTACGCCTCACATCAGAGCGCCGGGTGATCGGGATCCGCAGCGACGACGACTTTGTCATCGGCAAGTTCACCCTCGCCGGTACCTACAAGCTGATCGCCCTCGGTGCGAGTGTCGGCATGATCGGTGCCGCGGCCTATCTGCTTGTCGCTCCCCGACTGATCGGCTCGCCCTGGTTCCGCCGACTCACCGTCGGCCTCGCGTCGGGTGCCGTTGTCGGTTCGATGCTCGTCCACTCCAACGGGATCGACTTCACCCAACTCACCCCGAAGTGGCTGGCGATCGGCCTGTTCATCGCGCTGCCCGCCGTGTTCGGACCTTCATAGGCGTCGCCGTCGACGCGGTCGCCACTCCCGGGTCGTGGACTGCGATCGGTCGCCGACGCTGGCTGCTCCCGCTGATCGCCAACGCGTGTTTCCCACCTGCTTTGCCCGTGACGGCGACTGTCGCCCTACTCACCGGTCTTGCGGTCGTCGTCGGCACCAGTCCGACGTTCCGTCAACGAAACACGTCGCCCTTCTACGTCACCGCGGTCCGGGGCGTGTGGCTCCTTGTCGCATCGACCGGGCTGTGGGCGCTGGTCAACGACATCCGACAACTCACCTGAAATCCAGTCCGATCACTGATCGACGATCGATGGCGTGGAGATCACCCGTCATCGAGCTGCAGGACCGAGGAAGGCCGAGTTCAGGCTGCTTGATGTGCTCGGTGCGGCGTGCGTTCTACGATGCAACTTGAAAGCCGGTTGGCGGAGGCGCAGATGCGGCCATCGATACCAAAGAACCGCGGACCGTTCCTGGGCACGTGGCTCCGGCACCCGTGGGTTTCCTGCGCTGGATTGTTGCTCAATGGTGATGAAGGGGGCTTCGCCCTCGTGTCCGTCAAATTGCTCGACGGGCGTATCCGCAATCCGTTCGGCGTCGGCTATTTGGGCACCCGATGCTGTACAACGCGTTGCAGTCCGTCGCCATCGGTCTGACCGACGATCGGTTTTCGTCGCAAGACCGATCTCGGCGATCCTCGGGGCGCTCGCCATTCCCCTGGTGTATCTCCGTGCCCAAGCGGCTCGTCGCCAGCCAACGGGCGGGCGTGACCGCCGCGACGGTCGCCGCTGCAGTCACCCGGCTGCCGGAAGGTCGACGGGCACTGGCCAGCCGGCTGCTGGCCCGACGTGCGGCGTTGACGATCAGCAGATTCGTGGCCGCGGTCGGGGATAATCCGCAACAGCAGGCGTCTCACCAAGCCCCAGGTAGGGGTATCGGTCTGCGTCACTTGTGAGGAGCCAGCGAGATCGACTGGGGTGTCGGTAGGACTGGCGGGCCGTGCCTCACCGCGGGCATCGCTCGCATCGGCACAACGCCAGCGCGGCTGGAGGGGACGGCGTGCACAAGACGAAACGATTTCGTGCGCATGGTCGTCACGCGAAGAGCCCCGGTAGGTGATCTACCAGGGCTTACGCAGTGGAGACGATGGGAATCGAACCCACGACCCCCTCCTTGCAAAGGAGGTGCTCTAGCCAACTGAGCTACGTCCCCGAAGGGAAACGCCAGGATACCCGGCGCACCGGCGATTGTCCCAGCCGTTAGCACGGGTTTACGTCGGTGGAGGGCAACCGCTCCCAGCTCTTGACTCTTGGATGCGTTTGCGCGTTCGGTTCACGGTAGGCCTGAATAGATGGGAGCGGGTTGGGCGGATGAACGGGTTGCAACGGGCGCCAGTCCGACATGCAACCGCGCGTTGCCATCGCGAGTGACTCAGATCACTCGTTCGTGGGGGTAGATCGACGGGGTTTGAATCAAGCGGCGTTGGCGTTCGGTGAGGCGGCGGCTCAGGTCGGCGAACCGCTGGTAGTCGCTGCCCCAGGCCATATGGCCCGGGGCGTATTTGTAGAACAGCGACCGTCGTTGGTGAGGGCCGTGCCAGGTGGTCGTGCCGTGGGTCAGTGCCTCGGTGAACACCATCAGGTCGCCCGCGCCAAGTTCGATGTGGCGGGCCATGTCGGCTGAGTCAGCGGGAAAGGCGAACGCGGCGCGGTGGCTGCCGGGCACGCAGCACAGCCCACCGTGCTCGGCGAACTGGTCCACGAGGGCCCACTGCACGGCGACGAGGCCGTTGTACAACTGTCCGTTGCGCACCTCGTAGAACTGTGACGGGTCGTGCGGCGTTCCCCCGCCATGCAACCCCAGGCCCCGGGTACCAGGCGACATCACCAGACCGTAGGCGTGGTCGAGCCGGACCATCGGCCCGCACAGTTCGGCGACGATGCCCAACGCCTGATCGTGATCGAGCAGATCGCGGAACACCTCGGCGCGAGCGAGGTGCCCATTGAACCGTTGGCTGGCGATCGACTCGCCGGGGGTCGGTACTTTCAATCCGTCAACGGCGGAGTTCAACGCCGACAACTCGCTCGCCGAGAGTACGCCGCGACGGATCACAAAGCCGTCGAGGTCGAAGCGGTACCGCTCGCGATCGGTCAGGCCGTTCATCGAACCGACCGTAGCCGCGGCCTCGGCGGCCCGGTCGGAGTCCCGGTGATGGGGTCGCTTAACTTTGGCCTCCATGGCGATCACCCCTCGGATCAAGTTCGGCGCGTTCCTGGCTCCGCATCACCCGGTCGGCGAGCATCCGACGCTGCAGATCCATCGCGATCTGGAGTTCGTGACCCACCTTGACCGACTCGGCTACGACGAGTTCTGGTGCGGCGAACACCACTCCAGTGGATGGGAGACGATCGCCTCGCCCGAGATGTTCCTCGCCGCGGCGGCCCAGGTCAGCCATACGATCAAGCTTGGTACCGGGGTGATTTCGCTGCCGTATCACCACCCGTTCAACGTCGCCCAGCGGATGGTGCAACTCGACCATATGTCGCGGGGTCGGGCGATTTTCGGGAGCGGACCGGGCGCCCTGCCGTCCGACGCCCGCACCTTGGGCATCAGCCCTCTCGTGCAGCGCGACCGCCAGGACGAGGCGATGGGCGTCATTCTGCGGATGCTGCGCGGCGAGCGTGTCGACCACGAATGTGAGTGGTTCACGCTGCGCGACGCCGAACTGCAAATCCTCCCGGTGCAAGACGACATGCCCGCGGCGACCGCCTCGTCGATCAGCCCGAGTGGGATGCAGCTGGCGGGTAAACATGGCACCGGGGTCCTGTCGATCGCCTCGGCATCGACCGAGGGGCTCACCGCCTTGCCGACCCAATGGGGTTTCGCCGAGGAGGCCGCGGCCATCCACGGGCAGACCGTCGATCGTCAGAACTGGCGGGTGATGATGTCGTGGCACATCGCCGAGACTCGCGAGCAGGCGCGTGCCGAGGCCGTGAACGGCCTGCAGCGGTGGCACAACGAGTACAACGTGTGGACCCTTGCCCGCCCCGGGGCGACCCACGTCGACGATGCCTGGAAGCTGCTCGATCAGGTGACGACGACCGGGTCGAACGGTGCCGCCGCCGTGGTCATCGGCACCCCCGACGACCTGGTCGCGGCGATCCGGGCGATGCAGGAGATCACCGGCGGGTTCGGGGTCGTGATGGGGTTCGCCCACGACTGGGCGAACATCGACGCTACTCGTCGAAGCTGGGATCTCGTCGCCCGCTACGTCGTCCCCGAGGTCAACGGCCTCACGCGGGGCCTCCGACGGTCGATGCAGTTCGTCCATGATCACCAGGGTGAATTGATGGCCGGGGCGACGGCGGCGATCATGCAAAAGGTGATGGCCCACGATGGCGCATCGAAGGCGATGGCGATCACGATGCAACAGATGGCGGCCGCGGCCCAAGGGCGCCAGTCGCAGTCGGAGTTCCGTCCAGGTGCCGCGCTCCCCGAGAGCTGAATCGGGCGCGCTATGCCGTGAGCGGCCATGCCGGGGGAAAGCCGGCGTGGCGCCATGCGGCCGCGGCGACGGCGGCAAACACGGCGTCGGAGCCGTTGACCGCCGGACCGTTGTCGGCCTCGATGGTGACCTCAATGCGCGGGGTGTCGATGGCCCGCAACGCGCCGAACGAGCGGATCGTCAGGTCGTGGACGACCCCGTCGTCATCGACGGCGAGACCTTCACTGCGCACCCAACCGAGGGCCATGTGAGCGGCGCCGATCGCGTATGAACGCAACACGATCTCGTCGAGCGGGTCGCCGCAACGAACGTTGATATGAACGGTCCCGTCGGCGTCGATCATCGCTCTGGCGAGAGCACCGTTCGGCGCCTGAATCGTGTCGACGGCCAGCATCGTGCCCGTCGGGTCGAGCGAACCGGCGAGGGAACCGGCCGGCGAACGGGTGAGGAAGTCGGCCGGTGAACGGGTGAGCGAGCTGAGGAGCACCGCGGCTTCCACCCATCCTGCCCCGCGCAGGTCGAGCGATGTCGGCGGGCCGGCGAGGTCGACCTCTCCGACCGTCAATCCGGGCGCGACCCGGGTGATCGCCTGCACGATCCCGGGGGTGCGAGCCACCCGCACGATGCCCGACCCGTCGGCGCGCAGCCCGGCCGCCAGTGGTGGCCGCTTGGGGCCACGCCGCACCGAATCCTCCCGGGAGTACAACACCCGCACGGCGCGCCCGTGGCGATCGGCCAACTCGCGAGCGACGGCACCTACCGCGGAACTCGTCTTGCCGCCGAATGCTCCACCGTTGCCGAGCGAGGTCATCGGTTCGCCGCCGGGTAGACACCACGAGGCGTCGGGTTCGAGATAGGCCGGCTCGACCCACGTGGTCTGCAGCGTGCGAACCCAGTCGCCGGGGGGCACGGCGATCGGCCAGGTCACCGGGGCGGTCGTCCGCCGACCCTGCACCTTGCCGGCCATCCGGCGCGCCTCGGTGAGGGTCTCGCCGACGACCCACTCGCCGTCGTCGCGCTGCAGGGCGATGAGCGCATCAGCCGGTGCGGTGTCGTCGGCGAAACCGCCTGCACCCAACGCCACATCGGGGTGGACCCGCTGCGGCGTTCCCCCCTCCAACTCCGCCCGCCGTTCCGCCCAATCCTGAACGCGTGTGGCTGGGTGGGCCGCTGCCCCGCCCACGCTCACGCATTGGGCGGCTTCGTGGATGGTCTGCCAGCCGGTGCACCGACAGAGGTGAGCGAGCAGTGCCTGATCGACGGCCTCGGTGGTCAGCGGTAAACGCTCGGCGGCCGCCGCGAGGCGCATGACGATCCCCGGGGTGCAGAAACCGCATTGGCTCCCACCGGTTGCCCACATGGCCTGCGACCATGCCTCGGCTACCGCTGGGTCCAGCCCCTCGACGGTGGTCACCTCGCGGCCGCGAACCCGAGCCGCAGGGGTGACACAGGCCACCCGGGGAGACCCGTCGACCCAGACGGTGCAACAACCGCACTGGCCCTGAGGGCTGCAGCCATCCTTCGTCGAGCGGACATCCAACCGGTCGCGGAGCGCCTCCAACAACGAACACCCGTCGTCGGGAATGACGACGGGTGTTCGATTGAGGTTGAACTCGATTTCGGGCCCACCATGCGGCAGCATGGACCCGAGAATAGGGAGGCCCGTGGGCCGCGCCTTATTCCTTGCCGGCGCTGAGCGAGTCCTGCCAGGCCTTGAGGGCCTCGAACTCGCCGAGGGCGGCGAGCCGCGACTGGCGCGGCCAGGTCTCGGGGTTGTGGATGCGGTGGCGATCATCGGCAGCGACGAGGATCTCGCGCAACCGATCGGCGGGGGTCTCGGCCAGATGTACCCACGTCTCGATGCCGGCCGCGTTGAAGACGCCTTCGAGCACCGGGCCGATGCCCTCGACGATTTTCAGGTCGTCCATCTTGATCGCCTTGCCGAAGGCGGCCCGACCACGGTCGAGATCGGCGGCACCCAGACCACCGGCAAAGGCGGCGAAGCCCATCGGGGCGGCTGATGGGGCCGGAGCGGCGGCGGCTGCGGCGAGTTGAGTGCGTAGATCACCGATCGTTGCCTCGTGAGCCCCGACCAGGCCGTGCAGACGGGCGCGCTCGGCAACGACGCCGTCGTGATCGGCCTGGGCGACACCGGCGAACGCGGCAACCGGGGCGGCCGTGCTCTTCGCCGCCAGGCACGTCTTGAGGTCACTCTCGACTTCGCCGAGCTTGATCTTCAGGCGGTCCCGCTCGGCCACGACGGGCTCGAGGTTGGCAACACGGTTACGCAACCGGGTGACCTCTTCGGTCTCGGTGACCGACGTGCTGGTCGAGGCGCTGTTCTTACAACGCCACGAGTGCCACAGGTAACCGAGGGCGGCTCCGAGGAGCACGCCCAGCAGGATCCAGATGAATCCTTTTCCAAATGTAAACGGCATGGAAATCCTTCCTTACTGCTTCACAACAGTGAAGACGACGCGGCGATTCTTCGCCTTGTTTTCGGGTGTGTCGTTGGGTGCGATGGGCTGGCTTTCGCCGAACCCTTGGGCGGTGAGTTGCTCGGCGGGAACGCCGCGCTCGATCAGCGAGTCGCGAACCTGATTGGCTCGGGCGTCGCTGAGGGTCTGGTTGCCACCTTCGGAGCCATCGGCGTCGGTGTGGCCGTTGACGGCAATGCCAACCCCGGCGTACTTCTTGGCCAGCGCGGCGACCTTGTCCAAGATGGCGCCGGCTTCGGGCAGCAACGTCGACTTGCCTGGATCGAACGGGATCGGTGACAGCGCGACCAGGTCGTTCAGTTCCTTCTCCAACTCGGTGGCCTGATCGGCGGTGGCGGCGGCGCGTGGCTCGATCGCCAAGTCGGTGGTGGCCACGCCAACCTCGGCGGCAACCGTCTCGAAGGCAGCCTTCGTTTCCTCGCTGAGGTACTGACCGCTGGCATAGAACTTGGTTCCATCCCAGCCGGCAACACCCGTGTAGAGGTTCGGCGGCATCGCCGTGATCATCTTGGCGAGTCCGTCGACGCCCGAGTCATCGGCCGCGGCAGGGTCGGCCAGGGTGAGTTCGTCGATGACGTTCTCGGCTCTGACTCGAATACCGGCCGCATCGACCAGCTTCTTACGGGCTGCGTCGTTGGGCACGACGCCCGACAAGGTGATCTTGCCGGCAGCGTCGAGGGCCGATTCGGCATCGAACGAGACGGCCGGGGCCGGGGTGGCCGCGAGGGCCAGGTCAACGTTGGTCGTCTCGACGCCCGCGGCACCAATGGCCGCCGTGAGCGCGTCCTGCGCGCCGGCGTCGGGGTAGATGCCCTTGATGTAGAGGGCCGTGCCGTTGAACCCAGCCTCGCCCTCGACGACGTTGTCCTTCATGCCACCGATCAGCGTGGCGAGCCCTTCGACGTGCGGGTCGCTGCCCGCACCGTCGATGCCGGCCACGGTCAGCTCATCGGCGACATTGCCCGCTCCGAAGGCATCGGTGGCGGCCTTGACGAGCGAGGCGCGCTGGTCGTCGCTATCGACGACTCCGCTGAGGACGACTCCGGCGGCTTCAGGAGCCAAGACGGCCGAGGCCTTCAGCTGCGACGCCGCGGCCACGGCCTCGGTGACGACGGGAGCGGCCGTGGTGGCCGGCTCCGGAGCAGCCGCGGCCGTGGTGGCCGGGGCGGGCTCGGCAGCCGGGGCCGCACTGCAGCTGGCGTCGTCAATGTCAATCTTGCGGACGCCCTTGATGTCTTCGGCCAGTTTCTTGAGGACCGGCTCGTCGACAGGCCCGGTACACACGATGGTGCCGTCCTGCCCGCTGAAGTCGGCCGTGACGTTGAAGCCCTCGGCTGTCGCAGCAGCTTGGACCTTCTTGGTCAACTCCCGCTCGATGCCGGGTGCCGTGGCAAGCGGCGCAACGATCGCCAGGGCCGCGGCACCAAGCCCGAGCACAGGGAGTAGTTTTCCTGCCAGTGCTCGATTGTGGTCGCGGGACCCACGTCGTGTCGTGGTGGTGACGACGTCGCGTTGAACGCGACTGCCGCCCGTTGGTTGGTTCATACCGGTATGGACTCCTCACCCGTGCAGAAGTCGCGGAAACTTCTAGGTCGAATGGACTACTTATCACCCCTGGTGGGCACCGGCAACAATGGGTGGGCAGATTCTTGCCAAATTCCCCATGCCGATAGCGTGATGGGATGCATCTCGGCCGTCGAAAGTTTCTAGCGCTCACTGGACTGGCCCTGGCCGGATGCGGTTCGAGCGGAGGGTCATCGAGCGATGTTCAGGCTCCACCCGGCGGCTACTCGATCGGTCGTCGCTTCCCTTCGACGGTGTTGGTGCCCGGCAAGGTCCGCCTGCCGATCTCGTTGCAGGCCGGCGGCGAAGCGGTGCTTGAAGGGCCGTCTACGTTGACCGGAAAACTCGTTGATGGCCAGGGAAAAGTCGTCGCCGAGTCGATGACCGCCGTTCGTCGGGGTGCGGGTTTGGCGGTGCCTTTCTGGGCGTTCGAAGCCCAGGTTGCCGAGCCGGGCTTCTACACGCTGCAGGTCGACGACGGTCCGGCCGATGGCTTGGGCGTACAGATCAATGATCCGGCTCAAGTGGCGGTTCCACTGACTGGGCAGCCGCTTCCGCCGTTCGACACCCCGACGGTGGGTGATGGTCGCGGGGTGAATCCGATTTGCACCCGCGATCCGGTCTGCCCGCTGCATGAGCTCACGTTGACGGAAGCCCTGGCGACGGGCAAACCGGTCGCATATCTGATCGGCACCCCGGCGTACTGCCAAACCGGTGTTTGTGGCCCGGTGCTCGACTTCCTGCTCACGGCACGCGACAAATTCGGCGACAAAATCGCCATGGTCCACGCCGATATCTACACCGACAACTCGATCAAGACCGTGTCGCCCGCGGTGCTCGCCTACCAAATGGACTACGAGCCCGCGCTGTTCATCGCCAACGCCTCAGGCATCATCGTCGAACGCCTCGACGCCGTCTGGGACGCCGACGAACTAGACCTCGCGCTCAAACTGGTCACGAACTGAGGCAAGAAACGCGCGAGAAGGCGAACCCTGAGCACGCGTGAGCGTCAAGCGCCGCTAGGCGTAGCGAACGCGAGGGAGCGGAGACCAGTCCCGAGAATTCAGGATGGCGTGAAGCGCCGCTAGGCGTAGCGAACGCGAGGGAGCGGTCAAAGCGAGCCGTCAGGCGAGCGGAGACCAGTCCCGAGAATTCAGAACAGCTCAGGAGAAGCTTGAGCCGCAGCCGCAGGTCTTGGTGGCGTTGGGGTTGGTGATCGCGAAGCCGGCCTGCTGCAGGCCGTCTTTGTAGTCGAGGGTGGCCCCGATGAGCATCTGGGCGCTCGCCGAATCGACCACCACCTTGACGTCGCCAAACGTCATCAGCTCGTCTTCGGCCTCGACGTCGCCATCGAAGAACATTTCGTACGAGAAGCCCGAGCAGCCGCCGGGGCGCACCGCGACCCGCAGCGCCAGTTCCGGCTGGCCCTCGGCTTCAAGCAACTCGCGGACCTTGACGGCAGCGGTATCGGTGAGGGTGATCATCGTGGTTTCCTCCTGTACAGGAACGTATTTTGCACGCTACCGGCTGGCAACGGCGACTTGGCACGGGGTGCGCGAGGCGAGCGTGCAGAACTCGCGGACTTCGGCGTCGCCCATCGTGTCGACGAATCCCTCGACCAGCCCGCGATGCAGCGAGCAGACCAGTTCGGGATAGGCCTCGGCGAGCGGGCGGAAGGGGCAATGGGTGAAGGCGACGACCGCGGTTTCACCGTCGGCGGCAGTGTCGACGACGGGGTCGAAACCGAGGTGGTCGAGTTCACCGACGAGGGCTTCCAGGCAGCTGGGAGCGTCGGCATACCCATCGGCTGCCGCGGCGCCCTGACGGAAGCCGACCGCGGTGGCGTCGGCGGGGTCGATGCCGGCGACCGAGGCGAGCCGGGCCAGCATCGTCGCCAACATCGTGGTGGCGGGTGGTTCGAAACCGAACGACGGAGCATCGGCGGCGACCGAGTAGCGGTGTTGGGGGCGGCCGACTTCGCCGCGACCGTCAACGGTGATGTCGAGCAGGCCGACGTCGCGCATCCGTTCCAAGTGGGGGCGAACGGTGTTGGGGTGCAGCGTCAGTGCGTCGGCCAGCTCGGCGGTGGCCAACGGGCGTGGCGACCGCAATAGCTCCAGGTAGATGGCGTAGCGCGTGTTGTCGCCGAGTGCCTTGAGCACCTCGAGCGGGGGGACACCATTGACCACCGCCCCAATTTACACGGTCTCGGCCGGTACAATGCGCGCCGTGGCCCGCTCCACCGTTACTCCTCCCACCGTCGATGAGGTGCTCGGGCTGTTGCGCGGTGTGATCGACCCGGAACTTGGCGGCAACGTCGTCGATCTCGGCATGGCGCATGTCGCCTCGATCTCTGATGATGGCGTCGTCAAGATCACCGTCAAGTTGACGATCAAGGGCTGCCCACTGCGGGTGCAGATTCGCAATGACGTCGAAACCCGCATCTCGTCGCACCCCGGCGTGTCGAAGGTGACCATCGACTGGGGCGAGATGACCGCCGAGGAACGCACCGAGGTGATGACCAAGGCCCGCTGGAATGCGGCGCAGTCGGCCACCGACACCGCCGTTCCGTTGAACGCCCGGGTGTTGGCGATCGCCTCGGGCAAGGGCGGCGTCGGCAAATCGTCGGTCACCGTCAACCTCGCCGCGGCGATCGCCTCGATGGGCAACACCGTCGGCGTGCTCGATGCCGACATCTGGGGCTTCTCGATCCCGCGGATGCTCGGCATGGGCGACCGGCTGGAAGCCCGCCACGTCGATGGGTCCGAGAAGCCCAAGATCATCCCCAACGAACGTCGAGTCGGGTCGGGATTGTTGAAGGTCGTGTCGACCGGCATGCTCGTCGACGACGAGGGCACGGCGTTGATGTGGCGGGGATTGATGCTGACCAAGGCGGTCGAGCAGTTCCTCAACGACGTCCACTGGGGCACGCTCGACTACCTGTTGATCGACATGCCACCCGGCACCGGTGACGTGCAGATGGGCCTGGCGCGGATGCTGCCGCGCACCGACTTGATCATCGTCACCACCCCGGCGGTGTCGGCCCAGAAGGTGGCGATCCGTGCCGCCGACATGGCCCGGCGGTCGTTTCTGCGGGTCGCCGGCGTCATCGAGAACATGACCGCCTTCACCTGCGACCACGGCACGTCGTACGCGTTGTTCGGCTCGGGCGGCGGCCAGACGCTGGCCGACGAGGTCGGCGCCCCGCTGCTCGGCCAGGTGCCGATCGAACCCTCGGTGGCCGCCGGCGGCGACTCGGGTGAGCCCGTCGCGCTCGCGGGCGTGGGCGCGGCGGCCGACGCGTTCCGGGCAATCGCCCAGCGCCTGGTCAGCGAGACTGTGCCACCAATGGCGCTGGCCGGCTGCTCGGCCCGGCTGTTGGAGACCATCGAGATTGCGCTCGGTCCGAAGCCTACCACCCGCTGATCTGGCCGCTGACCAGGTCAGTTGTCAGTCGGTGGGCGGACCATCGGGCGTCGGGCGCACCGCCTGGGCCTCGTTGGCGGCAATCTCGGCCCACCGTCCAATACCCAGTTCCCGGTACCGAACCGACGCGTCGATCAGCAGTTCGTGCGCAACCGCAAACTCGCCGCGCCCGCGGGCGGTCCGACCGAGTGACAACGTCGTGTTGGCGAGCCCGTGGCGGTCGCCGATGGTTTGGTAGATCGGCAGTGCGGTACGCAGCAGCTGTTCCGCGTCGTCGTAGGTGCCGAGTTCGTCGTAGAAGGCGAGCACGTGCTGGCTGAACAACAACTCGGTGAACTGGGTTCGCACCCCATCGTCGGGTGGGCGGTGGGTGGCGCGCACCTGGTCGAGCACCTCGCGATGCACCTGCAACAGGCCCTCTTGCATCGTGTCGGCCCGCCGGATGATGGCGTGGCGAACCGCCGCGCCGGTGACCTGGGTCGCGTCAGGACCGATGCGGTTGATCGCCGCCTGGATCAGTTCGAACAATGTCCGGATATGGCCGCCGCTGACGGTACACAGCGTGTGCAGGTCGTCATCGGTGATCAGGCTGGTCGGTGAGGCACCGCAGTGGGCGGCGCGCCGATCGAGCATCGCCACCAACGCGGCCCGGCGCCTGGCATCGGGAGTACCGTCGCTGGCGCGCAATGGGATGATGCCCAACTCCTGCGCCTCGCCACCGGCCTGGCTACCGAGCTTCAAGCCCTGGTAGGCGAGTTCGATCGGGAAGGTGTAGACCACGTCGCAGGCCAGCCCGGCGAGGATGTTGAGGATGTCGCCTGCGGTGATGTCGCCGCCGAACGACTCGACGAACCGGCTGTCTTCGAAGGCAACAAAGACGTTCTGCTTCACCAGCCGCTCGCCGTACGCGGTGGAGTTCGGTGGTCTTGCCCAAACCTTTCTGACCGGTCACCACAACTGGGTCGGCACGCCCGAGACGCGGGCGCGAGCGAGTTGGTTGATCAACAGATCCTTGACATCGTCGAGGCCCAGGTCTTTCTGCCAGTCGATGTAGACCTCGGGCGAGGCGGGACGGCTGGAATGCAGCTCATTGAAGCAGCACGTCAACATCTCGCTCACCGCGCCGATGCTGCCGACCGCCACGTGTTCAGGCGGGTAAGGCGTCGTAGCCGGGATCGTCGGCGAAGACGAGGTGGACTCGGCCGTCGTTGTCGGTGCGCAGTCTCGGGCGGATGACCGGCGGTGGGGGCAAAGTGGCAGCGGCGTGCATCACGGCGTCGGCGCTGTTGAACGAGGCGAGGAACTTCAGGCTGTGCTCGGTGGGTGGCATCAGCATCCACTCGCGCCGTTCCATCTGCGCCAGGGCGTCGGCCGGGCGAATCCACAGACTGGCGATGGTCTCGCCGTCGTCGTGCAGCGGTTCCTGCGCCTCGGGCGCGCGAGCAACCAGGAAGCGGGTGTCGAAGCGGCGGCGTTCCCCGGGCGGGGTGATCCAGTGGCTCACGTAGCGCACGTCGGCGAGAGTGAGCACCAGGTTCTCGCCGCGACACAACTCGGCCATGTGCAGGGTTCCGTCGTGGATGGCGTGGCGGTAATCGGCGAATCGGTCAATCACCGCGGGTTCGTCGAACCGCAGCGGATCACCCGCAGGTGAGGCGGCGAGGAGCACCCCGGCTTCTTCGAAACACTCGCGGATCGCGGCGACCCAGTAGCCGAGGCCGCCGTGGTCGAGGCTGAGTCGGTGGCTGGCGGCGGAGTCATCGAGGCCGGTACACATCGCGGCGATCGACGGGTCGCGGTCGGCCGGATCAATCCGGCCACCAGGAAAAACGTAGAACCCGCCGCCGAACACGGCGTTCTTGGTCCGCCGCATCATGAACACCTCGACGCCCGGGCCCTGCCCATCGGCCGCGTCGCGCACCAGCATCACGGTCGCCGCTTCGCTGATCGGGACGAGCGCCGGATCGAACGGCGCGTCGTCGCCCGTCCTGAAGAAGGCGGTCACTCGCTTCCCATGTCGAGCGAGTCGGGCGGGTCGGTGGATGGGTCGCGAGACGTAGCGTCACGTGCCGTGGTGTCGAACACGGGTCCGCCGCGGGTCGGGCCGCCGTACGTCGCTTTGACCACCGTGGCCCGCCCGGTGAATCGCTTGACGAGCACCCGGCGCAGCACCGCCCCGTCGGGGGGAACAGGGCGAGTAGCCCGACGACGTCGGTGAGGAACCCCGGGGTCATCAGCAACGCCCCGGCCGCGAGCACCAACACCCCATCGGCGATTTCGTTCGACGGTACGGCCCCGGCGGCGATCTGGGTGTTGAACCGCTTCCAGACCTTCATGCCCTCGCGCTTGATCAACCACGCGCCGAGCATCGAGATGACGATCAACACGCCCAACGTATTGAGGAAACCGAACTGGCGCGACGACGCGATGATGACCCACAACTCGGCGACCGGGATCACCAGGAACAGCACGGCAAGCAGCGGCATGACTGAACTCAGCCTACGCCAGGGCGCGAAGATCGTCCGCCCGCCACAGGGTGATCGCGGAGCAGACGCAGGCGATGACGGCGAACCAACCGAGGGTCGGTTGCGGGCCGAGGTAAGTGGCCGCGGTGCCGGCGAGCAGCGACCCGAGCGGGGCCAGACCGGCACTGACCAGCAGGAACAGACCCATTACCCGGCCCATCCGGTCGACCGGGGTGATCGACTGGATCAGCGATTGGTTGAGGTTGACATACAGCCCGCCGGTGATTCCCCAGATGAACAGCAACACCGCGAACGCTGCGTACGACGGGGCGAACGCCTGCAGAATCTGGTCACCGGTGCCGACAATCATCGTGATCATGAACACCAGGCCGCGGCGGCGGATCTGCACGAATCTGGCCAGCACCAGCGAGGTCGAGACCATCCCGATGCCCATGAACGTGAACAACAACGACGCCTGACCGGCGGTTTTGCCGAACTCCTGGCGGGCGATTTTCGGGATCAGAATCGACGACGACCCCATCATGAACAACCCGCCGAGCGCCAACAGGAAGAACAACGGGCGCAGGCACGGGTGCTGCCAGACGAAGCGCAGTCCCTCGCCCACCTCGACTCGCAACGCCCGCTTGGGAACCTCGACGGCGCGCGGGGGCACGTGGAGCGGAAACACCGCGGCGAATCCGGCGAGGAACAACACCGCCTGTACGGCGAACGCCATGCTCACCCCTGCCGCGTCGATCACCGCGCCGCCCAAGGCCGGGCCGATGACGAACCCGATGTTCTGACCGATCGTCATCAACACGATCGCCTGCATCAACTGGCTCCTGGGCACCAACGCCGGAACCAGGGCACTGCGCACCGGTTGAGCAAAAGCGTAGGCGGTGCCGAAGCAGAACGCGGTAACGATCGCCAGTGGCACCGTCATCCAACCTGCGGCGACGAGGGCCGCGGCGGCTGCGCTGATCACGGCCCCGGCCAGTTGGCTGCCGAGCAGTTGGCGTCGACGGTCAGACCGGTCGGCGATCGCCCCGGCGGCGAGGACGAAACAGAAGATCGGCAATCCGAGGGCGAAGAGCACCACGCCGGTGGCCCACGACGGACCCTGCAGCGTGTCGTCGACCAGCCAGGTGAACGTGAACCGATCGGCAGACGCGATCAACTGGAACGACACGGCGTTCATCCACAGCAGACCGAAACCGGTGCCCGCCAGGCGGGTCGCCACCGGTTCGACGCCGTCGATCGTCTGCGTCATCGCCTTCGAACCTCCCCCGGCGAACCGTACCGGGCGGGGCTCGATCGGCCGCCATTCCCCGGGCACCAGGTGGGTAGTGCAGTCCCGGACTCTTCGGGATCCTCAAATGCGGTTCAGTACCGGACTCGGGGACTCGGATTCGGTCATCTTTGGGTAGCGTCGCCGTCGATGCGTAGCCAGTCGACCGGGAGTACAACCGATGCGCCGCGGCGGCCACCGTCGGTCGACGCGCTTGCCCGTTCGATGGCGCAGTCGCTTCCGGCGCCGGGCCTGCCGCACGCGATGCTGGTCGACCTCGCCCGCAGCCTGATCGCGTCGGGCCAGTGGGAGGCCGCCCCGGCCGCCGCGGCCGAGTTGGCCCGAACGTTGCTGCGCCGAGTCGTCAACGCGACCGGGGTCATGCTGCATACCAACCTGGGTCGAGCGCCGATCGATGTCGCGCAGCACGGCTCGATGAACCTCGAGTTCGACCTCGACACTGGGCGGCGCGGATCACGCCAACGTGCCGTCGGGTCGCTGATCGCCCAGGCCTGCGGGGCCGAGGCGGCGCTGGTCGTCAACAACAACGCCGCCGCGGTGCTGCTGGTGGTTGCCGCGTTGGCCCGGGGACGCGAGGTGCTCGTGTCGCGCGGTGAAAGCGTCGAGATCGGTGGCGCGTTTCGGGTACCCGAGGTGATGGAACAATCCGGGGCAGTGCTCCGTGACGTGGGCACGACCAACCGCACTCGACTCGCCGACTACGCCGCGGCGATCGGTTCGAACAGCGCAGCGATCCTCAAGATCCACCCGTCGAACTACCGCGTCGATGGCTTCGTCGAGGAGACCGGGGTGGCCGAGTTGGCCACGCTCGGGGTCCCGGTGGTTGCCGACATCGGCTCAGGCTTGCTCGACGCGGCCTGCCCGTGGCTGGTCGGCGGTCCCCCGGCGTGGCTCGTCGGCGAGCCGGCGGCCCGCCAAACCCTCGACGCCGGGGCCGCGCTGGTCACCTTCAGCGGCGACAAACTGCTCGGCGGCCCTCAGTCGGGGATTATCGCCGGACGCGCCGACCTGGTTGCCCGCTGCGCCCGCCATCCGTTCGCCCGCGCCCTGCGCCCAGGGGGCCTGGTGCTCGGCGCGCTGCAAGACACGATGCTCGCCTTCCTACACCGCGACGTGTCGACAATCCCGTTCTGGGAGATGGCGGGCCGCTCGGTCCCCTCGTTGCGGGCGCGTGCCGAGGCGATCGTCGTCGGGGTGTCGGCCTCCGACGGAGCTTCTGTGCCGCGCTCCGAGGCGATGTTGGCATTGCCGGGCGCCGGTTCGCTCCCCGGCGTCACGGTGCCGTCGTGGGGGTTGGCGATCGACGGCGACCACCTGTCGGCCCTGCGCTTGGCCGACCCGCCGATCATCGCCCGGGTACGCGACGGGCAAACCTCGCTCGATCTGCGCACCGTCGATCCCGCCGACGATTCGTTGCTGGTGATGGCGTTGGCCCGCCTCGGCCGCGTCGACCCGGTGGCCCGTCTATGAGGGCCGTCCGATGAGGGTCGTCGCCACTGCCGGTCACGTCGATCACGGCAAGTCGTCGTTGGTCCTCGCCTTGACCGGCACCGACCCCGACCGGTTCGAGGAAGAGAAGCGCCGCGGCCTGACCATCGACCTCGGCTTCGCCCACACCGTGCTGCCCAACGGCGAGGGAGTGTCGTTCATCGATGTCCCTGGTCACGTGCGGTTTTTACGGAACATGCTGGCGGGGGTGGGGGCGGTCGACGCCTGCGTGTTCGTGGTCGCCGCCACCGAGGGATGGAAGCCGCAGAGCGAGGAGCACCTTCGCATTCTTGAGCTGCTCGGCATTCGCCGGGGGATCATCGCCCTCACCAAGGTCGATCTCGTCGACGACGATCTGTTGGAGTTGGCCACCCTCGATGTTAGCGAACACGTTGTGGGCACCTTCCTCGAAGACGCCCCGATCGTGCCGGTAGCGGCGACCGCCGGGTTCGGACTCGACGATCTGCGGGCCGCGTTGGTCGACCTCGTTGCCGACACCCCGGTGGCGGCCGATCGGGGGCGGGCCCGGCTGTGGGTCGACCGGGTCTTTGCCGCCAAGGGCAGTGGCACCGTCGTCACCGGCACGTTGACCGGTGGCTCGTTGGCGGTTGGTGACCGGGTTGTCGTCGGAGCCGACGCGCTCGGGCGCGGGTGCGGGCGATTCAGTCGCTCGGCGCGTCGGTCGAGCAGATCGGTCCGGGGAACCGGGTTGCCCTCAACCTGGCCGGGCTCGATTACACGGCCGTCGGTCGCGGCGATGCAGTGTCCCACGCCGACCGCTGGCATCTCACCTCGCGATTCGACGCGTCGCTGGTCGTGCTCGATGAGGTCGACCACGACGTTTCGCGGCGGGGTGCCTACGCGGTCTACGTCGGGTCGGGGGAGTTCCCGGCGCGGTTGCGGATCCTGGGGACCGAAACGATTCCGCCCGGTGGGCGAGGTGCGGTACGGCTGCATCTGCAGCGGACGGTGCCGTTGCTGCCAGGGGACCGGTTCGTGCTGCGTGAGGCCGGACGGAATGAGACCGTCGGTGGGGGCGAGGTGCTCGATGTTGCCCCGGTGCGGCCGGCGTCGCGGGCGCAGCCCGATCACTCGATCGAACGAGTGGTCGCTGAGCACGGCTGGATCGACGTCGACCGACTGGAGTTGCTGACCGGGGTTCGGCTCGACACGACGGTCGGTTCGTGGGTCGTCGCGCCGGGGCGGGTCGAGGAGCTTGCCCGGACCGTACGCGAGCGAGTGGGCTTGGCCGGTCCACTCGGACTCGACGTCGCCGGGCTCGACTCGCGCGAGCGCGCCGCGCTGGCAACGTTGCCCGACGTGCGAGTCGAGGCGGGCCGGGCGTTCCCGGCCGAGGTGCGCGACGAGTTCGCCGACCATCCGGCGCTGGCCACCCTCGAAGCCGGCGGGCTGGCTCCCGCGGGGTTGGACGGCGTCGACACGACCGTCGTGCGCGAGTTGATCCGCCGCAAGCTGGTCGTCGAACGCGACGGGGTACTGTTCCATCCCAAGGCGATCGACCGAGCCGCAGCCGTCGCCGCTGGGCTGCTGGTCACGACGCCCACGGGCTTCACCGTCGCCGAGTTCCGCGACGCGATCAACGGCACCCGCAAACACGTGCTGCCCCTTCTCGGAGAACTCGATGCCCGCGGCATCACCCGCCGCCGCGACGACATCCGCATCGCCGGCCCCCGCCTCCCCACCCCCTGACGCCGTCACGCCCCCGGACCCGGACCCGGACTACCGCAGACCCGCCCAGAGGCCAATTTGGAGTTTGGTCACGCCGTACGCGTGATGGACCGCTGGGATTGTGGGTCACTGAAACAGTGGACCGCAGGGGTGAACGATGTCTTGGACGGTAAGGAAGGGGGTCTGCCAAGCTCGTTGGGCGGCTCGGCTGCGCCAACGACAGCCGGGGTTCGTCCGGCGGAGAGCGACATCATGACCATCCAGTTCGGCATTTTCGACCACATTGAGGGCATTGAGGGCACGTCCCACCAGCAGTTGCTGCAGGATCGCCTGGAGCTGGTCAAGATGGCCGACGCCGGCGGATTTGCCGGATATCACCTCGCCGAACACCACGGTTCCGATTTGTGCATGGCCCCTAACCAGGAGATTTTCCTCGCCGCAGCCGCTCAGGCAACGACACGGATTCGCCTCGGGCCGATGATCAAGATACTTCCGCTGCACCATCCGCTGCGGGTGATCCAAGACATCTGCGTCCTCGACCAACTGTCCAACGGCCGGGTTGAATACGGCGTCGGGCGCGGGATTGCCGCCATCGAGCACTTCTGGTTCGAGGGCGACTGGTTTGCCTCGTCGGAACGCTTCGAAGAGGCCCTCGGCCTGGTGTTGCAGGGCCTACGAACCGGCAAAGTCGATGCCACGGACTGCAAGCACTACGACTTCCCTGAGATTGCGATGTGTATGCAGTCGTTGCAGGCCCCGAACCCCCCGTTTTGGTATCCCGGCAACCCGGTGACCGCCGGCAAGTTCGGTCTCAACTTGATGTGGTCGGGGCCGATCCCCGACGAGGCCTACGAGCTGTACGTGAAGAACTGGCACGACAACATCGACGGTCCGATCCGCGCCGATGCCCCGGGGGCCAAGCCGCGAGTTGGCTGCACCGAGCTGATCGCCATTCACGAGGACGAAGCAACGGCCAAGGAGATCGCCGGGCGCGGCTGGATGGGCCTGATGCGCCGCATCGTCCACGTCCATACGTTCGACGCGTTGGCGCTGGGCGAAGAGGGTGCCGAGGCGGCACTCAACCCGTTGGCCCGTGGCGCGCAGGCGATTGCCGGGCCCGGTGGCGAGGCGCTATTGCCCGCATTGGTCGCCAATTCGGGCACGCCCGAGCAGGTCCGCGAGCGGATGAAGTCGTACATCTCTGAAGGCAAGTCGGACTACGTCGTTCTCCAGCTCCCCACCGGCGACATGACGTTCGCCGAGTCTCGGCACACGCTGGAGCTGTTCATCAGTGAGGTGAAGCCCGAGCTCGAAGCAATCTCGGCCTAAGGCTGGCCTCGACCGAGGGCCGCGATCGGGCGCTGTGGGGTGATCCCGAACGGCTCGGGTGATCCCGAACGGCGCCGGTGGCGATGGATCTGCGAGGCTCGATCACATGCGAATTGCTGTGGTCGGGCCGGGTGCGGTCGGGTGTTTCTTTGCTGCTCAACTGACGGCCGCCGGGCACGAGGTCATCTCGTGTGCCAGGCGGCCGTTCGATACGTACATCGTCGAGTCCGAGACGGTGCCGATGCGCGCCCCGCGCACGTGATCACCGACCCGGCGTCGGCCGGTCCCGTCGATGTGGTGATCGTGGCGGTGAAGTCGCATCACACCTCGGGGGTGTCGGAGTGGCTGGCCCGGCTGTGCACCCCGTCGACCATCGTCGTCGTCGCCCAAAACGGCCTTGAAGGCGAGGACCGCGTCCGCCCCTATGTAGGGGACGCCTCGGTGTTGGCGTCGGTGGTCTACTGCGAGACCGAGCTCATCGCCCCTGGTCACACGGTGCATCGCTCGACCGGGTACCTGTACCTGCCCGACGTTCCCGACGCCTATCGGCTGGCATCGCTCAACTCCGAGACGTTCGTCTGGTTCCGCCCGACGCCCGACTACGTGACTGAGTTGTGGCGCAAACTCGGCAGCAACGTCGCCATGAACGGACTGTTGGCGATCACCCGTCGCACTCGCCGCGTGCTCGGCGAACCCGGCGTCGGAGAGATCGCCGTGGCGATGCTGCGCGAATGCTGGACCGTCGCCGCCCTCGAAGGCGCAAACCTCAGTCCCGACGACGCCGAACGGCTCGTCGACGCGATGGCCTTCCGCAGCAACGACGGCGGATCGTCCACGCTCTACGACCGCCTCGCCGGCCGCCCCACCGAACACGACGCCATCTACGGCTCCTTCATCCGCGCCGCCGCCCGCCACGGCGTCCTCACCCCCGTCTGCCAGATCATCCAAGCCCTCCTCGCCGCCGGCGACGCCGCCCCCGGCTGACCGGCCCGGGCGCGCCGAGTGGTTCACCGGCCGCGCGGAATGCTCGGCGAGTTGCCGTGCCGAGCGGACCGTGCCGACCCGGACCACGGCGGTCAACGGGCTTGGCGGCGTCGGCAAGCAGCGCCCTGGCGGCCGGGTAGCCGGCGGCTCAGAAGTGGGTGACGGCGGCGGCCAGGGTGGAGACCTGATTCCAGCCGGTGATGCCGTCGCAGGCTCGGGGGGTGGTGACGGCGCAGGCGGCGGTGGCGTTGGCGACGGCGATCGCGTCGGGTAACGCCAGGCCACGGACTCGAGCGGCGAACCAGCCGGCGAGGAAGGCGTCGCCAGCGCCGGTGGAGTCGACGACGGTGACCGGGGGTGCGCACGACGAGAACGAGGTGCCGTCGCGGTGAAGGGTGTAGCTGCCGCCTGCGTCGAGGGTGATGACGACCGTCTCGCCGACACCGAGTTCGAGCAACGCGGCGGCGGCGTCGGGGACGGTGGAGCAGCCGGTGATCGCCAGCGCTTCGTCGCGGTTGGGGGCGAACAGGTCGACGTCTGTCACCGCGGCACCCAACGGCGTCAGCCACGCCCCACTCGGGTCCCAGGTCACGTCGATCGACGTGGTCATTCCCGCCGCCCGGGCGGCTCGCAACAGCGACTGGAGCGACGGACCCGACAAGGCGGGCAACAATGTCGTATACGCGACATGGAGATGACGCACCCCGGCGGCGGCCAAGGTCGGCACTGAGACATCGGTGGCACAGTATGTGGCATTGACCCCCGAGTGGTACAGGAAGCCGCGCTCACCATCGGGAGCGACCATGACCAGCGTCACCGAGGTCGAGCCTGTCGGCGACACGATCACACCTGACACGTCGCACTCCGCGGCGAGCTGGGAATGGACGAACCGGCCGAAGTGGTCGTCGCCGACGCGGCCGCCGACGAAGGTCGGTACCCCGAGCCGGGCCAGCGTCATCCCGCTGTTCCCCGGTGCTCCACCGACGCTCGACGCGACCCCCGGAACCGGCTGCAACGCACCGAACGTCGGCATCGAAATCACGGGTGTGATCAGGTCGAACGTGACTGTTCCGACGATGGCGACACCTGGCAACGGGTCCACGACAGACGGCACCACCGATAACTACAGGCAGGCCCGGAGCTGTTCGATTGCTTCCGACAGATCTGAACGCTGCCACACATTCCGCCCGACGACCACCCCCGACGCCCCGGCCGTCAGGCCCGAGCGGATGGCAGTGAACAACGCCGTCGGGTCGTCCTGCTTCGCCCCGCCGAGGAACACCACCGGCACGCCCCAGGCCAAGATCTGCGTCAACGCGGCCGACCCGACCGCGGGGATCTTCAGGATGTCGGCGCCTAGTTCCAACGCCATCCGCGCGGCGTGGACGATGACCTCGTCGTGATCGTCGGGGGCCAGCGGCGCGCCGAACCAGAGCGGCTCCAACATCAGCGGCATCCCGACCTCGTACGCCTCGGCGGCCAGGCGGGCGGCGACGGCGACGTTCGCCGCGGCGATGTCGTCGCCCAACCCGCAGACGAACAATGCCTTGACCGCGTCGGCCCCCAACGCCGCCGCCATGGCGACCGGCACGATCGTCCGGATGGAGCGGATCGACTCGACGGTCCCCGGTCGGTCGCCCCAGATCTGGTGGTCGACCATCATTGTCAGGCTCATCCCCGCCTCCTTGGCCCGTGGGGCGAGCAGCTTGGCCATGCCCGCCGACATCAGCGTGCCATCGGTGCACGCCTCGATCAACGCGTCGAGCAGCACCGCCGGATGGTGCAAACCCGGCAGGTTGCCCATCACCAGGCCGTGGTCCATCGGGATGATCAGCACCTTGTGATCGGCGGGTACGACCGCGTGCATGCGGCGGGCGAAATCACTGGACCGAGTCGTGCTCATAGACCCGACGGTAGCAACCCGACCGATTCGCCAGCGCCTTGCCAACTGCCCAGCCGAGTCTCCTCGCCGTCTCTGACCGACCGCGCGACCATTCCTCCGTACGGTGATAGCCGCAGAACGTGGCCATTCTGGGAGACATAGTCACTCTGACTTGTTATTCTGGGCTCGATCTTTGAAGTTGGTTGCGATATCGCAGAGGCGGTTCGCCTGACGCAAGGGAGGTGGAACATGAGTAAGGAAATGCGGATGGATGCCCCGGTATTGCGCGGCATCATGATCCAACCCGCAAAGAGTCCGTGGACTCGTTGGATTCGTAAACTCCGGCGTCGGGCCGCCCGGCGGCGCTATCACGCGTCGATCCGGTCTGGACGCCCGACCAACCAGTAGTAGTCGTTTTCCCGGCAGATGCCTTACCCCGAAGACTGACGAACCCCGGCGGTACGGAGAGCGACGCTATGCGAGTAGTGCGGCGCGTTCGGTTTCGTTGAGGCCGCCCCAGACACCGTGACGCTCGCCATGTTCGATGGCATAGCTGAGGCACTCGCCGCGCACGCTGCAAACGTTGCACACCGCTTTGGCCTGTCGTTCGCGCGTCATGCGCACGCCTTTCCGCTCTCCTTGGACCGGCGCGTAGAACAGCGATGCCCGCGGACCGCGGCATGCGGCGTACTCCTGCCAGTCAGAGTTTGAAATGTTCCCGCTAGTGATTGAGGTGAACACTCTGCGTGCCTCCCTTGCCCGTCGAACCTATGGAACAACTCTACGTGGTCGATTGACTCATTTCAATGGCAAGAACGTCCACTTTTCTGTGGGCACTTCAATCATTTCCGTGAGATTCGCCACCTGGACTCGATGGCGGCCCGGCGGGCTACCTCGGTTTCGGCGGCGGCGAGCGTCGAACCCTCGCTCCAACCGAGCAGCGGACCGATCAATCGGGCCAGTCGTTCGACCTCTGCCGCGGTGACCCGGCCGAGGGTACCGAGCACCAATCGTCGATCGAGTACATCGGCCAGGGTGCGTGCCCCTTCGTCGGTGACGGCGAAGACCGCCTGAGCGGCCAGGTCGAGGCAGCCGTCGCGATCGGAAATGCGGTCGGCGAGCGTGCTGTCGTGCTCGATCAGGTCGTAGATCCGCTCGCATTCGGTGCCGTAGAGGCGGGCGAGGTGATTACGGAAGCCCAGCGACAGAGGGAGATGGGCGCGGGAACGGGCAGCCTGTTCGAGGAAGGGGGCCGCATCGGTGGCCCAGGCGAAGGCTCCGACGGCGGGTTGGCGGCCCGAGTCGTACTCGCTCGTGCGGTGGCCTGTGAGTACGGCCGACTTGAGCAACGCGCCGACCACCTCGACCCCTGTGGCACGCCCCGTCGTCCACTTGCCACCACCGATCGACCATAAGTTGGCCACTCCGGTCTGGGCATGGTTGTACAGCTCGTGGCGGCGGCTCGTGTGGTAGCTGTCCTTGCCCTCCTGCACGATCAACGGGCGGATACCCACCGAGGTCGACTCGATGTCGTCCTCGGTCAGCGGCGTCGCCGACGAGTTGAGCGTCGAATTGATCGTGTCGAGCACCAGGGCGACGTCGGCCTGATCGGTGCGAACGTCGTCGGGCTCTTCGGAGATCGCCGTATCGGTCGGGCCGATGTACGACCGGCCCTGCCACGGCGAGACGATCACATGGTTACCGCTGCGGGCCCGGGCAAACACCGTGTCGACACCGCCGAGCGGCCGGGTGAGCAGGTGAATGCCCTTCGAACGTTGCACCTTGACGCCCATCGGGCGGCCGAGGTTGCGCAGCACGATGTCCATCCACGGTCCGCCGGCGTTGACGACCGTGCGGGCCATCACCCGATGGGTCACCCCGGTCAGCTGATCCTCGACCTCGATGCCTTCGACTTCGACGCCGTTGCCCGCCGGCTTGGTCATGAAGCCGGTGGCTTTCGCGTGGTTGATCGCCACTGCACCGAGGGCGGCGGCCGTCTTCAGGTATGCCAACAAGAGCCGCTCGGGGTGGATGTTCATCGTGTCGTGGTAGGCGAACGCGCCTTGCAGGCCGTCCGCGTCGAGCCACGGCACGGCCGCCATCAGCTTCTGCTTCGAGAGCCAGCGCGGGTGGGGGATTTTCAGGCTTGGCGGCGCATCGCGGTTGCGGTCGTACGAGAGCATGTCGTACAGCACGACCCCGGCGCCGATCAGCGGGGTCGGCGGCTTGCTCCACCGCCACGCGGGCATCAAGAAGCGCGTCTGATTGACCAGGTGGGGAGCACCGAGGGCGAGGATGCGTCGCTCCCGCAAGCTCTCGCGGACCACCCCGAACTGGTAGCTCTCGAGGTATCGGATACCGCCGTGGATGTACTTGCTGGTTGCCGAGGACGTACCGCTGCCGAAGTCACCCTTGTCGATGACCAGAGTGCGCAGGCCACGGCCCGCCGCCTCGCGGGCAACGCACACTCCGGTGATGCCGGCCCCGATGATGACCACGTCGAAAAGGTCGTCCAGGCGCGTGAGATCTCGTTCGATTCGCATAGCTGTCTTCTCTTTCTATCGGACGACGTACGGACGTGCCGGAGTAGGCCGGGAGGAATCGGGCAGACTGCACCGATGCCGAATGACATGCAGCGCACCGCCTGGACCGAGGTCAGCGGACCGCGCTGGGTCGCCCAGCGAAACATGTACGACCGAATGCTCGCTCCGTTTCAGGCGGTGGTGGTCGAGGCGCTGAACCTCCAGTCGACCGAATCGGTGCTGGACGTCGGATGCGGTTACGGCACGACGACCCTGGCGGTGGCCGAGCGAGTCGCTCACGACGCGGCTGTCGTCCACGGCGTGGACATCTCGCCGGCGATGATCGACCACGCCCGGGAACGGGCCCGGGACCTTCGCCACGTTTCGTTCGCCGTTGCCGATGCGCAGACCGATCCACTGCGTCCGGTGGTCGGCAACCCGGGGTTTGGCGCAATGGTCTCCCGCTTCGGGGTGATGTTCTTCGACGATCCGACCATCGCATTCGCCAACATTGCCGGGGCGATGCGTCCAGGGGGTCGGATGGCGTTCGTCTGCTGGCAGGCGGTTGCGCTCAATCCGTTCTTCGCCATGGGGCGTCACATCCGCGCCCTGGTCGCCGACCCACCTCCCCTCGCCGACCCGACGGCCCCCGGCCCGGTCGCCTTCGCCGACCCCGACCGAACCACCGGTCAGCTGCAGGCCGCCGGCTGGGAGAACCTGAGCTTCCGGTCGATCACCCCGACCATCGGATTCGATCTGGCCGACGATGACGACGGTCTCGACAACGCAGTAAGCCTTGTCGCCGGCTCTGATGCGGGGTCGTTGGCGGCCAGATTCCTGAGTCCCTCGCAGCAGGACGCCGCGTTCACCGCGGTCCGCGATGACCTGGCGAGCTACATGGTCGATGGTGCAATCGCCGTGCCGTCAGCGGCATGGATCGTCACCGGGTCGGTCTCTGGCTGAGACCCTGACGGGTTACGACTTGGCGCGACGCTCGCGGTAGTCGCGGGCCGCACCCTCTTCGGGTTCGACTTCGAGGGTGACGCCATCGATGGCCGTCACCCGCACCCGGTCGCCGGCGGCGATCGGCGTAGCCCGGTTCGTACGGGCCCGCCACTTCGCCCCGCCGACGAGTACCACCCCGGTTGGCGACAGTTCGCCGACCGCGTCACCGAGTTCACCGATCATCCACTCGCGCCCGATCGTCGGGGTGGCAAAGCGGGTGCGGACCATCGAGGGCATGCCGTTGATGAATGTCAGCGCGATACCGCTGACACCGACGAGCAACGTGATCCACGACATGCGGATGCCCTCTCGGTAGAGCGCCACCGAGCCGAGGGTGAACAGCACCATGCCGATTCCCGTCCAGAGTCGTGGGACGCCGACCTGCACGTCGATCGCAAAGGCCGCGAACGACACGATGATCGCCGCCAACGCCCAACCCCGCATGGGGAGCACCCCGAAGCCGTAGCAGCCGAAAATCAGACAGACGACGCCGAGAACCCCGGCCACGCCCACCCCAGCGGTGAAGAACTCGAAGACCAACAGGGCGGCCCCGATGATGAAGAACAGATATGCCACCGGCGGGCTGCCAACGGTGTGGAACAGGCGCGGCATCAGGCCGAGCTTGAAGAACCGGGGAGTCGCCACCGTCGGCTTGATCACGCCGTCGTCGTCGGGCGCGTCGTACAACGTACGCAGGGTCGTGCCGTTGAACTCCAACCCGTCGATCGCCGCGATCATGTTGCGTAGCACCGGCACGCCGCGGTCGTTGGTGTCGAGCTTGAGCGCGCCCTGGGCGCGGGCGTCGTCGGCCCCGAGGGTCTTGGTAGTCAGCGTGTCGGTGGCGTCGCCGAAGTCGAGCGGCACCCCGTCGACCTCGAGCGGCAACCCGAACTCGCCGACCCGGGTGCCCGGCGCCATGCCGCTGGCCGCCGCGGCCCCGATCAACTGACCGGGGAGCCCGAAGGCTCGTGCTCCCGATGGTCCGACCCAGATGGTGACGGGAATGTCGGCGTGGGCGACGTCCGCGGCCAACTCGGCCATCCGCTCCCGAGAAACCACGGCCTGCTTGGAGTTGAGCTGCAAGACGAGGGCCTGCGCACCGTTCTCCTCAGCTCGATCGATCGCTTGGTCGATCTGGTCGGCCAGGATCGGGTCGATCAACCCGGACACCTCGAACACGTCGACCGGCGGCGGAACCTCGATCGAGGTCTGGGCCCCGGCTCGCGAACCCGAGGCGAAGCCGAGCGCGGCCCCCGCGACGAGTAGGGCGATGGCTAGTCTGCGCAACGAGGGCCTCCGGAGGGCGTGTGAATCCACTGCAATTCTTTGCCGCCTCCCACCTGGTCATCGTGGCCGGGAAGGGCGGCGTCGGCAAGACAACGGTAACGGCTGTGCTCGCTCGTGCGGCAGCCGACTCGGGATTGCGCGTCCTCGTCGTCGACGTCGAGGGAAAGGCGGGCCTCGCCCACATGCTTGGCGGCGCGCCCGCCGACGTGTTCGAGTACGAACCTCGTGTGCTCCTCGATGGCGTCGGGCCCGATGGTCGCGGCAGCATCGCCGGGCGATTCGTCAGCCCCGGCGAGGCGTTGCGTGAGTACCTGGCGGTCCACGGGTTCGGGCGGTTGTCGGGGCGTCTGGCCAGCGGCGGAGTACTCGACGTGGTCTCGACCGCCGCTCCCGGTATCGAAGACATCCTGGTCCTCGGCAAGGTCAAACAGATCGAGCAAGTCGGGGGGTACGACCTGCTGCTCCTCGATGCCCCGGCCGCGGGGCACACGATCAGCTTCCTGCAGGCCGCCGCCGGGCTGCTCGATTCGGTGCGGGTCGGGCCGCTGCAGACCCAGGCCCGCGAGGTGTCGGAGTTGCTCGCCGACCCGGCCCGCTGTCAGGTGATCTTGGTCACGTTGCCCGAGCCGACCCCGGTCAACGAGTTGGTCGAGACGTCGTACGCCCTCGAGGACCGCGTCGGCGTCTCCCTCGGCCCGGTGGTCGTCAACGGCATCTACCCACCCCGCACGTTCCCGGCCCGGCTGAGCGGCGACCTGCGGGCCGCCGCGGCGTTCCGTCGAGCCCGTGTCGACGCCCAGGCGGCGCAGATCGACGAGCTGACCGAGCGCCTGGCCCTGCCGCAGATCCATCTGCCGTTTGTGTTCACGGCCGGCCTGTCACCCGCCGACATCGGTGCCCTGACCGAGCACATGCTCGGCGAGATTGCCGGGTTGTCGTGACCGCGGCGTTGGATGATCTGGTTCGCGACGCCCGCATCCTGCTGTGCTGCGGATCGGGCGGGGTGGGCAAGACCACCACCGCGGCCGTGCTGGCGATGCACGCCGCCCGTCAGGGTCGCCGGGCCGTCGTGGTGACGATCGACCCGGCGAAGCGGCTGGCCGACGCCCTCGGTCTCGGGCCCGGTGGACTCTCCAACGAACCGACCCGCGTCGAGGTGGTCGGCGCCACCGGCGAACTGTGGGCGATGATGCTCGACACCAGGACCACGTTCGACGCCCTGGTCACTCGATACTCGGGGACCGAGGATCAGGCTGCGGCGATCACCGGCAACCGGTTCTACCGCAACATCTCGGGCGCCTTGTCGGGTACGCAGGAGTACATGGCGGCCGAGAAGCTCTACGAACTGCACCACGATGCTCGCTTCGATCTGGTCGTCGTCGATACTCCCCCGACCCGCAATGCGCTCGACTTTCTCGACGCCCCGGCCCGGCTGACCCGGTTCCTCGACCACCGGGTCTATCGGGCGTTGACGATGCCCTCGAAACTCGGTCTGAAAGTGCTCGGAACCGCGACCCAACTGGTCCTGCGGCCAGTTGCCAAGGTGATCGGTGGCGAGGTGGTCACCGACGTGATGGGCTTCTTTCAGGCATTCGACGGGATGGAGGCAGGTTTCCGCGACCGAGCCCAGACCGTGATCGGGCTATTGCGCGACGCCGAGACCCACTATGTGCTCGTCGCCTCACCTCGACGCGACGCCCTGGCCGAGGCTGAGTTCTTCGCCGGCAAGCTGCGCGACGCCGGCCTGCGAGTGTCGGCGGTGGTCGTCAACCGCCTCCACCCCCAGTTCGGGGCCGACGATGCAGTCGGTGTTTCCGACACGGTCGATGGTCCTGGTCGTGGATCCGTGTCAAAGACGGCGCGAAGCCGCGACCAGATTCCGGCGATCAGTCAGGCGCAGGCCAATCTGGCGGAACTGCGTGAAGTTGCCATGCGGGAACGAGCCGCACTGGCTCCATTGTTCGACCAGGTCGCTGATGCCTGCCGCGCCGAGGTACCGCTGCTGGCCGGCGACGTTCACGATCTGGCGGGATTGGCCGAGATCGAAGGTCATCTCTTCGCGTCGGGCCCCGACCGCGGGTAACGTCAACCCTCGTGCATGTGCTGGTGGCCACCGACGCCGATTGGGTTCTCAACGAGATTCGCGCCGCGCTTGAAGAGCCGGGCACGAGTTTCCTGGTGTGCAGCGACGGCCGAGCGGTCACCGCCGCCGTGAAGCAGCGCACGCCCGACGTGGCGATCCTCGATCTGCAATGCGGTTCGAAGGGCGCGATGGCCGTCACGATGGACCTTCGGCTCGACGAGTCGAGCGGCAATGCACCACACGTGCCGGTGGTGATGCTGCTCGACCGCAAGGCCGATCTGCATCTCGCCAAGCGCAGCGACGCCGAAGGTTGGCTGGTCAAGCCTCTCGACCCGATGGGACTCCGCCGGGCCGTGATCGCCGTCGCCGGTGGTGGTCGTTACCCCGGTGGGCCTGCTCCGGTGGCCGAAGTGCCGGTCGAGTCGACCGAACCGGCAACATCCGACGAAACTCCGGCTGGCGAAACCGCTCCGACCGGGTAGAGTTCTGGCCGCACCAATCGGGGTGTAGCGCAGCTTGGTTAGCGCGCCACGTTCGGGACGTGGAGGCCGGGAGTTCAAATCTCCCCACCCCGACCAATTCGAATGCCCTGGTCAGAATCAGATTCTGGCCAGGGCATTTGTCGTTCTGTCCACCGGGTGACGCCGCGACGCGCACGTGGGCCCAATGTCGGTCAAGCGACGGTCAGGCGTGTTCGGTTTTGGTCGCCTGGCGACGATTCTCGAACACGTACGAAGCTTGAGCCGCCGGAGTTGCCCTGCTGTCGTTCTCGGCGTCGTCACCGCGGGCCGCCAGACGGGGCGCGGTACCATCGGCGTTCCCGGCAACTGATGGAGCTTGAAGGCATGAACGTTCCCGATGCGTTGGTTGGGTTTGATCCGTTGGGCGAGGTGTTTCAGCAAGACCCCTACCCGTTCCTCGAGGCGATGCGGGTCGCCGCCCCGGTGTGGGTCGACCCGGCGACCGGGCTCGGGTTTGTCACCCGTCACGACTTGGTGGCACGGATGCTGCGCGATACCGAGACGTTTTCCTCGGCGATCGGGGCGACCCCGAACGAGCCGCCGCCGGCCGACGTGGCCGAGCAGGTCGCGGCGATCAAGGCACAGGGTTGGGTGCGGCCCCCGACCATGTTGACCGTCGATCCGCCCGACCACACCCGCTACCGGGCGACCGTCGCCCGTTCGTTCAATGCCCGCGTGATCGGTGCCTTGCGCCCCGAGATCACCGCGATCGTCGACGACGAGCTCGACGGCATCCTCGGTCGTGGCGTCGTCGACGTCAACGCACGGTTCTCGGTGGGTGTGCCAGTGCGGGTGATCGTGCGAGCGTTGAATCTCGACCCGGGTCACGAGGCCGACATCAAACACTGGTCGGACGCGACGACCGCCGGCATCGGATCGCGGCTGAGCAACGAGCGGGCGATCGCCGCGGCCACCGGAACGCTCGAGATGCAGCGCTACGAGCACGCCGAGCTGGTCGATCGGCAGCGGTGTCCCCGCGAGAACGACCTGCTCACCAAGCTGATCGGCGCGGAGGTTCCGCTTCCTGATGGGCATGGGACTCGTCCGCTCACGATCGAGGAGTTGATGGGCATTTTCCAACAACTGCTCGGGGCCGGCAACGAGACGACGACCAAGTTGTTCAGCCAGATGATCCGCAACCTGGCCGACAACCACGACGAATGGTGGAAGCTGAAGGCCGACCCGTCGCGGGCGGCACTGATCGTCGAGGAGGCGCTGCGGTTGGCCACTCCAACCCAGGGAATGTTCCGGGTCGTCACCCGTGACATCGACATCGAGGGAGTGCAACTGGCCGGAGGCTGCCGCGTGATGCTCTCGTTCGCCGCAGCGAACCGCGACCCGGCGGTGTTCCCCGACCCGCACACGTTCGATCCCGATCGACCCAACGTGCGTGATCACCTGGCGTTCGGACTCGGCACCCACTTCTGCATCGGGGCACCGTTGTCCCGACTGGAGAGCGTCGTCGCCCTCGAACGGCTGGCGGCCCGGTGTGCCGATTTCCGCCTTGCCCCCGACAACACGTACGAGTTTCTACCGAGCTACATGCTGCGCGGTCTGCGAAACCTCTTCGTCGAATTTGAGCCCGAGCCCGAGCCCGGGCCCGAGGCCCGAGGCCGAGCCCGACATGGCGTGATCCGGTGGCTAACGGACGGTGAACGAGGCCGAATTTGACGCGCTGAGCCCGGTGGTCACATTGGTGATCGTGAGGGTGATGGTGTAGTCGCCGGCGTCGAGCGCCACATTGCTGAAGTAGGTGTTGAACCGCTGAACATCGTCGAAGCAGCCGTTGGTGGCACCCGCTGAGTTGCGGGGATCCTTGGTTGTCGAGGTCGATACCGGCCCGCGGAGCTCCCACCGGGCTACGGCACACCGGTCGGCCTCGGGGGCTCCGAATGCCCAGGTTCCGCTGTCGTCGGGGTTCTTCCAGGCATTGATCTGACCAACCCGGGGTGGCTTGACGGGGGCGACGGTCGTTGTCGGGGCCGGTTGGGTCGTGGGAGGGGCCGGTCGGGTCGTCGGAGGGGCCGGTGCGGTGGTCGTCGGCACCGCTGTCGTCGGGGGTGGGGTGGTGGTCGGGGCGCTGATAACGGTGGACGGCGTCGTCGGCTCGGGCGTGGTGGGTGTGGTGCCGGTCGGATTGGTCGGGGGCGTTACCGCGGTGGAGGAGGGTGCCTCGAGTCGGGCGGGAGTCGAACTCGCCGGTGCGCCGGTCGTAGGCGCCTGGGCGGGCGGGGTGGTCGCCGCGACTGTCGTCGGGATCGCCGGAACCGTCTCTCGCTCGGCCGTGATGAGTGTCTCGGCCTCGGCTGCCGTCACCCCGCTCTGCTCGGCCGGCACGTTCCCTGCGGGGCGTTGAGTAGTGCTGGGTGACCGCTCTGATGTCGCCGTTTCGGACGTCGACCCTGGTGTCGACGTCGCCTCTGACGGCAATCGGCTGGCCGCCGCGCTGGGCAATGCTGCGGTACGTCCGGCGGTGCCGGCGGTGCCGGGCCCGATAACGGCCCCGCTGATCAGTAGGGCGGCGGCCGACGAGATCGCTATAGCGGCGTGGCGAGCGCGGGGCCGCGATCGCGGCATCGTGCGGGCATCCCTCCGTCTCGATCGGGCCTGGTCGCGGTGACGTGGCTGCGCCGCGGCGGGCGGGTTGATGACGGTGGGGACGAAGCCGTGGCGCGACTCCACGACCCGCAGCTCACTGATCAACTCCTCGGCGGATTCGTAGCGATCGAGTGGGTCGGGCGCGGTGGCGGCGTCGATGACGTTGCACAGCCCGGCGTCGACGCCGTGGCCGTAGATGTCGATGGCGTGCGATGCGTTGCGAAGCGGAGCGCGCCCGAGGGTGACGGCCGCCAGGGTGGCCCCAACCCCGGAGATGTCCGATTGCACGGTTGGCTCACCCCCGGCGACGATTTCAGGGGCGTCGTAGCGCTGGTCGCGAGGAGTGTCGGGTGTGAGGGGAAGCAACGTCACCCGGCCATCGGGGTCGATGTCGACGACAACCGGTGACACCCCACCGTGGATCTCGCCGCGGCGGTGAATGTCGGAGAGTTGCCCGGCGAGATGCAGGCCTATCAACAGGGTGCGCTGCAGATCGAGTGCACCCTCGGTCGGAGGGCTGGGCGGTGGGAGGTTGGTTACATCAGGCATTCGGTCCTCGTGCTGCCCGTCGATACCACGCACATATTCTGGTTTCAGTCTATACAACCACCCAGCGTCGCAACAGACGTTTTTCTGTCACGCAGCATGGGCACCGACCGAGCCGATTTCGTCCCGACCAGGCCACTAGATTCGCCGCGATGGTCACGACTCCCCCGCCGATACGGCTCGACGACTTGGCGAGGCCCACATTTTCGCCCGAAATCGCCGAGATGCGGGCGATGGGTGCCGCGCTCGCCGAGTACCTCCGTCTCGATGCCGACGCCATCGTGTCGCAAGCCGGGACGGAGCTAGCCGGCACCAATCCTGGTTCCGACTTCGACATCGACAACGTCGGTGCCGATGGTTTCCGCGAACCACTCGGCGCGTTGCTCAACGGCCTTGGCGGCGACGCGGGGCTGTCGGCGTTCGGCCATGTCAGCGCCCACACGTTGCTGGTACAGCTGGCCAAGAACCGCATCCTGCTGGCCAACCTGCTGGCCCGACATCCCGAGATCCTCGATATCCCGATCGAACGGCCGATCATCATCGTCGGCCAGCCCCGCACCGGCACCACCCATCTCCACAATCTGCTCGCCGCCGATCCCGGTCTGCGCAGCTTGCCGTATTGGGAGAGCTTGCAACCGGTTCCCCTGCCGTCGGAAGTGGGCATCGGGCCCGACCCTCGTCTCGAGCGTTGCGAATTCGGCGTCGGGTTCGTCAACGCGGCGATGCCCGAATTCCGCCGGATGCATGAGATGACCGTCGATCACGTCCATGAAGAGATCCAGCTGCTGGCAATGGACTATTCGACGATGCTGTTCGAGTCGATGGTGCCGATGCCGTCGGTGCGCGACTGGTACATCGACCATGATCAGTCGCCGCACTACGCCTACATGAAGACGGTGCTGCAGGCGATGACGTTCCTGCGTGGCGGCTCACGGTGGCTGCTGAAGTCGCCGCAGCACCTCGAACAGCTCCCCGCGCTCAACGCGGTGTTCCCCGACGCGACCGTGCTAGTCACCCACCGCGACCCGGTGCCCGTGACGATCTCGGCGTGCACGATGCTCAGCTACACCCAGCGGATGTCGCGCGACGAGGTCGATCTGATCGGCATGGGAACATACTGGAGCGACCGAAATCTGACGATGTTGCGCGCCTACCAGCGCGACCGCTCCCTGCTGCCGACCGATCGGGCGCTCGATATCCGATTCCACGAATTCATGGCCGACGACCTGGGCACCCTTGAGCAGATCTACGAACTCGCAGGTCAGCCCTATGATCAGGCCGCCCGCGATGCTCATCGCGCATATCTGGCGAGCCATCAGCGCGACCGGTTCGGCAAGGTGATCTACGAGCCGCAACAGTTCGGGCTCGATCTCCCCGGGTTACGCCGCGAGTTCGCCGACTACACCGCTCAGTTCGGTGTCATCGAGGAGTGGGTGGCCACGCCATAGGCGGAGGGTCGCTACGGTCGGCGGGATGCATCTGGCCGAACTGCAAGACGTGATCGAGCGCACCTACGGAGACCGCGACCGAGCGCGGGGAATCCCGTCGACGGTCGCCTGGCTGGCCGAGGAGATCGGTGAGTTGGCGCAGGCCGTTCGCAAAGGCACCCGTCAGCAACAAACCGCCGAGTTTGCCGATGTCTTGGCCTGGGTGGCCACCCTCGCCAATCAGCTCGGTATCAGCCTGTCGGAGGCGATTGCCGTCTACGCCTCCGGTTGCCCGAAGTGCCACGCGTTGCCCTGCACCTGTGCGTAGCCGTCAGCGGGCGTGGTCAGCCGTTGAGCAGCAGCCAGTCGGTGGCTTCGGTGAGTTCCACCGAGATGTGCGGGCTGGGCTGTTGGCCAAGGTCGTGCAGGGTGCACTGGCTGTCGGCCGCCCACCACCGCGGGCATGATTCGAGGGCGGCCTGATCGGTGATGATCGGGTCGTTCTGCGAGTGCCACACGTGCATGGTTGGCCCACCCACGTCTTCGAGGTCGAGGATCGCGCCGGCGACGACCTGCAGCGTGGCGATGCCGCTCAGGTCCTGCACGGCGTCGGAGAGGGCCGATCCGCCCGACGAGTAGCCGAGCAGGTGGGTGATGCAGCCGCGGGTCAGGGTTCCGCGCACCTGCGGTTTCAGGTCGGCGGCGGCCAGATCGTGGGCCTGCTTCATTTCACTCGGGATCGGCTGATAGACCGACGTCCGCGGGTACCACGTGCCCCACACTTTCTCGGAGTACTGGCTCGATACCCGGTAGTCGGCGTTGACGACCTGCCAACCCGCCATCGTCAGCCGGGCGGCCCACGGGATCATGTCGGTCGACGAGCCGCCGGTGTACCCGCCGCCGTGGGCAAGGAACACGACCCGGCACTTGGTCGGGGTGGCAGTACCGGTGAACGATCCGCTGACATCGGCGATGAGATGCTCACCCGCCGATGAATAGAGCTGGGCCCCTTCGCTCGACAGGTTGATCACCGCCGCGTTGGCGATGACCTTTCCGGCAGTCGAAGTGTTCAGCGCGCTGGTGTTGGGCAGCGGGCTGAACGCCGGACGAGTCGTGACGTAGCCCGGGGCGACCGCATCGACTGAGGTGATGTTGGTCCAGGCGGCAATGCCGGTGCCGGCAAACAATCGAACCGAGCCCTCGGGACTCACCGCCCGGCCGGCGATGCGGGTGTCGAGCGCTCGCCACGGAGCCGACGGGATGAACAATCCGTCGTCGCTCGGCAGGGCATCGGCGCCGGTGAAGTATCCGGTGACGTCGACAAGGACGTGCGCCCCGCCAGACGAAAAGATCGAGATCGCCGCCAGGCCATCGACGACCGATACTGGGATGATCGCCAGATGGGCGCGGGTTTGGTTGCGGGCATCGAGGTTGCCGTTGCTGGCGTTGGGTCGCGGCCCTCCCGGCCAGATGGTGAAGTACCCCGGGCCGGCAGGGTCGAGGTAGGTGAAGTTGGCCACGACCGCCGTCGCTCCGGGGGCCACGGTCGCTCCGGGGAACCGCAGTATGCGGCTCTCACCGGCCCCGAAGGCCCCGCCGTCGCTGCGGGTGTCGAGCGCACGGACCTCGGGCACCGCGGCGTAGCGGCCGCTGGCGGCGGGGGCAGGGGTTGGCAGAAACACCCCGCTGATGTCGACGATGACCTTCGCGCCGACGACGGAGCTGAAGATGTTGATCGCACCGTTGGTGCCGACCTGCACGACCGAGGTGTTGGCGATCGTCGCGCCTCGTTCGAAGTTGAGGTTCGACACGTCGGGTCGGGCCGAACCATTCGGATACGCCGTGAGGTATCCCGGGTTCTGGGCATCGACGACGGTCAGGGTGACGACGACCGCCGCGGCCTGCCGAGGAACGCCATCTCGGCCGTTGATCACGACGCGGATGGTAGAACCATCAGGTCGCCCGTAGCCGACTCCCGTGCGAGTATCGGCCAACCGAAGTGGCGACACCGGGGTGAACGTGGTTGTCGCCGGGACGGGAGCGGCCGCCGCCGAACCTGGCCGCACGCCGGTGGTGACGAGTGACGCGACCGTTGAGGCGGCCAGCAGCGCGAGCCCGTTTACCACGGCCCACGCCGCACCTCGTCGGTTCATCACTCCGCATCACCTCGATCATCGAAAGTCGACGGCAAGCGGTCGTCTATTCACGATGGGTAGAACTTAGGTCGTCAGTCTGGTGCTACGACGTTCGACTTGGCTCGCAGGTTCCCGACTTTGCCGAAGAATCCGCCAAAAGGCTCATGACGTGGTCGAACGTGGAGGGCGCTACCGACGGCGAAGGATCTCCTCGGCGATCTGAATGGCGTTCAACGCCGCACCCTTGCGGAGGTTGTCGTTGCTGAGGAATAGCGCCAGGCCGCGGTTGTCGTCGACCGAGGTGTCTTGACGAATTCGACCGACGAAGCTCGGATCTTGGCCGGCGGCCTGCAACGGCGTCGGGACGTCGACCATCACGACTCCCGGGGCCGACGACAGGATTTCGCGAGCGCGCGCCGCGGTGATCGGCCGAGCGAACTCGGCGTTGATCGACAGCGAGTGACCGGTGAACACCGGGACCCGCACACATGTCCCGCTGACCCGTAGATCCGGGATCTCGAGGATCTTGCGGGTCTCGTTGCGCAGCTTCTGCTCTTCGTCGGTCTCGTCGGAGCCATCGTCGACGATTTTGCCGGCCAGCGGCAGCACGTTGAAGGCGATCACCTGGGCGAACTTCCGGGGCGCCGGGAAGTCGACCGCGCCGCCGTCGTGGGTGAGCGCCGCGGCCCCATCGGCCACCTTGCGGGCCTGCTCATCGAGTTCTTCGACGCCGGCGAGCCCGCCGCCGCTGACCGCCTGATACGTGCTCGCCACCAGGCGTACCAGCCCGGCCTCGACGTGCAGCGGCTTCAGCACCGGCATAGCCGCCATGGTCGTGCAGTTGGGGTTGGCGATGATGCCCTTGGGCAACGAATCCAGCGTGTGAGGGTTGACCTCGGCGACCACCAGCGGCACATCGGGGTCCATGCGGAACGCGGAGGAATTGTCGATGACGATCGCGCCAGCGGCGGCGAACTTGGGCGCCAGCGCCTTCGACGATGTGGCTCCGGCCGAGAACAGGGCGATGTCCAGCCCCGACGGATCGGCGGTTTCGGCGTCTTCAACGACGATGCTGCGACCGGCAAACGTGATGGTTCGCCCAGCCGAACGCGCCGACGCGAAGAACCGCACCTCGGTGAGCGGGAAATTCCGCTGCTCGAGCAACGCTCGCATGACTCCGCCGACTTGACCTGTTGCTCCAACGACTCCTACGCGCATGACCACCACGCTACCGAACCGATACCGGGGGTGGCCTGGGTTTTTTCGTTCCGTCTCAACCGGCGCGTGGAACGAGTCTGATCACTGAAGCGATCGGCCGCCCATCGTCGTCGGACTTCTGGTCGGCGACATGACGCGCGTCGAGCCACCGAGCCAGCTCCCGAACCGGAAGCCCGGGGGTGATGTAGTAGCCCTGGGCCGAGTCGCAGCCGCGATCGCCGAGCATCCGCCACACATCCGCGTCCTCCACGCCCTCGGCAACCGCTTCCAATCCGAGGTTGTGGGCCATGTCGATGATCGACCGGACGATCACGGCGTCGTCGTGGTTCGCCGCCATCGAGAACACGAACGATCGGTCGATCTTCACCTCGTGGATAGGCAGGCTCTTCAGATACGCCAACGACGACTGACCGGTGCCGAAATCGTCGACGGCGATCCGCACACCGAGGGCTCGAAGGCGGCTGAGCATCTCGATGCTGCGCAGGCGGTCCGAAAGCATCTGCGACTCGGTCAATTCCAGCGTGAGCACCTCGGGGGCCAGCCCTGACTCGATCAGCATCTCCTCCACGTCGCTGGGGAAGCTGAGGTCCATCAGATCGCGCGCAGACATGTTGACCGAGACCCGCAAGTCGGGGTAGGTCGCCCGCAACTCGCCGAGATCCGAGAGCGCGGTCGAGATCGCCCACCGGGTCAGGATGTGGATCAGCCCGTGCTGTTCGGCGACGGTGACGAACTCTTCGGGGGGTACCGATCCATACCGGGGATGCGGCCACCGGGCGAGCGCCTCGATCGCCACGATGCGACCGTCGAGGGTGGCCTGCGGTTGATAGTGCAATTGCAGCTGATCGGTGGCCAACGCAATGCGCAGATCGGCCGTGAGACTGAGGGTGCGGGTGCTCGCCTTGTCGAACCGGGGGTCGTAGTACTCGAAGCCCGTCCGGCGGCTCTTGGCGGCATACATCGCCACATCGGCACGCTGGAACAGCGTCCGGGCGTCGGTGCCGTCGTGAGGAGCGAGGGCGATCCCCACACTGGCCAGGGGATTCAGGCCAAGACGATCGATGACGACCTGCTTGGCGAGGGTTGTCCGCAGGGTCGTCGCCAGCGCCGTCAACTCACCGACATCCGAGACGCCGGCGATGATCACGGCAAACTCGTCGCCGCCCAGGCGGGCGACTGTGCCGCGCCGGCCGACGACCTGGCGCAACCGGTTGGCCACCTCCCGCAGGAGTTCGTCGCCGACGTGATGGCCGAGCGCATCGTTGACCTCCTTGAACCGGTCGAGGTCCATGAACATCACGGCGACCATCAGCTCGGCGGTCGCATGGGGGAGGAGTTGGCGCAACCGTTCGTCGGCCACCATTCGGTTGGGCAACTTGGTGAGCGCGTCGTGGCGGGACTGGTGCTCCTTCTCGAGGGCCTGGGAGCGGAGCTGGTCGACGAGCTCGCCGACGCGCAGGGCGACCGCAGTATTCATGGCGAATGTCTCGAGCAGGCGCAGGTCGTTGTCGTCGAACGTGCTCTGCTCGGCGAGGCGGTTGCCGGCGATCATCACACCGGGCAGTTCTCCCTCGATCGGCAGCGGTGCGCTGACCAGATCGGACCACTCAAACTGGTCGAGGATCACGCGCTCGTCCGACGCTCGGTGGCCGTCAGCGACCAGCAGGCGTTGGCCGCGGGTGATCAGGGCGGCGAGCGGGGCCGGGATTTCCTCGACGTGGAAGATCTCGGTGACGACCTCTCTCGCCGCGTCGAGCCGTTGGACCCTCACGCCATCGGGAACATTGCGAACAATGCGCACTTCTCCGGCGCGCAACAGATCGGCGACGTTGCGTAGGGCACGCTCGACCACCACGCTCGATTCCGTCTCGCCGGCGAGCTGCGAGGCGAATCGCTCCAACGAGGTGAGGCTGCTCAGGCGCTCGCGGGTCTTTACATAGGCGCGGTAGCCGACGGAGGCGATGAGGAATCCGGTGACGATCATCCATGCGCCGCGCCTGTCGACCCACAGGACGTTGACGGCTACCAGGCCCATGACCACATTGCAGGCCATGATCGCCGCCTGCAGGGCGAACTCCATGAGTGACCCGCTGAACCGGCCCGTGTTCAACGAGATCGCCGCGGTAATCGTGATGTAGCTCACCGGACTGGCCGCGAAGATGCCGGCGAACGCCGCCAGCCAACCCCAGGCCGAGACCGGCCGTGCTCCGTGGATCACGAGGGTGTACACGGAATAGGCGATCCCGCATTCGAGTACCCGATTGGCGAGATTGAACGCGGCCTTCTGTATTCCCGAGCGATGCCATACCAGGGTGCCGAGCAGATCGCCGACGGCCCGGGCGGCGAGCAGTGGGAGCGGAGCGAGATACGCCAGCCCGATGACGAGCAGCGCGTCGGCCGCCGTGATCGTGTGGGTCTCTCCACCCACCTCGATTCGCGCATCGAGTCGTTCAACAACTGCGAACGCAGCGGCAAGAATGACCCAGGAAAGTTGCGAAATCTTCACATATGCCGGTAACCCGGCGATGACTATCCACAGCACGACGGCAGCGAAGGAGATGCCCAGGATCAACATCCAGACCTTCGTGGCCGCGGCGCGCGTGGGTCGAGTCATGAAATTCTCAGCTTTTGTTTCGTATGGGCCGTTCGGCCATGTTATACTGTGAGTAGCGCATTGGTCGCCCTGCGTGGCTTTTGCCTGCCCGTTAACTCTTTACTGAAAGAAAGGAGGTGTACTGAAATGAAAGGTGGAGCTTGGCGCTGATCTCGGTCTCCTGACCGAGGCGCATTCCTTGGATGTTCATGTCGGATCTTTTGGCGAGAACGACTCGAACACTGTCTACGTCTCAATTGACTGACGAACCGGCGGAATATGACGACCGTTCGTCTCATGTATTTCTCAAGAAACCTCAGACGGCGTGGTGATCACCACCCCGAGAGGATTCTTCCTCGCTGGTCGACACCTTTCTCGCGACCTGTAAAACTCACTCTCGTGGTTGTATACGCACTCATCGGGAACTTTCTTGAGTAGCTGCTCGATGTCGTCGAAACCTGATGGCCCAGTCGGTGATCTTCAAACGGAGATCACCTCGCCACCATCTCGGCCGTCATCGAGACGCGTGAGATCATTCTCCGTGCAGTATCGCGCGCGACGTGGGTCGTCCACCATGGCCAAGCGGCCCAATCGCGGTTTGGGACGGCCCTTTTGGACCCTCTGGTCGGCGACGCTGGCTTCCGGTCTGGGTGACGGTGTCGTCCTGGTCGGTTTCCCATTGCTTGCCACACGGCTGACCGACAACGCGCGCTCCATCTCCGGGATTTCGATCGCGGCCTCGCTTCCATGGCTGATCGCTGGACTTCCGGCCGGCGTTCTCGCCGATCGGCTCGATCGGCGTCGGTTGATGTTCTCGATCGAGCTGTTCCGGGCCATCACGCTCGGGGTGCTCGCCCTGTCCGTTGCACTCGGCCGGCAGTCCTTGCCGCTTTTGTATCTCACTGTCTTCGCCCTCGGTCTCGGGCAGACGGCGTTCAGCGCAGCGTCGAGCGTCGAATTGCCCAGGCTGGTCGCCGACGAGCGTCTCGGCCAGGCCAATGGCTACCTACTTGCGGCCGAGATGGCCTCGGAACAGACCTTGGGCCCCGCCATCGGCGGTCTGCTGTTCAGCGCCGCCATCGTCATGCCGTTCGTCGCCGACGGCGTGAGCTTCGCCATGTCGGCCGTGCTGGTCGCCGCGGCCATTCCTCGCCGGACCGTTGCTGCGGCCCCCGACGTCCGGTCAACGCTGCGCGCCGATCTGCGCGAAGGCTGGCGGCATTTTCTCGACGATGACCTTCTGGTGCTGATTGCCGGCGTTATCGCGATCCTCGCCTTCTGTCAGGCGATGGTGCTCTCGACACTGGTGTTGAGCGCGTTGCAAACGTTTGGCCTGGGAAGCGCCGGCTACGGCTTGCTCCTCGGTTGTACATCGGTCGGCAGCGTCATCGGCGGCGTCGTCGCCGGGCGGGTCGATCGGCGCTGTGGCCCGGCCCTGACCCTGACGCTCGCCGGTTTGGTCGCCGGAGGTGGGTACACCATCATCGGCTTCACCAGGAACGGCGTTGTTGCCGGCGTCGGCCTGGGCATCGAGGCCATCGCCGTGATGCTTGGGAACGTGTCGAGCATGACGCTCCGCCAACGTCGGGTGCCCGGTCACCTGCTCGGACGGGTCGGGAACATCATCCGCTGGTGCATTTTCGGCGTCGTACCGCTCGGCGCGCTCACCGGAGGCCTGTTGGCCGAAGGGGTGTCGCTGCGAACCCCGTTCCTGTTGGCCGCCGCCGTGCAGATCGTTGCGGTAGCAGGGTTTGCGCCCCGGCTGCGCCGGCTGTGTCGCGGCGTCACCGGCCCAGCCGAGGACTGAACGCTCAGCGTTGGACGACGAGCCACCAGTGGCTCGGGTGGACGCCGGTCAGCCGATGCACCTTGATCGGCGACTTCAACGTCGACGACCGCTGGTCGGATTGAAAGACCAGCGTGAGGGCCAGGTCGGGGTACTGCCGCTGGAGCATCGTGACGACCTCGTCGGGCCCGAGTCGGTTGGCCTGCCAGCCAATGCGGGTCACCAGCCGCGGTGGGCGGATACGGGACGGGACGATGCGCCAGGTGAACCGGACGAGCGCCCCGAGCGGGTAGAGCAAGGCGTCGCGCCCCGTCCAGGTGCGGAAGTTGAGCGCCACCCGTCCTCCCGGTTTAACGGCGCGCAACGCCTCATGGACCAGGGAAACGGCGGTGTCGCGCTCGCAGTGCTGCAGGGTGATGTATGAGAACACGACATCGGCGCTTGCGTCGTCGACGGCCGGCAGGCTGCGGCCATCTGCCATATGCACCGTTCGTAGCCGATCGACGCGGCCGTGTTGAGCGACGGTCTCGCGGCAACGTTCGAGGAACGCACCGTCGAGATCGCAGGCCACGACCTCGCTGTAGTGCTGCGTGAGCGCGGCGGTCATCCGCCCGATGCCGGAGCCGATCTCGACGAAGGTGCGCCCCGCGGCGTGTTCACCCCAGAACAGACCGAGGAAGTGGCAGTAGTAGCCGACCTCGGTCGTGCCGGTGGCAACGAACTCGGCGAGGGTCAGGTGTTCGCCGGTCTCGTTGTTGAACACCCAGCCGGTCTCTCGCACGACATCGTCGGCGGTGCGCTGTTTTTCGGACACCCGGCCGGCGGTGCGCCACGGAGCGAGTTGCGGGCGGCGTTTCGACACGGGGAAACAGGGTACGTCGTTCGGGATGCCGGCGCGTACTTTGCCCTGGTTACTTTCGCTCGGGAAGCGGCGCCGAGTAGGCCTGACCGCTGTCGAGGCCGAACGCCGTGTGCAGCGCCTGGCAGGCCCGCTCGGTATCGGCGGCGTCGATCACGACCGAGACCCGGATGGTCGAGGTGGAGATCATCTCGATGTTGACGCCGTTGTCGGCGAGCACGCGGAACATCTTGGCGGCGATACCGGGGCTCGACTTCATCCCGGCTCCGACGATCGACACCTTGGCGATCGCCGCCTGATGGCTGACCCCTTCGGCCCCGATCTCGTGGGCGACTTGGGCGACGACCTGCTCAGCAACGGCCATATCGGCCTTGGGGACCGTGAAAGAGATGTCGGTGGTTCCATCGGTCGACGTGTTTTGCACGATCATGTCGACGACGATGTTGGCTGCGGCGAGAGGCTCGAACAGCGACGCCGAGATGCCCGGACGGTCGGGCACCTTGCGCACGGTGACCTTCGACTCGTTGACGTCTTGCACGATGCCGGAGACGACCGGGTCTTCCACGTTGGACTCCTCGTTGGTGACCCACGTGCCCTGCTCCCAGGTGAAGCTGGAACGCACGTGGAGGGGGACGTTGTGATTCGAGGCGAACTCGACCGAGCGCAGGGCAAGTACCTTGCTGCCCGCCCCAGCCATTTCGAGCATTTCGTCGAAGCTGATCCGCGGCAGCTTGCGCGCCTGGGGAACGATGCGCGGGTCGGCGGAGAACACCCCGGTCACATCGGTGTAGATCTCACACGCATCGGCCCCGAGGGCGGCGGCAAGGGCCACCGCCGTGGTGTCGGAGCCGCCGCGGCCCAGCGTGGTGATCTCTCGTTCGGTCGAGATGCCCTGGAACCCGGCGACGACGCAGACCTTGCCATCGGCGAGGGCGGCTCGGGCGCGATCGCCCTTCACCTCGAGAATCTTGGCCTTGCCATGGACGTTGTCGGTGACGATGCCCACCTGGCTGCCGGTGAAGCTGACGGCCTCGACCCCGACGTCGGCGAGGGCCATACACAGCAAGGCCATCGTCACTCGCTCACCCGTCGTGAGCAGCATGTCGAGCTCCCGGCCGGGTTGGGTTCTGGACACCGAGTTGGCCAACTGGATGAGATTGTCGGTCGCCTTGCCCATCGCTGAAACCACGACGACCACATCGGATCCGTGCCGCCTGGTGAACGCAATGTGCTCGGCTACCGAGCGGATGCGGTCGGGATCTGCCACCGACGTGCCGCCGTACTTCTGAACGATCAGGGCCACGGGTGTTACAGGTTAGCGGCGTGACGGTCCGGGTGACCCTGACTTTCGATAGCCTCGCTTCCTCGTGGGTACAGAGAAGCGTGAACGTCAAAAGGCCAACCGCCAGCTTCGGCTGGAGGAAATCGCCAAAGAGCAGGTCAAGCAGAAGACCAAGCGTCGTTTCCTGCGCATTGGTCTGCTGGTGGCCGGGGTGATCGCGCTGGTCGGGATCGTCTATCTGACCAGCAAAGACTCCAAAAACGAAGACCAGGCGCTGACGACGACCATCCCGGCGCTCGTCGACCCGGTGATCACCCTCGACCCGAACGAGATCCCCATCTCGATCGACCCGGCGGCGAGCGTTGATCCGGTGATCACCCTCGATCCGAACGAGTCGGTGGTCGATCCGGTGATCACCCTCGATCCGAACGAGTCCCCCGAGACGACGGCAGCACGGGAGCCGTTCACGTACGGCAAGGGCGAGTGCCCGGCCGACGACGGCTCGGCGAAAAAGTCGCAGGAATTCACCGATGCTCCGCAACTGTGTATCGACCCGGCCAAGAAGTACATCGCCACCGTCGAGACGAACATGGGCACCTACACCGCCGAGCTCGATCCGTCGATCGCGCCCGGCACGGTCAACAACTTCGTGACCCTTGCCCGCTACCACTACTTCGACGACGTCAAGTGCCACCGAGCGATCCCCGGCTTCATGGTCCAGTGCGGCGATCCCACGGGTACCGGTTCGGGTGACCCTGGTTACTCGTTCGCCGACGAGTTGCCCGCGGCCGGGGAGTACAAGCTCGGTTCGCTGGTGATGGCCAACGCCGGTCCCGACACCAACGGCAGCCAATTCTTCGTGATCACCGGCGAGCAGGGTGTGAGCCTCCCGCCGCAGTACGCGCTGTTCGGCCAGGTCACCGAGGGGTTCGACACCACGGTCAAGGCGATGGACGAGGCGGGCAACCCGGCCTCGAATGGCGTGCCCCCGCTGAAGGAAATCAAGATCCTCAAGGTCACCATCGACGAGGGCTTGAGCCGCTAGAGAGGCAGTTCGCCGCCGGTCAGTTCAATGGGGCCATCGACTTCCCAGGTGGTGTTCTGACGGAGCAGCGCGCTGCCCGACGGCATGGTCGCGACGGTGAAGCCTTTGGCCATCGCCAGGGTGCGCTTGAGTCGCTCGGCCGACCATGTCTCAGCCTCGGTGACCAGCGCCAACCCGCTGACAAGGCCGAGGCCGAGGGTGAATGCGCCGCCGCGTGAGTCGACCATCGGGTCGCACAGGGCTGCGGCCGCCGACGTGCTCGCTGCCACGACCCCACCGGCGTCGAGCACGCCCACCAGGGCATCCCAGACCGGTGTGCCCTTCAGGGTGGAGCGCAGGTGCATCGGTGAGTCGCCGACCAGATAGACGAAGCGGGCCGAGCGCAACGCCGCCGAGCTCGCCGGGTCAAGCGCATCTCGCCTGGTCAAGACATTGAGCCCGGTCGACGTCGCCCCGAGGCCGGTGAACCATGCGGCCGCCCTGTCGACCGCAGCCTGCGGGTTCTCAAAGGCGTCGGCCGTGGGCATCACGACGACGCGCTTGGTGCCGGCCAACTCGATCAACCGTCGATCGAGAGCCTCGGTCTGGGCGAACTCGCCCCCGCCAATCAGCGCAAGGGTTCCGGTCACGAGCTCTGCTCGTGACCGGTCGGTAGTGCGAGCGCCAGCGAGTCTGGCGACGATGGGGTGCGGGGGCGCAGCCCCCGGGTGGGAACGGTCATCGCCCCAGTGTGGCCGACGCGATCGCCGCCCGCCACCGCGAGGGGTGAGAGATCAGCTGATGAACGTCGACTCGGTCAGCATGTTGGCGCGCAGGCCGTCGACGACCGCGGATGTCACGCCAAGGTTGGCGAGGTACTCGTCGATGGATCCGTGTTCGCCTCGTAGGCGGTCGAACACTTCGAGTATCGCCGATGGAAGGGCGGCCATGAAACCGGGAGGTGCGCTGTTGATCCGTTCAAGGAGCGCTGGGCGATGCTCGGCAGCCCACACACGGGTGCGGGCCATGCCCGCGGCGGTGAGCCCGTAGTCGGCGGCGATGTATTCGTCGGGAACACCGACCGCGGCCAGCGCCAGGGCAGCGACCAGGCCCGTGCGATCCTTGCCGGCGGCGCAGTGGAAGACAACCGGACCGACCTTCGGTTCGGCGAGGAGGCGTAACGCCTGAGTGAAGCGAGCGGCCCCGACCCGGAGCATGTCGAGGTAGGCGGTCACCAGAAAGTCATGCGGGCTGGAAGTCTCGGCCTGGAAGCCGTCGAAACGCCAGGTGGCATCGACGATCGGCAGATGAACCCAGTTGAGCGGATACTCCCCGGTGTTGAACTTGCCCCACTCGTCAAGTTCGCCGTCTGTCCGCAGATCGATGACCGTGCGCAGACGGAAGGGCCGCAACAGTTCGAGATCGCCGTCGGTCAGGCGCTGCAGACCGTCGGCGCGAAAGATTCGATGCCAGCGGGTCATCCGCCCATCGACCGTCGGGTACCCGCCCATGTCGCGGAAGTTGTGCACGGCGAACAGCGGAACCACCCGACGGTGGTCGGCGCCCACGTCGGGCAGCACCGGATCAGATATCACGGGAGTTGTCATCCCCTACGACGGTACCGACCGATCCTCAACACCCGGTGACGTCCGGGTAGCGCGCCGACGAACATGCACCGGGTCAGGGGTCACATTCGAGTGGTCTGTTCTTCCCGCTAGCGCGGGTTGTTACCTATGGGTAACATAGGTGAATGGAGCAGGTGACGATTTCCACGGTTGGCATTCTGGGTTCGGGGATCATGGGGGCAGGATTGGCCGAAGTGGCCGCCCGGGCGGGGTACGACGTGATCGTGCGGTCGCGTACCAGCGCGGCAGTTGATGGCATGGTGGCCGCGCTGGCCAACGGATTGGCCAAGCAGGTGGCCAAGGGACGGCTGACCGACGACGAACTCGCCGAGATCCTCGGCCGGGTACGGGCGACCGATGACCTCACCGATCTTGCCTTGTGTGATCTGGTGATCGAGTCGGTGGTCGAGGACCTCGCCGTCAAGAAGGCGCTCTTTGGGCAGCTCGATCGCATCGTGCAGCCCGAGGCGATCCTGGCGACGAACACATCGACGCTGCCGATCGTCGAGATGGCGATGATGACCCGACGACCGGCCCAGGTGTGCGGCATCCACTTCTTCAACCCCGCCCCGATGATGAGGCTCGTCGAGATCGTCCGGCCGATCACCGCGTCGGACGAGACGATTGCCGCGGCCCGTAGCTTCGCCGAGGCCTGCTGCAAGGACGCCGTCGACGTTACCGACCGTGCCGGTTTCGTCGTCAACGCCCTGCTGTTCCCGTATCTCAACAACGCAGTGCGGATGTGGGAGCAAGGCACGGCGTCGATGGACGACATTGACACCGCGATGAAGGGAGGCTGCAACTTTCCGATGGGCCCGTTTGCCCTGCTCGATCTCGTCGGTCTCGATACCTCGCTCGCTATTCTTGATGCTCTCTACCAGGAGTTTCGCGACGCCAACTACGCGGCGGTACCGACGTTGCGCCGCATGGTCGCCGCCGGTCGTCTCGGTCGCAAGTCGGGTCGAGGGTTCTACGACTACGCCCGCTGACGTCGCAGCGCGCTCGGGCCGAGTGCGCTCGGCCGCACGGACGCGATAGAACGAGGGGGTGGCCGGCTGGGATGCGACGCCGATCGAGCCGCCGTCATCGGGATGGGCGTTCCCCGACCCCACCGGCGCCCCCGAGGACTTGATCGCCATCGGCGCCGACCTCGGTGCCGGAACACTGCTCAACGCCTACCGGTCGGCGTACTTCCCGATGCCCCATGGCCGACGCCAGATCGGTTGGTGGTCGCCGAATCCCCGTGGCGTGATGCGACCCGATGGTCTGCGGGTGACCCGTTCGATGCGCCAGAGCTCTCGCCGATTCGAGATCCGCGTCGACACCGCCTTTCGACCGGTGATGGCAGCCTGCGGCGATCCCCGACGTCCGCACGGCTGGATAACTCCGGCGTTCATCGATGCCTACGCGCGACTCTTCGAGTTGGGGTGGGTACACAGCATCGAGGTCTACGACGACGCCGGAGCGCTCGCCGGCGGGTTGTACGGCGTGCGGATCGGGGGGTTGTTCGCCGGTGAGTCGATGTTTCACCATCAACGCGACGCATCGAAGGTGGCGCTGATGGCGCTCGTCGACTTGATGCAGGCGTCGGGCATGCGCCTGCTCGACGTGCAGTGGGCCACCGATCATTTGCGGTCGCTCGGGGTCGTCGAGGTCTCGCGGGAGATGTACCTGACGATGCTGGCCGAGGCGCTCGGTTGAGCGTTCGTTGCCGACTGCCGGCGGTTGCCACGATCGTCCTCGCCGGATGCGCGGCACCGGAATCCTTTCCCTCGGTGCCCGTCGGCGCAGTCGCAGAGTTTGTCGAGTGGGTGAGTCGCGGCGTGCCGCGAACGACGGATCGATTCGAGGTGTGGGTCTGCTCGGTCCCCACCGACACCGTCGTGGGCATCTACGAGCCGGGGTCCGCACGACTTGACCGACAACCAGCGGCGTTGACCAAAACCGTCGCCGCACCACTCGAGCGTTACTTCGAGACGGTCTCGCTCGGCCGGTACCGCCCGACGTTCGTTGTCGGCGGCCGTGTCGAGTTGGGCGTCGACGACGACTCGCAGGATTGTGCGTCGTCGGCCGCCGCCCAATCGGATGGGTCAACGACGGCGATCCTGGCCATCGCCGACGCCGAACACCGCGCCGACGCGCCAGGTGGATGGGGGCGGCCGAACAACGAGGCGTGTCCGGAGCTCACCTGTTCGGCCCACGAATCCGGCCGAGCGGTCTATGTCGGAGCGGCCGACTTCCACACCGACTGGGGGGCGGACCCACCGCTCGACCTGGTCGAACACGAGATCGGCCACAGTCTCGGCTGGCCCCACTCCTCGGCCGGCGACATCGCGGCAACCCCCGGAGCGGAACCCGGGTACGCCAGTCCGATCGACCTGATGAGTGACGCGGCCGCGCCCCGCCGAGCCGACGCCGCCCGACGTGACGGACCTGATGTGTTGGCCGTGGCCCGGCTGATCAGCGGTTGGATCGACCCATCAACCATCCTCGACGGGTCCGACGCCGAAGGTCGGATCACCCTCGTTCCGTCGAACTCCTCACCGTCGTTGGTCGGGCCGCGGCTCGTCGTGCTGAGGGTTGGGGCCCACCTCGTGGCGACGATCGAGGCGGTTCACGCCGATGGATTCAACGACCATCTCGGGGGTGCGGGGGTGGCGATTCACCTGATCGACCTGGCCGCGGACCCGGCACTCCCGGTGGTTCAAGGCGCCACCAGCGACGGGATCTTGCGCTCCGGCGATCATTGGGCTGGCGGTGGCGTTGACGTCGAGGTGATCTCGGCCACCGAGGTGTCGATCTCGCGCCGATAGCCATTTCCAGCCGGGTCGCCGCCGGCCGGGTCGCCGCCGGCCGGGTCGCCGCCGGCCGAGTCGCCACGGGGGTGGTTCGTGGCTCCCCGGTAGCGTCTGGTGCATGTCGATCGCACTGCTGACCGTTGGGGTGGTGAGCTTCGTGATGATGGAGCCGGTCACCTATGCGACCCATCGATGGGTGATGCACGGGGTCGGTCGGCGTCTGCATCGGTCGCACCACCGTCTCGACTCACGGGGTTGGGAAGCCAATGACGCGTATCCGCTGGCCTTTGCGTCGATGGTCATGGCGGCCATGGCGATCGGATTCAATCGCGCCGATGGCGGCAGGCTGGTCGCGGCGGCCGTCGGCATCAGCGCCTACGGGTTCGCCTATGCCGGGGTACACGACATCTACATCCACCGCCGCCTGAGCCGCCGCACGGGTCGGCGCATTTCCCGGCGCGGGGTTCGGCGGGAGGGGGCGACGGCGTCCAATCGGTTGAGCGATGCCCACGAACTCCATCACCGCTTCGGCGGCGAACCGTACGGGATGCTGCTGCCGGTCGTCCCGCGGGCTCTCGCCCGGCGGGCTGCGGCCGACCCGTCAGGACGTCTCCCCCTCGGGTGATTCGATCAGCCCGGCGAGCGGGTTGTCGCCGTTCCAGGTGCCACGAGCGCCGATCGGTCGGAACCGGGCGAACAACTCCTCGCCGTACCAACCGTCGCGCCGGGTTCGGGCGACCGTCTCTCGGTGATGCCCAGGGCGAGCCCCGAACGCCTCGATGTGCGCCGCGGACTGCCAGATACTGAGGGTGGCCTGACGAGCGATCGGCGCTTCGCCGACCCCGCAGACCGCCAACAGACCCGGGGTGTCGCGCAGTTGGCGATTGACCTGTCGGGCTGCGACAGTGAACTGGCGAAGATGCCTGACGCGCACCTCGGCGCGGGTGATCACCACGACCGGCCCGGTGGTCGAGGAACGGCTGTCCGTCGGTCCGCCAGCTCGGACGGCACCGATGACGTCGAAGCCGTTCCATGAGCCATGACCACCGATGGCGACCATCCGCAGGTGGTAGCTCTCGGCCAGATGGACCCAGCGTGACGCCATTGAGGCCTCGAACCGCTCGGCACTCGCCGCGTTGCGCCACACCGCAAACACCGCCGTCCGCCGGGCATCGATACTCGGTCCGGTGTTGCTGGCGCGACCGGTGCCGAGGAGCCGCCAGAACAGCAGCCCGTCGGTCGACGCCAGCCGTCGACGGTCGAGACCAAGCCGGGCCAGGGCGACGATGGCTCGCCCCGGTCGCTCGCGCAGTAGGTGGAACGTGGCGACGGGTGTGGGGTGGTCGGGTGTGAGGTCGGTTGTGGCGGCCGTCTCCATCGTCGGCCATGCTGTCAGGTGTGAGTTCCGTCGCCCAGACTGCGGTGGCGATCGGTGCCGGGTACCTCCTCGGGTCACTGCCGATCGCCGGCCTCGTGGCTCGTCGCCATGGCACCGACCTGCGTCGTGCCGGCGATCGCAACCCTGGGTACTGGAACGCCAAGTCGCTGCTTGGCGGTCGAGCGGCGATCCCGGTGTTCGTCGGCGATGTGGCCAAGGGTGCTGCCGCGGCCAGCATCGGACGCGGGCTCGGTGGACCGTGGTGGGTCGGGTACATGGCAGGCGGGGCGGCGATGGTCGGCCACGCCTGGCCGCTCTTCGCCCGCTTCCGGGGTGGTCGATCGATCCTTGCCTTTGTCGGCGCCAGTTGTGTGCTCGCCCCGGCGCCCGCCGCGCTGTGTCTCGCCGGTTGTCTGTTGGTCATGCTGCTGACCAGGTCGTTTGCGTGGGGAGCGCGCCTGGGAGTGTTCGTCTATCCGCTCGTGCAAGCCCTCTTCGATCCGCGGCTCGGGTCGCCGCTACCGGTCTGATGATGACCTTGATCGGCATGCGGTTCGCGATGGCGGCGCGAGCCGACCGGCGCGGATCAGCGCCCGGGCCCGGGCCGGCGTATGACCGGCCGCGCCAGGCGCGTGCCGGCCGGATGATCGACCAGGCCAGTCGGCCGACCGCGGCACCATCCGCGAAGGGCGATAGCCAGTAGCCCACACTGCGCCGCCGGTACGCCCGGGCGGTTCCGGCGAGGGTTCCCAATCGGCAGACGAGAAGCCCGGCATCGAGGAGATCGCCGCGGCGCGCCACCAGCCGGAGCAACGGGAGCGCCTGGGTGGCGGTCAGCGCGGCGAGGTGGGCAAGTTGTCGTGATCGGGAATCGACTCCGTCGAGAGCGATCGACCGGCCCCAACCCGACCATGTCTCGGCGAACGATTCGTACATCTGCACGGTCAGGAGTTCGGCACCGTCGAGCAGGCTCACCGACCAGCCGAGCTGACGCAGGTGACGGGCGAGGGCGACATCCTCGACCGTGTCCGCGGCGACCGGTTCCAGTCCTCCGGTGTCAATCCAGGCGCGGCGCCGCGCCGCCATGCACTGGCCGTTGGCTAGATCGGTGTGCGGTCCCGGCGGGCCGTAGCGGTAGACGAGCGTGGTCAGCAGCGCCGGGTGCAGCCAGCGCGAGCCGGGAGTCGGGCAGTCGAAGCAGCCGGCCACCGTGGCGAAGTCGAGCCGATCCGCCAGCATCCGGGCAACGAGCGCACCAGGCAATGACGGGTCGGGTCGGGTGTCCGCATCGAGGGTAACGATCCACTCGCCGGCTGCGGCGCGTAGTCCTTGGTCGAGCGCCCAGGCCTTGCCTGCCCAGCCCGGAGGCAATGGTTGAGCCACCACAACGCGGGCGCCGAGGCGCCGGGCGAGATCGGCCGTGCCGTCGGTCGACCCGTCGTCGATCACGATCACCTCGACGACGCCGGGCGCGTGGCGCAGGCCGGCCAGGCATGGCTCCAGACGAGCCTTCTCGTTGCGCGCCGGAATGAGCACGCTGATCGTCCGGGGGACGGCAGAGATGGCCGCGTGGGTCAACGGAGGTGTCGGGCGAGCGGCGCGGGCCAGTCGCCACAGCACCCCAACCGTCGACGCAACCCTCACCAACCACGACACCGGCCTCACCAACCGCGACACCGGCCGCACCAACCGCACCAACCGCGACCGGCTCACCAACCATCCTCCGCGATCATCTCGGCCACGATCCGGGCGCTGATCAACACCAACGGCAGCCCGCCTCCGGGGTGGCTGGAGCCACCCGCGAGGTAGAGCCCGCGACACGACCCGCGGTTGCCCGGTCGGAGGAACGCGGCGCGCTTCCCATCGGACGCCGTGCCGTAGATCGCCCCGCCGCGGCTACGGAATCGGGCTTCGACGTCGCCAGGGGTGATCACCTCGCGGAACTCGACTCGCCCGGCAAGATCGATGCCATGGGCGGCGAGTCGGTCCAACACCACCTCGGCATAGGCGGCCGGCACCCGATCGGGGCGAGGTGGGGTGTTGACCAGGATGAACCAGTTCTCCCGGCCGGCTGGCGCTTGCGACGCGTCGGTGATCGACGACACGCACGCGTACACCGTCGGGTCGTCGGCGGGTTTTCCGGCGGTGAGCTGGGCAAACTCGCGTTTCGAATCGGCCGAGAACCAGACGTTGTGATGGGCGAGACCTTCGGTTGCGCCGTGTACCCCGGCAAGGATGGCCAGTCCGCTGGTCGACCGAGGGGCTCGCTGAATGCGCCGAAGGGCCGTGCGGTCGGGTAAGAGATCGCGGTAGAGGTGGTCGGCGTCGACGTTGGCAATGACGATGTCGGCCGGGTGAAGCGTGCCGTCGGCGAGCTCGACCCCGCGAACCTGGCGGCCCACCGTCACCTGGTGGCAGGTCATCGGGATCGGGCGCGACTGCCTCGGGTGCAGCACGATGCGCGCGACATCGGCGCCCGCCACCAACTCAACCCCGACCTGCCGGGCGAGTTCTACTATCGCGTCGCGCAGTTCACCGAGGCCACCGCGGGGATACCAGCAGCCGTAGCGGGCCTCGATCGCCGGAATACACGCCAATGCCGCCGGCGCCCGAAATGGCGACGACCCCGAATAGGTGGCGTACCGACCCGCCCATTGGACCAGTTGGGGGTCGCCGAGTTGGCGTCGGGCGAATGATTGCAGAGTCGTGAACGGGCGGATCGTTGTCAGATCGCGCGGCGACTGCATCCGTCGGGCCAGCGCCAGCGGACCGCTCATCGCCCCGGCGAAGAACGTCCGCTTGCTGACATCCCACATCGCACCCCCGGTCGCCAGGAATCGAGCAAGTCGATCGTGCCCGGTCGCCGCGGGATCGCCGGGCATGTCTCTGGTGGTGCCGTCGGGCCAGTGGTAGCGGAACTGGGGCGAGAGCTCGATCAGCTCGACATGGTCGGCCAAACGCCGCCCGGCTGCGCCGAACAACTCCTCGAAGACCGACGGGAGGGTGATCAGCGACGGACCGGTATCGAAGCAGTATCCGTCTCGCCGCCGAACGCCCAACTTGCCGCCGAACTCGTCGTTTCGTTCGAAGAGTGTCACCGGGTGCCCGGCGACGGCTAGTCGAATCGCCGCGGCCAGCCCGCCGACTCCGCCACCGATGACGGCGACCGAACCTCGCCGCCGACCACCCCGCGAGTCGGTCATCGGCATCTGCGCCGGTTGCGTTCGGCGACCAGCGACAGCGGAAGCATCGCCGTCCCCCCGACAATTGCCACCAACGGGTCGGCGAAGTAGCGGGCGAATCCAATGGTCTCCAACACTCCCACGGCGGTGTACTCGCGGACCAGCGCCCCGTCGGCGTCGGCATCGGGAGGAAGCAGCCGTTCGAGGCCGGCCATCACCGCGGCCGAGACGAGGAGCCAGCCGAGGTAGTTCGACAGGGGAATCCCGCGGTACCGGCCCCGGCGTCGCCACTGCCAATACCCTTCGCCGACCATCTGCGGATCGAGAAAGAGGTCCCACGCGGTGAGCGCGGCGGCCCCGAGGCCAATGCGACGGGCGGGGGTCGACGCGGTGCCCAGGGCCGCGTGGGCTGTTTCGCGAGCTGGCACGGCCATCGCGAACCAGGCGGCCGGGACGAGCCATGGCACGCCTCCGAAGGTCGGTCGCAGCGCCCCGGTGTAGCGGTACCGGCCGAATGGAAACCCGCTCGTCGATCCCGTCCACTCGGCCGCCGCGGTGCCGACGCCGACGGTCAATACCGTCCTGATGACGTGGCGCACGGACCATCGATGGGCGACGCGGCCCGCCGTCGTCAGCGCCAGGCTGGTGACCACCACGCTTGCGAGATGTCGCCGGGCGCGACCGGTGGGCCGACACAGCGGTGTGGCAATCATCGCCGCCAACGTCAGCGCCGGCGGAAGGTGTTGGAGCCGCTCCTGCCACCGAGCCGCGGGAACGCGACCGGTCATCGCAGGAGCCGGGCGACCATTGCCGCCTTGCGCCACGTGGGCACCCTCACCCGGCGGGTGAAGACGTCGTAGTCCTGGGCCTCGATGCCGTCGAGAATGCGGGAGTAGAGCACGCGGGCGGCCGAGACGCAGCGGGCCGAGGCGTCGGGCAGCATGGCGATTCCGAGATCGGCCGAGGCGTACAGCTCACGGCAGCGGGCGATCTCGAACTTCATCAGCGCGACGAAGTCCGCGGTGCATTGGCGGGTGGTCAGATCGACGTTGAAACGGCTGAGGTCGGCTTGGGGGATGTACTGGCGGCCACGGTCGAGGTCCTCGGCGATGTCGCGTAGAAAGTTCGTCAGCTGGAAGGCGGTGCCCAGGTCGCGAGCGTGCCCCAGCGCCTCGGGTCGGAGTGGCTCGAGAATCGGCAACATCATCTCGCCGATCACGGCCGCCGAGCCGTCGGTATAGACCAACAGGTCGTCCCAAGTCTCGTAGTGGTCGATCGACAGATCCATGGTCATCGACCGGAGGAATCGCCGAAAACACTCGACGTCGATGTCGAAGGCGCGCACTGTGTGGACGACGGCCTTGAGCACCGCGTCGTCGGATCGACCGCGATCGAGGTCGGCGAAGAACCGTTCGCCAAGCTTTTTCAGCGCCTCGGTTCGGGCGGCGATGGGGGCGGGGCCGAGATCGTCGACGATGTCGTCGGCATAGCGGCAGAACGCATAGAGCGCGTGAACGTGGTGTCGCTTCACGCTCGGCAGGACTTTGGTCGACCAGTAGTACGTCGTTCCATACCGCTTGTTGAGCTCGCGGCATCGCGAATAGCTGGTTTCAAGGGTGGTGACCACGCGGCTGACGCTACTGCGAACACCCAAATCGAGTCTGAGCGAGCCCCGACTTGATCTCAATTCGACACTGAGTAGTGTATTGCACACTTCAAGTGAGCTTTCTCTCATGAGTTGGACGGGCGTCGTGCAGTATCGAGTTCTACCGATCGTTGGAATCCTGGTGGCCGGGGCCTGTGGCGCGCTCGTTGCGATCTCGGCCGACCCGGGGCGAGGAGCCACGGCGCAACCGCCGATCGACCGGGTTTCCACCCCGGCATTGGCGACCTCGACGCAGTACCAACCCGATCTCACCGATGCCGAGGCCGCTCGGGCGGTGATGATCGCCCGCTCGGCGGGGGCGTCAACATCCCGACCGACGGGGCCGATCGGCCAGGCGATTCTGGCCTATCCCTCCGGCGGCGAGCAGCCGTTCTTCGCCGACCGCATCGTCTACGTCACCTTCCATCGCAGCGAACTCGCCGACCCGTCGGCGGGTATGTGGATCGACCTGACGACGGGAGACATCGTCGGCGATTGGGCCGACTCGCCGGGCGAGCCACCACCCGTTGCCGACGAGGCCGCAGTGGATGTTCGTCCGATCGGCCTGCTCGCCCAGCCCGGTCCGCGGGTGCAGTGGGGTGGCTGGTCGATGACGACCGAGGTGTCGGCGAACGAGGAAGGCTTGGCCTTGCGTGACGTGCGCTTTGCTGGTCATCTGGTGGCGACCAAACTCTCGATGCCGGTGATGACGGTGGTCTACGACGCGGGGATGTGTGGCCCGTTTGCCGATCGCATCGGCCGTCCGCTACTCGATATCGATTGGGCCGATGGTCAATCAATGGCCTACCGCGAGTTGACGATCGACGGCGTGAAGTGGCGCGAGCTGGGCGTGCGAAACCAGATCGGCGACTACGACCTGTACCAGTCGTATCTGTTCTCGCCGACGGGGGTGATGGAGGCCCGGTTGTCGGGAAGCGGCCTGCAATGCCTGGCCAACCACCAGCACTTCCCGACGTTCTATCTGCACCCGGATATCGACGGCGGCCGGGACGACCGGATGACGTCGATCGGCGGTGAGGTGATTGCCACGGAGTCCGACGCGGCCCTTGGCGCGGGTTGGCAGGTTGTCGATCCGACGACGCGGACCACTGTGGAGCTGGGTCCGGCTCGCGCCATCGTCCCAGGGCCGTCATCGGGAGAGGAACCGGTCATCGACGGGCCGAGGATCGGGGTGCGGCGCTACCGGCCCACGGAGGACGCCGGCTGGCGATGGGGAGCGCTGACATCGTTCTTCCCGTACGGTGACTCCGAGACGCTTGGTGGCGACCTGGCCATCTGGTATCAGGCGCAGATGGGGCACGAGGCCAGCGAGGGTGCGGTGCATTGGCATACCACTGGAATGCGGCTCACGGTGACGACCGCAGGAAGGGCTCCCGTCGTCGCCGAGGAGCTCAATGGTGCAGCGACGGCCACAGATCCAGCGATGAAAGGTGCTCTTCGTGGTTAATCGTGCGCTGTGTGTTGCGAAATGGTGGAAAAGGCGCGAGACTCAATCGCAAAGAGCGGCTAATCAAACGCGAAGAGGGTGGACATGATGAGGTCGAGGAGTGTGATCGGAGCCGTTTTTGTGGTGGCCTTGGGGTTGCTACAAACGGCCCCCACCCCAAGCTCAGCCGCGGGGCTCCTACCGGCATGCCGCGTGCTCGCCTCGGGGCGGAACAACAATGGTCAGCTCGGAGACGGCACGATCGTCGATCGCTCGTCGCCCGTTCCGTTCCTGCTGCCGACGAGCGAGAGCGCCCGCAGCGTCGAGATCGCCTCGGGCGGGACGGCCCCCGGGGTGAACGTACTCACCTACTCGGGCAAGGTGTATTCCGCCGGGTTGAACAATCACGGCCAACTGGGTGATGGCACCACGACCGACCGCTTCACCCCGGTGGGCTTCGTGCTCCCGCCCGGTGAACGGGCGGCCGACGTGGTCGGGGCGGGCAACACGACGTACGTGTTAACGCGAACCGGCCGTGCCTTCGGTGCGGGTCGCAACCACAAGGGTCAGCTGGGCGACGGGACGCTGACATCTCCGCGGTACCGGTGGAGCTCCCGCTTCCCGCAGGCCAGGTCGCGGCCAAGATCTTCCCCGGTCTCGAGTCGGTCTACATCGTGTCGACGACCGGAGTGCTGTACGCCGTTGGCGGCAACTACTTCGGCCAATTCGGCCAGGGCAACCAGACCGATGCAACGTCGCCGGTCGTGTTCCCTCTTCCGGCCGGGGAAACGGCGGTCGACGTGATCGAGGGCAGCGACGCCCTGTTGGTCCTGACCGCCTCGGGTCAAGTCTTCGGGGCCGGAACCAACGCTTTCGGACAGCTCGGCAACGCCACGACGGTGAATTCCACAGTGCCGGTTCAGTACATCCTGCCGGTGGGGGAGACCGCGGTGCAGGTGTACCCGGGAGTGGGTTCGACGTTTGTTCGTACTGCGTCGGGCAAGGTCTTCGGGTCCGGCTACAACACGCGCGGACAACTCGGCGACGGAACCATGCTTCCACAGGCGACGCCGGTTCAGTTCGTACTCCCCGCGGGGGAAGTGGCCGGCTCGTTGCATGTCGGCCCCGACCGGGTCTACGTGCTGACGGTGTCGGGCCGCATCTTCGGGGCGGGCGCCAACGAGACCGGCCAACTCGGCATCGGCTCGCTGGCCGACGCGCCAACGCCGACCACGATGCTCCTTCCCGCCGGAGAGGTCGCGGTCGAGGTCGACCCCACGCTCGACGCCGTCTTCGTCCGCGTCGCCTCGGGCGCGGTGTACTCGATGGGCGCGAATGGCTTCGGCTACCTCGGCGACGGCACGTACGTGACGCGCACAGCCCCGGTGCGTTGGGGTTTGCCGTCGACCGAGAAGGCCATCGAGGTGTCTCCGGCGCTCGGTTACGTGTTCGTGACGACGGCGCAGGGAAACACCTACGGCGCCGGTTGGAATCTGGCCGGCAACCTGGGGGATGGCACCAACGTCAATCAACCGAGTCCCGTCATCCGGGTGAACCCGCCGGGTACCCGTATCGTGTCGACGCGCTCGATCCTCTCGAAGCACTCGTTCTCATACGGCATTTCGTGCGTCCGCACGGGCACGCTGAACGTAACGACGAAGACCACCGGCGGCCCGGCGCCCGACGTGTGGACGTTGAGCGTCGACTCGCCCAACTGCGCAATCTTGCCCGTCACCGGCACGGTTCCCGGCACCGACGGCACGGTCAAGTTCGAGACTCTGCCGGTATATCTACCCGGGGGTGTCGTCAAGTGCATCTACGTCGTGTCGCTGCAGGCCGTGGCCGGTTTCACGGCGACCTGCCTCGAACCGTCCTATACCCTGCTCGATGCCCTTGAGGTCGAGGTTGTGGTCTGCAACACCGCGGCCACGCCGCCGCCGACGGTCGTGACCACCGTCGTTCCGCCATCGACGACCGGCCAGGGTGGGGTCCTCCCGAGCAATCCATCGACCCCCGCGACGGTCACGCTGCCCGAGACCGGGTCGAGCACGTCCGGCCCGTCGGTGCTGATCGCGCTGACCTTCATCGGCCTCGGGGTGCTGGCGATGTTCGGGGCGAGGCGGCGGACGGTGAGCGTGCCGGTGCGCAATAGCTGATAGACGGCTGCCCGTTGGGCGATCAGGCTGCGTTGGTCGCGACCCGGGCCGCGGCCAGCCTGCCCGAGATCAGCACCATCGGAACCCCGACGCCGGGCACGGTTGACGAGCCGACGAAGACCAGGCCGGGCACCTGGGAGTGGATGTTGTTCGGTCGGAACGGGCCGGTCTGGCGGAAGGTGTGGGCCAGGCCGAAGGGCGTTCCACGCTCCATCCCCATCGCCTCCCAGTCGCGCGGGTCATAGACCCGTTCGACGACCACGTCGGTCGGGTAGCCCAGGTCGGCCACCCGCCGGCGAAGGTCGTCGGCGATCCGCTCACGCTCGGCCGACCAATCGACGCGGCCGTCGAGGTTGGGGGTCGGCTCCAGCACATACAGCGACGTGCAACCGTCAGGCGCCACGCCGGGGGTGTCGAGCGAATGCAGGGTGACGAGCACCGACGGGTCGGGCATCCGTACCCCGTCACGGATGATCGCCTTGAACGCCGAGTCCCAGCCGTGCCCGAAGTGGATGTTGTGATGGGCGGCACCCTCGGGTGGGAGGCCCTCCACGCCCGCGACCCACAGCACGCACGACGGCGAGTAGTTGCCGTGGCCCGGCCGGGCGGCGCGCGGTACGCGCACCGACGAGTCGAGCAAGGTGCGGTAGGCCACCGGCAGATCGAGGTTGCAGACCACCGCGTCGGCCTCGATGAACTCGCCGTCGACCAGTTGCACCCCGCGCACCCGCCCAGCGACGAGCCGGGATGGCGAATGACGGCGGCCACGGGGCGCCGTAGCGGAACTCGCACCCCTGCTGCGGCGATCGCCTCGGCCAGCCCGGTGGCCATGCGGTGCATCCCGCCCTCGGGGAAGAACACGCCGCGTACGGAGTCCATGTAGGTAATCACGGCATAGATCGCCAGTGCGTCGTAGGGGGCGAGGCCGGCATACATCGACTGGAACGAGAAGATCCGCCGTAGCCGCTCGTCGTCGAAGAACGAGGCGACCTTCCGGCCGAGCTTGCCGAACGCCCCGAGGCGGACCAGCTTCAACGCCGGCGCGATCGGATGCAGCAGGTCGAGCGGCGAGTCGAAGTTGACGTCGATGAAGTGGGCCATCTCGACGGTGTAGAGCTCGTGCAGCCAGGTGCAGAACCGCTCGAATCCGGCGGCGTCCTTTGGTCCGGCGAACGCCTCGATCTCGGCGAGCATCTGACGGCGGTCGTGCCAGATCCGCAGCGTCGACCCGTCGGCGTAGACGGCCCGGTACATCGGATCGACCGGCCGAATCGGGCAGTAGTCGGCCATCTCGGCCCCGACCGCCCGGAACGTGTCGGCGAGCAACTCGGGCATCGTCAGCACCGTCGGGCCGTTGTCGAGCCGGAACCCGGCCTCGGCGATCAACCCCGCTCGCCCGCCCGGGATCGCCTCGCGCTCGACCACGGTGACGTGGTGTCCGGCGGCGATCAGGTGGGCGGCGGCCGACAGTCCACCGAGACCGGCGCCGACGACGATCACCCGCTGCGGGGCGGCAGGCATCGTGCTGCGGGTGACTCGCTGCGGGGCGTTGGGCATCGTGCTGCGGTTACGCGCTGCGCCAGGCGACGTAGCGAGCCAACTCCTCGAGGGCGACCTGGGCTCGGGTCGTCAGTCCCGAGGAGGGCAGTGACTCGATGGCGGTGGTTGTCAGCTCATCGATCTGCGCTTCGAGGGCAGCCAACGCGCCGGTCTCGATGAGCACCGCCTGAATGCGGCCCACATCGTCGTTGCTGAGATCGGGCCGACCGACCAGGCGTAGCACAGTCAGCTCGGCGGGAGTCGCCCGCTCGTGGGCGATCGCCAGCAGCGGCGTCGGCTTGCCTTCGCGTAGGTCGTCACCCACGGGCTTTCCGGTGACGTCTTGATTGCCGAATGCGCCGAGCACGTCATCGCGCATTTGGAAGGCATCGCCAAGCGGCAGACCGTACGCCGAGAGGGCGGGGAGCGCCTCGGCGGAGTTCGGATCGGCGAGCAGCGCGCCGAGGTGCAACGGGCGCTCAATGGTGTACTTGGCGCTTTTGAACCGGGCGATCCGCTCGGCGGTGACCCGACTGCGTTCGCTGCGGGCGGTGCCGACGATGTCGAGATACTGGCCGATGTTGAGCTCGATGCGCAGTTCGGTCCACAGGCGGCGGGCCGCAACCGGGGCGTCGTGGAGCAATTCGTCGGCGTAGACAAAAGCCAGGTCACCGACCAGAATGGCAACGCCTTCGCCAAAGCGGCGGGCTTCGCCGGCCCAGCCGCCCTCGAGCGTGGCGATCGGCGTAGGCGAGGTGGATGGTGCGCTCGCCACGTCGGGTCGACGACCCGTCCATCACGTCGTCGTGGAACAGGGCAAAGGCGTGGAGCAACTCGAACGCGGCTCCGGCATCGACCCAGGCCTGGTCGTCGGGGGAGCCGCCCAGGCCGACGAATCCCCAATAGCAGAATGCCGGTCGCAGGCGTTTGCCACCGGCGACGACCAACTGGCGGATCGCTGCCAACGGGCCCACGCAGATCGCTGTCGAGCGCAGCCCACCGGGCCTCCTCCGCCAGCAGCAGGGTATCCAGACGGGCTTCGACGGATTGCGCAATCGACGTCAGCGAGGCCGGCGGGGAAGGCACGGCCTCAGGCTAGGCAGATTCGCGCCGATCCCGCCCGATGGAGCCCCAAGTCTCGTGGCGTGAACTGGCTGCCAAGGTAGCCCGGCCGCTACGGAGCGATCCCCAGCAGCACCTGGTTGCGCGAGCCCCGGAGGCATCTGCATTGGCGCACCGCACCGGTGACCGCGTCGTAGATGACGAGCGAGTTGTTGCTCGGAATGATGAAAAATTGGTCGCCGACCCCGTGCCAGATTCCTATCTGTCGCTGCCCGAAGAGCCAAAGAATCCGCATGATCGGGCCCGTGCCGTCGAATCTCGGTGCGGACTCCCGACGCGAGGTCGATGATGCTCAGCGCCTCGCCGGCGATGCGCCATCGCGAACCGTCCCGATGGCGACAGTGCACAACGGCCATCGTCTGGTCGGGGCCGCACCAAGTCCATGAAGAACGGTGCCTGGCCGACGCCGTCGGATGATCGTTTGGCAGACCTGGCCGCGAGATCGCAGGTCGACTCCCAGTAGCCGCCCGGCCTGAACACTGAGCACGAATCCCTCGCCGATGCGCTCGTAGGTGTCGTCGAGATTGATCGCATAGGCCCGGGCATCGGCTCCAAGGACGACGGGCCGACCATCGGCCATCACCCCGACGAGGGTGTCACCGAACAAGAGGCGGCCAACGGCCGACTGACCGTACGAAGTCGTTCGCCGGTCGAGGCGACCTGAGCAATTCCGATGCCTCGACGTCTTGGTACCACAAGGTGCCATCGGGACTGACGACCGTCCCCCAGGATCCGACCGACGACCGAGTCGTCGATGAAGGCTGGGCCGGTCGGAGCCCGCACCACCCGCACGCGTCCGCTCGTTCGATCGTCGTCGATCTCGGTGACCTGCCGGTGGCGAGATCGAGTCGGAAGACAAACTCTGAGTTGTCGCCCACTGTGACGTAGAGCCCGAGCGGGGTGTCGGTGGGGAAGATCTGGCCGGCGCCGGAGTCGAACACCGTGGTGGTCGGGGCCTCGGTGGCGCGGCGGTGCAGCCGTCGGGAGCGGGTTGAGTTCGATCGGGTCGAAGTCGGTCGGCAGGGAGATGGGGGGCGTTGTGATGCCCGGTGTATTGGTCCGTTCAGGAGCCGTCGAGGGGGTCGACTGCTCGCCGGAGAGCCGTCATCGCGGCTGAAGGCCATGGCCGCGCCGCCGAGGGCGAGTACGCCGACGACGCCTGCGGCGACCTTCGATCCGGTCGCCCGGCCAGATGTCGACGAACCGGTCCGGCGATGTCCGACCCCGAAGGCGACGTCTTCGCCGTCATGGGGGCCGTCGTCGTCGACCAACTCGATCATCACGATCTCGTCGTCGCCCGAGGACGTAGGCCATGAGTCTCGTTGACGGCGTCCGACCATAACCCGAATGCCTACACCAAGAACTCGGCGATGCCAAGCCACTACCCTGCCAGTGTGGGTGGCGACACGACTACGCAGCTGGATACAACCAGCCATGCCGCGCCGACATCGACCGCGGGTCCACCTCGGTGCGCTCGACGGTCTGCGGGGCGTCGCCGTCGCTGCGGTGGTCGTCTTTCATGCGGCGCCCGCCGGATGGTTGCCCGGGGGATTCCTCGGCGTCTCGCTGTTTTTCACCCTCAGCGGATACCTGATTACCAGTCTCGCCCTCACCGAGGTCGCAGAACACGGCCGCCTCGACGTGATGGCGTTCTACGCCCGTCGGGTCCGCCGGTTGCTGCCGGCGCTGGTGGCGTTGCTCGGAGGCATCGTCGTCCTGGCCCGATTCGTCGAGGTGGCGGCCCGCACCGAGCGCCAGATCATCGGCGGTTTGACCTATACGAGCAACTGGTTGCAGATCACCCAGAACGTCAGCTACGCCGAGCTCTGGCAGGGCCCAGGCGTACTCGATCATCTGTGGTCGCTGGCCATCGAGGAGCAGTGGTATCTGCTCTTCCCGCTGTTGGTCGCCGCCGCGGTGCGCTGGCGCAAGCCCGAGCGTCTGCGCTCGACCCTGGCCTGGATGTTCGCCGTGGTCGTGGTGATTGCCGTCGTCGGCGCCTTCGTCACCGGCGACCGCAACGTCGTCTATCTGGCCACCCACACCCGACTCGGCGAGATCGCCATCGGCGGTCTCGTTGCGCTCGTCGTACCGTTGGGAACGGCGCGGCGGGCTCCGGGGGCCCAGGTTGTCGGCGGGGTGGCGCTGGGTGGAGTCGGGGTGCTGTTCTTCGTGACCACCCTCGGCTCCGGGTGGCTGTATCGCGGAGGACTGCCGTTGTTTGCCGTGCTCAGCGCGTTGGTTCTCAACGCGGCGGTACGTGAAGGGCGTCTCTCGCGATGGTTGTCGTGGGGGCCGCTGCGGCGTCTCGGCCTGATCAGCTACGGCCTGTACCTGTACCACTGGCCGATCAGCGTGGTGCTGTCGGAGCCTCGCGTTTCGGGGTCGCCGGCGACGCTGTTCGCCGTTCGGTTGGGGCTCTCACTGGGTTTGTCGGAGCTGTCGTATCGGTTGATCGAGGTGCGCATTCGTGGCCGTCGCTGGCCGGCGGTCCGGACGGTCTCGGGCGGTGTCGGGGCGCTCGCCGCGGGCACTGCGGCGTGCCTGGGTCTGTCGATTCTGCCGGTCACGGGGGTTCCAGTGGCCGCTGCGGGGCAGGTCCCTGAGATCCGGATCTTGCCCACCGCACCCCGCGCCGGGTCGCCGACCACCCTCGTGCCGCCCCCGACGTTCGGCCCGGCCCCGGTTGACGCCGCCGACCCGGTGACCCCGGCCGCCCCCCCGGCCGCGACCCCGACCGTGGTCTTGGCGCCGTCATCGCGAGTCGTCGTGTTCGGCGACTCGGTGGCCGACTGGCTGTTGCGCGACGGTGGCACCGTGACGGTGCCGAATTGGTCGGTGGTCGATGCCGCCGTCGAGGGCTGTGACGGGGCCAGAGGCATGCCAACCGGGCGCGGGGCCGACGGTATGGCATTGCTCGTACCCGAGACCTGCCGTGACTGGACCAGTTGGTATCCGGCTGCGTTCGCCGCGACCCCGACCGCCTCGCTGACGGCAACGGCCAACCGCCCGCATCGCGATGACGAAGCGGTCGCCGTGATTGTGGCCGGGCAGGGGATTGTGGTCGATCGGGAGCTCAACGGCACGTGGCGGGGACCGTGCAGCGCGGAACTCCGGGCGTGGTATCAGGCCGATGTCGAGGCTCGCCTCAACCTGCTCGACACGCTCGCCGGGCGATCGGTCGTCGTACTCCCAGCCTGGTCGACCGATCAATCCCGCTGGATCTACGCCGCCGATCATGTGGAGCGGGTTCAGTGCGTCCGTAGCATCCTGCGCGACGCAGCCGAGGCGCACCCGGGGGCCGAGCTGGTCGATCTCGCTGCCCTGGTCTGCCCCTCCGGGCCGGGTAGCTGCGCCGATCTACGGACCCGTGACGGGGTGCACTTCGACCCCGATCGCGCCCCCGAAGTACTGACCTGGCTGCTGGCCCAAGTCACCGAGTCGTAGCCGGCTGGGCGGTCACGGTTTCGTGATCAGGTCGGCGATCGCTTCGACGTGTTCAAAGGGCACGAGGAGCAGGTTGGTGAAGCCCTTCATCTCGACCGAGTAGCCGCCGACGGTCGCCATCCGGCGCACATCGGCGAGGCTGAGGGGGTCGAGCGCGGCGCGCCACTCGACGATCTCGAAACAGCGGTGGGTCACGTCGATCAGCTCGGCGAGCATCTCGTTCAACTCGCCCACCGATGCCCCACACTGCTGCAACCCGTAGGGCCAGAACTCCAACACGATCGTCGGGTTCGCCGCGCCGGGGCGTGGGGTCCACGCTCGGCGGCCGCCGGTCAGAATTGCCACCTCGGAGCCCTGGGTGTCGAGTTTGAGCAGGTCAGGCCGACGATCACCGAGGATGTCATCGATCCGGACGATCCCAATCTCGACGGTCGACTTGCGGCCACCGGGCACCGCGGTGACCCGATGATCGCCCTGGTTGAACGCCGACAGTTCGAGCGTTGCCCGCCTGGTCTCGGCCCCCAACCCGTACTCATGGAGCGTGACTCGGTCGTCGAGGTCGTTGCGGGTGATGTTCTGGCGGGCCAGCGCGGCGTTGGCGGGCATCGGCTCGAAGGCGACCACGGTGGCCCCGAGCGTGCCGGCGACCACGCTGTACCAACCGATGTTTGCGCCGCAATCGACGAACAGGTTGCCGGGTCGGGTCAATCGGCAAATCAGCTCGGTTTCGAACGGCTCCCAGATGCCCTCGTCGGCGATGCGCTCCGACACGTGTTTGTCGTCGCGCTCGTGGACGACGAACGACAACTCGACTGCTATGCCGGCCACCTTGGCCGTGGCGATACGGGCGGACATGGGGGGTCAGCCGTCGAGGTCGCTGACGATCTGTTCGATCTCCAGTTGGGCGTTGCCAATCCGTGAGCGACAGAACCGAATCAGCTGCGAGGCCCGCTTCACCCGTTCGGCCAGGCGATCGACATCCACCGAGTCGCGTTCCAACTCGGCGAGAATCGATTCCAGCTCGCCGAGCGCGGCCGGGTAGGTGAGATCGTCGTCAGTCATGAGTTTCTCCAGTATCGGGGGCGTCGGGTTCAGTAGCGTCGGTGGCGTCGGGCTCGGTCGCGTCGGGCTCGGTGATGATCGTCGCGGTGACGGCGCTGCGGATCGTGCCGTCGGCGACGAGGGTGATCAGGTCATCGCCTGGTTGCATGTCGGCGACCGAGCGGATCAGCTGCCCATCGGCGCGGCGGGTAATCGTCCAACCGCGAGCCAGGGTCGTCACCGGGTCGAGGTCGCGGATGCGGATCTCGGTGGCGTCGAGGCGCATGGCGGCCACGGCGAGGTGACGGCGGGCTTCGCCTTCCATCCGCCCGACGGCTCGCTCGAGTCGTAACGAGTGCTCGCTGATCCGTTGGCGGGCAATCGCCGGAATGCGCCCGGCGTGGCGGTCGAGGCGTTCGGTGGCGATCGCCGCCGCCGACCGAGTGCGATTCGAGACCCTCACGGACAGATCGGTGAGCCGCTGGTCGTGGCGCTCGACGCGCTGGTGGGCGATGCGGGCAGTGGCCATCCACGCTGTCTCGCTGCGCTCCTTGAACGCCAACACCTGCTCGATCAATGCTCCGGCGCAGGCGGTGGGGGTCTTCAACGAACGGAAAGCGACCTCGTCGGCGACAGCCCGGTCGATCTCGTGGCCGAGTCCGGTGAGCACCGGCACCGGGGCCTCGGCAATCGCCCGGGCGACAGCCTCGGCATCGAACGCGGCCAGGTCGGTACGCGCCCCGCCGCCGCGTACGACGACGATCGCGTCGAGCTGCCGACGCATGCCGGTTCCGGGCCGCCCAGCTCGATTGGAGAGGGTGCGGATCGCCCCGGCGATCATCCCCACCGCCGATTCACCCTGCACCCGCACGTCGGCGACGACGAGCTTGAAGCCGATGCCGCTCGCTTCCAGTTCGTGGCTGAAGTCGTGCCACGCCGCGCTGCCGACGCTGGTGACGACCCCGATTCGTAGCGGGACCAGCGGCAACGTACGGCTGCGGTTGGCGTCGTAGAGCCCCTCGGCGACCAGCTTGCGGACCAGTTCGTCCTTGGCCAAGGCAATCTCGCCCAGCGTGTAGCGCGGGTCGATGCCGCCCATCTTCAACCCAAGGCGGCCGTTCGGTGAGTAGTAGTCGAGGAATCCGTGGATGCGGACCTTCATGCCGTCGCCCAGGCGCAGCCGGTTCTTCCCCAGCATCGGCCGCAACTTCATCCGCACGTTGGCGAAGAACGACACGGCGATCGACGCCTTCACCCCGGCGGTGTCGTCGACCAGGTTGAAGTAGGCATGGCCGTTGGGACCTTCGCGCCACCCCTGAATCTCGCCGCGGACCCAGGCCCCTTCGAAAAAGCCCTTGCGGAGCGCCCCGTTGATCGCCTCGCCCAACTCGCCGACCGTGTAGGTGATCAGCCCGCCGTCGTCCTCCACGAACTCCATATCGAAACTCGGCTGACTCACCCCGGCAGTCTACGAACCACGGTTCGCCCCCGCCCGCCTGCGCAGCTCCCACCACGCGACTCGCGCGGCCCTCGGTGCGTACCCCGCGACCGCGTTGCCTTCACTTTCCGCCCCAAATCCCCGATGTCGGCCGCCGAACGGCCGCTTTCACCCGCGCGCGTCGGATTTGGGGCGGAAAGTGAGAAAGGTTGCCGGTTCGTGCACCGTCGCGCACACAAGGAACTCGATGTTCGATTGGAAGGCGAGCGCCGACCGCCACGGCGCGGTGGGTTGGAACGAGGTCCGACAGGTCGGCGCGTCACGTGCCCAGTGGCAGTACGCCCACCAGATCGGAGTATTGGTCGCCGCGGGCCCCAAGATCTCGGTTCTCGCCGACGCTCCAGACACGATGGAGCAGCGGATCACCGTGGCGGTTCGTTCCCTCGGTCATGGCTCACTGGCGTCGCACCGCTCGGCGATCCGTGTTTGGGGTGGCCCGATCACCGCCGACGGGCTGATCGACGTCATCGTCGCGCGCCGTCGACGTCCGGAATCGAGGCCCGGGGTGGTGATCCACCGGCCGCGGGACCGGGGGGATCTGGTCGCAAGTACGCAGCTCGGCATCCGATGTACGAGTCCGCTGCGGGCTCTGCTCGATCTGGGCGCCGTCATAGCCGATGCGTTCGTCTTTCACCTGGTGATCAAGGGGTTCGAGGTCGACTTTGCGTTCCCCGACCGGCGGTTGATCGTCGAGACCGACGGTTGGGAATTCCACGGGTCGCGCGATGCGTTCGAAGTCGATCGTCGGCGTGATGCGGTGCTGTTGGCGGCTGGCTGGCGAGTGCTCCGGGTCACCTGGCATCAAGTCTCTGAGCGACCCGAGTGGGTGGTCGCGGTGATTCGCGCCGCCTTGGCGACTCAACCCACCTAGCCACCGGTTCTGCACCTCCCGCCCCAAAAGCCCGACAACTCGCTTGACGAGGTCGATTTCGAGTGCGATCCATGGATTTGGGGAGGAAAGTGAGGAGGGTCCAAAACAACGAAGGCCCCGGCATCGCGCCGGGGCCCTCAGCTCGAGCAGCGTTCGTTACTTCAGGCCAGCCACGATCTCGGCCATCAATTCCCCAGCTTCCGTCGGGTTGAGCCCGACGCGAACGCCAGCCGCCGCGAGCGCGTCCATCTTGCCCTGAGCGGTGCCTTTGCCCCCGGAGACAATCGCCCCGGCGTGGCCCATCTTCTTCCCGGCCGGAGCCGTGACACCGGCGATGTACGCCGACATCGGCTTGGTCACGTGGTTGCGGATGTACTCCGCGGCCTCTTCCTCAGCTGTGCCACCGATCTCGCCGATCATGATGATCGCGTGGGTGTCGGGGTCGGCCTCGAATTCGGCGAGGCAGTCGATGAAGTTGGTGCCCGGCACTGGGTCACCGCCGATGCCGACGCAGGTCGACACGCCGATGCCTTTCTGCTTCAGCTCGTATAACGCCTGGTAGGTGAGCGTGCCGGAGCGGGAGACGATGCCCACGTTCGGGCCATCAGCCGTCGGCAGCTGGGCGATCTCGCCGGCGGTGATGCCGATGTTGCACTGGCCGGGGCTGATGATGCCCGGGCAGTTCGGGCCGAGCAGGCGGGTGCCGGGGAAGTCGCGGATCAGGGTGTTGTAGACCTTGGCCTCGTCCTGAGCCGGAATGCCCTCGGTGATGCAGACCACGAAGCGGATGCCCGCTGCGGCGGCTTCCAGAATCGCGGCCGAGGCAGCCTTCGGGGGGACGGCGATGAACGAGGCGTCGGCGCCGGTGGCGGCAACGGCCTCGGCGACGGTGTTGAACACCGGGATGCCCTCAACGTCGGTGCCGCCCTTACCGGGGGTCACACCGCCGACGATCTGGGTGCCGTAGGCCTTGTTGCGCAGGCCGTGGTACTTGCCCTGGCCGCCGGTGAGGCCCTGGACGATGACCTTGGTGTCTGAGTTGACGAAGATCGCCATGATCAGGCCGCCTTTCCGGAGGCGAGGGCAACGGCGGCGCGAGCCGCTTCGAGCATGGTGGATTTCGACTGCAGCTTCGATTCGGGAATGCCGGCGTCGAGCAGGATCTGACGGCCCTCTTCGGCGTTGGTGCCGTCGAGGCGGATCACGATCGGGGCTCGCAGGTCGACCCGGCCGAGGGCGGCGACGATGCCCTTGGCGACTTCCTCGCCGCGGGTGATGCCACCGAAGATGTTGATGAAGATCGACTTGACGTTCTGGTCGAAGTTGATCACTTCCAGCGCCGCGGTCATCACGTCGGCATTGGCGCCGCCGCCGATGTCGAGGAAGTTGGCGGCCGAGCCGCCGACCTGGTTGACGACGTCGAGGGTCGACATCGCCAGGCCGGCACCGTTGGCGATGATGCCCACGTCGCCGTCGAGACCGATGTACTGCAGGTCGTAGGTGCGGGCCAGTTGCCTCGCGCTCGTCGAGCACCTCCATCGCCCGGTACTCGTCCCATTCGGGATGACGGAACGCGGCGTTGTTGTCGAGCGAGACCTTGGCGTCGAGGGCGTGCACGCCGTTGTCGGGTCGCAGGATCAGCGGGTTGATTTCGGCGAGGTCGCAGTCGCCGTCGACGAAGCAGCGGTAGAGCTTGACAAGGATGTCGGCCGCGCCTTCGATGGCGATCGGGTTCAAGTTCGCGGCGATGCAGGCTTCACGCGAGGCGTCGAGCGAGAAGCCGACGGTCGGGTCGATGTGGCGGATGATGATCGCATCGGGGTTCGTCTACGGCGACGGCCTCGATCTCGACGCCACCTTCGGCCGACAGCATCAGCATGTGCTGCTTGGCCGAGCGATCGAGGGTGAACGAGGCGTAGTACTCCTCGGAGATATCCGAAGCGTGCTCGACCCAGACGACGTTGACCGTGTGGCCCTTGATGTCCATGCCGATGATGTTTCCGGCGTGCAAGCGGACCTCGTCGGCGTTGTCGGCGAGCTTGATGCCGCCGGCCTTGCCGCGGCCACCAACTTGCACCTGGGCCTTGATGACCACCGGGTACCCGGCAGCCTCGGCGGCGGCGACGGCCTCATCGACGGTCGTTGCAACGCCGCCGGGAGAGACGGCAATGCCATATCGGGCAAAATATTGTTTGCCCTGGTATTCGAACAGATCCACGGGGGTCCTCCGGCGGGGTTGGGGGTCAGATTTCTCGGTCGTCGAGGGTGGTTTCGAGCCAGGCGCAGATGCCCTTGAGCGACGAACCGGGCCCGAAAATCTCGGCCCAGCCCTGCTCCTTGAGCGCCCGCGCATCGGCGTCGGGGATGACACCACCGCCGAACACCAGCATCTCACCCAGATCACGTAATTGGAGTTCAGTCATCACCCGGGGAAAGAGCGTGTTGTGGGCGCCCGACAACAGCGACAGGCCGACGGCATCGACGTCTTCCTGGAGCGCGGTCTCGGCGATCTGCTCGGGGGACTGATGCAGGCCGGTGTAGATCACCTCGAACCCATGGTCACGCAGGGCACGAGTGATCGTCTTGGCTCCTCGATCGTGCCCGTCGAGTCCAGGTTTCGCTACCACCACGCGATACGGCCTTTTCACATGTTCGACCCTACGCGGATGGGCCAATCCCGACCCAACCGGCCGCCGCGCACCCCGGTGGTGGTTGACTGGGGAGATGCCGCGGCCCGCTCTCCGCCTGCCCGAACTTCGCTCACCCGTTGCCCGAGCCGTGGTCCCGATCGTTGCGGGGATCGGCTTCTTCGGCGTGCTCGGCCTGGTGCTCTGGGGGGTGGCGGCGTGGCTCGCCGACTCGGGTACCGACGTACGGCTCGGCGACCCGACATTCGAGATCTCGCGCATCGACAAGCTGGCCGACTCGATCACCAAGAGCGGCCCGCAGCTCTACCCCGACCTGAAAGACCCGAGCGGCGGCCGATCGGTAGTCGTCGCTCACGAGGGCACCAACGATGCCGAGGGATGGATCGTCTACCGCCCGTTCCCGTTCGACCGCCCGGGTGATACGTGTTTTGCCACCCAAACTCCCAAGACCCGCAAGTTCGTCGACTGTGAAAGCCGGGTGCTCGACGTGACCCAACTCCAGTTGGCCTATGACGTCGCCACCTCGTTGAAGGACGGACGCGTTCTGGTGCTCACGTTCGCCGACGCGGTCGCACCGGCCGCTGCGTCGGCCACCACCGTCGCCGGCTGAGCCTCGGCGGCCGGTCCACCGGTCTCCTACGACTCGCCTACTGCTATTCGGCGACGATGAGTTCGGCGGTCATGCCTTCGCCGCGGTGGCCGAGCAGGCTGCAGTAGATGGCGTAGGTGCCGGGGGTCTGAGGGGCGATCAGGCCGCCGAGGGCGGTGACGCCTTCCGAGGCGATGGCGATGCGGACCGGGAGCTTGCCGTCGTCGACCACGAAATCGTGGGTGTCCTTGGTCGAGGTGAGGGCGATCGTGATGTCTTCGTTTGGTCGGGCCCGCAGGGCTGAGATCGAAAACTTGAAGTTGGTCGCGGTGACCTGGACCACCGGCGCGGATGGGACCGTCGGGTAGCCCTGGTTGATTGTGGTCGGCGGCGGACCATCGCTTCCGGCACACGCCCCGACCGCGGCCGTTGCGGCCAGCACCCGCATCAGGGTCGCCGCTCGCGAAGAGTTCCGTCGTTCGTTCACTCGGCCATCCTGCCAGCCCGACCGGTTCCCTTCCCCAACGTGTAGGGACTGCCAGCCCGGGTTTCCGATCGGTGAGAATCTGGGCCACGCCGCCCCACGCATTGGTCACCGCGTACGCTGACCGGCGATGGCTGCACGCGTTCCGTACCTCACCGCCAAGCTGCAGGGCTTCGGCACCACGATCTTCGCCGAGATGTCGGCCCTGGCGATCTCGACCGGATCGGTCAACCTCGGGCAAGGCTTCCCCGACTACGAGGGGCCCCGCGAGGTACTCGACGCGGCGATCGAGGCGATCAACGGCGGGCTGAACCAGTACCCGCCTGGACCGGGGATGCCGGTGTTGCGGCAGGCGATCGTTGAACATCAGCAGCGGTTCTACGGTTTGTCGTACGACCCCGACACCGAAGTGTTGGTGACCGCCGGGGCGACCGAAGCGCTGGCATCGGTGCTGCTCGGACTGTGCGATACCGGTGACGAGGTCGTCGTGTTGGAACCGACCTACGACAGCTACCAGGCCTGCATCGCGTTGGCCGGGGCGACACCCAAGTTCATCACCCTGCGCCCGCCGACCTACGACATCGATCTCGACGCGATGCGCGCGGCGATCACGCCGAAGACCAAGTTGATCTTGCTGAACACCCCGCACAACCCGACCGGCAAAATGATCACCGCCGATGAGGCCGCAGCGATCGCCGCGCTTGTCGTGGAGCACGATCTGATCCTGGTGACCGACGAGGTCTACGAGCACCTGATCTTCGATGGACTGCAACACATCTCGCTGGCCGCATATGAAGGAATGCGCGAGCGCACGCTGGTGATCTCGTCGGGCGGCAAGACGTTCAACACCACCGGCTGGAAAGTCGGCTGGATCTGCGGCTCGCCGGCGTTGGTGACCGCGGCGCGGACCGCCAAGCAGTTCCTCACATACGTGTGCTCTGGGCCCTTCCAACCGGCGATCGCCGTCGGTTTGCGGCTCGGCGACGACTACTTCACGACTCTCGCCGCCGACCTCGCCGCCAAGCGGGACAAGCTGATGACCGGCCTCGACGCCGCCGGATTCCAAGCCTTCAAACCCTCCGGCACCTACTTCATCACGGTCGACATCCGCGGCGTCCAACCAGACGGCGACGGCTACGCCTTCTGCCGCTCGCTGCCCGCCCGGTGCGGACTCGTAGCCGTCCCGAATGTCGTGTTCTACGAGAACCGCGCCGAAGGCCGCCACCTCGTGCGCTTCGCCTTCTGCAAACGCGACGCCGTCATCGACGACGCCGTGGAGCGGTTGAAGTCGCTGTCGAATTAGCCCGGCCGCTCGTTGGTCGTCATCGCTTCCAACCGCTCCTCAAGGAAGCCGAGCTCACGCTGCCATTCGGCGTTTGTTGGACTCATCTTTGTTGAGGCGCGCCCGGGCCGGGTCAGCCAGGGGCGGCGTCCGACGGCACGCGCCGGTCAAGCGGGCTCATGCCTGGCGGTCGGCGGGCGCATGGGAGAATCGGTTGATGCTTGCCGCCGTTCTGCATGACGTTCGTGACCTCCGGTTGGAGGAGGTCCCCGACCCGTCGCCTCAGTCGGGGCAGGTGAAGATCGCCGTGGCCCACAATGGCATCTGCGGGTCGGACTTGAAGTTGTTCGAGATGGGGCTGCGTGCCGCCGCTGGTGATGCACCGCACCCGCTGACGAACTACGCCGGCCCTCAGATCCTCGGCCACGAGTTTTCGGGAATCGTCAGCGAACTGGGCGCCGGTGTCAACGACTTCGCGGTCGGCGACCGGGTCTGTGTGCAACCCGACTACCACTGTGGTGCCTGCCCGGCGTGTCAGATGGGGCATACCCACCTGTGTCAGATCCTCACGTTCCACGGCGTGATCTCGGCGGGCGGCGGACTGTCGCAACACACCTGTGTGCCGACCACGATGGTCCACCGGCTGCCCGACTCGCTGACGATGGTGCAGGGCGCCCTCGTCGAGCCGATGGCGGTCAGCTATCACGCCGTCGGCCGTGGCGACGTCCAGCCGGGCGAGCTGGCGGTGGTCGTCGGCGCAGGCCCGATCGGCATCGGCGTGGTGCTCAACCTGCGTGCCCGTGGCGTCGACGACATTGTCGTGGCCGAGCCGTCGGCCGCGCGCCGGGCAGTGATCGAGCAGTTCGGCGCGACGGCGGTCGATCCGGCGGAATTGCGCGGGCACTTGGCCGCCCGCACGACTCGGGGCGGCGCGGATGTCGCCTTCGACTGCGCCGGTCGAGGCGTGACCTATGGGGCAACCCTCGGCGCGTTGCGCGCCCGGGGTCGGGCGGTGATCGTCGCCGGGTCGTCGGCTCATCCGTTGGAGATGACCGCCCACCTGCTCCAACACACCGAGATCACGATCACCGGCTCGCTCGCCTTCGAGCCCGGCGACTTCACTGCGACCATCGACCTGATGGCCGGCGGCGCCTATCCGACCGACGGCTGGGTCGAACACATCGCCCTCGCCGACATCCTCGCCGACGGCATCGAACCCCTCCTTGCCGGCCGCAAAACAAAGGTTCTCATCGACCTGCCGACGATCGTTCGCCATTCGGCAGTGGCCACGACGAGTGCGGCCTCGCCGGTGGGTGATGGCTCGCGGTAGCTGTGAACCAGGCCGCGGCTCGACAGTCTCGTGCCGGCCGAGGCCAAGTTTGCCGCCGGAATCCGCTACTTTTGGAGGTTGATCACGGTTGATCAACGCGGTGCGTGAAATTCCGTCAGGCGGACGGAGGGTTGGAAGAGAAGATGGTCGACAAGCGAATGTCACGACGCGGGCGCGTGTTGTTGGTGATCGCTCTGTCGTGTGGGCTGCTCGTGTCGGTCGCTCCACGCCGAGTCACCGCGGCCCCAGCCGTCTCATCGGCGGGGCCGACGATGGCGATCGGCGACCATCACACCGTCGTGATTCGCGCCGACGGGACCGTGTGGGCATGGGGGTTGAACCGCTCGGGTCAACTCGGCGTGACGGCCAACTATGGCACCGACGTCGTCACGACCACACCGCTGCCCGTTCCGGGGCTGACCTCCGCCGTTGCGGTCGCCGCGGGGGCTGATTTCACCGTCGTGCTGCTCGCCGACGGCACCGTGCGAACGTTCGGCGCGAACCAGGCCGGCCAACTCGGTACGACCCCGGCCGGGCCCGGGCAGAGCCGCTCGACCCCCCAGCAGCCGTTGGCGTTGACCAACGTCACTGCCATCGCCGCTGGTCAGGCCTTCACCGTGGCGGTCACCGACGATGGCACGACTTGGGGATTCGGTTCGAACGCGCGTGGGCAAATCGGCGAGCCACTGCCCGCGAATCGCGATGACCCGAATCCGGCGCCGCGCCCGATCTTCGGGCTCGACCGGATCGTACGAGTTGCCGCTGGAACCGAGCACCTGGTGGCGCTGACCGACCGGGGGGCGGTCTGGACCCTCGGCCTGAACTCCGATGGGCAGCTTGGCCGACCGGCGAACTATCTCAGCTATGTTCCCAACACGGCTCCGGCGATGGTGCTCGACGCGGGTCGCGTAGTGGCGATCGCCGCCGGTGGACAGCACAGCGCCCTACTCGCCGTGGACGGCGCAGCGTGGACATTCGGTCGCAACTCGTACGGCGAACTGGGTACGGCGGTCGATCTGTTCTGGCGTCGGGCGACCCCCCAGCGGGTCGCGTCGCTCGGCCGTGGCGTCGCCCTGGCGGCCGGCCCGACGAGTGCGTTGGTCGCCGACGCAGATGGCGTCGTGCGCGGTGTCGGGGGACGGGTACTGCGCTACACCACCGTTCCGCTGATCTTCCCGGCGCTCGACGGAGTGGTCGCCGTCGCCGGGGGCGCGTCGTCGACCCTCGTACTACGATCCGACGGTTCGCTCGCCCAGGTGCCGTTTCCCGCCGTGGTTCCCCCCGTGGTGCCACAGGCTTTGCTCGGCGATGTACTGCTGCCCGCACCACCGCTCCAGCTCAAGATCGATGCCGACTACCAGGGATTCTCTCCGGTCCGGCTGCTCGAGACGCGGCCCGGAGCGACGCCGACGATCGACGGGCGGTTCTCGAACTCGGGGTCTTTGGCGGCCAACACGGTGACGGAGTTAGCGATTACCGGCCGGGCAGGGATTCCCGCAGGGGCACGGGCGGTGGTGCTCAACGTCACCGTCACCGGCCCCCTGGGCGCCGGTTACATCACTGTCTTCCCCTGCGACGGCGAGCGTCCGAACGCGTCGAACCTGAACTTTCTGGTCGGCGAAACGATCCCCAACGCCGTGGTCGTCAAGCTGAGCGCGGTGGGCACGATCTGCGTGTTCACGACAGCGACTACCCACCTGATCATCGATGCCAGCGGCGTTTATCCGAACGGATCGACCTACCTCCCGCTGACCCCGGGGCGGTTGTTCGAAACACGGACGGGGGCGACCCCGACGATCGACCGACGGTTCTCGAATGATGGAGCGCTGACCGCCGATTCGACTACCGAACTGGCCATCGCCGGGCGCGGCGGCGTACCCGCCGATGCCGTTGCTGCGGTGTTCAACGTGACCGTCACCGACCCGGCGGCCGCCGGCTATGCGACCGTGTTCCCGTGCGATGCTGGCCGGCCGAATGCCTCCCATCTCAACTTCGCCGCCCGTCAGACCATCGCCAACACCGTCATCGTCAAGTTGAGCGCGGCCGGCTCGGTCTGCGTGTACACCTCGGCCGCGACGCACATGCTGATCGATGCCAACGGGACATCACCGGCCGGTTCATCGTTCGTGCCGCTCGCTCCCCGGCGCGTCTTCGAAACGCGGGTGGGGGCCACGCCGACGGTCGACGGCATGTTCTCCAACGGGGGCGTGCTCATCGCCGGATCGACGACGGAACTCCAGCTCACCGGTCGGGCCAACGTGCCGCCCGGGGCCTCGGCGGTGGTGCTCAACGTGACCGTTGTCGACGCCCTGGAGTCGGGCTACGTCACCGTCTACCCCTGCGACTCGGCGCGTCCGAATGCCTCGAACCTCAACTTCGTCGGCGGCCAAACCATCCCGAACGCGGTGGTCGTGCGACCGGGGGTGACCGGCGCCGTGTGTCTGGTCACCACCGCGCCGGTCGACATGCTCGTTGACGTCAACGGCTACCAACCGGGGTAACCCGATGCTGCGGGCGGTCCGGCCCGTCGGCTTCAGCCGCGGAAAGGCAGCGGCGGGGCGAGCCCGACCAGCGGCTCGGTCACCCCGGCCGTGCGGTGTTCTGGAGCCGCCGCGGCGAGAGTGACCAGGAACGGGTTGGGATTGGCCGGCACACTTTGCCGCCCGTTGGCGAGTGGTCAATCTTCTCACGTCTTGGAGGTGGTGTCACTACCCTATGCGTTTAGCCAGCATCGAAACGAGTACGCCGTAACCCGTCTCCTGCTGACCGACCTCCTCGAAGCCGATTCGGTGGTGGAACCGCAAAGAACCGTCGTTTCGGGGACGCAGGTTGACCTCGCAGGTCAGCCACTCGGCACCGATCCGGGCCTCAAGATCGGCATATAGCGCCGCCCCGATGCCCCGCCCCTGGTAGTTGTCGTCGACGGCGATGCGATCGAGGTAGGCGAAGTCGGTGTATCGCTCGGCGAACCACTGGAAGTTGACACTCTCGTAGTCGGCCCCGGGCGCAAAGGTGATCGAGAATCCCACCAGCGTGTCGCCCTCGTAGGCCCCGAGCGAGGCCAGTGATTCCGAGAACAGGTGGGTCAGATCCGCCAGGTCGATCTCGGTGATCGCCGGGATGTTGGCGTTGTTGAGGGCGACTGCCGAGGGCAGATCATCGGCGGACAACGAGCGGATGTGCATAGGACGCGACGCTACCGCGGTCGCCGGCTGAGGCCGTCGACATCAAGAGCGCCTGGGAAATCTTGAGGTGCCGCGAACCGTTTGGAGGGAGCCGGCGTACCTGTGAGTGACGCCAACCCCACCAGCCTGAGGAGGCCCCAAATGAGTGTCATCCGTCGTTTTCTGACTGTTGCCCTGTCCACCGTCGTAGTCGCTCCGCTCGCCATCGCCGGCACATCCGTCGCCCATGCCGACGAGGTAGCCATCGATGTCGGCGACATCGTTCCCGATGGGGAGCGGATGGTGATCAAGGGCGAAGCCGGCCACGAGGTACACCTGAAGTTCGAGGTTACCGAGCCGACCCTGGCCTATGCGATCAACCACATGCCCGAAACGGGCGGCGGTGGCCCCGGTCAGGCCAAGATCCAGTTCGTCGGCCCCAACGGCGAACTGATTCCCGATTTCGGTGCGGTGTACAGCGCGGCGACCGAGACCCGTTTCCTGGTCCCCGGAGTGTGGACGCTGCGGTTCGTGCCCTTGGATGACGAGACCGGTGTGTACAGCGAAACTCGACTGAATTTCTACGAGAACATTCGCATCGACACCTCCCTCGACGAGATCCACAAGCTCGATCTCGAGGAGGGCCAGAACGTCGAACTCCACTTCACGATCAGCGAGAAGACCGATGTCGACTGGGTCTTGCTGGATTCGGCGAACCCGCTGGCTGACGGCAGCATCACGATGGCCGCCGGTATGAACTTGTGGAACGCCGAGACCGGCGAATCCGAGCCCTACACGATCGTCAGTGGCCCGTTGACCGAGGACTCACCGAGCATCCGTGCCACCCTCGCCCCCGGCCACTACGTCGCCCAGATGCGCTTCTTCGGCGATCCGAACACCATCAAGATGGGTGTCGTCGACGTTTCCTGATCTCGGGATCCACGTCGCGTCGGTGGCCGGCAAACGTCAGTCGACGGCGATGAGGTAGTCGGCGCGGTGGCGGGTGGTGCGGATGAGGTCGGCGTTGGCTTCGTCGGAGCGCATCACCCATTCGTGGGCTTCTTCGGGAGACTTGCCGAAGTGGATATGGCGGGCGATCAGGCGCTCAATTCTCAGTGAGTCATCGACGTCGACGTACCAGCACTCGTGCAGCCACCCCGCCACGTTGCCCCACGCCGCGCGGTCGTACAACAGGTAGTTCCCCTCGGTGACGATCAGCGGCACGTCGGGCGAGACGGCGATCGCGCCGGCGATCGGTTCGCCCAGGTCGCGGCGAAACTCGGGCGCGTAGACCACGGCACCCCCGGCACCGTTGGCCAGCCGCTCCACGAGGGCGACGTACCCCGTATCGTCAAACGTGTCGGGAGCGCCCTTGAGGTGACGGCGGTCGAGGGAGATGAGGGTGGAGTTGGCCAGATGGAATCCGTCCATCGGGACGAGCGCGGCCTGGGCCGGTCCGAGGGCGTGAACCACCTGGGCGGCGAGGGTCGACTTCCCGCCGCCGGGACAGCCGGCGATCCCGAGAACCAGCCGTTTCCCCGATTCGGCCATCGCCGCGGCCCGGGCCATTGCCGCTGCGACGGTGATCGTGGGAGGAGTCATCAGCGCTCGCGAGCCCAGTCGTCGGGCAGTTCGCGCCGGTAGGGCGGTTCGGCTCCGGCCCGCTCGCAGGTGCGGGCGGCGACCGTCACCCCGGCGGTGACGGCCGCGACGACCAGGTCGGTGTCGGCGAGCCGGGCTCTGCCGAACCCCTGCGACGTCCACCAGTGGAGGAACCCGCCGCCGAGCGCATCGCCGGCGCCGATCGTGTCGACCACGGTGATCTTGGGGACGTCGACGCGGGCCTCGCCCGCCGCGGTGACGACGTAGGTCGCGGCGCCACCGTCGCTGAGGATGACGACGGCCGGCCCGAGCGCCAACAGCCGCCGAGCGACGGCCACCGGCGTGGCGGATGGGTCGAGATACTCGGCGTCGTCGGTCGAGATCTTGACGACGTCGGCCCGGCCGATCACCCGATCGAGCCGTGCCAGGTACGCGAGGCGATCGCCGATCACCCGACCCCGGCAGTTGGGATCGATGAACACCAACACCTCGTCATCGACCGACGCCACCAGACTTTCCAGCGTCGTGGCCATTGGTTCGAGAACGAACCCGAGGGTGCCGCAATGCAAGGCCCGTGTGGTCGGCGGCAGGGCAACCTCGGTCATCGCCGGGGCCGAGGTGCCATCGAGATAGAAACGATATGACGCCGCGCCACCCTCGTCGAGTTCGGCCGCGGCCAGGGTCGTCGGGAGTTCGACGGTTGCCCCGAACGTAGTGAGTACGTCATCGTCGACGAGTTGGCGATGCAACATCCGACCGAAGCGGTCAGCCGACAACGAGCCGAGAAAGGCGACCTCGCTGCCCAACCGGGCCATCGTGCGAGCGGCGTTGAACGGCCCGCCGCCGAGTTTGGCCGCCACCGACCCATCGGGCTGGATGACGAGGTCGATCAGGGCTTCCCCACCAACGGCGATCATGGCGACAAGCTATCGGCCGTCGACCGCACAGGATCAAGGTGGTGCGGGCGGCTAGCGCAGCGAGCGCTCCTTGTCGATGACGATGACCGAGTTGGCCGAGGTGGCGAACTTGCCCGACGGTGTGCCGAGGTCGAGTCCGAGGCGATAGCCGGCAGGAACGTTGACGTTTTTGTCGATGATCGCGCGGTGGACGATCGCCCGCGGGCCGATATGGACGCCGGGGAAGATGATCGACTCGGTGACCCGCGCCCCGTCCTCGATGAACACGTTCGGCCCGATGATCGAGTTGTCGATCGACCCGCCCGACACGATCGACCCGGCGCACAACAAACTGCGGGTGACCTGCGAGGTCGACCCGGCGCGGCCGTACGACAGCTTGGCCGGCGGCAGCGGCAACTGCAGGCTGTAGACGGGCCACAGCGGGTTGTAGAGGCTGAACGGCGGCACCGGCGAGATCAGGTCCATGTTGGCGTCGTAGTAGGCGTCGAGCGACCCCACGTCACGCCAATAGCCCCGCTCGTGCTCGGCCTGCCCAGGGATCTCGTTGGTCGAGAAGTCGTACATGTAGGCGTCACCCGAATCGGCGAGCGCCGGGATCACATCGCCGCCCATGTCTTTCGGCCCGAAGTCGTCGGTTGGGGTGACGATGTCGATCAGCGCCTTGGTGGTGAACACGTAGTTGCCCATCGAGGCGAGCGCTCGCGTCGGGTCGCCGGGCATCGTTGGGGGCTCGGCGGGCTTCTCGTGGAACTTGATGATCTTGCCGTCGTCGGCCGCTTCGATGATTCCGAATTCGGAGGCTTCGTGGATCGGGACGGGGATCGCCGCCACCGTCACCGCCGCACCCGAGTCGATGTGTTGGGCGACCATCTGGCGTGGATCCATGTGGTAAATGTGATCGGCACCGAACACGCAGACGTAGTCGGGCTTCTCGTCGCTGATCAGGTTGAGGTTCTGGTAGATCGCGTCGGCCGAGCCGCTGAACCATTGCGGTCCGCGGCGCATTTGGGCGGGAACCGGGGTCACGTAGTCGCCGAGCAGTGTCGAGAACCGCCACGTCTGGCTGATGTGACGGTCGAGGCTGTGGCTCTTGTACTGCGTCAGCACGACGATTTTCAGCAACCCTGCGTTGGCGAAGTTCGAAAGCACAAAGTCGATGATGCGATACGACCCACCGAAGGGAACCGCAGGCTTGGCGCGATCGGCGGTGAGCGGAGCAAGGCGCTTGCCTTCGCCGCCGGCGAGGATGATGACCAGGATGTTCGGAGCAGGTATCACGCAGTGACGTTACCTCGCCGCGCGGTTGCCGATTTCTTCGTACCACGCAATGTGCTCGCGGGCAGGCGACCTCCACGACCAATCGGCGGTCATTCCCCGTTTGCGCATCGCCGTTCGTCGGGCGGGGGAGTTCCAAGCGCGCACGGCACGATGGAGCCCGTCGACGACGCCGGCCGCGGTGACCGAGTGGGCGACCACCCCGGTCCCAGCTCGCGGTGCGGCGTCGATGTCGGTCACCGTGTCGTGGAGGCCTCCGACGTCGGTGACCATCGGCAACGCTCCGTACTGCATCGCCTGCATCTGGGCGAGCCCGCACGGTTCGAATCGGCTGGGCATCAAGAAGATGTCGCCCCCGGCGAAGAGGCGATGGGCGAGCACCTCGTCGTATCCCTGGCGGAAGCCGATCTGCGCAGGATGGCGAGCGGCGACGTCGTGCACCGCATCGACCAGGTTGCGTGCCCCGTCGCCGAGCATCGCCAACTGGGCGGGAAGCGCCGCCAACATCTCGAACGCCGGAATCGCCAGGTCGATGCCCTTCTGGTCGACCAATCGGGTGACGACGGTGATCAGTGGCACATCTGCGGCGGGCAGGCCGAGCGCAGCTTGTACAGCCCGTTTCGAGGCGAGCTTTCCGGCGGTGTCGGCGGCATCGAACGGCTCGGGTAGGCGTGGGTCGGTCGCCGGGTTCCATTCGAGCACGTCGATGCCGTTGCGAATACCGACGAACCGGTCGCCCCGCTCGGCCAGCACCTGGTGTGCACCTGCACTGGTCGCCGGTTCGAGCGCCTCGCGGGCGTACGTCGGGCTGACCGTGATGACCACGTCGGCCAGCCGGATCGCCCCGACCAGCGGGTTGCACGAGCCTTCATGGAGGAACGCTTCGGGGTGCACCGGGAACGCCCGCAACCAACCGGTGTTCGTCCACCCCTGATAGCCCAGCGTGTGAATCGTCAGTACGCTGGGAATCGGTGGATCGAGATGGGCGAGCGTCGTGGACGTATGCCAGTCGTTCAGATGAATGACGTCGGGGCGCACCTGGCGGGCGACTGCGGCGACCGCGGCGGAAAAGGCGAAGAACCGCTCGTCGTTGTCGGCGAAGCCCTCGCCGTCGGGCTGCACATAGGGGTGCGCCCGGCGGATCCCCGGAACGTCGATCAGGATCAACTCGCCGACCTCGGCGACGGTACCGCGACGAGCGATCGCCGGAGCCGCCCACGCCGGGACATCGAGGTCGAAGGTCCGTTCGTCGGTCAACTCGATGCCGGAGTAATCGGGTAGCACCACATCGACGGTCACGCCCTGGCGGCGCAGTTCGGCGACCAACCCGGCGGCTGCCGCGGCGAGGCCACCGACGCGGACGATCGGGGCGAACTCAGCGGTGGCGAAGACGACGTGCATCGCTTCGCATTGTGGCCTATTCGCCGGGCGTCGGCGACTCGGCATCTCGGGAGTGGTCGGCGGGCGTAACGATTTGCCGACTTCGTAGACTGGTAGGTATCCGCATCGCTCTGCCCAACGCAAGGAGTCTGTGATGCTTTTCTCCGGTCATAAGTCAACGATGGTCGCTCCGGCCGATGCTCTTCCCGGGCGTACCGATATGTCGATGTCGGTGCCCGATGCCCACCACGTCAACGGGCGGCCGTTGGTCGGGCCGTGGCCCGACGGATTCGAAACCGTCCAGTTCGGGATGGGCTGCTTCTGGGGGGCCGAGCGCAAGTTCTGGGTCGTTCCGGGCGTCTACTCCACCTCGGTCGGCTACGCCGGGGGCTACACCCCGAATGCCACCTACGAAGAGGTGTGCAGCGGCCGTACCGGCCACTCCGAAGTCGTGATGGTCGTCTTCGATCCGTCTGTGGTCAGCTTCGAGCAACTCCTTGCCGTGTTCTGGGAAAGTCACGACCCGACGATGGGTATGCGCCAGGGCAACGACATCGGTACGCAATACCGCTCGGCGATCTACACCACGACTCCCGCCCAAGCCGTGGCCGTGCTCGCGTCACGAGACCGCTTTCAGGCCGAGTTGGCCAAAGCCCGCTACGGCGCGATCACCACCGAGGTCGCCGCGGCCGGTGATTATTTCTACGCCGAGCCGTACCACCAGCAATACCTGTCGAAGAATCCGGCGGGCTACTGCGGGCTGGGTGGCACCGGGGTGTCGTGCCCGGTGGGCATCGCTCGCTGAGGCGGCTACGCTCCGCTCGGGTTCCCGCTCCCACCACATAACGAAAGGGGTTAGCCATGGGCTTACTCGATAAGGCCAAGGACATGGCCGAAGGCATCAAGGACAAGATCGAGGACGCGCTTCCGGACTCGATCAAGGACAAGATCCCCGGCATGGGCGATGCATCCGAGGCTGTTGACGGCGCGACCGACGCCGCCGCCGGTGCCGCAGGCGACGCCGAAGAGAAGGCCGGCGGCCTGCTCGGCGGGCTGAAGGACAAGCTTGGCGACATCAAGGACAAGATCGAAGACAAGCTCCCCGGCGATAGCGACGGCGACGGTCACTGATCTTTGTTTGATCCGATGACGGGGCGGGAGCCAAGGCTCCCGCCCCGTCATCGTTTTCCGCACTAGCGTGAGCGCCCGTGAAGAAGACGGGACTTGGCGCGGCGATCTTCATCTTCGTGTTGCTCCTGATCGCCTTCCGTAACGACGATGGCGACTGGTTTACCCCCGATCGTCGCTCGACGGTCGAAACGCCAAGTCCCACAGACCTTCGGTTCAACATCGACAAGTCCGACCAGGTGATGATCGTGGCGACCGACTCCTGGGGGGCGACGCATGCGACGGCCGCCCTGTGGGAACGGCAGAAGGATGGGTCGTGGAAGAACTCTTCCGGCGACAGTCAGGCCCGTATCGGTCGCAACGGGTTCAGCGAGAATCGCAGCGAGGGCGACGGCACCACCCCCGCCGGCCGCTTTCGGTTGACTGCGGCGTTCGGTTCCGCCGAGGAGTCGTCCACGAACCTGCCGTATTCCCAGGTTGCACCCACCGACTGCTGGATCTCCGACACCAGGGACGCGTCGTACAACCAGTGGACGTCGCGTGAGAACTGCACGCCACCCAACGTCAACATGTACCAACGCGCCCAGGAAAACGGGGTGTACGCCCACGCCGTGGTGATCGATTTCAACACCGGAGTCGACTTTGCCGTCGGCAAGGGCAGCGCGATCTTCCTCTACCGCAACGAACTGCTGAAGGGCTCCAGAAGCACGAGCACGTCGACCTCGGGCGGCGTGACCCTCTCGGAGAGCGACTTGATGGAGGTCTTCCGCAAGCTCGACGAAGACGCTCACCCCGTCATCGTGATGGGCCCGCTCAAGTGGATCGTCGGCCCCCGTGACACCACCGCCGTCGTCGACGGCGAGAAGGTCGGCGTCGACCCTGGCCCCGACGGCGCAGGCTGAGCGAAATCGCTCAGGGAACGGTGGTGACGGCGCTGACGAGGGCGGAGTTGCCGCCGAAGTCGGTGACCGAGAGGTCGATGTAGAGGGCAGTGCCTGACTCCAGCGGCGACACGTCGTATTGCAGCGAGGCGAGTTCGGCGTACAGGCCGACGTCGGATGTCGGCTCCCATGAGCCCACTCCATCGGCCGAGACGAAGAAGATCTCGGGGACGATGATTCCCTCGGGGTCGGCGGTGAGCTCGCCGTAGGTGCCGAGCTCCTCGTTGTAGACGTAGTAGGTCTCCTCGATGATGTCGAAGGTCTCGGCGTCGAGGGTGATCGAGAGCAGGACGTCTTGGTAGGTCTCGCCGCCCACATCGTCGGGCGAGTAGTACGCCATCGGGATGTCGATGGTGGCAAGCCCGTCGTCATCGCCATAGGTGAGTTCGAAGTAGGCGGTGACCGAATCGGTGCCGTCGCTGATCGTGAACTCGGTGAGGTCGTAGGTGCCCGAGGCGGTGACGGTGCCGTCGTCGGTGACGAAGCCGGGTTCCTCGCCGAGGAAGGCGATCGAGCCGTCGTCGCCGATCACGCCGTAGCTGACCGTGCTGGTGGCAATGTTGGCAACGGTCGCCGGGTCGAGTTGCCCGGTGATCGTCAGGCCGTCTTCGCCGAACGAAATGTCGGCCGTGCCGTCGACGTTGGTGAACCGTGGCTGCTCCTCGGTCGGAATCGCGTCGCCCGCGCCGTAGTAGCTCTGCAACATGGCGAGCCAGGGGGCGTCGCCGACGGCGGTCGGGTAGTCGGCCGAGAACAGCGAATCGTTCGGTGGGAAGTAGATCGACAGGCCGGTCGACTTCAGTGTCGCCGGTCCTTCCACGTTCGCCTTGACCACATCACCGATCGCCCGAATTACGGCATCGGCCTCGTCAGACACGTCGAGCGCTTCAACGCCGATCTGCGAGACGAGGTCGCCGAGGTCGGCCATGTGGGTGTCTTGGGTTGGGTCTGGGCTACGCCCGAAGCCGAGGGTCGTGCCCAACGTTTGACCGACGATTGGGGCGACGTCGGCGGCGCGCTCGGCGAGGGCTACCGAGAAGTCGGCCATCGCCGCGTCGAGGGCGGGCATCTGGGTGAGATCGAGTAACGACAGCGTGATGTCGGTGCCCGTGCCCTGGGCTTTGGCCTGATCGCGATAGCCGTCGAGGATCGCCGCTCCGAGCGTGTCGACATCGACCGGCTCACCGCCGGAGAGCAGACTGAGCGAGTTGTAGTCCCAACCGTGGCCGGGTTCGAGTTCCTGCGAGGCGATCATCCGCTGGGCCAACGGGGCGAGCGCGCTGGCCACCTCGTAGGTCGCCATCAGACAGGCATCGAAGCCCAACAGGTCGAGCTGTTCGACCCCGGCACCGCTCAGACCGGTAGTGATGGCTCCGTTGATCTCCTCAAGCGACAACGAATCGTGATCGGACGACTCGTCGCCCCCGACGCCGGGCCACGATGCCCCGTGATCGGAGATGATCAGCGAGTAGTGCTCGGCCGGGTTCTCGGTGATCCCGCGGGTGATGAAGTCGGCGAGCACCTGCGGGTCACCCGTATTGATGTCGCCCATCTCCTCGACGATGTCGGCGGCGCCCTGGCCGATGTTGAGGAGCTTGGCCCCCTGCCAATCGGGGATGTCGAGCACCGGGTCGCTGGAGTAGTCGGCGGCCCGGTCGACGAGGGCCACGATGCTCAGATTGTCGTTGGAACCGACGGCGCCCATCTCGGTGACGTCATCCATCATGAACGGCTCAAGGTCGGTATCGGCGATCGAGTAGACCAGCACCGTCCACCCCTTCGCCTGGCCGACGGCCTCGGTGACCACCGCAGCTTCGGTGATTGGCTCGGTGACGGTTGGCGATTCGGTTGCCGTCGCGATGGCCGTTGTCGACTCGGAAACCGCCGCGGTGCTCGCCGCAGCTTTTGTCGAGTCGGAGGTTCCCCCACCGCACGCGGCGGTGATCAGACTCGTGACACCGAGCGCCGCCAACGTCCACCGCACCGATTCATTTCCCCGAGAATGCCGCATAGCGGGATCGTATGCCTACCGACGGACACCGAACGGGTTCGGCTGGAGAGATAGGCCCAACGTTACGTGCGCTGCGTGCCGAGGTGCTCCTGATGGGCATAGAAACCGCCAAGGGCGACGAGTTCGTCGTGGGTGCCGCTCTCGACGACCTCACCGTCGTCGAGTACCACGATGCGATCGGCGTTGCGAATCGTCGACAGCCGGTGGGCGATGACCAACGCGGTGCGACCCTTGAGCGCCTCTTCGAGCGCCGCCTGCACGAGAGATTCGTTCTCGTTGTCGAGTGCGCTGGTTGCCTCGTCGAGGATGACGATGGCCGGGCGCTTGAGGAGCAGCCGGGCGATCGCGACGCGTTGCTTCTCGCCGCCCGACAACCGGTAGCCGCGCTCGCCGACGAGCGTGTCGTAGCCGTCGGGCAGTGAGGCGATCGTGTCGTGGATGCGAGCCCCGCGGCAGGCCTCGATCAACTCGTCGTCGGTCGCCCCGGGGCGGGCATAGCGCAGGTTCGAGGCGATCGATTCGTGGAACAGGTGGGGGTCTTGGCTGACGACGCCGATCGCGCCCCGCAACGACTCCCCTTCAAGGTTGCGGACGTCATGGCCGTCGATACGCACCGCGCCCTCGGTCACGTCGTACAACCGGGTGACGAGCGAGACCAGGGTGGTCTTGCCTGCGCCCGAGGCACCGACCAACGCCACGGTCTGGCCGGCGGGAATGGTGAGCGTGATATCGGTGAGCACGTCGCGATCGGCGTCGGCCGACATCTCGGTACCCGGCGCTTCGAGGGACGGAATCGACACCAACGCGCTCGGCGGGTAGCGGAAGCGGACGTGGTCGAACTCGACGACCCCGATCGGGTTGGTCAACGGGATCGCCCCCGGCTTGTCGGTGATCATCACCGGGGCGTCGAGCACCTCGAACACCCGCTCGAAACTGACCATCGCGGTCATCAGATCGACGCGGGCATTGGTCAGCCCGGTGAGAGGCTGGTAGATACGGGTCGTCAGCGCGGCGAGGGCGACGAGCGCGCCGGTGGTGATCGTCCCCGACACGACCATTTGCGCCCCGATACCGTAGATCGCCGCCGAGCTGAGTGCCCCGACGAGGCCGAGGGCGACCAGGAACACACGGCTGTAGAGCGCGGCGGAGATTCCGGCATCGCGCACCCCGCCCGCCCGGAGCGAAAACGTGCCGACTTCTTCCCGATGCCGTCCGAAGAGCTTGACGAGCAGCGCGCCCGACACATTGAACCGCTCGGTCATCTGGGTGTTCATCTCGGCGTTCAGGGTCATTTGTCGCCGGGCGATTCCCTGCAATCGACCCCCCACTCGCTTGGCCGGAATGATGAACACCGGCAGCACGATCAACGACAACAGGGTCAGCCGCCATTCGAGGACGATCATCACCGACAGGGTGCTGATCAGGACAATCACGTTCGACACGACGCTGCCAAGCGTGTTCGTGACCGCGTTCTGTGCTCCGATGACGTCGTTGTTCAACCGACTCATCAACGCCCCGGTCTGGGTGCGAGTGAAGAAGGCGACCGGCATCCGCTGCACCTTGTCGAACAGGGCGACGCGCAGGTCGTAGATCAGTCCCTCACCAATCCGCGACGAATACCAGCGCTGGGCGATGGCCAACAGCGCATCGCCGACCGCGGCGACCACGACGAAGGCCGCGAGCCACCAGATCTGACCGCGGTTGCGGTTTGCGATCGCGTCGTCGATGATTCGCTTGAACAGCAGCGGCGGGGCGAGGGCAAGCATCGCCGAGGCGACGATGCAGCCGAGGAAGATCCAGATGGCCCGCCGATACGGCCGAGCGAACCGCCATGCCCGGCGCAGCGAGGTGCGGTTCAGACGGGCGTCTTTGACGGCCGAGGCGTCGCCCGGCATCATCATGTGTGGTCCCATTCGCATGACTGGCGAGGCTATGGGAGTCGGGTCGGAATTCCGCGGGTGGCCCTGGTCAGCGTCGTACGCGCCACCGGGTCGGTGGGGCTGCTCGCCGCGGGCCGTACGCTCGCGGCCGATGTCTCGACGTTGGATCCTGGGCGCGCTGCTCATCTCGCTGGCCACCGTCGGATGCGGCTCGAACGAGCGCAGGGTGAACATGGGGATCTCGGTGACCCCCCAGCCGGTGCTGCAATGGACCGATGCCGGTGGTGGCGTCGATCTTGCCCAGTTAGTCGTGCCCCGAGATCACGGCGACCCGACGGGTGAGACGATCTCGTTGTTCGTCGCCCGGCACCGAGCCACCGACCCCAAGCAACGAATCGGTACCCTGCTGGTCAATCCGGGTGGCCCGGGGGCCGCGGGGTCCGTCCTTGCTGAGCAGGCCGACAAGGTGTATTCGAAGCGCCTGTTGGAAAGATTCGACATCGTCGGCTGGGACCCGCGCGGGGTTGGTCGGTCGATTCCCGCCGTCGATTGCGTCGATGACCTCGACCCGATGTTCGCCCTCGACATCACCCCCGACTCCCCGGCCGATGAGCAGGTCCTCACCGAGCGGGCCACCGCATTTGTTGGGGGCTGCGCGGCGCGCAGTAACGGAGTGCTGCCCTATGTGTCGACCGAGCAGAGCGCTCGTGACATCGAAAGCCTGCGGGTGGCCCTGGGTGAGGAGAAGGTGTCGTACTTCGGGTTCTCGTACGGGTCGGAGCTCGGGGCGACGTGGCTGACGTTGTATCCCGACACGGTGCGCGCCGCGGTGCTCGACGGTGCGATCGACCCGCGGCAGTCCGCCGTCGACGAGGCCTTGCAGCAGGCGACCGGGTTTGAGCGGACGCTCGACGCGTTCCTCGCTCGCTGCGCCGCCGACAAGAAGTCCGCGTTCTACAACGACGGCGACCCGCAGCAGGCGTTCCTCGGCTTGATGGCGTCGCTCGATGCCTCTCCTCTTGCGACAAGCAAGGGCCGCGTGCCGGTCACGTCGGGCGTGGCCTCGATTGCCGTCGCCCAGGCGATGTACGCCTCGACGGTCTGGCCGCGGCTGGAACGGGCGTTGGCCGACGCCGCGAAGGGGCGCGGCGACGGCCTGCTGGCGCTCTACGACGGGTATCTCGGGCGTGACGGGGCGGGTCAGTACGACAACACCCTGGAAGCGTTCTTCGCCACGTCGTGCCTCGACGACGAGACGACGACGGCTGGTCACGAGGAGTTGGCTCGTCGGCTCGCGGAAGTCGCCCCGCGGATGGGCGGTCTCTGGTTGGAGCCCGATGTCTGCGATGGGTGGCCTGTCCCCGCCTCGCCGCCACCGGCCGTGACCGGCACAGGAGCCCCGGCGGTTGTCGTGGTCGGCACCACCGGCGATCCAGCGACACCGATCGAAGGTTCCCAGGGGATGGCTGAGGCGCTGGAGTCGGGCGTGTTGGTCACCGTCACCGGCGACGAGCACACCGGCTACGGGCTGAACGATTGCATCGATGATGCCGTCGATGGCTATCTCATCGACCTTGTCGTACCGGCGGTTGGCACGACCTGCTGAGCTGCGCTTACGACTCGCTGTTGCTTGTCTTCGGGCTGCTACTCGCCGTCGGGCTGTTGCTTGTCGTCGGGCTGCTACTTGCCGCCGGGCTGTTGAGCAGCCACGACGTCGGCCGGTAGCTGCGCAGCAACTCCTCGAACGCCTTGGCGCTCAGCGGCTCCGACATCAGGTACCCCTGCCCGACGCGGCAACCGCGACGGCGAAGTTCGGCGAGTTGCTCGGGGGTCTCGATGCCTTCAGCCACGGCGATGACGCCGAGCGAACTGGCGAGATGGACGATCGAGCCCACGATCGCCCCGTTGGTCGCACTGGTGGCGATCGAGTCGACGAACGACTTGTCGATCTTCAGGTGATGCAGCGGGAAGACCCGCACATGGCTGAGCGATGAGTAGCCCGTGCCGAAGTCATCGAGGGCGACATGGACACCGAGCCGGTGCAGCTGATCGACGATCTCCTTGGTGCGATCGAGGTCTTCGATCATCGCCGACTCAGTGATCTCGATGACCAACCTGCCCGGGGTGAGCCCGGCCCGGATCAGTTCGCTGCGCACCACATCGACGAGTTTCGGGTCGTACAACTGGCGGGCCGACACGTTGACGTTGAGGGTGAACGCCTGATCGGGCTCCATCTCGTCGACCCATTTGGCCGCCGTTTTCAACGCATCTTCCATCATCAGCTCGCCGATCGGGGCGATCAACCCGGTCTGCTCGGCGACGGAGAGGAACAGGCTGGGTTCCAACAGACCACGCTCGGGATGCATCCACCGAATCAGTGCTTCGGCCCCGAGTAGTTGGCCGCTGATGATGTCGTGAATCGGCTGGTAGACGACCTCGAACTGGCGGTTGGCGATGGCCGTCTCGAGTTCGATGATCAGTTGGCGGCGCGCTTCGGAGGCGGCGCGCATCGCCGGGTCGTAGAGGGAGAATCGACCCTTGCCCGCTCCTTTGGCGTGGTAGAGGGCAAGGTCGGCGTTGCGGAGCAGTTCGGCCGGGGAGATGGTGTTGTCATCGACGAGCGCAATGCCGACCGATGCCGAAACGGTCAGCTCGTAGTCGCGGATCTGAGCCGGTTGTTCAATTGCCTCGATCACCCGGTCGGCTCGGCGAGCTGCGGTCGAGATGTCGTCGATTCCGGCCAGAACGAGGGCGAACTCGTCGCCACCGATGCGGGCGACCAGATCGCCGGTGCGGACGAGCACACTCAACCGGCGACCGATCACGGTGAGCAGCTGATCTCCGGCATCATGACCGTGGTTGTCGTTGACCGACTTGAACCCGTCGAGGTCGATGAGTAACAGGGCGGCGGCCCCGGGCTTGGTGCCGGGCGGGACGAGTTCTTCGAGCCGCTCATTGAATCGCCGTCGGTTGGCCAGCGCCGTCAGCCCGTCGTGGTGGGCCTGGTGGGCGAGCTGCCGCTCCAACTCGACGAGTTGATGCAAGGACTGTTCCAGCCAGCCGCGCTCGATGGCGACCTCGATCTGCTGGGCAACCATGCCAACCAACGAGCGGTCCTCGGGGCGGAACCCGTCGACATCGCGAGCACCGTTGGCGACGATGATGATGCCCGCCAACTTCTGGTCGTGGAACATCGGCACCGCCACGCCGTGGTCGATATCGAGGGTGTGCAGCAGGTCACGAGACGCCGTAGTGGTGGTGATCAGGGACGGACCGTGCAATCGTTCGGCCAGGGTCCAGGCGGCCTGAATGATGGCCGGGTCGGCCTCGCCGAGGCGGCGTGATCTGGACGGATCTTCATGGGTGATCACGCTCAGACTGCCGTTCGCACTGAACAGCACGGTCTGGGCGAACTCGGCGCGCAGGGCCGTGCGAATCTGGCCGAGCACCGTGGCCAAGCCCTCGTCGAGATTGCGGTCGTGGTGGAGCGCCGCGGTGGCCTGCTGAATGAACTCGTGCTGCGTCCACGAGCGACGCTCTTGGGTATACGTCCGAAAGGCAAGCAGGGCCAGCATCAGCGGCACCGCGACGGCCGGGAGCAGCCAGAACGAGCTGTGGGCGAGGAGGACAATTTGTGAGCCGATCGCCGCGCTGGCGACGGTGGCAACTGCGCTGTACAGCAGGCTACGTAGCAGATCGTGCAGCGGTACCGGCCGACCGTGCAGTCGCCCGAGGATGCCCGTGGCGACGGCGGAGATGACCGACGCTTCGGCACAGGCGAGAATCGCGGCCCATAAAGAAGCGGCGGCCAACGGAGCCTCGGGGCGCAACGAAACAAAGAGCAACACACCGACCGCGGTGGCGGCGCTGGTGCGTCCCGCTTGGAACACCACGTCCATCACTGAGAGACGACGCACAGTGAGGGCGTGAATGGCGGCTGCGATGGTTGCGGCGAGAATTACGTCTCGTGGCCGCGCATTGATCAGTCCGATGACCAAAGCGGCACCACTCAGCGTGAGTGACAATCCGTATGACACTTGTGGTGCTTCGACTCGCAACAACTCGGCCGCAAAACAGATGGCGATCAGCGCGATGAGCGGCAACGGATTCGAAGCGCGGGGCCCGAATTGGCCGACAAGACCAATGGTCAGGCCCAATCCGGCAGCGATCAGCGAGGTGATGAACGCCCAAACCTGCCACGCCGGCGCCGCGGCGTGGCTCCCACCGAGTCCCGCAGCGGGGCTCGCACTGGGCTGTTGGCTGGATGTAGTCATGACACCGGCGGACCTGACTCCTCGCATTGCTCAAGAATCGACACGATTCAACCACGAAGGGTAATCACACTTCACTATCGTAGAATCCGAAATGAGAAAATCTTTGGAATTCTTCGAGAAGATGGGTCGGGCGCCTCATCGATCCGGAGCTCGAGGTGGAGCGACTCGACGTCCAGCGGTCGTTCATGGGGCCACATCGCCCGGGCGGTCACCGAGGAGGTCGCGCGGCCCGTCGCCGAGCGCCGCGGCCGCATCCCCGGGGTTGTAGAGACGGCACGACCGAAATGACAGGCAGCCGCAGCCGATACACGACGTCAGATCGTCGCGGAGTCGTTCGATGAGGGCGATCTGATCGTCGAGCCGGCGGTGCCATGCCTTGGAGATGCGGTCCCAATCGGTGACGGTCGGCGTGCGTTCGTTGGGAAGTCGGCCGAGGGCGTCGCCGATCTCGTCGAGCGTGAGTCCGACGCGTTGCGCCACTCGAATGAACGCAACGCGACGGAGCACGTCGCGATCGAAGATGCGTTGACCACCGGTGGTGCGGGCTGCGGTGATCAACCCCTGCGCCTCGTAGTACCGCAGCGCCGAAGTCGCCACACCGGCGCGCTGGGCGACTTCACCGATGGTCAGAGTTTCGGTGGTTGGACGGTCGATGGCGTGACCTCTTGACTTCAAGTGAACTTGAAGGAGCAGAGTACCTCCATGAAAGTGATGACGGATACGACACATGGGTACGAACCTGCGGTTGCGAAGTTGTGCGTGCCCCGACCGCGACCCGGCGAACTCATTCGTCCTCCACGCTCAGCTGGAGCTGATGGCACGGATTGGTTTGTTGGAGCACGTCGCCACCGACGTGTCGGTCGAGCACGCGCGAAAGCGCGTCGACACGTTGGCCGACCAATACTCGGCAACCGGCCCTGCCGCGCCTGAGCCCGCGCCACGATCGTTTGGGTCCGTTGACGCAGGCGGCCGCCGACTTGGCGGACACGTTGCATCACGGCGATCTCGACCGGGTCGATGCCGCGACCGTGTGGCTGGGCGAGCGAGTCTCGGGCCTGCCAGATCGGACCGGTGGTTGGTGACGTGATCGTCGACTCGTTGGCGGCGGCCGGGCATGCCCCGATCGGGCTGCACCTGCTTCATCGGGTGGCGGGCGGCACCCTGCCCGTCGCGTTGCTGCGGGGTCCGCTGCGAGATCTCGCCCGAAACGCGGACTGGAGGCTGACCTGGTTTCGTTCCGAGCTGACCGGGCCTGCGGCACGGCCGTGACCGGGCGCGAGGCCGCGGACTTGGCCGCCGCGCTGGCGGCCGTCCCCCGCCTCGGGCGACCCGGAAGCGATTTCATCTATCCGCTGATGTCGCAGGCCGAGCGAGTCGCGCCGGGCCTGTTGGGCGGGGTCCTCGACATCGACCCCCGCGATGCGGCCCGCACGCTGTCGAGGGTGGCGGCGTGGAGCATGCTCAACGACGACCCGGGCCAGGCCCCGTACGGCTGGAGCCACTGCTTGACGATGCCCCAGGCGGTGATGGCCTTGGCCGGCCGCGGGGTCGAGCCGCGAACTGCGGTGGCCGTGGCGGCGACGTTCGTGGTCGGCTTCCGTGCCGCCCACGGCGTCCAACCACTCGGATCCCTCGATGATGACGCCACGGGCGACGCCGTCCCTGCGGCGATCGGCGGTCGGCGCGAGGTTCCCAAGGTCGAAGAGTTGGCGGGCTTCGCGGCGTTGCACGACGACGCCCATCTGGTGAAGTACACGCTGGCGTGCATCCACGCGGCCGACGACGACCCTGCGTGGGGGCCGGTGTACCTGCACGCTGCGGCGTTTCTGGCCGACTGGTGGCGTGCGAGAGTGGACGAATGAGACGACGATTCACGCAGGTCGATGTGTTCGGGGCGGCGGCGTTCCGTGGCAATCCGTTGGCCGTGGTGGTCGATGGCGAGGGTTTGTCCGACGAGGAGATGCAGCAGTTCGCCAACTGGACCAACCTCTCCGAGACCACGTTCATCGTCCCGACCACCCAACCCGACGCCGACTACCGGGTGCGGATCTTCACCGCCGCGACCGAGTTACCGTTCGCCGGCCATCCGACGCTGGGCACCTGTCACGCCTGGCTGGAAGCGGGCGGCATGCCCCGACAGGCCGATGAGATCGTCCAGGAATGTGGTGTTGGACTCGTACGCATTCGGTCGACCGGTGGACGGCTGGCGTTCGCCGCTCCTGCGTTGATTCGCTCGGGCCCCGCCGAGCCCGAGGTGATCAACCAGGCGGCCGAGCAGTTGGGAATCCATTCCGATGACATCGTCGCCTGTGAATGGGTCGACAACGGGCCGGGCTGGCTCGGCGTACTGCTCGAATCGGCCGATGCGGTGCTTGCCTCCCGGCCCAGCTCGACCGGTCGGTTGAAACTCGGAATGATCGGCGCCTACGAACCCGGCTCAGCGGTCGACTTCGAGGTTCGCGGCCTGTTCCCGTCGCCCGACGGCGTGGTTTTCGAAGACCCGGTGACCGGGAGCCTCAACGCCTCGCTCGCCCAGTGGCTGTTGCGCACCGGCCGGGCCACCTCGCCCTACGTCGCCCGCCAAGGCACGGCAATCGGCCGCAACGGGCGGATCTACGTCGAGCAGATCGGCAACGACATCTGGGTCGCCGGACACACGGTCTCGTGCATCACCGGCCACGTCGACATAGCGCGAGGCACGCTCGACTGAAGGTGGTGTCACCATATTCACCCTGATCGTGGGGGACGCAGCCGCGAGACTGGGTGCGTGACATTCGCAATGGTGCCCATCGGTGTGGTCCGCAACGAGCGCGCCGAGCCGCTCGATGACGATTGGGATCGGGTGAACAGCGCCATCCAGCTCGACCTCACGCTGCTCGGTTCGGATGCGACTGATGGGCTGCGGACCTTCTCGCATGTCGAGGTGGTCTTTGTGTTCGACCGGGTCGAGCCTGGAGCCATCGAGCGCGGCAGCCGCCACCCTCGGGGAAACCAGGTTTGGCCGAAGGTCGGGATTCTCGCTCAACGGGCCAAGGATCGACCGAACCGAATCGGGACCACCGTCTGTGAACTGATGGCCGTTCGCCCGGGTGGGCTGATCGAGATTCGGGGTCTCGACGCCATCGACGGCACCCCGGTGCTCGACATCAAGCCCTACATGGCCGAGTTCGCGCCGCGCGGCGACGTGCTGCAACCGGCGTGGAGTCACGAGTTGATGGCGCAGTACTGGGTGTCTACGCCCGAGTCGCACCCGATCCCCGACCCTGACGCGTGGTTGGCCGACGTCCGCCGTTCACCCGTCGACGGCGGTCGCCTCGATCTGATCGTGCGTCGACCCGCGGCCGAGGCGCGCGAGGTGGTGGAACAGGCGGAACTCGACCTCGCCGTCGGGCTGGTCGGCGACAACTGGCTGGCCCGCGGGAGCCGTTCGAGCGTTGATGGGACGGCGGAGATCGATGCCCAGCTGAACATCATGAACTCGCGCTGCGCACGCCTGGTGGCCGGGGGCGAGGAACGGATGGCGCTGGCCGGCGACCAGTTGTTCGTCGACCTGGACCTGTCTCGCGAGAATCTGCCGGTCGGCACACGCCTACGAATCGGAACGGCGGTGATCGAGGTGACCGCCAAGCCACATACCGGGTGCGCCAAGTTCACCCGCCGCTTCGGCCTCGCCGCCCACCGCTGGGTCAACGGCAGGATTGGTAGCGAGGAGCGGCTCCGCGGCATCTGCGCCAAGGTCGTCGTCGCCGGCACGATCACCACCGGCGACCCGATCCACAAGGTGTCGCTGCCCGAGTGAGCCACGTTCGACGATGACGAAAGCCGGCGTCGAAGGCCAGGTCCGGTGGCCGGGTTCGGTGGCTCGCTGAAGGTTCTTGTCGCGTCACGGTCACGTCACGTCACTCGGACGCGACAAGAACGTCGACGGGCGGGCGGGTCGAGGGCTACCTGCCCTGGCGGCGGACCGGTTCGAGGGAAATGACGTAGTCGGCGAGCCTGGCCGCAACCTCGATCGCTTCGTCGATCAACTCGGCGTCGGGTACCGGCCAAAGTTCGGAGATCCGCTGCCACCCGGCACGTCCGATGAAGCCGCCCGCCACCGCATCGTCGCCCAACTCGGGACGCCAGGTCCGTTCGTCGGCAACCAACCTGCGCAGGAGCAGTTCGTTCTGCGGTGCTTTGGGATGCTCGGCGTGAAAGCCGATCTCCAACTGCAGCTGGCCATCGACCCGGATGATCTGCGACTCATAGTGCTCGCGGGTGTCATCGTCGAACCAGACCTTCAGCCCGCGGCTATGCACGGACGTATTGCGCCGCCCGCTGACGCCACCTACGAACCCCTCGAACGCGTCGCGCACCGTCTCGAAGAACCCCGAATCCATCGGTGGAACGTTACGCCGAAGGCTTTCGATCTACTCGGTACGCCGGCCAGATGTGGCCCGCTCACGTCGGCACCGACTCACGCCGGAGTCGCCGTGATCGCGACGTGGCTGATCAGCCGGTCGTCGTTGCCGGCATCGGTCAGGGCGACTCGGGCATACCGCAGGTGGTCGTCCGTCGGGTTGCCGATTTCCGCGACAGTGGCGACGAGGGGTCCGACGGTGACACGGTCGAGGTAGCGAATGTCGAGATCGACGGCGGCCATTCGTTGCCCACCTCCGAGTGCGTGTTCGACGGCCATCTCGGCGATCCACGCCTGGGCGCCGCCCTGGATCGTGCCGCCGGGGCCATTGGAGATCCGCGGGCCCGCGGTGACTTCCAACGCCATCGGCCCACGGGGGCGGGCGGCGATCAACTCGTCGATCGATGATTCGGGAATCGGCGCCTGACGGCGCTCGACGAGGAGGACGTCGCTGCCGACTGGGTGGTTGATGAACGTGCTCAGGCCTCGGGCGAACTCGATGCCGTCGTCGCCGGTGAGGATCGTCTCGGCGGTGACGAGCCGTCGCCCGACGCGCAACGGGCGGGCGTGCAGGTGAATCGCCCCCCGCTGCGGTACAGGTCCGACGACCTGCAGACGGAGGTCGACGGTCGGATTGATCGCCTGGGTCGGAACGTGTCCGGCGACGATGTCGAGCATCGTGACCAGCACTGCGGTGCGGAGCCGAACCGTGCCAGGGACGAAGAACTCGCGACGGATCGGGACCACCCCATCAACGGTGCCCGTAGCGGTTCCGTCTCCCATCCTCAGTTGCACGGCGACGGCCAGCACAAAGTGGTCGGTGGCCATGCCCTGGAGTCCCGTACCTACATCGTTCATCGGTCGTCGATCATTGCCGGGACAGCTCGCCAGACACGAAACTCGGGAATCCCGAACCCCGAGGCCCACCTATGGTCGCCGGTGGTGAGTTCCGCATCGAGGGGGACCACATGAACGGGGACCCCTGTCGCAAGTTCCCTCAGCAGGGCCCGCACAGCACGACTCGCATCTGCTGGGGGCGCAACCGTCTCGTCACCCAGCCGCACGCTCACCGACGACTGCTCAGAATCGATCGACGCGACGACGACACGATCAGGCTCTCCCAGAACGAACGTCGATTTTGGACGCACCGACGCGACAAGTCGTTCTCAGACGACACAAACGCGACCAGACGCTGATGGCCCATCCGGGCCGTCAAAGCACAATATGTAGCCCAGAGTGGCCGCAATCTGCATCCCAATGGACTGCAATATGTAGCCCAGAGTGACTGCAGTGTGTAGTCTGGTGGAGTGGTTGTGTATCGTCCCCGTGTCGTCGACGCCTTGCTGGCCGACCGGCTCACGTCCGCGGGCGCGGTGCTGATCGAGGGCCCGAAGGCGTGCGGGAAGACGTTCACCGCCGAACAGCAGGCGGCCAGTAGTGTCTACCTCGACACCGACGACCAGGCACGCGCGGCTCTGGGTGTGGACCCGACCCTGGTGCTGTCCGGTGACCCACCCCAGCTCGTCGACGAGTGGCAGCTCGACGCGACTCGCGTGTGGAACCACGTCCGCGCCGAGGTCGACCGCCGCCAAGGCACCGGGCTGTACATCCTCACCGGTTCCGCCACCCCGCCCGACGACACCCGCCGCCACAGCGGCGCAGGTCGCTTCGCCCGTCTGACGATGCGACCGATGAGCCTGTTCGAATCGGGCGACTCGACCGGTGAGATGTCGTTGACGGCGCTGCTCGACGGACACCGGCCGACCGCCAAACCGACCGGGGTGACCGTGCCCCGCTACGCCGAGCTGGTCGTTCGTGGTGGTTGGCCGCTGAACCTGACGAGAACGGTCGCCGCTGCGGCGCGGGCGAACATCGACTACGTCACCACGATCACCGAGGTGGACCTGCCCACCATCGACCCGGCCCGGCGACATCCCCGGCTGGCGCTGCGGGTCCTGCAGTCGCTTGCCCGCAACATCGGGATGGACTACGTCGTCACCCGCGTCGCGCAGGACGCGAGCACCGACGACTCTGACATCGCACGGTCGACGGTGTACGACTACCTCGCACCGTTGGAGCGTCTGACGGTGCTCGACCCGTTGGAGGCGTGGTCGTCGCATCTGCGTTCGCGGGCCCGGTTGCGGATCTCGCCACGGGTGCAGTTCTGCGATCCGTCGGTTGCTGTTGCTGCGCTGCGCACCGGCCCGGACCAGCTGCTCGCCGACCTGAACTACTTCGGGTACCTGTTCGAAGCGCTCGTTGTGCGTGACCTGCGAGTGTTCACCGACGTCGTGGACGGCACCGTGCAGCACTACCGGGACTCCGACGATCTAGAGATCGACGCGGTCGTCACCGCCGGCGACGGACGCTGGGCGGCGTTCGAGGTGAAGCTCGGCCAGGCCGACATCGACATGGCTGCTGCCAACCTGCTCACCTTCGCTCGCAAGGTCGACACGACCAAGGTCGGTGAACCGGCGACGCTCGCCGTGGTCACGGCTACCGGATACGGCTACACCCGGCCTGATGGCGTCGTCGTCATCCCCGCCGCCACCCTCGGCCCCTGACCGTCGGACACAAGGCCCTCGGCGATGGCCACTGTCTTGACAACTGTCCACTGTGCTCTCATAGTGAGATCACTATCTGATTATGAGACAATCTGGAAGGGAAGACTTATGACGACTGCTCGCTCGTCCGAGACCGTGAACGGCTACCTCGATGCGTTCACGAAGGGGGACCTCGATGCCGCGTACGAGTACATCGCAGAGGACTTCGTGTTCCGCGGTCCGATGCTCGCCTCGGAGGGCAAGCAGGCCTTCATCGAAGGGTCGTCGGGATTGGCGCCGATCATGCGGGGTTACACCTTGCTGCGTCAGTTCGAAGACGGTGACGAGGTGTGTTCGATCTACGACTTCCACGTCGAGACCCCATCGGGTGCCGGGTCGGTCACGATGACGGAATGGAACGTGGTGCGCGATGGGCGCCTGCAGTCGGCCCGTTTGGTGTTCGACACAGCGGCGTTCGCAGCACTGATGCCTTCCTGAGATGCCCGCCGAAGCGTGGTCGGGTTACCGCCGATTCTGTCCGCTCGCACGGTCGCTCGATGTCATCGGTGAACGCTGGACACTCGTGATCGTCCACGAACTGCTCAGTGGCGCCCGACGATATGGAGAACTCCAGGCACGACTGCCCGGTATCGGCACCAGCGTGCTGGCTGACCGGCTCCGAAAACTCGAACACGCTGGCGTCGTGGCCCGCCGACCGGGCGAGCAGGGAGCGGTCGTGCTGTACGAGCTGACTGAGGCAGGCCGCGAGCTCGGACCGGCGATGGAGGCGCTGCGCTCATGGGGCGTCCGCTACCTCTACCAGCCGCTGACCGACGCTGACGACGGAGTCGAGTGCTTCGACGTGTCGTTCGTCGTCGGGCACGAGCGGCTGCGCGATGAGGAGTACGAGTGGCGCATCGACGACCGGCCGATCGCGTTGCACTACGAGGCAGGTCGTCTGTGTCGAAGGCAGGGGGCGGCGCATCGACCGGCGGTGATCGCAACAACCACTGGTGAGTTCATGCAGCGGTGGGCGGCTGGAACGACATCATGGGACCAGGGTCGAGCGTCGGGGCACGTACAAGTTCGTGGCAGCGATGCGGCGTGGACCCGGATGCTCGCCGCGACCGGCTACCTGCGCCGCTACGAGGCGGATACCGACTCCGATTCGGACATCACATGAGCGATGCCATACCAGGGTGCCGACGGCGATCTCTTCTGGGAACTCGTCGACGACTTGCAGGGCGATGATCGACGCGTGGTCGAGGGCACGATCATGGGCGGACCCTGCGTCAGGGTCGGCAGTGAGTTCCTTGCGCTCGTCGACTTCAAGGGCTCAGGTCTGGTCGTGAAGTTGCCACGAGATCGTGTCGACGACCTCGTCGCACGTGGCATTGGACAACCGTTCGCGCCAGCCGGCCGAGTGTTCAAGGAATGGGTGTCGATTCCAGCTCGTGACCGGTCCCTCTGGCGGGCCCTGCTCGTGGAGGGCATCGAGTTCGTCAGCTCGTGACGGGAGCGGCCACGTCGTGGACCGTCAATCGTGGTGGTCAGCGCGGAGTTCGGCGACTCGTGCTTCCATCTTGTCGATCGTCATTGCCCAACCCTGGCCACCGGGAGAGTCGGCCGGAACGCCGATGTGTGTCAGAGTCATCTTGGTGCGGTCACCGAGGTCCTCGAGCTCGACCACGATCGAGGTCTCCATGTGCGCGCCCGCAGGCATGCCCATCTGCTCGGCGGTCATCGGGTTGCCGTCTGCGTCGGCCACTTGCTCGGTGTAGACGAGACGAGTCTTCGGGTCGATCTCGCGGTACTCGCCGACGAAGAACATCTGCATCGCGCCGCCTGGGGTTTGCATCTCCATCGCGATGTGGCGGCGGCCGCCGACCCGGACGTCCATGTCGGCGTGCGGGATCTTGGCGCCGATGGGGCCATACCAGTTGGCGAAGTGCTCGGCTTCGGTCCACATCGCCCAGATGAGGTCGATGGGTGCCTCGAAGGTGCGTTCGATCTGGACGTCTTTCGTGTCAGTCATTGGTCATCTCTCATTCTTGTCGTGGGTGTTCTGCAGCGTTCGGACGTAGTCGTCCATGCGGTCGAATCGGTCATCCCAGATGTGGCGGTACTGCTCCGCCCAGCTGGCGAGTTCGGCGAGCGGGGTGGCGTCGATGGTGCACGGCCGGAATTGTGCGCGCCGGCCACGGGTGATGAGCCCGGCATGCTCGAGCACCTTGATGTGTTTGGAGATCGCCGGGAGCGTCAGGTCGAACGGCGCGGCGAGATCGTTGACACTCGCCTCGCCGTCGGCAAGGCGAGCCAGGATCGCCCGCCGTGTCGAGTTCGCAAGGGCGGCGAAGGTTTCATCGAGCCGTGCATCGTCGAGCGTTGCGTTCGCTGTCGTCACCGGGACCGCCTCCGAACTTTCCATCTGCTTCAATTAACTGATATGGAAAGTACCACGGATCGCGAGCTTGTCAACATCGAGTTGCGTCGATCGAATGAACCCTGGCTGCAGTTCGACCTGATCCATGCGATCGTCACGAACCTCGATTGGTCGGCGACGATCTCACCCGCCGCCGAGTGACCGCCGTACGGGAGCCGTACGACGGCATACGGTCGGCGTGTCATGGCGGGACTCGCTCCCCGACGCCATCGACTGGCTCCGCACGACACTCACCACCGTTGACGAGGTGAAGGGCGTCGGTAGACGGCAGCGCAAAGGCGGTTTTTCGTTTGACTCGGCGAACTCGCTTGCGAACCGCTCGACTCTGGCGCATACTTGATGGTGCCCACGGCAAGCGCTGCGGGAAGTGGACCCGGTTGCCCGCCCTTTGGTGGGGGAGCCGGGTTCTGCGCTTTACGGCCGAAGTTCTGTGACATTGTCCACGAGCGGTTCGACCAGTGGCAACCACCGACCACCAGCTCCGTAAGCCCACGCGACGGCATCTGCGATCCACAGCAACGGCTCACGCGCGCCCCGTCGGTGATCAAAGACCAGCGGTGGTTCTGACAGCCGCGACTTCGCGATCGTGCGTCGATCATCTCGGTCGTCTTGCCGAGTTTCGAGTGTCAACCGAGGCACTGTCTGCTCCTGCAGCGACTGCACGATCGCAGCCAGGCAGGCATCGCGCGCGAGGAACTCGGTGACACCGTGCCGACGATGGCAGACCACGACCTGCACGCGGAACTGGCATCGTGGCGAAGACCTCCAACGCGGAGCGGCGCGTGCTGTTGAGTTCCTGATGGAAGTGAATGCGCTTGCCCTCATCGGCAAGTGCGGCGGTCGCCCGCCGGACCCTGGCGAGGTGTCGGGCCTCGACCAGTACGCAAGCCATGAGGTAGCGCTGGCCACGAATCGACTCGTCGACGAAGGCGTCGCTGAACGGCAGGCGCTTCACTTCGGTTCCCCCTTCAGGATCTCGCCGAGGCCGGCGGCGACCGCTTGGTCGGCGGCGGCGAAGGCGTGGGCGTAGACGCGCAGCGTCATCGCTGGGTTGGCGTGGCCGAGGCGGCCGGCGACGGTTCGCACGTCGTGGCCTTGGCCGATCGCGACCGTGGCCGACCAGTGGCGCAGATCGTGCAGGCGCCACTTCGGGTCGATGCCCGACATCTGGCGCGCTCGCTTCCACCACCAGCTGATGCGGTCGGGGCTGACCAGCTCGGGGCCGAGGCCGCACATCCACGGGCCGTACGGCTCACGTGCTCGGCGGAGCTTGTCGATCATCTCGACCGTGTCGGCGTCGAGCGTCACGGTGCGCACGTTGGCCGTCTTCGTCGCCGCCTCGCGCAACTCGGGTGCGCCCTCGCCGCGCTTGGTGATCTCGATCGCCGAGTCGATCAGCAACTGGCCGTCGTGCTCGTCGGTCCAACGCAACGACGCGAGCTCGGCTCGGCGCGCACCGGCGACGGCGGCGATGCGGAACGCCAACTCGGCGGCGGCGTCGATCGACGCTGCGGCTGTCATCACGGCTCGCACATCATCGACAGACATCACCGTGCGCTGCGCGACCTTCGTCGAACGCAACCGAGCGAGCGAGGCGACGTTCGACGACACCCAGCCCCATCGCATCGCCTGCGCGAGCGCGGCGCGCAGCACGCCGTGCTGGTTCTTGATGCCGGCGTCGGCCATGCCCGCCTTGCGCAAGCGCGTGTGCCATCGCTCGACATCGCCGACCGTCAGGCGCGCCAGCGGCACGCGGGAGATCTGGTCCTTCTTGATCGAGCGCACTCGGCTCTGCTGATCGCGAGCCGACGACGGCGCCCACGTGTCGACGTTCTGCTCGACCCACGCGTCGAGCACGTCGCTGACCGATCGGCCGGCCGGCGACGAACGGCCGGGACCGACGTCGAGCTCGGCGGCGACGCGCAACGCCTCGCGCTTGCCGCCGTGCACGGTCCGCGACAACTGCGTCGGGCGACCGCGCGCGTCGGAGCCGGTGAAGACTCGGACCTCCCACACGCCAGGTCGCCGCTCACGGATCGTCGCCATGCGCGACAGACCATATCAGCTGGATCTTGCCCAGGTCTTAGGGATGATGATTAGGGACGAGCGGTAAGACGCCAGCAGCGACTTGACCCGCACGAAGTCAGAACTACTCGATACGCAGGCCCGATATCGCCCGGGCGATGACCAGCTGCTGGATCTCGCTAGGTGCCTTCGAAGATCGTGTGGATCTTGGCGTCGCGGTGCCAGCGCTCGACGGGGTACTCGCGGGTGTAGCCGTAGCCGCCGAGGATCTGGATGGCTTCCTCGGTCGACGCGTACCGCGGTTTCCGAGGCCTTGTACTTCGACATCGAGCCTTCGGCGTTCTTGAAGCCGCCGTTGCGGGCCAGCCACGCGGCCCGCCAGATCAGCAGACGCGAGGCGTCGATCTCGGTGATCATGTTGGCGAGCTTGAAGGCGATCGCCTGGTTCATGATGATCGGCCTGCCGAACGCGTGGCGTTCCTTGGCGTAGTCGAGCGCGTACTCGTAGGCGGCGCGGGCGATGCCGAGCGCCTGCGCGCCCACCGTCGGGCGGGTGGCCTCGAACGTCGACATCGCCGGTTGCTTGCCGCCGGAGTGTCCACCCTCGCGGGCCCGTGCCAGCTTGGCGTCGAGCTTCTCCTTGCCGCCGAGCAGGCAGCTGCCCGGGTACCCGACACGTCGTCGAGCACGACCTCGGCGGTGTGCGACGCCCGGATGCCGTGCTTCATGTACTTCTGGCCCTGCGACAGGCCCTTCGTGTGCCGGCGGGACGATGAAGGCCGCCTGGCCGCGACCCTTCAACTCGGGTTCGACGGCGGCGACCACGACATGGATGTTGGCGATGCCGCCGTTGGTGATCCACGCCTTGGTGCCGTTGAGCACCCACTCGTCGTTGGCCTCGTCGTAGACCGCTCGGGTGCGCAGCGACGACACGTCGGATCCGGCGTCGGGCTCCGACACGCAGAACGCGCCGAGCTTCACGTCGTCGGCGGTGCCGTAGCACTGCGGCACCCACTCGATCATCTGCTCGGGCGTCCCGTTGCCGGAGATGCCCGCGGCGGCCAGCGAGCGAGCCCATGATCGCCATGCCGATGCCGGCGTCGCCCCAGAACAGCTCCTCGACGGCGACCGGCAGGGTCAGCCCGGTCGGGTCGCCCATCGCGTTCATGATGAAGTCGAGCCCGTACAGGCCGATCTTGGCCGCTTCCTGCACGACCGGCCAGGGGAACTCCTCGGCTTCGTCCCACTCGTGGGCGGCGGGCCGGATGACCGTATCGGCGAAGTCGTGGACCCACTTCTGGATCTGCGTCTGGTCCTCGTTCAAGGACAGGGAAAACTCTGACATTCACCTAAGTTACCAGTGGGTAACCATGAATTGCCAGTCGCTCCCCGGAAAATCTGCCGTGTGTTACGTGAGGCCGACGGTCGCCGTGGTCAGCTGACCTTGCGAGCTGAAAAAGGCGTCAACCTCACTCGGGAGCAGCGGCCGCGAGATGTGGAATCCCTGGGCAAGGTCACAACCGAGTTCGTCGAGCATGGTGAAGGTCCGTTCGCTCTCGACCCCCTCGGCGACGACAAGCAACTGCAACGCGTGGCCGAGTTCGATCATCGATCGCACGATGGCGCGCATTCGTGCGTCGGAATCGAGGTGGGTCACAAAGGTCTTGTCGATCTTGAGCTCGTCGACCTGAAACCCGATCAGCTGGGCCATCGACGAGTAGCCCACCCCGAAATCGTCGACGGAGATACGAATTCCCAGCTGGCGCAGCGCGGCAATGCTTCGATGCGCCCGGCTGAGGTCGGCGACCAGCGCCGTCTCGGTGATCTCGAGGGTCAACAGCGACGGCCTCACGGCAAATCGATCGAGGAGATCGCTGACGTATTCGGGCAGGGACTCGTCGAGCAAGTCGTGGCCCGACACATTGACGTTGAGATACAGGTCAGGACGGCTCCGGTGAAGTTTGGCAAGAAACGAGATCGCCTGGAGGAGCGTCGAGCGGGTGATCTGGCGGATCAGGCCGGCCCGCTCGGCCAGCGGGATGAAGCTGTCGGGAAACAGTAACGAACCATCGGGCAGGCGCCAACGCACGAGGGCCTCGACCCCGCGGGGCCGTCCGCTGGCCAGGTCGATCGTCGGTTGGTAGTGCAGCTCCAGGCGCCGTTCGGTGATCGCTTCAGCCAACTGATTCGTTCGTTCCAACTGACCGGCAGTGGCCGGATCGGCCGTCGGATCGAACACCGAGAACGAGGTATGGGTGCGTTTGGCCTCGTACATCGCCAGATCTGCAAACCGCACCAGCTCGGTACGGCTCTGTCCATGGAGCGGGCTGATGGCGATTCCGAGGCTCGCGCTCACCCGAACCGTGGTCGTCCCCAGCCGTACCGGACCTTCGAGTGCGGCAGTGGTCCGCCGGGCGATGGCCTCAGCATCGGCGAGGTTGACGATCGGGATCACCGCACCGAATTCGTCACCACCCAACCGTGCCAACTGGCCGAGGGGAAGCACACTCGAGAGTCGAGCGCTGACCCAGCGGAGCAGATCGTCGCCGGCGTCATGACCGAGGCTGTCGTTGACCTCCTTGAAGGCGTCGAGGTCCATGATGAACACGGCGTGACTACCGGGTCCGGCCAGGGCTGCCTCGAGCCGTTCGGTGAACGCCCGTCGGTTGGCGAGTCCGGTGAGTTCGTCGGTGCGGGCCTCACGTCGGCTCTCGGCGAGCGAGGTCACCTCGCGCACGGTGAAGAACATTCGGGTCGCGGCGGCGGTGATCGCGGCAATGGCGAGGAGGACGGCGACCACGTGCATATGACGGCTTTGGCCGTACACCAGGACGCCGACCGAGGTGATCGTGAACGTGGTCGGCACCGTATAGCGCTGTTGGATGTGCACCGGTCGGTCTGCTCGCCGGGCCGGGAACTGAGCGGCGAGGCCGAGGAACACGGCCCCGAGGGGCCAGGTGATATCGACGAGCCCTCCCTCAGCGTACGTGCCGTTGGCGCCCTGGAACAGAAAGATGACATCGCCGATGCAGAAGAGCGCCAAGCCTCCCCCGAGGAACCACCAGGCCCGGGCCTTGGTCTGAATCGCGGTGGCCGCCGACACGATGAAGATGATCAGGAGCACATCGGCGACCGGATACGACAGGTTGGTGGCGACCACGGCGAACCTGCCGTCGGTTTGGTCAAGCACGGGCCCGAGGGCGAACGCAACCACCAGCGCGGCGGCTCCGAACCCACCGATGGCTCCATCGAGCCATGCATTGATCCGGAACTCCGTCATCTGCTCACGGCGCGACGCAGGCAATCGCGACATACGCCAGCACATAGAACGAGAGCCACAACCCGTCGGCAGGGGACGGGTAGATGTCGCGATTGCCGATAAACAGCGTGCCGTAGCAGCTGCCGGCGACATAGAGGATCAGGCCCGATGCCCAACAGTTGCCATGCCCGTCGATTCAACGGATCGTGCAGGGCCCGCCGTAGGCAGGCGAGCGCCGCGATGGCGAACGGAACGTTGAAGAGCACCAGGTTCCGCCAGACGACGTACTCGGAACGTTGGGGGCTGACGATGACCGGACCGGCGAACGCCAACCAGGAGACGATCAGCAGCAAGGCGATCTTGCGCCGCGCTTTCGATTGCGTACGGTTGTCCACTGGGTCTCCTCGTCGCGGACCATGACGATTGTTCGGTGCGACCGACCGGTTCATACCGGCAAGGGTCAGACCTTACTCTGGTTCGACGAATCAACGTCACAGCGGGTGGCCGATGACACGGTGCGCATCACGCAAATAGGTACTTTGACTAGTTTGTCATCGAATGTCGGATGACGATACTACGTACAGCGGTCGCCGCGGCCCTTCGGGTATCGTTCTTGAAGGAACACGTGGGGGAGAGGAGACACCATGTACGGGAAGCGGTGGCACTGCGCGATGGTCGCTCGCGTTCTTGGTGGGATGTACGTCCGACGACGGCCCCGCTGTTCCAGGCGCCACGGTGGCCACCGCCGTCACGGCGGCGGCGGGCGTATCGCCAAGTCAGGTGGCCACAAACCCCGCCCCGGCGACGGTCGTGGCTTCGACGACAACGACCCTTGCTCCACTCGGCCTCGCCGATGAGGCGACCGCGTCGGCGGCCGCCGACGCACTGGTAGAGGCGGGCCCGGCGTGTGACGCGCTCGACAACCGACGCTGCCTGTTGCCGTATCCGTCCAACTTCTTCACCCGTGTCGACCCGGCGAGCGATACCGGGCTTCGGGTCGATTTTGCCCCCGAGGCGATGCCGGCCAACGCGTCGGGCGTGAGCATCGACCCGACGGAGTGGAATCGCAATGACGGGTTCAGTCCCAACTCGACGATCCTCACGTCGGCCCCCGGGCTCGACCCGGCGACGTCCAACTTGCCACGGTGGGCCGATCTCGCCGATTCGCTGGCCGCCGACAGCCCGGTCGTCATCGTCGACATGACGACCGGGGAACGGGTGCCGTTGTGGGCCGAACTCGACGCCAAGGCCACGGGCGACGACCGCCTGCTGGTGATTCACCCCGGCATCGTCTTGCCCGAGGGCCACCGTTTCGCGGTAGCCCTGCGTGATCTCGCGAGCGCGCAAGGGTCGGAGCTTGCCGCCGGGCCGGTATTCCGCACCTTCCGCGACCGGTTGACGGTGCACGACGCTGCCGGCGATGCCGACGAACGGATCGAGGCCCGCCGCCCGGCGATGGAGGAGATCTTCGCCGCTCTCGCCACGGCCGATGTCGGGCGTGACGATCTGTACCTGGCGTGGGACTTCACCGTGATCAGCCAGCGGAATCTGAGCGAACGAATGCTCCACATCCGCGACCTCACCCTGGAGTTTTACGGCGACTCCACCCCGGAGTTCACGGTGACGTCGATCACCGACGCTCCGCCCGACGCGGTCGACGACGGCGGACTGATCGCCCGCCAAATCGCCGGCATCTACACCGTGCCGAACTTCCTCACCGGCGACGGTGGCCCGGGCCAGCGCTTCTACCTGCCGCCCAACGTCAAGGCGACGTCCGACTGGCTCCCCGGGCAGAACGGCATCCTCGAGGTGCCGTTCGTCTGCAACATTCCGGCGAGCGTCGTGAGGGCCGGAAACTATCCCGTCCACCTCGTGCAATACGGTCACGGACTGCTCGGCTCCCACTTCGAGATCGACGCCGGCAACGTGCGGCGGATGGCCAACGAGCACGACGTGATCTTCTGCGCCACCAAGTGGGCCGGAATGAGCGAGGACGACATCGGAAACGCCGCAGCAACCCTCGGCGAGATGGGCAACTTCCCGACGATGGCCGACCGACTCCAGCAGGGCGTGCTCAACCAGATCGCCCTCGGCCGGCTGATGCGGACCGACAACGGCCTGCTGGTCGACCGGGTGTTCGACGTGGTCAAGGGCACGATCGACCTCAGTCACCTCGACTACGACGGCAACAGCCAGGGCGGGATCATGGGGCTGGTGCTCGCCGCCGTGTCGCCCGATATCGACCGGGCGGTGCTCGGCGTCCCCGGGATGAACTACTCACTACTGCTGCCCCGCTCGGTCGACTTCGACGACTACGAGGCGGTGTTCAAGCCCGCCTACCCGAGCGACCTTGATCGCACGCTGATCTTGTCGTTGATCCAGATGTTGTGGGATCGAGGTGAGGGTGGCGGGTACGTGCAGCACCTGACCGCGCAGCCCTACACGGGTACGAACGCCAAGACGGTGCTGTTCGATGTGGCCCTTGGCGATCACCAGGTCTCGCCGCTGTCGGCGCTGATTGCCGCCCGGGCAACGGGAGCCGCCGCCCAGTTGCCGCTGACCGCGCCGGGCCGATTGCCGTCCGACACGGTGGCCTGGGGCCTGGAGCCGCTGACGTACCCATCGGATGGCTCGGCGATCATCTTTTGGGATTCAGGGGCCGAGCCGATGCCGATCGACAACTTGCCGCCGCGCGCCGGCGTTGACCCTCATGAGGACCCGCGGGCCGACGTGGATGTGCGCCGTCAGAAGGCCGCGTTCCTGTTCGACGACGAGTTGATCGACGTGTGCGGCGGCAAGCCGTGCACCGCCGATCGCAGCTAGGCGCGACGGGCGTAGAAACTTGCAATCAGGACGGAAACTCAGCCCACCGTGACGGTTCGCGCCCCGCTGGACCAACACGACGGCGAGCACCGAGAGCGCCGCGCCGACGAGGTACGGCCAGGGGACTCCGGCATGGTCGAACAGCAGCCCGCCGCTGATCGGGCCGAGGATTCGCCCGAGGGAGCTGGCCGATTGCTGAAAGCCCATCGCCTCACCACGCCGTGCTGCGCCGGCCGCCTCGCCGACGAGGGCGAGCATCGACGGCCCGGCGAGGCCCGACCCTACTGACAGCAGGAAGAGCGCCACGATGAACACCGGCCAGATGGTCGCCGTCGAGAACAGCGCCAACCCCGCGGCGATGATCAGCATCCCCCCGATCAGCAGCTTCCAACTGCCGAACTTGGCCGTCAGCGGATGGATCAGCGCGCCTTGCACGCCGACCAGCACGAGGCCGATGCCGAGGAAGACCGCAGACGCCGATGCCTCGGTGAGCCCGAACCGACGGTCGCCGAACAGCGAGAAGGTTGCCTCGAACGCCGAGAACGCGGCGGTTGAGATCAGCCCGACGAGGGCGAAACGAACGAGCGCCGGCGTCTGGGCTCCCCCCTTGGCCAAGCCAGCGGTGAGCGCGGCCGCGGCGGCCCGCTCGGACTTGCCGTGGGTTTCGGGAAGGCGGCGAATGGCAACCAGGCCATTGATGGCGGCGATCGCCGCGGCGATGAAGAACGGCACCTTGGGCCCCCCGAGGGCGGCAAGTCCCCCGATCGCTGGACCGATCACGAACCCGACGCCGAACGCCGCGCCGAGCAGCCCGAGGGCTCGCGGTCGGTCTTGGGGGGGTACGACGTCGGTGACCGCACCCTGGGCGACCGATACCGAGGCACCGCTCGCCCCGTCGATCGCTCGAGCGAGGAACAGCATCCACAACGACCCGGCAACACCGCACAGAATGCTGCCGATCGCCGTGCCGAACAGCGAGAACAGGATCACGGGCTTGCGGCCGATGCGGTCGGACACCCGACCCATGATCGGGGCGAACACGAATTGCGCCGCCGAGAACGTTGCCCCGAGGATGCCGATCTTGGTTGGTGACGCGTCGAACCGCTCGGCGTAGAGCGCCAAAATCGGAACGACAATCCCGAATCCGACCAGGTCAAGGGCCACCGTCGTCCAAATCACCCAAAACCCACGCGGCAATGGGGTGCTCGAAGTTGGACGGTGGCGAGACACGAGTGGCAAGCCTCGCCCCTCGACCCCGCGTTCTGCAACCTGGCCGGGTGGAGAATCGCGAGTCGAAGATCGACAGGATGCGCTATCGCCGGATGGCGGTACCGGCCTTGGTGGTCTCGACGGTCCAGCCGTCGGCTTGCAACTCGGTGCGCAGCGCGTCGGCGGCCGCGAAGTCCTTGTTGGCGCGGGCGTCGTCGAGAGCCTGAGCCTTGGCGGAGGCCTCGGCGGGAATCTCCCCGGCGGTTTTGAGCACGAGTCCGACGGCGCGGGCGATCTCTTGGGCGGCGGCGGCCAAGGAGCCGGCCGTGGCGTCGTCGCCAGCATCGAGGGCGGCGTTGGCTTGGCGGACGGTGTCGAACATCAGCGCCATCGCGGCGGGGGTGTCGAGGTCGTTGTCCATTGCGACGCGGAACCGGTCGATCACATCCGCGGCCGGGGCGGCCCCGGCGCCCACCGAGGCGGTGCGCGCCGCGAATGCGTCGAGCCCGGCCAGCGCCTTCACCGACGATTCCAGGTTGGCGAGATTGACCGAGACCGGGGAGCGGTAGTGCGACTGAAGCAGCAGCATCCGGTAGGCGCGGGCGTCGTACTGCTCGATGAGATCGAGCAGGTTGAACACGTTGCCCAGGCTCTTGGACATCTTCTCGCCCTCGCCGTCGATCACGAAGCCGTTGTGCGCCCAATGGTTCGCAAACCGGCGGCCCATCGCCACGGCCTGAGCGCGCTCGTTCTCGTGATGGGGGAAGCGCAGGTCCTGCCCTCCGGTGTGCAGGTCGAAACCATCGCCGAGCAGTTGCAGGCTCATCACGACGCACTCGCTGTGCCAGCCCGGACGTCCGTCACCCCACGGCGACGGCCACGACGGCTCGCCGGGCTTGGTGAACTTCCACAGGGCGAAGTCGGCCGCATCACGCTTCTCGTCGGCCCCGAACACCTCGCGGTCGCCGCCGCCGGCGACCATGTCGTCAAGGCTTTGATGGGCGAGCAAGCCGTAGTCGGGCACGGCGCGCACCGACAGATAGATGCCGTCGCTGGTGACGTAGGCCGTCTCGCCGCCGATCAGCGAGCCGATCATGGCCACCATCTCATCGACGTACTCGGTGGCGTGGGGGACGTCGGTCGGGCGCTGAATACCCATGCCGTCCATCGCCTTCCACCACATTGCTTCGCACTTGGTGGTGATGTCCTGCCACGGCCGACCCTCGCGTTCGGCGCGGTTGATGATGTTGTCGTCGATGTCGGTGATGTTCGAGACGTGGTGGACCACGAACCCGGACCACTCCAGATAGCGGCGGAGAATGTCCCAGGCGAGGGTTGCGCGACCGTGGCCGATGTGGGCCGGGCCGTAGACCGTCGGGCCGCAGACGTACATGCTCACCTTGCCGGGCTCGCGCAACGCAAGCTCCCTGACTTCTCGGGTGGCGGTGTCATACAGGTGAAGCACGGTTTCAAGCCTATGCAATCGACGGTCCGGCCGGAGACTGAGTTCCGTCGCTGCTGGCCGTTGGAAAGCTACCGGGCTGGGGCGACCTGCTCCGGTAGCCTTCCCGGGCTATGACTACCGTCCCTGACAAGCCGTCCGTCGACGGCATCGAGGCCCGCTGGATACAGCGGTGGGAGGCTGACGCCACCTACCGCTTCGACCGCACTGCGAGCCGGGAGCAGGTATTCGCCATCGATACGCCGCCCCCGACGGTCTCGGGAAGCCTGCATATCGGCCACGTTTTCAGCTACACGCACACCGACACCATCGCCCGCTTCCAGCGGATGCGCGGCAAGGCCGTGTTCTACCCGATGGGGTGGGACGACAATGGCCTGGCCACCGAACGCCGGGTGCAGAACGTCACCGGCGTCCGCTGCGACCCGTCGTTGCCGTATGACTCCAGCTTTGCCGCCCCGTTCAGTGGCGATGTTCCCAAGGATCATCGGGCGATCCCAACGAGCCGCCCGAACTTCGTGGAGTTGTGCCGCGAGGTCACCCATCTCGACGAAGGCGTCTTCGAGGAGCTCTTCCGCCGCCTCGGCCTCTCGGTCGACTGGTCGCTGTTGTACACGACGATCGGCGACAACGCCCGCCGGGTCAGCCAGCGGGCGTTCCTCGGCAACCTGGCCCGCGGCGAGGCGTATCAGCAGGACGCCCCGACGTTGTACGACATCGACGAGCGCACCGCGGTTGCGCAGGCCGAGATGGAGGACCGCGACGTCCCCGGCGCCTATCACAAGCTCGCCTTCCACCGCACCAATGGTGGCGGCGACCTGGTCATCGATACGACCCGTCCGGAGTTGTTGGCGAGCTGCGTGGCAATGGTCGCCCACCCCGACGACGAGCGGTACCAGCCGATGTTCGGTACGACGGTCCGCACGCCGCTGTACGGCGTCGAGGTTCCGGTTCTCGCCCATCGCCTGGCCGACCCCGAAAAGGGCACCGGCATCGCCATGATCTGCACGTTCGGTGACACCACCGACGTCACCTGGTGGCGCGAGTTGAACCTGCCGTCGCGCGCCTTGATCGGGTTCGACGGCCGCTTCGCCACCGAGACCCCCGCATGGATCACCTCTGACGAGGGTGCCGCGGCGTACGCCGAGATCGCCGGTCTCGCCCCGAAGCAGGCGCAACGCAAGCTTGTCGAGATGCTCCAGGCCTCGGGTGAGATGATCGGCGAGGCCCGCCCGATCAGTCACCCGGTCAAGTTCTACGAGCGCGGCTCGCGCCCGTTGGAGATCGTCGCCACCCGCCAGTGGTACATCCGCAACGGCGGCCGCGACGACGATCTGCGCGACGCCTTGGTCGCCCGCGGTAGCGAACTGACCTGGCATCCGGCCTACATGCGCCACCGCTACGACAACTGGGTCGGCGGGCTGAACGGCGACTGGTTGGTCAGCCGCCAGCGATTCTTCGGCGTCCCGATTCCGGTCTGGTACGCCCTCGACGCGGACGGAAATCCGTTGTACGACCAGGTCCTCGTTCCCTCCGACGAGCGCTTGCCGATCGATCCGTCGAGCGAGTGCCCCGAGGGCTACACCCCCGACCAGCGCGATCAGCCCGGCGGGTTCACCGGCGATCCCGACGTGATGGACACGTGGGCGACCTCGTCGCTCACCCCGCACATCGCCGGCGGCTGGAAGCACCGATGACGACTTGTTCGAGCGGGTTTTCCCGATGGACATGCGCCCCCAGGGCCACGACATCATCCGCACCTGGCTGTTCTCGACGATGGTCCGCAGCCATCATCAGCACGGCACGCCGCCGTGGCGCAACGCCACATTGTCGGGGTGGATTCTCGATCCCGACCGCAAGAAGATGTCGAAGTCGAAGGGCAATGTCGTCACCCCGATGAACCTGCTCGAGCAGTACGGCACCGATGCGATCCGCTACTGGGCCGCGTCCGGGCGGCCGGGGGTCGATACCGCGCTCGACGAAGGTCAGATGAAGATCGGCCGCAAGCTGGCAATGAAGCTGCTCAACGTCACCAAATTCGTCCTCTCGTTCGACGCAGCCGGAGCGGGTGCGGTCACCGCCCCGCTCGACGTCGCCATGCTCGACCGTCTAGCGGTTGTCGTCGACGAGGCACGCGGGGCTTCGAGGACTTCGACTACGCCCGCGCCCTGGAGCGCACCGAAGAGTTCTTCTGGTGGTTCTGCGACGACTACGTCGAGCTTGTCAAGGGTCGCGCCTACGCGGCCGACGGCTCGGCGGTCGGGGCATTGCGTGAGGCACTCAACATCATGCAGCGGCTGTTCGCGCCGTTCCTGCCGTTCGTCACCGAAGAGGTCTGGGACTGGTGGCAGGACGGTTCGATCCATGCCCAGTCGTGGCCGACCTTGGCGTCGAGTGGCGCCGGTCAACTGACGTTGGAGTCGACCTGCGACGTTCTGGGCCGGGTGCGAAGGGCCAAGACCGAGGCGAAGACCTCGCAGCGAACCGTTGTCGCCCGCATGGTGCTGACCGCACCCGCCGAGATTTTGGACGCCGTGGCGCTGGCCCAGAGCGACTTGATCGCCGCTGGCTCGATCGAAGAGATCGTGACTGCTGTCGGAGCCGAGTTGAGTGTTGCCGTGGAGTTGGCGCCACCCGAAGCGCCCCCGACGGCTTAGGCCGTGGTGGTCGGCGGGGTTTCGCGGACGGCCGATTTGTAGCCCAGGCCACCGCGATCAATCGAGTTGATGAGCCGGATCGACGGTGGTGGCGGCGTTCCGCCGTCACCACCGAAGAACGGGTCGTTCATCCATTGACCGAAGGCGGCAAGAGACTCATCGCTTGAGTCCAGCCACCAATCACAGTCGGGAAAGCGGATGTTGTTGTGCTCGGAGTTGAAGTAGATGACGCCTTTGTACTGCCGCCACTCGGCCCTCTGGAACAGCGCCCGGGCATCGTTGAACCACGTCGCCTTGCGGTCGGGGTTGGCCGGGTCTTCGACCGAACCGAGTTCGGGAAGCCAGAGTTCCTTGGTCGGGTGGCGTTCACCGAACCGCCGATGGCCACCGAGCAAGAGTTCGAGCGACGTCCAGTCACCCCCGGCGACGCGGCAGTTGTACCAGTTGTACGTATCGGCCCCGATGGCATCGACGTATTCGTCGCCCGGGTACCAGTTGTCGGCCGTACGAGCGTCGGTTGACGGCACCCGGTAGGCGTGATCGGTGAGGGTGAGCATGAACTTCACGTTCGACGCGCCGGCAGTTCGGAAGATGCCGATGACGTTGCGCCAGGCGGCAATGAATTGCGGGGCCTCGCCATAGATCTCGTGGCCCTTGACCTCGGGCTCGTGGTGAAAGATGAAATACACGGGTTGGTCGAGCGCGGCGATCTTGGTCGCCTGTTGGGCGACGTAGTCGTACAAGCCGGAGCCCGGCGTCGCGTTGGCGACGTCCTCCCACTTGATCGGCGCTCCGTTCAGGCGCTCCGACTTCAGGGACACGACGAGGCGATGGCCGGTGCCCAACGCCCAGGCCTCATACGGATTCGGGAATGGCTCGTCCCACTGCTTGAAGACGCGAATCACACCGAATGGCTGCCCGAGCCACGACTCGACGTTGGCGACCTCTTCGGCGTCGGTGTCGAAGTGGTGGGGAAGCGACGACACGCCGATCACCATCGGCGAGTCGGTGCCTTGCGCCGGGTCGGCTCCGGCCAACGCCGGAAGCAACACTGCGGCGAGCGCAGCGGTTCCGACCAGGCGACGAATCCGCAAGCGAGAGAGTGGGGCGCGGTAGGCCCGCAGCCGTAGTCGGCGCATCTTTACTCCTCGTCAATCATTTCCGCTTCGCCGGTTACGCAGAGTAGCGGCTGCGGGAGGGAAGTCACCTCGACTGATCCCTCATTTCAGTCCTCGCTTGCGAAATGTCGCACCTGCGTGAGCATTACGCTCGTCGCATGCGAATCTGGGCAAGGCTTGGTGCGGCCGTTGGTGTGTGGTCGATGTTGGTGATGACGGGGTCGGCCCATGCGGGTCCGCCGTCGGGGGTGGCCGAAACTGAACAAGTCACTCCGCCGTCGCGAGGGGCGGCGGTGCAGGTGGGGCCGACGTTGCCGCCGCCACTCGTCCCAGCCGAGGAAGTGTTGCCGGCCGACTCGGGCACCGGCCGCCGGATCGTCTACTCCAACCGTGGCCAGCGAGTCTGGGCGGTGGACGAGTCGGGCGAGGTCGTCAAGACGCACCAGATCAGCGGGCGAATCGGTACGCCGGGCGTGGGAACCTACCGGGTCTGGAGTCGCTCGGATACGACGTGCGCGGTGGCGAACTCGGCGATCTGTTGGCGATGGATGATCCGTTTCGCGCTCGGCCCGAACGGCGGAAATGTCGGCTTTCACGAGATCCCATTGAAGAACGGCCAGCCCGTGCAGACCGTCGACCAGTTGGGTCAGGCGCTTTCGGGCGGATGCGTTCGCCAGGCCACCGCAGATGCGGAGTGGATGTGGGAGTGGGCTCAACTCGACACGGTCGTGGTGGTCATTTGACCCGCCGGTAGGCCGGGTGACTCATTGGGTATCCTGGAGACCTCATGGGCCTGCGACGACGATCACCCGATGCGGTTTTGGCCGCGGCGATCGCCGGGGCGACCGCCACCGGTGAGCTCACCCCGGCCCCGGCCAAGCACCGTCGGGCCCACCGGAGTTGGCCACAACGGTTCGTGCTGATCTTCAACTCGGTGATCTCTGTCGCCCTGCTCGCTGCCGCCGGGCTGATCTGGTACGCCAACAATCGCCTCGGCGACCGGGCGTTGGTGCATATCGACCGTCCCGCGTCGACGCCGACGGCCCCTGCGGCGAGCCAACCGTCGGAACCCATCGCGACGATCGCCGGCCAGATCACCACACCGCCGGTGGCGACCACGGTTCCTGAAGTGATCGATTTCGGGGCGAAGAACTTCCTGCTGACCGCCAGCGACAGTCGGGAGTGCATCGACCCGAACTCGCCGCACGCGGGGGCGTTCGGCAGCGCCAGCGACGTCGCCGGCTCGCGGGCCGACACGATCATGCTGTTGCGGGTCAACTCCCAAACCAAGGACGCGGCGATCCTGTCGTTTCCCCGCGACCTCTGGGTGAAGATCGACGGCCGTACCGGTAAGGGCCGCATCAACGGCGCTCTCGATCCGAACAATCCGTCGAAGATCATCAACACCATTCGCGACAACTTCTACCTTGAGATTCATCACTGGATCAACATCGATTTCTGCGCGTTTCGTGACCTCGTTGAAGCGGTTGGCGGCGTTTCGGTGCCGTTCGCGTTTCCGACTCGGGACAAGAACTCAGGCCTGTACATCCCAGAGCCCGAATGTCACCTCTTTGGTGGCGAGGAGGGCCTGGCCTATGTGCGCTCCCGCCACTACCAATGGCTCGACGAACGAGGCAAGTGGCAGACCGACGGAACCTCGGATCTTGGGCGAATCACCCGCCAGCAGGACTTCCTGAAGCGAGCGATGGCCAAGGCGCTGAGCCGATGGAAGGTTGACCCGGGCGTTGCCAAGGGTTTGGTCGACACGGCTCGAAAGAACGTGCGAACGGATTCGGACCTGACAGTCGGCTTGATGCTCGATGTCGCTAACGCAATGCGCACCTTCGACGCGGCCAAGGTGCGGACGTTCCAGATTGAGGCATCTGGTCGCAAGATCAACGATCAGTCGGTGCTTGTGCCGAATCTCAAGACTCCGTACATGGATGACGTGCTGTCGGTCTTCCGGGGCACCAAGCGGATCGTCGATGCCGCTGACCTGTTCCTTCCACCGGTCGAGACGACCGTGCCGGTGCCCCCCACGACGGTCCCCGTTTCGACGGGTCCGACAACAACTTCAGGCTCGAGTTCGAGGGCTACCACGACCACGACCACGGCTGCGGCGACCACCGTCCCGGTCGTCGTTCTTGAGGATCAGAACAAGGGCATCTTCCCGCCCGATGATCCGTCGTGTACATAGCGGGCTAGTCGCCGAGGGCGGCGGAGAGGGCCTCGGGGATGTGTGACGGTCCCGCGACGGTGACCAGCCGGGCACCGACGCGGTGGGCCAGCGCTCGGGCTTCTTCATCGTCACCTTCGGGGGCGATGATGCACAGTTCGTCGAGGCCGCGGGCGGCCATTTCGACGTCACCTGGGACGGTCGCCCGGCAGTCCGACAATAGAATGCCAATCCGGCGGCCGGCCCGGCTGCGATTGAGCTGAATCGCCGCGGTCTGCAGGGCCCCGGCGACGTCGGTGGTGCCGAACCCTCGCAAGGTCAGCACGTCGTTGATCACTCGTTCGGGCGACTTTGGAGCATCCTGAGATTTGGCGACGACGATGTCCTTGCCGAAGGCCAGCACGCTGTAGTCATCGGGTGCCCGCCAGGCAATCGCGGCGACGGCGACCGCCGACGTGGCCAGCGGACGGCCGCCCATCGACCCGGAACGGTCGATCATCAGGCACAACGCGGTCCCCGGCTTGGCCCACCCGCGCACGTAGAGCCCCTCGGGGTTGGCCGCTCTGTGCAGGCCGCGAGCCTCGGCCAGTTCTTCGATCGAGGCATCGAGATCGAGATCGCCGCCATCGGGGCGATACGGCTGGGTGACCAGCTTGCCGATGCCCCGGGGTTTGACGGGACCGCGGCGGGAGACCTCGAGCATCAGTCGTCCGGCGAGGCGTTTGGCCAAGGCTCGCAGTCGCGGGTCGGTCGCCGCGGTGAGGTCGGCGAGCATCGCCAACGTCTCGTCGGGGTCGTGGTCCATCGCATCGTCGAAGGCGGCCTCGTCGAGTTCGCCGACCTCGGGGGAGATCTGCTCGAAGCCCTCATGGCGAGCGAGGTCGCGTCGTGACGTGGTCCGCCGACCGGCCTCCTGCACCGCTTGTTCGGCGTCCGCGCCTTCCTTTACCGAGGGGGGCTGGCCCCGTTCGGGGCTGCCGCTTTTCCCGGCTCACCATCCCCGCCGCCGTCCGCTTCCGGCTCACCCGCAGGTCGGCCGAAGATGTCGTACCACAGCTCCGTGACAATCTCCTCGGTGGTCCGCGCCGCGCCCTCGCGTAGCCGAATCCGTCCCGACAGCGCAACGAGGGCGGCATCGAGTCCGACGGTCGAATCGGTGGCCGGGAGCCCGCGCAGCGATCCGAGTGAGACGGCAACCATCGTCGTGTCGATCGCCCCGCGCACCGAGGAGCCGACCCGCAGTTCATGATGGTTGCGAGTGCGGCGGACGAGTTCGACCACCTTGCCGACCCATACCGGGTCGGGTGGTTGCGAACCCGTCGATCGGTGGACGATCGCCACTTCCTCGTCGGCCGGTTGGTAGCCGACAGCGAGACGGCAGACCCGGTCGTAGATCGCTCCCGAGATGCGCGCCGTGCCGACGGCGTCGAACGGATTCATTGCCGCGACCAGGCGAAACCCGCGGTTGGCAACGATCCGACCGAGACGGGGGACGTGCAACTCGCCCTCGCTCATCACGGTGACGAGCACGTTGAGGGTCTCTTCCGGGATGCGGTTGATCTCTTCGATGTAGAGCAGTGATCCGTCGCGCAACGCCGTGGCCAACGGCCCGTCCTGGTAGACGTCGGGAGAGTAACCATCGGTGATCACCCGCGCTGGGTCGAAGTGGCCGACGAGCCGCGCCGGGGTCAGCTCGGCGTTGCCCTCGACAAACTCGAAGCCCACTCCGAGCTCGCCGGCGACGGCGCGCAACAGCGTCGATTTGCCGGTGCCCGGGGGGCCTTCCAGCAGAATGTGGCGATCGGCCGCGAGGGCGGCGAGAACCAACTCAAGCTCTCGCCGCCGTCCGACCACCTGCCCGCCGAGACGGGTGAGAAGCGACGCTGATTCAGTCATTCACGATGATGCCGCGGATGTTTTCCCCGTCGCGCATGGCCCGGTAGCCCTCGTTGATCTCGGTCAACGGGTAGCGCTTGGTGATCAACTCATCGAGCATCAGCGTGCCATCGCGGTACATACCGAGCAGCTTGGGGATGTCGGCGCGGGGGTTGAGCGAGCCGAAGATCGTGCCCTTGATCTCCTTGTTCCACATCGCCAGCTCGAACAGGTTGACGGCCGAGTGGGTCTGGGTCATCGGGGCGACGGCGGTGACGACGATCGTTCCACCCTTGCCGCACAGAGCGGTGCCGAGCTGCATGAGGTCGCCATACATGACGCCGGGGGTCATGATCACCTTGTCGGCCATCTGGCCCCAGGTCAGCTCGGTGACGGCGGGCATCGCCTCTTCCATCGACGAGAAGGTGTGGGTTGCACCGAACTCCATCGCCTTTTCCCGCTTGAATTCGATCGGGTCGATGGCGATGACGCGCTTGGCGCCGGCCATCTTGGCGCCCTGCACGGCGTTGATACCGATGCCGCCGATACCGACGACGACGACCGTGTCACCGGGCTCGACGGCGGCGCGGTTGGTCGCCGAACCCCAGCCGGTGGCCACACCACAGCTGACCAGGGCGACGACATCGAGCGGGAACTCCTTGTCGATCTTGATCACCGAGTTCTCCCCGACACAGGTGACTTCCGAGAACGTGCCGAGCTTGGCCATCAGCACTGGGTCGTGGCCGTTGATCGAATGGCGGCTGGTGCCGTCGGTGATCATGCCCTTGCCGAACGCGCCGGCGCCCGAGTCGCACAGGTTCTGCTTACCGGTCGAGCAGTAGCGGCAGCGGCCACATGACGGCACGAAGCTGGCCGAGACGTGGTCGCCAACCTGCACGGTGTGGACGCCTTCGCCGACTGCCAGCACGACGCCCGCACCCTCATGGCCGCCGACGACCGGGAAGAAGTCGTCGATGCCCATCAACGGCCACGCTTCCTTCGGAGGCACGAGGTCACCGGTGACCATGTGTTCGTCGGAGTGGCACATGCCTGCCACCTTCCAGTTCACGAGCACCTCCCCGGCCTTCGGGTCGCCGACCTCCATGTCGACGATGTCCCACGGCTGGTTGAGATCCCAGATAGCTGCGGCTTTGACCTTCATCACTGACCCCTTGGATGCGAAAGCTTGATGCGAAAGCGAACCCCGCCAACCTGAACGCGCCGCTCTCGACCAGTCTCAGCGGAGGTGTCGACTCGCACCCCGTGCTGCGGTCATGCCACATAGGCTGGCACGGTGGACGAAATGGACCTGACGCTTGCGGGCCTGGCTGAAGCCTTGGCGAGCTACTCGGCGTCGGACGCGTATCGCGGAGTCCTCGGGTGGATCGCCGACACCGCGGCGTTCGGCGACGTACAGGTCGAGCAAGCGATGGTTCACGAGCCGATGCCGACGGGCGACCATCGCGTGGATTCGTTACTCGCCGCAGCGGCCGAGCATGTGGCGTTTCACCGCGAGATTGATGTGCCGACTTGGTGTGTGAATCCGAGTCGGTCGATGCGACGCAGTTGGTTTCCCGTCGACCTGCCGTCGATTCGGGCGCGAGCGCTGGTGAGTTCGCCAGCGTCGTTCTGGCGGCGTGGCATTTTCATCGACCGCAGCGACCTGGCCCGAGTCTGACGGTATGGACGTACTTCTCGACGTTGTCGGCCCTTCGTCGCTTGCTGGGTGAACTCGCCGGTCGGCTTGAGCGTCGCGGCGTCCGGGTCAATCTCTACATCGTTGGTGGCGCAGCAATCGCGATGCAGTTCGACGAACGTCGCGCGACGCGCGATATCGACTCGGTCGTTCTGGAAGGTCACGGACCGCTGATGGTCGAGGTGGTCGCGATGGCCCGCCAGCACGGGCTGCCGACCACGTGGCTCAACGATCAGGCAACGATGTACGTGTCGTCAACGTCGGACCCGGGCCGCCGATTGGTCTTCGATCATCCGAATCTGTCGGTTGCGGCCGCGTCAGCAGAGCATCCCCTCGCCATGAAACTCGAGGCCGCACGAGGGTCCGATGCCCAGGACATTGCGTTACTGGTCAGGTCTCTCGGGTTGGCAACCGTTGCTGATGCCGAGGCGGTGCTGACGGAGGTCTTCCCTGGTGCTGGGTTGCGTGACCGAGCCCGATTGCTGCTCGAAGACGTTCTCGAACAGCAATCGGGGCGAGTCGGATGAGTAGAGACCTACTCACATGACCGAAAAAGTGCTCAAGCTCAGTGGTCGTAGACCATGACGCCGCGGATGTTGGTGCCGGCGCGCATGTCGGCGTAGCCCTCGTTGACCTGATCGAGGGTGTAGGTCTTGGTGATCAGGCCGTCGACATCGAGCTGACCGTTCGTGGTAGAGACCGATCAGCTTCGGGATATCGGCGCGCGGGTTGCCCGAGCCGAACAGCGAGCCGACGATCTGCTTCTCCATCAGGGTCAGGTCGAGCAGGCTGACGTTGGCCGACATCTCGGCCGCCGGGTGGATGTTGGTGACGACGACCCGGCCCCGCTTGGCGGCGAGGGCCATCGCCTCGGCCGATCAGCTCGACCGGAGCCGACGCCCATCGTCATGATCACCTTGTTGGCCATCGTGCCCCAGGTGACAGTCCTGGACCAGCGGGAACGCCTCGTCCATCGACGCCGCGGTGTGCGTGGCGCCGAACTCCATGGCCTTCTCGCGCTTGAACTCGACCGGGTCGATGGCGATGATCTGCTTGGCCCCGGCGAGCCGGGCCCCCTGGATGGCGTTGGCGCCGATGCCGCCGACGCCGACGACGCGACGATGTCGCCGCGGTGGACCTCGGCGGCGTACACCGCCGAGCCCCAGCCGGTGACGATGCCGCAACCGAGCAGGCAGGCCTGGTCGAGCGGGATGTCCTTGTCGATCTTGATGCAGCTCGCCTCGTTGACCACGGTGTGGTGGGCGAACGTGCCGAGCAGGCACATCAGCGTCGAGGTCCTGGCCCCGGGCGTGATGACGCGACGTGCCGTCGGAGATCTGCGCGCCGAGGCCGAGCAGCGCACCCAAGTCGCACAGGTTCTGATGGCCGGTCGAGCAGCTCGGGCAACGGCCGCAGGCGGGAATGAACCCGAACACGACATGGTCGCCGGGCGCGAGCCAGCTGACACCCTGCGCCGACCTCCACGACGACCCCCGCGCCCTCGTGGCCGCCGATGATCGGCAGGGCGAAGGGCAGGTCGCCGGTGACAACGTGCTCGTCGGAGTGGCACATGCCCGAGGCGGCCATCTTGACCAGCACCTCGCCGGCCTTCGGCGGGTCGAGTTCGATCTCCTCGACACTCCAGGCTCGTTACCGGTCTCCCACAGAATTGCGGCCTTGGTCTTCACGATGTAACCCCCAACGGTGCTCGGTGCAGAAGTTGCACTGTAGAAGAAATTTCCGAACCACGGTGATCCGGCGGAACGACGGCGGCGAAGGGTCGTCATTGACCAGTATCCGATGCGGGCATGTATGTGGGGAATCGAGGCCGCGCGATGGGCTCAGGGATGCGAGCTACTCTGACCGCTGTGACATCCGACGATGTCGATGCGGCACCGGTTCCCGTGGTGGGGGCCGACGAACGTCGTTTGGTGGCGCGTCTGATTGCCGGTGACGACATCGCTCTTGGTCAGATCTACGACCGCTACCGGGCTTGGTCTACGGCCTCGCTCGCCGGATCACGGGCTCGTCGGCCGCCGCTGAGGAGATCGCCCAAGAGGTGTTCGTGTTCCTGTGGAAAAATCCGGACCGATTCGATGCCGAACGTGGCTCGTTGCGAGCGTTTCTCGGGGCGATCACCCATCGCCGAGCCGTCGATATGGTCCGCCGCGACAGCCGTCGAACGGCTCGAGAGGACCGTGTGGTTCACGATCCGGGTACCGCCGAAGTGATCGATCTCGCGGAGCGGGTTTCTGCACGTGACCTGGCTGAACGCGTACGGGCGGCGGTGGCGATGCTGCCCGCCGACCAACGCCAGGCCGTCGAGCTGGCCTACTTTGGGGGCTGCACATTCCGAGACGTCGCTGATCGTTTGGGGATTCCCGAAGGAACGGCGAAGTCCCGATTACGTCTGGCCTTGGGGAAGCTGGCCAACCTGCTCGGCCCCGAGGTGGCCTTCTCATGACCCACTCACCGATCGATCCGTTCGATGGGATCGCGGCACCCCAGACGATGATCGACGCCGCCGACCTGCCCGAACTGGCCGTGCTCGTCGCGGCCCTGGACGACCGGGCACCGGCGACGGTTCGCCCGGGCATCCTTCGTGCAGCCCAGGCCCACCCCCGGTTCTCGGCCCGCCCCGTTGTCACCCGTCGAGGCGCTGGCCGCGGTGGTTGCCGATGTCGACGACCTGCTCGGCGACCTATCGGCTGTCGAATGGGGAACTGCCGACGCCGTCGGCGAACTTTCGGTGCGCGACACGGTCTCGCATCTCACCGGGGCCGATCGCTACCTCGGGGTGAAGACCGGGGCGTGGGTCGAGCCGCTGGCCGCCGACGAACTCGATCACCTGGCGGTCAGTCGCCCATCGATCGACGCCGGTCGGGTGTTGAGCGACGGCGAACTGCTTGCCCGCTGGCGGGGCACGAGTGCGGCGCTCATCGCTCACCTGCGAACGTTGACCAGCGACGATCTCGCTCGGCCATCGCGCTACAACGTGATCGAAGCTCCGGTCGGAGGAGTGCTCGTGGCTCGGGCGTTCGAGCTGTGGACCCATGCCGAAGACATCTGCCGGGCCACTGGTCGTCCCCTGCGTCCACCCGTCGCGGGAGTACTCCGGGCAATGACCGACGTGGCCGCCGAACTGATGCCCGTCGGGTACCAACTCGAAGGTGGAGTCGACGAGCAGTACACGCTGCGTCTGGTGCTCACCGGCCCCGGTGGGGGAACCTGGAACCGCCGCCTCACTCCCGGTGACCTCGGAGGAGATCAGGTCGGCGCGGGTGACCCCGATGTGGTCATCGTGGCTGACGCGATCGAGTTTTGCCGGCTGATCGCCGGGCGGGCCGAGGTGGCTGACCTTGACGCTGAACTGCTCGGCGAATCGGCAGTGGGCCATGTGGTCCTGGCCGGCGCGACGAGATTTGCAATGGACTGAATGGCGGACTCCCATGACACCCCCCACCGACCACGACGTGACCCGCGCGCGCTGACCGCGAGGTCCTCGGTCTCTTGGCTACGGCGTCGAGCGCGCTCCCGTCGGCCGGTCTGCGCGATGCCGTCATGCAGCGGGCTCACGGCGTCCGTCGCGGGGGTGAGGCGTTCGGAGCGCCCGACCCGATTACTGCCGGTGAGGCGTTCGCGGATGTGGTCGCCGATCTCGATGGACTGCTCGGCTCGCTGTCGGTCGTGGACTGGGGTCGTAACATCGACACCTATGGTTGGAGCGTCAAGGGTCTGGTCGCCCATCTCACCTCGATTGATCGGTATCTGGCGACCAAGCTCGGCCTGGAGTCGGCATCGTTCGACGTCGCGCTGGAGCACGATCACATCGAGATGACCCGGGCCGATGTCACTCGCGCCCAGGGGTACTCGGTGCCGCGGGTGTTCAGCGCCTGGCGAGCGGCATCGTCGCGGCTGGTTGCACGTGTTGGCGGGGTCGATGCCGACGAAGCGCTCGAACGTGTGAAATTCCACATGCTCGATACTCGGCTGTCGACGGTGTTGTTTGTCCGCGTGTTCGAGGTCTGGACCCATACCGACGACATCCGTCGGGCGGTCGGTCGCCCGATTGCGGCCCCATCGACCGCTGTGCTGCGGGGGATGAGCCGCGTCGCCGTGCCGGCCATCCCGATGGGCATGCTGCTGCGCGACGATGTCGTCACAGGTCAGGTCGCCCGCGTCGTGTTGACCGGAGCGGGTGGCGGCATCTTCCGGCAACCGCTCGCGCTGGGTGAGCGGGGGACAACGCGGTGCCGGCGTCGGTGACGATCGTTGCCGACATCGTCGACTTCTGCCGACTGGCCGCCCAACGGTTGCGCCTCGATGACATTGATGTCGAGTTCGAGGGCGATGCCGATCTCGGCCGCCGCGCCTTGGCTGGCGCCGCAGTCTTCGCCGCTTGAGCGGTCGGCGGCAAGCTTCTCAGGCCGGCCCTCGGGGCCGCCGTTAGTCTCGTTCGGCGAGGGCCGAGGGAACCTCGTCGTCACCGACGAATGTGAGGGCTTGCACTGCTCGGGTCATTGCCACGTAGAGCAACCGGGCGCCGCGGGGCGTTCCATCGAGGATCTGATGAGGGTTGACCACGACGACTGCGTCGAACTCAAGGCCCTTGACTGCTTCGGGCTCGAAGATGGCGACGTCGGTCGGGGAGAGACCCTGCACCCTCGCTACCGCGTTGAGGCCACAGGCTTCCAAGGCGGCGCTGATCGCGGCGTGCAGCGCTCCGGGGGCGACGATGCCGGTGAGTGGGTCGAGGCGGCGGTGTTCGACGACCGCGGCGGCCACGGCGCCGGCGAGATCGTCGGTCGACGACCGGATCACGGCTGGGGCCTCGCCCAGGGGCGCACCGAGCGGCTCGCCGACACGGACACCCCGGTGAGCGGCAGCAAGCGGTTGGCGACATCGAGGATCGGCGCAGGCACGCGGTAACCGATGGTCAGCTCGGCGGTTTGCCCGGCGTCGTCGGCGATGCCCAGATGGCGGCGGACCTCGGCCCAGTCGGACTGGCCCGCTGGGGTAGTCGACTGGGCGAGATCACCGAGGATCGTGAACGACCCGGCCGGGCATCGCCGTCCGATCGCCCGCAAGGCAACCGCCGACAAGTCTTGCGCCTCGTCGACGACGACGTGGCCATAGGTGAACGGAGGGCCGTTGACCAGCGAGTTTGCCTCATCGAGCAGCATCTGGTCGGCTGCGGTCCATGCCCGCTTGCCGCGGCCTTTGGGGACGAGTCGCTCGACGAGTTTGGTCGCGGTTGATCGACGGCCACCACTTGGTCACCGCCGATCGCAGCACGTCGGCCTTGCCGCCACAGGTCGTCTTGCCCGTGTGCGCCGTTGCAGCTCTCGTCGGGCGATCGCGGTCAGCGCTGCCTTGCGGCGATTCAACGGCAGGTTGCCATTCAGTGCGGCCCCGATCCACCCGGCGATCTCGGCGGGCTCGAACACCACGCTGCGCGCTCCGACAGGTACGCGCAAGGCCTCGGTCGGCGGCGTGATCTGTTCCAGGGCCAGACGCAGGAGGTCGGTGACCCGGTCGAACGAACCCTTCCAATGGGCGACATCGGGGGTATCGAAGCCGGTGATGTCGACTTGGGGGACGGCGAGGTCGTACACCGTGACCTGACGGACCGATCGCTCGCCGAGCGAAGGGAGCACGTTGCCGATGTAGTCGAGGAATACCTTGTTCGGGCCGACCACCAGCACGCCCTCGCGGGCCAGCCGGCGGCGATGCTCGAACAGCAGGAACGCCGCGCGGTGCAGGCCGACGGCCGTTTTGCCGGTGCCCGGGCCGCCCTGGACGACCAGCGCGCCGTCGAGCTGGAGCGCGGATGACGACGTCCTGCTCGGCCTGGATGGTGGCGACGATCTCGCGCATCGCGCCCGGTGCGGGCCGCGCCGATCTCGGCGAGTACGGGGTCGGGGATGCCGCTGGCAACGTCGGCGGTGTCGGGGTCGTCGAGGTGTTCGTCGAGGTAGGCGACCATCTCGCCGTCGGCCAGCGTGAACCGCCGGCGGAACCGCAGGCCCGAACGGGTCGGCGACCGTCGCCCGGTAGAACGGGGCGGCGATCGGGGCGCGCCAGTCGACAATCACCGGGTCATGGGTGTCGTTCTCGATGTGCCGCCGTCCGACGTACCAACTGCGGTCGCCGGGGCCGCCTCGTCGATCCGCCCGAAGAAGTCGCCCGCGCCCGGCATGCTGAGGTCTGCAAGCGCGTCGCCGACGGTCATCTCGACGTATTCCTTGGTGATCTCGTCGGCCGCGCCGTTCGGGTCGACGGCGCTCGAACCGCCCGATCATCGCGTCACGGCAGGCCCGGGCGTAGCGCGAGCTGTGAGCGCTCGATCTCGAGTTCGGGGAAAGGGGCGCGTCATGGCATCTGCTCAGGGAACTCGACGGGAGTCTATCGTCCGGCGTCCGTCGCTACGGCCGCGAGTACGTACGCTTCCGCGATCGAACAGGACACCATCGTTGCGATGAGACGAGCGAGGCACCGCCGATCGACGCCGACGATCGCGTTGGTCGAGGACGAGTTGCTCGTCGAGGAGATCTCGATCGACGGCATGTGCGGGGTCTACTGAGTCTACGGCGCTGAGCCCTGAGCGGCGGCTCGACTGCATGGCGCTCACCCTCGAATCGCCCCTCGAACTGCATCCCCAGGTCGCCCTGCGGCCTGAGCCGTTCGGCGCGCTGGCGTACCACTACGGCAACCGCCGGCTGATCTTCCTCAAGCATCCCGACGTGGTCGCCGTCGTGGTGACCTCGGCGAGCACCCGTCGCTCGAAGCCGCCCTTCGGGCTGCCGGGGTCGCCGAGCGCGGTGGCCGCGTTCGTCAAGGCCCTCGCCTCCCTCGAATCCTCGGAGGTCATCCGTGAGCGTTGAATCCCTGGTCTCCCAGCTGAAGGCGGGGCTCGACGCGCCGATCTGCCTCACCTGGGAACTCACCTACGCCTGCAACCTGTCGTGCGTGCACTGCCTGTCGTCGTCGGGCCAGCGCGATGACCGCGAGCTGACCACGGCCGAGGCCAAGCAGGTGCTCGACGAACTGCGCGACCTGCAGGTGTTCTACATCAACATCGGCGGGGGCGAGCCGATGATCCGCCGCGACTTCTTCGAGCTCGTCGAGTACTCGATCGCCAACGGCATCGGGGTGAAGTTCTCGACCAACGGCGCGTTCATCGACGCCGAAAAGGCCAAGCGGCTCGCCGCGATGGACTACCTCGACATCCAGATCTCGCTCGACGGTCTCGACGCCGGCGACCAACGACGCGGTGCGGGGCGTCGGCTCGTACGACACGGCGATGCGGGCGATGGACAACCTCGCCGGCCGCCGACTTCGGGCCGTTCAAGATCTCGATCGTCGTCACCCGCCACAACGTCGACCAACTCGACGGGTTCAAGGCCCTCGCCGACTCGTACGGCGCTCAGCTGCGGGTGACCCGCCTGCGCCCGTCCGGTCGCGGGCGCCGACACGTGGCACGACCTGCACCCGACCAAGCCCAGCAGGTGCAGATCTACAAGTGGCTGCTCGCCCACGGCGAAGACGTGCTGACCGGCGATTCGTTCTTCCACCTGAACGCGCTCGGCGAGCCGCTGCCCGGGCTGAACATGTGCGGCGCCGGCCGCGTCGTCTGCCTGATCGACCCGATCGGCGACGTGTACGCCTGCCCGTTCGTGATCCACGACCAGTTCAAGGCCGGCTCGGTGCGCGACGCCGGCGGGTTCGCCAAGGTGTGGAAGGAGTCGGAGCTGTTCCGCTCGCTGCGCGAACCCGAGTCGGCCGGCGCGTGCGCGTAGCTGCGGCAACTACGACTCCTGCCAGGGCGGATGCATGGCGGCCAAGTTCTTCACCGGCCTCCCGCTCGACGGTCCCGACCCCGAGTGCGTCACCGGCTACGGCGAGGAACTGCTCGCCGGGGTCACGGGCCCAGGTGCCCAAGCCCTCGATGGACCACTCCAAGCCGGTGACCTTCCTACGTAAAGCTCCCGTTGGTGTCTGACCGCGATCCCCGTTTGCCGAACGGCGAGCGGTTCGTCTCATATGACCCGCTGAGCAGCCACGATCCGTCTCACCGCCAGGCGCTCGACCGTTTGCAGGACGAGTACGCCGACGGCCCCCGGTCGAGGTGGCGCAAACGTTTCATCGTCGCCAGCGGGCTGCTCGTGCTGACGGCGCTCATCGCGCCGATGGTCCTGGCCGTGATCGACGCGATCAAAGGGTGACGCGTCGGTCGGGTGCGTCGCGCTCCCGGCAATGGACGGGTGAGAATGTCGACATGGCGTTGATCGACACCCTCCCCCTCGGTCGAGGTACTGCCCCGAACCGGGTGATGTTCGGGCCGATCGTGACCAACCTGGGCGACGACGAGCGTCGACTTCACCGATCGCCACACCGCGTTCTACGAGCGGCGGGCTGCGGGCGGCTGCGGGGTCGATCGTCACCGAGGAGGCCGCCGTCCATCCGATCGACTGGCCCTACGAGCGGTCTCCGCTGGCCGAGCGCTGCGGGCCACGGGTGGGCCGACATCGCCGACGGCCTGCCGCGCGCACGGAGCCCTGGTCATCGCCGCGCTTGGACACACCGGCGGCCAGGGCTCGTCGGCGTACAGCCAGCGCGAACTGTGGGCACCGTCGCCGGGTGCCCGAGGTCAACACCCGCGAGGTGCCGAAGTGGATGGAGGCCGACGACATCGCGGCGGTCGTGGCCGGGTTCGGCGCCGCCGCCCGGACTCGCCGTCGACGCGGGTTGCGACGGCGTCGAGATCAATGCCGGGCAGCACTCGCTGGTGCGCCAGTTCCTCTCGGGGCTGACCAATCACCGTGGTGACGAATGGGGGCCGGACCGGCTGCTGTTCGCCCGCCAGGTGATCGCCGCCGTTCGCGCCGGCCGTGGGCCGACGGCATCGTCGGCCTGCGGCTGTCGTGTGACGAGCTGGCGCCGTGGGCGGGGGTCACGCCTGAGCAGGCCGCCGAGATCGCCGCCGCGCTGACGGCGACTGGCGTCGACTATCTGGTCGTCGTGCGCGGGTCGATCTTCTCGGTCGAGAAGACCCGGCCCGACTTCCACGAGCCGACAGGGTTCAACATCGAACTCTGCCGGCAGTATCAAGGCGCGCGGTCGAACGTGCCGGTGTTCCTGCAGGGCTCGGTCGTCGACCCGGGGCAGGCCGAGTGGGCGGTCGGCGATGGCAGTCTGCGACGGCGTCGAGATGACTCGGGCGCAGCTCGCCGATCCCGACCTGGTCGACAAGTGGCGCGGCGCGACGCCGAACAGATCCGGCCGTGCATTCGGTGCAACCAGACCTGTCAGGTGCGCGACGCCCGCAACCCGATCATCACCTGCGTCGGTCGAGCCGTCGACCGGCCACGAGACGCGATGACCCCGACTGGTACGCGCCGAGCTCGCGGCCTCGAGATGTCGTCGTGGTCGGAGCAGGACCCGCCGGGCTCGAGGCTGCCCGAGTGGCGGCGCTGCGAGGGCATCGTGTCCGGATCGTCGAGCGACAGGCTGACGGTCGGCGGTGCCGCGGCCGAGCGCCGGGCTCGGAGCGACGTTCATCGACTGGCAGCGGGCGGAGGTCGATCGGCTCGGCGTTGCCGTGGCCACCGGCGTCGACTCAGCGGTCGACGACCAGGGACGCCCCGGTGAGGTGGTCATTCAGGCCACGGGGTCGGTCGCCGGCGTTCGGACCTACGAGGTGGAACCGACCGCGAAGGTTGTGCACGTTGTCGATGTGCGGCGCGGGTGCGGCGACTCCCGGACGGGGACGTGGCAGTGTACGACCCGATCGGCGGGCCGATCGCCGTTGCCCTCGCCGAGGAGCTGGGTGACCGAGCCATTCTGATCACGCAGGACAACATCGCCGGCAACGAACTGTCCCGCACCGGCGATCTCGCGCCGGCGAACTCGCGCTTGCAACAGCGGGGTGTCCGCATCGAGCGGCGGTCGTTGCTGCGAACCGTCGGTCCAGGTTGGATCGACTTGGAGGACCGCTTCTCGGGCGAGTCGCCGGCGCATCGAGTGCGTCGCTCTGATCGACTGCGGATTTCGTCTGCCCGACCGACCGTTTGAGTGCAGCCCACCTGCAGGCTGGCGATTGTGTGGCGCCGCGCACGGTGCACGAGGCGGTCCTCGAAGGCCGTCGAGCGGCGATGGCGCTCGATCGCGTCGGCTGATCGTCTCGGGCGGCGTATGAACCCACCCTGACTTTTCATGAACACATATAGCGTCTAATTTAACGCTATATGTAGATCAGTCGCGGTGGGTGAATGAATGAGTGCACGAAAGCGGTGGTCGATCCTGGGTGGTGTGATCGGCGCGGTTGCGTTGATGGTGCCGCGCCCGGCGTTCGGTCAGGCCGCCGACGTGACTCTCGCCGTCGAACCCGGTTCGACAACCGGCGTGGAGATCGGAGGTCCCTGCTGACCCGGGCCGCGAACGAGTTGGAATTCGACGGGCGGACTCGGTGGTTGGGTGAAGCACGGCAACATCGTGATGGTCGGTGCTCAGATGGTATTCAGTAGTAGCGACCGCCCGGCGAACGGTCGGGCGGTGTCCCCAGATGTGCAATTCGACGCCCTGCCAACTCGGGTCACCGTGGACGCGGACTTGGCCGGATCGTCACCCGGCGTCGCCTTTCGGCTCGACCTCGTCGATAGCCGCGGTACCCGAACGCTGCTCAACTCCGGTGACGTTGCCGGACCGGTGACCCTCAACGTCGACGTTGCCGGCGGCGGTTCGGTCGGTCACCTTGAGATCATCGATCTCACCAGACCGACGACGAGTCGTGATCTGTTGATCAACGCGGTGTCGATCAGCGTGCCGTCGTGCCCGGAACTGACCGTGTCGGCACCGCCGACGCTTGGAAGCGCACGGGTGGTCAACGCAACGACCGTCGAATACCTGGCCCCCGCCGATAGCTCAGCGACGGCGGCGACGTCATTCGTCGTGACCCGCTGCCTACCGGGACCGGCGTGTGCCGACACCCGAGTATTGGTCGCCATTGGCGCGTCGCCGCCGACCACGCCGCCACCAACTCCGCCGACCACGCCTCCACCAACTCCACCGACGACGCCGCTGTCAACGACGGTCGTTCCGCCTTCGACGTCGATCGAGCCTCCGGACACCACCGCGCCGCTGCCAGGCACGACGATTGTCGACACCACGACGCCGTTCCCCGACACGACCGTTGCCGGCACCGTTGCGCCGGACACGACCGTGGAGCCCACATCGACGACCAAGGGTCAGCGCGAGGACCAGCCAAGCCAACCATCAAGCCCACCACCGAAGGCGACGCTTCCACCCCGGCCGGCCCCACCCCCGACCACACAGGGGCCGACGGGCGATCGGAGTTGGGCGCAACCTCCCGTCGCCGCCGCATCGGTTCCGATCGACCAATCGGTGACCTCGACGGTCGAGACCTCGATGGTCGACACCTCGATGGTGCCGGCGACCTCGGGTCCCCCGGCCGACGCGGCGACCGATCCGGTCTCGGCAATCCGACGCCAGTCGAGTGCGAACTCGGCCAACTCCGCGTCGGCCAACTCCGCGTCGGCCGGCTCCGACCAGACGAGCGCTGGTTCGGCTCCCAGCGGCGACGCCGATCCATCGGTGGTGACGACGGCCGCATCGTCGCTGCTGGCGAGTGGTGAGATAGCCGCCGCGGGAAACCTCCCCAACGGCAAGCCGGTTGATGGCGTCGGGGAAGGGACCGCCCTCGGTGGAGTCATTGCGGTGCTCGCCCTCGCCGGAGCAACGTCGGGCGGATCCGACAAGAAAGAGGCACCCCGGTCGGCGGACATCGATTCACCGACGACCAGGTTCGATGGCATGGACGCCGACGAGGCAGGCATGGCCCCCACCGGTGACCGCGACGTCGACTCCGACTTTGACCGACTCAGCAAACACGGGCCTGAACGATTGGCGGTCATCTCGCCGCTGCTTGGCCGCATCGGCGCCGATGGTGGCTATCTGCGAGCCGTGATCCGCCAACTGTGGTTCGGTCTTCCCCTGGTCGGGTTGGCCGCGGGAATGTGGGCGGGTTCACAAGCGCAGAGCCTCGTACCGTCGGCGGCAGTATTGGCCACGCTGGCGTGTGTCGCGATCATCGACAGCGCGGTCGGTGTGTTTACGTTTGTCGGGCTGTTGGTCGTCGCCGGGCCCGGCGATGTCGGCTCGTGGGCCGATGTCCGGCTGCTCTTCGGCCTGGCCAGTATCTGTGTCGTCCCAGCGCTGGTCGCCAGTGGTTTGCGTCCGCTGCGGCGTCCGTTGACGGCGAACATCCGAGCTTGGGCATCGTTCATCATCGACCTGGCGGCGCTGCCGCTGTTCACCAGTTTCGTCGTCACCAACATGGTTGCCGAACTGCCGGTGCTCGGCGGAATCTCGGCGGCCGAGGTACCCGCCGCCGACCGGGCTCGATGGATTGGGGCGATCTGTGGTCTGGCAATTCTCGTCCGGATGATCATCGAGCGCGTGATCGCGGCGACGCAGGCCGACCGGCTGCGAGAGGTCGAGCCGCCCAAGCTCCCCGACCCGCATCCGCTCCACCCCGTGTTCGCCATACCCCTTCGAGCTGCCCTGTTCCTACTGGTCGCGTCGGGTTTCCTGCCGTGGTGCTGGGAACTCTTTGTCGGCACCGCGTTCTTCCTTGTCGGGCCGATCATCAACCGGCTGGCGGTCCTCAAACGCCTGCCGAGCTGGCCTCGGCTGCGACGGTTCCTCCCGAACGGGCTGGTCGGATTCGCAGTGATGTTCTTCGTCGGCGGCCGGTTCGGCGGGTGGCTCGGTGGACAGATCGACGACCCTTACCGGATGCTCCGCACGGGCTTCGTCGTACTTGCCCTCCCGGGTCTATTGCTGACCGTGCTCAAGGCATGCAGCGCACCGAGGCCTGAAGCCGAGACCGCAGACGCGACCTGAGAACCTCGTGGCTGATTGATCGTCGTCTGGCAGCGGTGTTGGTGGAGCGCAGGTGGCATCATCACAGGTGCCATCGACACGGCGGCCCCGCCGACCCATCACACGAAAGCAGGCGCACCATGGGTGCCAACCAACGCTCCTCCATCGTCATGTCCGCCGAAGAAGTCGACGAGTTCCTCGGGCAGCGGCGCATCGCCACGATGGGCACCAACGGCCCCAACGGATACCCGCACCTGGTCGCCATGTGGTATGGGCTGGTCGACGGCAAGATCTATTTCGAGACGAAGGCCAAGTCGCAAAAGGCCGTCAACCTGCGGCGCGACCCGAAGATCACCTGCTCGATCGAGGCGGGCGACAGCTACGACCAGCTTCGCGGCGTCGCTATCGAGGGCACCGGCGTGATCATCGACGACACCACCAGCGACGAATACTGGGCGGCCGGGATCAGCGTGTTCGAGCGCTACAACGGGCCGTACAACGAGGAGATGCGCCCGTTCGTCGAGATCATGATGAACAAGCGCGTCGTGGTCCGGGTCGACCCGGTGCGCTTACGTTCGTGGGACCACCGCAAACTCGGCCAGCCCGCCATGCCCGTCGCCGGAACCACCTCCCAGTATCTCTGACGTCGTGTTGACGTCGTCTTTTGGACGTCAGCCATGCTGAGCTGAGCGCTGTCAATCGGGGTGTCGACCCTCGTCGGGCTAGGGTCATCCGCCCAGTCCGAAATGAAGAGGGAACCACGTTGAGCACCACACAAACCACCGTCGATCTGCCGGCGCGGGCACTCGCGCTGCAACCGCTGCTCAACGAGTTCGGTTGGCACGGCGACGCCCACGGCCGCTTGGCCGATGAGGTGGTTGCCGCACTCCACGAGGCGGGCATGTTCAAGATGTGGGAGCCAAAGGCAGTTGGCGGCTTCGAACTCGATCCGATCAGCTCGCTTGAGGTGCTCGAAAATCTGTCCTACGCCGACGCATCCGCCGGCTGGGTCGTGATGGCGGCGTGTCTTTCCACCGGCACCGGAGCGGCGTACCTCGGCGACGAGGCTGTGGCCGCGATGTGGGCCGACGGCAAGCAGCCGATCATCGCCGGACAGGGCACCCGTCCGGGAATGGCGACGCCGGTCGATGGTGGATACATGCTGACCGGAGAATGGAGCTTCGCATCGGGGCTGCTTCACGGCACCCACATCCACACGCTCGGAATCATCACCACTACGGGTGAACCGCGGATCTTCGTACTCCCCGTCGAGCAGGCGACCCTCCTCGGCAACTGGGACGTGATGGGTCTGCGCGGCACGGGCAGCATCGACTACCGAATCGACGACGTCTTCGTACCCGAGGACAACACCCACTTCGCGGTCACCCAAACACCGAAGCGGGGTGGCGGGCTGTTCAACATCGGCATCATCGGTTTTGCGACGATGTGTCATACCGGATGGGCGCTCGGCGTCGGTCGGCGGTTGCTCGACGAACTTGCCAAATTGGCCACGGAGAAGAGTGGCCGGCCCGGTTCACAAGTCGACAGCGACTCCTTCCTCGAGCAGTTCGGCAGGGCCGAGGCGTCGTTTCGCGCCGGCCGGGCGTTTGCCCGCGAGGCCTGGGCCGACATGGCGGCGACGTGCATCGATGAGAACAGCCACGCATCCGTTCGCCAGAACACCCTCATCCGCTTGGCGCTCACGAACATCACCCAGGTGCTGCACGAAGTCGCCCAGTTCGTGTACCTGAACGGTGGCACGACGGCCCTTGCGTCGCGGTGACATCCAGCGGTTCTATCGCGACGTCCACGCCGGCACCCAACATGTCACCTCGTCACCGCATGTCGTGCAGAACTGCGGCAAGGAACTCGCCGGGCTCGCTTCAGAGCAGGCTTGGCAGTTCCTCGACCTCGTGCCCGCCGTCGCTTAACGGCGCGGTGATGGCGGCGCTGATCTCGCCGGCTCGGGCAGTGCCGATGGCGGCGGCGGCCATCAGCCGCAGGAACTTGGCTTCGAGTTCCGCGTCCGACATCGGCTGCTCCTGGTCGCCGGGGGCAACGATCCCCGTCGTCCGCAGCGTCGAACCGTCCGTGGTACGCGTGGTGATGGTGCCCGCGTAGTGCTGCGGGTAGAGGTCGTCCATCGCCGGGTCGTGATGCACCGTCACCCGTTCGGCGATGGCGAGGCGTCGATCGTCGGTCAGGCAGCTCTCGCTCATCTCCGCGGCCCCGGCGGCACCGTGTAGCACGATTGCGCCGAGCACGAACGGAAAGCTGTACTGGGCATGCTCCAACGAGGGCGGATGCTGATCGCTGAGGAACACCGCGCCGCGGTGGGTGCCGACCTCGATCGACTCGATGGTGTCGACATCGTCGGCTGAGATGCCGTGCTCGCCGAGCAGTCGGTGCAGCGCGGCGGCCGGAGCATGGGTGTAGCGGCACGCGGCGTAGGGCTTGAAGTAGGTGTTCCCCGCCTCGAAGACCGTGCCCAAACTAGCCACGAACGGGTCATCCATCGCCCCGGCGCGATGAAACGGCGTCGGCGGAAAGACGTCGGGGACGGCCCTCGGCGACCCGGCCGGCAGGCTCATGAACCCGGCGCGGGCCAGGTTGACGGCGGTCACCGCGGTCGCTGCCGACCACCCGATCGCCTCCTTGAGCATCGGCAGTTGGAACGCAGCCATCGGGGCGTGGGCCCAGGCGACGACGATCGACCGGGCGATACCGTCGGCATCGAGGCCCCACAGCCGGCCCAGGGCGGCTGCCGCGCCGAGCGTCGCCGCGGTTCCGGTGCAGTGGTAGTCGTCGTCGGCATGTTTGGGCCACAGCAGGTGGGCGGCGCGCAAGCCGATCTCGTAGCCGACCACCTGGGCGGTGAGGATGGACCGCACATCGAACACCTCGGCGGTGGTCGCGGAGGCCGCGGTGACCAGCGTCGACACGATCACCGACGCCGGGTGGATCGCACCCCCGGCGTAGTGGCCGTCGTCGAAGTCGAGCACGCTGGCAGCCACGGCGTTGGCAAACGCGGCCTGTTGGCACGAGGCGCGCGCCGAGCGTCCAACGATCGGAAAGCTCCCGGAATCTGCCGCGGCGACATCGGCGGCGATGTGGGCGGCCCGGGTGGTGCTGCCGGCGTGCATCGTGCCGATCGTGTCGCGCAGCGCCAATGCGGCGCGGTGTCTGACGTCGCCGGGAATGTCGTTCCACCGCAGCGAGGTGGCGAATTCGCCCAGGTAATGCAGCGGATCTTGCGGCATCTCAAATTGCGTCTCAGTGCCCGGCCAGCAGGTCCGGTGCGTTGACCAGTCGAGAGCGGTGCAGATCGGCGGGGCGGGTGCCGCGTGCGACCACGTCGTCGGGCAGCTCACCCGAGCGGATCAGCGCTGCGGCGCTGCGGGCCAGCGCCGGGGCGGTCTGGATGCCGTAGCCGCCCTGACCGACCAGCCAGAACCAGCCCTCGGCCTCGTCGTCGAAACCGGCGACCGGAACCCGGTCGATGACGAAGTTGCGCAGCCCGGCCCACGACGATCGAACGTGGCGGGCGTTGGTCGTTGTCGCGTCGTTGATGATGTCGAGCGCTCGGGCGATGTCGGCTTCCTCGGGCCGCGCATCGCAGGGATCCGAGGGGGTCTCGTCGGCGGGTGAGCAGAGGAATTGGGTGCCCTCGGGCTTCATGTAGAACGTGCCGTCGAGGTCGCCGATCAACGGCCAATCTGCGCTCGGGCCCACCCCGTCGGGGGCGTTGACCAAGAAGATCGTGCGGCGCAGCGGATGGATTCCGATGGGGCGGACCCCCGCTCGAGCGGCCAACACGTCGGCCCACGCTCCGGCCGCATTGATCACCAGCGGGGCATGGAACGAGCCATTCGGAGTCTCGACGTGCCACCCGGCAGGGTCATGCGAGAGGTTGATGGCCGGGGTCGAGACGTGGATCTCACCGCCCCGGCTCCGCAGACCGCGGACGTACCCCTGGTGGATGGCGTGCACATCCATGTCCATCGCCTCGGGCTCGATCATCGCCTGTTCGGTCCAGCCCGGACGCAGCAACGGGAACATCGATTCGGCATCAGGTCCCGAGACGAGTTCGACCGTAGAGACCAACCGGCGAACCTCGGTGTGGTGGTCGACAACCGTCGCACCGCGTCCGGCGGGTGCGATCCACAGCAACGGGCGGGGCGTCATCAACGGACCGTCGAAGCCGTCGGGCGGGTCGATGAGGAACGAGCGACTGGCCGTCGTCAACGCCCGAATGACCGGCCCGCCGTAGCTCTCCAGAAACGCCGCGGCCGACCGTCCGGTGGTGTGATGGGCCAGTGCCGATTCCATCTCGATGAGCGCCACACGGCGATCCGATGCCAACTCATAGGCCACCGACACGCCGGCGATGCCGCCCCCGATGATGACCACGTCGAAGGTTTGCTCAGGGCGTTGCGTCATCGCCCGATTCTCGCGCAACTCCCCGGCAGGGGGCTCGCCGATCTACGGGCGCCAGACCGGCCCCGGATCTGGGCGCGTCCAGTCCCATATGTGGGACTCAGCGCGCCCAGATCTGCGGAACGACCCGGCCCGAAGTCATCGGAGCGCCCGGACCGCGGCCATGATGAGGGAATGGCCGCCCAGATCCCCAACTTCGGTGCGTTGTTGCTACCCGTCCTGAGCCGGGTGCCCGATATCGCTCGACCGAGATTTCTCGCGTTGCTGGAGCGAACGGCGGCCGACCGGTACCGGGCATGGGCGGCAGAGCTTGTGCAGGAGGCCGACGCGCTGAACGGTTGCGCCCAGCGCGAGGACGAGATCGCCGATCGGATCGAGGCGCTGTTCGACATCGATGAGGACTCTCTGGCCGAACTCCGCGGCCTGCTCCCCGACGCCCGCGCCCTGTACTACGCCGCATTCGACGGGTTCTCGATCGATGAGCAGCTGCGCATGCAGGCCGACGCCGAGCTTCAGGGAGCGAGCGCGTGGCGGTCGATCGCCCGACGCCTCAGCGACACCTCGGTCATCGCCGAACTCGACCGTTGTTCGGCCATCGAGGAGGAAAGCTCGCGCGTCGTGACCGAGCTTCTCGAACGCCGGGTGCGCTGATGCCGCGTTCCGACGTCGTGTGCGTTGAGTAGCGCACCGAGCTACCTGCGGCACACAAATTCGGCCGACAACTGCGGCGTCGCGGCGTCGCGGCGTCGCTGCGAGTTGGGCCGATTTGGCGACGTATCGTCCGCAGGGGACATCTATCAGGGAGACGTTGACGTGATTCTTGACCGACTCGACATCGGGACCAGCGAGTTCGCGGTCGGCACCGGCTGGGACATCAAGCCGCAGGGTGCCTGCAAAGGCGAGGTATGCGTACCGCTGCCCAACGGCTTCGAGCTTGCCGACTGCGCCGACCGGCTGGGGATGGAACTCGTCCACGATGCTGCCGCGGGGCTGTGGGCGCTCGGTCCGGAGTCGTTGAACGGGCGGGCGCTGGTCACGGCGCAAGCACCGGAACTGGTGTTGAACGACCTCGACGGCACCGAGTTTCGCCTGTCGTCGCTACGCGGCCAGAAGGTGGTCATCGTCGCCTGGGCCCCCTATTGAGGCTGCCGCTATGACCTGCCCGTGTGGCAGGCCCTGCGCACCGAACTCCACCCGCTCGGCGTCGAGATCGTCACGGTTTCGCTGGAGCTGAGCGGCCCGGAAGCGTCTCGCGAGTTCATCGAGGCGGCCAACGCCGATCACCCCTCGCTCCTCGACCCAGGGCATCAGCTGTGCACGTTGTTCGGCGTGGTCAACATCCCGAACGTGGTCTGGATCGACGAGGAGGGGATGATCGTGCGCCCCGCCGAGCCCGGTTGGGCGGGTGCCACGGTGTATCCCGAATCGGTCGTCAAGCTGATCATGGACCGGGCCAAGCGCCAGGCGGCCGAGCGCGTTGCGAAGGGTGACACCGTTGAGCGGCCGGCGCTCGCCACGCTGCTCGCCGGTGGACAAGACCGCGAGGCGTACCCCGACGCGATCCGCGACTGGGCCCGCAACGGCGCAGCCAGTTCGTTCGCAATGACGCCCGACGAGGTGATCGCCGCGTCGCAGCCCCGGCCGGCCGAGGTCTCGCGGGCCGCAGCGCACTTCGAACTGGCCAACCACCTGTGGCGCGCCGGCGAGCGGGACGCGGCGATCGTCCACTTCAACGAATGCCATCGCCTCCAGCCGAGTAACTGGACGTATCAGCGCCAGGCCTGGTCGCTCGTCGGGAATGAGCGGGTCGGCGGTGGCGAACTCGGCCGATTCACCCAGGTACCGGCGGCGGGCGAGGAAGCCGACTGGCCGTTCGCCTCGAACTTCGACATGGCAACGTCGGCCTTGCAGCCCGGTGAGTACTACCCCAAGACGCTCTGATCGGGAGCATCAAAGGCCGCGGCCAGGCCGCCGACGAGGGTTCGCCACTCCGCAGGCGCGTCCACCGGCAACGGTGAGCGAATGCTCAGGCAATCGATCAGCCGAATCGGCACGTGCCCTGCCGGAGATTCGGCGAGTTGGTGCCACTCGCCGTCGGACAGTTGCTCCATCACTCCGAGGAACGAATCGTTGGAGGCGATGAACTGCTCCAGCGTCTCGTCGTTGACCCCGGTCAGGTGGGCGATCACGTCCTGCACGGTCCCCAGTGCACAGCGGCTCTGGGTCTGCCATTGATCGAAGCTCAGCCCGGCCAGGGTGCGTTCCATCCGTCGTCGCTGCCGAACCAGCGGCGCGAGTTGCTCATGCCAGGTGCTCGGAATCTCGAGAATCGGTGGACCGTCGTAGCGCGGCGAGATCTGCATACTCCCGCCAGTATTCGCCCCAGAAGATCTGGCGTCTCAGCCGGCAGTCACCAGGAGGCGGGAGCGGAGCGCAGCGAGCCGCGCGGTGTCGAAGCCGAACACCTGGTCCAAGTAAGCCGTGACCGAGCCGTACTTGGCGTCGACGATGTCGAAGCCTTCCTGCTGGTACGACTCGCGGACTTCGAAGAACGCCCGCAGGTGCTCCGGGTCGACGCCGGAGTCGCCGATCACCTCGGCCACGCGGGCGTCGGTGGGGCGGTGCTGATTGGTTTCGAGGTAGTGCTCGATGATCGTGGTGCGGTCGACTCCGAGGGCGAGGAGCACCATCGTGCAGATCCAACCGGTGCGATCCTTGCCCGCCGAGCAGTGGACCAACGCTCCGCCGGAGTCGGGATCGAGCAGGGCATCGAGATATGCCCGGCCCGCAGTGGCCGCCTGCGGGCTGTCGACGAACGTCCGCTGACCGTGGCGGATCATCGCCTCGGCCTGGCCGTTGCCGAATCGGTCGGCAATCACCTGCGGGTCACGCGAATGCATCGCGGCGCGTACCGGGTCGAGCGGTTGGGTGGAACCGGCGGCTTTGCTGTCGGTGAGATCACCCATCGGGGCGGCGACGTACTGCACTCCGACGGGGACACGGTCGTGGCCGTCGAGGTGTTTGTCGGCCGGGGTGCGCAGATCGATGATTGTCGAAATGCCCAGGTCAACGATACGTTTCAGGTCGCCGTCGGAGGCGTTGGCCAGATGTGCGCTGCGAAACGCCAGGCCGGGTCGCACGACGTGCCCGTCGGCGGTCGGTAGCCCGCCCAGCTCGCGAAAGTTGCTGATCGAGGTAATTCCGGGGGTCAACGCCATCAACTCAATCTGGCATACCGACGGTGCGGGGTCATCGTCCGGCGATGCCTGCGGTCGCGGGCGACGCCGGTTACGGTTCGCGGTCCGCGAGGTGGCTGACCCAGCGGTCGGCGCCCTGGGCGCGGTAGTCGGCGTCGAGGTCGATCGCGTCGGTGCCGACCAGTCGTTGGACGGGGGCGTCGTCGCGGTCGAGGGCATCGATGATCGCCTCGACGACGGCGTGCGGTTCGGGGGACCCGGCGCAATCCAACGCTTGACGGTCGTGCGCCCAACGATTGCGTTCGGCGTAGACGCTGGTGCCTTCGACCGGGGCCGGGGCGTTGTCCATCACGGCGGTGCGGAACGAGCCGGGCTGCACCGAGCACACGCGGATCCCGAAGGCGCGCACCTCGGCGGCGAGGGCCAGCGTCATCGCCTCGAGCCCGTATTTGGTCGCGCAATACGCCCCGTAGAACGAGAAGGGCACGACCCCACAGATCGAACCGACGTTGACGATCGCCCCTCGCCCGGCGGAGCGCATCGCCGGTAGCACCGCCTGGCTGACCCACAGCGGCCCCGACAGATTGGTGGCGACGATCTGATTCCACGCCTCCGGGGTGGTGTCCTCCAACGAGGTCAGCATGGCGATTCCGGCGTTGTTGACGACGCCGTCGACGCGGCCCTCGGCTGCCAATACCTGGCCGACGGCGGTGACGACAGAGTCGCGATCGGCCACCTCCATCGTCAACGGGATGACGCCTTCGGCCACCGGGACGTCGCGTCGTCGGGTGCCATAGACCCGGTCGCCGCGCGCCGCGAGGGCCGCGGTCGTCAGCCAGCCGATACCGCTGGTCGCCCCGGTGACGACGTAGACGCGCATGTCGTCCTCAGCTCAGGCGCGGGACTCGACGCCGGGCAGCACGCAGAGCATCTCGTAGATCAGGTTGGCGGCGACGAGCGAGGTGTTGCCCGATGTGTCGTAGATCGGGGCGACTTCGACCAGGTCACAGCCGACGAGGTTCATGCCACGACAGCCGCGGATGATCTCCATCCCCTGCCAGATCGTCAGTCCGCCGATCTCGGGCGTGCCGGTTCCCCCGGCGAAGGCCGGGTCGAGTCCGTCGATGTCGAAGCTGAGGTATACCGGCCCGTCACCCATCTGGGTGCGGACTTCGGCCATCAGCGGTTCGAGCGACTTGTGCCAACATTCCTCGGCCTGAACGACACGGAAGCCCTGGTCGCGTGACCAATCGAAATCGTCGGCGGCATAGCCGGTACCCCGCACCCCGATTTGGACCACGCGCTTGGAGTCGAGCAAGCCCTCCTCCTGGGCGCGGCGGAACGGGGTGCCGTGGGCTACCTGCTCGCCGAACATCGTGTCGTTGATGTCGGTGTGGGCGTCGATGTGGACGAGGCCGACCGGGCCGTGTTTGGCGGCCATCGCCCGCAGGATCGGAAGCACGATCGTGTGGTCGCCGCCGATGGCGACGGTGATCAGATCGTGCTCGAGCAGGCCGCGAAAGTGGGTCTCGATACGGGCGACGGAGTCGGCGAGGTTGAAGGCGTTGGTCGCCACATCGCCGGTGTCGTCGATCCGCAGGCTGTCGAACGGGGCCGCCCGGGTGGCCATGTTGTACGGCCGGGTGAGCACCGACTCGGCGCGGATGCCGCGGGGGCCAAAGCGGGCACCGGGCCGGTTCGACGTGCCGATGTCGAACGGAACGCCGACGATCGCCACATCGAGATCCTCCGGCGCGGCTCGTCCTGGTAGTCGCATGAACGTGGCGATCCCGCCGAAGCGGGGCATCTGGTTGCCGCCAAGCGGCTGCGGATTCGTCGACATGCCTCGGACTGTAGGCCGCGCTGCGCCGCCGCGACCCCACCAGTTCGCCGGCAGATTCGGATTCGGGGAGTGCCGTCACGCTGGGAGCGCGACGCCGCTCCCCATCGGAGTTGGGCGACCGTCCGAGATGGCACGATGGCGGGATGATCGAACCCCGCGCGCAGCGACCTCACATGCCCGGCTACGACGTGCCGACCGACGACGACGGGGTACTCCCGTGGTCGTGGGCCGACGAGCGGTTGACCCGCAGCCGCAACTATTGGCTGGTGACAGCCTCGGTCGCCGCCCGCCCGCATGCCCTTCCGGTGTGGGGGGTCTGGTCGTCGGAGCACGGCGTGTTCTGGACCAGCTGCGGCCCCGAATCCCGCAAGGCCCGTAACCTCGCCGCCAACCCACAATGCACCGTCGCCCCCGATGACACCGTCGAATGTGTGTCGCTCGAAGGCCGCGCCGCCGCCCTCATCGAAGCGGCCGGTGTGGAACTGGCGGTCGCCGCCTACGTCGCCAAGTACGCCGCCGAGGTTGGCGGTGACGTCGAGGAGTTCGCCGGATTCATCCGTTCCAACGCGTTGTTCGAGGTCATCCCCGAGCGAGCCTTCGGCGTCATCGAACGCCCCGACGAGTTCAGCGCCCGCGCCACCAAGTGGGTGTTCTGAGGGGGCCATGGGTGGAACAATGAATCTCGACCCCGGCTTTCTCGACTTCATCTCGTCGTGCATCGGTCGTGAGGTCCAGTTCCTCAGGAGCCTCCAACGAACCCAGGACGATTCGCCCCTTCCACATGAGCTGGTTCCCCATCACCAGCACCGAGTCGATGCTTCTTCCAGATGGCCGTGACCCCCGCTTCGTCGTAGGCTCGCGGCGATGGCGTACCGGTACTTGTGGACACCCCTGCAACTGGGTCCGGTGACCACGCGCAACCGGATCGTGTTCTCGGCGCATCTGACCAACTACGCCCGTGATGGCAAGCCGACCGACCAGCACGCGGCGTACTACGAGGCCCGGGCCAAGGGCGGTGCAGGGCTGATCATCACCGAGGAACACTCGACCCATCCGACCGACTGGCCCTACGAGAAACTGATCCACGGGTTCCATCGCGACGTGATTCCGGGGTATCGCAAGATCACCGAGGCGGTCCATCGCCACCGGGTACCGATCTTCGCTCAGATCAACCACAACGGCGGTCAGGCGTCGTCGATGTTCTCCCGGCTGCCGGTGTGGGCGCCGTCGGCCGTCGCCGACCCGCTGTTCCGCGAAGTGCCCAAAGCCGTCACCCACGCCGAGATCGACGAGATCGTCGCCGGGTACGCCCTGGTCGCCGAGCATTGCGCCGAGGGCGGGTTCGACGGCATCGAGTTGCAGTGCAGCCACTCCTCGATCGTGCGCGGCTTCCTGTCGCCGGCGACCAACAAGCGCACCGACGAGTACGGCGGCTCGCTCGCCAACCGGGCCCGACTGCTGCTCGCAGATCGTCGCCGCGGTGCGCGCCGTCATCGGCAACGGGTTGGCCCTCGGCGTGCGGATCTGCGGTGACGAACTGATCGAGGGCGGTACCACGATCGACGACGCGGTCGAGGTGGCCAAGATGGTCGAGGCCTGTGGCCAGGTCGACTACGTGAACACGTCGATCGGGGTGGCGACGGCGTCGCTGTTCATGATCGAGGCGTCGATGCACATCCCGCCCGGCTACGCGATGTTCATACCCGCGGCGTTCCGCAAGGCGATCGACCTGCCGGTCGTCGGCGTCGGTCGGTTCAAGGATCCGCTGCAGGCCGAACGGGCGCTGGCCGATGGTCACTGCGACCTTGTCGGCATCGTCCGCGGCCAGATCGCCGACGCCGATTTTGCCGCCAAGGCCCGCGCCGGGGCGACCGACGAGATTCGACTGTGCCTGTCGTGCAACCAGGAGTGCGTCGGCCGGATGGGTCTCAACCGCTGGCTCGGCTGCATCGAAAACCCCCGCACCGGCCGCGAATCGTCAGCGACTGGTCGGGTCGCGGCTCGACGACCAAACCCAAGAACGTGATGGTCGTCGGAGCAGGCCCGGCCGGGTTGCAGGCGGCGATCGCCGCGGCCCGTAACGGACACCGGGTGACGGTCTACGAAAAGGAACCCCAAGCCGGCGGCCAGGTACGGCTTGCCGCGTCGGTGCCCAACCGGGCTGAGTTCGGCGACATGATCCGCAACCAGCTCACCGAGTGCCGTCGGCTCGGCGTCACCGTCGAGTACGGCGTCGGGGTGTGGCCCGGGTTCGTCACCGAGAAGTCCCCGACCACGTGATCGTTGCCATGGGGGCGGAGGCAAGCAGGCCGTGGTGGGCGCCGCCCGAAGCGACCCAGGTCTGCGATGTGCGCGACGTGCTCACGGGCGCGGCGAACCCCGAAGGTGATGTGGTCGTGATCGACGAGATCGGCTTTCATCACGCCACGTCGGTCGCCGAACTGCTCGCCGATCGCGGCTGTCGGGTCGAGGTCGTCACCAACGGCATGGTCGTCGGCCAAGACCTCGGCATCACCCTCGACATGGAGAACTGGTGGATGCGCGCCGGGGCCAAAGGCATCGTGCAGACCACCGACCTGGTCCCGATGGGCATGGAGGGGAACGTGTTGAACCTGCTCCACCACCCGACCGGCCAGATGCAGACCCGCACTCCCGACTGGGTCGTGCTCGCGGTCCCGGCCAACCCCGTCGAGTGGCTGTACAACGACCTCAAGGCCGCCGGACTGAGCGTCGAACGTATCGGCGACTGCCTCGCCCCCCGCCGCGCCCACGCCGCCGTCGTCGACGGCGAACGGGTCGGGGCTGCGATCTAACGCCTACTACCCAAGTTTTGCACAACTGGAGTATGGTAAAGTCGAGTTGTGCAAAAATCGGACACCCTGTTTGGCCGAGACGAGGAGTGGCGACAGCTCACCGGCTTCCTCGTCAACGCGGGGGCGGAGCCTCGGTTGGCGCTCGTCTACGGCCGCCGTCGTCAGGGGAAGTCGCTGCTGCTGACGACGTTGTGCGCTCATTCGGGTGGGTTCTACTGGGAGGCGATCGACGGCGAGGCGACGCAGAACCTCGCGTCGCTCTCCGCCACCTGGACGACGTGGACGAGGTCATCGATACCGACACGGTTTGCATCGTGGGACGAGGCATTGGGCGAGATCATGTCGGCGAGCGACATCGCCGGCCGGCACGTTCCTGTGGTGCTCGACGAGATCCCCCGGGTGATTCACCGGGTCGCGGAATTCCCCTCGCTGCTCCAACAGGCGTTGGGGCCCGGACGCCTGCGAAGCGTCGAGCGGGGTACGTCGTTGATCCTGTGTGGTTCGGCGTTCGGCGACATGCGCCGACTGATCGACGGTGCTGCACCCTTGCGGGGCCGGGCGACTATTGAGCTCTTGGTCCAGCCGTTTGACTTCCGAGCGGCGGCCGACTTCTGGGGGCTGGCGGGTAACGCGCAGGTGGCGTTCGCCCACAACGCCCTAATCGGCGGCACTCCCGCTTATCGCTCGCTGGCCGACAACGATTCCCCGACTGATGGGGACCTCAACGGTTGGGTTGTCCGTCGCCTCCTCGAACCGTCGTCGAGCCTGTTTCGCGAAGGCCGAATCGTTGTCGCCGAAGACCAACAACTCGGCGACCAGCAGCGTTACTGGGGTCTGCTCGCGGCAATTGCCGACGGAGCGCGGCGATGGAGCGACCTCGAAGACGTTCTCGGTCAACATCGCGGCTCGCTGCGTCACGCGCTGAACGTCGTCATCGATGCGGGGTGGGTCGTGAAGCTCGACGATCCGCTGCGGGCCAACCGGGCGACGTATTCATTGGCCGAGCCGATGATCCGGTTCCACCGCCTGGTCATCGAACCGAACATGCAACGTCTCGCGGCTCGACGAGGAGTCGATGTCTGGCGCGATGCCCGACCGATTGTCGCCTCGCAGATCCTGGGTGCCCATCTCGAACATCTCGCCATCGAATGGGTTGTTCGCCACGCCGATCCATCGACCATCGGGGGAGCATTGGGGATCGTGGGGCCGACGCGACTCGACGGAGAAGGGTCGCCTCGACAGATCGAGACGCAACTCGATCTTGCCGGCATCGAATTTGGTCCCAGAGGTGGCCGTCGGCCGATCTTCGTCGCAGAGGTGAAGGCAACCGAGGCTCGGGTTGGCGCGAGCGAACTCGATCGCCTCGATCGGGCAGTAGAACGGATCGGCGCGATCGGCCGCTGTCACCGCCTGCTGTTCTCCCGCAGTGGTTTCACGACTGATTTGGAGCGGCTGGCGACTCGCCGACCCGAGGTCCAGTTGATCGACCTTCATCGTCTGTACACCGGAAGTTGAAATCGGACGTCGGACGATGTCGGCTGAGGCTGCGGCCGACGGTTTCGCTATCCGATGGGATGCCTACGGGCTGATCACGATGTGCTGATGGGTTGGGACGGTCGACTTCGACCACAACCCGGCTCGCTGTCAGGCGATGAAGCGGACGCTCAACACTGGGGGAAGGTCGGCGGTGGCGAGGCGCCAGGTGGTGCCGCCGTTGTGGCTGACCCAGATGGAGCCGGTGGTCGACCCCATTACCAGTCGCTGCCCGTCGGATGACACGTCGAGGCAGTGTCGATACACCAGGTGATAGGCATGTTCCTGGGGTAGGCCCGCGGTGAGCTGCTCGAACGTCTTGCCGCCGTCCTTGGTGCGGGTGACGACGAGCTTGCCGCCAACGGGAATCCGCACCTCGTCGCTGAGCATCGGTACGAACCACGCGGTGTCGGGATCGGTGGGGTGGACGGCGACGGCGAACCCGAACTCCGATGGCTGCACGCCGGTGATCCGCCCCCAGGTGCGGCCGTTGTCGACGGACCGGAAGATGCCGTTGTGATGTTGGGTCCACAACACGTCGGGGGCCCCGGGGCAGCGGACGATGCGATGGGGGTCTTGGATGCGCGGGTCGTCGATGCGGCCCGGGGGCATGAAGTCGGCGACCATTCCGGTCGACAGCTCCCACGACTCACCGTTGTCGGCCGTGTGCCACGCGCCGCCACACGAGATACCGACGGTGATCCCACCGGCCCCGCGGGGGTCGATCGAGATGGAGTGGATGCCCGGTTCGTCGTAACCGCCCCCGAACGATTCGGCGCGAGCCGGATCGTCCCACAACGGACGATTCAGCGACCACGACGCGCCGCGGTCGATCGAGCGGAACAGACCACCGGGAATCGTGCCGCACCACAAGGCCCCGGGGTCATCGGCGTGCGCCGGTTCCAGCGACCAGATCAGCCGCGTCGACCACGGTCGCGGCGTGCGACGCATCGGGCAGATGTCCTCGACGTCGTCGGGCTTCGGAGGATATGTCGGCGCGGCGATCTCTTCCCAGGTCTTACCCCGGTTCATCGACCGATGGAGCTTGCCGTCGAAGTGTCCGTGATCGACCGCGGCGTAGTAGGCCCCGTCGTGTGGATCGCGCATCACCGCGGGTACCGGGACGCCGGCGAACCACTGCTCGACAACCTTGGGTGGGCCCCATAGATCGTCGAGCGAGAACAGCCCCTTCCGGGTACCAATGAGCACTGTCGGCATCATGGGACCACCACCACCAATTCCAGAGACGCCATCGCATCAGCCTCCTGATAGGGCCTGAAACACGTGAACCGTGTCCCCGGCTATGAGCGGGTCGGTCAACGATTCACGATCGATGACCTGGTTGTCATTGACGAACAACGCCACATGGCGGCGCACCGTAAATCGCTCGTCAACAACGTACGAACGGACCATGGGGTGCCGCTCGAAGTAGGCAGCGAGCGCCTCGCCCACGCAGCCCGCCTCAATCGTTTCATCGGGGCACGCCACGTGCCGTCGAAACGCTTTGGCGAACTTCACCGCTGCCACCCTGCGCAAGATACAACTTCTCCGGGCGGTAGCGTGTCAGGTCCATGCTGTTCGCCGGAATCATTGGTGATGTCACCGACAAACTCGACGGCTGGTCGGCGAATTGGTGGTTCCTTGGAATCATTTTCGCCATCGCGTTCTTCGACTCGGTGATTCCGATCGTGCCGAGCGAGACCTGCGTGATCATCGGTGGCGTCGCCGCCGGGCTCGGCAAGCAGCCACTGCTGCTCGTCATCGTGGCGGGTGCGATTGGGGCGTTTCTCGGTGACAACACGGCCTACCTCATCGGTCGCCGGGCCTCCTCGTTCTTCCAACGGCGAGCCGAACGCAAACCGAAGTTCGCCAAGAAACTCGACTGGGCGACCGGCCAGATCGCCGAGCGCGGCGGACTGCTGTTGATCACCGCCCGGTTCATCCCTGGCGGCCGAACCGCCCTCACTCTGGCCAGCGGCATCACTCGACAGTCCCAAAAGTGGTTCGTGAAATGGGTGGCGGTGGCCGCGACGATCTGGGCGACGTACGCCGCGTTGCTCGGGTATCTCGGTGGGAAGTTGTTCAAGGACAACCACACCACGGCGTTCCTCGTCGCCTTCGGCTTGGCCCTCGGGATCAATGTGATCATCGAGGTCGTCCGTCACTTCCGCAACAAGCAGGCCCCCGCGGTATCGGCGCGAGAGCGGGTCAGCGATCTACCGTTGTCGCTGATGACGGCCTACCACCTCGCCCAGCTGAACATCGGCAAACTCGTCGCCCCGATCGGCGACCCGCGGGTGGCCGAGTTCATCGATGCCCTCGATTCGATCAACGCCCTCGGCGAGTCCAGCCCGGGGTTCGTCTGGCGCCTGAAGGACGAGGCGGGCAATGCCACCTCGATTCGGGCGTTCGATGATCCCGACATCATCCCGAACCTTACGGTGTGGACGTCGGTCGACGAGTTGAAGGCGTTTGCCTACCGCAGCGAGCACGTGTCGTTCTTCAAGCGGCGCGCCGAGTGGTTCACCCCAGGCGACAGCGCGACGGTGATGTGGTGGGTCCGCGCCGGGGAGTTGCCGACCATGGTCGAGGCACGCCAACGGGTCGAGTTCCTCGCCGCCAACGGGCCGTCGCCCTATGCCTTCGGGTTTGCCTCGGTCGCCAAACCGCTGGTCTTCCACCGGGCTACCCTCGATGACACCGCCGCGCTGGGCTTGATCGATGAGTTGAATGTCGAGCTTCGTGATCGCTACCCCGAGCCGGGCGCCAATCACTTCACCCTGACTGCCGATGACGTCGCCCCGGGTACCGGCGCCCTGTTCGTCGGGGCGTACGACGGCGAACCGATGGCCAGTGGGGCGATCCGCAAAATCGACGCCACCACCGCCGAGGTCAAGCGGATGTACGTGCGGCCGGGAGCCCGTGGGCTGAAACTTGGTGCGGCGATGCTCGACCGCTTGCACCTCGAAGCCGCCTCGATCGGTGCGACTCGGATGGTGCTTGAAACCGGCATCCGTCAGCCCGAAGCCGATGTCGTCTACCGGCGAGCCGGCTACGACGTGGTCCCCTGTTGGGGCGAATATCTCAACTCCCCGAACACCAGCGTCTGCATGGCCCGCGACCTCTAGGAAGTCATCAACGCGGCGACGGCCTGCTCCATGGGTGAGCCGGTCGCCATCGCCCATGCCGTACCGTCGTGATCCTCGGCAGATCGGTTTTGCGACAGCTTCCACTTGCCTTCCAACCGGGTAATCGGGATCTCAACCCCGACGATCTGACCGATCATCGCGTCGATGTAGTTGCGCGGCGCATCGTCCACCGACCACGGCTCAGCTCGTGTCGACTCGTGGACGATCGTGAGATCGCGGACTAACTGCTCCACCCAGGCTGCGTCGTCGTGGATGATCAGCGGACCCGAAGCGTGCACTGTCACGTAGTTCCACGTCGGCACGACTCGGCCATGGCGGGGCTTCGACGGATACATGCTCGGTGACACGTAGGCATCGGGGCCGTGGAAGATCACCAGCGCGTCGACGTGGGCCACCGCCGTCTGCCATTGCGGGTTGGCCCGAGCGACATGGCCGCGCAAGGTCCCGTACTCACTGCGGTCGCGGTCAAGCACCCACGGCAGCGTCGAACCGGTGAGCGCCGTCCCGTCGAAGGTGACGAGCTCGCCGATGGTGGCGGTGACCATCGCCTCGTGAATGTTGCGCGTCGACGGGGCAGTGAAGTGGTCAGGCAGGTACACGTCCCCACGCTCGCGCAGCGAGGTGGTGATCCACTGCTTCTTTCTGCTCGTCGTCTGTCGTCAGACTGAACCGTGCGCATATATGCTACTGGTATGAGCGCTGGTGCATTGATGCTTCAACGAGTCCGTGAAGAAGCTGGCATGTCACGTCGTCGGCTCGCCATAAACGCCGGGGTTCCAATCTCAACCGTTACTCGCATCGAAACCGGAGCTGCCGACGTCACGGCTGGAATGCTGGAACGCCTCGTCGCGGCCGCCGGGTTCGTACTGATGATCACTCCAGCCCGGGTCCCAACTATCGCAGACGCGGCATCCGTCGCCGGCGACCGGGAAGGAGACTGGACGTTGCTCCGCTCGGCGGTCGATTGGGCCGCCCGCCACCCGGAGATGGCTGTCGCGGTCATTGCGCCTCGCCCGACGACAACTGATCCTCGTGCGCTCGCGTTCCTTGCAGCTGTCGCGGAAATCGTCGCCGACGACGCAGGTTTGCCAGTCCCGAGATGGACTGTTGAAGCCCCGTATCTGACTGAGCCGTGGTACGTGTCCGGAACGCCGCGAATGGTCCAAGACAACATCGACCGCACGCCGCCCCGACTCGCTCGACGCAACGTCTGGTTCGCCCGGGAGGCGATCTGGAGGTGAGCGCACAACTTGGCCGCCCGCTCAGCGGAGCTGAAATTCGAGACATCCTCGTTCGGGTCGCTGACGCCATCGATCCGCACCTCACACAGCAGACAGTCGTGCTGATCGGCGGCGCGTACATGGCTCTGCACGGCTGGCGAGACAGCACTCGCGACATCGACTCGGCCGTCGTGTTATCCGCTGGTCTGCAAGCCGCCGTGGGTCGGGTCGCATCCGACGCCGGGTTGACCGCCACCTTCATGAACGCCCACGCGGTCGCGTTCGTCGAGAATCTGCCACCGGTGACCGAGTGCGAGACGCTGCTTGATCATCCACGGCTGAGGGTGATCGCTCCGCCGCCGGACTACATCTTCTTGATGAAACTTCGATCGGCGCGGCCGGGAACCGATCGCTCAGACATGCTCCGTCTGCTCCCGAGCTGCACGTTTGAATCGGTCGACGACGTCGTCAACCGGTTCTGGAAGACGTTCCCAAACGAGCGTGCAGACGCCTACCTCGCCTCGTTCGTCGCCGAGGTCGCCCGATCGGCAGGCGTCGCCCTGCCCGGTGCCAACACGGCGGACGAGTTATCTCGCCGACCTGGGATATGACGAACAAAACCTCTGCCGATGCGGCGGCGTTGACCGCGCTTTGATCGTCGATTTGGCCCATCACCGCGAGACTACCGATTGCATTGAGTCGAGTTCAGGCGAGGCGTTTGTCGAAGTGGCGTTCGAAGGCGTCGTAATAGTCAGTGTCGTCGACGAGGGCGCCCATCGCTACCCATTCCTCGTCGGTCATCGCTCGGCGGCCGGCGACCATCTCGGGGCCACCCCACGACACGGGGTAGCGCAGTTTGGGTTGGTCGGTGGTGATCGCGTGGTGGATGATCGCCCCGACCTCGAACGGGTCGGTGGCCTCGGCCAGCCCGGCGGCGTACATCTGGAACATCCGCCGGTACGGGGCGTCGTAGGCGCCGGTCTGGTTGGGCGAGTCGATGTTCTTGGCGAAGATCGCCGACTTGGTGATCCCCGGCTCGATGATCGCCACTCGAATGCCGAACGGGGCGACCTCCTGCGCCAGGCCCTCGCTCATCCCCTCCAGCGCCCACTTCGAGGTGAAGTACGGCTGCTGGCCGATTGCCGCGACACGACCGACGATCGATGAGACGTTGACGATGCATCCTTTGCCCCGGGCCCGCATCTGGGGGAGCACGGCCTGAACGGCTCGGATCGCCCCGTACAGGTTGATGTTCATCACCTCGGCGTACAGGCTGACCGGGCATTCCTCGGCCACCGAGTTCCCCCCGACCCCGGCGTTGTTGACCAGGTTGTCGACGTGCCCGGCCCGCTCGAGGATCTCGGCCATCCCGGTGCTCACCGAGTCATCTTCAGCGATGTCGACGATGGCGAGTTGCACTTCGACTCCGGCGTCGGCGGCCATCGCCTTGAGCTTGGCAGCCTTGTCGAGGCTGCGGACGGTGCCGTAGACCTCGTGACCTTGCTTGGCAAGGTAGATGGCGGTGGCCCGCCCGATTCCCGAGTTGGCACCGGTCACGACTGAGACGATCGACATTCCCGAAGCGTACGCGGCGGGCTGTCTTCCCCCGATTCTCGGGCCAATACTGACCGCTCAGCGGGAATTCCTCGCCCGGGAACGACCCGGTCGCCGAGCGGCCCGGCTTCGCAGGCGGGCGAACCTGCGTCGGATCAGTAACGTCGTGAGTGATGCTTGCTGTCGTCCCGATCCGTGCCGGTGAACTTCCCGCGGGAGGGGCCGAGGCCGTCGGCGAGGCCGGGGGGCGATGCCTCCTCGTGGGCACCGCAACCGACGACGCGGCGACCGCGCTGGTTGGGCTCGCCACCGAAATCTGGCTGGCTGAGGTGGGCGGTTTCGCACCTGCCGCGTGGAGCGAGGTCCTCGTCGATTTCCTCGCAAACGAACTCCAGTTGGTCGTGCCCGCCTGCCCCGACGGCCGCGATCTGGCGCCCAGATTGGCGCACCGACTCGGTCGAACGCTGCTGGCCGGGGCCATTGAGGTGGGCGACACCCGGGTGAAGTTGGCCCGACGCGGCGGCCTGGTGATTGAGGAACCACCCACGCCCGCGGCCTTCGTGGCCACCCTGATTCCCGGCGTCCGGGGCGTCGACCTGCCCGGGAGCGCCGTTCCGGTCGTACATTCGCTCGCAATGACCCAACCGACGACCGAGCGCGACGCGACCTCGGTCGAGGTGCTCCCACCCGACCTGGCGACGATGGACTTGACCGAGGCGCCACGCATCGTTGGCGGGGGCGCCGGGCTTGATTCGAAGGAACGATTTGCCCAGCTCGCCGCGGTTGCGACGGCGATCGGAGCGTCGGTGGGGGCGACCCGGGTGATCACCGACAAGGGCTGGGTCGGCCACGAACGCCAGATCGGCACGACGGGTGTCGTCGTCGATCCGCAGCTGTACATCGCCTTTGGCATCAGCGGAGCGGTGCAGCACACCTCGGGTCTCGGTCAGCCCGACCACATCATCAGCGTCAACACCGACCCCCATTGCCCGATGATGCAACTCGCCGACCTGGCGATCGTCAGCGACGCCAATGCGACCCTCGGCGCCCTGTTGGCTGCGCTCGCCGAGCGTGAGGGGGCCGACCGTGGCTGAGCCCGATGTCGATGTGATCGTCGTCGGTGCCGGTCCGGCCGGAGCCTGCGCGGCGTTGGTCGCGGCGCGGGCCGGCCTGCGGGTCGTGTTGTTGGAACGCGGCCCGTTCGCCGGGTCGAAGAACATGTACGGGGGGGTCGTCTACCCGCGCATCCTCGACAAGTTGATTCCCCAGTGGTGGACCGAGGCACCGATCCAACGATGGATCACCCGGCGGGCGACGATGCTGATGACCCCCACCCAGGCGCTCACCGTCGACTTTCGTACCGAGGCGTGGGGCAAGCCGCCCTACAACGGGGCGACCGCCTACCGGCCCGATTTCGATCACTGGCTGGCATCAAAGGCCGAGGACGCGGGGGCCGAGTTGATCTGCTCGACGACCGTCGTCGGGCTGTTCCGCGACGCGAACGGCCGGGTGACGGGGGTGCGCACCGACCGCCCCGATGGCGATCTGACCGCCCGACTGGTGATCGCCTGCGACGGGGTGAACTCGTTCATCGCCAAGGAGGCCGGGCTCTACGGCAAGGTCGACTCCCACCACTACACGCTCGGAGTGAAGGAAACACTGGCGCTCCCCAAGGAGGTCATCGACGAGCGCTTCGGGGTGCGCGGCGACGAGGGCGTCGACTACGAGATCGTCGGGGCGACCGGGGACGTGAACGGTGGCGGCTTCCTCTATACCAACCTCGACACAATCGCGGTGGGAGTCGTGTTGAAGCTGCCGAAGCTCGCCGCTCAGAAGCGTCGACCCGAGGAGATCATCGCCGCACTGAAGGCCCATTCGGCGATCGCCCCGCTGGTCGAAGGGGGTGAGGTCAAGGAGTACTCCGCCCACCTGATCCCCGAGGCGGGCTGGAAGATGCTGCCCAAGCTGGCCGGTGATGGTCTGCTCGTCGCCGGTGATGCGGCCGCGTTGTGCCTCGCCGCCGGCATCTGGCTCGAAGGCGTCAACTTCGCGATGGCGTCGGGGATGTATGCGGGTGAGGCTGCCGTCGATGCGGTCGGGGCCGGTGACACGTCGCTGTCGGGCCTGGCCGGGTATCGCCGCCGGCTGGAGGACACGTTTGTGCTCAAGGACCACCGCAAGTTGCAACGAGCCCCCGAACTGATGCTCGGCGACAGGATCCAGTTCCAGTATCCGCAGATGACGGCAAATATCGTCGAGCGCATGTTCCGCGTCGACAACCCCAACCCCAAGCCGGGCCTGCGCACCGTGCTACACGAGGAACGCAAGCGCTCCGGGGTTCGCCTACGCGATCTCGCCCGCGACAGCTGGAACCTCCTGAGGACCTTCGGATGAGCGCAGCGAAGACGGGTCGGCCGACAAAGCGCCAGCGACTTGGGCGGCGATGGGGTGCGGGGGCGCAGCCCCCGGGAGGTGTTGGATGAGCGCAGCGAAGACGGGTCGGCCGACAAAGCGCCAGCGACTTGGGCGGCGATGGGGTGCGGGGGCGCAGCCCCCGGGAGGTGTTGGATGAGCGCAGCGAAGACGGGTCGGCCGACAAAGCGCCAGCGACTTGGGCGGCGATGGGGTACAGCGACGCAGCCCTCGGGAGGTGTTGGGTGATGGCCGCGACGTCGGGCCCGGAGTGGTCGCCGATCTCGTTCGAGGATCGGATGGGAACCGCGGAATTCCGCATCCACCATCGCGCCCACATCACTGTCGACGGTGACTCTTGTCGCGGCTGCACGACCCAACAATGCGTCGTTGCCTGCCCCGCCAACCTGTTCGTACCGACCTCCGATGGCGGCATCTTGTTCAACTACGAGCAGTGCTTCGAATGCGGCACCTGCTACCTGGTCTGCAACACCGAGGGCGCGATCACCTGGACCTATCCCGAAGGCGGGCACGGCATCGTGTTCCGCCGCACCTGAGCAGCGGGTTGTGAGCATGCGTGTTGTCGTCTGCTTGAAGTTCATCGACCGTCGCCCGGCGGCCGACCTGCTCGCTGCCCCCGAGGCGGTCGACGATCGCTTCACCGGCATGTCACCCGCCGATGAAGCCGCGCTGGAATGGGCCCTGGTAGCCGCGGCCGGGCAGCAGGCCGAGGTTGTCGCGTTGACCTTCGGTCCCTCGGCGGCCGACGTCGTGTTGCGCGCGGCAATCGCCGCTGGTGCCAACTGCGCCGTGCGGGTCGATGGGTCCCGGAACGCTGATTCGATGGTCGTCGCCCGCGCGCTGGCCTCCGGGATCCATCCCGATGACCTGGTGTTGTGCGGCGACTACTCCGTTGACCGGGGCACCGGCTCCGTGCCTGCGTTCATCGCCGCCGAACTCGGCGTCCCGCAGGCCCTCGGTCTCGTGACCTTGTCGCTCGGACTTGATCGAAGGATCGACGCCCTCCGTCGACTCGATGGCGGTCGCCGCGAACGCCTCGCCATCGACTGGCGCGATCGTGGGGCGGTGTTGTCGGTCGAGGGTTCCACTGCCCGTCTCCGTCGGGCCGGTCTCGGTGCCGTGATGCGGGCTCGTAACGCCCCGATCGAGGTGGTCGACGGTCCTACCGCAACCACCGAACGGCCGGTCGTCACCCGCCCGTTCCGGCCCCGGCCCCGCGTGCTCGCCGCTCCGGTTGGTGATCACCCACTCGATCGCCTCCGCTTCTTGACGGACGCCGGAGCCACGGCCGGCGCGTCGGCGGGTGAGACCGTCGTGTTCGGACCCCCAGGCCGCCGCCGCCCGAGTCATGCAGGCGCTGACGACCTGGGGCTACCTGTCGCCACCGGCTCCCGCCGGCCTGGGGCATCCATCGGAACGGTGAACGACAACGCGTCCCCCAGGCGTGGGTTGAACGACTCGGCATCCGCCGATGTAACAAGGACCTCACTCGGTCCCGTAGAAGGGTCAAATCCTGCCGAGGTTTGGGGGAGGTTGGGTCCCTCGTCGGGTGGGAAGGGGGGAGTAGCGTTCGGTTATGAACGCACCGCGTGTGCTGCCTCGCATCAGTTGGACGCTGGTCGTCTGTGCGGCGTTCACGTTTGCGGTGACCCGCTTCGTCGTCCCGGTCGACGAGGCTGCGTCGGGTGTTGCTTTGGCCGCGGCTCAGCCCGTCCAGCAGATGGAGCTCCGGGCCGCGACACCCGCGGCCGATCCCCTGGTTGATCAGGCGACCGCATCCGCCGGGGTTGCTCAGACCACACCCGCGCAAACAACGCCCGCTCAGACCGCGTCGTTGCTGGCCTGGCCGGGAACGGTCGATCCGAATCTGACACCGGCCGAGCGCGAGAAGATCCCCATCGCCGCAGTGGTGTCGGACGCGGCCCAGTCGGGTAAGCCGTGGGGGACGGTGGTCACGGGCCTGTTGACCTTCCGCGGCAACCCGACGCGGTCGTATCACGGGTCGGGTCCGGTGCCGGCTAACCCCCAGGTGCAGTGGAAGTACCCGGGCCGAGCCATGTGCGGGGCGTCGTACGAGTACGGGATCACCAAGCAGTGGTGCGGTACCGGGTGGACCGGTCAACCAGTGGTGTTCGAACGTGACGGTCGTACGTGGCTGGTGTTCGGGGCGTATGACTACAAGATCCATTTCGTCGACGCCAATACCGGCCTCGACATCATCCCGCCGTTCCCGACCGGCGACATCGCCAAGGGGGCGATCACCGTCGACCCCGACGGCTACCCGCTCATCTACGCCGGATCGCGCGACAACAAGTACCGCGTCATCGCCATCGACCGCGCCGTTCCGACCGAGTTGTGGAGCCTCGACGCCCACTCGGTGAAGCCGACATTGTGGAATGACGACTGGGATGCGGCGGGGTTGGTCGTCAACGACTGGCTGATCGAGGGCGGCGAGAATTCCCGCCTTCACCTGGTCAAACTCAACCGCGGCTATGGTCCCGACGGATTGGTCACCGCCGACCCGGTGCTGGCCTGGCACGGGGCCGGTTGGGACGACGAACTGCTCGCCGACACCCCCGACATCCGGGTCAGCCTGGAGAGTTCGGTCATGCTGCTCGGCGACATCGCCTACGTCGCATCTTCGGGCGGGCTGGTGCAGGGCTGGGATGTCTCGGTCATCCGCACCGGCGTCGGCGAACCGCACCGGGTCTTCCGCTTCTGGACCGGCGATGACACCGATGCAACGATCGTCGGTGACGCCGATGGGTATATCTACGTCGGCGTCGAGGTCGATCGAAACCTGCGACGCGTCCGCGACGTCGGGCAGCTCCTCAAACTCGACCCCCGCAAGCCCGACGATCCGGTCGTGTGGAAAGTCGACGTCAACTTCGGGATCGATTCGGGTACCTGGTCGACCCCCGCCATTGTCGGCGAGACGATCGTCTGGCCGACGAAGCCGGGCAAGATCTACGGCCTCGACCGGGCGACCGGGGCGACGAAGTGGGAGTTGAAGGTCACCGGACCGGTGCTCAGCTCACCGGCGGTTGTCGACGGGGTGTTGATGCAGGCCGACGGCGCGGGCATCATCCACGCATACAACCTTGGTGACGGTTCGTTGACCCCGACCGAACGCTGGTCGCTGCGGCTGAACGCCAATGTGGAGTCGACCCCGGCGGTGTGGAATGGTCGCCTCTATGTCGGCGACCGCAGCGGGTTCATGTACGCCATCGGCGATGCCTGAACCCCGGCCGGACACTCGGCCGGACACCCGGCTGGAGGTCGGGCCCGGCTCTCGGCTGGATGTCGGGTTCGGTGGGCAGATGGGGAGTTTGCCATGGCCTGCCCTTCCACCCGATCCGATCGTGGTCATCCCGCTCGGGTCGTGTGAACAACACGGTCCGCATCTGCCGCTCGATACCGACACCCGCATCGCCGTGGCGCTGGCCGATGGCCTCGCGGCCGGCCGCGATGACATGCTTGTCGCCCCGGCGGTCGCCTATGGGGCAAGCTGGGAACATGCCGGTTTCCCCGGTTTGCTGTCGCTCGACCATCAGGCATTGGCGGCGATGCTCATCCAACTCGGTCACTCGGCGACTTGGGCGCGGGGATTGGTGTTCGTCAACGGCCACGGCGGCAACGTTCGAGCGGTCCGCACCGCCGAGGAACGACTCTGCGCCGATGGACGTGCGGTGCTGGCGTGGTCGCCGACCCTGCCCGACGGTGACCTCCATGCCGGTCGAGTTGAGACGTCGATGATGCTCGCCCTCGCCCCTGGTGTCGTCGCGATGGAGCGAGCCGAGCCCGGCTTCATGGGGCGGCCCCCCTCGTCAGTGTTCACCGACGGGGTGCAATCGATCAGCCACAACGGCGTCCTCGGTGACCCCACCGGCGCGAATGCCGAGGAAGGGCGTTCGCTGCTTGCCTCGCTGACCCGCAGCCTTGCTGCGGCCGTCGATGGCTGGGTGACCCTCGCGTTGGACGCGAGGCGGGCACCGCTCCCCAGAATGGCTGCCGATTGACCGTGACGCAGTTCAAACTCGATACTGGGGCGCGCCTGATCGACGACGACCGGGTGCTGATCGGGGGGTCGCCCCTGAGTATCTTCCGCCTCAGCGAGCCGGGTGGTCGGTTCGTGCGGACCCTGACCAGCGGGAATGCCCCCGTCACGTTGTCGACCGGCCAACAACGCCTCGTCGATCGTCTGCTCGACGCCGGTGCGATCCACCCGCAACCCGGTCGTCTCGAGGGTGATGTTGCCGTCGTCATCCCGGCCCACGATCCGTCGTTGACCGGTCTCGATCGGCTCCTCGCGGCCGTGGCGCGAGCAGCCGGAGGTCACGATCGCATCAGCGAGATTGTGATCGTCGACGATGCCGGGGGCCAACCAATCCCTCCGGTCGATGGCGTCCGCGTTGAACGGCTGATGGTCAATCGAGGGCCCGGTGGGGCCCGGAACCGGGGAGTGGAGCTGACCAGCGCCGAGTTCATCGCCTTTCTCGATGCCGATACCGAGCCGACGGTCGATTGGCTCGAACCACTCCTTGCCCACTTTGCGGATGCCCGGGTCGGGCTGGTCGCGGCGCGGGTGTCGAGCCGCCCGGGGCCGACGACGAGGGATCGATACGAGCAGTGGCGATCGCCCCTCGACCTCGGCGGCGAACCGGCGCGGGTGCGCACCGGCACCCGAGTCAGCTACGTTCCGGCCGCCGCGTTGGTGGTACGACGTGCGGCGTTCGACGCGGTCGGCGGGTTCGACGAGGCGTTGCGTTACGGCGAGGACGTCGACCTGGTCTGGCGGCTCGATGCCGCGGGATGGCGGTGCCGATACGAACCAGCATCGGTGGCGGAGCATGAGCCGCGCCCGTCGTGGGCCGCGATGGGACGACAGCGGTTCGCCTACGGCTCGTCGTCGGCGCCGCTGGCGGCCCGCCACTCGGGTGCACTCGCGCCCGCCCGGGTCAGCGGATGGACGGCCGCGTCGTGGGGACTTGTCGCCGCCGGTCAACCCCTCGTCGGTCTGGGCGTCGCCGCGGCCACGACGGCCGCGCTCACCCGCAAGCTGCCGGGCCTGCGTCATCCCGGCCGAGAGGCCGCGCGGCTGGCGGGACTCGGGCACCTCTACGGCGGACGGATTCTTGCCGCGGCCTGTTGGCGGGCGTGGTGGCCACTCACCCTGGTGGCGGCCCTCTTCTCCCGGCGCGCTGCGCCGCGCCGCGATGGTCGCGGCGCTGGTCCCGGCATTGCTCGACTGGTACAAGGAGCGCCCCGATATCAATCCGGCGACGGCGGTGGCGGTGAGGTTTGCCGATGATGTGGCCTACGGCGCGGGCCTCTGGGCCGGGATGCTGAAACATCGCAGCGCCCGCGCCGCGATCCCGGACTTCACGAGCTGGCCGGGCCGACGAGCGTCGGGAGCGTAGACGCTCGTCGGGTCATCGCCGTCCAGCTGTCGCGCCACGACCGAACCCTGGGCATTTGTCACCGGGTCTGGTGACGTTGGGTCGCCGGAATTTCGGCGGTCGCACGACGTCTACAGTGCGGACAGCGTGCAGTCGGTGCAACGCAATATGAAGCCCGAAGGAGTCGGCTCCGATGATTTCTGCGCTCGACGAAAGCGGTCGACCCGTCGACTGGTGGTTTATGTACAAGGTTCCCCACATGGCCGGCAGCGGTCCGGGTGCCAGCTCTGGGTATCAGTACGTGTACTACGACACCGTCGTCGGAAAGGTCGTGGTGTCGCCGTTTGAAATGGTCGTCGACAACGGTGCGCTCGATCTGACCCTCGATTCGATCTTCAACAACCCCACCGAATCAACGGGGTGGATTCTGTACAACGACGAGATGCCCGATGCCTCCAAGGCAACGCCGAAGCAAGGCGACGACGGTCGACTTGGTCATACGAAGGGCGTGCTCGCCTTCGACACTGCATCGGGAACCGCGTTCTGGCTGCTCCACTCGTGGCCGAAGTTCGCCATGCCGGGGAGCAAGGTGATGCCCACGCCGCAGTACGGCCAGACGTACTTGTGTGTGACGGTCGATATTGCTACCGCCGGGGCGATCGCCGCGGTGATGATCGATCATCAGGAACCCCAGGTGTTCGGCTCTCGCCTGCCCGCCGATCTCGCTGCCGACAACCCCCTGCGACTGCTTGCCGGCGCGGCGGAGCCCAACGCGGCGGGCGACTCCCACGTGCTCGACTTCACCTCGAAGGCTGGCAAGGCGTTCAAGATGATCGCCAAGAACCGCCTGTGGGGCGGCGACTTCTGGAATCAGCTCGTCGGGCCCGCTCTCGGCGTATGTCTCGATGTCGAGACCTGGATCCGCGTCAAGAAGTCAGACGCAGCTCCCGACGATCGAGACAGCGGCAAACCTGGCGAGATCGCGCTCGACGGAACCCATGAGGTCTTCGATATCAAGGCGATCGATCTCACCCCGCTCGGCGCCCCGTGGAAGTGGTCCGAAAGCAAGGATCATGCGAAGTGGGGGATCGGAGTCGAGGAGGATTGGGTGTGCGTCGGTGATATCAACCGGATGATCTCCCAACGCAAGCGCGGCGGCGGGACGATCGCCTTTCAGGACCCGGTTCTATGGGCGGCGCTTGCCAAGACCGACTCGGTCAATCCCGACGGCCCGACGAAGCCAGCCGATGGCCCACCGCCCCTCCCGGCCTCGACCACCACCTCGGCAACGGCGGCCGCAGCCGCGGTTGCCGCAGTTTCCGACCCCCTCGAGCGTCTCGACCGCTGACCAACCGTGCTGACGTCGGGCGTCAAGTCCCGAAGAAGTTCCACGCCGCGGGAGTCTCATGGGTGGTGAAGATTCGCTGGTACTCCGGGTCGTAGACCTCGACGACCTTGAAGCTGCCCGACGTCATCCAGTCCCCGGGCTGGAACTGGATGGCGTTGTTCGGATTGACCGTCGTCTTCACGTGCTCGATGGTCAGCGACTGGATGAATGCCTTGCCCCAGACCAGCCATTTTCCCTCGACGGTGTTCTCGATGAAGTAGACCCGCACCGGGTCGAGCTGAAACGCCCTCGCCGCGGGCTTACCCTTGAAGTGGAAGATCTTGCCTTCGACGTCCTTGGCTGTGACGGGATTCTTGACGTGCTGTTCGTAGGAGAACACGTCGGACGGAAAGCCTTGATCCGCGCTCAGCAGCAGTGTGTCGTTGATCTCGTATGAACAACCCATGGGGGCCCCTCTCGCAATGTGGTGTTGATGTTCAGGTCATGTCGATGGTGTTCGAGCCGGGCCGATGCGTTGTTCCCCGACGCAATACATCAGGTCCCTGGTGCCCTGGGCTTGCCAGGCCACGTGGATGCGCTCGCCGTCACCGGCGCTGACGACGTACGAGTTCTCATCGAGGAGCACATCGGGAAGCTGCTGCTCGATCGACCATCCGGCTTGGCGCAGGGTGCCGTAACCGTTGGAGTCAACGCTCGCCGCCGTTACCACTCCGGTGAGCCCGAACGACTCTGAGAATGCGTTGGGCGTGTCGTCGTGCGCCCCTCGATGGATCAGGCGCATCTCGCCGCCGGCCGCCGCGAGCGCGAGCGGGCCGCGGTGTTGATAGTCGTTGTGTAACGCGCCGAACTGTCGGGAGAATGCTCCCACGGCAAAGTCCATCGGCGCCCATTGATGCAACGACGTGCGACTGTCCGGGGTGGTCCGACTGGCGAAGTCTGCCGCTGTGAGCGTATTGAACGAGGCGACATTGAACGATGTCATGCGCATTTTCCGCGTCCGTCGTTCCTTGTACACCAGGAAGATCGACGGGCCGAACTGGGTCAGCGCCATCGGTCCGTCGGTCAATTGTCCAACGTTGGCCGCCTCGCTCCAGGCACCATCGTCGAAGATCCGGAATGAGATGAAGCCGTCGTCGTTCTGCGAGCACATCATCAGCTTGGTCCGCTCGTCGTCGAGGTCGTCGTAGCTGCACATCGCGAAATGCCCGGCCGTCTCGCCGATCGATCCGACAGTGGTCCACGAGTGGTCGTCGGCCCGCTGCAGGTGCACCAACTGGCGGCCCTGCATCACGACCAGGTGCACCGTGGCGTCTGCGGTGACCGCGATCATCTGTCCGTCGGATCGGACGCCGAGTGGCGCAGCCGTGGACCAGCCGTCCTCGGCGGCGACCATCGCGGTGACGTCGCCGTCGGGTGTGGTCACAAAAATTAGCGGTGCTCCGTCGGCGACCGTCAACGCGACATGCCCGCTCGACGTAGTAGCCACCGTCTGCGGGGCGGACCACGCGAATGTCTCGCCCCACAGCGACCGAAATGAGTTGGCGTCCCGGTCGTTCTTGCCCAAGTCGGCGAGACTGAAGTTTCGACAGATCGTCTTGATCAGGCTGTAGTGGTTGTACGCCAGGTGGTCGTGCGAACCCGGAGCGATTCCCGGGCCGAGGAGCACGGTGTAGACCTGGTTCGGGCCGTCGTAGCTGGTGTCGTACCCGCGGGCATCGAAGTCGGCCTCGTCGAAGGTGACCATGATGACGGTGCCATCCGCCACCTTCGATGCGCGCCAAGCCGCACCGGGATCGGTCAGCAACAGATCGATATCAAGGCCGAGCCCGATCGGGTCTGCACCAGAGCCGGCGCCCCGCACTTTCTTGGCCGGGACTGAGCCGAAGAACACATACTCCAGCCACGACGACACCTGTGGAACCAACTGGGTCCGAGGGTTCGTGTCGACGTGGGTGTTGTACAGGTAGTGGCCGTCGTTCCAGATGTCGGGGGTGAACCACCCGAAGTTGGGCAGTTGCCCGGCGTCGGCATCGCGCCAGAACTGGTGATCGTCGACGATCTTCGACCATCGCTGTTCGTCGGACTGAATCCGGTGGAACGATGCGAACGGGTTGTGCTTGCGAAAGTACCGCGACAGATCCCGCGGGCCTGGAGCCTCCGAGATCGGCTGAGCAGCCGGTGGGTAGACAGGTTGCTGCCATGACGGGTCCCAGGTCTGGCCGGGGTATCCCTCCATGTAGGCCTTCCACGACAGGCCCGCTTCCTCGATCAGATCGACCAAAGTGCGCTGCGCCAATGGCGTTGCCGGGGCGACATCGTTGGTCACGCCGCAAAGCTCTCCGGCCAGCGCGGCGACATAGTTCGTCTGCGACGGATGAAAGACCCCGAAATAGTTGGTCATCTCGATGCCGGCCGATGCCAGCTTGCGCATGAACGGATCGTGCAGGACGTAGCTGCGGTACTGGTTCTCGAACATGACGACGAGAACTCGGTCGAACGGTCTTGCCACGGGCACCTCGACCTGCTCGTCAGACTCGACGAAAGCAGGGGCAGTAGTGACCCGCTCCATCGGGCCGTTCGATCTGCATGATCGCCCGCCCGAGCGCCGTCAGCTCGAACATGGTCTCGATTGCGCGAATGAGCGGCGACTGCTCGCCCAGCTCCCAGGCGAGTTGGAGCGAATCGAGCAGTTTCGTGAACGTGCGGTCGAACTGGTCGAGCTTCGACCACACCTCTGCCGACACGTCACCCTGTAAATACCCGCCGTCGGGCACCGCGGCGATGGGCCACGTCTCGGGCTCTGCCCACACCGGACCGTCGAACACGGGCGTGCCCGAGTCGTCGAGATGCGAGAAACGTTGGCGCTGCTTGAGCTCCAGGAACCGGTAGTAGTGGGCGAGTTCGTCGGTGTTGGTCACGATCGGCGACCCGCTTCCCTCGCCTTGATCCTTGATCAGCGCGATGGCGGTGAGCGCGAGGTCGACCGTCGGAATGACCATGTGGGCGAGCGGCCCGGAAACCTGTCTCTCGGTGGTGATCTTCGGCTGCAAGGTCGACAGGCAGTCGGCCACCGCGGTGTAGAAATCGCCGATCGTGCGATTGCTGACCGGGTTCCCATCGTTCTCGGTCGGATCTGGAGATTCGATCTCAATGAAACCGGCGAGGGAGGCGTCGCTGAACCCCGACAACTTGACGACCAGGTCGGCGTGGATGCCGACGGGAAGATGCTCCCAATAGACCGGGGCCGTGGAGGATCCGGAGATCTGCGGAACGCCACCGATCGCCGTCAGCATGTTGCAGGCGAGCGACATGTGGAGCATCTCTTCTTGCACCACGTTGCGAAGCGAGGCGGCTGCCGGGTGCAGGTCATCTTTGATCGACCATAAGGCACACAGGTATGGGGGTACCGTGGCGAACTCGACGGCGACGGCGGCCTGGAGCCCGGCTCGCAACCAGTCGAGATCACGTTCCTCGACCGGACAGTCGAGCAGGGTGGCGAACCGCGAGGCATGGCTGGCGTCGGCGATCGAGTCCCAGATCATGCTGATGCTCCGAGTAGGTGATCGGTGAGCTTGAGGGTGACGGCCACCAGGGTGAGGGTTGGGTTCACCGCCGCACAGTTGGGGAGTACCGCGTTCGAGCAGACGTACAAGTTGTCGGTGCCGAACACCTTGAGATTTTCATCAACCACGCCTTCGGTCGGGTCGGTACCCATTCGAGTGGTCGACGAGGTGTGATGGCCATCTTGGTCGCCGATTTGAGGCTGGATGTTCTCGTAGCCCATCTCTTTGAGTACGGCACTCATCAGCTCCAGATTCTTGTTCGCTCGGGCAACGAAGTCGGAGGGATACGAGAAGTCGATCTTGGTTCTCGGCAACCCGAATCTGGTCGTCCCTTCGGCCGCCGTAAAGCGGTCGTCCCACGATCCCTTCTCTTCCATGAACGCCGACAGGTGCATCGATCGCTTGCCGCTGACCACCTGATCAATTTCGGCGCGCGTCTTGCCGGCGATCATGTAGCTGGCGATGTCGGTGTTCGGTTGGCTGGCGTCCTTCATCAGGAAGATCTTCCCGTTCGACTGGTACTCCTCGGTGTCGTAGGTGCGCGACATCAGCGTCGGGAAGTCGAACTCCTGAATCCAGCGTTCGGAGTTCTTCGGCTTGGTGCCCGCCACGCTCAGAAACGGATGTGAGACCGGGTAGCGGCCGACCAGGTCGTGGTCGTTGCCGATGCCGTGCTCCCAGTGGAAACTGACCGAACGCTGCAGCAACTTGGGCGCCTCGTAGGCACCCGAACAGATGATGATCGTGTCGCCGCGGGCGAGCACCGGCTCGGCGGTGATCGGGTCGAGGTACTCGACGCCGATGACCTTGGACTTCGATTCCTCGGTATGCAGCCGTAACGCCGGCGCCAGACCGAGGTACGTGAAGTTCGTGTACCTCGGCTCGGCGAGGAGATCGTCGAGGATGTACGAACCGGAGAAGCGTGCCCCGATCGGGCAGTACTTGCAGGTACCTGTGGCCATGCACTTGCGATATCGGGCCATCGGCATCTTGCCCGGGGTGATACCGAGCCGATCGAACGCCTGAACCATCTCGCCGTCCGACTCCGTCCACGGATACGCCGGCATCGGATAGGGCTTGCTCCGCCACGGGTCATCATCGTCGCCGCCGACCGACAAGTACTCCTCGGCCCGGCAGTAATACGGCTCAAGTTCGGCGTAGCCGTAGGGCCAGTCGCCGCCGCCACCGGTGTTGGACTTGAGGTGGAAATCTTCCGGCTTGAAGCGCATGCTCCAACCACCCCAGTGCACGGTCGACCCGCCGTAGATCATCATCCGTGATCCCTTGGAGATCCACGGCGTCGCCCCGACCGAGTCGTTGTCGCCGTCGCGGTCGTAGCAGTGGGCGTAGGGCTGGGCGTAGGAGACCACATAGTCCCACCAGTAGCGGCGGTCCTTCATCGGCACGATCGGCCCGGCCTCCAACATCAGGATTGATGCGTCGTGGTCGGCTTCGAGCAGCTTGGTGGCGATGGTCGAACCGGCGACCCCCGAGCCGATGATGATCGTGGAGTAACTGCCCGTCGTCATGATGTCGCCTGCGCTGACGCTGGTGTCCCGGACGTTGGTTGCCCTGCCGCCGGTCCCAGGTACACCCGCACGGGCTTGACGCGGTTGTATCGAGAACCGGCGATGAAGCCGCGATGGTTGACGATCTCGTCGGGTCGAAGATCGGATGGCTCGGGCGTGATGAAGTTCTTGAATCCACCGACCACGATCTGAACCCGGATGAACTCGTTGATCACGTACTGCTTGGCGTGGGCGAGACGGGTCAACGGAGGTGCCACGTTGTCGACCCCGGACTCGAAGAACAGCGTCGAGAACGCGCTCGATTCGCCGTACACGGCGATGAGTTCGTCGAACACGGCCAACGCCGAGACGTACTCGGCGATGTAGCTGGGACGGGTCGTGCACTTCTGAATCAGAAAGTCGAGCCACGAGCTCCGCAGGCCGTCGGAATCGTGGACGGTGTTCTGCCACGCCTCACCGATGGCGGCGAACGCCCGCCACAGGCCGTCGATTTCATTCTGCGTCGGGTGACGCGGGTCGGCCGGAAGGAGCGTCGGCCGTAGCGGTTGTGCGCATGTGGCACCCCCGATCAACTGTGGCGGTTCCAGCGTTTCCGAACCTGGAGCGGCACCGGCCATGCCCCGTCCTCGTTTCCTGCTCGTGCACGAGGGCCGCATGCCCCCGATCGCGGCGAACCTACCACGGCTCCGGACGCCCGAATTCCACCCGCGAACGCCCCCTCAACGACTCCGCCTTCGTCACCTGGGATGTCATTGCGTGCGGCAAATCCAACCGGCCGACCGGGGATTCACCGGCCCGGTAGCGTGCCGGGTCGTGACGCTTTCCCTCACCGTCGACGAACCCGCATGGAGCGCCCATGTCGATCGGCATCTCGGCTCACTGGGTGAGCGCCTGATTCCGGTCGTCAAGGGCAATGGCTATGGCCTTGGCCGACGGCACCTGACCGAGCAGGTCGCCGGGGCGTCGCCCGTGATCGCCCTCGGCACGGTCTACGAGACCGTCGACGTCGTCGACGTTGCTCAACGGGTGCTGGTGCTGACCCCGACGCTCGACGAACACCTCGACGCGCTGGCTCCGAACGTCACGTTGACCGTCGGTTCGGTGGCGCAGGTGCAGCATCTCGTCGACGTCGGGTGGCGGGGCGAGGTTGTCGTCAAGGTGGCCAGTTCGATGCTCCGCCACGGTCTCGCCGTCGAGCGCATCGCCACCTGCTCCGGACTCGGCGAATTGAATGTCGTCGCCTATGCCATTCACCCGCCCCTGGTCGGGGAGGCGGACGATCACCGGGCCGAGATCATGCGGCTGGCGGCCCGACTGCCGCCCGCCGTCGAGGTCCACGTCAGCCATCTGCCGGTCGATGAATTCCTCAGCCTGGAGGCAACCCAGGCGGATCGAGCCTGGAAATTGCGCCTCGGGACCGCGCTGTGGCACGGCGACAAGTCGACACTCCGTCTGCAGGCCGATGTGCTCGACGTCCGCCGGGTCGAAGGTGGGACGACCGTCGGATATCGCCAAGTCGCCGTGCCCGGCGACGGTCACGTCGTCGTCATCGGGGCCGGATCAGCCCACGGCGTGGTCCCATTGGTCGATGGTCGCAGCCCGTTCCACTTCTCCCGCCGACGCCTCGCGCTGATCGAAGGTCCCCATATGCATGTCTCGATGGTCTTCGTGGGCGATGACGACCCATGCCCCCGGGTGGGAGATCTGGTCGATGTGCAGCGGCCATTGATCTCGGTCACCCCAGACCGCGTCGTGTGGACGACATGAGCGCCCCAGGAGAGCCGGTGATCGGCGGCCGCGGCCTGGGCACCTCGCCAGCCGATCGAGTGGTCGGCATCGACGTCACCCGTGCCGTCGCCCTGATCGGGGTGGTGGTGATGAACTACCACGGCTACTTGAACGGCGCCAACGCCACGGCCGCCAAGAACTGGGCCGGGCGGTTGTTCAACCCATGGGTCGGGGTGTTCTCCACCCGGTTCGCGGCCACGTTCGTCACCGTTGCCGGTATTGGGATCACCCTGTTGACCAGGCGTTCGGTGGCGTCGGGCGATCGCGAGGCGATCGGGGTCGATCGTTGGCGGTTGCGTCGTCGAGGGTTGCTCCTCCTCGCCGTCGGTTACATATTCAATTGGATCTGGAACGGCACGATTCTGCCGTTCTACGGGCTCTACTTCCTGGTCGCCTCGTTCATGTGCACGTGGCGCGCTCGTTCGTTGATCATCGCCGGGTCAACGGCGGCGGTGCTCTCAGCAGGGCTACAGGTGTGGAGCCAACAGCGCCTCCTCGACGGTCATGCAGAGCTGTGGTTTCTCGCCGCTCCATCCGGTGAAGACATGTTCGCGGTGACCCGCAGCCCCCGAAATCTGGCCACCGAACTGCTGTTGCGCGGCACCCATCCGCTGCTCCCATGGCTGGTGTTCCTCGTGCTCGGAATGCTGCTCGGGCGGGTGTTGCGCGACTTCGACCGGCTTCGGCGCCGCTTCATTGCCATCGGTGTCGCCCTGTTGGCCGGGGGCTACGCGATCTCGACGATCACCCGCCTGGCGACGGCCGATTCCGACAGCAAACTCGCCCTCCACCTGCGGCAGCGCCACCCTCACCGACCCGTTCTCGCGCAGTCTGCTCTACGTGATCACCACGCTCGGTTCGTCGCTCGTTGCCGTGATGGCGATCACCTGGTTGGCCGAGCGGTGGCGTAGCTCGCCACCAGTCGACGTGTTACGCCGCGCCGGGCAGATGAGCCTGAGCCTGTACGTGCTGCACGCGTTGGTGTTCAACCTCGTCGTCAACCTGGCCCACTGGGTGGGGGGTACGGGCCTCGATACCGCGTTGGGGTTCAGCGCGGTTTTCTGGGTGCTCGCCGTTGGCCTTGCGGCCTGGTGGCACCGGTTCCTCGGCCAAGGTCCGGCGGAGCGGATCTACCGGCGATTCGGCGGCTGATCACCGCAGCAGCTGGACGACGGCCGGTTGACGAGCCGAACGACAGGAGCTCCTACTCCGAGAAGGTGTCGCAGACGTCGCTGTTACCGGCGGCGAAGCCCTTCTTGAACCACGTCACACGCTGCTCCGACGAGCCGTGGGTGAACGACTCGGGGTCGACTCGCCCCTGCGTCTGGCGCTGAATCCGGTCGTCGCCGACGGCGGCCGCGGCGTTGATCGCCTCTTCAAGCTCGCCTTCGGCGAACTGGCCGCGGTTCGAGGCGTCCTTGGCCCACGCGCCGGCGAGGCAGTCGGCTTGCAGCTCAAGCTTCACCGACAGCGGGTTCGCGCTGCTCGGGTTCGACTGCTGGGCCTGGTGAACCTGGTCGCTGATGCCAAGAACGTTCTGCACGTGATGGCCGTACTCGTGGGCGACGATGTACTGCGAGGCGAGGTCGCCCTTGGCTCCGAAGCGGTCTTGCAGCTCCACGAGGAAGTCGAGGTCGAAATAGACCTTGGAGTCGGCCGGGCAATAGAACGGCCCGGTGGCCGAGGTCGCTGACCCACACCCGGTGTCGGTACCGCCCGAGAAGAACACGGTCGGCACGACCTGGTAATCGCGCCCGCCCGCCTTGAACGCGTCGATCCAGTAGGTCTGCACGTCTTCCACCGCACCGCAGACGATCTGGGCGGTCTCGGTGTCGCAGGCACCCGAACCGGCATCACCGGTATCGACGTCCTGTCCGCCGCCGGCGTCGCCATCGGGGACGATGTTCGGCGAGACGATCGACGACTGGGTTTCACCGCTGGGGGGTTGCACACCGAGGCCGCCACCCTTCATCAGCTTGGGGAGCACGAGCACGGCGAGCATGACGAGGATGCCGATCATTCCACCGCCCATCTTGAGGCCGCCGGGCAGACCCATGCCGCCGCCTCCACCTCCGAGGCCACCGGGGAACTGGAAGCCGCCGCCTCCACCGGAGCTGGTGCCCCCCTGGCCGCGACGATCCTCGATCATCGAGCTGTCGCCTTGCCGGCGGATCTTGGTCATCGGTTACCTCACTACTTCATCGACCGAATTTTTGAGAGCCTAATTCACTCTTCGGACATCACAACGTGACGATCGAACATGCTCGGCGGTCGTACTGATCAGACGAGACGAGCACGCAGTTTGTCGCGTACCAATGGCCATTCTTCTGGCACGATCGAATATTGGGCGGTATCGCGGAGGCCGGGGCGGCCGGCGGCGGGCATGTGGTGGCGGATGATGCCTTCAAACCTGGCCCCGAGCCGCTCGATCGCCGCCCGGCTGCGCTGGTTGAGCGCATCGGTCTTGAGGAACATTCGCACCACGCCCCACTGCTCGAACGCGTGGGTCATCATCAGCAGCTTCGCCTCGGTATTGACGGCCGAGCGCTGCGCGCCGTGGGCGAGCCACGTCGAGCCGATCTCGGCCACATTGGGAAGCGGCGATCCGTCGTCGCCCGTCCGCCTCCATTGGCCGTCCCACCATTCCAGGGCCATGAACCGGGTCGACCCGATCACCGTTCCGTCGGCGGCGCAGGTGGCGAATGGCATCTGCGTCGGGTTTGCCAGGGCGTCATCGACGTAGCGGTTCATCGAGGCCGGATCATCGGGAACGGGGGTGAAACCGTAGGTTGCCCGGTTGTGGGTGGCTGCGCCGACCAGTCCGGCGACGTGGCCCGGCCTGAGCGGTTCCAGACGGACGTTGGTGCCGACAAGCAGCAGATCGTGAAGCACCCCGTCAGTCTGGTGCGTCTGCCCACAGTTCGGCGCGTGGAAGAGCCCGACGGCCGGGCCGTCGTGGTCGGTGAAGGTGGTCGGTCAGCGTGGTCGTCGGTTGAGGGCGACCGCGATCGCCGCGGTGATCGCCGTGCCCACCGTTGCTCCAATGAGCAGATCTCGGCCCGATCGGTGCTGCCCGGTGGTCCGGAGCGTCGTCGGCGCCGCGGTGATCGCCACCGCCGCGGGCGTCGTCATCGACGGCGCGGTGGTGCTGATCGGGGCCGTCACCGGGGTGACTGCCACAGCTGGGATGGTCGGTGGAACCGTCGCCGCTTGGGCCATCTCAGTCGGCGCGTCGGCTGGCGCTGGTGCTGCGGTGGCCGCCGCGTCGGGGGCGACGACAACTTCGACGACGGCGGGCGGACTGTCGGGTTCGGGTTGCCCGGGTTCGACGACTTCGCCCCAGACGATCTCGCCGACCTCACAGGTTTGCACCACCGGAAAGACCAGCGGACCTGCGACATTCGGGACGACGAACGAGACCGAGAACGTGTCCTCGGTCGTCGCGTCGAGGGGGCCGCCGACGAAGATCGCCACGTTGTCCTCCAACGCCACCAGCCAGCCTGCCTTGTCGACCGGGCGTGCCTCGGCAACGCCTTCGGGCATCCGGATGGCCACCGAGGTAGTCGCCGAGCTGGTTCCCGAATCGTCGCAGCCGTGCTCGACGAGGAACCCAACGGTGACCGACGCTCCGGCCGGCACGCTCGCCGGGTCGGGATCGACGTGGGCGACCGCTTGTGCCGCAAACCCGACTACCGAGACGGCCAAGGTCGCGGCCGCGACGATCGAGCGGGGTATGGGTTGGGGCACGTGATCTCCTGAAAACCTCTGCAAAAGCTGGCTGCCTCATCGCTGAGGCGAGACGCGCCCGCGCCCGAAACGTCGGCTCACATTGGAGTAGATCGGCCCCTCGGTTGTCGAGTCCGGCCTTGGGGCTACCGCAGCGGAGCCCCGACCGCTTCCTCGCCGACCGCAATCCACCGCATATGGTCGACGCTCACCCGCCCGCTCGAACACGCCGCGAGCCGCGGTCGACTGCTTCATTCGGCGAGGGCCGTGGCGATCACCGACGAGGTCTCGAGGGTTCGATGCACCGGGCACTTGTCGGCGATCTCCAGCAATCGCTGCCGGTCGTCGGTGCTGAGCGCCCCTTCGAGGTGGATGCGACGTTCGAACCGGTCGACCTGGCCCATGCGACCTTCGGTGCACTCGATGCAGTCGTCGGCGTGGACCTTGGCGTGGGAGACCTCGACGGTCACCCGGTCGAGCGGCAGTTTCTTGCGATCGGCATACATCCGCAACGTCATCGAGGTACATGCACCGAGGGCCGTGGCAAGGAAGTCGTAGGGCGAGGGGCCGGCGTCGAAACCGCCGACGGAGACCGGTTCGTCGGCCAGGAACCGATGGGCGCCGACAACCACATGGTTGAGGAACGCACCCTGCGACGTCTCGGCCACGACCACCTGGTCGGTGGGGCGGGGCGCCGGCGCTGAGCCGCTCTCGTCAGCGATGTAGCGCATCGCCCAGCTGGCAATCATTTTGGCGGCGAACACCGCGTCGGGCCAACGGGTCAGTAGGTGGTCGGCATGGTCGATCGTCACGAAGCTCTTCGGCTGTCGGGCGGCTTCGTAGATCGTCGTGGCGTTGTCGAACGAAACCGTCGTGTCATGGGGTGAGTGCATCACCAACAGCGCCGCTGGGAGCGCGGCGACCGTCGCGGACAGTTGATGGTGGTCGAGGTCGTCGATGAACGACTTGCGGATGGTGAAGGCCCGCCCGGCCAGCTCCACCCGGGCCTCGCCGGCGGCCTGGATCTCGGCGAGTGAGCTGTCGAAGAGGTGGGTGACGTGGATGACATCGGCCGGCGCCCCGATCGTCGCCACCGCGCTGACCTCGGGAATATCGGCGGCGGCCGCCAGTACCGCCGCGCCGCCCAACGAATGGCCGATGAGAATCTGCGGGGCTCGATGAGTTGAGCGGAGCCAGTCGGCGGCGAGACAGAGGTCTTGGGTGTTCGACGAGAAGTCGGAGTTGGCGAACTCGCCCTCGCTTGACCCGAGACCGGTGAAGTCGAACCGGAGTACCGCAATACCATGGTCGGCGAGCTCGGCGGCGATGCGGGAGGCCGCGAAAATGTCCTTTGTACAGGTGAAGCAATGAGCGAACAGGGCGTAGGCGACCGGTGGCCCGGCGGGTAGGTCGAGCCGGGCCGCGAGCAGACCTTGGCTGCCGGGGAACATGACCTTCTCGGCGTGAGCGGGCATCATCGAACTCCTTCACGAGATCACCGGGGTCACCAGGGTCACCAGATCACCGGCGTTTGGGCAGTCGGGCCGCCCGCGTTCAGATCAAGCGGCCGGTTCCTTCCCAGTACTTCAAACGCAGCTCGCGTTTCAACAACTTGCCCGCCTCGCTGCGCGGCATCTCGTCGACCACGTCGTAGCTGCGCGGGGCCTTGTATCCGGCGAGCCGTTGACGGGCGTAGGCATCGAGCTCGACAGCCAACTCCGCCGACCACTCCTGGCCCCCGACGAGTTGCACGGCCGCCTTGACCTCCTCGCCGAACTCGTCGTGGGGCACCCCGAACACGGCGACGTCGACCACCGCCGGGTGACCGGCGAGGACCCCTTCGATCTCGGCCGGGTAGATGTTCACCCCGCCCGAGATGATCATGTCGATCTTGCGGTCCGACAGGTACAGATAGCCGTCGTCGTCGAGGTAGCCGATGTCGCCGAGGGTGAACATGCCCTCGACGCTGTGAGCCTCAGCGGTCTTGCCCGGTTCGCCGAGGTACTCGAAATCGGTGCCCATCGTGTTGCGGATATGGATCACACCCGGGCCACCCGAGCCGATCTCGTCGTCTTGGGGGACGATCCGCACGATCATGTTGGCCATCGGCTTGCCGACCGAACCGGGTCGGGCGAGCCACTCGGTGGCGCCGATCAACGACACCACGCCTCCCTCGGTTGCCCCGTAGTACTCGGTGATCTTTGGCCCCCACCACTCGATCATCTGGCGCTTGACGACCGGCGAGCACGGTGCCGCGCCGTGGAGGACCAGGCTCAGCGAGCTGCCGTCGAAGCGGGCCTTGCGGGCGTCGTCGATGCGGAGCAGGCGAACGAATTGGGTCGGGACCAGGTGGACGTTGGTGATCGCATGCTCATCGATCAGCTCGAGGGTCTGCTCGGGCACGAACCGCTTCTGCAACACGATCGATGAACCGCCGATCAACGGGAAGAACGTGAACGCCCACTGCGCCGAGTGGTAGTGCGGGCCGCACAACAGGGTGCGGCCATTCGCCGGGAAGCCGATGTTGACCATTCCGGCGGCCATCAATTGGTACACCTCGGGCGGTACATCGGCGGCGAACGGCGCGCTGCTGCGCACCCCCTTCGGGCGCCCGGTGGTGCCCGAGGTGTAGAACATCATCCCGCCCATCATCTGGCCCTCGGGCTCGTCGCTCGATGCGGCGGCGACTGCGGCCTCGTACGACCCGCCGCTACCGAAGGCCAGTTGGGGGACCTGGCTGTCTCCGGCGGCCCCGGCGTAATCGGGGTCGACGATCAGCAGCTTCGACTCGGAATTCTCCACGACGTAGGCAACCTCATCGGGGGCGAAATGCCAGTTGATCGGGACGACGAGGATGCCGGTGTGGGCCGCCGCCATCAGCACTTCGAACACCTCGCGACGGTTGCCGGCGAGCAGCGCGACCCGTTCCCCGGGGGCAATGCCTGCCGCTCGCAGATGGTTGATCAGCCGGTTGGTGCGGTCGTTGAATGCCAGCCATGAGGTCTGGCCGTCGTCGTCGACGAGGGCGGGGAAGTCGGTGCGGTCCAGGAATGAGGCGAGCAGCGTGGCCATTCCCGAAACCTACTGTCAGTTGCGGCGACGGCCGATGGCGAGCGCGACGATCACCGCGGCTCCGGCGGCGAACTCGGCGGGGCCGAGGTGTTCGCCGAGGATCAGCGCGGCCCAGCCGAACGACTCGATCGGCTGGATCAACTGAATCTGGCTACCGCGCGACAGCCCGGCTCGGGCGAGGCCGCCGTACCAGGCGAAGAAGCCGAGGAACATCGACACCACGCCGACGTAGGCGAACCCGAGCCACGCCGGGGTCGTGACGTCGCCGACGGTCGGCAGGTGGGTGAGAGTGACCGGAATGGTCACGGGTAGGGCGAAGAGCAGCCCCCACGAGATCACCCACCAGCCCGGCCGAGTGCGCGACAGCACCCCACCACAGACGTAGCCGACGGCGCCGACCACCACTGCCAGCACCATCAGCGGGTGGCCGACCGAGATGCTTGTCCCCCCGGTGCCGACGGCGAATGCGACGAGTGCGGCGACGCCGAACAGGGTTGCCGCCCACCAGCGACGCGACGGCCGTTCTCCCGTGGTTGCCATCGCCAAACCGACCGTGGCCAGGGGCAACAGGCCGTTGGTGATCGCCGCATGGCTCGACGGCAGGTGCCGCACGGCCAACGTCGACGCGCCAGGGAAGCCGAGCACGACCCCCAACGCGACCCCGGTGAGCATCTTCGCCTCGGCGCGGGTCGGGCGAGGGAGCCGGGTGATCGACAGCACCACGACGGCGAGCGTCGCGGCGATGATCGCCCGCCCCATCGACAAGAACCACGGGTTGAGGCCCCCGGTCACCGCCTTGCGGGTGGCCGGCAGGGTCAGGCTGAAGGCGCTGACGCCGACGAAGCAGAGGAACGATCCGAGCCAGTCGGGCCGCTCGGGCCGGGTACTCGTGGGAGTCGAGGCCGTCACGGTCGCGGTTGTACGATCGCCTGAACCTCGATCTCGACCATCATCCCGGGGGTGGTCAGCACCGCGCCGACCGCCGTCGAGACGGGCTCGGCGACACCGCGAAAGATCTCGCCATGGGCCCGCACGAAATCTCCGGCCGTCGTCATGTCGGTGAGGTAGGCCATGGTCCGCACGACGTCGGTGAGTTCGGCGCCCATCTGTCGGAGCACATCGTCGATCCGTCGCAACACGAACAGGGTCTGGGAGTACGTGTTGCCCGGGGCGTGGAGCCGACCGGACGGCTCGATCGCCGTCGTGCCGGCGACGAAGACATGGTCGCCGACCCGCCGCCCGCGGGCATATGACCCCAACTCTTCGAAGCGACCGCCTCCGTGTACCGTATACGCAACCACCCAAACACTGTACGCCCGGCGCCCACGGGACCTCGGATGGCGGGAGACCCGATGGCTTTGTCGCCCCTGGCCAATTCCACCAACAAACTGGCTGACGCGGCGTATGCCGCGATCATGGCCGGCTTGCTCGACGGCTCGCTGAAGCCCGGTGACCGCCTGGTGATGGATCGACTGGCGGCCGAGCTGGGGATCAGCCGAACCCCGGTGCGCGACGCCTTGCAACGACTCGAACAAGACGGCGTCATCGCCGCTTCACCGCCTCGGGGCTATGTCGTGCGATCCGTGGGGAACGCCGAGATCGCCGCGATCTACCAGGCCCGCGAGGCAGTCGAGGGCTATGCGGCCCGCATCGTTGCCGAACTTGGCGCCGCGACTCACGAGGCGATTGCCGCGGTGATCGAGGCGACCGTGGACTTCGACACCTCCACCCCGAGCGGGTCGTTCGAGGCGAACCGATCGATTCACCGGGCGATTGTCAGCGCCGTCGGCAACCCATACCTGGTCAGCCTGTTCGACGACATCTGGGGTAAGAGCGCCGCCGCCCTCACCTATGCCGAACTGTTCGATCACGAGTCGGAACACCCCGACGTGCGCGCCGATCATCAGTCGCTGCTGGTCGCGCTGCGGACGGGCGATCCGACCGTCGCCGAACAGGAAGCGCTCACCCACATACGCGACGGAATGAACCGCAACCTCGGCTGACTGTTGCCGACTGCAACAAAATAGGCCGTAGGACTTCGTGCAACCCGTCGCGACGCTTGCTTGACTGGATCATGCCGCGCAGAACGTGAGATTTGTGTCCGATATTTCACTCACAGAGGGAATCTTCGGCCACGAGACCGCCGTACCGCGAGGTGAGTCAGACGATCGGCGATGACCCGGGCTGCCGGGAGTGGAGACCAACATGCACAAGCGGCGCGTATCGATCGTTGCCATGGCGGCCACCGCCGGACTCTTGGCTCCCACCGCGATCGGCCGTGCGGACGCCGCGTTCACGCCGCATGCATCACTGGTTCCCGAGACTCCGGCCCGTGGGTACCCGATCATCCTCGGTACCCCGCAGTACACGACGACCAACGAGAACTGCCCGAATGCGTGCACGCTGTCGCGAGAGGTGTACGCCGCCGATCAGTCCGGTCGGTTCATCGCCGCCGGGGGCAATTTCTACGAGATCGAACTGCAGGATGCGTCGGTGCTGCAGCAGAAGTACTTCGCCGCCTGGAACATCGACACCAAGCAGCTCGCCTGTGGAGGCAAGTTCGTTTTCAACGGCAACGTCCGCGCCGTCGAGCCGGCAGCCAAGGCCGGGCAGGTCTATGTCGGCGGCGACTTCACCAAGGTGTCGGGAGCCGATGGCGTACTCAAAACCCGCAACAAGGTGGCGCTGATCGATCTGAACACCTGCGCCGTCGACTCGATCTTTGCCTCGGTCGGAGCGAACGCCAAGATCAACGAGGTCGTTCTGGTCGGTGCCCGCCTGTTCGTCGGTGGCGACTTCACCTCGATCGGGAGCCAGTCCCGCCGCTACGTCGCAGAACTCGATGCCATCACCGGTGCGGCGAAACCCGCCTTCTTGCTGACCTTCGGCACCAATTCGTTGGCCTCGAAGATCCGAGGGATGGGTGCCAGCCCCGACGGCAAGACGTTGTTGTTCGGCGGTCGCTTCGGCACGGTCGCCGACGCCGCCCGCACGCTGACGACCCAGACGGCGATCGTCGATATCAGCGACCCGGCGAATCCGAAGTTGAAGAACCACACGTTCATGCAGACCCACCAGGAGTACGGCAACCGGCCGACAGGGCAGAGCATGCAGGACGTCTCGGTCTCTCCCGACGGCACGGCGTTCGGCGTGGCGTACGGCACCGCCACCGTGTCGGACTACGTCTACGTCGTCAACGCCGTCGAGGGGGCGCAGCCGGTTCGCTGGCGCCACTACATGGGCGATACCAGCAGTGGTATCGCCCTGTCGAACAATGCCGTCTACGTGGCCGGTCACTTCTGCAAAATCGAGAACGGCCCAGGCCCGGCCCAGACGATGAGCCCCAGGATGGGACTCGATACGTGTACCGGTTCGCAGACGTTTCCGAGTGGGGTGTGGCGGAGCCACTTGGCGGCCTTGTCGCTGTCCGATGGCACCCCGCTGACGTGGAATCCGGGTCAAGATTCGGTGTTCGGCGGTCAGGAGATCAACGTCACCACCCGCGGCCTGCTCGTCGGCTTCGATGGTCAACGAGCGAACTCGGTGCGGACCGGAGCTCTTTCGTTCTTCGATTTCGGCCCTGCGGTCGAAGACACCACCGCCCCGAGCGTCGTCACGTTCACAGCTCCCGCGGCCGGCGGAACAGTGAACAACCCGGCAACGATCAGTGGAACGGCAACCGACAACACCAGCGTTGCCACGTTCCGGGTGCGGATCAAGGCGGCCGACGGTCGCTGGGTGCAGGCCGACGGAACACTGTCGGCCACCGCATATGAGTTCAAGCCCGTTGCGGCCGCCAACGGATCGTTCTCGATCAGCGTGACGATGCCGGCCGGCGCCTACAAGGTGGAAGCCAAGGCCGTCGACATCGTCGGACTGATCTCGGCAACCTGGGTGTCGCGGTCGTTCACTCAGAGCGGAACCGAAGGCGTGCCCCCGCAGAGCACCCTGGTCACCAACCCCGTCTCGCCGATTCCGTCCGAGACTGGCATCGCCCTCAGCGGTCGCGCCACCGACAACGTGGCGGTCGCCACGGTTGCCGTACGGGTCACCAACGCGGTCGGGTTGTACCTGCAGGCCGACAAGACTTTCGCGGCAACCGCCGTTGACTACCCGCTGACAACCGGGACGTTGAACAACCCGACGGTCGACTGGTCGGCCGATCTGGGGGCCCTGCTCCCGCCGGGGATCTACACGGTGGTTGCCACGGTCAAGGACCCGTCGGGCAACGTGGCCAATCCGACCATCACGTTCACGGTCACGGCGGTCGCCCCAGCCGTCGCCGTCGCCGACCCGGCCCCGAAGATCCTCAGCACCCAGCCGTGGGTGCTCAACGGCACGGCCACCGACAACCTCGCGGTTGCCTCGGTGACGGCCAAGCTGACCAACGCGGCCGGCTTGATCCTGCAGGACGACGCCACATTCTCGGCCGCCGCCAACGACCTCAACCTGGTGATCACCGGTATCAACACGGCGTCGCTGTCGTATACCTTCACCGGCGGATTGCTGCCGGAAGGCACCTACAACCTCACCGTCACGGCGACCGACCGGGTCAACAACGTGACCACCGTGACCAGGGCGTTCGCCACCGCGGCGAGTCTCGCTCGTCCGGCAGTGACGGCCTACAGCGGCTACACCGCCAGCTCGGAGTTCTTCGACTACACGATGGGCTTCACGTTCAAGGTGGCGGCGAACACGCCGGTTTCGGCGCTCGGGGTACAGGACACGAATGGCAATGGCGTGCTCGACAACCTCGTCGACACCCCGGTCGGTATCTGGCGGGTGTCCGATCGGACGCTGATCGCGACGGTCAACGTGCCGAACAACACCGGGGTCGATGCAGGGTGGTTCTACGCCAACCTGCCCGCCTCCGTCACCTTGCAGGCCGGGGTCACGTACGCGATCGGTCAGCGGGTCTACCCCGGTCGGGAGCCGGCGGCCCGCAATGGCACTGCTACCGAGGGAGCCGGGTTCGACTACCTCGGGACCGCCTATGCGTTCGGCGGTAGCCTGACGTACCCATGGGCTCAGGCAACCGCATCGGGCGGCTTCGGCATGCCCAACATGAAGCTCGTCTGACGATGGCCATGAGCACCGGTCGTCGCCGATGGGCAGGTCGACTCGGCCTGATGTCGAGGGTGAGCTTTGTTGCCGCCTTGGTGGGATGCTCCGGCTCCGCGTCGGTGGTCGCGTCCTCTCGCGATGCGCTGTCGCAGGCGACATCGTCGGCCACCGTTCCGCTCGTCGTGGCCGACTCGTCGGTTGCTTCGCCAGTGGACGTCGTCGATCCCTCCGGCCCGGTCGTCGGCTCGGACACCTCGCTCACGCGGGCACCGGCCCCCGTCGAGTCCGTCGATCCAACCGCCACTGTCGCCCCGTCGTCCGACAGCGGGTCGGTCGGGGCCCCGGCGCCGGGCTCGGTTACGCCCTCGTCGGCAACCTCGACCCCGGCGTCGCCGGCCCAGGCGTCGACGGTGCCGCCGGTGCCGACGGCGCCTGCCGCCCCGACGGTCGGGGTGTCGGCGGCGCCGATTCCGACTGTGGTCAGTCCGAGTCAGGTGCGGGTCATCACTGGCACGGCCAACATCACGCCGTTAATCCGCCAGCGCGCTCCGCTGCTGTTGGCGACGACGGCCGCTCCCGCCCCGACCGATGTTACGGCGGCGGTGACGACCGAAGGCTCCGGCATTGCGGTCGCGGCTTCGGGCAGTGCGGTGCGGCTCACCTTCCAGATGTACTCGTGGCGGACGGGTGAGTTGTACGACGGCACCCCGCCGGGGCAGCCCTTGACGGTCACCGTTGGCTCGCGAGGGGTGCCGGCCGCACTCGACGCCGTCCTCGTCGGGGTCTCCGCAGGGACCGAGATGATCGTGACGTATCCGGTGGGAATGGCCGACCTGCCAGGCTTCGTGCCCGATGACGACGCGTACTACGTCATCGTGCTGATCGAAGACATCACCGGCTGATCGTCGGTCGCCCGTTTCAACCCGATCCAGCGACGGTGTACCGTATACGGAATTCGGGGAGCACGTCCCCGCCCGTCGCGAGGGGAGTGCGAACATGTGTGGCATCGCCGGCCGCATCCTGCGCCAGCCGGGCAACATCGGAGCTGACCTCGTCGCCGTCGATGCAGGCCATGCGCCATCGAGGGTGGGACTCCACCGGATTCGCCCTCTACGGCACCGCCCGCGACGACAGCTACGTGGTGCGCGCGCTCGATCGATCGAGCGCGACCGTCTCGATGCCTGCGCTCGACGAGTTGCTCACCCGTACCCGGGCGTACGGCGCCGACTTCATCGGGTGACCCGACCTGGGATCGCGCCGAACAGACCCACGTGACGGCCCGCTTCGAGGTCACCGACCCAACCGACCTCCGCAAGTGGATCGATGCGTGTGATGCCATCCGACCTGGTTGAACTGCAGTCGGTCGGACGGTCGCTGGAGATCGTCAAGGATGTCGGCGATTCGCCGAGAGGTCGACGCCGAGCACGACATCTGATGGACTTCCACGGCACCCACGGCCTGGGCCACGTCCGGCTCGCCACCGAGTCGCTCGTCTCGCCCGTCGCCGGGCACCCGTTCTGGGCCCGCCCGTTCCCCGACGTGGCCATCGTCCACAACGGCCAGCTGACCAACTACTACACCTGGCGACGCCGCTTGGAACGGGCCGGCTACCGCTTCACCACCGAGAACGACAGCGAGTTGATCGCGGTGTGGAACTCGGTCCAGATGGCCGCCGGCCAGACTCTCACGAGTCATTGGGAAGAGCCGGGTCGACCTCGACGGGGTGTTCACCTATCTGCTTGCCACCATTGACCATCTCGGCATGGCCAAGGACCGCTTCGCCATCAAGGCGCTGGCCTCCGTCAACGAGCCCGACGGCTCGCGCATCGCCACCGAGGAACAGGCGCTGCGCACGCTGTATCCGCACGAGGTCGACGTGATCAACTTCGACGCCGAGCCGTCGATGGTCGCCACGTGGCGCGCCGCGGCCGATGGCGCCCTGGTCGGAGCGGCATCATGACCGCCCTCACCGACGTTCTGCGGTGTCGGCGGATCACCCGGGTGTTCGCGCGAACTCAATCAGGAGATCCGCGAGCACGTCGCCGCCGGAGACACCGTCCACGTCGACGAGACGCTGTCGCGCCACAACCTCGGCGTCGGTCTCACCGGCTCGGGCACCGCGATCTTCGAGGGCTCGGTCGGTTACTACTGCGGCGGTCTGCTGTCGGGGCGCGAACGTCGTCATCCGGCGCAACACCGGCTGGAGTGTGCCGAATCGATGTCGGCCGGGACGTGCATTGTCGAAGGCGACGCGGGCAGAGCCGTGGGCGCCTCGATCCGTGGCGGGCTGCATCCATGTCAAGGGCAACTGCGGTCCGCGGGCGGGCATCGCGATGAAGGGCGGCGACATCATCGTCGAGGGCAACGTCGGCTACCAGTGCGCGTTCATGGCCCACGTCGGCCGGCTGATCGTGCTCGGCAACGCCGGGGCGTCGACCGGCGACTCGCTGTGGAACGGCGAGGTGTGGGTCGCCGGTGAGATCGGCGGGCTCGGCGTCGACACCAAGGTGGTCTCGCCCGACCGCCGACGAGGTGGCATCGGTCGAGGCGATGCTGGAGCCGCGTGGGCTCGCACGACCGCCAGCGGGATTGGAAGAAGATCGTGTCGGGCCAGGAGCTGTGGCACTTCAAGGCCCGCGACGCCAAGTCGTGGCTGATGATCTAGTCGTGTTTGAGGATTGAGGGACTGACAATGACTACTCGCGACGGGGAATCAACTCCCGATGAAGACAAGGTGTGGTTCGGCGACGGCGCGGTCGAGGGTCGCCCGGCCGGGTCGGTGTCGTCGTATGCCGAGCGGCGGGTCGATGCGCTGGACACCCGAGACGATCGCCGACATCCACGCCAAGTCGCAGCTCGGCCGCTACCAGCTACGCGGCTTCTCGACGTTCCAGCGCAACCTGCCCGACCTTCGACGACCTGGTGTTCCAACCGGCGACGATGACCCGCCTGCCACTCGAGGGCTACCGCGAGGCCTGCGCCACCAAGACGGTTTTCGGCGACGGCCTGGGCAAATGTGAGAAGCCGATCGAGCTCGACATCCCGATCTACATCGGCTCGATGTCGTTCGGGGCGCTGTCGGCATCGGCCAAGGCGGCGCTCGGCAAGGGTGCCTCGAAGGCCGGAACGATGACCTGTACCGGCGAGGGCGGCATGCTCCCCGAGGAGCGCGAGAACAGCCGCGACGCTGATCTACCAGATGTCACCGGCCCGCTACGGGCTCGATCTCGAGCACCTACGCATGGCCAACGGCCTGGAAGTTGTCGTCGGCCAAGGGGCCAAGCCGGGGACCGGCGGACTGCTCCTCGGGATGAAGGTGTCGGAGCGGGTCGCCCGGATGCGCAACCTGCCGATGGGTGTCGATCAGCGTTCGACCACTCGCCACCCCGACTTCCTCGGCGCGGACGACCTGTCGATCAAGATCGAGGAGTTGCGCGAGGCGACGAACTATCAGGTGCCGATCCTGGTCAAGATGGGCGCCACCCGGCCGTACTTCGACGTCGCCGTCGCCGCGAAGACCGGTGCCGACGTGGTCGTGGTCGACGGGATGGAGGGCGGTACCGGAGCGTCGCCCGAGCTGCTTCTCGGGCATACCGGGGTGCCGATCATGTCGGCGATCCCCGCGGCGCGCCGAGCCCTCGACGACACGGGCATGTCGGGCAAGGTCAAACTCGTGGCCGCCGGGGCGATTCGCTCGGGCGTCGACGCGGCCAAGTGCCTGGCGTTCGGGGCCGACGCGGTGATGATCGGCACCGCCGGATTGATCTCGCTCGGCTGCAACTCACCGCGCTACATCGACGACTACCGCGGCGCATCGGCACCGAGCCCGGGGCATGCCATCACTGCCACACCGGCCGCTGCCCGGTCGGTATCACCACGCAGGATCCCGAGTTGGAGGCCCGCCTCGATATCGACGCGGCGGCCGAGCGGATCTACCGCTTCCTCAACGCGATGACGATGGAGATGACGCTGCTGGCCAAGGCGTGCGGCAAGAGCGACGTCCACAACCTCGAGCCCGAAGACCTGCGGGCGCTGACGCTCGAGGCCTCGGCATTCACCGGCGTGTCGTTGGCAGGAATCGACCGCCCCTTCACTTGGTAAGTCAGGGCCCTTGCCGGGTGAGTTTTGTCGAGTGGCCGGCGGTTTGAACCCGGCGAATGACGCGCCAGATTGCAGCGATGCTCTCGAAGCTGACGATGCGCGCCGGCGGCGCGATTGCCTGCGTGCTCCTGTCCGTCTCCTGCGGGAGTTCGTCGCCCTCCACTCCGCCGGGAACCGCATCGGATAGTTCACCGAGCACGATTGCCCTTGACCCTGGACCGCCGACGATCAGCGGTGCTCCAACCATCCCGCCAGTGCCCACGATCCCGCCGGTGCTCACCAACCCGCCGGTCCCCACCCTCCCGGTCCCCACGCCCGGCAACGTCTATGCCGCAACGGGTCCCGAGGGGCTGCGGGCCGACCTCGCCGGCGCGCCCCGTTACGCCTACGTTCCATCGACCGACAATGGCTCGGTCACGGTGATCGATCAGGCCACCTTCGAGGTGATCGACAAGTTCGACGTCGGCGATCTCGCCCAGCACGTGGTGCCGGCGTTCGACATGAAGACGCTGTACGTCAATGCCAGTGGTCGGAATCAACTGGTACCGATCGACCCGATGACGGGAATTCCGGGCGAGCCGATCCCGGTCGATGCGCCATACAACCTGTACTTCAGCCCCGACGGCCGCACGGCAATCGTGATGGCTGAACGGCGCGGGCGGATGGACTTCTACGACGTGGCGTCGTGGCAGTTGTTCGCCTCGACCGATGTGCCGTGCAAGGGGATCAACCATGCCGACTGGACGGCCGACAGCACCTGGTTCCTGGCATCGTGCGAGTTCTCGGGCGAGTTGTTGCAGGTCAGTACCTCGACGTTGCAGATCGTCAAGACGATCAAGCTGATCGATGGTGCCCAACCGCAAGACGTGCGGCTCACGCCCGACGGCACGAAGTTCTATATCGCCGATATGGAGTCCGACAAGGTATGGATCGTCGACGCGACAACTGCCGAGTTGACCGGTTCGATCGACACCCCCGGCGGCACGCACGGCATCTACCCGAGCCGCGACGCCACGTACATGTACGTGTCGAGCCGGGGCCGGGGTGAGGAAGACCACGGCCGCAAGTCGCACGAGGGTGAGGGTGCGGTGTCGGTGATCGACCCGCTCACCGACACGATCGTGGCTACCTGGACGATCCCCGGCGGCGGTTCGCCCGACATGGGTGGGGTGTCGATCGACGGGTCGCAGCTGTGGCTATCTGGCCGTTTCGACGACGAGGTCTACGTGTTCAACACGGTCGATGGTTCCCTGCTGGCCCGTATCCCCGTCGACGGTGGCCCCCATGGCCTGGCCCTCTGGCCGCAACCCGGCCGCTTCTCCCTCGGTCACACCGGCAACATCCGCTGAGTCTCCCTCGTTCGTTCTCCATACCCCCCCATGGGCCCGACGACGCGGTGGGTAGGGTTCGGGGATGGCTGTTTCCGACACCGAGCGTCGTACTCATGAGACCGTCGAGTTGTTGCAGGCGGCGATCCGCAATCAGTGCGTCAACGACGGCCGTCCGGAATCGGGAGGCGAGGTGCGCTCCAGTGATTTGATCGAGAGCTACCTCGAAGGCTGCGGACTCGACTTCCAGCGCGTCGAGCCCACCCCGGGCCGTCGGTCGCTGGTCACCGAGATCGAGGGCACCGACCCGGACGCGCCGACGCTGTGCCTGCTCGGCCATACCGATGTCGTGCCCGTGAACGCCGCCGGCTGGCAACGCGACCCGTTCGGCGGCGAGTTGGTCGACGGCGAGGTGTGGGGCCGCGGTGCGCTCGACATGCTCAACCTCACCTGCTCGATGGCCGTGGCGATGAGGACCTTGGCGGTCTCGAATGCGAGGCCGAAGGGGACGATCAAGTACATCGCGGTAGCCGACGAGGAAGCCGGCGGCCACCACGGGGCGCGCTATCTCGTCGATCACGAGGCGGACACCTCCCGCTGCGACTATCTGATCACCGAGTCGGGTGGGTTGTCGCTCACGGGTCCCCGTGGCCACGGCGTGACGGTCACGGTCGGCGAGAAGGGCACGTCGTGGCGACGGCTGATCGTGCGAGGCACCCCTGCTCACGGCTCGATGCCCTATGGCGCCGACAACGCGCTCGGTGCTCGCGGCCGAGGTTGTGCGGCGGATTGCCATCTATCGCCCCGCGGCCGTGATCAACGACGTGTGGAAGCGGTACGCCAGTGCGCTCGATGTATCCGACGACGTGGTGGCGATGCTCCACGACCCGTCGCTCGTCGATGAGGGCTTGCGGCATCTACCCGACCACGGCACCGCCAAGTTCGCCCACGCCTGCACCCACACGACGTTCTCGCCGAACGTGATTCACGGGGGCCAGAAGACCAACGTGATCCCCGACTACGTGGCGATCGAGGTCGACATTCGCACCCTCCCCGGCGTCACCCGCACCGACGTCGACGCGATGCTCCTCGACGCGCTCGGTCCAGAGTTGGCGGCACGGGTGACCACCGAGATGATCAACGAGGGTGACGCCACCATCTCGCCGATCGACACTCCGTTGTTTGACGCGTTGCAGCAGGTCACCCGACGTTTCCATCCCGAGGCAACGCTCATCCCGCGGATTACCGCCGGGGGCACCGACGCCACGTTCTTCCGTGGGGTCGGCACCGTCGCCTACGGGTTCGGCCTGTTCAACCAGGCCCTGTCGGCCGGCGAGTTCGCCTCCCGCTTCCACGGCAACGACGAACGCATTGACGTGGAATCCCTCGGCCTGACCACCGAAGCCTGGCTCGCCCTCGCCGACTACTGGTAACCGAGCCGGGGCGCTGGCGAAGCCGCCGGTTGTTTCTCGGCGCGTTTCTCGGGTGTTCGGCCTGTTCGACGTGTCGAATCGCCCGACTTTCGGGCCGAGAATCTCGGCGGCCGGTCAGAGCGCGGTGACGATCGCCCGATTGCTGCCGAAGACGGGGAGCCCCAAGCCCGCGGTCAGCGAGTCGGCGATTTCGTCGACCCGGAGGTTCGTGCACGAGGCGAACAGGGCGTCGCATCCGGCGGGAATCGACGCACTTCCCAAGCGCTCGGCGATCACGACAGGATCGAGGTTGCCGATGTCCTCGTCACGTACGAGCCCGGCCCAGTCTTCCCAGACGATCTCAACCCCTGCCTCGCGAAGGCTTGCTGCAACCTTGGCGTGGACCTCGGCGGTGTACGGCGTAAACAACGCCAACCGTTTGACGTCGAGTCGGCCAAGGTGGGTGAGCACGCTCCCGAACGCGGAGACTGCCGGGCAACCGAGCGACTCCCCCAGCCGGCGGGTGAATGCCGCCTCGCCCTCAACACCGTAGAGTGCGCCGGCCGATGTGCAGCCGAACACGATCACATCCGGCTGGATCGCCCGCAGGTACTCCAGGGCGCGCGGGGTCTCATCTTCCACCATCCGGATCTCGGCCTCGACGGTCACACTGTCGAGGTAGATCCGCTCGGTGTGGATCGACGCTTGGCCACCGAGGGCTCGCTGCAGATCCCACTCCAACGTGGTGTCGGTATGGGGGACCAACAGCCCGATTCGACGAACTCTCATCGGGTTCAACACTATGCCCTGCCTCGGAGGCAGTCCCCGACCGAGCGGAGGGTCCGGGAATGATCCCGGACCCTCCGCTATCGGAACTCTTCAGTCGCTACTCATCGTGACCGTGATCAAGACCACCCCCGCCGCCGACGGTGCCCTGCGGGCCGGCGGGCGCCGGAATCTGGAAGTTCCCCGGGACCTTCGTACCAGGGACGCCATTGACCGACTCAGTGGAATACGCATAGGTCAGCACGGCAAATGCGATCGCATCGCTGTTGACATCGAGGGCGTGGAGATTGTTGTTGGCGTACGTGTCGCAGGCAAGGTGATAGCAGGGGTCGTACTGGGCGCCGGCCGTGCCGCCCCAGATCCCGGCCTGCTCTGCCGTTTTGACTCCCTCGGCCCCGGTGAACAGGCCGCCCGCCGGAATGCCGTTGAGGATGAACGCCTGGTAGTCACTCCGTCCGCTGAACTCGGCGTCGTCGTAGGGCTCACCGGCGAGCGTGAAGTATGACTCGAACAGATCTTCGATGGCGATCGATCCGTCGGGAACCGCGACCGGAGCGGGGAACCCGGATTGGTCACCGTCGTACACCATGAAGATGTGGTTCGGGGATCCGATCATGTCGAAGTTCAGGTACAGGGCGATGCGGTCGCGCTCGGCTTGGCTCAGTCCGGCGACGTACTCGTTCGAGCCGATGAGTCCCGACTCCTCGGCCCCCCACCAACCGAACCGCAACGTGTTCTGCGGCTTGACCTTGGCGATCTGCTCAGCGAGTTCGAGCAGTGCGGCCGAACCGCTGCCGTTGTCGTTGATGCCAGGTCCTCGTTGCACCGAATCGAGGTGGGCGCCGGCCATGACCACGTTGGCGTTGTTGGCGCCCTTGAGCTCGGCAATCACGTTGACCTGGGGACGGCTCTCGGGTGCATCGACGTCGACCCGCGCCGTCGAGCCGGCCTGCGACAGCGCCACGCCGTCGGCGAATGAACCACCGACAACCGGAATTCCGACGACGTTCAGACCACCGAGCGTGCCGATGATCAAACCTTCGCGATCGGGCGTGTTTCCTTGGTTGAAGATGATGACGGCTTCGGCCCCGGCGGCTTGTGCGTTGAGCGCCTTGGTCCCGAATGTGCACGTGCCGCGCTGGACAAGGGCGATATCGGCGGTTCCCGTGAAGTTGAGCGCGGCGAAGTCGGCGGCCTCACATCCGCTGGTACTCGCCCGAGGAGGTGTCAGGTTGATGTCGACCGGGATCACGGTGCCGGTGACGTCACCGAATCCGGTGCCGGTGAAGGCACCTGTCTCGTAGGTCGCGGCGACCGGGGTGAGCTGTTGGAGCGTCGGGGGAGGAGTGAAAATGAACGGAAACTCGTCCAGGGTTACGCTCCAGCCCGCAGCGCGCAACGTTCGCACGACGTAGTCAACGCTGGCCGTGTAACCGGGAGTACCGGCGGCACGTATGCCCCCGTTCTGATCGGCGATGGACTGCAGCGCGGCCTGATGGGCTCGGACCCCGTCGACGCGCATGCACTCCAGGATCTTGGAGTAGGTGTTGTTGGTGCGTGAATCGCATGCGGCCTGGGTTGGCGCAGCCGAAGCGACCGTGGCGGGGAGGGCGCAAACGAGCAACGTGGCGGCAGCGGCGAGCCCCGCTCGTCTCCCGATCCGGCGACGGTTGATATGGATATACATCACTTTCTCCTTTTCGCAGGTATGACTACGTCGAGAGATTAACCCAGACAAACGGACGCCAAATCCGGACGCCTGCAGCGCTGATCGCGGTTCAGTGATGTGCTGTGATCACGTTTGGTGGCCGGATCGTCGGTTTGAGTCGATGCCGATGCAAACTTGACCTCTGGCAAACACTCGCATCACCCTGGTTTAGGCCCTGAACGATCGGGCGCGGTACGTCTCTGTACCTCCGACGACGGTGAGCAGGACGTTGGTGTCGTCGATGTCGTCGGTGTCGCCCGTGAGCAGATTGCGGTCGATGATGACGTAGTCGGCGAACTTGCCGACCTCGATCGATCCGGTGGTCGTCTCTTGGCTGAGGGCATAGGCGGCGTCGAGGGTGACCAGCCGGATTGCTTGCTCGACGGTGTCGACCGCGTTCGTATCGCGTGTCAGCGCCCGCTCGATAATCCCGAACGGCGAGAGCGGGTCGGCATCCCAGTCGCTGGAGAGCGAGACGTGGGCGCCGGTATCGAGCACCGTCTTGAGCGGAATCAGGTCGAAGGCGCGATCGCCGATGAACCCTGACAGGTACTGGTGGTAGTCGGTAGCGCTTGACTCGGGGCCGACCTGGAAATCGGCGACGACACCGAGTTCGGCGAATCGAGCGACGTCGGCCGGGTCGACGAGGTAGGTGTGACTGAGGCGGTGGTGCCGGTCGGCGACCTCGGCCGGGTCGGCGTCGATGGCCTCGATGGCATCGAGGGCAATGCGGGTGGCGGCATCGCCGATCACATGGAAGTGCAACTTGTATCCCATCTTGTGCAACTCCGAGACATAGGTCTGGAGCTGCTCGGGTTGGAAGTAGTTGAACCCTGACGGATAGTTGGTGTCGACCGGGACGTCGTACGGTCCGATCATCGCGGCCGTGCCGAGGTCGAGGATGCCGTCGATGTACACCTTGGCCGTGTTGAACTTCAGCGGGCTGTTCGGGTCGTTGGCGAATCGTCGCCGGAACTCGGCGAGTTGCACAGTCGTGTCCATCGCCGGGTAGACGTACAAGGCGTTGACGGCGCGGACATTGAGTGTGCCCTCGTCGACCGCTCGTTGCCAGGCGGCCGGATGATTCTGGCCCCAATAGCCACCGGCATCGCTGACCGTCGTCAACCCGTTCTTGGCCAGTTCGCCGAGCGCGACGAGGAGTCCTGCGTAGTTGGTCTCGTCGTCGAGTTTGGCGACGGTGCGGACCCGTTGCTGGGCATCCTCGAGGAGCAGCCCGGTGAGTTGCCCGCTGTCGGGATCGCGGTGGAGCACCCCGCCTTGCGGATCGGGGTCGTCGAGCCCGATGCCGGCCGCTTCGAGGCCTTTGTGATTGGTCCAGGCGGCGTGGCCGAGGTCGTCGAGGACGAGGGCCGGTCGGTCGGGAACGATCCGGTCGAGCACGTCAATCGGGAGTTCATCGGCGTTGCGTAGGTTGAACAGCGACGCGCCCGCGGCCCGTACCCACGTCGAGCCGGGTTGTTCTTCAACGCACCCGTACAGCGCCTCTTCGTACACTTCGATGGTCTCGCCGGGCTCCAGAAGGCACAGGTTCTCGTTGATTCCCGCTTCGGGCACATGCAGGTGGGTGTCTTGAAATCCGGGGAGCACCATGTTGCCCGCCGCGTCGATCACCGTCGGGTTCGCCCCGGCCTGGGCGATGACGTCGGTTTCAGAACCAACGGCGATGATCAGCCCGGTCGCGTCGTAAGCGAACGCCTCGGCCGTGGGCTGATTGGTGTCGACGGTGAACACGGCGGCGTTGCGCACCACGGTGATCCCCGCCACGCCGGGGTCAGGCTCGGTGGGCAGGACCGGATCGGTGGCGAGGGCCTCGGTGTCCGGAATCGGTTCCCCTTCGAGAGTCTCGGTCGGCGTCTCGGACTCCGATGGGTCGCCGGTTGAATCGGACGCCGCGCAGGCGGCCGCCAACGCCTGCCGACGACGATGACCGCGGTGACAGCGCGAAACTTCATGCGAAACTCGGCGGCTAGCCGAGTTCGCCGATCGCTAGAAGGAGCACTCCCCCGGCAAGCCCAGCAAGGGCAACGGCGGTCAGCGTCGCCCGGGCGGACCGACCGTCGACGAGGGTGGCGATGCCGACGGCGAACAGCGTGATCGACAGCATCGCGGTCGCCTGATCGAATCGGTCATTGCGGGTGTCGGCGCGCTTGGCTGCATCGAAGGCGACATCTCCGGCCGCCGTGGCGACGGCAGGGTCACTCTCGAACGAGTACGGCGACCCGGCCTCGAATGGCGATTCGGGTGGATCGCTTTCTCCGACCTGCTGCGCCTCCCACCAATCGACGGCAACGGCCAACCGGTCGTCAAACAAGCTGTCGCGCAGATAGTTGGCGAGGTTGGCGTCGCCGGCGAAGGTGGCTTCGACATAGCGCAGGAAGAGTGCCTGGTCAGCGACGACCGTTTGGATGTTGGCGTCATCGATGCTATTGGCGTCGTTGTAATGCTGCGATGACAGGGTGAAGCCTTCGAGGACTTCATCGCCGACGATGGCCGATCGCATCGACGAATAGCCGGTCAGCAGTGCGGCCAAGCCGAGAATGAGCGCCGCGAAGAACTCGAATCGGTGTGACGCGGCCCGGGTGTCCTCGCTCACCGGGATCGCGCCGGCGGTTCGAGGATCAACGCGGCCGTCGTACGTACATGGTCCCGAGCCGCTTCTGTGGTGAGGATGCCGGTCAACCACCGACCGCTGATCCCTTCGACCAGTGCCGACAGACTGACCCCAATCCGAAGCGGGTCGAGAGTCGGATCGATCGATCCGTCGGCTTGTCCGCTGCGAGCAAAGTCGGCTATGTCGTCGACCCATCGTTGGGTGAGCTTCGTAATCGTTGGACGCAGAACGTGATCGAAGATGGCCGCGTCACGAAGCTCTCCCCATGCGGCGGAGTTGGTACGTATGGTCTCGTCGTCCTGGATCTCGTCGACCAGCACGGCGAGCAGATTCTCGCGTCCGGTGCCGTCGGCGTGATGGGTGTAGTCGTCGGCCTGGTCGCCGATGTGCTCGAGGGCCATTTGAAGGAGGGTCGAGCGGTCGCCAAAGTGGTGATAGATGAGGGCTGCCGACGCACCAGCGGCCTTGGCGACTTCCTCAACGCGCATGCCGCGGGTGCCTTTGCGGGCAATTTCCGCGACTGCGGCGTTGAGCAACGCAGTTCGGCGATCGACGGGTGTCATGAGTTCCGCACGCCAACAGGGAGCGAAACGCCCGCCGGGATTTGTTGGGTGATGCAATGTGGCCCACCGCCTCCGAACGCCAGTGTGCCACCGGGAACTCCGATGACCTGCCGATCGGGATAGAGATGCCTCAACGTTGCCAGGGCCGGCTCGTCGGCGTCGTCGCCGCCGATGGGCACAACCACCGCACCGTTGGCCAGATAGTGATTTGCGTACGACACGGTTGCCGTCGCGCCGGGGTCGAGCAGGTTGACGTCGAATGTTCGGCCCGCCGCATCCCGCTCGCTGCGCAGCGCATCGAGGTTGGCGCGCCCCCGTTCGAACTCAGGTGAGCCCTGGTCCGCCACGGCTTCCAACAGCACCCGGCCGGGCGCTACGTATTGCAACACACCGTCGATGTGCCCGTCGGTGCCGGCCGGGCCGGTATCGAGGCTGTGTCCGAAGGGCAGCCAGATCACCTTGCTCACTCCGAGGTACTCCTTGAGGCCGTCCTCGATCTGCTCACGCGACAGATCCGGGTTCCGGTTCGGATTGAGTAGACACTGCTCCGTCGTGATCAACGTGCCCTCACCGTCGACGAAGAACGAGCCGCCTTCGAGGACGAACGGAGCCTTGAAAAATCTGAGCTCCAACCAGTCGGCGAGCTGTTGTGAGAGGAGCGCGTCGTCATCGTGGGGATGCCAGCGGTTGCCCCATGCGTTGAACCCGAACCCGACTACCGCCATGTCACCTGCATCGTTGCGAACGAACGCGGGGCCGCTGTCGCGACTCCACGAATCGTTGATTGGAATCTCGACCGGCACGACCCCAGTTCCGCAGCGATGACGAACCTCGTCGGCGAATCCAGGGTTGCAGACCATCACGACCGGTTCGAATCCAGCGATCGCCCGAGCGATAGTGGCGTAGTCATCCTTGGCTTCTTCGACGCGACCGGCCCACAAATCCGCCCGCGACGGCCAGGCGATCAGACATCCTGCATGACGGCCCCCACTCCGGCGGCATCGAGAACCCGGCCGACGACGGAGTGGGAGTTGCCTGGGCGATCATTGGTTCGATGATCGCACGAACTGAATTTTTAGTCAAGAATTTCGAATGCCTCAGCGATCTCAGACCGACTCTCGGGCGTTCAGGCGGCTCTACTCCTCGATTCGCTTGACTTCGCGCCGAGAATCACACGCGCTGCTACTGGGGGCGATGGACGAGGGCGACGGGGTGGTGGGGGCCGTAGACGAAGCGGCGTTCGACGGGTTCGGCCTTGATCGCCACCGCTGCGATGTGGTCGCCGATGACCGGGCCATGTTTGTAGAGGTGGCCCGAATCGCCGGCCACGAACAGCACGTGTCGGATGGTCGGGGTGGAAGTCGACGATGTAGTGGGTGTCGCGGGTCGAACAGATCTGGCCGACGGCCATCTGGGTGATCGGCTGGTCGACCAGACCGGGGAACCGGTGGGCGAGGTAGCGGCGGGTGCGGGCGACAGCGGTCTCGTGCACGACGCGGTCGTCGCGGTCCATGTCGATCGGTAGGTGATGCCACGTGATCACGGCCTTGAATCCGTAGCCACCCGCTGCGGGAATGCCGTAGGCCGGGTAGCCGTGGTCGATCCACGCCGGGAAGTGGGTGTGGTCGTAGCGCTGGTCGCCGGGCGGCGGCGCGATCATGATCACGTCTTGGCGCTCGATTTCGAGCAGCGGCCCGAGCGTGCGGCGGAACAGCGCCGGGCATCCAGGCCCCCGCGGCCATGATGATCACGTCGGCCTCGATCATCTTGCCATCGATGCACGGCCGTTCCTGGGCGTCGGTGGTGACTCGGCCTCGTTTCACCACGCCACCCAAGTCGGTGAAGCGGGCGATAGTCGCGAGCACACCCTTCTTGGCGTAGACAAACCCGGCCTCGGGCTCCCACAGGGCGTACTTGATTCCCCGGGTATCGACGACCGGGAGACGAATGGCCAGCTCAGCGGGGTCGGTGACGAAGTGGGGGATGCCCAGCTTTTCGAACGTCGTGCGCGCCGCGTCTTCCCATGCGGTATTGCGTTCGTGGGCCATGCATCACCGCGCCGCACTCGACGAACAGCTCCTGGCCGGCCTCGGCCCCGAGCTCCAACCAACGCAGGCGGGCCTCGCGGACCATCCGGGTGTAGTACTCATCGGCGCCGTGGCAGGCGCGCAGAATGCGATGCTCGCCCCCCGACGCGGCCCCGGCGTGGCCCGGCTCCCACGCGTCGTACAGCGTGACGTCGATGCCCCGTCGTCGGAGGTTGAGCGCGGCGGATGCCCCGGCGATCCCGGCTCCTACGACGACGGCTGTGCTGTAGCGCCCCACACCAAATACCGTATACGATGAACCCGGCGGGGGTCGCCAGTCCGGACATTCACCGGGGATACGGTGTCGAAATCGCCGGTAACGAAGCATGTATGGGGGTAGTGCGAATGTCAGAGTCGGCACCGGAGCTCCCGGTCGGGGTGCACACGATCGACGTTGTCGTCCCCGATATCAACGGCATTCTGCGCGGCAAGAAGGTCCCGGCGGGGCGATGGGGGCATGTCTCGGGCCATGGTGTGGCGATTGCCAATGCGATCTTTGCCTGGTCGGCCCGCTGTGGGCTCGACATGGCCACGCAGTACGCCAGCATGGCCACCGGTTTCCCCGACGTCGAGATCATTCCCGACCTCACGACCCTGCGGGCGATCCCGTGGCGGCCGGGGTATGCGATGGTGCTGTGCGACACCAAAGAGGCCGACGGCTCGACCTGTGTGATGGCCCCCCGCGACGTGCTCAAGGCGGTGATTGCCAAGGCGAATGCGATGGGTTACCGGCCGATGATCGGCTTCGAGGTCGAGTTCTACCTGATCGACCCGGCGACGGGGTTGCCGCGTGACGCCGACATCCAGTGCTACAGCCCGCTGCGGTCGAACATCGACGACGAGGTGATCGCAACCATCCGCAACGGGCTCACCGAGATGGGCATGGTTATCGAGGCCTCGAACACTGAGTACGGACCGGGTCAGTTCGAGATCAATGTGCAGTACGACGAGGCGCTGCGGACCGCCGACAACGCCGCGCTGTTCCGCCACTGCGTGAAAGACATCGCCGCCCAGCACGGTTGGTTGGCGAGCTTCGTGGCCAAGCCGTTCGCCGGCGAGTCGGGGTGCGGCATGCACATCCACCAATCGCTCGTCGGTCTCAATAACGGTGCCAAGAGCGGCTTTCCGATGGCTGCCGACGGCAAGCTGTCGGAGATCGGCCGTTGGTATCTCGGCGGCTTGCAGCAGAACATGCGCTCCAATGCCCTGTTCGGCTCGCCGACCCCCAATGCGATGCGCCGCCGGGTGCCGTATTCGTTCTGCCCAACCACCGACGCCTGGGGCTACGACAATCGCACCGTTGGCCTGCGGGTGATCACCGGGCCCGACCCCGCGGTGCGTATCGAGCAGCGTGACGGCGCGTCCGACTGCAACCCCTACCTGGTCATCGCCGCCCAACTCGCGGCGGGATTACGGGGCATCGAGCAGCAGATCGAGCCGGTGAACTTCTCGGCCGCCAACGAGTACGAGGACCAGCTCGGACAGCCTCTGCCGTTGACAATTCCCGAGGCGATCGATTTACTCAACGCGTCTCCGCTGACGGGTGAGACATTCCATCCGCTGTTGGTCGATGCCGTTGTGGCGATCGCCCAATACGAGCATGATGCGTGGATGGCTCTACCCGACCGCGACGACGAGACCGTCAGCCCAGGCGAACGCGCCTGGTACCAGCAGGCATTCTGATGTTGTTCTTCCCTGTCCAGATCGAGGCCTGATGGAACTCGCCACGGTTGTCGGCACCGTCAACGCCACCATGAAAGACGGTGGCCTGAGCGGCATGAAACTGCTGGTCGTCCAACGCGTCGACGGGTTCGGCGCGCCGATCGGCGACGTCGAAGTAGCCACCGACGCCCAGGGTGCCGGGGTCGGCGACCTGGTGCTCTTGCTGCGCGGTTCGGCCGCGCGGCAGCCCGAGGCGACTCGCAGTAAGCCCACCGATCTGACCATCGTCGCCGTCGTCGACCACGTCCAGATGGCCCCCGGTCCGTCCAGTACCACCCCACCAGCGTCGCAAGCCCCCACCGGGCGAACCCGTACAACGAGGAGCAAGTCATGAGCGAAATCCCCCAGGTCGCCGTCGGGATGATCGAGACCCGCGGCATCGTCGCCGCCATCGAGGCCGCCGACGCGATGGTCAAGGCATCCAACGTCAAGTTGGTGTCGCGTTTCGTCACCGGCGGCGGGCTGATCGCCGTGCTGGTACGTGGCGATGTCGGTGCGGTCAAGGCGGCGACCGACGCCGGTGCGATCGCTGCCAACAAGGTCGGCGAGGTCGTTGCCGTCCACGTGATCCCGCGTCCGTCCGACGAGTTGTTCGACGTGATCCCCGAGCTCGGCGGCCGCTGATCCGCGCTGCCGACCAGCATCGCGTGAGGTTCGCTCGTGTCTGACGCCGAGTTCCGTTCCGTCCTTGCTGGGTTCGCCCCCGGTCCCGTCGACGCGCTCGCGCCCCGTCCCGCATTGGCGTCGGTGGCGGTGCTCGGAGCCGGTCCGGTTGGCCTGGCGATGGCCTGCGAGGCGCTTGCCGAGGGACTCGACGTGCGTATCTGGTCGCCGGTCGCCGCCGAGGTCCCCGCCTCGGTCACCGTCCGCGGCGCCCATCTCGTCGGCACGTACCGCTTCGGACCGTCCAACACCGGGACATCGAATGGGGGGCCCCCGGTGACGGTCGCCGCCGGAGTCGATGAGGTGATCGCCGGGGTCGAGGTGGTCTTGGTGGCGACCCCCTCGCTGCACCACGGCGCAGTGGCCGGGCTGCTCGCCCCCCACCTGCGGACCGATCAGACCGTGGTTCTCGTGCCCGGCCGGTGTTTCGGCGCGGTGGAGTTCCGTCGCGAGCTTCGACGCTGCGGGGTCGAGGCGATGCCGACGCTGGCCGAACTTGCCTCGCCCCCCTATCTCGCCTCGGTCCCGAGCCCGGGTCGACTCGACATTCACGCTCGCCTCGCCGGTATTGCCGCGACCGCGGGCGCGGCCCGGCTCGCCGATGTCTGGCCGATGATCCGAGCCGCCGGTTCGGTGCTCGATTCGTCGTTCGCCGACGTGTTGGGGGTGCTCAACGTCGCCCCGGTGGTGCTCAATTCCGGCGCTGCCGAGGGGGGATCTGCCCGCCGATCAACCCTGTTGACGCCAACCGTGGCGGCTGTCTGCGAGGCCCTCGACGGTGAGCGCCGTCGAGTTGCGTTCGCCTATGGGGTGCGCGATCTTCCGGCGGTGGCCGCCGTCATCGCCTCAGCTCACGGGGTAGAAGCCGGTCCGCAATTGCACGATGTGTGGCACTCGATCCCCGCCTTTGACGACCTCGCCCTACCCGGATTGTCGCTGCGCCGACTGCTCGGCGACGACGTGGCCTGCTCGCTCGTCCCCCTCGCCTCGGCTGGGGCCGCGGCCGGTATCGCCACCCCGTCGATCGATGCGATGATCGCCACGGCCAGCCTTCTCACTGGGGTCGACTACGCCTCGCTCGGTCGGAGTTTCGGCGCGCTCGGCCTGGCTGGGATGTCGCCCGACGAGGTCCGCCGCGCATGTGCCTGAGCCCCAACGAGGTGGTCCGATGACCGTGGGATTCCCTGATCTCGACTCGATTGCCGAAGCCCGCCGAATGGCCGAGCGCGCCCATGACGCGGCTACCCGGTTCAAGCGTTTTGCGCCCGAGCAGGTCGACGCGATCGTCGAGGCGATGACCCGGGCGATCGTGCCCGAGTGCCGTCGCCTCGGCGAATTGGCGGCCACCGAAACCGGCTACGGCAACACCGACGACAAGGAACTGAAGAACCTGTTCAACGCCTTGGGCGTCGCCGACTGGCTGCGCAATGTGCGCACGCTCGGGGTGTTGTGGAAGGACGAGACCACCAAGATCATGGCGATCGGCGAGCCGATGGGCGTCGTCGCCGCGATCATCCCGGTGACCAACCCGACCTCGACGGTGATCTACAAAACCCTGTCGGCGGTGAAGGCTGGCAACGCGGTCGTCCACGCCCCGCACCCTCGCGGCACGGCCTGTTCGAACGAGACGGCGCGAGTGTTAGCCGAGGCGGCCGAACAGGCTGGCGCTCCCGCCGGCTTGGTGCAGTGCCTCAGTCGTCCGACGCTTGAGGGCACTGCCGAGTTGATGCGCCATCACCGCACATCAGTGGTTATGGCGACCGGGGGCGGAGCGATGGTCCGCGCCGCCTACTCATCGGGGAAACCGACGCTGGCCGTCGGCCCGGGCAATGTGCCGGTCTACGTCGACCCGTCGACGCGCAACGATCTGGCCGAAGTCGCGGCGATGATCGTCGCCTCGAAGTCGTTCGACTACGGCACCGCCTGTGTCGCCGAACAGGCGATCGTCGCTCACCAGTCGATCGCCGAATCCCTGCGTCATGAGCTACGTACCGCGGGAGCCTACTTCTGTACGTCGGCCGAGGCAGATCGACTGGCGACGGTCATCTTCGGTCCGGAGCTCGGGCTGGTCGTCGCCAACGTCGGCCAATCAGCGTCGCGGTTGGCTGAGCTGGCTGGGTTCTCGGTGCCTCCGAAGACCAAGGTGTTGATCGCCAACTTGGAGCCGTCGCAAATCGGCCGCGGCGCCCCGCTGTCGGCCGAGAAGCTCAACCCGGTCCTCGCCTATTACGTCGTGCGAGATCTCGATCACGGAGCCGAGGTGTGCAACGGCATCCTGCGGTTCGGTGGGGAGGGTCACACGATGGGCATCCACTCCCACGATCCCGACGTGGTCGTGCGACTGTCGAGCCTTCCGGCGGGACGGATCATTGTGAACACCCCGTGCCTGCATGGCGGGATGGGGTTTTCCACCGACATCGAGCCGAGCTTCATGCTTGGCACGGGCACGTGGTCGGGTTCGATCGTCTCCGACAACGTGACTGCTTTGCACCTGATCAACATCAAACGCGTCGCCTACGAATCCCGTCCCTGGCGCTCACTGCGCGACTACATGGAAGCCCGGTAACCGACTATGAATCTCACTTCGCCACAGGTTGAGCTGCGGGCGCTGATGCAGATCGATCGTCTGCAACCGCAGTTCGCCGCCTACAACGGGGCGACCGTGCAGGGGTCGATCCCGCTCGCGGGTGACACGATTCTGATCGGCGAACTCGGCCCCGGCAACGAAGTGTTCCGGCTGGTCGACGTGGCGTTGAAGGCCGCGACGATCGAGGCAACATCGCAGGTCGTCGAGCGTGAGTTCGGGTTCTTCATCCTGCGGTCGCCGCACAACTCCGAGATCACCGCCGCTCGCCAGGCCATCTCGAGTCACCTCGGCATGGCGCTGGAGGATCGGCTGAAGCCGAAGATCGAGTCGAGTCAGATCATCACCTCGGTTGAGCCGTACCAGGCGCAGTTGTTGAACAAGTGGCGCAGCGGCTCGCTGATCGTGCCCGGCGAAACCCTCGGAATCATCGAGTGCTCGCCTGCCGCGTACATTTCGCTGGCTGCCAACGAGGCCGAGAAGGTGGCGACGATCAAGATCGTGCAGGTCAACGCAGTCGGCCGTTACGGCCGCCTGTTCGTCGCCGGCACCGAGGCCGAGGTCGCCTCGGCGATCGAGGCGGCCATCGCGGTGATCAACGCGGTCGAGGGACGGTCCGCGAGCTGATGGCCGTGGGCGCGGGGGTCCTTGGGGAGTACGACGTTCGCCAGGCGGCGCGCCGCGGCGAGCGGTTCCTCTATGTCGGCACCGGCACCGTCGTCAGCCCGTCGGCGCGCGAGGTCGCTCAGCAGTTCTCCATCGAGTTACGCCTCGGCAACCCACCCCCGTCGGGGGTCGCCGGGGTCGATCACAGCCGCGCCGTGCAGCGCGGGCTGTATCGGCGCTCGCCGCGGTGGGTCGCCCCCGAGCCGCGCCGCGGGCAGGCCGCCGTGCGGTTTTCCAGGATCGCTTTCGTCGGTGCCGGAGCGGTCGGGGCGACGACCGCCCACCAGACCGCTATCGCCAACATGGCCGACGAGTTGGTGTTGATCGACGTCGTCCCTGGCCTCGCCGCGGCGGTCGCGTTGGATATCGAACATGCTTCGGGGATCACCGGCTCGCCGACTCGCGCTCGCGGATCGAACCTGGTCACGGACGTCGCCGGGGCCGACGTGATCGTCGTCACCGCCGGTCGGCCGCGCACTCCTGGCATGAGTCGAGCCGACTTGGCCGCAGTCAACGGCCGCGTCGTACGCGACATCGGCTCAGCGATCGCGTCTCATGCCCCGGGCGCCGTGGTGATCGTGGTGACCAACCCGGTTGACGAGATGACACACGAGCTGTGGCAGGCCTCGGGCCTGCCCGACGACCGGGTGATGGGCATGGCGGGCACCCTCGACTCCAGCCGCTTTCGCAACGCCCTCGCCGCCGCGTCCGGAGTACAGCCCCGCGACGTCGAGGCGATCGCGATCGGCTCGCACGGCGAGGAGATGGTCCCCGTCGTCTCGTCAGCCGCGCATCAAAGGCCGCCCGGCCCGCGACGTGCTGCGACCCGAGGTGATCGCCCGCTGCGTCCGCGAAGCCATCGACGGCGGCGCCGCCGTCGTGTCGTTGCGGCGCACCGGCTCGGCATTCATCGCCCCCGCCCATGCCGTGATCGAGTTACTCGACGCGATGCGCGGCGCCCAAGCCGGTCCGGTCCCGGTCTCAGTCCGCCTGCACGGCGAATATGGCATCGAAGGTGTCTTCCTCGGCGTCCCCGCCCGACTCACCCCCACCGGCGTCGGTGAGATCAGCACCGTGGCCCTCGACCCCGCCGAACTCGCCGCCCTCCAAGCTGCGGCCGCAGCAATCGGGGCCCGGCTCGGTTCGTAGTCCAACCGGACTCAGCTGATTGCATGTCGACGATGGTCAAAGGTCGATCTGTCGAGGTGGAGCACAAGGGATTCACATGGCCCCTCGGTTCGCGGCTGACCCATGGCTTCATGGCTGCGGCACCGGGCTTCGGTCCCTCGCCGTCGTCGCCAGTTGTGACAGATGTTGAGCAGTACGCGATGACACCACCCGCCCGGCCGGTCGAGGCGCTGCACCCGTTTCCAGTTGATCAGGGCCTTGACCATGGTGTCCTGCACCAGATCCTCAGCGTCGCGCGACGCGCCCGACAGCGCAGCAGCGACCGCGACGAGGCCCGGGTACTCGCGGCGATAGAGGTCCTCGAAGTCGATCAGGTCGACGACGTACAGGGGGTTCTGTTTCCATGGCCATAGCGGGAATACCGATGGCAAGTTTGGCATCCATGAATCGACACACACTTCAGTCGCCCAAAGGTTGCAAAAATCGAACAAGATCCGGCTATGGGTCGCTTCGGAGCCGGAGGATGGTCGATCGGGTCGCGCCGCTCCCACGGTATGGGCGTGAATTTCGGTGGTCGGGGCGCGGATTCCTTGACGATGCGGTCGGCTTCGAGGTTGGTCTCGTAGTCGTAACGGGCAAGTTCGCTCGAGATCTGATCCTCACGCTTCGAGGCGATCAGCAGGATCGCTCCCTGCATCGCCGCGAGGCAGGACAGGATCAGGTTGAGCAGGATGAACGGGTACTTGTCGAACCCGACGTTGCGGTTGCCGAGTCTGCCCCGGATGGCCGAGGGTCGTTGCCAGGTGTCATCTGGGCGCGAATCTGGTCACCGGTGACGGATGTCGCGCCCAGATCGCCAGGAGGTTCTGTCGGCCAACGTTGCGTGGAGGGCGACGAGTTGCCGGTCGGCGGGCCAGGTTTCGGGGTCGAACAAGGCTTGGATGGCGATGCCGTCGGCGGCGGTGATCATCCGCTCGGCGATGCTCATGGCGTCGGCGTCGGCGTCGGCGTCGGCGTAGGGGGTGGCTAGGCCACACGCGATCACCAGCGAAGCGACCCTGGCTCGGAACTCGCGATACGCATCCCGTTGGGCAGTGGCCAGTGAGGGGTCGCCGGCAGCTTGGGCGCAGAAGGCGATCGTCACCATCCAGTGGCGGCGGCGGTCCTCGTCGAGTGGGAGCGCTCCCTCCAGGCTGTCGCGAAGCGCGGCGTGCGGGTCGTCTGCGAACGTTGACCGGCGGGCGCGGCGATACTCCAAAGAGGCACGGAAGGTGTGGAGCAACAGTTCTCGCTTGTCGGCGAAGTAGTGGGTCAATGCCCCGGTGGTCCATCCGGCTTCGGCGGCGACATCACGCATGGTTGCGGCGCCAATGCCCGACTTGGCGATCAACCGGGCCGTCGCGTCGGTCAGCTCCGCCCGGCGTTGTTCGATATCGACGACCCGCGGCATTGACGGGAAGATATCACAGGTGTTATGTATAAGGCCTGTTGGTCACCCGAAGCGAGGGGTTTGCAGATGGTCTATGTCCCGAGTCGTGGCGATGTACAAGTTCGTCTGGGGCCGAGTGCTCAGCAACTTCCCGACTATGGGCCGAGCGTGATCAGCCGGCTGCCGTACACCGACCCGATGCAGTTCGAACTCGAGCGCGACAAGGTGCTCGGCCGCAGCTGGCTGCTGGCCGCGCGCACCGAGCAGGTCAAGGACACCGGCGACTGGATCAGCTTCGAGAGTCATGGCGAGACGGTTGTGATCACCCGCCAGCCCGACGGCTCGCTGGCCGCGTTCCACAACGTTTGTCGCCATCGTGGGCCGTCGTTCGTCACGGAGTGGCAGGGCTGCGGGGCTCGGCGATTCAGCTGTCCCTATCACGGCTGGGTCTACGACACGACCGGCAAGCTCGTCGGCGTCCCCGAGCGCGAAGACTTCGCTCCCGAACATCTTGAGGGGCAGCGCGCTCCCGCGGTCGCCGCCGACGAGTGGGGCGGCTGGGTGTGGGTCAACCTGCTCGGCCCCGAGAAGGCTCCTCCGCTGCTGGAGTGGATCGGGGAGGAAATCCAGGCTGACCTGGGGCAATTCCGCATGGAAGACATGGTCCTGCTCGACGTGATGGAGTGGGATGTGCCGGTCAGCTACAAGGCAATCGTCGACGGTTTCAACGAGATCTACCACACCGCCGCGCTCCACCATGTCAGCCCGCAGTGGACGAAGTCGGCGCGAGACACGTCGTTCCACATCGTCGGCAACAACTACATGTGCTTCGTGCCCCGCTATGACCGGCGTGACCAGTTGGAAGAGAACTGGGACCATCACCAGAACGCCATCTGCCACTACGTGGTGTTCCCGAACACGGTCTTCAACTGCAACCCCGAGCACATCCAGGTGTTCAACCCGATCCCGATCGGTGTCGATCGCACCAAGTTCCTCTGTTGGGAGATCGTCTACCCCGGCGATCAGTCGGACCCGGAGTACGCCGCTTACTGGACCAAAATGATGGGCCACTGGGAGCACCTGAAGAAGGTGGTTGGTGAGGACATCGACATCTACGAGCAACTGGCCCGCACCAAGCGGTCGAGCGCGTATACCCACAACATCCTGTCGGAACGCGAGTGCAAGATCGGCCATTACCACGAGAACATCGCCCGCCTGATCCGCGAGCCGTAGCCGCACCGCGTGACGCACCGACTGATCTCGCTGGCGGCGGGGACCATTCTCGACGTCGACCCGGCCGCCGCGGTCGACGTTGCCGCGGCTGCCGGTTGGCCCGCCGTGGGTGTCTGGCACGACCCTTCGTCGTGGGCGATCCAGACGACCCGCGACGTGGCGCAACGGTTGGCCGATACCGGAGTGATCGCTCTCGACGTCGAGCCGATCATCTTCGGTCGCGGCGACCATCACGGTGAAGCGGTGATCGAGATCGCCGCCACGCTCGACGCCCGATTCGTACTGGTCGCCAGCGGGCCGGCCCCGGCGTCGGACGTCATCGTCGAACTGGCGCGGCTCTGCGAATTCGCAGCCACCTCGGCGCCGGGGGTCACCTTGGTGTTGGAGTTCCTGCCGATTTTCTCGATCGGCTCGTTGACGGCAGCCGTCGACGCGGTGCGGGTCATCGGCGCCCCGAACCTGGGGGTGTTGGTCGATACCCTGCATCTCGATCGATCGGGGTCGAGCCTCGCCGATCTTGCCGCTGACCTCGATCTCTTTCCGTACCTGCAGCTTGCTGATGCGCCACCGCTGGTTGATGCGTCCCCGAAGGTTCTCCGCGACGAGGCACTGCACGGACGGCTGCTTCCTGGCGAGGGCTCACTACCGCTCGCCGGGGTGTTGGCCGCGATTCCCGACGTGCCGATCTCGGTCGAACTGCGGTCGCGAGCCCTGATCGAGCGATACCCCGCGGCGGTCGATCGGGCCCGTGCCGTGCTCACCGCCACCCGTCGCCTCGTCGACACCCTGTAGTCGGAGGATTCCCATGGACCTTGCGCACTCTGCAGCATCTGGTCGATCGTCAAGCGATCAACGACGTGTTGCAGCGTTACGCCCGTGGCATCGACGAGTTCGACTTCGAGGTCGTCAGCGACGTGTTCACGACGGACGCTGCGGCGCAGTACTCGAAATATCCCGAGCTGATCGGGGGACCGGCGATCGCCCAGTTTCTCCGCGATCACTCTCGATCGACATCGTGGCATCAACATCTGCTCACGGTCGTTGACGTGGTCATCGACGGCGGCCGGGCCACCGCCCTGACCTACTTCATTGCCCACATGGTCTCGGGTGAACCCGGTGACGCGGTCACGGTGCAAGTCGGCGACTATCGCGACGAGCTGATTCGTACCGCCGACGGTTGGCGGATCTCTCAGCGTCGGCAGGTCTCCGGCCTCAAGGAGCGCCGCTCGCTCTGAACGGGATGGCACATCGCGACGGCGGAGCCTCGACTGAGACGCGGTAGTGCCCCGGCGACTCGACGGAGGAAGTCACCGGGGCACTGGGTTGTCGAGGCGTCAGTCGTCGTTGCCGCCGTGATCGTCGTCGCCTCCGCCACCGGAGCGGTCGTCGCCACCGTTGCCGTTGTCGCGGTGATCGTCGTCATCGTTGCGGTTGTTCTCGGGTGTCGTGTTGCTGGGCGAGGTATTGCGAGGCGTGCTGTTGCTCGGGGATCCATCGTCGCTCTCGTCGTCGTCGCTGCTCTCGTCGTCGTCGCTGCTCTCGTCGTCGCCGCTCGTGCTCTCGTCGTCGTCGCTGCTCTCGTCGTCGTCGCTGCTCTCGTCGTCGCTGTCGGGGATCGAACCAGTGACCGAGGTGTCGGGGATCGAACCGCCGACTGAGGTGTCGGGGTTCGTGTTGCCCGGAGCGGTGCTACCCGGGGCGGTTGTCGAAACGTCTTGGCCGGGCGCGGTGGTCGCAGGCGTAGTGGTCGCCGGTGGAGTAGCCGCCGGAGCCGTGGCGGGTACGGCCGCCGCGACGGTGGTGTCAATCGGCTGAGTGGTTGCCGGGTCGACGATGGTCGACACGATCGTGCTGTCGGCCGGCGCCTGGGTGAAGACCGGTTGGAGCACGGCGAATGCCGGAATACCGAATCCCACGCTGGCCACGATGACCCCGGTCCACATTGCTTGCTTCTTCATTCTTCTGTCCTCCCGAACGTTTGTTGGGAAGGACACGCAGGGTCGGGACCCCGGGTTTGGGTCGTACGAGGTACTACGACCAAAGGACAATCCAGCCAGTGAGCTGGTCAGAAGAACGGCAGGTACTCGCGCAGTTCCCAGTCGGTGATCGTCGTGGTGTCCCACTCGTCGCCCGAGGCATCGCGCCGAGCAACGTCGTAGCGCTTGAGCGCCAGGTACGCCCGCACCAGGTCGGGTCCCATCGTCGCCGCCAACGTAGTGTCACCCTCCAGGGCGTCCAGCGCCGCATCGAGGGTGTGAGGCGTGTGACGGTCGGTGTTCGGCGCGGCATCGCCGTCGCCAACCTGCGGATCGCCGCAGGTCAGCCCGGCTTCGAAGCCCAACCGGGCGGCATTCAGTGTCACCGCGGCCGCCAAGTACGGGTTGGCCGAGCCGCACGGCATGCGGTTCTCGATGCGGGTGGCGACACCCCTCTCACACGGCACCCGGTACGTCGAGATGCGGTTGTCGAGCCCCCAGTTGGCCCAGTAGCCGGCGATCAGACCGGGCTGCAGTCGCTTGTAGGAGTTGGTGTTCGGGGCGAGGAAGGCGGCCGCGGCCTCGTGGTGCTTGATCAATCCGCCGATGCACGACCCCATCAACGACGAGAAGCCGTGCTCAGCCGACGGGTCGTCGAATGCGTTTGAACCGTCGGCGAGGCGCGACAGCGAGAAGTTGACGTGCAAGCCGCTGCCCACCAGCGTCGGCGATGGCCGCCCGATGTAGGTGAGTAGGTAGCCGCGTTCCGCCGCGATCTCGAACGACATCTCCTTGAACACGAAGGCTCGGTCGGCCGACTCCAACGCTGGGCAGTAGTGCATGTTCAGCTCCATTTGCCCGGGGGAGAACTCGCCCGTGACCCCCTCGACATCGAGGTTGGCGGTCTCGGCGGCTTCGAACAGGGCGAGCAAAATGCCGGTCGGGTCACCGCCCTGGCCGGTGCCGTAGACGCGATGCATCGGGTTCTGCAGGGTGACCCATTCGCCGGGCGCGTCGGCGTCGGGCTGCATCACGTAGAACTCCATCTCGAAGCCCAACTGCGGCTCGTAGCCAAGCGCCCGCCATTTGGCCACGGCGCCGGCCAACGCTGAGCGGGGGCACAGGGCGAGCGGGCGGTTCTCGAACGACAGGTCGGCGACGGCCACATCGGTGTCGGGCTCCCACCCCGAGCGGCGTGACATCACATCGGTCTCGACGGTGAGGTCGGCAAAGCCCACGTCGGGGCCGTACCCGTCGACCGGAATGATCTCGCCGTCGATGCCCATCGTCAGGGTCGTCACGGCGTGATGGGTGTGCCCGCCGAAGCGGCGTTCAGGCACGTAGCGACCGTGCGAGATGCCGTTGAGATCGCTCCAGATGATGCGTACACGACGATGTGCCATAACCGGGGAACCGTAGCAAACGCCTCGATCGTTTGGGTCCAAATGATTTGCTACCGTTGGGAGATGCAGGACATCACTGATCACGATGTGTTCGTCAGAGGCGTTCCCCACGAAACATTCCGTGAACTGCGCGACAACGACCCGGTCAGTTGGTGGGACGAGCGCGACGGCGGTTCGGGCTTCTGGGCGGTCACCCGCTACGACGATCTACTCACGGTCAGCCGCGATGTCGAGACGTTCTCATCCGCGCAGGGCATCACGCTGGAAGAGATGGCCCCCGAGGCGTTCGAGGCCCGGCGTTCGATGATCGAACACGATCCGCCATCGCACACCCGCTACCGCCGGCTGGTTTCCAAGCCGTTCAGTCGGCGCGAGGTCTATGCATACGAGAACGCCATCCGGCTGTTGGCCCGACAGGTGCTCGACGAGGCGTTGGCTCCCGGGGTTCAGCGGTTGGACTTCGTTGAGGAGATCGCCAAGCAGTTGCCGATGCGGATGCTCGGCCGCCTGCTCGGCGTACCCGATGACGACGGTCCGTGGCTGGTGGAGCGAGGCGACGCGCTGCTCGGCAACTTTGACCCCGACATGACCGAGTTCCCCATCGACATGGTCGACACCAGCGAGTTCGAGATGATGCCGTTCCGTTCCCCGGCCGGCGTCGAGCTGTACCGCTACGGCCAACGGCAGGCCTCCCTGCGCCAGTCGAACCCGACCGACGACATCATCACCGACTTGCTGCGCCCGACGATCGACGGCGAACGGCTGACCGAGCAGGAGTTCAAGAACTTCTTCGTCCTACTCGTAGGAGCGGGCAACGACACCACCCGCTACACGATGACCGAGGGGATCAAGGCGCTGATCGAACACCCCGAACAGCTGGCCGAGCTGCGCGATTCGATCGGCAGCGACCCGGCGCTGATGGACTCGGCGATCGAGGAGATGCTCCGCTGGGGCACCGTGACGATGCACTTCCGTCGCACCGCGACCCGCGACGTCACCATGCACGGCCGCGAGATCAAGCGGGGCGACAAGGTGGTGATCTGGTTCGTCTCGGCTGACTACGACGAGCGCCAGTTTGCCAACCCCGAGCGGTTCGACATCCACCGTACGCCCAACGATCACGTCGCCTTCGGGCGGATGAGCCCGCACCTGTGCCTCGGCGCCCAACTCGCCCGGATGGAACTCAAGGTGATGTTCGAAGAGTTGCTGCCGCGACTCTCCGACGCGCAGATCGCCGGGCCCGCCCCCCGACTGCGCTCGAATTTCATGAGCGGCATCAAACACCTGCCGATCGCGGTCTCGCTCGCGTAAGCGGCTGGAGATCCGGCGGTCATTTGGATGGTGTCTCGTCGTAGACGGGGTGGATCACGAGAGATGTTGCTTGTCGTAGCCTGGGAAGATGCCGATCACGACTGGGTTCAACCATGTGGCGACGTTGACGACCGACATGCCGAGACTGGTGGCGTTCTACGCCGACGTGTTCGGTGCTGCGGTCATCCGCGAGGTGTTGCCCCGCGAGGGGCATCCGCATCTGGTGATCATCGACCTGGGCGGTGGCGCGGCGCTGAACGTGTTCGCCGTCGATGCCGACACGATCATCGGCGAGCAGCGCAAGCTCGGTGGCCGCGGCGCAATCGATCACTTCGGACTCGCCGTCGACTCTCTTGCGACGCTCGAAACCGTCAAGGATCGTCTGGTCGCCGCCGGCGTCGACGTCGGCGAGATCCAACGACTGGGCATCGGCTGGTCGCTGTTCTTCCGTGATCCTGACGGTATGGAACTCGAAGTACTCGCTCCGGCCGGTGAAGTGTGACCGTCGAGATCGACCATGTGTTGGTGGGTGTTGCCGATCTCCGGGCGGCCGCCGACTGGTGGCGTGACACGTATGGACTGAAGCACTGCGTTGGGGGTCGCCATCCAACCGGCACCGAGAACCTGTGCATCCGGGTCGGGAACCTGTGCATCCGGGTCGGCGGAGCGCAGTATCTCGAGTTGATCACCGTCTTCGATCCGTCGAATCCTGATGCGTCCGACTGGGTCCATTCATCGAATCGGGTGGCGGCCTGGCGTCGTGGGCGGTTCGTGTCGACGACTCGCCGGCGGTCGCGGCACGCGTCGGGAGTCCGATCAACCATGGTTGGATCGATCGACCCGATGGAACCACAAGCGGTCGGGCGGAGCGAGTCTGCCGGTCCGGCACGTCGCCGACGCGTCCGGGCCGGTGTCGGTCTCGATCGCAATGATCGACGGCGACGACATCACCTTCCCGGTTCCCGCCTGATTGCCAGTCAGCGATCTGACGCTACACCGAGGAGATTCACAAGCCGGAAACACTCGCCGAATACCGCGGACACCGATGTCCGTCACACTGCCGTTCCGCTAGGAGGCAGAATTCGGTCGTGACGGAACTTCGGATCCAACCCCCACTCTGGGATGAACTACTTGACGAGGGCGGCCAACCGCGTCCTGCCGCGGTCGCCTTGATGGAGCACATCGGCCGCCTGGGCCTTGGAGAATTGCAGGCCCGCCAAGACCTCGCCGACCTCGACATCTTGGCGCAGGGGATCACGTTCACCGTCTACTCCGACGGTCGCGGCATCGACCGGGCCTGGCCGATGGACATCGTTCCGCGGATCATCGAGGCCGCCGAATGGCGGCGGATCGAGGCGGGGTTGTGCCAGCGCTTGAAGGCGATCAATCACTTGATCGACGACATCTACCACGACCAATCGATCGTGCACGATGGCATTCTGCCGGCCGAGATCTTGGCCGGATCGGTGAACTTCCGTGCCGAATGCGTGGGAGTTTCGCCCAGGTTCGGGGTGTGGGCCCACATTTGTGGCAGCGATCTGGTGCGTGACGCCGACGGCACCACATACGTGCTGGAAGACAACCTGCGGGTGCCATCGGGCGTCAGCTACATGCTGCAGAACCGCAACGTGTCCAAGCGGGCATTCGCCGACCTGTTCCACCGCCAGAGCATCCTGCCCGTCGACGACTATCCAGATCGGCTGCGGCGATTGCTCGCATCGCTCGCCCCCGAACCGACGGGGGCGTCGCCGACCACCGGACAACCCAACATCGTCGTGCTCACGCCAGGTATCTACAACTCGGCCTACTTCGAGCACAGCTACCTTGCGCGGCGGATGGGGATCACCCTCGTTGAGGGGGCCGACCTGTTCGTCGACGCCGACGATGTCGTGTGGATGCGCACGATCGATGGTCCGATGCGCGTCGACGTCATCTACCGGCGGATCGACGATCTGTTCATCGATCCCGAGGCGTTCCGCGCCGATTCCACTCTCGGTGTTCGCGGGCTGATGCGGGCCTGGCGGCGAGGGACCGTGGCGATCGCCAATGCTCCGGGCGCGGGGGTTGCCGACGACAAGGTCGTCTATGCCTGGGTCCCCGATGCGATCCGCTACTACCTCAATGAGGAGCCGTTACTGCCCAACGTGCCGACCTTCCGTTGCTTCTATCCCGACGAACTCGCCTACGTCGTCGAACACGCCGCCGAACTGGTGCTCAAACCGGCCAACGAGAGCGGCGGCTACGGCCTGACGATCGGTGATCGAGCGACGCAGACGCAGCTGGCAACGGCCATCCGGGCGGTCAAGAAGGATCCGCGGAATTGGGTGGCCCAGCCGATCCTCAACCTGTCGACCGCCCCGACCCTGTGCGACGGCACGTTGCAGCCCCGGCATCTCGATCTGCGGCCGTTCATCCTCACGGGGGCCGACACGTACGTGACGACCGGCGGTCTGACCCGGGTCGCCCTGGTCGACGGGTCGCTGGTCGTCAACTCATCACAGGGCGGCGGGTCGAAGGACACCTGGGTCGTCGAGGTCGACTGACGTGTTGCTGTCACGGGTGGCCGAGAACCTCTACTGGGCGGCGCGGTATCTGGAGCGCGCCGAGGGCACTGCTCGAATCGTCCGCGAGCACACCAACCTGATCATCGACATGCCGACCTCGGTGATGTCATCGTGGGAGCCGTTGCTCGTGATCACCGGTACCCGGGCGGGATACGACATTGCCTATCCGACGATCAACGAGACCGACATCGTCGGTTACCTCGTCGCCGATCGCGCCAACCCCGGCAGCATCAGGTCGTCGGTCGATCAGGCCCGCGAGAACCTACGAACGTGTCGCGAAGTGTTGCCTGGGCCCGCTTGGGTCACCGTGAACGGGCTCCACCTGTACGTCGGGGCCCATGATGCCGAGGGCGTGGCCCGGCGGAGCCGCAGCCGCTTCCTCGACCGTATCGTCACCGATCATCAACGGCTGATCGGGGTGTTGGCGACCACGATGAGCCGTGACGCGGCATACACGATGCTCCGCCTCGGCCGTCATATCGAACGCGCCGACATGGCCACCCGCGTGCTCGACGTCTGGGCAACCAGCCTGATGGCGGAGCAGCCCGACGAACGGGCCCGCTACGAGCACCTGCAATGGGCGAGCCTGCTCCAGGCGCTTTCGGCGCTCCAGATGTACCAACGCGGCACGTCCGCGGCCGGGGGCCACGTCGGCCCGGTGAAGTTCGTCCTCGACGACGCGACCTTCCCGCGGTCGCTGCGGTATTGCCTCGATTCCGCCGCGCACAGTGCGACGCGACTCCCTCGTCCGGAGCGGGTTCGAACCGCCGTCGCCGATGCGCTGGCGGTGCTTGGGAGCATCGACGTGGCCGCCCTCGATGCCACCGGGGTCCATGTCGCCGCCGATCGGCTCCAAGTGGCGATCGGGGAGATCCACAAACAGATCACAGATTCGTACTTCCGGGCTGTCGACGCGCCAAGCTCTGCGGGATGACAACGCCGGTCCCACGCGGGTACCGGCCCGACGCGGGCCGGTACGACGAACTGGTCGACGAGCGCGGCCATGTGCGCCCGCATTGGCAGGCGGTCGTCGACGCTTGGGACCGTCTGGGCCCGAACGAGGTGGCTCGCCGGGCTCACACCGCCGAGCGCCGGTTACGAGCCGAGAGCGCCGGCTACGTATTCGACGAAGAGGCCGCCACCGGTCTGACGATTGATGCGTTGCCGTATGTGGTCGATGTCGAGAGCTGGGCCGCGGTCGAGCGAGGGTTGGTGCAACGTGCCGAGTTGCTCGAACTCGTACTCGCCGATCTCTATGGGCCGCGACGGCTGTTCAGTGACGGCATCATTCCGCCCGGCGCGGCCGTTGCCGCTCGTTCGTACCAATTAGCCGCCGTCGGCGTGAAGCCGGCCGGAGCCCGACTGATTTCGTACGGTGCCGATGTCGTGCGCGACGCGTCGGGCCGCATGCTCGTGGTCCGCGATCACACTGATGCGCCAGCGGGAGCCGGCCAGGCACTGTGGCACCGGTCGGTGCTGGCGGCGATGATCCCCGACGCCCAGACCCGGTTGCGGGTACGTCCACTCGAAGCCTGGTTGGCCGACATGCGCGCCGCCCTTGCCGAATCGGCGGTGCCCGGTGTGACCAGCCCCCGCACGGTCGTGCTCGGTCCGCCGCTCGATCATCCCGACTTCGTCGAAGCCTCATACCTGGCCTCGAACTTGGGCTACCACCTGGCGAGTAGCGGCGATTTCACGATGAGGGCCGGCCGCATTTGGCTGCGGGCACTGGATGGACTTGAAGCCGTTGACGTGGTCTTGCGGCGCGTTGCCGACCATGCCTCCGATCCGCTCGAATTGGTGCCGCCATCGTCGGCGGGGATCGCCGGTCTGTTGCAGGCGGTTCGGGAGCAGACGGTGTCGGTCGCCAACTCGCTCGGCTCTGGCGTCGCCGACCGGTTGTGGCTGCAGCCGTTCCTCGGCGAGGTCTGTCAGCGGCTCCTCGGCGAGCCGCTGATCCTCGATCAGATCGAGACGCTGTGGTGCGGTGATCGGGATCATCGCCAAACCGTGTTCGACCACTTTGATCGGTTCGTGCTCCACGACATCGATCCGGTTGCGCCGGTGCCATCGGCCTTCGCCGACGATCTCGACTCGGCCGGCGCAGACGAGTGGCGGCGGCGGATCGAGGAGATACCCCACCGATTCATCGCCCAGCGACGCATGGTGTTCGCCACAGTTCCGACCGTTCGAGCCGTCGGCGGCGAGTCGACCCTGGTACCCGGCATGGCGACGATTCGTGCTCATGCCGTGCGTTCGGGCGCGTCATTCGTGGTGCTGCCCGGGGGTTACGGCCGAGTGGTGACGCCCGGGCGGCCGGTCATCGACCCTGCCCCGGCCGCTGGCAAGGACGTCTGGGTGATCGACACCGACCGTGTATCTCGACGGGGTCGTGCCGCCGTTCCGCTCCTTCCGGAAATCGACCTGCGTTCGTCCATCCCGACCAGATCGGCGGAGTCATTGTTCTGGCTCGGCCGCAACAGTGAGCGAGCGGAGTTTGTCGCCCGGCTCGCCCGGTTGGTGATTGGGCGGGCGGAGCGTGACGCGCCGCTGTGTGAGACCGAGTGGTTGACTGCCGTGTTGTTCGGTCTCGAAGTTGTCTCGACCGGTGCCCCGATGAATCTCGGCCCCGCTCGTGCACCGTTTCCGGCGGTCGAGAAACGTCTCGGTACGGCGTTGACCGGCTCGCTGGGTACCAGGGTCGGAGCGTTGGGGGACAGCCTCACCCATGTGTTCGGCGGCGCCGGCGCGGTGCGCGAGTTCCTCTCGACGGCGTCGTGGAGGGTCGTCAACTCTCTCGCCGTCGAGCGGCTGGAACTGGCGTCGGGTCTCGACAAGGGCGATACATATCTCGTCGCCGAATCGCTCGATCGCACGGTCGTCTCGCTGGCCGCGTTCTCGGGTCTCGCCATGGAAAGCGTCGTGCGCGGCCCGAGTTGGCGATTTCTCGATCTTGGTCGGCGGATCGATCGAGCCTTGCTGACAGTTCGCCTCCTCGATGCGACCCTGCAGGCCGATACCGATGTAGATGTGCGCCAAGCGTTGTATGCCCACGTGCTCGCCGCGTGCGAGAGCCTGGTCGCCTATCGCCGCCGACATCGCAGCGACCTACGACTTGAGTCGATGCGCGATCTGCTGCTCGACGACGAGACGAATCCGCGGTCGCTTGCGTTCCAGGTCCAGCGGATTCGTGAACACATCTTCGGGCTGCCGGCGCGCGAGGGGTTTCTGGAACAACTGGCGATCCTTGACGATCTCGACAGCTTGCGCCGCCAACCGGGCGAGGTCAGTGATGTTCTCGGCCCGATCGGTACTGGGATCGAACAATTGTCCACTCATCTGGCGGCGATGTGGTTCGCCCAGCCGCCTCCCCTCCAGCTCCGTCCGCAAGGCTGATCGGTGGAGCCGAATCGGTATCGCGTCGTTCATCGCACCGACTACACCTACGGCGTGCCGGTTGCGTTGGCCCACGGCGTCGGTCATCTGACCCCCCGGCCGACGGTTGCGCAGCGGGTACTCGCCAGCTCGATCGAGTTCGATCCGAAGGTCGATCATCAATGGGACTATCTCGATGCGTTCGGCAATACCACGATCTATTGGTCGATCGAACGGTCCCATCAGGCGTTGAGTGTGGTGTCGCACTCCGAGGTCGAAGTGTGGCCGTCGGTGATACCGGCCTTCAGTCCGGCGTGGGAATCGGTGCCGTCCCTGCTGCGCGCCGAGGTTGGGCACGATGCGATGGATGCGTTGCTGTGCTCGGTCGGCTCGGTACTGGTCGGGCCGAGTAGCGAGCTCGCGACCTACGCCGGCTCGTCGTTCCCGGCCGGCCGGCCGTTGTTCGAGGCGTTGGCCGACCTGACGACCCGAATCAATCGCGACTTCGAGTTCGACCCCGGTTTCTCCGACGTGACGACCCCCGTCGCCGAAGTACTTCGCCACCGTCGTGGTGTCTGTCAGGATCTCGCCCATGTGGCGATCGGATGCCTGCGCTCGATGGGGTTGCCGGCCCGCTATGTGAGCGGCTACCTGGAAACCCAGCCGCCGCCCGGTCAGCCACGACTGATCGGCGCGGACGCCTCGCACGCCTGGGTCGCTACCTACGTTCCAGGCTGGGGCTGGCTCGATGCCGACCCGACAAACGACGTGACGCCACCGACGCGCCATATCACCGTGGCCTGGGGGCGTGACTACGCCGACGTCGCTCCGATTCGCGGCGTCGTGTTCGGCCCGCCATCGCAGCAAACCCTCACCGTCTCCGTCGACGTCGCCCGCATCGACACGCCCCGCTGAGTACGGTCTTCGCGACGCGCCGTCACTCGACTGGTTGATTGACTGCGTCGAGCGCTTCATCGAGACAGATGAACATCCGGCCCTGTGCGTCGCCCTCGATCGAGCGGAAGCCGAAGTGGGTGCTGAGCGCTGATGCGTCGATCAGCAGGTCGTCGTCGCTCGTGGCCAACCGGAACTCCCGTCGGCGGTCTTTGGTCGTTGTCATCGCGCTCAACGGCCTACGCTTGGGTCCACACTGATCCGGAGGTGTAGCGGCGCAGGCCGGTGTTGAAGACGACCACGGTGGCGGCCGCGAAGACGAGGGTGATCGCGGCCATCGCGGTGGCCAAGCCCGGGTTGAAATCGTTGATCAATTGGGCGGGCACGGTGGCGACGAACGCGGCCGGAATGACGGTGTAGACGATCAGTTTGGCGAACCCCGAGAACACGTTCGTCGGGTAGTTGCTGAGCACCATGATCGCCGAAAACCCCAGCTCACCGCTATCAGAACGACCTCCGAAGAAGGCGAGCGAACCGGTCAACACCAGGAAGCTGGTGAACAGGATCATCGAGACCACCGAGGTTCCAAGGAAAATCAGTGTCCGGGTTGGCGTCGGATGTCCGGCGACGGCGAACAGGGCTACGCCGAAGACCACATCGCCCAGGTTGATCGGCTCGATCTTGCGGACCAGCAGCTGCGCCAGCGGATGAGCGGGCAGGCCAAGGAGCGCGTCGAGCCCGCCGGTGGAGACGACCGTGCCAACCCGTCGGGCGTTGGACAGCACCCCGAGGGTGAAGCCGCCGCCGGTCGTCAGCACGGCCTGCAACAACACGATCTGGTCGGTGTTCCAGCCCCGCACCGTCCCCGCCTTGTGGAAGAACACCACCCAGAACCCGATCCACGCCAGATCGTTGACGATCATCACCGCGCCCTGGAAAAGAAACGCTCGCCGATTCGACGTCGACTCGGCCCACGCCGATTGCAGGGTGACCAGCAGACCCCTCACCCGCCGACCACCTGCAACCGACGCTCGCCCCGTCCGAAGACGAACGCGGCAACCCCTCCGAGGACCGCCAACCAGAAGACTTGAAGGCCTAACAGACCAGGTTCGAAGTGGCCCGAGGCGAGCCGAGCCGGGGCGTAGGCCATCGACGGGAACGGCGTAGCTACGGCAATGCCGCGCAACCACGACGGGAAGACTTCGAGTGGGATCAACATCCCGCCGAGCATGAACACGAGCTTCTGGTAGAGGAACCACATCGCCTTGCTCTCTCGCAGCCAGAACGACCCGGCGGCGAAGGCATGTTGGGCAACGATGTTGCAGGCCACCGCGAGCACCAGACTCGGGATGGCCACGAGCGCGGCCGTGCCGTCGGGAAGCGGTCCCCCGGAAAGCCGGGCAACGATGACCCCCGTCGCGATGCAGACCGCCAGACGGGGGAGCACCCGGCCGAACTCGATCAGCACGCGCTGACGGAGCACCGATACCGGCCGGAGGAGCTCGACCGCGATCGCCCCCGAGGCGATGTCGGTGCCGATGTCGTCGATCAGATGGGAGTTCATCGCGATCGTCCCGGCCTCGGACGTGGCGATGTACCAGGTCACCGCGGCGGTCGAGTAGCCGGCGATTGTCCCGCCGTTGGCGTCGGCGGCCGCTCGCCACACGCCGGCAAGGACGGCAACGACCATCGCATCGATGACCGCCGTCATCACCAACCCGCCGGGCTGGGCGATGACGCGCTGGGCCGATGTCCATGCCGTGACCGGAGCGGTGCGGGCGCTCATCGGTGTGGCCGCGTGTAGATCGACGCGATGACGTCTTCCAACGGCGGATCGACGACGGTGATATCGCCGAGCGCTGGGCCGTCGAGCAGCGCGTCGAGGACCGAGCGGATCGAGGTCACGGTGGTGTCGACGACGAGTTTCATCCCCCGGTCGCTGTGGGCGTGGGTGGTCACCCCGGGGGCGTCGAGCGCGGCCATGGGGGCGATCAGGCCGATCTCGATGACCTTTGTCGACAACAGCGTGCGGCGCATCGTGGCGACCGAGTCGTCGTAGATCACCTGGCCGTGGTTAATCACGATCGCTCGTTTGGCGACGTGTTCGATGTCGGCGACGTCGTGCGAGGTGAGAAAGATCGTCGTGCCGTGCTCGGTGTTGACGTGGACGAGCAGCTCGCGAAAGAGCTGCTTGGCCAACAGATCCAACCCGATCGTTGGCTCGTCGAGAAACAACACCTCGGGCTCATGCAGCATGCAGGCGGCGAGTTCGCAACGCATCCGCTGCCCGAGCGACAAGTTGCGCACCGGGGTGTCGAGCAGGTCGGTCGCGCCCAGGAGGTCGGCCAGTTCACCGATCCGGCGGCGTTCCCGTGGACGATCGAGGTCGTAGATCGCGGCGAGCATGTGCAGGCTCTGGCGCGGCGTCAGCTCGGTCCACAACATTGAACGCTGCCCGAACAACGCGCCGATACGGGAAGCCAGTACTCGACGTTGTTGCCACGGGACGATGCCGAGGACGGTCGCGTGCCCGCCGGTCGGATGGAGGATGCCCGTGAGGATCTTGATCGACGTCGACTTCCCCGCTCCGTTCGGCCCGATATAGGCCACCCGCTCACCGCGTTCGATGGCCAATGAGATGCCCCTGACCGCTTCGACGGTTCGGCGGTTCCCTCGCCGGCCCGTCTGAAACGTCTTGGTCAGCCCCTCGACGGCAATTCCCATGTTGGCAACAATGCCCGACACGCCTATCCGCCGGTCGTCGATTTTCTCATCGCGGCGTCGGCCCCAGGGATCTGGTCGTGAAATGGTGTCAGGAGTTAGGTGTCAATCAGAAATGCGAGCATTGCGGCGGGTACCGCCCAGGCTCGAGGCTGCGGGCCAGATGTGTCGAGCACGTTGCGGGTGGCCAGAATGCCGGCGAAACCCTCGGCCCAACGCCCGGGCGAGTTGGCCTCGATGCGACGACGCAGGGCCATCCCGAGCTGCTGTTCCACAAGCATCGTCGGGTCGGGGGCCAGGTAGGCGCTATTTCGCAGCGAGGCCAGCGAAGCGCTGACTGGGTCGACGAAGTACAGCTTGTTCATCGACCCGCGTCGCGGTGTCGGGGAGTCCTGCGATCGTTGGGGACATTGCCAGAGCAAACCTTCGGCGACCCGGTGGATCAAGGCAGTGGTGTCGACCTCGGCCATCGACGCGCCGCTGAATGCGTCGCGGTAGATGACGTCGAACAGCGCATCAAGAAAATCCGAGATACGGCACGAGGTCGTGGAAGATGTCACCGATCGTCGAATCATGTAGATGGGTGAGCTCCACCGGCTCGATCGCGGGCAGGTCGGGTCGCAGTAACCGGGCGACCGTCGCGAATCCCATTGGCATCAGCGTTCGGTCGGGTCGGCGAGCAGCGCCGCTTCGCCCTGCCAGTGCTCCGATCGCCTCGGACAATCCGCGGGCGTTGGAGCCGGTCAGCACCACCGTGGCCGATCGAAACTCCGCGTCGTTGTCGCGGAGCCACTTGAGCTGGGCCGGCCAGTCTCCTTTGATCGCCGTTGCCTCATCGATGAACCACCACCGACGCTCGCCCTCGGGCAGTCGGGGAATCGTCGTGTTGGTGGTCAAGGTTCGCAGATCGCGTTCCGACCAACCGTCGGCGGCTGCGGCAACGATGGCTCGCGGGTTGACCCCGCTGTCGATGAGTGCTGAGATCGCCTGCTTCATCGCCACGGTTTTGCCAACGCGACGCGGACCGCGCAACACATAGAGTCCGCCTGGTTCGAGTGCATCGAGGCATCGGGCCCGGTAGCCAAGCTGCAATCGTCGAGCTTCGACGAGGTCGAGATCGGTCGTCCACCGGCAGAATGACGGACCGTCAGTTATGACCCGTCGATGACCTGGCCGTCGGTGGCGACGGTGGCCCGGTCGGCGAGCACCGTGTTCAGCTCGGCCGACCACAACACGACGGTGACGATCAGCTTGATCCATGTCAGCAAGCCAAGGATGACCGCGAAGATCCCATAGGTGTCGCTCGCTTTCTGGGAGTTGACGACACGATTGAGGAACCAACCTCCAGCGGCGTGGATCACGGTCAGCCCGATACCGCCGATCACCGCACCCGGCGCGAGGCGTCGCCACGTGTCGCGCCCCGGAACCGCCACGGCATACATCACGCCGAGAAGTATCGAGTTGGCGATGGCCGCCACCAGGTACCCGAGGGGGCGTCCGATTCCCGGAAGGTGGGCGGAGGCAACGATTCCGCCCAGCGCGGTGGTCGCAATCAGGCCCGTGCCCAGCACCCCCAACAGCGCAAGGGCTCGCAGGCGACGTTTGAGAAATCCGAGCGGAGCTTCCGATGCGGCGTGGGACACCTTGTGGATGGCGTGCTCGAGGGCATCGAAGGCATGCGTTCCCGACCACAACGCGGCAAGCCCGGCGAGGACCGCGGTCACAGTGCTTCCGCTCAACTTGTCGGGGCCCTGCTTGATGATCTCATCGCCGATCACCGGGAAGTTGGCGACAGCCGAGTCGATGATCTTCGTCCGCCACGCATCACTCGCCACCTTCCCGACGACGGACACCAGCACCAGAAGTAGGGGAAAGATCGAGAAGAAGGCGAAGTACGACACGACGGCGGACAAGTGCCCGACGCCGTCGCGGCCACCTTTCTCGATCACCGACATCAGGAGGTCGAAAACGGAGTATCGCTCGCGCAACCGGGTGACCAGCGACTTGGCTGCATCGGCTCGTTCGGCGACTGACGTCATCGTCCGGGCAGGCTAACGGCGCGGCATCAGCCGCCGACCATCCCGGTGATGAAGTGGGTGAACAACGACCCATCGCCTTCGTGGACGATCTTCTCGGGGTGCCATTGCACGGCCAGTACCCGACACGCCGCGTCGGTTGGTTCGATCGCCTCGATCGTGCCGTCCGGAGCCCAGGCCACGGCGGTGAACCCGGGGGCGACGGCGTCGATCGCCTGATGGTGAATCGAGTTGACCGTGTGCCTCGTCATGCCGCCGTAGGCCTGTGACAATCGACTGCCGGCGGCGATGTTCACCGGATGCCGCGTTCCCATCACCTCGGTCGGGACCGCAGAGATCGGTCGATGGAGCCCGTCGATGCTCGTCATGTCCTGATGGAGCGTCCCGCCCATCGCCACGTTGAGCACCTGGTAACCCCGGCAGATCCCGAAAATCGGCATGCCCAACTCGATCGCGGCGCGCGCAAACCCCAGGTCGCTGGCATCGGCGGACTCCGATACGCCCTTGTTGCAGCCTTCATCGGCTTGCCCGTACCGGGATGGACCGACGTCGTCGCCTCCCACGATCACCAGGCCGTCGAACCCGCGCAGCACGTCGGCACAGTCCGCCGGATCGTGATGGGGAAGCAACACGGGCAGTCCGCCGGCGGCGGCGATCGATCCCGGGTACTCGGCACCGAGCGTGTAGAGATCGGTTTGGTTCGAGATGAACGTCGGGATCATCCGCCGCCACGTGGTCATCGCAATTCGAGGTTTCGACACGGCTCCATTCTCGCCGTCGGGCACCCCTGTCGCGCCTGCCCAAGGCGGGTTAGCCTGGCGCGATGCGTCGTTGCCTGGTCATCCAACACGAACCCGATGGCCCGCCGGGGTTGGCCGGGGAACGTCTCGAACACCATGGTTACGAATTGCACACGGTGCAGGTGATGCAGACCACCGGCGTCGGCCACTCCGACGTGATCTTCCCTGATCCGACCGAGTACGACTTCGTGTTGTCGCTCGGGTCGGTGCAAGGGGTCTACGACCGTGAGGCGATCGGTTCGTGGATCGACGGCGAACTGGCCTGTCTACGAGCCGCTCACGACCACGGCATCCCGATCCTCGGGATCTGCTTCGGTGGACAGGCATTGTCGGCGGCGCTCGGCGGCACGGTCGAGAAGGCGCCAGGCCACGAGATCGGCTGGCTCGAACTCGACACCCTCGCCCCCGAGATCATCCCCCCTGGTCCGTGGTTCGTTTGGCATATCGACCGCTTCACGGTGCCGCCGGGCGCAACCGAACTTGCCCGTACCGACCTGTGCCCCCACGCCTTCGTCTACGGCCGCAGCGTCGGTCTGCAGTTCCATCCCGAGGCCGACGAGGTGATCGTCAAGGGTTGGTCGGCAGCCTGCCCCGATGACTACTTCGAGGAGAAGAAGGTCGATCGTGCCGTGCTGTATGGCGGGCCGGACCGCCATGCGGTGGCTCGCGAGGCGTTCTTCGGCATCGTTGATTGGATGGTCGAGGGCCTCGCCGTCTCATAGGCTGCCATCCATGAGCGATCCGTCGACGACGTGGTGGCCCCATCAGGGTCACTGGTCGGTGAAGATTCCCCGAGACACGCCCCACCCGCGCCTTGAGGTACTGGCCGAGACCGGCTATGTGGTGCTCGACGATGCCGACTTCGACGTCCCGCCGATCGAGTGGTTGGCGCTGGAGTACATGGACTGGAAGTCGGGGGGCGACACCAACTTCGCCCCGCTGGCCAGCGCCGATGGGGAACTCGACTGCCGCGGGTTTTGGGACAAGGGCAAGACCGACAAGGACGCGCTGTGGACGTCGAATGCCGCGCTGACCCCGACGTTGCGCGCCTATGTCGACGATGCCGACACCAACTTCGGTCGGGTGCGGGTCATCAAACTCGAACCGCAGGAGCGGGGCGCGGCCATCCGCAACATCCATCGCGACGACAACAACCGCTTCAATCCCGACGACGAGGGGTGGGTTGTCCGCACGTGGCTGGAGCTCACCGACAACCCCGATAGCTACATGCTGCTGATGGACAACGGCCCCGACGGCCTGCCCGACCCGGCCACCGAGGCCCGGGTCCCGCTGCATCGCGGGTCGCGATTTCTGGTTGATACGCAGCGGTTATGGCACGTGGTCGTACATCCGGGCGACGCAGCGCGCTACGCCCTGATCACGAGTTTCGAGAGCGGTCCGTCGCTTGATCGCTGGGTCACCAAGTCCCTCAGCCTGTGGATGTAAGCACTCAGGCCGTGGGTGTAAGCGCTAACCGCGCAGCGTTGCCAGCGCCGCGACCAGATCGCTCCACAGGTCGGCAACGTCTTCGATCCCGACGCTGAGTCGAATCAAACCTGGGTTGACGTGGGCGTCACCGACGTAGCGCTGGCGGCGTTCCATGGTCGATTCCACCCCGCCCAAGCTGGTGGCGTTGATGATCAATCGAGTGCCCGAGCAGACCGCGTCGGCGGCCGGTGCCCCGCCGCGAACCACGAACGACACCATCGAGCCTGGACCGTCGGCTTGGCGAGCCGAGACGTCGTGTCCGGGATGGCTGGCCAGACCCGGGTAGAGCACCGTCTCGACCGCGGCGTGACCCGCGAGTCGCTCGGCCAAGACCCCGGCGGACGCCTGGGATCGCTCAACCCGCAATGGCAAGGTGCGCAGGCCGCGTAGGGCGAGGAAGGTTTCCAACGCGCCCGGGGTTGCCCCGTGCAGTGTGCGGACGAGCCGCAGTCGTTCGACCACCTGCTCCGACCGAGTCGACAACACTCCGAGGAGCAAGTCGCTGTGACCGCCGATCGCCTTGGTCGCACTGTGATACGAGACGGTCGCGCCGAATTCGAGAGGCCGCAGCAATACAGGGGTGGCGAAGGTCGCATCGACCACCGTGGTAGCCCCCGCGTCGGTAGCGGCGGCCAGAATCGGCACCAGATCGGCGATATCGAGCGTGGGATTGGTCGGGGTCTCCATCCACACCAGATCGGCTCCGGCGCACGCCGCGACCACCGCGGCGGTGTCGGTGACATCGACCGAACGCAGTTCGATACCGGTCGATGGGGCCAGGTCGGCGACCAGGCTGCGCACGCCGTGATACGACGCCGCCGGCAAAACAAGCACCCGTGGGGCGAAGGCGGTGAGAATGGCGGCGGCGGCGGCCATACCCGAGGCGTAGGCCACCGACTCGCCGCCTTCGAGTGCGCCCATCGCCGTTTCGAAGGCGGTCCAGGTCTCGGTGCCTTGGGCTCGGGAGTAGAGGCCGCCGTTACGGAAGTTCGAGGCCAGGCTGATCGGAGCGTTCAGCGGATCGTCGTCGCCGGTCGGGCGGCCGGCACTGACGGCCAGAGTGGAAAGTGAAGTCACCCCGTCATCATGGCCTGACAGGTTGGGTTCGCAGAGAACCTTCGGCGGTGCCGTCGGCACCGGCAGCATCAACCGAACGCAAGACGAGCCGCAGCAGGTGCGAGAGATCCGCCCGCTGTTCACTGGTCAATTCCCCGGTGACCAGCGATTCCTGACGATTGAAATTCGGCATGATGGTGTCAATCGCCGAGTGCCCAGACTCGGTGGCGGCGACGATCACCCGCCGCTTGTCGGCCGGATGGCGCTCGCGGCGGGCAAACCCGCGTTTTTCGAGGGTTTTGAGCACCCCCGTGAGGGTGCCAGGGGTGATGCCCGCCTCGGTGGCCAACTGGTTCGACTCTTGAGCACCCCAGACTCGCAGCACAAACAACACGACGAACGCGCTCCATGACAGTTGCTCATCGGCGAGAACGGTGGATTCCATGTGGGTACGGACCGCCGTCGCCGCCCGAAAGATGTTGGACACCGCCATCAGCGGTCCCAAATCGAGATCGAGATCGCCCAGTGCAGCGCGAACATCTCGCTCAGCGCGGCGGAGTTCGACGTCATCGTCGGTGTTGAAGGCCCGATGCACCCGAGCACGTTACTGGCTGGGTGTTGGGTACGCTTGGTGACGAGAGACGCCGGGCTGGGGCGGGTATCGATTCCCGTGAATTCCTGATCAACCAAACCTTGAGCCGTACCTGGGCGTGTCCTGGGCGTGGCTATGACCGCCTCACTGATGGACGAACTCACCAACGTCGATGACTACGAGTCGATGTTCCGCGCCCACTACGGGCGCCTCGTTCGCGCCCTCACCGTGGTCAGCGGAAACAGCGAATCGGCTGCCGATGCCGTCCAGAGCGCCTTTGTCAAGGCGCATGTGCGGTGGCGGCGACTACGGCACTACGAGGATCCGGTGGCCTGGATCCGGCGGGTCGCCATCAATGAACTGCGCGACGAGGCTCGCCGTGGCGTGCGCAAACAGCGTGCCATCGAAAAGCTCGGGTCGCAGATCCAGGAAGTGACGCACGAGCCGGCAATCGACCAGATGGCCGAACTGCTTGCCGAACTCCCGCGTCAGCAGCGCTTGGCCGTGTCGTTGTACTACGTCGAGCAGCTCACCGTGGCGGAAATCGCGGTAGCGCTCAAACTCTCCGAAGGTGCAGTCAAGTTTCACCTTCACCGCGGACGCGAACGTCTCCGCGTGGTGCTCACGGGAAGGGTTGACCCAGAATGAGCGAGTTCGACGATCCTCTGGTGCGGAATGCACTTGAGCGCTTGGCGGGCTATTTGCCCGACGAGGAGATCGCATATGCGACGGTCCGGTCTCGAGCGCGCAACGTCCGCCAGCGTCGGGTCGGCGTTGCCACGATGGCCTGCGTCGGGGTGCTCGGTGTCGGCATGTACGGTGCCGCCCTGCGTGACACCTCCGATGTCAGCATCAAGACGAGTCAGCCGGTCGCGACCACGGCGGTCGTCGTGCCGACCACGGCGGTCACCACAACGCTCGCTCCCACGACGGTGCCTGAGACGACCATCCCGACCATTTCGACCACGTTGGGTGGTCAATTGTTGGAGCCGGTTGCCGGGAATGTCATCGACCTCGAGCCGATTCCGACGACGGTGATCGCCGCGATCGTCGAACCGCCGGCGGTCACCCAGCCTCGTCAACCACGGTCGACGACCGCGCCGAACCCGCAGCCCGAGCCGGTTCCGACGACCCCGTCGCATACCAATCCGACGGCGACCAACCCGCCAGTAACGAATCCGCCGTCGACCAATCCGGCACCGAGTCCCACCCGTTTGTCCGACTCCCACTCGTCGGGTGGAGGCTCTGTCGCGGTCTCGTCCGATGGCTCAACTCTGAAAATCGAGAGTGCGGTTGCTGCCGAGGGCTTTACTGCGGAGGTCGACAAGGCCTCCGGAAGTTCGGTTCGCGTGAACTTCATCGGTAAGAAAGTCACGTACCGTGTCAAGGCGAAGCTGAGCGGCGGCAAGATAGTCTTTGAGGTTCAGAAAGACGACCACCCTGAGACCACTAGCACTGTGGTTGCCGATAGCGGCGCAGATCAGGGTGGTAACGAAAATGGAAGTAGTGATGTCGGCGGTGATCACCGCGGTGGTGATTACCACAGCACTAGCAGCGACGATGGCGGGGACGGTTGATGGGGGTCGAACCCACGGCGTAACTCGCCATAGCCTCGCACCGATTCGAGTCGGGCGGAGCGGGCGATGACCATTCGACGGATTCCCGGACGGCGTGGCCGTCGAATGATCGTGGTGAGCGGACTGTCGACGGCGATGGTCGTCGGCACGGCCTCGTTGGCGCTCGCCGCCACGGGCGGTGGCCGGCCGGTGCCGCAGATCGCCGCGCCGATGACCGAGCAGGTCGACCGGGTGATGCAGGTTCATCTGGCTCCCGTTGCCGCGGAGGCCCCATCGACGAGCGCTCCCGCGGTGGAACCCGCCGCGACGGCTCCGGCCGTCGTTGCACAGCCCGCAACGCCCGAAGCATTGGTGGTTCGCCAAGACGTCGCGACGATCGTGGCGACTGCGCCGACGACCGCTCCGAAGCGGGCGGTCATCGGGCCGCCTCGTCAGAAGGTGGTCCAGCCGGTCGCACCAGTCGCCGCACTTGCGCCGTTGCCCGCCGCTGCGGTGGCCGCCCAGCTTGAGGCTGCCGCTCCGGTGGTCGCGGCGGCTCCTGTCGCCGCGGTCCCGGTTGCCGCGCCCGCTCCGGTCGTTGCCCCGATCGTCACGCCCGTGTCGAATGCGTATTCCAAGTCGTACTCCAGCCCGGCTGGCAGCGTCTCGGTGTGGGTCGATCCGACCGCCGGCACCGTGTCGCTGTCGGATGTGTCGCCGATCGACACCTGGACATCGACGATCAAGCGCAACGACGGCAAGGTCGATGTCGTGATGACGTCCTCGCTTGGCGAAGTGCGGTTCCGAATCGGTCTCAAGGGTTCCAAGCTCAGCGAGGACGTCAAGGTCTCGCTGACCAAGCCGCCGACCGGCGATGACGATGACTCGTCGGGTGAGACGTGCGACAGCGACGATGCGCCCGATTCCAAGGAGTGCGCCGGGCCGGGAGGCTCCGACGGCGATCACAGCGACAATGACGGCAGCGACGACCACAGCGATGACGATCACGACGACAAAGACGACGACAAAGACGACGACAAAGACGACGACAAAGACGACGACAAGGACGACAGCGACAAGGGCGACAGCGACAGCGGCGATGACGACTGACGTCAGGTGGGAGCGCTGAGCTCCTCGAGCACCGTGGGGCCGGTCATCGCATCGACGGTGGCTGGCCACCACGGTGCCCATCGGGCGAGCCAGATCGTCATCATCGTGGCGGCGGCCGCGGCAATGAAGAAGGCCCAGCGAAGCCCGACGGCATCGGCTAAGACGCCGATCCACAGGACCCCGACGCCGTAGGCGATCCCCATCGATGCCTGAGCGAGGGAGATGACCCGACCTCGGGTCGCCCCTGGGGCGTCTCGCTGGACGATGCCCATGCAGGTCACGAACGTGCTTGCCGCCCCCGCTCCGAGTCCGGCGATCGCCACGCAGCCAACCCACGGGTATGGGGCGATCGAGAACAGGGCGTACGCCGCCAACAGCCCCACGACAGCGACCCGCATCACCCGAGACGGGCCGCGGGTGACGGCGAGTGCCGTGAATGCCAAGCTGCCGACGATCGCTCCGCCGCCCTGGATGCTGCTCATCACCCCCGTCAGCCGGATGCCGCCCTTGAACACATTGTGGGCGTAGATCGGCAGCAGCCCCATGAACGGTCCGATGGTCAGGTTGATCATGATCATCACGACCACACCGAATCGGCAGCCGGGGATTTGGCGGACCGACTGGAATCCCTCGGCGAGTCGCTGGCGCACCCCGGCAGGTGCGGACGGTGGGGGCCGAAAAGGTCGGCGGATGGTGAGGACCGCGGCGGCCATCACGGCGAAGGTCACCGCATTGAAGGCAACAGTCCAGGCCGGGCCGACCACGGCGTTGAGGAGCGCGCCGAGCAATGGTCCGACCACCCTCCCGGAGTTCCACGAGTAGATGCCGAGTGACACCATCGCCATCAGTTCGTCGGGCGGCACGAGATCGGGCAGCATTGCCGAATAGCCGGGAGCGCCGAGCGATCCACACGCACTCGAGCACAGGATCGCCGCCGTCAAGATGAGCGGTTGCCGCTGACCCGAGGCGATCAGCACGGCCAGCGCGGTGGTGAACAACGCCTGCCCAGTCAGGCCGCCGACGAACACCCGGGCCCGGTCGTAACGATCGGCGAGCAGCCCACCGACCGGCGCGGCGAGTCCCTGGGGCATGAACGTTGCCAGCGCCGTCAACCCGGTCAGCAGGGCGCTGCCCGTGTCGCGGGCGATGAGACTGCCGACGACGACCAACTGCACCCAGGTGCCGATGTCCGACACCACGCCGGCCACCCAGATCAGGCGAACGGCACGATGGCGTAGGGGTCGTAGCGGGTGGGCGGGCAGGTCAGGACTCCGTCAGGCCGGTACGCAGCCGGAAGTAGCCGGGCCGCCCGGCGCTGTTGAACTCGGTCACGAAGTCGAAGAACGGCTGGCCGAAGGGGTCATCGCCACGCAACGGCATGTTGCCCCGTCGAATCGTCCAGTCCCACGGGGCGAGTGCCTCGGCCGCATCAAGGTGGGCGATCATCCCGTCATCGTCGCCGCGGTCGCGCAACACGAGCGCCACCTGGCGGTGGAGCCGGGCGGCGATCAACTCGTCGGAGGGGGGTTCGACGAAGGAGCGAACCGCATCATCGTCGAGATCGCGGACCCCGTTGCGGACCCAGGCGCGCAACGCGTCATGGTGGACCGAAGAGTCGACGCTGGTGAACGCCCGGAATCGGTCGTCGGCCATCGCTGTGTCGGCCGGCCGCACGATGCGGTCGTTTTCGTCGATCCACACCGATGCCGGCACGTTGACGATTCCGTATGCCTCGGCGACCGCGAAATCGGCGTCGATGACGACGGGGATCGACAGCCCGGCCGACCATTCGCGTACCGCGGCGACGTCGGGGTCGAGGGCAACGGCGATCACCGTGAAGCCGTCGGCGGAGAGTTCATCGTTGAGTTGCTGCCACACGGGCAGCTCGAATCGACAGCCTCACCAGCTACTCCAGGCCAGCAGCAGTCGTTTGCGGCGACCGAAGTCGCTGAGCGATACCGGGTTGCCATCGGGATCGGGCAACGTGAAGTCGGGGGCGACGAGACTGCGCAGCTGTTCACCCCGAGCGCCGGCGCTCACTCCGAGGGCGGCAACCGATCGGTCCCCGTCGATCACGGCCGGCCGTCCGGTCAGTCGAGCGAAGTCGGCCAGTGGCAGCCCGCCGTGCTCATCGGCGACGGTCGTCCGCAGCGGCACGCACACATCACCGCGGCAGAGGCCCTCGGGCTTGAGTTCCCAGCCCAGGTCGGCGAGCGAGATCACCGGGTCGTCGGTTGAGCCGGTGGCTGCGAGCTCGTGGCGGGTCTGTCCGTCGATGAGCGTCAGTGTGCTGGTCACGATGGAACCTCCTGGCGGGCGTGGTCCCTGGTCACTGTACGCCGCCGACGGTTGTCTGGACCGGACCGAGGGAGTGCGGACCGAGCCGGCTGGGCTCAGCCGTACTGGTCGAGAATGCTCTCCTCGGCCAGTCGGGCCAGGCCCTCTTTGATCATCCGCGCTCGCCCGGCGTCGATCCCCGGGCAGGAGGCGAGATCGTCGGTCGGTGCCCGCAGGAGCTTGATGAGCGTTCCGTATCGGCCAACCACGGCGTCGATCATCTCGGGAGTCATCCGGGGGAGCTCAGACAGGAGCCGGTAGCCGCGTGGTTGCACCGACTGATCGAGTTCGGGGTTGTCGAGGTGAAGGGTGGCGGCGACCACCCGGGCGTCGATGAGGTCGTCATCGGTCAGGGCGGCGAGTTCGATCATCACGTCGGGGGCGCGGCGAGGGGAATCGGCCGGCAGATAGTCCTGGATGACGAGCGACAGGTCGGTGGGGGTCTCGCCGTACAACTCGTCGACCTGCAAGCGCAACAGGCGGGCATCGACGCCCAACTCGACGATCATCGTTTCAATCTCATCGGCGATGCGGCGTACGGTCTCGCTGCGCTGGATCATCGTCGCCACGTCGCGCAACGTCACGAGGTCTTCCACCTCGAGCGCGGCGAGGCTGTTGCCGGCTTCTTCCAGCCGTTCCTTGTAGCGGCCGAGGGTCTGCAGCGCCTGGCCTGCCTTGTCGAGCAGCCGGGGGATCTCTTGTAAGACGTGCTTATTTTCGCCGACGTACACGGTGAGCACGCCCATCTCCTCGCTGACCGAGATGACGGGGATGTTGATCAGTTGCCGCGCAACCCGCTCGGCGGTGCGGTGACGGGTGCCAGTCTCGCTGGTCGGTACCGAGGGGTCGGGCACCAGATGGACGTTGGCTCGGGCGATCCGTCCACCACTACCGGCGAGAATGATCGCGCCGTCCATCTTGGCGAGCTCCGAGAGCCGCTGAGGGCTGAACGGGGCGTCGAGCATGAAACCACCGGAGCACAGACCGAGTACCTCGGCGGTGTCATCGGCGACGACGAGGGCCCCCATCTTGGCCCGTACGATTCGATCGAGCGCTTCTCGCAGCGGGGTGCCAGGGGAGACCTGCGCCAGCACGGAGTGGAACGCATCGGTTCGAGCACGTGCGGAGCTGGGCATGCCCGAATTTTACGGACTGTTCAACCCAAATCAGCGCCGCTGGCCAAGACCAGCGGCGGCTAATGCCTCGCTGAGTGTGGCCACTCGACGAACGGCGATGCCGACCACCCCACTCGGGGCCGACGGCGGGCAGAGCACGGTGGTTTGCCCCAGCCGGGCGGCCTCGGCAAGGCGCCGGGGGGTGTGGCCGACCTGGCGGACTTCGCCACCCAACCCGATCTCACCACAGGCGACGAGGCCCTCGGGCAGCGGCCGATTCATCAACGCCGAGGCCACCGCCAGGCAGACCGCCAAGTCGGCTCCCGGTTCGCTGAGCCGGATACCGCCGACCACCGAGGTGAACACGTCGCTCTTGGCCAACGAGACATCGGCGCGCTGCTCGAGCACCGCCAACAGCATCGACAACCGACCCTGGTCGAGCCCCTGGGCCGACCGCCGGGGCTGGGGCAGGTTTGACCCGGTGACCAGCGCTTGGAGTTCGACGAGGACCGGTCGGTGGCCTTCCATCGTCGGCACGACAATCGACCCGGCGATACCCGCGTGACGGTCGGCCAGGAACATTCGGCTGGCGTCGGGAACCCCGGCCAAACCCGACTCGCGCATCTCGAACAGGCCAAGTTCCTCGGTCGGACCATAGCGGTGTTTGACGGCTCTGAGCAGGCGCAACGCGTGGTGACGATCGCCTTCGAAGGTCAGCACCGTATCGACGACGTGTTCGAGCACTCGCGGCCCGGCGAGACCGCCCTCTTTGGTGACGTGACCGACGAGGACGACGGCAACACCGCGGCGTTTCGCTTCTTGCACGAGGCGGTGGGCGCACTCGCGGACCTGGACCACGGTGCCCGGGGCCGAGGCGACCTCGGGGTCGGCGATCGTCTGGATCGAGTCGACGACGAGCAGTTCGGGCTTGAGGTCGTCGAGGGCGGCGATGATACGGGGGAGCGACATCTCGGCGAGCAGCCACAGGTCGTCGCGAACGGCTTCGAGTCGGTCGGCGCGCATGCGGACCTGCTGGGCGCTCTCTTCGGCCGACACGTACAACGCCCGGCCCGGCCACGACGAGAGCACCTGGAGGAGCAGGGTGGACTTTCCGACCCCTGGCTCGCCCCCGACGAGGGTGACCGAGCCCGGCACCAGCCCGCCACCGAGCACCCGGTCGAGCTCGCCGACGCCGGTGGGCCGCGGCCCGGCCGACGTGGTGGAGACATCACCGATGCGGGTGGGGATGGTGGCTGGAGCCAACGCGAAGCCCGCCGGGCTCCGCCCTGCGGGCTGATCGAGTTCTTCCGACAGGGTGTTCCACTCCCCGCAGGCGTTGCATCGGCCGCCCCACTTGGGCTCGGTCGCGCCGCACTCGGTGCAGCGGTAGACGACGCGAAGCTTGGCCATGCGGGTGACAGTACGCCGGGGGTGAGTCAGAGTTCCCGGCGACGCCGGCTACGGGTGACGAGGTGGACTGCCGGGAGCACCACGCCAAGGAAGAAGACCGTCCAGGCCGCGGCGGCCCACGGGGTGAAATCGCGCCACCGACGAGCGTTCTGCGCCCCGATGTCGCGAAGTGCGGATTCGAGATTGATCGGACGAGGGCCCGATGCTGGCACGATCGCTCGCCACTCGACGGTCGACAGCAGATCGAGCCCGGTGCCGGTCGTCGGCGAGGTCGCCCCATCGGTTGACTGCACGATCCCGGGGGTTGTTGCCACGAAGCGCAAACCAAAGACCTGGTCAAGGGTGAGATTCCGCTCGGCCAGCGTTTGCGTGTACGGCTCGCCGCCGAGCAGTTGGGCGACTTTCGCATCGATCAGCCCCGACAAACCTCGGGTGATGTCGATCGCCCCGGTCACCGTGGTCGTCACATTGGCGAACGAGCGTTGCTGGGTGACGACGAGATTGCGGAACGGCCCGTCGGGTCCACTGAGTTGTTCGAGCACCGCGGTGGCGTCCTGCGGCGTGGTCACCGGTCGTCTGAGCACGAGCGACAGGCCACCATCCGGTTGCGCGCTCGGCCCCTCGACCACCCAACCGGCCGCCTTGAGGTCGGCGATGCGCACGTCGGTCGCCAATTCGGGAGCGGCCTGCATGACCTCGGCGTCGGCGGCGATGGTGACGACGACCGCTCCAATCCCTGCTCGATCGGTCGTCAACTCGACGGTCGCGTCGACCTTGCAGGCTGCGAGTCCAACGACGACGGCGAGCACCATGACCGGCGTGGTCCAACGTCGGGGCCGGGACGCGCCTCGTGACGCGGGGCGGGAAACAGGCACTGCACCATCTTCGCACGCCGATGTGGGAACCACTTGTACCTGCGCGGTGTATGAAGGCCAGACCGGCAATGAACGAAGTGCACCGTTGAGACTGGGTCGACGCCCGGCAGACATCGATGGGGCGATCGGCGATCCCGACGCTCCATTGGTCGAGCGCGCCCGGGCGGGCGATCGGGAGGCGTTCGGCGAACTGGTCCGTCGCCACCAACAAGGCGCGCTGCGGCTCGCGGCTGGACTGTGCGGATCGATTGACGAGGCCCACGACGTGGTGCAGGAGGGGTTTGTGAAGGCGTATCTGGCCCTCGACCGGTTCCGAGTCGAGTCGAGCTTCCGGCCGTGGGCGATGACGATCATCGCCAACGAGGCGCGCAATCGTCGGCGCTCCGGCGCCCGCCACGCCGCGCTTGGCCAACGCGCGGCCGACCGGGGACTCTGGTCGACCCCCGCCGTTGACCCCGAATACCGCGCCATCGCCTCCGACGAGTTCGCCGCGGTGATGCGGGCGATGGACACGTTGTCGTCGGTCGATCGTTCGGTCATCGCCTGCCGGTACTTCGCCGGGCTCAGCGAGGGTGAGACGGCTGACGTGCTGGGGTGCCGCCCCGGCACGGTCAAATCGCGCAACTCCCGCGCCCTTGCCCGATTGCGCAGCGAACTGGGTGTCGAGGTGACGCGATGAGCCGGGCAGCAGGCGCGTCGAACGTCGAGATCGAACGGCGGCTGATCGCGGTGGCGTCGTCGATCGAGGCGAGCGGAGACGATCTGCCAATGCTCGTCCTCGCCCGACTGGCGCAGTCCCCTCGACCGCGGGCGTCGCTGGTTCGACCAGTCTTGCCGTCGTTCACCGCCCGCCGACGGTTCGTTCCCGCGGCGGCCATCGCCGCAGTCGTCGCTTTCCTGGTGGTCGTTCCGGCCCCCCGTCGCGCGGTAGCCCGCTGGCTCGGCATCGGAGTCGTCCACGTCTCTCTCGACACCACCCTTCCAACCGTTTCGCCGGTGTCGTTTCCGGCGCCGCTGCTGACCGCGTCGGAGCCCATCGACGGTTCGATCGCTGATGTGGAACGGGTCACCGGGCTGAAACTCCCGTCGAGTTCGGTGCTTGGTCTTCCGGCCAAGGTCGAGGCGGCGCGCAGCCCGCTGCCCGACACGTTGATCGCCGACTGGCCCGTGTCATCGGTGGCACCCGAGACCGGCACTCCGCAGGTCGGGGCACGGTTGTGGCTGTCGCGAAGTTCGTTCGACCGGGGCTACTTCGGGAAGTTCGCCGGCGATCAGCCGCCGTCGATCGAAAGCGTGCTGGTCGGTGATGTCGAGGGACTCTTCATCTCGGGTCCAGCTCACGTGCTGGTGTTCATCGGCCCCGAGGGCGACGTGGTGCCCGATACCGCCCAACTGGCCGGGAACACCGTCCTGTGGGCTGTCGGCGACGTCACCTACCGACTCGAGACGGCCCTTGACCGCGACGCCGCGGTCGCCGTCGCCGCATCGTTCAGCTAGCCGTCGAGTGAGCCGGAACCTTCGACGATCCGGCGGTGTAGATATGGCATGTTCGTCAAGCCGCGCACGTTGGCCATCGTTTCTGTGGTCTGCTCCATTGTCTCGGGGTTGGCCGGTTGTGGGAGCACCCCCCAGGATTCCCGATCGGCACCAGTGCCGGCCACCGAGGCCTCATCGTTGGTCGAGCCGTCGATACTGCCGGTAGTCGTTGTGCCGTTGGCGGGGAGTACGCCGGCGGACTCCGTGGTGTCGGTGACACCTGTCGCCGTGGAACCGACCCTGGCCGCCAATCCTCAGACGATGTCGCCGGTGGCATTGATCGGTGTCGACGGTCGGGTGGCGGTCGTACGGTCAGGTCGAGTCTCGGACTCGATGAACGCCTTGGTCACTCCCGACGGTCGCTCGGCCGTGGAGTTTGCCACCGTCGGTTCCGACACCGAGCTGACCTGGCACGACCTGACGAGGGGTGTGACGACGGCCTCCACCCTGATCGCCGGGACGCTCGCTGCCACGTCGCTCGACCCAAGCGCCGAGATCGTGGCCCTGACCAGCGCTCCTGCCCCCGGCCACACCGAGATCGTGATCGCCGGGGCTGACGGTGAACGCTTTCGGCGAACCTACGACGTCGAGCTCGTCCCCGAAGGCTTTGCCAACGCCTGGGAGCCGTCGGCGAAGCTGCCGTTCGGCTTGTTCGTGATCGAGTACCTCGATCGGTTTGCAGACCCGGCTGCGCCGCGGACCTATCGGGTGCGGGTGATCGACCTGGCTACCGGTGAGCTGCAGTTGCCGCTGAACCTGCGTAACAAGGGCGAGACCGTCGACGAACAGATGACCGGCTTTGCGAGAACCCACGTCACCTCGGAGCGCGACGACCTGCTGTTCACGCTGTACCGGGGGGTGAATCCCGATGCAAGCACCTACGCCTTCGTACATACCCTCGGCTTCGTCAACGGTGTTTGGTGCCTCGACGTGCCGCGGGAGCTGGAACTCCAGCGGGTCCCGGGCAGTATGGCCCTCGCCCCCGACGGGTCAAAGCTCTACGTCGGCTCGGCCAATGGAACACTCGCCGAATACGTCGTCGACGACATCCTCAACCCCGCACGAGTGCCCAAGGCCAGCCGCTTGAGCGCTGTGGGCCCAGTTGGAGGTCTTGCCCCGGCGATGACCGCCACGTCCGACCACATGATCAGCGCCGTTGGCGGCCAACTCAGCTGGCTTGACCGAGGGACGTTGGCCCCGACATCGTCGGTGAGCTGGGCTGATTCGGTCGACGCGATCGTCGCGACCATCAACGGAACGGTGCTCATTGGTGGTGTGGACCAGCTCAGCGAGGTCTCATCCACCGGCCAGATCATCTCCCGCATCGACCTTCCATCGGGTCTGGGCCCGATCGCCACCCTCGTCCTGCTCGCCTGATCGGCCCATGTTGGCTTCAGGTTGCCGAGACCGGCCGCAGAATTCTCCGCAACGGATAGGCCACCGCCCTGGGCTCGTCGGTCGCTTGGCGAGCCTGCCCGGGGTTGAGATGGCGACGAACTACCGTGCGTCAGATGAACGTTCGTCGGGTGATGCTGACCGGTCTGATGGTGCTGACCGCGATGGTTGCGCTGCCGGTTCGGACCGAGGGTGCCTGGGCGTGCAGCTGCGGACCCACGACTGATGCCGAGGCGTTGGGCCGCAATGGAGCGGTCTTCCTTGGCGAGCTCGTGGGGCGCAAGGAGCCGACCGTTGTGCTCTCCAGCGCCGATGACGTTCGGCTTGTATTTGCCGTGGAGCGGGTGTTCAAGGGCGAGGTTCATGCTACTCAGTCGGTGGTCACTGCGCAGGATGGAGCAAGCTGTGGCCTGGAGATCACCGGGCCGGGGCCGCATTTGATCTTCGGTCGCCCCCGCGGGACGAGCACCGAGATCGACGCCGGGCTGTGCGATGGAAGCCGGGCCGTTGCCGCAGAACCCGTTCCCGAGGCCTTCGGGGCCGGCACCGCACCAATCGTCGGCTCCTCGGAGATCGGCCACGATCGCAGTGGCCTGTTGATCGTGTCGGCGGCCGGCGGGGTTCTGATCGGTCTACTCGCCGCAGTGATTGCCGTTTCGTTGTGGATCTTTCGCCGAATCCGCCGGCCCCGGTTGACGGGCTGACCGCGGTTGACGGGCTGAGTGCGGTGTCAACGGGTTGAGTGCCACCGAACTCGCCGAAAACGACAGGGTGCCTGCCCGGAGGCAGACACCCTGTGTACAACTGGTGACGGGCGACCCGTTGGTCAGAGGACCGGTGGGGGTAGTTCGCCGGGCTCCGCCGGCGCGGCAGTCGCCGGACCGCCGGTGACGGCGAGTTCCACCGCGGCGGGGGGCTGGAAGCCCTCGACCGAGCGGAACGCCAAGCGCGTGTCGCCCGGCCGATCGGGATCGTCTTCCGTATCGACCACGACGATTTCGCCGGCGCGGACGGTCTTGTAGAGGATTTTCTCGGAGATGACGTCCTCGATGAGCCGCTGGATCGCCCGACGCAGTGGACGAGCACCGAGCTGTGGGTCGTAACCCTTATCGGCGAGGTGCTCCTTGGCGGCCTGGGTGAGCTCGATACCGAGGCCCTGGCTTTCCATCTGCACACTCAGACGCTTGATCATCAGATCGACCATCTGGGTGACTTCGGGCTTCGACAGCTCGTGGAACACGATCGTCTCGTCGATGCGGTTGAGGAACTCGGGCCGGAAATGCGCCTTGAGGGCGTCGTTGACCTTGTCCTTCATCCGCTCGTACGACACGGCCTCGTCGTTCTTGGTGAACCCGACGTGCGCCTTGCGCAGCTCCTGGGTACCCAGGTTCGACGTCATGATCAGCACGGTGTTGCGGAAGTCGACGGTGCGACCCTGCGAGTCGGTGAGGCGACCCTCTTCCAGAATCTGCAGGAGCGTGTTGAACACGTCGGGATGGGCCTTTTCGATCTCGTCGAACAGCACCACGCTGAACGGCTTGCGCCGCACGGCCTCGGTGAGCTGGCCACCCTCTTCGTATCCGACATATCCGGGGGGCGAACCCACCAGGCGGCTGACGGTGTGCTTCTCCATGTATTCCGACATGTCGAGGGCGATCATTGAACTCTCGTCGCCGAACAGGAACTCGGCGAGGGTCTTGGCCAACTCGGTTTTGCCGACGCCGGTGGGCCCCAGGAAGATGAACGAGCCGCTGGGGCGCTTCGGGTCTTTCAGACCGGCCCGAGTGCGGCGAACCGCCTGGCTGACGGCGCGGATGGCGTCTTCCTGGCCGATGATCCGCTTGTGCAGCTCACCTTCCATGTTGAGCAGCTTGGCGGTCTCGGCCTCGGTGAGCTTGTAGACCGGGATACCGGTCCAGATCGAGAGCACCTCGGCGATCGCCTCTTCATCGACCTCATCGAACAGGTCGACGCCCGATGCCTTGATCTCGGCCTCTTTCCGCGACTTCTCTTCGAGAATCGACTTTTCCTGGTCGCGCAGGCGGCCGGCCTCTTCGAAGCGCTGGTCTTCGACGGCCTTCTTCTTGGCATCCTGCACGGTGGTTAGGCGACCGTCGAGTTCCTTCAGGTCGGGCGGGGTCTGCATGCGCTTGATGCGCAATCGGGCACCGGCTTCGTCGATCAAGTCGATGGCCTTGTCGGGCAGGTGGCGATCGGAAATGTACCGGTCGGCCAGGTTCGCGGCGGCGACAAGGGCCTGATCGGTGATCGTGACCCGGTGATGGGCCTCGTACCGATCGCGCAACCCCTTGAGAATCTCGATGGTGTGAGCCAGTGTGGGCTCTTCCACCTTGACCGGCTGGAAGCGCCGTTCGAGGGCCGCATCCTTTTCGAGGTGCTTGCGGTACTCGTCGATGGTCGTCGCACCGATGGTCTGCAGCTCACCACGAGCCAACATCGGCTTGAGGATCGAGGCGGCGTCGATAGCACCCTCGGCGGCCCCCGCACCTACCAGGGTGTGGATTTCGTCGATGAACAGGATGATGTCGCCGCGGGTACGGATTTCCTTGAGCACCTTCTTCAGGCGCTCCTCGAAATCACCGCGATAACGCGAACCGGCGACGAGCGCACCGAGGTCGAGGGTGTAGAGCTGCTTGGCCCGCAGCGTGTCGGGCACGTCGTTGGAGACGATCTTTTGGGCGAGACCCTCGACGATCGCCGTCTTGCCGACGCCGGGCTCGCCAATCAGCACCGGGTTGTTCTTCGTGCGGCGCGAGAGCACCTGCATGACCCGTTCGAGCTCGCGCAACCGGCCGATGACCGGGTCGAGCTTCTTTTCCTTGGCGAGCTGCGTGAGATTGCGACCGAACTGGTCGAGGATCTGCGAGCCGCCCTTGTCTTCCGGAGAGGAAGAGGCGCCAGCACCTGCCGCGGCGGCTGCCGGGGTGGGGTCGGACTTGCCCTGCGGACCCTGGTAGCCCGAGAGCAGCTGGATGACCTGCTGACGCACTCGAGAGAGGTCGGCACCCAACTTGACCAGCACCTGAGCGGCAACGCCCTCACCCTCGCGGATGAGGCCGAGGAGGATGTGCTCGGTGCCGATGTAGTTGTGACCCAACTGCAAGGCCTCGCGCAACGACAGCTCGAGCACCTTCTTCGCCCGGGGCGTGAAGGGGATGTGCCCTGACGGCGATGAGCCGCCCTGGCCAATGATGTCTTGCACCTGGCTGCGTACGGCCTCGAGCGAGATGCTGAGGGACTCGAGCGCTTTCGCGGCGACTCCCTCGCCCTCGTGAATGAGGCCGAGGAGGATGTGCTCAGTACCGATGTAGGAGTGATTCAGCAGGCGCGCTTCTTCTTGCGCCAGAACCACAACTCGGCGAGCTCGGTCGGTAAAACGTTCGAACACTTGATGGCCGCCTTAGGGGACGGTGAGTAGTACGAGTCAGTGTACCGGCGGGGTGTGTCAACCCATGCTCAGATGATCCCGGCTGTCAAGTGGTTGTCAAAACAGGTCGAACGACTGCGCGATGATACGAAGTCATGGGACGGGCAGGTTCCTCGACACGAGATTCAGTAACGCGGTCCTCGGCCCGCGACACGTGCATTCGCTTGCTGGAATCGGCTGGCATCACCGTGGGGGGGACCGACCCGTGGAGCATCCGCGTCCATGACGAGCGGATGTGGGAGCGGGTGTTCGCCGACCGCGAGCTAGCCCTCGGCGAGACCTATATGGATGGCTGGTGGGACGCCGATGCCCCCGACGAACTGATCACCAGGGTGTTGACCGCCGATCTGCGCGAAGCGATCCGGCCGTCGCCCAAGTTGATGGCCGCAATGGCCAGAGCCAAGTTGCAGAACCGTCAGACGGTCGGACGAGCCCGCCGCAATGCACAGCACCACTACGACATCGGCAACGACCTGTATGAGCAGATGCTCGACGAGCAGATGGTCTACAGCTGTGCGTACTGGGCAGATCAAACCGACCCGTCGTCGACCGATTTGGGTGCTGCGCAGGTCGCCAAGCTTGACCTCATCTGTCGCAAGCTGCACCTCGAACCGGGGATGCGGCTGCTGGACATCGGATGCGGATGGGGTGGACTGGCTCGCTTTGCCGCCGAGCGGTACGGCGCGTCGGTCGTTGGCATCTCGCCGGCCGTCAATCAGGTGGCCCGGGCCCGTGAGGTGTGCGCGGGGCTCGACGTCGAGATCCGCGAGCAGGACTATCGCCAGGCCACCGGCAGTTTCGACCGCGTCGTGTCGGTCGGGATGATGGAGCACGTCGGCGCCAAGAACCTCACCGCGTTCTTCGGGCAGTGCGGTGATCTGCTCGCCCCCGACGGGATCATGCTGCATCACACCATCGGGTCACTGGTCAGCAAGGATCACACCGATCCGTGGATCGACAAGTACATCTTCCCGGGTGGGCTGTTGCCGTCGATCGGCCAGATCGGCGAGGCCTGCGAGCCGTCGTGGGTGATCGAGGATCTGCACAACTTCGGGCCAGACTACGACCGCACGCTGATGTGCTGGTTGGCCAATATCGACGCGGCCTGGGGCGATCTACCGGCCTACGACGAGCGGTTCCGTCGGATGTGGCGGTACTACCTGTGCGTCTCGGCGGCCGGCTTCCGGGCCCGCCGATTGCAGCTCTGGCAGCTCGTCATCCGGCGTACCGGGCTCGGCTCGCGCTACGAGCCGGTGAGGTAGATCGGGTGAAGGCCGGTGCCGGTCACGATCCGGCGACGGTCGTGGCCGGCTCGGCCGGAATCCGAGCGAGTCCGCCGAGGGCAGCACCCGTGGTGTCGTCGAGGTGCCAGTCGCACTTGGGGAACTCCGAGCCGTGCACGTCATCGAAGTAGAGCACACCGTGGAGTTGCTCCCAGCCCGGTGAGCGGGGGAGCGCGGCGGCGGCGGCGAACCACTTGGCTCGGCGATTTGGACGTTCGGGGTCGCCGATCGTTCCGAGTTCGGTGATCCACAACTCCTTGTCAGGGTGGGTGAGCGCGAACTGGCGGGCCGGCTCGACCAGTTCCGCGGCGCTCTTCCACCCCTCGGAGCGTTCACGGCAGGTGAACCAGTTGAAGGCGTCGACGCCGATCGCATCGACGAACTCGTCACCGGGATACCACGACGCTGCCGCCTGGCGGCTGTCGGGGGGCAGGGTGAATGAGCGATCGGTCATGATCCACATCAACCGCGGATGGGGCCCAGCGCGCTCGCGGATCAAGGTGGCGAATTGCCGCCAGGCAGCAAGGTAATCGGCAGTCGTACCCGATGCCTGGTCGTCGCCGGTTTCCGGCTCGTGGTGCAGCGTCACGTAGATCGGCCGCCCGAACCTCTTGATGTCCTTCACCCAGGCGGTGAGTTCCTTGAACAGCGGTTCGCCGTCCTGGGCGTTGGCGATCTCGGCCCACGGGATACGGGAACCGTCGGCGCGGATTGGCTTGATCGACAGCACGATGAGCCGCTTGGTGGACTTCAGGAACTTCTCGGTGTCGGTTGGGAACGGGTCCTCCCACCGGTGGTAAATGCGGGCCGCGTTCATCGGCGTGCCGATCTGGGTTTCGACGCGTTGTACGGCGGCAGCGTACGGCTCGCTGGGTGACTGCAAGGCGACGTGGGCTCCCCACGCGAAGCGTGCCTCCCAGTCGCCAAAGTCTTCGGGCTCGCCGCCACACGCGACCAGGATCATCCCTGCGGTCACCAAGAGCGAGAAATTGAGCTTGAGCGAACGCCACACGTGAGAGAGCACCACCGATAGTCTCGCATGCGGGGAGTCGGTCGCGTCGGCGGGAACACGCGGAGTTCGTGCAATGTTTCACGAGCACGTAGCCTGGTGGCATGGCCGCAGCGTCTCCCCTGCTGAGTCTTCCCACCTCACCGGTGGACCGGACCCGGGTGGAATCCGCACTTCTTGACTCCGTGCGTACTTCCGATCCATACATGACGGAACTTGCCGGTCATCTCTTGGTGGCCGGGGGTAAACGTCTTCGCCCCGTGATGGCCGTCGCCGCTGGGTTGGCCGACGGGCGCGATGCCGTCGCCGATGAGGTGGTGCTCGGCGGTGTCGCCTGCGAACTGGTTCACGTCGGGTCGCTGTACCACGACGATGTGATGGACGAGGCCGAGACTCGGCGTGGGGTCGAAACGGTCAACGCCAAGTGGGGCAACCTGCAGGCGATCGTCGCTGGTGATTTCCTCTTGTCGAGGGCGTCGGAGATCGCCGCGTCGTTGGGAACCGAGGTCGCCGGGTTGCTCGCCAACACCATCGGCCGCCTGTGTTTCGGACAGATCGGCGAGGTCCGCACGACCTACCAGGTCGCCCGCACCGAGCAGCAGTATCTCGATTCGATCGAAGGCAAGACGGCCTCGCTCTATGGCACGTCGGCCCGGATCGGGGCGATCGTTGCCGGTCATCCCCGCCAATGGATCGATGCGCTGACCGTGTTCGGCGATGCCTTCGGCATGGTCTTCCAGATCGTCGATGATGTACTCGATCTCACCGCGACCGATGCCGAGCTCGGAAAACCGGCTGGTCACGACATGGAAGAGGGCGTCTACACGCTGCCTGTGCTGCGGATGTTGGCCGCCGGGGGGGCCGCCGCCGACGAACTTGGCGATCTGCTCGGGCGGCCGTTGGCCCCCGAGGAGCGTGACAAGGCGCTGGCTATTGTCCGTGCCGGTGGCGGTATCGCCGAGGCGATCACGGTGGCCGAGGAGTATGCGGCGGCGGCTGTTGCTGCCTGCGCGGTGCTCCCCGACAATGTCGCTACCGCGGCGTTGCGCTCGGCCCCCGCCGCACTGCTCGCCACCCTCACCCGCTGACGCCGCTGGTCGGGCGGACTCGCCGCCCGCGCGTTCGACCCGATCGCCGGTCGAACGGCTACCGTTCGGCTCGTGTTCCGCTCGCTTACTCGACTGACCGATCGACTGCGGGCCGACGCATACGACGAGCGTCCGGTCGGTGGCGGGTTCCACCTGTGGTGGCAGGGCATCGACACCAGCGACCCGATCGTCGCCTGTGCGGTCACGCTCGAGGTGTTGCAGGAACCGACGATCCCGGCGCTGTACTTCTGGGCGATGCAGGCGAGCTTTCTCGACGCCACGGGAGCCTCCCACGGTGCGGCCCACACGGGCTTACAGTGGAATCCTCGTCATCGCGAACTCGCGAGCGGTGAATTGGGGCGGGTACGCCCAGGCCGCCGACGTGACCTCGATTCTCGAGGGATCTCACTCCGAACTGCCGTCGACCGTCGATGATCGCAATACCCGTGATTACTCGTGGCGAGCGGGTGCGCCGTACCGCTTCAGTATCGAACGGTCGCCGAATGGATGGACCAGCTCGATCACCGATGTCGAGCAATCAACGACGACCATCATCCGTGAACTGTTCGCCGGAGGTGACCGCCTCGGCGGTTTCGTGGTGTGGAGCGAGCTGTTCTGCGGCGGAGGCGACCCGCACACCGCGGTTCGGTGGTCGAACCCCGTGGTCGCCCGCTCGAACGGTGTCCTCGATCGTCCGAGCGGGATGACCGTCACGTATCCGGGCGGTCGCGAGTGGCGCCGCCTGGACACCTCGGTCGACGAGATCGGCGTTGTGCAGGCGACCGACACGCGGCGCCGCACCGCGCGATCAGTCGATCCTCGGCCTGCGTGCTCACCGCCCCGTGATCGTCGACGAGGGCCCGAGCGAGATGTAGCGCAGCGGCGCACTAGCCGACGGCGATGATGGCGTCGGCCGCCGCCAAGCCGCTGAGCGTCGCTCCTTCGACCCGTGGTCCGCCGTAGGCGTCGCCGGCGAGCGCCAACGGCCGTTGTGCGCAGTCGGGGGCGACCCAGCACGCGTCGGGCCATGGCGTTCGGGGGGTGGCGAAGCGCCACTTCTTCACCTGACTCTCGATGATCGTCGCCCCGTCCAGCCACGGAGCCATCATCTGCCGCAACGCCGCGTCGAGGGTGGGAAGGTCGTCGTTCCAGTGGGCATCGCTCCACTCGGCTCGGGCATGCATCGTGATCGCCGGAACCGGTGAGATGCCCTTGATCGAGTTGTCGGCGATGAAGCCGATGGACAGGTCGGGCTGCTGGAGGCCTCCGACACCGGGCACCGCACTCGGTCGATCGAGCACGGCCAGCAGCCCGATCGTGCGGTCGTATTCCATTGCCGTGAGTTCCCGCGGCAGGGTTACCCCGCTGGTGATCAAGAGGGCGAAGGCCTGTGGTACCGGGGTGGTCACGATCAGCCCGTCCACCTCGATCGTGGTCCCGTCGTCGATCACGATCGTCCACCCGGTGGGTGCCTCGACAGGCGCGACCGATGGCCGCACGGCAAAAGCCATGGTCGAGCACCGCACATCGAGGCCGACGGCCAGATGTTTGGCGAGCGAATTCATCCCACCCGGGCAGGCAAAACGAGGGAACCCGTCGGGCCCGGCAGGATCGAAACCGCGACCCCATTCGGCCACCACCCCATCGGCGATCCACCGCCGCACGTGTTCGCCGAAGCGGTGGCTGCGTACCGTGAAGAACTGGGCTCCATGGTCGAAGCGGGCGTCGCCGATACGACGCGTGGCCAGGCGCCCACCCGGCGATCGTCCCTTGTCGACGAGGGTCACGGCATGCCCGGCGTCGACCAACGTTCGACCGGCAAACAACCCGGCGAGGCCCGCTCCAACGATTCCAACGCGCATCGATCCAGATCTTGCTCGGGATCTGGGCATACTGACTCATCCGGCGGCCGCGACTATCTTGGTGTCGACACCGTCAGTAGAACCATCGTGACCGAGACCCACCCCGAAGCGGACGTGACCGCACCGAACCTCGCTCCGTCACTGGAGCAGGCCGTGATCGAGCTCAGCCCGTCGATCTATCGAGTTGCGTTGTCGATTCTGCGTGATCAGGCGCTGGCGGAAGATGCGGTCCAAGAGACGCTCATTCGGGTGTGGACCAATCTTGAGCGGTTCCGTGGCGACGCTCCATTTCGAGTGTGGGTCTTGCGAATCGCCCACAACGTGGCCGTGTCGATGGGCCGAAAACGCCGTGATCAGGCGGTAGACCCCCACGATCTCAGCGAGGTGAAGGCGTCAGGGGCAGGTGCCGACCGCACCGCCGAAGGACGCGCGATGGTTGGTGAGTTGTGGGAAGCACTTGATCAACTCGATCCGCTCAGCCGAGCGATCGTGGTCCTGAGGGAGGTCGAATTGTTCGCCTACGAAGACATCGCGACGGCGCTCGACATTCCGTTGGCCACGGTCAAAACCCGGCTGTTTCGCGCCCGACGATCGTTGGCCACCACGTTGGAGTCATGGCGATGAGCCGGCGTCCTCCTTCCGATCGCCAGCTGCTGGCGTGGCTCGACCGCAATCCGGCGCGTCTTGAGCGGCATCTCGAGATGTACCCCGAGGACGACGCCCGGGTTGAAGCTCTCACCGAGGCCCCCAGCCTGGGTGCTCAACTTCGCGAGACGCTGCGCCCGCCGTCCGATCTGCTCGATCGACTGACGATCGGGGTGCGCTCCGACGAGTCCCGTCGTGACGCCACCGAGTTGATCGTCGAATTGTTTGGCACCGCCTGGCGGACGGCCGCCGTGTTGTTCACCGACGAGGAGTCCTGATGAATCCGTGGATCTCAGCTGTAATTGCCATTGCCGGCGGGTTCATCCTCGGCTCGATTGCCGGGCGCGTCGTGCGACGTCAGCTGGGCTCCCCAAATCGTCCCGAGGCACTCCGCCAGGTTGCTGCCGCGGCGGCGAGCTTTGTGATGGCGATCCTTGTGGCCGTCGGACTCATTGTGGCAATCGGGTTCGTCAGCCCTGACTCGCTCGACACGATGCCCAAGGCTCTCGTCGACTACCTGCCCAAGGCTCTCGTCGCCGGGCTGACGATTCTCGTCGGCCAGGTGGCAGCCACCCTGGCCGGGATCGGCGTGAAGTCGGCGTTGCTCAAAGCCACGGGAGAGGCGCGACCAGGCCCCACCCGACTGGTCAAGGCCGTCATCATCGGTGCCGCTTCGATCCTGGCCGTCAGTCAGTTGGGCGTCAACACGACGATCATCAATCTCGCCGTCGCCGCGCTCCTGTTCAGCGTCGGAGCGATTGCCACCCTACTCATCGGACTCGGCGGCCTCGATGTCGCCCGCAACATCGCCGCCGGTCGCTACGTGCGGCGCATCCTGCCGGTGGGCTGCGAGGTAGAGAGCGACGCGATCGTCGGCACAGTACAGGCGGTTCACCCTGCGACCGTCGAGATCGCCCAAGCCGACGGCGTGGTCGTTCATATTCCCCACGCCCAGGTGCTGTCAGGCGCAATCCGCGTCCACCATCAGGTGGCGGAGAGCCCCACCGACGAGCTCTGAGTCGAGTTGGCGAAGCCCGGGTTGGCGAAGCCTGGGTGGGTTGTCGAGCGGTATTCGTTGAAGGTTCCCCGAGCCGGGCGGGCGGGAGCACGGCCCGGCCCGAGGACACCTCACTTCGTGGGACGTTCCCCGGTCGGTGCCCCGAAGAACGTCCCCAGCCGGACCTCGCACCGATGCGGGCAGTGTTTCGGTCGGCGGAAGCGCAAGCGCTTCTTGGATAATTAGACACGACTCGTCTGAAAAAGTCGCGGATCTTCTGTTTCGAAAACGTAAGAAATCGGTGAAAGCGCCACCTAACGACAACTACACGTTGGAGCCATCGCTTACGGTAGTTATTCGATCGAGGAACTCCAGGATCACCTCGTTGAAGGTGCTCCAATGTTCGACCATGAGTCCATGAGCGGCTCCAGAGATCACGACCAGCTCGGCCCCCGGAATTCGCTCGGCGAGCTCCTCGCTGTCACCCCGGGGGGTCAACACGTCTTGATTGCCGACGACGACCAAGGTCGGTGCGGTGATCGAACCGAGCAGCGCGGTGACGTCCCGATCGTCGGCCGAGAGGAGCGCTTCTGCTTGAGCCACGAAGCCGTGCGGGGGTCGGATGAGCCCGAGCGGACCGAGCCAGCCGAGCGCCGGCGCGATTCGCCGTAGCGATCGGGGGGCCATCACCCAACGAGCGGCAGTTGAGGCCAGCACGGCCATGCCGCGCTCGTCGGCTGTGGCCCGCCACGAGTCGAGCAGATCGTGGCGCCACGGATGATTGCGGCACGCGGTGCACGCCAGGATCAACGATCGAACGCGGTCGGGGTAGGAGACGGCGATCAGTTGGCTGATCGCCCCACCCATTGAGGCACCGATCACATGGGCTGACTCGACGCCCGCGGCATCGAGCACCCGCATGGCGTCGTCGGCCATCTGTTCCAAGCGGTATGGGCCGGTCGGTTTGTCGCTTCGGCCGGCGCCGCGATTGTCGAGGGCGATCGTGCGGTAGCGGCGGGCTAAGGCCATGCGCTGCAGGTTCCACGCGTTCTTATCGGCGCCGAGGCCCTGGATCAGCAGCACCGGTTGGCCGTCGCGTCGACCGAACACCTCGAAATGCAGGCGGACGCCGTCGTCGGCGTGGACGAAGCTCATCGGGAAACCGTCGGGTCGGGCGCGCCATGGGGGTAGATGCGGGTGATCGGCTCCCACGAGTACAACGCGGCGATCACGTCATCGACCGATTGCGGACGAGCGACGCCGACCAGCGCGACGACGTCGCTCGGTTCGGCGAGCCGACCCCGGGTCAGCACCTCGACCACGTGATCGGGCGCCGGCGCGCCGAGGAGATGAGCGAGGGGCCGGGCGATTCGCCACTGCGGGCCGACCAGGGGGGCTCGCAGGCGTCGGCCGACGGCGAGGACTTGGCGCAGGCTGATCGCGCCCGACGCCGCGACGTTGACGATGCCGTCGTAGTGGCATCCGGCCGCAGCCACCAGCGCGGCGGCGGCGGCGTGATCGCTCACCACGGTGAACCGGGGATCGCCGAACAGCGGACCGGGCACGATCGGCATCCGCAGCAATCGTCCGAGCGGGCTGGGAACGTGGGGACCGATGACCGGGGCAAGCCGCACGACGGCCGTCGGCACCCGGGCAATGGCCCCGGCGCGGCGGGCGACGGTCTCGACGTGGAGGAGTTGGTGGCCGAACGGCGAGGTGGGCAGGGCCGCGGCGTACACATCGGGCACGTTGGTCGGTCGGCCGTAGACCTCGATGCCCGACCGCACGACGATCGACCGAAGGTCGGTGAGCTGGGCGCATGTGGAGAATACCGCCTCGGCAACGGCGGGGGTCCACCGGGCGGCTTGGGCCGACGAGGCCCGGGCCTCGGGTTCGTAGACGGCGAGATGCACGATGACCTGCGGGTCGAAGTCGCTGATGATCGTTTCGATCGCGGCCGATGCGGTCGGTTCCACCAGGCGAAACTCGCAACGCCGCAGTCGGCGCCGGGGCGGGTCGACGTCGACCCCCAGGATCGGCCCGGCCCATGAAGTGGTTTCGAGCATCGAGGCCGCCAGCGACCCGAGTTCGCCGCCCATCCCAGTTACGAGAACTCTGAGCCCGCTCACCCGGCCAATCTACTCTGCGGTAACCGCTGGGACGAGTGCGTCGTTGGCGACGAGAACCCGGCCGAATCGACGGTGCCGGAAAGGACCGCGTCGCCCTGGGTACTTGCGTCGCCAGCGTGGGCGCGATAGACAGACGATGTTCATGACTGCTGCTGAGGTTTCTCCCCAGCTGCCGGGATGGGCGGAGCCGGTCGGCATACGCCCGCGCCCTCGCTCTGGAAGGCTGCGGCACTTTGGCGCGCTTATCGTCGGCACGGTGGTCGCCGGCCTGTTCGCGGCGGGTGGAGCGTCGGCATCGTCGCCTCCGGTTGCCCCCGCCGGGTACCCGACCCTGCTCGCCAAGCCACTCGATGGCAAGTGCTGGTTCACCGATACGTGGGGCGACCCGCGGCCGGGGGGCCGGGTGCACGAGGGCATTGACATCGGCGCCGACGCGGGAACCCCGCTGTATGCCGTGGTCGATGGCGTGATTGCCAAGCAGTACTTCGACAAGCCCGGCTGGCGGGGGGGCAACGCCATTCGCCTCTCGATGCCCGATGGGACGTACTTCTTCTACGGCCACATGTCGAGCTTCGCCGAGGGCATTGCGCCGGGTGTTTCGGTGACGGCGGGAACCGTCATCGGATACGTCGGAATGACCGGCAATGCCGGGGTCAATCACCTCCATCTCGAAGTGCATCCGCGAGGCGGCAAACCGGTCAACCCCTATCCGTTGGCACGGACCTATGGCATCTGTCAGGAGATGGGCCGGGCCCAGCCAGCCCCCGCAACCACCGTGGCGTCAGCAGAAGAGCCGTCGAGTCCGTTGCAAGGTGCCTTGCCCTCGGTCCCGGTGGCCGATGCGCCGCCAGGTGGAACCGTGGTCGCCGCGTTGACGCTGGAGCCGGTTCCCAACGGGACAGCCGCATGCCCCGCTCGTTACGCGGTGCGACCGGGCGACTATTGGTACTTCATCGCCGCAGCGACCAAGGTCAAGCCATCACGTTTGGCCAGCGCCAACCAGCGCACGATCGAGTCGTTCATCTATCCCGACGAGAAGCTGTGTATCCCCGATGCGACGTGGAGTCCGTCGACGTCTGCGGCCGCACCGACGGCGAGTGCGGCAAAGCAGCCCGAGACGGGTTCGGGAGCGAATGCGGCGCCGACGAGCACCGTTGCCGGTAACGGCAGGACCCCGCCGGGGACGAAGTGCGCGTCGAAGTACACGGTGAACGCAGGCGACTACTGGTACATGCTCGCCACCTGGTTCCAGGTGCGGGTCTCGCGGCTCACCGCAGCCAATGGGCGCACGATCGATTCGCCGATATACCCCGGCGAAACGCTCTGCATCCCGTAGCGACCGGCGGCCGCATCGGCGCAGTCGCCGATTGAACGCAGGTCAGCCGAAGCCCCGGGCGTCCTGTTTCAGCGCGGTATCGACGCTTAGGGCCGAGGCGACCACGAGGGCGAGCAGCGGTTGGGGGAGTTGGCGGTGGATCTGCAACACGTAGTTGTCGGCGGTCGTGAACATCGTCTTGAGGACTCCTTCGAAGGTCTTGGTGATCCGGGCGACCTCGTTGCCGGTGGCATCTTCGATACGGAAGTTCCAGGCCCGCCAGTTCTCGGCCTTGATCGCCCCGAGAGTCTGCCCACCGGATTGGAGCGCAAAGTGGATCTTGCCGATCATGTTCTCCTGCACGATCCGTCCGATTTCCTGACCGGCGGCGTTCTCGACGACGACCGTCGACTTGAAGACCTTGCGCGGTCGGGTGAGGACCATGTCGACATGGCCGGCGGCGTTGCGGATCTCCAGCTTGTGGGTCATGAACTGATCGAGGCTGCTGACGACGCGCAAGACCTTCTTGGCGGTCGACTGGCCGACCTCGTTGACCGAGGCGATCTGCCGTCCTGCGCCGTCGAACACGGCGTACTGGCTGATGACCTCGAGAATCTTCGCCTTCTGGTTGACGACGATGACCGGCTCGGTCCACAACGTGCCACCGCCGGTGGCCCCGACGGCCGAGATGCCGGCACCCCGCCAGCCGTCGCCGTGGACCTGGGTGTGCACCTGCTCGGTCGTGGTGGAGGTGGTCACCGGTTGAGCCCCATCGAGATGGTCGATCGCCGTGGCTCCGTTGTCCGAGACGTGCTCGGTCCATTTGACGCCGTCCCAGTACCGGAGTTGATGGCGGCCCATCGGGTCGGGGTGCCAGTTGGCGGGGGTTGTCGACATTGCGGCAGATTACTGCCGGGCCCGCGGGTGGCGCCGCAGGTTGGGGCTACTTGTCGAGCTTGTGAATGTTGAGAATCAACTCGCGAGCGAACGGGTCGAGCTGGCGCTCGGCGATGCGCTCGGTGATCGCCACGGCCTGTTGACCGTCGGGTACGAGGCCTGACCAGCGGATATAGGCCCCCATCATGCCGATGATGCGGTCGCCGACCTCTTCGCCGTGGATGATGACCTTGCCGCCGGCATCGAGCAGGTCGCGCAGCTCACGAAAGACGATCGTCAGGTAGCGGTCATAGTCCTCGTGGGGGAGGTACGGCCGGTGGCGGTAGGTCAGACCGAGTTCGTCGTAATTGTGCAGGTTGAGCGGGGCCGGGATGATCGAAAAGAGGCAGGCGAAGCCATTTTCCGCGAATCCAGATGATCTCTTCCTGACGGCGGACGCGGCGATGGTTTTCGCCGTAGCCGCCGGGTCGTTCGCACACGGCGAGTCGATCCTTGATGATCCAGGTGAAATGACGGGGCTTGATGCCCAGCGCCCATTTGCCTCGCAGACGCGGCGGCATCAGCGCGCTCCCTCATGGTTGTTGACGTGCAATTTCCACCCTGTCACGGGCGGAAAGGCTACTTGACCGGAGCGATAACCGACTGGTCCGTTGGGGTTTGATCTGCGTCGCCGCCAACGATGATCAGCCGTTGGCGATGACGGGTCAGTCGGCGGCCGCCGCCGATATCGGTGGCCCGCGTGTCATTGCGGGCAACGTCGAGGCATCGCTCGACGGTTGCGGCGCTCGGTGGATGCCGCTCGGGGTCGAAGGTGGCCAACCATTGTCGCAGCGCCCGGCGGGCCAGGGCGATCGGGGCGGCCGCAACGGCGCGGGCGTCGGTCGGGTCGATCTCGTAGGCGAGCAGGTCGAGCAGTGCCGCGTCGTCACGCAACAGTGCGGCTTGGCGGGCGATCACGGCGGCGACGTCGCGAGCCGCGATCGAGTCGAGCAGCGGTAGTGCCTCGTGGCGGACCCGGTTGCGGCGGTGGACCGGATCGACGTTCGACGGATCGGTGAGCCACGCCACTCCGAGGGCGCGACAGAGTCCCTCGGTGTCGGCCCGGCGAAGGGCGAGGAGGGGGCGACGGGGATGTTCGGCGGTCGCATCGATGCCGGCGAGTCCGGCGAGCCCGGCCCCGCGGATCAGGTTGAGCACGATCGTTTCCGCCTGGTCATCGAGGGTGTGACCGGTCAGGACGCCATGGGGAAGCACGCCGTAGCGGGCGCGTCGGGCTCGAGCTTCGAGATCAGGACCAGGGGGGACGACGACCCGCACGGCGCGGAAGTGGCAGTCGAGTGTGACGCTCAACGCCCGCACGAGGTCGGCCTCGTCGTAGGACCCGGGGCGCAGGCCGTGATCAACATGGATGAGCGTTGCCTCGAAGCCAGCGGCCACCGCCAGGATTGCCAACGCGGTGGAGTCGGCACCACCGGAGACGGCGCAGTCGACCTGTCTGGTGGCGGATCTGTCGGGGAAGTGGCAATGATCGAGCAGCGCCGCGAGGCGGGGCGCGGCGAGATCGAGCCGCTCAGCCAACGCCGTTCAACACGGTCGTGTGCGCGGTGAAATGCACCGAGCCCTCGGGGTGCCCGGCCGTTCGAGCGATGCCCATGCGGTCGAGCCACCGGGCCGGCTCGGCGATCTCGTCGATCGATGGGAGGCAGCCGGGGTCTTCCCAGCACCGGTCGATCGTTCTTGGGCCACCGGCGGCCTCGATGGCCCCGATAAAGCTCGTGCCGGCCGAGTACTGATTGAGCTTGGCCTCGAACCCGATCAGGCGGTAGATCATCCGCTGGATCGGGTTTCCCCGCCTCCGCCGTTCACCGAGGACGCGCTCAAAGCGACTCGCCGAAGGAATCAGGTCGCCTCCGGCCCGGTTCATGACGATGTCACCGTGGCCTTCGAGCAGCGACATCATGCCGGCGATGCGGCCGAGGGCGATCCGCTGGGACTCGGTGGCCAACACTGCGGCAAGGCCGCCCTCGTTGATCCGTCGTCTGGTTTCGGCCCGATCGGTCAACGCCGAGCGCATCGCCGCAAGCATGTCTCCAGGCTCGCGTTCGCCCCCGAAGACGTGAGTGAGCTGGTCGAGAAAGAAGGGGCGCAGCCAGGGAACTCCGGTGAACTGGGCGCGGTGGGTGACCTCGTGGATGGCGATCCACAGGCGAAACTCCTCGGCCGGAAATCCGTAGCGGTCTTCGAGCCCGATGAGGTTAGGGCCGACGATGTACACCTGGTCGGAGTCGTCGTCGTTGCCCATCAACATGTCGTACTGGCCGATGACCCGCGAACTCATCCAGCCGAGCATCGTGCCGAGTTCGAGCGCCGTGACTTTGGTGCCGGTGGCCAGGCTCAATCGAGCGAACCTGCCGGAGTCGTCGGCGTACTTCTGGCTGTGTTGCGCGGTGAAGGGGGCGAGCAGATTGCGGAAGGAGGCCACATTGCGGCGGGCCCATGTGGCCCGGTCGAGCACCTGGGCCGTTGCCGGACCCTCGGCGGAGACCAGCCCGGTGGCATCACCAACGAGTGCTTCGGCTGTCGTGACCAGCCGGGAAAACTGCTGACCGAGATCTGGGTCGACGCGGGAGGGAAGCGAGTGGCGGCGAGCCAGCCGAGCGGCTGTGCGGGCGGCAAGATCCCAGTCGACGGGCTCGATCGCGGTCATCGCACCGATCCCGGCGGCGATGCGATCAGGATTGCCGACGCTGTTGGCGCGACGGGTACTGCGGCTTGACGACCTTGACCAGATAGCCGACGACGAGCTGCACGATGGCCCCGACAGATGCGACGGTGAGGATGATGCCAATCCACCAATGCCAGGGTTCGAGTCGTGCCAAAAGCATGATCGGAGCCTAGCGGTGAGGTCTGCCGATCAACCCCATCGATCAAGCCCGCGGCCCGAATTGACCACCTACAGAACTCATTTGCCCGCGATGCGGGGCGGCGGGCCGAATCCGCGCATCATCGACGGCATCGGCCCGGGGCTCTGTAGATCGAGAGCGTGCTGTTCGCCAGTGAGGATCGCCGCAAGGTTGGCGCCGATCCACTCGGGCTCGGCGTCGCGTTCGATGACCCCATCGGTGATGTTCAGCCCGACCCGGGCGACATGGCCGGCTCCGACCGTGAACCATTCGCCGTTGGCAGCGCAGTCCTCGTGAGCGAGGTAGAGGACCAGTGGGGCGACGAAGCGGGGATGCAACCAATCGGCCAACTCGGCGCTCCAGGGCCACGGACCCATGCCCGATCCCGGCCGGGTTTTGGCATACGGCGCGACGACATTGACGCGGATGCCCAGCTTGCGAGCCTCGGACGCCATCCCGCGGGTCAGGCCGACGGTTCCCATTTTGGCCATGCCGTAGGCGCTGCCGCCGGGGACCCCGCCGAACGCGGCCCCCGATGACACGTTGATGATTCGGCCGTATCCCTTGGCGGCCATTACTTCCCAGGCCGGGCGGCCGACATTGAGGGGGCCGCGTAACTGGGTGTCGATCAGCGCATCGATCGAGGCGTCAGGCAGCTCGGCGAAGGGAGCCATGCGTACCTGTCCGGCGTTGTTGACGACGATGTCGACGGTTCCGAACGCGTCGATCGCGGCCTGCACCATTGCCCGGCCCCCGTTTGAGGTCGCGACCGAATCGGTATTGGCGATCGCCGAACCACCGGCGGCAAGAATCTCGTCGACCACGGCGAAGGCCGGGTTGGACGGGGGAGCAGGGGCGTCGCCGTCGGAGTCGGAGATGCCGACGCCAAGGTCGTTGACCACCACATGGGCGCCTCGGTTGGCTAAGGCGACGGCGTATTCGCGGCCCAAGTTGCGGCCGGCTCCGGTGACGATGGCGACGCGTCCGTCGAACCTCATCGGTTCAGTGGTCATGGTCGGCGGCTAGGAGTCGAGGATGTCGTCGGCTTCGAGGCCGAAGCACGCCTCGATGCGGGCCAGCAGACCGTCGGGTACCGAGACGTACCGGGCCTTGATGGCGATGACCTGCTTCAATTCGGCGTGGAAGTCGAAGGCCTGCAGGCAGTCGAGACATCCATCGAGGTGGCGGTCGATCGTGTGCTTCGCGCTCGGGGGGCAATTCGTGGTCCAAGAACCGCTCGAGTTCTCGTAGGGTCTCGTTGCAGTCAGCCATCTGTACGCCCTCGGCGGTTCGCAGGTTCGGAAGATCAATGCGGGGTGAGCGCGGACTCGGAGAGAAGGCCACGTTCATGTGCATAGTCGTACAACTTCCGGTGCAACGCTTTTCTTCCCCGATGGAGGCGAGACATCACGGTACCGATCGGAATGTCGAGCATCTCGGCGATTTCCTTGTACGAGAACTCCTCGACATCGGCGAGGAGCACCGGAATGCGGAATGACTCGGGGAGAGAGTCGATCGCATCGGTCACCTCGGAATCGGTGAACATGTCCATCAACGTGTCTTCGGCGCTGCGGCTGGCCATTGCCGCTTCCAGGCCGCCGATGCGGCGATAGAGGAAGAGGTCTTCAACGTCGTCGAGTTGGGTCTCGTCGGGTCGCCGCTGCTTGGAACGATAGGTGTTGATGAAGGTGTTGGTCAGGATGCGATAGAGCCACGCCTTGAGGTTGGAGCCCTCTTGAAAGGTGCCGTAGCTGCGGTAGGCCTTGAGGTACGTCTCTTGCACCAGGTCTTCCGCGTCGGAGGAGTGGCGCGTCATTCGAACCGCGGCGGAGTAGAGCTGCGGCATCAAGTCCAGGGCATCGCCGGCGAAATTCGAACGGTCGGCCATCGTTGGTGAACCTAGCCGAACTCACGGCCCGCTGCCCGTTGCAGGCCCTGGGCGTACTGCCCGGCCGTCAGTCAGGTTGGTTTCGGCCCTTCCGAGGCCGCCGACGTGAGGGCGATGAACTGGTGGCCGATGGCGAAGGCGTCGGGAGCGGTAAACGATGGATCGGTCGTGGCGCGCACGATGACCCCCTGCACGATCGAGATGATCAACCGAGCCATCGGCTCGGGCTGCACCCACGCAGGAATCGCGGCGGCGGCCTGCTGGCGACCGATCTCGTCGCGGATAGCGCTGGTGAGCTGCTCGAACAACGACCGCAGTTCGCCGGCGACTGCTGGATTTCGGGATGCGGTGGCGAGACATTCGACCAATGCTGGAAGCTCGTCGCGATGCTCTGAGAACAGCGCGTTGAGTAGCGTGACACAGCGGATCAACTTGTCGGGAAGTGGGCCGTCGGTGTGCAGCTCGGCGAGCACCGGGTCGATGAGGTCGCGCATGTGGGCGATGAGCGCGGTTGTCACCAGCGCGTCTTTGGAGCCGAAGTAGTACGTGATCGACGCCAGGTTCTCACCTGCCGCGCTCGTGATCGAGCGGGAACTTGCCCCGATCACGCCGTGCTCGGTGATGACCCGTCGGGCGGCGGCGACGAGCCGATCCCGCGCCGTTTCCGATTCTGAATTCATACGTTCGTATCGTAGCCGGAAGCTCGCGGGTGCCGCTGGTGTCGCAGTCGGGTGACGCCGGACTCAGCTCGTGGAGATGACGGTGATCGTGCTGGTACTGCGTGCACCCCAGGCGTCGACAACCACGAACGTGAGCGAGCCGCGGTCGGGGCTGTCGATCGACGTGGTCAGCGTCATGGTCGAGGGATCGAGGAGGGCGACGGCATAGCTCGGGTCGGACCCCCGGACCGAGACGATCTCGACCGCATCGCCGTCGTTGTCCATCACCTTCCAGGTGAGGGGGCGCAGGGTGGTCGAGGTGTCGCGGGTCATCGTGACCGAGAACTCGAAGGCGTTCGGGGGCACGTTGACGACGACGGAGACCCTCACGGTCTCGCTTCGGGCTCCGGACGCATCGACAGCCCGGTACCGGAAGCTTCCGCGCCCGTGGGCGTTGGACGGGATGTCGACGAGCACCGAGCGTCCGTCGGCCGAGAGGAAGATGTCGGCATCTCCTTGGTCGAAGTGCACGTCTCCATCGACCAATTCGACTCTGAGGTCCCCGTGGGGGCCATCGGGATCGGAGTCGTTGTCGAGCGGCGAGATGACCAGGTTGCTATCGGGCCGAGTCTCGATCTGATCTGTGTTGGCGATCGGGGCCAGATTCGGCGGGCCGGTCACTTCGACAGTAATCAATGCCGACGCGTTCAGCCCGCCGAGGTCGGTGACGACAACCTTGATCGAGGCGGAGCCGGTGGAGCCGGCCGGGGGCGTGAAGCGCAGGCTGCGCCCGTCGGCGGCGAGCGTCACCGCGCCGGTGGAGGTGGACGCACTCGAGAAGCGGATGGCCTCATCGTCGGTGCCCTGCTCGGACACGCCGACGGTCAGGCTGGTGTCACGGCTGATCGTCCGGCCGATGTTGCTCAAGGCCGGCGGGCGGTTGACGTCGATGGTCACCACGCCGGTGCGCTGCTCGCCGCACGGGCTGCGCACGGTGAATTCGAAGGAGCCCGAGCCGTTGTTGCCGACACTCGGCGAGAACACCACGACCCCTGCGGCGGAACTCTTCTGCGCCGTGCCGCCGGTGACGGCCCCGATCGTCAGCCCATACGCCAATTGGCTTGCGTCGAGCACGGTGACCGACAACGGGGCGAGGTACGGCGTGAATTCCTTCGGACGGTCGTTGGCGATCGGTGATGCGGCCACGCAGCCGGTGACGGAGATCGACACCAGGGTCGCGGGGCTGAAAATGCCCTGCGGGTCGACGGCTAGATAGGTGAACGAAGTGCTGCCGACGAAGCCGGGCGTCGGGAAGAAGGTGAACGACCCGTTGCCCGCGGGCTCAACCCGACCCTCGGCGGCGGCCGGAAGCCCGGCGAGGCGGGCGGTCAGCGCGCCTCCCTCGGGATCGCGATCGTTGCCGATCACATCGATCGTGACCGCCGCACCCGTCGCCGTGGACGCGGTATCGGCGACCGTGATCGGGGCGAGGTTGCCGGTGGTGGGACCAGGCGGTTGAGGTGTCGTGACCGGAGGACTTCCGGTGGTTGGCGGCGCCCCCGGGGTTGGCACCGTCGGCGGAGTTGGCGCCGTCGGAGTCGTCGGCGGCGTCGGTGTCGGAATCGTGGAACCGGAGGGGCTGGTGGTCGGAGGGGCTGATGACGGCGTCGTTGTTGGTGGGCCTGCCGGGTTGGTGGGGGGCACCACGACCGGGGTCCGCGTCGAACTGGCCTTGCGTTCGACGATGACCAGAATCGTTCCGTCGGTGGTGGTACCCGACGCGTCGGCGACCTGATATCTGACCACTCCACCGGAGAAGTTGGAGTCCGGGGTCATCGTCAGGAGGTTGTTGGACTGGCTGACGACGAGACCGGGTGGAGCGGTGATCTCGACCAGCATCAGCGGGTCGCCGTCGGGGTCGAAGTCGTTGAGGACCGGGTCGAGTTGGACGGCGAGTCCGGTACTGGTACGTCGGTCCGGTCGGGCGATCGGGGCGATGTTCGGGGCCGCCGGGTCGACCAGTTGAACCAGGACGGTGCCGGTCGCCTCGGCACCGTCATCGTCGACGACGGTGTAGTCGAAGGTGATCTGACCGCGACTCGAGGCTGACGTGGTCAGCTCGATGCTGTCGCCGATGACGGCGGCTTGGCCGGCGGGAACAGATGGAACCAGCAGGCTCAGTTGGTCGCCGTCGGGGTCGAAATCGTTCGCCAGGACCGGGATACTGATGGTTCTCCCGGCGCGGACCCGGGCTGCGTCGGCGACGGCAATAGGTGGGCGGTTGATACTTGACTTGCCGGCGACAGCCAACGTGACGGTTGTCGGCGCGCTGACCTGGTTGCCGTCGTTGGCCCGATAGGTGAACGACAGCGTCCGGCCGCTGGCTGCCGGCCGTGCAGTGAATTTGAGAATCTGGTGACCGTCGCCGCGCTCGGCAATGACGAGCGTCCCGTCATCGGGGTCGATGATGCTCAGCCCGACGATCGTGAGCTGGGCGTCGTCGGCATCGTCGGAGTCGTTGGCGAGAACATCGAGCGACACCGATGCCCCGATGGCGGTCTGGCGGGTGTCGGGGTTGGCGACCGGCGCGCGATTGGGACCGTCGGCGGCCAGGATCTCGACCCGCACCCTCCCCGTCTCCGGGCGTCCGGTGGCGTCGGTGATCGTGTAGGTGAACGAGTCGCGCCCGACGAAACCGTCGGTGGAGCGGAACTGCACGAGACCGGGAGCGATGATGTCGACGGTCCCATGCGCAGGGTCACTGTTCCCTGAGATGGCAATCGGGTCGCCGTCGGGGTCGAAATCGTTGGCCAGCACGTTGATGGTGAACGAGTGGCCACCGCGGCCGGCAGCGTCGTCGTCGAGCGCAATGGGTGCCTCGGCGATGCCGTCGTCGTCGGGGCCGACGGCAACCACGGTCGCCTCGTGCGTCGGGTTGCCCGACGGGTCGGAGGCGGACGTGCCTGGCGACCCACTTCGGTCGCCGATACCGCCGACATCGAGGGGGACTCCGCTGGCGGCGAACAGGGGTGCTCGCGGGTCGAGCTTGTCGAACTGATGGGTCGAGGTGCCGCGGATGGCGATCGCCGTCGACGACGCCCGGTCTTCGATCCAGACGTCACGATCACGCCTCGTTGCCTCGATCGCTCCGACTGCATCGAACGGCACGCGGGTGACGTGCCCGGTGTCAAGGTCGATTCGGTTGATCACCCCGCGGTCGTTGATGACGACTGCCGTCCGCTCGACGACGGCCAGTTGATCGACGGCGTGAATCTGCATGCCGTCGTCGATCTGCCGACGTTCGACGATGCCACTCGGGCCGACACAGGAGAGCTCGTCACCGGCTCCGATCCAGAGGCAATCACCGGTCGGTGCGGCGACTTGGATGGCGGCATGGTCGGTGTCGATCTCGCTCGAGAGTTGCACCTTGGTCGCCCCGGCCAGCCAGTTGAGCTCCCCGGTGCGTCGTTGGAGCACCAGAACGTCGTTGCCGATGGCGCTGATCGCCGAGTCTGAGGACTGAGTGTCGAGGAGCAGGCGACCGCCTTGGGGTTGGATGACCTCGGTGCGGCGGTCGTCGCCGAGGAGTTGCCAGACGCCGGCATCGGCGGCGACCAGCGCGGCGGATCGGGATGGAGCGAGTTCGAAACCTCGAGGCTCGCCCTGCGCAGGGATGACGACGCCGCCGAGGCCCTGCTCGGGAAGGGCGACGATCGCCGAGTTGCCGACGTGGTAATCCCAGCGGGTGCCGGTCGACGCAAGCTCGGGAATCGACTGGGTGGCGGTGAGCCGCACAACCTTTTCGTCGATGGTGAGCATCTCGCCATCGGTGTGGTCGATGAGGTATGCCGCGGTCGGGCCCTGAGCGACTTCGAGGTCATGACCAGGGCGTTCGGTGTCGATGCGAACGACCACGCGTCCGCTGGCGGGGTCGGCGAGGGCGAGGGTACCCGATGCCTGATCGATGAGCCATTGACGATCGGGCGCGCCGATGAAGCGGTATTCGGGATAGCCGTCATGGCGGACCATGAAAGCAACTCCGGCAAAAGGAGGGAGCCGGCAACGCTGGCAAGCACCACGCGACGATGGAGTGGTTCGCTTGCTCGCATGCGAGTCTCATCTGCCGCTTCCATGGCCTCCCTTGGCGCCGTTCGTCACGCTGAGTGGCGACTAACGTACTCTAGCCTACGGTCTTTACGCATCGGACGCGTGGTCGCCAGTGCCGATTCCTCGGTGGGAATCCCGATTTGAGGGTGACGGGATGACGGCGAGATGGCTAGAGTACGACGGTCCAGGAGAGGTGCCAGAGAGGCCGAATGGGGCGCCCTGCTAAGGCGTTGACCGCTGTGAGGTGGTCCGTGGGTTCAAATCCCACCCTCTCCGCGTCATCCCCGGCGGGCGCGATTGAGTTTGTCGATCGCCCCGCCGGGGAATATGAACCTGTCGCCCGTATTGCGTTTTGATGACGTCCGGTGTAGACCTGTGGTGCTCGATACGTCGAGATTGCTCAAACCGATCCGCGACGGCGCGGACGGGAGGAGTCGTCTCGCCGTGGCGTCGAGCCGACGGGCTCGTACCCACCAATCCACTTATCCGCGAATATCCTCGCTATCAACCACCCGGGCCCGGAGCCCGCAGGCGCCAACGAGACCCGTTTCTCGTCCGGCTGTTCTTGCTCGTGGGCGCGATCGTGACACTGGCGCCGGTTGCTTTCATCCTGCGGTCGGGCGGCGGCAACAGCGTGCAGCCCAGCGGACTACCCGGTGCAGCCGCCGCATTCGAGGTCGGCAGTGATTCGGCCCCCGCATCGGTGGTTTCCGAGACGGTCGGGGCGGCGCTGACGAATGCGCCGCCTGCCGTGCCGGTGACCCCCGCCCCGGTTGTCGCCGCGCCGGTCGCGGCCGCACCTGAGCTGGTGGCCACCGCGCTCACCCGGCCGTCGCGAACGACTACATTCGAGTGTCCCAAGATCTACGAGGTGGTCTACGGCGATTACTGGTTGTCGATCGCCAAGGTGCACCAGGTCACCCTCGACGAGTTGCTCGATCAGAACCAGGCGTCGGCCGAACAACCGCTGTACCCCGGCCGGTTGTTGTGTCTGCCCTCGAATGCCAGCGAGCCGGTCGTGACTGCGGCCCCGGCATCGGCTGCCCCCGCAGCGCGAGCGGCCGCCGTCGAGGCTGCGCCCGAGACCGTGGCTCCGACCCCCAAGAAGACGACGACGACCGCGGCCCCGACGACCGTAGCGCCCACGACTGCGGCGCCGACGACGACCAAGCCGGCCCCGACGACGACCAAACCTGCGCCGACCACGACCCAGGCTCCGCCGACGGTCCACTACGACAACAGTGAGATCGAAGCGATCATCCGGGCGGTCTGGCCCGACGAGTTGGAGGACAAGGCGCTCGTCGTCGCCAACCGGGAGAGCACACTGCAGCCGAACGTGCGTAACTACTGCTGCTTCGGTCTATTCCAGATCTACTACGAGACCCACAAGAAGTGGCTCGCCGATCTGGGTGTGCAGTCCGCAGAGGATCTCTACGATCCGCAGGTGAACGCGTACGCAGCGTACGTGCTGTACCAACGAGCCGGCGGCTGGGGGCCGTGGGGCGGTTAAATCCTCGTTGGAGTCGGGTGGGTCGTGCGCCTAGACTGACTCTCGTTGCCCAGAGCAACAAGCAATGCACCGGTAGCTCAATGGATAGAGCATTTGACTACGGATCAAAAGGTTCGGGGTTCGAGTCCCTGCCGGTGCGCCAGGTGGTGAGCGGCCAAAATGGCCGCTCACCTGCGTTTTGGGCACAAGTGCATGCGGCAACGGTACGCCGTGGGTGTGGTTGAGTTTGAGGCGACGAACGTCGGCGAGCGGGCGGGTCTACTCGTTGGGCGCGGATTGCCCTCCGTAGGCAGTGAGATCTTGGCGTGGGTCGCAGGCAGGAGCTTCGGTTGACGGGTTGGCGCGCGGCGCGTTGCTTGGGTGTCGGTGTCGCCTGCGTATCTGTGGCGCAGCGCGTACGGCGTGATCATCTTCGCCGCCAGCCGTGGGCAACGCTGGACGGCGGCGGCAACGTGACGATCGATGATCCTGCGGACGCCGTCGCTGGTGAGCGGACGTCCGCCTGGGCCGGGGGAACAGCTGAGCGGTGTCGGGTGCGTCGTGCTCGGCAGCCAATCCTTGAGCACCCTCTGGGGGTTCAGGGCTCGCCGATGCGCACATTGCCGATGATGTATCGGAAGTACTGGTCGTCGGGGTCCATCGGTGGTGTTCCGCCGAACCAGCGGTCGACGATCGAGGCTTGGGCCTCGATTCCGAACGAATGCCACGGAGGGCCCGCCGGGCCGGGGTCGTACCCGCTGTCGACAGCACCGTTGCAGATCCACCCCGGCACATAGCCGTCGTCGAATCGGGTGTGTTGCAGTTGCCACGCATGGGTCAGCTCATGGATGAACAACTGACCGTCCCGGGGGTACGTGTCGCCTCCATGCCTCTGCAACGGCGAGCCTGCAGCGTCGCCAAGGTTGAGCAGAATGGTGCCGTCGAGCGCCGGCGCGACGAAGGCCCTGCCGCCGATACCCAAGAGGTTGGTGATCCGCACCTTGTCGTAATCGATCGACCCGTCGAACACCCGGTCCGCGAACTCTCGCTCGTCGGGCCGCAGTTCTCTCACGTCGACCAACGAATCGACGGCGGCTCCCACGGCGACCCCGACGATGATCGCCGGAACCAACGAGCCCGGCCCGAAGATCACGACCGACCCGGCCACGATCGCCAGCCCGACGACTCCGCCGAGGCCCGGTAGTCCGGCTCCAGCACCCCGTAACTCGGCCCCCGCGATCAGGCACACGGCGAGACCCGGGCCAACGGCTTGGGCCAGGACGAAGATGCCGACAAGGCCCTTGATGACATCGCCGGCGACACCGAGCACACCCGCGAGTTCCGACGAACGGCGAATCTCCATGGTGCAGGTGGAAATGTCGGGCCAGGCGTTGCGGATGAACTTGATCGTGTCCTGGACGTCACCGGGTTTGTTCCAGTTCTCCTGCCGCGGGCCGGGCGTGTCGAAGCCGAACACCTCGCCGCTGTGTTGATCGGCGATCTGTACACGTCCATCGGCACTTCGCAGAATCGCGGCGACGCTGAAGTCGAACGACGGTAACCCGGTGGCGCGCATGAACCCGCTGTATCGATACGTGCCGTCGCGATGGAGTTCGTAACGCGCCTCGCCGCCGAGCGCTGCACCGGTGACGATGGATTGACGAAAGTCGATCCGTTCGGGCAGGTTTCTCATTCGTGTGCCGACGGCCCTGACCGAAACGGGTCGCTGCTCCATGTGTAACCAGGCCGCGACTTCGCTCACATTGAGCGTGCCGTTCGGAAAGCGGGGAGAGGTGCGAATCGCCTCACGCAACGAACTCATCGATACCTCAGTTGAGGGTGACGAGGACAGGAATCAGCCCGCGTCCGCTTGCCAGCGGCGCGAGGGCTTTGCCCAGCACGGCTCCGAACGCCCGGACCGGGTCGGTTGCCCGCATCGCGTATCCGGCGATCGGTGCCGTTGTCAGAGGATCGCCCACCTCGATCGAAACGTCGGTGGCATCGACCCGGCACCACACCTTGCCAGCGAGTGCCACCGGCCAACGTGTGTCGGAGTCGACGCGACGGTCGAGAACCAGCGCAGCTCGACACGAACCTGCACCGGAAACGACGCCGGCGACTCGCCGGTCGTATGCAGTGGCACACATCTCGATGAGGTCGAGCCCGGTAGCGACAACGACACACCCGGGTTCGATGTCGTCCCCGTCTCCGCAGAACTCTTCGGCCAGGTCGGCTCCGACGAGTTGAATGTCGCCACGCACGAAGATGTCACCTCCGATGCTCATCCCGCCGAGGGCGTGGATCGACTCGTTGACGCGTAGCTCGCGAGTGACCCCGACGTGGCCGGTGAAGAACCCGCCGAACCCGTCGCCCTCGTTATCGCCGCGTATCGCGGCCTCGCCTGTCTGGGTGCGGGCAAACAACCCGAAACCGTTCTCGGACTCGCCGACGATCGCCGAGCCAATCGCCTTGCCGAAGACTCCGACACCGAGTTGGTTCGGGTCGGTGCCGGTCGACGAACCCATCACACCCGGACCACCAGCGCTTTCGCCGTTGACTCCTGCTGCGGCCGTCGTTGAACGTCCCATCACGCCGGAACCACCGGTGACGCTTGAGGTCAAGCCGAAAACGCCGATAAAGGTTTGGCTCTCACCGACGATGGCCGTTCCGATGGCGCTGCCGAAGACGCCGAATCCGCGCTGATTGGGGTCGGTACCCGATGAGATGCCCAGGACACCCGGGCCGATTTTGCTTTCACCGAAGACTCCCGCGCCGTTCGCTCCGTGCGAGCCGTGCACCGCGGCGACCAGGGGATCGTTCTCGTCACCCGAGACGGCGGTCATGACACGACCTCCAGGTGCTCGACTATTCGGGGCGTGACAACGAAATCTGACGTCACCCTGCGGTGCCAGCTGGTTGGAACGGCTTGGACGATGTGCACATTGCACCTCCTACCTCGGTTTTACGACCAATTCTCCCCCGGCTGTCAACCGTCGGGCCGGTACGCGTGGTCTTGGCGACGGGCGCGAGGACGCCCGCAACGCTCCGGTCGAAACGAGGCGGTTCAGTGGCAAGGTTCGCCAGGGAGATCGAGGGTCGGTCGCGATCATCGGGCCGACCCGGTCGGGTAAGACGGTCAACGTGATCGCTGGCCTGCGCGACCGGCCCGGCCCGGCGGTGGTCGTGTCGATCAAACGCGACCTGATCGACGCGTCGATCGAGGTCCGCTCCAAGCGAGGCACGGTCGCGTTCGAGAGTTCGCCACGGTGAGCCTGGTCTCGACCGTCGCTCCCGAACAGGTGGTGCTCGCCACTATCGAGAACGGTGTCGTGACGCCTTTGGGGACCTGACGACGTTCGCAGTCGCAGGCGCCGATGGGCCGGCGTTTCGTATGGAGTCGACCCGCGTGGTCGAACTCCTACTCGCCGACTACGACGTTCATTGCGGAGGAGTCGATCATCGTTGGGAATCGGTCGAACCAGCCGCGTTGGCCGAAGAGGACGGCGAATGGCAGGGTCCAGTTGGGTCGGGCCCCGAGGTGGAGCCGCCACAGGATTGCGTCGGCTTCAGAGTTTGGCGGAGGGACGAGGAGTAGGTCGACTTCGTAGATCGGGATGCGAGCGAACCGGGCACCGAGGCCGAGGGGGACTTCGAAGATCGGCTCGTCGAGGGCTGGGTCGATTCCGAATCGGCCAAAGAGCGTGGCGTAGGCGACGGAGATTGGTGATCCGGAATCGACGACCGCCAGCATTACCTGTGGATGGTCGGCTACGGCGACGGTGACAACGGGGCGGCGAATGGGTTGCCCGTCAGGCAACGGGGGTTCACCGAGGTGCTGGTGGACGTACCGCCAGGAGGTGCCTGTCACCCGTCACCCGAGACCGACGAAGATCGGGTCGTCGGCTGCGGGGACTCGTTGCACGGTCGTGCGGATCGCGGGCATGGCATCAAGTAACTCGAACAGTTCCCCGAGGTTGTCGGCGTCGGCAACCACGACACCGTGGTCGTTGGTGGCGATCCAGCGGGCTCGGTAACGGTCGATCACTGCCTGCTCCATGACCGCATCGTACCCCACGCCGCCGACGCGATTTCGGTGACCTCCGACCTCACCGGAGTCGTCGGACCGGCCGGCAGTGCCGGCGGGGAGGACGAGCAGAGCGCCGACGGTTCGGGTCGCTCGGCATGAGAACGCGCTGTGGCATCTCTGTACGCTGCGGTTGGGGTTAGGTGGCGATTCGGACGTCAGAGGGGGCAGCCGTGACGATCAGAGTGGTGCAGTGGACGACCGGAAACGTCGGCAAGGAGTCGGTGAAGGCGATCGTCGCCAATCCCGGCCTGGAGCTCGTCGGGTGCTACGCGTGGTCCGATTCGAAGGTCGGGGTTGACGTTGGCAGTCTCGTTGGCATTGGCCCGATTGGTGTTGTGGCGACCAACGATGTCGGGGCGCTGTTCGCCCTGGCACCCGACGTCGTCGTGTACAACCCGATGTGGCCGTCGGTCGACGAACTCGTCAACATCCTGGGTGCCGGGATCAACGTGGTCACGACCGCAGCGTTCATCACCGGCGCTCGGCTCGGCGAGGACCGCCAGCGGCTCGTTGAGGCCTGTGAACGTGGGGGCGTCGTCGTTGTTCGGGACGGGGGTCAGCCCGGGCTTCGCCGAACTGGTGGCCATCACGGTCGCCGGCATCTGCAGTCGCATCGACAAGGTGACCGTCACCGAGACAGCAGACACCACGTTCTACGACTCCCCCGATACCGAGAGGGCTGCCGGTTTCGGGCATCCGATCGATCATCCGGGGCTGCATGAGATGGCCAAGGCGGGCACCGCGGTGTTCGGCGAGGCGGTGGCGATGGTCGCCGACGCTCTCGGGGTCGAGCTCGATGCGATCGTCTGCGAGTCGGAGTTCGCCGAGACGACCACCGATCTGGTGATGGCATCGTGGACGATCCCGGCCGGCCACGTCGCCGGTGTGGCCGCCAGCTGGCAGGGTCGAGTCGGCGGCCGCACCGTTGTCGACCTCAACGTTCGCTGGAAGAAGGGGTCGACGCTCGAACCGCCATGGGTCATCGAAAGGGACGGGTGGGTGATTCGTATCGACGGACTGCCAACCGTCACCTCGTCACTCGACTTCCTCCCGCCGGCCGACTTCGAGGCGTCCACCATCGAGGAGTTCATGGCGATCGGGCACATCATCACCGCCGTCCCGGCGCTCAACGCGATCCCGGCCGTCGTCACCGCCCCGCCGGGCATCGTCACCTACGCCGACCTCAGTTTCCCGATGCCTCGCGGCTGGGTCCGGGTGAGGAGCTGATGACCATGAACGCGAACCCCGACCAGCTCTACTACGACCCGTACGACGCGCAGATCAAGGCGTCTCCGTGGGCGACCTATCGGCGGATGCGCGACGAGGCGCCGCTGTTCTACAACGAGGAGCACGACTGCTTCGCGCTGTCGCGGCATGCCGATGTCGAGCAGGGATTGCGCAGGTTGGGGGACGTTGTCGTCGAGTCGTGGCGACGATCCTCGAGTTCGTCAAGTCGGGATTCGAGTTTCCCTCGGGGCTCGTGATCTTCGAGGATCCACCGACGCACACGATCCACCGCGGCCTGATGTCGCGGGTGTTCTCACCGAAGGCGATCGCCGCCCTCGAACCCAAGATCCGTTCGTATTGTGCCACCGTGCTCGACCCGCTGATTGGTGAGACGCAGTTCGATTTCGTCGCCGACATCGCCATGGAACTGCCGATGCGGGTGATCGGGATGCTCCTCGGCATCCCCGAGGCCGACCAGCCGAAGGTGCGCGACAAGGTGTTCAAGTCGCTGCACACCGAAGAAGGACAACCGATGGAGGTCGTCGAGGATCAAGTCGCAGCGGCCGGCATGTTCGCCGACTACATCGATTGGCGGACGAAGAACCCGTCGAACGACATCATGACCGAGCTGCTCAACGCCACATTCGAGGACGATCACGGCGTGACCCGCACGCTCACCCGTGACGAAGTCCTCACCTACGTGAGCGTGATCTCCGGGGCCGGCAACGAGACGACCGTTCGGCTGATCGGCTGGATGGGCAAGGTGCTCAGCGACCATCCCGATCAGCGACGACTGATCACCGAGGATCGATCCCTGGTCGCCTCGGCTGTCGACGAAACGCTGCGATACGAGCCGACCGGGCTGCACATGGCTCGGTACGTGATGAAGGACGTCGAGTACCACGGCATCACGGTCCCGGCCGGCAGCGCGCTGCTCCTGCTGATGGGTTCGGCGAACCGTGACGAACGCCGTTTCGAGCATCCCGATCGGTTCGACGTGCGCCGCAAGGACAGCCACCACATGTCGTTCGGGTTCGGCATCCACTTCTGCCTCGGAGCGTCGCTCGCGCGGATGGAAGGGCGCGTCGTGCTAGACGAGATCCTCAACCGTTTCCCCGATTGGGAAGTCGACATGGCCGGCGCGGTGGCGACCTCCACCTCGACCGTGCGCGGGTGGGACAGGCTCCCCGCCGTCATACTCTGACAACCCACTCGGGACCGGGTCGACGACCGGCGTGGGCCTGATCAGCGCTTGTAGACCTTGCCGTCCTTCATCACGAATTTGATCCGCTGGGTGACGGTGATGTTGGTCAACGGGTCGCCCGGCACCCCGACGATGTCGGCCAGCATGCCGGGCGCGATTCGTCCGAGGTCGGGCGCGTCGATCAGTTCCGCGCTGACCACCGTGGCGGCGCGTAGCGCCTGCAATGGGGTCATCCCTCGCTTGACGAGCACGACGATCTCCTCGGCGTTGCGGCCGTGGAAGATGGCCGGTGCGTCAGTGCCGCAGGCGATCTTCACGCCCGCAGCGATGGCGTCGGTGAGCGATTGCTGCGCCTTGGGGAAGACATCGGCCGCTTTCGCCTGCAGGGCCGGTGGGTGGTGGGACACGTCCCAGTTCTCGGTCAGCGCGTTCGTCGACACGAGGAAAGTGCCGGCGTCGACCATTCGCTGGATCGTCGGCGCGGTGATCATGAAGCCGTGCTCGATGCAGTCGATGCCGGCGTCGAGCGCGGCGTTGACGGCGGTGTCACCATGGGCGTGGGTGGCGACCTTCAGGCCGCGGCGGTGGGCCTCGTCGGCGATCGCGGTGAGTTCGTCGGTCGAGTATTGCTGTGCTCCGGACGGACCGGTCTGTGTCATCACCCCGCCCGACGCGCAGCACTTGATCACCTTGGCGCCGTATCTGATCTGGTAGCGGACGGCGCGGCGGACCTCGTCGATACCGTCGGCGATACCTTCCTCGACGGTGAGCGGCATCATGTGTGGTGCGAGGTTCGACTGGGCGCTCGGGTCAAGGTGGCCGCCGGTTGGCACGATCGCATGCCCGGCCGGTACCACCCGCGGGCCGTCGATCCAGCCGGCATTGATCGCCTCCGACAGGGCGACATCGAGCAGATAGCCGCCGGTCTTGACGAACAGCCCGAGGTTGCGCACCGTCGTGAAGCCGGCGAGCAACGTCCGCTTGGCGTTGACCGTCGCCCGCAACGTCATCTTGATCGGATCGATACGCACGGGGTCGGTCAACCCGGCGCCGGGGCCGCCGAGAAAGAGGTCGACCTCCATATCCATCAGACCGGGGATCAGCGTCAAATCGGGGAGTTCGATGACCTCGTCGGCGCCACGAGCGGCGTTCGGGTTCGCCGTGACCTCCGTGATCCGCGGCCCCTCGACCCGCACATAGCCTGACTCGATGATCTCACCGGAGTCGATGTCAAGGACCCCTTTGGCGTGCAGCACAATGACGGTTTGATCAGGCATCTCGTGGTCCCCTCGTGGCAACCAGGCCCGACTTCGCGCGCCCGTGTCAGCGCTGGACGGTAGCCGACCCACGAATAGTCGCCCCAGTCGATCTGCAGCCCCGCTCTTTGACTCGCCGGGCGCGGGCGGGGCTCAATCCGAAGAAAGCGATCGAGCATCTGATCGAAGCGCAGGCGATGGCGGTTCGCGGCCGCTGTGGGGTGATGGAACGCCACATCGTGCGGGAGCTCATCGCCGTGGGCGAGGAAGTCGATCGTGCTCCGGGGCTGGCCCGTCTGGTCACCGAACGCGACCGGGCGCGGCTCGAGCACCAGCTGCAAGAAGTCGTCGGGCTCCTGATTCCGATGATCCGCGCTGGCCACGACGAGTTGGTCGCCCGGGTCTGCGGCGGCCTGACCCGCTCGATCTGGCGGGCAACCGCCGATGTCCAGTTCGCCAACGACCATGTGTGCAAGCTGCTCGGCTACGAGCGGCACAAAGCGCTCTATTCCGAGGGTCGTCGTTGGGCTCCCGATGAGACCGTGGCCGCCGTGCTCGCTCTCGCGGCGGAGTCGGCGATCGACACCCCCATACTTCGAGCGAACCCGGAGACCTCAATGACCGGTAGACCGCTCCATCGCCCGATCAAGCCCACATCAAAGTGGAGCTTGGTGGGTACAGCCCCACCGTGGGCTGTTCGGGTGGAGTCGCCGATCACCTCCAAGGGGGCGCGCGATATCGCCAGTCGCGGCTTTCCACTGAAGGAGGAACCGGCGGTGATCGTGCTGCGCAACAAGCGCACACCTACGCCTATCAAGACATCGGAAAGCAGCTGACCGAGCTGTTGGCGAGCAAGGGAGCCTCGATCCGGGTCGCCAACTGGTGCACCTTCGCCGCGTGGTCGTCGAAGACCATTGGCTGCACGATCGACCAAGCCGAGGTCGGCACGTTGGTCGATGGCATGCCACTGAAATGGGGTATGACGATGATCATGCAGCGACTGCGCAACGCCGGCCCCGGCACGGTCTTCCGCTCGTTGGCTGCCGGAAACCGGTTCATCTTCATGGAGATCGGCGCCTCGATCACCAAGTTCGTCGAGCACTTCGCCTACCTTGAGAATGATCCCGATGGTGAGGCGTGGCGGGACTACGCCGTCGACTTTGGTCCGCGGTACGGGCCGCTCACGCTGGCCGCACAAGTACTTCGCCACGTGGTTGTGGACGAGGCTGGTGACCAAATTCGCGCTTCGGCTGCTGCTGCCCTACGAGATGATCCAAATCTCGAAACCGCTGAAACCGCCGATCGAGTCGCTCGGTGAAGATGGCAAACCGGTTCGCGCTCCGGCGTTGTTTCCCCGGCTCGTCTCAGAGATCAACGAGCCACGCGTGCAAGCGCTGATCTCGAGATTCGATCTCGACGATCCCGACGACCACAAACTCGGGGCGAAAAACTGGATGCATTACGTTCAGTCGGTGCCGCTGAGGAGAAGCCAGGTGCGGTTCTGTTCTTCGAGAATCGACTCGACGTTACGTACGAAGACCTGTTCTCGCTCGGCCCGCCCTTGGGATTGGTCGGCACTGACCAGGTTTGTGATGGCTCGATCGAGCGCTGCGCACGTCACTGCGTAACTGGTGGCGATCCGGCCGTAGCGAGCAGCACTGAGGTGGGCAGCGCAGGTTCCGGCGATGGTGGTGCACGCACCAACGCCGACTGCGACAGCCGTGTCGGCGACGAGCGCCGCCACGAGGCTGAGGATGCCACCAGCGACAGTCGCCGTGGCCTCGAGTCGGCGATATCGGGTCGAACGGGTGCGGAGCCGGGTGATGGCTTCCCGATGCCACGCGACCTGACCAGCGGCGCGGGTGCTGACGTATTTGTCGAATGAGTGGATGCCGGGAGGAGGGCGGTTGTCGCCGGCCGAGTCGTGCAGGTCGAGCGCGAAGTCGGCGCCGGTTGACATTGCCGCATCCATGGCGGCCGAGATCATGCTCGTCTCGTCGCCAGCCCCGGCGCTGCGCAAACCTGCGCTGAGGTAGACCGCAGCCTTGAGCCGCTCCGAGCACGATCGCGCCACTACCCAGCGATCGACGGCGCGGCTGCCGAGCATCCGTTGCTGTGCCAAGGCGGCGCCCGAGAGTGTTGCGCCTGCGCAGATCCCGAGGAATTTGGCCCAGGTCGTCCATTCATGCTGATGGGCTAGGGCGCTCGCGGCGCCGCTGATCGCACCGACGATCAGCAACCACAGGTTGAGAGTCCGCCGGCGTTCGACGATGCGGTGCATCGACTCGGCGACGGCTGCCCATCGGCGGTGAAGCAGCCACGCGTCGTCGCGTAGCGATGTAGTGAAATCGGGCGTCGTCATCTTTCGTCACTTCGTGCGAGGAACGTGGTCGTCAGCCATGCTTCGAGGCGCAAAGAGGGCCAGCCCGATCGGAGCGGCTCGCACACGGGCAGCCGGGCCGCTCGGTAGCTGCGCAGCTCGGCCCTGGCACCAACGCCGCCCCCGAGCACGACCACAGCCGCTCGGCCACGCGAGCGAACGTCGGTTGTCAGCGCAACCATCGTTGCCGTTTCACCACCCCAGTCGGCTGCTTCGACGGCGATGATATGTGAATGGTGTAGCTCCAGTTCGTGGCCTCCGGCCGGAAAGTGTGTCCACTCGGGGATGATCACACGACCGAGCGGCACGACGCCGACTACAGGGCCAGTGAAGCCCTTTCGCGCCGCTACACCGCCGAGTTCGTGGAACACCCCGGCGTCGGTTCCTCCGCTGAGCAGGGCGGCTCCAGCGTGGTTGGCATGGTTGACGATCACGTCGAGGTGCTCGCGTACCCGGCACCGGGTGTTAGCGGACAGTTTGGCGGTGGCACCGTTGATGACCACGACCGCGCTCACATCAAGCCCGAGTAGTCTCCAAATGTCGCTCGGTTCATCTCGCGGGCCGACTCGGACGATGCGTCGAAGAGGGATCATGCCCGAACAGCCTTCAGCCCAAGCCCTGCGGCCCGCGGCCGCCGAAGGTGAGCTGCCTGTGCAGCGACGCTTGCTGGCTCTCGACGGCGGAGGTTTGCGCGGCGCGGTCTGAGCCTGGGCATCCTCGAACACCTCGAATCGATGCTCAGTGACGTGACTGGTGAGGGTGCTGCCTTCCGGTTGTCCCATTACTTCGACTTCATCGGTGGCACCTCGACTGGTGCGATCATCAGCGCCGGGCTCGCCCGAGGGTGGAGCGTGGCGACGCTGAAGGAAAAGTACCGTCAGCTCGGTCGTCGGGCGTTTCAGAAACGGTCGATACCACTCAGGCCGTGGTCGAAATATCATGGCACGCCATTGCGAGAGCTCCTCGAGCTCGAGTTCGGCGACTGTGTGTTCGGTGACGAGGCGTTGGAGACGCTGCTGATGGTCGTGCTCCACAACCGGACAACCGATTCTCCTTGGCCGCTGAGCAACGCACCGGGGAACCGGTACAACGATGCCAGCGCGCCGAGTCGCCGCAACCACTCGATGTCGATGGCCGACGTCCTCGCGGCGAGCACGGCTGCGCCGGCGTTCTTCCCGCCAGTGCAGCTCGACTTCGGGGCTGGTCGGCAGGAGTTCGTCGATGGAGGTGTTACCGCTCACAACAATCCGTCCCTCCAGCTGTTCCTTGCGGCGACGCTACCCGAGTTCGGAGTGGGCTGGCCGACAGGCACCAATCAGCTGTTCCTCGTCTCGATTGGCACAGGCAGCGCCCCGAACGTGGTCAACGATCTCAGCCGATGGCGCCGTCATCTGCTCTATATCGCGGCGAAGACCCCGGGTGGGCTGATCTTCGCCGCATCGAACAACAACGACACCGTGTGCCGAGCGCTCGCGGAGACCGCACATGGAGCAAGCCTCGACCGGATGCTCGGAGGGTTACAGCAGGGCCTAGCCACCGAGCTTTTCCGCTACGCCCGCTATGACGTCGAGCTGACTGAGAGCGCCCTTGCCGAACTTGGCTTTCGTAACGTTGACGCGTCGGCCCTGCGTCGGCTCGACGCGGTTGAGAGCATCGAGACCTTGATGGAGATCGGCACTGCGTATGCCGAACGCACCATCACGCCGGCGCATCTGGGCTGTTTCACCCGCCAGAGCGATGGTCGGTGTCGCGCCGATATGTCGCGCGGATCGCGTCATCAAGTACCTGAATTGCTCGGGCGATGGCAGTCGCGCGGTCGGACCCCCGCAGGGTGAGCGCGCCCTGCAGCTCGCAAAGGACCGCACGGACGGTCTCGTAGTCGGGCGGTTGCGAGGGCAGTTCGGCAAAGCGTCGATAGGCGTGCACCATGCCTTCGTCGTCGGCCAGCAGCGCAGCGAGTTGCCCAGCGTCGGCCCAACCCCAGAAGTCGTCGCGCCGATCGCCGTCAAGTTGCACACGAAGGCGGGCGAACACGGCTGACGTGTCGTCAAGGAGATCCACATCTGACTCGTGTCGCCATCGGAGCGCCAACCCGTTGACCTGGCAGTAGGTCGTCGAGAGGTCGAAGTTGATCTCGAAGCGGGCCCCGTCGGCATACGACGCCATCGCCGCGACTGGATCGTCGAGACTACGCAGGACACCGCCGCGTCGGCCCAGAGCGTCGGCCAACGGAACTGCGGCGCGAACGGTAGCGCCCTGATCCCCGGCCGCTACCGCGGCGTCGTAGTCGTGACGCAACGCAGAAACGGCCCAGTCGAGTAGTTTGAATGCCTCGTGCGGATCGGTCCCTCTGATCCGTCCGGCGAATGCGATCAGATCGCGGGCGGACTTGAACGCGGCCAGCTGCCGGCCACTCTGACTCTCGGTCGCTAGCCGGTGGAGCGGATCGTCGGTGCGTCCGGCGTACTCCAGTTGTGCGAGAAGGTCATTCGTCAGCGTTGCTTCCGCGTCCAACACCTCGGCCGAGGCGAGTCCCACGTCGGCTAGCAACCGGACGTAGGCCCAGGCCGCGACGAGCCGGTCAAGCCCCGCTGATACTGCCGAGCGGGAGAAGTCGTGTGATGTCGGATAGACGAATGGAGCCCGGCCTGTTTCGCGATCAGGGAGCAGCCGTTCGGCCGCCGTCCGCAGGTCGAGGTGGACCGGTGCTAGGTCCCGTTCGTGTTCTGGCCGAGCGAAGCGCCAGACAAGATCGAAGACGGCTCCGTCCGGTACGGCGGCTCGCGACCACAGCTCGCCGCCGCCGTTGGCCGCGGATTGAGCGGCGCGGAAGTGATCGACAATCAATCGACAGTCTCCTGGGTTCTCGGTCCAGTCGATCGCGTGAAGGAGGGTGCGTAGTTGGTGCAGTTGGCGCTGATGGTCGATGGGAACGACGGAGCTATCGGCACTGAAGTCGTCAATGACGACCGGGCTCACCGGATTGGCGGCCAGACGGATGCCCAGTTCAAACAGGACGTTCGGGTTGGCCCCGACGAGGTCGACCAGGCAGAAGTCGGTGAGCCGGATCGACTCGTACAATCCCTGCAGGACTGCCGTCGGCGCATCCAAGTCGATCGTCCGCTGTAACTGGGGCGGTGCGGCTTCGTCGAGCCCCAACCGCTCGCCGACGTTGTCGACGAGCGCAGCCGGTAGCCGTTGTTCGAGCCGTGCCCAGCGACTGGCGGTGTACGGCGCTCCGAATGGCACGAGGGCGAGGATTGAGCCCTCACTGCGATGATTCAATGAGCGGATCTGACGATCCGCCTGCATCGCCGGAATCGATCGGATCTGGTCGAATCCCAGGATGTCGGAGTAGCGCCACGGATCCGCCGTCAGCAGCGGGATCGCTTCCCGGATTCGTTCGACGATTGCCTTGGCCGTAGGTGATTCCAGAACACGGATATCGCGGCAGAAGAAAGGGAACGAAACCTGGCTGCCCGTCCCGGTGCGGGCCTCGGAGACAGACGGTGACGCCTCGGCGGATGACGGACCGTGCACCAAGGAGGAGCAGCACGGCCGGTTCGTAGTCGGTGAGATCGAAGAACGCCACTTCCGCAGAGCAGACTCGGGCCAACGCGTCGGCGAACGAGACCGGGCTGGCCAGCACCCGGCTGGCGGTGAGCCGGTCAGGCGGACGGTCACCGACGGGGTGGAGGCCGTGGCCGGCGAACAGCACTCCGATCTGATTGCGGTAGTCGTCGAGTCCGACCAACGCCTGCTCCACCACGTCGGCGCCACCGTTCCCGCCAACCACCGCGCACCAGGCACTTAGCTCTGCCACTTCAGGGACACGCCACGCCAGCGGACTGGCAAAGAGCGCAGGGACTCCCGCTAGCGGCGCGCTGTCAACCGTTGATAGAGCCTCGTCAGCGCGTTCATCCGGAGGTGGGCGACGCACCTCGGCATCTCGGCCGAGGAGTCGGGCGAGATCGCTGAGCGTGAGAGCCAACCCGTCGGGAAGGTCGTCGTCGAATGCCCGCCATGGCCGTGTCATCCGCTGGTTGATCAACGAAGTCAGCGACGTTTCACCTCCGAGCCGACGCTCTAACACCGGGCCGGGCCACTCGTCAGGGGCTTCGACCGGGGTCCCGGCCGGACTACGGATGTCGAACAGGGTCCACAATCGGCGGTCGACGAGAGAGAGCTCCTCGCCCAGTTCGACCAGCGACAGCGACGTTGTTGCCGGCCTTGTAGATGAGGTGCTCGGCATGCGGAGTCGAGGATCACTCCGCACCTCACTGACGGTCAACCCACTGACCGCAACGACGACATCAGTGACCTCGCCGAGATCGCTCAGCTTTGACCGCACCTGCGCGAGCAGGGAGTGCGTATCGATATCGTCGGGCATTTGGTACCAGGAGCCGACGAGGTCGTTACCGAGGCCGAGCGCGGCCAGCGCGGCGGTCGCGGCGGCGGTATCCCCCAGAGCGAACGTCGCCACCGAGCCCGGGAGGATCTCGACCACTGGTTCGGTTCGAACGCGCCCACCGACACTCGCTCGGGTATTAGCACCGGGAAACGCCGCTGCGGGCAGACCGCCGCGGGCTGCGGATCTGGGTCGGCCGAGCCTCGACTCCACACCTTCCACGAGCTTCGAGCGTGCGGTTCCCTCGTCGATGCCGACCAAGTTGACGCGCACGAGAGTATCGAGCAACGAGAGACGGCCGTCATCGCTCACGAGAACCGGCATGAGTGCTTCACGGCGACGCTTGAAGTAGGTCGTCCACTCGTCGTTCGTCCATCGGCTCTCCAAATACTCGGGTGAGAGCACCGCAAGAAGTATCGCGCTGTTGCCGACTGCCCGGTCGATGTTGGCGACGAAGTTGCCGAAGCCGAAGTCACGTTCCTGGAATCGCGTCGAGAATCCTGCGTGCTCCAAGGTTGCAGTCATCCACTGAGCCCACGCAAGGTCGGCGCGGGTATAGCTGACGAAGATGTCGAAGGGGAGGTCGAGTCGTTGCGGAACCCCCATCGTGACACGAGTGGACATAGCGCCATCCAACCACACCGACCATTTCGCCTATGACTCCGCCAGGTTTGAGACTCCAGCAGTACGGTCTGGCGATGGCATCAGTCGACCTTGACACTTTGGAAGCGGGCGTGGCGCGGATCACGTTGAATCGGCCGCAGAGTTTGAACTCGATCGACGGGTCGTTGATCAACGGCATTGATGCGGCGCTCAACGAGATTGCGGCGGGCGATGCTCGGGTGGTGATCTTTACGGCGGCGGGGCGCGGGTTCTGCTCGGGGGCCGACTTGAGTGGGACCGGCGAGCCGTGGACGCCGCCGGCGAGGACGGCGATGAAGACCGCATACGACGCCCAGGTTCGACTGACCGATCTGATGACGCGGATGTACGAGTTTCCGTTGCCGATCATCGCCGCCGTCAATGGGGTGGCGGTCGGCGGTGGCCTGGCGTTCGCGTTGCATTGCGACATTCGCATCGCCGCCGAGTCGGCCCGGTTCGGCTCGGCGTTCATCAAGGCGGGGTTGTCGTCGATGGACATGGGGGCGAGTTACCTGCTGCCCCAGATTGTCGGCGCCGGTCGGGCCCGCGAGTTGATGTTGACCGGGCGGGTCATCGACGCCGCCGAGTCGTACCGCATCGGGCTGGTCCATGAGGTGGTGCCCGACGCCGAGTTGATCGATGCGTCCTTGCGTATGGCCCGTCTGTTGGCAGCCAACAACGAGTTCGGCATCTGGCAGACCAAGATCGGGCTCAACGCCGCCCTCGACGCGCCGAGCCTGCGCCACGCCAAGGAGATCGAGAACCGAACTCAGATTCTCGCCACCCAGACGGGCAATATGCGCGAGGCCGGCCGGGCGCTCAAGGAGCGACGACCTGCAGTGTGGGAACGGATCTGAACCCGATCTAAGGTCGCCCCATGCGTGGTCTTGAGGACAAAGTCATCGTCGTGGTTGCGGGTGGTAGCCGGTTGGATCGCCCGAGCCTGGGGGGTGCATCATCGCGACGCTTGGCGGCCGAAGGAGCCCGGGTGGTCGTTGCCGATGTCGACTTCGCCGCCGCCCACCACACCGTCGAATTGATCGAGGCCGACGGCGGCCAAGCCCATGCGGTTCGATGCGACGTGGCCGACGAGACCTCGGTGAACGACCTGTTCGACACGGCAATCGCGACCTACGGAGGGATCGACGGCGTCCACTCGAACGCGATGGACATGTCGCCAGCCACCCTCGGCGTCGACAGCGAGCACGACATTTGCACCTTGCCGCTCGACGTGTGGCAACGCTCGCTCGACGTCGGTCTGACCGGGTTCTTCCTGGTCGCCCGCTACGCCATTCCCCGACTCATCGAACGGGGCGGCGGCGGCATCGTCGGCACGGCGTCGGCCGCAGTCTTTGCCGGTGAACCCGTACGCGTCGGCTACGCCACGGCCAAGACCGGGATGACGGCGATCGTGCGGCACATCGCCTCGCGCTACGGCAACCAGGGGATCCGAGCCAACGCCATCGCTCCTGGCCTGGTGTTGGGCAACGAGCGCCTGGCGGCGATGCCTCCCGAGGCCTTGGAAAAGGCCCGCAAGGTCGGTCGTTCGCATCGCTTCGGTACGCCCGACGACATCGCCGGCACCGTTGCCTTCCTGCTGTCGAACGACGGTGAGTGGGTCAGCGGTCAGATCATCAACATCGACGGCGGGGCAATCCTCGGACGGTAACCGGGGTCTGGTCGGGACATCTGTCGACCCGACCCGTACATTGGCTCGATGCATTCATCGTTCGGAATTGTTGTCATTGTCGCGGCCCTGGCCGGCTGTAGCTCGGGGGTGAGCAGGACCAGCGAAGCGGTTTCCGCGGTCACCACGGTTGCTGTCCAACCGGCGACGACCACGGCCCTACCAGCCGTCGCTACCACTCTGGCGGCCAAGGTCACGACGACAGCAGTGCCGGCGACTACCGCGGCCGCGCCGACCACGACCACGGTAGATCTCACGGTCGACCGGCCGTTCGAGTTTCCACGCCGTCGAGCTATGACGAGGCAACCCCCACTCCGTTGGTGATCCTGCTCCATGGATACGGCGCGTCGGGCGACGGCCAAGAGGCGTACTTCCAGTTCCAGCCACTCGCCGAGGAGCGCGGCTTCCTGTACGTCCACCCCGACGGCACGGTCGATCCGCGTGACAGTCAGTTCTGGAACGCGACCGATGCCTGCTGCAATCTCGCCGGGCCAAAGATCGACGACTCGGCGTATCTGGCCGCGATCATCGAGCACGTCGAGGCCGCCTACAACGTCGACCCGAAACGCATCTTTCTGGCTGGTCACTCCAACGGCGGGTTCATGTCGTATCGCATGGCCTGCGACCATGCCGACAAGGTCGCCGCCATCGCCAGCCTGGCCGGGGCGACCTTTGCCGACGTCGAGGCCTGCACGCCATCCGAGCCGGTCAGCGTGCTGCAGATCCACGGCACCGTCGACGAGACGATCGAGTTCGCCGGGGCCGACATTGTCGGCAACGTCTATCCGTCCGCGGCGACCACCGTCGAGACTTGGGCCGGTTACAACGGCTGCGCCTCGACGCCACCCGTCCCCGGCGACGTAGAACTCGATCTCGAGAATCAGGTGGAAGGGGCCGAGACGATCACGGCCGCGTTCGCCGACTGCCCGGCCGGCATCGATGTCGAGTTATGGACGATCAACGGCGGTCCCCACATCCCGGCGATCAGTCCGTTGTTCGCCCCGAGCGTGATCGACTTCCTCCTCGCCCACCCCAAGCCGTAGCTCGATCGGGGCGAACCGCCGGGTCAGCCGCCGGCGACGGTTGTCGGCACGACATCGCCAGCGGGGTCGGCGCGGGAGTCGACGATCACCGAGGTGGGGGCAGTTGCCGCACCGCTCGAGGTTGCACAGACGTTGACCACTTGGGCTCCGGTGCGGCCGATGGCGTCGGCGCAGGCCTTGGCAATTTCGAGTTGCACGAGTTCAGGCGTGAGCGAGGCGGCGATCTTGGCGTTGGCCTCGGCCTGCGCTTGCGCGGCGATCGACACGGCCTGGGCGAGCGCCTCGGCCTTGGTGATCGCCGCTTCCTTGTCGAGCGTGGCGACCTGCTTGCGCGTCTGCGCCTCAGTGACTTGCTTCTTCTGGTCTTCCAACGCCTGAACGGCCTGGTTGCGGGTTTGCAGCACCGCATTGATCGCATCGAGCACCTGCTGCTCGGGGAGTACGTCGCGGACATTCACGCTGTCGACGAGAATCCCTCGCTTCACCAACCGCGCGGCGAGTTGATCGGTGACCTCGGTGGCGATCTTGGCTCGCTGCGTCGAGTAGCCCTCCTCGGCGGTGTACTCGCCAAAAATGTTGCGCACGACCTCGCGGGTCTCGGGGCGAACGAAGCGGTCCTTGATCAGGTCGAGCGAGCCGGCCTGGCGGAATAGTGCAGCGGCCTGATCGGGGGCGACCGAGAAGCGCACGGTCACGTCGACCTTCATCGAACCGCCGCCGGTAGCAATCACCGAAATCGAGTCGTCCTTGGTCAAATCACCCTCGTCGGCTGCCCTGAGCATCGAAAGTTCCTGAATGCGAGTGGAAAAGCCGGTGATCTCGGTCCATGGGGCGGTCACATGGAAACCGCTCGCCAATGGCGTGCCGACTTTGCCGAAGGTGGTCGGAATACCAACGGTATTGGCGGGCACGATTCGCACGAACGCCGAGAAGATGACGAAGACCGCGAGCAACGACAGCACGGCCCCGACCACTTGGAACAGTCGGGAGAGCTCCGACAACAGGCCTCGGCCCTTGCCGACGATCGGCATCGCGGTGCGTTGGCGGCGGGTGTTGACCCGGGCTGCAACGAAGGCAACGATGCCGATGAGAAGTAACAGAATTCCACCGACGAGACGTCCCATGGTGTCAAATCTCCTGTGCGAGGTAGCCCGAATCGGACCGAACAAGCTGAAGACTATGGACGCTCCCGGTGAGAGCGGGCAGAAATCTCACGGTGGGCGACGTGGCGCGGGCAGCGTGGTCCAGACTGGGAGCGTGACGCTCGCCGGGTTCCTTCCCCCTGTTGGATCCGACCCGGCCGACGTCGTCGATGCGTTCGTGGCCTGGGCGGAGTCGACGGGTCGTCCGCTGTATTCACATCAAGAAGACGCGTTGCTCGCCCTCGCCGGTGGCGACCATGTGGTGTTGGCCACTCCGACCGGCTCGGGCAAGAGTCTGGCCGCCCTCGCCGGCATCGCCTTGGCGCTGAATCGTGGTGACCGGGCGGTGTGGACCGCGCCGATCAAGGCGCTGGTCGCCGAGAAGTTCTTCGAGCTGACCGCGCTGCTGGGGGCCGATCGGGTTGGGTTGGCAACCGGTGACGCGTCGATCAACCACGACGCCGATGTGTTGGTGTGCACCGCGGAGATCTTCGCCAATCAGGCGCTGGCCGAGGGTGCGGCGACGATGACCGGCCCGCGGGGCACCGGGACCGGGTTCGCCTGTCTCGACGAGTTCCACTACTACGGCGAGGCCGACCGAGGTTGGGCTTGGCAGATCCCCCTGCTCGCCGCCCACCGCACCCAATTCCTGCTGATGTCGGCGACGCTCGGCGACATGACCGCGATCTCCGCCGATCTGTCGACCCGCACCGACCGGCCGGTGCAGAGGATCACCGCCGTCACCCGCCCGACCCCGTTGTATCCCAAGTTCCGGATGACGCCGGTCGCCGAGAGTGTGGCTGAAGCCGTCGCCGAGGGGTTGAGCCCGGTGTATGTCGTCCACACCACCCAGGCGTCGTCGGCCGAACGGGCCCAGGCCCTGTCGAGTTTGACGTTGACGACCCGTCCGCAGCGTGAGGCGATCGCCGCTGCGCTGGCCGAGGTGAAGTTCGCCCCCGGGTTCGGCCAGACCCTGGCCCGGTTCCTACGCAACGGCATCGGCGTGCACCACGCCGGGATGTTGCCGCGCTATCGGCGTTTGGTCGAGAAGCTCGCCGGAGACGGGCTGCTGCCCGTGATCTGCGGCACCGACACGCTGGGCGTCGGGGTGAACATTCCGATTCGCACGGTGTTGTTCACCGCCTTGACGAAGTTCGACGGGCAACGGGTGCGGGTGTTTCGCTCTCGCGAGTTCCATCAGATCGCCGGGCGCGCCGGACGACCGGGCTTCGACCCCGATGGCCATCTGTGGGCGCAGGCGCCCGATCACATCATCGAGAATGCCCGGGCGATGTCGCGGGCCGGCGACGACCCCAAGGCACGGCGCAAGGCTTCGAAGTCGGCCCCTCCGAAGGGGTTCGTGCACTACGATGCGGCGACGTTCGAGCGGCTGTTGGCATCGACCCCCGAGCCACTGACGTCGCGTTTCAAGGTCACCCCTGATCTGATCGCCACGGTGCTGGCCCGGCCCGACGGCCCGACCGCGCTGAAAGATCTGCTGACGACCAACCACGATGCTGCGCCGAAGCGCCGCCAGCACCTGCGCCGGGCGATCTCGGTCTATCGCTCGCTCGAAGCGGCTGGAGTCGCCGAACGCCTGCGCGACGAGACCGGTCGGGCGATTGGGGTGCGGGTCGGCTCGTTGATCGAGGGCTCCGATCAACGCGGCAGCCTGCGGTTCTCGTCACCGTTGATGCCATTTGCCATCGAGGTACTCTCGACCCTTGATCGGGAGGAGCCGACTTATCACCTCGACGTGCTCAGCGTGGTCGAGTCGGTGCTCGACGACCCGATGCCGATTCTCTACGCGCAGCGCGACGCGGCCAAGGGTCTGGAGATCGCCCGACTGAAGTCGGAGGGGGTGCCGTATGAGGAACGGATCACCATGCTCGACAACGTGGAGTGGCCCAAGCCACTGCAGGAGTTGGTCGAGTCGTGTTTCGAGACCTACCGCGGCGCGCATCCGTGGATCGACGTGTGGCCGTCACCGAAGTCGATCGTGCGCGAGATGGTCGAGACCGGCGAGACCTTCGGCGGGTTTGTGCACCGTTACCAGCTGCAACGTTCCGAAGGTCTGGTGCTGCGCTATCTCACCGACGCCTGGCGAACGCTCGATCGATCGCTCACCGACGACACCTACTCCGAGATGCTCGAAGACATCATCGAGTGGCTCGGTGCGGTGATCCGGGCCACCGACGGCAGCCTGCTCGAGGAGTGGCAGCGGCTCTCGGGTCTCGAGATCAGCGAGCATGCCGAGCCGACCGCCCCCGTTCAGGCCGGTCCGCCCAAGGCGTGGCGAACCGCCGTGCGCACCGCCGCCTTTGCCTGGGTCGAGCTGCTCGCCCGGCGCGACTACGCCCGGATGGCCGAGCGGACGGGTTGGTCGACCGGCCAACTTCTGACCACGATGGCGCCGTATTGGGTGGACTACGACCACATCGGTATCGACGGCGACGCCCGTTCGCAGCGCTACTTCGAGCTCACCACCGAGCCCACCCGGTGGGTGATCCGCCAGCAACTCGCCGACCCCGAAGGCAACGGCGAATGGTGGTTTACCGCCGAGGTCGACCTGGCCACGGCGATGCTCGAAGGTGCCCCGACGCTGAAACTGCTTACGCTCGGCCCTTGATCCGTACGGCTCCGACGGTGGCGATCGCTCCGCACGAGATGCCGACATTGACGCATGGCGGCCCGACGACGACCCCCCCGAACGTGGGCGAGGCACCGGCAGCGGCGAACCCGGTGGTGCTCTGCGCCGACGACTCGATCGGCCAGTTGCACGACGGGGTCGATGGATCGATGTCGTTGAAGTAGGTGACCCCGCGGAACTGCTCATATCCCGGTTGGGTGAACAGCGTCGCGGTGTCGCGCAGCCATTGTCCCTTGCGGGCTGGATTGGCCGGGTCTTCGGTGGTGCCGTACTCCGGCAGCCACAGTTCCTTACTGGGATGGCTGGCCCCGAACGCCCGGAATGGTTCGATGATCGATTGCAGCGACCGCCAACCCTCGGATCGGCCGCGGCAGTTGTCCCAGTTGTATGCGTCGGCCCCGATCGCGTCGACATAGGCGTCGCCGGGGTACCACGACACGGCAGCCCGCCGATCGGGAGGAGCCAGGGTGTACGAGTAGTCGATCATGGCCAGCATGAACTTGACGTTCGATGCTCCCTGGCCCCGAATGATGTCGACGATCTTGCGCCACGCGGCGACGAACTCGGCGGGGCTCCCGTAGGCGTTGTTGACATCGGCCTCGGGCTCGTGATGGAAGATGAAGTACATCGGGTCGCCGAACGCCTTGAAGTCGTTGCCCAGCTGCTTCATCTGGTTGTGCAGTTGACTGCCTGGCTGGGCGGCGGAGAGCTGCGCCCAGGTGATCTTGGTGCCGTCGGAACGCAGTGGTTTCATCGAGAACAGCAGGGTGCGCCCACCGGCGTTGAGGGCGGCTTCGAATCTGTCGGGAAACGGTTCGGCCCAGGTGGCATAGACGCGTGAGGCCGAGAATTGGCGGCCGACGGCGTTCTCGAGACGAACGACGGCTTCGAGCTCGGTGATCGCCGGGTCGCGGCGGGCGACGTGAGCACCCCATCGAAGTGCGGGTCGGTCACCGATCTGCCCATGGGCGGCCGGAGAAAGCACCGGTGTTATCGCCGAGGCGGCAACTACGCAAGCGAGAATTCGTCGTTTTGTCAAGCCTGTTTTCATGGAGAATCCGATCTCCGCCCGCAGGTTCAACTGCTCCACCATCCTACCTTGGGCGGTTGAAAACCTCGGCGAGTGACGGTTGTCGCCGTCTCGTCGCGACGGGATCCGGGTGGCATTGGCGATCAGGTGGCAGGGTGGGGCGATGGAGTCTGCCGAAGTCGTCGCCGAGGTCGCCGCGGCCGTCGGCGGGTCGGCGACGTTGGGGTTGGCGATCGCTCCGGGGGTTGGGGTCGGACTGGCGACCGCGAGCAGAAGGTGGACGGTGCCGATCGCTCAAGGCGATCCGTATGCCGTTGTCGTCGCCATCGAGGCCACCGTCGGGCCCCGGTGGGTCTGGTGGTCGATCGAGACGGCGAACACGCTGGTCAGCGCCGACATCCGGGTGGCTCGCTGCTGGGATGTCGCCTCGGTCCAACGACTCCTGACCGGCGGTTGGCGTACCGACTCGGGGCGGGTCTGGGCCCAATTGCACGACCTGGCCACCGCGGAGCTGCCCGCCGCGACTCCTGACGATCTCTTCTCGCTGATGGCGGAGCCCGGCGACGAGGGGCCGGTTCGCACCGATGACTATCTCGACGCCTACTGGGTCGCCGGGGCGTGGGCCGAGTCGGTTGACCGCCTGGGCGAGTGGGCCGCACTGGCTGTCGTGGCCCAGCTCCGTCAGGCTCCGCGGCTTGGCGAGCTGACCGCGAATCCGGCCGCGTTGGCCACGGCGCGCTCGGAGTCCGCCGCCGAGCTGCTGTGTGCGGAGTTGGCTCACGACGGCTTGCCGATGGACCGTGGCGTTGCCGAGCAGATGATCACCGAGTTGGTCGGACCTCGCCCCCGAACGACGGGCGAGATGTACGCCCAACGCGCTCGACGCGATGCCGAAGTGCTCCGGCATGCTCCGGCGGGGGCGAACGCCGACCTCCGTAACCCGGCCCAGGTCCGTTCGTTGCTCAAGCTGATCGGGGTCGACATCCCCGACACCCGCGCCTGGCGGTTACGGGAGATGGAAGGTGTCCACCCAATGCTCGACGCCCTACTCGTGTGGCGCAAGGCCGAGCGGATTTCTACGACCTATGGCTACACCTGGCTCGACGAACACGTCGGAGTCGACGGTCGCCTACGTGGCGACTGGTCGAGCTGCGATGGTGCCGCCGGGCGGATGACGGCCTCGGCGGGGTTGCACAACATGCCAGCGCACATGCGCGCCGCCGTGATCGCCGAGTCCGGCTACCGTTTCGTGCGCGCCGATCTCGGGCAGATCGAACCGCGCATTCTGGCCGCGGTGTCGGGAGACACGGCGCTGGCGGCAGCGACCCGCGACGACGACATGTACACCCCGGTCGCCAAGGAGTTGGGGGTCGATCGGGCGACCGCGAAGCTCGCCGTTCTGGGTGCGATGTACGGCCAGACCACCGGCCAGGGGGCTCACGCCCTGCGTCGTCTGCAGGCCTCGTACCGGGTCGCGATGGCGTATCTCGAAGCGGCCGATGTCGCCGGGCAAACCGGCCGAGAGCTGCGCACCTACGGCGGCCGGCTGATCCCGATGGGCTCGACCAACACCGACGGGATGAACGATCGCGATGCCCGCAGCCGGGCCGCGGCGCGGGGTCGTTATGCTCGCAATGCCGTCGTGCAGGGCGCGGCGGCCGAGTTCTTCAAGGTCTGGGCGGCGACGATGCGGGCCCGCTCGGCGGCATTCGGGGCGAGCATCGTGCTGTGCCTGCACGACGAACTGTTGATCCACACGCCGAGCAAGGCGGCCGACGATGTCGCCGAATTGCTTGGCCCGGCTGCCTCGACGAGGCGGCGGCGCGTTGGTCGCCGCTGGACAGCGTGCGGTTCGTGGCCGATATCAGCGTCGTTGATCGCTGGTCCGACGCCAAGTAGCCGTTTGGAAGGTGGCCGTCAGGAGCGGGGCACACATCGCCAGATGGGCAACGGCGACCAGCCCCCACACGAGTCGGGCTCCGGTGAGCAGCGACTCGCCGCCGATCGCATCGCCCAGCAGTGTCGAGCCCAGTACCGCACCGATGGTGCCACCGACCCGGCGGATCAACTGGTGCAGGCTGTTGGCCGCTCCGAGGATCGTCCCGTCGAGCGGGCTGAGGGCCGCTGCAGTGGTCAGGATGCCGCAGATGCCTCCGCCGAACCCGATGAGCACGGTCGCCGGCAGAAACGTGCGCCAGAAGTCGGGTCGTTCGGTGACGCCGACGATCAGCCAGATCGGGCCGAGCGCGGTCGAGTACCGCGGAGCCGACGATCGGCCCGATGGGCCCGTATCGATCGACCCATCGTCCACCCAGCGGGCCGCTGATCGCCGCGAAGGCCTGCCCGAGCGCAAGCGCCGACCCGGCTTCGAGCACCGACCACCCCCACAACGACGTGAAAATCAGCGGGGCGGTCAGGTACCACGAGAAGAAGCCGACCTGTTGGAACGCGGCCGCCGAAGTGTGCGCCCGAAAGGCAGTGATCCGAAAAATCGTCAGATCGAGCAACGGAGACGCGACCGTACGGCACCGGAGAATGAAGGCGGCGACCAGGGCGATCGCCACGATGGTCACCAGCAGCGTCGAGGGCGACGTCCACCCCCAGCGGCGACCCTGGGAGAGCACGAGGGCCAGCAGCCCGAGTCCGGCGGGTCCGATGATCACGCCGAGGCGGTCGCCGATCTTGGCGAGGTCGGGGTTGCGTTGTTCGACGAGGACTCGTCGCCCGACGGCGTACACCGCCAGCGCCATCGGCCCGACAACGGCGAACGGCCAACGCCAGCCGGCGCGGTCGATCAGCAAGCCGCCCGCCGTCGGGGCGAGTACGGCTGCCACCGCTCCCACCCCTCCCCAGATCCCGACGACGACCCCGCGCCGGGATTCGGGGAACAGCGGCAGGACCAGGGCAAGCGCGCTCGAGGTCAAGAACGCGGCGGCGACACCCTGGCCGACCCTGGCCGCGATCAGGAGCTCGGCGGTCGGGGCGAGGGCCGTCAGGACGGAGCTGAATCCGAACCCGAGGACGCCCGCCAGGTAGAAGCGCTTGCGGCCATGTCGATCGGCGAGACGTCCGGCAACCAGCAGTAGCGACGATACCGCGACGAGGTAGCCGGTCGACGCCCACGACAGCAGGGCTCGTGAACTGTTCGAAGAATTCGGCCTCCATCGCCGGACGGGCCACCGAGATGAGCCCGGCATCGATCATGAACAGGAACAGGCTGCTCACGGCGGCCCCGAGGGCCAGCCAGGTGGAGGTCGGTATCGGCGGGTCGACTTCGGCCTGAGTCAACGGACGGTCGGGTTGGACCATCCCGTCAGAGCCACTCGATGATGTCGGTTCCGTCGAGGTTGGAGTGGTCGCGGTGGAGGGTCACGATCCGCTCGATGTGTTCTTCCATCAGTTGTCCGGCCTGGCGGGCTCGACCGGCGGTGATCGCGTCGGCGAGATGGCGATGGTCGTGCTCAAGCAGTTCTGCCAGCCGACGTGGGTCGTCGCGCAGCATCATATGGTGGCTGACGATCTGACCGAATGAGGGAAGGACCAGCTCGATCACGCGGTTTCGTCCCAGTCGGGCGACGACGGTATGGAATCCGCCGTGCAGTCGGACGAACTCGTGGATGTTGTCGGGGTGCTCGGCGGGGTGCGGCAGCAGGTATGGCTCCATCGCCGTTCGGCGGGCGGCAGCGCTGGGGTGACGAGCGGCTCGCCTCGCCATGATCGCCTCGGCGACCACCCAGGCATCGAACAACTCGTCGTACGAGGCGCCGGCGAGGTGGAAATAGAGCGTTGAGACGCGCCCGAAGTTAGCTGGATCGACGTGGCCGACAATCGGCCCGCCGCCCGGCCCACGGCGAATTCGGATCAGTCCCTGCACCTCGAGCAGCCGCAAGCCCTCCCGGAGCGACTCGCGGCTGACGCCGTGCTGTTCGAGCATCGCCGACTCGGGTGGAAGTGGGTCGCCGGAATGCATGCCGCTGGCGACGATGCCGCGAACGATGTCGCGAGCGACGACTTCGGCGGTCTTCAACGGGCGGGTGAGGGCTTCGCCCGACACGATGTCCATGGGTCTCGCTCCCGACGCGTGGTGACGGTCTGGTACGGATTTCGATGACACGGACAGCCCCTCCCCTGCGACTCGGCCGACGGCGGCGCCTCACCATACCTGTTGCGACTTCCCCCGGACTGCGTAGTGTCTTGCAGAATTCATCAGGAGGTTTGTAGTGGGTACTCTCGAGGTGTCGTTCGTCGGTGAGGTTGCGCTGGTCACCGGAGGTTCGGGCGGGATGGGCCGAGCGATCTCATCGGCCTTCGCCGCTTCGGGGGCCCAGGTCGTCGTTGCCGACGTCGACGACGCGGGTGGGGCCGAGACGATCCGGTCGATCGAAGCGGCCGGAGGCGAGGCCGTCTATGTGCACTGTGACGTCTCATCGGCCACCGCCGTCGAGGCCGCGGTGGCCGTGGCCGTCGAGCGGTTCGGTGGGCTGCACTGTGCGGTCAACGCCGCGGCGATCGAGAACGAGACGCGGCCGCTGGCCGAATGCGACGACGACTTGTTCGACCGGATGCAGGCGGTCAACGTCCGCGGCGTGTTCCTGTCGATGAAGTTCGAGCTTCGGGCGATGCTCGCCGCTGGCCGCGGTGGCGCGATCGTCAACATCGCCTCGACCAACTCGGTGCGTCCGCAGCCCAACCAACCCGCCTACACGACCGCCAAGCACGCGGTGCTCGGCATGACCCGTTCGGCGGCGATCGACTACGCCGCCCAAGGCATCCGGATCAACGCGATCCTGCCTGGGTCGATCGACACCCCGATGTTGCGCAACGCGATGGAACGCCGCGGTCGGGTGGAATCGGAAGTCGTCAGTCGGCTCAGCCTGATCGGTCGGTTCGGCCGCCCCGACGAGATCGCCCAGGCGGCGTTGTGGTTGTGCTCCGACGGTGCATCGTTCACGATGGGTCACGCGTTGGCCGTCGACGCCGGGTTTCTGGCCCGCTGAGCAGGAGGATCACATGGACTTGGGGCTGTCGGGAGGAAAAGCGCTGGTCACCGGCGGAACCCGGGGCATCGGCCGAGCGATCGTCGAGCAGTTGGTGGCCGAGGGCATGACGGTTGCGGTATGTGCTCGCAGCCAGGACGGCGTCGACGCGCTGGTCGGCGCCCATGACCCGGGTCGCGTGATCGGCCGAGCCGTCGATGTCGCTCATCACGCCGCCCTCGCCGCCTGGGCGACCGAGTCGGCCGAGGTGCTCAGCGGGGTCGATGTCGTGATCTCCAACGCCAGCGCGCTCGGCGGCATTCCGGCGACCCCCGACGGTTGGCGACGCAGCTTCGAGGTCGACGTGCTCTCCTCGATCACGCTGATCGATGCCGCCCTGCCCTACCTGCGCCAGTCGGCGCGGGCCGCCATCGTGCAACTCGGCACGATTACCGCCGTGGAGTACCACAACTACCCGGGGGGCGGATTGAGCTACGGTGCCGTCAAGGCCGCGCTCGTCAACTACATCGCCCAACTGGCCAAGCAGGAGGCCCCGGCCGGGGTGCGGGCCAACGTGGTCTCGCCCGGGCCGATCTTCATCGAGGGCGGTTCGTGGGACCGGATTCAACGCGGCAAACCCGACTACTACGCGGCGAACGTCGCCCGACAGCCATCGGGTCGACAGGGGACCGCCGATGAGGTCGCCAACGTCGTGGCGTTCCTGGCCAGCCCGGCCTCCTCGTGGGTGACCGGTCAGAACATCGTCGTCGACGGCGGTTTCACCCTGCGGATCGGGTTCTAATGGCCGCCGAGGCATCGCCGAGTCGTCGGGTACTGGTCGTTACCGGGGGTCACAGCGTCGATCATCCGGCGTTCTGGGCGATGTTCACCGCCTTGGCGGCAGAACACGACTGGGTATGGGCCCACGCCGTGCAGCCCTCGGCTCAGCAATGGCTCACCCCGGCACGGGCGGGCACGTGGGATGTGATCGTGCTCCACGACATCGTCGGGCTGCATCTGCGGCGTGGTGAGCCGCCGGTGGCCCGGCCTCCGTCGCACGACACGGTGGCGGCGCTGATCGAGTTGTCGGATGGCGGTCAACCGATGGTCGTGACCCATCATTCGCTGGCCTCGTGGCCATCGTGGGACGGTTGGGCGACGGCGCTCGGTGGGCGGTTCAACTACGCCCCAGGGCCATTGCGGGGCGTCGACTGGCCATCGTCGGGCACGTACATCGACACGTACACCGCCCAGGTCGTCGACCCGACGCACCCGGTCTGCGCGGGGGTCGACGACTTCGAGTTGACCGACGAGTTGTACTGCTGCCCGATCTTCGATGACGAGGTGATTCCTCTGGTCAGATCCGATGCCGACTACTCGGGCGAACGGTTCATCCGCACCTACGAGCATGTGGTCGTCGGGGCCGAGCAGGCTCCCAACTGCGCTGAACACCCCCCGGGATCGAACCTGATCGCCTGGGCCAAGGTTGCCGGTCGTAGCCCGCTCGTCTACATCCAGCCCGGCGACACCGCGGCCACCTTTGGGTTGGCTCCGTACCGTCGACTGATGGCCAACGCGATCAACTGGGTCGCGTCCGACGAGGCCCGCTCGTGGGCGGCGGCTCATCCGACTGCGATCGAGGCCGCCCGATGAGCATCATGTCCAACTCCGCCCGCCAGCGTTTCCTCGAAAAGAGCCGCACGATGACCACCCCAGCGACCTCCCCGTCACCATCCTCGTCGTCACCATCGTCGTCGCGTCCGTTCCGATTCGGGTTCCAGGCGTTCGAAGCGTCTTCGGGACCGATGTGGCTCGACCTCGCCCGCAAGGCCGAAGACCTCGGCTATTCCACGCTGTTCACCACCGACCATCACTTCGGACCCGGCGCGATCGTCGCGGCGAGCGGACACCGCCCGGTCGACGTCGCCCCGATCTCGGCGATGATGGCCGCCGCCGCGGTGACGACCACATTGCGGGTCGGCTGCCGGGTGTTCTGCGTCGACTACCACCATCCCGCCGTGCTCGCCAAGGAGCTGGCCACCGTCGATTTCATCTCGGGCGGACGCCTGGAAGCGGCAATCGGGGCCGGATGGGTGGCGGCAGAATACGAGGGGCTCGGCATCAAGATGGACCGGCCGGGCATTCGTATCGAGCGGTTGGAAGAGGCGGTCGCCGTGTTGCGGGCGCATTGGAGCGGCGAACCGATCGACGTCCAGGGCCGCCACGTGCAGGTCAGCGGGTTCACCGGAGCCCCCCTGCCCGTGCAACAGCCCGGACCGCCGTTGATGATCGGGGGCGGGTCGCCGCGGGTATTGCGCTTGGCCGGGCGACTGGCCGACATCGTCAGCTTCAACTTCGACAACTCACCCGGCAAACTCGGCCCCGCCAGCGTCGCCTCGTCGACATTGGAGCGGACGATCGAAAAGATGGGTTGGGTACGCGAAGGCGCCGGCGACCGGTTCGACGAGATCGAGTTGGAGATCGGTGCCTACTTCATCGCCGTCTCCGACCATCAGGCCGCGGCCGCCGACGCCATCGGCAGCCGTTTCGGAGTCAGCGGCGACGACATCCTGACGAACCCGCACGCCTTCATCGGCTCCGTCGACGTCATCTGTGACACCCTGCTCGAACGCCGTGAGACCCTCGGCATCAGCTACATCACCGTCGGCCAACGCCACCTCGACGAATGGGCCCCCGTCATCGCCCGACTCGCCGGCCGCTGAGGTTGCATTCGGGTTGACTCGGGCCACAAAGTGTTCGCTGAGCGGGCAGAGTCGGCCCCGGGGAGACCAAGGACCGGTCACACGTCGGACCGGTCACACCTCCCAGGTGGGGTCGAGACGGATCAGCATCTTGCCCACGTTGGCACCCTTGAGCATGCCGAGGAAGCCTTCGACGGCGTGATCGAGTCCGTCGACGACGGTCTGTTGCGGCTTGAGTTCGCCGCTGCGTAGCCAACCGGCGACGTCGCGCTCGAAGTCGGCGCGGATGTCTTCGTGGTCGCGCACGATGAACCCGCGGATCGTCACCCGGCGGAGTACAGCTTCGATCAGCTGGTTGATGTCCTGCCCGCGCCCGGCGGGGTCGTATTGCGAGATCATGCCGCACAGCGCCACTCGACCGCCCTGGTTCATCGAGTGCAGCGCAGCGACGAGTTGCGGCCCGCCGACGTTGTCGAAGTAGACGTCGATGCCGTTCGGAGCCAGGCGGGGCAGCGCATCCATGGCCGCCTCGGCGCGGTAATCGAACGCCGCGTCGAAGCCCAGCTCGTCGACCAACATCTGCGACTTGGCCGCTCCGCCGGCGCTACCGATCACACGCGAGGCCCCCATCAACCGGGCGAACTGACCAACCGCGGAGCCGACGGCACCCGCCGCGGCCGAAACGAACACGGCGTCGCCGGGCCGGAACTCGGCGGTGCGCTTCAGACCGGCGTAGGCGGTGAACCCGGTTTGCCCGAGGATTCCGAGCCACGCTCCTGCCGGCGCGGCGGTGGTGTCGACGACACTGACCGTCGAGGCGTCGACGATGGCGTGCTCGCGCCAACCCATCCGGTGGCGCACGACGACGCCCGGCGCGGCGAGCGGGCTGAGGGAGTCGATGACGATGCCGACCGCGGACCCGTCGAGCGGCTGACCCAACTCGAAGTTGGTGGTGTAGTGCTTCTCGGACGTTTCCAGCCGGCCCCTCATCGACGGGTCGACGCTCATCGCGATGTTGGCGACGAGTAGTTGGCCGACCGCGATCTCGGGGATCCGGCGATCCTCGACGGCGAAGTCCTCGGGCTGCGGACCATCAATCCCCGGTCGGCGAAGCAAGGTGACCATGCGGGTCGAAATCGGGGTCTCGGATTCGCTCATGAGCGGCGACGATAGCCGCACAATCCTCCGGACGAATAGCCCGTCTATGTCCGCCTGACGACCGCCCGGTTGCCGTCACGCCACGTCTCTTCCATCACCCGGTGGGTGATCCGCCAACCCTCGGGAGTGCGGACGAGGGTGTCGAGGTAGTAGCCGCCGATGATGAAGTTGTCGCCGCCCTCGGTGCCCCGTCGTACATGTTGACTCTGCAGCTGACAGCGGCAGGTTGCCGTGTCGCCGTCGACGCGCACCTGGTGGTTGCCGATGAGGTGTTGGCTGGCATCGAGCCTGCCCAACGCTCCGGAAATGCGCTCGACGATCGCCGCTCGGCCGACACACTCGACGTGGTGCAGCATGCCGGTGGCGTCGGGGGTGAACACATTGTCGAGCTCATGGAACTGCTTGGTGTCGAGCGCCCAGGTGTAGGCGATGGTCACGTCGATGATGGCCTGTACGTCGGAATCCATCGCCCAAGCTTGTCACGGGCGAGCGTTGAACTTCCGGGCGTCCGCACCTGGCGCAACGAGTCGCCACCCCGGATCGCCGGCATCAGCCCGAGGAACTCGACGGTGATGGCTCGTCTCGGGGTGGGTTACGGTCGAAACACCATGGTCAACGCCTTGGGCCTCGGTCCCCCAGTACAGGTTGCCTACGTCGTCGCCGACGTGTTCGAGGCGGCGCGTCGGTGGGTGGCCGACTGGGGGGCTGGGCCGTTCGTCGTGCGCGAGCACATTCCCGTCGTCGACGTCGTCTACCGCGGCCAGCCCGCAGTGTTCGACCATTCCTCGGCCTACGGGCAGTGGGGCAACCTGATGGTCGAGTTGGTGCAGGACCACGGCACCGGGCCTTCCGCGGTGCGAGACATGTACGCCCCACACGAGTCGGGCCTCCACCACCTGGCGTTCTTCGTCGACGACATCGATGCGACGACCGCCCGACTCGTCGCCGCGGGCTACCCCCTGGCGATGAGCGCAACGAGCGTCGGTGGCGTCCGGTTCCACTTCATCGACGCGATCGCCTCCCACGGCCACATGCTGGAACTGTACGAACCCACCGACCACTTGCGAGCGTTCTACGCCAGAGTCGCGGCCGCCGCGGCCAACTGGGACGGAACCGACCCCATCCGCTAATGCGGGCGTGTCGCCCCGGGGCCACAATGTCTGCTGAACGGGCAGAAGTGGCCCGGGCCGGGTGATGATCGTGACGGCTCAGGTCGCGGCCGAGGTGCCGGCGAGGTAGCCGAAGGTGATCGCCGGGCCAAGGGTGCCCCCAGCGCCGCCGTAGATCATCGCCGTCGGTGACGACATCACGTTGCCGGCGGCGAACAGCCCGGGAATCGGGTTGCCGTCGTGGCCGAGCACCTGGGCGCGGCCGTCGGTGCGCGGTCCGCCGTTGGTGCCCAGCGAGCCGATTTCGATCTTGATCGTGTGGAACGGGGCGGTCTCCACCGGTCCAAGGGTGCTGTGCGCCCCCGAGAGGGTGCGGTCGCCGTTGAAGTGGTCGAATGCGCTGGTGCCCCGGCCAAACTCGGGATCCTCGGCGTTGGTGGCATGCTCGTTGAACCGGGCGATCGTCTCCCACAGCGCCTCGGCGGGTACGGCGATGGCCTCGGCCAATGCGGTGACCGAGGGAGCCGAGACCATCCACGGCGGCGGCTCAGACCCGGCGGGCACGTTCAAAACGTCGTACTTCTGCTGGTACTCATGGTCGAAGATCAGCCAGCACTCGCGGTTCGGGTAGCTGAACGAGGTCGGATCGAAGGCGTGGAACGCCCCTCCCATCGCGTTGTAGTTGCCGGCCTCGTTGCAGAACCGCCGACCCTTCGTGTTGACCATCATCGAGCGGGGCCGGGTCCGTTCGGCGAGGATCAGCCGCACCCGTGGTTCGCCGAACGCCGTCTCACCAGGTACCCGCGACACCGGCACCCACCAGGCGCCCGACATGTTGGCCAACTGGGCCCCGGCGGTCATCGCCATCACCAACCCGTCGCCGGTGTTGGTCGGACTCGAGGCCGGGGCGTTCATCGGGCCGCGGAGGAAGGCGTTGACCTTGTCGGGTGCCCACTCGAATCCGCCGCTGGCGAGTACCACGCCCCGCCGAGCCGTGAACTGGCGGGGGCCCGCCGGGGTATCGACCGCAACCCCGGTCACCCGGCCGTCGGCGGCTGTCGTCAACGAGGTAGCGCGGTGCTCCAACCGGGGCTCGATGCCGCGATCGAGACATGCCTTGAGCAACCCTCCGACGAGCGCCAACCCGAGCCCTTGGGCATCGACGGCCTCGCGAGCAGCGATCAACGCCGGGTCTGGTGGGGTGGTCGCTCCACCTTGATTCGTGTCCGACAAGGTCGTTCGGGTGGGGCCCCGCTGGTTGCGAATCCGAGCGGCCCACGGCCCGAGTTCCTTGTAGCTGAACACCTCGTTGTCGAGCGAACGGCCCCCGCCGGGCTTACCTCCGGGGTGCTCGGGGTGGTAGTCGGGGTAACCATCGATGACGAAGAACCGGCACGGGGTGTGCTCCTCGACCCAACGGATCGCGTTCGGACCGTTATCGACCAGTGCCTCGGCCAGCACCGGGTCGAGCCGGCCGTGCGACAGAGCGTTGAGATAGGTGAGCGCTTCCTCGCGGGAATCCGCGATGCCGGCCGCGGTCATGTGATGGTTGTTCGGCATCCACACCACCCCACCGCTCATGGCCGACGTGCCGCCGACCAGATCGGATTTCTCGAGCAGCGCAACCGAGGCACCCGACACCGCCGCGGCGACGGCGGCGACCAAACCGGCGGCGCCGGTACCGAGCACGATGACATCGAAGGTGGAGTCGCTGGAGGGCATGAACCGACCCTAATCATCCTGATCAATTCGCCACTAGCGCTCGCTGTCGGGGACAATGGCAACACGCCGGTTTACGGAGGGCATGTCACCATGAGCCAAGCTGAGAAGATGACCGGACCTCGATCTCCCGGGATCACCTACCAGGAACTGCTAGATACCGATACCCACGCAGTGCCCGTGCAACTCCGTCAGGAGTCGCCCCGCTATCTGGGCAACGCCGACATCTCGATCGAGCGCTACATCTCCCACGAGTGGCACGAGCGCGAGGTCGAGCGGCTGTGGAAGCGGGTGTGGCAATTCGCCTGTCGTGAGGAGCAGATTCCGTACGACGGCAGCTACGTCGTGTACGACATCGCCAACCTGTCGTTCATCGTCATGCGCGGTTCCGACGGCGTGATCAGGGCGTTCTACAACGCCTGTCTCCACCGCGGTCGCCAGTTGAAGGACTACGACGGTCGTTGCACCGAGATGCGCTGCGCCTATCACGGGTTCGCCTGGACGATCGACGGCGCCCTGCAAGACGTGCCCGCCCGCTGGGACTTCGACCACGTCAGCGACGACAATTTCCACCTCCCTGAGGTCCAGGTCGGCACCTGGGCGGGATTTGTGTTCATCAACCCCGACCCCGACGCCGGCTCGCTGGAAGATTTCCTCGGCGAGTTTCCCGAGCACATGGCCCGCTGGGACCTCGGCAACCGCTACATCCAGGGGCACGTCGCCAAGATCGTGCCGTGTAACTGGAAGATCGCCCAAGAGGCGTTCAGCGAGTCATTCCACGTGTCGGGTACCCACCCACAAGCGGTGCCGTATCTCGGCGACGTCAACAGCCAGGTCGACATCTGGGACACATTCAGCCGAGTAATCACCGCTGGTGGCACGGTCAGCCCCCTGCTTGGCTGGGAGCCCGATGACGTCGAGATCTTGCGCTACATGATGGATATCCGCGTCGACGAAGACCTGCCGCTAACCATTGGCGAGGGCCAGGATGCCCGCACGGCTTCGGCGCATGCTGCCCGCGAGCGGTGGCGGGGCATCGTCGGCGACGGGGTGGACGAGTGGTCGGATGCCGAATTCATCGACAACCTCGACTACACCGTGTTCCCCAACTTCCACCCCTGGGGCGTGTACAACCGCATCGTTTACCGCTTCCGGCCGAACGGCAACAACCACCGAGAGGCGATCATGGACATTTTCCTGCTCGCCCCATTCAAGGGGGAGCGCCCACCGGCGGCGAAGACCACCCACCTGTCGGTCTCGGACGCATTCACCGATGCCCCCGAGCTGGGGATGCTCGCCAAGATCTTCTCGCAGGACGCCTTCAATATGCCCAAGGTGCAAAAGGGTCTGGAGCAGACGGCCAAGCCCGGTGTCACCTTGGGGAACTACCAGGAGAGCAAGGTTCGCTGGATTCACGACCAACTGGGAACGTGGGTGGAGGGCTGATGCTCGGCATGGTGCATCCCTTCTCGAAAGCGCTCTACGAGCAAGACGGCAACGGCAACGTGCGGGTCACCCTGGGCGATACCGTCGGGCTGTTCCGTGGCGACGGCAGCTGGATCGAGGGTGAAATCTTCGAGGCCGATCCGCAGATGTGCGGTTGGATCGCAGGGCCAAAAGTCGTCCACCATCGTCTCGTGCGGCTCGAGGATTGACGGCCCGTTTTCAGTAGGCCGTGGAAGGCTGATGTGATGGACGAAGTTGACGGTGAGTAGGTCGACGAGGGAGTTCTCGATCCGGGGGTCGGAGGCGGAGCGGATTCAGCGTCACGGACTCAGTTCGCCGGGCTTGGGATGAGCGCTCAAGATATGAGGTGGTGCCGGGTGTGTACGCGGGTGACCGCAATCTCACCGGCGACCCGTGTGCCGTGCCGCTCCAGTGGGGCACAGGTCCGCTCGCGCCTCCTCTCGTCGGTCTCATCGAGCCCCGTTGCCCTCTGCTGGTACAGTCGTCGAAGTTCGATTCATCAGGAGGAATAGTGGCTGCAACTCCGCTGACCGAGGTTGCCAAGCGTCTGCTTACCAATGTCGACGCCGAACGCGGTGACTATGGCGGCGAGATGCTGCTGGTCCCGGTCGACACGTACCGAAACCCCGAGATCTTCGATGTCGAGATGGAGCGCATCTTCCGTCGCTCACCGTTGATGGTCGCCCTGTCCTGCGACATCCCCGACACCGGCTCGTACACGAGTCTCGACATCGCCGATCGCCCGATCGTCGTGATCCGCGGCACCGACGGCGTCGCTCGGGCGTTCATCAATGCCTGTCGCCACCGGGGCGCCCCGATCATCGACAGCTGTTTCGGGAAGGGCCGGCGGTTCACCTGCCCGTATCACGCCTGGGTCTACGACACGCAGGGCAAGCTCACCTATGTCACCGGACCAGAGGCATTCGAAGGGATGGATGCCACCGGCTTGATCGAGTTGCCGACCGCGGAGCGGGCCGGTGCGGTGTTCGCCGTGCTCACCCCGGGCGTGGCGTTCGACATCGACGAGTGGCTCGGTGACATGGCGTCGGGCCTGGAAATGCTGCAGCTCGACAAGCTGTTCCGCCACGACGTCGAGACCTCGCTGCCGAGCGGCAACTGGAAGGCGACGGCCGACGGCTACGTCGATGGCTACCACCTCGGCTATCTCCACGGCACGACGATCGGCACGAAGTCGATCACCAACCGCAACACCTACGACCTCTGGGGACCGCACCTGCGGCTCGGGTTCGCCAACAAGCCGATCGTGACGATGCGCGACGAACCGGTCGAGGTATGGGATCTGCTCCAGGCGATGAGCCTGGTCCACTACATCTTCCCGAACATCTCGATCTCGGGGCAGCCGAACGGCGGGTTGATGGTCAGCCGCATGTTCCCCGGGCCGACCGTCGATCAGTGCCGGGTGGTGCAGTACCAGTACTTCCGTCAGCCGTTGGTCACCGACGAGGCTCGTGACGAGGCCGAACGCAAGCGCGCCCTGTACGAGAAGGTCACCTACGAGGAAGACTTCGTCACGGTCATGAAGATCGGCCGCCGCTTCGACGCCCTCGCCGACGATGTCTTTCGCTTCGGTCGTAACGAGCGCGGCAATCAGAACCTGCACCGCTGGGTGGCCCAACTCACCGCCTGATGCGCTAAACGAGGGGGCGTGACTGCGTCCTCGTCGACATTGTTGACCACCGACCAGATGGCATCATTCGTCTCGCGGGGCTTCCTGCGACTCGATGCCGTCGTGCCGCCCGAGATCAACGCCCAGGCGATGGACGAGCTGCCCGGGCTGTTTCGCTCATGGCTCGACGAGTTCCGCGGCATCCGCTCCGATGGTGGTGCCGACGGCGACGACGAGATGATCGTGCGGCCACCTCGGTCGGGGACCCCGCTCGCCGAGGCGTACGCCGCCGATTCACCGTTCGGGCGGATGGTCCGCGTGCCCGAGATCGCCGGGGCGATCGCCTCGCTCGTCGGGGCTGCCCCGGTGGTCGACCACCACTTCGTCCACTTGAAGATGCCCGGCGATCGCACCGCCCAGGGTCTGCACTGCGACGCGATCATCGACGAGGGCTTGGCCTTCGACATCCAGCTCTTCTGGTTCCCCCACGACGTCGCCGCCCGCGCCGGCGGCACCCGGTTCGTCCCCGGTAGCCACCTACGCCGGGTGAACATGGACGACGTCTCGCGCTATCAACACCTGCTCGGCGAGGAGTACTTCGTCGGTGAGGCGGGCACCGTGCTGATCTTCCACCAGGGCTTGTGGCACGCCGGGGCGCCCAATCAGAGCGCGACCCTGCGGGTGATGGGCAAGCTGCGCCTGAACCCGACCCAACGCCAACTGATGATGTGGGACACCAGCGACCTGTGGGACCGCAACGCGGCCGATGACCACATGTTCGCCCAGATGGATGCCGACACCGTGGCCGCCAGGTTGCGGGGAACCGAGCCGTGGTACGAGCCATCGGTCCACCGGTTGGAGACCGTGCAGCGGGCCAAGCTGTGGCGCTACCTGAGCGGTGACCAACGCTTCGATGTCGACTGGTATCTCACCCGCACCGAGCAGCGGGGGCGGCTCCGATGACCGCTGCCATGCGAGATGACGAGCGTCAACAGGTGCTGGTGTTGTGGTTGGCCAGTTCAGCGCTCAGCGACCGGGTCCTCGGTTGGGCGTTCCACGACGGTACGGCGGGTCGTGGTCCGCAGCTTGACGGCGACCCGCCGTACGCCACCGGAGTCGGTGCGCTCGAGGCGGGTTGGCGACTGCTGCAGATGTCACCGCTGATCCCACCGACCCCTGGTCACGAGCGCGACACGTCGTTCCTCAAACACGAGTTCCTGTTCGAGCGCGTCGTCGGCCCCGCCTAGTCGGATTTTCATGTTCTGATGATTCGGCTTGCCACGCATCAGAACATGAAAGGAACCGGTGGGTCTGAAAACTGAACAGGGCCCGAGCCGTAAGGCCCGGACCCTGTCGGTTACTTCATGCGGCTCTTAGAGCCAGGTGGGAATCAGACGCCCCACAGGGTGGCGAACTGGGCCTCGTAGCCATCCGGGCCCGGCCAGCCGTCGGCACCGGCCGCGACGACCTTGTCGGCGGTGGCCTTGTCGGCGACGATGAACGTCGGCAACTTGGCGTTGTCCCGCTCCTCGGGGTTGTCCATGCCGAGCGAAGCCCGGGCGAACGCGTCGACCATCAACCAAGCCGCGTACGGCTTGGGGTTGACGGTCCATGCCGAGTGAGTTCCCGCGGCGACACCGGCGAAGCCGAGGGCGGTCGCCGCGTCAACACCGATGTTCTTGACCTGGGCGGTCAAGCCCGCGGCCTCGATGGCCTCGAGCACGCCGGCCGGCAAGTCGCCGAACGCGTAGTGGATGTAGTTGATCGACGGATCGGACTGCAGCTTCGACACCACGGCAGCCGGGATCTCGCCGGCGATCAACTGGTCGATGGTGAATTGAGCTCGGTGACCTTGCATCCCGGGCAGTTCGTCTTGTAGGCATCCTTGGCGCCTTCAGCCTCGGCGACGAGCACCGGGAAGTCGGGGATGTTGACGATCAGGGTGTTGGCGGCGCCTTTGGAATCGACGATCGCCCAGTTCGAGACGATGGCGCCGTTGAAGAACACGCCGGTGTCGTCACCACACTGGATCAGGATGTTGGCGGCCGGGTCGGGACGGTCGGTCGAGTAGCACGAGCCGAAGCCGATGCCAGCTGCCTTGGCGGCATCGATCTGGCCCTGAATCGTCGCAGCCGGCGTGCCGGTGATGGCGACGAAGTCAACCTTGGCGTCGATCGCCTGCTGGAACGCTTCTTGCGGGGTGAAGCTGCCGACGCTGATCGTCTTCAGCTCCCAGCCGAGGGCCTTGGTGGCGGCCTCGAAGCCCGGGGTGATCGCCAGGCACGACGGCAGCTCGCACTGCAGCCAGGCAACGGTCTTCTTCTCGGGCTTGCCCGTCAACGGAATCGTCGGGCCGATCTTGGCGGGCGGCGCGGCGAGCTGATGAAATGATGTCCGTGGCGGCCTGCACTCCGGCGGCAGCCGGATCTTCGGCGGCCGCAGTGGCGGCCGGCTCAGCTGCCGCTGCTGTGGTAGCAGCTGGTTCTGCGGTGGTGCTGCTGCTGCCGCACGCGGCGGCGAGCAAGGCCAGCGGCATGATCACCGCGGCCAGGGTTGACTTCTTCATGTAGGACTCCCCCTATTGGTACCGTCTGCCCGGAATCGGGCAGTTACTTGTATCAGGGTTAACATACTCGCCGGGGCGCTGTTGAACCAGAATCGGGTGACACAGCGACGATATTGGCCAAGGGGAGCGCGTGGATACGCCGTTATTGACGATTGAGCATCTTTCGAAGGTCTTTCCAGGCCAGGTGGCACTCGACGACGTGGACCTCACGGTGCGTGCCGGAACGACCCATGCCCTGGTCGGGCAGAACGGCTCGGGCAAATCGACCCTGATCAAGATTCTGGCCGGCTACCACCAGCCGACGGGAGAACCCGTAGCGACGTTGCTCGGCGCCGAGTTCCCCTTGGGTGACGGCAAGGCCGCCGAGGCGGCTGGCATCCGGTTCGTCCACCAAGACCTCGGCCTCGTCGACATGCTCAGCTCGGTCGAGAACATCGCGATGGGTTCGGGATTCCTTGACCCGACGGGGTCGGATCAACTGGAAAGGCGAGACGGCTCGGGCTCGCGACGACTTGGCGGCGATCGGCTTCGATGACTTCGAAGTTACCGTGCCGGTCGGCGCGCTCGCCCCGTCGCAGCGGACCGCGGTCGCCCTCGCCCGCGCCCTGCGCGGCTGGGAGGACGGCGCGAGCCTGCTGGTCCTCGACGAGCCGACGGCGTCGTTGCCCGATGACGATGTTCAGCGATTGTTTGAAGCCGTCCGGCGTCTCAAGGCTCGCGGCGTAGCGATTCTGTATGTGTCGCACCACCTCGACGAGGTGTTCGCCATCGCCGATGAAGTGACGATCCTGCGTGACGGCCAGCGGGTGGCGACCCAACCGATCGGCACGGTCGACAAGTCAGGACTGATCGAGTTGATGATCGGCCACAAACTCGTCACCAAGCGCTCGGGATCGTTCGACCCGGCGGGGGTGCCGCTACTGCGGGCCGCAAATCTCTCGGGCGGCAATGTCCGCAGTGTCTCGGTCACCGTGCTCGCCGGGGAAGTCGTTGGGGTGGCTGGGATCACCGGGTCGGGTCGCGAGCACCTGGTTCCGCTGATCACCGGGCAGATTCCCTCGACCGATGGCGACCTCGTGATCAACGGACACGACATTGCTCCCTATGCCCCTCGCGCGATGATCCAGGCCGGTGGGGCGTTCGTCACCGCCGATCGCGCCCGCTTGGGCAACCTGCCGATGATGTCGGTGACCGCCAACACGACCATCTGTGACGTCAAGCGCAATGCCAGGCGCCGTCGGTTGCTCCACCCCCGGGAGCGGGTCGAAGCGAAGGAGTGGATCGAGCGGTTGGGGACGAAAACGTCCGCTGCGGAAGCACCGATCTCGACCCTGAGCGGCGGTAATCAGCAGAAAGTGCTGTTCGCTCGCGGCTTGCGGCTCGTACCGCAGGTGATCGTGCTCGACGAGCCCACCCGCGGCATCGACGTCGGAGCGAAGGAAGAGATCCACTCGATCATCGACAACGCCGCGGCCGGCGGATCAGCCGTGCTCGTGGCATCAACCGACACCGACGAGTTGGTGCGGGTTTCGCACCGAGTCATCATCCTTCGTCAAGGCCGTATCGCCGCCGAACTCGTCGGGTCCGACGTCACCTCGGCCAACATCGAACGCGCTCAACTTCAATCCGATCACAACTCGCAGGATGGACTCCGATGACCAACGCCGAACTCGACGTCGACCCACTGTCGGTCGCCCGACCGCAGGGGGGTTGGATGAGCAGACTGCGGTTCGACCGCTACAGCGCCCTCTACTTGTGGGGAGCGTTCGTGGTGTTCTTTGGTCTGACTCAGAGCGCCTATCTGAGTACCGCCAGCATCTCGCTGACCTTCGGCGAAAAGACGATCGTGTGCGTCCTGGCGCTGGCATTCCTGGTGCCGTTGATCACCGACACCTTCGACTTGTCGATCGGAGCCAACCTCAACCTGTCGTTGGTAATTCTGTTCAAGTTGCGCAGCGAAGGCGTCTCGATGTGGATCGCCTCGGTCCTTGCCCTCGCGGCCTGTGCGACGGCCGGGTTCGTCAGCGGCTATTTCGTCGTCAAGCTCAAGGTCAACTCGTTCATCGCCACGCTGGCGATGAGCCAGGTCGTCACGGCGATGAGCTTGCTGATCTCGAACAATCGTCAGATCACCGAGAAGATGCCCAAGGCGTTCAACGACATCGGCACCAAGCGGCCGCTTTTCAACCTGCCGATGTACTTCTATTTCATGCTCATTCTCGCCGCGATCCTGTGGTACGTCTTCGAGCACACGCCACTCGGCCGCTACATGTTCGCCACCGGTGGGGGGCGTGAAGCCGCCCGGCTGTCGGGCATCAATGTCGACCGGCTGACCTGGGGTTCGTTGATCGTCTCGGCGATGATCGCCGGCTTCGGTGGGTTCGTATTCGCTTGGAAGAACAACATCTTCCAGAACTCCGCCGGCCCTGGGTTCCTGTTTCCGGCTGTGGCTGCGGTGTTCTTCGGAGCTTCTCAGCTCAAGGGTCGAGCGAACGTCTGGGGCACGCTGATTGCCGTGTTCGCCCTCGCCTTCGGCATCAAGGGTCTGCAGCTGTCGTTCGGTGCCGGGACCTTCTGGATCGAGCCGCTGTTCAACGGGCTGTCACTGCTGATCGCCGTCTCGCTGGCCAGCCGCCAGGCAATCATCAAGATTCGCAAACGCAAAGCGGCGTCGGCGTAGCTCGGTCAGACGGCGAGAACGATCCGGGTCGACATGGCCTTGGCCGCGGCGCGCAACTCCGAGGTCGGGTACGTGCTGAGTGGCCCGCCGGGCATGCGCATTTGATGAATGGCAATCAGATAGTCGACCAAGATTCGCACAGCAAGTGCGGCGCGGCCGCGACGAGCAGCCGAGACACCATTGCCATTGCCATCGCCCACGTAGCTGAACGCTCGCTGCAGATGCAGGTCGTCGAAGTCACGCCGACGATCGGCGGCCTGACGGGTGGCGGCGGGGGTGTGCAAATAGACGAGTTGCGCGTGTTCAGGATGTTCGTCGACCCAATCCCACACGGCGTCGATCACCTGACCGAGCGTGTCGTGCTCCACGGAGTCGTCTGGTCGAACCACGGCGATCACCCGGTCGATGTCGTCGAGCACTCGACCGACGGCCGCGCCGTAGAGGTCCTCCTTGCCGGCGAAGTGGTAGTAGACGGCGGCTGGGGCCACGCCCGCGGCTTCGGCGACGTCGGCGATTGACGTGTCGACAAACCCCCGACCGGCAAAGGTGACGACCGCGGCGTCGACGATTTTGTCGCGCCGCGACGGGCGGTGGGCGGGAAGCTTGGCCAAGGCCTCATCTTTACCGGCAACTGCGTCACCAACGAAAGATGTGGGGCACAATGGAACGATGAGCGGGGGAGCGGCAGTCAAACGGCGCCCCGCCCACCGACCGTCACGACGCCAAGACGTCATCGAAGCCGCGACCAAACTCTTCGCCGAGACTGCGTACGACGAGGTGACCACCGGTCAGATCGCCGAGGCCGCGTCGATGACCCCGGCGGCGGTGTACTACCACTTCGCCAGCAAAGACCAGATCCTCGTCGAGTGCGTGCGGGATTTTGCCGCCGAGTTTGTCGCGCGTGCTCGGGGCCTGGGCGCGTCCGGGGCACCGCTGGACACCTTCATGATGGAGCTGGTCGAAGCGGTGCGCAGCCAACGGCGCGCCGCGAAGGTGTTCTTCATCGGTTCGGCCGGGGTGAGCCTGGTGGCGGAAAACCACCGCCGCGAGGTGCGCTCGGAGCTCGGCGAGTTGCTCAGCGAGGTCGCCCGGCGCGAACGACCGGAGATCGCCCCGGCCGAAGCGGCCGTGATCGGGGTCGGGCTGGTGTCGCTGCTCGAGGTGTCGGTCGTATCGATGCTGGCGACCGACGATGCGTTCTGCGCGATCGGTGCCCGGCGGATGTCGGGCGTTGTCGTCGCCCTCGCCCGGCACCTCGTCGGATCCGGTTGATCGTGCGGTGACCGAGAGGTGACCCGGTGCCGTCAGACGAGTTTGGCAAGATCCCAGGCTTGGCGGGTGGCAAAGATCATCCGGCGCGGGGCGTAGGCGTCACCGAGGAGATGGACGGCGGGATGGTGAGCGCGCAACTGCTGGTAGAGGTCATCATTGGCGACCGCACCGCAGGCCAGCACGATCGAGTCGAAGGGGCCGGCCGTCCAGCGGCGGTTGCTGTAGCTGTGGGCGAGGGTGACGGGATCGCCTGCCGCTTTGATCGTCACCACTCGGGCGTTCGCCAGCAACACGACGCCCTCCTCGTCGAGTCGCCGGAGCATGCCACCGATCGAGTATTTGCCGACGAGCGGCGAGGGCCCGGGGGTCTGAAATGCGAGCGTGACCTGATGACCTGACCCGGCGAGATGGTCGGCGACGGCCAGGGGCGCTGGTCCGTCGTCTTCGGAGACCACCAGCACTCGGCGACCGAGGGGCGCGCCGCTCAGGGCATCGGCCGCCTGCATGACGTGACGTGACTCGATGCCGTCGATCATCGGTTGGCGAGGCGTTGCTCCCGTGGCGACGACGACGACATCGGCCCCGACCCCGAGGATGTCGGCGACGGTCGCCGATCGACCGAGGGTGATGTGAACCCCGACCCGCTCCAGTCGGCCCGATTGCCAGGTGATCCAGTCGCGGTACTGGCCGTTCGCCCGGGCTGCGGCGGCGATCGCCAGCGCCCCGCCGAGATGGTCGTCGCGTTCCCACAGATGCACGTGATGCCCGCGCTCGGCGGCGAGCCCGGCGAACTCGGTACCGCCCGGACCACCGCCGATGACCAGGATCTCCTTGCGTCCCAACGTGCTGACGGCCGGGGGTTGGCCCGGTTCCGATTCACGGGCCCACCGCGGGTTTGATCCGCAGCCATAGGGCAGACCGTCGACCATGTGGGCGTGGATGCACTCGTTGAGCCCGATGCACGGCCGCACCTCGTCGGCGCGGCCGAGATGAACCTTGGTGACGTGTTCGGGGTCGGCCATCGTCGCTCGGGCCATGGCGATGAGATCAGCCTGACCGGTGGCGAGGATCTCGGCGGCCCGTGTCGCATTGGCGACCCTCCCGGCGTAGACGACCGGCAGGTCGGTGGCCTGTTTGGCGAGGCCGCACAGGTCGGCCCAGTCGTCGCCATGGCGATCGCCCCGATGCCATGCCGAGGGGATGTAGCTCGGGGCGCCCCAGTTGCCACCGATGTCGAAGCTGAAGTAGTCGACGCCGCCATCGGCGGTGAACCCGCCGACCATCGCGCAGCAGTCATCGATGCCGTACCCGCCCTCGATCATCTCGTCGAGATTGAGACGCAGGCCAAGGGTGATGGGCCGGTCGATTCGCGACCGGATCGAGGCGACGATCTCGCGCAGGAACCGTCGTCGGGCCTGGGCGGACCCGCCGTAGCGGTCGCTGCGATGGTTGGAGATCGGGGAGAGGAACCATTGCACCAGGTCGTCGTGGTTGGCATGAATCTCGATTGCGTCGACGCCTGCCTCGGCAGCCAGCGCAGCCGACTCGCCGTATTCGCGGACCATCCACTCGATCTCGTCGAGCGCCATGACGTGGGGAATTCGGTGATCGGCATAACCGGTGACCACCGGCGACGGCCCGAGCGGCATACCTCCCTGCAGCACCATCTGACAGCTCACGAACCCGCCCCCGGCATGGATCCGCCCGGCGAAATCGCTCATCCGGTCGACGAACGACGGGTGGCGGAACCAGCCCGGACCGTTGGCCCCGACCCCCACGGCCACAAAGCCGGGCGGCAGCGGGTTGGCGACGAACGTCGCGGCTCCACCGAGCCACTGCATGCCGCCATCGAGCTTCGACAGCCAATGGGCACAGTGCTGTTCGAACGATTCGGCCGGTCCGATCAGGTGGCCGCCGCCGCCCCCGTGCGGGGGGACGACCAGGCGGTGGTCGAGGGCCATCGTTCCGACCCGGATCGGCCGGAAGATCTCCTGGTTCACCTGGTCGAGCATCGGTGAATTGTTCATGATGAATCCTCCCCTGACCTGAAGCTACTGTGAGTCGATGGACGCCGCCTATCTCGCCCGGTACATCGAGCGATCGGCATACGAAGAAGCCCGCACGGGTCCGCCCGACGACTTTCCGAAACTTCCCGATCTGCCACTCGGCCGCTACACCGACCCGGCGTTTTTCGCCCTTGAGCGGGAGCACCTGTGGAAGAAGTCGTGGTTGTACGCCGTCCATGAATCCGAGATTGCCGAACCCGGCAGCTACAAGCTCTGCGACATCGCCGGGGCCGCGATCCTGGTCGTACGCGGCGACGATGGGGTCGTGCGGGCGTTCTTCAATGCCTGCCGCCATCGGGGCGCGCCGGTGGTGCGTGGCACGTCGGGTTCGGCGCGGCTGCTGGTCTGCCAGTACCACTCGTGGACGTATGACCTTGCCGGAACCCTGGTGCGGGTGCCCGAGGAGCGCGACTTCGTCGGTTTGCAATGCGAGGAGCGGGCGCTGGCGACGGTGCGCTGCGAGGCGTGGGGCGGCTGGTACTTCATCAACCTCGACGACGACGCGGTGCCACTGACCGAATGGCTGAGCCCGTTGACCGACATTCTGTCGACCGTTGCCGCGGCCCCGTGGCGGATGATCCACACCAAGTCCGACGTGATCGATTGCAACTGGAAGATCCTCGCCGAGGGCTTCTTGGAGGTGTATCACGCCCGCACGATCCACCCGACCACGGTCGGCCCCGGGCTCAACGTGCGCGGCACGGTCATCTCGCTCTACGACCACGGTCATCAGGCGATGCTCTCGCCGGTGGTCGCCAAACGATCCGACGGGCGCGACGCGTTGGCCGCGTTCGAGGGGGTGCCGCCGACGTTCCTGCACAACGTGCAGCCCGCCCACGGCATCTTCCCCAACCTGATCACCCCGCTCGACTCCCACGGCTTCCCGTTCCTCGTGTTCTGGCCCGAGGCGATCGACCGTACTCGCCTCGACATCACCTGGTTCGTGCCCGACTGGGGTGATGGCCCGTTGCCGAATCGGGAGTTGTGGGACAGGCGCTTGGCCCGCTTCGACACGGTGATGGATGAGGACTACCGCAATCTCGCCCCGATCCAACGCTCGATGGAGTTCGCCGCCCACGGCGGGCAAACCATCAACTACCAGGAACGACGCATCTGGCATGTCCATGCCTGGATCGACAAGATGATCGGCCCCGACCGCATCGCCGAGCACCTGCGGGTGCCCGACCTGCTCGCCGACTGGGTCGAGACGGGTGCGACCACCGCGTAGGTGATCGCCCGTCTCGACAGGTCAGCGTGTCGGCCTGCCGAACCGTCAGCTGGTGATCGGGAAGTACGCCGACACATCGACCAGCAGATGTGAGGTGCCGTAGACGAAGAAGCAGACATTGCCGGAGGCCGAGACCGGGGCAATGACGGCGTTGGGAATCGTCTGGCCGGCACTGAAGTTCAAACTGGAGGCATCGGGTCGGGTGCCGCACGGGTAGACCGTGACGTAGCCGTCGCCGTTGGTCGGCTTCTCCCCGGCGACGACGGTGACGTTCAACGAGACGGCCCCCACCTTCGCGCCCGGTATGCCGCCCTTGTTCCACACGTTGACCGTCAGCGGCTCGCCGTTGCCCGCCGCGTTGCCGATCTTGGCACCGCTGCGGGTGTCGGCGAGCCGGGTCGGGGCCAGCGCCACGAACCCCGTGCCGATCCGCAGGAACCCCGAGACGTCGACGAGCAGGTGGGCGGTGCCGTAGACGTAGAAGCAGACGTTGCCGGCGGTCGAGACGGGGGCGATGACGGCGTTGGGGATGGTCTGGCCGGCGCTGAAGTTGAGGTTGGAGGCGTCGGGTCGGGTGCCGCAGGGGTACACGGTGACGTAGCCGTCGCCGTTGGTCGGCTTCTCCGCGGCGACCACCGTGACGTTCAACGCCACCGCACCGATGCCGGCTCCGGGGAGCCCGGCCTTGTTGAAGACGTTGACCGTCAGCGGCTCGCCGTTGCCGGCGGCGTTGCCGATCTTGGCGCCGCTGCGGGTGTCGGCAATGCGGGTCGGGGAGACCGACGAGAACCCGAGACCAGCCGGGAAGTAGCCCGAGACGTCGACGAGCAGGTGGGCGGTGCCGTAGACGTAGAAGCAGACGTTGCCGGCGGTCGAGACGGGGGCGATGACGGCGTTGGGGATGGTCTGGCCGGCGCTGAAGTTGAGGTTGGAGGCGTCGGGTCGGGTGCCGCAGGGGTACACGGTGACGTAGCCGTCGCCATTGGTCGGCTTCTCCCCAGCGACGACGGTGACGTTGAACGCCACCGCGCCGATGCCCGAGCCCGGGAGCCCACCCTTATTGAGCACGTTGACGGTCAGCGGTTCGCCGTTGCCGGCGGCGTTGCCGATCTTGGCCCCGGCGCGGGTGTCGGCGATGCGCGCGGGTCGCAGCGGGATGAACCAGTCGCCGGTCGTGGGCGGCGGCGGGGGCGGGGTGATCGCCGGGACGTCGTAGCGGGCGAGTGCGTAGCTGGCGCCCTCCGAGGCTCCGGCGGCCACGATCTTGCCGTCGGTCTGCACGACGGTCCCCCGAGCCACTTCGGAGTCCGACCCGAAGTCGGTGACCACCTTGCCGCCGACGCCGAATGTGGCGTCGATGGTGCCGTCACCCATCAGCCGGGCGACGGCGAAGTCTGTGCTCTCGGGAAAACGACTCGTCGTTGCCACCGTTGGAGTAGGTGTGAATACTGCGCTCGGTGAGGCCGACGACGATGACCTTGCCGTCGGCCTGGAGGGCGACGCCCGCGGCGAAATCGTCGTTGCCGCGAGGATTGATCGCGACGGTGCGGGCCCCGGCAACCCCGAAAGCCGGGTCGAGCTGGCCGGTCGACAGATAGCGGGCGATGTAGAGGTCGGAGTATTCGCAGAAATGCCCCAGCGAGTCGATGCAGTTGGTGCTCGCAGCGTTGGTGACCGACTGCGATCCGACCACGACGAGCTTTCCATCGGGTTGCACGGTGACCGCTGCCCCCTCGGCGACCTTCGGGTTGGCGAGCACGATGCCACCGTTGCCGAACGTCGCGTCGAGCGCGCCGGTGGTGGTGTATCGGACGAGGGCGAACTGGCCGGACTTGGTGCTCCCCGAGACCACGATGCGGTTGTCGGCTTGAATGGCGACGCCCGCGGCGAAGTCCTGCTCCTGGCTCTGTACCGAGGTCGTGACCACGCCGGGCACCAGACCTGCGCTGTTGAACGTGGCATCAAGGGTGCCATTGGTGTTGAACCGGATGACCAGGAAGTCGTCGAGTTCGCTGCTGTTGACGATCGTGCCGACGACGACAATTTTGCCGTTCGAGTCGACGGCGACTCCGGTGGCCGAGGCGATCGTGAACGATCCGAACGTCAGGTTGAGCAGGACCTGGCCAGCGTTGCCGAAGGCCGAGTCGAGCGAGCCGTTGTCATTGATCCGCGAGACGGCGACGTCGGCACCGGAGGTGCCGGCGATGACGATCTTGAGGTTGGCCTGCAGGGCGACGGCGGCGGCCGAACCGGTGCCCGAGGTGAGGATGCCACCGGCCGCGAAGGTCGAGTCGAGCGTTCCGTCGGTGTTGTAGCGGATCACTTGACTCACACCCGCGGGTGCGATGCCTGCATCGTCGGTCCCACCGACCACCACGAGCTTGCCGTCGGGTTGCTTGACGACGGCCATCCCGACGCCGGTCGTGGGGGTGACCACCTTGCCGTCGGTCGAGAAGGTCGGATCGAGATCACCGGCGACGGCCGCACCGGCGATGGGGAGCGATCCGCTGACCATCGAGGCGACGGTCAGGCCGAGCGCCGAGAGCACGGCGGCCCCGATACGGGCGGTGGCATGGAACCTCGATCGACCTGAACCCGGCGCGAACGCGGATGTTGGCGAGCGCGGGATATCCCACGAAGAGACTTGCATGGCGACTGGAACCTCAGGCTCTTGCCAGCCTGCGTCCCGAGGATCAGGTGCCAACACGGCGGACGCTACCAGGCTCCGCCGCCGGCAGTGACTGCGGAGGGAATGTACCTCAGCACCGACGATCACCGTGCGTGCGGTGGCTTCAACCTGCTCGTTGCCGAGCATGCGTCGTCGATGGCTTCGGTAGAGGAAACTGACATCGTTGGGGTGTGAGGCGACGTTCGTTGCCGGTGCGCCAGTCGGATGGATCGGAGTTGACAACGTGAAGAACTTGTCGGGAAAAGCGGCGTTTGTGACCGGGGGAGCCAGCGGTATCGGCCTGGGAATCACCAAGGCGTTGCTGGCTGAAGGAATGAATGTGGTGATCGGCGACGTCAACGACGTCCACATGGCGGGGGCCCGCGCCGAGTTGGCCGATGCCGGTGCGGCCGTCACCTTCGTCAAGGTCGATGTCACCGATCGGGATTCGGTGGCCGCGGCGGGCCGCGCCGCCGTAGAGGCATACGGGAACATCCACGTGTTGTGCAACAACGCCGGCATCGCCGGTGGCGGCGCAGTGGCCGACCCCGATTTCGGCGACTGGGACCGGGCGATGGCCGTCAACCTCGGCGGGGCGGTCAACGTCGTCAAGACCTTCGTCCCGCTGATCCGCGCCCACCAGTCGGGCGGCCACATCGTCAATACGGCGTCGATTGCCGCGATCACCGCCCTGCCCCATGAAGGCGGGGCCTATTCGACGGCGAAGTTCGCGGTGCGCGGGATGAGCGAGTCGTTGCGGCTCAGCCTCGGCCCCGAAGGCATCGGCGTCTCGGTGCTCTGCCCCGGTCTGACCAACACCAATATCCTCGTTGCTCCGGTTCGAGAGGATGCCGATGCCAAGCCGATGGCCGCCGCGGGTGACCCGAACGTATTGTTCAACACCATGGAGGGGGCGATGGATCCGATCGAAGTCGGCCGGGCCGTCGTACGGGGCATCAAGGACAACGCCCCCTACATCCTCAGCCACGGTGAGTTCCGTGACGAGATCCAGATGTTGTTCGATGAGATCATCGAGGCGTTCCCCGTCGATCAGGCCGTTCCCGCGGCGCGGGCCGAGTTCGAGCGTGGTCGTCGAGAACTGTGCGACAGCCTGCGCCACTTGCCAGTCATCGACTGATCCGTCGCAGCTGCTGATTGACGGTGTTGCGCTGCTCTGCGAGGACATCCATACGCTCTGGTCAAAGCTCTGGTCAAAGCTCTGGTCAAAGCTCTGGCAAAGGGTCAAAGCCCTGGTCAAAGCCCTGGTCAAAGCCCTGGACCAGGCCGTGTATGTTCGGCAGTCGCGTGACTACATTCCGTGTCCGCTGGTGACGAAGGGTGGATACTCATGTCGATTCAGCGCGGAAGTCTCATGCGATCACGATGGGCGGCGATCGGCGCAGCCATCGCCGTGACGCTCGGGGCGGGTGGCGTCGTGATGGCCGGCGCGGCAAGCTCGGGGGCGTCGGTCTTCGTGCCGATCGTTCCCTGCCGACTACTCGACACCCGTCCGCCGGGCGTCGGCGGACGCACCACACCGCTCGGCGTCGCCGAGACGGCCACGTTCACCGTGCATGGCACCAACGGAAACTGCACCGTTCCCGCCACCGCGATCGGCGTGGCCGCCAACGTGACCACCACGTCGGGAACCGCCTTGAGCTACCTCACCATCTGGCCGGCCGGTGGGGCGAAGCCGACGACATCGACGAACAACTGGAACGCCGGCCAGGCCCCGACCCCCAACTCGGTTGACAGCAAGCTCTCGATCGACGGGAAGATCTCGATCTACAATGACGCCGGGACCGTCCACGTCATCGTCGACATCGTCGGCTTCTACGAGCCGGCCGGGACGAGCGGCGGTGGAGGTCCGGCTGGCCCCGCTGGTCCGGCCGGCGTGGCTGGTCCGGCCGGGCCGGTCGGTCCGACCGGGGCGACAGGGATCTCCACTGGCCACATCGACGGCGCGACCGGTGCCCAGATACCAGAATTCGCCAAGAGCGGTAACTGGACGTCCTCGAGAGAGGCGGTCGGCCTCTACCGGATCACCATCCCCGGCATGGTGGGTACCGGCTGCGCCCCCCTCAAGCCGTTCCCCAACCCGGTGGTGAGCGTCTGGAACACCGGAGCGGTGACGACGGCGTCGGCGTTCATCAACGGTGTCGGCAGCGACTGCGGCAACCCCGGTAGCTGGTCGTTCTACGTGAAGACGACGCTCAACGGCGTCGTCGCCGACAGCGAGTTCAACTTCACGTACGTGACGCCTGTCTAGTCCACCCCCGAATCTCGGCCCGCTGCTCGTCACCATCCAGGTGGTGCCGATCGGCGGGCGAGCGAACGGGGTCGAGGCGGCTACCGTCGGCTCATGTCGTCGTCTCGTACCCCGCATGATCTTGCCTGGCCCGACCTGATCTGGTCGCACTTTTCTCGGCCCCGCCACGGCGGATTCGACGAGCGAGTTGCTGCCGCGTCGTCGGCCGGCTTCAGCGCGATCGGTTTGTATGTGTCGGAGTACCGCCGCTTGCGCGAGGACGAAGGTCGTTCCGCGGCCGACATCCGCGGTGTGCTTGACGATCACGGGGTGATGATCGGCGAGATCGAGACGATCGTCGGCTGGTCGGCGGCCGCTTCGGAGCAGAATGCGACGACGTGCACCGCGATCGAGGCGCTTGCATACGAGATGGCCGACGAGTTCGGATGTCGCTATCTGCAGGCGATCGGCTCGTATGAAGGCACCGTTGACAACGCCGCCGACGGGTTCGGTGCGCTGTGTGATCGTGCCGCGGACCATGGCCTGAAGGTAGGTATCGAATGGTTGCCGTTCACCAACATCTACGACGCCAACGATGCCCAGGCGATCGTCGAGCGGGCCGCCCGCCCGAACGGCGGGTACTGCGCCGACATCTGGCATCACACCCGCGGCTCGAATGACGCAGCGATGCTCACCGCCCTCGACCCGGCGAAGATCTTCGCCATCCAGATGAACGACGGGCCCATCGCTCCCGGGCCGCTCGACTACAAGACCGACTGTCTGACCACCCGCGTTCCCCCAGGCCAGGGCGAGTTCGACTGCGTCGGGTTTCTCTCGACGTTGCGGGCGATGGGGGTCGATGCCCCGATCTCGATGGAGGTCTGCTCGACGGAACTCTGGGCGATGCCGGCCGCAGATGCGGCGCGGGCGTCGGCCGATGGCATCCGCCGAGTCCTTACCGACGTGAAATCCTGACCAGGTAGGTGTCCGCGATGGAGTTCACTCCGAACCTGGTCGATGTATCGGTCTCCCCGGCCGACTGGGCCCGCGAGCGTGAGGCCGAAGGCTGGCACGGCCTCGCCGTCGCCGACCATTTGTGGGACCGCGGTCGGCCGTATCCGCATCTGTGGGTCGCCCTTGGGGCGATGGCCGCGGCGACGACGCGGGTCACCCTGACTTCGTCGTTCGCCAACAACCTGCTGCGCTCGCCGGTCGAGTTTGCCCAGGCCTCACTGGCGATGCAGCAGGCATCGAACGGCCGGTTCGAGGCCGGTCTGGGAGCCGGCTGGTCGAAACCCGAGGTGGAGCTGACCGGCCTGCGCTACCCGCCGCCGGGGGAACGGGTGGCGCGGTATCGCGAGGCGATGATCATCTCGCGGGCCCTGCTTCACGATCGCGCCTGCCGGTTCACCGGCGAGTTCTACGACGTCGATGTCGAGATCCTCGGCCCCGACGTGTCCGCCCCGCCGCTGGTCGCCGCACTCGGCGGACCGCGGTCGATCGAACAAGTCGCGCCGCTCGTCGATCGGGTTGAGCTGAAGGTGTCGAGCCCGGCAACTCGGGGTGGTTCCCTCGATTTCGCCAAGCTCGCCCTTGTCACCCTCGACGATCTCGACCGGCTGGTAGGCCTGGTCCGTGATGCGCGCCCCGACGTGCCGCTCGGTCTCTTCCTGCAGGTCGGCTGTGGCACGCATCCGCGGCTCACGTCGTTGACCGAGGTGCTCCGCGGGTCGTGGTTCGGGTCGTTCATCGGCGAACCCCACCGGGTTGCCGATTCGTTGCTCGCCCTGGAATCGCGAGGGATCTCGCGGGTGCAGCTCACGCCCTATGCCAATGGCACATTTGAGCTCCTCGCCCCGCTGCTCAACCCGTAGCGATCACGCGGGCCGCCGTAGGTTGTCGTTGCACATCAACGACGTCGTCCCCGTCGAGATTGATGCCCATCGCCCGGTAAGCCAGGCCGGCCGTCGGGCTTGGAGGGTTATTGCCAGAGGCGCAGGACGGTGAAGACCGTCATGCCGACGCCCATCATGGCGAGCATGTTGCGGGTCTTGGCGAACACCAGGCCGCCGACGAGCAACGCCCACATCTGGTTGTTGTGCCAGCTCAGCGCCAGGTCGTGGTTCTTGGTGAACACGCCCGGAGCGATGATCGCGGTCAGCGCGCAGGCCGGGGCGAATCGCAGAGCCCGCTCGAATCGCTCGGGGAGTTGAAACGAGGCCTGAAGCATGAAGAAGCTGCCGCGGGTCGCCAACGTCGTCACTGTCAGCCCGGCAATGCCGAGCAGCATGTAGGGCCAGCTGAGCAGTGGGTTCATCAGCCGACCTCGTCGGAGGCCGAGGCCAGATCGTCGATCGCCATCTCCGACAACATCTCCTGGTCACCGGCGCGACCGCGCCGCGAGTGCAGCGAGTCGACGATCATCGCCACCGCGACACCGGCGACGACCGAGATCATCAGACCGAGTCGCATCGGGATCCGCACGGTCATGATCGAAAGCACCCCGGTGACGGCGACTCCGGCGACGGCTGGGAAGCGGGTGACCATCGGGATCAGTACGGCGACAAGCGCGAGGATCGCCGCCAACTCCAGACCCCAGGCGGTCGGGGCGAGCCCGCCGAGCAGGATGCCGGCGATCGACGACGCCTGCCACGCCACCCAGTTGACGAGCGCTCCGCCGTAGAAGTAGCCCCACTGATGAGGGTTGCCGAATTCAGTGGCATCGGCGAACCGGCGGGAGAACAGTGCATAGCCAAGGTCGCCGTTGAGGTATGACGAGAACAGCCGCTGCTTCCACGGCAGTTGGGCGAAGAATCGACGCGACCCGGCCGAGAAGATCACGAACCGTAGGTTGACCAGGAACGCCGTGGCCCAGACGACGGGGAGCGGCGCCCCGACGGCCAGCAACGGGAGGGCGGCCAACTGTGCCGAACCGGCAAACGCGGCCAAGCTCATCACGATGGCGATGGGCGTGGTCATCCCGCCGTTGACCATCGCCACGCCGGTGACCAATCCCCAGACGGCGATCGCCACGCCGAGTGGACCCATCGCCCGTACGCCGTCACGGAAACCGGCCTGATCGATCGGCGGGATCAGTGCTTCGCGAACCTTCATCAACTCGTGACCATCGACTCGTGACCCTGCTGCCGGTGCGAGCGATCCCGCGGGAACTGAATGGGTCCGAGCCTACCGATCGTTAGTCATCGGTGATCGGAGGAGCGCAGCGGGAACCCTCGATCTCGACCGATTCGGTGGGCACTTCGGCGAGGTCCGAGGGCCAGATCGGAGAAGACTTCCAACACACACCACTCAGGTTCGCGCCGCTCAGGTTGGCATCCGCAAACACCGCCCCGTCGACGTTCGCGCCGCTCAAGTTGGCCCCCGAGAGGTCCGCTCCGTCGAAGGACGCGCCGCGCAGATCGGCGTTCTGCAGGTCGGCTACGGCGAGCGTGGCGTCGGAGAACACGCCGAGCGGGAGCACCGCGCCGCTGAGGTCGGCCCGGTCGAACATTGCCTCGGCGAAGTAGCCGCGGCCGAGATCGGCCCCGTGAAAGTCGGAGTCAGGGGCGACCAATTGGTACCCATCGACCCCGCCAAGCAGGGCAAACGAGGCATCCGCCCCGATCAGGTCGGCGCGGGTCAGTTTGGCCAGGCCGAGATGCACCGATGACAGGTCGGCTCCGATCAGCGAAGCGTCCGACAGATCAGCACGATCAAGGACGGTCGCCCAAGTCGGCACCATCGAGGGTGATCCCCGGCAGGCTGGCGCCGGCCAGCGCGAGCTGGCGAAACGAACGAACGACCCCTGGCTGACCGTACGAGGCGCGGACAAAGGCGAGATCGGCGCGGCGGTCGGCCCGGTCGGCCTGCTCCGTCATCACCGATCGGCGGTGCGCCGACACTGAGATTGCCGTGACCACAATCACGCCGCTGAGGATGGCGATTCCGGGCACCCACCATCGGGGTGCCCGTCGGCCTGGCTCGTCGGTCATGCCCTTACGCTAGGCCGCCGGCGTCGACCGGCAGGACCGCCCCGGTCATGTACGCCGCCAGGTTGCCGGCGCAGAACACCACGACGCGGGCGACGTCGTCGGGCCGCCCGATGCGCCCGAGTGGATTGGCCGCGGCGCGAACGTCGATGTCGATTCCGGCGGCCTTCAGTGGGGCCATCTGTTGCTGCACGCCGGGGGTGTCGATCACCGAGGGGGCGATGCCGAGGACCCGGATGCCGAGTGGGCCGAACTCGTGGGCAAGGGCCTTGGTGATGCCGACTACGGCATGCTTCGAGGCGATGTACGCGCTGATTCCGGGCGTCGCCTTGAACCCGGCGGTCGAGGCGATGTTGACGATCGCTCCGCCGTTGGTCATTCGCCGTGCTGCCTCGCGGGCCCCGGCAAACGTGCCGCGGCTGTTGACGGTGAGCATCCGGTCGAGGAACTCGTCGGTCATGTCGATCGCCGGGCCGGTGGTCGGGAAGATCCCGGCGTTGTTCACCCAGATGTCGAGCCCGCCGAATTCGCTGACGGCCAGGTCGGCCGCACTGGCCAGCGTGGTGGTGTCGCTGACGTCCATCGCCACGGCGATCACCCGCCGCCCAGTCGCCGCCGAGACCTCGGAGGCCACCGACTGGGCGGCCGCGACATCGAGGTCGCCGGCGATGACGTCGGCCCCCGCCTCAGCCAGTCGTCGGGTGATCTGCGCCCCCAACCCCCGCCCGGCCCCGGTGACCACGGCCCGCCGCCCGGCGAGCGAGAACAGTTCGGCAAGTGGACGATCGGTGAAGTCGGGGATCGGCATAGCGGCGAAACTAATCGGGCCGGACAGTTGGTCCCGGCGATGGACTTCGCCGGGGCGCGACTCGCCCTGGCCCTCGATGCCCGACCGGTCGTGAAGGAGCGCCAGGGATGACCCGGCTCGACTTCGGTTTCGTCGCCAGCCTTGTTCCTGCACACCGCCACTGCCGGACTCCCGTTCGAGGTTCGCTCGGAGTGGGTCCGGCGTTTCGCCCGCGACGTCGCGCCCGCCTTCAACCGCCGCTTCGCCTGAGACGAGGCGAGACCAGGCTCAGTCCGTTGTGCGGTCTTGGAATCGGCCTTGGACGACGACGGTGACATTGATCTCGGCGGCGTTCCAGGTGGCTTGCGTCATCTCGCCGAGTCCGAGCCACTCGATGATCATGTCCTGATGCTTGGGAAACGTGCGGGCGCAGCCCTTGCTGCGTGGATCGGGCGGGATGAATCCGGCACCGTGGATCGCTTGGCCGTCGTTGAAGTAGAGCGGCTTGTACATGTTGCCGTTGAGCGGGTTGTCACCCTCGACCGGAAAGGTCGCGCTGTCATGCCATCCCTCGTTGTCGGTCGCTGGGTCGAAGCGGAAGGCGCGGGCCGACACGGTACGGGTTTCGAACCCCGGCTGACCGGTCGAGGTCGGGAACACGTCGACGACTCGATCATTGCCTTCGCCGGTGAAGATCACCTGGCACGTCTGATCCACGAGGATCCACTTGGCGGCATCGGTGGGCGCGCCGACGGGAATCGCCAGCTCGGTGGCCGCGAATATCGCCGCTTCCTCGTCGCTTCCGGCGGTCAGATACCCGTTGTGAACCGGCAGGCGAAGTCCCATCCGGGCCGCGCAGATCGCCTGGCGGGTGTATGAGCCCGAGTCGCCGTCGACGCCGAGGGGCGGCAGCGAGTACGCGGCGAACAACTCGCTGAGCTCGGTCTGTTGGGCCATCACGGCGTCAGGCGGGGGTGCGAGACGCGAGGCGCCGGTGACGTCGTCGATGTCGTTGCCGACGCAAACGTCGAAGACCTGCCCGGGGTGGATCGTGACCGAGACGGTGATCGCGTTCTCCGATTCCAGATCGGCGACGCTGACCCCGGTTCGGGTGGCGATCACCGAGAGCGAATCGCCGGGCTCAACCGTGACGACGCAGATCGGTGCCGGTGGGGTGGTGGTCGTGACGGCGGCCGACGTCGCCGACAGCAGCGGAGCCGTCGCCGGAGCAGCGGTTCCGTCGGCGACGTCACCGCCGCAGCCGAACAGAACGGCCGCGCCGAGCGCGAGTACACCAGGCGTCGATCGCGTGAACTGACGAAGCGGGTAGAGGTTCATCGGAGGGGAGCCTGCACATCAAGGATGGCCATGATGATCGCACGAATTGGGCCGCATCGAGGTAAATCGGTCTCGAGCACCTCGACGGGCACTCGACTGGCATCTGGGCCGCGGGCTTGAGAGCGTCAACGCAAAGTGGTCGCGTTCAGCCTCCGACGACAATTCGTGGTATCAGCGTCGATCGTCGGGACTCTCGTAAGCAAGGAGGTTGTGATGCCACGATCGAAGCCAGCCAAGACCGAGGCGGCCGCGCTGCCGCTGCCGTATTGCACGTTGCGGGAATCAGCGGTGCCGGTGTTACCGGCGGGGCTGTCGCCGGACCGAGTGAGAGCGATCATTCTCGGTCGTAACAAATGGGCGAACGGAACGACACTTCGCTACTACTTTTTCGACCGTCCGGGCGATACGAGCGATCTGAGGTTTTCCGACGGGTCGACCCGTCCGGTCACCTGGGTTGGTGACGATGCCAACCGCAAAGTGGTGCGTGAATCGTTCGCGGCGTGGAAGAAGATCGGTATCGGCCTGAGCTTCGTCGAGGTCAACGACCGGAATCTGGCCGATGTTCGGATCGGGTTTCAACTGGGCGACGGGTCGTGGTCATATGTCGGCAAGGACGTTCGGGGCAAGCCGGTCGGCGAGCGCACCATGAACTTCGGCTGGGACCTGACGGAGAACGCGTATGGGCGCACGACTGCGCTCCACGAGATCGGTCACACCCTCGGCATGCCGCACGAACATCAGAACCCGTTTGCTGGGATCGTGTGGGACGAACCCGCCGTCTACGCCTATTTTGGTGGTCCGCCGAACAATTGGGATCGGAACACAACGTTCCACAATCTGCTGCGCAAGCTGTCGCCGAGCGAGGTCCAGGGATCGACGTGGGATCCGAACTCGATCATGGAGTACAGCCTCCCTGCCGGGCTGATCCAACAGCCCGTTGCGTTTCAGGGTGGGGTACGTCCTCCTGGGACGTTGTCGAGTCTGGATAAGCAGTTCATCGTCAGCTGGTATCCGCCGATTCGCGCCCAGCTGCCAACCCTGGATCCGTTCGTGTCGGTACCGAGCAACCTGGCGCCTGCGCAACAGGTCAACTTCCTCGTCGAGCCGCCGACCACCCGCACGTACACGATCGCGACGTTCGGTGCGGCCGACACCGTGCTGACCGTCTTCGAGGACACCGGCGGCGCGTCGACGTTTCTCAAGGGTGACGACGACAGCGGCGAGGACCGCAATGCTCAAATCCAACTTCCGCTCGTGGCTGGCCGTCGGTACATCGTTCGGGTGCGGCTCTACAGCGCATGGCGGAGTGGTCAGTTCGCCGTCATGTACTGGTAGGCGCGACGGTTTTCACCTTGTGGTCGGCGATCGCCCCAGCGAGTGTTCGTGGGCATGGCAGACCGGCACGTCACCTGCAAGGCATCAGGTAAGATGAAACATATGGCACGAAGTAAGGCAACGATTACGGTCGACCGAGATCTGCTGCAGCAGGTCCAGGGCGTGGTGGGTCGCACTAGCGCGTCTGACACCATCGACCTGGCGCTGCGCGAACTACTGAAAGCAGAGCGGATCCGCCGCGACATCGCCGCGTACAAGGCGGTGCCGCTGACACCCGATGAGATCTCGCTGACCAGCCATGTCGCCGCGTCGCATGGCGATCTTGAGGACGACACCGACTGGGAAGCGCTCTTCTCAGATGACGCCTGAACCGCGCCGCGGTGAGGTGTGGCTGGCGCAACTCGACAAGGTCCGCCCGGTGATCGTGCTCACTCGCGATCCGATGGGCCAGCATCTCAACAGCGTCATCGTCGCCCCTGTGACGGCAACGATTCGAGGACTCGCGACAGAAGTCCCCGTGGATCATCGCGACGGCGTGCGCCGGACATCGGTCGCCAACCTTGACAATGTGCAACTCGTGGCCCGAACAGCATTCTTGAGACCGGTCGGAAACGTTCGTCATCTCACCCTTCACGCCGTCTGTGCCGCGCTCGCTATCGCGGTCGACTGCGAGCCGTGACGTATCACCGGCTACTGCGTCGACCGAGCGTTAGCGGGCGGCGAGGGTAGATCGGACGGATTCGAAGGTTTCCTGGCTGATAAAGGGCCACCCGAAGTCTTTGCGGAGGGCCTTGGAGGCCTTTTGGTAGGCCTGCAGGTTGACGTAGGCGGCGTGGCGGTCGGTGGCCTGGTGTTTCACGCCGCCTGAGACATCAGGGTCGGGTCCGGCGAACCGCGCTCGAAGGCGATCGAATTGGCCTCGATCGTGTTCGGCAGCCCAGGCGGCGCGGGCGATGAGGTCGGACATGTCGTCGAACAATTCGTACGCTCCGCCGTCGCCTTCGGTGAAGCCGATCGCCGCCAACCCGGGGTGATCCTGGCTGAACAACCGCAGATGCAGGTTCGGGCGATTGCCCTTCCAGCGGAACATCGACTCGTCGAGGTACGGCACCTTCGTCTGGTAGCCGGTCGCCATGATGACCAGGTCGTAGGCCTCGCGGGTGCCATTGGCGAACACCACGGCGGCCCCGTCGAATCGAGTGATGTCGCGCCGCGCGACGAGGTCTCCGTGGCTCAAGTGGTGGAGGATCTGGTCGTTGACGATCGGATGGGTCTCGAACAGTTTGTGGTCGGGTTCAGGCCAGCCATACCTCGACGGCTTGCCGATCAAGATCCTCAGCAACGGCGGGAAGATCCGTTGCGCCCACTTCATCGGCAGATGCGGGCCCGAGGCGGCGAACGCGTCGGCAGGTATCCCGAAGATGTGTTTCGGCACCAGGTGGTACCCCCGTCGCACGCTGATCGCCGCGAAGTCGGCGAAGCGAGCGGCGTCGCAGGCGATGTCGACGCCGGAGTTTCCCGCCCCGACGACGAGCACCCGTTTGCCGGCGAGTTGGCGACCCTCGTTGTAGGCGTTGGAGTGGATGATCTCACCGGTGAACGACTCCGCTCCGGGGAACGATGGCATCGTCGGGAACCATTGAGTACCGTTTGCGCAGGTCAACGTCAGATAGGCGCGGGTCTCGCCATCCGACGTTCGCACCTGCCAGTGGGTGCCGTCCCACTCGGCATGCTCAACCGATGTCGACAGTCGAACGTGCTGCTCCAGGCGGTACGTCGTGGCGAATCCCCGCAGGTAGTCGAGGATCTGGCGATGGTTCGGGTAGTCGGGGTAGTTGCTGGGCATCTTGTACCCGTGGTATGCCGATTGATCGCGCGACGAAATGAAGTGCGCCGATTCGTACATCGGTGTACCCGGGTTGGTGCGATCCCAAATGCCCCCGATCGCCCCGTGGCGCTCGTAGACGTCAACCGCCAGCCCCAGGTTGAGAAATGCTCGGGCGGCGGCCAGCCCACCCGGACCCGATCCAACGATGCAATGCCGCTCGGTCATCATGACGTCCCCTCGTTGTCCGACAAACGTTACGCTATGTCACGTTTTGACGACTCGACGAACTCCGACCCAAGAACGCTCCCGGCAGCGAGTGGCCGACATCATCGATGCCGCGGTCGTCTTGCTGCGCGCGGGCGGCATCGAGCGCTGCACAATGGCGGCCCTGGCCGTCGAGGCCGGGCTCACCCCGCCATCGCTGTACCGCTATTTCCCCGACGCGTCGGCGGTCATCCGAGCCGTCGCCGAGCAGAGCCTCGAGGCCATGCATGTCTCGATCGCCGCCAATCTCGGCGGCATCGACTCGGAGTCTTCTGCCCGGGCGGCGCTCCGCCGGACGTTTCACGACTACCACCGGGCGTTCGCCGACGATCGGGCGCTACGCGAGTTATGGGCCGGCACCTTCGCATCGCCCGAACTCGTGTCGTTGAACGTTGCCGACAGCCGCCGCAACGGCACATTGATCGCCGAGTGCGTCGGCCCGTGGAGTGGGCTCACCCCCGAGACGCTGCGATCGCGGGCGTTCCTGCTCGCCCACCTCGCCGGATCGGGGATCGCCCTCGTGCTCCACGCCGAACCGCGTGAGGCGGCCGGGCTCCTGCGCGAGACCGAGCGCCTGATCGACACGCTGTTCGGCGACCGTTGACGTCCGGAGCATGATCGGTGTGCCAATCTGACCTGACCAGCGAAAACGAACTCCTGACCGGGATGGGAAGTGGAACCGACATGAGCAACGACCATTCGGCGATCAAGCGCCTGTTATACGCCTATGCCGATGCGGTGCTCATTCATGATGCCGAGGCGTGGGGCGCCACCTGGACCGACGACGCCGTGTGGGAGCTCGGTCCCGGTCGTGAGGTGCAGGGCAAAGAGGCGATCGTCGGTCTGTGGAAAGAGGCGATTGCCAAGTACGAACACGTCGTGCAGCTCTATCAAAGCAGCGAGGCGACCATCGATGGTGATACGGCGTTTGGTCGGGCCTACCTGGTGGAACTCAACGATCCGGTCGACGGCCCACCGCGGACCATGGCCGGTTACTACTCCGACGAATACGCCCGCACCGCCGATGGTTGGAAGTTCACGAGCCGGCGACTGCGCGTGCTCTACGGCGGACCGGCCGACCTGAGCGGGCGGTTCTTCACCCGCGGCTGAGTCGTCGGCGGGGCCGTTGAAAGAACGGCGGCGTTCAGGTCGCAGTCAGGGGCGTGCGATCATGCTGTGCGGCGAGCAGGTGAAGGGACGGGGCGGTTGAAAGTGCTCTTGATCGAGGACGATGAGCGGCTGGCGGCGACGGTCAAACGCGGACTCGAAGGCGAGGGTTTCGCCGTGGAAACGGCGTTCGATGGTGATGAGGGCTACTGGCGGGCCTCGGAAGGAGCCCATGACCTGATCGTGCTCGACATCATGCTGCCCAAACGGAACGGCTTTCTCGTCTGCCGCGATCTGCGGGCGATCGGCTGTTGGACCCCGATTTTGATGTTGACCGCCAAGGACGGCGACCTCGACGAGGCCGAGGCGCTTGAAGACGGTGCCGACGATTATCTCACCAAACCCTTCTCGTTCCCGGTGCTCGTCGCCCGGCTGTGGGCGCTGTCCCGCCGAGCCGGCGGACGCGTCCCGGTCTCGATGACGATCGGCGATCTGCGCGTCGACCAACGGCGACGGCAGGTGTGGAGAGGCGATCGCTCGATTGATCTGACGGCCCGCGAGTTCGACGTGCTGTCGTTGCTGGTCCGCCGGGAGGGAGAGGTGTTGTCGAAATCCGACGTGCTGGCCGCCGTCTGGGAAGACGACTTCGCCGGCGACCCGAACATCGTCGAGGTCTACGTCGCCCGGCTGCGCCGCAAGGTCGACCAGCCGTTCGGGCGGCAGTCGATCGTCACCATGCGAGGTGCTGGGTACTGCGTCGTGGACGATGGCTGAACGCCGCATTCGTTGGGGTGACCTGCGGGTTCGGATCACGGCGATCGCCGTTGCGGTGGTCTGCGGGGTGTTGGTCATCGCCGGCTGGCTGCTCGTCTCGGCCCAGCAGCGCACGTTGACCAACAACCTGCGCGATGCCCTCGAACAACGATCCGATGACGTCGTTGAGTTGCTCCGAGCCGGACGCGAGCCCGGTGACGCGACGGTGGCCGGTGGCGATGATGTCCTCATCCAACTGGCGACCGATGATGGCGAGCTGTACTCGTCGGCCCCCTCATCACCGATCCGCACCAACGTTCGGGCTTCGGCGCTGGTCCCGTCGTGGGCGACGATCACCCTCGACAAAAGTCGGTACATGGTGGCAACGCGGCCGGTGGCGACCATTCACGGCACCGGGGTGTTGCGCGTCGCCGGCCTCACCGATGATCTTCATGAGGCCCGTGCGGTACTGATCCGCGGTCTGGAGTTCGGTATCCCGATCGTCGCCCTGCTGCTCGGGTGGTTGATCCACACCCTGGTCGGGCGCACGCTGCAGCCGGTGGAAACGATCCGCCGGGAGGCCGACGAGATCGACGGCTCGCGCCTCGACCGGCGCGTCGCCACCCCGGCGGGGAACGATGAGATCTCCCGGTTGGCGTCGACGATGAACCGGATGCTCGACCGGCTCGACGACTCGGCGCAACTCCAGAAGCGGTTCGTTGCCGATGCCTCTCACGAGTTGCGCGGCCCACTCGCCCGTATGCGGGCCGGGCTGGAAGTCGACATCCCCCGGGCCCGGCAGCTCGGGATGGTCGAATCGCATCAGGCGGTGCTCGATGACGCGATCGAACTCGAACGGCTCGTCGATGAGCTGTTGGAACTGGCCCGGCTCGATGACGGTGGTGGGCTGGTGCGGCGAGTGGCCGTTGATCTCGACGACATCGTGCTCGGTGAGACAACCCGGCTTCGCTCCGATGCGGGCCCCCGCTTCGATTTGAGGAGCGTGTCATCGGCGCAGGTCGTCGGCGATCCGGCTCAGCTGGTCCGGGCGATTCGCAACCTGCTCGACAACGCCTCGCGGTTCGCCGCCAGCCGGGTCACCGTGTCGCTCGGCGAGATCGGCGAGCGGGCGGTGCTATCGATTGACGACGACGGGCCGGGGATCCCCGCGGCTGACCGGCAGCGGGTCTTCGAACGCTTCACCAAGCTCGATGACGCCCGCACCGCCGGGCGCGGCGGAACCGGTCTCGGCCTGGCGATCACCCGGGAGATCATCGTTGCCCACGGGGGTTCGATCAGCATCGACGGCGCGCCAGGCGAGGGCGGCACCCGCATGGTGGTCAGCCTGCCGACATCGGTCGGCTGACCGCGTTCACTCGACGCCGTCGGGTATCAGACCTTGGAACGTGATGGTCCGGCGGGGGAGTTGCGGAACATGTTCTCGGCGTCGAACCCGATGCGCGTGTCGGGCACGATCTCGATGACGACTCGCCCCGGGGTGTCGAGATGGTGGATGAAGGCGGCCTGCCGCTCGGCGCTCTCGGGGCGCACTCGCGCCGCCAGCGCCGGGTAGAACCATGCCTTGGTGGCCTCGTCGTCGCGGACGATGGCGTTGCCCTTGTACGTCACCGCCTGGCTGATGCCGATGTCGGTCCCCCGGCTGGACACGGCGATCGCCACCCGCGGCCGAGCCTCGATCGCCGGTACCCGCTTGCGGCGTCGGGTACATGTCAACCAGAACCGGCCGTCGTGGGCGACGAAGTTCATGATCACCCCGACCGGGTCGCCCGTCGACGTGCTCCACATGAAGGTGCACTCGGTCTGGGCGTCGAGCAGGATGTGTTCCCGCTGGTCATCAAGGACAAAGACCGACACGTCCTCATAGGAGTCGGTGTAGTCGGAAGGGTCACTGGACGGTCTGGCGTGGGTATCGCGGGAGGTGGCGCTCATGTCGATGGTGCTTTCGTTGCTGGGGAGATCGTGGTCTCGGCCGCCGGACGCGGTTGGTACTGGTAGCTGCGCTCGGTTCGCCCGCCGGCCACGAGCAGGTTCTGCCCGGTGACCCACGACGCCGCCGGTGAGGCGAGGTAGACGACGGCCCCGGCGATGTCGTCGGGGGTGCCCATTCGGCCGAGGGGGATGGTGCGGGCCAGCGCGTCGTACTGATCGGAGATGCCGAGCACCTCGGCGTAGGCCTCGGTGGCGACCGGCCCGGGCGACACGGTGTTCACTCGAATACCGCGTGGCGCGAGCTCCAACGCCAGCGTCTGGGTGAGGTTGATCATCCCCGCCTTGGCCGACGCGTACGGCCCGGTCATCGGGGAACCACGCATCCCGGCCCCCGAGGCGATGTTGATGATCGCCCCACCGTCGGGCATCCGATGAGCGGCAGCCTTGACCCCCTGAAAGGCGCTCGTCAGGTTCAATTCGAGTTGGGATCGCCAGACGTCGTCGGGGGTGTCGATCAGGGCGCGGACGGTCTTGTCGTCGGACCCGCCGACGTTGTTGACCCAGATGTCGAGCCGTCCGAAAGCCTCGATCGTTCGCGCCGCGATGGTCTCGGAGAAGTCGCGGATGTCACCGTCGACAATCAGCGCCCGGCGTCCCCGCTCCTCGATTCCGGCTGCGGTGATGGCCAGGTCATCGAGTCGCCGGGCGTTGAGCACCACGTCGCATCCTGCGTCGGCGAGCCCCCAGGCGATCCCGCGCCCAATCCCCTGGCCCGAGCCGGTGACGACGGCGACCCGCCCGTCGAGGCGGTACTGATCGACCAGGCTCATGCCGGGCTCCATTGGATCGGCAGACTGGTGAGCCCCCGCAGCACGAACGAGGTGTTCCGGCGCGGCGGTCCGGCGAGTCGGATGTCGGCCAGCCGGGCGAGCACCCGCTCGAACGCCACCCGCAGTTCGAGGCGGGCGAGGGGAGCGCCGATGCAGAAGTGGATGCCCCATCCGAAGGCCAGATGGCGGCGAACTTCGTCGAGTGGACGATCGAGACGGAACTCGTCGGGTCGTTCGAATCGCTCGGGGTCGCGGTTGGCTGAGGCGAAGAGCAGCTGCATCTTGGTCCGTTCGTTGAGTGCGGTGTCGTGGACGGTCGTGGCCGAGGCGTTGGTACGAAACAGGCCCTGAACGGGAGAGTCGAACCGCAATGCCTCCTCGATGGCGAGGGGGAGCAGGCTGCGATCGGCGCGCAGGGCGCCCATCAACTCGGGGCGTTCGATCAAGCGGTAGAGCATGAAGCCGAGCAGGCTGGTGGTCGTCTCGTGGCCGGCGACGATCAATTGGTGGCCGAGTCGCCGGGCTTCGACGGTCGTCAACTCGCCCCGTCGGCGAGCGAGCACCATCAAACTCAAGGCGTCCGGCGGGATCAGCGCGGGGTCATCGGGTTGGCCGGCGGCGTCGAGCGTGGCGTCCCGCTCGGTCATCCGCTCCTCGATGTAGTCGCCGGTCAGACCCTTGGCGATCTCGTAGGCATGGAGGTCGCCACCGGTCAACGCTTCGACGGTCGTCGCCGTCCACGCCCGGAAGCGTTCGCGGTCTTCGTAGCGGACGCCGAGGATTTCACCGATGACCATCGCCGGGAACGGAAAGGCGAACAGTTCGACGAAGTCTCCCTCACCGTCGGCGATGAATGAGTCGAGCAGAGAATCGGCCATCTCGGTGACCTGCGCGGTCATCGACGCGATCGCCACCGGCAGGAAGGCGGGCCGCAAGATCCGCCGCTGACGGGCATGTTCGGGGTCGTCAGCCGAACCGAGCACCCCGCCGTCTTGATAGAACACCCCCGGCCCATCGGTGTTCCCCCACTGCCCCGGGCACTTCAACGCCTGTTGAACGTCGGCGTAGCGGCTGAGCACGTAGAACGGTGGGTCGTGGTCGGCCTCGTGATGCACCGGGCACCGCTCCCGCAGATCGGAATACGCCTCGGTCGGTTCGAACACGGCGGCCTGGGCGACATGCGAGTACGACTCCATCGCCCAACAGTAGATCGATCACGCCCCTTGGAATCCTCCTGAGGAATCGGTGGCTTGCTAGGTTCTCGCCGGGGTCCGTTCGAATGAGCGGCGACGGAAGACGTCTGGGAGTCTCGATGCTTGGCGATACATGGATTTGCGATCGGACACCGACAGAACGGTTCCCGAACTACACCCGGGCGAATGCCGGCGAGGTGTTGGCCAATCCGTTGTACGCCACTCGGCTGGACGTTCGGCTGGGAGAACGGCCTCGTGCTCGGCTGCCGCGACGGATTCGTCGGATTTGGGGTCTTCGACGCCGACGAGTACGGCTCGCCACCAGAGACGTTTGGCCTGTTCGGTGGCTATTTCTACAACTCGTTGACCCAAGCCCGGCTGATGGGTGTGCGAATGCCCGGCGCCAGCCCCGAGGCGATCGATCAGGCCTACTTCGACGCCCGGCCCGACGTGCCGGCGTACAAAGCCGAGCCATGGCACGAGAGCGAGCGGCACGCCGCAAAGCTCGGCGAGACGATGGGCATCGTGCTCGGCTGCGACTTCTACCAGCCGATCGAAGACCAGAAGACCGAGACGATCGCCCTGCGCGACAGCCGCCCCGATCTGTCGACGCTCTCGGACGCGGAACTCGTCGCCCGGGCGCGCGGCATCCAGCCGATGCTGATCGCCCTGTTCGACTCTCATGTGTGGGCGTCGCTCGGCGCGTCGTTCGGCCCAGGCATCGTCACCGCGACGTGCGCCGAGCTGGGTCGGGCGCCGGATGCGGTGCTGCTGTTGTCGTCGATCGGTGGCGTCGACTCGGCTGAGATCGCCGTTGACCTGTGGGCGATGTCGCGCACCATTCGCTCCTCGAGTGAGCTGACCGCCGCATTCGATGCCGGGCTCACCGACGTGGCCGAGGCCGTCGGCGGGAGCGAGTTGGCCGGCGAGATCGAAGCGTTCGTCCGCAAGCATGGTTCGCGGGGTCCCGACGAATGGGACGCGGGGGCCGAGAGCTACGAGACGAACCCCGGTCTGATCTACGCCCAGCTCGACTCGATGCGCCAACAGGGCGACCACGCCGACCCGACGGCCGCCTCGGCTCGCAATCATGCCGAGCGCGAGCGCATCGCCGCCGAGATCCGTGATGCCCTGGCCGGTAACGACGAGGCGCTCGGCATGTTCGGCGTCGGTCTGCACTCGGCCGATGTGTGGCAGGCCGCCCGTGAGCGGTGCAAGACCAACAACATCCGCGGCCTGCACGAGGTACGCATGTGCTTCGACGAGCTCGGCCGGCGGATGACGGCGGCCGGGAACCTGGCCCACGCCAAGCAGATCTACATGCTGCTCGACGCCGAAGTCGAGGCCTATCTCGCCGATCCGGGGTCGTTCACCGACACGCTGGCAACCCGTGAGGTCGACTTCGCCGAACTGGCGACGCTGGAGCCGCCGTTCATCGTCGACAAGGTCTGCCCCCCGCTGTCGACCTGGATTCGCCGGGCCGATCTCGTGGTCGAGCCGGTCGCCGCCGGTGACGTGTTGACGGGCGCGGCTTGCGCTCCCGGCATCGTGACGGGGGTCGCCCGGGTGCTCACCAGGCCCGATGACCCGAGCGCCCTGGAGCCCGGTGACATTCTGATCACCGACCACACCGACCCGTCGTGGACGCCGCTGTTCCTCGTGGCGGGCGGCGTGATCACCAACGTCGGTTCGTTCGGTAGTCATGCCTCGATTGTGAGTCGTGAGCTGGGGATTCCGTGTGTGGCGAGCATCGCCGACGCGACCCGGCGCATCCCCGACGGGGCGACGATCACCATCGACGGATCGACCGGGCAGGTCACCATCAACAGCCTGTAGCGGCGGAGTCGGGGCCTCTCAGTCGACGCGCAGGGTCAATCTGATCTGCCGACGGACCCGACGGACTCCGAGAATCGTGCCGAGCACGACCCAGGCGAGCACCGCCAGATACAACGATGCGGGCACCCGGCGAGCGGCAACCACCACGTAGGCATCGGGTGCCACGAAACCGAGGATTGACACCATCAACCAGCGGATGGCCGAAGAACGCCGCGAGGCGACCAGGCCTCGTACCATCCGCGAGGCGCCAATCGCATAGATCGGGGTTGAGAGCAGCTCGATCGTCGCGAAGATGAAAATGTTGAGCCCGTATTTGACGAGGAACTGTTCGGCCAGGCCGATCCGCACCAGCGCGTAGAGCAATGACGCTCCGAACCACATTCGTTCGAACAGCTGCCGCCGGGTCTCGACTTCCTCACCGGGTGCGGCGCGTTGAGCGCTCGTCGGTGCGCCTTCGGTGTGGGGCGAAGGGCCTCTTTCGCTGTCCACAGCCCACTAGGATAGATCACCGTGTCCAATGACGCCCCCCCACCTGCCTATTCGCCCTGCTCAGCTGCTGAGCGTCGTCAAGCCTGGGCGGTGCACATCTTCACGGCAAGCGGCATCGTGGTCGGGATGCTGGCGCTCGAGGCAGTGCTTGCGGGTCGGCCTCGTCAGGCAATCATCCTGCTGATCGCCACGGTGATCATTGACGGCATTGACGGCCCGATGGCCCGGGTGTGGGACGTGAAAGAGCGGGTACCGCGGATCGACGGCTATGTGCTCGATCTGGTCATCGATTTTGTGACCTGCGTGATCGTACCGGCGGCGTTTCTGCATCAATTCGGGCTGCTGCCCGGGCAAAACTGGTCGCTGGCCTTGCTCAGTCTGATCGTGTTCACGTCGGCGATCTGGTTTTCGCGGACCGACATGATGACCGAGGATTACTGGTTCCGCGGCTTCCCGGCGATGTGGAACCTGGTTGCTCCCACCCTGTTTCTGCTGCGGGCAAACACCACGGTCTCGGCGCTGATCGTCATCGCCTTGTCGGTTGCGTCCCTCACCGACTTCGAGTTCCCGCATCCCCTGCGGGTGTCGAGTCGTCGACTCATCACGGTCTCGATGACCACCGTGTGGCTCGGCGCGATTGTCTTGATGACGACCTTCGACGTCGAACTGACCTGGCCGTTGACGATCGCGCTGCTTGTCTGCCCCGCCTACTACATCGGTCTGACGGTGTCTCGATTGCTCGACAGCGAATCGTCGATGGCTCTGCGCTGAGCCGGTCTACTTTGCGATGCAGTGAATCATCGCCAGGCCGAAGAGGTCCTGGCGATGGACGCGCTCGACCGAGATGGTCATAGAGACCGCTCATGATCTGGGCCATGTGTCGTTCCGACGTCTGAGTCACCCGGAAGGTGAAGCGACCTTCCTCGATAAAGCCGGCCTCATCGGTGCCGACTCCGAAGTTCAATCGGCTGCGAAACCGCCGCAGCGATGCGAGCACGACCTCGGGATCGGTCGGCAGTTCCAGAATGGCCTCATTCAGGCGTTGCTGGATCTTGAACTTGCCGCCGGCGATCTCGTTCGACAGTCGGGCCCGGTGCAGTTGATCGAGGAGCGGCAACGGCAGAGTCGTACTCGTCGTGCGGGTTCGCTCGTCGGATGACCTCGTCGGCATGGTCGCCGGGCGGCGCTGACCGCGAGGCTTAGTGCGGCCCGACGTTGAGTTCGGCCGAGTACGGGTCGTCAACGTTGGTCGCGGTCGCCGGGTCTTCGACCCGTACCGCGGCTGGCCGGACGGTCTGCGGCGACTCCACCCGCCTCACGTTTGGTGTCGACGCTGCTACTTCCTGCAGAGGCCGCCGCAGGGGGGGCGTAACTCCGACCCGGCGCGACAATGGCGCCGGCTCCGTGGCAGCCGACGCCATAATCTCACTTAAAGGGTTGAAGCCCGTGCTAGGCGTCATCGTCCAATTCTTCCGCGGCGAAGATCGCCGTAATCCGCTCGAGGATGGTCTGAACGAGGACCTGGTAGTCCTCAGCAAGACCCGATGCCGCACCCGAGAAGTTGCGGCGAGACTTGCGCTCTTCTTTCGACAGCTTGTACCAGGGGGTTTCCTGGGCTGCCTCTTCTTCGTATTCGTGAACGAGTAGGCCGTTCTGACGACATTGCACCGCGACGAGTTGGGCGGCGCGGATCGTGCGCTCGAACACCTCGACCTGGGAGCCGAGGATCGATTGCAGGTGCTCCATCGTTTCGGCCCGCAAACGGGTGGCCTGCGAGCTGATCGGGCCGAGCACGATGCCGAGGATCGAAATACCCGGGTTGGTGCTCTTGCGAACCGAGTTGAGCGCGCGAAACACGCTGGCCAAACCATCGATCGACCCTTGGTCGGGCTGCGTCGGGATGACCAGCCAGCGCGCCGCGGTCAGCGCGGCGAGGTGAATCGCCTCACCGCCGGGAGGGGCGTCAATGACGACGAGATCGTACTTGGCGGCCACGGGGCCGAGTACCGAATCGAGTTCGTCGTACGTCGGGACCAGGCCGCCGCCGGTGCCGGCGGCGATTTCGCGATAGAGGCGCACGTGGTGGGGGCCGCCGGGAACGACATCGAGATCGGGGCGGACGTTGCGGAGCGGGGCGAGGGGCTCCTCGCCGAGTACGGCGTCAAGCAGGTTGCGCCCGCCGTCGCTTTGGTCCATGTAGCCGAGGTCGCGGGCGAGGTTGCCCTGCTGGTCGAGGTCGATGGCGAGTACTCGCCAACCCGAGAGTGCGGCGAGGCCAGCGAGCTGAGCGCTGAGGGTGGTCTTGAGGACGCCGCCCTTGCCATTGAGAATCATGACTGCGTTATCGATCACGCCCGTAGTCCTTTCGCCACCGTTCGCAGCGCTGCGTCGGCCACTTTATGTCAACAATCGTCGGCTGGGAAGGCGAGGCGTACCAATGCGCCGTCCGGCTCATACCCCACTGTCCAGCTACCTGGAATGCCGACGATCCTAACCTGCCTACGACGAACTGTCTTTCTGAAAATACGGCAATGCGACAATGCCGCCGTTGGACCCACGGCGGTGTCTCATGATGGCCCCGAGGGCGCCGACTGCTTCACTGGGGGAGTGATTGGCTCGACGGACGTTACCGTGGCGGCGACGGCCCGCCGGCGCGGTCAGCTGGCCATCGCCGGGTCGGCAATCGCCTGGTCAACGGCGGGGGCGCTGCAGCGCGAGCTGTCGGTCGACACGGCGACGCAGATGGCCGGTCGGGCGTTCGTCGCTGCGGTGGTGCTCAGTCTGCTGGCCGTGTGGCAGGCCCCCGGGACGTTGGCCGGCTCCGCTCGATCGATTGGACGAATGGGCATCGTCTTGGCGGGGTGCATGGCCGGTGCCAGCGCGATGTTCATCGTCGCCTTGAACCGCACGACGGTCGCCAACGTGCTCCTCGTCCAAGCCCTCGCTCCGTTCATCGCGGTCTTGCTGGCCTGGATGCTGTTGCGCGAGAGACCGTCGCGCTCGAACCTGGCTGGCGACGATCGTCGCCCTGATCGGCGTGGGGATCATGGTCGGTGGACCGGGAAGCGGGCCGGCATCGGGGCTGATCGCGGCGATCATCATGACGATACTGTTTGCCGTCACGATCGTGATCGCCCGCCACCGCCGCGAGATCTCGATGGCACCGGCGGTCGCGTTGTCGCAGATTCTCCTGTTCGGCGGGGCGTTGCCGTTCACCGATATCGGTTCGATTACCAGGCGCGACGCACTGGTCATGCTGGCCATGGGGGTGTTTCAGACCGGCCTCGGCCAGGCACTGTTCGTCATCGGAGCCCGTCTGATCGCGGCGGCCGAAGTGGCGCTGATCACCATGCTCGAGGTTGTCCTCGGCCCGTTCTGGGTCTGGCTGGCCTACTCCGAGCAGCCCGGCGTGGCCACGCTGCTGGGTGGGGTGATCGTGCTGATCGCCGTGGTCGTCCAAACGACCGAACCCGCGGCGGGTTCAGCCGCAATGGGTCCGCGTCGCCGGACTCGGCCGCGATGGACTCAGCCGCGACGGATGATGCAGTAGACCTTGCGGAAGGTCTCCGAGACGTTCCAGGTGCCGGTGAATCCGTTGGGGGTCAGTAGTACCGAGCCGGGCGTGAGGTCGAAACGGACTCCGTCGTTGGTGGTCATCGTCGCCGTGCCCGATAGGCAGACGAACACCTCGTCGTAGCCAATCCGGCTCGCCGGGAACACGCCCGGGTTGGCTTCACGCCGGCTTCGAGGCCGTTGTGGTTCCAGATCGCCAAGCTCGACTCATGCGGATCACCCTCGGTTGCGCCCGCGAGGCTTCGGTTCACCGAGCACCACCGTGTGCGCGTTGCCGAGATGGACGGGTTCACCTGGGCGGCCGGGGCGGTTGTCGATCACATAGAGCTTGCGGACGGTCGGATGGACGGTCCAGGTGCACGGCCACTGGCGCGGGCGTGACCCACCGGACACCATTGCCGTGAGCTGACCGCCGATGGGACCGCTACCGCCACAAACCCGGCAGGACCAGGGTTAACGGCGGGCACCCACGGGTAACGGGAGTCCATCGCAACAGAGACCCATCCTCCGTTGGTCGCGAGCCCGATGATCACCGTGGAATCGCTGACCAAAGTATTCGGCAGCCAAACTGCGCTCGACGACATCAGCGTCACGATTCCGGCGGGCGCGATCGTCGGCCTCATTGGGCCGAGCGGATGCGGGAAGACGACGCTTGTGCGCTGCCTCACCGGCATTATTCCCCCGACGTCCGGTCGAGCCACGGTGTTCGGTCAGGACCCACGGACCTTCACCACCAAGCAACGTACGCGCTTCGGCGATATGCCTCAGTTGCCGGTTCTGTTTCCAAATCTCACGGTGTCGGGGAACCTCAATTTTGTTGCCTCACTGTATGGGGTGCCCGTTTGGCGGCGCAGGAAGCGACTCCAGGAACTGCTCGAACTCGTTGATCTTGAGAACGACAAAACGAAGAAATTGGCCGACTGCTCTGGTGGTATGCAACGTCGTCTCGCCCTCGCGGCCACCCTCGTCCATGGACCCGAACTACTGTTCCTCGACGAGCCGACCGCGGGCGTCGATCCGATTCTACGCGAACGATTTTGGGCCTTCTTCAGAAGTTTGCGCGACGGAGGTAAGACGATTGTCGTACCCACTCAATATGTCGGCGAAGCAATCTCTTGCGATCTGGTCGCCGTCATGGTCGAAGGTCACCTGGTCACGGTGGCGTCGCCCGACCGCCTGGCGCGGGTCGCATATGGAGGCGATCCGCTCATCATCGAGTTGGACGGCTATCTCTCGCGGGCAGATGCCGCCCGCTTGAGTGCCATCGACGGGGTTCGTTGGGTTCGTTCATCCGAGGCGGGTCTGATGGTCGCCGTCGACTCGCCCGACGACGACCACACCGTCGTCGTCGACTCGTTGCGCCGAACTCTTGCCGCGGTCGGCGCCTCGGTGGGCGATGTGAGACCGTTGGAGCCCACCTTCGACGAGATCTTCTTCGAGATCGTCGAGTCATACCAGCGGGGCCGAACGTCGACTCTGGAGTCGGTCGAATGAAATCGAGTCGGTTTCGTCGGTTCGTACAGGTTGGGGCCTTCATGCGTAAGGAGATCGCCGACGTCGTGCGTCAACCACGGCTACTGCTGACCCTGGTACTCGGCCCCTTCCTGATCATGGCGGTTTTCCGGCTTGGGATACCGCGAAACTCCGGCGAAGCTGCGGACACTCTTCGTTGTACCGGCCGAGAGCCCGTTCGTCGATCAGGTCGAAGGCATTTCCGAGCAGATCGGCGGCTTCGTGGAGTTCGTCGGCGTCGTCAGCGATGCTGAAGTCGCCCGGGCGAGGCTCCTGTCTGGTGCGGTAGATCTGATCGTCGGCTTTCCCGACGACCCCCTGACCAGCGTTCTCGCCGGGGAACGAGCCACCGTCACCGTCATCCACACCCGACTCGATCCGATCGAACAAACCGCGATCAACTTTGCCGCGCGAATTGGGCATCGACCAGGTCAACGGCCACATTCTCGCCAGCGTGGTGACCGGTGGCCAGGAGTTTGCCAGGCCGGCCGGCGAGATCGTGGCCGCCGCCAGTGAGGGAGTCGATCGGTTGGAAGCGGCCCTCGGAACGCAGGACTCCACGGCGACGAAGGAGGCCCTTGACGCCCTCGAACAGGCCGCCTCCCAACTCGGTGTGTCGGTTCAGGCAACCGACGCACTGACCAGGCAACTGGTGGGCGACGAGGCTGCCGCCGGGGTGCAGGAGAATCTGGTTGCTCCGACCGACGGCATTCAGTCGGCCATTGCCGCTATACGCGCCGAGAACTCGGCTGTTTCGCCCGACCGAATCGCTCAGTTGCGCGCCTCGTTGGCGACGATCAACGACAACTTCCAGGAGTTCATGTCAGCCGACGCGGCGGTGCTCGTCCAGCCATTTCGCAGTGAGGTACAACTGGCGGTCGAGGGAGTCGACAACGTGACCGATTGGTATGCGCCGGCGGCCGTCGTACTCATGTTGCAACAGTTCGGCGTGGCGTTCGGCGCACTGTCGTTCGTGCGGGAACGGCAACTCGGCATCGTCGATGTGTACCGCATCGCACCGGTCAACGCGCTTGAGACGCTCGTCGGAAAGTATCTGGCGTATCTCTTGCTCGGTGGGGCCGTCGGCGCGGTGCTCCTCGCTCTGGTCGTGGGGGTGCTCGGTGTGCCGGTGGCGGCCGGAATCGGCACACTGGTCATCGTGATGGCCTTGACACTGTTCGCCGCCGTCGGTCTCGGATTCCTGATCTCGCTCGCATCGACCACCGATACGCAAGCGGTGCAGTACACCATTCTCGTGCTGCTCAGCAGCCTATTTTTCAGCGGGTTCTTTCTGTCGCTCGGCCAACTCGAAGGCGCGGCCCGAGTGGCGAGCGGGCTGCTGCCGGTGAGCTACGGAATGGCTCTGCTCCGTGACGTCATGTTGCGCGGCGCACCGATTGATCGGCCGACGGGTATCGCACTGGCCGCGTATGGTGTGGGGATGTTCGCACTCGCTCTCCTGGGCACCCACCGCCGGATGAGCATGCGGCGATGAACCGACCGTCGCAACGGACGATCGGCAAGGCCATGCTGGCCATTGGTTTGCTGTCGGTAGGCGCCGGCATCACCGTTGTGGTGGTTGCCCAGACGCTGATCGACCAGGTCGAGACCAGCGTCGACAGCAGCCTCGCGCTGACGACGGAAGCGCTCGATTTGGTCGTCGATTCGCTCCTCGCAACGTCGACGATTGCCGACACGGTGCAATCGGGAGTGCGCAGCACGTCGTCGTCGTTGCAGATCCTGACCGAGTCGGCCGATCAGACCGCGGCTTGCGCTCGAGCACAGCGACGACTTCCTGGGCCGCTCACTTCCGGATGCACTTGACGCCGTGGGCAAGGTGCTACCGACGATCGAGAGCATCGCCGGCAGTATCGACACCGCCCTGCGGACGATTTCCCGGGCGCCATTCGGACCCGATTACCAGCCCGACCAGCCATTTGACGAGGCAATCGCAGACCTCTCGGCCGCCGTGGCGCCGCTACCAGCAGAACTCCGGGCGCTGTCTGGCGACCTGGGTGGGATCGCTCGCTCAACCCGGGCGATGTCTGGGCAACTTGCGGTACTCGTCAGAGACGTCGACCAACTCGATCGGCAACTCCGCCAGGTGTCGACGTTGATCGACCGGTATGTCGCCAGCGCGGTCGAGGCCCGTGGCCTGGCCTCGACGTCGCGGCGAGATCTCGCCAGCAGTGCCCGTTGGACCCGATTTCTCATGACGGCGCTGGCCACGTTGTTCGCCCTCGGTCAGATCGTCCCGATCTGGCTCGGGTTGCGATTGATGGGTGGTCCGATCAGCCTCAGCCTCAGCGACCGTCGGCGATGATGGCGAAGCCCGCAGTTCCGGCGTGGCGGAGGCCGATGACGGCTTGGTAGTCGTCGGAGTGATACCAATCGAGCAGAGCGGCGCGGTCGGGGAACTCCAAGACGACGGCACGGGATCCGGCGGGCTCACCTTCGAGGGTGGTGGCTTCGTTGGTCGAGACGAGGACCTTCACGTCCCGCCCGGCCAGCGACGGGCCGACGGCGAGGCGATACTCCTCGAGTTTGTCCGGGTCGGTGATGCTGGCGTTGACGATCAGGTATGACGACATGATCGCGACCGTATCTGCTGGCCGACTAGCAGCCAGCCCTGGCAGCCAGCCCTGGCAGCCGGCCCTGGCCCGACACGTCGACGGCGGGGCGTGGCAGGATGGCTACGCCATGAAGATGCCGACGTTTACCTATCACCGGCCCGACCACGGTCGCCGAGGCGGTTGCGCTGCTGGCCGAGCACGAAGGGGCCAAGGTGCTCGCCGGCGGCCAGAGTCTTCTCCCGCTGATGGCGTTGCGGCTCAGCCAACCTGAACATCTCATCGATATCGGGCGCATTGCGCGGTTTGGCCGATATCACCGTTGCCGACGGCGGGGTGACGATCGGGGCGTTGGCGCGTCACGCTGCGGCCGAGGACTCGGCGGTCGTCGCCGAGCACGCCCCGTTGGTCGCCTGGCGATGCCGCTCATCGGTCACCGGGCGATTCGCAATCGGGGCACGGTCTGCGGCAGCTTGGCCCACGCCGATCCGGCCGCCGAGATGCCGGCGGTTGCTCTCGCCGCCGGGGCGCGTCTCACCGCTCGGTCTGTGCGGGGAATCCGGACCATCGACGCCGCCGACTTCTTCGAGGGGTACCTGTCGAGCGCGCTGGCGCCCGACGAACTCCTGGTGGCGGGCTATTTTCCCGACTCCCGCACCTCGATCGGGTCACGCGGTGGTCGAGCTCTCCCGGCGCTTCGGTGACTACGGCCTCGTCGGGTGTCGCGACTGAGGTACGGCTGGCGGATGACGGCACGGTCACCGCCGGCCGCCCTGGCCTACCTTGGTGCCGCCTCGACACCGGTGCGGGTGGCCGAGGCCGAAGCCTCGCTGCTCGGGCGAGCCCCGAGCCCCGCCATCGATTGCGCAGGCTGCGGCGATCGCCGCCGACAGACTCGACCCGCCCGACGACAATCACGCGTCACGGGCCTACCGCAAACATCTCGCCGGTGTGCTCACCCGCCGCGCCCTCACCGAGGCCGTTTCGAAAGCTGCAGGCTTCCCGATGACCAACGCGACCGACTCCATGACCGTCGAATCGGGCGGCACCGTCGAGGTCGCGCTGACCGTCAACGGCCGGCCGGTCGACGACCAAGGTCGAGGTGCGCCGCAGTCTGGCGGACTTTCTCCGCGACGACCTCGGCCTCACTGGCACTCACCTGGGCTGCGAGCACGGGGTCTGCGGGGCGTGCACCATCGAACTCGACGGCGTGGCGGTTCGCTCGTGCCTGATGCTCGCGGTGCAGGCTGACGGCACGACGATCACGACGATCGAGGGCCTGGCCAACGCCGACGGCTCGCTCTCGCTCGCTGCAGCAGGCATTCCATCAGTCGCACGGCTTCCAGTGCGCCTTCTGCGCGCCCGGTTTCTTGATGACGGCGAAGGTGCTGCTCGCCCACAATCCGCACCGACGCGTGACGAGATCCGCGAGGAACTCTCGGGCAATCTGTGTCGTTGCACCGGCTACCACTCGATCATCGAGAGCGTCGAGACCGCCGTGCGAATGACGCAACGCGAGACGGTCGACGGAGGCGGCGTCATGAGGGCCGCGGATCGCCGGGAGGTACGTCGGCTCGCAGTGTCGTGCGGGTCGAGGACGAGCGGCTGCTCACCGGGCAAGGTCGCTTCGTCGCCGACATCGACGTGCCCGGCATGCTCCACGCCGCGTTCCTGCGCAGCCCGCACCCGCACGCGCTGATCAAACGCATCGACGTCACCGCGGCTCGGGCGCTGCCCGGGTGTGTATGTCGATCACCGGAGCGATGCTCGAAGGCGCGCACGAACCCGCTGCTCAGCCTGCTGGCGTTCGACGGCTTGTACACCCCGTACTTCTGGGCGTTGGCTACCGACCGGGTTCGCTCGGTCGGTGATCCGGTCGCGCTGGTCCTGGCTCCGTCGCGCTACCTCGCCGAGGATGCGATGGCGTTGATCGAGGTCGACTACGAACCGCTCGAAGCCGTGGCGACCATCGACCAGGCGCTCGATCCGGCGCAAGCCGAAGTTGTGGGACAAGGCCGACGGCAACACGATGTTCAACTCGACACAGCGGTACGGCGACGTCGACGCCGTGTTCGCGGCCGCCGATCGCGTCGATCACCCGCACCTTCGACTGCCACCGCCACTCGAACCAGCCAATGGAAACCCGAGGCTGTGTCGCCGAGGTCGATCCGCTGACCCGAGCGATGACATTCCATTCGGCCACCCAGAACAGCCACGCGCTCGAAGTGGTATCTCGGCATGGTCACCGGTCGGCAGTCGGTTGCCGCACTCGGTCGAAATGGCTGTTCCGTCATCGTGACAAGCTCAAGCGGTTCGGCGCGGGAGCCAAGGGCTTCGCCGAGGCGCCAACAGCGAGGCGATGAAGGGGGCCGACAACTCAGGCATGGCCTTCCTCGTCCGCAAGGACGTGTCGGTGCTACCGCACATGATGCGCAGCTTCATCGGCCTGGTCGCCAAGGAGGGTCGACAGCGTGCCCGAGGTCGAGGCGCAAGACATCGGCGGGGCCTTCGGCGCCAAGGGCGTGTTCAGCCGCGAGGAGATCGCCGTGTGTGCGGCGGCCAAGGAACTCGGCGTCTCGATCAAGTGGATCGAGGACCGCAACGAGCATCTCGCGGTCGGCGGCCATGCTCGCGACGAGCGGATGACGATCACAGCTGCCGTCAACGACGACGGCACGGTGCTCGGGTTCAAGGTCGAACTGATCCTCGACCAGGGGGCCTACCCGGCCGCCCCGTTCTCGGCGGCGATGTTCACCCAGATCATGCGGGTGATGATGCCGGGCACGTATCGGCTGACCGCCTTCGAGTTCACCGCCAAGGTCGTCGCCACGAACAAGGGCACCTATGTGGCCTATCGCGGGCCGTGGGCGATGGAGACGTGGGTGCGTGAGCGGATGCTCGATGTGATCGCGCGGGAACTCGGGATCGAGCCCGACCGAGATCCGGCTGCGAAACATGGTCACGATCGGCTGAGCTGCCGCGGCCGATGATCACCGGTCCGATGCTCGACGTACGGATGTCGGCCCATACCACGTTGACCAAGGCGATGGACCTCGCCGACCTCTCGACGTTCCGTGCGGCTCAAGTGGCGGCGCGCGCCGAGGGGCGTCTGCTCGGGCTCGGGATCGCCACGTTCCACGAGGCGGCGCCAGGGCCGCCGGGGTTCTTCGATTTCGTGTCGCCGGGTTCAGGAATGCTCGGCGCCGAACCCGCTCGGACGGTGCTCGAAGCCGATGGTGGCGGTGAGCGTCTACATCCAACAGATGCCCCACGGGCAGAGCCACGAGACCACGTTCGCCCAGGTTGCGGCCGATGAGCTGGGGGTCACGCCCACCGACGTCAAGGTCCGCTACGGCAACACCAGGGTGACGCCGTTCGGCATCATGGGTACCGGCGGCAGCCGCGCCGGGGCGATGACCGGTGGTGCGGTGACCTATTCTCGTCGCGCGAACTGCGAACGCAGATTCTCGAACGCGCCGCGGAGCTGTTGGAAGCCGACGTCGCTGACGTGACGATCACCGACGGGGCGATCCACGTACTCGGCGTCCCGGCGATCTCGGTGTCGTTCGCCGAGGTCGCCGCGGCGGCCGCTCCCACTGCCGGGGCCGATCGGAAAGCCCACGAGGGAGTGCTGCAGGGAACGGCGGCGTTCGACGGCGGCGAGGGCGGCTGGGCGATGGCGACCCATGTCTGTTGGGTCGAGGTCGACATCGAGACCGGGTTCGTGACGATCCCCGCTACGCCGTCGTCGAGGATTGCGGCGAGTTGATCAACCCGGCGATCGTCGAAGGCCAGATCCGCGGTGGTGTCGCCCAAGGCATCGGCGCGGTGCTCTACGAGAAGACCGCCTACGACGATCAGGCCAACTTCCAGGCCGGCACGTTCATGGACTATCTGATCCCGACCTCGATGGAGATCCCCGAGATCGAGATCCACCACATCGAGACCCCATCAACGATCGAAGCGAACTACCGCGGCGTCGGCGAAGGCGGCATGATCGGCGCCCCCGCCGCCCTCACCAACGCCATCGAAGACGCCCTCGCCCACCTCGGCGTCAGGATCACCGAACAACACCTCCCCCCGACTCGCATCCTCGAACTCGCCGGAGTGATTCCACATATCGTGTGACAACATCGGCTGGTCGACGACCCGCCACGATTTTCAGTTTTTGCGTGTGAGCACGACCTCGACGATGTGCTCGGTGCCGTCGTCGAGCGTGACCCGAATGCGGTAGCGGCCCGGAGCCATACCCTTGGTGTTCCAGTTGATGATCCACGTCGAGCCGTCGCGCTTGATTGGGGTGACGCTGCCGAATCCGGTCGGGACGGTGGAGCCGAGGGGTACTGGAGTCAGCCATTGCGGCGAAGTGACGACCGTGGCGTGATGTCCCGATGCATTTCGCAGCCGGAACTGCACCTTGATGGTGTCGCCGACCTTGAATGTCCGGCCGTCCTTGTGGACGGGGTCGAGGAACCCGTCGAATTTGTAGATCACCCGAAAGTGCACGACCGAGGTCGCGGTCGCCCCGGCCGAGCCGGTTGCCGTGGCCGTGTAGGTGAAGTCACCGATGCCGTTGGACTGGCCGCCGGTGAGCACTCCGGCGCATGTCACCTTCTTGCCGGACGTGGCGTCTGTGGCCTTGCACGACGGCTTCGGGGCTTTGCCGAGGATGTACGTGGCCCCGTCGGCGACGCCTTTGACGGTGATCATCGGAGGTTGCCCGACGATGATCGCCGGGCCGCCCGGGTCGACGATGCGACCGTTGGCTACTCCGTCATCATCACCGACGCCGCCATCGGTGAGCGTGAGGTCGATCCTCCCGGTTGAGATCACGACGTTGCCGCTCGGCAACGTCGTCCACACGTGCGTGGTCTCGTTGTACTTGGCGTAGCCGGTGATTCCGTTGGTTGTTGCGGTGTAGATCGAGATGGTTGTCGAGGCGCCAGGGGTCAAGCCCTCGACAATGAAACGGGTGAGACCCTCGGGAAGAGTGACGTTGGCGGGGGGCGGTACGGCGACCTGGGCCGGGTTGGTCGGGTCGAGGGTGTAGACATCGGTCAAGGTGGTACCCGCAGGCGTGGCGATCGTGACGTAGTCATTTCCCCCGGTCGCACCGAGAACCGGCAGCGAGGTGACGTTGATCTGGTCGGCATCGGCCACGCCGTCGAGGTTGCCGTCACCGTTGTTCGGCCCGAGGCCTTCGACCACGTCAGACACGTTGTCGCCGTCGTTCGACGTGTCTGGATTGCCATCGACTACATCGCCGCTGAGCAACACCGTCAGTTCTCTCGCGGTGCCGTGACGGTGAGATTGGTGGTGATCGCCGTGCCGCCGGGAAACGGACCATTGCTCGGCGTCACGCTGAGGCGGAGATTTCCTGGCGTCGCTGGGACCACGACGTCGCTGCCGAACTTGTACCCACTGAAGCCGTTGTGGCGGAAGTTGATAGTCGGATGGACGCCGGGTGCGGGTTGGCCGGGCATGGGCATGTCGACGTTGATCGATGCGGTGACGGGGTTTCCGTTGGCGTCGCGGACGTGGACGGTCACTGGGGTGACGGGAAGGGCGAGGTTGAGGATGGTGTTGCCGGTGACGATGAAGTCGTTGGCGGTGAGGTTGAAGGCGGGGACGTTCGGAGTCTGCCCATGTTCATGTGGTAACTGGATGTTGTAGGTGCCGGCGGGGACGTTGGCGGTGTAGGTACCGGTGGCGGGGTCGACGGTGACGTTGACGTTGGCGTTGGGTCCGTTGAAGGAGAGGTTGGCCATGCTGAGGGTGCTGCCGTCGGACGGGGTGACGGTGCCGGTGACCTGAAATGTGGTGGGCAGGGTGACGGTGAAGTCGTTGGGTCCGTTGGCGTGGCGGTGACGTTGATGCTGGTGGTGCCGCCGACGGGGGCTGCACCGTGATGCGCAGATCGCCGGTGGTGGCGGGGATGGTGACGTCGGCGCCGGAGCGGTACCCGCCGAAGGAGTTGTGGCGGAAGCTGAGGGTGGGGTGGACGTCGGGCGCGGGTTGTCCGGGCATGGGCATACCGATGTTCACGTTGGCGGTGACGGGGTTGCCGTTGGCGTCGCGGATGTGGACGGTGATGGGGGTGATGGGGAGGGTGAGGTTGAGGGTGGTGTCGCCGGTGACGGCGAAGTCGTTGGCCGCAAGGTTGAAGCCGGGGACATTGGACCCGCCCATGTTCATGTGGTTGAACATGGACGTCGTAGGTGCCGGTGGGGAGGTCGGCGGTGTAGGCACCGGTGGTGGGGTCGACGGTGGCGTTGGCGTTGGCGTTGGGTCCGTTGAAGGAGAGGTTGGCCATGCTCAGGGGTTCGCCGGTGGACGCGGTGACGGTCCCGGTGACCTGGACGGTGGTGGGCAGGGTGATGGTGAAGTCGTTGGGCCCGTTGGCGGTGGTGGTGACGTTGATACTGGTGGTGACGCCAACGGTGGGGTGGGCCGTGATTCGCAGGTCGCCGGTGGTGGCGGGGATGGTGACGTCGGTGCCGGATTGGTTGTTGCCGAAGCTGTTGTGGCGGAAGTCGAGCGTGGGATGGACGTCGGGTGCGGCCTGTCCGGGCATCGGCATGTCGACGTTGACGGATGCGGAGACGGGGTTGCCGTTGGCGTCGCGCACATGGACCGTGATCGGCGTGACGGGGAGGGTGAGGTCGAGGGTGGTGTTGCCGGTGATGGTGAAGTCGTTGGCGGCGAGGTTGAAGCCAGGGACGTTGGAGCCGCCCATGTTCATGTGGTTGAACGTGACGAAGTAGGTACCGGTGGGGAGGTCGGCGGTGTAGGCGCCGGTGATGGGGTCGACGATGGCGTTGGCGTTGGCGTTGGGTCCATTGAACGAGATGTTGGCCAGGCTGAGGCCGTTCGCCGGTGGATGCCGCGATGGTCCCGGTGACCGCGACCGTCTCGACGCCGAGGATCACATCGACCTCGGTCTTACCGACAATGGACTGGCCGTTGACCCGGGCCGACCCGAATCCTGAACCGGGCAGGCCGGTGAACAGGACGTCGTAGATGCCTTCCTCGACGACCAACGAATAGCGCCCATCGGTGTTTGTCGATGTCGCGACAATGATGTCCGTCGTGCCGGCCGCCAAAATCTTGACGGATGCCTGATCGATCACGACTTCCGCCCGATCGGGTCACGATCCCGGTCAACGTGGCGGGCCCAGCTGCAGCACAGCGGCAGGGGTCGCTCCGACAAGGCCGCCGACCACCATCAGCATCGCCACGATCAACGCGTGTACTCGCCGCATGTCCAACTCCCGCCCCCTCGAACATCCTCGAGGATGCGCCACTCTATGTACCCTGTCGGGAGGACGGTCGTCAACGGGTCGTTCGTCCTACTGTCATGGGGCGACTGCTCGGACGTCACGTCTAGCCTCGTTCTAGAGGTGATGGTGCGATGACGACAGCGACAGGTGTCGGCGGGTGAGGATCGGGGCGACCGGTGGAGTGACGCTGACGGCCGACGCGGCGGGTGACGTCGATGATCCGACGGTGATTCTTCTGCACGGCGGTGGGCAGACCCGTCACGCCTGGGGTCGGGCGATGGTCACGATCGCCGAGCAGGGTTGGCACGCCGTCAACGTCGATCTCCGCGGGCACGGGGAGAGCGATTGGGCACCCGACGGGCGGTACGACCTCGACCAGTTCGCCGCCGACACCCGAATGATCGCCGAGCAGTTCGATCGGCCGGTTTTGGTGGGAGCCTCGCTCGGAGGGCTGTCGTCGTTGGTGGCTCTCGGCGAGTCGACGGCGGGAGACGAACTGGCCCGGGCACTGGTGCTGGTCGACGTTGCGCCGCGGATCGAGCAGACAGGGGTTGCCCGTATCCGTGACTTCATGGCACTCGGGCTCGACGGGTTCGACTCCCTGGATGACGTGGCTGATGCGGTCGCCTCGTACATGCCGCATCGTCGCCGCCCGGCCGATGTCTCGGGGTTGGCCAAAAACGTGCGACGACGGGACGACGGCAAGTGGGTGTGGCACTGGGATCCGCGGTTCTTCAATCGCCCGGCATTCGCCGAGGCGGCCGGTGCTGCGCAGTGCGACGGAGTGTTCGACGACCTCGGTGGACCGTCGAACACGCTGACCCAGTACGACCGGTTGGCGGCAGCCGCCCGGAAGATCGCCGTGCCGACGCTGTTGGTCCGCGGCGGGGTGAGCGACATCGTCAGCCCCGAGGGTGCGGCTGAACTGCAAGCAACTCATTCCTCAGGCCGAGACGGTCGATGTCGCCGATGCCGGACACATGGTCGCCGGTGACCGCAACGACCGATTCAACTAAGCGGTGATCGCGTTCCTCACCCGGGTAAGCGTCGCGAGGTTCCCGGTGGCGAAGCGTTGACCGACTGATTCGTGTCCATCAGTCGAGACCCGCAAGTCTGTGACAACTGAGTTGACGAAACTGTCAAAAGGAGTGCTCGTGTCGAACAATCAGCCTTAGGCCGGGTCGGCGCTTTCTGCATGTCTGCTACTGCTGCGACGATGCCACTGCGGTCACCGAATTCTTCGTCGAACGGTCTCGTGATGCGTAACACGATGCGCACGCCGACCGAACCATCGGATGGCGGGTTGTCGGGATCGACGGCGCAGATCACCGGGTCGGCTTCGTTCGTCTACGATGCCCGCGGCCCGCGGGTCTCGCCGGCGATCGAGGTGCAGGACTGGGTGGTACCGAGGTCAGGGCGTGCCCTCCACCGATCCGTTCGAAGTGGGCATCAAGGCTTGGGGTTCGCCGTGCCCGATCTTGATCGTGGCCATCGACCGGCTGATCGAGCTCGGCTGCACGGTCGTCCATCGCGGGGCTAGCCCGTTCGCCGGGTCGATGGCCACACTGTCGGATCCGACCGGGCGTGCTCCTCGAACTCGTCGCCGACGAGGCCGCGCCCGCCGGATGCGTCGCGGATGTGCCACCTGCGGATCACGGCGACCGACGTCGACGTTTCATTGCCGTTCTACGAAGCGCTCGGGTTCGCCGTGATCGAGGACGCGACGTTCAGGGTGCCGCGTTCACCGGTCATGACGGAGCGTCGTCGAGGCCCGCTACCTGCGCCTTCGGCTGCCCGATGAGCCATTCGAGGTGCAGCTGATCCAGTGGATCACCCCGGCGTCGCACGGCCGTCACTACTCCGAGGCGAACCACGCCGGCATCTACCGAGTGGCCGTCGGGGTCGATGACACCCGAGTCGCCCACGACACGCTGACCGCTGACGGGATCGTCTTCGACCGCCCGCCGCTGTTGGTCGAGTTGAAGGGAACCCCCGTGCCCGACATGTGGATCTGTTTCCTCAGCGACCCCGATGGCGTCCCCTACGAGTTCGTCCAACGCCCCCGCAGCGCCTTCAAGTAGCTGGGGCGGTTAGGCGTCTCCAAGAGCGAGCACCTCGACAGCTTTCCACAGCTCCGTCGAACCGATGACCGAGGCAGCAACGACGCGTCGACGTTCAACGTTGTGCCGCGTACCGGGCGAGCGCTTCGATCCGTTCGGCGGCATGATCGATGATCGGATCGTTGTAGCCCGGCGGGAGGCCCCGCTTGGCTCGCCATGGGGCGTGGATGTCGCGGCTGTTGATGTCGGCGAGTTCGGGTATCCATCGACGTAGGTAGGTGCCGTCGGGATCGAATCGCTCGGATTGGCTGACAGGATTGAAGATCCGGAAGTAGGGCGCAGCGTCGGTCCCTGTGCCGGCAGACCATTGCCAACCGTGGTTGTTCGACGCAAGGTCACCGTCGACGAGGTGCCGTAGGAAGTGGTGGGCACCCCATTGCCAGGGCAAATGGAGGTCTTTCACGAGGAAACTTGCGACGATCATCCGCACGCGGTTGTGCATCCAACCGGCTGCGAGCAGCTGGCGCATTCCGGCGTCGACGATCGGATATCCGGTTGCGCCGTGCGCCCAGGCCGCGAATCGTTGGCGAGCAACCGGGCCGGTGTCGACGCGGCATCGCGTTCATAGCCGGCTGGAGATTCCGCCACGCAGAGTCGGGTCGGCGGGCGAGCACGTCCGCATAGAAGTCCCGCCACGCAAGTTCGCTGCGGAACACATCGGATGATGTGGACTGCGCAAGACGCCGCAGAACTTGTCGCGGATGCACGATGCCCCATCGCAGATACGGCGATAGGCGGCTTGTACCGCTGACGCCCGGAAGATCGCGCTGTCTCCGCGTAGCGATCGATGCCGCCACCTTCGATGAACCCGTCGAGGAGGCGACCAGCTTCGAGTTCTGATGCGACAGGAATATCGCAGGTGGGGTCTGGCCGTACCGGTGGTCCGTCAGATCGGACGGCGGGCGCACCGCGCCAGCGCACGTCGGTGCTGTCGAGGGACGTGATGTCGAGCTGGTCGATCCACCGCCGGTGGAACGGCGAGAACACCGAGTATGACTTGCCGTCGTCCTTCCGTACCGACCCTGGCGCGACCGCGTACGGCGACCCGAGCGTGCGCAAGATGCGGTCGTCGCGTTCGAGGCGGGCCGCCACGGTGGCATCACGGTTCCTGCCATACGGACCGAAGTCCTCGGCGGCGAGCACGGTCCTCGCTCCGACTTCAGCCGCGAAGGCCGGCACGACATCGCCGGGCTCACCGTGGCGGTAGACGAGCGTTTGCCCAATCGACGCATCGAGCGCTCCGAGCGCATCGGCCATGAACGCCCTGCGGGGTGCGCCTGATTTGGCGAACGCTGGATCAACGACGAACAGCGGCACGACCTCGCCAGCGGCGGCCGCAGTGGCGATCGCCGGATTGTCAGCCACCCTGAGGTCCCGACGAAACCAGACGATCGTTCGAGCCTGCATAGTTACTTGACGCTACACAGATCCACGAGGGCGCCAAATGGTCAAGCCCGACGGTGGCAGGAGGTTGGGCTGGTCTCGGGCACTGCCAAGCGCGTTGGCTGACGTGCGATGCAAGTCGGATAGTCGGTCTACCGACGCCGACTAGCGGGTACCTGCCGAATGTCGCAATGGTGACGACAGCAGAGGAGAGCCGCAATGCCACAAGCGGGATGGTCGAAGAAGCGAGTGCGTCAGTACGAGCACATCAAGGACGGCCTCGTTGACAGTGGACGCAGCGAAGAGACCGCTGAAGAGATCGCTGCCCGCACCGTGAACAAGGAGCGAGCCCGAGCAGGCGAATCAAAGACCGCGAGCCGCACCTCGATCGAGGACATCTCGTCGGGGCGTCGGGGTGGATTGCGCTCCCACCGCGGACCGGGTGGCCGAACTCGAGCTCAGCTGTACCGAGAGGCGCAGGAAATGAACCTGGATGGGCGATCGACAATGTCGAAGGCCCAGCTTGAAGCGGCCGTCGACGCACGCTCCGGTCGATCGACGTGACAGAGGGAGCACAAGGCTCCCCGAGCTCCCCGGCGACCGACGGCGTCACCGTCTTTGCGCCCGGCATCTATCTCGAGGTGTCGCTCGATCACGACCACCAAGGTCAAGACGACGCCCACGTTCGGCCCGGCGGACAGGCGTATTGGATCGCCCGGATGACGGCGAAGCTGGGCGCGCCCACCGATCTTTGTTGCGCCCTCGGCGGTGAACGAGGAGTTCTCGTGCGGGCCCTGCTGCAGGTCGAGTCCATCAACTACCGGGGCATCGAACGATCAGAGGCCACCCCGGTGATTGTCGAGGATCGTCGCGGCGACAGTCGGTGTGAGGTTCTTCGTACCCGTCCGATTGAACTCGACCAGGGCGCGCTCGACGAACTCCACAGCGCAACTCTGGCCAGCGGATTACAGAGCGCCGCGGTCGTGCTCACCGGCAACGGCGCAAGCGGATACGTTCCCGCATCGCTGATCGGTCGGCTGGCCGCCGATCTACACAACAATGGCACCTTGGTCGTCGGTGACCTCCACGGTGACGAACTCGATTCGGTACTGGCGAGCGGGGGTCTCGACGTTTTGAAAGTCAGCACCGACGACATCATCGCCGATGGCCGGATCACCAGTGCCGATGACCGGGACGTCATCGACTTCATCTCTCAGATGAACAAGAACGGTGTCGAGAACATCATCGTGTCGAACGCCGGCAACCCGACGATGGCGTTACTCGGTGGCATCTGGTATCAGGCGGTGAACCCAATACTGGAGGTCGTCGAGCATCGCGGGTCGGGGGATTCGATGACTGCGGCATTGGCCGTGGGGTTGATCGATGGCATGGCGTGGCCCGATGTGCTGCGGCTCGCGTGCGCGAGCGGCGGCGCCAACGTCACTCGGGAAGGCTTGGCCTCGGGAGCGCTCGAACTCATCGAGGCGCTCGTCGCGCAAGTCCAGGTCATCGATCATGGTTCGAATCCACCGCAATTTCCAACCACGCCGGTCGATCTTGCCGGTCGATCTTGAAGAGAGCATTCACGTGCGCGTACTCGTAACCAATGACGATGGGATTGCGTCCCTGGGGCTGCATCAGTTGGCCACTCACCTCACCGGACTTGGCCATGATGTCATCGTCGTCGCACCAAGTGTCGATGTCAGTGGCTGTGGAACCGGCGTTGGCCGAGGGAGGCCCGACCAGCGTCCGGATACCGTTGAATCCGACCTCGGTGCGACCGGGTTGCGGGGGTTTTCCATCCGCGGTACGCCCGGGCTTGCGGTGATGGCGTCCGTGTTCGGTCGCTTCGGTGCCGTGCCCGACATCGTCGTATCGGGAATCAACGCAGGTCTCAACTATGGCCGGGTCGTGCTCCATTCGGGCACCGTCGGCGGTGCCCTGACCGCCCAAACCTTCGGCGTTCCCGGGCTTGCGATCAGTCTGGAAGCCGGCGAATTCTGGCGATGGGGCGAAGCGGCTGAAGTTGCCGGCCGACTGATTCCTTGGGTCGTGTCAATGCCGCACACGCTGGCTGTCAACGTCAACGTGCCCAATCTGCCGGTTGCGGAACGGTTGGGGATTCGTCTGGCAACCCTCGATACGAGAGGGGCGTTTCGCATCGCATCCAACGAGAGCTCAGACCTCGACTTCGAGGTGCATTGGCCCACGGAAGCGCCCGAACCAACGAGTGACATCGCCTTGCTCCGGCAGGGTTTCGTCACCGTGACGCCACTGACGACCCTGTCGTACGTCGACGACGGCACCGCGTTACCCGAAATGTAGTGGTCGTAGAGCTCGGTACCCTCCGATGGCTGCGGCCACAACACACGCCATCGACGTCGCGAGGTTTCGAAGACCGCTCTCCTGGGAACGGTACGGTAATGATCCACCAACTACTTCGTCCGACGATCGTCCGATTGGCCGTAGCCGCCTCAACTCTCGCCGTTGTGGGTTGCAGCTCCGAGGCCAGATCGTCCATCTCATCCGACGTGCAGACCGCGGCGACCGACGTCGGTAACGCCGTTGAGGACGGCACGACGGCGGCGGCGGAAGCCGTGGCCCGCAACCTTGCGACCCAGCAGGGAGAGGAGCAGTTCACCAACGCCGGGCATGAGTTGTCGGGGCCTCTGACCTGCACCGCCACAGTCAACGACGGCGTGGCCAAGATTGACATCAACTGCACCGGCACGACCAAGGCCGGTGGCGCGGCCGTGCTGACGGGCGCCACCAGTGAGATACCGGGCGCATCAGTGGTGTCACTCGACGGATCGTTCATTGGGACCGTCGACGGAACGGAAGTCTTCACGACGCAGCGACTCGGCGGCTGACTCCTCCCACACCTATCGGGCCAGCGTGTCCAGATGTGCCTGCTCTAACCCGGCAACACCCGCCGGAACTCGGGGCTGGCAGTCGGCACTCTCGGAGCGAACCGCAGGCAATGTCATGGTGAGCGTCGTACCGTGCGGGCCTGTTTCGCGGTGGAAATAGGTGGCCAAGCTCCGCATGATCGATGTTCCCCGGCCGCCGTACATGCGCTCATTTCGGGACCGCTGCCAGGTTCCGTAATCGGTAACGCTGACGCTCAGGTAGTAGCCGTGGTGCGCGAGTTCGAGCTCGATCTCCCCGGCTTCCTCATTGCCGTACGCGTGCTGAACGGCGTTGGCGCACGCTTCTCCCACCGCGATGAGCACATCGTCGTACTCCAAATCGTGACTCGTCAACCAACGGCGAAGCTCAGACCTGATCACGGCGAGTTCGTCGACGTCGGCCCCGAACCGCCGATCGAGTACCGACTCCACGGGCGCGAATCGGCAACACACGACGACGATGTCGTCCTCGACGTCGCCGGTCAGAGTCATGTCTGCGACCAGTCGATCGGCGATCACCGCGAGCGGATAGGCGGCAACGGTACCCACCAAGTCCTCGAGTTGCGCCAGGCGGTCGTCGATTGGCGACGACCGCCGCTCGATCAATCCGTCGGAGTACAGCACGACCAGCGCTCCAGGGGTGAGCGACAGACTGGCTTCCGGGCGACTCCCGCTCGCCAAAGCACAAAAGGGCAGGCCTTGAGCCCCATCAAGCCGAGTCACCGTCCCATCGGGCTCGACCACGACAACAGGTGGGTGACCGGCCGACGAATACCTCAGGTGTCCGGTGTTCGGCTCGATCACCACACAGACCGCAGTTGCGAACGAGGTTCCGTTCGCACCCCGAGCACAACGATTGAGCGCTTCGAGTAGCACCCTCGGGCTGGGCTCGACATACATCGCCAGCGCCGCCGCAGCGGCGCGCAGGCGACCCATTGCAGCGGCGGACTCCAGATTGTGTCCGACGACATCGCCGATGACGATACCGATGTGCCCATCGGGCCAGGAGAACGTGTCGTACCAATCGCCACCCACCTCCATGAACGCATCGGCGGCCCGGTAGCGGGCCTCGATGGGTAGGTTCGGATGCCATGCAACACTGTCGGGCAGCAGGGCCTGTTGCAGGCGAACCGAGATGTTGTGCTCCTCTTGACGAAGGCGAGTAGCGGCAACGATCACGCCGACACGCTGCGCGATCTCGCGAAGAAACTCCATGTCATCGGTGGTATACGGGCGGCGCAACGGGTCGGAGATGCCGACCATCAGGGCGCTCGCGATACCTCCCCCGACGTCGAGTGGGACTGCCATGTGAGACCGGGGGGCGAGCTTGGTGAGGAGTTCGACCCGCCGTCGATCGGTGTCGTACCGGGCCAGCAACGCAGGGGTGATCTCACTGATCAGATGAGGTTCGCCAGCGGCGGCGCGAGCCGTGGAGTGCGTATCGTTCAGCTCGACGCGGTGATCGGTTCGGAGGGATCGAAGCGTGTCGAGCATTGCCGGATCACGATGAGCGAGCGCCACTGGTGCCGCCTGTCGGGGACTCTCGATTGACGCATAGTCGGCAACCCGCGGCACCAGCAGTTTCATCAGCATCTCGAGTTGGTCGGCGACAGAGCGTCCTGCCTCCAATTCGACGAGCAGTTCGGCGAGCAACTCGGCTCGGGATCGTCGAATCCGCGACGACTCCTCGGCCCTGATCCGAGCCATTGCAACGTGAATCCGCTCACCGGCTTCCTCGATCAGCATCAGTTCATCGCCAGACCACCGCCGGGGTTCGCCATCATGGACCACGAGAGCCGCTCTCGTTCGCCCGCCCCTCACGAGTGGCACGAGCACAAGGGACGCGATGCCAAGCGTCAGCGTGGCATCGCGTTCGGCGTCGGTCAGCCGCTCGTCGTGGGCGATGTCGTCGCTCACGACCTGGTACCCCTGGCGGAACTCGTTCATCACCGCAGCCCCATAGGTATCGAGCCGGTGTCGGCCGACCACGCTGAAGGTGTCGGCGCAATAATCGGCGATAACCACCCCATGCTCCCCGGCATCATCGATTGCGGTGTAGTGGACCCGCGTCGCCCCCAGGAACTCACCAAGAAGCCGAGCGGCATCGGTCTGCGCGTCTACTGCGTTGTTCGCCGCCCGCAGGGCGTCAGCGAGTCGGACGCGGAACTTTGCGACGTCGGCCGCCCGACGCAACGTCTCCACTGCCGATTTCTGATCCGTCTGGTCCTTGAAAATAATCGCAAAGTGGCCTTGCGGCTCGACTGGCATGCTGAATACGTCGAACCATCGCCCCATGACCTCGGATCCCTGCTCGAATCGAAGGGTCTCACCGTCTAGGGCGACTCGGGCGTACGCCGCAATCCATTCGAACTCGAGTTCCGGCACGAGTTCGAGCGCCGTTCGGCCAGTCGCATCGATCAGGCCAGTCATGGCCTCGAACAGGGGGTTGACCTCGAGAAATCGGTAGTCGATCGGCGCCCCGGACTCATCGACGATCATCTCGCACAGGCAGTAGCCCTCATCGATCGAGTTGAACAGAGCGCGCAGCCGCCCCTCGCTGTCGCGTAGCGCCTCCTCGGTCTCGGCGGCCGTGGTCACATCAGACACGACCATCGCATTGCGATCGGTCGCTACTTTGTGCACCGCCAATGAGAGCCATATCGGGCGGCTCGGTGGGGCTTCACTCCGGAGGCGATAGCTGTCAACGACCGGCCCCGCCGGCCCCGAGTAGCCGCAGACCAGTTGACGCAGCTCCGGCCACTGCGCACCGAGCGCGTCGTAGATGTTGGCGAAGTCTACGAGCCCGAGACTTGACGCAAGCAGGCTGACGGCCTCGGGATTGATCCGCTCGATCTGCCCCGCGTCATCGAATGCGATCAACCCCACCGGGCACACGTACATGAACTGCAACAGGGATTGCATCTCGTCGGCAGGAAGCCCATCGGCCGTACTCATCGGTTCATGACTGCCAGGTACTGACGGGGTGAACCCGCCCGGGCCATCATTCGCAACCGTACCGGAGTCGGTGCCATCCTCAGCGTGAAGACGAAGTCGATGACATCATCGAGATCGTCTTCGTCGACATATCGCTCCGCGATGAGATAGTTGTTCGTGCATGGTCCGACCGACTCGAAAAAGTTCCGACCAACGACTCGGTGCGGCGCCAGACCGGCTCGCAGCGATTCGTAGGTGTAGTACGAGACCACGTCGCCGGTTCGGTCCATCACGATCAGACCGAATGCCAGGTCGTCGAACGACGAACTATGTGACGTTTCGAGTACATCGAGCATTTCGGGATCGTTGAAGTCGAGTGTGCTCAAATCATTCGTTGAATCGCTTGGGGGCACGCAGCCAGACCTTTCAGCGAGGCCGCATGACCCAGCGGCGCCCGAACCGTACATCACCGTCGGCTGGCTCCGAACGGCTGTAACTAGCGAGTCGATCCGGCGTCGGCCGGGGCCGCATCGGCGATGAGCACCTCCGCCAATCCGCACAGCGTCAGCACCCGACGAACCGCATTGCTCGGATTGACGATGGTCAAACCGGGCACCGAGCCCGCCTTGGCCTCAACCACCACCGAGATCCCGCTGGAATCCATGAACGAACACTGGCTCATGTCGACGTCGAGATCGGGACCCAGGTCAGCCAATGCCCGCGCCAACGCTGGAGCCGTCGCCAGATCGAGGTCTCCGACAACCGCCAACGCCACGCCGTCGTTGAGTATCTGAAAGCTGGACATCCTCCAATTCTCGCTCACTCAAGGCCCCGGTTCAAGATCGTCTTGGGCCGACCCTGCGTGCGCAGGCCTCGTGAGGTGACGGGCCGGCTCAGCCGCTCGATGCGGATCGGTATTGCCTTCGCCGCCGGGGTCTGAGCGTCGGCTCCGTGATGGTTCAGCGGGATCAGCACGTTGGTCTCGGGGTAGTACGCCGCGGCACATCCGAGGGGCGTTGGGTACGAGACGATTCGATACCCCTGGGCCCGACGATCTGGGCCGGGCAGCGCGGTGACGAGGTTGACGACGTCACCGTCGACGCATCCGAGCCGAACGATGTCAGCGGGGTTGACCATGATGATGTGGCGATCGCCGGTGATGCCCCGGTAGCGATCGGTGTGGCCATAGATCGTGGTGTTGTACTGATCGTGTGAACGCAGCGTTTGCAGCATCAACTGTGGCACCTCCGCACCGTCAAGCCGGGTCGCCGACTCGGCTGATGGAGCCAATGACACCCAGGGCGCCGACGTCACCGACGTCACCGAGAAGTGGGCTCGGCCGTCGCTGGTCGGGAATCGTCGTTCGTCGCGCGGTGGGTGCGGAAGCCCGAATCCTTCTGGGCGGCGAACTCGCTCGTTGAACCGCTCGAAACCGGGAACGACCCGGGCGATTCGATCGCGGATCGCGTCGTAGTCGGTTCGAAACGACGACCATGGAACTGGGTGATCAGACCCGAACAAGCCAATGGCAAGGTCGCAGATGATGGCGACCTCACTTCGAACGTCGGTGGAGGGTGCCTGCAGTACTCCCTTCGAGGAGTGAACCATGCTCATCGAATCCTCGACCGTGACGAACTGGTCGCCGTCGGGTCCCCGATCGACATCCGTACGCCCGAGCGTCGGCAGGATGATGGCCGTGTCGCCGCAGATGAGATGCGAGCGGTTCAATTTGGTCGAGATCTGGACGGTCAGTCGAGCGCTCAGCAACGCCGACTCGGTCACGGCGGTGTCGGGCGTGGCCCGTACAAAGTTGCCACCCAAACCGACCAGAATGCGGGCGTCTCCCAGCGAAAATGCCCGCACCGAGTCGACGGTGTCAAGGCCGTCCTCGCGCGGCAGCATCACGGCGAACTCAGACTCGAGGGCGTCGAGCATGGCCGGCTCGGGCCGTTCGAAGATGCCCATCGTGCGGTCGCCCTGCACGTTGCTGTGGCCCCGAATCGGGCTGAGTCCGGCGCCTGGGCGGCCGATGTGACCACCAAGAAGTGCGAGATTCGTCATCTCCTTGATGGTGTCCATGGCGTTGAGATGCTGGGTGATTCCCATCGCCCAGCAAATGATCAGTCGCTGACTGCCGGCGACAATCTCGAATGCTCGCATTACAGCGCCGCGGTCGAGCCCCGTCATCTCCAGCAGGGCTTCTTCGTCGACCCGGGCCAGATGAGCAGCCATCTCGTCGAATCCCGAGGTGTGATCGGCGACGAACGCGGTATCGATCGTGCCCGGGTGCGTCTGTTCACGGGCGATCAGCCAGCGATTCCAGAGTTGGAAGAGGGCCTGGTCGCCGCCCAGCCGGATCGGCAGATGGATGTCGGCGACTTCAGTGCCATTGCCGACGAGGCCGTCAAGCCGTTGAGGATTCTTGTACCGCAAGAGGCCGGCTTCGGGTAACGGATTGATCGCGATGATCTTGCCGCCCGCATGCTTGGCCTCCTCGAGGGTCGTCAGCATCCGTGGATGGTTGCTCCCCGGGTTCTGGCCGACGAGCAGGATCGTGTCGGCGAGCACGAAGTCGGCGAGATGAACCGAACCCTTGCCGATCCCAATGGTCTCGCCGAGAGCAAAGCTGGTGGGCTCATGACACATGTTCGAACAGTCAGGCAGATTGTTGGTGCCAAAGCACCGCACCATCAGCTGGAAGAGGAAGGCCGCCTCGTTGCCGGTGCGGCCCGAGGTATCGAAAACGGCCTCGTTCGGGTCGTGGAGCGCCCTCAACTGCGACGCGATCTCGGCGAACGCATCCCGCCAACCCACCGGCCGATAGTGCGTATCGCCTGGCCGTTTGATCATCGGTGCCGTGAGTCGTCCCGACTCACCCAACCAGAAGTCGGTTCGTCCGCGAAGGTCGTCGAGTGAATGACGCTGGAAGAACTCGGTATCGATCCGTTTGGTCGTTGCTTCCTCGGCTACCGCCTTGGCCCCGCTCTCGCAGAACTCAATCCGGTGACGTTCGCCAGGTGGCGCCTCAGGCCACGCGCAACCGGGACAATCGAAACCGGTCGGTTGGTTGATGACAGCCAATGAACTCAGAGTCCGGCGAACACCCATCCGCCCGATCGTCCGCTTCACGGTGGTGATGATCGCCGGACGACCTGTCGCCCAAGTTTCGGGTTCGCTCATGGGCGAGGGGTGGGCAGTCGAAGCGAGAGGAGCGTAGGGTCAAGTGACATTGCGGCTTCCATACCCGTACGTCGGGCGATCAGACACGTGGATAGCCAAAGACGTGTGAGCCCCGACCATCAGCCGAGGCTCACACGCTTCTTTGGGGGAACTACGTCGTGATCAGCGCGCCATCAATTCCCGCGAGAGGATTGTCACCGGGGAAGAACGCCCGCTGGCTGGGGAATACCTCAAGGGGCGACTGAGCTAGTGCGGCCATGCGGAGCACCGCAGCATGACGAGCTTCGATTCCTCCGATCGTCATGATCGTTGAGCGCAGAGCAGCCGTCGACAGTGCACCGCCGGCGAAGACGTAGGTCTGTGCCGCAGCCTCTTCCAATGCCAGGGCCAGCATCACTGCGTCGGCCTCGGTCTTGGCGGTTTCCAACGCCGGAGCCACCATCGCATCGAACACCGCTTGGTTCATCTCGGTGATCGCTTTCTCACCGGCCCCGGTGATCACACTATTGAGGGCGTCGAGATGCATTTGATGATGACCGGCGAACATCTTGGCTGCGTCGAGGACCGCCGGCGTCTTGATCAGGCCAGCGGCGGTGCCGTACACGTCGACCGCCAGTTTTTCGAGCGAAGCCGCCGTCTTGGCCAGCACGATGTCCTGGTTGGGCTGGGCGGCATCAGTCGGCTGCGGGGCATCGGTTGATGCCGCAGCGTCGGTGGGCGACGGTGCCGGATCGGTGGCCGCAGGTTGCGTTTCGGGCGGAGCTCCAACAGTGGTCGCCGCGTCTGTCGCCGATGTACTCGAATCGCTGCCGCAGGCCGCGAGCACCGCCGCACCAAGAATGGTGAAGCCGCCCATTTTGAACAGGTCGCGACGGCCCGGAGCCGGGACGCCCAGCAAGACGGCTTTCTCGTCGGTCGACATCTGCACATCGCCGCTGAATAGTTGCGTCAATGCGGAACGCCAACGTCGGGTTGCTGTTTCGTTGAGCTGGTCGAGGGTGCGTAGCTCACGCCGGATCTGGTCGGTACTGATGTCATGGTGGTTCTTCATGGTCATCTCCTTTCGTCGTGGTGCGTATCAGCCAGCGAAAACCGCTGGGTCGAGACCCTTGAGGGGATCAGTGCCATCACCGAGGGCCGCGGCCTCGAAGCCGCCGGTCGGGAAGACATCAGCCACCGGCTTTCCGAGGGCGAGCCCGAGGACGACGGCGTGCTGAGCTTCGATGGGCAGAATGGTGGCGGTCGCCGCGGCGTATGCCGGGTCTTGCAAGAGCGTCAGGGCCGCGGCGTAGGTGTACGCCGCCTGGTTCTCGAGCACGAAGGCAAACTCCAGCGCACCCATTTCGTCCTTGATTCCTTGCAGGGTTGGGGTGAGCGCTTCGATGAGCTTGGCGTTCGGTCCCGTGGCCGCCTTGTCGCCTGCCACCTTGCCAAAGGCATCGGCGTGCTGCTGATGATGCGACATGAACAACTGACCAACGGGCAATGTGGCCGGGCTCAACACTCCGGCTGCGGCCGTGTACGCCGCAACGGCCGCCAGTTCGACACCTTGGGCGTAGCCTGCGATGGTCTTGTCGTCAAGGCCCTGGGCGGCAGCCGTCGCCATGAGGTTTCGGGGAAGAAACAACGGCCCAGCGAAGGCCACGGCGCTGGCGATGGCGGCTGAACCGACGAGAACGCTACGCCGAGACGCCCGGTAGGCGTCGAGGTGAGCATCGGCTACTTCCGCCTCAAAGGTTTTCATGCCTTCGTGGTGAAGATCGTCGACGTCACTGGCGAGGCTTCGAAGCTGTCGCGAGGTGAGATGCATTGTGTCTCCTTATCTATTTTTGAGGGTGATATTCTTTTTTGTTAGCTCGACTGTCATTCAACAACGACGATCGAGCCGGACATAAACGGATGAAACGAGCAGATGTATGAGAATGAACCCGCAGTATCGAAGACAACCACGGCGGAATCACCCGGCTTGATCGCGTCGGTATCGAACCCGCCAGCTGCGGTGGCGGTGTGTTGCTGGTTGTCTTGATTGATCCACGTCACCTGTCCACCGAGCGCGACTTGGATGTCTTGGGGACCGAACGTGAAGTCGAGAATCTCAACAACCGAACCCGCCGCCGAACCAGGAGTCGCCGGATCGACGACAGCAATCGTGGCTGCGACGGGCGTAGCGCTCGGATCCCTCGCCGAAACCGTTGTCTGTGCCGTCGCTGAGACATCACTGGTTGTTGGGATATCGGCGGCGGCCGATGCCACCACCGTTCCCGCGGCGATGCTGACCGAATCGCTGCTTCCGCAACCAAATGTGAAGAGCGTGAGCATCGCTATGGCGAGTGGTGCAGCCTTCATACGCTTTATACGGTGCCAGTCAGATTTCGGTTGATAACTTTTCAACTTTTCTTCAACTGGAATGCCGCAACCGAGGTTTCAACGGGGATTTGACATACTGGTCAGACATGCGATTCCCGCTATGGGAGGGAACCTAGGACCCGGTAGTACCGAAATCGACGCGCTGTTCGATGCCATCCATCCCACGCGAGTGGCTGCCGCCGCACTTGGGGCGACAGCCACTCGACGGGGTGGGGTAGTCAGTCCGTACCCGCAATCGTCGGCCATCAAACAAGTCAGAGACAACTGACGCTGTCGTGGGTCATGATGCCGTCGCCCATGGGAGGTCGGGGCCGACGCCGCAACGTTGTATGCCCAGGTCATCACCGTTCCAAACAGGGTTCACCCGCAACCAACGCCGACGCGGCGCGATGCGACGACGAGCTGACATTCTCGAACGTCGTTGGTGAGCGCGCTGTCGGGCAGGCAGATCGTTTCGGTCCGATGTCAGGAAGCGCGGATCAGTCCTCGGTGTCGGCGACGACGTCCTCGGGCGTGATGGGTTCAGCGTTTTCGTCATCGAGTCGCTCATCGATGTCATCCCTGGCCTTGTCGTGCTCCGGTCGGTGCGACGGCTGTCCGGTGTTCTCGTTGATGTTGAATGGCTGCGTCGATTCGTTGCTCATATCGTTCCTTCTGCGGTGGCAAGGTCCTTGAGCGACCTGCATGGACAACCGAGGCATACCCGACTTGACCAATACTCAAACTTGCCGTCCGCGACAGTGGGCAGTTGGGGAACTCCCGGCCGAACCAACCAGCGCAGGGCCAGCGTGCCCCACACACGCCGGGCACCAATCGCCCCCCGAGCTTCACTCCTCAACCCGACCGTCATCCCGCTGAGAACAGATGTTTGATCGAGGTCGACTGTGGGTAGGACGTCACCATGATCACGCTTGGGCTTGTCCTGCTTCTTCTCGGGTTCCTTCTCACAATCCCCATCCTGTGGACGCTCGGTATCGTCCTGCTGGTTGTCGGAGCGGTTCTTATGTTGCTCGGCAAGGCCGGGCGACAAATTGGAGGCCGCTCGCATTATTGGTGACTGGTGGAAAGTTCCGGCGACGCCGAGCAACTGAGCTACCGACGAGGTCGGGCTTCGTCGACTTCGGACTCGCCGGGGGTTGAATCGAACTGCACGATGACCGACATCGAGTCGTCCATTGACTGCTCGTGTGCCTGAGCCGCCAGACTCCGACGGTCGCTTGATGAAGTTGGCCGGCCGAAGAAGGTCCTGGGCCACAACCTGCGGGCAAGGACCACGTTCAATTCCGTCGCCAGAACAGAAACTTGCGCCATGAGGAAGATCCAGGAAACAAGGCCGATGACCAAGGCAAAGCTGCCATATGTCTGCTCGGCCCGGGTAAGCAGACGGTTGACGTAGACACCGCCGAGCCGTTGAAGCACGGTGTAGGCGGCCCCGGCCACGCAGGCACCCGGAAGTATCTGCCTCCACGGCGGCCGGGCCACCGTCAATATTCGAAACACCACTTCGAACGCCGCAATGTTGAATGTGATCACCAGGGGAAGCACGACGACATTGCGAAGCACGCCCGACGCTACGAACTGACCGATCTGCGACAGCAACGTCGACGAAACCACCAGCAGAGCGAAGAAGATCAGCAACGCCAACGACCTGGCCCGCTTCAAGAAGAAGTTCGGGTAGTCACGCCGGGGGACATCCCACACCTCGTTCATCGCGTCCTGGCCCGCCTGCATTGCGCCCAAGCCCGCCCAGATCGCCACCGTCAAGCCAATCACCAGGGCCCAGGTGCTCCCGTTCAACGGTTCGCTGACCGAGGCATCGAGCCGGGCCCCGACAATGGGGATTTGAGCCAGAGCGGAGTCGGCTAGATCGGCGCGCAGCTCCGGCCTCCCCTCAAGGATGAAGCCCAGGATGGTCACGAACGCCAGCATGGCCGGAAAGATCGACAGGAACCCGTAGTACGCGATCAGGGCGGCGAGCCGACCGGCGCGATCATCGGTGAACTTCTTGATCATTGCGACGGGTATTGCAGTAACCCGGTGGCGCTGTTGCCAACGGTCGAAGGCTGACTTCGAACTCTCCAGAAACTGGATCAACGAACCGAACGGCACCGGGACGCTCCGTTGGTCATCGCTGCCGTGTCCGCTGCACGACACCTCTGGCGAGGGCTTTGACAATCGTTCCAAGCTTCACGAGGTCTCCGTGCCGGTAGTCGAATAGGCGAGCTGTCGCGCCGTACCCGGTCGACGACGCCCTCAAACATCTCCGCCCGTCAGGAGGTGACGGTGTCATCTCTGCAGCGGTTACGGTTAGCTGTATGGGGACCGCCACGGTGCAGTGCAGGCCCCAACCGACGTGGTCCAGCGAGGTCGACGATCTAGTCCGGGCGGCGAGCGGAGGACTGCTGTTCGGGGTGCCGCTGCTCTACACGATGGAGGTCTTCTGGATCGGGCAGCACACAACTCCCGTTCAGGCGCTTGGCCTGCTTGCCGTCAGCTTCGTGTTGCAGGTCTTACTCAATCGCACCGGCGGATTCCGCTCCTCGCGTGACCGCAACTTGGTCGACGCGGCGTTGGACGCGGTCGAGGGGGTTGCGCTGGCGATCGTCCTAGTCGCCGCAGTGCTGACGGTGCTCGGCGAGATCGACCTCTCGACCCCGTTGAATGTCGTGTTGGGCAAGATCGCCAACCAGGTCCTCCCGTTGTCGTTGGGCATCGGGCTGGCGAATAACTTGCTGAGCGACGACGGTGCGCCGAGTGACGGCGAGTCCGATGATCGAGACGGTGATGCTGCGACGCCGGACGAGCCGCTGGACGCGGGCATCGATCCCACGATCAGCGATCTCGGAGCCAGCCTGGTCGGCGCGGTGTTCGTGGCCTTGGCCATTGCTCCGACCGACGAGGTGCCAATGCTCTCAGCTGCCCGTTCACCCGTTTGGCTCGTAGCGATAGCGGGAATGTCGCTGCTGGCAACTTACGCGATCGTATTTGCGGCTGGCTTGAAAGGTCAGACCCGGCGGCACGCTCAGACCGGTCTGTTGCAGCATCCAGCGATTGAGACAATGGCGTCGTATGTCGTTGCCCTGGCCGCCTGTCTGTTGCTGCTGTTTCTCTTTCAACGCCTCGACCCGAGTTGGCGAGTGTCGATCGGCCGCGTGGTGGTCCTCGGCTTTCCTGCCGCCGTGGGTGGCGCCGCTGGACGGCTGGCAATATGAGCGCCGCTTCTGCCGACGCGAAGCGGTCAGCACGGCGGGCGACCGTGGAGTGGGTGACCCTGGGCGTTTCGGCAGCCGTCCTCAGCTCCGTCGTGACGATGCTCGTGGCGCTTTCATTCCGCTTCGACAACCCCGCTCGCCCGACGGTCTCGGCAAACCGGATCGTCGAGCAGGTCGACGAGCGATTTTTCGTGTCGATCGAGATCGTCAACCGCGGTGACCGGGCTGCGTCGGCGGTCGAGGTCGCCGCCGAGATGATCGGGCCACAGGGGACGACGAGTGCGACACAGGTGATCGACTTTCTCGGCGGCGGCGAGACCCAACAACTCACCTTCGTGCTGCCCGATGACCCGGCGACCGCTGAACTGGTGATCGAGGTTCGGTCATTCGCCAATCCGTAACCGGCTGCCCTCTCCGGGCGGTGCAGCTCGGATTCACCCCCCGCACCCGTGTTGTGCACACGCCGACAGTGGTTTCCCCCTTGTGGTCGCCGCGCGATCAGGGCAGGGGAGCCCTGGGGGCCGCCGCCGGCAGCTCGGCAACGCTCGGGAAATTCTCCCGCAGCGTCGCCAAAATCATCACCACCAGGGCCAGTCCGACCGCCGCACCCCCGAAGCCGTAGAGACTGACTCCGACGAGGATGGCGAAAAGTGATGCTGCAGGACCGATCCGCAATGTCCGTGGCTGAACGAACCGGTCCATGGCCACGCAGTCGAGTACCTGTAGCGAGATGACCGCTATCGCCGCGACGATCCCTGTAGGCCCTCCTTGCAGTCCCCATGCGAGCAGGACGATCAAGAGTCCGCCAGTGGCAACGCCCACCGCGGGAATCACACTGGCCGTCCCGACGATGACCGCCAGAATAGATGTGGCGGGCAGATCCAGGCTCGACCCGATCACGTAGCCGACCAACCCGACCGCCAGTGCCTTGGCGAGCATGAAGATCAGATACCGCCAAGCCACCTGATATGCGCGAAACAAAACTGTGCTCAATTCCCCGCGGCGACTCTCGTCGATCTGTCGGAGCAGGCCACGGACCAATCGTGGGCCATGAGCGACCAGGAAGACACTGAGCACCAGAGTGATCATGACGGCAATGCCTCGCGTCGCGGCGCTACGTACCGCCTCGGTTCCGCTGCCCCCACCACCTGCGAGCCGCGCCGGAAGATCGTCGAGAAACCCGACGGTGCGGTCTCGTAGACCGAAGTCGCGAGCGGCTTGACCAACCCACGACGAGCCGTCCTCGATCCGTTGCGCGGCGTCTGGTGCCGTCGTTCGGAGCCGACTCAGGCCAGTGCGCAGGTCGTCCACGCCGACCCAGATGACCCCCACAACAGTGAACATCGTGACGAGAAAGACGATCAGCATGGCGATACCGCGCTTCACCGATCGGCTCAGCCCCTCGACCGATGGATAGAGAATCGCGGCCACCAGCATCGCTGCGGCCGCCCAACCCAACACCCTGGTCGATTGGCTGAGCATCCATGCCGCGGCGACCACGGCGGCAAACGAGAACGTGGATGTAACGACCGATCGGCCTCGCAAGCGAAGCCGGGGGGTGACTGCGGTGGGCCGTCTACTGCTGAGCATGGTCGGGCTTTCCCCGCAGAAGGCGACGGAGGCCTCGTGGCTTACCCTCGGTTCTCTCCTTGGCCGTCCCCACGGTCACAACCCCTAGCTCGATCAGAATCGCCTTGGCCGCTCCGAGGAGCGGAACGGCGATCAAAGCTCCGGGCACACCGAACGCGGACGCCCCGACCAGAGCGGCGATCATTGTCGTCGGCGGGGAAAGATCGACAGCATCACCAACGATCACCGGCTGCAGCACGTTGTTCTCGAACTGCTGATAGACGAGAAACCAGCCCAGACAGATCAGCAACGTACTTGGGCCCTGCGTAGCGCCGAGCACCACGAATAACGATCCACCCAGAAACCCGCCGACCTGGGGAATCAGATTGGTCATCGTCACCCACACCGCCGCCACCGGCGCCAGTGGAACACCGGCAAGCAGGCCGACAATCAAGATACCCACGCCGGCACTGAGCGCGACAAGGATTGATCCGGCGAAGTATCGACCGACGGTTCGATAGAGGATGTCGAATCCTCGCACGACGTCCTGACGACGCCGGACGGAAATGACTCGCAGGATGCCACGACGCAGCCGGTTCCCGTCGAGCATGACGGCAATGGCGACCAACACCGTGGCCAACAGCGCCGTGACCCCGTCGAGCACCGAGCGGAACATTCCCTGCAGCGGCGCGTCGTCGATGCCGAGATTGGCTGGAAGCTCTCGCACCCGGCGCTCGAGCCGCTCCGGAACATCGGCGTCGACAAGGCGTCCCCCGATGACCGGCAAGTCACCGAGACGCTCGACCAGGCGGGGGACATCGGTGTCGAACTTCCCGGCTTCTCGTGACGCGACAGGAAATACGACCGTCAACAAGAGGGCGCCGAGCACCAGTGCAAGACCTGACAGGGCAAGCACCGCCGCCCATCTGGAGCGCACCATCCGCTCCAGTCGGATCAGAACGGATTCGAGGGCGACGGCGATCAACGTACCCAGGCAGACCCATGTCAGCGCATCGCGAGCAACACTGATCAGGTGGGCGGAGACGACCAAGCTGACTGCCGCCAGTCCAATCGCACGACCTACCCGCCAGTCGATATCGACCAGCGTAGGCACCGATCCGCGTCTCTCGGAGAGATCCTCGTCCGGCAATTCCACAATCCCGGCGCTACCCGAAGTCGCGAAGATCCAAACCTACGACGACAAGTTCGAGGAACGGGCAGCGATGACCGAGCTCTTCATTTTCGATCTGGGCGGCGGGCCAGCCGGGAAATCGCTTCGAAGGCGCCGGAGCGGCAGCGTATTGATCGCGTCTCGCCCAACGGTGATCGCCGCCTCGACCAGCCGGGCATCGGCAGCGATGGCATCACTTTCGACCAGCAACAGCACGTCACCCGGAGTCGACGCTGCGATTGGTCTGCGCGTCGACGACGGCGAGGAGGCCGACGAGCCGAGCCGGCTGACCGTTGAGGTTGCGCAACGACATCGACACGCCCCGTCCCTCGAGCGACTCACGCGCCGCGACCAGCGCGCCGTAGCCGCGGCTGTCCATGAACGTCAACGCTGATAGATCGACGATGACATGGTGATCATCGCCGACCACACACGCATCGCGGGCGATATCTCGGGTTGCAATATCCAGCTCCCCGGCCAGATGCACGACGCGGTGCCAGCCTTCCTCCGAAACGGTGGCAATCAATCGGGGATTCACACGTCGGACAAGACCGGCTAGCGCCCAGGTCTTCGCCGGCCCTCCGCGCATCCTCGCCCAGGGTGAGGCAGACATCCCCGCCAGATCATCGATGTAGGTGTTCGTCTCCATCGCGTCAGCGTCGTACTGATGAAGCGGCCCGGCGTAGAGGACAAAGTCCCGACATCTCCGGCCAGCGGTACGCCTAGTCAACCACGCAGGTTGATCGGTCGACGGATGGGACCGAAGTCCTTCCGTTGACCGCCCGGCGGCCCTGTCCGGCGTCCGATCGCCGTCATCCACGCCGAGGTGGCGTGAGGGCGACAAATGGGATCGCGGGGTCCGAGCGAGCGTCGTTCACACGGCGCGGCGACCGGCCCCGAAGCGGCGGAGGCGGTTGGCGTTCGTGACGACCGACAGGCTCGAGGCGGCCATCGCCGCGGCGGCGATCATCGGGTTGAGCCGCCATCCGGTGAAGGGGTAGAGCACTCCGGCCGCGACCGGAATGCCAATGGCATTGAAACCGAAGGCAAACACCAGGTTCTGACGGATGTTGCGCATCGTTGCCTTCGACAGGGCGATTGCGGTGACGAGCCCCGCGAGCTGACCTGAGATCAGGGTGACGTCGGCGGCTTCGATGGCGACATCGGTCCCCGTGCCGATCGCAATTCCGACGTTGGCCTGCGCGAGCGCCGGTGCGTCATTGATGCCGTCACCGACCATCGCAACGATGCGACCGCCGGCCTGGAGGCGGGAGACCTCGGCCACCTTGTCGCCGGGAAGAACCTCGGCGAGTACTCGGTCAACTCCGGCCGTTCGGGCAATCGCTTCGGCCGTCCGCTTGTTGTCTCCCGTGAGCATGACAACTTCCAAACCCAGCCGTCGTAGCGCCGCGACGCTCTCGACGGCGTCGTCCTTCAACGTGTCGGCCAGCGCAATGATGCCCACCGGTACTGCGTCAACGGCGACCAACATGGGGGTCTTGCCCTCGCCGGCCAGTCGGGCAACTCCTTGGGTGAGCGGCGACGAGTCGATACCGGCATCGGCCAGCAGTCGTTCATTGCCGATCAGTACTCGACGTCCGTCGACCGTTGCGGTGACTCCCTTACCGGTGATCGAGTCGAAGTCGTCGTTGGCCCCAATGACGAGCCCACGCGTGGTTGCGGCCGAAACGATGGCCTGAGCGAGGGGGTGTTCGGAGTTCGCCTCGGCCGAGGCGACCAGGGTCAACAACGCCGATTCGTCGAGCTCGCCGACGGTGACGATGTCGGTGAGTTCAGGGCGCCCCTTGGTCAACGTGCCGGTCTTATCGAGGAGCACGACGTCGACTTTGTGGGCCGTCTCCAACGCCTCGGCTGACCGAATGAGCACACCGGCCTCAGCCCCCTTGCCGGTGGCGACCATGATCGACAGCGGGGTGGCGATGCCCAGCGCGCAGGGGCAGGCGATGATCAGTACGGCGACCGCGGCGACGAGGGCAAACTGCAACCGCGGGGCGGGCCCGACATCGAACCAGGCGACGAACGTGGCGATCGCCACGAACAACACCGCGGGCACGAACCAACGGGCCGTCGCATCGGCCAACCGCTGAATAGGTGCCTTGGACGTTTGAGCTTGCTGCACCAAGCGGACGATCTGAGCGAGCATCGTGTCGCGCCCGACCTTGGTCGCCCGCATCCGAAATGCACCGGTTTGGTTCAGCGTGGCGCCGATGACCGGTGCCCCTGCCTGTTTGAGAACCGGCATCGACTCGCCGGTCACCATCGATTCATCCAGGCTGGATTGTCCATCAAGAATGACGCCGTCGACGGGTACCTTGTCACCGGGACGCACATGCACGACATCACCGGCGACCACTTGCTCGATCGGAATCTCGACGACGGTGCCCCCGCGTTCGATTCGGGCGGTACGCGCCTGGAGTCCGATCAGATGGCGAATGGCTTCCCCCGTACCGGCCTTGGCCCGTGCTTCGAGAAGCCGACCGAGCAGGATCAGGGTGATGATCACGCCGACGGCTTCGAAGTACACGTCGCGTACATCCACTGGGAGGAGACCTGGAGCGACCGTGACGACCGTGCTGTAGCCGAACGCCGCGATGGTGCCCAGCGTGATCAGGCTGTTCATGTCGGCGGCCCGATGGGTCAGGGCCAACCAGCCGGTGCGGTGGATCGGCCAACCCACCCATCCCATCACCGGCGCGATCATGGCGAGTTGCAACCAGTGATTCATCAACGCCATCGGGATCCATCCGAACCCGAACATGTCGCGGCCCATCACAACTACGACCACTGGGACGGTCAAGGCCGTCGCGACGATCAGCCGCCTCGTCAGCCCGATGACCTCGGCTCGCCGGGAGGCTGCTTCGAGATCTCCTTCGCTGCCGGTGAGCTCGTTTCCGAGGTCGGTGGTGTTCGGCGCGGCGGCAGCGGCGTCGACTGCCGGCGGCTCGCCTTCGACCTGCAGGGTGCCGTGGATCATGTTCATCCCACACGCGAACGAATACGTCCCCGGCTTTGTTGGGGTGAACTCGACGGGGGTCTGGGCAAACGGGGCGAGGAAACGGGTCAACCCCAAGTCCGAGAACACCACCCGCGACGAACATTCGCCGTCCTCCTGGCGATCGAAGACGATGCGCAGCGGCACACCGGTGCGGGCGCGGATGACGGCTGGCGTGTACCCGCCGCGCACCACCACGCGCATCTCTTGGACCCCGGCCTCCTCCACCGCCAGCGCGGCGACGCGGGGTCGGAAGAAGAACCATGCCAACGCCGCGATCGTGAGTGCTCCGACGACGGTGATCACGATCTCCCGGGTCATTGGGCGGCGGTGGCGGTGAGAACGTCGAGTCGCGACGCTCGACGGGCCGGGAACAGCGATGCGCCGACGCGATCCTGGGCCTTGGCGGCCGGGGCGATCGTCGCCAATCTGGTGGTGATGTTGCTCTTGGCCTCCGAGATGCTCGTGCCGTCCGCGACCTGGACAAAGGCGATCATGTCGAACGAATCGGGATAGAGCACTTCGTGAGTGGCGCCGTGAACTGGCCGGCGGCGAACGACACGTTCACGTCGTCCAGCGCCCCCACCTCGGTCCCCTCGGCACCGTAGATCTTCGAGCCGTGTTGCGGCCTCGCCGCCACCGCGGGAGCAGGGAGGTAGGTGGCAGCGGCTGCGTCGCTGGGGCGCGTGGATGGAAGATCGCTGATGATTGCCATGCAGTCCATCGTGTCCACTTCGTCGCCTCGGCGTCAGGGCCAAAGGTCACTGGTCGACCGGGTGAGGGCGAGCTCAATCGTTGCCTTCATCGTCCAACGCTGAGGGCTGACCGACGTAGACGGCGATCTTGCCCTTGGCGCGGCGACGAAGCGGCTGCTCGCTCGCGTGCCGACCACCGTCAGCTCATGACGGCCCCGATGGCAACGAAGGCGGCGATGAGCACGAGGAGGATGCCGAGCAGCGGGGCGATGAATCGGAGGTAGCGGTTGTAGTCGACCTTGGCGACGGCGAGTCCGCCCATCACGACGGCTGACGTGGGGGTGAACAGGTTCATCCATCCGGAGGCCGACTGGTAGGCCGTGACGACGACGCTGCGGCCGACCCCGGCGAAGTCGCCGAGCGGGGCCAGTACCGGGATGGCCAGCGCGGCGTGTCCGGAGCTCGATGGGACGAGGAAGGCGAGGGGGATGTTGAGCAAGAACAGCAATGGCCCGAAGATTCCCTTGGCTGTACCGCTGACGGTGCTCTCGAGGGAGTGGAGCACGGTGTCGGTGATCTTGGAGTTGTTCATGATCACCGTCACGCCACGGGCAAGCACGATGATCAGGCCGACCGAAACAAAGTCGCCGGCACCGCGCACGATGGTGTCGGTCATTCCCTTTTCACCCATGCCGGCGACCAGCCCGATGATGATCGCCATGACGATGAACAGGGCGGCGAGTTCGGGGAAGTACCAGTCGAGTTGCCAACCGAATGAGTCGGCGTCGGGCCCGTTGATCACCTGAGCCCACGGGACGATGGCGAAGATCATGAACGCAAACGTCGACCCCATGAGCCAGATCACCGCTCGCTGGCGGCCGCTGAGCTCCGGGGTGGCGCCGATATCGGCGGTGAGATCAATGTCGCCGGGGCGGAATCCAACGAGGGATGCTGCCGGGTCGGCTTTGACCTTGTTGGCATAGCGCACGACGTACCAGATGGTGATGGCGGTCAGTACGACGTACATGATCAGGCGGAGTCCGATGCCGTCACCGATTGAGATGTCGGCTGCGCCAGAGGCGACGCCGGTGGCGAACGGGTTGATGGTCGAGCCGAGGGTGCCGATGCCGGCGCCGAGGAGGATCACGCTGGCGGCGACCATGCGGTCGTAGCCGAGTTTGAGCATCAGCGGCACGACGAGGGCGTAGAACCCGAGGGTTTCTTCGGCCATCCCTTCGGTGGTCCCGCCGATCGAGAACAGGATCATCAAGATGATGATCAGGGCGACGCCTTGCCCGCCGAAGCGGGCGTTGATGCGGGCGATCCCAGCGTCGATCGCGCCTGATTTCATCGTCATCGTGATGAAGATGCCGATGGCGAGCACGAACAGGAACACCCCCGCGGCGCCGAAGAGATCACCGGTTTCGTACGGTCCGATGTTGCCGGTCTCGGTTGATTTGACGCCGTACAGGCCATTGACGGGGGCCATATACAGGTCGTACGTGCGGTCGACGAACGACAGGTCGGCATCGGCTCGTTCGTAGCTGCCGGGGATCGGTCGGCCGCTGTCGGCGTCGGTCTGATACTGCCCGCTCGGCACCACGAAGGCCAGCAACCAAACGGCGATGGTGACGCCGAACAGCACGGTGAATGCGCTCGGAAACTTCCAGCGTCGCAAGGTTTGATCGTCCTCATCGATCACTTCGATGTCTGCTTGAGTGTTGGTCACGGCACATCCCTCGTGTTCAGTGTCGACTTGCTGCGATCACCCTCACCGGTCGATCGCAGCGTTGACAGTGCCATTGGTCCCGAGGTTCAGGTGTCAATCGGCGGGCTCGACGTTCACTCGTGGTTCCAGGTGCGTGAAGGTGACGACGTTAGGCAGGGCCGCGGCGATATCGGTCTCGAACTCCTCGACCAGGTCGTGGGCTCGTTTCACGGTCCACTCCCCGGGAACTTGCACGTCGACGTAGACGAAGCGCTGGCGACCGGATTCCTGCGTCCGCAGAGCGTGAAACTCCACCGGTCGATCGTTTCGGTACCGGTGGATCACGGCGTCGACTTTGGCTGCTTCGTCGGGCGGAAGTGCCGCGTCGAGCAGCCCGCTCATCGACCGGCGGAGCAGTCCGTAACCGGCCCGCACGATGTTCAACCCGACCGTGAGCCCGATGATCGGGTCGAGTATCTCCCAATGAAAGATCGCCACCAATACGATGCCGACGAGCACGCCGACGGTCGTCCACACGTCGGTCATCAGGTGCTTGCCGTCGGCTTGGAGCGTCATCGACCGATGCTCACGACCGACCCGAATCAACACGAGGCCGACGACGCAGTTGATCGCGGCTGCCGCCGTCGAGAGGGCGAGACCGACGCCGAGTCCCTCGATCGGACTCGGGTAGATCAGGCGGCGGATCGACGTCGCAATGATGACCAGCGCGGCCACCAGGATCATCGCGCCCTCGATCGCGGCCGACAGATACTCGGCGTTGCCATGTCCGAAGTGATGGACGTCGTCAGGTGGTCGGGCGGCCGCCCGCAAGGCCATGAGGCCGACGACCGCGGCGATCAGGTTGACCACCGACTCCACCGCGTCTGACAAGAACCCGACCGAACCGGTGAGCCATGCAGCCGCCGACTTCAAGGCGATCGTCGCCACCGCAGCACCGACCGAGACCGTCATGTAGCGCATCAGTAGGCGGTGCTGGAGCTGATCGACAGGCATGACCGGTCTGACGATCTGCCAGATGGCAGCCACTGAACAGTGCCATAGGTCCCGATCAGGAGTGTCGGTCGGCGGTGGCCCGCAGTCGGGCCGCAAGCGACGCTGCGGGCAGGGCATTTCTCGGCCCGTCCGTCCGCCCGTATCGAGAGGTCCGCCCCATGAGTTTCCACGTCGATTCCGAGGTTGGTCAACTTCGCCAGGCGATTGTGCATCGACCGGAGCTGGAGCTGAAGCGGCTCACCCCGAGCAACCGGGAAGCGTTGCTGTTCGACGACATCTTGTGGGTGAAGAAGGCCCGCCAGGAACACGACGCGTTCGCCGATGCGCTGCGCGACGCCGGCGTTCTGGTTCATTTGTTCGATGAGCTGCTGCGCGAGACGGTGGCAATCCCGAAGCCAAGCGGCACATCCTCGACAGGTGTTCGACGAGCGGGTGTTCGGGCCGATGGCCGTCGACGACCTGCGCAACCTGTTCGACTCGATGACCGTCGACGACCTGACGATGTACCTGATCGGTGGGATGTCCAAGCGCGAGGTGTTGGAACGGATCGCCGAGCCGAAGTCGATTCCGTTCGCGGCGATGGACATCGACGCGCTGTTGTTGCCGCCGTTGCCGAACACGATGTTCACCCGCGACACCTCGGCGTGGATCTATGGCGGGGTGTCGATCAACTCGATGCGCAAGAAGGCACGAATGCGCGAGACCGTGCACTACGAGGCGATCTACAAGTTCCATCCGTTGTTCGCCGATGCCGACTTCGAAGTGTGGTCGCCGGGGACCGCCAACGGCGTGGCGACGACCGAGGGTGGCGACATTCATGTGATCGGCCGCAGGCGCCGTGCTGATCGGGATGAGCGAACGCACCTCGCCTCAAGGGGTCGAGCGGTTGGCTGCTCGACTGTTCGCCGGCGGTGAAGTGACCAAGATCGTGGCCGTGCAGATGCCCGAGGCGCGCAGCGTGATGCATCTCGACACCGTCATGTCGATGGTCGGCCCCGACACGTTTACCAAGTACGCCGGGCTGGGCATGTTGCCGTCGTACACGATTGAACCGGGCGATCACGACAAGGAGCTGAAGATTACGGCTCATGCCCCCGACGAGATGCACCAGGTCATCGCCGCGGCGCTCGGACTTGACGGCATCAACGTGTTGACCGCCACGCAAGACGTTCGGGCGGCCGAGCGTGAGCAATGGGACGACGGCTGCAACGTGCTCGCAGTGCGGCCAGGAGTCGTCGTTGCCTACGAACGCAACGTCACCACCAATACCCACTTGCGCAAGAACGGCATCGAGGTCATCACCATTGCCGGCAACGAACTCGGGCGCGGTCGCGGCGGACCTCGGTGCATGACCTGCCCGATCGAACGAGACGGGATCTGAGCGATGTCGTTCAACCTGCGCAACCGAAACTTCCTCAAGGAACTCGACTTCACCCCGCAGGAGTGGCAGTACCTGCTGCAGCTCTCCAAGGACCTGAAAGCCGCCAAGTACGCCGGGCACGAGGTGCCTCGACTGGGCGGCAAAGAGATCGCCTTGATCTTCGAGAAGGCCTCGACCCGTACCCGCTGCGCATTCGAGGTCGCCGCGTCCGACCAGGGAGCCTCGGTCACCTACCTTGACCCGGGCGGGTCGCACGTCGGCAAGAAGGAGTCGATGAAGGACACGGCCCGAGTGCTCGGGCGGATGTACGACGCCATCGAGTACCGAGGCTCGGCGCAGCACCTCGTCGAGACGCTCGGCGAGTTTGCCGGGGTGCCGGTGTGGAACGGACTGACCGATGAGTGGCACCCCACCCAAAGTCTGTGCGACATGCTGACAATGATCGAGCACTGCCCGAAACCGCCCGGCGAGATCGCCTTCGCCTACTGCGGCGATGCTCGAAACAACGTCGGCAACTCGTTGCTGATCGCCGGGGCGATGACCGGGCATGGACGTGCGGATCGTCGCCCCGATCGCAGCTGTGGAACGTCGCCGAGGTGATCGCGGCCGCGCTCGACATCGCGACCCGAACCGGGCGCCCGGATCACCCACACGGACTCCCCGGCCGATGGCGTTCGTGGGGTCGACTTCATCTACACCGATGTCTGGGTGTCGATGGGCGAGTCGGCCGAGATCTGGAACGAGCGTGTCCAGTTGCTGCGCGGCTATCAGGTCAACGCCGACCTGATCGCCGCGTCCGGCAACAAAGCGGTCAAGTTCATGCACTGCCTGCCCGCCTTCCACGACCGCCACACCACCGTCGGCGAGGAGATCTTCCAGAAGACCGGGATGGATGGCCTCGAGGTGACCGACGACGTGTTCGAGTCTCCGCATTCCATCGTGTTCGACCAGGCCGAGAACCGGCTCCACACGATCAAGGCGATCATGGTCGCCACCCTCGGCTCGATGAACGCGCGGCTCGTGATGCGCGTCGTCGTCGCTCTTGGCGGAAACGCCCTACTCAAGCGGGGCGAAACGCCTGACAACGATATTCAGGAGGCCAACGTCGCCGTGGCCGTCACGGCCCTCGCTCCGCTTGCGGCCTGGAGCATGAACTGGTCATCACCCACGGCAACGGCCCGCAGGTCGGCGTGCTCGCGATCGAAAGTGCGTCGGATCCGAACCTGACCCGGCCATATCCGTTCGACGTGCTCGGCGCCCAGACCCAGGGGATGATCGGCTATTGGCTGCTGCAGGCGCTGCAGAACGAACTCCCGGGCCGCCAGGTTGCGGCGATCATCAACCAGACCCTGGTGTCGGCCACCGACCCGGCGTTCGCCGATCCCACCAAATTCATCGGTGAGGTCTACGACGAAGCCGCGCGCCAAGAGCCTTGGCGGCGAACGCGGCTGGACGCGTGAAGCCCGACGGGCGACACTGGCGTCGAGTCGTGGCGTCGCCGCAGCCGCGGCGGGTGGTCGAAACTCGCCTGATTCGAGCTGCTGGTCGAGGCGGGCGCGGTCGTCATTTGTGCCGGCGGCGGTGGGGTGCCGGTCGATACGCAACGAGCTCGGGCCGCCTCGAAGGGATCGAAGCGGTCGTCGACAAGGACTTCACGCGCTGCGTGCTTGCCGAGGCGCTCGACGCCGACGCGCTCCTGATCCTGACGGACGTCGCCAACGTGTTTCGGGACTTCGGGACACCGCAACAGCAGGCGATCGGTCTCACCACGCCGGCGGCGCATCCGCGAGCACCGACTTTCCCGCCGGTTCGATGGGTCCCAAGGTCGAAGCCGCCTGCCGCTTCGTCGAGGTCACCGGAGGCATGGCCGCCATCGGCCGCCTCCGCGACACGCAGGCAATTCTCGCCGGCATGGCCGGGACGATCCTGACGCCTTCGGGTGTGTACCCGAGAGTCGAGTCCCGACAATGACAGTCAATCGTGGGGAGGAGTTGACGTCGGTCGAGGCGCCAGGGCGACTGGCGACCGAACCGTGGCGCCGGGACGCGAACGATGTGGCGACGGAGCTCGCCACCGATGTCTCGGTTGGTCTGACTTCAGCGCAAGCCGCGACACGTTCTCGACGCGCACGGCCCCAACGTTCTGGACGTAACGAAGGCTGTACCAGCGTGGCGCAAGTTTCTCGCCCAGTTCAACGACCCGCTCATCTATCTCCTGCTCGGGGCGGTCGTGGTGTCGTTCATCGCGTGGCTGCTGGAGGGTCGACACGGTGTGCCGTTCGAGGTGATCGTGATCGTCTCGATCATCGTGGTCAACGCGGTGCTCGGGTTCGTGCAGGAGTCTCGCGCCGAGAGCGCCGTCGCCGCGTTGCAGCGCATGGCCGCGCCAACCGCCAGCGTGGTCCGTGACGGACGCGAAGATCGTGTGGAGTCGAGCACGATCGTGCCGGGTGACGTGCTCCTCCTCGCCGAAGGTGACTCGGTCGGCGCGGACGCCCGGCTGGTCGAAGTGTCCTCGCTCACCATCGCCGAAGCGTCGCTCACCGGCGAAAGCGAGTCCGTCCTCAAGGAGGTGGCCACTCTCACCGAGCCGACGGGCCTGGCGGATCGGGTCAATATGGTGTTCAACGGCACTGCGGTCACTCGCGGCCGGGGTCGGGCCGTGGTGACCACAACCGGCATGGACACCGAGATGGGCAACATTGCTCGGCTGCTGGGCGGAGTCGAAGCGCAGACGCACGCCGCTGCAGCGTGAGGTCGATCGCATCGGCCGGATGCTCGGCATCGCCATCGTCTTCATTGCCGTCGTCGTCATTGGAGCAACGATGTTGAGCGCCGACATCGACAGCGCCGACCGATGTGATCGATGTGTTGTTGATCGGTGTGTCATTGGCCGCCGCAGCAGTGCCGGAGGGGTTGCCTGCGGTGTTGTCGGTTGTGCTCGCCCGTGGCGTCCAGAACATGGCTCGACGCCAGGCAATCGTCAAGAAGTTGTCCTCGGTAGAGACACTCGGATCTGCATCGGTCGTCTGCACCGACAAGACGGGAACACTGACGAAGAACGAGATGACGATCGAGAAGATCGTCACCCCCTCAGGCGAGTTCGACCTCACCGGCACCGGCTACCAGCCGGTCGGTGAGCTGCACGTCGAGGGTCAACCCGTACAGGACGAGGGACTCCTCGACGAGGTGAGATTCGTGATCGGCGGGGGGAGTTTGGCGAACAACGCGAAGCTCCGCGACGACGATGGAGTCTGGACGATTCAAGGCGACCCGACCGAGGCGGCGTTCCTCGTCGCAGAGACCAAGATCGGGTTCACCGAGGCGCGTCAGGCTCGGTTCGACCGAGTCGGCGAGATCCCGTTCACGTCGGAACGCAAGCTGATGACCACGATGGAAGCCGATGTCGAGCGCGAGGGCCGCATCTCGGTTGTCACCAAGGGCGCTCCCGACGTCTTGCTGACTCGCTGCACCCACGAGCGGGTACTTGGTGAGACACGTCCCCTGTCACCTGAGCGACGGGCCGAAGTCTCGCGACCGTCGATCGGCTCGCCGACCTTGCCCTTCGGACGATGGCCGTTGCGTTTCTTCCGCTCCCCGACACTGAACCACCGCCGGAGCATGAATCGATCGAGCGCAATCTGGTGTATCTCGGCATGGTCGGGATCATCGACCCGCCCCGCCCCGAAGCCCGTGCGGCGATCGAAGAGGCGCACCTCGCTGGGATCCGCGTGCTGATGATCACCGGCGATCATCCGCGGACCGCAGCTCGTATCGCCGGAGATCTCGGAATTGTCGAGCCAGGTGCCAAGGTGTTGAGCGGGGCGGAGATCGAGGGGCTCGATGACCAAGCGCTGCAGACCGAGGTTCGCACCGTGTCGGTGTACGCCCGGGTAGCTCCCGAACACAAGCTGCGCATCGTCGCCGCACTGCAGGCAGACGGGAACATCGTGGCGATGACCGGTGACGGCGTCAACGATGCACCGGCGTTGAAGGCTGCCGACATCGGCGTTGCGATGGGAATCACCGGTACCGATGTCACCAAAGAAGCCGCAGACATGATCCTGGTCGACGACAACTTCGCCACGATCATCGCCGCCGTGGGCCAGGGCCGAGGGATCTTCGCCAACATCCGCAAATTTCTCCGGTTCCTGTTGTCGTCCAACATCGGCGAAGTGTTCACGATGTTCTTCGGAGTGATCTTCGCCGGCGCGCTCGGGTTGAAAGCGACCGGAGAGGCCGTTGCGGTACCGCTACTCGCCACCCAAATCCTCTGGATCAACCTGCTCACCGACACGGCCCCTGCGCTCGCCATGGGAGTCGACCCGCCGCCCGACGACGTCATGCGACGAGCGCCCCGCAAGATGACTGACCGGGTGATCGACCGTCAAATGTGGATTGGCATCGCCTGGGTCGGAATCGTCATGGCTGCGGCCACGCTGGCCGCGCTCGACCTCGGGTTGGACGGCGGGATGCTCGGCGGCTCCGGCGACATCACTCACGCTCGAACGATGGCGTTCACGACGCTGGTTTTCGCCCAGCTGTTCAACGCCTTCAACGCACGATCAGACCGGATCAGCGCCCTACGACACATCCTCACCAATGGTCTGCTCTGGTCCGCAATCGCTCTCTCGGTGACACTGCAAGTGGCCGTGGTCCACCTCCCGTTCTTGAACGAGGCGTTCGATACCAGCCCGCTCTCGGCAAACAGCTGGGCTGTCTGCATCGGGCTCGCGAGTCTGGTTCTGTGGGCCGACGAAGCCAAGAAAGTCGTCACTCGGGCTCGTGTCCGAATGACGGAAGGGATCTGACATGACAAATCGTCCGCATACCCTGATCTTTGGCGACGATCGACGCTGCCCGATTCGTCAGCTTCCTGAATGACTACGCGAACGACCCGACGAACGTCGCGAGAGTCGCCGCAGTCACGACGGTGGTCAAAGCGCTCGACCGCTAACGTTTCGTGCGATTCCCGGCCCTCCGACGGATACCGCATCGAGCGCTACGAACTCCCCCCGATCACGTGCTGATCGAGAGCGCTTACCCACCGGAGTTTCTGTTGGTTTGCGGCGTGGCATGATCGGCGGGATGGCGTGAGCCGGGTCCGCGTTGCTGCGGTGCTGTCGGTTGCGACCGTCGTCCTGTCGAGCGGGGCGGTTCGGACAGGCGGAGTCGGCGCGGAACGCGGGACCGTACCGTCGTCGATGACGTCGGCCTGGTCGGCGGCAGCAGAGCCGACGCCGACGGTGCGGACCACCGTCTTCGTGCCGATTCCGCCCGCCCGGCTCATCGACACCAGAACGTCCGTTGGCTTCACCCGCCCTGACTCGGCGACGGTGCGTATCGCCGTCGCCGGTCAACGCGGCGTACCGCGTGGCGCGGCGGCCGTCGTCGTCACCCTCACGACGGTTGATGCCCCGGCGGACGGCTATCTGACCGCGTTCTCCGGTGGCGCGCGGCGGCCGACGATGTCGAATCTGAGCTTCGATCGCGGGGCGACGATCTCGACCACGGCCGTTGTAGGAGTCGGGGCCGAGGGGGCGATCGACGTGTACTCGTCGGTCGGCGCGGTCGTCATCGTCGTCGATATCGTCGGAGCGTTCGTTCCCGCGACCAGTCCGGCCCGGGCCGGACGGTATGTGGCGACGAGCACCACCCGGGTACTCGACACGCGCCGGCCAACCGGCACCCATCTGGGGGCGTTCGCCAGTGGAGAGCAACGAACCGTGCGGGTCGATCCGGCGCTCGTGCCGATCGGCGCATCGGCGGTCATCGCCAACTTCACCTATGTAGATGCGCCGGCCGCCGGCTACTTCACGGTGTGGGCCGCTGGCGTGCGGCCTGCGACGAGCAACGGCAGCCTCGACTCGGCGCACCAGACCCGGACGATGCTGGTTGTCGTTGCCGCCGCGACCGTCGACGGGGCATTGTCGATGTCGATCTTCTCGTCGGCGGGGGGCGACGTGCTGGTCGACGTCGTCGGCTATTTCACCGGTCGATCAGCCGTCGTCGGCGATGCCGGGCTGTTCATTCCGCTGACACCGTGGCGGGCTCTCGACACTCGCCGTCGAGGCTCGCCACCCGTGCAGCCCCGGAGTATGGCCCGCTTGGCTCTGACCGGGGCGACCGCAGCCTGGGCCAACATCACGTCGGTCGACTCGACGGTGGCGGGCTTCGTGACGGCTCGCCCGGCGTTCACCGAGTTGCCGGCCGCCGCTACCCTCAACGTCTCGTTGCCGGGTCGCCCGGTCGCCAATGCGGCGATCGTCGGCTTGTCCACTGAGGGCGCCCAGCTGTACTCATCCGGTGGGGAACACCTGCTCGCCGATATCAGCGGACTGTTCACGGGTACACCGATCCCCGTGCAGTGTCGGTTGGTGTTCCTGGCCCATGGGGGTAGCTACACCGGTGGATTCTCGTCGGATCTGACGGAACGCGCCGCCCAGTTCGCCCTGGCCGGCTGGCGCGTGGTCAACACCAACTACCGGGTGGCGAGCGAGTACGAGGGTGTCGTGTGGGGGAATTGGTACCCCCGAACGTCGATCGAGCAACCGATTCCCGACGCGATGAAACAGGCCCACGAGGGTGCTGTCACCGACCTGACACCACAGCTGACCGCCGCATCGACGCGCGGATGTGTGACCCATATCGTCGGGTACTCCGCCGGTGGATCGGCCGTGGCCGACGCCGCAGCGAGTGTGAACGGGATCACCTCGATCCATCTCGTGGCCTCGGCCGTGCTCGATGTCGACAACGTCGGAGGGGCACCGATGCACATCTGGCATTCCGCCAACGATCCGATCATCACCCATCAGGCTGCCGTCGAATCCTGCCCCGCGTGGTGGGCCGACCAGAGCCAATGCACCCTGCACGACTTGGGTGTCCAGTCCGGGCCTCACCTGCTCATCGAATTCGACGAGGCCATGACCTGGCTGATGCTCAACGGATAGATCACCCATCCGTCACACGTGCCCCGTTCGTACGGTGCGGCTACGCCGTACTGCCGGCCAAGTAGCTACTACGGCACATCGAGGACAAGTAGGGACCAATGGCCGTGGTGTCGTCGAGACGACAGGGCGCACGATGGACTCATCCATCCAGAGCGATGAGGAGGGACGGCCGTGGGTCGCCCTGGTTCATCAACAGTGAGGCAACGCCATGACTCGACGATCACCCACCCATCAGACCCGCCGAGTGCTCTTGGCAGTCGGCCCGTGCATTGCCGTCGCAACGGTCATTCGAATGGTCGTACGAGGAGAGCCGAGTGGATTCCGTCGAGCACGGGCCCGGTTCGTCGGCTTTGTCGGTCGTCGGCGTGGCGCGTTGCTCCACGAGAGGCGGGCGATCGATGTCGATGAGGTGGTGCTTGCCGATCGGGTCCGCTCGACCCTCGGACCGCTCCAGAAGGAGCTTGACCTGCCGCGGTTGCACGTGATGGCCGAAGGCGACCGGGTGTTGCTCCATGGGGAGGTTGATTCCGAGGCGAGCCGGGATCGGGTAGAGGCTGCGGTTCGTGCGACCGTTGGCGTCGGCAGCGTTGGTTCCTATCTGCGAGTCGGTTTGCTTGCAGGAGATTCGCGCCCCTCGTCGGACCTTCACGATGATGACCCGTCGCGAATGGCCCGACATTTCCACGACGCGTTGACCGGCGTCGGTATCAGCGGACGGCCTGCCGATTTGGCGCTTGCCGAGACCCTGCGTCTGTGGAGCAACGTGATTCCTGCGGGTGAACGAGCCCACCTGAAGGCTCATCTCTCGAAGGACGTCCAGGCGCTGATGCATTCGGAACGTCATGGTCGGTCGAACCGGGTCGGTGATGCCGCTGAACTCATCAACCAGGTTCGCATTCGCAGCGGGCTCGCGCCGGCCCAGGCGAAACAGGCGGTGCATACGATCGTCCACGAGTTGCGCACGCTGGTGCCCGAGGAATGTGACGACATCACCGTCGTCCTGCCGATGGAACTCCGCCCGCTCTGGGTATGACCATGGCCGCGCGGCTCGAAGGTTCCGGCAGATCTGCGAGGAATGGACCCGTGAATGTCGCGTGAAGAAGGGACCAATGGCCATGGCGGCGGCGAGCTGAGCAGACGCACGATGGACGCATCATCCAACACGATGACGCAGCAACGAGGGAGAACAAAGTGTCGCAAGTGCATGCCATCGTGTGGCTCGACCACCGAGAGGCCCGGATCGCAAGTTTTTCGCTGGGCACGAGCCAGATACTCGAGATACACAGCCAGAGTCCGGAACGTCGGATCCACCGCAAGTCTCGAGAGATCGGGTCAGGGAAAGCGGCCGATGATCATCACTTCTTTGATGCGATCGCCGAGGAGCTTGCGGGTATTCGCGAGGTGTTGATCGCCGGGCCTGGCAATGCTAAGACGGCGTTTGTGACGTACATCGGCACGCGTCACGCCGAGTTGGCGAAACGGGTCGTCGGTGTCGAGACGCTCGATCATCCGACCGACGGCGAACTCCTGGCTCACGCGCGAACTTCCTTCAACGCGATTGATCAGCTCGGAGCTTGAACGATCGCGGGTTGCGCGGAGGCTGGCTGCTGGGGGACTCCGCGTCCTGATGCAGATCTGATATCCCCGTACGTGTCCTATCGCTCAAGCAAGGTTTCTGAGTATGACTGCGCCGCCGAAAGTTCTGACCTCGGAACCATGATTCGGTAGTCGCTCAACACGCCCGTCACTACGTTGAAGGTTTCTCCGCCAACCACGTGGAACCCGTTGCGCCGAAGGGAATCGGCCAGTAGCGGGCCTGAGGCGAGAGGGACGACAACCAACTCCACAAGTGCGGTGCCGTCGTCGGCCATCACCGGCCCCCGACCAATAATGTTCAGTAGCCGCTGCGTAAATGAGACCTTTTTCAAGGGTCACCTCCTCGTCCTGACAGTTCTAACGGTGCGCCGTCCGCGATCAACAGCACGCGATCGCGAAACCAAGGAAGGGGACCGCCAGACCGGCGTACAGGACCCAGCCGATCTGCGCGGCGGGCCTCGCTGCCGAACGCGACCGCGAGGCTTCGAAGATTGGGTTGAGGGGTTTTGGCCATCGTTACACCTGCCCACTTTCGTTGGCCGGCATCGAGGCGCGATGATCGAAGCTGGGCCAGATCCAGTCGCGGATTTCGGGGAGGTCTTCGCCGTGCTCGCGAATCCACGCAGCGTGTGTGGTGCGCTTGTCGAGCATTTCCTGGCGAAGCCGCGCTGCTCGACGTGCGAGTCCGGGAACTCGGTCGATCACATCGATCACCAGGTGGAATCGGTCCATGTCGTTGAGTACCAGCATGTCGAACGGGGTGGTCGTAGTCCCTTCCTCCTTGTAGCCGCGTACATGGATGTGGGCGTGATTTGACCGACGGTAGGTGAGGCGGTGGATCAAGGTCGGGTAGCCGTGATAGGCGAAGATCACCGGCGTGTCGCTGGTGAACAGGGCATCGTAGGCGTGGTCGGCGAGGCCGTGAGGATGCTCGTTTTCGTCCTGGAGGCGCATCAGATCGACCACATTGATCACCCGAACTCGCAGGTCTGGAAGTCGGTCGCGCAGAATCGCGGTGGCCGCCAACACCTCAAGCGTAGGAACGTCGCCGGCGCAACCGAGGACAACATCGGGGTCGCCGCCGTCGTTGCTCGCCCATTCCCAGATTCCGATACCACGGGCGCAGTGGAGCATCGCGTCGTCGATTCCAAGCCATGTCGGTGCAGGTTGCTTCCCCGTCACGATGACGTTCACATAGTTCCGCGACCGTAGACAATGGTCGGCCACCGACAGCAGACAGTTCGTATCGGGTGGCAGATAGACGCGGATGACGTCGGCCTTCTTGTTGATCACGTGGTCGATGAACCCAGGATCTTGGTGACTGAATCCGTTGTGATCCTGACGCCAAACATGCGAGGTGAGTAGGTAGTTCAGTGATGCGATGTCGCGTCGCCAGTCGAGCCCGTTGGTGACCTTGAGCCACTTGGCGTGCTGGTTGAACATCGAGTCGACCAGATGAATGAATGCCTCGTAGCACGAGAACAGTCCGTGACGCCCGGTCAGCAGGTACCCCTCAAGCCAGCCCTGGCACGTGTGTTCCGAGAGGATTTCCATCACCCGACCGCTCGGGGCCAGGTGTTCATCGGTGTCGCGTCGTTCTCCCAGCCAGACCTTGTCGGTCGCCTTGTAGACCGCTTCGAGCCGATTCGACGCGGTTTCGTCCGGCCCGAAGAGTCGAAAGTTGCGCTGCGTCTCGGTGGCGCTGATCGACTCGCCCAACCATGCGCCGAGCACCCGGGTCGGTTCTGACGGCGGTGAGCCTTCCCGTTCGATCGACACGCCGAACTTGCGGATGTCGGGGAGGTTCAGCGACTCCAGCAGAACGCCACCGTTGGCATGCGGGTTCGACCCCATCCGCCGGTCGCCCTGCGGCAACCACGAGAGGAGATCGTCGCATGGTTGGCCCGCATCGTCGAAGAGTTCTTCGGGTCGATAGCTACGCATCCAACTCTCGAGCATCTCCAAGCGATCTGGGTGACCGCGGACGGCCGAAATCGGTACCTGATGAGCGCGCCAGGTGCCTTCTACCGGCAGCCCGCCAACGACTTTTGGCCCAGTCCAACCCTTCGGGGTGCGGAACACGATCATCGGCCAGCGCGGCCGCTTCCCTCCACCGTCGGATCGTGCGTGATGCTGGATGTAGGTGATGTCGTCAAGCGCTGCGTCGAGCGTGGCGGCAAGCAGTTGGTGAACGGTGGCTGGGTCATCGCCGTCGACCACGTACGGATTCCAGCCGTAGCCGCGCAGCAACTCGGTCAGTTCGCCGTCGTCCAGACGGTCAAGAACGGCCGGGTTGGAGATCTTGTAGCCGTTGAGATGCAGGATCGGGAGCACTGCACCATCGCCGACCGGATCGAGGAACTTGTTCGAGTGCCACGAGGCGGCCAGCGGCCCGGTTTCTGCCTCGCCATCACCGATCACACAAGCGACGATCAATTCGGGATTGTCGAACGCGGCACCGAACGCATGGCTCAGCGAGTAGCCCAGTTCACCGCCTTCGTGTATTGAGCCGGGGACGTCGGCCGACACATGGCTCGGAATGCCGCCGGGAAACGAGAACTGGCGGAACAACTGCCGCATCCCGTCGCGGTCGCGGCCGACCGCCGGATAGGTCTCGGACCAACTGCCCTCAAGCCATGTATTGGCCACCAGTGCCGGCCCCCCGTGGCCGGGACCGGTGATGAAGATCATGTCGAGGTCTCGCGCCGCGATGACCCGGTTGAGATGGGCGTACAGGAAGTTCAGACCCGGCGTCGTTCCCCAATGCCCGAGCAGTCGAGGCTTGACATGCTCATCGCGCAACGGTTGATCGAGCAACGGATTCGCCAGCAGATAGATCTGACCGACCGCAAGGTAGTTAGCCGCCCGCCAGTACCGGTCGATGCGGTCGAGTTCCTGGTCGCTCAAGATCTGAGGGATGCGATCGTCGCCACCGTTTGTCATGCTTCATCGCTCCGATGGTTCGTCGAGCTACGGCCTGTACCCGCTGGACGGAAGTTGGCGGGTTTGCTCGTTCACTCGGTGATCTCGATACCCAGGTCGACCGAGAAATAGACCCGCGTTTACACGAACCGGTTGCGGAATTATCGCCATTCGGGCCGGTCCGGAAGGCTCCGGTCGGATGATGATGACAACGCCGATACGGCCGACATCCGTACGCTCAGTTCCTGACGGCTGCGATCAGCGGCATGGTCGCCGGAATGAGGAGGAGCGTCGGCGAAGAGCCGACCGAGGTCCCGAGCAGTGCGCCGGCGACGTAGCTCACGAGCACGGCGGCGAGCACCGCGATCGTGACGCGTCGTTTATGCCCACCCGGTCGATCGGTCCGCCTGATCGCCAGAGCCAATTTCTCGCCGAGCCGAACGACCGCGCCGGTGCCATAGGTGGTGGAGACCGCGACCTGTCCAACGCGTCGTAACGCAACCGCCTGGATCCCCATTGCGGTCGCACCAACGGCTACCACCAGATAGTCGATCGGTGCGATCGAAGGCGAGTAGCTGACGCCCGACCCGAGCAGGATGACGGGCAGGCTGAACAGCAGCAACGATTCTACGAATAGCAGGCCTGACGGAGCCGGTGCCCGTCCACGCCGAACACCGGTGTCGATCGCCATGGTTGCGGCACCGGCGCCGACGAGGAAGCTCGCGAGCGCGATGCCCGCCGCCGAAACGGCTCTCCAATCACTGGTTCCTGTCGCAATACCGAGATGGATGAGGTTGCCACTCATGTTCGCGACCAACACAGGTGTCACGCGCAGGTAGATGAAGGCGTCGACGAATCCGGCCGTTGCCGCCAGCCCGATGGCCAGTCGCAAGCTGCCTGAGACGTGATGTTGCATCTCATGGGGCATCAGGAATTGCCCGGCGGGCCATCGTCGCGTCGTCGGCCGTCGACCGTCGGCGTATCTGTTGCGAGGTCACGAGACGAGCCTGGGTCGGCGACCGCTACGACTGAACGATCTTCGTCGTGTTGGTGCTCGTTCTCGGGAGCAGAAGGGCGGCGAGCACCACGACGACGCCTGCACCCACGGCGAGGTTGGCCATCGCCGATTCGAGGGCGAGTGACTTCTGAAACGATTCGGCTTGAACGGAGCCCACGAAGCCGGCGACACCGAGCACGATGCCAAAGAAGACCTCGGCGCGGCGCGATGCGGCGAACGCGCTGAGCAGGATGCACGCCCCGAATCCGATTTCGAGGAGCCCGAGCGTGGTGGTGTGGCTGAATCCGATCACCTCCACGACCGGGTCGGCCATTGGTCCGTCGAAGCCGCCGCGGGTGATGGCGATCAGTCCGGTGGTCAGGATGGCGAGGCCGATCGCGGCGACAACGAACGTGTCGAGCGCGAAGCGAGACGTGCGGGATGTGCGTGATTGAGCCACAGGCACCACTTGTCGGGTTGAGGTTCTGTCGGTGCTCGATGGGGCCTCGGGTTCCCAAAGTGGTGAGACACGAGGGTCTAAATCGGGTGAATCTGGCACCGGCGGGTCGAAGTGGGTGATCGCTCGTTCGCTCGACGGTTCTTGGATGGAGGTCATGATGACGTTCTCCTCACTGGGCGGATGTCGTTAGCGGCGAACGGCGTGGCGACGGCCGTTGGCTGCGCGGTAGACGAGTAGAGCGATCACCGAACCGATGATCGAACCCAGGATCCCCGACGCCTGGAATGCCCCGGTGGTGGCGTCCTTGTGGGTGATCACATAGCCCAGAAACCCGCCGACGAATGACCCGACGACGCCCAGGAGCAGCGTTTGTCCGACGCTCATCGAGTCACGACCAGGAACGAGAGCTCGGGCAACGAACCCCCCGATCAGACCGACGACAAGCAAGAAAAGAATGAATCCCAACATGTGAAACCCCTTGGATAGTGGTGAGTAGTTAGGCGAGATATGCCCGCTGCGGAGTAGTCGTAAACCACTGATCACCACTGATCGAAGTTTCCGACCGGCATGGGTGTCTACTCCACCGCTGAATCGGGTAGCTGACAGGTTGACCACCGAATGGAGACTTGATGTCCAGTGCTGTGTTGTGGGTAGCAGTTGCGATTGTGGCGATTGCCCGAGTCCACGTTGACCCAGGTCGGGTCCTAGTGCCAGCGGCCACGGCGGCTCGTCGAAAAGGTCATGCCGGAGTTCGTACTGGAGAATCTGGCAATGGAGCCCGACGATGAGCCGGCTGACGGCGCTCTTGATTGCCCTCGTGGCGGTGGCCTGTGTAACAACGCTGGTCGTGACGTGGCTGCGGAACCGTCGCCGTGGTGGCGTGTTGATGGCGTCGCACCCGACTCCCACATCGATTTCCGAGGGGTCGAGGCGGTGAGCGCGGTATTGATGAGGGGAGCAGATCTCATCGGTCGACCCGTCGTCTCCAGCGAGACGGGCAACGCAATCGCCGAGATCCGTGATGTCGTCTTCGACGCATCGCGAGGGGCGATCACCGGCTTCACACTGCGCAAACGCGGATTTCTCGGAATCCGGATGAAGCAGGTGCTCCCCATCTCCGCGGTGGTGGCCGTCGGTACCGACGCCGTGATGGTGACCCGAGCGGACTCGTTGTTCGAGGCCGATGAGGCTCCCGGCGACATGGCCACCGAGCGTTCCGCAAACGTCATCGAAGATCGGGTCATCACCGAGTCGGGTCGAGTGCTGGGCATCGTACGCGATGTCATTGTTCTCGGGGGATCATCGCCGCGGATCGTCGGCTTCGAAGTGGGTGGCGGTCCCGCTGGCGATGGAATCGTTTCGCTCGGAGCGCACACTGCGTTGTCGGGTAGCGCGCTCATCGTGCCCGACAGCTACGAACACCGCATGCGCAACGATCTCACCGGCCATTCCGCAGAACTCTCGCTGCTCGACGGCGTTCCGCAATGATCCGGTTCTCGGAGCTCCTCGGCCACGACGCCGTCGAACTGGGCACGGCGATCACTGTCGGCAAGGTGACGGGCATCGTGTTGGAGCGGGACCGCATCGTCAGCGTCGAATTGTCCGCCGGCGTCGTTCCCTCGACTGCGGTGTACGGCTTCGATGGCGACGTACTGACCTTTGACCCGCTGCGGGCCGTCGGTGCACCGAAGCCAACAAACGAGGTGATCGATCCTCGTGGATTGAAGGCCCTCGACATGCACGGCGACTGCGTGGGTACCATCCGCGATTTGATCATCTCGCCCACCGGCATTGTCGATGCGATCGAGTTGGGCGACGGGCAAACGGTGCCCGGAGCCCGACTTCGAGCCGTCGGCGACTATGCCGCGATTCTGACTGTCGCGTCGGCAACGGCCTGAGCCGGCAGCCCGACCGGACCGCTCTGACGAACGGATCCAGACGAACATCAGGCTCAGGCTGATGATCAGGCTGTTGATCAGGCTGTTGATCAGGCTTGGTCGATTGGTGAGCCAGACTGCCGTGCGAGATCAAAACGACGGCTGGCACCCGACCAGTCGGCAACCGAGAGAAACGCTTTGGCCCAGGCGGCCTTGTCGCTCTGATAATCGAGGTAGTAGGCGTGTTCCCAGCTATCCGCAATCAGGAGTGGTTGCGCTCCAATAATCTGTTCGCCCTGGTGATCGCGGAGTTGAGCGACAACGAGTCGCTGGCCGAGGGGTTCCCACATCAGTGCCCCCCACCCCGAACCCTGAACCGTGGTGATCGCGGCGGTCAATCGCTCCGCCAACCGCTCGTACGATCCGAAACTCTCGTTGATGGCATCAAGGAGTCCGCCCTCCGGACGTTGCTCGCCACCCGGCGTCATGCATTGCCAGTACAGGGAATGCAGCAAATGACCCCCGAGGTTGAACGCCAAGGCGTGTTCAAGACCGGGAATCTCGGTGTCCGCGGCATCCTGCAAACTCTCCAGCGTTGCGTTTGTTCCCTGCACGTACTTGGCATGGTGCTTCGAGTGATGGATTTCCATGGCCCGAGCAGAAAGCGTCGGTTCCAAGGCGGAGTACGCATAGGGAAGGTCGGGTAGTTCGTAAGTGGTCACGAAAGGCTCCTGATCATGTCGTCTGACGGTGACCACCTACCCCGATCCGACACCCCCCATACCCACCCCTGGGCAGCCGCTGCATTGTGGCTGATATCGCGCATCCTGCAGGCTGTCATTATCGGGCTGTGATCACGTGCATATCGATGCTGCCGGTTACGAGCGGATCGAGCAGGCGTGAGCGTCGTGTGATATCGAGTGGCGGCTGCCGCCCGTCACGGCCAACGATGAATTCTTGGACGGGCATTCGGCAGCGAAGCGACGAGTACTTCGATGTCGCCGACATCGCCGGTCAGAATCGGCTCTGAAAGTTCCACCGCGACAACAACGAGGTGAGCATCGACGACGTCGGCGGTACGTGAACGGGCGAGGATCGCGCCGACCGCGCGGCCGTTGTCGAACGGATGAACCGTGATCGTGGCGAGAAACCGTACGAGACGGGCTTGGCGGGCACCGTTGCGCCACACCTGAGCTACGACAGGATGTGTCGTGCTGAGGGTCGTACGGCGTTGAAGCGCGGCATGCAAGAACTCCTGTGCGGAGCGTTCGCCACGGTCAACTGACACCAGAAATCCTGCATCGAGGATCACAGCTCGTAACGGTCGACCATCGTCGCCACGGACTGCTCGTCCACCGGACCGGCTTCGCGATCCCAATCTTGCAGCAACTCCGCAAGCGCAGCGTGTCGTTGAGTAACAGCCGCGAGCAGTTTTAGCCCTTGGCGCAAAGCGTTCGAGCGCCCCCCATGAACGTGCGCCAGTTGGTCCAGCGTGAGTTCCTCGTCGGGATCCAACCGGACCGTAGTCGTTGACATGAATCCCAGCGTAGCACAATTGTGCTACGAGGGTCGATCAGCACGATCCTGTGCACTGATCCCGAGCGACTCCCGCGCTGCGGATCGCCGGTTACGAGCGGATCCGAGCTCCGCGTTCTCGGATCTCTGGCTGAGCACTCGTCACGCGGTGTTCATGCATCGCCGGCTTCAGCCCAAGTCCACGATCTGCGGCTCGACCGTTTCCGCTTCGGACTCTGCCACGATGACCACGGTGATGTCGGGCGGCGACTCGACGTGGTCAGCTACCGGCTGCGTCGGACCGTTTCGCTTGCTCTTCACATACGTCACAAGCCGACTTCGACGACCGCTGCCCTCCGACGGATCGAGAAAATAGGCGGCTGCCGCTCCGGCCCCGAGGACTATCAGACGTCTGATCTTTCGCATCTTGGCGAAGTACCCGCTCGCGTCGGAACGCAAACTTTCCACGACCGCGACTGGATTAGCCCGCTCATGGGTATGGGTCTGCCATGGCCATTGATGAGACTGCTTCCACTCTGCCGGTGGACCCTGACTGTGCCCTCTCTGGCGACTCGAAGGAGGAGGTCACGCTGACATCGGTGCTTGAGCTGTACAACGAGGGCGGTTTCGACGGCATCTTCGGCGTCACCGCGGATGGTCTTGTCGACTGCTCCACCTGTGACACGGACTCGTCGCCGGCAACGGTTGAGATGCACAGCATGCGGCGGCTCGAGGGCGCTTCGGATCCCGACGACATGGTCGCGGTTGCCGCAATCACCTGTCCGGCCTGTGGTGCGCTCGGCACTCTTACTCTTCAGTACGGCCCAATGGCAACGGAGCAAGATTCCGACGTTCTGCTTGCCCTGCGAGATCGTCGAGATGACCACATTGCGCCGCCCGACTCCGCACCTGGTGAGATGTCGACCCCAGCCGTGGATTCGGCGGAGCCCGTCGACCCTCTCGACCAGGACGCCGCTCAAATCGATGCCCGTTCCGCCGATGCTCCGGAGCAGATACAAGAACTGGTTGAGCACGCCGAGTCGCTCGGTCGTCCAACTGAAAGCACTCTTGGGTGATAGCGCACCGAAACCGCCCCGGACCGCGTCGGGGTTGGTGAACGTGACACCCCGATCTCGATGAGCGAACCGATACCGGCGCGTCACACCGCCGGATCTGTCGAGGCCGGATTTGTCGACGTCGGCTGTGTCGGAGACAGCACAGCATCAAGGGTCTCGATCACCGTGGGAAGCGACGTCGCTGCTCGCAGGCATGCGGTTGCGCACAGTTCACAGTGGCGATGATTCTTGGCATGCAGCTTGCATTCGGCGGCGCATTCGCCAGCCGCCACGAGCGCGGTGAACGCGATGGACCGGGCGATGGCGGCCCGGCCCTCAAGGTCGGCCCTGGTGAGTATCGTCGCTGCGCTCTGCAAAATGTCGTGAGTGTCGAGGCAGACCTCAATGCAGCGAGTCAGTTCGGGCAGGCCGGCAACCAGGCACGACGACGCACACCAGGCCGCGACCGAGGCTGCCTGTCGACATGCCTCTGTCGGGCCCACGTCTGGGGCGGTAGAGCTTCGCTCCCATGCGATGTAGTCGACAAGGTCGGGTTTCTTTCTCATCTCAAATCCATACCCGCCCGACTCCTTCGCAAACGTGACGATCGGCGGTTCATCCAATCGGGGTCACCAGCAAAGATGGTCGGGTAGGTCAGGGGAGCGGTAAGTCGAACCAGACTTCCGTGCCTCGATCGGTCTGTCTCGTCCCCCAGTCCAGTGCCACCTGATCGACGATGAAGAGGCCGCGCCCGCCTCCCGCCGCGTGAGGACCCACCGCCTCCATGAGGATCGAACCATAACCCGCATCAGTCACACTGATCCGAACTGCGTCGCCGACAACTCGAATCCGCAGCGTGGACGATGACTGAGCGTGGGTCACCGCATTGCTGACCACTTCGCTGGTCAAGAGTAGGGCCGTTTCTCGCAGTGAGTCGAGATGGTGTCGACTGAGCGACTCTTCGACGAACGACCTCGCCACCGACGGCGCCAGCGACGAACCCGGAAGTTCGCGCCATCCAAGCTCCCGTTCGCCGCCTTCAAGAGTCATTGATCTCACAGCATTTCACGATCGTTCGTGCCCCGCCCTCAGTCGGCTGGGGATGTATGTGTAACCCCATACCCGTTCTCATTGATCACAATCCTCCGATTCGTCAAGCCGACAGGCGACGATGAGCGTGACGTCGTCGGCGAGTCGGCCCTCATTGAACTCGGCGAGGTGATCGAACAAGTTCTTGATGACGCCCTGGACCGTCTCGCACTCCATACCGCTGATCAGGTCGATGACCGTCTGCTCACCGAAAAAGGTGCGCTCGGCATTGCGGGCCTCGATCAATCCATCCGTGTAGATCACGAATTTCGAGTCGTTAGGAACATGGACCGAGTCGGTGTACCACGACGCAGGGATCGGACCGAGCAGTGGACCGGTTGGATTGAGCAGGGTCGGCGAACCGTGATGAGAGACGATCATCGGCGGCGGATGTCCGGCGTTTGCGTAGCGGCACATGCCGGTGTCGGTGTCGAGCAGCGCGACCACTGCCGTGAGGAACGAGTCATTGAGACCATGGTCGGACGCCATCAGGAAGTTGAGCGCCGCGCCGGGTTGCAGGCCGGAGCGAAGTCCGGACTTGAGCATCTCCTTGCATTTCAATGCCGCGATGGCCGACGTCGCGCCGTGCCCGGCGATATCCAATACGATCACGCCCATGGTGTGGGCATTGACGAGGCTGACGTCGTACGAGTCGCCGGCCACGATGCCCGTCGCCGGTAGGAGTCCCGCGGCAACCGTCCAACCCGACGGATACGTGCCGAGCTCGTGGGCGAGTTCCGAGCGGAGTTGAATAGCCAGCACGGCACTCTGCTCCATGGCCTCGCGCGCTCGAATCGCCATGTCGCGTTGCTCGATGACTGTACGTTGCATCGAGTCGACCGACTCGATGACTTCTCGGATATCGGGCAAACCCCCGCGAGGGAACTCGGCCGGCCGTCCTGCTTGCAGTTGGCGCGTCGCATCGACAATGGCGGCCAATGGTTTGGTCAGCCAACGGCGTACCAGCCAGCCCGACACCGCAGTTAAGGCCAGCGCGACCGCAAAGATGGTCGGCACCACGGAAAACGCCCAACGATACGCCCGCTGGCGTCGGGCGTCGGCAATCGCCACCTCGGACTGAAGTGACCTGTCGAACCGGTCGAAGCGATCGCGCAGCAGATCGAACAGCCGCTTTCGTTCGACCATTTGGACGTCGATGTCGCCGTCGGCGATGACGTCTTGTCGGCGGGCGCTGACTGCGCTCGCCGCGACGACATGCCAATCGCGCGCTGCAGCGTCGAGCGCAGTCCACTCGCGCTCGAGGATCGGCGTGAATTGCGCGGGCGCCCGAAGCAGTTCTCGCAACCGTTCGACGTCCTGATCGCCCTGCTCCCATGGCTCCAGAAACGCTTCTTGACCGGTCATCACGTAGCCCCGAACTGCGACCTCCTGGTCGGCATATGCCGCTTGCAATCGGGCGCCCTGTTCGGCCGCGATCTGCATGGTGCGTCGGTGAGTAGCGGCCGAGTCCAACTTGGCCAAGAGCACCACCGAGGCCACTGCGCCAATGGTGATGAGCAAGAGGTACATCCCGGCAAGGATTCCGAGTCGAGGTCCGGCACGTACGGTCATCGGCGCTCTATGTCGTCAAGGCGGTCTGGAGCGTGCCCAACGTTGCTCGCAAGAGGCGCGACACGTGGACTTGGCTAATGCCAACGTGCTCGGCAATCTCGCTCTGCGACCAGCCTTCGAAGTACCGCAGCTCAATGATTCGGCGTTCGCGGTCGGGTAGGTGGGCAATCGCTTCCCGCAGGTCGATGGAGTTTTCCTGCGAAGGCTGCTCCGACGCCAGTCGGTCGAGGCCGGGAGTGAAACGCTCGTTCGAAGGCGAGTCGAGCGAGTCGGTGTGATACGCGTTGGCCCCGTCGAGCGCCTCGAGTACGACGTCTTCGCTGACCCCCAAACGCTCCGCGAGCTCGGCAGGGCGCGGGGGCCGACCAAGTTCGTGGGTCAGCGATTCGATCGCCGTGCGCAACGACGTTTGCAAGTCCTTGATTCTTCGAGGAACGTGCACCTGCCAGGTCGTGTCACGGAAATGACGGCGCAGTTCTCCCACCATGGTCACGGTGGCGTACGCACCGAACGGCGTCCCGATTTCGGGATCAAACCGGTCCATTGCCTTGAGCAGCCCCAAGCGGGCCACCTGGACGAGATCGTCGTACGGCTCGCCGCGATCTCGGAAACGCCGAGCGGCATGAAGCGCCAACCAGTCGTAGCATTCGGCCAACGCGCCTCGCGCCGACGCATCGCGGGTCTCGCACCAACGCTCGAGCGCAGCATCCGCAGTCGCTTCGTCCACGGTGCTCCGATCGTATGTCGAACGATCAGCCACCGTTCACCTCTGTGACGTACTGGTCTTGGTGAAACCGAAGCGAACCAGGTCGTCGGTCACCGCGAAGTGATATGAGTCGGTGAGCGCGCCGACGATGGTGGAACGCATGGAGTCGAGGGGCGCGGCACCCATTTCGCAGGGCGCCGTGGCGAGATACACGCATTCCCCCGCTCGCAATTGCATCTGAATATCAATCGGTCCGACGGCTCGTTCCATCGCCGCAGCGCACAGCTCATCGACGACGATGCGCAGATCCTCGATCTCCTCGATATCGAACTCGGCGATCGCTGCCGCAGACGTGGCCATCAGGCGCACGACGCGCAGAAACCGGCTCGAAGCCGGAATGGACGCGCTGACCTCATCGAACGGAACATCGATGGCGGTTGGAACGAGCGGAGTTTCCGTAGTCATCCCACCACCGTCGCACATGTTGCGCCTACGACACCGCGATCTATCACCCTTGTCATCCCAACACCCCTCATCGGTGGTGCTTACCCCGTGCCGGGAGCGTTCAAACCCGATCGATGACGAAATGTTGGCCGACGCCGAGAGAGGTCACCGGGCAAAGAATGGTCAGGGGTGCGGAAGTTGCTCGTGAAGCCGGAAGATATCGGTCATACCCGTGATCGTCAGAATCTTCATCACCGGTGAGTCATCGTGTGCCACCAGGTTGACGCGCTCGATACCAATCTCTGCGGCGAGGGTATCGAGCATCGACAATCCGGCGCTGTCGCAGAAGGTGATCGCCGTCAGGTCCAACCACACAACGGTCGCGGGACCGACCTGACTGAGGACCTGGCCGCGGAGTTCCGTTGCGTTCGACATGTCGATCTCGCCGCTGAGTCGTACGACGAGTTGGTCACTCACCGGCGTCGCGAATTCAACCGTTGCGAGTGGTGGCATCCCCGGGCCGTCCTTATCGTCGAAGTGGGTCGGGTTGAATGTAGCGCACGATCATCGTCGACCCGTTGCCTCGCCGCAACACCTCCGCCTGGCTAGTCAGCGCACGGATGAGGGGCAGGCCCCGGCCTCGAGATTCCGTGGATGCGTACGTCGGGTCCTGCCATATCCCCTGATCGCTGATGGTGATTTCGACGTCACCCGACGTAGTCGTGGCAGCGCGAACGTCGATCGTCAGGCTGGGGTCGAAACGATGGGCGTGCTCGATGGAATTGGCGATGGCCTCTGACACGCTCAGGATCAGCCCGTCCTTGGCCTCTGTGGTCAACATGGTGCCGTTCAGCCAGTCGGCAAACTGTGCACGGACGTTGCGCAGTTCGGTTGGTCTGCTCGGTAACAGCACTTGGAGCGGGGCGTGGACGGAGCGACGTATTCGGGCGACGACGAGAGCAGTGTCATCGGGGGTGACCCCAGCGTGGTCAAGGGTCGTCGTCGCCACGCGTTCGGGATGAGCAGATCGCAGTGACCGGGCGACACGCATCAAGCGGTCAAGACTGGTCTGTAGCGGTTCGTTCCGACGCTCGATCAGCCCGTCGGTGTACAGCAGCAACTGATCACCATCGGCCAGATGTCCGTCGGCACTCGCGCGGGCCGAAGGTCGAGCGCACAGACCAAGCGGTGGGCTCAAACCGTCACCGAGCCACGTTGTCTCGCGTTCGCCAACGATGAGCGGTGGCAGATGGCCGGCGAGCGTGTAACGCAGCGAACCGTCGGCGGGATCGAGCAGGGCGATGGCGGCGGTGGCGAACGTCGTGGCCGACGTATCGGAGATGAACGTATCGAGCCGGGTGAGAATCGCCGACGGCTCGGGGTCGATCTGAGCGAATGCTCGAACCGCGTTGCGCAGTTGGGCCATCGCCGTGGCCGCGACCAGGCCCCGCCCGACCACGTCGCCGACGACCAACAGCACTCGCCCGTCGCGCAGCGTCAGCGCGTCGTGCCAGTCGCCACCGATGTGGACTTCGTTGGCTCCTGCCAGGTAGCGGGTTGCGATCGTGACGTCGGGGTGGACGAACGGCGGCGCATCGAGCAGGCGTTGTTGAAACGAGCGAGCGGTTTCCTTCTCGGCCTCGACGAGGGCGGCTCGGTCCACGGCTTGGAACACGAGTCGGGCAAACGTCACGGCGAGGTCGCGTTCCGTCAGCGAAATCAGCCGGTCCTCATCCAGGAAGATCGAGACGTAGCCGGGGTTCTGCGACTCCTGGGGGAGGAAGACTGCAGCCCCCCGCTCGTGAGTGGTGCTGGAACTGCGCGGGAATGCGGCGAGACGTTCGGCGGCGGATTCGAAGTACAGCGGTTCTTGGGTTCGAGCGGCGTGAGGCCCGGGCAGTGCGGCATCGACGTGAACCAGGGCGCGAGTGAGGTCGTCGGGGCCATCGCCTCGGGCGAAGACCTGAAGCAGTGGTCGGTGGGGTGTGGCCACCGCGAGAAGCGCCGAACTGGCCCCGAAGAGGGCGGCAGCGTGGTGGATCACGGCCCAAGTGATGTCGGCGAAGGTTGGGGCACCGGCAAGGGCTCCCGCTGCGTCGCGCAGCGCAGCATTGGCTCGCTGGGCATCGTCGGCCGAGAGTCGTGCATCGCGTTCGGCTTCGAAGAGTCGGGTTCGCGCAAATGTCTGCACAAGGCCAAGTCCGAGGGCGCAGACCAGTTGGGGGTCGACGACTGTCCCCGCCGGCGGGTTGAGGATCATCGAACCCACGTATCGCATATCGGTCCACAGCGGCACGATGAGGGTCCGAACGTTCCCGAGCTGACCGCCAGACATCTCCTCGATCGCCGCGGGGCTCTGAGACGCAGCTTTCACCAATACCGCCAACGGGTCGCTCTCTGCGAGCGTGATCCCTTCGAATGGCTCAGGGCGGTTCACTTCCACGATCGGCCGGTGAAGTTGCCAGGGTTCCGATGTTGCCCAGTGATAGACGACCTCGCCCGAACCGATGGCGGCCACCAACGCGTCGGCCGCGATGCGGTTGACATCGACCGATGTCACCGTGGTGCTGAGGCGGTCCCACAGCATTGTCAGTTGCTCGGCCCGTCGCCGTTCGACAACTTGATCGTCGGCCCGCCGGGAACGAGCGAGGGCTTGGGACGCTTCCCGTCCGACCAACGCATAGAAGTTCTGCAGTTCGTCGACGTCGTCACTGAGCGACTCTGAGAAGATGGCGAAGGCCAAGCCGAGATGCTGATCGGCATCATCCCATAGGGCCATCGCCAAAATGGCCTGGGCTCCAAGCGCATCGGTCACGTCGAGGAACTCAGGCATCGCCGAGGCGATCTCCTCTCTATTTCGCCAGATCGTCGGAAATCTGTTCCGAATCGCCAGCTTGACCGGCAAGGCTCCTTCGATCGGCAGGGCTCGCCAAGCGGCCATGATGTCGTCAGGCAGCCCAATCTGACCAACAATCAGCAGGCTCTCGCCATCTGCCATCACCCGGTAGAGCGCAAGTCCGTCGGCTCCGACCGCATCGGCGATGGATCGGGAAATCTTGGGTCCGGCCAGTGTGATCGGTTCGTCAAACCGAAGTTCATCCGTGAGCCGCAGGAGGTAAGAACTGTGGGTCAGGGCGCGTTCTGCCCGCCCGCTCTCGAGGGTGGCCCGGCGGGCAGCCTCCTCGGCGTCGGTCAGTAGCTGTGCCCGTTCATACGCCTGACCGCAGCGCCGCCCGATCTCGACAAGTTCGGCCTGTTGGCGATCGTCGAACGCCTGCGGAGAGACGAATCCGAACATGACGGCACCGAGCACGTTGGTCAACCCGGTGAGGGGCACGATGGCCATCGACTGATCGCCGACCAGGCGGCGGGTGGCCGCAAGCACCGGGTACGCAGCGTCTAGGTCGGACCCGAGTTCGAAAAACATCGGGCGTCCGGTCAGCACGACTTCGCCCGCTGGGACCGGAGCGTCGATCGGCGCCACCATGAGTTCAGGGGCGAGTGGGAACGCAACCAAGGTCGTCATGGTCGCCGTTCCCCGATCGTGCACGGAAAAGACGTAGTGGTCGGCTCGGCAGAACTTGGCGACATCGTGCAACGCCATGGCCACCTCGATCGGCGTGTACGCAAGGGAGAGGCGAGCAGTCACCTTCTCAAGCGTCTCGGCATGCGCGAGCCGGCGGCGGATCAGTTCAGCGGCGAACCGTTCCGACGTCGCCAGCCGGAAGCGCTGCTCGGTGCGCTCGATCGACAACGCGAGCCGGTCGGCTGCGATTCGCAGAAGAAAATCATCGTCGCTGTTCCATGGAGCGCGATCTTCGTTGGTCGTCGCGGCGAGCGTGCCAAGAGATCTGTCGGCGACGCGCAACGATGCGGTCGCCGTGATGACGGCAACCGGTTGCTCCGCTCGTCCCCCAGTCGTCGTGGACGTTTGATGGAGTCCATGTGAGTCGTCGGCTGAGGGTTCACTGTCGGCACCGTGCGAACGTACAACGGCCAGCGAATCGACTCTCAGCACGGTCGCGATCCGGTTGAGCACGTGGTCGTAGAGCTCTTCGAGCGTGGTCGTCGATGCATCGGCCTCTCCCATGAGGCTCAGCAACTGGAGTTGCTGGTTGCTCTGACGGAGCGCTCGTTCGGTGTCTTGTGCGGTGACGATGCCGTCGCCCAACGGGTCGCAATCGACAACAGTGAGGTCAACCGATTCTGTTGCACGAAGGCGACCAGCATCGTCGATTGTCGGCACGAGCGTCGACCGTACTACCAACGAACGTTGTCAGGTATGCGTCGGAGTCAGGTCGCCGCGGCCGTGACAACGACACCCCGGACGACGACACCGTCGTTGCCGTGTCGTTCCTCCATGCGTTCCCATGCCGACCGCCCGGGAGGGTGATGCGGGCACCCGTCGCCAGGCGGTCGACACCATTCCTGTACCCTCTTTCAGCAGCTGTCAGCCCCGATGGGTGATCGTTCGACGGCATCGGCCGTGACTGGCATTACCGACGGGACTGGTCTTGCCTCAGGCGTTCACTGATCGATGAGCGTCGGGTAGCCAGGCGCCCGGAGGCGAGCGCGAGCCGTGACAACACCGTGCTCGGTCCGGGTACGGCTCCCTCGAGGAGATCGTTCCACGACAGGGCCCAGGTTGGCGCGATGAGGGTGCGCAGCACGGGCAAAGTGAGAGCTCGTCCGAGCACCGCGACCCGAACGGGTGAGCCGTTGATGGCGGCGTGGTGGAGCGGGGCCGTGGCCGCGGCGAATCGGCCCAGGCCGGTCGCCAGGAGTTGGCGGTAGTTGGCGGCCGCAGTGTCGGGACCAGCGAGAATGGTGGCGGCGGCGAGTGCACCGCTGGTCATGGCCGGAGCGATGCCTTCGCCTTGCAGCGGATTGACGAGCCCGGCCGCGTCACCGACGAGGAAGGTGCGGTCACGGGCGGCGACGGTGCCGACCATGCCCATCTTCAACCAACCGCCAAGGCGGCGTCCATCGACGGTCGTCGACAACAAACCGATGGAGCGAAGATGATCGCAGAACGAGTCGAACTGAGTCGTTGCTCGCGACGCGGTCGAACGATCGGAGCGCAAGCCGAGTCCTAGTCCAATGTTGGCGGTGCCATCCGCGCTGGGAAAGACCCAGCCGTAGCCGGGGAAACCGCGGCGGGGGCCGTCGTCCCAGAGCACGATGGTAGGCCGGCCCACCGTCTGATCAACGTAGCTTCGCTGCGCGAAACCCCAGAGCACTGCCGACGAATCGATCAGCCCGGCATCGATACCCACTCGACTGAAGGCTCCATCGGCACCCACCACCACATCGGCGGTGAGTCGACGTTCGTCGTCGAGGACCACCAGACCGCCGTGCGTCGACTCGACGCGTCCCGTCACCGGGGTTGCTCCCGCTTTGATCGCCTCGTCGCGCAGCCATGCGTCGAAACGCACCCGCGGGATCGCCAGCCCATGAGCTGGATACGTACGCCCCGCCCGTGCCGGGAGCACGACTCGTCGACCTGTCGGTCCGACCACAACCATCTCGCCGACATGGCGCCCGGCAGGTGGGGTGAGACCGAGCGACGCGAGCAATGCCAACGCCCTCGGTCCGATCAGGTCACCGCATGCTTTGTCACGCGCGAAGATTGCCTTGTCGACGAGCGCCACTCGCGCGCCGCCCCGTGCCAAAACGAGCGCAGCGGTGCTGCCGGCCGGTCCTGCGCCGACAACGACCGCATCGAACCGAGCGGTGGTCACGGGTCACCCAACGCTTCATCCATACAACGCTCCTGCAACGAAGGTATCGCACATGACTCCCGACCCCATCCGACCCGCGCCAGCACCATTTGCTCAGGCACTGTTCGCGGGTCTCCCCGCACGCTATGACCGGCTGGCGGCGGTGCTGTCGCTCGGTCAGGACGGGCGATGGCGGCGGGAGATGATCAACCATGTCGTGACCTCGAAACCGGCGACCGTTCTCGACGTCGCCACCGGACCGGCAGGCGTGGCCCTGCAACTGGCTGACCGGACAGATGCAGTGATCACGGGTGTCGATCTGAGCGAGGACATGCTCGCCCGGGGTCGTCACAACGTGAGCGCTGCGAACCGTGCAGATCGCATCACCCTCGTGCGCGGTCAGGGCGAGCGCCTCCCATTCGCCGACGACTCCTTCGACGCAGTCACGTTCACCTACCTCCTCCGCTACGTTTCCAACCCGGCAGCAACCATTGCCGAACTGGCTCGCGTCACGCGGCCGGGTGGCACGATGGCCAGCTTGGAATTCGCGGTTCCGTCGAGCCGATTCTGGAGATGGTGGTGGGTGGGCTACACACGACTTGTCCTGCCCGCCGCGGGCGCCGTGTTGGGCGGTCGAGCGTGGTTCGATGTTGGCCGGTTTCTCGGTCCCAACATCAGCGACCACTACCGTCGATTCTCGGTGGATGCCACCATCGCCGCATGGCGTTCGGCTGGCATGACCAACATCGGGACGCGACGGATGAGCCTCGGCGGAGGAATCGTGATCTGGGGACAACGCCTCGATCCGGTAATGAAAGTCGACCCGACAAGTGTGGACCAGTGACCGAATTTCGAGGGCCGCTGCCCCCTGCCTTTTACGCCGCCACCGCCGGGGCCAGGCGCGGCGCGTGGACAGACTGGTGGGTGCTGCTCCATCCTCCGTACACGCTGTGGCACCTCTCCTACGTCGGCATCGGCGCGGCGCTCGCCCCGACCTTCGACGGCGTGCGCCTCTCCGCAACCGTGCTGGCGTTCTTCCTTGCGGTAGGGCTCGGGGCGCATGCCCTCGACGAACTGAAGGGTCGACCGTTGAACACTGCGATTCCGGCTCCGTTACTCGTTGCCGTCGCAGCCGCAAGTATCGCCGGAGCAGTCGCCCTCGGAGTCGCCGGCCTGGATCGCGTGGGACCAGGCCTTTCTGTTTTCATCGTCGTCGGGGTCGCCGTGAATTGTGCGTACAACCTCGAACTCTTCCACGGTCGATTTCACAATGACGTCACCTTTGCCCTCGCTTGGGGTGCATTTCCGGTGCTGACCGCCTATTACGCCCAAGCCGAAACCATCCGGCCCGCGGCGCTTGCGGCCGCCGCATTCGCGTTCTGGCAGTCGGCCGCCCAGCGGGCGTTGAGCACTCCCGCCCGCAGCATGCGCCGACGAGCCGATTCGATCGAAGGTACCGTCACCTACGCCGACGGCCGCATCGAGCCACTCACTCGACACGATTTGCTCGCGCCACTCGAAACGGCCTTGAAAGCAATGACCTGGGCTACGGCCGCCATCGCCACCGCCTTGATTGCGTATCGCGCCAGCCACGGCTAGACGACGTCGAGCGGGTTGTGCGGGTCCGGGCGTTGGCAACGTCGGCGCGGATCGAGCCTGCCGATTTTACCATCCACTCGGCGACCACGTTACTCGGCGATCGGAATCCGTGGGCCGACTCGCTCCCCGACGCCCAGAGCATTCCAGCTGCCCTCATCGCCGAGGGTCACGAGATTCCCGTGGCGCGAGTAGCAGCCATGCACGAGGGCAAACGGCGGGCCCGCGGGCGGCGCGGTACCACCCGATAGGGCGCCCGAGGCAGCGAGTCGGCGAGCTTCAGCAGAATGTCTGGGATCCCTGCGTGGCCGGGTACCGCAGATCTGTGTCGAGCGCCCCTCAAGCGAAACCTTCCCCCGGGCGCAAACCCCCAGCCTCGGTCTCCAATCTCGGCGACCTTCGTTTCGGCTCAGACCAAGAGGCGGGAATCCGTCGCACCGGCATCCAGCGTTTCGTGTACTTCAACGACACCACCGGTCGTCGTGCGAGTCGGGCTGATCGCGACCGCATCGACGACCTAGCGATTCCGCCGGCGTGGACCAACGTGTGGATCGCCGCCGACCCGAGCAGTCACCTGCAGGCGACGGGCCGCGATTCCCGTGGGCGCAAGCAGTACCGATACCACGCTGCCTTCACTGCGGGAAGGTCCGAAAACAAGTTCGCCGATCTCGTGACGTTCGGATTTGCCCTGAGCCCACTGCGTCGTCGGGTCACGCGAGACCTGGCGCGCAACGATCTCGGGCACGATCGAGTCATCGCCACGGTGATCCGGCTGATGGACATCACCAGCCTGCGCATCGGCAACACCGAGTACGCGGTCTCCAACGAGTCATTCGGGCTCACGACCCTTCAGAACCGTCACGCCGCCGTGCGTGGCTCGACTCTCCGCCTTGCGTTCCGCGGCAAATCAGCTCACGACTTTGATATTCGCGTCGACAATCCCCGCCTCGCCAAGATCGTCCGCCACAGCCAACACCTCCCTGGTCAGCAACTCTTCGCGTATCGATCGGAAGATGGCGGGATACGCGCCGTCAGCTCCGGTGACGTCAACAACTACCTCGCCGAACACGCCGGACCGGGAATAACGGCCAAAACCTTTCGCACCTGGAACGCTTCGGTACGCGCGGCCGACGGCCTCGCGGCCGCAAGCGAACACGCGGAATCGCCCACCAAACGCGTGCTGAACGACGTCATCGATTCGGTCGCCGACCACCTCGGCAACACCCGAGCGGTCTGTCGAAGCAGCTACATTCACCCCGCCATCGTCGAAAGCTACGTCGACGGAACGCTGCTCAAAAGATGGCGGCGCCCGGTGGGCCAAAAGCCCGTTGCCCTCACCGTCATCGAACGTAAAACCCTACGACTACTGCGCCGTGCCACTCTTGGGTACCGGGAATCTGACGATGTGCATTGAAGAGAAACAATCCAAAAGGCGTGCCGCTCCGAAGGTCCTGTGAAGAGATAGCTGTCCCGTCCGGGTCCGTCTCTGTTCCAACCATCGATGCAGTGTCGATCAACCCCAGGAGTTCCCGATGAGTCGGCAATCCGTGATGTCATCCCGTTCCCAGCGTTTTCGACGGCCACCTCTCCAACGACGGCGGACTCGATACAGCGGCGCACTGATGGCAATCATGATCGGGCTTGGCCTGGTCACGCTCGTCCCGCAGCCGGTTCGGGCCGATACCCCGCCGGCGCAGTTGGTCGGCCTGGTTTCCGGCAACCTTCTTGTTCAGTTCGATGAAGACTCACCAGGGACCATTGTCGACAGCGCCCCGATCAGCGGGTTACAGGCCGGCGAGTGGATGATGTCGATCGAGAGTCGGCCGGGTACGGGCCAACTTCTGGGTCTTGCGATTGCCGACACCTTCGGTCCCTACCGCGGTCGGCTGTACTCCATTGATGCGTCAACCGGTGTAGCGACACCCACCGGTACCAGCACGGTTGATGTCGTCGAGGACGCGGTACGCACGACCATCGACATCAACCCGACCGTCGACCGGCTGCGTGTCGTCGGATCGGGTGATCAGAGCCTCCGCCTGAATCCGAACAACGGAAGTCTCGCCGCAACCGACACCGATCTCAACCCAATGGCTCTCGGGATCGTCAACGTGGCCTACGACCAGAACCTGCCGGCATCGGCACCTGGGCGTACGACCACGCTGTTCGGCATCTCGGCCGCCGGTGGTCTGGTGCGGATCGGTGGTGTGAACGGCACGCCGTCGCCGAACCTCGGAGTGGTGACCGCTATTGGCGCACTCGGGCCGGTGCCCGACGACACTGCCGTTGGCTTCGACGTCAGCGCGTCAGGAACCGCATTTGTCTCGATGGCCGTCGGAGGTTCGACCGGGCTGTACAAGGTCGATCTGTCGACCGGAGCGGCGACATTGATCGGAGCAATCGGCAATGGATTGGTCGATGTCACCGACATCACGGTGGTCACCAAGTCGGTGCCCGCAGGCGCCGGTCAGTACTCGTCACTGCCCACGGCAGGTCGCCTGCTCGACACCCGCCAGTCGGCGAAGCTCGGTAAAGGTGACACGACGTCCGTCACAGTGCGAGGACAGTCCGGAGTTGCGGCGACGGCGACGGCTGCGGTGCTCAACGTCACGATTACCGACTCCAACGTGGGCGGTTTCCTGACGGTCTGGCCGAGCGGAACCCCGCGTCCGACGGTGTCGTCGGTGAACGTCGACCGAGCGAATCAGACCCGCGCCGCGCTCGTCACCGTTCGCCTCGGTGCCAACGGGGCCGTCGATATCTACTCGTACCTCCCCGGACATGTCATTGTCGATGTTGTCGGGTTTTATGCCCCGTCGGCCAACGGTGCTGGCCGTTTGGCGACCCTGACGCCGAGTCGGTTGCTCGACACCCGCAATGGCGTTGGCACGGCTGGTGCAACGGCGAAGCCAGCCGCCGGTGCCGCCGTAGACGTGTCGGTACTCGGGCGGGGTGGGGTGCCGGCGGCCAACGTGTCGGCCGTCGTCGTCACCCTGACCGCTACCGCGACGACTGCGCCGGGCTTCTTCACCGCCTACGCCAGCGGCGGGGTTCGCCCGAACGCTTCGAACCTCAACGCCTCCGAATCTAATGAGGACCTCGCCAATCTGGCGATCGTTCCGGTCGGTATGAATGGTTCGATCAGCATCTACACCGAAAGCGGGAGTCACCTCCTCGTCGATGTCGTTGGATACTTCGCCAGCGATCCCAACGTGCTCGCGACGCCGCGAGGACTGTTCCTGGCGACGTCGCCAACCCGACTGCTCGATACCCGCTCGGGGATTGGCGGTCTGACCGGACCGGTCGCAGCCGGAGCCACGAACGCCATCCAGGTCGTCGGGGCTGGAGGCATACCATCGGTTGGTGTGCTCGGTGTGGCCGGCACCGTCACGTCAGATCAAGGCGCCGGAGCGGGCTTCGTCACCGCACTTCCGTCGGGTGCAACTCGGGCCGACACCTCGTCGCTGAACATCGTGCGAGCCGGCCAGACGGTGGCGGGCCCGATCATCGTCGGACTCGGAACCGACGGCAAATTGGCGTTGTTCAACAGCGCCACGACCCATCTGTTGACCGACATCACCGGGTTCTATCTGGCCTGAGTTGCCTGAACCGTCCGATCATGGAGGTCGGACCGTTCCTCAACCGTGAACGAGAAACCCTTCGAACAATGCCGGGGGCTGTGCGGAGCAATCTGCACAGCCCCGCTGACGTGTAGAAGAATTTGCGGCGCGCTGGGCGACGGACTTGGTGCGGGTGACCGCCACGACGTTGCGCGCCTTCCCCCGTGCCGGCTCGGGTCCGTCGCTGGCCATCGATGTTGACGACCTTTGCGTCGGCACCGTGGTACGACTCATACCTCGACACGACGTCCAAGTGGGGTTTGACCGCGCTCCCCGATCAGCAGCTCGCCGGACTGTTGATGTGGGTGCCCGCGGGCACTGCGTACCTCGGGGGGCACTGTGGCTGCTGCGGCAAGTGCTGCTCGACGAAGACCTCTCGATCCTCGACGCCTCCTCGACGCTGAGTGATGGTCGGTCCGGTCGTGATTGAGAGTTCGAGGTGGCGGGTATCGACCGTTTGTCCCAGTCGTTACGTTGCTGCCCATTCGACCGACTTGCTTGATTTGGCAAGTCGGCGGTGAGCGGTGTCGTGATGACCATCCACGCCGAGAAAGGTGTCAGTCAATGCCTGAAGAAACCAATCCTTCCGATCCGCCGATCATGCCCGATCCAATCTTGCCCAATCCGGGTCAGCCCGATCCGAGCCAGCCGCCCCCCACGCGCCCGTTGCCCGATCTGCCAGACGAGCCCGCGCCGATGCCGTTGCCAGCCGATCCACCGACTCCTCAACCGGGTGATCCGGTGAAGGGAGATGGTGACGAATACGAGGAGTCGTCCATCGAACCTGAAGCAGATTGACGATGTCATGCGGAGCGCGACCTCCAACGTGGTGAGGGCCGCGCTCGTCGCGTTTCAACTGAGACGTTCCCCAGCCACTCAGACTCATCAGATTGAGAGGCTGAGCCTGGGCGTTCTCAGGCCTTCCTGCGCAATCTCAAGCCGTGAGGAAACTGAGAAGTGCGTCGTTGAATTCAGTCGCGTGGCTCACGTTGCAACCATGAGGGGCGCGGTGTATGACCAGGGCTGGCGCCGTCACCAGGGGCAGGTCGCCCCGGAAATCCTCTGTGCCGAACGAGGCCATGCATTGCAGAGCGCCCTCCCATCCGACTGGTGACACAACGCCACTGCGTCCTGACGTTGGGACCATCGCCGGATCTGATCCTTGAACTTTCGTGTTTGCGGACGGAGGAGAGCGGGTATCCCGCCCGCATGATCATTCTCGGGTTGCTTCTGTTGCTGCTTGGCATGGTGTTGGCCACTCCAATCCTGTGGACAATCGGGATCGCGGTACTGATCGTTGGCGCGATCTTGATGCTCCTTGGTAGGGCGGGTCGCGGAATCGGCGGTCGGTCCCACTATTGGTGATCACGCTGACGTGCAGGTCAATGTGAGTACTTGAACGAGGCTTGTGCGCCGAGGTCCAATCCGGCCAAACCCGGCAGTGCGTCAACGCGCCGATCGATCGCGCGCGATCATTGCTGCGCCATCCGACCCACCGAACAAGAACTTGATCATGTGTTGGACTTCTGCGATCGGCATGACGTCGGAACCAACGGGCTTCCAGTAGCGATGCAGCGCCGAGCGCGTCATCCATCGAGCAACTGCCGACTCCTCCAATCGAAGCCGTGCTTCGCCAGCGTAGAAGTCGATATGTCGACCTTCTTGCTTCATGATTCGTCGCAACACCGGCGTGAGCACAGGATGGTCGGCGAGGGTGGCGAGCCGCGCATAACCCGCTTGTGTCGTCCACTCGTTGAGTGCTCCCCACGTCATGTGAACTGCGGTCATCGCAGATCCGGCGATGGCCGATCCCGTCATATGGACGATGGGGCTGGCAGCCTCCCTCATGCGGCGAGACCGTCGTAGGGCTCGCACTCTGGGCCGTCCAGCCTGCTCACCGTGGGCTGCGAGGACTCGACCTATCACCTCCCCGTGCCAATATTCCTCGAAGCTCCAGAATGTCAAAAAGGTTGTCAGGTCTGGATTCCGGTGCGCCGACGTAACGAGCAAGTCACGTAGGTAGCAGACCGTATGCAACTCGATGTCATGCATGTAGCGGAGGCAACGCAGCACGTCGGCGGAGAGCGGCTGGTCGATGAAACCATGTTCAATGTCAAGATCATCTGTCTGGAGCGGAGCGACGAGATCCTGATAGTGGTCGATGTTCAGTGCCATGATTGAAGTTCGCCGCCGCCGCCGGAACGGATTGCCCGCTTAGCTGGCAGCCGAACTGTCCCCGCCACCCTGGCGGTATCGGCGAGACAATGGATGGCCCCACCAGAGAGCTGAGGCACCGAGCCAGAATATTGAACCGAGAACTCCAGCCACCCACGTTTCATAGAGGAGGTCGGTGATCAGAAAGATCGTTCCTGCTACCGATAGTGAGATGAGTACTAACGCCACAATGGCTTCCAGGTTGGCCGACTTCATCATCGCCTCCTTGTCGCGTTGACGGAAACGAACCCGATGAAATGCAGCCGGGCTCAGCAGTAGGATTACTGCTGACGCCGAGGTGATGAATGTTGAGAAGTAGGCGATTTCCTGGGCCGTCGTCAGGCGTTGGAATCGCTCGGAGAATGCGACGGAGAGCAAGAATGCGAAGAGCACCTCGGCGCCGGGGATGATCGAGCGCAGCTCGTGAAAGAGTTGTTCATGCTCACGTTCCAGCCGATCCGACGACTCCTGCTCACGCGGGGTGTTCGCCGAAGCTGCGTCAGTTTGATTGGCTTCTTCCATCAGACCGACCACGTTTCGAACGCAGTGGGTCGCTCTAGCCGGAGCATCATCATCAAGTATTCGTACCCAAGATGTGATTCGGGCAAACAACGGCGACAACGCGCAGTTCGTCGTCCGCGAGAGAGGCTGAGTGTCGATCGCCGCGGCCGAGCTCGCTCGAACGTCGGCTTCGTCGATGATGCTGAGATCTTGCAGACTCCACGGTTCCAGTCGCAACATGTCGTTGAGCTTGCTGCAGTGGTTGGCTTGCCGACCGTTCGCCGATGGTACGCAGTGCACCCATCCGCACTCCGACTCGGTTCGTAATCTTCTGGAGGGCGATCTCGGGGCATAGTCGGGCGACCGGGCTAGTCGGGCGACCCGAGGCGCATAGCCCGGACAAGCAGGAGGCTGGCCTTGCCATCGCGCAAGTCATCGCTGACCCCCTTCCCGGTCACCACCGGATCGCCGAACACCCCCAGGACGTCGTCGCGGAGTTGGAAGGCAACTCCCACCGCATCGCCGTACTGCGCCATTGCGGCCATCGTGGCCGCATTGGCGCCGCCGAGGGCGGCACCGATCTGCAAGGGCTGAGTCACGGTGTAGCGGCCCGACTTGAGGTGGGCAATCGACAATGCCTGTTCTGCCGTGACGATCGAACCGGCGAGTCGAAGATCGAGGTACTGCCCCGCGATGACTTCGGTACGCAGAAGGTCGTAGCGCATCCGCACGTTCCGAACCGTTTCCTGTCCGCAGCGGAGGCGGCCCAACAAGAGGTCGGCCCACACGAAGGCGAGGTCGCCAGCCAACATTGCCGCAGAGGCACCGAAGCGGTGATTGTCGCCCATCGCCCCCGACGCCAGTCGGAAGATGTACGAGCCACGCTTGCGAGAGAGGCAACGTTTTGAACGGTCGTCGAGCCAGCGGCGGAGGGCATTGGCGCCACATACCCACAAGTGTTGAAACGCAAACCAACGACCAAAATCCGCCTATTGAACCAAGACATCCAACCCGACCGAGGGTGTCGGGTCAGATGTAGGAGCAGCAGATTAGGGTTCACCGCTCACATCCAGTGCGTACTGGGGTCGCACAGGCCGTGTTGGAGCTGTGGGCGTACCCGATGAACACAGCACTTAAACATCAAGCATGGAGAGATGTTGAATGACTTCCTTGTGACGTCGATTCAGCGGATACCCGGACTTTCATGGGGAATCACGGCTCGACGCAATCCATTTTCTCATCGGTGACGAACAACTCCGTAGCGGTACAAATCTGCTGACGGTCACCGTCGCGGTCGCGTTACGTCAGCGGGCATCCTCACCAACATTTAGGAGAACAGATGAACCTCACTACTCCATCGGGTACACCGAGGCGGTTGCGCCGATACGCCGCAGCTGCCGGCGGCGTAGCGCTTCTCGGCGGCTTGATCGCCATCGAGGGTGGCCCCGGCGTCGTCGGAGCGTCCAGTCACCGTGAAGCACCCTTGATTGCCGGCGACCCCCGCGCCGACAACACCGACGTCTACGCGTTCGTCAGCCCCGACGCGCCCGACACCGTCACCATGATCTCCAACTGGATCCCGTTCGAGGAGCCGACCGGTGGTCCGAATTTCTACACCTGGGCCGACGACACTCGGTACACGCTGAACATCGACAACGATGGTGACGCGAAGGCCGATCTGAAGTACGTCTGGGTCTTCGACACCGTGTATCGCGACGACACCGATCAGTTCTTGTCGAACACCGGGCCGGTCACCTCGCTCACCGACCCCGACCTCAACGTCTACCAAACCTATGATTTGACGCTTGAAGTCGAGGGCAAGCCAACGGTGAAGCTGCTCGGCAACGGTGACGGCGTCACGTCGTCGGGCGACCCGATCGCCGCCCCATCCATCGCTGGTGCGGCCTCGATGCCCGACTACACCCCACTGCGGAACCAGGCCATCTACCCGCTCGCGGGTGGAGGCAAGACGTACGCCGGCCAAGCCGACGACCCGTTCTTCCTTGATCTCCGGGTGTTCGATCTGCTGTATGGCGGAAACGCGTCGAAGGTCGGCCAGGACACGCTGGCGGGCTACAACGTCAATAGCGTTGCGATCCAGGTCCCCAAGACTGCCCTCGCAATCAGCGGAAATGCCACGGCCAACCCGGTTGTCGGCATCTGGAGCACCACCGAGCGGCGCAGCGCGACGGTTGCCGATGGCGCAACCCCCGAGGATCAGTTCGTTCAGGTCTCCCGCTTGGGCAACCCGCTGATCAACGAGGTCGTCGTGCCGCTGAGCTTGAAGGACGCCTTCAACTCGATCAGCCCCGATATCGATGCCACGGTCACCCCGGTGGTCGACAAGGTGCTCGATCCGATTCTGCCGAAGCTCGTTCAAGCCATCTACGGCGTGCCAGCCCCCGCTGGTGACCGCAACGACCTGTTCGAAATCTTCCTGCAGGGCATCAGCAAGGCCAACGCCGGCGCGACCGGTGACCCGGCAACGGTGCTTCCGGTCGACTTGAACTCACAAGACCTGAACACCGGAGCACAAGCCGCTCGCGGGGCGGGCGTTGCGTTCCGGCCGTCGGAAATGCTGCGGCTCAACATGGCAGTTCCTCCGTCACCCGAGCCCAACAACTTCGGTGTGATCGCCGGCGACGTTGCCGGTTTCCCGAACGGTCGTCGCCTCGCTGACGATGTCGTCGATATCGCCATTCAGGTCGTGGAAGGCGCAGCCCGAACCGGGAAGCTCAATCCCGCCCTGGTGACCCTCGACTCGGTCGATCGCAACGACAAGGCGTTCGGTGCGGTGTTCCCGTACCTGGCGTTGCCCCACGTCGATGCCGTCAACCGTGGTGTCGACCAGTCGCCGCGCAACCCGGAATACGTCGGCGTCAACCCCGAACGCGTGCTCGACACCCGTACGGGTCCGAAGCCTGCTGCGGGCTCGACCACGACATTGAAGGTGACAGGCGTCGGGTCGACCCTCGTTCCCGGTGATGCCTCGACGGTGTATCTCAATGTGACGGCCGATCAGACCGCAGCGAACGGTTTTGCCACGGTGTATCCCTGTGATGCCCCGCGGCCAGTGGCCTCGAACTTCAACCCCATTGCCGGGGAGACCACAACGGTGCTGGTTGCCGCCAAGCTGAGTGCCAGCGGCACGGTGTGTATCTATACCGAAACCGCGACGCACCTGATTGCCGACATCCAGGGCTACCACCCGGGAACCGCCCAGTACGTGCCGACCCAGCCCGTTCGGCTGCTCGACACACGCCAAGGTTCCCAGGTCGGTTTCACCGGGGCCAAGCCCTCGGCAGCTGCCACGGTTCCCGTCAAGGTTGTCGGCACGGGAACTCCGGCCGTGTCGACCGACGCCAAGTCGGTCGTGATCAGCGTGACGTCGACCGGGTCGAACGCCGCAGGTTGGGTCACGGTGTACCCGTGTGGTGAGCCGGTCCCGAACGCGTCCAACGTCAACCTCGTCCCGGGAGTCGCACGTGCGAGCCTGGTGACGGCGAAGATCGGTGCCAACGGATCGGTGTGTCTCTTCGTGAGCCAGTCGACCGACGTGATCGTTGATCTCGCCGGTTACGTCCCGGCAACATCGACCTTCGTACCGACGTCACCCCAGCGAGTGCTCGACACCCGCTCGGCAACGGCTGTCAGCTACACCGGTCTCAAGCCGACCGCTGGTCAGACCATTGAACTGAAGGTCACCCGAGTCGGAGCCGCTCAGATCCCGAACGACGCCGGCACGGTCGCTCTCAACCTCACGTCGACGAACAGCGACGCGCCCTATGGGTTCGCCACGGTGTACCCCTGCGGTTCGCCTCGTCCGCTCGCCTCGAACGTGAACTACTCGGTCAACGACACGCCGAACATGGTGATGGCGAAGATCGGTGAGGGTGGCCGGGTGTGCATCTACACGTCGAGCAGCACCAACTTTGTTGCCGACATCAATGGATACTTCGCCGACACCCTCTTGGGGTGAGCGGTGAGGTGACCAAGCCTCCCTGTCAGTAACGGGTGGATGTGGCAGCCGCCGCGACGGCTGCCACATCAACCCCCCGTTTTGTTTCATTCCAACTGCCCTTGTCTGGCGGCCCGCCTGACTGCCCCTGCCTGAAAGGAATCCACAATGCATCGCAGAACGACCCGCCTACTGGTCGCATCGGCGCTGTGCGGACTCGTGATAACGGCGGGGGCAGTGGGGATCGTTCGGTCCCAGCCCGACGTCGACTCCGCCGCGATCGCTGCGTCGCCACCGGCCGTCGCCAATCTTGCCGAGCAGGTTGCGCGCCCCAACGGCGCCTCGCTCGAACGGACCATCGTCGACCTTGAGGCGCGAGTCGCCACAATCCCCGGCGACGATGTGTCGTGGGCGACCCTCGCCCTGGCCTACGTTCAACAGGCTCGCATCTCGGTCAATCCCGAGTTCTACCCGAAGGCTGAAGCGGCCCTCGACCAGTCGTTCATGGCCAACGACGCGGACAACTTCCTCGGCTATGCCGGACGCTCTGCGCTTGCCGCGGGGCTCCACGACTTCGCCGCGGCCAAGGACTTCGCCACCCAAGGACTCACGATCAACCCATACAGCTCGCTGCTCTACGGATTGCTCGGTGATGCCCAGACCCAACTTGGCGAGTACGAAGCGTCGTTCGCCACGGTTCAGAAGATGGTCGATCTTTCCCCCGATACCGCGTCGTTCAGCCGGGCGTCGTACTCGTGGGAGCTTCGCGGAGACATATCGCGTGCTACCGAACTGATGCAACGCGCCCTCGACGCGGCACCAACTGATGCCGACCGGGCATACGCCCTCCATCATCTCGGTGAGTTGTCTCTCGACGCCGGCGATCCGAACACGGCGCTCGAGTTCGCACTCCGGGCGCTTGCCGCATCCCCCGACGATCCAGCCGCGCAGTTCGGTCGGGCGATGGCAGAGGCCGCACTCGGCCAGACCGAAACCGCTCTCGACCATCTCGCCGCGCTGACCCAACGGGTCCCCGATCCGGCGTACTTCGTAGCGTACGGGACGCTGCTCGAATCGGTGGGTCGTCTCGAAGAGGCCGCCGAGCAATACCGCTACGTCGCCGCCTCGGTCACTCTGTTCGCCGCCAACGGCTATCAGCCCGATGCCGATGCAATCCTTTTCCAAGTCCACACCGGCGACCTTGATGGCGCAATCACCAACGCTGAAATCGTGGTGAAGTCACGGCCTTTCGTCAGCACCCACGACGCGTACGCCTGGGCCTTGCATGCCGCAGGCCGTGACCGAGAAGCGCTGGTCCAGATCGAAGCAGCGTTGTCTCTCGGCACCAAAAGCGCCCTCTTCCATTTCCACGCCGGAATGATCCACCTTGCCTTGGGGGACACCGAAGCAGCACGCCGCGAACTGACCCAGGCATTGGCGATCAACCCATACTTTGACCCCTTGGCGGCGCCGATCGCCAAGCAGCAACTCGAGACGCTCCAGCCGACGGTGTGACGGTGGTCAGCGTTTGACAAGCGCCGCTTGGGGGCACCGTCAAGCGTATGGATCACGATGAACTGATGAAGCAGCTCGACGACCTTCTTCACCCGGGTGACACGCTGATGGTCGGCACCCCCGCAGACCTCGGCACGATGAAGTCGAGACCGCTGACTGTCCGTCAGGTCGGATTGGTTCGCTGATCTCTTTGATCAGGGCAAAGTTCGGTGACCCCGAGGATTCAGGCGAACACGGCGAAGTCGGGCTACCGCAGTAGACCCTCGGTGTTGTAGAGCCTGCCTGCGACCATGGCAGCGCCGCTGAGCATCACCCAAACGTCGGTTGATGTGAGGCCGATTCGTTGGAAGAGTCCGGTGGGCAAGCTCGTTGCCGTGAGCAACAAGCTGACCGTCGACACGCCACCGGCAACAACGCCGAGTCCGGCGAGCACCCGGTGGTCCATGCGGGCCAGAGACTTCGCAGCGAGCAGCGGAACCGCGGTCAGCGAGATGTAACCGACACCCGCAGCCATGCCATGCAACTTGTCGATCGTCGCAGTCCGCTCGAGGGGCAGGGCAGCGACGGCCAGGGTTGCCGCCCCGGTGACGACTGCCGCAACCCATGCCTTGCCGCCGACGGCGCTCCGCAGGGCCATGGCATACACCGGCAACCCAATGCCGAAGCCGATGAACCCGGCCGTCATCAATGAACGACTGTTATTGCCGACCGCTGCGAGCCGGCTGATCGCGTCGTGAACAGCCGAATAGTCGCGAGTTGTCACCGCAGCGCCAGTGATCCAGGCCCCGACAAATGCGGTCGGTCCAACAATTCCTCCGAGCGCGGCGGCTCTACGCACTGCCTGCTGACGAGCGCTGCGGTGCATCGACGAAAGCTACTTCGGATCGAGATTTCGCCACTACACCGGTCGTGTGTTCGCCACCCGCGCGATCCCTTGGGAGCAGAATTCTCGTCGCCGGCGGCCGTCATGGTGTCACTGTGCCACGATCGCACCGGCCGTTGCGCACTTGACGAACAAGCCATGTGTACGAGCTCCGACCAGCGGGTACTCACGGCTCGTGAACGAGCATCTTTCTGACATCCAGACCCTTCGTGACAACGCCCGCGCCCATATCGATCACGGGCCGGTGACCGATGCGTACGGCACCGATCTTGAGCGGGTGATCGCCGTGCTCAACGAGGCGTTGGCCACCGAACTCGTCTGCGTGCTGCGTTACAAGCGCCATCACTTCATGGCCGAAGGAATCAATTCTGCGCCGGTCGCTGCAGAGTTTCTGGAGCATGCGATCGAAGAACAAGGCCATGCCGACGCGATTGCGGCTCGCATCGTTCAACTGCAGGGCGAGCCCGATTTCAACCCGGCAACCCTCGTTGAGCGGAGCCACGCCGAGTACGTGCCGGGTACCAGCCTGGTCGACATGATTACCGAGGATCTCGTGGCCGAACGGATCGCCATCGCCAGTTATACCGAAATCGCTTCGTGGATCGGTGATCGTGACACGACCACTCGGCGGCTCATCGAAGGCATCCTTGCCGTCGAAGAGGAACACGCCGACGAATTGTCGACATTCCTGCAGCAATTCGCCAGTCCGTCCGCCTCGACCCAGTGACCGCAACACGGTTGTCATCCGCCATCGGCCGAATCGAGGCGAACGAGTCAGTCGATCGGTTCAGCCATCTCGTTCGCCCGTTGGTGGCGCGTCTTGCCGGAGCGGGCAGACGACGTGACATTCTGACCGGCGGATGGCTCGGCCATCCCGCTCACCCGCCCGCCGTCGCGTTGCCGACCGGTTGCTGGCTTGCCGCGGGGGTGCTCGATGCGGTCGGCCGAAGCAATTCCCGCTCGGCGGCTCGCCTCCTGATCGGACTGGGCGTTGTTTCCGCTGCCCCTGCGGTCGCCACGGGTGCGGCCGACTGGCTTGACACCGATGGAGCAGAGCGTCGAATCGGTACGGTCCACGCCGTCGCCAACGTCACGGCGACGTTGCTCTACGCCGGATCGTGGATTGCGCGCGGCCGCAGTCGCCACCGCCTGGGTGTCGGCCTTGGCGCAGCGGGCGCGGCCGTGATGGCGGGAGCGGGATACCTCGGTGGACACCTGGCGTATGTGCGCGGCGTTGGCGTCAACACAACTGCGTTTGAGTCGGGACCGACCGAATGGACGAGTCTCGACCTCGGCGGGCAGATTCCGGGCCCACGGCCGGTTGCTGGAGTGGCGAATGGCGTGGTGCTGGTGGTGGTCGCCGAGCCTGATGATGCATCGATCAATGTGCTCGAGGATCGCTGTACGCACCGTGGCGGCCCGCTTCACGAGGGTGAAGTGGTGGGAGGTTGTCTCGTCTGCCCGTGGCATGGAAGCAAATTCGACCCCGCATCTGGTGAAGTTCGACAGGGGCCCGCGAGCGTGCCTCAACCCGTCTATGAAGTACGCCACATAGGTGACGACGGGACGCAGGAACTCGAGGTGCGACGGGCAGAAGCCGGCGGTTTACGAAAGAACCCGATCACGGCTGCTCGACTCGCGAACCCGCCTCACGAGACCTGATCGTCGGAGTACGGCACGGGGTGGTCTCCTCCGAGTTCGCTGAAGCGTTCGTTGAGGGCTACGGCGAGCATGTCGTGATCCGCGTCGGTTGGTACGAGTGCTCGGTAGAGGATCGCTTCGATCTCCAACTCCGAGCTCATCCCGCCAATCGCGAAATAGCGCCACCACAGGTCTGACACCGACAAGCTGAGTCCCCGGCGTGCTTTTTCCAGCGGATCGATGATGTCGCCCACGTGGCCTAGCTCGTTCGATCTTCGGGATGGAGCGATGCAACGATGCCGATCGCGTGAGCAAGAACCGTGATGTTTGCCCCTCGCGCCTCATGGAACATTGATCTGATCGCAGCGTCGGCGGTTAAGTGGCGCCGAGCCATGAGTACGCCTTGGGCTTGATGAATCGTCTGGCGGGCTGCGAGGGAGGCTCCGAAGCGCTGGTTCGATTCGTCGTCGGTGAGGTCGTGCGCGCTCGTCGTCAGGATCTCAGATGCCTGCTTTGCGAACAACGCAGCCAGTTCTTGCTGGCGACTTCCGAACGCGTGAGTGGCCGATGAGTACATGTTCAGCGCGCCCTGGGGTCGGTCGTGCGTCATCAATGGTGACGACAGAATGCTGTGTATGCCCTGATCGAGCGCGAGCGGAACGAACCTCGGCCATCTGGTCTCCTCGGCCAGTGACTCGATGTAGAAATTGCGGCCCAGTGCCTTTGCGTCGAGGCACGGTCCTTCGCCCGTCTCATACTGGTGGCGGTCCATGGTGAGGACTTCGTCGTTGCTCGCCGCGACCGTCAGCAGCTGTCCGTGTCGTTCGAGGGTGACACTCACGCCATCTGCATTGTCGACGGTTGCGTCGGCGAGCGAGGTGACAAGTCGCAGGGCCGCATCGATCAACTCCGTGCTCGATCTCGGCAGCGCACGCTGCGAACCCGCCAGCGCCGTGCTGTCGGCGTCACCGATTCGCCCATGCTGGTCAACGTCAGCGCGGACTTGTTGAGGCTCGTTCGACGCCGGATCCACTCGTGGCGTCCCGAACTCGACCAGGTCGTCGAGGCCGATAATGCTGAACATCCTGCGGGTGAACGATGGCACCGAATGAACGGTGAGTGTTCCCCGATTCCGGTGATGCGCGTCGCGACGTCGGCGAGGACGTTGAGCCCTTGGGCGTCAACAAACGTCAAGCCCGCAAGGTCAGTAACGATTTTGCGGTAGCCGTCGTTGAGGAGCCCGTTCAACACTCCGGAAAAACTCGACGCAGTCACCAGATCGATCTCTCCGACCACCGTCACAAACGGTTGATCGCCATCGAAAGTGATCCCCATCGTGAACTTGTCCACCGGGGCGTCACTCATCATCGTCAGCGGCCTTGGAGGTGACCAACGGAGCATTGATTTCAAACCAGACGGTTTTGCCGACTTTCGCTCGATCGCAACCCCACTGGCTTGCCAATGTGTGCAGGAGCATGAGTCCTCGTCCACCGGCCCGGTTGGCTCGGGCTTCGCGGACGACCGGAAGGTCGAACCCGACGTCCGTTACTTCCACCCGAATTCGGTCGGGGAAGGTTTCGATGCTCACTCCCACCGTTGCCGGTGGTGGCTGGGGGGAGCCGTGTAGGACCGCGTTCGATACCAGTTCACTGACCAAGAGCTCGACGATCTCGCGTAGCTCGCCAGTTGTCTGGCCAATCGAGTCGATGGCAAAACGCCGCGCGTGCCTCACGCTGTGCGGGTTCGCATCGAGCACGAGGCTGTTGATTGCTGCTCCTCAGGGTCGGATGACCGGTTCAGTCACTGTCGTACCCATCGAGTGGCCGTTACGAACATGAGATCAGCAAATATCGACCGGAATGTCACGCACGGGCAATGAGGAACACCCCGAGCCGCATGTCGATGAAGTGGCCGGTTCCGACTGATGACCGATTGACTACCCGGGATCCGCTCGTCGTCGGCGCTACTGGCCCACCGGCGGCTGGGTAGCCCATCACCATCGCCTGTCACTGGCCGGAAGGGGTGCGCATCCCGGCGTCCCGGGATGCACACACCTCGTAAGCGAGTCGAGCGACTCGCGGATCCCGATCAGGACTTGTAGGTGTTGCGTAGAATGCGAATCTCATCGTGGGCGACTCGCACTGCGGTGTTCTGACGCTCGACAACCGAGCGAAATTCAGCAGAGATGTCGCTGTCCAAGGCCTCCCTATAGTCAGCCACGGCGTGATCTTCACCTTGCTCGGCGGTGTCGAGTACGGCCTCGGGGCCAGAACCTGTCACTGCGTCCTTCATCGTCATCCAACCCCGATGGAGCGTGGCCACGATGGAACCCGACTCGTCAAGGTCGTCGCCGTAGTTCTCGGCCAGCTGCTGAATTTCGTCGTAGAAGGTTGCTCGCTGCTGGCTATAGCGACGGAAGGTGGCTGCCAACTCCGGTGCCGATCCTGCGGTCAGTTTCTCAGCACCTTTCTCGTAGCCTTCTCGACCGTCCTGAAGGGTTTGCATCAACTTCTTGGCAACTTTGGCGTCTGTGGACATACACACTCGTTTCACTATGAATGATGAACCTCTCATCCGTACCCGTGCTCTCAAGGCTGCAAACCTCAGCTGGAAAGACTCATTCGGATGCGTTGCCGAACAGAACGAGAAGCCACCGTTGCATCGTCGAGGTACCAGGATGTACAGAACCCTTAGTCGTCAAGTCCGCAAGGGAGATTTTTGTGTGAAAGGCTGAGTCGCCGGGTATCTAGCCAGAATGCCATCTTCAAGAAGTGCCCCTTCTCCTGAACCGTCACCCGAACCGAGGCCTGCCACACCGAAGGGAGTGCGCAGCAAGCCGATCAAGAAGATTACCGATGACAACCGCTCAAAGCCACGGGACATGAGTGAAGCTGATGTCGCCAACGGAGAGAACCCGGATGAGTGACCGATCCGATCACTGTAGATTCGAGACTGGCTTCCGCGAACTGACCCGGCCACGACGAGATCGTCGGCGTTGCACGTCTGTTTCTCCGCCCCAAATGCCACTTTCTCGATGGCGACGGCCGTAGTCTCGACAGGCCAGTCGAGCCGGACATATTGCGCATATCGCAATCGCCTCGGATTCACGTTCACCTCTTTGCCTATCACTCTCATCTAGGTCTCCAAAGAAGAGGTGAGACTTTCCGATGCACGATGCAAAACGAACCCAAAGTGGTTGTGTCGGGGGCATCTTTGACCTCGGTACTGGCCTGTTGCCGAGCAGCGCAGCAGTCTGTCTGTCGATATTCATACATGACTCTCAATCATCGGTGAGGAATCGCAGAACCAGGCTCGTTCGCCTCGTCCGTCGCGTGCAGGCCGAGTAAGCCCCGAAGTTGCTCGGCGCATGCTTGGCACGTGTCTCAGGGTCAGCACCGCTAGTCGCCTATCAGACCGGAAGACGGGTGCATCTGGCGGGCCCGCTGCACGATGTTCTCAACCCCATCCGAGTCTCGCGAACAGCAGAGCTGTGGCCCACAGCTCTATCAACTCACGAAAGTAGTTCGTCTCGGTCGGGTTGCTGGTCGTCGCCGTGATCATGGGAGCTACGTGCCCGGAAAGGGTGGAACTCAAACCCCGGCGATCGACTTCTGGGTACGTGCCAACTTTCGTCGACGAGACGAAGGTGTGACGACGTGAGGCTGTTGGCTCGCGGATCGATCGGGCCGCCGGCCGGAGGCGCCTGGCTCAATCGACTCCGTCCGTCGGGTGGCGGGCACCGGGCGGCACCCACCGGGCGCAGATGACGATGATGTCGTCGTTATTCACCGAGTGGCGGGTCAACTCGGTAATCAGGGTATCAACCGAGCCATTGGGGGTCGCCGGAGCCGATCTCGGCGACGAACACGGCAAGTCGATCAAGCCCAACGTCGATGACCTCGCCCCGACGTTCGATCAGGCCATCGGAGTACATCACGATGGTCGACCCGGGTTCAGGGGGATGCCTGATGTTGCGAGACGCCAAGCACACGAACTGTGACCAAACGCGGCAGTTCGTGGGCCCCCACAACGTGAGCAACCGCAGTGTGTTCAACGAGCGAAGGGTTCGACTCGCCGTCATCGACCCACAGGTCGATCTTGTGGCTGCCCCGTGAGGTTGGTCGTCGGTCCAGCCGGGTACTCCGTACGAGTGGTCGGATCACGGAGCCTGCACGACGTCGTCGAGGCGTCCGTGCCCGCCACATCTCGTGCCCGGCACATCAAGAGAAGGAAGGCATCATGCCCGACAACGTTCAAACCATTTTGGTCGCCGGTGGTTCTGGATTCGTCGGTCGTCGTCTCGTTCCACGCCTGCTTCGTGATGGCTACAAGGTGCGGGTGATGACCAGGTCGCCTTCGGGCGCGATGGATCAGGGCGCGATGACCGCGATGACGAGGCAGTCGAGGTGGTCGGCGACATTGCCGAGCCTGCGACGCTCGATCACGCCCTGGCAGGGTGTGACCAAGCGTTCTATTTGGTTCATTCCCTTGGTCGAGATGACTTCGAGACAACCGATCGCGATGGTGTGCACAACTTTGCCTCGCGGCCCAGCGGGCCGGCGTGAAACGAGTGATCTACCTCGGCGGCCTCGGACGTGAGGAAGACCATCTGTCGCCCCACTTGCGAAGCCGCCGTGAGGTCGAACGGGCTCTGTCGCAGACCATCGAAACGGTGGCGCTTCGAGCCGCCATCGTTGTCGGGCAGGGCAGCGCCAGTTGGGAGATTCTCTGTCAGCTCGTGGAGCACCTGCCGGTGATGATCACCCCTCGATGGGTGAGCACTGCCACACAACCAATCGCCCTTGACGACGTCGTCGAATACCTGGTGCGCAGTCTCGATCGCAGTCGTATTCCCGCTGGCCACTACGACGTCGGGGCACCGGACCCCACAACGTATCGAGACATGATGACCACTGTGGCGACATTGATGCGTCGGCCGCTGTTGATCGTCCCCATTCCTGTCCTGTCACCCGGACTCTCCGCTGGATGGCTGCGGCTAGTCACGAACGTCGACATGACGACCGCTCGGGCGTTGGTGGAATCCCTCGTCAATTCTGCTGAGGTGACCGAAAGGAACCTGGAGGAGCTGACGGCGCACCGAGCGATGTCGTTCGTTGACGCCGCGGCTCAGGCGCTGTCCAAGCGGATCGCCGTGGCCGCCGCGTCAGTATCGGGATGACCCTCGTTGATGAGGTCGTAGATCCGCGGTCTCGACAGGTGGCCCTCGCCGCGCCGATCGTCGGAGCGACGTTGCTCGTCGTCACCCTTGGTGTGGATCAGGGGAGTACAGCGTTCTATGCGGCAGGATTTGCCCTGGCTGCGACGTGGGTGGTGGCGTACGCGGCTCGCACCCTCCGCTCATCGCAACGGTCGCCGACGAACCGTCGATGTGGGGACCGGGATGTGTGTCGGATCGTTCATGTTTGGGGTGTTCATCATCGGCGCCTGGGCGCTGCGTCGCATTGACTTCCTGGGCAACGCCGTAGACGAACTGCTCGGTGCGGCAGATTCATCGGCCACGATGTGGGTACTGATGCTGGCGGGCGTCAACGCCGTAGCTGAGGAGCTGTTCTTTCGCGGGACGCTGATCGACGCGGTACGACGCCGATTTGCGGTCGCTGCCGGGATGGTTCCCTACGTACTCACGACAGTCCCGTCGGGGAACGTTGCTCTTGTAATCGCCGCTGTCGTGATGGGTGCGGTCTTTACCGCGCTGCGTCTTCGGACTGGAGCACTGACCGCCTCGATCGCAACGCACCTCACCTGGTCAGCGCTCATGATCTTGGTCTTTCCCCGTTGAGCATGGCGATCCGCCGACCAGACGAGCGCACGTCCCTCATCGCCCATCGGTTGCCGGGTCGACGACTTCTATCAGTCGACGACTTCTATATCGATGGTCGCCGGGTCGAGCCCCAGGCGCTCATACAAGTTGATCGCGAAGCGAGTCCCGGTGTGGCGCATCGTTGCCGCCATCACGCCCTGCACCGCTCGAGTAGCGATGCGAGGTAGGGGGAGCTCGACGTGCAGAGTGATGTCTACGGCGAGCCGTGTATGAGTTGCGTCAATCGAATGGAGTTCGTATGTGCCGACAGCTCCTGCCATTTCGTCGCTGCCCCGAGGGGGTTGGTGGGTGAACTCGATCCTGCGCAGGTCGACAAAGTCCATCCGCTCCGTAAACGCCGGCGCAACCGTGATGCCCAGGGCAGTGATGCCGGCGAGCGACCATACCCAAACGGCCCCGTCCCCCTCGATGGATCGTACGAGCGGAGTCAGCGTCGCCAGCGTCACCGGGTCACTGATGGCGTCCCAGATCGGTCGAATCGGCGCGGGCACGGTTGACGTCGAGACATTCCGAGAGATGAATCTTGTCATCTGGCCGATTCCATGTTTGGCGGACTTTCCTGCCGGGTACGCAAATGATGTCCGAGTTCCAAAGAAGGAGATCCAAAGATGGGCAACGAAACTGACAAGGCCAAGGGCAGGCTCAAGCAGGCGGTCGGAGAGCTGACCGATGATAAGGATCTGCGTCGTGAAGGCAAAGTGGATGAAGCCGCTGGCAAGGCGAAAGATGTTGTCGACAAGGTCAAGAACAAGCTGAAGAAGGACTGAACGTCCTCGGCCAGCCCAATCTGCGGGCTAGAACGATGAAAGGGGTCCGACACTCTGTCGGGCTCCTTTCGTCGTTTTGCAACCGGCACCAAGAGGTCGATGCGCATCGTCACGAGTACACAACCCAACAGTTTCCTCCACGAGACTTTGCAACATACATCGCTCGATCGGCCTCGTCGATGATGTCCTCAATCGATCGACGTGGTGACCGCATGAACGCAATTCCGATACTGGCGCCGGTCGTCACGGTGACACCTTCGACCGACAGCGGCTTGTCAACGACACTTCGAACGCGCTCGGCGAGACGGTGAGCTTCTTCGGACGTCTCGAGCGAGCCGCAGAAAATAGCAAACTCGTCACCTCCGAGTCTTCCGACGGAGTCGGTAGATCTCACCGCTCGACGGATTCTGCGGGACGTCGCCTGCAGTACTTGGTCGCCGAAACGATGGCCGTACAAGTCGTTCACTTGCTTGAAGCGGTCAAGGTCCACGAAGAGCAGTGCTGCGAGTGAGTCTGGCCGGTCGTTCTGGCGAATTTCGTCCAAGAGTCCCGCCCTATTGAGCAGGTCGGTCAGGCCGTCATGAGTTGCCAGATACTTCATCTTGACCGTTGGAGACTCGGAGACGCGAGGATCAAGTCGAGTGAATGTAGCGACGTCAAGCCGCCTCTCGCCGCCAATGCCATTGCGACAATGCATGCGGACCCACAGCTCGTCGCGGACAGCCAGTCGAACATCGGCGCACAGGTAACCATCAGGTGCGCGGTGCGAGGCGAATTGAATCGCCAGATGCCGCTCACTTGGGTGGATGGCGTCCATCCATCCGCGTCCCAACGAATCCTGAAGCGAAAGACCGGTCATGCTCGACCACTCACCGTTGGCCGCCACCAGCGCTCCTTCATTGAGAACGATGACCCCTACCGGAAGCTCGTCGATGATCAGGCTCGCCGAGACGTCAGCGGTGACCTCGCCGGCCGCGGCTCGCTTCAACGTGTTGATCGCCTGGCCGCCGGAATCGTTCATCACCCGTTGGTTACCCCAAGATGGCAGTACCCAACCATGTGCTCGGCGCCCTACCGTTCGGCGCTTGGGATCTCCGTAGTTCGGATCTCCGTAGAAGGGCAGAACTGTGCTTGGCTTCCATCTCGGCGTAGATGTAGACGCCCTCTCAAGCCAAGGTCGGCGCAAGCGCCCGCTCTCTAGGGTCGAGACAGGCCAACAAACGCCGACGTGACAACGTCCAGCGTACGATCATCGCCAAGGGCATTGTCAGTGACCATCGGCGACAAGGCGTTGGTGGGTTCGATCACCAGCACTTGTTGGTGTGCACCGAACCGATTGATCTCGGAACGTAAACGGTGAGCTGAGAACTTCGACGTGATGTTCCCGAGCGCGGTCGCCGATGAGCGTCCACTCATCGGTGAGATCACGAGCACAAGGGCCGGGCCATCGGTGGACACGGCAAGGTCGGCGTTTGTTGGAGATGACAAGCCGCCATCGACGTACGTCGCCGCTCCTACGGAGACGGGAGACATGATCGTCGGAACTGCGCACGAGGAAGCGACCGCATCAATCAAGAGACCCCGCTTTGCTCGGTCAGCACAACTCGTTGACCCGTGTGTCGGTCGGTGACGCAAACGGTCAGTTGGCCATCGGTGCCCGGCCACGACATTGCGCGGAGAAATTCAAGTTGCGGCCGCAGATCGAACTCGCCGACCTGCAGCATCTCCAGCAGCATCGCGGGGAACCGACGGTTCACTCCGTGTCGGGCGAGCCGGGCAACGCGAGTCGGCGTGGGAAATCTCCACAGCCCCCCTATGGGAACGGTGGGTGGACCGGCCATTCGCTGAGCGCCAAAGGTGGCTCCGTGGGTCGACAGTAGGGCCGGCTGGTCGGTCAGCAGAGCGACGACATCGGCTGCATTCATGCCGAGGGCGAGCAATGATCCGACGATCGACCCCGCGGACGTTCCGATAATTCGACGCGCATCGGCCAAAGTGACTCCGTGGTCAGTTTCCAGCGCGAGCAGAACTCCAGCCTCAAACGCCCCACCTGTCATACCACCGCCACCGAGCACCACGCTGAACTCGTCCCACCGCAAATCCCCCGCCTCCCGCCACGAAAAGGTGCGGCCTCGGCCACCATCATAGAGCGTGGTTCGTACGCCATCGGCCACGAACGATCGGCTGTCAGTCATCGCCCATCGATACCCGGTGGCCAATGTTTCGAGACACAGCCGTAGGGATTTAGACCGCTCGGGGCAAGCTGTCAACGAGATCGTCGGTCAGCCATTCTCCGAGGCGTTTGAGGGCCATCCGGCCCCGGGACTTCGCCGTCCCTTCGGGAATTCCTAACCGACGAGCAGTAGTTTGAAATGAGTGACCACCGAGATACGTGAGCTCAACGACCTCACGCTGCGGAATGGGTAGCTTCTCGACAGCCGCACGCACTCGATCACTCGTGTCACGGGCAAGAACCTCGTCCAGTAGGTCGCCTATTGGTGTATGGCTTTTCGTCGCGGCGCGGTTCTCGCGTGCGGTACGACTGGCATCGCGGCGGATGTGGTCCACTGCTCGATGGTGGGCGAGCGTGCCAAGATACGCCTGCAAGGTGCCCCGCTCGGGATTGAACTGCTCCGGATGCGTCCAGATCGAAATGAACACCTCTTGAGCGACCTCATCTGCCGCGGATGCCGAGGCCGACACTCGATGGGCAACTCCATGCACATAGCGATGGAATCGGTCGTAGATATCATCGAATGATCCGATGCTTTCACGTGATGATGCGCCCGTACTGCTGATTGTGATTGCCATCGCTGATGCTCCCGCGGTGTAGATCAGCGACACGTTCCCCGACGGAGGTCGAACCAAACGTTCGAATCCCACGAAAAAGGCACCTCAGCTGGGAACACAGGGCTTGATAACTGCGTTCGGTGGCGAGACAGCACGCTGTGAGGGATCGGTCGGTTGACTTGAACTGGCCGAGGTCTGAAACGTCGCGGCCTGGGGTAAGAGCACCTTTGGGTTGGACATTGAGCAGTTCAACACGCAACGAAAGTGAGTCGTGAAATGTCGAATTTGATGACCGAAGCCGCCCATGCGACGTTAGGGAAGTTGTCCGACATCGCCGATGACGCCCGGCATCGGGTCGATGACCTGCCGCTTCATCTGCCTCATCGCCGGCGCCGGACGCACCAGCCGATGTTGACGATCGGGGTGGCGGCCGTCGTAGCCCTCGTCGGCTTGGTGGTGTGGACCATGCGTCGAACCCAAACGTCGGAGTCGGTCACAGATCCGGTTCGGACGTCCGGTGGTGAGGCTTGGACGCCCCCCGGTTCAAACTCGCAGACGGTCGAATCACCCTCATCTCACGTCGGTTCCTGATGACGGTGTCCGGAACAGTCTGGCTGTGTCTTGCCCTTGGTGTTGGCGGCCTGCAGGCCTGCAGCTCAGGGTCGGACGAGAAGAACCCGCCCGATATCAGCGTCGTTGATATCGGGCCGACAACGACGGGAGCAGTCGATAACGGGGTGAACGAGGGCTCTTTCCCGATTCAGCCGACATCGGGTACCGAGCCGTGACTACTACGCAGAGATAGTGGTTTTGGCGGCAGGGCTCCGTCGAGCGCGAGCACCAGCGGGTCGAGCCGACGGAGGGTTTCTTCGTCGTCGACGCCGGCTTCGCGGACCGCGTCGCCGATCGACTGCGACTGCGAGAGAGCTCGACGGGTGATCCTGCAGCGGCGTCGTACCCAATCAGCGGGTTGAGGGCGGCGGCGATCGCAGGTGATCGTTCGGCATAGCTCTTCATGGCCTCGACCTCGACACGAAGGCCACTGAGGCAGGTATCGCCAAGCGCGGTGGAAGCGGCGGCGACGAGATGCAGCGACTCCAGCAGGTTGCAGCCAATCAACGGCATGGCCGTGTTGAGCTGAAGCGATGAGCATGTCGCCGAGGCGAACGTGATCGCCGCGTCATGGCCTACCACCTGGGCGGCAACCTGTTGAACGACCTCGGGGATGACAGGATTGACCTTCCCCGGCATGATCGAACTGCCTGCTTGGAGTTCGGGAAGGCGCAGCTCGCCGAGCCCGTTGAGCGGTCCTGAGGACAGGAGCCGCAGGTCGCCGGCGATCTTGTTGAGACTGAGCGCGACCGATCTGATCATCGCACTGGTCTCGAGTAACGGCTCCTGCCACGCTTGGGCTTCGAAGTGATCGGTGGCCTCTCTGATCGGCAGCGCGAGGTCCGCCGCCAGTCGCCGGATCACCTCGACGGCAAAACCGGCGGGGGCGTTGAGGCCTGTACCCACGGCCGTGCCACCAAGGGGGAGTTCTCCCAAGCGACCCCTCACCCCGTTGAGACGTTCGATGCCCAGTTTGATCGACCGGCACCATGCGTTGACCTCCTGCCCGAATGTCATCGGGGCGGCGTCCATCATGTGCGTACGTCCGGCCTTCACCGTCAGACGGTGCTGTCCGGCCAGGTCTTCGAGTACAACGACAAGCCGATTCTGTGAAGGAACTACGTCGTTGATCACCGTCGACAACGCCGCGATCCGCAGCGCCGTTGGGAAGACATCATTTGACGACTGGGACGCATTGACATGGTCGTTCGGATGCACGGGTGAGCCGGCGAGTTCACTGGCGCGGTGGGCGATCACCTCGTTGACGTTCATGTTGGACGATGTTCCCGACCCCGTCTGGAAGACATCTACCGGGAACTGATCATCGTGGTCGCCGTGGCAGATCTCCGTCGCGGCTGAGTCGATTGCCGTGGCGATCTCGTACGAGATCACCGAGTAGTCGGCGTTCACTGCGGCTGCATGTCGTTTGATGTTCGCCAGCGCGTAGACGATCTCCAGGGGCATCGTTCGGCCAGAAATGCGGAAGTTGGCGACGGCAAGCTCAGTTTGGCGACCCCATCGCTGATTGGTCACAGCCACCTCTTCCTCATCCGGGTATCCACCAGGCGATCCGAGATGTACCCGGAGTGGATGCTGAGCAAACCTGATGGCTGCTCCCGGGCTACCTCGGGTATTGACGAACGATGACAACACCCGACAAGCCGACCCCCGCACGCACACCTCCAGACGCTTCGGCCCCAGCCCAACCCTCGAACCTGCCGCCCCCGCGGCGACCTGATGAACCGCACCAGGTCGATGAGCCCGAGCCCGACGAGGTCGATCCCGATTCGCCTGCTCGGGGCATCCTGTTCCCCGACGAGGAAGCGCCGGAACCCAACGAACCAGGGTAAGACCGTGGTTCGTGCCCACCAAACCGCCGTGGTCAGACCGACTGCCAATGACCTTCGTTCTGCGGTTTCGAGGCAACGGCAACGGGGTACCCATTCACCATGAATTCGAATTCAGGTCTGACTCGCTCGGTGAACATCTCGACCGGAGACCTCCCGGCCCGTCACGGGTCGGCTCCCGACATCGCGATGTTGCGTTCGGAGCACGCCCAGCTCAACGAACTCATTCGAGTCGTCATTGGAACAGCAGCGACATCTGACTTTGCGGGGCTCATCGACCAACTCCGCTGGATGATCCGGGACCACGTGCGGCGAGAGCGCAGCGAGTTGGCTGGGTTCGCGCCGGCGGGCCAAACGGTTGATAGCTGGGCCCGGCTGACCGAACTGGAGCGCCTGGCGGATGAACTCGGGTCGGACGAATCAAGCCATCGTCGGTTGGCCGAGGTCACTGCCGACCATTGCGACCACCTCGAGAGCGAGGTCTTCCCCGTGTCCGTCCGGTCGATGGGGTGATCCAGTGGGATGGTGGTCGTCAGTCGACTCGAACGTTACGCGGTTGCCCACGGTGATCTGGCCGAACGTGTCGCGGGGGCCGGTCCTCTCGGGAGGCAGGGCGTCGAAGATTCCGATCAGATCGAGCAATCGAAATACCGGACCCCGGGCGCTGCGCACGGTCAAGGTTCCTCCGATTGTTTCGAGTCGGTGCCGGGCAACCTCTAACCCGGTGTAACCGGAGCAGTCCATGAAGGTGACCATGGCCAGATCGACGGTTACGTTGGTCGGGCCGCTCGTTGGACACGCCGGTTCGACGAGGTGCCGAGTGGAGAGGTCAAGTTCGCCCGTGGCATACAGGACGTACGTTCCGCTCTCAAGCGAGGCAGTGAGCGAGAGGCGGCAGTCACTCTCGTTGAGCATGGAATTCAACGAATCGAATCCAGAAAGGGGCATGGTGACCTTCTCTCACGAGTGAAGGCGCAACCAGGGTCTGGGGCGACGCAGAGTCCGACAATCGCGGTGAGGCGACGTGCGGGTGAAGTGCACTCTACACGTCGTGGGGTCGGTCGTAACCCGAAGCACTACCTGTCGCGTCAGGCTCCGCCGACGGCTGAGGTCGGCACGACGTTGAGCACGCGATCGATGCCGGTCAGAGCAAAGAGGCGTCGGCTCGCGTCGGATGCGCCCTCGACCCGCAACGGTTCGCCAGTTGCGGCGAGCGCATCGCTGTTGAGTATCAGCAGTGACCTGATGCCCGTGGAGTCGATGAAGCCGACCGCCGTCATGTCGAACGTCACCGGCGATCGGTAGGGAACGTACTTGGCCAATTCATCATGCAGCATCGTGCAGGTGTGCAGATCGAGTTCGCCCGTGACCCGGATGATCGTTCGATCTGCCAGTCCTTCATGTTCAACAATAAGGTCGAGAGACTGATGACTCACGGACGGCTCCTTCGGGGATTGAGAGGAAAAGCGGCGGACACCGCGCGACAATACCTGCCGATCTGGACGTGTACCCGCAAGGCGGGTGGTTCAGACATGATCGGCAATCACTACTCGCACCACGGTTACGGTCTAGATAGCTACCGCACCGCGGATCGCCAGCGAAACGCCCCCAATGACCAACCCCGCAGCGGTCAGCGTGGGCAAGACCCGCATCGTACGCACCAACCATCGTGACTCGCTGTACTGGCGGGCAACCCATCCCTCCAGTCTGACCAGGGCGTACCCGGCGGCCACCAGGGTCGACGCCATGCCGATGCCGTAGACCCCGACGAGTGCGACACCGAACCAGGCTCGACCCAGTGCGGTGGCCCCGAGCAGCACGACCAACGCCGAGGGCGTTGGCACGAGACCACCGGCCATACCGATCAGCGCCAACGATCTGGTGCGCAGCGGAGCGACCGAGTCGTGGTGGCCGTGCCCGTGGTGGGCGTGATCGTGGACATCGTGCTCGTGATCGTGATCGTGATCGTCGGCGTGGTGGTCGTGTTCGTGGACATCGTGATCGTGGGTGCCGTGATCGTGGCCGGTGTGGTTGTGATCGTGGTGATCGTGGGCGTGGCGATCCGGCGTTGCGTGATCGTGCCGGTGGTCGTGTTTGATGCTGAAGACGCCGTGGTGATGACCGATCTGAGCGTCGCCCCCCAGCATCCGGCGGGCCAGGAGCCATCCGCCGGTAGCGAGGAGCAGTACACCGCTCAGGATCGTCAGCCAGGGCAGGACTCGGTCGGGGGCGATGGCCTGCGACGACGTGATGATCACCCCGAGGATGACGACTCCGACGGTGTGAGTCGCGGCGACAGTCGCCCCGACCGTGACGACTTGACGAGGGGTACCTCGGCGACTTGCCACCATTGCAGCCATCAGGGTCTTGCCGTGACCGGGGGCGAGGGAATGGAACGCTCCGAGCACGAATGCAAGCACGGCAGCGAACAGGCCGAGCCGCACCGTGAGGTTGCGGTCACCGACCAGGCGGTTGAATCGTTCAGTCAGCCCGTCGGCCCCTCGGTCTTGTGCGGCGGCGGGCGTGGCGCTCTCGGGAGCAGAAGAAAGGGACAGACGAGGTCCTCCCGGTGCCACCTCGCCATGGCCAGTCAGCTGCCGAGGTGCCGGACTGTCGACGGGATACTCCCGCAGATAGTCACTGGCGGACGTCGTCGGGAGATCGGTCTCGATCCGGGTACCGTCGCCCTGCGCAATCACTTCGCGCCATCCCACCCGGTCGACGAAGTTGGTATCCGACCAGTCGATGGCGGTCGTGTTCGACACTCCGTTGGTCGTCCACCCGCATTCAACCCGCAGGGTATCGAGGCCACCCTGGCCGGCGAGCAGCGCCATGGTTGAACTGGTCGATTGCAGCGTCGATGGCTGACCGCCGAACGCCAAGCTCACCCCCGTAGCCAGCGACGCGCACTTGTTCGCGGCGTAGCTCGCCTGCTGCTCGTTGATCGTCGGCTCTTCTTGAACGGTGGGCAACTCCGCGAGATCGAGAACGTACGTAATCGTGGTCGCCTCGGGGGCAACGACGATAAGCGTCGACGTGTTGACCGTGAGATTGCCCAGCGGGTGGGCGCTCGCCGAGCCGACGTCGATGCCGATTGTTGCGGCAAGGCCGACAAGCACGGCCGTAGGAAGCATGATTCGTTTCACAACGACGACCAATTCTGGGGAACGGTGAGGCCGAGTTCATCGGCGAGGCGGGCGGCAACCGGGCGGATGGATGGGGTCGACCACGGCGTCGAACGAAATGCCACGGCCAACTCGTCACGAGCCCGTTCAGGTTGCTGGTTTGCGGCGTAGATGGCCGCCGCATGAACCCGAATGGACGGGGTAGTGATGCCGAGCGCGAGAGATTCCTCGATCAACGGCACGGCCTCGGCGGATCGCCCGACGTTGAGCAAGGCCCACGCCAGCGCATCGGCGGTGAAGATGGTCTGGCGCGTGGCGTGCGCGGCGGTGGCCGTCTCGAGCGCGCTCGGCCAGTCACCGCGATCGGCATCGAAGTTTGAGTATTCGATGTCGGCGATGACGCCCTGGCTGCGCAAGATTTGCTGGTTCGCCCGGACGAGTCGGAACGCTGCGTCGGCACCTGCGGTATCGCCTTGAAGCAGGGCAAGCTCGCCCCGCAGCGTCGCCGGGGCCGGTTGCGGGCTGCGGGCGACGAGCGCGTCCAGTCGCGCCGCCGCTTCGTTCAGTGACCCGCGGGCGATGAGCACGCGGGCCCGACCTAACTCCGCGGCGACATTGCCGGGCTGGTCGACCAGGGCGGCGGAGTAGGCCCTCTCGGCGGCGTCATAGTCGCCCATCTCAAGATTGAGATCGCCGAGATACCCGAGCACAACTGCTCGTCCGTTGCCTGGGCCAGTTGCCCCAACCGCTTGTTGCATCGCGGTTCGAGCGCCCTCGAGATCACCGGTGAGTTGGCGAACGTACGACACCCGGGCGTACGCCGGAGTTCCGGGGTTGACGTCGAGCAGTTGATCGAGCGTCGCTTCGGCGCCGTCGTAGTCGCCGTTCTCAAGGCGAGCGTCGACGAGGGCAGCGAGCGCATTCACGCCAAAGGGGTTCAGTTCCGTCGCCCGCTGGGCGAGGGGAAGGGCACCGGCGAAGTCATGGAGACTGAGCGCGAGTCCGGCGCGTGCGGCCACGGCGTCGGCCGAGTCGGGGGCGAGCTTCACCGCCATATCGAGGGCGCGCTGAGCGGCGGCGTAGTACGACGGATCGCCGGTGGCAATCGCGGTCCGCATTGCGTTCTCGCCGTACGCCAACCAGGCGCTTGGCGACTCGGGCTCGGCAACGGTGCGGGCTCGGAGCGCACCGAGCTCCGAGCCCTGTCCCGCTGATTGAGTAGTCGAACTGTCCGGAGATGAGGATCCGGCGAACAGGAACCGGCCCACCGCCAGGCCCCCGATGAGCACGACAATCAGGGGTCCGATGAACGCAACGCGGCGCCGGGGCCGATCGCGCACCGGAGTGATGTCGTGGGTTTCGGATTCAGGGCTGGCGGTGGTGGTCATGTCAGTTCTTCGTGATCAGTCCGTACCGGCCCACGGCTCGGCGACATACGGGAACGTGCCCGTAGCCGTCTTGTCGTTGGTCGACACATCGTCACCAAGCGAAATGTTCGGCTCGATATTGAATGCCTCGGTACCGGGGAACCCGATGCCACCAGCCAAAGCCCGCAGCGACACATCGACGACATCATCGGTCAGCAGACGCCCGTTCGGGAACCCACTCGCCGTTGATGTGTTGATGCGCAGCATCTCGCTCGGTCGGCTGAACAGTGCCGACTTGTTCACGCCGGGAATGCCGGTGAGGAAGATCGTGGCGATGTCCTCACGTCCGCCCAGACCGAGTCCGGCGTCCACCGAGGTGGGCACCGTAACGCCTGGGTAGAGCACCGGGATCAGGTTGGCGAGTTCCGGGTTCAGCACCGATGCGGCAAACTGACCGTCTGATCGCGGCCGGGAGGAGTTGAACAGGTCCTTCGCTCCAAGCGGCACGACGACCTCGTTGACCAACGGCATGCCGAGTCGTGAGATCTGCACCCAATCGCCGCCGACCTTCTGGGTCCCATTACTCCGGCGGGTCTGAGTGGCCCGACGATAGCTGGTTGCCCACACGCCGATCACCGGGTCGCCGGCCACCTCGGTGAGGTGGGTGACGGGAATCTGCAGGGCAATCGTGTGGACGTTCTTACCCGCGACGTAGTCCTCTCCTGGCTCTGCCGGGGTGGGAATCAAGTGAGCGGGCTGGAACGGTCCGAGCGAACCCAGATCGAAGATCTTGCCGAGGTCGGCGAAGAACGGATCGTCACGCGGCCCGGCAAATACCTTCATTCCGTTGGACAGGGTGGCAACGGACGCGGCACCCAGGTTCGCTTCGTAGTCGGGCGTCGAGCGCTTGCCGACGTTGGCCGGAGCCACGACAAGGTTCTTACCGATCGTCGACTCCTCGTCACGAAGTTCGTCGTCCTCGTACACCGAGTACGTCTGTACGACGTTCAAGTCGGCATCGTCCAGGGTGGTGACCTGGCCGGTGTTGTACAGGAACGTCGCGGGATTCTTCACCTTGGTGGCGAAGCGGAAGTCGTATTCGAAGTCTTCCTTGGCATCACCATTGACGTCGATGTTGAAGCGGTACCGCACGTCGTCGCCGAACTTGTGGAAGTTCGGTCCGCCGGCGGGGTCTTCGAACGGGTTGACGTTCATGACCAAGGTGACCATCGACGTGTCGTCGGGGCTGACGAATGCGTAGAGGTCGGTGATATCGGCGACGGGGTCCTCGGTGATCAACGGGGCCTCGCGGTGGCTCGACGCATCGGCTTGCGCGATGAGTCCCGCCACGAGAGCGCCGCTGAGCCCGAGAACGGGGATGACCCGCTTGAGCTTGCGCTTGTTGGACACAGTTATTCCTTTCCTGCCAGCCGGATACGCGGCCTGGGTTGGTGATTGGTGCTGGACACACCGTCCAATCGACCCGGCCCACCAGTCGACTCGGCGCTGCCGCCAACGTTCCCGAACTATGGAACGGCTACACCTCCGACCACGACCCACTGGTCGCCGAGGGGAGCAAGGATGACCTGCAGTTTTTCCAGGCCGGCCAGTCCTGTGAACGTGGCTACTTCGGTCCAGTCGGCCGCGTCGCCACCGAACGCGCTCAACATGATCGACGGATCGGTCAACTCGTCGTACGTCCCAGACCGCGGAGCTCGGCTGTCGCCGGTGAGACCACACAACGACTCAACGAGCCCGAGGGTGCCGAGCAGGCTCCCGTCGTATTCGAGCGAAGCCCGTTCGTCGGCGCGGCACGCTTGCGACGCGGTCAACCACGATTGGGCAACGGGCGCGGCCAAGCTGCGATCGGGAAACCTCGGACGCATCGCCGTGTCATCGAGCGAGACTCGGTAGCCGCCATCCTCGGACCGGACTCCAAATGTCACCTCGGCGCGACCGGGGACCACCCCGACGACCTCGTTGATGGCTGGCGTGAACCGAGCGTCGACGACGACGGTCTCGTCGGTCGCGTTCAGAATCGTGAATGAGACGTAGGGCGCTCGTTCGTCCTGTCCCTGCTCCCAATCTTCGTAGCCCACCGCGGCCCGGTCGTCGGCACTGAGCTGTCCATACGAGGCAGTCGAGTTGGCCGCAATTTCTCCTTCGATGTATCGGCTGACTGCGTCGGTCGGTGTCGGCGCGGCCACGGTCGGCTCAAAGGCCGAACCCTCAGATTGAATCAACGACCCGGCGGCCACGGCGGGTAGGGTGATGACGGGAGCACTGCCCGATTGGTCGATGCCGTCATCACCGTTGCTTCGGCTCACCAAAACCGCCACGGCGATGCTCGCGCCAACCGCTATCCCGACAAGGCCGACCCAGAGCCGAACATGGTGTGAGGGGCGCGGTGGACGAGTCATTGTGACATATACGAGGCACCATGGCCATCCGGATCACTCCATCTCCATGGGGGTTGGGAACCCTACGTTTGCTCCGTCGCTCGTGAGGTCGATGTTGATGTTGGCCTTGGTGTTGATGTCGATGAAACCACCATGACGGCAACATCGTCTCGGCGCTGGCTGGCGACCATGCGCAAACCCTGAGCCAGGTGAGCAAGGAGCTTTCCGGCCGTATAGCAAGGTGCGTCAAAGCTGCGAATCATGTCGACGAGGCAGTCCTCGCCGAGCTGCTCCCCGGTGGAGTCGACTCTCGAATCGGTGAGGCCGTCGGTGTAGACGACGAGGCTCTCGCCGGCATCGATCGAAAACTCGCCCACCGACCACGACGACGAACCCTGTCCCGCCGTGATGCCGAGGGGAGGTCCGTCGGCACCATCGCAGAATCGCGGCGACCCAGCCGCCGACACCAGAATCGGGCGCGGGTGGCCAGCGCGTGCCCAGCGCACTGTGGTCGAAACGCCAACGTCGATTTGCAGATAACACACCGTTGCGAACCGTCCGTAGTCCGATGCGTCGGCCCGAATGGCCGCGTCGACCTCTGCCATGACGTCGGCGAGATTTCGGTGGTGGACGGCAGCCGAGCGAATCGAGTACCGAACCAGCGAGGTCAACTTGGCGGCTTCGACCCCGTGGCCGCACACGTCGCCGACGACCAGTCCCCAGCGCCGGTCACCCAGCGGAAACACGTCGTAGAAATCGCCGAGCAACATGTCGCCATCGTCGGCCGCCTCGAACCAGGCCGCGAGATCCAATCCCGGAATGCTCGGAAGCGTCGGCGGCAGCAAGCTGGAGCGAAGCGTGTCGAGCAGGAAATGAGAGCGGGCCGACGCGGTCTCGGCGCTTGCCGCGGCTGCCTCGGCGACTTTCAAACTCACCCGCAGTTTGATTTCACGCGAGGCAATCGCGGCAAGCGTTCGCAGAACGCGTCGATCCTCGTCGGTCCACTCCCTGACCTCGCTATCAACGACGCACAAGGTCCCCAGAATCTCACCGTTGAACTCGATGGCCGTGCCGGCCCACGCCCGGACGCCTTTTGCCTCGATCGTCGGGTTCACGCAGGTCATCGGATGATCTCGGACATCGGCCGTCAGCAGATCGTGCCGTTGCTCGACCACGTACTGGCAGAACGAATCGCCAACAGACTCCCCGCGCATGCTGGCTGGCAACCCGTACGTTGACTTCCAGAACGACCGGGAATCGTCCATGATGCTGATGAGGGCGTACGGGGCTCGCATCATCTGGGCGGCGGCCTTTGTCAACTCGTCGAACGCCGGTTCACGCTCGGTGTCGACCATGCCGCTGCTGTGGACGGCATCCAGTCGGGCCGGGTCGGCAAGTCGCGTGTTCATGGGCGGACCATAGCGGTCGGTGGCTGTGTGGAAGGGCAGACGAGCCTTCGTATGGAACGGATCCGGGTCGGGTACGTGACACCCATGAGCAAGAATTCCTCTGATGTCTCGGCGAATCGCGCCGACGCGTCAGGTCGCATTGTGCGCTCCAAGAAGGGCGACGTTGTCGGCGAAGCTGGCGAACTGCACCAGCGAGCAGCGGTTGGGCCGCGGCTGACGACCAACCACGGTGTCGTGATCTCCGACGACCAGAACTCACTGCGTAGTGGCCGACGTGGGCCGACCTTGCTCGAAGATTTTGCGCTGCGGGAGAAAATCTTCCAGTTCGATCACGAGCGTATTCCGGAACGAATTGTGCATGCCCGAGGTTCCGGAGCCCACGGCTTTTTCGAGTGCACCGCCCCGATCCCGGAGTTGAGCAAGGCCGACCTGTTCCAGCGCAAGGGCGAACGGGTGCCTGTTTTCGCACGTTTCTCGACGGTTGCCGGTGGTGCGGGATCGGTGGATACGCCCCGTGACGTCCGTGGGTTTGCCGTCAAGTTCTATACCAAACAGGGAAACTGGGACTTGGTTGGCAACAACATCCCGGTGTTCTTCATCCAGGATGCAATCAAGTTTCCGGACCTCGTGCACTCAGTAAAGATGGAGGCCGATCGTGGGTACCCACAAGCCGGGTCGGCCCACGACACCTTCTGGGACTTTGTGTCGCTGGTGCCAGAAACCACTCATATGGTGATGTGGGCGATGTCGGATCGGGGAATTCCCAGGTCGTTGCGGATGATCGACGGGTTTGGCGTGCACACCTTCCAATTTGTCAATGCTCGGGGTGCTGCGTCATTCGTCAAGTTCCACTGGCGCCCCAAGCTTGGTGTGCAGTCGACGCTGTGGGACGAAGCGGTGAAGCTGGCGGGTGCCGATCCTGACTTTCATCGTCGGGATCTGTACGAAGCGATCGACAATGGAGATTTCCCGGAATGGGAACTTGCCATTCAGACGTTCGATCAGGACCTTGCCGACAGTCTGCCGTACGACGTCCTCGACGCGACGAAGCTCATTCCCGAAGAGGTCGTGCCTCTCAAGGTGGTCGGCCGGATGGTGCTCGACCGGAACCCGGACAACTTCTTTGCCGAGACCGAGCAAGTCGCCTTCCTGCCGACGAATGTTGTACCGGGCATCGACTTCTCCGACGATCCACTGCTGCAGGGCCGGTTGTTCAGCTACCTCGACACTCAAAAGTCGAGACTCGGAACGACGAACTTCCATCTGCTGCCGATCAATGCGCCGAAATGCCCGATGGCCAACTTCCAACGCGACGGCATGATGCAGATGAGCGTCCCGACGGGTCGTGCCAACTACGAGCCCAACAGCTTGGCGATCGCCGGCGAAGATCCCGGTCCTCGCGAACATCCCAGTGGCTTCGAATCGACGCCAGCTGCGGACGGGTTGTCTCACCCCGAAGACGGAAAGGTTCGGCGTCGGTCGGAAACGTTTGCTGATCACTACAGCCAGGCGCGGATGTTCTACCGAAGCCAAACGGCCATTGAGCAGGCCCACCTTGCATCGGCGGTGGTCTTCGAACTGTCAAAGGTGACGCTGGATCACGTACGCACTCGGGTCGTTGGCAACCTGATGAATGTCGACGCCGACCTCGGTCGCCGCGTTGCTGTTGGTCTGGGAATGAAGCCTCCCGCAGCAACGCCGGCGGCACGCGCGCCAATCGACTTGGAACTCGCTCCGTCGTTGTCGATCCTCGGCCGCAGTCGCCCGCCGCTCAAGGGCCGCAAGGTCGGAATCTTGTTCGGCGAGGGATCGCCTCGGTCCGATGTCCTCGACCTCAAAGCTGACATCGAGGCTGCAGGCGGACGGCCCGTTTTGATTGCATCGCAGCTGCTGGGAACGCGAACGAGTGGGGGAATCTTGGCTGCCGATGCTCAGTTGGCGGGCACCCCGTCGGTTACCGTCGATGCAATCGCGCTCGTGCTGACCGACGCTGCGGCGTCGCGACTCTGCGCCGACGGCGCGGCCGTTCAGTTTGTGATGGATGCGTTCGCCCATCTCAAAGCGATCGGTCACACGCCTGGGGCGCGTACTCTGCTTGAACGGGCGGGGGTGGTGATCGACAACGGTGTCACCGATCTTGGCCGCCCATTCATGGAGATTGCGGGGCGTCGATTCTTCGACCGTGAGCCGTCGGTGCGGGCGCTCGCCTGATGGAAGAGGCCTGAAATGGAAACCGACCCGACCTCGTCTTGGGGGCCGAGCGCCCCCGTTCGCGCCGCACTCATTCTCGCAGTCGTACTCACGGGAATGGCTACGGCGGTCGTCGCCCTGGTTCCGGTTGGCTTCGCCCAACGGTTGGTCGCTGTCGTTGTCGGAATCATGCTCGGATTCGGAATGCTTCGCACGGCGTCGCAGATTCCGTCGGGATTTTGGAGTTCACGAATCGCCCGTCGTCCCGTGGCTCCGCCTCGGCCCGGAGGAGAATTCGTCCGCCTCTTGACAGCAGTCGCGGTCGTCGTCGGAAGCATCCTGATCTCGAGGTTCGCGGTTGCCCCGGGTGCGTTCAATCAACGAGCCATCTCGCTCGGGACCGGAATCATGCTGGGGTTCGGAGTGCTCAAGTTGGCCTCGCGTGCGCCGTCTGGGACCCGCATCATCATCGCTGAATCCCCGCTCGATCTACCGCTGGTGGAGGTGCCCCCACCCACCTCGCTACATCTGCCACCTCCGTCTGGAACTCCCGAGGCTCCGCCCGATCTCTCATTTCCCGGGTCGCTCCAACGGTGAACTTTGCCCTGTACTCGCTCGCGTCGCTCGCAATAAACGGCCGACCGGCTGGGTACGGGATCACAGCGACCCAGCCTTCCCACCCGTCCTGTTTCATCGAACCCCCCTGATGACCCGGCGGTCAACCTCCTGAGGGTTCCTGGCGGCTGATCCCACCCGAATGGGGTCAGCCGCCATCGAGAACCCGACCGTCAGTCCTCGTACTCGAGTTGACCGCGGATCGCACCACCGGGATACTCGGCGTTGTGCACGTTGACGTAGTAGTCCTTCGGTTTGGCAAGGATCTGCGCCACCGTCGCGAGCAGCACTCCATTGGCGTCGACGACGAATTTTCCGGGCTCACCCTCGGTCAAGCAGTCAGCGGCGTTGCCATCGGCGGGAGCCGCCAGGTTGGCGACGACGGGGCCGTTCGTACCCTTCTTGCCCTGATGGATATGGGCTGCTGTCGCTGGGGCGATCTTCTCGACCGTGACGACATAGCACAGCGTCGTGGGATCGCCGTCGATGCCGAAGACGTAGTTGTCGCCCTCACCATTGGGGTCGCCGACGTTGCGGGAGGAGCCCGGAGGCCCTACCTCGTTCTTCCCCTTCAGGCTTGACTCCAGCAGCGTGTTGGTGTGCCCGGCGTACGCGATTGTCGCAACGCCTCCAATGGCAACCGCGACGGTACCAAAGGCGATAAAGGCGCGTAATTTAGTCCTCTTCATGAACATCATCTCCATCCGTTGTGGCGGGCCTGCTTTGGCACACTCACAAACTCTTCGGAACGCAACGGCTTCCCGGATGACTCATTTGTCAACTTTCTGGGTTCGACAGGTTTCTGTCGTCTGGGCCACGAGACGGCGGGTCTGAGCGGCGAGGAATGAAGAGCATTGATGGTTCTTCCAGCAGCGTTCTGATTCGCTGCACAAAGGTCGCGGCCTGCACGCCATCGACGATGCGATGGTCGAAGCTCGACGAGAGATTCATCATCGTGCGAGCAACGAACGATGTGCCATCCCACACCGGCCGAGTTTGCATCTTGTTGATTCCGACAATCGCAACTTCGGGATGATTGATGATCGGGGTCGTCACAAGACCACCGAGGGCTCCGAGCGAGGTAATCGTGATCGTCGAACCGCTGAGTTCAGTTCGCAGGGCAGAGCCACTACGGGCCGCGGCCGTCACTCGTTCAAGCTCGGCGGCCTGCTGCCACAGATCACACGTCTGCCGCGTCGTGAACCACGGGCACCATCAGTCCACTCGCGGTTTGGGTGGCGATGCCAATGTGCACGGCACGGTACGTCGTGAGCACATTCGCGTCGTCGTCGAACGTCGCATTCAGCCCGGGGTGGTCGGCGACTGCTTGAACAAGTGCACCCATCACAAAGGGCAGCAGGGTGACCCGTGGTCGGTCGGGATACTCCTCAGCCAACGACCGCCGAAGATGCTCGATCTGTGTCATATCGACTTCGTCGACATAGGTGATGTGGGGAATCCGCGAGTGAGCGATGGTCATCTGAGCGGCGATCTTGCGTCGCAACCCGATCAGCGGGATCTGTGCCGCATCTGCCGCCGGCGTCGACTTGGCGGCGGGCGAAACGGTCGGCGCCAGTACTGCGTCCCCATCGAGCAGATGATGGTCGAGATCTCCGTGGGTGACGCGACCGTCAGGCCCAGTCCCGCTGATCTCATCGAGATCGATGCCGAGGGTTCGGGCCCGTTCACGCACCGCTGGAGCAGCACGCGCCGTTCCGCGATCGTCGGACCGGGGTTTGACGGGGATGACCGAGTCGCTCCCCGCCGTGGCCGTGTTCGTGACCGTGACCGTGTTCGTGGCCGCGCCGGTGGCCGCAGCTATGGCCGTGTCGGTGTCGGTGTCGGTGTCGGTGTCGGTGTCGTGGTCGGTGTCGTTCCCGGCCGTGTGGGTGGCCGTGATTGGCGTCGCTGGTTCGGGTGATTCCTCGGTCTCGATAGCGATGAAGTCGCTGCCGACCGCCAGCACGTCCCCCGCTTGGCCGTGCAGCGCGATGATCCGGCCGTTGACGGGCGAGTAGATCTCGACGGTGGCTTTGTCGGTCAACACCTCCGCGACAGTCGCCTCGGACGTGACCAGGTCGCCGACCGCGACGTGCCACGCGACGAGCTCCGCCTCGGCCACCCCCTCGCCAACATCGGGGAGTCGGACCACCAAGACGCTCATCGCTCGGCCATGGTGGCGCGCATTGCCGCACCGAGGCGGGCCGGTCCGGGGAAATAGTTCCACTCGTGGGCGTGGGGATAGGGCGTGTCCCAGCCGGTTACCCGGGCAATCGGCGCCTCCAATGACCAGAGCACCTGCTCTTGAACGACCGCGCACAACTCCGCCCCGAAACCCGAAGTCAACGTGGCCTCGTGAGCGATCACACACCGGCCCGTCTTGCGCACCGACTCGACGATGGTGCTCAGATCGAGGGGCACCAGGCTGCGTAGATCGATGATTTCGGCATCGATACCGGTCTCCGCGGCAGCCGTCTCGGCGACGTGGACCATGGTGCCGTAGACCAGCACGGTGACATCGTCGCCGACTCGATGAATTCGGGCCGAACCCAGCGGCACCGAGTAGTGGCCCTCGGGAACCTCTCCGAGCGGATGCGCAGACCATGGCACGATGGCCCGCTCGTGATGTCCATCGAATGGGCCGTTGTAGAGACGCTTGGGCTCAAGGAAGATCACGGGATCGTCGTCTTCGATGGCGGCGATCAAGAGACCCTTGGCGTCGTACGGGTTGGACGGGATGACGGTCTTCAGTCCAGCGACGTGAGTAAAGATCGCCTCGGGGCTTTGCGAGTGCGTTTGGCCGCCGAAGATACCGCCGCCGGTTGGCATGCGAATCGTGATCGGCGCCGTGAAATCACCGGCCGAACGATGCCGCAACCGGGCTGCCTCCGACACGATCTGGTCGTAGGCGGGATAAACGTAGTCGGCGAACTGGATCTCCACGCAGGGGCGAAGGCCGTATGCGCCCATACCGATCGCCGCGCCGACGATGCCGCTCTCGTTGATCGGGGCATCGAAGCAGCGATGCGGTCCAAACCGTTCCTGCAGCCCGTGCGTACAGCGAAACACCCCGCCGAAGTAGCCGACATCTTGGCCGAACACGACGACGCGCTCGTCGCGCTCCATCGTCACCACGTGCGCATCGCGGATCGCTTCGACCATCGTCATCCGCGTCATGTCACAGCCCCGCCTGGTCGCGTTGGCGACGGAGGTGATCGGGCATGACGGCATACACGTCGTCGAACATCGAGGCCGGGGCGGCGTGCTCGCTGCGCAGCGTCCCAAAGCGTTCGGCCTCGTCCGCAGCCGCCTTCACATCGGCTTCGACTTCGCTCACACATTGCTGATGCTGGTCCTGGGTCCATTCCCCGATGCGGATCAGATGATTGCGCAGCCGGTCGATGGGATCACCGAGCGGCCAGGTGTACGGCTCGTCCTTGGGACGGTATGCGCCGGGGTCATCGGAGGTCGAGTGCGCCCCCACGCGATATGTCACCCATTCGATCAGCGTTGGCCCGTGATTGGCGCGGGCCCGCGCCGCGGCCCACTGTGATGCCGCGTGGACCGCGAGATAGTCGTTGCCGTCGACCCGCAGCGATGCGATGCCGAATCCGTGGCCACGGGTGGCGAAGGTGGACGAGTCGCCGCGGGCGAAGCCTTGGAACGTCGAGATCGCCCACTGGTTGTTGACGATGTTGAGGATGACCGGGGCGTGGTAGGTCGAGGCGAAAACCATCGCCGAGTGGAAGTCGGACTCCGCCGTCGCACCGTCACCGATCCATGCTGAGGCAATTCGCGTGTCACCCGACAATGCCGACGCCATCGCCCACCCGACAGCTTGGATGAACTGCGTGCCGAGATTGCCCGAGATCGAAAAGAACCCGAACTCCGCCGACGAGTACATCACCGGCAACTGGCGGCCCTTCAGCGGATCGTGCTTATTCGAATAGATCTGATTGACCATGTCGACCGACGGGTATCCGGCCGAGATCAGCAGCCCCTGCTGGCGATACGTGGGGAAGCACATGTCGCGTTGATCGAGTGCTCGACGGTGTGCACACGAGACGGCCTCCTCCCCGAGTGACTGCATGTAGAACGAGGTGTTGCCCTGCCGGTGACTGCGCAGCATCCGAGCGTCAAACACCCGTACCGTCAGCATGTCGCGCAGTCCCTGGCGCAACTTCGCGGCGTCGAGGGTGCCGGCCCACGGCCCGCAGGCGTCGCCGTGAATGTCGAGTACCCGAATCATGTCGGCACCAAGGTCGACGATCTCGTTCGCCGCAACATCGATCGGAGGCCGACGAACCTCGCCCGCCCGGTCGATCCGCAAATCGCGGAACACCGGTTTGTCACCCGGCCGCGCGAATGGTTCCGGGATTCGCAATCGCAGCGGCTCAACCACGACGGGGATCACATTCCATGCGTTGCTCCGTTTTGTTGGTGACCGTCGCCTGGGTATCGCTCGGCCGATACCCCAGACTCCATCCGGATAAACCGACAATACGCCAACTGAAGAGCAAGCTTGACCTGATGAATCCCACTGAGTTTGGTGGAGGCCCGTTGGTTTGGACTTCATGCCTGCTGGTTGGGCGGGCTTGGCGACAGTCACCGAGTCCGTCTGCAGTCACCGAGTCAGTCTTCGGAACCGGACCATTCTTCATCTTCGTTGTCCTGGGACCAAGCCCGTTGGTGAGCGGTGTCGACGGCGCGTTGCGCCTCTTCCCTCGTCGTGAACGGACCAAGCACGTCAAGCGCTCGCCCACGATTCTCGTCGGTCTCGACCTGTCCTGTCGAAGTGTTGAACCAAAATGCCATGGGGGCCGATTACCCCGACGACGTGTTCACCAAACCCCCCACGTCGCCGGCGATCAGATGTACCTGAAAACGGTGCACACGGTGATCATGAGAAAAACGTCCGCTAGTTCTGACCGATCCAGACCGGAGCACGTTTGTTATCGCCCACGCCGGGTACATCGCCAGTGCCCGTGATCCCGTTTCGCGATTCTGGAAGGAGCGCCCTGTGATTCATGGACTTACGCCGGCCGCCGAGTTGGCAGCGACGAACTCGATCCGCCATCCACACGAAACCGACGAGTACCGACGTGCCCGACAGCAGTTGCTGGTTGAAGAAATCGAGCTGCGCCGTCATGTCGAGCGGGTCGCTTCGCTTCGTCGCGATCTGCCACCCGGTGGCGAGGTGACCGGCGATTACCGCTTCATCGCCGAGGACGGTTCGGAGATATCGCTGGAGGATCTGTTCGGTGAGCACGACACCCTGGTGATCTACAGCTACATGTTCGGCCCACAACGCGACGCACCGTGCCCGATGTGCACCTCATTCATGGGTGGTTTCGACCACAAGATCGCCGATATCGAACAACGGGTCGCGCTTGCGTTCATCGCTCGATCGTCAATCGATCGTCTGCCGCGCCGCCAAGGCCGCGCGCGGTTGGACCAATCTCCATGTATACAGCGACATCAGCGGTGATTACACGAGGGACTATGTGTCCGCCGAAGATGGTGATGCGGCGGGCCTTCACGTGTTTTCCCGCCGAGACGGAGCCATCCGGCACTCTTGGAGCGATGAGATCACCGGTCAGATGGCCGACCCCGAGCAGGATCCACGAGGCGCGGTGGAGATGGACCCCTTGTGGCTCCTGCTAGACACCACCCCGGACGGACGAGGCACCGACTGGTACCCCCAGCTGACCTATGAGACGCAACCTGCGACCGATCCAGGCTGACGCCAAGACGGAGCCAGCCAGGAGCACCACGGGCAGGATCCACAGCGACAAGCCGAGCAGCAGACCGGCGCCAAGACCGCTCCAATCGGCGGCCGTGAGCAGCGCTCTACCGGGAGCACCGATCAGGGACGAACTCTTCACCGCAGTGGTGCTGGACTGGGCCGCGCACGGCAGAGTTGCGATGCGGCCATACCTCGATCGGCTCCTCGCCTCCGACGACCGTCGCAGTGCCTTCGTCGAGCTCGCCACCATCCTTCAGGCTGCGGTCCTCGACCCCGACGTGATCCGGATACGGCGCCTCGTCGCCGCGGAGTCCGACCGGTTCCCCGAAACGGCAGCGATGTACCTGGCTGACAGCTGGACCCGCAACATCAACGCGCTGGCCGACGCTATCGGCGACCTCGCCGCCCGCCGGAACCTGCATGTCGCCGACCCGTGGATCGCCGCTCACCAATTCACCTGGACCGCCCTTGGGGCCGCCCTCAACGCGCACACCATCGGAGGTAGCTCGACCGTCACCCCACCGAACGAACTGAGCCGGTTCGATGCTCGGTCGACGCTGTCCGGTCGGCGACGCACGATCGACTCGAAGGAAAGACACCCGCCGATGTGATATCAATCCCCGATGATGAGTATCCGCGCGTGGCATGGTTGGCCAAGGTCGTCGCGTACGACGAGTCCAAAACCCGGGCGCCGACCAACAGGAAGGAAGCAATTAATGCCACAGAAACAGAAACCCATCGCAGAGCCCGTCGAGAAGGTCAAGGGACCAGCTTCGTATTTTCCATCCATCGAACGGGCCTACGGCAATCCGATCGAACATTGGATGGGCCTGCTCCGAGCCGATGGAAACGAGAAGCATATGGAGCTCGTCGCAATGCTCAAGACCGAACATGGCATTGGCCACGGCCATGCCAACGCCCTCGTCGCCCACTTTCTCGCCAACAGGTGATCGGCCCACCGACAACTCGCTGGGGTCTATTCTGTGGAGATATTCAGGTCTACGTCTCAGAGAATCCGGCAAGGTCACAGTGATGGAGCACACCGAGAAACTCACATCGACACAGGTCAGCGCGATCCGGGGCCTGGACGACTGGCGAGTGCTGCTGCGCTCGCTCCAGGCATCGTTCAGCACCGGTTCAATGACGAAGGGGCTCGACTTCGCCGCACGAATCGGCGTAGTGGCCGATCAAGCAAACCACCATCCCGACCTCACGATCACGTATCAGCGAGTTCATGCTCTGCTCACTACCCACGACGCCAACGGTCTCACCAGCCGCGACGTCGATCTCGCCCGCGCCATCTCAGCGACCGCTCGTGAGCTCGGAATCACTGCCGACCCGAACGCCGTCACGCAGATCGAAATAGCCATCGACGCGCTCGACATCCCCGCGGTCAAACCATTCTGGGAAGCCGTGCTCGGGTACGAACCCGATCGTGTCGATGACACCATCGACCCCTATGGCCGCGGCCCCGCGTTCTGGTTCCAGCAGATGGATTCCCCACGCCTGCAGCGCAACCGCATCCACATCGATGTCACCGTCCCACATGACGTCGCCGAGCAGCGCATCGCTGCGGCGCTGGCAGCAGGCGGCACCCTTGTGTCCGACGATGCGGCCCCTGCGTTCTGGGTTCTCGCCGATCCCGAGGGCAACGAGGCGTGTATCTGCACCTGGCAAGGCCGAGACTGAACATCCCACCCGACGCTTCGGGTCCAGTCGATCGATGTCAACCGTTTACCTCGCGTGAGCTTGTCATTGGGCGCTCAGGGGTTGAACGCCAGGAATACGAACGCCGCGAAGATCATCAGATGGAGAGCGGCCTGAAGGATCGTGGCCCTTCCGGCGTCAAAGCTCACGATCGAGACGAACGCGGTGAGGACGAGGAGCACGATCTCCTTCTCGCCGAGCCCCAAGAGGATGGGACCATCGAGCCAGATCGAGGCGACCGCGATCGTTGGAATTGTCAGGCCGATGCTGGCCAGTCCCGATCCCAACGCGAGATTCAGACTGATCTGCATTCGGTCGCGGGCGGCCGCTCGAACCGACGCGACCGATTCCGGCAGCAGGACGAGCAGTGCAATCATCACCCCGACGACGGCCTGGGGGGCGCCCATCGACGAGACACCATGCTCAATCGACGGGGAGAGTGACTTTGCCAGTCCAACGACAACGGCGAGGCTGACGGTCAGCAGCACCACGCTGAGGGCCACCGCTCGTGTGGCGGGTGGGTCGTCCTCTCCGGGCGATTCACCGTCGATGATGTCGCCATCCAGGTCGACGGGAAGAAACGCCTCTCGATGTTGCACCGATTGCACGAAGACGAATACGCCGTACACCGCGATCGAACTGATCGCGGCGAACGCCAATTGCGGGCCCGAGAACGTCGGGCCGGGCGAGCCTGACGTGAATCGCGGAAGCACAAGACTGAGGGTGGCCAACGAGATCAACGCAGCGAGGATCGCGGGTCGCGCCCTCCTCTTGGAACTGGGCGACCGGCCGACGAAATGATCCGATCAGAATGCACACGCCGACAATGCCGTTGCAGACAATCATGATTGCGGCGAACACCGTGTCTCGCGCCAGCGATGCAGCCTTATCGCCATCGCTGATCATCAGCGACACGATCAGGGCAGATTCAATCACCGTCACGGCGATGGCCAGAACCAGCGCGCCAAACGTCTCACCGATCCGGCGGGCGACGAGCTCCGCGTGATGAACGGCAACCAGGACAGTGGCCAGCAATCCCACCAGCACGACCGCGACAACGATGCCGTTCAGATCACTCCCCCACGACACCGCCAGCAGTACACATCCGATGATCGGTACCGCGACGGGTATCAGTTGCTGGGGGAGTCGGGTGCGATCGGCCAGCGGGGGCGAAGAGTTCACCCGTCCCCGCTACCCCCGGGTCGGCTCGACTAAACGTCGAGCATGGTCGTCATCGACCGTCGAGCGGCGACGATGGATCGGCAACCCGTCGGGCAGCGCCGAGGTCAGTCGCGCTTGACGAAGCCCCGATCGACTGGCGCCATACCACGTTGGCCGGTTGGTTCGTCGCCAGCGGGTCTTCGAGAGCATGTGAAGCCGCCGATTCCGCGGCGACGCGAATTGATCGCGTTCTGGCACCGTGGATTTCTCACGGGTCCGAGGCTGAGTTCGGGGTCAGTCGGGTATGTCGACGCGATGAACGAGCACGTCGATGCGGTTGTCCTCGGTATGGGTCCCGGCGGAGAGGAGGTCGCGGGGAAGCTCGCTGAGGCGGGGCTGTCGGTCGTCGGGATCGATTCGGGTCCGGTGGGCGGGGAGTGCCCCTATTGGGGCTGCATCCCGTCCAAAATGATGCTGCGCGCCGCTCACCTTCTGGCCGAGGCCCGCCGCATTCCTGGAATGGCCGGCACCGCAATGGTCCACCCCGACTGGTCTCCCGTCGCCGCACGAATTCGTGAGGAGGCCACCGACAATTGGGACGACACCGTCGCGGTCAAGCGGTTTGAGGCCAAGGGTGGCCGATTTGTTCGTGGACGAGGTCGGTTGGTCGCTTCCGATGTGGTTGCGGTCGATGATCGTACGTTTCAGGCGACCCGCGCCGTCGTTCTCGCGACGGGCTCGACTGCCGCCGTTCCACCGATCGATGGACTCGCCGATACGCCGTACTGGACCAACCACGAAGCGATCGAGGTCGAAGAACTACCTGGGTCGATACTCGTGCTCGGCGGAGGAGCAATTGGCGTCGAACTTGGTCAGGTCTTTGCTCGGTTCGGAGTTGCGGTGACGGTTGTCGAGGCGGAGTCTCACCTGCTACCCCTGGAAGAACCCGAAGCCGGCGAGGTGCTGGCCGACGTGTTCGAACGCGAAGGCATCACGGTGATCACGGGCGTTGCGGCCAAACACGTTGCGTACGATGGCCAACAGTTCGAAGTACGACTTGCCGACGAGCGTTCCATCGTCGTCGAACGACTCCTCGTCGCCACCGGTCGTCGAGTCGATCTGGCGGCCGTCGGCGCAGAGGTGTTGGGCGTCGACGTTTCATCGCGCTCCTTGCCCGTGGACGATCGGCTGCGCGTCGCCAACGGAGTCTGGGCGGTTGGCGACATCACCGGTCAGGGCGCGTTCACCCATATAGCGATGTATCAGGCCGCCATCGCGATCGCCGACATTCTCGGTGAAACCCATCCACCCGCCGACTACCGCGCGCTTCCACGGGTCACGTTCACCGACCCAGAAGTCGGCTCCGTTGGTATGTCGACCAAGGCCGCCGGTATCGCAGGACTCGACGTCATCGTCGGGCACGCCAACGTGGCGGAGACCGCCCGCGGTTGGCTCCACAAAGCGGGCAACGACGGGTTCATCACCCTGGTCGCCGACCGAGCCCAGGGTGTACTCGTCGGGGCAACGGCGATGGGCCCGAGCGGCGGCGAAGTCCTCGGGTTGCTGGCCTTGGCAGTTCACGCGGCGGTCCCCCTTGAGCAGCTCCGCTCGATGATCTACGCCTACCCAACTTTCCATCGGGGTATCGAAGACGCACTACGCAACATGAACGATCAGTCGTGACAAATCCGGTTGCACGCCGTGTGGTCGATGCTCGACTGATGATGCCCGCCCCACTCGCCTACCGGGTTGAGAGTGCCGCCTGGGTGACCACGGTTGCGAATCACTTGCATCCGGCCATGGCGACCGCGACGAGGCCGACGCGAGCGGTCCGCTGAACTCTCCGAAGCGTCATTTCGCGACGAGGACTGGAACGTCGGAAGTCCGCACGATGTCTCGGGCGACCGAACCTTCAAGGAGCCGACCGAACCAGCTCTTGTCGGACCAGCCGACAACGATCAGGTCAACCCCATGCTCGTGGGCCGCCTGAATGATGCTCTCGGCTACATCGCCCGTCGCCGACAGAGGTTCGACATCCGTGATACCCGCGTCGTGGGCGACGCTCTCGGCTGTGTCCGAAGCGATTTCGGCGACCAACCGCTGTTGGTCCTCGACCTGCTCGGTCGTATACACCGGAGTTGGGTATGGGAACGGCCCAACCGCGCCCCAGGCGATTGAGTCGGCCCACGGAATTGCCACCGACGCAACGTTGATCGCAAGTATCTCGGCATGTTCGAAGAGACGCTTGGCAACTTCGCCAGCGTGCTTCGAAGCGTCTGAATCATCGAGTGCGACGAGAATCTTGGTCATGTCGACCAGTTACCCCGGGCGGGCCTACTCGAAACCCATGACTGTCGGTCCAACGGTGGCTCGCGACGCTCTCAACGGCTGTATGCGTGACATGCTTGGGCTACTGCGCGCGCCCGCATCCCTGGTTCAACCAGGGATCGTTTTGGCACGCCGACGATCGGGTCGTCGGCGCATGACTGCTTCGATAGCTTTGTGGGTCTGTTGGCCGGCGACCTGATTGAGTTTGCGGCGAACGGCCTCAAGATCGACCTGCATCGTCTCGGAGGTCGACCGGTTGGCGAGTTCGCCGATGATGTCCGACGCTCGCTCCGCGTCGTGTCGGGAGAGGACCGAACCATCGTCGCCGATCAGTTGAGCAACGGTCCGGAACAGATCAGCTGCGCTGTTGGTGAGCTTCTTGTCGCGCAGAATGATGCCGATCGCGGGAACCTGCACCCGCTCGAAGAGTGCGATCCATTCACGCCCAGCCTCGGTGGTCGCCAGTAGCTCATCGCGAACGCGCCGCATGGCGGACAATCCGGTCGCGCTGTCGAAGATGGGCAGACCGATCAGCTCGATCGCACACACGGACTCGTGCAGCAGCGCAAGCATCGCAGCTTTGGCGTCGACCTTGATCAGCGTCGGGTCTGCCGGATGGAACGAGGTACGAGAGTCACCGGTGTCCGGCCCGGTCTCGAACGTGAAGCCGTAGGTCTTGTAGAGGTTGGCGTCGGCGATGTGCCGTGAGTACACATAGTCGCTGTGGGTACCCGTCGTCGCGTACAAGTCAAAGCCCGTTTCTCGGGTGTAGTGACGCCCGCGAACGGCGGCGATATCGGCGACGATCTGATTGCCCACGGCCGTGAATCGCTTGAGGTCCCGCGGGTCCATGTACTCCTGGTACCCGGCGGGGACGCTTGGCGTGCAGGTGCCGGTCGGTAGACCCGTGAAGCGCTTCGTGGTGTCGACTGACTGGGTTGTGGCATGGCCCCAGGGGTGCAGGACCAGTTCGGAGTACGAGTGCACGTCGGCGAAGGTGACGATTCGATTCGTGTCGAGCAGGTGCTTGATGTTGCGGGTCTCGGGCTCGCTGAATGCCGACGGGCCGCAGTACACCTCAGCGCACGGTGAGCATGACGTGTTGCCTTGGGCGACGCCCCACAACAGGTCGAGGTTGCGGTTGAGGTCGACGCCGTCGCAGGTCGTGTTCGGGTTGTCACGGCGGTTCTTGCGCCAGAGGTCGTTGACCGTCATCACGTAGTTGCGGCCGTCCGGGTTGCTGCACGGAACAAGCCAAATGTCGAGCGCCTCGAGGATGAGGCTGACCTCGTCGGCCGGCCAGGTACGCCCGCCGTAGGTCACGGCCGTTCCGTTGGAATAGCTCACGAGCAGATCGATCGCCAGTTCGATGATCGCGTCGGGATTCATCAGCTCGCGAGCGTGAGTTCCACCGACAAGCAGCACCCCTCGACGGTCCGCACCGCCGCCGCCGGCGCGCATGCGTAAGGCGTACACGGGGCGCCCTTCGACGGAGGCCTCGGGTAGTTGCACTCGGGTGAAGACCTGTGGAAACCAGGCCGCAAGAAGACTGGTGATCGAGTCCAGTTGGGCAATCGTTCGGTACATCACGAACCTGCCTGTCGTGGAATGCCGTCGACTTGCGCTTCAAGCCAGGCCATCGAGTCCTTGTCGTCCATCACCAGCGACGGATCGAGCGGTGCAGCATGAAGAGCGGCGCTCAGATGGACTTCGTACCCGTTTTCAACGAGCATGGCTGCTTCGTCCAGCGTGATGAGCAGGTGCACGTCTCCGTCGCGATCTGGCAGTCGATCGAGATCGAGTGCGGTCACCATCTCGATGGCAGCCGCTCGGTCCTTGGTCGGCATGGTGACGTCGAACCGCAGCCCGGAGTCCCGGGACCTTCGATCATCGGACTGATCTGGGCTGGTTGGCATGCCCTTGCCTCCTTTGTCATCGTGCGGCGCTCAACGAAACCGGCCCGTCACTGCGGCGAAGTAGTTCCGGCCAGCCGCAGCGTCGGTCGAGCGAGCGCCGTACACAGATAGAGCACGTCAGACTCGGCGCAGATACATCACGTTCGGTGGGGGTTGTTCAGGCGTGTCCGACAGCGCTCCACCAGTCGGCGTACTGCGGAGAAATGTGGCGCAGCTTGGGTTAGGGACGGGTGGCCCGGGTACAGAAGAGGAACCTCCACGGCCGATCGTGTCGAGCCGCCCGCGACGCTCGTTCGGTGGTGGTGAGTGGGAAATGAGGGGCCTGATCAGTGACGATTGGGCCCCTTGTTCCGCGTCGGCTGCGAGCGCTCGATGGTCCCGGGAGGTTCCCAAAATATCCGTGTAGGAATGTTTGGGGGCGGCAGCTCGGTGGTATGTACGGACTGTCGAACAACGACACAACAGCACCGAATTCCCCCGTTCGGTGAGTGCCAGTATAGGCACACACGTGCCCGGCCCCCGAGCCGATCCCCGTCGCCTCCGGAGTGAGCCGGGCACGTGTTGTCTGTTGCGGCACACATGAAGTATCCCTGAAAGGAAAAACTATGTCACGTAAATTTTGGGCAAGTGCAAGCACCGCCATCGTTCTGTTAGTAGGTGCCTGCGGGTCGTCCGACAATGGTTCCGCAGCAGACACCTTGGACTCCGCAGTCGACGTCGCAGACACCTCCGCCGGGTCTGGTGACTCTGGTCCTGCCGGTGAGGCCGCGACTGCCATGATGGCGATGTTGGTGGCGATGCCCGACGGTGGTGCACCGACTCTCGTCAACTTTCAGGCCGCTGGTGCGGCCGCTCCGGCGGGAATCGAACTTACTGGCCTCGATGATGAAGACAACGACGGCACTGATGACGACGCCAAGGCTACGGTCGAGGCAAATGGTGGCGAGGACAAGGCTTGTCTTCAGCACCAGGATGGTACCTGGGAAGTGACCGACGACGAGTGCTGAAGGCGCGCAAGTCAAGCATTCAACCGTAGCAACATCGGCATGAGGGATCCGGCGAGGTCGGGTCCCTCATGTTCTTTTTGGCCGTAAGATGCGGGCAGCAATATCGACCGTGACACCGAGGTATATCCAGCGTCTTGTTGGGTTATGTCCGTTCTATGCATCAGTGCTTGGAACGACGCCATGACTGACACGTCGTGGATACGCGACGACATGGCGATCGCAACCATCGGTCTGCTTGGCGTCATCGGCTCCGGTGTCCTTATTTCCGTCTGTCGTCGACGATCACGGTTTGCCGCGCGCCCGTCCGTCTGAGCGGTTTCTGTTGAGTGGTCGGAAAGGCCGGTTGAGAGGACTCGTTCGAAGCCGGCAAATCGTCGGCCATGGCGCAACGGCGGGACTACACCTCAGTAACGGGCACGTGCTGAACTGCGACTACCTCGTGGCAATCTTCAACGAAGGTCCCGAAATGGCCCTTGCGGTTCGACTTTCCGTGTCAGATACCCCGGACTTCATCAATGAGGAGGAAGTCGCATTCCGCGAATCATTGCGACGAGACGCTGAATGCTGGATGCATGTCAACCTCACTAGGTTGCGGCGCGTCCCGAAGTGGTTTCGAATCAGTTGGATCGATGGAACGGGGCTTCGCTCAGTGTCGATGTCCAATGCTTCGATGTTCACCGAAGAGTCGCCTCTTTAGGCCGTGTCCAGCGTCCTTCCGGCGCTCACTCGCGCACATCAAACAAAAACTCTGGCAATCTTCTCATGGACGGTTGAACCCACGGCCGACCGGGTATTCATATGTCTCCATCCTTGAAAGGGAGAAACATATGAATGATATTTGGAGTTGGCAAGGGTATGGCGATGTCGAGCAAGGCAACGAGGAGGAAAACATTTCCTCACAGCTCAATCGAGATATCATTGGATACGACGTGGATGCAACCGATGGGTCGATCGGCAAGATTGATGAGGCAACCTTCGACATCGACAGCAGTTACCTTGTTGTCGATACCGGTTGGTGGATCTTCGGCAAGAAACGTCTCGTGCCGGCCGGGCTCGTCACGGGAATCGATGACGATTCCCGAGTCGTGTATGTGAGCTGCGACAAAGAAGCCATCAAAGCGGCCCCGGACTACGATCCGGACGCGTGGAATTCCGACCGTGACTTAACCGTCCGAACTCGGCATGGGGAGTACTACGGCGGGCTGTAGCACTATCCAAATATCGGTCCACAAGGGCCCGGAGGGATTCCTCCGGGCCCTTGTCAGATCTCAACCCGCAGTCCTATCTCGACGACTCGATCCGCTGGCAGATGGAACGAAGCGGCGACATCAGACGCATTGCGCACCATGAAGGAGTAGAGAATCTCCCGCCAGCGGGCCATGCCCGGTCGATCGGTGGGAGTGACGAACTCTCGGCCGAGGATGTAGTCGGTCGACTGTGGCCGGATCTGGAGATGGGTTTCGAGATCGTCCGAGACCCGTGTTGTGTCCATGAAGCCGTAGTGCATTGTCACTTGGTGAATGCCATTTCCCAAGACCTCTACTTGAACTCGTCGGGCCGGATGGATACGAGCAGAGCTGTCGATCTTCACGGACACGACGTAGACAACCTTGTGCAGCGTGCCGGTCGTACGAACCAACGCAAGGAGGCTCGGGGGTGTCACCAGATGCTTGGAGTGTAGAAAAACGGCGGTGCCGTCTACCCGCTTGACGCTCCCCGCGTCGAGCCGCGCGGCGTACTCCTTCAGCGGTGCTCGCCGTAACGCGACCCGCCGCTCGACCAGGCGTCGGCCTGCCTTCCAGGTCGTGAACAGCGTGACGACGACGATGCCAATCGCCAAAGGGAACCAGCCCCCATCGAGAATTTTGAAAGCATTTGCTGCGAAGTATGCCGCTTCTATGAACAGAATAACTCCGGCCACGATTGCTACCAAGATGCGATTCCATCGAAGCACGCGTCGTGCGTAAACACTGAAAAGGATCGTGGTGATGAGCATCGTGCCGGTGACCGATAGTCCGAACGCCGCAGCCAACCTCGCTGACGAGCCGAAGGCGATGACCAGACCCACACAGGCGATCATCAGCGCCCAATTCACCGACGGCACATAAATCTGCCCCTTTGCCGTCGAGGATGTGTAGACGATGTGGGTCCTCGGAGCAAAGCCCAGCTGAATCGCCTGAGAGGTGAGCGAGAACACTCCCGAGATGAGGGCCTGCGAGGCGATCACGGTTGCCGCCGTCGCCAGGATCACCAGCGGAAGTCGCAAGCCTTGAGGAGCGAGCAAGAAGAATGGGCTTCGAATGGCTGAAGGGTCGCGCAGCAGGAGCGCGCCGATTCCGAGGTAGGTGATGAGCAGAGAAGGCATGACCACGAGAAACCAGCCCCGAGTGATCGGTCGGCGCCCGAAGTGCCGAGGTCTGCATACAGCGCTTCGCCTCCGGTGACGACGAGAAACAGCGACCCCATCGAGAGGAACGCCTTTACCCCGTTACGCGAGAAGTATCGGACGCCGTAGACCGGGTTGACGGCCTGAATGATGCCCGGTGAACGGACGATGCTGGCGACCCCCAGACCGGCAAGCACAATGAACCAGGTGGTCATCACAGGCCCGAAGATGCGGCCGACTCGATCGGATCCGAAGCGTTGGATCGCGAAAAGAATGATGAGGATCAGAACCGAGAGAGGCACCACTGCGAAGTCGAGTCCGGGTCGTACAACCACCAGGCCTTCGATCGCCGAGATCACACTGATCGCCGGAGTGATCATCCCGTCGCCGAAGAGCAGAGCAGTGCCGAACAGCCCAAGGAGTACCAGCCAGCCGAGTCGTCTCGGTTGGGCCTTCCCGGTGAGTTCGCCACCGCTGACGAGTGCCATGAGGGCCAGGATCCCGCCTTCGCCGTCGTTGTCGGCCCGCAGGATGAGAAGGACATACTTGAACGCCACGATCAGAAGCAAGGTCCATACGATGATTGCGACCGATCCGAGCACGTTGAGTCGGTCGACTTCCAGCCGATGCGACGAGCCCTCAAAGGCTTCTCGGATTGAATACAGCGGACTTGTTCCCAGATCCCCGTAGACGACGCCGATGGCGCCGATGGTCAGGGCCGCTTCGCTACGTCGTTCGACGATGCCGTTCGTCACGCACGACCTGCTTGCATCACCCACGACTACCCGGATCGACACTCGGTGAAACAAGGTCATCCAGGTCGGAGGGACCGAAGGTGGGCACGCGAGCGACGACGTCAAGTACTCGGCGACGACGTCGAGTACCCAGGCGATCTCGAGTCGATCCTGCGATCGCAGATCGCAGCTGGGCGGGGTCGTCGTCGACACCCTCGGTTCGGCTCCAGACCGAGAGCGGCCTCGGTCGCCACCAATTTTTGATCGTCGACGGTGGCCTCAGAAACGCGATCAATCCGAGGTGTGCTCGGCTACGAACTCGATGTATGCAACGAGACCGGTCAAGTGGAGGCGAACGATGAGCGTGCTTCGCCAGCTGAGAAGTCGACCAGGGCCGACACCTGAGGCTGCACCTGCTACCGACCACCTCGCCTTTCTCCTCCAGCGTGCTGGGCGAGGCAGCCAGGAATCGTTCGCCGAGTTGTACGACCATCTCTCACCGATGGTCTTTGGGATCGTCAGGCGCGTCGTACGCGATCCATCGATGTCCGAAGAAGTCACCCAAGAGGTGTTCGTCGAACTGTGGAGAATCGCCGCTCGCCACGATGCCACTCGAGGCTCGGTGACGTCGTGGGCTGCAACGATCGCTCACCGGCGAGCCATCGATCGCGTTCGCTCCGAGCAATCAGCCCGAGATCGAAATGAGAAAGACGAGGCGAAGCGAGTGATCGAGCCCGACGAACCGGCGACCTTGGTTGAAAGCTCGCTGGACGCAGCGCGGGTCCGTCGAGCGCTTGGCCGCTTAACCGCAGCGCAACGCGAGGCAATCGAACTGGCCTACTTTGGCGGACATACCTACCGAGAGGTTGCCGCCCTCCTCGGAGTTGCTGAGGGAACAATCAAGACGCGCATCCGCGACGGCATGAACCGCCTGCGCGACGAACTGGGAGGATCCCGATGAACGACTCCGATATCCACCACCTTTCAGCGGCGTACGCATTGGACGCCCTCGATGTAGACGAGCGAGCCCACTTCGAGGCCCACTATCACGACTGCGAGATCTGTGTCATCGATGTCCTCGACTTCCGGGCTGTTCTGACCGAACTGGCGAACGCTCATCACGAAGCTCCGCCGGCCGGTCTCAAGGCCGACGTCATGGCCAGGGTCGCGACGACCCGGCAACTGTCGCCGCGGGTCGCCGCTCGGCAGCGGTCGTCTCGCGCCGGATCCTGGACTGGTCGTGGACGCCAATTTGCCGTGATCTCTACGGCGATCGCCGCCTCGACCGTGCTGGCGGTCGGGGGCGGATTCGTCGCCGGACGGTCCGACGACAACCCCTACAACGCGGCGGCGGCAGATCTGCTCGCTCGCGACGACACACGCGTGGTCGACCTGGCTGGGGAGGGTGCGGGGCGATTCCGAGTGACATGGTCGTCGTCCGCAAACAAGGCGCTCATCACGGCTGACGATCTTGCAGACCCGGGTGACGGCCAAGCGTACGAACTGTGGCTCATCGACGAATCAGGGCCCCATCCCTTGCGGCTCCTGGACGATGCGAGCGACGGAGACATCCGACGAGTCATCGACATCGCAGACGATGGGTCACAGTTGGGGGTCACGGTGGAACAAGACGAAGGTTCGCCAACGCCCACCGGACCGATCTTGTTTGCGGGGCCGCTTTGATTCTGCCTTGAACGACTCGTGCGTCAATGATTCGTCATCGACGAGATTGGGCAAGACGTTGGTGATCTAACCAGATCGGGGTGGTGAAACCAGGCAGAATTTCGCAGGCGCAACCATTTCCAGAGCGTCGACAAATGAAACTACCGAGCGCCTGTTGGCGACCTGAACCGGTGTGAGGTCAACAAAAAGCCACTCGACTGCGCTTGGATTTGCCCCTACTGCGACCCTGGCAAACACGACTCGGGCACCGGCTCGACCGACCCGACTCACACCCCGTGCTCGACTTGTTCGAGGGGTAGAAGTCTGCCGCTCGTCTAGCGTTGAGCCGCGGCCGCCGTCCTGGAGGCGGCGGACTTGGCGGTCGTACGAGCGTCTGTGGCGGCGGAGCGGGCGGTTCGAGCGGTCGTCGTCGTCGCTCGCTTCGCAGTCGTGGCGGTCTTGCCCACCGCGTTTCTTGCGCTCGTCATCGTGCCCTTGGCCCCGGACTTCGCAGAAGCAATGGTGGCCGTTGTCCCGTTCTGGACGCTGCGCGCGGTCTGCGCAGTTCCTTGTACGGCGGCGTCGATCGTTGAACGGGTGGTCGTGGCGGCCTTGCGGGCGATCGTTGATCCGGTCGGTGAAGGGACGGGCTTCTTGGTGCCTACGATGCGGGCGATCAGGTCTTGACCAGCCGACACCCCACCCTGGGCGATTCCGCTGAGGTTGTCGCTCACTCGATCGACGACACCCGCAATCGCACTCATCACCAAGTTTTCTGGAGGGGCGTCGGCGGAGCGCGGATGCGGATGCGGGTGCGTCGGCGCCATGCGCTTCGCATCGATCAACGCCTGCCCAAGGTCGGCGAGTTCCGTGCGGGTCATTGCCTCGCGTACCTTCGGGAAGTAGTCCGTTTGCTCTTCCTCGACATGGTGTCGGACGTTCTCGATCAACACGGCGACCTTGGCGTTGAATCGCTCGCTCTTCGGATCGAGATCCTCCAACTCCGAGAGCACCCACTTGACGATGTGGTGCTCCTCGAGACTTTCGAGGGCGAAATCGCGGGTGGCCGGCACCGCAGCGCTGGTTACCGGGTAGAACACTTGTTCTTCGATTGCCGCATGAATCGACAATTCCTCGATGATCCTCTCGACGATCGCTCGCTTCTGGGTGTAGGCCTGATCCCCGGCCTTCTCGAAACGCTTGAACAGGGTTTCAACCGTCTTGTGATCGTTACGTAGCAGAGTTATGGCGTCCATTCGGGATGTGTACCCCGGTGCAGCCTCCGCTAACCAATTGAGCGGGGCGGCTCGTGGTCGCCGTTCTGGACCGCCGGGCCCGAAGAAGCCGGCTGCGGAGATCGGCGGTGTCTGGCTTGGAGGTCGGCGGTGTCTGAGGTATCCGCGATGAGGGTAAGGGATATTGATGCAAGTCCGTGTCGGGCCGTCCCAGATGGTTATTTTCGCCGATGACCAGGTGCTGGTGTCCTCACCCGATGCTCGGATCGACCCGGTAGGTCAACAAGGATTCTTCGTCGCCGACACGAGGTTGGCGTCGCGCTACGAGCTCACCCTGTCTGGTCTACGGCCGATCCTGGTGACGAGTTCCGAGGTGGAGGCGTTTTCCGCTCGATTCGAGTTCGTCAATCCGCCAATTCCGACGATCGGGGGTGAGATCCCCGAGTCATCGTTGCACGTACGTCTCGATCGCACGATCGGCACCGGAATCCATGAGGACTACGACGTCACAAGCTACGCGCAAGTTCCGGTGACCATCGATCTCGAAATCAGAGTCGAGTGCGACTATGCCGATATTTTCGAGGTCCGATCGGGTCGACCATTTCGACGAGGTCGGCGCGAGACGAAGTGGGATCAGGACCAAGAACAACTTGTCTCAAGATATCAGAACAATACATTCGTCCGCAGTCTGCGGTTCACCGTAACTGACAGCGGGACCGAACCCGAATACGCAGACGGTCAGATTCTCTTCCGGGTGACACTGCAGCCCCGTGAAACCTGGCACAGTTGCCTGTTCTGGGAACCAGTCATTGGCGGCCACATGCCAAGCCAGCCGGAGCACGGCTGTAGCGCGCTGCTCGGCGACACGCGGCATGACGAACGACTGCAGCAGTGGTCGCAGCAGGTCACGGAGCTGACGACATCCGATCCCGAGGTGAACCGGGCTATCCAACAGGCGGTCCGTGATCTTGGTGCCTTGCGAATTCGCCGCCACGATCCCGACGTGGCCGGTGTAGCGGCTGAAAATGCCCGAGACGTCAACGCAGGGCGCGAATGCGATGCCGAGCGACTCGTGCCGGCCGCGGGCGTGCCGTGGTATGTCTCGTTGTTCGGTCGCGACGCCCTCGTCGTGGCTCACCAAGCGATGGCGATCTCGCCGGTCTTTTCGCTTGCTGCGATCGAGGCGTTGAGCATGAGCCAGGGCACGGAGTTCGATGACAGCAGAGATATGCAACCGGGCAAGATCGAACACGAGGTGCGCTTCGGTGAGTTGGCCTACTTCGATCTGATTCCGCAGCGGCCGTACTACGGCACGCACGATGCGACCGCCCTGTACGTCTGGGGAATTGGTCGCCTCTGGCAGTGGTCGGGTGCCGTTGGGGTGATGGAACGACTTCGGCCGAGCGTCGAGGCCGCGCTGCGATGGATCGATCACGAGGGCGACATCGACGGTGACGGTCTGCAGGAGTATCAAACGCGCGGCGGGAGACCGCGGATTTTACAATCAGGGTTGGAAGGACGCCAGCGACGCCATCATGCACGCCAACGGCGAGCGCGCCCCGCTGCCGATTGCATTGTGCGAGCTACAGGGCTATGTCGTGGCCGCGAAGCGGGCGTGGGCTCGGGTGCTCCGAGACGCGTTCCGAGACGAGGTCGCCTCGGCCGCTCTTACCGCCGAGGCCGATCGCTTGGCTGATGCCATCGAGGAACGGTTCTGGTGGGAAGAGGAGGGCACGTACTTTCTCGGGCTCGACGGCCACAAAGAGCCGATCCGCACGGTCGCCTCGAACCCGGGCCATTTGCTGTGGAGCCAAGCCGTTCGCCCCGATCGGGCCGAACGCGTTGTCAATCGTCTCTTGGCGCCCGACATGTGGTCGGGCTGGGGCATCCGCACCTTGTCGTCGTTCCACCGTTCGTACAACCCATTCCTGTACCAGCGAGGATCGGTGTGGCCCCACGACAACTCCATTATTGCGGCGGGTCTTTTGGCGTACGGCCACCGTGATGCGGCATGGCAAGTGATGCGGGGCCTGTTCGACGCAGCCGCGGCCTTCGATCACAGTCGGCTTCCCGAAGTCTTTGCCGGTGTGGACCGTTCGGTCGGCGCGTTTCCCGTGCAGTACCTGGGGGCCAACGTCCCTCAGGCATGGGCCGCAGGGTCGGTGGTACAAATGATCAGTTGCCTCGCGGGACTTCAGCCGGACGCTTCACGGCGCGTGCTCAACGTCGACCACTGCCTGCCCGACTGGCTCAAGTACCTGACGGTGCGAGGGCTACGCGTGGGAGATGCACGCGTCGACGTCACTTTGTCGGACGACGGTGTCAAAGTACTGGCCGAGTACGGAACTCTCGACGTTCGAAGTCGGCAACGCGTCACGTTTAACGCGGGTTGATGGCGGGTACACAGCAGTCGACCATCAACTCCTCACGTCATCACCGAAAGGATCGCCGATGTACATCGGACTCGGTACCCTCATCATCATTGTCATTCTTCTAGTCATCCTGACCTGAAAGGAACCTCGTGGATCCGAAAGTTTCGTTCTTCTTCTATCTAGGTGCCGTTCTTTGCTTCGCCATCGCCGCGATCGGAGAGGTCTGGAAATACGGCCGCCGCACACGCCGGGGGGTGGCGGCAATATTGTCGCCGCTCGCATTTGGCCTGGCGCTCGCAGTCTTTCCGACGATGTGGACCACCGCCACCCTCGCGTGGTAGGCGCTCGTCAAGCTGCTTCACTGGTTTGGGACTCGTACTTCCTGGGTACGAGGATCTCATGCTCGCCCGTAGTACCGATCAGACTATATATCTCCTAGCCTGCAGTCCAGGTTGCCCAATTGCTCTCGCCGGATCAGGGCTGTCGATCACACGCGTCACCATTTAGCCGGTGGCGATCACATTGCTCAAACGAAGGAAGCGAAATACGCCAGAAGTCGAGGCGTTGGAGTTGGAGCCGATTCGATCCGAGCTGGTCAGTTTGGATCGCCTGGAGGAGTTTGCTCGGACTCTAGCTTTGACGCATGCGACGACTGCGAGCACCGGGCGAGATGTACGTCTTCTCGACCGACTTGGGATAAATGAGCGATTGCTGACCCAGGCATATCGCACTATTGCGGAGGGTGCTCGGGACGGCCAAACTATCTCGCCTGCGGCCGAATGGTTGATCGACAATTTCCATGTTGTGCAAGATCAGTTGCGCGAAATTCGGGAGGATTTGCCCGAGACGTACTATCGCGACCTGCCCAAGCTTGCCGAGGGGCCGCTGGCCGGGTATCCCCGTGTCTATGACCTCGCCGTCGCCATCGTGCGGCATAGTGACTCGCGACTCGACGTCGAGGCGCTGCGCCGCTTCACGAGCGGGTACCAAAGTATTGCTCCGCTCGGCATCGGCGAACTCTGGGCGATTGCCATCATGCTGCGGTTAGCCCTGGTCGACAACCTCCGTCGACTGGCCGCTCGCACCCTATGGGAGCGGGTGGAACGCGATCGAGCCGAGGAGTGGGCCGACCACGTCTTAGAGACGGCCGAGCGCCGTCCGAGCGAGATCGTCGTGATCCTGGCGGACCGCGAGCGTAGCGATGAGACCCTGAGTACTCCATTCGCTACCCACGTACTCCAACGTCTGCGGGATTCCGGCCCGGTGGTCGCTCCGGTGCTGTTTTGGCTAGAACAACGGTTCGCGAGACAGGGGGTGAGCGGTGATGAAATGGTCTATACCGAGCATCACCGCCAGGCCGCCGATCAAGTGTCTGTCGGTAATGTCGTCACCAGTATGCGCCTGCTGTCGGCGATCGACTGGGCTGACTTTGTCGAAAGAACTAGCCTCGTCGAGGCGCTCCTGTGCGATGACCCAACGGCCACCTACCCCGCAATGGACTTCGAAACGCGTAACGACTATCGCAGCGTCATCGAGCGAATCGCCAAGCGGTCGGGCGTTCCAGAGATCGATGTCGCCAGTCGTGCACTGGAATGCGCGCGCCAGTCGTTCGCCGACAATCCCCGCGACACTCGACGCAGCCATGTCGGTTTCTATCTGGTGGGTGCCGGCCGTCCGTCGTTGGAGGATCAGTTCATTGGCCGTGTTCGACCCCGAGACATGCTGCACCACCGCAACGCCCTGCGACACCCAGGAGCGGCGTACTTCTGGACGGTCGCGCTTCTGACCTTCATTCCGATGCTCTTCCTGAGCGTCTATGCCAACTATCGAGGGGTCAGCAACCTGGGGCTTGTTGCCCTCTTCGCCTTGATGCTGATTCCGGCCAGTGATCTGGCCGTGAGTTCGACCAACCGAGACATCACCCGAATGATGCCCCCTCGCGTCCTGCCCAAGCTTGATTTCAAGGACGGAGTTCCCCCCGATTGTCGCACCATGGTGGTTGTACCAACGATGCTGACGAGCGAGGATTCAATCACTGCAATGCTGGCGCGATTGGAGATCCACTCGCTGGCGAACCCCGAGGATCACATCCACTTTGCCCTGTTGACCGATCTCACCGATGCCCCCAGTGAGGCGATGCCCGGCGATGACGCGCTGATCGAGATCGCCGTCGCTGGAGTTCTCGACCTCAACAAGCGGTACAGACGCAGTGACGGTGATCGCTTTTTCTCTTTCACCGTCGTCGCCTGTTCAACGCGGGGGAATCGTGTTGGATGGGTTGGGAGCGAAAGCGGGGCAAGCTCGATGAGTTCAATCGACTGCTCCGTGGAGCATCGGACACGTCGTACGCCGTCGTCATTGGTGAGACCCCATTTCTCGCCGACATCCGCTATGTCATCACCCTCGACTCCGATACCGAACTACCCCGGGATGGTGCCCGGCGCCTGATTGGAGCGATGGCGCATCCCTTGAACGTCGCGTACTACGACGAGCAGGCGGGTCGGGTGACCGAGGGCTACGGCATCATGCAACCGCGAGTGAGCGTCACGCTTCGAGGGGCCGGTAGGTCGTACTTTACCCGGATCTTCTCGGGGGCCACCGGCGTTGACCCGTACACCACGGCCGTTTCCGACGTGTATCAAGACCTCTTTCTCGAAGGCAACTACGTAGGAAAGGGGATCTACGACGTCGACGCCGTCGAGCGGGCTCTGCATGGTCGAATTCCGGAGAATGTCGTTCTGAGTCATGATCTCCTCGAGGGGCTCTATGCCCGAACTGCGTTGCTGACCGATGTCGAGGTCTTTGACGACTACCCGTCGCGCTACGACACCTATGCCTCCCGGCAGCACCGTTGGGTGCGGGGCGACTGGCAGTTGTTGCGCTGGTTGCGGGCGGGTTTGCCGCTGATCTCTCGGTGGAAGATTCTCGATAATCTGCGCCGCAGCCTGGTGGCGCCCGGTGCGGTTGCCCTCCTCGTCGCGGCGTGGACGGTGCTCCCTGGTTCACCGCTCGTCTGGACCCTCTTCGTCTTGCTCACGCTGGCGTTCCCGATTTATGGCCATGTCGTGAACGCCTTGCTGGTCAATCAGCGCGCCGTCCCGTGGACGAGTCATGTGCGCAGTATCGGTGGCGAATCGCTGTCGACCACGTTGCAGGTCGCGCTCACGATCACGTTTCTGCCCCATCAGGCCTATCTGATGATCGATGCAATCATCCGAACGCTGACCCGCATGTTGGTGACCAAGCAACGCCGGCTTGAATGGGTGACTGCGGCGCAACTCGAACGTCAATCCGGGCGGCGGTCTCGGTCGGTGTGGGCACAGATGTGGGCGGCCCCCGTCATCGCCCTCGGACTCGGCGGACTCGTTGCTTCGACCAGTCCCGGCCGCCTCGTCGTCGCCGGCCCGTTTCTTGTGGCGTGGTTCTTTTCGCCGCTGGTCGCCGATCGCATCAGCAGGTCCTTACGTCCCCGGGTCGTAGATGTCTCGGAGCGTGATCGCTCTCACCTGCGTCTCCTCGCCCGTCGAACTTGGCGCTATTTTGAAAGATTCGTGAGCGAGGTAGACAACTACCTTCCCCCGGACAATGTTCAAGAAGACCCCAAGGAGACGATCGCTCATCGGACCTCGCCGACCAATATCGGGCTTGGTCTGCTGGCTCCGTTGGCGGCTCATGACTTCGGATACCTGAGTCAAAGTGGATTGCTGGAATCGTTGGAACGCACATTTGCAACGTTGGCTCGTCTACGTCGGTTTGAGGGGCATTTCTACAACTGGTACGACACTCAGACGCTCTGTCCGCTTTCCCCGACGTATGTGTCAACCGTCGACAGTGGGAACCTGGCCGGTCACCTGCTGACATTGAAGCAGGGGTGCTTGGAGATAACCGGAAATCCCATTTTGGGGCCAGCGATGTTCTCGGGTCTGACTGACGAGATCAGGCTGTTGCGGGAGGAATTGGTGGGGCATTCCCCGACTGATCTGGCGTCGATCGATCCGCAATTGGCAGTTATCGAGGACGTTCTACGGACGGTGCCCGTCTCGCCGCTCGACTGGATCGAGGCCTTGGACGTTCTTGAATCGCTGGTCGATCCCCTCATTGAGGAGTTGGCAAGGGTTCTCGGTTGGACTCGAGACGCGGAGGCAGACGACGCACCGTATTGGGCCGGTGCGTTCGTTCGATCGGCGCGGGCGCATCGCGAATTCCTCGACCACGCGATGCCGTGGGTGCGCGTCTGGCAACGCACCGAACCGCATGAGGGCGAGGCCCAAGCGGACTGGGACCGGCTTGCACACCTGGTGACTGAGCAGATTCCGTCGCTCGACCAGCTTCCGCAACAGTGCGGCGCGATGGTCGTTGAAATCGACCGGTTGCTCAACCTCTCGACGACCGCAAACCGAACCGGCTCGCCCAGGGTCGAGTCACTGCTCGAACTTCGCCAAGCCATGTGTGCGTCCGCCGCGGTTGCCGAGGACCTGGCGCGCCGCCTTCGATCGATTGCCGATCAAGCCGAGCAGTACGGACAGGAGATGGACTTTGGATTCTTGTACGACAAATCGCGCCATCTTTTCTCAATTGGCTACCGAGTCGACGAGAATTGCCGTGACGATTCCTTTTTCGATCTTCTTGCATCTGAAGCGAGACTGGGGAGCTTCGTGGCGATCGCCCGAGGGCAAGTCCCGCAGGAGCATTGGTTTCGACTGGGTCGGGCGCTGACCTCGACAAGCGGAGGCACCGCGCTGCTTTCGTGGACGGCGACAATGTTCGAGTATCTCATGCCGATTCTGGTGATGAACACATACGAACACACGTTGCTCGACGAGACGTACCGCAGCGTCGTGGCTCGTCAGATTGAGTACGGCCGCCGCCACGACATTCCCTGGGGAATTTCCGAATCTGGCTACAACGCCCGCGACCTCGCCCTGAACTATCAGTATCGAGCATTTGGTGTGCCGGGGCTGGGGCTGAAGCGCGGACTCGGCGACGATGTGGTCATCTCGCCATACTCAACGGTCCTCGCACTGGCCGTTGCCCCCGACGATGCGATCAAGAACATTCGCCGACTCGCGCATGAAGGGATGGCGTCTCGGTACGGCCTCTTTGAAGCGGTGGACTACACCCCGGCTCGGGTGCCACATGGGGAATCGCGAATTGTTGTTCGGGCCCATATGGCTCATCACCAGGGGATGAGCCTGCTCGCGTTGGACAACGTCGTGAACGGGCATGCGATGCCCCGCCGATTCCACGCCGACCCGCTCGTGCAGGCAACCGAGCTCCTGTTGCAGGAACGGATCCCGCGCGACGCACCCTTGGCCCATCCCCACGCCGAGGAGGTAGCCGAAGGGCGCACCGTGCGGCTGGCGCCAGCACCATTCACCCGCCAGTTTTCCACCGCTCACACCGCCGCTCCCCAAGCTCACCTGATGTCGAACGGCGACTACACCGTGATGCTCACGAACGCCGGCGGAGGGTTCAGTCGCTGGCGCGATATCGCGGTGACCCGATGGCGAGAGGATGCCGTGCGAGATGACTGGGGAAGTTTCTGCTACGTGCGCGACGTGACGAGCAAACGGTTCTGGTCGACCGGATACCAACCGACGCTTGTCGATCCGACGTCATACCTCGCAACGTTCTCGGCCGACAAGGTCGAGTTTCTCCGACGTGACGACAACATCGAGACTCATATCGAGATCACGGTCTCTCCGGAAGACGATGCGGAGATCCGCAGAATCACGCTGACAAATCGCGGCGAACAGGTGCGCGAGATGGAGCTGACGAGCTACAGCGAGATCGTTCTCGCCGCGCCACGAGCTGACGTGAGTCATGTCGCGTTCAGCAAACTCTTCGTCCAGTCTGAACTGCTCCCGGAGCATTCGGCGCTGCTTTTCGTTCGCCGCCCTCGTACGGCCGAGGAAGTCTCCCCCTGGGTCGTCCACGTCTCGGCGGCTCATGGTGATGGCTGGAGCGAGGCTGAATGCGAAACCGATCGAGCTCGATTCATCGGGCGGGGCCGCACCGCGTCGGCGCCGATTGCACTCGTTCACGGTCAGGCACTTTCGGGTTCGGTCGGGGCCGTGCTCGACCCGGTGGCGTGCATTCGGCGTCGTGTTCGCATCGAGCCGGGTGCGTCAGCGCGGCTGTCGTACATCACGGCCGTTGCACCGACCCGCGCGACAGCCATTGACTTGGCCGACAAGTACCGTGATCCTCGGTCGGTCACTCGGGCGTTCGCGCTGGCCTGGACTCATAGCAGGGTGGAGCTGCGTCACCTGCAGATCTCCACCGAGGAGGCTCATCTGTTTCAAGAGCTTGGCTCGCTGGCGCTGTACTCCGATCCACTGCTGCGAGCCGACCTCGAGGTCGTTGCTCGCAACGTCAAACATCAGTCGGGGCTGTGGGCCTACGGCATCTCCGGAGATCTGCCGGTCGTTGTGCTGAGAGTCACCGACGCGCTCGAGGGCGATCTGGTTCGTCAGATTCTGCGGGCGCATGAGTACTGGCGGCTGAACGGGTTGGCGGTTGATCTCGTCATCTTGAACGAGCATCTGAGCAGCTACGCGCAAGGGTTTCAGGAGTACCTGCTCAGCCTGATTCAAACGAGTGCTGCCCAAAGTTTGATCGACCGACCCGGAGGTGTCTTCCTTCGCCGAGCCGACCTGATGCCCGACGAGGACCGTACGTTGATCTTGACGGTTGCCCGGGTGGTCCTGTCGGGCCAGCGCGGTGCGTTGGCGCAACAGGTTCACCGCCGGCGTCCTGAAGTATCGCTACCTCCCTCCCTCCATGTCGGAGGTTCATTCGCTTCGGTGCCTCGGCGTGAGCCGGATACAAGCACGTCCAACGACGAGGAAGGTCTGTTGTTCGACAACGGGTTCGGTGGCTTCTCGCCCGATGGACGCGAGTACGTGATCACGTTGCTCGACGGCGCGGTGACGCCTGCGCCGTGGTCGAACGTCGTCGCCAATGATCGATTTGGATTTCTGGTGACCGAGTCGGGCGGCGGCTACACGTGGGCGGAGAACAGCCGTGAAAACCGGCTCACGCCATGGTCGAACGATCCGGTCTCCGACGCGTTGGGGGAGGCGGTGTACGTGCGTGACGAGGAGACGGCCGAGGTGTGGAGCATTGCCCCTCACCCGGTGCGTCGTTCGGGTCGGTACGTCATTCGCCATGGGGCCGGCTACACGACGTTCGAACACGATGAGCCCGGCCTGGCGCAAGAGCTCACGCTGTTCGTTCCCGTCAACGATCCGATCAAGATTCTTCGCCTTCGGGTAACGAACCGGTCGGGACGGTCGCGACGCCTCAGCGCGACCGGCTACTTCGAGTGGGTCCTGGGTGTCAATCGCGACATCTCTGCTCCGCACATTGTGACCGAAGTCGATGCTGGCACCGGAGCCATACTGGCCCGCAACGCGTACAACAACGAGTTTGCCGAGCGCATCGCCTTCGCCGGCGTCAGCGAACCGAACCACTCCTTGACCGGGAGCCGTAGCGAGTTTGTCGGTCGCAATCGAAATCTCCGATCGCCTGATGCGTTGGGGCGTTGCGGGCTATCAGGCAAAGTTGGGGCGGGGCTGGACCCGTGCGCGGCATTCCACGTTCCCTTCGACCTGGCACCGGGCGAGACCCGGGACGTGTCGTTCTTGATCGGAGAAGGGGACGATCTCGATCATGCCCGAGCGTTGGTGGCTCGGTACCAGACTGCAGATGCCGTGGAGTCGGCCTTTGACGGCGTGCGGACCCAGTGGGACGCGTTGTTGGGGGCGGTACAGGTGAGAACTCCGGACGTGTCGATGGATCTGCTGCTCAATCGCTGGTTGCTCTACCAAACGATCGCCTGTCGGTTGTGGGGCCGATCGGCGTTCTATCAGTCGGGCGGAGCGTTCGGATTTCGTGACCAGCTCCAAGACGTCATGGCGCTGGTGCACACCGCCCCCGACCTGGCTCGGCGCCATATCCTGCGGGCTGCTGCCCACCAGTTCGTCGAGGGTGATGTGCAGCACTGGTGGCACCCGCCCACGGGTCGAGGGGTGAGGACCCGCTTCTCGGACGACTTGCACTGGCTGGCGTTCGTCAGCGTGGCATATGCAGAGACGACTGGTGACCAGGCCATCTTCGATGAGTCCGTGCCCTACGTCCAGGGGCGGCCGCTCGACGCGCACGAAGACGAGTACTACGCCATGCCTGATGTTTCGCCCGATGCCGGTTCCCTCTATCAGCACTGCGTTCGCGCCCTCGATCGGGGGCTGGAGGTGGGACTCCACGGGCTGCCGCTGATGGGTTCGGGAGACTGGAACGACGGTATGAACCGGGTGGGCCACAAGGGTCGCGGCGAAAGCGTCTGGATGGCTTGGTTTCTCCAACTGACGCTCAACCGTTTCGCAGAGATTGCCGACACCCGTCTCGACCACGATCGCGCCGCCACGTATCGCCGCCACGCCGACCAACTCCGGCGATCGACAGAGATCTCGGCGTGGGATGGTGAATGGTATCGACGAGCGTATTTCGACGATGGAACACCCCTCGGCTCGACGGCCAACGACGAGTGCCGCATCGACGCGATCGCCCAGTCATGGAGCGTCATCTCGGGAGCCGCTGGGCCCGAACGGGCCCGGCAGGCAATGGACTCGGTCGAAAGGTTGCTGGTCGACGATGAGAGCCGGTTGCTGCTGCTGTTTACGCCCCCATTCGACCGGACCTCGCTTGATCCTGGCTACATCAAGGGCTACGTGCCGGGCGTGCGCGAAAACGGCGGTCAGTACACCCATGCGGCGGTGTGGACGGTGCTGGCTCGAGCAATGCTCGGCGACGGAGGCCGCGCCGCCGAGTTGTTCGGGATGATCAACCCGATCACGCGTACATCGAGCCAAGGCGACGCCGAGTTGTACATGGTCGAGCCGTACGTCGTCGCCGCCGATGTGTACGGAGTCGCCCCGTACGCCGGCCGCGGCGGATGGACGTGGTACACCGGCTCAGCCGGCTGGCTGTACCAGGTGGGATTGCACGCCCTGCTCGGACTGACGGTCCGCGGCTCGCAGCTGACGGTTGAACCCTGCATCCCAGCCGAGTGGAATGGTTTCAACATCACATATCGGCACGGACAATCGGTGGTCGAGATCACCGTCGAGAATCCCGACCATGTGCAGCACGGCGTGACGGTGGTCGAACTCGATGGGATCACGGTCGAGGATCGAATCGTCCGCTTGGATGCGTTGGGTCGGTCTGTGGCCGTCCGAGTGGTCATGGGGTGACAAGTAGCGCCGCCCGGCTCTGGGTCGAATGAATCAGGTTTTGTTTAGGAGATCGGTCGGTGGGGTAAGTGAGATTTGAAGGCAAGCAATCGGAAATGGAGAAACTCTCATGAGTGGGACAGTGTTGTGGCTTATCGCCGCCGTCTTGGTGATCGTAGGCATCGTTCAGCTGTTACAGGGCCAAATCATCTTGGGCATTGTGCTGATCATCGCAGGGTGCCTGGTTGGCCCCGGCGGCTACAGCGTTATGGGCCGCCGTCGAGCCTGAACAGTGCGGGCAGGTCTGCCCCGACCTGCCCGTTGACAACCGAATGACGACGATGCAACCGGCACCCGAGAGGGTGCCGGTTACCGTTGTATAGGTCTCCCTACCGGTGACCGTCTGAACAAGCAAGTTCATTGAGAAATGTGGCGAGACCACCGGGTGCCCTGCCGGAGCGACGAGCGCTGGTCATCACCACCCCGTCGGTGGTGCCGATGACCGAGTAGCCGCAGCTTCGTGCGTGCTTCCACAGTTGTTGATCCTCGCCGACAGCGACATCCGCGAATCCTCCCGCCGCGAAGAAGGCCGAAGCCTGAATACCCAGGTTGGCGCCGTGAACATGGGGGTGCCCACTACCGGTTCCATCCCACTCGATGGCAGCAAGAAAGCGTGTCCGTAGCTCCGGGCTGATGTCGCCTTCGGCAAACTCGATCAATCCTGCGACGCCGTCCCAACCGGCGGTTTCGTGACGGAGGTGAGCGATGAGCCAGTCGTGGGGCACTCGGCTGTCGGCATCGGTGGTTGCCAGCCAGACATGCTCGTGATCAGTGCCCCTGTGGAGCGCTATGGACATGTGGCAGGCAAGGTTGCGCGTCGGTCCGACTCGTCCAAAGCTTCGCTCTGCAACGCGCCACAGGAGCCCGCTGGCACGCAACACGGACCGGGCGCGGTCGGCCGTACCGTCGGTGCAGGAATCGGCCACCACGACGATCGACACCGGTAGCTCCACCGCCTGCGCAGCCACGATGATCGAGCCAAGACACGCCTCGATGCTTTCGACCTCGTTGCGAGCAGGGATGCCGACAGCTATTCGTTTGATCATCGGCGTAGCGCAAGATCAAGGCGAAAGTTTGCGTCTGCGTAGCTACCGATCACCGACCACAGCGCGCTGTAGTCGACGGCGTCATTCACCGCATCTCCGCTGATCACATGTTCGGCCACGACGGGGCGATAGTGGACCAGAACGAGCAACGCATCTGGTTCAGCGGCCAGCGCAGCTCGTTTGATGACGTCGTGCACGACGACAAGAGGGAGGTAATACAGCACCTCGGACATGACAATGAGGTCGAAAGCCCCCGGTGGCCACGCATCGGGCAGTGCTCCAACGTCGACGTTGACGCCGGGCTTATCGGCGCACAGCTCGCGAGTGACCTCCACCGCCCGCCAATGCCGATCACGCGCTTCGACAACGTCGCACCGATCGGCAAGCCGTCGGGTGAGCAATCCTGTTCCACACCCCGGCTCGAAAGCCCGGCGAAATCTTGGACGGTCGAGGAGCGCGACGGTGGCGTCATACTTGCGGGTCTCGTAGAACCGCCCGGCGTGATCCCACGGGTCGTCATCGTGATCCCAGGCCTGATCGAAGTACTCACCGGGAGTCCCAGCAGGCTCGTTCATGACATCACCACCCTCTCGGTAGGGCTCGTAAATGCGGCCAGCGTCGGGGCGTCGAGCACTGGCCCATCGGTCGATGTGTCGGGTCCCATCGCCAGGATCTGGCTCCGAAAACACCAGCTTGCAACCCGTTTGCGGTAGTGCAGCCCTGCGCCAAGATGGAGCGTTCTTCCAAGTTGCGGGCACTCTCGAGGGTTGAGACGGGCCCATACGGCGTACTCCCACAGCTCGCAGTCCAGGAGCTCACGAACGGCCAGGCCGGCTCGAAATGTGGCGTGATGGTCGGGGTGGGAGTCGTGGCGAGATGGCACGACCAGGGTCGTTTCACCGTCGACGCGGCTCATCATCAGTTCGGTCAATGTCTCGCTGACCTCGCCGAGGCTGCCATCGGCCAGGCCGAGTCGGTGGACGGGCACGTCGGCCAGATCGAGCAATGCCAATGCACACCGGCGTTCATGGGCGCGAACGAAGCGGAGTTGACCGGGCGACACCGATGTGGAGGCCGGATGCGAGCCCTCGCCATCGGTTACCGCGATGATCTCGACCGCGCTTCCCCGTTGACGACACCATGTCATCAAGCCGGCAGCACCGAACACCTCGTCGTCGGGGTGAGGCGACACCACGACGAGGCGTCGCGGTACCATTGGTTCGGCACCCGCCCAGTGAGGATTCCACGACCTCACCATGTCAAGCGCTCCCCACCAAGCGATCCGTAGTGGCCGGCATCGCGGTCCGGGTGGAGTTGGCGCAGGTACACCATGAGGTTTGCAACCCGTCGGTGATGCTCCACGTCGTGGGCAAGCGCGCCAGCGCCAAGAACTTCGACGACATCGGTCAGGGTGTGGCGACACGCCTCTTCAACCGACAACCGCACGCTGGCGGCGACGCGCCGCCCGATGACGGGGTCGTGCGGACAACGATCGATCTCGCGAGCGCCCATTTCGAGTCGGGCTCCGGCCGCCTCGAGTCTGGCTCGACAGCGGCCCCAGCGGACGGCATTGAAAACGTTCTCGTCGGCTCGTTGCGCAAGCCGTTCCACGACGGCTATCGCCCCTCCGTACCAGCAGGCCGCGACTCCGGCTCCACCGTGATGAAATCCGGGCCGGTTGACATAGCTCTCGACCTCGCCGATGAGCGACGACTTTGGTATCGCGACGTCGAAATGCAAGGTCTCGCTACAAGTCTCGTCCATACCCAGCGGAGACCATGATCCGAGCTCGCTGGTGACCCCGTCCGTGTTCGGTGCGAGAGCAAAGAGCAATGCGCCATCGGGTCCTTGGGCCGTGACGAGGGCGCGGTCGATCTGAAGCGACCCGGAGCACCACGCCTTTTTCCCGGTGAGCTTCCATCCTCCATTGAGCGGTGTCGCAACGAGGTCGCCGGTGCCGGCCGCCCACACCCCCCACGTTGACGGTGGTTCAATCAGCTCTGTTCGATCGAGTTCGCGAAGAATTGCCAGTGCGTCGACATGACCTTCAACGAGGCGACCAAGGGCGAGGTCCTGCGCTGCGAAGTCGATCAGCCCACGCCACCTTGTCCACGTCTCGCCAGCCCCCGGATGCGGCAGACTGGCCAGGTCTGCCACACGTTCATTCAGCAAATCGACAATTGGCGCGTCGACTGTATCGACGGAAGTGGTTGAGAATCGAAACAATTTCTAAGTTCCTTCTTGATCGACGAACTTCTGGAGAGAACGCATTCGTAAGTTCGTGGATTTCGTACCCGCTTGTATGTTTGTCTAACCAAACGGCTTCTGCGAGCCGTCTCTCGACCTTTGTAGGTTTGCCGTAGTCGAGCGGCGAATCATGGCCACCACATCTCCCAGTGAGTCAAGATAGGTTGACTCCGGTGTCGTGATCGAAAGAGCTGAAACCGTCGCGCTCGTGACCTCGGTGAACAATGCCAGCAACATGGCAATCACGTCGCCATCTGCGGTGCTCGCCCGCACCTTGGGTGCCGGGTCATGGGGATCTACGAGCAGATCGACGAACAGTTCTATTGCTTCGTCGAGCGCCACGACGCATGATTCATAGCTCATGGCCAGATGGTGCCCGAAAGTGCTCCATAGTAGACATTGGCTGGGGCGGAAACTGTCGTACTCCGCCGTTCATGAACTCATGAACTCATGAACTCATGAACTCATGAACTCATGAACTTGAGCTCGACGAGTGGGCGTCGGGCTCGCCTGGGTCCATCGAGGGCGGCAAGACAAGCCGTTCGCGTTGTCGCTCCTGTCGAACCGCGCTCACGATGACCTGCAACGCGCCCGATACCGGGACCGCCAACAGTGCCCCGAGAATGCCATAGAGCTCAGATGCGAGCAGTACGCTCAGAAGTATCCCAAGAGGATTGACCTGGAGGCGTCTCGCCATCATCCAGGGATAGATGACGCCATTTTCGAGTTGCTGATAAATGACAAAGAAAATCGAGCGCGACGACTCCCGCCTGCGGGGAATGTACGAAGGCAGCCAATACGCAGACCGCGGCCCCTATCGTCGCCCCGATCAGCGGGATCAGATCGGCAAAGGCAACCCAGAGGGCCAAGACTACGGGGCTGGGAACTCGCAGGATCACGAGGCAGGTGAATGCCGCGACGCCGGCGATCAGGCTGATCAGCAGGTTGCCGGTCACATAGCCGCTGACCGCCCCGGCCGCATCTTGAGCGGTGCGTCTCATCGCGGCGCGTCGGCAGTGAGGAACGACGCTTTGCGCAGCTTGCCCGATGGTGGCTGACTGGCTGATGAAGAGGAAGGTCATGAGCGTCACCGTCACAAACGCGATCAACGAGTTGACAATCACCTGGGCGGCCTGGAACGAGGAGTCCCCAAGCCTCTGGGCGGCTTGGGTCAGTTCGGGTTCACGATCCTTTACGTACGATTCGATACGAAGTTTCGTCACAATCTCGCCGAGCGGTCCACGTCCATTGGCCGCGTCGCGCACTGTTCCCGGTAGGTCCGTCAATATTTCGACGAGTTGTCGGCGCACCGGCATGACGAACAGGAGAACAATGCCAATCATGACGAAGAGGCTGCAGAAGACGACGATCCCCGTCGCCAATCCTCGGCGTCCGCCCACCCGGTTCTGAACTCGTCGAACAAGTGGTTCCAGAACGATGGCGAAGAGCCCGGCGACGGCGATCAAGGTAAGGATTCGTGCCGTCGCCCGAATGAAGAGAACCAGAAGAAATGCAGCTCCTACAATAACGACTGTTGCGACGATCGTCCGCCATGGAACGCTCGACCACGACTCTGCCGGCACGTTCTCGGCGTTCGATTCGGTCGTCGCGTGGTCGTCCCACGTGCCGCTGACCCCGGGGATGTACAGCCGCTTGGGGTCGCTCGAAGGAGATTGGTCATGCACGAAGGGCTCGAAGCTGCGAACGGGCGCCGTCCGTGTCCTTGGCAAACTCGGCTCGCAGGCAGGCCGTCATCGCTGAACTGTTCCCCCAACTTCCAGATTCCATACGCGGCAGTGCCGCCCCGAGCGTGGACTCCCGGGACGGCACTGCTTTGTTGGGGGACTTGTGAGGGCTTGGGGACGTTGTCAGGCGGGGAGAAGGACCCCGTCGATGATGTGGACCGTGGCATTGGCCGTGGGGATATCCATGCAGACCGACTTCGTTCCGTTGACGGTCAGGCCGCCATCGTCGTCGAAGGTCAACTCGGCACCGTTGACCGTGGTGGCCTTGCCCATCTTCATGAGATCGGCCGAGCTGAGCTTCTCGCCGGCGACCACGTGCAGGGTGAGGATCGAGGTCAGCATGGCCTTGTCGGCCAGCACAGCTTCGAGGTCAGCCGGCGGGATGGCGGCGAAGGCATCGTTGGTCGGGGCGAAGATGGTGAACGGGCCTTCACCATTGAGGGTGTCGACCAGCCCGGCGGCCTTGACGGCGGTGACCAGGGTTGACAGCACTGGGTTGTTCGACGCGGCCGTGGCGGCCGGATCCTGGGCCATGCCGGCGAAGCTACCCGCACCGTCCGCGGGGACCGACGAGCAGGCGGGACCACTCGGGTTCAGTATTGCGGCAGGGGCAGCAGCCTTGGGCATCAGCACGGCGTCGATGATGTGAACCGTTGCGTTGGCGGTCATGACATCGGAACACACCACGTTGGCACCGTTCACGGTCGTGCCGTCGGCTCCAAAGGTGAGTTCCTCGCCGTTGACCGTTGCCGCCGTCTTGGCCGCACCGAGATCGGCGGCGTTCATGCTGCTGCCGCCAACGACATGGAGGGTCAGGATCGAGGTCAGCAGTTCCTTGTCGGCCAGCACGGCTTCGAGGTCAGCCGGCGGGATGGCGGCGAAGGCGTCGTTGGTCGGGGCGAAGATGGTGAACGGACCCTCACCGTTGAGGGTGTCAACCAATCCGGCCGCCTTGACCGCAGTCACCAGGGTGGACAGCACCGGGTTGTTCGAGGCGGCGGTGGCCGCGGGATCCTGAGCCATTCCGGCGAAGCTGCCAGCCCCATCGGCGGGAACCGCAGAACATGCCGGGCCGAAGGCCATTGCTTTCGACGTGGCCTCGGTGGGCTCAGGGGCATCAGTGGATTCTGGGGCATCAGTGGGCGCCGGCGTCGCCGGAGCGGCCGTTGCCGCCGGGGCGGGCGTTGTCGCGGCCGTCTCGGTCGTGTCAGATCCGCAGGCGGCGGCAACGATCGACAGTGCGGCGATTGCGGCGAGGCTGCGACGGGTGAGGGCACCCTTGGCGAGTCGGGTACGGGATGAGGGGTTCACGGCTTTTCCTGTCGGGGTTGGGTTTGGGGGTGTTTGGGGGGATGAGCGAGTCACTGGACGATGACGATGATCTGGTGTTGCCCGGTGGCACCGCTCGGGAATGGTTCGGAACGCTCGGCCGTTTGGATTGGACCGTTTCGCTCGGTGGCCCGGACCACGACCGAGTGGCTCCCCGGAGTGGCGTCCCACGTGTAAGACCACTGCCTCCAGGTGACGTCGTTCAGCTCATCGGCCAGCGTTGCTTCGACCCATTCGCCGTCGTCGACACTGATCTCGACGCGATCGATTCCCCGGGTCTGGGCCCACGCAACCCCGCCGATAGCGACGGGGCCAGATGCCACTTTGCTCAAGCCGCGGGGGGTGTCAATCCGGCTCTGCACCTTGATCGGGGCATCGTCGGCCCATTCCCGTTCGACCCAATACGCGTCGAATCGATCGAACCGGGTGAGTTCGATTTCGGTCAGCCATTTTGTTGCCGAGACGTACCCATAGAGACCGGGGACGATGAGACGGGCCGGAAAGCCGTGAGCGACGGGGAGGAGTTCACCGTTCATCCCGATCGCAATCAACGCGTCTCGACCGTCGAGTACCGCGGTTGGAAACCCGGCGGTGAAACCGTCGACGGATCGTCCGACGATCTGGTCGGCTTCGCCCGAGACGCCGACGTCTTCGAGCAAGCGATCGAGGCGCACGCCGAGCCAGCGAGCGGTCCCGGTCAGGATTCCCCCGACTTCGTTTGACACGCAGGTCAGTGTGATGTCGGACTCGACCAATTCACGCTGAATCAACTCATCAAAGGTGAGCTCGATGGGTCGCTCGACCAGACCGGTGACCGAGAGCCGCCACGAGTCAACCGGGACCTGTGGAACGGTAATGGCCGTGTCGATTCGGTAGAAGGTCTTGTTCGGCGTGAAGAACGGGCTGACGCCGGGAACCGGGGCGCTGACGCCCGGCGGTACTGGCGCAAGTGGTGACTTGGCCTTCGGCAGGACCAGCGACTGGCGCGACGCGCTGGCGCTCGATCGCGTGGCCAGGCGTCGACCCGTCCCAGCGACGACTACGGCGCCCGCCGCGGTAGCGCCCGCCACCGCAAGGAATCGTCGTCGACTGTTGGGTACCAGCGCCGCGATCGACGGGTGGGAATCGGCCGCGCTCGTCGGGGTGGCCGCATCAGGACGACTCGGCTGCTGAGTCCGATGGGCTTCGCGGCGGAGCACGATCAGTAGCCCCCCGGCGACCAGGGCACCGGCGATGCTCGGGACGATTGCGATCAGCGGTGCGGCCCGCCGGGTCGACTGCGACGCGTACGCACCAGCGAATCCGAACAGCGAAATACCCACGAGGGCCCACCGCCAACGTGACGACAACGCCACCACGCCGACGATCGCGGCGTAGAGGGCGAGGATCACGCTGATCCCCACCAGCAGTGCGATCTTGTCGTTCGTGCCGAACCAGTCGATCGCCAAGTCCTTGACCTGACGTGGTACTCCGTCGACGACTCGGTCGGCCACATCGACGACCGGCGACTGAAACGTGCGCGACGTCGCCGTCACCAGCTCGGCGAAGCCGAGGCCCCCGGCGGCGGCGGCAACCCCAGCCAGGCACCCCCGACCGACCCTTGCGATCCGAACGCGCGAACTCAAATTGCTCTCCATGCGGTGGGTTCGTAGACGTGCCGGTGTCGGATTGGCGAGCGTCGACGATCCTGGGGCCCGCCTCGAGATGGTGCGGGTTTAGCCCTTGGGGTGGTCCGCCATAAGCCGGGCGAGGCGGCGCATGCCCTGTCGGAACCCTGCTGCGCCCGCCCGGGCAACTACCGGGGCGACAAATTGGGGCAGGCGACGAATACTCACGTCTTCGGTCCAGTGGAGGTCAGTTCCACCTGCGTGGTCGGGGCTCACGGTGAAGCCCGCCGTGCCCCGCAGGATGGGCCCGAGTTTGTCGACTCGGCACGCGCCGTGACCAGTGTTTGGATTCCAGCCGAGCTCGCCGACGCGCATCCGATCCTCCAGCGCCAACTTCCCGATGCCGGTCCACGCCGTAAAAGTCGCTCCAACTGCGGTCGGGTCCCCCGGGTCGACGACCACCCGTGTCGCGGGAATCCATGCACCGTGACCGGCCCAGTCGACAAGCTGGTCCCACACCTGTCGGGGTGGTGCCGAGAAGTGGTACCTGACGACGAATCGAATATGGGCCATCGGCTGATCGTCGCGCCGTTCCGGCGGTTGTGCCGTGCTGGCCGGGCGGTCATTCGGCACACCAATGCTCGACGCTGGCCATGCAACATCCGGGTTAAGGAGCCCGGGCCAAAGGTCCCACAGGCGGCAGTCGTGCGACCCTGTCGCGTCGTCCGAGATACCCGCACGATACAGATGTGACCACGTACTTGATTCCCAAGGTCTTGATCGTTCCCGTCGACGACCCGCACCGTCGGGCGAACGCCATTGCAGTGGCTCAAAGTGTTGCCAGGCTGCTCGGTGCCTCGATCGAACAAGTCATGATCGTCGACCCCGATGTCGACCCCGCCACCATTGCGCCTGTCACGTGCGAGATCGACGGAGTGATGGTGACCAGCGTCATGATCCCCAGCGAGTCGGTTGACACGCCGCTGATTCATCGACTTGAGGATCCGAGCGTCCTGATGTGCGTCTCGTCGTCGGGCCGAACTGCCATCATCGAGTCGCTGGCAGGCAGCGTCAGCGCTTCGCTGCTGCATCACAGCCGCACCCCGATGCTCGTGGTCGGACCGCTCTGCGAACCGTCACTGCGCGGAGAGGTTTTGGCGATCGCGGTCGACGGCACCCCCGAGAGCGAAACGATCATCGAGCCCGCAATCGACCTCGCCGGCGCGCTCGGCTTGAGTCCGATGTTGTACCAGGTGCTTCCCGAGGGAACGCAGGCGACGATCGGCGACGCTCGGGAAGTCAACTATGTTGCCCGGCTCGCCGAGCAGTTCGCTCGCCCGAACGTCGTCGTGCAGTACGACGTGCTCCACGATCGACACCCCGGCCGGGGGCTCAGCCGTCTGACCGACGACGACAATGTTGCCATCGTGGCCATGGCGTCGCACGGTCACGGTCCCCTGGAGCGACTGACGTTGCCGTCGGTCGCTCATCAACTGATCCGCCACGCCCGCTGCCCGGTATTCCTCGGACCTCGTACGGCTCCGATCGTCCCGTTCGATCACGGCAGCCAGCGCCGGATCGTGGTGGGGGTCGATGGCTCGCCGATCGATCGCCCGGTGATTGCGGCAGCCGTCGACCAGGCCGAGCCTCGCCACGCCGCGATTGAAATCGTGCACGCCTGGTCGCAGTCGTGGTACTTCGTCGAAGGTGGCATGACCGTACGGGGCGACACACAAGCCGACCGTCTCACGGCCGATCGGGTGATGGCCGCTGCGGTAGAGTACGTCCGCGAACTGTCGCCATCGGTCGACGTCATCGAATGGGTAGCCGAGCGGTCGACACTCGATGCTCTGCTCGAAGCCGCGATCGGCGCCGACATGCTGGTGGTCGGACAACACCGCCACAATCTGTTCGAACGACTCGCCCTCGGTTCTATGTCCCAGGCGGCGATCCACCGATCTCCGGTTCCGGTCATTGTCGTGCCGGAGTCGGCCTCCGACGGAATCGCGGCGGCCGAGACCTCGATGGTGGCGCGATGAACGAGACCATTGCCGTCGCCACCGACGGATCACCGGCGGCCGAGGCCGCGATTCGTTGGGCCGCCCGAGAGGCCGTGAAATCCGCCGACCGCTTGCTGGTAGCCCACGCAATCGAAACCCCGATCCCGGCGTACAGCTCGTACGGCGCGGGCGCGGGTGCCTACCAGTTGGATGTCCCCGCGCTTCAGCGGGCCGCCCGTGAACTCCTCGACTTGGCGGTCAGCGCCATTCGCGATGCCTACCCCACCCTCGAGGTCGACGGAGTCCTGGAGCGCGGTGAGACCGGACGAGTCCTCGTCGAACTGGCGAAGGACTCACGCCTCCTCGTCGTGGGCGCCCACGAACACCACGGGCCGCTCACCGACGTCATCCTGGGCTCGAACGCCCGCTACGTGCTGCATCACGCCACCACAACCGTGGCCGTCATCCCACCCCCCGCCGAGCCCGACCTCGACCGCACCCCGACGCGGATCGCCGTCGGAGTTGACGGTTCACTGCCAGCCAGGCGAGCGCTGGAGTGGGCGGCGACCGAGGCCCAAAAGTGGGATGCAGACCTCGACGTCATCCACTGCTGGGACTATCCATACGTGCCCCTCGGAGCGTCGGCCGTCGAGACACAGGAGCGGATCAGGCTCGACGCCGTGCACGAGCTCGATGCGCTCGTCGATGCCCTACACGTTCTCGCGTCCAGATCTTGACGCAGTGCGACTCGAACGTCATGTCGTCAACGGGTCCCCGTCGGGAGTCCTGCTCGACGCGGCGGCCCACTGCGACATGTTGGTCGTTGGAACTCGCGGTCGGGGAGGGTTTCGCACGCTTCTGGTCGGCTCAGCGGCCCAACACGTCGCCCAACACTCGACCGGCCCGGTCGTCGTCGTCCGGGCCTGAGAGGGCACGACCATGGCCCGCCTGGGCTTCAAAGACCGACAGTAGGCCGATGAGCCGTGCCGGCTGCCCGCACAGGTTCCGCAACGTCATCGTCATCCCGCGCCGGTGCAGCGACTCGCGCGCCGAAGTCAGGGCGTCGTATCCCCGGCTGTCCATGAACGTCAGGTCCTTCAGATCAACGACGACGACGTCGTGGTCGTCGCCGACGATGCACGCATCGCTCGCCAGTAAGCGAGTCGCAATATCCAGCTCACCGCTGAGGTGCACAATTCGGCGTCGTTGTTCCGTTGACACGGCCACGATCAAACCGGGGTTGACGAAATAGCTACCACCAGATGAGGGGGCCTGTTCGCTTGAAACTTGGGTTTGCACGGCTGACATCCTTGAGAGAAAGGGATGCGCAACCAGGGTCCGGAGCGACACGTTGAACTCGTGTGGGTACCCTACACCCGCGGCAGCCGATGTCAATCGGGGCGGCCGGTTGCCCGGTGAGGCTTCACGCATCGTGGTGAATCAGGGCGTCCACACTGATCGAGCCGGACACAGGGTCTCGGCCACTTCGGTGAGCCCGAGATTGTGATCTCGGGCGTAGCTACGGAGGCGATGAAAGGCGTGGTCCATATCAAGTCCGGCACGCTCGGCGATCATGCCCTTGGCCTGCTCGATCGCGATCCGGCTGTTCAGCGCATGTTGGAGCTGCCCCTCGCGGATCAATGCGTCGCGGGTGGCCTGGTCCTGGACGATGGCGATGCTGGCGACATCGGCCAGGGCTTGGGCGAGAGCGACGTCGGTATCGGGCAAGCGGACCGGTTCGGACATGAACAGGTTGAGGCAGCCGAGGTTGACTTCCTTGAGGCGTAGCGGCACGGCGCAGACCGATGGAAACCCTCGCCGCACGCTTTCAGCGGCAAACTTGGGCCAAGGAGAGCCGATCTGCAGCTCGGGGTGAATCACTACCCGACCAGTCTGGAAACTGTCCAAACAGGGACCTTCGTCGTTCTGGATCTGGAACAGTTCGAGCAGTTCGATCACCTCGGTGGAAGCACCCATCACTCGCAGTTGACCGTCGCCATCAGCGAGCAAAATACCAGCTGCGGCGACATTGAGGAGCTCGACACAGCGCGTCGTGAGCAGGGTGAGCACCTCGATCACGTCGAAGTCGCCGACAAGCGTGTCGACAATCTCGACGAAGGTTTGCGCGGTGAGGGCACTGCGATCTGGGAGGGCCAGTTCGAGGTCGTTCGCCATGGTTTACTCCCCTTCTGCGGTGGGGTTGCGGTCATCGGTGAGTCGCAGGCGGCGGGCGACAACGTCACCGGCGACGACTCCGACAGAACGGGAGGTCGCGAAGGCGTGAGCTCGGAGGCGTATCAGCGCCTCGGCGACCGGGATCTGCAGTTGCACCGCGACCATGCCACTAGCCTGGTGAATCTCGGCACGATACGCAATGGCCTCTTCGAGACTTTCGGCCAACGAACCTTCGGGTGCATCGTTTTGCAAGCTGAGGACGGTTTCGGCGAGCACCATGGCCATGGCCATGCTGTCGCTGTGCTGCGCATCGGTGAGGTCTCCGCCCGTGCGCTGGTAGAGCGTCAGAACGCCGACGCGGGCCCCGTGGTCTGACATTGGGTAGGCAAACGCTGCGCCAATGTTGGCCAGCGTGGCCAGATCGACGAATGCCGGCCACCGCGCCGACGCCGCGTCGCCCAACTGCGGAACGTGGACGGGTACTCCCGAGCGGAATGCATCCTGGCACGGGCCTTCGCCGAGGGTGAATTGCAGGTCCTCGAGTTGAGCGAAGCGGGAGCTCGACACGCAGATAGGGCCGGCGTACCCGCCACCCATGATGGTGATTCCCGCCCCTGAGACCGCCAGTACGTCGACGCACGCCGCGCACAGGCGGGCTTCGGGAGACTTGGCAGCTTCACGCGCGAATGCGACGGCGATTCGATTCGACTGCTCAACGTTCACGCGTGAGGCGCGAACACGTGGAGGTGAAACGGCACGTCGAGCATGGTGGTCCGTGCGGTCCTCTGTGCCGGCGCCACGGTTGTTCCCGCCCGGGCACCTGCAGTGAGCACGGGGGACCTTACACCCGTCAGATCCCAAACCGACTCGGCATCGCCGGTGCTCCGCTTCGCCGAGGGTGGCGCTACCACGTCTCCACCCCACCGTCGGGGCCGCGTAGCGCCGTCGTCAACCGGGATGACACGCCGGGTGCCAATGTGGTGTGGACGAGCTCGGCTCCGGCGAAGCGTTTGGTCTCGGTCACCAAGGCCTCGAGGTTGACGTCGGTGACCAGCGCGACCACCGTTGCCGTGTCGTCCCGCACTGCCTCTTTGAACCAGTTGATCCATTCGTCGGGAATGCCCAGGTCGACGACCTTTGCGGTGACGGCACCGGCGCCGGCACCCACGGCAAGGCCCACGATCCAGCCGACGGGTCCGCCGACGAAGAGGCCGATCAGTCCGGCCCACATCGCACCAGACATTGCCGCCCGGCCGGGTTGCGGGTCGATTGTCTCTTGCACACGTACCTTGCCGTCGCCATCCTTCACGACCACGGCTGCGTCGCGAAGCTTGAGCTGTCCGAGGCCTGCAAGCCGAGACAAGGCGAGCATGAACTCCTGGGCGCGGGAAACACCATCGAACGAGATGCCGAACATTGATTCGGGCTCGTCGTCGCCAGTCTGCGCTATGTCGTCGACGATTGAGGTATCCGGAAGTCGGGACGGTTCGGTCATGACGAGTACTTGCCCAGCAGGACTGCGAACTAAACCATCCGAGGTTCAGTTGGGAGCGCTTGGATTCACGGCATGATCGTCCACCCCTAGTCGGCGAAGACGTCTCGGCTGTGCTGGATGAAGAAAGTGTGATCGTGGTCCTTGTTCGGATCGTCCTTGTTGTGCTTGATCTGGGGCGTGCCGTTGGGAACGTGTTCCTCGGCATAGATGGCCCCGACCGGGCAGACGTCGGGCTGATAGCACGCCGTGCACGAGGTGCATTCGTCGACGTTGACGTACAAAATGCTGTCACCGAAGATGGCGACCATGTCGGGGTTGGGGGCATGGCTGTTTTCGACCACGCCGCTGCCGGCCGCCTGTTCCGAGACCAGCACGTTGTTGACGGAATCGAACTCGTAGATGCACTGCACCGGGCAGACGTCGACGCATGCCCGGTCTTTTACTCCGATGCAGGCTTCAGTGATGATCGCGATACCTGACATAGCTGAACTCCTCGGTCGCTGCTCGTGTGCCCGTTGGGTGCCGGGGTTAAACCTCCCAGTTGGCGGATTCGGACACGCGTCAGGCGTTCGGCGTGATCACGACCTTGAGCGCGCCGGTTTCGGCCGCTCGCGTGAAGGTGTCGTAGGCCTCGATGAAGTCGGCCATCGCGAATCGATGGGTGACGAATCGAGCGACATCGAGCTGATGGGAGCTGGTCAGCCTCAGCAGCGTTGGAGTGGATGACGTATCGACCAAGCCGGTGGTGATCGTGACGTCTTTCCCCCAGAGTCGTTCGAGGTGAAGACTTGCCGGCTTGCCGTGAACTCCCACGTTGGCGACGTGTCCGCACGGTCGAATCAGACTGGTGGCGAGTTCGAATGTTGCCGCAATCCCGACCGCCTCGATCGCCACATCGGCTCCCAGTCCGCCGGTGAGTTCCTGCACGATCTTGAGCACGTCGTCGCGACTGTTGTTGATCACCACGTCAGCACCGAACCGTTTCGCCGCGTCGAGGCGACCATCGGCGAGGTCGATGGCGACGATGTGACTGGGGCTGAACAATCGGGCTCCCATGATCGCGGCAAGCCCAACCGGCCCGGCACCGACGACGGCCACGACGTCGCCGGGGCGAACTCGGCCGTTCAACACGCCGACCTCGTATCCCGTCGGCACGATGTCGGCCAGCATCAGGACCTCTTCATCCGAGACGCCGCTCGGGATCGGATAGGTCGAGGTGTCGGCGAATGGCACCCGAACGAACTCGGCTTGGGTGCCATCGATGAGATGACCCAGAATCCAGCCGCCTCCGCCGAGACATTGTCCGTATCGAGCCTCGCGACAGAAGCGACACGCCCCGCACGCAGTGATGCACGACACCAGCACCCGGTCGCCCGGCCGCACGTTCTTGACCGATGAGCCAACCGCCTCGACCGTCCCCACCGCTTCGTGGCCAAGGATTCGTCCGACGGTCACCTCGGGAACGTCTCCCTTGAGGATGTGCAGATCTGATCCGCAGATGGTGGTGGCATCGACCCGAACGATTGCGTCCGTGTCATCGATGAGCACCGGCTTGGCGACCTGCTCCCACGCCTTGGCGTCGGGACCGTGAAAGACGAGAGCGCCCATCGTCGCCGACGACGTAGCCGCGTGCTCGGTGGGTGGGTGGGGAGCTGTGTGAGTAGACACCGATGTCTCCGTTCACGAACAGGCAGGCTGCCCGTGCGATATTCAACCGCTACCCACACGAGGCGTCGGGTAAACGGCGGCCGACGTTTGAGTGTCGAGTCGATCGGGCAGAGCAGGTCACGAGAGGACTGGTCGTCGATGGATAAGCAAAAGATGATCGAGCCGACATGAACGACCTTGTCGCCGGCCATTACGAGCGGGAATTCGCGGCGACCCCCATCAGCGCGTTTCACCGCGCGGAACTTCGTTGCCGAGATGCTGCGATTGCACGACGCACCCGAGATGGTGGTCAGCGACCACGTGTTGGTGACGAGCGAACTCGCCACCAGTCACATTGAACACCGTGACGGGGCCAGCCTCACGGTTTCGATCGACGTCAACGATCCGGACTGGTGGGAGCTCAAGATCGGAATCGACACGAGATGGACCGCACTCGCCCCGTTGCTGCTCTCGGCAACCTGGAGTGAAGCAGGCCTGCTGCGAACATCGGACCGAGGGCTCGGCGTCGTCCGCTATCTCATGGACGAGGTCATGGTCGAACTTCAGGCAGGCCAGATTGTCACGCGCTGCCGATCGTCACGCGTCCCCCCCAGGTCGTGATCAACGAGCCTCGACGTTGTGGCCGGACGGGACACTGGCACACCTCTCGACCCAACGGTCGGATATCGGGCAGACTGCGGGGCAATAAGGTGCACTCGTAGACGAGGACATACATGGCTGAGCCCGAGATCCACGGTCCCTTCGATGTCGATGTGGATGTGGACGATGATGTCGGGGTCGGCGGCGTGGCCTCATCGGACGGTTCGTCGCGCCTGAGCGCTCTGGGCGGAATGCTGCTTCCGTACGGTCCTGTTGAGATGCGAGTTCCATCGGATCCGCTGTCGTCACGAGTCGTACGGCTCGCGGCGAGCGGGGTTGCCTCGCTCGGCGGTTTCACCGTCGACGAGCTTGAGGACATCAACATGGCGGTCAGCGAGGTGCTGATCGCGCTGATCGAACACGGCGTCGGCGAAGCCGTCGAGGTTCAGTTTGGCGTCGGCGGACAGTCGTTCACGGTCCGGGGCCGGACGATCAACCGAGCTTTCGACGTTGACGATCCCGACTTGATCCTGTGCCGCACGGTCTTGGCCGAAGTGTGTTCCGAACATCGGATTGAACATGTCGATGACCATGCGCAGATATGGGCGGTCGTCGATCACGTGGGTACCTGATGGCGGCGGCACCATCGGCGCGATCGGAGGAGGACGACGCCTGGGTGCAGGCCGCGCTCGAGCGCTACGCAGCGCATCGCGACCCGGCCCTTCGAGACGAGATCATCGAACGCACCCTCTGGCTCGCCCAGCGCGGCGCGCGGCGCTTCGTCGATCGCGGCGAGCCGCTGGACGATCTGGTGCAGGTCGCTCGGCTGGGACTCCTCAAGGCCGTTGATCGATACGACCCCGAGCATGGCGTGCAGTTCGGGGCGTACGCGACGCCGACCATCATGGGAGAGCTGCGCCGTCACTTTCGCGACTACACCTGGAGTCTGCATGTGTCGCGCCGGGCGAAAGACCTTCGCTCTGCGGTCAACGAAGCCAACGACGAACTGGCCAAGCAGCTGGGACGATTTCCGCGGGTCGACGAGATCGCCACCCGCCTCGGGGTGCCGCCGACCTCGGTGATCGAGGCGTTGGAGGCGAACCACGCGTATCGGGCATACCCGCTGGACCCGACGATGATCAGCCACACCCCAACGGTCGAATCGAACCTCGATCAGGTTCTGGATCGCGAGATGATCGTGGGTCTCCTCGATCGGCTCCGACCGCGGGAGCGTCGAATTCTGTACCTTCGCTTCTTTGACGAGTTGAGTCAAACCCAGATCGCCGAGAAGATCGGTACGAGCCAGGTCCACGTCGGACGGCTCATCGCCGCCAGCCTCGCCGAGCTCCGTGAGCACATCGCCGACGGACATTCGGCGCAGGAGTAGCACGTCGACAAACAGTGGATTGGCACGCTTGAGATCGGACACGTTTGGAACGGGGACGTCGAGGGCATAGAGGTCGTCGTGCCGAATGCGGCGTTTCACGAGCCAAGGGAGTCTTGATGCCAGTCACAACGAGTCAGAAGAAGAGCGCGCCACGACGGGTTGAGAAGGCCTCAACGGTCACGTCGTCGCGCCAGGCATCGTTCACGGTCCCGACGATGTCGGTCAAGGCGGGGACGCAGGTCGCCGCGGCGCTCCAACAACGATTGGTCGCACTCGTCGATCTCTCGCTGACGCTGAAACACATCCATTGGAATGTTGTCGGCCCCAACTTCATCGGCGTGCACAAGATGCTCGATCCGCAGCATGCTGGTGTTCAGGAAATGGTCGACGATCTCGCTGAGCGCATCGCAACGCTCGGTGGAGTTCCGAGCGGCCTTCCGGGTCGGCTCACCCAGGCGCGCACGTGGGACGACTACGAGTTGGAGCGAGCCGACGCCATTGCGCATCTTGGCGCGCTTGACATGGTGTACCGGGGGGTCATCGCCGGGCATCGCGAAGCGATCTCGGCATCGGGTGAATCCGACCTCGTCTCGCAGGATCTGCTCGTCGGTCAGAGCGGAATTCTCGAGCGGTACCACTGGTTCGTTCGAGCCCACCTCGAGGACCGGGCCGGCGGTATGGCCAACGCCGGCGCGACGACCGAGATCGAAGCGGCCCAGGCCGTTGTGGCGAAGTCGGCCCGAAAGCCCGCTCGCTCGAAAGGCCGTTGAGTGGCCCGGTCACTGACGTTCTTCAAGCGAGCCCAACAATGATCCCCAAAGCTGTCAAGCGACGCATCCGCCCGCTCTGGATTGCAGCTCTGGCTTCGGCCGGTTGGGCCAATCGGGCCGACGTCCGCCGCTGGCTGTTGTTTGTGCGCCGAGCGGTGAGTGAGCGCGAGACAAGGTCGATGTCCGAAGTTGTCACCGAGGCAAAAGTCCGTGCCGCGATCACGATCGATCCGGTGCTGCGCCGAGACCCAACTCTCAAAGACCTGTCGGTCCGCAATGGAGTGGTGACGTTGGTGACAGCCACCGACGGTTGGCCGAGCCACCAATCTCAGATCTCGCGACTCAAGCGAGTCAAGGGAGTTGCCGACTTGACGGTACATTCAACGACCTCGACTCCGCCGATACCAGCAGACCTGAATCTCTAACGCTTTGCTCGTGGCGGCTCGCCGCACAGCCGACGAGCCGATCGCCTGGCGCGATGAGTCGGCGTCGCGTTCAGCTGGCAACGCTGTGGAGCGGGACCGTCCAACACACCAAGGTGCCCTGCGACACAAGCCGATCGATGCGCGCGGTTCCGGCCCGTCGCCTGGCTCGTTCATGCAGATTCTTCAAACCCGAGCCGGCGGCGGTCGCCTCATCGGGGCAGCCGACGCCGTCATCGTGCACACAGATCGACAGATTGTCGTCAACCGCTCCCACCCGAACCACGGTTCGGGTGGCTTGCGCGTGTTTGACGACATTCGTCAATAACTCGCGAAGGAGCAGCAGCATCTCGGTGCCAAGCTCGTCAGGGACGTCGGCGAGGTCACCATCGATGTTCAAATCGGGTTGATGGCCAAGCAGTCGGCTCGACTCGGCCAGCAACACCCGCAAGGCATGCTCCAATCCGGTCCCAACCCCGCGCCGTCCGTGCAGGGTAAAGATCGTCGTGCGGATGTCTTTGATCGCCTCGTCGATTTCATCGATCACGTTGCCGAGACGCGAGTCCTGATCGGGCCGACCGATAGCGGCTTGGACGTGCAGGCCGGCGGCGAACATCCGTTGAATCACCCCGTCGTGCAGGTCGCGGGCGATGCGGTCGCGATCCTCCAGCACGGCGACTCGCTCACGGGCGAGATTCAACTCTTCTGAAATTCGTCGTTCCTCGGTCAAATCATGAAAGAAGCCGAGCAGGATCGGTCGACCGCGGCTGTGGATCACGTTGGACGTCACCATCGCCCGGAACGGTTGACCTGAGCGACGCTGTAGGTCCATCTCGTAGCGGACGATCTCGCCGACCACAGCCCGCCCGCGAAGCGAGGAGATGATGTCATCGTCGTTGGGTCTCCACCATGGTGGACGGCCAACGGTGGCAATGACCTCATCATGGGTGTATCCGATCATCTCGCAGAACCGCTGATTCACCCCGACGTATCGTTCTTCGTTGATGTCGAACTCGACAACGCCTTCTTGCAGGCTGCCGAGGATCGCCTGGGCTCGGTCCCGCTCGTCGACCAGCGCATGTCGTAACCCGCGCTGAACACGTGAGTCTCGGACGGCCACGATGACGAACTGTCCGCCGTCGAACTGAAGCGGACTCAAACTGATTTCAACCGGGATCAGCGATCCGTCCCGGTGGACCGCATTCAGTTCTAAACCTGACCCCATCGGTCGGGCCTGCGGGTGTTGGTCGAAATCCGCTCGCAGGGCCCGATGTCGACGACCTACGGACTCAGGAACGAGGCAGTCGATGCTTCGTCCGAGCAGGTCGTGAGCCGGCCACCCCAGCAGCTGCTCAACGCGTCCACTGGCATAGACGATCGCGCCGTCAGCGCCGACGAGGATCGTCGAGTCGGGCATTTCTTCCAAGACGGCTGTGGCGAACGAGCCGCGCGGTAACGACTCTGCCCCTCGTGCTGCTCCGGCCGCCTGGATGGTGGGATGGATCATGTTGGAAGGGGTATGCCCAACGTGCGCTCTCCGTAAACGCGACACGTCCCCAGACTCGGGACCTTTGGCCCTGTCCCTCACCCCAGCCGCGTGACAGAACATAGAGATGGAGACATTTCCGGGCCGCAAGCTCGATCATGTGACCGTGCTTGAAGACCTGTCGCCGGCCGAATGCCACCGACTTCTCGCCACCTGCACGATCGGTCGGGTGGGTTTCGTTCACGAGGGAAGACCGTTCGTTCTCCCGGTGCAGTACCTCTACGGCGACGGCGACGTCATTGTTCGAACTGCCGGTGGAAGTGCGTTCGATCGGGCAATTCGACGAGCAGACGTTGCCTTCGAGATCGATGCCGTCGATCCCGGGTACCACGCCGGATGGAGCGTGATGGCCCGCGGGTGCGCCGAAGAGATCAGTGAAGCGGTAGCGGTGCAGCTCCTCAATGGCGCGCAGCTCCGACCGTGGGGTCTCGCCCAGGTTCCCGGCTGGGTCCGCATCAGGATCACCGAGATCAGCGGACGTCGAATCGTCCAACTCTGACGACCCGCTTCAACAGGCGCCGACAACAAAGGCGCTGACGACATCCTTGGCTCGCTCAACCCGGTGGAAGAGCAGCGACCGAGCACCCTCGGAACCACCCGAGCCGCGGTCGGCGTGGCTGCCCGAGAGGTCGAGTGGCAGCTCGATACGTTCACTGGGCGCTCCACTGTGGGGGAGGAGTATGTCACCGGCGACTATGTCGGCGTGACGTACGGCCTGGCACGGGTCGTCGGCAATTGTCAGGTTGCTGCCGAACAGCTGGGCGAGTCGCGACTCCTCGCCGTATCTGGCGAGTCCGGTTGGCTCGATCGCGGTCGGCAGCAGCGTCAGGTGGATTCCTGTTCGTACGGAGGCTTGCACCCACGAGGTGATGTAACCCACGTCGCCGTCTGTGATGACCATTGAACGACCGCGTAGCGGCCCGAGCAGGTCTTTCAGTACGAGCAGGTCGGCCAGTATCTGGAGCGGTCGGTGATCTGGGCTGCCAGCGTTCAGCAAGCGTACGGGTGCCGTTGCCGCCATCCGTCGCAGTGCCTCGTCGTCGGGCGACGATTGGATGGCGGCGATGATGCCCATTGTTGCCACCCGCTCAGCCGGGTACGCGACAGACTCGGGCCAGATCGAGGCGAGCGGGCTGTGGACAAGGAGGGCGCCAGCCTTTTGAATGCCTTCGTGGACGATCACTTCGAGATGGGGGAGCACGAACTCGAGCTCAACGACCACTGCGACCGGGTCGGGGAACGGCATCGAGATCGGATGCTGATTGTCGATGAACGTGATGATCTGTTCGATCGATCGATCGGCGATTCTCAGCAGACTTCCATGACCGGTCATTTCAACCAGTAGAGGCGGACCTCGCGGCGACGGGTAGGGGCGAACGACTCTTGGCGCGAGGTCGCGTGGCCCCTGCGTACGTGTCACATGACGCCGACACTGCAAGGATGCCGAACGCGTCCCGACACGAACCATTCGAGCGTGATGCGCTGACCTCCGACGGTCTGGCGATCCACATGCGCGCAGCCCGACCTGACGATGTCGCCGCCATCGAACGATTTCACAGTGATGAGCTCAGCGACACGTCGGCTTACTACCGCTTCTTCGGCACCCGCCCACATCTGAGCGCCGAGGTGCTCGATAGTTGGGCGAGTGCCGACTCAGTCGCAAACGCAACGTTGCTTGCATTGTGCGAGGGCCGAGTCGTGGGCGTCGGTTTGTACCGACGCGTCGACGCCCAACAGGCTGATGCCGCCTTCGCCGTGGCCGACCGACTGCAGCACCGCGGCATCGCAACGCTGTTACTCGAGGATCTGTGCGTTCTGGCTCGCCGGGCCGGCTACGAACGGTTGATCGCGGAGACCTTGGCCGACAATACCGCGATGAATCGGGTCTTTCGAGATGCGGGACTCGAAGTGAGCAGCACTTTCGACCGGGGAGTCATCGATGTCCTGATGCCCCTCGGAGACGGTGCCGTGATGATGGAGCAGGCGGACCGCCGCGACCGGTCAGCGACTGTCGCTTCCCTGCAGCCGATCCTCAACCCGCATGCCGTGGTCGTCATCGGGGCCAGCGCCTCGCACGATCGACCTGGCAATGTCGTTGTCCGGAATCTTCAACGAGACTTCGCCGGAGCGATACACGTCGTGCATCCGACGGCGTCGAGTATCGAAGGCATTCCAGCTCACCGTTCGATCGTCGATCTCCCCGATCAGGTCGACCTTGCCATCGTAGCCGTTCCAGCAGCTGCGGTTCCCGGCCTGATCGACGATTGCGGCACCGCGGGCATCCGCAGCGCCGTGATTCTGTCCGCCGGTTTCACCGAGACCGGTACCGTCGGCGCGAGGCTCGAGGCCGAGGTTCTGGCTCGTGCTCGCCGACACGGAATGCGGATCGTCGGCCCGAACTGCTTCGGTGTGGCGGTCCCTGCAATCGGCCTCGACACCACCTTCGGCACTGTGCCCATCACCTCTGGGTCAATCGCCTTCGGCTCCCAGTCCGGCGGGCTCGGCATCGCGTTGCTGGCCGAGGTTGCCCGGCGTGGCTTGGGAGTTTCGTCGTTCGTGTCGTTGGGTAACAAGCTCGACGTCAGCAGCAACGACCTTCTCTGCTATTGGGCGAACGATCCGTCGACGCGAGTGATCGCCCTCTATCTGGAATCATTTGGCAACTCTCGAAAGTTCGCCCGCCTGGCCCGATCGATAAGCCCGGAGCGGCCGATCGTCGCGCTCAAGGGCGGCCGAACCAACGCTGGTAGCCGCGGTGCCCAGTCCCACACTGCGGCGCTCGCCACCGACGATCGAATCGTCGACGCCCTTTTCAATCACGGCGGGGTGATCCGCGCCCACACCATCGAGGAATTGATCGATGTCGTCGCGGTGCTGGACCGCCAGCCACTTCCGCAGGGTGACCGAGTCGTCGTGATCGGCAACGCCGGCGGACCGCTCATCCTCGCGGCCGACGCCGCCGAGGCAAGCCACCTTGTCGTTCCACAGCTGTCGGCACAACTCCAAACCGAGATCCGCCGCTTGGTCACTGACGCCGCATCGACGGCGAATCCCGTCGACCTGTTGGCGACGGTCACCAACGCTCAATTGGAGTCGGTGATCGACTTGGTGGTCTCGTCCGGCGAGGCTGACGCCATCGCCGTCGTGACCGTGCAGGTCGGCACGCCGATCGCCGCGGCGCAGGATGTTGTTCAGACGCGCCATCTCCCGGTAGTCGTTGCGGCGATGGGAGCAGAGGGCTACTCCCGCGTCCCGGGGGTCTTTACTGCGCCCGAGCGAGCGATTCACGCCCTGTCGCGCGTTGTCGAATACGCCGCCTGGCGCCGCCAGCGCGGCGGCTGATGACCTGTCCCCGGCGGTGGTCGAAGACGTCAGCAAGGCCGTGGAGCGAATTCGAGCTGGCACGATGTCAGCTGATGGGTGGCTCGATCCGGCGGCTTGTTTCGGCGCGCTGGCCGAACTGAAGGTGACGATTCCGGAGTTCCGCTACGTGCGTGATCGCCACGAGCTCACCGCCGCGCTTGAGCAGGTTGGCTTCCCCATGGTGCTCAAAGCCGATGCCGAAGGGGCTCTGCACAAGAGCGACGCGGGTGCGTTGGCCCTCGACCTCCGATCGGCCAAAGAGGCCGAGGCGACGTTTGATCGGTTCGTCGAGACATTCGGTAGCGATCTACATGGCGTCCTGGTCCAACACCAGCTCAAGTCAGGTCTCGAACTGCTGGTCGGTCTCAACCGGAGCGAGCGGTTCGGTCCGCTGCTCGTCGTCGGATCCGGCGGAACAGCCGCGGAGTTGATCGCCGATCGTGAAGTACTCGTCGCTCCAGCAACCCGGACCGATATCAGCGATGCGCTCGACCGTCTGCGACTTGCCCCGCTCCTGCATGGCGACTTCCGTCACCCAGGGGTCGATATCGAACAGCTGATCGATATCGCCTACCAGATCGGCATGCTCGCCGACGGCTGTCCTGAACTTGTCGAAGTCGACCTCAACCCGGTCATGGTGTCGTCCACAGCCGCCATCGCCGTCGACGTCCGCATGCGGCTCGTCGATGAGGCTGAACCTGTGATGCCGCTCCGTGGCATGCGGCCGGCCCGGGTTCGTTGAACCGGTCGTCATCTGGGAGTGGTCTCGAATAGGAGTCACTCGGGCTCTCCTACGAGGAGAGTTCTCTCCTGAACCGGGTGCTCGGCACCTACCGAGGCGGACTCGCCGACGGGACGTGGTCCACTCCAGGAGCGCGATCAATCGGGGAGTTCATGGACTTCGACCATCACGTAGGCGTCGGGGTGATCATTGATCACGTGATCCTTGACCTCGTTGGCGTACAGGAACCGCAGTTCGCAATATGGGCATTGGTGGATGACGTCCGATTCATATCGTCTACGCGGCCTTTGACACTGTTGGACCGACACGAATGTGACGAAGCTGAGCGAACTCCCGAGCGAGCTCCGCCGACGTGGGATATCCGGCGAGATAGGCGATGAGCTGGTCAATGTTCTGCGGTCGAGTTGTGCGGGGCATCGGAAGTCTCCGTTCGGTGGGATGTCGGTGAGCTCAGCCTGGGTGACGCGCTGTTCGGTGCCCAGGGCCGCTCGGCGCGCGACCGAAGGACCTTGGTCCTGACCTCCGAACCGTCCGTCGAAGCAGACGAGGCTTCGCCGCCCCGATCAACGTCGAATCGTGACAAATGGCCCTGGTCGATGCCCAGAATAGACTGCAGAGTTGTCGCCATGGAAGCCCCCCTCACCGCGGTCTACGGAGGCGGTGGCCTGTTCGGCATCGCGTATTTGCTGGGCGTCGGCGAGGCGTTGGTCGACGGTGGGGTCCCGCTCATGGACATACCGTCACTGGGCACATCGGCCGGCTCATGGGCGGCGGGGGGATTGGCCCTCGGCGTGCGGTGGACCGACGCGGTCATGTTGCTTGGCGATTCGATTCCTCGCCGCCCCCATCCGCGTTCGGGCCGACTCCGATCGGTTGCCGCCGAGGTCTTCGGCGAATCTCGCGTCCCGACAATGCGTGCCGTGGTCTGTTCCGTCCCGCGGCTGCGTCGTGTGGTGCTCAACGGTGCGGACTACCCCCTTGCAGACCTGGTCGCCGCGTCGTCTGCAGTGCCGGGTTTGCTGGCTCCACACCGCGTCGGCGGTCATCAGTACATCGACGGTGGTGTCCGTTCTCTGGTTTCCGCCGATCTGGCCGATCGAGCCGACCATCTGCTGGTGGTCGCTCCCGTTGCCGGGCCGATGCTCGGACCGGCCGGCCGGATCGCGGAACGAGTGCTACGACGGGAGATGAATCACTGGCAACGATGGAATCCGGGGGGAACTCTGTCGTTGATCCGTCCCAACCAGACAATCGCCGCGTTGGCAAGTTGGCCAGGGCGACTCTTCGACACCGAAACGGCCAAGCGGTGTTACGACCTCGCCTACGAGCAGGCTGATGGGATCCTCGACCGATGGCGCCAGCGGGGAGGGACGCAGTGGACGGCGTCGGCCCGCTTGGGACTTCGGCCACCCTGACGAAGGACCTCCCGCCGGTGCATCGATGGAGTCGCGCTCCGGACCGCGTGCGGTGATGAACCGGGACGTTCGCCTCTATCGACCCCGTGTTCTGGTGGCCCACGATCACATCGTGACTCCGATACAGCAACGACAGGCCCTGCGACATTTGATGGTTCCGCTCGACGACTCACCGGGCTCCGTACGGGCTTTGCCGATCGCATTGCGGTATGCCGAACGGTTGGGTGCGTCTGTCGATCTCATTTCGGTGGAGAACGATCCGATTCGGTCCGACCGCCAGCGCGAGCGATTGTCGGAGCTTGCTCGTCAGTGCGGTGAGCCAGTGGCGTCGTGCGAGGTGATAGTCGGCGAGGACCACGCCGAGCAGATCGTGCGGCGGTGTCGGAGCGCACCTGGCTCGTTGATCGTGATGAGCGACGACGGACCGAGCAGAACCTCGGGAGTAATGGCGGAGTCGCTGGCTGCTGAGCTTCTTGCCGATGGGATGTCGATTGTGATTGTTGGTGCCCACGCGGCGGCGACCGCGGCCGATCTGCCGATCGTCGCGTGTCTCGACGGTTCGCCAGAGGCGGAGCAAGTCCTCCCCGTCGCGGCAAGTTGGGCGGATCAGCTGCGCGTCTCACTCGTGTTGGTCGTCGTCGCCCCAACGCCACTCGATTCGATACCCGACACACTGCCTGCGCCGGCCCCGGGTGCCTTCGACCCCGAGACGATCCTTGCCTCGGCGGCCGAGGCCGTGGCGTTGGATTGGCCGCAGCTGACCGTGATCAGCCGGGTTGTCACCTACCCATGGAACATCGCTGATGCGTTGGCGATCTATCTTGAACGTCACCCGACCCAGTTGATTGCCGTCGCGACGCATATCCGTGACGGCTGGGCGCGGCTGGTTCACCCGAGCGCGACGGCGCGCCTCGTGCGGCAGCTTGCGGTCCCGTTGCTCGTAGTCCCGATCGAGCCTGCCGTCGCGCCTTCTGCAACCGCCCGCTCCGACCGAGGAGCGTCCGTACGTACATCAGGTGACAAGCTCCCATTCGACCACATCATCGTGCCGATCACGCCCGCGCACATGACCGAGACGGCGGCGGTGGCAACCGCCCGGAACCTCGCGGCTCTCGGCGCAGTCGTGACATTTTGGACCTGCAACGAGGACTCCGCCGATCGGGATGAGAACGATCGCAAGAAGAAGGACCTGACACAGCTGGTCCAGCCGGCGAAGGCGCGATGGCAGACCGCGGAGTCGAGCAGCGTCGTTGACGGGCTGCTCGAGTTCGCCGCGGCGAGCCCTCACAGCGTCATCTGCCTGAATACCGATGCGCCCGGGCGTTTCGTCGACACGGTGATGCCGACCACCACCGGGCAGATCATTCGATGGTCCCCGAGCGTCGTCGTGCTTACCGGTCCGCACTGTCGTGCGCCTCGCAGCGCCTTCAGTGAGATCGTCGGATGCATCGATGGGTCCCTGATTTCTGAGGCGGTCGCCGAGATGACCGGAGCATGGGCGGCCGCGTTCGGGTTGCCAGCTCGGCTCCTCGAAGTGGTCGACCCGGCGACGAGAGTCCCTGCCACTCGGTCGATCGCCGGTCGGTACATCGACCGGCTCAGCGCGAGGGTTGCTCGGCACCACAACATTCCGGTCACTGGTGAGACGATCGACGATCCTCGCGTCGCCTCGGCAATTCGTCGCTGGGCCGATGCGCATCCCGACGCCCTGCTCATGATGGCCAGCCATGGCACCGGCCTGTCCGAGCATGTGCTCGGTGGGGTGATCATGGACGTTGTTCGTCACGCCTCGACTCCCGTCGTTGTCGTCCCGGCTCATTCCGTCGGGGGTCGAACGCAGTTTGCGGCAGGTGTCGAATCGCCATCTGGGGTGCAGTCGTCGTGAAGGATCGTCGAGGACCCGATCACCGGTGATGAGGGCCACCTTGACGCCGACGGGTACCTGATACCTTGTCGATCGGATCGACGACAGATCGTGACCGGCGGCGAGAACGTCTACTCGATCGAGGTTGAACACGCCAGGTCGAGCCATCCGGCCGTTGAACAAGTCGCCGTGATCGGGATCCCGCACGCGGTCTGGGGAGAGCAGATCCATGAACGCGATTACCCGGCGCCTGGCGATGACTCTTCCTGTCGCGGCGGCCTCGGCGGCGCTCGTCGCCAAGTTGTGGGAGAGCGTTCGAGAACGCGATGAGATCGTCCAATTCGATCAGAATGCGACCCGCTGGCTTGTGACGCGGCGGACCGATGAGGTCGTCTCGATCATGCGATTCGTGACTCGTCTGGCTGACATTGGAGTTGTATCCGTCGTTGTCTTCAGCGTGACCGTGGTGTTGCTTGTGCGTCGGCTACCGCGTGCCGCGGTGTTTATTGTGGTGGCCAGTGCGGGAACCGCGATCCTGGTAGCGGTCATGAAACTTGCCGCTGGGCGGTCGCGTCCGCCAGTCGGTGCGGCGGTTGTCGCCGCCGGGCATTCCTTCCCCTCGGGTCACGCCGCGCAGAGTATTGCGTGCTACGGCAGTCTGGCCGTCGTCGCATGGAGCCTCACGAGTAGCCGCACGATTCGCACTGCTGCGGTCAGCGCTGCCGTGTGCTTCGCTTTGGCGATAGGAACGTCGCGTCTTGTACTCGGAGTTCACTGGGTCTCCGATGTACTTGCGGGCTGGGCCGTCGCAGTCGGCTGGATTTCGGTCACGATGATCGCAACCGGCCTGATGCCTGTCACCTCGTTGGACGGTGTAGGTCGCGTCACCGGACAGGGGGCGAGATAGCGGTAGGAGCGAGGGTGGCTCCGGCGAGCGGAACATGGTTGGTTCTCTCACGGTGCGACAGTGGCCCGAATCGTGGCCCACATGGCGATTCCGACGATGACCGCTCCCAGGCCCAGCAGACGTGCGAATCTCGCCCCGAGTCGCCAACCTCCCCCGGCGACGGCGAGCGTGATCTTGGTGCAGGTGTTGGTGGCCAACCCGATGCCGATTGCCTTCAACGCTGCTGAGTGCGAGATCACGCCGTCTGAGGTGAGAGACGCGGCAGCGAGTGCGGGCGAATGGGCATCCGCGAAACCGACGGCGGCGCTGGAGGCCATGACCGCGGTCGAGCCGAGTCGTCGTGCGAAGAACGTCGACACGACCAGTGTCACGGTGAGCAGTGCCGCCGCCGTCAACGACTCCTTCATCGCCAGCGGGCGACGTTCGACGGGTTGGATCTCTGCGGTCGGATCAACGGAAGGATGTCGACGCACTACCAGCAAAGCGACCGTCGTGAGGGTGACTGCTCCAGCCATCATCGGCCCGAAGATCGCTTCGCCGAGGGATCGATCGGTGATCGAGACCATGACCAAGAGCTGGATGCACGTGGCGACGCTGGCCAACAGCATTCCGCCGAGAGCGGCCGAGGCGACTGCTGGATTCTGTTTGGCGATTCTGGCGAGGGAGGCGGTCGTTGCCGCGCCGGAGACGAACCCACCGGCGGCGCCTGCGACCAACATGCCTCGCCGATCTCCAACAGCCCGTGTCGCGATATGGCCAATCCAACCGATGCCCGTGAGTATCACCAGAAGGCGCCAGGTCTGACTCGGGTTGAATGCATCCTCGGGGCCGAACGGCCCGTCGGGGACGAGCGGGTAGACGACAAAGGCGAGAGCGAACCAACGCACCGCGTCTTCGACTTCCAGAGGTGTGACAACATCACGAAGCAGGCTCTGAGTGCGTTCTTTGCTCTCGAGGAGTACCGCCATGCCGGCTGCGAGCCCGGCAGCAAGCCGGGCGTCCTGCTGACACAAGGCCCCGAGCAAGAAGCACACCAGGCTCGCGAATTCAGTGGTCTGCCCGAGCTGATCGGCCGGAGACCGCCAGTAACCGAGCGCCAGCAGGGAGGCCACTGCGATGACCCCCGCTGCGACGACGACGACGTCGAGATACGCCGCCACCGCACCGGCAAGCGCCACGATCGCCAACGTACGGACCCCCGTAGGGATCGAACCTTGATGCTCGTTCCATTCGTGGTGCTCCCGTTCAAATCCGAGTACGAGCCCAATCGCGACCGCGACGATAAACGGGAGGCCCTGCGAGCCCTCGATCGCGACGATCATGGACTGAACGTCGCATCGAAGTGATTGAGTTCGAGCGGAACTCGCCTGAACATGCTGGCCTCCATCCCTCCTCGTTGCGCGTTCGTCTCGGGTGCGACCGGGCGATGAGTTGATGGTGAGGGTCGGCCGGCGGGGAACGTCAGGGTCCTGTGTCGGTGGCCAACAGGACATTGGTCCCGACATGACCGAAGGACGGTCGAAGACCCGAGAGATGGACCAAATCCTCTAGCCGGATTTCGTTTGTGCTGCCACCGTTGGAACCAACCGGATCACCCCCCAGGAAGGAAGAGACAATGACCACTACTTCACAGACGGCATCGGGGCAGACGGATCGTGCCTTGCAGCAGAACATCGAAGAAGAGTTTGCCTGGGATCCAAGGGTCGCTCCGGCGGCGATCGGCGTGTCGGTGAGCGATCACGCGGTGACGCTGACGGGATATGTCGAGTCGCTCGCCGATCGGCTAGCTGCCGTTCGGGCGGCAAAGCGGGTAGCGGGTGTTCGGGCGATCGCCGACGACATCGTGGTGCGAGCCGCCGGGGCCAAGGGGCGAACCGATCATGACGTCGCCCAGTTCGTCGAGCACGCTCTGGCATGGAACACCCAGATTCCCGACACCGTGCGGGCAACGGTGCGCGATGGCATCGTCACCCTTGATGGGACGGCCGATTGGAACTATCAGCGACGGGCCGCCGAGCGCGTCGTTCAGCATCTTGCGGGGGTGCGCTTTGTCTCGAACAAGATCGCCTTGAAGCAGGTCGCCACACCCAAGGAAGTGCATCGTCGAATCACCGCCGCCTTGCATCGTGACGCCGATATCGATGCTCACTCGATCGAGGTCGAATCGACCAACGGGGAGGTGTGGCTGACCGGCACCATCTCCACGTGGGCCGAGCGCGAACGGGTCGAGGCGGCGGCGTGGGCGGCTCCCGGGGTGACCCAGGTGCATGACAATCTCCGTCTCCGCTGAACCGCCGAGCGCATTTGCCGATTCTGACGACGCGACGCTGCTCGCCGAACTGGGAACATCGGTCGACGGGCTGACATCGGTCGAGGCTTTGTCGCGACGAGGAAAGGTGGGGAGCAGCCTCGTCGAGCCGCCTCGGCTGGGCGACTGGCGTCTCCTCGGTCGCCAACTGGAGAACCCGATCGTGCTCCTGTTGATCGGCGCGACCCTGGTGTCGATGACCGTGGGGGAACTTGTCGACGGGATGATCATCCTGGTCATCACGGGTGCCAGCGTCGCCCTCGGCTTCCATCAGGAACGAGGAGCGATGCGGGTTGTCGAGGATCTATTGGCCGCGGTGCGGGTTCACTCAACGGTCCGTCGAGATGGTCACGTTGCCAAGATCGCGCTCGCAGATGTCGTCGTTGGTGACGTCATCGAGCTGCAGGCCGGTGCGGTGGTACCAGGCGATGCGCGGGTCCTGGCGTCCGACAATCTGCTGGTCGATGAATCGGCGCTCACCGGTGAGAGCTTCCCGGTGGCCAAGCAGTCGGGCGGGTCGGCGGTTGGGGCCTCGTCTCACGATCGACCCAATGTGGTGTGGTGTGGCACGCACGTCGCCAGCGGGTCGGGGGTCGCAGTAGTCGCGGCGGTCGGTTCGACGACCGAGTTTGGTCGCATCGCAGTGGATCTTGCGAAGGCCCATGTCCCAACGGCATTCGAAGTCGGATTGCGACGGTTCGGATTCCTGATCATGCGTACGGCCGGACTGCTGGTCAGCGTGATCTTCGTCGTCAACGTAGTTCTCGGCCGGTCGATCACCGAGTCGGTACTGTTCTCGCTCGCCCTTGCCGTGGGGCTCACACCCCAATTGCTCCCGGCGATCGTGACGGTGACACTGTCGCACGGGGCGCGAGAGATGGCACATCGTCACGTCATCGTCAAACGGCTTGATGCGATCGAGGATCTCGGAGCGGTCGATGTGTTGTGCACCGACAAGACCGGGACGATCACGTCGGGGACCGTCACGCTCGATCAGACCCTCGACGTGTCCGGGGCACCGTCCGACGCGGTTGGCGAGTTGGCGTATCTCAATGCGAGCCTGCAGCGCGGCTTCCCCAACCCGATCGACGCCGCGATCTGCCGGGCTTGGGATTTGTCGGCCGGTCAGCCGCAACCTTCTGTCGCCTTGATCGATGAGCTGCCGTACGACTTCAGCCGGCGCCTGTTGTCGGTGTTGGTGGGCGACGGCGCTCAGGCGACGTTGATCACCAAGGGGGCGTTCGACTCGGTGATCAGCCGCTGTGATGCGGGGGTTGACCAGGTCGCCGAAGCCCGCGACCGGTTCGAAACCCTGTCGAGTGATGGCTACCGGGTGCTCGGTATCGCTCGGCGTTTGTACGCGGCATCATGGCCGACCACCCTTGTCGCGGTCGACGAGGCCGACCTTGAGTTCGTCGGGTTTCTCTGCTTCGCCGATCCGGCCAGACCCGACGCGGCGGTCGCAATTGCCGAACTCAACCATTTGGGTGTCGCCACGAAGCTGATCACCGGCGACAACCGTCATGCCGCTCGTCACGCGGCAACGTCGGTCGGCATCGCGACTTCGGCGATGTTGACCGGTGAGGAGGTCGCCGAACTGACCGACGACGAACTTGGCGACCGGGTGAACGCCACGAGCCTCTTCGTTGAGATCGAACCGCTGCAGAAGGAGCGGATCGTGAACGCGCTACGCCGCCGTGGCCACTCGGTCGGATACCTCGGAGACGGGATCAACGACGCACCGAGCCTGCGGGCCGCCGACGTCGGAATCTCGGTCGATACCGCGGTCGACATCGCCAAGCACTCGGCCAGTGTGGTGCTCCTGGAGAAGGATCTAGCGGTGTTGGTCGAGGGGATTCGCCAAGGCCGACGAGTGTTCGCCAACACCCTCAAGTACGTGCAGGTGACGTTGTCGGCCAACTTTGGCAACATGGTCTCCATGGCGGCCGCAGCCGCCTTTCTCCCGTTTCTCCCGTTGCTGCCTCGCCAGATTTTGCTGCTCAACTTCATGTCGGACATTCCAGGCACGATGATCGCCGGTGACCGGGTCGACCCGGAGGCGGTCGTTGATCCCCACGGATGGGATATCGGAGGCCTCCGTCGCTTCATGATTGTGTTCGGCCTGATCAGCTCGGTATTCGATATCACCACGTTTGTGATCATGCGTGCCGCGTTCGGGGCGTCGGCAACGGTGTTCCACACGGGCTGGTTCATCGAGTCGACCGCCACAGAACTGGCCGTGATGCTCATCCTGCGGACGCGTCGACCGTTTTATCGGAGTTGCCCGGGTCGTGCCTTGTTGATCACCACGGGCCTGGTCGCAGTGACGACGGTTGCCCTGCCCTACAGCCTGTTTGCTGCTGACCTCGGGCTTGTCGGCCTGCCGGCGGGGTTGATTGCCGCGCTCGCGGCGATCACCGTCGGCTATGTACTTGCGACCGAGATAGCCAAGCGTTGGCTGTGGGCCCGCCCGACTCGGTTCTCGGGTTTCGAGACGGCCAACGGGACCAACGGCCCTACCGGCGATGGCCATCGGTAAGCACGATGGAAAGGTGGATTCACCGACAACAAACCCGAACATCAGGATCATCGACGAGCTCGAATGCCGGGCGTTGCTCAGCACGAAACGGATCGGGCGAATCGCGTACGTGTCGAACGAGCTGCCTCGAATTGTGCCGGTCAACTACATGGTGTTCGACGACTACATCGTCTTCCGGTCTGATCCGGGAGACAAACTGACCCACGTCCCGCTTCGTCACGTGTGTTTCGAGGCTGATGGCCCGGATGATTTCGATCGAGCATGGAGTGTGATCGTTCATGGCATGGCGCGCGATGTGACCACGGCGCTCGACGAGAAGTTCCTCCGGTTACGACATACCGAATTCCCCAGTTTCGCCCCGCTCGGCGATCCGCACTGGCTTGCTCTCAGCATGGACCAGGTCAGCGGCCGACGGCTTGCCCGATAATGCCGGAGCCACTCACGGGTGGTGACCCGACCGGAGCGAGTTCGGCCGATTCAGGTCTGATCGTGACGTTGACGTTGAACCCGGCGCTCGACATGTCGTCGGCCGTCGCAACGGTTGAACCGTGGCGCAAGCTTCGGGCCGAGCGGGTTCACTTGCACCCGGGCGGCGGCGGTATCAACGTCGCCCGAGCCATCCGCGAGCTGGGGGGAAATCCGCTCGTCGTCGCCGCGCTCGGCGGCCACGTCGGATCGATCGTTGCTGATGCGTTGACGGACTACGGGATCGGCTTGCGGCGCGTGCGGGTCCGCGGCGCGACCCGCCAGAACTATGCCGTCACGGAACGATCCACCGGTCGCCAGTTCCGATTTGTTCACCCCGCAGCACAGATGTCGCGGGCTGAATGGCGTCAATGCCTTGAGGCGACGATCGAGGCCGCTCACGATGCGATGCTGGTGGTGGCGAGTAGCAGTCTGCCTCCCGGTGTACCCGATGACTTCTACGCGCAGTTGGCCTGCAGGCTCGCCGAGATTGACGTACCGCTCATCGTCGATACGTCGGGGCCAGCGCTGATGGCGGTCATGCGGACCCCGGTGCTGTTGATCAAGCCGAGCGTGAATGAATTGGGCACGATCACGGGGCGTCAACTGACGACCGATGCCGAGATCGAGTCGGCGGCCCGCTCACTCCTGGCCGACGATGGTTGTCTGATCATCGCGGTGTCGATGGGAGAGCGCGGGGCCATCATCGTGGCACGCGACGCGGACGCAATCGTGGTTCGTCCCCCGACGGTGCGGGTCGTCAGCACGAGCGGCGCCGGAGACTCGATGGTGGCGGGTTTCGCCGTTGCATTCGCGCAGGGTTTGGCGCTCGTCGATGCGGCTCGTCTTGGCGTCGCCGCGGGCACGGCCGCGGTGCTGGCGGAGGGAACAGCCTTGTGTCTCGATCGTGACGTTGATCGTTTGCTGTCCGGGACGGTCACTGGCCCGGTGGGGTGTGGATGACGGCGATGGGGCAGCGGGCGCGGTGGATGGCCTGGTCGATTCGAGCGAGGCCGGGACCTCAGTCCCTACGACGACAATCGCTTGAGGCTCAGTCGCTCACCGTGAGTTGGCGACGATGCGGTCCAATCGAGGTCGCGTCGGATGCGGCGTTGAAGCGCGAGCGAGGCGTCGGGTTCGCCATGAACGACGAATACGCCTGTCGGTTGGTTGTTCGCGGTGTTCAACCAAGTGATCAGTTCGTCGGCGTCGGCGTGAACCGAGAAGCCGTCCAGATTGCAGATTTCGGCTCTGACCGGGACGTATTGGCCGTGGATCTTGACCGAATCGGCGCCGTCGACGAGGGCTCGACCCCGACTTCCCATGGCTTGAAACCCGACGAGAACGACGGTGTGTCGGGCGTCTGGAAGGCAGCGGGCGAGGTGGTGGAGCACTCGCCCACCGGTAGCCATGCCGCTCCCAGCGATGATGATCGAGGGGGTCGTCAACCGAGAGATCCGCTTCGACGATGCGGTGTCGCGGATCGCTTCAAGGTTGGGGGCGTCGAGCAGTTGGCGGTCGGAGTGGGCGTCGGGCCGCAGATCGGTGGCCCCTTCGGTGATCGCGGTGCGGTAGATCTTCAAGGCGTCGAGCGCCATGGGACTGTCGACGTAGATCGGTACGTTCGGAAGGTGCCCGGCGATGGACAACTGATGGAGGTGGTAGAGCACGACCTCGGTTCGGTCGACGGCGAACGCCGGGATGATTACGGTCCCGCCTCGCTCGATGGTCCGGTTGATCACTTCGGTGAGCCGTTCGACCGCAGTGTCGGACTGGTGATCGCGGTTGCCGTAGGTGGACTCGATCACGATCCAGTCGGCGTCACCGACCGGCGCCGGCGGGAGGAGTAGCGGATGGTTGGCGCGGCCCAGATCTCCGCTGAAGACCACTCGGGACGTGTTCTCGAGCGTCACATGCGCCGCCGCCGACCCGAGAATGTGGCCGGCCGCTTCGAATGTCACGGTCACTCCATCGGCGACGGCGATCGGTTCCGAGAACGGGGACGAGACGAGCAGGTCGAGCGCCTCCCAGGCGTCGTCCTCGGTGTAGAGCGGCAGCGCCGGATCGTGGCGGGTGTGTCCATATCGGTTGGCGTGCTCTGCTTCCTCCTCCAACAGCCGGGCACTGTCGGGCAGTACGACGGCCATCAGACGACCGGTGTCGTGGGTCACGTACACCGGTCCACGAAACCCGGCCCGGACGAGGCGCGGCAGGTAGCCGCAGTGGTCGAGATGGGCGTGGGTGATCACCACCGCGTTGATCGACGACGCTCCGACGGGGAACGGCTCCCAGTTGCGGAGTCGGAGTTCCTTGGTGCCTTGGAACAGGCCGCTGTCGACGAGCACCCTGCGGTCACCGGATTCAAGCAGGAACCTGCTCCCGGTAACCGTGCCGGCGGCCCCGAGGGCGGTCAGCGACCACGGCTTCACCGTGGGCTCGGTCGGCGGCGTGTGCATCTACTCGCCGCAGGGGACGAGCAGGACGGGGCAGGTGGCGTGGCCGGCAACGCGTTGGCTGACGCTGCCGAGGAGTGCGCCGGTCCAGGCGCCGTGGGCGTGGGTTCCCAGGACGATCAGGTCGCAGTTTTCGGTTCGGGCGGTGTCGATCAGTACCTGGGCGGGGGATTCGAGGCCGATGCGGGCTTCGACGGCGTTTTCGACCGTTCCCCCACAGGACCGCACGACCCGGATGGCTTCGGCGAGGGTCGCTTCGACGTCGGCATGACCTTCGTGAAGCAGCCCGAAACGGGACGGGTGGACTTCGGTGACGTGAACGAGGATGAGTTGCGCTCCGCTTTCGGCTGAGAGTTGGCCGACGGTTTCCCAGAGCGGGGTGCGGGTGGCGTCGACGTGGTCGATACCGACGAGAACGCGCTTGAACATGAACTGCCTCCAGGGCTTCCACCCGCTCGTGCGGGCGACGATCGGATCGGTTCCGATCGCTGAGTCCAGCATGAACAACCAGGGGGTATGTCGCTCAGGGCCGAGTGTCACCGTCGGCCTGGGCCATTGGTCCCGGCCGAAAGCCCCGGCGGTTCAGGTACCGCTGTCGCTGCGGTGGCGGCGGTCGTCGGCGAGGCGGGTGGCGAACACGGCGGCTTCGGTGCGGCGTTCCATGCCGAGTTTCATGAGGAGGTTCGACACGTAGTTTTTGACGGTTTTTTCGGCGAGGTGCATGTCGGTGGCGATCTGCCGGTTGGTCATTCCTTCGGCGATCAGGGTGAGGATGCGGCGTTCTTGGTCGGTGAGTCGGCTGAGGCGTTCGTCTTCTTGGGGTGGGTTGCGTAGGCGGGACAGGACGCGGCCGGTGATGGCGGGGTCGAGTAACGATGCTCCGGTGGCGACTTGGCGGATGGCTGAGACGAGGTCGTTGCCGCGGATTTGTTTGAGGATGTATCCGGCGGCGCCGGCCATGATCGCGTCGAAGAGTGCTTCGTCGTCGGAGTATGAGGTGAGCATGAGGCAGGCGATTTCGGGGTGTGAGCTGCGGATTTCGCGGCAGACTTCGACGCCGTTGCCGTCGGGGAGGCGGACGTCGAGGACGGCGACTTGGGGGTGTAGTGCGGGGATGCGGCGGATGGCTTCTTCGGCGGTTGCGGCTTCGCCGATGACCTGGATGTCTCCGCCGGCTTCGATGAGGTCGCGAACCCCTCGGCGGACAACTTCGTGATCGTCGAGCAAGAAGACCGTGATCGGCTCGGAAGTGGTCATAGCGTCCATGATTCCACTACGAGACCACGCCCGACCCCGTTCGCGCTAGGGACCAAAGACCCGACTGTGGCCCTGCGCCGAAGCACAGGGCCACAGGGCGGCGAACATCGTGGTGGTGGGGGACCTTCTCGATGTCGCCGACAAGGGGCGTGAGGCACCCGGGTGGGAGTGCCTGCGAACGTCCCTGGAACCGGTGATCGACGGTCAGGTCACGGTCAGGGTCGAGACCATTCCTTTGGCGAAGTGGGCGTTGCCGACCGTGTCGACGAGGTTGCACATGATGACGAACGTGCCGGGTTTGAGGGCGAACGTACCGCTTTTCGTCGAGGCGGCGGTGATGTGTTCGATCTCGCCCATCTTGGCGGCTTCGTCGATCTTCTCTTCATCGATGCTGCCATCGGCTTTGGTGACAAATGTCTTCGGATCGGAACCAGCAACCACAATCACCTCGTGCTCGGCCCCGCCGACGTTGTTGGCCTTGATGACGATGTCGCCAGCCTTGACAGTTGACACCGATGGCTCCCACAGCCATTCGGACATTCTGATGGTGACATCGGCTGCGGTGACATCGGCTGCACTTCCGTTGTCGGAGCTGCCGCACCCGGCCACGCCGGCCAGGAGCAACGCTCCCGCTGTGACGATTCGAGTTTTCATGTCGTTGTCCTTCCTTGAAGGTTGACCTGTGTTCAGCGTGGACCGTCGAGTGACCAGCGACCAGAGGCTTGAGTCACCCGATCCATGGTCGGATTGCCCCTCAACAGGCATCGACGACAGGGCACCGACCACGTCTTTGGCTCTGCTGTCATGGACATGACGTTCGTTCGCAATGTGACGCGGAGGTGGGGGCCGAAAGGCACTTCACTCGGGATGAATATGCGGGTTGATCACTCTGAATTGGCGTCCGCTGACTTCCGTTGGTTCGATGCGCACGAACACTGGCTTGGGAGCGGCTTGCCACGGGAACAGCGGAAGCTCGGCGGCTTCGAGCACCGCCGGTGGATGCACGATTTTGGTGCCGTCTCCTTTGATGACCACGCTCCACGCCTGCCCGGCTTCGGGGTCGAACCCGTCGACCTCGAAGGCGACCCGCTGGTCGTTGGCGAGTGCGGCCAACTTGGTGCCAGGAGCCGACCGGAACACGACCGATCCGCGATCCACGACGTAGTTGATCGGGAAGATCTCGGGCTGCCCGTCGGAGCAGACCGCGACGCGCGCTACCTCGGCCGATCTGACAAATGCCCAGCACTGCGAGACGTTGAGCAGTTCCATGGCCATCGTCGCGTCGAATGACGGCTCATCCACGGTGTTCGCCGTCTCGCCCGTTTCGCCGTCACCCGCTCGGCCGGTGAATGATGCGACCTCGCTATCGCTGGGGACGACGACGACGGGAATGGTTGCCGCACGCACGACATCGGTGGCGGTTGATCCCATCAATCGAGCGAAGGCCCGACCGAGACCGCTGCGGCCGATCACGATCAGGTCGGCCTGTTGAGCCTGTTCCAGGAGTACTTCGTGTGGGCGTCCGAGCGCGGCGCAGGCTTCGAAGGGCACTTGCGCGGGTAGCAGCCGTCGAGCTGCGAGGCGCACGTAGCGGCTGGCGTCGTCGGCATCGAAATGCGGGTCGAATCGGGCGGGTTGTGTGAGGTAATCCCATGCCAGCACAACCCGCACCCGACCGTTCGTGCGGATCGCAAGCTTGCCGGCGGCATGAACCGCGGCATCGGACTCGGGGGAACCGTCCCAACCGGCCGCTATGAGGAAGTCGTCCATTGACGCATGGTGCATCGGGGTAGGGGCTCATAGCCAGGGTCTTTGGTCCCGAGGATTCCGTATCAGCTCGATGCGAACGCCCATCGGGGCCGGGCCGTCCGCCTCTGGTTGGCGCGGCCTGCTCGTCGCCATCGTGAGCACGACGATCCAAGTGTTCGTCTCCAACCACCCAAATGGAGGAGAGGTCGCCCATCATGTCTTCGAGTCGAAACACCCACCGAAGGCTTGCCGCAGCGGGGTGTGCCGTGGGGCTCAGCCTCGCCGGTTGTGCGAGTAAGAACATCACGACCGAAACGACCGCGGCCGCTGCGGCGGCGACAACAGTGGTCCCGGTAACGACCTCGCCACCTCCGTCGGCGGTACCCGACGAATCACCACCAGTCGTGCTCGATGACGTTGCGGGGGATCATCGAGTGATCGTCAACGCCGTCGGCGTTGCGCGCGGTGTACCTGATTCCGTGACACTGGCAATCGGCGTCGAGACCTCCGCGCCGACGACGGCCGAGGTGCTCGGTGCATTGTCGACGAAGTCGAACGATCTCATCGCGTATCTCCGAGACCGCGGCATTCCCGAAGAAGATCTGCAAACGACGAATCTCACGGCGTATCCGACCTACGGCGAATACCTGCCAGGCGGTGGGACCCCGGCGATCGTCGGTTACGTCGCCACCATGACCGTCAACGTACGCGCCGATGATCTTGACCGGGCGTCGGAGCTGCTCGACGGGGCGGCATTCACGGTCGGCGACGCCCTGAGGGTCCAGGGCCTGAGCTGGTCGATCCGTGACCTCGATGCTCTGCTGGGGACTGCTCGCCTCGATGCCGTCGTCCGGGCTCGGGATCAAGCTCAGCAGTTCGCGCAGGCTGCCGGATGGAAGCTCGGTGCAATCGAGTCGATCGAGGAAACCGCCGAACCGTACCGATATGGCGAAAGCGACATCGCCGTTGGATATCCGCTCAATCCGGGCAGCCAGCAATTGCAAGTCACCGTCACCGTGGCCTTCCATGCGGGCACTCAATGACGAGGAGATCACGGTACGACGGCTACCGGGCACGGTGCCCGGTAGGCGACGTTTTCGGCCGAGTGACCGAAGAGTACGTCAGCGACGTCGGAGGCATCGCGGTGTCCGAGGACCAGCAGGGTGCCGGGCTGTATTTCGGCCAGCAACGCTTGGCGTGGGGCCGACCAGATCGCCAGTGGGCGGACGGTCAATCCTTCGCCCGTCCCAAGCTCATCGGCGACGATCTCTGCCAGCGCCGTTTCGGCGGCGGCTTGCATTGCATCGGCCGGAGCAACACCCACCACGACGAGAGGAACGTAGGCAACGGCTGGGTAATGCCACGCCAGGACCACGACGAGGGGGGCACCATGCATCCGGGCTTGGTCTGCGGCCCACCGCAAAGCCCGACGGGATGACAACGATCCGTCGACACCGACGACAATTCGGTTGAACATGTGTCGAGCGTGAACCCAAAGCCACCGGAATTCGCAGGGCCAAAGGTCCCGCGGGTGGGAGGCGGTGTGACCCTTTCACACCGCGTCGTCCGAGCAGCACGATGAGGGCGTGACCAAATACCCGATTCCCCAAGTGCTCATCGTGCCGGTCGACGACCCACATGATCGGGCGAACGCCCTTGAAGTCGTCCGAGGTATAGCACGGAAGCTCAGCGCGGCCGTCGAGCACGTCACCGTGGTCGATCCTGATGTCGAAGTCGCCTCTCTCGAACCGATCACCCACCTGGTCGACGGCGTCGCGATCACCAGTCGCAAGGTGCGCGATGAGTCGATTGACCGTCCGCTCATCGACCGGCTCGACGACCCCGCGGCGCTCATGTGTGTGCCTTCGTCGGGGCGCACGGCTGTCGTCGAGTCGCTCGCCGGCAGCGTCAGCGCTTCACTCTTGCATCATGCTCGTGTCCCGATTGTGGTGATCGGCCCGGTCTGCCAACCTGAGTTCCGCGGGACCATCCTGGCGATCGCCGTTGACGGGTCGACCGACGGGGAGACCATCGTGGAACCGGCGCTCGATCTGGCGGAGGCGCTCGGGCTGATCCCGATGCTGTACCAAGTGTTGCCCGAGGGCACGCAAGCGACCATTGGAGATGCACGGGAGGTGTCATACGTCGCCCGGCTCGCCGAGCGGTTCACTCGTCCCGGTCTTGCCGTGCAGTACGACGTGCTTCACGACCGGCATCCGGGGCGCGGTCTGAGTCGGCTGACCGATGACGACAGCGTTGCCCTTGTCGCCATGTCGTCGCATGGCCATGCCCCCGCAGAGCGGTTGACGCTGCCCTCGGTGGCGCATCAGCTGATCCGCCACGCCCGATGTCCGGTGTTTCTCGGACCGCGCACGACGCCGATCGTCGCGTTCGATCACGGCACCCGACGTCGAGTGGTGGTCGGGGTCGATGGTTCCCCGGTCGATCGGGCGGCGATCTCGATCGCGGTCGATCAGGCCGAACATCGCGACGCGGCCGTCGAGATCGTTCATGCGTGGTCGCAGTCGTGGTACTTCGTCGAGGGCGGAATGACGGTTCGGGGAGACCTCGCCAACGATCGTGACGTCGCTCTTCGGGTGATGGCCGCGGCGGTCGCCTACGCCGGGGAGCTATCGCCGTCGATCGATGTCATCGCGTGGGTTGCTGAGCGGTTGCCGCTTGACGCGCTGCTCGAGGCGGCGATCGGCGCTGACCTCCTGGTCGTCGGTGAACACCGTTACAACCTGCTCGAACGGATCACGCTTGGATCGAACACGCAAGCGGTCATCCACCGTTCCCCGATCCCGGTGATTGTCGTTCCGGAATGGGCACAGGTCGGCGTCGTCGCCCCAGCAGCTCGCGCCCGTTAGTCAAACTCGTCGAACACGTTCCGGTCAACGTCGACCTGAATGTGTTCGTCGGTGTCGAAGACTTGCGTGCGGGTGATCTCGATCAGTCCATTGACGGCGGAGGCGGCCTGTAGGAACGGGCCTGATCTGCTCGGTCCTTCGCGGTGTGCTGCGGCTTCGAGGTGGGTGCCGAGGGCGAAGAGTTTCTGGAGCATGACGTCGTAGTAGGCGAGCATCTGTTCGTTGCGACGCATGGTTGTGATCAGATCGAGCCGTTGGATCGCTCGGTCGGCGGCTGCTTCGCGTTCGCGGGTCATGTCGCGCACGGTGGCGGCGATCATGGTCGTGTTCGGGATGGGGGTGAGTTGAACGTCGACGGGGATGCGTCGCCCGTCGGCGTGTTGGGCCTCGATGTCGAGGTCGGGGCGTCCCATGTGTCGTGGTAGCGGGTCGGCTGTGAAGGTCTTGCGGTCGTTGCGGTGTTCGGTTTGGCGGGCTGGTGGTACGAGCGTTTCGATTGGTTGACCGGCGAGTTCGGATGGTTCGTAGCCGAGGAGGTCGCCGAGGGGGCGGTTGACGAACAGGATTGTGCCGTCGTCGTCGACGAGGGCGAGTCCGTCGGCGATCAAGTCGATCACGCCGTGGAGTAGCGCATGGGAAACTGGTGAGTTCGTCATTGGTGGTACCGTCCGCCGTTCTCGGGCCATGAACTACAGGATGATCGAACAAGCCGGGTTGGGCTAGGGACCAAAGCCTCTGACCTTGGTGACCGAACCATCGGCTCGGTCACAAGCTGATCAGTTGCCATTCGACGTCGAAGGCCGTGTCGCCGGCACCCTCGGAGCGACCCACAAACCGGCGTCCGGTGATGGTCTCGATTTCGAGGGCCAACCAGTCATCGCGTTGATCGGTTACCCACGGGTAGGTATCCGGAAGACCCGTCCATCGTGCGGCCTTGACCAGTCGGCCGCGGACCAGCACGGTGACGGCTCGGCGAGCGGCCATATCGATCTCGTCGACTTCGAACGACGCCGGGCCCATCGAGCGGCTGATGCTGTTGCCGGGTCGCGTGCGGATCAGGATCGACGGCGCGACAGTTTCGCGGGTCAGGAACCGGTAGTTGATCGGAAATACCAGCGGGTATCCATCGCACATCACCCCGACATGTCCGATCGTGTTTCGTCCGAGAACTTGGTGGCACTCCCACAGAGCCAGTTCAGCGATGTCCATCGCTCAGCCCACCTTGGCGGGCACTGGTACAGGGTCTGCGGCGTGGGGAAACATCAACTGGGCGGTCATGCCTTTGACGATTTCGCCAAACTCTTCGGCGAGGACGATGGTCATCTCATCGACGCTGATCAGCCCGACGATGGTGTCACCGTCGAGTACCGGGAGTCGTCGCACCGCGTGATGGCTGAACGCTCGCACCGCGTCGCGAACATCGGAGTCGGCTTCGACCGCGATGACATCCATGCTCATCACCGAGTCGATTCGGGCATCAAGCGGGGTGCGCGTGGCGATCGCCCGCAGCACCAGATCTCGGTCGGTGACGATGCCGACGAGCCGTCCGCGATCGGCCACAACCAAGGTGCCGACGCCTTCGCGGGCCATGGTCCGCGCCGCATTCTCGATGGTCTCGTCCGGCTCCACGACAACCGGCGAGCGCTGGAGGTATTCCCTGACGTTCATGTTTGTGCTCCAATCTTTGTTGGTCGTCTTCATCGTGCGCTCGGGATGCCGAGCGGGTACAGGGCCACAAGTCCCGACGTGGTCAACTCAGGTCGGGTTCTTGACCTGGGTCTCTGGTGTCCTGCGCGGAGCATCCGTCCGAGATCGAGAACGGCGATCGTGAGTAGGCCGATGGCGGCGGCCAGGAGCCACGCCTCGGGCCGAGCCGGGCTCAACGCCGGGCGCGGCGCATCGGCCCCCAGTTGTGAGCGGACACCAGGATCTGCCCACTGGCGGCCACCAGCACCACAGGGAACGCCATCACGTTGCGTGGTGAGACACGCGATCGAACGGCTTGCCACCGCTCGGATCAGGTCGAGGTGAATTCGATCCATCCCCGTTAGCAGCCGCATCGTGGCTGCCAGTGTGCGGGTTAAGACACAGAGGGTGCGATCACCCATATATTGGGCAGTGTGCGGGTTCGACGACACGCGTTACCGGGTGCCGATCACCCACATATCTCCGGGAGTCGGGCGGCTCAGCGGATCACGGTAATGAACAAACTGTGCGGGGTGTTGTCGCGGGAGTCCGCGCCGTTCGCAGCGACGGCGGGGTGGCAACCCATGGGTGTTAGATTTTCGAACGGTGCCCCCCGGGGCGGGGAAGGTGGACAGTGTGCGGCGGCTTTGGCGATCATGTGGTTCTTTGTTTCGTTGGGGTGGGCACGGCCAGCGCGATCTGAAGTCTGAACGGCGGCTCATCATGACACTGAACAGAGCACTCCGAGGCCTGCTCCTTGTGGGACTCTTCGGCTCCGCTGCGCTGGCATCCTCGGCACTGACCGTACCGGTGAACGAGGCAGCCGCGGTTGCAGTCGCGTTCGACCCCGCTCAGCCTTACCTACCCGCTCCGTTCTATGGGGTGTCAGAGGGACGGCGGTACGCCATAGGCGAGCCTGCACAATATCTCCGCGTTGTCCGTGACCTTGCAACCGGGGTCGATTCGGCAGTGCCGATGCCGAACAATCTGAAGATTTACGCGACGACACCGGTCTCCGATGATGGTGAGTTGCTTATTAAAGATTTCCAGCGGAACGTCTACTACTGGCGAGTGGGCCAGGCCATCCCGGCCATACTGCCGCTCCCCGTTGGGTCTCAGCCAGTACGAATGGTCCTCGCCTCAGGTGCGGGGCGAGCATTCATAACGGCCCGACTGGGCGACCTTGGCCACCTCAAAGTCTACGAGTACGACACAATGACACAGTCGATTGATGAGGTGACAATCCCGAATGTTTCCGGGGCATTCTTCGATCTGGAAGACGTCTCCGACGATGGCACCAAGCTCCTCTTGACCGGTTGTGACACGAGACCAGCTCCGGTAGTAGACGACCGTGCTTTGGGCTCCTATTACTGGCTTTGCGGCGTCAGCCCTGACGGAGAGGTAGTCCGCTGCCGGGACGCACGTTGGCCAGACCCGGAGTGCGGTATCTTCGCCGGTTTTCTCTGGAATCGGGAATCGAACGCTGTCGTCAGGCTCGCCGCACCGGGATTTGAGATGTCTACCGCGTCGACTACTGCGAACCTCCACGGATCAAGCGGTGGCTCGGATCACAACGGTGGGTCGCTGTCCAAGTCCGGGGATGTGATGGCGCTACTTGCTTCGACGCCTGGCGATCAACCGCCACTCTCAGTGTTCGCCTATAGCGTCACGACGAACGTTTATCGCAACCTGAACACTGACGGCCGCTTGCAGCCAGGTCGGACACGCCGCGATGTCAGCCAGCGGGCGGTGGGTTCAGTGCGAGTATGGGAGCGCCACTTCAGTAGTGGATGTCGTCACCGGTGAGGAGCGCGCTGTTCCGGGGATGAGCGAGGCGGTTTGGATTTCAGATGATGGTGATCGCGTCGTTGGGTACGAGCGTTGCGGCATCTTTTGTAGCGGCGGTCTGCGGCAGTGGTCGTACGGGTCCCAGCACCGCCTCTGCCCTGCTGGGACCCCCGCTGTTGGACAGGAACGACGACATGGCGACACGAACTGCGACGGGGATGTCCGAGTGGCTGTTCTGGGTGACTCGTACATCGCAGGTGAAGGTTCGCATCCCGATGGCACGCCCGATGAGTACATCCAGAGAACGAATACCGCTTCACCTAGAAACCGATGCCACCGGTCGTTGAGTTCGTGGGCGGTCCGCTCGCTTCCGGTGGCGGATGCCCCTATCGCCGAGGTGGTCAACACCGACACACCGACCCTGCGAGACCTGCGATCTGCGGATGATCCACGACTCCACCCCGGACGGGACGCAGTCCTCTTCGCAGCCTGCTCCGGCGCTGTCACGCTCGACTTCTCCAAGCCGAACGTCGATGTTGCCGCCGACCCGGCCGATGCGAACGTTGATCAGCCCGCCCAATTCGACCAACTCAAACGATTTCAAGAAGGCGGGCCGGTCGATATCGTGCTCGTTTCCGTCGGCGGCAACGACGCCCGATTCGCAGATCTTGTCAAGGTCTGTCTTATCGGAAACTGCATCGACGGCGAGGCAATGAGGACCTCATGGCTGTTCGGAGCCGCACGTGCCGCGAGGCAGGTTGAGCGCACGCTTCGGGATCTCCGCGAACTCACGTCACCGCTGGCTGGCGTGGCAGCAGAGATCTACACGGTCAGCTACCCCAATCCGCTCCTTCCAATTCCTCACGACTGTGGCAGCCTCGGGGTCACGGCGAAAGCTCAGCTTGCGCTCACGTTGGCTGGACATACCTGGGTGAACGTCGCCGGGGGCGCCCGAATCAGCGCTCCGGAGCGGTCATGGATCTCGAATGACTTCGTTCCATACCTCAACACCGAGATCGAGGCGGCGGCACGAGCTGCTGGAGTTCACTACCTCGCTGCCGAGAACATGTTTGCGGGCCACGAGATCTGTGGCGTCGATCCATGGGCTCACGGTGTCACCCGCGGTGTTGAGATCTCCGGGATCATTGGTGCCGAGTCTTTCCATCCGACGGCGCAGGGTTACGCAGCGTGGAGCGACCGATTTCGCCAAGCGAACGACAGCACGCTGGGCGAAAGTCCCAACCCGAACCCGGTTTCGCGCCAAGCGTTGACTTGGACTATTCCGGCGATTGATTTCGCCGGTCATCAATCGATCGTCGTCGACCCGGGTGGTTCGATTGCAGTGACGCTCCACCAGGGTGCTCCGAACACGTCGTATCCGGTTGTCGTACGTTCGCTGCCCTACTGGGTTGGCATGATGAGGACTGATTCGTCGGGCGAAGGTTCGGCGGTCCTTCGGCTCCCAGCTCATCTCACTCCGGCCGTTCATCAAGCGCAGGTGCTCAGTTCGGTGACTGGCGAACCGATCGCGACGTCGCTGTTCGGGGTCACGTCACCTCCTGGATGTGCGTTTTCGGCGGAGCTGCCGGATGCAGACGGCGATGGCCTACTGGATAGCTGTGATGTTGATCCGACAGATGGGCCGATGGCCGATCGCGACGGCGACGCTGTCCGAAACAGCGACGACAACTGCGCGACTGCGCCGAACCTCTCGCAGGTTGACGCGGACGATGACGGCACCGGCGACGCGTGTGACGCGCAGGCGGGCGCGAAACCCTTGGATTCGTTGATCCTGGGTCCGACAGTTTCCGGCGCCCCGTTTGTTCCGTTGGTTCCTGGCAGATTGCTCGACACCCGTCAGCCCGCGTCGCCGACCGTCGACCACAAGTTCGAAGCCATCGGAGCACGCCCGGCTGGATCCGTCACCGAGCTGGACGTCACAGGTCGCCACGGCGTACCCGCAGACGCTGACGGCGGTGGTGCTCAACGTGACAGTCACCGCTGCGCGAGATCCCGGATACGTGACGGTCTGGCCGTGCGGTTCACCAATACCGAACGCATCCAATCTCAACTACACCGCCGGTGCCACCATCCCGAACACCGTCATCGCAAAGATCGGGACGGGTGGCAAGGTCTGCCTCTTCACCGAGGCAACAGTCCACCTCATTGCCGACATGAACGCCTACTACCCAGCCGGCGCCCCGTTTGTTCCGTTGGTTCCTGGCAGATTGCTCGACACCCGTCAGCCCGCGTCGGCGACCGTCGACCACAAGTTCGAAGCCATCGGAGCACGCCCGGCTGGATCCGTCACCGAGCTGGACGTCACTGGTCGCCATGGCGTACCCGCAGACGCTGCGGCGGTGGTGCTCAACGTGACAGTCACCGCTGCGCGAGATCCCGGATACGTGACGGTCTGGCCGTGCGGTTCACCAATACCGAACGCATCCAATCTCAACTACACCGCCGGTGCCACCATCCCGAACACCGTCATCGCAAAGATCGGGACGGGTGGCAAGGTCTGCCTCTTCACCGAGGCAACAGTCCACCTCATTGCCGACATCAACGCCTACTACCCAGCCGGCGCCCCGTTTGTTCCGTTGGTTCCTGGCAGATTGCTCGACACCCGTCAGCCCGCGTCGGCGACCGTCGACCACAAGTTCGAAGCCATCGGAGCACGCCCGGCTGGATCCGTCACCGAGCTGGACGTCACTGGTCGCCATGGCGTACCCGCAGACGCTGCGGCGGTGGTGCTCAACGTGACAGTCACCGCTGCGCGAGATCCCGGATACGTGACGGTCTGGCCGTGCGGTTCACCGATACCGAACGCATCCAATCTCAACTACACCGCCGGTGCCACCATCCCGAACACCGTCATCGCAAAGATCGGGACGGGTGGCAAGGTCTGCCTCTTCACCGAGGCAACAGTCCACCTCATTGCCGACATCAACGCCTACTACCCAGCCGGCATCCCTTAGCCCGTCCGGTCTGACACGTGGTGATCAACTAATTGTCCACCGCGTGATTTCTCCTGTTCAGGTCCACCCACCGCCTGCTTGCCGGGACGACGGAACCGCTCGTCCCATGAACGTCAAAGGGTGGGTGATCGACAATAGCTGCCAAGCATCAATGTTTACCTCGAACAGAACCCGAGCGCCTCGGCGACGGCCGACCGAAAACAGGTCAGAGTCGGGCGGGTATGTAGCGACCCTGCAGCGCGCGGCGCGGCCCTTTCCCCAGCGCCCCATAACGCGCACCGCTCGGCTCGCGACCCGCTGCACCTTGCCCGATGCGAGCGGCACATACGGTACGGAACGACGACCTTCGCCGCCGACCACGGCGTCATGCGAACGACTGAAGACCGCGTTCCGTGAGCACGTGGCCGCCAGCGGGCGATTCCTGGTGGAACGAAGATCGGGGGATCAGTCGCGGGGCTCCGCCGCGGAGCCGATGAGATGTTCGAGACGTGGTTCACATCGGTTCACCGCACCGCTCCCAGGATTCCGTCGTCGAGAGCATTGACGCGAATGACCGCGGCGAGGTCATTTAGGGTGCGTGACACCTCATCGAACTCCGGACCGGCCTTGGCTGATGAGCGCTGGGCGATCGCCCGGAAGTGGGCCGCGAGCGCGAACAACTGTTGGACGACGAGGTCGTGGGAGGCGACGAGACGATCGATCCGATTCCGGGCGGTGGCGAGGTCGAGTCGGTCGATGGCGCGGTCGACGACAACGTGTCGTTCGTGGGTCATGTCGCGGACCGTCGCCGTGACCGCGGTTGTCCCTGGAATCGGTGCCAACTTCACGTCGATCGGGAACCGGGTGCCGTCGGCTCGTTGTCCTTCGATATCGAGATCGGTGCGACCCATCTGCCGATCCCGCGGTTGGTGGTCGAACGTTTGCCGGGTCCGACGATGGTCGGCCCGCATCGAAGTTGGAACGAGCTGCTCGATTTCCCGCCCGACGAGTTCGCCGGGTGGGTAGTCGAAGAGTTCCTCGGCGGGACGGTTCGCATACACAATCACGCCGCGGTCAACGACGATCACACCATCGGCGATCAGATCGAGCGTCCGAATGCGAAGATCAGTCGAGTCGCGGTCCAGAAGTGTGATGTGTTCGTGGCGCCGTTCCATGGCTCCCACCATGGTCCCCCGCCGTTGCCTCGCCCCAGAGCCGCAGGGCCTGAATCAGACGCCGATGTACCGATTTGTTCGGGGGATTGTGGCGGAATCGAACCTCGGTCGCTCATGAGAAGCCGGTCCGGTGCCTGACTCGGTGCGCAGAGCATTCCCGGGGTGGGAAGGACGTCCCAAGTCAAAGTCTGGGTTCCGGTCCCTTCCGAAGATCAGCAGCAGAATCCTGGTCGGCTTCAATGTATCGGCCCTGGCATTGACGGGGCGGTCGACAGGCTCGCAGCCCTCGTCGCCAGTGCGCTCAGTGTCTGTCCCCATTCGTACGCCCTGGTGAGATCGCCAGCGGTCACCGGGCCCTCGCCACCGATCACTGTGAAGCTCTGCGGCTCGTCGATGATCCGAAATCCGCGACTCCGCAACGCTCGGTTGATCGATCGTGATGCCGAACCGGTCACGAGTTTCGACAGGTTCATCCGAGTGTCGAACGCTGCGGCAAACTTGCCGGGCTGAGGTGCAAGCTGGTCAAGCCACTCTCGAACACCCGGTTCCATGGCGCCTGGCTCGAGCTCCTGGGCGCGTCTGGCCGCCTGGCGCATGGCATTGCGTCGGGTCTGGCGACGCGCCATTCTCCAGGCGTGTGTCGGCGTTCCGACGACGAACAGTTCGGCTCCGGCGAGTTCCGTGGCGCTCACGGCATCGGGTGTTCGGGCCGCACAACCACCCGACCCATCAATGCCGCGGGCGATGGCTTCGGCCACCAGTCGGGTGTTGCCGAACATCGATTCGTAGATCACCAATGCGCTCATGGACCTTTTGTCGCAGACGCGGCCGACTTCCATCGAGAGGAAAAGGTCCCGAAACCCTTGGACACCGGGCTCTGCGGGCCCGCAGATTCGATGCAGACCGCGCCCAACCCGCAATGATTTGATCGGTGCGACTTGGCGACACTGATCAAGACCCGAACGTGGGTCGATTGAGGGCGAATGGCCTTTGTGGCGGGCACATTTCGGCCCTGGTCGTGGGTAACAGACCGGCGCACGCTGGGCGTATGACAGATCTTCACGTAGTCACTGTTGGCATCGATGGTTCGGAGTCAAGCGCTCAGACGCTCGCCTGGGCGGCGAACGAGGCGGCTAGGCGACACGCTCAACTCCGTGTGGTTCACGCGTTCACCTACCCGGTGTACGGCGGCGGCCTCGGGGGAGCGATGAGTCCGTCCGCCGACGAGCTCGCCGCCATCCGAAACCATCACAAGCAGTTGACAGAAGCCCAGGTACTGCCGGTACAAAAGCTCTATCCCCAGCTGGAAATCGAGACTCGAGTCGTCGACGTCGGAGCGGTCAGGGCGATCACCGAGTCCGCGCAAGACTCCGACCTTGTCGTGGTCGGCTCCCGTGGCGTAGGCACCGTGGGCGCGTTGTTCCTCGGCTCGGTCGCCCACGGCGTCCTCCACCACGCCCCATGTCCCGTCGCACTGATCCCGACCAGCGACCAACCGACCGCCGTGTTGCCGGCAGAACTCCAGCGTGTCGTCGTCGGGACAGACGGTTCACCCGAATCATGCGCGGCGGTTCGGTGGGCGTGCGACGAGGCCCGCCGACGGAATGTCGATCTCACGCTGGTTCACGTCTGGGACTACCCCTACGTCGGACCCCGCACCGGAACTGTCGAGCCCGCAGAGCTCATGGAACTCGATGCGGCCGAGATGTTGGCGCGAGTCGCCCGGGAGATCGACGGATCGGCGGAGCGACCAGCTCATATCCACGCCAAACTCCGGTGCGGGTCCCCGGCCGGCGAGCTCGCACAAGAAGCCGGCGAACAGGATCTACTGGTGGTCGGCGGGCGAGGGCGCGGTGCCATACGTTCGGCCCTCCTTGGTTCGACGAGCGCCTCGGCGGTCAATCACGCCCGCGGACCGGTGGTGGTCGTCCCGGCCCCAAAGTCATCGAGGTGATCGACGTGGACCCGGCCGCGTCCGCGCGGCGACCGTGGAAGACCGAGATCTCCTTGATGCTCTGCTGGCGGCCTGACGATCGCAGCAGTTGCCGGGTGGCGATCGCGCATGCCTCGGCGAGGGATGCGATCTAGATCGGCTGCTGATCGAAACGAGGCAAGGTCGGCTTCATCTCCTGATCGTGCGGCCAATCGCCGGATTTCGGGAGGGCCGATAGTCCCGGCCATCGGGGATCCTCACGTGAGCGCGTCGCGGCGGTGTCGCCGGTGCTTGTCGATCGCGTCGACCGCAAGGATCGCCGGGAACCCGGCGATCGCAACCAGGCTCCCGGCCAGTGGAGGCCAGGAGTGTTCCAGCAGTCGGGCGAGTGGACCGAATCCGAGGAACGCAGCCAGTGCGCCAAGTTCAAAGCACACGGCCGCGACGATGGCCCGATTGGTGAACCAGCCGAGCTGCCATGGCGGACGCGAGACGCTTCGACAGGCGAAGGCGTTGGCCATCTGGCAGACGACGACGGCCATGAACGCCGCGCCCGAAGCGGCGGCCAACGTCGAACCGGTAGGGAACGGATCGCCCGGCCGCCATCCGACCGCGAGGAACGACGCGAAGAACGCGGTCATCTCGATCACAGCCTCCGTCGGTCCCAGCAGACCGAACGCTCGCCTGAGGACCAACCGATCGAATAGGCGGGAGCCCACCGGCGGTGGCTTTGCACCGTGGGCTGCCTCGACGCCGAGCCCGAGGGCGGGGAGAAGATCGGTCCCAATGTCGAGGCACAGAATTTGTAGCACGCCGAGGGCGAGCGGGATGCGACCGCCCGACAACGCCCAGACGACGAAGGGTGTCAGTTCGGCGACGTTGTCGGTGAGGTGATAGGTGAGGAATCGGCGGACGTTGGCGTATGTTGCCCGTCCCTCCTCGATCGCGGCGACGATCGTGGCGAAATCGTCGTCGAGGAGGACCAGGTCGGCGGCACCGCGGGCAACGTCGGTGCCCGATTCGCCCATCGCCACGCCAACGTCGGCGGCTTGCAGCGCGGGCCCGTCGTTGACGCCGTCGCCCGTCATGGCGACCACGTGGCCGCGTTGCTGCAGGGCGCGAGCGACACGCAGTTTCTGCTCGGGGTCGAGTCGGCTGATCACGGCCCCGTCGTGAGTGACCAGGTCGGCGAGACGATCGACATCATCGGGGAGATCGCTGCCGCGGATGACGGTGACGCCATCGAGCGACAGACCGATCTCTCGGGCGATCGCGGCCGCGGTGGCGGGGTGGTCGCCCGTCAGCATCACGACGCCCACCCCGAGCTGCCGACAACGACTGATCGCCGCGGTGACTGAGGGCCGGGGTGGATCGTGCAGTCCGAGGAGGCCGGTGACGTCGACACCGTGCTCCAGCTCAACGATGCTGCTGTCGAGGTTGGCAACGGATGGCGACCACTCGTCGGCGGTCAGTGTCCGGGCCCCAACGACGAGTACCCGCAGTCCACGTTCGGCGAGCCGTTGTGTCGCGAGGCTGACCGGGGACGTGTCGGGTTGGTCATCGGACGAGGAGATGGGCAGCATCGACTCGGGTGCCCCCTTGACGATGAGGACGTGGTCGTGCCCGCGTTGGACGACGACCGACATTCGCCGGCGCGACGAGTCGAACGGGGCGCGGCCGATGACCTCCTCATCGTCGGCGGCTGCGCAGCGATGGGCCAAGGCGTCGATTGCCGCTTCCATCGGATCACCGAATGGCGTCCATCCGGTGTCGGTATGGGTGATCCGACCATCGGAGCAGGTGCGGGCGTTTCGAGCCAGCGTCTCGACCCCCTCCCGCGAGCCGAAGCTGTATGACACTGCGGCTTCCGGGGCGTACCCGACGCCGGTGATCCGGGCCGTCCCGGTCGGCGTCCACACCTCGGCGACCGTCATCTGGTTCATGGTCAATGTGCCGGTCTTGTCGGTGCAGATGAAGGTCGTCGAACCGAGGGTTTCGACCGCGTCGAGTCTGCGCACCAGGGCGTGCCGCTTCGCCATTCGCTGGGCACCGACCGCCAGCGCAAGGGTGATTGTCGGCAAGAGGCCCTCGGGCACCAAGGCAACGGTGACGCCGATGGCGAACAGGAATCCGTCGGACGTCCCCTCGCCGAAGCCGACCGCCGCCCCGAAAAACACGGCGCCGACGACGAGCGCGATCATCGCGATGCGTCGTACGACCCGGTCCAACTCCTTGGCCAACGGGGTCCGGGGTCGAGTGCTCGACGTGGTCAGCTCAGCGATTCGGGCGAACCGCGTGTTGATCCCCGTCTGCACGATGGTGCCCCAACCCTCCCCGCCGACGATCAGGCTCCCGGTGGCGGCGAGGTCGCCCTCAGCGACTTCCTCGGGGGTGCTCTCACCGGTGAGCGTCGACGAATCGACGAGCAGACCGGTCGACGATGTCACGGTCATGTCGGCGGCGACGCGGTCGCCCGCTGCCAACCGGACGACATCGCCGACGACCAGGTCACACGCATCGACGGTCTGCAATCGATCGTCTCGGCGGACCGTCGCTCGTCGCGGCACCAGATCTTGAAGCCGTTCCGCCGCCCGTTCAGCCCTCGCCTCTTGCGCCCACGCAAAGACGCCGTTGACGACAATCACGATGAAGATCGCCACGCCGAGCTGAGGCATGCCCGCCACGACGGCAAGGAGTCCGGCCACCCACAACATGACGGCGAAGAAGTGCGTGAGCTGGCCGAACAACTGCCGGAATCTGCCGCGGTGTCGGGCGCGCGGCAGCACGTTCGGGCCATCCTGGTGCAGCCGAGCGACGGCCTGAGCCGTGGTAAGTCCGGTGGAAGTGTCGTCGAGTGCCCCCATCACTTCCGCGGTTCCAGGACGACGACGGCGGTCTCCATTGAGCGGCGCGCCGGCTCGCCTTCACCCCCGCCGTTCACTGACTTGCGCTGACGCTCATCCATTGCCGGGGCCCGGACGTCGTGGCCAGGTCCAGGCGACCCGGGCGATGGTCAGAAGGAGCAGCACTTCGACGACACTCCCTCCGATGTAATAGACCCATGTTTCGCCGACGATCGCCACGATCACGGATGATGCGTAGATCAGGCTGACGACGACGTTGGCGGTCCTGTTGGTCCTGGCGGGGGCGACGAGCGAGACGACGACCATCAGGCTTGGAATCAGGATGTAGAGCGTGGTGAGGGCAAGAAAGGTCTGGTTGATCTCAAACTCGGGGCCGGGAACCTTGCCGACGAGAGCCCCCTCGATCATGTCAGCCCGAAAGAACCCGAAGATGTCGACGTACGCGAACGCGAAGAGCATGGAGATCCATAGGCCGCTGAGGACGATCTTGACATCCAGCTTGGTGTCGTGAAACTCATGTGTTTGATGTGTGGTCACCGCTGGTTTCCTTTCTGTTGGGCGCGTCATCCGCTTCGATGAGGCGGGCAGACACCCGGGGCGAGCTCAGGACCCGTTGGAGGACGATCACCGGAATCGGTGGGTGCTCGTCGCGATACGTAAGCGGGTCATTGCCATCTCGGTCGCCGCTTGTCGCGGGAGGGTGCCGGGGGATGCCATCAGATCGAGCATCGCGGAGGTGTTCGCTCGGATGCGCTGATCGATGGCCCGGAATGCGTCGGCCTCGGTGCCGCCCGCATACTCGACCGCACCACAGATGACCCCGCCGGCATTGACAATGAAGTCGGGTAGGGAAAGGATCCCGCGTTGGTGTAAACGGAGCTCGGCCTCGGGTGTTACGGCGATGTTCGCTCCCTGGCCGACGATTCGCGTGTGCAGTCGGTCGACGTTGTCGATGTCGAGCACATTGGGCCGAGCGGCCGGTATCCAGATCTCGCAGGGAACGTCGATGACCGCATCACGTGGAGCTCGGGTGCCGCTTGGGTGCTCGGCAACTGAGCCTCGAACGGTCGTTGCGGTCAAGCCGTCGATGTCGAGTCCGGCGGGGTCGATGATCGCGCCCGCCGAATCGGCCGCAGCCACCAGGACGCAACCTCGTTGGCGGAGAAATCGGGCGACGTGACGACCGACGGCTCCGAATCCCTGGACAACGACCCTGGCGCCGGCGAGCGGTAGACCGATCCGGTCGGCGGCGACGTCGATCGCCGCGGCGAGCCCGAAGCCGGTCGCGCCGACTTCGTCGAGTGGGATCCCCCCGAGAGCGGCCGGTAGACCGATCGCTCTGCCGATCTCGTCGCGGATCCACGCCATGCAGGTCTCATCGGTGCCCATGTCGGGCCCGGGTATGTACTCCTGCAGTTCGCCGATCGCGTGGGCGAACGCCCGGATCAGGCGTTCCTTGTCGGCAGCCGACATCTGCGGATCGGCGGCGATCACCGACTTGGCACCTCCGTGGGGCAGACCGGCAGCCGCATTCTTGAGCGTCATCGCCCGCGCCAAGCGAAAGCACTCCTCGGTGGTCACGTCGGGGGCCATCCGCACTCCGCCGACCGCGGCGCCCAGCGCGACATTGTCGATCACAAGCGTCGCCCGCAGGCCGCTGGCTTGCTCGGTGATGTGGACGATCTTGGCCGGGCCGAGTTCGTCGGTGAATCGGAACGGGTCGAGTCCGGGACTTGCCGGCTTCACCGGGGTGGCGTGCTCCATGCCCATACCGTTGCGGTCCCCAGCATCATCGGGCCAGAGCACAAGGTCCCATTGCGATCGCCGAAGTCCCGCGCCCTTTCGCCGCCAACCGTTGACAGCACGAGGTTGGCCACAGTCGTGTACCGCTGGCTTCAGTTGCTGTTCGATGTCGGCGAGAGGGGGATCTCACCGACCGGGTCGTCGTCTGATTCAGCGTCCCCGGGTCGCTAACGAACGTCGGGTCGAGGCGTCGCGGGTTGAACGAGTTCGGGACCTTGGCCTCTAGGCGGGCCGTTGGCGGCGGTCCATTCTGCACAGAGGAGGTGGTGTGTATGGCTCATCGAAGTGTCGAAGTCCGCGGTGCCGAGAGTCTCGACCGTGCTGCGCGAGACGTGCTGGCGGGGCCCCAGCACCGGACTGTCCGGCTGCCGGCGTCGACGAGCGCTGTGGAGGCGATAGTGGTCACTCGGGGCGATGTCGCTGCGAGCGACTGGGAGTTCGCGATTGAGCGGGTCGCGGCCGTCGTCGAGCAGATCGACGACAAGGTGCTCTTTGCCAAGGTAGCGCTGGCTATCTCACCTCACCCGGGCTGCGAGCGCCCGGCCACCGTCCAGGTGACGCTCGATATCGACGGAGACATGGTCCGGGCCGAGGCCACCTCGTCGTCCATCCGCGACGCGATCGCCCTGGTTCACGAGCGCCTGCGCCACAAGTTCGAGCATCGAGCGCAACGGCGGCTGTGGCTGCGCCGACGCGCCGCTGCCGTTTCGGAGCCCGGCGAGAGGCGACGCGGTGATGTCGCCAGCCGTCGGCGAGAGTATTTCGATCGACCGGTCGCCGAGCGGCAGTTGGTCCGTCACAAGTCGTTCGCGCCGGCCGACTCGACACCCGAGGAGGCCGCATTCGACCTCGAGCAACTCGACTACGACTTCTATCTCTTCCGCGACCTGATTTCCGGCGAGGATTCCCTGATCGAACGCGGCCCGGATGATGGCTACCGGTTGACTCGCCTGCGACCTGTTGGGGTGGATCCTGCGGTGGATACCGACACTTCGGTGACGTTGGAGATCTCCGATGTTGCCGTCCTGCGCCTGACGGTTGACGAAGCGATAGATCGGCTGGACGCGACCGGCGAACGATTCGTTTTCTTTGCCAATCCGGCGACCGATCGGGGCAACGTCGCGTATCACCGCCACGACGGCCACTACGGCTTGATCACCCTCACCGCCACCCCGCCAGGCTCTGGCGAAGTCACGGCCGACGAAAGGTAGACCCATCATGGAACCCACATCCGACGAACTCCTGCGACGTTCGGTACTCGAAGAACTTGCCTGGGACGCGCTTGTCGACCAGACGAACGTGGACGTGGAAGTGGACTACGGCGTCGTGACCCTGGTGGGCACCGTTTCCAATCTTGCGACCAAGCTGGCCGCTCAGCAGGCGGTATTGGCAGTTGTCGGGGTTCGTGATGTGGCGAACCGGATCGACGTGAAGGTTCCGGCCGACTCTGCCCATGCGGATGAGGAGATGGAGAATGTGCTGCGGCACGTGCTCGCCTGGGATGCGCTGGTCCCGGAGGAGAACATCCAGGTCAGCGTGGTCGACGGGTGGGTGGCTCTGGCCGGTGGCACCCCCACGGTTCGTCAGAGCGAAGAAGCCGAACGGGCGATCAGTCACATCACCGGGGTGCGCGGGGTGACCAATCACATCATGATCGAACCCGGCGGGCTGGGGCCTGATGAGGTTCGTAATCTCATCGAGCAGGCGGTCGTCCGCCGGGCGGTGCATCGGGCCAACCGCATCGATGTGGTCGTCGACGACGGACGGGTGACCTTGTCCGGTCCCGTCCAGTCCGAAGCCGAACGTCAGGCGATCCTTGGCGCCGTGAGCCACGGGGCAGGCGTCACCGCGGTGTGCGACGAACTCGTCGCCGTCGCCTGATCCCGCTTCGGCGACGGCTCGAATCGGCCCGACGACCACCAGCGGCCGCCTATGGATTGGACGAAAGCCTCTATCGGGGCCGCCCGCAGTGGCTCACGATTCGGGTATGAGAGCGGCCGAAGGAACCAAGACCGGCAAGCGGTCCGTCGGTCGAACATCGCGACTCGGCGCCGCAGACGAGTTGTTGTGGAGTATCGAGAAGGATCGCTGCCTGCGCAGCACGATCGTCGCCGTGTCGCTGCTGGATAGCGCCCCCGACTGGGATCGGCTCAGGACGCGGATGGTCGAAGCCTGCATTCTCGTGCCGGGCCTGCGTCAACGCGTGGTGACCTCGGTCTTGCACGGCGGGCACCCATGCTGGCAAGTCGATGAGTGCTTTGACATCGACTACCACCTGCGCCGAGTGGTCGCACCTGCCCCGGCCGACCTTCGAGCCGTCCTTGACATCGCCGGTCCGATCGCTATGGGAGCCTTCGACAGGGACCGGCCGCTTTGGGAATTCACCCTGGTCGAGGGCCTCGCCGGGGGTTGCACGGCGTTTATCCAGAAGGTGCATCACTCGTTCACTGACGGCGTTGGAGCGGTCCAACTCGCGGCGTTTTTGCTCGACTCCAAGCGAAATCCGCCACGACGAAGGGGTGCGGCCGATCCGAATGGCACCCCGGCTGGGGTCATCTCGGTATCAGCGCTCGACTCGCTCATCACCCAACTCCGGTCGGCCATCGGCGTTTCGGCCCGGGGTGCCCGGGCGATCCCCGGTTTGGCTGGCCGATCGATCATCGATCCGCTCGGCATGCTCGGTTCAACGGTGCGCGAAGTGCGCTCGATTGCCAGGTTGCTCGCCCCGATGAGCCGACCCCTCTCACCGATCATGACCGGTCGGGGTACGTCACGGCGGCTCGACTCCTTCGACTTCCCCTTCGCCGCAGTGAGCGCTGCCGCCCATTCCGCCGGAAGCACCGTGAACGACGCCTTTCTCGCCGGCGTCGCCGGTGGCATGCGCCTGTACCACGAGCGTCACAAGTCGGCCGCGAGCGCCCTGCGGGTCACGATGCCAATCAGTCTGCGGCGTCCCGACGACCCGCCGGGGGGAAACCGGTTCGTTCCAGCGCGGTTTGCGCTGTCGATTGCCACCGTCGATCCGCGGGCTCGGATCCGCGAGATGGGCGAACTGACCCGAGCGTGGAGACGTGAGCCAGCGCTCCCGCTGACCGGCGCGATCGCCGTCGGGCTGAACGTTCTTCCGGTTCAGGCCACTACCTCGATTCTCGGTTCGATGCTGAAGGCCGTCGACTTCGTGGCGACCAACGTGCCCGGTCTGCAAGACCGGGTCTTTCTCGCCGGCGCTGAAGTCGTGCGACAGTTCGCATTCGCCCCTCCGTCGGGGGCTGCGTTCAGTATCGCCCTGCTGTCGCATGGGGATCGGTGCTGTATCGGTCTCAATGTCGACACCGCGGCCGTTCCCGACCCCGAGACGTTGACTGTCTGTTTGCGCCACGGCTTCGACGAGGTCCTCGAGGTAGGGAGACGAGCTTGATCGACACGATGAGTCCGCTCGACGCGCTGTTCCTCCACATCGAGGACGGCGTCAGCCATATGCACATCGGATCGTGTGCTGTTTTCGAGGGGCCGGCGCCGTCGTTCGAGGAGTTGAGCGACCTGATCAACAGCAAGCTCGTCGGGGTTCCGCGATACAGACAGAAGGTTCGATTCGTCCCCGGCGGACTGGGCCACCCCGCCTGGGTCGACGATCCGAACTTCGACCTCGCCGACCACATGATCCACACCGCCGTACCGCCTCCGGGCGGCAGGTCGGAGCTCGACGACCTGGTGGGCCGCGTGATGTCGCAGGAACTCGATCGCCGTCGGCCGTTGTGGGAAGTGTGGATGATCGAGGGACTGGCCGACTCTCGATGGGCACTGATCTGCAAGGTTCATCACTGCATGGTCGACGGCATCGCCGGTACCGACTTGCTGGTCCGCCTGATGTGGCCGGAGCACTGCTCGGAGAGCACAACGCCCTGAAGGTTGACAAATCCGGGACCGGGCATAGAGAGAACAGTCTATCGAATATACGTTTTATTGTACTTATATGCGAACAACCAGGAGGCTTTATGTCCGAGGGCGGCCAAATCACCAAGGAACTCGCCACCGGCAAGTTCACCGACGAGATGCTCGACCGAGATGCGCGGGCTGATCGGCACCGAGCTGCGCACCGACGGCTGCGTCAACAACGAGTACGCCACCTGCCTGGCGATCCTGCGGTTCTGCGAGGGCATCGGCGACGACAATCCGCTGTGGACCGACCGCGGCCTATGCGGAACAGTCGTGCCACGGCGGGCTGATCGCGCCGCCCAGCTTCATCTTCGCCTGCCTCGGCTCGGTCCAGTTCGGCTGGCCGGGCCTCGGCGGCTTCCACGCCGAGACCCTGCTCGATTTCGACCAGCCGATCCGCGTGGGCGACAAGATCACCTGCCGGGTGTTCTTCGACGGGTTCGACGGGCCGACCGACAGCAATTTCGCCGGTCGGCGGATCAAGGACTATCTCCGCCAGGAATACACCAACCAGAACGACGAACTGGTCGCGAAATTCATCTGCTCGCGGATGCGGTTCGAACGCACCGAGATGCAGGCGCGGCGCGAGGCGCGCAAGATCCAGCTTCCCCATCCGTGGACCGAAGACGAGATCGCGGCGATCGAGGAGGACATCCTCGCCGAGAACGCCGCGCGGTGCGACACCGCGATACTGGGACGACGTCGAGGTCGGCGACGAGCTCGGCATCACTGACCAAGGGCCCGATCGGGCTGACCGACGAGATCGCTTTCGTCGCCGCCGGAGCTGCGCCGATCCCGCGGGTTGCCGCCCACCGGGTGTCGCTCAAGCGCTACCACAAGCACCCGAAGTGGGCGTTCCGCGACCCGCAATACCAACGCGCTCGAGCCGGTCTATTCGGTGCACTACAACGACTACGCCGCCAGCCTGCAGGGCGCGCAGGTGGCCTACGACGTCGGCATCCAGCGCACCTGCTGGCAGATCCACTCGCTGACCGACTGGATGGGCGACGCCGGCATGATCAAGTCCGCGACACTCGCAGTACCGCAGCCACGTCTACCTCTCCGACGTCGTTCGGCTCGGCGGCAAGGTCGAGGCCAAGGAGATCGATGCCGACGGCGATCACGTCGTCCGGCTGACCACCTGGGCAAACAACCAGCGCGGCGACAACTGCATGCCGGGCACCGCCGTCATCGCCCTGCCGAAAGCGCTGAGGGCGAGATGCTGTCGTGACCAGCGAGGCAGCCTGGTGGGACAAGGAGATCGCCGCCGAGCGGATCGGCGGGATCGACTATCGCGATCTATGCGAGCCGTCCGCGACGCCTCGACGAGCTGATGGCCTTTGCGGATTGCTGGCCCGACCGCGCCTGCATCGTCCAGGGCGAGCGCGAGGTCACCTTCGCCGGCCTGCGCGCGGCTGCGCCGAGCCAAGGGCCGCACACTGCTGGCCGCCGGAGTGAAGCCCGGCGACCACGTGTTCATCATCGGCTGGAACAGGCCGGACTGGGTCGATCAACTACTGGTCGTGCCTGCTGACCGGCGCGGTCCCGGTCCTCGCCAACGCCTGGTGGAGCGACGCCGAGATCGCCGACGCGCTCGACCTGATCGAGCCGGCGCTGGTGCTTGCCGACGCAGCGCGCCGCGCCGCGAATTCCGTCCGGCGTCGCGACGCTCGGCGCCTGGGAGTGCGACGAAGACCGCTCCCGAAGACGCGCCCCTCGACCGCCACGCAGCCCGGCGCGACGAGAACGATCCGGCAGCGATGATCTTCACCTCGGGTACCCAGGGCCGGCCCAAGGCGGTCCTGCTGGCCCACCGCTCGCTGCTCGCCAACCAGCAGATGATCCTGCACGTCACCCGCAACCTGCCGTACCAGCCCGATCCGGCGGCCGGGCGACGTCGGCCTGCACACCGGGCCGCTGTTCCACATCGGCGGGCTGCATACGCTGCATCGCGGGTCCTCGTCGGCAACACGCTGGTGTTCGGCACGGGCCGGTTCGATCCGGCGAAGTGCTCGAACTGATCGAGCGGCACCGGATCGTGCGCTGGTCGGCGGTGCCGACGATGGCCAGCCGCGTGCTCGAGCACCCCGACCTCGCCGCGCCGCGACGACTCAGCAGCCTCACGGCGATCACGCTTGGCGGCTCGGCGGTGCACGGCAGATTTCATCGCCCGGGTCCGCGACGGGCCTGCCCAGCGTCGAGGCGCGGATCGCCACCGGCTACGGCCTCAGCGAGAACGGCGGCCAGGCGACCACCGCCTCGGGCAAGGACACCGCGAGCAGGCCGGGTGCGACCGGCCGCGCCGATGCCGCTCGTCGAGGTGCGGACCGTGCCGGTGCCCGGCCTGCCCGACGGCGAAGTGCTGGTCCGCTCACCCACCCAGATGCTGCGCTATTTCGGCCAGGACGAATCGCCGATCGACGCGGAGGGCTGGCTGCACACCGGCGACCTCGGCCGGGTCGACGAGGACGGCTACCTGTGGATCACCGGGCGCACCAAGGAAATCATCATCCGCGGCGGCGAGAACATCGCGCCTGCCGCAGTCGAAGCGGCGCTGATGGCGCGTACCCCGGCGTGGTCGAGGCCAGGGTGTTCGGGGTCGCGCAATGCCGAGTTCGGCGAGGAGGTCGATGCCGCCGTCGTGGTCGAGGGTTCGCCGACCGCCGAAGACCTGCGCGAGTCAGTTCGCGCGGACGGCTGGCTTCGTTCGCGGTACCGACCCGGTGGCATGCTGCTAACGAGCCGCTGCCGGTCAACCAGACCGGCAAGCCCGATCTTGCCGCAATCCGCCAGCTGATCGAGGAGGCCTCCGATTAGCGCCGCCATGGCTGGCAGGCGCGCCGGCTGGACCGCCGTTGCGATGCTGCTCGGCCTGTACATCCTGCACTCGGTCGATCGCTATGTCATCGCCGTGGTGCTCGAACCGATCAAGCACGAGTTCGGATTTTCCGACACCCAGCTCGGGATGATCGGCGGTCTTGCCCACGCGCTGGCCTACTCGGTCTGCGTCCTGCCGGTCGGCTGGCTGCTCGACCGGGTGAACCGGGTCCGGCTGCTTGCCGTGATGCTGGCGACGTGGAGTTCGATCACCGCGCTGGGTGCGCTCGCCACCGGGTTCTGGCCGCTGTTCCTGATGCGGATGGAGTCGGCGCGGCGGAATCGGCGACCTCGCCGGGGATGCAATCGCTGATCTCCAGCCTGTTTCCTTTGAAGACCAGGGCGAGCGCGATGGGCGTGGTGTTCTCGGGCACCTCGATCGGCACGGGGCTGGTGTTCGCGCTGGGCGGGCCGATCGCCGAACAGTGGGGCTGGCGTTATGTCTTCCTGCTCACCGGTATCCCCGGGATCATGCTCGCGCTGCTGATGTGGTTCAGGTTCCCGGACCCACCGCGCCATGCAGACCATTCCCCGGCAGTGGCCCCGGCCCCGATGCGCGAGGTCGCGAGGCTGTTCCTGCGCTCGCGGCCGATCCTGCTGACCAGCATCGGCTCGACCATCGCGGCGATGAACATCGTGTCGGTGTGGACCTGGATCTCGCCGATCATGATCCGGGAACAGGGCTTCTCGCTCGCCGAGGCCGGCGCACTTGTCGGCTTCTCGGCAGGCGTGCTCAAGTTCGCGTCGGGCTTCCTCTCCGGCTTCCTCGGGGACTGGATCGCCAGGGGCAGGCTGAACCGGCTGTGGATCGTGCCTGCCATATCGCTGGTGCTGACGGCACCGATCAGCCTCGGCATCGCGCTGGCCCCGAGCCCGTTCATCGCCGCCGCGCTGGTCATGCTGCTGGGCCTGATGCTCGGCACCAACAACGCCGCGCCCAAGACCGTGATCATGACCGTCGCGCCCGTGAACATGCGCGGGTCGGTGGCGTCGATGACCCAGTTGATGATCAACCTGGTCGGCGCGTCGCTGGGACCGCTGATCACCGGGATCATTTCCGACCGGCTGGGCGGCGACAACATCGGCCTCGCGCTGGCTGCGACGGTCAGCATCAACATCCTTGGCGGACTGTGCTTCTGGCTGGCGATGCGCGACCTGAAGGACGTACCGGCGGCGGACTGAAAATCAGGCCTCGGCCGCCAGCTTCGCCGCGATCAGCCGCCGGCCGAGCGCGAGGCCGTTGTCGGCAAGGATGAACGCCATCGCATCGTCGCCGCTCTCGTCGATGACCTTCTGCTGGGCCTCGATGAAGAACTTGTCCTCCCGGAACCCCTCCTCGATCCGGTCGGTCAGCATCCGGGTAAAACCGGCATCCTCGATCCGGAAATTGTGCGCATAGCTCCAGAAGAAGTGCGTGTGCCGCGCGTCCTCGGGCGTTGCGATCTGCGTGGCGACGAACTGCATCGCCTCGGCCACGCGCTTGCCTTCGGGCGCTCCGCTGCCCGCCGGGGCGCTGCCCGAATCCATCACGAACACATTGCCCAGCGTCGACAGGTGGTAGATATGCCAGCGATCGACCCGGCCCTCGAACGTGGCGAAGCCGTCGAGGTAAGGAGCAACCCCCGGTTCGTCGAGGTACCAGCGGGTCAGCTTCACACCCTGCCCGGTCTGTTCGACCTTCGGCCTGATCTCGGCGAGCTGGCGCGATCCGCCGAGCGTCTTTTCGTGGACGAAAGTGAGGTGCGAAAAGTCGAGCAGGTTGTTGAGGATCAGCCGGTAATCGGCATCGTAGTGGATGGTGCGCGGATCGCAGGCCCAGGCGGGATCGTCCTGGAAGTGGCAATCGGGAATCAGCGCGGGGTCGGCATCCTGCGGATTGCCCATCCACACCCAGACCAGACGATAGCGCACCACCGCAGGGTAGTGCCGGACGTCGGTGTTCGGGCTGACGCCCTTGCGGCCGGGCTCCTCGACGCATTTCCCGGCTGCGTCGAACACCAGCCCGTGGTACATGCAGCGGATGCAATCGCCTTCGCGCCGACCGATCGAAAGCGGAGCAAAGCGGTGGCTGCACCGATCGCGCAGCACCGTCACCTCGCCGTTCGCAGTGCGGTAGAACAGCAGCGTTTCGCCAAGCAGCTTGCGCGAGACCATGTCGTCGCTGCCCAGTTCGTGGTCCCAGGCCCCGGCATACCAGGCATTGCGGATGAACACGGCGGTCGCTCCTCGGGCCCGGGTTTCGTTAATCACGATAACCAGTTTCGACGAGGCCTGCCAACCCGAATGTTCAGGTTCCTGCAGTCGGGAAGAAGCGCATCGCCCTGAGCAGCCGGTCGTCGGTCGGCAGCGGCTGCGGGCCCGACGGATAGCCGCTCTCGCGCAGGTAGTAGGCAACCAGCGCCGCATAGTCCGCCCGGGGCAGCGAGGCGGGCTTGTTGAGCGGCATAGCGCTCGAAATATAGCGAAACAGCGGCGACGGCCCCCGCCTGCCCCACTTGGCGCGGAAGCTGGCGCCGACCTGCTCGTTGGCCTTGTGGCAGACCTGCATTTGGCCTTGTACACAGCCTCGCCCAGTTCGGCCTGCGCCGCGGTGTAGAGCCCGGTCCCCGGCGGCCCGGCCGCAACCGGCGGCGGCGCTGCGACTTGCGCCGCGGCCGGAAGTTCGGGATTCGTTGAGGATGGTGGGGGCGGCCACAGTCCCGCCTTCCTGCGCGTCCGCTGCATCGGGCAGCGCGAACACCCAGACCACCCCCGAACCCGACGAGAGGTAGGTGCCGGTCAGCGGCGCGAACGACGCAGTGGGCCCGGGGCGTCCGCCAGCGGTGACGGCGATGTACTGCCGCCCCCGCACCGTGAACGACACCGGCGCACCGGAAATGTCGCCGTTGAGCCGGGTCTGCCACAGCAGTCGGCCATCCCGGTCGTCGAGCGCGAAGAACCGGCGATCGACCGTGCCGCCGAAGACGAGGCCCCCGGCCGTGGCGAGCGCCGAGGCGCTCATCGCCGCGCCGCCGGGCAGCCGGCGCGACCACGCACGCTTGCCGGTCTGCGCGTCGAAGGCGACGAATTCGCCGACATAGTCGAACCCCGGCGCGCGGATCGCCTTGCCGCTGGTGCTGCCGACGGCCTGGCCTTCCTCGAAATCGAGGTCCTGGACCTTGGTGGTCATGCAGGTGTTGTTGATCCCGGAATAATACATCCCGGTTTGCGGGCTGTAGCTCGGCGCGTTGAGGTTGCGCGCGCCGTGGAGGTGCGGGCAGACCGTGAACACCTTGTCCGATCCGACATCGCCGGGGGTGGTAGCCATGGCCGGATCGGTGATCGGCCGGCCATCGGCAGTCCAGCCAGTGATGAATGTTTCGTAGGCGGTCGGGAACGAGAACAGGTACTTGCCGGTCGCCCGGTCGAGCACCACGCCCCAGCCGTTCTTGCCGGTATGGATCAGCGCCTTGCGCAGTTTCCCGCCGACGGTGAGATCGACCAGCATCGGCTCGAACGCCGAATCGCGGTCCCAGTTGTCGTTGGGGATGACCTGGAAGTGCCACCGGTAGCGCCCGGTCGCGGCGTCGAGCGCGACGATCGAATTGCTGTAGAGCGCCTTGCCGGTGCCGCGCTGTCCCTCGATCCAAGGAGTAGGCTGCCCGGTGCCGAAATAGACCACGCCGAGTTCGGGATCAAAACTGGCGGTGTTCCACGGCGCCGCGCCCTTGGGCTCGAGGATGCTGCCGGCCCAGGTCTCATAGCCCGGATCACCCTTCTGCGGCGCGGTGTTGAAGGTCCACAGCAGCCGTCCGGTCGCTGCGTCATAGGCGCGGAACCGCCCGCGCGCAGTCCGGTCGCCGCCCGAATGGCCGAGGTATATCCGGCCGCCGGCGACCAGCGGCGCGTGGTTGTGCCCCTCGCCGGTGTGGTAGTCGCCAGTCTTGACCTCCCACACCAGCTTGCCGGTCCGCGCGTCGATCGCCAGCAGATAGGAATTGGCGGTGCCCCAGATGATATTGTCGCCATGAACCGCCACCCCGCGCGCCCGGCCATAGGCCTGCGAGATCGAAATATCCTTCGGAAATTCGCGGTCATGAACCCACACGACATCGCCGGTGGCGGCATCGAAGGCGGTCAGCCGGCCCGTGCCTTCGGCGACATACATCAGTCCGTTGACCACCAGCGGGGTGAGCGCCCAGCGCCCGGCATCACGCATCGAGAACGACCAGACCGCACGAAGCTGCGCGACGTTCGACCGGTCGATCTGGGCCAGCGGCGAAAAACCGTTGACGTCGTTGGTGCGGCGATAGGATGCCCAGTCGCCTGGTTCCGGATGGAGCAGCCGCGCGTCGGTTACGGTGCGCCAGGGTTCCAGCCCGGCGGGTTGTGGTTCCTGTCTGGCCGGTTGTGGCTCCTGTCCGGTGACCACTGCGGGGATCGCGGCAGCCAGCAGGATCAGCCTCCGGATGGCGCGCCGCAGAGCCGGCTTCATGTCGACATGAGCGCCTTGACCGCATCGGGCCGCAGCGGCAGCCGCCGGGGAGCCTTGCCGGTGGCATCGAACACCGCGCCGACGATCGCCGGGGCAGCAAGTGCGTTGGCGGCTTCGGAGCCCTGCCCGTAGATCCCGGTTTCGGGCCGGGCGATGATCACCACCTTGACCGGCGGCGCTTCGGCCATGGTCAGGATCGGATAGGTCGCCCAGTCGGTCGAGGTGATCGCGCTCTGGTCGAAGGTTACTTCCTCGTGGAGCGCCTGGCTGACTCCCATCAGGCAGCCGGCCTCGGCCTGGCGCCTGAGCTGCAGCGGGTTCACGACGATGCCGGGATCGACCACCAGCGTGATCCGCTCGACCTTGATCTCGCCGGTTGTCCGGGGTGATCGCGACATGCGCCGCGCAGGCCCAGTAGGCATTGGCGCGGAACATCAGCGACATGCCCCGGCCGCGCACCACCGTATCGCCGGCAGCGGAAGCCGCCGGGGCGGGTGACTTGCGGCTGTCCCAGCCCGATTCGTCGCGCAGCCGTTCGAGCAGCTGCCTGACCCGCGGCTCTTTCACATGGTCGATGCGGAACTGGAGCGCGTCGGTACCGGCAAGCGCCGCCGCCTCGTTGATGGCGCAGTTCCCGCGGGAAGTTCTGCTGGTACTGCACCGGCGTGCGCATGCTGTGATCGCGCAGGCCGATCGCGATCGGCGATTCGCGCTCGCCCATCTGCCAGGTGCGCGTGGCCCTGTTCCTTGACGTTGGCGACTCCGCGTGTAGAGCCACTGGTCGGCAATCCGGTTACTCGGCGCGGTGGACACCGTCCTTGTTGGCGAGCCCCGGTGCCGCAATCACCGGCAGGTTGGCCAGCGCCGCACCGACCAGACGATCGTCCTGCGACGGCGGAGCGAAATGATCGACCTGGTACGAGAGCATGCGCCCGTCGGCACCGATCCCGATCGTGATGTCGGAAATGCTGGTGGGCGACTGGGTCGACCATTGCATGTCCTCGGCGCGCATCCACTGCACCCGCACCGGCTTGCCGACCGCCCGCGCCAGGAGCACGGCCTGGTCCTCGGCCCCCGAATTTCCGCCGTTCGACCGGCCATAGTGGCCCGATCCGGGATAGGATGCGGACAATGACCCGGTCCTCTGCCGCGCCCAGCATCAAGGCGAGTCCGGCGCGCAGGGACTGCGGGATGCTGGGTGCTGGTGTGGACGGTCACCGCACCGTCCGCCGCCACTTCGGCGACCGCTATCGACGGCCCGATCGGCGCGTGCTTGTGGTAAGGCATGTGATAGGTCGCCGAATGGGTCTTGACCGGTGTGGCGGTCGATACGTCGCCGGCATTGGCACCGCCTTTGGTGACCGGGACCGCGCTCCAGTCGGCCTTCTTGCGCAAGTGGTCGAACAGCTTGTCACTGCCGGGAAGCCCTTTCCATGCAGTCCATCTGGTACCGCCCGCCACCTGCTGCGAGGCCTGGATCGCTTCCCATTCGGTCGGCGCGACCACTCCGACGAAATTGCCGACGACCACGACCCGCGCGTTCGGGAAGGCCTTGGTATCGAGCCGCCCGGCGCGCACCAGCTTCGATCCCAGCGTGGCCGGCATGCACCGCCCGCCCGTGCAGCATCCCCGGAACCGTAACGTCGGTCACCCAGGTGGTCTTACCGGTGACCTTGGGCGCGATGCTGCGGTTGGCGATCGGCTTGCCGACGATCGTATAGGCCGAAACCGGCTTGAGCGGCGGATTGCCATCGACCACCATTCCGCCGAAATCGGTCGGGTTGCCCCGCACCGGGATCGCCAGCGCGAGGTCCTGTCCTTTGACCAGTTCGCCGTAAGTGACCGACTTGCCGCCGCCGGAGACCACGCCATCGGCGACGCTCACCTGCGCGCGCGGCACGCCGAGATGCGTCGCGGCAAGGTCGAGCAAGGCCTCGCGGGTATAGGCTGCGGCCTTGCGCAGGTTCATCGCATTGGTCCGCAGCAGCCCGAAGGTGCCGCCGCCATCCGGAGTTCGGTCGGTATCGCCGCTGACCACGCCGGTGATCGCCGCGAACGGCACGTAGAGTTCCTCGGCGATGATCTGCGGATAGGCCGTGTAGATCGTGCTCTGGCCGAAATCGCATTTGCCGGTGTGATAGACGATGGTGTTGTCTGCTTTGATCTCGAACCAGGATGCGGACAGCGACGCGTCGGGCGAACCAGTACCGGCCGCACGGGCCTTGCCCACCGGCAGCCCGAGCGAGACCGCGAGCACGCCTCCGGCCGCCATGAACCCGCGTCGGCTGAGGCGGGCCTCGGCGGCGAGCTGCCCGGAACGGTTGTCGCTGTTCATCACGCCGCTCCCTTCGCGTTCATCAGAGTCGAGGCCCGATGGATACCGTCTCGATATCGCGCCGTAGCTGCCGCAACGGCACAAGTGCGGCGACGGCCCCGAAGTGGTCAGCGCCTCGTTGATATCGCCGTCCGACGGGCTGGCGTTGCGCTCGAGCAGTTCGGTCGCCTTCATCATCATGCCGAAATGGCAGAACCCGCATTGCGGAACCTGCTCGTCGATCCAGGCCTGCTGCACAGGGTGAAGCGTAGCGGCGGCGGCATCGCCGGATAGCCCTGCGCGCTTCGCCCAGCGGTCCGCCAGCCCATCGACCGTGGTCACTTCCTTTCCGGCAGCCTCGGAGACCGGTGTGACGCAGGCGCGCACTTCCTCGCCGTCAAGCAGGACCGAGCAAGCGCCGCACTGCGCCAGCCCGCAGCCGAACTTCACGCTCATCACACCGAGTTCGCCCCGCAACACGTAGAGCAGCGGGGTCTCCGCCGGTGCCTTGACCTCGCGCTTCGCACCGTTGATCGAAAGGCTCAACATGTCTTCTCTCCGTCACAGCGGCATATACCCGGTCCGCAATCAGATCGAGGGTCCGGCCATCAGCGCTCAAAAATGTTCGGAAATACGAACATTTAACCGCATATTGAAAATAATTGGAAAACTGCAATCCGTCAAGGATCGTCCCGGCAAGTCGCCGATAATTCGAATCCGCCCGACAGGCACGAATTTCCATCCTGAAACTAACGGGTCGCGCAGGCTAAGCTGGCGGAGTCATCGAGCGAGCCTGACCCCCGGTATTTCGGCCACGGACCCTCGCAGCATAGCCGATCGCCTTTGATCCGGTAGATGCCGGCGGCCTGTTCAGAACCGGGCGCGGATTCCGAAGCGGAACTGCCTGCCGAGAAAATCGTACAGCTCGGTCCGGGTCGGCACGAAGAAGTAGGCGAAAGCCACGGTCGGTGCGTTGGGAATGATCGGCGGCTTCCGGTTCAGCACATTGTCGACGGCGACATAGGCCTGGATCTTGTTGCCGCTGTCGATGAAGTAATTGGCGCGCAGATCGAGATAGGCGACCGCCGGTACCTTGTTGTCATCGACGTCCCTTGGTCCCCAGGTCGTGTTGAGCTTGCCGGAACCGATGGTGCGGACCTGGGCAGTCGCGCCCATCCGCTCGCCCTTGTAGCTCAGCGTAAAGGTCGAGCGGAACTTGTTCGGCCCGGCGAACGTGCTGTTCAGGCTGTTGATCGGGCGCTGCACCGTCCCAAGCGCATCGGTGCTGAGCTTGGTAATGTAGTTCCCGAGGACCGTGAAGTTCATGGAACCGCCAAGCGCATCGAAACGGTAATCGAGCTGGAAGTCGATCCCGGCGGTCTTTAGCGACGCCGCGTTCACGGGGCCGACCAGCAGACCGGTCAGGACATTGCTGGCGTTGCGCTGGACCAGCGCGCAGAAATTCTGGTTGCCGGCGGCGCAGTTCCGAAGAACCTGATCCGCGGTCGGCGTGACCAGCGCATCGCGGATGTTGATCGCATAATAGTCCACCGAGGCGTTCAGGCCCGGCATGAAACCCGGGGTGAGAACAATTCCGGTGGTAAAGGTCTCGGCCTTTTCCGGCTTCAGGTTGCGATTGCCCGCGATCAGCGTGGTGATGCTGGTCGTGGCGTTGGTCACCGGATCGATCACGACCTGCGCCTGCGATGCGCCCGGATCGAACAGGTCGAGCAGCGACGGCTGGCGGATATCGCGTGACCACGTGGCGCGGATGCGGACGTCGTCGATGATCTGGCTGACGGCCCCGACCTTCCACGCCGAAACACTGCCGCTCGAGCTGTAGTGGATGAAATCGGAACGCGCCGTTGAGATCGAGCGAACGGACGAACCCGTCCTTGACCAGTGGCACGCCGATTTCGCCAAAACCCTCAATGCTGTCTTGCGTGACCTGGATGAACTGCCGGTTGCTGAGCGTATAGGCACGCGCATAGGACAGCGGGTCGGCGGTCTGGAGCAGCAAGTCCTTGCGGTAATCGACGCCGAACGCCGTCGCCACCGGACCCGCCCAGGTCGAGAACGGCTCACCGCGCAGGGCGGCGCTTGCCGTCCACTGCGTGAAATAGAGGTCGGTCATCATGCCGGTGCCGTCGCTGGTGCCCTGTATCCACGCTATCGCTGCTGGATCGGCGACGCCGACGCCGAGCACGTTGAGCGGGAGGCAGCCGTTGCCGGGGGAGGTCAGGCGGGAACGGCAGACGATCGTGCCAACCGGCAGGCCAGAGGTTCCGACGTTGGCCGCACTGACCCTGACTGCATCGGTGGCAAGGTCGTAGCGCGCGGTGATCGGGTTGCCCCGGATGACTGAATGGCGGTGAACGACCGAGTGCTGGCCATCGATGTTCCACTTCCATTCGCCCAGCATCGAGAGCGAACCGTTGAGCGAGGCGACCTGGCGGGACAGCGTGCGATCGCTGTCGCCGTTCCAGTTGCCGACGCCATAGGCCGTTGGCTCGTCGCCGTTGGCGATGATGGCATTGTTCGTGTTCGTGGTGCTGAGCAGGAACGAGGTTATCGGCACAGGCAATGCCGCCATCCGGGCGACGATTGATGGATCGAGATAGGGATTGTCGATGCGGATGGTCACGTTGTTGTTGCGGGCATAGCTCGGCCCGTTGGTGTTGCTCTTGGTCTTCCCGTAATTGAGCTCGAAGTTGAAGGTTACGTCGCTGGTCAGTTCATAGCTGAAATGCCCGAACAGGTTCAACGCGCGCATCGGCGTGGTCAGGTTGTGGGCCTGGCCGTTGAACACCGGGTTGGCGAAAGTCCCGCCACTGTTCAGCGTGCCGGTGACATTGCCGAAGTCGAACGGTGCCGGAGTGCCGCTGCCGACGAACTGGGTGCCGCGGAGGGGGCCGCTGGTGATCAGGCCGCCCTGGGTGGCGTTGACCATGCCGACCCTGGCGTGGATCAGCCGAGGTTCGGTGTTGGTTGCGGTCCAGGCCGGATTGTTGATCAGGCCCTGGTTGGCGAACCAGTCGGTTTCGGTGGGGATCACCCGGTCCGGGCTGTAGAGGTATGATCCGCTCAGGATGAGATGGCCGCGGTCGCCGAGCTTCAGGCCGAACGAAACCTCGCCCTTGGCCTGCTGGCGGGTGCCGTCTTCGTTGGTGGCGCCTTCGGCGTGGACGGCGAGCCCGGTGAACTGCCTGTTGAGGATGACGTTGACCACGCCCGAGACTGCGTCGGAACCCCAGGCCGCCGAGGCGCCGCCGGTCACTACGTCGATCCGCTGGACCAGCGTTGAGGGCAGCAGGTTGAGATCCGAGCCGCCGCCTTCGGCAGACGGTGCGACGCGGATTCCGTCGAACAGGACCAGGGTCCTGGCCACGCCGAGATTGCGCAGGTTGATCAGGCTCAGCCCGGCGGTGTTGGCGCTGAGCGACTGGGTGCCGAGCCCCGAGTTGGCGGACTGGCTGGGTCCGACTGCGGGGAAGTCGCCATGACCGACGCAAGGTCGGTCTTGTTGTCACGTTCGAGCTTTTCCGCCGTGATCACCGAAACCGGAGTCGGTTGCTGATAGCCGTTTATTTGAAGGCGCGTGCCGGTGACGATGATGCCTTCCTCGTCGTTCGATGGCGCAGACTGTTCAGGATCACTGGATGTTGCCGGCACCCCCTGCCGGGTCGTGTCCTGGGCCTGCGCCGCGTTGATGACGAACAACGATGCCGCCGAAGCCATCAAAGCCCGCTGCGAAAATGCCCTGCCGTTGCGCAAGATCCGCATAAATCCTCCCCTTGAGCAGGCTCCGTTTCGCCGGTTTGCACTTTCGGCAACACTGCCCGGCGGGAGCTTGTGAACCAAGGTCGGACCATTGGCGACTCGCTAGTCGATGTCAAGGTCGGACCATTTGAGCAGCGCTGAGAAATAGCCGTCTGCGGGGCCTTCGGGCGGGCCGGGACCTGCTTATGCGGTGAAGCGCATTAGCGGCCCCGCCTGAATCTTGTAGACCGGCTGATCGAGCAGCGTATCGGCAACCCGTCTTTCGGCATCGAGATAGCCGTCGAAGACCTTGCTTCGACGGTTGACCACCATCGTCGCCTTCCGCCCCAACTCATAGGCCGGCCACGCGGGCATCGCCCGGTTGGCGGGATTTCCGGCCCGGGCGAACGCCACGAAGGCAGACATCAGCGCGTGCGACACGCGCGGTGCCGATTTGTCATTCCCGATCATCGAGGGCGCGTTGGCAGTGTTGGCGAACGCGAACGGAATATCGACGGTGTGCGGCGATTTCCAGATGCCCTGATCGACCGGTATCTGCCAGCCAAAGTTGTACAGCCAGACCGGGGCCTTCCGCGCCGCAGCCTTGGCCTCGGCACCGGGCAGCATCCTCGCCCTGAAGATCAGATCGGTGGTGAGCGCAGCAAGAACATCGTAGGGTATGCGCCCCGGAACCGCATCGCGGTAGGCTTGGTAAACGCCGCCGGCCATTGCCGCCTCCATTCCGAACTGCCGCGCGATCCGGTCGGTCACCTGAGCCGGCGTCACGGTCAGGTTGCGCTTGTCGCGCCCGAGCCAGAAGGTCAATTCGGTCTCGGTCGTTCCCATCAGCATCGGCACCGATCCATGCAGCGCAATGGCTTCGGCGGTCATCGCTCCGTGCGGAATATGGCGTCCGTCGATCACCGGCCTGAAATCATCGACACCCAGCGCTGCCACGGCTTTGCGGTGGGCCTCGCGCAGTTGCGCCGCCGGAACCGACTGGAGCCGGCGCAGGTCGCCCTTGCCCAAATTGAGGTCGCGCAGGATCAGGTCGGCGACCGGCACCCTGGCTTCTGCGCTGCCGATGCCATATCCGGTCGGGCCGCTCATGTTGACGGCCCGGTGAAGCAGACCCTGCGCGCCCGGCATGATCATCAGCGTCGCGATCTTCGAGCCGCCGCCCGACTGGCCGAACAGCAGCACCCGGCCTGGGTCACCGCCGAATGCCTCGATGTTTTCCCGCACCCATTTCAACGCGGCGATCAGGTCCAGCTGGCCGGCATTGCCGGCATCGGCAAAGTCCGCGTCGAGATGGCCCAGCGAGAGATAGCCGAGTGCGTTGAGCCGGTGATTGACCGTCACCACGACGACATCGCCAAGCCGGGCAAGGTTGTTCCCGTCGAGCGCCGGCCCGTCGCCCGCTCCGCTGCGGAAACCCCCGCCGTGGATGTAGAGCATGACCGGGCGGCGGGCGCTGCGATCGAGATCGCGGGTCCAGACGTTGAGCACGCAGCAATTTTCGCTGTAGGTGCCCGGCCTGCTGTACCACGAGAACCAATCGGTCGGCGAGGTTTGCGCTTCGATGCCGCCGGTTTCCTGCGCGCTGCGATCGCCGAACCTTGTCGCGTCGCGAATTCCCGCCCACGATTCGACCGGGCGCGGTGCCATAAAGCGGTTGGGACCTCCGGTATCGGCGGCATAGGGAATGCCCTTGAAACTCAGCGTGGTGCCCGAGCGAACCCCGCGCAGCTTGCCGCTTGCCGTCTCGGCGACCGTATCGGACCGCCCCCGGCCTAAAGCGGGGGCCGCGACCAGCGGCACGGCAAGGGCAATCCCGGCGCTGGCGAAGAATTGCCGACGGGTCTTGGCCGAAAGGACGTCCATGTAATTACTCCCGAGCACGCATCGGCGTCCCCGGATCGGGGACGCTTTTTTTCCAGATATTGGCCCAATCCAGCCCCGGGGCCGGCCAGGGTCTGACGTCAGGCAGCGAAACGAAACAGCGGACCGGATATCAGGCTGAAAGCGTCCTGGTCAGGGAGCAGTCCGGATGCCAGGCGGTCTTCCTTGCGATAGTCCTCGATCAGGGCGCAACGGTGGTCGATGACCATGGTCGGGCGCGCGCGAGAATCGTAAGTGCGCCAGGCGGGTGTCGCCGTGCTGGCCGGGCTCCCGGTCTTGGCGAACGCAACCAGCGTTGTCATCAGGTTCCGCGCGGTCTGCGCTATTGCAGGATCGGCACCATCGCTCAGGTTGCCGCTGCCGGGATTGCCGAACGCAAAGGCGATTTCGACGCCGTGCGGTCCGCCCCACATGCCCTCGTCCTTCGATGACCGCCAGGCGAATTCGCCAAGGTAGGCTGGTGCCTTTGCCTGCTCCGCCTTGGCCTGCGCGGCGCGGCGCATCGGCTTGCGCACCAGCGCGTCGCTGGCGACCGCCACCAGGATTTCCCAGGGCGTGCGCCGACCATCCTGCGCGCGGTATGCCTCGATCACTTCGGCGGCGCCGGCAGCGTCGAGCGCGAACTGGCGCGCGACCCGCTGCCTTACCTGCTCGATGCTCAATCCGGTATTTCGCCGGTCCTGCGCCAGCCAGGCACTTGCCTCGGTCGAGGTACAGTTCATCACGAACGGCATCCGGGTCGATCGTGCCAGTCCGCCAGCGGAAAGCGGAGTATCATGGATGTGACGGAAATCGACGACCGGGCGGAAATCGTCTTTGCCCAGGGTCCGGAACGCCTGGTCGTAGGCTTCGAGCAGCCGATCCGGCGCAATCTGCTGGAGTTTTCTCAGATCGCCCCGGGCAATCGACAGGCTGGCCAGGCACAGGTCCGCGACCGGCTCGACATCGGGCGCGCTGTTCATCGCGAACCCGGAAGTGCCGCTCAGGTTGACTGCCGCGTGAAACAGACCGTTCGCCGCCGGCATCAGGGCAAGTGCCTCGACCGCGGAGCCGCCACCCGAGTGGCCGAACACCATGACCCGGCGCGGGTCTCCGCCGAACGCCTCGATGTTGGTCCGGATCCATTCCAGCGCCGCGATCAGGTCAAGTTGCCCGGCATTGGCGGCATCGGCGAAGTCCGGGTCGAGATGCCCAAGGTTGGCAAATCCCAGAACGTTCAGCCGCCGGTTGACGGTTACCACCACAGCCCTGCCGAAAGCGGAAAGCGCCGACCCCTCCATGACCGGCGAATCTCCCGAACCCGACCGGAATCCACCGCCGTGAACGAAAACCATCACCGGCATCGCCGCCCGGGCTCCGATCCGGGGTGTGCAGATATTGAGCACGCAGCAGTTTTCACCGTAGCGCGGAATACCGCCGCCTGCCTGCGGCTGGGCTGGTCCGCGGCCCTGGGGGGCGCGCTGACCGAAAGCGAAGGCGTCGCGTTCGCCGGCCCACGGCACGACCGCCTGCGGAGCCATGAAACGGTTCGGGCCGGAGGTGTCGGCGGCGTAAGCGACACCCCTGAAGCGATGCACGCCCCCCTCGATCAGGCCGCGCAGCTTTCCGTGCACCGTGTCGACCGTGACCGTCCGCGGGTTCCTCCCGGCGGCGGCAGCCGGCGCCGTGCCGGGCACCGCAAATGACGCAAGCGAGCCAGCCACGAAGTTCCGACGATCGGCGCGGAATCCGCCCATGTCCCAGCCCGAATCCTTCTCCCGACCGCCGGTTCGCTAGAGACGTTCCGAGCGAGGCGATCTGCGACCGCTGATAAAATACGTCATACCATAAGTCCAGCTACATGGGACGATGGAGCGGTCGATCCGCCCCCTGTGGCAGGTCGCGTCCCTTGACAAGGCGAACCTCCGCGATGATGAACCGACGAATGGCCCGACCATTATCGTCGGGCTCATGATCGGGAGCGTGGCGTGACAAGGGCAGAAATCGTCTCGCCGCGCAGCGCTTGGGTCGCGACCGTGTTGTTCACGCTCGTCTACACCCTGCACTCGGTCGATCGCTATGTAATTTCGGTGGTGATCGAGCCGATCCGCCACGAATTCGGCCTGACCGACACCCAGCTGGGAGCGCTCGGCGGGATAGCACATGCCCTCGCCTATTCGGCATTCGTGCTGCCGGTGGGATGGCTGCTCGACCGGACCAACCGCGTCCGCCTGCTGACGCTGGCGCTCGCCACCTGGAGCGGCCTGACCATGCTGGGAGCGCTGGCGACCGGCTACTGGCACCTGTTTGCCATGCGGATGGGCGTTGGCGCTGCCGAAGCTGCGACCTCTCCCTCGGTGCAGTCACTCATCGCAAGCATGTTCCCGACCAAGGGCCGTGCCAGCGCGATGGGAGTCGTGTTCTCGGGTATCGCGATCGGTACGGGCATCATCTTCGCAATCGGCGGGACGATCTCCGATACCTATGGTTGGCGATACGTCTTTCTTGTCGCGGGGCTGCCCGGCATCATCCTCGCCGCAGTGATGTGGCGCTTCCTCAAGGAGCCGCCGCGCCGGGGCGGCAGGGAAGGCAAGATCGCGAAAATGCGCCGACGATGCTCGAGGCGCTGGGCTTTTGCCGGCAAGTCACCGACCATCCTGTTCAGCGTGCTCGGGCTCACCCTCGCCTCGATGAGCGTCGCTTCGGTATGGACCTGGATTACGCCGATCCTCGTGCGTCAGCAGGGGTTTTCGCTGACTGAGGCAGGCCTCATCGTCGGCGTTTCTGCAGGAGTGGCAAAGTTCGGCTCGACATTCTTTCAGGCTTCGCGAGCGACTGGCTGGCGAAGGGCCGGGTCGACCGGCTGTGGATGCTGCCGAGCCTTGCCCTATCGCTCTCACTGCCTGCTGCGATCGGCGTTTCGGTTCGCGCCCTCGCCCTGGCTGGTGATTGCTGTTCGTGATGCTGCTCGGGCTGACGCTGGGAACCCATTACGCTGCGCCGCGCGCGGTGATCGTGTCGGTGACGCCGGAACGGATGCGCGGCTCGGTTGCATCGATCGAGCAGCTGATGATCAACCTGCTCGGTGCGGGGCTCGGACCGCTGCTGACTGGGCTGATCTCGGACTCCCTCGGCGGCGACAACTCGGTCGGCCTCGCGCTTGCGGCCACCCTGTCGATAAACGTCGTAGCCGCGGCCTGCATCTGGCTGGCATCGCGCGGGGCCCGTGATATCGAGCTGGAAAGCGGCCTCGTCGCGACACTGATGCGCATTTAAGCCAGTCGCAAGTCTGAACCGGGGAACCACATGTCAAAGAAGGTCATCATAACCTGCGCCATCACCGGCGCAATTCACACGCCGACGATGTCCGATGCCCTGCCGTTCCGTGCCGAAGACATTGCCCGCCAGGCGATCGACGCGGCAGAGGCCGGCGCTGCGGTCCTGCACCTCCATGCCCGCAACCCCGACGACGGATCGGTCTCGATCGATCCGGAGCATTTCATGGGCTTCCTGCCTACGATCAAGCAATCGACCGATGCAGTAATCAATGTCTCGACCGGCGGATCGTTGCTCACCACGATCGACGGGCGCATTGCTCCGGCAAAGCGCGCGTCCCCGGAAATGTGCTCGCTCAACATGGGTTCGATGAACTTCTCGTTCCACCCGCTCGCGGACCGCTACGACGACTGGAAATACGGATGGGAGGAGGAGTACGTCCGCAATTCGGACAGCTACATCTTCCGCAACACCTTTGCCGACATTGCCAAAGTGGCGCGCGAACTAGGCGAGCTGGACATCAAGTTCGAGCACGAATGCTACGACGTCGGCCACCTCTACAACCTCAAATTCTGCATGGACCGCGGCCTGTTCAAGGCGCCGATCTTCATCCAGTTCATTTTCGGCATCCTCGGCGGGATCGGTCCGGAGATCGACAACCTGGTCTTCATGAAGCGCACTGCCGACCGCCTGTTCGGCAGCGATTACCAGTGGTCGGTACTGGGTGCCGGCGGCGCGCAGATGCCGCTCGCCGCCGCTGCAGCGACGATGGGCGGCAACGTCCGCGTCGGGCTCGAGGATTCGCTGTTCATCGGCCGGGGCAAGCTCGCTGCGTCGAACGCCGAACAGGTCCGCAAGGTGCGCGAGATTGTCGAAGGGCTTGGCTATGCCATCGCCAGCCCTGACGATGCGCGCGAAATGCTGGCGCTCAAGGGCGGGGATCGGGTTGCTTTCTAGTCGCTCTCTTCGCCGGTTACCGATTCGTCGTTCCCGTCGTGGCCGGGGTGCGCCCGGCGAGGCCCCGGATAGAACAACCACCGGGACAGGCAGCTTGACAGTGTGGCCCAGCATGGTACTCCTAACCTAGTCGCGAACAAGACTTCGTATATACGAACATCGTTCGATCCGGCAATGGTGGCAATCTGAAGCGACCGACCGGATCGGGCTTGTCCGGCTGCACAAGGTGCGGCCGCAGTCACTTTCGATCATCGACGGGGCCGGGGAGAGAATCATGACAAAGACAAATTCCATGAAGGCATTGCGCGCCGTCCTGCTGTCAGGCGCGATGTCGCTGGTGGCGTTCGACGCTGCCCATGCTGAAACCGCCTCGGAAGGTTCGGCTGCGGGCGCTGCGCAGGCGGCCGAGGCATCGGACAATGCAGAGGCTGAATTGGACGGTCTTGCCGAAATCCTGGTAACGGCCCGCCGGCGCGAGGAGAACCTCCAGCGCGTGCCGATCGCGGTCACCGCAGTGACTCCCGAGGTCATGCAGCGCTCCAATATCGTCGATTACTTCTCGTTGCTGACCCAGACCCCGGGCCTGCACAACCTCACCCGCAACACCGGCAACGCCAACATCTCAGGCTTCGCGCGCATCCGCGGCGTCAATCCGGTGGCGATCTTCTTCGCCGACGCGCCCTACCCCGGCCGGCAGTTCACGCTCTACGCGCCGTTCTTCGACATCGCCAGCGTCCAGGTCCTCAAGGGACCGCAGGGAACGCTGTTCGGCCAGGCAAGCAACGCCGGGGTCGAGCTGATCACCCCGACCAAGCCCGGCGACGATTTCGGCGGCTATGTCCGCGCAGAGGCCGGAACCTACCAGTACAAGTCGATCGAGGGCGCGGTCGATATCCCGATCATCGCCGACACCCTCAACCTGCGCCTTGCCGCGATCACCCGGTTCCGCCGCGGGTTCATCGAGGATTCGTACAACGGCAAGTCGATTGAGGATTCGGACTTCGACGTGCAGCGCGCTTCGCTGGTGTTCCGCCCTTTCGCCGGGTTCGAGAACTACACCATGTTCCAGACCGAAAAGGTGCGCGGCACCGGTGCGGGATCGTCGGGCACGGTCGGTGACTACAACTTCTATCCCAACACGCTCAACACCACGCTGGCGCGGGTCAACGGCTTCCTGACCCCGACCGGTGCCGGCGATGTCGCTGCGTTCAACGCGGCGCGGGTCCAGCTGCTGCTCCAGCAGAAGGCGCTCGGCCCCTACAAGAAGCAGGGCTGGTCGAACGGCTGCCCCGGCACGACGCTGGCGACCTCGACCCGCTCGACCCCGCCGGGCACGTTCCCCGGCGCGACCGTGAACGGCGTTTTCGACATCAACCGCGTCGTCCCGCAATCCTGCAACCACGGCGACCGCGGCTTCTTCCGCGCCTATGCGCTGGTCAACACCACCAATTTCGAACTCAGCGACGATTTCTCGATCAAGAACATCTTCAGCCATGTCTGGGGCCACTACCGCCAGGGCATCTACGACAACGACAGCAGCCGGCTGATCGGCAACGACGTCAACCCGAAGGACAGCTTCGGCACCAAGAACCTGCCGACCACCTACTCGAACGAAGTGCAGCTGCACGGCAAGGTCGGTTTCGCACAGTTCGTGGTCGGCGCGACCTATTACAAGGAAAGCGTCGATTCCAAGCTCAGCTCGCCGAACTGGAGCGTGTTCCAGACCAGCCTCAACGAGGCGGCGACGCTCACCGATATCAAGTTTCGCAATTATTCGATCTACGGCCAGTCGAACTTCGACCTGTCGGACGTTGTTGCCGAGGGGCTGAGCGTTACCGCCGGCTTCCGGCATGACTGGGACTATGCCTTCCGCAAGGTGACCACGCTCAACACCACCACCTTTGCGGTAACCCGCATCCAGGGCGGCGCCGGTGCTCCCGATGGCGAGGCGAAGTGGCAGGCAAACAGCTATACCCTGTCGGCGCAATACCAGATCGATCCGCAGACGATGATCTATCTCAACAACTCGAAGGGCCACAGCTCGGGCGGGCTGCAGAGCGTCGCCGGATTCGAGAAATTCGACCCGGATTCGCTCAACAACCTCGAAGCCGGGATCAAGGCCACTTTCGACCTCGGCGACTTCGATCTGCGCACCAACATGGCCGCCTACTATGGCTGGTACAGCAACGTGAAAGCGCGCAAGAACCAGGTGCTGATCATTCCCGGAACCGGCGCCACCCAGTTCGTCACGACGACCCAGAACGCGGCTGCGGCACGGATCAAGGGCGTCGAGGGCGAATTTACCGGCGCCTACCGCAACCTCTTCGATGTGCGGGCCTTCTTCGCCTACAGCCGGGCGCGCTACACCAAGTACGAAAGCGTCGATCCGGGCAACTACACCACCAATCTCGTCGATCTCAGCGACACGCCGTTCCTGATGACGCCGAAATGGAAACTCGGCATCTCGCCGACCGTCCACGTGGTGAACAACGATTCAATGGGCCGGATCAGCATCGGCGGCGACCTGACCTATCGGACCAAGTTCTGGGGGAACATCGTCAAGGCGCCGCATCCGACGATTGCCGGCAACCCCGATACCGGCGCGATCTGCATGATTCGCCGCACCGTCGCCAACGGCTATCCTGTCGCAATCGCCGACAACAAGTGGGCCTACAAGGACTGCGCGCCATCGCTTTACAATCTCAACGCCAACATCTCGTGGGACAACGTGATGGGCAACGAGGGCGTGCGGGCAACGCTCTATGTCACCAACGTGACCAAGAACGACCAGGTCGCGGGCATCAACACCCAGTATGACACGCTCAACGCCGTCGGCTACCAGCCGAACGAACCGCGCTACATCTGGCTGTCGCTGCAATATTCGTTCTGACGGCGATGCTTTTGCGCATCGGCTGGCAGGCAGGCAACAGACCTGACGGAGCGCCGTGCAAAAACCCGCTGACGGCGACAACGCTGCGCCGATAGATGGAAGCAGGTTCGAAGTCAGAGTAGCCACAGGAGTACGCGCGATGCAATCGTCGGCGATCGGGTGCAGGACAATTGGATTGCTGATCGCCGGGCTGGTTGCTCTCCCGGGTGCCGGAGCCTCGGCCCAGACTGCCGGTCCGTTGGTACAAGGTGGAGCACGGCGCTGTCCGCGGGCTCCGCAACGAAGGCGTGGATGCGTTCAGGGGCATCCCATTCGCCGCGCCGCCGGTGGGTGAATTGCGCTGGCGACCGCCAGGCCCTGCTCGCGACTGGACAGGCGTGCACGACGCGCTCGCTCCCGGCGCGGCGTGCATCCAGAGCGGCAATTCCATCGACGCAGGGGGTCAGTCCGAAGATTGCCTGTTCCTCAATGTCTGGCGACCGGCAAAGGTGCGGACCGGCACCAGGTTGCCGGTCATGGTCTGGATACACGGCGGCGGCTTTGTTCGCGGGGTTTCCACATCCCCGCAGTATGACGGATCGGCATTCGCTCGCCGGGGCGTGATCATGGTATCGTTCAATTACCGCCTGGGCCGGCTCGGCTTCTTCGCCCACCCTGCCCTGACGGCTGCCGACCCGCAGGGGCACCTCGGCAACTACGGCACGATGGATCAGCTCGCCGCACTGAAGTGGGTGCAGGCCAATATTGCACGGATTCGGCGGAGACCCCGGCAATGTCACGGTATTCGGCGAAAGTTCGGGCGGCGCATCGGTCAACACGCTGATGGCCTCGCCTGAAGCGCGGGGACTTTTCGCCAGAGCCATCACCCAGTCGGGGCTCGGGCGCAATCTCGGACGCAACGCCGCGTTGCCTATCCGCGGAGATGCTGCCGCGACCGCCGAAAAGGCCGGATTGGCGCTGGCCGCAAGGCTGGGCGTCAGCGGAACCGACGCGCAGGCCCTCACCGCGCTGCGCGCGCTGCCGCCGCAAAACTTCACGGCACCGCTGGCGAGCGATCCGGGCGCGATGATCGACGGGATCGTGCTGCGCGAGACCGTGGCCAGGGCATTCGCCGCAGGGCGCGAGGCCCCGGTGCCTTTCATCGTCGGGTCCAACAGCTGCGAGCGCTGCGGCGTTACCGATATCGAGAACAACCCGGAGGTCACCCTGGCGCGCGCAGGACCGCTCAGGGACCGGGTTCTGGCGGTGCATGGCACCGATCTGAAGCGCGCCGCGATCAACTTCGCCAGCGACGCCGATCACGTCGAGCCGGCGCGCAATCTCGCCCGCCTCCACGCACGCAATGGCTACAAGAGCTGGTACTACAATTTCGGGCACCTCCCGCGATCGTGGGGCAATCGGTTCGAAGGAGTGCCCCACGCCGCGGAACTTCCTTTTGTGTTCGGAACGCTGCGAAGCGCCCGGAGCATCGATTCCGGAATCGCATTTGTACCTGCAAGTGAGGACTTCCAGGTTTCCGACGACATGATGACTTACTGGAGCAACTTCGCCAAGCGCGCGGAGCCCGGCAGCGCCAGGAGTGTGCGCTGGCCGACGTTCGATGCGGACACCGATACGACGCTCACCTTCACGTCATCCGGTCCGCAGCCGGTGAAGCATTTCCGCAAGGAGCGGCTGGACCTGGCCGAGCAGGTCGCAACCGGAGGGCATTAGGTCACCAACTCGTTATGCCTCAACCAGATCCTGATTGATGCGAGTTGGGCTGAAGCGAGGTAGTTGTCGCAGCGCTTGTCATGGCGCATGGCGACGGCTCGGAAATGCTTGAGTTTGCTGAAGAAGCACTCGACGAGGTTGCGATAGCGATAGAAGAGCGGGCCAATGCGCGCGACAACAAATCTCCGGCGGGCTTTTGAACTCGACAGGAATCATACCGGTAACTCACGCAAATCGGAACGCTCGCGATTAGGGCACAACGCTTTGCACCGCCACGACCGAACGCAGGTCGGGCTCCATGATTGTGGCATCGACCTTGAAGCGTTCGATCATCTCGCTGACGATCAGGGTGATGGTGCGTTGCACTGCGGCGCTGGCGCGGGTGATCGGGCGCGACCGCTTGCGCAGCAGGTACGCCGTCCGCGCCATCGAAGGCTCGACGATCTCGACCAGCCGCAGGCTGCCTTCGGTCACTTCGTTGATAACGGCGGCATGGGGGAGCACGCAATAGGCGCTGGCGCGCTTCACCATGCCGACGATATGCGGCAATGAATCGATTTCGACGACGACGTTGAGCGAGATGTTCGCGGCGCGGGCGAAGCGCTCGATGATCTTGCGGGCACCGTGCGACCCTGACGGAAGCGCCAGTGGCAGCGACCCCAGGTCGATCCCGCGAATCGTCGGCATCGCGCTTTCGGGATTCTGGACGCATTCCGGAAGATAGTCGGGCGCGGTGATGAGATAGAGCTTTTCGAGCAGCAGCGGTTGGAAAAGCAGCGCGTTGCTCTCCCTGACCTCATAGACATAGCCCAGGTCCACCCGCTCTTCCTCGATCCATTCGGCGATGTTGTTCGACATGCCTTCGGTGATGTGCAGCCGGACGTCCGGGTATTCTGCCTGCATCGTCTCGGCCAGTGGCACACTGAGCAACATGCCGAGCGAAGGCGGCAGACCGATGCAGACCGGCCCCCGGGGGGATGACCCGGAATGCCGGATTTCATCGACGGCCCGGGCGGTCGCTTCGACAATCTCGCGTCCGCGCGACGCCAGCAGCTGGCCTGCTTCGGTCAGGATAATGCCCCGCCCGCTTCTGACGACCAGATCAACCCCGAGCTTGCGTTCGAGTCGGGTAAGGTTTTCCGACAACGAAGGCTGGGCAATCTGGAGTGCCGCTGCGGCAGCGGATATCGATCCGTGGTCTGCAAGGATCACGAAGTAATGAAGCTGCCGGACGTCCAGAGCGGGGAGCTCCTTTATCATCTTGAGGCTTCGCTCCAATGCGGATGAAGTTGTGGTTATAGGGACGTTCCTCCAGATTTTCCGATAGGGTCAGCCTATACCTAATCGAGGACATTCTCAAGCATGTCCTGGCCCGCTTGCGCCGGCACTTTGCAAGAGCGATTGATCCTGACCATGCCGGAAGGCAGGGCGGCATGCACATCGTTGGATGAAAGCGGAACAGGATGTTGGCGGCAACAGACGCTACCGTATGGCGGCCTAGCGAGGCACAGGTCGACAGCGCGCTTGTCACCACTCTCGTTCGCGCGTTCGGCCTCGACGATTACGGCGCGCTCCACCGGTTCTCCCTTGAACGCCCCGACGACTACTGGATGCGGATGATCGACGAATTGGGGATCGTCTGGTCGCGCCGCCCCGACGCCTACGCCAGGTTCGACCGCGGCCCCGAGTTCCCGGACTGGTTTCCCGGCGGCGAGCTCAACTGGACCGATACCGTGTTCTCCCGGGGCCACGATGACGTGGCCGGGGCAGTTCGCGCGATTGTCGCGGAACGCGAGGACGGTGACGTCCGGTCGCTAACCTATCGCGAGTTGGCAGAGCTCGTGGGGCGTTTCGCCGCCGGTCTGCGCGGCCTGGGCGTCGGCCGCGGCGACCGGGTTGGCCTCATCATGGAAAGCGGAATCGAGGCCACGGCCTCGCTGCTCGCGATCGCCCGGGTCGGGGCAATCGTGGTGCCATTATTCAGCGGGTTCGGCGCGGATGCGGTCGTATCGCGGCTGCTGCCGAGCGAGGTCGGCCTGCTGATCGCCTCGACCGGCTTCGAACGGCGCGGTCGCCGGGTGAATTTGGTCGGTGCCGTGTCCGAGGCGGCCGGCAGGCTACCGGGTTGCAACGGGTAGTCTGGAAAACAGGCGCAGGCGAGTATGTGCCGGACGGCGGCGTGGACTGGAACGACCTTGCGCGGGAGCTGGACGACGGACGACCGGCGGAGCGCATGTCGCCGTCCGACCCGTTCATGATCATCTACACCTCTGGCACGACCGGCAAGCCGAAGGGCGCGGTCCACACCCATGGCGGATTTCCACTGAAGATTGCGCACGATTCGCTGGTCCATTTCAACGTCGGTCCGGGCGACGTCTATTCATGGCCTTCGGACATGGGCTGGATCGCGGGCACCTTGGTGCTCTCGTCCGCGCTGCTCAGGGGCGCGACCCTGGTCTGTTACGACGGCGCGCCGGACTATCCGGACTGGTCGCGGATGAGCCGGGTGATCGAGCGGCATGGCATCACCCACTACGGTTCCGCGCCGACCCTGATCCGCGGCCTCGCCGCCCATGAGGACCTCGCACTGGCCGGCAGCCGCTCGTCGCTGAAGCTGTTGATCACCGCTGGCGAGGGGATCGATCCCGATCACTTCTTGTGGTTCCAGGACAGGTTCGGCGGTGGCTTCCCCGTGATCAATTACACCGGCGGCACCGAGGTGTCCGGCGCCTTGCTCTCGAGCGTGGTCACCATGCCGATCAGGCCTGCCGGCTTTAACACCGGTTCGCCCGGCGTCGATGCTATCGTGATCGGGGCGGACGGCCGACCGGTCATCGGCGAAATTGGCGAGCTTTCGGTGCGCAGTCCGTTCGTCGGAATGACCCGGTCGTTCTGGCAGGACGACGAACGTTACCTCGAAAGCTACTGGCGCACGGTCTCTGGCCTGTGGGTCCACGGCGATCTCGCGATCGAGGAGCCCGACGGATCATTTTTCATGCTCGGCCGCTCCGACGATACGCTGAAGGTCGCAGGCAAGCGGCTGGGACCGGCGGAAGTCGAGGAGATAGTCGTGGAACTCGCCGAGGTTAGCGAGGCCGCCGCGATCGGGATTCCCGATGCCGTCAAAGGCGAACGGTTGATTGTCTTCGTCGTCTGCATGCCCGGATGGTCGGGGGACACAGCAGGACCTCGCAGAGACCGTGGCGGCGCATGTTGCCGACCGGCTGGGCAAGCCGTTCAGGCCGAGCAGTGTCCATCTGGTAGGCCACTTGCCGAAGACCCGCAGCTCGAAGATCATGCGGCGCGTGGTAAGGAGGATCTGGACCGGCGAGGACCTTGGCGACCTGTCGGCTCTCAACAACCCGGCGGCAATCGACGAACTCCGCGCCGTCCTGGCAAGCGCATGACGAATCCGCCTTCAGGAGAGTAAAGTGACTGACCGCTACGCCGGCTACACCGCCTTCGACATCGACTGGCCCTCGGACGGGGTCCTGCGGCTGACATTCAACCGCCCGGAAAAACTGAACACCCTCGATATCGAGGGGCACCGCCAGATCGCGGACATCTGGCGGGATGTCAGCAGCGATCCGGCGGTGCGCGCGGTCATCCTGTGCGGTGCAGGACGGGCATTCTCCGCCGGCGGGGATTTTGCCCTCGTCGAGGAACTCACGCAGACCTATGCGGCGAAGGTGCGGGTGTGGCAGGAGTGCCGCGACCTCGTGTTCAACATCCTCGATTGCACCAAGCCGATCGTCTCGGCGATGCAGGGTGCGGCTGTTGGCGCCGGGCTGGTCGCGGGGCTGCTGGCCGACATCTCGATTGCCGGCAAGAGCGCGAAACTGGCCGACGGGCATACCCGCCTCGGGGTCGCTGCCGGCGATCATGCGGTGATCCTCTGGCCGCTGCTGTGCAGCATGGCCAAGGCCAAGTACCATCTGCTCCTGTGCGAGCCGGTCGGGGGCGAGGAAGCCGAACGCATCGGCCTGGTGTCGCTCTGCGTTCCGGACGAGGAGCTTGCGGACAAGGCGGTGGAGATCGCCACGAAGCTGGCCGCGGGCGCACCCACCGCAATCCGCTTTACCAAACATGCCCTCAACAACTGGATGCGCACGGCGGGTCCCGCCTTCGACACCTCGCTGGCCCTGGAGATGATGGGGTTCGGAAGCCCCGAAGCGCGCGAGGGCCTCGCCTCGTTTCGCGATAAACGACCGCCGGATTTTGCGGAACTCCGGGAATCCGGCCGGTAACAGGAGAGCAACGTGTTGCCAGTCGGAGTGCCACCCCTGGAACGCGCGCTGGTCCGCTTCATCCGGGCCCTTCGTTACGATGACCTCCCGGCCGAGGCGATCGCGGCCGTCAGCACTTTGATGCGCGACCAGATCGCCTTGCAGATCGGCGGCTCACAGCTCCCCTGGTCGAAGCAGATCCTCGATTTCGCAAGATTGAGAGCGCTTCCCGGCAGCAGCGTGGTCGCCGGCAGCGCAGTCCGAATGAGCGCGATCGACGCCGCGTTCGTTAATGCGGCCTATGGCCACGGCTTCGAATACGACGACGCCCACCGTGAAAGCGCCAGCCATCCGGGTTCGTGCGTGGTCTCGGCGGCCATGGCTATCGGTCAGGAACTCGATGCATCGATGGAGCAGGTCATCGTCGCGCTCATTGCCGGCTACGAGGCCTATACGCGGATCGGCAACCTCGCCGCTCCCGAACTGCTCAAGATGGGCTTCCAGCCGCACTGCGTGCTTTCGGTGTTCGGTGCCGCCGCGGTCGCCGCCAAGCTGCGGGGTTTCGACGAGGAGCAGACGCTCCATGCCCTCGCCATCTCGCTCAGCCATGCCTCGGGAACGCTGGAATACACATCGACGGGCGGCTCGATCAAGCGCATCCATGCCGGCATCGGGACGCGGGGCGGCATGGTCTCGGCAGACATGGCGGCGGCCGGAATTACCGGTCCGCTCGCTTTCCTGACCGGTAACAAGGGCTTCTACCGGACGTTGACGCGCCTCACCCTTGCCGGCGGAGCCGAGGCGGCTTTCGCGCCGGAGCGGCAGTTCGAGATCGAGAAATCTGGCTCAAGCCCTACTGCTGCTGCGGCTGCATCCACGCCTACGTCGATGCGGTGCGCCCGCTCGCCGCGCGGCTCGGTGACATCAAGGCGATTACCGCGCGTATCCAGCCAAGCGCCAACGTTGTCGTCGGCACGGCTAACCAGCATGCCTATGCGCCGCAAAACATCGTGCAGCTCCAATACAGTGCGCCGGTGCAGATGGCCATGGCGCTGCACGGGATCGGCAACGGCTATGCGGCGCATGCCGGTTATCTCGAGGGAAGTGTCGATATATCGGCGGCGATCGAAACCGCGCAGACGATCGCATTGGTCATAGAGCCCGTGCTCGATGCCCGCTTTCCGGGCAAGTTCGTTGCCGACCTCACTGTGCATTGGGCAGATGGCAGAACCGATGAGCTCTTCGTCGAAGACCCGATCGGTACGGCGGAAAATCCCATGCCCCGAGCCGACCAGGATCGGAAATTCGCAGAATTGGCCCTGGATGTGTTGGGCGGAGACCGATCAAAAAGGCTTTCCGAGGCGCTTTACGACCTCGACCCACGGATGCCTGCACGCGAACTCGCTGCGCTCTACGCCGCTTAACCGGCAAGAAGGGGGGGTCCCCAGTCACCCTCACACCGCTATCGGGTTTGCCTATGCTCCGTTTCAATTGTGCTGGGGTCCGAACTCGCTAACCATCGCCGATGCCAGGCACACGGGCGCAAGCGCGCAGGTCGCGGCCGGAGGATTGGATGATGGAACCTGGCTCATCGGCGGAAAGGATTCCTGCCGGATCGCTGGAAGCCGCTGGCAAGCGGGGGGCCGCCAAGGCATTTCGGCGCCTCACGTGGTTTCTGGTGGTTTGCTACGTTGTGGCATACCTTGACCGCATCAACATCGGCTTTGCCAACTTGACCATGGCCAAGGATCTCGGCCTGACGATGACGATGTTCGGGATCGCCAATTCGGTTTTCTACCTTACCTATGCAACGTTCGAGATTCCCAGCAACCTCATGCTGGCGAAGTTAGGTGCCCGGGTCTGGATCCCGCGGATCATGATCACCTGGGGCATCGCGTCGTGCCTGACCATGTTCGCGGTTGACCAGTACAGTCTGTATTTCCTGCGCATGCTGGTCGGTGCGGCTGAAGCGGGCCTGTTGCCGGGGGTAATCCTCTACCTCAGCTACTGGTTTGGCGCGCGCGACCGTGCGCGCGCCAATGCCTTCTTTGTGGTTGGCATGCCGATGGCCTTGTTGATCGGAGCCCCGGTCTCCGGCCTCATTCTGCAAATGAACGGGGTCTTGGGCCTGCACGGCTGGCAGTGGCTGTTCCTGCTCGAGGGCATCCCCTCGATAATAATCGGGGTGATCGCCTACTTCTATCTGGTCGATGGCCCAGCCAAGGCCAAGTGGCTGACCGACGAGGAAAAGCAGGGCATGAAAGCGGCACTCGACGCCGAGGAACCGCCCGTGCTGGACGCCGCGCCGTTCCGCTGGCGTAATCTGGCCGAACCCACGGTGCTGTTGCTGGCAGCCGCCTATTTCTGCGCGATCGCCAACGCCAATACGGTCGGCACCTGGACTCCTCTGGTGGTGAAGGAACTGCTTGGGAATACCGATGACGTGCTCAAAATCGGCTTGGTCAGCGCTTTCGTACCGCTGTTCACGATCGTCGCGGTGCCGCTGTGGAGCTGGAGTTCCGATCGCTACAACGAGCGCACATTCCACCTCCTGTCAGCGCTGGGAATTGCGGCGACCGGCTGGGTAACCATGGCAATTGCGACCAGTCCGGTTGCTCAACTGACCGGACTGATCCTGGCCTCGATCGGCGGGTTCTCGTTCGTCGGCGTGTTCTGGGCGTTGGCCGTGCCGTTGCTGCCCCCGGTTAACCGGCCCGCGGCGATTGCCCTGATCAGCATGTCGGGAGTGCTGGTCTCGATCGTCGGTCCGAGCGTGATCGGGATATTGCGTGACCAGACCGACAGCTTCGAGGCAGGATTCTGGTACGTCGCGGTCCTCAACTTTATCGGCATGATCCTGCTGAGCCTGGCCATCCGGACGGCCAGCAGCAGCGGTGCTTCGGTGCGGCCCCGCTGACGCTTCAGCCGATGGCCCACAGTCAGACCACGCGGCGCTGGCGCAGCCCCGCGATGTCATCCACGCTCAGCCCAAGCAATCCGCCCAGGATTTCGTCGCTCGAGGCACCGAGCTCCTCGGCCGGCTTGTCGAAGCCGACGCGTGCGTCGGAAAAGCTGATCGGCAGGCCCATTCCGGCGGCACCGACCTTGCCCAGGCGTGGATGTTCGAGCTCGACGACAGCTCCGCGATCCCGGAGTTGCGAGTCGGCCAGGACTTCCAGAGCGGTGCGGACCGGGCCGCAGGGAACCTGGCGCTGCATCAGCGCGGCGACAACTTCCGCAGTGCTGTGCCGGCGGGTCCATTGCTCGATCATCGCGTTGAGTTCGCCGGCACAGTTCATCCGCGGGCCCCGCGTTGCGAACCGGGGGTCGTCGAGCAGCTCGGGGCGGCCGATGGCATCGAGCAGCCCGCGCATCCATTCCCGACTGAACGCGACGATCGCAACATGCCCATCGGTGGTCTGGTAGATCCCGAACGGGACCAGACGATCGAGGAAATTTCCCGAACGGGTCGGATAGCCCGCGGCGTTGAAGGCATCGAAATGCTCTTCGGCGACGAGCGACGCGAGACAATCGAGCATCGAAACCTCGACCAGTTGCCCCTTCCCGGTCCGGCCACGCTGAATCAGCGCCGCGAGTAGCCCGTTGCACGCGTAGAGCGGCGCGAGCAGGTCGGCGATGGGCAGGCCGATCCGCGTCGGCGGCCCGTCGGGAAATCCGGTGACGTCCATGATCCCCGACAGCGCCTGGACGATCACGTCCATGCCCTTGGTTCCGGGATAGATGCTCGGGTCTCCGAACGCCTTGATCGATACATAGACGATCGCGGGATTGACTGTCGCGATATCGGGATAGGCGACGCCAAGGCGTTGCGTGGCACCCTCGCTCATGTTCTCGATCACGACATCCGAATGCCGGGCAAGGTCGAGTAGCAGGCCCCGGCCCTCCGCCGACTTGAGATCCAGGGTCACGCTTTTCTTGTTGCGGGCGCGGTTAAGGATCGTCAGCGAAATGTCGCCCGCTTCGAGCGTGCCGAAGTGCAGGCCTTGCTCGCCGACATAGGGCGGATTGGTGCGGGCGATGTCGCCACCGGACGGGGATTCGATGCGGATGACCTCGGCGCCCATCCCCGCCAGCAACAACGACGCATAGGGGCCCGCCAGCGCCACGGTGAGATCGAGCACACGAATGCCATCGAGCGGTCGCGGCATGGTCATCGTCATTCCCCCGGCTACTTCGCAAAGCCCCAGGGCTGACGACACGTCGCGCCTTCGTTGCCTGCGGCCTGATCTTTTACGCATTATGGTTCCAAAACCTGCCTGCCAACGGGACCGCCAACCTGCATAGGTATTGCCTATGTTCCACCGAGGATGGTCGCGCTCGCCCCTTCCCCTCGTCGCCGCATGGTGCGACTACCCCTTCGGCGAATGGGTGTCCATGCAACCCCGGAATGTCCATTGACCGAGACCAGCCGACCCATGCCGATCGACGCCGAACGACTGCTGCGCTTTCCGATTCCGGTGATCCGCGAGCGGCTTACCCCGCGCGACGCAGCGTTCTATGCGCTTTCGGTGGGCCTGGGACGCGACCCGCTGGACTGTGCGGAGCGTCGCTTCGTCGATCCCCTTGCGGGCCCGGTTGCAGTGCCGTCGCAAGTGCTGGTGATGGCGCATCCCGGTTTCTGGCTGGGTGACCCGGACTCCGGTGTCGATCCGCTGGCAGTGCTTCACGGCGGCCAGGCGTTTTCGCTGTTCGCCCCTATCCCGGTCGAGGGGGACGTCGAAAGCCGCACCCTGATCACCTCGCTGGTCGATAAGGGCACCGGGGCCGCGGCGCTGATCTGCACCACCACCGAGTTGACCGATGAAGCCGGACAATGCTTTGCGCGGCTCGATCGGACGACCTTCGTTCGCGGCGGCGGCGGTTTCTGCGGCGATCGCGGGTCGCAAAGTGCAACGGGTCCCAAGCCGCAGGGCGAACCCGCGACGATCGTCGATCTGCCGACCGCCCCGGGGCAAGCACTGCTTTACCGCCTGAACGGCGATCTCAATCCGCTGCACAGCGACCCCGCCGTCGCCGCCCGGTCCGGCTTTGCCCGCCCGATCCTGCACGGGTTGTGCACGATGGGAAGTCATCGTCCATGCCCTGCTTCGCGGGGTGCTTGGCTGCCAGCCCGAGCGGCTCGGCGCGATGAGCCTGCGTTTCGCCGGTCCGGTCTATCCGGGCGAAACCATCCGCACGGAGATCTGGACGGACGGCACGTTCCGCGCAAACGTGGTCGAACGTAGCGCAATCGTCGCCGATCGAGGCACTTTCACTATGGCTGCGGCACTGCCAGAGCCGCAGCATGCGCTGCAACCGCTTCAGGCCTGAGGGGAAATCGATGCTGCTCGAGGGAAAAACGGCTCTGGTGACTGGCGCAGGCGGCGGCATCGGCCGCGCCATCGCCGTCGCTATGGCGCAGGCCGGTGCAGCGGTCGTGATCAACGATGTTGGCGTGTCGCTGTCCGGCGAAGGCGGCTCGGCCAGCCCGGCGGAGGAAACCCGGGCGGCGATCGAAGCCGAAGGCGGCCGGGCGGTCGTCGATACCCATTCGGTTTCCGAGTGGGATTCGGCAAAGGCAATCGTCGGAACCGCCATCGCGGCATTCGGCCGGCTCGACATCGTGGTCAACAACGCCGGCATTCTGCGCGACGCAATCTTCCACAAGATGACCCCGGAACAGTGGCTCGCGGTGGTCGGCGTCCACCTCAACGGCTCGTTCTTCGTCAGCCGCGCCGGCGGCGGAGGTCTTCAAGGAGCAGCAGGGCGGTGCTTTCGTGCACATGACCAGCACGTCGGGCCTCATCGGCAACGTCGGGCAGGCGAACTACGCCGCCGCGAAGATGGGGGTCGTCGGCCTATCGAAATCGATCGCGCTTGACATGCAGCGCTTCCATGTCCGCTCCAACTGCATCGCTCCGTTCGCCTGGGGCCGGATGACCGACAACATTCCGGTCGATACCCCCGACCAGGTCGCCCGCGTCGAAAAGCTCAAGCAGATGACCCCGGACAAGAATGCTCCGCTGGCGGTCTATCTCGCGTCGGATGCCGCGAGCGGGGTCAACGGGCAGGTGTTCACCGCCCGCAATAACGAAATCCTGCTGATGGGGCAAAGCCGCCCGCTGCGGTCGGTGCAGCGCAACAGCGGCTGGACGCCGGAGTCTGTCCGCGACGTCGCCATCCCTTCGCTGCGACCCGGCTTCTATCCGCTGGACCGGAGCCAGGACGTCTTCACCTGGGACCCGGCCTGACCGCCCCCTGCTGGAACAGATCCGATGAACCTGAGCCCATTCGATGCCGAAAACTTTCCGGAAATCCGCGACGGGGTCCGCCGTCTCTGCGCCGCATTTCCGGGCGAATACTGGCGCAAGCTCGATGCCGGACGTGACTATCCGACGGAATTCGTGACTGCGCTGACCGAGGCGGGCTATCTTTCGGCGCTGATTCCCGAAGAGTATCGGCGGGATCCGGCCTCGGCCTTTCCGCCGCGGCCGCGATCCTCGAAGAAGATCCAGTCCGAAGGCTGCAACGGCGGCGCCTGCCACGCCCAGATGTACACGATGGGCACGATCCTGCGCCACGGCATCGACCGGGCAGAAGCAGCAGTACCTGCCGAAGATCGCCAGCGGCGAGCTGCGCCTGCAGGCCTTCGGCGTCACCGAGCCGACCAGCGGCACCGACACCACCGCCCTGCGCACCACCGCGCGGCGCGATGGCGACGAATACGTCGTCAACGGCCAGAAGATCTGGACCAGCCGCGCCGAGCATTCCGACCTGATGCTGCTGCTCGCCCGCACCACGCCCCGCGAGCAGGTCGCAAAGAAGACCGAAGGCCTGTCGGTCTTCATCGTCGACATGCGCGAGGCGTTGGCAAGGCGCTGACGATCCGCCCGATTCGCACAATGATGAACCATGCGACCACCGAAGTGTTCTTCGACAACATGCGAAGTCCCCGCCGCCAACCTGGTCGGCGAGGAGGGCAAGGGGTTCCGCTACATCCTCTCGGGCATGAACGCCGAGCGCATCCTGATCGCCGCCGAATGCGTCGGCGACGCGAAATGGTTCACGAGGAAGTCAGTCGGACTATGCGAACGAGCGCGAGGTGTTCGGCCGCGCCGATCGGCGCAGAACCAGGGCATCCAGTTTCCGATCGCCCGCGCCTATGCCAACATGCGCGCGGCCGAACTGATGGTCCGCGAAGCCGCGCGCCTCTACGAAGCCGGGCGACCGACTGCGGCGCCGAGGCGAACATGGCGAAGCTGCTGGCCGCGGAGGCGTCTGGTGAGGCGGCCAACGTCTGCATCCAGACCCACGGCGGCTTCGGCTTCGCCGAGGAATACGACATCGAACGCAAGTTCCGCGAAACCCGGCTCTATCAGGTCGCGCCGATCTCGACCAATCTCATCCTCGTCCTATCTTGCCGAGCATGTCCTCGGCCTGCCGAGGAGCTATTGATGCGCCGCGCCGCCATCGTCGCTCCGGTTCGCACCCCGGTCGGCGCGTTCGGCGGCGCACTGCGGGAAGTGCCGGTCGAAACGCTCGGCAGCCTCGTCACCAATGCAGTGATCGCCCGCGTCGGGGATCGACCCGGCGCGCATCGAGGATGTGGTCATTCGCCCAGTCCTACGCCAACAGCGAGACGCCCTGCATCGGCCGCTGGGTGGCGCTGGAGGCCGGGCTGCCGATCGAGGTGCCGGGCATGCAGCTCGATCGCCGCTGCGGCGGCGGCCTGCAGGCGATCGCCACTGCCGCGATGATGGTGCAGAGCGGTGGCTGCCGACGTGGTGATCGCCGGCGGCGTCGAGAGCATGAGCAGCATCGAGTACTACACGACCGACATGCGCTGGGGCGCGCGCTCGGGATCGGCGCGCCTGCACGACCGGCTGGACCGCGGGCGCGAGCGATCGCAGCCGGTGGAACGCTTCGGCCCCATCTCCGGCATGATCGAGACCGCCGAGAACCTGGCGCGCGAATACGGCATCTCCCGCGAGGCCGCCGACGCCTTCGCCGGCGAAAGCCACCAGCGCGCCGCGCAGCCTGGAGGAAGGCCGTTTCGCCGACGAAGTCGTCCCGGTGCCGGTGCCGCAGAAGAAGGGCGACCGGTGCTGTTCGCCCGCGACGAGGGTATCCGGCCGGACACGCAGCCTGGAACTGGCGAACTGCGCCCGATCATGAAGGGCGGCACCGTCACCGCGGGGAATGCCGCGCAGCAGAACGATGCCGCAGCCGCCTGCCTGATCGTCGCCGAAGACAGCTTGCCGAGCTGGGACTGGTGCCGATGGCCTTCTCGTCGGATGGGCGGCGGCCGGCTGCGAGCCATCGCGAGATGGGCATCGGGCCGGTTCCGGCGGTGCGCAAGCTGTTCGCCAAAACCGGCCTCTCGCTCGACGAAATGGGCCTCGTCGAGATCAACGAAGCCTTTGCCGTCCAGGTCCTCGCCGTACTCAAGGCCTGGCATTGGGATGACCCGTCGCGGCTGAACGTCAACGGCTCGGGCATTTCGCTGGGGCACCCGATCGCGGCGACGGGCGTGCGCATGATGACCACCTTGCTGTATGAAATGCAGCGCCGCTCGGTCCGCTATGGACTTGAGACGATGTGCATCGGCGGCGGCCAGGGTCTCGCGGCCATCTTCGAGCGCGCCTGAATGCCGCAACTCGCAAGCAACACAGTCCATCCCTCACGACCGGGAAACTGACATGAAAACGGCTTTGACTGGCGCGCACAGGAAACCCGACATCTCCCGGCTCGATTGCGAACCAGACAGCCCCAAGGTGAGTCGGGTCACGCATTTCACCGAGTTCGAAGGTGCCCGGGTGAGCAATCCCTGAGTCAGCCCGGACGCATCCTCGATCATCTTCCAAATCGTCAGGTCCGGTGACAAATCGGTGTCGGCCGCGGCCACTTGCTGATAAAATTGCCGCCTCGGCGGTAACCCGGCGGCGTCAGATGACTTGTGCCTCGCGCAGTGCGGCAAGCTCGCTTTCGCTCAGGCCGAGTTCGCCGAGGATCGCGTCGGTATCGGCGCCCAGCACAGGTGCCGGGCGCAGCCCGGCGTCGCGATCGATTGTCGCCAGCGGCTTCGCCAGCGGCACCCCGCGGGTTCCGGGATAGGAGACTTTCCGGAAGTAGGTGTCCTTGAGCCCCATCGCTCCCAGCATGACGTCGGCCGGCGACAGGATCGGGCTTGCGCCAATCGATGCGTTCCCCAGCACCGAGAGGCATTCCTCGCGGCTCCGCGAGGCCGCCCAGCCGGCCATGATCCGGCTCAGTTCCGCGCCGTTGCGACCGCGCATGATGTCGTCGGCGAAGCGGGGATCGGCGATCAGTTCATTGCGACCGATCAGCCGTGCCCACCGCCGGAACATGCCGCTGCCAATGACCTGCATGATGAACCAGCCATCGCTCGCCGCGAACATGTCGGACGGGCCGGCGATCGGACTCCGGTTGGCGATCGGTTCGCGTATGTTGGTGCCGGCGTCCTGCTCGATCAGCACTGGATTCATGATGTTGAGCGCGGTGTTGGCGAGGGTCGCCTCGACGACCCCGCCCTCCCCGGTCTTCATCCGCCGGATATAGGCACCCAGCGTACCGAAGGCAGCAGATACGGCGGTGCAGTAATCGACGTAGGAGGTTGCCGAACGGAAGGATCGGCCTGGCTCGCCGGTGAGGTAGATCGCGCCGCTGATCGCCTGGCCGACGCCGTCGAATCCGACCGCATCTGCAAGGTCGCTCTCGCTGTCGAAGGCGCAGATCGTGGTCAGGATGATGTCGGGCCGGATCGATTTGAGGCTGGCATGATCAAGCTGGAAATGGCGCAGCGCTCCTGCCGAGAAATTCGCCACGACGACGTCGGCCGTCGCGACCAGGCGGCGGGTCAGGGCACGGCCCTCGTCGGTAGCGACGTCAAGCGTAAGCGACCTTTTGCCCCGATTTGCCTGGAGGAACATCGCCCCCTCTCCGCTGTCGGTGGCAGGCATCAGGTAGCGGTCATCGCCCCCGCCGGGCCGTTCGATGCGAATTACCTCTGCGCCGAGATCGGCGAGCAGCGCCGCGCAGATCGGTCCCGCGATATAACGGCCGAAATCGAGAACCCGCACGCCATCGAGGATATTCAGCAAGGTCGGCCCTTTCTGAAGCTTTGCGGCGCGGTCCGAACGGGCCGTTCCCGCAGCGTCTTCATCGCCCGAGCGGCGGTTCGTCCGGTTCGGGAGAAAAATGGTGCGCACGGATTTGCGTTTCGCCGCCAGCCCAGTCGAGCAGCCAGGTCGTCCGCATCCGCTGCCGTGTGTCGCCAGCGGGAAGGGTGAACGCGAAGTCCGCGAAGCCTTGCGCGAGCAGGGTTAAGTCGCCGTTCACGAGCAATTCCTGATGGAGCAGTACCAGCGACGCCGAAAGGATCGTCCCGGCATAGCTCTGGAAGTAGGACTGGATTTGTGCCCGTCCCACCGCGTGACCCGGAAGGCCACCGAACAGCACGGCATCCTCGCAATAGAGGCCGGCGAGGGCCGCTGGGTTCCAGCCACGTCCCGCCGCACTCCAGGTTTGGGCCAGACGATGCAGGCGCTCGGCAGGGGCCGGGGTCATCGCCGCCGTCAGACCTGCTCGAGCGAACTCTTCTTGAGCATCAGTCCGGTGCGCCGCAGCGTCACCACGATCTCTTCGCGCTGGTTAGTGCCCCGAGTCTCGAACTCGACGATCCCGGCATGGGGCATCGATCTGGATTCGCGGCGGCTGATGATCTCGGTCTGCGTATAGATGGTGTCCCCAAAGAATACCGGATTGGGGAACCTGATGTCGCTGAACCCGAGGTTGCCGAGCGTCGTTCCCAGGGTGGTGTCCCCCGCCGTGACTCCGCACACCAATGCGAGAGTGAACATGCTGTTGACGATGCGGGTCCCGTACGGCGTGGTCTTGCAGTACTCCTCGTCGGTATGCAGCCAGGCGCTGTTGTAGGTGAGGGCGCTGAACATCACGTTATCCATCTCGCTCACCGTGCGGGTGATCGAGTGTTTGAACGTCAGCCCCGGCTCAAGCTCTTCGTAGTACTTGCCGGTGGCGAGCTCACGATAGTCAACTGGCATTGCCGTTCTCCAGATTCCGCCGGCGTCAGCCGAGCGCTTGCGCCAGCGCGATCACGTCACGGGCGGTTTTCACATGGGCAAGGTCGATGTGCTCGCCGTCGTAGATCACCGAAGCCCGGCCCTGCGATTGCGCGAGCTCCAGCGCCTCGATCATGCCGCGATAGTACGCCACTTCGTCTTCCGACGGGCGATAGACCTGGTTCACCGTCTCGACCTGACCAGGATGCAGGACAAGTTCGCCGTCCATGCCGAGCGCCCGGTCCCTGAGCGCCGAGGCCCGCAGGCCCTCAAGGTCGCGAATCTGCTGCCACAGGCCGCCGATCGGACGCTTTCCGGCGGCGCGGGCAGCCATGACCACACGCGACTTGAGGTAGAGGGTCTCGCGGCCCTCGGGCGACCAGACCGTGTTGAGCGCCCTGGCCACGTCGGCGTTCTTTGCCGTCGCGCCGACGATGGCGGTCACCCGCGGAACGGCCGCGATCTTGAACGCGTCCTGCAGCGACCGGGCGGTTTCCAGCAGCGGGATCAGGCCAATGCTGCCGGGTGCGACGCCGCCGCGCGCCTCAGCCTCGGCGATCATCGACGAGGCGGTGACGGCGTCTTCGTAGCCATAGGGCTTGGAGATGTAGATGCCCTCCAGCCCGGGCCGCACGACTGCGAGCAGATCTTCGAAATCGTAGAGATGCGGGCTTCGGTTGATGCGGACGTAGACGCGTTGGCCGCGCTCGGCGAGCCAGGCGATCTTGCCCGCCACGACCTCCCGCGCCTCGGCCTTTTCCGCCGAGGGCACGCTGTCCTCAAGGTCGAGAATCAGCGCATCGGCACCCGCATCGCCCGCCTTCTCGATCCAGTTCGCCTTGTTGCCGGGAACGAAGAGAAACGAGCGGGTGGGTTTGAGAGCCATGACGAGCCTCCTCCTCAGTATGACTTGGGCAGCCCGAGCTGGCGCTCGGCAATGTTGCTGAGGATCAGCTGCGGGCTAACCGGGGCGATGTAGGGCACCCACATCTCGCGCATGAACCGCTCGACGTGGTACTCCTTGGCATAGCCGAAACCGCCATGGGTCAGGATGGCCGTCTGGCAGGCCTTCATTCCGGCTTGCGAGGCAAGCAGTTTGGCCGCGTTCGCCTCAACCCCGCAGGGTTTACCCTGGTCGAGCAGTGTGGCTGCGGCCATGACCATGTGGTTGGCGGCTTCAAGCTCCGCCCAGGACTGCGCCAGCGGATGCTGGATGCCCTGGTTCTGGCCGATCGGCCGGTCGAACACCACCCGGTCCTTGGCGTACTGGGTGGCGAGGCGGATCGCGGCCTGCCCGATGCCGACTGCCTCGGCACCGACGGGACAGCGCTCGGCATTCATCCCGTGGAAGATGTACTGAAGCCCCTTGCCCTCCTCGCCGATGCGATCCTCGACCGGGACAGGCAGGTTGTCGATGAACAGCTCGTTCGAATCGACCGACTTGCGGCCCATCTTCTCGATCTCGCGGACATCCACGTAGTTCCGGTCGAGCCTGGTGTAGAATAGGCTCAGGCCCTCGCTCTTGCGGGCGACCTGATCGGCGGCGTGGTACGGGCCAAGATCAGCATGTGATCGGCGACCTGCGCAGTCGAGATCCAGACTTTCTTGCCTGAGACGATGTATTTGTCGCCCTGGCGCTCGGCCTTGACCTTCAGCTGGGTGGTATTGAGGCCGGTATCGGGTTCGGTCACTGCAAAACAGGCCTTGGTCTCACCTCGGGTGAATGCGGGGAGGATACGGCGCTTCTGATCGTCGGTGCCGAACAGCACCACGGGGTGCAGCCCGAAGATGTTCATGTGGATCGCCGAGGCTGCGGCCAGCGCACCGCCGCCAGCGGCAATCGTGCGCAGGAAGAGGGAAGCCTCGGTAATGCCCAGACCGGCCCCGCCATATTCCTCAGGCATGGCGATCCCGAGCCAGCCGCCCCTTGCCACTTCCTGGAAATATTCCTCGGGGAAGCCGCCCTTCAGTTCGCGCTCGAGCCAGTAATCGAGGCCGAATTTGCTGCATATGCGCTCAGCGGCATCGACGATGGCCTGCTGCTGCTCGTTCAGGGCGTAATCCATGGCAACCTCCGGATCGGCTGAGACAGGAATTCGAACTGTCGTTAGGCAAAATTCGGCTCGCGGTCAATGCTAAGCCTTGATCTTAAACCTGACGGCGGTTAGATAAAGTTGAGGGATTTCCTATGGGCGAACCGAAGGAACTGGTGTGGCTGACTTCAATCCTGGCCAGCGCCAGGCAGCGACCGAGAAAGGGCGATGCGACGCGGGCAACGATCCTGGCGGCGGCGGCGCGGCGTTTTGCCGAGAAGAACTATGCAGACTGCTCGCTGCGCGAAATAGCCGACCTCGCCGGACTCAAGGCCGGCAGCGTCTATTACCATTTTGCCTCGAAGGAGGCGCTGCTCGACGACGTGCTGTTGGCGGGGATCGACCGACTGACCGCGACCATTCGCCAGAGGATCGCCGATCTCGGCGAAGGTGCGACGGCGACACGGCAGCTCAAGGCGATGATCCGCGCCCACGTGACCAGCTTCCTCGACGTCAGGGACAATGCGAACACCTATCTGCGCATCTACGATCACTTGCCGCCGATCATGAAGCGGCGGACACGCCCCAACCGGCTCCACTATGCGCAGATCTGGTTCGACGCGTTCGACCGCGGCGTGACGTCCGGAGAGTTCGCGCCCGACATCGAACCCACGCTGTTCATCTCGTTACTGCTCGATTCGATGAACGGGGTGATCGAATGGTTCCGCCCGTCGCGCATGACCATCGACGGCGTGTGCGAGACGATCGAGACGGCGCTGCTGACGGGAATCCTGACTGCAGCCGCACGCTCGGCCGAGGCGGGTCCGGGCGCGAGTGCCCGCCGCCAATCCCGGACCGGCTAGCGGTCGATCGGTAGGGCCGCTCCCGAACTGTCGCACAAAGAGGCAAGGCGCAATGGCCGGATCGCTCGCAGGATTGCAGGTCGTCGAGATCGCCGGGCTCGGCCCTGCCCCCTCGTGCGGCATGATGCTGGGCGACATGGGCGCGGACGTGATCCGCGTCGATCGGGTGGGCCAGGCCGATCCGGCGATCGCCATTCCTGCGCGCTACTCCCTCCGTGATCGCAACAAGCGCTCGATCGCGATCGACCTCAAGCACCCCGCGGGCATCGCGACGCTGCTGGAACTGGTCCGGCGGGCCGACGTGCTGATCGAGGGCTTTCGCCCGGGCGTGGCCGAGCGCCTGGGCTTCGGTCCCGACGTGTGCCTGGCGCCTGCGCCCGTCGCTGGTCTATGCCCGCGCGACCGGCTGGGGCCAGGAAGGCCCGCTGGCGCAGGCCGCGGGTCACGACATCAACTACGTCGCCGTGACCGGCGCGCTGGATTGATCGGGCCGGCCGGCGGAGACCCCGTCCTGCCGCTCAACCTGCTCGGCGACTATGCGGGCGGTGCGGCTTACCTCGCTTTCGGCATTATGTGCGCCCTGTTCGAAGCGAACAGTTCCGGGCCGGGGACAGGTTATCGATGGCGCGATAGTCGATGGCGTCGCCAGCCTTCTCACCATGGCCCATGCGCTGCGGCAGTCGGGCGAACTGGTCCCCGGACGAGGTGGCAACCTGCTCGACGGCGGAGCCCCGTTCTACACGACCTACCAAACGAAGGACGGGCTGTATGTCGCGGTGGGCGCGCTGGAAGATCACTTCTACGCCGCGTTCGCAGCGCGGCTCGGTTTCGATCCGGCTGCTCTGCCCGACCGCAACGATCGCGGCAACTGGCCGGCGCTACGCGCGCGTTTCGCGGCGCGCTTCGCAGAACGCTCTCGCGACGAATGGACCGCGCATTTCGAAGCCGCACCGGATGCTTGCGTCTCCCCGGTGCTCTCACTGGCCGAAGCCCCCGGCTTCGCCCACAACCGCCACCGCGGCATGATATCGCGCCTCGCAGGCTTGGAGCATCCGCTTCCCGCGCCGCGCCTGTCCCGCACCCCCGGCGGGATCAACGCAAGGCCGCCCGAGCCGGGCGAGCATACTGTTGAAATCCTGACCGCGCTGGGCGTCGATCCGGCCGCGATCAAGGCGGGGATCGCCGAGGGATACTACCGCGCCACGTGATCACCGGGTCGTTTTGGCGGAACGCGAGCGCCTGGTGGGATATTCCGGATCAGGTGCCAGGCACCATCCATGCCATCGCCGGTCGGAGCCTTGGGCCGGTCATGGAGCCGGATGTAGACGGGTCGGCCGCGGTAGGCCCCGCTTGCCGCAGCACGAGCATCGACTCGTCGCAGACGGGAACGGCAATAATTGCACCGCGGTTCCTCGAAACGAGTCCGCCATAGGCTCAGCCTTCCGGGAGGATAGGCCTCGCGATCGAACCGGAACTGGCTGGCTTTACCCACGCTTCGTCCTACTCTAACCGAATGATCGAGCCGTTCCTTGCAGTGCCAGCTCACAGCAGACCTGCCCTTCCTTCGGACGCAAATGCCCGATAGCGATTGTCACCGGCCTGGTTGCTCCAGGGTGACATCTTGAAGTTTGAACGGCCGGCCTGTCGGTCTCGCCGATGTGAAACGAACCGGGATCCACCTATGCCAGTTACGATCGTTCAACGCCTTTCGGAATTTGCCGGGGGCACGACATTCGAAGATCTTCCCGCGGATGTCGTCCACGAGTTCAAAGCGCATCGTGCTGGACTCGCTGGGCTGCGCCCTTGCCGCAGTCGAAGAACCGAAAGGCAGGATGGGCATAGAGATGGGTCGGCGCCTCGGCGGCGGCGGCACCGAAGCGACGATCATCGGAACCGGCGAGCGGAGCACCGTCTACGGCGCGGCCTTCGCCAATGGCGAACTCATCAACACGCTCGACTACGACATCGTGCTGCCGCCCGGGCACGTCACGCCCTATGTGTTGCCGGTGATCCTCGCGGTCGGCGAGAGCGGGAAATCGTCGGGCCGGGACGTGCTCACCGCCGTCGCGATCGCGCACGAAATGTCCAACCGGTTCGGCAAGGCGATGGACAACCTTCGCGACACCGAGGACGGCAAGGTCGATCCGCCGGCAGTGTTCGGCTATTCCAGCACTATCTTCGGCGCAGCGGCAGCGGCAGCCCGACTGCGCGGCGGTTCACCGGACCTGATCGCCAACGCCCTCGGCATCGCCGGCAGTATCTCGCCGGTCAATTCGCAGGTGGCGTGGTTCCAGCATGCCCCCAGTTCCACGATCAAGTATCTGATGGCCGGGGCGTTGACCCAGTCTGCGCTTACCGCAGCCTTCGCCGCCGAAGCTGGCCACCGCGGCGATGTCAGGATTCTCGATGATGCGGAATTCGGCTACGCCCGGTTCATCGGGACAAAACGCTGGTTTCCCGATCGCCTGACCGACGCGCTCGGATCCCGCTGGGGTTTCCCGGCTGAGTTGTCGTACAAACCCTTTCCCCATTGCCGCATTCTGCACGCCCCCCTTGGCTGCATGACTGCCATCCTCGAACAGCACGACATCAAGCCGAACGAGATCGATGCGATCAAGGTCTATGTCGAAGGCATGGTCGAGCAGCCGGTCTGGCTTAACCGGGAAATCCTGCATGTCCATGACAGCCAGTTCTCGATTGCCCATGGCATCGCCGTTGGCGCGCACCGCCCGGTGCCGGGGCGTGCTTGGCAGGATCCGGAACTGGTCTTCGGAGAATCGGTGATGCAACTGATGGAAAAGGTGTCGCACGAGGTGCACCCGGACTACGTCAAGCTGCTCAACGGGCATGGCGCAAGCCGCCCTGCCAAGGTTGAGATCACCGCGAGAGGGCAGGTGTTCGTCGGCGAGCAACGTTACCCTAAGGGCGTGAGGTCGCCGGACCCGGACAGCTACATGACCGACAGCGAGGTGGCGGCGAAATTCGCCCGGAACGCCGAGGGCATCCTGTCTTCGGAACGAACCAGGCAACTGATCGAGGCAATCATGAGCCTCGAGGCGGAAAACGACATCGGCGCGATCATGCAGAGCCTGCACGGGTCGTCGAATACTGACAGCTTGGTCGGCCGCAAGGCTGCGTGATGGTGCCTGCGCTGGGCACCTCTCGCCACATCGAGATTGCCCACCCCGATCGATTGTATATCGGCGGCGAGTGGGTTCGGTCGCCGGCATCTTCTGTGTTCGAGATCACGGATTCGAGCACCGAAGAGGTGGTCGCAGTTGTGGCTGAGGCACAACACGACGGTGTCCTGCGCGCCGTCGCGGCGGCACGCCGGGCGTTCGACGAGGGCCCGTGGCCGCGCATGACGCCGTCGGAACGGGCGGTTTACCTGCGGGCGATCGCGGACGAATGCGAGCGCCGGTCCGGGGAATTTGCGCAGGTGTGGGCTGCGGAATCGGGAATCCTTTTCGAACTGGCCAAGGCCAGGATCGGCGGGTGGCTCAGTGGTGCCTTCAACCACTACGCCGGGTTGGCGGACACCTTCGCCTTCGAGGAAGCCCACCGATCGATCGGCGAGCTGCGTGCCCTGCTGGTGCGGGAGCCGGTCGGTGTCGTCGCCGCGATCGTACCATGGAACGGCCCTGCGGGGCTAATGGCCTACAAATGCGCGCCGGCGCTGCTGGCCGGTTGCGCTGTCATCCTCAAATCGTCGCCGGAGGCACCGTGCTCCGCCTACCTGTTCGCCGAAATCTGCGACAAGGTCGGTCTCCCGGCTGGGGTGGTGAATATCCTGACGGCCGACCGCGAGGTTTCCGAGGGCCTCGTCCGCAATCCCGGCGTCGATAAGGTGACGTTCACCGGCTCGACCGCCGCCGGGCGCAAGATCGCCTCCATTTGCGGCGAACGCATTGCCCGCTGCACACTCGAGCTCGGCGGCAAGTCGCCTGCTCTCGTGCTCGATGACTACGACATCGCTACTGCGGCGAAGACGATTGCCTCAGGTTGCGGCTATCTCACCGGGCAGGTATGCCACAGCCTGACGAGGATCGTCGTTTCGCGCCCGCGACACGAGGCGATGGTCGAGGCTCTGGCGGCGGCAGTGACGGGCATGCAGGTCGGCGACGCCTTCGATCCGCAGTCCCAGGTAGGACCGCTTGCCACGGCACGTCACCGCGACACCGTCGAGCGCTACATCGCGCTGGGCCGTGCCGAAGGTGCCAGCCTGGCTGCGGGCGGCGGAAGACCGGTCCACCTCGACCGCGGCTTTTTCGTGGAACCGACAATTTTCGGGGACGTCGACAACGAGTCTCGGATTGCACGGGAGGAAATCTTCGGACCCGTGCTGTGCGTCATTCCTGCCGACGATGAGAAACACGCGGTCGCGCTCGCCAATCAGAGCGATTTCGGCCTGAACGCCGCAGTGTTCACCGGCGATCCCGAGCGCGCCTACGGGATCGCCCGCAAGCTTCGCTCCGGCACGGTCGGCCACAATGCCTCGCGGACGGATTTCTCGATTGCCTTCGGCGGCTTCAAGCAATCGGGCCTGGGGCGCGAGGGTGGAACCGAGGGGCTCCTGCCGTTCCTGGAAACAAAAACCGTTGTGCTGGACATTCCCGCCTGAAAAAAGCCCGGCCGACCTCATTCAGCAGCGGCAAGCTTATCGCCTGGCGGGCAGGATCAGTTCAGCTGTCCCGTCCTTCACCGCGATCCGGGTCCCGAACGCTGCGGAAGACGCTGCAAACCGCTCGAGCAGGAAACGCGCCTGGTTGCCTGTCGCCGGACGCGGCAGACCGCGGGTGCGGTGAAACAGGTTCACGTCGAACTGGTCATGCGGATTGGGCAGGCCCTTGCCGATCTTGTGCATCGCAATCGGCTGGAACCTGATGCCAGCCAGCCGGTTGCCGCGAAAATCGAGGTAGGCGACCACGCTCTCCCACATGATAGGCTCCTCAAGATGGATCGATTCCGGGGGAACCTGGAAGATGAAGTTGCCGAGACTGTAGAAGATTGGCTTGCCCTTATAGATCTCAAGCCCGTGCAGGAACGGCGGCCCGTGGAACGCCAGGATGTCTGCGCCGGCATCGACTAGTTGGCGCGCCCACGGCCTGAGCCACGCGGGCGGTCCCAGCCGCGCAGGCAGTTCCGACAACAGCAGCTGCCTGAAGTCCGCCGGCTCCTCGACCCCCGGATAGAGGTGGTTGTGCTGTGAAACGATAACGATGGCCGCGCTTTTCCGGGCTTCGCGCACCTGACCGAGTATGCGCCGGGCGTCCACGGCATCGGGAGTCGATCCGTTCACCCGCAGTTCGTTGACACCCGGCTGCGTCGCAGTTGCGCGCCCTTCGCCGATCAGGCCCGAGGCCAGGGCAATGAAGGCGATCCTGCCCTTGGGCGTTTCGACGATGAACGGTCGCTGGGCGTCGCCGAGCGTCCTCCCGGTCCCGGCATGCGCGATTTGCAAGCGCTCGGCGGTGCCGAGGGTGTTCAGGATTCCGATCGTCCCGATGTCGAAGGCGTGGTTGTTGGCGAGCGACAGGATGTCGAACCCGAAGGCCTTCAGCGCCTCCATCGCCCCCGGCGGCGAGGCGAAGCGGCCGGCGCGGGTGGTCTCGCCCTTGTCTGGGTCATAGATGGCGGCCTCGAAATTGGTGAAGGCCGCATCGCCCCCAACCAGCGACCGGATCGCTTCGATTGCCTCGGGAGATTCAATGCGAGGGTCCGCGCGGATCATCGACTGGCCGACCAGGGTGATCGCCATCGACCGGTCTTGGCCGGCTGCGGGCACGGCGAGAATGGCAAACGAGGCAAACAGTGCCGCAGCCATGCGCAACGATCGTTTCACTGTTGACATCATGCCTCTCCCTGCAGCCCGCACGTCCGGTTCGCGAAGTTCACGGCCAATAGCACACATGCGCCCCAAAGCGGCCGCGCCGGTCCGCCAAAGGCTTCGTCTTGGCCGGGAAGAGGCCCGCCACCATCCCGCACGAAAACATTGCGATGGTGGCCACAGTCGGAGTTTGCCGACCGGTCTGCCTTGCCGCATCCGATCATTCGGCAACTGGCACCATCATGGTGCCGGACATCCTGTCGATCACCCGGGCGGCCGCGTGAACCTGCTCCTGGGCACCCAGGTCCGATATGCACATCTGGTAGAACTCGCGGGCCAGATTGCCGAAAAACATCGGCACGCCGCTGTCGCTGCCCAACTGGCAGGCAAGCCGGACGTCCTTGTGCATCAGCCCCAAGGTAAAGCCTGGCGAGACATCGCCCTTCAGGATCTTCGGGATCATGAAATTCTCGAGGAATGAATTCCGCGCCCCACCGGCGATCAGGATTTCGCAGGCCCGCGTCGGATCGATTCCGTTTTTCGCGGCGAGCGCAACGCATTCCATCGTCAGCAGCCGCTGCGCCCCCGACAGCACGTTGTTGACGAGTTTGATGACCTGCCCGGCACCCACGTCGCCGGCATGAAAGATGTTGGGGCTGATCGCCGACAGCAGTTCGCGGGCACGCGGGAAGTCATCGTCGGAAGCGCCCACCATGATCGCGATCGTTCCGGCCTCGGCACCCTTTGCGCCGCCGCTGACCGGAGCATCGATCAACCGGATGCCGTGACCGGCCAGATCCTCCGCCATCGCCCGTGTCGCCACCGGATCGCCACTGGTCTGGTCGATGATCATCGTGCCCTGGGTCGCTGCGGCGGCGATGCCGCCGCTCCCGAACAGGGCCTCGTGCACCTCGACCGAGGTCGGCAGGCAAAGGAACAAGACGTCGCAAGCGGCGGCGAGCGCAGCCGGGTTGGCGCATGCCGTCGCCCCGGCCTGGACAAGCCCCTGCACTGCCGCAGTGTTGAGGTCACAGACGTGCAGGGGATGGGTCAGCTGGAGCCGCCTGGCGAGCGCCCCGCCCATCGTCCCCAGTCCCACATAGCCGATCCGCATGCCGGTTCTCCCTGCCTTACCTGGCGAAGATTTCGCGAGCCCTGATTGCCGCGCTGACCGAGGTCGGCCAGCCGGAGTAGAAGGCAACGTGGGTAATCATCTCGATCAGTTCGTCCTGGGTCACCCCATTGCGGAGCGCACGGGGGAAGTGGGTGTTCATCTGGTCGGTCCTGCCCATGCCCACGAGCAGGGCGCACGTGATCAGGCTCCGATCGCGCTTGGACAAGCCGGGCCTTTCCCAGATGTCGCCGAACAGGACATCGTCGCTCAGCTCCGCAAGTTTGGGAGCGATGTCTCCGAACATCTTCCGTGCCGCATCAATCGGTTCACTCATCGTATCTCTCCCATTGCCGCCGTCAGCACCGACCGGGCCTGACGCCTGCCGGCGCGCGGCGAAAATCGCGAGGCATGCGCATGCATGCAAACATTTCGATCGCTCCATCTTAGCGGGTACCGACGCAGACCGGAAAACCGGGTGCCGGTCCATAGGGTTCCCCTAGAGGCGGGATAGGACCAATGCCCGGCGCGGCCGCGGCGGCCATTTTGCAGTTGCCCGGCCGAGTCACGGAGCCGTAGAACTTCGCGCAACGAAGACCGGCATGCCTCATGGGCTGACCGGGTTTGCGACATCCGCACGATCGCGATCCTGAGAATCGCCGGAGTCTTCCAGGGGAGAGGTTTGATGAAATTCAATGACAATCGCCGGTGCGCGCGTCTGAACCAGGCGTTCCGCTTCGGGACCTCGATAATCTCCTTGGTCGCCGCCATCTCGCTCGGCGAGGTCGCCCATGCGCAGGACGCCGCCCAGCCATCCCCAGCCGATACGGCATCGGGGAATCCAGGTGAGCGCGAAGACGAGAACATCGTTGTCACCGGAACCCGGGTTGCCCGCGACGGCGCGCAGCTGCCGACCCCGACCACCGTCGTGGGAATCGCCGAGCTGCAGGCGGCACCGCGGCTTGACCTTGCCGACGTGCTCAACACCCTGCCCGCGTTTTCCGGTAGCACCCGGCCGACCCAGTCGACCTTCAGCCTGTCGGCCGGGCTGACCGGGGTCAATGCGCTCAACCTGCGCAGCCTCGGGCTGAACCGCAATCTGGTCCTGCTCGACGGGCACCGCTCGGTTGCGACCGATGCCAACGGCGTGATCGACGTCAGCGAATTTCCCCAGGCACTGGTGTCGCGGGTCGAAGTGGTCACCGGCGGCGCATCGGCGGCCTACGGCTCGGATGCGATTTCCGGAGTGGTCAATTTCATCCTCGACAAGAAGTTCACCGGCATCAAGGGCGAGGTTTCCGGGCAGTTCAGCACCTACGGCGACGACAAGGGCTACAAGGCATCGCTGACCCTGGGCACCGACTTTGCAGACGGTCGCGGCCACGTCATGATCAGCGGCGAGCTGTCGCACAAGGAAGCGCTCGAAGGCCCGGCCCGCGCCTGGATGACGGCCGGCCGGCAGGTCATCCAGAACCCGGCCTACACCGCGACCGGCGGCCAGCCGCTCTACCTGTTCACCGACAACGTCGGCCTGATGCGCAACATTCCGGGCGGGATGATCACCAACACCACCGGCGCGGCGGCCGCTCTGCTCGGCACCGCGTTCGGCCAGGGAGGCACGCCGTATCAGTTCCGGTTCGGCACCGGCGTCATTACCCAGGGCTTCATGTCCGGCGGTGACTGGCAGTTGCTCAATCTGGTCAAGACCGGCACGATCGATCCCGAACTGACCAAGAAGGGCATCTTCGGCCGCGCCAGCTTCGAGCTGACTTCCGGTGTCGAGCTTTACGCCCAGGCATCGTACAACACCTCACGCTCGCTGTCGGCAGCTGGCCAGGCCTACACCAACGTCGGCTTCACGATCCGGCGCGGCAACCCGTTCATCCCGGCATCGATCGCGGCGCGGATGGCTGCCGACCAGCTCAACATCGCCAGCTTCACGGTCAACACCATCCCGCTCGATCTGATTACCAACCGGCGTTTCACGATGGTCGGCTCTGACAACACCCGCAAGACACAACGGTATCTGATCGGTGCAAACGGCGAGATTCCAGTATTCGGCAGTGGCTGGAAGTACGACGTGTTCTACCAGAAGGGCATCGCGAAGTCTTTCGAGTGGAGCTTCAACAACCCCAACACCGCGCGCTTTACCAATGCGCTCGACGCCGTCCGCAACGCCTCGGGCGCCATCGTCTGCGCAATCAACAACGATGCCATCACCACCAACGACGATCCAGCCTGCGTCCCCTACAACATCATGGGACTGGGCGTGAATTCGCAGGCGGCGATCAACTACGTCAACAGCTCGGGCTTGCGCACGCAGAAATTCATCCAGGACAATGCCGGTTTCTCGCTCACCGGTGACACTTTCAAGCTGCCCGCAGGCCCTGTATCTGTCGCTTTCGGTGCCGAATGGCGACGGGAACAGAGTACCGGCACTCCGCTGGGCGGCATCTCGGGCCTGTTTTCGGCCAACAACTTCCCAACTTTCGGCAAGTACGAGGTCACCGAAGGCTTCGTCGAAGTTGTAATCCCGGTGCTCAAAGACTCGCCGATCGGCAGGCTGCTCGAACTCAACGGCGCCGGCCGCCTGACCCACTACTCGACCTCAGGCAGTGTGAAGACCTGGAAGGCCGGGGCTATCTATGAACCGATCGATGGGCTTCGCTTCCGCGGCACGATCTCGCGCGACATCCGCGCACCTAACCTGGCCGAGCTGTTCCGCGGCGGCACGCTGGGTTCGGGGGCCAATACGCCCAACCCGTTCCTCGGCAACCCGCCGCCGCTGGTTGCGATTCCCACCCGCACCATCGGCAACCCGCTGCTCAAGCCGGAGCGGGCACTGACCAAGGGCTTCGGCGTAGTCGCCCAGCCGGCAATGATCCCGGGACTTGTAGCATCGGTCGATTACTGGGACATCAAGATCAGCGACGCCATCGGCAACCTCAACTCGACCCAGATCATCGACCAGTGCTTCCAGACCAAGCTGCCATCATTCTGCAGCGCGGTCGATTTTGCCGCCGACGCCAGGACGATCACGCTGGTCCGGGTTGTGCCGTTCAACGTCGCCCGCGAAGTGCGCCGCGGCATCGACTTCGAGCTGGGCTACAGACGGCCGCTGGGCGAGGGTAGCGTCACGTTCAGGGCGCTCGCCACACACAACCTCAAGGCGGTCACCAACAACAACATCACTGCACCGATCAACGTGCTCGCCGACTACTCGGCCAATGGCCCGCAACACTGGAGTTACAACCTCTCGCTCGGCTACGAAGGCGGTCGGGTCAGGCTCAATGCGACTGCCTATGGATTCACGAGCGGCAAGGCGCGCAATGACCTGATTGAATGCACTTCCGGGTGCCCGGCCTCGACCACTGCCGCCCCGACCGCGAACGACAACCACGTGCCGGGAGCTACCTACTTCGGGCTTTCGGGCAGCTATGAATTCTTCGACGGGATCGTCGCGTTCGCCAGCGTCCAGAACTTGCTCAACAAGCAGCCGCCTGCGGTGCCGGTCTATGTCGGCAACAACCCGCCGGCCGGCATTCCGACCAACGCGGCGTTTTTCGATACGCTGGGCAGGATGTTCCGACTCGGGGTGCGTTTCAAACTTTGAATGCAAAGGCAAAGGAAGGACTTCATCCCCAGGTCGAAGTAATCACACCGAGGTCCCAATGGACGCTGATATTTTCGACCAGTTCATAGAGCAATTGACCCGTTACGTGCGCGAAAGGCTTATTCCCGCCGAAGCCGAAGTGATTGTGAACGACCGCATTCCCGATGCGATCGTCGCAGAGATGCGCGAACTTGGCCTGTTCGGATTGACCATTCCTGAAGAGTTTGGCGGAGCAGGCTTGAACATTTCGCAATACGCGCGGACGGTGAACACGCTCAGCTACGCAATGCCCGCCTTTCGCTCGCTGATCTCGATCAACATAGGAATGGTCTGCTCGGCACTGAAGAACGGCGGTACGCCAGTACAGAAGGCTGAATGGCTCCCCCGCCTCGCCGCCGGTGACATTGCGGCGTTCGGGCTTACCGAGCCAGGGTCGGGATCGGACTTCGCAGCAATGCAGACGATCGCCGTCCCCGGCGATGGCGGCTGGATCATCAACGGAACCAAGCGCTACATCACCAATGCCCCTTACGCGAAAATCGCCCTGATCATGGCGCGGACCGACAAGCAGAACCTGCCAAGGAATGCGCATGTCTCGGCATTCATCATGCCGATGGACACGTCCGGTATCTCGGTTGGCAAGCCCGACAAGAAGATGGGCCAGGCGGGCAGCCAGATTGCCGACATCGTCATGGATGACGTGTTCGTGCCCGACAGCGCGCTGCTCGGCGGTGAAACCGGCAGAGGCTTCGTGATCGCCATGAAAAGCCTCGACAATGGCCGTATCTCCGTCGGCTCGGCAGCGACCGGTTACGCCCGCCGCGCGCTCGACGCCGCGACGCGCTACGCCACCGAGCGCAAGGCATTCGGCGAACCGATCAGCAACTTCCAGTTGATCCAGCAAATGCTTGCCGAAAGCGAGATCGAAATCTACGCCGCCGAAAGCACGATGGCCGACGTTGCCCGCCGCGCCGATGCGGGTGAAGACGTCCAGCGCAAGGCTGCCGCCTTCAAGGTATTCGCATCCGAGATGTGCGGACGCGTGGTTGACCGCTGCGTCCAGATTTACGGCGGAGCGGGTTACCTCGCCGAGTATGATGCCGAACGCTTCTTCCGTGATGCGCGGATCTACCGGATCTATGAGGGTACCACTCAAATCCTGCAGATGCAGATCGCCAAACACATGTTGAGGGAGTTCAGCTCTGGCACCGCAAGCCAGGGTTAGACTTGCGGAACACCATTCCTTCGGTTGGCATAGGGTGTTCCTTGCGGCTCGCTAGGTCTCTCCTTGCACCGATGGACGATAAGCCAGGAGGATCGTAGCCTTCGGTACGCAGGAAAAGACTGCAGCACGGGGATGTCATGAAATTCGCACTCAACAGACGGCAGGCGCTGTTCTTCACTGCGGGCGGTGCCTTATGGGCGACGATGGCGCGAGGTGCTTACCCGCTGGTGATTGCCCCGGTCGTGCGCACCACCAAGGGCCTCGTGCGCGGCACAGTCGTCGATGACGTGCCCGCCTATCTGGGCATTCCATACGGCGCGCCGCCGGTCGGCCCGCTTCGCTTCATGCCGCCCGTGCCCCGGGCTGCATGGCACGGCGTCCACGACGGTACGCGCTGGCCGGCCATCGCGATCCAGCAGGCCAATTCCGACTTCGAAGGCATGGGCAGGACCGGCGACACCCGCCCTCCGCCGCTGACGCACATGCCGCGCAGCAAAGCCGATGTCATGCAGCTGCCGCAAAGCGAGGATTGCCTGTCGCTCGACGTGTGGACTGCCGCGCCTTCGACCAGGGAGAAAGAAGCCGGTCATGGTCTGGCTGCACGGAGGCGGCTACGATCGCGGTTCCGGTTCGGGCTCGATCTATGCCGGCGCCAACCTGGTCAAGCAGGGCGATGTGGTCCTGGTAAACGTCAATCACCGCCTGAATGTCTTCGGATATCTGCACCTGGGCGACATCGGAGGCCCGGCCTTCGCCTCATCCGGCAACGTCGGCATCCAGGATCTTGTCCTTGCCCTGCGCTGGGTCAGGGACAACATCGCGCAATTTGGCGGTGATCCTGCCAATGTCACGATCTTTGGCCAGTCGGGCGGCGGAGCCAAGGCATCCTGTCTTCTCGCCATGCCGAGCGCGCGCGGACTGTTTCATAAGGCCATCGTAATGAGCGGCGCGGTCTTGCGTGTTCAGGAGAAAGCGCCCGCCGGCCGGATCGCCTTGGCGGTGATGGCTGAACTGGGTCTGCAACCCGGCGATGTCAAAGGCCTGCAAGCCGTCGATGCCCGTGCCCTACTGGCCGCATCGCGCGAAGCGATTCGAAAGGTCGTCAGCACCGGCATGACAAACAGCTGGGCCAGCCTGTCTCCGGTTCTGGACGGGTCGGTCCTGCCCAGACATCCTTTCGATCCCGACGCGCCAGCGATTTCAGCCGACGTTCCGATGATCGTCGGGACGGTAAGGGACGAAGCGGCGTCTTCGTTCCGAACGGCCGCCACCATTCCCACGGCGAGCGATGACGATGTCCGAAAGGCAGCGCGCGCAGCTGCGGGAGACAAGGCCGAAGATGCTATCGCGCTGTACAGGCGGCTTCGCCCGGGCGACGCCAACATCTACCGGATCGTCGATATCCAGACCCAATCCGGTTCGCGCAAGAACGCGTTCCAGATGGCCGAACGCAAGCTGGCACAGGGTCGCGGCAAGGTGTGGGTCTATGTTAACGCCTGGCAGGGGCCACCTGACCGGGTGCCCCACCGCGCTCACCACAGCATCGATCTGGGCCCGACTTTTGGCAATTCGCGTGCCGAGATCTATTTCCCCTATTCACCCGAGGCAGCCGCATTCGACAAGGTCCTGCCCGCGACCTGGGCCGCGTTTGCGCACAAGGGCGATCCGAACAATGCGGCGATCCCACAGTGGCCGGCCTATAACTTGGTGAATCGGCCGACCATGATGCTCGACGTCCGAAGCCGGCTCGTCAGCGATTTCGAGGGCGAGGCGCGCGCATTCTGGGCGGCGATGCCTGAAGTTGGCGGCTGATATAATAACGTGTGTAAACGCCACCGGTGAAGGATTACGAATAGCAGCTGCGTCGCCTGCAGAGCGCGAACGTCCGATCTCCACCACATCCGGATCTTTAAGGAAAAGTGCGTACGAGTGCGGACACAGAATTGCTCTTAATCAGCGGGTCCTAGGTTCGAGCCCTAGTGCGTCCACCAAAATCTCTCAATAAATTAATAGGTTGCAGAAGGCCTTCTGATCCGGCGGAACCTGGAATTGAAATTAGGTTCCGTACAGGTTCCACCCTGTGATGAAATCCAGTACTGAACGGCGCTGGACGCGGTTGCACGAGCGCCTTCTATTCCCGGTGATGCAATCATTACCCGAACGCCTTATAAGACATTGGGATCGGCGTTGACCTCGTATCGCCAAGCCGGAGGGACGAGCAATGGACGCAACCAGATGGAGCGTAATCGACGATCTCGCGCACAGACGTTGCCCTGACAATTTGGATGCCGGTTATTCCGAGATCGCTGCAATGGCCGCTTGCCTCGAAGAGTGGGCCGAGCCGAAGATGCGCTTCCGAGAAAAGGCACTGGTCGCGCTGGGCTTTGGCCTGATCCCCTTCGCGCTGGCGACCGCCGCGCTATGGAATCTTGGCGACATTTCCACATTGATCGCCATATGCCTTATCGGAGGCTGGCTGGCTGTGATCGCGATATTCTTCGGCCTGCCAAGTCTTGGACCTCAATTATTAATGGCATATGGCCACCCAGGTCTATTTGCGAACCCAAGCCTTCAACCCCTTCGGGACCATTTGTCCGATCTGCATGATTCTGACCGGCACGTGTTCGATGCCGAAGGCAACAAGGTCGGTAAGGATGAATTGAAGAATAACTGGCTGCTCTTTGCCTATGTCGCCGACAAACGGCTCCGGCAATTGGCCATCAGCATTCGCAATCGGGTCCGCTCTGAAAACTATGCAGGTGGCCTATTCGTGCTGCGGCCTCAGCCTCAAGCAATTGAACCCGAAATCGAGGACACCACGGACGAAGCTGCCGCCCCCGTTTCCAGCACCGCAAAGGCACTCGCCAAGCCCATCAAACGGCTTTGGATATCAAACATCACCAAGCGGAATTTCGACAAGCGAAAAACTTTGGTGCTCCAGTTTTGGCCTTACCCGCAACGGACCCAAGTCGGCGAGATGTTGACCATTGCCCACCAGGTGGCGCTTGCCAATCGGGCCATTTCAAAACCTGCTTTGAAGCGGATTTGCATCGAACATCTCATCACCAAGGCGCTGCCCATTGGACTTGGCGATGGGCGGGCTGGCAAGAACGAAAACTCGGATGAATGGATCGATCGGATGCTGGGAGACGAGCGTAAGCATCGATACCGGCTGGTTCGCCTGATCCTTACCGACCCAAAATCAGCCGAATCCAAGGAATTTCTCTCCGAACTGCCGCTGAACCCTTGACCGTTACCGGACGTTACCAAACAATTTTTGTAACGGGTCGTAAGCGTCTGGACACAATTGGATAATTGGCATCAGCTCGCCCTCTCAATAAACGAGAGAGGACATTGCGATGCTTCAGGAATACAACGACAGGCTCCTCAGCCTTTCTGCCGTCATGAAAATGCTCAGCGTGGCGAGCCGTTCGACGATGTACAACTACGTCAAGCAAAACCCCGATTTTCCAAAGCCATTCAAGATCGCAGGCGAGCGGGGGCGGGTAAAATTCCGGGCCCGAGAGGTCGCCCAATTTATCGACTCACTGGGCGCGGGAGAGTGACCATGAGCAACCTCGCCGCCCTCGCTGCGTCGAAGGCTCAAGCCCTCGGCATTTACATGCTCAATCGCCTGACCGGGTTTCCCGAAGTCACGATGCGTTATCGTGCAGACTGGCACATCTTCTCCGAGACTCACACGACAATCCTCGCCCTGATCGAAGACAGTCCGCGCGGCGAGCTGGCGCGGCACATAATTCCAATGTGGTATGCGGAGCTGGACCAGTGAGCAGGTCTCATTCAAGTCATCGTTGGCGCGGCCTGCCCTATGGAACGTCCCGCAGCGACCGCACCCAGATGCTTCGAGAACAGACCAGGACAAAACATGCATCGAATTTGCAATTCGATGTATGGCCTGCTGCCGGTTTGATGGACACCGAGATAAGGTGTTTTATCGAACTGGAGGTACAGCATGGAACGAAGGAAGTTTGCCCGCGAGTTCAAACTTGAAGCGGTAAGGTTGATCAAGGATCGCGGTGTCAGCATCGCGCAGGCGTCGCGGGATCTGGATGTGCACCAGACGGTGTTGCGCAACTGGGTCAGGGATTTTCGCGAAGACCCGGTCAGCGCCTTTCCGGGGCACGGGCAGTTAAAGCCGGAGCAGTTGGAGATCACCCGTCTCCGCAAGGAAGTGGCGAAGCTCAAGGCGGAGCGCGACATTCTAAAAAAAGCCGCGGCCTATTTTGCGAAGGGACTCCCTGTGAGGTTCACCTTCATCGCAAAGCACCGGGAGATATGGCCGGTATCGTGGATGTGCGGGGCCCTCGGTGTCTCGCGGAGCGGGTTCCATGCCTGGCTCACCCGTGCGCCATCGGCTCGTGCCCGCAGCGACAAGAAGATCGGCGCAAGGGTCAAGGCGAGCCATCTGCGAGCTATCGGACCTATGGCGCGCGGCGCGTCTGGCACGACATGCTGGCCGAAGGCGTCTCCTGTGGCCTGCACCGGATCCAACGGCTGATGCGTCAGCAGGGACTGCGGGCACGGCCGCGCCGGCGGGGCCTTCCCAAGGATCAGGGCGAACGCTCGATCATCGCTGGCAATGTGCTGGACCGTCAGTTCACCGCCGATGGTCCGAACCGGAAGTGGGTGGCCCACTTCAGCTACATCTGGACTGCGGAAGGCTGGTTCGATGTCGCCGGGGACTGTCAGTAATTTCGTGTGTGGGCGGGCGGTTGAACATTACGCCGCCATGGCTTTGATGAAGCGTTCGCCGAAGATGACGGCGAACTGGGCCTTGGCCATGGACCACTCACGCGGCGGCATCTTCCACTCTTTTTCCGATCGGTTCAAGATCAGATAGAGCAGCTTGGTCGCGGCCTCGTCGCTGGGGAAGTGGCCCCTGGCCCTGACCGCCCGCCGGAGCTTCGAGTTCAGCGCCTCGATGGCATTGGTGGTGTAGATGATCCTGCGCACCTCCTCGGGGAAGGCAAAGAACGGGATGACCTCGGCCCATGCCCGCCGCCAGCTCTGGCCGATGGCGGGATAGCGCTGCCCCCATTCGCTGGCCTCGAAGGCGGTCAGCGCCTCCTCGGCGGCCTTGGCATCCACGGCGCGGTAGATGTCCTTCAGGGCCGTCGCCAGCGGCTTGCGGTCCTTCCAGGACACGAAGTCCATGCGAGTTGCGCAGCAGATGGACGATGCAGGTCTGAACCGTCGGCATCGGGGAACACGGCGGTGATCGCATCGGGGAAGCCCTTGAGGCCGTCGACGACCGCCAGCATGATATCCTCGACGCCGCGGTTCTTGAGCTCGTTCATGACGCGGAGCCAGAACTTGGCGCCTTCATTCTGCTCGATCCACAGGCCGAGAACCTCCTTGCCGCCATCGGCGCGGACGCCCAAGCGCGATATGGATAGCCTTGTTGCGGACCATGCCTTCGTCGCGGATCTTGACGCGGATGGCGTCGAAGAACACCAGCGGATAGGCCGGATCGAGCGGGCGCTGCTGCCAGGCGGCGACCTCGTCGAGCACGGCATCGGTGACCGTCGATATCAGGTCGGGCGAGACGTCGATGCCGTAAAGCTCGCGCAGATGCCCGGTGATCTCCCGCGTGCTCATGCCGCGCGCATACATCGAGATGATCTTGTCATCGAACCCCGGAAAGCGGCGCTGATATTTGGCGATCAGTTGCGGATCGAAGCTGCCGGCACGGTCACGCGGCACGTCGATCTCGATCTTGCCGGTGTCGGTCATCACCGTCTTCCGGCCATAGCCGTTGCGGTTGTTGCCCGCCTTGCTCGTCGCTGCCCAGATGATGATCCATCTCGGCATTCAGCGCCCGTTCGGCCAGCGCCTTCTTCAGACGAATCGAGCAATCCGCCCTGATCCAACGCGGCGCTGGCATCGCTGCCTGCCAGCAATTGATCAAGAAGCTCATGCCGGGATCGCAGGCTCTTTGCGTCGTGACATAGTGGGACTCCTTCTTACCCATTATGCCCGCCCACACACGAAATTACTGACAGTCCCTGTCGACGGCCGTGATCCACCTGTCTCGCGGCGGGTGGTTGGCTGGTCGATGCAGGCGGAGATGACTGCCCAGCTCGTCCCCGAGGCGCTGACCATGGCGATCTGGCGGCGCGGAAAGCCCGATGCCCTGTTGCGTAACACCGTCAGGGCATCCAGTACCCCGCGAGCGTTCCTGCGGTTGATGGCCGATAGCGGCGTCACCTGCTCGATGAGCCGGTCAGGCAACTGCTGAGGACAATGCTGCCATGGAAAGCTTCTTCTCCTCGCTCAAGATCGAGCGGGTAGGCAGGAAGGTCTATCGATCAAGGGATGAAGCCAGGGCCGATGTGTTCGACTATATCGAACGCTTCTACAACCCGCGCGGCGACACTCGACGATCGGTTACAAAAGCCCCATCGACTTCGAACGCGAAGCCGGTGTAGCATAAATCAGCTTATCTCGGTGTCCATCAAACCGGCAGCAGGCCAGAATGCCGCTTCTCGAATTCGGATTTGCCATAGGTCAGCTCCACCGCAGCCAGCTTGCGTTGCAGGATCGGCACAAGGAAATTGCCGCTGCCGCACGCCGGTTCCAGAAAGCGCGAGTCGATCCTTTCGCTCTCGCCCTTCACCAGATCGAGCATCTTTTCGACCAGCCAGGGCGGGGTGAACACCTCGCCATGATCGGCAACGCGCTTCTTCGATTTGATCAGGCTGCCGGATTTGAACAGCGGTCCCTCGTCGCGCGTGACGGCAAATTCCGGCTGGCGCGGTTTCAGCCCCACTGGCTTTTCATGAGCGCTCATCCTGCCGATAAGATCGAGCGACCGGATGACATGCGCAGGCGGCTGCTCCTTGCCGTCCTCCCAATCGCGTGCAACGTCGGGCGATATGCCAAACTCCCTGGCAACATCGGCGAGGGTCAAGCCCGCTCCTGCCCGATGGGTTGCGAAAGACATATCAACAGCGCGCCCGTCAAGCCGCCGCAGCCGCAGAACGGGCATCGCC
>CAWKBX010000010.1:0-179966 GCA_963847945.1 uncultured Actinomycetes bacterium
ATCGAAGATTGTCCTTCAGAACAGAGCTACCTAGGAATTGTGCCAGATGATTACATTGAACAGCGAGCTACGTGGTCGGCTCCAATTGTAGGGGTTGTATTCTCGGGACAGATTATTCAAGAAACATTTGTAAACTTTGGTCGGGTTATTGGCGGGCTGTTTAAAGGTGACACAACGGCCGCTCAAGATCAGGTAACCGGCGTGCTCGGGATCGGTTACATCTTAGGTGAGCTTGCGAATCGTGGATTTATGTCGGTATTATTCCTGACTGCGGTGATTTCGCTGTCGCTGGCCATAATGAACGTACTACCGATACCGGCACTGGACGGGGGACCGACTATTTGTCACATTGATCTTCGTTTCTTTAAAAAACCGCTTACAAAAGAAGTTGAAGAACGGATCCATGGCTCAGGCTTTGCAATCTTAATGATACTGTTTTTATTAGTAACGGTACTCGATGTTAAAAGATTTATTCTTAATTAAAAAGGGCCAGTTACCTAAAATACTACTGGTCGTCTTGTCTGCGCTCGCGATATTCTTTTTAGCACAGTACGGCGTTGCTATCTTAGTTGCGGTGGGGATGAGCATCGCAGGTAAATCCCAAGATGAGATCATAGCGGTATATGGTGACGAGTCATATTGGCCTAAAGCGTTTGTAATGTTTTTAATCTCGGCAGCGATGGTGTTTTTAACATTCAGGACTATGAAACTTTGGGATGTGCTCGCAAATAGACGAAAAAATCAGGATAAAAAAACCAAAACTAAGCCAAAAAATTTGCTTAAGAAGCAGGTCGAATTCTTAAAGCTTAATGACGTCTACCGCACAGCAGATTTTCGAGACATTTGGTATCTACATACTATACGTAATAACAATCGTGCTTGTAGGTACCGTGGTGCAGGCCACCGGCATCGTTAACGTCGAACAGGCACAAGATTTGGGCGTGAGCCCACCAACCGATACATCATCAATCCTGGCTGTGTTATTCATCTTCTTGTTCTGCCACCTATAAGTGAAGAAATTTTATTTCGCGGCTACTTATAAAACAAGGTTCGTCGCTACGCGCCAATTGGATTATCTGCACTATTAACGAGTATATTGTTTGGCGTTGCGCACCTTGAATATGGAAATTTAAATTGGATCGCTGCAATTGATACGTTTGTATTCTCACTGTATCTGATCTTTATATCACAAAAACATCAGTCACTTTACAGCTCGATACTGCTACATGCACTTAAAAACAGCCTGGCTGTGATCATATTCTTGGGCGGCTTCTAGAGCTTTTTGTGCTTAACGGGGGAGAAAAGTACTTTTTGTAGTTCTGAGGTTTAAAGTGATACAATTGCCATGAAACAGTAGCAAAATATGTTTAAAAAAGTTTTACACCTCACTTTCACACAACTGCACATGCCGGCTGGCCAGGCCGTATTGTATTGATTATTCTAAAAAATTTTGTAATTTTAATCTAAATGACTAGTGAAGAGAGAGGAGTTGAACTAAAACGTGAAACGCTCACAACTATTTGTAAGAACCCAGAAAGATGCGCCATCCGACGAGGTGGCCAAAACGCACAGCTTCTTATCAGAGCTGGCTATGTATATAAGTTAATGGCGGGCGTGTATGCCTACACGCCGCTCGGTATCCGAGTGCTTGAGAAGATCAAGCAAGTTGTCCGCGAAGAAATGAATGCTATCGGTGGGCAAGAGCTGATTATGACAGCGCTTCAACGTCGTGATACATGGGAATCGACTGGTCGGTGGGATGATGAAGTGGTCAACCTATGGTTTAACCAAGCTGAAAGACCAGACAGAGGTAGGATTGGCATGGACACATGAAGAAGCAATTGTTGAAATGATGAAGCAGCATGTCAAGAGCTATAAAGACATGCCACAGAACGTCTACCAATTTCAGACGAAATTCAGAAATGAACTTAGATCTAAAAGCGGCATAATGCGCGGTCGAGAGTTTGTGATGAACGACATGTATTCTTGTAGTTTAAACGAAGAGCAGCACGAAAAGTTCTATAGTCAGCTATTGATGCCTACACGCGTGTGTTTAAGCGACTTGGTGTTGGTGAAGATACATTCTTTACTTTTGCAAGTGGTGGAGCTTTTACAAAGTATAGCCACGAATTTCAAACTATCTGTGATGCAGGCGAGGATATTATATACTTGCACCGTGCAAAAAACATAGCAATAAATGAAGAAGTACTAAATGATGAAACATTAGCTAACCTCGGCGTAAGTAGGGATGAATTAGAAAAAGTTAAGACGGCTGAGGTAGCTAACATTTTCAACTTTGGTACTCAAAAGAGTGAAGGACCGGACTTTTCATTTACCAACGAAAAAGGTGAGAAGCAATATGTGCATCTTGGAAGTTATGGTATTGGTGTTACACGTGCGATGGGTGTGATCGCTGAGAAGATGTCAGATGAGCATGGGCTCGTGTGGAGTCCTAATATCGCGCCATATCATGTCTATTTGGCTGCTATTGGCGATATTGAAGCTGAAGCCGAGACGTTACTGGCAGAGCTGGAAGAGGCGGGTGTGGAAGTGCTCTACGACGACCGTAGCGAGCGTCCAGGTGAAAAGTTCGCAGATGCCGATTTAATGGGAATCCCATACAGAATTGTGATAAGCCAACGAACACTTGAAGCACAACAAGTTGAGCTTAAGAACCGTGCAACAGGCGATATACAGATGGTTCCGCTGAAAGAGATTGTGACATTGATCACAGCAAATGTGAAAAATTGTTAAAATTGCTTGTAAAAATCAGGGTCAATTTGATATAGTCACTCGTACGAACCGAAATGACATGGAAAAACCGTAAGCACGATAACAGATAGCGAGGAAATGAAAATGCACAAGTTGTTTAAACTGACACCAGAAGGTGTTGAAGAACTGGAAAAGGAAAGAAACGAGCTGGTTTCATCGCGTGGAGCAATTGCCGAGCGTATTAAACTGGCCCGAGAGTTCGGCGATTTGTCAGAAAACGCTGAATATAGCTCGGCTCGTCAGGAGCAAGAGCGTGCCGAAAGCCGTATTGCTGAAATTGAGCACATTTTGCAGAATACCGAAGTAATTACTGACCCAAAGAAAAAAGATCAGGTTGAGCTTGGTAACCAGGTAGTTTTAAAGGGCCCAAATGGTGAAAAAACATTCACCATCGTTGGCTCTGTTGAAGCCGACCCACTTAATGGCAAGGTAAGCAACGAATCACCAATCGGTGTAAGTTTGATGGGCAAAAAAGTTGGTGAAGCAGTAGAGATCAAGACTCCTGCCGATACACTCACCTATGAAATCGTCGCTGTAAACTAAATTTAGCTTTGACTTTGATACCAAAAGAGAAAAACCTCATCATCTAAGTAATGTGATGAGGTTTTTCTATATCATTGCTTTGAACAAAAGGCACGCTAGTTCTTTAAGGTAGACGCTGCACTGTATCTGTTGTAAACTCTTACGCATATGGCAAGTTTAAGTGAGTATCGCGACGAGCAGCTTCAAAAGGTGTCTCGATTAAGGGAACTTGGTGTTGACCCATACCCTGCAAAAAGCTACAAGGATACCGAACTGGTTTCAATTGTATCGGACCCTTCTTCAAAGATAGGACAAACGGTATGTATCGCAGGGCGGATGATAAGCCGCCGCGAGCATGGCAAAGTTCAGTTTATAGATATTGAACAAGATGGGGTAAAGATTCAGTTAATCGCCCATGACGACGTTGTGGTGTCAAACTACGATGAAGGTGCGCTGGCATTTGCCGACCTGAGCCTGCTGACACGAGGTGACATTGTTGAGGCGACAGGCGAGGTAATGTTTAGCGAGTCTCAAGAACTTTCAGCTCTATTTCACGCATAAGAATACTCACAAAAGTTCTGCGTCCACTCCCAGAAAAGCTAGAAGACAAAGAGACACGGCTTAGACGCTGATATCTTGATATGGCTATTAATCACGAAGTAAGAAATCGGTTTATACGTCGCTCAAAATTCTGGCAGGCAACGCGTGACTTTTTGGAATCAGAAGGCTTTATAGAGATAAATATTCCTGTGCTTGAACACACTACAGGAGGCGCAGACGCAAACCCGTTTGTGACGCATATGGACGCTTTAGATGAAATTTTGGACCTGCGCATTTCTCATGAACTTCCTCTAAAGCGCCTTTTGGGTGCTGGATTTAGCAAAGTGTATGATATTGGTCCACGGTTTAGAAATCAGAATTATTCTGATGAGCATTTGCCTGAACATGTTGCTATGTCCCGTCCTGGCCGAACACCCGGTACTCCTCGCCCGCCAGCGCCGGATTGCCCGTCCACGCCTTGATCCACGACGCGTTGTCCTCCGCCGACTGAAACTCCTGGTACGGCTCAAAGTCGATCCCGTGCCGTCGGCGTACTCGTGCTCCAGCGCGTTCAACTCGGCGAGCCGCGGCGGCAACGTCTGATCGAAGCTCATCGCGACAATCTACACGTCTCGCCGGCGGCACAGCACGACGCTCACGTCGTCCTGCAGGCCGCCCGCCGGCAGCCGCACCAGCTCCACCAGCTGGTGCACCGCCGCCGCGAGGTCCGGCCCCGCCGCGATGCGCGCGATGTCTCGCCGCGCGCCGTACTTCAGCAGGCCGTCGCTCGCGACCACCAGCGTGGCATCGCCAATCGGTTCGCACGCGAACGCCGTCGGCACCGCGCCCGCGCCCACCAGCGGCTTGCGCACCTGTGCCGCCATGAGCTCCTGATCACGTCGCCGCGCACCAGCCTCACTGAACACGATCGAACAACTCGTCAACGCTGCCGTGCTCCGCCCGATCTCCGACGGCAAGTGGGGGCGAAAGTGGGCTGCCGCATCCGTGCTCAGCCGCGCTCGACGCCTACGCCGAACGTGCTGGCCGACGAATCCACTGATCACTCGATCGCTGCCGCGACATTCTCGGAGCGCCGGCGGCGAACGCCAAAAGCTGACGTCCGCGCCGCCGCAGAAACGCGTTCCGACGTCGAACTCGTCGACGCCGCCCGACTCTACGACGGCGACTGAACCGCCCGAACCCAGCCGACGACGAACCATTCGCTGATTGCGGTGACCGGTGGCGCGTTGCTGATCCTCGCCGTAGCTGGCCGTCGGAACCCACCTGGAACGAACCCCACGGGGCGCGCACCGTATCCGGACCCACGTGCGCAGTGATGCACGTTGATGTAGCATTGCATCAATGCGCACAACGATCGACATACCGGACGAACTTCTGGCGCAGTTGCGGACAGAAGCCAAGTGTCAGCGGCGCAGCCTGAGCGACATCGTCGTTGAAGATCTGACCCGAAGCCGCAGCCAGCGGTCGTGGTTCGTGAGCGAATCGACCGGGTTGATGGTGCTCTCGGCCGAGGGACGCTCCACGCCGACCTTCGACGAATCGCGTGAGTTGTACTTCGACATGGAGGACTGAGGGTGTTCCTCCTCGACTCGAGCGTGTTGATTGCGGCAACGGATGCTGCCGATGTTCACTTCGCCCTGATCGACCAGTGGCTGGCTGGACGCCCCTTCGCCACGTGCCCCATTACCCAGGGGGCAATGTTGCGCCACCAATGTCGAGTGCTCGGGCCAACAGCGATGGTCGAGTCGCTTCGACTGTTGAGTATCAACCCTCGTCACACCTTCTGGCCCGATGCCATCCCGTACGCCGCAAGTGCGTTGGCCGGAGTCACGGGGTACCGGCAGATCACCGATGCATACCTCGTGTCGCTGGCCGCGCATCACGATGTGCCAGCTGGCCACGCTTGACGTCGGACTCGCTCGCGCTCATCCACGGGCCACGCTGATTACGAGCACCGATTCAGGCTGATCCGGCTTCATTCTGCGCGCCAATGTCGCCACCAGCGAGCGAGCGCATGGATGGCCTTATCCGGCTCGCCGGGTGGCCACGACGCCCCATCCCGCACGCCGCTGACGGTTGGGCAGTTTCGGCAAACGACGGACTACCGCGGCTACGGGAACGGTCTGAGCGGATACGCTCGGTGTTGTCGCTTGCGGACGGAAGGGCGTCGTCGGCCGTTCCGTGGTGACCTGTCGGTGCTTTGCTACAACGAGATCGCTCAATGCCTTTTACTTTCTTCGCCCATCAGACGATCGTGTTGCCGCTCAAGCGCGCCCGGCCTCGGTGGTTCGACGGGACGGCATTGGTCATCGGGTCGATGGCGCCCGACTTCGGGTATCCGATGCGGGGATGGATCCAGCGGAACAGCCACGACTTCGCAGGCATGGTGGTCTGGGGGATCCCGTTCACGATTGTGGTCACGTTGGCGATCCGCAGTTGGGTTGCCAACACCGCGTTCGCCCACCTTCCCGACGGTGGGCCGCTGCGGCTGCACTCCTACCGGGCGCTGCGCGAGCGGTGGCCGCTGTGGTGGATGACGCTCTACAGCGCCATCATCGGCGTCGGCGGCCACATTTTGTTCGACTCGTTCACCCACAAGAAGAGCTTCATATCGCAGCGGCTGGGTCTCGATCAGACGCTGTTCCGAGCCCCGTGGGACTCCGGGGTATCGATCGCCCGCACGCTGCAGTACATCGCCCACGTCGGCGGAACGATCGGTGGCGTGCTGATGTTGATCACCATCGGCCGCCGTCGATTGATGGAGCAGTGGTACGGGCTCGAAACAATTGTGGCCGCTCGCCGATTCAAACTTCGCCGATCGCAACGGTACCTGTTCTGGACGATCACCCTGTCTGGGCTCATCCTCGGTCCCGCACTGGCGACCTTCACCCGTGGCAGCGTCGTCACCAAGATTTTCGTCACGATGGCGCTGACCACCGCGTTCGCCAGCTCGCTGTCCGCCTGCCGGCCCCGCGACCGTGCCCTCACCTACTTCGACTCGCTCCCCGGCGACCCGACCCCCGCGGCGCTGAACCGACCCGACCTGCGATCTCGCCCGGCGGAGCGAATCGAGCGCCGGCCAGTCGAGCCCCGGAGTGTCGAACCCCGGAGTGTCGAACCCCAGACAGCCGCCGCCCCGTACACGCTCCGAGCAGCGCAGGAGCCGGTCGCAAGGCAGCAGCCGATCGCAAAGCAGCCCCCCGACCTCCTTGAACCGCTCGAGCCGAAGCCACGCCGCGTCGCTCCACCCGGTCGCGCCGACGGCGTGATTCCCGCTCCTCCGACCCGACGACGGCGGGCGCAACCCGACCCGGAGCCTGTTGTGGCGCCTCGCCGCCCGAAGCCGGCGCCCGTGGTGTCGGACATTTCTTCGGAAGACGACCAGCCGAAAATTCGGCGTCGTCGCGCCCCGAAGCCGGCCGCTCCGATCGACACCGCGGCCCAACCCGACCCAACGTCGCCACCGCCGAAGTCCCCCGGCTGGTACGACTAATCCGCTCAGGATGCCGTCGCCCCACAACAGCGCGACCGGGCGTACGACAGGTGGCCGAGCTCCTCGCACCGTCTACTCAGCTCGCACGACCCAACTCAGCGAGTGGGCGTACCATCACCGAGTCGACGGCGAAGGTCGGCGATTTCAGCGTCTCGTTCGGCGATTTCAGCGTCTCGTTCGGCGATTTCAGCGTCTCGTTCGGCGAGCAGGGCTTCGGCGGCGTCGCCACGCCGTTGCAGACCACGCAGGTGCTCATCGGGGTCGCTCCACGCATCGCCCCGCAGATCGACGATGGCGAGACGCTCACCATCCGTTCGAAACGACACCCCGCCGAGGTCATCACAGGCGACCCCGTCGGGCACCGCGTTCATCGGACCATCGGTCGGGTGATACCTGATCACGAACGGTGGATCGGGGTAGATCAGATAGGTCGGCACGCCTCGACGAACCAATGCGGCCGGGTCGGCCGGGCTGCTCACGGCCACTTCGACCGCGACCAACGGCTTGGGGCCATCTGACTCGGGGGCATACGAGGTCGTGTCCCAGCTCAGCGAACCACCAGGTAACACAAAGAAGTCGGGGGCCGATGTGCGGCCATCTGCCCATCGAAGACCCAGCCGTTCGGCCGTGTCGAATCCGTCGGGGTCAAGCGCCAATGAAATCACCTGGGCGACCAGTCGAGCGGTGCGCGAGTGAGGAACAGACTCAGGCACGACGTCCTCCGCCAGGGGGTCGGGATGGAGCTGCTCAGCCCACACGCTCATGGCAACATGCTACCGCGCCCCTGATCACCACGGCGAGCGCTCGATCACGGGTTGGGCACGACGAGCGCATGGATCTCGCGAACGGCGAATGGGAAGTCGACGGTCGTGAGCATCGAACCCAACGACTCAGCCGGGCCGTCGGAACTGCGAAAGGTGATTTCCCATTCGATCGACAACTTCGCTTGGTACGCCTCACCATCGGGGGCCATCACCGACGAATGCAGGTACGTGTACATACACGGGGTCTCGAGCTCGTCACCAAAGTCCGGCTGGTAGACCTCGCCCGGCCCCGTACACGTCTTGGCCGGATTGCCGTCGCCCGGATCGAAACGCAATCCGACCGGATGCGCCGTCGTCTCGGCCCACACCGTGTTGCCGTCGGCATCGAGCGTGTGGGCGTGAGCCACCACGTCTTCCCACACCGTGTCAGTCCAAAACCACGTCCCCAGTTTGACGAACGTCGTGTTGTTCGGCGGCGCCGACTGCGGACTCGGCGACGGCACCCACTTCGGCATGAAGGCCGGGACCAACGGCGCCCGAGCCAACCTCACCGCCGGTTTCGGCGCGATCCACACCCCCCGAACGGTCGCGCCACAAGTCTGCGTAAACAGGTACCACATCTCCTTGCCATCAAACGCAACCGTCGTCAGCGGATAGCTGGCCGGCTGTGGCTCAGGCATCCTCGCCCACTGGCACGGCCGACGCTGTCCTCGATACGGCCCAACCCCCACAATCACCTCCCCATACACAATCTGACCAACCACCCCACCCCCAGGCGTCGGGGGCGGCGGACCGTCGCCGCCTGCGGCCCAAGTCGGCGTCGCCAGCATCAAGCAAGCAACGATGGTCGCCATACCAATCACGCGACGCATCGGTTCTCCCCGTCGACCTGCTCAATGAGACGTTCGTCGAATGATCGCCATCCGGTGTCGGTGAGCACCATCGTGAGATCGGTAATCCACGTCACAATGGAGTCGTCCACCAGGACATCGTCCGTTGAGATCTCCGGGTCCCGCCAGTCCATCAACCAATCCGCGTCGAACGAGCACAGGTCGATCCTTGCCGACGTGGCATCGGAACCCATCGTCACGGAGCGAACCACATACGTCGACTCCGGACGATCCAAAACGTAGTATCCCTTCGACACGCGTTCATCAATCTTCTGGCTCAAGAAGATGAAATCCGGGCTGTCCGCGACAGCAATGGTGCTGACGTCACACGTGGTCGGACTCGCTCGACAGATATGCCGGGCCACCTGGTTCGCAACCACACCGGCACGGACTTGGTCTTCGAGGGAGAGTGTGGTGGTGGGCTCGGGAACAGTCGTCGCCGGCGCGATCGTTGTCGGGGGGACAGTCGTCGGAGCCGCCGTGGTGGTGACCATCGTCGTTGGCGGCGGGGCGGACGTCGACACCACCGGCGTCGTCACCGGGTCGTCGGGGGGAGCATCGAGGAAGTCGGACTCCTCACCCGCACATCCCATCAAGAGCAGTGCGCCCAGCGCGATCCACGGCATCCGCATCGAAATCGATCTCCCTCGTCTCGGGTCAGTTCGACCAGACTGCCGACGACCAACCCGATGTGTGCCATGCGCGGCCCAAACCGGCAAAACGACCCAGCGCGGTCGCTTCACCCCGTGGTATTGCGACACCCGACGGCGATCTGCCAGGTGCAGACCAGAGCGAATCCAGAGAACCGACGCTCGGAGCCCCGCACTCGATGGCGACGGCAAGATGAACCGCGTCAAGGGTTCGAAGATGGGTTCGGGAAATGCGCCGGCACGTTGCAAGGCCCACGGAGAGATCTCCATCAGCGTGAGCTTGGCGAGCTGAGCGTCGATCACCGCGGCACGACGTCGCACACGCCTTCCATACCCCGTGACTCAGCGGCGGTTGGCGAGGTGGCTGCGGTGACGGATGAGGGCCTTGCGCGCGGCTTTGGCCACCTTGGCATCGGGGTGGAGACGTCCGATTGCCGCCAGCACATCACCGACATACGGCTCACGGATCCGCCACATCGATTCGATCAGGTCGCCGATCTCGTCGATGATCGTGATGAACGACACGAACAACTCGTTATCGCTGTCGGGGTCGGCTTCGAGTTGTACGGCGAGCAACTCGACCCCGGCCTGCAACATCGCCTCGCGATCGTGGGACGCATCGAGCGAGCCGTTGGTCACCAGCCAGTTTGTGGCCTGGGCCCGCCCGGCCGTATCGAGCAACCGACCAACCGCCGCCTCATTGGGCGGGCCGCCCGATTGCACATCGATCGTCGACACCATGTCGACGCCGGCGATACGCCACAACGGGTCACACCCCGGCTTCAGCACTGCGCGCACCGCGTCGATCGTTGCCTCGGCGCCGTGGGCAGCCGACCAGGCGGCGAACTCGGCCATCACCCGCTCGGTGTGCCACTCCCCGATCTGTTCGAACACCCTGACGATCGGCTCACCCACCATTGTGCCGATCTCGGGAACGACGAACCCGCGTCCCGTCAGCCACGGTGCCAACGTCGCCCGAGCCAGAGGCGTGAGGCTCAACGTCCCACCCGATCGACGTTCGAACCCGTGCTCGGTCGTGGCGATCTCCTGCCCGTCCAACCGCGTTAACCCCGCCCGAGCGGTGATATCGAACAGCGTTTCCAGCGCCCAGCGAACTCGGCGCTGCTTACTCTCGTCAGGGACCGCCGTCGACCACGAGATCTCGTGATCGACAACTTCGCCGACCACCCCGAGCATGTCCTCGAAGTCCACCTCGCCAACCGCCCACAGCACCGCCAGCAGCGGGCCAACTCCTTCGTCGACGACCTCGTTGAGCGCCTCACCGGACCACCGGTTGCCAGCATGACGTATCTGGTTCGGACCGTGGTCGAGCATCGCCGTCACGGTGCGAACGTAGGCATCGCGCCGCTTCAATTTGCCCCACGATGCCGTCGCCGACAAGCGCGACCGCACCACCTTGACCGCTCCGGCGGCCTTCGTCCATCGCAGCACGAATTGCGTCTCAGCCAGATCGTCAGCCGAGGTCACTCGCTGCTTGCGATACGAGTTCTTCCCGTGCAGGACTCGCTGGTCGAGCCCCAACTGCTCGGCAAGTGCGGTGGCCTCGACCACCGACAGATTGCCCTTCGGCGTCAGCTTGCGCTCGGTCGCCGCGAACGCCCGGACGACGGCGACTTGCGGCATGATCGGGACCTCGTCGATCGCTTCGGCCAACGCAGCATCGTCCATTGCCTCGGCTGGAGGCATCTCGAGCGCTGCGGTCAATGCCTCCCATGGACTGCTCCACGGCCTCTCCCACGGCGGGGTCCCATCGTTCATCCCGAGGATCCGGCCACGTTCCTCGAACGACAACGAGTTGAACCCCTCCATCATCGCGCTGATCGACTCAGGCGTGAGATTGTCAGGGTCGAATCCGAGGTCGGCCATCCCTCCCATCAGCGACTTGCCCATGCCGAACTTCGTCGTGTCGGTCAGCGCCGCGGCAAACCGGCCGACCGACGACGACAGGAACTGGTCGAGAGCGCGCACCGATGACGACCGCCGACTCAGTAGGCCTTCCTCGGCCAGAAACGTGACGAACGACCGTACCGAGGCGACGATGGGCGCGGCGTCGCCCGACGACACCATCACCTTGCGCGGGTACCACGACAGCAGGAAATCCGCCAGATGATCGGTGGTCCAGGTGACGAGGTCGCCATCGTCGTAGCCCCACTTCCAGTCGAGCAGTACCTGAGCTTCACCAACGTCGTCGGCGGTCGTTTGTCGCCACCCCCGGAACCGAGTCAGCAGGTCTTGCTGAGCTCGTTGGAAGGCCTTGTCGTCGTCGGGTCCGAACGTCCACGTCACGGTTGAACAACCTACTGACCATGGGGGGCGCAGTCGATCAATCCGTCCCCCGGCAACCACTCCGGGTAACGGTTCGATCGGCCCAGAGGGGTCGTGTTCGGGTTTCTTGCGTGCTTACCTAGGCTTGAGGTATGGCAAAGGTCGCAATCATCGGAACTGGATACGTCGGGCTGACGACGGGCGCGTGCTTCGCGCATATCGGACACGACGTCATCTGCGCGGACATCGACCCCATTCGGGTTGAAAAGCTGCAGCGAGGCGAGATCCCGATCGTCGAAGCCGGACTCGATACGTTGGTCGCCGAGGGCATCCGCTCCGGCCGGCTCTCGTTCGTGCTCGGCGCCGAGGGCGCGGCGGCCGATTGCGAGTTCGCCTACCTGTGCGTCCCGACGCCGCAGTCTGCTTCCGGCGCCGCCGACCTGTCGTACATCATCGCCGCCGCCGAGCAGATTGCCGCCGTACTGCCCGACAACGCTGTCGTGGTCAACAAGTCGACCGTGCCCGTCGGGTCCACCAAGGTCGTCGAGCGGGCGCTCAACCGCCCCGAGATCAAGGTCGTTTCCAACCCCGAGTTCCTCCGCGAGGGCTCGGCCGTCCACGACTTCCTCCACCCCGACCGCATCGTCATCGGCTCCGACGACCAGGCCGCGGCGATCAAAGTCGCCTCGCTCTACATCGGTGTCCCCGCCCCGCTGATCGTCACCTCGCCGGCTTCGGCCGAGACGATCAAGTACGCCGCCAACGCCTTCCTGGCCACCAAGATCTCCTACATCAACGCCGTCGCCGCAGTCTGCGAAGCCGTCGGTGCCGACGTCAACGACGTGGTCCTCGGCATCGGCTACGACAAGCGCATCGGCCAGGAATTCCTCAAGCCCGGCCCTGGCTGGGGCGGCTCGTGCTTCCCGAAGGACACCCACGCCCTCATCCACATCGCCGAGTCAGCGGGCTACGACTTCGGGCTGCTGCGCGGCGTCGTCACGGTCAACGACGAGCAGCGCGAGCGGATCATCGCCAAAGTCCGCAAGGCCTGTGGCGGCACGATCGCCGGCAAGACCCTGGCCATCTGGGGCCTCACGTTCAAGGCCCGCACCGACGACCTGCGCGACTCACCCTCAATCGCCATCACCCAACGCCTCGCTGAGGAAGGTGCCACGATCCGCGCGTACGACCCGACCGTCCACGGCCCGATCAACCAGCTCCCGACCGCCCACATCTGCGGCGACGCATACGCCGCCTGCGAAGGCGCCGACGCCGTCGTCGTGCTCACCGAGTGGGACGAGTTCCGCTGGGTCGAAGTCGACAAAGTCGCCGACTCCGTGAACGGCAAAGCCATCGTCGACGCCCGCAACCTGCTCGACGCCAACTCCTACCGCCAAGCCGGATTCACCTACGTCGGCGTCGGCCGGTAAGCCCGGTCGCACAACCGAACATCTTCAGTCAGCCGACCGGTTACCCGGTCGGCTGATTCGCGTCTGGGGAGTCCACGAACCGACGACCACAGCCGCGCTCGTGTGTTGTCGCCGTCGTGCAACGGCGGCGGGCCGGGCAGACGTCGCCGTCACCGGGATGACACCCTTCCGACCGGCCTCGCGGCGAGGCTCCCGGTGCGACGTTGCTATTCGGCAACGAAGCGCCGGGAGCCTCTGTCGCTCAACCGCGAAGCTGCTCGTCGCGTAAGGGCCGCTACACCGGGTCGATTCGGGATACCGCGCCCTTCAGCGAGAGGACGTAGAGCTCGCCGTTGGCGTCTTCGCCGAACGAGGCGAGGTCGCCGACCTTGCCGAGTTCGAAGACCTCGGAGATCTCACCGGCCGGGCCGGGAGCGGCGGCCCAGATCTTGCCCGAGCAGTAGTCGCCGAATACGTAGGCCCCGATCAACTCCGGCAGAGCGGTGCCTCGGTAGACGTAGCCACCGGTGACGGAACAACCGTCGTCGCCGTGCGCGAACTCCCACACCGGGGGTGTGTGGCCATCGTCTGGTTGGTCTTCGTTGAACCGGTGCGTGCCCTCGAACGCGCTCCAGCCGAAGTTCACCCCACGCCCCCCACCGGTCGAGGCCCGTGCGACGTCGATCTCCTCCCACTCGCCTTGGCCGACGTCGCCGATCCACAGGTCGCCGGTTGCCCGGTCGAACGAGTAGCGCCACGGATTCCTCAAACCGATCGACCAAATCTCGGGCCGGGCATCGTCAACCCCGACATACGGGTTGTCGGCGGGCACGGAATATGGCAGGCCATCAGGGCTTTTACGTGGATCGACGCGCAACATCTTGCCCAGTAGCGACGTCAGGTCGAGGGCCCGACGCTCGGGATCATTCGCCGACCCACCATCGCCGAGCCCGACATAGAGCATGCCGTCGGGGCCGAAGACGAGGTGGCCGCCATTGTGGTTGCCATACGGCTGATCGACGGTGAGCACCTCGCGGCGGCTGTCGGCATCGATCGCGCCTGCGCCGTCAACGGTGAACTCATCGACGTGGGTGTCGCCATCGTCGTCGGTGTAGTTGAGATAGAGATGGCTCGCATCGGGGGCGAAGGCCATGCCGAGGATGCCTTGTTCCCCACCGGCCGAGGTCAGGTCGCTGACGGCCAACGCAACCTCGTCGCCCTCGGCCAACCGGCGAATCACTCCCCCACGCTCCAACACATACGGCGGCTCTCGCGGGTCGGCGCCGGGGCGAACAGCCATCGCGATCGGCTCGTCGAACGTGGCGACCTCGGTGATCGCCACCCGGAGACCGTCGAGTTGCGGGCTCACGGGGGCCGCGGAGGTGGCCTGCGGAAGCGACGGGAGCGGCGGCACTTCGGGCTCAACAGCCGAGGGGTCGGTGCCGACGACGACAGGATCGCCGCCGACCACCACCGTCGAGATCGGCGGTACCGGCGGATCAGACGTGGCGGTCGAGTCGGGCGCGTCTGCAGCCGCCGCGGGCTGTCGATCAGCGGCGGGTACGTTCGACTCGGCCGACACGCAGCCGGTGATCGCACAGGCGAGAACGAGGGTCACCCCCCGGCGACCGATCACCGGCGGACCTTGCGAATCAGGCCTTCCTGCACCACGCTGACGACCAGGTCGCCTTCCTGCGTGAAGATCGAACCGGTCGCCAGGCCGCGGGCATTCGACGTCGACGGCGTCTCCTGGTCGTAGAGCAACCAACCGTCGGCGCGGAACGGACGATGGAACCACATCGCGTGATCGAGGCTGGCCATCTGCACGTCCTCGTCGTCCCAGTCGAGCCCGTGGGGCAACCCCGTGGTATCGAGCAGCGTCAAATCCGAGGCGTACGTCACGACACAGGCATGAAGCACCGGGTCGTCGGGCAGCCGACCGTTCGCCCGGAGCCAGACCCGCTGGGCGGTGGCGAACCGTCCCTTGCGCTCCATCGGGCCACGTTCCACATACCGCAGATCGATCGGGCGAGGCCGGTCGAGGAAGTCACCCCCGGCGCCCATTCGCGCCCGGTAGGGCTCCATCCGCTCGCGGAACGTCGGCAACGATTCGGGGACGGGAAGATTGTCGGGCAACGGCAACTGATGATCGAGACCGGGCTCGGCCACGTGGAAACTGGCTTGCAGGTTGAAGATCACCTGGCCGTGTTGGATCGCCACGACACGCCGCGTCGTGAAACTGCGGCCATCGCGGATGCGGTCGACCTGGTAGAGGATCGGCACATTCGGGTCACCCGGTCGCAGGAAGTAGGCGTGCAGCGAGTGAATCATTCGTTGTGCCGTTTCGACCGTGCGTGCTGCGGCGACGAGGGCCTGCCCCGCGACCTGGCCGCCGAAGACCCGCTGGCGATTCTCGGGTGGTGACACGCCGCGAAAGATGTTGACCTCGATCGCCTCGAGGTCGAGCAACCGTACGAGGTCGTCCACCGCGCGCTGGCCATCGACGGTCGCGGCCACGGCGGGGGCAGGGTCGTTCGGAGATTCACTCATCCCCCCATGCTCGCACGCCGACCCCACCGATAGGCGACGAGCCGGGCGCTAGCCTGCCGCAGCCGGTGGGTCGGGGATCTTCCACAACACGAAGTTGGCGTTCTCCCACTGCTTCGTGATCCCCTTGGCCGCGGCCTCGGCATCGGTGAGCAGGTACTGGGAGTACGTCGAATCCTTGGCCATCGCGTACCAGTCGGATTTCGCCAGGATCTCGGGCAGTGTCGTCTGCTGCAGGGCGCGTCGATCGGTGTAGAACGTCATCAACCGGGCTCGAAAGAACGACACCACCTCATCGGGGCCGGTGGTCTGCTTGACCGCCTCGAACATTTCCTGCGAGGTCGGAAACTCGGGCCCCCAGATAGTTACGTCGTACCTCAACTGGCGGTCGGTGCGTTCCCGGATGGCATTGACATTGGTGACCAAGCACGGGGCAAGCAGTACGGCGCCGGCCACCATCGGCCACGGCGACGGAACGGTGCCGACGATGAACACCGTGGCCTGATAGGCGAAGTAGACGATGAATGGGGTGATCGAGAACAGATAGCGCCCCTCGTGGAACGGGGTGATCGAAAAGATGCCGGTCACCGCCACGAAGTAGCCGATGATCGGGGCGTCGACGATCGGAGCCGAAAAGGCCCGGGCGATGAGGCCGATGGCGGCGAGCGTGACGATCGCGGTGAACATGACCAGCCCCAACTGCTCGGAGCCGAACAACGCCAACTTGGGGATGCCGAACTTCTTCAACCCGATCTGTTGGGCCAGGATGTCGCGGTACCACTTGGAGTTCGGACCGACCTGCCCGAGCCCGGTTCCGGGAAACGACTGGTAGCCGCCGTTCGGGAGACCAACCTGCAAACCGACAATCCACGCCCCGGCGACTGCATACGGCGTGGCGAGCCGCTTCCAGCGCAACGACTCGGCGGCGGGGTCTGCTACGGGCACGTCGGGGGGGTCCCCCAACTCGACGGCGACTATCGGCCGGCGACGCCGCTGCATGACGGCCCCGACAATATGGGCGAGGTGGACGGCGGCGAGGGCGACGAACAACGCCACACCCTCCTTGCGCACGGTGTAGCTGAGGCCGACAAGGAAGCCGAGGAGCACCAACGGCCACCACTCGCCCCCGTCGAACCACCCCCTGGCCCGACAACGGTCCATCCACCACAACGCCCCGAAGGTGACCAGCAGATACGGAAACTCCGAAAGCACCGTGTCGGTCCAACCGACATAGTCGGGGCTGAGTCCGATGATCAGCATCAACATCAGCGCCGTCACCGGTCGCATCCGCAATGCGGCGATGCGGTACAGGAAGTACATCGACCCGGCGAAGCAGGCGGCGATGACCACCTTGAACGCCCCGTAGTCGAGCCCGAAGATCTTGTAGAACGGGGCGAGGATCAGCGGAAAGCCCCACGGGTACGAGTACGGGCTGAACGTATGCCACGACGAGTTCTCGATCGTGAACCGGTTGTCGGCGAGTACGTCTCGGGCCCCGCCGGCGAACAACGCCTTGGTCTGACGCAGATACAACGAGAAGTCGTCGCCCCAATCGTGACCGCCGTGCTGATTGGCGAGGGCCACCGCGAAGATCAACGCGGTCGCCACGAACGCGGCCAATTCAGGCATCAAGCGCCACCACGCGGGCACGGAATCGGCACGCTCGGCCACGGTGGAATTCACAACCCCCGATTATGGTGCCCCCATGGCCTTGCTTCCGCTCAATCCCGATGAGTTGCTCTCCACAACCCGCGCTGTCCGCAAGCGACTCGACTTCGATCGACCGGTTCCCGACGAACTGATTCGCGAGTGCGTGGCCGCGGCGCAGCAGGCACCATCGGGCTCGAACAACCCGACGATGCAGTTCGTGATCGTGCGTGACGCGGCCAAGCGCGCCGCAATCGGCGAGATCTACCGGCAATGCTACGAGATCTACAAGACGATGGACGGGGTGTACGTCGGCTCGATCGACAAGGGTTCCGATGAGGGCAACGCCCAGCAGGCCCGCGTCGCCACCTCTGCCGATTTCCTCGGTGACAAGATGGGCGACGCTCCGGTCTTGGTGATCGCCTGCTCGGCCGCCGGGGCCCGCACCGATGGTGCGCCGGGGATGATGGCGTCGTCGTTGATGGCCAACATCCTGCCCGCCACCTGGAGTTTCATGCTCGCGGCGCGTGCTCGCGGCCTGGGCACCTCGTGGACGACGGTCCACCTGATGATGGAGCAGCAGGCCGCCGACGTGCTCGGCATTCCGTTCGACACCGTGCAGCAGGTCTGCCTGTCGCCGCTGGCCTACACCGTCGGCACCGACTTCAAGGCGGCCGCCCGACCCGAACCCGACTCGATCATCCACTGGGATACCTGGTGATCGATGCGACGCTGCGCGCCCACGCGCTAGCCGCCACCGGTTTCATGCCCCCCGTCGAGGGCGACGCGCTTTATACCGCCGCGCTGACGGCCGGGCGCACGTGCCCCGGGCTGCCGTTGCTCGAGGTCGGCTCGTACTGCGGCCGATCGACCGTCTGGCTCGGGGCCGCGGCACGCCAGTTGGATGCCGTCGTCTACGCCGTCGACCATCACCGCGGGTCGGAGGAGAACCAGGCCGGCTGGGAGTGGCACGACACCTCGCTCGTCGATGCCCGCACCGGCAAGATGGACACTCTGCCGCGGTTTCGCGACACCATTCACGATGCCGGGCTGGAGGACGTGGTGATTGCCGTCATCGGGCCATCGCCGCTGGTCGCCCGGCATTGGGCGACCCCGTTGGCCTTCTGCTTCATCGACGGCGGCCACGGGGTCGAGCCCGCTCGCGCCGACTACGAGGGCTGGACTCCCCACGTCGCCGTCGGCGGCACGCTGGCCATTCACGACGTCTTCCCCGACCCCGCCGACGGCGGTCGCCCTCCGTATGAGCAGATCTTTCTCCCCGCGCTCGCCAGCGGCCGGTTCAAGCTGACCTCGGCGACCGGCTCGCTGCGCGTCCTCCAACGCGTCGACTGACGCCGCTCATCCAGCTCAGGTCGCGCGAGTCACAGCTTCAGAACGCAACCGGTGAGTTCGACCAGGTCATCAGGCCACCGAACCGTTGTCGGTCGAACTCGACGCTTCCGACGAGGGGACTATGCGTCGGAGAAGTTGATCGTGTTCGTCGCCCGACGCATGTATGCCCTCCACGCGTCGGAGCCCGACTCTCGACCCCCGCCCGACTCCTTCTCACCGCCGAATGCGCCACCGGTCGCGGTTCGCGCGGGGCCGAGGTTGACGTTGGCGACTCTGCAATCGGAGCCGGCCGACGACATGAATCGCTCGGCCTCGCGGAGATCGGTGGTGTAGATCGACGAGGCCAGACCTTGCTCGACACCGTTCTGCATGGCAACCGCTTCATCGAACGTGTCGTAGGGCATCACATACACGATCGGAGCGAGCGTCTCGATGGACACCGCGGAGGTCTGGCGGGGCATCACCACAATGGTTGGACGAACGTAGAACCCGTCGGGGCGCTCGTTGTCGACGCGATCGCCGCCCGCCATGACGTCGCCACCTTCGGTTCGAGCGGCGGTCAAGGCGTCGACCATCGCCGCGTACGCCCTTCGGTCAATGAGCGGCCCGATGACGGTGTCGAGTTGCAACGGGTCCCCGACGATCAGCGAGTCATACGCCGCGACCAGCTGCGAGACCAGTCCATCGAGGATCGAACGGTGGACGATGAGACGGCGCAACGATGTACACCGCTGGCCGGCGGTAGCGATCGCGCCGGACACGATGCCGGAAATCGCCAGATTCAGATCCGCGCTCGGCGTGACGATCGCGGCGTTGTTGCCCCCTAGCTCAAGGATCGACCGGCCGAACCGAGCTGCAACCCGGGGAGCGACGATGCGACCCGTCGCGGTCGACCCGGTCACGCTGACCAATGGAATGCCCGGATGATCGGCGAGCGCCTGGCCGACGTCACGGCCACCCAACGTCAGCTGGCACAGGTCGGCCGGTGCGCTCATCTCATCGGCGACTTTGGCGAACAGCGAGTGGCAGGTGAGGGCGGTGATCGGGGTCTTCTCGCTCGGCTTCCAGATCACCGGATCGCCGCAGACCACGGCGAGCGCCATGTGCCCTGCCCACACCACCGCCGGCAGGTCGAACGGGGTGATCACGGCGCACGGGCCAAGCGGATGCAACGTCTCCATCACGCGGTGACCGGAATGCTCCGAGGCAACGGTGCGGCCTTCGAGGCGACGCGAGAGGCCAAAGGCGAACTCGCAGACGTTGATCATCTCCTCGACCTCGCCGAGTCCTTCGGAGCGGATCTTGCCGGTCTCGATCGAGATGATCTCCCCCAGATCCTCCCGATTGGCGCGCAGCACGTCACTGAACCTGCGGATGAGCTCGCCGCGGTACGGTGCCGGTGTCGTGCGCCACGTAGCGAAGACGGCGGTCGCGCGCGGTGAACCGCGTCATCGACATCGGCCGCGTCATGACCGACGAGCCGGCCCAGTTCACCGCCGGTGATCGGCGTGCGACCGGCGATATCTCCCGAATCGTCGAGCTTGTTCTCCACGCCGCAACGCCGCCACGCCGCAAGAACCCGACCCCGCAACGCCTCTGTCGTGGGAAACTGTGCCATCGGCGTGCCAATGTACGACCCCGACTCGCTTGTCGCACGCTCGGCGCGACCCTGCGATTGAATCGAAATAAGGAGACCCCGTGGACGTGCTCGTCGTTCCCCAGCGAGATGTGGTCGAGCTGCTCGACACCGACGCGCTCATCGACCGGTTGGCCGAGGGCTTTGCCGCGCTTGTCGAGTGGGCAGATGAACGTGCCACCACGCAACTTGGTTGCGACGGAGCACGGTGCGGTGTTGGCGATGCCGGCTTGGGGGCCCGGTCTGCCGGTCGGCGTGAAGCTCGTCAGCGTCTTTCACGGCAACGGTGCACTCGGATTGCCGTCGCACATCGCCATGATCTACCTCGCCCACGCCGAGACCGGGGTCCCCATCGCGATCATGGACGGCACCCACATCACCACAATGCGCACCGCCGCGGCCGCCGCGCTGTCGGCGCGGCTGGCCGCCCGTGACGACGCCCAGGTGTTGGCGATTCTCGGTGGCGGAGTGCAGGCACACGCCCACGTGGAGTTCATGCTCAAGGTGCGCCCGCTCATCGACATCCGCGTGTACTCCCCCAACACGGCCCACGCGGCGGCAGTCGCAGCTCGGCACCCTGCAGCCCGTGTCACCGCTACCCCGTCGGACGCCGTGCGGGGGGCCGACATCGTCAGCCTGTGCACGTCGGCAACGACCCCGGTCATCGATGCCTCGTGGATCTCGCCCGGCACCCACGTCACCTCGGTGGGGTTTGCCCCACCAGGGCACGAGATGCCCATCGAGTTGGCCGCGAGCTCGCGACTGATGGTGGAGAGTCGGATGGCGTTTGCCCCGGCCCCTGCGGGGTGCGTTGAGCTGGCCGGGCTCGATCCGCAGGCCGCCGCCGAGATCGGCGAGGTGATTCTCGGGATGCGCCTCGGTCGGGCCGACGACCGCGAGATCACGGTCTACCGATCGATGGGCCACGCCGCTGAAGACCTGGTGGCGGCGCGGATGGTCTATGACGCGGCGCTCGCCGCCGGGCGTGGTCAGATGGTCGAGCTGTGAATCTGCCGCTCGTCGGGGTGACTTCGAAGGACCCGACCACTCCGGCCGCCCTCGAGGCGGCCCTGCTCAGCGCCATTGCCTGGCTTCCGCCGCTGACCTCGGGCCCGTCAGTCACTCCTCCCGCGGCGGGCGGAACACCCCCTCCGCCGCCGCTCGCCGTGCCACCCGTGGTCGACGACGCGTCGACTGCCCGCCTCTGGGCACTCTTCGACGCCCAGGTGACCAGTCGGCAGATCGACATGGTCGCCCGGTGGCTCCGCACCGAGCACGGCCGCGGCTACTACACCATCGGCTCGGCCGGCCATGAGGCGAACGCGGCGATCGCCATGGCGCTGCGACCAACCGATCCGGCGCTGCTGCACTATCGATCGGGCGGGTTCTACGTTGCCCGAGCGCACCAGGTTCCCGGGCACCGACCGATCGACGATGTGCTCCTGGGCATGCTCGCCGCCGCCGACGAGCCGATCGCCGGGGGTCGCCACAAAGTGTTCGGGCACCATGCCCTGGCGGTGATTCCCCAAACCTCGACGATCGCCTCCCACCTGCCGCGCGCTCGGAATAGCCTCGGCGATCGCCCGAGGCCGCAACCTCGGGTTGAGCCTCGACTGGCCGGCGGACGCGGTGACGGTGTGTTCGTTCGGCGACGCGTCGGCGAACCATTCGACCGCCACGGGGGCGATCAACGCGGCAGCGCATTTCACCCATTCCGGCCGTGACCTGCCGTTGCTGTTCGTCTGCGAGGACAACGGCATCGGGATCAGCGTGCGGACTCCGGCGGGGTGGATCGCGGCCGCCAATGGGTCGCGGCCCGGCCTGCACTACGTCAGCGTCGACGGGCACGACGTGCCGACGGTGCTCGATCGGACCGCAGCGGTCGCGGAGTGGGTCCGTACTCATCGCCGTCCGGCGTTTCTCCACTTGCGGACCGTGCGCTACCTCGGGCACGCCGGTAGCGACGCCGAGCTCGGCTACCGATCGGCCGAGGAGATCCGGGCCGGCTTCACCCTCGACCCGATCCTCGGCACGGCGCGGGCGCTCGCCGCGGCGGGGGCGGTTCCGACGGCGATCGTCGACCGATACCACCGGATCGGTGAGTCGGTGCGGACCCGAGCCGTCGAACTCCTCGAACGGCCCGAGTTGGGCACCGCCGAACAGGTGATGGCTCCGCTCGCCCCGCGTCAGCCCGACATGGTGGCAGCGGCCGTGGACCGCGCCCATGCGGCGACCGTTCCGCAGACATCGAACTCCCCCGCGCCGACCCCGTCGCGGACCTTGGCTCAGGCGATCAACGCCACGTTGGCCGAAGTGTTGACCGTCAATCCCGGCGTCGTGGTTTTCGGCGAGGACGTCGCCAACAAGGGCGGGGTCTATGGCGTGACCAAGGGGCTCGCCGCGAAGTTCGGAGCCGAGCGCGTCTTCGACACGATCCTCGATGAGCAGTCGATTCTCGGACTCGCCCTCGGTGCCGCCGTCAGCGGCCTGACTCCAATTCCCGAGATCCAGTACCTCGCCTATCTGCACAACGCCGAGGATCAACTGCGGGGCGAAGCGGCGACCATGTCGTTCTTCTCGCAGGGCGCATATCGCAACGGCATGGTGATTCGCATCGCCGGGTACGGCTACCAGAAGGGGTTCGGCGGCCACTTCCACAACGACAACGCGGTTGGGGTGTTACGCGACGTTCCGGGCATCGTGGTTGCCTCGCCGGCCCGCGCCGCCGACGCCGCCGGCATGCTGCGGACATTGGTCGCCGCCGCCCAGGTCGACGGAACGGTTGGGGTGTTCCTCGAACCGATCGCCCGCTATCACACCACCGAGTTGTACGAACCCGGCGATGGCCTGTGGGCGGAAGCCGACCACGGAACCCACATCCCGATCGGGTCACCGCGGGTCTACGACTCCGGAACGGACATGACCATCGTGAGCTGGGCAAACGGGTTGCACATGAGCCTGCGCGTCGCCCGTCAACTCAACGAGGCGCACGGTATTCAGAGCCGCGTCGTCGACCTTCGCTGGCTCTCGCCGCTCCCCCATGACTCCGTACTGGAACATGCCTCGGCGACCGGCCGGGTGCTGATCGTCGATGAAACCCGCCATTCCGGCGGCGTCGGCGAGGGTCTCGTCGCCGGACTGGTGGAACGTGGCTTCGACGGCGTGATCTCCCGCGTCGCCAGTCAGGACAGCTTCGTTCCCCTCGGCGACGCCGCCAACCTGGTCTTGCTCAGCGAAGTCGACATCACCGCCGCCGCGTTAGCGCTGATGCCGCGGCCACCGTGTCAGTCGCCCCCGAGTCCGTCTCGCCCCCGAAGGCGCCTGGGCCCGCGGCCTCGCCCGCCAACGCCCAATCCGCCGGTAACACCCGCTGACCCGCTCGCCGCGAGGTGATCTCGTACCAGATCGTTGCCGGAACAGCGGGGGGCCTCGACTGGACCTACTTCTGCGATCTTTCGGGTCGGCACGGGACTGTCGCGAGCGTCGACATTCAACGCTGTTGGTCAGCCTGGACGTGGCGCGGCGAAAGCTGGACGATGTTCCAGGACCGCGAGTTCGATCAGCATCATTTCCAACAGTTCAGCGTTCTCCGCAGTGGTTGCCGCGAGCGGCATGAACGCCCATGCGTGGACATCGTCGGCGAGGTGGCGGGCAACATCAGAATCAGTGTCATCGACGAGCAACAAGGCCACGTGTTGCAGGTTGATCTCGTTGTTCAAGTCCGTGATCGACAAACCGGCAGATATGAGGCCCTCGGCAGTGACGACCACCAGGTCCGGATGGGCGCGTCCGGCGAACCGGCCCTCACCGCGCAGGTAGGCAAGCGTCTCGTTCGGCGTTCGCGACCCGTGGATCGAACACAGCCCGGTCATCTCAAGCGCCGCAACGGTGCGCACCGCCGTGAGCGCATCGGCATCAGCGACAAGCACCTGCACCGAGTGCTCACGAGCGACGAGACGGAAGACCGCTCGCTCGGATAGCCCGGGTCCAACCGGTGTCGTTCCCAACGCCGGTGATCCGACCAAGTCGGTGTCGGACACGTCGTGGATCACGGTGGTGACGGGCAAACCGAACCGGCGTTGCGTTCGCCGCGGGAGATCCATCCGTAACCACCGCGAGAACGCGTCGGGCAAGGTGGAGACCACGATGCAGTCGTACAGCACGTCGCGCAACGCGGCCTCGATCGCCGCCATCGGTGGGGCCGGCCCGAGTTCCCCGGTGATCCGCACACCGAACGACCCCATCCGAGCGAGCATCTCGTCCAGCCTGGCCTGGACGGGCGCCATCCCCTCCTCGAGCGCCGTACCGATCGCGGTCGGCATCCCAAACCCCGTCGCCCAACTCAGTTCGTACAACTCGACGCCGCGTGCGGGTACGACCACATGAAACTCGATATGAGGGTCGTCAACATGCAAGCGCAGCAGGTGTTCTCGCAACTTTCGACCGCCCATACTGCGGTTCGCCACGACCAGACAACGAGTCATCTCGCACCTCCTAGTCACCGGTCGGCTAACACCCCGGCAGTTCGCCGAACGGAACCCGAGTCCGGTCGATCCGGCTCCACGCTCAGCCTGCACCCTGTGGCCCACCAACGCAACCACGAACATGGAGCGCTGGCGGTGCCGCGGTCGTCGTTGGTCAGTTCCTCGTCGGCTGCTTGGTCGGAGCGTGTACGACCTTGGGAAAGAAGAGCAGGATGATGATGATCACGATGATCACGATGATCGCGACGAGAGCCGCTTCGGGTGTTTCGCCGGGGACCAACGTGCGGGTCGTGAGGGAGGAGTCGACGAGACCGAGTCGGACCGCGGAGCCGGTGACGGCGTCCATCCGACCTTCGATGTAGTCAGCGACAAGCTGACCTGTTGCCTCGGAGTTCTGCGATACGGTCGTGGCGATCTTGTCCATCGACGGGATCGCGGCCCGAAATTCGGTCGAGCGCAGCATTGACTCGGGGATTGCAAGCTTCTGGGTTTGGACTGCACCCCCGCTGTTGAAACTGACGGTCGCGGTGTCCAGGTCAAGGGTGATTTGGGTGGCCATGTTCGTCTCCTATGTCTGTGTTGTCATGGTGCTTCCCATTCGCCACGGACCTCAGTGCGGATCACTGGATTCTTGCCCGCGCAGGTCGATCAGTCAGCGCCTCAACCGGTGCCGAGAGGTTGCGGAAAGCCCGGCTAGCGATCATCACCGCTAGCCGGTCGGGACGATGCCGAGCAGCGTCCACCCCGCCCCGATTGGGTCGACTCCGTCGGCGAACGAGCGCGCCGACATGTACGACGGGGTCCGCTCGTCCATTTCCTTGCCGACACCACGCTTGCGACGACTCGCCGCTTGCATCGCCTTCCACACCGATGTGTCCCGAATGTCGATTGCGCCGGTCGACCCGGTGGACAGCATCGAGCGGGTGTGTCGGGGTGGCCTACCGATCGACATCAAGCTCCCCGATGGAGCCCGGCGACGATGGTTCGATGCGTACGTTGGTTTACAGAATTTTGGTCAGATCGCCGACGAGTGCGATCGATGCGAGCACGGTGATGGTTGTCGCCAATAGGGTCGCGATCGATTGTCCGACCCGGTTGGTCAACGCTGTCCGAACCAACGGCAGATGGATGGCTCCACTCGCTACGGCGAGCGCGACGATGATGGCAGGTACCGACACGAAGAAGCTTGGCGCGGCGAGAATCCACGGCGAACAGGCGATGAGGGTTCGCCGCCGGTTAGTCCACCACCATTGCCGCCATCGTCCGATCAGCCACAGGATCATCGCGGTGGCGGCGATCGGAATGATCGTGAACATGACGCAGGCGAGCGGCAGCGGCCCAAGCCTGGTGAAGTCCACCCCGTCGGGTTTGATGATCGCCGCGGCGCCGAGGGCGCCACCGGTCAGCACGATCAGGACCGCACCTGCCCGCCCGGTCAGTTGGCTGCGTAGGACGACGCAAGCGATGCCGACGATCATGCCAAGGGCGGTGGTGATGGCGAGTAGGAACCCCGTTTCTCCGCTGAATCTGCCGATGGTGAAGCCGTCGTCACTCTCGACTCCACGTACCGAGTCCGACGACGTGAGACGTAGAACGAACATCGCCAATCGCCCACCGACGCCGCCGATGAGGAACCCAGACACGGCGCCCGTTGCACCGCCGAGCAGCAGCCACCGCCAGACGAACGCAAGAGACGAACTGAAATCGGAGCCTCGGGGTGGGAGAGCGAGTGGATCGGTCATCTGCTCTCTTTCAGGTTCGCGGGCGACGGGAACGCAGGTCGTGGGGAGGGATAGCGCATCGCACGCCGGCGGTGACGAGTGCCGCGACGGTTGCAGGGGCGACCCGTTGGTGTTCGACGAGCACCTCGGTCGGCAATGACGAAAGCTGTCGTTTCCGCGAAGGCTTTGCCGTTGTCGGTCGGACCACCACGATCGGTTTGTCGAGACACCGTGCCACCGCGAGTTCGAGTTCGGTCCAATCGGCTGACCACTGCGAAGTGCCGACCAGCACGACGGCAGCCGACCCGGCGACAAGTTCGACGAGGCGGCGACACACCACACCCTCGTGGTCGGCGATGCGCTCAGTGGCGCGGTAGTCCCACGATGCGAAACCTCCGAGGGCCAGAGCTCCTCGAAGCGTCGACCGCACGAAGTCACCGTCGTGATCGTGTCGGTATGAAATGAAGACGTAGTCGGTCTGGGTGTAGATCGCGGGGCGCCTTCCCCCGAATGCTTCGAGCACATTCGCCCAGCCTCCACCTGAGATCTTTCCGGCTGGCGCAGCAGCCGGTTGGTAGTAGTGGTCCCAGAGACCGAGCGTCGGATAGCCGTGGAAGTGGCGGTCGCGGTCGAGTTTCTTTTGCGTGCACCGGGCGATGAACACCGCACCCTTGTGCGCCTTCACCTCAGCGACCTCTTCGTCGGTCGGAAATTCGGGCCCATCGGTGCCTGCCGAACCGGACACGAGGATCAGGCCCTTGGCACCGTCGAGCGCGGCGGCCCGCCCGGCCCGAGCGGCATCGATCGCGGCGACGCCGTGCGACACAAGGTCTGCCGTCAGTACCGCCGACCACGCCTCATCGCCGGGGCAGGAGAAAATGGCAACGTGACGTCTTCCTACCTCCTGCGGTGATTCGTCCCGACTGCCGGAGGTAGGCATCGCGCAAACATAGAACACCCGGCTTGGTGACCGTGACGATTGGGCCACCGTCGGCACCGTGGCCAGCAGCTCGAGGTTCACTCCAGCGGCATGCTTGGATCAGCGAATCGCGGCACCGGCCGGGACGTCAGTTCTGCGGCACTACGGTTTCCGCCACGACATCGTCTACGGAGGTTTCACATGGCCGCTGCTCATCCGACGCGTGACTGCGATCTGATCATGAAGGGCGGCATCACCAGCGGCGTCATCTACCCGCGCGCCGCTGTACACCTGGCGACGACGTACCGCTTTCGCAACGTCGGCGGTGCCTCGGCCGGGGCGATCGCCGCCTCGTTGGTTGCCGCCGCCGAACACGGTCGCGACTCTGGCAGCTTCGAGAGACTCAACCAGCTGCCCACCGACCTGGGCACGAACCTCAAGTCCTTGTTCCAGCCGAATCCTGAGACCGCTCCGATGCATCGGCTGCTGATGGGATTCGTTGAGCCGGGTGCCACCGTGCTCGACAAGATCGCCGCGCTGGTGCGTGCGGTGTGGTCACTCGCCCGCGGGTCGTTCATTACGGTGGCTCTTGTTGTGCTGGTCCCGGGAGTGGCGCTGGCGCTGCTGTTGCAAGCCGCTGGCAGAGGTCCATTTGATTGGTGTTCGGCGATGTTGAATAGCCTGTTATGGGTTCCCCTCGCGATCGCAGTTGCCGCGGTTTTCGCCGTCTACAAGGCACTTCGCGTCGCTGAGCGACGACTCGCAGCGAATAGTTTCGGTCTCTGTGATGGGCACTCGACAACCGGCCCGACGCCGCTCACGGACTGGATGCACACCCATCTCAACGAGCTTGCCGGTCTGGGCAGCGATGACCCGCCGCTCACATTCGGTCAGCTGTGGGGCGCGCAGGGCGTCGCCGATTTCGATCAGATCGTGGGTGACAACGGCGAACTCGCACTCAAGGCGTTCGAGCGTGCCAAGGTGCGCCGAAATCGGAACGTCGATCTGGTCGTGATGACCACGAACCTGACACAACGCCGCCCCCATCGTTTTCCATTCGAGACGCGAGCGTTCTTTTGGTGCGAGACGTGTTTTGGCATCTACTTCCCTGAGCGCGTCGTCGCCCAGATGCGCGCTACCGACGGAGATGGCGACCAACCACCGGCCGACCATTCGATCAGGGTTGGTGGAGGCGAGCGGTTGATCTCGATGAAATGTTCCCTCCACCCGCAGACGACGGTGCGTCATTTCCCTCCACCACCCGACGTCCCGGTTGTCGTCGGGGCTCGACTCAGCTTGAGCTTCCCCACGCTGATCAGTGCCGTGCCGATCCATTTCATCGACTACGGGCGTCGACCCGAGTCGGTGGAGCTCGTGACCGCGTGGTTCAGTGATGGGGGGATCGCGAGCAACTTCCCGATGCATCTGTTCGACAATCTCTTCCCGACCCGGCCCACATTCGGGTTCGACTTGCAGCCACGCACGACCGAGCACGGTCCGGCTGACGTTGTGATTCCCCGAAGGGTCGGTGGTGGCCGCAGTCACCCGATCACGGACACGATCGGTTTTGGCAAGGCAATCCTCGACACGATGCAGAATTGGAGCGACAACACCCAGCTCGCCATGAACACCTTCAGTGATCGTGTACCCGAAATCCGGTTGGACGACAGCGAGGGTGGCATCAACCTGGCGATGCCCGCCGCCATCATCGAACGGATCGCTGACCGCGGTGCCCTCGCCGCCGGTCTTCTTGACCAGTTTGATTTGGCAGGTCATCAAGCGGCCAGAGCAGAAATGGCGTTACAAGTCCTTGATGGCCTTTTCGACTCCCTGCAGTACTCGTGTGCGACCGGGTTTCAGCCAACGATTGATGAACTCAACGCGACACGCCGTCAGGCGGCCACCGATCTGATGGCGATCATCCAGAACTGGGAATCGGCTCACCCCCTCAGCTCGGGTGACAGCCCACGGCTGCAGGCCGACCTGCGCCTCGCCCCTCGCCAGTAGCGGTCGTCGCCGGTGGCGCCCGACGGTAATGTGGCGTCATGACTGAACGAGCCGAAGGGGTGATCTCAGTCGCGCTCGATCAGGGCAGTACGTTGTCGTTCTCGATCGGACGCGAGTTGCAGTCATCGCTGGAAGGCTTTGCGGTCGAGATTCCCGCGTTTAGTGACGACCGAGGCGGCAGCGTCCTCGAGGACCAGGTGATCAGGAGCTTCCAGCAGGCGGACCTCGTCATCGTTGTCTGGTCGGTCACCGATCCGTTGTGGATGGCGTTTCAAGCCGGCGTCGCGACCGGCCTGGGCAAACCGGTGATCAACCTCGCCAACGATCGCGCCAGCCGCCTGGTCGCGCTCGGCGCGCCCGTTTCGGTGTCGCTGATGGACGATTCGACCGACCTGCCGGGCCGGGTTCACGATCGCATCGGCGAAGTGCCGGACGCGCCGCGCGACCACGACGATGCTGGGATGGCGATGTTGTGCCCAAGAGAGACCGAGACGGATCGGGCGGCGATGGAAGCACTTCGCACCGCGCTTCCCGCCCGTACGTACCGTCGCCTGTCACGCAAGGGTTCGCACGCCGAAACCGTGGCCGATGTTCTCTGGGTGATCACCGAGTACGCCGTGAATACCAAGACTGGTAAGTGGTCCAACCTGGACCCAAATGTCGGCTGTGCGTTCGAGGCCGGCGTGAACTTCGGCGCCGCGGTGAACGCCGGGGTACCGCCGCGGCTGAGCATCGGCCGTCTTGGCGATGGGCCACCGCTCCGAGCGCTTCAGCATCTCGTCGTCGCGCAAGCATCCGATCCAACAGGGCTCATCGATCTACTCGTCCCGAGGGTGAAAGCGGCTTCGCCTCGTCTCACGTGCGTCGAGTTACTCGACGTGAAATGTTTCGAGCACATCATCGTTCCACTCTCGGTCACGTCGCCGCTCGGCGGGGCCTGGACATGCATCGCCGGGCTCAACGGTGCGGGCAAGTCCACCATTCTGCAGTCGATTGCCCTCGGGTTACTCGGACGTCGGCGTGCACCCGAACTGGGTCTCGGTCGACTCGCTCGCATGGTACGAAGGCAACCCTTGAAGACACGCGGAGCGACTCCTCTGCGCGCCGAGATACGCGTCACGGTGTGCGTCGGCACCGACGAGACGATTCTGACGTTGCCGCTCACCGAGAAGGGTCCCGACGAACCGCGACTGCTGTCCTTGTCCGATCTGACCAAGATGGATCGATTGTGGGACGCCCTTGGCGACACCCTCGTCGTGTCGTACGGGGCGACCCGAAACCTGTCCGATAGCCCCACGAGCCAACAGATCACTACGGCGATGGCACACCGGCAACTCACACTCTTCGATTCGCTCGCCCAGATCGCCAGCGCGGAGGCGCTGATGACTGGCGGCCCAAGGTTTCGCCCGGCGCTCGGCACGCTGGCGCGCCTGCTGACGACCGTCCTCTCGGAACCCGACGCAGCGTTTGAGTGCAGCGTCGACGACACAGGCAAACTCCGGTTCGAACGGGCTGGGGCAGGGCTGGAACCGCTCGATCTTCCGGACGGTTTCCGTTCGATGGTCGCGCTGTTGTCCGACATCTCGTTGGGCTGGCACGATCTTCACCCGGACGACACCGAGCCGAACCTCGACTCAATCTCCGGCATCGTCCTCGTCGACGAACTCGACCTGCATCTCCACGCTCGCCTCCAACGCCAGATCGTGCCCCGACTGAGAACGGCACTCCCGAATATCCAGTGGATCGTTTCCACCCACTCCCCGCTGATCGTGACCAGTTTCGAGAGTTCCGAACTCGTCGTCCTTGACCGCTCGGCACCCGGCGGAATCCGGGTACTCGACCGCGAAGTGCTCGGATTCTCGACGAACGAGGTCTACGACTGGCTCCTCGATACCAAACCGGTATCCGAAGCCGGTGCCGAGCAAATGGCCGCGGACCCCGGCAGTGAATTGCTCTATCAGTCACCGACATTGAACGCGTCGAAGGCAAAACAGCTCGCCGACATGCAAGGCGAGTTGTTGGCCAAACTCTCCAGCGCACAGGCGTGAGCCGTGCACCAGGTTTGGCGGCCAAAAGTTCGTCCGTTCACGCTCGTTAACCCCGGCGGGAAAGGCTTCGTCCACGCAGCGGCGCAATTAACGGATCCGGCTCTGCGCAGCACCTTCCCATCGCACTGGCGTGAAAGCGACGTGCGGGGATGCGTGCGTGCCGCCTGTGGAGCCGCGTGCGCCTATTGCGGTGATCTGATCGGGCGCACCGGGGAAGACGTCGAGCATTTTCGTCCGAAAGCCGGGTACTGGTTTCTCGCCTACGTCTATCAGAACTACCTGGCCAGCTGTCGGCAGTGCAACAGCAGCCGCAAAGGATCGAAGTTCGACCTCGAAATGGGCCAGCTGCCCGCATCAAGCAGCGACACGTTGAGAGCCGAGAAACGGCTGCTGCTCGACCCCGCCGCCGACCGCGTCGAGGTCGCCATGATGGTCGTGATGAACGACAATCGCTACCTCTGGCAGGTCAACCCGGCAGCGCCGAGAGCGCTGCGTCGGCGGGCCGAACACACGATCCAGTTCTTTGCGCTGAACGATGACGGCGAACTCGTCAAGGCCCGATCGACGGCGATCGCCACGTACCTTGCGCTGACCATCGAAGGCACCGAGCTCATGAGAATGACAGCACGCCGATCGGCCAGTCGCTACCGCGCCCACGGAGGTGCCATCCGCAGCGTGCTTGTCGCCCAGAACGCACCACAACTACTCCCTACCCCGTCCGAGGAGCTGTACTGGTTGGTCGAAGACCTCGTCGAGATCCTGCACGCGTTTCGCACCGCGGCGAACGCCAACCAGGGCAACCAAGACCTCGTCCGCTACGCATTGGCCGCGCTCGCCGCAGCACCACCGAACGGCGCAACCAAAGCGGACGTGCGCCAGTGGATCACTTCCGCCGGAGCCTGGGCCGATGTCGGCCCCCTTCTCGAACGCGTGAGGTAGTGATCATCACCACCGGCGAGCCGATTAGCGAACGACGCCGTGCCCCGGCGATGGACCGTGATACCCGGTGGTTAGATCGCGGAAACGAGCGGACAGCGCTCCCGCTGCCCGCCGCCCGGTCGAGATCTGCCACAAACGTGGCCGCAATGCCGCAGTCATGGCTCGTTCCTCATCGTGGCGGGTTGGGTTCGGGAAGCCCAGGGTCTACTGCGCCGGGGTCCGACACGTCCGCGTCAGCCTCCTCCTCGACGTTGTGGCCGCCGTGTTTGACCAACTCGGCCGCGCCGACCGCGGCGGCGTACATCGCCGCGAGCAACCCAACAATGGAAACGGGCCCCCCACCCCACCCCGGACGGGCGAGCCCCTGCGTGCTGAATAGCGCCGCCGACGGCCCGGCGACAGCAAGGAAACTGGCCAGCTGACGGCGCACCCCGACGGGCCACATGTCGAACACCAACCACATCGCCAGAACCGGGAGAATCCACAATGCCGGAAGCAGCGCCCACAAATATCGGGCCTGGATCGTGACCTCGATCGGCACCGGAGAAATCTGCGCGTCCGCACCGTGGTAGAGAAGCTCGGCGGTGTAGGTGCCGCTCGGGTAACGCGGCAACCCGGCGAGATCGACACAGACGTCGACCAATACCCGGTCGGCCACATTTGTCGCCGTGATACCGATTTGGGCGGGCAGCAGATAATCATCCGAAGTCAACGCCGTCATCGTGAAACCGGCGGGCTCGATAGCCGGTGCTGGCGTTCCGGCGGCGGCGAGCAACGTGACCTGGGCGTGGCCCTCGCCCCGCCACGGGCCGAACTGGATGCTCCCAGTCGAAGTACTGGCCAAGGATGCGGCGTTCGGCGAGGCCTGGGCTGGGTCAGCAGTTCTCGTCGCGGGAAGTGTCGTGGTGCAGGTGAAGCTGGTGGACCGGGTGGCGTAGTCCCCGATGCTGAGCGCAACATACGTGGTCAACCAGGTGATGACGGTCAGGAATACGAGGAGTTGAGCCATGGCCTGCTTGTCCGAATGGTGCACGATTCGCCGGTACATGCTCGTGGCGGTGGACTTCAGGTAACTGAGCCAGAACGCTCCAAGCGTCGCAACGATCGCGCCCAGCAGCGCCCAGATCAGCCACCGCATCGCCGGTTCGAAGCTCGTAAACATCGCCGTCGGTGGGTGGTCGAGCTGGAAGAACGCGACAATCACCAGCGTCGTCGCCGCCAGAATCCACACGTAGTGCCGGCGCAGACTCGCCAGGCTCCAACCGCGGAATCGGGACCCGCTCGGTCGCTTCTTGGTCGGCGGACCGCCGGCTGCGGTCGGCGGATTCGGTGGTAGGTCGAGCGGGTTCATGTAAACGTCCCTGTGGAGCGGCACTGCCGTGGCTCGACTCCGTCACCCCGACGGAATCCGGCACCGGCAGCGAATCAACTTTGTTCTGACCGACCGCGGTCACCGATGCGGCCCCAAGTGGGACCCGTCCAACTGCGGTATACAACCGCAAGCTACTCGCCGTGGCCAAGACCGATGACCGCCATTCGCACATCGATGGGATCAGGCAAACCGCAACACACGGATCGTCTCGTTCGGGCCGCCGTGGTCGCCGATCCCGCCTGCCAGCCCCGCCTGTCAGCGAAGCGACGACCGCTTGAGCGCTTTGGTGAGGAAGTGATCTCCGTCGGCGTCGTTGCCCTGGACGATCAGTTGGTGCAAGACCTCGAAGCGCTGGTTGTAGCGTTCGCCGCTGGGCAGCTTGAAGGTCGCCGGCGGGTTCCATGCGCTTGCCGGGGTCACGATGCCCTCCAGCATGTGGGTGAGCATCGGGCTCGACGCGGCGAGCATCGCAGGCGTGGCATTGACTGCCGGCGGTGGGTCGGGCAACCGGCTGATGCGGCCACTCAGCGCCGGGTTGAGTTTCGCCGCGGCGAACGACTCCTCCACGCTCGAGCGCTCGTAGCCGGCGTACAGGATCCGCGTCCCGGTGGTGCGTGCAAGCGTGTCCACGCTCTTCGCCGCCGTGAGCGCCTCGAACAGCCAGATCTCGCTGAAAGCAGTCTTGGCCGACGCCCGGACGGCGGCGAACACGGACGGACCGCCGTTGCTGTGGCCGGCGACGCCGAGCAACGGGGTGCCCGGTGCCGAACCTGCCGGTGCGGCGATGTCGCCCAGTGCCACGAGCGCCGCGTGGACCTGGCGCAACTGCACGGGCAGATCGCCCGTGGCGGCGGTGTTGTGTGAGCCACTCGACGGCACCGGGAGGACGAGCGCCGTGTGCTTGCCGGCCGCGACCAGCGCCTCCTCCCAACGACGCGGCAGGACGACGTTCGGAACGACGGCGCCGGGCGAGAAGTGATCGCGCGCCGGTGCCGGCAACGTGTTGTCGTGGCGGCCGGTGCCGAGGAAGATCGCCAGCCGCGCACCCAGCGCTGCGAACTTCGCCGGATCGGTGAGGGCATCGCCGGAGTCGACCTCGGCAGGCGACTTCTGTGGAGGTGTCAAAAAGCACAAGATGTCGCTGTTCGGAGCGGACGCGCTCGCCTGTGGCGTGGCGCAGATGTAGTGCAGCGGCAGCTTCCCATCGGTCCGCGCCAGTAGCCGCACGCTCGCCTTCGGACCGGTCGTGCGTAAGACGTTGAGGGTTCGCAGCAGGAGAGGCTGCACGGCGGTCGCATCAACGACATCGGTACGCGCGACCACGCGCCAGAAACCGAGCGCCTCGAACGACTGGATCAGCGGATGGCGGCCGGCTTGTACGACATCGCTCGCCGCGCCTGGAGGGCGCACCGTGTAGTGAGTGGGTTGCGGTCCGCCCGGCGTGAGCAACGATGACGACGGCGCCAGCAGCTGGAAGGTCTGCACTATTCGCAGCACCGTCGCAGCGGTGCCGGTGAACGTCGGCTGGAACTCGACGGTCAGCACCGCGATCGGCGGATCGGCGGTGCCGGCCGGCAGGGTGCCCTCGGCCACTCCCGGGCTCATGTTCAGCGCAACCGGGAGGCCGTCGACGGTCAGTGTCACTTGGACACCACCGAGCAGGAAATGGGTGTGGTTGGGCCACGTGATCCTACAATCCACCGAGTTCGTCCCCTTCCGACGCGTCGACCGGCCGGCCTTCCGCCACGCCTGCGCCGGCTCCGAGCGCCACGAACGCACCGAGGCCCTGGACACGCGCGATGACCACATCGACGGGGTCTGCCATCGCCGGCGGTGGCGACTGCATCGCGATGATCAGGTTGTGCAGCGGTGCAGGGTCACCCCGGTCGAAGACGGCGGACAGGATGTCGTCAGCCACGACGCTGAACCATGTCGCGGCCGACGGCGGGTCCGGCAGTGGCTCAGCAGCGAGCGCAACCCAACCGGGAACCGCCTCGCCCGGGAGCACCAGCGTCTCGCCCACGACCAACGGATGATCGCTCAGGTCAGCGAAGGCGGACGGGTCGTCGAGAAACCGTTCGGCCAGTCCTTCGCCGGTGTCGGCCGGCTGGACGACATAGGCATCGGGCGGGATGAACGGCGCGAGGGACGGCAACTCCAGCGGGAGATCCACACTCACGACTGGGTCGAGGAGCACCGCTGCCCGCGCCGTCACCCGCCTGGAGAGCGACGCGCACCGACTCGCCCTCGGTCGTGAGTCGAGCGCCGACTCCCTCGACGCGTGGAGTGCCCTCAAGCGCCGTGAGCAGATCGACGACGACATCGACCCTTGCCGCAACCACCAGATCCATCTGCTCACCGGGACCGGCAGTTGCGACGATAGTACCGCTCGGCGTGACCACGATTGCGGTGCCCGGATCAAGCCCTTGGACGGGCCGGTCGAGCAGATCACCGAGAGCCAACAGCACGCTCGACCGATCCAGCGTGATCTGCGCCGCAGCACCGACCGCGAGGAATGCCGCGCCCGCCTCGTCGGTGTTCGAGAACGTCTCGGCGAGCCCGTCGTCGGCGGTGACGCCGACACCGACGAGCGGATCGCCGAACTGGTTGAGGACGACGACCGTCAACGCCGGCACGGCCGGTGTCTCCGCGTCGGCGCGAATCGCGTCGAGGCGCTGCACCGTCAGCGGGCCGACATCGTCGACGATCTCGCCCTCGGGCACGCCGAGCTCCTCTGCTTTGAAGCGATGCACCGCTCGCGCGCCTTCGCCCCCGAAGCTTCCGTCGGCGCCGTGCACCGGAAGCGCATCAGCGCGCCAGTCCAAGAGCGCGAGCTGAACCTTCAAGACCGCGGGGTCATTCGCGTTCTGCGTCTGCGAGATCCGTGTCAGCCCTCCACCCGGTGCCGGCTGGTCGTCGGCGATGGCCTGCAGCAAGGCGTCGCCCTGGAAGAGTGCCGACTGGAACTCGATCATCAGGCGATCCTCTCCTCGTTCGAAACCGGATCTGAGACCCCGGTCTACCACACGACGGCGTGCGGGCTCACCGGACCAGACACCGTCTGATTCGACCGCCGTGACCCGGCTTCGGGACCATCTCGACGCGCTGGCGAGTCGACGTGTGTTTTCGGTTCCGGCAATTGATCTATTGTCTCGGCGGGCAAGTGGAAGGAGCGTCGAGTGTCTGAGGACAGTTCCGCGATCGTGCTCGCTCCATGACTGCGAGCGGCCGTCCGGGTCGGCCCTTCGCTCTCGTTCAGAGCGACGGCACCTTGAACCTGTTCGCCCGCGGTGCCGACGACTCACTCCTGCACGCCCGCCATCACCCCGACCTCGGCTGGAGCGCGCAGTCCCTGCCCGGACCGCTCGCCGGCAATCCGACGGCAGCGGTCACCAAGAACGCCGCCGGGTCGACGGTGCACGCCTTCCGCGGGGGCGGGCAGCCGCCTGCTGCACTGGCGCCAGGACACGGCCGACGGTCGCCTGAGCGAGATCGACCACGGCTGGCGGGTCGGTTACGACCCGGTGGCGGTGGCCGGCCCCACGGGCTCGGTCGGCGTGTTCGCGCGTGGCGTCAACGACGAGCTGGTCCGGTGGTGGTCCGACGACGGCGACTCGTGGACCGGTGCCGAGCATCTCGGCGGACCGGCCTTCTCGGGTCCGCCCAACGACGGGGACCACCGCGGCGGCGACGCCTTCACCGATCCGGCAGCGGTGCTGCGCCTCGGTGGCGAGGGTCCGGATGTCGTCGTGGCCGGCGCGGACCGCGAGTTCTACCACTGGGGACCGATCCGGGTCGACCCGTTCAGCGAGATCGTTTTCGCCCAACGGTGGCGGCGCATCCGCGGCGTCCGGGTCATCGGGCAACCGGTGATCGTGAGCTGGGGTCCGGACCGCCTCGACGTGATCGCCAACCTCGAGGAGGACGGCGTTGCGACCATGGGCCACCTCGGTCGCAAGGGTTTCAATTCGGACGGGCATAAGGCGCAGTGGTTCGGCACCGATCCGCTCTCACTCGGCGACACGAGGGGCGCGATGTGTGTCGTCGCCACGGCGCCCGGGCACGCCGAGGCGTTCGGGCGCGACGGCCAGCACCGCCTGGTGCGCTGGTCCTGGGATTTCGAGCCCGGCACCTTCGTGGGCGACCAGATCGGCTGGACCGGTCCAGTCGAGGTGCACGCCGGCGTCGCCGCGGTCGAGATCGGCTCGCAACCAGCGGCCGCCGTCCGCGGCCGGATCACACAGGTCTACGCCTGGGACGGCGCCGGGGCGAACCTGCTGGAACTGACACGCCAGGGCGACACCTGGACCGCTCACACCCCGACATCCCGTGGCCGAGCCCCGAGGTGACGGCACGTCCTGTTCGGCGCGTCCCGATCCGGGTCGATGCGACCGTCTCCCGTCCCGCCGACCTGCTCAACCTCGGCGTCAGCTGGTCGGGCATGGACCTCGTCCCCGGCGAGCCGCCGATGCTGCGTCGCAGCGGCGATCCAGCGCTGCTCCGGGTCGCGCTCCCGCCGCAACACGTCGGCGAGGAGGTCTCGGCGGATGGTCCGCTGATCGCCCCGATCACGAACATTTCCCAGCACGGGGTGTGGCAATCGGTGCTGTCGGGGCCGAGCCAACTCGTGATCGTGGTCACCGCCGACGAGGTCGAGCTAACGAGCGCGGGCATCCTGCCGCGCGCTCAAGGGTGCCGCGTTGCGGTTCCAGCAACCACTCGACGACGAGACCGACACGCCGTTCACCGAGATCGAGCTGCCCTGGCAGCTGTTCGTCTCGCCCGACGGGGCGACGCCGACGCACTCGACCGTCGAGACGTCACAGGGCGCCGCCGTCGTCCCGCTCTGGCGGTCACGGCTCGCGCCCGGCAGCGGCAGCGGCACCGGCGCGCTGCGCATCCTGCGCGCCGACGGCGGGGATCCGTTCGAGCTGCCACTCGGCAGCGGTGCTCGCGACGCCTTGGCGGCCGCGCCCTCGCCGGCCGTCGTGGAGCGCCTGGAGGTCGCGCGCTCGGTGCCACGCTGAGCGCCGTGGGGTCGTGGCCCGAGCTCGAGTGGGAGCACGACGCGACGTTGGGACACGACCATCGCGTCCACGTCCTGATCGCGCGGCATGCTGTACCCGTTCGGCCATCGGGCCCAGTACGTCGAGCTCACCGAACGATTCCCAGCCGAACCGGACCGAGAGCCGATCGCTGCGCTGCGCAGAGCACCGCGTGCTGACCGTGACCGAGCCCGTCCGCCGACTCGCCGCCGGCGACCCGCCGGTGCCCGCCGTCGCGTTCCCGTTCGATCAGGTGACGATCACGACCCGGATCTTCGACGGTCTCGACGCCCCGGACAGACCCGGGGCCGTGGGCTGGCGGGGCAGGATCCGGCACCGCAAGGACCCGGAGGTGTTCGCGCGCCGCGCTCGACGCGGCGCGAGACGCGCTGAGCGCCCAGCCGCAACTCCCGGGTGACTTCGTCGGCGGCATCCCGGTGGTCGAGGATCTCGCCGCCAGGAATCCACCGGACGAGTCGACGGATCCCGCTGCGGAGCGGCTGCGTGTCCTCGAGCAGATCCTGGATCTCGAAGAGCAGATCGACGCGGTGCTGGAAGCCGGCGACCAGAACATCGACGAGTTCTTCTGCCCGCGACGAAACGATTCCTGGGTGGCGTTCCCCGTCATCTGCGAGGGCGGCGGAACCTCCGTCAGCTTCACGATCCCGATGCTCTTCGTCCGCGACAACCACTTGCCCGAGACCGCGACGATGGAAGCCTTCGACACGTTCGACACGACGATCGCCGATCGGCTGGCCGCAGAGTGGGCCTCGATTCGTGCCGATCGCTCGGCGGTGCCGGACTCGGCAGTCGACCCGGACGAGGCGTACGCCGGAGTCGTCTCGGTGCCGGGGACACCCGTCGACCTCGTCCGGGCTCCGGTTGCCGATCGCCAGGTCGAGGACGTCCAAGTCGTGCGGGGTCTGCACGTCACCGGCATGGTCGTCGGGCGCGAGCTGCGGCCGCGGCTCGGGCCGGCCCCGAACACGCTGCCGAGCGGCCCGCAGTGGGGCATGAACATCGCCCTCCCGGCGATGCGCAGCCTGCTGCCCGACCAACCGTCGGCACACCAGGCGCTCGTTGCCTACACGCCGAAGTTCGAGGACGGCACCGACGTCAAGGTCGCGCTGATGATCGCTCGATCAGGCATCGCGGCCGCGCAGGTAGCGGACACGGTCGCCAACAGCCAGCCTGTCAAGGCCGCCGAACTCGTCGTCGACTTCACCCGGAACGCGGACCGGTCCGGCGGGTTGGCGGCGCCGAAGATGGCCGCGAACACGATCTCGCGAGCGGCCGGCCCGCTGAACCTCGAGGGTCTGACGGATCCGGCGAAGCTGTTCGACGATGCCGCATCCTTGCTGGGCGTGCCGTTCAGCAAGCTGCTCAGGGGTCTACCAGCGGGGACGACACCGGCCATCACCACCGATCTCAGCGGGCCGCAACCGGTGGTCACGTTGAACTGGCCCGAGCACGAGCTCACACCGTTCGCACCGTTCGGCCGCAAGGTCGTCAAGCCGCCGACCCAGCAGCCGCCGCCGGCGAAGATGACCCTCAACGTCGTCTCGTGCGGCCCGACGGTGACGTCGGAGTGCACGGTCACCGACTTCTCGCTGTCGTTCCCCACGGCTGATCCCCTCGTCATCTTGAACTTCGATCGGCTGCGCTACCACCAGGCGTCCGGTAGCGAGCCGTCGCTCGACATCGACGGCCTGGACGTGCAGTTCGGTGGGGCGCTCGACATCCTGCAGACCTTGCAAGGCAAGGCTCCCGTCGCCGGGAAGGGCCCGACCTTCGAGGTGTCAGCGAAAGGGATCGTCGCCGCGTACTCACTACCAATCCCCGACGTCAGCTCCGGTGCGTTCGTGTTGCGCAACCTGATCTTCTCGGCGCGGGTGGCGGTGCCGTTCCAGGGTGACCCGGTCTCGGTGGCGGTGGCGTTCGCCAGCCGCGCCAAGCCGTTCAACCTGAGCGTGTTGATGCTCGGCGGCGGCGGGTACGTCGACGTCGAGGTCGACGGCAGAGGACTGCGCCGGTTGGACGTCGCGCTGGAGTTCGGGGCCTCGGTTGCGGTCGATTTCGTGGTCGCCAGCGGCGAGGCGCACATCCTCGGCGGCATTCGCTTCCAGCGCCTCGCCGACGAGTCGGTCGAGCTGGTGGGATTCCTGCGGATCGGGGGCAGTCTCGAAGTCCTGGGGTTGGTGTCGGTCTCGGTCGAGATGGTGCTCACACTCGGCTACCAGAGTCACGGCAACAAGCTCGTCGGGCGGGCCACCCTGGTCATCGAGATCGACCTGACGATCTACTCCGACTCGGTGGAGATCGACAGCGGCGAATGGACGATCGCCGGCGGCGGCGACGGCACGCACGATCGACTCCCGGCTCCCCCGCCGAGCGACGACGACTACGCCAAGATGTGGCAGCAGCACAAGCAAGCGTACGAGCCGGCGCAATGAGCGAGGTGTTGTGGATCGCGGTGCCCGGCGGCATGGTGCACGACGGCGTTTCGGTCCTACGCGCCCTCGTCGTGCCGCGACTGTCCGGTCTTGTCGACGACAGCCCTCTCGCGACATACGGCTTCGCGGAATGGCCGACGCTGCTCGCCGGGGCGGCGCTGAGCGTCGAGGTGGCAGCGACCTCGGACGCCACGGCCACGGTCGTCGACCGCGCCGAGCGCCTCGACGCCGAACACGTCCGGCCACTGCTGTGGCCGAAGGTGTTCGATCCGAGCCTGCGCGTCCGGCCGTTCCAGACACCGATGCCCTACGACGTAGGCGACGTCGACGCATCGTCGGACCACGCGAGTGTGCTGCGTCGCGTCTATGCGGAGGCGGCCCAGCCCGCGGTCGGTCGAGGTGCCGAGGGACTCGCCGACGCGGATCTCGGACGGACGATCGTCGTTCCCGCGCCGCTCGGACCAGGACGACCACATCGTCCCAGCACGCCAGCCTCCCGACTTCCATCGCGTGATCACGATGTTGCGAGAGCATCCGTCGGTCCTGCGTGCCCTCGGCCTCGTGGTCGAGTTTCGGCTCACCGCGATCGATTCGCTCGACCCGTCCGGGGTCGTCCGCGTGACATGCCGGTTCGGCGCCGACGCGCCCGACGTGACCTGCGTGTCGCCGTGGACGCGGTACGTCGTGTCGAAGAACCGCTTCGTCGCCGCGTCGACACCGGATTCGGACGTCTCCGGCGGATTGGTCGACCTCGGTTCGAAGTTCCTCGACGGGCATCCGGCGGCCGGACAGCAGCGATGGCAATTGGAGACCTTCGACGTCACCGGCGCGGTCGAGCGGGCGCGAGAGACCGCCGCCGCGGTGCGCCGCAACCGAGACCGCGTCCGGGACGACCCTGCCGCAGGAGGCCAGGTATCCGACCCCAACGAGCTGCCCGCCGTTCGCTCCGCCGGGCTGAGCCTTCTGCGTCGCGGTCGCAGCGAGGTGTTTCGCAGTCGCTCCGACCGCGCCACGGGCAACGCGACGCGGGGGTCGCTCGACGGTCACGAGCTGGACGCAGACGATCTGGTGCTGGGCTACAGGGTGGACGTCCGGCTGTCCGACGGTGCCTGGCGCTCGCTCGTGCAACGGCGGGCGACGTACTTCACCAAGGACAACGAGGTTCTGGTCGACGGCACGATCGAGGAAGGCCAGATCAAACCGTACGCCGTGACGGTCGTGGATCAGGGCGAACCGGACACCCGCGCGGTCCCACCTCGCGGCAACCGCGACGGACGTCTGCTGCGCGCCGACGAGGTGGTGACTCGCTGGGACGGATGGAGCCTTGCGTGCCCGCGGCCAGGGCTGCAGGTACCCACTTCGGAGCGCAAGACGCTCGACCATGTGCGCTGGGAGCACTCGCCCCTCGGCCTGCCGAGCCTGCGCTTCGGCGAGCAGTACCGCATGCGCATTCGCATCGCCGATGCCGCCGGTGGTGGCCTGGGCCGCGACGACCCCGACACCAGCGAGGGCGAATCCGCGGAGATGTTCTACGGCCGGCACGACCCCGTTCGCCCGCCGTACATGATCCCGCCACCGCCGACGACGGAACCAGCCGGCCCGCCACCACCGCCCGGCGAGACGGCTCCGCTGCACCGGCCGATGGGCCCCGGCGGGTCGGTCGACGTGCTCGTCATTCGCAGCGACCCGATGACGGGACGCGGTGTCGATCAGTTCAGCGACGCGTTCGTGGTCAACGACCATCGCACCTTCCTCCCGCCATCGGCGTCGTTCGCGCTGGTCGAGCAACACGGCCTGCTGGACGGCGAGACGGACGAGACCTCGATCAGCTGGCTGCGGCGCAGCCTGTCACCGGAGTCGGTGACCGGCGAAGCGGCGTACTCCTGGCTGCCCGACCCGGTCGCCGAGCGCATGGTGATCAGTGTGCGCGACGGTGTCGGCGTCGTCGCCGCGGGCGAATCGATCCGCGAGGCGTGGCGGCTCCCGGAGGGCGAGTGGCCCGACTTCAAGCCCAAGCTCCTACGCCTCGAGCCACGGCTGAGCGAGACGCAGAAGCGGCTCGAGTGGCGCGAGACGTTCTCGACGGCCACGGTTCGTCTCAACCCCGGCGAGCAGATCGTTGTCGGGATCAGCAGCTCGGTCCGTGCCGAGGACCTCGGGCTGTTCTCGATGCAGAACTGGCTCAAGGAGTACCGCGAGCCACCGGCTCCCGGTGTCGAGCCGACGCCGGAGAACCAGGGCACGGCACTCGGTGCCGATCTGATCGAGACGATAATGGAGGCGGTGCGCGACGGCCTGCACTCGATGGTCAGCCCGGCGCACGAACTCCGGCTGGTGCACGCGGTGCAGCATCCGCTCAAGAACCCGGTCGGAGAGTTCGAGCCACGTCGCGACGTCAACGACACATGCGTGCAGCTCGCGCACGGCGATCCGCTCCTCGGTCTCGATGCCGCGTCGACGGGCTCGATCCAACTCGAAGCGAGTTGGCAGGAGATCGTGGACGCCGCGGAGCCGGCCGATGTGTCGGTCACCGTCCAGACCTCACAGATCGTCGTCGACGCCGCGTCGCTGGCGCCATTGATCCACGAGCTCGGCGACACCCGCCACCGGGACATCACCTACACGTTGACGGCGTTCAGCCGTTTCGGCGACTACTTCGATCCGGGCACCGAGATCGCGTCTCAGCCCTTGATACAACTCGTGCACGTGCCGAGTTCGGCGACGCCGCCGCCGCCCGTCGTGTTGTCGGTGACTCCAGCGTTCCGCTGGACGGGCACGGATCTGCCCGGCGGCTGGACCGAGCTCGAACGCATCCGGGAAGGTGGCGGGTTCCGCATCGAGCTGGGTCGGCCCTGGCACGCCAGCGGTGCCGGCGAGCGGCTGGCCGTCGTCCTCGACGGAGGGTCGACGCCCGCGAGGTACTGCACCACGGTGCGGCGCGACCCGGTGTTCGCCACGCCGTCGCCGACGATCGACCCATCGCCGGACTCGTTCGACGGGGCGGTCGACGCCGCCCGGCTCGTGCAGCTGGCCGAAGCCGACGCGCAGGCGCTCGTGGTTCCGTACGCTCCGGAGTTCGCCGTGGCAGGCGACCTGCCCGCGCACTGGTTCGTCGACGTCGGAATGTCGGCGGTGGCAGAGACGTCGTACTGGCCGTTCGTCAGCCTTGCCGTCGCCCGCTACCAGCCGGACAGCGTGGAGGGGCATGCGATGTCCAGCGTCGTGCGTTGCGAACCCGTCCAGCTGTTGCCGCGACGCACGCTCCGGGTCACCCACGCGGGGACACAGATCACCTGGGCCCTCAGTGGTCTCGGCCAGGAGTTCAACCAGGATTTCGATCTGCTGGAGCAGCCAGGCGCTCAACGCAGTCGAGTCACGGCGCACCTCGAACGGCTTCCGGCGGGCACCGGTCACACCGACGTAACGGCCGCGGTCGCCGACCTGCCGGTCGGCTGGCAACGAGTCGGCGGACCGCTGGCTCCGACGTTCGAGCTTCCGGCTGGGGACGAGTCGCTGCGGCTGGTGGTACGCGAGGTGCAGCGATACTTTCGCAGCCCCGATGCCGTCGACCCCGCACACGAGCTCGACGAACGACTCACCTTCCTGGACGTGGTCCCGCTCCGTTGAGCCCACCGGCGGTCCGCCTCGCCCACGCCGGTGTTCATCACGAGCGGCACGTGGAGTCTGCTTTCTGCAGCAACGAGGCTCCCGCCCGGGTTTGGGAAGTTATCGTCGCCGAACTCACTGCCGCCGGTTTCGCAGTTGTCGGTCGTCCCGCGCGACGTCGGTGTGACCTGGAACGGTCGGACCGACTTCGTCGCCCACGAAGTGCGGGTGCACGCCGATCTCGAACCCCGCAGCGCTTGAAATCGCTCGCCCACGTCGTGTCGTTGGGTCAATCCGACCTGTCCGGGAAGACCGCCCTGATTCCGATCGCGATGACGACACGGTTACAGATCACATGCACGTCAACAGCCCGACCGACTGCCGGTGGCTCGAGTCGTTTCCAACGACCCGACAGTAATCGTTAGCATTCGGCAGCCTGGCCGGTAGCCATTTGACGACCATCGAAGTCGAGGCGAACCGCGTTCGCGTCGATTACGTAAACGACGCGAGCGTTTCCGTCGAGCGCATAATCGTCGGGCACCACGAACAAGGTGTCGTTGAACGGTGTCAGCAGTTTCAGACACTGGTAGCGAAACACGACAGGGCCCGGGCCGTTCTCGTTCAGCAGAGTCATTCTGACGTCGTGGACGGCGAACAAGGGAAGCGGCTCCCGACTGTAGACAAGCAGGTCGGCAAGGCCTTGCGTCTCCATCGTGATTTCGCGGGCACGCTCCACGCCCGCGGTCCTCGCGTAGATGTGAACCCAGGCAAACGCTCCAACGACGACGATGGCACTGGAGAGCACCATCAATAGCTGTCGCTCAGGCGAATCTACGAGTGCGAATCCGGCGATCACGGGTTTCGGGATCGACGGTCGAAATCACCCGGTCCTTGGCGACACGTCGCACGATCCGGAACACCCCACCCTCGTCTTGGACGAGATGTTGGCCCGTAGTGGCGGATTCGCAACGTCAGACGAGATCAGCTGCCCGTACCCTTCCCCACTCGCACCCACGGGCGTCAGATCGACCACAGCGATATCACCAGGCGCACCAGCTACCGTGAACACACCCGCCCACTCGGTCGGGAGATTGAGTGGGGAGCGCTCGGTTGGAGCGCTGACGCTACCGTCAAGTCGACAACGACGGTTGAGCCGGAAAACAACCGCCAAGTGTTTTCCGAGCGTTTTCGAAGCGCACTGCAAGGTGCGATGGCGGGGCCGGGCCGTCGCGCCCTTCGAACATGTGTCGCCGGCTCCAGCACGCGTGGCCAGGAGGATCGTCGTCGTCATCGGTCCCAATCGCAGCGGCCTCGATCCAGTCATGCGTATCGGTGTCAAACGACACCAGTTGCGGGCCGGCGGTGCTCGTCGAGCTGGCACGTGGCGAAACATGCTGTTGGTGATCTACGCTGATCAACGCGACCTGTGGGGCAACGTCCGGACTTGACGCCTGTACAGCATCCCAACGGGTAGTCTCGCCTCACTTGGATGTTTGGGGACTACATGACTGTTGCCTCTTCAAGAGCCACCGACCTCAACATATTTGTCGGCTACGCGTCTGACTCTGAAGAACTCGCTGATCACATTTCTTCGTGCGAGCAGGCACTTCAAGACCACTTGGATCTTCTGCAACACGCGATCATGGCGGAGCGACCCTTCGACAGGGTAAAGGTCTTCGCCTGGCAGAACGACGCCGATACGACAATTGGGGGACAGCGCAGCAAGATCGATCCTGCGATCACCAACAGCCAGATCGCAGTCTTCCCTTTCGTGGGGCGCGTCGGCCGTGTGACAAAGTTGGAGCTCAACGAGTTCTTGCAACGCAGCGCCGGCCGTCGAGTTCTGGCGCTTTTTCCGCTGAATCCGCCTGCGAACATCCACGAACCATCGGTCGCAGCCGACTGGAGCGAGCTGCAGATGTTCCGACTTTCCTTAACTTCGGATTGGAACGATGCAGCATCGAGCGCGATTACGCCGCTTCCCCTCTATGTCGACTTTGATGATTATACAAAACTGTGCCTCAGCAGGGTCAAGGAGGCGATATCCCACGCCGTTGCTGAAGCCCACCAGAGTGTCGTTCGGGGCGCGCTTCCCACGCCGCGGGGAATGCCAGGACCGCACCTCGCGCCTGCCTTGTTTACCTTGGATGCGAAGTCCAGCGCCAAATTGGACAACGTCGATTGGCGATCCGTTGCCAGCTTCCGTAGTGGTCTACGCTCCGAAGTCTCACAGAGCTTCCCCGAGAATCTCGACGGGATTGAATTCCTGCGACGTGCTCACTTTCTCATCGACGATGCTCTGACGCACCTGGGGGTGCTCCTGTTCACGTCGATACCCTCTCTCTACGTCGCTGGTGCGCGCCTCCAGTGCTCCGCTTGGGAACAGGACGATATGGGGGTTGAACACGAGTCAATCATGATCAACTCGCCCGTGACGGATCAGATTGTTACAGCTTGGGAGTTCATCGACCGGCGCGTCAAGCATCTTGAGCGGCGGTCGGAAACCTCGCCAGTAACAACAGAACATGCTCAATACTCGCGTAGGGCCCTCCGCGAGATCATTGCGAACGCGGTCGTCCATCGTGACTACGGTGACTCCGCTCGGATCGTTCATGTTCGTCTCTTTCCACACCGGATCGACGTTCTGAGTCCGGGTTCCTGGCCGAGGGCGACGGCAGAAGGAGCTGCGTCAATTCCGGTTCCACTCGGTCACCTTGCGGGACCTTCAAACAAGCGAAATCCCTCGCTGGCGTTTTGGATGATCGCATCTCGGCTGGCCGAAGGCGAGGGATCAGGAATCCCGGTCGCTACGGTGGACTCGGAGCGAATCGATGCTCCGGAGCCAACTGTCCAAGTCCTCGACAATACGGTCACCGTCACGCTGTATCCCAGCGATGAGTTTCAACCATCCGCCGGGGCATTCCGCGGCGACGTGATCGGTTCAGGACTACTCGCTGATTTCCGAGGCACGCTGACCGTTTCTGGTCTAACTGACTCAGCTGGAACTGTCGTTTCGGTGGCTTCGGTCGAGGATCCTTATTTCATTGTCGCCGACCTCAGGCTTCGGGGAGATCGCGTGAACGAGGTTGTGGGCGCCCTGGAGGGCGACTGGGTGTTTACCGCCTTCGCGGAATCTATCGGACCAGGACCTGAGGGGCAGGTCGGCAGCGCCAATATTCCGTTGTCGAGCGGCTCACGGGGCAGATGGCGGGCGAGGATTCCGGTCAACTTTGTGGGCATGAGACAATCGTCAGGTCCGGAATTGAGTGGCATTGTGAAACTCATCATTACGCTGACGAATTCGGCACCTCACGGAACGGAGACGATGGCCGGATTCGTAGAAGCCGGGCTCCTTAGAATTTCAGAATAGAAGATAGTCGCACGTTATTGACAAGCAGTGGAGGAGTTAGCGAGCCTACTTCCCCGGAAATAGTGTTGACCTGGTTGACGCGCTAGTGTTCGTTGCGGTGGTGTTCGACCTTCTAATACAAGGGTGGAAGCCATCGTCCTCGAGAACTGTATGTACGCCGGGCTCGTTGTTCGAGTTGCTGCTCCCGGCCGAGGGGGGCGCGTGTTAATCGGTGAACTCGCCCAGATTCGTTTCTCGAGTTGGGTTGGCGGGGCAGGTATCGGTAACCGGATGCTGTCGGCTACACGTCGACGGCGAGTTCGCGGGCCAGTCGTCGGAACTCCGCCTGGGTAGTGAGAACGGGACGTCCGCGCATCGGAAGGGCGAGAATCCCTGGAAGCAAGGGCGGCGCACCGTCAAGGAGTACTTGAACGATGCGGATGCCCGCTTGGGCGGCGAGCCGGACTTCCTCGGCAACCCACGGCGACAGCGCTGACGCTCGGCTGACGAGGACCACTACTGCCCTGCACCGAGTCACCACCTCGGCGATCGCGGACTCAAGCTCGACACCGAGGCGAATTTGGGAGACGTCCTGCCAGATCGAGATGCCTTCGGAAGTGAGCCCGATGTCGAGTTGGTAGGCGACGTCGCCGTCCTCCCGGGCGTAGCTCATGAAAACCGAGTCGTGGTTGGGTGGTTGTCGTGGGCCTTGCGGGAGATTCTCCGTCGGGTAGCCAGGGATCGATCCGTTGGGGGCCGAGGGAAACACCGCCATCTCGACGGCCTCGCGAAGGTTGACGGTGGTCGTGAGGTGGTGCATGACCTGCGGGAGGTGTCGATCGTCGTGGACCGGCGGCGTCACGTCCAAGGTGCGCATCGCCGACGTGAATGGGCCGGCTCCCGATTCGCTCGGCGATGGCCGCACGGTTGTTCCGTAGAGACCCCGGAAGGCGGAGAAGACCAGCTGTGCGTGGCGGTCGAGTTGCTTGATGGACATCCCGGATGTGGCAAGTTGCCAGCGGTAGGCAAGTCGAGTTGGTTCGGGGTCTCTTCGAATCTGTTCGAAGACAGCGCTCGCAGCGACGGCGAACTCGTCGGGTTCGATTTCGTAGGAGCCACCCGTGACGAGTTGGTCGGCCGGGACGACGTACTGCTTCATCGCCCGTATCTGTTGGTCGATCCAGTCGAGGTCGAGGTTGTCGCCGACGGGCCGCAGCTGGGCGGTGAGGACGAGATCGTCCGCTGATCGCAGTGCGGAGTGGCAGAAGGCCGCCCATCGGTCGTGGTCACGTTCGAGCGGGGGACACAAGTGGAAGTGATGCAGACCGTTCCCGAATCGGCGTGTCGCGTGACGGCGTTCAAACGACTGAACGGCATGTGTTTCGTTGAACGGAGCAAGCCACCCAGCGAGTTCGTGCCGCTCCAGCAGACGATCGACCGGAGTGTGCCCCGGGAACGACAGCACTACCTCACTCAGCCGGGCCCGGTCGCACGCGCTGCTCCCCTCGGGCCCCGCGATCCGAGCAAGCAGTGCCACACGAGCGACCGGACGCTCAGGAGTCCATCGCCAACGAACGGCGAAATGGATGTCGCTGCCAAACTCCGCGAGCCGCTTGACGAACTCAAGCTCGTCTCGGCGAACCTGCAGCCGGCGGTCCTCAACGGTCGCCGTAAGACTCCACGGACGAGTCGAGGAAAGATCGCGGGTCGGGCCAAATTCGGCGCCCATCCACGTGAAGATGATCGATCCAGATTTGGCGCTGACAAACAGCGGTTCGGTCGCGGTGCTCACGCCGTTCCTTCGCCAGCGAGGGGGTCGGGGGTCGGCGACGGTAGCGAAGCGCTCGCCGGCTTCGCCACCATCGGCGTCTGCGTGAAGGTGATATCGCCCGGTCCGCTGCTCGGGCCGGCCGGAACCCGCCACTCCTCTTGGAGGCGGGCAAGCGTCAGGCGTTCCCCGGAGGCGACACGCCAGACACCGTTGGCCAATGAGTTGTGAACGACGTCGCGCAGCGCCTTGGCGGATGCGGCCTCGACCTCTTTGGCCTTCCAGGTCTTACCGAAGAACTTGAAGAACTCCCGGATCGCGTCGATTCCGGAGCGTTCGAGGACCATCACCCAGCTGACGTGCAAGTCCCGTCCGAACGGCACGATGGCGACGAACATTGTGTAGCTGCCGAGCCGAATGCGCATCAGCCACCGGCCCTTGGCATCGGGCGGGCCGTAGTCCGGATGGACACCGGCGGCTTGGACGTAGCGGACGTTGAACAGTTCTTGCAAGGTCGCCACGTACGCCGACTCGGCCTGCTCAGCTTGGCCGTCGGCCAGTTGCTGCCATGAGGCGATCCCTTCGGCATCGGGACGGAGGAAGAAGAAGAACCACCCGCCGATCAGGATCAGCGGTGCGAGAACGAAACCGATTCCGACCAACAGCAGCGGCCCCCAGATGATCGCCGTGACAAACCACAAGAGGATCGCCATGACCGAGGCGCGCTTGAAACGATTGAGCACCCGACCGATTCCGCCCACGTCCAGGAACTGAGCTTCGATGCCGCGTTCGAAGAGAAGTCGGATGCCTTGATACGTGCTGTTGGGTAAGGCAAGTGCCTCTCGGCGTGGAGATGGGACTTCGGGAGAATCCATGATGGTCATGGACGACATCATGTGAGTTCACGCCATGATGCCGACCTGGCGAGTTGGACACATTCGGCTTGCCGGGCTACTCCATCCCTTCAAGGTCGGCACGACGGACGGCACCGCGTTGAATCGCATCATTGGCCAACCGGACCCGTCGATCGCCTTCTCCGTCGATCCCAAACTTTCGATAGAGCCGGATGAGGTGTTGCTTTACGGCGCTCTCGGTCACGAACAACTTGCGGGCAATCTCCGACACCCGCGACGGCGGGGTGAAGGTGTCACCGTCGATGAGCGGCCTGCACAGTTGGAGCAGTACCCGCCGTTCCGCCGCCGTAAGCTCGGGAACAGGTACCGCCGCCTGAGTGCGCGACCGGTCAAGAGCGTTCGCCTCGATCGAGTGGAAGACCAGGGTCGTCCGCTCGCCGAGGCGGATCTCGTCCCCGCTGAGCAACAGTCGCAGCGCCCCCTCCGCCAACCGATCGCCGTTGATGAACACCCCGTTTGTCGCTTGAAGGGCGTGAGCGCACCAGCCTGGACCTTGGCGATCGAAGCCAACGTGTAGCCGCGAGATGGTCGGGTCACCGGCGATTCCGATGTGCCCCTCGATCACCTCGCCGCCGACAATTTGGCGGCCGAAGGTAAGCGGCCGGTCAAGCTCGACCGTCGTCGGCGGTTGTCCGCCGCGTCGAAGTTCGAGCCAAGACGATCCGTCCATGATGTGACGGAGGCTACTTCGTTCGTGGAACTGCGGCCCCGGCTGACAATCGTCGCGGTGCCGTCGAGTAGGGCAATCCGCCAAGCCTGAGTCAGAATAAGTCATGTCGTTGTGGAGGGACGCGAGGGTCAACCTTGATCTCTGAGTTTGAGCTTCCCAAGCAGTTCGACAACCGTTTCAGCCTGATCCGACCGCTCGGCTCCGGGGGCGAGGCCCGAACCTTTCTCGGCCGCGATGAGCATCTCAGCCGGGATGTCGTGTTGAAGTTGCGTCCCCTGACCGACGACATCAATCTGGCGCGCTTGAGGCGCGAGGCTCGGATTCTGGTGCAGCTCGCACCACACAAGGCTCTGCCGGTAATCCGGAACGATGTCGTCGAACATGGCTGGTACGTGCTCGTCTCCGACTATGTACCTGGGAACGATCTCGCCACCGTGCTCCGTGCCCGCGGCGACCCGGGTCTACCGGCGCCAGAGGTGATCCGATACTTGGACCTCATTGCCGAGGCGCTCGACCACCTGCACCGCAACCATCACCCGCCGGTTGTCCATGGTGATGTCAAGCCGTCCAACATCGTCGTCGGCGATGACGGCCGCGTGGTGCTCGTCGACTTCGGGACGGCCGTACGCGCCGGTGAAGCAGGCGGACGGATCGGCACGCCCGGCTTCACTGCTCCCGAGATCGTCACCGGCGAGGTGGCGAGGTCGGCGGCAGACGTCTACTCGCTTGCCGCCACGGCGTATGCCCTACTCACCGGTACCCCTGCCATGGGCGGAACCACCTCGTGGGACGGTATTCGCCCTGCTGTCGCGGCTGGACTTGAGCGGGTGATCCGCCAAGCGTTGGCATTCGATCCGATGCGACGCCCAAGGTTGGCATCCGATCTTGTGGCCCATCTCCGGCAAGCGGTCGAAATGGAGATGCCGTCCGGCACGATCACCTTGTGTCAGGTGCAGATCGAGGGTGGCGATGATCTGCGCCCCGTGAGGATGGACGCCCTTGCTTTGCTTGAATCTCATGGCGGCTTCGCCGTTCCGATCGAGGTTGGGCGGGAGTCGGTGGTCGTCGGGTTTGCCGGTGCGGCCGCCGCGCTGGCAGCAGCTGACGTCCTGGGTTCATCGCCATCGGCAGACCGCGTGGAATCGTGGCGAATCGGATTGCTGGCCGCCGACCTCGGTGGTTGGCATGGAGACACGGTCGAACGAGCGGTCGCCGACCTGTTCGAGATGACCGCCAGAGCACCAGCTCGGAGCATCGTGTGCGCTCCGACGGTCCGCATGTTGGTCGCAGGGAGGACGGACCGACAGTTTGAGGCTGCCCCACGAGGCTTCCTGGTGAGAGCCGTCGACCGTAGCTCGAATTCGACGGCCGTGAACGTCGGCGCCGCGTGGGTCACCCGGCTGACAGCGATGACACTGTTCGGTCGCGATCGTGAGCTGTCTGCGACCCGTGGCGCGCTGAAATCTCGCCGCCACGGAAAACCGGACCCCTTTTGTGGTGGTGTCCGGCGACTCCGGACTCGGCAAGAGTCGGTTGCTCGCCGAAGTCGCGGCCGAGTATCAACGGCATGGCGCGGTGGTGCTGGTCGGTAAGTGCACCGAGGCCGGCGGCGCATATGAGCCGTTCCTGGCCGCCCTCGGTGAGTCGGCGTTCCCGTTCAGCGCCACCCACCTCGATGGCGAGGACGAGGGTTGGATTGACCGTCGGCGGTTCTTCAGCCATATCGCCCACTTGCTATGCGATGTCGACAGCCGACAAGTGGTGCTCATCATCGACGATCTCCAATGGATCGACGGATCGTCGGTCGCGCTTCTCGACCATGTGCTCTCCCAGCCTTTGTCCAGACTGCTCATCCTCGGCGCTTACAGCACAGCGACAGCCTTGCCGGTCGCGATGGACGGGCTGCTGGTCGACCACGCAGTACAACGCGTCCCAGTTGGTCCCCTCGATGCCGAGTCGGCATGGAACCTGGCCCGCTTCGTCGGGGTCACCGAGCAGATCGGAAGTCAGGATCTCGGCCAGTGGACTGGCTGCCATCCCTACTTCGTTGTCCAGGTTGCCCGTCACCTTCTCGATCATCCGAACTGGACCCCCACGAGTGATTCTCTCCCCGACGGGGTCCGGGCATGGGTGCGGCGTCGCGCAGCGGAACTCGGCGCGGAGTTGTCTGCACTGTTGACAACGGCCGCCGTCGTAGGGCGGGAGATCGACGTCGTCGTACTTGGAGTCCTGTCCGGCGACAGCCCGTTGCACCTCGCCGAGCTAATGGAGCCAGCGGTGAGAGCCGGACTATTGACGGCCTCCACGGCACGACCCGGAATATTGCGGTTCGCGCACGCACTGGTCCAGATGGCGTTCATCGAGACCCTGTCGCCGATGATGCAGGCGGCCCTCCATGCGCGGGCAGCTTCAGTTCTGCAGGAGGCAGCGGACGACTCGTTCCAAGCCGAGCAGGCATTGCACCATTGGTTCGCAGCCGGTCGGCTGGGCGAGCCGTTGGTGGCCGGACGTCTTGCAGTGCGGATAGCGCGCCGGGCGCTCGACCGGCTCGCCCACGAGGAGGCTGAACGGGTGGCAGTCAAGGCACTTGCGCAGCTGGCAGACGCTCATCCGTCGCCCATCGAGCGTGACGGTGTCGAGGGTCCGTTGCGTGCCGTCCTCGGTCGAGCCCTGTTCGCAGCAAGCCGATCCGACGAGGCGTTGGCGCAGCTGACTGACGCCGCCCGTATTGCCCAACGAAGTGGCGACGGTCTCACGATCGCAGAGGCCGCCTTTGCCGCGTCGATGCATCGACGACACGGCCGGGATGATCCGCTTCTACTGGAATTGGTCACCAGCGCCGTCGAACGGTGCCCGTCCGATCGGCCCGATCTCCAGGCGCTCCTGCGGGTCCGCCAGGCGAGGTTGCTTCCGTCTTCTACCGCTCAATCGCAACGCGTCCAACTGGCCCGGCAGGGCCTTGACCGACTTGATGACCTTGACCCGATCGACCGGGCAACCGTCGAGATCGAGGTTGCCCGTTGCGAGTGGGGTCCCGACGATGTGCGTAATCGTCTCGATCAGATGTCGCGCATCTTGTCGGTCGCGGAAACCGAGCTAGCCAAGCGGGAGACGTCGCGTTGGATCGGCGTGGCCCTTGATGCACTCAACCACCGTGCGGCAGCTCACATCCAGGCAGGCGATCTCGACAGCGGCGCCAGGGATCACGAGCACGCCGCGACGTTGGCGAACGAGGCCGGATCGACGTTCATCCTGGCTCGGACCCAACTCGGTCAATCCCTCATCGCTGGGCTTCGTGGCGACTACGAACGGGCCGACTGGTTGGCCGGGAACGCCTTGGAGATCTCGAACCGGCGACACAACCTCGTGCTCTGCCAGATGGCCCAGCAATGGTCAACGATGCGCGATCAGGGCCGACTCGGCGAAGTCATCGCGTTGGAACGGTCGCTTGCTGGCCTCGTTGATCAGCAGCCGCTCTTTCTGATCGCGTTCGCGTACGCCTATGCAGACCATGGTCTGATGGCCGACGCCCGGCGCCTTCTCGATCAAGCCATGACCGGACGAGAAATGCCCGAGCGGAATTGGCTGTGGTTGGCGACTGTATCGCTCATACTCGAAACGGCCGTGCTACTCAACGACGAGATGCTGATCGAGTCGACACTCACCCAACTCGCCCCGTACTCGGGACAATGGGCGTTGGCCGGCGGCGAGCTGATGTGTCTCGGCCCGGTCGACATCTCACTCGGGCTTGGCCGTTCCGCGTTGGGCGATCACGCCACCGCACGTCGGCTGCTGGCGGTGGCGCACGCGGCCGCCGTCGCACAGAACGCCCCACCGTCGGCTACTCGAACCGAGCGGTTGTTGGCAGCTCTCCCCGGCTTGTCCATCGGGGAGCAGAAGCGACCGCCCAGTTCGGACAGGAAGATCTGACCGATCGGACAGCACTTGACGGCGGAGTCCAGTGCATGATCGGTCAGGTGACTGAACCGACGGCGCCTGAGCACGGAGTACTCGGGCTTGACGTGTCGGATCGAGATGGCATCATCGAATGGAAAGCCATTCGCGATACCGGGATTCGCTGGGTCGTCATTCGAGCCGGGCGCGGTACCAGACAGGACCGACATTGGATCGAAAACGTCGAAGGAGCGAGGAGCTACAGGCTCCAAGTCGGCTCGTATTGGTATGTATTGGCTTCTCGTGCATCGAGCGGACATCAGGCCGAACTATGGAACGCCGCGATCGAGACCGCCGGCGGGAGCTTCGCCCTCGGCCATTGGGCCGTCATCACCCGAGGCGACGGGATGAACCCGACTGCGCTCGACTCGTACGTGGGGAGTTTGCTCGGCCGTTTCGACGCGCTGGCTGACCAGCCAGCGAGAGTGCTGACGACCATTAGCGATCCTCCCTTGCTGTCTCCCGGCTGCCTGCAGGATCGCATTGTGTCTCGGGTCGATCAAGTCGATGCTGGCGTACTCCGAAGAGCGCCAGACGGATTCGTTCATGAGCCCGTGGACTCGCTGGTCAGCCCGACGAACAGCGGCGGCGAGTCGCCCACCCTCCACCTCGTCCGACGGGAGCCGAACGACTCGGACGACGAGTGGCGGAAGCGCTGGCTGAGGGCCAGTTCGGTGGGTGAGCTCCAGCAGCAACTCAACGGTTTGGGGGCGTTCTTGCAGGTCGACTCGACCTTCGGGCCCGCAACGGAGCATGCCGTTCGAGCGTTCCAAGCCGTTGTCCGACGTGACAACGACCCGACCATTCAGCTGACCGGTCAGTGCGATGAGGTCACGTGGCGATGGCTTCGTCGTCGTTCGGGCGGTCATCGAGATCGGCGAGCGCCTCCGCCCGACTGACGGTGGCTTGCCCGAAGGTCGAGCACCGACATCGAGTCCTTCCCGGTCGGGGAGCGCCTTGTTGCGCGGGTATCCAATGCCGACACCGCACTCATCGCTCAGGTCAGCTCGATGAGCTTGACGCACCTCGTCGGCCCAGCGTCCCTTCATCCCGCAACACGACGTTCTACGACGTCCTCACATTGACCGCAACAACTCTCTCGACATGAGCCACCTCCATGGTCACGGCCGACCTCTCATCCGACGAAACGTCATCACCAACAACGACAACAAATAGGAAATTGAGAGGAAGCAAACCAATTCGTTCTCACTCAAAGTACTCGGCAAACACGATACGTGGGGCGCCCGTCGCCACGTACATAAAGATCGTCCCCGTGTGCGTCGCCCGATCTCGATATGACAGAATCAGCGGCGTGACGTTGGGGCCTGGTCGATGAGGACGTTCATCTCATACCGTCGCGACGAACACAAGCATCTCGCGTTTGACCTTGCGAAAGCACTCGCATCCTGGCCACGAAGAGGAGTCTTTCTCGATGTAACCAGCATCCCACCGGGTGGAGCAGTCCGCCAGGAGATAGCGAATTCGATCGCTAAGGCGGACGTTGTACTCGTGCTCATCGGTGAACGGTGGGAAGAATCACTTGGGTCCGAGCCGTGCTGGATGTGTTTCGAGATACATGAAGCAGAGCGACAGGGTAAACGTCTGGCCCCAATTCTTATCTCTGGTCGCCCAATGCCTCTCGCCGCCGATGTTCCACCTGATATGCAGTTCGTATGCGACCTAAATGCGCTAAAGATATCTGACACACCAGATCATCTCGATGACATTAAAAAGAATCGCGAAGAAGTTACGAAAGCACTACGGCTGGAGACGTTCCCTTAGCCAGAGGATTGCGGTGCAGGGTTTTCAGGTGAACGTACGGCGTGTTCAAAGAACCGGCCGTGAACCGACTTCACGTCTAACAATGTGGTCAAAAATACTCTCTGTCTCCTTCCTGATCTTCGTCAGCGTCTTGTTCATACGATCTCAGCTTCGGACGCACGAGGCATCCCCAACAGACGCGAGCAGCGACCGAACCACGCTCACCACAAATGACTATTCGACGAGCACAACTGCCGACCTGCCGCTCATCACTCGGCCCGTCGCTCAGACCGTCGATGACTTCCTGAATGAGGACACCAGCTGTTCCGAATCTACTACGGAGTTGGGGGTCTGTCTCACTGCGGTGGGCACACGACAAGGAATGCTTTACGTGCGATACGAAACCCTCGACTTTACACCTGCGTCCGAGCACTTCGGCTACCATATTCACGTCTTCCTCGAGACGCCGGACATTCTCTCCAATCTGGATTTGGCCGGAGGGGAGGCCAGCTCCCTATGGACCACTGCGTTCTCTTCCTCTGGAACTGGCGAGAAACAGACTGCCTGGACTGTCGACGATGCCATTTCGCTGCATGCGAGCAGAATCTGTGCTGCGATAGCGACCTCCGAGAGTCACGTCGTCGACGAGAATTCTACCACTTGTCAAATAATCCCTGGAACAAGAGAAGGCGAATCATGAGGAAAACATCGTTGCTGCTAGCGAGTCCATTCTTGTGTCTTGGAGTAAGCACATGCACGAAGGATGGGGGAGTGGAAGTCAACACCTCGATCTCGTCCCCCACGCCCGACGAGACTCCCATCGATTCAACGCTTGAACCACAGTTATCCCCCACGACACTTCAGCGAGCCGTCCCTCCTGAGGACGAGATGGCCCTCATCGCTGGGTATAGCCGATATTTTGGTGTCGAGAAGAATGATCCGAACGGCCAAGAGTCCAAGATCAGCCCGAAACCTCTTCAGGTGGCGTCGTTCTACCTGGATCGCACGGAAGTGACCAACGCCGACTTCTACGACTTCGTGTCAGCCACCCACGAGCAGACACCGTGGCGGAAAGGAATCTACGAGCCTGGAACTGAGTCGCAGCCGGTTCAGGGAGTGTGGTGGAGCCTCGCACGTGCGTACTGCCAAGCCGTCGGCAAGCGACTTCCTTCCGAAATGGAATGGGAGCTGGCCGCGGCCGGCGAACAATTGCAGCCGTACTCCACTGGCGACGCAGTCCCAAACGAGTTGCTCGGCGCGAAGTTGGGGGAGGTCGGATCCGTAGCAGCGAACAACCGGAATGGAGTATTCGATCTCTCAGGCAACGCGCCCGAGTGGGTTAGTGATACGTACGACCTGGCGTTGCAGAGCCAGAATCCGACCGCTCGTTTCGTCAAAGGCGGGGGAAATGGATTCGTTCGGGCCAACACGGAGCGCGACATCGCTCTCGATGAATTCGACGGTAAAGACTTTGTCGGGTTCAGATGTGCGGCCGACCAGAACGGTGTCGCCAATGCCGGACGAAAATACCAAAGCTATGACCCTCCGAGTAGGGCCCCAACCGCAAAGCCCGGAGATGACGAGGGCGGAGTTGTTGTTGTCCGTGATGACTTCTCGTCGAACAGGTACTCGTGGCCCACGATCGAGCAACTCGAGACCGAAGGTCGTCGTGCAGGACGACACCCACTGCACGAGTATCACATTGAAATCACCCGAAATGATCAGCATATGCAGGTGATGTATTCCTTGAGACAGCCGACTTCACTTCCGTACTCGGTGAAGTTGAAAGCGACTCCCGTGAAAACACCCGTTGACTTCACGTTTGCGTATGGCGTCGCATTTGGTTCCAGTCAAGACGGCGAGGATGGCTACGTGTTGGTAGTTAATCCGCCCGCCGGCACGATCGCCCTAGCATATCGAAAGCATACGTTCGCCGAAGGAGGAACTTCCCGCGACTTATACCGGACGATCTTTGAGTGGCAAAATCGGTCATTCATCGAGCCATCTGTGGAAATCGAGATTCGCAAAGACGTCGCCGGGAGCTACCAGTACTTCGTTGACGGGATCAGACTTCCAGAGATGACGGATGATGAGGAAATCTTTATGCACGGAGCATTGCCGGAGTCGGAAGACTACGCGGGGATGTTCGTCATTACATACTCCGGAACGTCCAAGGCGGACCACACCGCTCATGTTCACTTCGAAAGCTTCGAGATCACCGAGGCAAGTTGAACTCGGCAGCGCGATGCGACCGAAGGCAATTCGGGCCCGACGAAGGCGTAGGGCAGCTCCGACTCGATTCGGACATCTAGCTAACGGTTTCGGCTGGCCCTCCCGAAGCTCATTTCACTCGACCTTGGTGCTATCTCTCTCCGTCGAATCGTTGTACGTCCAAGACCCGTGAGGACAAGCTCTACGACACGGACGACGTCGGAAGTCGTCAGGAGTTCCAGGTTTTCGTCGACGGCCAGACCGTTCTGAAGATCCGTCACCGTCGCCAGATGCCGAAGCATTGAGCTGGCGGTCTCGTAGCCGCTCACCAGGAGGTGCAGATGCTGGTACTCCGGAACGCCGTCAAACGACGCTGCCGTCGCCGGATCGATGCTGCGCGTCAGCAGCGCATTGGCAACCGCTCGGGCCGCGCCGCCGAATCCGCCGCAGATGAACAGCGGTTGGATCACCTGCTTGGCCCGCACGCCGTCTGGGGCCTGGACCTCGTGCTCGAAGACCGAGAGATAGGCCTCCTCCAACACCCCCGGGGCGAATCCTGAGGCCTTGCCAAGCTTGCCACCGATCACGATCCGCGCCACAGCGACCTCCGGCCGGGAGGTCCTGCGGCGCATCTCAGTGAGTTGGAGGGCGCCCGTCAGTAGGGTCTTGTCGGCATCGGAGAGGCCATCGGGCACGACGCCCTCTGGCAAGCGGACCTCGACGACGTCGACGCCTTGGATGAACCCGGCGAGTCCGGCCTGGTATTCGATGGAGCGGAGGTAGTTGTGGATCCGGTTTGTCGAGGCGGTTGCCGATTCTCGGGCGAGTTCGACCAGCTGCTGGGTGAACCCGCCCAGTCGATGATCACCGCCGTAGACGATGTCGAACCCGTTCGCCAGTACAGCGTCGGCTACCAGCTCGAAGACTCGTCGCGTTCGTTCATGGACCTGTCGCTCGTCCTCCCCCTCGCCGGGCGGGGGGTCGGAAATGGACACGGCAACCGCTGGAGGGGCCATGCCGGTGAACCGTACCGGCTCGATGTGGGGTCGGATCACCGACGACCATCGGACGTCCGCGACTCGGGTGTCCCTCGTCCGACCGTCGCGTGTGGCTCGACTCCCGGGTGGGAGCGGCGCCTTGTCGGCAATCGCCGTTGCCCAGCCTCGTCGCACCGTGTCGATCGCGATCAGGCGGATGGTCAATCGTCCCCGCTCGTCGATGTGGCAGCGCAGAAAATGTTTCGCGTCGACGAAGTGACGCGAAGCGAAGGCCTCGTTGTCATTGATCCGATAGTGCCGGTTAGCGAACAGCAGGGCTGCGAGCAAGAGCAGCACCGAGGCAAGACCACCGACGACTCCGCCGATCAGTGCCGCGACCAGCCATGACCTTGTCCTCCACTCGTCACCGCAAACTTGCCATACCAGCCAGTGGACGCCTACGGCCGTGGTGAAGAACACCACAGCTTGAATGAGCCCGTGGCCCAGACCAATCCGAGTTGCCGCGCGTCGGACGAGGCGTTCGCTCGTGTTGGGGCGTGCGGCCACCCAGCATGCTGCGAGGGCGACGACCAACATCGCCGCCGTGGCACCGAGCCCCCATTTCGTCGCAACGAACCGATGGGCGACGTTGACGATTCCGCCAAGCCCGTTGCTCAGCGGCTCGGAGCGGACCCCACGACCGCCGAACCCCCCATAGAGCACATGGAGAATCGCCACGAGCGCGGCCAATGTCGGCGACTGGCGGTCGCGAATCGCCGACATCCATCGCCCCCGGACCTGCGCATGGGTGTCACTCGGGTCAGGCCAGAACCTCCCATCGACGAACGGGGCGGGATCGACATCTGCTTCCGCCGAACTCTCGATCCGGGTCTGGGGCACGACCGCCGCCAGATTGTGGGTTGGCTGAAGGAACGCGCCGCCACCACCCGACGTGACGTGATACTCGATAACCCCCGGCTTCCGCTCGCGCAGGTACGAAGCAAAAATGTGGGAGTCACCCGACAGATACACCCTTGCGCACGCACCCCGGGCGTCGATCATTGCTTCGACGAAGGTTTCGATCTCGGCTAGCCGCTCGGGTTTCGTCTCGCGGAGCCGCCAGAGGGGGACGGGCGTGCAGAGAATGACCTGGTCCCCGGGCTTCAACGCCTCGGACGCTCGTTGAAAGTACGCCCACTGGGCGTCGTCGATCGTGCCGTCGAGGTGTGTGTCGATCCCCCACAGCCACCATCCGTGCGTGAGACCTTTCGCCCACCAGCTCGTCGTTTGCGGCGCGTCCCATCCGGCGAACGAGTCAGCACCGCAGAACACGGCACGCCAGTGCGACAGCCCGCCGTACCAATCGTGGTTCCCGGGCACGGCATACACGGTCGGCCGCGCCGCAGCGGCGTCAAAGGGGCTTGGTTCGAACCCACGCTCGTAGGGTGCGACAAGTTGATTTTGGTATCCAACTGCCGAGGCGTACGGATAGATCTCGTCGCCACCGAGTACCAAGATCTCGCCACGTGGCAGGTCGTGGATTGTGCCGTCGGCGGAATGCTCGGTGAGCCGGCACCGCCCGAGGGTCCAGGCGACCTGCATCGTCGGATCGAAGGCGTCGCCCATGTCGGCGACGTAGTCGAACCACGTCTCGGGCCCTTCGCCGCGTTCGGGCGGCTCCGAGTCGGGCGGCGGGGAGGTGGCGACTCGATCGTCCAACTTGCCCTGTCGGATTGCTCGCCACGACATGAGCAGCTCAATCGGATCGAACCAGCGAACCATCCGATGGCGCGCCTTGCCATTGAGCGGCGCCGCGCTGACATCGATCGATGCCCGAACGGCCCGCCCGACCCCCGACATCCGCCGAACGTCGGCAAGGACGGTCGAACCGAACTCGTTGGTGCCCGCCGCCCGCGACAACTCGAAGATGTAGTCACGCAACCTCGCCTGGACGATTGCAAGGTCCCGCCGGAAGCCTCGATGGTCGTACTGCGGGCCGCCGTCCTTACGGATTCCGTTGCGCTCCCAGTCGGCCGCACCCGTACCGTCGGGGCACGCGGCGGCGTGCGCCTCCAGCACCGGGTGCCATTTCGTGGTGAAAGGTCGCAGAATCTCGTTGAGCACCCGAACCGAGACGGTGGCAAAACTCAGCGAGCCGTCTGCGTGGTCCGCACCGGTATCGACTCCGTGCTCCTTGAGTACCTCTCGCGCCGTGCCGAAGAGCGAGTACAGCGACGAGAGCACGGCCGCATCGGAGCCCTCACCGTCGCCTGAACTCACGATCGCCGTGCGGGTCACCAGTTCGACGAGAAATTTCCACGCCGCCTCCCGCTCCGACCGATTCAGTTCGAGCGTCGTTTCGATACCAAGCAGTGGAATCGAGAATCCAACTCCCGAGATCCTTGCTCTTGCGCGTCTGGCCACGGTCGCAGGGTACTCGCTCACCCAAATCGGCTCCGGCGACATGCTCGCTTCAAGGTTGCCCGCCCGCGTTGCTCACCTTGTTGTCAACGTGGGCGGTCACGACAAGGTTCGCTCAAGGTTCGGCCAAGAGCGACTTGCGAAGGTGCGGCAAACCCGCCGCCAGGAGTCCCCGAACATGCGTTACCAGCCCATCACGCCGCCATCCACCGCCCCGCCGATCGGAACGGTCGTCGAGCTCATCAAGAGTGGGGATCCGCGGGGATGGCCCACCCTGTGCGCTCGGCTCCGGCCGATCATTCGATGGGTCACCGACCAGCAATTCCGGCTCGGCCACCACGACCGAAACGACATCGAACAGATCGTGTGGTTACGTACCGTCGTGTGGATCGATCGGCTCGACAACCCCGAGGCATTGCCCGGATGGATTCGCACCGTCGCCGTTCGGGCGTGCTGTGATCTCGTCGGGGCCCGCTCGGCACACGACCAGTCGCTCGATGCTTCGGGAACTGACATCGTCGACTTCCGATCGGACCCCCACGACCTGGTCGTACGAGCGGAGCAACGAGCCATCGTCCGCCAGGCAGTCCGTCAACTTCCCGATGCTCGTCGCCGGTTGATGGAGGAGCTTCTCGATCCCGGCGAGCCGTCCTACGCCGCCGTGGCCGACCGACTCGGCGAGCCCCTTGGCTCGATCGGCCCCCACCGGATTCATGCGCTGAAGCTACTGCGACGCAACGCCCGCATTCGCGACACGGTCGACTGAGGCGCCGAGCACCCCGACCAACTCGGCGTCCGCCAACGCCACGACCGAGTCAAACGACATCGCCGCACCAAGACGTCGGTTCCGTTCGATGGTCGCCTCTGGCAGGACCCGTTGGATATCTGCCGCAAACGAATCGTGCCGCGGTGCCGGGGCCTGCGGATCGAGTTGACGATGCACCGCCGTGAACCCAATGAGCCGCGCCGCCGACTTCGCCGAGCCGTACCGCACGCACAAACCGGCCACATGTTCGAGTCCCGAGGCCACCGTCAACTGATTGTGCGATCGACGCGCCGATCTCAACAACATTCGCAACGCGGTCGCGCATTCATGGGGCGAATCCAACGCATACGAGAGCTGCGCACGGTACAGATACGCGATGGCGGTCATCACGGAGTCGCCGACTTCGTGGGCGCGCGTCGCGGCGTCGATCAAATGACGGCGAGCCTCGTCGTCGTAGACCTCGTCGCCGAGGGCGCGGGCCAACGTCAGCCGGGCAAGCAACGACCCCTGGGTGTCGCCCAGGTCCTCGAAGATCTCGATCGCAGCACGGCTCTGTCCGGCCGCTTGGACTCGATCACCTGCGCGGCGCAGTAGCAAGGCGTTCGCGCTCATCGTCCAGCCGGAAATCCAGTCGTCCTGGTGGTCGACATTCCATTTTTCAGCGCGTTCGATCAGTTCCATCGCCAGCGAGCGGTGGCCTCCCAGGGCAAGTCTCAGCGCCGCCGCGATGTATGCGTAACCCTGACGGTCGACGGGCCCTGGTAGCGCGTCGATCGCCGTCAGCGCCGCGGTGACATCGCGCACGACGTTCCGGTAGTCCCCCTGGACGAGTGCCAGGGTGTTACCGAGATCCAGCGCGGCAGCACGGGTCGCATCATCGGGTGCGTCTTCGGCAATTTGAGCGAGCCACGGACGCAACGATGCCGGTACTCCGAGCGAGCCGATTCGCGGCCGGAACCTGTCGAGTAGCGCCATCGCCCACGCCGAGTTTCGGGCGTTGATCGCCCAACCGAGTGCCCGACGGGCCTCCTCTATGTCGTCTATCCCGTCGGCAATCAGACGGGCATGGCGCTCGAAAAGATCATCGGGCTGGTCGTGGAGTGCCAGCACGGCGCTTCGGACCGTTTCCAGCACACGTACCCGATCGCCGAGATGCTCCACCAGGGAGGACTCGCCGAGCACCGTGAGCCCGCGCAGCAGGGTCCCGCGGTCAAGCCCCGTATACCGCTCGAGCCATTCCAGCCTGGCGGGTCCGGCAAAGACCGCAAGGGCATCCAGCACCTCGAGCGCTGCGGGGTCGAGCCGGTCGACCGTCCACCGGATCGCCTCGCCGAGACCCGTGTGCCGGAGATGAGCGCCTCGCAACCGACCGACCGACAACGGATCGGCGAGGATCATCTCATGCACCGGGGTGAGACCCATCCGGCGCACCAGAGGCGCGATCAACTCCAGCGCTAGGGGTAGCCCGTCAAGTCGTCGGCAGATCTCATCGATCAACCCCTCATCACCTCCGAGACCCGGGACGCGGTCGGCGAGCAGCTCTCGGCTCTCCGCCGGCGGAAGGCTTCGAAGAACGCGACCTCAAGCTCGCCGGGGAGATGCAATGGCAGTCGGGACGTCGCCACAACAACCACGGAGCCGGTGCTTTCGATGAGTTCGGAGATCGCCAGTGCGACATGGTCGATGACGTGTTCGCAGTTGTCGACGACGACGAGCAAGGGCTCGCCCCCCATGGCCGGCAGGTGGGAGATCGGAGCCCCGAGGGACTTCGCGAACCGCGCCCGGACCTCGTTGCCGTCTTCGGCGCAGTCGGCAAACTGCACAAATCGCTGCTCAGCGATACCGCATACCCGGCTCGCCTCCCGCGCCAAGCGGCTCTTTCCTGAACCGCCGAGCCCGGTGATGACCACGAGCCGAGCGCTCCTCAATGCGTCACAGACGGTCTCGAGGACCATCCGACGTCCAATAAATCGGGTCGAATCGACGGGGACACCGGCGTTCCCCCCAGGCACGATCGCCTCGCGATGCGCTTGCGGGCCGAGTCTTACGAGGTCCGGATCGCCTTGCACGATGCGGCCGTCCAGCTCGATGAGCTGGACGAGCGGTGGGTCGCCGAAGTCCTCCCGCAATCGACCGACGAGTTCGCTGTAGACACGCGTCGCCAGCTGCGGTCGGCCGCTCGCGGCATGAGCCCGCATCAGCTTGCTTGCCGCCAACTGGTCGTACGGTGACTCCACCAAGGCGCGGTCGAGCAGCCGAACCGCTTCGTCGGCCCGATCGGTCACGATCAACGACTCGGCCAATCGCCGACGGCATTCCGCACGGAGTTCCCGCAGCTCACCCAGGAGGCCGGGTACCGGATCATCGCCGTCGAGCTCCGGATAAGGCTCCGGTCCCCGCCACAGGCTCCACGCCTGTGCCAAGTCGGAGTCCGCACCAGATGCGACGAGCCGCCGACATTCCAGCTCATCGATAGCCAGCTCAGTTCCGTCGGTGCGCACCAAGCGATAACCGCGGCCCCGCTGATGCTGCAACGCGTCAGCCGCCGGCCCCAGAATCGCACGCAGCTTCGAAACGTACGACATCAACGATGACTCCGGGGCCTTCGGCCGAGCGCGTGGCCACATCAGATCGACCAGCTTGTGAACGGCACAGAACCGATGCGCCGACGCAGCGAGAATCAGCATCAAGCGTGTCGGTGCGGGCGGGACCGCCGCGAGTGGCACCCCGTCCAACGTCCATTCGAACGGACCGAGTGTCCCCAGCGACAGCACCTGTCGCGTCGGCTCGGCCCGCGCCGGTCGTAAGTCGCCGCCCCCGCCAGAGGAACGTGCGTCCCGGATCACTGCCTATCAACGTAGTTGATGCGGCGAATCGTCCACCGTGTCGCTTCTGGCCCGGCCGAGCCGCCGGAGTTCCTATTTCTCACGAAGCTCGATCCGTCTCATTCCTGTCGCCGCCACCACACGGGACCACCAATTCGACGCGAACACGACGGAGGACACGATGACCAGCATCGACCGCATTCACCGAACCAGTCACTACCACTACCCGCAACGACTCCTCGTCGTGGCGATCGCGGTCCTCGCTGTGCTCGCGACAGTCTTCCCAATCGCTCAGCCGCCGGGTGCCCAGGCGTCACCCGAACATCCCCTCTGGGTCGCGCTCGGCGACTCGTATTCGTCGGGCGAGGGCACCGGGGTCTACGACCCCGAAACCGACCTCGGTCGGCCCGAACGCAACGGCTGTCACCGCGGTCCCGGCGCCTATTCGAGGTACATGAAGGCCCGCGGTTGGATGACCCAAGACCTCGTGCACGTCGCCTGTTCGGGTGCGACCATTCGCGACTACTACCAACGACAGCGTCGAGGAAGACGGCCACGGCGGCCTCTTCGATTGGGGCGAGCGACCACAGCGCGAGGCCATCAGCGCCGAGACCGACATCGTCACGTTGACGATGGGCGGCAACGACGTCGGCTTCGGAGAGATCGCCAAGAACTGCCTGCAGGTGCTGTCGCCCATCACGCCGTGCGGCGAGCAGTACGGCGACACCAACGGCGACGGGGTGTGGGGCCCCGGCGAGACCGACGTCATCGGCGAGCGCATCGCTCAGACCGCAGCCGGCCTCGCCGGTATGTACGCCGATCTACTCAACGATGCTCCCAATGCGCACATCGCCGTGGTCGGCTACCCCCGAATCTTCCCCGGGTCGACGACGTCCACCTGTGCCTACAGCGGCGACACCGTCACCTTGTTCAACAGTTGGACCGATCGGCTGAACTCGGCGATCGGAGCCACCGTCACCTCGTTCAACACCGACCGGCTGAGATTCGTCGACATCACCGATGTGGCCGCCGGGCGCGAGTTGTGCTCGGGCTTGCCCATCGTCGAGTACTTCACCGGCATCGTCGAAGCGGTTGCCGGGGGCTCGTACTACCAGGCGCTGCATCCCAACGCGCTCGGAAACCAAGCGATCGCCCAGGCCGTGTGCAAGGAGATCCCCGGCTGCTCACCACCCTGGCACGTCACGCTGGCCGTCGTGATCGATGCCTCGGGCAGCATGAACAGCAACGACCCCGACAACCAGCGCCTCGACGCTGCCGTGCAGTTCCTCGACACGGTATTGCCCGGCGACAAGGTCGGGGTGATTAGCTTCAACGCTACGGCGACCACGGTTGCCGAGCCGACGATCATGCCCTTCGGCGCTCCCTCGGTCGGATCGGCGATCTACACCATTCGCAATGGCGACGCGACCAACATCGGTGCCGCCATCAGCAAGGCCTGCGAAGTGCTGCAACGCTCGGCGATCGGAAGCGCCGGAGCGGTGCTGTTCCTTACCGACGGCGAAGGGACCTACAACAACGAGGCTGATTGCCTTGCCCGGTACAACTACCCGGTGTTTGCCCTCGGACTTGGGTTGAATCCAGCCAGCCAACTCCTCAACCTCATCGCCGATCGCACCGGCGGCTCGTACCGTGCGCTCGGCGATCTCGACGGTCTCATCGGGCAATTCCTGCTCTTCCGCGCCAGCCTCGTCGCCGACGGACAACTCCCGCCCGAGTCGAAATTCCTGATTCAACCAGGCCAAACTCTGCTCAAGCGATTCCCGATCCTCGGAGGAGTCACCAAGGCGAACATCTCCATCACCTGGCCTGGCAGCGACGTCACGACGACCCTCGTCTCACCGTCCGGGCGTCGGTATGACCGCCGCACGACGGCCACAAACGTCGTCGCCAAGCACGGGCCGACGTACGAGGTCTATTCGGTCGACGACCCAGAGCCCGGCGATTGGACCGCCGAGGTGTACGGGGCCGATGTCCACCCGGATGAGGAGGTGACGATGGTCGTCGCCGGCGTTGCTCCGCCAGGACAGCCGCCCCTCGCCTACGGATCCTCCTCCACCACCACGGCCTCCCTGGGCACGCCGGTGACCTTCGACGCCAGCCGCGTCCAACGATCCCGATGGCACCATCGAGCAGGTGATGTGGGACTTCGGGGACGGGTCGCTGCTCGGATCCGGCGCGATTACCCATCACGCCTACACCGCAACAGGCACGTTTACGCCGACCGTGATCGTGACCGACAACAGCGGCGCACGCACGTCGACAATCCTGCCCGTCATCTCAGTGACGGACAGCCCTCCACCGCCAGACCGTCCGACCAACGACGACTTCGCCGCGGCGGTGTCGCTGACGGGCCTCGTCGGTCAATATCAGGGATCGAACGTTGGAGCCACCATGGAGCCGGGCGAGCCGTTCCTTACCGGCACAGTCGGCGATCGAACAACGTGGTTCGAATGGACCGCGGAGACCAGCGGACTCGTCACGATCACGACGCAGGGAAGCGACTTCGACACGGTTCTCGGGGTGTTCACCGGGTCCGACGTCTCTCGGCTGACGCGCATCGCCGCGAACGATGACAACGGCGACCGCTCCAGCGCTGTCGCGTTCATCACCTCGCCAGGAACGACGTATCACATCGCGGTCGGCGGCTACTCCGGATCGTTCGGCAGCTACATCCTTGGTTGGGCGCACGCCGGTGGTGACTCGTGGCTGGACGCGAACATTCTCATCGACCCGAGCGGCACCCTGCAGATGAGCAACTTCGGTGCCACCATCGAACCGAACGAACCCCTCCCCGGAGGCATTCACATCTCCAACTCGGTGTGGAGCCTGCTCTACGTGCCGGCCAATACGACCCTTCGGTTGAGTGCCACCGCCGGCTTCGACACCGTCTTGGGGCTCTACCGGCTCAACGTCGTCGGCCTACCCCAATACGTGATCCACGACGACGACTCAGGCGGGAATCGCAACCCTCGCCTGACCTACGCCACCGGGCAGAGCGCCGAGCTCTTCCTGATCCAACTCGCCACCTACGGCACGACCAGCACAACCGACGGCAACGTCACGCTCACGTGGAACAGGTGATTTGACCGACGGCCGACGGACACCGGGCGCGGTCTATCTCAACTCGGGCATCGTATCCTACAGCAATTCTCGGACGTGTTAGACCCAACCTGGTTCCGAACGCGCCTCGAGCAGGTGAGCATCCAAGTAGCTCGCGGAATAGCGGGCAACCTCGGGCGACTTACTCAATAGGTTCGATAGGCAGTTCACAATTTCGGTCTGCACAGCCGAGCGCGTTCCCACTATTCGAATTGTCTCAGATATCAAGGCATCGACGGCAACCTGGTCACACAGCGTGAACCGAGAGATCTCATCAGATTCAGAAACCTCCAAATAATATCCATGTGTTCTAAAGAGTTCGACAATTTCTCTTTCCTGAATAGTTGTCTGAAGTGCCCCGTCAACGATGCCATTAGACGCCCCAACGAGGCCCACAAAGTGCCTTGACTTAGCCCTGGACCTTTCGACCATGCCAAAGCCCTCAGAAGGTTTCTACTTGGACTGTGAAGACCCACTCGATCGTCTAGCTCAGCGATAAAGTCGCGGGTTAGTCCATCTATCCCTTGGGAAGCAAAACCCTTCGACATGACCGCCATCCATTCTAGCGGATCCAAGGAGGCGGATCTCAAAAGTATCTCGACGTGGTGCTTTCGCGCGCCGAAAATTGCCGCCAAGAGAGACTGCCACTTCTCGCGCTATATCACCGATCATGTCAAGATCGCGAAAGACGAGTGAGTCATGTTCACCAGCCGCAATCGCTCTCCTCAGGAACTCCTCGACATCACGATGGTCTTCAGCTGGTGATCCGATGAATTGTGTCTCAGCCTCTGAATGTCGAGACTCGATATGGAGTCGGAGAGCAGGCCTCATGTCGTGCCTGATCGTTGTCCCAACTCCCAACTGCTGAGCGGTAAGACCAGGCCCAACAGATCCTCGCCCCGAGTTTCGGTCGAGAGTCGATCTCGCTCCGACGACGACGAGAACACCATCTATAGACGAGAGATCGCGCAAAAATTGCGTGATAGCCGAGATATGAGAACTCGCTGCCTCATCGAGCGAATCGAATATCAGGGTGAGCACCGAATCCGGGGGCGGATAGTCATCGCTGTAGGCGTGCTCCTTGTCAAACCACGTCTTCAAGCTCTGCGACTTGCTCTGACGAAGGGCGGAGCGCACAATCGACTCGCAAAGATACGTGTCGAGCCTTGGTTCCGACGGAGACTCGAGTCCGAGTTGGCCGATCACCGCAAGAGCCACGTCCGATGATCTCATGTCCTTGAGATTGATGGCCACATCGATAGCTCCAATATCGGGGATTGATTGCTGCTGGATATTGGACAGCACGCCGCGCTTACACGCGATCTCCTGTGCTACGCGCTCCGATATGGTCACTAACCAGGCGAGTATGGTTGACTTCCCAGAACCAGGAGGCCCCGTTAGGAACGCGAGCCCAGACTTTTCTGTTCTCATCCATGAAATGAGAGGCTGCAAAATATGCGGACGATCAATAAACAACCAATCCAACTCGTGGAGTTCCTCGTGCCTGAGCCGACGTACGAAGTGGTCAGATCGTCTTATCGGTTGGGTCAACAAGATGCTCGACTCGCCACGGATGATCCACGCCGCAAGCGCTTCGAGATCCTTCTCCCAGGGAACGGACTGAATCGCTCCCAAGCCATACGGCAGATCCGCCGCAGGGTTGAGTTTGACTGGGATGATACGAACCTTTGAACCGCGCGCGAGTCTGATGGCTCGATTCACCTCATCACTTGTAAAAAGCCATCAAATGGCTCGCTCGTCACCAACACTATAACGTTCCGCGCCGATTCAAGAGCCGCAGCAATGGCGGCTGGCCACGGGTCGCCGCCTTGAATTTGCCCCATGCTCGGTTGCCACAAAACATCCCGGCCGACGGTGCGTAAGGCTGCTGCCAGCTGTCGCGCCTGAGCATCGACTACCGAAGGGTAGATGATGAAATAATCCCAGATCATTGGCGACGACAGCTCCCGTGCAACTGCCAACCTACCTAAGCACTTGCCGGGGACGCCTCATCGGAAGAAGGGCGGGGCGGTCTCCGAGACGCGGGGCTCGTTCCTTACGGCCAGCTCGACTCCCCGGCTGCCACGACATCGCTCCTAGGAGTCGACTTGCGTCCGTCGCGTCTATCGCGTATGTGAGAGTCGTGAGCAGCCACGGCCGAGTCAACCGCCGAAACCCCACAGCTGGATTGCCTCGTTGACACCAAAGATGACGGTGTCGATTGTCCCGTCGGGTCCGTAGGTGTTGGCGTAGAGGTCGCCATCCTCGTCAATCACGGTGATCTGTGGAGGCCGAAGTGGGTATCCCGGGGGCGGGGGGACCTCGTGGTACAGGTTGAGTAGCGACTCCCGAGTCGATCCGGCGCCGACCCAGCGGTCGTAGAACCAGAGGTTGCGCGACTCGCCATACGGCCGAGGAATGAGCATTACCCAGGCGGCGCCACCAAAGTAGGGATCATTCGTACGCAGCAGAAGATCGGGCCAGCTGGCGTGATACACCCAGACGTCTTCGCCGTGGTAGGGCTCGTTGACCAAGCCGACAAAAGTCGGCGGCCCGAGCATGTCGGTCAGCGTGGCAATCATCGCATCGCGGTTGTACTCCCCAGCGTTGAACGAGGTGTTCAGCGCCTGGCGCACGCTCGAGATGTTGTACAGATTGGCGACGGGGATCGGCGAGGCCGGTGCGGTGTACTCGCGAGTGTCGGTCCGCCGGACGTTCCCGACGGGCGGGGTATAGGCACCGTTGATCGAGCCCTTGGCCTTCAGACCGATCGTGACGAATGGTTGCTTCGTTGGGTGAGGGTCGAAGTTGAACTCGGGCCCGGCGTTGATCTCCGTGCCGAACACCCCGTACACGCTCCCCAGATAGGTCGCGGTCAACCAGACCGTGCCCCCGATATCGGCCTTGAAGTCAACGTGTTGAATCTCTGTCCTGTCGAGTTCGGAGAGAATCCCGCTTCCTGATCCGACTCGCACGCCGAGCCGTGGATTGATGATGTGGGTGACCGATACCGAGCCACTTGCCGATGCCGCGACCTGCCCGCTGATCCCGAATCGGACCTTCTGGGTCCAGACGAACGGCACGCACAACGCTCCAACCGGGATGCATGCTTTGATCGTCGGCAGCGGAAACGTCCCCGTCTGCGCGCTGAAACGACAACTCGTCGATCCCGCGAGCGACGCCGAGAACGTCGCCGTCAACTGCGGCTGCACGGTGGCCTGCACCCACAGGTCCCGAGTCGCGATGCTCGCTTCGCCTTCGAAGTCGATCCCGGGCAGCACGAAGTCGATGTCGGCGCTGACGCTCCCTGCTCCACTCGCTTCGCACGACGCCGACAACGAACGCCGGTCCCCCACTCGGCTGGCGGTGGCATCAGGGTTGCCAGCTGCACGGTGGTCAGCGGACGACTGCACTTCGGTCGTCAACGGCGTGGAACCAACCAAGCGACCGCGGTCGATTAGGCGGAGCGTTTCATTGGTGAAGTCAATGCTCAGCTTTGCGTTGGGCATCACGTCGTAGATGAAGCCAGGTTGCATGTCGATCACCTTCGAGCCGCCGGCGGCGGACACCGCGGCGACTCGGCCGATGTAGCCGGTCGGGAACAGGGCGGATGGACTCAGCAGAGTGACGTCGCCGACGGACACGACGCGACTCGACGGAACAGAGACAGACGCTGCGCCGGTCGTGGCATCTTCGGAACGTTTCGCCAGTACGTCGGCGGGGCTGAGGACGATCGTGCCAGGGGCGAGGGTCCCGGAAGCCTCGCCCGGCTCTGGGAACCAGCCAAACACGTCGGCGATGAGATGGGTCGAGCCAACCGCGTTGAACAGACTGACCTTGCCGCCTGGTCCCACCTTGGCAAGCACCAGGTTCGGGACGGTCTGTCCGGCGACGAAGTTGAGGTTCGACGTCTCAGGTCGCGGGACCCCGGTCGGCCAAACCGTCACGTACCCCGTCGATGTCGGACCGGCGACCGTCACGTTGAGGACGACGGCGCCGACTCCCGTGGCCGGGATACCGCCCCGTCCGCTGATCTGTAGGTCGATCGCCCGTCCAGGGCCGACGATGCCACGCGGGCCTTGCCCGTCGGCAGTTGGACCACCGCGTGTGTCGAGCAACCGGCTGGGTGTGGTGGGCGTAAACGACGTGCCCGCAGGGAACCAGCCTGCGACATCGACGATCAAGTGCGCCTTGCCAGCCGACACCGCCAGGCTGACCTTGCCGTCCGACGACACACGAGCGACGACCGCGTTGGCGACCGTCTGCGACATGGCGAAATTGAGATTCGACGTGCCCGGTTGGGCACCGTCGGCGGGCCACACCGTCGCGTAGCCGGACGCAGACGGTTGATCGACGGTCACGTTCAGAATGACCGCGGCGACGCCCGACGTCGGCACCCCGCCCCGACCGGTCACCTGCAAGTCGAGGCGAGCACCGCCGGTCACGGCCCCGCGAGATCCACCGCTGTCGATCGTGGGCCCGCCCCGGGTATCCATCAGCCGCGCTGGCGACAACGCGTTGTATGCACCGCCGACCGGGAACCAACCCATGACATCCACGAGCACATGCGCCCGGCTGCTCGAGAACACGTTCACCCCGCCAGCCTGACCTACCTTGACGATGACCAGGTTTGGCACAGTCTGGCCCGCTGCATAGTTCACGTTGGACGCCTCCGGCCGATTCTCATCACCAGGCCAGACCGTGACGAACCCTGACGTAACCGGTTGATCGACCGTCAGGTTCAGCACGACCGCCGCGGCACCGCTGGCCGGCACGCCACCGCGACCCGCAACCCGCACGGTGACGGACCCACCAGCTCCCAATGCGCCCCGGGGGCCGACCCCATCAACCGTCGGTCCCCCACGGCTGTCCATCAGCCGCGCCGGGGTCAACGAGTTGTAGGTCGAGTCGGCGCCAGCTGCATCCGCACGCCCTCGACCTATCGTCCCGACCCCACATAGAGGCAATGCCACAACCAACGCGAAGACCGTTGCAATCGCGATCCACCGAGTTCCGCGTGCACACCTTCCACGGGCGCCACAACCTGATCGGCGACGTTCAATGGCGCCATCCCCGACCGCGCCGAGACCAGCCAGTGCGCCTCGTCGTTGGGGATCAACCGGCGTAGTCGCTCGTCCAGTTTCATCGGCCAAATTCTCAACATCCATGACCACGAGACGCCGATGAAGCGCTCAGAAATAGCGCGTACCTTGAGCCTCGTCGATCGCCGGTGGGCGGATGTCTGCTCGAAACGGGGTAGCGCTCCGGCTACCAGCGCCTGCCCTCATTGCCAAGGAGCGTCCTCGGCACGACCACAGGTTGTCCGTTTCGCTGTTGACCGACGTTCGATGCGTCGGATGCCCGCGATGTTGCCACCGATCTTGCGCTATCCGGCTCGAGAATCTGGGCGTCGGCCGTCGGCGTTCGATGCACGTTGACATCCATCTCGGCGGAGTGCGCCGCAATAGAGGCTCCCCCCATCCGTCGGCAGGAGGGAGTAGACGTCAGAGCGCTTCGAGCGCGCTCGGTCAAGTCCCCTCAGCGAGTCGACTCAGGTCACCCGTCGCTCCGAGCGAGGCAACAGCCGCGACGATCGAATCTCGGGTCACGTGGGGCACGACGACCAGATTTTTGAACGACACGGGTCTGCCTGCCGCGAGCTCGTCGCCGATCTCCTCGACCAGACGGCGCGGGTCGTAGAAGGCCAGGCGAGTCGTGTGTCCCTCGAACTCGACGATGACATCTTTGAGCCACCCCTTCGCCTCGACCTCCCAGCCGTCGGGGTCGAAGTCGTCCGGCAATCGAACGATGGCGCCACTCGCGCCTTGCGGTGGAGGCGCCATAGCGGCTGACGTAGAAGGATCCTTCGCCACGGCTTCGACCCGATTGCTCAGCGGCCTCGTCCTTGGTCGACCCGGCTTGGCGGCGAATGCAGGCGCTCGCGCCGAGGCGGCTGCCGGGTTGCGATCGATCCACCCCCAGCGCGCAGCATCGTCGAATGCGGCAGAGAGGAGCCCGTGGATCTGACACAGGGTTGTTGTCGGCACGCCAGCCGTCGTCTGCAAGTGGCCATACAGCAGGTCAAGCATCGCGGTGTCAACGTCGTCGATCGGATGCGAGCCGATGGTCGGACGAATGTGGGAGACGACGAGCGCCTGGTCCGACGTCTTCGAGGGTGAGCGCCTCCTGGTCCCGAGATGCGCTGCGAGGAGTTGGTCGAGCGTGACCCGTTGGGGCGCCGTGCGGCGGCCCGCCGAGGTCGCCCGTCGCACCTCGGTCTCGGCGACGAACGACGACATGGCCGCCTCGACGTCGTGCTGGTCGCCCCTGACTGTGCGGGAGAGATCGACGCGCCGGTGGGTGATCGGGTCCGTTCCGGCGTATACCCGCATCTCCCAGACGCCCGGCTTGCGCTGACGCATCGATCCCTTCATCGCTACTCACGATAGAGCCGCGCTCGACTGCCGAATCGCCGCCGCGCAGGGCCTTGTCGGCTTGTAGGCAGAGAACGCACCGTCGCCTCGTCGGTCGCCACCACCCCGTTTCACCCAGCGCTCATGCCTATTCCGCTTGTTGGCTGGTCGCGGCGAACCAGGCGAGATGCTCGATGATCTGATCGCATGTGTGGGAGTCGGCGAGTCGGCCGATGTCGAAGCCGGGGCGCAGCGCGAGCCGCTCGGCGGGGATGTCGATGCCGGGTACCTGGTTGAGCCGGTCGAGAAACTCGCGGCGAAGTGCCGCGTCATCGAACGGCGGGCGTTGGGCCATGTGTTGGAAGACAACCTCGGCTTTGCCGCTTGGGTACAGGGTCAATGGCCAGGCGCGTGAGCGGCCCATCGGGTCGGGCAGGACCGCGAGGAAGCATGACGTTTCGGTGGCGTGACCGAAGTCGAGGTTGCCGCCGAGGTCCTTCCATGCGCTGATCAATCGGTACACCCCAGCGACAACCGCGTCGGACTGCCATTGCTTCAGCTGCGACCGGAACGATTCGGCACCCGGCAGATCATCGTCCGCGAGTTCAACGGTGCCGGTGGTGACACCTGCAAGCTCAGCCAGCCGCTCGGCGACCAGCCTTGCCCACCACCGACTCGGACGGCTCGGCTGGTGCTTTGCCGCGGGTTCGGTGGCTGCTCGTCGGCTCGGCGTCGTTCGCTGGCTGAGTTGGGGCGCGCCGAAGTCCCGACCCTCCGAGGAGAGTCGGGACCGGGCTTCGTGATTCAGCGGGTCGGCTATGCCGGGGGCCAGAGAATCGCGTTCTGGGGTGGGATCGGGCGTAAGTCGAGGGCGAGCGCCCCGTTCTGGTACGGGTAAAGGACGCGGAACCGGATCGCCCGGGCGATCGCTGTCGCCAGGCGGGCACGGCCGATACCGAGCAGTCCGGCGAGCAGCTTCGGGGAGACGTCCCACGTGTCGGCGGTCGTGAGTTGGCGGCAGACCTCGACGACGAGGATCGTCGCGGATGGTCCGGCGGTCGGGCACAGCCACCGGGTCCATTGAGGGTCGGTCAAGGTCACGCCTTGTGAGTCGTACCCGGCAATGAACCGCAGATTCGGTTGATCACACGCCAGGCGGGCGTACAGGTCGGGAGTGAGAATGTCGGTGGTCATCGTCAGCTCGTTCCCGCTCACGCCGCGGTCCGCACGCCGGCGGCTGTGTCGGTCTGGGGGTTGCTGTCGGCTTCGGCTCGGGCTTCCCCGGTGGCTTCGACGGCGGCGAGTTCGGTGATGAGCTGGCGGGCGCAGTTGATCGCGGTCGTGGCAGTGGTGCGGATCCGGTCGAGGTCACCACGCGACCACCTCGCGACGTAGGCAAAACTGTACGCCCCAGCATCGACGCCCATTGCGGCCATCACCAGGAACGCGACCGATTCGGCTTCGACCTCCATCCGGCACCTGTCCAACGCCGACACACTCTCAATTCGGGCATGTAAGCGGACATGAGCCAGTTCGTGGGTCAACGTGCGGAGCGCGGCAAGCGGTGAGATGTCGGCTCGGACCTTCACCTCCCGAGCGGCGTGATCGGTGTACCCATTCGCCCCCTGGCACCATCCACGCGACACGGTGAACCCGGCCGCAACGATCAGACGCTCGATCTGGGCCCACCCGTCGTCAGGTGCGTCACCGTCGAGCAGGACCGGAGCGACCTCGGGAAAATCCGGGCCATCGGTCTGGGAGATGTCGAACACCGACACCAACCGGAACCCGCGCACCTTGCGAGCCGTCGTCGCGTTGTCGGTCGTCGGCGGCGTGTCACCGTCGGGTCCGGTTGTGTCGTCGGTGGTGGTGCGGCAGGTCACCGGGGCAAGAATCCGGATGCCGTGCTCACCGGCTCGGACCTGACGGCCCAAGGTCCGCCAAAATTGGTACCCACCGATGTGCGACGCGGTTGGGAACTGAGCGGCGATCATCAGGGAATTGGTCGGCGAGTAGATGTGGAACCGGGAAGCGACCGACAGCATCCGCTGCCAATCCGCCCCCGAGACGACGGCTTCGACGGCCCGGGATAGGTGATCGTGGGTGTCTTGTAGCTGGTCAACCATGACGAGGCTCCTTCTGGGGATGTGGGTTGGCTGACCGCGACCACCGCCCGAATGACTTCCCCAAGTATCCGAACGGTGGCCCCGGCCGCCGTTCACAACGGCCAAACCCCGGGCTCGGTGGGGATGTCAAGGGACCACTGCAGGTGGAGCGAAACCCGTAGCGCAGCGGAGGCTTGCAGCGACCCTTTACTTCCCCGGCGGGTCCGGAACGGACTTGTCTCTCACCACGGGTGCCGATGTGCCAGGCTGGACGCAGTGACCGTCGAGACCGCTCCGAACCTGATCGACGACGTCGAAGCCCGCCGCCAACGCGCCTCGGCCAGCCTCAACCCGGCCCGCCGGATCGAACTCGGCCAGTTCTTCACGCCCAGCCCGATCGCCTCGTTCCTGGCGTCGATGTTCGAGATCACCGACCGACCCGCATCGTTGCTCGACCCCGGGGCCGGCGTCGGTTCGCTGACCGCCGGGTTCGTGTCCCGTTGGACCACCGAATGCGTATCGCCGCTTAACGTGACGGCCTGCGAGCTGGATCCGTCACTGCACGACGACCTGGCCGCAACGCTCGACGAGTGCGGACGGCACCCGTGCGTTCGGGCTGAGCTGCTCGGAACGAACTTCATCGAGTGGGCGGCCGAGGCGGTCGGAGGGCTCCGGTTTGCCGACGCGCCATCGTTCACTCATGTCGTGATGAACCCGCCGTACCGCAAGCTCGCCAGCGATTCCCACGACCGGAATCTTCTCCGCTGGGTCGGAGCGGACGCCCCGAACCTGTACGCCGCGTTTCTGGCGCTCGGGGCACGACTGCTCCAACCCGGCGGCCAACTCGTGGCGATCACCCCACGATCATTCACGAACGGTCCGTACTTCCGGTCATTCCGTCGAGACCTTCTGTCGTGGGTGTCGCTTCGCCGAATCCATGTCTACGACTCCCGCGACGTGGCCTTCGCCGACGCCGACGTGCTGCAAGAGAACGTGGTGTTCATGGTCGAACGATCCGACGACCGCCGCCAGGTTCACGTCACCTCGACACCATCGCCAAGCTCCACCGACATCGTCGGCCGGGTCGTCCCCTATGTCGATGTTGTCAACCCGAACGATCCGGAACAGTTCATCCACCTCACTCCCGACGACGCATCAGCGTCGGTTGCGTCCGATGTTGCGGCGTTGCCGGCAACGGTCGGCTCGCTCGGGGTGACCGTGTCGACAGGCCGGGTTGTCGACTTCCGTTCGAAGGACTTCTTGCGCGCGGATCCCGGGGCTGGCACGGTGCCGCTCGTCTACCCGACGCATCTTGCCGAGGCCGGCGTGACGTGGCCGAAAGCGACTAAAAAGCCGAACGCACTCGTGCGGTGCGCCGAGACCGAGAGCCTGCTGCTCCCGGCCGGTTGCTACGTGCTCGTCAAGCGGTTCAGCGCCAAAGAGGAACGCCGCCGCGTCGTCGCGTCACTCGTACGCACCGGGGACCTTCCCGGTGACGCGTGGGCGTTCGAGAACCACCTGAACGTCATCCACTCGGCGAACCGCGGGATCGACGAGCAACTCGCCACCGGCCTCACGGTCTGGCTCAACTCGACCCCCGTCGACATCGCGTTCCGCCAGTTCTCCGGTCACACCCAAGTGAACGCCACCGACCTGCGTAACATGCGCTACCCCTCCGAAACGGAACTCCGCGCGCTCGGCGAAGCCGCCGGCACCTCAGTTCTGTCGCAGGAGAAGATCGATACTCTCGTCGCTCAGCACGTGAGCGGCATCTCCGCTACGCCAACCGATGGGTGACCGAATTCAGGAAGCGCGCGAAGTTCTCCAGCTTCTCGGATTACCGAAGGAACAAACCAACGACCGTGCCGCGCTCACGCTGCTCGGCCTGCTGAACCTCGATCCGGCAACCCCGTGGTCCGAGGCGGCGAACCCGTTGATAGGGATCACTCCGCTGATGCAGTTCGCCGCTGACCACTACCTGGATCAGCCGTACGCGCCGAACACCCGCGAGACGTTCCGACGGTTCACGATGCATCAGTTCGTCGCCGCAGGTCTCGCCGTCGCCAACCCCGACCAGCCGCTGCGGCCGACGAACAGCCCGAAGTACTGCTACCAGGTCCCTGCCGAACTCCTCGCGGTGCTGCGCACCTTCGGAACCGATGCCTGGGAGCAGGCGGTCGCCAGTTGGCACGACCTGGTGCCGTCGCTACGCGACACCTGGGCAGCCGAACGCTCGATGGCGCTCATCGCCGTCACGTTGCCCGACGGATCCGAGATCGGCCTGAGCCCAGGCGGCCAGAACGTCCTCATCGCCCAGATCATCGAAGAGTTCTGCCCCAGGTTCACACCCGGCGGACACGTCTTGTACGTCGGCGATGCGGGCCATGGCGAACCCGTCGACCATCGGGCTGTGCTGGTCGACCACGGAATCGAGATCCACGAACACGGCAAGATGCCCGACGCCATCGTCCTGCTGCCCGACCGAAGATGGCTCGTGCTCATCGAAGCCGTCACCACCCACGGCCCAATCGGGCCGCTTCGACGTGCCGACCTCGCCCAGTTGTTCCACTCCGAGTCGCTCGGGATCGTCTATGTCACCGCCTTCCCGTCGATGGCAACGTTCCTCGCCTACGGCCGCGACATCGCCTGGGAAACCGAAGTATGGATCGCCGACAACCCCAGCCACCTCATCCACTTCAACGGCGAACGCTTCCTCGGCCCGTACGAATGACGACTGGACGCTGACGACCGAGCAGGTGACGGCTGCGCCATGAACTCGACATACGTGTAGTCCACGGAATGACCAGGTTGCGCACCGCAGTTGATCTGATTGTCAACACCCACCCCGCCCGGACGAACGCTGGCGGCGCCCGCTGGGAACTGAGCGTCCTGGTGCACGCGAGACTGAACAGGTGTTGCCCGCGTCCACCAGCGATGGTCTCCTCCCTGTCGCTCTCGACGGCGAGCCGTACAGTGCCTACCCGGATGAAATCGGCATGAGATTCGGTGCCGGCGGCGATCGGGAGCGATCATGGCGTGGGTTTTGCTCGCTGCGCGAACTGGTCGACGAAGTTGTCAGCGAGAGTCAGGTACCGCTCGTGACATGGTGGCTTCGCGGGAAGTTCATCACCGATGCGGCCGACGTCACCGAAGTGGATGCTGTCGCACTACTCCCGCCGGCCGCCCAAGTAGGTCTGCGATCGAGCGCCCAATCGCTGCTCGGTCTCCTCACCTCCCCCGATGCGACGAGACAGGTCTTTCATTGTGTCGTTGAAGTTGAGATGATGTATGACGAACACTTGTTCGAGAAGACCAGGCGGCGATGTAGCCGCAACCGAGTCGACGACGCTGGTGAGCTAAGCGACGCTGGATGGGTAGTGGTGCTATGAGGTTGAGAAGTGGAAGCCAGATTCGAGAAGCCCTCGACGACGCCACTGCCGTGGTCGCCGACCTTGAGTCGCGATCCGATCGCGACTGGATTCAAACCCTTGTGCTCGAGCAACACCGCCGGCGCCTAGCCGCACTGACGGATGAACTGGCGCTGGCAAACGAAGGTGGGCTTCAGGTAGCCCTCGACGGCCTGGGCGTCGCTGACCATGCCATATCCGCCGACAGACTCGTCACGTTCTTGGACCCGTTACAAACGGCAATTCGCTCCGTCGGAGCCGACGATGTCCGTGAACTGGGCAACTCGTTCGGCGAGCATGAGAAGCAACTCACGGCAGCACACGTGCGGCACATGTTCGACGGCTCGGCCGGCATTGTGATTCTTGGTCCTGATGCTTCGGAGCAACTCGAGGTCCTTAGAGCAACTTTGTTCGAAAGAGCTGTAGGTCGAGTGCTTGACGTTCTCGCCGCCTCCACCGCTGATGAGGTGGAGTCTGCGGTCTTGGATGCAGCAGCGGGACTGAACGCCGGAGCAGTGAAGGCCATGACCGAACTCGCTGATTGGATGGCGATCGCGGGAGAATCGACGCGGTTCGCATGGCGCGGCACGGTTCACCCAGCGGACCGCCCGCTTTCGATCCGGCCAACGCAGGCAGCTGCCCTGAGTGAGATTCTCAAGGCCGTGAAACCATCGTTGGAGGAGGTGACTGTGACAGGGCTGCTGGCAGCTGTCGACAGCCATGACGGCACCTTCCATCTCGTCAGTGAGGAGGGTCCCGAGATTCGCGGTCGCCTGGCCGAGGGTCTCGTCCAAGACGCGATCCGCCGTGAGCACCAATCCGGCGTCGTAGCGGTGCTTGAGGTTCAGGTCGCCGTAGGTGCCTTCGCCCGAAGGTCGCGACCGAAGTATGTCTTGCGTGCGTTTCCGTAGGGAGCGGTTCTGACGCAGGCCCTCGCCAATCACCCGCCCGGTACCGAAACGTTCCCTGAGGTTCCCCAGCGAACCGTCTACTCCAGGCTGATCGGCGCTGCGCAATCGGGTTGTGACGGTCGTAGTCATGGGCATGACGATGAACGAGGCACTGCATGAACCCACCGTCGACGGCGGACAGCTGCTGACGATCCGTCAGACCGGCGTCTACCTCGGCGTGAGCGTGGCGACGGTGTATCGGATGCTGAACTCGGGACGGCTGCCGGTCACGCCGATTCGGATCGGAGAGGAGATGCGGTTGCCGCGGCGGCAGATTGAGCGATGGCTCGACGATCCGACGGCGGGCGAGGCGACCGCTCCGCAGGCACCGCCGCGGCAACGTCGGCGGCGGGTTACGTCGGCGAGTCCTGCGGAGGCACGGAGGATGTCGACGGCGGCGCAGGCGAGCGGGTGGTGACACGGCGGCTGGCGGGCAGCAGGTCGCCCATCACGTCGGCGGAGCGGCGGTCGGTCTCTTCGAGGAACTGGGAGTAGACGTTGAGCGTCGTCGCCGCGTCACGGTGGCCGATGCGCTTGCTGACGTTACTCACGGCGATACCGGCGTTCAGCAGCATCGTCGCCTGGAAGTGCCGTAGATCGTGAAGCCGCACGCCATCCATCCCGACCCGCTTGCGGGTGCGCTCCCAAGCGTGCGACGCCCGATCGGGCAGCCAAGGGATCGACCCGTCCCCCGAGTCCGTGAACACGAAGGCGTCGTCGACCAACACCGTCCCGACCACGGTCGCACGGTCCTCCAACGTCGCCCGATGATCCTGCAGCGCCTCGACGGTGGCCGGGTCGATCGAGACGTCACGCTTGGCGTAGTTCTTGGTCCCCTTGAGCCCACCCCCTCCGCCGACCTTTCCGTACGCCGACGCCTCGATCCGAACGGTCGCCGCGTCGAGGTCGACCACCGACCACCGCAACGCGCACAGCTCACCCCGCCGTGCCCCCGTCGCCGCGGCCAGGCGGATGAACATCGAGAACTCGGGATCTCGCTCGTCGGCATCGGCCAACGCCCGGGCGAGGCCATCAGAGGTCGGCAGGATCAGCTCGGGCTTGCGGACCGTCGGTGGCGTCGCCCGGCTCGCGGGGTTGCGTTCGATCCAACCCCACTTCTCGGCAGTGCGGAACGCCCCGCTCAGCAGCGAATGCACCTTGCGCACCGTCGCCGGCTTGAGATCGTTCTGCTCGCGGATGTGGGCGTACAGCTTGTCGAGCAACGCCGGCGTGACCTCACGGATCGACTTCGGTCCGATGGTCGGCGCAATGTGCGTACGGACCACCGAGGCGTAGTCGTTGAGGGTCGTCGGCGAGTACTCCTTGCGGGCCAGGTGCGCCTCGATCAACTGCTCGACGGTGACCCGCTGACCAGAGACTCCGGCCTTGTTGTCGCCCACGTTGCGGTTCTCGTGCTCCAGCACGAGTGCCGCTATCGCCCGTTCGGCTTGGCGTTTGCCGCCGTGGAACGTGCGGCTGATTCGCACGTCCTTGCCGGTCATCGCGTCACGACCGCAATAGACCCGCAGCTCCCAAACTCCCGGCTTCAGTTCGCGCTTCGATCCTCTCATGTGCAAGAGAATACTGGATTCGGGGGATTTACTGGAGATAGGATGTTGACGTGTTGAGAGAAAAGTGCCATCTAGCTGGTGGGCCGCCTGGGGCTCGAACCCAGAACCAGCGGATTAAAAGTCCGATGCTCTACCATTGAGCTAGCAGCCCAGCGGGCGACATCGTAGGCGGTCGGCGACCGTTTTACCGACTGCGATCCGCGGCTTGCCTCAATCGTTCGATACGGGCGATGGTCACACAGGTCGGAAGATGGCTCGAAGCCTGGGTGCTCCTCCGCCATCGATCACGACGAAACCGTCGTCGACCAGCTTGCGTAAGTGGGAGTAGACGCTGCGACCCGCGGCGCGGTGGAGCTCCTCGCGCACCTCGGCATAGAGGATCGCAACGATGTCGCGAACCTCACCGACGCCGTTGCGGACAAGCCCCAGTACCTGAGCCTCGCGCTCCAGTCGGTGCGCCAGGTAGGCGTCGACAAACGGTCGAGGCTGGGTGATCGGTCCGCCGTGGGTCGGGTAATAGACCTGGTCAGCCTCGCGATCCTGGAGTTTACGCAACGACGCACAGTACGCCCGCATGTCGCCATCAGGCGGTGAGACCACGGTGGTGCTCCAGCCCATCACGTGGTCGCCGGTGAACAGCGCCCGCTCCTCGGCCAGCGCGAAACACAGGTGATTCGACGTGTGTCCCGGGGTGTGCACGGCCTCGACAGTCCAACCTGAGCCATGGACAAGTGCGCCGTCGGCAAGGACGACGTCGGGGGCAAAGGCCGTATCCACCGACTCCCGGGTCGCCTCGGGGTCAGCTGGCAGATCATCCGGAGCTGGCAGATCGTCCGGAGGCTCCTCGTCCGGGTCATCGACCTCGCCGTGGGGGCCGAAGGCGTACGTCAGCGCGCCAGTCACCGACCGCAACCACGCGGCAAGAAGTGAGTGGTCGGCGTGGCAATGGGTGACCAGAATCGCCGTCACCTTCGAACCCTCCAGCGCCCTGGTCAGCGCCGCTCGATGCGAGTCGAGCATTGGTCCCGGGTCGATCACGGCGACCTCACCGCGGCCGATGATGTACGTCCCGGTCCCGCGGTATGTGTACTTCGACGGGTTCTCGGCCACCACCCGCCGGATCAGCGGCGACACCCGCTCCACGATCCCGTACTCCGGCTCGATCGGGGGAACAAACGGGATCACCAGGCCATCCCCGACCACACCGCAAGCGGGCGCGACGGTCGGACGATCCCGACCGGCTGCCCGTGTCCCTTGATCGGCACCGACCACGCCGATCGGGCGGGCAGCACGTCGACGCCGAGCCCGGCCAACGCGGCGGCCATCACAGGGGGACGAGCCCGGTCACCGCCGTCGGCGACCTTCAACGCGACCGCCCGACCGTCGGGCAGAGCGGCGACGTAGACCCCTTCCGCCCCATCCTTAGCCATTACCCCGGGGATCGACTCCATCAGCGCCGTCACGTCGCGATCCGGGCCGCCAACGTTGAATGGATGCGTCGTCATCGCCCCGAACACCGCCCGTTCCGCAGCCGACCTGCCGAGGGCGATCGTGCGAAAGGCGCGGGCTAGACCCGACAACGCCAACACGTGAGCGGGAGCACCGCATCCATCGATGCCGATGTGGGTGTGGTCGGCCTCGGCGAGTTCGTCGATCGTGTCGGTGATCCGCTGCTGCAGTGGGTGCTCGGGCGACAGGTAGTCAGCGTCGTGCACCCAATGGTTGTAACGGCAGGTCACCAACATCCCGGCGTGCTTACCCGAACAGTTCATCTGCAACGCGGTCTTCGGTCCACCGGCCCGCACGACGTCTCGCGCCGCGGCATCGTCGAGCGGATAGTCAGCGATGTTCGCTAGCGCCGAGGGATCGAACCCGCCAATCGCCAACAACGCCTGAACGCCATCGAGATGATGCGGGGTCCCCGAATGGCTGGCGCAGACGAGCGCGAGCAGCTCCGAGGGCACGTCGAGACCCGCTCGCACCATGGCGACGGCCTGTATCGGCTTGTTCGACGAGCGGCCATAGATCTCGATGTCGGGATTGCCGACGCTGAATTCCACCTCTCCCGCCGGGCCGAGGACGACCACCGATCCGTAGTGGTACGACTCGTCGAGGCCGTTGCGCGTCGTCACCGCGATCAACTCATGGCCCGGAGTTTCACTCACTTGTTCGCTCCTTGCGCCGCACGCGACGAGTTCGACGACGGGGTTCCACCGACGTCAGCGGGCTGTTGACGACGCGGTGCCGCCCACCCATCTCGCCGACGATTGCCTGGGCCATCGCCGAGGCAGGCAGCGCCAGGATTGCCCCGATCGGCCCGAGCAACGCGCCTCCGGCCAACGCGGAGCCGAAGGCCACCGCCGGGTGAAGCTCCAAGGTGCGAGCCGTGATCTTGGGGGCGAAGAAGTAATTCTCGATCTGCTGGTACACCAGGATGATCCCGAAGGCCAGCAACGCTCGCAGCGGGCTGCTACCGGGGTTGACGAGGGTGATGACCACCGGCAGCACCCCGGCGATGTACGTGCCGACGACGGGAATGAACTGCGACATGATGCCCACCCACAGGGCGAGGGCCACAGGCGCGGGCACCCCCAGCGCAGTGAACGCAATCCAGTGGAACAGCGACGACAGCCCGGCGAGCAACGCCCGCGAATACAGGTACCCACCCGTCTTCTCGATCGCCAGCTCCCACGTTTTGAGCACCGTCACCTGGCGGTTCGGCTGCAGCCGACTGCAAATCAAACGCCGCAGTTTGGGACCATCAGCCACCAGGTAGAACGTAAACAGCAGCGCCGAGAACGTCTGGAACAGCCCGCCGACCGCCGTGGCCGACAGCCGCAAGGCATCATCGCGCTCGAGAATCGATGAACCGTTGGAACCCGCCGTTCGGGGCCTTGATGTCGGCGATCACCGCGTTCGGGTTGATTTTCGTCGAGAAGTTGTCGTTGAGGAAGGTGACGATCCGCTGGACGTACTGCTCGGTGTTCTGCAGCAAGTCGGCGATCTGGCCCCCCACGAGCGTGCCGATCGCCCCGAGGAACAGTCCCATGACCATCAGCGCCACGACGATGATCAGCGACGTGGCCCGGCCGCGCCGCCAGCCGCGCTCGGCGAGCCGATTGACGCCCGGTTCGATCGCAAACGAGAGAAACAGCGAGACGAGCAACAGCAACAACAGGCTGGCCAGCCGGGAGAAGGCCCAACGGAATACCAGGCTGCCGATGTAACCGACCCAGAAAATCAAAATGGCCCGCGGCACCCAGCGCGGGAGCCCCGAATAGGCCCCGTCGTCGTCATCCTTCGCGTCGGGCGCGTTGTCGGCCATGCCGGGTGAGCGTACCCCTCGGGACGGGCGGCGGATTGACCGACGACCGAGCTATGCCGTCGATTGCTCGACGAAGGAGTTGTATAACTGCTGTTGGACCGGATCGTCGGCGGCGGTGTCTTCCGGATGCCACTGCACCCCGACGAACCAGCCGATCTCATGCTCGATCGCCTCGATCACCCCGTCCGACGCCGAACCGACGACGCGGAACCCGTCACCCATCCGTTCGACAGCCTGATGGTGGTACGAAGCCCCGTCGAATCGTTCGGTGCCGAGGGCTTTGGCGAGTCGACAACCGGGCTCGACGACGATTTCGTGGACGATGCCGTCGGGTGGCGTGGGAAACCCGGCCGGGCCATGCTCGATGATGTCGGGCAGGTCGCCGAGGTGCTGATGCAACGTCCCTCCGAAGGCCACCGTGGCCACTTGCATGCCCCGGCAGATCGCCAGGGTCGGCAGCTCCAATTCCACCGCGGCCCGGGCCAACGCCATCTCGATCTCGTCGTTCTCCCGGTTCACCCCATACGTCGTCGGGTGCGACGCCTGCCCGTACAAGTCGGGGTCGACATCGGACCCGCCCATCAACACCAGGCCGTCGAATCGGCGCAGCAGGCCGAGCGCCGAATGGTGGTCGTGGTCGCGTGGCGCCAACACCACCGGCTCGCCACCGGCGCGCATCACCGCGTCGAGGTAGGGACGGGCGGCGAAGGCAACCGGGCTGCGCGACACCTTGCCGGGTGCTCCGATGCGACCGGCGACGGCGATGAGCGGCTTCACCGCCCCCACGCTACCGGGCTGCGTTCAGCCGTCCAGTGCCGTCTGCAACGCCCCGGCGAGGTCGCCCCGGCCGGTCACGCCGACCCGTTCGAGCTGCAGCCACGCGGCCATCGCGGCCAGTTCGCCGGCCATCGCCTCGGCGATCGCGCCCCGACCAGCGGGGGCGATGTCGGCCTCGCCGTAGACCCCTTGCACGAGCAGGACTCCGGCCTGACGATCGGCTTTCAGATCGGCCCGTCCGACGAAACGATCGCCCATCAGAAACGGCAAGACGTAGTAGCCGTACTCCCGTTTGGGCTGCGGGGTGTACAGCTCGATGCGGTAGTGAAAACCGAACACCCGCTCCAGGCGGTCTCGTTCCCAGCACACCGAATCAAACGGCGACAGGAAACTCGCCGCGTTGATCGAGCGGGGGATCTTCGCCGCCGGATCGAGATAGGCGGGCTCGCCCCACCCCTCGACGGCGACCGGAATCAACGCCTCGGCCTCGACGAGTTCGGCGATCAGCACCTTGGTGTCCTTGGGTTTCTGGCGGTGGTAGACCGCCATGTCACGCGCCGTCGCCACCCCCATCGCCCGGTTGGCCTGCAGTAACAGCGCCTTGCGAGCGTCGGCCTCGGTCGGTGTGGGTACGTTCAGATGCGCCGGTGGAATCACCCGCTCGGGCAGGTCGTAGACCCGAGCGAAGTCCGACATCCGCCGCCTCGCCGTCAACCGTCCACACCAGAACAGGTGCTCCAAGGCGATTTTGCCATCGTCCCAGTCCCACCAGGTTCCCTTGGCCCCAACCCGCCGCGACACATCCCCGGCGACCACCGGTCCGTCGAGTCGGACGCGCTGTTCGATCTCGTCGAGTAGCCCGGGGCTGCGCGTGATCCAGCTCCGCGACATGGCGCCAGGCCAGCTCCTCGCCGCGGGCCATTTTCCAGCGATACAGCGTGTGGTCCGACGTCGGGATGTGGCTCGCCTCGTGGCCCCAATACTCGAACAGGTCACCCGCCGCGGTTGCCTTGGGAATCAGGTCGCGGGGGTGCGGGCCGAGCCGGGCGAACAACGGCATCTCCTGGCTGCGGACCATCACGTTGACCGAGTCGATCTGGATCACGCCGACGCAGTCGAGGACGCGGCGCAGGTGGCGTCGGTCGATATTGCCGGTCGGGCGGCGCTCGCCGAACCCTTGGGCTCCGAGGGCCAAGCGGCGCGCCGCCCCGGCAGACAAGTTCTCGGCGGCAAATCGACGGGGCCCCACGATCGACGCACGCTATAGGGTCGCCACCGTGAACATTGTCAGCGGGTCGATCCCCGAACCCGCCATGCTCCCCACCGGACACCCCGCCTCGCGGCGGATACTTGGCGGGTTGATGGCCTCGGCCATGCTTGGCGGCCTCGGGCAGCTGATCGGGCTGACGGTCGCCGCGCTCCTGATGGAAGACCTGCTCGGCTCGCGGACCTGGATCGGCGTCGGCAATGCCTCGATGCAGATCGGCACCGCCCTCGGGGCGTGGCAGCTCTCGCGCTTGATCGCCCGATCGGGCCGCCGCATTGCCCTGACGGTCGGTTACGCCATTGGCCTCGTCGGTGGCATCGCCATCGCTTACGCCGCTCGCGCCGAGTCGCTCACCCTCGCCCTGGTTGGGCTCGTGCTCTTCGGCGTCGCCAACACGGCCAATCAACAGGCCCGGTTCGCCGCCGCCGACGCCGTTCCCGATGTTCGCCGAGCGCGGGCGGTCGGCATTGTCGTCTGGTCGACCACCGTTGGGGTGGTGTTCGGGCCGAAGTTGTCGGGGCCGGCGGGTGACGTGTTCAAACGCTGGGGATTTCCCGAGTACGGCGGGCCATTCCTGATGGGCGGCCTGGTGTTCGTGCTCGCCGCACTGGTCTGTCATTTCGTGCTGCGACCCGACCCGACGGAGATCTCCCGCCAGCTGCGCCCGGTCGCCGTTGGCACCCCGACGGCGATCGTCGATGTGAAGGAGTGCCTGGCTCGCCCGGCCGTCCGCCTGGCCATCGGCTCACTCGTCATCGGGCAGGTCGTGATGGTCGGGATCATGTCGATCACCTCGGTCCATCTGAAAGGCCACGGCTACACCCTCGGTGGTGTCGGCACGGTCATCTCGGGCCACGTGCTCGGCATGTACGGCCCCGCCCCGATCAGCGGATGGCTGGTCGACAAGCTCGGTCGGCTCCCGGTGATCATCGGCGGTCACACCCTGATGGCCGCCGCCGGGCTCTATGCCGCGCTCGCCACCCCCGAAAGTCACGGCTCGATGATCGCCGCCTTGTTGCTGCTCGGGCTCGGTTGGAACGCCAACTTCGTCGCAGCCTCGACGCTCGTCACCGACGCCGTGTCGCAGGCCGAGCGCCCCCGGATCCAGGGGATCGCCGATTCGTCGACATTCCTCACCTCGGCCGTCGCCGCCTTGTTCGCCGGGTTCGGGCTGAGCGCAACCAGCTATTCGGCGATGTCGATCGTCGGGGCGTCGCTGGCGCTGACCACCGGCGTGATCCTTGTCGCCCTCCGCCAGCTCATCCCATCGCTCTCTCGGCCGGCCGCCTCCGCCTGAGATTCAGTCGGTCCCTCTGCCGACGACCGGCACTGTGCCGTGGTAGAGGGCGGCGAAGTTGTCGGTGTAGAACGCATCGCGCTGGGCTTCGGAGACTCCCGCCATCGTCGCCTCGAAGCGGCCGATCGGGTCTTTGGTGCCCTCGGGATGCGGGTAGTCGGTCGAGAAGAGGTACAGATCGGCACCGCCCTGCTCGATCATCCAGCCGACCGGCTCGCCAGGAAACGGGGTGAACCGCAGGTTGCGATGGACATACTCGGTCGGGGTCAACGACAGCGCGCCGATCGACGGCTCGGTCTTGCGGAAGTTGCTCGGGATCAGCTCCATCTTGCGCATCCACCCCGGCACCCACACCGCCCCCTGCTCGATGCACCCGCCCATCAGCCGGGGGAATCGTTCGAAGATCCCGTCGAGGATCAACGCGGCCAAGAACTGTTCGGGGCGATGGCTGATGCCGACGTAGTCCTTGGCTCGGATGTTTTCGCCGCCGCCGATGAAGTCGGTCACCGGGCGGGCGTTGTTGTGGAACGCCCGCGGCGTCGGTTGCCCCCCGGCCCCGACATGGAGCACAAACGGTACGTTACGGGCCTCGAGTTCGGCCCACAGCGGGTCGTAGTCCGGGTGGGTGGGGGCGAGCCCGCGGTGGTCGGGGTCAGAGGGCAGGTGGATCGCCGCGCAGCCTTCGTCGAGCGTGTGACGAAGCGAGGCGATCATCCGCTCCGGCTCGCACCAGACAACGAATCCGACCGGCAACAGGCGCGGATCCGATGAGCAGAAGGCGACCATCGCCCGGTTGTGGGCGCGGGTTCCGCCGTCGAGCAGTGCAGGGTCGTGGCCCAGATACTGCGACCCGGCGAATGTGGAGAACACCAGCTGGGAGGCAACACCGAGGACGTCGAGCACCCGCGACCGCTCATCTCCGTCGAACGCCCCCAGCGCCGACCAGCCCTTCGGTTTGAGCACCGCATCGAGAGTCGCGACCACCGGCGGCTGGGCTTGGCGGGACGCTGCCTCGCGTACCGCCTGGTCGGCCAATGCCCCCGCGGCGCCGAGATGCAACGGACGGAGCACCTCACGGGTGCGTGCATCGGCGAACGCGGTGAGCCATTCGGGCAGCTCCATCACGTGGCTGTCGGCATCGTGAACGATGCGGCCGAGCCCCTCGGTGTATGTCGTGCCGTCGGTGTACGTGGTCATGCCAACCCCCTCAACGACAGGGACTGTAGTCACCGGCGAGGATGGCGGTGGGACGGCCCACCGCCTCACTCACGTTGGTTCAGAACCGCTCAGTCGTCGGAAACGGTGATCGTGACCGAGTTGATCACGACGTCTTCGCGGGGCTTGTCGCCACCGCCGGTCGGCACGCTCTGGATCTGGGCGACGATGTCGAGACCCTTGATGACCTTGCCGAACAGGGCGTACGCGGGTGGCAGGCGGGCCCCGTCGGGACCGGAGATGATGAAAAACTGCGAGCCGTTGGTGTTCGGGCCGGCGTTGGCCATGGCGAACGAACCAATCTCGTACTGCCCGGCCTTGGGTAGTTCGTCGGCAAACTTGTACCCCGGGCCACCGCGGCCGGTACCGGTCGGGTCGCCGCCCTGGATGACGAAGTTCTTGATGATCCGGTGGCAGATCACGCCCTCGTAGTAGTGGTAGAGCGCCAGGAACACGAAGTTGTTGACGGTCTTAGGGGCCTTGATCGGGTCGAGGGCGATCACCATCGTGCCGTGGTTGGTCTCCATCGTGGCGGTGTACCGCTTCGACGGATCGATCCCCATCTCGGGCTCGGAGTTGAACGTCTGGGTCTTGGGCGAAGAACCATCGAAGTTGGGGAAGGCATACGGCATAGGGCCGAAACGCTACCCGCGCCAGCCCGAACCGCACGACAACGCGATGACCTGCTTGGATAGGCCCATGTCTCGACCTCGACGCCGCGTTGTGCAGTGGACCACCGGGAATGTCGGCCGCCGATCGGTTCGGGCGATCATGTCCAACCCCGAACTCGAACTGGTTGGTTGCTACGCGTGGGGTTCCGACAAGGTCGGGGTTGACGTCGGTGTGCTGTGCGGCATCAGTCCGGTGGGCGTAACGGCGACCGATGACGTCGACGCGCTGCTGGCGTTGCGGCCCGACTGCGTCGTGTACAACCCGAAATGGAACAAGACCGACGACTTGGTGCGAATCTTGGAGGCGGGAATCAACGTCGTCACGACCGCCGCGTTCATCACCGGGCATTCTCTCGGCGCCGATCGGCAACGGGTCGCGGACGCCTGCAGCGCGGCGGATCGTCGATTTTCGGGACCGGGATGAACCCGGGGATGGCCAACCTGCTGGCCATCGTCTCGGGCAACGTCTGCGAGCGCATCGACTCCGTACGGGTCCTCGAGTCGGTCGACTCGACCGGCTACGACTCGCCCGAGACCGAGCTGCAGGTCGGTTTCGGCCGCCGGATCGACGATCCCGAGCTGCCCGCGATGACCGCCCACGGCACGGCCGTCTTTGCCGACGCGGTCTACCTGATGGCCGACGCGTTGGGGCTGGAGCTCGACGACGTCGTTCTTGAAGCCACGTACGCCCACACGACCCACGACGTGGTGATGGACTCCTGGACGATCGCCGCGGGTTGCGTCGCCGGCATCTCGGCCTCGTGGAAGGGCATCTACCAGGGGCGGACCGTCATTGATCTGGCCGTGCGGTGGCGCAAGGGCCGCACGCTCGAACCCGACTGGAAGGTCGAGCACGGCTATGTCGTCGAGATCGAAGGCCTGCCCTGTGTGCGCACGAAGATGGAGGTCTTCCCACCGAAGGACTTCGTCGCTCGAAGCTTCTCGGACTACATGGTGCTCGGCATGATCATGACCGCGATGCCGGCGATCAACGCCATCCCACACACCTGCGACGCCGCCCCTGGCATCGTCACCTACACCGACCTCCCCCTGATCAGCCCGCGGGGCTGGGTGCCCTCGTCCTGACGGCCTGACGGGCCGCCACGTTCAACGGGTAGCGATGACGCCGGCGCGGGCGGTTGGCGAGTAGCCATCGGCGGCCGTCCAGGTGACGGTGCCGTTGACGATGACCGCGTCCATGCCCACCTGGCGGCGGATCCAACGGGTGCCGCCCCCGGGGAAGTCGTCGGAGGCGACCTCGGGGCCGCGGTCGATCGTCGCCGAGTCGAACACGCACACGTCGGCGGCGTAGCCCTCGCGTAGCAGCCCCCGATCGGCAAGGCCCCAGATCGTGGCGACGTCGTGGGTGATCTTCTTGATCGCCCCTTCGAGAGTCAGCGCCCCGGTCTGGCGCACATACGTCGATAGCAGCAAACCGGTGTCGCCGTAGGTGGCGAACGAGCCGACATGGGCCCCGCCGTCGGAGGCGCCGATGTGGACCAGTGGATGGGCGAGCATCCCGCCCACGATTTCGACGTTGTGATGGCCGGCGTTGGCCCGAATGAACCATGTGCCGAGCTCTTCCTCCACGGACAGGTCGATGAACAGCTCCGACGGGGTGGTGCCGCGCTCCGTGGCGATCTCGCCGAGTGCGACCCACCAGGCTGGCGTTCGAGCCGAGGGTGACTTCGCGGATCACAAATCTCGCCGAATCGATCGAGCTGTGCGGCGAGGCCGAGACCTTGTCAAGGCTACTGACGAGCGCTTCTCGTCTGGCCGGGTCGCTGAGTGCGCCAAGCCGTTCGGCTCGCGTCGGCAGCGAAACGACCGCCCACCAGCCGGGGATGCCGAGGAACATGATCGAACGCTGGTCGAGCGTCCACGAGATGTCGATCGGCCGGGTTTGCACCTGCGGCCAGACCCGGGCACCGGCGGCCCACTCCTGCTCCACCGCGTCGAGGACCATCCCGACGGCATTCGGCGTGGCATCGGTCTGGAACAGGGGCGACAGCGTGGTCGGAATGCCGAACTCGCGCGACAGGTCGCCGAGCATCTCGACGCGCGAAGCCGTCAACCCGGCATCGAAGAACTCGTGCACGACCTGCAGCATTCGGCCGTATTCACCGAGCACTCGGCACAGGGCACGCAGCTCGTCGTGATGGGCGAAGCGGGATGGCACCGGACGGAACGCGTCGTCGATGTCGATATAGCTCGTCGACAATCCGACCGCGCCGGCCAGGAGACACGTGCGCAGCAGGTCACAGATGGCCGCAACCTCGTCGGCAGTCGCGGCGCGGCGGGCGTCGTCACCCATCACGTACATTCGTAACACCGAGTGGCCGACAAGCGGGGCGACATTGAGGGCGAGGTCAGCAGCGATGACGTCAAGCATCGGCCCGAATTCCTCACCCCACTGCCAGTCGACGCCTTGCTCGAAGGCGGCCACCGGCATTTCCTCGATCAGCCGGAACATTGCCCCGAACGACTCGCGCTGCGGGGCCCGCACCGGCGCCATGCTCAATGAGCAGTTGCCCGTGACCACCGTGGTGACGCCGTGCTCGATGGCCGGGAACACGTATGGATCGAACAGCACCTGAGCGTCGTAGTGGGTATGCGGATCGATGAACCCCGGGGTCACCACCTTGCCGGTCGCGTCGATCCGCCGGGTCGCGGCGGCACCGGCGAGGCGCCGACCGACCGCGGCGAGCCGTCCGCCGACGATCCCGACATCGCCGAGGTAGGGCGGCAGGCCCGAGCCGTCGACAATCGTGCCGTTTTCGATGATCAGGTCGAACATAGTGGCGTCTCCTCGGAGATTGGATCGGCAGGCAAGGACGATGGATCAGCGGGCGTTGGGGGGAACAACACCGACCACGGCCGACCGACGAGTTGGGCGAGATCGGTGATGTCGGTGCCGGCGATGGCCCGCTCGACCATCTCCTGATCGAGTGAGAGCTGGGCGGTCCCATCGTTGGCGTAGACCAGGGTCACAACGACCTCGGGCCGACCGTCGTGGCCCGGTCCGAGCGCGGTGGAGGTGATGATCGGCTCATCGATCGCGGCGGTCACCTCAGCTCGCCTGCGGAGGTGGCTCGAGGTAGACGATGTCGGTGCACAACATCTCCGCCGACGCGCCGAAGCCGCTGCGGCGGATCACCAGATGCAGGTTCCAGGCGAGCAGCTGCTTGGCACCGTCCTCGGCCGACAGTTCGGGCAGCACACGGGGTGCCAGCGTCGCCATGGTCTCGCCCGGCTCGGGAAAGACGAATCTGCGTCGCGATGCCATCGACCAATCGTACGGCCAATGCGTCGCCCCGAACGAGTGGACTCGCCGTCGGTGTTCCATGGACAAGAGGCGGCTGGCGGGGCGCGACAATGGGGGGATGGGTGACGAGATTGATCCCGGCCTTCCCCTGAAGCTGGGGCGTTGCTCGAATGGGGAGTTCGTGCCGCCGCCGCTCGGCGCTGTAGCGCATGAGGCCATGCGACGCGCCCGGCGGATCAGTGAGGACGCGGCCCGGCGGCTGGGCTGGTCACGGCGCAGGTTCCTCGCGTCGAGCGGTGCGATGGCCGCAGGATTGCTCGCCCTCCAGGCCTGTTCCGATGAGGCCCGCCGGGCCGCGCAGCCAGATGCAGGTTCGACCGGGGCACCGGCGACCGCCGGAGGGCGACTGACCGTGCCGGGAACCGGGTCCTCGTCGACCGTCGCGACAGCGATCACCGAGGCTGCGGCCCTGATTACCGAGCCCGAGGCGGCGACGACCGCGCTGCGGACCGACGAACTGATCATCGACGTGCAGAACCACTTCCTCGACTACGAGCTGCACCCCGATGCCGTGGCGTTCGGCCAGGGCTTCCCCCAGGCGTCCTGTGGCGAGGCCGACTTTCGCGCCTGCTTCTCGGCCGGACAGTGGGCCGACCTCGTACTCCGACAGAGCGACACCACGATGGCGGTGCTCTCGGCGATCCCGGTCGTCGGTGACGCCAACCCGTTGACGATCGAGGCGATGGAGCACGGCAAACGGGTCGCCGCCGAACTGTGCGGCGATCGTCGGGTGTTGATCCAGGGTCAGGCAACCCCCGATGTGGGGCGGCTCGACGCCGCGCTGGCGGCGATGGAGGAGCTGCGGGCGACGCACGACGTGGCGGCGTGGAAGGTGTACACGCATGCACCCTCGGCCTGGGCGCTCGACGACACCGCGATCGGGGAACCGTTCCTGGCCAAGGTCGCCGAGATCGGCCCACCGATCGTCGCCGTGCACAAGGGCCTGGCCGGCGGCAGCGAGGCGGCGTCTCCCCGCGACATCGGCCCTGCGGCCCGCAACCATCCCGACCTGACATTCCTCGTCTACCACTCGGGCAAGGAGGGCGCGGTGACCGAGGGGCGCTACGACCCTGGTGCCTTGGGAGTCGACCGGCTGATTCGCAGCCTTGAGGAGGCCGAAATCGGCCCCGGCAGCAACGTCTATGCCGAGTTGGGCTCGACGTGGCGGCTGGTGATGGGCAACCTCGACGAGGCCGCCCACCTCCTCGGCAAGCTGCTCGTAGCAGTCGGCGAGGACAACATCCTGTGGGGCACCGACTCGATCTGGTACGGCTCGCCGCAGGACCAGATCGCCATATTCCGATCGTTCGAGATCACCGAGGCGTACCAGGAGCAGTTCGGTTATCCCGCCCTCACGCCGAGCGCAAGGCCAAGATTCTCGGCCGCAACGCGGCCCGGCTGCTCAACCTGCAACCGGTCGCCCACTGCGACACCGCAGTCGAACGAGAGGCTGCGGCGCTGTTGTCACCCCGCTCGAACGCGACGCTCGGTCCGATCTCGCGCCGCGACGTGCTCGCCTCCTTCCGTCGCGAACACCCCTGGATCAACTGACTCAAGGAGTCGCCCGACGACGCGGCCGGCCCGATGCCGAGGTCAGCTGTTGCGGGCGGTGTAGTCGGCGATCAGTGCGTTGGCTTCGAGCGCGGCCTGGCTGAGGGTTGTCTGTGGGTCGCCGCCCTGCAGAATCGTGGCCACGGCCCGGGCAACCACGACACGGATCTGCTTCAGCGGACCGGTGATCGGCCCCGCTGACGACAGGGCGTCCGATGGCGCGTTGACCTGGTCGTACGCCACCTTGAACCGCGGGTCGGTGGCGTAGGTCGTCTTCAGCGGGTCGAGATCGAGCGCCCCGCCCCGAACGGGCACGTAGCCCGTGGCGGCCGCCCAACTCGACTGCGACTGGGCGCTGACCAGGTAGTTGGTGTAATCCCACGATGCGGCCGTTTTCTCGTCGCCGTGACCATCGACGATCCACAACGAGGCCCCACCGACGAGCACCCCGGGTGCGCCGCCCGGACCGGGCATCGGCCCGACGCCGATGTCAGCCCCGGTCAACCCGGGGATCAACCCGCCATCGAGCACCGAGATCACCGTGCCAAGGGCAGCCGACGTGCCGATCGTCATCGCCGACGGCGAGGTGCTGTCGGCCATCTTGAGGAACACACCCTGGCCGCTCGGGTCGTCACCGACGTTGAAGGCGAGCCCGTCGTTGATCATCTGCTGCAAGAAGGTCATCAACTCGACGGCCTTGGGGTTGTCGATGAACACCTTGGTGGCCGGGGCCAGGCGGCCGTTGCCGTTGTCGGTGTACAACTCGCCGAGCTTCGAGAACCACTGCTCGATGTACCACCCGCCGCCGCCGTCGAAGCCGGTGTCGAGCCCGATGCCGGTACCCGCGGCCCCCGACGACACGACGGTTTGCGAGACCGATCGCAGGTCCTCCAGGCTCAACGGCGACGAGTTGGGGTCGAGCCCCGCCGCCTCGAAGACCCTACGGTTGTAATACAGCACCGGGTTCGAGACGTTGAACGGCATCGACCACTGCACGCCTTCGGTGGAGTACGCCGACAGCGCCCGTCCCAGGAAGTCGCTGGTATCCATCTGGGCGGCTTGCATGCACGCACCCATCGGAACGAACGACTTGGTGTCGCGCATCAGCTGCACGGCGTACTCGGGCGTCTGCACGATGTCGGGTCGGCCGTCGGTGCTCGACTGAATGTACTTGTCGATCGCCTGTTCGTAGCCCCCCTGATTCTGCAGGGTGACGTGCACAGTGGTCTGCGAAGCGTTGTATCCGTCGGTCAGCTTGACCAGGGCATCCTCGGCGCTGCCCTTCATCCCGTGCCAGAAGGTGAGCTCCACCGGGCCTGATGCCGCGGCGAGCGCCTCGACGGGGCAGGCCGGCAACTCCGACAATGGCGTCGTCGTGGTGGTCGGGGCCGGGATCGTCGGGGCGGGAGTGGTCGGCGGCAACGTCTCGCCCGGTGCGGCCGTGACCGGGGGCAAGGTGACCAGGGGTGGCGTCGCCGGCGCAGGGATCGTCGGGGCCTGGTCGTTGCCCGCCTGCAGAATCGGCCGGCCATCGCCGCAGGCCACGAGCACCGCCAGGGTGCCGGCGATCATGAATCGCTTGATCATCCCTTGACAGCTCCTGCGGTCAGTCCGCGCACCAGTTGGCGCTGGAAGATCATCAGCACGGCAAAGACCGGAACCGCGGCGATCAGCGTGCCCGCCATCACCAGATTGGGCTTGTCGACATCGGCCGTTGCCAGCAGTTTGAGCCCGCTCTGCACCGTGTTCATGTTCTCTTCCGTGGTGATCAATCGGGGCCAGAGGTACTGGTTCCAACTCGACAGGAAGGCAAACAGGGCGAGCGCCCCCATCGTCGGGCGCACCAGCGGCACCGCGACCTCCCGCAGAAACCCCCAGTGACCGAGGCCATCCATCCGGGCCGCTTCGCGCAGGTCTTTGGGGAGCTGCAGGAAGGTCTGGCGAATCAGGAACGTACCGAACGCCGTGGCCAAGAACGGCACGGCGAGACCCTGGAAGCTGTTCAGCCAGCCGAGCGAGTCGACCGTCCGCCGGTTGACCACCAGGGTCACCTCGAACGGCACCAACAACGTGGCGAGGAAGACCGCGAAAATCAGCGCCTTGAGCGGGAACCGCAGGAAGGCAAAGGCGTATGCCGACATCACCGCAGTCACCACTTGGGCGAGGGTGACGATCACCGCAACCACGAACGAGTTGAGCAGATACCGCCCCAGATGGCCCTGTGACCAGGCGGTTCGCAACACGTCGGTGGTGAAGTGCTCGGGAACGAAGGGGTGCTGGAGGACCTGGTTGCCGGGCTTCAGCGCAGCGAGCACCGTCGCGTACACCGGGAACAGCACGACGAAGGTGACGATCAGCAACAGCGCGTAGCGACCGACCTTGCGCCAGCCCCGACCGGCCGAGTCGATGTTCGAGATCGTGCCTTGCTCCCGTTTCGAGAAGCGCCGCGGCCGGTCGCTACGAGGCATAGTGCACCCGCTTGTCGAAGCTGCGGAACTGGACCGCCGACAGCACGAGCAGCACGACGAAGAGCAGCACCGCAGTGGTCGCCTGCAGGCCGTCGTTGTTGCGGATCGTCGACTCGTTGCCGTAGATCAGATAGGTCAACGTCGTCGTCGACCCCTGCGGCTGCGGGCCACCGTCGGTCAGCAGGTCAACCTCGCCGTAGGCCTGGAATGCCCGGCTGATGAGCACCACCGAGGCGAACAGCAGGGTCGGGCCGAGCATCGGAATGGTGACGTTGGTGAACCGCCGCCATCCGCCCGCCCCGTCGACGAAGGCGCTTTCGTAGAGGTCGCGCGGAATGCTCTGCAGGCCGGCCGTCACGACGATGAACGTGAAACCGAGATTCGCCCACACACTCGACATCGCCACGGCGGTCAGCGCCGTTCCCTTGTCGCTGAGCAGCCCGGTCTTGATCACCGGGAACAGCCGGGTGATCCAACCAACCCGGGCCAGCGCCCCGGTCGACGGTTGCAGCAGGAACAACCACATCAGCGAGGCAACGGCGATCGATGTCGCCACGGTCGAGGAGAAGATCGTCCGAAAGATGCCGATGCCCTTGAGGTACCGGTCGGCGAGCACCGCCAACCCGACGCCGAGCACCAGGCCGAGCGGCACCGTGAGCAGGGCGAACTTGGCCGTGACGATCAACGTGTGGTGGAACTCCGGGGAGCGCAGCACGTCGGTGTACTGATCCCAACCGTTCGACTTGCAGGCCTTGCCCTGACTGTTGCAGCGCTGATGGCCGAGCCAGATCGCTTTGCCCAGCGGGTAGAGCACGAACAATCCCAGGACGGCCAGCGAGGGGGCGAGCATCAGGGCGGCGAGGCCCGTTTCCTTCCGGCGAGTTCGCCGTGCGAGGGCCATCAGATTCGCCGCCCGGTCTGTGGGTCGAAGTGATGGCGGCGATGCGCCCACGCTTCCAAGTGGATCTCGTCACCCTCGCGGGGGCGGTGCCCTCAGCTGCGGTGCGCACGACGATGCGCGTCTCGCTGTGACCGATCACGGTGCAGGTCACGTGGACCTCGTGGCCGAGCTGCTCGACGAGCACGACCCGGGCCGCCAGCCGGCCGTTCTCGTCGATCGCCAGATGCTCCGGGCGAACCCCGACCAGGTGCTTGCCCGGTTCCAACGACCCGGCGGGGAAGATGTTCATCGGCGGGGTCCCCAGGAAGGTCGCCACGAAGGTCGTCGACGGTTTGTCGTACACCTCCTGGGGGGTGCCGACCTGTTGGAGCACGCCCTGGTTCATCACCGCGATACGGGTGCCCATCGTCATCGCCTCGACCTGATCATGGGTCACGTAGACGAATGTCGAACCGAGCCGCTGATGCAGCCCGACCAGCTCAGCGCGAGTTTCGCCGCGCAGCTTGGCGTCGAGGTTCGACAGCGGCTCATCCATGCAGAACACGGCCGGCTGGCGCACGATCGCGCGGGCGAGGGCGACGCGCTGGCGCTGCCCCCCGAGAGTTGGCCCGGCTTGCGGCCAAGGTACTCGCCGAGCCCGAGCATGTCGGCAGCCTCGCGGGCGGCCATCTCGCGAGTCTTCTTGGCGTCACCGCGGACCTTGAGGGGAAACTCGATGTTCGCCTGCACTGTCTTGTGCGGGTACAGCGCGTAGCTCTGGAAGACCATCGCCACATCGCGTTCCTTGGGTTCGATGTCGTTGACCTTGCGGTCACCGATCCACACCTCCCCCTCGGTCGGGTCTTCGAGCCCGGCGATCATCCGCAGCAGCGTCGACTTCCCGCAGCCCGACGGGCCGAGCAGGATCATGAAGTCGCGGTCCGCGATGTCGATCGACACCCCGTCTACCGCTGTGGTGCCGCCGAAGCGCTTGGTAATGCCGATCAGTCGTACGCCTGCCATCACCGCGCAGGCTACGCCGTTGTGAGACCGGTGGGTGCCACCAGCCCCGTCGGGTCAGTTCTCGGCGTTCTCGAGCATCTCCATGAAGTCCACGGACTCCTCGTCGGTCGGCAGCACGATCTCGGTCGCCTTACCGAAACCGGTGTAGCGGATTTCGTACTTCATGGTCCCGGCCCCCCGGGGTGACGCCGTCGAGATCGAGTTCGAACGTCATGTGCCGCACCCGGTTGTCTTCGTCGATCCAGACGTCCATCGGCTGGGTCGAGCTAGCCTGTGAGGAATGGCCGATGTTGTTGACGCAGTGTCTGGGACCGACCTTGAAGTGATCGCTCGCGACCTTGCCGATGTCGAGGCCGCCCTCGGACGCCTGCAGTCGGGCGAGTATTGGACCGACGAGGTCACCGGTACGCCCCTGTCCGACGAACTGTTGGCCGATCATCCCCTGATCCGTCGTCTCCCCGACCCCGGGTGAAGCGCCGATACGTCCTGATCGCGGGGGCCGGGCTTGGTGGAGGTGTCGCCGCCACCCGCGTCGCCGGCTCTCCGCAACGACGACTCCGGCTCCGACGGACAACCCGCATCTGGCGACTGTCCGCTCGCAACGGTGGTCGCTGGGTCTATGCCAAGACCCGCGTGGCGGCCACTCGTGACGAGGCCCGCAAGGCCGAGCTGAACAAGCGTTTCGCCATCCAGTCGTCGGAAGATGTCGCCCGCGAACTCGGCCAGATGAAGGGGGCAATGATGAAGGCCGGCCAGTTGGTCAGCTTCATCATGGAAACCCTGCCTGACGAGGCCCAACAGGCGCTGTCATCGTTGCAGGCCGACGCACCGCCGATGGCCCCGGCGCTGGCCGCCGCGGTCGTCGAGCAAGAGTTGGGCGGACGGCCGGAGAAGGTCTTCCTCGATTGGAATCCGACGCCGATTGCTGCGGCGTCGGTCGGCCAGGTCCACCGCGCCGTGCTGCGTGACGGCCGCATCGTCGCCGTCAAGGTGCAGTACCCCGGGGTCGGCGAGGCAATCGGGGCCGACCTCGACAATGTGCAGGCGCTCTATGCCATATTCGGGGCGTTCGCCCTCAAGGGGCTCGACACCAAGGCGCTCGTCGACGAGCTGCGCGCCCGCATGGGCGAGGAACTCGACTACCGCATCGAGGCTCGCAACCAGACGGAGTTCGTCGACCACTATGCCGAGCACCCGTTCATCCGCATCCCGGCGGTGATTCCCGAGTATTCGACCGGCCGCGTGTTGACCACCGAATGGGTCGACGGTCTGTCGTGGGCCGACTTTGTCGCCCAGGCTTCGGTGTCGGCTCGCCAGCGGGCCGGGGAGATGCTCTGGCGCTTCGCCCAAGGGTCGGTGCACCGGCTGGGGGCGTTCAACGGCGACCCCCACCCGGGGAACTACCGCTTCGCCCCCGACGGCTCGGTGACGTTCCTCGACTTCGGCCTGGTCAAACGGTGGACGGGCGACGAGTGGACTCGCCTGGCCCCGTCGCTCGACGCGATTCTCGCCCGTGACCTACCCGGCCTGGTCGCGATCATGGAACAGCTCGGGTTCATCCAACCCCACCACGGACTGAGCGCCGAGCGGGTGTTCGAGTACGTCAGCGCCCCGTACGTTCCCTATCTCGACGAGACATTCACGTTCACCAGGGATTTCGTCCGCGAGACCCTCGGCAAGATGCTCGACGTGAAGGGTCCGCTCGCCGACGTCATCGAGCAGCTCAACATGCCGACCAGCTTCGTGATCCTCGACCGGGTCGTGTGGGGAGTCAGTTCACTGCTCGGCAAGCTCGACTGCTCCGGGCCGTGGCGAGCGATGTTGATGGAATACCGCGCCGACGGCCCACCGATGACCGAGTTGGGCCGCGCCGATGCCGCCTGGTGGAACGCCCGGCACTGAGCGCACCAATGCGCTGAGCGCACCAATGCGCAACGACGGCACGACCTTCTGCGCACGACGGCACCAGCTTCGTCAAACATCGAGCATCCCGCTGAAGCCACTACGGAGTCTGCTCGCTAGATTCGGCTACGCCGGTACCTCCGGTGATTCCCGTTCAACCCGAGTTGGGGGCGCAGATGGCCGATCCGTACAAGCCGAGAGCACCGTTTGCCCCGTGGGATCGGCGCGAGCTGCCCGGCACGTTCGATGTCGAGGAATCGGCCCGCCGGGTCGGCAACTACAAGTGGGCCGAAATGAAGCTCTTCGAAGCGCTCGGCGGCTGGGTAGCCACGGTGCCCGAACTCGACGTGAAGATGCGCCTCGGCACGCACTGCTACAAGCACGCCTGGCATGCGGAGCTCTGGCACAAGCGCCTGCCCGAGCTACGCGAGATGAACCCCGACCGCCTCACCGTCCCAGCCAACGACGCGCTCGTCCGCTTCGTCGAGGCGATGACCGAGCCCGAGGCCGCTGAGCTGACGATCGAGAAGCTCGTCGGCGTCTACCGGGTGTTCATCCCCCGGTTCATCGCCGCTTACACGTTCCACAAGAACAACACGTCGCAGATCACCGACGCCCCGACGATCCGTTCGTTGAACTTCATTTTGCAAGACGAGTTCGACGACTGGCGTGACGGTGAGATGATCATCCAGTCGCTGATCGAGACCCCCGAGGAAGTGGCCAGGGCCGCTACTCACCAGGCAAAGCTCGAAGCGATCATGGTTGAGGCCGGTGGCATCACCGGCCCCGGGTCGATCGGGATGCCGTCATGAGGAAGTTCTTCCCTGTCGAGGAACTGGCTCGCGACGACCGTTTCAACAAGGTCACGATGGGCGAGCGGATGGCCGATCCGCGCACCACGTTCGGCAACACGTCGGCCACGGCTTCCAAGGAGAAGGCGTCGAATCGACTGACCCCTGAGCGGCGCGATTCCGCCGACGCGGCCCGGGCCCTGATGCACGGCATTTTCGTCGGTGAGGTTCAGGCGCTCGAAGGAGCCGGGCGTACCTGTCACGACTTCGACGCCGTCGGGGTGCCCGGAGCTGGTGACGATGCCGTGCCGTTCGCGCTCAAGCTCGACATGGCCCGCCAGGCGTGGGACGAAGCCCGCCACGTGGAGATGTCGATCAAATTGTCCGACTGGATGGGTACCGAGATCGGCCAGTTCGCCGAGAACACCGTGTTGTTCGCCGCCGCCTGCAGCCAAGACCCGATCCTGCGGCTCGCCGGGGTCAACCGGGCGCTCGAAGGCCTGGCGATCGACGTGTTCACGACGATGAAGGACTTCGGCAACCTGGCCGGCGACCCATATCTCGAGTTCTGCGAGGACTGGATGTTGGCCGACGAGGTCACCCACGTGAAGATGGGTTCCGACTGGCTGCGCAAGGTCACCGAGAACGACCCGGAGCGGCGCAAGAAGGCGCTCGAGTTCCAGTCGGTCGTCGACAAGCTGTTCAGCTACGGCGGGACGCGCAGCGATTCCAAGGAGTCGCCGATCGGACTGGCCCGCCGGTTCCGCGAGCTGGCCGGGTTCACCGACGTCGAGGTCGAGGACATCGCCGAGGTGTCATTGCAGGCCCTCAACGAGCGCAAGGCGTTCGCCGACGCCGCCCGTCAGAAGGCCGCGATGGAATTCGCTGGCGCGACAAGCACAGATTGAGCAGGCTATTCGTATGACAGTCAGTGTCACGCCAGACCATTTCTCGTTCGTGATGTTCGACGCGGCGGTCATCGCCGACGTCGCCACGGCACTGCTCGAACGACTGGGCATGACCGAGCACGACCTGGTCATCACCGTCGACGAGACCACGCCGTTGGCCCGGATCCACGCCAACGAGGGCTCGCCGATCACGGTCCACGCCGAGAGCGGGGCCTTCGAAGACACCAAACGCCCCCGCCACATGAGCGAGACGGCAATTGCCACCTCGTTGGCCCGAGTGCTGCTCAAGGCCCGCGACCGCATGGACGGCACCTTCGGCGAAGCACCCGCCGACGACGAGTTGTCACTCGCCCAGGTCGCCGCTTGGGATGTCTACTGCCTTGGCCGTTTCCACCGACTGGGCTATCCCGTCCACCAGCAACGGTGGCGCTACAACTTCCGCAATCGTCACGGTTTCACCGACGCCGGCGACGGGTCGTTCGACGAGATCTTCGGGTCTGACCGGCTGACCTGGGGCGAAATGAGCGGCATCTCCGACGGCGCCATCGCCGCCAAACTCGCCGTCTGATCGCGGTGTGACCGACGAGTCCGCTGAGGCTGCCGCGCGCCGACGGCTGGGTGCCGCGCTCGGTAACCTCGGCCCGATTGCCGCGACCGACAGTTGAGTCCCACTACGGTTCGCCGCTGATGACGACCGATTGGAATCCTCTGCTGCGCGACGAGTTCGACAAGCCGTATTGGCGCGAACTGCAAACCTTCCTCAGCGCCCAGCGCGCCGGCGGGCCGGTCTTCCCTCCCCACGATGATGTGTTCGCCGCGCTGCATCTGACCTCGCACGCCGATACCAAGGTGCTGATCCTCGGGCAGGACCCGTATCACGGCCCCAACCAAGCCGAAGGCCTGTGCTTCAGCGTCCGCCGGGGAGTCGACCCTCCGCCGTCGCTGGTCAACATCTTCAAGGAGCTGTCGTCTGATCTCGGCATCGAGCGGCCGCCTCATGGCTCGCTGGTCCACTGGGCCCGCCAGGGTGTGCTGCTGCTCAATGCGGTGTTGACGGTGCGCGCCCACAACGCCGGTTCACACGCCAACAAGGGCTGGGAAACCTTTACCGACCAGGTGATTCGTACCGTCAATGACAAGCCGGAGCACGTCGTGTTCATCCTCTGGGGCGCCTATGCCCGTAAGAAGAAGGCCCTCATCGACGCCGCACGGCACACGGTCATCGAGTCGGCCCACCCGTCTCCCCTGTCGGCCCACAACGGCTTCCTCGGCAGCCGCCCGTTCAGCCAGGCCAACGCCGCGCTGATCGCCTCGGGCCGCGACCCGATCGACTGGGCGATTCCCGGCGAATAGCTGGGCCCGGCCGAAGCGTCGGATGACTAGGCCGCTACTGTTCGGTCTGTGGAAGTCACCAATCGATCGACGACGGCGATTCTCGGGCGGGTGCTTGCCGATCAGCCGGTGATGCTGGGCGAGTTGGAAGCGGCGCACACCGCCGCGTTTGCCGCCGTCGAACCGTCGCTGTTGGAGTTGTGTCGGGTGCGGACTGCCGGGTTGCTCGGGGCCGATTTCGATCCGCCTCAGGGACTCGATTCGCAGCAGATCGACGCCCTGGCCGACTGGCGGTCGTCGACCGAGTTCAGCGCGACCGAGCGGGCATGTTTGGCGTTCACCGACCAGTTCGTCACCGATGTCGCCTCGCTCAACGATGCCACCGCCGCGGCCGTCGCCGAGCATCTCGGAGCCGAGGGGCTGGCCAACTTCGCCAACGCGTTGTTGGTCGTCGAGCAACGCCAACGGATGTGCCTGGCCTGGGAGCGTCTGATTCCAGAAGTCGTCAACATGCAAGCCGCAAGCACGGAGATCGCCCGATGAGTATCGAACGCAGCCTGCGAGTCCCCCCGGGCACTCGTACGAATCCCGAGTTGCGCAACGCCCTCGGGCGTTGGCAGGCCGAAGTCGTCGAGATGGACTCGATCGACCTGCCGACCACCGAGATGGTCCGCCTACGCGCCGCCAAACACCACGATTGCCACACTTGAATGACCGTCCGCCTGGCAGTTGCCGGGCATCAGGTCATCGACGACAACGCCGTGGCATGTGCCTTCGACCCATCGGCGATGCCGACCACCGACATCCACCGGGCAGCCGTGGCATTCACCGACTCGTTGATGACTCAACCGGGCGAGATGTCACCCGAATTGGTCGACCAACTCCGCTCGCTTTACTCACCCGAGCAACTCGTTGAACTGACCCTCAAGGTGCTCAAGTTCAACATGCAAAAGCCCATGGTCGCCCTCGGCACCGACTTCACAGCCACCCCCGAACTCGCCGCCCGCTTCCCCTGGGCCGGCGACGCCAACTTCATCGCCGTCTGACTCACACTGTGCTTCACCCAACGATTCGTCAGCGAATTGCCCCTGTCAACGGGGTCGACCTCCGGGTGTTCGAAGCGGGGGAGCCGGGCAATCCGGTGGTCGTGCTTTCGCACGGGTTTCCCGAGGGGGCGTACTCGTGGCGGCATCAAATGGTACCGCTCGCCGAGGCCGGCTATCACGTGCTGGCGCCGTATCAGCGGGGGTATGGGCCGTCGTCGTGTCCGACCGAGGTCGAGGCGTACGGGATCACCCATTTGACCGACGATCTGCTCGCGTTGGTCGCCGAAACTGGCCACGACCAGGCGATCTATGTCGGACACGACTGGGGGGCGATGATCGTCTGGGACATGGCCCGCCTGCATCCCGAGCGGGTCAAGGCAGTGGTCGGAGTCAGTGTGCCGTTCGTGTCGTGGCCCGCCCCGCCGACGCAGTTGATGAAGATGGTGTACACCGACCGCTTCTTCTACATCCTCTATTTTCAGCCAGTCGGACCCGCGGAGACCGAGCTTGGCGGCGATCCGCGGCGCACCCAATCGGGCATTCTGTGGGGCGCTTCGGGGCCGGGTCGCCCCGAAGAACTTCCGACGGAACTCCCGTCGATGGAGGGCACCGGTTTCCTGACGATGATGCCCGTTGCTCCCGAGATGCCCTTGAGTGGGCCCGAAGGAGTGTGGCTCACGGCCGACGACCTCGATCAGTATGTATCCGACTTCACCCAGTCGGGTTATTTCGGGCCGATCAGCTACTACCGCAACCTCGATGCCAACTTCGAGCTCGTCAAAGACCTCTCGTCCGATCGCTTGACGATGCCCTCGTACTTCATCGGCGGCGAGAAAGATCTGGTGTTGACGATGGACCCGATGGGGGTGGAACGGATGCAGAATCTGCTCCCCGATTTCCGCGGCCATACGCTCATCCCCGGGGCCGGCCATTGGACCCAACAGGAGACTCCCGCCGCCTTCAACCAGGCCTTGCTCGGCTTCCTGGCCAGTCTCTAACCCGCCAGCCCGTCCAGCCGGGCGCGCAGGAATCGCCGCTCGGGTTCGCTGCGCACCAGTTCGAGGGCTCGCTCATACGCGCCGCGTGCCGCGGCCTGATGCCCCATCCGCCGCAGCAGGTCGGCGTGGGCGGAGTGCAGCAGGTGTGAGTCGAGAAGTTGACCGCGTTCAATCAACCCTTCGATCAGGGTCAGTCCGGCGCCGGCCCCATCGGCCATCGCCACGGCTACCGCCCGGTTGAGCTCGACGACAGGCGAGGCGATCACCTGCCGCAACACCCCGTAGAGCGAGGCGATCTGCGACCAGTCGGTGTCGAGTGCGTGGGCTGCGGTGGAGTGCAACGCCGCGATCGCCGCCTGAATCTGGTACGAGCCCGGCAGACCGTGGCTCATCGCCTCGTGCAGAATCCGCTCGCCCTCGGCGATTCGCTGGTGATCCCACAACGAGCGGTCCTGATCCTCCATCAGTACCAGCTCGCCATCGGGCGTGAGCCGAGCGGGGCGACGGGCATCGTGGAGGATCATCAGCGCCAACAGACCGGCGACTTCCGGATCGTCGGGGATCAGGCGGTGGAGCACGTCGCCTAGGCGGATGGCCTCGGCACACAGGTCGATTCGCATCAACGAGCGTCCCGACGACGAGTATCCCTCGTTGAACACCAGGTAGATCACCGAGCAGACGATGTCGAGCCGATCCGCCAGATCGGCGGACGATGGCCGCGAGAACGGGATCCCGGCCACTCGGATCTTGCGTTTGGCCCGCACCAGCCGCTGGCCCATCGTCGGATCATCGACCAGAAACGCCCGAGCAATCTCACCCGTCGACAGCCCGGCCACCGATCGCAAGGTCAGCGCGATCTGGGCCTCGGTGTTGAGGGACGGGTGACAACACATCAGCAGCAACGTCAACTGGTCGTCATCGACCACGACATCATGAGCATCGTCGAAGATCTCCGCGGGGTCACCCGACGGATCGAGGGCGGTGTCACGCCGCCACGCCGATTGCTGCTTCAGCGGCCGTTTGCCCTCGCGGCGGAGCCGGTCGAGAGCCTTTCTTCGGGCCGCAGTGACCAGCCACGCCGCGGGTTGGTCGGGGTTCCCATCCGTCGGCCATCGCTGCATGGCCAGCACTGCGGCCTCTTGCAATGACTCCTCAGCGAGATCGAAGTCGCGCAGAACCCTGGTGAGCGTGCCGAGCGCCGGCCCGACACTCTCACGCAGGATTCGTTCGATCTCGTCCACAGAACCTCGACCGGCCGAAATGAGCGCAATCGCTCAGCCTGCGGAATAGTCCATGATCGCTCGCACCTCGACCGAACCGAGCCGAGCGCCGGGGATTTGCGCGGCGACTTCCAGCGCCCGATCAAGGTCGGCGACGTCGACGATGTAGTAGCCGCCGAGCACCTCGGTGGTCTCGGCGAACGGTCCGTCGGTGATGGCCTTGACCCCGTCGCGTACCCGCACCGTCGTGGCCGTCGACACCGGGTGGAGCGGATCACCCGCCACCATCTCGCCGCTCTCGACGATTCCCTGGGTGAAGGCCATGTATTCGCCCATCGTCGCCCCCATCTCATCTTCCGAGGGCTGATAGGTGGAGTTTCCGTAGATCAACATCATGTAGCGCATCGTGAACACCTCTCTGTGGTTCGGGCGGGTGCCCGTTCGCCACATTGACGAACGGGCCAACCCCGCTTCGACCGGTGCGGCAAGAATTTTCTTGCCGCCGAAGCATCAGCGGTCGCGCAGCTTCGAGAGCAGGCGGAGAATCTCGAGGTAGAGCCACACGATCGTGACCAGCAGGCCCAGGGCGCAGAACCACTCCATGTGCGCCGGCAGCTTGGCCTGGACACCCTTTTCGATCATGTCGAAGTCGAGCGCCAGATTGAACGCAGCCAATCCGGCGACGAACAGGCTGAACAGAATGCCGAACACCGAGGAACTCTGCAGGAACGGGACGCCCTTGCCGAACATGTTGAGGATCAGCGAGACGCCGTAGAACAGCATCACGCCCATCGTCGCCCCCATCACGATGCGACGGAACCGATTGGTCACCTTGATGATCTCGAGGCGGTACATCAACAGCATCACCCCGAACACTGCCAACGTCGCTCCGGCCGCCTGAACGACGATGCCACCGTTGCGCAGTTCGTAGAACCGGGAGATCACGCCAAGGGCGAAACCCTCGGCAAGGGCGTAGACGGGAGCGAGAAACCGGGCCCAGGTCGGCTTGAACCGGGTCGCGATGACACAACCGAAGCCGACGAGAATGCCGACCAAGGCAAGTCCGGGGAATTGCGGCCCGGTCTCAGAGCCGGTCTCGACGGCGTTCCAGCCGACGAACGCCATGCCGAGGAGCAGGGCAAAGAGCACGCCGGTGGCGCTGGCGGTGCCGCGGACGGTCATCACCCGCGCATCGGTGACCGGGACCGGCCACGTCGTGACCGGGCCGTCGGTGACCGGTGGATTCCAAACCGTGGCACCATCGACTGGGGTGCTGCGTTGAGCGGCCTGTTTCAGGGACTGCTCGGTGAGAATGGGATTGGCCATTGATGACTCCTATGGCTGTGGCGGCGAAAACGTGCCGCGAGGCGCACGCTATCGACTCCTCAGATCGTCGTGCGCGATTGTGCTCGTACGAATCGGCCGTGTCAGGCCAGATCGTGGGCGCTGGCGCCGTCCCACATGTCGATGTCGGGCGCCGTCGATAGGAGACCGCGGCACGCTTGGGCCATCTCGACCATCACCGGTGAGTCGAAGTGTTGGCGCTGCGTTTCGGGCGACTCCCACTTCTGGATCACCAGATATCGACCCGGAGTAGTCGCCGACGCGCACAGGTCGACGTTCCGACAGCCTGCGTGCATTCGGGTGAGCACGACGTACTTCGACAGCACCGCCAGCAAGGCCGGGGGGTCGTCCGCATCAAATCTCAGCGTGACGATGGTCAACTCCACGTCTTCAGCCACTTGCTGTGATCCTCCACCACGATCGGTTGAACTACCGATTTGCACAAAGTCACACACGACCTGTTGTGACGCTTGACCCTCTCGGTATCGTAGACAACGTCGGTTCGGGTCGGGCGGATGCCCAACCCTCATCCCCAACAGCGAGGTGGAGATCAGTGGCCAAGGATCGCGTTGAGCGAGACGAGGAAGATCTGGTCCGGCTGTACCTCACTGACATTGGCCAGTACACCCTGCTGACCAAGGACGATGAAGTACGCCTGGCCAAGGCAATCGAAGCCGGCAAGACCGCCGCCGCCGAGCTCGAAAAGGGCGGCAAAGACCTGTCTGCCGCTAAAAAGCGCGACTATCGCCGCACGGCACGCGACGGCGAAGACGCCGAGCGCTCCTTCGTACAGTCGAACCTGCGGCTCGTGGTGTCGATCGCCAAGAAGTACCAGGCCTCGGGCCTACCCTTGCTCGATCTCATCCAAGAGGGCAACCTCGGGCTGATGCACGCCGTCGAGAAGTTCGACTGGCGCAAGGGCTTCAAGTTCTCGACGTATGCCACCTGGTGGATCCGCCAGGCGATCACCCGCGGTATCGCCAACACGGGTCGCACGATCCGCCTGCCCGTCCATGCCGGCGACACCCTCGCCCGGCTGCAGAAGGCTCGCGCCCGTCTCGAGTTGAAGATGGGTCGTCCGGCGACCCTGTCGGAACTCGCCCGCGAGGTCGAGATGCCCGAAGACAAGGTGACCGAGGCCCTCCGCTTCGCCGCCGAGCCGCTGTCGCTATCCGAGCCGCTGCGCGAAGACGGCGATGCCGAACTCGGTGACGTGGTCGAAGACCGTTCGGCCGAATCCCCGTTCGAAGTGGCCGCCACGGCGCTGCTCCCCGACGAGATCAATCGCCTGCTGGCCCCGCTCGACGATCGCGAACGCGAGATCCTCAAGCTCCGTTTCGGGCTCGATCGCGGCGAACCGCGCACGTTGGAAGAGGTTGGCGAACACTTCAACCTCACCCGAGAGCGCATCCGCCAGATCGAGGCCCGGGCCATGTCGAAGTTGCGCCACCCGTCATCCGACACGGGTGCCCGCGACCTGCTCGCCGTCTGAGCGCGTTCACCGCCTGCTGGCGGCTCCCAGTCATAGGAATTCAACCCTCCCGACGGTCAAATCACCGCCGGGAGGGTCAGTATTCGTCGTTCAGCGAGCGCCGAGGCGCCCGGCCGACGAGTTCCGGTAGATCGTGGCGAACGCGCACGACCCGAAACAGGTCAGACCGAACTGCAGCACCGAGCCGATGATATTGCCGATCAGCGGAATGAATCCCAAGACCCCGGCGACGATCGCCACCAAGATGGCAATGCCGATGAACACCAGGAACACCCGGATGATCTCACCGGCCTTTTCCTTCACCGCGTTGAAGCTGGCACTCAACGGACTGGTTGCCGAACGACCCTCCATTGCGGCAAACGGAACGAGGCACAAGAAGAACGCCGCGACCAGGCCCGGAAGAATGCACAGGACGAATCCGATGGCAACGATCAGACCGGTCAGCAAAGTCCAACCCAGGTAGCCGCCGGCGCGGGCCATGGCCTGCGACGACAAACCGGCGAACGGTGTGGCGTCGCCGTCGACGGCGGCCAACGAAATGCGGGTGGTGATCAGCGACCCGACGATCGACACGACGAGGCCGACCAGGGCGACAAGACCAAGCCGACCGCGGCTGACGTTGTCGCCGCGGCTCAGGGCGAATCCGAGGACGCCGTTGACGACGCCGACGACGATCGCAATCTTGACGAAGTCGGGAAGACGACTCTTGAACGCCGCCCATCCCCGGCTCAGGATGTCCCCGACACCCATCGGTCCACTGGAGCCCGCGGGAACATAGCCACCGCCGTATGGGGGCGGCGGAGGCGGCGGAGGGGGCGGCGGCATGTTCACGGTGTTTGCTCCTTGTAGCAGGGGTAACTGACCGGCAGGGTAGTACTCCTGGCCACGGCCATGCTGGACCGTCAGCGTTGGATCAGACGCCCCTTGGTGAATTCGTTGACCAGGTCGATGCCTCCGTCGTGGGATGCAACACCGCGATGTAGCCGTGAGCGAGGGCCGCGACCGACATGCGGGGCGTGAGCACGGCAACGATCTGGGCCGCCTCGACGGCCCGACTGGGCCCCCAGCCCCCAAATCCGAACGGCTGGGCGACGCCGCCGATCACGACGTGCGCCTGGGTGTCGAGTAACACCACGGCGCCCGCCGGAACCGCGCCGAACTCGGCGTGCCACAAGTGCCGATCGGACGCTCGATCAAGTCGAACGGGTCGATCCGGTTCCGACGGGTCACGGTGACGCCGCGGCGAACTCGTCGAACACCCGCCGGGCGACATCGGGCCGCCGGGTGTACACGCCGTCAACGCCCGCTTCGGCTAGCGATCGCAGCGTTTCAGGGTCGTCGACGGTCCAGGTGTAGATGGCCATGCCATGGTCGTGCGACCACTGCACGTCGGCGGGAGCGAACCGGCCTTCACCATACGGCGGTTGGCCGATCGGCGCCGGGGCGCACCACGGCGCGCCGCTGTCCTTCGCGGCCCGCATCGCCGCGACGTCGGTGTAGGTCGTGGTGATCACCGTCGACTGGGGGCATTCGGCCTGCGCGGCATAGACGGCCGAGTCGTCGTTGGCGCTGAGATAGACACGCTCGAAACTCTTCGTCTCCTCGAGCAGCCGACACAGCGGTACCGCCATCGATGGTGACGTCTGTTTGATCTCCAGCGAGATCCGCGTGTCGGGGAATTCCGTCAGGATCTCGTCGAGAGACGGGACTCGCACCGGGTCGGTGATCGGGTCACCCGTCCACGACGCCCGGGCGTCGAGGCGCCGTACCTCGGCCCACGTGAGGTGATCGACGTTGCCAGCACCGTCGGTCGACGTCGCCACATCACGGTCGTGGCGAGCGACGATCACTCCGTCGCTGGTCATCCACAGGTCGGCATCGAGGATGTCGGCCCCCGCAGCCATCGAGCGTTGCATCGCCAGAATCGTGTTCGACGGGCCGAGCCCCTCGCCCCCACCATGGGCAATGACCTGCGGAGGTGTCGATCGGAACGGGCTCGGCGGACATACCGCTGCGGTCCCCCCACTGCCACCGCAGCCAACCAACCACACGACGACCGCCGTCGTCATTCGCCACGTCCGCTCCATCACCTCACCGTAGACCGCTCGCCGGTGACTACTGGACACGCCGGGCTTTGGGTACCTCTATGACACTCCTCCCGCGGACTCGAGAATGGACCTGAGCAACGCCAGATCCTTCCGATTCGCCCTGCGTACACCCATCTTCATAAACGGTGCGACGAGTTTGGAGAAGCCCGCCGGATTACCTCGATTGCGTAGGGTCATCCGGGTCGCAGCATCGCCCACACGCTCCCAGGTGTATGTGGTCTCCATCGGGAATGGCCCCTGCGCGGTTCGCATGACCAGGCGCGACTCAGGTGCCAGCTCCACGAACTCGTAGGTGTAGGCCAGGCGACGGCGCATGAATTCGGCGACGAATGCCACCTGCGACCCGACGGCCAGCAGCGGCTCGGTCTTCCACTCGACGGACTTGATTTTGACGTACCACCTCGGGGCGTTGTCCGGGTCGGCGGCGTACGCGGCGACGACCGCGATGGGCCGATTGATCGTCACCTCACTGACAACGTCGAGGCTCACGCGTTCACCCCGCCCGCCGCGGCGACCGGCAGTCGTTCACCGACGTACAACGCCCAACCGGTGGCGTGGGCTTCGGCATGGATGGCCGGCATCTGCGAGTGACGCAGTAACAGTTCGGTGTCGTCCCCATGAGGGATCAGGGTGACTTCCACCATCGTCGAGCCGGGCGCGAGTAACTCGCCCAGGGCGTTGTTCTCCCAACCAAAGCTGAAGGTCAGACGGTGGAACGGCTGCAGTTCGACGTACGACCCTCGCATCACCGGACCGCCGGGCGACATGACGACCCGGAAGATCCCGTTCGGCTCGGACATCACCTCGGCCGACGATCCCCACCACTCGCAGAGCCGCTCGGCATCGGTCCAGAACGACCACACCGTCTCAGGCGACGCGGCGATCCGCACCCGCTGCTCGATCGTCTGCAGAGAGACCTCGGCGTTGGTCATCGTGCATCCCCTTTGGGTCGGGAGTCGGGGTGTCGGGTGTGCCCAGGGCTGGTCGAGTGGTCAACCTCTGCCAGCCGAGCATGCTTGCGTTGCGACCATTCGGCCCGTTCAGCTGCAATCTTGAGCCGACCAAGGCGATCTGTCCACATGTCGTCGACGAATTCCCACATGTCGGCCAGTCCTTCTGGACAGGCCTGGAACAGTCGGAACTTGCCGGCCGCGCGCACCGAGACCAACCCGGCGTCGTGGAGCACCTTGAGATGCTGGGAGACGGCAGGTCGGGTGATCTGGGGAAACTGCTCAGCAATCTCCCCGGCGGAGCGCTCGTCGTCTCGGACGAGACGCAGAATCACCCGACGGGTCCGGTCGCTCAGCGCACCGGCAACAGCGTCGAGCGGCCGCAGCCCAGAGGATGGAAATGGCGCGTTCATGTAAGTGATATCTTACACGAACTCCACCCCTTCCTCAGGAGGCCATCATGGATCTCATTTCTGCCCTCACCCAAACCTTCGACCACACCCACGGTGTGATCGCCGGCGTGAAGCCCGAGCAACTCGGCAATCCCACCCCATGTTCGGAGTGGGACGTTCGTGGTCTGCTCAGCCACACTCTCGGCGTCGTCGCTGGCATCGGCGCGGCCGTCGGCAGCGATCCGCCGAGCGCCCCCGACTCCTTCGTGCTCGCCGACGACCCGGCCGCTCAGTTCCAGGCGTTGGCCGACCGCACGCTCGCGGCGTGGACGGCGGCAGGGCTCGACGGTGAGACGAACATCGGTGCCGGCCCGATGCCGCGCCAGGCCGCAATCGGCATCAACCTGCTCGATACCGCTACCCACTCATGGGACATCGCCCGGGCCACCGGACAACCCGAAGCACTACCGGCGGAACTCGCCGCTGTGGTGCTTGGCCTGTGCAAGCAGATTGTCACCGATGAGGTCCGCGGATTCGCCGGCTTCGCCCCGGCCGTCGCGGTCGCCGATGACGCCGACGCCACGACGCAGCTGGTCGCCTTCCTCGGCCGTCAACCATGACCACCGACGCGGCGACCGGGCTATGAACCCGATTGACGTTCGTGGTGGCTCTCGGCCAGCAGGCAGAGCAGTTCGAACATGATCGTGGCACCGACGAGGGCCGTGTTTCCGGTCGGATCGAACGGTGGTGACACCTCGACGACGTCGGCACCGACCAGGTTGAGATGACGAAATCCACGCAGCATGCGCAGTGCCTCGCGGGTCGTGATCCCTCCGGCCTCGGGGGTACCGGTACCGGGTGCGTAGACCGGGTCGAGGCCGTCGACGTCGAAGGTGATGTAGGTAGGACCGTCGCCGACGATGCGGCGCGCCTCGGCGATCACTCCTTCGACCCCGAGGTCTTCGAACTCCTCGATGAACACGACCCGCATGCCCGAGTCACGCGAGTAGTCCCAGGTGTCGGTGGAGTTCTGGCCGCCGCGGATGCCGATCTGGATGGTCCGATGGGGGTCGAGCACGCCGTCTTCGACCGCCAGACGGAACGGAGCCCCGTGGTGAAACTTCGACCCTCGGAACGGTCCCCACGTATCGGTGTGGGCATCGATATGGATCATGCCGATCGGCTGGTCGGGCGAGGCGATCGCCCGGAAGATCGGGTAGGTCACCGAGTGATCCCCACCCGCGGCGAGCGGGAGCGCCCCGACCTCGACGATCCGCCGGACGAACGCCTCGACGTCGCGGGTCGCCGCGGCGATATCGAACACCTCACTGAACCGCACGTCGCCGATGTCGGCAATCCGAGCGAGGTCGAACGGTGCGACCCGGGTGGCGTGGTTCATCGCCCGGTTGATCGATGACTGGTTGCGAATCTCACGCGGCCCGTGGCGGGCGCCCGGCCGGTTGGTCACTCCCCCGTCGTACGGGATTCCGTAGAGGGCGATGTCCACCCCGGCGAGGTCGGGCAGGTAGGGCGCCCGCATGAACGTGGCGATCTCCTGATACCGCGGCTCAAACCTCGGGTCACCCTCCATCGTCATGCGATCCTCCGTTCGGTCCCCGACCACCGTAGACGGCGTCCGCTCCCCTGCGCACGCCGAGGACTTGGCGGAGTCGCGATCGGATGATGGACTGACGCGATGACCAAGCACCTGGCCCGGAGGCTGACCGCAGAGGCGCTGGGCAGCGCGCTCGCTGATCATCGCCGTCATCGGTTCGGGGATCATGGCGACGAACCTGTCCGATGACGTCGGGTTGCAGTTGTTGGAGAACGCCTTCGCCACGTCGGGGGCGTTGGTCGGGTTGATCCTGATGTTCGGGGCGGTATCGGGGGCGCACTTCAACCCGGTGGTCACCCTCGTCGACCGCCTGTTCGGTGCTCTCTCGACCCGCGACACCCTGCTCTACGCGGTCGCGCAGACCATCGGTGCCTGCGGCGGCGCGGTGATCGCCAATCTGATGTTCGAACTCCCGGCCATCGAGTTCTCGACCAACGACCGCTCCTCGGGTGCCCATTGGCTGTCAGAAGTCGTCGCCACCATCGGGCTGCTGTTGGTGATCCACGGATGTGTCCGCACCGGGCGCGCCTCGGTCGTCCCGTTCGCCGTCGGGGCGTGGATCGGCGGCGCCTACTGGTTCACGTCGTCGACTAGCTTCGCCAACCCGGCCGTGACCATCGCCCGCATGCTGTCGGACTCGTTCGCCGGGATCAAACCGTCGGCGGCCCCGATGTTCATCGTGATGCAGGTGATCGGCGCACTGCTCGCTTTCCCGCTGATCCGATTCCTCTACGCGACCGACCACAGATATACCGACGGCTGATACGCGACCGCAGGCTGGACCTTCTGGTGCCTCACCGAACAGTCGGTCGTTCCTCGGGCGGGCGGATGTTGCGGAACTGCCAGAGCAGCAGCAGATCGTAGATCGCCTTCAACGTCCCGCCAATCAGTAGGGGCCAACCAAAGTTGGAGTGGCTGAGCATCCATCCTGCAGCGATCGGAGGCAGCGCCGATGCGAGGGAACGCGGCACGTTGGTGACGCTCGCTGCGGCCGGGCGTTCAGCCGGGGTGACGACGGCCATGACATATGATGTGCGCGCCGGGACGTCCATCTGCGAGAGCATCGAGCGAGTCAGCAGGCACGCAATCGCCAGCGGCGCGTTGGGCATGAATGCGGTCAACATCAACAGGCCGTTGGCGGGCAGGTGGGTAAAGACCATGGTGCGAACCAGGCCGATCCGCTCGGCGATCTTGACGGCCAGTAGGCCCGAGAATGCCGAGCAGACTCCGGTCCAGAAGAACACCGCCCCGCTGACGGCCGTCGACAACCCGAACCGGTTGCGGAGCCACAGCACGACGAGAGCGGTGATCACGAACCCACCGCCGAGCGAGTCGAGGCTGAACAACGCGGCCAAGCGGTAGACGATCGAGCGCGACTCGTCCAACGGCTTGCGTATACCACCCGATTCCGGTTCCACTGCCGAGCTCAGCTGGCGGTAGCGCACCAACACGACAACTCCGAGCAGGGCATAGACGACGAACGCGCCGCGAAACGCGGTGGTCGGCGAGACTCCGATGCGGTGCCCGATCCACTCGGGGACTCCGGCGAACAATGCCCCGATCGCCCCGGCGAGCAGCCCGACCAGCGAGTAGCGCGGCGAACACGGCCGTGCGCTGGGCGTCGGGCACGGTTTGGGGAAGCAGCGCCTGCTCGGTCGGCAGGAACACGCTGACATCGCCTCCGCTCGGGTTCAGCGTGCCGATCACCCCGACGATCAGCAACGGCCAGAACCCGGTGAACGCGGCGAACCCGATTCCGGTGGCGATGAGCAGCAGCGTCACCCGCCGCAGGAGCAGGCGGCGCGGCATCGCGAAGGCCCGGAGCCCGACCCACAGCGTGACGGCGGCCGAGCCGAGCAGCGTGCCGGTCACGATCACGCCGATCCGGGCCTCGCTGAAGCCCAGCCCGGTGAGATATGCGGCGAGGATCACGCTGACCAGGCCGTCACCGAACGCTCGCGTCGCCCGCGTACTCAGCAGGACCGCGGCATCCGGGTTGGCTCCCGAAGGAAGCCAGCGAATCTTCACGTCGGCCCGGCGACCCGGGTCACGCAGCGGCCGTTCATCGCTGTCTAGGTTGGCAGGTATGCGGCTCACCCCCACAGAGCAGGACCGACTGCTGATCTTCACCGCCGCCCAACTCGCCCGGTCGCGTCGCGGGCGCGGCCTGCGGCTGAACGTGCCCGAGGCGACCGCGTTGATCGCCGACACGGTCTGCGAGGCCGCGCGGCGACGGGGCTCGATTGCTCGACGCGGCGCGGGCCGGAGCGAGCGTGCTCGGGCGCGACGACGTGTTGCCCGGCGTCGTCGACATCGTCACCGAGGTCAAGGTCGAGGCGGTTTTCGACGATGGAACCCGGCTGGTCGTCGTGCGCGACCCGTTCGGCGGGGGTCCGTCGGGTCTCGGTGCCGACGCACCCGGCGCGATCACCACCGCGCCGATGCCCCCGTCGTCGTCGTCGGCGGCGGCGGCGGCCGCGACCGTCGAGGTCGTCAACACCTCCGATGTGCCGGTCAGCATCACCTCGCACTTCCACTTCTTCGAGGTGAACAGTCGCCTCGACTTCGATCGCCGCGCCGCGTATGGCATGCGGCTGGCGATTCCGGCCGGGGCGGCGTTGCGGTTCGACCCCGGCGTTCGGGTCGCCGCACCGCTGCGGCCTATCGGCGGGGAACGGATCGCCATCGGGTTCGCCGGACTGGTCGACGGTCCGCTCGACGCGCCCGGCGCGCTCGACGCGGCGATCGCCCGAGCGGTCGCCAACGGCTACCTGGGAGCCACGAGATGACCGGCACCCACCACCTCGGCTCGCATTCCGACCCCAGCGACATCCTCCCCGACGACTACGCGGCGATCTACGGGCCGACCATCGGCGACCGCATCCGCCTCGGCGATACGGGGCTGGTGATCGAGGTCGAGTTCGACGCCCAACGGCGCGGCGACGAGTTTCTCGCCGGGTTCGCCAAGACCGCCCGCGACGGCCTCGCGTTGCAGGGCGCGTCGGTGCGCGACACCTGTGACCTGGTCATATCCAACGTTGTCGTGATCGACGCGATCCAGCGAATTACCAAGGTGTCGATCGGGATTCGCGAGGGGCGCATCTGTTCGATCGGGCGCGCCGGTAACCCGCACACCCTCGATGGGGTTGATGTGGTGGTCGGGACCGGCACCACGATCGTGTCGGGTGAAGGGTTGATCGCCACGGCGGGGGCGATCGATACCCACGTCCATCTGATGTCACCGCGGATCATGGAGGCGTCGCTCGCCTCCGGGGTGACCACGATCATCGGCCAGGAATTCGGGCCGGTGTGGGGCGTCGGGGTCAACTCGCCGTGGGCGCTGCGCCACACGTTCAACGCCTTCGATGCCTGGCCAGTGAACGTCGGATTCCTCGCCCGGGGGTCATCGTCGGTCGCCGACCCGTTGATCGAAGCGCTCGTCGAAGGCGGTGCCTGCGGCTTCAAAGTCCACGAAGACATGGGCGCCCACACCCGGGCCCTCGACACCGCCCTGCGGGTCGCCGAAGACCACGACGTCCAGGTCGCGCTGCACACCGACGGTTTGAACGAATGCCTCTCGGTTGACGACACGCTGGCCGTCTTGGAGGGCCGCACGATCCACGCGTTCCACATCGAGGGGTGCGGAGGCGGGCACGTGCCCAACGTGTTGCGACTGGCTGGAGTGGCCAACGTCCTCGGCTCGTCGACCAATCCGACGTTGCCGTTCGGGCGCGACGCGCTCGATGAGCACTACGAGATGATCTTCGCTGCCCACGGGCTCAGCCACCATTCCCACTCCGATGGGGCGCTGGTGCGCGGCCGCGTTCGTCAGGGCACGATGGGGGCCGAAGGCGTGCTCCACGACCTCGGCGTGATCGGAATCACCTCGTCCGACGCTCAGGGCATGGGCCGGGCGGGCGAAACGGTGCGCCGCACATTCCAGCTCGCCTCCCAGATGAAACAGCACTTCAGCGAGGGAGCATCGCGGCACGACAACGACCGCGTCCGCCGCTACATCGCCAAGCTGACGATCAACCCGGCGATCGCCCACGGGCTGTCACACGAGATCGGCTCGATCGAGATCGGCAAACTGGCCGACATCGTGCTCTGGCGACCCGACCACTTCGGGGCCAAACCGCAACTCGTCTTGAAAGCCGGCTTCCCCGCCTATGGCGTCACCGGCGACCCGAACGCGACCACCGACAACAGCGAGCCGCTCGTCCTCGGTCCCCAGTTCGGCTCGTTCGGCGCGACCGCGGCCGACCTATCGGTCGCCTTTGTCGCCGGGGCCGCCGTCTCGCAGGGCAACGACCACATGACCACCCGCCGACGCCGGGTCGCGGTGCGCAACACCCGCGGCATCGGCCCGGCCGACCTCATCCACAACACCCGGCTGGGCACCGTCGACGTCGACTCCCGCACGAGCCTCGTCTCGTTCGACGGCGAGCGGGTCTACGCCGCGCCGGCCGAGTCGGTGCCCCTCAGTAGGTTGTATTTCCTCTGACATCGTCGTCCTCGGTGCGTAATCTGGGACGGTGGCTGTTGAGTTCCGGCGGATCACCGCCGATGGCATCGAGGTGTTCGACAACGTCGCCGACGACGTGTTCGACGAACCGATCCACCCCGAACGGCTGCGGGCCTACCTCGCCGAGCCCGGGCATCTGATGCTGCTGGCGATCGACGACGGCCTGGTCGTGGCCCAGTGCGCGGCGGTGATCCACCGCCACCCAGACAAGGTCACCGAGTTGTACGTGGACGAGATCGGCACCGCCACGAGCCACCTGCGCCAGGGCATCGCCCGGCGGATGATGGCCGAGATGTTCGCCTGGGGTCGCGAGCTCGGTTGTGAGGAGAGCTGGCTCGGCACCGAACTCGACAATGTGGCGGCGAACGGCCTGTACCAATCTCTCGATGCCGAGCCCGTCACCATGCAGTACTACGAATTCGACCTCTGAGCAGGCCTCCGGTCGACTTTCATCGACCTGCATCACGTTCGTACGCTGGGCCTCGGTCATCCTGCCAACAACCCCGCTCGACACTCCGTCCAGACCCCGCTCCGACCTACCACCGAAATACGAGTAGCACGCATACGTCTCAAGCCCCGCACCGCGGGCACCGCGTTCTCGTCGACCGCTTGGGATCGTCAACCCAGGGGCGAGGGTTGGTTCGACAACCGACGTGGGCCGTGCACCATCGTGGGAGTTCCTTTCGCAAGTGGGCGAGCGCCCGGGCATGCAGTAGCTTCACGGTCCCGGCGCGGCAGCCGGGGGCGGCGGCGATGTCGGCCTCGGTGAGATCGAGCCAGTAGCGCAGCACCACCACCTGGCGTTGGCGGTACGACAGCCGGTTGATCGCGTCGAGCATCTCCTCGGCGACGGACGGCAGCGACACGGTAGGACGATCGAGCCGCCGGAGCCCCCGTGAGCAGGCGCGTCAGTCGCACGGTCGACGCGTACTGCGTCCGGAAGAAGTCGTCGAAGCCGCGCGGCCCCGGCTCCGCCGCCTCCGCCATCGGCTCATTCATCAATGTCCAAAGATTTGCACACCTCTACTAACTCCGCTGAAGCCAACTCGGTTCTACCCGCTCGGCACAACTCCAATCGGACGCCGCGAGCTCGGGTGGCTGATAGGCGTTCTGTATCAGCCCGTGTATCCGATAGATACAGATTATTACAGACTGTGTATTACTGTGTATGAGCATGAACACATCCTCAGTCGACCCGGTTGCGCTGCTCGACACGTTGCGCCATCTGGGTGACGACGGACAGCACATCGAGGCGAAGCGAGCCCGTTCCGACGTGCCCCGCGACATCTGGGAGACCATCAGCGCCTTCGCCAACCGATCGGGTGGCGTCCTCCTGCTCGGAGTCGATCAGAACGCCGGGTTCGCCGTCAGCGGCGTCGACGATCCGGCCATGGCGATTCGACGACTCGGCGACATCTGCAGCAACGAGATGGAGCCCCCGGTCAGGGCAACGATCGACGCTCACACCGTCGACGGGCGAACGATCGTGGTTGCCACCGTTCCGCCCACTCCGCGAGCGCAACGGCCATGCCACCACCGCAACGAAGGCCCGCTCACGGGCTCACGCGTGCGTGTCGCCGATGGCAACCGACGGATGACCGAATACGAAGCGAGCCTGCTGCTCAGCGAACGCGACCAACCGGCCCACGATCGCGAACCGGTCATCGGTTCTTCCCTCGATGACCTCGATCCATTGGCGCTGGAACGCTTCACCAACCGAATGCGCTCCGAGCGCAGCGCGATTCTCGGCCATCGTTCCGACGGCGACATCCTGCGGATGCTCAACGTCACAACGGCGGTCGACGACCGTGTCGTCCCCACACTCGGCGGACTCTTCGCGTTCGGGGTGTTCCCCCAGCAATACTTCCCCCAGCTCAATATCACCGTCGTCGCGTATCCAAGCGCCGACGCTGGAGTGCCCGGGCCGCGCGGTGAACGTTTCATCGACAACCGATCGGTCGACGGCAACATCCCGACGATGTTGAGCGGGGCGCTCGACGTACTCCGACGCCACATGAAACGCCGCGGAATCGTCCAGGGCATGGTCCGCATCGAGGAGTGGGAGTATCCGATGGAGGTACTCCGCGAAGCGATCGTCAATGCCCTTGTGCACCGCGACTACTCGACCGCGGCGCGCGGCACACCGGTCCAAGTCGAGCTGTATCCCGATCGACTGATCGTCCGGAACCCGGGCGGCCTGTATGGACCCGTCGACGAGACCAGCCTCGGGTTGGTCACGACGACATCGTCACGCAATGGAGCGCTCCTCAAGATCCTCGAGGACGCCGAGGCCGAGTCCGGCCGGGCCGTATGCGAGAACCGCGGGAGCGGCCTGGCGGCGATGCGTGCTCAGCTCGGAGCCGTCGGAATGCGCCCACCGAGGTTCGAAGACCTCATTTCGACGTTTGAGATCACCATCACCAACGATGCCCTTGTCGACCAGCCTGCGCTCGATTGGTTGTCGTCGCTCGATCTCGGTCCGCTCAGCCCGACGCAGATGACCGCCATGGTGTGGGCCCGCAAATCACAACTTCCGCTGACGAACATGCGATATCGCGAAGCCACGGGCGTCGCCGACAGCCGGGTGGCCAGCCGCGAGTTACAGGAGCTCGTCGCCAACGGAGCATTGATCCAGATGGGGTCCCGAGGAAGCGCCGAGTACCGAATCGCCACCGAGCACCGCGGTGGCCGCCTGAGTAACCGGGTACTCCACGTGCTGCATGACGGCGACCGATCAAGGGCGGAACTCGCCGCGCAACTGGGAGCCGACAGCCAGCAAGTGGCCACCGCGCTCGTCAGCCTCCGCAAACAGGGGCTCGTCAGGCTCATCGGCGAAGCCCGCTCGCGCCACGCACGTTGGGCGCTCGCTCTATCGCCCGACACAGAGCCTCCTGACGACTACTCGGACGGGGAGACAACGACCGGGAAGTAGCCGCCGCGCATCGGGGCGCCAGCGGGGATGCCGGGGTCGAACGGGAGCACCATCGTTGCCGGGCGGGGGTCGTAGAAGGCGTCATCGCCGCACCAGCGGGTCGCCAGACCGCGACGGCGGACCGACGATGTGGCGTTGCCGCGGGCGCCGTGGAGCGTCATCACGTGGTGGGCGACGACGTCGCCGGGTTCGATGTCGAAACAGACGACGCGGTGCTCATCGGACGCGTCCGGGTTCGGGGCCGGTGGCATCGACTCCACGCTGTACTTCGATGATCCGTCGAAGCTCTGGGCGCGGAACCACGTCGGCCAGCGGTGCGATCCGGCGACGTAGCGGACCCCACCCGATTCCTCGGTCACCGGGTCCATCGCGAACCACAGCGAGCAGATGTGATCGCCGGCGACCGGCCAATACGGCAGGTCCTGGTGCCACGGCGTCGAGTTCGAGGTACCCGGCTCCTTGACCAGCAGATGGTCGAAGAAGAACGACACCGTCGACGCCCCCATCAGCGCGCCGGCGATGGCTGCGGCGGGTGACTCGGTCACGTAGGCGTGCAGGTCGGCGTCGTCGCGCCAGGCGAACATGTTGGCGTGGAACCGGCCCGCGCCGCCCGTTTCGTACTCGCGCGTCTGTGAGCCGCGCTCGGCCATCGATCGATCAGTCATCGCCCGCAACCGGGCCACCCAGTCGGCATCGAACAGGCCCTGGAGACAGACGACCCCGTCGGCTTGATAGGTGGCGATCTCGTCGGCGGTCACCTGTCGCAAGGGCGCAGTGTTCATCCGCCAATCCTGCTCGACGCGGTCGGCTCGCGGCCACCGCGTTGTTCCGTACCATGGAATCCGATGGCACTGCACCACTTCTCCCCCGACACCGATCCGGCAATCGTCGGATCGTTCCTACGCGAACACGGCTATGCGATCGTCGATGATGTGCTCGACGCGGCGACGATGGGGCAGCTCGACGCCGAGGCCGCGCCGTGGATCGACGGGTCTGCCGTCGGACGTGACGAGTACGACGGCCGCCATACTCGCCGCACGGGCATGTTGATCTCCCGCTGCCCGACCGCCCGCACTCTCGTGGTCCATCCGCTCGCTGTCGGCGTCGCCAAGCACCTGCTCGCCCAGGCCACGACGATCCAACTGCACCTCACCCAGATCATCTCGATCGCCCCGGGCGAGACCGCCCAGAAGTTGCACCGCGACCAGATGGCGTTCGACTTCTATCCGTTCCCCGCCGACTACCACGTGCAGTGCAACACCATGTGGGCGCTGACCGACTTCACCGCCGAGAACGGAGCGACGCAGGTGGTCCCCGATTCCTCGGGGGTCACCGACGCGATCGGGCTCCAGATGCCGCTGTTCCAGGCCGAGATGTGCCGCGGCAGCGTGTTGTTCTATGACGGCAAGGTGCTCCACGGCGGCGGGGCGAACCGGTCGACGGCCGATCGCCGGGGCGTCAACATCACCTATGCCGTCGGCTGGGTCCGTCAGGAGGAGAACCAGTACCTCGCCTGCTCGCCCGAGATCGCCCGCACCCTCGACGACGACCTGCTCCGGATGATGGGCTACCAGCAGGGTGCGTTCGCGTTGGGCTACGTCGGCGACCAGCAAGACCCACTGTCGTTGCTGCGCGGCGAGCACGTGAAGGTCAAGGTGATCGGCGACATCGAGCAGCGCAACGACCATCACCGGGAGTTTGTCGACGACCTGTCTCGCTCGGCCGCCGGCGAGCCATCGCCCTGATCAATCATGCGCAAGGAGCGCCCGAGGGCGATCCCGAGAACAACTGGCGAGGACGGCCACGCGATGATGAGGGGATGCACATCGATCTGATGGTTGGGGCGACCACGTGGACCGAGGCCGCGGGCATCGCCACAGGTGTCGAAGCCGCCGGGTTCTCGGGAATGTTGTTCACCGAGACCAGCCAAACCCCGTGGATGTCGATCGCCGCAGCGGCGATGGCCGCGCCGACGCTCGAGTTCTCCACCGGCATCGCCGTCGCGTTTCCCCGCAGCCCGATGATCGCTGCGGCGACTGCCTGGGAACTCGCCGAGAACACCGGCGGGCGCTTCCGTCTCGGTCTCGGCAGTCAGGTCCGCGCCCACGTCGAACGGCGGTACTCCACATCGTTCGACCCGCCCGGGCCTCGGCTGAAGGACTACGTCGAGGCGGTCAAGGCGTGCTTCGCCGCGTTCGGTGGCCAGGCCAAGCTCGCCCACGACGGGCCGTACTACCAGCTCAGCCTGCTCCCGGCGCAGTGGGCACCTCGCCGACATGACCAGGGGGCGCCCAAGGTCGACATCGCGGCTGTCGGACCGTGGATGTGCCGCATGGCCGGCGAGGTCGCCGACGGGATTCACGTGCATCCGCTGCACTCGATGCACTACCTCACCAACCGACTCGCTCCCGATGTCGCCGAGGGCGCGGCGCCGGGCGGCCGGTTGCCAGCTGACGTCGATTTGATCATCCCGGTGTTCGCCGTCCCCGGAGACTCGCCCGAGGAAATGGCCCCGCTGCTGGCCCGTACCCGCACCCAGATCGCCTTCTACGGCTCGACCAAGAACTACGCCTTCCAGTTCGACGACCTCGGCTTCGAGGGCACCTCGGCTCGGCTCAACGATCACATCAAGGCGGGTGACATGGCCGCGATGGCGGCAACGATCACCGACGAGATGTTGGACCACTTCGCCGTCGTCGCGCCGTGGGACTCGCTCGCCGATCGGCTCATCGAGCGATACCGCGGCGTCGCCCACCGCCTGGTGATGTATCTGACGGCCGAGGGAATCCACCGCGATCCGTCGTCGCTGGCCAAGTGGGGCGAGGTGGCCAGGGCCGTTCGCGCTCGCCTGAACCGCGCCGTTCGAACTCGGCGTAAAGTCCGTCCATGAGCACCGCACCGGCCTCCGATGGCATCGCCTACATGAACGGCACCTACTGCCCGATCGGCGAGGCATCAGTTCCGATCATGGACCCCGGCTTCACCCGCGGTGATGCCGTCTACGACACGGTCTCGGTGTGGCAAGGCCAGTTCTTCCGGATCGACGACCACGTCGAACGGTTCTTCCGGTCATGCGAGCGTGCTCGGCTCTCACCGCCCGCCGACGCGGCGGCGTTGAAGCACATCCTCGCCCAATGCGTGCAGCGCTCGGGCTCGAGAACTCGTACGTCCAGATGATCTCGACCCGCGGCAAGTTTCAGTCAATGACCAACCGCGACCCCCGGCTGTGCAACAACACGATCATGGCCTTCGCCGTGCCCTACATCTGGATCATCCAGCCCGGCCGCCAATTGGAGGGCATCGATCTGGCCATCGCCACCGGCAACCGCCGCACCCCGCCCGAGTCGATCGACCCGCGGATGAAGAACTTCAACTGGCTCGACCTGCAACGCGGCCTGCTGGAAGGTCTCGACCGCGGCGCGGACACCTCGGTGCTGACCACCCCCGACGGACGCCTCTCGGAAGGACCCGGCTTCAACCTGTTCGTCGCTCGCGACGGCGCATTGTTCACCCCGCGAGGCAACGTGCTCGAAGGCATCACCCGCCGCACAACGATGGAACTCGCCACCGACCTGGGCATCAAGGTCGAGGAAGCCGATCTCTACGTTGACGACCTGACCGGCGCCGACGAAGCCTTCCTGTCGACCACCGCCGGCGGCATCATGCCCGTAGCCACCGTCGACGGCGCCGCGCTGGCCCACGGCACCGGCCCCGGCCCGCTCTCACTCCACCTCCGCACCGAGTACTGGTCCCGACGCGAAGCCGGCTGGCTCGCCACTCCGGTGGAGTCGCTACTCGACAGGGGGTGAAGAGCGGACCGTCATGAATCCGGCGGGGTCAGCCGGCCGAGGCGGTCTTCGATGGATTGCATCGCGTCGAGGACGAGGTCGTCGCGGAAGCGGCGACCGACGAGTTGGACCCCGGCGGGAAGGTCATCGACCAGGCCCGTGGGCAGCACGCCTGCGGGGAAGCCGAGGAAGTTGAGTCCACAGCTGTACAGCGACGACATGAACAGGTCGGCAACCGAATCGAGGCCGTGGGCGTCGGCGTCCCAGGCGTACGTCGGGCGCATCAGGAACGGGGTCAGCACGATCGGGTGGGCGTCGGTGAACACGCTCCACTCGCGCATCATCCGGGTCCGCTCGGAGAACCCGGCGCGGTAGCCCGCAAGGTCGAGCAACTCGCCCAGCGCGTAGTAGTCGTCGAACACCTGCTGCAACTCGGCGCTGCCGTGTTGACGGGCCGTCGCGTCGAGGGTCAGTTTGATCTCGGTGATCCCCGTTGACCACCAGCCGGCGTACGCCTCGGTGATCGGCGGTGGCTCGGCCTCGATCACCCGGTAACCCGCATCGGCGAGCGCCCCGGCGGCCCGGTCGATCTGCTCGATGATCCCCTGGTGAATCGGGTAGCCGTGAGCGTTGCGAGTCACGGCTACCGTGATCGGCCCGTCCAGCGGCACGCCGTCGAATGACACCGGCACCTGCCATGGGTCCCGCGGGTCTGCTTCGGCCATCACCCGAGTGCCGAGTCGCACGTCGGCGACGCTGCGACAGATCACCCCTTGCGACGACATCAACTGCGACAGCACCCCTCGCTCGGCGATCGACGACGGGCTGAACCCAGGCACTCGGCCTTGGGTCGGTTTGATCGTCGCTACCCCGTTGCAGAATGCGGGGAATCGCAGAGATCCGCCAATGTCGTTGCCATGGTGGAGCGGTCCGAACCCGGCCGCGCACGCCGAGCCTGCCCCGCCCGACGACCCGCCCGGCGAGGCCTCGGGATGCCACGGGTTCACCGTTCGACCATGCAGCGGGTTCCACGTGGTCGCTCGCATCGACAACTCGGGCGTGTTCGTGCGTCCGATGATGATTGCCCCCGCCCGCTTGACGTTGGCGACCACTGCCGAGTCGCCCGGGGCGATGTTGTTGGCCAGCGCCGGCAGTCCGTTGGTGGTTGCCTGCCCCTCGACGTCGACGTTGATCTTGATCGTAATCGGCACGCCGTACAGCGCCCCGCAACGTTCGCCGAACGGCACCCGATCGGCCGCCTGAGCAGCAGCAATGGCCTCGTCGCCGACATCATGGACCACCGCGTTCAACCCCGGGTTCAGCGCCCGCATCCGCCCCACCGCGCTCGTCACCACGTCCTCACAGGTGTACGTCCCGACCCGGATTCCCTCGACCAGTTCGGTCGCGTCCAACCCCCAGAGCAGTTCAGTCATCCCGTGGTTCTACACCCGCGGGTCTGCTCGTTGGAACCAGCTTTGCGGGTCGTCGGCACACACCCGGGCGAACCGACCCACGAGCCGATTCGGCATCGCGCACGGCTATGCCCATGCGGACCACCTACCGGCTCGCCAAACAATGCCTGTGCGCGGTCCACCGCTGGTCGGGGGTCCTTCACAGCCCGCTCCTGAGGATCGACGTACGGCGGGTACCGTCGGACGTGTGAATCAGGCGTCGTTTCCCGGCCGTATCGGCCTCACCGTGCAGGACTCCGAGCCCTATTGGCCGCCGACGCCGCGACCCCCGGATGCCAGCCCGAACATTCTCGTCGTGCTCTTCGACGACGTCGGGTTCAGCGACTTCGGCTGCTACGGCTCCGAGATCGACACCCCGACCATCGACGCCCTCGCCGCTCGTGGCGTCCGGATGACCGGGTTCCACACCACGGCGATGTGCTCCACCACCCGCGCCGCGATGCTCACCGGCCGCAACCACCACTCGGTCGGGATGGGCTGCCTCGCCAACTTCGATTCGGGCTACCCCGGCTACCGAGGCAAGATCGCCCCGACCGCGGGGACCATCGCCGAGATGCTCCGCCCCCACGGCTACCGGAACTACATGATCGGCAAGTGGCACGCCACCTCGACTACCGAGACCGGTCCGACCGGGCCGTTCGACGGCTGGCCGCTCGGCCGAGGCTTCGACCGTTTCTATGGATTCCTCGATGCCGAGACCGACCAGTACTCCCCCGAACTGGTCCGCGACAACACCCACATCACCGCGCCCGGCACCTACGCGACCGGCTACCACCTCACGGAAGACCTCGTTGACCAGGCGATTTCGATGCTCGCCGACCATGAGGCCGGCGCACCGGAGCAGCCCTGGCTCTGCTGGGTCGCCCTCGGTGCCTGCCACGCCCCCCACCAGGTGCCGCGCCAGTTCATCGACAAGTACGACCCGGTGTTCGCCAAAGGTTGGGATGCCACCCGCGCCGACCGCCTCGCCCGCCAGCAGTCGATGGGCATCGTCCCAGCGAACACCGAACTCCCGCCCCGCAACGACTGGGTGAAGCCCTGGGATGACCTCGACACCGACGAGCAACGCCTCTACGTGCGCCTCCAATCCGCCTACGCCGGGATGCTCGATCATTCCGACACCCACCTCGCCCGACTGGTCAACCACCTGCGGGCATCGGGCCAACTCGACGACACCCTGATGCTGGTGTTGTCCGACAACGGCGCCAGCCAAGAGGGCGGGCCGCAGGGGTTCGTCAATGCGATGGGCCCCTACAGCGGCATCCCCGAGCCGCTGACCGAAAAGATCGCCCGCGTCGACGACATCGGCGGCCCCGACACCCACTCCAACTTCCCGTGGGGCTGGGCGATGGCCGCCAACACCCCGCTCAAGCGGTACAAGCAGAACACCCACGGCGGCGGCATCCGCGACCCGCTCGTCATCTCATGGCCCGCCGGACTCTCCGCTCGCGGCGAGGTCCGCGACCCGTTCTGCCACGTTTCGGACCTCACCCCGACGATCCTCGACCTCCTCGGGATCGACCCGCCCGACACCGTCAACGGCGTCGCCCAACAGCCATTGGAAGGCACCAGCTTCCTGCCTTCGCTGCACGACGCGGCCGTGCCGACCGGCAAACGAGTGCAGCACTTCGAGATGTTCGGACATCGCGGCCTGTGGCACGACGGATGGAAGGCCGTCGCCTTCCACCAGCACGGCAGCGCCTTCGAGGACGATCGTTGGGAGCTGTACCATCTGGCCGACCGACTTCTCCGAATGCCACGATCTGGCCGCTGAACAGCCCGAACTCGCTCGCCGAGATGCAGGCCGAGTGGTGGGAGTTGGCCCGCAAGCACCAGGTCCTCCCCCTCGACGACCGGTTTGCCCAACGCTTCGCCGAGAACGCCGAACGCCACACCGGCGACCGCACCCTGTTCACCTTCTGGCACGGCATGGGCCACCTGCCCTCCGATGTCGCCCCCGACCTGCGCAGCCGCAGCTACACGATCACCGCCTATGTCGACATTCCCACCGATGGCGCCGAGGGGGTGCTGATCGCCCACGGCGACAAGACCTCCGGCTACAGCCTCTATGTCCAAGACGGCCTGCTGGTTCACGATCTCAACATCGGCGGCGACCCACCAACTCGTGCGATCCACCCGGCCGATCCCGACCGGGCGAACCTGCACCCTTGGGTTCCGGCTGACGTCGCGACGGTACCCACGGCGTCGGCACATTGCTGATCGACGGTGAACCCGCCGGGGAGATGACGACCCGCAGCATCTTCATCATCCTCATCTCGTGGTCTGGTCTCGACATCGGCCTCGATCGGGGCACGACCGTCGGCGACTACGAGGCGCCGTTCCGATTCACTGGTCGCCTCGATCGAGTGACGGTCGACCTGGCCGACGACCAAGACCTCGACCATCAGGCCGCGGGCGCAGCAACCCTCGCCCGCGAGTAACCGATGACCACCTCGGCTCCCCCCTAACATCACCGGTATGAGTGACGCTCCGCAGGGTCCGGGTTGGTGGGTGGCATCGGACGGCCGCTGGTATCCGCCGCAGAATGCCCCCGCCCAAATCCCGCCTCCGCCCGGAGCCTCGGGTATGGGCGGCATTCCCGCCAGGCCTCGCAACAACGCGCTGGCGATCGCCTCGTTGGTGCTCGGGATCATCTGGATCTGCGGACTCGGCTCGTTGCTCGCCCTGATCCTCGGGATCGTCGCTCTCTCTCAAATCAAGAAATCGGGGGCGAGCGGGCGCGGTTTGGCGATCGGCGGCATCGTGTTAGGCGTACTCGGCATCCTGGCCACCGCCGGCACGGCGATCGCCATTGCCCTCGCCGCCGACAACGTGAAGTTCAACGAACCCGGCGAACGCGATGACGTCGAGGTTGTGCGCTGCGGCATCAAGGAGACCGAGAGTTCGCCATCGGTCGACCTGCGGATCACCAACGATTCGTCGCGGGCGTCCAGCTACTTCCTGATCATCGAGGTCACCGGATCAGGTTCGAAGAACTTCAATGTCGACCTGTCCAATCTCGGCCCGGTCGAACCGGATGAATCAAAGCTGTTCACCGTCAAGGCGTCGACCATCGCGACCAATGCCGATGGCCCGTTCGACTGTGCAGTGAACAGCGTCAACCGCATCGCCGCCGAATAGTCGACCACCCGAGGGCCACCGCACCCCCGGCCTACGCGGCCAGGCGGCTGCCGAGCAGCTCGCGGCGCAGGTCGAGCAGTTTCGGGGCTGGTTCCCCCGCCGACCACCGGTCGGCGTGGAGGACCCGTTCGTAGCTGGCCCATTCGGCCCGCACGCCCGCCAGGTCGCCGCTCGAGCCATACGCCCGCATCCGCAACGCGATCAGCTCCTCATGCCCGGGAACAGCCAACAGACCCTTACCGGTCGCCCAGAACACGCCGTTGAGATCGCCCGCAGCGAGGCAGTGCCCGGCCATCAGCGTTGCCGACTCGGTGATCACCAGCATGATCTGCGACGTTACCCCGTCGGCGTCGGGCCACAGATATGTGCTCGCCGTGAACGGTGCTTCGCGGACCAACTCCAACCCGGCCTGCAGCGTCGGGACGGCTTCGCGGGCGTGTCTGACCGCGAGCATGGGCCAGGCGGGCGACGAGGAGGTCGGCGTCGCTGACCAACCGGTCGTGGATGACCAATTGCTCGTCGAGCGAACGGGCAATCCACTCTTCCCCGGCGCAGGGCGGGGTCAAGCGCGCCATGTTGCGACGGGCGTCCGACACGACGTTGGCGAACGTGGCGTCCTGCACCTCGGTCTCCCACAATGCCGCCCGAGCGCCGCGCCGGGTGGCCGAACCACGGTGTTCAACCAGCCAAACCACCAACTCCAGGGCCTTGGCCCGCTCGAACGCCACCTTGCTGCCGGCCCGATCGACCAGATCGACAGGACCGAGGGTACGGACCATCAACGCCCAGTCGGGCTCGGCAAAGGCCATCTCCCCGCTCGCCTCGTCGGGCACCGCCCGGATCATCGGCACCGCTCGCTCGACATGCTGCGCCGCCTCGGCGACCAGTCCGGCGATCAGCTCCGCATCGACCTCCGTCAGCCCGATCGGCTGTACGACGATGCCGAGCGGGGTGAGAAACCAGCCGTCCTCCTGGGCGACCAAGCGATTTTCGGCGCCCACCGGGGCATCGGTTACCACGGCCAGTCCGCGCCCGGCGGGGCGGCACAACCCGGGCAGGCTCGTCAGCACGGCCTCGTCAACGGCCGGCGCGCCCATCAATACCAGCGCCGGTTCCCACGCCTCCCCGGCGCTGCGGGATCGCAGCTCCGCGGTGGTCTGGCCGGCCCGCAAGGCTCCGAGAATCGGCGTCAACAACTCAGCCGCCAGATCGATCGCTTCATCGGCCGTCTCGACGTGGGTCGTCGTGATCCCACCATCGAGGCGGGGAACCGCGAGGCCACAGGTCACCAGTTGGGCCTGCTCGGCGAACGGTGACACGCACAGGCTGAGGGCAATCGCCCGGAGCACCGACGCTGCAACCACGGATGAGGGGCCGTCGATGGCCAACAGACCGACAGCTTCAAGATCGATATACACCTCGGCGTCTTCGAACCGTCCGAGCTGCACCAAGCCCGGGCACGGAAAGGCGGCGAAACGAGACTCCACCCCGATCGCTTCCAGCGCAATCTCGGCCGACAGCACCCATCGCCCGTCCACGCCGGGATAGAACGGACTGACGGCCGCACCCGCTTCGGACGACAGGCAGAGCTCGATCTCGCCATCGGGGTGAACAAGCGCGCCGAGGAATCTGCCACCGCTGCCCGAGGTCAACAGCTGCTGGTGAGCTCGCCGGACCACCAGGTCGAGGCGGGCGAGACGCTCGGCCTCGGCGACGACCCGCAACTCGCGTTCGAGTCGAATCAGCGGTTGAGCGAGGGCCGACAACCGATCTCCGGCCTGAGCTCCCCGAAGACTCGCCCGCCGACGGGCCGTCAACAGCCCGAGTACCCCGGACGCCAACAGCCCGGCCGCGCCGAGCCCGAGCGGGAGGGCAGCGCGGTGCGAGCCACCGACATCCGCCACCGGCGTAGCTGCCGGCGTCGCGGTCCGGGGGAGGTTCGGGGTGGGCAACACCGCCACCGGCGGGACGGGTGGGGTCCCGGGACCAGCGACGGGGTTCGCGGTCGGACGGGAGCTCGGCGGCAGAGGCGACAGCTCGGCGGCCGAAGCCGATGGTTCCGGGCACTCGATGGTCGGTGGCAAATCATGCGGCGTCATCACCTGCGTTGGCCGCGTCGTGATCGGCGCCGCGACTGGGGTCGTACTCGGCACCGTCACCGTGGGCGCAGCTACCGCGGGCGTTTCGATGGCGGACCCGGGACGGGGTGTCGCGGCGGTCATCGGGGCCAAAGTCGTTGCTGGGTCATCGGGGATCTGGAGTTGCCAACCGGGCATGATCAGGTTCGGATCGTCAAACGTGCGATCGCCGAAGGGACGCCCCTGGTTCGCCTCCCAGACCGTCGGCCACTCGGCTCGGTCACCGTAGACGTCCTCGGCGATCGAGGCCAGCGAATCGCCGCGCTGGACCTCGAAGATCGCGAGTGACGCTGCCGGCGCACTGGCCGGGGCGCCCGGCACCGCAAGCACCCAGCCGGGATGAATCGCTTCGGTCTCCGCGCTGAACACGACTCCCAGGGCAACCTCACGGCCGATGTTGGCCGCCACCACCTCGTGCCAGCGTTGGCCGTCACCCAGGGTCGCTTCGGCAATCCGCCAGAACGAGTCGTTGCGTTGCACCGTCCAGGTGGCCGCTGGCGCAGCACCCGGCGACGGGCTCGTCGTCGATGTCGGGAGAGATACTGCCTGGTCGACAGGCACGGTCGTCCGAGATGATTCGACGTCGGCACGAGGGGTTGTGGTCCGAGCGGGCAGGTTGGCAACGACAGTTGCGGGAGCAGCCTGCGGTACCCGCGACATGGCATGGGCGGAGGCAACCCCCGGGCGCATTCCGCCGAACATCAGCAGGGTGGCCGCGATCAGGCCACCGGCGATCCGTTGCGACGACCCCAACAGTCGCAACTGTGGTGCCGGGCGCATCGACGCGGTGGCCGCCAGCTCGACGATCACGGCGATCGCCAGCCGCAACCAGGCGATCCACACGACGATGGCGATCAGCTTGATGATCGTGCCCTCACCAACACCGGTCTGTTCGATCGATCTGCGCATCTCGTCGATGCGCGGCACCACCGTCGGGAGTGGCAGCCCGACGAACCGCACCAGGGCGTAGGGCACGCCGACGAGAAGGGCAATCAACGCGGTGAGGGCCGTCAGCCCTCGAATCACGCGGCTCATTCCGTCACCGCCTCGGCGGAGCGGGTGACCGTGATCGTGCGAGGAGCTACACCGATCACGGCGAGCATCGTCATCGGTGTCGTCGCGGTCACCGTGACCCGTACCGTGGCACCGGCAACGGCGATCGACCCCGAGATTCCGTGGGAGGCGAGGTAGTCGTTACCTGCTCGCCAGGCCGCATCGGGATCGAGTGTGACGACCGCGCCGTTGCGAGATTCCAAGGTCCGCTGTGCGGCGACGCGGGCGGCATTCTCGGCCTGGTCGGCGGCCGCGACCCTGGCGGCCACCATCCGACCGCCGTCGAAGACCAGCCCGGCGCACATCACCAGGGCAACGGCCATGACGACGACGAAGGCCGAGACCGAGCCACGGTCATCGCCACAGCGACGGGTTCGCGATGGTCGCAGTGTCATGGAGTGTCTCCTCGTTTGAAGTCGATGATCTCCGTGGAGGTCGCCGAGACGGTCTGTTGGCCCGGAGCAAGTGGAGCCAGATCGGAACGCACGATCGTGCAGGTGACCGTCACGGTGACCTCGAGGCCGCCCTTGACGACCGAGATCTGTCGATTCAGACACTTCGAATCGGCCAACGACGATGCGGCGGCGGCGTGTGCCCGAGGGGCCATGTTCGATCGCGAGGCCAACGCCGCGGCTCGCGCCGCGTGATCGGCGGCCTGTGCGACCTCGGAGTTCGCCTGTGTCAACCGGCCGACATAGACGATGAAAAGCAGCATCATGAGCAGAATCGGGGCGATGATGACGAGTTCGGCGGTCGTCGAGCCGCGGTCGGAACGCATGGTGGGAAGTAGCCGTCGGGTCCATCGACGACGTATGTGTGCCTGATCAGGCGGCAACCGGCAAATCGGGGTCATCGCTGGTTCTCGGGAATGAATCGTTCGCGGGCCTCGGAGGCCGAAACGGTGACGGTGTCGGGGAAGAACGGGACAAGGTGAGGCACGTTGATAATCACTTGCACGGAAACCTCGGCGAAGCCGCCGCTGGCCGTCGCGCTTCCCTGTGCGCCGCTTTCGTCGATGACCTGTTGGGCCCGGGCCGTCGCGGCCCCGTTGCCGGCATCGCGTACCGCCCCGGCCGCGGCACCCTGTGCCGCGGCCGATTGGGCAACGTTCGCCGCGTGATACCAGGTTGCGGCCTGGACCGCGAGCATGATGAGCAAGATCAGCACCGGCATCAAGACGACCGTCTCGGCGCTGACCTCACCTCGATCGTCGCGTTTCAGACGGCGACTCAAGCGGCGAAGGGACTCGGTCATCAGAGGGTGATGCCGTTGGCTTTGGTCTGGATCTTCGTGGCCAGGATCCCCGCCACGACTCCGGCAAGGAGCACGAGGGCCGCAGCCCAGACGATCGTCGTTGCGCTGATCTCACCGCGATCTTCGGCATGAGACACACGAACTCGGAGAAGGGCGTACTGCAGGATCTGGGAATGGATGGACATGGGATTTCCTTTCGGGGTTATCTGGTGGGTTCTGGGCGGGTTCGGATCGTCACGAAGCGACGATCTGTTGGACAGCGGGGTAGACGAGGAAGATCAGGAAACCGAGGAACATCGCGGCGACGGGCAGACCCATGCGCTCACTGGCCGATTGGGCCTCGGCTTCGATGGTCGCCATCTGGCGAGACCGCAGCGAGGCGGCCTTGGCGGCGAGCGACAGCCGGACTCGGGCGCCCTGGACTCCGGCAAGTTCCATGCTCGAGGCCAGTTCGACGAGCGGCTCGATGCCGAGCGACTCACCGAGTTCAGCGAACACATCCCAGTGGGAGCGGCGGGTCGCCCTGGCTCGCACCAGGGCGCTGCGGATCTGGAAAAATGTCGGGCCATCGCCGGCCTCGGCGGCTGCTTCGAGCGCCGTTTCGACCCCCGCTCCGCCGGCGAGCAGTACGTTGACCAGGTCGACGTAGCTCGACAGGGCATGTTCGAATGACTGGCGACGGGTCGCGGCGTGGCTTCGTAGCAGGATGTCGGGGAGCAGGAACCCGCCGACACACCCGCCGACCGCACTTACGACAACGGCAAGCATGCCGCCCGGAAAGGCGACACCGGCGAGGGCCGTCACCCGCGAGAATGCCGGCGGCATCACCAGCAGCGCGGCTGCACACGACAGCTTGTCGAAGACGTGACGGTCGATCGTCCGACCGAGAATCCGCAGGTCGCGGGCGGTCGTTGGCGTGATCCCACTCTTGAGACCGGTGAAGAACCGGGTGCCGAGGAGCCGCACGGGCACCTGCTGGTCGGCGGCAATCACCGGTATCTCGACGAACGGGGCGCGGTTGAGTCGAGAGACGACCGTGGCCAACGGAACCGGTCGATGGGTGAGACCCCGGACGATCAACAGCAGGCCCAGGCCGATCAGGGTGCCGAGGAGGAGCACGGTGCTCATCGGGCCACCGCCGTGACCGGGTCGACGAAGCGACGGCCGACGAAGCGGTCGGGCAGGGCGATTTTCCCCAGCCGTTCCATGGCCAGCAAGGAGCCGGCGAAGACGAGGGCGATGATCAGCAGAACGAACTGACCCGACATCGAGTCGTAGGCCGCCAGGTACTCGCGATCGCTGAGGAACAGAAATCCGACCGAGGCGAGGATGACGTAGCCAATCACTCTCACCGTCGTACGGGTGCGGGCCCGTCCGACCCAGACCCGCATCCGCATCTTCGACTCGTCGCGGGCACACTCGGCGAGTTGGCTGAGCAAGGCACCTAGTTCCGCGGGCTTCACGTTCGGCGGCGATCCGCAGCGCGGCGACGACGAAGTCGCCGAGGGGATGGTCGAGATCGTCGGCGAAGGGCAACAACGCGTCACTCAGCGGCTCGTACTCGGTGCGGGCGGCGAGGCGATCGACGGCACCGGCGATGTCAGCGGGGGCGACCTTGGCGCTCGCCGCGATGGCGTGCTCCAGCCCGTTCGCTGCAGCGAGGGTGTCGCGGAGCTGCTCGGTCCACGAGGCGATCGCTTCGAGCCGGGCGATCTCCCGGTTGTGACGACCCTTGGCTCCCGCCCCACTCGGCAGCGTGAACCCGATGACACCTGCGATGACGGCGCCAACCACCCAGCCGGTGATCACAGCGACGCCGATGACGAATCCAACGGCAAGGGCGAGGCGCAGGATGAACCGATCGGTGGGAATCGGCAGCTTGTGACCACCGGCGGCCAACCCGAACATCGCCCGGCCGCGCAGACCGGCAACCACGATGAGCAGGCCGAATCCGAACAGGGCACCGATCGACATCACAAGGAAGCCGTTCACCAGTCCCACCACCCACCGGGCGATTCGAGCAACGAGCCGTCGAAGCCGTGCTGCTCGAGCAGGTTCATCGTGGTGTCCCGCATGGGGTAGCCCGGCACCGCTCGGCCGTCGCCCGCGGGGCGGAAGATCTCGTTCGACGAGATCCGCCCACCCTCGGAATCGACGACCTCGCGCACACTGGCGATCCGCCGAACCCCGTTGATCACGTCGATGTGGACGACGAAATGCAGGGCGTTGGCCAGGAGCAGGTTGACGGTGTCGACCGGGAGACCGGTGTCGGCCATCGACACGTAAGCCGCCAGCTTGGGGAACACCGACTTGGTCGAATCGGCGTGCATCGTGCACATCGATCCGTTGTTGCCCTGCGACATGGCCAGCAACATCGGAAACGCCTCGGCGCCACGGACTTCGCCGACGATCACCCGGTCGGGGTCCATTCGCAGCGCCATCCGGGTGAGGTCGAGAAGGGTGATCTCGCCGCGTCCTTCAATGTTGGCCGGGCGAGATTGGAGCATGTCGTGATCGGGATGCAGGTGGGTGAACCGGTCGATACCGAGTTCGTAGGCGTCCTCGATGGTCACCAGGCGCTCGAGCCGGGGGATCTCGTTGATCAGACCACGCAGCAGGGTGGTCTTGCCCGTTCCCGTACCACCCGAGACGACGATGTTGCGCCGGGAGCGCACGGCGGCGGCCAGGAAGCTCCGTAGGCCGGCATCGATCAAGCCGCGTTGTTCGAGCTCATCGAGCGTCGACAGTTCGAACTTGTGGCGGCGGATGATCACGCTCGGCCGAGCGGCGATCTCGATCGCGGCGAACAACCGGGACCCGTCGGGGAGTTGCAGGTTCAGCTCGGGGTTGGCTGCATCGAAACGACGCTCGGAACGCCCGCTGCGAGCGGCCGCCCGGCGGATCAGTTCGACGAGTTCATCGTCGGTGTCGGCAACCGGTCCCGACGGCACCCGTCGACCGTCACGCAGCTTGAGCCACACTGAGTCGAAGCCCCGGATGTGGATGTCGGAGACGTCGGGGTCGTCGAGCAGCGGTTGAATCCGCCCGAGGCCCATCACCCGGTCGAGAACCTGCTCGGTGAGTTGATGCTCCTCGGCGATCGACAATGTATCGTCGCCGGTTGCGAGCCGGTCGGAGGCCAGCGTGTCGAGCTGGCGGCCGATCAGATCGCGGGCGAACTGGCGCTCATCGGCGGGGCCGAGCGCCGCACGACCCTCGGCCGAACGACCGATGCGTTCGTCGGCGAGCCGTTCACCGACGTGGCGGGCCAACCGAACGACGATCGCCGGATCGATCCGAACCGGAGCGGGGCGATCGAGAACGGCCAGATGATGACCAGGCAGGTGATGACCGAGCAGATCTCGGCCGGTCACCGAGGCTTGGACGCTCATGCCACCGCTCCGATCGGGGACTGCTGGGGACTCGCCCAACTCGCAACGTCCATCGACACCCCATCGACCCGTGCGTTGAGGTCCCGCTCCGCGGTGACGCCGGCAACGAGGTGCTCCGTCAAGCTGCGCACCGCCCGGGACCAGGTGCTGCGTTTCCCTTTGGCGGCGGCGGGGTCGTTGCGCACGGCCGCTGGGTCGGTGGGAATCAGATGGATGATCTCGATACCCGAGGCTCGCCGCACCTCGTCGGCCGGATAGGGCGACTGGCCGACCAGGGCCAGCTCGACCGGGGCGATCCGTTCGAGGGCGCTCAACCGGCTGAGAACGGTGACCAACTCCTCGGCGACGCACCGGACCACGACGATCAGGGTCTCGCACGCATTGGCCAGCAGCGGTGGCCGGTGTTCCCGGGCGAAGCCGGCCGAGATCGACGATCGTGTCGCAGTCGGGATGAGCGACAAGGGTGGTCGCCAGGTGGCTGGCGGCGGTGCGCAGGGCGGCCGAGGTCTGCTCGGCGGCAGGGTGGGCGACGATCACCGGGACCCCCGACGACATCGTCTGCATGTAGCGACTCAACTCGCTGGCCTCGATGCCGACCCGGGCCGCGCCGGCCAGTTCGGTGAGACCGGGTTGCAGCGACAGGCCGTGACGGGCGGCGACCACGCCTCCATCGCCGTCGGCCTCGACGAGGATCGCCGGGCGATCGGCCGTCACCGGCCAGTGGTGAGCCACGGCAAGCGCCAACGTCGAGGCCCCGGGAGCGCCGTGCACGCTGGTAAATCCGACGAGCGCCATCAGCCGTTCACCTGCACGAGGCGGATTTCCTTCGCCGAGGCCACCGAGTCGGCCGTCGCGTTGGGAAGCTGGAGCGTGATGATCACCGTGTCGGCGGCGCTCTCGCCCGGGCGAACATCCTCGACCTTGGCGAGGGCCGGGGTCGCGGCGGGGGCGGCGACCGCGGGGTTGGCGTCGGCGGCGGACGTCGGGGTATCGGTCGTTTCGACGGGGTTGACGATGACGACGCGAACGGTGCTTCCCGGGGTGATGGAGTCGGGAAACTGCCCGGCTTCGAGCCGGCGGCTAACGAGGGCCTTGTCGGGCCCGATCGGGAGCAGCGTGACGGCCACGGCGTCGGTGACCGGGTCGGCGGTCTGCAGATCGACGGCGGCGATCCGCCCGATCAAATCGGCCCGGTCCTCGAACTTCCGCAGGCGAACGCCGGTGCTCTTCACCTCGGCGGCGGCGAAATCGGCCTGCTCGAAGACGTGGCCGCGTTCGACATCGATGGCCAACACCAACGCCGGCGTCGTCGTCGAGTTCGACGAGTGCCAGACCATCGCGGCTAGCGCCGAGCCCGCGACGAGCAGCACGCCGACGATCACTTCGGGCAGCCGAACCTTCGGGGTGGGGTTGGCGAGGGCGACCGCGTTGCGGTGGCTCGCCGTCGCCGCGGGGCGGTTGCCGCGGCGGTGCCGCTGGTTTCCATCGGCTGTCGGCCCGGGCGGTCGTCCGGGGGTCATGGTCGCTCGTTCCGCCACGCTCAGTCCTTTCATCGGCTTGGTGACCACCATCCGTTGGTGACCACTCAATGTGTGCGGTGGAAACTATGAACCGGCACTGAGATTTCACATGAGGCGTCCGACCCGGCATGCCTGATTTCACTCATGACTTGCTCGGCTCATCGGGGTTCCACGAGTTAGCCGACCGCCGTGCGTCAAGGCCCTTGAGTACGTGCGGAACTAGCGTCGGGTTCGTGACGAATGCACCTGCCGATTTTCGCGGTCGTGGGATTGGGGTTGATCGGGGCTGCGGCCCTACGTCATCTGACCGACCGGCAACCACACACCACCATCGTCGGCATCGGGTCAGCCGAACCCGCGGACTTCGAGCGCGCACGAGGGGGTGTTCGCCAGTCACTACGACTCGGGGAGAATCACCCGCAAACTCGATCGGCGATGGGAGTGGTCGGTGTTCGCCTGCCGGGCAATCGCGGCCTATCCCGAGATCGAGGCCCGGTCGGGAATCGGGTTCCACCGGCCAACCGGGGTGGTGTTCTGTGACTCTGCGGACGGCGTCGCGGTATTGGCGGAAATGGCCGAACGACTCGGTGTGCCATCTGCGGCCGGGCGGATCGCACAGGATGGCCAGCCCGATGATCGGCTGCGATTCGCGGCGAACTTACACTCGCTGCGCGAGCCGGTTCCGGCTGGGCATATCGATCCGCGGCGGCTGATCACCGCTCAACTGGCGATCGCCACGTCGGCAGGAGCCACGGTGCAACGATCCGAGGCCCGGCGGCTGGAGCGGCGGGGGGCGCACTGGGCGATTCTCGACGCCGACGATCACCTGATCGCCGAGGCGGCCGCCGTGGTCGTCGCCGTCGGACCCCATACCGACGAGCTCGAAGGACTGCCTGTCACCCCCAAGCTCCGCGTCCATCGCGAGACAGTCGTGATGGCCCACCTGGGACCCGACGAGGCGCGCCGCTTGGCCGGGATTCCGGCCGGGATCAGCATCATCGATCACCCGATCTACGAGGACTTTTACTACGTCCCACCGACCGACTACCCCGACGGGTCGGTGCGGTTGAAGATGGGCGCGACGATGCACGATCTGATCGACCTGAACACACCCGAGGAACGTCGGGAATGGATGCGCGGATCGTCGCATTGCGGTGAGTTGCCGGCGATCCGAGCGTTGATCGAGGAGTTGGTCCCGGGCATCGTCGTCGACCGCTGGGAGTCGACGCCGTGCATGATCACCGAAACCCCGACGAGGCTGCCCTATCTCGAAGTGATCGACGATGGCCTGGTGATCGCCGCTGGAGGCAACGGTTACGCCGCCAAGAGCTCCGACGCGATCGGGGCGTTGGCGGCCGGACTCGCCGTCGACGATCGGTGGACCGATCCCGAGCTCGACGGCGACGCGTTCACGGTGATCGCCAACCCGTAGGGCGTCAGTGGTCGTGGGCGGCGTGGTGGCGGCGGAGCACGTCGTCGGCGAAATCACCCTGCGGGTTGCGCCACACCGTGTGAACGTGGTTGGCGCCGCGGGCGGTGTTGTCGTATTCGGCAATCAGCAGCGGGCTGTGCAGCCGGTAGTAGTGCGCCTCGCCCGGTTCGAGGCCGCCGGCCCACAGCAGGTGGACGTCGTCGAGATGATCGCCGGCGAACTTGGCGGCCTCCTCGTCGGCAAGGGCGTCGGGGAGCCGATTGACGTAACGCCGCAGCAGCGTGTCGAGCATCTCGCGCTGACCGGCGTTCATCTCGCTCGCCGCCAGGCCCTTGGGCGTCGTCGTGAACGACATCGCGGCGAGGTCGTCGACCGATAGCGGGATGGCCGCGTCGGCCGCATCCTGAATCCGTACGGCCAGGTCGTGGAACTCTCCGGGTAGCCGACCACGCCAGATGTCCTTCAGCGGGAGGGGCTCGTCGCCATCGCTGACCGACGCCCGGTTGACCAAGACCAGGTCGCTCGGGGCCCGCGGGGTGACGACGGCGCGGGGCCGGTGGCCGGCGTCGAGCGAACGGGTCAGCTCGCGGGCGAGATCTTCCACGCCCTCGAGGGGACGCAGCGGGTGGGGTCCGAGCAGCGGCGACGATGCCGGGTCGGCCCCGAGGAACAACGGCGTTGTCCCGGCGACGGCGCCGTCGATGATCGTGAAGTTCAGCGAGACGTGATGCCCACCGGCTCGCCAGCTCCAGGTGCCCGAGGCCGGATCACCGAAAACCCGCACGTAGTAGCGCTGAGGATCGCGACCACGGGGATGATTCCACGATGACGTGAAGCCCTCGATGTGATCGAGCACGTTCTCGAGCCCAATGATCGTCGACATCGTCACGTACCCGGCACGCGACAAACCGCTGGCGAGTAGGCGGAATGCGAGTCGCTCCTGGGGCGATGACATCTGACCGAGGGTCAGCCCGCCGTGGTCGGTGGGGGTGTAGAACCATTGCCGCCGCTCATCGTCGGCGGGGAAATCCCAGCGGGCAATCGCTCGTTGATCGTCGTCGAGGGCATCGAGCCAGCGCCCGGCCTCGGTGGCCATGGCGACGGCCAGTTGCTGGCGGCCCGTCGTGGTCATCGTCAATCCCCCGGTTCGTACAGGCCGAAAATCATGTCGCGCGCGCCGGGGATCCAGGCGCTGTCGACCTGGGAGCGGCGACCGAGGGTGCGGGTGCGCTCCAGCAACGACCGCCCGAGGGCGAGTTGCCCGGGCTCCCACGCGGCCAGGGCGGCCTGCGGGTCGGGGTGGGTTCGCAGTGCATCGCGCAACGTCCAGCCGTCGGCGGCGGCCTTTGCCGTTCCCGCCGCGGCGTGGGGTCGCACGACGAAGGCGGCGTCGCCAAGAATGCAGGTGCGCCCAAACGCCATCCGGTCGACAGAAAGGTCGAGCACCACTTGGATGAACAACTCTGGGATCGACGTCACCACCTCGGCGATCGGGGGTGGCAGCCGGGCCGTGGCGGTGGCGCGGCACTCGGCGATGTGCTCGTCGCGCAGCGTCCCGGGCGGCATCGACACCTCCCGGACCACGCCGCGACGGTCGCGCATCAGGTCGCCGAGGTCGTCGGGGGCGAGATAGTTGCGGTACCAGACGATGTTGATCAACCGCTCCCCGACGGCGACCGACCCGTCGCGCCCGGGGATCGGGTAGACGATGATGTAGCTGTTGGCCAGGGCGTAGAAGGTGACGGCGTCGTCGAGCGCCGCCCGGGTGGCGTCGGTCAGGGCCGTCTCGGGGATCACGCCGCGCCAGGCGACGTAGCCGGAATACTCGGTCTGCACGTCGGGCAGCAGGATCGATCTCGCCGTTGATCCAACCCCATCGGCGCACACGGCGAGATCGGGTTGCACCGTCAGACCATTGGCGAACTCAAGCCGCGCCGCGGCGTCCAACGCAACGAGCTCATGGTTCAACAGGTACCGGGAGCGGTCGAAACAGCGCATCATTTCGCGGTACACGGTGTTCCACGAGCTCATCAGGTAGTACTGGTCGAGGGTGTGGGCGACTGAGCCATCTCGCCCCAAGTGGCGGATGTGATGGGTTTCGACCGAGATCGTCGTCAGGTCGACCCCTGCCCTCTCCTTCAGATACTTGCCGGTGGCAGCGAGGAAGCCGATGCCGGCCCCGCGTTCTTCGAGTTCAACCGGTGAGCGTTCGTAGATCGTGACCCGATGGCCGTCGTCGGCGAGCAGACATCCGGCGATGAGTCCCCCGAGCGACCCACCGACGACTGCAATCTCCATCAGGTACTACGACGCAATCCGCGAGTGAACAAGTCGGATCAGGGCTGGCCGAAGGTGGCGATCTGATCGACGTTGGCACGGAACTGCACCCGCCGCTCGTTGATCGACGGGTCACGCAGGCCGTAGGGCCCGGGCGACTGGGTGTACTTCGTCCAGATCTTGTCGAGCTGAGCGGTCACCGACTCGCCACGCTCGGGGTCGTCCTCGGAGATCTCCTCGACGACGGTGCTCTTGATCGACATCCAGTGGTACGGGTTCGCCGGGTTGACGAGCAGGCTCGTCATCTGCCCGTTCTCGCGGATCCAACCGGTCTTCTTGCGGTGGGCGGCGCAGTTGAGCACGATCTGATCGTTCTCGTAGTCGAACCACATCGGGGTCAGATTCGCCCGCCCACCCGGGCCGACGATGCCGAGGATCTGGGTGACGGGCTCATCCATCAGCCGCTTGTAGATCGGGTCGAGATCGGACAGCGACTGCAGCGCGACCCGGTCGCCGACGGCGAACTGGCCTTCCTGCAAGCCCCCGGAAACGTCACGGAATTTCGCGACTTTGATTGCCATGCTGATACCCCCAAGTAGGTGTGGTGACTGTTCGACAGTAGCAAGGACCACGCGACCCCCGGAGTCCTTCGTTCCGCCGTGAGGAACATGCGGGTGTGGTCGCCGGACCGCGAGCAACTGACCCGACAAGGTCTTGCTCTCCCTCAACCGAGCGCCTAATCTACAACCATATGATTGTAGGTTGCCGGGACGCGAACGTAGACAAGCGGGCGGACCGGCTGTTCCACGCTCTCGCCGATACGACACGACGCGACATATTCCGACTCGTCCTGCAGGGCGAGCACTCCGTGTCGAACCTGGCTCGGCGTTTCCCGATGAGCTTCGCCGCCGTACAGAAGCACGTCGCCGTTCTCGAGCGAGCGGAGCTCGTCACCAAACGACATCAGGGTCGCGAACGCCTGGTGACTGGTCGAATCGATGGGGCGCGCGACGTCAATCGACTACTCGATGAATTCGAGTCCATCTGGCGGAGCCGACTGCAACGTTTCGGCGACGCCCTCGCCGAACCCGATACAGGAGAAGACCAGTGACCGTGACCAGCGTCGTCAAGGACCCGACCACCCTGACCATGACGGTGACCAGCGAATGGGCGGCGTCGATCGCCCGGGTCTGGCAACTCTGGGCCGACCCGCGCAAGCTGGAACGCTGGTGGGGGCCGCCGACGTATCCGGCGACCGTCGTTGGTCACGATCTTCAGCCGGGTGGGAAGGTCAGCTACTTCATGACCGGCCCCGACGGCGCACGGTTTCACGGATGGTGGAACGTCATCGCCGTCGAGGAACCGCACCGCATCGAATTCGAGGACGGCTTCGCCGATGACGACGGCAACCCCAACGACGCGATGCCCGTCACCTGCACCGTTATCACATTCACCGCACTCTCGCCGGGGGCGACACGAATGATCATGGAATCGCAATTCCCGACGAGCGAGTCCATGCAACAGCTGATCGAGATGGGCATGGAGGAAGGCCTGGCCGCGGCCATGGATCAGATCGACGCCATCCTGGCCGCCTGAAAACCGGAAAGTTTTGTTGGTTGGCAGCGTGCCACTCGCGACTGCTGACGAGGTGCTTACAACCTGTGGGCACGAGCTCGACGGGATGGCCGGCGCGCTGCCCGACGGCGAGGTCGGCGAGCGCTCGATCTGGATCGTGTGCCAGGCGTTGCGCGTGTTCGACGGGCACCCGGCGATCGAGACGGTGCAACGCCCCAACGGCACCGCCGACCCGTCCCGGCCGTGGATCCCCAGTGGCCTCGACGACATGTGGAGCTTCCGCGTGCGACCCGGGGCGACCGTCGAATTCGACGATCTGCACTACGCCACCTGGGCGATCGAGTCGTACGCCGATTTCCGCCGCCTGCGCGACACCGGCGTCATCGGCGCCGGCGTCCGCTTCCAGGTCAGCCTGCCGACGCCGACCGCGCCGGTCAGCTTCTTTGTGCACGACTCGGAGAGCTGGCAGGCCATTTTGCCGCCATACGCAGCGGCGATGGCCTGCGAGGTCGACAAGATCTGCGCGGCGATTCCCGCCGAGGAGCTCGCCATTCAGTGGGACGTGTGCATGGAGGTGCTCGAGATCGCCGGCGCCAACTTCCCATGGCTGCCCGGCGACGCGTGGGAGCGGTATACGGCGTCGCTGCCCGGGCTGTGCCGGAGCATTCCCGACGGCGTCCAGCTCGGCCTCCACTACTGCTACGCCGACCTCGGCCACGTCCACATGCTCGAGCCGTCCGACCTGTCGGTGTGCGTCCGAATGGCAAACGCCGCCGCGGAACTCGCCGGGCGTCGAGTCGACTGGACGCACATGCCCGTCCCCAGCGGTCGCGACGACGTCGCCTACTTCGCGCCCCTCGCCGACCTGTCAGCAGCGACCGGCGAGCTCTACCTGGGGCTCGTCCATTTCACGGACGGGGTCGAGGGAGCCAAGCGACGCGTTGCTGCCGCGACGGCGGTCCGACCCGCATTCGGTGTCGCCACCGAATGCGGGTTCGGCCGCCGGGATCCCGCCACCGTCCAGCCCCTGCTTCGGTTGCACCGCCAAGTCGCAGAGCTGGGGTAGCCGGTCGATAAGTCGCCCACGACTGCGGGCATCGTCAGAGGCAGGCTGCCCGCAGGGTCTGTTCCACCCATTCCAACTCGCGGGTCACGTAGGTGGTGATGTCGGCGTTCTTCAAGTGGTCGGGCAGCACGTCCCACGTGTAGGTCTCGATCTCCAGGTGGTCGGAGACGGGGTTGGCGGCGTGGACCCGCAGGGCCTGTTCGATGGCGAAGCGGGTGGTGCGGAACGGGCCGAGATCGTCGAGGAACACCGGTACGTGGAAGTGGGTGCGCCACTCGCACGGGCCCGGGTCGGCCCGCCAGGCGGCGACCGCGTCCTCGATGTTGAGGAACCGGGTGATCTCGCCGTCACGGAGTTGCGTCGTTTGGGTGAGGTAGATCGTGTCGGCGTATCGCTCCAGTTCATGGACTGTATCGACATCGACTTCGGGGATCCATAGGGCGGCCGCTTCCTGCAGTTTGAACACCGGGATCCCGGCCGCGGCCAGCGCGGCGAGCGAGGCCGGGATGTCCTCGAACTCGACGGCCTGGTGGCAGATGTCGAACACGACGCCGATGTGCCGACGTAGCGCTCCGTGAGCCTGCGACAACGCCAGGCCGGTCATGGCGGCCAAGTCGGCGGCCGCCGCTCCGGTGAATACGTGGGTATTGAAGTACTCGACGGTTTCCTCGGTGGTGGCGAGGTAGCAGTACGGCTCGGGCTCGATGGCCAGCTTGACCAAGCGTCCGGTCCGCCGCTCGATCTCGACCAGAGCGGCGGCGACGCGCAGCACGTTGCGGGTGAACGCGGCGATGTACTCCGGTCCGGTCACCTTCGGCTTGAACGCCAACGGGGCCGTCTGGATGCTCGGGGCCACGTGCGCCGGCACGATGTCGGCGAGCACATCGGCGACGGCGATCGTGTAGTCCGTGCGGGTATCGGTGGTCCAGTCAGGCTCGTAGACCTGTGCCTTGACCATCCCGCCCTTGAACGGCCCATACGGGAAGGCGTTGACCGTCATCACGTACATGTCGTTGGCGGTGAGGAACTCCTTGAGTACCTCGCGTTCGGCCGGGTCGCCGTTGAGCAGCCCGGCCGATTGGCCCGACAACCGCAACGACACGGCGAACGGGGCGTCGGGGCTGACCGCCCGCTTCACTTCGGGGCAATAGCGCTCGACGCTGGCCTTCATCAGCTCCCAGGTGTCACCGGGGTGCACGAGGGTCGAATACGTCAGGTGGCCGAGGCCGTCACCGAGATCCACAGGGGTTTCCAGTCATCGAAGGTCAGTCATCACGGGAGTCATGTTTGCAGCGTCCGCTCGATCGTGGCGGCGATCGAGGTTGCCGAGGGCATCACCGAGTCCTCCAACGAGTCGGCGGCGGGCAGGGGGATGTTGGGAGTGGTGATCCGGCGTATCGGGCCATCGAGATTCCAGAAGCCTTCGTCGGCAACGGTGGCGACGATCTGCGCGCCCCAGCCGAGCACCTCGGGGTTCTCCTCCACCGTGAACAGCCGGCCGGTCTTGGCCACCGAGGCCAGGATCGTGGCGGTGTCGAGCGGGACGAGCGAGCGGACGTCGATCACCTCGGCATCGATGCCACGGGCGGCCAGCGCTTCGGCGGCGTCGAGCGCTCGTTGGACCATCAATCCGAGGGTGACGATCGTGCAGTCCTTGCCGGGACGGCGAATGCGGGCGACGCCCAGCTCATCGACGATGTCACCGTCGGGAATCTCCCACTTGGTGGCGTAGAGCGCCTTGTGCTCGAAGAACAGCACCGGGTCGTCGCTGCGCACCGCGGCGGCCATCAAGCCCGACCACGTCGGCGCCGGTCGACGGGGCGACGATCTTGATGCCGGGCACGCACATCGCCCAGTTCTCGACCGACTGCGAGTGCTGCGCGCCGAAGCGCACGCCGCCGCCGTTGCCGGTCTTGATCACCAGCGGCAGCTTCACCTGGCCGTTGGTCATGTAGCGGGTCTTGGCGATCTCGTTGACGACGAAGTCCCAACACACGGCGAAGAAGTCGGAGAACATGATCTCGGCGATCGGCCGCAGCCCGGTCATCGCCGCGCCCATCGTCGCCCCGAGGATCGCCTGTTCGGAGATCGGCGTGTCGAGCACCCGCAGCGGGCCGAACTCCTCCAAGAGGCCGACGGTCGTCTTGAACACGCCACCGGCTCCGGCGACGTCCTCGCCGATCAGCACGACGCGGCTCGTCGCGTCGCATCTCCTGGGCGATGCCTCGCGCCACCGCGTCGCGATAGGTCAGTTCCGCCATGCCCAGCTCCATCGGCCCACACGTCGGTGAAGGCGCTTTCGGGCGGCGGCAGGGGGCCGGCGATCGCTTCTTCGGTGGCCAGCTCGACCCGGGCGGCGGTCGACCGGGCGACCTCGGCAAGGTCGGCCTCCGGCACGCCGAGGCGGGTGAGCCGGCCGTGGTAGTTGACGATCGGGTCGTACTTCATCCAGCTGGCGACCTCTTCCTCGGGCCGGTACTTGCCCGGATCGGCCCGTGAGTGGCCGCCGTGGCGGTAGGTCGAGGCCTCGATGAGCGACGGTCCCCCACCGCTACGGGCCCGGGCGTAGGCGGTCTGGGCGGCGAGGTAGCAGGCATCGGCGTCGTTGCCGTCGACGACGATCGCCTCGAGCCCGTAGGCCGCGGCGCGGTCGGCGGCCGGACGGTCGACCGCGGTGATGTCGCGGATCGGGGTGTACTCCATGTACTGGTTGTTCTCGCAGACGAACACCGTCGGCAGCTTGTAGACCGCGGCGAAGTTCAGCGCCTCGTGGAACGCGCCGATGTTGGTGGTGCCGTCACCGAAGAAGCAGGTGGCGACCTGCTCGGTGCCCCGCAGCTGCGCCGACCAGGCGGCGCCGTTGGCGATGGCCAGGTGGGCCCCGATGATCGCGTACGAGCCCATCATTCCGTGCTCCACGCTGGTCAGGTGCATCGACCCGCCCTTGCCGCCCATCAGGCCGTTCTCCCGACCGAGCAGCTCGGCGAGGATGGCAGTCATCGGCACCCCGCGGGCCAGCGTGTGGGCGTGGCCGCGGTAGGTCGCGAAGGTGTAGTCGTCGGAGCGCATCGCCGCGCCGAAGCCGGTGGCGACGGCCTCCATGCCGAGCGACAGGTGGGTGGTGCCCTTGACGAGGCCGCGCATGAACAGGTCGTAGGAGCGCTTGCCGAACTGGCGCATGTCGTTGAGCATCCCGTACATCCGCATGCGGACTTCCAACGGGATCTCGGCGGCGTCCTGGAGGGTCGTGTCGGTCGGCGCCCAGACGATCTCATGTTGTCCGTACGCGTGATTGGCCAGCGGCGAACTCATGTGGCCTCGGAGCAGCGACCGCCGGAGCAGCGACCGCTGCGGCGGCGTTGCTGAGGAACGGCTCGGTGTTGCGATGCGACTGGCTGTCGCGCAGCAGCGGCAGCGATCCGCCGACGGTGTAGTAGCGACGTCCGGCGACGAGCAGCTCCTCGGCCGGGAACTTGGTGATCACCTCGCACCGGTGGCGGTGACGACGACCTCCTCCTCGATGCGGGCCGCGCCCCAGCCGTCGGAGGCCGGCCAGTAGGTCTCCAGGGCGAAGACCATGCCCTCCTCCAAGACCTCGGGATGGTCGAATCGACGTCAGCCGGGAGAAGATCGGCCGCTCCCAGATGCTCAGGCCCGACGCCGTGGCCGTACTGCAGGGCGAAGGCCGCCTCCTCGTCGGGGAAGCCGAACTCCTGCGCCGTCGGCCACACCTCGACGATGTCGGCGGTCGTGGCACCCGGGCTTGCACCAGGGCGATCGCCCGGTCCATGTAGCTGCGGCAGATCTTGTAGGCGTCCCGCTGGGCCCGCGAGGCGCTGCCCACCGCGAACGTGCGGTAGTAGCAGGTGCGGTAGCCCATGTGGCTGTGCAGGATGTCGAAGAACGCCGGGTCGCCGGGGCGGATGATCCGGTCGGAGAACACGTGCGGGTGCGGCGAGCAGCGCTCCCCGGAGATCGCGTTGACGCCCTCGACGTGCTCGGAGCCGAGGTCGTAGAGCACCTTGGCGACCAGGCCGACGCACTCGTTCTCCCGCACGCCGGGCTGCAGGAACTGGTACAGCGCCTCGTAGGCCGAGTCGACCATCGACGCGGCCTGGGTGAGCAGGCCGATCTCGTCGTCGGTCTTGATCCGCCGGGCTTCGAGGAACACCTGCTGGCCGTCGACGACCTGGATGCCGAGGTCCTGCAGCGCGAACAGCACGGCAGGCTCGATGATGTCGACGCCGATCGGCTGGCCGAGCAGCTCGTGGTCGCGCAGCACGCCGTAGATCTTCTGCGGCGACGTCCTCGGCCCGCTCGGCGCGCGGCGAGATCGCGCCGCGCAACGTCGAGATGCCCGGCCCGCGCGCCGTAGTGGAGGTGGTGGTCGTGGGCGTGGCCGTTGGCCGGCAGCTCGCATGGGCCTCGTCGAGCCACGGGGTGTGCAGCTGGTGGTGCCGGGCCGCCGAGCCGAAGTCCCACAGCACCGGGTTGCCGTTGCGCGGCAGCACGGCGAAGCGGATCATCTTGTCCATCGCCCACGTGCCGATGTGGGTCGCGGTCATGTAGCGGATGTTGTGGAAGTCGAACGTCAGCAGCGCGCCGAGATCGGACTTGTCCAGCTCGACCTTCAGCTTGGCCAGCCGCTCGCTCGCGCAGCCGGTCCATGTCGAGCCGGTTCTCCCAGTCGACGTTGGTCATTCCGTAGGTGGGCGAACCCATCAGGTGCCTCCTTCGGTGCAGTAGGTTGCGGGTGTGCGAAGCGTCGCGGCGTGTCGTCGGTGATCGACTCGACGTCAGCCGAGGCGAGCTTCGATCTCGGCGAGCGACGGCCGGGTGCGCAGGTACTCGGCCGCAGCCGCGTCGCGCTCGTCCTTGAGGTAGTAGGCCATCTTCGATGAGCTCGAGGGCCAGGCCGTCGGGGTCGCTGAAGTAGCACCCAGCGCCAGCCGGCGAGCGGGCCCTCGTCGACGACGTTGACGTCGGAGTAGAACACGACGCCGTGCGCTTCGAGTTCGGCCTTCGTGGCGTGGACGTCGTCGACCGGAAGCACACGTGGGCGGCACCGAGGTAGTTGTTCGGCGCCGGCGTGGTGCTGTCGGCCGGGCGGTTGGCGTACTCGAGCAGCTCCAGTGTCGATGTGCGTCGGTCCGACCCAGAACGTCACCTGGCGCAGCTTGGCCCCGGGCACGCCGACGCCGTTCTCCAAGCTCGGGCCCTCGAACCACGGGGTCGGCTCGTTGGAGAAGTCAGCCCGAGGAGGTCGTGGTAGAAGTAGATCGACCGGTCGAGGTCACGCACGATCAGCCCGACGTGGTGGATCGCCTGCAGCTCGATGTGCCATGGCGTCCTCCTGGTCGTGGTGAGCGGCTCAGTCGGCGAGTGTCGGCGGACGAGCACCTTGAGCTGGTCGCCCATCGGGTCGACGAGCACGTCGAAACCCTTGGTGACGACGTCCGCGAGTCGAGGTCTGGCGGTGACGGCCTTGCGAGACCGGGTACTTGCCCGAGGCGATCAGGCGGATGATCCGCGGCCAGTCGGTGATCAGGTAGCACCAGCTGCCGACTAGCTGATGTCGCTGCTCCGACAGCGCCATCGCGTCGAGCGTCGCCGGCTTGGTGTGCAGGCCGGTCTGCACGACCGTGCCCCGCGGGCGGGCGCTGGTGATGCAGGCGGCGAGGCCCGGGGTGCTGCCCGAGCACTCGACGCCGACGTCGACGCCGAGGCCGCCGGTGAGTCTGGGCGATGCAGCTCTGCGAAGCCACCTCGCGTCGGGTCGACGACCGGGCCGATGTCCATCACCCGGGCCAGCGCCGCCCGGTTGGGGTTCGGCTCGGAGATGATCACCGTCGAGGCGCCGATGGCGCTGGCGTACATCGCCGACAGGATGCCGATCGGGCCGGCGCCGGTGACCAGCACGACGTCGCCGCCGCGCACCCCGGCGCGGTCGACGCCGTAGGCCGCGACGGACGGCCGGCTCGACGACCGCGCCCTCGAGGTCGCTGACACCTCGTCGGGCAGCACGGCGAGCTGGTACTCCTTGAGCACGGCGTACTGGCTCAGGCCGCCGGTCTCGGCGCTGAGGCCGGTGCAGGCGAAGCTGGATGCACAGATGCCCGAGCCCCTGGCGGCACCAGTGGCAGCGCTGGCAGACGATCGCCGGCATGATCGCGACCCGGTCGCCGACCTTCATGTCGGTGACGTCGAGCCGACCTCGACGACCCGGGCCGAGAACTCGTGGCCCAGCGTCTGCGGCAGCGTCGCGCCGGTCAGCGGGTGCGGCGTGACCGGCGTGACGATCGGGCCGACCATGTACTCGTGCAGGTCGGTGCCGCAGATGCCGCACCACAGCACCTCGACGAGCACGTCGTCGGCATGATGGATCTCGGGGATGGCGACCTCCTCGATGCGGATGTCGTGTTGTCCGTAGAACCGTGCGGCGCGCATGGCATCGTCCTTTCGTGGGTCGTATCGGGCAGAAATGGGCGAGTAACGTGGCAGTCCGCTTACCGCGGACCTGGCTGTAGACGAGGGCGGCGGCGAGGATCAGCGCGCCCTGGAAGAAGTGCTCCCACGAGCTGGGTCAGGCCGAGGAAGGTCGCGCGTTGAGCACCTGGACCACCAGGCCGGCGCCGAGCAGCGTGCCGATGAACGTGCCGCGGCCGCCGAGGAGGCTCGTGCCGCCGAGCACGACGGCGGTGATGCTGCTGAGCGTGTAGCCGACGCCCTGGCGAGGGTCGCCGATGCCGAGCTGGGCGAGCAGCATGATCGCCCCCAGGCAGACGAACAGCGACGACAGCGACGTAGCCGGCGATGACGGTCGGGGCGACCTTCACGCCGACCTTGCGGGCCGACTCCTCGTCCGATCCGACGGCGCGCAGCCGGTGGCCCCACGCCGTACGGCGCAGGGCGAACTCCATCGCCACGGCGGCGACGACGAACACGATGAAGACGACCGGCACCGGGCCGACCTTGGTCTTGATCGCGTCGGTGACCGACGCGATGATGATGCCGCCCGGGTTCGTCGCGCAGCAGGAAGCTGAACCCTTGCAGCGCGATGTACGTCGTCAGCGTCGCGGCCACCGGGGTGAACTTGGCGAATCTGATCAGTGACCCGTTCGCCGCGCCCGGTGGCGGCCGCCGCCGCAAACATGACGACGAAGCCCGAGTATCCACATCGGCGCAGACTTGTCGTCGTTCGACGAAGAACGAGCCGACCACCACCAGGAAGCCGGCGAGCGGTCCGACCGACAGGTCGATACCCCCGAGGAGCAGGGCGATGGTCTGGCCCGAGGGCGATGAAGCCGAGCGCCGCGGTGGAGAACATCGACGGCGTTGATGTTGAAATCTGAGAGGTATCGGTCGTTCTTGCATGAAGATGAACGCACCGAGCGCGAGCATGACGACGGCCGAGGACGACCACCGGCGCATAGTCGCCCTGCATGAACCGCTGTCCGGCCGTCGAACCGGCCTGCTTGACGGTGCTGCACCGCCGAGCGGCGGTGCGCGTCGGCGCTCATCGCCGCGGTGATGATCCGCTTCCTCGGTGACTTCTGCTCCGGCGAGCTCGGCGACGACCTCGCCACGCGACATGACGATCACCCGGTCGCAGAGGCCTTCGAGTTCCTTGGCGTCGGAGGACGCGACGACGACCGGGACCCCGCGGTCGGAGACCTCGCGCAGGATCCGGTAGATCTCGGCGCGGGCACCGACGTCGACACCCTGGGTTGGCTCGTCGGCGATGAGGATGTGCGGGTTCGGATAGCAGCGCCCGGGCCATCACGACCTTCTGCTGGTTGCCGCCCGACAGCGATGCGACGTTCGATTCGAGCGAGTGGGCCTTGACGGCCAGCGACGACAGCTCGCGGGCGACCATCTCGGTCTCCACCGGACGGCTGATGAGCACGCCCCGCTTGAGGCGATCGAGGGCGGTGACCACGGCGTTCTCGCGCACGCCGAGGCTCATCATCAGACCCTCGGCGGTGACGGTCGGCGGGCATGTACGCCGAGTTGCGCTCGTAGCTGCTTGGCGGTGAACGGCTTGTCGGCGATCATCACCGTGCCGGCGTGGGCATCAAGTCCGGCGAGGGCCCTCAGGAATGCGCTCTGGCCGTTGCCGACGATGCCGGCGACGCCGACGATCTCGCCGCGGTGGGCCGACAGGGAGATCGTCCGAGAAGCCGTCGCCCGCTCAGCCGATCGATCCGCAAGGCCGCGGCCGCGCCGCACCGTCGGTTCGTGCTTCGGCGGGAACGTCGAATCGAGATGGCGACCGACGATCAAGGCGAGAAGCTCGTCGTCGGTGACATCGTCGACGTCGGCCGTGCCCCGCGACTCACCGTCGCGCAGGACGGTGACGCGGTCGGCGATCTCGCGAACCTCGGCGAGACGGTGGGTGATGTAGACGACCGAGGCCCGGAGCCGGCGACGGCACGCACCCTGCTCGAAGAGCATCTCGACGGATTCCTGCCCGAGCGGGGCGGTCGGCTCGTCGAGAATGAGCAGGCGAGGCGACACCACCAGCGCTTTGGCCAGTTCCAGCAGGTGCTTCTGGGCGACCGAGAGCGAACTGACCCGGTCCTCGAGGTGGCCGCTGAAGCCGACTTCGTCGAGCATCGCCCGCATCGATTCCTGGGCATCACCGTGCAGCGTGGAGGAACCGATCGGGAACCGCCACCCGGATGTTCTCGGTGACGGTGAGGTCGGGCAGCACCGCGGGGTGCTGGTGGACAATTGCGATGCCGAGTTGGGCCGCCATGACCGGGGTGAGCACGAGTGATCTCGACCCCGTTGAACGTCATGGTGCCGCTGTCGGGAACGGTTGCCCCCGAGGCGACATTCATCAGCGTCGACTTGCCCGCACCGTTCTCGCCGAGCAGGGCATGGACCTCACCCGGCTTGATGTCGAGCGACACGTCGATGAGCGCGGCCACTCCGGCGTAGGTCTTGGTGATGCCCGACATGACCAATGTCGATAGGTCGATGGCTGCCGTTGTCTCTTGCATCACGTCTGGAGTCCTCGGTTGACGAGTTCGAGTGGTCTAAGGGAAATCAACCACCGGACACGCTTGGGGTGGCGCGACCCGGTGAGCGGAACCAGCGGTCCGGCCGGGTGCGTCGCAGTGCGACGAGCCCGGCCGGACCAACGTTCAGCTGTCAGCCGACGAGCTTGTTCTGGGCCTCGCCGTCCATCTCGGCCGACAGGTAGATGGCGCCGGGGAGGTCCTTGCGGCAGGTCACCGGGCTCGGGGTGCTCGTGACCGAGTCCTCGAACAGGGTCGACGGGTAGATCTCTTCCTTCGGCGTCTGACCACCGGTGGCGAGCGCAACGGCCCACTGGACCGCGAGGCGGGCGTGGTCGTTCTGCGTCGAGATCGTCATCAGCTTGAAGTCGGGGTTCTTGGCCTTGTGGTCCTCCCAGAAGCACGACAGGGCGTTGCCGTCCGAGGTGGCCAGCGCCGGGATCGAACGACCGCTCTTCTCGAACTCCGGCAGGGCGCCGACGAGCGAGGGACCGAAGTCCGAGACGATGACATCGATCTTCGGGTTCTTGGCGATCGCCGCGGTCAGCACCTTCTGGGTCTCGGCCGGATCCCAACCTGTCGGGGCGAACGGCTGCTCACCGATCATCGTGTACTTGCCGGTCGGGCCGAGGACCTTGGCGAGGCCTTCGGCCTCGAGCACGCCCTGGCTGTTGCCCGCGGGACCCGAGAGCATCAGCACGTTGCCACCATCGGGCAGGTTCTTGATGATCCACTGGCCCCACAGCTCGCCGGCCTGACGGAAGTCGGAGTCGATGAACATGTCGTAGTCCGTGCCGGCGGTGCCACCGGGGTCGACGCGGTAGGGAACCGTGACGACCTTGGCCTCGATATGCCTTCTTCAGCGTCGGGAAGGATGGCCTCGCCGGCATCGGGGAACACGACGAGGGCGTTGACGCCCTTGGTGACCATGCCCTGGATGTCGGAGATCGCCTTGTGCGGTGTCGCCCTGGCCGTCGGCGTACTCGAGCTTGGTGACGCTCGGGCACTTCTCTGCCTCGTTGCGGCCGCGGCCGTGGTGACGAGCCGCCAGCTGTTGCCGCCGAAGCCGTCGGTGAAGCCGAGGGTGATCTTCTTGTCACCGCACCATGCGGGTGCGCCGCCGGCGGCCGGCTCAGCGGCCGGGGCCGCGGTGGCAGCCGGATCGGCGGCCGGTGCTTCGGCCGTCTTCGAGCTCCCGCAGGCGGCGAGAACGAGGACGAGTCCCAGTCCTGCCGCTCCGAGGTTGCGGGTCGTAGTGTGCTTCGTACGCATGTGTTCGGTCCTTCCAATGATGTGATTGCTGATCCCGTCATGGCGTGAACGGGAGTTCTTCTGGTGTCACCGATGGCAGACCATCGGCCGACGGGCTATGCCGTGACCGGTGCTGGTCGGCTGGCCGTTGCGCCGAATCGCCGCTTCACGGCGTTCCAGTCGACGGTGTATAGGGCGACACCGACCGCCAGTGCGGCGGCCTCCACCAGGGTTCGAACGGCGAATGAGACGCCGAGGGCGAGCACGAACTGTTCGAGTTGACTGAGGAAGAGGGCCGCCACGGCGGTGGCGACGAGATTGCCGCGACCGCCGAGCAGGGATGTGCCACCAAGCACGACGGCGGCGACCGAGGGGATGAGATAGGCGTCACCTTGGAAGGCGGTGGGCTGCGTCACGATGCCCGCGAGCAGGACGCCGCCCATCCAGTAGAGAATCTGTGCCCAGACATATGCACCGATGCGGTGCCGGAAGATCTTCAGCCCCGACGTTGCGGCAGCCACCGGGTTGGCACCGATCGCCTCGAACCGACGCCCGCCAACGGTCGCCTTGACCGCTACGGCAGTAACGGCGGTTGCGGCGACGGCGAAGAACACCGAGTTGGGAATGCCGAAACTCAGCCCGCCAGCGATGTTGTGCAGTCGCTCCGGTCGTGATTCGCGGCGTGCCGCCGGAAATGGCGAAGACCAGCGCATACAACAACGAGTTGGTGCCCAGCGTGGCGACGATGGCGTTCAATCCGAGTCGGCCGACGAGCAACCCGTTGGCAAGACCGGCGAGAATCGAGACCACCAAGGCGAGCAACACGGCACCGAGCAGCTTGGAGTTGTCGCCGGCCGGTTCGTGGGTGCAGATCACTACGACGAGCGAGAAGGCACCGGGGATCGAGAGGTCGATGCCGCCCTGTTGGATGACCAGGTTCTGGCCGAGCGCGACGATGGCCAGCACGGCGGCGAACGGCAGCATGCCGAGAATCGCTCCCTTGCTGACGCTGGTACGAGCGAAGACTGCACCAGCAAGGAACAGCAGGATCACGGCAACGAGGACGGTCGACAGGCCACGTGACAGCGATCGACGGCTGGTGTCCAACCGCTTCGATTCCGCTTGTCGTTCCTGATTCATAGCTCCCCCGAGCGACTCGTACACCTCATCAAGCCGATGACATCGACAGGAAGTGTGCAGTGAGCGTGAACTCAGACTTTACACGTGGTTCACACTTTTGGCAAGAATGTTCAGTATGAGTTCCGGTCGGGCGAGCGGCGTCACGGTACCGACCCCCGCCGCACTCGACGGTGTCGAGCTATGCCGAGGCCGGAAAGTCCGGCGTTTGACCGAGGTAGCGGTACAGCGCAGCCATGTCTTGGCCCTGGTAGCCGGCATCACAGGCGGCCGCGACCTCGCTCTGGACCGCTCTCGTCGAGAGCGCGGCGACGTCGAGTCGATCGGCTTGATCGGTGATCAAGGCCAAGTCTTTGCCGACGAGTTCCAGACTCATTGCCACGGGAAGTCCGGAGTTCAGGAATGCTGCGCGCTTGTACTGAACAAACGGCGCTCCAATGACGCTGGCCTGAAACACGTCGTACGCCGCGGCCGGATCGATGCCGGAGCGGGAGGCGAGCACAAGTCCTTCGCTGACTGCCGCGTTCAGATCGTGGACGATCAGGTTGACGGCCAATTTCATCGCCTGGCCGGTGCCGGCGTCGCCAACGTGGATGACCTGCTTGGCGAATGCTCCGAAAACCGGCGCCACCGCGGCGACATCGTCGGGGCGGCCACCGGCCATGATCAGCAACTGGCCGGCGTCGACTGTCGGCACGCTGCCCGACACGGGAGCATCGACAAAAGAACACCCCGCGTTGGAGATCGCCGCGTCGAGGGCGTGCGCGGCAGGCACGCCGCTGGTGCCCATGTCGCAGACGATCGCGCCAGGAGTCAGCGCCGCCAACACGTCGGGGCTGAGCAGCACCTGCTCGGTCACCACCCCGCTGGCCAACATCGACACGACGAATTCGGCCCCGGCGACTGCGTCGGCCGCGTCGGTAGCGATGCGGACGGAACCCGACGTGGGTTCGGCGGTGCGAATTTGTTCGACAACCTGCTTGGTCGCGGCCGGGCTACGGTTCCAGACGACGACGGCATGACCAGCGGCGACGAGCTTGCGGGCCATCGCCGCGCCCATCCGCCCCATGCCCAGGACGGCGACGTCAGCCACGGGGATCGACCAGGATCTTGCCTGTGGCCTGGCCATTCACCAGTCGCTCGAACCCGGCGGCGACCACATCGTCCAGCGGCACGACCTGATCGAGGAGCAGGGCCGACAACGGCCGAGCGGTGAGCAAGTCCAATGCCTGGGGCAGGTCGTGATCGCAGACGTGGGCGACGGTCGTCTTCACATCGACCTCGCGCAGCACCACATCGGCCAACTCCAACGGCTGAGGCGTGCGGTTCAGACCGACCAACATGACCGTGCCGCCGCGCATCGCCAACGACAGCGCCCGCGCCGCCGATCCGTTGACCCCGGCCGTCTCGAACACCACATCGGCACCGGACGGCACCAAGTCACGGATGTCAGCGGGCGTGATGTCGGGGGCGATCTTGACGATCTCGGTGGCCCCGAGCCGGCGAGCCACCTCGAGTCGACCGTCGTCGACGTCCATCGCGATGATCGCCCCGCGATGCCCGGCGAGCGCAGCGCAGATGAACGAGCCGATCGCCCCGACCCCGAGGAGCACGACGGTGTCGTCGGGCTGCACTCCGGAGCGCGATGCGGCGTGCAGGCCGACGGCGAGCGGCTGGGCCAGGGCCGCGTCGAGGTCGGCGCAGCCGTCGACGATCTCCCGACACGTCGGTGCCGGGGCGGCAACGTACTGGGCGAGTCCGCCATGGATGCTGAGACCGAGGGTGTAGTACCGCTCGCAGAGGTTGGTCCGTCCGGCGCGGCACCACTTGCAGGTTCCGCACGACACGCCGGCCCCGCAGGCGACCCGTTTGCCCTTCCAGGCCGTGGCATCGGCTCCGGCATCGACCACGGTGCCGATGAACTCATGACCGAGCACCGTCGGACCCTGATGGCCGCTACCCGGATGACGGGCGGTCAACGGCACCATTCCGACGCCCTTGGTGAACTCGCTGGCGTCGGTGCCGCACAGTCCGTTGTAGGCAACCTCGATCACCACATCGTCGCGGTACAGCCCGGGTCGGGCACGTCCTCAACCCGTAGGTCGTGGGCTCCGTGGAGCACTCCTGCTCGCATCAGTGGCCCGGGCGCGCTAGCTGGCGTCGGAGGTCATGTGGACCTTGACCTGCGAATGATCGCTGATCACGGTGGCCATCGCCTTGTCGGCATCGGCCAACTCGAAACGTGTGGTGACCATCGGCGACAGGTCGAGACCCGTTGCGCGACAGGAAGGCGATCGTCTGCGGCCACACGCCCGGCGAGCCGATCGTGCCGCGGATCTCGAGCTCCTTGGACTGGATCAGGCCGAGCGCCGCCGGACCCTGACCGCCGACGTCGATGCCGATGTAGACCAGCCGGGCCCGGAACGCGGCGACCTCGAGAGCGGTGGCCATCGCCGCGAGCTTGCCAGTGGCCTCGAAGACCACGCTGGCCCCCTTGCCCTCGGTGAGCTCACGTACGGTCTCGGGAGCGTCAGTCGTGAACGGGTCGAACGCCGCCTCGGCCCCCACCGACACGGCAAGATCCCGCCGCGCCGCCGAGGGTTCGAGCACGGTGACGTGGGCTCCCTTGGCTGCGGCCGCGGCGATGGTGCCGAGCCCGATCGGGCCGGCGCCGAGGACCACGACGTGGTCGCTGGCGTCGAGGTTGTCGGCGCGCAAGGTCGCGTAGTAGCCGCAGCTGAACGGCTCGACGAGCGCGCCTTGGGTCCAGGTGAGGTTGTCGGGAATGCGGTGCAGCCAAGAGTCCTTGCAGACGAAGAACTCGGCCGCCGCCCCGCTGATGCTGAACCCGAAGTGCTCCACGCCGATCACGCACTCGCCCACGACGCGGTCGCCCGGGGCCCACTGGGTGACCTTCTTGCCGACGGCCATCACCTCGCCGGCCCACTCGTGGCCAGGGATGATCGGGTACTGGAACGGGATGATGTAGCGCCCGGCCGAGCAGGTCGAGATCGGAGTGGCAGACGCCGACGCTGCGGCTGGCGATCGAGCACCTCGTCGTCGTTGATCTCGGGCACTTGCAGGTCACTGACCGCGTATTCGTCAGGCTGAAGGAACTGCAGAGCGTGCATCCGAGGACCCCTTATGTCAGTCAGAGCAACGTCACAACGACGAGACCCGGGTGCAGAGGCAACCGCCTCGACGTTCCCCTGGTGTTAAGTGACGGTACCACCGACCTGTTGCAAGCGTCAAGAAGCACGCTAACAGGCTTTAGCGGATGCTGATCGAAGACGCACCAGATGCCGACGCGCGGGCACGTCGCCGAGGTTGCGGAACAGGTGGGGAATCGAACAGTCGAAGCCGAGGGCCTCGCCGGCATGGACGATGGTCGACTCGAAGCCGACGGTGACTTCGAGCTCACCTTCCAACAGGTACCCGCACTCGTACGCCGGCGTGCCGCAGCATGCGGTCGTTGTTCGTCGAGCTGCTCCCGGGGGGATACACGATCTCGATGAAGTCGAGACCGTGCCCGACGCTGGCGGCCAACTGCTCCCAGACGACACCGCTGTCCATCACCAGCCGCGAGCGACTGCCCGGTCTGGTCACCGAGAGCCGACGCGTGCCTAGCTCGACGTTCCACAGCCTCAGCGGGCGAGCCGAGGTCGGATCGGCTGACCGGCTCCCGGCCGCCATTCACGCCGCAGTCGCCATTGCCGCTTCCGTTACCGCTTGCGGGCGGTCGACGCCCATTGGTGCCGGCGGGCTTCGTCACTCGGGCAGCTGCACCGCCGATCTGATCCTGGTCGCCCCGTGCGGCGCAGCCGCGGCGCGGTCGGCCGGTTCGAACAACTCGTCCATCGAGACGTTGAGCAGTTGGGCCAAGCGAGTACAGCGTGGCCACCGACGGGCGCGATCGATCGTTCTCCAATTGCGAGACGAACGACGGCGAAACCCCCAGCTCGCGGGCAACCGCCCGCAGCGACAGACCCGACCGCACCCGGACCTCGCGCAATCGGGCCCCGAGATTGACGACCTCGTCGCCGGAGCCGGTCGGCTGCTCCACCTCTCGACCACTCACCCGTGCCTGGGCCATTCTCACACCAACTCCTCTATATCGAACCTGTCCACCAGGCATGATCATGCGGATATCAGATCAACACCATGCCACCGTCGATCATGATGACCTGGCCAGTGAGGTAGTCCGAGTCGTGCGACGCCAGGTACAACGCGGTGCCGACGATGTCGTCAGCCGTAGCCGCCCGACCGCGCAGGATGCCGACGGAAAAATCGGCCATCGCCTGCCCGGGCAGTTCGGCATCGCCGATGTCACGCAGGTCGACGTCGAGTTGGGTCCACAACGGCGTGTCGACCACGCCCGGAGCGAACGCGTTGCAGGTGATGTCGTGCTCGGCCAACGCCCGGGCCGCGGCCTGGGTGAGCGCGTTGACGGCGAACTTGCTGGCGCAGTACGGAGCGAAACTCGGATAGCCCTGGCGGCCGGCGATCGAGGAGGTGTTGATGATCTTGCCCGACCGGTTGGGGATCATCCGCTTGGCCGCTTCCTGGATGCCGATCAACGTACCCGAGTCGCGTTGACGTCCATGATCGAGTGCCAGTTCTCCTCGGTGACATCGAGGAGATGCATCGGCTTGTTGAAGCCGGCGTTGTTGAACATCACGTCGAGCCGCCCGGCGTGGGCGATGAAGGCGTCAAGGGCGACGACCATCTGGTCGCGCTTGCTGCACGTCTGCGGTCAGCGCCACCGCGCGCCTCACCGATCTCGTCGCAGACCTGCTGGGCCGCGTCGGCCCGTAGATCGAGCACACCGACGATGGCCCCTTCGGCGGCCAGGGCGATGGCGAAGGCCCGGCCCATGCCACTACCCGCCCCGGTGATGACGATTGCCTTGCCTGCTACTCGACCCATGATCCCAGTCCCCCTCATCGTGGGAGCGGCGGCCGGTGAGCGTCCGCTCCGAACACACCGAACACTTGCAGCCCTCTGCCCCAGCTGTTTAATGTTAACTAATACTTTACACTGCTGTCCAGGATCGATGTCTGACAGGTCCGCAGACCACTCCGATCTCGATCGGACACACCGAGGGAACATCACCATGCAACGAACCGCACTCGTCGTCGGAGTCACCGGAATCTCGGGGTACAACACGGCGCGAGCCCTGGTCAACGACGGATGGTCGGTGCTGGGCCTGTCCCGCCGGGCCGGGGCTCCGATGGCCGGCGTCGAGTACATCGAGGCCGACGTGCTCGACCCGGCGTCGATCGATGCGGCGCTGCGGGGCCGAGCGATCAGCCATCTGTTCTTCTGCACCTGGTCGCGTCAGGACACCGAGGCCGAGAACTGCGATGTCAACGGGCGGATGTTGTCGAACACCCTCGATGCGCTCGGCGCGTCGAGCACGCTCGAACATGCCGTGCTGGTCACCGGACTGAAGCACTACCTCGGCCCGTTCGAGGCCTACGCCAGCGCCCCGGCTCCAACGCCGTTTCGCGAGTCGCAAGAGCGGCTGCCGTATCAGAACTTCTACTACGAGCAGGAAGACATCCTGTTCGCGGCGGCCGAACGCCAGGGCTTCGGCTGGTCGGTGCACCGTCCGCACACCCTGATCGGATATGCCCTTGGCAACGCCATGAACATGGGCGTCACGCTGGCGATCTACGGCTCGATCTGCAAGGCGACGGGCGCCCCGTTCGTCTTCCCCGGCAGCCCGCAGCAGTATGGCGGGGTGTGTGACATCACCGATGCCCGGTTGCTCGGTCGCCATCTGGTGTGGTCGGCCACCGAGCCACAGGCGCGCAACCAGGCATTCAACACCGTCAACGGTGACGTCTTCCGCTGGCGTGAGCTCTGGAAGTCGGTGGCGACCGGCCTGGGCATCGAGGCCGCTGAGTATCCCGGCTCACCGAATCCACTCGCGGACCGGATGGATCATGCCGATGAGGTGTGGGCCAAGCTTGTCGCCGAGCATGATCTCGCCCCCTACAGAGCGTCGGAACTCGCCTCGTGGTGGCATACCGATGCCGATTTGGGACGTGAGGTCGAGACCTTCGCCGATATGTCGAAGAGCCGCTCGATGGGTTTCCTCGACTACCAGGCAACCCCGGAGTCGTTCACCGACCTGTTCGCCGAACTCCGCGCCGCCAAAATCATCCCCGGCTGACGGCCGGCCCGCCAGGCAGACCATTGTGGATCGGGCGCCGATGGTCGCCGCGATCGACGATCAGCGAATGCCCATCTCGATCAGCGCTCGATCCGCAGCGTTGGCGCCACACATCCCGTGGGCGCCGGCGCCGGGGGGCGTCGAGGCCGAGCACAGGTAGGTGCCGGGGATGCCGGTGAAGTAGGGGTCACGGGCGAATCGTGGTCGGAACAGGAACTGGGTGGGCGACGATGCCCCACCGATGATGTCGCCGCCGATGTAGTTGGGGTTGTAGACCGTCATCTCGGTGGTCGAGCGCACCGCCATGCCGATCACGCGTTCGCGGAAACCGGGGGCGAACCGTTCGATCTGGGCGACGATCGCCTCGGTAGCGTCGCCGGCGTAACCGTGGGGCACGTGGGCGTAGGTCCACAGCGGATGGATGTTGCCGACCGACCGGCCCGGGTCGGCAAGGTACTGCTGGCCGACGAGCACGAACGGTCGCTCGGGCATCGAGCCCTGGTGGACGGCCAGCTCGTTGGCGACGACCTCATCGAGATCGCCACCGAGGTGAACGGTGCCGGCCTGCCGGGCCGATGGCGCCGACCATGGCACGCCGCCTTCGATGGCGAAGTCGACCTTGAACGCCCCCGGCCCATGGCGGAACCGACGGTAGGCGCGGGCGATACGCGGGGGCAGGCGGTCGCCGAGAATGCCGGCGGCAATCGATGGCGACAGATCGAGCAGCAGCACGTCGCTCGATGGCAGATCGGCCACCGAGGTCACCGGGTGACCGGTCTCGATCACTCCGCCGTGCTGGCGGATGTCGGCCGCCAACGCGTCGGCGATCGCCTGCGACCCGCCCTCGGCCACCAGCCAACCCTGGGCGTGAGCGCCGAGGAGGAGTCCCATCCCCACCGCGCTGGTGAACGGCCGGTCGAGCCGGTGAAAGGTGTGGGCAGCAATCCCACCCCACAGGGCTTTGGTGTGTGGTGTCTTCCACGCTTTGGCGACCATCGTGGCCGGGAGCCCGGCGATGGCACCCGACCGGGCCATCACCAGCGGATGGTCCGGGATGCGCAGGATCGGCTGGGTGGCATCGGCGAGCAGATCGTCGAAGCGGGTGGCCAGCGGCTCGAACAGCCGACGCCAGCGGCGGCCATCGGGCCCGAGTTCCTCGGCCGTGCGGTCGATCGAGCGGTAGAGGACTCCGGCTGAACCATCGTCGAGCGGATGGGAGCAGTCGACCTCGGGTTGGAGCCAGCGCAGCCCGTGCGACGCCAAATCGAGGGTGGTGAGGAAGGGCGACGCGGCGGCCAGGGGATGTACGGCCGAACAATGATCGTGCACCAACCCGGGCACGATCATCTCGGAGCTACGCGTCCCGCCGCCGATCGTGTCGGCCGCTTCGAGCACGGTCACCTGCAGCCCGGCGCGGGCAAGTCGAGCGGCAGCGGCGAGCCCGTTCGGCCCGCCGCCCACCACGATGGCTGACGTCATGCGGTTACCAGCTATCAGCCCGACTGACTACTTCCTCCCGCCGGACCCCGGATGAGGCACGCCCGGGGCAACATAGCCCTCTCGTGTCCACGTGATGGTGTGGGGAATCGGGCCGTTGGGCAGCCACGGCTGCTCGTTGTAGGCATCGTCGTTGTGATACCAGCCCTTCTCGACGGTGCCGAGGGCGGCGTCGATCACCCGGTACTGCACCTTCTTGCTGAACATCGGCTGCGACTCGGTGAACGCGACGATCACGTCGCCCGGTTCGTACTCACACCGCTCCTGTAATCCGGCGATCAGCCGCTCGTCGATACAGTGACCGTCACCGAAGTTCCATCCGGTGAGGACGTTGCTGACGAACTCGCCCTCGCGCTGGACGCGGGTGTCGAGGTTGTCGACGTGGCGCATCAGGGCTGAATAGTGCATCCGTCCCATCGGGTGCATCATTCGGAACGCCAGGGCCTTCTGGATGAAGATCTCGGAGATCTCCTTGCCGAACAGCGGCTCGATCTGGTCGATCTGGTTGTCGGCCGACTTGACGATCCGCTCGTTGATCCGGTCCTCCATCGACTTGTCGCGGAACGAGAACGACGCCGACGCCCAGTTGCCGGCGTACTGCTTCATCCCGACGAGGAACGACACGTACTGCGGCTTGAGCGCACCGAGGATGATCGGGAACAGCGCGACACAGATGACGGTGACCAGCAGCACCGGCTCCATATCGCCGAGCCCGTAGCCGCTGCCGGCGTGAAAGTTGGCGAAGAGGAACGGGGCGCAGAACATGAAGAACACGTTCCACTCCAACGGCACCGCCAACGGGAAGGTGGAGATGATGAAGGCGTGGAGCATCCAGATCGAGACGATGGCGATCCATGTCGCCCACGGCCACGGCGAGAACAGCAGGACCATCGGCATGATCAACTCACAGGTGGTCCCGCCGATATGGGCGATCAGGTGGGTCATCGTCGACGGCCGGAGGTCGTTCGGGTAGTCCTTGACCGTCGCCTTGCGGAACTTGTCCCACACCACCCACGGCGTGTTCTGCACCATGATCGCCACGGTTGACGAGAAGCCGTGCTGCATCTTGGACAACCCGGCGCCCACCCACACCATGACGATGAAGATCTTCGCGGCGATGATCATGTCGACGAAGTTGCTGAACAGCCCGAAGCACACCATGGTCGCCACGTACTGCTCGGACCGGGCCGACAGGAACACAACCTTGTCGCGTAGCCCCATCAGCAGGATCAGACCGCAGTAGATCAGCAGCGCCCACTGGGGATAGACGCCGACGCTGCCCTCGGGCATGCCCTCGATCGGCTTGGGCGACAGGAACAGCAACAGCAACAGGCTGGCCAGGATCAGCTTGTACAAGCCGGTGTCCCACGGGGTGCGCCGCGAGCCCTTGGTGAACGGCACGTGGTTCGGGTATGGCGGGACGCGCAAGGTGTCCTGCTGCCACCAATAGAGGATTCCACCGATCGGCGGGTCGAAGTGGAACGCCAGCGGGCCGCATGTCGCCGCCAGGCCCATGATCTCCAGCAGGATCGTCCAGATCATCAGCTTCTGGTAGAGGATCGGTTCGTGCCACCAGCCGGCGATGTTGTCGAACTCCAGGCCCTTGGTGAAGGCGCCACAGACGATCAGCCCGAACAGGGCGTAGAGGAAGATCTTCCAGGCATAGAAAGTTCCCGTCTGCTTGGGGGTGCCGAAGCCCTGCTCCACCCAGTGGAGCTGCAGCAGCTTCATTCGTTCGAAGAACGGGATCTTGGCGAACTCGTCGAGATCGACGGGTGGTAATTCCGCGGTGCGGTATCCCATGGTCAGTTACACCTTCCTCTTGCGTGCTCGCATGCTTCGGTCACGTCGTTGGCGCTCGATCTCGAGGTAGTACTCGTCATCTTCTGCCTTCCTGGTGGACACGATCTTTCCGGAGAGCCGCGCCAGCTCCTTCTCCCGGACACGCAGGCGTTTCCACGCCTTGCGCTTGTTCTTACGGCGCAGCCGTTCGATGTGGTCTTCCTCGTTCTCGGAGGTGCCGCTGAGGTAGGCGTTCTCGATCTCGTCGAGTCGCTCGAGCGCTTCGGCCGACGGGAGTTCGAGCAGGATCTGACCGCGAGCCATCAGGTACATCCGGTCGGAGTACAACAATGCTTTGCGGGCGTGCTGCTCGACGATCAACGCGCCCATTCCGCTCTCGGTGGCGGCGGTGCGCACGGCGCCGAGCAGGCGATCGACGATCATCGGCGCCAGGCCGAGCGACAGCTCATCGGCGAGGAGCAACGTCGGCTTGCGGCTGAGCGCCCGCGCAAGGGCCAGCATCTGCTGCTCGCCGCCCGACAGCATTCCGCCCCGAACCGACAGTCGCGGTTCGAGCTCGGGGAACAGCGCCAGGGCGGCATCGACCGACCCGCCACCGATACGAAGGTTGTCGCGCGCCGACAGTTTGGTGAAGATCAACCGATCCTCGGTGACCAGGCCCACTCCCGAGTCGCGTACCCGCTGGTACATCGGGGTGAAGGTCGGCACATTGTTGAACATGACGATGCCGTCGACCGGCGTCAACTCGCCGGCGATCGTCATCAGCGTGGTCGTCTTGCCGGCACCGTTGGGGCCGAGCAGACAGACCACCTCGCCCCGCTGGACGTTGAGATGACGGCTCGCACGACCTCGCGGTTCATGTAGCCGGCCTTCAGGCTGCGGGTTTCGAGCAGCAGGTGTCTCATGCCCCGCCTCCGACCATCGTCGGGGCGGAAGGCTTCGAGCCCGATCCTTCGACGGCGCCCACGGCGTCGACCAGATCGACCTCATCGAGCTCAGCACCGAGATAGGCGGCGATCACGGCCGGGTTGTTCTGATCGCTTGCGGGGAATCCGAGGCAATCAACCGCACAAAAACAAACACCAAACATCACACACACCCCTACACAAACCATACATCTTCGGCAAAGCCGCACACCCCGACACAACCACACACACACGAACAGCCCTACAACGAGCAACCACTACAACGTCAGCAGCAACACACTAAACACACACCCCAACAATGGCCGGCAACCACCACTTACCATTACAAACAGTTCTTAACATCACCATCCACGTTGCCTCGTTCAGCGTATTGCTGAGTTCTTCGCCTCGACCTTCAAGCCGGGCAAGAAGGCGCCAGCAGTTGGAGTTCGTGGACCTCGCCTACCTCCAGGGCGCCTATGGGGCCGGCGCACTCGCGGCACTGATCTCGGCCAGCGGCAAGGCAGGCGGTGGCGGGCGCGGTCGGGGCGGCGACAATCCCACCCAGCAGGCCATGGCCCGCGCCTTTGTGGCGGGCGCCCGGAGCACAGCGCGGCGGCATCAAGGGCCTGGCGGTCGTCACCGGCGACTACGACGACGCCGCCAAGGGCCGCGAGGCCGCGACCACCATGGTGGGCAACGGTGCCGACGTCATCTGGCACGCCGCCGACGTGACCGGGCTCGGCGCCATGCAGGGCGCGGCGGCCGCCAAGGTGAAAGCCATCGGCAGCTTCTCGGACCAGACCGAATGGCGCAAGACTACATGGCGACCAGCCTCAAGCGGAACCATCCTTCTTCAACTGATGGTCAGGCAAGGTAGAAAATCATCAGCCACCTCCAGCACCTCCGCCACAGATGGGCCCACCGAGCAGCACCACCACCAGGTGTTGACCACCATCTCTGCCAAATCAACGATGTCGTGTGTTTTTTTTTTGATGATGGATTTTGTTCTGATTTACTGGTTCCGCGTACGTATTGCTGGGGCTCGTTTGCCTGGGACCGTCACGCAGGGCAGGTTGCGCGCGCCGCGGACGGTGAACGGTGCGTCCTGCGGGATGCGGCAGTAAACCAGCTGGCCGGAAAGTCCTCGAAGCTGGGCGCCTTTGCTGGGCAGGCAAACCCGTGGTGCACGGCGGCGGCAGGTTGATGTTCAGGTTGAACTCTGCTGGAACCGACATAGTCCTGTTTGGTGTTCGTTCGTCACGAGGCTGGCCTGCGCTTGGGCGGTGCCTGCGGGAAAGAGCACCAGCAGCTGCTCGATGCTGGGCTGGTAGGTGACCGCGACCTCGCCGAGGCTGACCAGGTTGGCCAGCACGATCGGCAGCGTGGGCTGCAGCCGGTCGAACAGTGCGCGGACCTCGTCGGCGGCGGGCGCGCCCTTGTTCAGGACCCGGCCACCGCCGGGTCCTGGCTCTGCAGCTGGCCGGTGATGGTCGCCAAGTTGCGACGCCCAGGCCTGGATCGAGTCCGCGGTGTCGGTCTGCGAGTCCAGCACCGGCTTGGACTGGTCGATCAGCGTCGGTCAGCGGGTCGAGGTTCTTGCGGGCGTCGATGGCCAGCGAGGTGGAACCCTTGACGAGCCGGGACAGTTCCGGGCCCGAGCCCGCCGACCGCGGTGTAGGCCTCGTCGATGGCGGTCTTGAGGTTGTCCTGCGGGATCGCCTGCAGGCCGCGGTTGGTCGCGTCCAGCAGGGTGTTGATGTCCGGCGGGACCGAGGTGCGGTCGCGCGGGATGACATCGCCGTCCTTCAGCGGCGGCGCGTTGCCGTTGCGGGGCAACAGCGCGACGTACTGCTCGCCGACCGCCGACTGGCTGTGCACCTGCGGCGTCGAGGTCGGCGGGGATGTCGATGCCCGAATTCAGCGACAGCACCGCCTCGACACCGGTGTCGGTGAGCGTGACGCTGCTCGACCCGGCCGACCTCGGTGCCGCGGTAGGTGACGTTGCCCGCTGGCGTACAGGCCGCCGGCCTCGGGCAGTTCGAGGGTCACCCTGTAGTGGCCGACGCCGAACAGCAGGCGGGCAGCTCGCATGTAGCCGAAGACCATGATCGACGCCGGCGATCAGCGCGATCAGCGCGAAGATCGCCAGCTGGATCGACGATCCGTCGCGTCAGTCGCATGTCACGGCCCCTGATCCCAGTGGTAGGGCACGACCAGCGGGTTGCCCGCGGTGTACGGGCTGGCATCTGGCCGATGGTGCGGCCCCACTGCAGCTCGAGCTCGGTGAGGTCGCCCTCCCACCGGGTTCCGGTGAAGAAGCCGGCGTCGATGCCGGCTCAGCGTCAGGTCGATGATCAGCGGTGAGGTTGGCGTAGTCGCCGCGCAACCAGTTGGTCGATGGTCTCTTTGGCAACGGGATAGGTCGACAGGAAGCTCAGCGCCCGGGTCAGCGCCGGCCCGGCGTCGGCCAGCGACTCCAGCACCGGGCCGAGATCCTTGCAGTTCCTGCACCAGCGATTCCTTGGTCTGGTTGACCGAGTCGGCGGCCAGCGCGCTGAACTTGCCGAGCTGGTCGAGCGCGTCGGCGAGCTTCTCGCGCTGATCGTTGAGCACCGCCAGCGCCTCCGGGATGGTCTTGAGCGCCTTGTCCACCACCGGCTTCTGCGCCGCGAACTGACCGACCAGATTGTTCAGGCTCTCGGTGGCGGCGATGATGTCGTCGGTCTGGTCGTTGAGGTAGCCGATGAACATGTCGAGCTGCTCGATCAGGCTGCGCAGGTCGTCCTCGCGGCCGGCGAACGCGGTGCTGAACGCCTGGGTGATGTCCTGAAGCTGGCCGATCCCACCGCCGTTGAGCAGCATCGACACCGCCGCCAGCGTCTGCTCGGTGGTCGGATAGGCGCTGGCCGACGACAGCGGGATCAGCGAGCCGTCGTGCAGCTTGCCCTCCGGCGGCACGTCGGTCGGCGGCGCCAGTTCGATGTGCAGCGAGCCCAGCAGGCTGGTCTGGCCGACCTTGGCGGTCGCGTTGGCGGGCAGGTGGACGTCGCCGTTGAGTGCGCATGGTCACCAGCGCATGCCAGCCCTGGCGCTCGATCTTGGTGACGTTGCCGACGTTGACGTCGGCGACCCGCACCCGGGAGTTCTGCTGGATGATTGTTGACATCGGGCAACTGCGCCTGGATGGTGAACGCGCCCGGGCCGCCGCCCTGCGGTGCCCGGCAGCGGCAGCGAGTTCAGGCCGCGCCAGTCCGCAACCGGACAACGCCGACGAGGCCCGCCACCAGCAGGCCGCCGCGACGCGTAGCGCGCCTCGCCGGCATCATGGTCCGCCTCCCGGCGGGCACCATCATGCCCGGCAGGCCGTCGGCGGGATCGGTGGCGACGCGTCGCCGCGGCCGGCGCGGCGCTTCGGCGGCCAGCGGTCGGCGCTCGGCGGCGTCGGCCGGCGGCGGCGGCGCAGGCGCGCCGGCGCACCGGCGGCGGCTGCGGCGGAACGTAGTCCGGCCGCATCCAGTCCTCGCTGTAGGTGATCTCGTTCGGCCGCGCCTACGCACCGACGAACGAGGTTCTCGCCGAGCGGCGGGAAGTTGTACTGGCGGTTCTTGATGATCGGCGCCAGGTACTGCACGCACAGCTTCGCCGACTGCTCGGCGCCCAGCCGCGACGCGGCCTGGATCGCGCCGCAGAGGAACGGAGATCGGGTTGGCGAAGTTGTTGACCGCCAGCACGCCGCTGACCGCGCCCTGGGCCGGCTGGTAGATGTTCATGAAGTTCTGCAGCGTGTTCGGCGCGACGTGCAGGATCTGCTTGACGTCGTCGAGGCTGTCGTTCAGCGCCTGTGGTGACCGCGGCCAGCTTGTCCGACGTGGTGCCCAGCGCTTCGCGGTTGTCGGCGACGAAGCTCTGCACGTCGCCGACGCGCGCGTTGAGGTCGCCGACCGCGTTGGCGACCTCGTTCGGGTCGTCGGCCAGCAGCGGTCACCGACGCCAGGTTCTGGTTGAGCTGGCGCATCAGGTCGCTGCTGTCCTGCAGCGCCGACACCAGGATCGACAGGTTCTTGACGGTGCTGAAGATGTCGGTGCTGTGGTCGCCGAGCGCCGAAAACGCCTGCGACAGTTTGATGATGGTGTCGCGGATGTTGGCGCCCTGGCCGCGCAGGTTGTCGGCGGTGGTGTTGATGACCGCGCCCAACGTGCTCACCCCGCCGGGCTCGGTGGGCTGCAGCGTGTCGGTGAGCTTCTCCAGCTGCTGGCGGAAGTCGTCCCACTCGACCGGAACCGCGGTGCGCTCCTGCGGGATCACCGCGTTGTCGCGCATCACCGGCCCGCCGGTGTAGGCGGGCGTGAGCTGGATGGCGCGCGCCGTCACCAGCGTCGGCGACAGGATCGCCGCCTTGGCGTCGGCGGGCACCTTGTACTTGCTGTCGACCAGAACGAGATCTTGACCCGCTCGGGCTGCGGTTCGATCTTGTCGATCTTGCCGACCGGCACACCGAGGATGCGCACCTCGTCGCCGGCGAAGATGCCGTTGCTGTTGTCGAAGTAGGCGACGACGTTCGTGCGGTTGACGGTGTCTGCTGGTGCGCAGCAGCACGGCCACCCCGGCGACCAGCGAGCAGCGACCAGCGCCGACGGCCAGACCCGGCTTCTGGCGCTTGCGGTTCACTGGCCGCACCTCCCCTGGCGGGCGCCGGCGCTTCGCCCGGCGCCGGCACGTACACCGGGGCTCGGTGTCGGGCGCGGTGTGGACGCCAGCCCCGGGCGGCGCCACGGCGGGCGGTCCCGGCGGCGGTCCGCCGGGCGGCGGCGCGGGCAGCGGCTCGCGGTAGGGATAGCAGCCGGTGGGGCCGGGCAGCGGCAAGCCGGGCGGACCGCACCCCTGATCGCCGGGGTTGCCGGTGATCGCGTCGGGCAGGGTCAGATGCGGCTCGCCGCCCTGGCCGGTGCGCGGGATACGGGCACCGGCAGCGCCGGCGTGCCCGGCTGGCCGATCTGCGGGTCGATGCGCTGCGACGGCGAGCAGCACGTTGGGGTCGAGCCCGAGGTCGGAGAACGCGGCGTCGATGAACGGCTGCAGGAACTGGCCGGGCAGCAGGTTGGCGAGGTAGGCCTTGAAGAACGGGCCCGACGCCACCGACTCGCCCAGCGACATCGCGTAGTGCGTCGAGCAGCTTGATCGACTTCTGCAGGCGCTCCTTGCGGTTGTCGAGGATCGTCAGCACGCCGTTGAGCTTGTCCAGCGCCGGCTTCAATTGTGTCGCGGTTCTCGGCGATGAAGCCCTGGAGCTGCTGGCTGACGCGCGGAGATGTTGCCCGAGATCTGGTCGAGCGCGGCGCTTTGGCTCTGCAGCTCGGCCAGCAGCGCGTTGGTGTTGGCGACCAGGCTGACGATCTGGTCGCTGCGCTCGGCCAGCACCGCGGTGGCCTTGTTGGCGTTGGTCGAGCAGCTCGCGCAGCTGCGCGTCGCGTTCGTTGAGGGTCTCCGAGAACCGCGCCACGCCCTCGACCGCGATCTTCAGCTCGCGGCGGGGTGTCGGAGAACGTTTCCGCCAGACGTCGCAGCGAGTCCGACAGCTGGTCGGTGTTCAGCCCGCTGATCGTGGTGGCCAGATCGCCCAGCGCGTCGGGCAGCTGGTAGGGCGACGTGGTCCGGTCGAGCGGGATGGTGCCCGTCCAGCTGGCCGTCGCCGCGCGGGGTGACCTCGAGGATCTTGGTGCCCAGCAGGCTCTTGGTCTTGATCGCCGCCTCGGTGCGGTCGCCCAGGCGGATGTCCTTGTCGACGGTGAAGTTGACCAGCACCCGCGGCCCGTCGAGCTCGATGCTCGATGACCTTGCCCGACCGCGAAGCCCGAGACCTGCACGGCGTCACCGGTCGTCAGGCCGCCGGCCTCGGCGAAGTAGGCGGAGTAGCTCCTTGCCCTGGTTGAAGAACGGCAGCTTGTCGTAGTTCAGCGCGCGCCAGCACGATGCCGGCGCTGACCGACGATGCCGACGAGCGCCGATGACGAACGGGTTGCGTTCAGCGAAAGATTTCATCGTCGGCGCGCACCTCCCGTGGTCTGGCCGGCGACCTTGACGTACACCGGCTGGCCGCCCTTGCCGTTGAGCTTGAGCACCACGTCGCACAGGTAGAAGCTGAAGAAGTCGCCGTAGATGCCCTGGCGGTCCAGCACCTGGTAGGCGTCGGGCAGGGTGTTGAGCAGGTTGTCGAAGTAGTCGTGGTCGGCCACCACGATGCCTGCGGCGCGGTCGGTCTCGTGGACCGTCTTCTGCGAACGGCGGGCGCGCCTGCGCCAGCAGATCGGCGATCGTCGCCGGCGCGGCGTTGGTGTAGGCCAGCCCGTTGCTGATGTCCTCCTTGCGGTCGCGCCAGGCCCTGCACCAGCTCCGACAGCGCGTCGACGGCCTTGGCGAACTGGTCGCTCTGGTCGCCAAGCGACCCCAGCACGGTGTTCAGGTTGACGATCACCTCCCCGATCAGCTGATCGCGGTCGGCCAGCGTGTTGGTCAGCGCCGCGGTCTGGGCCAGAAACGAGCCGATCGTGGCGCCCTGGCCCTGAAGCGCCTGGATCAACTGGCCGGACAGCGCATTGACCTGGTCGGGGTCCAGCGCCCGGAACAGCGGCCGGAAACCGCCGATCAGCGCGTCCAGGTCCAGCGCGGGCGCGGTGCGGTCCAGCGGAATGGTGTCGCCGGGCTTGAGTCGGTCGGTGCCGCCCGGCGCCTTCCTCCAGCGCCAGGTAGCGGCCGCCGATCAGGTCGTCGTAGCGGATGACCGCCCGGCTGCCCTCGGTCAGCACCACCGAGTCGTCGGCGGTGAACTCGACCAGCGCCGTGGCGTCGCGGTTGAATCGCAGATGTTCTTGACCTTGCCGACCTCGACACCGGCGATGCGGACGAAGTTGCCGTCCTCCAGGCCGGTCACGTTGGTGAACTCGGCGCCGTAGGTCGTCTCCTCGCTCGAACCGCAACTGCGCGAAGACCGCCAACAGCGCGAACATGCCCAAGCAGGCAGACCGTCAGGAAGATCGCCAAGACGCCAGATGGCGCCTCCCAGGCTTGCTTCACAGCTGCTCTCCTGCTTCGGTAGTTCGTCGGTGGTCACGGCGGCGTCTGGCCGTCCTCGGCCGCGGGTTGCGCCGGCGCCCGGGTCCGGGCCGCGCGCTGGCGGCACCCCGGGCCACAGCGGCGTGCCGCCGGGCCCGTACAGCGGTGCGCCGTACGGCGGCGCCCCGGGATACGGGATCGGCCCGATCGCCGGCCCGGGAAGCACTGGCGGATGCTCGGCGGCTCCGGCACCGCGCGGGTCACCGGAAGTAGTTGGCCCAGCAGGGATGACCGATGCCGGGGTTGGGTCGGATAGTCCAGGCCGGTGCCCCAGCCGGTGTTGGTGACGAGCTGGCGCACCGGGAAGTTCTTGCTGACATCGGGCAGCGACCCGCAGCCCGGCTTGCCGCCCGGTCCGCCTTTGGCCGCGACGATCGGCAGGTTGTCGGGATACTGGTAGGGGTCGTGCCCGCACACGATCCCCGTCCAAGATGGTGTCCGGCCGTTGCCGCCGGGGGCTTCGTAGCCGCCGTTGTCCAGCAACCACTTGGCGCCGACGAGCAGGCAGGTGTACTCGGGGTTGTACTTCAGCAGCAAATCCGTCGTCGGTTCCAGGGTGTTGATCGCATCGAGGATTGCTGGTTGGGGGCCGATAGATCGATCCCTGACTGCCCGAAACCAATCGCGTTGAGCAGCAACGTATCCAGGTCCGCGGCGTTGTCGGTCACGGTGGTGCTCGTTGTGCTGGCCGCATCGAGAGTGGCGACGATGTCGTCAAGGTCACGGTGGTGGGCCGCCGCGACGCCCGGCGGAACCCGGAAAATAATTGCCGACGTAGTCCCCGATATATCCACCACCATCGTGAATAATCAACCGCACCCGAAGGCACAGTCCGCGAGCATGCGGTACCGGTTTTGACGAATGTCCCATCGAAAAAATATTTTCAAGGACCAGGGCTAGTGCCGCGTCGGTCGACGCGAACGAGGTCATCCCAACCACAGCGATGCGTAGCCATGTTTATTGTTCCTCGGTTCATTCTGGTATTGCTGGATGACATCGCGATCCAGATGGTAACGCCCCATTGCGGCGGCTGCTCCACGCGAGATAGGCGCTGAACATCGCCATCTGGCCTTGCGCCAAGAAGATATATTGATATGATCGATAGAGACGAAGATCGTCGCAGGCGCCGAGCAGCCATTGCATAGATGGCGCCGTTGGCCAATCCCGACGCGATTTGCTGGACGAGCTGCTCCATCCAGCTGTAGCCGATAACTCACGATAGGACTTGCGGATGGCCTCGTCGTTCACAAGCTGCGACTTGCCAGGACATGACGACGCGTCCGGTTTCAA
>CAWKBX010000011.1:0-61976 GCA_963847945.1 uncultured Actinomycetes bacterium
CGTCCTTCCATGCGGGCCAGCGCGGCGCCGAGGCAGAAGTGAGCGCCGTAGCCGAACGACAGATGACGCTCGGGGCGTCGCATGATGTCGAACGTTCCGGCGGTCGGGCCGAACTCCCGCTCGTCGTGATTTCCCGCCCCGATCAGCAGCAACACCGAGTCGCCGGCATTCATCGTTCGACCGTGACGGTCGATGGTTGTCGTCAGCGTGCGGTGCATGTACTGCGTGGAGTTGTGGAACCGCAGCACCTCCTCGACCGCCCCAGGAACCAGGTTCGGGTCGGCCACCAAGGCATCGCGTTGTTCGGGGAGGTGGGAGAGCAACTCGATAGTGTTGGCAACCATCTTGGTGGTGGTCTCGTGGCCGGCGATGACGAACAGCACGCAGAACCCGAGCAACTCCTCGTCGGTCAACGCCCGCCCGTCGACTCGGAGCTTGACGAGGTCGGAGATCAGGCCTTGGCCGGTGCCCGAACGGCGTTTGGGCAGATCAGCGATGAAATACCCGAGCAGGCCGAACATTCCGTCGAGGGCCGCCTTGGGCATTGCCATCGAGCCGTCCTCGTGGATCAAGATCTTGTCGGCGTCGGCCAACAGCGCGGCCCGGTCGGCCACCGGGATACCAAGGATCGCGGAGATCACGTCCATCGGGAACGGCCCACAGATGTCGTCGACCACATCGGCGGTGCCGAGGTCGGCCACGTTGTCGATGTAGCCGTTGACGATGCCGCGGATCTCGGACTCCATCGCGGCGACTCGGCGGGTCGTGAACACTCGAGAAACCAGCTTGCGGAACACCGTGTGATTGGGCGGATCCATCTCGATCATCTGGTCGAACCCGCTGCCCGACGACTTGGCGATCGGCCGGCGATTCTCGAGGGCGACGCCGCCCGCCGACGAGAACGTCTCGGTGTCGCGGAAACCCTCGAGGACGTCGTCGAACCGGCTCAGCACCCAGAAGCAAAGCTCGGGATTCCAGTACGCCGGCTGCTCGTCGCGCAGCCGCCGGTAGGTCTCGTACGGGTTGTCGTGAACGGCGAAGGCGTAGGGGTTGTACACCAGTTCCGGCGCGGTGGTGACCATCTGGGCAAACTATCCGCCGACCACCGCCGCGCCGGTGCCGTGGCACTCGGCAGCGGGCACGCCACGAGATTAGGTTCGGGCACACGACCCGACCGACCGCGAGGACGAGATGAACGAGAACCTCCATCGGATTCCGCGATTGATCGATGTGGACGCCCATGTGGTCGAGCCGGCGGATGTGTGGTCGTCGCGGTTGCCGGCCAAGTACCGCGACGTCGGGCCGCGAATCGAGTTGTTGCCGGCGGGGGTGCCGAAGTTCGTGGGCGCGGCGTATGTCGAGGAGCCGTCGGTCGACGGCCCGCTCGCCGCGTGGTGGTGTTACGAAGACCATCGGGCCTCGCTCAAGCGGATCATCGCCGCGGCCGGGTTTCCCCCCGAGGAAGTCGAGCTGCGCAGCGTCCGTTACGACGAGATGCGCGCCGGTTGCTACGACCCCACGGCACGGCTGGCCGACATGGATCTCAACGGCGTCGAGGCACAGATGTGCTTTCCCAACTACCCACGGTTCTGCGGCCAGCAGTTTTTGTGGGGGAAGGACAAGGATCTCGCCCTGCTGTGTGTCCAGGCATACAACGACTGGATGGTTGAGGAGTGGTGCGGCGCCAGCGCCGGCCGCCTGATCCCGCTCTGTCTGATCCCGATGTGGGACGTCGAGCTGGCCGTCGCCGAGGTTCGCCGCAACGCGGCCCGCGGGGTGCGGGCCGTCGCCTTCTGGGAGCTGCCGACGTTCCTCGGGCTTCCCAGCCTGTACTCCAGGTCTGGGACCCGTTCTTTGCCGCGTGTGAAGAGACCGACACAGTGCTGACGATGCACATCGGCTCGGGGACCAAGACGCCGCAAACGTCGCCCGACGCTCCCGACGCGGTGCCGGCGACGATCATCTTCGGCAACAGCGTGGGCTCGCTGGCCGACTTCATGTTCTCGGGCGTGCTCCACCGATTCCCGAACATGAAGGTGCTCTACGCCGAGGCCCAGATCGGTTGGATCCCGTACTGCTGGAGCGTGCCGACGACGTATGGGAGACCCACCGCGGCTGGAGCAACTCGCAGCTGCACTGCCCCGAGCCGCCGTCGACCTACTACTACCGGCAGGTCCACAGCTGCTTCTTCAAGGATGCCGTCGGGGTCGAAATGCTCCACCGCGTCGGCATCGACAACATCATGTTCGAGACCGACTACCCCCACCAGGACAGCACCTGGCCACACTCGATGCAGGCGGCGGCCGAGCAGTTCGGCCACCTCGAGCGACGCCCAGATCCACAAGATCGCCCGCGGCAACGCCATCCGACTGCTCGGCTTGAACCTCGCATGACCTCAGCTCCGACGGCGCTGCTGATCGGCGGGACCGGCCCGACCGGCCCGCCGATTGCCCTCGGCCTCCGCCAGCGCGGCTACGACGTCACCCTGCTCCACTCGGGTCGCCACGAACTTCCCGAGGTCGCCGAGAGTGCTGGTTTCCGCCACCTCCACGGCGATGTCTATAGCGAGGACGGCCTGCGCGCCGCGCGCTGACCGATGAACGTTTCGATGTGGCGATCGCCAGCTATGGCCGGCTACGAAGTATCGCCGACGTGCTCGTGGGGCGGGTCGGGCGGCTGTTGTCGATCGGGGGAGTGCCGGTCTACCGGGGGTACTTCGACCCGGCGGTGTATCACCCTGCGGGCCTGCCGGTGCCGACCGGTGAGGACGCGGCGAAGTCGACTGAGGCCGAGGACGGCAAGAGCTACCGCATCGGTCGCACCGAGGAGCTGCTGTTCGCCACGCACCCCACTGCCACCCACTTCCGCTACCCATTCGTCTACGGGCCGCGCCAACTCGTCCCCCGGGAGTGGTGCGTGGTCCGGCGGATCCTCGACCGGCGGCCGTTCATCATCCTCCCCGACGACGGCTTGGCGCTGGTGACCTTCGGATACGTCGAGAACCTCGCCCACGCGATCCTGTGTGCGATCGACCAGCCTGACGCCTCGATGGGCGAGGCGTTCAACTGCGGCGACGAGGAGTGTCTGGCGCTGCGCCAAGTGGTCGAATTGATCTCCGACGAACTCGGTTTCGACGGGGACATCGTGTCGATGCCCGCCGATCTGGCGGTGCCGGCGCGGCCGCTGATGATGAACTACATGAACCGTCACCGGGTGCTCGACATCTCCAAGTTGCAGCACCGACTCGGCTACCACGACGTCGTTGCGGCCCGCGAGGCGGTCCGTCGTACGGCCCGCTGGCTGGTCGCCAACCCCCCGCAGCCAGGGGGAACCGAGGAGTACGTGCTCCAAGATCCGTTCGACTACGCCGCCGAAGACCGCCTCGTCGAGTGGTGGCGATCGGCGATCTCGACCCCGCCCGACCTCGGCTATCCCGAGCTCCCCGGCTACGGCCTCGCCTACGCCGGCCCCGGCACCTCACGCATGCGGCCCGACACGCGGATCTAGTTCGTTGACCGCATCGCTGAGGTCTGGTCAGGTGGTCACTTCGTAGTCCGGTGTCAACTCTCAGCGCATGGAAGCGGCTGCAAGACCGAGGTTCACACGTTGATTCAGCAGCTCAACGGCTGAGCTGGCGCAAGCCGGGTTCGGGCCAGTTCGGCCTGCAGGGCGCGCTTGTCGATCTTCATCATCGAGGTGAGAGGAAGGTGGTCGACGAACACGACACGATCGGGGGCCTTGTAGTCCGCCAATCGATCGCGAACCCAGACCCGCAGCTCGGCGGCCAATGCCGAGGGGTCGGCCGGGGGAGCGTGAGGCACGACGTAGGCGATGCCGATCTCACCGATCACCGGAGCGGTCGTGCCGATGATCGCCACAGCGGCAACGGCGGGGTGTTCGGCGACTACGTGCTCGACCTCGAGGGGGTAGACGTTGTAGCCGCCGCGGACATACATCTCGCCGGTGCGGCCGCAGAGCACCAGGTTGCCGAGCGCATCGAAACGGCCGAGGTCGCCGACTGCGATCCAACCCTCGCTATCGATCTGGGCGGCGGTCGTCGCCGGATCATTCCAGAATCCGCGCATCGCCCCTGGTGAACGCACATGAATCCGTCCGACCTCACCCAATGCCACATGGTCGCCATCGGGACCGCGCAACCGGATCTCGACCCCGGGGGCTGGGCGGCCAACGGTACGAAACAGCACCTCGGGTGGGTCGCCGATGACGGTGCCTGTGAGGGTCGGGGCCTCGGTGCAGGCGTAGCGGACGATCACCGGGCAGCGGAACCGTTCCGTGATCGCCTGGGCCAACTCGGGGGCGACCGGGGCCGCGCCGGTGCCACAGATCCGCAGGCTCGACACGTCGGCATTCGGCCAACTCGGGGAGCTCGACAAGCTTGGCCCATTGCGTGGGAACCCCCTGGCCGACCGTGATGCGATGCTCGACCATCGTCTGCAACGTGGCCGAGGCGCTCAGGGTCGGAGCGGTGATCACGGAGGTGATCACATGGTCGATCTGATCCCACAACCGGGTCATGTAACCGGCATGGGCGAACGGGATCGGCAGCAACCGCCGGTCGTGACGCGCCGACAACACCCCACTCATCTCCGAGATCGCCCGGCAGGCCCGGTGATCGAACCACGCTCCCTTGGGCATCCCCGTCGACCCGCTCGTCCGCGCGGTCCGAGCCGGGTGTTCAACGCCGTCACGACCGCCCCCAGCCGGGCGACGGCCAGATAGGTGACGGCGAAGTCGATCGACGACGGCATGGCGAGCACCACCACATCGCCGACCCCGACCCCGCGCCGGCGGAGTTCCGTGGCCAGCGAGTCGGCCTGTGTCAGCCAGTCGGCGTAGGTCAGTTGAACGTCGTCGGCGATGTAGGCGATGGCCGCGGGTTCCCGCTCGGCCGTCGCCTCGGCCAGTTCCGACAAGGTGCGCGCAGCCATCCCTGCCAGGTTCGCGCAAACCCGCCAACGAAGGCGGACAATCACCGAGCAAGAGATCGGTAACATCCGCATATGGGAATCGGAGATGGTGCCGACGACTCCCGCCTGCACGGAACGATGATCGCCGACTCGTTGGTCGACCTGATCGGCAATACGCCGATGGTCAAGCTCGGTCAAATCGGCGCGTCGCTCCCATGCCCGCTGGTGGTCAAACTCGAGACCACCAACCCGGGTGGGTCATCGAAGGACCGACCGGCGCTCGAGATGATCCTCGCCGCCGAGGCCTCGGGCGAGCTCAAGCCGGGGGGAACGATCGTCGAACCGACGTCGGGCAACACCGGGGTCGGGCTGGCCATCGTCGCCGCACATCGGGGCTACACATGCGTGTTCGTCACCACCAACAAGGTCGCGCCCGAGAAGATCGACCTCCTCAAGGCGTACGGCGCCGAGGTCGTCGTGTGCGACGTGGCTGTGCCGCCCGACGGACCCGACGAGCTACTACTCGACCGCCGAGCGGCTGGTCCGCGAGATCCCCAACGCTTATCGGCCCAACCAGTACGCCAATCCGAACAACCCGCTGGCCCACTTCAAGACCACCGGTCCCGAGATCTGGCAGCAGACCGCCGGGCGAATCACCCACTTCGTCGCCGGCGCCGGAACGTGCGGCACGATCACGGGAACCGCTCGGTATCTCAAGCAGATGAACCCGGCGATCCAGGTGATCGCCGCCGATCCCGACAACTCGGTGTTCTCCGGTGGCAGCGGTCGGCCGTACTTGATCGAGGGCGTCGGCGAGGACTTCTTCCCGGCCGCCTGGGATCCGTCGGTCTACGACGAGGTGATCGCCTGCACCGACCAGGAGGCGTATCTGATGGCGCGACGGGCGGCCGCCGAGGAGGCGATGCTGCTCGGCAGCTCGGGTGGTCTCGCCGTTGCCGCCGCGCTCAAGCTGGGCGATCGGCTACGGGCCGACGATCTGGTCGTGGTGCTGATCCCCGACTCCGGGCGCGGCTATCTGAGCCGGGTCTACAACGACGAGTGGATGGCCGGCGTACGGATTCACCCAGGAGTGTGACGAGTGCGTCGCCGCCGTGCTCGACGCCAAGGGCTGGAGCTGCCGCCGTTGCTCTACGTCAACCCCGAGCACACCGTGCGCGCACGCGATCGACCTGATGCGGGCCAACGGCGTCAGCCAACTTCCGGTCTGCAAGAACACTCCGCCGTTCGCCGCCGCCGAGGTCGCCGGCATCGGTCGACGAGCTCGCGCTTGATGGACGCCGATCTACCACGACCCGTCGTGATGGAACGCCCGGTCGGGACGGTGATGGGACCGAAGATGCCGACGATCGGCATCGGCCAGAAGGTCTCCGATGCAGTCGAGCTGCTCGCCACGGCACCCGCCCTGCTCGTGCTGTCCGGCGGTCGGCCGATCGCCATTCTGTCCCGGACCGACGTCCTCAGCTATCTGGAGCTTGCAGCCAATGGGTGATACCGAACAGCAGATCGGAATGGGGTTTCGAAACCCGCGCGATTCACGCCGGTCAGGCCCCCGACGCGGCATCTGGTGCCGTCGTCACCCCGATCACCTTGTCGACGACATTCGCCCAAGACGGCGTCGGCGACCACAAGGGATTCGAGTACTCCCGATCGGGCAACCCGACCCGGGCCGCGCTCGAAACGTGCGTCGCCTCGCTGGAAGCGGCCCGCCACGGCCTGGCGTTCGCCAGCGGGCTGGCCGCCGAGGACAACGTCCTGCGCCTGCTGACCCCCGGCGACCGGATCCTGCTCGGCAACGACGCCTACGGCGGCACGTTCCGCCTGATCTCCAAGATCTACGGCCCGCTGGGCTATCCGTGGACGGCGGTCGATCTCACCGACCTCGACGGCCTGGTCGCCAATTGGCAGCGACGACACCCGCCTGGTCTGGCTGGAAACGCCCACGAATCCGCTGCTGACCTGCTTCGATATCGAGGCGATCGCCGCGATCGCCCACGAGCGGGGCGCGATCGTCGTCGTCGACAACACCTTCGCCACGCCGTTCCTGCAGCAACCGCTGCTGCACGGCGCCGACATCGTCGTCCACTCGGCGACCAAGTACCTCGGTGGCCACTCCGATGTCGTCGGGGGGTTTCTGGCCCTCGACGACGACGAGCTGGCCGGCCGACTGCGGTTCACCCAGAACGCCGCCGGCGCCATCCCGGCACCGTTCGACTGCTACATGGTGCTGCGCGGCGTCAAGACGCTCGCTCTGCGGATGGAACGGCACTGCTCGCAATGCCCGAGCCATCGTCGATCTGCTGCTCGGGCATCCGGCCGTCGATCGGGTGCTCTATCCCCAACTCCCCGATCATCCCGGCCATGCCGCCGCGGCCCGCCAGATGCGCGACTTCGGCGGAATGGTCAGCTTCACCCTGCGCGGCGGAGAGGCGGCGGCGATGAAGGTCGCCGCGGCGACCAGGCTGTTCACCCTGGCGGAGTCGCTCGGGGCGGTCGAGTCACTGATCGAGCACCCCGGGCAGATGACGCATGCGTCGGCGGCCGGCAGCCCCCTCGAGGTGCCGGCGTCGCTGCTCCGCTTGTCGGTCGGCATCGAGTCGTCGACCGACCTCGTCGCCGACCTCGCCCAGGCCTTGGAGCACGCCGAGAGTTGACGGATCCGTCAAATCCGGGCTGGAATGCACCGATGGGGAACGGACCATCGGACAACGCGTCGTACGGCGACATCAGGACCATGTCGCCCGAGGAACACTGGGCGCACTTCGCCCGCGCCTGGGTGGCGTTGCAGAGCTACACGTATCTCGGTAAGGGAACGCCGTACATGGACCTGGGCGTCGAGCGCGAAACGATGCCGCTACGCCACGACATGCGTAACTCCACCGGCGGGATCATGGCCGCGCCGCTGTGTATCGCTGCACCCGAGCCGTGGTGGCGTGACGACGAATGCGTGCCAGCCCCCGTCACGATGTCGTACTCGGTGCTCGACCCGGCCCGTGACGTTCGACGTATCGAGGTGTTGCGCAACGTCATCAGCATCGGGCGTCAGATGGGGTTCAGCCGGTCGCGGATCGTCGATGCCGAAGACCACACCCGGGTGATCGCCATCTCGTCGGGGAGCGGCGTCAGTCTCGGTGACGTGCCGCCGGGCTTCGAGTTGGTCGACAACCCGGTGACCGAGTTGGAGGACTCGCCAACCCTGCCCCGGTTGCGTGACGTGTTCGGCGTGGTCACTGGTCCCGAGGGCTCACTGGAGATCGAGCGGGTCACTCCCGCACTGTCGTCCCCGCACTCGGCGTTGCACCTCGGGCCGATCAACATCGCCTTGGAAGCCGCGGCGATCGACGAGCTACAGCGGGTCACGGGCACTGTCGACTACCAGGTCGAACACTGGTCGATTCTGATGGTCAAGCCGGGCTACCACGGCCCGTTCCGCGCCCGAGCCACCGTGGTCGGCCGCGCCGAGCGAGACCGGGTTGGCGTCGAGGCGACCATGACCGACGAGGGTAATGGCGGACGAACGATCGCCACCGTGAACGCGTCGTTCTCGCGAGTCCGGTGACGATGGCACGACGGCGATGGTGCGAACGTCGTCGGGCGAACTCGTGGAGATCTGCGCTCGGTTTGTGATGGGAGTCGACGGTGGCCGCAGCACGGTACGCGACCTCATCGAAGTGACTTCGCAGCGATGACCGCGACGCTCCGAGCCGCGCTCATCACCGCCCGCTCAGCCGGGCTACCAGGCGAGCATCAGGTCTTTCACGTGACGCAAACCGGGCATGTACTGCAGGTCCTCGTGGCCGGGCTTGAGTCCGTAGTCGGGGATGCGCCGGTGCCATGTCGCGCAACGCCACGCGCAGCTCGCGCCGGGCGAGGTGGGAACCGAGGCAGCGATGGACACCGCCGCCGAAGGCGATGTGGCGGTTGGTCTCGCGGTCGAAGCGCACCTCGAACCCGTCGGGGAACTCGGTGGGGTCCACGTTGGCCGCGCCGTAGCTGACGATGACGGCGGTGCCCTCGGGCAGGATCGTGCCGTTGGGCAACTCGACTTCTTGCGTCGTCACCCGGGGCACGCCGCCGGGCACCGGCGACTCCCAGCGCAGCAGTTCCTCGACTGCGGTCGGGGATCAGCTCGGGATGATCGACGATCTGCCGACGGTGTTCGGGGTGGGTGGCGAGGAAGGCGAAGAAGCAGGTCAGCGAGTCGCTGACGGTGTCGAGCCCGGCGATCAGGAACAGGAAGCAGATGTCGAGGATGTCCTCGCGAGTACATCCGGTCGCCGTCGACCTCGGCGGTGGTGAAGTGGGTGAGGATGTCGTCGGTCGGGTTGGCCTCACGCTCGTCGAGCTGGGCGTTGAAGTACTCGTAGATGCCGTTGGCCGGTGGCGTTCATCACGCCGAAGCGGGTCATCGGATCGGTCGCCGGCGTCCGGGTCGATCTTCTCCGGGTGCAGGATGCCGTCGCGCAGCCCGAGCAGCGTGTCGAGCTCCTCCCACGGCAGCCCCATCAGCCCGAGGAAGACGGCGGACGGGAACAGCTCGGCGAACTCCTCGGTGAAGTTGCACTCGCCACGCTCGACGAACGCGTCGATGAATCGGTCGGCGCGCTCGGTGATGTCGTCCTCCATGGCATCCATGCGGCTTGGGGGCGAACAGCGGGTCGAGGATCTTGCGGTACTTCGAGTGCATCGGCGGGTCGACGTTGAGCGGGATCAGCGGCCGGACGTTGCCGAGCGGCATGTCGACCGCCGACGAGAACAACTCATGATGGCGCAACACATAGTCGGTGAGATCGCGTTTGAACGAATAGGCAACGCCGGCTACGGGGCACAACAGGCCGCCCTGCTCGATCAGGTCGACGTAGTCCTGCTGCGGACACGCCATATGGATGGTGTCGGCCATCTGTGTGCTTTGGTACAACATCGCCCGCATCCCGGGCGGCAACTGCATCAGGTCGATATCCATCGAGACCCCTCTCATCTGACGACTGTGTCAAGTATGACAGTCAGGCGAGGTCGCCGCCGATCCGTCACGCAGCGTCGGGACGAAGGCAAAAACGGCGCCGGGTCAGTCAGTCGGTCGCCGGGAAAGAGCTGCAGCATGGTCGCAGGTAGCGACTCCTGGGCGCATGGCGGGTCGTGAACCACTCAGACAGCGGTCTCTGGTCCGGCCGTCGTCGGAGATCAACCAGCGCTGTTGATGCTGTCCAAGATATCGATGGCCTGCGGGTCACCCTTTTGTCCATCTGGTAACGGATGAGAGGATTTGTCGATGGCCTCGAGCAGTTTCTTGAGGTCGGAGTGCCGACCCACTCCCTCGATGAGCGCCACCTGGCCGCTGACGAAGGGGGCCGCCATCGACGTGCCGCTCCAAGCGGCGTAGCCGCCGCCGGGCACAGCAGAAACAATGTCCTGGCTCGGTGCCGCCGTTGTTACCCAACCTCCGCGGTTGGAGAACCACGAGAGTCGGGTCCTCGCCCGGTCTGTCCCCGCGACCGCGATGACTCCCTTGATCGACGCCGGAAATCGGCGATGGGTTGTGCTGCTGTTGCCCGCGGACGCAACAACGATGACACCGCGCTTCTGAGCGGAGCGAACTGCGTCCTTGAGGAGTTTCGATTCCTGATTCTCATCCGTCCCGAAACTCATGTTGATCACAGTCGCTCCACTGTTGACCGCGTCGTCGATCGCCTCAGCGACCGCGAAGACGTTGCCGCGGCCGTCGGCATCCAACACCCGCTCCGGAAGGATCATCGCGCCGGGGGCGACGAGACGAATGATGCCCGCAACGTGGGTTCCGTGTCCGAGGGCTTCATCAACGCGGCCGTCGCCGTCGGTATCGATGCGGTCTCCCACGTCGCTCGGAGTGGCGTCATCGTCGATGTAGTCCCACCCGGGTAGAAGACTGCCCACGAGTGCCGGATGGGAGGCATCGACGCCGGTATCGAGAATTGCCACGACCTGGCCGACACCTGTCGAACGCCGATGGACCTCGGTGAGATGAAGCTGGTCGACGACGGGCTGTTGGCTCCAAACCGTGGGGTCGACGCCGAGGAAGGTGGGATCGCCGTCTGGCCACGCATGGAATCGGTCGTCGGAGGCGTTCGTCTCGAAATTCGGCTCGGCGTACTCGATGCGCTGATCCTTCGACAGCTTCGTCGCCAGTTTCTTGGCGGCCTTGAGGTCGGCCTTCTTGTCGATCGAGTCCAGACTTGACTCGAACAGATAGATCCCGTGCGAGGCGAGCACCGACTCGACGACGCTCAGACCGTACTCCCGCTCGATCTCCTCCACCCGGACTCCACGAGTGGGATCGATCTTGACGACGACCCGGATCTTGTTTGCCGGCTGCGCCGCTATTGCGCCTGGCCACCCAACGGCAACGGGAAGGCACAGGCTCATGACCAGGGTCAACCAGCCGAATGTACGCAACGAAGGACGGTGGTTCAAGGTGTACTCCAGTGTGTTGATTGAGTGAGGGGGCCAACGAGAACGAACGGCGCCCAGTGGTAGGGGTGGGACCATTGCTCGGCGGTGTCGAGTTGGGCTCGGCGAAGGGCGGTTGCGTGATCGAGCCCACCGTGGAGGTACCGGTAGAAGCTGGTCATGAGAGACGCCGTGACGGTGTCGTGAACAGCCCAAAGGCTCACGACAACTGCGGCGGCACCGGCGGCCAGGAATGCCCAAGTGAGTCCGAGCGACTCGCCGCCGGACGCGGAGTGCCGGCCTGAATCGCAGGCGGAGAGCACGACAGTCGCTCCGGCGAGGGGGAGCTTGAGAATCTCGGCGGCGGTTATCCAGCCGTCGGCAAGTTTGAGCGCTGAGAACAGCGGGTTCTCCGCTCGATGTATGCCGTGGCAGGCCAGGTGGATAACGCTGGCACCGGGTGCAGCCAGTCTGAACTGTTCGATCGTGGCCTCCTCATTGAGCATGAGTCGGGCATCGTCGAACATCGACGCGATCTGGGATGCTTCGCGTGCGGCATTCGGAATGGTCGAATCGGAGATCCCCATGACGACTGCACCAGGGCCAACGCTGACGGGTACGACGTGATCGGCAGCTCCTCCGGCGGTTCGGACGCTCGGTGCCAGGGTGTACGTCGTTCGCTCGATAGTGAATGATTCGCCGTCGTGGAGTGCGTGGAAAGGCACCCGGTGGAGGATCGACGACGGCACGATCGACAACCGATCGCCGTGGCCCGTGGGCGGTAGGAGGTCTTGGATCGGGGCGAGGAGTTGCGAGAAGAGAAGGTTCAAGGTCGTCCGACTTGTGTCGAGCATCGATGCCGAGTTCCGCTCGACAAATGCTGCCCCGAACCGGAAGTACGAATGCTGTCGATCCAGATCGGCAAGGGCCGCGGCCACTTCGGCGACGGATGCATCGAGCCGACGGTGCTGGAGTCCGTCGTCCCGCACGACGAAGACATGAATTGAATCGTCAAGGACCTCAAAGGAAAGCACTGGGGTGGTGACGCGACGAGCGGAGCCCGATGCATTGCGAGGCGTTGGCGGTTCGCCCGCAACCTCGCGCATTCTCAGCACCGTGATCTGGCGCTCGAGGACGGACGCCCGCCGCGCAAGCACGTCTCGGGTCTCGTTGGCCGTGGAACCATCAAGTCCGACGAGGGCGTTGTAGATAGCGTTGAGTTCCCGGCCCGCGACGACGAAGTCGGACTGCGCTCGATTGTGAGGATCGGTTGGAGCGGCCGAGCCCGCCATCAGTTCGTGAAGGGTGCGAGACCGGGCGCTCTCGCACAATGCGAATGCGCCCGAAACATCAGGTGAGGGGAGCGAGAGCAAGAGATCGGCCAGTTCGTCGGTGGCTTGCCGTTTGTCGCCAAGAAACACGGCTCGCAGCGACTCGCCGGGCACCATTCCATGGAGCACATCGATGATGTCCACTGCGGCGGTCATATGGCGTCGGGCGGCATCGAACTCGCCGCGGCGGCGATGCCATCGGCCGAGCCGGAGCTCGAGAGGATGGGCTAGCGGAGGGAGTGCGAGGTTTCCGATGAGGTTCGAAGCCCGTTGCAGATGCCGGAGTGCCTCGTGGTCGTCGCACATGTCGGCCAGTTGCAGGAGCGCTATGGCGAGTTGTGCGGGGGACTCGGCTGACGAGAGACGTTCGACCGCGGTCGTTGCGATCGAACGAGCGTCGTCCCGACGGCCGAGTGTGTCGAGGATCCCTGCTTGCATCAGGCTCGTTTGGGCTGCGCTTGTGATCGCACCTACTCGTTCGAATAGCTGTTCGGCCTCGGCAAGGCACGCGGTTGCTCGGTCGGGGTGGCCGGCCCGGATGGCCGCAACGCCGCAGCGTTGGAGCGCCGTTGCGAGGTCATGGATCATGTCCGCGTCACGAAACGTCTGAACTGCTCCCTCAGAGAGGTCGAAGGCCTCTCGATGGAGCGATAGCGCGAGGGAAACATTGGCGAGTGATGACGTCAACCGCGTTGCTTCGGCGGTCGCCCCGACTTCGTCGAGACCACGCCGGGCTCGTTCGAGAAGATCGAGTGCCTCTACGTAGTTGCCGAGGAGCATGTTCGCATCGGCTTGGTGACCAAGACACTTTGCATTCCAGAGGAGATCGCCATCGGTCGAGAACCGGGTTGCGGACTCGATCAAGACATCGAGAGCAGCAGTCGCATAGCCCGCATCGATCAGTTCGACGCCCCGATTCGCTCGGACTCGGGCTAGGTCCGTGGGGAGGCCGAGCTCTTCGTACAGTGCCTCTGCGGCGGAGTACGAATCGAGCGCTCGTTGATGAGACTGCGTGAATCCGTAAGCGACGCCCAGGTTCTCAAGGATCGCTCCGCGGATCCAGCCGGCGAAATCAGGGTTTTCGGGGTGTTCCGTGGCCCCCTCCAGGTTGCTCAGGGCGGTCAGAGCGTTCAGGCCCACGTCAATGGCGTCGTGATGCCGCCCGAAGTCGTCGAGGACGTGCATCCGCCCGAGGTCGGTACGCAAGGCATCGAGGTTCGCCCCGGCGAGCACGAAGTTGTGACGCGCCCGATCGATCAGCAGCAGCGCGTCGGTGGGCTCGCCGCGGTTGGCGGCGATGCGGGCGCGGAGATACTGGGCGTTGGCCGCCGTCTCCATTGAGCCGACCTCCTCGGCGATCGTCGCGCATGTTTCGGCGATGGCATCGGCGGCGAACGGCGCCGTCGCGAGCATTGACGGAACGACATCGAGGATGCGTAGGAGGGAGTTCTCGTCGGAAAACCCTGCGGCGAGCATCGCTCGGCGGCGCTCGGCGGCATTGGCAATCGCGGAGAATTCGTCGACCGCTGAGAGGTCGTTGGGAGCGCGTTCGTTGTCCATTTGTGGCGCAGGGTTGCTAACCAGCACGGAAAGGAGAATTCTGATGTGGCACGGTGCTGTCTCTCATGATCCGGCGTCGTCTGGCATAGGGCGTGTGCACCAACCAGTGCCTGAGTGGGCCTTGAGAAATCCACAATCGGGGCGACTTTCCTCAGGCAACTTGGGTCATGTCCCAGCGAGGTCGTCGTCGAAGTCGTACGGCAGTCGGACCAACAGTCGAACTGCGGTCGCATGGACAACGAGATCGAGACCTGTGCGCGGAAGGGATCCGAACATGAATCTGCCGAGGTCGTCACAGACCGCGGCTCCGAGGGGCGCGGTCGCCCCAGAGGCATTGGCAGTGATCGTCACGTTCTCCGCCATCGTTTCGGCCAAGACTTGGCCATGGATCCGAATCGTTGTCCCCGACGTCTCGACGTGGAGGACTACATCGGCCGTACTTGCGGTATAGGCCAGCCCGTAACCGGAGTCCGTGTCGCCGAGTCCACGTGTCCCCGCTGCAGCGAGGTCGTATCTTCCGTCGAACAGCAACTCTGCCAACTCGAATTCAAACGGATCTAGGGAGTGCTCCGAATCGACATGGTCGTCGGAAGTCGTCACCGATGGGTTGTTGTCGAAGAGATCGATCAACTGCTGGCGCAGATGGCTCGGAGGTCGTTCAACCCCGATCAGCCGCGCCTGATCGACGAGCCACGTCAGCACCCAGTCAGAATCGTGGTCTGCACCACCGTTCACCATGATTGGTCCGTCTCGATAATGGATCGCAGCTTCTCGAGGCAGCGGCCCCGCAGCGGTCCGATTCCTCCGATCGCTCGTCCGAGGCGGCCTGCGACCTCGGCGTGCGTTGGCTCAGACGGGTCGAAGAAGAGCATCATCAGTAGTTCTCGGCATGGTTCACCGAGGTGGCTCATCGCCTGATTGATCGCTTCAAAACGTTCCCAATCGACGTATGGATCGTCTTGGGCAACGAGTTCAACATCGGTGTGAATGTTCCGCTCGTCGCGGCGGAGCATACGCCACGCCTGTCGTCGGGCGACCGTGGCAAGCCATGACGGCAGCCGCTCGACGTCGCGGATGGTGTGGATCTCATTGAGCAACGTTGAGAAGGCGATCTGCGTCACGTCGGCGGCGTCTTCGGGGCCGAGTCCATTGCGGCGGGCGACCGTATAGACCAACGTCTCGTACCGAGCAACGAGACGTTCCCAGCTGTGCTTGTCGCCCGCCCTGCACCCATCGACGAGATCGGCGACGGAGAGTTGCGGAGGCGAAACCCGCGATCGAATGATCTTGTCCGGAGCTGTGACCATCGGGACACGATGGTATCTGACACCGCAAAGTGACCGGAACGGCCTGAACGGATCATTTCGGAGAGATCGTCGAACCCCTGATTCCCTGACTCGAACACGTTGGAGAGTTGTTCGCTCAGAGAGAGTGTCATCCGGTGGTCGTGGGTCTTGTCCGTCGATTTCCACGGCAAGAGTCATCCTCCTGTCGCAACGCGCACGATGTCCTGCACCAGCATCTTGTCCTTACCAGACGCGTATCGACTGTCCGGCCGGAACTCTGCGTGATTGAGAATCGAGTTGGGGTCGGCGAGCATCAGACCGACGATGGTCTCGGTGACGATCCGTCCGCCGACGGGGCCGAGTCGCGGATTCTTGGCCGGAGCCTTCAGTTTCGTGTTCTTGCCGAGGTCGAAGTTCTGTGCCGCCGTCTCGGCAAGGACATAGGTCCACAGCGGGGCCCTGCCAGCAAAGGCCGGCGAGATGTCAGTGATCGATTGCACCCCGGGAGACTTCGGGCCGAGGGTCGGCCCAACGAGAATCTGCTCGTCGCGCAGTGGCTTGAGGCCCAGCGCACGGGCAACGTCTTGCCCACTCGGAAGACCGACCTGCTGGCCTCGCAACAGGTTTCGCGTTGACAGGATGGTGGTTGCGTTGCCGGCCGCGGGTCCGGGAATGAGACGCAGGGCGGGCACCAGAGAGTTGTCAAACTGATACGCATCCTGAGCCTTGACGTTCTTGTCCATGTTGAAGAAGAAGTTCCAGTCGGTCGCGAAGTTCGCTGGTGCAGGCTGGAACCCGACCAGGCTTTCGGTCGGATTGAACGAGGGTGTGAAGACCGGAAGGTCGTGGACTTCATCGTTGAGCGTGTAGTCGTTGCGAACGATGGAGTGCCCGAATCGGTATGCGGCAGCGGCGAACTCCACCGGCATCGGGGCGACGCAGGAGTTGTAGAACTTCAGGTTCGTCACCCAGCCGGACTTGTCGCGCTTGACCACCGAGCCGGTCTCGGACTTGCCCGCGACCAAGGGAAGGAAGTCGGTCAGTACGGCCCACTGATAGTGCCAGATCACCTGTTGGCGGGCCTCGTTGTACACCTCGGTGTTGGTCCACGCCGGGTGGTCTGCCCGAACGTTGTCAGCTACCAGATTGTGGAACCGGGTGACGAGGGAGTGAAGGCTGCCGACTATGCGGTTCTCGTCGTCGCGTGGGTCGCCGATGAGCGCTTGCCCATTGGCGTCACGCAGTAGATCCCTCGCCGCCGGGTCCGACGCTGCCCCGCTGAGCGACGCGCCCAGCTTCAGGTGAATGCCGTCGGCCTTGAAGAGCCAGGGCGACCCGGACGGTCCGGCGCCGTAGACCGAGTCGAGGTCGAGCGCTGGAGTGCGGGCATTGGTCAACGTCGCGGGATCGACGGGCGTCAACAGATCGTTTGGACGGGGATCGAGGACGATGTCGTGATCGATGAACTGGCCCGTGTACGTATATCCCGCGGGGAACTTCTTCATTTCGTCGTTCATGCCCGACCCGGGATCGGGCTGAAAGTGGCTGACTTCAATCGATGCTTCGGCAAGACTATTGAGGTCATCGTAGGCAAACGATGCTGGTGCGAGATTCGGAAACATCCGCCCGAAGCCTGCACTCAAGGCGCAGCTGGTGTCTGGCGCCGCCAGCGCCGATTGCCCTGGGACGCTCAGCGCTCCGACGGTGAGGGCGGTAGCGATGGTGATCGCTTGGTTTCGGTGACGGCGAAAAAGTTGCGTTCTCATGATGTGCCCCTCGTGCAGGTGGCCTCGACCGCTTTGTCTCGGCGAACGCACCAGTGCGCGTCACCGCCTCCGGAAATCCATCGGTCAGCGAGTTTGTTGATGCGACCGGCAAGTTTCGGCAGCCTGCGACCCGAGGAAGGCAGTCGGGCAGCGTGGTCGTCGGTACCTCGTCCCAGACATCAAGCGAGGTAGGTCCCTCGCTGCGGATCAGCCGACGGTGACGGACTTGAGGAACAGCTCGGCTTGGCCTGTCAATCGCTGTACGGAGATCTCGCCGCCGGTGACGTCGCCTGTCTGGGGGTCGAGCGAGAACGTCTGGCCGATCACGGACTCCTCGGCCGAGACGGTGATCTGACCGGAGAACGCCGCGTCGCGGACCCCGCGTCGGGTGCCATCGGACGCGGCGATCGACTTGAGGATGAACTGCGTCGTCGCCGCCCCGTACAAGGCGTATGGGCTGACCGGGGCGCGCCCGTACTCTGCGGTGAAGGCGTCGACGAAGGCGGCGGCCGCCGGGCTACGGGCGGTCATCGCCGCGATCGGCAGGCCCGAGAACGTGATGTACATGCCCTCGGCCTCACTCAGACTCTGAACCGTCGGGTATCCCGCGAAGCCGTCGGGGGCGATCAGTTTGACGGCACCGTCGTTGGGCCCGAACACGGCGACCTTGTCGCGAATCAGCTGCTCGCCATTGTTGTCGTTGATCCCGCCGAGGTAGATGCAGTCCGGGTTCAGCCGTTTCATGTTCTGGAAGAAGGGCAGGTAGCTGCGGGCACGCGGATCCCACGCGGTGCGGACGACGACGTCGATACCGGCGGTCGTGGCGGCTTGGGCGAACGACTGGGCCATTCCCCACCCGAAGGTTTCCTCGTCGTCGATGACTGCGCATCGGCTGACGCCGAGATCGTCGAAGGCGAACTTGGCGGCGGCAGTGCCTTGGAGGTCGTCGCTCGGGAGGAGGCGTCCGTAGTTGCGCACGCCGGTGGGGTAGTACTTGCCGGGTTCACCCGGGTCCCACAACTTCGTCAGACCCGGGTTGGTATTGGCGTGGGAAACCATCAGCATCGGGCCGTCGGGGGCCTCGTTGAGCACGGGTACCTGCAGCTTGGCGCAGCCCGAGTTGTAGGTACCGAGCACGGCGACCTCGGTCGGGTTGGCGACGTGGTCGAGGGCGTTTTGGGCGCAGGTCGCGTCGTCCCAGCTTCCGGCGGTGGCGGTCGAGTCGTCGTACTCCTTCAACTCGACGCGATACGGCCCGGCGATGCCACCGGCCTGCTGCAGGAACAGCCGGATGGCCAGGTTGGTGTCGGCCGATGCCTCGGCCGAGGCTCCTTGCAACGGAAGGTCGCTCGCCACCGTCAGGACCCCTGCCGGTTGGCACCCCTCCTGGCGGCACCGAGCCGGTCGGCGCAACCGATGAAGTGGGCAGCGTCGTGTCCAGTGCGACGGTCGGCAAGACGAGCGTCGCTCCGGTCGTCGTCGCCGGTGGCTGGGTGACGGCGGCAACGGTGGTCGTGACCGGCACTGGGTTGGTCGAGGTCGTCACGACGGTCGTTGTCGCGGGGCGTGGCGGTCGGGTAGGCGGTGAGCTCGCAACCGTGTCCCCAGCGCCGCGCGACACCAACGCCGACCCAACGATCACCGCCAACGCCGTGGTGACGATCGCGGCGGCGATCCACGGGCCTCGCGTCCGGCGCGGCGGACTCGGCGGCGGGATGGCGGCTGGAGCCGGCCACAACGGTGCGTCGCCCAGGGCCGGTGGGGGAGCGAACGGGATCCCCATCGGCGGTGAAGTCACCCCTCCGCAACCCCCGCATCGGGCTTCGGTGGCGACAATGATCCTCCCGCACCACACACAGCTCGCCGGAATCGCCATCGCTGCCGAGTGTACCGAGGCGGTCCGGGACGGATGCCTCGGTTGATGGCGTGGAACACCCACCTGGCCGGTCGGGCCTCGTTCGGGGGTGTGTTAGCTTCGGAATTCACCAATCGGACACCACTGGTTCATCCTCATGTCACCGACGTGAGATGGCCGGTCTCGACAGCTCACGGGCGGTGAATCTTGGAGGTTCGGCGGCCCCAGAGCCTCGACATACAGCTCGCCAGCAGCCCGGCGAACCTCTATGACGAGGCGTTCGACGAGCGGCGGTCGGCGACCTTCGCGTCGGCTTGCGACCGGACGACGTAGTCCGATGCGGGTCGTCATGTATTCGCAGGATGGTATGGGCCTTGGGCACCTGAGGCGTACGTCGAGCATCGCCAATCGCCTCCTCGAACGCCGTGACGACGTCCGGGTACTGGCAGTCTGCGACACCCCGGTCGATCAGCGCTTCGGCCCGAGCGCACGCTACGACCGGGTGAAGCTGCCGACAATTGTGAAGCGGGCTCCGGGCGTCTGGGAGGCGACGGCACTCGGTGGCGAGGTCGAAGCTGTCCTGAACCTGAGGTCTCAACTGCTCAGCACCGTCCTGCTGTCGTATCGTCCCGACCTGGTTCTGGTCGACCACATGCCCCACGGCGTGATGGGAGAATTGGTCGCTGGGCTCGATGCACTGAGATCGACCAAACCGGACGTCTGTATCGTCCTCGGGCTGCGCGACATCGTCGACTCACCCGACGTCGTCCGCACGAGGTGGTCCGTCGAGGGCGCCTATGACGCTCTCGATCGTCTGTATGACCGGGTTCTGGTGTACGGCAGCCGCGAGATCTACCCGCTCGATGACCTCTACGGCTTCGGCCCGGCGGCCCGGGCGCGCACCGTCTACTGCGGCTACGTCGTCGAGCCGCCGACGGCGATCGATCGTGCCATAGCCCGACAGTCGCTGTTCCCCGACCTCGACTCGAATCGGCCGTTGTTGGCCGTTCTGGGCGGCAGCGGACACGATGCTGCGCCGATCATGGCATGTGCCGCTCGTGCGGTGCCCGACGACTGGGCGACCGTGATCGTCTGCGGGCCCAACATGCCGGTCAAGGCTCGTCATGAGCTGCTCGCCCAGTTGCGGCCGGGTCTCGGGTGGGTCTTGCCGTCGGTCGAGGACACTTCGGTGGTACTGGCCGCGGCGGATGCCGCCGTGGCGATGGCCGGCTACAACACGACGATGGAGATCCTCGTCAGTGGCACACCTGCCGTGCTGATCCCGCGGCGTGGTCCGAGCCTTGAACAGCGCACCCGAGCCCGGATCTTCGCCGAGCGCGGATGGGTGCGGATGGTCGACCCGGACGACCTCTCGCCCCACACGCTCAGTTGCGCTCTGCATGACGCAGTCGCCGACCATGCCGCGCCCAGACCGGCGACTTCCAGTGGGCCCGACGCGGCTGCGCAACGCGCTCCGGACTTCGGAGGCATCGACGCAGCTGTCGCCCAGTTACTCGCGGTGACCCGCCATTCGAGCGACCTCGTCGCCCAGAGTTAGCGCAACGCTAGAGATCGCTCCAATGCTCGTCGGCGCGCAGGGCGTCGGCGGCGAGGTCGAGGGCCCGTTTCGCCGCCAGCCATCGTTCGTCGCCGACGGGCATTGGGTGGACTCCGAATCCGGTCGCGCGCTGACGGGCAATCTTCAGGCCGGCCATCGCCGTGGCCACGCACATATTGGGCGCGTCGATGTCGCGTCCCGTCGTAGCGCTCCAAGCGTCGAGCATCGTGAGGAGTAGGCGACGAGGCACCGAGGCGAGCACGAGATGGGCGTATAGGTGCCCGAGATCGACGTGCGGATCGCCCATTCGAGCCTCGTCGAGATCGACCACACCGACGCGGTCGCGGTGGTCGAGCATCAGATGTTCCTGATGGAGATCGCGATGGATCACCCCGGTCATCGGCCGGCCGGGGTTGATCGGCGCGGCGGCGACGATGTCGTCGATCAGCGCGTCGTACCGTCGGACGAGGTCGTCGGGGGCACCGGCCGAAGCGATCTCGGTGCTCCAGCGTCGTAATGTCAGCATCTCACCGTCGAAGTCGTACCGTCGGGGAAGCGGAGCATGCAACTGGTGGAGGTTGGCCATCCAGTGCCCGATCGCATCCCAGGGCACCTCATCGGGCCTGATGTCGGCGAGGGCACGACCGTGGACGGCACCGAGAACCAGCAATGGCGGATCGTCGCTCCAGGCCAGCGGTCGGGGCAGACCGAATGACACGTCGCGGCCACGGCTCTCGTCCCACAGGAGCCCCAGAGTCACCATCGATCTGGCTCCCCGCTCGGCCTCGCTGAAGAGTTTGACGTAGAGGTGGTCCTCGAGTCGGCCGTCGCCGCCGACGAGGACGACCGGTTCGACGAGTTCGACCATTGTCACGGTGCGTTGGCCCGGTTTGTGACTCACGACTCGTTGTCGAGCAACGATCGGTGTGCCGTGAGTCGTCGGAATACTTCTGACCAGGTCGGCCAGTCGTTCACCGACGGGGGTCAGTTGGCTGACGCCACTCAGAGGCACGCTGCGGCTTCGTCGAGGAGCTGCGGTACGAGCGGCCATTCGGCACGGGTCAAGTTGCGGTACCGCCGTCCTGCGATCTTCAACAGGGACAGCGCCCGCCAGGCTCGGGTGCACTCGTCGTCGAGCTCGGGCGCGTCGCTGACGCTGCGCCACCCAAGGGTGGCCGCGTGGGCCATGGCGAGCAGCGATGCCGCGTCGTCGGGCTTGCGGACCGAACGCCACCAGAGGTAGGCCGAGAAGTTCGCCAGATCGCGCTCGGGAGCAGCCGCACAGGCTCCGTCCAGATCGACGAGCACCGGACGGCCCTCGTTCACGATGGCCTGATCGGTACGAAGCACGCCGTGGGCTGGGCCGGTCGCTCCGAGCGGCAGTTCCCTTGCTCGCGAGGTAGCCGCGTCGAGGAGGGTTTCGAGGCGATCACCGATGGCCGGTGCGACGATCCTTGCGGCGGAAATGCACCGACGTACCTCGTCATCGTCATCGACGATCCGGCGGGCTGCCAACGGAGTATCCCGATGCAGGTGCATCGAAGCAAGCGCCGCGCCGAGTTGCTTACACGACGCCTGAGCCGCGACGGGCGAGACGCTCAGCAGGTCGTGCAGCGACGATCCGGGCACGCGCTCCATGACCAGCAGTCCGAGCGCCGGGTCGGTGGCCAAAACTCGGGGCACTCCGGGGGCGGCCGGGTCGATCGCCGCCACGCGACCCAGTTCATCGAATGCCAGCTTCAACGCCGCAAGCCGCGCCGGAGGCACAAGTTTGGCGAACTGCCGTTCACCGAGATCGACGACGCATGACTCGCCCGGCTTGTACGAGACGATGGGGATGTCGCCGGTGAGCGTCGGGCGCAAACCGGGCAACGCCGGGTCGTCGGCCGCCGCCGAGAACTGCCAGCCGGCCCGACTGGCCCGTACGACGAGCACGTCCCGGGGCCGAGGGTCGGGCGAGTTCGAATCCGAACGAATCTCGTAGGTGGCGACACAACCCTCGCCCGGTGTCCACGCCGTGGTACGGCGCTTCAACGATTGGGTCGTCAACGTCGAGAGCCCCCGCCTCGACGGCCCGCCGGAGGACGACGGTGGCGTCGAGCATCGTCTCGAGCGATGGAAGCGAAGGATCGATCGGACGTTCGCCCACCTGCCGAGTGTACCCACACTGCCGCAGCCGCCGAACGGGCCGGGTGCCAAGAAGAGCGCCGGTGTGAGCACCGCGAATGTCGACCGACCGTGCGCCCGCGAATCGAGCGACGGATGGGTTCAGGGGGCGCAGCCCGTGCAGAAGTGCGCGCAGGCGAATGCCAACTGTTGGTGGCCAGCAGGAGCTGACCACTGGCGGACACAACCACGCTGCGCCGCCTTCCACGGTCAGCGTTCAGGACCGGAGCGGCGGCGACGATCCTGAGCACCAGACTGAGGCGCAGGAGCGCCAAACAAATCGCCGATCCACAGGTTCAGGTCATACCTCGTATGTGCGGACTCTCTGCGGTGCTGATCACCGGCCGGCTCAATCTCTGCCGCAACCCTGACGCTCTGTGGAGCCACGCTGTTGCGCTGAACTCGAACAAACGCCGAACGTGTCGGGCTCGGCCCCGACCGCTCACGGGTGGCACGGGGCGAAGCCCTGAGCAAATGCGGTGTATCAAACCGAGGGTTCACATGCTCTCATCATCTGGAGGCGACGCCCGCCGCTCGTCGCCTTGCCCGTTAGACCTAGAGGATGGGGAGGTTCACATGTCGTCGAGTCCAGCACCCGAAGCGAAAGACGACGGAACAGCGAAGTCACTTCAGCCAACGCTCACGGATGCACTCACTGTCGTTGGCGTCACCGCTGGTTCGCCTATCGGTATCGCTCTTGCAATCGCACTCAAGCTCGTCGGCGCACTTCGCCCAAAGGACTCGATGGCGAAAGAGCTTACGTCCATGATCGCGGTTGCCATCGGTGAGACTGCGCCATCCCACCCGAGCGTCGCTCGAGCAGATGAACCTACCCGGGTCAACAGGGTCGGCCGCAGCGTCAAGGCCAAGGTCTTGAATCGACCGATTGGCCCCTATGTCCCCTGCGCCTCAGCGATTGGATCGTACTTCTTGGGTACTCAGGATCGCGACGAGATCGCCAAGCGCCTCGGATTCGAACAGGCGGTGATCAAGCAATCGAAGCTTTGGAGCGGCGGTGAGCCTGGGGCGCCCACAACGGCCGTGGAAATCGGTGGACTTGGCGTCGAGAGCGTGGTGGAGGGGGTAGCTGTCATCGTGTTCCAAGAGGCCCTCTATGAATGGCAGTCCGTGTTGACGTTCGACCCGACGACGCGCGACACACCCACGAACGATGACGTGGCCTTGTGGGCGACGGAAGTCGCCGAGCGCGTTCTGAACGGCATCTACCTGTCGCCAGGATTGGAGCGGATCGCAACGGTGCTCTTCGAGCGAGCTCATCTTGAGCAACGGAGGAAGATCATCGACGCCGTCGGAAGCCAGACGGTTCTACTACAGCGAATCGAGCGTGCCTCTTCCCTGTCGGCTCGAAGACTCGGGCGGGTCCGCAAGTCGATCGGCTTGGTCGCAGCGATTCTCGTCGCGGGCGGCACGCTCGACGTTGCGGGAGTCGACGGGCTTGATGACGCCGTCAAGTGGGTTGCTACGCGCGTTTCGGACTGAATCGCGGTCTTCTCCGGTCCGGGGCCCGCCACACTGCAGTGACGACTTACCGGTGTCCTGCGGACGTCAGCGTGAAGCCGTGACGCCCACCTCGGACTTGTCCCAGGCTTCGACGTTGCTCAGCTGCTCGCCGTCGAGCGGCAAGCCATGACCTTGCAGAATCGGAATCGACAGCGACAAACAGTGAGCCACACGTCAACGGACGACGCAACAAGCAGCCGTGCTCATCGAAGTCCATCGGGCTCAGCATGACGAAGAACGGTAGGTGTGTCTGCAGTGGCCCGTCGATCCACAGGGAGCGTTTTCGAGCAGTTTGGATCGACGTGGGGCGGCCTCGCTGGTCAAGTCATCATGACCGGAACCGTGCACCGACCGCTGTGCCTTACGTCTGAACCCGCCGACGTTCAAACAGGCCCGCAAATCGTGGACCCACGGATCACCTTCCGCTGACCACTGCTCCCGATGTACGTGTACACGATCCTGCTCGCCGAAGTAGAACCGCAAGAATGCTGACAAGCGCGAAGGGCCTTGAAATGGATTTCGTTGCGCTCGCGGTTGCGATCGTCGTTCCTACGACGACTGGAAGGCGAGGATGGGCTCAGTCCTGACAAGTGTCGGCCGGGACGTTTGACCATGGCCGTCGGGCAGATGCGGCTGCAGAAACTGTGGCGAGCGGCGCACCACTTCGCTGTGGCCCGATCACATGGGACTGCCCGAGATCCGGCGATATACCGGTGATGTAATTGACGCCGTCGCTCCGCTCCTACACGCAAAGGGCGCTGCCCGGACGACTCCCAGCGGGCGCGGAAGGCGACCACAAACCGTGGCGAGTCGATGGGGACCAGGGGCGCAGCCCCGCCCAGCAACTGGACTCCCGATGTGTTGAATGGCACGATCGCTTGGGACATCGCGGTTAAATGGCACGATCGCAGGACATCGAGTCGTCTATCTGGTCAGAAGCTTTCCGCGGTTCTCACAGACGTTCATTCTGAACGAGTTGCTCGCTCTCGAGGCGCTGGGCATCGAGATCACCGTGATCGCTCTCGTGAAAGCGGACGATCCGCTCACCCAGGAAGGTCTGGACCGCCTTCGGGCCCGAGTGGTGTTTCTCGACGGCCTTGGCAAGTCGCCGGTCGGCACCACCGTTGAGCATCTGCGATCGCTCGCTCGACGTCCCGGGCGGTACGTCGGAGCGGCATGGCATCTGATGCGCCAGCCCGAGGCGACCACCGGTTATCACGGCGTGACCCGGTGGCAGGCGTTCGATCTCGGCGTACGGGCCGTGCGGGCGCTCGACCTGGGGGGTCGAGGGGCGGCGCCGATCCATGCCCACTTCGCTCACGATCCGGCGCTCGTGGCGCAGGTGATCGGCGACCTCGCGTCGGTTCCCTTCAGCTTCACCGGCCACGCCCGCGACCTGGTGCAGATCTCCCCGCGGGCGCTGTCAGCTCGCGTGGCGTCGGCTCGGACCGTGATCACGTGTTGCACGGCCAACGCCGAGTTGTTGCGTTCCGTGAGCGACGCCGAGCACCGTCGTAAGGTCGTCGTGATCCCCCATGGTGTCGACGTCCTGGCCTTTGCCCCGGCGGTCGATCCGTCGAAGCAACGGCGAGGGTCGGTCGTCACCGTCGGGCGGATGATCGAGAAGAAGGGCTTCGAGGTGTTGATCGACGCCGTCGCCGATGTCGTCCGTTCAGGAGGCTCGGGAGGCGACATCCATCTGACCATCTACGGCGACGGACCGCTGAGGCCGGAACTCGTCGCCCGCGTCGCTCGGGCCCGCCTCGACGATCATGTGACCTTCGCAGGCGAATGCACCCAGGCCGAGCTTCAGGATCTGCTGCCGCAGTTCAGTTTGTTCGCGCTTACTCCGTATGTTGCCGGCGACGGCGATCGCGACGGGCTCCCCACGGTGCTGATCGAGGCGATGGCCTGTGGACTACCGGTCGTCACGACGCGGGTCGCCGGGATTCCCGAGCTGGTTACCGACGGCGTCAACGGGATCGTCTGTCCGCCGCAGCAGGTGGCACCCGTGGCCCGGGCACTGAGCACCATGCTCACCGACGAACCCGCGCGCACGCGAATGGCCGCGGCCGCCCGGGCTACGGTCGTCGCCGACTTCAACCGCGACGTCACCAGTCGGCGGATCGCCGACCTGCTGCTCGCTCCATCGTCGGACGGGCCGCGGCGACGGCGTCGGCGAATCGCTCGGCGAGACCGCCATCGAGGACCGGAATCCGTCGTGCCGCCTGTTTGATCGTCGCCAGGACTTCCCATGCCGCTACCCGGCGTGCGAACGCCGGATCATTGCGTCCGTAGCCGTCCAAGAACGACGACCTGACCGCCTGACACCACGGCCCGGGGGCCCACCAGGTGAGGTCGGCCAGCAGCCGGGCCACATCGGACGCCGGGTCACCCCACCCGACCGCGTCGAGGTCGATGACGCCGAGCGCGCCGCGGTGCACAAGCAGATGGTCGCACTTGAGGTCATGGTGGAGCAGGGTGGTCTCGCACGGTCCGGCCTGCGTCACAACGTCGAGGGCCTGGGTGGCGAGTTCTTCTGCCAGGCGATAGGCATCGGGTGCGAGCACGGCGACGTAGTCCGCGGCCCGGAGCACCCCTGCGGTCTCCCGTGCCGGATCGAGGCGGGGCAGGTCGACGGAAGTCGTCGTTCCGTCCGGGTTGGAGATCGTTGCCCGGTGGACAGCAGCCAGCATCGAGCCTGTTGCGGCCAGGGCCGGCAGCGAACGGGCGGACCTGGAGCTGACGAGCCGACGCAGCGGGGTGCCGGGCACGGCACCGTAGGCGACCGCGCCCAGACGCTCGGATGCCCACACCGCCCGGGCGAATTGCACCGCCAGAGGGCTCATCGCCCGTTCGACCGCGGCCGCCCGAGCCATCGTCACCGACACCTCCGACGGGCGGCCGATCTTGACGAAGACCCGCGCCGCGGAACCGGTGACGGCCAGCACGTGACGTTGACCCGGGCGATAGCGGACGACCTCGATGGCCGGTGGGCATTCCGTGCCGACGACGCCTAGCAACGGTGCCATCCCCGACTCGACCAGTTCGGCCAACTGCGGCCGGTCGGGATCGACGGGCCACACCAGCACTCGGCCACCCGCGGCCGAGCCGTCCCCCCGTCGAAACAGCCCCGCTGCGGCATGTCCGGGAGCCAGGCCGACCGGGAGATCCGCCGGACGGACGTCGCTCGGCGGTGCCTCGGTCCGGTCGAGCAGCCATCGAAGCTGGATCGGCACGATCGAACCTGCCAGCGACAGGTCGAACGACGCCCGTGCGTTACGCCGGGCTTCCACGTGACCCGACGACGGCGCAACCGACCGCGCCCCGGCAGGGCGGGCCCCATCTCTACCAGACCCATGTCCGAGAGCAGCCGGTGCAACTCGTCACGGGTAGCCCGCCCATCGATCAGGCGTCGAAGTCCCACCACGCCCAGATCACCGCTGATCACCTCGGCGGGGCTCACGGGATCACCCCGTCAGTGTGCTGGTGTCGGGCAGGCCATACCGGGCGGCGTGATGGTCGATCAGGCGGAGGCAAGCGGGTACCCGATTGAGCTTCAGTTTCGTCCACGAGCCGAGCAGCATCGACATCAGATACGCCGACTCCCAGGCGCACACGCGCTCGTCGACGACGGGGGCGAGCGAGCGGTAACCGTCGGTGAAGGCGAGGCACATCTCCTCCGCGACGGCCAGTCGGGCGGCGATGTCCCCGCTGGTCTGCCGCGCTACGTCGGCACTGCTTCCGTCACCCACGTGGACCGCCAGCGAGCGCACGACGGTGGTGAACAGCGCGAGGTCGATGGCCGGCTCGGCCATGCAGAAGCCGTCGAAATCGATCAGCCCGAACTCGTCGCCAGCGACCAGGAATTGCGCCGGGCGCAGGCTGCGGTGGGCCGGCACGGGCGGTTCCGCCGGTGTGGCACGCGCCAGCGTCAGCGCCCGGTCGCGGAGTGCGCCGAGCCAGTGTGCGGGTTCGGGAGACCAGGCGCGGACCCGCTCGATGCGCCCAGCGACCTCGGCGAGCTCATCCTCGATGACGACGTGGTCCACCGCGGTCACGCCGCAGTCGTGGAGTTCGGCCGCGGCCAGCCCGGCCTGGCGGACAAGCTCCAGGACGCGTCCGCGCAGGCCTGGCTCCGGGTCGTCCAGACTGTGGACGACGAGCGACTTGAGCGTCTCGGTTTCGGCGAGGGGACCTTGCAGCAGTACCGAGCGCCTGGCGTCGAACCCGAGCGGTTCGGCAATGGCCACCGTACCGCTGGAACGCAGCCTCGATTCCCACAGTGCCGTCATCGCCTCATGAGCGATCCGTCCCTTGGTCCCGTGGTGGGTCTTGGCAATGAGCATCCCGGGGAAGCGTGCGGCGTCGGCCCCCGACGACGTCACGATGTAACGCACTGTGACCCGACTGCCCCGCTTGTAGCGCATCACCGTCGGCTCGGCAGTCTCGATCGTGACATCGTCGTCGGCCCGCGTTCCCTCCCGCAGCGCCGAGTTCAGCAGCGCCGGTGCTCCCGACGCGCTGACCAGGTCGTCGAAGGCTGCGAGTTCTTCCTCGGGGGCCGGCGGCGTGAGCGTGAACCCAAGCTCGGCGAGATGACATGTCCAGTCCGGCGAGCCGAACACCCCGGTCTCGGCCGTGGGAGTCGGGGGTGGTTCGGTGTCGCCCGGCGGGCGGACGGTGGCGTCGAGTGTGGCCGCGGTGACGGTGCCGTCGCTCTGGCGAATCGACAGGAGCAGCGACCCGGTACAGGCGTTGCCCGACCCGTCGAGTCGCATCCGTCGGATCCTGCAGGCGATCAGCGACTCGGCGAGTACCGGGTCGACCCGGCGCAGTTCGTCGGCGATCCGCTCGGCGTCGACGATCGTGCGGAGCCATTCGGAGGGGACGATGAGCTGATTCGGATTCATGCGTGCACTCGATCAGAAACTGGAAGCCCGGGGTCGTGGCCGGTCACCCGTTGCACCGCGTCGCGTACCAGGCTGACGCTGTGGAACAGCCGCTCGTTCTTCAGCTTGTACCAGCCGTGCCCGGCGATCCGAACCAGGCTGACCAGCTCATAGGCCGCCGCCCGGCGACGCAGTTGCTCGATTGCCGATGGCGACAAGCCCTGGCGTTCGGCGAAATAGGTGTCGAGGAACTGGGTGCACAGGGCGTCCGCCAGATCGTTCGACGACTCTCCGTTGGCGGCCTTGGCAACGACGAGCCGGAGGTAGCCCATGTAGTGGCCGAGGTCGACCGCGGCCTCGGCGCTGCAGACGGTGTCGAAGTCGATGAGGGCGATCGAGCCGCTGTCGAACAGCAACTGGGTGTGGGTGAAATCGCCGTGGGCGAGCGCCATCGGTCCTGGCGTTCCGGCCGCGAGGTCGCGGCGGGCGACATCGACGGCGTCGACCAACCAGGTCGCCAACGACTCCGACATCGGAGAGAGCACCGTGAGCAGGTCGAGGAGTTCGTCGACAGAGCCGTCGATCGTCTTCTCGGCCGACAGGTCTGTCGGCGTGCTGTGGATCAGTGCAGCCACCCTCGCCGAGTGCCGGACGCCATCGAGGGCACCCGGCGCGCCGGTTGGGCGTGACGTGCTCCGCACCATCGCGCTGATGCTGCGCGCCAGGTTCGGCGCACCGGTGACCTCACTGAGGATGAGCACCCCCAGGTCAGGGCGATGGAGGACGACCGCCGGCAGCCGGATGTCGTGCCACCTCGGCACCGCGTACCTCGACGCCCACAGTCCCTCGAGTGCCGCGACTGTGCGGTCGCCGCGGTCGTCGTCGGCCACCTTCCCGTAGAGCACTCGACGCTGTGCCTGTCCCGAGGCATCGTGGCCCTGCACGTCGTACCGCACGACGCAGCGATGCTGGCGACCGAGGTTCAGATGGCCAGGGTGCGAGCGGACGTCGACGACCGAGAAATCGTCGTCGTTCATCGCCTGCCCGAGCAGGCCCCTCATGACCCGTCCGTCGGTGGTCGGCACGAGTGCGGGAAGCTCGGGATCAATCGGGAACGCCGAAGCGAGCATGCCGAGGTCGTCGAAGACGGCGATTGGTTGACGGAACGGCCGCAGGAGCGCGTGCCCACGAGCCTGGGTGCCAAGTTCGTCAACGCGGGCAACTCGCTCGAAATGCGCTAGTTCGGGCCGGGCAAACACCCGCGCCATGACGATGGCCCCGAACTTCTCGGTCGATGCCGCGCGTTGGCTCAGGCGGATGTCGTAGCGAAGGGTGCAGCTGCCATCGGGCAGGTACGCCGCCTTGCCCGGCTTGCACTCATGCAACACGTAACGACGATCGACCATGGCGTCCGCGAGGCGGCGGCCCATCGCGTCGCCGTCGAATGCCACGGCCAGGGCCGGCAATGACTGATCGAAGAATTGCCGCGAGTTCGCGGTCCAGCGTGCCACGTCGAGCTGATCGCTCTCGTCGTCACCAGCGGGCGGTTCGGGTTCGGGCTCGGTGACCAGGCCATGCAACCGGGCATACAAGCCGCCTTCGGCGAGCAGGGATTCGTGCGTCCCCTGCTGCTCGACCCGGCCGAGACGGAGTACCACGATCTGGTCGGCATGCTCGATCAGTTTGAGATCGTGGCTGACGATGATCGTGGTCGTCTCGCGGATCAACGTGCGCAACGCGTCGAGCACCACCGTCGCCGACTCGACATCGAGGCCGGTGGTCGGTTCGTCGAGGAGCAGAATCGGAGCCCGGCGCACGTAGGCGCGGGCGATGGCGATCCGCTGGCGCTGACCGCCCGACAGGTTGGAACCGCGCTCGCCGAGGATCGTGTCGTAGCCGTCGGGGAGTCGGATGATGAACTCGTGGGCGTTGGCCTGGCGGGCTGCCGCCTCGATCTCCTCTGGGGTGGCGTCCATCCGGCCGTAGGCGATGTTCTCGGCGATGGTGCCTGTGAACAGAATGGTCTCCTGGAGTACGACGCTGATGTTCGCGGCGCAGCGAATCGATCGTCAGGTTGCGTACGTCGTGACCGTCGATCGACACCGATCCGCCCGAGACGTCGTACAGTCGGGGGATCAACTGCAAGACGGTGCTCTTTCCGGCACCGGTGTGGCCGATGAGGGCGTACACCTTGCCCGGGGGAACGTGGATCGACACGTCCTCGAGCACCGGTCGGGCGGCCTGCTCGACGGCGTCGCCGCGCTGGCCGGGGTCGGCCGAGTAGGTGAACCAGATGTGGTCGAGACGGATATCGCCGCGGACGGTCGTGGCCTCGATGGCGTCGGGTCGATCGGTGACGCTCGGCCGACGGTCGAGCAGTTCCCCGATGCGTTCCGAACTGGCGAGTACCTTGCCGACGGTCGTCCATTCCTTGATCACTCGCCGCGTCGGCTTGAACATGCCCTGGATGAGCGCGACGGCGAAGACCAACTGGCCCACCGTCATGCTCTTGCCCCCCGCACCGGTTGCGTCGCCGTTCCAGGCGACCAATCCGCTGCCTTGCCAAACGACTGCGCAGACAACGAGGGCCTCCATCACGCTGACGACACCGGAGAACTGCGCCTGTAACACCGCCGAGCGCATGCCGGCCGCCAGGCGTTGGGTGTTGCGCTCCTCGAACCGGCGCTCCTCGTAGCCCGCCCGCCCGTACGTTTGGATCACCCGGATCGACCCGAGCATCTCCTGGGCCGAGGAGGCAACCTCGCCCTCGATGGTTCGGAACCGCTTGGCTGCGGAGCGAATCGACGCTGAGAACAGGCGTGACACGACGATGAGCAATGGCACGATCACCAGTGCGGTCAGCACGAGACGCAGTGAATCGGAACTGGAATCGGAACTGTATCGGAGTGCGAGGAGGGTGAACGCCAGGGTGAGCACGCTGCCGACGATGTCGGACACCGAGCCGATCACGAAGTCCTCGATGGCGTCGACATCGCTGGTTACGCGGGTGAGCACGTCACCGGTTCGTTTGCGATCGTGGAAGGCGAGCGACAGCCGTTGCAGGCGGCCGAACAAGGCATTGCGGATGTTGAACCCGAACGTGCGCCCAGCCCGCGCCGAGCAGGATCTCGGCTGCGGAATCGCACAGGCTCGTGAGCACGGCGAGCCCGACAATCACGATGGCGAGGAACAGCACCGTGGCACTCTGCGATGTGCCCAGCACGGTGATCCGGTCCTTGTCGCCCTTGATCACGTCGATCAGCCGGGCGATCGGCCACGCCTCGGCGACTGCCGCGCCTGCTTCGAGGACGAGCATGAGAAACGCCAGCAAAATCAGTCGCCGTTCACCGGGCAGATACCGCACGAACAGCCGCCGCAGATATCGCAGGCCATCACGCCGCCCCGGCTCGGACGCCCCGTTGCGCACCGCCACCGCGACCTCGAAGCCATCCCGGTCAGACCTTGGGAGTCTGCGAGTGGACGGGCGCGACGGATGACGACGTCCCAGTCGACCACGATCGGTAAGTCACGCGGCGAGCTAAATCTGCTTCTGGAAGGAGAATTCATCGAAATGGACGTGGACCTTGCCGGAGTCCTCGAAGTTCCGAAGAAACAATCCTGCGGCCGGTGCCGTCGAAGCCGGGGGGAATCGTGAACGCGGGCCGCGTTGACCGGCTTGTCACCGACGAGGAGCCAGAAGTGCAGCTCGTCGACGAAGTCCACCCGGAGCTCCTTCGCGATGTCTGGGAGCACGTTATCGACCCCACCTGGCCCGGCGAGCTCGTCCGATGGTGCCGTTCTGACCTGCAGTAGCGCCCATGACTGCTGCAAACGGGATCGACGACGAACGCAAGATGGCGAGTCCTGTCATCGCTCTACCTTGAAGGCCACTCCGTATGCGAAGTGGGGATTTCGGCATCAGTGTTCCTTCGTCGACTATCCGCCGCCGTCACGATGCTGTAGTTCGCACCGGGGTCGACAAGCTTGGGCGCTGTGGCGAGAACGTTCACGCCTGCACTGCTTGGCCTCAAGGTGGAAAAACTCGAAGAGGATGCGGTCCAAATCGCAGGTCAGTCGCTTTCGAATATGCCACCAACCACCGTCGAGAGGTCTCTGAAGTCATCGAAGAAATCCCCTCATCATGACGGCAGTGGGTTCACCAACGGCGGTCGCGGCGGGTGGCGTGGGCAGCCACGATTGATCGCTCGGCGGTGCAACCGGGTCGGGTACGTCGGATGCGCACCGGAAGCCCGCCCACAGGTTCATCGTGAAGTCGACCTCGTTCCCGGCCCGACGCTCGTTGTTCTTCAGCAGGAATGTGTTCTGCCCGCCACGGACGACGTTGAGTCCGTCGGAATGTCGAATCATCATATGGCTCGGTCACGTACTCCCAAGCGTTCCCTGTAAGATCGTAAATGCCAAGCGAACTTTCGTTCAATGGTCGGTTCCGACCGCGTAGGTGTATTCATCAAGGTCGGTCCTGCTGAAAGCATTTCGTTCGTCGCCCCAAGGAATAGGCGGTCGCCGTTCACTCGTGCGTTGCCGACGTAGCTCGCAGCCACTTCCCATTCCTGTTCGCGGGGCAGACGCTTGTTCAACGATTTGCAGTAACCCATCGGCGTATTCGAAATAATCGCCAGTGACCGGGAGGTCACTCTCGGCGGCGCGAATAAGGGGCGCCGTGCCAGGAATCAGGTGTGGCATTTATCATCGCCTGATCGCGGTCCAATAGTCGAAGTAGTCGCCGTTCGTCACTTCCAGGTTGTCGATGAACAGATTGTCCGGGATGGTGACGTTGACGCTACTGGAGCTCACCTCGAAGCCAGCAGGTTTCGGCTCGGCGGAGCCGACCGAGTAGGTCCCGCCCGGGATCTTCACCAGAGCCCTCGTCGGAGTTGCGACCGCCTGCGGGGCGGTTTCGGGCACGGTTGGCACGGCCGTCGTGGTTTCGACGATGGTGGGAACGACCGCCGGGGTGGCCGGCGTCGTTCCAGACGTCGCCGGGGGTGCCACCGTGACAGACGACCTCGGCGCAGGCGGACTGGTCGAGCCCGTCGGGGTGGCCGAGCTCGCGACCGTCGATGCAGCAGACGCCGACGTGTCGTCGTTGCGGGACTTCAGGGCAAAGCGACACCGCCGCCGATGACGAGGATCCCGGCGAGAATGCCGGCGAGAGCCTTGCGTCCGACGCGACGCTCGGGGCGAACTTCTGCAGGAATGGGGACCGGTTTGCTGCCCGGTGACGAGGCGGCGGGCGCGACGGGAACTTCGTCCGTCGTCGGGCGCGGATCGGAGGCGGGCGGTGGCAGCGATGGGGCGGGATCGAGGGAGCGGTAGAAGTCGAGCGCAGTGGGTTTCACGCTCTGGGCATCGGGGGTGAGGGTGCGGTCGACGAGCGCGGCCAAGGCGGCAGGGGCATGAGGCGCGACATCAGTGAGCTTGGCGACGGAGTTGCGATGAGTGCCGGCCGGCGGTGCCGCCCCGGAGAACACGTAGAACGCCACGGTTGCCAGGGCTTGCAGGTCGGTGTCGACGGTTGCGGTTCGTCCGGCCAGTTCGGCCAGTCCGGCATCGGTCAGGACGACGGTCTGCCAGGTGTCGAACAGGATGTTCTCCGTGCCGATCAGACCATGGGTGATTCCTTGCCGATGCAGATCCGCGACGGCAGCGGCGAGCGTGCGCATGACCGAGGTGCCTGCTGCAACCGAGGCCGGACCGAGGCTGGCGATCCGGTCGCCGAGCGTCTCGCCGGACGCAGCCTGACTCACGATGGCCGCGTACGGCGCTCTCGGAGCAGTGGCGTGCACCGGCGTCGGGGTGATACCACTGCCGTTCCCGCCGTCGAGTGGCGACAACTTGATACCGGCGACCCGCATCACGGCTCCGTCGGCGGCCAGAGCAAGCATCGCTTCGATCGGTCGCTGCGTCGGCATCGGGCGGACCGGCTGGAAACCGAAACGTCGGCAGAGGTCGACGGCGTAGGCGCCGAATCCGCCGTCGGCGAGCACTTCGACCGGGAACACCTCCCGATCGCATGGCGCCGCCCACGCCTCGTACAGCCAGTCGGGTTTGGCCGCCCTGGTCCGGTCGGGCGCCCACCCATCGACAGTGCGAGGTCCTCCATCGAGCAATCGGGCGAGCGTCCGATCCCGAACGGATTCCACCAATGCTTGCCTCCGCGGTGGGTCGAGATCGGGCGAATCTCCGAGCACGTCGCTCAACAGATTCGACGCGACACTTGGCTCGTGGAACACGCTTGGTCCGTGGGAGTCGACAAACGAGGTCAACAATCCGCTCAGCGTCAGATCCGTCACTCGGCCCCCTAGGTTTTCACGCTTCACATGGCAATCGCTGCATTGCGGATCGTACGCCAGTCGGCGCACCAACTCCAGGGATTACTTGGACGGTCTGTAGGGGCCGCAGTGGTTATCTCTCTTCGGGAGGAGATCTCACGGAAGTCGTCAGTAGCTGCTGCGATCGGCTGAACGGACCCTCGCGGATGCCCTCCCGTGGCTGCTGAGGTCGTATCGCTTGGATCGACGGGCCTTGACAATATTTACTGTCAAGGGTTATCTTGGAGTTCGTGGACGACGTTCGAGTGCTTGCTGATGCTGCCGCCGTGGAAGTGGCGCTCGATCCGATCCGGGCCTCGATCCTCGACGCGCTGACTGAACCGGGGTCAGCGGCCACAGTTGCGGCGGCGGTCGGGATGACCCGTCAGAAGGTGAACTATCACTTGAAGGCGTTGGAGGCCCACGGGCTCGTCGAGTTGGCCGAGGTGCGCGTGTGGGGCGGCATCACCGAACGATTCGTGCGTCGTTCAGCCCGTCATCTCGTGGTTGCTCCCGATGTGTTGCAGCGCGTCGCTCTCGATCCGGACGAGGTCGCCGATCGTCTCTCGGCTGCGTATCTGATCGCGGTGAATGCTCGGACCGTGTCTGAAGTCGGGGCGATTGCGGCCACCGCGCCGGTTGGAACGCGGCTGCCAACCCTGACGGTCGACACGGTGATCGGGTTCACGTCGCCTGAAGATCGTGCCGCGTTCGCTGCCGACCTGCAATCAGCGGTTGCCGCGCTGGTTGCCCGATACCACCACGACGACGGTCGACCGCACCGTCTGACCGTCTCGTCATATCCCCAACCGAAGGAGCACTCGTGACCAATCCCGACCAACCCGACCCTGTCGAACATCGGATGGAGCGCACCTATGAGGTGGCCGCTACTCCGGAGGAGGTGTGGGACGCGATCGCCACTGCCGATGGGATCTCGGCCTGGATGGTGCCGACCCAACTCGACCCGCAGATCGGTGGTGCAGTGTCGTTCGATCTCGGTGAGTACACGTCGATCGGTGTCGTCACCGACTACACCCCGAACCACAGATTCGCATACGAGGAACCGTGGCCGATCGCTGACCAGGTCGAGGCCATCCCGGCCGGAATGGTCGAGTGGATGCACACGATCGGCGTGCCGCTGTCGCAGGTGTACCACGACCTGGCCTCGGTCACCCCGATCGCTACCGAGTTCCTCATCGAATCGGCGTGCGGCGGCAGTTGCGTGATCCGCGTCGTCTCGAGTTCCTACGGAAGCGGAGCCGATTGGGAGAACGAATTCTTCGCCGAAATGGTGGACGGCTGGGGCGCAATCCTCGACAACCTCGCCACTCAGTTCAACGAGGCGACGTAGCATTGGGCGCGCAGACCGCCATGCTGCGAGTCCGAATCATCGGTCGGGGCCGCGGTGCGGGGAGCGTTCGCTCGGGCGCTCGACGGTGTCGCAGCCGTCGAACACCTCGGTCGCGGCGACCATCGTGATGCGGCGGCGGGGGTTGACGTCGTGCTACTCGCCGTTCCCGACGGGGCGATCGTCGCCGAGGCGCGGGCCATCGCTCCGGGTGACGCGGTGGTCGCCCACATCAGCGGGGCGACCACGCTCAGCGCGCTGTCACCGCACCGCCGGGTCGCATCGTTACACCCGTTGGTGTCGATGCCCGACCCGGTCGAAGGGGCCCGGCGGCTACGGGGCGCGTGGATGGCGGTCGCCGGAGATCCGCTGATCGACGGCCTCGCCGGGTTGTTGAACGGCCGCACATTTCGGGTCGCCGATGAGCAGCGGGCGATCTATCACGCCACCGCCGCGATCGCCGCCAATCACCTGGTGGCCCTGATGGCCCAGGTCGAACGACTGGCGGCGCGGGCGGCGGTCCCGGTTGGGGCGTTCCTCGAATTGGCGGTCGGGGCCCTCGACAACGTGGTCGCCTCGGGCGCGGCGGCCGCCCTCACCGGCCCGGTCGCCCGTCAGGACTGGCAGACCGTCCGAGGTCACGTCGCCGCGCGACCGGCCACCGAGCGGGCGTTGTATCTCTGCCTCGTCGAGCAGGCCGCGACGCTTGCCGGCCACGACCTGCCGCCCGATCTGGCCCTCAGGTAGCGGGCTGATTGCTGCGTTCGATGGCTCGCTCGTCGGTGCCGAGGTAGCTGTGTCGGTTGTTGATCAGCGGCCTGGCCGCATCGATCCGCCGCGAGGCGGCCCTGCGCGGTCTGAACGTGGTGTCGATCAGCGGGCAGCCGTTGGGTGCGGGTCGCGGCCCATGAAGGCGACCAGTTTCGAAGTGACGTCGGCGTCGTCGTCGACGATCACTCGGGGTCCGTAGCGGCCCGACGATCGCAGCATCTCATCGTGCGGCTCGACGCCTTCGAGCATTCGACCTGCCTCGGTGGCGTCGAGGGTTTCGTCGAGGCCGGTGGCGCGGGCCAGGTCCCAGGTATGGATGAGGAGGTCGCCGGTGACGATCATGTCGATCGACTGTTCGACGCTCATTCGTCCGGGCGGGCCGTCGAACTCTCGTTGCGCGAGGGCGGCATCGGCCAGTGTGTCGCGGAAGGCGGTGTGGACGACGGCCCAGGCCGCGGCAGGGTCGGTGTCGACCGACGGCACGGTGGGGAGGTCGAGGCCGGCGACGTTGGTGAAGAACCCTGGGATCCACTCGGTGGCATGGCGGACGATGTCGCGGGCGACCCAGCCCGCACACGGGCTCGGGTTGTCCCATGCCTCGGCAGGAACCGCGTTGACGCGGTCGGTGAACGCACCGGCCACGGTGGCGTATCGGCGGGCGATTTCGTTCATGTTCACGATCCTTGTGTGAGGGTTTGCTCGACGTTGGCGTACATCAGTGAGCCGGGAGTGGTGAGCAGGCCCCCGGTTTCCAGCCAGGTCTTGAGCCCCGAAAGGATCATTGGCCAGCCGCCGTAGAGCTGGTCGTTGGCGCCCTCGCGGAGTTGGTCGTGGGTGACGAGCAGGCGACACGAATCACCGACGGGTTCGATCTCCCAGGTCACGCGCGAGGTCCCCTCGGCCTGCACATCCTCACCCCACAAGGCGATCATCGTCTGAACCAGGCGTCGGGCGGATCGACTTCGAGGACGACGCCTTCGCCGAGCAGGCCGCCCCCCGGGTGGCTCATCTCATAGCGCGAGCCGGGCTGCCAATCGGTGATGTGGCTCGCCCCGAAGTTGTACTTCGCCCGGATTTCTGGGTCGGTGATGGCCTCCCACAGCCGCTCAGGGGTGGTGCGGATGTAGATCTCGAACACCTTTTCCATGGTCTGCTCCAATTCTGTCTTGAGGTCGACGAGCCCGGCGGCCCACACCTCGGTGTACTTGCTCACCCATCGGTCGTGGACGAGGCGGATCGGCACGGGGTTCAAGTAGTGCAGCTTCTCTCGGCCTTGGCGCCGGCTGACGACCAATCCGGCCTCCTCCAGCAGGCGCAGGTGCTTGGCGACACCGATACGAGTCATCTCGAACCGGCTCTCCAACGCTCCGAGGGTCTGCCCGTCGGCGCGAAACAACTCATCGAGCAACGCCCGACGGGTCGGGTCGGCCAGCGCCTTGAACACCAGATCCACGCTTGGCACAATAGGAAACTAAATGGTTACATGTCAAGGAATTCTTCGCTCGTCGCGCCGCCGACATGGCCGCTGGTCACAGGTGAATGTCGGCAAGGTCGCCACCCTGACGACCGCCGGGCGGATGTGTCCGTCGGGCGTGGCCGAGGTCGCCGCGGCGCAGGCCGATGGCCTGGGAACCCGGGCTCGACGGGGATCGAGGTTGGTCGGCGTCGTCCAATCACCCGAGGAGGTCGGTGACGACGTCGAGCCAGAACTGAGTGGTCAGCCGCAGCGATTCGACGTCGACCCGCTCGTCGTGGCCGTGAAAGCGTCGGCCGATCTCGGCGGCGTCGAGCTCGGGGCTGAACAATCCGGCGCCATAGGCGATCGCCCCCATCTCGCGATAGATCCGGGCATCGGTGAACCCGACGACCAGATCGGGGATCAACCGAGCAGTCGGGAACCGGCGGGTGATCGCCCGGCTCACGCTGTCCCAACAGGGATTGTCGACCCGACTGATCGAAGCGCGGTCGTTCATCACCGCTTCGACCTCGACACGGCCGTACAGGTCACCGAGCGCGGCCCGTAGATGGGCGTCCACCTCGGCCGGTCCTTCACCGGGCATCGTGCGGATGTCCACACCGATCTCGATCGAGTCGGGAATCACGTTGAGCTTCATCAGTTCCGAGTTCCCGTTGACGATGGTGTTGCACGAGAACGTCGTATGGGTGCAGGCGTGTAGATACGGCGCCAAACCCGCGGTGGGAAGCCCGTCGATGAACGCTTCGACCTGGCGCGGATCGAGGAGGGCGGCCGTCGATGCGGCATCGAGGCCCAGCCCCTCGACCTGCACCTTCCACAACTCATGGAACCGCGGCGACGGCTGGTACTCGTTGAGCCGCTGGATCACCGCCGCGGCCGTCATCAGGGCGTTGTCGGCCTTGAACGGGGTGGAGCCGTGGCCCGGGACCCCACGAACGCGGAGCTTCCGCCACGCCACTCCCTTCTCTCCGACGCTGATGTTGATAAACGGCGCGTCGGGAGAACCGGAGTGCTGACCGCCGCTCTCGGTCAGGACGTAGTCGGCGCGGATCGCATCAGCATGGTGATCGGCCATCCACTGCATCCCATAGGCGCTGCCCGACTCCTCGTCGGCGACCGCGAAGTAGATCAGATCGCCCCGCGGTCGGAACCCGCCGACGGCCAATTCACGAAAGGCGACCGCCATCGACGACGTCAGATTGAGCATGTCGACGGCGCCGCGGCCCCAGACCTCACCATCGATCAGCTCACCGCCGAACGGATCGTTCGACCATCCCGATTCGCTGACCGGGACGACATCGGTGTGCCCCATCAGACACAGGCTCGGCGCATCGGGGTCGGTCCCCTCGATCCGGGCGACGATCGAGGCGCGACCCGGAACCGGCTCGAACTCCTCGATCTCGAGCCCGGTAGAGCCGAGAAACGACTTCAGAAGATCGCTGTTGCGCGTCTCGAACCCCGACTCGCGCGTGCCGTCGTTGACACAGCGATTGCGGATCATCTCCTGCAACAACTCGACCGTCTCGTTCGTCAGTCGATCACCCATCGGGTCCCCTCGTTCTCTGACCGCGCGAAGAAACCCCAGCGTCAGCCGGGGCTTCTGTGGAGCGGGTGACGGGAATCGAACCCGCATATCCTGCTTGGAAGGCAGGGACTCTAACCATTGAGCTACACCCGCGGGCGGTGCCGCAGGCGACGATCTTAGCGGCCCGATTGATGCCTGACCCCGTCCAATCCGCATGACGTGTTCAGCGAGCGGGAACGTCCCAGTTCAAGTGTGCTACCAGGTGTCCGGGACGGTCATGCCCCGTTTGTTGGCCACATCGACGCTGAGCCCAAGAACCTGAACGATCCGGCTGAGCTTGCGATTTCGTGACGCTGGGTGTTTCCTTTCAGGGTCGGCCGGGGAACTCCGGCCTGGATTGGCTGGCCAGAAAATGGCCGTGGTTGGTGCTGGACACACCGCCGATCCGGTTCCGGAATCCCCGGCCGATTCGGCGCTGCGGCCACCAGCCGCTACTGGTCAGGTCGTGACCGGGCGAGCCGTGCCGGTTGTGCGGAGCCCAGAGCCTGCTCGGATCATCCGCTATCCACGCGGTTGGTGAATTTCAGATACTTTCTGTGGTGTCGACAAGGGAGTTCGCGTGTCACGTCATCATCGGGTTGAAGCCGGCATCTGGTTGTCGCTGGCCCTGGGGGCGTGCGGCGGCGGATCGACGAGCACGTCAACCTCGACGTCGATCACCCAATCACCGGCATCGATCGTGATCGCCGACACGATTGCCGAGCCCGATCCGGCCGCGCTGAGCGCTGGTGCCGCAAGCCGCAGTGTGCTCCCGACGGTGGCCAACGGCCGAGCCTTTGTCAGCGATGCCCCAGGCTGGAACCGGCCCGATGCGAGCGCTCCGATCGACCCCGACAGCCCGGGGGTCTACGTGCCCGAGTGGGACCAGGGGCAGGTCGACGTCGGTAACGGCGCTGCCGACGCCGCATGGGTCCACGACGACCTACGCGTGTCGGCGTTGGCGCTGGAATATGGCGGTGACCAGGTGATTCTGGTCAGCGCCGACGTCTACATGGTGTTCTCTCCCGATGCTGACGAGATCGCCAAACGAGCGCACGATGCTCTGCCTCGCGAGTGGCGTGACGCTCCGGTGCTGATCGCCGCAACCCACAACCACCACGGCCCCGACACTGCGTTCTCGGTCAACGACGACTGGTACGAGCTGTTCGCCACCGAGGCCGTTGGTGCCGTTGTCGACGCCGTCGCGGCGATGCAACCGGCGACCTTGGAGGTGGCCTCGGGCGAGCATCGATTCGGCGCGAGCGACACTCGTGACCCGGTGGTCATCGACCCGAACCTACGGCTGCTGATCGCCCGCCAAGCCGGCACTCCCGATGTGATCGGCAGCGTGGTGCAGTGGGCGAACCACCCCGAAACCACCCTCGGTTGGAATCCTCCCGGGGTGAGCAAGGCGAAGCTCGAACAGATCTGTGCCGAGCAGCGGTGGAGTGCCGACGATTGTTCGGCCGAAGGCCGGTACTTCACGGCGGACTATCCGGGGGCGATGCGTGAGGTCGTACAGCGCGAGCTGGGCGGGGAGGTGCTCTACTTCAACGGGGCGCTCGGTAGCCAGGTTGGCCCCGGCTCGGCACCGGCATGGTTGATCGACGCGGCGCACCCGGTCGGCAATGGCTGGACCGTTCCCGACGGCGCGTTCCCCCTTGGGCTGTGTGAATCCCCCGATCCGTACCTGTGCCAGTCATTCGCCAAGACTGAGACAATCGGAACGCAACTGGCCGACGCGGTGGTGAGGCTCGCCGAAGCCACGACGCCGGTCGATGTGGCCGGGCTCTTCGTGCGGCATCAGGAATTTTTCACGCGGCTGACCAATATCGGTTTCCGAGTGCTGCTCGCCGACGGCGACCTTGGCTGGAGAGCGCCGACGGTGTACTCGTGCGGGAGTGGCGCGCTCGACAACTCGAACTGCGCGAGTGACGACGGCGAACTGGAGGACGACCCGATACTCACGCCGCTCACCGACAGCCAGATCACGACCGGCGATGTGATCAAATCCCGCCTCGTCCACCTCGATCTCGGCGATGTCGGGTTCCTGTTCATGCCCGGCGAGCTGCCACCTGAACTGGTCATCGGCTTACCACGAGACTTCGATGCCGCCCCCGAGAAGTACTACCGCGACGATCCTGACCTGCACGCCTTCGGTTCGAAGTACGACAGTCCGGGCTACCTGCTGTCGCTCGTCGAGGAGTCGACCACGTTCACGGTCGGGTTGGGGACCGAGGAATTGGGCTATTTCGTTCCGATCAGCGACTACCGGCTTCGCTGCGTTGATGGGGTGCTGGCCCAGGGATCAACGTGCGCCGGGTTGTTCGCCGACGGTTTCATCGAGTTTCCCGACGCCGTTGCCGGCACGACGTGCCAGGCGATCGACAACGACCCGGCGACGCTCACCCTCTACCCCGATTCTGTCGGGGAGGCGCTCGCCGCGGTGTGTCGCTACGGCCAGGCGATCGGTCGCGAAATCGGTGAGCCCGAAGGTCACTACGAGGAAACCAACGCGGCGGGGTGGAACCTGGTCGACGACCTGTGGGCCGCGGCGACCGAGCTCTTCGGCCGACCAGGAACCGGGCCGATCAACCCCGACAACCCGGGCTACACGCCAGACAACCCACCGCCTGCCGGATGATCAGCGGCGGGGCCCGGCCACAGCCAAAGCCCCGCCGCCAACGTTGGTCAGCCGGCCGCGGCGGCTGGCGTCGTCGAACTCGTCGAACTCGTCGAACTCGTCGAACTCGTCGAACTCGTCGAACTCGTCGAACTCGTCGAACTCGTCGTCGACGTGGTTGTCGGAGCCGTTGCCGTCGGATCGACGTAGTAGCCGATCACGTCGACGATCACGTGCGTATCCGACGTCGGGCCGGATGACAGGGCGAGACGCCCAGCGGCATCAACGGGAACGACGGAGCCGGTTGCCAGGTCCGAACCGACGGCGTACCAGTTGACGACGCTCGCTTCGGGGATCGGGGTTCCAGCTGCGTGAGCAGTGAGGTAGCCCTTCGCTCCGGTCTCGGTGACCGTGATCACGACTTGCGCGGCAACGGCCCCCAACGGCACTGCGGGGAACGAGACACCAGCGGTGTTCTTGCCGGTGACGAGCGGAACGACTCGCGTTTCGCTGGCCCTCATCCGTGTCCCGCCGGGTTGGCGCGAGTCGTAGGCCCGCACCGGGGTCGACAGGCCGAAGTAGCCGGCCGGGCCGGCTGCCGCTGCCGAGAGCTGACCGCGGATCGCCCCGCCAGCGTGTTCGCTGCTGTGGACGTTGACGTAATAGTTCGCAGGGTTGGCGACGATGTCGGCCGCCAGCGGTGCGGCAATCGTCAAGCAGCCGCTCAAGGCTCCGGCGAAATCGACCTTGATGGGTCCGTTGACGCCGGCCGCCGCATTGTGAATGTGGGCGGCCGCGGCGTTGGAGATGCCTGCGACCTTGACGTTCCAGCAGAGCTCGTTGGTGCCGGTGTCGATCGTGACCGATGCCGAACCGGTGCCGTCTGGGTCACCTCCGCCGACCTCGTTGGCGCCGACCAGGCCGGCGGCGAAGGCCGTGGTCGTGCCCGCGGCTCCGACGTCGTTGCCAACGATGAAGCCGACGGAAGCCGTGGCAAGGACCGCCCCCGCGGCAATGAATTTGATGGTTGTTGTGGTTCTCATTGGAACCCCTCTCAGGTCGTCCGACGACCACCTAGGCCGCCGGAATCGGTACTGACCACCACAGGCCTAGCACGAATCCAGAGGGTTGGCGCGCCGCGACAATCACCAATAGTGCTCAACGCAAGTCAATTTGGCGACTGGGCCGCTCGGTGAGTGGTGGTTTTCGGCGGCGATCTCGCAGCGGCCCTCGCCCGTCGAACACCGGCGCCAAGCGCCGCGGGGAGCAGCGCGGTGATCCTCACGCGCGCACCCACGCCAGGAGTCTGGCCGGCGCCGTACAGCAATGGTGATGCACCGAGCGGCGCGGTGATGCACCGGGTGATAGCGTCGCTGTATGCCGACGACGCTGCCGAGAATCACCGTGACCTTGAGCCCCGAGGTTCAGGCCGTGCTCGACGAAGAGCGCACCGCCCACCCCGATGCCTCCGTGTCCGAGGTGGTCAACCAGCTCGTGATCGAAGCGGCGCTGGCGCGGCGCGCCCGTAACGCCCAGCATCGAGCCGACCGCGCCGTTCTCGTCAGGTCGATGGCCGGGGGAGTCGCATACCCCGCCGGATACCTCGACGATCTGCGCAGCGACTGGTCATGATCGTCCTCGACGCCAACATCCTGATCGCATACCTCGACCACTCCCACCTCCATCACGAGCAAGCCGTCGCACTGCTGATCTCCGATGACGACCTGCGAGTCGCCCCCCTGACGATGGCCGAAGCGCTCGTGCACCCAGCCCGCACCGGCGACGCCGAGGCCGTGTTGTCGCGCCTGCGGGCAGTTGGCGTGCTGGTCGACCAAGGTGCTGCCGATCCGATCGTGCTGGCGACGCTGAGGGCGGAGACGACTCCGCTGAAGATGCCCGACGCAGTCGTCGTGGAGCTGGCGATGCGCCTGCGCTGCGCGGTTGCGTCATTCGACACTCGCGTTGCCACAGTGGCCAGTCAGCAGGTCCGCAGGGCGTGACAAGCGCAAGCCAGCGCTGACGCCCTCCGGTACGACATTGAGAGGCGACGAGGCCGACGACGGCCTCCCAAGCTCTCGGCTGTGGACCACCACATTCTCGTGTCGTCACCCGTCTTTTTCATCTCGGCAAGAAGTTGACCCGAGACCGCGGCGGCCGCGGCGACCCACGACGCCAAGGGCCAGCCCGTCGTGACGTCGGCGTGAGCGCAGATGCGCTGCACCTGCTCGCCGACGCCGCGGGGAAGATCGCCGACGCCTGCGACCTCACGACCAGTCGGGGAGAGGAGATTCGAACTCCCGACCTCCTGCTCCCAAAGCAGGAACGCTACCGCTGCGCCACTCCCCGGTCGCTCGGCAGGCTATCGCCCCCGAGCCGCCTCGGGTAGTCGGATTTCAGGATCCACTGGACCGTAGGGTCATCCGGCGTGCGCAGCGAGGCGGCTCACGACCGCCAACAGGCGCTCGACGTCGGCGGGTTCGATGTATCGCACGACGCCGGCGCGCACGACGCCGCCGGTCTCGGCCAGTCCGAGTTGATCGACAGCTTCGAGAGCGTAGGAATGCCCGGCCCACACTGCGATCTTCTCGGCCGCCAGCGCTGCGGCCACCTCGTCGGTGGTGTAGCCGTCGAGCGTGAATCCGACCGTCGGGGTGCGGGCAGCCATGTTGGGAGCGCCCCACACATGGACTCCGGGGATGGCGAGCAGCCCGTCGAGCAGCGGCTGGAAAACGTCGGCTTCCTGGGCGGCGACGGTGTCCATACCCTCCTCGATCAGGAACCGGGCGGCGGCCTCGACCGCGGCGATGCCTTCGAAGTTCGGGGTACCGGTCTCGAAACGACGGGGCCCCTCGTCCTCGGCCGGGCGAACCTTGGCGACCGGCAGGCTATTCAACAGCGACGGCTCGACGTACAAAACCCCTGCATGCGGGCCGTACCACTTGTACGGCGAGGTCGCCAGAGCATCGCAGCCCAACGCGGCGACGTTGATCTGGGCGTGTGGCGCAAGATGCACGGCATCGACGAACACGCGGGCCCCGGCGGCGTGGGCGAGGGCGATTGCCGCCGGCAGGTCGGGCATCGTGCCGACCAGGTTCGAGGCACCGGTGATCGCCACCCAACGGGTGCGACCGCCGGCGATCAAGTCGGCCAAACCCTCCATATCGAGGCGCCCGGTGGCCGAATCGAACGGGGCGAGCACATGCTCGGCCCCCGCCCGCTCACAGGCGATCCGCCACGACGAGACGTTGGCGTCATGGTCGAGCTTGGTGCCGACCACCCGGTCGCCCGGCTGTAACGTCTGGCCGACGGCGCGGGTGAACGCCATCGTCATCGTGGTCATGTTCGCTCCGAAACAGATGCCTTCGGGATCGGCCCCGAGCAGCTGCCCGACGGTGGCCCGAGCGCGTTCCAGCAGGTCGTCACAGGCCGCCGCCCCTGGAAACGAGCCGTGGGTGTTGGCGTTGTTGCCGCTTGCCGCCCAGTCGGCCATGGCCTGGATCGCTACGTCGACCATTTGGGTGCCCGCGGGGCCGTCGAAGCGGGCCCATCCGTCACGAACGCCGGGAAATCGATGTATCAGGGAGCGATGCGTCATGTCGCCCAGTCTGGCCTCAGGCGGTAGCGGTCGCCGCAGCCGACTCCAAGCCGAGCATCTCGATCGCCGCATTGCGCATCAGGTACTTCTGCACTTTGCCGGTGACCGTCATCGGGAACTCATCGGCGATGTGCACGTAGCGGGGAATCTTGTAGTGGGCGATCCGCCCGCCGCAATAGGCGCGTACCGCTGCGGCGTCGAGCGGCGCGACCCCGTCTCGCAGGCGAACCCAGGCCATCACTTCTTCGCCGTAGCGTTCGTCGGGGACCCCGATCACCTGGACGTCGACGATGTCGGGGTGCGAATACAAGAACTCCTCGATCTCGCGCGGATAGATGTTCTCGCCGCCGCGAATGATCATGTCCTTGATCCGCCCGACGATGTTGACGTATCCGTCCCCGTCGATGACGGCGAGGTCGCCCGTGTGCATCCAGCCCTCGGCGTCGATCGCCCCGGCGGTCTTGTCGGGCTCGTTCCAGTAGCCGATCATCACCGAGTAGCCCCGGGTGCAGAACTCACCGGTGACCCCGCGCTCGACGACCTCGCCGGACTCGGGGTCGACGGACGCTGATTTCGACGTGCGGATGGACCTGGCCGACCGAACCGACTCGCTGCTCGACGGTGTCGTTGGGCCCGGTCTGCGTGGAAACGGGCGAGGTTTCGGTCATCCCGTAACAGATCGTGACCTCGTCCATATGCATCGATTCGATCGCCTGCTTCATCACCTCTACCGGGCATGGTGACCCGGCCATGATGCCCGTACGCAGCGATGACAGGTCGTAGCCGGCGAAATCCGGGTGGCCCAGCGCGGCGATGAACATCGTCGGGACGCCATACAGACTCGTGCACTTCTCGGCCGCGATCGTCGCCAGCGTTGCCGCCGGATCGAAGGAGGGGGCCGGGTAGACGATCGTGGCACCGTGGGTGGTGCAGCCGAGGTTGCCCATCACCATGCCGAAGCAGTGGTAGAGCGGGACGGGAATGCACACCCGGTCGGCCTCGGTGTATCCGCAGCCCTCGCCGACGAAGTAGCCGTTGTTGAGAATGTTGCGATGGCTGAGCGTGGCGCCCTTGGGAAAGCCGGTGGTGCCGCTCGTGTACTGGATGTTGATCGGATCGGTGGGGTTCAGTGAGGCCATCCGTTGCGCCAACGCCTCGGCCGGTGCGACCTCGTGGTTGGCGAGCCAATCGAACCAATCTTCGTCGCCGAGGTGCCAGAGGAAGACCAACTCGGGAAGCGTGGCGCCGCACCTCGGCGACCATCGCTACATAGTCGCTGCCCTTGAACTCGACGGCGGCCACGATGCCGATGCATCCGGATTGGCGCAGCACGTACTCCAACTCATGGGTGCGGTACGCCGGGTTGATGTTGACCAGAATCACGCCGATCTTGGCGGTGGCGTATTGGAAAAGCGCCCATTCCAGGCAATTCGGCGCCCAGATTCCGATCCGGTCACCGACCTGCAAACCCTCGGCCAGCAGCCGGCGGGCGAGCAGGTCGACCTCGTCGTTGAACTGGCGATACGTCAGGCGAACGTTCTGGAATGGCACGACGATCGCTTCACGATCGGGCCACTGCGCGACGGTGCGCTCAAGGTTGGCTCCGATGGTCTCGTCGAGGAGCGGAACCGTGGTCGAACCGGCGGCGTACGAGGACGTGTTGGTCACGCCTCGCAGTTTGTCAGGCGCGGGCGGCCAGCTTGGCGAGACGCTTGGCCGTCTTGCCGATCGGAACGAGCTGACGTCCATCGAGGTCGCCGATTTCGATGCCGTTGGCGAAGTACACCCGGTAGCGCTGCCAGTTGAACCCGTTGGCCAGAATCACCTTGCCCGGCGTTCCAACGGCTACGCCCTGCAGCTCAACCGTCGACTCGACGCGGTCGCCCATCTTCAACATCAGTTGGTCGGCGTGCGGCTTGGCCAGAGCGTGCGGCTTCCAAAACGTCATGTCCGCACCTTACCCGACGGGCTTTGTCCGGCACCGGGTTGCTTTGTGGCCCGGTGACGAAATGTTTTGGGGAGCGCCATGACGCACTGAACGTGATCTCGTTCGGCATTGGCGTTCGGGTCGCACGCAGATGGGCCGGCGCGGGCATCGCGGCGGGCATCGCTCGGCGTGATGTTGGCGAGGGTCGTCTGGGTCGGGCGGCCCTCCCACTAGGATGACAACCCTGTGAAGAGCGCGATCGCACCCCTCGAGGGGAACAAAGTCAAATTGTCCATCGAAGTGGACGAGGCAGAGTTCGAGCGGGACGTCGATGCGGCGTTCCGCAAGATCGCCCGGGAGGTCCGGTTGCCCGGCTTCCGTCCGGGTAAGGCGCCGCGGCGAATTCTCGAGGCCCGCATCGGTCTGGAGTCGGCCCGGCAGCAGGCGCTGCAAGACGGCATTCCCCAGTACTTGGCCAAGGCCGTGCGGGAGCACGACGTCGATCTGATCGCCACGCCCAAGGTCGAGATCACCGGCGGCGAGTCCGAGGGTGCAGTTGCCTTCGACGCCGAGTGCGAAGTTCGCCCGGTCATCGTCGTCCCCGGCTACGGCGGTCTGCGCATCGAGCTCCCCGCCGTCGAGGCCACCGACGAAGACATCGCCAACGCCGTCGATGCCGAGCGGCGCCGCCATGGCGCGCTTGACGATGCCGGTCGGGCGATCGAATCCGGCGACTACGTCACGCTCGACCTCACTGCCCTGCGCGAGGGCGAGCCGGTCGCGGGTCTCAACACCGAAGACTTCCTCTACGAGGTCGGCAAGGGTTGGGTCACCGACGACTTCGACGACCGGCTGGCGGTGCGAACATCGGCGATGAGCTGGCCTTCTCCGGCACCCCGAAGGGCACCGATTACGAGGCCGACTTCACGGTCAAGATCACCGCGGTACAGGCCCTCACCCTCCCCGAAGTCACCGACGAATGGGTCGGCGACAACTTCGGCGAGTTCGAGACGGTCGATGCGTGGCACTCACTCGATCCGTGAGCGGCTGAATATGGGCAAGGCCAACCAGGCCCGCAACCTGATGCTCGATCGCACCTCGTCGGCGTTGGCCGAATTGGTCGACGAGGAGCCTCCCGATGCCTTGGTGCAGGCCGAACTGCAGAGCCAGATCCAGAACTTCGTGCGTCAGTTGCAGTCGCAGGGCATCGACGTCAACCAGTGGCTCGCCGCCACCGGGCAAGATCCGGCGACATTCACCGAGCGCCTGCGCGAGCAGTCGGGCCGGGCCGTCAAGGTCGACCTCGCCCTGCGGGCGATCGCCACCGCCGAGTCGCTCGAAGTCGGCGACGACGACATCGAGGCCGAGTACACCCGCATCGCCATGCGCGCCAATCAGAAGGTCAACCAGGTCCGCAAGGCGTACGAGAAGAACGACGCCGTAGCCGACCTGGCCTCGGAGATTCGCAAGTCCAAGGCGCTGGAATGGCTGCTTCACCGCATCGAGATCGTCGATCCCGAGGGCAAGCCGATCTCCAACGACCTGCTGCTCGGCCATTCCGAGCACGACCATGATCACTCCGATCACGACCACGGCGACGATGCCGACCATGATGGGGATGCCGATGCGTCCGCCGACCCGACCGATGATGCGGAGAGCTGAACCGATGAACTCACGTTTGGAAATCGCCAGCAGCTACATCCCGTACGTCACCGAGCAGACCAGCCGCGGTGAGCGCACGTCCGACCTGTTCAGCCGCCTGCTGAAAGACAACATCATCCTGCTCGGTACGCCGATCGATGATCAGGTCGCCAACGCCATCTGCGCGATGTTGATCTTCCTCGAGAGCGAGAACCCCGACAAGGACATCTCGATCTACATCAACAGCCCGGGCGGCGACATCACCTCGCTGTTCGCCATCTACGACACGATGCAGTTCATCAAGAACGACATTGCCACCATCTGTCTCGGCCAGGCCGCCTCGGCTGCCGCCGTGCTGCTCGCCGCCGGCACCAAGGGCAAGCGTCTCGCACTGCCTCATGCCCGCATCCTGTTGCACCAGCCCTACGGGCAAGTGGGCTACGGACAGGTCACCGACCTCGAGCTGGCCGCCAAGGAGATTCTGCGGATGCGCGAGCTGCTCGAGGCGATGCTGTCGAAGCACACGGGCCAGACGACCGAGCAGATCCACAAGGACACCGACCGCGATTTCGTGATGGAAGCAGAGGCGGCTCGCGACTATGGCATTATCGATGACGTGATCACTGCCCGAGATGCTGTCGACCGAACCGGTCCGATTCGCTGATTGACGAGACGGAGCGGGGACTGTGGCCAAGTTTGGGGATACCGGCGAGCTGTTGAAGTGCTCGTTCTGTGGCAAGTCGCAGAAACAGGTCAAGAAGTTGATCGCCGGTCCCGGCGTCTACATCTGCGACGAATGCATCGACCTGTGCAACGAGATCATCGAAGAGGAACTGGCTGACACCTCCGAGCTCGGATTCGACGAGCTGCCGACGCCACGCGAGATCCGCACGTTCCTCGACGACTACGTCGTCGGCCAAGACCATGCCAAGAAGGTCTTGTCGGTCGCCGTCTACAACCACTACAAGCGCATTCAGCATCAGAATGCCAACGCCGCCGCGTCCCCGGGCGTCGCGACGAGGTGGAACTGTCGAAGAGCAACATCCTGCTCCTCGGCCCTACCGGCTGCGGCAAGACCCACCTCGCCCAAACCCTCGCCGGCTGCTCAACGTGCCCTTCGCCATCGCCGATGCCACCGCGCTCACCGAGGCCGGGTATGTCGGCGAAGACGTCGAAAACATCCTGCTCAAGCTCATTCAGGCCGCCGACTTCGACGTCAAGCAGCGCCGAGACCGGCATCATCTACATCGACGAGATCGACAAGGTGGCTCGCAAGTCCGAGAACCCGTCGATCACCCGCGACGTGTCGGGCGAAGGCGTGCAGCAGGCACTCCTCAAGATCCTTGAGGGAACCGTGGCGTCGGTGCCGCCCCAGGGCGGACGAAAGCACCCGCATCAGGAGTTCATCCAGATCGATACCACCAACGTGCTGTTCATCTGTGGTGGTGCCTTCGCAGGCCTCGACACGATCATCGAAAATCGCATCGGTCACAAGGGTGTCGGGTTCCACGCCACGATCCGTTCCAAGCAGGAACGCGACGCCGGCCAACTGTTCACCCAGGTGCTCCCCGAAGACCTGCTCAAGTTCGGCTTGATCCCCGAGTTCGTCGGGCGTCTACCGATGATCGGCGCGGTGCACAGCCTCGACCGGGCGGCGTTGATGGCGATTCTCACCGAGCCGAAGAACGCCCTGGTCAAGCAGTATCGCAAGCTGTTCGAGATGGAAGACGTCGAGTTGGAGTTCTCCGACGACGCCCTGGTGGCCTTGGCCGACCAGGCCTTGTTGCGGGGCACCGGTGCCCGCGGATTGCGGGCGATCATGGAAGAAGTCCTGCTCAACACGATGTACGACATCCCTGGTCGCGTCGATGTCGGCCGGGTCGTGATCGACGGCGAGACCGTCGATCGCAAGGTCAACCCGACGCTGGTGCCTCGCGAGGCGAGCCGCATCCCGCGGCCCGCGTCGCGCCGCCAGCTGAATCCCGCACCCCACCCGCCCTCGACTCAGCCAGGGAGCCTGCGATGGACTATCCCGCCGCGCTCGCGTATCTCGACGAGCACTCGAACTATGAAAAGTCCGGGCGGATCAACTCACCGACGATCGATCGCATCGAGCGGTTGCTCGGTGCGATGGGCGACCCGCAGCTGAGCTGTCCGTCGATCCACATCACCGGCACGAACGGCAAGGGCTCGACTGCCCAGATGATCACTCGGCTGTTGATGGCCCACGGGCTGACGGTCGGCACATACTCCAGCCCGCACATCGACCGGATCAACGAACGGATGACCGTCGACGGCGAGTCGATCAGCGACGACGAATTCGCCGATGCCGTGGGCGCCGTCGCCGACCTCGAGATCGTGATGGGTGTGCGCCCGACGTTCTTCGAAGCGGTGACCGCCGCTGCGTTTCGCTGGTTTTCCGACATCGCCGTCGACGTGATGGTCATCGAAGTAGGCCTGCTCGGCCGGTGGGACGCGACGAACGTCGTGCGACCAGAGGTGTGTGTCGTCACGAACGTTGGCCTTGACCACGCCGAATACGCCGGCCCGACGCTCGCCGACATCGCCCGGGAGAAGGCGGGGATCGTCAAGCCCGACGCGACGCTCGTCCTTGGCGTAACCGATCCCGACCTGGCGGCCATCTTCGCCGAGGCCGGCCCGGCCAAGCTGCTGCGCCGCGATGTCGATTTCGGTCTGAATCTCAATGAGACGGCCCTCGGAGGTCGGATGCTCGACATCTACACGCCCCAAGCGGTGTATGGCGACGTGTTCATCAACCTTCACGGTGCGTATCAGGGCGAGAACGCGTCGTTGGCGGTTGCCGCGGTTGAAGCCTTCTTCGACGCCCCGATCGTCACCGAAGTCCTCGCCGAGGGGCTTGCTGCGGTGCGGGTGCCCGCCCGGTTCGAGGTGCTCGGCCATCAGCCGCTGGTGATCATCGACGGCGCACACAACCCGCACGGCGCCGACCGGTGTGCCGAGGTGTTTTTCAGCGATTTCGATCCGGCGGGACGTCGGTTACTGGTGATTGGCTGCCTTGAAGGTCGCGACGTCGAGGCGTTGCTCGGCGCCCTACGAGCCGATGAGTTCGACACGGTGTTCTGCTGCACGGCCCCATCGCCTCGGGGCGTACCGGTCGCCCAACTCGCCGCGGCGGCTCGGGCGATCGGGTGCGAGACGGTCTATGCCTACGACACTGTGCTCGATGCGTGCTCGGCCGCGGTCCGGTCCGCCGACTCCGACGATGCGGTCCTCGTTGCCGGATCGCTCTATGTCGTCGGTGAGGCTCGCGGCATCTTGCGCCGTCTGATCCCGTAGGCCGCCCGAACGTCGAGATGGCCCGTAAGCTGGAGTCGTATGTCTGATCGCACCCTTGTCCTGTTGAAGCCCGATGCCGTCGAACGTGGCCTGGTCGGCGAGATCGTCTCCCGCATCGAGCGTAAGAACCTCAAGATCGTGGCGATGGACCTTCGTCTGCTCGACGAGGCGACCCTCGCCCGTCACTACGAGGAGCATGTCGGCAAGGGCTTCTACGGCGAACTGGTCACCTTCATGTCGCGTGGTCCGGTCGTGGCGATGGCCGTCGAGGGCCCCGAAGACACGTGGGAAGTCCTGCGCACGATGATGGGTACGACCAATCCCCGCAAGGCTGCTCCGGGCACCGTCCGCGGCGATCTGGGCATTCTGTTCACCGAGAACCTGGTGCACGGCAGTGACAGCCTCGAGTCGGCGACGCGCGAGTTGGGTATCTTTTTCCCTGGTCTGTAACCAACAGCGAGGGTCGGCTACTATTGGTGAACAAACCATCCCCAACCGGGAGGTGAGAGGCGAATGGCTCGTAACAACCCGTTAGCCCTCGGCCGCGATATGGCGGTCGATCTCGGTACGGCGAACACCTTGATTTACGTGCGCGGGATGGGCATCGTCCTCAACGAGCCCTCTGTGGTCGCGATCAACACCAACGACAACCGTCCGGTCGCCGTCGGCATCGAGGCGAAACGCATGATGGGCCGTACCCCCGGCCACATCAAGGTCGTGCGTCCGTTGAAAGACGGCGTCATCGCCGACTTCGACATCTGCGAGAAGATGCTGCGGTACTTCATCCAGAAGGTCCACGCATCGAAGTGGAACAAGCCGCGGATGGTCATCTGCGTGCCGTCGGGCATCACTGGGGTCGAGCAGCGCGCCGTGCGCGATGCCGCCGAGTTCGCCGGGGCCCGCAAGCCGGCCTACGTGATCGAGGAGCCGATGGCCGCGGCGATCGGTGCCGGTCTGCCGGTGCATGAGCCGTCGGGCAACATGGTCGTCGATATCGGTGGTGGCACCACCGAGGTCGCCGTCATCTCGTTGGGTGGCATTGTCACAGCCCAGTCCGTGCGTGTCGCCGGTGATGAACTCGACGATGCGGTGATGCAATACATCAAGAAGGAGTTCTCGCTGGCCGTCGGCGAGCGCACCGCCGAGCAGATCAAGATGCAGATGGGTTCGGCATGGATCCTCGACGAGGAACTGACCGCCGAAATCCGGGGCCGTGACCTGATCACCGGCCTGCCGCGCACCGTCACGGTGACGACCGAGCAGATCCGCGAGGCGATCATCGAGCCGGTCTCGGCGATCGTCGATGCGGTCAAGAACACGCTCGACAAGACCCCGCCGGAGCTTGCCGCCGACATCATGGAGCAGGGCATCATGCTCACCGGTGGGGGAGCGCTGCTGATGGGGCTCGATCGCCGGCTGCAGAACGAAACCGGCATGCCGATCAACATCGCCGACGACCCGTTGAATTGCGTGGTGTTGGGCTCGGGCTTGGCGCTCGAGAAATTGCCGCGCTCGGTTCCGTGCTGTCCCAGGGCAGCGACGACTGATTCGCCTCCACGCGGAACGCTGAGAACCCATGAGGCTGAGCCGCCAGCGCCTTCTCGCGCTCCTCGTGCTGACGTCGATCCTGCTGGTCACCCTCGACTCGCGTGGCAGCACGGCGATCAACAAGGCCAAGAGCACCTTCGTCGAGTGGATGTCACCCCTGCAGGGAGTCGGTCGGGCGATCAGCAACCCGGTCCGCAACACGTGGCGGGGCATCACCAACTACGGAGACCTCGAACGTGAGAACGATCGGCTTCGGGAGATCAACCAGTCGCTCGAGGGCTCGGCGATCGCCGGGAGCGCGGTGCTCCGCAGCTACTACGAGTTGGCCGCCCAGCAGAGCCTCGAGACCGTCGGCAACTACTCGAACGTGATCGCCCAGGTGTTGGCGTACGGCCCATCGAACGTGCGTCAGACGATTGAGATCAACAAGGGCTCTGACCAGGGGATTCGGGTCGGGATGCCGGTGGTCAATGGGGCGGGGCTGATCGGCAAGGTCACCCAGGTATCGACGAAACGTTGCGTGATCCTGTTGATCAGTGACCCGTCGTACTCGGTGCCCGTCACGGTGTCGGGTCCCCTGACCGTTCCAGGAACCGCCGAGGCGGTCGCCGAAGGCCAACCGACCCTCGGGGGGACGACCACGACGGTGAATCCAGATGTCACGCTCGGTTCGACGCTCGATCCCACTCTCGATCCCTCGTTCGATCCTGCTGCTGCTGCCGATGGATTGAGCGCGCTGCCCGAGGGGATCGTCGAGGGAACGTTGGGAAGCGACGGCCTTCCGATCAACGACGGCTCGCTGGCCGACGAGACCCAGTCGTCGTCGCCCGAGCCGACGACCACGGTGCCCTCGACCTCGACGACCGACTTTGATCTGAACAGCCTGCGGCCGCGTGAGAGACCGGGGGACTCGAGGGTCGGGGCGCCGGCAAGCTGCCCATCGTTCGATTCATCGCCAGCGACGCCAAGGGTCTGCAGATCAAGGTCGGCGACGTCGTGGTGACCAACGGCGGATCCACCGACCTGTCGACCGACTTGCGCAGTCTGGCCCCGGCCGACCTGGTGATCGGCCGGGTGAGCACGGTGATCGAGCGACCCGGTCAAGCAGGGCCTGAAGTCGAAGTGGAACCAATCGCCGATCTGACACGTTTGAACTTTGTGCGAGTACTGCTGTACATCCCTCCCTCGGAAGCCGCGGGTGGATGATCGATGAGGTTGCTCCTCCAGCGGCCGATCCTTCGACTGATCGTGATCGCCCTCGTGGTGGTCACGCTGCAAACCACGCTGTTCGTCGAGATGCGGCCCTTCGGGGTCATGATCGACCTGCTCGTCGGCGTTGCGGTCGTGACGGGTATCTGCGCGGGTCCCGAGGCCGGGGTACTCGCTGGGTTTGTCTTCGGCGCCGCGATCGATCTGCTGCTGACGACTCCGTTCGGGCTCAGTGGGCTGGCCTATGGGCTGGCCGCGTTCCTGATCGGGCTGTTGAAGTCGACGATCACGATGGGTCAGGTCTGGTGGCTGACCGCCTCGCTGGTGTTGGCAGGAAGCGCCCTGGGGGTCGGGTTTTACCTGGTGTTCGGGGCGTTGATGGGCCAGGAGGGGTGGATTCGCCCAGCGATGATCACCGAGATCGTGGTGTCGGCGGGGGTGGCCGCGTTGCTGTCCCCGCTGACCGTTCGCACGCAGCGGTGGGCCATGCGCGTGGAGCGAGACACGTGACGTCGGTCGTGATGTCGCAGCACCCCACATCTCGTCGGGCAGACTTGCGCCATGGCCGGTGATACTCGAGGGGTCCGCCTCGGTCTGCTGGGAGTCGTGGCGCTGATCTTGATGGGCCTGCTCGGCACCCGACTGTGGTTCCTGCAGGTCGTCGACGCCGACCGGATCACCGCCCAAGTCCAGATCACGCGCACCAAAGAGGTGTATCTGCCCCCCGAACGGGGTCGGATCTTTGATGTCAAGGGTCGCATCTTGGCCGACAACGAGCGCGTGCTGCGAGTGGTCATCGACCAAGACGTGATCCGGTCGCGACCCAATAGTCGACGAGCGCTGTTCGGGCGCCTGGCCGGGGCACTGAAGACGACCGACGTCGAGTTGGAGATTCGCTATTGCGGGTCGGACCCGAAAAATCCGGTCATTCCCGACAAGGACTGCCGCGGTGGCCTGTTCAACCCCTATCTGCCATTCCCGGCCGCCGACGATGTCGACGAAGCGACCGCGCTTTCCTGCGCGAGCGGATTGAGGACTACCCGGGGGTCGATGTTGAGGAGGGCTGGCGGCGCAAGTACCTCTATGCCCCGACAGCCAGCCAGATCCTGGGGTATCTCGGCCGCATCCCGGAAGACAACGACAAGACGACCGTCAATGAGACCAAGGAGTACACCAAGCTCGGCTACTCGCTGAACGACCTGGTCGGGGCGGCGGGCATCGAGAAGCAGTTCGAAACCGAGCTGCGCGGATCGCCAGGGTTCTCGTCATTCGAGGTCGACGCCCGCGGCCGTGTGCTCAAAACCCTCAGCAGAACCGAGCCGGTGCCGGGAAAAGACATCCAGCTCACCATCGACCTGCAGCAGCAGCTCTTCGCCGAGCAGACCCTCGAGGCAATGTTGCGGCGGGCCCGCTCGGTCTCGCCGTATCCCGACAAGACCGATCCCAAACACTGGACGATCTTCTACAAGGCGCCCGCGGGCTCGGTGGTCGTCGAGAAGAGCGGCACCGGCGAGATCATCGCGATGGCCAGTTATCCCACGTTCGACAACCGGTGGTTCTCGGCCGGTATCTCGGGCAAGAAGTTCAAACAGCTCTTCCCTCCCGATTACGACAAGAACCCCGACACGTTCCCGAGCCCGCTGGTCAACCGGGCGATTCAGGGCCGCTACAACGTGGGGTCAACCTTCAAGCCGTTCACCGCGTACGCTGCCCTGCACACGGGTTTCGTTCAGCCGGGTGAGACCTACGAGGACGTGGGCATCTACGAGTTGAAGACCGAGCGATGTTTGAAGAAGGAAATTACGAAGTGCACCTTCAAGAACGCATTCAACTTCACGACTGGTAGAGCGACGACCTACGGCGTGATCGATATATCTCAAGCCCTCGCAGTTTCGTCCGATACATTCTTCTACCGCATTGGGGCGGAGTTGTATCTGGCGTATCCCGACTCAGACGTTCTGCAGAGTCAGTACAAGCTCTTCGGATTCGGGGAGAAATCCGGCATCGATTTGCCCTACGAATACAGTGGGGTGCTCCCCGACAAGGTGGCCAAGGCGCGGTTGGCGGAGCAGAACGCCATTTCCGACGAGGAGGGCACCGGCTTCTTCGTCGGCGACGCGATCCAGATGGCCATCGGCCAAGGCCTGAATGCGGTCACGCCACTGCAGCTGACGAACGCCTATGCGACATTGGCGAACGGCGGCTACCTGCTTCGTCCGCTGATCGTGCATGCGATGTTCCCTCCGGGCGTTCCCGACGATCCCGCGAAACCCGGTTATGCGAATGTTGCGGCGCGGGTGCCCGAGAAACTGTTTACCACCGAGGTCAAACCCGATCGGGGTCTGCTCGACACAGCTCCTTTGCTGTCGATCACCCCCGGTCTGACCTGCGTCGTGCTATTCGTCCAGGATTCCCCATGCCGGTTCCCCAACGGGCACGAACCTACGGCACAGCAAGCCTTCAAGGGCTTCCCTCATTCCACGATTCCGATCGCCGGCAAGACAGGAACCGCGCAGGGAGCGAACAATGCCCAGGAAAACGACTCATCGGTGTTCGTTGCATACCAGACCGGTGAGAACGCCCAGACGGGCTACACCGTGGGGGCATATCTCGAGAAGGCGGGTTACGGTAAGCGAGCAGCTGCCCCCGTGGTCCGCTGCCTGATGCTCGGGGTGAACGGGTTGTATGTGCTCGATGAGCCGCAGTTGTCCGACGAATTGGACGTGCGTTCGCCGGTTGCAGCACCACGGAACCCGATGCCGAGCGAGGCGTGTCTCGACGACGCCACCCGCTCGGTCGCCCGAGATCGGGGCGAGCGATGAGCGTGACATTTCCTATGCAGAGCCGGGGGATGGGTAACATCAATCGGAGTCCGAGCGAGCCATGGCGCAATCTCGACTGGGTGTTGTTGATTCCCACCTATGCGATCGCCGGCATCGGCCTTTTGGCGATCTATTCGGCATCGGCTCCCAAACAACTGCGAACTCCGGGTGGCGATCCCTACCTATTCACTCACCGCCAGGTGATCTTCTTGATTGCCGGAACTGCGGCGATGGCCGTCGTGATGAGCGTCGACTACGGTTGGATCAAGGAACGAGCAAGCGCCCTGTATATGGGCACGATTCTATCGCTGGTCGCGGTACAACTCGTCGGTACCGGCCCGCCCGGTTCGGGGGCGAACGCGTGGTTCGACTTCGGCCCAATTCTGGTACAACCATCGGAATTCGCTAAGGTCACCGTGCTGGTGCTGATCGCCGGCTATCTGGCCAAGGAACGCGAAGGCGAGCTGAGCTATCCGCGCTTCATCAATGGGTTGCTCTTGGTCGGTATTCCGGTGGGTTTGATTTTGATCCAACCCGACTTCGGCACCGCATCGGTGCTGATCGCCCTGGCGATGGGAGTCTTGCTCGTCGCCGGTGCCAGCATGCGCTACGTCGCGTTCATTAGCATTCTGGCGATCGCCACCGTTGGCGGACTGATCGCCGCCGAGTTCGTGAAGCCGTACCAAGTCGACCGCTTGACGGCCTTCGTCAAACAGGAGTCGGACAACGATCGCAAGACCGAAGACCTTGTCTTGCAGGTCAAATTCTCCAAGCGGGCCATCGCCACCGGCGGCATTACCGGTAAAGGCTATCTGCAGGGTCCGTTGACCAATGACGGCTCGATTCCGGTGCAATACACCGACTTCATTTTCTCCGCCATCGCCGAGCAATTCGGCCTCGTCGGCACGATCGTGCTGCTCTTGCTCTATTTCTTCGTCCTGTTCAGAATCTGGCGCGTGGCTCGAATATCGCGCGACGACATGGGTCTGTACATCTGCGCGGGCGCGATGACGATGATTGTCTGGCACGTGTTCGAGAACATCGGAATGACCACCGGGATCATGCCGGTGACCGGTATTCCGTTGCCGCTGGTGTCGTACGGCGGCTCGTCAACCGTTGCGTTCTTGATGATGATCGGTTTGGTCGAGAACGTCCACATGCGCCGAATGCGCTGAATCGACCCGGTCGCGTGCGGAGATGAGCCTGCCTTGAGGCTGATCCCGGTTCGCCGGAGCCAGACGGGTAGAATGCCAGGGTCATGTCAACCGTGAACACAGCATCCCTGTGGCCACGGCTCGAACCGCTCTTGGCCCGGGTGCAAAAGCCGGCCCGCTACATCGGTTGTGAGGATGGCGCAGCAACGCCGATCCACGGCGCCGGCAAGGTTGCCTGGCTGTTCGCCTACCCCGATACCTATGAGGTCGGGCTTCCCAACCAGCGCACGTCGAGCTGATCGGTGACGTGATCGCCGAGGCGCTCGTCGAGGCGGGCGTCGAAGTGGGCGCGCTCGACACGGTCGCGGCGTGCCACGGCCCGGGCCTGGCCGGCGCGCTGCTCGTCGGTGTGAGCGCGGCCAAGGCGATCTCGCTCGCGACCGGCCTCCCGTACGTGGGCGTCAACCACCTCGAAGCGCACCTGTACGCCGCGTGGCTTGCGGATCCCGACCTCGAACCACCCCACGCGGTGCTCATCGCATCGGGCGGGCACACGATGGTCGTGATCATGGAAGGTCACGGGAGCTACACGGTCGCGGCCGAGACCGTCGACGACGCCGCCGGGGAGGCCTTCGACAAGGTCGCCCGGTTCCTGGGCCTCGGCTATCCGGGCGGGCCCGTGATCGACCGGCTGGCGACGACCGGCGATCCGGCTGCGATCCGGTTCCCCGCGGTGAGCCAGGTGTGGCCACGTTCTCCTTCGCCGGGCTGAAGACGGCGGTCGTGAACCACGTGCGCCGCGATCCCGAAGGTGGCGCCGCCGACGTTGCGGCGTCCTTCCAGGAAGCCGTCGTCGACCAGCTGGTGGACAAGCTCGTGGCCGGGGCCGACGCGGCCAGCGCGACGACGCTGGTGCTCGGCGGCGGGGTCACGGCGAACTCCCGGCTCCACGCAGCGTCGAGGAGGTCGCCGAGGCAACCGGACGGCGGGCGTTCCTCCCGTCGCCCGAGCTGTGCACCGACAACGGGGCGATGATCGCGGCGGCCGCGTGGTGGCAACTCCCAGGCGCAGGGCCCGACCCCGCTCGACGACGGCACCGACCCGAACCTCCGCCTCGATACAGGTTCAGGTCGAGGAGCCGAAAACGCTGATGCCTCCGCCTCGAATTTGAGACACTCTGGACGTGGTCCGGTTTGCACGTCTCCTCGCTCTCCAGCGACGGGTGCAGTCGCGGATCGTGCTCTTCCGTGGTGCTGATCGTCTCGACCGAGACGCCGTGCACGACCGCTCGTCTCATCGGACGTCGTCCTCGCCACGAGAGGGGCGGTAACGGATCGTGCACG
>CAWKBX010000012.1:0-131404 GCA_963847945.1 uncultured Actinomycetes bacterium
AGCCAGCATCGACATTCCTTCGGCGGCGGCGAGAAAATCGCGGTTGTGGGCGGCGAAGCTGAATCGATCCGGCGCGGCCGGCGGCACCGCGGCCGCGTCGGTGACGGCCAGCAGCTCCAGAAAATTGTTGCCGAACATCGCCAGGCGGTTGCTGGTTCCGAACGGATGCACGCCGGTCGGCGTGAGGCTGAAACCGAGCGTTTGCCAGTCCAGCGCGGCCTGCGCCAGATCGCGGACACAAATGACGAGATGATCTAGTCGGCGGGGCATGGGATCTCCGGATTGCGGGCCGACCGTAACCGGCGGCAGCACCGCGCGGGCAAAGCATTGTTGCTGCGGTCCAGCGCAAGAAAATCTATTGCAAGGCCAGCGCCTATCAGTGACAAACTGGACGGCGATGACCTACATCCTTCCACCGCTCAATGCGCTCCGCGCGTTCGAAGCCGCAGCCCGGCATCTCAGCTTCAAGCTCGCCGCGCATGAGCTGCATGTGACGCCTGCCGCCGTGGGGCAGCAGGTGAAGGCGCTGGAAGCGCGCCTGGGCGTTCGCCTGTTCGAGCGGCTGCACAAGCAGCTCATCCTGACCGAGGCCGGCCAGGCCTATTTGCCCGAAATTTCCGGCGGCTTTCGCCGCATCGCCAATGCGACCGAAAAATTGAAGCCGGTGGGCGCGGTGCTGCTGCAGCTCGGCGTGCACGGCAGCTTCGATCTGCGCCGTCTGGAGCTGGCGGAGTTTCGCGCAACCCACGCGGAAATCGGCTTGCGGGTGCTGCAGCCCGCCGGCCTGCACGAGTTGATCGAGGGCAAGGTCGATGTGCTGATCGCCCGCGGGCTCGGCCACCATCCGGGCTATCGCTGCGACCGCGTGACGGAGGGATCCGGGCTCGGCGATTGGCTGATTGCGCCTGCCGGCACCGCGGATTGTCCCGAGATATCCGGCTTCCGCGATTGGCTGCGCGGTCTGCCGGCCGAGAACGCGCTGCGCGCTGCATCGCCGCCGTCTGGTCGGCATCGTCAGAAGTTGAGGTGATCGTGAAGCAGAAAAAATTCGGCACGCATGGCCCCGACGTGTCCGTGATCGGGCAGGGCACCTGGTATCTCGACCGCGGCGACCGCAAGGCCGCCGTCGCGGCGTTGCGCCGGGGCATCGAAACCGGCATGACCCATATCGACACCGCCGAGATGTATGGCGATGCCGAGCTCGTGATCGCGGACGCGATCGCCGGGCTGCCGCGTGAAAAACTCTTCCTGGTCTCAAAGGTGTTGCCGAGCAACGCCTCGCGGCGCGGCACCATCACCGCCTGCGAGCGCTCGCTGAAGCGGCTGAAGACCGATCATCTCGATTGCTATCTCCTGCACTGGCGCGGCTCCTATCCGTTCGAGGAGACGGTGGCGGCGTTCGACGAACTGGTGGCAGCCGGAAAAATCCGTTCATGGGGCGTCAGCAATTTCGACTCCGACGATCTCGACGAACTGCTCGATGTCGCGGGCGAGGGCAAGATCGCCTGCAACCAGGTGCTCTATCATCTGCAGGAGCGCGCGATCGAGCACGCGGTGATCCCGTGGTGCGAGCAGCACGGCGTCGCCGTCGTCGCCTATTCGCCGTTCGGCCACAATGATTTTCCGTCCGCGCGCAGCAAGGGCGGCGAGGTGCTGCAGGCGATCGCGCGAGGCGCACAAGGCAACGCCGCGCCAGGTCGCGCTGGCGTTTCTCACGCGCGCGCCATCGGTGCTCGCAATTCCGAAAGCGTCGAGCGCGGAACACGCCGCGGAGAATGCCGCTGCCGGCGATTTGACGCTGAGCGACGCCGAAATCGCCGCGCTCGACAAGGCCTTTCCGCGCGGGCCCAAGCCGCGCGGCCTGCCGATGCTGTAGGGAACACCGTCCTTAACAAAGTGTTGCAATCGCCCCCTCAGCGCATATCCGCATCCTGTTTTCGGACCTAGTCGCATCGGGCGAATTGGTGTTTTTTACAGCCTCGCCCGATTCGATAATTACTGCCTTCGAGATTGCCGTGACACCGCCCCCCGCCGCAGCCGCAAGGCTGGACAGCGCTCCAATACCTTTGCCCGAGAAGAAGTCCGCCGCCCGCAAGGCGCCCGCGCGCGCCGATCGGCCGTTCAAGGGCATCGCGCTGGTGCTGGCCTCGACGATCTTTCTCGGCGCCTCCGACGTCACGGCGAAATATCTCTCGGCGACGCTGCCCTCGATCGAGATCGCCTGGATCCGCTTCCTGGTGTTCGCGCTGATCATGACGCCGGCGATGATGCCGGGTTCGCCGCTGTTTGCGCTGCAGACCAACCGGCTCGGGCTGCATCTGATGCGCGGTGCGGCGCTGCTGGGTTCGTCGCTGTTCTTCATCTCCGGCCTGCGGTTCCTGCCGATCGCGGAAGCTTCCGCCACCGGCTTCGTCGCGCCGCTGTTCGTCACCGCGCTGTCGATCATCTTTCTCGGCGAGAAGGTCGGCATGCGCCGCTGGATCGCCACCGGCAGTCGGCCTGATCGGCGTGCTCATCATCCTGCGTCCGGGCACCGGCGCGTTTCACCCGGCGGCGTTCTTTCCGCTGGTCTCGGCGCTGGCCTGGGCCTGCACGCTGATCATGACGCGGATGATGAGCGGCACCGAGCGCGCCATCACCACCATGACCTATTCGTCGATCGCGGGCGTCTGCTCATTCTCTCGGCGCTGGTGCCGTTCGTCTGGGTGACGCCGACCTGGCACGACATCGCCTTCGGCATCTTCATCGGCGTCGCCTCCACGGCGGGGCAGTGGATCGTGGTGCTGGCGTTCCGCTATGCCGACGCCTCCGTGCTGGCGCCGTTTTCCTACACGCAGTTGCTGTGGGTCAGCGTGCTCGGCTTCCTGATCTTCGGCGAAGTCCCCGATGTCTATACCGTCACCGGCGCCGCCTTCATCGTCGCCAGCGGGCTCTACACCGCCCATCGCGAGCGGGTGCGGCGCTCGCAGCTTCTGGCCGTCCCGGGCGAGCCGTCGCCGAACGCCTGATCCTGCCGGCCAGGCGTCATGGGCGCCGCCCAAAACGTGGCGCGAGTGCCACAGCGTCGCCGCAAAACGCCCGGTTGTGGCGCAAATCTGACGAATTCAACCCCGCATCCGTAATTCTACGGCGGAACCCATGCTAGTGAGTTCCGATGGCGCCGCAGAGCGCCGGGGAATGGGGTTCGGGCGTTGCATTTTCAATTGCTATCGTCGGCGCAGGGCCGACGCCGCCGGGATGCGGCTGCGCGGGCCGTCGCGATGTCGGCATTTCTCGTTGGCCTGTGCCTGTCGGCGGCGCCCGCGAATGCGGCCTGCGCGCCCGATCCGGCGTCGAGCGGCCAGACCGTCACCTGCAGCGGCAACACCCCGGCCGGCTTTCAGGCCGGCGGCGGCGTCGACAATCTCACCGTCAACGTGCTGCCCGGCGCGACCGTCAGCGACGGCGGCGGTGGCGTGATCATCGGCGTCAACGACTTCAACACGGTTACCAATAGCGGCACGCTCACCGCCGGGCCAAACAGCACCGGCATCTTCGCCGGCGTGAACAACACGATCGTCAACGCCGCCTCCGGCGTCATTACCCTCGGCGACAATGGCGTCGGGAATCTTCGTCGCCGGCAACAGCACCGTGACGAACGCAGGCCAGATCACGATCGGCAACGCGGCCGGTCGCCGGGCGCGGCATCATGGCCATCAATGACGACAACACCGTCAGCAACCTCGCCGGCGCAACCATCACCGTCGGCATCAACGCTCGACGGCATCCTGATGCAGGGCAATCGCGCCATCGTCAACAACGCGGGCACCATCAACGCGGCCGCATTTCGGCGCCGCAATCGACGTGTTCGGCGACGATGCGTTGATCACGAGCAATGGGGTGATCAACGTCGGCGACAACGCGGCCGCAATCTCCGCGCAGGGCGACCGCGCCCTGATCACCCATTCCGGCACCATCAATGGCGGCATCGGAAGCGCCGGCGTCGCCTATAACGGCTCGTCCGGCACGATCAACAACAGCGGCCGCATCACTTCTCGGCGACGATGCCGTCGGCATCGTCGTGCTCGGCAATTCCAACACCATCACCAACAGCGGCACCATCACCGTCGGAGCCGGCTTCGCCGTCGGCATCGACGTCACCAGTTTCGGCGGCAGCAATTCCATCATCAACACCGGAACGATCAATGTCGGCGCGGGCGCGACGGGCATTCTCGTCAGCGGCAACGGCACCGTTTTCAATTCAGGCACGATCAATGCCGCGACCGGCTTCGCGGCGATCGAATTCTGCGGCTGCGGCAACAGCGTGCTGACGCTTGGCCCGGGCAGCGTCATCAACGGCCTGGTGCTCGGCAACGGCACCGACACGTTCCAGCTCGGCGGCACCGGCAAGGACACCTTCAACCTCAGCCTGATCGGCGCCGGCCAGCAATATGACGGCTTCGCGACCTTCAACAAGGTCGACAGCTCGAACTGGACCGTCACCGGCACCGGCGCGCAGGACTGGAACGTCCTCGGCGGCACGCTCTCCGTCAACGGCGTCATCAACGGCCTCGTCACCGTCAATGCCGGCGGCACGCTCGGCGGCACCGGCACGATCGACAATGTCTTCGTCAATGGCGGCGTGCTGGCGCCGGGCAATTCGATCGGCACCCTCAACGTGGCGGGCAGCCTGACATTCACGGCGGCGTCGAGCTACATGGTCGAGATCTCGGGCGCGAGCAGCGATCTGACCCGGGTCACGGGCGTCGCGACGCTTGGCGGCGCCACGGTCGTGGTCGTTCCGACCGGCACGGTGGCCAAGCAGTACACGATCCTGAACGCGACCGGCGGCGTGGCCGACACGTTCAACCCGGTGGTGTCTGGCGTCTTCGTCCGAACCTGAACCCGACGCTGAGCTACGACGCCAACAACGTCTATCTGAATTTCGCGCTGAACTTACGGCGGCGGCCTCAACGTCAACCAGCAGAACGTCGCCAACACGCTGACCAATTTCTTCAATACCACCGGCGGCATTCCGGTCGGCTTCGCCTCGCTCTCGCCGGCCGGCCTGACGCAGGTGTCGGGCGAACTGGCGACCGGATCGCAGCAGGCCACCTTCGACGCCATGAACCTGTTCCTGTCGCTGATGTCCGATCCGTTCGTGGCGGGCCGCAATGGCGGCTTCGGTGGCAATGCGGGCGCGATCGCCGTTCGCCGAAGAGAGCGCGCACGCCTATGCCGCGAAGAAGCCGCATGCCGCGCGCGACGCCTTCGCCAAATTCCCGACCAAGGCCGATGTCGCGCGCAACGATCTGTTCGATCCGCGCTGGAGCGTGTGGGGCGCGGCCTACGGCGGCGGCAGCAACACCGACGGCAATGCCGCGCTGGGATCGAACGACGCCACCGCGCGCGCGTTCGGTTTTGCCGCCGGCGCGGACTATCGGCTCTCGCGCGAACGCTGGCCGGTTTTGCGCTGGCCGGCGGCGGCACCAATTTCAGCGTCAACGGTTTCGGCTCCGGGCGCTCGGACCTGTTCCAGGCCGGCGCCTTCATGCGCCACAACATCGGCAGCGGCCTATGTCACGGCCGCGCTGGCCTATGGCTGGCAGGACGTGACGACGGAGCGCACGGTCACGGTGGCCGGCTTCGAGCGGCTGCGCGCGCAGTTCAACGCCAACGCGTGGTCCGGCCGCGTCGAGGGCGGCTACCGCTATGTGACGCCATGGATGGGCATCACGCCCTATGCCGCCGGCCAGTTCACCACCTACAGCCTGCCGGCCTATGCCGAGCAGGTGCTGGCGGGCGCCAACACCTTTGCGCTGAACTATGCCGCCAAGGACGTCACGGCCGTCGCGCAGCGAACTCGGCGTCCGCACCGACAAATCGTTTGCGATGCGAACGGCATCCTGACGCTGCGCGGCCGCGCCGCCTGGGCGCATGATTTCAACACCGACCGCAACGTCACCGCCTTGTTCCAGACGCTGCCGGGCGCGGCCTTCGTCGTCAACGGCGCGGCGCAGGCGCACAACTCGGCGCTGGTGACGGCTGCGGCCGAGATGAAATGGCTGAACGGCTGGTCGGCCGCGGCCATCTTCGAAGGCCAGTTCTCCAACGTCACCAATTCCTACGCCGGCAAGGGCGTTGTGCGCTATGCGTGGTGAGGCCTCCGCGCTAAGGTGATGAAAAATCACGAACGGGAGGAAAGCCATGCGCGCAGCCATTTTCCGGAACGGCGAGATCGTCGTCGATCAGATGCCGGAGCCCAAGCCGGGCCCGGGCATGGTGCTGGTCAAGTCGCTGGCCTGCGGCATCTGCGGCTCCGACCTGCACGCGCGCAAGCACGCGCACCGCATGGTCGAACTGGCAAAACATTTTCCCGGCCGCAAGCCGATGGACCTTTCGCGCGACGTCGTGTTCGGCCATGAATTCTGCTGCGAGGTGCTCGACTATGGTCCGGGCACGACGCAGCAAGTTCAAGCCCGGCACCAGAGTCTGCTCGCTGCCGGCGCTGTTGACGGCGGAAGGCCCGCAGGGCATCGGCTATTCCAACGACAATCTCGGCGCCTATGCCGAGCGCATGCTGCTCAGCGAAGCCTTGCTGCTCGAGGTCCCGAACGGCCTCGCCGCCGAGCACGCCGCGCTGACCGAGCCGCTCGCCGTCGGCGTTCACGCGGTGGCAAAAGCCAACGTCAGAGGCGGCGAGGTGCCGCTGGTGATCGGCTGCGGGCCGGTGGGCCTCGCCGTCATCGCGGCGCTGAAGATCAGGGGATTGCACCCGATCGTCGCCGCCGATTATTCGCCGGCGCGCCGCGCGCTCGCCGAAAAGCTCGGCGCCGACGTGGTCGTCGATCCCGCGCGCACGCAGCCCTATGCGACATGGGCCGAGCATGCCCAGATGTCGCCGGAGGAAAAGGCCGCGCGCCCGCCGCTGCAGGCGCTGCTGCCGGCGCTGAAGCCCGCGCTGATCTTCGAATGCGTCGGCGTGCCCGGCCTGATCCAGCAGGTGTTCGAGGGCGCGCCGCGCGACGCCCGCATCGTCGTGGTCGGCGTCTGCATGGAAACCGACCGCTCCGAGCCGATGCTCGGCATCATGAAGGAGCTCAACGTTCAATACGTGCTGGGCTACACGCCGGAGGAATTCGCGTATTCGCTGCGCCTGATCGCGGAAGGGCAGGTCGATGCCGCCTCGATGGTGACCGCCAGCGTCGGCATCGACGGCGTCGCAAAGGCGTTCGCCGATCTCGCCAATCCCGAAGCGCACACCAAGATCATCGTCGAGCCGTGGCGGTGATGATCGTCGGAGCTCTAGGTGGGCAAGGAGCGTTAGCGACGTGCCCACCTCCATCCACGAATCCCTGCAAATGGTGGGACGCGACGCTTTGCCCGCTCTCGAACCAGCTGGCCCGCGCTCTCTCCACGTCATTGCGAGCGCAGCGAAGCAATCCATCTTTCACGCACGAGGTGACAATGGATTGCTTCGCTGCGCTCGCAATCACGATGTGGAGGCAATGGCCTGCGACCAGTTGGCACGACGGGCAAATCACTTCGGATTTTCCGAAATCGTGTCAAGCCCGCGAATCAAAAATATTCCGCTTTCGTTCTCACGCAAATCAGTCGCATAACTCCGCCCGTCTCACGGCGGATTGAGGGGCGTTGGCCATCGTCACGAACGTGCGGTGAGATGCGATGGACGCTGAGGGCGCGACAGACGTGCGCGCCGGACGCGTACGGCGAAGTCGTGTGGTTCGGGCGCCGCGGTGCTGGCGTTAAGTCCGGGCGAGGCAAGTTTCCCGCGTGGCGACGGAGGCAAAAGAGCCGTTCTCCGGGAAGAGCACGAAGTAAGCCGTAAAGCCATTGCGCAGGGAAGGCCGGAATGCTCCAGCTGCCCTGTATGCTCGTGTGCAGTTTTGTTTGCGCAAATCGCACGCGAGACCGCGGGTGCAGCAAGCACCCGGTCTTCCCTGCGCCCTCAATTTTCGAGGAGGGCAAACGAAGATGCAAACCTCGGGCGGACATGCGCCGCGAGAACGCGAACGTCATATTCGTCGTGATGCGGGTAGAGCGAAGCGAAACCCATCATCCCAGTGCGCCAGGCATTGAATGGGTATCGCAGCGACTGGATCCACCCATCCTACGGGGTATACAGCTCGCGATGACGCTGGAAAGTCTGTGTTACACCGGCAGCGCGATCGAATACTTCACCTGGCTCAGCGCAAAGCTCGAACTCGATCGAGGCGATGCCGTCGAGCCGCGTCAGCTTGTTTTTCAGGAACGCTTCGTAGGAGGAGAGGTCGGCGGCGACGACGCGCAGGAGGTAGTCGCGGTTGCCGGTCATCAGATAGCACTCCAGCACCTCGTCCCATTTCGAGATCGCCTTCGCAAACCGGTTGAGGTCCTCTTCCTTCTGCCGCGCCAGCTTGATCGAGATGAAGACGCTGACATGGAGCCCCAGCGATTTCTGGTCGACGGTCGCGATGTAGCGGGTGATGACGCCGCGCTCTTCCAGAAGCTTGACCCGGCGATGGCAGGGCGACACCGAGAGGCCGACCTTGTCGGCGAGCTCCTGCATGGTCATGCGGCTGTCGGATTGCAGCAGGCCGAGGATCTTGCGGTCGATGGCGTCGAGGGAAGGCATTGGGATGAACTCATGGTTTGGAGGTGATCGTGGTAAATTATCCCAATATTGGGTGGTATGTCGCGAGAAATTGAGAATTTTGGCGCCGCCGTCGCCCGCTAAAATCGGCGCATATTGACCCTGTCCGGAGCATTGCCATGCCCATCGAGCCCGCACGCCTCGAACTGTTGTCCGCGCTGGCGCGCAAGGCTCTCTGGCTGTCGTCGTGGACGATCCATCACGCCAACCACGTCAGGCCCAATACCGACGGGCTGAAGGTCGGCGGCCATCAGGCCTCGTCCGCCTCGCTCGCCAACATCATGTCGGCGCTGTATTTCTCGGTGCTGCGGCCGCAGGACCGCGTCGCGGTGAAGCCGCATGCGAGCCCGGTGTTTCACGCCATCCAGTATCTGTTCGGGCACCAGACCCGCGAGAAGCTGGAAAATTTCCGCGGCTACAAGGGCGCGCAATCCTATCCCTCGCGCACCAAGGATGCCGACGACGTCGATTTCTCCACCGGCTCGGTCGGTCTCGGCGTCGCGCAAACCCTGTTCTCCTCGCTGGTGCAGGACTACGTCACGCGCGCATGGCTGGATGAAGGACCGGCCCGAGGGGCGGATGATCGCGCTGGTCGGCGATGCCGAGATGGACGAGGGCAACATCTTCGAGGCGCTGCTCGAAGGCTGGAAGCACGGGCTGCGCAACACCTGGTGGGTGGTCGATTATAACAGGCAGAGCCTCGATGCCGTCGTGCGCGAAGGGTTGTGGGAGAAGTTCGAATCCATGTTCCGCAATTTCGGCTGGGAGGTCGTGATCGTGAAATACGGCCGCCTGATGCAGGCGGCGTTCGCCGAGCCCGGCGGCGATGCGTTGCGGCGCTGGATCGACAATTGCCCGAACCAGATGTATGCGGCGCTGTGCTTCCAGGGCGGCGCGGCCTTCCGCAAACATCTGCAGGACGACATCGGCGATCAGGGGCAGGTGTCGCGACTGATCGAGCGCCGCAGCGACGACGAACTGCTGGCGCTGATGTCCAATCTCGGCGGCCACGACATGGCCAGCATGATCGAAGCCTTCGAGGCGATCGATCACGACCGGCCGGTCTGCTTCATCGCCTACACCATCAAGGGCGTCGGCCTGCCGATGCAGGGCCACAAGGACAACCACGCGGGCCTGATGACGGTCGCGCAGATGGAGAAGTGGCGCGGCGCGCAGAACATCCGTCCAGGCCATGAATGGGACAAGTTCGAAGGCCTGTCGCAGCCGCCGGCCGAGCTTGAAGCGTTTCTGGCGGCAGCGCCCTTCAATCAGGAAGGCCGCCGCCGCTTGACCGCGCCCGTGATCGACGGTGCCCGCAACAACTCACCTTCAAGCCGGCGGCACAGATGTCGACGCAACAGGGCTTTGGGCTGGTGCTCAATGAACTCGCGCGCGGCGATAGCGAACTGGCCGCGCGGATCGTCACCGCGTCGCCTGATGTCACCGTTCGACGAATTTCGGCGCCTGGGTCAACCGCCGCGGCCTGTTTGCCAAGGCCGAGAACCACGACCTGTTCCGGCAGGAGAAAATCCCCTCGACCTTCAACTGGGATTATTCGCCGAAGGGTCAGCATCTGGAACTCGGCATCGCCGAGATGAACCTGTTCATCATGCTCTCGGCGCTCGGGCTGTCGCATGCGATCAATGGCGAGCGGCTGCTGCCGGTCGGCACGCTGTATGATCCTTTCATCGAGCGCGGCCTCGATGCGCTGATGTCGAGCGACAGTTCGTGCCCCGATCCCGTGATCAGGTACGCCAGCGTCGCCGTCAGCTGCGGGACCGCCACCGGATGGGTCGGCGGGCAGGCCCCCCCGGTGCTGTACACGACATGCGAGCGATGGTCGGGGCTGTCGAGATTCGTGCCGTCCCAGCAATCGGGGAACGTCACGATCATCCGCAACCCGCTGTCGGGCGGACAGTCGGGTGGCGATGGCTCGTTGCGTGGGCTCACCCCACAGGTCCACGAGGCAACTTTGGTCGACGGGCGAGGGCCGGAGTGGGCGGTTCCGGCGATCATCTTCAACCCCAGCGGATACGGCTCGACGGTCGTCGGGTCGATACCGTGGCCGGGTCGGTAGTAGGCCGTCACCTTGTCGGGCTGGACGACATCGCCACGATCGAGCAGCGCCGGGGCCCAATACGACGAGTGATCGAGCTGCTGGTCGCAGAACGTCTCGCTGGCCAGCAACGATTCGGCGGTCGATGAGGCATCGGCCTGCACCGCCCCGAAGAACACGTGCAGATGGGCGACCCCGGGCTGACCAGGCGAAACGATCGGATCGTCGCGGTTCGAATGACTGAACGCACACTCAGCGATGAACTGGGGAATGTTGCCTTGTGGCCCGCCGAAAGCGACGTCGGGCTCGCCGACCGCGGCCCCCGCAGCTGTCTCGGTCCACAGATGTCTCGTGCGAGGTCGGGTTGTGGCCCGCTGCTCCACCCGATGCGCAGGCGGCGAGTGTCACCAGCGATCAGCACGGCGACCGACCGAGCAGGCGGGTGGGTCCGACCGGCTTGGTCGGCACCTTGATCGCCGCGAGATCGACCGCGTACGGAACGTCGGTGGCCGGGCTCGCCTCGGCGCGTCGCCGCGTCGGTCATGTTCGGCTGATCAATCAGTTCGGGCAGCTTTGGCCGTCTTGTAGTCGACCGACGGCGGGTGCTCCTCGCCGAGCCAGGCCGAGGAATCTCGTACTCCCCGTCCTTCCAGCTTCCCGTCCCGGAACCCTCGCACGGAGCAAGCGTCTCGAGCTTCAACAGGCAACGAGGTCGAGAACGTATCGGCGGCGGAAGCAGTGCCCGAACGTCGCCGGGTCGGCGCCGGCCGAGGCCACCAACAGGTCGGGCAACGCGGTTGTCGGGACAGCACGTTGCCGGTCACCTAGTCGTCTGCATCGAATCCCACAGCAGCGGCACCTCGGGGCTTTCACCTGGGGGCTGCATTCACGGAACGTCTTCGACGGGGTGTCCCACGTGTCGACGGCCGGGACAGGCGTCATTCGGGATCTTCTTCGAGGAACGGCACCAGGCCGATACCGCTCTTGTCGTGGTCGTAGACCGGTTCCGATCGATAGTTGGCGGACCCCACCGGCGGAAAGGATGCCGTTGCCCATCGCCAACATGGCGACATCGATCGCCGGGGTGTCTGCCTGGTTGTTCGAGTGGACGATGTTGCCGACGATGGTCGTCTTCGCGCTCGGGGTAGCACGGCTCGTAACTACCGCTGGTTGGGCACAATCCCAGCGCGGTTGTTACGGAACATCGAGTTGATGATCAGCAGATTGCCACCCGAGTTGGTGCCGGAATAGCCAAGCCCGTTGTGTTTCGCTGATCACGTCGTCGATCACGGCATCACACGGGTAACAACCGCCGATGTGCACCCCCGCATCGGGACTCCCCGCCGCGTAGATATGTTCGATCTGCCCCTTCACCGAGTCGAAGGCGTAGACGCCGTAGTCGCCCGTTGCGATAGGCGGTCAGATACGAACCGCGGTAGCCGACGGGGCCTTGGTGAAGAAGAAGCCGTTGGCCGTGTAGTTACATCGCCGTCATGTTCTCGACGGCAACCCCCTTGGCCCCCAACACCCGCACGCCGTTGTCGAGCGTGGAACTCGCCGTCGAGAATCACCGTGTTGCGGTCGACCCCACGGATGGTCACGTTGTCGGTCGTCACGTTGACGGCCTCGCGGTACGTGCCAGGGGGCAATCGAAACCAGGTCACCGGGTTTGGCGGCGTCGACCGCGTCCTGGATCGTGGGGAGCTCGTCGGGCACGTTGAGAATGCCGTCGACGCCAGGGTCGACGGCGCGGTTCCTCGACAACGACGGGTGGCTCGGTGACCGGCGCGGCCGCCTGGGTTGTCGCCGTGCCGCTCGGCTCGCCGGTCACCGTCAACGTGCCGGTCATCCCGACCTTGTCGGTCCCGTGGATCGAGCAGAAGTATTCGTACGTCCCCGGCTCAGTGAAGGTGTGGCGGTACTCGTCGCCAGGTTCAAAGTCGTCCTTGGCCACGCCCCATGAGCGTGTCCCCGTTCGAGGGCAGGAGTGTGGTCGTTGCGTCCACCGTTGGCGAAGACCACTTCCTCGCCAACCTTGATCGTGGTGGCAAGTGTCTGAAACACGTTGTCGAGCGCAGCCACCGACGCTCCAGCGGGGGCCTCGCCGACCACCACCACCGTGTCGGCCTTGTCATCACTACACGCCGATACCGCCACCGTTGCGACCACGGCGACGGCCCACATTCTCAACCCACGCATCATTCCCCTTGTCGCCCTCCAACCTACCCACGCCCTGCCGACCGCTGCGATCCCTGCCACTACCGCCCCCGTCCCTCCCGCGGGCCACGTCTCCGTTCTGGCGACCGTTTCAGGTCACCGGACGCCTGAAACGGTCGCCGATTCGGAGTTCCGATCGTCTGCCGGTCGCCGCCAGGCCGGGCACACATTGACGGATGAACGACTCGATGATGTGATCGCCCGGCTTGCGGCAAACCAGGAAGGCGTGGTGTCGCTCGCTCAGCTCGGCGCGTCGGGTTTACCGATGGGATGATCCACCACCGCCGCCGATCCGGACGCTGGCCGTTGGCCCTCGCCGGCGTCATCCGAATGCCTGGCGCACCCGACTCTTGGATCTCCCGCCTGGTGGCCGGCACGCTGGCCCTCGACGGCCGGGGCGTGGTCAGCCATGCGTCCGCCGCACGGCTTCATCGTCTCGACAACGTTCGACACGCCGAACCGGAATTCCTCGCCGTTCGAGGTCGCGATCACGTCCTCAGCGGCATCCGGGTCCACTCGGCGCGACGACTCGAGCCGATCGATGTGATGCAGATTCGCCGAGATCTTCCGCCGGCCGTCCGTTCCGACCCTCAGCTTCGACGAGCCGGGCTCCTGCGAGCATTTGCGGTCGCCACGGCCAGCCGTACCGTCATCGACCTCGCCGGCAGTCGTCCGAGCGATGAGGTGGCCGGCGCGCTCGACAGCGCCGTGAGGCTCGGTCTCAGCTCACCCACCTACCTGCGCCGACGTCTGGCCGCGGTGCGGCGACGGGGCCTCGGCGGCGTACGACTGCTCGATGAATTGATGCTTGATTCCGGGGGACACACGTGGCTGGAACGACGATTTCTGCGGCTCGTGCGTCAGTCGGGAATCCGCCGACCACGCACGCAGGTCGTCACGCGGCACGGCGGTCGATTCGTCGCCCGCGTCGACTTCTCGTTCGATCCCCTTCCGGTCGTCGTCGAGGTCAGCGGACGTCTGGGGCATACCTCGGAACCCGACCGGCGTCGGGACGCCCGTCGCCGCAACGAACTGCAAGCGCTCGGCTACTCCGTCGTCGAGTTCACCACCACCGACGTCATCACCTGCCCCGCCTACGTGCTGGCCGAACTCGCCCGCCACATCGGCTGATAGCGAGTCATTCCGACCCGAGTTTCCGTTCCGGCGACCGTTTCAGGTCGCCCAGCAACCGAATCGGTCGCCAGAACGCGAGAGGAACGGGTGAGGGTGAGGGTGGGTCAGCGGGGTGGAGGTTGACGTGAAGGCGTCAGTGGGGGGCGGGGAGGGTTTGGACGAGTTGGAGGACGGGTTCGAAGATGTCACCGAACTGGTCGACGCGAGTGAGAACGTCGGGGGCGGTGAACCGGAGGTCGGTGTCGCCCAATGCTCCTGCGGTGACTTCGTCCCAGGTCACCGGGGTCGAGACGGTCGGATGGGGTCGAGCGCGTAGCGAGTAAGGGGCGATCGTGGTCTTGTGCCGCGCATTCTGCGACCAGTCGACGAAGATCTTCCCCGGTCGCACCGCCTTGGCCATCACGGTCGTCACCAGCTTGGGCTGTTGCTTCTCCAGGACTTGGCCAACGGCGAGGGCGAACCCGGCTGCGTGCTCCTGGGTGGCGTCGGCCGAGTTCAGCGGCACGTACATCTGCAAACCCTTCGACCCCGAGGTCTTGCAGAAACCCTCAAGTCCGACCGACGAGAGAACCTCCCGCACCGCCAACGCCACGGTGCAGCACTCGCGCATCGCCGCGGGCTCCCCAGGGTCGAAGTCGAAGACCATCTGGCGGGGGATCTCGATCGCCGCGGCGAACGACATCGGGGCGTGCAACTCCAGGGCGGCCATGTTGGCGCACCACACCAGCGCGGCCGGTTCGTCGATCGCGCAGTAGCCGATCTCGCCGTTTCGATCACCCGGACCGGGGTGGGGTGCCAAGCCATTCCGGGCGATGTTTCGGGCAGCGCTTCTCGAAGAACCCCTGGGTATGGGAGCCGTCGGGAAAGCGCTTGAGCGTGATGCACCGCTGGTCGAGATGCGGGAGCATGCTGGGCGCGATCCGCGGCGTAGTAGTCGATGACCTGCGACTTTGTAAACCCCGCCTCGACATAGAGCACTTTGTCGAGGTTCGACAGGGTCAGCGACCGCCCACCGACCTCGACGGCGAGCGGCGCGCTCACGCGCTCTGCGCCTTGGACCGCGCCGGCTTGGCCAACGGCGTGACGTTGTCGACAACATCATCGTCATCGGCTGCCCCGGCCGCAATTGCCGGAGCCTCGGTGCCCGTTGGGTGCGCGACCGGGCTTCCTTGGCAGCCTTGACGCTCGCCTCAAGCGCAGCCATCAGGTCGACCACCTGCGGCACGGCCTTGGCGGCGGCCGGGGCCTCGAACTCCTCACCGGCGGCCTTGCGGTCGATGAGGGCGAGCACCTGACTGCGGTAGTCGTCGTGATACTTCGACGGATCGAATGGAGCAGCCAGCGATTCGACGAGCGCCTCGGCCATCAACGACTCCCGATCGCTGACTTCGATACTGGCCAGGCCGGTTGAGCTCCTCGATGCCACCGGCGTCGACGACCTCTTCGGCGAAGACCATCGTCGACAGCATCAGGCGGCCCTCGACCGCCCGGATCGCAGCGACATACTGCTTGTTGCGCATCACGAATCGGCCGATGGCGACCTTGCCCGACTGCTCCATCGCCGTCGCCAGCAGGGCGTACGGCTTGGGGGTCTTGTCGGGGGCGACGATGTAGGGGCTGTCGAAGTAGACCGGGTCGATCTCAGACAGGTCGACGAACTCCTCAAGGTCGATCGAGTGGGTGGCGGCCGGCATGAAAGGCTCCAACTCATCGGGATCGACGACGACGTAGCGACCTTTGGAGACCTCGTACCCCTTGACGATCTCCTCGTCGGGAACATCGTCCCCCGAGTCGGCGGAGACCTTCTTCAGCTTGATACGGCTCATCGTCCGTTGATCGAGTTGGTTGAAGGCGACCGTCTTTTTGAGACGGCGTGATAGAGCTTGACGGGGATCGCCACCAGCCCGAAGCTGATGGTTCCGTTCCAGACCGGGCGCGGCATGGCTACATTCTGCCCTGTCCAGCGCCAGAACGAAATGGCGGAGTGTTGATCAGCACACTTGTCGGTCCCGACCGCGCCGTCGGGCGGGTCGCTGGCGATCGACCGATGTCGAGTCGTCCCGGCGGCCAAGGTCTGCACAACAGCGGTCACCGTGTAAGTTGCCGCGGAGTCGAATGGGGACCGTGAGTGGCGAATGACAACCGGTGGAGCGCGATTTCGCCGCGCCGCGAAGCACCCTCAGCTCCGCAAGATCGAGATGGCCTATGCGGCGTTCAACCTGGCCGAACACGCGACCTGGCTGGCAATCACGGTGTATGCCTTCCGCCGTGGCGGGGTCAACGAAGCGTCGCTGGTGGCAATCGTGCAGCTGATTCCGGCAACATTCATCGCTCCGTTTACCGCATTCGCCGGTGATCGCTTCGCCCCGAACCGGGCCCTGACCGTCGGATATCTGACGCAGTCGGTCGCTCTCGGCGCGACCGCCGCCTTCATGGCGGGCGGTATGCCGATCGCCGCCTACGTCGCGACCACTGTCGCCGCGGTGGCGATGACCGTCACCCGGCCGGTCATGGGATCGATCCTGCCACGCGTGACCCACACGCCCCGAGACCTGATCGCCGCCAACGTCGTCAGCAGCCTGACCGAGCAACTCGGGGCCTGCCTCGGACCTTTGGCGGGCGGATTCATGATCGCCGCGGCGTCGCCGGCTCTGCCCTATGCGATCGGAGCCGGTGGTCTGTTCCTCGGCGCACTGGCCGTCGTGCGCGTCGACGTCGAGCGCATGGAACCCGAGTCGATGAAGGCTTCCCAGGTGCTTCACGAGGTGCTCGGCGGCTATCGCGCCCTGCGCACCGAACCGATCTCGCGCTGGCTGATCGCCACCGTCTCGGTCGGAGTTTTCTCCGTCGGGGTCCTCGACATCGTGATCGTCACGTTCGCCAGCACCGATCTTGGCGGCGACCGCGACGCCGGTTTCCTGCAAACCGCGGTAGGGCTCGGTGCCCTGATCGGCACCGGCGTCGGGACCGGCCTCGTCGGCGGCACCCGAATCCTGCGCTACCTCATCGGCAGCACCGTCCTGCTCTCCACGCCGTTCGTGCTCCTCGATCTAGTCGGTTCCCGGGGGGTCGCCTTGGTGTTGTTCGCCGTCGTCGGCACCGGCATGTCCCTGACGCGATTCGTCGGTTCGGTGGCGATGCAACGGCTCGCCCCGTTCCATGTGCTCACCCGGATTTTCGGCGTGCTCGAGGCGATGACCATGATCTGCCTCGCGTTGGGCGCGATCGTCGTCGCCCGGCTCATCTCGGCCACATCACTGGCCCAGGGGTCGGCCATCATCGGCATCGCCATTGGTCTTGCCCTGGTCGTCTGCATGATCCGGCTGCACCGGCTGGGGGCGACGGGAGCGCCGCCGCCGGCCGAGCTTTTCGACCGGATCGCCGATGATCCGCTCTTCGCCGCCCTTCCCGCGCCGACGGTCGAGCGGCTGGCCGCCGCCGCCCGCACCCGTCAGGCCGACCCAGGCGAGGCCATCATCACTGAGGGCGAGTTGGGGGACGACTACTTCCTGATCGTCGCCGGCACCGTCGAGATCACGATGGGCGCAATTCGGATTCGCTCGATGTCGGTCGGCGAATCGTTCGGCGAGATCGCCTTGTTGCGTGAATGCCCCCGCACCGCAACCGCAACGGCCGCCGACGCGGTCACGTTGTACAGCATCGACAGCGAGACATTCCTCCACGCCGTGACCGGTCATCCGCGCAGTATCGCCGAGGCCGAGCGAATCACCACCCGCTTCCTCGGCGACGCGTAGCCAAGCCGAGCTGCTCGGGGCGGGCTGCTCGGGGCGGGCTGCTCGGGACGGGCAGGTCGGGACGGGCAGGTCGGGGCGGGCTGCTCGGGACCGCTACCCGGCGAGGACGGCGCGGGCGACGAGATCGGTGCCGAAGGCAGTGAGAATCGCCAGGTAGAGCAGGCCGGTGGCGGCCATCACGGCGGAATAGGCCCGTTCCTTGAGGGCGGCCCGGGTGACGAAGACCAGCGCGATCGTCGTGATCGCACAAGCCACCCAGAACCAGCCAAGCATTCCACCCCAGCCATCATCGATACCCCCGTTGAGCACCGTGACCATGCCGGTTGGGATCAACATCACCGCCACCTCTACCGGCCAGATCCACCCCAGACAGGCGACGAGTTCGTTGAGCAGACGTCGGGGCAGGCCGGGTTGAACCAGGTACCAATGCCCGAGCAGCATCGCGTCGGTGACCGAGCCGAGGAAAACCGCGCCGATCACCGTACGGGCCACGGCCAGCGCCGCATTCGCTCCGGCGTCAAGCCCGGCGGCGACCAGGCCGATGATGCCGATCCCCACCGGAATCAGATCGAGGATGGGCGGAAACTCCGAGCCGCGGCCGGTCGATGCCTCGGGTCCGTCGGCGAGACCGGTGCGTTCGATGCCGGTCATCACCGCAACCCGTTCGCTGCGCCGGTCGTGTTCCACCTGCTGACCACGCACGCCGGCCTTGCGCCGCACGACCGAGACGACCAGGGCAACGGCGATCGCCAGTGCGGTGAGCGCCGCCGCCACGTCGCGGCCGGCCGACCATCCCGATCGCCAGGCGGCGAGCAGACCTCCGATCAACAAGCCCAGGTAGGTCGCCCGCAAGAGCCACCCATAACCGACGCCCACCTCGCGCCGGCGCGTCGTGAACCAGCAAAAGAGCATGCCCCCGACCGCCCATTGCAACAGCACGGTGGCGGCATCAAGGCGGATCACGAACACCGAGGCTACGGGCTGGCCCCGCTCGGGCCACGAACGCGTTGGCCGATGGGTTCCCGGAAGAAGTCGACGCGCACCCCGTAGAATTGGACATCGTGCCCAACCGCCCCACGTTGCTCATCGGGCGACTCGTCACCGTTGCCGCGTTGTCACTGCTCGCCGGATGTTTCACCGGCGAACGGGGAACCCTCGTCGATCCGCCTCCCGGCGGCGAGGTCGGCCAGCCGAGTGGCGATGTCAACGCCGACATCGTGCTCAACCTGCTCGAGACCAAGCCCAGCCTGGCCTTCACGGCGAGCTATCAGCTGACGCTCAACTTCGGCAGCGTCGTCTCGGAGGCGACCGTGACCGACGACGCGATCAGTCGCCGGTCGGTGACGATCGGCGGAATCCGCTTCCTTTCCAATGGCATCGATCAGACCTGCACGATCGCCACGGGCGTCTGTGAGCAGGGCCTGCTCGACGCCCGCACCAGCGATGTGGGGTTCACCTCGACCTTCGATCGAGAGATGCCGGCCAAGCGGCTGCGCACCGCGACATCCCGCAAATCCGCACCGACGACAACCACCACCGAGGTGATCGCCGGGCTCCCGGCGACTTGCGTGACGGTGCCCCTCGGAGCGGGCAGCGAACTGTACTGCGCGCTCGAGACCGGCGGCCTTGCCCGCATGGACGGCGCGGACGTCCATATCGAGTTGACCACCTACGAAGGCGTGGCACGCGAAGCCCTGTTTCTGCCGACCTGACTCGGCCGGGCAGCCAGTTGAACGGTCAGTGCGCGGTGACCGTGTCGGTGTCGCGACCCGAGCGGATCAGCGTGCCAGGGCGGGCATCGAGGAGCTCGCCGTCGGCAACGCACTCGACACCGTTGACGAAGACGCGATTGATGCCCTCGGCTTCGCCGTAGACCCGCCCCGAGCCGCCCGGCAGGTCGAACTTGGTGTACACCGGACCCGGACCCATCGTGGTCGGATCGAGAATCACCAGGTCGGCGTGGTAGCCGGCGGCGATCAGGCCGCGGTCACGCAGCCCGTAGAGCCGGGCGGGACGATCGGTGAGCAGGTTGACGGCTTCCTCGATCGGGATCATCCCGCGCTCGCGCACGGCCCGGCCGAGCACGGTGGTCGAAAACGAGAAGGTGTCGATCATGTCGAGGTGGGCCCCGGCGTCGGATGCCCCGATGACTGCCCGTGGGTCACGCCAGGCCTCGACCCGACGGCTCCATGAGGCGTCGTCCTGGCCGCGGTCGGGGTTGGCGATCACGGTGCGCAATCGGTCGGCAATGACGATGTCGCAGAGCGTGTCCCACGCCGACTTGCCCAACTCGGTGGCGATCGAGCCGACCTCGCGGCCCTCGTACGGCTTGGTCGCGTCGCTGAAGCATTCGAGCAAACGGTATGAACCCCAGTTGGCCACGGCCTTCACCGGGCCGTCGGTCTGGGCGAGCCGATCCCACTCCGCCCGGTTCGCCGGGTCGCCCATCTGGCGCAGCTTCTCGTCCTCGGGCAGCGCCATCAGCGAGTCCCAACCAGGCAGGATGTCGAGCACGAAGCCGGTCAGGAAGTTGAGTCGCAGGCGGAACGAATCGGCCAGGACCAGGGCAAACACCGACCCACCGCGCTCGGCGGCGATGTCGTGGCCGGTGAGCTGGTGCTGCACCATGTCCCAGTTCTGGGCGTAGACCTGCAGCAGGTTCCAGTTGAGCGGGCGGTTGGCCACCCGGCTCATATCGGCCATCAACTCGAAGGTTTCGGGGGTAAACGGGCCGACCTGCGGAATGAACTCCAAGGTCGTGCCGGGGAACTCGCCGGTCACCTCGCACAGGGCGATCAGTTCCTCGCGTGATCCATGCCGGGATGGCACGGCGATGCCGGTGTGGTCGTTGTGCGACGTCGACCAGGTCGACGAGAAGCCCATGCCACCGGCGGCCAACCCGGCGCGCAGGAGCGCCTTCATCTGCTCGATTTCCTCGGCGGTGGCGTGGCGCGACGTCGCGGCGTCCTTCATCACCACCCGGCGGATGGCCGAGTGGCCGACGAGGAACCCGGCATTCGGCATCAGCGTGCCATCGAGGCGGTCGAGGTACTCCCCCGTCGTACGCCAATCCCACGGCACACCTTTTTGCAGCGACTCCAACGGCATGCCCTCAACCCGGGCGAGCATGCGCATGAGGTAGTCGCCGTCCTCGGGGGTCAGCGGAGCGATCGTGAACCCGCAGTTCCCACCCATCACCGTGGTCACACCGTGGAGCGGTGACGGCGACAGGGTCGTGTCCCAGAAGGCCTGGGCGTCGTAGTGGGTGTGGACATCGACAAAGCCGGGCGTGACCACCAGATCGGTGGCGTCGACGGTACGGCGCGCCGGTTCGTCGACCGTGCCGACCGCCGTGATCCTGCCATCACGCACGCCGATGTCGCCGGCGGCTCCCGGCCGACCCGACCCATCGACAACGGTTCCCCCGACGATCTTCAGATCCAGCATGGCAGCCTCCAGGTGCAACGTCCCTGAGCATCGAGATTACGCCCGCGGCGGGTACCGCGTTGGCACGGGAGGATCACATCCGGCCAACGGGATCATGCATCGACCCAACCGCGAGATGCGAGCGCGAGCCGCGTGGCGCGGCTCACGCTCGCAGACTCGGGATCAGACTTCAGACCTTGCGGCCGAGGAAGGAGAGGAATTGGGTCTGCTCGTCGGCGTCGTCGGCGCAATCGGCCTTCGGTCCGAAGATGCCGGGCATGCGGATCATCGCATCCATCGGCTTGAGGCCCGAGTAGGCCGCGGCGACCGCATCGGCGTCGAGTTGCTCGTCGCCGCCCACGGAGCGGGCGAGATCCCAGGTGTGGACAAGCATGTCGTTGCAGATGAAGCGGCCGAGCATCTGGGCCATCGTCATCTGCATGCCCATCGGACCGGGGACGGTCTTGTCGAGCGCTCCGGGTTGCGACATTGCCTCGACGGCCTTGCTGTACGCCGCGGGCCAGGCCTGCTTGGGATCTTCGTCGTCGGCCATCGTGGCCGGCTCGGTGTCGGTGGCCCCGGCGGCGAGACGATGCATGTTGTTGACGCAATGCTCCACGACCCCGCGAGCGGTCCACTCCTCACACGGTGACTGGTTGCCCCACGAGTCGTCGGGGGCCGACGCGACACGGGCCGAGAAGTCGTCGGAAAGTTTCTGGAAGCGGGCTAGTTCTGCACTCATGGGCGTCACCGTACCGTATGGGTGTGTCACCCCTCCCCGGTCGGTTCAGTCGGCGAACCAGCTCCCGTGGAATCCGTGGGGAACCCGCTGCGGTAGGGGCACCCTGGCCAGCGGAGCGGCGGTCGTGTCAGTGGCGTCGAGCACGACGAACGACGACGAATCGGTGGCCTTGTCGTAGAGGTACGTGACGATGTAGCCCTCGTCCTCCCCCGCCCGATCGGACCTCGGAACGAACACCGGCTCGCCGCTCGAGACCGTCGGTCCGAAGTCGTGGCGGGTCGACGAGCCGTTCGACAGGTCGTATTTGACCACGGTGCTCGCTGCGTCCATCCGGTCGGCGTCGCCCTCGGTCCCCGACCGGGGCCCTACTGCCCAGCCATAGCGATTGGCCAGCCCCGTGCGGCGGTCGTCGATCCGCGGGAACCCGTGGCTGACGTCGTCGAGCTGTTCCTCGTGGACGATGCCGGTGACCAGGTCGAATCGCCAACGGTGCAAGAAGCACGGCTCGAACTTGTCGCTGCCGCCCTTCCACATCGAGGCATGCCGCCCGGCGTCGAGGTAGACCGAGGTGCCGTCGGGCGAATCCCACACGTTCATGATGTGGAACACGTAGCAGGGGTCGACGTTGAACCAGCGCGGCTGCTCTCCCTGCCCGGCCCGGCCGCGGTGCAATAAGCCGATCCGAGCTCCGTACGACTCGTCCCAGACAAACGGCATCGAACCCCGCATCGCCTCGTTGATGTCGAAGGTGACGGGCATGTCGAGGAAGATCGCGTAGTTGCGGCTGAGGGCGAAGTCGTGGACCATCGTCGGGCCGCCGACCTCGATCGGCTGGCTGTGGATCAACGAGCCGGCCGCGTCGGCGACGTGGTAGGTCACGAACGGCGCCTTGATCAGCTCGTACCCGAAGAAGTGCATCTCGCCCGTTTCGGCGCAGACGTGGGGGTGGGCGGTGAACGGGGTCGTCAGCCGGCCGCCGTAGTCGTATGGCCCGAGGGTGTCGAGTTCGGGAGAGATGACATTCGGCAGACTGCCCTCTTCGAGGGCGATGATCATGTCGGCATGGCGCACGACATGGGTATTGGCCAGGCCGACGGTGAGATCGAGCGTTCCGGTGAGGGCGTCCATCCGGTCGGCCCCGGCGAGCGCTTTGGTGCGCACCCAGCGGTTGCGGTACCACTCGGCACGACCGTCGCGTAGGCGGATGCCGTGAAGCATGCCGTCGCCGGCGAACCAGTGCATCGTCGGCCCGTTCGCCGGATTCGCCCCGTTGCGAAAGTACCGCCCGTTCAGGTCTGGCGGCAACGCGCCGATCACCGGCAGGTCGAACGCCTCCACTTCGTCGATCACCGGGGCATAGTTCCCCCGCATGTGCCACGGGAGCTGGGTCGGGTTTTCATCGAGCGCCGTCATCCGTTCAGCCTTCCACGACAATTCACCGGTCATCGTGTCGTGCCGCCACCCGGTCACGCGCCAATTCGGCGTCGATGTTGCCGACGTGCAACGGCCGACCGCGATGATCCGGAGAGCGCAATGGACCACGCATGGCGTTCGAAACACACTGTCCGCGGGGCTAGATTTGGAGAGTGCCCTCCGTGCGGCGGGCCGAGAGAATCGGGATGGATCGATGGGCGCTCGTTTGCGGAGTCTGATTGCTCTCTCCGTCGTCGCGACCACCACTATGGTGACGGCGTCGAGCACCCCGCGTCCGACGTTCGCGGCCACGACCCTCGTGCCGGAGAAGGTACGCACCGACACCCCGGTGGCCGTCGATGGCACCGTCTCCGACATGGCGCAGATCGGTAATCGCATCGTCGTCGCCGGCACGTTCACCCAGGTCAAGCCCCTGCCCGGGGCGACGGCGATCTCCAAGAAGTACATCTACGCCTTCGACGTGACGACGGGGGCGCTCGATACCGGCTTCGCGCCGATCTTCGATGCGCCGATCGAGGCCATCGAGCCGTCCACCGATGGCGCCTCGCTGTTCGTCGTCGGAAGCTTCAACACCGTGTCAGGCGTCGCTCGCCGCAAGATCGTCAAACTCACCGCCGCCGGCGCGGTCGATGCGACATTCGTCGCCAACGCCTCCGACAAGGTGTCCGCCCTCGAGGTCGGCGCGGGTCGAATCTGGGTCGGCGGCAAGTTCAAGACGGTCAAGGGCACCGCACGTGGAGGCCTCGCCGCCCTCGACGCGACGACCGGCGCCGTCAAGACCGATTTCAACCTGGCGATCGCCGGTGGCATCGGGTTCGGCGGTGAACTGACCGTCAAGGGGTTGGGCGTCACCCCCGATCTCAAGACGCTGATCATCTCGTACACCGGCCAGACGATCGGCGGATTGTCACGCGTCGGCGTCGCCGAACTCGATCTGAGCGGGGCGACCGCCGTCGTCGCGCCGTGGCATACGACCCTGTTCCAAGACGGTCTCGCCAACCGCGGCGGCCAACTGTGGCTGCGCGGTTTCGACCTGTCCCCTGACGGCTCGTACTTTGTCGTGACCACCTCGGGCGGCGACTCCCCGCCGATCAACGACATGGTCATCGCCCTGCCGGTCGCCGGCGACGAGGGGGTCACCCCCAAGTGGCTGTCGCGCCACTTCGACAGCGTGTACTCCGTCGCAATCGACACCAACAGCGTCTACGTCGGCGGTCACTTCCGCTATCAAGAGGCCCCCGGGTCGATCGAGCCGTACCCCGGTGATCCGACGGTCAACTACAGCTTCGGCACCGGGCCCAACGGGATCGGCGCGGGCGTGCTGGGCAATCAGGTCGTCGCCCGGGTGCAGCTCGGGGCGCTCGACCCGACAACGGGCAAGGCGCTCCCGTGGAATCCCGGGTCCGACGCGTTCAACGGGGTAGCTGCGATCACCGTCATTCCTCGTGGACTGCTGGTCGGCGGTGATCAGTCCGTCGTCGCCGGCAAGACCGTCGGGCGGGCCGCGTTCTTCGATCGCAACCTGGCCGTCACCGAGGCCAACAATTCGATCATCACCGACCCGATCATCGGCGAGATCCTCCCCGCCAACGCCAGTCGCATCGTGCGCGGCACGGCCACGGCGACCAGCGGGGTCAAGCGGGTGCAGATCACCATCCAGGATCGGCGGACAAAGAGCTATATGCAGGCCAACGGTACGTTCACCGTGGCGTTCTATGCGTTTACCGCGACCTTGGGAAACCAAGGCACCAGCGTGACCTGGAGCCTGCCGATCACGTTTCCCGGGGGCAGTTTCGAGATCCAGTCACGGTCGTTCGGCGTCGATGCAACAAAGGAAGCCGATGTGCCCAAGGTCGGGGTAGAGGCCTTCGACCCCGCCGATTCCGCGCCCGACGGCCGCTCGCTCGCCGTCGATCTGAGCGGAGCCGACGGTCGCACCGTCACGCTGCGCGGCACAGCCTCCGACGAACGGGGTGTGACCGCCGTCAAGGTCGCCCTGCGTAACCAGACCGCAAACCACTTCCTGCGCCCCAACGGTGCCGTCGGCGACTTCTACGAATTCAACGCCACTATCGACAACCCCGGCGCGACGGGGACGAACTGGTCATTCACCATCGCCGCCCCGACCGACGGACACTGGTACTCGCAGATCGTTGCCATCGACACGGTCGGCCAGCGCGATGGCAGTCCGGGCTCCGCGGGATGGGACATGTTCCCGAACAACACGGCTCCCGTGGTCACGATCAACACCCCGACGTCCGAGGCGACTGCGGCCGCCGATGCATCGATCGAGATCACCGGAACGGCGACCGACGACCGCGGTGTCGCCCGCGTCCAGGTCCACCTCGTCAATCTGTCGACCGACCAGGGCATGGTCGGCGTCGGGCTCCTTGGCGACAGGGCGTCATGGGTGTCGGCCACGTTGGCAACCCCCAACGCGACCTCGACCGCATGGTCGATCACCAGTCCGCAGCTGCCACCCGGCCGTTATCAACTGCAGGTCACGGCCACCGACACCGCGGATCGGGAAGCGACGACCATCCCGCTGATCAACGTCAACGTCTCGATTCCGGGCGACGGGCGACCGGCGGTCACGATCACCTCGCCTGGCAACGCGACGATCACATCTCCAAACACCACCGTGGCCGGGGCCGCGACCGACGCCCAAGGAGTCCAAGGTGTGCGGTTGGCGCTGTACTCCAACTCGGCCCCGTACGGCTGGCTGCAGGCCGATGGCACGATCAACGAGTCGACCATCCACAGCTTCAGCCCCACGTTGAACACCCCAGGCGGTACCAGCACGAACTGGTCGATGGCGATCACCCTGCCGCACGAAGCCGTGTGGTCGATTCGCGCCTATTCGCTCGACAATCGAACCCAGCCGTCAAACCCCGTATGGACCTCCGTTCGCTACTCGACGAACGACCAGCCGCCGACGTTCACGGTGACGACACCGACCGAGGGGCAAATCATCACGGGTGGGACCACCGTCGGGGTGAACGGCGTGGTCGAGGACGACGTCGCCGTCGACCGGGTCGTGATGTACTTCTACCGCGCCCCGTTCTGGGAGGGACCCAACCCGCAGAACGCCGGGACCGTCCCCGGGATGTACGACGCGTTCGTCACCAGTCCTGGGGCCAAGCGCTCCAACTGGAGCATCACCTCGCCCGTCCTGACCCCCGGCTCGTGGACGATCTACACCTACGCGATCGACCGCTCCGGCCAGACGTCGCCGGCCCGTTATGTCACCTTCAACGTCGGGATCACCGGCGACGCGCCACCGCTGGCGATGATCGACTCGCCGATGTATGCGAAGGCTGACTTCACGTCGAACAGCTTCACGATCAGCGGGCGGGCGACCGACGACAAGGGCGTTGCCACCGTTGCCGTGCGCATCCAACAGCTTGGGGGGTCATGGCTCAAGCCGGACGGCACGGTCACCGGCGCCCCTGGCGACGCGGTCTGGACGGCAACGGTGGCGAACCCGGGAACGACCAGCACCACCTGGACGCTGCCGGTCACCCTGCCATCGGGCGGCTACAACATCTATGTCCACACCATCGATTCAGTGGGCCAACGCCAGACCCAGCTGAACTGGGCCACCGGTGGCCAGGCGGTGCAGGTCTTTGTCACGCCGGGCGACACCGTCCCGACGATCACGATGACCGCACCGACCAGCAACTCCACGATTGGCGGAGCCACCTTCGGCGTCACGGGGGCCGCTACTGATGACAAGGGAATCACCAATGCCTGGGTGTTGGTCCGCCGAACGACCGATCGTTCGATCGGGTTGCGCGCCGATGGTTCCATCGGAGCCGTCGAGTACGTCGCGGCAACCCTGTCGGTGCCGGGGGGCACATCGACCAACTGGTCGTTGAACGCCAACATCCCCGCCGGCAACTGGGAGGTCTACGTGTACGTCACCGACATCACGGCGAAGCAGGCGTGGGCCGGCGCAGTCAACCTGACGGTCACGTAGTCCTGTCACCCGGGTCCGATCACGTAGCTCCCGCCACTACGGTCCGCAGTTCCAGCCGACGTGGGCGATGTCCTGGCAGTAGGTGGCTCGGGTGACTTTCCACCGGCCATCGATCAATCGAGCGCGACCGAACTGGTGGTAGTAGATCTCGCCTTGCTCACCGATGCTGATCGTGTAGAGGAATGACGCTTCCACATCGGTCAGAAACACGAGCTCACCGAATTCGAGCTTGAACTTGTCGAGCCGCTTGTCGGTGTCGAACTCGCGGACATGATCGAGGGCGAATTGAATGCCGCTGGGGTCGTCGATCAAGTCGACCCGGGTTGGGTCGGCAGCCTTGCCCTTGTCGTAGATGGTGCGCATTGCCAGATGGATCTCGGCCTTCGCCGCAGCGGGGTCCGGCGGCCTCAGTCCGCTGACGGGCGGGAGCTTCGGAGGAGCAGGCGGGGGCGGCGGCTCGAAATTCTCCGGATTGAAAATCTGCTGGCATTCCGGGTCCGACCAGATCGCCGGGCCGTTGTTGAGGGCGTCACGGGTCACCCTCGTGCTCGAACCGTCAGCGCGGATCAGATCGATCGAGGCATTCGGCTGCGGCATATCGAACGGATTGGCATTCTCCGCCGGGGCGGGGGCGGCCATCGCCAGCGCAGCCAGTCCTTTGATGGGGACCATCTCGTCGTTGCCCCCACCGGCGATTGCTCCACGCACGAGTGTCACGTCATCGGCCACCTGGAGAAGCACGCCGAACAGCGGCGACCCCTCCAGTTGGCCGCCCCAGAACACCGACGCCGATCCCTTCGGGGCCGGGGCCTTCGTCATCGGCATCTGAGTTTGAGCGACCGCGTCGGCGCTGATCGCGCTGACCATCGCGGTCGAGGTGACCTGACACCAGTCGGGGGCCTTGTTGTCGCCCTGCGGAAACCCGAAGATGTTCGGATCGTCGGTCGTGTGAACCCGAACTTTGATACCTGCCTCGGTCGTGCGATCGACCACCTTGTTGGCCGAGCCGTTCCCGATCAATTCGACCTCGATCTTGTCGGCAACCGTGGTGGTCGGCTCGACTACGGCATCCTGCGACGCCGGGGTGATCCACCGGTTGACCGCAACGACCGCGCCGACGGCAACCGCCGCGGCGATCAGTGTCCCGACGATCACCACCGCAACCCGTGGACCGTGTCGCCCCTCCCCTGTTACCTCGCCCATGTCGCCCTCCTACGTGCCTGATCTCACTGACGTTAGGGCAGTGTGGAAGGTTCCCATTTCAACCTCGAATCTGCAGCCGACTCCGCATGAGCGGCCGAGTGTGCGGTCGACTCGGTGAAGCGAGTGCGGCGCGGTCGCCGAGCGAGCGCCCGCAGCCGGGGCTAGGCGCGAGCCGAGAGTGACAGCGGGGTGGCCGCCGCAACCCCGGAGGCCGCCTGACGGGCGTGATAGCTCGACCGGGTCAACGGGCTGGCCTCGACATGGCCGATGCCCATCGATTCCCCGACCCGCCGGTACTCCCCGAACACCGATGGTTCCACCCAACGGGCCACCGGCAGATGGTGACTCGTCGGCCGCAGGTACTGGCCGATGGTGACGATATCGGTACCGATCGCGGCGAGGTCGGCGAGCGCGCCGAACACTTCGGTGTCGGTCTCGCCCATCCCGACGATCAGGCCGCTCTTGGTCGTCAACCCGGCGGCCTTTGCTCGGGCGATCACCCCCAGGCTGCGGGCGTAGCCGGCCGACGGACGCACAGCACGCTGCAGTCGAGCCACGGTTTCCAGGTTGTGGTTGAACACCTCGGGCCGAGCGGCGATGACCGTGTCGATCGCCCCAGGGTCGCCGCGCAGGTCTGAGACGAGCACTTCGATCGCTGTCGTCGGGTTCTTCCGGCGGATGGCCTCGATCGTGGCGGCCACCGCCCCGGCCCCGGAGTCGGCCAGATCGTCACGGGCGACCATCGTGACCACGGCATGCGCGAGGCCCATCTGGGCGACGGCCTGGGCGACGCGTGTCGGTTCATCGGTATCGGGAGCCAACGGCAGGCGGGTGTCGATGAGGCAGAAACCACAGGCTCGGGTGCAGCGCTCCCCGAGGATCATGAACGTGGCGGTACCGTCGGCCCAGCACTCCGACAGGTTGGGACAGCCGGCCTCCTCGCACACGGTGACCAGGCCCAACTCGCGCACCGTGCGCTTCAAGGCGAGCACCTCGGGGCCGTGGACGACCTTGGGCCGTAGCCACTCGGGCTTGCGTTCGGCGATCGGCCGACCGGTTCCGACGCCGGCTTGGGCCAGGCGACCGAGCAGGCGGACCGGCTCGGCAGCAACCTGATGATCTCGCCCCGACCGCACCGGATCACCCGGGCCTTCGCCGCGGGAGAATCGCGACAGATCGTCGGGGCGATGCTTCCAGGCGACGTCCTGCCGGTCGGCGTCCCCACCACCCCATCGTTGGGCGGCGAGGCGGGCGACAACGTCGACGACCTGCTCCATCGACACGATGATGCCTTCTTCGGCCAGCGAGGTGACCGGCTTGTCGCCGATGCCGCACGGCACGATGTACTCCCGCATGAATCGCAGGTCGGTGGTCACGTTGAGGGCGAAGCCGTGCATCGTGCGGCCTCGCCCAACGCGTACTCCGATGGCGCAGATCTTGCGCGGGTTCGGCCCGTTCGGCTCGACCCAGACGCCCGGGTAGTCGGGCAATCGTCCGACATCGGCCAGACCCAGCTCGGTCAACACGTCGATCACCAGCCCCTCGACGGCACAGACATGGTGCTTGGGCCTGGTCGATCGATCGAGAGCGAGGATCGGGTAGCCCACAAGTTGACCGGGACCGTGGTAGGTCAGGTCGCCACCGCGGTTGACGCCAACCAAATCGGCCCCCACCGACGCGGGGTCAACCAGCAGGTTCTTGTCGAGTTCGGCACGCGCCCCATGGGTGAACACGTGCGGGTGTTCCAGCAGCAGCAGATGGCTGCCGGTGCCGTGCGTGAACAGACCCTCTTGCAGCGAGAGGGCTTCGCCGTACGCCACAGTGCCCAACCAGCGAGTATGCATCTGGTCGGGCACGGCGGTCACAGTTCGGCAGTCCAGTCGCGCTGTTCGAGGACCTCTTTGATTTTGACGAGGAAGCCAGCGGCATACGCCCCGTCGAACGCCCGATGGTCCCAGCTCATCGCCAGATTTCCGACCGGGTGGATGGCGATCGCTTCGCCGCCACCGGGGGTGTTGACCACGACGGGCTTGCGGACGATGGCGTCGGTTGACAAGATCGCCACCTGCGGCTGGTTGATGATCGGCATCGTCAGCACCGAACCGGCCGATCCATTGTTCGAGATAGTGAACGTGCCGCCTTGGATCTCACGCGGCGACAACTTCCGGCTGCGAGCGCGCCCGGCCAGATCGTTGATCTCGCGGGCGATTGCCCGCATGCGCTTCGACTCGGCGGCGCGAACCACCGGAACGAGCAAGCCCTGGTAGTCGAGGTCGACGGCGATGCCGAGGTCGACGAAGCCGTGGACGAGCAACTCGCCGTCGCCGACGCTGGCGTTCATATGCGGGAACGCGGCGAGCGCGTCGATCACCGCCCGACAGATGAACGGAAGGTAGGTGAGGCTGAACCCTTCGGCCGCCTTCCATGCCCCCTTGACCGCACCGCGGGCGGTATCGACGTTGGCGAAGTCGACCTCGACGACACTGAACGCGTGAGGCGCCACGCCCAACGACATGACCATGTGATCGCCGGTCAACGAACGGATCTTCGACAGCTTGACAGCCGAGGTGCCGGCCGCCGGTGCCGCGGCGGCGGCCGGCGGGGCGGCGGCGGTCGGTAGCGAGGGCGGGGTCGGCTGAGTGGCGAGCGGAGCAGCAATCACCGGAGGAGCCGGGACCGCTGCAGCAACCGGTGCGGGAGCCGCCATCGGGGCGGGGACACCGCCCGATGCCGTGCGCTGATCGAGGAAGTCGAGCACGTTCTCGCGAGTGATTCGACCACCCGGGCCGGTACCGGTGAGCTGAGCTGGATCGATGCCGTTCTCGGCCACCAGGCGACGCACGACCGGCGACAGCAACCGATTGTCGGAGATCGACGAGGCATCCACTGTCGCCGGAGCCGGAGCCGTCGAGGCGGGCGGCGCGGGAGCCGCCATTGGCGGAGCGGGAGGCGGCTCAGGAGCGGCGACCGGAGCGACCGGGGCAGGAGCGACCGGGGCTACGGCGACCGGGGCTTCGGCGACCGGGGCGGCCGCGACCGGCGCGGGGGGCGGGGCGGCCACGCCGTCGCCGACCACGGCGATGACCTGGCCAACGGCGACTACGACGCCTTCCTCGGCGCGGATCTCGGTCAGCGTGCCGGCCACCGGTGACGGCACCTCGGTATCGACCTTGTCGGTCGACACTTCGAACAACGCCTCATCGGCCTTGACAGTGTCACCGACCTTCTTGAACCACTTGGTGATGGTTCCCTCGGTGACGGTTTCACCAAGTTGGGGCATGACGATCTCAGCCATCAGGCGTTGAGGCTCCTTCCAGTGAGCGAGAGCATGGTTTCACCGAAGAGTTCGGTGAGGCTCGGATGAGGTTGGATGAACTCGGCGACCTCGGCCACCGTGGCCTCCCAGTTGACGGCCAGATAGCCACCCGAGAGCTGCTCGGTGACCCATGGACCGACCATATGCACCCCGAGCACCTGCCCGGCGGTGCCGTCGGCGTTCTTCTTGGCGATGATCTTGACCAGGCCGTCCATCTCACCGAGGATCATCGCCCGGCTGTTGCCCCGGAACTGATGCTTGGCGACGACGACGTCGTAACCAGCGGCGATCGCCGCTTCCTCTCCAGGGCCGCAGAAGGCGACCTCGGGATGGCAGTAGATCGCCCATGGCACCCGGTCGTAGGCGATCGGCATCGGACCTTCGTCGAGCATGTGCTTCACCGACAGGATCGCCTCGGCGTAGCCCACGTGGGCCAGTTGCGGGGTGTTGATCAGATCGCCGACGGCATACACGCCGGGCTCGGCGGTCTGACAGAACTCGTCGACCTCGACGAAGCCCCGCTCGGAGACCTTGACGGCGGTGCCGGCCAGGCCGAGCTGATCGGCGAACGGCCGACGCCCGACCGAGACCACGACAGCATCGACCTCGAGGGAATCACCCTCACCGAAATGGACGGCGGTGCCACCCGTTCCGTTGGGAGTGTGACCGGTGACGCTGACCCCGGTGCGGATGTCGATGTTCTTCTTCTTGAAGCTGCGCACCACGACGTTGGCGACATCGGCGTCGAGCCCCGGCAGAATCTTGGGCAGGCCTTCGAGAATCGTCACCTGGGCGCCCAGGTCGGCGAATGTCGAGGCGAACTCGCAACCGATCGCCCCGCCACCAATCACCGCGATGCGGGCCGGCACGTGGTCGAGCATCAACACCTCGTCGCTCGACATGATCGGGCCACCGCGGTCGAACCCAGGGATCATCCGCGGCACGGAACCGGCGGCGAGAATCACGTTGGCGCCCGACGCCTGCGAGCTCGCGCCGTCGGCGTGCTGCACGGTGACCGTGCGGTTCGCGCCGAGCGATCCGACGCCGGTGAACACCGTAACCTTGCGACCCTTGAGGAGTCCACCGATGCCTTTGACCAGGCCATCGACGATTTTCTGCTTGCGTGCCTGGGTGACGGCGAAGTCGACCGACGGGGCACCGGCGTTGATACCGAAGTCTGCCGCGTGAGCGACGTGACGATGCACGGCCGCCGTCTCGAGGAACGCCTTGGCCGGAATGCAGCCCCGGTTGAGACAGGTGCCTCCCATCGACTCCTTCTCGACGAGGGCCACGTTCATCCCGGCCGACGCCGCGTACAACGCGGCGCCGTAGCCACCGGGGCCTCCACCGATCACCACGAGATCAAATTGCTCGGCCGTAGGAATCACCTCACCTGTTCGAAATTTCCGACTTCCTTACCGAACGACGCTGAGTCGCTCGGACCGGGGGCGCCCGCAGTCGCAGGAGCCCACCGAACCGTTGGCGATCGTAGCTGGCCTGGGCCCGTCGTCACCTCCCCCCTCGTGGTGGCATCGCTCACACACCCTGGTGGACCCTCGCAGCGAGGCAACGATCATCAGACCGCCAACTGCCATTGCCGTTGGGTGTTTCCCCAGCGGAACGCGAGCGTCTTGGTTCCTTCGCCGGCGCCGAAGACGACCGTGCAACTGATCGGCCCCGAGGCACCACCGGCGAGCGGTAGTTCCCGACACGACCCGGCCTCGGTTTGGGGGGCGACCAAGGCACCGCCGACGAGCAGCGACCACGGCTCGGCGGCGGTCATCCCAGCGGCCACTCCGGCGGCCGGTGGGGTGACCTCGACGGCAACTTCGACCTGTTGCCCGCTGATGCGGCTCGACACCACCTTGGCCTGGGCATCGCCGACCATTGCCGCTTGCCCTTCGCTCAACACCTCGACGCGATCCTGCGAGCGGCTCAGCCGAATCAGCTGGGCACCGCCGGCCATCAGGATCACCAGACCGCACACCATCGCCGTCAGGATCAGTCGCCGGGTGCTCATTGATTTTCAGGGTAGGGGTGTAACGGTTCGGGACCCAACCGGTACCGTGCCGTTATGCAGCGAATCTCCCGAACCGCGCTCCTGGCCGTGATCATCGGTGTCGGCGCCGTCGCCTGCGGGGGTTCCGCCGGCACCTCAATCGGAGCCGCCGCCGAGTCACAGGCCACCGCGCCTGCCGCGACCAGCAGCCCGGTAGCAACCGGGCCGGTGACGGCACCGGCTACCGAGCCGGCGGCAACTTCGGCCGCCGCGGCCGCGGACCCGACGGCGGCACCGACCCCCGCGGCCGCCGAGGCCCCGGTCGTCGTCCCGCCGATTCTGCAGCTCAGGGCCCCGTTGGTCGGCGGTGGCGAGTTCGACTTCGCCGCCTATGCAGGCGAACCGCTGGCCATCTGGTTCTGGGCCCCTGGTTGAAGCATTTGCAACAAAGAAGCCCCCTCGGTCGAGGAGGCAACGAAGCGCTGGGCCGGCAAGGTCAACTTCGTCGGGGTGGCCTGGCAGGGCGACGATGCGAGCATGCAGAAGTTCATCGACAAGCACGGCCTGACATTTCCGCAGATCAATGACGACCCGGCGATGGTCTTCGGGCACTTCGATGTGCCTGCCCAACCGGCGTGGGTCTTCGTCGATGGGTCGGGCGCGGGGAGCCAAGTGCTCGGCGCACTCGGCGACAGTCAGCTCGATTCCATCCTGACGACAATCGCCCCGTAGGCCGCTGGTGACGTTCCGGCCAGTCGTACGTCAGGCCGACGCGCAGGCGGCGTAGGCGTCGTACGCGGCCTGACCCGCCTCGGCATCCGCCAGGGCGTATGGGTTCACGCCGTTGAAGCACTCCGGCTTGATCGTTTCGAACGGCACCTCGTAGTCGAACATCGCCCCGCTGGTGACCTTGTCGGCAAAGCAGGGAGCGGCGGCCGAGATCACTGCGATGAAGTCGGCATCCGGTAGCTGGTAGTAGCCCATCCAGTACGACTCCCCGAGCCCACATTCGGGAAACCGGAGCTGCGCCGGGATCTCCTCGGCGGAGATCGCTCCGGCTGTCAATCCGGACTGGAAGCAGGTGATCGCCGCCTCGTACTCGAACTCGGCGTAGCACGCCTCGGCCGCATCGTCGGAGGGGAAGTCACCGATCGTGTCGAAGGTGTCGGTGGGGATCGTGTCGAACGTGTCGAAGGTCGTGTCGAACGTGTCGGCCGGAACCGTGTCGAACGTCGGGTCGTCGGGGAACACGACGGTATCGAACGTCTCGTCGGGTGCCGGCAGCCCTGGGACGTCCACGCCGAGCTGGTCGCTGGCGCCCTGGGCGAGATCGGCGAAGCTGTCGGTCAGGTCGCGCAGATCAGCTCGTTTGAGCTGCTTGAGCACCGAGACCACCGAGTGGGTCACGGTGCCGAACGGGCTGACATACCACTTGCCTTCGACCTTCGACACTCGGATTCCGGCGTTGCGCGTCGCCCGGGCGAGGAACCCGAGCCCCGACTTGCTCAGCTCCTCGTTGGTCTCGGAGTTGCAGGTCTTGCTCGACTCGGGCTCGCTGTCGGGCACCGTGAACTCGACGGAATAGCAGTCGCCGTCGTAGTCGATCGACACCTCGCCGCCATCGACCTCGCCGGCGAGCTGCAGCGTTTTGACATCGACGGTCGCGTCGTTCTCGCCATCTTTGGTGACCTCGTAGGTCAGGCCGTCGACCGTCAGTTTGGCGCTCATGTCCGTGACAAAACCATCAACGGTGTCCTGGCCTTCGGCGAGGAAGATCGGGGCGTAGCGCTGCAGCACCTCGGCCTCGTTCGGGTTCATCCCCGCGATGACCGCCTCGATGTCGAACGAGGCGATCGCCTCGATCATTGCCTCGAGCGCCTTCTCGGGAGACTCCGCCCCCACGGGCTTGATCGCCTGTTCAAGGGTCGGCAGCGTGGCGTCGGTCTGTTGACGAGCCGCCTCGGCGACCGAGTACCACAGGCTCACATACCACCGGCCGTCGCGCTTGACCACGGTGACCGGAATCGGGTCGCCTGCGTCGCCCCCGAAGTCGCCGCTCGCCTTCTCGATCCCGTCGGGCCGTTCGCCGTCCATGACGTTGTCGATCAGGAACGCTCCGAGGGGGATCTTCGAGGCATCGACGTTGGCCGAGGCGCTACCGGCGGCCTGCACCGTGACAATGTCGGGCGCCGCTTCGGTGGTCTCGAGATCGGCGGCCAGGGTGATTTCGACGTCTGCGCCGCCGACGGCATCGAGCTTGGCGGTCGTATCGAGGATTTCCAGCCGACTGAGCTCGGCGACCATGTCGACCATTGGTTGCTTGAACGTCCGGCGCTCACCGGGCAGCAACATCTCCATCGCCCCAAGGGCATCCTCGGCATTGATCGACTCCACGAGCTTCTGTACTGCTTCGACCGGGGTCGCCGCGCCCCCGTCGGCCCCGCCTCCGGCAACCTGCACCATGGCGAATCCTCCCGCGGCAACCAGCGCGGCCGCGGCGCCGATGGCCACGATGCGACGTCCCTTGCGCTTCGGCTCGGAGGACAGTGGCTTCAACGCAATCTCGGTGACCGGCTCGACCGCCCCGGGCGATCCGGGCTGCCAGGTGGTGCCAGGTGTCGGCGCGTTCCACGGGATTTCGGGCTGCTGATGATCGTCCACGGGAGGCCTCCGCAATTCTGGCCGCCGGTCAACGGACACCGGCCGCACTCACTCCGTGCAGTTTGTCCGATGAGCAATCGCGTTGCGCAGGTATTGATCCAAAACAGATCATTCGACATAGACACCCGACTCGTCTCATACGCGCGTATGATCACGTCATGAAGATCCTTATCTCCGGTTCCAGCGGATTGATCGGCACCGCCCTCACGAGCCATCTGCGCGTTTGCGGCCACGACGTGGTGCGGCTGGTCCGTCGCCGGGCAGGTGCCGGTGAGGTCACCTGGAATCCTCCAGCCGGGACGATCGACACCGCCGGACTTGAGGGGGTCGAGGCTGTCGTCCACCTCGCCGGAGCCGGGATCGGCGACAAACGGTGGACGGACAACTACCGGAGAGAGATTTTGGAGAGCCGCACGTTGACCACCGACCTGTTGGCCCGGTCGCTCGCCGCGATGGCAACACCGCCCAAGGTGCTGTTGTCGGGTTCGGCTGTCGGCTGGTATGGCGACCGCGGTGACGAGGTCCTCGACGAATGGTCGAGCGGATCCACCGGGTTCCTCGCCGAGGTCTGCCAGGCGTGGGAGGCGGCCACGCAACCAGCGGAGGCGGCCGGTATCCGAGTCGCCCATCTCCGCACCGGCGTGGTGCTCAGCCCGGCCGGTGGGGCCCTGCGCAAGCTGCTGCCGCTGTTCCGCTTCGGTCTCGGCGGTCGGTTCGGCAACGGACGCCAGTGGCAAAGCTGGATCTCGATCGACGACCACGTACGCGCCGTCGAGCATTTGTTGACGGCCGAAGTGGCCGGGGCGGTCAATCTCACCGCGCCGGGGGCCGTCACGAATCGCGACTTCACCAAGGTGCTGGCGAAGGTGTTGCGTCGTCCGTCGCTGATGACCGTTCCGCCGTTCGCGCCCAAGCTGCTGCTCGGCGGAGAACTCGCCGAAGCACTGCTGTTCACCGGCCAACACGTTCGGCCCAGCCGCCTGCTGTCGTCGGGATTCGAGTTCCGCCAGCCGACCCTTGAAGGCGCGCTGCGGTCGCTGCTGAAGAAGTGACCGCAGCGAGATGACGATGCCACGGGAGCCACTCGATGTAGCAATCGTCGGGGGCGGGCTAGCAGGTCTGACCGCCGCCCGGGAGCTGCAACGCGTCGGACGATCGGTACAGGTGCTCGAACGCTCCGACGACATCGGCGGACGAGTCCGCAGCGACGTCATCGACGGCTTCACGCTCGACCGTGGATTCCAGGTGCTCTTGACCGCGTATCCCGAGGCGCAACGGCAGCTCGATTACGGGCGGCTGCGTCTTGCCTCGTTCGAGCCGGGCGCGGTGGTCTGGTACAAGGGCAGGGCCAGCGTGGTGGCCGATCCCTTCCGCTCCCCCGGTCAGGCGCTGGCGACGGCGTTCGCGCCGATCGGCACGCTTGGCGACAAGGTGCGGGTCGCCATGTTGCGCCACCGGGTCCGCTCCGGATCGGCGGGCCGCCTGATGTACGGTCCCGACGTCTCGACGATTTCTGCCTTGCGTTCGGCCGGATTCTCCGCCGCGATCATCGAACGATTCTTTCGGCCGCTCTTCGCCGGCATCCAGCTTGACCCGACGCTGGCGACGTCGAGCCGGATGTTCGAGATGATCTTCCGTAGCCTGTCCGAGGGGCCATCTGCCGTGCCGGCGGCCGGGATGGGGGCGATTCCCCGGCAGATCGCCGATGATCTTGCCCCGGGCACGGTTCAGGTGAATACCGAGGTCACCGGCATTGACGGAACAACGGTTCACCTCGTCGGCGACACGGTGACGACCGCCCGAGCGGTGTTGGTCGCTACCGAGGGGCCGGTCGCCCACCAACTCATCGGCACCCGCCCCGTCGCGTCGCGATCGGTGGGCTGCGTCTACTTCGCCGCGTCGATGGCACCAAGCCGCCATCGAATGGTGATGCTCGACGGGGCCGGTACCGGTCCTGCGCTCAACGTGGCGCTGATGAGCAACGTCGCGCCCTCGTATGCCCCGGCCGGTCGACACCTGATCGCCTGCGCCACCCCGGGCGTCGTCGATGGCGACCTAGCAGCCGACGTTCGGCGGCAGTTGCGCGGCTGGTGGGGGCCGCAGGTCGACGCCTGGGAACACCTGCGCACCGACCGCATCGAGCACGGTCAACCTGACCAGTCGCCACCTTTCTCCCCGAAACGACGCGTCGCCCTCGGCAACGGCCTGTTCGTCTGCGGCGATCACCGCGACACCGGTTCGATTCAAGGGGCGCTGTACTCGGGACGACGCGCCGCCGAGGCGATCCACGCCGCCCTGACCGCTACGACCTGACTGAACGACAACCCGAGTGAAACGACGACCTGCTCAGGATCAGACGGTCACAACCCCGGCCCAACGGGCCACTTCCGCGTCGAGCCGTAACGGTTCGACCCCGCCTCCGTCGGCGGGCCACGCATCGGGAGGGACGGCCCACATGATCTCGAACTCAATGCCATCGAGATCTTTGGCGTACAGGCTCTTGCTCACCCCGTGATCGGATTCGCCGGCCAGCGAGCCGACCCGCGCCAAGACCGTACGGATGCGAGCCAACTCCTCGATCGTGTCGACCTGCCAGGCCAGGTGGTACAGCCCGGTCGATGCCGATGACGGGCCCGGAGCATCAGGGCCCTTCGAGAACAGCCCCAGGTCGTGATCGTTGGCCGACCCAGCCGCCCGCAGGAACACGGCCCGTCCACCCATCGCGCTCACCTTGACGGTGAATCCGAGGTTCTCGGTGTAGAACGCCGCGGATTGGGTGGCATCGCGAACCCACAGCACCGCATGGTTGAGACGACGGACACTCATAGGAAAACTCCTTCAGGGACGGACTCGCGCTCGACGGCATTCACCGACGCGTTCAAGTCAACCACCGCCTGAGGGTACTCGTGATCCTGCGTCATCCTGCTTCCTTTCGGGTCGCAACATTTGCGCGCTCAATCGTTATACACTGCGTTCCGTGACCGCATCACGCCTTGAACAGCCACAGTGGCTTGATGATGACGAGATGTTCGCCTGGCGCACCTTCATCGAGACGGTTGGCACGGTGCTCGCCGACATCGATGGTCAGCTGATGAACGAACACGGCCTGACCAGCGGCGACTACGAAGTCTTCGTCTTCCTGTCAGAGGCACCCGAACAGGCGATGCGCATGTGCGACCTGGCCGGCAAGCTCCGTCTGTCCCCCAGCGGACTCACTCGACGACTCGACGGCCTCGTCAAGTTGGGATACGCGGTTCGCGAACGGTGCCCCGATGACCGCCGAGCGACGCTCGCTCGACTGACCGACCTCGGCGTCGCCAAGCACACGGCCGCCGCCGCCGACCATGTCGCCCACGTTCGGCGGCACCTCCTCGACCACCTCACCCGCGAGGAACTCCTCGGCTTGGGGAACGCGTTCGTCGCCATCAAGGCCGGCCGGGCATCATCTCAATATGAATCTGCCTGAGGGATTCCGGTCCCACGTCGCCAACGTCGGCATCAAAGATGCCACGAGCGACTTCGTCGTCGTCGCGTCCGACCGTCCATGCACGGCCGCCGGGGTGTTCACCAGGAGTCGATTTGCCGGGCCGAGCGTCGTGGTGTCGCGCGAGAACATCGCCGATCAGGCCGCCCGAGCGATGGTCGTGATCTCCAAGAATGCCAACGTCGCCACTGGCGACCAAGGTCTCGCCAACGCTCGTCGGGTGGTCGCCGGAGTCGCCGGCGCACTGGGCTGCGCGCCCGGCGAGGTCCTGATCGCCTCGACCGGGGTGATCGGCCGCCAGTACCTGATGGACCGGGTGGAAGCCGGTTTGGTAGCCCTCGAGTGGCCGTTTGCCGGGTCGTCGGTCGCCGACGTCGCCACCGGGATCATGACCACCGACACCCGCCCGAAGTACGCGACCGCCGACATCGCCGGCTGTCGCATCGTCGGGATGGCCAAGGGCGTCGGCATGATCGAACCCGACATGGCCACGATGATCGCCATGTTCTTCACCGACGCCGAACTCGACGCACCGACGCTCGATGCGGTGTTTCGCCGGGTGGTCGATCAGACCTTCAACTGCGTGTCGGTCGACACCGACACATCAACGTCAGATACCGCCGTCATTCTTGCCAACGGGGCGGCCGGACCGGTGGACGTCACCGCGTTCGAAACGGCCCTCGCCGAGGTCGCCCTCCACCTCACCAAGGAGATCGCCCGCGACGGCGAAGGGGCGACCAAGCTCATCGAGGTGACGGTCGATCGGGCCCACGATGCGGTGCAAGCCAAGCGAGTAGCCAAGTCGATCGTCAACTCCCCCCTCGTCAAGACCGCCGTCCACGGGGCCGATCCCAACTGGGGCCGCGTGGCGATGGCCGTCGGCAAGTGCTCCGACGAATACGACATCGACGAGTCGAACGTCGTCATCCGATTCGGCACCCAAGAGGTCTACCCGGCTCGGGTCGATGTCGACGGCCTGGAGGCACTGGCCGACTACATGCGCGGCACCGACGTCCTCATCCACGTCAGCCTCGGTATCGACGCCAGCACCGACGCGGGTTCGGCAACGGTGTGGGGCTGCGACCTCAGCGACGGCTACATCAGAATCAACGCCGACTACACCACGTAACCGGGAGTCTCGTGCGGCGGACACGATCTGCGGCGGACTCACCCGCCGCTCTGGCAGCTTCTGCCGTGCAGGCTGATTCTGCCGCTCAGGCTTCGACGATGACCGTGTCATCGCTCTCGGCAATCACGCTGCCATTCCAAAAAGCTCGTGCCATGCCGTGCTCAACCACCATGTGGCGCGGCCTGTTCCCGCCAGGCCGGAAATCGGCTGTCCGATCGACGCACTGGCGCGCCAGGCTGTAGCCATGACGACGCTCAAGTCCCGCCTCCAAGACGACCTCACCGCCTCGATGCGCCGCCGTGACGAGCTGACGACATCGACGCTGCGGATGGCCCTCGCCGCCGTGATGAACGCCGAGGTTGCCGGGACCGAGGCCGTGGTGCTCACCGATGACCAAGTGATGGCCGTCCTCCAAGCCGAAGGCAAGAAGCGCGCCGAGGCCGCCGACATCTACGCGAATGCCGGGCGCGTCGAATCGGCGGCCAAGGAGCGCGCCGAGTTGGCCGTACTCGAGGCCTACCTGCCGGCGGCGCTCAGCGACGACGACCTCGCCATGATCGTCAACGAGGAAGTCGCCGCCGCGGCGGCCGCTGGAAACGCTGGTCCCAAGGCAATGGGACTGGTCATCAAGGCCGTCCGTGACCGCACCTCGGGCGCCGCCGATGGTTCGAAGGTCGCGGCCCTCGTCAAGGCCGCATTGGCCTGACGCCGCCGGCCGCGACCACACTCCACTTTGGCGTGGGGTGGCGCGCCCCGGGCGTCACTTCGGAGGCATACGGATGCCGCCGTCGACGCGGATCGTCTCGCCATTCATGTAGCTGTTGGTGACGCACTCAACGACCATCGAGGCGAGTTCCTCGGGGCGGCCCAGGCGCTGGGGGAAGAGCACGCCCTTTTGCAGGTTGGCCTTGAAGGCGTCGGCACCCGGGCCCTCGCCGTAAATCGGAGTGTCGATCAGTCCAGGAGCGATCGTGTTGACTCGCACGCCGACGGCGGCGAGGTCACGGGCGACCGGCAGGGTCATGCCGACGACGCCACCCTTCGACGACGAGTATGCCGCCTGGCCGATCTGGCCGTCGAACGCGGCAACCGAGGCCATGTTGACGATCGCCCCACGCTCGCCGCTGTCGAGAGGCTCGGTCTGGCTCATCGCCGTCGCCGCGATCCGGATGCAGTCGAAGGTGCCGATCAGGTTGATGGCGATGACCTTCTTGTAGATGTCGAGGTTGTGGGCCGACTCGTAAGTGCCGTCCTTGCCAATCGTTCGCTGCGGCCAGCCGATACCGGCCGAGTTGACCAGCACCCGCAGCGGCCCCATCGACTTGGCCATCTCGACGGCGTTGATGATGTCGTCGGTGTTGGTCACATCGACCTTGCAGAACGCTCCGCCGATCTCGTCGGCAACAGCCCGGCCCTGCTCCTCTTGCAGATCGGCGACGACGACCTTGGCCCCCTTGGCGGCCAACTGACGAGCGGCGGCCGCCCCGATTCCCGATGCTCCACCCGTGACGATTGCGCTTGCGCCGTTGATATCCATGGCCTGCGAGGCTAGCGACCCCTCCCCGGGGACGGCGTAGCGAGCCCCCGGGCGAGCGTGGGGTACGGTCGGCGGCTATGCCCGGACCGCTCGACGGATTCACCGTCATCGAAGCCTGCCAGATGATCGCCGGACCCCTCGCCGGGTCGCAGCTCGCCGATCTGGGGGCCGAGGTGATCAAGATCGAGAACCCCGTCGTCGGCGACCGTATGCGGTATCTCGGTTCGCGGGTCAAAGACATCGAGCGCGGTGTTCGCCGGGACCAATCGCGGCAAGCGTTCGGTGGTCCTCGACCTCCAGCAGAGCGAAGGCGTCGACCTGTTGAAACAGCTCGTGACCAGGGCTGATGTGTTCATCCAGAACTTCCGGCCCGGTGTTGCGGCACGCTTGGGGATCGACGAGCCGGCATTACGGACGGTCAACGAGCGGCTGATCTACGTCAGCGTTTCGGGTTTCGGCGAGACCGGCCCGTACGTCGACCAGAAGAGCTATGACTACGTGATTCAGGCCCTATCGGGGATGGCCGCACTGCAGACCGAAGGCACCGGCAGCCCGTCGCTGATCCGCAACTTCGTGATCGACAAGACCACCGCCGGCTACGCCACCCAGGCCGTACTCGCCGCGTTACTCGCCCGCGAGCGCGGCGCGGGCGGACAGCACGTTCAGCTTTCGATGCTCGACGTGGCGCTGGCGTTCCTGTGGCCCGACGGAATGATGCAGCACACCTTCCTCGACTCCGAACGCGTCTCGCACGCCCCGCACGTCGCGGATGGCTACCTGGTCAGAGCCACCAAGGACGGACATCTCGCGTTGATGGCGACGAGCGAGCGCCAGTTCCCCGCCCTGTGCCGCGCCCTCGGCACCAGTTGGTTGGAAGATCCCAGGTTCGCGAGTTTGGATGCCCGCAACTCCAACGCCGACGCCTTGAGTGCCGAGATGTCCACCGCGATCGCCGGATGGGACAGCGCCGCGTTAGCGGCGGCGCTCCACGCCCAAGACGTGCCCTGCGCCATCGTCAACCCCGTTGCCGAGGTCCACCTCGACCCGCAGGTCGTCCACAACGGCTCGGTCATCGAACACGAACGCCCTTGGCTGGGACGAGTCCGCGAGCCGCTCCCGCCCGTCAGCTACTCAGCGACCCCCGCCGGGCTCGGTCGCCACGCCCCACGCCACGACGAGCACACCGACGACGTCCTCACCGAGTTGGGGCTGACCGCCGCCCAGATCGCCGACCTGCGCTTGCGGGGTGCAGTCGGCCGCCGCTCGTCGTAGCAGCTGCTGAACTTCCCCTCCCCGGTCGATCAGACTGCGACGATGCCAGCCTTGATACTGCGGGCATCGAGCAACGTCTTGATGTCGCCCACGTCGCTGGTAAACAGCTGATCACCAGGTGTGACAACCATCGCCACGCACGCGTCGACGATGTCGCTCGTCCCTGACCGGGCCAGCAACTCCCCCGCATCCTGCGACTCGGCGAGTCCCACCGGACGCACTCGAACGAGCTTCAACGTTCTCGCCAGCCTGGCCTGGCGGGTTCCGTCGCGCCAGGCTTGGCCAACGACGGGGGCAACCGTCGTGATCTCCAACCCCTGGCGGGCGGCCAGCTTGAGCGCTCGGGCCATCTGAGGATCGTTTCGATCGATGGCGATCAGCGCTCCTGCATCGAACACATACTTCATGTGAGCCCGCTCATCACTCGGCCGTCAGAATCATGCGGCGTGGACACCGCGCGATGGCGGGCTATAAGGAATTTACTTCTCCGACACCGAAAACCGTCGCCAGAACGGTCGAAAAGGTTCAACCGCTCATGGCCGACTGGCTAGCCCGGACTCTGCCCGCCGCATCGAGGAGGTGGATCCCGTGCAACTGCACGGGATCGGACACCGCAACCATCACAAACCGTTCCCCGCTGGCCAATCGGAACGTGTACGATAGGTGTATGTCGAGGACCCGGACCAACATCGAACTGGACGACGACGCGCTGAGCGAGGTGATGCGCCGATACGGGGTTTCGACGAAGACCGAGGCAGTGGATCTCGCTCTTCACCACCTCGCCGGCATGCCGATGACCCGCGATGAGGCGCTCGCCATGCGCGGGGCAAACGCCATCGACCTCGATATCAATGACCAGTGGCCATGATCCTGGTCGATACTTCAGCGTGGGTCGAGTTCGACAGAGCGAGCGGATCTGACGTTGACGCTCGACTGACCGGGTTGATCACCGATTCGATATCCATCATGGTCACGGAACCCGTGTTGATGGAAGTGCTCGCCGGGGCGCGAAATGACGCACGTGCCCTCGACCTCCGACGGCTGCTCACCCGATTCACCTGGGAACCGGTCCAACCGGCCACCGACTTCGAAGGCGCGGCGACCATGTATCGCGAATGCCGGCGCAGTGGCGTGACCCCACGCAACCTGACCGATTGCATGATCGCCGTCGTCGCGATTCGAACCGACTCCGAGCTGCTCTGCGCCGACAAGGATTTTGTCGAGATGTCCAAGGTCACCGCATTGCGGCTCGACCCGGCATCACGACCGAGGTAGGTCACAGAGGTAGGTCACAAGATCGCCGGGCGGCGTTTGGCATCACCGCCGGACGGTGGCGGAGCCTCAGATCGAGGTCTTGAGGTGGAACGACTTGGGACGGGTGAAGGCGTCGAAGCCAAGGACCGAGAGGCCGACGCCGCGGCCGGTGTCCTTCACGCCGGTCCACACGAGGGCCGGATCGACGTAGTCGCAACGGTTCATGTACCAGGTGCCGGTCTCGACCTGATCGCCGATCGCCAACGCGGCGTCGGCATCGGACGTCCAGATGCTGGCGGTCAACCCGAAGTCGGAATCGTTCATCAGTCGAACCGCCTCGGCGTCGGAGTTGACCTTCATGATCCCGATCACCGGGCCGAACGATTCCTCGGTCATCACCCGCATCGAGTGGTCGACGTCGACCAGCACTGTGGGTCCGAAGTACGGGGTTCCAGCGGTGGCGGCTTCGAAAGCCGATTCATCGACCAGTGCCCGAGCGCCCTTCGCCAACGCCTCAGCGACTTGGTCCCGGACAAACGAAGCCGCCTTGGTCGAGACCATCGGGCCGATGTTGGTCGATGCGTCGAGCGGATTGCCAAGTACGTACTTCCTGCTCAAGTCGACGAAACCATCGACGAAGTCGTCGTACACCGAGGCGTCGACATAGATCCGCTCGATCGAACAGCACGACTGGCCGGCGTTGAAGAACGCCCCATCGACGTTCTCGCCGATCGCATAGGCCAGGTCGCAGTCGGCCCGCACATACGACGGGTCCTTTCCCCCAGTTCCATGCCCGTGCCGATGAACCGCTCCCCCGCCGTTCGCTGGATCGAGTGCCCACCCTCGACCGATCCGGTGAACACCACGAACCCGACCCGCGGATCGCGGATCATCTGAGCAACGTCGGTATGGGTGGCGTGGACATGTTGGAAGACGCCTTCGGGCATGCCGGCGACGGCCATTGCCTCGGCGTAGCGCTCGGCGCAGAGCAGCGTCTGGGTGGCGTGCTTGAGCACGATCGTGTTGCCCGCCAGCAGCGCCGGGACGATCGAGTTCACCGAGGTGAGGTACGGGTAGTTCCACGGAGCGACGACGAGCACCGTGCCCACCGGGTCCTTGCGGATGAAGCGGGTGAAGCCGTCCTTGTCGGGGGCGGCGACATCGGCCAGCGACGACGCGGCGATCGAGTTCATGTGGCGCGCCCGCTCCTGGAACCCGCGGTTGATCTCGAACGGGGCGTGGCTGATCGGCCGCCCCATCTGCCAGGCCAACTCGGCCGAGATGGCGTCGACATTGGCCTGCATCGCCTGCACCATCTTCTCGACGAGCGCCGACCGTTCGGCCAGGGGCGTCGCCCGCCACCCCGCTTGTGCGGCCTGGGCCCGGGCGAGGACCGCCTCGATCTCGGCGGGGGACGCGGTCGTCCGTTCGGCATACACCGAGCCATCGACGGGGGAAATGATCTGCTGAAGGGCCACGTCGCCGAGGCTACGAGCTACACCGACTCCGGCAGTGCATCGATCCGCTCAACCCACCTCGTCGCCCCCAGCCGCGCCATCGTTGCCCGAACCGGAGCGAGCGCGTGGTGCAGGGCGTCGACACCGAACATGCGGCACAGCACCACGCATCGCGCCGCGTCGTACTCGTAACCTCCGAGAACCGCCTGGTCGTGGGCTTGAACGAGCAACTCCGCGGCGTCCGCCCGGCGTGTTTGCGACACCGCGAGCAGGCCACGAGCGAGCGGAACCCGCGGACCAACGTGGGGGAACGTGGTCGAGAATCCTTCGAGCAGGTCGATTGCCCGACCGATCTCACCCCGCAGATTGACGCGATCGAGCCCGGCGACGTCGTCGGGGGCGAGGAGGGCAGCGACCATCGCCTCGACCGCGCCGGAGCAGAACTCAACCCAGTGGAACCCGCTCGGCGGAGCCGCCTCGACCATGCCGATGACGCTGCGGGCCGAGCGCACCGCCTGCAGATGATGGGTTTGGGCGCTGCGCACAATGGCCGTCGTGAAGTGCTGTTCGATGGTTCCCAACGGCTCCGATGGCGGCCCGAGATCGACAATCGTGGACGTCAAGGCCCGGTCGGCTTCATCGATCAACCCGCGGCCGACGAGCGTTTGCACCTCATCGAGCCGCGACCAGCGCGCCAGTTGCATATTGTGGTCACGCGCCGCGATCGTCGCCGTGCGCCCCCACGCCTCATCGGCGCGGGCGAAGTCACCCGCACACAGATGGACCGCGGCCCGGGTCTGCCAGATACCGGCGTCACGGTTCTGGCCCTCGGGGTCGAGGGCGGCGAGCGCTCGATCTGATGCGTCCAGACTCCCCGCCCACTGACCGAGCCCCGCCCGCCCCACGGCGATCATCCTCCATACGTGGTTGGCGACCGCAGCGCCCCGTGGTGACTCGGCAACCGCGATCGCCTCGGCGCTGTGCATCTCGAACCGCTCGACGTCGCCGATCACCGAATACGCCCCGCTGACGAGGGCCTGCATCGCCGCGCCCTCGAGGTCGCGGCCAAGGCGATCGGCCAGCGCCAGCCCCCGCAGCGAGGCCGTCACGATCGGCAGACCCGTCTCGCCGACGAGGTAGAGCACCTTGACCAGGAACCGGTAGGTGTCGAACAACACTTTGCCAACCGCTTCGGGTCCACGATCGTCGTCGGCACTCGATGCGCGGTTCCGCCGACGCTGCTCGCGGGCTCGCTCCGCGGCCTGGTGTTCGGCTCGATGGGCCTCGTCGGTGGCCGGCATCGGCGAATCGAGCAGCGCGATCACCGACTCGAGTTCGACGCGGGACTCGGCGAAAAGGCCCAGGTAGTAGGCGGCGCGAGAGTGTTGCAGGGCCAGGTTGGCACGGCGTTCGTGGTCGGGCTGAATGCCGTGCTCGTCGCGCAACTCACGGGCCTCGGCGAGCAGCGCGAGGGTCTCGGAGAAACTCCCGGCGCCGAGGGCGTCGACCGCCGCCAACTCGAGATAGCCAACCGCCGCCTCGTAGTCACCGGCGCTGCGCCAATGACGGCCGATCAACGCCGGGCTCGTCATTTCGCCGGTCGCCTCGAGGTGAGCGGCGACCAATCGGTGCATCTCGCGCCGCTGGCGGTCGGGCATCAGGTTGTAGACGACGTCACGCGCCGTCACGTGCTGAAAGGCAAATGTGATGTCGTCGACCTGGACCAGTAACCCGTCCTCGCTCATCCCGGCGAGGACCGCTGCCACATCGGTCGGACCGTCGTCAACCCGGCCGGTCTCGACGAGACAAGTCCCGACGGCGGCAACCGTGTGGCGACGACCGACGACCGAGGCAGCCTTCAGCACGCGTTGCTCCGCGGCCCCGAGCCGGTCGAAACGACTGACGATCACCCCTTCGACCGTCGACGGAATCGACGCGGCGTCGAGGTCACCGACCACTACTTCCTCGCCGACGACCGTGATCGTGCCGCTCTCGACCAGGCTCTGCAGCAGCTGCTCGCAGAAGTACGGATGGCCCGCCACGCGTTGGTGAACGAAACGCATCAGATCCTCGGGAATACGTGGTGTCGCCAGCCGGTCGCTGATCATCTGGCGCACCGCGTCGTCGTCGAGAGGTACGAGATCGATCGTCGTCGCCGATCCGATGATTCCGCCGAGGACCGGTCGACCATCCGGTCGGGTGGCGATCAACATCGACGGTCGATCGGCCAACTCGAGCCACACTCGCAGCACGGCGATCGATGCCGAGTCGGCCCAGTGAGCGTCCTCGAAGACGACGAGTCCGGCGGTCTGAGGACCGAGGAACTCGGCCACCAGTCTCGGCAAGACCTGGGCGCGATCCTCCTCGGGCAGATCAACCCGTTCGCCGACGGCGACGCCGCCGACCAACGACCCGATGAGATTGGCCAGCACCGCAGCATGGACGGCCATCGGCTCGCTCAGACGCGACCGAACGAACTCGACGAGTTCGACGAGGTCGACCCCAGTGGTGCCGAAAGTCCGATGAAGGATCTCGCGAATGGGTCCTGACCAGGCCAGAAATGGGGTGGTCCGCTCGATCGCATCGGCCCGGGCGACCAGCACACGATGCCCGCGTTGGCTGGCGCGGCTGACGATCTCGTCGAGCAAGGTGCTCTTGCCGAGACCGGCATCGCCGATCAACACGATGTCGGTCGCCGGAGTGTCGAGCAGGGTTTCGAGACGGTCGAGTTCGCCCCGACGACCGCGCACGATCACCGACCGACGACGCCGACCCTCGACCTTGCCGCTCGGTTCGAACACCGCGATCGGGGCGGCCTTCCCCTTGACCATGATCGGGTTCATCACCGTGAAGGCGTAGCGCGACTGGGCGCCGACCGCCGTTTCCTGATCGCACAGCACGGTTCGGTTCGCCGACGTCGAAAGCCGGGCGGCGACGTTGATCACGTCGCCGGCCAGCGTGATGGCCTGGCGAATCTCATTGCCCGCCAACCCGTACAGGGCGCGTCCCGTGGCGATGCCGGCCGCACACGACACGCCCAACTCCTCGACGTCCGCGGCGAACGCTCGCACCGAGTCGACCGCCCGGGCCGGATCGTCCTCATGAGCGTGAGGCGGGGCCCCGAATGTGGCCAACAGGCGGACGCCCTTGTTATCGATGACGACCGAGCTGGTCCCTTCTCGATCGGCAACGATCCGCTGGAACCGTTCGACGATGTCATGGGCCAGGGCGAACGAGTCGCCCGACAGCTCCGGCACCCTGACCATGGCGACGCTCAGCCGGCGGAACTCCATCGGCCATCGCCGCTCGCCGGTCGCCGACGCTGACGTCACGGTGGCGACCGTCGGGGTGGCTACCGTCGGGGTGCCGACCGATGTGGGCGGAGCAAGATCGAGGTCAGTCACATCGAGGTCAGTCACATCGAGGTCAGTCACATCGAGGTCAGTCAACTCGAACAGATCTCCGGCCATCGGGACCGTCGCTGCGTTGCTCCCAAGAATCGCCACGACCGCCGAGCTGACCGTCACGGCTCCGGGACGACAGCGTCGCTCGGCCGCATCGACCTGGCTGACCGCCGGACCCTCGGCAAGGAGTTCCCACCGGCCGTCGACTCCCCCGGCCACCGTCAGGTTCAGCGACCCGACCGATACCCCCATGCGAGTCTCGATCGTCCGGCCCGGAACCAGCCCGTGGTCGCGCACTGCCGTCTGAATCGCCAGGGCCGCCGCGGCCGCCGCGGCGACCGCCTCACGAGCTCCATCCTCGACGCCATTCGACTCCCACAGGCACAGCAGCGAGTCGCCGGCGATGTCGAGCACATCACCCCCGAACGAATGCACCAGCCGGATCACACGGTCGAGATAGCTCGCCATCGACACGCTGAACGCCTCAAGCCCGAGTCGGCCGATGCCGGCCATCGCTTCCACGTGGGCGGTGAACCCGACGATGTCACTCAACAACACCGCCCCGTCGACGCGCCGCGTGCCCGGAACGACGTTCCCGGATTCGAGCCGCCGGGCCAGGTGTGATGACATCGCCGATTGATCGAGCGCGCGCCCAAATCTGCTCATCGAGCAGCACCATTGCGATTGATGTCACAACCCTTGCCCTGCGCGTCGGCAGGGCTTACGGTGCGCCACATCACCGGCGGTGTCCGGCGATGGAGATAGGGGGATTCATGTCGATGCGTTCGACCGTCGACGTCATTGTCGACCACTACGGCCAGGTGGCACCGCCACCGCTCCCGTCCGGCGCGCGCGACCTGTTCAGCGTTGCCCCGGGAGCGTGGGACGGCCGGTCGATCGCGATCAACTCGCAGGTACAGAACGCGCTCAACCTGTGGCTGCCGCTCAAATCGCGGGCGCAGTTCCCGGCACTGCAGGCGTTGTTGGAGGCACGACGCGACGACTTCCATGCGGGAGTCCTCGGCCTGCGCAACATCCACTTCGCCCGCTTCCTTCCATCATCGGACTTCTCGCAACTGATGGTGATCACTTCGTTCGACGGTGACGTCGAATCGTACCTGATGGACTTCGTCGGCTCGATGGCCGGCCTGTTCAACGACATCTTGCAATACATCGCTGGAGCGCCGCCACTCCCCGTCGAAGAACACCCCGAACTGTTCGCCGAGTTCGTCATGCAGCACAACCTGCCGGCGAAGGAGATATCGGCATACCCGCAGCTCACCACGCTGGAAGTGCTCCGGCTCTCGGGAATCCGAGGCAACACGCTTTACCACCAGCCGTCGCCGGGCAACCATGCGTTGCCGGCCCCAGGCACCGGGAGCAATGGTTGATGGCCCCGCTGATCGATCTCGACGACATCCAGGGCAACGTCCTGCGTGGCTACCGCCGACTCGGCGACGTCCGGTACTTCCTGGTGTCGATCAACTCCGTCGCCGGCGGCCGCCAGCTGCTCGACACCTTGCTGCACGGCACCGAGACAGTGCCGGCGATCGAAACCGCCGCCGAGTGGGACGAGCACCCGACGGCCTGCGTCAACGTCTCGCTCACCTTTCCCGGGCTACAGGCCCTCGGCGTCGCCGACGTCGCCCTGCGGGCCTTTCCGGCGGCATTCCAGCAAGGGTCGGCGGCGCGTTCAACGGCATCGGCCGACGACGCCAACGCACCCTGGTCGGGGGTCGGAATCGGTGACATCGGCGACAGCGCACCTGAGCATTGGCTCGTCGGCGGCCCGCAGAACCCCGTCGTGCATCTCGTCATCTCGGTGTTCACCGATGAGGCCACGAACCCGGCCCGCGAGTCGGTGTCGGCCGGGTTGCGAGAGGTCTTCACCGCCTGCGAGACCACCGAGATCACCGTCCGCGACGGCAGCACGTTCCCGGGTGCTGTGGTCCACTTCGGCTACCGCGACGGCATCGCCCAGCCCCAGATGGAAGGGCGTCCGGGGCTTCGGCGACCCGATCTGCAGCCGAATGCGTTGACCGGCGACTTCCTTCTCGGCCGCGGCTTTCGCAACTCGTTCCAGGGCAACTATCTGGGGGCGATTCCGGCGGCACTCGGCGATAACGGCACCTACATGGCGTTTCGCATCCTCCGCCAAGACGTGCGAGTCTTTGAGGAATACATCCGCCGCACCGGGTCCCGGTTCGACATGGAGCCCGAGCTCGTCGCCGCCAAGCTGGTCGGCCGGTGGCGTAATGGGGTGCCGCTGTCGGTGTCACCGAACGACGATCTCGCGCCGTTGACCGATGATCAGCTCAACGCGTTCGATCATGCGGCAACGATCGATCATCCCGCCAACTTCGACGATTCCGATGGCGTGCGTTGCCCGTTCGGAGCCCACATCCGGCGAATGAACCCTCGCGGCGGACCGGTGATCGGCATTCAACACAACCGGCGGATCATCCGCCGTGGCGTCCCCTATGGCCCGCAGTTCACGTATGACCCTGCGGTTCCCGACGACGGCATCGAGCGCGGCCTGCTCGGCGCGTTCATGTGCGGCGACCTGGCGGCGCAGTTCGAGTTCCTGCAGAAGGTGTGGTCGAACATGGACATCTCGGCGCCGATGCTGCGAGGGTCGCGCGATCCGATCATCGGTTGGCAACCCGACGGCGGCGGTCGGTTCTCGATCCCGACGGGTGACTCGCGCGGGGTACTCACCGCCCACGACGTCCCCCGACTCGTCACCACCCGCGGCAGCCTGTACCTGTTCATGCCCGGGATCGGCGGTCTACGAACGCTGGCCACCGGCGGGGGGTGAGGGCGATGCCCGCGGTCAACGATGCCCTGAGTTCACAGCTCGACGGGTTGCTCGCCACGGCCGACCCGACAACCGTTGCGAGCGGCGTGCTGCTCTGGTTCGGCTCGACCGATCTCCCCGACGGTGCGTCGCCGTCAACCCCCGCCGTGACCGGCGACGACTGGACGGCGATCTATCTGCGCTTGATGGGCGGCGATCTTGCCCGGCGCCTGACCCCGCTGCCCAAGATCCTCGCCGCGGCCGCACACCCCGGGCAGCCGATTCCGCTGGCCATCGCCTCGGTGGCCTACGACCGGCCGACGCTCGATGCTCGTGGCGCGGTACTGACTGCCGCACCGACCGGTCACCCGGCCGACCTCCCGGTGACATTGGTCGAGTCGCTCTGCCGGGCGGAGTGCACGATCGCCACGGTGCTGCTCGCCCCGCAATGGCTGCGCCCCACCCCGTCGACCAGGGGTCGAAAGTTCCGCTTGACCATCGACCCGACGTTGTTGGTCACCAACGCCGACGGTGAGTCGATCACCGACATCGCCGTCGATTGGGGCACCGGATTCCAGCCGATCAGCGCCGCATCGCCGCTCGATATCGAGGCACCCCAGAACGTTGGCGACCTCGGCTTGACCGTGCGATGCACCGTCGGGTCCCGCGGCGTGCGCTACGCCCGTTGTGCGGTCGCGATCAGCGACGACCCCTTGCCACCGGTGCCCGACGAGACGTGGATCCTGACCCCGGCCACGGGCAACCCCGGGCGGGCATATGTGTTCCGCGCCCGTGCCGGCGACCGGTTGACGCGCCCGGTGTTGATCGCCGAGGGCTTTCCCGGCCGGTCATCGCCGCAACGGTTGGCCGAGACGCTCGGCCAACACGGCCTGCTCGATCGCCTGCTGGCCAACGGCCATGACGTCATCGCGATCAGCTTCGACCGCGGCACCGACCTGATCCAATCCAACACCCACGTGATCCGCGAGGCGATCTCGGCGGCCCGATTGCGGACTACTGACCCGCTGGTGGTCGGCGGCATGAGTATGGGTGGCCTCGTCGTGCGCTACGCCCTGGCCCAGATGGAGTCGGAAGGGGTCGAGCACGGCACGGCCGTCTACCTCAGCATCGACTCCCCCCACGGTCGAGGCGCATACACCACCGTGGTCGGCCAGTGGTTGGTCAACCATTTCACCGCACTCTCGCCGGCCTACGCCGGGTTTGCCGCCACGATCCGCACGCCGGCAAACCTCCAGTTCATCGGCTTGATCGAGGCCGACGGCTCGGTCGCCCCCGATCCGCTACGCACGACATTCCTCAGCGACCTACGGGCCGTCGGCGGCTACCCGGCGCGCCCGGTCAAGCTCGCCGTCGCCTGCGGGCACGGACGGGGTAACTCGGCCCCGCCGCCGACCGAACCGGTGTTTCGCTGGTCGTGCCCCGGGATCGCCGATGTCACCCTGTCGCCGATGCCCGTCGGTACCGCCGTCGAGATCGCCCGGGGTGCCTCGCTCGCCGCTCCGACAGCTCGACCCAACTCGCTCGTGGTCTCCTCGGACGTCTGTTGGGAGACGGTGCCTGGGGCTCTCAACGTGCTCAACACCCAGGTCTTCGATGTCATCCGCTCGATCGTCGGCCCCACCTCCGCGGCTGGGGACGGGCCGAGCTCCGCTGGTGCTGACGGGCCGATCACGACGACGTTGGGGACGAGTTCGTCGATGCCGACGGTCAGCGCCCTCGACCTCGACATCCCCCCGAACGCCCCCGTGCCGGCCCCCGGCCACGGCGCATCACCCTTCGACGACTACGTGTGCGCCGACACCAACCTGATGCACCTCGAACTGTCGGCCGACATGGTCGATTGGATCGTCGACCGTATCGAACGGCACCAGCCTCCCTGTCCACCAAGCCCCGCCGATGCCCCGCCGGCAACCCCTACGGATCACAAGGAACCATCATGACCAGCACCTCGCCCGCGGTCGTCGGCCCGATCGACCCCGCGACGTTCGACCCGAACAGTCCGGCGTTCATCGCCGAGCCGTATCCGACGTTCGCCTGGTTTCGGGAGCACCTGCCGGTCGCCTCGCTGAGCCTGGTCCCGGGCAAGGTACCCCCGGCGACCTGGGTGTTCGCCAATGCCGACGTGCGCCGCGTGTTGGAGGAAACCGACACTTTCCTCAAGCGGGCGAGCGGCCCGGGTGCCCCGCCGAGCGGCCCGACTCCCCCTGTGTTCGGCACGCTCGGGGCCCTGCCTCCCGGGCTGTTGTCGAGTGACCCACCCCGACACGCCGAGGTCCGCGATGCCGTCGAGCCGAGCTTCACGGCGGCGATCGCTCAAGCCGGTGCCCTGGCCGAGCACGCCGTCGAGCAGACGCTGGCCGCGTTGGCCCAGACGCGGCGAATCGAGTTGGTCCACGACTTCGCCCTTCCGGTGCCATCGATGGTGTTGGCCCAGGTACTCGGCCTGCCGGTGACCGATCTCACGGTGCTCAGCAACTGGGTGCAGGCCGTGGCGACGTCGCACAACATCACCCAACCCGCCGCGGTCCTCGGCATGGGAGCGACGTGTGCGATGGCGCTACGCACCTACTACGACGGCATGATCGTCGAGAACTCCCACCAGTCGGGCGGCGGGATGCTGGCCGGGGTCTGTGAACACATCGACCAGGGTCTCGATCGTCGCGATGTGCAATCGATCATGTCCGACATGATCATTGCCGGTTTTCTGACCACGACCTATCTCATCTCGACCGGGATCCGCACGCTGCTCGCCCACCCCGAGCAGGCCGATGCGGTTCGCCACGACCCCACGCTCCTGACCGGGGCGATCGAGGAGATGCTGCGATTCGACGCACCCGCCCAACTGCTCGATCGGCAGGTCGGCGTGCCCACGATCATCGGCGGTGTTGCGCTGCAACCCGGGGCCCGAGTGGTCGCTGCCGTCGGATCGGCCAACCGCGATGCCTCGGCGTTCGAAAATCCCGACTGCTTCGACATCCACCGGGTCGACACGACACACCTCGGGTTCGGCGACGGGATCCACCACTGCATCGGGGCGCCGCTGGCCCGCATCGTCGCCCCTGCGGCCATCGCCGGGCTGTTGCGGCTCGACAACCTGCGGATCAACGGCATCGAGCAATGGCAACCCGACCCCTACCTGCGGGGTTTCACCAGCCTGCCGATGGCCTACGGCGTGTGACCCTCGCCCGCTTCATTGGTGAGGCGGCTGAGGTTGCGGCGGATCCATCGCCAACCTCGGCCGGTGCAAGGGGCTCACTACACTCACCGGCGGTGAGACACAGCATGGCCGAGCACCCGCGATGATGTCGCCAGGAGCTTCTGTCACCGAACTGGCGGGCGATCAGGCGAATTCGAGATTTGATCGACGGCTTCTGCTCGCTGTCGTGTGCGCGACCGCGATCTACGGGTTCGTGGTCCGGCTGTGGATCGTGTTCGGCCGTCTCGGTCGACTCAATTCCGATGAGACGATCGGTGGACTCCTCGCCGCCCGGATCGCCGAGGGCGAACCGCGTGCGTTCTATTGGGCGCAGCACTACGGCGGCACCGTCGAGGCCTGGGGCATGGCCGCCTTGTTCAAGATGTTGCCTGGCGACCGGTGGATGTTTGTCGCGGTACCGATCATCGAATCGATGGCGATTTGCGCGTTGACAATGGCGCTGGTCCGGGCCCGGCTTGGTCGGGAGTCAGCCTGGGTCGCTGGAGCGGTGGTCTGGTGCTACCCAACGGCCTTCGTCTGGTTCAGCACTCGGCCAATGCTCTTCTACCAACCCACGGTCATTCTGGGTCTGACGCTCGCCTGGCTCACTGGGCGAATCGTGGCTGGGCGTCGACACCCGGCGTGGTGGATGACGATCGGTCTTGTCGCCGGTGTCGGATGGTGGACCTCACCGCAAGTCCTGTTTTTCGCCGTGCCCTGTCTGGTGATTCTGGTCCGTCGGGTGCGGATCACACCAGTGGAGGGCGTGCTGGCTCTGATCGCCAGCTTGATCGGAGCCTTCCCCTGGATCGTCGCCAATCTCCGGTCGTCAGGAGCATCATTGACGCCCGTTCCCGGCGACGGGCACGGTTATCTCGACCACGTGGGTGCCCAGCTCACTCACGGATTCCCGATGTCACTGGGGCTGCGCGTTCCGTTCACCGAGCGTTGGCTCATCGAGTCGGGTCGTTGGTTCCTCGGGTTGGTCGCGGTGGTCGTCGTCGGCTGGGCGCTTCTCCGGACGATTCGGCACCGACGAATGGTGTGGGTTCTCACGGGAACCTTGGCCACCTTCCCGCTTCTGCACGCCCTAGGTCCGAGCTCGCAGTTCGTCGGCAACGGTCGCTATTACTCGTTTCTGGCACCGGCGATTGGAGCGGTCGCCGCGGGCGCCGTAAGTCGCCGCCGATCGGCCGCCGCGATGCTCGCCGTGATGCTGGTCATCACCACCGTCGGGTTCACGAAAATGAGGCACCTCGATGTGGCCAGCGAGGACACGGGACCACTGATCGCAACACTCCACGGCCGAGGGATTGACGCGGTCTATTCGAGCTACTGGCTCGCCTACAAGATCACCTGGGAGTCGAAACGCCAGATCGTCGCCTCCCCAACCGAGTTCGATCGGTACCCGGCGTACACCACATTCGTCCGGCAATCGGCTCGGGTCGCATACGTGTTCTGGATGCCGTTCGAACCCGACGCCGAGACCAGCCGGGCTGCGCTCGATGCCCTCGCGGCCATCGGTGTTGGGTCGGAGTCCATCGACATCGGGGGCTACCGGGCGATCGTCGTCGAGCGAAACGTGCCGCTCGGAGAACTCCTCAGCGGCTGAGCGAAAGCAGCGCCCGGCCGGTTCAGAACAGGGTGGCCGGGGCCTCGTCGTCGAGGGCCTCGACCGGTGCCGGCCGGTCGAACGGGCCCCTCGCCGCTACGACGGCGAGGGCATCGACGAGGTCGTTCATCCGATTTCCCGAATGCCCCTTGACCCAGGTGAACGTCACGTCACCGCGCCCCCGAACGAGGTCGATCAGCGGTTCCCAGAGGTCGCGATTGGCCACCGGCTGCTTCTGGGAGTTCTTCCAACCGCGGGCCAGCCAGCCCTTCCACCAGTTGTCGCGGAAGCAATTCACCACGTAGGTCGAGTCCGACACGATCTCGACCGGGCCCTCGATCACCCGTAACGCTTCGAGTACGGCCTGCACTTCCATACGCTGGTTGGTCGAATGCCGCGCCCCGCCCGACCCGCAGGGCTCGCCCGCGGGTGACACCGCCCACGCCCAACCTCCCGGTCCGGGGTTCCCCTGACACGCACCGTCTGTGTAGACCACTGTCGCCATCGTCACCACGGTATCGGGGTGAGTCCGAACCGAATAGGTGGAAACCCGTGAGAGAATGGGTCCTATGATTTTTGACGGATTCGTCCATCAGCTGCCCGACACCGATCCGATAGAAACCGTCGAATGGCTCGACAGCCTCGATGCAGTGATCGAAACCCACGGCAAGACCCGCGCCCGGTTCCTGCTCTCCAAGCTGCTGGAGCGAGCCCGTGAGTCGCAGGTGAGCTTCCCGGCGACGGTGTCCACTCCGTATGTGAACACGATCCCCGCGAGAGCGAGCCGTGGTTCCCTGGCGACGAGCATCTTGAGCGCCGCATCCGCGCCTACATCCGCTGGAACGCAGCGGCGATGGTCGTCAACGCCAACAAGCACGCCGAAGGAATCGGCGGCCATCTCGCCACGTTCGCCAGCTCGGCGAGCCTGTACGAGATCGGCTTCAACCACTTCTTCCGGGGCAAGGAAGACGGCCAGGCCGGCGACCACATCCTGTTCCAGGGGCACGCCGCTCCCGGCATCTACGCCCGCGCCTACCTCGAAGGTCGCCTCACCGACGACGATCTCGATCACTTCCGCCGCGAGATCGGCCGACCCGGTCAAGGGTTGTCGAGCTACCCCCATCCGCGCCTGATGCCCAACTTCTGGGAGTTCCCGACGGTCTCGATGGGCCTCGGCCCGATTACGGCCATCTACCAGGCCCGATTCAACCGCTACCTGCTCAATCGCGAGATCGACGACACCTCGCAGTCTCGGGTATGGGCGTTCCTCGGCGACGGCGAATGCGACGAGCCCGAATCGCTCGGTGCGCTGACGATGGCGTCGCGCGAAAACCTCGACAACCTGGTGTTCGTCGTCAACTGCAACCTGCAGCGCCTCGACGGACCGGTCCGCGGCAACGGCAAGATCATCCAGGAACTCGAAGCAGTGTTCCGCGGGGCCGGCTGGAATGTGATCAAGGTCATCTGGGGCTCGAAGTGGGATGATCTGCTCGCCCGCGACAACGACGGCGCCCTGCTCAACAAGATGAACACCACAGTCGACGGTGAGTTCCAGCGCCTCACCCACGCCGACGGCCAGGTGATCCGTGAGGAGTTCTTCGGACCGGACCCGCGGTTGCGCAAGATGGTCGAGCATCTCACCGACGAGGAACTGATCCTGCTCCCCCGCGGCGGTCACGACTATCGCAAGCTGTACGCCGCCTACAAGGCCGCCGTCGACAACCTCGGATCGGGCGCTCCCACGGTCATCCTCGCCAAGACGGTCAAGGGTTGGACGCTCGGTCCCGAGATCGAGGCCCGCAACGCCACCCACCAGATCAAGAAAATGACCAAGGACCAGCTGTTGGTGTTGCGCGACCGGCTCTATCTGCAAGACGAGATTCCCGAGTCGGCCCTCGAAGGCGACGACGCCCCCTACTACCGCCCGCCCGCCGATTCGGTCGAATACCAGTACATGGTCGAGCGGCGCCGCGCCCTCGCCGGTGCGGTGCCGACCCGTACGACCCGGGTCCGCAAGGCGATGGACCTCCCCGGCGACGGTCCGTTCACCGAGATTTTGGCCGGTTCGGGCAACCAGCCCGTCTCGACGACCACGGCGTTCACCCGGCTGCTGCGCAACCTGGCCCGCGATCCGCAGATCGGCGAGCGCATCGTGCCGATCATCCCCGACGAGGCCCGCACGTTCGGCATGGACGCCCTGTTCAAGGAACTCAAGATCTACGCCGCCCAGGGGCAGAAGTACCAGCCGATCGACGCCAACATGATGCTCTCGTACGCCGAGGCCGTCGACGGGCAGATCTTGGAGGAAGGCATCACCGAGGCCGGAGCGATGTCTTCGTTCATCGCCGCCGGTACGAGCTACGCCCATCGCGGCGTGCCGATGGTGCCGTTCTACACGTTCTATTCGATGTTCGGTTTCCAGCGGGTCGGCGACCTCATCTGGCAGGCCGCCGACGCCCGCACCCGGGGCTTCCTGCTCGGGGCCACCGCTGGACGGACGACGCTGATGGGCGAGGGTCTGCAGCACCAGGACGGCCATTCGCTGGTGCTCGCCTCGACAGTGCCGCCGTGCCAGGCCTATGACCCGGCGTTCGCCTACGAGACCGCGGTGATCGTGCAGCGGGGCCTCGAGCGCATGTACGGCGCCAACCCGGAAGACGTCTTCTACTACCTGACGCTGTACAACGAGAACGCCCCAATGCCGGCGATGGCCGAGCGTGAGGGCATCCGCGACGAGATCATGGGTGGCCTCTACCGTTGGGCCGCGGCCCCCGACGGGCCCACGCTACGGGCAACCATCCTGTTCTCGGGTTCTGCCCACCTGGCCGCCCGCGAGGCCGCCGAGATTCTCGCTCGCGACTATGGCGTCGGCGTCGAACTCTGGTCGGCACCGTCGTACAAGACGCTGCGCGAAGACGCCCTGGAGGTCGAGCGGTGGAATCGCCTGCATCCCGAAGCGCCGGCTCGCACCCCGCGGGTGACCGAGTTGCTCGCCGAATGCCTCCGGCCCGGTTGTCGCCGTCACCGACTTCATGAAAATCGTCCCTGAGCAGGTCGCCCGCTTCCTGCCCGGCAAGATGTTCATCCCGCTCGGGACCGACGGCATGGGGCGCTCCGACACCCGCGAGGCGTTGCGCCAATTCTTCGAAGTCGACGCGCCGAGCATCGTCGTGGCCGTGTTGTCGGGGTTGGTAGCGACCGGCGAGGTCAAGGCCGAAGTCGTCGCCCAGGCCATTGCCCGTCATGGAGTCAACCCCGACGGGGTTCACCCCTACTTGGTGTGAGCCTCGCCGCGACCTGGCGAGACAACGGCTGGCGGGCCAAGAGAATCGAGGAACTGGCGGTCGTAGCGATGACCGGCTGGTTCGCTCGGGTCTTCATCCGACCCGATCGATACGTCATCGGGTTCGATACGGTCGCCTATAGCGCGCCCAACCTGCGGTTCACGCTCGATCAGCTGACCCGCGGGCGCATTCCGTTGTGGAACGACACGATCTTCGGCGGAGCCCCCCACTTGGGCAACACGCAGACCGGGTCGCTCTATCTGCCCAAGCTGCTGGTCGCCGGGATGAATCTGAATCGAGCGATGAGCCTGCTCGTCGCCGGACACCTGCTGCTGCTCGCCGTCGGGCTGCTGGCGTTGATGCGTCGGCTCGGTTGTCGACCTCCGGCGGGCTTCACCGCTGCGCTCGCCGGCGTGGGATGCGGTGCGGTACTCACCCGGTCGATTCAGTTCGAACAGATTCTGGTCATCGCCTGGGCCCCGGCGGTGCTGGTGGCAGTCCATGTGGTGATGACGTCGACCAGGGTGTGGCGGGCGACGGCCGCCGCCGCCATGGTGATCACGGGGACTGTGCTCGCCGGTCACCCGCAGATGACCTACCTCGTCGGCACGATGGCCGGGGCATGGACCATCTCGGTCGTCGTCTCAACCAGAGCGTGGAGGCGGCTGCGGCATCTCGCGGCGGCGGCCATCACCGCTGGCTGCCTGTGCGGGCTGCAACTGCTGGCGACCAGGGCGGCGACCGGTTCCAGCGCGATCGGCGGCGGTCGGTCCTTCGAGACATTGCGGCTCCCCGACCGGTCGATCCAACCCGGGTTGATGGCCCGAGTTCTCCTCGGAACGGTGCGCGACATCGACCCCGGATACAACGCCGGGGCGTTCGAGACCGTTGGCTACGTCGGCGCGGCGATCGGGGCGTTGGCCATCGTCGGTGTCGCCACCCACCTGCGGCGCGGGCCGCGCCGACCGCTGGTCATCGGCCTGTCGATCCTGGCCGTCGTCTCGGCGATCCTCGCCACCGGGGCCAGAACGGCGCTCTTCGAACTCGCTTTCGACCACCTCCCCGGATTCGATCTGATGCGGGTGTCGGCTCGCTGGATCACAGTCGCCGACCTGGCCCTGGCGGTCTTGGCCGGGTTCGGGGTCGATGCGCTCGTGCGCTTCGATCGAGGTCGCGCCGCACTCGTTGGGGTCGGCGTGGTGACTGCGGTTGTCGCCGCGCTCGCCGTCGCCGACCGCATCGAGGTCGATGCGATCGCGGTGGCCGGTTGGCTCGTCGGCCTGGCGTTGGTGCTGGTCAGCCTGTTGATCGTTCGGCGCACGTCGCGATCCTCCGAGGAGCCCCCGCGGCGTTTGCTGCGCATAATGGTGGCGGTGGTGGCCGTCGGAGGCGTGGCGTTCGAACTCGGCGCGGCCAGTCGACATGCCGTCAGCTTGCAGATCGCCTCTCGGGCCAGCTTCACCAACTACACCTCCGATGCCACCGAATGGCTCAAGGGTCAGCCCGGTTGGTCGATCGCCCTGACCGGCGACCGGCTCGGTGAGCCGCCGTATCTCGTCCCCGCGCTCCGCCCGAACACCAACACGCTGTTCGGGATCCGCTCGCTCGATGGCTACGACGGTGGCGTACAGGTGTCTACCCGGTGGATGGCGATGGTCGGTACGTTCACGGCCGTTCCCAACTTCGAGCTGGCGATGCGGGCGCAGCTCCCTCAACGGCTCGATCCAGCCGCATTCGCCCGGTACGGCGTGCGCTGGGTGCTGACCGATGTCGGCACCGCCCCTGATCGGCTCATCGGTTGGCGGGGCCCGGTCATCGCCGATTCGGCATTCGAGGTCTACGAGAACCCGGCCTGGATCGGCGAAACCGTCATTCGTCGGCCCGGATCCCCCGACACCGCGGTCGCCTCGGTTCGCCCATCCCCTACGCTCATCGAATCCCACGTCGCCGTCGACGAGCCCGGCGACGTGGTCGTCAGCGCCCAGTGGGACGCCGGTTGGCAGGCGACCGTCGACGACCGTCCGGTCGCGACCAAGGCAATCGATGGCTTTCTGCTCGGGGTCGAGGTTCCCGCCGGGACCCACGACATCCGGTTCACCTATCGACCGGGTTGGCTCGTTCCCGGGATCCTGTTCATGATGCTCGGCCTCGCGCTCGTCACGGCAATGTTGGTCGCCGACGATCGTCGATGGAACCCCACCTGTAGTGCCGGTGCTACGCCTTGTAGTGGCTGGGACTACGCCTTGCCGCGGGTGAGCCGACGCACGAGCGGCTGCAGGCGGCGAACGCCGAGCCGCTGCCCGCTCGGGGAGTAGGCGATGATGCAGAACATCGCCTGCACCCCGTCGCGCCAGCCGATCTTCTTGCCCTCCGCGTAGGTGCGGCCGCTATAGGAGATGCCGACCTCGAACACTCGCCAATGGCCGGCGGCGACCTTGGCGGTCATTTCGGGCTCGATGCCGAAACGGTTCTCCTGCAGCTCGAAACTGCGCAGCACCTCGACGCGGAATGCCTTGTAGCAGGTCTCCATGTCGGTGAGATTGAGGTTCGTGAACATGTTCGACGCCGTGGTGAGGAATCGGTTGCCGACCGAGTGCCAGTAGTAGAGCACCCGATGTGGCCGACCGCCCTGGAAGCGTGAGCCGTAGACGACATCGGCCTGCCCGCTGAGCAGCGGCTCCATCAAGAGGTTGAACTCGGCCGGGTCGTACTCGAGATCGGCATCTTGCACGATGACGTACGGTCCCTCCGCTGCCGCGAACCCGCGGCGCAGTGCTGCACCCTTCCCCTGATTGTGCGGTTGCAGCAGCACCCGCACCCGGGGATCGTCGAGCTCAGCCAGCAGGTCGCGGGTGCCGTCGGTTGAGCCGTCATCAATGATGACCACTTCCGACGTGTAGGGCGACTTGAGCACCGAGGCGACGACCTCGTGGATCGTGGCCCGCTCGTTGTAGCAGGGGATAACGACGCTGAGGCAAGCAACCACAGAACTCTCCAAGGCACGTCGACGGGACAATGACAGCGTAGTGACTTCCAGCCCGGGGGCGGCGCGTTGCCGACGTCGAGCACTCGATACTCTGGCGACTATGACCCTGTCGGGAGACCTGTACATCACCGGCGATGCCGACGCCGATGCGCTGCTCAATCGGGACGGAACTGCGCTGCTGATCGGCATGCTCCTCGATCAACAGGTGCCGATGGAATGGGCCTTCACCGGCCCGGCGACCCTGCTCGGGCGCCTCGGGCACCTTTCCGCTGACCGGATCGCGGCGATGGATCCCGAGGAGTTCGTGGCGGCGTGCTGCGTCAAGCCGGCGATCCACCGCTTCCCCGCCTCACTCGGCCGACGCATCCACGAGATGTGCACCGTCCTGGTCCGAGACTTCGACGGTACCGGCGAGCACGTGTGGGACGGCGTGAAAACCGGAGACGACGTCTACCACCGGCTACGAACGCTGCCCGGTTACGGCGACGAGAAGGCCAAGATCTTCGTCGCCATCCTCGCCAAACGGATGGGCGTCGCGCCAGACGGATGGCGCGAAGCCGCCGGAAGGTTCGGCGACGACGTCCCCCGCTCGGTCGCCGACATCCACAACCCCGAGTCACTCGGCGTCGTGCGCGAGTGGAAGAGAGCCCAGAAGGCTGCCAAGAAAGACAAACAGGACCGCCCGTTGTAGGACGACAGCGTCAGCGCGGGCGTTGAGCGATGTGCAACATCTGCCCGGCAAGCGGGCGAATCGGCAACCGCAGATAGATCGGCACCAGGCGACTCCCGCCCCGCAAACGCGACTTCATGGTCATCGGGAGGAAGCGGGGTTCGACGTGGACCAATTCGAATCCGCGGGCGACGAGTAAGTCCGACAGCGAGCGGTCGGTGAAGATCGTGCGGTGGGTGTAGTCGTCGAAATAGGTCTTCGGAGCGAGCCGGAAGTTCGGCTGCACCAGGATGATTCGCCCGCCGGGGCTGAGCACCCGATGTACCTCAGCCAGACACCTGTCGACCGCATCGTGATCGAGATGTTCGAGGAAGTTGCTGGCAAACACGACTTGAAATGTTCCGTCGGCAAAACCGGAGAGGTCGGTCGCATCTCCGACGACCGACTCGACGTCGTCGGGAAGGAACTCAGGGAGCTGCCGGTTGTGATCGAGGCCGACTCGTCGACCGGTCGTCTTCACGCTGGCGATGAAGTCCCCGTAGCCGCACGCCAAGTCGAGCACCGACGCACCGGCGGGGATCCACTGCTGCAGGTAGGCGGTGACATGACCCCACACCGTCGCCCGCACTGGATCGAACGCCAGACGAGTCGAGAAGTACTTCGAGACATCGTCGGCCATGGCGGCGAAGTGTACCGACGTCTCCGTTGGCGGAAGCCGCTCAGCGGTGCTCGACCCGAGTCGTCGCAGCCTTGTCGATTCCTCGGAGGCGCATCCGGACACACATCGCGATCATGCCCAGGCCCAGGCAAATCGTCTTGCCCAGATCGCCGGTCACCGAGCTTTCCCCGACTCGCGGCATGTAGCGCACGGGGACTTGTACGAGTGGAATCCGGCGCCGGACGACGTGGAGCAGCATCTCGAAACCGAATGCCGACTTGTCGCTCCGGAAGTCGGGACTGACCAGGTCTAACGCTCCTCGCGTTGCTACACGGAAGGTGCACCCGACGTCGGACAGATACGACGAGTTGAACAACACCTCGGTCAGCTTGGCGACCGCCCAGTTCCCCCACCGGAGGAACGGACCCATGTTCGCGCCGGAGAATATGAAGGTCTGCACCGTGCGTGACCCGACCACGAAATCGGCATCTGACAGGAACGGCAGCAGCTTCAGAATGTCGGATGGATCGAACGTTCCGTCGGGCTCGCAAATGCACACGAGGTCGAATGTCGACGTCTCGACGAGTCCCCGGCGGATCGCCGCGCCATAGCCCTGCGTTGTCTCGTAGACCTCGCGAGCAGACGTCGTCGCTACCGCCGGAGTCGTGTCGGGGTGAGCGTTGTTGTTGACGACGACGATCTCATCGACGATGCCTAACGCCTCGAAGTCGCCGATGCATTGGGCGATGCTGCCCGCCTCGTTGTAGGTCGGGAGTACTACCGCAAGCGTCTGTCCGTTCCACATCAGCACACCGCCCCTGGGATTCGCGAGCTCCAACGCTGCCCAACCTTCACGAGAGGTGGAGTGTACGGCATCCCTCGCGAGGTCCGTCCGCTGGGTTCGCCGATTGCGACGTCTACGCTCGTCGATGTGAAGCAGATGCTCAAGCGAGTCGTTCCTCAACGCCTGGTCCGCCAGTTGCAATGCCCTGACCGGCTCGACGAGATCCAGCGCGAACTCGCCTTGCTTCGATCATTGATGGAAGACCAGCGCCACACGCTGCAGTCCTTGAACCACACCATCGTCTACGGCGGCGAGTCCGGTCTGCCATTGCTGATCGACATCGTCGACCGGGTGCGCACCGATGCTGATACCACGATTGGGGCGGTTCACGCGATGGAACGGATGTTGGCCGCGGCCACCGATCGACTCGATTCCGCCTCCGTCCGCCTCGAAGTCGCGACCGGTCGACCGGGTACGGATGCCTAAGGCCGCCGCACCTCACCTGGCGATCGATCTCCGCGCGGCCTTCGGTTCAAACGCTCGACGAGGCATTGGCCGCTACACACTCGGACTCGGCCGAGCGATCAACGACCTTGAGGTCGCCGCAACTTTCCTCGTCCCGCCCGAGTACGTCAGCACCGATCGAGCCACCGAAATCGGCCTTCCGCTCGTTCCCACCAGCCGTGGCATCATTCGGCAATTGCGAGATCGCGGCCCGGTTGTCTTCCACAGCGGTTCGTTGTTCGAAATGCCGGTCAACGCTCCGGTCATCCCGGCCTCGGTCTCTCGAGACGGCTGTGCCGTGGCCGCGACGCTCTACGACGCCATCCCATATGCCGAACCTGAGCGCTACCAGGCGACCGACCCGATGCGTCGCTTCTACGACCTGCGAGCGGTGCTTGTGCGGAGCTGCGACCGGCTATTGGCGATCTCGGCGCACGCCGCTACGAGTGCGGTTGACTTGCTTCGTCTCGACCCTCGGCGAGTCACCACGATCGGAACCGGGGTCGATGCACCGTTCAGCCCGGCAACCGATCGGCTCACCGACGAGCGCATCGCACACGCGGCCGTCGGTGGACTCCATCGACCGTTCGTCGTCTGCGTCGCCGGTAACGACCTCCGCAAGAACGCCGACGCGCTGATCCGCGGGTTCGCGCTGCTCCCCATCGAGGTGCGACAGGCCCACCAGCTCGTGATTGTCGGCGCACTCAGTCCAGAGCTGACGGCGGACTGGCGTGATGTTGCGCGCTCGGCGGGTTGCGCCGATGAGGAGGTGTTGTTCACCGGTGACATCGACGATGAGGTCTTGATCGCGCTCTATCGCACCGCGCGCCTGTCGGCTTTTCCGTCGTTGAACGAGGGCTTCGGCCTTCCCGTCGCCGAGGCCGCCGCGTGCGGGTGTCCGACGATTACGTCCGATCGCACCTCAGTCCCCGAAGTACTCGACTTCCCGGACTCGACATTCGACCCGATCGACGTTCAGGCTATTGCCCGGTCGTTGCACACTGGTCTCACCGACGACCGGTTCCGCGACCAGCTCCACACGGCGGGTCGACGGGCCGCCGCACGGTGGACCTGGACCGCCGTTGCTGAGCGAGCCGTCGAGGCCTTGCTGTCGGTCCCGACGCGGCCGACATCGCGAACGACGCAGAAACCACACATCGCTCTCGTCGGACCGTTCGGTGGCTCACCCTCTGGGATCGGGGCCTACAACGAGCGGCTCCTCCCCCACCTCGATGCGCTGGCCGACGTCACCTGCTTCGTCGAGAAGTTCTCTGGCGAGGCACCCCTCGGCACCGACGGTCGACGTTTCCCGGCCGGAGTTCTCGGTGCACGAATAGACCCAAGCGACTTCGACCATGTCATCTACGCGATCGGCAACAGCCCATTCCACCTGACGTCGGTGTTGCAACTTGTCGATCGAGCACCTGGTCATCTGTGGTTTCATGAGGCCCAGCTCGCTGAACTCCATGTCGGCGTCGCCCACCTGCTGAAGAACCAGCCGTGGGGTGAACGGCACCTCACTCGGCTGATTGCCGCCGAGGCCGGTCCAGAGATGGTGACGCAGATCCGCGGCAAGGTCGGGTGGGAGGCGATGCTCGACATCGCTACCTATCATCGACTTGGCGTGCGTCTCCTCCGCGAAACCGTCGCCACGGCGCAGTCGGTCATCGTCAGCTCAGAGGTTGCCGCGATGATTATCCGTGACGCGCCAATCGACTTCGACGGATCGCTGTTGACGCTGCCGCTCGCGTTCCCCGCCGCCGACCGCCGCTACCCAACGAACACCAGGCCAGACGTCGCAGTCCTCGGGTGGCTGAGTACGACCAAGGGGATCGATCGGGCCGTCACCCTCCTGAGCCAGCTGCGCGCATCGACCAACGCGCGGCTGGTCTTCATCGGTAAGGCCAACGACGGTTCGATCGAAGCGTTGCAGCTCGCCGCTGAACGAGCGGGGCTCAGCGATCACATCGTCGTGACCGGATACCTGTCGGACGACGACCTGCGGGCTCGGCTCCGCGAGTGCCGCGCCGGCCTGCGCCTCGCGCTGCGCACCGACGGCGAGATGTCGGCAGCCGTGACCGATCTCGTGGCGCTCGGGCTGCCCACCGTGACCAACCTGGCCACGATGGGTCGATCCAGCCTGGGGCTCACGGTCATCCCCGACGCTACAGACGATCAGCTGATCGACGCATTGGCCCCGCTGCTCACCGATAACGAACGCTTCGACGCTGCACGTCTCGATGCGCTTGGCCGGGCCGACGCATGGGGATTCGGCGACGTGGCGAAGGGGATCATCGACTGGGTCGAGGCGCAACCTCGCTAGCGTGCACACCGTGTCCAGACGAGCCAACGAGGAACTGCTGGCCTCGATCAATCACCGGTTGACAACCCTCGACGAGATCGGGCATCGCACCGCGCTCCTCGAAGAGTTGAACGCCCGGGTGGCCGCGATGGACGCTCGCCTGGCGGCGGCCACGGTCGATGTCGAAGCGATCAGCGCCCTGGCGGTCAATGTGCGTTCCATCGTCGACACGCTGGCCGAGCGGCTTGAACAAATCGAGCGACGCCTTGACGCGCTCGCCTCAACGACTTCCGGCGATTAGACCCGCCAGTCGCGTAGCGCCAACCGGTTCCGTTCGTCGGAGATGTCGGTTGGGCGATCGGCAAGTTCTGCTGCCCATTTCTCGACGAACCGGGCGTGGTTCTCGTGCCCGAGATCGAGCGCGGTTCGGCCAACTGCGGTGCCGCCACGTAGGTGGATCACGGTGCTCGCTGGTTCAAACCACAGGTTCCCGCCCGCCGCCGAAAGCGAAAATGCCAGGTCAGCGTCCTCAAAGTAGGCCAGGCGGTACCGAGGATCGAAGCCACCGACGGCATGGAACGCTGCGGCCCGAACGACCAGCGCGGCGGCCGACGAGTACTCGATGATCCGGCCAGTCGTTGCGGAGCCTCCCAACTCCCACTCGCCGACGCCGATTGCGTGACTGTGTCCCAGTCCGTCGATCGCACCTCCGGCCTCCTGCACCGAACCGTCTGGATTGACCAACAACGGCGTCGCCCCCACGATGCCAGGGCGGTTGCACGCCGTGATCAACGGTGACGCCCAGCCTGGTGTAACCACGACATCGGGGTTCAAGATGCACAGGAACTCGCCGCGGGCCTCGGCCGCGGCGGCGTTCATCGCTGGGCCGAACCCGAGGTTCGTGGGCGAGGCGATGAACGTGATCCCCGCGGTGGCAATACGGACAAGTGCACCGGATGCATCGGGCGACGCGTTGTCGACGACGATCACCTCATACGCGACGTCGGTGTGCTCGCAAACCGACCGAAGCGCTTCGACCGCAAGTGAACCACCGCGGTACAGCACCATCAAGATCGACAGCACCGGCCGCTCAGTTGCCGGAATGGTGACGAGCCGGTGCACGCTCAACTCGTCGAAGCCTCAGCCACCGAAACCATCGAGATGGTTCGAGTGCCACTTCCACGCCGACTCGATGATCTCATCGAGGCCGTACTTCGGTATCCAGTTCAGCGTCTCGCTGATCCGGCGGTTGTCGGAATACGACCGCGACCGGGTCGCCGCCACGGCGAGGGGAATAGGACCGCGGGACATCTTGACCCGTCAGCCGGATCGTCGCGTCGATGACTTCCTTCACCGACGATCCTTGGCCGGTGCCGAGGTTCAACGCGACGCTCTCGCCGCCGTTTGCCAGGTAGTCAAGCGCCCGCAGATGAGCGTCAGCCAAGTCGTCGACATGGATGTAGTCACGGATCGCGGTTCCGTCGGGCGTCGGATAGTCCGTCCCGAAGACCTCCAACGGTGGGCGACGGCCGAGCGTTGCCTTCATCACCAACGGGATCAGGTTTTCGGCAGTCGCTCCAGTCCTCGCCGATATCGCCAACTGGCGAAGCACCAGCTGCGTTGAAGTAGCGCAAGCTGACCGATCGCAGTCCGTGGCACGTACCGAACCACTGCAACATCTGCTCGCAGATCAGCTTCGACTGGGCATATGGGCTCTCTGGTTGCAGCGGTGCCGTCTCGTCGACCGGCAGCGTCGCCGGGGTGCCGTATACCGAGCACGACGAGGAGAAGACGATGTGCTTGACTCCGGCTCGCCAGGCCTGATCGGCCAGGGTCATCGTGCCACCGACGTTGCGTTGAAAGTAGACCTCTGGGGCGTTCATCGACTCACCGACCGACTTGCGCGCCGCGAAGTGCACGATCGACGTGATCGAGTAACGAGCGAACGTCTCGGCGAGAAGCGCGGCGTCGGTGACGTCGCCAACCACCAACTCGGTGTCGCCGATCGCCTGGCGGAAGCCCGTGCGCATCGAGTCGTACACCACGACATCATCGCCCCGGGCCCGAAGCTGCCGAACCGTGTGAGAACCGATGTATCCGGCACCGCCGGTAACGAGAATGGTCATACCGTCGGTGACAGTATCGCGCTGACCGCGACACCCGGCGGCAGCCCGAGACAACAGAGATCGCGCCGCGCCAACATCTATGGCCGCAGTGGTCGGACCTGGCAGACTCGTACGACTGATGGTCGGCGGCCATTGTCCGATTGATGACCATTGTCCGATTGATGTGGAGTGAAATGAAAGTTACCGAAAGCGATGTCATCGCCGGGGTCTACCTGGTTGAGCCCGCCATCCATGGCGACCAGCGGGGAATGTTCATCGAGACGTATCGGCGCGAGTGGTTCCCGAACGGTCGCGAAATGATCCAGGGCAACCGCGCCAACCGCCAGCGTGGTGCTGTCGTCGGTCTGCACTATCACATGCATCAGGCCGACTACTGGTACGTGCCGTTCGGAACGGCGCGCGTCGTCCTGCATGACTTGCGCGAGGGCGGCCCAACCGATGGGGCCACGCTCTGCCTCGAACTCTCCGGCGAGAACCATCACGGTCTGTTCATTCCACCCGGACTCGCCCACGGATTCGCGGCCCTGACCGACATGACCATCACCTACCTTGTCGATGGCTACTACAATCCGGCCGACGAACTGGGAGTGGCCTGGGATGACCCGGCCATCGCCGGTGATTGGGGCGTCGACGACCCCGTTCTATCAGAACGAGACAAAGCCAATCCCTTGCGCTCCGATCTCCCCGCCGGCCGCCGTCCCTATTGGCCGATGCGCACCTGATCCTTGGGGAGCGAGCTGCCCGATCCCTGTGGTCGTCCAGCACCCAACGTCGGGCTATCAGGCGCAGCACGGCCATCCCCGACCCAGGCGGAGTAGCGATGGCCTGAATTGCCGAGCGCGTGCGGGCAATCGGCTGAGGCCGGGCAGGCATCCCCACTGACTGAGGTCACCGCCGAGGCATTCAATATCACCGCCGTCGGGCAGAGCCGATGCATGCATCACCGATTTCGCCTGCGGATCCACCCAGCCGAACGCATTGAGCCTCGGCTTCCGGGCGGGCCGACGGTGGCGAACACCGTGATCAGCAGCCTCGGCTCGAATCGCACGAACGCCACGTTTGTATCTACACAAGCACCAGCGTCGACCTCATCGTCAACCTCATCGTCGACGGCCAAGGCGTCCTCCCCGTCATCTGACAATACGAGGGCCGGTTCACGACGGGCGGCGACGCATCGAGGCAACTCGGTTCCGAATCGGACTCTCGACGGCGTAGTAGGACAGGGCGGCCACTACGACGGTCGACAGCGCGGCGACCGCGAGCGGGAGATTGCGGCTTGACCGCTGGCCGAGCGACGTCTTGTCGATGACCACCAGGAGGGGATAGTGCCAGAGATAGATGCCGTAGGACAGTCGCCCCACCCACACCAAGACAGGCAGCCTCAAGACCGCATTCCACCGTGACGGTTGAAGTGCCCAACAGATCAGGAGAGCGAAGCCGAGCGTGACAGCAAGAAATCCGCCGCGGGTAGTAGCGGGCATCCGTCCACATCGTCGACGTCAGCAAAAAGCCGAACGCGGCAAGGATCGGCACAATGGCCATCCGGGAGAACCCGCCTATCCAGTGAGACCTGAGCGAACTCCCGACCGGGGCGATTGCCGCCAAGCAACATCCTCCCATCAGGGCGATCGCCCCGTGGGTATCCGTCGAGTTGTACAGGACCAGCGCGTCTTCACCGATCGCGGACCGAATCGCGGGAGTCGCGGTAGCCCCTGCCAGAACGACGATCGAGCCCGTCCGCACCCACCTGTATCCTCCGCGTCGGAAGAGGCAGACGAACAGAATTGGCCACACCATGTAGAACTGTTCTTCAACAGAAAGCGACCACGCATGGTTCAACCACGATGAGTGGCCATACGCTCTCATCCAGTTCATCGCATATAGCAAGGTACCGAGGATCGCGACGGCAACGTTTTCGCCGACCCTGAGTCGTCAACCAGGGCCCGGTAAATCGCGATGACCACGCAGAGAACGACAACGGCTGGAAGCAGCCGGGCCAATCGCCGCACATAAAACGAAGAGAGAATTCCGTCGTCTTCGGTCCAAAAGTTTTCCAGCAGTAGGCGCGTGATCAGGAATCCGCTGAGTACAAAGAACAGATCAACTCCGAGAAAACCACCCTGTAAGAGCTTCTCGTGAGGGAAGTAGTGAACGAGCACCACTGCCACGACAGCAAAGGCCCGGAGACCATCAAGCTCCGGTCGATAGCCGAGCCTCTGGGCGAACTCAACATCCGGATCGAAAGCCAGCACCGAGGCAGGTTACTCGCGCTGGTTGCTCTGCAACGTTGACAACGTCCGCCACCGACGATGGCCAACACGTCGCACAGGTGCGCAGGAACTCAGGGCTCCGCCCTCGGCTCGTCGAGCGCTCAACCAAGTGGGCATGTCGGATCAGGCAGGTACGCGACGAGACCGCCGTGGATCTGACGCTCATAGCACGACAGTGGGAGCGTGAGAACCGTCGGATTCTCGTTCCAACTCCAGAATACAAACGCCACCAACAAGGGTGGGGTCCGCTCGGCTCGTCGTTGATACTCCGGATAGCGCACCGGGTCGGGGGCGACCACCGCACTGGGCATCTCGCCGTCGCTGACATAGGTAATCGGCAGAACGGCCCAATAGTTCCCGGCTATCGCCCTCATCCCCGCGTCCTGAACGGAGTACAACACCGAGTAGTAGTCACCGTTGGGGTCGTCCCACGTTCGTCCGACCATGCGATCGATCGACGGAACGACCAGGCCGATCAACCACATGCCGACGACGATGACACCGCCAACCCATGTGATCTCAGTACCTGGGCGAACTCGGCCACGACGGATCCAGGCCGCGAAACCGCCTATCCCCGCTCCGAGACAGGCAAAGAACGGCACCGCCATCACCACTCCGTAGCGACCGTCCTCGACGTAGCCCAGGGCCGAGAATGCGGCCATCGCCGGCCAGACGGACACGCAAGTCACCGCCAGCAGACGTCCGCCGGGATTGGCCCGCCATAGCCGCACCGCTCCGCCTCCCGCAATGGCGAGCACAAGGACGAGCGCGGCAATACTTCCGATTGGCCCGAACGTCCAACGGTCTCCGTGCTCATTCAAGACCCCGAGATCTCGGGTCAACATTCCAGAGAAGAGTCGACCGAGACGGACGAGATACGTTCCCCGACTGCTGTCCGCGACGTCTCCTCTGAAGGATGGGTACCCGTGCCGAACGTTCCAAGCCAGCCAGGGCAGATTGAGGAGCAGGGCGCCCGTTGCGGCAGGCAGCCACCAAGTGCGCCAATGCCGCCGGCGACGAAGGCCGACCATGATCACCGCGGGGGTGATCACCGCCAGGTACATCGGGTGGACATACACCCCGAGCCCACAGACGAGTCCGGCCCAGAAGGCCGTTCGGGCACCTGCCCCGTCCGGTTCAATCGCCTTGATCAGCGCCGTCAGGGCTATCGCGACGATCAACATTCCCCCGGCGTATGCCAAGTAAGAACGCGTCGAGATGATCAAGAGCGCGCCCGGAGCAAGCCACAACATCGACGCCCCGACTGCCGCGGTCACTGGCTCGATGACCCGGCGACCAAGGCGATACAGCGCGACACTCGCCAGAGCCCACAGCGTGATCGGCAAGATCTTGAGCGCAACGATTCGACCGCCGAAGACCGCCGCAACCGGAGCAAACAGGTAGCTCTCAAGATTGGCGGTGTAAGCGTTCCCTGGAATAACGACGTCGAGTCGGCCATGCAGTGCCTCGAAAGCGCCGAGCCCGGTCACTGCTTCGTCAGCGTTCAGATAGCCCCACCATGTCTCCAGGATCCACCATCGCAGTGCAACCCCAACGAGCAGGAGAACGGCGCTGATCAGCACCGAGCGGCGCCGAGCGTTCAGGAGTTGCACCCACCTCATCGGCTATGGCTCACGCGGCTGCAGGGTCGCTCCCACGGGGCTGTCGGCCTCCAGCGCTTTGCCGGAAATTGCACGGGCCACTCGAGTCAACTTGGGTAGCGACCGTTCGTTGTCGAGGCGGGCGTGAAACGCCTGGTTGGCGGAGATCTGGACCGCGAGTTGCTCCTCCAAGTCAGCGACGCGACTACGCAGTTCACGATGCTGACTGTCGCTCGTCTCGAGTTGCTGTTCCACCGCAATCAGCGCATCACGAAGCTCGATGACATCACGGGTTGAGTGATCAAGGGCGGCGCGTAACTCACGTTCGTTCGACTGCTGGGTTCGGATCGCTTCGACCAGTTCAACGACGTCGTGTTCGCGCTGACGCTGGAATTCGGCGGCCTGCAGCAGGGCCGCCTCCCTCTCCTCGATTGCCGCGTGCATCAAGGTATTCGCGTCGAACAGCTCCACGACCCTTCCTTCGAGCCGCCCCGCGTCGCAGCGAAGTTCATCGACATCTTGACTGAGGCGCAAGACTTCGCCGGCTGACCGCTCCAACTCGACACGCAATTCGGGTGCCGTAGGGGCTCTCGGCACTTGGGCAGTCTCCGACTGCTCAAACTCCTGCCGGGTCTCCGCCGGGTCGGCTCCCGTGACCATGAATTGCAACGCAGCCTCCGCGGACGCGAGCGCGGCGGTGGACGGTCGAGCGTCGATGCCAGCCAGATCAGCAAGAAGCTGAGCCACGGTCCCCACCGTTGGCGCCAGCATCGGCAGCTGCCAACCTCCGAGTACGGCGCGAACAGCGAAGGAGTACAACGCTCGGGAGGTCACCAGTTCGAAGTCGACACCACCGCGGGCGACGATCTCCGTGTCGATGAAGTAGAGCTGTGACCCGGACACAACGAAGTTGTCCAGATTTGCGTCGAGAAGGTTCCCGGGGAGCGCTCGCTGCGAATCAACTGGGAGAAAGGGATGGCTGACCCCGGCTGGCGGCGAGAACGCCTGCCGCTCAAGATGGGCCCGCCAGAAGCTGAGCAAATCGGCCGCCTGATCGAGTTGACCGGCACTCAACGCCTTGGCCAACAGCAAGTCGAGCGGCTCTCCATCGATCACCTGCTCCGTCGCCGCCGTTCCATTCGTCAACCAGGCGTCGACGGGTTCGTCACCTGGCGTATGGACCGGCCCCACGACAAGGCCGAGCTCCCAATCGGCACCCCGGCGGCGCAACGATCTCGTTCGCCGCCACGCGCGTCGACGCTCCCCGCTGAAGATCCAAGCCTGGTCCTCATCCGTCGACTCGATGTGGGAGTCGTCCTTGCGAGCGACAACCAGATATGAGTTGGCTACCTCCCAACCGACTCCAGACCGCAACATCAGGCCGTGCGCCGCTCGGCTGTTCGCAACCAGGCGTGGTGATCCGAACCGATCGACGACCGGGTCGCGGACGAACCGATCGATCGTGTGCAGGCCTGCTGCACTCTTGTACATCGACTGCGGGAACATCCGCGTCGGGAAGTGATGGTCGGGAAACACGGCCTGCCAGCTTCGAAGGCCAAAGCCAGCACTCTTCAACCGATCATCGATCTGCGCGTAGGTGAGGTCAGGTGCACCTCCACTGCGCTGCATCGCTTCCAATCCGATCCACGCGGCCTCTGCGCGTTCATCGGCATACCCGAGCAGACCGCGCAGCCCCACCTGATTTGAGAACGCAATAGCCAAGGTTCCGTGCACGGCCAGGTGGGAGACACACGCCAGTGCCGTGGCGAGTGGATCCCACCATGGGGATTCGCGACGCAACCCGTCACGACCGGCAACGACGCACACCAGGTCGAACGGCTCGGACGCGGCGATCTCGGTGGCAACCGAGTCCTCGATGTTGGAGACGACTGTCACGTTGTCCAAGTCACGACACCGGTCGGCGGCCGCAGCCGCACTCAGTGGTGTGGGATCGACGGCGAGAACGGACCGACAACGCTCCCCCAAAGCCCGGGCAAGCGCCCCAAAATCGCTCGCCACGCAGACGACACGCTGCCTCGGGCCGAGATCCAGCGGCGCGAGGATCTGGCTCCGCTGGGAAGAGAACGCAAGACGCGACAGTGGCGATCGGATCGCTCGACGCAACTCGTCCGACCCGTCAGTGAGGTCAGCGGCACCCTTGATCGTCTCGTGGATCGCTCGGCGCTCGATGTCGTGCGGCCACTCGATTCCTAGGGCATTCGGCGTCATTCGTTCACTCCGAAGTCGAGTGTAGATGCCCGTCACCTCAAGCAGGGCGCTCGGCATTCAACTGGGCCCGGCGCTGCCCGAGCGTGCAACCGACACGTTGCGCCCTATCGAACCAGGGCCGCAAGGTAGTGTCAACTGTCACATGCTCTCAACGCTTCAGATCCAGACGTCCCTGCGAGGCAATACGCGCACCGACGGGTCGACCCACATCGAAGCAATGGCCGCTGTCAAGCTGCTGCGTTCGGTTCGTTGACAAATGCCCGACGAAGCCGCGATTCTTGGACGAGTCCACGTCCCTCCGCTCGACACCACCTTGTCGAGAACCCATTCATGTCAGCGAGGACACCACCAGCCGACGCCCGGCTCCCCGCCCTGACCGAGTCGATAGCGAGCGCATAGAACCATGAATGCAGCCTCGGCGCCACCAGCGCACGTACCGCGGAACGGGCCATGCGTGTGCACCATGCTGTACGCCGCCGCGATGGCGGCCCCAAACAAGGCAGCGATTGTGTCGGGGCCGAGGCGTGTCACCTACCGCGAACTGGCTGGACTCGCAGCCATCGTCAGTGAACGGCTCCTCGCATCGAAAGTCTGCCGGGGTGATCGGGTCGCCGTTTGCGGAACCAACTCGGTTGAGGTGTGCGCAGCGTTCTTCGCAATTCTCGACGTTGGGGCAATAGCTGTCGTCATCGATCCCGCGAGCACGAGTGACAGGGTGGCGACGATCCTGGCCGATTGCACGCCTACCGTCTCGCTGCTGGGTGACGGTGGAGCAGCTCTCAATGCAACCACCCATGAATCCCGCCGAGGTCACACGACGATTCCAATCGATATGCCGCTCGACACCGCGTGCCGTACCGTCGCCCGCTCCCCGGCTCCTGAAGCTTGCGACGACGATCTCGCTGCGATCATCTATACCTCGGGCAGTACCGGCGCACCCAAGGGGGTGATGCTGACACATCGGAATATGAATGCGGCGAAGGACTCAATCTGCACATACTTACAGATGCAATCGAGCGACGTGGTGCTGTGCGCGCTCCCGCTCGCGTTCGACTATGGACTGTATCAACTCGTTCTGAGCGTTCACCATCAGGCGACGCTCGTTCTCGAACGCTCATTTCACATGCCTTGGCAGTTCTGCAAGTTAATCGAGCAGGAGCGAGTTACTATATTACCTGTCATACCGACGATGTTGTCGGTGCTCGACCGCCTCAACAACGGGCGCCTCGGGAATCTGTCGACTGTCCGGACTATCACCAGCACTGCTGCGACGTTGTCGGTGAATCATATCGAGATTGCCCGTCGGCTTTTTGTCAACGCTGAAGTGTTTTCGATGTATGGCCTCACCGAATGCAAGCGCTGCACCTTTGTTCCACCATCCGAGCTAGATCGCAAGCGGGGAAGTGTTGGCATCCCGATTCCCCACACCGAGATGTGGGCCGTTGACCCGGGCGGCAACCGCGTCGATGACTTCGAGATCGGCGAACTGATTGTGCGTGGAGCAACCGTTATGACGGGCTACTGGGGACGACCAGTCGAAACCGCAGCCGTCTTGCGACCTGGGCCGACTCCCGGTGAGCTCGTTCTGCTCACCGGTGATCTTGGCTACCTCGACGATGAGGGCTATGTGTATCTCACTGGCCGGATCGACGACGTTGTCAAGGTCCGGGGCCACAAGGTCGCTCCGGCCGAGATTGAGAGCGTCGCACAGAGTATCGATGGCGTCGCGGATGCCGCTGTACTCGTCGAGTCAGATGAGCTACTCGGCCACTCGTTGCGCCTTGTCATCGTGCCTACCGCGGCGGCCGCCCCGAACATCGTCCAGTTGATCTCACTCTGCAGGAGCGAGCTGACCGGCCGACTCGAGTCCTACAAGGTTCCGGCGACGATCGAATCGCGGCCATCACTTCCCCGAACGTCGCACGGCAAACTGCGGAGGTCTGACATTGGCTGACCGTCCCACACCGAGCCTTGCGGCCCAGCTCCGCGGATGGTCCACCCTCAAGCGACTGCATCCAGAGCTACTCGATCTCCAACGCATCGACCTCTTGCGCAGCAGGCCCGTCAACGAGCTCCTGGTCGTGGAACACTTGACCGACATCCTGCAGGCGCTTGGGCTCAACGATGAAGGTCTCGACGAGATTCCCGAAACGCTCCATCAGTTCGCCGGCGGCCTACGTGTTTGGCAGCTGCCGATACAATTTGCACCGTATCTGATCGCGCTCTCTGGCCTTGGAATTCGCTCGTACCTGGAGATCGGCCTTCGCCACGGCGGCTCCTTCGTGGTCACCGCAGAGTATCTCAGAGCCGTAAGCACACTGACTATCGCGGTTGGCGTAGACATCATTCCGTGCCCATCTGCGGCGGCTTATCATGATCTTAACGATACAACCAGATTCGCCTGGATAAATTCCTGTTCTCCTGCATTCGAGCATCTTCTGAACGCGATCTCACCAGTAGATTTGGTATTCATCGATTCTCACCACGAGCTCGAACAATGCCGCAGCGAGCTCGAGCAACTCCATGGGCACGCCAATGCGATCGCGGTTCATGACGTGGCAAATCCGCGCCGCCCCGGCATTGTGCAATCGTGGGCGGAACTCTGTGTCGACGACCGCTATCACTGCATTTCATTTGTCGACCAATACGAGCCCGAGAGGCCGACGATGGGCATCGGGCTCGCCGTTCGCCGTGAGTTCCTCCGAGAGAAGTAGGACAATGAGTACCACAGTGGCCGCCTTGAAAGCGATTCTTGCTGATGTCAAATTTGGGACAATTGATCCGAACGATATCTGCGACGACGCTGACATTGTGAACGACATTGGAGTCGATTCTCTGGAACTCCTTCAGTTCATGCTTGAGGTAGAAGCGCGACTTGCGGTGAGCATCGATTTCGATCGACTTGAGTTCGACCACTTGCGGTCGGTGCGTACCTTTGCGGACTTCCTCGACGACCTACCACCGGCACTATGAGCCCGGTCACGATCTTGACATCGGGCGTTGGCCTAGGAACGTATGTGCCGGCTGTACTCAACCAACGTGCACTGCTACATCACGGGCGAACTGCCGAGGTGCGGGTGATCGAGTCGTACTACACCTCTGATCACTTAGATCGGCACCTCTCGGCGATCGACAGCTTCCGCAGCAGCCTCACTATGGCGGCAATAAGTCAGCGAATGACGGTGTCGATCGGATCCCGACTCCGGTCGACAGCGCTGCAGATCGAGTTAGACCGATGGGCGGCCGAGGGTCGGCGGGAGTTCATCGTGTGGTCTGGCCAATGGGTTGAGATAATTCGGCGATACAACGAGATGGTTCCCTCGGCGATCCTTCACGTAGATTTCTGTCGAATCGATGCCATCGAAAGCCCCTCATTTCGAGGGGTGGGAACGGTACCGCATGCCGAGGTTCACGACATTTGGCTCTGGAATGGAGCGACTGGATGTCTCGACAACGAGATCTCGGTGACTGACGAATTGCCAATCCCATTCGCTGAACGCAAAAGACGAATTCTCGCTCATGGCGGCGGATGGGCACTCGGCGAGTATCAGGATGTAGCTGCGGAACTCGCCGACTTCGCCTACGACTTGGACATAGTGGTTCCGCCGGGCTCGAACATGACCGACGCGCGCTGCAGATCTACACGGATTTTCGCCCGCTTGACGGCTGGTTGCCGGCGCTCGCTGCCGACACAATTCCCGCCGAACTCCCGCCTCTTCAGATGGCACGTCCCGACGGATCCATTGTTTCGTCCATCGAGGGCCCGGCCCACGCCCTCCATACCGTCGCTCGAACCGCCATGGCCATCGTCTCCAAACCAGGTGGTGGCACCCTGATCGACTCATTGTCCAGCGCGACTCCAGTCATCTTTCTCACGCCACTCGGTGCGGCCGAAGCGGCCAATAGAACGCTGTGGTGCGATCGAGGTTTCGGCCTCACCATCGAAGCGTGGCGGTCGGGGGGATTCGCCATCGAACCATTGGCCGCGTGTCATGAGCGCCTCCTCGACGAGCGTGGCCGACCCTCGGCCTACCCCATCACCCACTGGATCGGCCGATGAGCACCAACCTTACGGACACCAAGTCCTTCGTGACCCGACTCACGAAGCCCTCTGGGAGCTACCCCAGTTGGCTCGTGTTTCAACTCCTCGAACGTTGCAACCTGCGGTGTCGGATGTGCTACGAGTGGGGCGACAACGGCGCATACCACGGTCGTACCGTCGCAGAGCTCGACACAGAAGTCGTGTTGCGCGGACTCTCGGAATGTCGGCCTGCTCGCCCTCACGTCGAACTGTTCGGCGGCGAGCCGCTCCTCTACCACGGCATCTGGCAGGTCCTTGATGCCGCCCGCGAAGGCGGCAGCACCGTCGCGTTCCCGACCAACGGCACACTCCTCGTTGGGACCGCCGAGCGACTGGTCGCGGCCGCCCCCCATCGAATCTGGGTGTCTCTCGATGGCCCACCGGAGGCGAACGATGCTCAGCGCGGCCGCGGCGTCTTCGCCAAAGCACTCGCCGGCATTCAAGCGATCGACGCCGCGAAGCGACGCGCTGGGTCTCGACTTCCGATGCTCGGGGTGACGTATGTGGTCACTCCCGAGACCGCAAATGGCATCGAACAACTCTTCCTTCACGAGATCGATCTCAGCATGCTCGGCTGCGTCAGCATCGAGCTTCAGAGCTATGCAACTCAGGCTCAACATGACTCCTACTCCACCCTCGCGCAGGAACATTTCGGGGTCACGACTACACCGTGTGCTGCGGCGTACGTGCAAGACCCGGCTTTGTTTGCCGGAATCGACACCGTCGAATTGGCCCGTCAGATTGGCCGAGTCCGGACCAGTTGTCTCGACGCAGGCCTCGAGTTTTACAGCCAGCCGCGCTCACTTGATCCGACTGACCTGCGCAAATACTTGTCCGCCGATTGGCTGTCGATGGCTGACAGGCGTGAGCGATGCGCCGTCCCCTGGGCGGCGGCCGAGGTCTCTGCCCGAGGCGACGTCACCACGTGCCACACCTTTTACGACATCCCGCTCGGCAACATTCACGATCAACTCTTGCTCGACATCTGGCGGGGTGAACCGCTTCAACGGCTGAGAGGACTCCTTCGCAACGGCCTGCTGCCGATCTGCACCGCCTGTTGCCGCTACTACACCAGTTCGACTCCGCCGATGCGCGATGACTGAATCGACGTCGGCAGCCCGACAACGCTTCGACTCAGTGCGGGAGGCTCTGATCACCCAACGGCGACTGCCACCGATCGAGATCGGACCCCGCCACGAAGCCATCCCGGCGTCGGCCACTCAGCACGGTTTCTGGTGCTTCGAACAACTCGCACCCAACAGCACGGCCCAGCATCTGACAGTCGCTCACCGAATACGTGGCGAACTTGACGAAGCAGCGCTGCGGCGGGCGTTTGGCGGTGTTGTTGCCAACCACGACATTCTTCGGGCCGCGTTGAGATGGACCGACGACGGCCTGCGCCTTTTCCCTGGAGTCGCACGGCGAGTCGCCCTGCCGCTCATCGACTTGGGACCGGTTCCGCCGTCCGATCCCGACAGCGTCGCCCGATACCTCCGCGCTTTCGCCGCACGACCGTTCGACTTCCAGTCCGGCCCGATGATTCGCGGCGAAGTGATCCGCCTCGCCGAACTCGACCACATTCTGGTGGTTGCCGTACACCACGCTGCCTTCGACGGCTGGTCGTACGAGGTTTTCATGGCTGAGCTCGGCGATCGATACGCCGGACGCGACGTCACGGGTCCGACCGTCCAGTACGCCGACCTCGTGCGCTGGCACGACCGTGCGATCACCGACGAGCGCCTGGCAACCCTGCAGGAGTACTGGTGGACTCAACTCGAAGGATCGACCGCGGGGCTTCCGCTGGGGCCCGACCGACCTAGCCGCGGTGCGCACGCCGAGCTGCGACCAAGCGCGGTCCGCGGTCTCGGCGCTATCGGCCGCCGACACCTCGGCGGCACGCCGACTCGCTCACGAGACCGCCACGACGCTCAACACTGTTCTCCTCGCGAGTTTCGCTGCGCTCCTACATCGACTGACGGGTTCCGAAGACATCAACATTGGCACCCCGTTTGCCAACCGTCCGCGTCGAGAGCTCGCACGGGTGATCGGCCCGTTGATGAATATGTTGCCGATGCGGGTGAGGCTCGATGGCGACCTGACCGTCGAAGATTTGGTCGGGCGGGTCGCGGCAACGACGAACGCCGGGTTCATTCATCAGGAGCTGCCCGTCGAGAAGATCATTGCCAGCACGAATCCTCCCCGCGAGACCGGTGCCCCACCGCTGTACTCGACCACCTTCACTCTCCAAAACGTTCCGCGCCTTGGTTGGGGTCTCGTCGACCTGAACGTCGAGTCGTGGAACATCGATGGCGGCCATACAGCGTTCGACTTGTCGCTGTATTGCATGGACGATGGCGAGCAAATCGAGTTTCGTCTTGTGTACGCCGCCGAGAGTCTGTCCCAGAGTTTCGCCGAGCGGCTCGTCGAGCGATTTCGGCGTTTCGTGATCGCGGCCACCTTGGACCCTTGCCAGCTCATCGATGACCTCCCGCTCCTTGACGTTGAAGAGGCAGGCCGACTGTGGCGACAAGGATTCGGCGACGCGGCGACGTATCCGAGAGACGCTACGGTCGCCGCGGTCTTCGCCCAACAGGTCGCCTCCCGACCGGACGCCGTCGCCGTCGTCACCCAGTGGGGTGAGTGGACGTATGCAGAAATCGATCGTCTAGCCTTCGGACTTGCCCAGCAGCTTGTTGCGCAGGGAGTCGATTCGGGAGATCGAGTTGGCATCTGGCTCGGGCCATCACATTGGCGAGTCGTCGGGCTGCTCGCGGTGCTACGACTCGAAGCGGTGTACGTGCCTGTCGAACCGTCCGAACCGATCCAGCATGCCGTCGACATCTGGCAACGAGCAGCGGTCGCGGTCGTGATCTGCGATGACACCGCCCTTTCGATCGACGGTTTCGTGGTCGTCGGCGTCGGCCAGAATGCGCTCCCCGACCTCGATGTGGCGGCCAGCGCTCCAATCCCGATCACATCTGCAAACCCACCCGCAGCGATAGCGGCCGCCGTCCACTTCACCTCCGGTTCGATGGGGGAACCGAAGGGTGTGGTCGCCACCCACCGCGGAATTCTGAGGCTCGTGCTGGGTGCCGACTACGCCAGGTTCGGCCCCGAGCAGACACTGCTACATATTGCACCGTTGTCCTTCGACGTCTCGGATTTGGAGATCTGGGGCGCGTTGCTCAACGGCGGACGCCTCGTGATCTGCGACGAGCGTCCACCCTCCCCGGCGTCGCTCGCCGCGTTGTGCCGTCGACATGCCGTCACCATGGCGGTCCTCACCACCAGCCTCTTCGAACGCATCGTCAGTATTGACCCCAACGTTCTCGCGTCGCTGGAGCAGCTCCTCGTCGGCGGCGAGGTGATGCCCCTCGACGCCGCTCGGCAATTCCTTGACGCAGCTCCGAGATGTCGGCTGGTGAATCTGTATGGACCCACCGAAAATGCGACCTACACCACGGCCTACGCCGTCGATGCCACGGTGCTCGCGGCGGGCACCCCCGTGGCGGTCGGACGACCGATGGCCAACAACTCCGCGCACGTTCGTGACCTGCGAGGCCGCTTGGTTCCTCCCGGAGTGGAGGGTGAGATCTGTGTGGGCGGAGATGGATTGGCGGCCGGCTATCTCGGAGACCCCGCTCTCACGGCTCAGCGGTTCGTGATCCACCATGGCAGTGAAAACGAGCACCAGATTGCATATCGCACTGGTGACCGTGGGTACGTCGACGACGCTGGTGTGCTCCACTTCCGGGGCCGCCACGACGCGCAGGTCAAGATTCGCGGGTTCCGGGTCGAACCAGCCGCGGCCGAGTCGGCGCTCCGGCGTTGCGGGAGTATCGGAGCAGTAGCAGTCGTTGCCCGCACCTCTAGATCTCGACCTCACCTCGACGAACGCGATCACCGTCCGGTGCATCTCGTCGCGTTCGTCTCGCCTGCGGCTGGCAGCGACCTCGATGCCGACCAACTTGCACAGGCGACCCGCGACTTTGCGCGAAAACACCTGCCGACGTACCTGCGTCCATCAGCCGTTGTGTCGATGGCGGCGCTTCCGCTGGGGCCCACCGGCAAGATTGACCGTACGGCGCTTCCGATCCCCGACGACATCGAGGATCGAGCGCCGCTCCGGCCCGCTACACGAGTCGAGCTGGGTGTAGCAGCAGCCGTATCCACTGTCCTGGGCACGTCGCATCCGATTGGACCCGACGACGACTTCTTTGCGCTCGGCGGCGATTCGCTCGCTGCGCTGGAACTCGTACATCATCTGGAGGGGCGTTATCGTCGGCCACTACCACTCTCACGCTTCTTCGCGTGCCCAACCGTCGCAGGAATCGCCGCTGTGCTGCAAGCTGGCGCCTCGTCGCCGGCGCGAGCCTTACCGCCCACCTTGGTCGAGCTGCGGACCGGCCGATCTGGACGAAATCTCTTTCTAGTTCCTGGCGGGCACGGCGGAATGGCCGAAATGGCCCTCTACGCCAGGTCCTTGTCTCACCTCCGTAGTGACATCTGCGTCTTCGGCCACCTCGCATCGGGGCTCGATGGACGTTCCGCGGTGCATCGGAGTGTCCCTGAGATGGCGGCCGCCTATCTCGACGACATCCGATCGGTGCAGCCCGCCGGTCCCTACTTGATCGCTGGGGAATGCGTCGGTGGGTCGGTCGCTTGGGAGATTGGCCGGCAGCTCGCGGGCGACGGTGACCCGGTCGGGCTCGTCCTCCTCTTGGACAGCTGGTTCCCCGGGCCCGGAGCAGCCCGATACCGCAAACTGGTGATGACCCCCCGTCTGTACGCCGCTGGCTACTTCGGCTTCGGGAAGCGCCTACGCCGCGACCTCCTCGTCGACAAGCGGGACACTTCAGGCGAGCCGCTCACCCGCAGTTCGCTCCGCCCAAGCCGGCTCAGTCGAGCGATCCGCGACTTACGTTCTGTCGGAGCGCCGCATGAGGGCCAGAGCGCGTCGGCCGAACGGAACTATCTCAATGTGGCTCTGGCCGATCAGCCGCGACCGGCGCTGACATCGGTCACGCTGCTCCTGACCCAAAGCTATTTTGAGGCGGGCATCGCCGACAAGTGGGCCGGTTTGGCGGTGGGCAACCTCGATGTCCACGTAGTACCCGGCGACCACGACAGCTACCTGCACGAGGCCACAACGATCCATCGGATCGATCAATGTTTGGAGGACGCGCAATGACCGTCGATCGGGTTGCATTCGAGAAGCTCCGTCGAATCGCCCCGGGAGTTCTTGCGGCCAGCCGTCACGATCAGCCAACGGTTCCCGCACCGACTCGCCCGCTGCCCGACGAGATCGCATTCAAGCTCACCAATCGCTGCGATTTGCGGTGCAACCATTGCTACCAGTGGGGAGCAGACGGCTACCACCATGACCTCACCGGAACCGAACGCACCGATGACCTTTCCATCGAGGTTGTCCAGAAGGTTCTTGCCGCCACGGCTGCCAACCGGTCGAACGTCTATCTCTGGGGCGGTGAACCGCTCCTCTATCGCCATTGGAACGAGCTCATGGGCATACTCGAGGCTGATGCCCGTTGGACGTCCATTTGTACCAACGGGACTCTTCTCCAACGTCGGCTACCGTCGTTACAACCGATCTCCGCGAACGTTGAGCTGGTCGTGTCGATTGACGGATTCGAATCAGCACACGACGAACTTCGCGGTTCCGGTTCGTTTCGGCGAACGATCGAAGGGGTTCGGCACGTGATCATGGCACGACGAAACGGCGAATTCGAGGGCGAACTCACGATCAACTTCGTCATCAGCGACTCGATGGTTGGGAAGATCTTCGAGTTTGTGTCCTGGTTGGAGAACGAGGACGTCGACACGGTCTTCGTGAGCCTGCCGTGGTTCCTGTCCCCCGAAGCCGCTGCCGCAATGGATCGCTATGTCACCACGAATATGCCGTGGACCACGTTAACCGATACTTCAGGCATGCCAACGTGGCACTCGTACTCCTTTGCGTTGGATGCATCGAAGCTCGAGGATCTGCGGGGCGATCTTGGCCGGGTTCAGGACCATTCCTGGAAGACAAAGGTCCGCTTCAATCCGCGGCTCGACGACGACGAGTTGGATGCTTTCATTCGAGGAAGCGGCACCCCCGCACAAGACCGCACTCGATGCGCATCAATCGGCAGCCGACTCGACGTCTTCCCAGATGGACGTGTCGTGTCGTGCAAGTTCTTTCCCGAATCCGTCGTCGGAGACCTGAACCGGAGCGACCTGGCGGCGCTGTGGCACGGAGCTCGATTTCGAAAGGTACGCGAGACGATCGCCCGCTGTGGTCTGATGCCGGGATGCGCGAAGTGCCCGCTGCTCTACAGCCGAGGCGGCTGATCATGCAACCGCCCGCGGGGCCGCGCGTTGCCGTGATCGTCCCGTGCTGCAACTCTGCCCCGTACGTCGTCGAGACAATCCGCAGCGTGGCCGCCCAAACAATGGCGAACTGGGAACTGATACTGGTGGACGACGTCAGCTCCGACAACACCGTCGCCGTCGTGCGGTCCGAGATCGCCGAGTTGGATTCGGTCGCACCACTGCGCCAAGTGAGGCTCCACCTCAACGACGTCAACGGTGGGCTCGCATCGACTCGAAACGTGGCGATCGCAATGACCACGGCCGAATTCGTCGTTCCGCTCGACGCCGACGATCTCCTCGCCCCGACCGCGTTGCAGCGATGTCTTGAGGTCTTCGACGACGCCGACGCGGCCGCGAGCGCTCTGGATGTCGTGCACTTTGATCGGCGGGAGTTCGGCTCGGTGAACCGAGTCTGCGCGACGAACCCCTTCGACCTCGATCGGATCAGGGTGTTCAATCAGCTTGCCTACTGCGCAATGATCAGACGATCTTCGCTTCTCGCCGTCGGCGGGTATCGGCCCGCAGTCTCCGGCTTCGATGACTGGGATCTGTGGATTCGAGCGACGGCGAGTGGTTGGCAGGCCACCCACGTCGCTGAACCACTGCTTCTCCACCGTCGCCGACCCGGCTCTCAGATGGAGGACGCGCTCGATCGCTATGAAGAGCTCTTTGCCCGCATCATGATTCATAGCCCGAACTGCTACACGAAGCGGCAAATAGCCGAAGCCACCACGATGATCGAGTCCGGCACCGCCGGACCATTCCTGCGCGCCTCCGCTTTCGTTTTTCGGCGGTCGCTCGGCACCACCTACGCGCACAAGTAACCTAGGCGGGCTTGTCGCTATGATGACGGTGCCAATCGATCGTCTGCGCGATGCCAGCAGTCAGCGAGACCTTGGCCGCGAATCCAAAATCCTGAGAGGCGAGCGTTGTGTCGGCGACGCGACTTAATACTTCCTGCCGAGGGTCGCGACCCACGAAACTCTCGTCGAACTCCGCTGAAACTATCGGGCTTTCACTCCCAGCCATCGCCCTGGTGAGCCGTGCGAGATGATGAATAGTCACCGTCTCGCGGCCAGCAATATTATAGATGAGCGAGTCGCTGAATCGGCGGGCAGAAAATCTATATGCACTCAGGATTCCTTGAATCGCATCGCCGAGATAGGTAAAGGTGCGAGTTTGAAGGCCTGACCCATGCACGTACATCGGAGCCCCCGTGAGCGCGGCACGACAAAACTCAGGAACGACGAAGCGCAGACCCTGCCCAGGACCATACACATTGAACGGCCGAATGATAACGACGTTACGCTGTCCTGCGACCGCAAGCGAGCGCACCGTTTGCTCAAGCCGTAGCTTCGAGTGACCGTACACCGACAACGGCGCCGGACGAGTCTGCTCGGTCAGTGGCAGACCAGCACTATCGCCATATATCTCCGACGACGACAGCGCCACGAGCCGCCGGACGCTTGGGGATTGCTGAACGACACGAGCCAGAATTTTCGACCCTTCGGTGTTCACCCGATCGGCGCGCCCTTCGTTCTTCTGACACTCAGAGACACCAACCACGGACGCTAGATGAAAGATCGAATCGCACCCGAGAGCCGCCTCCTGCAAAGCGTCGAAGTCGAGGACATCCCCCACAACGGACGAGACCCGAGGCAGCCGCAGGTAGCTCGGAGCGACATCGAACACGATGACGTCGTGATCAACCGCCAACGCGGCGGCCAGCGCCTGGCCGAGAAACCCCGCGCCGCCTGTGACGAGCACGCGGGGGCTGGGTGCTTGCTTCGAGGTTTGTGCGACGTGATCCACCGGGCTCATCGGGCCAACAGTTGCTGCAGCCGATGAGGAGGGCTGGTTCGACGACGATTCATCGAAGCCACCGGGCATGCATACCATGTGCCAGCCGACTCTGGCCACCTCGGTGCTCGCCGTTGAGCAACATCTCGATTCCAGGCCACCCACCGAGGAGGCATCCGGATTGCTGGAGAGCCGCGAGATAGTATTTCGGACCACATGCTCTCGACGCTCCAGATCCAAACGATCTTGTATCGCAACACCCGTGCTGACGTGTTCAGGTTCATCGAATCGATGGCGGCGGCGATTCGCTCGGGTCAGGACTCCGGCCGCATCAGCGGCGGCGTCGCGCTGAGAGTCGGCGATTGCTCACCGACACCGTGTCTGACCGATTCGGACCTCTCCACAATGCGGGACCACCTGGTGGGTCGCGCCCGTTTGGAGTACCACTTCTTCGACGAGAACTTGATGACCGCACGTGGGCACAACACGCTGGCCTCGCTTCGAGGCGACGAAGAGGTGCTGATCGTGGTCAACCCCGACACGTACGCGTCGCCCAACCTCCTCACTCGACTGCTCGAGGCCCTCGACGACCCACGCGTGGGCGAGGCCGAGGCTCGGCAGGTTCCGCTCGAGCATCCCAAGGCATTCGATCAAAAGACAGGCGACACGAGTTGGTCGAGCACCTGCTGTGTTGCGCTGCGAGTCAGCGCATTTGCCGAGGTCAACGGGTTCGACGCGGTCCACTTCCCGCTGTACTGCGACGACGTCGACTTCTCATGGAGACTTCGCTCCGCTGGATATCGAGTGGTCTACGTTCCAGGCGCGGTGATCTTTCACGACAAGAAGATTCTCGCCAGCGGCGGTGTCGAGTACTCCGCACTCGAACAGCGGTCGGGGGCGTCTGCCCGGCTCATGCTGTGTCGACGGTACGGCCGGCCGGATCTTGAGACCGAGACGATTACATGGGTCGAAGCTCACGGGAACGACTCGCTGAGGGCCGCGGTCCGAGAGTTCAAAGAACGTGTCGTGGCCGGCACGGTGCCCGAGCTCATCGGCGACCCGACTGTCGCCAACTTCATCGACGGGGCGTACGCTCCGCACCGATTCTGAGGATCTTGATGTCCGTGTTTGACCGCCATTGTCTCGACGTCGTGGCCTCGCTGTTGACCGGGGAGGGTCCTGTAATGGTGATCGGATCCCATCGGGCCGAGGTCATCGCGGCCCTGAGTACCGTTGGCATTGACTGGAAACCGACCACGGACCTCGACAACGCCCGAGCTGTCGTCGCCTTCGGGGCCCTCGGGTGTGACAACGAGGCGAACTCCTTGCTCGGCGAGATCTCATCACACCCGAGGGCACGGCTTGTGCCGCTGATTGTTGTGGAACCGAACGTCTCGTGCCTGGAACGACTCGGATCGCATTCTGTGGGCGCCGACAACGCTCACTCCTCCGCCCGTCACACCGGTGCGTCGCTGACGGCGCTCGTCGAACGGTGGGGTTGGCACGAGTACCTTCGACGCGATGTCCGATCCACGCTCGGCACCATCCCGACCGCCATCGATTGGGCGACGCCGGTCGGGGCCCTGCTTGCCGGCGTTCGCACCGCTGCGGCCGACGATGCTCAAATCAGCCATTTCGTTCGTGACTACCGGGCGATCGGTGTTCGTGTCACCGCCGAACAAACCGATCCTGGTGCACCTCGACCATTTCTGTCGGCTGTGGTGCGCACCCGGGGCGACCGGATCGAGTTGCTCAACGAGGCATTGACGTGCCTCGCAGCTCAAACCGACTCGGACTTCGAGGTCTTGTTGATGGTCCACAGCGCGTCCAACGCCGCCGTCGCCGCCGTCGAGACCGAGCTTCGACGATTTAGCGATCGGTTCCAGGCCCAGGTGCGCATCGTCCATGTCTCTGACGGCGGCCGAACCGTTCCGTTGAACTCGGCCCTTGACGCAGCCCGCGGCGTCTACCTCGCATTCCTCGATGATGACGATGTGGTGATGAGCCACTGGGTCCAGACATTTCGACACGGAGCGACACGGCGCCCCGGGCACATCGTTCGGTCCCTCACCGTGGATCAGCGATGGAAGCACGCCGGCGGCACAGGCAAGCACTATGAGCCTTCCGGGCCGTGGGAGCTGCCGTACTCTGCGGTGTTCGACCTGATCGTTCACCTCCATCACAATGAGAGCCCGATCTGTTCGTTCGCCCTTCCCGTGGATGGCCTGCGGAGACACGGCCTTCGATTCGATAGCCGTCTGCCGGTCGTCGAAGACTGGGACCTTTTCATCCGGTCTGCCATGTTGCTCGGCGTTCACGATACCGCGGAGCCCACTTCGCTCTATCGCCGATGGGAGAGCTTCGGGTCGTCGATCAACCATCGCCCTCAACTGTGGTCTGCCGCACACGAGATGGTTCTCGAGAAGCTTGATGCGCTCCCGCTCCTGCTACCTGCGGGAAGCGCCCGCATCATCTCTGATCTGGCGTTCTCGCGCGATGCCTCCGGGCTGGTTCCGGCCCGCACCAAGGATCTCGAGTTTCACGTGAGGCGGCTGGCCGCCGAGCACACTGAGCTATGCCATCAACGCGACAATGCGCTGCGGCGAGTTCACGAACTCGAGACGTCGGAATGGTGGCGGATGACGGGGCCCTTCCGTTGGTTGGCGACCAAACTGCTGCGTCGGGGTCGTTGAGGTATGGCTGGCGAAGACAAGCGTCTTGGACGAGTACATGTCCCACCCCTCGATACCATTCGGGCTGTCGCGGTGGCATTCGTTCTCTTCCACCATTGTTGGGGACTCGCGGGCGCCCCGGTCGTGTCCCCAGAAATCCCTATCCTCAGATGGTCGGTCCCGCTCCATGCCTACTTCCAGGGCGCCGGGCTCGGAGTCGACATGTTCTTCGTGCTCTCCGGGTTCTTACTCGCGCTGCCCTGGCATCGACAGTCCCTGGGTGGACCAAAGGTCTCGCTGAGCAACTACTTCCGTCGCCGTCTTCTCCGAATCATTCCTCCGTACTACGGGCTACTCCTGATCGTGCTCGTACTGCTGACACCGACCGTTGTCCCATGGGGTCGGGTAGCAGGAGAATCCGGGCTGGAGCGCATCCTTGCCCATCTGACATTCAGCCAACAGATCTTCCCCCTGACATCCGATGGTTTCAATGTCCTTGGTTCCCTGTGGACGCTGACCATCGAGATGATTTTCTACCTCGCGCTGCCGATCATGATCGGACTCTGCCTGTTCCGACGCTGGAGATGGTCCATCCCGCTCTCCTTGCTCGTGTCAATTGGCTATCTCTGGATTGCTCGGCATTCGTTCCAGGTCGCCATCGATTTCGCCCTCGGCCAAGTCGGCAAGTATGGCGTTCCCGAAAATCAGCTACGGCCCGCCTGGCTTGCAAATCAATTTCCAACGTTCATCATGGACTTCGTCCTTGGCATGGCGGCGGCCAACCTCGCAACGCTCATGAATGCCGGGCGGGTTCCGCGCATCAGCACGATCCTGTCTCGCCATGATGTCAGCGCCACGCTCTCCGTCCTCGGTGTCATCATCGTCGCGTCCGCCCTCTACTTGAACGGTTCGAACCGGTGGCCTGACCTGGCCTATTACACCGATCATCTCGTCACCGCCGTCGGGACCATCCTCATGATCGTCGGTTCTCTCTCGGCACGAACATGGAGCCATCGATTTCTCAGCCTTCGCCCTCTTCGATGGCTGGGCACTATCGGGTACTCGGTCTTCCTCTGGCATATGCCCATCATTTACGTGGTGAACGGCTATCCATTTCTTGAGGGGAAATCTCCGCAATGGCGCTTCATCGAGGTCACCGCTCGAGTAGTCCCTCTGACCTTGCTGATCTCGATCGTGTACTACCGACTCGTGGAGAAACCATTCATGTCGTCGAAAACGTCGCAATCTGTCGCGGAGATCCCCGCTCTCGCCGAGCCAACTTCCGGTACATAGAACCATGGGTGTTGAGTCGGCGTCACCAACGCCCGAGCAACTCGTGCAATCACTCGAGCAGCTCGCAACCGACTATGAACATCTTCGCCAGAGATATCTCGAGCTACAACGTGTGATGGAGGATGAGGTCACCAATCGGGTGGAGGCCGAGTTCGCCCTTGACGACTGGAAACGACAGTGCGGCAATCTCGATCGCGAGCTTGCCGCGATCCGTGCCACCCGATGGTGGCGAAGCGGTCAGCAGTTGCGCAGTGCCGCGCGCCGGATCGTGCGCCGTGGCTGATAACCCTCCCGTCTTCATCATCGTGCGCGATCGGTTGTCCCCTCTGCTCCAGTTGTTGCAATGGCTGAAATCCGCGCACATCGACGAGATCTACCTGATCGACAACTGCTCGACCTTCCCCCCGTTGGTTGAGTTCCTCGCCGAGAGCCACCATACGGTGGTCGCGTCCACTCGTAACTGGGGCCACCGCGCCCCATGGCTGACGGGATCCGTCCAGCGACTGGCCCGCCATCGTGAGTTCATCGTCACCGACCCCGACGTGGTGCCCGACGAGCACTGTCCGCTCGACGCGATCAGTTTCTTCCAAGCACTTCTCGATCGTCACCAAGACGTTCACAAGGTTGGCTTTGGCCTGCGAATCGACGACCTTCCGGCGAGCTACGCGTTGGCTTCCGAGGTCGTGGCGTGGGAGCGTCGCTTCTGGGTCAGCGAGCGCGAGCCTGGGGTGTTCAACGCTCCCATCGACACCACGTTTGCGCTGTACCGGTCCCAGAGACACCATCGCGACGATCTCGCCCTCCGGACCGGCGCACCCTACCTCGCTCGACATCTATCCTGGTACACAGACTCCACCGCGCTCACCGACGAGGACCGCTACTATCGGTCGCACGCCGACCCACTTGTCTCGAACTGGGATCGAGACGAGGTCGCCCGCTGGAAGCGGTGGCTGCTCGAGCGTCATCCTGGCTTGTAGCCTGCCAGGGTGCCTAGACCGGATATCCACGAGGCGGAGCTGCGGATTGTCGCCCCTCGACGCTCGGTTCGCCAACATCTCACCGACATCTGGCGATATCGCGAACTGCTCCTTCAACTCGTTCGCAAGGAGTTGCACGTTCGCTACCAGAAGTCCCTGCTTGGATTTGCATGGTCCATGGCGAACCCGCTCTTCCTCTTGGCGATCTACTCCGTGGTCTTCAGCATTCTCGGAGCGAGCTTTCGCTCCTTTCCCATCTGGATTCTCTGCGGCCTTCTGCTGTGGAACTTCTTCGGAACCGGACTGAGCACCGGCACCCAGTCCGTCACAGGAAACGCATACCTTGTCGGAAAAGTGAACTTCCCTCGTGAGGTCCTGCCACTGGCCGCAGTGGGGGCCGCAGTGGTTCACCTTTTCCTCTCGGCCTGCGTGCTGGTGACAGTTCTGCTCTTTACACGATTCAATGTCGACTGGGGGTACCTCTGGTTGACCATTCCCGCCACGGTGACCTGCATCGTCCTAGTCAGTGCACTCGCGATTCTGCTGAGCGCAATGAACGTCTATGCGCGCGATACTACCCACCTACTCGACCTGGCACTGCTCGCATGGTTCTGGCTCACGCCGATCGTCTACCCCTTTGAATTGATGGCCGACAAGCTCGAGAAGAGCGGGATTTTCAGATACCTCCATCTTCTCAATCCGCTCGTGCCCTTGATCATGGCCGTCCAGCGAGGTGTGTACGGTGCAGCCACCGTTCAAATAGATGATGGCACTGGAACGGGAGCCACTGTGGCAAAGAAGTTGCTCCCCGATCTCACCTCGATGTGGTATTTCCGGAACATAGTCATCGTCTTCATTTTTTCAATCATTCTCCTTGCTGGCGCCATCAAGATCTTCGATCGCGCTGAGGCAAATTTTGCGGAGGTAATGTAATGGTCGCAATCGTGGCCGAAGATATCTCCAAGAAGTTCCGACTTTCCCAGAGCCGATCATCACTTAAGGACCGCCTCTTCAAAGGAGGGTCGGGCCATCAGCACCAGGACTTTTGGGCACTTCAGCGCCTCGACCTGACCGTTGCCGAAGGCGAGACCGTCGGCATTCTCGGACACAATGGGTCGGGAAAGTCGACGTTACTCAAATGCGTCGCTGGGATCCTTAAACCGACTACCGGAACAGTGAAGGTCCGCGGTCGGGTCGCGTCGCTTCTCGAACTCGGAGCGGGCTTCCACCCCGACCTCACCGGCCGCGAGAACGTGTTTATCAATGCAGCATTTCTCGGTATTTCGAAACGAGAGATCGAATCTAAATTCGACGAAATCGTAGCATTTGCGGAGCTTGATACCTTTATCGATCAGCAGGTGAAGTACTACTCGTCGGGGATGTTCGTACGCCTCGGCTTTGCCGTAGCCGTCAACGTCGATCCTGACATTTTGCTCGTCGATGAAGTTCTCGCCGTCGGAGACGAAGTCTTCCAACAGAAGTGCCTCGACCGTGTCGAAGACTTCCAACGTGATGGTCGCACGATTCTGTTCGTCACACACGCTGCCGATCTAGTTCGCCGCATCTGCAGCCGGGCGGTAGTTCTGCACCACGGCGACATGGTTGCCAATACCGAGCCCGGCGAAGCGATCCGGATCTTCCGGGAGCATCTCCACGGCACGATGCACGAGGTGACTCCTGCCGCCGCCGCCATCATTTCCGACTCGCCGATCCGGTTCACCGATGTCGAATTCATTCACTCGGGGCCGAGCGACCGGCGTTATCTCATCAGCGGGGAAAGCGTCCGAGTCAGCATGCACTACCAGTGCTCCGAGACGGTCGAGGATGCCGTATTGGCGTTCGAAGTACGTAATCAGCGGGGTGAGCGGATGTTTGCCACTACTTCTGACGTCGGAGGATCACCACTGCCTGCATTGTCCGGGGAGGGAACCCTCCACATCGACATCGATAGTGTCCCATTACTCGACGGTACCTACCCAGTGAGCGTTCAACTGCGTAGGCACCACGACGGAACCACGCTGGCTATGCGCGAGAACCTCGATGCGTTCGAAGTGATGCATCCCGGCCGAGAGCAAGGGCAGGTCTTCATGCCCGCACGGTTCACCGTCGCCGGCTGATCGTGGTGGCGGCCTCTCCGCCTGAAAATGTCTCGAATGGGAGTTCGGCACGGCATAGTAGGGGCATGAATGTACGAAGTATTCGAGCGCTGCGTGCCGTTGCGAAGCGAATTCCACCGCTGTCGTCTTACGAGGCCAGAATCGCTGAACTGACCGCGACGGTGACCCATCTCACCGGCGAAGTCCACGACGCCCGGGCCCAGACCGAAGTCGTTCGTACTGCCGTCCAGACTCCACCGGAGCCCGCCCAGTCACCGACACACAGCCTGTTCGTTCCCCCAGGGCACTTTTACTCACCGATCCCATCGGTCGAGGAAGTTGCCGTACAACGCGAGCAGCTGTTCGATCTCGACCCAACCAAGATTCAGGGAGTCGACCTGCGGATCGCCGAGCAGTGGACGTTCGCTGAGTCCTTGCAACCGAACGTCGAGCGTTCGGCCTTCGCTCAGACCGAGGAGGAGGCCGGCACCCTCGGTCGCCGGTACTGGAGTAGCAACCCGGCGTTTGCTGCCGGTGATGGGCTCTTCCTGACCTTGATGCTGCAGTCATTCAAGCCCCAGAAGATGGTGGAACTGGGCTGCGGGTTCTCCTCGGCGTGCACCCTCGACACCCGAGATCTCTGGCTTGAGGGCAAGCCCGACCTCACCTTCGTCGACCCATACCCCCAACTCCTACAGACGTTGATTCGCGATGCCGACCGCGCCAGCGTACGCGTCCTCGAGGCTCGCAGCCAGGATCTCGATCTCGACAATCTCACATCGATGACCGCGGGCGACGTCCTGTTCGTTGACTCCACTCATATCTCCAAGACGGGCAGCGATGTCAACGCTGTACTCTTCGATCTACTGCCGGCGTTGCCTGCAGGCGCTGTTGTCCACATCCACGACATGTTCCCGGGCTTTGAGTACCCGGAGAAGTGGGTGATGGAGGGCCGCGGCGTGGAACGAGTTGTACACGGTGCGAGCGTTCCTTCAGTACAACTCCGATTTCGAGATTCTGCTCTGGCCGTCGCTGCTCGCTCGGCTCGACCCTGCTCGCTTCTTCGAGATGTTCCCACCCGCGGCCGCCAACGTCGGCGGGTCGCTGTGGCTACGTCGTCGTCGGGCCTGAGGGGCCACCCAGACGAACTGGCTGCGGGAGTTCCGAGGTATCAGGGCAGGCATCACGTGAGCAGGCCGAACTGATACCTCGGCAGAGCACCACTGCCCACGTTCAGCACCTCAAGGACGTAGTACCCAGCGGCTTGAATAACTGGGATTTTCAATCGGCCAGAAGTGGTTGGATCGACTGTGGTTGCCGCCACAATCCCAACACCGGACCCATATGTATGGGTCGCGTCGGTAGTCGTCGGGGCCAGCCAGCGGAACGCCAACGTAGCGTCGCCCATGCTGGCGACAACAAGTGAGACTTGGTCGCCGGGGCGTAGGTAGAGCTTCCAGTAGCGCTGTTGTGCGTTGAGATCACCGAGTTGGCGGACATTCTGGAGGACCCCGGTTCCATTGCCGGTCATCACGTTGGCACGGTCAATCGTCGGGTTCCCGACCGTCTCTGTGCCTGATGCAACCCATTCATACGGAATCCGAACTGGAGCGAAGCGGAATGTGGGAGTAGCGCCGGTGCCGACGAACTCGACGACATACGAGCCGGACGAGGTCGCAACGTATCGCAGGTCCGTGGTTTCGCCCGGTGAGACGTCAACGCGAGCAACGGACCACGACGAGGATCCGGGAGCATGATTGCTGTCGATCCCGTTCGGATATACCAGACGCATCGAAATCTGCGCATCTCCCGTATTGGTTACCCAACCAGAAAACGGGTCCCCATAGTTCAAGTAGACCTTCCAGTAGCGTTGATCTGCATTCAAATCACCGAATTGAGTGACTTCGCTGTGCGCTTCAATCGCCGCCGAGATCGGCCGCTGGCCCTCCACCTCGTACCCCGTCGGCGCGAACCCGAAGCGAACTGCTTGCCATGAAATCTACGCCGCCGAACACAAACTCGCGGTCAGCGACCAGTGGGGCGGTCGCTATGTTGGCCCCGCCAATGGAATCGGCTCGCTGAGCAGCGACAATCGACGATCCGCCAACCGTGAGGAGTGACACCGCCAGCAGCCGAACGACCCGTCCGGAAGGCGACATCGAACTCACCCGACCCAGTCGAGCAGTCGTCGAACACCCGCATCCACGCTGACGACCGGAGCGTAGCCAAGTTCCAATCTGGCTGCATCGATACTGCAGGACGCCGCGCGCACATCGCCTTCTCGAAAACGGCCCGAGATCTGAGGGTCCGGAGCGTTGGCCATTGACGCCATCATGAGCGCCACGTCTCCGATCGTGGTGGCTGCTCCCGAACCGATGTCAACTAGTCGATCGGTCTCGGGGGGATGGTTGATTGCGGCATGCAACGCGGACGCCACATCGTCGATGAACACGAAATCGCGAACGATGTTTCCATCCTCGTAGATGTCGATGACTCCACCACTCGTCGCCTGACGAGCGAAGTACGTGAGCACGCCGGTGTAGCTGTTGGTCACCGATTGACCAGGGCCGTACACGTTTTGCAGACGGAGAATTGACAGCTTGGTCTCGGTTGCCGCGCACCACGAGCGGAGGATGTCCTCCTGAGCGAGTTTCGTAGCGGCATAGACGTTCGTCGGATGAGTCTCGGTGATGCCAGCCACGCTGGCGACGGCGGTCATCGGCTGACCATTGCTGTCGACGTGATCCCACCGGCTCGCTTCGAGCATCGAACGGCGACGAGCTCCGGGATAGCGCATGGCTCCGTCGTTGCCAACCCACGCGCCATCGCCGTACACAGCCCGGCTGGACGTGAGAATGAGATGCTTGGGACGATGCTCGCTGCGGTACAAGGCGTCGAGCATGCGAGTCGTTCCGACAACGTTGACAAGCCCATGGCGCGATGCCTCGGAGAGCGACTGACCGGTACCCGTCTCGGCGGCCAAATGAACGATGACGTCGGGTTGCACCACCGCCAGCAAGGCACCCCATGCGCCCTCCGCCGTGACATCGAACGGGATGAGTTCCACACCATCGGGCAGCGCTGCGGGCCGTACCGGCACTGGGTGGACTTGCGGATGGAGGACATCAGCGGCGACGACGCGAAAGTGAGGATCCATCAGCCGCTGGCTTAGTGCACAACCGATAAACCCCGCGCCGCCTGTGATCAAGACGGTCTGCACGCCCGACACTCTATCGACGGTCGCAACTTCCGCTTCGACGACACAAGGCGGGCAAGCGAACTCGAACACCGCTACTCCTGATGCTGCGGACGGGGGCGTGTAGCTTGGCCGAACAGCGGCGACTTCGTGTAGGAGTGGACCCTGAGACGCGAACGCGATGGCTTCTGAGGACCTCATGACCGAACTGACCATTCTGATGCCGTGCCTCAATGAGGCAGAGACGTTGGCGACGTGCATCACCAAGGCCCGGAGTTGGCTCGACACCCACAAGGTCAACGGTGAGGTCTTGATCGCCGACAACGGCTCGACCGACGGGTCGCAGGCCATTGCCGCTGAGCACGGCGCGAGAGTGGTCGACGTGCCGACCCGCGGCTATGGCGCTGCCCTTCAGGCTGGCATTGCGTCAGCTCGCGGCACCTACGTGATCATGGGCGACGCAGATGACAGCTACGACTTCAGCGCGCTCGACCCTTTCGTCGCCCAACTTCGCGACGGTGCAGACATCGTCATGGGCAACCGCTTCATGGGCGGGATCATGCCCGGTGCGATGCCGCCACTCCATCGGTATCTCGGCAACCCTGTGCTGTCGTTCATCGGACGACGGTTTTTCGGGATCAAGGTCGGCGACTTCCATTGCGGCCTACGTGGATTCCGGCGCGACAAGGTCGACGGCCTCGGTCTGCGAGCCGCTGGGATGGAGTTTGCCAGCGAGATGGTGGTCCGGGCCAGCCTTGCCGACCTCGACATTCGCGAGGTCCCGACGGTGCTCCATCCCGATGGTCGCACTCGCGCCCCCCATCTGCGTACGTGGAACGACGGCTGGCGGCACCTTCGGTTCCTGCTGCTCTACAGCCCCCGTTGGCTCTTCTTGATCCCTGGTCTGGTCACGTTCTTCGGGGGCCTTGTGGCCACGCTGGTGCTCACCGCCGGCGATCTGACCATCGGCACTGTCACTCTCAGTGTGAACACGCTCGTGTATGCCGCAGCAGCCACGATCATCGGGTTCCAAGCGGTCACGTTCGCCCTGTTCACCAAGATCTACGCGGTTGCCAAAGGGTTTCTGCCGGCCGACTCGCGACTCGATCGGCTCGCCGGCCGGTTCCGCCTGGAACGAGGCCTGGGCGCGGGTATCGCCGTACTCCTCGTTGGCCTCGTCGTCGGTGTCGTCTCGCTCTTGCGTTGGCGCGACCAGGGGTTCGGAGAACTGGAAACTGCTCGTCAACTGCGCGTGGTCATCCCCGCCGCACTTGGGCTCATCCTCGGTACCTCCACCGTGCTGGCCAGCTTCTTCTTGTCGATTTTGGGCATGGACAAGACCATCTCGATGAGTTGACGCGTCACAACCCGGTGGCTGCGGTGACCAACCGACTGAGTTGATGAGAGAACGCTCGACGATCGAACTGAGTCGCCCGAGTCGACGCGGATTCCGACAATCGATCGCGCCTCGTGGAGTCGCCGATGAGTGCGGCAGTCCGGTCGTTCAGTTCTTGCGGCGTACGCCAGTGAACGCCATCGATGCCGTCGCGGACGACCTCTGCGGGTCCGGCCGCACCGAACACGACCGGTACCGCCCCGGCCGACATCGCCTCGACCACCGAAATCCCGAAGTGTTCGAATCGGTCGGGATGCTGCTCGGCGTCTTCGAGATACCCACCCGCGTGCCAGTACAACGCCGACGACGACACCAGGTCTTCGAGTACCTCGCCCGAGGCGTTGAGGTGCAACGAGACCGGCAATCCGAGAGCGGCCTTGCGGACGGCGTTGAAGTACTCCCGGTTCGCCGAGTCGCAGCCACCGATCAGATGCAGTTCCCAGCCATCGGCCCGACCCGAGGCGACGAGGTCGCGAAATGCGAGGACCATCTCCAGCTGCTTCTTCGAGTGACCGTGGCGGGCGTCGAAGAACCGACCGACCGACACGATGATCGGCCGCTTCGGCGTCCGTCCAACGATCGTGCGCACCGGTGGATACAGCAGCGCCGCATCGACCCCCCACAGCCGCTTGATCCAGCCGCAGGTGTACTCCGAGTTGCCGAGGACGGTGGAGTAGCTGGCGAGGAAGTCCCGCGGGCGGACCCGCGACGCGAACTCGGCCCGGGCGGCGGTCACCCGGGCCGGCTGGACGGGCAGCCGGTCGATCGCTTTGACCGCCTGGCGGGCGACCGCCATCCGGCGACGCTGCGGACCCGACGCCGGGGGCTCGGGGAAGTGGGCGTAGTACAGGCCGGCCGATGCCCGATTGACCGCGGTCGAAAGGTACGTGGTCGTCACGAACAAGTCGTAGTCGGCACTCGCCTCGGAGGCCGATGGATCGTCGTTGACCTGGCGATATGTCGTGCGACCGAGGTCGATCGCCAGGCGGGACCGCATCGCCTCGACCGGCGGGGTAACCGGGCCCAACACGTCCACATCATGATCGGCGCTGAGCACCTCGGCAATCGCCCCGGCGACCTGTTCGCCGCCGCCCATCGTCTGCCAGTACAGGTTGTAGACGCCTACCTTCAACCGGCGATCAGGAACGGGGACCCCACCAACGCTCATGCCAGCGGCTCCTTGGTCGTTTCCCACGACATCAACGCCTCGCGCTCGGCCTTCGACGCAGGCGAGCGCCGACGATCGGCCAACATCGCCGGGGCCAATCGAGCAACGCCCCACATTGCATGAAGTTTCGGCCGCAGTCGCCGCAGATGTGGACGGTGCAGCGTCAGGACGGGCCGAACCACGTCAATGACGATCATCTCGGCGATGATCCGCGCCTGTACGAGCAACGCCCGCACGGTCACCCCATGCGGGGCATTCTTGATCAACACCAACAGGCGATTCCGCTCGGTGTGGAACTGGAACACCGGGGACCCGACTCCACCCGACGACGCCGCATGGCGGTGATGGACAACCGAGCCCGGCACGTACAGATACCGCCATCCGGCCAGGCGCCCACGCCACGACAGATCGGTGTCCTCGTAGTAGAGGAACAGCCGCTTGTCGAATCCTCCGACGGCATCGAGATAGGCGCGGCGGAGCAACACCGCTCCCCCGCACCAGGCAAACACCTCGGCCGACTCATCGAACTGACCACGATCGGCTTCCAGAAATCCGCGATCACCACCGAAGCCACCGGCGAACAGGTTCGAGCCGACGTTGTTGATCACCGAGACCGGCTCGGGCTCCAACTGGAGCGTGAACCACCTTGGGGTGGCGTCTATCACCACATCCAACGTCTCGACCCCCGTAGAGATCGTCACTCGTCGCCGGTGGAAGCAGGCCAACCGCACCGTGACCTCGCCAACCGGCCGACTGTTCGAGGCGATGCGCATCGTTCCCTGACGCCCGCACCACCAGGCCATCTCCTCGCCGTTGCGGGTCTCGGGGGCCTCGGGGGCGTAGAAGCCTTCATCGGCCGACAGCCGCCCGTCGACCCGCTCGCCATCCACATGAACGGCCGACACCCGCACGCCCAGTCGGCGCCGGTCGGCCCGTCCCAAACCTTCGGCGTCGGGGGCCGAGAAGGACAGCTCGTGGAACTTCCCGGCGATCAGCATTTTCGATGACGCGGCACCAAGGCCCGCATCAGCCTCCAAAGCATCGACCAGCGGTTCCAACCAGCCCGGCTCGACCGTTGCATCGTTGTTGACCAACGCGACATAGTCGTACGCGCCCGTCGCTTGCATGCCGAGGTTGCAGCCCGCGGCGAAGCCCAGATTCGACATCGGTTCCAAGACCCGAATCGCCGGATAGTCGCGCTGGACGCGGTCTGCGATGCCGTCGATCGAGCCGTTGTCGACCAACACGATCTCGAACCGGTCGCTCGGCCAGTGCGTGGCTCGCAACGACTCCAGACAATCGATCGTCATCTCGCCGCCGTCGTAGTTGAGCACGACAACGCGAACGAACGGCCTGCTCACCGCGTCTTTCGGAACCAGAACGATCCACCCCAGTTACGGCGCATCATCGGGAACCGCTCGATCATTCCCGACGGGTCGAGGGTGTGCAGGAAGTTCGGCCACAACATGATCTCGAACGCGTCGTTGTACTGCAGGAACGCGTGCAACACGTACTGCTCGGTCCAGCCCCGCAGCTCGTAGACCCACGGCGGCGGGTACTCGAAGTTGGCGAAGATGTCATGCAGGTGGACGATCACACCGGGGTTCAACGACGGCAGGATGTCGAAGAAGATCCGGTTGACGTCGCTGCCGGTGCGGGCGACGTGGGTGGAGTCGATGAACAGGATGTCGCCGGCGACCAGCGAGGCGAACACCTCCAGATCAACGTCCTGCGTCCCGACGGGCAACACGGTCACGCGCCCACGATCGGACTCGCGCAACAACGACTCGAGCAGATCGGCGTAGGGATCGACGAAGGTCAGCTCCAGCGAACCGTCGAGGTAGCGGTCACGGGCATCGAGGGTGCACGCCGAGGAATATCCGCATCCGAGTTCGATCAGACGCGCCGGGCGGAAGTGGCGCAGCATCGCCGTGAGAAACAGGCCGTCTCCCTGCCCGTACGACGGGTTCTCGGTCCAGTAGCGATCGCCGCGCTCGCGAGCGTCGCTCTCGGTCTCGGCAAAACTCACCCCGGCGGTCTGCGGTTCGATCTCGGCGAGCAACGCCCACTGCTCATCGATCCGCAGGTCAAGGCCGGGGACGTGGCGGGGATCGCGCCCGAAAATCTGCGCCTCGCGGGCGCGGATCTCATCGGCGGGTGGAATTGGCGAATAGAAGTGCCCCGGCGGCACCCACAACGAGGTGCCGACATGGTTGTCGATCCGCCCTTGGAGCCCGGCTACCTGGGCCGTGAGGTCAGCGATACGTGCCTCGTACGCGCTGACCAGCGGCATCCGGCGCGCCAGGGAACGAAGCGACTTGTTGTGGCGAACACTCATCGACCGGTGATACTCCGAGATGTCGGGCCCACGACGGGCCGGAAAGCCGTCAGCCTAGCCCGACGACGGTCGCGGGGAGGTTACGTGCCCGAGCGACTCGGCCTTTTGCCGCTCCAGCCAGCCGAGCAGGATCGCCAATGCCCGCGGGTCGTGGCGCAATCGATGGCCTGCCCCGGGAAGAATCCTCAGCGACGCGGACCCATGAGCCTGCGCCAGTTGACGCGCATCGGAGACCGGCACCGACTCGTCGTCGTCGCCGTGGAGCACCAACATCGGACGTGGTGCGAACCGTGCCGAGGCGTCGACGGGGCGGAATCTGCGGAACTCCCGACTCCATTCGTCGAAGTGCGCGGGAAACCCCGAACCCCGAACCGCGCCCAGCTCACGGGCATGTTCGAGCAGCCGCCTCGGTTGCGAGGCCCAGTCGTCAAAGTCGGCTCGGGCTCCGAGCAATGCGACGCCCCGTACCCGCGGATCGTCGGCGGCGACACAGGTGGCCAACGACCCCCCGGTATGAGTGCCGACGAGCCAGAGTCCGGCCGGGGACGCCTCGGCGCGCAGATGATCCATCGCCGCCCGCAGGTCGTCGACCCAACCCTGCAACGAGAAGTCGCCGTCGCTGTCGCCACAGCCTCGAAAGGTGAAGGTCATCGCCACAAACCCGAGTTGGTTGGCGATGCGGTCGATCAGCTCGGGAAACGTGCCGGCCGACCGCCGCGGCATCGAGCGGCCCGACCGGCAGCCCATGGCACAGAACGACCCCGGGCAGCGGGCCCTTGAGCCCGGCCGGGCTGGCCAGGTACCGGCGGAGTTCCAGGCCCGACGACTCAAACGAACCGTTCATACCGCTCGACTCCACGTCGTCGAGGTGTTGACAATGTCAGGCCCTCGGCTTGCGGGCCCGGGGTGTGCGTCGGCCGGCGACGGCCAATCGGTACCCCCGGTTGCGAGCCTCGGCCAACGTGTCGGGGCCGAACGACAGCCCCACCTCGGCGTCAACCAACTCGGTGATCACGGGTTCGTCGGTCCACGAATCGAGGTCGTAGACGAGCTGTGTGCGCTTGTCACCGAGGAATCGGGAGTGTTCGAATCGCGACGGCCGATGCATAGCCCAAATCTAGCCGCCGTGCGAGCCCCGAGCGCGAAACACGGGGGCGCTGGACGCCCCCGTGTTCACGACTAGAAGAGACTGGATTCCCACTCATTCGCTCAGCGGGACAACTTCTGAGCAGGGAATACAGCGGAGGCCGGCAGAGTTTCGCCAGGCAGTCCAGCCACCGACCTAACGGCCGGCCACCTCCAGAGTCCCACAACTTTGATCGTTCAGCTGGACCACCTCCTTTCTCTGGTGACCAAATTCAATCACATCTCGAACGGGGTATGCACGCATTTTCTTCGTCGGCGAGAGGAGTGTGTGGAGGTCGATTCAGGGCTCACCGGGAGGCAGTTCGCCATGGACCGGAGCGGCGCCCAATTGAGGGCGCAGGGCTTCAGGATCGTCGGCCTCGGACCCGATGGCGCCGATCTCGCCCAGGTAGCGCAAATGACCGTCAACGATCGCCACGATCGCCACGTCATCGACGGCGATCCCAGCCGTTTCGGCCAGCCCAATGAGATAGCCGACCGCCGTGGTGTCTTCGATCACGACCGGCCGCTCCGTCAAGTCCTGCCGCTGATCGACGGCGACACGGGGCATCAGTCCCTTGGCGTGCATCCAGTTGAGGTGCCCGCACAACAGGTCCCAGAGTTCCTCGGGCGTGACCCGCTCCTGCACGTCAGCGGGTAGGCACGCGGCGACATAGTCAACGGCCTGGGAGTCGATATAGACGACCCGCGGAGCGATGGCGTCGAGGCGATGCGACTCGCGGCCGATCGCTCCGGCGGCGATGGCAAAGACCACCAGGCCAACAATGGCGACAATCACGATCGGGGGCATTGCCGGTCACCATACCGGGCCGCGCCGGTCGACCCGGGGACGCGGAACGGGGGCCGACCATCGCGGCCGACCCCCGTTCCTTTCAGGTTCCCGACGGGTTTCCGCCGTCGAAGGATGCTTCAGATACTTCTGTTCAGATACCGATGCGCTGGGCGAGCAGCTCACGGTGATAGGTCGGATCACCGAACAATAGCTCCGACGACTTGGCCCGCTTGAAGTAGAGGTGGGCCGGGTGCTCCCAGGTGAAGCCGATGCCGCCGTGAATCTGGATGTTCTCGGCCGTCGCGTGGAAGTACGCCTCGGAGCAATATGCCTTGGCAAGCGAGGCGACGGAAGCCAGCTCATCGTTCATTTCCGACGCACACCACATGCCGTAGTAGGCGGCCGACTTGGCCGACTCGACCTCGAGCAGCATGTCGGCACACTTGTGCTTGATCGCCTGGAACGAGCCGATAGGGCGGCCGAACTGCACGCGAACCTTGGCGTACTCGACGGCCATGTCGAGCACCTTCTGGGCTCCACCGACCTGCTCGGCGGCGAGGCCGATGGCCACCAGATCGAGCACCTTGTTGAGCACGTTCCAGCCGTCGCCATCGGTACCGATGAGGGTGGCGGCGACGTTGTCGAAGTCGAGCTTGGCCTGCTTGCGGGTCTGGTCCATCGTGGCCAGCGCGGTGCGGGTGAGGCCCGCCGCGTCGCCGGCGACGGTGAACAGCGAGACGCCAGCCGCGGTGCGGGCGGCGACGATGATCAGGCCGGCGGTGTGACCGTCGAGCACGAACATCTTGGTGCCGCTCAGGGTGTGGCCGTCGCCGGAAGCCGTGGCCTCCATCGTGATGCCGGCCTCGTCCCACTTGCCCGAGGGCTCGGTGAACGCAACGGTGGCAACGGTCTCGCCCGAGGCGATACCCGGGAGGTGCGCCTGCTTGGCGGCCTCATCGCCGCAGTGGATCAGCGTGTTGGCGGCGAGGACCACGGTGGAGAAGAACGGGGCGCACAGCAGCGACCGGCCCATCTCTTCGAGGACGATGCCGAGCTCGACGTAGCTGTAGCCCGAGCCGCCGTACTCCTCGGGGATGTGCAGACCCTGCAGACCCATCTGCTCGCCCATCTGCGACCACACGGCCTGGTCGTAACCGGCCTCGGTCTCCATCTGCTCACGGACCGCCGTCTCGGGCGACTTGGCATCGAGGAAGCCACGAACGGTCTTGCGGAGCTCTTCCTGCTCTTCGGTGAATGCAAAGTTCATGAACGCATCATGCTCACATTGCCAATCGGGAACCAATCGAGGCGCGTACACCTGCGTACACTGAGCTGATGGCCGAGATTGGAATTCGAGAACTCCGTGGTGACCTGGCCGCGATCGTCCGGCGGGCTGCGGGCGGTGAGCGAACGGTGGTGACCGTCGGCGGGCGGGCGGCCGCCCAATTGGGTCCGCTCGCCAGCCCCTCGGGCCACGAGGTGACCTTTGCCGATCTCGAGGCTCGCGGGCTGATCCAACCACCGCGCCGGACCGGGCCGGGCCGGGAGGCCGCGCCGGTTTCCGTCTGGCGGGGGATGCGACTCGACCGGCTGCTCGCCGAGATTCGGGGATAGGTCGTGGCCCTCTACGTCGATGCGTCGGCGCTGGTCGCCCGCCATATCGAGGGACCAGGCCGGACGGTCGCCCGCACCGCGATGGCCGCCGATACGCAGTGGTGTTCCTCGGCGTTGGCGCTCACCGAAGCCCTGGTCCTCATCGACCGCCTGACCGACGAACCGGTGTTTCGCGAGGAACTCGAAGACCTCGTCCGCCTCGATTGGGATCGCTGCTACGTGGTTCCGGTCGATCAGATGTGCCTCGATCGCGCCACCGAAGTCATCCGCAGCCAACCCCTGCGACTCTCCGACGCCCTTCACCTCGCTGCGGCCGACCGACTCCCCCGACCCATCGCCTTCCTCACTTTCGACCCCGGCCAGATCCCGGTCGCCATGTCCCTCGGCTTCGAGGTCATTTCCACCTGAGTTACCTGAGTTACCCGAGTTTCCGTGACACACCCCTTGCGTATGGTCGGAAGTGCTTCCCCGGCACCACATCCAACTACTCGAACGGAGCGTGAGATGGCACGAAGTACAGTCGCGTCGGTGAGCACACCTGCAGTCGACTACGCCCATCTGCCCGGTGAGGAGCACAACCCGCTGATGGAGTCGACCCTCCACGTCGATTGGAGCATCGTGCTCCTCAACGCGGCCCGCCACACGCTGGCCGATACCGACCACCTGGTCACCGGCAATGTCCCGGTCATCCTGGGCGACGGACAGCCCCATACCGCGCCTGACATCATGGTCATCCCTCACGCCCGCGGCCGGGAGTTCGGCCGCTACGAGGTCGGCGTCGATGGCCCGGTGCCGACCGCCTGCGTCGAGATTCTGTCGCCGTCGAACACCAAAGCGCAGATTCGTCGACGCTGCACTCGAATGCTCGGTGCCGGTGTCGTCGAGGTCTACGTGCTCGATCCGATCCGCGAAACCGTCGTGCGCGTCGAGCCAGGTGACAGTGGCGAATTGCACGAATCCTCGGCACTCGGCACGTACAGCAACGGTTTAGCCCTCACCTTCACTCGCTCCGACGGCCATCTAGCGGTCTGCTGCCCGGCGGGCCGAACGGTGCGTCCGGGCGATGATCCGTTCGGTTGGCTCGCCGCCGAGATGAACCGAGCCGACGCAGCCGAACTCCAACTCGACAACACACGCGCCGAACTCGGCACGGCGCAGGTCGAACTCATCGCGGCGCTGGCTCGCATCGCCGAGTTGGAGGCGCGATTGTCCGGGTCGGCGGAGTGATGTCACTGGGCGCTGCGCACGCCCGACTCACGTGGATGCCAGACTGGAGCCCATGACCACGTTGCACTGGGCCGACGGCCGCCTCGAAGTCCACCGCCTGGTTGTCGGCTCGTACGACAACAACGTCTTCGTGCTCCGCTGCCGCGAGACCGGCGAGGCCGTGCTCATCGACGCCGCCAACGAACACGAGAAACTGCTCGAACTGTGCCAACGACTCGGCGTTCGCCGAGTTCTGGAAACCCATGGCCATTGGGACCACATCCAGGCCGTTCCGGCGATGCGCGAAGCCGGCTACGAGGTCGCCGTCACCCAGAAGGACGCCCCGATGCTCGGCGAGATGGGGTACGACGTGTTCATCGACGACGCCGAGGTGATCGAGGTGGGTCGACTGCGGCTGCACGCCATTCACAACCCCGGCCACACTCCCGGTTCGGTGTCGTTCAAGGTCGAGGGTGCTCCGCTGTTGTTCACCGGCGACACGCTGTTCCCCGGCGGCCCCGGTGCTACCCACTTCGAGGGTGGCAACTTCGCCACGATCATCGATTCGATCGACAACAAGCTGTTCACCTTCCCCGCCGACACGATCATCCTCCCTGGTCACGGCGTTGATTCGGCGATCGGGACCGAACGACCACATCTGGCCGAGTGGGTCGCCCGCGGCAGTTGAGCGCGGGAACTCAACCACCGTGCGCTACGACGAACGCCCCATCGACGACACGATCGTTCATACAGCCGACCTCCCGGCCACGCCGATTCGCGATCGCAACATCCCGGCGACCGCCTGGGTTGAGGCACCGGCAGAACTGCTCGACTTGGGCGGCGATCTGCCCGGCCGACCGGTCGCCGAATTCAAGCGTCGAATCGGTCCCTGGATTCTGTGGCGCGCCGGTCCAGCCACCGATGCCGATGCCCGCTATTGGGTAGCCGACGCCGACGACCTCCGCCGCCAATACACATTCCGACTGTTCCAAGACGGATCCGGTGACGGCGAGGGGCCCAGCGGCCTGCGCCACCAACGGTTCCGCGCCTGGAAACAGGACCTTGCCGGTCGACCGCCGGAAGTGACCTGACTCCCGAGGCCCGACGACTCCCGAAGCCCGACGACTCCCGAGGCCCGACGACTCCCGAAGCCAGACGACTCCCGAAGCGAGCTGACGCTGAAGCAGAACTGACCGGGGAGGCCGCTCTCACCGTTCGAAGAGGATTGGTCGGGCGCAAACTCGCTACGGTCGGTTCGTGCCGATCGTCTCCATCAGTCAAGCGCTGTCCATCAAGGCCCATGAGGATCCCGACCGATTGGCGGTGACCTGCGGCGATCGTTCGATCACCCGCGGCGAACTGCATCGGCGAACCAACCGGCTCGCCCGCCAATTTGCCGCCCTCGGCGTCACCGAAGGACGGTACGTGACCATCGCGTTGCCAAACTCGGTCGACTTTTATGAGGCCGCGGTGGCCACCTGGAAGCTCGGCGCAGTACCCCAGCCGATCTCGCACCGCCTTCCCGACCGTGAGCGGCAAGCCATCGTCGACCTCGCCGACCCGGCGCTGGTCGTCGGGGCCGATCCAGCAGCGCACCCGGGGCACACGGTCCTGGCCGCGCTGCCCGACGACGACCCCGCCGTCGACGACAGCGACCTGCCCGACGCGATCGCCCCCGCATGGAAAGCTCCCACGTCGGGCGGTTCCACGGGTCGACCCAAGCTGATCGTCGCCGGCGACCCGGGTGTGGTCGCCCTCGGCGAGCCCGGTAGCGGGGTCAAGGTCGATGGCGTGGCGGCGATCCCCGGTCCGCTCTATCACAACGCGCCGTTCGCCTTCTCGTGCCAGGCGCTGTTCCAGGGCAACCATGTGACAGTGCTCCCCAAGTTCGACGCCGAGGCCACCTTGGCGATGATCGCCGAGCACGGCGCCGACTGGATTCTGCTGGTCCCGACGATGATGCTGCGGATCTGGCGACTGCCGACCCATGTCCGCGAGAGCTACGACCTGTCGTCGCTGGCCACCGTTTGGCACATGGCTGCACCCTGTCCGCCGTGGCTCAAGGAGGTCTGGATCGACTGGCTCGGTGGCGAGAAGATCTGGGAGCTCTACGCCGGTACCGAGGCGCAGGCCGTGACCATCATCCGCGGCGACGAATGGCTCGCCCACCGCGGTTCGGTCGGCCGGTGCATGTCGGGTGAGATGAAGATCCTCGATTCCGAGACATTCGAAGAGCTCCCTCGGGGCACCGAGGGCGAGGTGTTCATGCGTTCGACACGCGAGACGCCGACGTACCGCTATCTCGGAGCCGAGAGCCGAACGTCGCCCGACGGCTGGGAGAGCCTCGGCGACATGGGACGCATCGACGAGGAGGGCTACATCTACCTGGGTGATCGTCGGGCCGACATGATCCTGTCGGGCGGGGCGAACATCTATCCCGCCGAGGTCGAGGCCGCCATCGACGAGCACCCGCTGGTCGGGTCCTGCGCGGTGATCGGGCTCCCCGACGATGACTTGGGCGCCCGCATCCATGCCATCGTGCAGGCCAGTCAACCGGTCGACATCGACGAGTTGCGCGGGTTTCTCACCGAACGACTGGTCCGCTACAAGATTCCGCGGACCTTCGAGTTCGTCAGCGAGCCGGTCCGCGACGACGCCGGCAAAGTACGGCGATCCGCCCTCAGCGCCGACCGGACGGCTTGAGCACCGGGCGAACGGCGAGTCCCAGTACGTGTCGCCCATCGCCGGAGACCAGCCGTGCCGGAAGCGGGGAGCGGGGGCCTGGAGCGAGAGCCGGGAGCCGGCAGCCTCAGGGTTCCGGGCGACGGATCTCGTACAACGTCGACCATCGCTTACCGGTCACGAACAGTCGGTCATCGATCGGGTCGTAGGCAATCCCGTTGGCCACCGCATCGACGTCGCCCAGCGTGGAATCGGGACGCAGCGCGGAGGTGTCCAGGCGCATCACCACCCGCCCCGTTGACGGATCGATGATCACGATGTCGGGGGTCAGCCAGACATTGGCGTAGACATAGCCGTCGACGTACTCCAACTCGTTGAGACATTTCACCGGCACGCCGCCGTCGGTGATCGTCAGTCGGCCCACCTCGTCGTACGTCGTCGCGTCGAGGAATCGCAACTCGGCTGTGCCATCGCTCATGATCAGCCGTTGTCCGTCATACGCCAACCCCCATCCCTCCCCGGGGTATGAGAACATGTGCACGGGGGAAAGTGTCGCCCGGTCGTACACATGGGCAACTTTCGACGTCCACGTGAGCTGAATCAGCCGATTGTCGACGAGCGCCAAACCCTCCGCGTACTCGACGCCGGCAAGGGCGGTGGAAGCCTCCGTCGCCCCCGTGGCCAGCGCCACCCGGCGCAGTTCGGAACGTCCGAGCTGTCCCACACTCTCGTAGAGCACGCCGTCAGCCCACACCAGGCCCTCGGTGTACGCCTCGACCTGATGCGGGTATCTCGTGACGACCTCAACGGCGGCCCGAGGTGTCACGGACGAAGTGAGGAACTCGTCGCAAACCGCTGCTGGCGATGCCGAGGTCGGCGAAAACAGGGTCGGCGCCGACTCGGCTTCGGTGGTCTGGCATCCGGCGAGACCGACGACCACGACGAGACTGATCCAGCGCAGAGCCCTCATCCGGACAGTGTGACACCAGCGGATACGAAGCCGCGCCCGGCTGGATCTCCGCCACTCCAATTTCGACTACTTTGTGTAACTATTCTTTCCAAATAACCTCTTTATGAGTTTTTCGTGGAACGCCCCTCCAGGCGGTTCACGCGCCACATCCGTTCGCGGGCCTGTGACATCCCGCAGCCCATGGCCAGGAGACGAGTTGACCCAAGCCCTCAGCGTTGTCATTGACGCCAACACCGCCTCGCCGCACAGCCTCGCGCTGTGCCGCCAGTCCATCGCGGCGTTCTCCCGGTCGAACGTGGCCGTGACCACGGCCTCCGGCCAGACGGCCGACGGTGTCCTGGAAGCATCGATCGGAGACATCGTCATTGTGACCGCCCCCACCCACCTGTGGGACTCCGAGACACAATCGACGATCGAAACCGCCTTCGCCGTCGATCCGCGCCTCGAGCTTCTCGTTGGACCCGACCTCGGAGGGCCGCTGGACTGGTCGCTCGAACGGTTGCGAACGCACGACTACCTCGGCGGAGTCATTGCGATGCGAGCACCGCTGCGCCCACGCGCTCACGCGGCATCCGCACCGAGCTCTATCCGTATCATCGATGGGACCTTGCCCTGCGAGCGAGCGAGATCGCCAAGGTCGTCGCTTGCGCCCCGCGCCCCCTCACCCGACGAGTCGATCCGGGCCCGGTGCTTTCGAACCTGGAATGCGTCCGCCGCGGGCGACAGGTACTCAACGAACATCTCCTTCGATCAGGCATCAACGGACTGGCCGAGGCAACGCCGACCGACGGCGAGTTTCGAGTTCGGCCGGTGATGTCCGTGTCTCCCTCCGTGTCTGTGGTCGTGCCATCGCCGGCCGATCAGCATCTGACGCTGCCCGCCCAACTCGCCCGCCTCGAACACCTCATCGCGGTCCTGCGCCGCCAAGCCGAAGTCATGCCGGCCGCCGTGGAGATCATCGTGGTCACCCAGTCATCAATGCCTGCCACCGACCATTCTCGGCTCCAGCAACTCGGCGGAGACATCCCGACGGTCGTTGTCACCTGCCGGGACGGTGCCATGAGATGGCGATTCCTCGAGGCAGCGGCCAGCCGAGTTGTTGGAGACATCGTAGTTGTCGTCGAAGACGACGCCATTCCCGAAGCCGACGACTGGCTGCCGACAATGGCCGCGCTCGCCCTTGACCCCGCGATCGGTGCCGTATCAGCCATGTTCCGCGACCACGCCCATACCGGCCACTCCCCCGCCGACCCGTTGTTTTCGATTGCCGGTGCAGTTCTGCCCGGTTGCGTGGCGATGCGACGTGAGTCGTTCATTCGATGCACCGGCCTCCTCGATGACGGCTCAGGCACGACCTTGCCGCGACTGCTCGAAGCGAGGGGCCTGATCTGCATCACCGCCCACTATGCCGCATTTCGACGGTGGACCGAGCGAGCCCGAGTTCATAACCCACGGCGATCAGCAACCCAACCTCGCTCGAACGACCGACGAGAGGGACATCACTTCGAGACCCTTTCAACCACTTTGAGAGACTAGGAAGGTGGCATGACTGGCATCCTCGCCACACCTGCGTTATCGTCTGGTCGAATCTTTCACCTTTAGTAGTTACAAGCGCGGGCAACTCTTATGACTCTCACGATCGAAGTCGTCATCGACGCGAACACGGCCGCGAAGTCGGCCGCCCAGACGTGTCGCGACTCCATTGAGCTCTACGGCGGGGCGGCGCTGCCGACGAGCACCGCCTGGCGCGATACTGCCGACCAGGTGTTTCTCGGCGGCGAGGTCGACGTCTTCATCGTCACGTCTCCGAGCTACGTCTGGACCCCGAACACCCTCCAACTGATCGTCGACGCCTTCACCCGACGACCCGACCTTGATGTCTTCTATGGGTCCGAGGCGCCCGACGAGCCGACACTGGCGTGGTCACCCGAGCGGCTGCGTACACGCGACTATCTCGGCGGTGTCGTCGCCCTCAGCGGCCGTGTGGCCCGCCGAGTCGCCGGCATCCGCATCGAGCGGTACCCCCATCATCGGTGGGATCTCGTGCTACGGGCCACCGAGAGCGCCGACGGCGTCGAGACCGCGCCGGTCCCCCTCGCCCACCGAGTCGGGCATGGTGCCCCATTCGCCAACCCCGAATGTCTGCGTCGCGGCCGCGAGGTGCTCAACGATCATCTCGCTCGCGTACAGATCAATGCCCAGGCGGAGCCAACCCATGTGCCGACGGAGTTCCGGCTGCGGCCGCTGATGCCCACGGCGACGACTGTCACCGTCGTCGTACCATCGCTCGCATCCGCCCACCCGACCATCGTCGGCCAGATGCATTCCCTCCGGCACACTTTGCAGGCGATTCAGCCCCAGGGATCGTTGGTCCAGGTTGAAACGCTCGTCGTCGTAGGTACCTCGTTTCCCACCATGGCGATCGAAGAATTGCTCGCCGTCGCCCCTCCCCACACCCGTGTGCTGCCGATGTGCCGCGAGACCTCAATGAAGTGGCGATACCTCGACGTTGCCGCGTCGTCCGCGGTCGGAGACGTCGTCATTATCCTCGATGACGACGCGATCGTCGACTCGCCGTTCTGGCTGGAAACGATGGCGACGATCGCGCTCGATCCCCGGATCGGCGCGGTTTGCGCGATCAGCCGGAACGACGACGACCACTGGACCGTCGACCAGCCGACCGAGATCACACGAGTGACCAACGCGCCATCGGGGTGCATCGCGATGCGGCGGACCACCTTCGACCGGATGAGTGGTCTCCTCGACGATGCCACCGGAACGGCGCTTCCGCTGCTCCTGCGTCGAAGGTCTCTCGACTGCGTCACCACCGCTGCAGTCGTGCTTCCATCGCGGCAGCACAGCCCGGGTCCCCGCATTGGCCACGTGACCCGACGCCCTCGAGGGTGTTGAATGGTTCCGTGACCACCACCATGGTGCCGCCTCGGGAACTCCTCGTCGAAGGCCGCGGACCGCGTTGGTTCACTCCGATGGTCGGCCGACTCGGAAGTTCCGGGCCGAACTGCGCCGTATACCATCGCTGCGCAATGCCGGATCGGTGTGCTCCGTCTACGCCCAGGCGCTCGCCGTGATCTGGGGAGCGGTCCGCCTCGGGCCGGCAGGAGTGGCGATCGGCATAGTCCTGATGGGTCGGGCGCATGCCCAATTCGCCTCGTTGATGCATGAAGCAGCCCACCGCTTGCTGTTCGCCCATCGACCAACCAACGATCTCGTCGGCCGGTGGCTACTCGGCTATCCAGCGTGGACATCGACCGACGCCTACCGCCGGGTCCATATGGCTCACCACCGCGAGGAGTTCGGACCGGACGAACCCGATGTCCCGCTCTATGCGGGCTATCCGATCTCCCCAGCATCGCTGCGACGTAAGTTGACCCGCGATGCCACCGGCCGCACGGGACTACGCCTGCTGCGCCAGCAATTGGCCGGGCTTCGATCTTCGAATCCCCTGGTCCGGACGACTCTGATCAAGATCCTGGCGATCCAGGTGTTGCTGGCCGGTCTCGCCGTGGCGACGGGGCACTGGTGGGTGTACCCGGTCTTGTGGGTCATTCCGTATCTCACGGTGTGGCGGGTGATCAATCGACTGCGATCGATCGCCGAGCACGGCGGCATGCAGCGTTCCAAGGACCGCCGTGAGACCACCCATTCTGTACGACAGCATCTCGTAGCCCGGTTCGCCATCGTGCCGTACCGAATCGGCTGGCACCTCGCGCATCACGTGGACAGCGGGATTCCGTTTCGCCATCTTCCTCGACTGCACAACGCCTTGGTCGACAGCGGATACATCACCGACCGATTCGAGTATCCGTCGTATCGGGCGCTGTGGCGTGCCCTGCGCCAGTCGCGCTGACCGTGCGCTCAACGTTGGGGCCGATCTCCTCATTTCGCCAGATTGGCCACACATGGAGAGAACTTGAGAGCTTAGAGTGGTTTGATGGCGGAGCGACCCGATCCAGTGGCGAGGTTGAGACTGGAGGTCGTCATCGATGCCCAAACGACCCTGCTCGACGACGTGGCCCGGACGAAACAGTCGATCAAACCTCACGGAGGGCAGGAGATCGTCGTGAGCATGGCGACCCGCCACTCCGGGTCTCACGTCTTTTCGATGTCGGATGCCGACGTCTTCATCGTCGTCTCCCCCGGTTACACGTTCGATACGCGGACTGTCGCCGAGGTCGACCGCACGTTTGCCACCGACGAGGAGATCGACGTGATGTTCGGGCCCGATTCGGTCGCATCGGCCCGCCCCGGATGGCACCCTGAACGGTTGCGATCCCACGACTACCTCGGCGGACTGGTGGCGCTCCGCGGATCGCTCGCCCGGCAGCTGGTCGGCATCGCCGGCGACCGCTACCCGCATCACCGCTGGGATCTGGTGCTGCGCGCCGGCGAACTGGCCCGGGCGGTGGCGATCAGCGACCACCCTCTCGCGGCGCGGTCGGCGACGTCGGCGGCCCCGATGAACCCCGAGACCATCCGTCGGGGCCGCCAAGTACTCCACGACCATCTCACTCGCACGGGCATCCGAGCACTCGCCGAGGCGACCCAGACACCGGGCTACTTCCGGACACGACGGGTCCTGTCGACCCATCCGAAGGTGTCGGTGCTCATTGCATCGCCCAGCGCGCCCCATGCCAGCCTCGGTGATCAGCTCGAGTCGCTCGGTGCCGTCATCGGCAGCATCGGGGAATACTCGAGTTATCAGCCGCTGGAGGTCGTTGTCGTCACCGACGACACCATCCCCTCCGCTGCGCTCCATCGCCTACGCGAACTATGCGAAGGATCGGCCGAGGTCCTCCCGGTGTGTCGCCCCGGCGCACCGAGGTCCCGCCATCTCGACATCGCCGCATCGCTGGCCACGGGCGATGTCTTTGTCATCCTCGACGACACCTGCGTCGTCGATGACGACCCCGACTGGCTCGAAACCATGGTGGCCCTGGCCATCGACCCGTCGATCGGAGCGGCCTGCTGTGGCCCCGCCGAGTCGGCTCACCCTTCGCACGACGGCGGGGTGCCGGTTCAGGCCGAGACCACGGCCATCGCCGGATCATGCATCGCCATCCGCCGGGATGTGCTCACCGCACTGGGCGGGTTGAGCGACGATCCCACCGGATCGGGATTGCCTGCATCCCTCGCCGCCCACGGGTGGACCTGCGTGCACACCCCATTCGCCAGGCTGCGCCGTCACGTAGCGCATCGGCCGATCAGCACGGCGTAGGCGACCACTGCGGCCAAAAGTCGTCGACAACTTTTCACGGGAGACATTTCCACTATGGCGATAGTGGTAATACACTGAGGCGCCGTGCAGGAAATCTCCAGCGGCCAGGTCGACCCGAGCGTTCACCCCGAATTGTTCCGCATCGACGGCCTCCGCGCCCGACCTGTCGGCGCCGAGTCCGACATCCTCAACGGAGTCGACCTCACCGTCTACCCCGGCGAGATCCACGCGTTGATGGGCCCCAACGGATGCGGCAAGTCGACCCTCGCGGCCACGCTGTTGTCGAGCCCCGAATACGAGGTCACCGGCGGCGACCTGTACTTCCAGGGCGACAACATCACCGATTGGCCAACCGAGGTTCGAGCAAAGTCGGGCATGTTCCTCGGGTTCCAGTACCCGCAGGAGATTCCCGGCGTGTCGGTCATCCAGTTCCTACGCCAGGCGCTGTCGGCCCGCAAGGGCATCGACCTGTCGGTTCTCGAGTTGCGGCTGGCCACGATGGAGTGGATGAAGCGCCTCGGGATGGATTCCAGCTTCGTCGACCGCTATCTCAACGAAGGCTTCTCGGGCGGCGAGAAGAAGCGCAATGAGATCCTCCAGATGGCGATTCTCGAGCCCGAGCTGGCAATTCTCGACGAAACCGACTCCGGCCTCGACGTCGATGCGCTGCGCACGGTGTCACACGGCATCCGCGAGATCAAGGCGGCCCGACCGAAGCTGGGCATCGTGCTGATCACCCACTACCAGCGTCTCCTTCACGAACTCGCTCCCGACCACGTCCACATCATGATCAACGGGCGGCTTGTGAAGTCCGGTGGCATGGAACTCGCCGCGCAGCTGGAGCGCGACGGTTACGAAGCGTTCCGCGATCAATGAGCGCCATGTTCGACGTCGCCCGAGTGCAGGCCGACTTCCCGATCCTCAGCCGCGAGCTGAACGGTCGGCGCCTGGTGTATCTCGATTCGGCGAATTCGTCGCAGAAGCCCCGCCAGGTCATCGATGCGATGTCGCGGTTCATGGAGTACAGCTACTCCCCGATCAACCGCAGCGCGTACCAACTCGCCGTGGAGTCGACCGATGCCTACGAGGGCGCTCGCAGCAAGGTGCGAGCGTTCATCAACGCCCGCCGCGATCACGAGGTCATCTTCACCAAGAACGCCACCGAGGCGTTGAATCTGGTCGCCCATTCGTGGGGCCGCGCCAACCTGGCGGCCGGTGACGTGGTCGTTCTCGACCCACATGGAGCACCACGCCAACATCGTGCCTTGGCACATGCTCGCCGCCGAGCGGGGCATCGTGTTGCGTTGGGTCGAGCTCACCGCCGACGGCCAACTCGATCTGCAGAACCTGTCGTCGCTGCTCGATGGGGCAAAGGCCTTCGCGTTCAGCGCCATGTCGAACGTGCTCGGCACGATCAACCCGGTCCGCCATCTCACCGATGCGGCCCACGCCGCCGGCGCGGTCGCCATCGTCGACGGCTGCCAGTTCGTGCCCCACAACGTCACCGATGTGCAGGCGATGGGCGCCGACTTCCTAGCCTTCTCCAGCCACAAGCTGTGCGGGCCGAGCGGCATCGGGATGCTCTGGGGCCGCGAAGAACTGCTCGACGCGATGCCTCCATTCCTCGGCGGCGGCAACATGATCGCCGACGTGCGTCTCGATGGATTCACCTGTGCCGAGCTGCCCGCCAAGTTCGAGGCCGGCACTCCCCCGATCACCGAGGCGGTCGGCCTGGGCGCGGCGATCGACTATCTCACGTGCCTGGGCATGGACAACGTCCGCCAACACGAGATGGAGATAGCCGACAAGGCGATCACGGCGCTGACCAGCCGGTTCGGTGATGACATCACCATCCATGGCCCCACCAATCTCGAGGTTCGGGGCGCGACGCTGAGCTTCGCGTTCCGCGACATCCATCCGCACGACCTCAGCCAAGTCCTCGACCAGGCCAACGTGTGCGTACGCGCCGGCCACCACTGCGCCAAGCCGCTGATGAGGGTCCTCGGAGCCTCGGCGACCGCCCGAGCCAGTTTCTATATCTACAACGATGAGCGTGACATTGATGCGCTCGCCGATGCGCTCGATGGCGCGTCGGACATCTTCAGCATCTGACCCTGACTGCATAGGGAGCGACCGTGCCGGGACTCGAAGACCTCTACCGCGAAATCATCCTCGACCACTACCGCACGCCGCGCAACCGCGGCCAATTGGAAACCCCGCCGGCTGTCGTCGCCGAGGGGCACAATCCCCTGTGTGGCGACGAGATTCAGGTGTACCTGCTCGTCGACGCCGACGGGATGATCGCCGATGTCAAGGTCTCGGGCCAAGGCTGCTCGATCAGTCAGAGTTCTGCCTCGATGATGACCCAAGCGGTGAAGGGCAAGCCCGTCGGCGAGGCCCGCCGCATCGTGCGGGCGTTCAAGGCGATGATGTCGCTCCCCGATGAGGACGCCGCCGATGACGAACCGGTGAACCTCGGCGATCTCGAAGCGCTCCAAGGTGTCGTCAAGTTCCCCGTGCGAATCAAGTGCGCCACCCTGGCGTGGAACACCTTCACCAGCTGTCTCGATCACTCCGCCTGAGACGCTGGAGCCCGCAGGGTCGGGCGTTACTCTCGCCGCAGCGGCGTCACCAGGCCTGCCGAGCACCGCACCAACTCCGCCGGAGTCAGGGCAAAGACGTCGTGCCAGGTACCGGCCGCGGCCCAGACCTCATCGTACTGGAGCAGATCGGGGTCGATGAACACCCGTAGCGCAGCTCGGTGTCCGAACGGGGGCACGCCACCGATCGGAAAGCCGGTGACTTCGCGCACCGTGTCGGCGTCGACGCGGGCAGCTTTCAGCCCCCCGGCGGCGGCCGCCAGCAATCGTTCGTCGAGCTGGTTCGATCCGCTCACATAGGCGAGGACAACCTCACCGTCGACGGCGAAGATCAGGCTCTTGACGATCTGGCCGACCGCGACGCCGATCGCCGCTGCGGCATCGGCAGCCGTCTTGGTGCCATCGGGAAACTGCCGAGTCGAGATCTCCAAACCCGCCTCCGCGGCCGCGGTGATCACCCGACGAACGTTGGCATGCATGTCGCTCACAGACCGCCGACGTTAGCCGTGGGCTGCGGTCAGACCCCGATCGGTGACGCTGGCTCGCGCAGTCGATCGATGGCGGCCGCCACACGGCGATCCAACTCGGTGACCCGACCGCCCACCGAGTGCGTCGTCAACGAAATCACGACCCGGTTCCATGAGTTCGACCAATCAGGGTGATGATCGTGCATCTCGGCCACCATCGCCACTCGGGTCATGAAGCCAAACGCCTCGGAGAAGTTCCGAAAGACGAACTCGCGGCGCAAGGCGTTGTCGGTCTCTACCCACCCTGCATCCCCCGACCCGGTACCGATGTCCATCGGTCCAGCCTGCCACAACCGAGTATCCCGCCTCGTCACGTCCGACCAGGCAACGACTGCCCGCGTTCGTTGATCGCCGCGCGTGGCCTGTGCCGCGCATAGTCTGGTGGGCCAAAGGGCCCACCGCCTGCGACATCCGAGAGCCGCGGTCGAGCGGGACCCTTCGGGACAGCCGGCGGTACGACATACAAGGAGCAGACATGCAGCATCCGACGAGGACATCGATCACGCGGCGCCGGTTGTTCGGAATCGGCGCAGCCACCGGTGCAGCCGTCGCCACCGGCAACACGGCAACCGCGTTCGCCGCGGCTGGTCCCGACAGCGCAGGAGGGGCCGGCTTGTCGGATTCCGACGCCGCACGTCCGAACGCCGTCACCCCGGCGACCATCATCCCCGGCGCGAGCGTCATCGCCCTCGGCTACAGCGCCTTCCAGGCCGCCGGAACTCCGGCCGGGGCCGGCCAGGCCGCTCCGAGCAGCCTCGTCTTCGCCTCCCCGGCGAGTGTCGGCAACACCGCATCGAGCAGTTGGGTACACGCGCCGATCTCGCTTGCCGCCGGCGCCAAGATTCTGCGCATCGACGTCCTCGGCTATCGCACCACGGCCGGTACCCAAACCTGGAACCTGTACCGCACCAATCTGCAAGGCCCCGCCGGGCTGGTCAGCGTGGGAACCGTGGTCACCAACAACGCCAAGGACGATGTGCAGGCCACGTTCGCCTTTGCGTCCCCATTGGTCGTCGGTATCGGCGATGCTCTGCATATTGAGCTGGCCAACTCGACGATCGACAACCGCGCCGCCGGGGCGCTCGTGCAGTATCTTCCGGCGTCCAGCGGAGGACTCGTGACGATTGCGCCGAAGCGGGTCTACGACAGCCGCAAAGACGCGACCGGCAAGATCGTCAAGGGCGCAACCCGAGTCGTGAACATCTCCAACGAGATCGTCACCAGTGTCAACGTGGTCCCAGCAGGTGCGAAGGCCATCGCCTACAACCTCACGGTGACCGACACCGAGTCCGACTACGGCTACCTCGCCATCGTGCCCGGCGGCGACCCGACCGGCGGCGTGTCGTCGATCAACTGGGACAAGGCCAAGGCAACGCTGGCCAACGGCCTGATCGTCGGCGTCAACGCCAACCGGGACGTGTCGGTCTTCTGTGAAGGCACTGGCACGACCAAGGCTCATTTCGTCATCGACGTGGTCGGTTACTTCCTCTAAGCACCGCCGGGTAGGGGTCACCATCGAAGACAGCCCGTGCTCCGAACGTATCGGTCAACCAATCCCGCTCGGCGCGCGTTGATCGGTACGTTCTGTAGTATTCCCCTGACTCGTATTCAGGAGGATCAGATGTCCGATCGCGACCACCGTCTCTCAATCACTCGACGCCGACTTTTCGGTGCCGGTGCCGGAGCGGCTGCGGCGTGGACTGTGGCGACGCCGTCGGCATCCGCGGCAGATCAACCGCAGATGCCTCCCGACGGCACGTCGGGACTCAATCCCGGCGCCGCGGCCGCCCAGCCGATGGCCCTCCCCGTCGCCGTTGTCGGCGCCACGATGGGAACGATCACGAAGTACGACTTCGTGGCGACCAGCGTCGGCTCCGGCAGCGCGCTGCAGATCGATGAAGCATCGGGGGGAACCTACAACTCGACGTTCGGTGGTTCCCTGCTCGCTCCGCTCGACCTTCCGACGAGTGGACGGCTGCGGCAGGTCGATGTCTATGGATACAGCAGCGGACCGCAGAACTGGTATCTGATCAAAGTCGATGTGACGGGACTGACGAAGGTGATCGCCCAGGAGGCCGTCAACGCGACGGGCTCCGTACAGGTGACGTGGAGCGGGCTTGACGAGCGACCGTCGCCCGGCGAGCGGCTGTACGTCGAGGTCAAGCCATCAACCCGGACGTCCACTGCCCTCGGGGCGGTGTACCAGTACGTCAACCCCGCAGCCGGTCTCGTCCTGTTCGGCGATCCGTCGGTGACCCCCGATCCGGCCAAGCCGAACGGGCCGATTCGGGTGTACGACAGCCGCAAGGACGCGGCCCGGGGCAAGATCGCCATCGGCCAAACTCGCCAACTCAGCGTCGCTCACGAACTCGCCGCGCCCGATGGCAACGGCCGACAGAACGTGGTGCCAACCGGAGCACGGGCGATCGCCTACAACCTGACGATCACCGAGACCGAGACCACCTTCGGGTATCTGCAGGTGGTTCCCGCCGGTCAGTCCAACTTCGGGGCGTCTTCGATCAACTGGGACAAGACCAACACGACGATCGCCAACGGCCTGATCGTCGGCATGAGCCCCTCACGCGAGATCGTCGTGCGCTGCGACGGATTTCCGGCGACTCCGGTCAAAACTCATTTCGTGATCGACGTCACCGGCTACTTCGTCTGACGCGTCGCCCACCGTCACGGCAGCTTCCTGCCGGATGCCGCGTTTTCGATACTTCGCGGACCAGGTAGCATCGCGATCAAGCGAAGGGGAGTACCCCACTTCCACGGCATCGTCATCACGGCTTGTCCCGGTGCCTGGTCCCCACATCGGGGAGGGAGAGACCTTCGGCCGATCATCATCGACGCCGAAGGAATCCAACCGCACATGTCCCCCGCCGAACTCGTCGCCGATCTCGTCGAATTTCTCGCCGAGCCGACGATACGGCTGTGGAATCGGGTGCGGAACAAACTCCGTGGCTGAGATGTTCACCCAAGCAGACGTCGCATCACGTACGGTGAGCGGCGGGAGGAGAATATGTTCAAGAACACTATGAAGACGACGGTGATGCTCGCCGGACTCGGCGGCCTCATCGTGGCCATCTCGGGCCTCTTCGGCCGCGGGATGCTACCGATCGGCCTCGGGCTCGCCCTCGTGATGGTCGGCGGGTCGTACTGGTTCAGCGACAAGCTGGCCATCCGGTCGGCCAAGGCCCAGATCGTCACCCGAGAGCAGGCGCCCGAGTTCTACGACATGGTCGCTTCGCTCGCCCAGCGAGCGGGGATGCCAATGCCCAAGGTGGCGGTGTCACCGTCGGCGCAGCCCAACGCCTTCGCCACCGGCCGAGGACCGAAGCACGCCGTCGTCTGTGCTACACAAGGTCTGCTGCAGTCGATGCCTCGCGACGAGATCGAGGGCGTGATGGCGCACGAACTGATGCATGTCAAGCATCGCGACATCCTCATCGGATCGGTGGCCGCGGCGATCGCCACGGGCATCTCGTTTATTGCCAACATGGCGATGTTCGCCGGCATGTTCGGCGGGGGTCGTGACGATGAGGACCGACCAAACCCGATCGCCCTGTTGGCGATCACGCTGTTGGCGCCAATCGCCGCCAGCCTCATGCAAATGGCGGTGTCGCGGTCGCGCGAGTTCGAAGCCGACCGCGGGGCTGCTGAGCTGCTTGGCACCGGCGACGCCCTCGCTCGGGCGCTCCAGCGCATCGAAAGCCTGGCGATGGGTCGGCCGATGCAGGTCGCACCGCAACAGGCATACGCCTACATCCACAACCCGCTGTCGGGCCCGCAGCGCCGAAGTGGCGGCCTGAACATGGCCAAGCTCTTCTCGACCCATCCGCCCACCGAGGAGCGCGTTCGCCGACTTCGCGAACTGTAGAGCTGAGACCCGCCCGAGCGGGCCTACATGCTGAACAGGTCGTCGAGGCTGCTCCCGCTTCGGGCGGGGGCGGCCTCGGTCGCGTACCCGGCGTACCCGGCGTAGCCGGTTCGCTCCAGCTCGTCAGCCAGCTCGGCCCCGCCACTGGCGGCGATTCGCCCACCGGCGAGCACGTGGACCACATCGGGACGGAGCTCTTCGAGTAACCGGCTGTAGTGGGTGATGACCAGGGCACCCATGCCGGCCGACGTCAAGGCCTCCACCCGGCGGGAGCAATCACGCAAGGCGTCGATGTCGAGCCCGGAGTCGAGTTCGTCGAGGATCGCAATTCGCGGGTTGAGCACGGCCAACTGGAGCGTCTCGTTGCGCTTCTTCTCGCCGCCAGAGAGGTCGACGTTCAGGGCCCGGTCAAGGAACTGCTCGTCGAAACCGATCGATCCCGCCTCGGCCCGGATCAGGGCGTCGAGCCCCTCGACACTGCGGTGGCGAGCGAGCAGCGCCTCACGCAACACGTCGTGGAGATGCACGCCGGGCACCTCACTCGGGTACTGCATGACCAGGTGCAGGCCGCGCACGGCACGCTCCCAGGTAGGCAGCGCCAACATGTCTTCGCCGTCGAGCAGCACCTGACCACCGAGCACCTGGTAGCCGGGGCGGCCCATGATGACGGCCGACAACGTGGACTTTCCCGCACCGTTCGGGCCCATCACGGCGTGGACCTCGCCGGAACGGATCGTCAGGTCGACGCCGTGCAGAATCTGCTTGCCGACGACCGCCGCCTGCAGATCGATGATCTCAAGGGTGGTCATGAGCTCTCCTTCCCATCGGTTCCGCCGTCGATCGCCAGCACGATGCGTCCGTCGATGACGGATACGTCGTAGACCGGAACCGGCTGAGTCGCCGGCAACGTCGACGGCACTCCGGTGGTCAGACTGAATGCACTGCCGTGCTTCCAGCATTCGATTTCGCAGTCGTCGATCATGACCTCGCCCTCGGCCAACGAGACATCGGCATGCGAACACGTATCGCCGATGGCGTAGACGTCGGTACCGATGCGTACCAGGGCGATCTTGCGGTCGCCGACGACCACCTGTCGAGCGGTGCCCGTTGCCAAATCGGCGAATGCTCCGAGATCGATCGTGGTAGTCATCGGGTCGCCTCGGCCGAAGGGGCGTCATGCAACGACACCCGCGCCAGCTTGGCCGCGACCCGCGCCCGCAGCTCGTCGATCAGTTCGGGCGGTGCGCTCAGCCGGTCGAATACCTCGCCGAAGTAGCCGGCGAGGATCAACCTCTGGGCCTGCAGCGGCGGCACGCCCCGGCTTTCGAGATAGAAGACCTGGTCGGCGTCGAGCGGCCCGACCGTCGAGGCGTGGCTGCACTTGACGTCGTTGGTCTCGATTTCGAGGTTGGGCACGCTCTCGGCCCAGGCTCCCCGCGACAGGGTCAGATTTCGATTCGTTTGGTAGGCGCTCGTACCCCGGGCGTCGGGCCCGATCTTGATCAACCCGGTGTAGACCGAGTGGGCAGTGTCGTTCACCGCACCTTTGAACAGCAGGTCAGCACTTGTTTTCGGAGCGATGTGATGTTGAATCGTGCGGAAGTCGTGCATTTGATCGCCATCGGCGAAGTACAACGCGATCTGTTCGGTGTGGGCCCCAGCCCCATCGGCCGACGCGTCGGTACGGAAGCGGGCGTACGAGCCGCCGAGCGACACCGTGCCCAACGACGTCGTCGAGTCACGATCGCCACGGGCCCGCTGATGCCCAATCAACGCCGTCGAATGACCCAGTTCGTTGATCGCCAAGTAGCGCACCCGCGCCGCGGGCCCGACTCGAAGGTCGAGCACGGGCACGACGGCGGCGACGGCATCATCGTCCGAGGTGAAGCGCTCGACGATGGTGCACTCGCTGTCGGCACCGGCGACGATGACCAATCGAGGAAAGACGATCTGACCGTCGCCGACGGTGTGGTCGATGATGATCGGGTCGGCAATCGTCTGACCGGGCGGAATGTTGAGGACCAGCGGGGTGGAGAAGGCCTCGTTCAACTCGTCGAAGTACGGATCGACAGCCTCAATCGCATCGGGCGGAGCAGCCGACACGAGGCCATCGGCCGCGGTCATCGTCGTGACGGCGGCGGTCGGGGTGAATTGGTCGAGTTGCAGCCGAGAGACCCGGCTGTATCGCCAGATCTCGTCGCCCTCGGTGGGAACCGGGGCGGCGGTGAAGCGCTCGAAGGCTGCGGCACGACGCTCGGCAAGCCAATCTGGCCCGCCAAGACGACGCACGGCATCGATGGTGAAGTTGCTCACAGGCTCTCAAAGGATCGTGCGATGGGAACGTCATCGGCGGCAGAACAGCCGAACGACAGGATTAAATTCTACCATCCACATAGGAGAAATTCGACCCCGCGTCGGGCCGCCACCGGAACCGAGTCGGAACGAGGGTCAACGACCTGTGGCCCGCCCGAACAGTCGGCGTATTCCTCGGGACTTCGCCCCTCGGGCCAACGCCTGCCGCTCGGCGACGACCTCGGCCAGCACACTCGCTCCGACCGAGTTCAGAAACTCCTCGGCCTCGTCGAGGATCTGGGCCGCCGACCCATCGTCGAGCCCCGGGGGTTCCGGCGGGGTCGCCGGGGTGATCAGGCTCCCATAGACCCAGGCCGCATCGGCGAGCCGGGGCTCGAAACCCGTGCATCGTTCAGGGCATCGCCATGGTGCGTCGGGGGCGAGATCGAGGTTGCATTTGCGAACCGTCTCGCCGTTGGCGTACGTGCGACTCTCAAAGTTTCGGCATTCTTGACGCATCGGCACGATTCCGATCTTACACGGCGAGCATCACGGTGGAGATTTGAAGCACCACGTTTAGCGAAATAGTTGAAGAAACGACCCGAGCACACCTCATCAGCCGACAGATCCTTCCATCTGCAGCTCGATCAGGCGACTGCCCGATGCCCTGATGGGGCCGTGACCGATTGAAATAGTCGACAAATGCCTGCACGATACGCTGAGGTTGGCAAACGCCATCGACCGCATCTATCACCTTGTCCGCTGCATCGTTCCACTCGCTCAGCCCATCGAGTAGACAATGTTTTCAACTACTGAGTCTACTGAACCGACGCAGCATAGATGCGGGCAAGGCACTCGATGTGACTGGTGTCTGTTCCGCAGCAGCCGCCAAGGAACAGCGTGCCGTAGCGATGGTGTGCGTTGACCATAAGGCCAGCTAGAATTTCCGGCGCCTCAGTTTCGAGCTCGGCCAGCCCATCGAGTTCCTTTGGATCGCGGGCAGAGGTGTTGGCCTGAAAGCTCAAGATGCGTCTTACCAGCTGCGGATCGTGTCGTTCAAGTGCGGCCAGACCTTCACTTAGCGTCGCCGGGTGCACGCAGTTGACCGCATAGCCCGCCGCCGGGCATGGCGCCTCAGCATCAAGTCGCTCTATCGCCTCAGCCAACGGTGTGCCGTCGAGAACAGTGCCGTCGCGCCGGATGACGAAGCTCAGAACATATGGGAGTCCTTGTGCTGCCATCGCACGCGCGATCCCGCGCGCCTCAGCCACCGCTGGTAGCGTGGCTGCATACAGAAAATCCACACCGGCCGCGGCCAGTGCTTCGAGCTGTGGCGCATGGAAACGCTCGGCCGCGTCGGGCGTTAGCGACTCTTCTGGTGTGTACGCGTCGCCGCGTGGGCCAATCTGCCCGCCGATGAGATCGATCGGCACCTGGGCCGTAGCTGGATCGCAAACCGGCGAGGAATCGCGCGTTGTCCTCGTTGACCGAGTAATTGCGAAACTCCGATTGCTGGATGCGCTCGTGATTGGCGCGCCACGTGTCGGTCAGCGCAAACATGGGCAGACGGTAGCGCTGGCCGATATAGAGATATTCACGGTGCACGCGCTGGAGCCAAGCGCGAAGGCTGGCTCATAGATCAGCGTAGCATGATACAGAAAGGAGTCGAACCTCACCGCTGGGGAGCGCCTGCAGCCGCTCATATAGATCGAGCCCTCAGACAACGCCAACTCCTTTCCTTCCTTGACCGAACTCTTGGAATGCATCACCACCTCTCCTCTACCTCTTAAACGTAACCCCGACACCAACTGTGTCATTATCGCCAGATGATCGTGTTCGGGCGCAGAAAACGCAATGTGCACAGATCCCGGCATGAGCCTGCGCTATTTGACCTTATCCATCGCTGATGGCACAATCGCCAAGGGTCGTTGAAGGTATTTCTTACAGCCGGCATGGAATAGAATGAAACATTCCTGATATTCGTCCAGCAGCCTGAGCAGGAGCTGGCACGGTAAATTCTCGAACCCCGTTCAGACCAGCCTGATATTCAGCCATAAGATGTAATGGAAATATGATGGAGCATCCTTATAATTAAAAATCCTGGACCTTGCTGCACAGGGTTGATGAGGGACAACTTGCATGGCACCGGGACATTATACCCATCACGGAACACTACGCTCGCCAAATCGCTCAACGAGATTATCGAGGCAAAAGATTGGCCTATTGGGGACATATTACGGGGTAACTCTTGTTTCGATGCTGCCGGCCTTGAAACAGGCCGGCGCCGAGATTGTGATAGGAGCTGGCAACGTTGACAGGACCCGGACGATGCACGCCGCCTATGCCGTTTCAAACGGGATCACCGTTTACGGCTGGCAGGGGATGAGCAAGTCAGAGTATCAAGAGAATCTGGCGATCGCCCGTAGCTTCGAAGCCGATTATCTCTGCGATATGGGCGGAGAACTGTGCATAGCGTATCTCGATAGAACCCCTCCGGTCAGGGGCGCACTCGAGGCAACAACGAGCGGGCTTCACCTTTTGAAAAAGCACAAGTTGCCGTTTCCTGTTTTTGATTGGAATAGCATCCCACTAAAAGAGCTTCTTCATAATCGGTTTCATGTCGGAGATAGCATCTGGCCTGCATTCAGCCATTTAACTCAAATGAGTTTATTTGGGAGACGCGTACTAGTTGTCGGGCATGGGCCTGTCGGCAAAGGGATCGCTGAACGTGCCCGTAATTTGGGGGCAATTGTGTATGTTGCCGATAAAGAGCCTGTCCGCCTCTTGGAAGCGCGTCATCTTGGATGTGAAACGGTTAGCCTCGATGAAGGGCTTGCTCGCTGCCGCATCATCGTGACCGCCACGGGCGTCGAGGGAGTCTTACGCGAAGAACATCTTCGCCTGGTAAGGCCCGGAACCATTCTTTTTAATGCCGGTCACTCGAATCGTGAAATCGACATAGATTGGCTATATCAGCAGCCTCACCAGCGCTTGAAGGCTCACATTGAGCGGTTTGAACTTGGGAAAAACGCACCTGTTCCTGTTGGCGCAGGCAAGTCTGTTGAATCTGGCTGCTGGAGCAGGCCCGTATGGGAGTGATCTGTTTGATCATTACAACACTGTAATGCTTTTGGGAGTTGCCTGGATGTTCGATGGCATCCCAGAGAGATATTGTACCGGGGCTGCAACAGTATCCACCTCACTTAGAGCGAGAAATTGCCGAGCTAAGTGTCAGAGTTCGCAGCGAGAGCTAGCGTGCTCCTATAGGGTACGGCGGTGGCTTGTTGTGGCTTGTGCCACTTTTCGTCGTCCGCACCGATTCAGCTCGTCAAGCCGCTCGCCGATACTCGTGATGCAAGCCGTTCAGCACAGGAACGCTGACGATCTCGCCCGTTCCTTGCACCGGCGGTCCGCACGGTATCCCCTGCCCTATGCCCTGATGAGGCCGTGAACGATTGAAATAGTCGACAAATGCCTGGACGATCCGCTGGAGCTGGCGCTCTCCGAAGATCAGCATGTGATCCAGACACTCTCGCCGCGCACTGCCGATGAAGCGCTCGCATACCGAATTTGCCAGGGGAGACCGGAACGGTGTCCGGATCACTTCTGTGCCAGAAGCTTCGGCAACGATGTCAAACGCAGAGCCATACTTGCTGTCGTTGTCTCGGATGATCCAGCGCGGACCCCGGCCACCGGCCGTCGCTTCCTTGAACTGCTGCGCCGCCCAGATCTCGTGGGGTGATCGTGTTACGCCAAAATGAACCACGCGTCGCGACTGCAGCGCGACGATGAAGAACACATAGATCTGGCGGAAGAGCAGATCAACGACCGGCACGAAGTCGCACGCCCAGATGTCGGCGCCGTGGGTCTTGAGAAAGGTCGACCATTTCTGGCTGGTCTGGCGGTGAATCGGCCGTTGATCCAGATACTAGCATACGTCGAACGAGTACGTAGACATAACA
>CAWKBX010000013.1:0-72587 GCA_963847945.1 uncultured Actinomycetes bacterium
AACCAGGGCCTTCAGATTCTGTTCGAGATCCTCAACGAGCGCGACGACGCCGTCGCCGAGCGCACCTATGCGCCGTGGCTCGATCTCGAAGCCGCTGATGCGGCCACGGGTGCCGCTGTTCTCGGTCGACACGCACCTGCCGGCCGGCGACTTCGACCTTGGCCTTCAACCTGTCGTCCGAACTCGTCTACACGAATCTGGTCAACATGGTCGACCTGGCCGGTGTTCCGGTCCGTTCCGCCGATCGGCGTCCCGAGCATCCGCTGGTGATGGTTGGCGGTCATGCCGCGTTCAATCCCGAACCGCTGGCCGACTTCATCGACCTCGCGGTGTTCGGCGAGGGCGAAGAGGTCGTCAGCGAGATCACCGAGGTGGTGCGGGAGTGGAAGGCATCGGGTCGAACCGAAGGGTCTCGCGTCGCCGTCCACAAGGCGCTCGCCCAGATTCCCGGCGTGTACGTGCCGTCGATGTACGAGGTGGAGTACGACGGCCAGCAGATCGCTGCGGTCACCCCCCGGTACCCCGACGTGCCGGCGAACGTCGTCAAGCGAACGATTGCCGACCTGGCCAATGGCCGTATCCGAAGAGCCCGCTCGCGCCGCTGACCGAGGTGGTCCACGACCGGCTGGCCGTCGAGATCTTCCGGGGCTGCACCCGCGGCTGCCGGTTCTGCCAGGCCGGCATGATCACCCGCCCGGTGCGCGAGCGGCCGGCGGAGCAGGTTCGCACGATGATTCGCGAAGGTCTGCGGCCAACCGGCTACGACGAGGTCAGCCTGACCTCGCTGTCGACCGCCGACTTCTCGGGGATCGAGCAACTCGTCAGGACATCGTCAACGACCCGACCATCTGCGGGCAGACCAGCGTCAGCCTTCCCTCGCTACGCGTCGATGCCTTCACGGTGGGCGTCGCTGCCGGCGTGTCCAACGGGCGGCGAAGCGGCCTGACCTTCGCTCCGGAGGCAGGGTCGTGGCGACTCCGTTCGGTGATCAACAAGCTGATCACCGAGGAGGATCTCTACAGCGCCGTGGATTCGGCATTCAGCCAGGGATGGACCCGGATCAAGCTGTACTTCCTCACCGGACTGCCGACCGAACTCGACGCCGACACGCTCGGCATCGCCGAGATGGCCGCCAACTGCGTCAAGATCGGCCGTCGGCACACAAACCGAGCGTCCGTCACGGCCAGCGTCGGCGGGTTCGTGCCCAAGCCCCACACGCCGTTCCAGTGGTTCGGGCAGAACACCGTCGAGGAGTTGCGCCGCAAGGTGAAGCTGCTGCGCAACGCCACCCATCGGGCCAAGGGCGTCAATCTGAAGTGGCACGACCCGCGCGGCCACCCTGGCCGAGGGGCTCGGCGAGCCGCGGCGATCGGCGAATCGGCGCCGTGATCGAGCGGGTGTGGCGCGAGGGTGGCACGTTCCAGGAATGGGGCGAGCAGTTCGACGTCCGGCGCTGGGAGGAGGCGATGGCCGCCGAGGGACTGTCGATCGAGTGGTACGTGTTTCGCCACCGCGAGGAAGACGAGATGCTGCCGTGGGAGCACCTCACGGCCGGTCTGCATAAGGACTTTCTCTGGCAGGACTGGCAGGCCGCGCTCGCCGGATCGGCGTCGAGGATTGCCGGTGGACGCCTTGTTACGACTGCGGCGTCTGCACCGGCTACGGCCTCGAGCACGTCGTCGCCTCGCCGATTCCGCCAGCCGGCGGCAGCCAGGGAACGGGCCAGGATCTCGTCGACGGTGGACTGCTGCCCGAACCCGTCCAGTCGCGCTCGGTCGTCGGCCGCGGCCCGAGCGCCGAGTTCGTCGGCCGAGACGGTGGGTGCCGGCATGATGCGCATGCGGATCCGGTACACCAAGCTCGGCAAGGTGCGGTTCACGAGCCATCGAGATATGGCGCGTATCTGGGAACGCTCGATGCGCAAGACCCGATCGCCGGTCGCCGTACAGCGACGGATTCACTCCTCGCCCGAAGATCGCCTTCGGCTTGGCGCTGCCCGCGGCGCCGAGTCGTTGGCTGAGTACCTCGACGTCGAGTTGGTCGAACGCCACGAACCCGACCGACGCTCTGCGCGCTGGTAATCGGGCGTTGCCAGCGGGTTTCGACGGTGGTGGCGACCGAAGAGATGACCAGGACTCGACATGTCGTTGCAGGAAGATGTCGTTGCATGCACGTGGTTGATCGAACTGGCCGGACGTCCCGGCCGACTCGGCGCGAGCCGAGATCGAGCGAGTGCTGGCGGCCGAGACGCTGCCCATGGAACGTGAACGAAAGGGTGAGAGCCGGATCGACGACGTCCGTCCGGCGATCGAGATGTTGAGGGTCGACGGACGAGCAACGCCGTCACCCTCGTGGCCACGCTGGCTGACCCGGACCGCGAGGCCTTCGTCCGAGCGAGCTGCTCATGGTGTGTTTCCCCGACCTCGACCCCATCGATGTGGCCGGTCGGGTACTACGAACCAATCAATGGATTGAGCGCGAAGGCGCGCGGCGGGAATTGTCCCGCTGCCGGACGCCGTCGTGCCGACGTCACCGCCGCAGGTGGTCGGCGTATGAGAAAGGAACGCACCGGATGGACGAAATGCTCCACCCCACGCCCACCGACCCCGTCGCGGGTCCTGCTTTGTCGCGGAGCGTCTCGGCCGCTGAGCCCCCGCCGCACGGCCTCACGCTGAGACGGCGAGTCCACAACCTCGGGCGCCGAGGCGCCTGGCGCGGACGAATCGAACGATCGGCGACTCCGACGGATCGGCAGGTCCGCGCCCGCCAAGAAGCGTCGCCGCGGGTCGCGGCGGCAGGCCAGGCCGCAGCCGGGCCAACGGCGGCGACGGTGATGGCGACGGGCGATGATCCCGACGGCGACGACGACGGCGATGATCTCGATGACCGGCCGACGGTGGACCCGTCGGCGACGGTACGGGTTGCGCCGACGCCGCGCTCAAGCGCCCGGCCCGGCGCCGCCGCGCGTAGCGAGCAGACGAAGGCCGTCGGCGACGGTACTGACGCTCGACGAGCGCGATGTCGCAGGCTGCCGAACGTCGAACTCCCCGAGCGGGCCAGCGAAGGGCGTCCGAGCGATCCCGGGCCGCTGCCGAGGCGCTGGTGCCGCGCACGCCGCATCGGTGACACCCGTCCTGCCCCGGCCATCGCGGCGGCGGCGGTCGCCGCCGGCGGACGCCGTCGGCGACTCCCCGAGCGGGCGGCAGGGCGCAAGGCCAAAGGCGGCAGGGCAGACGCCGTCAAGGCGGACGTCCGGGTGCGCCGGCGATGTCGGCTGCCGACCGGCAGCCGGCCCGCGGCCGAAGCGACCGGTGGCCGAGCCGGGCGGCGATGGCGCCGGCCGGCAACCGACTCCCCGCGCAACGACCGTAAGACGAGCGCGAACCGAACAAGCCAAGGCGCCGTGGCCGGAGTCGGCCGTCGACGCCGGAGGACGATCGAACGCAACCGAGGCCGCGAGCGCAACGGTCGTCCCGTCGGGCGATATCTCATGTGCGTGCAGGTCCGTGACGGGCTGACCCAGGTGGCCGTGCTCGAAGGCCGGAGCCTGGTCGAGCACTACGTCAGCCGCCCGGCCGACGACGTCGGCCAGATCCACGGCAACATCTATCTCGGTCGGGTCCAGAACGTGCTGCCGGGCATGGAGGCCGCCTTCGTCGACATCTCCACGCCGAAGAATGCCGTGCTGTACCGCGGCGATGTGCAGTACGACTCCGAAGACATCGTCGAGCGCGGCCGACAAGCTGCGCATCGAGCAGATGCTCAAGGCCCGCCAGTTGCATCGTGTGCCAGGTGACCAAGAACCCGATCGGTGCCAAGGGTGCCCGGCTGACCCAGGAGGTGTCGCTTCCCGGTCGGTTCGTCGTGTTGATCCCGAACTCGAAGACCTACGGCATCTCCAAGCGGCTGCCCGACGACGAGCGCAAGCGCCTGCGCAACATCCTCGACCGGGTGAAGCCCGCCGAGCACGGCATGATCGTGCGTACTGCCGCCGAGGACGCCACCGAGGAGGAATTGCGCGCCGATGTGCTGCGCCTCGCCGAGACCTGGGATGAGATCCACAAGCGCGCCGAGGTGGCCCGCAAGGCGAACAAGCCGCAGCCTGCTGTACCGCGAGCCGGAGCTGGCGGTGCGGGTGATCCGCGAGGAGTTCAACGCCGAGTACCGCGGCGTGGTCATCGACGATCGAGCGCCTGCACGACGAGGTCAAGCGCTACATCGAGGTGATGAACCCCGAGCTCTCCGATCGGGTCGAGCTGTACGACGCCGCAGGCCGAGGGACTCCCGATCTTCGAGAAGTTCCACGTTCACGAGCAACTGCACAAGGCGCTCGACCGGAAGGTGTGGCTGCCGTCGGGCGGGTCGCTGATCATCGAGCACACCGAGGCGCTGACGGTCATCGACGTCAACACGGGCAAGAACGTCGGCACCTCGAACCTCGAAGCGACGGTGTTCCACAACAACCTCGAAGCCGCCGAGGAGATCGCCCGCCAACTTCGGCTGCGCGACGTCGGCGGCATCATCGTCATCGACTTCATCGACATGGAGATCCGGAGAACCGCCGCAAGGTCGTCGATGCATTCCGCTCCGCCCTGGCGCGAGACAAGACCCGCACGCCAGGTGTTCGACATCTCCGAACTCGGTCTGGTCGAGATGACTCGCAAGCGCATCGGTGAGGGCCTGCTCACCAGCCTTCGCCGACACTGCCCGAACTGCGAGGGCCGTGGCGTCGTCGTCGATCATCCGCCCTACATCGACTGATCCTGGTTGAGCGCAAGCCTGTCCTGGGCCATCCGGCCCCCGTTGATTGTCGTCGGCGTTGCCGGCGATAGATCGCAAACCGCTATGTACGCAGTGATCGCAACCGGTGGTAAGCAGGAGCGAGTCTCCGAAGGGCAGCAGGTCGCGGTGGAGTTGCTCGGTGCCGAAGAAGGCGCCGAGGTGTGCTTCCCCCCGGTGCTGGTCGTCGATGGCGACACGGTGCTCGCCACACCCGCCCAGCTATCCGGGGCTTCGGTCACCGGCCGGGTACTTGGTGAGATCCAAGGGTCCGAAGATCAACGGCTTCACCTACAAGCCGAAGGCCAATGAGCGCAAGCGCTACGGCCACCGCCAGCGCTACCACGTCGTCGAGATCACCTCGATCGCAAAGGGCTGAGCCATGTCAAAGACCAAGGGTGGCGGGTCTACCCGCAACGGGCGTGACTCCAACGCCCAGCGCCTCGGCGTCAAGGTGTTCGACGGCACGGCCATCCATGCCGGCACGATCATCCTGCGCCAGCGCGGCACCAAGTTTCACCCGGGCAACAACGTCGGCATCGGTGGCGATGACACGCTGTTCGCCACTCGTCGACGGCGCGTGAAGTTCGGTGAGCGCAGAGGTCGCAAGATCGTCGACATCATCCCGAGGTCTCGAAGCGCTGAGCGAATCGCCAACGATTCTGGTGAAGGCCCCGGCCGTCGGCCCGGGGCTTCTCGTTTTCGGCCGATTAGCGAACTACGACATGTCGATGCCGACCGGTAGCCGGTCGCTGCTCCAACCGAGTAGCGAGACGGCTTGGCGACAGGCGTAGCGGTCGGTCATGCCGGCGACATAGGTCACCGCTGCCCGCACGGCCTCGTCGCTACCTGCGCCGATACCCGCTGAGCGATCGGCGGGCAGGAGGTTGGGTCGATCTGCGTAGTGGTCGACCAGTGCTCTGAGCAGGGGAATCGACGGCGGCAGCCCTGGGCCTTGGATGCCGGGCGCAGGTACACGTGGTCGTAGTTGAACGCCCGGAAGGCGGCGAGCGTGCGGCCGCCTCGGTGCTCATGCCGATTCGGCCGAGGTGGGCCGCGGCGTCGATCATCCCGCCGATGAACATGCGAATCTGCGACGACCGGGTAGCGCCGCAGCGGGCCTGGACGCTCGGGGGAGCATGTCGGTGGTGACAATGCCGGATGCGACAGCGTCTTCGAAGTCGTGGCAGACGTAGGCGATGCGGTCGGCCCACGAAACGACCTCGCCCTCCGGAGTTGCCGGGGCGGGCCGCGACCAGGAGTGGTTGCGGATGCCGTCGAGCGTCTCGGCGCAGAGGTTCAAGGGGGCGAGCGTCTCGTCGGCTCCCCATAGAGCATGGTCGAAGCCCCCACTGACATACGGCGACAGCGCGTCTTCGCTGGCGTGCCCGCCCGGCCCGTGCCCACAGTCGTGGCCGAGGGCGATCGCCTCGGTGAGGGCCACGTTGAGGCCAAGCGCTCTGGCCACGGCGGTCGCCACCTGGGCGACCTCTAAGGCGTGGGTGAGCCGGGTGCGCTGATGGTCATCGGGAAAGATCACGACCTGGGTCTTGCCGGCGAGTCGCCGGAACGCGGCGGCATGGAGGATCCGGTCGCGGTCGCGTTCGAAACAGGTGCGGTACGGGTCGGGTTCTTCTTCGGCGGCCCGGTCGCCGTCGGCCTCGGCGCGGGTGGCCAGCGGAGCGAGGGATTCTCGCTCGTGAGCCTCGCGAACTTGACGCCCGACGGTTGCCCGTGGCCCGAGCCGGCCCACGAGTCGGCATGGGCGACGATGAGGTCGTGGTTGGCAACGCCCGCCATCGTCGAGGCCCAGCGCTCGGCCCGCTCGGCCATCTCGTCATCGACAACGGGCGGTGCGTGCCGCTCGTGGGCGGCGTGGGGGGCGAGATCGGCGTCGGTCATCAACAGGCACAGTACAGACGGGGTGCGTCACAGAGGGGGCGTGCGATGCGGGCGGTAGCGTCGAACGACGCTATGGCCGGATTTGTCGACGAATGCCAACTGAATGTACGTGGAGGCGACGGCGGCGCAGGCTGCGTCGTCGTTCCGTCGCGAAGGGCCCGTCGTCATGGGCGGCCCCAACGGTGGTGACGGCGGCAAGGGTGGCGATGTCTGGCTCGTCGCCGACCGCAACGTCTCGTCGCTGCTCGCCTTCCACGATCATCCCCACCGTCGAGCCGGTGACGGCGTCCACGGCAAGGGCAAGGACATGCACGGCAAGTCCGGTTCCGACCTGATCGTCCACGTGCCCGAAGGCACGGTCGCCCGTGATCTCTATGGCGGCGAGGTGCTCGCCGACCTGGTCCATCACGGCGATCGGTGGCTGGCCGCCCGCGGCGGCCGTGGAGGCCGAGGCAACGCCCGGTTCCTGTCCAACAGCCGTCGGGCGCCCTCGTTCGCCGAGCAGGGTGAGCACGGCAACGAGCAGTGGCTCAAGCTCGATCTGAAGCTGATGGCCGACGTGGCACTCGTCGGTTTCCCGAATGTCGGCAAGAGCACGTTCATTTCGACGATCTCGGCGGCCAAGCCGAAGATCGCCGACTACCCATTCACCACGCTTGAGCCGCACCTCGGTGTCGTCAGCCTCGACGAGTCGACCGATTTCATCGTCGCCGACATCCCCGGCCTGATCGAGGGGGCGAGCGAGGGCAAGGGGCTCGGCCACCAGTTCCTCCGCCATATCGAGCGGGCGCGGGTGCTGTGCGTGATGGTCGATCTCACGGCCCTCGAGACGACATGACCCCCGAGCAGCAGGACGAAATTCTGCTCGGCGAACTCGGCGCGTACAAGCCCGAGCTGTTGGAACGTCCCCGGCTCGTCGTCGGCACTAAGTCCGATCTGGAGCTCTACGAGTGGGACGGACCGAAGATGTCGTCGGTCACTGGTGACGGGGTTCGCGGGGTCGTCGGCAGGCTGGCGAGCCTGGTGCACGAGGCGCGCCCGCTGAGGAAAAGTCGGGCGAGGCATATGTCATCCTGCGCCCCGAGCCCGAGGGCGTGTGGGTCGAGCGGATCGGCGAGGGCGAGTTGCGCGTCCACGGTCGGGCGGCTGAACGGGCGGTCGCGCTCAACGATCTGACGAATCGCGATGCCTTGACATACGTCGACTTCCGGCTGAAGCGGCTCGGCGTTGGGCGTCTGCTGGCTCGGGCCGGTGCGGTCGAAGGTGATGCGGTCACGATCGGCGCGTTCAGCTTCGAGTACGAGCCGGACCGGTGAGCGGGTGAGCGACGAGGTCTCGTTGACGATGGTGGTGGTTCGGGGAGCACGGCGATGAGCGCATCGTCGCCAAGATCGGCACCTCGTCACTCACCGACCACGCGGCGTCATCGACCGTGGACGATAGCCAGCGATCTGCGACCAGGCGGCCCAATTGCGGCGCGCCGGCCACGAGGTGGTCCTCGTCTCGTCAGGAGCGGTCTCGGCGGGGGTGGCGGCGCTGGGCCTGCCGACCCGGCCGATACGACATGCCGACACTGCAGGCGCTCGCCGCGGTCGGCCAGTCGCGGCTGATGGAGGTCTACAACGCCGAGCTCGCGTCGCCACGGCCTCGTCGCCGCCCAGGTGCTGGTGGTCCCGCCCGATTTCGTCAACCGCCGCCAGTACCTCCACGCCCGCCAGACGTTGACCCGGCTGCTGGAACTCGGCTGCGTGCCGATCGTCAACGAGAACGATGCGATTGCCAGCGACGAGATCCGCTGGGGCGACAACGATCGCATCGCGGCGCTGACTGGCCAACCTGATCCGCGCCGACATGCTGGTGCTGCTTGACCGACACCGATGGCCTGTTCACCGCTGATCCTCGAGTCGACCCGGCGCCCGGCTCGTCGAACGGTGCCGCGGCCGATGATCCGATGTTGTCGGTCAACGCGGGGCGTCGGGAGCAACCGGGGCAGCGGTGGCATGGCCTCCAAGCTCACCGCCGCCCGCATTGCGAGCTGGTCGGGGGTCGCGACGCCGTCATCGCCCAGGTCGACGCGTCCGAACGTCGATCGTCGACGCGGTCGCCGGCGTACGCTGGGGTCGGGACCGTCTTTGAACCGCACGATCGGCAGACTGCCCGCTCGCAAGCTGTGGATCGCATTCTCCAGCGCCGTGACTGGTGCGATCTGACTGTCGACGACGGCGCTCGGCGCGCGTTGGTCGAGCGCAACACTCGTTGCTCCCTGCCGGAGTGACTGCGTGTCGGCGGCGGATTCGACGATGGGCGACACCGTCGAAGTCATCGGTTGCCGACGGCGTGGTCATCGCCCGAGGGATGGCGGCGATCGAACGCGACGACGGCCCGCCGGGTGGCGGGCCGTCGTACGTGCGGATCTTCCGGTCGACGTCGCTCACGAGGTCATGCATCGCGACGACCTCGTGCTCGTTCTCTGGCCGACGAAATGTCAGGCGACGCAGGCCGTCACGCCGGGCCCGGCCCTTGCGGCGGTGCGGTTCGCCGGTGACGGCGCGGCGGCTGCGGCGGGCGTATCGAGTCCGAGTTCGCCGCGAAGTTGCGACAGCCGGCTTTGCGCCTCGACGTCGGCGGTGGCCTGCTCGATTTCGAGGATGCTCGAGTCGACCGACGTGGCGTTGAGCTCCGCCGTTGCCGACGCCTTGGCGTAGCGGCCTCGATCTTGTCCTTGATCTCCTCGAACGTCGGCACGTCCTCGCCAAGGGTCTGGTTCATCTGAGCCATCGCCTTGTTCATCTCTTCTTGCATCTTCGCCTGGTCGAGTTGCGAGAGCAGCTTCGCCCTTCTCGGCGATCTTGCGCTCGAGCAGCATCGAGTTCTGGCGGACGGCGTTCTTGGCCTGGTCAGATGCCTGGGTGGCCTGCATCAACATCGACTTTTGCGACGTCGATGTCCTTTTCGACCTGAACGAGCCGGCCGGCGATGCGTCTCGGCCGCCGAGGTGTATACGAGGTCGCGTCCGCGGCGTTGCCCTTCTTGGTCGGCGTCGTCGGCCATCAGCAGCGCCTGGCGGGCCTGGGCGTTGAGTTTCTCCAACTCCTCCATCTTGGAGTTGAGCTGGATCTCGCCCTTCTTCTGATTGGCGATGACGTTCGCGGCCTGCTCGACGCAGTCGGCGGTCCTGCTCGCGGGCCTCGGTGATGGCCTGCTCGAGCTGAACCTTGGGGTCGGCCTTCTCGTTGAAGGAGCCGGTGAGTTTGGCGGTTAGGTACTTCCACCACCGCCTGATGAGCTTGAACATGTGAGCACTCTACGGCGCAGCACCACCCGCCTGTGCGAATGGGACGCCGAATGCCGACCAATCAGCCTTGGAGAAAGCCCGAGATGATGAATTCGACTCGACGATTCGTTTGCTGGCCAGCTGCGGTGGACTCATCGGCGACGGGCGCAGACTCGCCGCGTGGCACCGGGATCACTCGGGAGAGGTCGGCTCCCTTGGCCGCGACGTAGTCGATCACCGCCTGCACCCGGTCTTCGGAGAGCCGCAGATTCTCCTCGGCTGAGCCCCGCGAGTCGGTGTGGCCGATCACGTAGATCCGCACGTTCGAGTTGGTGGCGAGCAGGGCGACACCGATGTCGAGCAGACCTTGGAATTGGGGCGCGATGGTCGCGCCGTCCAGAGGCGAACTGAATCGTGTCTTCGACATACACCGGGGCGTCATCGGGCAGGGGAGCGCTGGCATCAACGGTGTACTCGACGAGCGTGTTGGCGTCGCCGAGCAGCGCGGCGACCTTGGCTCGCGCTTGCTCGACCACTGCCTGAGACGGCACCCGGCCGCGCAGGTAAATCTTGCCCCCCTTGTACACGGCCCACCGAACCGGGTCGGTGAACGAGCCGAGAATCTGATCGACGCTCGATGGCAACTTGCCAGCGTCCGCGGCGACCGTCGTCGGAACCGCGACCGTCGTCGGAACCGCGACCGTCGTCGGAACCGCGGCCGTCGTCGGAACCGCTGGGACGGTTGTCGCGGTGACGGCTGTCGCCACCGAGCTCGGCGCAGCGGTGACGGGGACGGTCGTCGGGCTCAGGTCGGTGACCCTGTCATTGGTGGCCGACCCTGCCTGCGGTGCGGCCCTGTCGCCGGTCCTCGACAGGACGAGTCCCGTCACGATCGCTCCGACGACGGCGAGCCCCGTGACGTAGAGCACCCGGCGGCTCGATCGCCGCGGAGGCGGGGCCGGAGAAGTGACGACCACGTTGCCTGGATTGGCGGGATCGCGCTCGATCCTCCACCCTCGGATCTCCTCTGCTTTGCCCTCGCTGCCCACGTGTCTCCGAAATGTGCTCGTTGGTCGATGAGCGCTCACTATCGCTCAGAAAATCCTTCGGGTGAGAGTAAATCCGCTCCAGGTGGGATTGAGTCAGGTCGAATGGCTCCTCGCGTCGAAAGAATTGTCAAAAATAATACATCAGGCGTCTATGTGACTACTACTATCGCACGGGTGGGTGGACTGTTTCATTGGGTAGCAGGCGTGTGTGCACGTGTCGGTCGGTAGCCCTAGGTCTACTGACCTCTTGAGCGCAAGCTGTGATCGGGAACCGCTCTAGGTGAGATAGAGTGCCTGCAGTTCGCTGAGTACAACTCCATCAACCTCAGAGCGAATTATGGGACAGGAGAAGGTAATGGAAGAACAGGACGAAGTCGTTTCGACACCCTCGGGCCAGACGTTCCGCCTGGTGCGTCGCGGATACGACCCGGCCGAGGTGCAGGCGTTCGCCTATGCCGTGGTCGAAGAGATCAGCAGCCTGCGTGATCAGAACGCGACGCTGACCACTCGTATCGCCGAGGTCGAGTCACGTCCCGCCATCACCACTCCCGCAGTGGTCGATGAGGCCGCGGTCGCCAGCTTCCTCGGTGAGGAGTCGCTGCGTGTCATGGCCGCCGTGCGAACGGCCGCCGAAGAGATCCGGGCAAAGTCCGACAACGCCGCTGCCAACATGCTCAAGCAGGCCGAAGACGAGGCCACGGCGACGACGCGCCGAGCAGAGGAACACGCCGCCCGTATTCGTCGTGAGGCTGAAGAGGCCGTGCGTCGAAGCCGTGAAGAGGCCGATGAGTACTCCGCTCGCGTTCGAGGCCAGTCCGACAGCGCCGGCCATGCGGTGCGCGCCGAAGCACAGGCCTATGCCGAGACGGTCAAGGAGGCCGCCGAGCGCGATGTGGCGCAGCGCCGAGCAGATGCCGAGTCGCAGGCCAGCTATCTGATCAGCGAGGCCCGCCAGCAGCGTTCCGACATGCTTGCATCGCTTGCGTCGCGCCGCGATCGCATCACCGCCGATATCGAACGGTTGATCGCCAGCCGCCGCGTACTGCTCGAGGCGCTCGATCGGGTGCGCATGCACGCCGACGAGGCCCACGCTGCGTTCACCGTCGTCGATGTCGACGGCATCGAAGCGTCGTCACGATTGGCCCTGGAAGTCCCCGAGTTGTCGTCGATCGACGCCTGATTACCCCACGATCAACAAGTCCCCCCGTCGACGGAGTTACTCCGTCGAATCATTCGCCGGCTGGTGCCTCACCAGCCGGCGAATGTCGTTCATGTCCGGGCCGAGCAGGTGCAGCGTGGCGGAGAAAACCCCGAGCCCGACGACACCTCCGACGGCCACCCGGATCGCCGCGCCGATGCCGGCGTCGGCGTTGCTGAAGCGGGCGGCGATCCAGGCCGACTCGCCGGCGATCACCGAGGCCAGCGTCATACGTCCGAGGCTGGCCAAGACCCGCCGGGCCGAGAACCCTGGCACCTTGTAGGCCAGGATCTGGAGTGCCCACAGCGCCGTGAGTACGTAGGCGAGACCGAAGGCCAGGCCGAGGCCGAGTAGGCCGCTGCGACCCACCAGCAGCACCGCCAGCCCGATGTTGAGGGCGCATTCCACCAGATTGATCACAAACGGTGTACGGGCGTCCCCATGGGCGTAGAAGCCCCGCAGCACGAAGAGATAGATCGAGAAACCGGCGAGACCGACGGCGAAGCCACCCAAGGCCCGGGAGACCTCCAGGGCAGCGGGTGCGGTCATCGCTCCGTGCTGCAGCAATGCGCCGACGATCGGGCGACGCAGGGTGAACATCACGGCTGCGGCGGGAATCGTGAGCAGACCGATCGTGCGGATGCCGATCTCGGTGCGCTCGATGAACCCCTGGCGATCGCGGCGCTTCACCCGTCGGACGAGCTCGGGGACGAAGGTCGTCGTGATCGACATCGCCAACAGTCCGTGCGGTAGCTGGAAGACGGTGAACGCCCGGGTGTAGGCGACCTGACGACCACTCCCCGGCGAGGCGAGGTTCTTGATGACGATGGCCGTCATGACGTTGGCCGCCGCGTAGCCGAATGTCCAACCCGAGAGCCGCAACATTTGGCGTACGGCGGGATGGTTGAACTGCGGGCGCAGCGAGACGCGGACCCCGGTCCGGCGGACCGCCGGATACATCGACAGCGCCATCAACGCAATGCCGATGGTCGCCCCCAGGCCCAGATTGCGGCGCAACCCGGCATCACCCAAGGCCTGGACGAACGGGTCGCCGGGCTTCAGCTCGGCTTGGACGACCAGCAGCATGACGATCGTGACGATGTTGGCCAGCACCGGGCTCCACGCCGCGGCGAAGAACCGTTGGTGAGACGCCAACACCGCACCCCACAGGGCGCTCAGACCGTAGAAGAAGATCTGAACGAGGAAGATGCGGGCCAGCGCCGAGCCGAGCCAGCGGAAGTTGTCGGCATCGACACCGGCGACGACGTCGAGCGACTGCAGGTGAAAGATGAGCGGAGCGGCGAGCACGGCCACCGCCGTCAGCCCGACCAGGACGACGAGCATCGTGGTGATCACCGCTGAGGTCGCCTCGTGGTCGTCGTCCTCGCGATGGCGGGTGAACAACGGCACGAGCGACGCCGACAGAACGCCGCCGAGCAGCAGCTCGTAGACCGCGTTCGGCGAGTTATTGGCGCTTTCATAGGCGTCGGCCAGCGCGGCCTGCCCGAGGACTGCGGCGAGAGCGTAGACCCTGAGGAACCCGGTGATCCGGGACAGCGCAGTGCCGGCGGCAACGACCAGATTGGATCTCAGCAGCCCTCCGGGGGCGCGTTCATCGGCCACCGGCTGCTCGGTCAACGACTCAGGCCGACGGTGGCCAGGTGCGCGCCTCGGGCTCGGGCATTCCGCTCGGCAAGGGGGTCGGCGCCGCGGTTGTGGAGCCAATTTCGCCGTCGGCGGCGCGGTCGGTGTCTTCCAACGCTTGGCGCAACGCCTCGAGGTCGTTGACGATGTCGTCGACATCTCCCGACAACGCGCCGGAATCGGCTGAACCGACCGACACCTCGACGGCCCGGGCGACCAGTTCGTCGAGACGGGCATCGAGCAGGCGGAGTCGATCGCGAGCGTCGGTGGAGACCGCCTGCATCCGCTCGGCAGACTGTACCTGCGCCTCGAGCGAACGAATCGTGGACTCGAGCGATGGGGAGGTGCCACGCTCGCGTTGTTGACGCCGGGCCTCGCCGAGTTCGAGCTGGGCCTCGGCCGTGCGCAACTGGCGCTGGGCCTCGTCGATCGTGTCACCACGGGTGGCGATGCGCCAGCAGTCGGCGATGCCATCGTCGAGGCGGGTCCCCAGCTCGGTCAAGCGATCTCGAATCGGGCCTGGCGTCGTCGAGTCGACGACCCGGTCATATCGCAGCTTGGAGCCTTGAGCGGCCTGGACGTAGCCCCGCCAGGGCTCGGAGAGGGCGAAGGCGTCGACTCGCCCGGCCGCCGGGGTGGAGTTGCGGGGAATCGCCATGCCGACGCGGGCGGCCCAGGCGATGACTCCGACTCCGAGCGCCCCGACGAGCGGGAGTTTGCCGAGAATCCCGGCCGCCGTTGCCCCGCCGAACAGCAGTATCCCGAGCGGCGACATCAGCGCCCGGGCGACCACCGGGGTGAGAAACCGGTCCTTCAAACTCCGGCGCATCAGAAGTTGGACACCACGGCGGTGAGGACCTGATTGATGGTCTTGGGGTTGGTGGCGTCGTAGGCGGCGGCATTGGTGGCCTCGGCGATGCGCTTGAGGGTCGCTTTGTCTGCTCCGTCGCCATACGAGATGGTGAAGACGCGCACCGGAGTCGAGCCACCGCCCTCGGTTCCCGAGCGCAGCGAGCCGATCAGCGCGGCCAACTGATCCTGATCGTCGGCGGTCTCGCCATCGTCGTTAACGCCATCGGTGAGAAAGACGACAGCGTTGATCTTTGCCGGGTCGTAGCTGGCTTTCATCGCGTCATGGGCGGCCTGTGAGACGCTGTAGAGCGGAGTGCCATTCGTCGGGAAGAGGCCCGAGATGATGCTCTGCATCTTCTCGCGTTGGTCGCCGATACGGGCAACAGGGAGGAGTTCCAGGTATTCCTGATCTGCAGCGGGCCCGAGGTCGGTGGAGAACTCCCACAGCCCGACCTCGTCGTCGTCCTTGAACAGGTTGAGCGCGGAACTGGCGGCCTGCTGAGCCAGTTCAAGCTTGGTGGTGCTCCCCCCCGCCGAGTCGCCCATCGAGCCCGACACGTCGAGCACCAGCAGCACTCGGGCGGCCTTCCGATCGTTCGCCCAGGCATCGAGCACGCCGGTGAGCACACTCGGGCTCGGCACCTCGAGTTCGGCCTGCGGCTGGTTCGGATCGACCCCGTTGGCGGTGGCAATCGGGGCCCCGACGGCGACCTGCGGGTTGCCGGGCCGGAATCCGAAGCTGAGCACCTTGGTCTGATTCTCGGGCCGTTGCACGAACGTCTCGAACGCCGTGGCCGCCGTCTGCTCCTCGGGGGTGACCCAGTCGGCGTTGAGAATGAAGAACGGATTGTCGGAGAACAGCGTGCCCTCGGACGGGTAGATCGCTACCAACGGCACCTTCGGCGGCCGAGGCTCCTCGCCCGGGTCGATGACGCCGTCGGGGTTGCCGGCGTTGTAGTCGATGACCGACTTCTCTTCGATGGCCACCGCACTTGCGTATGTCAACGCCGTCCCGCGGGTGTCGGCGCGGAACCAGTTGTTCAGGAAGGTCATGGTGATATCGCCGTAGTGCACGACTGATGACTCGACGTTGCCGACGAACTCGCGCACGTCGGCCCGAGCCAAGTCTTCCCTGGTCAGCCCGTTGGTCTTGCCGGTTGCCGCGTAGTACTCGGCGATCGTGAAGTTGAGACCGCTCGTGGAAAAGTTGGGGTTCGTCTTGCCGAGGCGGAACGGGCCCCACTCGGGATGGCCGAACGCCGCCCAGCCCTCGGTGCTGTTGGCCAGCTTGGCGATGTCGGCAAACCCGACGGGCTTGGCGGGGTAGCCCAGCGCGTCGGCCATCGGCTTGGGCATGGCGATGACAAGCGGCGTCAACATGAACGGCGTGCCGGTGCCGGTGATTGCCTTCTTGCTGCGTTCGTTGACGATGCCGCCCCAACCGCTGGCGGCTGGCGACCAGACCACGGGTTGGGGGCCGTTCGTGGCGGGGTCGGGCCAACCCTCGATGAGGAGCGCGGCGGCCGCCCCTGAGGCCATCTTGGCGATCTTGACAAAGGCGCATCCGGAAGCCAGCTTGGCGTCGTCGGAGCCGTTGAAATTGTTGGCCAACTCGGTGAGTACGGCGATCTTCTCGGAGCTGACAGCCATGTCGACAACCGTGCAGTCGCCCGAGTCGCCCCCATTGCCGCCGAGATCGGGCGAGTTGATCGAGACGTCGGGCGAACCGCCACCGACCTTTGAACCGCCGGCCGAGCACGCGGCGAGCGCGGTGACGAGACCGCCTACCACGAGAAGGGAGAGGAAACGGTGGTATCTCACAACAGGTTGCTCCAGTTGTCCCGCAGGGTGCGTAGCACTCCTGATGACGGCAAGGCGAGGTCCTCGGGGTTGACCGGGTCCCAGGTGGCCTCGATCAGCGCGGCGCGCATGACGTTGATGATCTCGTCGGAAATGGTGACGTCGGGTAGGGCCGCGGCGATGGCGGCTGCGCTTTGGCCCGTGAACGTCGTCGACAGAGACGGAAGCTGGGCGGAGGCCCGCTGAGCCAGTTCGGCGTGGGTCGTGCCGACGACGCTGACGAGCTTGCGGGTCAACATGGCATCGAGCGGTGACGACATTCCGAACACATTCTTGGGAATCGAACTTTCCAGCCGGTTGAACCAGAGTCCGAACTCCAGGTCGCCGTTGATCCCGGCCTGGTTCATGTCGACCGCGCCGTAGTAGCTGACTGCGGCGGAGCCGAGCATCAACAACCCGACGGCCGACCGGCTCGGGTCGGCGTGCCCGGGGATCAGGCGCCCCCAGGCCCCGTCGCCACCGATTTCGGCCCACGCCTTGCCGGCGTTGGTGCCGATGCACTTCCAGCTGTTGTCACCCCCGCACAGTTCACCGAATGCCACGGCGCGCTCAACTGGGGTGACCAACAGCAGTTGCGACGAGGCGAGGGCCGTCGCCGGCTGCGCATAGTACGACTGGTTCGTCGCCGGATTGACGGCCATCCCGTTGATCCGCTCGAACGTGACCCAGATCGACGGGATGTCGCCCGACTCGATGCGACCGAGGGTGTCGGCATAGGACTCGACCGTCGTTGCCGCACCTGCGCCCCGAGCGGCGTCGCACGCCGCGGCGAGTTCGGTGATGCAGACGATGCGGGTGGATTGCGGTGCCGTGGGTTGGGCCGGGTCGGAGGTGCCGGGGACAACTGGGGAGGCCGCCGAGCCGTCGTCGAGGGAGCGGCGGAGCGCGACGGCACCGATGATCAGCGCAACAGCTGCAATCAGGGCGGCGAGGCGCTTGGCGACCATGGTGAACCCAGCGTAGAGGCCTCAGGCCTCGTTGCCGATGATGTCTTTCGCGACGAAGGTGGTGAGCTGCTCGGCGTCGGGCTCGTCGAGGGCCGCGACCCGCTCGGCCTGACGGGCGACCGCCTCCTCAAAGAGGTTTCGGACGTACCGGGCGTTGCCGAATCCGCGGTCTCGGGGCTCGCTGGCGATCATCGCCTGCACGACGGCCAAGGCCCCGTCGGAGGCGGTGTACTCGTGCTTCGCGCCCAGTTTGACGAAGATCTCGACGAGCTCGTCGACCGTGTAATCGGCGAAGTGCAGGGTGCGCGTGAAGCGCGACTTGAGGCCGGGGTTGGCGTCGATGAACGTCGTCATCTCGGTCGGGTACCCGGCGGCAATGACGGCCAGATCGTCGCGATGGTCCTCCATGAACTTGACGACGGTGTCGATCGCCTCGCGGCCGAAGTCGTTGTCGCCGCCGCGGGCGAGCGCATATGCCTCGTCGATCAACAGCGTGCCGCCCAGGGCGGCCTCGAGCACGGCCAGCGTCTTGGCCGCGGTCTGACCGACGAATCCGGCGACGAGCGCCGAGCGGTCGGTCTCGACAAGATGGCCGGTGGTAACGACCCCCAGGGCACGGTAGATCTGGCTGAGCAGCCGGGCGACGGTCGTCTTGCCGGTGCCCGGATTGCCGGTGAACACCAGATGATGGCTGGTTTCGTAGACGGCCAAACCCTTGGCCGCCCGCATCCGTTGGACCTGCAACATGCTGGTCAGACGGCGGACCTCGGTCTTGACCACCTGCAGGCCGACCAACTCGTCGAGTTCGGCGAGCAACTCCTCGATCGTGCGGGTTGGCGGCGGTGCCGTGGCCGAGGGCGGCGCCGACCCGTCGGCGGTGGCCGCGGCGGTGGGTGTGTCGACTCGCCCGGGCTTCGGGGATGTCGGAGTCGCCGGGGGAGGGGTGGCCGACCCGGGAGTACCTGGTCCGGGAGTTCCCGGCCGGGGGGTACCTGCGGCGTCCATCGCGGCGAGCATCGTCGATCGGAACCGGTCGATTCCGGCGATCTCGTCGGCCGTCGGAACCAGATCGACGGCGGCGACGGCATGGGCGAGCCGCAATGCCCGGCTGTAGTAGTCGTGCGATCGGCGTCGGCCATCGCGTCGATCGGCGCGGATCAACAGATCGAGCAACGGCGAGACGATTGCCAACCACTCAGCCTTGCCGTTGGTGATGCGGGCCTCGCGTAACCGATTGGGCGGCTCGACGATCGGCGGGTTCAATCGATGCCCGACGCCATCGACATATGCCCAGAGTTCGGCATCGGTCGCTCGGCCATCGGTGTCGATCACGGCGGCAACGAGATTCGCCGCGTCGGCGAGCGCGTCGGGCGTGTGGGCATCGGTGCCGCGCTTGGACATCTCGCCGAGGTGCTCGGCACACGATGTCACGAACGCGTCAACTTCGGCCTTGATCGCAGATCGCTCCATATGTCCTGGAAAGGTACAACGCCCAAGCCGTCAGCCGGTGGGTAATCCGATTGACCCTCGGGTCAAGGTGGCCAGTATGGTGGGCTGAATGGGTGAGCAATTCGACTCCGTGCAGGCCGTTCGAGACGGGCTGAAGCGCGAGAACTATCTGGCTGACGATGGCATCGCCGGCGTGGTCTACCTGGCCGAACGGCTGGGCAAGCCGGTTTTGGTCGAAGGGCCGGCCGGTACCGGCAAGACACAGTTGGCCAAGAGCGTCGCCGACCTACTCGGGGCGCGGTTGATCCGCCTGCAGTGCTACGAGGGCCTCGACGAGTCCAAGGCACTGTACGAGTGGAACTACAAGAAGCAGCTCCTGCGTATTCAGGCCGACAAGAACTCAGACGCCTGGTCCGATGTGCACGACGACATCTTCTCCGAGGAGTTCCTGCTCACCCGACCCCTGCTCGAGGCGATTCGCTCGCACGAACCAGTGGTGTTGCTGATCGATGAAGTCGATCGCGTCGAGGTCGAGACCGAGGCCCTGCTGCTTGAGGTTCTTTCGGAGTATCAGGTATCGATCCCCGAGCTGGGCACGATTACTGCCAACCAGATCCCGTTGGTGTTCCTCACCTCGAACAACACCCGGGAGCTGTCCGAGGCGTTGAAGCGCCGCTGTCTGTACTTGCACGTCGACTACCCGTCGATGGAGCGCGAGAAGGAGATCGTGCTGACCAAGGTTCCAGGTTTGTCCGAGAACCTGGCCGACCAGATCGCCCGCATCGTCCGCTCGATCCGTCAGCTCGATCTGAAGAAGGCCCCGTCGGTCTCCGAAACGATCGACTGGGCCCGCACGCTGGTGCTGCTCGGCATCGAACACATCGACGCGCAGCAGGCCAAAGAGACGCTGCACATCCTGCTCAAGTACCAGACCGACATTGCCAAGGCCGCCAAAGAACTCTCCGTAGACAAACCGTAATGTCTCGGTTCGCCTGCGGCTCGCCTGCCGTGCCGATCCCTCCGCTGACGCTCCGGCATCAGCCGATGCTCAAGGTTGGTGCCGAATGATTGACCTGCTTGCGGGATTTGTCACCGAACTCCGTAACGCGGGGTTGCCGGTGTCGTTGACCGAAAATCTCGACGCCATGGAGGCGGTGCAGCACATCCCCATGGAAGACCGAGAGGCGTTCAAGTACGCGCTCGGGGCGACGATGGTCAAGAGCAACTCGCACTGGCGGGCGTTCGAAACGGTGTTCGAGGTGTACTTCTCGCTGCGCGGGCCGCAGTACTCGATCGTCGACGGCGACACCGACATCGACGAGATGTTCCGCCAAATGCAAGAAGAAGGCCAGCAGGGCGAGGGCAAGGGTGCCGCAGGTGGCGGACTCGACTCGCTGACGCCCGAGGAAATGGCCCAACTGCTGTACCAGGCGTTGATGAACGGCGACCAGGCGATGATGCGGGCGCTCGCCCGTCAAGCGGTCCAGCGGTTCGCCGGCATGGAGCCTGGTCGGCCGGTCGGCGGCACGTACTATCTGTATCGCACGCTGCGTAATCTCGATCTCGACTCGATGATCGACAAGCTGATGGAAGCAAGCCGTCAGCAAGTCGGCGGCGAGCTGACCCCGCTTGAGGAGCGCCTCGAAAAAGACGAGTACGAGTCGCGCATCGAGCAGTTCAAGAAAGAGATCGAGGCCGAGATTCGGCGGCGTCTGGTGGCCGACCGGGGGGCCGAGGCCATGGCCAAGACCCTGCGCAAGCCATTGCCCGAAGATGTCGAGTTCATGCATGCCTCGCGTGACGAGATGCAGTCGCTGCGCAAGGCGCTGTATCCGCTGACGCGCAAGCTTGCCGCCAGGTTGGCCCGCAAGCGACGTCACGGTCGCAAGGGCCCGCTCGACTTCCGCAATACGGTGCGCCACTCTCTGTCCTATGGCGGGGTGCCCGCAGAGCCGAAGTTCAAGTACCCGCGCCCGGCGAAGCCCGAGCTGATGGTCGTCGCCGACATCTCCGGTTCGGTCGCCGCCTTCGCCAGGTTCACGCTGATGTTCGTCTACGCGATCCAGAACCAGTTCTCGAAGGTTCGCTCGTTCGTGTTCATCGATGGCATCGACGAGGTCACCCAGTTCTTCAAGGCCACCGAAGACGTGCAGGAAGCGGTCCACCGCGTCAACACCGAGGCCGACGTCGTATGGGTCGACGGTCACTCCGACTACGGCCACGCCTTCGAGGTGTTCTGGGAGCGCTACGGGCGTGACATCGGACCGAAAACCACGGTGCTGTTACTCGGCGACGCCCGCAACAACTACCACGCCTCGCAGGCCTGGGTGGTCAAGGAGATCCGTCAGCGGGCCCGTCACGTCTACTGGCTCAACCCCGAACCGCGCAGCTACTGGAACACCGGCGATTCGATCGTCGGGGAGTACGGCACCCATACCGACGGGGTGTACGAGTGTCGCAACCTGCGCCAACTCGAACAATTCGTCGAAAAGCTCGAATAGCGCTGCCGATCGCCCAGAAATCGCCGGTCAGCCGCCCGACCCTTGTCGCGCACGTTGGGCGGCGATCCAGACGATGGCGAACGCCTTGGAGTTGCCCTCTTCGAACTCAGTGACGCCGTCGATGATCTCGGCAGCCCGATCGGGATCGGCGACGGCCAGTTCGAGCGCCAGCAGGTCTTGCCAGCGGGTGTCGCTGTTCAGCGAGCCTTCGGCGTAGCGGGCCTCGGCGGCGGCAGGGTCGTTGCGGTACAGCGATCCGAAGGTGAACGGGAGGAGCTGGATGCCGACGATGCTGGCCGGACGGGCATCGAAGAAGGTGGCGAAATCGACCTTGGCGCCCCACACGATGCCGCTCGTGCGGTGTATGAACTCGGCCGGCCGGACAAGCCCCTCGCCGAGCCAGTACATGCGGGCGGTGGCAGCCTCGGTGGCGTAGAACGCGGCACTCCGCTGGGAAACCTCGGTCTGGCCGGTGGCGACGGCCCACCGGGTGAGCGCCCACCAACCGTGCACCGCCTCGCTGGACGATTCCTGGTTGTTGCCATCGGCGAACGGCGCGAACCCCGACGCGTACGAGTGGCCCTCATAGGCATTGAACGAGCGCGACGCCGGGAAACCTGCGGTACACGAGCCGGTGCCGATGTCGGCGGCGAGGAGGTCGATCACCGGCTTGAGCTGCTCGATCAGCGCGGGACGAGCCTCGGCCAACGTGGCCGCAGCCTGGATCAGATAGCCGAACTGGAAGAGGTGGTCGTTGTAGTCCTGATGCCCGAACTCGGGGACCCCGGCCAGCATCCCACCCCACACCGGGTCGTAGGCGAGCCAACGGGAGTCGTCGTTGCCTCGGTACGTCGTCCAGTCGAGCACCCCCGATTCGAGCACATCGAGCAGCCCTTCGGTGGTGGCAGGGGAGCCAAAGCGACGTGAGACATCGACCAGGGTGGCCAGGCGCCCGAGGGCCTTTGGGCCGAAGTACGAACCGGCGGGGAGCGCTTCGCCGGCCCCGATCGCGGCCAGTTCACGAACGAGTTCGGCCTGCACCGTCGTGCGCTCCGACGACGTCAGCGGTACGTCGGGAACCTCGAGGGCCAGTTCGGTCAGCGGGGCGGCCCACTCGACGATGGCGGTGAGCGCCACCCGAAGGTCGCCGCGGGCGGTCGGGAAGGTTCCGGCGACCGCCTCGCCGAGAACTCGTCCGGCCACACGCTGGTGGGGGAGGGTCATGATCAGTCCGGCGCCGCCGCGTCGGCGCTTCCATGTGAGTCGCTGCAGCACCTCGTCGGTGGCCAGTTGCCACTCGGCCTGAGTCTCGACCACCCGGTCGAGGCCCGTGGCGTACGCCTGGTCGTCCCAGGTCGGACCGTGATCGACGGGTCGAGCGATGAGTCCGAACTCCGGTCGCTCGCCGAGACCCGTGAGGTCGGCCGCGATCTGGGAGCCGGTGCGCGCCCACGTCAACCGGGCACCGGCGACGATGTTCCAGCCGCGCCCGTCGGCCAGGGTCACCGAAAGGTGATCGGTGGTGACCGATGTGCCGTCGAGAAGCGGGCCTCCGTCGACAGCGGCAACCTCGGCCGGCATCGGCAGGCTGAAGCTGAAACGGGCGTTGGCGGGTCGCAGCCAAACGGCTGGACTGCCCTGGGCCACCGTGACCCGTGTCGTGTTGTTCGCCTCGCCGACGGCGGCCACCACGTGAAAGTCGCCGTACTCCTCAATTCGGGCCGTTCCGGGCGAGGTGTCGACGGTGAGGGTCGGTACGAATGGGGTGACGATGGCGTTGGCTGAGGCCACCGGGTCGCTGACCGATAGCGACAGGGTCGTGTCTTCGAAACGAACGGCCACGGGGAAACTCCACAGTGGCTCGTGGGGCTTGGTGAGCAGCGATGTCCACCACTGGTTCGTCGGCCACATCTTGGGCGAGTCGGAGCGCTCGGGGGGTGGTGCCAGTGTTGGGATCGGCGGCGGACCGAGGGACCCTTGGGTGACGGTCGGTTGCCGTGGGCCGCTGGTGGAATCGGCGCACCGCCCCAACCAGTTGGACGCCGGGATTACACCCACGCCGGCTCCGGTGGGTGGACGCTGCCCCGACCGGTTGCATCCGCTGATGGTGAGCACCAATACGGCGGCGATGCCAATGACGACTCCGCGAGTGAGCCCCGACCGTCGTCGGCGCGCGCCAACAACGGCCTGGGGCTGCACTGGGATGTCGGTAGGTTGCTCAGGCGCCGGCGCCGTAGAGCACCTTGGGCTGGCTGGCGTCAGCGGCGTTCTTGTCGACGGTTCCGTCGACGATCACACCAGGAACGGCACCGACCAGCTGGGCCGGATCTGCCATGTTGAGGACCAGTTGGGCCAGGCGCTCCTCGTCGGCACTACCGGCCTCTCCGAAGTCGGGCTGAACGCCTGAGACGATGGCGGCGACCTTGCCGACGCCGGGGACGTCGAACTCCGCGGCACTGCCCATGTCGACCTTGGCGGCGTCGTCATACGTCATCGGCACCTTGAAGTAGAGCTTCGACGGCTCGTACATGCTGACCAGATCGGTCCCACCGAGGAGGCCGACGCCGGGGACGGCCCACACCTCGGTGATCACGCCGGCGGCGGGTGCGGCGACTTCGACTTGCTCGGGTCCGTCGGGGGTCTGGTACTCGACGAGGGCCAACGTGGCCCCGGCCTCGACCTTGGAGCCCTTGGTGACCGGAACCTCAAGCACACGACCGTTGGACGATGCCTCGATGACGATCGGGTCGGCGGTGAGCACGACCTGGGAGACGTTGAGGTGGTCACGGTTGTCGAGTCGCCGACGGATCTGGGTGACGGCAATCAACGCACATAGCGCCAGCAGGCCGAGCAACAGCAGCAGACTGCGGAACTTTGGCCGCGGCCGATAGTGCGGCCGATCCGACCACTTCTCGGACTCGGCCGAGAGCGCCAGTTCGGTGCGCTCGGCACGCGCCGCTCCAGTGGTCTCGTTGGGCAGGTCGGAACGACGGGCTGTAGGGGTACTCATTGGATTAAGCCTCCACCGGGGCAGATACGGAACGGGGATTACGGTTTGGCTGGCGGGAGCGACGACCATCGGCGATCGCTCGACGAACCACGACGAGTAGGGCGAATGCGTAGACCAGGCACAGCACGAGGCTGATGACGGTGGGGAACGAACTCGACAAGGGGATGAGGCCGATGGCAAAGGCCGTGAGGAACCCGGCGATCATGGCGATCTGCAACGGCATATAGCTGATCACCGACGGCAGGACGCCGTCACGATTGGTCACCGCCCAGCCATATTTCCGCCTGAATAGGGCGGAAAAGAAGGCTCGAATATGGACCGGAACAGAAGCAATTGCCATCGCGTATGAGTAGGCGTGCAAACGCCCCAACTGGTAGTAGATCGCCAATTGAGTGAGCAGCCAGAACGGTGCATAGCGCAATAACCACCCAATGCCGTCGACTCGCAGCGGTTGGATGTAGAACACCAGAAACAGCGGAGGGAGGAGCACGAAGAACAGCACGGCGAACGACTGCAGATAATGCAACGCCGGCTGGATGTACTGAATGCGCTGGTCACGGGTGAGGCCACGCAAACGCCATGGACGGCCCTGCAAGAGGATCTCGAATGCCCCTCGGGACCAGCGGAACTGCTGGTTGAGGTAGCCGTGAACCGTCTCGGGTGCCAGTCCCTCGGCCAAGACGATGGGCAGGTACACGGTCGACCAGCCGCGTTGGTGGATGCGGATCGACGTCCAGATGTCCTCGGAGTTGGTGTCTTGGAACAGGCCGTTGACGTCGTCGATGGCGGCCCGGCGGTAGACCAGGTTCGTGCCAACCGAAAAGACGCTGTTGTAGGCGTCTTTGCCGGGGCAGATCAGGTCGTAGAACACTCGCTGGGACTCGTGAGATGCCTCGGCGACCGGTGACGCGCTGCCGTTGGAATAGCTCTGCGGGGTCTGGACGAACGCCACTTTCTGGTCCACGAAGTGGGGAACGGCGATCTCGAGGAAGTTCGGCCCGGGCACGTGATCGGCATCGAAAATGACGACGAACTCGGCATCGGAGTGACGCAGCGCGTTGTTCAGGTTGCCGGCCTTCGCCCCGACGTTGTCGTCGCGGCGAAGGTATTCGACGCCGATGCGTTCGGCAAGTTGACGGACCGCCGGGCTGTCGCTGTCGTCGCAGATGACCGTACGGTGCTCGACGCGCATATCGCGGACGGCTCGAGCCGTCTGGGCGATGGTGTCGAGCGATTCGCCGTAGGTCGGGATGAACACGTCGATCGTCGGGGCCCAGGTTTTGGCCAGCAACTGCCGACGTGCGTCTTGCACAACCCGTCGATCTTCGCCGGAGTCGCCCCCGCGATCACCGGCAAGGATGGTGAGAATCATCACCACCTGGTTGCCGAGAAGGATGATCTCTGCCAAGACCAGGAGGATGTATGGAACGGTTTGCCCACCATTACGCGGGTTGAAGACGAACAACGCATAGAGCCCACCGGCCGCGATAGCGACCAGGTAGGCGATGACCGTCGTTCGCTGCAGCCTGGGTAGTTCCGACGTGCCGCGTGCCGCTTCTCGCTGCAGTTCTCGCATGGACGCTGGATTTTCTACCGACGAAACGGTAGACCCGGGACCTGCTGACGCGGACCGTGAACTGGTGGGCAAGCCGTCGCCCGAAGGCTTTGACTCGCTATCGGCCATTGGGTGGCCCTCCCTTATGCTCGTGTCACCCGGCTGGCCGCATATTCACCCGGTGTGACGATTCTGTACGCCCGGTGGGAAAGCCTAGCCCACCCATTCAAGCGAGGCATAAGAAATCTCAACTAAAGGTCAAGCTCCTTGACCTTTAGATCAGTAATTTCCATCTGAGCGACGGTAATTCGGGGACTCATGGGTGATCGTCACGTCGTGCGGATGTGACTCGTCACGACCGGCCGAGGTGACTCGCATAAACCGAGATGACCTGCGAAGGTTGTCGAGATCTGCCGCCCCGGCATATCCCATTCCCGAGCGCAAGCCGCCGGTCAGCTGGTGCAGAACGTCGGCGAGTGGGCCGGCGTAGGGGACCCGGCCCTCGATGCCTTCGGGGACGAGTTTGTTGGTCGACCCTTGGCCCGATCCATACCGATCGCGGCCGAACCCATGCATCGCGGCGAGCGAACCCATCCCGCGGTAGCTCTTGTAGCGGCGCCCCTCGAAGAGCTCCTGCTCACCCGGGGCCTCGTCGGTGCCGGCCAACAACGAACCCAGCATCACGGTGTGGGCTCCGGCGGCCATCGCCTTGACCACGTCCCCCGAGTAGGTGATGCCGCCGTCGGCAATGACCGGCACGCCTCGTCGGGCGGCCTGGCGACTGGTGAAGTGGATCGCCGAGAGCTGTGGCATTCCCGCTCCCGAGACGACCCGGGTGGTGCAGATCGATCCGGCCCCGACGCCGACCTTGACCGCATCGGCCCCGGCATCGACCAGGGCGTCGACACCCTCGGCGGTGACGACGTTGCCGGCCACGATGATCATTGTCGGCCATCCGGCGCGGATCCGCTCGATCGCCCGAATCACCCCGGCGGAATGCCCGTGGGCGGTGTCGATGACGATCGCGTCGACGTCGACGGCGACGAGGGCGGCGACGCGCTCCTCAAGGTCGAGGCTGACGCCGACGGCGGCGGCAACCCGCAAGCGACCGCCGGAGTCGTGGGTAGCGTGCGGAAACTCCTGCCGCTTGAGGATGTCCTTGACCGTGATCAGGCCGCAGAGGCGACCGGAGCCGTCGACCAGGGGGAGCTTCTCGATTCGGTGCTGTTGCAGGATGGCGCGGGCATCATGCAACGACGTGCCGACGGCGGCTGTCACGAGCCCTTCTGCGGTCATGAACTCGGTCACCGGCCGAACAAGGTCGGTGGCGGAGCAGAACCGCACGTCGCGGTTGGTCAAAATCCCGACAAGGCGCCGATCGGGATCGGTGATCGGCACGCCGGAGAACTTGTAGCGGGCCATCAAGTCCTCGGCCTCGGCGAGGGTGGCCGACGGCGGCAAGGTCACCGGGTCGGTGATCATCCCCGACTGTGAACGCTTGACCCGCTGGACCTCCTCGGCCTGGTCGGCGATCGGCAGATTGCGATGGATCACGCCGATTCCTCCGCAGCGAGCCATGGCGATCGCCATGCGGGCCTCGGTGACCTTGTCCATTGCCGCGGAAATGACGGGGCTGGCCAACGTGATATCCCCGGCGAACGTCGCCGTGATGTCGACGGCGTCGGGAAGGACCTCGCTGAAGCCGGGAATGACGACGACATCGTCGAAGGTCAACGCCTCGAAGCGATCGAACAGGGTGTCGCGTGGGCTCGCCGTGGCAGCGGCATCCGAATCGGCGGGTGAGAGCGTGGTCATAGGGAATCCTCCTGGGCGAGAACGGACTGTAAAGCGGTGATGAGCAGGTTGTGCTCGGTGGCATGGACGCGAGTCTGCAGCGAGGCGAGCGATTCGCCGACGCCGATCGTGACGTGGCGGATGGCGATCACGGGGCCGTCGTCGACACCTTCGTCGGGGACGAAGTGGACCATCACCCCGGTGTGGTCACGGTCGCCGATCACGGCCTCGGCGTGGGCGCGTTCGATGGCGTGGAGCCCAGGCAAGTCGCCGGGCAGGGCCGGGTGCAGGTTGATCACCCGGCCGGGAAATCGCCGAGAAACGCCATCGTCAGTAGCCGGCGCCAACCGGCGAGGACGACGTAGTCGGGATGGGCCTGGCTGACGAGGTCGGCGAGGGCCGTGTCGTACCACTGGCGGTCGCGTCCAGGCGTCGGGCTGAGCACGTGGTGATCGATGCCATGGCGGATTGCTCGATCGAGCGCGCCGACGGCTTCCCGGTCGGTGATGACGAGGGGCACGGTTGCGTCGAGCCGACCGTGGGTGCAGGCGTCGATGATCGCCTGAAGGTTCGAGCCTCCGCCGGAGGCCAGGACCACCAGGCGCGCCGTCATCGCAGGCGGACCCGACGTTCCCCGGCGACGATTTCACCGATGATCCACGTCGGCTCGCCGAACGCGGCCTGGATGTCGGCGGCGTCAGCCGCGGCAACGACGGCGACCATGCCGATCCCCATGTTCAACGTGCGGAACAGGTCGTCGCGGTCGATGCCGACGGCGACCTCGCGCACCAACTGGAACAGCGACGGGATCGGCCAGGCGGTGGTATCGATGATCGCTTCACAGCCCTCGGGAAGGACTCGCGGCATGTTGTCGATCAACCCGCCGCCGGTGATGTGGGCCAGCGCCTTGAGCCGCGGGTCGCCGATCAGCGGCTTGATCAGCGACAGATAGGAACGGTGGGGTTCGAGCAGCGCATCACCGAGTGGGACGGTGAGCGGGCTCGGTTGGGTTTCGAGTGGAATCCACTCGAAGAGCCGCCTGAGGAGGGAGTATCCGTTGGTGTGAGGCCCGTTGGAAGCAATGCCGATGAGCACATCGCCGACGGCGACCGTAGGACGAGGGAGCATGTCGGCATGCTCGACGACACCGACGAGGGTGCCGGCGATGTCGAATGACCCCGGGGTGTAAACGCCGGGCATCTCGGCTGTCTCGCCGCCGAGCAGCACGCATCCGGCGGCTTCGCATGCCTGGGCCATGGCGGTGACCACCCCAGCGACGCGGTCGGCGTCGAGGGTGCTGGCGGCGATGTAGTCGAGGAAGAACAGCGGCACCGCGCCCTGCACAAGCACGTCATCGATGCAGTGGTTGACGATGTCGGCGCCGACACTATTGGGACGGCCGGCGCGAGCTGCCAGCTCGACCTTCGTGCCGACCCCATCGGTCGAGGCGACCAAGACCGGCCGGTCAAAAGCCTTCAATCGGCTGACATCGAGCGCCCCCCCGAATGCACCGATGCCCGAGAGCACATCGGGATTGTGCGTCCGTTCGACGGCGCCCTTCAACTCGTTGACGGCGCGGGTGCCCTCTACGATCGACACTCCGGCGGCGGCGTATGAGCGCAGGATGGCCCCCGGTGCCCGCCAGGCAATGTCACGGCGTACCTGCATGCCGTCGAACTTGACGTCGTCGAGTCGTCGATAGGCGGCGGCCCGGGCCGCGCCGAGATCGATGCCGACCCCGGTGGCGACGAGCACTCGGCCACCGGAAACGACAAGGTCATCGCCCTGTTTCGTGGCCGCGGCGAGGAAGACCACGGCATCGGGGGTGTCGTGGCCGAGCTCGATGGCCGCCCCGGTCGCGACGGTCGACGGGTATCCGGCAGCGGCGGCGACGACCGCACATGCCGACCGATCCGACCAACGCACATCGGTCGAGCCGAGCCGCCCCTCGACACAGGCGAGCGCTACGGCGGCAAGATCACTGTCGAGCAGCGGTAGCACGGCCTGGGTCTCGGGGTCGCCGAACCGGCAGTTGTACTCGATCAGCCGGGGACCGTCGGTACACAGCATGAGCCCGGCGTACAGCACCCCGACATACGGAGTCCCGGCGTCGGCCATTGCCGTGATCACCGGGTCGATGAACGTCTTGCGGAGCGACTCAGCGTCGAAGCCGGGGGGAAGCGGAGCGGGGGCGAAGGCACCCATCCCGCCGGTATTCGGGCCGACATCGCCCTCTCCGATCCGCTTGTGATCTTGGGCGATCGGCATGGCCACGGCGACCCGGCCGTCGCAGAAGGCGAGCAGCGAGTATTCCGGTCCGCTCAGCCGTTCCTCGACGACGATCGGGCCGCGGGATGCAAGTTCGACGATGGCCTCGTGGGTCGCCAAGTCATTGTCGGGAACGATCACGCCTTTGCCGCCGGCCAAACCATCGAGCTTGACGACAACGGGCCGGCCGAACTCCTGCCACCAACGCAAGGCCCCCTCGACATCGGTCAGTCCCGAGGTACGCGGCGAGGGAATTCCGAGTCGGTCGGCCACCTCACGGGCAAACGCCTTGGACCCTTCGAGCCGGGCGGCGGCCTGGGACGGGCCGAAGCAGGCGATACCCCGGGCCGCCAGGTCGTCGGCGATACCGTTGGTCAGCGGCTCCTCGGGACCGACAATCACCAGGTCAGCCGTCTCGGGCGACTCGACGAGCCGATGCCCGTCGGCGGTCACCTTCCAACGGATGGCCGACTCGCGTCCGCCGGAGCCGACGACGTGGACCTTCACGCCAAGACTCCCTCGAAGTCGAGTTTGGCCGGGGCCGTGCGGATCTCCAGGGGGTAGGCGCCAGTGAAACAGGCGTTGCAATAACCGTTCCCGCTCCCATCGGACCGGCCGAGCGCCCGCATCATTCCGGCCAACGAGAGGAACCCGATCGAGTCGCAGCCGACCTGCTCGCGGATCTCCTCGATGGTCAGACGGGCGGCGATCAAGTCGCCGTCGTGGCCCATGTCGACGCCGAAATGGCAGGCGTGCGTGATCGGTGGGCAAGTGAGGCGGAAGTGGACCTCGGCGGCCCCGGCGTCGCGCAAGAGTTTGACGAGGGGTCCGGCGGTCGTGCCGCGCACCAACGAGTCGTCGACGAGGACGACCCGTTGTCCCGCCAGGTTGGCGCCGAGGGCATTGAACTTGAGCGCCACCCCGCGCTCACGCATCGACTGGGTCGGCTCGATGAAGGTGCGCCCGATGTAGCGGTTCTTGATCAGGCCGTCGTTGAACGGCAGACCGCTGCGCCGGGCATAACCGATCGCGGCGGGGATCGATGAGTCGGGAACCGGGATCACCACATCGGCATCGACCCCGGACTCGTCGGCCAGCTCTTCACCGAGGCGCTGGCGGACGTGGTGGACGCTCTGGTTGTCCCACTCGGAGTCGGGACGGGAGAAATAGACGAACTCGAAGGTGCAACGCGCTTGCTGAGCGGCAGGATTGAGCACCTGGCGCCGCTCGATCTCGGCGCCGCGCAGGGTGATCACCTCACCGGGCTGAACCTCGCTGATATCGAGACAACCGAGGGTTTCGAGCGCGCAAGTCTCGGACGCGACGGCGTGGCCACCTCCCGGAAGTCGGCCGACCGAGAGCGGGCGGAAGCCCCACGGGTCTCGCACGGCGAGCACCCGGTCGTTGGCGAGGACGACGAGGGAGTATGCGCCCTTCCACGCGGGCAGCGTGCGCTCGAGGCGCTCTTCCCACGTGCGACCGCCGGCACCGGCAAGCATCAACGCGAGGACCTCGGTGTCGGACGAGGCGGTCAGCCCAAAGCCGCGCTGCAGGAGTTCGTTGCGCAGATCGGTGGAGTTGATCACGTTGCCGTTGTGGGCCACCGCGAGCGGGCCATGCATCGTCTCGACGAGAAACGGTTGGGCGTTGCGTTGGCCGGGGGCGCCGGTGGTCGAATAGCGGGTGTGCCCGATGGCGTGATACCCGGCCAGCGGCAGCAGGGACTCGGGGCTGAACACCCGCGAGACCAGGCCGACGTCTTTGTGGAGCCGAGCCCGTTGGCCGTCGGAGACGGCGATGCCGGCGGCCTCCTGGCCGCGGTGTTGCAGCGCGAACAGTCCGAAGAATGCCAGTTGAGCGACACCCTCACCGTGAGGAGTGGACAGGCCGAGTACACCGCATTCTTCGTGGATCTCGTCGCTCACGGGTTCACCTCGCCATCGATGACCGGGATCACAGCACGCCTGCCGCAGTCAGGTTGGCGACGATTCGCGGCCCGACGGGGTAGCTGCCCGGGTCGATGGTCTGACCGGTCAGCCGCTCATAGGCGGTGACGTAGCGGCGAGTCGTCTCCGTCCATACCTCGTCGGCGAGCAACGGCGGTGCACCATCGCCGCTGTAGCCGGAGTCGGCCAGCGCCCGGCGGATGACCTCTTTGTCGAGGCTTTCGGGCTCCTCAGCGGCGGCCAAACGGCCTTCGTATGACGAGGCCTCCCAGAATCTCGACGAGTCGGGGGTGTGCATCTCGTCGATCAGCAACAGCCGACCGTCGGGGGCGAGCCCAAACTCGTACTTCGTGTCGGCGAGGATCAGCCCGGCGCGGGCGGCGACTTCCTGGCCCCGGGCGAAGACGGCCAAGGCGGCCTCCTGCACTCGGGCCCACAGTCCACGCTCGACCAGACCGCGTTCGGTGACCTCGAGGCAGGTCAGCGCCTCGTCATGGGCTCCGGCCTCGGCTTTGGTGGTCGGCGTGATGATCGCCTGGGGTAGCGCGGTGTTCTTCTGCAGCCCGTCGGGGAAGTGGTAGCCGTAGATCGTGCGAGCGCCCTCGTCGTAACGCCGCCACAGTGAGGTGGAGGTGATGCCGGTGATGTAGCCCCGCACGATCACCTCGACCGGCAGCGGGCGGGCAGAGATGCCGATGAGCACGTTTGGGTCGGGGGTCGAGATCGCGTGGTTGTCGACGATGTCGCGGGTCTGATCGAACCACCAGGCCGCCAACTGGTTCAGCACCTGGCCCTTATAGGCGACGCCGTTGATGATCCGGTCGAACGCCGAGAGCCGGTCGGTGGTGACGAAGAGCCGCTGGCCATTGGGCAACGCGTACGAGACCCGCACCTTTCCGTCGCGCCGGTCGGGTAGGTCGAGTTCGACGTCGGTGTATGGCTCGACCTGGCCGGTGACGCGGTCGTCGGTGGCAGTGGTCATCACAACTCCTTGGCGTGGCGAACGCCTTGTTCGAAGAGACGGAGCCCCAAACCCGTCCCCTGGCGGCCGTCGCGACGACCGTTCAGTGGGTGCTGGCGCGGCAATACATGGTTTTCGGGGTGTGGCATGAGCCCGAGCACCAGCCCGGTCTCATCACAGATGCCGGCGATGTCGGCGACGGACCCATTCGGGTTCGCGGCCGCATGCGATGGGCCTGGCCGATACGTCAGCGCGATGAGGTCATCGGCGGTGAGCCGGGCCAACGTGGCATCGTCGCATACGAAACGTCCCTCGCCGTGGGCGATCGGGCAGTCGATCTCGTCGGCGAGCCCGGCCGTCCAGACGCACCGCTGCGAGACCGGGGCGAGGCGCACCCACCGGCAGTCGAATCGGCCCGAGTCGTTGTCGCCGAGTGCGCCGCGAATCTCGCCGCCGGGGAGCAGGCCGGCCCGCACGAGGGCCTGGAACCCGTTGCAGATACCGATCACAGGGCGACCCCGCCCGACGTGGGTACGGATCTCGTCGCCGAACGCCGAGGCGAGTTCATGACCGAGCAGCCGACCGGCTCCGAGGGCGTCGGCATATGAGAAGCCCCCGGCGACGACCATGATCCGGGCATCACCGATCAGCGTCGGGCGGGCGATGATCTCCGCCGCGGTGGCGATCACCGGTTCCGCACCGGCGAGATCGAGGGCGAGGGCGACGTCGTGATCGCGATTGGTCCCCGGGGCTCGGATGACGAGCGCGATCGGTCGACTCATCAGGCGGTCCTCCAGGCGGTGGCCAGGGCATCAAGCGGGAGCGTGGCGCCGCCGACGATGGTCACCGATGGCTCGGCGGTCACCTCACCGATCACGATGGCCTCGGTGCCCAGTCGGGTGATGAACTCGTCGACGGCTTGGCGGGTGACCTCGACGACGAAGCGGCCGGCCGTCTCGGCGAACCATGAAACGGTGATGTCGGCATGGGGGAGCGTGTCGACGATCGCTCCGAGGCCGCCACCGAGGCACATCTCGGCGAGGGTGACGGCCAGGCCGCCCTCGGAGCAGTCGTGGCACGCCGCAACGAGCCCGGCCTGGATGGCGGCGTGGAGTGTGGCGTAGCGGCCGGGCGCGCCGGCGTCGGGCGCCGAGACCCGCCCCGGCCGGTCGGGGGTACCGTCGATCATGTCGAAGTGGCTGCCGGCGAAGTCGGCGGCGGTCGGCCCAATCAGCAGCAGCACGTTGCCGGGGGCCTTGAGATCGGGAGTGACGCAGTGGTCGGCGTCGGGGATATAAGCGACGGCGGTGATGACCAGGGTCGGGGGCACCGAGCGCCGCTCGCCCGAGGCGACGACGTACTCGTTGTTCAGCGAGTCCTTGCCCGACACGAATGGGGCCTGGTGGGCGACCGCGGCCGCGCAACACCCCTCGACGGCGGCGAGCAGTTCACCAAGGGTCGTTTCACGGCGGGGGTCGCCCCAGGAGAAGTTGTCGAGCAGGGCGACCTTCGACGGGTCGGCGCCGACTGCGACGACGTTACGGATGGCCTCGTCGACGACGGCGTGGGCCATCCATTCGGGGTCGTGCAGCCCGTACCATGGGTTGACTCCGATGCCGATGGCGAATCCGTGGGTGTCGGCCGGTTCGGCGATGACGACGCCGTCGGCGGGGCCGTCGCCATTCCAACCGACGAGTGGCCGCACGACGGTCGCCCCGCGGATCTCGTGGTCGTATCGCCTGATCACCGACTCTTTCGAGGCGATGTTCGGGTGGGCCAACAACCGCAGCAAAGCGGCAGCCGGGTCAGCGCAGACTCGCGCCGGGCCGACATGTCGCGACGGCGACGCGGGCACATATGTCATCGTGCGTTGCGGACGACCGTCGTGGAGGAAGGTCGTGTCGAGGTCGAGGACCGCGGCTCCGTTCATGCGCACGACGAGCCGTCCGTCGCCGCTGAACGAGCCGAGATCGGTCATCTCGACCCCGTGGTACGCGCAGCGTTCGGCAATCGCCTCGACGTGCTCGGGGGCGACGGCGATGACCATCCGCTCCTGAGCCTCGGAGAGCCAGATCTCCCACGGGGCGAGACCCGGGTACTTGAGCGGGGCGACCGACAGTTCGACATCGGCGCCCACCACCTCGGCCATCTCACCGACCGACGACGACAGACCGCCGGCCCCGCAGTCGGTGATCGCCGTGTACAGATGGCGGATGTCGTCGAGCAGGTCGATCAGCAGTTTCTCGACGATCGGATCGCCGATCTGCACGCTCGCCCCGGCAACCTCACCGGTCGACGCGTCCATGGTCGCGCTCGAGAATGTCGCGCCGCGTAGGCCGTCGCGCCCGGTACGCCCACCGAGCACGATCACCCGGTCGCCTGCGTACGGCCCACTCGGGATCGGGGCGTCGGCGGCCGAGCCGATCGCGCCGCAGAAGACCAGCGGGTTGGCGGTGTACCCGGCGTCGTACAAGATGGCTCCAGCCACGGTGGGCAGGCCGATCTTGTTGCCATAGTCGGCAACCCCGGCCACGACGCCGTCGCGGATGCGCAACGGGTGATGGACCCCAGCGGGCAGGGGGTCGGAGTGGTCGGCCGGGCCGAAGCAGAGAATGTCGGTGACGGCGATCGGCCGATGCGCGGCGCCCATCACGTCGCGGATCACTCCGCCAACGCCGGTATTCGCGCCACCGAAGGGCTCGATCGCCGACGGGTGGTTGTGGGTTTCGGCCTTGAGGGCCAGCGTGCGCCCGGGCGAGAAGCTGATGATCCCGGCGTTGCCGACGAAGGCGCTGCGCACGAAGGGGGCGTCGATCGAGTCGGTGGCCTCGCGCAACTGCTTGAGAAGCGGCACCGCGGTGGTTCCGTCGGGGCCGTTGAGGAGGGCACGGAAGGTCTTGTGGGAGCAGTGCTCGCTCCACGTCTGGGCGATCGTCTCGATCTCGACGTCGGTGGGTTCGCGGCCTTCGGCTTCGAAATGGGCCTGGAGAACTCGCAGCTCAGCGGGGTCGAGAGACATCCGTCGTTCGACGTTCAGGGCAGCCAACCCTGCCTCGTCGAGGCCCCGTAAGATCACCGGTTCGACCGCGGCGACCGGCGAGGTGGGCACCGTGGCGACGTCGATGGCGTCGGGCTGCCAGCGTTCGATGACGTCGTTGGCCAGAAGCGCACCCGTGATCGAGTCTCGGCGGGCGGCATCGGCCAGCCCGTGCATCGTGTATCGCCGGGCGACTGCGGTATGGGTGACCGGCAGCCCGAGTCGATGGGTGAGCAACGTCGCTGCATCGGCCATCGGGTCGGTGACCCCGGCGAGCCTGGCCACCTCGACGACCGTGGCTCCGGCCGGCGTTGTCGGCACGTCCCACGTGCCGCGCTGTAGTACCGGATCGATGAGGACGTCGCCGATCATGTGGCGGTCGGTTGCATCGAGGGTGCCGACGAAGAGAATCACGTCGTCGATATCGACTCGGTCGGGGCCTGAGTCGGGGTTCGAATCGGTCAGGGTGGCGATTCCGGCAAGCAGATGCGAAGCACGGGGGTCGGGGTGGATCAGGCTGATCGTGAGGCGATGAACCGTCACGAGCCACTCCGCAAGCTCATGGATTCGACGGTACCGATGCCGGTAGGTGGGACCGGGCAGGCTGTACGAAAAGTCAACGAGATGTGACGGCGACAAGAGGTTCGTTGGCCGTCGGCGTCCAGCCGTACGCTGGCGGTGCCGTGTCCGAACAAACTCCTTTCCCCGCCACCCGCTTGATCCTTGTGCGTCACGGGGAGTCGAATGCGACCGTCAACCGCGTGATCGGCGGGCCGCGTACTTGCAGCGGTCTGTCCGATCTCGGACGCGACCAGGCCCAACGGCTACGCGACCGCCTTCGGGCAACGGGGGAGCTGAAGCTCGACGCGCTCTACGCCAGCCAGTATCCCCGCGCCCAGGAGACGGCCCAGACGTTGCTGGGTGCCTTCCCAGGCCTGGAGATGCGGATCGATGCGGGGTTCGGCGAACACGACCCGGGCCCCGACTGCGACGGGCTCAGCTACGACGACTTCGTTGTCCGGTACGGAACGGGACACGACTGGCGCAACCCGTTCGCCGAGACGTTTCCCGGGGGTGAGACGGTCGCCGAGTTTCACTTTCGAGTCGGCACCGCCACCCACTTGCTGGTGAAACGCCATGTTGGCCAAACCGTGCTCGTGGCCTGCCACGGCGGTGTCGTCGACTGCCTCATGCGTCAGTTGCTGCACCTGCCGCCGACCGGTGGGTTCGAGCTGTTCACCCTCAACACCTCGCTGACCGAGATGGTCGCCGTCTCCCCGGCGACGTGGCGGCTGGTGCGCTACAACGACGCCGCCCATCTGTCCTGACCACCGTCGGGGCTGGCGAGACCGGCCCCGTTACGCTTCCGGACATGGGGACATTGGATGGGAAGACGGCCGTCGTCATCGGTGGACACTCCGGGTTCGGCGAGGCGATCACCAGGCGTTTCGCGGCTGAGGGGGCACATGTGGTGGTCGCCGCCCGGCGCGCCGATCTGGTTGCCGAGGTCGCCGCCGACGTCGGCGGATCCGGGGTGCGCTGCGACATCACCAACGACGATGAGGTCCAGGCACTCGTCGCCGCGGTGATCGAGCGGCACGGCACGGTCGACGTGGCGGTCAACTGCGCCGGCTTCGAACAGTCGAGTGCCATCGCCGACCTCACCCCCGAGCGGCTGCGGGCGATGCATGCGGTGCAACTCGACGGGGCGCTGTACTGCATGCGCCACCTGGGGAATGCGATGGCGGCGAGCGGTGGAGGGGCGTTCCTGTCGCTCAGTTCGCTGACGGCTCACAACCCGTCGCGGGGCCTGACGGCGTACGCGTCGGCGAAGGCGGCGGTCGAGTACGCCACCAAAATCGCCGCGGTCGAGTACGGCGATCGCGGGGTGCGGTTCAACGTGATCGCCGCATCGCTGATCGAGACGCCGATGACTGCCCGAATCTTCACGATGCCCCAATTCATCGAGGCGCTCCAAGAGATGACCCCGCTCGGGCGCATGGGGACGCCCCACGACGTCGCCGACGCTGCGTTGTTCCTCTGCTCTGGGCAGTCGAGCTATATCACCGGCCAGACGCTGTGCGTCGACGGCGGCGCATCGTTGCTGGCGCTGCCGACTGCCCAGATGTACGCCGATGTCGCCCGCCGGTGGAAAGAACGGGCCGCATCCGAGGCGGCCACCGACGCGTGACCCGCTACGACGTCGTTGTCGTCGGGGCCGGCTCGGCGGGGTGTGTGCTTGCCGGGCGGTTGAGTGAATGTCCCGACCGGCGAGTCCTGTTGCTCGAAGCCGGGCCCGCTACGACCGCCGGTCCTGACCTGAGCGGCCCGAGCTTCTTCGACGCCACCGCCGCGCCGGGCCGGGTCTGGCCTGACCTGTTGGCTCGGCGTCGACCGGAGCACGACCCCGTCGTCTACCGACGCGGCCGCGGGCTGGGCGGATCATCGACGGTCAACGCCATGGTGGCGATTCCAGGGCACCCCGCCGACTACGACCGATGGGTCGAACTGGGTGCTGCCGGTTGGGGATGGCATGACGTCGCCCCGTGGTTCGCCCGGACGAACCTGACGATGACGGTGGCCCCCACCCGGGAGCGCGGCCCGGTGACCAGGGCCCTGACCACGAACTTCTCGTCGGTAGCTGCGGTTGCGCTGACTCGGGACGCTGAGGGGCGACGGGTCTCGGCCGCCGACGCCTATCTGGCCGGGGCCCATCAGAGGTCGAACCTGACGGTTCGCGGCAACTCGGCGGTGGACCACCTGTTGATGGTCGGAAACCGGGCCGTCGGCGTTCGCCTGGCGTCGGGCGACGAAGTCGAGTCCGCCATGGTCATCGTGGCCGCTGGGGCGATTCATTCCCCGGCGATCCTGTTGGCCAGCGGCATTGACCGGCGCGGCATCGGTCGCAACCTCAAGGACCACCCGGCGGTGCCGATTCCGTTCGTGTACCACCCGGGACTCGCTCCCGATCCGCACAGCCTGCCGATCTCGGCGATCGGACGATGCTCCTCGGGAGCGATGCCCGACGACATCCAATGGCTGCCTCTCGATCACCTCGGCCCCGAGACTCCCGGGATGGGGATGGTGATGGTCGCCCTGATGACCGTGCGGTCGTCGGGGACCGTGACATTGCCCGCCGGGCGGGCCCCGACCCATCCCGACATCGACTTCCACCTCCTCGACGACCCCGATGATCTGGCGCGGCTGACGCGGGGCGTCGAACGGGCCGTTGAGGCGTTGACCAACACGGCAGACCTCACGCAACTGGGTGATCTGATCCTTCCCGACCCCTCGCCGGCGGGCTTGCGGGCGGCGCTCGGTGACTATGTCCACGCCATCGGCACCTGCCGGATGGGAGCCGACGACAATGCCGATGCGGTCGTCGACACCGACTGCCGGGTGATCGGCCATGAGGGTCTGATGGTCTGCGATGCGTCGGTGATGCCCGACCTGCCCCGGGCGAACACCCATCTGCCGACCGTGATGATCGCCGAGCGGATCGCCGCGGCGTTCGGGGCACGGGCAGGGTCGGACCATCGGACCTGAACCGTGTCGTCATGTCCGAGGCGGCGCGTGCTAACCAATGGGGCGTGTCAGACGTGTCTGTTTCCAACTATGTCAATGGCCTGCACGAGATCGCCGATGGCTGCTTTGCCTATCTGCAACCCGATGGAAGTTGGGGGTGGAGCAACGCCGGCTCGGTGGTCGGTGATGGCGCGTCGCTCCTGGTCGACACGTTGTTCGACCTCAAACTCACGGCCGCGATGCTCGATGCGATGGCCTCGTCGACCCGGACCGCACCGATCGGAACCGTCGTGAACACCCACGCCAACGGCGACCATTGCTACGGCAATCAGTTGGTCGGGGACGCCGAGATCATCTCGTCGCGCGCCGCGGCCGAGGAGATGGCGCACGTGCCACCGTCGATGTTGGCCGCGCTCAACGCGGCTCCAGGGGAGCTGGGGGAGTTGTTTCGCGGGTTTTTCGGCGCGTTCGACTTCGAGGGTATCGAGCTCCGCCTGCCGACACGGACGTTCGAGGGACGCCTCGACATCGAGGTCGGCGGTCGATTGGTCGAGTTCATCGAGGTCGGCCCGGCCCATACCGAGGGCGACGTGATCGTCCACGTGCCCGATGCTCGAACGGTCTACACAGGCGACATCTTGTTCGTCGGGGGTACCCCGATTGCGTGGGCCGGTCCGCTGTCGAACTGGGTGGCCGCCTGCGATCAGATGCTCGGCATGGACGTCGACATCGTCGTCCCCGGCCACGGACCGGTCACCGACAAGGCCGGTGTGGCTGGCATGCGCGACTACCTGGCATTCATCGATGCCGAGGCGACGGTCCGGTACACCGCAGGGTTGGACGCGTTCGACGCGGCCCGGGACATCGCTCGGGAGATGGGCGTTTCGGGCTCCTCGTTTGCCGCGCTCGGCGAGTTCGGCCGCGTCGCCGTCAACGTCGAGACGGTCTATCAACACCTCGACCCGTCCCGCACGCCGGTGGCCGCACCCGAGCTCTTTCGCCGGATGGCCGAGATCGACCGACATCGTGGCTGACGATCAACCCCGCCAGGACCAGCCAGGGCCGGACTCGCCAGATCCGGCCCAGCAACTCCACGACGTGGTCGTCGTCGGAGCTGGCCCTGCCGGACTTGCTGCGGCCGTGGCGTGTACACGCGCCGGGCTGTCGGTGCGTCTCATCGCCCCTGATCCGGCTGCAGCGTGGCCGGCGACCTACGGATGTTGGGTCGACGAGGTAGAGCCGCTCGGCCTCGCCGGATGCCTGCGATATCGCTGGGACGATGTGCGCGCCGTCGGACGTGTCGAGCACCTGCTGAGCAGCGCTTATGGCGTGTTCGACAACTCGGCGTTGCAGGGTGCCCTGCTCGAACCGCTCGTCGGCCTCACGATTGCGGGGCAGGTCGAATCGATCGGCGTCGATGGCGACGGGTTCTGGGTCGGCACCGTCGATCACCAGCGGCTTCTGGCGGCGATGGTCGTCGACGCCCGGGGTCCGGCCGTGGTCCACTCGATCCCCTTCGGGACGGGCCCGCGACAGCGGGCGTACGGCATCACGGCCCGCTTCGATCAAGCACCGATCGAACCGGGCTCATGCGTGTTGATGGACTGGTCCGCGCCGTCGGAGCATGAGACTTCAGCCGACGAGGGTGATGCCGCCACGTTTCTGTACGGATTCGACCTCGGTGACGGGGTGGCGTTCGTCGAGGAGACCTCGCTGGCTCGCAGCCCGGCAATGGAATTCGACGACCTACGCGCCCGGCTGTTCGCCCGCCTCGACCGCATGGGTTGTCGGGTCGTCGAGACGCTCGCCACCGAGCTCGTCGATCTGCCGATGCGGGCCGGTGTTCCGGAACTCGGCCCGGCGCTTTCGTTCGGGAGCGGGGGTGGACAATTGCATCCGGCGACCGGCTACTCGGTGGCGGCGAGCCTGCGGGCCGCCGGTCGGCTGGCGTCGTCGATAGCCGTTGGTCGCGCCGAGGGGCTGGTTGGGGAGCGACTGGCGGCCGCGGTGCGCGATGCGCTGTGGCCGCGGCGGGCCCGCAGGACGCGGGCCCTCCACGACTATGGGCTGGCCTCGTTGCTCCGGCTGACTCCGGCCGAAACGGGTGCGTTCTTCGACGCCTTCTTCGACGCCCCGCACGACCTGTGGCGGTCGTACCTCGACATCACCGCCGGCCCCCGCCAGGTCGCCGGACTGATGCGTCGAGTCTTCGCCGGCAGCGACCGCGACGTTCGTCGATCGCTGATCGGCGGCGATCACCGGTTGTTGATGCGCTCGATCAGCGGGTAGCACCACCGCCCGGCCGAGGCTCGTGGCCTCAGCGCCCCCAGGGAACCGCTTTGTGCTTGGTCTTGAGCCCGGCCAAGCCGGGACGGCGCGCCCGCATGCCACGACGGACCGCGAGAATCCAGCCGATCACGACACACGCCGCGAAGATGAACCACTGCATCGCGTACGAGAGATGTGATCCCTCGCTCATTGCCGGGAGGGCCAGCGGGGTGACCTCTGCCGCATCGCTGGGCGTCGACGAAATCAGCTCGACATAGGTCGTCGAACCTCGTCCGTCAAGCGTGCTGGGCACTCGTCGCATCCGGCCGACGAGCTCAACGTCGCTCTGGGGAACCGGGGGAACGTCGGCAGTGACCCCGATCGAACCTCGGTTGACGAGCACCTTCAACCCGGAGACCGAGTCGTCGAATGAGGAAATGAGCTGGTAGCTGGCGGTTGCCGGAAGGGACTCCGTGTCGAGCCCATACCGTCCCGACATGGTCACTGTGCGCCAATCCACGGCATCGGGGTCGGCGTTCGGCCCGATCCAGGTCGGATCGAGTGGTTCGGGCGGAGCATCGGCTCGAGCAATGACCAGCGCGTTGAACGAACGGCGCTCCTCGAGTCGGCGGAGCTGCCAAAAGCCGAGGTTGACCATCAGAGCGGCGGCAAGACCGACGACGAGCGTGAACAGGAGCCAACGTGGCTTGATCAGGAATCGGAACGTCAAGGCCACCCAGCGTAGCGAGTTCGACGCTAGGTTGCTATTCGAGTGGTCGACTCCGTCTGCAGTTCCGTCGGATGGAACACTGGGGGAGTGACCGCAGAGTTACCCGACTTCTCGATTTCCCACCAGGAGAAAATCGACTGGATGATCGACACAAACGGTTGGGCGCTCGAAGCCGTCGCCCCCGACACCGAGAGCGATCCGCCGCGGCCAGGGTATGCCCACACGGTGGGGTTTCCCGAGGCATTCGGGTTTCCCGAGGTGGCGATCTTCGGTTTGCAACCGGTTGCCGCCAACGGCCTCCTCGGATTGGTCGCCGACTGCCTGCGCGGCGGCACCGAAATACCCCTCGGGATCGAGGTGATCGGCCTGCTCGACGGCGAGTTGCGCTGCGTCTTCGCCCCGGTCGATCTCGATGCGTGGGGTGGGTTGTTCGGTATCTGCTCGGCATGGCGGCGGGGCGACCCGTTCGAGATGACCCAGTTGCTGTGGCCCGACCGCAACGGGTTCCTGCCCTACGAGACGGGGTACAGTCGCCCGATGGTCTTCGCTCAACCGGTCATCGGCACGGTCGGCTAGCTCTCAACCCATCGGCAGTTCGCGGAGTTCGTTGAGGTCGCGAAGCAAACCGTCGAGGGCGGCTTGGTCGCCCCGCAGAAGCGCATCGGCCCGGGTGGGAGAAAAGTTGCACAGCACGATCAGGACGGCCCAACCGGGATTGTCGATCTGCAGCACCCAGGTGAGCGCCGTCGACAACGCTGCGATCGGATCGCGGTCGAAATCGCCGAGTAGGCGTTCGACGTGGGCCTTGCGGAGCCGTCTCAAGCGGCGGCCGAACCCGGCGGCGGGTTTCGCTCCTCCATCGACCACGACACGCCGTGCTCGTTGAGCAAGTCGAGGTACGCGTCGGCTTCGAACGCTTCGGGCCCGAGCACCCCGGACCCCTTCCACTCGCCGAGCGAGATCAGCTCAAGCGCGACCACCGGATTGACGGCGGTCTGCCACACCACCGCTTGGTGGCCGAATTTCGACATCGTCCACTCGTTGTCGACCACGTGGTACAGGTAGGTCGATCGTGGCTGGCCGTCTCGCCCGGTGCCGCTGACCAGCGACCCGGCGCAGGTGACGCCACGCATGTGGTCACCGAGTTCGGCCGGGTTGGGCAGGCAGGCGGCGACGACATCGCGAGGCGACACCTCATGGCCTCGCACCGTCACCGGGCGGGTGGAGTCGAGCCCGAGCTTGTGCAACGTCCGCAAGATGTCGATGAACTCGTCGCCAAGCCCGTACTTGAATGTCACCCGACCGACTTCGAGCCATGTCGGCATCAGAATGACTTCCTCGTGTTCTACGTTGACGCAGCTCAGCGGCCCGATTCCGGCCGGGAAGTCGAAAACTTCCGGCTCACTGAATGGGGCGGTCGTGAACCAGCCGCGCTCGCGCTCCCAGATGATGGGAGGGTTCAGGCACTCCTCGATCGTGGTCCAGATCGAGAACGTTGGGGCGAATGACTCGCCCTCGATGACGATGTTCGATCCATCACGCACCCCGACCGAATCGATCGCCGAGAACAGATGATCGCTGGCGTAGCGGGCGAAGACATCCGACAGGCCGGGTTCGACGCCCATGCCGACGAGTGACAGTCGTCCTCGCTCGGCCCAGGCGTCGGATGCGGCGAACTGGGCTTCGCCGAGCATCACCCCACATTCCTCGTAGGGTCGCTCGGGGTGGGGTCGCGACAGATGCATCGCCATGTCGATGTAGTCAGCTCCGGCAGCGAAGGCCGCGTCGAATATCGGCGGGTTGAACCGGGGGTCGCATGCGTTGACGATGATGTCGAGGCGGTAATGGCGGATCAGTTCGGCGAGGTCGAGCGCATCGGTGGCGTCGACTCTGGTTGCCACGACTCGGCGATCGTTGGCGCGCTGGGCGGCCCGCTCGGCTCGGCCGGCGTCGATGTCGGCGATGACGAGTTCCTCGAAGAAGGGTCGCCGTGCCGCAATCGAAGCGATGGCCGAGCCAACGCCACCCGCGCCGATGACTCCGATTCGCATCCACTGAGCGTAGCCACCTCCGCTAATGGAGCGGCTGAATCAGACTTCAGAGACCGAATGCCCGCCGTGATGAGCCGAGAGCGACCAACGACGAGATGCGCCGGGCCAGGTACGGGGAGAAGAAGCCGCGGTACCGGCGCTGCAGATCGGGCTCCATCCAGTCGCGCCCAGTGACCTTCCCGCGGCACAGCGCCGTGCCACAGCCACACTCGAACTCGTCGTAGTCGCTGCCGTCGCTCATCGCGTAGTCGAAGCTCAGTTCCTCGCCGACCCCGATGTCGCGCATCGCTACGACAACCGCTCCGCCGCGCATGCCACCATTGGGGGCGCAAGAGTGGTTGATCCGGTCACCGTCGGTCGCCTCAGGCGAGACGAGGTAGAGACGTTCGTCGATCTGAATCGAGATGCCCTGTGTCTCGAGATCGAGTTGCGAGAATCGATCGGCGTCGGCAACCCAGCCGCCAAACGCGGCGAGGACTTCACCTTCGCAAATCGGCTCGACGGCGAAACTACCGGCGCCCGAGATGCCGGCGGGGCGAACCTCGGCCTTTGGTGTCAGATAGCTGCAGAACAAGGAAATCCCTCCCGGAATTGATCGAGGCGTGACCGTTTGGCGACCTGAAGCCTGTCTGGTTTGGGTGACCGTGTCTACTCACTGACTGGTCAGTCGAAACTGACCGAGTCATCAGTCAGTGGTGACGTGTTCGCCGGTCGCTCGGCATCATGCCCGCGCCGGCGGCGCGGCTACGTTCTCGGAGGCGGTCGTGGGTGCCGCTCAAGGGGGAACCGTGACCGACTGGAACTATGGCGACATCCTCGAGGCCGTCGCGGCGCGGGTGCCGCAGCGGCCGTGTCAAATCCATGGCGGACGGACGCTGAGCTGGGCCGATACCGATCGGCGGTCGAATGCGTTGGCCCACGACATGATCGCCAACGGGCTCGGTCATCAGGCGAAGGTCGCCGCGTATCTGTTCAACGGACCCGAGTATCTCGAGACATACATTGCTGCGTTCAAGGCCGGCATGTCGCCCGTCAACACCAACTTCCGCTACGGCCCCGAGGAGATTCTGTACCTGTTCGACAACGCCGACGCCGAGGCCGTGGTGTTCCACGCCGCCTTCGGCGAGTTGCTCGACGGAGTTCGGGGCCGGCTGACGACGGTCAAGCGGTGGTACGTGGTCGCCGACGAGACGGGTTCCGGGCCCGAGTGGGCGACTTCGTATGACGACGTGGTGGCGGGGGACTCGACGCGCGTTGTGCCGCCGTGGGGACGTCGCGGTGACGACCTGCTCTTGCTCTACACGGGCGGCACGACGGGGATGCCCAAAGGGGTGATGTGGCGTCAGGACGACCTGTTCAACGTGCTCGGGGCCGGTGGTCAGGCGCTGCTCGGCATCCCGCCGGTGACCAGCGTCGAGGAGCTGGCCGATCGGCTCAACCCTGATGAGCGAGGGCTGGTGATGCTCGTCGCCTGCCCGTTGATGCACGGCACCGGCCAGTTCTCGGCGTTGATCACGCTGGCCCTCGGTGGTTGCGTCGTCAGCCTGCCGTCGCGGCGTTTCGACGTCACCGAGTTGTGGAGTGAGGTGGAGCGCGTCGCGGCCAACTCGATCGTGATCGTCGGCCAGGCGTTCGCCGGCCCGATGCTCGAAGCTCTCGACGCCGAACCGGCCCGCTTCGACCTGTCGTCGGTGAGAATGATCTCGTCGTCGGGGGTGATGTGGGGCCAGGAGAACAAGCAGGGCTTGCTCGGCCACATCCCCCAGGCCGTGCTGTTCGACTCGTACGGGTCGTCGGAAGCCGTCGGGCTCGGGGGTTCGGTGTCGGCGGGCGGCGAGTCGTCAGCGACCGCCAAGTTCGCTCTCGGCCCGTCCTGCGTGGTGTTCACCGAAGACGGTCGGCGCGTCGAGGCGGGCTCGGGGGAGCGAGGCGTGGTTGCCCTATCGGGGTACATCCCGCTCGGCTACTACAAGGACGAGGTGAAATCGGCTCAGACATTCCGGATCTTCGAGGACCGCCGCTGGAGCGTGCCCGGCGACTGGGCCGAGGTCAACGCCGACGGCAGCCTGCACCTGCTCGGACGCGGCTCGGTGTGCATCAACACCGGGGGCGAAAAGGTGTTTCCCGAGGAGGTGGAAGAGGCGCTCAAGACGCACCCGTCGGTGCGCGACGCCGTCGCCGTGGGTATCCCCGACGGGCGCTTCGGCGAGGCGATCTGCGCCGTCGTCGAACCCGAAGAAGGCGCCTCTCCCCAGCTCAACGCGCTTGCCGACCATGTACGGTCCTCACTTGCCGCCTACAAGGCGCCGCGTCGCCTCGTCATCGTCGACACCATCGGTCGTGCCGCCAACGGCAAGGTCGACTACCGCCGCCTGACCGCTCTCGCCGTCGAGCGTCTCGGGGCCGCGGCGACCTGACCGTGCCGACCGTTGCATCGCACGCAGGCAGAAGCGGCTTGGTGGGTGGCGGAGTCGCTGCTAGCGTTGTCGTTGCATCACGAGTGGCCCACTTCGGTGGGCCCGGCAACCTGGGTGGAAGCCCCAAGGTGCCTCCTGTCCCACAGACAGAGATGTGGTCACCGCTTGGTGGCAACGAACGCTTCCTCGTGCTGCGACATCCACGACCGGCGACGCCGGTGATGACCGACAGCGAGGAGTGATGATGAGCCGGCCGCCCACCCGACGGAATCGACAGCCCTACCCCGTGAGTGGAGCGTGGATGCCGGGCATGCCGATCGGCCATCGTCGAACGCACACGATCGCCGGCGACCGTCCCCTGGCCCTCGATGGAGGTGGGACCCTTCGTAACGTCGACATCGCTTTCGAAACCTGGGGCCGCCTCGATGCCGACGGGGCCAACGCGGTGCTGATCTGCCATGCCTGGACGGGAGACTCCCACGTTGCCGGGCCAATGGCGACCGGTCATCCGACGTCGGGGTGGTGGGAAGGCATCGTCGGTCCGGGACTGGCGATCGATACCGAGCGCTGGTTCGTGGTCAGCGTCAACGTCCTTGGCGGTTGTATGGGATCGACCGGGCCGGCGTCGGCGCACCCCGATGACGGTCGCCCGTACGGCTCGCGGTTCCCGGTGGTGACGATCCGCGACATGGTTCGCTGTCAGGCGCGATTGGCCGATCATCTGGGCATTCGCGTCTGGCACAACGTCGTCGGCGGGTCGATGGGCGGCATGCAGGTCCTCGAATGGGCAATCACCTACCCCGACCGGGTTCGCTCGATCGTCCCGATTGCGACCTGCGCCCAGTCGAGCGCCCAACAGATCGCCTGGGGCGCGATCGGCCGTCGGGCGATCGCACTTGATCCCAAGTGGCGCGGCGGCGACTACTACGACGCCGAGCCCGACGACGGCCCGCACGAGGGACTGGCCGTCGCCCGGATGGTCGCCCAGGTCACGTTCCGCAGCGACAACGTGTTCTCCGACCGGTTCGGCCGTGAACTCGCCGACGGCGCGACCCTGCGCGACGGCCTCGATCTGTGGCAACGCTTCGAGGTCGAGCGGTACCTCGATCACCACGGTGACAAGCTCGTGCGGCGGTTCGACGCCAACAGCTACCTCTTGATCGGCAAGGCGATGGACCTCCACGACGTCGGACGGGGGAGGGGCGGGTTAGAGGCGGCGATGGCCCGCATCAAGGTGCCCACGCTGACGATGGGTATCTGGAGCGACATCCTCTACCCGTCGTACCAGCAGCGCGAGATCCACACGCTGCTGGCCAAGCAAGGAACGCCGTGCGAGTACGTCGAGATCGATTCGCCCCACGGCCACGACGCATTTCTGATCGACCTTGACCAGGTGGGGGCTCCGATCGGTACGTTTCTTGACGTGGTGGCGAAGAATGTCTGAGCTTGGTTTCGAATCCCTGCATCCCGAGTCGTTGGCGATCACCGCCGGGCGCGGATCGAATGGCCGCTCGTTGGCCGCTCCGATCTGGCCGACCACGGTATGGGAGACGGCGTCGCTCGACGATGCCCGCCGCCGGTCGGGGTCGACTCGCCCGTCGGAGTTCTACGGTCGATACGCCAACCCGACGGTGAACGCGTTCGAGGACGCCATCGCCGTGCTCGAAGGGGCCGAGGCGGCAATGGCCTTCGGGTCGGGAATGGGGGCGATCGCCACGGTGATCTTCGCCCTGTGCTCGCCCGGCGACCACATCGTCGCTCAGCGTCAGGTGTACTCGGGCACGCAGCTGTTCCTGCAGGGGCCGTGCGCCCGGATGGGCATCGACGTCACATGGGTCGATGGTTCGGAACCGGGGGCCTTCGCCGCGGCGGTGAGGCCGGGCAAGACGATGCTGGTGATCGCCGAGACCCCGGCGAATCCGCAGATGTCACTTGTCGATCTTGAAGAACTCGGAGCGATCCGCGGCCCGTTCACGATGGTCGACTCGACGTTTGCGACCCCGATTCTGCAGCAGCCGCTGCGCCACGGTGTCTCGCTCGTCGTCCACTCGGCGACCAAGGGGATCGCCGGTCACAACGACGCGATGCTCGGGGTTGTGGCCGGGGAGAAGGATCTGATCGACGACATTTGGCGCTACGGCGTGCTCCACGGGGCGACCGCTTCGCCCCACGACGCCCACAACGGACTGCGCGGCATTCGCACCCTCGCCGTTCGAGTGGAACGGGCGTCGGCGACGGCGCTCCGCCTGGCGTCCTTCCTTGCGGATCATCCGGCGGTTGCTCAGACGAACTACCCCGGACTCGACTCGCATCCCCAGCGTGACCTGGCCAAACGGCAGATGTCCGACGGGGGAGCGGTGCTCAGCTTCGACCTCGCAGGCGGGCTCGGAGCGGGTCGACGCTTCGTCGAGGCCGTTCGTCTGGCCCGCCTGGCGACGTCGTTGGGAGGCCCCGAAACGCTGGTCTGCAGCCCGGCCAACTCCACCCACGTCGGGTTGACCGACGAGGAGTTCGAGCGGGTCGGGATCACCCCCGGCCTGGTGCGGGTATCGGTCGGCCTGGAGCACCCCCAGGACTTACTCGCCGACTTCGCTCACGCGTTGGCCAACCTCTGAGACATCGTCACGGTGTGTCTCGGCCGGCGATTGAGTCCAACACGGCGACGGCTCGTGACGACGCCGGGATCATCAACAGATAGTTCGGGTCACCGCCGAGGAGGAACGTGGCCTGCCGCTTCGGCGGATCGGTGCCGCGGCCGAGAACCGGGTGCCGGCGAATCGGTTGCCCAGGCATCCGCCGGCTGGTCACGACGACCTGATTGTCGATGATGACGCCGCGGCCACTGCGCCAGCGGCCCTCGTTCAACGTCGCCCGCCGCGTGGTGGTGTCGAACGCATCGGTCGACGAACCGGGCAGCCGAATCGGCTGAAATCGACAGGTGAACGCTCGGCCGTCTTTGGCGACCCAATGCGGGTCGATGCGACGGGCCAGCCAGAGCATGCCGATGAGCACCGCGATGGTGCCGAGCGTCCACAGAACATCGGTGACCCCGGCAAACATGACGGTCAGCTTCTCGCGTTCGGCATGGCGACGCCACACTGGCGGGGTGCCAGAGCTGCTCGAGGTCGAGATCTACCGCCGCGAGATGGCCGATCTTGCTGGACGGCTGATCCACACGGTGCGTTGCCCCGACCCGTGGTATGTGCGGCGCGCCGGCCCGGTCGAGTGGGTCGTACCGATGCTCGAAGGTCGGCGGGTGTCGGCATTGCGCCGTCACGGAAAACTACTGCTCATCGACCTGATCGACGGCTCGTCGGCGGTGGCGGCGGTGGCGGGGGCGGCGGGGGCGGGGGTGACGATCGGCGCCACCGTGTTGGGTTTGCGATTCGGCATGACAGGTCGCCCGGTGGTCGACGATCGTGCTGCCGTGTTGACGCTCGAATACGCCCCTGCTGAAGTGCGCGAGGAGTGGGTGCGGTTCGAGTTGGGCTTCGAGGGTGGCGGACGGTTGCGGATGGTCGACTCACGCCGCCTCGGCGGGGTGGAGATCGACCCCTACCTCGAAGCGTTCGGTCCGGATGCGACGCTGGTGACCGTCGACGAGTTGCTCCTCGGATGTCGGTCATCGGCGGCGATCAAGGCGGTACTGCTCGACCAGAACCGGGTTGCCGGGCTCGGCAACATGCTGGTCGACGAGGTCCTCTGGCGGGCGTCGATCGACCCGGCGCGTCCGGCGGCCGCCCTCGCGCTTGATGACGTTGTCGCGCTTCAGCGGACCATCGTCGAGACGCTGCCGGAGCTGTTGGACCGCGGGGGAAGCCATCTCGGGCACCTCTCGGCCCGGCTTCGGCGTCCGGGAGCGCGTTGCCCGCGAGATGGTGCGGAGCTGGCCATTCGTCAGATCGGTGGCCGCACGACTTACTCGTGTCCACTTCACCAGCGCAGGACGTGAGAGGATCGCAGGTCGTGGTCGGTCTCTCTCGCATTCCTCAGGGTCTCGCCTCCCTTGGGTCACTTGTCGCCCAAAACACCGGTGGTGCCATCGACGACGTGTCGGCGACTCGGCGAGTCCAGATCATCATCGCCGTGCTGGCGACAGGGGGAGTGCTGCTTGCCGCGCTCACCGTGTGGCTGTGGCGGTCGACGAAGCCGACCCTCGATGTCCTCGGCCCGCTCGAGGTGATGGGCAAGAAGCGTTTCTGGCGAAGCGACTCGAACACTCGCCAACGCGCCCTCGATGCCGCGCGGCCCGACGGTGCGTCGGCGACTCCCGAGGTGAAACCGCCCCCCGTCGATCTCGCCGCGCTCGCCGCCTCACGCTCATTGCCATCGATGGATGACCACGCCGGGTTCGGCGACCTGGTCGAAGCGGCGATCCCGGTGGAGCAGGGCGGATCGGGTGCGCAACCGGGGCTTCGCGTTCGGGAGCAATCGTTGGGAGCGAGTGGCCTGGTCACAACCATGTCGCCGCCGCCCCCAGTACCCCCGCCTCCCTTGAAGATCGTGCCCGCACCGATCGTCTTCGATCAGGCCGATTTCACCGATATGGCGCCGCGCCCGGCCGCCCTCGAATCGATTCCGTCGGTCGAGGTGGAACCCTTGGCCGTCGTGGAACTCCCGAACAATCCTCGTGAACTTGTGTTCCGGCCGTTCGGCCGGTCGTCGGCCGATGTGTCGCCGAGCGGCGGCATCCGCAGGCCGACCTTCCCGCCGCCTACGCCTCAGGACCTGATCGACGCCGAGATGGAACCCATCGACTTTCCTGATTCCGAATAGCACGCCGATTCCCCGGTTTGCCCGGTTGGGATCGGTACCTTGGGGTTCCATGGCCGATGGACTTGATATCGATGCGATGGTTGCCCGCTTCCGCGAGCGCGCCGCGGGGGTGAAGCGCCGCACATTGCCACCGGTCGGCGGCGACGAGCGCCAGCAGTTCCTCCGCCAGGCACAGCTCGACTTTCGCGACTTCGCGATGATCGGCGACGCGACGGGTGAAGTCATCGACGGCGTGCTGACGCTGCGTATCGACCTGCGTCCGCCGGACGCCCGGACGTGATTGCCAACGTTCGCGAGTCAGCCCGCCAACGGCGCACCCAGCTCCCGATCGCCGCCGCGGGTACGGCAATTTTGGTCTGGTCGATCGGACCGTTGCTCGTGCGTGGTGTCGGAGCCTCATACCCAACGGTCGTCTTCTACCGACTGTTGACGGCGACCCCGGTGATGGTGGTGATGGCGTATCTAACCGGTGGGCGGGTCAGTGTGGCGCTGTTCAAGCGCACCTGGCGACCAGGGCTGTTGTTCATCGCCGCGCTGATGACGAGCTTCGCCTCGTTCATCTACACCTCGATTGCCAATGCGACGTTGATCGGTGCGCTCACCCCGGCCCTGGTGCTCCTGGTGTCGGGCCGAGTGGCCCACGAGCAACGCACTCGCCTGCAAGTCACGTGCGCACTCATCGGGCTTGTCGGCATCACCGTCGTGGTACTGGGATCGGGGGGTACCAGCGGCGCGTCGCTGAAGGGCGACCTGTTCGCGGTGGGCAACCTGCTGATCTGGACGGCATACCTGTTCGAAGTGAAGAAGATCCGAGCCGAGGGTATCCACGCCGGTGCGTACGTCGCCACCGTCTTCATCTGGAGCCTCGCCATCGCCGCACCATGGGTGCTGCTGTCGTCGAATGATCTGGGTGCTATCGGCGGCACCGACTGGTTGCTTTTCGCCGCTATGGCGATCGGCCCGGGCCTGCTCGGGCACGGGTTGATGACCTGGGCCCAGCGCGACGTCGACGTCAACGTCGTCGCCCTGCTGGGCTTGGCCTCACCGGTGTTGTCGACACTGCTCGCCTGGTGGATCTACGAGCAGCGTTTGACCTCGCTGCAGACCGGCGGCGCGGCGATCGTCTTCTTCTCGCTGATTGTCCTGCTCAGGGAACAAATACTCCTCGCCCGTGCCCAACCTGCCGACGAGATCTAGTCAAATGGTTGTCTGAACGACGCTCGGCCTTGCTATCGTTCGGGACGAAAAATACTGCGGACGTGGCTCAGCTGGTAGAGCATCACCTTGCCAAGGTGAGGGTCGCGAGTTCGAATCTCGTCGTCCGCTCCACAGAAACACCTGGTGAGAGGCCCTTTCGAGGGCCTCTCGTCGCGTCTGCGGTCATGTCGCTCTACTGTTTTGCTCTACCATTCTTGGTGTAGACGCCCTCGGTGGGACCGAGAACAGCCAGGGAGGCCTGTGATGGGAGCCTCGAAACAAGCAGTTGTGGAGGCCGATTCGCCGGTCGCGGACGGCCCGGAATCGGGCGGTTCGGCGGGTGCGAAGCGCCTGCGGACGAAGGGGAGCGGCGGGATCTTCCTCGTCCGGGATGGCGTGTGGCGGGTCGACGTTGAGGTCGGACGAGACACGGTGACCCGCCGTCGGCGTCGGGTGAGCCGCCAGGTCGAGGGGTCACGACGTGATGCCGAAGCGGCGCTGGCGAGGTTGAAGGTCGCTGCTGAGCAGCGCAAGGTGACGTCGGGCCGGGCGTCGGCCCGCTCGGTTCGTGCCGTGCTCGATCTGTACCTGGAAGCCGCCGATGCCGGGACGATCGAGCTGGCACCGCGGACGTTGCTCACGAGCCGGTCGGCGGCGAACACGATGTGCTCGACGCGCCTGCTCGACAACCGCACATTCGGCTGCGCTGCAGCTGCACCGGTTGACGTGGCGCGAGATCGAGGAGATGTACGGCGCGATGCGGACCGAGGGCGCCTCGTCGGATTGGGTGCGTCGTTGTGCGACCGTGTTGTCGCGGTCGCTCGACTTCGGCCGCAAGCGAGGACTGATCGACAGCTAACCCGGCGAAGGACGCTGCACGGCCGCGAACGAACCGCTCGAAGCCGGTGTCACCAAAAGCCGACGAGGTCGCGATGTCGTGGCTGTCGCCGAGCAGCGCGACCCGGAGATCGCCGACGCCGTGCGGGTGCTGGCCGCCACCGGAATGCGCAAGGGTGAACTGCTCGGCCTGCAGTGGGCCGACGTCGACCTCGGACGCTCTGAGGTCCACGTCGCATGGGCGATCACCGACGCCGGGCCGGCAAGGGCGTGCTCCGCAAGCCGACGAAACGCAACGACTGGCGCGACGTGCCGCTGACGGCTGGAGCAGTCGCGGCGATCCGCCGCCAGCACGAGCGAGCTGTCGAGTTGCGCGGGGTGCCGCCCTTCCCAACTGACTATGTCTTCCCAAGCCCGCTCGATCCCGCGGCGCCGTACCGGCCCGACACCTTCGGCGACCGCTGGGCGCTGGTGAGCGGCTCCTCCGACGTGACGATGCTTCATCTCCGTCACTTCGCCGCGACGACGATGCTTGACGCCGGCGAGGACTACCGCACCGTCGCCGAGATCCTCGGCAATAGCGAAAACACGCTGAAGCTCCATTACGACGGCCGCACCGGCATCGGCAAACGCCGCGCGATCGAGCGCGTTGGAGCTGTAGAAGCAGGTCAATGCGGTGGTCGCTTCAGCCGTGTCATCCGGCGGGCGTGGCGGCCCAGACGACTGATCGCTGTCGTGTTGGGCGATTTTGAAGCCGTCAGCGTGCGATCGTTCGCGCGGAGCGGCTTGGCCGCCACCTGAGGTGCTAAATTTGGGTGGAATCCGATGCGCATACGCGTGTATGGGGAAGGCGTCACATTGGACTCGCTCGAATTCACTCTGGGATTGGCGAAGGCGCTGGCGTGGCCAATCACGGTTGCGGGTCTTGGGATCGCCTTTCGCCAGGTAATCCGAGGTCTGCTGTCGGGCCGACTGAAACAGATCAAGGCCGGAAGCGTGGAGTTGCACTTCGCCGAAGAACTCGCGGGGATCTCGTCCGTGATCGGAGAAGCTGCGCGCGTTCAGGATGCTGAGATCACTGAAAACAAGGAAGAGCCCTCGGCCCCTCGTCACATTTCGGTGGCCGAGTCAACTATCGCCGACGCTCGCGATCTCGCCACCGTTGCCCCAAGGGCTGCTGCAGTCGAAGCCTTCATCTCGCTGGAGCAAGGCATGCGCGAGGCGCTGTTGTCATCGGGGTTCGATCAGGGTGAGATTACCGGTCGGCCTTTCGCCCATCTCCTGCGAGAAGCGCGGGCCGTCGAGATGGTCGACCCCCAGATGGCGGATGCGCTCGCTCAACTCAACTCCGTTCGGAATCGACTGGTGCACGGTGAGTTCCAGGAGTCCGACTTTGGCGCGTCCGGGGCGCGTGACTTCGTAGAGACGTCTACTCGGGCGCTCGAGGTATTGAGGCGTACGCCGAACTATCGCGTGTACGAGCGGCGGATCGAGCGGGAGTTGAGGGCGGTCGACCCTGAGGTGGCCACTTCTACGACTTCGATTGACTCGGGATGGGACTTCAGGGTGGGAAACGAGCAGCCAGTGTTCGTCGAAGTCAAGTTCACCCGCCATCCAGCGCTCAGCACATCGGTTGTTCACCAGGTGCTCGGCCGAATCACAGCGCTCGGGGGAAGCGGTCGTTGGATTCTGATAACGAATGCGGTGCCTACGGCATCGACTATCGAGATGCTCAGTGAACGCCGCGATCTCGCATTTGTGACATGGCGGGGGAAAGGCGACACGCCCCAACTGATCGAGGTTCTGGACGCGATTCGGTCGCGTCTGCACGAGTAGGGCCAAGCGCCGCGCTTGCCGATTGCTCGTCCGGCTGCTGGTCCAAGTCAGAGGTCGATGCCGAAATCGATCTCCTGCGCGTGGTGGTAGCCGTAGGTGAGGTCCGGCTCCGGGTGGATGATGAGTTCGGGGGTGCGTGTGGTGATGGCGTCGGCGAGGGCGGTGTGGTGTGGGTCGTTGACGGCTTCGAGGGTGTCGACGGTCCAGGTGGCGAGGTCGGCGGGAGGTCGTGGCCGTTTGCCCAGTGTCGCCAGTTGTGGAGGACGTGGAGTCGGGCTGCGAGGTCCTGGCGGCGTTCGGGTAGCTGGTGGCGGGCTTCAATCGCCGTTTGCAGACGGTCGGTCTCGACGGTCTCGTTGAATCGTCGGGTGGTGTGGTAGACGGCGCGTCGGTAGGGCTGGCGCGCCTCGACTGCGGCGTCGTGTCGAACCGTCGCGGTCTCGACTGCATCGACTGCGGTGGCGAGGCGTTCTTGTGCTGGGCGGCGTCCGAAGACCTTGTGTTCGGCGGCGTTCGCGGTGGCGTCGGCCAGTTCCTTCTTGGCGGCCGTGAGTTGTCGGTCGGCTGCGTTGAGTTCTCGCTCGAACGGGACGAGCGCACGGCTCGCCGCCTCCGCCTCAGCCCGTGACGCAGCGATCTTGTCGCGGCGTGCTTCCTGCTTGGCCGTGAGGTCGGTGAGTTCGGCCCGGACCAGGCCGAAGGCGGCGCTGGTCTGGTTCCATAGCGTGTGCCACCAGTCGGGGACGGTGCATCGTGGGCAGGGTTCTGGGACACGGACGGCGGCTGGGAGTTGGGCCGCGAGTTCTCGGCGTTGGACGATGGCTGGGGTGTCGGTGCGGTCGGTGTCGATGACTTGTTCGAGGACGGCTTTCGCGGCGTCGAGGGTCGGCTCGGGGGTGACGATGTACGCCGTGTTCTCCTCGCGGGCTCGGGTCATGGCGACGTAGAGACCTCGGCCGGTCGTCGCTGGTGTGATGAGGTTCGCTGAGATGGTGCGGGTGTCGGATTGGTTGCCGGGTCCAGTGGCGGCGTAGCCGAGATGCACGTGCTCGGCGACGTAGGCGGCGGGGAGGGTGGCGATGGCGGTGCTGGCGTGTCGGTTGGCGGTGAGGTCGCCGTCGTCGTTGATCGAGGTCTGGACCGCCCCCAGCTTTCCGGTCAGTGGGTGTCGTAGCCTCCTTGTTCAGAGGATGTGGTCATGGCTCAGCGCCAGAAGTATTCGTTGGAGTTTAGGGAGCAGGCGGTTCGTCGGGTTATTGATGGGCCTCGGCCGGTCGTTGACGTCGCGAAAGACCTGAAGCTTCATGAGGGGACGTTGTCGAATTGGGTTCGCCAGTATCGGGTCGATCATCCGGTGGATGAGAAGCCGTTAACGATCACGGAACGGGCCCGTCTGGTCGAGTTGGAGAAAGAAGTTCGGGAACTTCGGATGAAGACCGAGTTCTTGGGAAAAGCGGCGGCCTTCTTCGCCCAGGAGTATCGGTAGTCTCGTGGTACGAGTTTATCGAAGGCGAGAAGGCCAACTATCCGATCACTCTCATGTGCAAGTGGGCCGGGGTGTCACCGTCGGGATTCTATGAATGGCTTGCTCGGCCGACGTCGGCGACTGCGATGCGCCGGTTCTGGCTTGCGGTACAGGTCGCTAAGGTCTTCCGGGCATCGAACGGGGTGTACGGCTACCGCAAGGTCCATGCCGAGCTCGTCAAGAACGGGGTCGAGGTCGGTGACGAACTGGTCCGCCGGCTGATGGGTGATCTCGGTCTGGTGTCGTGTCATCCCAGGCCATGGCGTATAACCACGATCCAGGGTGAGGGGCTCGGTCCGGTAGATCTGCTGAAACGGGACTTCACCGCGGCGACGCCCGGGGTTCGGTTCGTTGGCGACATCACCTACATCCCGACCTGGGAAGGTTGGCTCTACCTATCGACGGTCATCGACCTATGCAGCAAAGAGGTCGTTGGGTGGGCGATGGCCGATCACATGCGGGCGTCGTTGGTCTGCGATTCGTTGACGATGGCTGCCAATCATCGGGCGATGATCAAGGGTGCCGTGTTTCATTCAGATCGCGGTTGTCAATATACTTCGAGTGAACTGGCCGAGCATCTCGCCGGTCTGAATATGGTCGGTTCGATGGGTCGCACCGGGGTGTGTTGGGACAACGCCGCAGCTGAGTCATTCTTTGCTTCGTTGAAGAAAGAGTGCGTGCATCGGATGGTGTTCTCCACCCGGAAGAAAGCTCGTGACACGGTTGTGGATTATATCGAAGTGTTCTATAATAGACAGCGGGTACATCAATCGCTCGGGTATCTCACCCCGCTAGAAGTATTCGAATCATTTCAAGCCCCCGAGGCTGCGTAGTCACACCGTCCGGGATCGCCGGGGCAGTCCAGTCACGGTCCAGAGTTCCCGGTTACGGACAATGTCGCCGTCGCTGGCGATGAGCCGGCGGTCGTTGCGTCGGGTGGCGATGACATCGCCGACGTACACCGTCGTCCCGCTGTTGGTCGTCGCGGTGGCGTGTTGGTCGAGGTGTCCGGCGTCGAGTCGGGCGTGTTGGATGGCTCGGTTGAGCAGGCCGACGTGTTCGTTGGCGGTCGTGGTGACAGCGACGGTCTGGCCGTGACCGTGGGCGGTGAGCCATCGGTCGGCGATCGCCGTGACGTGTTGGTCGAGAGTGCCCGGGATGATACGGCCGTGGGCTGCGTAGATGTCGATGACGGTGGGGTCGCCGCGGCGTAGGTCGAGGGAGGCGCCGGCTTCCCAGCGGTTGGTGAAGCGGTGAATCTGTTCGAGGTGATGGACGGTGGTCGTGCGGCAGAGTTCGTCGAACATGCCACCGCGTTCGACGGCTTGAAGTTGAATCGGGTCGCCGACGAGCCGCAGCCGCCATCCGTGGGTGTCGGCGAGTTGGGTGAGGCGGTCGAGGTCGTTGGTGGCGAGCAGGCCGGCTTCGTCGACGATCAGCCTGGTCCCGTGGGGGAGTCGCCACTGGTCGCCGGGTGGTCGGTCGGGTTGGGACCATTCGTGGAGGAGTTTGGCGACGGTGTCGGCTCGGACGCCGGTGCCGTCGGCGAGCACGCGGGCGGCTTTGGCGGTCGGGGCGACGGCGAACACAGGTCGGTCGTTGAAGCGGAGGTCGTCGACGGCGGCGCGCAGCATCGTGGTCTTGCCGGTGCCGGCGGGTCCGACGACGATCACGAACGGGTCGTTGCCGGCGACGGCTCCTGCGGCGTCGGCCTGTTGAGGGTCGAGTCGGTCGGTGTCGACGGTGCTCGACGGCTCCGGGACCGGCGTGTGGTGGTCCATCGCCCAGGTGAGGATGCGTTCCTCCTGGGCGAGGACGTGGTCGCTCGTCAGGTGCGCGGCGATCGGTTCGACCCACACCGATCGCCCGTCGGCGGTTCGTTGGCGGGTGTCGGCGGTGGGGTCGAGGTTGATGCTGTTGTCGATCACCTCGTCGGTTGCCCGTTGCAGGAACGCTGCCCATCGTTCGCCGTCGATGCCAAGCGCGGGGGCGGAGCTGGTCGGTGAGCGTGCGAATGACGTCCATCCGGTGCCAGGTCGATGATCGCTGCGACAGTTCCGTGATCACGTCGCCGGTAGCCATCTGCTGTACGGGCTCTGCTCACTGCCCGCGGCGGCGATGCCGCGGGTGAGCGTGGCAGGTGTGATGCCGAGTTCTGCGGCTTCCGCGAGCCAACGGGCGCGGAGGTCATCGACGGCAGCGCCCGTCTTGTGTTGGCGGGTGTCGACGGCCGCTTCGCGTTGCATCGCCGCACGCTCGAACGCGGTCGGGTCACGCTGTTCTCGGTTGTGGAAGTCGGCGAGTTTGTCGGCGAGGGCGGCGTTGACCTGGGCGGCACGTTTCGAGAACGCATCGAGCAACTCCTGTGGGACTCCGACGATTTCGGCTTGTCCGTTGACGATGTCGCCGAAGCGGACGCCGAGGCGTTCGGTCGAGTTCGGCTCGAAGGACGGATTGGTACACGCCGCCGAGGGTGCGTTGATGCTTCTTGAGCATGCGGGCGTCGAGCGCGAACCAGCGTTCGTCGTCGACTTGGACCTTGGCGGAGATGACGAGATGTGTGTGGATCTGCGGGTCATCCAACCTCGACGTCGATTGCCGGAACGCGGCGATCGCGAGACCCTCGGCGTCCGGGTGAAGCCGCCCGCCGTTCGACCTGATCCGGGTCGTCGCCCCGTACCGCTCCAACATGTCGACGACCGCGCTGGCGGCGGTGTCGTGCGCGTCGAGGAGCCGTTGGTCGCCGGTGAGCGCCCACCACGCCGACAGCGACTTCGGTGCTGACACCGTGGCATCGAAACCGGACACCGCTCGCACCACGGTCCCATCAGCACGATGCCGGTCGAGGAGCGGGAAGCCGAGCGTCGCCCCGGTGGTCGGGTGTTGGCCGGAGAGGAGGCGTTCGAGTTGTTCGGCTTCGACGGTGCGGGCGAGTCCGAAGCGTTCGGCTTGTCTGCCGGACCATCGTCCTGGTTCTTCGCCCACGGCTTGGGTGAGATATTGCGTGTAGTACCCGGCGGTCGTCGCCGCCGTCGAGGCGTAGAGGGTCGTGACGCGGATCATGACAACACACCGCCTGGCGCGGGCACCTGTCTGTCCTCTTCACATCGCGTTCGAGCCGAAGGCGAGAACATCACGATGACGTCAGACGCCGAGCAGCGACAGCTGCGAGTCGGCGGCCGGGTGTGTGCGCTTCACGGTCCGCTTCACAGGCGCGGCCGTTCACGCGGTGGGCGTCGCGAGGGACATCACGTCGACGCTGAGGTCGAACATGTCGGCCGGGACCGACAGGCTGTACGTCGTCGACGCGAACACGCCGTCGCCGCCGCGGGTCTGCTCGACGGTCAGCAGACCGTGATCACGAAGTCGGGTGACCGCGCGGCCGATCGTGTCCTTGGCGACGCCGAGCGACGTTGCGAGATCGCGGATCGACGCCGTCGCGACCGAGAGGTCGGCGTCGCCGGTGGAGCGGGCGAGCAGCTCCTCGAGCAGCACCCACGAGCCGGCGTGGAGGACGCGGCGAAGATGCGCAGCCGCCGGTCGAACCACGACCGGACGCCGGGTCCGCTCAGCGGCCACCGACCGCCTCACGATGCAGAGCGCCGGCGCCGAGGCGCACGACGGTGCCGGTCGTCATCAACTCGATCAGCGCCCAACGAGGGACCCGCAGGCACGATCCGAAGCGGATCACCGGCAGTCCGACGGTGCCGTCACTGGCGAGATAGGCGGCCGCAAGCTCGTACGCGAGCGAGCGACTGATGCGCAACAGGCGCGCCGCTTCGGCGATCGTCAACAGCGGACGAACATCGTCGCTGAGCAGGTTCGACTCGACCACGACAGCCATAGGGGGAGTCGTTGATACACCCGCCCGCCAAGAACATCAACCGCCGAAAAGTCGCAGGTCACAGACCAGATGACACCAGCGCATACAGGAGAACACCAGCGAACACAGGAGCATACGAAACAGCACGAACGACGTGCCCAAAGTCACACCACGACGGTTGTCCTCAGAACGAGGACGCGGTTCCGCGGCGCCAGAAAGGGGAGACCCGATGCGTTCTGTGACGGGTTCGAGTTGGTGAGTCGCGGGCTTGGTGTCTATCTGATTGGGCTGAGCTCGTCCGAGGGACTACGGCAAACGGCCAACACGCTCGGCTCGCAGCGTTGCAACGACCAGCCTCGCCATCGTCGGGTCAATTGGCTCCTCTTACAGCGTGGCCGAGCGCAAAACGTGCAACTGAGCTCGCCGGAGGGAGAGTCGTCGATTCTGGACAGCGTTGAGGGCTGGACAAACTGATCGCGCGACGAGCTGGCCGAAGGGTTAGTCGACTCTTTCGGACACTTGCCCCTCGCTGAGTCGTGTCTCGGGCCGTACGCCGCCACGCTGTATCGCGTAGCATCCCGGCGTGTCCGGCGAGCAAACCCACGAGGTCGGAGCCGACGGCGCGAGGCGAGCCAAGCTCTGGCTCGAGCGGACCACCCGAGTTCAGGTCCACTGGACCAATCCTCAGCATGCGGCCAAGCTCGCCTTCGACTGGCCGCAAGGGGGCTCGTTCTCGTTTGATCTGGCCGGCGTATTGAAGGGTGACGATCTAGACGGCCAGACTTTCGTCGCTGAGGTCAAGAAGTACAAGAATCAATCTGATCTGCCGGATCACTATTCAGACTTTTTGGCGAAGTGCTATTGCGCGCTCGCCGCTCGGCCAGACCGCTGCGATCACTTCTTGATGATAAGTTGGGCGCCGTTCCTTGCGACGGTCTGGGATGAGCTTTGCGACTCGAATCGAGTCGTTGATGCGGTGGTCTCGAAGCGCAGTCGAATTTTCGAAGGCAAAAACCTTTCAGCGGGCGAGGCGAACTCGCTCGTCAAGGTAGACGTCGCCAGCGAAGTGGCGGCGCGTATCTGGATCGTGATCCTCTCTGACAAACAAGAGTGTTTGACGCTGACAGGAGAACACTTGGGCGTAATTCAGAGTCTGATGGTCGCAAAGGAGCACACGTGACCGGGGACATGGTGACGCTAGATGACGCCGACTTCTCTAACGCCGTGAAGCATCTCGTCGGGAGCGCTTCTGCCGACGATAGCCCCTCATCAATCAAAGCTCTAGTTCGGCGAGGGTTGCTCGCGCTCGGCACGATCGATTTTGTAGACTCAACTGACTATTTCAACCACTCATTTGCTCCAGACTTCGTACTTGGGTGGCGTGATCGCGATGGCAGCGCTAGGGAGCGATTCCTGTATCTCAGGGTGGATGAACAGCCGCTCTACATTGCGCAGGATGTTGAGAGACTCGCCAGTAGACAAGCAATCTTCCTGTCGCTGACTGGCCTGCACGGCGTCGGCGACGCCGTCGGTCGGCAACCGCTTGAGTCCGACACACTGGTTGTCGACGCGGCCGGACTTGGCACGTTCAAGGCCGACCAGGAGCCGGGTCTGTCGACTGGTGATATCGCTGCGCGATCGTTCGTTCGCGGCGGCCGGGGAGTCGTAGATGTGGCACTCGGCGAACGAATCCGTGACGACATCGAGACTGGGATTGGCGCGGCCGAGACACTGGGTGTCAGTTCCGTGAAACGGGGGGTACAAGCGGCGGACGCGTACTTCTCCCAGAACGAATCTCACCAAATCATTGAGTTGATCTTTGCGGTTTGGATCGCTTCTGGCGGAGCTCCGTCGGAGTTTCCGTGGCGACGCGACGTCACAAATGACGGTATTGGTGACGAAGTGCTTGAGTTCCTTCTTCGGGCGGATGGTGTCCGCGACGCGGCAGTTCTGGAAGTCAATAGCAAAGCGTACTTCGATTGACCAATTGGCAAGGCTCACCGTTCAGTATCCCTCGCAGAACCTACAAGCTCTGGTCAATTCTGGGCTGTCGTTGCTCGACGCTCGATGCTGTCGGATTCGTTCGTTGCCCAAGAAGATGGCTATAGCAGCCGAGCCTCAATGGGATGTTCGAGATCAGATGCTGACGCTCGTTGGCCGTAGTTTTCTTGCGCATGTTGTCTCTCGACAAGACGATTTGACTGTTCAGCCAGAACGGGATGGGGAACGACGCCACGGAGTCGATTTTCCCTACGCTCGTCGGTCGAGGGTCAGGGTTACCGCTGACGGGTTTGGATCTTCGAACCAGCCAAAAGGTGCTGAGCGTGGACGTTGAGCCGACCTACCCCTTGCTCTCTGATCCCGATCTGCTCGCCATCGTTGATCGAGTCGGGAGCGCGCTTCGGGTCCGGCGTGCGACGGCATCAATCGGTGATACGACTGTGACTGTCGACTTCACGCTTCGGTCAGCGTCGACGCGATCGCTGCGCCACGACCGAGTTGGTCTGCCTCTTGTATCTTAGTCTTGCCCTTCTAACAAGCGCAGCAGAAGAGCATGCTGATTGGCTGCGGCGGCTTGGTGAGACATTCAATCAGTTGTCAACCAACACGCTCTTTGACGGTGTAGGCGATCAGAGATAGTCAGGGCGCTCGTTTGCATCGTCGGGCAGGTCGGACACTTAGCGGCTGCGGCCAGCGGCCACTTGCCGGTTCGGGTTCATGCGAGGGACACCAGGCTGGGGCGAGAGCGGGACTGCTGCACGAGGCTGACATCAATATTTGCAGACGTCTAGCCGCAAAACTTCCGATTCAATCCTCGGCGCTCGCGCTCGACACTCCGACGAACAGATGGCTGAGGTCGAGTTGCACCCAGACGCGGTTGCCGTCTCGCCGAACGACGCGTGAGTGGACCGGCGGTTCCTCGTCGTCGCCGACTGCGAGCCAGTCGCCGGGCTGCGGATCGAACGCTGCGTCGTTTGCTCGTGGGCTGTGGCTGATCCAGGTCTCCACAACGAGATCCGCGCCGACGCCGTTGGCGTCGTATCGCAGGTCGTAAGTGTCATTGGTCATGTGCACAGCGTACCTCGCTACGGCGTTCGCCTGTAGGCCGGGTTGTTGATCGGTCCCCGGAAGTGCGCCCGAACACGTTCGAACAGTGTTGCTGTCGGAGCGGCGAGCACGACGGTCCAGTGCGGGGCGTCGAGCGTTGGGAGCAGCGGGAATCCGTCGTCGACGAGTTCGTGGCCATCTGCGATGAGCATTCGGGAGCGGGCCACGAACGCTGGGCGCTGACGGGCCAGTCGGTGGTAGTCGCCGTCGGGGACTTCGAACACGGAGAATCCCCAGAATCCCCAGTTCTCGTGGCATTGCTCGGCGGACTCGGTGAGGCGCTCGTCCGACATCGTGTGGACACCCATCCGCACGACGAGAAGTCCGGGTACGACGGCTTCGTCTCGGAGTACGAGCGGCTGATGCACGCCGCCACGGTATCGAATGTCGGGAGTTGACTCGCGATGTCGCTCCGACCCGTTCGAAGGTGAACGAGGAGTGTGATGCCTTATCCACCGTCTCGTCGCTCCACGTAGTGTTGCGAGCGCAAGTCGGCGTCAGCGAGGAATGTGATGAGTGCCCGCATCGAGATCGTCAAGGGTGACATGTTCGAGGGTCCCAGCGACCTTGTCGTCATTCCATGCTCGAACCGCGTGACCATCACGTGGTTCGTCAGCGGTTGGAGACGTTCTCGATCCCGCAACCACGACATCGTCTTAACCTCGGCGACATCGAAGTGGTTGAACTGGAAGCCGCACAGAGTGTTGCGAGAGTCGCGGCTTTCGCAGCTTCCGTGCGTGGCGACTCCGGATCAAATCTGGCTGCCGTGCATCGGATCGGCAAACACCTTGGCAGCTACGCGGCGCGGACCAGTTGGGTGAGAAACATCGCTTGCCCCGTGCTCGGTTCGGGGGCTGGCGGCTTGCCCGTCCTGGATGCAGCGTCGGCGATCACCCGAGGCTTTTTGGAGACCGCCCCGAACGGCTGCCTGCTCCGGCTCTTCGTGATCGATGAGATCTCCTTCGGTGAGCTTCGTCGCAGCCTTGGCACGGAATCGTCGGCACCGCTGACTGGCGTTGAGCTGGCAGAGCGGCCCATCCGTGTGTTCATCAGCTACACACAAACCTCGCCCGACCACGCTGTTTGGGTGAAGACCGTAGCTGCCCACCTGCGTGAGAACGGAATCGATGCGCGACTCGACGTCTGGCACCTCACCCCGGGGACCGATGTCGCCCAATGGATGTGCACCGAACTCGATCTTGCGGATCGCGTTCTGCTTATCTGCGACGACCTGTACTCGCAGAAGGCTGATCGCCGTCATGGAGGCGTCGGCTGGGAGGTTCGTCTAGTTCAGGGTGATCTGCTCCAATCGCAGGTCGACAACCCGGACAAGTACGTCCCGGTGTTTGCGCGGAGCGGTGCTGACCGCCCGACGCCAGCCTTCCTCAAATCCGTGTACGGCATGGACTGGCCGACCGGCCAACGTGATGATCCCGCCCTTCTGGCCAGCTTGGTTCAGATCCTCTACCGAGTTCACGAACAGGCGCCGCCGCTCGGCCGGCCACCGTCGTTCGTTCTTGGCGCTACATCATCGTGACCCGGGTGATGAGTGCGATCGAAACCTGCTCGCGGAGCGATGGTAGAGCGGTCTACGTTCTCTGCGGATTCGGGTGGATTTGGTGGACTCCAGCGAACGTCGCATAGCTATCTACCAGGGGAAACGGATCGGGTGGACGGTCTCGGGAACCTTGCCAAGGTGAGGGTCGCGAGTTCGAATCTCGTCGTCCGCTCTGATGAAGGCCCTACTTCGGCAGGGTTTTCGTCGTTTTTCGGGTCGGTTCACCGGGCCGGGTTTGCCCATCTTGCCCATCCGTTTGCCCATCCACGTTGTTCGGCACTCTGCGCGGTCGTCTGCGCGGGTCGCGGATGGCGGGACTGTCCATCTGGCCCGGGGACATGGCTGTGTCGGACTGGCGGGCGCGTTGGAGACTCGGCGGATGCAAGGATCAATACGTCAGCGAAGTGCTGGATCGTTCGAACTGCGAGTGTTCGTCGGTGTCAACCCGGAGTGAGAACGCCGATCTGATCTGGCCCCACTTTCGGGTGTGGCGACGATCTGATCTGGCCCCACCTGTGATCGTCCTTGTCGGCGGCGTGTGTCGCCTGGCTGGGAGAAGGCAGTGTCGAAGGTGGAAGTGTTCGAGCAGATCCGGCTCGCTCGTCGCGACGAGAAGCTGAGCGTGCGGGCGTTGGCCGCCCGGTTCCGTGTGCATCGCCGTGACGTGCGGGCAGCGTTGTTGTCACCGGTCCCGCCGTCGCGTAAGACACCGGTGCGGTCGGCGCCGGTGTCGGGTGAGTGGCGGCCGTGGATCAAGGCGATTCTGATCGCCGACCGGGACGCGCCGCGTAAGCAGCGACATACCGCGGCGAGGATTCGTGATCGGCTGGCCAGCGAGCAGCAGGTGATGATCTCGGAGTCGACGTGCCGCAAGGTCGTTGCCGAGGTTCGTGTCGAGATCGCCGCCGAACGAGCGGCTGGTGGCGGGTTGCCGGTGAACGTGTTCGTGCCCCAGACGCGGCTGCCGGGTCGGGAGGCTGAGGTCGACTGGGGACAGTTCCAAGCGGTCCTCGCCGGTGTGCCGGTGACGTTGCATCTGTTCGCGATGTGGTCGGCGTTCGCCACGTGCGGGTTTCATCGGGCGTATGTGAACGAAGCCCAGGAATCGTTCCTTGACGGTCACGTCCGCGCGTTCACGCGGTTTGCCGGGGTCCATGCCCGGATCCGCCCCGAATATGTTCCGCGGAACATATTCGGGGTTCTGTGCCCTCGCGCGTTATGTGCCCCGGGTGGGTCGAGGGCCTGGTCATCGGGGGTGCCGATGGTCGTGCCGGTCACATAACGCTTGGGCTGGCGGGCAACGTGGGGCTTCAACTCGTTGTGAGAGAGGAAGTTGCCCATGTTGGAACAGTTCTTTGTGAAGCCGTCGACGGTCGATCGGTTCCGTGCGTCGTGGATCGGCGCCGAGATCGAGGCGCATGTCGTGTGGTTGGCCGAGCACGGCTATGGCCTCAAGTCGGTGTGGCGTCGAGTCCCGACCCTGTACGCGTTCGGTGAGCACGCCCGAACGAATGGCGCAGCGTCGGTTGCCGATCTCCCGCGGTTCGTCGACGGGTTCGTCGCTGAGCGGGTCGCTGCGCATCACCAGCGCAACAGCTCGGATCGGGCGATGGCCAAAGAGGTCCGGGGACCGATCGAGCAGATGCTGTCGACGACCTTGCCTGGGTTCGTGGCGTCGGGTCGGTCAACCCGTCCGTTCCCGTTGACCGATCAGGTGCCCGGCTTCGTCGAGTATCTGGTCGAGGAGCGTGGGCTTCGCCCGGCGTCGATCGATCAATACCGGTTCCATCTCGACCGGTTCGACCGCTACCTGCAACGGATCGACGCGAAGGTCGCTGATCTGTCCCCGGCGTTGGTGTCCGCGTTCATGGTGGAACGCGCCAGCATCGGCTTGGCGAAAAGCACGGTGCGGGACTGCGCCGGGGTGTTGCGGGTGTTCGTCCGGTTCGCCTACAGAGCCGGGGTCCTCGCCAGCGATTTGAGCGCCGCTGTTGGTTGGCCGCAGGTGTATCGGCTCTCGACGGTGCCACGATCGATCTCGTGGGATGAGGTGAATCGTGTTCTTGCGGCGCCGGATCGGCGGACCCCGGTCGGCAAACGCGACTACGCGATCTTGTTGTTGCTCGTGACGTATGGCCTGCGCGGCCGTGAGGTCGCTGCGCTCGAACTGGATCACATCGATTGGAAACGCAACCGGCTGGCTGTCCCGGAACGCAAGGCGGGTCACTCGACAGCGTTCCCGCTGTCGCAGGTCGTTGGCGAAGCGATCGTCGATTACCTGCAGCACGGCCGACCGGCCAGCGAGGATCGTCACGTCTTCTTCCGGGCGGTCGCTCCACACGAACCGATCGGGTCGGCGGCGGTGTCGAGTCTGGCCAGCCACTATCTGCAACAGGTCGGGGTCAAGGTTCCCCGCCCGGGGTCGCACACGCTGCGGCACTCGGCGGTGCAACGCTTGGTCGACGCGAACTTCGATCTGAAGACGATCGGCGATTTCGTCGGGCATCGCTCACCACGATCGACCGAGGTCTACGCGAAGGTGGCCGTCGAAGCGCTTCGGCAGGTCGCGCTCGGCGATGGCGAGGAGGTGCTCGGATGACTACCGATCTGACCACCTGCATCGACGGGTTCCTCGCCCATCAGCGGGCATTGGGCCGCAAATATCGCAGCGAACAGGCCACGCTGGCGCTTCTGACCCGGTTCGCCACCGAACGGGACATCGTCGACATCACTGGTTTGACCGCCGAGATCCTGGACGAGTTCTTCGCGTCACGGCCACGACCGAGAGCGCGTAGTTTCAACCAGCTCGTCGGGGTCGTGTCGTTCTGGCTGGACTGGGCTGTCGCCCAGCAACTCCTCGCAGCTTCCCCGGTGCGCACCAGGCGGCGCCGGGAAACCGCTCAGAAGTTGCCGTTCATCTTCGATCTCGCTGCTGCTCGTCGTCTGCTTGACGCCGCCGCCGTGTTGCCGGACAACCCACGAGCTGCAGGCCGCGGCGACGTCTATCACACGATCTTCGCGTTGTGTTACGGCCTGGGGCTACGCGCTGGGGAGGTGTGCGGCCTGCGCGTCGGTCACGTCGATGTCGAGCGGCAACTGATCGAAGTGCGCGGCGGCAAGTTCGGCAAGGACCGCCTCGTGCCCTTCGGGCCCCGCATCGGCCAGTTGCTCGCTACCCGGCTCGAACACGCCGGCACCGACCCGGAGATGCCGTTGTTCAGTTTCGATGGTCGCCGGCCGATTCATCCCTGCACCGCCAGCCAGGTCTTCCACCGTCTCGTGATCGACCTCGACCTGCACGTCCCGGACGGGGTCAGCACGCCACGGCTGCATTCGTTGCGTCACTCGTTCGCTGTCGGGTGTCTCACCCGCTGGTATCGCAGCGGTGACGACCCGATCGCCCGGCTCTACCAGCTGTCGACGTTCATGGGTCACGTCGATCCGGTCTCGACCGCGGTCTACCTGACGATTACCACCGACCTATTGAACGAAGCCAATCGACGGTTCGAAACGTACGCCCGCACGGCAATCGAAACGACGGTGTGAGATGCCTGGCATCCCGCTCGGACCGACAATCCACTCGTTCTTCATCGATCACCTCGTCACGGTCAAAGGACTCCGCCCCGCGTCGATCCGCAGCTACCGCGACACGATCCGGCTGCTGCTGTGCTTCGCCGCCGCCGACCGCAACGCCAAGATCACCAAGCTCACCGTCGCCGACTTGGACTTCGATCTCATCGTCGGGTTTCTGCGTCACCTTGAACACGACCGAGGCAACCACGCCCGAACCCGGAACCAGCGCCTCGCCGTCGTGCACACCCTGTTCGACTACATCGCCACCCGCCACCCCGAGATGCTCGCCACCTGCCAACGCGTCGCGGCGATCCCGATGAAACGGGCGGCGCCGGCCGAAACCCACTTCCTGGAACGCGACGAAATCGAGGACCTGTTCAAACATCTACCCTCGACCGGGCGTCTCGCTCACCGGGACCGGACGCTGCTGTTGTTCCTCTACAACACCGGTGCCCGCGTGCAAGAAGTCGCCGACCTACGCGTCGGAAACCTCGATTTGCGTGAACCCGCAACGGTCCGCCTCCACGGCAAAGGCGACAAGTGGCGCACCTGCCCTCTCTGGGCGCAGACCGTCGAGATGCTCACCGACCTCATCAACAGCACCGACCAACGGGCAGCTGACCGAGCAGTGTTCGTGTCCACCGCCGGGCAGCCGCTCACCAGGTTCGGGATCTACAAGATCGTTCGCCGTCACGCCGGTCGTCTCGATCAGCCACGCCAACAGCGCACCGTCAGCCCACATACCTTCCGGCACACCGCTGCCGTTCACCTGCTCGAAGCCGGCGTTGAAGTCAACGTGATCCGAGGCTGGCTCGGCCACGCCGACCTGTCGACGACCAACCGCTACGCCGAGATCAACACCCGCGCCAAGATCGCCGCGCTGGCCAACACCGAACCCCCGGGTTCTTCGCAGGGACCCCGCCCACGACCCATCTGGCAGACCGACGAAACCCTGCTCAACTGGCTCGCCACCCTCTGAACCATTATGTGACCGGCACGACCATCGGCACCCCCGATGACCAGGCCCTCGACCCACCCGGGGCACATAACGCGCGAGGGCACAGAACCCCGAATATGTTCCGCGGAACATATTCGGGGATCAATACCTTGAACACCCCACCAAAGAACCGCCAGGCCGCCTCACTGCCAGCGATCACCGCGTCGGTCGTCTGCGTGAACGTCAACCAGACGAACATGTGACGGGAGAACACCGCCGTGAAGATCAACGCGTGACACACCCGCCGCCGGCCCGTCACGCTGTCGTGCAGGAACCCGAGCCTGGCGAAATCGACCTGCAGTTCATGACCAGGCTCGCCGTCAGCGACCGGCACAGTCGGGCCCTGCCCGCGGCCACGACCCAACTCATCCGCGACGAACCGGTGCACCGTTCGTTCCGGCACCACCACCCCCTCACGCGCCAGGAGTTCGCAGATCTTCACGCCGGTCAACCCGGCCTCCGACCAGCCCTTCACCTTCTCCCGCCGACTGGCAAGCGCCGTCCAAGCATCGCCGTGACCGTCACGACGATGTGGTCGCACGATCTCGACCACCTGGCCGAGCACCAGATCGGTCAACTGCTCGACACCACTCCCGCGAATGACACCGACGGCGATCGCAGCGTTCACGTAGCGGCGCACAGTCTTACGATCGACGTTGCTCAGCCGCTCGACCGATCTCAGCCCCTCACCTCCCAACCACAATCGCAGCACCTCACGAACCTCGAACATTGGAACCTCCCGGAATGCCATCGCCGCCTCTCGGACTGTCAGCAGGAGCGGCGATGCTCACCCACGACAGCACCGAACTGACGGACCCCGAGCTGGTCCCATCACTGGCGGACGGGTGGTCCCATCACACCGGCGGAACTCGCATCAAGGTGGTCCCATGACACTGGCGGGCGACAGTCAGACATCACAAGTGTCTCGGATCAAGATCGCGCACTGGGTGAATGGTCAGGCAATTGTTCAACTGGGCTTGCAACCGCCGGGATAGCCGCAGACACGAATACGCTAGCTGGCTGGAGTAAGGGGCGCCTAGGTCCGATCTACTACCTTCAGTCATCAGATGCTGAACGTGTGAGTAACGTACACACGATTATCTTGATAGATCCTGGCAGCACGAGCGACTTCGCAGAGGTTGCTTGGCCAGAGAGTTGGTGGAACCAGACGTGCGACTGGCAATACGATATCAACGGTATCTTGTCAAATTGGCTCGGCTCAGACAGCTCCAACCGCCTCATCGTTTTCACTGGGATCAAGAGTGAGGAGAAGGATCCCGATACGGGAGATTCGAAGTACTGGGGTCTATGGAGGTTCTATTTCGCTGGGATATGGGAGAAGCCATATGCAGAAAGGGCGGAAGTATGTGACTACGATGCCATGAGCCATGATGATGTAATGCGCTTGGGGTCGCAGTGGGTGAAGGTTCCGCCTCTACCCGGAACTTGTCCGGCCGGACCAGATGGCACGGCCGTGACATATTGGCATGTCTAGTGTGAAAATAGGCATCAATGAAGTGTCTTATAATTGCGGGTGCAGCCTGATGACAGGGAAAGCCTCGGTCGCGATAGTGGCAACGCTACTACTGTGGCTCTCCGTCGTCTGGCTGCACTTGCAGGTTCGGTCTGCTGGGGGCAGTGAAAGAGTGCAGAGCGTGAGTGATATAGTTTTGGGGGTAGCTAGACGTGATCCGTACTGTTTTGTAGATCCAATGTGTGTGTCACCGCTAGTTACGTCGAGGAATGTCAGTACTCTGGCTGACGGCAGTCCAGCCAGATGGGTAGGGTTGTCATCGGAATCGGATAACTTGATGTGGACGAGAAATGCATTTGAATATATTTCTGTTCTGAACTATCTGCTCTTCGTTGCTTCGATCAGCGCCCTCACTGTCGTCGCCACCCGGAGTCGACTCCAGCGCTTCATCCCCGCAAATATCGCGGCTACTATCGCCTGGACTTGGCTCTCAGCGGATGGACTAAGATGGCTAGTTACGTCGATCATGGTGGCAGATCTATCACATTACTCGGTGGCGAAGTTACTGGTTGAGCCGGAAACGTATGCCGTCTTCTTCAGTATGCTCATTCTGCCGTCGATGGTTGTCTGGCGACTCACAAGGAAGAGACCTTTGGCCACCGCCTACCCACCTCCACGGCTGGTCCATGGCCTGGCGTGGGTTGATCACCCAGGGAGTCTGTCCGTACGCCGTAGAGGTTCACCTGGGTGGTTTGATAGCCGTCCTGGCAGGTCGCGACGGGCGGGCATGCTCCACTCACACGAACGGGCGGATGGCAGAGGCGATGGACTTGCGGAACACCGGGTTCGAAAGCGACTTCACAAGG
>CAWKBX010000014.1:0-10717 GCA_963847945.1 uncultured Actinomycetes bacterium
CATAACCCGAAGGTCACAGGTTCAAATCCTGTCCCCGCCACCAAAGAAAGCCCTGGTCAGGACCACAATCCGGCCAGGGCTTCTCTCGTTCTCGGGCCCGCTTCTACCGGATTTGTCAACGAGATTCCGGGAGCTTGTCAACGGTGTCAGCCGAACGTGTCGCTCACAGCTGCCCTTCGACCGGAACCACCGGCGTCTCGTAGACGACTCGTGGTTAGTCGGTGACTCGTCGTCGACCGGTCGCGAGCGTGTGCGGTCGTCGGTAACGCGTCGCTCGTTGCAAGCGTCGCCTCTGCGGGTCGACAACCCGAATGACAGCCAACGGTGGCATGTAGCACGACTGTCGAAAGGGTGAGCGGTGGAGTGCTGTCGCTGGGCCAGACCTGTGGACGCGGGGCTGTGTGTCGGGCTTCGTCGGCGGCCGCCCGACGCGACCTCACTGCTGGGGAGCCGACTACGGTCTTGATGATGACCAGGTCGTTGCGGCTCGAGGTTGCTCACGCTGTGTTGTATGTGCACGACGTCGAGCAGATGGTTGCGTTTTACTGTGACGTGCTCGGTTTCGAGGTGACCGATCGTGGGCCGTTGCGCGCAGAGGAGATCGTGTTTCTGTCGCAGACCGCGAACGCGCATCATCAACTTGCGTTGGTGACGGGCCGAGCGACCCCGGCGGCGTCGGACAATCTGCATCACGTGGCGTTCCGCTCCGGCGGCACGCTCGACGATCTACGGGCCTTTAAGGTCTCGCTCGACGCTCACGACCGGGTCACCCAGATCATGCCGTTGACGCACGGCAATGCCTGGTCGGTGTATTTCCGTGATCCGGAGTTCAACGGTGTCGAGGTGTTCATCGACACGCCGTGGCATGTGAGCCAGCCGCAGGGCGAACCGCTTGACCTCACCCGTTCCGACGCGGAGATCGTGGCGTGGACCCGCGCGCACTACGCGAACGATCCCGAGTTCGGGCCGATGGACGAGTTCTTTCAGCGTCGGGCCGCGTCTCTCGATGGGCACCCGCCGTCCTGATCGGTAGGTCGGCGAGGAGTCAGCCCGTAGTCGAGCTGCGTGGTGCAGCGACGAGGAATGTGGCGTCGACCTTGGCCAGCAGCCGACCGGTGTCGTCGGTGACATCGGTGGTCGTGACGATCAATCGTCGGCCGGCGCTCACCAGCGTGGAGCGACTGGTTGCGTTGCCCGTGTTGGTGTTGCCGACGAGTGCGATCGACGACTGCACGTTGAGAGGAAACGTGTCGGCCGGCGCGTGGTACCGGGCGAGTGTTGTTCCGCCGACGTCGGCGAGGCCGAAGAGGGATGCGGCGGAGAACATCCCGGCGGGCTGGCGAATGGCCGGTGTCAGCGGCATCGTGACCGTCACCCCGCCCGGGTCGCCCGAGAGCGGCATGAGCCCGAGCGTGAGGGCCATGTCCTCGCCGGCGACGAGCACGGCGTTCCAGTGGGCGAGGAACTCGTCCCGTGGGCTCATGACGGTGCTCCCGCGTTCCGGTCGGGCTGAGTGTTCCACCAGGCGCCACGGGCCTCGGCGGCTGCGCCGCTCATGTGGAGTTCGTAGGTGTAGCTCGCCTCGGCGCGGTATTTGCCGATGAGGTCGCGTTCGGTCGACCGGTTGATCGCGCCTTTCATCGCCCGCACCACCGCCGGCACCTTGGCGGCGATCGCCACTGCCAAGTTGTCGACCTCGCCGAGCAGCCGATCCTGGGCCACGACACTGTGGATGCTGCCGTAAGCGTGCAACTCCTCGGCTCGCACCGTGGCACCGGTGAACAGTGCGGTCCGCATCCGCTTCTCGGGCAGGAGTCCGAGGGCCTGGATCGCTCCGCTGGCGGCGCCGTTGTCGATCTCGTTGAGGATGAACGCGGTGCCCTCGGCGGCGACGACGATGTCGCAGACCCCGACGACGAGTACCCCGATCCCGTAGCAGTACCCGTGCACGGCGGCGATCACCGGCACCGGGCACTGCTCGATGGCTACGCAGCAGGCGAGACCGTCGCGGATCTGGCCGATGATCCCGTCGAAGCCGGTGAGGCGTTCCATCTCCTTGATGTCGCCGCCTGCGGAGAAGCCGGAGTGCTCGGCGCGCAGCACGACGACCCGGGCTTCGTCGGGCAGGTTCCCGAGCAGCCGGGTGATCTCGCGCAGCAGCACGATGGAGAACGCGTTGACCGGGGGCGCGTCGATCACGATCTCGTAGCGGCCGTCCGTCGCCCAGTGTTCCTGTCACGCTCATTGGTTGCTCCCTCAAAGGACTCGTTGTTAATAGCGCGAGCGCTCCGACGCCCGAACGTAGGCGCCCGCGGTCGGCATCCGGTCGAGCCATCGACCGACCCGGTCGGACCTCGGGGCGATCAGGCTCGCCAGACGCAGTTTGGCGCGCCGCCACCATGTGGCCGCCTCCATCTGAGTGAGCGCGGAAGATGCCGCGTCGCGGTTGACCAACCCGGCGCCCCGACGTTCGGTGGCGACGGCGACGATGTGGCCGCGGGCGGCATCGGGGTCGGTCTCGCGGAGCGCCATGGCGATCGCCTCGACCGAGAAGACCGCGTCGGGGATACCGGAGTTCAGCCCGCGTGCGCCACCGAACGGGGGGAATAGATGAGCGGCTTCACCGGCAAGGAGCACCCGGGCGTGGGTGTCGGTGTACGACGATGCCACCGACCTCGTGAATCGGTAGGTCGTCACCCACAACGGGGGAAGTTCGAAGCCGGGCCCGGTGACGGCGCGGACCCATTCGCTGAGCACTGGGTCGCACTGCAACGACTCGACGTCGTCGTTCTCGGCGCACTGGAGGTCGACTCGCAGCCCGCCGCCGAAAGGGACGACGAGCACGTTGCGGCCGCCCACTGCGGGGTGCTGATAGTGGAAGGCGCGTTCGCTGTAGCTGGGGTCGTCCATGTTCGCGGCGAGATCGACGATCACGAACGACGTCTTCGAGCGACCACCATCGAACTCGATACCGAGCGCCCTGCGCACCGCCGAACGGGCACCATCAGCCGCGAGCACATACCTCGCCCTGACCCGCTCGCCGCCGGCGGTCTCGATCGTCACACCATCGGCATCGGTCGACACCCCGGCCACCGGTTGACCCCAGCGGAACTCGACGCCCTCACGCTGACAGCGATCGAACAGGACTCGCTCCTGTGCAGGCTGTGAAACGGAGATCCCGAACTTCCCCGGAGGCGCGGCCGGGAACTTCCGCAGATACATCTGCTTGGCCCGGAACGTTGTGCGGACCTGAGTCCAGGCGTAGCTCTGCTCGATCAACGGCTCGGTCACCCCCGGCGCGATGCCTTCGAGCAGGTCGAGCGAATCCCGATAGAGGAACACCGCCCGGCTGCCCGGGCGAACGCGGTCTTCGGGTTCGGCCTCGATCACGACGACCGGGAGGCCGTGGTGACGAGCGGCGAGCGCCGCCGTCAACCCAACCGGACCCGCCCCGACCACGACGATCGGCAGCGCCGACTCGATTGATTCGCTCGTCATGTGAACACTCCTCCACGCCCGAGCACCCGCTCGAGTGCCGACCCGAGCATCGCGGTTGCGACGCCCACATCCCAGCCAGATTCGATCTGCCGCCACGCGATGTATCCGTCCGGACGGACGAGGAGCACGCCGGCCTCCTCGATCTCACGCGTGGCCCACCATTCGCCGTACGGGTCCTCGGCTCCGGGCGCGCCGATCACAACGACCCGAAGCCATGGCGCGCCGAGCGATGCGGCGGCCGACGCCCAGGCTTGCCCGGCGAGCCCCGTCACGACCGAGAACATGCCTCGCCCGACCACGTCGAGTGTCGAGACCCTCCGACCGTCGAGGCCGACCAGCCAGGCGTGAGGCAGTTTCGCCCCAGGCCGCGTACTGGACTGGGCGAACAACTCTCGGTCACGCGGCCACTGCTCCTCGCCGTCCTCGGCATCAGCGAGCGTCGCACTCGACACATAGCGCTGGTTGTGTTCGACGCCGTGGGCGTTGAACTCGTAGTTCTTCAGCCGCAGTGCCCGGTACACACGGTCGCGTAGCTCGGCACCTTCGGGGCCTCGGTCCTCCAAACGCGTGCGCCCGGCCGCCACTGGGTCGTCGGAGTTCGGGTCGAACCAGTCGCGCAACCCGGCGAAGTCTCGACGAGATTGATTCGAGCGGGCGACGATCTGCTTGCCGACCGGCACTCGCTCCTGCGAATACGAGTCGAGCAACGACTGACCCGCGTCGCCGCGGATCGCAAACGCAATCTTCCAGGCAAGGTTGAACGCATCCTGGATGGACGTGTTCGCGCCGAGCCCGTTGCTCGGCGGGTGACGGTGCACCGCATCGCCGCCGCAGAACACGCGCCCCGACTGGTAGCTCGTCGCGTATTGCTCGTTGACGTACCACGTCGATGTTCGAACGATGGACACGTCGACATCCGGGTCGCCGATGAACGCTCGAATTCGCGCAAGAACCGTCTCGTTGCTCAGGTCGGGCTCACCCTTGGCCGGGTCGAATCCCCAGCCGGCAATCCAGCGGCTCCACGGTTCGACGGCCCGGAGCAACCCCAGGCCGATCTCCCCAGTGCCCGCCGCGCTGTTGAAGATCCAGTGCAGGATGCTCGGCCGGTGGGCGACGTACTTGGCGAGGTCGGCGTCGAACTGGGCGTACACCGTTCCGGCTCGGGCGAGTTCACCGACGAACGGCAGGCCAACCTCCTCGGTCACCCGCGACCGTGCCCCGTCGAACGCGAGCAGATAGCGCACCCGCTGCGTGAACTCGTGCCCGGTTCGCAGATCGCGCAATCGCACCGTGACACCGTCGCTGTCCTGCGCGTGGGACAGGTACTCGGTGTTGAAGCTGAGCACCGCCCCCTCGTGCCCGGCGGCGTCGATGAGGACAGGTTCGAGTCTCGGTTGCGGGATGTCGACCATCGAACACGGACTCGCCCGGACATAGTCGCCATGGCGTGTGTCGCCGGTGCCCCACGCCCGCAGCCGCAACAGTTCGGGCCCGGCGAGGCTGGTTGCGAGGACCGAGTCGCCCATCTCGGCCCATGGCGTGGCCACCTGCATCACTCGATCCTCGACACCGAGATCTCGGAACACCTCGGCGGCACGCTGGTTGAGGATGTGCGCCCGAGGCGAGTTCGCCACCCACGAGTACATCGACACCGCATGAACCCGGATCCCGTAGCGGGCCAGCGCGAGCGCCGCGGTCGCGCCGCCAGGGCCGAGCCCGACCACAAGCACGTCAGCGTCGAAGCCGGTGCTCTCGACGCCGCTGTCGGTCATGGCTGCGTCGCTGGAAGCGCGGCTCGGGACGCCGCTAGGTCGGCCCGCAGGGCAGCGACCACCGGCGCCTGGTCATAGCCGACCGTGATCATCCGGAAACCCTGGTGTGCCCGGGTTTCGGCAAGCGCCGCCGATGCCTGGATGCCGGCGATCACGCCGTGGCGACGGCAGGCGTCGAGAATCGTCGTGACCGCATCCTGGAACCGCCCGTCGGCGTGGTCCATGTACGGCGGGAGGCCGAGCGTCAACGACAGGTCGGCGGGACCGACGTAGATGGCATCGATGCCGGGCACCTGGAGAATCTCGTCGATGTTCTCGACGGCTTCGATGGTCTCGATCATCGGCAGGCAGGCGACGCGTTCGTTGGCCCAGCGGAAGTATCCCGAGCCGTGGCGGGTCATCGCGCCGATCGGTCCGAGGCTGCGGTTCCCGGCGGGCGCGTAGCGGCATGCGGCGACGGCGTCGGCGGCCTGGGTGGCGGTGTTGACCATGGGGATGATTACGCCGAGCGCGCCGGCATCGAGGGTCCGTCCGATCATGGTCGGGTCGTTGCCGGGCACCCGCACGATCGGTGTCGCCGGGGTTCTCGCCAGCGCCTGCATCATCGCGGTCATGTCGCGGTAGTCGGCGAGGCCGTGTTGCATATCGACGCAGACGTAGTCGTACCCAGCGTCCCCGGCGGCTTCGGTGGTGAACGGCTCGCGCAGGAACATCCATGCACCGAGCGTCGTCGAACCGGCGCTCCATCGTTCTTGCAGAGACAATGGGGTGATCGCCGAAGCGGTCATCGGGGTCCTTCGGGTGCCGACGTGGCAAACGTGACGTCGCCGAGCGTGTTGAACATCGCCGTGATCGTGTCGCCGGCAGCGAAAGGGATCGCTTTGATGAACGACCCGGACAACACGACGCTGCCGGCGGCCATCGTCACGCCGAAGGACGCGAGTTTGTTGGCGAGCCAGACAACCGCATTGATCGGGTTGCCCATCACGGCCGACCCGACCCCGCTCTCCTCGACGGTTCCGTTCTTGTACAGCGCAGCGCCTTCACGTCGGACGTCGAGGTCGGTGAGGCGTGCCGGGCGACCACCGAGCACGACCAGCCCACACCACGCGGCATCGGCGATGCTGTCGACCAGCGGTTTCGGGCCACGGCCGCGGTAGCGGCTGTCGACGATCTCGATCGCCGGGAGCACGAAGTCGGTGGCACGAATGACGTCGGCCGCATTCAGGCCAGGCCCGGCCAAGTCGTGGCCAAGGACGAACGCGATCTCGACCTCGACGAGCGGACGGTTGAGACGAGTCATGTCGACGACCGATCCCTCCGGCACGATCCAGTCGTCGGTCAAGGTCCCGTAGTCGGGTTCGCTGGCCCCGGTGAGCTGCTGCATCGCTTTCGAGGTCAGACCGACTTTGTGGCCCTTGATGCTGTGCCCGGCGGCGACCTTCAGTTCGGTGACCAGTTGGGCGATTCGGTACGCGTCCTCGATATCGGCATCCGGATGCGAGATCGTGAACGGCTCGATCGGTGCGTGCTGTGCCTCCGCGGTGTACAGCGCCTGGGCCATCTCCGCGCATTGTTCGGCGGTGAGCGTCACTTCACTCCTGCCGGATCAGCGTTGTGTTCCGCGTTTCGGGCGGCCCACCAGTCGCCGCCGAACGCAACTCGGCGGATGGCATCGGTGTCACGAGGCTGATGACCGACCTTGATACTCGGTGCGGGCTTCTCGGCGACCGCGTTCGACAACCGGCCGACACCGGTGACTTCGACCTCGACGACATCACCGAGTTGCATCGGCCGCGAATTCGCGGGGGTGCCGGTAAGGATGACGTCGCCCGGAAGCAAGGTGATGTGACGGCACAGGTCGGCAAGGATGTAGTCGATACCGAACGTCATGTTCGACACCGGGTCTTCCTGCACGACCTCACCGTTGATATAGGTCCGCAACATCTCGTTGCGGATGTCGACACCCGACACGATCCCTGGGCCAACGGGGCAGTAGCCGTCGACGCCCTTGACGCGGGTCATGCCACCCTGATCGGTCTCCCGGTAGTCGTGCAGGCCGACATCGTTGGCCGGGGCGAACCCGGCGATGTGGTCCCACACATCATCGGGGGCGACGTCGGTCATCGGCCGCCCGACGATCGCGGCGATCTCGCCTTCGTAGTTGATGAACTGGCAATCGGCAGGGCGGTAGAGCAGTCCGCGGTGGCTGTTCATCGCGGTCGGCGGCTTCTGGAAGTACGTCGGCTCGGTCAACGCTGGAGCGCGGAACTCGACGCGACGCGAGTCGTAGTTCAGATGGATGCAGATGATCTTCGTGGGATCGCACGGCGGCAGATAGACGGCGTTCGACTCGTCGGTGCGACGGCCGCCCGGGAGCAACAACTCGGTTCCATCGTCCGACGGTGTGACCCACTGCGGGTAACCGCCGTGCACGATGCGACGCAACTCGCGTCGCGGACCTTCCAAGACATTCATGCGTGCTCCCTCCTGAGGTGACGAATGGGAGCGTACGTTGCGCGCCACTGACCAAGCAAGCGCTTGTTGCACTCGGTCGCAGGTCGTGTCAGACTTGGGCCGAAGAACCGGGAGATGGAATGCCAGCCCAGGAGGATCAGACCGGGAAGAGTGAAGAGGAACACCTTTCCTCCGCGGGCTATCCCAAAGTGGGAGATCGTAAGGACCACGAGCGCAGGGACCAGCGCGACAACCACTCCCCGGGACCCGGTGAGGGAAAAGAGCCCCCCGCCAGGAAAAACACCGCTCCCGCTCCCCAGGCGATCCGCCTCCGTCCCGACTTCCCCCACTCATCGAGAAAGCGGGACGCAAAGAACAGGGCCGAGATCGCCAGGAACTCCGAGAGGAACATCGGGTTGCTGAACGTTCCGTGCGGTCGGGTGGTTCCGAACGTCGCACGCTGGAAGGAAGCGACGACGATCTCGATGGCGGCGAGAGCCGCAACGACCAGGACGAACTGTGCCGGCGCAGATGATGTCGACCGGTCGCCGAACCGGAGGATGCCGACACAGAGAAAGGCCCCGGCAAGGCAGATGTTCAACGCATGCTGGAAGGAAACCCAACCGTAAACCGACGAGAAGGCATGACCGAGGGAGAGGACGGAAAACCCTCCGACCGCCAGTGCGTACAACGGGACATCCATGGCATCGCGCCCCCGCCGCCATAACCAGACGCCGAAGGTCGAAAAGACGGAGATCCGAAGTACGCCGAGCACATACTGGTAATATTTCCCGGACGCAAGGACCGAGAGGACGAACAGGGAAAAAAGAAAGGCGACCCGAAGGCCGCCTTTCCCGACGATATTCCCCAACGGATCCGACTAATTGATAACGTCGTCTACGTTGTTCACGAGCACCCTTCCATCGTTCATCGTCCACTGGTCCAGAAGCGCATCCGTATCGACGTTCCCCTGCGCGCCCGCAGTGAACCCGGCCGGAGTCCCCACGTTGATCCCCGGGGCCAGGACCACGCGTCAAAGGTGAGGGAAATGAGCCCCATCGAATTCGCGACAATGCCGACCATGTACTTGTATCTCGACGTCCCTATCGGTGCCCAACTGACGACATTGAGGTCGCCGAACACATTCTTTTCGCCGAAATACGCAGTTTCCGCCGTGAAAACCCCGCCAAGGTTCGTCTTCGCCTCGGACTGCTTCGACTTCGCCTGGAACCGCAGGAAGTTCGGGATGGCGATGGCGGCCAGGATGCCGATGATCGCGACGACGATCATCAGTTCGATCAGGGTGAACCCCTTCTTGCTTCAGCTTGCTCAACATGCTTTTCTCCTCCTTTCAGGTCTGGAGATCGATTTTGTTGCCTCTCTTATCGCAAGGGGCGGGCCAAAACTTCAGCCCCGCCGGAGGAGAACCTCACTCGATCCCGTGCTTCTGCAACCGGTACCGGATCGACCAAGGGAAATCTTCAACAATTTCGCTGCCTCCGTGCGATTTCCCCCCGTTTTTTCCAAGGCGTTCAGCAGGTGGATCTTTTCCAGGCGGTCCATCTCCGTGTCAAGAAAAAGCCCCTCTTCCGGGAATGATTCCTGATTCTGCCCTCCCCCCCCGCCACCGGGTACTAATTTTCGTCACATTCGGGGGGAGGGAGCCGATTTGAATACGGCGACATTTCCGTCGGTAAAGTTTTTATTCCTTGAATAAGGAGAAATGCATCAAAAGGATTTGAATTGCCTCCCAGCAAACGATGCACTTTGGTGACTGTCGTTTTCATAAAATCAATATCTCTTCCTAATAAAATGCCACCAATAGCTGTACCATGGCCGTTTAAAAACTTGGTGGTGGAGTGAACAATAAAATCCACATCGTATTGAAAAGGTTGTTGCAGATAAGGCGTTGCAAATGTGTTATCGCAAGCCACAATTATATTATGTTGCTTCGCCAGTTTACTTAGTTAAGATAAATCCACGCATTGAATAGTGGGATTGGCCGGTGTTTCGAGGTACATCATTTTGATGGTCGAATCGGCTTTCAATATTTCTTCTGCTTTATTCAAATCTCTCAGATCGGTAATGATGGCGGTAATGTTGAACCCCGGAAGAATTTTATTTACCAGTTCATTGGTTCCTCCGTACAAAGAGAAATGAGTGATGATTTTATCACCAGGTTTTAGTGTCGACAGCAAAAGTGTTGATATAGCCGCCATGCCCGATGAATGAAGAATGCCTTTTGCCTCAATACCCAACCCAAAGGTCTCCAGCGCCGTAATCTTTTCTTCCGCTTCTGTCATAGTAGGATTACCCCAGCGGCTGTAAAAATATATAACCTTCTTCCTGTCCGCTGAAGCGGCGCATGCCCTGTTCGGCATCATCAAATAATAAGTGCTGCTGGCATAGATGGGCACCTGGTGTGACACATGGGGTCTTGTTTGTGGCCGCCATGCACAGCCAGCGAACCCCAGCCTGTTAGTGGAAAACTTTTATCCATGTTGACGCCTCCCCTTGGGCTTGCGGTGGGCCTCGAGCAGAGCGTCTAGATCCACGGCGGCGGCGGGCAGCGGAGCCGTCGTGCTTGCGGGAGTCGCGTCGCCGGTACGTAGCTCGATCCCGAGCGCCTCGAGCGTGCGCAGTACGAGCCGAAGCGCGGCTCGCGGCTTCCCCCGCTCCATCTCGACGATCCACTGCCGGCCCACTCCGACCTTCTTCGCCAGCGTGGCTTGGTCGAGCCCCAGGGTTCGCCTTTGGTGGCGGATGGCGGCTCCGATGTCGGCGGCTGTCCTCAGCCTCATGGGCACCTCGCAGTCATGTCGTCGAACGGCGACATTCTATAATGTCGGCGATCGGCGACAAGTCCTGAAGTCCGCGATTGGCGACATCCTGCCCCCGGAGACCGATAATCAGGCTTCTCACGACTTGGTCACTACCCGTCGAATACGCGAACATGCGGCTTCGCCGTCCGGTTGGGCGCGCCCGGCGGA
>CAWKBX010000015.1:0-1003336 GCA_963847945.1 uncultured Actinomycetes bacterium
GGCAGCCCCAACGGGATTCGAACCCGTGCCGCCACCTTGAGAGGGTGGTGTCCTAGGCCACTAGACGATGGGGCCAAGTAGCCCCTGCAATCTAGCAACCAGCACGCCAGAGACCAACCGGAAACAAGCGACGGCCTCAGCAGAAAACGACGAAGGCCGACCCGAAGGTCGGCCTCGTGAGCTGGGGAGCCAGGAATCGAACCCGGAATAACAGTACCAGAAACTGCTGTGTTGCCAGTTACACCACTCCCCACGGAGCAGCTAGATGCTAGCGGGAGCGACTGCCTCGCCCACACCGATTTCGCAGTTAGCCGGTGACCTTCCACAGTCGTTCGAAGCCGACAACCCGGCCAATGGCGATTCCGGCGGCTTCCTTGATCTGGCGCCTGAACGCGGTGAAGCCCCGCACCGGGCTCGTGCGGGTGGGAGACACGAACGCCGTCAGGCCCAACTCCGAGGCAATGAACCGGCTGCGGAGCGAGTGATACGGGTCGGTCACGAGCAGGACGCGTCGAACATCGTCCGCATCGAGAATTTGCGCCACACCATCGAGTGATTCCCACGTCGAGCGCCCGCGATCCTCCTGCAGCACCGCCTCAGGGGGCACCCCCTTGGCGATCAGATACAAAGCCGACGCCCCGGCTTCGGTGTAACGATCGGCGGGCTGTTTGCCGCCCGTGACCACGATGGTCGGGGCGAAACCCCGGGCATACAGCTCCGCCGCATGATCGAGACGGGCGGCGAGTTGCGGTGATGGACGCCCGTCGTACTGGGCAGCTCCGAGCACGACAATCGCATCGACCGCCCGAGCCTGGTCCGACCGACCGGTCGACCAGACCTGGGCGAAACAGAGCATGAAATAGCCGATAACCAGGCCGCACGCGCTGAGTGTCATCCATCTCAGTCGACGACGTCTCGCCGGGGAAACTCTGCCAGCCGGCGGTTCGTCGGGATGATCGGCCTGTCCGGGCGCGTCGTGAGGCGACGCGGACTCGGGTTCGGTGACGAACCAGAGCGCGTCGCGATCGGTCACTCGGTGGGCTCCCACGCCAGCAAGGCGCGCAATCGGGCGATCGTCTCGTTGCGCCCGAGGATCACCAGCGGTTCGTACAGCGGCGGGCCGACGAGGCGGCCGGTGACGGCCAGACGCACCGGGCCCTGGGCCGGACCGCGCTTTAGGCCATGGGCGGCGCCGATCTCCTCAACCGTCGTCTTGAGCGTCTCGGCCTGCCACTCGCTGGTGGCGAATGCGGCAACGACATCGGCGAGTAGCGCGCGTGCGGTGTCGTTCATCGTCTTCGCCCGGGCCTCGGCGTCGAAGGCCGGTTCGTTCAACATCACGAAATCGATCGTGCCCGGGGCGTCGGCCAGAGTGACGGCGCGCTCCTGCACGAATGGGGCCATCCGAACGAAGGTGTCCTGGCTCCACCGGTGGCCCGGGTGGGCGTCCCGCCAAGCAGCCAGCCACGGCTCACAGGCGACGATGAAATCGGCCGGTGCCATCGCCCGGATGTAGTCGCCGTTGAAGGCGGCCAGCTTCTTCAGGTCAAAGAATGCAGGCGATGACACGACGTCGGCGAGGGAGAAGTCGCGCACCATCTCGTCCCATGCGACGATCTCGGCGTCGCCTTTGGGGGTCCATCCGAGGGTCATCAGGTAGTTGCGCATCGCCTCCATCACGAAGCCCTCGTCGCGGAACTGCTCGAGGGCAACCTTGTCACGGCGCTTCGACAGCTTCTTGCGGGCCTCGTTGACGAGCACCGGCACATGCGCCCACACCGGCGGGGTCTCGCCGAACGCCTGCCACATCAACTGCTGCTTGGGGGTGTTCGGGAAGTGCTCCTCGCCGCGTACGACAAGGCTGATGCGATGGGTGATGTCGTCGACGACGTTGGCGATGAGAAACAGCGGCGAACCATTGGCCCGCAGCACGACAAAGTCCTCCATCGAAGCGTGGTCGAACTCGACGTCGCCGCGGATCAGATCGCTGACCACCGACGATCCCTCGGGGACCCGAAACCGCAACGCCCGCCCCAGGCCGGCCGTGAGCCCGCGGTCGCGGCAATGGCGGTCGTATCCGTGCTTCTCGTGGCCCGTGCGGGCCACGAGATTGTCACGAGTGCAGTCGCAGTAGTAGGCCGCCCCGAGCTCAGCCAGGCGACGGGCCGCGGCGACGTGAGCGTCGGCATTTGCCGACTGGTAGTAGGGGCCTTCAAACGCTTCGTCGGACGGTGAGATACCCAGCCAGGCGAGGGCGTCGAGGATGCCCTGCGTCCACTCGGGCTGGTTACGAGCCTCGTCGGTGTCTTCCACCCGCAAGACGAACGTGCCACCCGACTGCTTGGCCAGAATCCAGTTGAACAGCGCCGAGCGAGCGCTGCCGACGTGGAACATCCCGGTCGGCGAAGGGGCGAAGCGGACACGCAAGGACGACATGATCCGTCCAGGTTACGGGAGCCCGGGCGCGGCCAGGCGCACCTTTGTTCGGGGCTTGCACTCCTTGTGGGTTGAGCGCCACTGCCACAGCCATCGAGTTGAACGGCCATGCTGGGCGGGTGATCGTCGAGGCCTGGATTTCGATCGTGTTCGGCTTGTTTGAGGGCTACTTACCCAGGCGATACGCCGACCACTGGGCGTTCATCCGACTGTTCTGCCCGGCGCTGAACGTGTTCATGCACGAGTCGTCGCTGTAGTCCATGAAGTTCTTGATCGGATCGAGGCCGGCGATCGCCGTGCAGCTGTTGCGGCCGATCGGGCATCCGAAGGCCGGCGACTTCTCCGCTGGGGTGTCAGCGACTCTGTCACCACCCGTTCCCGAGGTGACGCAGCCGCCCTGGAACGTGTGATAGAGCCCCATCCAGTGCCCGACCTCGTGGGTACCGGTGTCACCGAGGTTGTACGGAGCGGCGTTGCCCCCGGGCAAGCTCTGGTTCAGCAGCACGACGCCGTCCTGCTTGGGAAACGCGGCGTAGTCCGATGGGAATGTGGCCCACCCGAGCAACCCGCCCGGCGCGTTGGTGATGTACATGTTCAGGTCGTCGGCAGTTCCCTTGCGCATCGCCTGCTTCATCGCGATCTCAGCCGAGCTTCCGGGCCCGGCGTTGTACCAGCTGTCGCTCTTCTTCTCGTCGGTTGCGGTCTTGACGAACTTGAACCCGGCCGGAGCAAACGCTGCGTTGAGCACCGAGATCTGGTTGTTGATCTGCGTCGTCGACGGGCGGCCGACTCCGGCCGTGCTGAGGATCACGTGCACGTATACCGGGATCGACTTCACGACCGCCGTCACCGCCGCCGCGGTAACCGATCCGTCGGCGTTACGGGTGCCGCGACCCTGTCGGACGAGGTCGTCGGCGAACGCCTTCTCTCGCGCTTGCACGTCGGCGACGGTCAGGGCGTTGGGCTCGATCGCGTCGGAGCCTTTCATCACCTTGAGCACGCTGCCTGTCGCGCCAGAACATTCAGTGCCTTCGGTCGATGGCGCTCCCACCGTGTACGGCGCCACCGTGACGGCGGTGGCACCCGCGGCGCCCCCGCTCGGCCCCATCACCCCAAACGCCGAGATCAGCATTCCAACCGCTGCACAACGAACCGCCTGCGTTCCCATGTCGACCCTTCACCTGTTCAGTGATGCGTCCGCCCGACACTCACACCACGACCGCTCCATGCGGTCACGAATCCAGTATCCGTCGATTCTGCGCGTTCGTCAAGGCACCCATCCGATCAACACTTCCTCAAGCAGACCGACGACGGTGGTGGGACCACCGCGTTTTCGCCCGACACCGCGGAGTCGCTGGCCTGATCGGCCCGGCCGCTGCCGCGCGTGATCGATCCCATTCTGCGCGAGCAACCAGCCTGACGAACCCCGCCGGGTGTCTCAGGTGTCGATGTCGAGCACGATCGCTACGACCTCGCGGATTTGGGTGAGGATCACTGGGCCGACGTTGTGCCCGGTCTCGGTCACGACACGGGTCAGGCTGATGATCGTGATGTTGTGGGCCTGGATCCATCCCCAGTCGCTCGCGATATCGGAGTCCGACTCGCGCTCCGCCGATGTGCAGTTGACCACGTGGATCGCGGCCATTCCCCGGCCGAGCATGTGGTCGGAGGTGACCACGACGGCCGGCCGGATCGCCGCTGGAGTGCCGGGTCGCGGCTCTCCAAAGTCGACCGTGAGAATGTCACCGGCCTTCATACGACCTCGCCACCGTTGCAGCTCCGGCGTTCATCACGAGTCGGTCGTCGTCGGTGAGACCTCGGGCGGCGAGCTGATCGGCGAGTCGCTCGGCGCGGCCCTGGCGGATCACCCGTCGGAGCAATCGATCGACGGTGAGACCGTGGGCCGCGGCCAGCTCGTTGAGACCGTCGCGGGTCGACACCGCAACCTTGATCGACGTTGTAGGTCCGGTAGTCCTAGTAGCCATACCAAGCAGACTACCATTTGGCGCTCGGGGTGGGCGGCGTCAGGCGGGGAGTCGTTCAGGGTCGGTTGTGGGTGTCGTAGCGCAACCTGGATCGTGCCGTCTTCCCACCAGATACTGACGTTGGCGCCATCACGGCGTCGTCTGGGTGGCGGTGGTCGACAGCACGAGGTTGCGGAGTTGGCGGAGGGCGACGGAGAGGGTGGTGAGGTCGAAGGTGCCCACTCGGCGGATCTCGGAGAAGATGCTGGTGGCCCGGCTGACGGCTCGTGATTGTGCGGCGGCCCAGGCGGCGGCGTCGCCGCCGTGGGCGAGGACGTCGGAGGTGAGGTCGGTCAGCGCCGAGAGTAGATCGTCGCGCAACGCGGCTCGGGCGTGGGTCTGCCAGCGATCGGCTCGGGGTAGCGCCCCGATCGCGTTCCATAGCCAGGTCACGTCCAGCGCCTCGACCAGCTGCCAGTAGGCCCCGGCGGCGTCGGTGAGGGCACAGGCGTGCGTGGTCGAGAGCTCGACCATGTCGAACGCCGTGTGCATCAACGGCCAGATCGCCGACTGTTCGGCCAGGTCGGGAGCCACGCCCGACACGATCCGCTCGGCGGCGAGGGCTTGGGTTTGGTCGGCGAGCGGACCGCGGACCAGCGGGGCGAGTGATTCCAACAACTCCTGCACCCCCGGCCGCATCGCCGCGACGGTCTCGGCCAGCGCGAGCGGAGGCCGTCGATGGCGCAGCAGCCACAGCACGCTGCGCTCGGCCATCCGCCGGGCTTCCATGAACAGCGAGAGCTGCGTGGCGAGCGTGACATCGGCACCGGTGGCCTCGATCGTTGCCCACAACTCGGGCAGTTCGAAGATGTCGCGAGCAGCGACCCAGGCCCGCATCACGTCACCGACGGCCGCCCCGGTCTCCTCGGTCATCCGGTGATCGAAGGTGATCCCCGACAGGTTGACCATCTGGTTGACGATTGCCGTCAGCGTGATCTCCGACCGCAGCGGATGATCCAGAATCGCCTCCGGGAACCGGGTACGCAGCGCCGTGGGAAAGTACCTCAGCAGGTCGGGCTTGAAGTACGGGTCGAGCCCGACCCCAGGGGTCTGTTCGATCTCGGCGATGTTGGCGTTCTTCGTATAGGCCAGCAGCACGGCGAACTCGGGGGTGGTCAGCCCGGCACCGGCAGCTTGGCGATCGGCGAGCTGCTTGTCGGTCGGCAAGAACTCGATCGAACGATTCAACCAACCCTCCACCTCCAACTGGTGGATGTAGCGGGCATGGACGTTGACCATCGGAGCGGCCTGGGTTCGAGCGATCGCCAACGCCAATGTCTGGGCCTGGTTGTCGTCGAGCACCAGATGGCCGACCTCGTTGGTCATCTCGGCCAGCAGCTCGTTGCGCTGCTTGACCGTCATGTCCCCCGCCGCGACCATCTGGTTGAGCAGGATCTTGATGTTGACCTCATGGTCCGAGCAGTCGACGCCGGCCGAGTTGTCGATCGCATCGGTGTAGATCAGTCCGCCGGCCAGGGCGTATTCGACGCGGCCGCGCTGAGTGAAACCGAGGTTGCCACCCTCGCCCACGATCCGGGCCCGCAGTTGGTTGCCATCGATGCGCAGGCCGTCGTTGGCGCGATCGCCGACGTCGGCGTGATTCTCGGTCGAGGCCTTCACATAGGTGCCAATGCCGCCGTTCCACAACAGATCGACGGGGGCCTTGAGGATCGCCGAGATCACCTCGGTCGGGGTGATCGCTCGGGCGTCGATGCCGAGCACGGCGCGAGCTTGATCGGAGAGCTCGATCACCTTCGCCGAGCGCGGAAACATTCCTCCACCCGGGGAAATCAACGTCGCGTCGTAGTCGGCCCAACTCGATCGGGGCAGCACGAACAACCGCTGACGCTCAGCAAACGACGCCGCCGGTTCGGGGGACGGGTCGATGAAGATGTGGCGGTGGTCGAACGCGGCCACGAGCCTCAGGTACGGCGACGACAACAGCCCGTTGCCGAACACATCACCGCTCATGTCGCCGATTCCGACGACCGTCAGCGGATCGGTGTCGGCGTTCTTGCCAAGCACCCGGGCGTGGCGGCGCACGCTCTCCCACGCTCCCTTGGCGGTGATGCCCATCGCCTTGTGGTCGTATCCGACGCTGCCTCCCGAGGCGAACACGTCGCCGAGCCAGAACCCGTACCGGGCCGACAACGCGTTGGCGATGTCGGAGAACGTGGCCGTCCCCTTGTCGGCAGCAACAACGAGGTAGGTGTCGTCGCCGTCGTAGCGCACCGTTGCCGGAGGTGGCACCACCGCTCCCCCGACGATGTTGTCGGTGACATCGAGCAGGCCCGACACGAAGATGCGGTAGCACTCGACCACCTCGGCACGCAGCGCGTCGGGGTCGGTCGGCGGCCGCTTCATCACGAACCCGCCCTTGGCCCCCACCGGCACGATCACCGCGTTCTTCACCATCTGGGCCTTCATCAGCCCGAGCACCTCGGTACGGAAGTCCTCGCGCCGGTCACTCCACCGCAGCCCGCCGCGTGCCACTCGACCGCCGCGCAGGTGAACACCTTCGACCCGCGGCGAGTACACCCAGATCTCGAACATCGGGCGAGGCAGCGGCAGGTCGTCGATCATCGCCGGGTCGAGCTTGAAGGCGACCGATGTCCGGAAGGGGCCGACTGCCCCTTCGAGACTCGACGCATCCATCGGCCGGAACACGCTCGTGCGCAGTGTGGCCTCGATCAGCCCGAGCATCGCCCGCCCGATGCGGTCCTCATCGAGACTCGGGATCTCGTCGAGGCACTGTGCGAGGTTCCCTCGCACCGCCACGACGGCGGCGTCGCGATCCACCGATGCGGCCGGTTCGAAACGAGCGTCGAACAGCTCGGAAAGCAGCTTGGCCAGCTTGGGATGCTTGGCCAATGCGCCTTCGATCGCCTGCTGGCTGAATGGGAAACCGGTCTGACGCAGGTACTTCGCGTAGGCCCGGAGGATCGTGACCTGCCGCCCGCTCAGCCCGGCGACCAATACCAGACGGTTGAATCCGTCGTTGTCGCTGTCGCCGCGGAACAGCGACTCGAACGTCTCGCGCAGCTCCAACGCCCGCGAATCGGTGAGCTCCACCCCATCGGGCAAGCGAACGCCGATGTCGTAGATCCATCGCCGACCACCCCCGGGCGCGGTGAACTCGAAGGGGCGCTCGTCGACCACCGCCAGGCCGAGGTTTTCGAGCAGGGGCAACACCGACGACAACGTGATCGGCTCCCCGGCGCGGTACACCTTGAAGCGCCGCTCGCACGAGCCGTCCTCAACCCGGCGTTGAATCGCCGTCGAGAACGATTCCCCGGTCAACCTGGCCAATTCGACGACATCGGCGACGGCGATCCGCGGGTCGGCCACCGCTTGATAGTCCGCCGGGATCGCGCTCCCAAAGGTGCTCAGCAGTTCGCGGGCGCGCTGCTCGCCGTGGGCCGCGGTCATCTCATCGGCCAGCCGGTCGGCCCATCGGGTCGTCAACGCGTCGATCCGCGCTTCGAGGTCGTCACGGCGCACGATCGGCATCGCCCCATCGGCGCGGTGGACGACAACGTGGACGCGGGCCAACGCCGAGCCGCCCAACGACGTGTCGTGCTCCACTCGGTCGCCGCCGAACGCGACGCGGACGGCTTCGGCAACGATCCCCGCGGTGTCCCCCGAGAATCGATTACGGGGCAGGTAGACCAGGCAGCTCATCCACCGTCCCCCGGGTTCGGCGATCGGGATGACCCGCACCATCTGACGCTCGTTGATCCCGACGATCGTCGAGACGGCGTCGAACAACTCGTCGGACCCAACCTCCATCAACAGGTCGCGGGGAAATCCTCCAGCGCGCCGCGCACGGCCCGGCCGGAGTGGCTCTCGACGGGAAACTCGGCGTGGGCGAAGATCTCCTGGGCCTTTTCTCGCAGCAGCGGGGTCTCGGTCACGCTCTCGCGGTACGCGGCCGCGGCGAAAAGCCCGAGAATCCGCTCCTCGGCCACCACCTCCCCCGCCGGGTTGAAGCGGCGCACCGCAACGCACGCCATCCGCGACGGGCGGTGGACGGTCGAGCGACGATCGGTGCGGCTGATCGCCACAAGGGCCGCCCCCGGCACTATCGGCGGGTCGACCATCGACGTCTGACGACACAGGCCGAGGGCGCTCGACTCGTCCATATCGAGCTGCCCATCGACGCCGACGTCATAGCGGGCCATGCCAAGAAACACGAATCGGCGACGGGTCATCCACGTCAACAGCCGACGGGCAATCGCATCGGATTCGGCGTGCTCATCGAGGCTCTCGGCGATCTCCATCACCCGGGCTCGCATGGCGTCGATGTCGTCGACGGCGCGCCGCACGTCGGCGAGCGCCTGGCGCAACTCGATGTCGAGCAGCGCGGCTGCATCGGCTGAACACCGGTCGATCTCGAACAGCATCCATGCCTCGACCCGACTCCCGCGAGCGGCGAAGCCGACGATCTCGCCGCGGTCGTTGCGGGCGACGTCGAGCATCGGATGGATCGTCAGGTGGATACCGAGCCCGTGGCGGGCCAACGCCATGCGAACGGAGTCGACCAGGAATGGCATGTCGTCGGTGACGATCATCACGACGGTGTGCGCTGATCGCCAACCGTCGCCTCCCGCCGTCGGGTTGGCGATGACCAAGGCCGGGGTGCCAACGGTGCGAGTCTGCCCCAACCGGAAGTGGCTGAGCGCGGCGCCATACAGGTCGGCGGCGGGACGCCGAGTCAGATCGACCGGATCGCAGTCGGCCAGGTAGTGACCGATGAAGTCGACTCCGAGCTTGCGGATCGAGTCGTCCAGGCGTTCCTCGGCGAGTCGGGCAACCCGTTCGACGGCGTCCGCCGCGTGTCTATCCGCGCTCATTCCCCACTGCCTCCTGATTTCGATGACCCGACGACGTTGGCGGCTCTCGTGGGCCCGAGCGTAGTTGGCCCGCACAAGGCCGCGCCGCGCCAACGACGGTGATCGTTTTCGTTCGATGATCGGGTCGGGCCGGAGTCGGTTGGCATGATGAGGGCGTGGAATCGACTCTCGCTGCGGGCATCGTCCCGCCCCGTCCGATGGTCGTCATCGGCGATGCCAACCCCGATCTCGTGCTCCAGGGCGACGTACGCCCCCGCTTCGGACAAGCGGAGCAACTGGTCGACTCGGCCGATCTGGTGCTCGGTGGATCGGCAGCGATCACCGCCTGCGGCACGGCCCACCTCGACGTGCCCACCAGCCTGATCGCCGCCATCGGCGACGACGCCTTCGGTCGTTTCGTGACCGACCGCCTGGCGGAGAAGGGCGTCGACATCACCACCCTGGTGACCCGAGCCGATACCGCCAGCGGGTTGTCGGTGATCTTGTCGACTGCTGACGACCGGGCGATTCTCACCAACCTGGGCACGATTCCGACGCTCGGGCCCGACGATGTTCGCGGTCGGTTCGCGGCACCGGTTCATGTTCACGCCTCGTCGTTTTTCCTGCTACCGGCATTGGCCGCGAGCCTCGCCACCGTCTTTGGCGAAGCCCGCTCCGCCGGAGCGACCACATCGCTCGATACGAACTGGGACCCTGCAGAACGTTGGACCGGTGTCCACGAGGTACTCGCCCACTGCGATCTGTTCTTCCCCAATGACCGCGAACTGCTGGCGATTGCCGGCGGCGACGACCTCGACGATGCCGGCTCCAAACTCGCCGACGAAACCGGGGCCACGGTGGTCGCCAAGTGCGGAGCCGAGGGCGGGCGGCTGTGGGCGCCAGGCGGCCTTCATCTGCACCATCGACCTCGACCGACCGCCGTCGTGGATACCACCGGGGCGGGCGACAGCTTCAATGCCGGCTACCTCGCCGGATACGTTCGGGGGTTCAGCCCGGCGCGTTGCCTGGCGATGGCCGTCGCCGCCGGCAGCTTGTCGACCCGTGGCCCGGGTGGCACCGCGTTCCAAGCCACCTGGGACGAACTGGAGCGCGAAGTGGAGCACGTCGAGTGATCATCGTCGTGGCCCTCAGCCCGTGCGTCGACCGCACGATGGTCGTCGATCAACTCACCGTCGGCGAGGTCCACCGGCCATCACAGGCAACCGTCACCCCGGGCGGCAAGGGTTTCAATGTCGCCCGTGCCGCCCACACCCTCGGGGCCACGGTCGTCGCTTTCGGGATCGTCGGCGGCCATTCGGGGCGGTGGTTGCGCGAATCCCTCGACGAACTCGGCGTCAAAAACCACCTGCTCACCGGGGTCAACGAGACGCGAACGTCGATCTCTATCGCCGACGCGTCCACGGGACTGATGACCGACTTCTACGAACCGGCCACCCCGGTCACCTCCGCCGAGTGGACCGAGCTCGAGTCGGCCGTCGCCTCGGCTCTCTCGGCCGATGACTGGCTGTCGATCTCGGGAACCGCCGCGCTCGGCGCGCCCGCCGACGCGGTCTCGCGCCTGATCGGCATCGCCCACGACCGCGGCGCTCGCGTCGGTGTCGACACCCACGGCGCAGCGCTGCGCGATGCGGCGAGCGCTCGACCCGACGTAATCAAGGTGAATGTGAACGAGGCGGTCGGCTTGCTTGGCCCGGGGCCGAATCCCGGCCCCAGGGAACTCGCCCGTCAGCTTGGCGACGTTACCGAACTGGCGATCGTGACCGCCGGAACCCACGGAGCGTTCGGTGGTGGGCTTCACGTCAGCTCTCACACCGTCGGCAGCTACCCCGTCGGGAGCGGCGACTCGTTCATGGCCGGATTGCTGACTGAGTTCTCTCGAACCGCTGGAGGCTTCACCGACCCCCAGCGCATCCGATCCGCGCTGATCGCGGCGACCGCCGCGGCCACCGCCAACGCGCTGGTGCCGGGGGCCGCCGTCTTCTCCCGAACCGGCTTCGACGAACTTCGCCCGTCAATCGTCGTCGAGTAGTGCCACCGTCACGGCGGTGCGGGTGGGCTCGGCCGGTTCACGACGGCAGCACCACCGAGCGGGTCAGGCGGTTTGGACGGTCGGGGTCGAGCCCCCTGGCGAGGGCGAGGGCCAGTCCGATGCGTTGGGCGACCACAAGCTGGGCCAGCGGGTCAAGGTCGGGTTCGCACCACACCGTCGCCTCCGTCGCCCGCACATCGGCCAGTAAACCAGCCGGCGGTTGGCCGAAAACGAAGACCAACGATCGTGATCCGGCGACCGCAATCGGGCCGTGACGGTAGTCCATTGCTACATGACTCTCGCTCCACGCCTGAGCCATCTCGCGAACCTTGAGGGCGGCCTCGTTGGCCAGGCCCACATCCGCACCCGTAGCCAGAAAGACGAAGTGCTCGATGCCCCTCAGGTCCGGGAGGTCGACGACCATAGCGCGGCCCGCGTGGGCCCCCAGATCGGTGGTGTCGCCGAGCGCCGCTCGGGCCAAGGCGATCAGGGTCGTCGGGAAGCGGGTCTGAACGACCGATTCCTCATCTGCTTCGGGCAGCCGGATCGTCGTATCGACCAACGCATCGAATCGATCGGACACCGGCGAGCCGACGGCGGTCACGGCCGTGCGCTGACCAGACCGCGTCAGGTCGGTCAGGGCCTGCAGCACCTCGCTCGTCGTCGCCGAACGCGAGATCGCCACCGTGTGGTCGTATCGGCGGCCGGACGGGTCGCTGGCGAATGACGCATCGGACTCTCCCACGCCGGCGTCCTCACGAAGTCGGGCAATGACTTGGGCCACGAACGCCGACGTCCCGCACCCCATCAGCACGGCGCGCCCGGTACCGATGAGGACCGCACCATCGACCGCCGCCCGTTGACGGGCGTGGTCCCACAAGGCAGGCTGGCTGGCAATCTCTTCGCCGGTCGCTGACGCAGTCATGCGCCAATGATGGCAGCGTATGGTCCGCCGAGCTGGAGTAGAGGTTCATGTCGCTGACGCCTGATGAGTGGTTTCTGTTCGCCTTCGACCACCGCGACTCGTTTCGCCGCATGGTCGACGCCACTGACCATGAAACGATCGTCACGGCAAAGTCCCTACTCTTCGATGGTTTCTCGACAGCCGTTGCCATGTTGCCCGGCGACCTTCGATCCAACGGTGCGTCGATCTTGATCGACGAGGAGTACGGCAGTTCCTTTGTCGCTGGTGCCCGCGCCGTGGGGGCCCGGGTCGTGATGCCAATTGAGGTATCGGGCCGTGACGAGTTGGCGTTCGAGTACGGCGACGACTTGGCCGAGCACATCGAACGCTTCGATCCCGACGCGATCAAGGTGTTGCTGCGGTGGGACCCTCACGGCGACACGATGGTCAATGGTCGTCAGGGGGAACTGCTCGCGTCGCTCTCCACCTGGATGCGGGCCCACGACCGCACGCTGATCGTCGAGTTCCTCACCCCGATGTGCGAGCCATCCTCGGCCCGGGCGGAGCTGATGTCGGTCGCGGTCGACCAGATTTTGGCCGCCGGGGCCGAACCGGCGATGTGGAAGGTCGAGGGGCTCGACGACACCACCTCGTGCCGTACGGTCGCCGAAGCGATCACCGCCGGCGGGCGTGATCACGTGCGCGCCGTCGTCCTCGGGCGGGGCACGACGATGGAACGCGCCGCCGGGTGGCTCACGGCGGCCCGCGAGGTCCCGACGTTCTGTGGCTTCGCCATCGGCAAGACGCTGTGGCAATCGGCGATGCAGGCCCACCGGCGTGGCGAGATCGACCACGCCACGGCGGTCGCCGAGATCGCCCACCGCTACATCAGCCTGATCAATACCTGGCGAGGCATCTGACCCATCCCGATAGCCTGACCGCTGTGACGGCTCATCCGATGGGGGCAAAACTCGGCGACGTTCATGCCGGCCACCGCTCGGTCGCCGGTGGGCTCGCCCGGGCGGCGGTGTTCGGCGTCAGCGACGGCCTCGTCTCGAACGTGTCGCTCGTCATCGGCTTTGCCGGATCAGGCGTCGCACCGTCGGTGGTCCGCCTCGCGGGCCTGGCCGGCGCGGTGGCAGGCGCGGCCAGCATGGCGGCCGGTGAGTGGGTCTCGATCTCCGCGCAGAACGAGTTGATCAACCGCGAACTCGAGGTCGAGCGCCGCGAGATCGCCCGAAACCCCCGCTCGGAGACCGCTGAACTCGCCGCGATCTATGAGGGCCACGGCATGTCGGAAGGCGTCGCCCGTACGGCAGCGAAAGAAGTCATGCAGTCGCCCGAGGCCGCCCTGACCGTGCATGTGCGCGAGGAACTCGGCGTCGACCCGGGGTCGCTCGGCTCGCCGTGGGCCGCCGCCGCGCTGTCGCTCGTCTGCTTCCTTGTTGGCGCGTTGCTCCCGGTCATCCCGTGGTTCGGGGGCTCAGGCACGGCCGCCAAGCTCACCTCGGTACTGATCGGCGTTGTCGCCGCCGCCCTCGTCGGGGCCGGCATCGGCAAGGTCGCCGAACGATCCATCCGCCGTTCCGCGCTGCGCCAGGTCGCCATTCTGCTCGTCGCCTGCGGGGTCACCTACCTCGTCGGCAAGCTCCTCGGCGTCAGCATCTCCTGACCGCTCGCGGCCACGACCGGATTTTGCGAATCGGTCAGGACATCGCGGCACGGCGACAGACTTCGACGGTGGTTCCGTCGAAATCGGCCGTGATCGTCGAGCCGATCGTGAGCGGGTGGGCCCGAGTGAGCCCACCGGTCAGGATGATGTCGCCGTCGCGCAATGCGTCACCGGCGGCCGCAAGTTGCTCCTGAAGCCACCGCACGCCGACCAGCGGATCGCCACCTGCCGCTGCGCCCAGACCATGCTCGACGACGAGTCCATCGACGGCTAACTCAACGGCGATCGACGCGAGATCAGTCATCGGGATCGCAGGGCCGAGAACGAACAAGCCTGCCGACGAGCCATCGGCCGTGTTGTCCTCCAACGTGAACCGGTATCCCGTGTAGACGGAGTCGACCACCTCAAGGCATGCATGCACCGAGATCACCGCACCGCCGGGTCCAACGACCACCGCGAGCTCCGGCTCGACGCGAGGTTGGGTGAGCCGCTCGCCGATATCGGCTCCCGACGAGCATCGCATCACGTCCGTCAGCGGCCCGTAGTTCGGAGCATCGATGCCCATCTGATCGCGCATCGCCTGCGACGTGTAGCCGAGCTTCCACCCGACCCGCCGCTCGCCGCGAGCCACCCGCAGTGCTAGCCCGGCACGTTGGATCTCGTAGGCCTCGACCAGCGACAGGCGAGACGTCGCCGACAACGGATCGATGGTTCGCCGATCAGCGCGCGCCGCCAGCATCATCGATGCGGCAACCGCGGGCACGGCGGGCACGGGTCAGCGGCTGAGTTGACGGGTCGGGGCGATCTTGACGATCACCCGCTCACTTTCGACCTCGCGGGCATAGGGCGCGCCGGTGTACTTCTGGGAAACGGTGTCGATGTGAGCGCGGGCCTCGTCGCCTCGAATCGTCTCGACGACCGTGCCGCGGACTTCGGCAAAGCTGTAGGGGTTGGTCGCAGCCCAGATCGTCACGGTCACGTTCGGGTTGGCCTCCATTGCCTTGAACTTGGCGCGATGGACCTCGGTGTTGATCACGATGTGGTCGTCGTCGGCATCGACCCACATCACATGCGACATGATGCCCCCGCTGGGCAGGTGGACGGCGAGCGTCCCGAAGTTGGTTCCCTGGGCAAGTTCTTTGACGGCGGCATCGAGCATGCCCGAAGCCTAATTCGACTCGGCTACCGTCCCTCCATGGCTCTCAATGTCCTCGGCACCGAACTCGATGAGTGCTGCACCTCCCCGATGACCGGCTTCTTCCGTGACGGCTTTTGCCATACCGGTCCCGACGACGTCGGCGTGCACACCGTCTGCGTCGAGATGACCGAGGAGTTCTTGCGGTTCTCGAAGGCAGCAGGCAATGATCTCAGCACTCCGATGCCGCAGTACGGCTTCCCCGGACTCGTCCCCGGCGATCACTGGTGCGTGTGCGCGGCCCGCTGGAAGGAAGCCTTCGACGCCGGGTACGCGGCGCCGGTGCGGCTGGAGTCGTGTCATCAGTACTCGCTCGAGTTCGTGACGATGGCCGAACTTCGCGCCCACGCCGCGTCGGCGTAACCCGGCCGATGACCACGGACGGCCTGCTCACCGGCAAGATCGCCATCGTCACCGGCGGGGCAGCCGGGATCGGCGGGGGCATCTCCCGACGCCTTGCGGCCAACGGTGCAACCGTCGTGATCAACGACATCGACGAGGCGCTTCTGGCCGCGACCGTTGAGGAGATCACCGCGTCCGCGGGAACAGCGATCGCCGCGCCCGGCGACATTCGCTCGCTCGACACCATCGCTTCGGTGACCGCGGCGGCGGCCGCGATCGGCGGCGACGGTGACCGCATCGACATCTTGGTCAACAACGTCGGTGACTACCGGCCCGCCGGACGGTTCCTGACCACCTCGGACGAGCAGTGGGATCAGCTCTACGCGATCAACTTTCAGCATGTGTTGCGCATGAGCCGCGCCGTCGGCCCGACGATGGTCGCCCAAGGCTCGGGCTCGATCGTCAACGTGTCCACGGTCGAGGCGTTCCGCGGCATCCCGAACAACGCCGTCTACTCGGCGTTCAACGCCGCGGTCAACACGTTCACCAAGAGCCTCGCGGTGGAACTCGGCCCCCGCGGAGTGCGGGTCAACGCCATCGCCCCCGACCTGGCGAACACGTTGCAAACACCCGCCGAGATGATGCTGCGCGGCCGCGATCCCGAGATGATCCGTCACTGGATGCCACTCGGCCGATGGGGCCAACCCGACGACTACGGCGACGTGGTCGTGTTCCTGGCCAGCGAGATGGCCCGGATGGTCACCGGCCACATCATCCCTGTCGATGGCGGCACCACTGCGGCCAGCGGCTGGTATCTCAAACGCGACGGCAAAGGCTGGACGAACCTCCCCGACTCGCCCTGAATCTTCAGCTGCCGCGATACACCGGTGGGCGGCCTTCGGCTCGGGCGGCGCGGAACTCGGCGAAGTCGTCGGAGCGATTGAGGAAGGTCTGGTAGTAGATCTCGTCCTCCATCGAGCGAAGCAGTTCGGCGTCAGCGAGGTGTTTGATCACCTTGCGGGCCAGCTTGACGGCGATCATCGGGGCGGCGGCGATCTTGGTGGCCATCTCGATCGCCACGTCGTCGAGTTGTCCGGTCGGCACGACCCGCGACACCACTCCGTGGTGCAGAGCCTCGTCGGCCGTCAGTTCCCGACCGGTCAGCACCATGTCGCTGACCAGGCCATGCCCGGCCATCTGGTACAGCCGGCCGACGCCGCCGGTGTCGGGGATCACCCCGTGGCCGACCTCGGGCAGCATGAACCGCGACCCTTCGGCGGCGATACGGATGTCGGCCAACAACGCCCGCTGGAACGAACCCCCGATCGCCCAACCGTGGAAGGCGACGATGATCGGGGCGTCGATGTCGAGGATCTGCTGGGCCCCCTCTACCCCGCGGCGCATCAGCTCGTGATGGGTCAACTCGCTCTTGTTCGTTCCGATCGAGCCCACATCACGGCCCGACGACCATGACTTTCCGGTTCCCCGCCAGACGACCGCTCGTATGTCGCGCCTCTCCTTCAACTCGGCGAAGATGGCGAACAACGCCAGGTCCATCTCGTCGTCGAAGGCGTTGTGTTTCTCGGGGTTGTCGTTGGTGATCACCGCGATCTGATCGCGGTACTCCAGGTGTACTCGACCAGCCATCGTGCCCACTCAGCGCCGGTGGAAGGCCGGGCTGGTGGTGTCGGGCGGAATCTCGGTCAGCGGCACCCGCACCTCGTCGAGCGTCGGGCCCACCTTGGCGGCCAACGGCGCCAGCTTGGCCAGGTCGAAGCCGTAGACCCCGGCGATGTTCTCCGACAGCATCATCCGCAGTTCCTTCTCCGGGGTGTCGTGGAACGATCGGCGCAGGTGTTCGCGGGTGTACGGCCAACACGCCTCGTTGTGCGGGTAGTCGCTTCCCCACATCAGCTTGTGCGCCCCGATCGACTTGTAGGTCTCGGCCTCGGATGGCGCCGGGAAGCTCATCCCGAGCCACACATTTCGATCGACATAGAAGCTCGGCTTCTCGGCCAGGCGAGCCTCGATCGGCATGCCCATCTCGCCGATCCGGCCATGCTGCATCTGGGCGTGGAAGCTGTCCCACATCTCCAGGAGCGGCGGTAGCCACGACGCACCGATCTCGGTGAGGACGAACTTGAGCGTCGGGAACCGCTCGAACACCCCCGACAGGACGAGCGCGGTGAGGGCCCGGCGCGAATAGAACTGGGTCTCGACCATCCACATCAACATCGCCGATGGGTGCTTGCCATAGTTCGGTGCCCCACCGCCGGAGTGGTGGTTGACAACGAGCCCCAACTCCTCGCAGGTCCGCCACAACGGGTCGTAGTACGACGAGTAGAGCGGCTCGATATCGGCACGATCGGGCGGCGCCCCGGGAATCAGAATGCCGCCGCGCAGGCCGTGGGCGGCGATCCACTTGGCGTCTTGCACCGCATCATCGACGTCGTTGAGGAAGACCTGGCCGATGCCGGCACGCCGTTCGGGTTCCTCGGTGCACCAGTCGGCCAACCAGCGGTTATGGGCGCGAATTCCGGCCCGTCGGAGTTCGTAATCGGCGGCGGTCGGCTGGGGCGCGATGTGCTGCGCCGTCGGGAAGAACGGCGGCACGGTGTTGGGGAAGACGACCTCACCGACCTGGCCATCGGCCTCAAGGTCACGCATCCGCCGAGCCGAGTCCCAGTTGCGCGACCGACCATCGTCTTGCAGGTCGCGGAACGGGTTCTTGTACTTCCCCCGCCAGGCATCGAACTGATCGAGGTACTTCGCCTCGAGATACGACCGGTAGGTCTCGTGATTGGCCCCCGCATGACAATCCGCCGAGATCAGGGTCAGGTGTTGAGCCATTGAGTTCTCCTCCTCGCCGATCGAGCCTAACGAGCAGGCTCCGATCGGCCCGAACGGTAGGTCGTTCGAATCAGCACCGTCGACGGTCGCCCCAACGACCGGATCGGACGTTCTTGACCGTTTACAGACATTGGCCGTTTCGCTAGGCCAAATGGCCCAGTGACTTCGCTGCGCTGCCTTCCTTACGGTGATAACCACGATTAGTGGTCTTTAGCAACGTTAAGTGACTTGCGCAGTCAAGTCCGCTTCAGTCCTTTTGACGATCGGAAACCCGGCACCTCGCATCAAGGAGATCAGATGAAGCACGGACGGCACAACCACATCACGAAGTGCGTGATGACAGCACTTTTAGCGGTTATTTCGGTCCTCTACGCACCAGTTCGGGCCGAAGCTGCTACTTCGAAGGCCATCGTTTGTTTTCAAGCTCTCATCGACGTGCACAATCGACTGAGCCCAGTGGTCGAGGCCGGCGGCAGCCCGTTGACCCTGCGCGTGGGACCCTGGGACCCCGCCGGAACCGATCTCGTGGTCGGACCGGGATACGACGCCGAGGTGTTGCGGGTCGCCGACGGATCGATCGAGCTCCACCTCAACTGCGGCACCGATCGCGCCGTCGCACGTCGTCAGATGAAGGCCGCCTTCCGCTTTCTCGTCGTTCACGAGTACACCCACGTGCTGCAGAACGCCTACGGCTTCCCGGAGTTCGACCCCAGCGGCGAGAACTCGGCCGACTGTGCGGCGGTGCTGTTGATGTGGAAGTGGCGCTGGGCGATGCCGTCGGGTGCCCGGGACGGGTCGCATGGAGGATGCCCCGACGAGATGTTCCCGCAGATGTACGAGTGGCTCGCCAACGTAGGCGTCGACTTCTGAGCCAGCGGCGTTTGCCTAACGGCCCAGTCCAACGACCAGGCCGAACAAGGCCGCGTGGTAGGTGACCATCACGGCCAGTGGACCCCATCGCAGCTTGCGAACGAAGAGGTTCCAGGCGAGCACCGAGTCGGAGGCGACGAACATCGCCGCCCCTGCCGTCAACCACCACCGATTCGTCAGAGCCGTCACGATCGCCATCGTCGAGATCACCACGAGATAGGCACCAACGGCGGGGGCCAGCTTGCCGCTTGACCGCACGATCCGAGGGGCGAGCATGCCGACCGCAGCACCGACGATCACGACACTCGGAGCGAGGCGGCCGGTCGTGACGCCGATGACCACCGCGCCAATGGCAAACAGCACATGACCGATCAAAAAGGCGACAAGCCCGGCGACGAACTTGTCGACCCGATCGAGCAACGCCACATCACCGACCAGGCAGGCGGCCAAGGCGGCGACGAACCACGGCCGTGCCCCGGCCGGCACCGCGTCGCCGACCGCCGCAGCGATGAGTAACGCCGAGGTGACCGCCACCTTGGTCACCTCCTCGACGCGAGGAAGCGGACGGACCCGCGAGATCCAGTTCGGCACGGCGAAACATCCGGCGACGACGAGCCACAGCACGTACGCCACGATGGTTCCTCCTCGGTTCCACGGCGCGTGTGCCGTGACAGGAGCGAATCTATCGAGGCAGCACCAATCGTCCGGCGTCGAGCCGTAGGACCTGATCGGCCCGCTCGAACGCCACCTCGCGATGCGACACCGCCAACACGGTCATGCCAGCGGCGGCCAGGTTCTCCCAGAGCTGCAGTTCGGTCTCGACGTCGAGCGCACTCGACAGATCGTCGAGGACGACCAGTTCAGGGGCATGAACGAGCGCCCGCGCCGTCGCAACCCGTTGTCGCTGACCCCCCGAGAGCCGCAGGCCCCGAGGCCCGATCATCGTTGCCAGACCGTCGGGCATCTCGGTCAACATCGATCGCCATCACCGCCAACGCCAGGGCTTCGGCCAACGCCGCCGACGGCAGCACGCCGGTCTCGATCGCACCGAGGGCAACATTGTCGGCCAAGGAGTCCGAGATCAGCTGCGGCACCTGCGGCAGAAACGACGCGTTCGGGGGCGTGAGGAACGCCGCCCGGTCGAGGATCTCATGGCCGTTCCACCGCACCTCACCCTCGACCCGGGCTTGGTAGGCGAGTCCCAACAGGGCCCGCAGCATCGTGCTCTTCCCCGACCCGATCGAACCCGTGACGACCGTGAAACTGCCTCGCTCCATGGAGAAGGACACCCCGTGAACACCAGCCCCGCTGGCGTACGTCGCGCTCAGACCGACGACATCCAATCGATGAAGCGACACCCGCGCCGTCGGTTCGGGGCGCGGCCGCACCGCCGTCACGCGCGAACCGATGGGGAGATCGCGACGGGTCACCAGGTTGGCGACGGCCGAGTCGGCCACCAGCGGGCTCATCCGCTTGAAGGCGACCTCGGCCTGCTTGCGTCGGGCCAACAAACGACCGACCATCCGCGGCAGAAAGCTGAGCCAGCCAAGGTAGGCCGTGAAGACTGCCAACTCCCCCACCGTGAACCTGCCCGCCGCCATGGCCCCGGTGGTGACCAGTAGAACGAGGCCGAGGCCGATCTCGGCCACACCGTTGCTGAACGCCTGCACGCCCTCCTCCAGCACCCGGTCGCGCACTGCGGTATGGCGGCGCTCATCGACCAATCGCCGCAGGCGGGCCAGGGCATGCCCCGAGACGTCGTTGACCTTGACCGTGGTCACCGAGGTCATCAGGTCGCCGAGCAGTCCGCTGACCCGCGACGTCGCGGCGCGATCGGCCGCCCGGTAGCGCTTGATTCGGCCGTCGAGGGCCCGCGTCGCCAGGGCGACACCGACCAACGGGATGGCCAGAACGAAGGTGGCGCGGGCGTCGACGCGGCCCATGATGAACCCGGCGAACACCGTGAACACCAGTCCGGCGGTGACATCGACCCAGCCGTCGAGGAACATCGCCACGTCTTCGGTGTCATCGCGGAAGTGTGTGATCGCCTCGCCGGTCGAGCCGACAGGCGCACCGGCTTCGGGCCCGCCGCTCGACATCTGGCCGATCAGCATGTTGGCCCGCAGGAAGGTCTGCATGTGCACCCAGACCTCGGTCCAGATCAGCGCGCACCGGTGGATCGACGCCATCCGCAGGGTCTCATTGACCGCCACGGCGACCGCCAGCCAATACACCCGATGTGTATCGCCGTCGCGGAGGGCGCCGAAGCCCTGCCCGAGCAACCAGCCGCTGAGCACGGGAAACGTGAAGAACGCCACGAACAACACCAGGCCGACGACGAACAGCCGCCGCTGGTGGCCGGCGATCCGCCAGGCGAGCCGTGAGAGTTTCATCACGCCACCCCCACAGCATCGGGCTCAGCGATACCACCGGGCCCCAACTCGTCGACGTCCAACTCATCGACGTCCAACTCATCGACGTCGACGGAGTCATCGAGGGCCAGGGTCAGCAGCCGATGGAACCGACTCGTCGGGTCATCGGCGAGGCGCTGGCGGTCGTCGTATTCGACGATGCGGCCATGCTCGAACACCATGATGTCGTCGGCTCGGCGCAGGGTCGACAGCCGGTGGGCGATGATCACCGTCGTGCGTCCGGCCGTCAGTTCGCTGACCGCGGCTTCGAGTCGGGTTTCGGTCTCGGGATCGACGCGGGCGGTCGGCTCGTCGAGCACGATGACGTCGGGGGCGCGCAGCCAGACCCGGGCCAGCGACAGCAACTGCGCTTCACCTGCCGACAATCCTTCGCCGCCCGGGCCGAGCGCCCGGTGGATGTCACCCGCGGCAGTCGCCAACCCGGCTCGACGCAATGCATCGACGACCGCCGCGTCGGTCGGGGCGTCGTCGAACAATGTGACGTTGTCGCGAATCGTCCCCGAGAACAGCTCGACCTCTTGGGGAATCAGGGCCACCCGGCGGCGAAGCTCGGCCATCGGAATGTCGGCAATCGGCACTCCGCCCAATTCGATCGTGCCGTTGGTTGCCTCGACCAGCCGGAGGACCAGCCGGGAGAACGTCGTCTTGCCGCTGCCCGTTCGTCCGACGATACCGACGCGGCGACCGGGCTCGATGCGAGCCGTCACGCTGTGCAACACCAGTTCGTCGTCGCCGTACTCGAACGACACGTCGCGGAACTCGACGGCGAGGGCACCCGACGGCGGGCTGATCATCCCGTGGTCATCGATCTCGCTCACGATCTCCATCAGGTCGATCACGCGGACCATCGCGCCGTTGGCTTTTTGTACCGTCTCGAGTTCGTGAACGAAATCTTCCAACGGGCGACTGATCAGCTGTACGTATTGGAACAGCAAGAAGGCCGTGCCGATCGAGATCGTGCCCCGGGCCACCAGGAGCCCGCTGGCCGCCAGGGCCACCGCCGAGCCGGCTCCGACCGAGCTCTGCACGATCCACCACAGCCGCAGAAACGCCCGCTCGCGCTTGATTCCGCTGCGCACGCACGCTGCGCTCTCTTCGATGAATCGCCAGACCGCGTGGGCGCCGGCCCCGTTCGCGCGAATGTCCTCGGCGGCGGTCAGACGTTCCTCGATGCCGCCATATAGGCGGGCATAGCTGCCCATCTCGTCGGACGATTCGCTGACGGCCCGATGTCGGCCAGAGGCGACCAGTCGCACCGTTATGGCGAGATAGACCGCGGCACCGAGGGCAAGGTGCCAGTCCACGACGATCAACACTCCGAGAATGCCCACGACCGTCAACAACGCGCCCACGGCGCGGGGAACCACCCGGCCCAGGAAGTCCGACACCGACGTCACGTCGCCATCGACTCGTTGGATCAGCTCGCCGGGTGTATGGCGGCGATGGAACTCGTGGTCGAGCCCTAGAACGTGGGCGGCCATGTCCATGCGAATCGTGTTCGTGGTCCGCCAGGCGGTCATCGTGGCGAACCAGGCAACCACGACCGCACAGAGCTGAGCACCGATGGCCACCGCCAGGTAGGCGATGGCCAGCCGAGCGAGCACCCCGCTGGTCGTGCCCGTCACCGCTCGATCGAGGAGTGCGCGCACGATCAGCGGTCCGGTCAGCCCGAACGCCGATCCGAGTGCGAGCAAGGCCCCCAGGCCCGCCCAGCGAGCCGCATCGGGACGCAGCAACGCCAGCAGGGCGCGCCATCGCGAGGTCACGGGAGCCGACATCACCCCAGTCTCGTCGGCTCATGGCCGTCCGATCGTATGAATATTCCACGCGGCGTCGCTCCCGGAACGATCGCTCCTCCGGCGGCAGAGGTACGTCCGCGGTTGCCCGGCAACCGATACGGTGGCGGCCGATGCAAGGCCCGACACCCGTGAGTTCCGACGTGTACTACTCGGGCATGTATTGGAACAACCGTCCCGAGGTGCTCGCCTACATGAACGAGCGAGCGACGGGGAGCCCCAACGTGCAGTGGTGGCAACACCTCCTCGCCTGGCGGGGCCGTCCGTTCAAACGGGCGTTGGCGATCAACTGCGGCAACGGCTGGGTGGAACGCGATCTGATCACGTTCGGCGTGATGGAATCGGCCGTCGGCATCGACTTCAGCGCCGATCTGTTGACGACGGCGCGGGCGGCGGCGGCCGAACGCGACCTGCCGATCGAGTACATCGAGGTCGACATCAACACCTTCAACTTCGGCTTGGACGGCAACTTCGGCTTGGACGGCAACTTCGGCTTGGACGGCAACTTCGGCTTGGACGGCAACTGCGATTTGGACGGCGGCTGCGATCTCGACGGCGTCGATCTGGTGATCAACTTCGCCGCCGCCCACCACATCGCCTCGATCGACCGGGTCTTTCGGCATCTCGCCCGGCTCCTCGGCCCCGACGGCGTGTTCGTCTCGTACGACTACGTCGGTCCCCATCGCAACCTGTACCCCACTGCCCAGTGGGACGCGATCTGGCAGGCCAACCAGGCGCTGCCGGTCGAGTTCCGGCGCAACCTGCACTACGCCCACGTGCCCACGATGTTGGCGAGCGATCCGACGGAAGCGATTCACTCCGAGCTGATCGTGTCGACGATGAAGCGCTACTTCGATCTCCCCGTTGAGCAGTATCTCGGCGGTGGAGTGGCATACGAGCTGCTGTCGTTCAACCCGGCGTTTCACGATCCCGAACGGAACTCGTCGGCCCTCGTCGATCAGGTATTGGCGGCCGACGAGGTGTTCCGAGCCAGCGATCCGGCGGCCAACAGCTTGTTCGCCTATCTGGTGGCCGTGCCCCACGAGCGGCCCGACGCGGCTCAACTCGACGAGTGGACGGCGGCCGAAGATGCCCGTGAAGCGGCGGCGCGCACCGCCGGCGGCCGGTACTACCCGCCGACCATGGTCGAGGAGCTGTACTCGCGGATCTATGAGTTGGAGGCGGCGGCCGCCCATGGCCCGGTCACGCAACCGGCGAACGATCGGTATCCCCGCACCGCTCGACTCGCTCGGCGACTACGCCGCCGGGCCTGAACGCCAGGCGGCCGCCGGTCAGGCGCGCAGGCGGGCCGGGCTGAGCATGTTCTCGGTGACCCCGCGGGCCACCACGTTGTCAGGGAACCGACCCTCGGTGATCAGGCCGCTCATCGACATGGCCATCGCCGGAGAGGTCTCGATACCCCACCCGCCCTGGCCGCACAGCCACCACAGGCCATCGACCTCGGGGTCGGCACCGCACACCGGGGTGCGATCGGGGGCGAAAGTTCGCAAGCCGGCCCACGAGGCCTTCAGCGACCGCAGGTTGAAGGTGGTCGTGCGATTGACCTCCTCCATCACGTACGCGATATCGAGCTCCTCAGGGCGGGCGTCGCACGGCTCGCTCGGGTGCTCGTCGGCGGGCGAACACTGGATGTTGGGGCCCTCGGGCTGCCAGTAGTACTTCTCCGCGACATCTGAGACATGGGCGCCGAACGGCTCGACGGCGACGTTTGTCGGGCAGACCGCCATCGTGCGTCGCTTGGGTTGCAATCCCAACGGACGGGCTCCCGCACGGGCCCCGAGCACGTCGGTCCACGCGCCGGCGGCCAGCACCACCTGACCGGCCGAAACGGTGCGCCCCGAGTCGGAGGTGACGTCGAACCCACCGTGACGGCGGTCGATGGCGACCACGTCGTACCACTTCTCGATCTCGGCCCCGGCGGCGATCGCCCCACGAACCCAGCCTTGGTGCAGCGACATCACGTCAATGCTGCACGCCGCCCGTTCCAGACACGCGGCGGCGAACACCTCGGGGCGCAGCTGCGGGCAGATCTCGACCGCACCGTCGACTCCGACGTCCTCGACCAGCGGGGTCGCCGCCACCATGTCGGCAACGATCTGCACATCGTCGGGTTCGGCGACGAACAGCGACAACCGTGGGATGAGGATTTCGGAGGTATCAAGCACGGTTGGTGCGGCCTCGAGAAACGCCCGACTCGCCGACAACAGCCCGCGCACGATCGGCGGCCCGTAGCTCTCGAGGAACAGCGCGGCCGACCTGCCGGTGGTGTGGTATGCCAATTGGCTCTCACGCTCGACCAGCAAGACCTTGCAGCCCGTGTTGGTCAACTCGTAGGTCACCGAGACGCCGGCGATGCCGCCGCCGATCACCACAATGTCGTACGTCGCTTCGCTCACGGCCACGAAAGTAGCGGCTGTTCGTAGCCCACCCACGATGACTCGTTCGGTCCGCCGGCGATCAGAGCCCGAGCAGCTCTTTCCACCGCTGTGGGAAGGCCGCCTCGACCTGCTGGGGTGTCATCCGCAGGGTGTCGTCGGGGAGTTGGTCGACGATGGCGCGGGCCTCGGCGTAGTGGTGGACGTTGCCCACGCCCTCGAACATCCGCCGACGCAGCGCCACCAACTCGGTCGGCGGCTCGGCGTGGAGAAATCCCCAGGCAAGGGCGGCGACCTTCAGGTCGTGGATCACCGGCGCCCGTCCGAACATCGACGCCCGCCGTAGCGCGACGCCGAGCAGCCCCTGGATGACGTCGTCGCGACGCTCACCAAGCTGCAATTTGATCTGCGCGGCGAACCGGCGGGCCAGGCCGATCGCGTAGCCCTGATCGGGCCCCTGGAAGCCGAGGCGGACCCCTTGGGGCTGGCGTCCGACAAGTTCACCGGGGCGACCGGGCGACCACGACACCGGAACATGGTCGGGGGAAGCGTAGAAACGAACCGACGCGGTGGAGTCCGTCGGGACAAAGGGGGGTGCAGCCATAACGACGCCAAATGTACCGGCTCGACCTGCGCCGGTCGCGGTCCGTCGACGGGTAACCAGCGACGATCAGCCCGATCCCCTACCATCGCCGAGATGAGTTCGATACCGCCTCCCCCGCCGGGCCACGTTCCGCCTCCCCCCGGGGCCGTGCCGCCGCCACCCGGAGGTGGATTCGGAGGTGGCTTTGGCGGTTACTCGGGCCCACCGGCGAACCACCCGCAGGCGGTGACGGTGCTGGTCCTCGGGATCGTCGGGTTGACCGTCTGCCAGGTCTGCGGTCCGATCGCCTGGGTGATGGGACGCCGCACCCTGCGCGAGATCGACGCCTCGGGCGGCCAATACGGCGGCCGGGGGCTGGCTCAGGCGGGATTCATCACCGGAATCATCGCCTCGCTACTCCTCGCCATCGGGCTGATCACGTTGGTGCTCGTACTCGTCGCCGCCGTATTGGGTACCCGGTAGCGACGCCGCCGTTAGGCATGGAGCAGGCCGTAGATCAGCGAGTCGCTGAGCGCTTGCCACGACGCTTCGATGATGTTGGCCGAGACGCCGATCGTGGTCCAACTGCGCTGACCATTCGTCGCATCGATCAATACGCGAGTGACGGCGCCGGTGGCCGTCGCCCCGTCGAGGATGCGCACCTTGTAGTCGGTGAGGTGGATGTGCTCGATCTGCGGGAATCGGTTGACCAGCGCGGAACGCAGTGCCTTGTCGATTGCGTTGACCGGGCCATTGCCCTCGGCCGTGTGGACGTAGCGCTCCTCGCCCACCCACACCTTGACGGTCGCCTCGGTGGTGAACGCGCCGCTCGGGAGCTCGTCGGTGATCACCCGCATCGACTCGACGCTGAACTGATCAGGGCTCCAACCCGACGCCTTGCGCATCAACAGTTCGAGCGAGGCGTCGGCCGCTTCGAAGTGGTAGCCCTCGTGCTCCAGACGCTTCAGTTCGTCGATCACGGTGTTGATCACCGAGCCGTCCATCTCGAGACCGAGTTCGTCGGCCTTGATCTTGATCGTCGCCCGCCCGGCCATCTCCGAGACGACGAACCGGGTGCCGTTGCCGACCAGTTCGGGGTCGACGTGCTCATAGGCGTCCTTGGCCCGCACGATCGCGCTCGACGTGGAGCCCGGCCTTGTGAGCGAACGCGCTCGCCCCGACATACGGAGCCTGCGGATTGAGCGGCCGGTTCAGCACCTCGGCGATGTGGTGGCTGACGGCCGTCAGCCGCTCGATACGGCCCTCGGGAAGCACGTCGAAACCCATCTTGAGCTGTAGGTTCGGGATCACCGTCGTCAGGTTGGTGTTGCCCGTGCGCTCGCCGAGGCCGTTGATGCACCCCTGCACCTGACGCACCCCCGATTGCACCGCAGCCATCGCGTTGGCGACCGCACAACCCGTGTCGTCGTGGCAGTGGATTGCCAGCGTCACGTCGTCTTTGAAGTGGGCCTTGACCGTGGCGACGATCGCGCCGACCTCGTGGGGCAGCGATCCGCCGTTGGTGTCGCACAGCACCAGGTGCGAGGCGCCCTTGACGACGGCGGCTTCGAGGGCGCGCATGGCGAACTCGGGGTTCCGTTTGTAGCCGTCGAAAAGTGCTCGGCGTCGACCATCACCTGGCGACCGTGGCCGCGGAGGAACTCGACCGAATCGGCGATCATCGCCTCACCCTCATCGAGGGTGGTGTTCAGGGCGTTGAGCACGTGATAGTCCCAGCTCTTGGCCACGATGCAGACGGCCTCGGTACCCGCCTCGATCAGGTTGCGCAACGTCGCGTCGTCGTCGACCTTTCCCTTGGGGCGCCGGGTCGAACCGAACGCCACCAGGGTCGATGTCTCCAACTTGAGCTCGGTAGCCGCGCGCTGGAAGAACTCGATGTCCTTGGGGTTGGCGCCGGGCCAGCCGCCCTCAATCCACATGATCCCCAGCGTGTCGAGCTGCTCGGCAATGCGCAGCTTGTCATCCACCGTTGCCGAGACGCCTTCTACCTGAAGGCCGTCGCGCAGTGTGGTGTCGAAGATCTCGACTCGTTGGCGGGTCATGGCGGGTACTCCGTTGGGTGGTGCGTGTGTGTCGTGGGATCACCCCACCTGGTTCGAGAAATGAAAGAGCCGCCCCTGAGGGCGGCCCGTACGCGCACGTGGAAATCCACGTGCGCTAGCAAATGATGATCTCGACAGCAGGAGCAGAACTCACGGTCGCCAGGTTAGCTCCCCCGTCAAGCCTTTGGGAACGTCGATCCCGATCGCCCGCATCAGCCTGGATTGTCACCGACGACGCCGTAGGGCAGTCGCAACTCAGCCGTCACAGACGTAACTCAGCCGTCACAGAACGGTAATCTTGTCGATGGCGGACGAGATGTGGCGTGCATCCCGCCGCTGAGGAGATGGCGACATGAGTTCCATGACCGAGGTACGACAGAGCTGTCCGACACGGGCCACCCGGCGAGCGATGCACATCTCGCTAGCCGCACTGGCTGCCGGAGCGATTGCGGCCGCTCTCGCCGCCGGTTCAAGCCCGGCGCCGCCCACCGTGCAGGCCGTCGGAGCGAACGTCGAGACCCTGACGCAGGCCGCCACGGCTACCGAACGGGCGACCCGCACCCCACCGGCGATCACCATTCCGGCGAGTAACGGCCCCGGAACGGGCCAGTGGATCGTCAACTGCCCCTATAGCCACACCCTGCCCGACGATCCGATCATCTTCCCCAATCAGCCGGGGATGAGTCACTCGCATGAGTTCATGGGCTCGACCGACACCAAGGCGTCGTCGACGATCGACTCGATGCGCGGTGCCCGAACGACCTGCGGTATCGCCGGCGACACCGCCGGGTACTGGGTGCCCACCCTGTCGCAGAACGGTGTGGTCATTCATCCGGTCGACAAACAACCCGGTCTACGTGGGGCAACGTCGTCACAGAACATCTACTACCGCAGCCCGACCGGGAAGGCGACGCAGTCGATTCCGGCCGGGCTCCGCATGATTTCGGGCAACTCCAAGGCCACGAGCGTGGCGGAGAACCCCCGCCTCGGCCACGACATCTGGTGGGGTTGCAGCGACAACTCCAACCCGGGCAAGCCGACTGCGCCCCCTCCGTCGTGCCCCGAAGGCATCATCACCGTCCACATCCACTTCCCCGATTGCTGGAACGGCCGCGACCTCGACAGCCCTGACCACATCAGCCACATGGCCTGGTCGACGCAGGGGCGATGCCCCACGTCGCACCCGGTGTTGATTCCCGAGGTCACGATCAGGCTGGAGTGGGTCGTCGGATCGACCACCGGCGACATCACGCTGGCGTCCGGGGCGCCCCACACGATCCATGGCGACTTCTGGAACACGTGGGACCAGGCAACCCTCGATGGACTGATCGTCAACTGCATCAACGCCAGCACGGACTGCGGCAAGTTTCGCAATCGCTGAGCGCGTCCGGTCGGCGACGCCGACCGTCGATCACCACCGTTCGTCATCGGGCAAACCTTCGCGCCCCGACGGGCGTGTCCTTCCGGGCCTTGAACTGCCCATTCGCAGATTGTTACAAAATCATTACGAAAACAGTTGCTTTACTGTAACTAAATTGTAATAATAGGTGACGACGGAAAGCGGGTGGCGGAAAGAAAGGCGGATGCGGCGTGAAAGCTTCATCAACTTCCAGCGACCCTCAGGGTCGGAAATCCACGAGCAAAGTGGCTCTCGCCGTGGCGATTGCCCTCGGGTTATGCACAGCAGGAATCACCTGGGGAGCGAGTTCGGCAACGGCTGGACCGTTGACCAAGGATGCCGCCGGGTCTCGATCGTCGGCAGATGACGACGATGACGACGAGGAGGAGGACGAGGAGTCGACGACCACCACGAAACCCCCGGTCGTCACGACGAAACCTCCAGTCGCTCCGACTCAGCCCCCGGCTCCGACGACTCTGCCCCCGGCGGCCACCAACCCACCGGCCTCGCCAACGACGGCGGCACCTGCGACCACGGTTCACGCGCACCCGGCCGACACCGTCGCCCCGGCCGTCGGCCAAGCGGCCACCGCAAACCCCGAGTCCCTGGTCGTGTCGCCGAAGGTCACCGCCGGCGACACCTCGAAAGTCGGCGGTAGCTCCTCGGCCGGTTGGCAGCTCGCCTGCCCCATCAGCCATTCCTCCAAAGACGACCCGATCGTCTTCTTCGGCCGCGCGGGTGCCAGCCATCAGCACAGCTTCATGGGCAGCACGACGACCAACTCGACGTCGACCACCGCCAAGCTGCTCGCCGGGGGCACTACGTGCACCAACAAGGACGACAAGTCGCCCTACTGGACGCCGACGCTCTACAACAACGGCACCGCGGTCGAGCCGACGCACGGTCCGAAGGGGCCCACCGGCGTGTCGAGCCGCCAGACGATGTACTACCGCAACCCCACCGGCAAGAAGCTGCATGCCTTCCCGGCCGGACTGCGCATGATCTCCGGTAACCCTGCGGCCAAGAGCCTGAAGGAAAACCCGCAGGTCGGACGCAACATCTGGTGGGGTTGCAGCGACAACTCGATCTCGACGAAGCTGACCGCACCGCCGGCCAAGTGCCCCCGCGGCATGATCACGGTCCACATCCACTTTCCCAACTGCTGGGACGGCGTCAATCTCGATAGCGCCAACCACCAGAGCCACGTGGCGTACTCGTCGGGTGGCAGCTGCCCCGCATCGCACCCGGTCATCATCCCCCGCTTGACGATCCGCAACGAATACATCGTTGGCGTGACGACCGGCAAGATCACCCTGGCATCCGGCGACGTGAACACCATTCACGCCGACTTCTGGAATGCGTGGAACCAACCGGCCCTCGAGAAGCTCGTGGCCAACTGCTTCAACGCTGGTAAGGACTGCGGCAAGCTCTGAGCTTGACCGACCCTGGTTTCAGGCACGTGCCGCATGAACGGCACACCGAAAATGGCCGCCCCACTCCGGTGGGGCGGCCATTGCCGTTTCTCAACCTGACAGGAGTTATGCGAGGCGGGCGACGATCTGATCGGCGATCTCGGTCGTGCTCCCCGCTCCTCCATCGGCGCAGGCCGCACGGATGCGATCGGCAGCGGCACCCTCGCCGAGGAAGTCGAGCATCAACGCGGCGCTGAGGATTGCGGCCGTCGGGTTGGCCTTGCCGGTGCCGACGATGTCTGGAGCCGAACCGTGGACGGGCTCGAACATCGACGGACTGGTGCGGGCCGGATTCAGGTTGGCACTCGACGCCAGGCCGATGCCACCAGACACCGCGCCACCGAGGTCGGTGAGAATGTCGCCGAACAGGTTGTCGGTGACGACCACGTCGTAGCGATGAGGGTCCTGCACGAAATAGATGCACGCCGCGTCGACGTGGTTGTACGCCGTGGCGACCTCGGGGAAGTCGGCCGCGACCGCGTTGAAGCCGCGCTGCCACAGGTCACCGGCGAAGGTCAGCACATTCGTCTTGTGGACGAGGGTGAGGTGTTTCGCCGGGCGCGACGCGGCCAGTTCGAAGGCGTAACGACAGGCCCGCTCGACACCCCTCCACGTGTTCACCGATCCCTGAGTGGCGACCTCGTGGACCGTGCCCTTGCGGAGCACGCCACCCTCGCCAACGTACGGGCCCTCGGTGTTCTCGCGGATCACGATGAACTCGTGGGGCGTCGTATGACCGGGGGCCGTGCCGACGAACGGGCGCTGATTGATGTACAGATCAAGCTCGAAGCGCATCTTGAGCAGCAACCCGCGCTCGATGACGCCCGGCGGCACCTCGGGGGTTCCAACGGCACCCAGCAAAATCGCGTCGTAGCCACGAAGCTCATCAAGCGTCGCGTCCGACAAGATCTCTCCATCGCGCAGATAGCGGGCACCACCGAGATCGAAGTCGGTGGTCTCGATGTCGACACCGGCGGCTCGCACCACCTTGATCGCCTCAGCTGTGACCTCGGGGCCGATTCCGTCGCCACCGATGACCGCGATGCGATGCGCCATATGTCGTTGTCTCCTTGCTGAAGGCCCAGGTGAGGCCGATGAACTGTTCGTGATTCTCCACCACCGACAGCGTTCGCAAGGAATCGCGGCGCGATGGGACGGCGGACCGAGGGTAGCTTTGCATTCCTATGGCTCAGTTACAGCAACTGTCTCGCAGCGCGTATGACCGTTTGGCAGCAGAGCACCACGACCTGACAACGCGCGGCCGCATCGAACTCTCCGAGATCATCCAGCGCGCCCGGGAAATGGGTGACCTGTCCGAGAACGGCGACTACCAGGCGGCCAAGGACCAACAGGGTCATATGGAAGGCCGCATCCGCCAACTCGAATCGATCATCGAGAACGCCGAGATCATTGAAGGCGGCGAGGCCGGGGTGGTCTCGGTGGGCTCGATCGTCACGATCGTCTACGAAGGCGACGACGACGATATGGCCGAGCGGTACCTACTCGACTCGGTGGAGCAGCGCGGCGACGGCGTCGAGGTTGTCTCACCAAAGTCACCACTCGGCGAGGCACTCGTCGGAGCCCGCGCCGGCGATGTCGTGTCGTATACGGCTCCTACCGGGGCCGAACTGCGCGTGACCGTGAAGAACGTCGAAGTCGCCTGAACCCACGTCGTCGCTCATGACTGATCCTGTGGCTGATCTGTGACTGATCCGCGCGGCGAGATCCAAGCTCCCGAGCTTCCTCCTGGCCGGGAGCTGTCGTTGGGCGACCGCGGCACGACGTTCATTCGAGAGTTCCGGGTCCGCCAGGCGCACCAACGCTGATGCTCCTCCACGGGTGGACGGCGACCGCCGACCTCAACTGGTTCACCTGCTACCACATCCTCGGGCAGTTCTTCCACGTCGTCGCCCTCGACCATCGCGGCCACGGCCGGGGAATCCGCAGCAAGCGACGGTTTCGATTGGCGGACTGTGCCGACGATGCGATTGCCGTCGCCGATGCGCTGGGGATCGAGCGGTTCGTCGCCGTTGGGTACTCGATGGGGGGAACCGTCGCCCAATTGTTGGCCCGCGACCACGCCGACCGCCTCGATGGCCTGGTGCTGTGCTCGACCGCCGGTTGGTTCACGACCAACAGCCGCACGAAACTGCCGTTCATCACGATGGCCGGGTTAGCTGCGGTCGCCCGGATCACGCCGGCCCAACTGCGGGAGCGGATCACCGACCAGGTGTATCTGCAGCGCAAGGCCCGCCAGTGGGAACCCTGGGCGATCCACGAAGTCAGCCAACACGACTGGCGCGCGGTCCTCGAGGCCGGGCAGGCGATTGGCGCGTTCGTGTCGCGGGACTGGCTGCCGGCGATCACCACGCCGACCTCGGTGGTGATCACCATGAACGACCGGATCGTGCCCACCCGCCGCCAGATCGCCCTGTTCCTGTTGATCCCCGGAGCCGAGGCGTACCGCATCGACGGCGACCACGACACGGTCGTGGCCCTCGCCGACGACTACGTCCCCTTGCTTCTACGCGCCATCCGCTCAACCCTGGACCGGTCGAACTCGCGTTCCGCAGTCACGGAGATTTCATCCGAGAACGACCGAGCAGGGAGCTAAGGTCGTTGCATGCCGCCGAACGCCGTGACCTGGAGCGTCCGGGAAGGACGCGCGGTCTGGGGGGGCGGCTACCTCGCGAATGGGTCGACGACCTCGTAGCGGAGATCGTCGCGGAGTTTGACCCGATAGAGGTTTGGCTGTTTGGTTCAGTCGCATGCGGCGACGACACCGGGGACAGCGACATCGACCTGCTGATCGTGCTCGACGTGTACTCACCCGACAACACGATCGAGCTCAAGATGCGAGCTAGCCGAGCTGTGACGGTGTCACCGCCCTTCGACGCCGTCTTCACAAGTGTCGAGCGGATGACATCTCGGCGCAGAATCGTGGGAACGATGGAGCGGGCGGCCGCTATGTACGGCCGCGTGGTCTTTCGGCGTGACTGACTCCGCCAACGAAGCTGCATCGGATCTCGTCGAACGCTGGTTGACCAAAGCGGCCGAGGACCTCGGCGCGGCCACCGTTCTCCTCGACAACCCGCTCGTCGCTCGATGGGCAGTGTGCTTCCATGCCCAGCAAGCTGCCGAGAAAGCGCTCAAGGCGATCTTGGTGCAGTCGTCGATCGAGTTTCCCCGCAGCCATTCCCTCGAGCGGCTTTTCCAGCTGATTCCAGATACAGCGGCAACGCGCATCGACCGCGAGTCGCTGATTCGACTCACGCCGTGGGCGGTCGCTGGTCGATACCCGGAAGACATTCCCACCCCATCCGCTCAGCTCGCCGCTGAACTGGTCGCCGATGCCTACGTGCTGCTCGAGCCGGACCGAGTCCGTGGGTTTGAGGCGATCCTGCCCAGAAACGCCCAGAGGCCCGGATTCGACATGATTCGGGCGACCTGACGGTTTCTGGGCTGGGAAATGTTTCACGCGGCCACCCGTCGGCATACTGGCGACGATGAAACTGCGGCGGTTACTGCTCCCTGGAGCCCTCCTGGCGGCAATCGCCGCGGCAACGGTCAGATGGCGTCGGCAACGGGACAACGGCAACGGCCATGCGCTCCTGGCCCGGTCGCGAACGGCGAGAAATGTGCAGGTGGCCCGGCTCGGGGCATCGGTCGGGGCGACCTACGCATCGACCGCGGCGCGCAAGGTGTTCGCCTCGGCAGACAAGCGTGAGCATCTCGATCACGAGCGTGAGTTGAAGACCGCCGAGGCGGTCGCCGAGCGGCTTGGCCAGATGAAAGGGGCGTTGATGAAGCTCGGCCAGATGGCCAGCTACCTCGACGAAGGTCTCCCCGAACCAATGCGGGCGGCGCTCGCTCAACTGCAGTCGAATGCTCCGCCGATGTCGGCGGCGCTCGCCGCGCAGGTCATTGAGGAGCAGCTCGGCTCACCGCCGGAGAAGCTATTCGTCGAGTGGGACCCGACGCCGATCGCCTCCGCATCGATCGGCCAGGTCCACCGAGCGCTGTGGCGCAACCCCGGGACCGGTGTCGAACAGGCCGTGGCCGTCAAGGTGCAGTACCCCGGCGTCGCCGAGGCGATCGAGGCTGATCTCGGGACGGCCGACCTCCTCGGCACCATTCTGAAGCAGGGCTTTTCCGGGCTCGACCCGGCCGAGATGGTCGCCGAGATCCGGGAGCGGATTGTCGACGAACTCGACTACGAGCTCGAAGCCCGCAACCAGCAGGCATTCGCCGACTACTACCGGGGCCACCCGTACTTCCACGTTCCCGAGGTGATCGCTCCCCTGTCGAGCGCTCGAGTGCTCACATCGGAGCTGGTCAGCGGCTCGAAGTGGGACGAGCTGATGACGTGGTCGACCGAGGAGCGCGACCTCGCCGCCGAGTCGATCTACCGCTTCGTGTTCCGCAGCCTCTATCGCTTCCGAGCGTTCAACGGCGACCCGCACCCGGGCAACTATCTGTTCCACGGTGGTGGGCGGTGACGTTCCTCGACTTCGGCCTGGTCAAGTACTTCACTCCCGAGGAGATGGCGACGTTCGAGGAGTTGATCACCTGTGCGGTGATTCATCCCGATCTGGCCCGGTACCGCCAAGTCGTCGAGTCGGCGGGCATGCTCGCGCCCAACGCCCCCGTCGACACCGACGAGGTCGGCAGGTACTTCTCGCGTTTCTACGAGCCGGTGCGAGTGAGCCAGACGATGACCTGGACCCCCGAGTACTCCTCGGCGATCGTGCGCCACACGTTCGACCGCACCTCGCCGATCGCCCAGTACGCCACCGTGCCCCGGGCATTCGTGTTCATCCAGCGGATCAACCTCGGGCTCTACGCCCTGATGGGACAACTCCGAGCAACAGGAAACTACCGACGGATCTCCGAGGAGATCTGGCCGATGATCAGTGCTCCTCCATCGACCCCCATGGGCGAACGCGAGACCGCCTGGACCACCGCCAAGGCCGGCGGATAGTCCGCTAGAAGCCGGTGGGGCCGCATCGCAGCCCCAGCCGTCACCGTTGTCGTCCAACCCGAACTCGTCAAAGGCGACGACTCGGACCCGGCCGATGTAGTTGGGACCGTTTCCCGAGCCAGGTTGGCCGCGCTTGTCCAAGCAGTCGTAGTCGCCGATGTCGGTTCGCAAACACGCTCCTACATACGACGGATGACAGCCCGACCCCGTGGTAGTCGTGACCAGCACCGTCGACGTGGTATTGACCGCCGCAGCCCAGGGCTCAGGGTTGCGTCATCGACCACCCCGAGAGTTGAGTCGAACAGCTCCGTCTCATCATACGAAGTGGCTATTTGATATGATGATGGCATGGCAGTCGGAACCGTCATGCGAGTGACGAAGAACGGGCAGATCTCACTGCCGGCCGAGGTGCGCCATCGCTGGAAAACCGATCGGGTGATCGTCATCGATACCCCCAGCGGACTCATCGTTCGACCCTTCGACTCCGAGGCAGTTGAACGACTCCGAGGAAAGTACGGCGGGCTCGGTATCAACACCGATGAGGAACGACGACTTGCCCGGGCTGGTCGCTGACCTGCGATGATCGTTCTCGACGCATACGCGCTGGAGGCTTACCTTGCCGACGAACCCGCCGCGCCGATGGTTCAGGAGCTCCTACTGAGCGGCGAGCAAGTCGTCATCTCAGCCGTCAACTTCGCCGAAACCGCCGACCGGCTGATGCCGCGTCTACGGCATCGACGTCGAGACGCTGACGGCTGACGTTGTCGAAACGGGCTGCACGATCTCGGGAGTCGATCCCGACCTGGCATTGAGCGCCGCACAATTCCGCGCGGACTCACTACCACCGCACCAGCCGCGCCGTCAGCGTGCCCGATTGCTTCGCCGCAGCACTCGCCATCGATCGGTCGGCGCGGCTCGCCACCAGCGACCCAGCGCTCATCGACCTGCTGACCGCCGAAGGGGCAGCGGTGGCGGCCCTTCCCGACAGCCGAGGAGTCGTGCACGCCGGCCGAGTCTGAGCGCGAACTCGCGCTGAACGTCAGGAACGAGCGACCAGCGCAAAGCCATCGAGCAACCGAGCAAGGTTGCGGTCGAAACGGCGCGTGCCGCGGGCGTGGGTGTGGATCAGGGACCACACGTGGTCGAGCCCCACGTCAGCCACGAGCGCGCCGAGGGCGGGGTAGTGGTCGCTGTTCAGCAGCGAGTTGATGTAGTCGATCATCTCGGCATCGTCACCGCCGCCCGAGGAGTTATTGCGTTCGAGCATGCAGAACCCGAACACGTACTCGTCGACGGCGGTGATCAGGTCGAGTTTGGTTTCGAGATCGGCACTCAGCGACGCCACCGCCTGCCAGGACTGATCGAAATGGCGCATGGCGTTCGGTCCGATACTGGGGTCGTCGGCGATGTCGAGGATCCACGGGTGGCGCCGCAGGGCATCGCGTGATCGGGTGGCGATGATCGTGATCGCCTCTCGCCAGTCACCAGGCAACTCGACCCCGGCAGGAACCACCACCTCACCGAGGAACGCGTCGACGACGAGTGTGAGCAGCTCATCCTTGGTGCGTACGTAGTGATACAGCGTCATCGTCCCGGCATCGAGCTCGAGGGCAAGGCGACGCATCGAGACGGCGTCGAAGCCCTCGGCATCGGCGATCTTGATCGCCGCGGCGGCGATGTCGTCACGGGTGAAGCGGGGCTTGCGGCTACCGGGTGACGATCTGGTCCACACGTCGAGGGTGTCGAGATGGGCGGCCAGACGATCGAGGGCTGCGACGTGCTTGGTGGCCGCGGCCACGATCTTGGCCGATTGTTTGGCGGCCGCCGCGTTGACTTTTTCGGTGATCTTCTCGGTCGCGGCATCAATGGCGAACTGGCGCACAGCGTCGGCCGACGGCGAGGGGGGTTGGTTCCGTTGTTTGTCCCTTGCCATACGTACAGTGTACTGCTAACGTTCGTCGTACTATGTACGAACAACAAGTACGGCAGGTGACGACCCGGGCCAACGGCCACGACGGCGGCGTGACCGCCAACGGCCTCGGCAAGCGGTTCGGTGATCTGTGGGCGCTACGCAACCTCGATCTGCGCGTCGAGCCGGGCACGGTACTTGGCCTGCTCGGCCACAACGGGGCCGGCAAGACCACGGCAATCCGCATCCTCACCACCCTCAGCCAGCCGACCGAAGGAACCGCCACCGTCGCCGGGCTCGACGTGGTGAAACAGGCCGCCGCCGTGCGGGGCCGCATCGGCGTCGCCGCCCAGCAGGCAACTGTCGATGGATTGATGAGCGCCCGCTTGAACCTCGAAATCATCGGGCGCCTCCACGGAATGTCGAAGTCGGCCGCCCGGCAGAAGGGTGGTGAGCTGCTCGAACAGCTCGATCTGGCCGAGTTCGCCGGTGCCCTGGTCAAGACGTATTCGGGCGGGATGAGACGCCGGCTCGACCTCGCCGCCAGCCTGATGGGCGACCCCGAGGTGCTCTTCCTCGACGAGCCGACCACCGGCCTCGACCCGCGCAGCCGCGGCGATCTGTGGCAGATGCTCACCGACTTGGTGCGCGACGGCACCACGATCATTTTGACGACCCAGTATCTGGAGGAGGCCGACCGGATGGCCGACGACATCGTCGTGCTCGATCACGGGCAAAGCGTCGCCCACGGCTCCCCCAGCGAACTCAAGGCGCGAATCGGTGACGATCGCTTCGACATCAAACTGGCCGACGCCGGGCAACTCGCCGCGGCGGTCGTCGCGCTCGCACCCTTTGCCGACAGCGAGCCGACGATCGATGAGGAGCAGATGGTCGTCACCGCGCCGGTCAAGCCCGGGGTGCGAGCGATCGACGTCGTGCGCGCCCTCGACGACGCCGGCATCGACGCCCTCGATGTCACCCGCCGAGAGGCGACCCTCGACGACGTCTTTCTCACGTTGACCAGTACCAGCCGCCCGACCGAGGAGGTACTGTCGTGAACAACTCGATGATGACCGAAGCGGCGATCTACGCCCGCCGCAACCTGGAGCACATCCGCCAGGTCCCCGAGAAACTGACCAACGTCACCGTCCAACCGCTGATGTTCACCATGCTGTTCGCCTTCGTCTTCGGCGGGGCGATCAAGGTCGACGGACGGGGCTATCGCGAATATCTGATCGGCGGCATCCTCATCCAGACGATTGCCTTCGCGATGATGGGGCCGGCGATGTCGATCGCCACCGACCTGCAGGAGGGCGTGATCGACCGATTTCGTTCGCTGCCCTCCCGCCGAGCCGCGTACCTGCTCGGGCACTACTTCGCCGAACTCCTCGGAGCCATTCTCACCGTTGCGATCATCCTGCTCACGGGCCTGCTGATCGGCTGGCGGGCGCATGCGGGCGTGGCAAAGCTGTTCGAGGGCTTTCTGCTCCTTGCCGTTTTCTCATCGGCGATGATCTGGATCGGGTTGTGGCTGGGCATCCTCGTACGCTCACCTGACGCGGTAATGGGGATCGGGTTCATCATCGTGTTCCCCATCACGTTCCTCTCGAACGCGTTCGTGCCGATCGACTCACTCCCGAACGTGTTGCAATGGATTGCCTCGGTCAACCCGATCAGCGTGCTGGTCGCCGCGGTGCGCACCCTGTTCGGCAATCCGGTCGCACCGGTGACCAAACATATGTGGCCGATGGACCACCCGGTGGCCGCATCGTGGCTCTACAGCGTCGCCCTGCTGGTGTTCTCTGCGGCGATCGCGTTGCGCCAGTACCGCAAGCGCACGACCGAATAGGCCGGGCTACGACGCGACGATCTCGCGCAAGTCGAGGCCGAGGTCGAGCACCCGAACCGAGTGCGTCAACTCGCCCACGGCGATGAAGTCCACCCCGGTCTCGCCGACCTCGCGGGCGTCCTCCAACGTCAGACCTCCGGAGGCTTCCAACGTCACCGTCGGGGCCAGCGCATTGCGGATGGCGACGGCCTCGCGCATCTGGGCGGGTACGAAGTTGTCGAGCAAGATGACATCGGCTCCGGCATCGAGTGCTTCGCGTAGGCCTTCCAACGAGTCGACCTCGATCTCCACGGGAATCTGCCCGTTCAATCCCCTGACCAGATCGAATGCTTCCCGCACGCCGCCGGCGGCGAGGACGTGGTTGTCTTTCACCAACGCGGCGTCGGACAACGCCATGCGGTGGTTGACGCCCCCGCCGCAGCGCACGGCGTACTTCTGCAGCGCCCTGAGGCCCGGCAGGGTCTTGCGGGTGTCGCGCACCCGCGCCGAAGTTCCGGCCAGGGCGTCAGCCCATCGACCGGTGATCGTGGCGACCCCCGACATGTGGCACAACAGGTTGAGAGCGGTCCGCTCGGCGGTGAGCAACGATCGGGTCGGGGCCGTGACCCGGGCGACCGGAGTACGACCGCCGTGAACCCGGTCGCCGTCGGCGGCCAGATACTCGAAGTCCGACGCCCCGGCGCCGCAGACGGTCTCGATGACCGCCGCGGCAACGGCAAGACCGCTCAGCACGCCTGGAGCACGCGAGGTGAACTCGCCGATCGAGCGTTGATCGGCCGGAACGGTGGCCGTCGACGTGACGTCGATGCCACCGGCGAGATCCTCGGCGACGGCCATCCGCACCAGTGCGGCAATCGCGTCGGGGTCGAGCCCACCGGCGATCAGCCGGTCGCGGGTGGGTTGCGACAACGGATGAAACATCATGCCCCCTCGGGAATGCCGGCGACGGCGAGTTCGCCGTGGATATCGACCGAGATGGTCAGGTGAGTGAGCCACATCTCGCGGGGTTCGGCCCAGTCGGTCCGTCGATGGCATCCACGGCTCTCGGTACGGGCCCGGGCGGCGGCAACCACCGCGCTGGCAACGGTGAGCATATTCGTCGCCTCCCACGCCCGCCTCGACCCCGTCACCGCCGTCGTAGTGGCCTCGCCGAGGGCGGCGAGTTGACCAAGCGCGGAGCGCAACCCCTGCGGAGTGCGCAGCACCCCGACGTGGCGCGACATCGCTGAGCGCAGATCGACCCGTTCGGCCGGATTGAGCAGCGGGCCGTTGACCGACTTGACCGCATCGGGTTCGATCGCCACACGTTCGGGCACGGCGGCGGTCAGCGCCCGGCCGACCCTGGTTCCGGCCACGACCCCCTCGGTCAACGAGTTCGACGCCAGTCGGTTGGCGCCGTGGAGTCCGGTACAGGCCACCTCACCGACCGCGAACACCCCGGTCATCGAGGTGCGCCCGTCGAGGTCGGCGACGATGCCCCCACAGACATAGTGAGCCGCCGGGGCCACCGGAATCCGGTCGACCGCCGGGTCGATCCCGGCGTTGCGACAGGCCGCGGTGATCGTCGGGAACCGCTCGTAGAAGCGCTCGCCCATGTGGGTCGCGTCGAGAAAGACGTGGTCACCGATGCCACCTGGCGCCTCGGCCATCGTCCGACTGATCTGCGAGGCAACCACATCGCGCGGGGCCAGGTCTTCTTGCGGATGGACGCCCTTCATCACCCGGCGGCCGAGACCGTCGAACAGGATCGCGCCTTCGCCACGCACGGCTTCGCTGATCAATGCCTGCTGCCCGGTGGCATCGGGTCCTCGCCACAGCACGGTCGGATGGAACTGGACGAATTCGACATCCCGAGCCGCGAGCCCGATCCGCAGCGCCAACGCCAGGCCATCGCCGGTGACGGCCGGCGGGTTCGACGTCGATCCGAACACCTGCCCGTAGCCGCCCGTAGCGATGATCACGGCCGCGCACCGGACGATGCCGATCGACAGGCAACGCCCCTCGGCATCGATGCGGGCGATGCGTACCCCGGCCGCGGCCGGCCGACCATCGGTACCGGTCCCGACGAGCAGGTCGAGGGCGAATGCCCGGTCGAGCACCTCGGCGCCCGCCGCGACAGCCGCCTCATCGAGCGTCCGTTGCACCTCGGCCCCACTCTGGTCACCGCCGGCATGGACGATGCGGTTGTGCGAATGCCCGCCCTCGCGGGTGAGGGCCGGCGAGCCGTCGGTGCCCGGGTCGAACACCGCGCCGAGTCGCATCAACTCACGAATCGCGTCGGGTGCCGAGGCGACCAACGCCCGCACGACCCCCTCGTCACAGAGGCCTGCGCCCGCCGCGAGGGTGTCGGCGACGTGGTTCTCGAGCGAGTCCGCCGGGTCGAGCACTCCGGCGAGCCCACCCTGGGCCCACGCGGTCGAGCCGGCATCGAGGGTGTCCTTTGTGACGATCAGCACCGATCGGGCGGGCCGCAGCGCCAACGACGCCGCCAAACCCGCAGCGCCGGAGCCGAGGATCACCACATCGACGTCACGTTCCCACGTTGCGGCGGGGGCCGCCAGCGCCCGCGGCAAGCCGCTCATCTGGTCATTCGCCCTTCTTCGAGGGCGTGCCGATGGCGATCATCCGCTCCACCGACGCCCGGGCCCGCTCGGCGACGTCGAGCGGCACATCGACCACATCGCGACCCTCGCGCAAGGAGCGCAGCAGCTTGGCCGGGGTGATCATCTTCATGTATTTGCACACGGCGGCCCGGTTGACCGGCTCGAAGATCACGAGGGGATTCGCCCTGGTCAGCTGGTGCAGCATGCCGGTTTCGGTCGCCACCAACACCTTGGCGGCCGTGGTGTTCCGGGCGGCGGTCACCATGCCCGAGGTCGACAGGATCTTCGTCCGCTCCGCCGGCACCACGCCGGCCGAGGCGAGGTACAACGCGCTGGTCGCGCACCCGCATTCGGGGTGGATGAACAGCTCGGCGTCGGGCTCGGCCTCGACGCGGGCCTTCAGATCGGCGCCGTTGATCCCGGCGTGGACGTGGCACTCCCCCATCCAGATGTGCATGTTCTCGCGCCCGGTTTCACGCTGAACGTGGGCGCCGAGAAACTGGTCGGGGCAGAACAACACGGGCGTGTTGGACGGGATCGAGCGGACGACATCGACCGCGTTCGATGACGTGCAACAGATATCGGTCTCGGCCTTCACCGCGGCCGTCGTGTTCACGTACGACACGACGACGGCGCCGGGGTGTTCTGCCTTCCACGCCCGCAACTCGGGGGCGGTGATCGTGTCGGCCAACGAACAGCCGGCCTTCTCATCGGGAATGAGGATCGTCTTGTCGGGGCTGAGGATCTTGGCCGTCTCGGCCATGAAATGCACCCCACAGAAAATGATCGTCGAGGCTTCAACCGTGGCCGCCACACGCGACAGCGCCAACGAATCGCCGACATGATCGGCGATGTCTTGAATCTCGGGCAGCTGATAGTTGTGCGCCAAGATGACGGCGTCGCGCTCACGGGCGAGCCGCTTGACCTCGCGGGCCCACTCGTCGTGCTGCTTGGTCGTCATCGCGGTTTCGGTGGTCGTCACGCTCGGCCTTTCGATGCATGTCGGTACATGGTCGTTCATACAGGCCCAGATCGACTCCGGCCCGCAGGTCGAGATTAGGCGAACCTCACCCAATCAGGCCGCTCAACCGCCCACGCGTCGGCGCCGCGGTGGCCAACGCGCCCTCGGCTTCGCCAACCTCGGCCCGCTCGCCCGTCGCCGGATTCCAGACGTAGTAGGCGGGATCGGCCTGATCGCTCATCACCGTGACAACCACGACGGTGGTGAGGGACTTTCCCGTCGAGTGATGCCGATGCACCCAGCCGAGGGCGACGAGCGCAAGCGCGTCGTAGTTGTCGGCGACGAGCGGGGCCGGGCCCGCCAGTAGCTCGTACGGATCACCATCGGCGATGGCGATGAAGCGAGCGGCGCCGTCGCGACCCTGGCGAACGAGGGCGTCGTCGTTGATCGTCAGCCCATACAGCCGAGCGGTGTCGGGATGCGGGAGCCAGTCGGCGAGCTGTTGCCCGAACCAGCGGGCCAAGGATGCATGAGTGGATGCAGCGGTCATGCCACCTATGTGTGCCCGAACCAGCCAGATCAGGCAATCACCGTGCGGTGGAGCACGGTCAGAGCAGAGGCGGTCAGAGCAGACGGACCCCGTCGATGAGCCGCTGCAAGAGCAGCGGGTCGGGCCCATCGGAATCGGGTCGATGCGATGTCACCGCAAGATAGGCGGCCTGCACAAGATCGGCGATCAAGACTCGGGCGACCCCAAGATGGAGTCGTCGGTGGGCGGCGATCTCGGCGACCGATAGCGGGACGCGCGCCAACTCGACGATCGCCCGCTGCTCCTCCGGTAACCCCTCGGACGACGCGATGTCCGGGTTGGCGAGCACCATCGTTTCGAGGGCGAAGTCGTCAAACGAAACCGTTCGGCCTCCCGTCAACGCGAACTGACGGACGAATCGTGCACTGGACATCTCGCGACTGATCACCTTGCGGTCAGGAACGAACGAAGTCCGGGAATCCGGTCGTCGGTGAGCAGTTGGTCGAACCGATCGGCGAGCACCGACATCTCATAACCGGTGGTACCGACATCGCTGCGGAGCGTCGACACGACGACGAGGGCGTTACCGTTGTCCAACGGCATGAAGTACATGTAGCCGCGGTCGAGTTCAACGATGACCTGGTTGACGGCGACGCCTCCCAAACGGCGAACTCCGCTGCGAGCGAGCCCGATGATCCCCAGGGCGGCGGCCGAGAGCTGGTCGGCGTCCGAGCGCTTCAGACCCGAGGACATCGCCGTCAACAGGCCGTCGAACGACATCACCAATGCTCCGATCGCTCCTCCGGTAGCGCCGACGAATGAATCGAGCATCGCCCGCAGGTGCTCGGCGTCATCATGAAACGCGCTCGACATCCCACCCTGAACGTCGACACCATCGCGTCCGCGAGCTACGGCCTGGGTGAAGCCCGCCAGTCTGCGTCGTCGCTCCAATGCTCCCCGGCGGTCGGCGGAGGGAGTCCGCGTCGTGGGTAGACGCGCTCGGTCGCACGATGCGTCGACCGTTTCCGACGCATCGACTGTTTCCTTCGGGTCTTCCAGACCTCCCGACGGGGCACTTTGCGGTTGGCGCCGGGGAAGCGGGGGTTGCCAGGTCCGCGTCGGCACCTCGTCAGCGACGGCCGCAACCGCGACCGCGGTCAACCCCGCCATCGTGATGTCGACGGGAGACCCGGGTGATGGCCGGTCCGACCAGATCGGGTTTTCGAGGGCCCCGTCGCGGCCCCACTCGCTGCGAGCTTCCGGCCAGTCGGCCGGGAGGATCGACTCGACGCGACCGATCTGCACCCCGACACCGACCGGCTCCAATCGAGGCGTGCGTCGAGGCTCGGGATCTTCGGCGAGCTGTTCGAAAAGACTGAGCGGCATCTCGACCACCGCAACGATTCCGCCATCCGGATCGTTGTGCAAGCGCACGCCGACCCCGATCACCTGCGCCAGGCGACCCACAACCTGGAACCCGACCTGACCGACGTTGACCTCGTCGACCTCGAAGTCCGACGACATGCTTCGGTGGGCGACCGCCAATTGCTCGCCTGTCATACCGACCCCGGCATCGGCGATGAAGACCCGATAGCACTCCGCCGAGCGGTGAGCTCGGACGGTCACCGTCGTCGAGGGACTCGAATACAGAGTGGCATTTTCGATCAGCTCGGCCAACAGATGGGAGAGATCGACTGCGTGAGCCCCGAGCACGATCATGTCGTCCCCCGGGCGGATCTCCAACACCACGCGGCTCATCATGGCGACCTCCGAAACGGCCCCGCGCAACACCTGGGAGATCGGCAACGAATCGGTCCAAGCCCGTGTCCGGCGAGAGCCTGCCAACACCAGCAGGCTCTCGGCGCTTCGCCGTTGGCGCGTGATCATGTGGTCAAGCTGGAAGAGCCCGGCCAACATGCGTGAGTCGGATTGTTCGGCTTCGAGCTGATCGATGACCTCCAGCTGACGATCGATAAGCGCCTGATTCCGGCGACCGAGGTTGACGAGCAGATTCGTCAGCGTCGTCGCCTGCCGCTGCGAGTGAACGGCCTGTGCATGCCGTTGGGAGTGTTCGATCGAGGTCTCGACGGCGAGACGCAATACCCGGTTGAAGTCGCCGACGAGTTGCCCGACCTCGTCGCCGCCGCTCGCCGGAATCTGGGGCATCGCCTCGGAGATCGTCTGAATCGACGATCCACTTTCGGCCTCCAGCATGATCGGCAATTGTTCAGTGGCGATCACGCGTGCGGCATTCCGAACCGTCGACAATCGGCGGCCGAGGTTCCTGCCGACGAGGTAGGCAGCGAGCGCCGCGGCGATGAATGCCGCAAGGCCAAGGCCCACATACAGCGCCGCGCGGCGACGGGCATTCGTTTCGACCTCATCGGCCAACAGCAGAAACTCGTCGAAGAGCCCTACTTCGAGTCGGCCCAGCGCAATGGACGCGTCATCCCCCACCGCCAGCCACGACGCCGAGTCGAGGCTCACACGACGCTCTGCCTCCGCGTCGGCCGCGTACACGCCGCCGGCCGCATCGATCGCGGCGAGTTCCCGATCCCGAATCTGCGTGAGCGCAGTGACGGTCCGGGGGCGGGCGAGAGCGATCAGCCGGAGCAGCTGCCGCTCGGCGGCGGCCGTCGACTCGCGGTACGACCCAGCCGTCTTCGCGTCGACGGGCTGCCCGTTGAGATTCCGCTGCACCTCGACCAATCGGCGGTGGAAGCTGTCCCGAAAGCCAAGCAGGGCAATCACCTCGTTGGATCGAGCGTTCAGCCGGGTGCTCCTCGCCGAGCCAACCAGCACAGCGGTCAGCGTCGAGAGATCGTTCGAGAGCGCGTCGTAGACCGCAATCAATTCGACATCGGTCACCCCGTCGGTGTCGACAGCGCGACGAACGGCCGCCAGATGTTCGGCAATCACCCGCTCGATCTGTTCGATCTCGGCGGTGGCCGAAGCGGGCGTCAGCAGTCCCAACAGGCGGCCCGCGGACTCGTCGGTCCGCTGTCGCCGGGTACCGAAATCCGGCCGACCGACGGCGACATCGGCCCCGTCGATCGCCGCCCGCATCTCGCCGTGGACCTCGTCGAGCAGCAACATCGCCGCCCGGGCGGTGTTTGCCGCCCGTAAATCCCCCTGAGCCACCCGCGAATCCCGCAGCGTCGTTCGGACCAGGACTCCGACCAGGAGAGCGACCACAATCAGCGCCGGCATCACTGCAAGTAGAATCTTCTGGCGAAACGAGACGTTCACGACACCGGCTTTCAATTCGACACTTCCACACACTCGAAGTGGTTCGGCGAAGATATTAACTACAAATGGTGATGTTCGACGCTGCGAAAGGTGAGGCGTTCGACCTAGATCCACCGCGATCAGCGACGCAACATCTCCCGTTCTCACACCCCGCCACAGCCGGCTAGGGCAAGTAGGCCATGGTGCGTACACTTGGCATCCGCTCATTCACGAACCCCCTGTCCCCAGAAAGTGAGCCCATACCGATGGCCGGGACCACCCTCCCCCAAAAGGTTTGGGATCGCCACGTGGTGCACTCCGCATCCGGCGAGCCTGACCTGCTCTACATCGACCTCCACCTCGTCCACGAGGTGACCAGCCCGCAGGCCTTCGACGGCCTCCGGCTGAGCGGACGCAAGGTCCGCCGGCCCGACCTCACCGTCGCCACCGAAGACCACAACGTTCCGACGGCCGACATCGACCAGCCGATCGCCGACCCGATCTCGGCCCGTCAGATCGAGGTACTCCGCGCCAACACCGCCGAGTTCGGGGTGACCAACTTCCCGATGGGCGACCCCGACCAGGGCATCGTCCACGTCATCGGGCCCGAGCAGGGCCGCACCCTTCCGGGGATGACGATCGTCTGCGGCGACTCGCACACCGCCACCCACGGCGCCTTCGGGGCCCTGGCGTTCGGCATCGGAACCTCCGAGGTCGAGCACGTGCTCGCTACCCAGACCCTCCCCCAGGCCCGCCCGAAGTGGATGTCGGTCACCGTCGATGGCTCGCTACCGGCCGATGTGACGGCAAAAGACGTCATCTTGGCCATCATCGGCCATATCGGCACCGGCGGCGGCATCGGCCATGTCATCGAGTACCGCGGCTCGGCGATCCGCAGCCTGTCGATGGAAGGCCGCATGACGCTCTGCAACATGTCGATCGAGGCCGGCGCCAAGGCCGGGCTTGTCGCTCCCGACCAGGTCACCTTCGACTATCTGGCCGGTCGCGATCATGCCCCGAAGGGTGCCGACTGGGACGCCGCCGTCGCCTACTGGCAGACGCTCGTCTCCGATGACGACGCCGCGTGGGACAAAGAGGTCGTGCTCGATGCCGCCTCGCTGACCCCCCAGGTCTCATGGGGTACCAACCCCGGCCAGGTGATGTCGATCGATGGATCGATCCCCGATCCGGCGTCGTATGCCGACTCCACCACGCAAGAGACCGTCGCCCGAGCGCTCGAATACATGGGCCTCGAGCCCGGTACTCGCATGCGCGACGTCACCGTCGACACGGTGTTCATCGGCTCGTGCACCAACTCGCGTATCGAAGACCTCCGCGCCGCTGCGGCGGTGATGAAAGGCCGCACGGTCACCGTCAAGCGGGTGATGGTCGTTCCCGGCAGCCATCGGGTCAAGGCGCAGGCCGAGGCCGAGGGACTTCCCGAGATCTTCCGGGCCGCCGGAGCCGACTGGCGCGAGCCCGGCTGTTCGATGTGCCTGGCGATGAACCCCGACAAGCTCGCCCGAGCCGAACGCGCCGCCTCAACCAGCAACCGCAACTTCGAGGGCCGCCAAGGCCCTGGCGGCCGCACCCACCTCGTCTCGCCCGCCGTTGCCGCCGCCACCGCGGTGGCCGGCCATTTCGCCACCCCCGCCGACCTGGTCGGTGCAGCCGAAAGCGTTCTGTGATGAAAGAAGTACATGTGGTCTCGGGCACCGGCGTGCCACTGCGTCGCTCCGACGTCGACACCGATCAGATCATCCCGGCCGAGTGGCTCAAGCGCGTCGAGCGCACGGGCTTCGAAAAAGGTCTGTTCTCCGCCTGGAAAGACGACCGGAACTTCGTGTTGAACGACGAGCGGTACAGCGGCGCGTCGATCCTCGTCGCCGGGCCGGCCTTCGGCGTCGGTTCGTCACGCGAGCATGCGGTGTGGGCCATCCAACAGGCCGGCTTCAACGCGGTGATCGCCCCCAGCTTCTCCGACATCTTCCGTAACAACTGCACCAAGAACGGCCTGGTCCCGGTGGCGTTGAACGAGGCCGGCGTCGAGCGCATCTGGGAGGCGATCGAGGCCGACGCAGCCACCGAGATCGTCGTCGACATGGAGCGTTTGGTGGTCGAGGTACCGGCGATCGGGTTGGTCGAGACCTTCCCGATGGAGGCCCAGAATCAGCACCGCTTCCTCAATGGCCTCGACGATGTCGGCATCACCTTGTCCCACGTCGCCGACATCGACGCCTTCGAGTCCACCCGCCCCGCCTGGCTTCCCACGGCGTAGCCAGTATTCGATGACCACGAGCATCCGCGTCGGCGACATTGTCGTCCAACCCATCTACGACGGCATCGCCGTGCTCAAGCCCGAGATGTGGCTGGGAAGCGACTGGACCGATCATCAGCACCTCCTCGACGAGGACGGCGACGTGGTCGTACCAGTGGGTGGGTTCCTGGTTCGCATCGGCGAACGCTTGATGCTCCTGGACACCGGCGCCGGGGTGCTCCACGACGCGATCTTCGATGCCGGAGCGCTGCTCGACAGCCTGGCAGCCGTGGGGGTGGAGCCCAGCGAAATCGACACCATCATCCTGTCGCACCTGCACCGCGACCACATGGGCTGGGTCGAGCGCGACGGCGCACCGACGTTTCCCAACGCCACCATCCACATCGGCGCGGCCGATTGGGAGCACTTCGTGGAAAGCCCCGAGGCCCGACCGAAGGTGGTCGAACGCCTGCGAGCCGTCGAGTCGCAGGTGTCGCTGATCGACCGTGACGGCGTGACAATCCTTCCCGGGGTCACCACGCGAGCGACGCCCGGCCACACCCCCGGTCACACCAGTACGGTGATTTCGAGCGGCACCGACCGGCTGATCGTGCTCGGCGACGCGCTCCATTGCCCGGCGCAGCTCACCGAGACCGAGTGGCAGTTCGTCGCCGACGTCGACGCCGACCTGGCCGTGCGCACCCGTCAAGCACTGGTGCACGAAGCCGTGCAACCCGGAACGACGCTGCTCCCGTGCCATTTTCCGGGCATGCAGGCGGCCCGCCTACTACCCGGTCACGGCACCCGACGCTGGGTGCTCGGCTGACGGCGACACTGGCGCGCCGTCGAGGGTTGACACGTCCTCAGGCGGGGCTGGCCTCGGTGGCCGGCTCGACCTCGGGGAGGAACGAGCTGAGGTTCTTCAGACGCTTGTCATTGGAGAACAGCTCGATCGGCGGGATCTGCTCGAGCCGCAGTTGACGCTGGATGATCAGGCAGGCGAGGTGCTGGTTGTACTCCGCCAGCGTGACGGCCCAACCGTCGCGCCCGGCGCGAGCCGTGCGGCCGCTGCGATGCAGGTAATCCTTGGAATCCTTGGCCGGGGTGTGATGAAGCACTACGTCAATGCCGTCGACGTCGATACCACGGGCGGCGACGTCGGTAGCGACCAAGACGGCCAGTTCGCCACGCGAGAAGCGGGCAAGCGCCCGGTCACGCATCGGCTGGGGCAGGTCGCCATGGATCGCCGCACAGGGCACGTCGAGGTCTTGCAGCGCCGTGGCGACGCGGTCGCAGCTGCGCTTGGTTTCGCAGAACACAATCGTGCGCTCGACCTCGCGGGAGATCGTCGCGATCACCTTGTCTTTGTCCATATGGTGGACGCCGAGGAACAGGTGGTGCATTGTGCCGACCGTCTCGGTCGACGAGTGCAGCGAGACCTCGGCGGGGTCGGTCATGTACTGACGGATCAGGTGGGCGACGTCGCCGTCGAGCGTCGCCGAGAACAGCATGGTCTGGTGCTTGTGGGTGATGCGGCGCAGAATCCAGTCGACCTGGGGGGTGAAGCCGTCGTCGGCCATCCGGTCGGCCTCGTCGAGCACGACCACCTGGATGTCGTCGAGGGTGACTTCACCCTCTTTGAGCAGGTCGATGAGGCGCAGCGGAGTGGCAACGACGACGTCGATGCCCATTTCGAGATGACGAACCTGCGAGCCGCGTGACGACCCGCCGTAGACCGCGAGCACCGAACGGCCGCAGTGCTTGGCGATCGGTTCGAGCACGCTGGCCACCTGCTGGGCCAGCTCACGCGTCGGCACCAACACCAGCGCGCGCGGGTGCTTCGGGGCCGAACCGGGGGTGACCCCGGCAAGCAATGGCACACCGAAGGCGAGGGTCTTGCCCGAGCCGGTGCGGGCGCGGCCGCAGAGGTCGACGCCGGTCAATGCGACCGGGATCGCCTCGATCTGAATCGCGAATGGCTCAGCGAAGCCGCAGGCGGCGAGACCGGCATCGATTTCATCGGGAACGCCAAGCCGGGCGAATCCGGTCGGGGTCTCGACGGCGACCGTCGGCCCCGACATCACGATCGAGGGAACCGCGGCTGCAGGTCTCGGTCGGTCGACGATGCGGAGGTGGATGGGGAGCGACGGCGGGAGCGTCGGGGACGATCGGTGTTCGATCGCGGAGCGTTGTCAGGCATGAGGAAGGTGGGTGTCGGACCCGCCATCGGGCACCTGACACGCCGTCAGAATACCGTGCTCACGCTCGGAATCCGTGTCAACCGTCCGAGTGTGATTCCAGAGCCATGTTGCCCGTCATCGCTATCCGACGCAGACCCCGATTAATCTCCGCTGCCATGAAGGTGCCTCTGACGATCAATGACCACCTGCGACGCGCTGTCGAGCTGTATCCCCACCGAATCGGGGTCGTCGACGAGCCCGATCAACCGGCCGCATCGTGGGGTTCACTGACGTATGCCCAGATGAACGAACGATCGCGGGCGATCGCCGCCGGACTCGATGCGTTGGGCATCGCCATCGGTGAGCGGGTGGCAATGGTCAGCCACAACTCGGCGCGCCTGTTGACCGCGTTCTATGGCGTGTCGGGCAGCGGTCGAATTCTGGTGCCGATCAACTTCCGCCTGGTAGCCGAGGAGGTCAAGTACATCATCGCCCACTCCGGGGCCCGGGTGCTGCTCGTCGACCCGGAGCTCGAAGCGGCGATGGCCGACGTCGAGTGCGAGTTCAAATTCACCATCGGTACGTCGACCGATGAGGCGTTGATGCGCTTCGACACCGCCCCGATCGCGTGGGCGGGCGACGAGGACGCCACAGCGACGATCAACTACACGTCGGGCACCACCGCCCGCCCCAAGGGCGTGCAGCTCACCCACCGCAACCTGTGGCTCAATGCCGCCGTGTTCGGCTGGCAGACGGGGATCAACGATCGCGACGTCTACCTGCACACCCTGCCCCAGTTCCACTGCAACGGCTGGGGCATGCTCTACGCCGTCACCGGGATGGGCGCCAAGCACATCATTCTGCGCAAAATCGACGGCGCCGAGATCTTGCGGCGAGTCGAAGCCCACGGGGTCACCGTGATGTGCGCCGCCCCGGCCGTCGCCAACGCCGTGTTGGACGCTGCGGCAACGTGGGACGGGCCGATCCCAGGCCGCGGCCGGGTGCGGATGGTCGTGGCCGGCGCTCCGCCGCCGAGCCGCACGATCGAGCGGATCGAGACTGAACTCGGCTGGGAATTGATCCAGATCTACGGCCTGACCGAAACGACCCCGCTGCTGACGATGAACCGCGGCCGCGCCGAGACCGACGAGCTGACCCCGGCCGAGCGGTCGGTGGTGCTCAGTCGCGCCGGGGGCCCGGCGTTGGGCGTCGAGATCCGTATTTCCCCAGATGGCGAGGTCTTGGCCCGCGGCAACCACATCATGGGCGGATACTGGGAGCAGCCCGAGGCGACCGCCGACGCGATCAAGCCGGCATCCGACGACCCCGACGGCCCGCTGTGGTTCCACACCGGCGACGGCGGCTCCCTCGACGCCGAGATGTACGTGACCATCTCCGACCGCAAGAAGGACGTGATCATCTCGGGCGGCGAGAATGTCTCGTCGATCGAGGTGGAAGACGCGCTGTTCAGCCATCCCGACGTCGCCGAGGTCTGCGTGATCGGCATCCCCGACGAGAAGTGGGGCGAACTGGTCTTCGCCCTCGTCGTCAAAACCACCGGGTCGGAACTCACCGAAGACGAGTTGATCGCCTACACCAAGACCAAACTCGCCGGCTACAAGTGCCCGAAGCAGATCGAATTCCGCGATGCACTCGCCCGCACCGCCACCGGCAAGCTGCAAAAGTTCAAGCTCCGCGAGCCCTACTGGGCCGGCAAAACCCGCCAGGTCAACTGATCTTTCGTTCGCCGCAATCTGCATAAAATCATGCTAATATGTATAACGATGGGATCGATTATCTAGATTAGCGAACAATGAGAAGCTTTCAGCGAAGTACAACCCTCGACCCCGTTCCCGGCGCCCTGGTCCGTCTGCTGGCAGAAATCGACCGGAGCGCCGGATCAGAGGCGCAATCCGCCGACCAAGTTCCGGAGTTGCTGACCCATCTCGCTCGGTCGGCGATCATCGAGTCGGTGACCGCGTCAAGCGCTATTGAAGGAATTCACGTCGGTGACCAACGCCGCCCGGGCCTTGCCACCGGTGCGATCACCCGCTATCGAAATCGATCCGAGGCCGAGTTCGCGGGCTACCGCGATGGCCTCGATTACGTCTACCGAACGAGTCTGTCCCGAGCCGGTGCCGATCGTTCGACGCCCGGCCCGCTATCCGTCGGATTCGTCCTACACCTGCACCGACTACTTTTCGCCCATACCGACGGCGCGGGAGGGCGCCTGAAGCTTCACGACAACGTCGTTGTCGAGCGGGGCCCCGACGGACAGCGGCAGATTCGATTCACACCGGTCAGTGCGACAGAAACACCTCATTACCTGGCCGAACTTGTCGAGCGCACCAACCAGACGCTCGCGGACAAGACGCATCATCCGCTGCTCGTGGTCAGCGGATTCGCCCTCGATCTGTCGTGTATCCACCCTTTCGGCGACGGCAACGGGCGCATCGCCCGGCTCGCCACGGCATTCCTGCTGCAAGAAACCGGATATGGCGTCGGGCGCTACATCAGTATCGAACAGCTCATCCTCGACACCAAGGACGAGTACTACGCCGCCCTTGGCGCCTCCACCGCAGGATGGTTCGATGACGGACGCCACCAGGTCTGGCCGTGGACAATGTACCTCTGCGAACGACTCGCCGAAGCCTACCGACGGTTCAACCAGCGGATCACGGCTGAGTCTGTAACCGGCAGCAAACAGGAGCGCGTGCGCAGCTTCGCTTTGGACCACGGACCAACGAAATTCAGCCGTGCCGACATTCGACGGGCCCTCCCTGGCATCAGCGACCCGACGATCCGTCTCGTGCTCGCGGAGCTGCGCGATGAAGGACGCATCGTCAGCGACGGAGCAGGGCGATCGTCGGTGTGGATCCGACTTGAGAGCCCGAAATCGGGCAATGAGTGACAACGGTAGGCCCCATCCCACCTGCCCTTTCAGATCTGTCTGGCCAGTGGCTACCGGCGGCCCGACCGGACCCGGCGTAGCGTGCTGGAGTTGACGTCGACTCGCTCGGAATAGGCGACCAGCGGCGGCCCGACCGGGGTGGGCAGGCCTGCGGCGACGAGTAGCGCGTCGTCAAGCTCCACCACGGTCGCCCGATGGAGCGGCCACACCTCGTGTACTGCCTTGGCCGCCCAGACGCGGCCCAAGCGGTGGCTGTAGAGACGCCAGCGAGCGGACAGGAAATGGTCGAGTTCCGATAGCTCGTCGGGCTGATACGGGGCACCCACCGACACGCGTACGCGGCTGGCCGCTCCCCGGGGGCCCGGCCACCGCCGACGGGACGTATAGGTCACCACCGGCCCGTCGCGCTCCACTCGCATGCGCGCCCACATGTACGGCAACCCGAACGTGGAACGGGCGGTCAGCACCGGCAGCAGACGTTCAGCCTCGAGCGAGAAGAACCAAATACCTTCGGTGCCGTCGGCCGCGGTGACGTAGGTGCGCACGTTCGTCTCGGCGAAGTTGCCGAGCCAGGGCAGTGGTCGCCGGCGGCGAGGCCAGCGGACGCCCATGACGAACGGCACCAGCGAGACCCAGGCCACCCCGTTGAACGTCTGCACCGTCATCCCTGGCGGAAGTAACCGCTGGACATCGGCCGGCGCGTACGACCAGTGCAGAAACGTCAGCGTGTCCCAATACATCGACATCACCGGTCGCTCGACGGTGGTCGTCGCATTCGGCGTGCGAGTCATCGTGCTCAGCTCACTGGTTTGGCGGCGGGGGTCAGGTCGCCGCCCGCCCACCACGCGGCGAAGCGGTCTTTGCTGACGTCGGACATCGGTTCGAGGAGCACGCCCTGGGGTGAGCGAATGTAGGTGAGGCGGCCGTAACGGTCCTCGGGGGCCGCGCCGGCAAGTTCGAGGGTCCAGCCGTTATCGAGCAGCCGTTGGGAGGTGCTGGCCACATCGTCGGTCCAGATTCCGAAATGGTGGGGCCCCGGCATGCCGTCGGTGGCCCACGGCGAATCGGCTTCGCCCTGCATCAGTTCCAACCGAACCGGACCCTCGGCCGAGTAGCTCAACGCCAGCCGCGGTGTGACGTTTCCTTGGCCCGGGATCCACGTCGGCATCAGCCGGTCCTGCACCGAGGCCCATCCGACCCCGAAGAGCGCCGACATCTCGTCCATCGCTGCCTGCAAGTCATCGACGCGAATACCTACATGGAAGAACTGATCGAAGCCGAACTCGCCGGTAGCCGGCTCACCGGGCGCCCACCATTCCTCGAAGCTTGCGCGAGCCGTACGAGAGACCGGCTCGATCAAAATGCCCTGAGGCGTGCGCACATAGGTGAACCGGCCGTAGCCGTTCTCGGGTGAATCTCCGGCGATTTCGAGGGTGCCACCGGAGGCGATCAACGTCTCGGTCATCCCCGGGACGTCATCGGTCCAGACGCCGAGGTGGTGCAGACCTCGACGGTCGTCACCGTTCCAGATCGAACCGGCTTCGCCCTCGAGTAACTCCAGATGGACCGGCCCCTCACAGGAGTAGGTGAAGCGCAGTTGATACTTGACGTGGCCGATCCCTGGTACCCACGCGGCATTCTCCCGCTGACGCGTCGGAGCCCATGTCACGCCCATCGCTGAGGTGAGCTCGGCCTTGGCGGCGTCAAGGTCGGGGACGCGAATTCCGACGTGATAGAAGTCCTCGAGGGTGGTCATCCCTGCATTGTCTCAGCTCGGACCGACGAGTGATGCACCGCTTGACATCGATGTGACCTCCAGATATCTTGAAGATATATCTACTAGATAGGAGTCCACGCGGTGCTGCTGCTGCTGATCGTTGCGCGCAGCCGCAGCGAAAGTGGCGGTCGAAACTCCCGGTAGCGAATTCAGCCGCGAGTGGTCAATGCGACTCCGGTGAGCGAGACGACCATGCCGACGAGAGCCAACGGACCGATTCGTTCGCCGAACAGCATGCGGGCCTGAACCATCGACAGCGCCGGGGTGAGGAAGAACAGACTGCTCACCCGAGCGGCCGCTTGTCGGGAGATCAGCCAGGTCAGCAGGAGCGTCGAGCCGATCGACAGTCCGAACACCGACCAGATTCCCGACCAGACGAGCGTCGAGGTGGTGTGCCACTGGAAGCCTTCGAACAGGGCCATACCCGTCGTCAGGATCACACAGGCCACGGCGTAGTGGACGACGGTTCCCCAGACCAGCGGCATCGTCGATGCTTTGGCCCGTTGGGTCAGCGTGCCCGCTGACATGCCGACGACGGCAACCGCCATACACAGCAGCATCTTGCCGGTGACCTGGCCCGTGTGTTCCGACAGACGCTGAGCCACGACGAGTCCGACGCCGGCGATGCCGAGGCCGACCCCGATCCACTGCCAGCCGACGAAGCCGCTCGCCGAGGATGAACCGCCCACCGACCGCGGTGAGCACCGGATGCAGCCCGGCGATCAACGCCCCGAGCCCGGCCGGAAGCCCGAGGTCGATCGCCACCCAGACGCCACCGAGATACAGCACGTGCAGACCGACGGCGGCGACCGCCGCCCAACCAGCGAGCAGGCGCGAGATGCGCGGCTGGTGGGTGAAGTGGGCGAGCGCGACGAGGAGCACTGTGGTGATCGCCATCCGAACGGTTAGAAACGTGAGCGGACCGGCGTCGCGCATCGCGTAGCGAGCGACGACGAATCCCGACGACCAGAGGAACACGAAGATCCCGGGAGCAGCGACGGCGATTGCATCCTGGCGGTTCGTGGTGGGGTCGGGGGTGGCGTCGGGAGTTGCCACAGCCTGGGTGGTCATGAGATGGCGATCAGTTGCATCGCCTGACGCACGGTGCGGTCGAAGGCATCGACCGCCATCCGCAAGTGGTCGCGGGGCGTGTCCTCTTCCTTCGTGTGCGACAGACCGGCGGTCGACGACGAGAAGATCATCACCGTCGGCACCTGCCGAGCGACCTCGGAGGCGTCGTGCAACGCGCCGGACGGGATCTCGACGCTGTGGCCCTCGACGTCTTTCACGGCCCGCCGAGCGGCGACGAGCAGCGCCGGGTCGAACGGCATCGGCGGGATTCGGAAGATGTGCTCGAAGCTGACCTGGCAACCCTCGGACATCGCCGACATCTGGGCGGCTTCCTTCGCCTCGGCGAACATCGAGGCGAGGTCACCCTCGTCGATATGACGCATGTCCATCGTCACCTTGGTCTCCCCGGCAACCGCCGTCACCACGCCCGGCCAACACTGCACATGGCCGACGGTGGCAACGCCGTTGTAGCGCTCGGCGACGCCGGCGAGCGCCAAGGCGAAACGAGACGCGGCACGGAAGGAGTCGCGGCGCATCTCCATCGGCATCGTTCCGGCGTGGGCAGCTTGGCCGACGAAGGTGATCCGTTCGCGCTCGATGCCGACCGTTCCGGTCACGGTGCAGATCCCCTTGCCGAGCCGCTCCAATACCGGTCCTTGCTCGATGTGGACCTCGACGTAGGCCTTGGCGTCGGCCAGGCGGCGCTGACAACCATCGAGGTTGTCGAGGTCGACGCCGTGCTCCCCGACAACCGCCGGCAGCCGGTTGCCCTCTTTGTCGGTCAACTCCTTCAACTTCGGAATGTCGAGGGTGCCCACGGTCGCCGCCGAGCCGAACAGCGATCGGCCGAACCGGGCCCCCTCCTCGTCGGCCCAATCGACAACGGCAATGGTGCACGACGGCGTGCCTTCCTCGGCCAGCGAGCGGATCAGCTCGACCCCCGCCATCACGCCGAGCGCCCCATCGAGCCAGCCACCCTTGGGTACCGAGTCGAGATGCGACCCGACGACCACCATGTCGGGCGACGATCCCCGCAGGTAGGCCCACAGATTCCCCGCCTCGTCGGTCTCGATCTCGACCGGCAAGCCAGCCAACGACTCCCGGAAGAACGCCCGCGCCTCTATCCATTCCGGCGTCCACGCCAACCGCCGCGACCCTTCAGGCCCACCGGTCCGCGCCGCCAACTCCTCAAGATCGACGAATCACCCGATCCGGCTGATATCCCACAACAACCTCCACCACAGAAAGCAAAACGCACGAGGGTCAGACCCGTCAGGACCCGACCCTCGCACTATTGAACTGGATTCAATCCGGCTCTGCGGCTGAATCGCCACAAAACCCGACCCACAAGAAGAGGGTCGAAGGGAAAGTCTCCTTCCCCCTCGATCGGGCTATGCCCCGCCGGCGGTCGGCACCACGTCGGTCGGCTTGTAGCCGGCGCCCTTCGTGTCGACGCCCTTGGCATCGACCAGCGCCAGCGCGGCGGTCACGATGTCGTTCGTGTAGGCCCCGGCGTCGGGAGCCTTGGTCAGCACCGTGGCGCCGTCGGTGTTCTTGGTCTCCTGGGCGAGCTTGGCGGTGCGATCCCACGCGGCGGCGTCGATCATGCCCGCGCCGGCCGGGGCCGGCCAGATCAGCTTGTTGATCTCGTTCATCATCCACAGCTGGTGGCTCGGGCCACCGTACGGGGCACCACGCTTGACGACGATGTCGGCGCAGGCCTGCACGTTGTCGCGGCAGTACGCCCAGCCCTGGAGCGAGGCGGCGACGAAGCGGGTGGCGATGTCCTTGTACTTGGCGTCGGAAGCGAGCTTCTTGCCGTCGGCCCAGATGGCGTCCTGCAACATGCCGACACCCTCGGCCTCATACGAGATGACGTTGAGGTCATCGGCGGTGTACAGCTTCTTGGTGTCGGGGTTCTCCGTCTCCAAGACCTGGGCGTACTCGTTGTAGGTCATCGCCTCGGCGGCATCGATGTCGCCGGCGAGCAGGGCGTTCATGTTGAAGTCCTGCTGTACATGGGTGACATCCTTGGCCGGGTCGAGACCCGCCTTGGTCAGACCGGCGAACACCTCGAACTCGTTGCCGAAGCCCCAGTTGCCGACCTTCTTGTCCTTCAGGTCGGCGATGCTCGTCGATGCCCGAATCCTTGAGCGAGACCTGCAAGGTGCCGGAGCGCTGGAAGACCTGGGCGATGTTGACGATGTCGGCACCGGCTTCGCGACTGGCGAGCGCCTTGGGCACCCACGAGATGGCGAAGTCGGCGGCGCCGTCGGCGAGTTGCTGCTGCGGCACGATCTCGACCGCTCCTTCGAGCACGCTCACGTCGAGGCAGTACTCCTTGTAGATCCCCATGTCGGCGGCGGCGAAGTAGCCGGCGAACTGTGACTGGGTGACCCACTGCAGCTGCAGTTTGACCGGGTCTGGGGTGGTGCAGGCGGCGGCTGCAGGGGCCTCGGCGGCGGCTGCGGTGGTCGCCGTAGCCTCTGGTGCAGCCTCCTCGGCCGCCTTACTGCTGCCGCACGCCGCGGCGACCATTGAGACCGCGGCGGCTGCCGCGACCCAACGAGCGATTCGATAGTTGTTCATCTGTATTGATTCCTCCCCCGGGATCTCTCCCGATGTTTGGGACCGGGCCACTATGACCGGTCCCGCTTGTTGACGCCGCCAGGTGTGGCGACGGTCTCCACCATGATGGAGATCAGGTAGAACGCCAGCCCCAAGAGGCACGCTCCGAACACATAGGCCCAGGCGACGGCGTTCTTCGAATTGGCGAGATTGCCCGTGATCTTCGATCCGAGTCCGTCTTGGATGCCTCCAAAGTACTCCGACACGAAGGCGGTGATCACCGCCAGCGGGGCGGCCACCTTCAGCGCGGTGAACAGGTATGGCACCGCATTCGGGAATGCGAACCTTGCGCATGATCTCGCTCTCGCTGGCCGCATACGAGCGCATCAGTTCCAGGTGAGTGGCACTGACTTGGGTGAGTCCCTTTGCGACGTTGACGAGCACTACGAAGAACACCCCGAGGGTGACGGTCAGCCGGCGCGGAACCACGCTGGTGGTGGCGAACATGTTCGAGAACACGACGACCAGCACAAAAATCGGGATCGCGTTCAGCGAGATCGCCAGCGGGGTGATGATCTCGTCGAGCAGCGCGATAGCGGCGCACCAGGAAGGCCACGGCGATGCCGAGGACGGTGCCGCACAGCAATCCGATCAAGGCGTTGGCCCCCGAGACCTGGGCACGCGTCCCAGATTCGACCGAAGTTCTTGCGGAACTCGCCCCAGATCGTCGACGGGGCGGTGAGGAAGTAGGGCTTGAGGTCGAAGACCTTGACGATCAACTCCCACACGGTCAGGAACAGCACGAACGCGACCGCCGGAGGCGCGGCGGCCCGTGCGAACCGTTCAGGGCGAGACCCGGTCACGGACTTCACCGGTTGTCGACTCCGCGTGCGGCCAGCGCCGACTCGATGCCCCGCAACGCCTCGCGTACCTCGGTGACCTTGGCGAAGAAGGCGGCGTTGTCCCGTGTCTCATCGCTGCGGTTGTCGCCGAGGCCGACGTCGATGATCTGGGTGATCCGACCGGGGCGCGGCGACATGACGACGACTCGGTTGGAGAGGTACACCGCTTCGGGAATCGAGTGGGTCACGAACACGACTGTCGTCTGGGCGGCGCCGACAGATGCGCAGCAACTCGGCCTGCATGTGCTCGCGGGTCATCTCGTCGAGGGCCCCGAATGGCTCGTCCATCAACAGCACCTGTGGGTGGGATGCCAACGCCCGGGCGATCGCCACCCGCTGTTGCATGCCGCCCGAGAGTTCCCACGGGCGATGGTCGGCGAACTCACGCAAGCTTGACGAGTTCGAGCATCTCGTGGGCGCGGGCGCGGCGCTTGGCCTTGTCCCACCCCTTGAGTTCGAGCGGCAGCTCGATGTTCTCGGCGACGCTGCGCCAATCGAACAGCCCGGCCTGCTGAAAGGCCATGCCGTAGTCCTGATCGATACGGGCCCGCTTGGCCGTCTTGCCGTTGACGGTCACGGTGCCGCTGGTCGGCTCGATGAGATCGGCGATCAGCCGCAGCAGCGTCGACTTGCCGCAACCCGACGGGCCGATCAGCGAGACGAAATCACCCGGCTCGACGATCAGGTCGACATCGACCAGCGCGTCGACCTGATTGGGTCGGCCCGGGTTGAACACTTTGTTGAGTGAGCGAATCGACAGAGTCGTCACGCCGGGATCTCCTTGGGTCGATTGCGCATGATCCGCGATTCGGCGAGCCGCGACGATGCCGGCCATCAGCAAGCCGAGGATCACCGCGCCGAACACCGAGGTGAACACCCGCGCCGGCTTGGAGGAGGCCTCGTTGGCGAACTTGATGATCAGTCGCCCCACGCCGCCGCTGACTCCGGTCGAGATTTCCGACACCAGCACCCCGAACACCGAGGCCGAGCCGGCCAGCTTCAACGCCGGAATCAGGTACGGCACGGCCGCGGGAAACCGCAGCTTGAACAGGGTTTGACGCCAGGAAGCCGCATACGACTGCATCAGTTCAAGTGCTTCGGCAGGGGGCGAGTTCAGCCCTTTGACGGTGCCGATGGCAACGGGGAAGAACGACAGGAATGCGCCGAGAACGACGGCTGACATCCACTTTTCCCAGGTGAACGACCCGATGTGCAGCTTGCCGCCCCAGGCCACGACGAGGGGGGCCAAGGCGATGAGCGGCACCGTTTGGGACGCAACCAGCAAGGGCATCAGGCCGCGCTCGATGATCTTGAGTCGCGACATCAGAATGCCCAGACCCATCCCGACGAGCACCCCGAGACCGAATCCGGCGAGGACCAAACGCAACGAGTACCAGATCGACGAGAGCACGATCTGCCAGATGTGGCGGCCGCCTTGGGACGCCTCGACGTCACCGAGGCGGGCGAACATCTCCCAGACATGCGGCATGAAGCGATCGGCGGAGCGAGGGAGCAGCGTCCAGCCGAACACCTTGCCGCCCTTGGCGGGGCCGATCAGCTTGTAGAACTCCCACAGCACGCCGACGAGCGCCAGAGCCACGACGAACATGGCCGGGCGACGCACGCGTGCCTCGGTGATCGTGCCTCCCCCGGTTGCCAACTTCGGCTCAGTCCTTTGCTCGTACGTGCTCGGCGATCGCCGGGATCACCTGGTTGCCATACGCTGCCAGGGTTCCGTCCATGTCGTCGTGCTGAAGGTAGACCGAGAACTGGTCAACGCCCAGTTCGCGCAAAGCATTCAACCTGCGGACATGTTCCTCGGGTGGACCGATGATGCAGAACCGATCGACGATCTCGTCGGGGACGAACGTGGTGTGGCTGTTGCCGGCCTGGCCGTGCTCGTTGTAGTCGTACCCCTGGCGGCCCTTGATGTAGTCGGTCAAGGCTTTCGGCACCGGGGCCTCGGCCCCGTAGCGGCCGACGATGTCGGCGACGTGGTTGCCGACCATCCCGCCGAACCAGCGGCATTGCTCGCGGCCGTGGGCGAGACCGGCCGTCGGTGCCGTCGGTGACATAGGCCGGGGCGGCGACGCAGATCTTGATGCTCTGGGGATCGCGACCGGCATCGGCGGCCGCCGTGCGCACGGCAGCAATCGTCCACTCGACAATCGACGGGTCGGCCAGTTGGAGGATGAACCCGTCGCCAACCTCGCCGGCGAGCGCCAGCGCCTTGGGGCCGTAGGCCGCCACCCACACCTCGGCGCGGCTCTTGGCGGCCCACGGGAACCGCAGCTGGGAGCCGTTGTATTCGACGCTGCGTCCGTTGGCCAGTTCGCGGATCACATGGATCGCCTCGCGCAACGTGGCCAACGTCGTGGGCTTGCCGTTGGTCACCCGCACCGCGGAATCGCCGCGGCCGATACCGATGACCGTGCGGTTGCCGAACATCTCGTTCAAGGTCGCGAAGGTGCTGGCGGTGACGGTCCAGTCGCGAGTCGCCGGGTTGGTGACCATCGGGCCGACCACGATGTTGCGGGTCGCGGCCAGGATCTGGCTGTAGATGACGTACGGCTCCTGCCACAGGATGTGCGAGTCGAACGTCCACACATGGCTGCACCCGTACATCTCGGCCTTGCGCGCCAAGTCGATCGCCCGCGCCGAGGGCGGGGTCGTTTGCAGTACCACTCCGATGTCCATGCGCTCCTCCGAATTTTTTGGCGACTGAGATATGCAATAACGAACTCGCTATCGCTGACCGACAGTCGGCCTACCTGTTTTGGGGGAAACCCAGGTCGACCGACGACGTGCGGGGATCAGGCCAGCGACTGGTGACGACTTTCGAGCGGGTGTAGAAGTTGACACCCTCGGGGCCGTACATGTGCTGGTCGCCGAACAGGCTGGCCTTCCAGCCACCGAAGCTGTAGTAACTCACCGGCACGGGGATCGGCACGTTGATGCCGACCATGCCAACCTGCACGTCGAACTGGAACTGACGGGCGACGCCGCCGTCGCGGGTGAAGATCGCCGTGCCATTGCCGTAGAGGTTGTCGTTGATCAGCTTCAAGCCCTCGTCGTATGACTCGATCCGGGTGATCGACAGCACCGGGCCGAAAATCTCGTCGTCGTAGCAGGCCATGCCGGGCTTGACGTTGTCGATCAGCGACGGGTTGAGGAAGAAGCCGTCGGCGGGCACATTGTCGCGGCCGTCGACGACGACAGTCGCCCCTTCTCCGGACGCTCCGGCGATGTAGCCGGCGACCTTGTCGCGGTGCTCTCCGGTGATCAGCGGACCCATCTCGTTGGATGGCTCGGAGTACGGGCCAACCTTGATCGCCGGGATGCGCTCGGCGATCTTGGTGATCAGCTTGTCGGCCACCGAGTCGACGGCGAGGATCACCGAGATCGCCATGCACCGCTCACCGGCCGAGCCGTAGCCGGCCGACACGGCGGCATCGGCGGCCATGTCGAGATCGGCATCGGGAAGCACGAGCATGTGGTTCTTCGCTCCGCCGAGGGCTTGGACGCGCTTGCCATTCTTGGTGCCGGTCTCGTAGATGTACTTGGCGATCGGGGTGGAGCCGACGAAGCTCACGGCCTGGATGTCGCGGTGCTCGAGGATCCGGTCGACGGCCACCTTGTCGCCGTTGACGACGTTGAACACCCCGTCGGGCAAGCCGGCCTGCTTGAGCAGCTCGGCGAGGAACAAGGCGGTCGACGGATCTTTCTCCGATGGCTTGAGGATGAAGGTGTTTCCGCAGGCCAGGGCGTTGGCGAACATCCACATCGGCACCATCGCCGGGAAGTTGAACGGGGTGATACCGGCGACGACGCCGAGCGGCTGCTTGATCGAGTAGACATCGACGCCGCCGGCGGCCTGCTCGGAGTAGCCACCCTTGAGCAGGTTGGGGATACCGCAGGCGAACTCGATGTTCTCAAGGCCACGGGCCACCTCGCCGAGGGCGTCGGAGACGACCTTGCCGTGCTCGGTGGCGATCAGCGTGGCGATCTCCTTGCGGTTGGCGGCGACCAGTTCGCGCATCTGGAACATGATCTCGGCGCGCCGCGACAAGCTGGTGGAGCGCCACGCGGGGGCGGCGGCCTTGGCGACGGCGATGGCGTGGTCCATCTCGTCGGTCGAGGCGAAGTCGACGGTGGCCTGAATCTGCCCGGTGGCCGGGTCGAACACGTTGCCGGAGCGACCCGACGTCCCCTCGACGATCTTGCCGTCGATCCAGTGAGAGATGCGGTTCATGATTGCTTCCTTCTCTTGCGATTCGTTCAGGACGGAGGCCGATCCGGCTCCGCCGGTCGGCCGGAGTTCCGGCCGAGATGGGGGGTTCCAAAAGGGGGAAGGTTTCCTTCCCCCTTTGAGCACTAGACGAGGTACTGGGAGAGGCCGCGCTTGATATAGCGACCGTGGCCCTTGCGGCCGATGTAGCTGTCGTTTTCGACGACGATGGTGCCGCGGGAGATGACGGTGTCGACCTTGCCGTCGATCACCCAGCCCTCCCAAGCCGAGTGATCCATGTTCATGTGGTGCTTGTCGTTGATACCGATTTTGGTCTTCAAGTTCGGGTCCCACACGACCACATCGGCGTCGGCACCGGGGGCGATAACGCCCTTGCGGGGATACATGCCGAACATCCGTGCCGGGGTGGTGCAGCAGGTCTCGACCCAACGCTCCAGCGACAGTTCACCGGCGACAACGCCCTGGTAGACGAGCTCCATGCGATGCTCGACCCCGCCAATGCCGTTGGGGATGGCGGCGAAGTTGCCCAGGCCGAGCTCCTTCTGATCCTTCATGCAGAACGGGCAGTGGTCGGTGGACACGACGGCGAGCTCGTTCATCCGCAGGCCGCGCCACAGGTCGGACTGGTGGCCGTGGCCGTCGAGGCCCTTCCAGTGCGGGTCGTTGTCCTTCGAGCGCACGGGCGTCGAGCAGACCCACTTGGCGCCTTCGAAACCGGGCTTGCCGAGCGTTTCTTCGAGCGTCAGCCACAGGTACTGCGGGCAGGTTTCGGCAAAGACATTCCGTCCGTGGTGACGAGCAGCGGCGACCTCTTCAAGAGCATCACCGGCCGACATGTGCACGATGTACAACGGCACATTGCCCGCCACCTGCGACAACACGATCGCTCGGTGGGTGGCCTCGGCTTCCAGCGGTGACGGCCGGGTGAACGAGTGGTATTTCGGATCGGTCTCACCGCGGGCCAGGGCCTGGGCGACGAGCACGTCGATCGCCGGGCCGTTCTCGGCGTGCATCATGATCATCGCCCCGTTGCCGGACGCGGTCTGCATCGCCTTGAGGATCTGGCCGTCGTCGGCGTAGAACACGCCCGGGTAGGCCATGAACAACTTGAACGAGGTGACGCCCTCGTTGTTCACGAGGTAGGTCATGTCGGCCAGCGACTGGTCGTCGACGCCGCCGATGATCTGGTGGAAGGCGTAGTCGATGGCGCACTCGCCCTCGGCTTTGCGGTGCCATTCGGCCAGGCCGTCCTGCACGTTCTCGCCGTAGCGCTGCACCGCCATGTCGACGATCGTGGTGACGCCACCCCACGCCGCGGCTCGCGACCCGGTCTCGAAGGTGTCGGAGGCGAAGGTGCCGCCGAAGGGCAGTTCCATGTGGGTGTGGACGTCGATACCACCGGGGATCACGTACTTGCCCGCGGCGTCGATCACCCGAGCGTTCTGCTCGGCCGAAGCGAACACGCCGGGCATGCCCAAGGCGGTGATCTGCTCGCCGTCGATCAGCACGTCCTGTGCGATGACACCGGTGGTCGAGATGACCTTGCCGTTCTTGATCAGTGTGCGGGCCATCAGTAGCGACCTCCCTGGGCGACCAGTTCGTCGTACGCATCCGGGCGGCGGTCGCGGTAGAAGGCCCAGCGGTCACGCACAGTCTGCAACAAGCTCATGTCGAGGTCGCGCACGATCAACTCGGGCTTGTAGGGGTCGCCGACCTCGCCGACGAACTTGCCTTCCGGGTCGACGAAGTAGCTCTGCCCGTAGAAGTCGTTGTCGCCGTCGGCCTCGATGCCGACCCGGTTGATCGCCCCGACGTAGTAGATGTTGGCGACGGCCGAGGCCGGCTGCTCAAGCCGCCACAGGTACTCCGACAGGCCCCGGGAGGTGGCCGACGGGTTGAACACCAGCTCCGCGCCGTTGAGGCCGAGTGCCCGCCAGCCCTCGGGGAAGTGGCGGTCGTAGCAGATGTAGACGCCGACCTTGCCGACCGCGGTGTCGAACACCGGGTACCCGCCGGTGCCGGGACGGAAGTAGTACTTCTCCCAGAATCCCTTGGTCTGCGGGATGTGCTGCTTGCGGTATTTGCCCAGGTAGGTACCATCGGCGTCGATCACCGCGGCGGTGTTGTAGTACAACCCGGCCTGCACCTTTTCGTACAACGGCAGAATCATCACCATGCCGGTTTCCCGGGCGATCGCCGCGAACCGCTGGGTCGTCGATCCCTCGGGAATCTCCTCGGTGTACGAGTAGTACTCCGGGTTCTGCACCTGGCAGAGGTACGGGCCGTGGAACAGTTCTTGGAAGCAGATGACCTGGGCGCCCTGGGCGGCGGCCTCAAAAGCGATCGCCTCGTGCTTGTCGAGCATTGCCGGGACGGTGCCCGCCCAATCGGTCTGATACAGCGCTCCCCGAATGATTCTGGCCATCCCATTCCCCTTTGTCTGCTCTGGCTTCAACTGCGTTTCCGGTGTGTTCTGGTAGCTCACCTTAATCGCACAGCTTTGTCAGAACAATGACCACATTGTGACCGTACATAAGTTAATCTCCCGGAAATGAGCGTCGGTGAGCGGGTTCGAGAGGCGATCACACAGGGACCGAACCCCGATCGCAGCGCCCGGGGTATCGCCGCGGTCGTCAGCCGCATGATCACCTCGGGCGAACTCACGCCCGGCGACCGACTGCCGACCGTGCGCTGGTTGGCCGGTGAGTTACGGGTCAGCCCGACAACCGTCAGCGAGGCCTGGCAGGGATTGACCGACGCGGGCGTGATCACGACCCGGGGCCGATTGGGCAGCTTCGTCGAACGACTCGGGGCACCGATGGCCCCGCGGCGCTACCGCAGTGTCACCGAGGGGTCCGGTCACTTCGCCCTCGACCTGTCGACCGGCACCCCCGACCCGGCGTTGCTCCCCGACCTGTCATCGGCATTGGCCCGGGTGAGCCGCGGCGGATCGTTGACCACGAGCTATCTCGACGACCCCGTGCTCCCCGCGCTCCACGAGGTGCTCACCGACTCGTGGCCATTCCCGCCCGAGGCACTCACCGTTGTCGACGGGGCGATGGACGCCCTTGACCGCATCGCCACCAGCCTGCTGCGCCGCGGCGACCGAGTCGTCGTCGAGAACCCGACGTTCCCTCCCCTACTCGACCTGCTCGAACAACTCGGCATGGACATCATCGGCGTCGAGGTCGACACCGAGGGCATCGTGCCGCCGTCACTCGCCGCGGCGTTGGAGCTTGCCCCTACTGCGCTGTTTACGCAGCCCAGAGCCCACAATCCGCTCGGGATCAGCGCCTCGGCTACTCGGGTCACCGAACTGGCCGCCCTGCTCGCGGCCCGCATGGCGGCGCGGCCGGTCACCATCATCGAGGACGACCACGCCGGCGACATCGCCACCGCGCCGCTGGCCAGTTTGGGCGCGCACCTGCCCGAACGCACGATCCACATCCGCAGCTTTTCCAAGAGCCACGGCCCCGATCTGCGCCTCGCCGCGGTCGGCGGAGCCGGGGAGCCGATCTCGCGGATGGCCCGCCGCCGCATCCTCGGTGCCGGCTGGTCGAGCCGCTTGCTCCAAGCCGTCCTCGCCGACCTGCTGACGTCCGAGACCACCCGCGCCGAGATCGCCACCGCTCGCGCCACCTACGCGTCCCGACGGGCGACGGTGTGCGCAGCGTTGACCGAGCGCGCCGTGACATTCACCGGCACCGACGGCATCAACCTGTGGATCGACGTCGCCGACGAACGATCAGCCCAGCTCAGCCTGGCTTCCCGCGGCGTCGGCACCGCCCCCGGCAAACCCTTCGTCGTCGGCGCACGGCGACACCGACCACCTCCGCCTCACCGTCGGCGTGGTCCGCGACGACGTCGAACAACTCGCCGACCACATCGCCGCGGCCGCCCAAGACCCCACCACCGAAAGAGCCAGCTCCCGCCGCTAAGGCTTCGTTATACTTTCGTTATGACAACGTTGAAGCTGACCGCGATTGGCAACTCAACCGGGCTGATCATCCCCAAGGAAATTCTTGAGCGGCTGCGCGTCGGGCGTGGCGATTCGCTGACCGTCGTCGAGACCCCGACCGGTATCGCGTTGACGCCGTTCGATCCCGAGTTCGACCGTCGGATGGAGCTCGCCGAGCAGATCATGCGCGAGGACCGCGACGTGCTGCGTCGACTCGCCCAATGACGCAACCGGTGGTTGAGCCACGGTGGTTGTCGCTCGCTGAGCTGATCGCCATCCACGAACGCCAACTGGCCGAGCACGGCGGAGGCGAAGGGACTCGGGACGAGCGTCTGCTCGACTCGGCGTTGGCCCGGCCGCAGTTCACGTGGCAATACGCCGAGGAGTCCGCCGATATCGCCACGCTGGCCGCGGCGTTGGCGTTCGGCATCGTCACCAATCATCCATTCGTGGACGGCAACAAACGGACCGGTTACGTCGGGTGCCGCCTGTTCCTCCTAATCAACGGATTCGACATCAAGGCGACCACCGACGGCAAGTACCTCACCTTCTACACCGTCGCCGCCGGCCAACTCCCCGAGCCCGAGCTCGCAGCCTGGATTCGCCAGCACCTCGTCAACCGGTAGCCGACGACCCAACTTCGTCCATCACTCATGAGAACCCTGACCCGCCGGATCAGTTCCCAGGACTTCCACCCACGAGAGAAACTAGTGATACCTGTTTGATACCATTGCCACATGGCTATGACCCTGCGGCTCACTGACGAAGAACAGACTGCGTTGCGCGACCGCGCCGCAGTCGACGGGATATCGATGCAGGACGCAGCCCGTCAGGCGGTGCGCGAGTTTGTCGAACGCGGCAACCATCGCGATCGGGTCTCGACCGCCGCACGTCGAATCATGGACGTCCACGCCGACGCCCTGCGGCGTCTGGGCGAATGAGTCGCGCAGTCGAGTACCTCGATCTCGAAGACCTGGTGGAACTCGCCCGCGCACTCCTGGGGGATCCGCCCCCGATCCGCGATATCGGCCTACTTGGCTCGGCCGCGGGACGACCACAAACGACGCTCTTCGGTGAGGACGCCTATCCCGATCTGTGGTCGAAGGCCGCGGCATTGCTGCACTCGATCGTCAAGAACCACGCCTTGATCGATGGCAACAAGCGCCTGGGCTGGCTCGCCACGTCGGTCTTTCTCGAGATCAATGAGGCGAGCGTCTTCCACGTATCGAACGACGACGTCTACGACTTCGTCATTGGTATCGCCGCCGGCGATCCGCCGCTCGATGAAATCGCCGCCGGACTCCGTCGTTTCGTACTCGGATAGGACTCCGGGCAGGTGGCGACCACCCGGATCGGATCGGATCGGATCGCCCTGCGCCGCCGGCGTTACCAGGCGTATGCCTCGGGGGCGGTTCCGCCGGGGCCGGGGAAAATCCCATCGATGGTGCTGACCGTGGCGTCGTCGAGCATGAGGTCGAGCGATCGCAACGAGGCTCCGTCGAGTTGTTCCATCGTGCGGGGACCGATGATCGGGCAGGTCACGCCCTCTTGGCGCAGCAGCCAGGCGAGAGCGACGGCGGCCGGGTCTTCACCGAGTTCGGCGCAAAGGGCTTCCCACCGTTCGAGTTGCGGGCGCAGCTTCTCCAGTCGACGCTGAACCATCGGCGATTGGCGACGTCCGGTCGACTCGCTGCTCAACACCCCGCCGAGCATCCCGCCGGCCAGCGGGCTCCACGGGATCATCCCGACGCCGTAGTCGCGACAGGCCGGGAGCACTTCGAGCTCAACGGTGCGGGTCAGCAGGTTGTAGTGGCTCTGCTCGCTGACCAGGCCGAGTGACCCTCGAGCCATGGCCCGTTCGTTGGCCTGGGTGATGTGCCAGCCGGCGAAGTTGCTGCTGCCGACATAGACGATCTTGCCCTGCTGGACGAGGGTGTCCATCGCCTGCCAGACCTCGTCCCACGGCGCGGCGCGGTCGATGTGATGCATCTGATAGAGGTCGATGTAGTCGGTCTGCATCCGGCGCAAACTGGCCTCGCACGCCAGACGAATGTGACGAGCCGAGAGCCGGCCCTCGTTGGGCCACTCCGACATCGGGCCGTAGAGCTTGGTGGCCAACACGACCTTCTCGCGCCGACCGCCACCGAGGGCAAACCAGCGTCCGATGATCTCTTCGGTAGTACCGGCACCCTTGTCGCCGCCGTAGCGGTTGGCCGTGTCGAAGAAGTTGATGCCGAGCTCCAATGCCCGATCCATCATCGAGTGCGACTCGTCTTCGGGAGTCTGCGGCCCGAAGTTCATCGTGCCGAGACACAGCTCGCTGACCTGTAACGCGGTTCTGCCCAGTCGTCGATATCGCATGCCGACATCCTTCCAGATCGAGCCGTCACCTCGGTTCTGGCGACCCATCACCTCGGTTCTGGCGACCGAATTGGGCGTCCCGACACCCGATTCGGTCGCCAGAACGCGGGAGAGCGGGTCGAATCGGGTGGCCGGGCGGTACTCCCAGTCGTCGCCCGGGCGTTCGTGACAGGTCAGGGAGGCCGACAGGTCCAACCAGTCCGGTGGTCAGGAATCTCCGGAGCTCCACCACTACGCCTCGGCGCTGGAATCGGTGTGCGGTCCGGGGGCGCTGCCAGGGTTGCTCGCCGAATACGAGCTGCATCGGGCGGGCATGGAGGATGCCGCGGCGATCATCGCCCACAACTTCGCCGACCTGGTCGACGAAGTCGTCGAGACGCGGCGACGCCAGCCGGCCTGAGGTCGAGCCGAGCTCGGTCGGCGTCTACACTCCGAGGAAACAGAGGAAACAAGGGTTTCATCACACTCAACTTTTGGGGGTTGTCGCGTGGCCGAGAAAATGTGGGGCAGCGAGCCGTTTTGGGGCATCGGCGACGAGTGGGATCCCAACTGGGTCCTCGACGACGAGCAGATCGCCTGCGCGACACGCTGATCGGCTTGTGCGAGCGCGAGATGCGCGCCAACGCCAAGCGGTTCGACGACAACCTCGAGTATCCCCGCCGCAACTTCGAGGTACTCGCCGAACACGGCTTCCTCGCCCTCACCGTTCCCAAGGAGTACGGCGGCCTCGGCCAGAGCCACCAGATGTTCTCGGTCGTTTGCGAGACGATCGCCCGTTACGGCTGCGCCTCGACGGCGATGTGCTACGTGATGCACTCCGGCGCGGTCAACACGATCATGCTGCGCCCGACGCCGTACCTGATCGACAAGTACATCCGCCGGCTGAACTCCGACGTGCTGATCGGCACGCTGTCGTACTCCGACCCCGAGACCGGCTCGCACTTCTGGTATCCGATCTCGTCGGGTGCGGAGCATGCCGAGGGTGGGTTCAACGTCCGCAAGAAGGCATCGTGGACGACCTCGGCCGGGTTCGCCGACTTCTATGTCGTGCAGACCACCAGCCCCGATTTCGCCTGGTACGACGACCTTTCCGTGTTCGTCGTCGATTCCGCCGACGCCAAGGCCAAGCCCGAGTTGTGGGACGCGCTCGGCCTGCGCGGCAACCAGTCGGGGTCGCTCGACGTCAACGGCTTCGTACCGACCGAGCAGATGATCGGCCCGGTCGGCGACGGGGCCGAATCGAACGACGAGAGCGTCGACCCGTGGTTCCTGATCGGTTCGTCGTCGGTATGGAACGGCATCGCGCTCGGCGCAATGGACATCGCCAAGCGGCATACGACCCGCAAGAAGCACGTCGACGTCGGCCTGCGGGTCTGCGACTACCCGACGATCCAGGACTATGTCGGCGAATGTCTGATCGACACCAACGCCTGTCGCATGTTCTCGCTGTCAATCGCCCGGGCGATGGACGACGCGACGGCGAACAACACGGTGATCCTCGAGCCGGGAACGACCGCGCGGGCCGCGTTCTTGCACTGGGCGTGGCAGATCAAGTTCGCTGCGGCCAAGAATGTCGCCAACGTCTGCGACAAGATGCTCCACGCCTGCGGCGGCTCGGGTTACAAGCGCGACATGGAGTTGGAACGGTACCTGCGCGACGGCAAGGCCGGCTGGGTGATGGGCCCGACCAATGAGGTGCTGCGCCAATTCGTCGGCAAGGCCGTGCTGCTCGGATTCGAGAGCCTCGACTACTGGAACCAGGCCGTCAACCAGCGCAACATCGACAACGAGGTCAAGAAACTCGACCCGTCGGGCAAGCGGGCGCTGGCCGATCGGCTGATGGCCGAGGCGGCAGACGACGAGTCCAAGGGTGCCAAGGGCACGGTCAAGGCCGGCTGAGGTGCTGCGAGACGTACTCAGGCTCGGCCTCGGCACCGCCGCCGCGGATCTGGGCGCGAAATCGTCACATCCGACGGAATCCGCGCCGAGATCGGGTGATGCGATGTCGTCTGGGCCCAGGACACGCGCCTTGAGGCCGCGGGTCGCCGAACCAGGGCTCCTCGACCGAGTCCCCGGCCTTGAGCGTTATCGAGTCGACCCCGGCGCAACGCTCGAACTCAACCTCCACCCCGCCGACGAACTCCGGATCAGCGACCGCGAGGGTTGGTCATCTTGCCTGCTCAGCGTCCTGAACGGCTGTCTGCCAGGCCTCGCCGATCGGGCCGAGCTGTTCGGCGCCAACTCCCCGCCGGGAGCGACTGAGTCATGGACCGTCGAAACCGACGGGCGGATCGCAGTCACCGTCCCGAGCCGGGTGATGGCTCCCGACGAGCACGTGCCGCCCGCGGCGATCGCCGTCGAAATCCAACGCTCCACCGTCGCGCCCGACGCCGAGCCCCGGCTGCCCGATCCCCTGGCCCTACCGATGCTGCTCGACTTGCGCGTTGATCGTGCGACGGCGCGCGCGTACGAGGTCTCCGAGGGACAGTGGATTCAGATCATCGATGTCGAGGGCCGCCAGTGCAGCGATCTGGTCGCCTTCAACGCTCGACGGCTGCACGACGGCCGCGAACGCGGCATCGACCCAACCACGACCCGCACGCTGCTCGGTGCGCTCTATCCATCCCCCGGGCTGGCCTCGAAGTACTTCGACCAGGACATGCAGCCCCTGCTGGAAGTCGTACGCGACACCGTCGGCCGCCACGACACATTCGGGCTGGCCTGCACCGCCAAGTACTACGAGGACATGGGTTACCCCGGGCATCCGAGCTGCTCGGAGAACTTCAATGCGGCGTTGCAGCAATACGGCATCGAGGCTCGCAAGGGGTGGCCGGCGATCAACCTGTGGTACAACACCCGGCTCATCGGCAACTCGATCACGCTCGACGAACCCGAGAGCCGCCCGGGCGACTACGTGCTGCTCAAGGCCCTCACCGACCTGGTCGTCGGCTCCTCGGCCTGCCCCGACGACATCGATCCGACCAACGCCTGGAACCCGACCGACATCCACGTGCGGGTCTACGACGCGTCCCGCACGTTCACGAAAGCGATGGCCTACCGAGTGACGCCTGACGCCCTCCCCACCCTGACGAAGTCGACCGGATTCGAACCGTCGTGGAGCCAGCTCACCCGCCGGACCACCGAGTACCGCGGCTACTGGCTCCCCACGTCGTTCTCCTCCGAGGGGTCGATCGCCGAGTACTGGGCGTGCCGCGAGCGGGCCGTGATCATGGACCTCTCGCCGCTGCGCAAGTTCGAAATCACCGGCCCCGACGCCGAGGCGCTGTGCCAACTCGCCCTGACCCGCGACGTGCGCAAGTTGAGCGTCGGCCAGGTCGTCTACTCGGCGATGTGCTCACCCACCGGCGGGATCATCGATGACGGCACCCTGTTCCGCCTCGGCCCCGACCTGTTCCGCTGGATCGGTGGTGACGAGTACGGAGGCACCTGGCTACGCGAACTCGCCGCCGAGCGCGGCATGAAGGTGTGGGTCAAGCACTCCACCGACCAACTCCACAACGTCGCCGTCCAGGGGCCACGCAGCCGCGACATCGTCCGCGAGGCGGTGTGGACCCCGCCGACCCAGCCAGCGATCGATGAGCTCGGCTGGTTCCGCTTCACCGTCGGCCGCATCGGCGGGCCAACCGGGCCGGCGTTGATGGTCTCGCGCACGGGCTATTCGGGCGAGTTGGGGTACGAGGTGTTCTGCCACCCGACCGCAGCCGGCGCCGTCTGGGATGCGTTGTGGCGGGCCGGCGAACCGCATGGGCTCAGCCCGCTGGGGCTCGACGCCCTTGACGTGCTGCGCATCGAGGCCGGGTTGGTGTTCGCCGGCTACGAGTTCGACGACACCATCGACCCGTATGCCGCGGGAATCGGCTTCACGGTGGCGCTCAACAAGGGCCGCCCGAAGGATCAGCCCGATCACCCCGGCGACGAGTTCATCGGGCGCGCCGCGCTCGCTCGGAAGAAGGCGAACCCTGATCAGGTGCTCGTCGGTCTCCAGCTTGACGGCTCGGAGATCGCCGTCCATGCCGACGGCGTCCATCCCGGCTCTGGCAGCACCAAACCGCAGGTCGGCGTGATCACGTCGGGTTGCCGATCGCCGTGGCTGGGCACCAACATCGCCCTCGCCCGAGTTGCCCCGGAGTACGCCGCTCTCGGCACCGCGGTCGAGGTCGGCAAGATCGACGGCCACCAGAAACGCATTCCCGCGACCGTCGTGCGCGTCCCGTTCTACGACCCCGACAAAACCAAGCCGCGGTCATGAACACATCACGTCGATCGTCTGAAATACTGACAACTCCACCAACCACGAAGTCTCGGGGGATTTCTTGACATGGCTCTTTCCTGGCGTTTTTCTGCACTCGACGACCGGCATCGGGCGCTCGGCTCCAATCTGGAGGATTGGAGCGGGATGGGCACGGCGTGGACGTACGACAAGGACATCTCCGAGGAACACGTCGCCGTACGCACCGCCGCCGGGTTGATGGACGTCTCGGGGCTGAAGAAGATGCACATCGTCGGGCCGCATGCCATCGCCCTGCTCGACTACATCACCACCCGCGACATGACCAAGCTCGCCCCCGGCCGAGCGGTCTACGCCTGCATGCTCAACGACCGCGGCATGTTCACCGACGACTGCATCGTCTATCGCATCGGGGCGAACAACTGGATGCTCGTCCACGGCTCGGGCTCGGGTCACGAAGAGGTTTCGAAGGCGGCGATGGGTCGAAACGTGGCGGTGTTGTTCGACGACGACCTCCACGATCTGTCGCTGCAGGGACCGGTCGCCGTCGATTACCTGGCCAAGCACGTGCCCGGTATCCGTGAGCTGAAGTACTACGGCCACATCCAGACCACGCTCTTCGGCAAGCCGGTGATGATCAGCCGCACCGGGTACACCGGCGAGCGCGGCTACGAGATTTTCGTGCGCGGCCAGGACGCCCCGCTGGTCTGGGACACAATCTTGTCGGAGGGGGCCGAGATGGGCATCAAGCCGGTCTGCTTCTCGGTGCTCGACATGCTCCGCACCGAGAGCTACCTACTCTTTTACCCCTACGACAACTCCCAGATGTACCCGTTCGCAGACCAGCCCCCGGGCGATTCGCTGTGGGAATTGGGCCTCGATTTCACCGTGTCGAAGGGCAAGACCGGCTTTCGTGGGGCCGAGGAGCACGCCCGGTTGCAGGGCAAGGAGCGGTTCAAGATCTTCGGCATGTTGATCGACGCCGACGGTCCATCCGACCTCGGCGACGAGGTGTGGGCCGACGGCAAGAAGGTTGGCGTGATCACCTGTCCGTGCTACTCGACGCTGACCGGCAAGAGCATGGCGATCGCCCGACTCGACGTCGATCGCGCCGTTCACGGATCTCCGTTGGAGGTGCGTGGGGCGAACCTGAACACCACGGCCATCGCTCACACGATGCCCTTCGACGATCCCGAGAAGAAGAAGCGGGCTGCTCCCTGATGCTGGCCCCGAGCATCAAGAGCCGCCCGGTCTACTCCGGGTTTGCCCTGGTCCCGGGAGCTCAACGCCACATCGTCGCCCTCGAGGGCGAGGGGGCGCTGGCCCTGCTCGAACGGGTGCAACCCGGCGAACCGGAGTTGGCACGGGTCGAGATCATGTACGCGCCGGGGGCGTCCGCGAACCAAGGCCATGCCTCGGCGTTGGCATCACTCGGAGCGGCGGACTACTGGCAGGCTGTATCACCGGCGACCCTGATCAACCGGCTCCACCAGGTGCTCGCCACCGCGACGATGAGCTCCCGGCTCTACGCCGCGGGCACCGAACCGTTCATCGGAGAAGTCGTGCGCGCCGGAGCCGGATTCGGGGTCAAACATCTGTCGATCATCACGGAACACCGCGGCTCGATGAAGCGCCGGGTGCAATGTGTCCACTGCAAGGGCTTCATCGACGACGTGACGATCAGCCCGGTGCCGTGCACCCACTGCGGGCTCCACCTGTTCGTCCGCGATCACTTCTCCCGCCGCTTCAACGCCTTCCAAGGGGTCAGCATCCACGCCGAGGAACACGACGTGATCCCCCCGGCCGAGGAGTTGTACCCGTGAGCGAGATCAACACCGCAATGCAGGTGCGGGTCGCCGAGATCACGTCCGTCGCCGCGGCGATCAAGCGATTCACCCTCGTTCGCACCGATGGCGAGCCGTTGCCGGTGTTCGCCCCCGGGGCCCACGTCGTGGTGTCGATGGTCGACGACGGACGGCTACGCCGCAACCCGTATTCGCTGATGTCGTCGCCCACCGACACCTCGAAGTACGAGATCAGCGTGCTGCGGGTCGAGCAATCGCGCGGCGGTTCGGCGTTCCTCCACGAACACCTGCAGGTCGGTGATGAGCTGACGATCAGCCAGCCGCTCAACCTGTTCCCGATCGACAACTGGGGCCGTCGTCATCTCCTCGTCGCCGGGGGCGTCGGCATTACGCCGTTCCTGCCGATGATGGAGACGATGAACGCCGAGGGGCGCCCGTTCGAGCTCTACTACTCGATCCGCTCCCGCCCCCACGGCGCCTACTGGGCCGGGCTGGCCGACCGCTACGGCACACGCATCAAGCTGGCGGTCGACGACGAGGGTGATCGCGTCGACTACCGCGCCTTGTTGATCAACCAGCCGCTCGGCACACACCTGTACGTCTGCGGACCCCGACCGATGCTCGATCATGTGCTGTCGGTCGCCCGCGCCCTCGGATGGCCGGACGAGAATGTCCACTTCGAGCTATTCCTCGCTCCCCCACCCGGCGTGCCGTTCACCGTCACCCTGGCAAAGTCGCAGCAAGAGATCGACGTCGAGGAGCACCAGAGTCTGCTCGAAGCGATCGAGGCTGCGGGAGTCGACGCGCCCTACCTGTGCCGTGGCGGGGCGTGCGGCCAATGCGAGACCGTCGTGATCCACGCCAATGGAGAACTGCTGCACAACGACCATTTCCTCACCGACGACGAGAAGGCCTCGGGCACCAAGATCATGCCCTGCGTCTCGCGTTTCGTCGGCGCCGGCCTCACCCTCGATCTGTAGGAGTCCCGATGAGCCTCTTCCACACGGGGGCTGCGCCCCCGAACCCCATCCCCGTCCGGCTCGCTGGCGCTCCCTCGGCCGGTCGGCTCATCCGGCCTCACCCTCGATCTGTAGGAGTCCCGATGAGCCTCTTCCACACGGGGGCTGCGCCCCCGAACCCCATCCCCGTCCGGCTCGCTGGCGCTCCCTCGGCCGGTCGGCTCATCCGGCCTCACCCTCGATCTGTAGGAGTCCCGATGAGCCTCTTCCACACGGGGGCTGCGCCCCCGAACCCCATCCCCACACGGGGGCTGCGCCCCCGAACCCCATCCCGGTCCTGCTCGCTGGCGCTCCCTCGGCCGGTCGGCCCTTCGCTGAGATCATGACCGTGCACTTCAACGACGAGACGTTTCGCGACGACTTCACCTTCCGCAACAGCCCGGCCGGGATTCGCCGCTACCCATTCCCGTTCCACGAGGACCGGTACATGTACGCGGTCAACATCGAGCCGCACCTGCCGGGCACACCGGGCACGGCCTACGAGCACCTGATCGACGTCGACGAGCACTATGTGGCCGAGATGCGCGACCGGGCGCTGGTGCTCAAGGAAGACCCGCTGCGCTGCCAGGCGTTACCGCACATGATGGCCGCCCAGTGGGACGTGCTCGAGCTGCTGATGACCGAGAAGGCTGCCGGGTATCCCGAGCTGTTCACCTTGGAGCGCGACGGCGACCGCTGGCATTGGATCAACCGACCGCTCGGCATCGACGACACATTCACGTTCGGCGACCGCTCCACGCTGCCGTACGAGCCGATGGAGTACATCTTCCGCCAGGCCCAGGGCGACTTCTGCATCGTCGATCAACGCGACGACAACCTGTGGATGGACGCCGGGATTGTCACCACCCAGGCCGACTGGTCGCTCGACTTCGATATCGGGATGAACTTCATGGAGTGGCATGCCCCGGTCCCCCTCGCCCACCAGATGGGCGTGTTCGACCGGGCGCTCAAGTTCCTGCTCAACGTGCAGCAGGGCCGGCCCACGCGACGGCTGAACTGGACGATGACGGTCAACGCCCGCCTCGATACCAGCCCCGAGAACTACCACAAGTGGGGTCCCGACAAGCTGACGGTGACTCCACAGAACATCGGCACCAAGATGCACCTGCGCTGCGAACTGCAGAGCTTCTGGCGGCTCCCCCGGTCGAACGCGATCCTCTTCCCGATCCGCTGCTATCTGATCAAGTTCGCGGAGATCGCCACGATCCCCAAGTGGGCATGTCGCATGCATCGGGTGCTCCAGACCATCCCAGACGAACTCGCCGACTACAAGGGCTTCTCGCGCAACCGCCAACTCGCCATCGACTACTTCGCCCCGTTCGACCACGGCCAGCCCACCACCGCCGGAACCTCCCCCGATTAGGCCCGCCGACTCGATCCGCACCGAAGGTATGGCGGTGGTAATCTTTGGGTATGGCGACCAAGCGCAAACTGACCGTGACCCTCGATGACGAGGTCGTACGCGCGCTCGAAGTCAATGGCCCGGTTTCTCCACAGCTCAACGATGCCGCCTGGAGTTTCGTCGAACGGGCCGTCCGGCAACAGGCCTTACGTGATCTACTCGACCAATTGGATCACGAGGACGGTCCCCTCGCCGATGATCCCGAAGAGGACGCCCGACTCGCTCGTCTGCTCGGTGGGGCAGCATGAACCTGGTACTCGATAGCGAAGCCTTCAACGCGCTGGCCGGCGAGAACTCGCTTCGCAAGCAGCGTGTCCGGAGGGCGCTGAAAACTGCAGCTCGGTTAAACCGGGATGTCGTCGTGCCGACGATCGTCCTCGCCGAGCTCTATCGGGGCGCAGGCCAGAATCAGTTGGTCGATGCGTGTCTGTCGCGGGAGAAAAGCCGCGTGGAGAGTCGGGACACCGACCGGGAGCTTGCGCGACTCGTCGGCGGTGTCCTGTCGGCCGCCCGAGCCGGGTCCGAAATGATCGTCGATGCCCACGTCGTCGCCTGCGCAATCGAAGCGGGCGGCGGGGTCGTACTCACGGCCGATGTCGACGACATGACGCTCCTTGCCGGTTCCTACCGATCAGTCATTGTCGAGGCGATCTGACGTCCCTGTCACGGGTGGGTGTTGCCGACGGCGCCGTAGGCGATGATCGACAGAAACCGGATCGGGGTGGCAATCAGGCGAGTCGGGCCGTGGGGAACTTCGCCGTCGAATTGCAGGGCGTCGCCGCGGTGCATCGTGTAGCGGGCGCTGCCGTGGCCATACTCCATCGCCCCCTGGAGCATGTAGATCAGCTCGGTGCCCTGGTGTTGGAAGAGCGGGAACACCTCCTGCTGCTCGTTGAGGATCACCAATAGCGGCTCCATGCGCTTGTGAGCGCCCCGCATCGTGCCGAGCAGCTGGTAGCGGTGCCCTGAACGCGTGCCCTCACGGACGATCTCCAGGCCCTTGTCTGCCCGGACGAACAGGGCGTCGCGCTCCTCCTCCAGCCCACGGAACAATGACGTGACCGGCACGTCGAGCGCCCGTGCCAGTCGGCTGAGCGTGGCCAGACTTGGCGACGCCTGACCATTCTCGATCTTGGACAGCATCCCCTTGGAGATGCCGCTCAGGGTCGCCAGCTGCGCCACGGTCTGGCCGAGCCCTTGACGGTAATCGCGCACGCGCCGCCGCAATGACCGCATTCAGTTCCGACTCGAGATCGTTGGCGTCACCGCCACGAACGATGCCACCCTCGGGGTCGCTGTCGTCATCAGGTTCCGTCACCAGCGCCTCCGTCCGGGTTCACACGCGCCCAATGTTTCCACAGATGAAACGCAGTGTCCTTGCGTTGAAACCATTGGTCGGCCAGACTGGGGCCGCTCAGATGGGGATTTGGGCGATTTCGTCTACCTGGGGGGTGGCATGTCAGATCAAAACTCGTCATTTGGTACTGGGCTCACTACGAACACTGGTGAGTTGGCCAAGGACACGAACTGGTGGGGGGCCTTCGTCATCGGGCTCTCTGGCACGATTCTCGTCGTTGGGCTCGTCGGCTATGCCACCGTCGCGATGGGCGGGTTCTCGATTCCGATGTTCCTGGTGCTCACCGGCATCGGGGTGTTCCTGTGCTACTGCCTGGCCGAACTTGCGGCTGCAATGCCCGACCGGGCCGGTGGCCTACCCAGCTATGCGTTCGAAACGTTCAAACCGCTGGGCGACAACGTCGCCAAGCACTTGGGCGGACTGAGCTCCTGGGGCTACTGGCTCGGCTGGTTCACCGTGGCTCCGATCAACGCAATCATCGCCGGTAACTACATCGCCTCCCTGCTCGACCTGCCGGCCGGAAAGACGTTCGATCCGTTCGGCACGAGCTTTGGGTTGCCGATCACCTCGACGGGTTTCATCCTCGCCGGATTGATTCTTCTGGTCATGTTCATCCCCTGCTACCTGGGCATTCGACTCGGCGCCAAGTTCGCGACGGTCCTCGGGATCGCCTCGATCATTCCGCTGATCCTGCTGGTACTGCTGCCATTCATCAAGCCTTCGAAGCTCGACTTCGGCCGACTCGATGGGTTCGGCATGAACCCAGCCGAGGCGTACGCCGGCACCGGACTCAGCTTCGCGTTCATCATGGGCTGGGCGTTCATCTTCACCTGGTCGGTGTTGGCGATGGAGGCCGCCGCTTGCTACATCGGCGAATGTAGAGAGCCCGCTCGCGACGCCAAGATCGCGATGACTGCCGAAGGACTGTTCGGGTTCTTCGTCTATCTAGCGGTACCGATCATGGTCATCGCCGTTCTCGGTGTTGAGGGGCTGGGAGGTTTCGAATCCGAAGGATTCCTCGGCGATGCCCAGGTCCTGTTCACCCGATATACGACGGCGCTCTTCGGAACGAGCACGTTCTGGGAGTGGTTCGTCGGCTTGATGCTGGTCATCGCCTTGCTGCTCAGTGTGCTCAACGCGGTGATGGGCTGCGCCCGGGGTCTGTACCAGAACTCCCACGACGGCATCCTTCCGCGAGCGTTCGGGCACACCAACAAGCACGGCGTGCCCGACTACGCGATGCTCTTCAATCTCGCATGCTCGTTCGTCCTGTTGCTCGTCGGCTCGCCGCTCGAGATCTACATCTTCTCGAATATGGGCTATCTGTTCGCCGCCGCCATCTCGCTGATCGGCTTCGCGGTGTACAAGCTCAAGCGGCCCGACGCCTATCGCCCGGTGAACATGCCGGCGTGGATGACACCGGTCGCCCTGGTGCTCGGCATCTTCCTGCTGTTCACCTGGGTCTACGGCGGGTACTACGCCGCCGACTACGCCGTCGGAGCCAACAAGCGCTGGTTGTTCTGGCTCGGTCTCGGCCTGCTCGCCCTCTACTTCCCACTGCATGCGTGGCGGAAGGCCGAGGACCGCAAAGCGGGCACCGCCGCATACACCCGCGGTGCGGTTCGGGCCTGATCAATCGTGAGACTGCCGTTCCGCCGTCGACGGCGGTGGGACGAGCAACCCACCACGTCGATTGGCGTGTTGCTCGCTTCTGACGGAACCCGCGACTTCACTGCAAAGGCGGTCGCGAAAGCGGCCGCCTTGGCGCGTGACCGGGGGCTCACGACCGCTTCGGTGATCACCATCGCACGGGTGCATGGCACGAGCTTGGGGCTTCCCCACCCGGGGCTCATGCCCACCAAGGCCGAACTCAAGGCCCGCACAACCTGGGTCAATGACGCGGCCCGCGACCTCAAACGAATGGGCCTCGACGCCGATGGACAGGTCGCCTCGACCCGCCACACCGCAAAGTCCATCGTCAATGTGGCCTGCGTTCGCGGCGCATCGATCATCGTCGTCGATCGACACGCTGTCACCGGATGGCGCCGATGGGTAGAGGGCGACGTACTCGTCACGATCCAACGGCGTGCCCGGTCGGCCGGCATCGAGGTGATTGACGCCAATAGCTAGTGGTGGTGCCGCATAACGGCAAACATCGATCGCCTGGCCGACCGGACTCCTCCATGATGGTGAAATTTGTCAACAGTACGGCCCGTGTCACCACAAAGTATTCAGAACAGGCTGAGATACCTATCGCGCTCAGAGTCGCCGACCTGGGCGTGCCACTTGCGGAACTCCTCGATCTTGATCTTGGCCAGGTAATCGCTGTAGTACTCGGTGCCGGTGTGGCCGAGTGCCAATTGCATCACCTTGTGACCGAGCAGCTCTTCCGCGGCGTGCAGCAGCGTAGGAGGCATTGCTTGAATGCCCTTGGCGACGACCTCGTCGGGATACAGCTCATGCAGGTTGTCAACGTTGGGGGCGCCCGGGTCGGCCTTGCGATCGACACCATCGAGCCCGGCGGCGAGCACCGCCGTGAACGCCAGGTATGGGTTCGCCGCGCCATCGACCGAGCGGACTTCGAGCCGGTTGCCTTCGGAGATCCGCATCATCTGGGTGCGGTTGTTGCCGCCGTAGGCCACGTATGCCGGGGCCCAGGTGGCACCGGAGTGCGGGGCCGAGACACCCATGCGCTTGTAGCTGTTGACGATCGGGTTGGTGATTGCCGCCATCGCCCGGGCGTTGTCGAGCACCCCGGCACAGAACTGGTAGCCCAACTCGGTGAGCCCGAGGCCATGCTCGTCGGGGCCGCCACCGGGGTTGACGGCGAGTTCGAACAGGCTGCGCGAACCGTCGGCGGTCCACAGCGAAGTGTTCATGTGCAGGCCGTTGCCGGTCAACTCGGCGAACGGCTTGGGCATGAACGTGGCGGCCATCCCCATCTGGTGGGCGATGGTGTTGACCATGTAGCGGAAGAAGATCAGCCGGTCGGCGGTGACCATCGCCTCGGCGAACTTGAAGTTCTGTTCGAACTGGCCGTTGGCATCCTCGTGGTCGTTGGCGTAGTTCTCCCAGCCGAGTTTGTTCATGTACCGCGAGATCGTCGACAGGTAGTCGTACATGCGCGTGAGGCCCTTGGCGTCGTAGCAGGGCACGTCAAGGGTGTCGAGAGCATCGGCGACCACCAGCTTGCCGTTCTCATCCCGCCTGAGCAGGTGATATTCGGCTTCGACGCCGACCATCAGCTGCATGTCGCGCTCCTCGCGCAGCTTGCGCAGAGCATTGCCGAGGATGACGCGCGGGGTATACGGCCACGGCTTGCCGTCGACGTTGATGTCGCACATCACCACGGCGACGCCGTCGCGCCATGGCAACTTGAAGTAGCTGTTGGCATCAGGTGCGGCGATCATGTCGGGCGAGGCCGGGCTCTGGCCCATCGGGCCGACGGCGAAACCGGCGAAACCGGCCCCCTCGCAGACGACGTCCATCGCGGAGGACGGCACGAGCTTGGCGCACTGCCGACCGTGCATGTCAACGAACATGGTCATGAAGAACTCAATGTCGTCCTCGGCGGCCTTGGCCTCGAGTATCTCTCGTGTCTCGCTCATCGCGAACCCCCACTCTGTGAACTGCCACGGTTGCGTCTCACAACGCGTGCTCCCCGCCGCGGACGATAGCAGAATGTTCGAAAGCCTGGTTTCACTGGAGTAGTCCGTCGTCTACCATGATGAAACTCGTACACCATGACCAAACTTGAAACCAGTGCACCAAGGGGGCGCCACAGCGATGTGTGGAATCGTCGGACTTCATCTGCTTGACGATGAACTTCAGCCGCAGATGGGCCACCTGCTCGCGGCGATGCTCACTCAAATGACCGACCGCGGCCCTGATTCGGCGGGTGTCGCGGTGTACGGCGACACCGTCGCGGGCGACATGCGCAAATACTCGTGTCGCGCCTCGGGCCCGCTCGACTGGGAAGCGCTGGCCGCCTCGCTCGATGCCAAGGTCGCCCGCTACGGCGATGGGGTCGTATTCGTCGGCGCGCCGGGGCTCGGCCCGCAGATCGAGGCCGCGGGAGTACGCATTGTCTCGACTGGTCGCAGTGTCGAGGTGTTCAAGGAGACCGGGCTGCCGGGCACCGTTCTCGACCGCTTCCAGGATCGCGTCGCGTACCGGTTATCAAGGCGTCGGCCACACCCGCCTGGCCACCGAATCGGCGATTACCACCGATGGCTCCCACCCGTTCTCGACCCACGACGATCTGTGCGTGGTCCATAACGGCAGCTTTTCGAACTACTTCAGCGTGAAGCGTGACCTCGAAGCGGCGGGCGAGGAGTTCCTCACCGGGAATGACACCGAGGTCGCCGCACGTCTGCTCGGCTACGAAATGAACCATGGGCGTGATCTGGGCGATGCGTTGAAGGTCTTACAGAAGCAGCTCGACGGCTTCTATACGTTGCTGTGTGCGACCGAGAACCAGTTCGCCATCGTCCGCGATCCGGTGTCGTGCAAGCCCGCTGTCGTAGCCGTTCATGATCGCTACGTGGCGATGTCGTCGGAGTATCGAGCGCTCGAGGAACTCCCGGGTATCGATCAGGCAGAGGTGTTCGAACCAACCCCGAGCGAGATTTACGTGTGGACCCGATGAGCACTGCAACCGAAACCTTGTTCGACTGCGAAGCACTGACCGTCCGCCAGATCAACGTCGAGCTGCGCGCCCTCCCCGACGGGTCCAAGGTGCGGATCATCCACCCCAAGGGCCGCCACAACATGGCGGTTGGGTTGATGAAGCATCTCGACATCACCTTCGACGGTTCGGTCGGCCACTACATCGGCGGGTTGTGCGACGGCGTGGAGATCACGGTCAACGGGTTTTGTGGTTGGGCGGTCGGCGAGAACCTCATGAACGGCTCGATCCGGGTCACCGGCAACGCCAGCGAACGCGCCGGCGCCACGGCCCATGGCGGCACGATCATCATCGAGGGCGATGCATCCACTCGGGCCGGCATCTCGCTCAAGGGCGGCCACGTGGCCGTCGCCGGCGACGTCGGCGACTTCTCGATGTTCATGGCCCAGGCCGGGGTGTTGCTGGTCGGTGGCAATGCCGGCGAAGCACTCGGCGACTCACTGTACGAGGCATTGATTTACGTCGCCGGTTCGATCAAGAGCCTCGGCAGCGACGCCCGCATCGAGGACCTGGGTGAGAGTGATGTCGCCACCGTCACCAGCTTGTGTGCCACCGCCGGCTTCACCCACATCGATCCGAACAACGTCAAGCGGGTCGCCTCCGCCAAGTCGCTCTACAACTTCGACGCTCTGAAAGCGCAGAAATACTGAGCTGATGGCGGGTTCCTCGTCCGCTGGCGCGCCGCGCCGCTTGTGCCTCGTCGCTGGTGCTGCTCTCGGCACCGTGCCACACCCTTGGAGATTCCACAATGACTGACTCAACTCCCGTTCCCGCGCCTCGTTCACGGCATCAGCCGTTGCGGGAGAGCTACACGTTTCCGCCGTCGGTGATCGACCAGATCCATGGGATGGCCGAGGAAGGCCGCTACGAGATCCGCGGTTGGGGGCAAAGCGCAAGCTACCCACCTTCGATGACCTGGTGTTCATCACCGCTTCGGCGTCGAGGTATCCGATGGAGGGCTACCGCGAGGCGTGCAGTACGACCACGGTATTGGGGTCGCGGTTCGCCTCGAAGCCGTTGGAGCTGAAGATTCCGATCACGATCGCCGGGATGAGCTTCGGCTCGCTCTCGGGCCACGCCAAGGAAGCCCTCGGCCGGGCGGCAACCGCCGTCGGCACATCGACCACCACCGGTGACGGCGGGATGACTCCCGAGGAACGCCTGGCCTCGAAGTACGTCGTCTACCAATGCCTGCCGTCGCGCTACGGCTTCAATCCCGGCCGACGTCCACAAGGCCGACGCCATCGAGATCGTGCTCGGCCAAGGGGCCAAGCCCGGCGGCGGCGGCATGTTGCTCGGCCAGAAGGTCTCCGAACGGGTCGCCGGTATGCGGACCCTGCCGGCCGGGATCGACCAACGCTCGTCGTGCGCGGCATCCCGACTGGACCGGCCCGGACGACCTCATGATCAAGATCGAGGAACTCCGCGAGGCGACCAACTGGCAAGAGCCGATCTACGTGAAGGTCGGCGCCACCCGCGTCGCCTACGACGTGAAACTCGCCGTTGCCGCTGGGGCCGACTGTCGTCGTCGTCGACGGTATGCAAGGCGGAACGGGCGCGACGCAAGCACGTGTTCATCGAACACGCCGGCATTCCGACGCTCGCCGCCGTGCGGCATGGCGTCGGATGCGCTGCGCGAGATCGGCAAGCACGGCACAGGTCCAGCTGATCGTCTCGGGCGGCATCCGTACCGGGGCCGACGTCGCCAAGGCTCTGGCCCTCGGTGCCGACGCCGTCTCGATCGGGGTCGCCTCGTTGATCGGCCTCGGTTGCAACCGCCCGGCCTGGTTCGACGCGTCGGAGCAGGAGTGGGTCGACGCGACGGCCGACTACGCCGCGCTCGACACCGAGGCCGGGTTACTGTCACCACTGCCACACCGGCCGCTGCCCCGTCGGCGTGACCACCGCAGACCCCGAACTCGAAGCCCGTCTCGACCCCGAGGTCGGGGCGGCGTGGATGACGAACTACCTGCGCGGCCTGACGATGGAGCTCACCACCCTCGCCCGCGCCTGCGGTAAGAGCGACGTCCATAATCTCGAACCCGAAGACCTCGTCGCGCTGACCATCGAGGCCGCAGCAATGGCTCGCAATCCCCCTCGCCGGCACCAACTGGATCCCCGGCTGGCCCAGCAGCTGATTCTGCAACGCCCTTCCAGGTAAGTGGCCACACCACTCGTCGCCGTCTCCGATCAGGTGCCGTCTTCGAAAGTCGAGGGCTCCCACCCACAACGAGCGTTTCACGAGATGCGATTTCGTTTCATAGCAGTGAACACGGGCACGGGTGGCTACCATGGGAATCACTCGTCTTCAGCTGCATTGAGGGAGCATCAGATGGCAGTGAGCGGCTCGAACGCCGGCACCCCCGCGACCACCCGCCCCGGGAAACCGTCCGCCAAGTATCCGGCGAAGTACTCCGCCTTGAGCCTGATCAAGCACGGCTTGACCAAGGGCGACTGGCCCCGGGCGTGGCGACAGCACGACCTGAAGAAGCACTACGACGTCGTCATCATCGGTGCCGGCATCCATGGCTTGGCCACGGCCTACTACCTGGCCACGAACCACGGCATCACCAACGTGGCGATCGTCGACAAGAACTACGTCGGTTCGGGCGGTTCGGGACGCAATACCTCCATCGTGCGGTCCAACTACCTCACCCCCGAGGGCGTGCGCTTCTACGACCGTTCGGTCAAGCTCTACGAAGACCTGTCGGCCGACCTCAACTTCAACATCATGTTCGGCCAGATGGGTCACCTCACCCTCGCCCACAACGACTCATCGCTGCGCACGATGCGCTGGCGAGCCGAGGTCAACAAGCTCGAAGGCATCGACTCCGAGGTCATCGGCCCCGACGACATCAAGCAAATCGTGCCCTATATGGACACCAGCGACCAGACCCGCTACCCCATCCTCGGTGCCCTGTTCCACCCACCCGGAGGTACCGTTCGCCACGATGCGGTCAACTGGGGTTACGCCCGCGGGGCTGACTTCCGCGGGGCCGAAATCCACCAGCAAACCGAGGTGCTCGGCATCACCACATCCGGCGAATGGGACCGGAGCCGTCACCGGCGTCGACACCTCCAAGGGCCATATCTCCACCGGCACCGTGGTCAATTGCACCGCTGGTTGGGCGAGCCTGATCAATGCCATGGTCGGTTTGAAGATGCCGCTCGTGACCCATCCGTTGCAGGCCGCCGTCACCGAGCCGGTGAAGAAGTTCCTCAACGCCGTGGTCGTGTCGGGCTCGCTGCACGTCTATGTCAGCCAGACCGACCGCGGTGAATTGGTGTTCGGCGCCTCGACCGATCCGTATGCGAGCTATTCGATGCGAGGCTCACTGGAGTTCACCGAAGAACTTGCGGGCCACGTGCTCGAATTGATGCCGTCGATCGCCAAGATGCGGGTGCTGCGCCAGTGGGCCGGGCTGTGCGATATGACCCCCGACTTCAGCCCGATCATGGGGTTCACCCCGGTGAAGGGCTACTTGGTTGACGTCGGTTGGGGCACCTACGGCTTCAAGGCCGGGCCGGTTTCGGGCGAACAGATGGCGGCGTGTATTGCCACGCAGCGAGCACCCGAACTGATCTCATCGTTCGATCTTGCCCGATTCGCCGAGGGTCGCCTCGTCGGCGAAAAGGGCGCAGCGGCGGTGGGTCACTAATGGCCGACCAACATGCCGGTGGAATAACCCTCAACCAGATGTTGAACCTGGAGAAGAGCCTGTGATCAGCGTTCCGTGTCCCTGGTGCGGCGACCGTAACTCCGCCGAGTTCCGCCCCGCCGGTGAGTCCAAGAAGCGACCCGACGTCGCCACCACGACCCCCGAAGAATGGCGCACCTACCTCTACACCAAGTCGAATCTCGCCGACTGGGTGACCGAGACCTGGTACCACCGCGCCGGATGCCGTCGATACTTCGCTATCGAACGCCACACCGTGACCAATGACATCCGCACGAGCCGCCTGCCGGCCGCGCAGATCCGCCTGAAAGAGAGTCGCGGCTGATGGCTGAGTCACGACGTTTGACCCCCCAATCCGGCGAGGTCATCGACCGCTCGTCCCCCGTGAAGTTCACCTGGGAGGGAGACGACTATCAGGGCTTCCAGGGCGACACCATTGTGTCGGCGCTGGCCGCCGCCGGAGTCGACATCTTCTCGCGCAGCTTCAAGTACAAGAAGGCTCGGGGCATGTTGTCGGCAACCTTCCACGATCCCAATTGCACGGTGCAGGTCGATGATGAGCCGAACGTGCGTGGCGCCCACCGGCAACTCCAGCCCGGCATGGTCGTCTCTCCCGAGAATGTGTGGCCGTCGCTGAAGTTCGACGCTCGCTCGGCCAATCAGGTGGTCGGCCGGTTCCTCTCGGCCGGGTTTTATTACAAGACCTTCATGAAGCCGGCCAAGTTGTGGCCCGCGTATCAGAAGATCCTCGGCCGGTTCGCCGCCGGTGGCGTCACCCGTGCCGATGCCGAGCACGGCTACTACGACAAGCGCTATGTCCATGTGGACGTGTGCGTCGCCGGTGGCGGCCCGGCCGGGATGGCCGCGGCGATCGCCGCCGCCAACGCCGGATCATCGGTGTTGTTGGTCGAGGAGGAGTACCAACTCGGTGGCCACCTGCGATACGGCGGTTCGGCCGACCTCGCCACGCTGGCCGGGCTCCGGGCGCAGGTCGCCGCCAACGGCAACATCGAGGTGATGACCAACTCGGTCGTCACCGCCCGCTACGACATGAACTGGATCGCCGTGATCCAGCGCCAGCCGGGCATCTCGGTCAAGGGCCACGACATCCACGAGCGGCTGTGCAAGGTCCGCGCCGGCACCCTCGTCGTCGCCGCCGGGTTGATCGAGCGGCCCTACGTGTTCGAGGGCAATGATCTCGCCGGAGTGATGCTGTCGACCGCGGTCCGACGAATGATCAACCTCTACGGTGTGCTCCCTGGGTCTCGGGCCGTCGTGCTCACCGCCAACCCCGAGGGTGATGCCTGCGCCGACGACCTCATCCGGGTGGGCGCCTCGGTCACGGTTGTCGATGCCCGCACCGGCGGCAACGTCGTGCGAGCCAAAGGCGGCAAGCGGGTCAAGTCGGTCGAGTTGGCCGACGGTCGCACGATCGAGTGCGACCTGCTCGTCACCGCTATCGGCTGGACCGCCCCGGTGCCGCTGCTCAATATGGCCGGTGATCGCCCGGTCTACGACAAGACCGCCGCCCGCTTCTTCCCGACCGACCGCGTCGCCGCCAACGTTCTCGTCGCCGGGGCGCTGACCGGCGACGGCACGACGGCGGAGTTGATCGCCCACGGCACGGCAATCGGCGCGAAGGCCGCCGGCCGCACCGGCGACGTTCCCGCCCTCAATCGGGTCGCTCATCCCGAGATGTACCGCTCGACCACCCACGGCATCGTCGACTACTCCGAGGACGTGTATTCGAAGGACATGGTTGCCGCCAAGAAAGAGGGCTACGACTCGATCGAACTGGTCAAGCGGTACACGACCGTGACGATGGGCCCCTCACAAGGCAAGCTCGAATCGGTCAACGCCGTGGCGATTCTCGCCGAGGCCCACGGCGTGAAGGATCTCAACGAGATCGGCACCACCGTTTGGCGCCCGCCGTATGTGCCGATCACGCTCGGGGCGTTGGGAGGTCGCGGATTCGAGAACACCCGCTTTTCCCCCATCCAGCCATGGCACGAGGCCCACCACGCTCGTCCGTTGGTCGCCGGCGATTGGATCCGCCCCGAGCACTACGGCAACCCCGCCGCCGAGGTCACCAACGTGCGCACCAATGTCGGCCTGATCGACGTCACCCCATTGGGCAAACTCGACCTCCGCGGGGCCGACGTGCCCAAGCTGCTCAACCTCCTCTACGTCAACAAATGGTTGAAGCTTCCCGTCGGCGGAGTCCGCTACGGCGTGATGTGCGCCGAGGACGGCGTCGTGATGGACGACGGCGTCACCGGCCGCCTCGCCGAGAACCACTACATCATGACCACGACCTCGTCGGGGGCCGCCACGGTGTGGGAGTGGGTCGAGAACTGGCTGCAGACCGAACACCCCGAATGGGAAGTCCACTGCACCCCGGTGACCACGGGTTATGCGTCGATCAACGTCGCGGGGCCCAAGAGCCGCCAGTTACTCCGTCGGCTCGTCGAGAACGTCGATTTGTCCAACGAGGCATTCCCCTACATGAACGTTCGCCAAGGCACCGTTGCCGGGATCGCCGACTGCTTCATGTGGCGGATCGGCTTCACCGGTGAACTGAGCTACGAGATCCACGTGCCTGCCGCCTACGGCCTCCACGTTTGGGAACGGTTGATGGAGTCAGGCAGCGATCTTGGCGTCGGCGCGTTCGGTGTCGAAGCCCAGCGGATCATGCGCTTGGAGAAGGGCCACTTCATCGTCGGTCAAGACACCGACGGCCTCACTGTTGGCTACGGCGCCGATCTCGACTGGTGCATCAAACTCGACAAGGACGACTTCGCGGGGAAGCCCGAACTGGTCTGGCAGAGCCAGCGTTCCAACTACCAACGCCTGGTGGCACTCCAGCCGGTCGACCCAATGGTGGTTCCCGCCGAAGCATCGCAGCTCGTCGAAGGCATCAAGTCGATCGTCGGTCGGGTCACGTCAAGTCGGATGTCGCCGACGCTGAACCGTTCGATCTGCCTCGGCTACGTCGAGCCTCGCCTGGCCACCCCGGGGACCATTGTCACCTGCCAACTCCCCGATCGCAGCCGGGTTCAACTGACCGTGATGGACGGCCTCGCCCACGTCGATCCCGATGGTTCAAGGATGAAGGTATGAGCGTCAGCGAAGACCGGTCGGTCGAGCGAGCGCCAGCGAGCCGAGCGATGATGAGCACGGGGCTCAGCCCTGACAGGAAAGAGGTGTAGTTCGATGTCCACCACTACCGCCATTGCCCGCAGCTCGATCACGCCGGTCGCCCCGATCGCCGTCGTCGACGGCTGGGAGGTCAGTCAGCGCCGCTCGACGGCTGCGCTACGTCTCAGCGATCAGACCCCGCGAGCCAAGGTACTCACCAAGGCCGACGCCAACGGGACATTCGCGGCTGGTCATCCCACGGCATTCGGTCGCGTTCGGCGGGTGGGTGACGACCTCGAAGTCGGCTGCGATCCGGGGGGCTGGCTGACCATCGGCAAAGCAGGCTCGGCCGCGGCGCTGATCGCCGCGGCGACCGAGATTGCGGCCGGTGCCGACGAGTTCGTCACCGTTCTCGATCTCACCCACGGACGGGCGCTGATGCGGTTGACCGGGGCTCGCTCGGTTGAACTGCTCAACAAGATCTGTGCCATCGATCTGTCCGATGCGGTGACCCCCAACGGCTCGGCGTTCCGCAGCAGCGTCGCCAAGTTGGTCACCGACGTGGTGCGCGACGACGCGGCCGACGGCACCCGGTCGTACCTGCTCCACTGCGAACGATCGAGCGGTCAACATCTGTTCGAGTGCATCCTCGACGCCGGAGCCGAGTTCGATATCGACGTCGAAGGCTGGTCGTAGCCGCAACCCCCTGCCTGCTTCACCCGGCAGTCAACCACCCGGTGAAGTCGGGCCGATCGTCGGTCGGCGTGTGCGGGGCCGTGTGTCGCCGGAACAGTGGGTCCGCGAGCGTTGCGTTTCCCCAGTTCAGCATCGCGGTACATCCCGGTCCAGCCGACAGCACAATGTCGTTGTCGAGCCGGGAGAGCGGCTTGACACCGACCGCCACGCAGCTATGAATCGCCGCCGCGGTGCAGGTGTCATGGCGGACGAATTCGGCAGCCTCGCAGGCCCGGCCGATCAGGCTCGCCCGGTGCCGTTGATGGGCGACCGCCAGTTGTCCGGCGGCCAGGATGACCACCTTGACCACTTCGGGAGGCATGGCGCGCGATCCGAGGAGTTCCTCGATCACATCGATCGATTCCGTCGAACGGTGCAGGGCCCCCAGCAGATGGACGCATCGCTCGATCAGCGTGATGTGCGTCGGGTCGGGCGAACCACCCCCCAGTGCAACGGCCCGAAGCACCCCGCCGACGCCCTGCACCACCTCATCCTGCACCCCCAGCACACAGGCCTGCAGCGTGTCGACTGCTGTGCGATGACGAATAGCACATGGGGCAAGCAGCGCCTCGGAGGCCAGTTCTGCAGCCGCAGCTCGCACCTGGGTCTTGACCGTGCCGCTCGCCGGTCGCCCACCACTCCGAACGATCGGTCGGCCAAGATGGGCAGTGAGCAGTGCCCCGACCCCCGCCGGTGGCGTCCAGCCAACCTGGGGTCGAAAATAGAACAGGTCGGCCGCGGCGCCAACGGTCCCTGACACATACTCCCGCGCCTGTTCCAGGTCGGCGACGAGGTGAGCTCCGAACGGTTGCGCCGCCGCTGACAACTTGCGCCACGCGCCAGCCTCGTCAGGCGGGGTGAACTCGGCGAGTACCCACAGGGCGTATCGACGCTCGACCTGACCCGACCACCCATATGCCTGCTCGCCATGGATCGCCCGCTTGACCTGGGTCATCGCCCACGGGGCCGAGACCTGTCCCCGCCGCCGATCGGCCCACATCACTCGTCGCACCGCCCGCATCCACAATGCATTGCGAAACAGCAAGCCGGGTGGGCTCTTGATCAGCTCGCTGGCCTGACGACTGAATGTTTGATCGACGGCATTCACTCGGTTGCGCAGCGCACGATCGATGGCTCGCACGGCGTTCGAGCCCACTGGACCCGATCGTAAGTAGTCGGTAATGACATCGAGCGTCAGCGGAGCGAGCGCCGAGAGGCTGCTGATCGCCTGCGATGGCGTCGGATATGGGCCACTCGAAGCACGACACAGCGCTTCGGTCAGGAGCCGGGCCGCGGCGACGTCGACCGGTTCGATCTCCTCGGCCATCGACTCATCGCCGTCCAGACTGATCAGATGCGGGTACCGGGCAACGAACGCTGCCGATGCCATCGCGACGTCGACCGCGGCACGGAACGACGGCGTACTTCCGGGTTCCAGTCCGTTCGCATGACGCAGTTCCGGCCACAGCCGAGGATCGGCCCGTCGACTCCACGAGTGCGGGTCGGGATCAACACCCACGCGTCGGGCAAGATCACCCACGCGGGTATCGGGGATGATCCGGTATTGCTCGGCCAACTGCACCAGTTTGAGCACCTCACGGTCGGACCCCGACAAGCCATCGGCCACGGCACTCGCCGACATCCCCGAGCGCTCCATAATGGTTTGGCGTCCGGAATCACCCGTCGCCGGATGGCGGAATGCATCAAGGTACGAACTCAGGGCGACCTTGATGAGCGACTTCCCCACGCTGACATCGACCGTATGGCGTGTCGTGGATTCGGAACTTGTGGCCAGCCCGGCACCTCGCTGTCGTGGAATTCGGAATTCCCAGAAATCGCAATGGCAGTCGGCAGGGTAGTTCGATGATGAGCGCTACCCGTCAGTGGAGCAACGATGCAAGATCACCTCAGGGGGATGCCAACTTTCAGGAGGCGTTCATATGGGTACCATCGGATTCATCAATGGCACGATCAACGCATCAGCTGTTCTGCTCTGCGGCACGCTGACTTGGCGCCTCGCGCGACGGTGCATCACCCGCGTTCCCGACGGTGAGGTGGGCGTCAGGATTCGGATGGAGCGGCCGCGACATAGCCTCCAACCAGGCTTTTCGTTCGTGGCACCTGGTATCGACCGGGTGCAGCGCTACCCGAACATCCCCCGACCATGGTCCGATGTGATGACGGTCCATTCTGAGCATTCTGTGCTCGTCAAGGTGCGAATCAACATGACCTGGTCGATCGCGGACGCCTTAACGTTCCACAAAAGTCGGCTGATTGTCGACCAGACGATTGCCGGCGCCGTTCGTCGAGAAGCGGCGATCGTCGCCCGTTACCTGGAGTCGACCAACCGAATCCCCGACTTCTCGAGTATGGACTTCTTCTTCCTCGAACGACTGCGTATTCCGTTGGCGACGGTTGGAATCGCGGTCGAGTCGGCGATGTTCTGCGAGGTGGTGATGCCACGGCGGTTCTACGAACTTCACGGGGCGCTGGCGTATGGCGACCTGCACCACGAGGCGCTCGAACGTGAAGCCATCGCTCAGGCGGCCGCCCGCCGGATCGGAGTGATGAGCACGGTCAGCGAGTTCGCCGCAATGGCTCAGACCAGTGAAAGGGTCGACGACCGGGCGTTGCAGATGTACGAGTCCAGTTCGACCAGGACAGCTGCGTCAACCGGTCAATTGACCGTCATCCGGCTGCCGGCACCGACCATCGTCGCCTCGTCTCGGCGATCCACACCTCCACCGCCCCCAGCGCCAAATCCGCCGAGGCCCACCTCACCGGCACCATCGTCAGGGCCGGGCCGACATCGCCGGCCCCGCGGTTCACGCCCGTAGGACGCTGCGATGATCCGCAAGCCGCTAACGCGGTGCGTACATGATCACGGCAACGCCGACGAGGCAGATGGCTGAGCCGGCGAGATCGAACTTGTCGGGATGAAACCCATCGACGACTCGACCCCACACCAACGAACCGGCGACGAAGATCCCGCCATACGCGGCAAGGATCCGACCGAAGTTGGCGTCGGGCTGCAGCGTTGCCACGAACCCATAGATGCCAAGCGTGACAATGCCTGCCCCGACAAAGGCGATACCGCGATGCTCTCGCACCCCCTGCCAGACCAGCCAGGCTCCACCGATTTCGGCCAACGCGGCGGCGATGAACAACAGCAGGGATCGAACGACATCGGGCACATGGTCACGTTAGGTCCGCGCCGAACCTCAGCCGTTGCTTGATCGATCGATCGGTAGATCGAATCGGGCTCGGGTGACGTTACGGGCGCGGAAATCGAACTGGTGGAACGAGTTCGTACGGAATCCGCACAGATCACGCCAGTAGCGCTGCATCCGCTGCCCATCGAGCGCTGCGGTCGAGCCGGCGGTGCGAAACAGCAGCTCACCGGCATCCCACGCCAATTTCGCCGCGGTCTGCATCATCCCGTACATCCGCCAGTGGTCCTCCACTGACACCGGGCGGCCGGTCTCCATCGCCGTTGTCGCGAGCCGCATATAGACGTCGGCCTCGCTCATCATGATCCCGTAGGCACCATCGACCCAGGCCAGTGCGGTACCGAACACCCGTTGATAGTCGGACTCCTCGTACCGCATCATCGGGCTGTTGGCGTTGGCCGATGGCACCGCCGCCACTGACATCTGCTCCTCGTACTCATCGAGCATGGCTCGCGCCGCGCCGACCGTCGAGGTGACCAGCTCACCTATGGCGAACCCCATGAAGCCACCGGTGTACATCGGGTTGCCATGAATCGCGGCGCCCGGCAACAACTCGGTGGTCGTCGGATACTCCCCGACCAACTGCGCGATCGGCACGGCGAGATGGTCGGGCACGAAGGCGTCGTTGACGACGACGCTGTTCGAACCCGTGCCCTTGAACCCGATCAACTTGCCCCAATCGTCGAGCATCTCGTACTCGCCGTACTGCACGACGACGACGCGGACGTCGGGCGGGTCGGAGCCCTCGACAGGGACGAACCCCATGAAGTGGGTCGAGTACGGCGCGCCGGAGCAGTAGCGCCACTTCCCCGTCACCCGAAATCCGCCGTCGACCGGAACGGCCACCCGGAGATCAGGTGAGTTCCCGACGCTGGCCGGGGCAACGAAGTGCCCGTCGGGTCCGAACATCTCGGCCTGTACCGCGTGCGGGCCTCCGTGTTCGCCTGGTCGGCGCGCAGGTGGGGCCGCATCGCCTTGGCTCGGCCCACCATCTCGTCAGGAGTCAGACCGGGTTCGGGCACGTCGAAGCTCATGCCCAGCGACCATAATCACCCGCCGGACCAGCAGGCGGTACCGAATTTTCAGACGTTCTTGGCGAGGGCCGAGAACGGAGTGACCCGGTCGTTGCTCGGCTCCTTGGGCAGGCCGAGCACCCGCTCGCCAATGATGTTGCGCTGCACCTGATCGGTCCCGCCATAGATCGGCGGAGCCTGCGCGAACAGGGCCAACTCGGTGATGATGGCGTGGTGTGGGGAACCCGTCGCCGCGTCGAGCACGGCCTTGTCCTCGGTGTTGTAGGCGTGCAACGTGCCCGATGCTCCGATGATCCGCAAACCGACATCGCGCTGCAGCCGCATTGTGTCGCTCATTGACAACTTCGAAATGTTGCCGAAGCCCGGGATGTCGCCACCCTGCGCCTTGAGTGCCTTGAGCCGCAGCGTATTGATCCGCCCGATCTCCTGAATCGAGTGCAATCGCATCAGATCCTGACGGACCGTCGGATCGTCGATCGCCCCGGTGGACTTGGCAAGTTCGATCAGCATCCGACCAGAACCGCGGAACTGAGCCCCGCCCGAGGCGCTCCGGCGACCGCCGACGAAATCGCCGACCCGCATTTCGAGATGGCCGGCCACCGTGCCCGGGGCGGCCGCGCTCGCCGCGGCATGTCCCCCACCCGATCCGAGACCGGCGCGCTCGAAGGCCAACGTGGTGTTGGCGACCGCCCACCCATTGTTGCGGTCGCCGATCAGCGTGTCGGCGCCAGTGCGGGCGTCGGTCATGAACACCTCGTTGAACAGGGCACGACCGGTCATCTCCTTCAACGGCCGAACATCCATGCCGGGCTGATGCATGTCGATGGCGAAGTAGCTGATCCCCTGGTGCTTGGGCACCTCTGAGTTGGTGCGAGCGATCAGCATGCCGAGATCGGCGATGTGGCCGCCCGATGTCCACACTTTCTGACCGTTGACGATCCACTCGTCGCCGTCCTGCACGGCGCGGGTCTTGCAGTCCGGCGAGATCGCTGCCGGCCACCGGTTCGCTGAACAACTGGCACCACGCACGCTGTCCGGTGACGATGTCGCGCACGTACCGCTCGATCTGCGCCTGGGTACCGTGGGTGGCGATCGTCGGCGCGGCCAGCAACAGGCCGAGGCCCCCGGGAGCGCTCAGCGCGCCATGATCACTGATCGTCTCAGCCACCCGCACGGAGTCATTGCGCGACAGACCTCGGCCATAGGCGTTCGTCGGGAGCGAAGGTGCCGACCAACCGGCCAACCCGAGGCGGTTCCACCACTCGGCCACCGTCAGCTCGGGATCCCAGTTCTCGCTCAGCCAGGAGCGGAGTTCGTCAAGTACGTCGTGATCTGCAGCGGAACCAGCCATCTGTCGATGCTGTCATGCCCGCCGACCTGGTCCGCAGTCCGACGAAGGTTGGGGCGGATGCATACCGCCCCACCCGGTCGAAGTTGGCCCACGGCCACACGCGGTGTCTCGTGCAGGTGTACGCCAGCACACATACCGACTGGGCGCTTTGTGTGCTGGCGCAAGTTGGTCAAAGCAGTCGGCTGAGCAGAGGAGCGAGCGCCTGCTGCACGAGTTCGATGACGTAGCTCGGCTCGGCAACGACGTGGTCGTAGGTGAATTGCAAGCAAATGAAGCCAGCCATGACCAGCTGATTCATTCGTTCCGAATCGATCGCCATCTGTGCGGTCGTCCGGTGCCAGCGGTACCCGAGTACTTCGACGACGAGCGGAGTGCCGGCCCAGCGGAAGTCGACGCGGATCAGTCGATCCTGGCGGCGACCGAGTACCTGTTGAGCCAACGGCGCAGGCAAACCGACCTCGGCCACGAGGCGTAGGAATTCACGCTCCAACCAACTCTGCGGACCGGCAGACAGTTCATGCTGCTCGAGGATCGTCAGCAGCCGCGGCAGGCCGTGACGTCCTGAGCCACGAAGTGCAGCCAGCCTCCGGTGGAGCAAGTCCTCGCTGGTCAGGCCCGTCTCGATCGCCGAGGTGACCGCCGGGCCGAGCCGATCGGCGGACTCGCTGCGAGCAAGATTGATCAGTGCCCGGGTAGGCGAGACCGTCGCTAGCCCGCGTACCGATTCACGGTCGATCGGAGGGAGATCGAAGGTTTGATGGATGTAGTGCCCGACGCGGTGGACGTACCGGTCGCGCAGAACCAGCACGTGGAACGGTGGCCGCAGCGGATACCCGCGTACGCCGTAGAGCGCCGCCGCAGTAGGTCCGTCAGCCCAGCACGGCGGTCCGACACCGGTCATCAGGGTACTCAGCGAGTGGAAGTGATCGAGGAAGCCGCTCAGGTCTCGGCTTCGAAGCTCGGTGGCGAGCTGACCGTCACCGGCCGCACGGCGGCCTCCTGCGAAGGTCACGGAGCCCAGTCAATCACCGCGCCAGGCGTTCTACCACGCCTCGAATTCCAGATTCCGCGTCACGACCAATCGTCGGCCGATTTCGCACGGCCGACCGCAAGTATGTGCCAGCACATAAGCCGACACAACGTGTATGTGCTGGCACAAACACGACCGAGTGCCTCCCCTCCGCTCCTGACCGCGATCAGCCCAGCCAGGGCCGACGGCACAATCAGGTCGGTCGGTGGGTCCCGACGAGGATCACATCGGTGAACAGGGCGCCCGAGCCGCCGTTGGAGCACAACGCGACGAGGGCTCCGGCCACCTGTCGGGTCGGGCAGGTGCCGCGGACTTGTTCAACGCCCCGGATCACCCGTTGGAGCTGTTGGGCGTTGATCCCTGCGTGGCTGTACGACATCGTGCCGCCATCGGTGGTCACCGGCCAACGGCCGCCGGGGCCGATGTGTCCGGCCTCGACGAACGGCCCGCCCTCCCCCTCGCCGCAGAACCCGTAGGCCTCGAGTTGGCGGATGATCTCGAAGGAGAACGGGTCGTACAGCTCCAAGACGTCGATGTCCTGATGGGTCAGCCCGGCGACGTCCATCGCTCGACGGAAGGCCCGACGGCCGACGTATCCGGCCGGTTCGTCGGCCCCGCTGCCACGCAAGTCCCACGCCGGGGGCATGGTGTAGGCGGGGCCGTAGGAGTCGCTCGCCCCGCCGAGAATCCACGCCGACGGCGACCGAAGGTCACGGGCCCGGTCGGCGTGGGCCAGCACGAGACCACAGCCGCCCTCGGCGGTCATCGAGCAATCGAGCAGGTGAAACGGGTCGGCGACCATCCGCGAGGCGAGGATGTCGTCGGCGGTGAAGGGACCGCGACCGTGATACACCGCCGCCGGGTTGACATGGCCGTTGTTGCGGATCGTCGCCGCCACCGTCGCCAACTGCTCCGGCGTCGTGCCGTAACGCACCATATGGGCGCGGGCCATCAGGGCGAACTCGGCGGCGGTGAACAGTCCGTAGCCGACGACGAACTCGTGCGTCGGACGGGTCCACGGGGCGGTCGCGGCACGGTCTTCGTACAGCCCCGCTCCCCCGGCGGCGACCAGCACCACGTCGGCCTGACGGGTGGTGATCAGCGCCGCAGCGTCGAGCACAGCCGGGATCCCGAAGCTGTGCGGCCGACGGGTACACGGGCCAATGCCCAGGTCAATGGACATTTGTTGAGCAAACTCGCCGACGACGCCATCGACATCGCCCACCGTCAACCCGGCGTCGGCGAGGGCGCCGAACGCACCGTCGAGGGCGATCGAGTATGAGTCGTGACCAGGTCGTCGACGGGCCTGGGCGGTGTTGTGGACGCCGACGATGGCGACGTCCCGCCATGGATTGCGGGCAGTCATGAGCTCTGCTCATGACTGGTCAGCAGCGCGAGCGCCTGCGAACCTGATGAGGATGGGGTGCGGGGGCGCAGCCCCCGGGCGAGGATGATCACGGCCGGGTCGCCGAGACTGGCGCCGCGGGCGCGAGGGTTGCGGCGGAGGTTGGCATCATCGCCGACCAGGCCCGACGGTCCTCGTCGTCGGCGAGGCGACCGACCCGGGTGACCACATCGACATCGGGTGATTCGGCCCGCAACGCGGCAGCAGTACACGACTCGCGGGGGCGGTGGGCGAATGGGTCGAACTGGAACGCCCGCATTGCGTTGAGATGAGTGATTCGCTCAACGACGTCATCGGTGACCCCGGTGAAGCAGTCCTCCAACACCTCCGGAGCCGATGGCCACGTCGAATCGGAATGAGGAAAGTCGGACTCCCAGCAGATGTTGTCGATGTTCAGATGACCGAGCAATTCCACCCCGACGCGGTCGTTGATGAAGCACAGCAACACCCGCTCCAGGAACCGCTCCGAGGGCAGCTGACCACCGGCAATGCGGTTCCGCGTCCACGCTCCGTGACGGCGGTAGACGTGATCGGCTCGTTGCAGGAAGTGCGGTACCCAGCCGATGTCGCCCTCCGACAGGGCGACGCGCACGTTGGGGAACCGGTCCCACCAGGAGCCCCATACCAGGTCGCCACCGGCGAAGGCGGAGCTTTGCCCCGAGATGGTCATCGCCACGCTGGCCGGAGCATCGGGCGAGGTCGATGACGAGCGACCCCCGGTGCCGATATGCATGCACACGACGGTGCCCAACTCATCGCACGTCCCCCACAGCGGGTCCCAATGGTCGGAGTGGATCGACGGTTGGCCGACCGCCAGCGGATTCTCCAGAAACGCAATCGCGTGGCACCCCTTGGCGCTCAGCCGGCGCACCTCGGCAACGCACCGATCGATATCGAAGTACGGCACCAGCCCCATCGGGATGAACCGGCCGGGGTGCGCCCCGCACCACTCATCGACATGCCAATCGTTGTAGGCGCGGATCATCACCTCGTTGACTTCGGCGTCGGGCCCGGCGTTGAGCACCTGCCCGGCGAAACCCGTCCAGTTCGGAAAGTTGAGCCCGGCCAATTGACCGCCGGCGTTCATGTCGCGGACCCGCTCGTTGACGTTCCAACAACCCGGCCGCATCTCGTCGTAGCGACTGGCGTCGATGTTGTAGAACTCCGGCGGCTTGCCGGCCACGGCGTTCAGCCCCAGGTTCCGGCCGCGCAACGAGCCGTAGTACCACTGCTGGACCCGCCCGTCCTTCTCGTCGACCACCCGCGGCGCCTGCTCACGAAACCGGGCAGGGACGTGGGCATCGAACATCGTCGGCGGCTCGCAGATGTGGTCATCCACGCTGATCAGAATCATGTCGTCGGCCCTCATGATCGCATCGTAGAGATCCGCCGAACCGTGGCTGGGATCGTCGGTCACCGGGCCGGAGAGTTGAGGGTCCGTGAGTGGCAGGATGCAGCGATGCCGACGGTCGATCCGAAGTTCCTCAGCCAGCTCCGCTCTCGCCGCAGTGGATTCATCGGCGCATGAACAAGCTGGCTGGGGTGACGGTGCTCGACGACACGGCGACGGGTCGGGTGGGTTCTATCGCGGGGGCGTACTGCGCCAAGCTGCTGGCCGATGCGGGGGCGACGGTGTTGCGGGTCGATGGCGACCGAGCCGATCCGCTGCGCAGCCGAGGGTCGGGGGCGTTACACGAGTACCTCACGGCCGGGTCGTCGATCGTCGAGGTTCCACCGCCGCTTGGGAGCATCGACATCATGCTCACCCACGACGTCTCGCTGGTTGCCGGGCGGCGCGCCGAACACCCGCACCTGGTGGTCGTGACGATCACGGCGTTCGGTGCGACCGGGCCGTGGGCCCACCACCCTGCGACCGAGCCGACGTTGCAGGCGTGGTGCGGGTCGATGGGTCATCGCGGTTGGCCCGACGAGCCGCCGATCGCCGCGGGCGGCGAGTTGGGCGAGTGGGTCACCGGAACGTACGCGGCCGTCGGGGCCCTCGCCGCGCTGATGGAAGCTCGCCGTAGCGGTGAAGGCGAACATGTCGATGTGGCGATGCTCGATTGCATGGCGGTCAGCATGCAGGCCTTCGCCCCCCTGTTTGCCCAGCTCAGTGGGTGGCCGCCGATCGTCGGCACCGGCCGATCGATCGAGGTGCCATCGGTCGAACCAACGGCCGACGGCTACGTCGTGTTCACCACCAACTCTGCCCAGCAATTTCACGACTTCTGTCTGTTGATCGGCCGACCCGACTGGGGACCCGACCCGGAACTGGCCCGCGTCGCCGGACGAATCGCCCGGCGCGACGAGTTTCTTGCCGCCGTCCATATCTATTCCCGAGCGAGGTCGACCGAGCAGGTGCTCGCCGAGGCCGGTGAACTGCGGATTCCGTGCGCTCCCGTGTTCGAACCGGGCGACGTCCCGAGCTTCGAGCATTTCGTCGAGCGCGGCGTGTTCGTCCCGAGCGCGTCGGGACGGTTCCACCAACCCCGCGTGCCGTACCGCGTCACGCCATCCGGCGCGGGCACCACCGCAGGCACCACCGCAGGCACCACCGCAGGCACGGGGCCGCAACCGGGTGGATGGCGGCGGCCGCTGGCAGGAATCTGCGTCCTCGATTGCACCGCATGGTGGGCCGGCCCCGCGGCGGCCCAAGCGCTCGGCTTCCTCGGCGCGGACGTGATCAAGGTCGAATCGACGGGCCATCCCGACCTAATGCGTACGGCCACGGTCCGTCCCGGCGACCCGCACTGGATGGAATGGGGCCCGATGTTCCATGGCGCCAACACCTCGAAGCGGGGGCTGGACTGCGACCTCGCCGACCCCGCAGGGATGGCCACCTTCCAGCGTCTGCTCGCCACCGCCGATGTGTTGATCGAGAACTTCACGCCCCGGGTGATGGACCAGTTCGGGCTCACCTGGGACACGGTCGCCGCGATCAACCCGTCGATCGTGATGACCCGCATGCCCGCTTTCGGCCTCGACGGGCCATGGCGCGATCGCACTGGTTTCGCCCAGACGATGGAGTCGGTCACCGGGATGGCGGCGCGCACCGGCCGACCCGGCGGACCACCCGTGCTGGTGCGCGGGGCGGGCGATCCGCTGGCGGCGATGCACGCCACGTTCGCCACCCTCGTCGGGCTCTTCGATCGCCGCCGAACCGGCCACGGCTGCCACATCGAAGCTGTCATGGTCGAGGCCGCCCTGAATGCCGCGGCCGAGGCGATCATTGATCCGTCGTCGACGCCCGCCCGCGGTGTCCTGCCTGGCCATCGCGTCATTCCAACCGGCGACGAGAGGTGGTCGATGATCACCGACGACGGCATCGACGCCCCGGTTGCCGCAGCTCGCGACGCTGTTCACCACCCGCAACTCATTCACCGCGGCCTGTTCGAAGCCATCGATCACCCGGTCGCTGGGCACTTCACCGCGCCAGGCCTCCCGCTGCGGATGTCCCGAATCGATCGATGGACGACGCGGCCCGCCCCCACCATCGGCCAGCACACCGCCGAGATTCTGGGCGAGCTCGACGGCAATTCACCTCCATCGGCGCGACCCGGCATGTAGCTGACTACGAAGAGCGAGTTCCGCGACCTTCGGGGTTGACCAGCGTCAGAACTGGTGATGCATGACAAGAACGCGCGCCGGCTGGTCGGACTGGTCGTTGTCGTCGTCGGGTTGGCGACGGCGTGTACCGCCCAGCTGACAGGCACGATCGAGACCCGACCTCCGCAAGTCACCACCACCTCGGTACCCGCCGGCTGAACTCAGCCGGACCTCCCAGCCGCTAGCCGTGGGGCAGCACCTCGGGCGGCAACGGATGACGGAACAGTGCGGCGGCGTTCTCGGAGCAGAGCATCCGCAGCTCACGCGGCGGCAGGTGTCCCCACGCCTCGGCAATCACCGACTGCGTATGCGGCCAGGTCGAATCGCCGTGGGGATAGTCGGTCTCGACCATGATGTGATCGACGCCGATGCGGTGGCGGGTATCGATCGTCGATGGGTCGTCGATCGTACAGAACCAGAAGTTGCGCGTGAGCACGTCGGCTGGTCGCACGTCCCAGCCGAGGCCGTAGCCCGACCGGTCGACGATGTTGTCGAGTCGGTCGAGCAGCATCGCCACCCAGCCAATGCCACCCTCGCTCATCGCGATCTTCAAGTTGGGGAAGTCGTATGGGTAGCCCGACCACAACCATTCGGCACACGCCCCGAGGGCCAACTGCCCGAACAAGGTCGCCCCCAGCTGCAACCCGGGCGCCCCCGGAGGCCCGGGATAGGTGCCCGACGAGCCGACGTGCAACGCGATCACCGTGGCGGTCTCATCACAGGCTCGAATGATCGGCAACCAATGATCACGGTCCCACAACGACGGCAGGCCAATGGCGTGAGGCCGCTCGGGCAGGCTCACCGCCGTGAAACCGCGGGCTGCGTTGCGGTGGATCTCGGCCACCGCCTCGGCTGGGTCGCTGAGCATCGCCACGCCCAGCGGGATGATCCGCTCTGGGTACGGCGTATACCACTCGTCGAACAGCCAGTCGTTCCACGCCCGAATACACGCTGCGCCCAGCGCCCGATCGGCAGCGTTGAAGAACACCCGGCCGCAGAACCCGGAAATCTGGGACGGGAAGTTCATCGACGCCCAAATCCCGCCGAGATCCATGTCGTGAATGCGGGCATGGGGGTCGTAGCAGCCGGGGCGCATCTGCTCGAACCGGAATGGCTCCAGCTTCACCGTCTCGGGTCGCCGCCCGGCCACGGCGTTCATGCCGACCTGCGTATACAGGTTCCCCTCGAATGTCCACATCTGGCGGCCTTCGGGTGTCTCGACGATCCGCGGCGCACCGTCGGCAATGGTCGCCGGCAGCCGTCCCTCGAACATGTGCGGCGGTTCGACGACGTGGTCATCGACCGAGATCACCGTGCAGCGCACATCGACGGGCTCCGGTTCGGGCAGGAACAACTCCGGGTTCAGCGCAGTCAGCGTCATCCCGACGACAGTACGTCGAGCGCACCCACGCGCTCCGCTCCGACCAGGCAGCAGGTCGCCGGAGTATCCTGGAAATCAACCTTGTCTGGGGAGGCAACAATGACCATTACCAGCACCGATGCGCCGACCAACGCCCCCGAGGTGTTGGCGACCGCCGACCCCGCCGCCCGCCTGCGCACCAACCGGTTTCGCATCGGCGGCTCTCCCCATATGGTCGGCCCCCACACCCATTTGGCCGCAGAACGCGATCGCCTGGCGTCACTGCAGTGGACCCACTTCACGGTCAAGCGTATGGGCGCCACCGTGGGGGCTGAGCTGCATGGCATCGACATCACCGCGCCGCTCGCCGACGAAGTCGTCGACGAGATCCGCGCTGCGTTGTACGCCTTCAAGGTGATCTTTTTTCGCAACCAGCCCCTGACCACCGACCAACACGTGGCCTTTGCCCACCGATTCGGCGACCTCGAAATTCACCCGTTCATTCCCTCGAACACCGGCGAACCGGCTCTGGTCCGCTTTGCCAAGTCGGCCGAGGTCGCCGGCTACGAGAACGCCTGGCACCACGACGTCACCTGGCGGGCGACTCCCTCGATCGGCGCGGTGCTCCACGGCCTGGAAGTGCCCGAAGTCGGCGGTGACACGCTGTTCGCCGACATGTACGCCGCCTACGACGGCCTCGATGACCAGGTCAAGGCCCGCATCGACAATCTGCAGGCCGAACACGACTTCGTCCCCAGCTTCGGGCGGCAAGTACCGCCCGAGAAGTTCGACGAGATCCGGGCGTTGTATCCCGTCGTTCAGCACCCGGTCGTAGCCTGCCACCCCGGCACCGGTCGGCGGCACCTCTACGTCAACCGCAACTTCGTCACCAAGATCATCGGGCTCCCCGAGGCAGAGTCGGCCGAACTGCTCGAACATCTCTGCCGGCAGGCCGATTTTCCCGAATACCAGTGTCGCTTCCACTGGGAGAAGGACTCGGTCGCGTTCTGGGACAACCGGGCGGTGCAGCACTACGCGTCGAGCGACTATTGGCCGACCGTGCGGGTGATGGAGCGGGCCTCGATCGTCGGCACGCGCCCGACCGCGTCGTCCTGAGTCAGGCGTCGGCGGAGTCGGGCGAGTTCTCGGAGAAGACGCAGGCCTCGGGAGTGGCGGTGATCGCCGCATAGACGGCGAGCGAGGGCGACGATTGGGTGTCGCCTGACCGCCAGGCATCAAGGAACGGCCACGGGAAAACCTCACCCCGGCGGATCCCCCACTCTGGGTTCGGGCAGCGCCGGGAGATGCCGACATGGGTGTGGCACTCGGAGTTGCGAGCGTTACCGGTTTCGCCCATCACGCCCAGCGGATCACCGGCATTGACGGAATCGCCGACCGCCACGGCAATCGACTCGAGGTGGGCGAAGTAGTAGCGCACGTCGTCGCCCCCGACCAGCGTCACGTACTTGCCGCCACGGGTCGCCGGGTTGTCGACCGCCGGGTCCCACGGGTCCTCGGCGCGTATCTCGGTGATCGTTCCCCAGATCGGGGCCACGACGCCGGCGCCGCAACCGAACACGTCGGTGGCCGGGTAGTCGTGATGCTCATGCCCATAGCTGACAACCTTGTCGGTGAACGGGAAGACGTACTCGAGCGGAGGCTTTTCAAGCGTCGTCGGCACCGGCACCGCCGTTGGGTACAGGGTCTGGTCGACCTGCAGCGGCGGCAATGTGGTGGTGACCGCCTGCTCCGGGGCTTTGACCACTCCACAGGCCGCGAGCATCATGAGCGAGCCGACCGAGACCACCAGCGTTCGATCCCACCGACCCGTCCACCTCGACAAACCATGGCCCATGGCCATACCGTACGCGATCTCAGCCACGCGCGCGCTCGTTCCCGCATCTACGCTCGCCCGTGTGTATGACCTGGTGATCCGCAATGGACTCGTTGTCGACGGCTCGGGACGCGTGGCGAGAACCGCCGACATCGGAATCGCCGGGGGCCGAATCGTCGATGTCGCCAGAGGCCTGACCGCGGGACACCGCGAGATCAACGCCGACGGGCTGTTGGTCACCCCCGGTTTCGTCGATATCCATACGCACTACGACGCCCAGGTCACCTGGGATCCGTGGATGACCCCTTCGTCATGGCACGGGGTGACGACGGTCGTCGCCGGGAACTGCGGGGTGGGGTTCGCCCCGGTCGCCAACGATCGCCACGAATGGTTGATCGAGCTGATGGAGGGGGTCGAGGACATTCCCGGCTCGGCGATGTCCGAGGGCATCACCTGGGCTTGGGAGACCTTTCCCGAGTATCTCGACGCCGTCGAGCGCCAGCCCCGCGTGCTCGATTTCGGCACCCAGATCGCCCACGGCCCGCTACGCGCATACGTGATGGGCGAACGAGGCGCCGCCAACGAAATCGCAACGGCCGATGACATCGCCGCGATGCGACTGCTGGCCACCGAGGCTTTGCGGGCCGGAGCGCTCGGATTCTCGACGTCGCGCACCCCGATCCATCGCTCCAAGGGCGGTGAGTTGGTGCCGGGCACGACCGCCACGGCCGATGAACTGCTCGGTATCGGTGATGCCTTGCGTGACGCGGGCCACGGGGTGTTCCAGTACGCCCCCGAACATGTGGCCCTGCCGACTCGCGAATGGGGTTGGATGCGAGAACTTGCCGCCCGCACCGGCCGCACGGTCAGCGTCAATCTCAATCAGCCCGACGATGGCGCCGACATCTGGCGCGAGGTCCTGTCGCTGCTCGACGATGCCAATCGAGACGGCATCCCGATCGTCGCCCAGGCCGCCGGACGGTCGATCGGCATGCTGGCGTGCCTCGAAGGCTCAATGCACCCGCTGATGTTCCACCCTGCGTGGGGCGAGGTCGCCCATCTACGACTCCCCGAACTCGTCGACGCCCTCGGCGACCCATCACGCCGTCGCCGAATCATCGACGACCACCCCGACGATGGCGGGTTCTTCCAGCGGGTCGTCCTCGACCGGCTCGGTCGGATGTACCCGGCGACCGACCAGGGCATCGACTACGAGCCCGGCCCCGACGCCTCGGTCGCCGCCATCGCTCAGCGGTTGGGACGGCCACCGATGGAGGTGCTGCTCGACGCCCTCGTCGCCGACGAAGGACACGGCATGATCTACACCCCGATCTTCAACTACACCTACGGCGATCTGTCGTTCAGCTACGACCTGCACCGCCACCCTCGCACCCGGATGGGATTGTGCGACGCCGGAGCGCACTGCGGGGCGATCTGCGATGGAGGGACCCCGACGTTCATGCTCACGCACTGGACTCGCGACCGTACCCGTGGCCCGCGGCTGCCACTCGAACACGTCGTCCATCGCCAGACCCGCCAGACCGCCGAGCTCTACGGGTTAACGACCGAGGTCTCATCGCCCCCGGCATGAAGGCCGACATCAACGTCATCGACTACGACGGCCTGTCGTTCGAGGCCCCGCGGATGGCCTACGACTTCCCTGCTGGCGCCCGACGGCTTGTCCAACAGGCCCGCGGCTACGCCGAACTGTATGTTCGGGCAGCGTGACCGTCGTCGACGACGACTTCACCGGCGCGCTCCCCGGCCGGCTCGTTCGCGGCCCGCAGACGCCGCGCGGTGAGCCCGCTTCCATTCGATGAGCGAACCGACCTGACCAGCGAACGAACCTGATGGGCGACCCACTGCTGATCACGGCGGCCGATGACCCGATCGTCAGCCGCTACCGGCTCCGCGACCCGCAACTGGCCCCAGCCCTGCCCGATCCCGCAGCGCCCGATGGCCTGTTCGTCGCCGAAGGCGACCTGGTCATCGAACGAGCCCTCGCTGGCGGATACCGATCGACTTCGGTGCTTGCCGATGACCGCCGCCGCTTCGCCGTGCTCGATCATCTTGGGCTCGCCGTGCCGGTGTTCCGTCGGCGGACGGTCCGCCGGGCGATGACCGGCTTCGGCGTCGCAACTCGACATCATCGCCCTGTTCCATCGCCGGCCGCTCCCCGATGCGGGCACGATCCGATCGCATGCCGCCCGACGGCTGATCGCGCTGTCGAGCGGTCGACAATCCCGCCAATCTGGGGGCGATCGTCCGCTCGCGCGGTCGCCCTCGGCGTCGACGGCATGATGCTCGAGTCCGAAGGGTGCCGATCCGTCGGCCGTCGGTCGGTGCGGGCCTCGATGGGGACCGTCGCTCCATGCACCGTGCGGGATCGATCGGCCAACGTCGGCGCGAGAGATGCAGGCGATCTGGCGACGGCTCGCGGTGTTCGCGATCACCCCCGACGGAGCGGCGACTCACTCCGAGAGGTCGAGCTCGGCTCCGACGAGCGGGCTGACCATCGTGCTCGGCGCGAACGTGTGGGTTTCGGCGGCGTGCTGGCGATCGGCGAACGGGTGGTCGGATTCCGATGGCCGCCGGTGTCGATTCGCTCAACGTCGCTGCCGCCGCGGCGATCGCCTGCTACGGCGGTAGCCACCGGGCCTCAGTCGCGGCAGTCGGCCCCGCCGCTCGGCTCGCCGATCAGCGCAGCGGTTTGGCCGACGAGATCGGCAGGCCGGTGTCGTTGCGCAGATGCTCGGCCGCGGGAGTGAAGTAGCCGGCGAACGCTTCGCGCGGATCTCCTCGTGAGGCTGGAGCACATCGATGGCGGGTTCATGTGGGCCAGCCAATGGTCGCGCTCCGGCCGGGCCGATACGAAACCCCAAGTGACGCATCCGCAGGCGGGGATGACCGCGCTCGTCGTCGTAGGTCGTCGGTCCGCCCCAGTACTGGGCGAGGAACAGGGTCAGTCGATGCCGGGCGCCGGTGAGGTCGGTTACGTCGATACAGCGCGAGCAGGACCGGGTCGACCGGCTGACCCGGTCATAGAACTCACCGACGAGCCGCTCGAAGAACGGCATTCCGCCGACGGTGTCGTAAACGGTGGTCGTCATCGGGCCACACATCCGTACGTTCTCATCGGCGGGAATCTTACGGGTGTCCAGCCCGCAGCCATCGCTCAGCGACAGGTGCGATGCGGCGGGGGGCGACGCATCGCACACGGCGAGCAGATGGCATGACCGGGTGGGGGGACCCGGCGCGGGCCGAACCTTCGGCGGCCAGGACCGGCCGCCGTCAACTCAGGGGCGGCTCAGGCGGCGATGCCCAGGAGCGTGTCGAAGTCGGGGCTGAAGCGGCGGAAGGTGCCGACCTCGTCGTACCGCACGACCAGCGGGGTGGAGTCGTCGCACAGGTCGAGAATCATCGACTCGTCGGCGGCGAGCAGCACGAGGCCGGTCGCCGTGATCCCGTCGATGTCGAGCTCGATGACGTCACCAGCGGTGATGCCGACGATGCGGGCTTCGGAGATGTAGGTGGTGTTCATGGCGTTGGTTCCTCAAAGAAGTTGGTTGAGTTGCTTGTCTCTACAACGTTTGAGAGTCCACTTTCGTTCGCGAAATACGCGTGTTCTCCGTCACTCAGCACCCAATGGGTCGTGCGACTCACACCCAGAGTGGCAGAACGGGGCCAAACGGCTCACCCGGGGCGGCGAACGCCGCCGACGATCTCGGGGAATCGACGGCGAAGGGCGTTTGCGTGCGCCGGGAAACCCTCGACCTCGGCCAGCGCGATCACCGACGGGGCGAGTCGCTGGAGTGCCGAACGATCGGCCCGGGCGATCGCGGTTCGCTTCAGAAACGCCTCGACGGTAATCCCCGACGACACCGGGCGAACCCGTTGGTCGGCAATGACGCCGGGCAGCCGATGACGAAGTTGCCCGCGGAGAACGGCGTGTCCTGACCGATCAATACCTCGCCGGCGTGGGTCAACTGGCCGAGCACCGACGGCTCGGCCGCGGCGTCGACGACGAGTTGGAGGTGTTCCGGGGCGAAGGCGTTGGCGACCTCAGCGGCAACGGTCGAGATCGTCGACGAGCACGCAGCCGCCGTTGACCCCGAGCCCCGCCCGGGCAGCGTCGGCCCGAGCAGGGGGAAGGTCGTCGAGCTGTTCAATCAGGGTCGACCTCGACCGCGACCACAATGCCGGTGACGTCGTCACCAGCACGGTGCACGAGTCGGTGCCATGCTCGGCCTCGATCAGCAGGTCGGCGGCCAGCCGATCGGGTCGGCGGATTCGTCGGCGATCACCAGGCTTTCAGTCGGGCCGAGCGCCATCATTGTCGCCGTCCCCCACCGCTGCATCTCGACCTGGGCACAGGTCACCGGCCAACTGCCGGGCCCGACGATTTTGGCGACCTTCGGAATCGGTCGGTGCCGAACCCGAGGGCGGCGATCCCCGCCGGGCCATTGGCGCGAAGACGCGATGCAGGCCGAGTTCGTCGGCCACCGTGAGCACGACGGGGTCGACCACTCCCCCGCCGCCGGGCTTCGGCGGCACCACAACGGCGATCTCGGAGACCCCGGCGACCACCGCAGGCGTCCCGAGTTGGGCCAGCACACTCGGGATAACTCGCCTTGCCACTCGGGCAGAACAGCCCGACCGAGGCGATCGGGGTGACTTTCTCGCCGACCATCAGACCGGGATCGGACTCGAACATCCAATCGCTGCACCGAGCTCGCAGCGGCCTCGTTGAACCGGCGAATATGGTCGATCATGTCGCGGATCGCGGCCAGTAACCCGTCGTCGACTGCCCCCGGGCGGCGGCGAACTCGGCCTCGGTGACCGCCAGCCCACCTGGGTCGATGGTCAACCCGTCGAACCGAGCCGTCGCCCGACACACTGCGTCATCGCCGTGCTCCCGCACGTCCTCGATCAGCTCCCCGATCGACCGACGTAACTCGGGGGTGATACCGGTCTCCAGGCTTCGATCACAGAGGGCTGACCGGTCGGCGGCGGTCATCTCGCTCCACCGCATCATTCGCATGACATTGTTCGTGCTCACCCCGGCGACGGTAGCCGCCGATCCGCGGAGTCGCCTCGTAGCAGGCCGATCACGCCGGTGACCAGGCACCCCAGGGCGATGAGCGTGCCGTAGAACAGCGACCATGACGCGCCGAATCGGTCGCCGATGTAGCCGGTGATCGGCGCTCCGATCGGGGTCGACCCGAGGAAGGCAACGCCGGTGAACGCGAGGATTCGACTGCGCATCGTCGGGTCCGACCGCAACTGGAGGATCACGTTGGCGGCCGCGATGAAGCCCGCTCCGCCGCAGCCGACCGCGATGCCCGAGACGAACGCGAGGGGGAAGATTGCGAGCCGACGAAAGCACAGTGCTCGACACCACCAGGATGCCCAGGGCGGTGTACAGCCATCGCCCGCCGACCTGCCGCAGGCGGGCGGTGATCAACGAGCCGCACACGCTGCCGACGCTGGTTGCCGACAACAACCATCCGAAGACCACCCTGTCGGACCCAAGGGTGTCGCGCACGATCAACGGCAGCGAGACCTGATAGTTGAACGCAAACGTCCCGACCACGGTGAACACGACCAGCGTCCGGCGCGAAACCCGGTCGGCCCAGACCGCGGCCAACCCGTCGCGCACGGGTCGTCCGCCGCGAGGGCGAGGCGGGGTCGGGTGCAGCTTGGTCGTGTCGATCGCCGCCAGTGCACCGATGATCGCCAGAAACGACAGGCCATTGACGCGAAACACCATGCCGTACCGATCATCGCGGTGAGCAAGGCGGCCAGGCTCGGACCAAACACACGCGATCCGGTCATCACCGCGGTGTTCAGCGACAACGCGTTCGACAACTCGCCCACCTCGACCAGTTCCACGACCATGCCTCGGCGGGCTGGATTGTCGACTGCGGCCAACACACCGAGCACCAGCGACAACCCGTAGACCATCGGAATCGTTGCCAGCCCGGCTCCGGTGACGGCGGCGAGCAGCAGAGCCTGGGCTCCCATGCCGGCCTGGGTGAGCATCGTCAGTCGACGCCGGTTCACCCGGTCGGCAAAGGCCCCGGCCGACAGACCGAACAAGAGCATCGGCAGGAATTGGCACATCATCACGATCCCGAGCTGCACCCCGGTGCCACCGAGTTCCTGGACCAGCAGGACCTGGGCGGTGGCCTGCAACCAGGTGCCGACATTCGAAACCAACAACCCGATGAAGAACAACTTGGCGTTGCGTTCACGCAGCGATCGGAACGTCCACGACTCTGCCATCGGTCCCTTCCTATCGGCCGTTCCAACGAAGATGTCAACCCTTGCTCACGCTTCTCTCACCTGGACGTAGCACGATGGTGGAGTGACCGATCGGATTCTTGTCGTCGACGACGACCGTGCCATCCGCGATTCGCTGGCCCGCGTCCTGCGTCTCGAGGGATACGACGTGCGCACGGCGACCGATGGGGCCGCCGCGCTGGAGCTCATCGCCGCCGAACCTCCCGACGTGGTCGCTCCTCGATGTGATGATGCCCAACATCGACGGGCTGATGGTCTGTCGGGTGTTGCGGGCCGAACGCAACCGGGTCCCGATCCTGATGCTGACCGCCCGCACCGAGACATCCGAGCGGATCGCCGGGCTCGATGCCGGGGCCGACGACTACCTTCCCAAGCCATTTGACCTGGGCGAACTCCTCGCCCGGCTGCGCGCTCTGTTGCGACGTGCGCGCCCCGACGACGAGCCGGTCGGCGACGGGTTACGGCTGGCCGATCTGCGGATCGACCCGGCGGCCCGTCGGGTCTGGCGAGGCTCCACCGAGGTCGAACTGTCGAGGACGGAGTTCGAATTGCTCGAACTGCTCGTGCGCAACCAGGGGATCGTGCTCGACCACTCGACGATCTACGACCGTATATGGGGCTACGACTTCGGTCCCGACTCCGAAGAACCTCGCCGTGTACATCAGCTACCTGCGCCGCAAGCTCGACGACGGGTTCGAGGCCAAGCTGATCCATACCGTGCGCGGCGTCGGTTACACCGCCCGCGCGTCATGATCTCGGTGGGCTCGCCATGACGCTACGGGCCAAGCTCGTGGCCGCCCTCGGCCTGCTGTCGGCGATCGCCACGCTGTCGCTCGGGGCCTGGACCTATCGGGAAACCCAACGAAGCCTGCTGAGGGAGATCAATCGATCGATCGATGAGGCCAGCGACGCGTTCAGCGACGGCTTCACCCGCGCCTTCGACGATCGGCTCGGGCGCGGCGGGCCGCGGCCGAGTGCCGGCGAATTAGCTCGCATCGTCAGCGGTGAGGCTCGCAGCCCCGACGACCATGAAGGCGAGTATCTCGATCGCGGGCGGGGCGATCCGATCCGTTCCCGACGGTTCGATCAGGTGTTGATCCAGGTGGTCGACCGCGGGAACGGCCCAGTTGATCATCGGGTCGACCCCGCTGCCGCTCGTCGCCGACAATTCCACCCGGCAAACGTTCGACGGATACGCCCACGACTACGGCGACATCACCATCGATGGCGAGCACTACCGGATGCTGACCGCCCCGATCGGGAATGGCTACCAGATCCAGATCGCCCGCAGCCTCGCCGAAACCGATCACGTTCTCGACTCTCTGCGGGAGAAGACGGCACTCGCGGTCGTGCTGGTCAGCGTCGCCGCGGCGATGGTCGGCTGGCTGATCGCCCGCCAGGTCACCCAGCGGATCACCCAGTTGACGGTCGCCGCCGAAGACGTCGCCCGCACCGGCCGGCTCGACGTGTCGGTTCCCGTCCATGGCCGCGACGAGGCCGGACGATTGAGCGTTGCCTTTTCGGGCATGCTGGGTGCGCTCGCCCGTTCCCACGATGACCAGCGCCGCCTCGTACAAGATGCCGGCCACGAGTTGCGTACCCCGCTCACCAGCCTGCGAACGAATATCGCGACCTTGCGCCGCCATGAGCACATGGACGCGACCGTTCGTGAGAGCGTGCTCAACGATCTCGACAGCGAGACCAAGGAGCTCACGACGCTGGTCAACGAACTGGTCGAGTTGGCCACCGATCAGCGCGCCGACGAGCCGGTCGAGACCATCCACTTGGCCGACATCGCCGAGCACGTTCGCGAGCGAGCCGTCCGGCGAACCGGTCGTGTTGTCGACGTCGACGCCGATTCGACCGAGGTCACCGGGCAGCAGAGTGCCCTGGAACGCGCCGTTGGCAACCTCGTCGACAATGCGATCAAGTTCGATTCCCACGGCGAGGGGCCGATTGAGATCGTCATCCGGGAGGGCCACGTCGAAGTGAACGACCGCGGGCCAGGAATTGCCGACGATGACCTGCCGCGGATCTTCGACCGGTTCCACCGCGCAGTGTCATCACGGAGCCAACCGGGATCTGGGCTCGGGCTTTCGATCGTGCACGACATCGCAGCACGGCACGGAGGTATGGTTTTCGCCGTCAATCGCGTGGGAGGCGGCGCGTCGATCGGGATGATCCTCCCCACCTTCCAAACCAACTCTCACCCCAATGAGGAACGGCTCTCGCCGAACTCGACCATGATGAAACCTGCGACGGAATCGTCGTCATCTGCTGCGGCAACGACGCCACCAACCAACGGAGTTTCCCCCTCATGAACAAGCGATTCACCACCCTCGGCCTCACCGCGGCGCTCGTTGTCGGCGGTGCTGCGGGGCTGGCGATCGGCATCACCCGCATCGCGGGAGCCAGCGCCGAAGATCCTGCTGCGGTGGCAGCCAACACCGCCTCCACACCGGCCGCCGTTGCCGCCGAACCTGGCTCCACGGTCGCCGAAGTCCCGACGTCCGACGTCGAGAAGGCCGACGACCACGGCGATGACGATGCCGACCACGAAGACGGTGACGGTGACGAGCGTGGCCGTGGTCCCGAGGGTGGCCGCGACCCCCAGCGTGGGCGCGGTCCCGAAGGCAGGATCGACGCCGCCGCAACCGCCCTGGGGATGACCCCCGACGAGCTGTCGGCCGCCCTCGGATCCGGCCAGACGCTGGCCGCCATCGCCGAGTCCAAGAGCGTCGACCCCCAGACGGTGATCGATGCCATCGTCGCTGCCGTCACCGCCCATGAGCAGGAAGAAGTCGCCTCGGGCGACCACACTCAGGCCGAGGTCGACGCCCGACTCGCCGAGCTCTCCGCCCGAGTCGGGGCCATGGTCAACGGCACTCCGGCCGCCGCGGATGCAGACCACGACGATGACGGCGGCGACGACGACGGCGCCGGTGATCGCCACGACGACGACGGCGAGAGCTGAGTCGGTCGAGCGATCTCAGCAAGAATGTCCTGTTGATGACTACGATCACGCGTCCCAAAGCCTCGGGCCGGGCGCCCGCGGTTCGGCGCTTGCCGACGCCGGCTCGCAGTCGGCTGATCGACACCGATCTGGTCGCGGTGGTCACCGCCTACCTGTTGTGCATCACCGGCATGTGGGTACGCCATGGCGGATGGGCCGAGCTCACCGAGGGCTGGACGACCGCATGGGCATCGCTCAGCCGATTGACCGGACTGATCACCTCGGGCCTGGCCATCATCGGAGTCATTTTGACGGGTCGACCGAAGTCGCTCGAACGACTCTTCGGCATGGATCGGCTGTTCCTGTGGCACCGTGTCATCGGCGACACCGTCGGCATTCTGCTGGTCGCCCACGTCGCCACCGGCAGCACCGATTGGATCATCCACTCCGGGCTGCGTCAGACGATCTCGGACTTCATCGGCGGCGAGCCCTATATGGGCCTGGCGACCATCGGCGGTGCGATCACCGGGCTGGTGATCTTGAGCTCGCTCAGGTCATTCCGCAAACGCCTGTCGTATGAGACCTGGTACTTCGTGCATCTTTCGGTGTACGTCGGGTTCGGGCTGTCGTACGGGCATCAGATCGTCCTCGGCACCGACCTGGCCGAGGATCGTGTCGCTCGGGTGTTCTGGGCGGCTTTGCACATCGGTGCGGTGGCCTGCGTGTTGTGGGGCCGCTGGGGCTGCCTTGCCCGGGCGTGGGTGCGGCCGCTGCGAGTGGAACACGCCGTTGCCGTCGCCCCCGGCGTCGTCTCCCTCCATCTGAGCGGGCCGCCGTTGCACAAGATGCGCGCCGCCGCCGGCCAGTTCTTCTTCCTGCGGCCGCTTCGCCGGGGCATGTGGTGGAAGTCGCACCCGTTCTCGTTGTCGGCGACCCCGACGACGGCCGGGCTGCGGTTCACGATCAAGAGCCTCGGCGACGGATCATCGGCGGTCATGGCCCTTCCGCACGGCACCAAGGTGGTCGTCGAAGGACCCTACGGAGCCACGACGAGCGCAGCGTTAGGCGACCGCAAAGGGGTCTTCGTCGTCGGTGGCGTCGGGGTCACTCCGGTGCGGGCGATGCTCGAAGATCTTCCCGCCGGTTCCGAGCCGCTCGTGTTGTATCGCGCTCGTCGGACGGCCGATCTCGTCCATCTCGACGAGATGCAAGACCTCGCCCGTCGCACCGGCGGTCAGGTGCTCACCCTGGTCGGGCCGACCGCGGCGCTGGCGGATCGCGATCCATTCTCACCATCGAGGTTGCGAGCAATGGTTCCCGACCTGGCCGACCGGGTGGCGGTGTTGTGCGGGCCCGAGCGCCTCGTTCACGCGGCGCGCGCCGCGGGCTGTTGGCCGCCAAGGTCCCGACCGAGCAGATTCACTACGAACGGGTGTGGTGGTGATGTACGCAGCTCGTCCGGTGTCCTCCGTTCGCCGCCTACTTCCCGCCGTGCTGTTGACCGGCGGGGGCGGCGCTTTCCTCGCCGGGATGCATCCCACCCCCGGACTGCCGAGCCAGGACATCGCCCTGTCGGCTCCGGCATCTCCGGCCCCACCCGCCGTCGATCCGAATGTCGCCGTGGCCCCCTCGCCGACGACGGCCCTGCCTCTTCCGGCGACCTCGGCAAGTCCCTCGGCCCCGCCAGCTCCGGCGCCCGCAGCGACGACCCCACCGGTGATCGTCAGTAGCCCAGCCGAAACGCTTCCAGTCAGCACGGTGCCCGCGGCCCCCTCATGCAACGGGGCCATCGACGGGCCGATCGTCGACACCCGCTGGGGGCCGGTCCAGGTGTCGGCGTCCGTGTCGGCCGACGGCACGTTGATCTGTACCGTCAACGCCCCGATCACACCCACCGACCATCGCAAGTCGGTTCGGATCAACGATCGGGCCGTCCCGCTGCTCAACGACTTCGCGATGTTCACCCAGGGTGCCGTCTTCGACTCGGTGTCGGGGGCCACGATTACATCGAGGGCCTACAAGCAGTCCCTGCAGGCGATACTCGATGGCAGTGGCGGCTGATCACTGGCGCACGGCGCGGCCGGTTATGGGGACCGTCGCCAGCCTGCACATCGCCGACGAGGTGGCACCCGATGTCATCGCCAACTCGGCGGAAGCGACATTCGCCGAACTCAAGCGGCTCGAAGCGATGTTCTCGACGTTCCGCCCGACCAGCGAGATTTGTCGGATCAACCGCGGCGAACTGCAGATCGGCGACGCGTCCAGCGAGGTGATCGACGTGTTCGACGCCTGTACCTGGTTGCGGCACGCCTCGTCGGGGGCGTTCTCGATCGAACCGCCGGGCCGGTCTGGGCACATCGACCCGGCAGGATTCGTCAAGGGTTGGGCGACCGAACGAGCCACCCGCAAACTGACCGAGGCGGGCCTGAGCCGCTGGTACCTCGGCGTCGGCGGCGACATTCAAACGAGCGGACGCCCGACGCCCGATCGCGGCTGGTCGGTCGCCATCGCCGATCCGTTGGCCCCTGGCGAGGTCCGCGCAACACTCGAGCTTCCCTCCGGGTACGCCGTCGCCACGTCGGGAACCGCCGAGCGCGGCAGCCATCTGTGGGCCGCCACCAATCAGCCGCCGCTGGCCTCGGTCACGGTGATCGGACCCCGGCTGACCTGGGCCGATGCCTTCGCCACGACCGCCTTCGCGATGGGCCTCGACGGCCTCGCTTGGGTCGAACAATTCGACGACTATCAGGCGTGGGCGATCACCGGCGTCGGCGAACTCGTCGGGCAGAACGTCGATTGAGCCCCGGCAAGCCCGGGCACCCTCGGATCAATCGTCGAGCTTGAGGGCCGAGATGAACACGTCGCCCGGCACCTCGACCCGGCCGATCGACTTCATCTTCTTTTTGCCCTCTTTTTGCTTCTCGAGCAGCTTGCGCTTGCGGGTGATATCACCGCCGTAGCACTTGGCAAGCACGTCTTTCCGCTTGGCCTTCACCGTTTCACGGGCAATGACTTTGCCGCCGATCGCCGCCTGGATCGGCACGTCGAACATCTGGCGCGGGATCAGTTCCTTGAGCTTCTCGCACATCCGCCGGCCGTAGTCGAATGCCTTGTCGCGGTGGACGATCGTCGAAAACGCATCGGCGGGAATGGCGTTGAGCAGCAGATCGACCTTGACCAGATGCGATTGCTGGTAGTCGTGCAACTCGTAGTCGAGCGATGCGTACCCCTGTGAGCGGCTTTTGAGCTGATCGAAGAAGTCGACGACCACCTCGGCGAGCGGGATGATGTAGTGCAGTTCCACCCGCTCGGGCGAGAGATATTCGAGCTTCTGCATCTCGCCCCGCCGGGTCTGGCACAGGTCCATCAACGAGCCGGTGTACTCCTTGGGGGTGATGATCGAGACCTTGAAGAACGGCTCCTCGATCATCTGGATGTTCTGCGTCGGGGGCAGGTCGGCCGGGTTGTCGCACATTTCGACGTCGCCGTTGGTCTTGGTCACCCGGTACTCGACGCTCGGAGCGGTGGCGATGAGGGCGAGGTTGAACTCGCGCTCCAACCGCTCCTTGACGATCTCCATGTGCAGCAGACCCAAAAAGCCGCAGCGGAACCCGAACCCGAGGGCACCGGACGACTCGGGTGAGTAGGTGATCGAGGCGTCGTTGAGCTTGAGCTTCTCAAGGCTCTCCCGCAAGTTCTCGAAGTCGTCGCCGTCGATCGGGAAGAGCCCGCAGAACACCATCGGCTTCGGGTCGGCGTAGCCCTCGAGTACTTCGGTGGCCGGCTTGGCGTAGGTGGTGACCGTCTCGCCCGAGCGGGCCTCACCGACGTCTTTGATACCAGCGATGAGGTAGCCGACCTCCCCGGGACCTAGTTCCTTGACCGGGGTGATCACCGGCGAGCGAACGCCGACCTCGATGGCCTCGTGATCGGCCCCGGCGTGCATGAACTTCAGCCGCGTTCCGGGGTACATCGTGCCGTTCATCACCCGGATCGAGGAGACGACGCCGCGGTACTGGTCGAACTGCGAGTCGAAGATCAACGCCTGCAATGGCGCGTCGGGATCGCCCTGAGGGGCCGGGATTCGCTCGGCGATCGCGTCGAGCAGTTCGGGCACGCCGTTGCCGGTCTTGGCCGAGATTCGCAGGATGTCCTCGGCGGGGATGCCGAGCACCTTTTCGATCTCCATCGCATACCGGTCGGGGTCGGCGGCGGGCAGGTCGATCTTGTTCAGCGCGGCGACGATTTCGAGATCGTGCTCCAACGCCAGATAGCAGTTGGCCAGGGTCTGGGCCTCGATGCCCTGCGCCGCATCGACGACGAGCACGACACCCTCACACGCCGCCAGCGACCGCGACACCTCGTAGCCGAAGTCGACATGGCCGGGCGTGTCGATGAGATGGAAGATGTGATTCTTCCAGTGAACCCGCACGTTTTGGGCCTTGATCGTGATGCCCCGTTCGCGCTCGAGGTCCATCGAATCGAGGTACTGCGAGCGCATGTCGCGCACGTCGACCGCCTTGGTGATCTCGAGAATTCGATCGGACAGCGTCGACTTGCCATGATCGATATGCGCGATGATGGAGAAGTTGCGAATGCGTTCGAGGTCCATGGCGGACCCCAACCCTACCGGTGACCTCCCTGGTCTGAGCCCCTATCCGGGTAGTCTCTCGCTCGGCAAAGTGTTATTGCGGCTGCTCACTCGCTATCCTTGTCAAGCCGCCTGCCGGCCAGGAAAATCCGCCTGCGGGCACCGAAGATCGAAAGAGACGAACCACCGATGGCGAACATCAAGAGCCAGAAGAAGCGCATCCTCACCAACGCCAAGGCTGCGGCTCGTAACAAGGCCGTTCGGTCGGAGCTGAGGACGCGGGTCAAGAGCGCGGTCAAAGAGGCTCAGGCCACAGGCGAGACCGACGCCAACGCCGAGTCGGTGCGTTTGGCTGTCAAGCGAATCGACAAGGCTGCTGCCAAAGGCATCATCCACAAGAACTCGGCCGCCCGCCGCAAGTCCCGCCTGATGGCCAAGGTCAACGCCGCCGGCTGAGTTCCCTTCGATCGGCGGCGCTCGCCACCGATCAACCACATGCTTCGACGGCCTATCGGCGTCGCGCCCCGCTCGATGACCCGCCCAGGCGAGCCAGTCGGGCGATCAGCACCTCCATGACGGTTTCGGGCGGCAGGTCACGCAGGCCGCGGAGGTCCAAATCGGCCTCGGCTAGCAGGGCAATCGCTCGACGGGTGGCCTCACCTCCCAGTTTGCGCGATTGGTCGAGCAGCTTCTTTGCCTGGAACCCGGCCTTGATGCCGAGAAGTTCCGCGGCGTCTGCCTCGCTTCGAGCGCCCGAACCGTCGAGTTCGAGCAGCTTGGCGTAGTGACCGTGCAGCACCGCCATGATCTGCAGCGGATGGCGGTCACCGATCCGCATCATCCGCGTCGCCAGGTTGAGCGCCCGCGTGACGTCACCGCGGTCGATGGCGTCGGTCAGGTCCCAGGGCGGGACGCCGCCGCCCTCGCCGAGAAACGGAACGATGTCGCTCGTCGTGAGCCGACGATCGGTGCCATACGTCGACGCCAGGGTGTCCAACACGCCGCGTAGCCGACCGGCTTCCTCGCCCAGCCAATCAATCAGGGCGCTCGCCGCCCCGGCGTCGAGGCGAATACTCCGGGCGGCCAATTGCTCATCAACCCAAGTCGCCTTGTCCTTGCGGTTGACCGGGGCGCCGGTGGCGGTGACGACCGCTCCCGACGCCTTGATCGCATCGGTGAGCGCCTTGGGCAGTCGACCCCCGCCGCCGGACAACACCAGATCAGTCGAGTCGAGTGGATTGCCGAGATAGGCGACGAGCGCCGCAGCATCCTCGGCGTTGAACCGCCCGATTCCCCGGGCGATCACGATTCGTCGATCGGTCAGGAACGGTGGAGTCTGCGCCGAGTCGACAACCGCGGCCAGTTGATAGTCGTCGCCATCGAACTCGTCGACCATCAGCGTCCGATCGCCCGTACCGACCAGCCGGCGCACCAGTTCACCGAGAGCAGAGGACAGCAACGTCTGATCGTCGCCAGTCAGAAGGTGGACAGCCATGGGACCGCCGACGCTATCCGCCCGCGATGCCGCCGCGACGGTTGTCGGCGCCCCGCACGCCCTATGGCGCCAGGAGCACCGGGGCGTAGGTCGGCGTCGCGGTGAAACTCCCCGCCAAGTCGGCGAGCAGGTGGGAGGCGGCCTGGCTGAAGAAGCACACCGACCGGGTCGCTCCCGGCGAGACCAGCACCTGGTTGGGGACCACCTGTCCGGCTGAATAGTTCAGGTTCGAAGCGTCGGGAGGTGCGGTCAATGGCGAGGTTTCGCACGGGTATGCCGTGATGTAGCCGGCTGCGTCGGGCCCGACTGCCGTCACGTTCATCAACCAGGCGACGGGCTGGGAATCGAAGGTCAGCCACATGACACCGTTGGAGCGCACCTTGCCGGGCGCGTCCTTTCGGGAATCAAATGCCCGGTACGGGGCCATTTCCACGAATCCAACCGACGAACTCGGGGCGTACCAACCGAGCAGGTCGGCCAACAGGTGCGCCGATGCCGAAGTGAACAGACACACGCTCTTGTCGGCAGCCAACTTGACCGTCACGTAGTTGGGCACGATCTGCCCGGCCGCGTAGTTCACGCTCGAGGTGTTCGGCAAGACCTGGTCACACGGGTATGTCGTGACGTAGCCCGCGCCCGTCGGGTCGACCGCGGTGAGATTCATCACCACGCTGGTTGCGTCGGCCGAGACGATGCCGGCCAGCGCCAGCCGGGTTGTCGACCCGGCGGCGGGGGTGGTGCTGACGCGGGTATTGAGCACGCGCCTGGGAGCACTCGCGACCAGGCCCTCGCCGGTTCCATCGGCGGCGTACCAGCCCGACAGATCGGCAATCACGTCGGTGGCCCCGTGGGCGTAGAGGCAGATCTTTCGGCTCGCCCGGATGGCGACGGTCACCGCGTTGGCTACGGTTTGACCGACGATGTAGTTCAGACTCGACGCTTCGGGTCGCGCGATGTCGCATGGGTACACGGTCAGATACCCCGCCATCGACGGACTCACGGCGGTCACGTTGAGCACTACGGCAGTCGCCGCGAATGGCACCGAGATGGACAGGTCGAGCTCTCGTTGAGCCTGAGCCTCGATCGGGCCGCCGGTTTGGCGCGAGTCGAGGACTCGGCTGGGGGTTTGCGGCGAGAATCGCGGCGGCATCACCCGACTGAAGCGCATGTTCGGCGGCATCGCCGCGCTCGACACCGTCGACGTTTGATACGTGCCGAGCAACGTGATCCGACCCTTGAACCCGGCGGTCGCCACCAGACACTGCCCGGGGCCGGTCCTGACCATCGGCAGCGTGGTAGCCACCGATGCTGCCGGACCGAGGCGCAGCACGTCCAACCCGATGGCACTGGGATCGCTGCACGGGGCTATACCCAGCTTGCTGGCCTGATCCGACGTGTTCCGGCCCTCGATCATCAGGGCGACGGCGCCCGTGATCGGCTGGATCGCTCCACCGTTGACCGCCACGGGCAACTCGGTGCCGAGGACAACGTCGGACACGTCGAGGTAGCCCATACCGACCGCTTCATCGGTGACATACCCGAGCACCGTCACGACAATGTCGGTGCTCACATCGCCAGAGACACAGAACGACCGATTGTGCAAGGGAACCACGGCGTGGGTGGCGGTCAGCGCCGACGGATCTTGCCCATCGATCACGAGCCCAATGTCGGTCGTCGGGTCGACCACGAATCCACACTCGTGGATCCAAAGTTCACCGGATTTCTTGGCCCCCGACGCGGTGATGTCGACAATGGCGTGTGTCGTCGCGGCGGAGCCGACCTTGGTGACGCCGGCCTCGTCTCGCAGCGGGCGAACCGTTTGGGCTTGCCCCGCTGGTAGCCCGGCGCCGTTGGCGACCAAACGAGTCGCGACATACGGCAGGACCACGTGATAGCGCGTCGGGTTCGCCCCCACCGCGACGGCTTCGGCGACCGACGGTTGACCACCTGGCTGACCGTTTGGTTGGCCATCTGGTTGACCAAACGCGCCAATCGGGCTCACTGCGACGCTCATCGCAAGAGAGAACGGCAAGAATTTGGCGAATCTCTTGAGCAGAACCATCATTCGAACACTAACAGCGCTCGTTCTCTCGCTTACTGCGCTTCATCAGCGAAACAGCCAAAACCACATGAACAGGACCGGAGACCCAGACGCTCACGTCGGGCTCTGCCGCCGACGCCACCCGGGCCACGACCAACACCCAACGGGTCGCGAGCAGGCTGGGGAACTGCAGCAAAGGTGCGAGCCACGGCAGCGCACCGCTGACGAGCGCGGCGGGAATCCCCCAGACCATCACGAAGCCGGCGGGTGCCCCCGCCAACAGGTTGGCGGCCAGCCCGAACAACGGCAGCCGATGAAACACCAGCACGCTGACGGGCATCACGCCCAACTGGGCGGCCAACGACGCGGCGGCCGGCTCGGCGAACCACCGAGGCCCCGGGAGTCGCTTGGCCAGCGGCCGGGCCAACAGGGCGATACCCGCCGTCGCCCCTGCCGATAGCCACCATCCAATCGACCGGGCGATCAGCGGGTCGACCAGTGTCAGCACGGTCACCGTGACCGCCAGCAGTCGTAGCGGCGACGCATGCCACCCGCGCCAGAACACCGTTGCCGACAAGATGGCCATCGCGGCGGCCCGCAGGACCGACGGTTCGAAGCGGGTCAGCAGGGCGAACCACGACACCAGGCCGATCGTCACGACCCACCGGGCCCGAGGCCTGAGCCCCGTCAACAGCGGTCCGCAGGCGACCAGGAGAAATCCGATGTTCTGTCCGGATACTGCGGTCAGGTGCGACAAACCCGACCGCCGGAAGTCGGCGATCAGGTCGGCGGGTTCGGCCCGATCGTCGCCGATCACCAGCCCGAGGAAGAGGGCTCGCTCGATCGTCGGCAGCCGGGCGCCGCGAGCCAGCAGCGCCCGAACCCGATTTGCGGCCCGCGACACTGGCCGCGGGTCGACGGTGTCACCGATCTGATCGACGTTCAGGCGAGCGACGACATGGCGGGACGCCAATCGGGTGGCTTGGCGGGAATTCAGCGGAGCCAGCCGCCCCGACATCCAGACCCGATCGCCGGCCAGCATCGGTTCGAGGCGTTTGCCCAGGTAGCCATAGAGATCCACCTGATACCGCATACCGTCGACGCGCACGACCACCGACACCGCGCCGTACTTGCGCTCCGGGTCGGTCACCAACTCGGCGACGTCGACAATCGGGCCGCGCGCCTCGACGCGCAGACCCTCGGCGGCGCGACCGCTCCCCCACACCGAGACCATCGCCACCACCGGAACGATCATCCACCATCGGCCTGCGTTGAGCGAACCGACGATTCCCACGAGCACCGCCGCGAACAACACCGTGAGTCCGTGCCGATCTCCCCAGGCCGCGCTCGTCGCGCAGGCGATCGCGACGACCACGACCAGTGCGTCGGACCAGGGGCGTTGTGGTTCGGGCGCTTGCGCCTCGTACGATCTGGGTATGGCCGTGCTGAACGCCCCTTCGCCGACGGTACCTGGAGGACATCTCCAGTACCGCCACCGGCTCCGGCGATTCGGGGCAATGATGGGCCTGGCGGTGCCGACGATCGCCCTCGCGCTCGGGGGGTTGCTGCTGTGGTGGGGCAACAGTGCGCTGCGCGGATCGGGGGGATTCCTGCTCACCGCCATGGCGGCGCCGACGATGCTGCTGCTCGGCGTTCCGGTGGCCGGCGGCACCCCGCGCTACATCGTTGCCGGGGTAACCAGCCTGATCCTCTGGTTGGCCATCGGAGCCTGGGCCGCACGCCGCGCCACCCACCGAGTTGTCGCCACCTGGCGCGACTGGTGGCGGGAGTACCTCTGGCTTGCCGGACCGGTGTGGCTCGGCGCGACCGTCGCCTTCGTGGTCGCCTACAAGCTGGTGCTGTAGCACCGACTGGTGCTGTAAGACCGACTGGTGCTGTAGCTCGGGCTGCGATGCTCATACGGTGACCATCGGGCGAATCGCATCGAGCTTCGCCGGCCCGATTCCCCGCACGTCGAGCAGATCGTCGACCGACGCGAACGGGCCATGCTCGTCACGAAACGAGACGATGGCGAGTGCCGTCGCCGGGCCGACCCCCGGCAAGCCATCGAGTTCGGCCTGGGTGGCCCGGTTGAGGTCGATTGGACCGACCGCGACCGTCGGGGCACCGCCAGGGCCCGATGCGGCTCCGGAGGCCGCCCTCGGAGCCGAGGACGAACCGGCATTGGCCGCTACGACCGGGGGTTCGGTGGCATCACCGAGCCGCGGCACGAACACCCGGTCGCCGTCGCTCAGTGCAACGGCAAGGTTGAGCGCGCCCGGATCGCCCTCGGGCGTCGCTCCTCCGGCGGCTTCGATCAACTGGTGAACCCGAGCACCGGTCGGCAGGGTGAAGACCCCCGGCGACCTCACGGCCCCGGCGACCTGCACGATCATCGTCGACGGTGCCGCCACCACGGATGATGTCGGGACCTCCGCGGCCCCTGGCCCCTCGGCTGGTGCCGACGTTGCCACCGACGCAGTGGTCGAACCGGCCCCCGCAGCGTAGGGCAGTGACCGCTCCACCGGCGGCGGCGGCGCGTGCAACAACCACCATGAACCGCTGGCGATGATCAGCAGCGAGCCGGCCGTGGTGACGAGCTTGCCGAGACCGAACCAGGCCAGCCAGGCGCGGAACCGTTCGGGAATGGGGGTGACAGGTGCGGGACGAGGAACATCCACGATCAGCCTCCTCAGGGAGTGCGGGCGCGCCGATCACGGGGCGCCGAACGCATCGGCTTGAGGGGGAAGCGGGTGTCAGCCTACCGGGCGGGCAAGTACCTCGGACGCCTCGGGGCTGACGGTTACCAGCGTCCGGCGAGCGACCCAGTCGGCCTCGACCTCAAGCGGAATACGGAGATAGGCCCCTTGGTGCCCTCGCCGCCGAAGCCGACCGAACAGATAGGCCCCCACGTAGCGCACGAGGAATCCGACAACTCCGAACCGCCGCCACTGGAGGACGTGGACCAACTCATGCCGAATCAGGTACTCGGAGCGTTCGTATCCACGCCGAACGATGACGAGGCTGCCCAGCGTGAGGCCAGCGGCCCCGCGAGGCACGGGACCCCCGATCCACAGCCGGTAGCCGTCTCGGCGTTCGATCATCGGACCATGCTAGAACAAGCGCGCCGTCAGCCTTTTCCGATAGACCGCGGTCCGCGGGTCTTCGGGACCCATCAGCGCCAGAATGTCGACATACTCCTGACGAGCATCCTCGTCGGCCTTCACCCGATCGAGGAGGTCGTCGAGCTTCACCTCGTAATCATCGGTCGGCCGAGTCGACAACCTCGCCGCGGCGGCAACCCGACGGGTCGCCTCGGACTCGGGGATGCGGGCCAGAAGCGCAAGCGCTTCTTCCACCCGACCGGCCGCGACATAGAGATCGCCGAGCGCCACGATCGCCCCCTCGTGATCGGGGCGAACCTGCAACAGCTGCACGAGACTCTCCTCGTCGCCGGCCGCCAACAGTTCCTCGATCAACAGCTCCTCGGGCGACGGACCAAGGCTGTCGACAAAGGCCTGGACCTCGTGTTCGGGGAGCGCCCCGACGAATGTGTTGACCACCGTCCCGCCCTGCATGGCGAACACCGCCGGAATCGACTGCACCCGAAAGGCCTGGGAGATCTGGGGATTCTCGTCGACGTTGACCTTGACGAGCGCTACACGCCCGTTGGTCGCGTCGGTCACCTTCTCGAGGATCGGCCCGAGCGTGCGACATGGGCCGCACCATGGGGCCCACAGGTCGACGATGACGGCCTGCGTCATCGATCGGTCGAGCACATCGGTCTGAAAGGTCGCGTCCGTGACGTCGATAGCCATGGTCGTCAGGCTACCCCCGGCGCGGAGCCGTCCCGAGCGACCACGACGCTGGGGCTACCGTCGCGACCGGATCGCTGCCAACGGCCGGGTAGAGCTACGGTCGCAGCATGAGCGAGGCGACTCCAGGAATCGATGTTCCGCGGGTCAGCGGGTGGCTCGATGAGCACATCGCGGGGGCCGGCGGGCCGTACGTCTTCTCCCAGATCGCCGGAGGGCACTCGAATCTCACGTTCGGCGTGACGTCGGCGGCCGGTAACCGCTACGTCCTGCGGCGCCCGCCGCTGGGGCACGTGCTGGCCAGCGCGCACGACATGGTCCGCGAACATCGCATCATCGCCGCGCTGCGCGACACCCCGGTTCCGGTGCCGCCGGCGTTGGGGCTGTGCACCGATCTCGACGTCAACGGTGCTCCGTTCTACGTGATGGGCTTCGTCGAAGGGCACGTCGTGCGCGATCGTCAGCAGGTCGAGTCGCTGCTGACGCCGGCGCAACGCCACGTTGCGGGGCTCTCGCTCGCCGACACGATGGCCGCCATTCACGCTGTCGATGTCGACGCCGTCGGGTTGGGTGATCTGAGCCGCAAAGACGGCTATGTCGCCCGCCAACTCAAGCGGTGGTACGGGCAGTGGAACTCGCAAAAGACGCGTGAACTCCCGTCCATCGATCACGTGCACGACATGTTGAGCAGTCGAATCCCAGTGCAGCGCGAGGTCTGCGTGGTCCACGGCGACTACCGGCTCGACAACTGCATGGTCGGTGACGACGGCCGGATCGTGGCGGTGCTCGACTGGGAGATCTGCACGTTGGGCGACCCCTTGGCCGATGTCGGCCTGCTGCAGGTGTACCACACGGGCCCCGACGACGTGCCGAGCGCGTGGACCGGCGAGGCAACGACCGCCGCCGGATTCCCCAACCGAGCCGACCTGGTCGAGCGATACGCCGCCGCCAGCAGTCGAGATCTCGGTGAGATCGATTTCTACATCGCGTTTGCATTTTGGAAGCTCGCCTGCATCCTGGAGGGCGTGTATGCCCGATATCTGGGGGCGCGCTCGGCAAGCGTGATCCGGCCGAACTCCTACCGTTCAAGCTGCAAGTCGATGCGGCGGCAGCCAGCGCGGCCGAATACGTGGCGCGGCTCAGGTGACGAGCTATGTGACGATCACCGAGCGGCCGACGCTGCGTGAGCCGGTGCTGGTCGTCATGCTCTCCGGCTGGATCGATGCCAGCGGTGCGGCAGCCGCGGCGATGAGCGTGCTCGAATCGGAGTGTTCGGCGCGAACGATAGCGACGTTCGATCGCGACACGTTCATCGACTATCGAGCCCGGCGACCGGTGATGGAGATTCGCGAAGGACGCAACAGCCGCCTGGTGTGGCCCGACATCGAGCTGAAGGTCGGTCGTGATCGCTCGGGGCGCGACGTCCTGCTGCTGACCGGCCACGAGCCCGATATGGCCTGGTCACGCTTTGCCCAGAGCGCCGCCGACCTCGCGGTCGAATTCGGAGTGGTCAAGGCGATCGGCATCGGCGCCTACCCCTTGGCCGTCCCCCGTACCGCGCACCCCCCGATTGTCGTGCACCGCTCCCGATGGCGATGTGGTCGCCCGCCTCCCGTTCATCAAGAGCTCCGTCGACGTACCCGCCGGAATGGAAGCCGTACTCGAGCAAACGTTCTTTGAGCACCGCATCGAGACGTTCGGCATCTGGGTGCAGGTTCCCCACTACGTCAGCCAGATGAGCTATCCGGCCGCAACGGTTGCCCTGCTCAACGCCTTGGGCGACGCCACCAACCTGGTGGTCGACGACGCCGGGCCGCGCAGCGAGGCGCTCCTCCAGCGGTCGCGGCTCGATGACCTGGTGACCGGCAACAAGGATCACGAGGCGATGGTTCATCAGCTCGAGCAGTTGTACGACTCCGACGATGGGTTCGACAACGAAGGCCGCAACCACCCATCGATGAACAGTCCGATCGACGGCAACGAGCTGCCCTCCGGCGACGAGTTGGCGGCCGAACTGGAACAATTCCTGCGCGACCAGGGCTGACGCAAGTCACGACCGCGGTCGGCATCACCGAACACGCCACGATCTGAGAGGAACGTCCGATGAAGGTAGACGGGGGTCTGGGGACCGATCTGAGCAAGGTTGCGGCCGCCGCCCGCGACGCCGAGGCCGCGGGATACAGCGGGGCCTGGACCGCAGAAACATCTCACGATCCGTTCTTCCCCTTGGTGCTCGGGGCTGAACACACGACGACGCTCGAACTCGGCACGTCGATCGCCGTCGCCTTCGCCCGTAGCCCAATGACCCTCGCCAATATCGGCTGGGACCTCCAGGCGTACTCCAAGGGCCGGTTCATGCTCGGTCTTGGCAGCCAGATCAAACCGCACATCGAGAAGCGATTCTCGATGCCGTGGAGCCACCCCGCACCGCGGATGCGCGAGATGGTGCTGGCGATGCGAGCGATCTGGGATTCGTGGATGACCGGCGACAAGCTGGCTTTCCGCGGCGAGTTCTACACCCACACCCTGATGACCCCGTTCTTCGCCCCTGACCGGGAGGAACTCGGCGACTTCGGCCCGCCCAAGGTGTTTCTGGCCGGCGTCGGTGAGCTGATGACCGAGGTGGCCGGCGAGGTCTGTGACGGGTTCATCTGCCACGGGTTCACCACCGAGCGCTACTTCCGCGAGGTCACGATGCCGGCTCTCGAACGGGGGCGGGCGAAGGTCGGCAAGACGATGGACGGGTTCGAGATCGTCGGGCCGAGCTTCGTCGTCACCGGGAGCAACGACGAGCAGCTCGAGGCGGCGTCGACAGGCACGCGCCAGCAGATCGCCTTCTACGGCTCCACGCCGGCGTATCGCGGGGTCTTGGAGCTCCACGGCTGGGGCGGGCTGCAAGACGAGCTGAACTCGCTGTCGAAGCGGGGGCAATGGGTGGAAATGGGCGGGTTGATCACCGACGAAATCCTCGACACGTTCGCGGTCGTCGGAGCCCCCGAACAGATCGCACCCGAGCTGCACGCCCGCTACGGCGATGTCATCCAGCGGATCAGCCTTTACACGCCGTACTCCAGCGATCCCGCACGGTGGGGCGGCATTCTCGCCGCGATCAAGGCCGCATAGTCCCACCAGGCCCGTCCGCCGTCGATCTGGGATGGGCCCGAGCGGTCACCCGAGCAGCGTCAGCATCTCGTCGAGGTACAGCTCGCGGCACTTCGAGCGTTGCAGCTTGCCGCTCGAGGTCTTCGGGAGCGTGCCGGCCTGCACCAGCATCACGTCGCGAGGCGGTAGACCGCACACCTCGACGGTGCGGGTGTGGATCGCGTGGCGAATCGGGTCGAGCACCGTCTCTTTCGTTTCGGCGACGACCACGACCGTTTCCTTCCCCTTGTACCCGTCGACGCCAAAGGCGATCACGTTGCCGGCTCGCACGCCATCGAGCTCCCCGACCGCCCGCTCGATGTCTTCCGGGAAGACGTTGCGGCCGCCGACGATGATGACGTCTTTGATCCGCCCACACAGAATCAGCTCGCCGCCGATCATGTAGGCGAGGTCGCCGGTACAGAGCCACCCGTCGTGGAACAGCGCGGCGGTCGCATCTGGTCGCTTGTAGTAACCCGACGTCACCGACGTCCCGCGGATCAGCAGTTCGCCGACGGACCGTTCGGGCAGCTCAGCACGGGTTTCTTGATCGACGATGCGCATCTCCAGGCCGGGTACGGGACGGCCGAGCAATGGCAGGCGGCGCACGGCCAAGGCCTCATCGTCGGGGTCGATGATCTCGACGGGCTTCGCCACACGATCGCGCTCGAGCACGACGCGGTCGACCACGTCACAGACCAATCCCCGACCCCGTGGGGGAAACGAACCACCGATCGCCACCTCGGCCATCCCAAACGCCGGGAAGACCCCACCGGGGGAGAAGCCGAAGCGCTGCGCCTCAGCCACGAACGCCTCGACCGCGGCTGGGTCAACCGGTTCGGCCCCCGAGAGCGCCAACGTCAACGACGACAGGTCGAGGTCGGCGGCGCGCTTGAGCGCGCGGGTCGCCAGCACCCAGGCGAAGTTCGGGCCGGCAGTGGCGGTCGCCCGATAGTCCGAGATCCACTGCATCCAATTGCCGGGCCGGGCCATGAAGTCCTGCGGCGCGGCCTGCACCAGGTCGAATCCGACCGTCATCGGCAATGCCAGGCAACCAACCAGCCCCATGTCGTGATAGAGCGGCAACCACGACACCATCCGTTCCGCCGGGCCGATCACTGCGGCCTTGGCCACCGCGTCGAGATTTGCGGCCAACACCCGGTCGGGGATCATCACCCCCTTGGGCTCGCTTGTCGATCCGCTGGTGTACTGCAAGATGACCAAGCGTTCCGAATCGACCGGTGGCCGCTCCCATTGGGGTGCCGACGGACGACCCAACCCAGGCATGACGTCGGTGAGTGACTCGGTCGGCGGGTCGCCCGGCGCCGCGGCGTAGAACGGCGCCAGCTGATCGTCGATCAGCAGCAGTCGAGCTTCACCGTGGAGGATCCGCATGCGGGTGGACTCGATGAACGCTTCAATGGATCCCATCCGCATCGGGAGTGGCAACACCATCGAGGCCGCGCCCGCCAGCCAACACCCCCGGACGACCGTCATCAGGTGGCGGCTGGTCGGCCCGAGAATGGCGACGTGATCGCCGGGCGCCACACCCCGGGCTTGCAACGCCGCGGCGACGGCCAGCGCCTCATCATGAACCTGCCGCCAGCTCACGTGGTCGACGTCGTCGGGTCCACGAAGGGACGCTCCGGCGAAGTAGACGCCGGTACCGCTGTCCGCCGCTCGTTCCAGTCGTTCGATGATCGAGCGCTCGTTGTCAGCCATGGCATGCACCGCCCCCGACCGTATCCGTCGAGCCTGAGGAGAACACGATCCAGGGATGAGCCGAGGGTGAGTCAGGCGTGTCGCGGTCGATGCCGATCCCCTACAGCCGCGATGCTGGACTTTTGACAGTTCGTAACACCATTGCAATGAAATGTCATTAAGTGGTATTTTTGGCCTACTCGCAAACAACGCGTAACTTTCGAACCAGAACTAGAGTCATACACATCACCATGAGAGACATTGACCTCCATCTCCACCACTCAGGACGCTTGCGAGGAGCGGTTCGACGTGCTTTTCGCTCAAGGAAAGCACAACGCACCGCCCATACTTGCGCGATCTGTGGCCGACGCGGCGAGTTTCTCGGTGGACGATGCATCCCATGTGCCCGGGTCGAATGGTCGGCCGCCAACCAGAAGGTCAAGCGGACGCAAGCCGCCTGATGGCTGCAAGCGTCGACCCCCGGCCCAGTCCTGCCACAATCGACGCCAGTGAGGCTGATGTCGTGGAACGTGAACTCAATCCGCTCCCGGGTTGACGGACTCACCCGCTGGCTGGAAAATCATGAGCCCGATGTGGTGCTGCTCCAGGAGACCCGGGGAGCCGATTGTCGACATCTACGAGCCCAAGCGATGGCGCGGCCAGACCCACGCGAGCCCGCCCGAGCGCGCCGCGCTCAGTGCCCTGCTCGACCAAGGACTCCACGACGTGATGCGCGACCACGAGTCGGCCGCCGGCCTGTACACCTGGTGGAACTACCGACCGGGTCAGTTCAGCGCCAATCGCGGGTTGCGCATCGATCTGTTCCTTGCCAGCCGCGATCTGGCGGCACAGGTCGCCCGAACCTGGGTCGATCTCGATGCCCGCGGTGACACCCGACCATCGGACCACGCCCCGATCGTGATGGAGATCGCTTGACCGACCACCCCCGACGCTGACTCGCCGGCAGGCCTACAACAAGCCGAGGCATCGTTACCGTGGTCGCCTACCATGGCGGGGCTATGTCCGAGACCCCCATCGACGCCACTCCGAGCCACCGTTACACCGCCGCACTGGCTCGCGACCTCGAGGAGCGCTGGCAGAATCGCTGGGACGCCGAGCGCACCTTTGACTCGCCCAACCCTGCCGGACCGCTGGCCGACTCGACCCGACCGGTGCCCGACGACAAGCTGTTCATCCTCGACATGTTCCCCTACCCGTCGGGTTCGGGGCTGCATGTCGGCCACCCACTCGGTTTCATCGCCACTGACATTTACGCCCGCTACCAGCGGATGTGTGGCGTCAATGTCTGCTACTCGATGGGCTTCGACGCCTTTGGCCTGCCGGCCGAGAACTACGCGATGCAGACCGGCCAGCACCCGGCGATCACCACCGCCGAGAACGTCGCGACCTACCGCCGCCAGCTCCGCCGACTGGGATTGTCGCACGATCGGCGACGATCGATCGACACGACCGATCCGACCTATTACCGCTGGACCCAGTGGATCTTCCTGCAGGTGTACAACTCGTGGTACGACCACGAAGCGGGGCGCGCCCGCCCGATCGACGAACTGATCGCCGCATACGCCGACGGCTCCCACCCCACCCCGTCCGGGGCACGGTGGACGTCGCTGACGACGGCTGAGCAGCACGCGATCATCGACGGCCAACGCCTGGCCTACGTCGCCGAGGCCCCGGTCAACTGGTGCCCTGGCCTGGGCACCGTGGTCGCCAACGAGGAGGTCACCGCCGATGGCCGCTCCGACCGGGGCAACTATCCGGTGTTCAAGCGCAACATGCGCCAGTGGATGATGCGGATCACCACCTACGCCGACCGGCTGATCGACGACCTTGACCTGCTGGAATGGACCGACGCGATCAAGACGATGCAGCGCAACTGGATCGGCCGCTCCGAGGGCGCCCAGGTGCACTTCGGCTCTGCGGCCGGGCCGATCACCGTGTTCACCACCCGCCCCGACACCCTGTTCGGAGCAACGTTCATGGTGCTCGCCCCCGAGCATCCGCTGGTCGCCGGCCTGACCACCCATGAGCAGGCCGCCGAGGTTGCCGCGTACAAGACCGCGGCGGCCTCCAAGAAAGACATCGACCGCTCCGACGACACCAAGGTCAAGACCGGGGTGTTCACCGGCTCGTACGCCACCAACCCGGTAACGGGCCAGCCGATCCCGGTTTGGATTGCCGATTACGTGATGATGGGCTACGGCACAGGGGCGATCATGGCCGTGCCGTGCGGCGACCAGCGCGACTTCGACTTCGCCCGTATCTACGGCCTGGCGATCCCGGCCATCCAGCAGCCACCCGCCGCGTGGTTCGGGGGCCACGGCATCGAGCCGTCGCTCGACACCGCCACGTGGCCGTGCGCCTTCGTTGGCGACGCACCGTACGTCCAGTCGGCCAACGCGTCGCTCGACCTGAATGGCATCACCTCGGTCGCGGAGGGCAAGACCCTGACCAATGCGTGGTTGGAATCGGTCGGCGCGGGGAAGGCGACGATCAACTACAAGCTGCGCGATTGGTTGTTCAGCCGCCAGCGTTACTGGGGCGAGCCGTTCCCAATCGTCTACGACGGCGTCGGCCAGGCCCATTCGCTGCCCGACCACATGCTGCCCGTACTGCTGCCCGAGACCGATAGCTTCACGCCGCGCACCTTCGACCCCGACGATGAGTTCTCCAACCCCGAGTCGCCGCTCGACCGGTTGGACGACTGGATGGATGTCGAACTCGACTTGGGCGACGGCCCGAAGCGCTATCGCCGCGACTCGAACGTGATGCCCCAGTGGGCCGGTTCGTGCTGGTACGAGCTGCGCTACCTCGACCCGACCAACGAGGACAAATTCGTCGATCCGGCCGTCGAGAACTACTGGATGGGACCCCGGCCCGAGATCCGCCCCGATCATCCGGGCGGCGTCGACCTGTACGTCGGCGGCGTCGAGCATGCTGTCTTGCACCTGCTCTACGCCCGTTTTTGGCACAAGGTCTTGTTCGACCTGGGCCACGTGTCGTCGAAGGAGCCGTACTACCGGCTGTTCAACCAGGGCTACATCCTGGCCGCGGCGTACAAGGACGAGCGAGAGATCTATGTCGACGCGACCCAGGTCACCCAGGTCGACGGACAGTTCAACTACGAAGGCCAACCCGTCACCCGCGAGTGGGGCAAGATGGGCAAGAGCCTGAAGAACGCCGTCTCGCCCGATGAGATGTACGACGCCTACAGCGCCGACACCCTTCGACTGCACGAGATGTCGATGGGGCCACTTGATGCCTCCCGCCCCTGGGAAACCCGCGATGTCGTGGGCATGTATCGCTTCCTCCAGCGGGTATGGCGCAACTTGATCGACGAGACCACCGGGGCCTCCGCGGTGACCGATGCGACGACCGATGACGACACCCGGCGCCTGCTGCATCGCACCATCGACGGGGTGACGACGGAGATGTCGAATCTGCGGTTCAACACGGCGATCTCCAAGCTGATCGAGCTGAACAACCATCTCACCAAGGCGGGCGGCGGATGCCCGCGCGAGGTCGCCGAGCCGTTGGTGTTGATGCTCGCCCCGCTCGCCCCGCACATGGCCGAGGAGCTGTGGTCATCGCTCGGTCACACGTCGTCGTTGACCTACGAGCCGTTCCCGACCGCCGACCCGGCGATGCTCGTCGCCGACACCGTCGAGTACCCCGTGCAGGTCAATGGCAAGGTCCGCGGCCGGGTCACCGTCGCCGCTGGCGCCGACGAAGCAAGCCTCGTCGCGGCCGCCCGGGCCAACCCTCACGTTGCTGCGGCCCTCGACGGTCGTGAGCCGAAGAAGGTCATCGTCATCGCCGGCCGTCTGATCAACTTCGTCGGCTGACGGGCACCGACGATGCGACATGGTGCGCGACACTTCCGGCATTGAAGCTCAGATTTCGGACTACTGCGGTCGGACTACTGCGGTCGGACTACTGCGGTAGCATTCTGTCATGAGTGTCGAAAAGTTCAGTGTTTCGTTCGACCACGAACTCGGTCGCCAGATCCGGGAACTGGCCGAGGCCGACGATGTCACGGTGTCGGCATTTCTGGCCGAGGCGGCCCGGGAACGGGTCCGCCAGCTGACGCTGTCTCGCTGGCTCGATGACGCGGCCAGCGACCTGGGTTTGAGCCGCGCCGAGCTCGAAGCCCAGGGCCGGATGATCCTCGATCAGGCCGATGGCCAGGATGTATCGCCGGTTCGTCGGCGGTCGAAGCGGTCAGCCGCCTGATGGCCTACGTGCTCGATGCCGGGGCGTTGATCGCCGCCGATCGCCGAGATCAACGCCTGGTCGCCCTCCTCGCGGTCGCCGCCGCCGAGCGTCAGCCGATTCGCGTCCCATCGGCCGCCGTCGCTCAGGCATGGCGAGGTGGAGGCCGTCAGGCCGCACTCAGCCGGTTGCTCGACTCCGCCACCGAGATCGCGCTCGACCGCACCCGGTCACGCCAGGTCGGCGAATTGCTCGGTGCCTCGCCGAGCTCCGATGCCGTCGACGCCAGCGTGATCAATGTCGCTCACCCGGGCGACATCATTCTCACCTCCGACCCCGTCGACATCGCCCTCCTGGCCAGCGCCTGCAACGCCAGGGTCCGGGTGGTCCGGGTGTAGGACGCTCACCGGTGCCGAGCAGACCCGCGTCGAGATCGTGATCACACTGCCGAGTCGGCGGGGCGGACCTCGCGCAGGCGGATCAGCGGTAAGCGCCGCTCGGTCTGCGTCTGATAATCCTGGTAATACGGCCGATCGGCGGTCAGCGCTGCCCACGTCATGGTGTAGTCGTCGCCGTCGAGGATGTCGATCTCACCCCAGTAACGATGCGACTTCACGTGGCAGATCACCTCGGGGGACGTGTCGAGCGACGCCAGGTTGAGGTACCAATCGGGATGCGCCGGTGCCCCCGAGTACGACCCGACCACCACGCGGTGGCCATCGGCGTCGACCCAGAATGGCAAGGCGACCTTGTGGACATTGCCCGACTTGCGACCGATGGTGTGGACGATGATGTGCTTCATCCCTGCCCCGGTCCACACGTTGTCGGAATCCGACGATTCCATCCCCTGGATATGCCACCGGCTGATCTGAGGGATCTGTTCACGCGATGGCGTCTCGAACGGCTGGTTGCGCTGATCAGTCATCGTCCCAACCTATTGACCGGTCACTCGTGGCGTGAACGCGGAGGTCATTCCGTCGCGCCAACCCCATCGGCACGGACCAGTCAGTGCCAGCCTTCGCTCGTTCGAGGCGATCGAACCGCGCAATGTGCCAGGAATCTCGCGCACCAGCACGTCGGCCGCACGGCCTTGCAACTCGCCGAAGAGCCCGGCCCACTGCTGGACCGTGACCGGCTCGTCGCCGGCCCAGTTGACGATCGTCGCCGGCACCGACGCGGCGTCGAGTAGGGCCTCAGTTTGGGTACAGATGTCGTCCTCGTGGATCGGGCTGTACCAGCACGGATCCCACCGGGTGACGATCGGATTCCCCGCGGCCATGGAGTCGAACTGCATCGACGGCAGCCCACCATTGGGGCCGTACGAGGCGTTCATCCGGGCGATCGTCACCGGCAGATCGAAGGCTCGGGCGCAGAAGCGGGCGACGGCCTCTTGCGAGAGTTTCGACATCGAGTACGTCGGCGCGTGCTGGGCGTTGACCTCGCCGAGCGGATCGGTTTCGAGGAACACGTGGGCCGGGTCATCGACGGGCCGGTAGACCGAGTGCGTCGACATCACGAGCGCCGCCTTCGCCTTTCGACAGTGTTGCAACAACAGGCCGGTCGCTTCACCGTTGACCCGGACTGCGGCGTCGAAATCCCAGCCGGGAGCCATATAGGCGGCCAGGTGGAGCACGTAGGTGAAGTCGGTCGGCAGGTCGTCGAACCGTCCGGCGTCGAGGTCGCAGACGACGGTCGTGACCCCTAGCGCATCGACTTTCTGGCGTGAGCCCGGCGTCGAGAACCGAGCTGCACCCCACACCTCGTTGTCGGCGGCAAGATGGCGGACCAAAGGGAAGGCAATCTGGCCCGCCGGGCCAGTGACCAGGATCTTTTCACCACTGAGGGCCACCTCAGACTCCTTGGCCGCGGCGGGCAACCGTCGCCATATCGAGTTCTTCCAAGTCGGGTCGGGCAGCGCTTCCGAGAGGGTCATTGGTCTGCTCGAAGCCACCGAAATCGATCGTCGTCATGGCCCGAGTCTTCCATGCGGCTCTTCGTCACATCGGGTGCGCCAATGACGGTAGGCCGCGCTGCACACGCCTCCCGTGCGGATACGTTCGGGTCGTGGCAGCGACGATGCGTTTCAAATCCGTCGAGGGGCGCTGGGTGATCGCAGCCGCGGTGCTCGGTTCGGGCATCGCTTTCCTCGACGGCAGTGTGGTCAACACGGCACTACCGCAGATCCGCACGACGTTCGATGCCCAATTGGCCGGCCAGCAGTGGGTCGTCAGTGGATATCTGCTCACCCTCGGTTCACTGCTCGTCGTGGGCGGATCGTTGGGCGATCGCTTCGGACGACGCAAGGTCTTCGTCATTGGATTGGCGGGCTTCGCTGCGACCTCGATGTTGTGCGGTGTAGCCCCGAGCATCGAAATCCTGATCGCCGCCCGAGTCCTCCAAGGAGTCGCGGCTGCGTTGCTGGTCCCGGGCAGCTTGGCAATGCTCTCGTCGGTCTTCCATCCCGACGACCGGGCGGCCGCGATCGGGGCGTGGTCGGGGCTGGCAGGCGTCGCAACGGCCCTGGGCCCATTCGTCGGCGGATGGCTGATCGACGCTGTGTCGTGGAGGTGGATCTTTCTGATCAACCTGCCGCTCGGCGCGGCCGCCATCGCCATTGCCCAGCGATGGGTTCCCGAGACCCGCGCCGATGACCGTGGGACGCCGATCGATGGCTACGGGGCGATCACCCTGTCGCTCGGGTTGGCCGGTGTCGTGTACGCCCTGATCGAAGGACCCGGCCGCGGCTGGCCGATTCAGGCGATCGTGGCGATCGTCATCGGCCTGCTCTCACTGGTCGCGTTCGCCGCAATCGAAGCTCGCTCGACGGCGCCAATGGTTCCGCTCTCGTTGTTCCGCTCCCGCAACTTCGCCGGAGCCAACGCGGCGACCTTTGTGATCTGGGGCGCGATCGGGGCCGTGTTTTTCCTGTTCACCCTGCGGTTGCAACTCGATCTTGGCTACTCCGCGTTGCAGGCCGGGGCCGCCACACTGCCCGTCACGGCGTTGATGATCGCATTCGCCGCCCGCTCCGGGGCCGTTGCGCAGCGGATCGGGACCCGGCTGCCGATGACGGTTGGTCCGCTCGTCGCCGCACTCGCATTTGCCCTGTTCACCCAGGTTCGACCGGGTCGCTCGTACCTTGTCGGGGTGCTTCCGGCGGTCGTCGTGTTTGGCGCGGGCCTCGTGATCACCGTCGCGCCACTCACGGCGACCGTGCTCGCCGCAGTTGACGATCAGCACTCGGGAATCAGCTCGGCGATCAACAATGCGGTGGCACGGATCGCTTCGCTGTTGGCCATCGCGGTGCTGCCCGCCGTCTCGGGCATCTCCGACGCACCAGACGGCACGCTCGGGGCAGGCTATGCCCGGGCCATGTGGATCTGCGCCGGGCTGTCGGCGGCCGGCGGGGCGATCTGTTTCTCTACCATCCGCAACGGGTCACGGCCGGATACCGAGGCCGATGAACGTTCACCTCTGACACCGCGTCAGAGGTGAACGTCGCGTTCGATTGGGCTACAGCATCTCGGCGAGGGCGACGCCGATTTCCTCGGGTGACGTCATCGGCTCAAACCGCCGCAACGCGGTGCCGTCGCGTCCGACCAGGAACTTGGTGAAGTTCCAGGCGATGTCGGGCGTGCCGTCTTCCTTGGGAGCGCGGCGGTGAGCTGCTTGAACAACTCGCATGCGCCATCACCATTGACATCGATTTTCGAGAACATCGGGAAGTTGACGTCGTACTTCGACGACACGAACTCGGCGATCTCGGCATCGCTGCCGGGCTCTTGCGAGCCAAACTGGTTGCAGGGGAAGCCGAGGACGGCAAAACCCTGGTCAGCGAGGTTTTCCTGAAGCGTACGCAGACCTGCGTACTGAGGCGTGAGGCCTCAAGCGCTGGCGACGTTGACGATCAGGCAGATCTTGCCGTCGAACTGGGCGAAGTCGACCGGGTCACCGGCCAGCGACGTCATCGTGAGTTCGTGGAATGCAGACATACGTAGGTGCCTCCAGAGGCGCTTGAGAATTGTTCGGACCCTACAGCCCGCGCTCGTTGTCGTTCGCGCCGAACGATGGGGTTTGTGCGTATATAGTTGCGCGGACAACAATGTTGAACGGACTGGGGGCTGGCGAATGGGTGCTCGACGGGTCACCGGGTCGAGTCGATATCTCGCCGGGTTGGCCACCGCTGCGGGGATCATGGCCGCCTGTTCAGGCGGTGCAGACAGTTCAGGCGGTGCAGGCAGTGTCGAGCGGCCGGTCATGGCAACGACTATCGGCCCAGCAGCTCAGCCGGCGCTCGACAATCCATTTCGTATCGGTCGCACGCTGATCATCCCCCATGCCGGCGGTGACGCACTTTTCCCCGAGAACACGCTGATCGCCTACGAGCAGAGCCTCGCGATGGGCGGCGACGTCGTCGACATCGACGTCTCAATCTCGGCCGACGGCGTACCGATCGCCTTCCACGACCCGACATTGGAGCGGACTACCAACGGCACCGGGCAAGTGACCGACAAGACCGTCGTCGAACTGGCCGCGTTGGACGCTGGTTATCAGTTCGCAGCCGACGGTGAGTACCCGTTCCGCGGGCAGGGCATCGGTATTCCCACGGTCGAGGAGATTCTGCGACGCTTCCCGACGACCCCCGCCACCCTCGACGTCAAGGATCTGCGGGCATCGGCGGCCACGCCGATCTGTGAGCTGCTTGAGTCCCTGAACCGCACGCACGACGTCTATGTCGGCTCCGATACGAACGAGCAGGTGATGGCGTTTCGCCACGAGTGCCCCGCGGTCCGCACCAGCGGAACCGACGACGAACGTGCGGCCTTGCGGGCCGCCCGCGAGGCCGGCGACACCTCGTTCGCCACCCACCAACTCGTCAGCCAGCCGCCCTACCGGGGCGACGACGGAGCCACGCGGGTCACCCCGCAAACGCTGGCGTTCTCGCATGCGATGGGCATCGCGGTGCTGACCTGGGTGGTCAACGACCCCCGCGACATGGCCGACCTGATCGAGATGGGCGTCGACGGTATCTACACGAGCCGCCCCGACCTGATGCTGAAAGTCCTTCAGGAACGCACATAGGCGTCGACTACTCCCCGGTGACGCCGTCGATCCGCTCGCGCAACAGGTCGGCGTGCCCGTTGTGCCGGGCGTACTCCTCGATCATGTGAATCAGGATCCACCGCAGTGAGAACGCTCCATGGCGATGCTCGCCGGCCCCCATCTGTTCCAGGTCGGGCATTGCCGTAACGACCTGCCTTGCCACGTCACATTCCCGCTGGTAGACCGCAAAATCGGTGTCCACTGCCTCGGGGGTGACGTTGTCGAAATCACCGTCGGGGTCGGCGTCGTTGTAGTAGATGCCGGTCGTGTCAGGGCGGCCTTCGTAGTGAGCGACGAACCAACCTCGTTCAACCTCGGCCATGTGCCGTACCAGGCCGATGAGCGTCAACGTTGATGGCATACACGATCGTTGACAGAGTTGTTCGGGCGACAACCCGGCGCACTTCTGCAGCAGGGTGGCCCGGTGGTACTCCAGCCAGGCCAGCAGCATCTCCAACTCGGGGGCCGAGTTGGGCGGGTCAATACGTTCGATGGCATCCACGACTACAAGCCAAGCACACGCTCCGCGTTCCCTCGAAGGAATTTCGGCCAGACCTCGTCTTTGAACGGCACGTTGGGCATGTCACCCATGATCCGATCGAGGGAAAGGCCCATCGGGAAGTAGCCGGCGTACATGATCTTGTCGGCCCCGCGGGAGTTGGCGTAGTTGATGATGTCGACCGGATAGTGCTTCGGGGCGAACGCCGAGGTCGAGTAGTACAGATTCGGCCACTTGAGCATCAGCTTGACCATTAGCGCCGTCCATGGCTCACAACCATGGCGCGAGATGTAGACGAGCTCGGGGAAGTCGTACATCACCTCGTCGATCAGCTCGACGTGCTGACAGGCCATCTTGAGGCGCGGGCCGGGCACCCCGGTGCAGACCATCACGGGAATGCCCAGCTCAACACACTTGGCGTAGATCGGGTACATCTTCTTGTCGTTGATCGGCACCTGCGGGAACATGCCGGCCGGGAACATGCCGACGGCCTTGATGCCGTACAACTCGTAGTCCTTGACGATCTGGCGTACGGCGTTCATGCCCTCGTTGGCGTCGGCATGGCCCGACGGAATGAACCGGTCGGGATGAGCCTTGAGCGCCTTGGGGCCGTGACCGTCCTCGCCGCCGACGCCGATCAGGCCACGCTCGATGCCGTGCTTGTCCATCTCGTTGAGCGTGAAACCGACCGGGTCGGACTTGTCGATCCGCTTGTCGGGGACATCTTTGAACATGTACTCGACGGGAAACTCGAAGCCTTCCTTCGACTCGCGGTCCTTGGTCTGTTTGGTAATGAACGCGTACTGGGCGGCCATATCGGCGGCCGGAAACCCGATCATCAGATCGATGATCCCGATACCTGTGGGCATGGGCATAGTGATCTCCTATTTCTGAACCGACATGAAGTCGGCGAAGCCGGACGGGTCGTGGCGACCCACAGACGAGTGTTCAAACAGACCGAAGCCGACGTCGCCGTCAACGGTTGCCCGAGCGACGTGATCAATGGTGGCAAAGGGAACCATTGCCTGGTTCTTCGGATCGGTCAGGTCGTGTTCGACACGCTCGATGTAATTGCGGCCCTTCCACATCCCGTGGTTCCACGACGGATCGTTGCCGTAACCCGGGCCGAGGTTGAGGGCGACGTGGTTGAGGCACTCGACCTCCATCACCACCTGTGAGCTGCCCTTACTCATCGAGATTGTCGCTCCGGTGGGCATGCGAGTGCCCGACAGATAGCGGATGTCGATGTCGGGCCAGCCGAGTTGTTCGGCCTTGAGCCCGGTATGCGATGGCCAGACCCGCACGGCCTCGTTCATCACGCGGGTGCCGTCGGGCTGGTCCTGGCAGATGATCACGATGCCGTAGTCGTCAAACCGCATCGGCACGTACAGCCACCAGAAACCAAAGTTCGGGTCACGCTCGGCCTCCCACCGACCGGGCGGCGTCGGCTCACCGACCGGACGGATGCCCCACGACCGATCCCGCGAACCGACCCATGTGTCGGGGTTGACGGCGATCGTGTCACCGTCGAGGCGAATCTCGCCCTCCCAGGTGCCTACCTGGGCAAATCGCTGGGCGTCGAGCATCAGCGTGTTGCCCTTACGGACGATGTGGGGGGGCTCCTCGACGACCGGGAACGACCCCCGCCAGGTGAGATCGAACGCCAATGCCGTGTTCATCGGAGTCACAGACCACACGGATGACGTTGAGCGGCTCGATCACCTCGATGCGGTACGGGCCGACCTGCTGGTTCATCCGGTCGTCCGACAGTGCGTCGCTGATCCGCAGCGTGATGTGCCTGTCACCGCGGCGGATGGTGGCGTAGGCATCGATCGTGCCGAGGTTGGTATAGACCCCGAGACCGGTGATGAGGAATATTTCGCCGGTCCGGTCGTGGCCGTTGAAATAGCAGCGGTCGTAGAAGTTGCGATCGCTATGCACCGAGTACGCCATCGACAACGGCGCCTGGTGAACCGGGTATTCGTCGAGCGGAATGATCATGACCCCACTCTTTCTCGTCGGCAGCGGCGGCAACGGGTCGGACGCTGCGCTGGTCGTCGGATCCTCACCCGTCGGCGATCTTGCGGTCGGCCCTAGCGGTCGATCGCCACTCGCACGGCGGCGCAAAGTTCGACCATCCGCATCGATTGAAGGGCTCCGAGCCGTTGCCCGAACCCCTCGGGCTCAGATGGGGCGAAGGACGTTCAACTCGGCGACGTTGTCGTGCAGGATGCGCTTCCGATCGGCATCGTTGAACGACTTCAGCTCGTTGACGTAGTCGAGCGGGTGAGGCATCGCCTCGATGTGCGGCCAGTCCGAACCGAAAATGACCCGGTCGGCGCCCATGTACTCGGCGATCTCGGTGACATCGTCCTCCCAGAAGGGGTTGATCCACACGCAGCGCTTGAACGTCTCGATCGGGTCCTCGGTGAAGTACCCGGGCACCTTGCGGGCCGACGAGGTGAACTTGCGGAACATGTCGCCGAGGAACTCGGCGCCGTTCTCGACCGAAGCGATGCGCACGTTGGGGAACCGGTCGAACAACTTGTCGAAGATGAGCGAGGCGAGGTAGTCGTAGATTGCCCGCTCCATGTTGAGCGACTTGATCGACGGTTTGTACGCCGCGCCGGAAAATTGCGCCGAGAACCCGTCGACCGCGTACCCATTGGAGCCGTACCCCGAGTCGCCGGCGTGAACCACAATCGTGATGCCGGCCTCGTTGGCCCGGGCCCAGAACGGGTCGAAGTAGGGGTGGGCGGGCGGCATCTGCCCGTGCTTCGTCGTTGGCGCGGCCGCCCGCGTGACGACGGTGGTCGCCCCGTTGGCCAGGGCGAACTCCAACTCGGTCACCGCCGCGTCGACATCGGCCAGCGGGATGTATGGCGCCGCAAAAATGCGATTCTGATAGGCGAAACCCCAGTCTTCGCTGAGCCACTGATTGAAGGCTCGGAACATCATGCCGACGCCCTCGGGGTCGTGCTTGAGCACCTCCTCGTACAGCATGCCGAGGGTGGGAAACAGCCAGATCTGACTGACACCTTGAGCATCCATCGTGGCCAGGCGGGCATCGTGATCGCGATACGCCGGATCGATCGGCGACGGGGTGCCCAACAGTTCGTGGGGGTACTTACCGTTCGGATTGCCGCGGAAGTATTCCGACAGGGCACCGGCCGGGCTGATCGGATTGAACGTCGGGTTGGTGACGGCCAGATTGACCTTGCCGCCGATCACGTGGCGCTTACGACCGTTGATCTCAGCCCACTGGATGACCCGTCCGCCGAGGCGGGGGTCGAGATGCCGGGTAAAGGCGTCGATCGCCTCGTAGTAGTGGTTGTCGCCGTCAAAGACGGGATGATCGAGTTCCATCAGACCCTCCTGCGTGCCTCAGCCCCATCTTGCCCGGCGCGACGACCAACACGATCACCGGAACCACAGCATTGCGCGGACTACTCGCCTACCGGGATCGGCTCCAGCATCGCCGCCGCGACCGCGGCGATGCCGGCAGCGGCGATCGACAGTGAACTGTCCCGCACGGCTCCGCCCAGGAAAAGCCCACTGACCTGCTCGTTGCGATCGGGATCCATGATGGCTTGGCGTACTGCCGCGCCCTCGAGGATCATGATGATCAATCGCACAAATGCTCGTGAGCCTCCGGTCACCGATGGACGGACCCGAAACCCGGTCGCCGCGATCACCCCCTCGGCGATGGTGGCGAAGCCATCGATCTGCTGACGGTCTTCGGCGGCGATGACATCGACGAGCCCCCGCCGCATCGCCGAATCAGCCTCGTTACTGCTGAACAGCCAGAACCGCGCCGCCAATGCGAGCAGGTACTCCTGCGACTGGATAACCGTCGTATCGAGAAAGTCGACCAGGTCGGCGAGCGCCGCGAGGCTGTGGCCCCAATCCCCCTGTGTGGCCTCGGTCGCCCCGCCAGCCATGGCATCGGCGGCCGAGACCACCTGCCGATCGGTGACCTGCATCACCAGGCGTTCGATGACGTGGATCAAGACGTCGAGATTGAAGTCGCCCCGCGTCGGCCACAACCTGAAGGCCGCGGCCCGACTCACGCCGGCGCTACGAACAATGTCCTCGAACACCAGATGAGCAACCGAAAGACTGAAGCCGTGTTGTCGAATCTCACTTTCGACGAAGCCGAACATGCGCTCACGCACGACTTCGTCCGACAGATTCGGGCGACGACCGCGCTTGCGCGGCAAATGAGGGGATTCTGCACCGACAGACATCGTGGCCATCATGACAGGCAGTGGCGCACTTGGCCGTGTTCTGCGGTCCGACCCCGCGGCGCGGACAACTTCGGACGCGACCTGGGGCTTTATCGGGCCGCGGACGGGGGCAACGCACCCTTTTGGGTGACGGCCATCAGTTGACGCAAGGTGGCATCCATGCCCTCGGCGCTGCCGTCAAGGAACATCACATTCCCGGTGCCTTCGGCCGCGAAATGCCGGAGAGCCTCGGTCCACATCGAGAACAGAATGAACGTCGGATCGAGGTGGGCTTCGTTCATTTTTTCGGCTGCGACGGCCATACCACTCGCAACCTCCTGGCGGAACAAGGCGACGCCTTGACCTCGAAGTTGGGCTGCTTCCTTCTCGGCTTGAGCTGAGATGCGAATGGAGGCACCCTCGGCCTCGGCCTCTTTGGTCTTGCGGATCAACAGCGCCGCGCCCTCGTTCGTCGCCGCGATCATCAGGTTGTTCGACGCCACCACCTGGGCCATCGAGTTGGTGATGACTTGATCGAAGGTGATGTCGTTCACCTGGATGTCGAGCAGGTGATACCCCCACGCCTCCAACTGGGCATCGAGCTGGTCTTTCACATGGGCGATGATCTCGGAGCGCAGGGCGAGGATCTCGGCCTGCTTGAGGGTCGCCACGTACGAGCGGACCGTGCCCTCGACCGAGCGGACGAGCGCCTGCATGAACGCCTGCGCATTGACGAACTTGAAGGCGACGTTCTTGATCGTCTCCTCGGCCTGGTCGAAGACCGAGTACAGCACCATCGCCGTGAAGTAGACATTGGCCTGGTCGGCGGTGATCGCCTGGAACTGCAACTCAAGGGCCCGGTTCTGGATCGAGATGCGGTCGTGGATCTTCTCGATGATCGGGATCCGGAAGTTGAGGCCCGGCGGAAGCACCCGTCGGTACTTGCCGAACATCGTGACCACCCCACACGTGCCCTGCTGGATGGTCACCAGCGAGAACAGCCCGAGCAAAACTACGACGGCGACGATCACCAATCCGGCAGAGGCGGCGGGGTTCATCAAGTTCCTTCCATTGAGGTACGCGGGATCGTACCCCTGTCTAGAGTCCCGATGAGCCGGCCTTCGTACAATTGCTCGATGCTCCCGACGCCCGGCGAGTCATCGACGTATCGATCGGGTTCGCCCCTCAGGCGAGCGACTCGACCTGCGAGACATGCAAGGCGCGAACGAACTTTGGCTGCCCGGCAAACATCTGTGCCCGCTGAGGCGAAGCGCCATAGATCGCCTCGGCTTCGGCGAAGTCGTCGTCTCGCTCCACGAGCCAGGTGAACTCGCTGTTCGCCCGGTCGAGGTATGCCGACACCAGCCGAAACCCGAACTCGGCCCGAACCGGCGTCAGCCGCTCGAAGAAGGCCAACCACTCATCGACCAGCGTGGGATCAAGTTCATAGCGACGCATCTGTAACGGCATCACGACACCCTAGGTCGAGTCGCTCCGCGCACGACAACGGTCGTCACCCGCTCAGTGCGGGACCGAACGCTCTCGCGGCGACATCGCGAGGGATGCGGGGCTCGGTCAGCACGGTTCCTTCGTCGAACAAGCGCTGGGCGGCGACGGCGAACGCCCCGTAGGCAACGTTCGAGAGCACGCTGCCCAGCGAGATCCGCCGCACTCCTGCTTCGCTGAGCTGGGCGACCGTTGGCCCGCCGGGAAGTTGGAGCACATTCACGGGTGCCCCGGTCTCGTCGACCACCCGGCGGATCTGGGCCAGGTCGACGAGGCCGGGTGCGTAGACCACCTCGGCACCGGCGTCGCGGTAGGCGACGAGCCGCCTCAACGTGTCCTCGAAGTCGTCGACGCCACGAATGTGGTTCTCGGCCCGCGCCGTCAGCACGATGCCGACTCGGGCGGCCGCCTCGGAGGCCCGCCCGATGGCATCGACAGCGGCATCCAACGGCTCGATTCGACCCGCCACCGGGTTGAAGTCCTCCAACGAACAACCCGCTGCACCCGCCGCGGCGAGCATCTCGATCGTCGCCTCCACCCCGCCCGGGTCGTCGGGATAACACCGTTCGGAGTCGACGTTGATCGGCAGGTACGTCGAGGCACAGATCGCGGTGACGTGGGCGACTAGCTCGTCGCGGGTCACGGTGGCGTCGGGTCGCCCGAGCGACATCGCGAATCCCGCGCTGGTGGTGGCCATCGCCGGAAACCCGATCGCGGTCAGAATGCGGGCGGCACCCACGTCGTGCGGGTTGGGCATCACGAATGTCCCCTCGGCATGCAGGGCACGGAAGGAATCGACACGTTGCGGCTGGTCCATCCCCCCACTCTGCCAGCTCAACTGTCGGCCCGATGACCGATCAACGGCCACCCGATGACCGATCAGGCCAGGTCCTGGGATTTCAGCGGCCGCCGACGCGACGGGCATCCGAGACCTGGCGACCCAACGGTCTAACCTTGCGCGATGGCCCCGTCCTTCCTGCACCCGTTTGCCAAGCCGACCCGCGAGTCGTTCACCCCGATCGTGCGAGGTGAAGGCGCGCTGCTGTTCACCAAGGACGGGCGTGAGCTCGTCGATGGCATGGCCAGCCTGTGGTACTGCGCCGTCGGCCACGGCCGCAAGGAGATCGCCGACTCGGTCTACGCCCAGATGCAGGTGCTCGAGGCGTACTCGTGCTTCGAGCCGTTCACCAACGAGCCGGCGGAGATCCTCGCCGACCGCTTGTGCGCGATGACGCCGATTCCCGACGCCCGGGTGTTCTACACCTGCTCGGGGTCAGAGGCGATCGACACGGCGATCAAGCTGGCCCGCGCCGCCCACGTTCAAGCCGGTCACCCCGAGCGCACCCTGATCATCTCGCGCATCCGCGGCTACCACGGCACGGCCCTCGGCGGCACCAGCGCCCAGGGCATCGCTCCAAACCGCGAGGGCTGGGGCCCGCTGCTCGGCGAGATCATCCAGGTTCCCAGCGACGATGTCGAGGCGCTCGCCACCCTCATGATCGAGCGTGGCAACGAGGTCGCCGCCGTGCTCACCGAACCGGTACAGGGTGCTGGCGGGGTATTTCCGCCGGTGGATGGGTATCTCGAAGGTCTGCGCAAGCTGTGCGATCAGCATGGCGCCTTCCTGATCTACGACGAGGTGATCACCGGATTCGGCCGCACCGGCAAGATGTTCGCGGCCGAGAAGTTCGGTGTCATTCCCGACATGACCACCTTCGCCAAGGCCGTCACCTCGGGCTACCAGCCCCTCGGCGGAGTCTTCCTTGGCGGCAAGGTCCGGGCCGGGCTCGAGGCCAACCCCGACTTCTTCCTGCGTCACGGGTTCACTTACTCGGGTCACGCCTCGGCGTGCGCCGCGGCGATGACCAACCTCGACATCATCGAGAACGAGGGCCTGGTCGAGCGGGCCAACCATGTCGGTGATCGACTGAGCGACGGCCTCCGGGCGCTCGCCTCGGACGGTTCGATCGACCATGTCCGTGGTATCGGCGCGGTGTGGGCTGCCGGTCTGCGGCCCGACCAGAACGCGATGGAGGTCCGCGACCGGATGCTCAACGACTCAGGCATCATCGTGCGGGCCCTGAACACCGACACCCTCACGTTCTGCCCGCCGCTGGTGATCACCGACGAGCAGATCGATCGCATCGTCGACTCGGTCGCCAAGGCCGTCGTCGCCTGATTCTCGATCGAGCCGAACTGCTGTCGACAGCGCCGACAACGGAACCGACGATCCCGGCAGTGGTGCCCCACGAGGCCGATCAGCCCTACCACTCGCCCGAAACTACGGAAACTCACAGTCGCGTTCCCCAACTCCTTCGGCGACAAAGAACGAAGCCCGATCGCATCAGGCGACCGTCAGCGAACCCTTCATCGACGGGTGAATCTTGCAGTGGAAGGCGTAGGTGCCGGCCGACTCGACCGTCACCGTGATCGACTGGCCCCCACCGGCCAATTCGATGTCCTTGCTGCCGTCGTCGAAGGTCACGGTGTGGGTCGGGCCGTCGTTGTTCGTCACCGTGATCGGCTGACCGGCAGCTGCGGCCCCGACCGAGAAGCCGAAGTCCTTGATCGTGATCCCAGTGGTCGCGCTTCCCACGGCGGCCTCGCCTGTGGACGTCGCCGCGGGGCCGCTACTTCCACAGGCGGGGAGTAGCGCGATCCCCGCGGCAGCGAACAGAGCAGCATGTAGACGAATACGGGTCATGGGGATTCCTCCGGGAACGTGGACGACGGGACTGAGCTCAAGTACGTCGAGCCTGACCCAACGGTTCACGGATAGCCAGAAGTTTCTCTCAACCTCTGGTGTCCCAACTGAAACTCTGATATGCATATATCTTGATGTCCAGCTTTCTTGATTCCGAACCGACGTTGGCGTTCGATGCGTTGCTCGATGCATTGCGAGCGGCCGGCGAACCCACTCGGTTGCGGATCCTCGCTCTCCTGGCCGATGCGACCTTGACGGTCTCGGACCTGACCGAGATTCTGCGCCAGGCCCAGCCGCGAGTGTCCCGACACCTCAAACTGCTCACCGATGCGGGCCTCATCGAACGGACGGCCGAGGGGGCGTGGGCGTACTTCCACCTCGCCTCGTCCGACCCGCGCGTGCAGGTCGCCCGGGGGGCGCTGCGCAGCCTGGCGGGCGCTGACCCGACCCTGGCCTCCGATCGGGAGCGACTGGCCGCCATACGCGCCGAGCGCGCCCGCGAGGCCCAGCAGTTCTTCGACCAAAGTGCACAGGAGTGGGACGAAATCCGCCGCCTCCACGTCGGCGACGAACGGGTCGAGGAAGCCCTTCTCGACACCCTGGCCACCCAGCCGTATCGATCGGTGCTCGACATCGGCACGGGCACCGGGCGGATTCTCGAACTCCTCGGACCGAACATCGAACGCGGCCTGGGTTGCGACATTTCGCCGCGGATGCTCTCGATCGCCCGCAACAAACTCGATCAGGTCGGGCTACGCCATTGCCGGGTACGTCAGGCCGACCTGTACGCCCTGGGCATTCCGGCCAACTCGTTCGATGTCGTCGTCATCCACCAGGTTCTTCATCTCCTCGACGATCCGGCAGCTGCGCTACGTGAGGCGGCGGGGTCGCTGGCGGCCGGGGGCCGCCTAGTCATTGTCGACTTCGCCCCCCACAACCAGGAACGCCTGCGCCAGCAGTTCGCCCATCGACGGCTCGGCTTTCCCGAGGAGATGGTCAATGAATGGATCATCGCCGCCGGGCTCGACCCGAGTGGCTTTGAGACCTTGCTCCCTGAAGCCGATTCCACCGGGCGAATCGCCATCTCGATCTGGCTCGGTCGCGACGGTCGAGCTGCTGCGACGGCCGCTACGTCGGCGCCGGTCTCTGTTCCCGAACTCCGAAAGGTCGAACCGCGATGAGAATCTCGTTCGAGATCTTCCCGTCCAAGGATGGAGCGATCTCCGATCCGTTGGGAAGCGCACTCCGAGCCATCGAAGGGCTGCGACCCGAGTTCGTCTCGGTGACCTACGGGGCGGGCGGTTCCACCCAGGACCGCACGATCGCCAGCCTGCGTCACATCGTCGAACAGACCTCCGCTCCCGCCGCCGGGCACCTCACCTGCGTCGGACGGCCCCGCCACGAGGTCGACGCGGTCGCCATACAGTACGCCGATGCGGGCGTCCGCCGGATCGTCGCCCTGCGCGGCGATCCGGCGACCGGCCCGGGGACCCCGTACATCGCCCATCCCGATGGTTATGGTACGGGTGCGGCGATGGTCGCCGGCATCAAGCGGATCTGCAACCTGCCGATCTCGGTGTCGGCGTATCCCGAGAAGCACCCCGAGAGTCCGTCGTTCGATGCTGACCTCGACGCGCTGGCCGCCAAGGTCGATGCAGGGGCCGACGAAGCGCTGACCCAGTTCTTCTTCGACAACACTTCGTATCTGCGGTATCTCGATCGGGTGCGGGCCCGCCGTATCGACGTGCCGATCGTCGCCGGAATCATGCCGATCCACGACTTCGTCCAGATCTCGAACTTCGCCGGGCGCTGCGGTACCACGATTCCGGCGCGACTCGCCCGCCGGTTCGAGGGCCTGGAGCACGACGAAACCACTCGCCGATTGGTCGGTGCCAATGTCGCCGCCGAGCAAGTGCTCGGCCTGGTCGATGCGGGCATCACCGACTTCCACTTTTACACGCTCAACCGACCTGACCTGGCCTATTCGCTCTGTCGCCTGCTCGACATCCACCCCCAGCCCGCGGCGGTGACGGCGTGATCGTCCACGACCCGGCCGGAGCCCTGCGCAGTGCGGCGGCCGAGCGAATTCTCGTGCTCGACGGGGCGATGGGCACGATGATCCAAGCCCTCGGCCTCGATGAAGAAGCCTTCCGCGGCGCCCACTTCGACGCCTGGAATGGCCAGGTCAGAGGCAATAACGACCTGCTCAGCGTCACCCAGCCACGGGCGATCCGCGATATCCACCTCGCCTACTTCCTCGCCGGGGCCGACATCGTGGCGACCAACACGTTCTCGTCCACCTCGATCGCCCAGGCCGACTACAAGATGTCGCACCTGGCCTACGACCTCAACGTCGCCGGGGCCACCTTGGCCCTCGCCGCCGCTCGTACCGCGGAACGCACCGATGGAGTGCCGCGGTTCGTCGCCGGGGCGCTCGGGCCGACCAATCGAACGGCGTCGATCTCCCCCGATGTCGCCGATCCTGGCTACCGGGCGGTGACGTTCGACCAGTTGGCCGAGGCGTACGGCGAGCAGATCCGCGGCCTGCTCGACGGCGGCGTCGACTTGCTGTTGATCGAGACGATCTTCGACACGCTCAACGCCAAGGCCGCGATCCACGCCATCCTCACCGAGGCCGCCGCTCGGGGGGTCGACATTCCCGTGATGGTCTCGGGCACGATCACTGATCGATCGGGGCGGCTGCTCAGCGGCCAGACCCCCGCCGCCTTCTGGCATGCGATCCGCCACGTCGACCCGCTGTCGGTGGGTTTCAACTGTGCGCTGGGCGCCGAGGAGTTGCGCGCCCACGTCGCCGACATCGGTCGACTCGCCGACACCCTGGTCTGTGCCTATCCGAACGCCGGGCTTCCCAATGAGTTCGGCGAGTACGACCACTCCCCCGCCCACATGGCCGGCCTCCTCGGCGAATACGCCTCGGCCGGCCTTGTCAACATCGTCGGTGGGTGCTGCGGCACCACCCCCGACCACATCCGGGCAATCGCCGATGCCGTCGCCGGCCACGCCCCCCGGCGACCGGCGACCGCATCGGGCCTGCTCAGCCTGTCGGGCCTCGAGTCGTTCACATTGACCAACGAGATCCCGTTCGTCAATGTCGGCGAGCGGACCAACGTCACCGGTTCAGCCAAGTTCCGCCGCCTCGTCACCAACGGCGATTACCCCGCGGCGCTGGCCATTGCCCGTGACCAGGTCGACAACGGGGCCCAGATCATCGACATCAACATGGACGAGGGCCTGCTCGACTCGCAACTGGCGATGACCACGTTTCTCAATCTGATCGCCGCCGAACCCGACATCGCCCGGGTGCCGATCATGGTCGACTCTTCGAAATTCTCGGTCATCGAGGCCGGGTTGAAGTGCATCCAGGGCAAGCCGATCGTCAACTCGATCTCACTCAAGGAGGGCGAAGAGGCCTTCCTCGCCCAGGCCCGCACTTGTCGCCGCTATGGCGCGGCCGTGGTCGTGATGGCGTTCGACGAGGCCGGGCAGGCCGACACCTACGAACGCAAGACGTCGATTTGCGCCCGGGCCTACGACATCCTCGTCAACCAGGTCGGATTCGATCCGAGCGACATCATTTTCGACCCGAACATCTTTGCGGTCGCTACCGGTCTTGAGGAGCATGTCACCTACGGCGTGTCGTTCATCGAGGCCGCCCGTTGGATTCGAGCCAATCTGCCGGGCACCCACGTCTCGGGCGGCGTCTCGAACCTCTCGTTCTCGTTCCGCGGCAACGAGCCGGTGCGCGAGGCAATGCATTCGGTGTTCCTGTTCCACGCCATCGCCGCGGGGATGGACATGGGCATCGTCAACGCCGGGCAGATGGCGGTCTACGACGATCTCGACGCGGAACTGCGCGATGCCTGCGAGGACGTGGTGCTCAATCGTCGCCCCGACGCGGGCGAGCGCCTGCTGCAGATCGCCCAACGGTTCCAGGGCGCGGGTATGGAGTCACGCGGGGCAGACCTCACCTGGCGCGATCAGCCGGTGGCCGCCCGCCTGTCGCACGCCCTGGTCCACGGCATCACCGACTTCATCGTCGACGATGTGCACGAGGCCCGACTCGCCGCGGCTCGGCCTCTCGACGTGATCGAGGGCCCGCTGATGGATGGGATGAACGTCGTCGGCGATCTGTTCGGCAGCGGCCGCATGTTCCTCCCCCAGGTGGTCAAGTCGGCCCGGGTCATGAAGCAGGCCGTCGCCGAACTGCTGCCGTACATGGACGCCGAACGCGACGCCGCCGCGGGGTTCGCCACCGCACGGCCACCGGCCGCCAAGATCGTGATGGCCACCGTCAAGGGCGACGTGCACGACATCGGCAAGAACATCGTCGGAGTGGTCCTCCAGTGCAACAACTACCAGGTCATCGACCTTGGGGTGATGGTTCCAGCCGAGCGGATCATCGAGGTGGCCAAGGCCGAGAACGCCGACATCATCGGGCTGTCCGGCCTGATCACCCCGTCGCTCGATGAGATGTGCCACGTCGCCGCCGAAATGGAGCGACTGGGTTTCTCACTGCCCCTCCTCATCGGCGGAGCGACCACCAGCCGGGTCCACACCGCGGTCAAGATCCACCCCAACTATCAGCGCGGCCAGGCAATCCACGTCAACGACGCCAGCCGCGCCGTGGCCGTCGCCTCGTCACTGATGTCGCCCGAGCAGCACGACGGCTACGTGCTGGGAATACAGGAGGAATACGTCCGCCTCGCCAAGGCCCACGCCCGTGGGCGCTCCCGCACGCCACGCTGCTCGATCGCCGACGCTCGGGCCAATGCGCTCGCCCTCGATTGGGCGGCGTATACCCCGCCGGCCCCATCGTTCACCGGGGCCCGGGTGCTGCGCGACGTCACGGTGGCGTCGCTTCGTGAGGTCATCGACTGGTCACCGTTCTTCTCGGTGTGGGAGCTCAACGGCACCTACCCGGCGATTCTCAACGACCCCCGCTATGGCTCGACGGCCCGCGGCTTGTTCGCCGAGGCCAACGAGATGCTCGACCGAATCGAGGCCGAGCACTGGTTCGATCTGGCGGCCACTGTCGGGTTCTGGCCGGCTAACGCCGACGGCGACGACATCGTCGTGTGGACCTCGGTGGACCGCTCGGTAGAGGCCGTCCGCTTCCACACCCTGCGTCAGCAGATGGTGAAGCACAACAGCGGACCGAACCACGCGCTCGCCGACTTCATCGCCCCGACCGGTACCCCCGATTGGATCGGCGGGTTCACGGTGACCACCGGGCTCGGCGAGGACGAAGCCTCGGAACGGTTCAAGGCGGCCAACGACGACTACTCCTCGATCATGGTCAAAGCGCTCGCCGACCGTCTCGCCGAGGCCTTCGCCGAGCGGTTGCATCAACGGGTTCGCACGTCGCTGTGGGGCTATGCCCCCGACGAGTCGCTCTCACCGGCCGAGTTGATCGAGGAGCGTTACGTCGGCATCCGTCCCGCCCCCGGATACCCCTCGCAGCCCGACCATACCGAGAAGATCCAATTGTTCGAACTGCTCGACACCACCTCGGCAATCGGTGTCAAGCTGACCGAGAGCTACGCGATGTGGCCCGGCTCCTCGGTCTCGGGCCTCTACTTCTCGCACCCCGAGAGCCGCTACTTCGGCATCGGCAAAATCGACCACGACCAGGTCGCCGACTACGCCACCCGCAAGGGCTGGACCATCGAAGAAGCAACCCGCTGGCTCGCCCCCTCGATCAACGGCGCCTGATCACCCGGAGCAGCGCGACGTTGCCGCAGGCCGCAGTCGTCAGAGCGCCGGTGTAGACCACGGTCATGGGCCACAACGGCCCACCCAAGTCTGCGCCCGTCACGTTCCAGGCAAGTGCCGCGCCAAGGTGGAGGATGGCAGCATCGCCACGATCGAGGGCAAGGTCAGAACGCCGACGGCTGTGATCCACGAGCAACTGGGGGTCGCTGGAATGGGAGTACCCATCTCGAAAATCATACGTTCGTATTGCACGCATGGCAAACGCGCTCGGCTACATGTTCACAATGTCAACTGCCGGAATACAGTCGGGGAAGGTCGATCAACTCGATCTCGCTGCGACGACGGGCAGTCTGCTCAAGCTGACGGGTGAAGCCGGACCGGGAGATCAACATTCGTTTCGGCGGCCCATCGACGACCTCCGGGTCGAGCAAGTCGACGGCGAAGTCGAGTCGCTCCAACTGGTCGACGCCGACGCGGTCCTGCCCAGACTTCACTTCCCCCACGGCGCAGATCCGCTTTCGACCCCGATGATCAGCTGTCGTAGCCAAGAGATCGAGTTGGACCGCGCGACCTCCTGAGCCGACACGACTCGGCCCGCACGCGTTGACCACCCCCCCGCTCGTAGCGGGCGACGCGTCGAGAAGTACCCACTCCCTCGCCAACCGCTCAAGATGCGGCGCAAAGACTCTCGGCCGAATCCAGACCATGGCGTCCTCCCAAATCGCTCGACCCGCACCCCGCCTCGTCAAGCGAACTGCGGACGGTTCGACCACCAGGCGATGAAACCGGACGATGGGCTCGGCGAGCGAGTACCGCGACGATCGCTCTCGCAGAGGATCTCGATCGACGAGCAACCAGTCGGCATCGATCAACGCCGACAGTGCGTGATGTAGAGCCGTTGGCGGGCGACCAAGCGCCGTGGTGATCTCACCGCGTGTTGACGCACCATCCGCCACCGCGCCAATGACAGCCCAGTACAACGCTCGATCAGTGAGCGACGGATCCTCAGCGATCACTGTTCGTCCCTCGTGGAGCAGCGGAGATGCCGGGGCGAGCAAATGGTCGATTACCCACTGATCAAGGTTCCCGTTGCTCGGCGTCGTGCCCCCCGCGAACTCGCGATAGGCGGGCGTTCCGCCGACGAGGGAGTGAAGACGAAACGCCAGGTCTGGATTGTTCTCGAGCCCCCAGAACGCCGCGGCTTCCTGGAAACGAAACGGCCTGATCACCAGATCAAGCTGGCTCCTTCCGCGTAGCGGGGCACCCGCTTCAACAAGTCGGCGCATTTGACCGAACGCGGACCCGCACAGAATCAGACGGACGGACGAATTTCGGCGGCGATTCCTGAGCGGCGCGAGCGCAGCTTGTAACCGTGAGGCCAATGCGGGATCCGCATCGAGCAGGTAGCCGACCTCATCGATGACGACGGGCATCGGTCGACTGTCATCGCCGACCCGTTTCAAGTCGCAGATCGCTTCGATCGCCGCTTCCCATGACTCCAGACGGGGGGTCGTTCCCGTGAAACTGCCGATCGAGCCCTCAAGGTCTCTCAAGTTTTGCGCAGCACTCTGTTGGCGCGCCTGCCACAGAAATCCGTCTGATGCATCGCACAACGACTCAAGCAGCATCGTCTTGCCTTGCCGACGACGCCCATAGACCATGCCAAGGCGAACGCCCGGGCCCGGGCGCTCCACGAACGTCACCAGGTCGGCCCACTCATCATGACGACCGAAGAGCTCAGCCGGGCAATCTATACTCACTCCAGAGATAATAACTGGAGTGAGTATGTGACTCAACCCGGTCGGGTCAGAACGGGAGCGGCTTGTGGCGGGCGACGAGTTCGATCTCGACGCTGGCGCCGACGGGGAGCGCGGCCACGCCAACCGTGGTGCGCGCCGGGTACGGGGCGTCGAAGCGGGTCTTGTAGACGGCGTTCATCTCGGCGAAATCGTTGGCCAAGTCGGTGAGATAGCAGTTGACCTTGACGACGTCGTCGGGGGTCAGACCGGCGGCGGCGAGCACCGCAAACAGGTTGTCGAACACGCGCTCGGTCTGGGCGGTGACTCCACCTTCGACCAGCTTGCCCGTCGCCGGGTCGATCGGGGTCTGACCGGCGAGATACACGTACGGATCGGTGACGATCGCCTGCGAGTACGGCCCCACGGCGGCAGGGGCGTGGTCGGAATGAACGGCTTGGCGCGACATGCCCGCCAACGTAGCCGGGATGCCGGGCCGAGCCGATCTCGCTCGATCTCGCTCATGGAGCGACGAGAGAGAGCCAGGCGTTCAGTCGTTGGCGAGCAGGTGGTGCAGGCTGGAGGTGTCCCAACGGCGGCCGCCGCGGTTGACGACCTGCCCGAAGAACTGATCGACCAACGCCGCGACCGGCAACCGGGCGCCGTTGTGGGCGGCTTCCGACAGGCAGATCCCCAGGTCCTTGCGCATCCACTCGACGGCGAAGCCGAACTCGAACTCGCCGCGTCCCATGGTGCGCGCCCGGTTCTCCATCTGCCACGAACCGGCCGCGCCCTTGGAGATCACATCGATCACCGCATCGACATCGAGCCCGGCCCGCTGGGCGAAGTTCACGCCCTCCGCTAAGCCCTGCACGAGCCCGGCGATACAGATCTGGTTGACCATCTTGGTGAGCTGCCCACTGCCAGCAGGGCCGAGCCGCTGACAGGCCCGGGCGTAGGCCGCGATCACTGCTGCAGCTCGTTCGAACACCGCCTCGTCCTCGGCCCCGCACATCACGGTCAAGACGCCGTTCTCGGCTCCCGCCTGCCCGCCCGACACGGGCGCGTCGACAAACCCGACGCCCAGCGCCGCGGCGGCGACGGCGATCTCCCGGGCCACATCGGCCGACGCCGTCGTGTGATCGACCAAGACGGTGCCCGGCTTCATCCCAGCCAGCGCCCCATCGTCGCCGTAGACCACCGAACGCAGGTCATCGTCGTTGCCGACGCACATGAAGACGAAGTCGCTCCCCTGAGCGGCCCGACGAGGAGTCGGAGCCGAGCGACCGCCGTTCGTGGCGACCCATTCGGCGGCCTTCGCAGAGGTGCGGTTGTAGACGGTGACCTGGTGACCGGCGGCGGCCAGATGGCGGGCCATTGGCGCCCCCATCACGCCAAGCCCGATGAACGAAACGGCTGTCATGACTGTGCAGTCTGCCCTCGGACGCCCCACTGAACGAAACCCCGGTGCCAAACGGCTGCGATGACCGTCAAGGCCATCACGCCGACGAGAAACCAGCGAACGAATACCCACGGGTCGCCCGACAGGCGGGTCATCGACCACCTCGTCGTCGCGACCTCCGACCGCGCGGCGACGACCGCAACACCCGTCGAGCGGCTGGGCATCGAGCGGGTTCCCGGCATCGTCGGTATCGCCGTCCGGACACAGGGAAGCGACGAGACTTGATCGATGCCCATCGCCGAGAGAAGGGAACGGACATGATCGACCATGTGGTGTACGCAACCACCGATCTAGAGGCGACCGTGGCCGAACTCGCCGAACGTCTCGGCGTCGAGCCGACGCCGGGCGGCGTGCACCCAGGCCGCGGCACCCGCAACGAACTCGTCCAACTCGGAGCCCGCTCATATCTGGAAATCATCGGACCCGACGACGACCAGCCCGGGCCGGCGGCGGGCCGACCGTTCGGGATCGATCAGCTCACCCGACCTCGGCTCGTGGCCTGGTGCGCCCGACCTTCCGCGCCGCTCGAAGCCGTCGCCGCCGCCGCATTGACCACCGGGTGGGACCTCGGCCCGATTGAATCGATGTCACGCACCCAAGTCGACGGGACCCAGCTGTCGTGGCGCCTCACCCTGCCCACGGTCGGGCCATGGGGAATCGCCGTGCTGCCGTTCATGATCGACTGGGGTGCTTCGGTGCATCCGACGGCCACGCTCGATCATGACCTCCAACTCCTCGAACTCCGCATCGAACACCCCCGCCCCGAAGACGTGGCCATCCACCTCGAAGCGGTCGGCGCGTTGACCTCGGTTGAGTTGATCGACGGATCGAGCATCCGATTGAGCCTGCTGCTCGATACCCCAGGTGGCCCGCTGGTGCTGAGTTAGAACCCGCGCCGAGGAGCGCAACTCGCGCCACAGGATCTTGCCCGACGGCGACTTCGGCACCGCCTCGATGAAGGTGGTGCCGATGTCGGCAAGCGGGCTACGAAAGCTCGTCTGAACAGGCACAGCGTCACGATCTACTCAGCCGAGTTCGCCGCCCGACGACCACGATCACTCGGGGGTGACGTACGCCGAACTGATTCCACCGTCGATGATCAATGATTGGCCGGTCATCCACGACGACTCATCCGACGCGAGGAAGAGCGCGCCGTTGGCGATCTCGCGAGGCTCCCCAAAACGGCCCATCGGGATGTGCACGAGGCGACGGTTGCGCTTGGCGTCGTCGGAGAGGAACTTGGCCAGCAGCGGCGTCATGATCGGCCCGGGGCACAGCGAGTTGGCCCGAATGCCCTGGCGGGCGTAGATCACGGCGATCTCCCGGGTCATCGCCAGCACGGCACCCTTCGAGGCGGTGTAGGCGATCTGCGGCGTGGCCGCGCCCATATGGGCGACGAACGAGGCGACGTTGACGATCGAGCCGCCGCCCGATTCGAGCATCGCCGGGATCGCGTATTTGCAGCCGAGCAGCACACCCTTGACGTTGATCTCCATCGTCTTTTCGTACGTTGACATGGGCGTGTTCGTCGGTCCGTCATCGTCCGACAGCATGACTCCGGCGTTGTTGTAGATCACGTGCAACCCGCCGTAGGTTTCCATCGCGTGGGCGACAGCCGCCTCGATCGAGGCCTCGTCGGTCACGTCGGTACGTACGAAGGTGGCTTCGCCGCCCGCCGCCGTAATGGCATCCATTGCCTCGTCGCCATCGGTGATGTCGGCGATGACGACCTTGGCACCTTCCGACGCGAACAGCTCGGCGCCGACGCGTCCGAGTCCCGATGATGCGCCGGTGATCAGCGCGACCTTGCCTGCTAAACGAGTTCCCATGGGGACGGCAGCGTAGCGACCAGACTGGTCCGGTGGCTGAATTGCGCATCGTGACTTGGAATCTGCAGGGCTCCAAAGGCGTCGATGCGCTCGCGGTCAGTCGGTTGCTCGGCGACATGACCGCCGACGGCGAGATCCAGATCGTCGCCTTGCAGGAGGTGCAACGCCGCCAGGCCCGCGCCCTCGCCCGAGCGTGGGGGGCCAAGGACTGGCGCTGGGCCCGCAAACACCTCCCCTACGGCCCATTCCTGTGGTGGCGGGCCGAAGGCCTCGCCGTGCTGGCCAACGCCGACATCGACGACCACAAGGTCACCACGCTCACCCCCACCATCCGGATCTGGTCGTATCGCCGCCGGATCGTGCAATCCCTGATCGTCGACCATCCACACGGCCAAGTCGCGGTGTTCAATACCCACCTCGCATCTCACGACGATCCCGGTGCCCGCTCGGTGCAAGCGGCGATCGTTGCCGGGCAGATTGCCGAGCGCCGAACCATCGACAGGCCCGAAGTTCTCAGCGGCGATCTGAACGCCCCGGACGAACCCGCGACCCTGCTTCCGTTCACCGGCATCGGCCTGCGCGACGCCTGGCGGCTCGTCCAGATCGCACCGGGCTTCACCAACCCGTCAGGTGCACCGTATCAGCGACTCGATTACGTCCTGACCGGCACCAACATCACCGTGTTGCACGCCCAGGTCGCCCCTGGCACGGCTGACTGGCCCCGGCTCTCCGACCATCTTCCACTGCTGGTCAGCGCCTCGATCGAGACCGGTACCGACACCACCACCCCCGCCCGACCGCCCGGCGGCGACGCCGGATAGCGTCGAGCGTCGTGTCCCTGCTTCCTCCCCGGCGTGAGCTGATCCGCCGGTTGCCGCGCTGCATTGGGGGGCTCGCCTGTTTCGGATTCGGCATCGCCTGCATCGTCAAGGCCCGCCTCGGCCTCGCCCCGTGGGATGTCTTCCACCAGGGCCTCAGCGACCTCACAGGACTTTCGCTCGGCCTGATGATCGAGGGGGTGGGCCTGCTCCTGTTGTTGCTGTGGATTCCGCTTCGGCAACGGCCTGGGCTCGGCACGATCCTCAACGCCATCGAGATCGGCCTGGTCGCCGACCTCGGCAACACGCTGTTCCCGGCGACGAACTCGCTCGTGGCCCGGTGGGCCTACCTCGCCGCTGGGCTGCTGATCATCGGTATTGGCTCGGGGTTCTACATCGGCTCGGGTCTCGGCACCGGACCCCGCGACGGGTTGATGGTCGGGCTCAACCGCCGGTTCGGCTGGTCGATCCGACGAGCCCGCACCACCGTCGAGCTCCTCGCCCTCGCCGCCGGAATCGCCCTCGGCGGCCCGGTCGGCATCGGGACCCTGGCGGTGGCGTTCGGCATCGGCCCGATCGCCCACATCGCCATCCCGAGGCTCTCCCTGCCGCCGCTTCCGGGCCCGAACGTCTCGGGATGGGCCTCCCCGTAGGCCGACAACACCCGCATGTCGTCGCGCAGCTGTCCCTGCTGTGCCCCCTTCCCCATCGCCTCGATCTCCTCGAGTGTTGGCTCAAGCGCCGCATCCGGGCACGCCACCGGCCCCGGTCCGTCCGTCGACGGAGGCGGATAGGACGGCTCGGCACGGTCCGCGATCAGCCCCTCAACCGGTGGCGAAATCGGCTCCCGCCCAGCCCCCGAGCCGGTCGAGCCGACCCTCTGGTCACGCAAGTGAAGCAGACCCTCATCCTTCGCGCGGCCCAGTCGCAGCACGCTCCCAAGTTGGTGTCCGATCCGGCTCCGCCGGTCGGACGCCCGCCGACCCGTCCCGCACGATGGGGGGATCTCAAGGGGGGAAGGTCTCCTTCCCCCCTTGAAACCATCAGTACCTGTAGTGGTCGGCCTTGAACGGGCCCGACGGGTCGACGCCGAGGTACTCGGCCTGCTCGTCGGTGAGCTTGGTGAGCTTCACCCCAAGGGCACCGAGGTGCAGCCGGGCCACCTTCTCGTCAAGACGCTTCGGCAGCACATACACACCAAGCGGGTAGTTCTCGAGGTGGTTGAACAGCTCCATCTGAGCGATCACCTGGTTGGAGAACGAGCAGCTCATCACGAAGCTCGGGTGACCGGTGGCGCAACCGAGGTTGACCAGGCGACCCTCGGCCAACACGATGACGGCGTGGCCGTCGGGGAAGGTCCACAGGTCGGTCCCGGCCTTCAACTCATCACGGGTAGCGCCCGAGCGGGCAAGCCCGGCCATATCGATTTCCGAGTCGAAGTGGCCGATGTTGCAGACGATGGCGTTGTGCTTCATCTTGTGCATGTGCTCGACGGTGATCACGCCGTCGTTGCCCGTGGCCGACACGAAGATGTCGACCTCGCCGACGACGTCTTCCATCACGTCGACCTGGTAGCCCTCCATCGCGGCCTGCAGGGCATTGATCGGGTCAACCTCGGTGACGATGACGCGACAGCCCTGGCCCTTGAGTGCCTGTGCACAGCCCTTGCCGACATCGCCATAACCGGCGACGACGGCGACCTTGCCGGCGAGCATCACGTCGGTGGCCCGGCAGATGGCATCGACCAGCGAGTGACGGCAGCCGTAGAGGTTGTCGAACTTCGACTTGGTCACCGAGTCGTTGACGTTGATGGCCGGGAAGAGCAATTCGCCCTTCTCGTGCATCTTGTACAGCCGCATCACACCGGTCGTCGTCTCTTCGGTGACACCCTTGATGTTGGCGGCCATCGTCGACCACTTGGTCGGCTCGTTCTTCAGCGAGCGCTGCAGGTCAGGCCGAGCACGATGGCGAACTCGGGGTTCGACGCCGAGGTCGGGTCGGGTACTTCACCAGACTTCTCGAACTCGGCACCCTTATGCAGCAACATCGTGGCGTCGCCACCGTCGTCGAGGATCATGTTGGGACCCCTCGTTTCGCCGTGGGGGCCGTCGGGCCAGGTCATCATCTGCTCGGTGCAGAACCAGTACTCCTCGAGCGTCTCGCCCTTCCAGGCGAAGCACGGCACGCCCTGGGGGTCATCGACGGTGCCGTTCGGACCGACGACGACGGCCGCAGCGGCGTGGTCTTGCGTCGAGAAGATGTTGCACGACGCCCAGCGAACCTCGGCCCCGAGCTCGACAAGCGTCTCGATGAGCACGGCGGTCTGGATGGTCATATGCAGCGAACCCGAGATTCGAGCGCCCGCGAGCGGCTTGGACGGGCCGTACTCCTTACGGAGCGCTCGCAGGCCAGGCATCTCATGCTCGGCGAGATGGATTTCCTTGCGGCCGAACGGGGCCATGGACAGATCCGCGACGCGAAAGTCTTTACGCGCGGCAAGAGAAGAAGTCATGTTGATCCTCCACGAAACAACGATTCAGGGTGACAGTGCGTCACCAATGAGGTGGGTTGGGTCGTGGGCTGGGGCCTGCTGGCACCGAGGTCTGGGTCAGCCCGACATCTGCAGATTGTAGTGGAGGGACCCAACGGGTACCTCGCACCTCAGGCGTCTTCGAGAACGACCGCGGCGACATCGCCGATGTAGTGGACGAAGCCATTGTCGTTATAGGCCAGCAGCTTGTTGTCGGCCGACAGCCGGGCGACCGACAAGTTCGGCACCGACTGGCCGGGTAGGAAGTTCAGGTTGCTCGAATCGGGCAACGGCGTGCCCGACGGATGCAGCGTGATGAACGAGTCATTGCGGCCCACTGGATACGGGAACCCGAGATCGGTTGCCGTGAGGTTCATGATCAACGAATCCTGCTCACCGACCCACACGCCGCCGACCTTGACCGACTGGATGAAGGCGTTGAAGTTCCACGTCTCCTCCTGGCCCGAGCCGAGCTTGGCAGCACCGTACGCGGCCAAGCGGGTGTCGAACGCCCGGAACGGACGATCGAGCGGGACGACTCGACCGGCACGGGTCTCGTCGTTGATGCCTGACTTGAAGTAGCCGACCACATCGGCGATCAGTTGCACGGAACCCTTTTCGTTGAACATGCGGATCGAACCGTCGGCCCCGACCGGGACCATGATCAGGTTCGCTTTGGTCTGCCCAGCCGTCAGGTTGAGGCTCGACGTCGTCGGGAATCCGACGAAATCATCGGGTTGCGCGCTGACGAACGTATTGGCCGTCGGCCCGGTCGCAGTGAGGTTGAGCACCACCCCGACGATCTTGGGATCGTTGGGGATGTAGCCCGGGCGGGCCGGACCCGCCGCGTCGGCACCGCGGATCTTGAGCTTGAACGACTCTCCTTCGCCGAGCGCGCCGGCGCGGCCGACGCCGCTACGGGTATCGAGGACTCGCCCCGGCGCAAGCGAGATCAGACGGGAACCACGATCGTTGGACGTCGAGGTGGAGAACCAGCCAACGACGTCGATCAGCACGTGGGCCGACCCACCGGTGCCTGCCGTGTCGCCGTTGAGGGCGATCCGCACGTTGCCGTCGGTGCCGGGGCGAAGGATCGCCAGGTTCGGGACACTCTCGCCCGCCTTGAAGTTGACGTTCGAGGCATCGGGACGGGTGATGTTACTTGGGTACGCCGTCAGGTAGCCGCTGCGATCAGCCCCGGTCACGCTGATGTTGGCGACCACCGCGAGCACGTCGGCGTTAGGGATGACAACGGTCGCGCCACCGACGCCGGTGGCACCGATCAACTTGACGTTGAATGCGTTGGCGTCGCCGAAGCCCTTGGCTCCGGTCGCCTGGCTGGCGGCAACACGCGTGTCGAGCACCCGTGTTGGGAGCACCGGGTGGTACTCGCCCCCTGCGCCGAGCGCGGCGTACGCACTGGGAACGGCAAACGGAGCCATACCGAGACCCACCGTCGCCACTCCAGCCAATGCACTACCCGCCACGACCAAGCGCAACATACGAGTTGCTGCTGATCCCACGATCTTCCTCCAAACGCCGACTTCGTTACGTGATCGTAACATGAGCTGCGAACTTCAACTCTCAAATGTAGGTGAGATGCGTTCGCTTGTCACTCGCTGCATCAGCCGAGCATGTTCCGCATCGTCAACTGTCTCGGCTTCGTCAATCAACATGATCGGAATGCCGTCGCGAATGGTGTATCGCCGCTGCAAGCGGGGGTTGTAGAGCCCCCCGTCATCACCGAGGTAATAGAGCGGGCCCTTGTCTTGCGGGCAAGCGAGAATTTCAAGCAGTCGAGTATCGAGTGACATATGTCTACCTTTCGGTTATTCGGCGATCAGCGACACGACGCGAGCCACTCGCTCGGCGCATTCATCGGCAGTCGGGGCTTCAAGATTGAGCCGCAAAGCGGTTCGGTGTTCGAGGCCCGCAAGTTGAACCACCACGGGCCGCAGTCGACTGTCAAACCGTCGAGGCGGTCTTGCTCGTCGCCGGCATACTCCCGAGCGACCCGTTCGATGACGGCGAGCGGATCGGCGACCACGGTGTTGATCTCGCCACTCGCGGCGTAACGCTCGTACGGCTGGCGAACCTCGGACAGGGGGGCGTCGGTCTTGCTCACCTCGGCCAGCACGAACATGCTGGCGATCACCCCGGAATCGGCCCGGTAGTTGTCGAGGAAGTAGTAGTGAGCCGAATGCTCGCCGCCGAACACCGCGCCGGTCTCGGCCATCAGGGTCTTGATGTAGGAGTGACCGACCTTGGTGCGATACGGCACGCCCCCGCACTCCCGAATGACCTCGGGGACGGCGCGGGAGCAGATGAGATTGTGGAGCACCGTGGCGCCCGGATTGCGCTCCAGAATGTTGGCTGCCAGCAGCGCCGTCGTGGTCGAGCCCGACATCCCGCGGCCCGCCTCGTCGACGACGAAGACCCGATCTGCGTCGCCATCGAAGGCCAGACCGAGGTCGAATCCGCCCGACAGCACCCGAGCCCGCAGATCCCGCTGGTTCTCAGGTTGAATCGGATCGGCCGGGTGGTTCGGGAACGTTCCGTCAAGCTCGCCGTACATCACCTCGAGATCGACCTTGCCGAGCCGTTCGAAGATCCGAGGCACGACGTATCCGCCCATGCCGTTGGCCATATCGGCAACGACGCGCAACGGGCGCAACGCGGCAATGTCGATGAACGACACGACATGCTCGGCGAACGCGTCGACCAGATCGAGATCGCTGATGCCGCCGCTGCGAGCGGTGTCGGCCGGGCCGTGACCATCGAGCACGGCCTGGGCCGTCGCTTTAATGTCGGCCAACCCGGTGTCGGCGCCGACGGGCCGGGCCCCCGAGAGGCACATCTTGATGCCGTTGTACTGCGCCGGGTTGTGTGACGCGGTGAACATCGCCCCGGGGGCATCGAGCTTGCCGGCGGCGTAGTACACCATGTCGGTCGAGGCGAGCCCGAGGCGAATGACATCGACACCCTGTGAACGGCACTCCATCGGCAAAGGCCTCAGACAAGCTCTATCCCCGACGGGCGCATATCGCGACCGATCAAGATGCGGTCTGCACCGGTGAAGCGGGCAAAGCCGACGCCAAGGGCCCGAGCCAGCTGCGGATAGAGCTGATCGGGAACGGTGCCCCGAATGTCGTAGGCCTTGACGATGTGATCGAGTTCGGTCATGCGGGGAGTTACCATACCCGGGCGGTTCCGGGGGCGGGGTCGCAGCAAGCGAACTTAGATCTGGTCGGGCCAGCGAGTCCGCCGAGGACGTGTCGAGCCAGGCGGTGTCGTCGAGATCAATCTCGTCGAGCGGGCGGCCCTTCATATCGTCGAACGGCACCCATGTCGCCGCGCCCGCGGCCTCTCGCCACTCAGGGCGAGATCTTCATCACCGAACGGATCAGGGTCGGTCGGGTACGAGTCGTCTTGGCCGTCATCGCCATACCGAACGGGCCCCGACCGCCACAGCCAGATCAGGCTGAGCAGGCCGAGCAGCGTCGCAATCCACGATGCGTAGTCGATCGTCGTGCGACCGTAGGTCAGCTGCACCTGCTGGGCCGTCGGGCACGACCACCATCAGGTTGGGAGCGACCCGATACGGGCCCTCGGCCCCCGAGACCTCCCAGTTCGGGAAGTAGCTGACCTTCACCAGCACCGGCACCCCGACCTGATCGACCCGGAACGAGAGCGACTCGTCGCCCAGCCGAACATCGCTGACGGCGACCGGCGGGAGCGGCCGAGTCTCGATCGGTTGCACGCTGCGCACCACATCGACCTTGTTGGGTCGGCACGCGGCGTCGGAGACCACATCGACCCGCTGCCACGTGGTCGGGCCGTCGGCTGTCGGCATCGCCGCCCAGCGCTCCGGGTGCTGGAAGTAGCTGGACCCGATCTCGAGCCAGCGTTCACGCTGATCGCCCGACCGCGCGTTCACGACGACCGGTTCGACGGTCAGCGGCACGACCAGGTCACTGCCGACCACCTCGTAGACGTGCCACGGACCCGATGTCGCCACCTCGATCAGGTCGGCCTGCTGGCTCGCCCGCTCGACGGTCGCCAGGTTGTAGGCCAGGTAGTAGCGCATGCCGAGCGCCTGCATGTAGCGCGATGCCCAACTCGGCGTTGCGGTTTTCGTAGGTCGAGCTCGCGCACCGGGTTCGACGCCTTCTCAGACATCGCCGCCGCGCTGAGGAAGTGGTACGGCGTAGTCGCCGAGGCCTCGAAGAACAGGCCCTCCATCGAGCCGATGCAGCTGTCGGTCCAGAACGGCAGCAACATCAGCGCCATCGGCGTGCCGTAGCCGCCGTCGGTGTGCTCCCACAACGCCCGGCCGCAGCCGTGCTCCGGGTCGGCGCCGAGTAGTCTTCATCTGCTCGATCAGCGCCCGGTACTCGCCGTAGGCACCTTTGCCCTCGTAGCCGGTGAAGTTGTGACGGGCCCAGCCGTCGACGAATCCATTCTTGTCGGACGTCGCCACGTCGATGCCGAGGAACTCGAACCGGTACTTGTCCTTGTTGGATTTGCCCGAGGCGACGTACGTCTCTTTCTGGCCCGGGAACTTGCCCAGATGCCACGACAACCAGCCGAGTCCGACGGCACCGACCATGCCGAGCACGGCGATCGAGGCGAAGAACTTGCGGGCCGAGGCTCGCGCCGGGCTGAGCCGACCGACCAGCACGAGCCCGGCCGGTTCGGGATACGAGCGGGCCACCCGTTGGGCGATCCTGCGGTCGTGACGATCCGCAGCGATGCCCCAGACGATCTCGACGATGCCGACCATCGCCAGCAGGTAGCGCAGGAGGAACAAGAAGGGCAGCAGTCGGACATTCCACAGCAGGCCGAACCCGGGGATGCCGTCCTTGGTGAGGAACACCAGCGCCGTGAGCACCAGGGAGAACACACCGAGGAATGAGACCGACCCGGTTGCGCCGCACGACCGCCGGCGATGAACCCGACGATCGCCAGGATCGCCCAGAACCGGTCGACATCGGTGGTGTGGGGGAAAAACATCTTCCAGTACGAGTTCCACACGCCCCCGGGCATCGGGGCGCCCTCGTACTTCATGTCGGTCATGTACTTCGAGGTGAAGATGAACGGAAACAGCCAGAACCCGACAGCAATAGCCCGGTCAGACCCGACGTGATGGCGTAGACGGTGCGCTTGCCGTCGATCGAGATCAACCACAACAGCAGCAGACCGGGCGCGACGAAGCCGAACACGACCATGCCGTGGCACAGCGCGGCCAGCGCGATCAGCACCGCCGCCAACGCCCGGTGCTGCCGTTCTCCATGCCGCGGGCGAACACGCCGAAGGCCGAGCATCGCCAATGACAAGGCGATCGAGAACGAGAACTCGCCGGCCATCGTCGAGGCGATGTTGCCGCCGAGGATCGTGAACGTCTCGTCGAACAGGAAGATCGTCGCCGGCCACGGCGAACAGCGCCGGGATCGGATATGGCAACCGGGTGAGCCTGCCGAAGGCCCAGCAGCAGACCGGCAGCGTCACGACGCCGAGCACGGCGACGATCTTGAACGCCATGCCGTAGGGCATCACGTGTCGAGCAGCAGGATCATCAGCGCCGGCGGCAGCATGTAGAAGCGGTAGATCGGGCAAGCCGCCGTACCAATCCATCGACCAGCCGGTCAGACCGACCGTTCGGCAGCAGGTGATCGCGCAGATAGGCCGGTGCCCACACGTGGGCGCCCATGTCGCCGCCGGTCGGCACCGCTGCGGTGAAGATGCTCGCCCGGATGCAGCTGCGACGATCGTGAACACCGTGACGAACACGACAATGGCGGCGGTCGATCAGTGCGTCGAACGAGTCGCCGAGTTCCCCAGCGAGCCAGCCGGTCGGCGGCGCGCTCGGTGCGGGCTCGGGATCGGTCGATACCGATAGGTCCGTCGAGCCGGTCGATCAAGCGGCACCGTCGGCGATTCGGTGTCGTCGGCGGCCGGCCGGACGGTCCCACATCGATGCCAGTGCATCGTTCGGCTGCTCGACGCGCAGGGCTCGCCGCAGCCGGGCTCGAAGCATCGGATCGTCGACTGGGATGCCGGTGTCGGGTCATCGCTTGTGCCATGTCGGAACGGCCTGTATCGCTCATGCCGGCAGCCATCCTTCCACCCGATCGGGCCGTCCGATTGGTCATCGTGTCGCCGCCGAACGCCAGGCAACGTTACGGCCAAGCATCGTCACGACGGTCGTCGCGTTGAACGCCGCGTGGGTCAGGATCCCCATGCCCAGCCGCCCGGTGCGCTGCTGCGCAGCACCGCGAGCACGACGCCGAAAAGCGAACAGTCCGGGGAACTGGACCGGCTGGCAGGTGGGCGAGCGCGAACCACACCGCCGAGACCGACGACGGCGAGCGCGTCGTTGATCCGGCCTCGAGCGACCCGCAGAATCAGGCCGCGGTACAGCAGTTCCTCGACCAGCGGCGCGCCGACGACCACGATCAAGATCACGAGCACACGCCAGCCAGTCCGTGCGCCTTGTCGAACAGGTCGCGAGCCGGCTCCTCGACATGCGTCACGGCCGAACGCGTCGGGACCAGACGCTGCGCAGCGGCCAGTAGACCAGCTCGAGCAGGACGAGTTGGCAGCAGCGACACCGATGGGAATGCCCAGCAGGTCGACGCCGCCGAAACTCCAGTCCGATAGTCGCGCGAAGGTGCCGGGTGCCGAACGGTGTTGCTCACGAGCCGCAGCCCGACGAGCACCGGGATCCACAAGCGCGGTCACGCGTGACGGCGGTCACCCAGACCGGCGGGTCGTCCGATGGCGCGTGTCGGCCAGATGCCCGGTCGACGACCAGCACGATCAACGTCGAGCGCGAGGCGACGACCAGCGCCGACAACCACGTCAGCGCGGCGATCCCGATCGAGAATCGGGGCTGCGCCAGGGACAGGACGCACGACGGTCATGCTACCGGCGACCGGCAGGTGCCGCCAGGGCATCTGCGCAGACTCAGCCGGCGAGCAATTGCAGAGGCGGGCCCGCGGCGGTCGTCGAGCCGCCAGCCGTGCGGGCACGCGCAGCCGTCCGGCGTGGCGGTCGCACAGGTCGTAGCCGTGCGGGTCGCGCTCGCGGGACAGCTCGTCGAGCCAGGCCACGCTGCGGGCGTACTGGTAGGTGAGCGTCGACGCGCCGGCTTCGGCGCAACCGGGACGTGAGCACTGGCGGGTCACGAGAGCGAAGGTACCGAGATCGACGTCGCGATGTGGTGGATGGTTGAACGCGCCGAGCCGCCTGTTGAACGCAGAGGGGGTCGTCCCAGCCGTAGCATGGAGCCATGAGCAACCTCCGCCTCCGCCGCCTCCTCCGCCGCCCGCCGGGCCGGTCGCCGTGGCGCAGGGCACGGGTCCCCGACCCACGCCTGATCGCCCGCAGTCTGCCCGGCCGCGCCCGGCGGCCTGCCGCAAGTGGTCCATCTGGGTCCTCGCTGGCGTCGCTCGCCCTGCTGTTCTTCGGCCGCGCCTGATCCCCGAGCCGACAGGTCGAGAAGCTCGGCCTACGCCGAAGTTCCTCGAACTGGTCGAGACGGCAAGGTCGACGAGATCAAGTTCAACAACGCCACGCTCGGGATCACCGGCGAGACTGAACGACGGCGACGAAGTTCACCACGTTCGCCAGCCGGCCAGCTCAGCGAGGCCGACCAGCGCCCTGTTCGACGACAACGGGCGTCGACTTCAAGCCCGGCACGCCGAAGTCGAGCTGGCTGCCCGGGCTGTCATCCCGTGTTCCTGCCGTTCGCTGCTGATCATCGGCTTCTTCGTGTGGATGCAGCGGCGGGCCCCGGGCCAGATGGGCAACGTCATGTCGATCGGGCGCAGCCGGGCCAAGGCGTACACCACCGACAGGCCGTCGACGACGTTCGCCGACGTCGCCGGCTACGAGGGCGTGAAGCTGGAGATCCGCGAGGTCGTCGACTTCCTGCGGATGCCCGAGCGGTTCAAGGAGATCGGCGCCCGGGTCCCCAAGGGCATCCTGCTCGTCGGTCCTCCCGGCACCGGCAAGACGCTGTTCGCCCGCGCCGTCGCCGGCGAGGCCGGCGTCGGCTTCCTCTCGGTCACCGGTTCCGACTTCATGGAGATGTTCGTCGGCGTCGGCGCCAGCCGCGTCCGCGACCTGTTCCAGCAGGCCCGCAAGATGGGCCGGGCCATCATCTTCGTCGACGAGATCGACTCGATCGGCCGCAAGCGCGGCGCCGGCCTCGGCGGCGGCCACGACGAGCGCGAGCAGACGCTCAACCAGATGCTCGCCGAGATGGACGGCTTCGAGACGTCCGAGGGCATCGTCATCATGGCCGCCACCAACCGGCCCGACATCCTCGACCCCGCCCTGCTGCGCCCGGGCCGCTTCGACCGTCAGATCGTCGTGCCGCTGCCCGAGTACGAGGAGCGCCTGGCCATCCTCAAGGTCCACTGCCGCGACAAGCGGATGGGCCCCGACGCCGACCTCGAGGTGATGGCCAAGGGCACGCCCGGGCATGAGCGGCGCCGACCTGGCCAACCTGGTCAACGAGGCGGCGCTGTTCGCCGTGCGGCGCGGCTCCAAGCAGATCGAGCGGATCGACTTCGAGTCCGCCCGCGACCGGGTGATGATGGGCGCCCGCCGCGAGAGCCTGGTGCTCTCGGCCGAGGAGAAGCGGACCACCGCCTACCACGAGGGCGGCCACGCCGTGCTCGCCTCGGTGCTGCCCAACGGCGACCCGGTCCACAAGGTCACGATCCTCCCCCGCGGCATGGCCCTCGGCGTCACCCAGACCCTGCCCGAGGAGCGCCACAGCTACTCCCAGGAGTACATCGAGGACCGCATCTGCATGGCCCTCGGCGGCCGCGTCGCCGAGGAGCTGGTCTTCGACCAGCGCGACCACCGGCGCCGCCAACGACCTCGAAGTCAGGCCACCGGCCTGGCCCGGCGCATGGTCCGCGAGTGGGGCATGAGCGACAGGGTCGGGCCGATGGCGTGGGAGGGCCAGCAGCAGGTGTTCCTCGGCGAGGACCTGATGACCGGCGGCCGCGAGTACTCCGACGACACCGCCCGACTGATCGACGAGGAGATCTCCCGGATCCTCCGCGAGCAGGAGGACCGGGCGACGGCCCTGCTCGGCAAGCACCGCAAGGGCCTCGACCTCGTGGCCGAGGCGCTGCTCGAGAAGGAGACGATCGACGGCGCCGAGGTCGGCCGGCTGGTCCAGCAGAGGTCTTGAGCCTCGCTCAGAGGGCGCACGCGGCCTGTAAGGCCCGACGGGCGTCCGACGCTCGGCTGCACCGCTACAGCGCACCCAACCCCGGCTCGGGCGACGAGCCCGGCTCCCGAGCCTCGGCGACGGCCGCCCACAGGTCGGTGGCGCTGACCGGGCCGATGAAGCCCGCCCGTACGACGCCGCGGCGTCGGCACAACGACCATCGTCGGCACGGCATCGATGCGATAGCGCTCGTGCAGGTCGCGGCTGGCACCGAACTCGGCCTCGACGACCGCCACATGACGAGAGGCAAGGGCCCTCGCCTTGCCGCCACGTAGGGCGCACGTGTGGCATGTCGCCGACGAGAACACCACCACGAGCCACTGGGGTGTCGGCCGTCGGGAAGTCGGCACGGTCGAGTTGGCCGGGTGCCCCGTAGGCCGGCTGCGATGGTGCCGCGGGTTGCCGGTCGCCGGCGGAGCACGATGGGCAATGCCGACCGCCGCGGCCACCAGGGCGGACCGCCATCAGCAGCGGGTGACGGTCACTCGGGAATGGCCAGCGCGCCGCCACGGCCGCGCTGGTGCCCGGGGGTACCGCTGCTCGACGATCAGCTGCACGTCGGCGCTCGACACGAGCCAACGTGTTGCCGACGGCGTCGGTCGGCCGCCAGGTCGACCGCGATCACGCGCTCCGGCGAGCCGGCACGTCGGTCAGCCCGGCGATCGGCGACCAGTCCGCCCGGGCCGAGCGACGCTGACCGTGAACGTGCCCTCGAGGCTGGTCACGTTGAAGCACCACGAGTCGCGGCCTCGGTGGCTTTGGCCACGCCGGTCGGGAGCCACCAGCGCGGCGACCCGAAGCGGGAGCCGAGCACCACCGTGGTCGAACGCCCTCGCCGGCCTTACGGGTGATCGCCCGCTCGGCCACGACGATTCCTTCGAGAGCGTGCTGACCGACCGCGCATTGCCGTCCATCGGCAAGGTCGGGGAAGGCCACCGACGGGTCGACGATGCATCGAGGCGAGCGCCTCGACAGTGACGGTGTACGAGGCGGGACAGCTCTCGACTGGTTGCACGGTCGGCAAGACCAACAGGTCGACGTCGATCGCCTCGCGATGCGGGTTGAAGATCGAGTACTGCTCGTCGATCCCCGTGCCGGACTCACCGTCGGCGAAGAACCACTGATCGCCGACGGATCGGGCGAACCGAGCACACGTTGTATCCGGTGCGGCGCCGCGCCGGTGAACGACTGCGCCTTGGCCGCAATGACCCGGCCGCGCCGCGAGGTGGCCGAGATCGACAGAAGCTCCTCGTCGCGGGCAACGATCCGAGATGTCGATCGTGCTGATCGATCCGGCAGGAATGACCTACGCCTTGCAACTCCGACGGTTGGCCACGCGCCCCCCGCGGTGACGAAGCGCAGAGTCGACGACGGCGATGTCCGGAACGGATTGGTGAGCAGCAGGTCGTAGTCAATGCCGTCGAGCGTGATGCCGTCGGCAAAGAACCAGGTGGTCGAGGCGTCGTTGCCGCATGCGGCGACAGCGACGTGCCGGCCGGCGTCGGTGCTCGCTGTTCGACGATGGCCCCGCGCCCGGCCAACTCGACCAACGCGCCCGCGAACGTGCGCGTCGACCACGCGTCGCAATGTCGAAGGTCCGACCAGGGCGCGGGACGTCGAGCGTGACCGGCGTCTTGACCGGCGCCCCCGTGGCGCTGAACACCGTGAGCTGACCCTGCTTGGCCGACTCGCCGGGTTGGCGACGATACCGTCGCTTCGACGCCGTCACCATCGGCAGCGGCACTCCCGGGCAGTAGAACGTACTGCGAGTGATTGCCGAGCGGCATGTACGGGCGTCGTCGGGGTGCGGCCGGGCGAAGACCGGCGCGACCGACGCGTGGCGATCGAGGTCGGCGATATCGGCGGCGAAGCCGGCCGCCGACGGTGGCGACCACGACGATCATCGACGGAGATCATCGGTCGGAAGTTCATCATCGACCCAGTTCTTCGGGGAGGTCGTCGTCATGCGGTGGGGCGGCGCCGAGCACGTCATCGATCGAGCAGCGTCGAGAGTCGAGCAGCGGCGCATCGCCGACCGGGACCGCTGGCGCGAGCCGACGCAACTGGCGAGTCCGCCGAACGCGACGCGGACATCCGGCGAGCACGATGCCCACAGCAGCAGTTGGATGGCGACGAGCTGACCGCCGGCCGCCGACCGGGCGATCCGCTCGACGGTCAATGATCCGCGCCGGGACGTCGAAGGCCGACGACCATCCGAACGATGCCCGTCCCTCGACCGGGCGACCGTCGACGCTGACGGCCCAGTCCGCCGGTTGTTCGTAGGCCAGGTTCAATGTTCCGCCCGCAACGGGTTGTGAGGCCGGACGTGCGGGATCACTCCCGACCAGCACCGGCGTCGCCGATCCGATCGCCCCGGTGGCAATTGCTTCGACACCGCCCTCGGTACTGGCGGCCGAAGCGGCCGGATCGAGCACCGAGCGAACGGGCAGCCATGCGGCGTTCTCGTAGATCACCACCTGGTCGGAGCTGGGGAATCGGCTGAGGTCGAGCTGAGCCGACAGGGCCTCGATCAGCCCGCCCGGCACGCCGATCGGAGACCCGGGATGGTCGATGCCGTCATCGACGGGGATCACGATGAAGCGCACGCCGAGCGTGGCCAGCAACCGTCCGACCCGAGCGGTCGACACCGAGGCGATCGAGGCGAGGGCCTCGCGGGTCACCCGATCGCCGGCACCCTCGGCCGCCAAGAACTGGCTTTCGATGGTGACGGGACCATCATCGACGACGGTGTACGCAACGCCCGGATAGAGGCTGCGCCCCGGGGCCGGCAGCAGGCGCGGGTCACCGACGAACAGCACCCGGTAGTCACCGGCGGCATCGGTACCTCCGCGCGCCGGAGATGTTGCTGGGGGGAGCTGGCGCAGGAACGTCGACAGCCCGAGCGGCGGCATCGACCACGAGCCATGGAAGCTGGCGGCGGCCCCGGGGACCAATCCCACGACCAGTCCGAGACCGATGGCGAGGCCGAGCGGTTGGCGCCAGCCGAGCCGAGCCCCGCGGACGTCATGTTCGAACGCGGCGACAGCGCAGGCCCCGCTGAGCGACAAACCGCAAGCCACCGGTACCAGCAGCAGACCCAGCTCCGGCAGGCGGAACGGCAGCGCGTCACGATCGGCCAGGATGGCGATGACGACGAAACCCAACGCCTGGCAGGCGGCTCGCGACGCCCACGTCAGGCGCCAGCCCCGCCCGACGAGGGGGGCGGCAACGATCGGGACGTACAGACCCAAGGCCGCCGGGGCGAGCACGGTGGCCCCGATTCCGAAGGTCATCACGGCGAGCAGTCCCAGCGCAGATGGACCGGCGGGCGCGGCGCCGAGCAGGTCGCCCCATCCCCCGCTGCGCACGAGGGTCGTTGCCCACGGCAGATTGAGCAGGGCGGCGATGAGCAGGGCACCGGCCGCCGTGGCGACTCCGGCCAGGACGCTCGCCGAGCCGCGGGCGACGACCGTTCCGAGCGCAAACAGCACGGCCGCGGCGAGGACCAGGACCGGGAACACCGGGGCAAACGCGGCGACCACGGCGCACAGCACGCCAAGGGACACCAGGATGCGGATCCGTTCCCGCGGCGGAAGCGACACGACGGCATCGGCGATGTCGTCGTCACCCCATTCCTGGACCGCGACGACTCCGATGCCGCCGGCGCGGCGGACTAGGTCCATCGCCCAGGGGAAGCCGCCATAGCCGCCACCACGCTCCATCGCCCGGCGGCGATGGCGGCGTACGGCAACGGCACGGCGGCGTAGACAGCCAGGGCGGCCGCCCGGGCGCGGGCCGACGGGAAGAACCCCCCGAGTCTCCACGCTCCCCAGTAGCCGGCGATCAACGGCCCGATGACCAGGAGCAATCGGGTCAGGCCGTGAGGCAGCGGAAGCCCGTCGAACAGGCCAACCAGGGCGTGGGCCGTCGGCGGATTACCCGCTTTCCCGAACCCTTGGGCATCCCATCCGGCGACGTAGTGGCGAAGCAACTGTCCCGACCGCGGGAGTTCGGCGAACTGGCCGATCCGCCCGACGCCGCGGGAGATCAGCGTCCGACTCCCGAAGAGCACCAGGATCGCCGACGCCGATGCGTACGGCGATCGCCAGCGTTGCCGTCTGGCCACGGCGAGCTATCGGCATCGACCGCATCGCGGCGTTCGCCCGGTTGCGACGATGCCGAATGAACAGCGCCAGGCGAGCGCTGCCGCGCATCTGCAGGCCGGCGATCTCCCGGTCGGGTACTTGGCGCAGCGGCCTGATCTGCCGACGACGGGCGAGCACTCCGATCATCCGCGCCGGAAGCCCGAGCAGCGCATACAACGACGCCAGGCCGTCTTTGACCCGCCCTGTGAACAGCCCGACCGCCGTTTCGACGATCGAGACCACGGCGAGCTGGAGCAGCACCAGCGGGGTCCGCCAGCGGCCGGTCATGCGTGGCGACCGTATCGATGCGGTGGCGGGCGATCGCCCGCCGATGACCGACGTCGCGGCGGCGCTCGACGAGCGACTCGCGGTGACGGGCGACCGCAGCCGGCACCACCAACACCCGGGCGCCGTTGAGGTGGGTTCGCCAGCACAGGTCGAGGTCTTCGCCGTGGAAGTCGTAGCCGACCGGGAAGCCGCCCAACGCCCGGAACAGGTCGGCCCGGATCAACAGACAGGCCGATGGCACGCTGAAGACGTCGCGGACCGCATCGTGCTGTTCCTGATCGAGTTCGCCGGGTTCGACCAACGGGTCGACTTCCCCGAAGCGATCCACGCCATGCCCGACGTGCTGCAGCACCGTCGGATCGTCCCAGTCGACGAGTTTCGGGCCGACGACACCAGCGTTCGACCGGTACATCTCCTCGACCAGCGCACTGATCGCGTTGGTCGCCAAGGCCACGTCATCGTGCATGAAGCAGAAGAAACCGCTGCCCTCGACGAGACGCATCGCCTCGTTGGCCGCGGCACCGAAGCCCGGGTTGCTCGGCACAGCCCGGACGAACGAGTTGGGAAGCTGGGCCTTGATCCGCTGTGGGATGTCGCCCGCTTCACCGGCGATCAGGAAGAGCAGATTGAGATTGGGGTAGTCCTGGTGGGTCAGCGAGTACAGGACCTCGTCAAACCAGGTTCCCGGCTCGTGCACGACGACCACGCCCACAACGGGCGGTGCGGTACTACCGGGTGAATCCACGACGGTCGAGGGTAGCCGCAGTCGAGCAACTCTCAGAGGCATCCCGCCGAAAGTCCACGCCGAGAAAAGATCACCAACGCTTGCAATAGTTAGCATCTTTGGATACTCTACCCTTGTACATTCCACCAAGGAGATTTCGTGACCCGCCCCAGCCTTCCCACCCTCGACCAACTGCTGAAGTTCGAAGTACCCGGTGTCGATGTCGACCGCTTGGCCGCCGTTGCCAAGGATGCGGCCTACGTCGCCGTCGGCTTTGGCGTCCTCACGGTCCAAAAGGCGCAGGTCCGCCGCCGCGAACTCACGGCCCAGGCCGCCACGACCGGTCAGCAGGTCCGCGAGTTCGTCGCCGGCATCTGCCGGTGATCTGCCTCACCCGGTGATCTGCCTCACCCGGTGATCTGCCTCACCCGGTGGCCGGTGGAACCGCCGAGCGGCCGATGATGTCGACCAACACCTGGGTGAGCACCGACGAGGTGAGACAGACGCGGCCCTCGGCGTCGGTCGGCACGATCACCAGGTTCGCCACATTCGCCCCCGGATTGACGTTGAGCACCGACGCGTCGGGCGGAGCGGCACCGCACGGGAATACCGTCACGTATCCCGCACGCTGAGCGTCGATCCCGGAGAGTTCGAAGACAACCGCCGTCGCTGCATCGCCGACATCGATAGCTCGGCTCTCGCCGGCGGTCCACGGCCCCGTCGTCCCCGCGTTCGAGCGAGAGTCCACCACCCGGCGAGGTGAACTGAACGATGTCAGCGATCCGGTGCCAGGTGCGTACCACCCGTCGATATCGGCGATCAGGTGGACCGGAGCGGAGTTCCACAGGCAGAACCCGCCGAGCGCATCGAGGGCGACAACGGCGTGATTGGCCACGTCGACACCTGGGCGTACATTGAGCACCGAGGTGTCGGGTTGCGGACCTCCACAGGGAAACGCCGTGACGTAGCCGCCGGTTTTGGCCCCGGACGCCGTCAAGTTGACCGAGACGCCGGTCGCATCCGCCGGGCGAGAGGTCCCGGCCACTTGCACCCTGGTCGTCGTGCCGGTGGCCACTGGGGCCACTGGGGTCACTGGGGCCACTGGGGCGGGACGTCGGGTATCGAGCAATCGCTCCGGGACCTGGCCGGTGAACCGGTGACCGCCGGGCGCGAACCACCCGAGCACGTCGATGACCAGGTCGGTGTCGACCGAGGTAAGCACGCAGATCGTGCCCGCCGGACCGACCGGCACGACGGTCGTCCCGGGCACATCACGCCCGGCGAGAATCTGCACTGCTGACACGTTCGGTTGCGGCGTCCCGCATGGATAGGCCGTCGTGAAGCCATTCGCGGCGGCGCCGGTGGTCGTCAACGTCACGGCGACGGCCGTCGTGCCGGCGGGCGCACCCGGCAACGCCGCCACCAGCGTGCAGCCGGCCTTGATCGGCGCCGGTGAGGTGCCGGTGCCGCTACGGGTGTCGATGATCCGCATCGGCGTCACCCCGACGAACCCTTGGCCCACGGTGGGAGCCAACTCCCCGGCAACCGCGGGTGCATCGCGGCCCAGGCACGGGGTGTGCACAGCAAACCAGTTGGATCGCAGGTTCAGGGCCTTGCGGACGTCGTCACCGGTCACCGTCAGCTGGCCGGTGGTACCGACGATCACAGCTGACAGCACCCGGCCGCCGAAGTCGCCGAGCCCGTTGCGCTTGGTGACGACCAGGTCGGTCAACCGCCCGATCTGCGGCCACGCCTGCTCGATCGTGGCGATCGGCACCTGCACGGTCCAGCTGTGATGTCCGTTGGCGGCGATGTCGTCACCGTCGTCAACAACCGCCGGAAAGCCCGGAGAGGTCGATGGAGCGGTGTAACCGCCGCTCGACGATGAGAACATCGTGTTGGCAATCGGGCCGCCAGTCGAGCCGACCCGGCGCACCTGGCCGGCCGTTGCCGCAATCGCCAGGTCGGTCTCGGGCTTCTCATTCAGCGTCGGCCCCCCCGTCGGCCCCGACCGCCGGGCGGCCCCGTTGTACACCTGGCAGGCCTGGGTATCGCACGTCTTGGCATAGGTGTAGCGGGTCTGCACCGCGGCATACGAGCGGGCGGCGACCGCCTGGACCATCAAGGCCTGCTGGCCGCGTCCGCCACCCAGCGGCCCCCAGGTCGAGGACATCTCGGCCGGGACAACCGATCGTAGATAGTGCTCCATCGGCACGTCATTGACGGTCCGGTTCTCGCCCACCGATCCGTTCGCCGCTCGGATCTGGCCCCGATACGACCGCACGGTGCCATTGGGCTCGCAGACCGCGAGCAGTTCGTCGACGTCAGTGGCAGCCGTGGTGTCGGTCTGGGTGTTGATCGTGACCTGGCCGGCGGCTGCTTCGACAACGACGGTCCATCCGAGCACTGGGTCATCGAGGTTGGCATCGACCGCAGGACACCCGAGCGCCGTGGTGCCCCACACCCGATACGTGCCCTCGATCACCTCGCGAACCACCACGCTGGACCATGTTCGAGCGGTGGGATCACCTCCAACCACGGCCCGGCCGCGGGGCTGGATCACCGACGTCTGAGCGTCGTCGAGGGCCATCAGCCGAACGCTGAGCACGCCGGGGTCGATCGTGGCGGCCACCGTGCCGCCGTAGTAGTACGCCAGAATCTGCTCGGCGTCCCAGCCATGGTCCACCGCGTAGCCGAGCGCTCCCCACTGGCTCATGCCGATGCCGTGGCCGTTTCCGTGGCCGTCGAGTGTCACGAAACTCCCGCTGACCCCATTGGCCACGATGGTCGGACCTGAACTAGCCAAGACGCCTTCAACCGCACCGCCACTGTCGGCCGGCAAGGCCCAGGCCGAGGTCGGCACCGCTGTCGCAAGCAGTGCGACAGCGCCGACCACTCGTGCTATCAAACTGTTTCCCACGGGACCTCCTCGGCGTTGCCAACCCGCGCCGACCAGTTGTAGCCGAATCGGCGAGTGAATCCTCATCACCCCGCGTGATCACCAAACCGGAGAATTGCCCTCCGGAGCCGATAATCTCGGCCGCCTTGTCGGAACACAGCGAAACGCGTCCGTCGGCTCTGTCCCGGCTCCCCATCCCTGAGGGAACACTTCCCGTCGGGGTCGGGTTACTGGTCGCCGGCATCTCCAGCTACCTGTTCTTCAAGGTCGCCGGCGACCAACTCGGCGACGAGGGATTCAAGCCGGTGAACGCGTTGTGGTTTGCTACATTTGCCCTGGCCCCGGGCTTTTTCTTGCCCGTCGAGCAGGAGATGGGCCGGGCCCTTGCCCACCGGGAAAGCCTTGGTCAGGGCGGCCGGCCGGTGGTCAGGAAACTCGGAGCTCTGGCGATCGGGTTGATGCTCATCGTCTGCCTGCTGTTGGCCATTTTCGGCAAGGTCATCGCCAAGCACTACTTCGACGACAACTGGGTGATGACGGTGTCGTTGATCGTCGCCTTCGCCGCCTATGCCCCGGCTCATCTGTCACGCGGCATCTGCTCGGGAAACGGCCGGTTCGGCGGCTACGCCGTCATCATGGGATTCGACGGCGGCGCCCGCATCCTCGGCTGCGTCGCCCTGGCCTTGCTCGGCGTGAAGACCGCCGGCCCCTACGGCGTGGTCATCGCGCTGGCACCACTCACCGGTTTGGCCCTGGTCTATAGGCGCAAGGGTCTGGCCACCGAACCGGGACCGGAAGCCACCTGGAAAGAAGTCACCCCCAATTTGGGCTGGCTGCTGCTCGGCTCGGTGTTTGGAGCGGCGCTGCTCAATGCCGGGCCCATTGCCGCGAATCTGCTCGCCAGCGCGACCGAGGAGGCGCGGGTCAGCCAGTTCGGGTACGGCGTATTGCTCAGCCGCATCCCGCTGTTCTTTTCCAGGCCGTCCAAGCGGCGCTGCTGCCTCGATTAGCCCGTCTGGCGGCGCAAGGCGACCAGACCGAGTTCCGCACCGGGTTTCGCCACCTGCTCACTCTGGTCTGCGGCGTCGGACTGCTCGGCACGATCGGGTCGCTGGTGCTCGGGCCCACCATTCTCAGGCGGGTATTCAAAGCAGACCTGTCGGGGCGCACGCTCATGGTGCTCGCCCTCGGTAGCGCGTGCTACATGGTCGCCGTAACCGCCGCCCAAGCCGTGATTGCCCTCCACGGCCACGCCGTGGTTGCCCTGGGGTGGACGCTGGCGATGGTCGGGTTCGTGGTTACCACAGCGCTGGCGGGCGGCGACACCTTCCAACGGGTCGAGGTGGGCCTGCTTGTCGGTTCGGCCGTCGGCATGGTGACGTTCCTGATCGCCTTGGCCAACAAGCTGCGCAACCACGCGTCCATCGATCGTGGATCGGTGCTCGAGGCGATCAGCGACATCCCTTTCGAGGGATAGTCGCCAACCGCGCGATTGCCCCACCTCGATCACCCAGCGCCGGGATCAACTCCGCGGCAAAGCACCGGGGTTCAGTGCTTGATTCCGGCCTTGGCGGCTTCCCACTGGAGATCGTGGGCGACCATCAGCTTGACCAGGCCGTTGAAGTCGACCTCGGGAACCCAGCCCAGCTTCGCTTTCGCCTTGGAGGCGTCGCCGATCAGCAGGTCGACCTCGCTGGGACGCATGAACCGCTGGTCGTGCTTCACGTATGACTGCCAATCGTCGATGCCGACCTCGGCGAACGACCGGATCAGGAACTCCTCGACCGAATGGGCCTCACCGGTGGCCACCACGTAGTCGTCGGGCTCGTCCTGCTGCAGCATCGCCCACATCGCCTTGACGTAGTCGCCCGCATAGCCCCAGTCGCGCTTGGCATCAAGCGTGCCCAGGCTGAGCGACTCCTGTAGGCCAAGCTTGATGCGGGCGGCGGCGTTGGTGATCTTGCGGGTCACGAACTCCAACCCTCGCCGGGGGCCCTCGTGGTTGAACAAGATGCCCGAGCAGGCGAACAGGTCGTAGCTCTCGCGATAGTTGACCACGATGTCGTGGCCGAACACCTTGGCGCAGCCGTATGGCGACCGCGGGTAGAACGGCGTCGCCTCGGTCTGGGGAACCTCACGGACCTTGCCGAACATCTCCGACGACGACGCCTGGTAGAAGCGGATCGGGTTGTTCTTCGAGCCACCGACCATCCGCACCGCTTCAAGCATCCGCAGCACGCCCAGACCCGTGAGATTGGCCGTCAGTTCGGCCTGGTTGAACGACAACGCCACGAACGAGATCGCCGCCAGGTTGTACACCTCATCGGGCTGGGCCATCTCGGTCGCCTTGATCAGCGACGGAAGGTCGGCCAAGTCGCCAGGAACCAACTCGACGTATGGGAATTCCTCGGCGATCGCCTGGACCTTCGGGTTGTTCTGCCCCTTGACCACCCCGAAGATCTCGTATCCCTTCGAATGCAGGAACTCGGCCAGATGTTGGCCGTCCTGACCCGTGATTCCGGTAATGAGTGCGCGGGGCATGAAGCAACCTGTCTTGTTGAACGACCGACCAGCCGACGATGCTACTGGCGGCATGGTTGACGGACACGGCGGCGAGATCACCGGCCCGGTACCGTCGGGCAGGTGCGTACTCGAGTAGCGATCGACGTCGGGCCGATGTACGGGGCCCGTACCGGCATCGGGGTGGCCGTCGACCACACCCTCCGGGCGCTGGGCCAGATCGATGACGGGCCGGAACTTGTGCCCTACCTTCTCAGTTTCCGCGGTCGGCCGGCGCCGGGGGTACGGCGATTGGGGTACCCGGCCGCCCTCGCCCATCGCTGCTGGTCGCGCATCGATTGGCCCCCCGTCGAGCGGTTCATCGGCGACGTTGGCGTCATCCACGGCACCAACTATGTCGTGCCACCGTCGCGGGCCGCGCGCCTGGTCACCGTGTACGACTGCTGGTTTTTGGAACATCCGACCGAGGTGCATCCCGACGTCCGCCGTGCCGGTGAGGTGCTGCGCCGATCCGTTCGCCAGGGGGCCACCGTACACGCCAGTTCGACGGCCACCGCGGCGAAGGCCAGGGTGCTGCTCGACACCGATCGGGTCGAGGTGATCCACCTCGGTGCCCCAGACCCCATCGACGCCCCGCCACCGGGTTCACCGGGGCCGGCAGGCCGGTTGGCCGGCGGGCCGCCGTTCATCGTCGGCATCGGCACCCTCGAACGCCGGAAGAATCTGCCTCGGCTGATCGCCGCATTCGGCACCGTGCATCGGTCGCGACCCGACCTGGAGTTACTGATCGCCGGGGGCGATGGCGACGACGTCGCGGCCGCCGAGCACGCGATACGCCAACTCCCTCCACCGGCGCGGGCCGCCGTCCAGCGACTCGGCCGGATCACCGACACCGACAAGGCCTGGCTGCTCCATCACGCCCAAGCGCTCGCCTATCCGTCGCTCGACGAAGGGTTTGGATTTCCGCTCCTCGAAGCGATGCAGGTCGGGCTCCCGGTCGTCGCCAGCACCGCCGGATCCCTTCCCGAAATCGCCGGCGACGCGGCGATGCTCGTCGATTCCGGCGACGTCGAAGGGCTCGCCGCGGCGCTGCTGACGGTCACCGGCGAGACGGCGGTCCGACGGCGGCTGATCGACGCCGGGCACGCCCGGGTTGCCGCATTCTCGTGGTCAGCTACGGCCACACAGTTGACCGACCTCTACGCTGCACTGGCGATGGAACGAGGTACTCGATGATCACGGTGTTGGCGGGCGGCGTGGGGGCGGCCCGGTATCTGCGGGGACTCTGCCGGGTTGTCGACCCATCGACGGTCACCGCCATCGTCAACACCGGCGACGACGCCGTGATGCACGGCCTGAACATCAGCCCCGATCTCGACACGATCGTCTACACCCTCGCCGAGGCCATCGATCCGGAGCGAGGTTGGGGTCTGGCCGGCGAGACGTGGACGGCGCTCGGTGCGCTCCATCGATTCGCGGCCGTCCGCCCCGCCGATTCACACGCTGGGGAAACCTGGTTCGGTCTCGGCGATCAAGACCTCGCCACTCACATGTACCGCACGGCTCGGCTGGCCGAGGGTGCCCCGTTGCACCAGGTCAGCGGCGAGATCGCCCGGGCTTGGGGGTTGGAACTGACGGTGGTTCCAATGAGCAACGACACGGTGTCGACGATCGTCGATGTGATCGATGAAGGCGAGCTGTCGTTCCAGGAGTACTTCGTCGGCCGCCGCCACGCCGTGCCGGTGCGGGCCGTGCGGTTCGCTGGAGTGGCCTCCGCCTCACCGGCCCCGGGAGTGATCGAGGCGCTGCGGTCCGCCGACACGATCGTCATCGCGCCGTCCAACCCGATCGTGTCGATCGGGCCGATGCGGGCGATCGACGGCATCGACCGCACCCTGGCCGAACGACGCGACCGGGTCGTCGGAATCTCGCCGATCGTCGCCGGCGCGGCCCTCAAGGGGCCGGCCGATCGTATGTTGGTCGAGTTGGGCCACGAAGCATCGGTCGTCGGGGTCGCCCGGCTGTATGCACCGATCTGCTCCACGTTGGTCATCGACCATGCCGACGCCCGTCTGGCCCAGGCTGTCGTAGCGCAGGGCATGCGGTGCATCGTCGCCGACACGATCATGCGCACGCCCGAGGTAGCCGGCCGACTCGCCCAGATCACTCTCGACCACGCCACAACCCGCGGAGGCACCCCATGAGTCGACTGACGATTTGGCCGATCGAAGGCATCGGGGAGATCCGTCCGGGCGACCAGCTCGGCGATGTGATCGTCGAGGCCTGCCGGGCCGAGCCGAATGGACCGCTGGCCGACGGGGACGTGCTCGTCGTCACCCAGAAGGTCGTATCGAAGGCCGAGAACCGGCTGGTGGCGGTCGATCCCGACGATCCGCTGTCGCACAAGCGGCTGGTCGAAGACGAGGCCGTTCGAATTGTCCGACGTCGAGGCGACCTGATCATCACCGAGACCCGCCATGGCTTCATCTGCGCCAATAGCGGCGTTGATCTCTCCAACGTCGAGCGAGGCACGGCGGCGCTACTCCCGGTCGATTCCGACCGCTCGGCCCGCCGAATCCGTGACATCATCCGCGCCCGGCTCGGGGTTGAGGTCGGGGTGATCGTGTCGGACACGTTTGGTCGACCGTGGCGGCGGGGGCTCACCGACGTCGCCATCGGTGTCGCCGGTATCGCCGGGGTCGTCGATCTGCGCGGCACCCCCGACTCGCTCGGCCGGATCATGCAGGTCACCGAGGTCGCCGTCGCCGATGAAATTGCGGCCGCAGCGGAGCTGGTGATGGGCAAGTCCTCGGGCATCCCCGTCGCCGTCGTCCGAGGCGTCGAGGCCGAGTGGTTACGCGACGCGTCGATGGCCGAGCTGATCCGCCCGGTCGCCGAGGATCTGTTCCGGTAGCTCTCAGTCCGCCCCGTCGGAAGATGCTGGGGCCGGAGATGCCTCGGCCGGAGATGCCGGCGTGGGGGGTGTCGGGGCCGGGGGCTCACTCGACCGGTACGCGTCCTTGGTCTGGGCCAGACCGTCGGCCAACGCCGTCCATGGGGCCCACGCCAGGTGAATGCGGGCCCGCACCGGCGACATTGCGAACCGCGCCGGTGCCATCGCCGGTTGGGGGGTCGACACCCAGGCCGGTCCCGACTCGCAGATCATCGCGTGAAGGTCACGCGCCGAGGTCTGCGTGCCGGTCCCAATGTTGATGACCAGGCCCGAGCCGCGCGCCGCGGCGCGGGCCAACGCATCGACCGTGTCATCGACGTAGATCAGATCGTGGGTTTGACGCCCGTCACCAGGCATCGCCGCGGCGGTTCCCGCCACCCACGATGCGAGGAACGACGCGACGACGCCGTGACCCGGGCGTTGACGCGAGCCGTACACCTCGCCGGTCGCCAGGGCGGTGAACTCGAGCCCCTGCGCCTCGCGGTAGACGGCCAGCAGCTCGGTGACCGAGCGGGCGAGGATGCATCCGGTCGATGGGGCCGGGCCCAGCTGCCCCTCCTTGACGGGAAGATCGCGCTGGTTGATCGACCCGTAGTACACGCCACCGGGCAGCGTGACGACGATCTTGGCCACCTCGGCGGCCGCGGCGGCCGCGATGAGGTTGAGCAGGCCGCCGATCGCCACCTCGGCGCTGGTGGCAATTGGGAGCCCGGCCGGTAGCACCGCCAGGTGATACATCACCGTCGGTTGACGACGAGCGACCAACTCGACCAGCCCGGGTGAACGGACGTCGAGGTGATGGACCTTCAGCGTGCCGTCGTTGATCGCCCGGGCATCGGCGAGGTTCGCCAACGAACCCGTCGAGTAGTCGTCGACGACGTCGACGGTGTGACCATCGGCCAACAGGCGATCGACCAGGTGCGAGCCGACGAAGCCAGCGCCACCAACGACGAGCGCCCGCATCAACTCGGTGTCGAGTCGAACGAGGCTTGCCCGCGCTCACGAAGGAGGAGTCTCGACGAGATCGCAAAGGCGGTAGCCGGATCGGTTGGAACTCCATCGCTCATCATCCGTTCGGCCTCGATCAGATCGACCCATGTCGGACTCAGAAACTCGTACTTCTCTTGATCAGGACGAACAAATCCATCGCAGCTCCCCCAATACACCGAGATACGACCGCTATCTCGCGCCGGGTTTCGATAGAGACATCCAAGCAACACCAGGTTCCCAACAACCACACCGGATTCCTCCCGGGCTTCTCGTGCGGCAGCTTCGGCGGGCGTCTCGCCCGCCTCGATGCCTCCTCCCGGAACCTCCAGAACGACTTCCTCGACGGCCGGCCGGTACTGACGATTGAGGAGAACACGTCCCTCAGAGTCTTCGACGAGAATTGCGACGCCGTCACCCGATCTGAGACGAAAGAACTCAGTAGCGATACCCGACGGGAGTTCCAGTTCCACAGACTCTATATTGAGCCAATGATTGCACCACACCGTCACCGGGCCCCGCAATACCCGCCATGAATGTGGTCGATCGTGTGTACTCACGTGACCGAGCTTCTTCGATCATGCGGAACAGCCTCGGCCCACACGCCCTCGAAGTGCGCCTCATACCGCTCGAATGCTCCACTCGCCACGGCACCCAACCGCATTGTAAAGCACGAATTGCCGTTGTTGAAGGAGATGTACGGCGTGACGAGCATCTCGTCGTCCGCCCGCACAATGCTGACCTGCGGAGTCGCCACGGTCAGTCGCAGCTCGACGCTCCCACCCCGGGAGGCGGGCAGTTCCAGCAATGCGCCGAACTGGGCAATAGCGCGGCGAATTCTCCCTTGGACCTGCCCCCCGCCACCTTCGCGACGATCTACCTCGGACGCCACAGGTGAGTCTGGGTCGAGCAAAAGAATTCGATAACGACAACCACGCTTCGCTCCGGCCGCGACGATCGCCCTGAACGAAGGGTCATCGGCGTATCCGAGCTCGGCAATCCCAAAAAGCCAGACCTGACCGCGAGCGTCACGGGTGAAGTCGTTCCACATCGTGTTCGGAATATCTCGTCGAGCCGTCCAGATATCTCGTACCCCAACTTCACCGCTTTTAAGCAGCAGATTGAATCCCGACTTGAGGGATTCCAACTGGTGCTTGATCTCATTGGCGCCGAAGCGCTGGTACATGAATGCAAGCACAGCGGAGCAAACCAATGTCGCACCAACATTGAGGAGCAAGTCGTGGGGTGTGTGCTTCACAAAGAGTGAGACACCGATGGCGAGAACGCCGGCACCGAACAAGAACAGGTAGTAGGCGCGATCCGTCTCTTTCGAGGAGCGATCTCTACGCGTGGTCACGAAAGCCTGCCGGACTCCAACTCGTCCACGAGCCGCGAAATCAGTTCTTCATGATCACGGTGGCACACGAGAGTTCGCCCTCCATAGTTTGCGACGATCAGGTCCGTAACGCCCGCGACAATGGTCTCGCCTTCGCCCATGATGACGCATCGGGCGACCTCGGCGACGACGTGATCTCCGTCGATGCGGTTACCGAACGGATCCTCGTCAACGACGGTTCCGAATGCGGCCCAAGAACCCAGATCGTTCCAACCATTGTCGCTTTCGATCACCCGAAGGTTCGACGCACGCTCGGCGATTTCTCGGTCGAACGAGCGGTCCGCCGTGATCGAGAACACGTTGTGGACCTCCGACGACGTCATCCCGAACTGGGCAACAACTTGGCAGACGGCGGAGAGGGCCGGGGAGTGCGCCGCGAACAACTCCTCGAGGACTCCCACCCGAGCGATGTAGATCCCCGAGTTCCACAGGCAGTTTCCGCCAGCGATGAGGGCCTCGGCGGTTTTCGAATCGGGCTTTTCCACGAATCGACGAACGACCGATCCTGCCACACCGGAATGCGACCGCTCGGTATCGGTGGCCTGGCCGTCCTCCAAGATCACGTATCCATAGCCCACGTTGGGATGGGAGGGCCGAATACCGAGCGCGACGAGCACGGACGCACTCCGCGCCAGGTCGACCGCCGCAGCGAGTCGGTCAGCGAAGCCATCTTCGTCGGCGATGTAGTGGTCGGCAGCCAGGACGACGAGAACGTCGTCGTCGGCTGCCCCCTGCTGTCTGCACCAACCAACCCCGGCGGCGACGCAGGGACCCGTGTTGCGCTGCAGGGGCTCTATGACGACGTTCAACGGGACGAACGCCGGCACTGAGGCCAGCACGAGCGGCTCATACGACTCGCGTGTGACCGTGAACACGTCGGCGATGTCGGCAAGACGAAGTACGCGATCGGCTGCCCTGGCGAACAGCGTCGTACCATCGGGAAGGGGAGCGAACTGCTTGGGGCAGCCGATTGTACTGAACGGCCACAGTCGCTTGCCTCTGCCCCCACTCATGACCAACCCGAAGACACGCCCCTGAGGAGTTGAGTCGCCCATCGTCACCCAGTGGTGTCTGGAGACTCAGCCGTGCTCGTGACGACCGCCTCAGTGGTGTCGGTCGCTGTGGTCGCCGGAGCGTCACTGCCTGACGGAGCGGTCGAATCCGACGGCTCGCCGACCACCACAGTGGATGTCTCGGTGGCGCCCGCGACGGTGGTCACCGTGGCACCCTGGGTGTCGACGGCGCCGAGAGCGTCCAGATTGGCAGCCGTCTCGGGGATCGGTACGGCCACATCCTTGGGCAGGAAGGCGATCGTGATCGCCATGTTGTTGCGAGTCACCCGGGCGTCGTCCATGTTGGCCGCGAGCAGCGTGTTGTCGGCAACGTTGGCGGCGTCGTTCCATACGGCGACCTTGAGTTCACCGTCGACTTCCTTGCCATCGACGGTGCACTTGGTCACGCCCTCTTCGAGGACCAAGCCGCCTTGATCGGCCGGGAGCGTGAGCTTGTCGTTGGTCAACTCGACGTTGTACACCTCGAGGAAGCGCTTGAGCTTGGCATTACGGCCGCTCGATGCGCCGGTCGACGGGTGGTAGTGGATGACCCCGTCGTCATGGGAGTGCACGCCGTAGTTGGCGTAGAGCGGGTGGGCCGCATCTTCGGCGTTGCCGGAGAGGTTGGGGGCCCAGGCATTGCAGTTGTAGATGCCGTAGGCGATGTGGAAGTGATCACGATCCGATGCCCGCGGCCCAGGCGCGTTCGTGTAACTCGACGACCGCGCATAGCCGATCAGGAGCACACCGAGAACGACGACGAGCGCGACCACGGCCGGAAAGACGGTTCCGCCTTGGAACCGCACTTTCTTGCCACGACCCTTTTCGGCCATCCTGGCGATTTTCTTTGCAGAAGAAGCCTTACCCACGAGGATGCGAGGCTACAGGGTGAAAGGCCCGGAAGTTGATCATCAGGCCAGCATCAAGCCAGCTTCACGCGAGTTCGGCGAACAGCGATTCGTAGGCTGCAGCGACGGCCGCGGGTGACGCCCAGTGTTCAACCCACCGCCGACCCCGGTCGCCCATCGCCGCGAGCTGGTCAGACTTGAGGGTTTCCCGTATGGCCCGAGTAAAGATCTCGGCATCATCGGGCGGGATCGCCACACCGCACTGAGCCCCATTGACGATGTTGGCGACCTCGGTACCGGGGTCGACGGCAGCGACGACCGGGCGACCCGCGGCCAGAATCGAGTACGTCTTGGATGGCACGCTGACCCGGGCCAGACCTGCCCGCAGGGGCACGACGTGCAGGTCACCGGTGCCAAGCACCTCCGAGAGGCGCTCCCGGGGCTGGTAGGGGCCGAAGCGCACGTTGGCAAGGCCAGCGGCATCGCCTCGCAGACTTTCGAGCGCCGAGCCGCCTCCATTGATCACAAATGTAACGTTCGGGAGCTGGCGGGCCGCGTGGAGCAGCATGTCGAGCGACTGCGAGAACCCGACGTTGCCGGCGTACATCACGACCTGCTCGGCGCCGATGCCGAGTTCAATGCGATAGGCGGTCATCCGGTCGACAGGCCGGATCGCCTCGGTGTCGACGAAGTTGGGGATCACCCGAATTTTGTGATGCTCCGAGGGTGGCAACTTGGCGGCGCAGATTGTCACGCAGGTCGTCGGACAGCACGGTGACCGCCTGACAGCGCCGATAGCTGGTCCGTTCCAGCCAACTTGCGAACCGAATGAGCTGGGCGTTGGTGATTGCCCCGGTCTCAATCGCCGCGTCGGGGAACACGTCCTGGATGTTGAACACCAGCGGCCCGCGCCGCACCAGGCGAATCGCCCAGCCGGTGAGCCCGAGGGTGAGTGGCGGCGACATGACCAACACTCCATCGACTCGCCCGCCCCGTAGTCCGATGAGTCCGGCCAGCGCGCTGAACCCGGCGAAGCCGAGGGCGCGGCGCGGGATGCTGCGTTTGTCGGGCGACGGGAACGGGTGGACCCGGGTGATCGACCCCCATGCGGTCCTCTCGGTACGCACCGGCCGTCCACCCCAACCCGGTTCGATGCGATGGTGCTGGTACCACGGCAGGGCGGTGACGATGTGCAGTTCGTGACCGCGGGCCGCCAACTCGGTGACGATGCGGGTCATCACCTCGCCGGTCGGAGCGAGGTCGGGGGCGAAGTGGGGGCAGAGGACGGCGAGCTTCATGCGAGAGCGACACCGTAGGCGGCGAGCAATGCCTCGGCCGATTGTTCGCAGCTGTACCGCTCCACCCGCCGTCGACCGGCGGCCACGAATTCAGCCCGTCTTCGCTTCGATCGTGTCGAGTGCATCGACCCACGCGTCCAGTTCAAGCGGCAGGCACAGCCCGGCGTCGCCGACGACTTCCGGGACGGCGGTGCGGTCGCCGGCGATGATCGGCGTACCCAACGCCATCGCCTCGATCAGCGGCGCGCCGAAGCCCTCATACTCGGACTGGAAAGACCAGCGCATCGGCCATCTGCCAGCAGTCCGTCACGGTCGTTCGCCGACACCCGGCCGAGCCGCAGCACGCGGTCGCTGAGACCCAGCCGCTCGATGTCGGCGACGACCTCAGCCTCGGCAAGACCGGTGCCACCGGTCATCACCAGGCATAGACTCGTTGTCGGTCCACCGTTCGGCCATCAGCCGCAGCAGGAACCGATGGCCCTTGTGCGGGAATGTCGCGGCGGGCAGACATCACCATCCGACGAGAGCCAATGCCGTAGCGGGCTCGCAACACGTCGGGAGGCGTCGCTCCAGCGACCGATGTCGGGCTCGACGCCGTGGGGTACCACAACTACCCGATCGGGGGCGACGTCGAAGGCCTCGATCACGGTCCCGCGCACGAACTCGCTCGGCACGGTGATCACGGCGCGAGCGGCGCACCGAGCGGGGCATCCGGCGGACCAGATACCCAGCTTGAACCGTGAGAAATACTGCGGATACTCCAGGTACTGGAGGTCGTGGATCGTCAGCAAGGCGGGGCGACCCCCGACGGCCGGAACGGTGCCGCCGCCATGATGGACCAGATCAACCCGACGATCGTGCCATGCCAGCCACGTGTGTTCGATGGCGACCCGACGAGGCCGCGACCTGCCGTCGATCGGGGCGGTAACGACCCGCCCGACGTCGGCCGAACGCGGGGTGGGACTCGATCAGACCCGGAAGCACATACATCGTGATCTCGTGCGAGTGGGCGTTGGCACGGGCGGCCAGGCCGCAAAGTTGGCGTACGAGGTACTGCTCCGAGCCGCCGACGTCGCCCGGGACGCACCACAGCAGATTGACGGCGATCTGGCTCATCGAGCTCCCTCGCCGCCCACCTGGCGGTAGGCGTCGACCGTCAGCCGGGCCGTGTTCGCCCAGGTCAGCTCGGCCGCCCGCGCCAATCCCCGCACCTTGAGTTCGGCGCCGCGTCCCAACGCGTCGTTGATGCCGCGGGCGATGTCGTCGACATCGGTCGGGCTCCACGAGCACGGCTGCTCCCCCGGCCGTCTCCTCGGTCGCCGTGCCCCGACTGGTGACGACGGGGGTCCCTAGGGCCATTGCCTCGACCACGGGCAGCCCGAAACCCTCGCGCAGGCTCGGGTAGCAAACAGCGCGGCAGCGTCGGCGACCAGGGCGTTGCGTACTCCGTCGGCGACGTGCCCGGTGAACACGCACCTGCGCTCGATGGGCGGGTCGCACGGCGGTCCCCCACCCGGCCGGCGCCGATCACGACCAACGGCAGGTCGCGGCCATGCGGCTCGACAGCCTCGATCAGCCGATCAAGGTTCTTGCGCGGCTCCAGCGTTCCGACGAATGCAGCAGATAGCCCTCGATCAGCGCCGTCGCCGAGCAGCCCCCGGGCGGTTACCCGATCGTCGTCGGATGGTTCGGCCACCCACGCCCCGAGTGGCACCAGTCGCAGCCGATCGCGCCCGACACCGGCGCGCTCGCAGTCATCCATCGTCGCCTGCGACGAGCAGAGCACCAGCGTCGGCTCGACGACGGATGACCTCAGACTCCGTCGGAAAACCAGCACCCCCCACCGGCTGAAGTGGTCGGGCTCGTGAAGAAAGGCCAGGTCATGAACAGTGACCACCAGCGGAGCACGACTCGCGCATGGAATGATCGTCGTGGCGTGGGCGATGTCGACCGGGCCGGTCGCCCGTTCGACCGGCGGCCGATTCGCCCACAGCCAACCGGCATACAGCCGCGCGCCGACCGCCCTCAGATACTCGACCCCGATGGGTGGCGCCCACGCGGCCGCCGGCGGTGGCCGGGCGCGTGCCAGCCACCCCGACCAACTCGACGCCCGGAATGCGCGGCGAGCTCACGCGCCGTCTCGAGCGCCGCCACGCCGGTTCCTCCTGGCACCGCGTGCCAGCACTGTTCGAGGGTGTAAGCGACGCGCACGGCGTCCATCATGGCGTGTTTGCTATCCCGCGCCTTGCGATGTCGCTACAACACGACCGGCGTAGCATGACATCCATGACGAACTTCTGGCCGGGTACCACCGTGGTCGTCACCGGTGGCGCAGGATTCCTCGGCCGAGTGGTCGTCGCCAACCTACAGGCCGAGGGCGCGACGGTCGTGGCCCCGCGAAGCGCCGACTACGACCTGACCGTTCCCGGGGCTGCCGACCGCCTGCTCGCCGACCACCAGCCGAGCATCGTCATCCACCTCGCGGCCCGCGTCGGCGGGCATCGGGTTCAACCAGGCCAACCAGCCCGCCTCTACCTCGACAACCTGTTGATGGGCACCCACATCATCGAGGCGACCCGCGCCGCGGGCACCGACAAGACGGTGATGCTCGGCACCGTCTGCTCGTACCCGAAGTTCACCCCGGTACCGTTCCGCGAGGAGTCACTGTGGGACGGCTACCCCGAGGAGACCAACGCGCCCTACGGCATCGCCAAGAAGGCCCACCTCGTCCATGCCCAGGTGAACGCGGCCCAATACGGCCAGCGGTTCGCCTACCTGATCCCGACCAACCTCTATGGCCCCGGCGACAAGTTCCACCCGTCGGTCTCCCACGTGATCCCGGCGCTGATCAAGAAGTGCGTCGAAGCCCGCGAGGCCGGGGTCGACAAGATCGACGTCTGGGGCACCGGCCGAGCGAGCCGCGAGTATCTCTACGTCGAAGATGCCTGCCGAGGCGATCGTCCTCGCTGCCGAGCACCTCGACTCGGACCGACCCCGTCAACCTCGGCAACGATCGCGAAGTCACGATCCGCGAAACCGTCGAGACCATCGCTGAGCTGGTCGGATACACCGGCGAACTCGTCTGGGACCCGAGCCGGCCCGACGGTCAACCTCGCCGCCGCGTCGACGCCCGCCGCGCCGAACACCTCCTCGGCTGGCGCGCCCACGATGCCGTTCGACGAAGGTCTGCGCCACACCATCGATTGGTATCTGGCCAACCGCGAGGAAGCCGAACGCGTCGTTCTCTAGCGATTGCTCGAGCCGAATCTGCGGGTTGACACCCAGATTAGGGTTGGAACATGCGCACGCAGCTGCCTCCCGACGCCCTGGCCCGTGATTCGCGGTTCCACCGGATCTCGACGGTTGAACGGTTCAACGACCAGCGACCGAACGATCTGGGGCAGGACCGGCGGATCGATTCGGAGTCCGATGAGGTGTCCGACCGGGCCCGACGCCAGATGCACGGCATCTTCGTCGGTGAGATCCAGGCCCTCGAAGGGGCCGGGCGCACGGCGTTCGACTATTCGACCGACGAGGTGCCGTTCGCATTGAAGCTCGATATGGCCCGCCAGTGTTGGGATGAGGCCCGCCACGTCGAGATCTCGTGCGTACTCGGCGACCACATGGGCGGCGAGATCGGCGAGTTCAGCGAGGCGACGACGCTATTCGAGGCCGCCTGCCATCCCGACCCGGTATTCCGGCTGGCCGGCGTCAACCGGGCGCTGGAGGGCCTGGCGATCGACGTGTTCACGACGATGCGCGACTTCGCCACCGAGATGAACGACCCGGTGCTCACCTTCGCCGAGGACTGGATGCTCGCCGACGAGGTCACCCACGTGAAGATGGGTTCCACCTGGCTGCGCGAGGTCACCAAGAACGACAAGGCCCGTCAGACCCAGGCCCTGGAGTTCCAAAAGACCGTTGACAACCTGTTCAACTTCCGTGGCACTCGTGGCGAAGATCGCGAATCGGCGATCGTGTTGGCCCGCAAGTTCCGGGAGATGGCTGGGTTCGACACCGCCGAGATCGACGAGATCGCCCGCATGGCCGCCGAGCAGCGCGCCTCGCGAGCCGCAGAAGCAGGCATGGTCACCCCCGCCGCATAGCGGTTCTCAGGCCAGCAGACGGCCAACCAGCTCCGCCAGCGGCGACCGGTAGTCGCGCATGGGGGTCAGCCCGCCGAGGCGAGCCACAGCATTGTCGAGCACACTATTTGCCGGGCACGTCGCCGGACGCGGCGGTTGCAGATCGGCGGTGGCGATCGGTCGGACCATGTCGGGGTCACGCCCGGCCGCGGCGACCACGTCGCGGGCGAATTCATACCAGCTCACCGCCCCTGCGTTGGTCAGGTGATGCACTCCTGAGCGGCGATCGACGGCGAGTCGACGTAGCGCAGGAGCGAGGTCGGCGCAAAACGTCGGATGGCCGATCTGGTCGCTGACGAATGCCAACTCGGGCCGCTCGGCCGCCAGCCGCAGGATCGTCTTGACCATGTTGTTGCCGTACTCACCACACACCCACGAGGTCCGCACCACCGCCGCACCGATGCCGGTCGCGAGGGCTTCGGTCTCTCCGCCAAGCTTCGAAAACCCGTAGACCGACTGTGGATTGGGCGTATCCCACTCCTGGTAGGGACCGGTTTTCGCCCCATCGAACACGTAGTCCGTCGAGACATGGACGAGATGGGCGCCGACGTTTCGACAGCCTTCGCCCACCCAGCGGACCGCCAGCGCGTTCGTCGAAAAAGCCCGATCAGCGTCGGATTCGCAGGCATCGACCGCGGTCCATGCCGCGCAGTGGATCACGGCGTCGGGTCGGACGGTCCGAACAGCGCCGAGCACGTCGTCACGCGAACACACATCGAGCGCGTGGTGGTCGAACCCGTGGACGTCGTCGCCCGCCGCCTCGCAAGCGAGCACCACGTCGCGACCGAGTTGGCCACTGGCGCCGGTGACGAGGACTCGCATCAGAACTTGGCGCGGGCCTGGAGGGGTTCCCACCAGGCCCGGTTGTCGCGATACCATGCAACGGTCGACTCCAGCGCGGCATCGAGGTCGTGACGGGTCGACCAGCCCAGGGCGGTGAGCTTGTCGATGTTCACCGAGTAGCGCCGGTCGTGGCCGAGGCGATCGGCGACCGGCTCGATGAACGACTCGTCGCGGCCGGTCAAGGCCAGCAATCGGTACGTCAGGTCGCGGTTGGTGATCTCGTTGTGGGCCCCGATGTTGTAGACCTCGCCGACAACGCCGTCGCGCGAGGATCACGTCGACGGCCCGATTGTGGTCTTCCACATGGATCCAGTCACGAATGTTGCCCCCATCGCCGTACAACGGCACTTTGCGGCCGTCGAGCAGGTTGGTGGTGAACAGCGGAATGACCTTCTCGGGAAACTGGTACGGCCCGAAGTTGTTCGAGCAGCGGGTCACGACGACGGGCAGCCCATAGGTGGTCACGTACGACAGGGCGATCAGGTCGCTGCCCGCCTTGGCCGCCGAGTACGGGGACCGCGGCGTGAGCTTGTCGGTCTCGGAGAACGACCCGACCTCGATCGATCCGTAGACCTCGTCGGTCGAAATGTGTACGAACTTCGACACATCGGCGCGGCGGGCGGCGTCGCAGAGCACGTTCGTGCCGAAGCAGTTCGTGTGCACGAAGGCGTAGGGGTCGACGATCGAACGGTCGACGTGGGTCTCGGCGGCGAAGTGGACGACCACGTCGTGGCCGGCCATCTCGGCTGCCACCGCGTCCTGGTCGCAGATATCTGCCTGCACGAACCGGCAACGGCGATCGTCGAGCACGTCGCGGATGCTCGCCAGGTTGCCGGCGTAGGTGAGCTTGTCGAACACGGTGATCTCGTCATCGGTGTTCGCCAACGCCCAGCGCACATAGTTCGATCCGATAAAGCCGGCTCCGCCGGTCACAAACTGCTTCATGTCAACGCTTTCGTCGGTCGATCAACAGGGGTTCAGGTCCGCATCGGCCAATACGGGCGGCGGCCCTCGGGCACATCGGCCCGCATCGGATTCGTGGTGTCGCGGGCCGACAACACCGGGTCGGCCACACCCCACTCGGCGGCGATCACCGGGTCATCCCAGGCCACGCCAAGCTCGTCGGCCGGGTTGTAGTACCCGTCGACCAGGTAGGTGATGACCATGTCGGTCAGGGCAGCGAACCCATGAGCGACGCCCGGCGGGATGAACAAACCATGGTGGTTGTCGCCAGAGAGATCAAGACAGAGCGTCGCTCCGTCGGTCGGGCCGCCGACGCGCAGGTCGTGCAAGACCACCCGCGCCGTGCCGAACGGGACGTACCAATAGTCGGCCTGATGCATGTGGTAGTGCAGCCCGACCAACGCGCCCTGCTGGCGGTTGGCCCGGTTGCCCTGGATCATCTCGCGACCATTCGGGAACCACTCCCGCCGATACGTTTCGATGAACATGCCGCGTTGATCACCATGGATCACAGGCTCCACCAGGTACGCCCCGGCGATCACATCGCTTTCAGTAACTTTCATCTGCCATCAACCGCCCGTGTCATGTCGACCATTCTTGCGTCACTCCACGTCGATCTGGCAATGGTCGCCGATCATCAACCGCAACGCTCGGGGCCGGACTTGAGTGCGGTTGATCACAGCCTCTCGGCCGATCAACGAATCTTCCAAGCGCGGGATGTCGATGACGTGCGACCGCTCCATGATCACCGAGTGCTCGACCTCGGAACCGGTGATCACACATCCGTCGCCGATCGCCGAGAACGGCCCAATAAAGCTGTTCGTCACTTGAGCACCCGCGCCGATGACCACGGGACCACGCACCCGCGAGTTGATCAGCACGGCGCCCGCCTCGATGACCACGCGACCGTCGATGCTCGACAGTTCGTCGACGTCGCCGTCGATACGCGGCTCGATCCGCTCGAGCAGCAACCGGTTTGCTTCCAACAACGGGGTCAGCTTGCCGGTGTCGATCCACCAGCCCGCGAGCTGCTCGGCCCGGACCCGGTGGCCTTGGTCGACCAGCCACTGGATGGCGTCGGTGATCTCCAACTCCCCCCGCGGCGACGGTTCGATCGCCGCCACGGCCGTGTGTATCGACGCGTCGAACAGGTACACGCCGACGAGGGCCAGATCGGATGCCGGTTCGTCCGGCTTTTCGACCAAACGCACCACATTTCCGGCATCGTCAAGCTCGGCGATACCGAATCGGTGAGGATCGGAAACCTGCTTCAACAGGATCTGCGCGGACGGCGGCTCGAATTGGCCGTGTGACTCGGTGAACGCTCGAACGAATGCCCCGAGGTCTTGCTCCAGCAGGTTGTCGCCCAGGTACATGACGAACTCGTCGTCGCCGAGGAACTCCCGGGCGATCAGCACGCAATGCGCAAGTCCTAGAGGAGCATCCTGGGGCAAAAACGTGAACTTTGCCCCGAACTTCGAACCGTCACCCAGCGCCGCCATCACCTCGGCGCGGGTGTCACCGACGATGATCCCGATCTCGACGATCCCCGCGGCAACCATCGACTCGATCCCGTAGAACAGGATCGGCTTGTTCGCCACAGGAACCAGTTGCTTCGCCGCGGTATGTGTAATCGGGCGCAGACGCGTACCCGCGCCGCCCGCCAAAACCAAACCCTTCATCATGGGCGAAGAGTCTCACAGGTCATGACGGCGTTGCGGCAGGCACCGGACCGGTTCCTTGAAAATAAGCGATCAGCGGCAGCGCCGATTCATTGCGCATCACCAGCACGGACTTGCCGTTGATCTCGTCGGGAACGACGGGGAGGGCGAACGTCGTCAGCCCGGCTCCGGCCGCTGTACGCAGCCGTCCCGCCGCTTGGGGGAGATCGAGCGAGGGATCGACACGCATTGAACTGACGATGGCGTTGAGCACGCCGCCTACCCGAAACGGGTTGCCCACCGTCGCCGTTGCCGCCTGATGAACGGCAGTGTCGATAAACCCCTGCTGGCGCCCCATCCGGCCGATATCGGCGGTGCCGTCGACGCGCCATTCACCGTCGCGGAACTCCTCGTAGTAGCGCGACCGGGCATACTGCAATGCGGCGACGCCGTCGAGGGTGCGGCACCCGGGCTCGTCGATCAGCAGGCCGGTGTGGTCGTCCTTGGCGGCATAAAGGAAGCAGATGTCCACGCCGCCGATGGCATCGACGAGCCGTTTGAACCCCTGGAAGTCGACTTCGAGGTAGTGGTGCAGCGGAATACCCAACGACTGTTGCACCGTGGCAACCAGGGCATCCGGGCCCTCGCTGAAGGCGGCGTTGATCCGGTTGCGCGTACCTAGCGCCGGAATCTCGACCCACAGATCGCGGGGCAGCGACAGCAGCGAGGCGGTCGATGTGGCCCGGTCAAGCCGCATCACCATGATCGTGTCGGACCGTTGACCGCCGGTGCCTTCGTCGGTACCGATGCCTCCGAAGTCCGGGTCGTTGGGGTCGGCCCCCGCTCGCGAATCAGACCCGACGAGCAGGAAGTTCTCGACCGGCCCTGCCCCCAACGGTGTCAATGCGCCGGCCAATCCGTCGACGCGTTGCACCGCATCGAGTTGGGTGCGAATTTTGGACGACAGCGAGACGCCCAATCCTCCAGCGGTCGCGGCAAACAACACGAATGCCGACAGCTGCCGACGACGGGCCGACGATGAACGGCGTCGACGCTGAGCACCGCGCACCGCCAAAGCCTCCATCGCTCAGCTCGCGACGAACTGAGCGGGATCGGGAGCTGGACCGAGATTGTTGAAGTAGTCGAGGATCGGCTTGGCCTTCACCTTGTCGATCTCCAAGACCTCGTTGCCGTTGATCGTTCGAGCATCGGCCGGCAAGGTGTAGGTGATCACGTTGGCCGGGGAGAGGTCACGGAAGCGATGGGCCAACGAGAACAGATCGACGCCGGGATCGACGACCAGCGCCTCGCCGGCGGCCTTGACCAACTCTTCGAGGGCGAACGGGTTGGCGATCAATCGCTCCTCCGCACGCTTCACCGCGTCGACGATGAATTGCTGCTGACGAACGATACGCCCCAGGTCGGAGCGTTTGTCTTCGCTCCATTTGCCATCTTTGAACTCCTGGAAATGGCGCGACCGGGTGTACGCCAGGGCCTGCACCCCGTCGAGGTTCCAGCACCCCTTCTGGCCGACGAGCAGCCCGGTGTTCTTGTCTCGGGTCGGGAAGAAGAAGCAGGCCTCGACGCCTTCGACCGCATCGACCAGGGTCTTGAAACCGGTGAAGTCAACCTCGATGTAGTGGTTGACGGTCACCCCGATCTCGTTCTTGATCGTCTTGACCAAGACATCAGTTCCGAGGGTGTACGCCGCGTTCAGACGGCTCTTCCCCTTGAGTCCCGGCACCTTCACCCACAGGTCACGAGGTAGTGACAGCAGAGCAGCCTCACCGGTTTCCTTGTTGTGCCGCAGGATCATCACCGTGTCGGAGCGGCGACCGGTCGTGACGTTTTCGTCGCCGATCGAGCCGTAGTCCTCGGAGTTCGGGTCGGCACCTTCGCGGGTGTCAGATCCGACCAGCAGGAAGGTTTCGACCGGTTCACCGGTCTCGACGACCACCAATTCCTGCACCACCTTGGTGTCGGTGGTGATCGTCTCTTCCTGCGCGCCGCTCTGGCTCACCAAAATGACCGATCCACCGGCAGCAATCGAGGCGAAGAGAGCCACACCACTTGCCGCTCGCGCCATGCGCAGCCGCAGTGTGCGGTCCCCGGTGGGACTTGGCATCTGGACCACGGTACCCGAATGTTGCGGTTGCGCGACGGCTATCCGTCGGCCAACCGCAGGTGAATCACGTCTCCTGCCGTCACGATCCGGCGATCGCCGCCGACCGCGACGATCAGGCCTCCATCGGCGGTCACGTCGATCGCACGACCGATGAATGTCTCGTTGACCAACTCGACCCGAACCTGGCAACCGAGGGTGCCCAGGCGCTCACGGTACTCATCATCGATTTCGCTGGGCAGCGATACGAACTCCTCAAGTAGTGCCCGAAGCACCTGATCACGGTCCCCGATCGGGAGCCGCGCCGCGCCGACCGGGGCCCAAGCCACGTTCAGGCCGACCCCGACGACGACGAATTCTCCGGCGGCCTGCGCCAGGATGCCGGCAAGTTTCTCGTTCCCGAGCAGCAGATCGTTGGGCCACTTCAACGTCGGACGGACATCTGCGACCCGCTCGCAGGCCCGGGCCGCGGCGATCGCCACGCGACGAACCAAATCGTGGGCCTCGGCTGGCGCGACCCGAAACAGCATCGACATCAACAGGTTGAGTCCCGGCGGTTCGTCGCCTCCACCTCGCCGATCAGGGGGCGACTCCCACGATCGATCGAGCCGACCGCGACCCGCAGTCTGCCGATCGGCCACCAAAACGGTCCCATCGGCCAACTCTGCGCCGGCCGCCAGAAGATCGGCGTTGGTCGATCCGGTCTCGGCGACAAAGGTCACCGTGAATGGCTTCGGCCAGATCTCGGCGCGTCCGTTGCCGTGTGGAGTGGTCACCCCACCTACATTTGCATCTGTGCTGCGCAAGATTCTGATCGCCAACCGTGGAGAGATCGCCGTCCGGGTCATCCGGGCTGCCCGGGAACTGGGAATCAAGACGGTCGCCGTCTATTCCGAGCTCGACCGCAATGCCCTCCATGTTCGCCTCGCCGATGAGGCCTATGCGCTCGGAGGCCAGACTGCCGCCGAGAGCTACCTCAACACCGAGGCCATCCTCGATGCCATCAAACAGAGCGGCGCCGATGGCGTTCACCCTGGGTATGGCTTCTTCTCCGAGAATGCCGACTTTGCCCAGGCGATCACCGAGATGGGCGTCGCTTTCATTGGCCCGCCCCCGGCCGCGATCGTCGAGATGGGCGACAAGGTCTCGTCGCGCAAGGCTGCGCTGCGCGGCAACTGCCCGATCGTGCCCGGCACCACCGAGTTCGTGACGACGGCTGACGAGATTTCGGCGTTCGGTACCGACTTCGGCTATCCCGTGGCGATCAAGGCCGCGTTCGGCGGCGGCGGGCGCGGCATGAAGGTCGTCCAGTCGGCCGCCGATGTACAAGCGGCGATGGATTCGGCCCAACGCGAGGCCAAGGCATTCTTCGGTCGCGACGAGATCTACGTCGAGAAGTACCTCACCTGGCCGCGGCACATCGAGATCCAGATCGTCGGCGACCAGCACGGCGATGTCGTGTGGGTGTCGAGCCGCGACTGCTCGGCCCAGCGCCGTCACCAGAAGCTCGTGGAGGAGGCTCCGGCTCCGGGTCTGCCCGATGGCGTCGAGGAGGCCATGGGCGACGCGGCGATCAAGGCCGCCAAAGCGGTCGGCTACTTCAACGCCGGGACCGTCGAGTTCATCTACCAGGACGGCGAGTTCTTCTTCCTCGAAATGAACACCCGCTTGCAGGTTGAGCACCCGGTCACCGAGGTGATCACCGGCATCGATCTCGTCGAGTGGCAGATCCGTGTCGCCTCGGGCGAGCGGCTGCCGATGACGCAGGCCGAGGTCGCCGCCCAGCGCCGCGGTCATGGCATCGAGATTCGGATCAATGCCGAGAACCCGGCCGAGGGCAAGTTCCTGCCCTCGCCGGGTCGCATTTCAACCCTCAAAACTCCCGACGGGTTCGGCGTGCGTTTCGATGCGGGTTACGAGGCCGGCGACGAGATCAGCCAGTACTACGACAACCTGGTCGGCAAGCTGATCGTCTGGGGCCGCGACCGGCCGACGGCGATCGCCCGCACGATCCGCGCCCTCGACGAGATGGTCGTGGAAGGCATCGCCACGACGATTCCCGCCGATCTGGCGATTCTGCGCCATCCCGACTTCGCCGCCGTCACCCACTCGACCAAGTGGGTCGAAGAAGTGCTCGACCTGTCGGGCATCGCCCCGCCCGCCCCTCCGACACCGGCCGATGAGGACGCCGCACCACTCGTCCTGCGTTCGACCACCGTCGAGGTCAACGGCAAGCGGTTCGACGTCAAGATGTGGGTTCCCGACATGCCGATGGTCGCCGCCGGTCCCGCCGCAGCGCCGAAGAAGGCGGCCCGGGCGAAATCCGCCGGAGGCGGGGCCGGGGGCGGATCAGGCCAGGTCAGCGTGCCGATGCAAGGCACCATTGTCAAGGTCTTGGTCGAGGTCGGCCAAGCCGTCGAGTCGGGTCAAGCCGTCGTCGTGCTCGAAGCGATGAAGATGGAAAACCAGATCCAAGCCGACAAGACCGGCACCATCAAAGAGATCAAGGTCACCGCCGGCGACACCGTCGGCGCCGGCGACATTGTCGTGGTGATCGAATAGACACATTGCCCCAGCGTTGCAATGACCGGTGACGATCGTCGCCTGATTCGAATGCATCGTTCGGCTGGTGACGTGGCGGCCGCAGGTTCTTTCAAGTCGAACGTCAGGATATTCTCTCCTCGACAAGGCGGATAGGGGCGTTCAATTGCGACGGCGTACTTCTCGGGGGCTCGGTATTGCCGTAGGCCTCATGTGCAGCATTCTGGTGGTCTCCACGGCGGGCGGTGCCGATCGGGCCGATGCGCTGACGCCGGGCGCGATCGAGAGGGTCACGCCGAACCTGTTCCTCGGGCGGTCCTGGGTGAGTCAGGATCTTGACTACCTCGTCACCGGGCCGGAGTCTCCTGGACCACTCACCCGCTACTCTCTGAACGCCGGAACCTCGACCGTCTTCAGCTTGCCGGGCACGTTCACGAACGCCGACAATCAAGTGTTGAGTGGCGACGGGCTGTCCATGTTGTATGCGACCGACAGCGCCCTCGTAGGCGGCGACACCGACGCCGAGATCGACAGCTACCGATACCGCATCAGCGACGGCCAACTGACGCTGCTGTCCACAGGTGCCGCCGGAGGGTCCGTTCCGATGGCGGCGTCCGGCGACGCCGGCGTCGTTCTTCTCAACGCCTTCATTCCGGGCCGGACTGGACTGTGGCGTGTCGATGTCGCCACGGGAACTGCGGTCGACCTTTTGGAAATCGTGCCGGGCGAGAGACCCTTTGGCTACGCCGGCACCGCCGCAGCGCTGTCGGCGGACGGCCGCTATGCCGCGTTTGTCGTGGCCGCCGAACAAGACTGCAGCGCTTGCGTGCACACGTACACGTACGACGCGACGACGGGGACAGTCTCGTTGGTCGATTCCGGCGCCGGCGGGTTACCCGCGAACGCCAACGTCGGCGGTTCAGTGTTTCCGCAGGCCCCCGACTCCGTGATCGACATCTCCGCCGACGGCCGCCACGTCCTATTCCATTCAATGGCTTCCGACCTGATCGGCCCATCGTCGACACCGAATGCGTTCTGGGTCCGCGACCTCGATACCGGGAAAGTGCAACAGGTCTCGCGGCCATCCAGCACCAACGCGTCGATCAGCGGCGACGGTCGAAGGGTCGTCTATGACGCCGGCCAAATCGGTGACCCGGGATTCGTCAACGTCTACGGCTTCGATCGCGCAGACCTCACTGTTGACACCGGCAGCGCCCGCTTGTCCCCACTGGTGGGTGGCTTCGATGCCGCCAATCACTCAACGATTTCGCGCAACGGGTCATCGGTGCTTTTCTATGCGACCTCGGACCTGGTCGGCGACGGCGGAGGTGGCGGCTTCTTCCGTCGAACGCTGCCGGCGGCTCCTCCGATCCCGCCGATCACCGACTCCGCTCCACCCTTGCCAACGCTGCCCCCTGCGTTCGCCCCGCTCCATCGAGTCGACGGTTCGAACCGCGAACTGTTCGACGCCAGCAGCGACGGGCGACTCGTGCTCACCGGGTCATCGACGACGAGAATCGTGCGTCGAGTCGATCGAGAGTCGGGTGCCATCCTTTCAGTGTCGTTGCCTCGCGCCCAGGGGGAGGTCAAGGCGTTAACCCGCGATGGCAGCGAGTTGCTGTTCAGTTCGATCCACAATCTCACCCCCGACGACCTTGACCAGGCCAACCAACCCGCACATCTGACCAACAACGACGTCTACGCCTACCGCTTTACCGATGGACGGATCCGCCTGCTGACCGGCGGAGTCACCTTCTTCACCGGCGGGTTCGACCACATGGCCACCAGCAGCAACGGCCGGTACCTGATTACCTCGACATACTCGTTCTTCAACGGGCATCACACCTACTGGATCGACACGCTCACCCATACGTGGCTCCGACTGGAGGACACCGCCGGTGCCGGAGAGTCGCGTCTTGCGAGGATGTCGTCCGACGGGCGGTTCGTGGCATTCAACGCGCAAGGAGCCGTTTACCGATTCGACGCGACGACGGGCAACAGCGTCGCCGTCGACCCATTCGTCGCCGGTGATGGCCAGGTTGCGTCAATAGCTGTCAGCGGTGACGGCCAGTGGGTGGCGATTGGCCGAATGAAGTCCGGCCCCGTGCTCAACTGGTCCGGCCCCGTGTACCGGAAACGACTTGTTCCAAATTCGGTCCGCGAAGCAATCGATCCCGATGGCGCAACTGTCTCCATCAGTGCCGACGGCGGCTTGGTGTCGTTCGCAAAACCGCGGCCGGATTCGTCGGTCGACGTCATAGTTCGCGACCTCGACCCCGCCGTTCCAGCCTTGATCACCGGCGTGGTCAGCGCTCCGACCGGAGTTACAGCCCACGGGCAGGCGCACACGTCCCTGATCGCCGTGGATGGCTCGTCGGTGTTCTTCACCTCGCCGTCCACCGATCTTGCCCCCGGGGACACCGTTGCTGACAATCAGATTTACATGGTCAAGTTGGGGGCCCCGATCGTTCAGCCTCCACCAGTTGATCCGACTCCATTGCCGCCACCACCCTCGCCGCCGGCTGCCCCCTATTCCCCCGTCGCGCCCAAGCGTCTGCTCGACACTCGACTCGGAGGTAGCACTCTCGATCATCAATTTGAGGGCGGTGGCCTTCAAAGGCCCGCTCAAAAGCTCGAACTTCAGGTCACGGGGCGCGCCAACATCCCTGTAGGAACGACTACCGCGGTGCTGAACATCACCGTCACCGGACCCACCGGCAACGGCTACCTCACCGCCTGGCCCTGCGACACCCCCACCCCACCCAACGCCTCCAACCTCAACTACGTGACCGACCAGACGATCCCCAACCTCGTCATTGCACCCCTTTCACCCCGCGGCACCGTCTGCCTCCAAACCACAGAGGCCGCCACCCACATCCTCGCCGACATCAACGGCTACTACCCCGCCGACGCTGGCTACACCCCCACCAGTCCCAAACGACTCCTCGACACCCGCGCCGGCGGCACGACCGCCGACGCCAAATTCGCCGGCAGCGGGCAGCAACAACCCGGCACCCGACTCGAACTCCAGGTCACCGGCCGCTCCGGCATACCCGTTGGTGCCATCGCCGCCGTGCTGAACATCACCGTCGCCGACCCCACTGGGATCGGCTATCTCACCGCATGGCCGTGCGACACCCCCGGCCCACCCAACGCCTCCAATCTCAACTACGTCGGCGGACAAACCATCCCCAACGTGGTGATCGCACCGCTGTCACCCTCCGGGAGCCTCTGCCTCCAAACCAGCGAAGCCGCCGCCCACGTGCTCGCCGACATCAACGGCTACTACCCCGCCGACGCTGGCTACACGCCGATCGCACCGAGGCGCCTCCTCGACACGCGGGATGGAGGCACGACCACTGACGCCAAATTCGCTGGCGGCGGCCTGCAACAGCCAGGCCAACGGCTCATCCTGCAGGTCACCGGCCGCGGCCTCGTGCCCGCCGGAGCGACCGCGGCGGTGCTCAACATCACCGTCACCGGACCCACCGGCAACGGATATCTCACGGCCTGGCCCTGTGACTCCGCAACACCGCCCAACGCCAGCAATCTCAACTTCGTCGCCGGACAGACCATCCCCAACCTCGTCATCGCGCCGTTGTCGCCATCGGGCACCGTCTGCCTCCAGACTTCCGAAGCGGCCGCTCACATCCTCGCCGACGTCAACGGGTACGTTCCCTCCGGCTGACGTCGTCGTCGCATCGGCTGGGGCGCAGGAGTACTTCGACGAGACCTACGGACCACGGGTGGTCGTGTTGAACGCCCAGCTTCGCCGGGTACCTGACGGGCAAACCCGATACCGTTCGCCGGGCATGGCTTGGCGTGATCTGACGGTCGACACGACACCGTTCCGGGTCAATCGCCAGTTCCGGTTGTTGTTCATCGGTCAGGCATCGTCGGCCATCGGCAGCCGGATCACCGATGTAGCCTTGCCACTGCAAGTCTATGCCCTGACCAGGTCGAACCTGGCCGTGGCGTTCATCGGCCTGGTCACGATGGCCCCACGCCTCGGGCTGTCGTTGATCGGCGGGGCGGTCGCCGACCGTGTCGAACGGCGACGGTTGATCATCGGTTGCGAGATGATCGGTCTGCTTGCCACCACGGCGCTGGTCGCCAATGCCTTCCTCGATCGCCCCCGCCTGTGGCTGGTGTATGTGATCGCCGTGATCCTCGCGGCCGTGCAGGCCGTGGCGTCGCCGGCGAACCGATCGGCGGTCCCACTGATCGTCGAACCGGAGCATGTCACCGCGGCGATCGCCCTCAAAAGCCTGATCTATTCGGGATCGTGGCTGATCGGGCCCGCCCTCGCCGGTGGGGCGAAGGCGATCGGCGGGCTGACCCTCGCCTTCGCCCTCGACATGTTCAGCTACGTCGTGGGTCTCATCGTGTTCACCCGGATGGCCAAGATTCCTCCGATCCCGGCCCATCCCGACGACACCCCGGAGTCGATGCTGCGATCGGTCGCCAGCGGGCTGAAGATGTTGCGCGGCAACCAACCCCTGATCGGCTCGTTCCTCCAGGACATGAACGCGATGGTCTTCGGGTTCCCCACCGCCCTACTGCCCGGCCTACTCGACGAGCGCTACAACAATTCCGACTTGGCGACGGTGCTGCTGTACGCCGCCCCGTTCGGTGGCGCGTTCGTCGCTAGCGCGTTCAGCGGATGGGCCCCGAAGGTTCGCCGTCACGGGGTGGCGATCAGCGCGTTCGTCGCCGGGTGGGGCCTGGCGATCGTCGTTTTCGGACTGGTCCGGCCGTTGTGGGCGGCAGTGGCAGCCTTGGTCGTCGCGGGGGCGATGGACATGTTCTCGGGCGTCTTCCGCCAGGCGATGCTCATCGAAGCGACACCGGCTGCGATGCGCGGGCGGATGGAGGGGGTGGGCATGGCGGTGTGGACCACCGGTCCGGCTCTCGGCGATATGGAGGCCGGGGTCGCGGCCCGCCTCACCTCGACGAACACCGCCGTCTGGACGGGTGGCGCCCTGTGCGCCGTCGGGGCCGTCGTCATCCACCTCGCCCTCCCCCGGTTCCGCGACTACCAAGCAGCTCCGCCGACGACTCTCGCCGAGCCAGTAGTCCGTTCGGCCACATGACCACCCAAACGGGTGGACCGCCGAACCATAAACACCCCGAGTGTGTATCTTCTGGCCGCCGGGCGGCTCGATGATGCGGAGGTGTATGCGGAATGGATTCCAAATCGTTAGCTCTTGGTGTGATCGCCGCCGTGATGTACAGCGTGGGCGCGGTCCTGATGAAGCCGTCAGAGGGGTTGAGTCGCTTGGTGCCGACGATCGCCATGCTGACGTTGTTCGTCCTCGGAGCCGCCGTCAACGCGCTGATTGTGCACCGTAGCGGCGAAATCGGCCCGGCCTACCTGATGGTGCTCGGCTGCGAGACTCTGCTCGCGTACATGCTCGGCGTCGTGGTGTTCGCCGAGCGGGTGACCGCATGGCGCCTTGCCGCCGTCGGCATGATCCTGGTGGGCATCGTGGTGCTCTCTAGCTCTGAGCAGGACGACACCGCCACCGCCCCTGTTCCGGTCGAAGTCGACGGCTAGCAGGTCGCGCTACTCCGAGGCCTCGGCAAGGGCTTCGGCGAGAGCCGGGTGGACCAGCAGTGACTCGACAATGTCGGTGACTTTGAGGTTCGCCGTGACGGCGAGGGCGATTACCGAGATCAGCTCTGCCGCGTGTCGCCCGACGATGGAGCCACCGAGCACCACCCCGGTCGCCGGGTCGGAGATGATCTTGACAAACCCCCGGGTGTCCCCGTTGATCAGGGCTTTTGGTGTCGCTGAGAACGGCACCTTGGTCACTCGGATCTTGCGACCGGCCGAGAATGCCTCGGCCTCGGCGAGCCCGACATCGGCAATTTCAGGTTCAGTGAAGATCGCCGACGCGGCCTTGTCATAGTCGAGATGGCGATGGGCTCGGGTGTGGAGGCCCATCACGTGTTCGGCCACCTTGCGGCCCTGCATCGAGGCCACCGACGACAACGGCAGCTTGCCCGATACGTCGCCCGCCGCGTAGATGTCTTTCACATTCGACTGGCAGTGCTGCCCGATCGGGATGTAACCGCTGTGGTCCATCTCTACCCCGGTGAGCTCCAACCCCAACCCGTCGGTGTTCGGGACCGAGCCAATGGCCAGCACCGCATGACTCGACCGGACCTGGCGACCGTCATCGCAACGCACGACGACCTGATCGCCATCGCGCTCGATCGCCTCGGCGCGGGCCCCCTTGAGCAGCTTGACGCCTCGTTGCAGGAAGTCCACTTCCAAAACCGCCGCAACCTCGGGATCCTTCGAGGGGAGCACCTGTTGGCGGCTGACCACCAGCGAGACCTTCGCCCCCAGCGACGAGAACATGTGGACGAACTCCACCCCGGTCACGCCGGAGCCGACGACGGTCACACTCTCGGGCAGCGCCGGCGGCGGATAGCAGTCACGCGTCGTCAGAATCCGTTGGCCGTCTGGGTGACACCATTCGGGGATGCGAGGGCGGGTGCCGGTCGAAATCAGCACCGCGTCAGCGTCGAGGACCTGCACCCCGGTCGCCGTCGTCACCTGAATCTGCTTCGGACCGAGGAACTGCGCCACCCCGTGCAGCATCCGAACGCCCTGGCTGTCGAGCAGATCGGTGATCGTTGCCTGCATCCGCGACTTGATGCTCTCGATGCGGGTGACGAGGGCCTCGCGATCGATCTCGGCGTCCTGCTCCTCGAGACCCATCCCCTGTAACCGGCGGGTGAAGCTCATCGCCCCACCTGTGGCGATCATCGTTTTCGACGGGATGCAGTCCCACAGGTGGGCCGCACCGCCGATGACATCACGCTCGATCACCGTCACCTCGGCCCCGAGGCGGGCCGCATGGGTCGCCGCGGTGTTCCCAGCCGGACCACCGCCGATGATCACAAAGCGAACGGTCATGGCGCGACGACTTTCACGCTGCGACTCTAGCGATCGGGCCGCGGTCAACAGGGCTACGGTCGGGTTCATGAATGTCGCAGCAGACGTTGTCGTCGTCGGCGGAGGGTCATCTGGGGCTGCCCTCGCCGGCTTACTCGCCGCCGCCGGTCGAGAGGTCATCCTGCTCGAGGCCGGCCCCGACTATGGCCCATCGACGAGCGGCCGATGGCCGGCTGAGCTCTTGGATGCACGGATGCTCGCCACCACCCACGATTGGAACTACACGTCGGGACCGGTCGCCGGGCGGGAACCGTGGACGTTCGAACGGGCCCGAGTGATCGGTGGGTGCTCAGCCCACAACGGAGCAATCGCCGCCGTCGGCCACCGGCAGGACTACGACGCATGGGGGCTGACCGGGTGGTCGACCGACGAGTTGCGACCAGCATTTGCCCGGGTGATCGAGCGGATGCAAGTGCGAACGTACGACCGCGCCGAGGCTCGGGCATTCCATGCGCGCTGCCTCGACGTCGCAGGTGCTCTCGGCTGGACGATGGCGTCCGATCTGTGCGACCTCGACGCGAACACTTCCTTCGGCCTCGAGTCGGTCAACGTGACGACCGACGGCGTGCGCTGGAACACCGCGTTCGCGTATCTCGATCCGGTTCGCGATCTCCCCAATCTGCGGATCATCGACGAAGTTCTCGTGGACCGGATTGTCGATCACTCGAACGGTGCGACCATCCACGCCCACCGCCACCGCGAGTCGTTCGCCCTGACCGCCGGGACGGTGGTGTTGTCGGCCGGGGTCTACGGCACGCCGGCGATTCTGCAACGTTCCGGCGTCGGCGACCCTGCCCGCCTGCGCGCCGCCGGGGTCACGACGGTGGTCGATCTGCCGGGGGTCGGCGGCAATCTGCACGATCACCCGATGGTGCACACCGACCGCGAGATCGGCCGCGAGTTGGCCGCCGAGTTCGCCGACGCGATGGCCACCGGGTTCCTCCCCGAGGAGCAGACCTTGGGTAAGGCGGTATCGTCACAAGCCACCGATGGCATCTTTGACCTGCATGTTTTCCCCATCGGCGTCTCCACGCAAACCGCACTCGTCGGCGGACGCGTGCTCGTGGAAGTGGCCTGTGTGACACCACGAAGTCGCGGTCGCCTCGACATCGTCTGCGCTGACCCGACGGTCGCCCCGCGGATCGACCACGGCTATCTCACCGACCCCGACGACCATGACATCAACGTGTTGCGCGACGGCTTGGCGATGGCCGACGAGATCCTCGACCATCCGCTGATCGCCCCGTTGCTCGGCCGCCGACTCGCCGACGTCTCAACTGACGCGGCCATCCGCCGACGGGTGTTGCATTACTACCACCCGGTGGGAACCTGCCAGATGGGCACCGACAACCTCGCGGTCTGCGATGCCCGCGGCCGGGTGTACGGACTCGATCACGTGGTCATCGCCGATGCCTCGCTGATGCCCCAGATCCCGCGGGCCAACACCAACCTTCCGGCCATCGTCATCGGCGAGCAGATCGCGGCGATGCTGATGCACACCGGACCCTAGCCCTCGGCGGCGAAACCGTCCTGTGCGAACAGCCTCGCCGTCGAGGTGACAGCAACGGTGCTGAGCCGACGCGCCGACGCCGGAAGCGGTGCGGGAGAACCGGGGTTCGGGCAGTAGGTCGACGGGAAGAGCAGTTGATCGCGGGGTTCGCCGACCCACTCGAAATGTTGGCCGTCCTTCGAGATGAAGTTGCCACCCCAGGCGAAGCCCCACTTGCGGAAGATTCGCACGATGCGACAGTCGAGTCTCGGGGTCGCACCCTGGGGGTTTTCCGAGATGTTCATGTCGAACGCCTGCCCCCACGAGTGCCGCGAGAGAAACCCGAGGTTGCCGGTCACCCGGTTGTAGCGGGGATTGAAGCAGCCGCCGACGGCGTTGGTGTTGGCCACGTTGACCAGGCCCCCGAGGCCGGCCGCGGCGACCTCCGACAGCGCCCCTTGGATCGCCGGGTGGACGACGTTGTGACAGGCGGCGCGCACGCCGATGTCCTTGAAGGTGACCCGGGGGTGGATGTTCACGTCAGACCAGCCACCCGCAAGATCGACCGCATCGGTGCCGGTCGGCCGGAAGGCGAACTCACCGAGCAGCTTCTTGGTCTGCGAGAGGCTGATCACCGAGTCGGGGCTCGGAGGGTCCCACGAGCGCGAGATTCGCGTGTTCGGCGGTGCCAGCCCTTCGGCCCTCGAGCGCGGCATCGACCTCGGTGCGCGAGCGGAACCCCCAGATGATCGAGCGAGTGACCGCCGTCAACCCCAATCGGTCGGCCGTCGCCGGGGAGACAACCACTTCCGCGCCGCCGATTTCGTCGTCAGCCGCCACGTGCCCGATGGTCAAACCGATCAGGGACCCGCTCGCCGCTTCGAGTTCCATTACATCGCCGACGACGGCCCCCCGCAACGCAGCCGACGTCGCCCCGAGCACGACCTGGCCGGCGGCGATCGCCGCGGACGTTTCGGGCGACATCAAGCGCACCGCGGCCTCGGGGGCGAGCACCGTGAAGCCCATCGGAATGAAGAACCCGGCCGGGGCGGTTTGGACGGCGGCCGTGCCACGGGTGATCCGCGTCATCGGGATCATCGCCGACCGACCCGGCACCGCCACACCGCCGGCCGACGACGCGGCGCGTGCGGCGGCCCGCTCGACCGAGGGGCTCAGTTCCGACAGTTGACCGACGGAGATGACATCGAGAACACCCCGGTCACGAGCGGCAGGAACGCTGACCGTACCGGGTTCGACCAGATCAGGGGTGATGGCCGCGGAGGCCGAGGTCCCGCCCAGGACCACGAGCGCGCCAACGAGCGCGACACGAAAATGCATGCCGTTCACCGTAGTGGCTCTTGACAATCGACGCGAAGGCGCGGCGGGGGCCAAATCATCGAGGCAGGTCGGCAGGCCACTCGATAGCGTGTTCCACTCGTGAGCGACGACCAGACGACCCCGGGTGAAACGGCCGACGAGAGCAACGAGGAACTGCTCTCGGGCAGTGGCCTTGCCGCCGAGCGGGCCAAGCGATTCGCCAAGATCGACGCTCAACGCGACGCCGGCGAGAACCCATATCCCTACCGGTTCGATCGCTCCCACACCCTCGCCGAACTCCGCGCCAACCATGCGGAAATCGAGCCCGGCACCGAGACCGACGTCGAGGTGGCGGTCGCCGGGCGGGCGATGCTGATCCGCGGGCAAGGCAAGCTGAAGTTCGCCACCATGCGCGATCGTTCGGGCGAGATCCAGCTGTTCGTCTCGAAGTCGGTAATCGGCGACGAGGCGTTTGCTGCGTTCGACCGGCTCGACTTGGGAGACTGGATCGGAGCACAGGGCCGGGTCATGGCGACCAAGACCGGTGAGCTGTCGGTACGAGTCACCTCGTTCGAGCTGCTCGCCAAGACCGTACGACCACTGCCCGACAAGTGGAAGGGGCTCACCGACACCGATACCCGGTTCCGTCAGCGGTACGCCGACCTGATCGTCAACGCCGAGGCTCGCCGGGCGTTCGAGGTGCGTCACGAGATGATCGCCTCGTTCCGCCGCACCCTGCACGGCCTCGGATTCATCGAGGTGGAGACCCCGGTGCTCCATGTCGAGGCCGGTGGCGCCCACGCTCGGCCGTTCGTCACCCACCACAACACCCTCGACATGCAGCTGTACCTCCGCATCGCCTTGGAACTCCACCTCAAGCGGCTGATCGTCGGTGGGATGGAGCGGGTCTACGAGATCGGGCGAATCTTCCGCAACGAGGGCATCTCGACGCGTCACAACCCCGAGTTCACGATGATGGAGCTCTACTGGGCATTCGCCGACTACACCGAGGTGATGTGGGTCACCGAGGAGTTGATCCGTACCGCGGCGATCGACGCCAACGGAACCACGGTCGTCGACATCGAGGGTTCGCCGGTCGACCTCGCCGTGCCCTTCCGCAAGGCGCGGATGATCGACCTGGTCGCGGAAGCGATCGGCGTCGACGTGCACCCGTCGATGCCGTTGGATGCCGCCCGATCGTTGGCAGCCGAGCACGGCATCAAAGTCCTTCCCCGGTGGGGAACCGGCAAGATCATCGAGGAGCTGTTCGAGGCCACCGCCGAATCAGCGCTGCTCACCCCCACTTTCGTCACCGGTCACCCGGTGGAGATCTCACCGCTTGCCCGCGTCGACCGCAACGACCCGTACCTCACCGAACGATTCGAACTGTTCGCCGGCCGCCGCGAGATCGCAAACGGCTACTCCGAGCTGAACGACCCTCGCGAGCAGCGGGCGCGGTTCGAGGATGAGCAGCGGTCCAAGGATGCGGGCAACGTCGAGGCCGGCTCGGTCGACGAGGACTACCTGCGGGCCCTCGAGTACGGCATGCCGCCCACCGGCGGACTCGGGGTTGGCATGGACCGGGTCGCCATGTTGCTCGCCGGTACGCCGTCGATCAAGGAAGTCATCCTCTTCCCGACGCTGCGCCCGGAATCCTTCTAGACCACCTTTCGTCTCGTTCTTGGTTCACTTTCTGCACTGGGAGTGCAGAAAGTCGACCAAGTTCACCAACACCACGAGGAAATCGACTATGCCAGCAGCCTGGGGAATCGGACTTGCCACCATCGCCGCCGACGGGACAATGCTCGACACGTGGTACCGCCACCTCGGCTGGGGTGACGCCGTCCCGACGGAGCACACCAGCGCAGTCGCCGGGGTCCCGACCGGGGATGACCGGCGCAACGTCACCATCGAAGTTGTCTCGCTCGTGATCGACACCGCCAATGCCCCCGCCGATGCATCCGACGTCTACCTGCGGCTTCATCTGTTGTCGCATCGCCGTGCGCTGCCGCGTTCGTTGAACCTCGACGGGGCATTCGGCAAGCTGGCCAATGTCGCCTGGACGAACCTCGGGCCGATCCACCCCGACTTCATCGAGGATGCTCGCCTGTTGGCTCGCCGCCGCGGCGAGGTCCTCACGGTGCACGGACTCGACAAGTTCCCTCGGATGACCGACTACGTGATTCCGTCGGGCGTACGCATCGCCGATGCCGACCGGGTTCGTCTCGGAGCCCACCTCGCGCCAGGTACGACCGTGATGCACGAAGGATTCTGCAACTTCAACGCCGGCACGCTGGGCACCTCGATGGTCGAGGGTCGAATCAGCCAGGGCGTCATCGTCGGCAACGGATCAGACATCGGCGGGGGGAGCTCGATTCAGGGCACGCTGTCAGGCGGCGGTATCGAGCAGATCACGATCGGCGAACGCTGCCTGCTCGGGGCGAACGCCGGCATCGGCATCAGCCTCGGCGACGATTGCGTGGTCGAAGCCGGCCTGTACGTCACCGCTTCGACCCCGGTACTCACCCCCGACGGGGTGGTGGTCAAAGCCCGGGAGCTCTCGGGACGGAGCAGCCTGATGTTCATCCGCGACGGCCAGTCGGGCAAGGTCGTCGTCCGGCCGCGGGGCACCAGTTGGGGCAGCCTCAACGAGGCGCTGCACAAGAATTGACTCGGCGGTGCTCAGGTTGCCGGCAGCGGCGCCGAGCGGTGCGCCGGTCGACGGATCAGCAGCATGATCAGCACCAGCACCGCGGCGGTGATAAGCCCGCCGGTGGCCGCCGATGGTGCCGGGATCATCACGTCGGAGTCCGCGGTCACGACGAGCACGCTCAGCAGCGTCGCCCCGAGGCCGATCACGTCGGTTCCCCGCGTCGGACCACACCGAGACCAGGAGCCCGAGCGCCCACGGGACGCCGTACATCAGGGCGTGAGCACCCATCGCCGTCGCCCGACCCGAACCGGGGTCGTAGCCCATCGCCAGCGGTACCGCGATCGCCACGACGGTCGCACCGAACGCTCCGACGACCAGGTTGCGAGCAGGCGGCGAATAACTCGATCGATCACCCCAAAGCGTCATCACTGCGGCGCCTGCGCAGGCCACACCACCGATGACCAACGAAGCGGCGAGGCCGCGCATCGTGCGGAAGTTCTCGGGTTCCGCGGTGAACCCGCTCGACGTCAACCATCTCCGGTAGGCAACCGCACCCGTACCGGCGATCTGCACCGACGCGACAAACCCGACAACCGAAGCCGCCCGGTGGGCCATCGTGGAGCGATTGATCGCCAGGATGACGGCACTCATGGCCAGCACGACGATCGGCACCAACATCGTGGCGTCATAGATCGACTGCTTCGACCAACCACTCGGATAGGTGAATCCGCCCGTCGCCGTCCGCATGAACGCCGACAATGTCCCGGCAGCGAGCGCCCCGAACAAGCCGACTGGCACGAGCCGCCCGATCAGCGACGGCGGCCTGCTCGCTACGACAAACCCATCCACCATTCGACGACTTTAGGTGATATCGATGCCGATTTGCAGCACACTCAGCGAGGACGGCGAATTCTTGCCTTGATGTCGTCGCGCAGCAGCCGCGGCTGCTCCTCGCGTTCGAGAGCATCGGCGAGCCGTTCGAGTTCCCGGCGGTCGCGTTCGGCATCCCGACGGCCCTTCTGCGACACGACCCCGCCCACGAAGATCGCCACGGGGCCTGCGACCGCCGCCACCGGAGCCAGTACCGCCGCAACCACGGTCGCTCCGGCGACACCCACGACGGCGATCGCACCGCCGGCGGCCAGCGACGTGGCGCGGGCGCTTCGACGATCAACCGCCAACCGCACAACGCTGCGTCCGTTGGGCAGATCTGCGCTGCGAGCGGCGACGACGCGGGTCTTGCTCAGGCCGCCGTCGCCGGTCACCGATCTCACCGAACGCTGCATGCGACCGGCCAGGTCGGTTCGTCGACGCCATTCGCCGCCGTTGACGAGTTGACGGTCGCGGCGTAGATGATGAGCCGTGACCAACCAGGTATCGACGTTGGCGATCGAATGTGCACCGTCGCCGGGCACCTCTCGCTCGACTTCGACAATGGCCGGTCCCGCCAGGCGATCGGCACGGCAAGCCGGAGCGGGCGGTCCGAGACGTTCATAGGCGATGGCGCGCTGGGTGATTTCAGCCGGAATCCCGACTTCGGCGGCCGCCTCGACGATCAACGAATCGGTCAAGCCGTCGTCATGTGCCGCGGCCATCGGAACCATCGCGCCGGCGCGCCGCAGCACTCGCTCCGCTGCTGCCCGATCGAGCTGGCCTTCCGCGCCCATCGGCCAAGGCTACGTTCCCCCAACCAACTAATCTCCACCCATGAGTTGCCGTTGCCGCGTGTCTCGTCCTGATCGACGATCAAGCCTCGACCATGCATGAGCCAACGGCTACCGCTGGACGCGGACACGTGGGATGGCACGCGTCGGTCCCACCCAACGGATTCGCCAGTCGCCCACGGATGCTCAACAAGAACAACAGCAACCCACTCGGTCTCGACACCCCCGACAACGACCTGGAGACCACGCCGGAACATCGCAACCTGGCCGCCGGCGATCCGCATTGCGCCGCGTGGACTCGCGCCTACGACGATCCGCATGTCGTGGCGTATCGCCAGACTCTGCAGCAGCACAACGGCATCAAGGGGCTCGACATCGTCGCCCCCGACGAGATCGAACGCGCCGTCGAGGTGTTCTACCGCGACGGCTTCGTCGTCGTACGCGATGCACTCGACCCCGAGCAGTTGGCCGCGCTGAAGGCCGCCACCGACCAGGCCGTCGCCGAGATCATCGCCGTCGATCCGGAGTGTTCCGTCGGCGGTGGGGCCGGCGGTTTGCCGCACCGGTACTCGTTCGGATCGAGCTCGGCGACGAGGCACATGATGCACGTCGACGAGTGGGTGAATCTGATCGACCTGCCGACGACGACACCGATTCTCAGTGCGATCTTCGGCTCGCCCAACTACATCTGTTACGGCGGCGGGGGCGACGTCGCCCTGCCCGGAGCGATCGAGTACCAGGGCTTGCATTCCGACAACACGTGGGCAGAACCCTACGACCCGTCCGGGCGGATCACCACTCGTGACCTGCCCGTTCCGGCGGTCACGATCAACTTCACGGTGACCGATCTGACCGCGGAGAACGGCCCAATCCGCCAGATCCCGGGCACCCAGAACTCCCGCCAGCCGATCCCAAACCTGCTCGACGAGCCCGATTGGATGAAGTTCTCCACCCTCTGCCCGGCGCCCGCCGGATCGGCCGTATTCCGCGATGTGCGCTGCTGGCATGGCGGCACGCCGAATCTGTCGCGCGAGGTGCGAGCATTCCCCAACATCGAATACTTCGCTCCGTGGTTCCGCAGCGAGGCAGTGGTGCGCTCGATGCCCTATGAGCAGTGGCGGCGCCTCTCCCCCCATGGCCAGCGGATCTCGCGTTACATCGCCGCCGGCCGGGGCGAGATCATCGTCGGGGCCGGCTACATGCACCCGAAGGCCAAGATGCGCGAGGCATTCAAGGCCGCGCAACTCGAACAACTAGGCCCCGAGATCGCCGCGGAGTGGCTGCGACGTCACTGAGCAACCTGGCCCGGGCTGCGGAGTTGGCATGATAGGTGCCGTGACCCGCAAGACCATCCCGGCCGAGTATCAGATCCACGACGAGCGGTTCCTGCCGCTGATCATCGCGGGGGCCGGGTTACGCCACCTGCACGATGGTGGGCTGTGGGCCGAGGGTCCCGTCTATGTACCCGAGCGCAATGTCGTGCTGTGGAGCGACGTGCGCCGGAATCGCTTGCTGCGTTATGACGTTGCCGGCGAGGTCGTCGAACTCGAAATGCAACCGGCGAACTTCAACAACGGCCACACCCTCGATCGCGACGGACGGGTCGTGGCGTGCGAGCACGGCACCCGGTTGGTCGTGCGCTTCGAGTCCGACGGTTCGCGCACGGTGCTCGCTGATCGCTTCGAGGGTCACCGGTTCAACAGCCCCAACGACGTGGTCGTCGCCTCAGACCGCTCGATCTGGTTCACCGACCCGACCTACGGCATCGACAGTTTCGACGAGGGCTACCCGGCTGAGTCCGAGATCGGCTCGAGCAACGTCTACCGCATCGACCCGACGACGGGCGGGGTCACGGCCCAGATCACCGACATGGTCCGTCCCAACGGGCTGGCCTTCTCGGTCGACGAGCAGTCGCTGTACGTCGCCGACACCGGGGTCAGCCATGTCATCGACGGACCGCGCCACATTCGCCGCTACGACGTCGATCTGGCGGTCGGTGTGGTCACCGGGGGCGGCGAGATCTTCGCCACTTGCCCGGTCGGGGCGTTCGACGGTTTCCGCGTCGACTGCGATGGCCGCGTCTGGGCCAGCGGTCACCTCGGCGTGCATTGCTACGACCCCGACGGCACCCTGCTCGGGACGGTCCGCCTCCCCGAGACGTGCGCGAATCTCACCTTCGGTGGACCCGGCCGCCGAACCCTGTTCATGACGGCGACGACCTCGCTGTACGCCCTCGACGTTGCTGTCAGCGGCTGATTCGGCTACCGAGACGCATTCTCAGGCGGCGCAGGCCCGGCGGATCTCGGCGATCGAGTCGGCAACGCTGGTGGGATCGAAGCGAACCGTGACGAGCCCCGCGTCGACGGCCCCCTGGGCATTGACGAACAGATCATCAACGAAAACGACATCGTCACGGGTCACCCCGAGCGTGTCGAGCCCGTACTGGTAGGAGCTGGGATCGGGCTTGAGCGCTCGGAACGAGCAATCGGCGATCACATCGACCTCGCGCAGCACCGTGATACCCTCCTGCCACTCGGGGCCGTGGAACGCCGTCATGTCGTTGGTCAGAATCCCGACCTTGCGCCCCGCGGCCTTCCATTCGCGGACCAGATCCCACATCTCGGTGCGAATCAGGTGGTCGCCACTCGGCTCGAAGAAGTGGCGCATCAGACCGGTGATGTCGAGGCCGTACTTTGCCGCCTGGACGACCCAGTAGCCCCGCTCAGTGAGCTCGCCGGCGAGGAACCGCTGCCACTCGGGATCGGCCGTCGGATCGAATGGACCGCGCCAGCCGGCCAATGTCCCGGCGGTCAGGCCTAATGATCGTTCGGCGACATCGTTGAGTTCGAAATTGGTCTTGAGCAGGACTCCGCCGAAGTCGAGCAGCAGGTGGCGCGTCAGATCCCCCGCACGCCGACCGAGCCGAGGTGGCCGAAGGTGGCGCGGATCGAGGTCCCGGGGTTCAGCGGCACCGCCGCCGTCAGCCCACCGGAGAAGATGATCCAGCCCGCCTCGATGTAGTCGCCACGGGCGGCGAGCAAGTTGGCGAGCATCGCCACCGCCTCGGCCGGGTGGCCCATGGAGGCCGCGCCGGCGGCCGTGGCGACGATGTCGCCGTCGACCTCGAGCAGCAGTCCGACGAGCGCCAGATCGAGTGATCGGCCGGCACCAGTGACGGCCCGAGGACGATCCGGGCCTCAGAGGTGTTGTCGGCGACCACATCGGCGGCGGTGAACGAGAAGTCGGCATAGCGCGAGTCGATGATCTCCAACCCGCAGCTGACCCCGCGGGTGGCGGCGAGGACGTCGGAGCCGGTGACGCCCGGGCCGCGGACGTCCTGGCCCATCACGAACACGATCTCGGGCTCGACGCGGGGGTGGATCAGCTCCGACACGACGATCGGCGCATCCGCCGGGTGCACACAGCCCGAATAGAGCTGCCCGTAGACCGGCTCGGCCACGTTCATCTGCACCTGCTTGGCCCGCGAGGTGAGCCCGAGCTTGGCGCCGATGACCGTCTCGCCCTGGGCGCATGCGGCGAGCGACCGAGCTCTGTCTGGATCGCGTAGGCGTCATCGAGGTTCAGATCGGGGCGGATCTCCGAGAAGCGTCCGGCGGCCGTGCGGTTCGGCCCGGGCCGACCCCAAGAAGTCGGTACCGGCGTTGACGATGTCGGTGGTCTGGGTCATGACTTGGCTCCGGCCATCGTCGCGGCGATCTGGATGATCTGGTCTTCCTGGCCGCCGACCAGCTTCTGGCGGCCGCACTCCAGCAGGATGTCGGCGCCCGCTCACGCCGTAGCGCTCGGCGGCCCGGTAGGCGTGCTTGAGGAACGACGAGTACACCCCGGCGTAGCCCATGATGACGGCCAGGCGGTCCTTCACGCACTCGCCGTCCATCACCGGGCGCACGACGTCTTCGGCGACGTCGATCATCTTGAGCACGTCGAGCCCGGTGCGGATGCCCTGGCGCTCGGCGACCGCGGCGAACACCTCGAGCGGCGTGTTGCCGGCCCCGGCGCCGAACGCCCGGGTCGAACCGTCGATCTGCTTGGCGCCGGCGCGCACGGCGCAGATCGAGTTGGCCACCGACAGGCCGAGGTTCTCGTGGCCGTGGAAGCCGACCATCGCGTCGTTGCCGACCTCGGCGACCACCGCCTCCACCCGGTCGGTGACGTCTTCGAGGATCATCGCCCCGGCGGAGTCGACGACGTACGGGCACTGGCAGCCGGCGTCGACCATGATCCGGGCCTGCTTGGCGATCAGCTCCGGCGGCTGGCTGTGGGCCATCATCAGGAAGCCGACCGTCTCCATGCCCAGCTCCCGGGCCAGCTCGAAGTGCTGGATGGCGACGTCGGCCTCGGTGCAGTGGGTGGCGATCCGGACGATCGACACGCCGAGGTCGGCCGCGGCGCGGATGTCGTCCTTGGTGCCGAGGCCCGGCAGCATCAGACCGGCGATCTTGGCGTTGGTTGCCGTCTCGACCGCGGCCTTCATCAGCAGCCGCTCGTCGGTGCGGGAGAAGCCGTAGTTGAACGACGAGCCGCCGAGGCCGTCGCCGTGGGTGACCTCGATCACCGGCATGCCGGCGTCATCGAGCGCGGCGACGATCGAGCGCACATGGTGCTCCTCGAACTGGTGGCGCTTGGCGTGCGAACCGTCGCGCAAGCACGTGTCGGTGACCCGGATGTCGAGGTCAGTCTGAGTACGGCATGCAGTTCACTTCTCTCGAGCAGTCGGCGGGCGATTTCGTCGCCGACCTTGGCGGCGGCGGCGGTCATGATGTCGAGGTTGCCGGAGTACGGCGGCAGGTAGTCGCCGGCGCCTTCGACCTCGATGAAGGTGGCGACGCGGCCGGTGCCGTCGTCCATCGTGTCGAACTGCGGCTCACCCCGCAGGCGGTAGCCGGGCACGTAGGTCTGCACCTCGGCGACCATGTCGTGGATCGATTGGGCGATCTTGTCGTGGTCGGCATCGGCGGGCAGCGAGCAGTAGATCGTGTCGCGCATGATCAGCGGCGGATCGGCCGGGTTGAGGATGATGATCGCCTTGCCGCGGGTGGCGCCGCCGAGCTGCATCACGGCGGCCGACGTGGTGCGGGTGAACTCGTCGATGTTCGGCCCGGGTGCCGGGGCCGGCCGACGCCGACGCGACGGTGGCGACGATCTCGGCGTAGTCGACCGGCACGACGCGCGACACGGCGTACACCATCGGGATCGTCGCCTGGCCGCCGCAGGTGACCATGTTGACGTTCATCTCGCTCGAAGTGCTCGGTGAGGTTGACCGGCGGGATCACGTACGGCCCACGGGCCGCAGGGGTGAGATCGACGGCGTGGATGCCGGCCTCGCGATAGCGAGGCGCGTTGCGCACGTGGACGTACGCCGACGTCGCCTCGAACACGATGCCCGGCAGCTCGTCACGCGACAGCAGCCAGTCGACGCCTTCGCTGCGACGCTTCGAGCCCGGCCGCGGTCGCCAGCTTGCAGACCCTCCGAGGACGGGTCGACGCCGACCATGTAGCGCGGCTCGATGACCGACGAGCGCAGCAACTTGTACATCAGGTCGGTGCCGATGTTGCCCGGCCCGACGATCGCAGCAGTGATCTTGTTCACCAGATCCCCTCGCTGCTCATGAAACAGCTAGATCATGACGCATCAACCGGTCCGCCGCCTGCACTCCCGGTCCGCTCGCCGGAACATCTCCCGTCCGCCCACCCCGAGTCTCCAATGATCCCCAGGCGATTGGCCCGTTGCTGATGATCCAGACGTGCCGAACAGTGCGTCCGAGACAGAATTCGCGGGCGTACGCGGGTACCGGCCACGCGAGCGGCACAGACACCAAATGAGTTCGTCAAACATCAAAGAGTGATGAATCGGCTACTTTTAAGGTGCCAGATTTGTGACATCTGCCGCACCTTGCGTTCAACGTACTCGGAACGTGGCAATCCGGTATCGTACAGTATCGTGCCTATTGAGCCATCAAATACGAATCTGCTCGCCGAAGATCTCCTCGCCAAGGCTCGGGCGACGGCACAAGCGCCGATACCCGAGTCCAACGGCCGTCGCAACCGGCGCGGCGCGGCGGCCGCGGTTGCGGTGCTGGTCATCGGCGGCGGCGCGTGATCTCATCGGCAGCCGGAGTGATTCCCCGACCACATCGACGGGTTCGACTTCACCCACCGACAGCGCTCCCTCGGCAGCACCTAGCGCATCGACGACCACCGCGTCGAATGCTCCCGCTGAAGCGAGTCCGATCCCGGTGACCGTCTCGGAGACAGAGACGACTACCGCGGCTGATCGCACCTCCGGGACCACCGCGCCGGCTTCCGCGGACGCGTCGGCCACGACCTCGCCGTCTGCCACAACCACGACCGACGAACCGACGACGACCGCCACCGACGAACCGACGTCGACGCGCGGCAACACGGCGGCCATTGCGCCGGCAACCGTCCCAGCGCTGCTCAACGGGGTGCTGACGGCCGCCGAACTCCCGGCCAACTACTCGGTGTTCGCCAACGGCACGATGTACAACTTTGGCACCGTCGCCAGCGCCGATGCGGCCGACCGCGTCACGTCGAAGTTCGAAGCGGTCGTACCCGTCGAGGACAATTTCGTCGTGGTCGCCGGTGGCCCGAATCCCACGGGCATTGTGTACGTCCCGTCCGGGGTGCTGTTCGCTCCGGGCAGCGCAAGGGTGGGTGCCGAGTTCCAGCAGACGCTCGATTTGGCCACCGCCTTCATGAGCTTCTTCCCGCAGGTGAAGATGACGATCATCGGGCACACCGACTCGTTGGGAGATGACGCCACCAACATGGCGCTCTCTATCCAACGCGCCGAAACGGCCGTGCGTTACATGGCGAGCAAAGGCGTCGACCCGGCCCGCATCGTCGCCGAAGGGCGCGGCGAGTCCGACCCGGTCGCCAACAACGACACCCCCATCGGTCAGACCGCCAACCGGCGCATCGAATTCGTCCTCAACGGCCTACTCGACGCCTAGCCACAAGCCACGCGCGTCCCGTAGGCGTTTCCAACGCGTCGATGGCCGAGGGCCTATGTTGCCCTGAGCGGAGCGGGTGCTGCTAGCGGATCGTCCAGCCGCCGTCGACCATCAGCACCTCGCCGGTCACATACGACGATGCATCGGAGCACAAGAAGACCACCGGGCCGACCAGTTCGGAGGCCTTGCCTCGCCGGGCCAATGGCGTGAGGTCGCGAATCGCCTGCTCCTTGGCCTCATCGTGTTGTGAGGCGGCCCCTGGCATGAACACCTCCATGTAGGCCGGAGCGAAGGCGTTGACCCGAATGTCGTGCGGGGCCCATTCGAGCGCGAGCGACTTGGTGAGCATGTTGACCCCACCCTTCGAGGCGTTGTACGCCGAGATGTTCTTCACCGCGGTCCGGCTGCAGATCGAGGAGTTGTTGGCGATCGCTCCCCCGTTGCCGCGAGCGATCATCACCTTGGCGGCGGCCTGAGCGAACAGGAAGTACCCCTTGAGGTTGATGTCCATCACGAAGTCCCAGTCGTCCTCGGAGTATTCGATCGCCGGCGCGGCGGCATCGACACCGGCGTTGTTGACGAGGATGTCGAGCCTCCCCCATTGCGCATCGACCTCGTGAACGACCGCTTCAACGTCGGTCTTCGACCGCGGCATCACCGGGCACCACCAGACACCGTCGCCCGGCCGCCCGCACCGCTTCGGCTGTCTCGTCCAACTCGGCTCGAGTGCGACTGGTGACCGCCACGTCCGCGCCGTGCTCGGCCAATCCGACGGCAATCGCCCGACCGAGACCGCGGCCGCCGCCGGTGACCAACGCACAGCGTCCTGTGAGGTCAAAGATGTTTCCCATTGCACATTCTCCCTGGTCAGTGAGGCTATGGACCGAGAACTCGGTCCGACATTCTCGTTCGCGCCGAGATCGTCAGCGGAACGTGGCGGTGACGTGGCCGAGGCCGTCGAAGTCGGCGCGGATCACATCGCCCGCGGCGATCGGCACCATGCGGGTGCACGAGCCGGGCATAATCACGTGACCCGGCTCAAGGGTGACTCCGAACGCAGCGACCTTGTTGGCGAGCCAGGCCACGGCGTTGACCGGGTTGCCCAACACCGCCCCTGAGCAGCCGGTTTCCACAGTCTCGCCGTTCTTGCGAAGCAACGCGCCGATCAAGGCGGGGTCGACATCGGTCAACCGGGTTGGGCGACCACCGAGGATGACCGCCGCCGAAGAGGCGTTGTCGGCGATGGTGTCGGCGATCTTGATCTTCCAATCGGCGACCCGCGAATCAACGATCTCGATCGACGGCAGGATGTAGTCGGTCGCCCGAATCACGTCGGCCACCGTCACTCCGGGCCCGGCGAGGGGCTTGCCGAGCACGAAGGCCACCTCGATCTCGGCCCGCGGCGGATGAACCGCGACATCGGGACGACTCGTTCTCGGTGACGAACATGTGGTCGAGCAGGTGGCCGTAGTCGGGCTCGTGCACGCCGAGCATCTGCTGCATCGCCTTGGCCGACAGCCCTACCTTGTGCCCCCGGATCACCGCACCGTTGCGCTGTGGCGGGCGATGTTGGCGAGTTGGATCTCGTACGAGTCGACGACGTCGATGTCGGCCCAGGTCTCGGTCAACGGAGGGATGGCCACCCTGGTGGCCTCGGCCTCCCAGAGTTGGTCGGCAACGGTCTGACGGTCTGGCGCGCTCAACACGCCACGGACCATGCCATCTCCTTGTGCACCGGCGCAAGCGCCCCGTCCCGCCCACCGGTCCGAAGCGAGTCTGACGACCAGGCGCATTCCGGGCCTGAGCCGTGGCACGATGGGAGCATGCAGGTCGCCGTCGTCGATTTCCAGTCCCCCGATGCCCCCGAACAGTTCGCCCGCTCGCTGCGCGAGACCGGGTTCGGGGTGATCGTCAACCACCCGCTCCCCCAGTCGCTGATCGAGGAGATCTATGCGAATGGTTGGCGTTCTTCGACTCCCCCACCAAGTACGACTACCGATACACCCCCGACAACCAGGACGGATACTTCGGCCCGGAGGTTTCCGAGACGGCCAAGGGCAACACCATCAAGGACATCAAGGAGTTCTTCCACGCGTACCCGTGGGGGCAGTATCCGGCGATGGTCAGCGACGCGGCAATGCGCTATCGCGACCTCGCTACGGGCGTGGCGATGACCCTGCTCGATTGGGTCGAGGAGCACACCCCCGATCGAGTGACGTTCTCGCAGCCGCTGTCATCGATGATGGACGGCTCGAGCCGCACGCTGCTGAGGATCTTGCGGTATCCGCCGCTTCGGGGCGACGAACCGGCCGGGGCATTGCGGGCCGCGGCCCACGAGGACATCAACCTGCTCACCGTGTTGCCGGCTTCCAACGAACCAGGCCTCCAGGTGCGCGACGTCCATGGCAACTGGCACGACGTGCCGTGCGACTTCGGTTCGATTGCAATCAACTCGGGCGACATGCTCAAGCTGGCCAGCGGCGGCTATTACCCGTCGACCACCCACCGGGTCGTCAACCCGACCGGCGAGGGGGCCCGCCGGTCGCGGTTGTCGATGCCACTGTTTCTGCATCCGGCCGACGACGTGATCCTCGCCGAAGGACGCACGGCCTTCTCGTTCCTGCAGGAGCGGCTCCGCGAGCTGCGCTCACAGGACCTCAAAGCGAAGTAGTCATCTCGGCCTGGCCCGCGACACAACGTCGCTGACCAGGGAATACCCGGTTCTCACGGCACGTTGGGAAACAGTGACACACCCCCCGTGCAAGATCAGAACATGACAACGATCGAATTTCCTCCGCAGCCCGAGCAACTCCAGTTGCTCGACGCCTCGAGGGTGCCGGTCAGGCTTCGGCTCGACGAGCGCACTCGGCGCCTGGGCCTCGCCGAAGTCGCCCGCGCTCGGGCCATCATCGACGAGCAGCTTCGTCGGGCCGCCTCCGACGAGTCCCCCGAGACGCTTCCGGCCCGCCGCCTGGCCGCCTGAGCTCGGCCTCTCGCCACCCGCGGCGGTCAGCCCGCCGACGGTGAAAGTGACCGCACGGCCTCCCAATGGTTCAGGGCCGGGTCGAGCGGCAGAATCGCCAGGCTGCTGGTCGTCACCCCATTGTCGAAGTACGCCTGAATCCTCGCCCGGCAATGTTCTGGCGAGCCGTGAACGATCAGATCATCCACCAATTCATCCGGAATCGCGGCGAGCGCGGCCTTGCGGTCGCCCGCCTTCCAGGCATCCCACATCGGCGTGAGCATCTCGCCCCGACCCAACCATTCGTGAAACGCGGCGTACACCGGCACGTTGAGATAGGCGGCGATGGCGAACCGGGCGGCGGCTCGCACCGCCTCGGCATTCTCGCTCGGGCAGGTGAAGATGCGACAGACGATCTCCTTACCCTCGCCCTGGGCGTTGACCACCCCGGCGACCTTGCGGACGTCCTCGGGAGACAGCCAGTTGATGATCGCCCCATCCGCCTCGCGTCCGGCGAGGCGCAACATGCCCTCGCGCAGACCGGCCACCAAGATCGACGGCATCACCTCCGGTCGGATGCCGAGGCGGAACCCACTGACCTCGAAGGTGTCGTAGCTCTTGGCCACCTTCTCACCGCTCAGTGCGTCGCGCAGGAACCGCACCATGTCACGTACCTTCTTGTACGGCTCGACGAACGGCACGCCATTCCAACGCTCGACGATCACGTTGCTCGACGACCCGATGCCGATGGCGAACCGGCCGGGGGCCGCATCGGCCATCGACGCGACGCTCTGGGCCATCAACGCCGGCGATCGGGTGAACGCCGGAACGATCGCCGTCCCGAGCCGCAGTCGCGGCTCCCACGCCGCGGCCATCGCCAATGGGGTGAAGGCGTCGGCCGCATCGGCCTCGGCCGACCAGATGTCGGTATAGCCCAGTTCGACCAGCTCAGCGAGCTTGTCGCGATGGCTGTGCAGCGGGCCCGGAAGCGGAACGGTCATACCCGGACGGATGGGTAGCAACGACGCAGTGCTCATGTCGAGCCTCCTTGTTCGGTTCCGGCCGAGCCGGGATGATTCTTCCAATACCGCACGATGCAACTCTGGCTGGCGATGGCCATCAATGTGCCATCCTCGGCGAACATATGGACTTCGCCGTGGCCAAAACCGCGTTCGACGGCATGCACCCGGATGTCGAGCAGTACCCACTCGGTCGGGACCAGGCGACCGAGGCGCAGCGTGTTATCGAGGCTGTTTCCCCCACCTTGAATGCCCAAGGCCTGCCCCACGCCCATCGGCACGAAGTCACCGAGCACCGCCAATGCCGCGGCATCGACTCCGTCGAGCACCTCGGGCAGTCGAGCCCACATCAGCGTGCGGCCGTCGCCGACACCTTCGAGATGATCCCAGTGCCGCCACTTGACCATTTTCTGCTCGAACCGGGCATTGATCGTGCCCTCTTGGTCGCCGCGCAGCGGTCGCGCCATGCACTCTTCGGGCGGCGGCACATCGGCGGGGAACTCCACCCATTGGCCCGATCGGTCGAACGGACGGTCGCCAAGTGCGGCGTTGACGGTCAGGATCTCACGATTGCCGACGTGGCATACCGCTCGCGCCTGAGTCATTGACGTGACCCTCAACCGCCAGCGTGACGTCGATATCCACGAACTCGCCGGGTCGGGCAAATGACAGGTACTGCCCGGTCGCCCACACGCATTGCCGCCCCGATGCTCCCTCCAACGCGGCGATCGCCGCCGCGAGCCCACAACCACCGAAGAGGAACGAACCCCCCGTGCAGAGCGTCGGCACGACCTCGAGCACCCATCGAAACGGATTGTGCGTGGGCTGCAACCCCAGGAATGCCCGGCTGTCCATTGGCCGCAACGATACGGGGCCGCCCCATCGGTCGCCCGGTCGGCCCGCTACGACGACCCGGATCTACCCTGTCGGGATGGCTGACACCCCATGGCTCGCAGATACCTGTTCCCTCGTCGACGCGTTCCGACGAGGGGAGCGCAGTCCGGCCGAGGAACTCGAAGCGACATTGACGGCGATCGAGGGCAGCAATCTCAACGCATTCTCGATGATCGACACCGACGCGGCGCGGGCCGCCGCGGCGACGGCCGATGTCACCCGGCCGTTCGGCGGCGTGCCGATCGGTGTCAAGGAACTCGACCATGTCGAGGGGTGGCCGAACACCGAGGCCTGCGTCGTGTTCGCCGACCGAGTCGCTACCCACACCTCGGTGATGGTCAGCCGCCTGCGCTCCGATGGCGGGGCGGTGCTCGTCGGCCAGACGACGGCGTCGGAGTTCGGCGGGGTCAACGTGACTCGCACGGTGCTCAATGGGGCGACGCACAACCCATGGCAGCACGGTCGCACCCCCGGCGGGTCATCGGGTGGCAGCGCGTCGGCCGTCGCCGGCGGGCTGTGCACCATCGCGACGGGCGGGGATGGTGGCGGATCGATTCGCATCCCGGCGGGGTTCACCGGGCTTGTCGGGCTGAAGGCGACATTCGGTCGCATCCCGAGAGCCCCGCGCACCCAGATCGGCAACTACACCGTCACCACCGGCTGTTTGGCCCGCAGCGTGCGGGATACGGCCCGATGGTTCGATGTCTGCAACGGCCACGACGCCCGCGACCCGTTCAGCCTGGCCCACACGGGTGGCTGGGAGGACGGTCTCGGCTCCCACGCCGCCGCCCTTTTCGGACGCCGCGTGGCCATCGTTGCCGATTGGGGTGGGGCGGTGGTCTCGCCGATCATGTGGGAATTGCTCGAAGCTGCCGCAACCGATCTCATCGCCGATGCCGGTCTGATCAGGGTCGACGATGTCGATACCAACCTGCCGCGGATGGGCGCGGCATGGTCGATCAGCGGGATGCTCGAAGTCCAGACCGAGCTGGCCGAACACTGGCCCGGTTGCGCCGAGCAGCTCACCCCCGAGATGCGATTTGGGCTGCAGACCACGGCCGGGGCCTACGGCACCGAGGCCCGCGCTCGCATCGAGCGGCGTCGGATGGAACTCAACGATGCAATGGCCGCCCTCTTCGACCCCGTCGACGGCGTCGACCTCGTCATCGCCGCCAGCAACCCCGATGTGGCCTTCGATGCCGAGGGACCGCTCCCCGGGACATTCGGCGGAGTCGAGGCGGGAGCGGGCAACAATGGCCGGCTGACCTTCCCCGCCAACCTGCACGGCAACCCGGCGATTTCCATTCCGGCCGGCACGCTCGACGGGTTGCCGATCGGCCTCCAGGTCGTCGGCCGCCACTTCAGCGAACCGTTGCTCCTCGACCTCGCCCTGGCCGTCGAGCGGAATCGCCCGTGGCCACTCGTGGCTCCGGGATCGCCCGTCTGACCGTCCCCCGCATGCCACTCACCGCTTTCGGGCCCGCGGCACGACAACGATCCGAGTGGTGGTTGATATCCGGGGTCTTCTCGATCGTGACCATCGGGGCGTTCGAGGCCACCGCCGTGATTACGGCACTGCCGACGATCACCGACGAGTTCCACGGCGACTCGCTCTACGGCCTCACCGTGGCGGTGAACCTGCTGGCCAACATCATCGTCATCGTCGCCGCGGCGATAGCCGCCGACCGGCACGGCCCGGGTCGACCGTTCATCGTCTGCGCCGCGGTGTTCATCGCCGGCCTGTTGGTTTCGGGTGCCGCCCCGGGCATGGGCATGGTCGTACTCGGCCGAATCCTGCAGGGTTCGGGGGTCGGCGGCTTCGTCACGCTCGCCTACGTCGCCGTGAGCCGGGGTGTCCGCGAGGAGCGCCAGGCCACCGCCTTCGCCGTCATGTCGGCGGGCTGGGTGCTGCCCAGTTTCATCGCCCCGGCCCTCGCCGGATGGATCACCGAGCGATTCGGCTGGCGGTGGGTGTTCTATGGCATCGTTCCGATCGTTGCGGGGCTCGGCACGTTCGTGGCCCCGATGCTTCTCCGATTGCCGGCGGCGACCGGTTTCGACCAGCTCAACGACCATCCGGCCACATCCACACCGGCCGCATCCATCCAGGCCACCGCCGCTCAGCCCACCGAGCGACGGCGGCTGAGCGCCGCGATCAGGTTGGCGGGCGGACTGGGCGCGGCCCTGTGGGGGATCACCCTCGATCGATGGCTCTACGTTGCCCCGTTGGCCTTCGGTGGGTTCGCGATGGCGATCAGCGCCGGGCGCGTGCTCTATCCGCCTGGCGTGGCCCGGGCGGCTCGGGGCTTGCCGGCCGTGTTCAGCGTTCGCCTGATCGCCACCATGGCGTTCATCGGCGTCGAGAGTTTCCTGCCGCTGGCCGCCGACCGCCTTCACGGCGTCGGTCCAATCGCCCAGGGAATGGTGATCATCGGCGCGGCGGTCACCTGGACGATCGGTCAGGCCCTTGCGGCGAGATGGCGGACCAGCGGCCGCTTGAACGACGCCCAACTGATTCGAATCGGATTCGTCCTCATGGCCATCGGCATCGCCGCATCGATGACGATCCTGCGGGAGAGCATTCCGCTCGCCGTCACGTTCGGCACGTGGTCGATCACTGGCTTCGGAACGGGCATGTTGCTCGGGCCGACCACGATCCGGGCGCTAGCGCTCGCCCCCGAGGGGCACGACGGCATCGTCAGCTCGCAGATCAGCCTCTCGGACTCGATCGGTTTCGCCACGATGGGCGGCATCGGAGGGGCGATGGTCGCCCTCGCCGATCGTGACGTGATCAACCTAAAGACGGCCATCGTGCTGAATGCGGCGATCGCCGCCACCCTGGCGGTGCTCGGCGCGACCATCAGTCGCCGGGTGCTGACCGCCGACGAATCGGCGGGCCGCCGGGCATCTGCTCAGTCGGCGAGCACGTAGTCGGCAAATCGGTCGCGCAGCGTCTTCTTCGAGAACTTGCCGACGCTTGTCTTGGGAACCTCGTCAATGAACACCACATCATCGGGGACCTGCCACTTGGCCAGCCGGGGCCGGATGTAGTCGATCACCTCGTCCTTTGTCATCGTGGCGCCGGCTTCGAGCACGACGCAGGCCAGCGGCCGCTCCGACCACCGCGGATGAGGGACACCGATCACCGCGGCCTCGCGAATGGAGGGGTGGCCCATCAGTTCGTTCTCGATTTCGACCGACGAGATCCACTCGCCACCCGACTTGATCAAGTCTTTTGTACGGTCGACGAGCCGAATGCGTCCGACCGCATCGACAGTGGCGACGTCGCCCGTGCGCAACCAGCCATCGTCGGTGAAGCTTTCCCCCGCCCGGTCGTCGTTGTAGTACGTACCGGTAATCCATGGACCGGCACACTGCAGTTCGCCGCTCGTCTCGCCGTCCCACGGCAACGGGTTCGTCGTTCCCGGCTCCACGACGCGGGCCTCGACGCCGAAGTTGATTCGCCCGACGGATGTCCGCAAATCGGCTTGCTCGTCGGCGGAGAGTCGACGATCCGCCACGCTGAGTTGACACACCGCAGCAATCGGCGAGGTCTCGGTCATGCCCCACGCCTGCAGAATTGGCAGCCCGGTCTGCGCCCGGTACCCCTCCGACAACGCCTTGGGCACGGCCGAGCCTCCGCACGGAATCGCCCGCAGCGCGGAAGTGTCGCGACCTTTCAGTTCGGGGAGCACCGCCATCCAGATCGTCGGCACCCCCGCCGCCACGGTGACCTTCTCCTCGATGATCAGGTCGGCGATCGCCTTGCCCGACAGGTCGGGACCGGGCAACACCAAGGAGGCACCAGCGGCGACTCCGGCGTGAGCCAGGCCCCAAGCGTTGGCATGGAACATCGGCACGACGGGCAGGATCACGTCGCTTTCACACGCCCCGAGCGAATCGACGGTCATCGCTCCAAGGGTGTGCATAAAGGTCGACCGGTGGCTGTAGACCACGCCCTTCGGGTTGCCCGTCGTGCCGCTGGTGTAACACATCGATGCGGCCTGGCGTTCGTCGGTGACCGCGAATGACGCCGGGGCGGCCGCAGCGACCAGCTCCTCATAGTCGTGCAGGGCGATCCCGGCAAGGTCGTCGGGAACCGAGCCCTTACCGTCGTCCATCACGACGAGATGCTTGACCGTTTCGAACGTCTTGAGCAGTGGCGCGAGCAATCCGAGTAACGAAAGGTCGGCAAAAATCACCTCGTCCTCAGCATGGTTGACGATGTACGTCAGCTGCTCGGGGAAGAGGCGGATGTTGAGGGTGTGCAGAACCCGATTGGTGCACGGTGCGGCGAAGTAGAGCTCCAAGTGGCGCGCGGTGTTCCAGGCGAAGGTGGCGACTCGACCCATCGGCCCAACACCCAGCGTGTCGAGCGCCCCACCGACCTTGCGAGTGCGGGCCGCCCAAGTTCCGTAGTCGGTGCGCTCGCGTCCGATCGCGGTATTGGTGACCACTTCCTTGTCGCGGTGATACAGCTCGGCCCGCTCGAAGATGTGCGTGATCGTGAGCGGATAGTCCTGCATCGTCGAGTGCATTGCGTCCCCTGGTTCGCTGGTGCCGGCCGTGCGCCGCATGAACGGCTGGGCCCGACGTTAGTGTCATCCATTCGTGAACGACGCCGCCGCGGATCAGCCCACCTTCGAATCGGAGTCACCGCTGCCTGCTTGGCGATTCGCGCTCGTCGGCGCCTTCGTCGGACTCGTCGTACTCAGCAACATTGCCAACGGAGTCTGGGCGCGCTGGGTCAAGACCCACCCGGCCCGGCTCCTCGCCCTGTCGTCGCGGGTTCGGTATCTGCTCTTCGCTCGTGTCGAGGGGATCGACCTCATCCCCTACGCGGTCATCGGCTTCACACGCATCGCGGTTGCCGCCTTCGTCTGCTACGGGATCGGATATGTGTACGAAGGGCGTGCCCTGAAATGGTTCCAACGGTTCCTCGGCATGACTCCCGAAGGAATCGAGGGGCTGCAGAAGGGGTTCAAGAAGGCCAGTTGGGCGCTCATTCCGTTCTTCGTCGGCAGCAACATCGTCTGTGCCCTGGCCGGACTCAACCGCATTCGCCTGCGCGTGTTCGCTCCGCTACTGGCGATCGGGATCGCCGGCCGCCTCGCCCTGTACTGGTTTCTGGCCGAGCCGTTCCGCAAACCGCTCGAATCATTCATCGACTTCACCCAGCGCCATCAGCGCGAGTTCATCATCGGTTCGATCGCGGTCGTGATTCTCGCCAATATGCGAAACTTCCGCCGCGGCCAGGGCTGATCCTCGGAACGAGCCTGGCCACGGCGGAAGCTCGTGACACCTTGGGAACCCGCTGGGCGGCGGGCTCGGATCAGCTGAACCTACGGCGGCGGGCCGAGGCGGCCAGCAGCATGCCGGCACCGAGCAGGCTCACCCCGACCAGCAGGTACGGAGCCTTGTCGCGGGCACCGGTGATCGGGAGTGCGGCCGGGGCGGTCGGACGAGCAGCCTCGACAAGCACGGTAGTGGGGACCGCAGCCGGGACCAGGGCAGGGGCCGGCGGTGCGACGATCTCCTGCACGACGGGGGCGTCGGTGACGATCGGGGCGGGCTGAGTGTTCGGCGAGGGAGCCGGGGTTGAGACCGGAGCCGGATCGGTGACCACGGGAGCCTCGGTTACAGCCGGCGCTTCGGTCGTCACGGCAGCCTGGGTGGTTGCGGGGGCCTCGGTCGTTGGAACCGTGGTCTCCGAGGGCGAGCAGTGATCGACCTCGATGACCACGCCGTTACCCTTTTCGCCGACGACGGTGCCGTCGGCGGCATGCCACTGAACCCGCACGGTCTTGCCCGGGAACAGCTCACCCAATCCGACGACGCTGGTCGTCCCCCACTTGGTGGTGGTGTAGTCGACGCCGTCGCGACCGAAATCGATGGTGACGTAGCCGCCTTCGATCGGCTCGATCTCGGTGTGCCAGCGGAGGAACGATTCGTTGCAGGTCGAGTGGCCGCGGGTACCGGCAAAGGCCGCCGTCGGAACGGCGAGCATTGCTGCGGTGGCGGTGACGATGGTGACGGCTTGCAGCTTGCGATTCATGGCAGTGGGACTTTCTGATGTTTCGGTGTCGAGCCGAAGGGCGGGGGACGACGGCGCTCTCGGAGGTCTTGAGCTCGCGTCCTGTGCGTTGAATACGTTTGAGGTCAACGTTTGTTGCACGACTTTCGACAGATTGTGAGCAACTGAGCATTTCGACCCACTCCATGTGACATGTCTGTAACGACCTTCGAACAGATCTTGAGAAACTTGACATAGATGACCACCGGCGGAGGGCACCGTCGTCCGGCAGCGGTTCGGCACCACCGATCGGCAGGTGCTATGTATGGGTGATGGCTGAAATCACCCTCGGGGGCAACCCCATCAATACCGTTGGCGATCTTCCGGCGGTCGGCTCATCGCCGTCGTTCTCCGTGACCAAGGGCGACCTCTCCGACGTCACCGAGGTCGACTTCGCCGGTCAGCGCGTCGTGCTCAACATCTTCCCGAGCGTCGACACTCCGGTCTGCGCAACGAGTGTTCGCAAGTTCAACGAGGCGGCGTCATCGCTCGACAACACCGTCGTGTTGTGCGTCTCGGCCGATCTGCCGTTCGCTCAAGGCCGCTTCTGCGGCAGCGAGGGCCTCGCCAACGTGACGGCGGCGTCGTCGTTCCGCTCCGGGTTCGGTAGCGACTTCGGTATCACCCTCGCCGACGGCAAGCTGGCTGGCCTTCTTGGCCGCGCCGTCGTGGTGCTCGACGAGAGTGGCCGCGTGGTCCACTCGCAGCTCGTGCCTGAGATCGCCCAGGAACCCGACTACGACGCGGCGATTGGCGCTCTCGGCTGAGTCACATCGCGATCTGAGACTCGGGTCGGCTCGCCGGCCAATCCGAGGAAGGTCGTCAGACCCCGAGGAACACGTCGAGACCGATTGTCAGGCCCGGGTGATCGGCGACTCGCTTGCAGGCGAGCACAACGCCTGGCATGAAACTGTCGCGGTCGTAGCTGTCATGGCGAATCGTCAGGGTCTGACCGGCCGTACCGAGGATGACCTCCTGATGGGCGACCATCCCCCGCATCCGAACGGAATGCAGGCGGATTCCCGCCGGTCCGGCTCCGCCGCGGGCTCCCGGTGCCACCTCGTGCGTCGTCGGGTCGGCGGCCCACTCCGTTGATGCTGCCGCCATCCGCCGAGCCGTCGTCATCGCCGTGCCCGAGGGGGCATCTGGCTTGGTGTCATGGTGCAACTCGATGATCTCGGCCGTCTCGAAAAATGGCGCAGCCATCTCGGCGAACCGCATCATCAGCACGGCTCCGATGGCAAAATTGGCGGCGATCAGGCAGTTCGAGCGGGTAAACGCCGCCCGCAGCGTGTCGAAGTGGTCGTCGAGCTGCGTGGTGCCGACCACCGCATGGATGCCACGAGCGGCCAGCCACGGCAACGTCTCGCGTGATGCCGAGGCGACCGTAAAGTCGACCACCACGTCGACACCCTCGGCCTCGAACACCTCGAGGCCTCCGCTGATCGCAATCCCCGACCGTTGTTGGCCGGCAGCGAACGGGTCAACCGCCGCCACCAACTCCAATCCCGAGGCTGCGGTGACCGCCCCACACACGGCGGTTCCCATCTTGCCGCCCGCACCCACAACCCCGACGCGAACCTTCTGGTCAACAACGTTCATGGCCCGGCACACTATGTGCCGGGCCATGAGTTGATCACCTTTGATTGACCGTCACGTGATTGACCGTCACGACGCCGCTACTTCACCAGGAAGTTCGTGAACTGCCACGGGTCGTCGTAGTCGAGCCCATCGGACTCGTCGTGCCACCCCTTGAACAGATCGCTCCGGGTCGACAGCGGCGTCCAATCGGTCGGGGCCGAGTGGAAGGTCCCGAGATAGGGCTTGGCAACCTTCAGCACGGTCTCCCATGGCAGGTCGTCGGGCACGTTCAGACCCTCGTTGGGATTGTCGATCATCCAGCGTCACCGCGGCAACGATCGACGCCGCCACCTGCAGCGTCGTCGCGTTCTGGCTCGGCAGGATCGCCCGCGCCTCGTCGATCGACAACAGCGAACCGGTCCACCAGGCGGTGTAGTCGTGGCCCATCAGCAGCACACCGAGTTCGTCACGCCCCGAGATGATCTCGTCGTTGAGGATTCGTTGCTTGGGCTGCATTTCCCAGTTCCGCATCCGCAGTTCCAAGACGCTGTTGATCGCCACGTCGGACGGGTGATACGCGTAATGCACGGTCGGGCGATAGACCGGGTTCCCCACGTCGACGCCGGCGTCATCCCACACAGTGAGATGGTCGGTCATCGTGAATGACTCGCCGTGGCGGATCACCATGCCGCGGATCTCACCGCACGGGGCCCATGATCGCACCCAGGTCTCCATCCCGGGCTTGGCGATGCAGATCTGGTTCCGCGGCCCGAAGCCGGCGTGGACGTAGGCGCCGGGCGGCAGCCGCTTCTCGTGGGTGCCCCAACCGAGTTCGGCTGGGGCGACGCCCTCTTCGTAGAAGCCTTCGACCGACCAGGTGTTGGCGAACTCGTTGGTCTCTTTGGGCTTGTCGGAGATCTGCGTGTCGCGCTCGGCGATGTGGATCACCTTGGTACCGGTGAGCATCGCCAACTGGTTGAATTGCCCCTCGGCGAGGGCCAACTCCAAGCCGGCCTGGCGATCGCCGGCTCGGCCGTCGGCGAGGATCTTGGTGGAGATCTCCGTCAGCGCCTGCTTGGTGAAGTGCGACACCAGCCCCGGGTTGGCGCCGTGCTCCACGACGGCCGTGGCGCCCTTGTTGTCGCCCCACGACGCCTTCAGGCGGCGCAGATCCATGTGGCGGACGTACAGGGTGCGGTCGAGCGGGTTCATCGCCACCATGTCGTCGTACGGGTCCCACACCTCGACGGAGGTGTTCAGATATCGCACGCCATGATCCCGGCACCACTGCAGGATCGTCGGGTTGTCGATGTTCCAGGCAAGGTCGAGCAGGATGTCGCCGTCGCCGACACGAGCCGACAGGAACTCGTCGAGGTTCTCGCGGGTCAACCGGTCCTGCTCGTACGTCACGCCCATCGCGATCAGGTCGGCGACGCGTTCGCGGTTGTCGACGAAGTCGACGATCCGAACCTGCGATGGGGCGAACCCGAGGTCGCGGACCACCAGTGGCAGCACGCACTGAGCCACCGAGCCGCAGCCCAGTACCAGCACTCGATCGGGACGACGCGAGCTCATGCGGCAACCAGCACGCGCTCATCGGCCTCGAGTGCATTGTCGATCGGCGATTCGGCATCGTCGATCAATGTCGACGTAACGACCGACGCGAACTGCGACAGGTCATAGGGGATGCCCTTGCGCCCGGCGGTCATCCGACCGTCGAAAACAGGGCTAGTCGGTGATCATTCCGTCCAAGTGAACGCTCCTCAGGTGGGGTTCGCCCGTGGCGGGTGACGCACGCTGGTGCCCGAAGTTCGGTGTCCGTCGGCGTAACGATTTTCGCTCGGTGTCGAGGTGGGGTTGGTGGGTCCTTTCTGGCCGGGTCTATCCCGGGCACAGGGAGCGAAACGCTACAGATGCTGTACACCGCATTGCTACTGCCCGATCAGTCAGTCAGCCAATGACCGCTCACAACGCCGACTCGCGACCACCGAATTCGTGTCCGGCTACGACAGTTGAGAGCGCCTCCGAACTCCGCCGTTTCGTCCCCGACGCGGCGGCACCGACGGAGGCGACCATCGGTTGGTGACGACCTACCGAAGTCGAAGCACGTTGCCGGTCACCAATCGGCCAGCATCGGCGCACAGCCAGGCGATCACTTCGGCAACCTCGGCCGGGTCGGCCACATGGTGATGGTCCGCATCTCGGGCGACGAACTCGCGAACCTCGTCGGTCACCCAGCCGGTATCGGTGACCGGCGGATAGACCACATTCGCCGTCACCCCATCGGCTGCCATCTCACTCGCCGCCGACAGTGTGTAGCTGATCAGGGCCGCCTTCGCCGCGCCGTACGAAACCTCTCCCGGGAATCCGCCACCGGTTCCCGACGTCAGGGTGACGATGCGGCCCCAGTCGGCACCCCGGTGGCGATGCCGGGTGATGAACTCGTGCATCAACAGCGCCCCGGCGCGGGCATCCACATGCAGTTGAGCATCGATGGTGGCGGCGGTGACCGGGTAATTCGGGCGGCCGATCGCGTCGGACCCACCGTCGGCAAAGCTGTCCTGACACCAGGCGCTGGCGTTGTGTACGAGCACGCTCACCGGGCCGATCGCCGCTTCGGCCCGGCTGAACAGCTCCGACGGTGCCGTCGGGTTGGCAAGATCGAGTTCGATCGCCACACACCGGTGGCCGAGTTCCTCGATCTGGGTCATGGCATCCGAACCGTCGAGCGCCCGCTGACGGCGGTACTCGGGCAACTGCCCCGGGGGGTCGTATGCCCGCAGGTAGGTGATGACGACATCGGCTCCCCGTTGGGCGAGGGCGACGGCGGTCGCCGCGCCGATGCCGTGATTGGCTCCGGTCACGAGGGCGACGCGGCCGACCAGCGGTGGCTGAAGATGAGACATGGCGAGGTGACGTCCTTCTTCGAAAACGGATGAAATGTACGTTTGGAAAGAAAGTCAGTTGCCTGCCACGGTCGCGACCGTAGCTCGACGGCCACACGGAGGTGACACGAGTTACAGCCGGGTCAGCGCGGGCCGACGGCGACCTCGACGCGCGGGCCTGCGAAGACTCGTTCGATCACCGCTCGGGTGTCGTCAAGGGTGACCGCCCGCCACCGATTGACCTGCTGCTGCACCGGGCGAATCTCGCCGTAGGCCATCATCTGTCCGCCGAGGCGACTCATCCGCGAGCCCGTGTCCTCGAGACCCATCACGTAGGCCCCGCACAGGTACCCCTGGGCGATCTCGAGCTCATCGTCGGTAATCCCATCGAGACACAGCTTGTCGATCTCGATCTCAATCAAGCCCCGTACCTCGGCCAGGTGGCGAGGTTGGGCCCCGGCGTAGATCGTGAAGATCCCAGCGTCGGAGTACGCCCCGGCACCCGAGTAGACCGAGTAGACCAGACCGCGCTTCTCGCGGATCTCCTCGAATAGACGACTCGACATTCCGCCGCCGAAAACATGGTTGACCACGTCTAGTGCGGGGAGGGCCGGGTCGTGGCGATCGGGCGACTGCATCCCGATCACCAGATGAATCTGCTCGGTATCGTCGTCTTCCCAGATCTCCTGGGCGGCCGCCGCGCCCGGGTTCCAACGGTTCTTGATCGCCAGGCCGACCCGCACGCCGGCGAATTGCTCGGCAACCGCCCCGACCACTTCATCGTGGTCGATCGGCCCCGGCGACGGCAACGACCATTGCCTCGGCGACGTAGCGGGCATCGTGGAACTTGCGGACATCGTCGGCCGTGATCGCTTCGACGATTTCCCGGTCGACCAGCCGTCTCCCGCCCCAGCGGGTGATCAGGGAAGACCGCTTCCGACAGCAGACGATGGGCGACATCGTCTGGGCTGTCGTCGTCCATCGCCAGCTCTTCGAGAATGACCTGGCGCTCCATATCGACGTCTTCGGGCCGCAACGCAGGGTTGCACAGCACGTCACCGAGAATCTCACGGCCGAGCGTCATCCGGTCGGCCGGGAGCCGGCAGTAGTACGCCGTGGTCTCCTTGGTGGTGAACGCATTCATGTCACCACCAACCCGGTCGACCGAGCGGGCGATGTCTTGGGCAGAACGGGCGTCGGTGCCCTTGAAGAGCAGGTGCTCCAGGAAGTGTGAAACCCCTGACAGCTCCGCTGGTTCGTCGCGGGCCCCGACACCTACCCAAACGCCGGTGGCCACCGACAGAGCCCCAGGGACTCGTTCGGTGGCCACGCGCAAACCGTATGGCAGTGTCGTGACCTGAATGTTCGATTCAGCGGTCACGAGTGACCGGTCGGCCGAGCGGGCGCCAGCCCGCCGGACGACGATGGGGTCCGGGGGCGCAGCCCCCGAGCGTCAATAGTCACGGTCACAGTATGGAGTGAAGATCAGCGGTGACGACGGCGGCCGCCACGGTCTCCACCATCGCGCCCAGCGGGCCGGCCACGATCGCCGCTCGGACGACCTGCGCCACCGGAGCAGCCTCGGCGGCCGGTCCTAGATCACCGAAGACCTCGCGGGCCTCGGCCTCGAAGGAGTCCTCGAACGACACCGCGACACCGTCACCGCTATCGGCGGCGGGAGCCGACGAACGCGGGGCCCGGGCGGGACGCTCGGAGGCGACCCGGTCACCAGACTCGGCGGCCGGAGCATCGTCGCCTTCACGGACCGTCACCGACGGGCGACAGGCTGACCTTGCCCTTGTCGTCGATCTCGTCGACCCGCACGATGATCTCGTCACCGAGATCGACACACGTCTTCGACCCGGTCGATCCGCTTGCCGCCGCCGAGCTTCGAGATGTGGACCAGGCCGTCGCGACCAGGGAGGATGTTGACGAACGCACCGAACTTGGTGACGTTGACAACACGGCCGGTGTAGATCTCGCCGACGATCGCCTTGGGCGGATCGAGGATCAACATGATCCGCGCTTGGCGTCTTCCACCCGCCAGCCGTCGACCGAGCCGATGGTGACGGTGCCGATGGCCCCATCGTCGTCGACGGCGACGTCTGCGCCGGTCTCCTGCTGGATGGTGTTGATGACCTTGCCCTTCGGCCCGATGACCTCGCCGATCTTGTCGATCGGGATGTTGAAGCTCGAGATCTTCGGTGCGGTCTCACGCACTTCGGCGCGAGGAGCGGCGATCGCCGCGTTCATCACTTCGAGGATGGCCAGGCGAGCGTCACGAGCCTGAGCCAAGCGCAGCGATCAGGACGTCGGCGGGGATGCCCTCGATCTTGGTGTCGAGTTGCAGGGCGGTGATCGCATCGGCCGTGCCGGCGACCTTGAAGTCCATGTCGCCGAATGCGTCCTCGGCACCGAGGATGTCGGTCAGGGTGGTGTACTTGCCCTGGTCATAGATGAGACCCATGGCGATACCGGCCACCGGGGCGATGATCGGCACGCCCGCGTCCATCAACGACAGCGACGACGCGCAGACCGAGGCCATCGACGTCGAACCGTTCGACGACATCACTTCCGACACGAGGCGAAGCGTGTAAGCGAACTTCTCCTGACCGGGAACGACGGGCAGCAACGCCCGCTCGGCGAGGGCGCCATGGCCGATCTCGCGACGCTTGGGCGAGCCACGCGGCCGGTCTCACCGTTGGCCCATGGCGCCATGTTGTAGTGGTGCATGTAGCGCTTGTTCGTCTCGGGCGTCAGCGTGTCGAGCAACTGGTTCATGCGGGGCATGGCCAGGGTGCGTGACGTTGAGCACCTGGGTCTCGCCGCGCTGGAACAGGCCAGAGCCATGGGCCGTCGGGAGAACTCCGATTTCGGCCGACACCGGGCGCAGATCGGCAGGTGCACGACCGTCGATACGGATGCCCTCGTCGACGACACGCTTGCGGACCAGCTTCTTGGTCAGGCTGCGAACAGCCTCTTTGACTTCCTTCTGACGGCCGGCGAATTCGCCCGGGGCGTCAGCGTTGCCGCACAGCGATGCGATGGCCGCTTGGGTGACGGCATCGGTGGCGGCGTTGCGCTCGGCCTTGGCCGAGATCGTGACGGCGGGGGTCAGGTCGGCGGTAGCCACCTTGGCGACGGCCTCGAACACGTCTGCGCCGTAATCGAGCACCGGGTTGTACTTCAACGGGGTGATCGGACCTTGGGCGAGGCGGGCGGCGACGAGCTGCTTCTGCAGTTCAATCGACTCCGAGATCCACACCTTGCAGGCCTCGAGGCCGCCGGCGAGGACTTCCTCGTTCACCTTGGGTGCACCGGCGGCGTAGTACTGGAAGCTCTTCTCAGTGCCACCGGCCTCGACCATCATGATTGCCACATCGCCGTTGTCGAGCTGACGCCCGGCGACGACCAACTCGAAGACCGAGTTGCCACCCTCTTCGAAGGTGGGGTGCGGGATCCAGGTGCCTTCCTGGCTGTAGGCGATGCGCACGGCACCGATCGGGCCGTCGAACGGGATACCCGAGATCATGAACGATGCCGAAGCAGCGTTGATCGACAGAATGTCGTGCGGGTTCTGCTGGTCGGCGCCGAGGATGGTCAGCACGACCTGGGTCTCGTTGCGGAAGCCGTCGGGGAACGACGGGCGCAACGGCCGGTCGGTGAGGCGGCATGTGAGAATCGCGTTCTCGGTCGGCCGGCCTTCACGACGGAAGAACGATCCGGGGATCTTGCCGGCCGCGTAGGCCCGCTCCTCCACATCAACGGTGAGGGGGAAGAAGTCGATGCCGTCACGGACGTCCTTGGCCGCGTTGGCCGTGGCCAACACGAGAGTGCGACCGATACCGGCGACGACCGCGCCCTGCGACTGCAGAGCGAACTTTCCGGTCTCGAATGAGAGGGTCTTGTCGGTGCCCGATACGGGTCCCGACACACGAATGGGTTCAGCCATTGTGGGTTTCCTTTCGAGCCGACCATCCTGGCCGGCTGACAAGGAGCGGGGCCGGTTCCCAGTCGGCGGACCCGGACCCTTGCCCGGAACTGGCGACTGACAACCGACTATTGAGTTTCCGCTCCAGTGGGTTGGTTTGTTTCAGTTGTGTCGAGATGAGCAACGAGCGGCCGAATCGGCCGCTCGTTCACCCCGAATGTCAGTTAGCGGCGCAGGCCGAGCTTCGCAATCAGCGCTCGGTAGCGCTCGATGTCGATGTTCTTCGTGTAGTCGAGCAAACGACGACGACGACCGACGAGCATCAGCAGACCGCGTCGACTGTGATGGTCCTTCTTATGGACCTTCAAGTGCTCGGTGAGCATGTTGATCCGGGCCGTGAGCAGTGCAATCTGCACTTCAGGCGAACCGGTATCGGACTCGTGGAGCCGATGCTCCGCAATGGTGTCCGCACGGGACATAGATGAACTGCCTTCCTGTAGGGAGGTCGCCGCCCGCGTACTTCACGGTTCGGCACCACGTCGCAGCGCTCGCAGACGCGAGAATGCCGCAACGGACGGGGCCATGATATCGCACAGTGGCCAATATTTGCGACTATTGCGCAACGTGCGGCGATGGCTAGCGTCGAGACCATGTTCACGGGCATCATCGAAGAGCTGGGGCGATACGAAGGCAGCGACGGTCCCCGCTACGTGTTCGCCGCCCGCACGGTACTGGCCGATGCCCGCCAAGGTGACTCGATTGCGGTCAACGGCTGCTGTCTGACGTTGGTCGAACAGGGTGACGGGTGGTGGTCGACCGATGTCAGCGACGAAACCCTCGCCCGCACCAACATCGGGGCGCTCTCCCCCGGCGAACCGGTCAACCTTGAGCGACCGGTGCGAATGAGCGACCGCCTCGGCGGCCACCAGGTCCTCGGCCACGTCGACACCGTCGGCACGATCGTCCAGCCCGCGCCCGACTTCGTGGTGCGAATTCCCACCGATCTGATGCGCTACGTCGTCGAAAAGGGCTCGATCACCGTCGACGGCATTAGCCTCACCGCCTTCAACCTCACCGACGACACCTTCGAAGTGGCCGTGATCCCGCATACCGCGGCGGTCACCACCTTGGGCCACAAGGGGGCGGGAGATCCGGTCAATATCGAGGTCGACATCATGGCCAAGCACCTCGAGCGCCTGATGTTGCCCCATCTTCCGGGAAAGACGGCCGAGTGACCGCTCCCCCCGCCGGGCTGCCGGCGCTGCGTGCCCGCATCGACGACCTCGACCAGCAACTGCTCGACATCGTTGCGGCCCGGCTGCAGGTATGCGAGGAGGTCGCCGCGCTCAAAGCGGGTTCCGACACTCCGGTGATCCAACCGGCGCGGGTCCGCGAGGTGATCACCACCCGCCGTCAAGCGGCGATCGAGGCTGGCATCGACCCCGACTTTGCCGAGCAACTGTTCCGCGTGTTGCTCACCGAGACCCACCGCATCGAGATCGCCCAGGGCCGCTCCGACGCCGCCCCCGACAAGACGGCGGCCCCGCCCGAAGACCGCTCCGGCCTCGACACGGTTGCGGCCCGGATCGACCATGTGGTCGTCGCCGTCGAGAACATCGATGCGGCCTGCGACCTGTTCATCGGCCGCCTCGGATTTCATGACGAACCGCTCGCCGACGGCGAAACCATGGGCATTCGCGTCGTCGAAGCCGGAGGGGTCACGGTGGTGCTGGTATCGCGTGCGGCAGGCAACTCGGTAGCCCGCTATCTCGACCGACATGGTTCTGGCGTTCAACACGTCGCCATCGAGGTGTTGAACGCCGGCTACGCCCGTCGCGCATTGGCCGCATTGAATGCGCCGCTGCTCACCGAGGTGGTCGTCGACGCCAACGGGTTGGAACAGTTCTTCACCGTTCAAGATCCCGCCAGCGGGGTGCAGTTGGGGTTCATCGCCCGGACCGGCCACCGGATCGGGTTCGGCGCGGCGAACGTCTATGCCCTGTTCGACAGCCTCGATTGACCTGACGCCTCGCTAGGCTGCGAAACGCACGATCTCTCGGTCGTTGGCCTCCCTCTTACATGGCCGACGAATCGATGTGCGCTGGCATTCTCAGTCCCACCGTAACGACCCTGGGGAGGGTTCTTCGATGACGCGCCCGCGCAATCTTCTTGACCGAATCGAGGTCGACGACGCTGTCGGCGATCTGCTCAACGGTCCCCTCGACGAACTCCTGGCCGCCGCCCGCGCCGTTCGCGACCGGGCCCATGACACCCGGGTGACGTTCAGCCCGAAGGTGTTCATCCCGCTGACGATGCTGTGTCGCGATGCTTGCGGCTACTGCACGTTCGCCCAACCACCGGCTCGCCTGGAGAACCCATACCTCACCGCCGATGACGTGTTGCGAATCGCCCGCCAGGGGGCCAAACAGGGATGTCACGAGGCGTTGTTCACCCTCGGCGAGCGGCCCGAGGATCGCTACGAGGTCGCCCGCTCATGGCTCTCCGAGCACGGCTACGACTCCACGGTGCACTACCTCCACGACATGGCCAAGTTGGTGTTGACCGAGACGGGCCTGCTCCCCCACGCCAACGCCGGGGCGCTGTACCGCGACGAACTGGCCCTGCTGCGCGAGGTCTCGCCCAGCCAGGGGATGATGCTCGAATCGTTACGCGACGACCTCGCCTGCCACCGCGGGGCCCCAGACAAGGAGCCGGCACGCCGCCTGGCAACCCTGGAAGTCGCCGGCGAGCTGGGCATCCCGTTTACCAGCGGCATCCTCGTCGGTATCGGCGAGACCCGTTCCGATCGAGTCGCCGCCTTGCGCGCCATCGCCGACAGCGATGCCCGCCACGGACATGTGCAGGAGGTGATCGTGCAGAACTTCCTGCCCAAGCCCCGCACCGGCATGCAACACGCCGATCCGTGCCCGCCCGAGGAGTTCCTCTGGTCGATTGCCGCCGCCCGCCTGCTCCTGCCGGCCACCATCCACCTGCAGGCACCGCCGAACCTGTCGGACGACTTCGGCGCGCTGCTCGACGCCGGCATCGATGATTGGGGCGGGGTCTCCCCGATCACCGCCGATCACGTCAATCCCGAACGGCCGTGGCCGGCCCTCGACCGGCTCCGAGAGGTCACCGAGAGCCGCGGCTTCGTGCTCGCCCCGCGCCTGACGATCTACCCCGAGTTCGTCCGCGACCCGGCCCGCTGGCTCGACAAGGCCCTCCACTTTCCCGTCATGGACCGCAGCGACGCCGAGGGACTCGGACGTGACGACCCCGGAGCGATCTGGCCCGAGAAGGTCACCGCGGCCGACGTGGTCTTCGACGGGGCCGAAGTGGTGCTCGTCGGCCACAAGTCCACGCAGTGGTACTCGGGGGCCACGCAGCCACCTCCGATGCTCGTTCCCGGCCGAGCGGCCGCCCGGCCTGGCGGACGGGTCGCTGAGGTACTCGCCGGTGTCGCCCGGGGCGAAGAGATCGGATTCGACGAGATCGTCGCCCTATTCCGCGCCCGCGGTCCCGAGGTCAACGAGATCTGCGAGGTCGCCGATCAACTCCGCCGCGACACCGTCGGTGACTCGATCACATGGGTCCACAATCGCAACATCAACTACACCAACGTCTGCACGTTCAAGTGCAAGTTCTGTGGCTTCTCCAAGGGCCCGTTGTCACTCAACCTGCGGGGAACGCCATACCTGTTGACCTTGGAGGACATCGCCGAGCGAGCCCGGCAGGCATGGGATCTCGGGGCCACCGAGGTCACGCTGCAAGGCGGCATCCATCCCGACTTCGACGGCGATTACTACATCGACGTCTGCCGGGCGGTCAAGGAAGCCGTTCCAGGTATGCACGTGCACGGATTCACTGCCCTGGAGGTCACCGAGGGAGCCAAGCGCCTTGGCGAGAACCTGCACACCTATCTGGGCCGACTGAAGGACGCGGGTCTGGCGTCGCTACCGGGTACCGCAGCGGAGATTCTCGACGACGAGGTACGGGCCATCCTGTGCCCCGACAAAATCAACACCGACGAGTGGCTCGATTGCCATGCGGCCGCCCACGACATCGGGCTGCATTCGAACGTGACGATCATGTTCGGATCGATCGAGCATCCCGAGTCGTGGGCCCGACACATGTTGCGCACGCGTGAACTCCAGAAGGTGACCGGGGGTTTCACCGAGTTCGTCGGGCTGCCGTTCGTGCACATGGCATCGCCGATCTATCTGCAGAAGCGCTCCCGGCGCGGGCCGACGTTCCGGGAGAACTTGCTGATGCACGCCATCGCCCGCATCGCCTATCGGGGCCACATCGACAACATCCAGTTGTCATGGGTGAAGATCGGCGTCGAGGGGGCCGTCCAAATGCTCAAGTCGGGCTGCAACGACCTCGGTGGCACCCTGATGGACGAGAACATCTCACGGGCAGCCGGCGCCAGCCACGGCCAGATGATGACCGAGGATCGGTTCCGCGACCTCGTAGGACCGCTCGGGCGACGCCTCGAGCAACGCACCACCGGTTACGGGCGAGTCGACGCGGTCATCGGCGAGCGATAGACGACTCAGTCTCGCGTCGCTTCCGGGCATACGAACGCGCGCAGCGCGCCTTGCGTGATTCGACGCGACTCGGTATCACTTCGCGCGCCGGTGCTCGCGGTCTCGGGCACGTCGAAGCGGCGACGGGCAGGGGCAACTCCCTGCAGCAAACGCTGGGCGAGGTCATCGAGGCCGTCGCCACCCGCAGCGGGTTCCTCCGCGTGAGAGACCGGTGCTGCGGCCGCGGCCATCGCCTCGCGACGGGCTCGCCGATGCACCGGCGGGGCGCCGACGCGCTGGTCGCCCGCGGGACGCTTCGCCGTGGTTGGGGCGCCCACAATGGGAGCGTTCTTCACCGGGCGCTTGGCGACCTTCGGTGCCACCTCGACGGTACCGGCGGGTGCGATCGGGGTCGGTCGAGCCGCCGCGGCCTGGGCCAACCGATCGAGTTCCTCATCCGGGTCATCGTCGAAGTCGGTGTTTCCTACCGCCGAGAGATGCTCCACCCAGGCGTCCGGTTCGATCGATCGAGGCGGGTTCGCAGCCACGCGCCGAGGGCTGTTGTCGATCCTGGCGGGCGACGGCGTAGCTGGCGACGACGACGACCACGGCTTACGGTCGACTGACTCGACGATAGTGACGCGAAAGCCGATCCTGGCAGCCGACGCGGTGTTGGCCGCGGACGTCGGCGACGACGTCCATCTCCAGCCCGGACCGTCGGCTCCCCGATGAAGCGGGGCAATGGGCGGTTCAACCGGCCGCATCGAGACGTAGGCATACACGACCAGGGCGATACCGACGGCGGCGGTGGCGGCGACGAACCACGCACCCGCCGAGAACGGCCAACGCATCGACGTCTGGCGCCAGATCGCAGTTCCGATGGCGAACGTGAGACCGACCACTCCCGCGGCCGCGCACCATTCCCCCCGGTTTACGCGACCGATCCACGAGTTCTTCAGCGTCCGCCTCACACCTCCTATTTGACCCCAATCTACTTTGCGACTCCATGATGCATTTGACTCAACGGGTCACGGTTTGAGCACTTTATGCGTTCACCGAGCGGCTGATGTGAGGATTTCTTGGCTACCGGGTTAACGCGCGAGCGTGCTCAACCCACTGTTGAACGCGTCCCGGGAAGGTTCCAATCTCGTGCGCGAGATCGTCTACCTCATCGTCGGCGACCCGAGCGAGGGCTTGTGCACTGTTGTAGCCCGCCTGCGCGAGTCGATCGGCAACCGTCGCGCCCACCCCGGCAACCTCGGTCACGGAAACTACGACCTCGCCAACATCGATCGGTCCGGCCAGCGCTGACGACATCTCGGGCGACTCCGCGACGAGCGCGGATCCGGCCAAGCGCCCCGCGGGCTGACCACTACGGCCGAACAGCAACTGATGTGCCATCCGCTCCAGATCTTCGTCGCTGGCGACCGGAGTCACCGGGCGGCTGGCAGGTCGTGATGATCCAGCAGGACGTCGCACCGGGGCTGCACGGTCACCCGACGGTTCGTCGAAGGTCGGGTCGCCCACGTCCAATTCCTCCACCTTCACCTTCACCTTCACCCCATGCTCGTCCACCTCCTCCATGTCCAGTTCATCCACCATCGGCTCATCGACTCCCAGGTCATCTGGCAGCCGGCGTCCTCCGGCGAAGGATGTGCGAGCGCCTCGCGTCCGTCGGCGAACGTCGCGATCGTCTGCACCAGCCGCGTCCACCCGGTAGCCGACATGGGGGACCAGCGGCGAGTGAGCCGCTGTCGAGCGGTCGTCCGACAGCGAGTCTCGTTCCGCCGACTCCCAGTTCCAGCCGACCACATCGACGGCACTGCGACCACCGTCACCCTGTACCGATGAAGGGGCTGGATCGGGATCGACCCCGCGCCGAATACGTTGTTTCAAGTTCCGCCACACGACGACATTGGACACCGAGGGTGTCTCACCAGGACATAAGTCGTTTGACCTAAGCTTGACTCTTTGAACGCTGAAAGCGAGACAACTGCTACCGGTGCGGCAACGTCAAGACCCTTCGAGCATGTTCGATGTCGTTTCGCAATTGCGCAGCCAACGCATCGATGCCCTCGAAGCGGCGCTCGGGCCGTAGGTCCGCGACGAACTGCACTCTGGCCGCCTCGCCATAGAGGTCACCGGAGAAGTCGATGAGGTGTGCTTCGAGCAGTGAGACCTCGGCATGCTCATAGAACGTCGGTCGGCGACCGATATTCACGGCGCACGGATACTGCTCGCCGCTGGGGCGCTCGTACCACCCGGCATACACCCCATCAGCCGGGATGCACAGCTCGGTGGACACCTCGACGTTGGCCGTCGGGAACCCGATCAACCGCCCACGCTGGTCACCGGTCACTACCGTGCCCCGCGCTTCGTACGGTCGTCCCAAGAGTCGGCGAGCCGTCTCGACATCGCCGGACATCACCGCTCGGCGAATCATCGTCGAGCTGACCGGACCGGACGCGGCCGATTCACCAACCAGCGAAATCGGGAGCACCTCGAAGTCCCATCGGGCGCCCAACTCGCGCAGCAAGGCAACATTGCCGGCCCGATGGCGACCGAAATGGAAGTCTTCTCCGACGACGACGAGGCGGGTTGCCAGGCAATCCACCAGAACCCGGCGCACGAAATCCTCGGCCGTTTCCGACGCTCGTTCGAGATCGAAGTGGACGATCGCCGTGGCATCTACACCGGTTTCGGCCAGCAATTCAAGCTTCTGCGGGATGTCGGTCAGGAGCTTCGGAGCCGACTCGGGCCGGACGACCGAGGCTGGGTGACGACTGAACGTGACTACCACCGATGCCGACTCAAGTTCGCGGGCGAGACGACGGACCTCGGAGATCACCGTCTGGTGGCCGAGGTGAACGCCGTCGTAGGCCCCGATCGTGATCACCGATCGCTGATCCGGCCATGGACTCGTCGACAGGTCGCTGATCACGATCACGACCCCTAACGCTACTGGTCGAACGCCCCGATCAGCACGACCGCCGGCTTGGCCAGCCCGTCTCGAAAGGGCTCGTAGACGGCGAGAAGCTGCTCGTCTGTATCAAGCAGCGCCCACGGTGCCGAGCCGGCGAATGCGGGCATGGGGCGCCCCTGGCGTACCGATTCCACGGCATCGGGTTCGATCAAAACCTTGGTCATGAACCGCACGGCTTGGCTGGGGGCAAGCAATTCGGCATCATCAATCGACCGGGACTCTTCCTCGCCGAACACCCCGATCGCGTTGCGGCGAAGATTCTTGAGGTGTGCTCCCCCGCCGAGCAGGTGACCGAGGTCCGCGGCCAAGGTGCGCACGTACGTCCCCGAGGAGCACGTCGCGGTCAGCCGCAGCACCAACGGGTCGCCGGTGGGTTCGAGGGTGATGTCGTGGATCGTCACCGGTCGGGCCTGACGCTCCACCTCGATCCCTTCGCGTGCCAGTTCATGAAGGCGGCGGCCCCCGACGCGAATCGCGCTGACCATGGGCGGAACCTGCATGATCTCACCCGTCAGATGCTCGACGGCCACCCGGCGGGCGTCGTCGAGCGACACGGCCATCTCATGGGTGGCGGTGATCTCGCCGCTGTCATCGAGGGTCGACGTTTCGACCCCGAACACGACATCGCACGTGTACCGCTTGGGCTGCTCAGTCATGAACCGCATCAGCCGGGTGACCGAACCCACGCCGACCAGCAAAACCCCGGTGGCGTCGGGGTCGAGGGTTCCGGCATGACCGACGCGCCGCTCCCCCAGTCGACGGCGCACCATTCCGACCACATCGTGGCTGGTCATCCCGGCAGGTTTGTCGATGACCAACAGGCCATGAACGCTCGGCGGCCGCCGCTTGGCCACCGTCAGGCCTCGGCGTCCTCGGACGCCTCGGCATTGGGGTCCACGGGACGCTCGGGAATCGGGTTGTCACGCAAGACCTGTTCGATCCGCTCGGCCGAGCGGATGACGTTGTCGGGCCGGAAGTCGAGAATCGGCGTCTTGCGGGCCCGCACCTGACGGCCGATCGCCGCCTGCAGCCGGACGCGATGGTCGAACAACGCCTGCTGGGTCTCGACGTCGGCCGCCTCGCCGTAGTACGCGTCGTAATAGACAAAAGCGCGGTTCAACTCGGGATCGACATCGATCGAAGTGATCGCCACCAACTCGAGGCGTTCGTCACCGATTCTCTCGAGTTCTTCGGCGATGACTTCGCGCAGCAACTCACCCATGCGGGCGGTTCGGGGGTACTTATGGGCAGATGTCGCCGCCGGGCGACGACGCGGGGGACGACTCATTCGAGCCACTTCCGTTCGGTAGAGAGCACAGCAATTTCAGGATGCGACCAGACGAATCGATCGACCTCATCGATCACGTCGACGGCGTGACGCTCCGACGACGACACGATCGCAAAGCCCAGCGTGGCGCGTTGCCAAAGATCGTGCCCGTCGACTTCGGCGGCGGCGACCGAGAACCGGTGCCGCGCCCCATCGACGATCGAACGAATCACCTGGCGCTTCGCCTTGAGCGACTGCGATTCGTTGATATGGAGATCGACCTCGAGGGCAAGCACAAACATTGACCGTCAACCTATCGCCGCGGGGCTGACCCGATCAGTCGAATTGTGGACGGCCCCGGTTCGAGCGCTTCAGCTCGGCCATCCCCGAAGTCGTGGCGATGAGCTCGACTGCGTTCCACAGATCGACGGCGGCCTGCCCGCGGGGAGCCCGGCTGAGCACCGGCCCGAAGAAGCTCCCCTCGTTCTCGTGCCCTGGTTTGAAGGTCAGAATCGGTGTTCCGACGTCTTTCCCGGTCCGGGCGAGGGCGAGTTCCGTCTCGGCCCGCAGGTAGGCATCGTGCTCGTCGCGGTCGGCCTCCTCGATGAGTTCGGCCGGCAGTGCGGCGGAAGCGAGCGCCGCCGAGATCACATCGACGGTCTTGGTGCGAAGGTCACCGCGATCAAGCCTCTCGACGTGAATGGCCCGGCCAAGGGACGTGTAGAACCGGCCCACCGCATCGTTATCGTGAGCCAACCGCACGGCGTCGGCGACACGCAACGCCCGCAGCCCGGCTCGGTGCCCGGCGCGATACTCCGCGTCGTACCACTCGGCGACGTTGTTGTCGTTCAGGAAGTACAGCGAGATGAACCGCCAGTTGACCTGGTAGTTCTGCTGCTCCTGCACGTTGACGACCCAGCGCGACGTGATCCACGCCCATGGACACACCGGATCGAAGAAGAACTCAAGATCAGCCATCTCCCGAAGCTAGCGGGGAGATGGCCGATCAGGAATCCTGTACTCAGGTGCGGGCGACCTGGCGTTCCTCGAACGTTTCGATGAGGTCACCCGACTTCAAGTCCTGGAAGTCGGTGAGCCCGATGCCGCATTCGAAGCCATCGCGGACCTCGCGGGCGTCTTCCTTGAAGCGCTTGAGCGACGAGATGGCACCCTTCCAGATGATCGTGCCCTCTCGAAGGAAGCGGACCTTGCGTCCCCCGGGTGATCGTTCCCGAGCGGACCTAGCAACCAGCGATGGCACCGAGCTTGGGCACCCGGAAGATCTCGCGGACCTCGGCTTCGCCGGTGACCACTTCTTCGTACTCAGGGGCCAGCATGCCGACCATCGCCTTCTCGATGTCTTCGAGCAGCTTGTAGATGATCTCGTAGGTGCGGATGTCGACGCCTTCGGACTCCGCCAGATCGCGGGCCTTGCGGTCGGGGCGCACATTGAAACCGATAATCGTTGCGTTGGTCGTAGACGCCAAGCGAGATGTCGTTCTCCGGAGACGCCACCGACCGCCCGATGGACGAAGGCCAGCTTGACGTCGTCGCGTTCGAGCCGACGAAGGCTCTCGGTCACGGCTTCGAGCGAACCATGAACATCGGCCTTGATCACGAGGTTGAGGGTGGCGACCTGCCCAGCCTGGATCTGGCTGAACACGTCTTCGAGCTTGACGCCCTTTTGCACTCGGGCATCACCGCGCTGGTTGTGCATGCGCAGGCCGCTGTTCACGAGCCTCAGCCACCGTTCGAGCGGTCTTCTCGTTCGGGGCGACGCGGAACTCATCGCCGGCGTTGCGGGACGGTGGAAAGCCCCAGGACCTGCACCGGCGTGGACGGACCAGCCTTCCTTGACCTGGCGACCTTGGTCGTCGATCATCGCTCGTACACTGCCCCAGGCGCCGCCGGCGACGATCGGGTCGCCGACCTTCAAGGTGCCCTTGTCGACCAAGACCGTCGCTACCGGGCCACGACCGACGTCGAGATTGGCTTCGAGCACGATGCCTTTGGCCCGCCCGGTCGGGTTGGCGGTGAGCTCTTCGAACTCGGCCATGACGACGAGTTGTTCGAGCAGACTCGTCGATCCCGAGATTCTGCTGACGCGGACATCTCGACGACGATGGTGTCGCCATCCCAGACCTCGGGCACGAGTTCGTGCTCGGCGAGTTGGGCGAACACGCGCTGCGGATCGGCGTTGGCCTTGTCGATCTTGTTGACCGCCACGATGATCGGCACTTCGGCCGCCTTGGCATGGTTGATCGCTTCGATCGTCTGGGGCATCACGCCGTCGTCGGCGGCGACCATCAACACGACGATGTCGGTGACCTGTGCGCCGCGGGCACGCATCTTGGTAAATGCGGCGTGACCAGGGGTATCGATGAAGGTGACGATCCGGCCCGAGTTCGTGGTGACCTTGTAGGCCCCGATGTGCTGGGTGATGCCACCGGCTTCGCCCGCGACGACATTGGCCTTGCGGATCTTGTCGAGCAGTGTCGTCTTGCCGTGGTCGACGTGGCCCATGACGGTGATGACCGGCGGGCGAGGCTCCTGCAGCCTCTTCGTCTTCGTCATCCGAATCGTCGAAGAGCGCCTGAAGCTCGATCTCTTCTTGCTGACCCGCCTCGACGAGGAGCAGTCTCCGCGCCGATTTCGAGGGCGAAGAGCTCCATCTGCTCGTCGGTCAGCGTCATGGTCGCGGTGACCATTTCGCCGTTCATCATCAGGAAGCGGACGACGTCGGCCGACGTGCGATTCAGCTTGGGAGCGAACTCCTGCGAGGAGCACCCGCGTTCGACGACAACGATGCCTTCGGGGACCGGGGCATCGCATCGGCGTATAGTTCCCGTGACTGGGGCTGCAGATCGTCACGAATGCGACGGCTACGACGGCGCTTGTCCTGACGAGGGGCGCGGCGCTGACCGTTCGGCGCGGACCACCCGGACCACCGGTCGGCGGACCACTGCCCGGACCCCCGTTGAATCCGCCGGGGCGACCGCCACCGGGACCGCCGGGGCCACCACCAGGACGAGGCCCACCAGGACCACCCGGGCGAGCGCCAGCAAAGCCACCGGGACGACCACCGGGGCCGCCACCAGGACGAGGCCCACCGGGGCCGCTGGGACACGCCGCTCCGGGTCCACCCGGACGAGCGCCTGGCCCACCCGGACCGCTGGGCCGTGCGGCGATGGGGCGACCGCCACCCGGAGGAGGCGGGATCGGCTGACCGGACGCCGACATCGGCCGACCACCGCCGGAGGAGGCGGGATCGGGCGACCCGACGACGACGTCGGCCGACCACCCTGCGGCGGCATCGGCCGACCCGCAGGAGCTGCGGGACGTCCGGCGCCGTCAGGCGGAGTGGGTGGAGCCGAGGCGTTCGGCGCCGGACTTGCCGGTGCGGAGCCGGTTGGAGCCGGGCCCGCGGGCGGGCGAGGGCTCTCGCCCGGACGAACAGCGGCGGCGGAGCCGGGCGGACGCGTCGACGGTGGCATCGGTGGCCGGGGGCCCTGCGGCGGGATCGGACGAGCGGCGACTCCGAGCGGCGGCTGGCCGGCCGGAGGACGAATCGGATCGCCCTGGTGCGGCCGGCTGGAGATCACCCGATGCTCGGCCGGGCCTCGTCTCGGACCACCGGGGCCGCGGGCGCGACCGGGTGAGGAGTCGGCGGACGAACCGCTGGCGCGGGACCGGCGGCAGGAACAGCCGGAGCCACCACCGGGGGCGGGGTCGGAGCCGGGGCTGGGGTCGGAGCCAGAGTTGGGGCCGGCGGGGCGCTGGCTTCGACGGCCGGTGCGACCGAGGTGGGCCGTTGGACGACGGGCTCGACCGGCTTGGGCACCTCGACCGGCTTGGGCACCTCGACAACTGGGTGCGGGCGCTGGGACGGCGGGCGCTGGCGCCGAGACGGCAGGCGCCGAGACCTCGGCATCGCCTGGACCCTTCTTACCCTTTGGGACTTCGGGCTCCTCGGGCTGCTCGTCGCGGGTGAGGCCATCTCGTGGCGCGGCGGCGAACGCGGTCGGCCTGAGCCTCCTGGATGCTGGAGGAATGGTCTTCGCGTCGATACCAAGAACGAACGAGAGATCCAGCGTCTCCTTGTTCGTCATCCCGAGCTCTTTGGCGAGCTCGTGCAGCCGGATGTTCTTCGGCACTTGGCGATCAGCCTTTCGTCAGTGTCGAGCCACGACGCTGAGCGGGCACGGGCCTTGGCCCGGCGGCTGCAATTCTTCCACGTTCGGAGCATCGGCTTCGAATGCCTGTGCAGAACTCTGTCAGTTTAGTGGCGCGGGCGCCTCATCAGGACCTGGTCAATTCCACGCCGGCGCAAAGGCCTTGCGCTTGCACCGGTCGACGAGCGACAAACAACGCTGCCGACATTCGATGGACACAGCCGAGGTGACGTCACTAGCCGTGCTGCTTGTCGGCTCACGACGACTGGTCGCCGCGCCGAAGAGCACATCGCATCAATTCGGCGCTGCGATGCGACCGAGTCGGCAGCCGACACAGGTGCGCTGCGGGGAAGCGTACGGAAATCAGGCGTCGGCCTGCTCCTCACCTCACGGCGGACACGCCGTCGGTGGCGTCGCCACCGTCGGCATCGTCTGCATCAGCGGCATCGTCTGCAACAGCGGCTTCGTCTGCAACGTTGTCTGCGTCGACATGCCGCTACATCGGCAGCCGGTCGTCGGCCGGTGACTCTGCGTCGTCGCCAGCGGCTTCACCATCGGCCCACTGCTGGGCGCTGACCACCGAGCCGTCTGCCTCGTGCCACTCCATCTCGCCGGTTTCGGCGTTCTGCGCCCATTCACCCTCGGCGTAGTCGACGACGGGATCGCGGACTGCCCGCCGGACTCTTCCTCGGCAAGCTGCGATTCGCTCTTGATGTCGACGCGTAGCCCGGTCAAGCGGGCGGCGAGCCGGGCGTTCTGCCCTTCCTTGCCGATCGCCAACGACAGCTGGAAGTCGGGAACGATGACTTCGGCCAGGCCGATGTCGTCGTGGATGCGGACTTCTTTGACCTTGGCCGGCGACAGGGCCTTGGCGACGAAGTCGGGCAGATCATCGCTGTACGGGACGATGTCGATCTTCTCGCCGCGGAGTTCGTTGACAACCATGCGAACGCGGGCCCCGCGGGCACCGACGCAGGCGCCGACAGGATCGACGTTGTGATCGTTGGACCACACGGCGATCTTCGTGCGATGCCCTGGTTCGCGGGCACAGGCCTTGATCTCGACGATGCCGTCGGCGATCTCGGGCACTTCGAGCTCGAACAGCCGCTTGATCAGACCCGGATGGGTGCGGCTGACCACGATCTGCGGACCCTTGGCGGTCTTGCGGACCTCGACGATGTATGCCTTGACCCGGTCGTTCGGCTGCGGGCGCTCGAACGGCACCTGCTCGGCCTGTGGCAGCAGCGCCTCGACCTTGCCGAGATCGAGCAGCGTGTAGCGGCTGTCGGTCTGCTGGATGATGCCGGTGACGATGTCGCCTTCGCGGTTGGCATATTCCTCGAACTTGCATCGCGCTCGGCTTCACGAATGCGCTGGTTGAGCACCTGCCGGAAGGTCTGCGCGGCGATGCGGCCCATGTCCTCGGGCGTGTCGTCGCGCGGGTTGACCCAGTTGCCGTCCTCATCGATGTCGTAGGCGACGATGCGGATCTCCATCGTGTCGGCGTCGATCTGCACTTCGGCCTCGTCGGCCGCGCCGGGGCGTCGCTTGTACGCGGTGACCAGTGCATCGGCCAGCACCTGCAGGAGCAGTCTCGACCGAGATGCCCTTGTCCTGGGCCAGCATCTTACGGCTTCGGCCATGTCGACATTGCTCATGATGCTGCTACTTCCTGTGTCTGAGAAGTGGTGTCTACTTCGGATTCGGCGGCAATCGGTGCCGCTGCTTTCGGCTGGGCGCCTGCCGGGCTTCGGCGCCGCACCCAGACAAAGACCGTCTTGGGCTCGATCGATCTCGCGATAGCGAACCGAACGGTGGTTCCGCGCTCGGGCCTTCGGTCGGGATGACATCGATGCCTCGTCGTCGGCGGCGGTGACCACGCCCGGCAACCCGCCGGTCGTCGCCGGCGACACCGGCAGCCGAATCGTGACGACGACACCGATCGACCAGACGAAGTGCTTCGGCGCGCGGAGTGCTCGTTCAAGGCCTGGGCTGGTGACCTCGAGCGTGTATGCGGCCAGGAACGGAGTCGATGATGGTCGAGTTCACGCGAAATCAGCCGCGTCGACCAGAGCGATCGTCGTCGAGATCGACCGCGCACCGCCGACCGGTCGACGGTGATGCGCATGACGCCGCCGCTGAACTCGCAGTCGTACAGGTCGAGTCCGAGGTCGGTGAGAATCGGGCGAAGCGATTGCCGCGACACGTGTCGCCACCGGGCTTCCCCAGTCTTCATTTGCCAGCATCTTCACCTCCTCGTTTGTCGACCGCGGTCGGCCGAATTGTGCTCTTTGAAACGAATGGCGTGGACCCGGAGGCCCACGCCACTCTCGTCTTACAACGCTCAGGACTGATCGAGTATATCGGGTGGCTCCCCCACGGCCGGTCGGGCTCGATTCAGCCCTTCAACGCGAGGGCGGCGTCGACCACATCGGCCGAGCGAAATCTCCGAGGCGTTGCCGCGTAGCCGGTCCCGCAGCTCGACCATGCCGTCGGCGAGGCCGCGACCGACGACCACGATGACCGGCATTCCGAGTATCTCGGCATCCTTGAACTTCACGCCGACCGAGACGCTGTCGCGGTCGTCGACAGATCACGCGCACCCCGGCCGCCTCGAAGGCTCGCCCCGAGTTCCAGCGACGCCGCGATCTGATCAGCCTTCCCTGCCGGCGACGATGTGCACGTGGGCCGGGGCGATCTCCCACGGCCAGCGCAAACCCATCTCGATCGTGGCTCTGCTCGGCAATCACCGCAACCGCCCGGGTGACCCCGATGCCGTAGGAGCCCATCGTGATCCGGATCGGCTTACCATCGGGACCCGAGCGCATCGAGGCCGAGGGCGTCGGCGTATTTGCGGCCGAGTTGGAAGATGTGACCGATCTCGATGGCTCGATCGATGGCGAGCGGCTCACCGCAGTTCGGACACGGGTCGCCGGCAGCCACCGTGGCGACCTCGACGTAGCGATCGATGGAAAGTCACGCCCCACCACCGCATCGACCACGTGGTGCTCGTACTCGTTAGCCCCGGTGACCCAGATGGAATTGGGGGCGATTCGCGGATCGGCCAAGACCTGAACACCGGCGGCAGCCATACCGAGCGCCGACACGTAGCCCTTGACGAAATCGGGGCGACCGGCAAAGTCGGAGTCCTCGAACGCCGTCACCTTCCCCGGGGCGACCGCCGCAGCCAGGCGTTCCTCGTCGATTTCTCGATCTCCGGGAACCAGCACCATCACCGGCTGGCCGTCGACCTTGAACAAAATGTTCTTCGAGCAGGCGCGACGCGTCGGTGTCCATCGCGTACCGGGCGTTGAGATGTTCGACGAGCGCACCGATGCCAGGCGAATCGGGCGTGTGCAGCTTGCGCATCGGAGGGTGCTCGGTCGCTGCATCGACGGCATCGGGAGGCGCGCACCTGGACCGCTTCGACGTTGGCGGCGTACTGACACGACGAGCACATCACGAAGGTGTCCTCGCCGACCGGGCTCGGGGCGAGGAACTCCTCGCTCTTCGATCCGCCCATGGCTCCCGACATCGCACTGACGATGCGGTACTCGATTCCCAGTCGGTCGAAGGTGCGAATGTACGCCTGGCGGTGCAGTTCGTAGCTGGCTTCGAGGCCCTCATCGGACACATCGAACGAATACGAATCCTTCATCACGAACTCGCGGCCGCGCAGGATGCCCGAGCGGGGTCGGGCCTCGTCGCGGTACTTCGTCTGGATCTGATAGAGGTAGACAGGGAAGTCCTTGTACGACGAGTACTCCCCCTTGACCATCAGCGTGAACATTTCCTCGTGCGTCGGGCCGAGCAGGTAGTCGCCCTGCCGGCGATCTTTGAGGCGGAAGAGGTTGTCGCCGTAGTCGGTCCAGCGACCGGTCGCCTCATACGGTTCACGGGGTAGCAGGGCCGGGAAATGGACCTGTTGAGCGCCCATCGCGTCCATTTCCTCTTTGATGACACGGTAGATCTGGTCGTAGATCATCACCCCGAGCGGGAGCAGCGAGTAGATCCCCGGGGCCGCCCGCCGGACATAGCCGGCCCGCACCAGAAGCTTGTGACTGGGCACCTCGGCGTCGGCCGGGTCGTCACGCAGGGTTCGCAGGAACAGGGTCGACATCCGTAGCAGCACGGCGGACCACGCTATCTGCCCGCCGGAACCTCGGGGTGCCGCCTTTCGCAGCCTGACGTCTTTCGGCGGGGCTGACGTCTTTCTGCGGGGTTGCAGATCGGCAGCTATCGTTCGCTCAGCATGATGCGGATTGAGGGCGTCGTCCAACGCTACGCGTGGGGCGATCATGAGGCGATTCCGAGGTTGATCGGAGCGATTCCCGATGGGGGCCCGTGGGCGGAGCTCTGGATGGGGACCCATCCGGTCGCCCCGGCGCGGCCGATGCCAACAGACTCCATCGGTGCTACGCCCCGGTCCCAGTGGTTGTCGGACGTGACAGGTTTGCTGCCGTTTCTGTTCAAGGTACTCGCCGCTCGCGCTCCGCTCTCCCTGCAAACCCATCCGGACCTGGCCACCGCGCAGGCCAACTTTGCGGCCGAGAACGCGGTCGGCGTCGACCTGCACGACCCCCGCCGCCTCTATCGCGACCCGTTCGCCAAGCCCGAGATTCTCTGTGCGTTGGACGACTTCGAGGTGCTCTGCGGATTTCGTCCGGTCGACGAGTCCCTCAACCTGCTTCGCTCGATGCAGAACGACGCCAGTGACGAACTCGCTGCGCTGCTCGCGGAACAAGGAATCGGCGGCACGATGCGGGCAATTCTCCTCGACCCGCACACCGATGTCGCCGGTATCGCGCGGGCGTGTGCCGCCGATGCCGGACGAACCGACCCAGTCACGGGGGCGATCGCAGATCTCGCCGAACGGTACCCGAACGATCCGGCGTTGCCCGCCGCCCTACTCCTCAACCATCGGGTCCTCCGCCCGGGCGAGGCGATCTTCCTCGGGCCAGGCAATCTTCACGCCTACCTGCGGGGCTGGGGCGTCGAACTGATGGACCCGTCCGACAACGTGCTGCGGGCAGGTTTCACGACCAAGCACGTCGACCCGGTGGCGTTGCTCGACATCCTCGATACCAGGCCCCTTCCCGATCCGGTCATTCGTGCCGCACCGATCGCCGCCGGGCTGATCGAGTATCCGACACCGACGGCGAACTGGCGGCTACGACGCATCGACCTCGATGGCGAGTTCCATGTCGATGTCGAGGCAGTCGGCGTGCTGCTCTGTGTGCATGGCACCTGTTCCGAACTGCCCGTCGGTCGCGCCGCGGCGGTGACCCCGGGCGAGAAACTCGTACTGCACGGTCAGGCAACGATCTATTGGGCGACCGGCCGACTGCCGACTACCGGCGCGGCGGGGGCGTGAACATCAGGCGTCGCCGCTGATCTTCTTGCGGATCTCGACGATCCGATCGCCTGCATGATTGGCGTCGTCGCCTTGGGTCTCGAGCAGAGCCGAGCGGTCGCGTCGGGCCTCGCGCTCAGCCTTGACCACGTCGGCTCGAGCAATGGCCGCGTCGGTGCCATGCTCGTGGATGAACTCGGCCCATTTGACCAGTTCTTCGACCATTTCCGACTCGGGAACCACCGCCACGTTGGTGCCCTTGACGAAGAGATGGCCCCGCTTGTTCCCTGCGGCGATGCCCAGGTCGGCTTCGCGCGCCTCGCCTGGACCGTTGACGACACAACCCATCACCGCCACCTGGAGCGGCAGTTCGCGCTCACCGAACGCCGCCATCGCCCGTTGGGCGACGTCGATCACATCGATCTCGGCCCGACCACAACTCGGGCAGGCGATGAGGTCGACGTTCTTGCGTTCGCGCAGGCCCAATGCTTCGAGGAGTTGACGCCCGGCGCGGGCCTCTTCGATCGGGTCGGCGGTGAGGCTGTAGCGGATCGTGTCGCCGATGCCCTCGTTGAGCAGGGTGGCAATGCCGGCCGTCGCCTTGATCAGACCGTTCGGTGGCGGCCCGGCCTCGGTCACCCCGAGGTGGAGCGGCACATCGGTGAGCTCGGCCAGTTGGCGATATGCCTCGACCATCAGCCGGACACTGGACGCCTTGACCGAGATCTTGATCAGGTCAAAATCGACCTCGCGAAAGTACGCCATTTCCTGCAGAGCCGACTCGACCATCGCCTCGGGGCGAATGCCGCCGTACTTCTCGTACAGCGCCGGGTCGAGCGACCCGCCGTTCACCCCGATCCGAATCGATACGCCCCGGTCCTTGGCCGCCATCGCCACGGCCTTGATGTGTTCCGGACGACGGATGTTGCCCGGGTTCAACCGCAGGCCGTGAACGCCGGCTTCCAGCGCGGCGAGAGCCATGCGGTACTGATGGTGGATATCGGCGATGATCGGAATCGGTGAACGGGGAACAATCTGGGCCAGGCCCTCGGCAGCTTCGGGTTCGTTGCAGGTGCAGCGCACGATGTCGCAGCCGGCGGCGGCCAAACCGTAAATCTGCTGCAATGTGCCCTCGACGTCGGCCGTCTTGGTGATCGTCATCGACTGGATGCTGATCGGAGCGTCGCCTCCGACGGGGACCGAGCCAACCATGATTTGACGGCTGACCCGCCGTGTCGTGGACAACCGACCGATTTGAGGCTGTGCAGAACTCACACCACGCAGTATGGCGGTTCGTTTCGGCCACCGGGCGCCATCACCGGCCGGGGCGGGCCGTTCCAGAGCCGCCGATCAGAATGTGTCGAGGTAGATCGCCGATATGAACACGAGCATCAAGGTGACCATGAGGACGGCGAAAACCGGCATCACCTTGGCAAAGTCGACGTAGTACCGCCGTCCCTGACGCGACCGCAATCGTTCGTACGTGGCAATCAGCAGATGTCCACCGTCGAGCGGGAGAATCGGCAACAGATTGAAGAGCCCGAGCGCCATGTTCAGCGAGGCCAACAAGAACAAGGTCTCCGCCGCGCTGGAACGCACCGCGCTCGACCCGTACTGGGTAATGCCGACGATGGACGTCGGGCGCTTGGCCGGGTCGTCAACCTCGTGGCCGGCAACCATCCGGAAGATCCGCGACAGCCCCGATGGGCTGAATATGTCGCCGATCGCCAGCACCGTCCCATGTACTTGCACGCCGAACTCCGTGAATCCCCGCTGGATGCCGGCAGGAACCGTCCGGTCGATCGTGCGCATAGGAAAGATCCCGAGCATTCCCTCAAGCTTGCCGGTGGGTTGGCCCGACGCATCGAGCGCGTCGCGTCGGCCGAGAACGGCCGAGACGTCGTAACGCTGGCCGTCTCGCTCATAGATCAGGCTCACGGATTCGCCGGGCCGTGGTTTGACGACCGACTTGAACGACTCGAACGAGCCCGCCACATTGACCCCATCGATGGCCACAATCATGTCGCCGTCTTGCAGGCCGGCTCGACCGGCCGGGGAGTCGCTGACGACCCCACCGATCGATGGCCAGGCGGCTTCCTCGACGACCGGCTCGCTGAAGAACGAGAAGAACATGCAGAACAGCACGAGGCCGGCGAGCAGATTGGTTGCCGGGCCGGCCAGCACCATGCCGAAGCGATGCCGGTACGACTGGGCCCGGTACGAGCGCGCATGGTCCTCGTCGGACAGTTCCTCAAGGTTGGTCATCCCCGGGGTCTTGACGTACGCCCCGAGCGGAATCCCCTTCAGCCCGTACTCCGTCTCCCCCCGCCGGAAGCTCCAAATACGGGGCCCGAAGCCGATGAAGAACTCTGTGACTTTCATACCACCCCGCCGAGCCCCGATGTAGTGGCCCAACTCGTGGATGAACAACGTCAGGATCAAGAACAGCCCGAACAGGGCGTACGACCACGACACCCATGCCAGCACGAGCGCGGCGGCAACCACCACCGCCAGTCGGATCAGCGACGTGCGTTGATCGACGACCTCCGCGACCTCACCTTCATGGCTCGGTACCATCGCACCAATCGTCATCGCGATGTCCTTTCGTTGAGCACCAATTCTGCCACCCGTCGCGCTTGAGCGTCGGCGGCAATCACCGCATCCGACGACGACGCGGGAGCTCCGTCGTGACGGGCAAGCGTCCCCTCGATCACCTCGGCGATCTGCGTCCAACGGAGGCCACCCGACAGAAATGCGTCGACCGCCACCTCGTTGGCCGCGCTCAGCCATGCCGGTGCGGTTCCGGCCGTGCGTCCCGCCTCGTACGCCAGCCGGAGGCACCGAAATGTAGTCACGTCGGGAAGCTCGAAGTCGAGCCGTCGCATCGATGCCCAATCGATGGCCCCGAATGGGGTGGCAATGCGATTCGGATAGGCCAGTGCGTACCCGATCGGCAACCGCATGTCGGGCATTGACAACTGGGCAATCGTCGCCCCATCGGTGAACTCGACCAGTGAGTGAACCACCGATTGTGGGTGGACGACGACGTCGATCTGATCGTACGACGCACCGAACAACTCGTGGGCCTCGATCACCTCGAGACCCTTGTTCATCAACGTCGAGGAGTCGACGGTGATCTTCGGTCCCATCGACCATGTGGGGTGGGCCAACGCCTGCTCGACGGTGATCTCGGCCAGGTCTCGGGTGGTTCGCCCGCGGAACGGGCCTCCGCTGGCGGTCAGCACGATCCGAGCCAACTCGCGCCCGCCGTTGGGATGGACCGACGACCGAAGGCACTGGTGGACGGCGCAGTGCTCGGAGTCGACCGGCACGATCTCGGCTCCGACGACCGAACGCAACGGTTGGACCACCGGACCGGCCGCGATCAGACTCTCCTTGTTTGCCAAGGCCAGGCGCTTGCCTGCCGCCAGCGTGGCGAGCGTGACGGGGAGTCCGGCGAAGCCGACGACAGCATTCACGACGACATCGGCGATCTCGGCCAGATCGGCCAAATCTCCGACGACCTCACAGAACGGCAGAGCATCGGCAACCTCGCGACGGCGGCCTGGGTCGGCAACGGCGACCACCTTGGGCCTGAACTCACGAGCCTGGTCGATGAGCACGTCGATCGAGGTGCCGACACCGAGTCCGACCACTTCGTAGTGGTCGACTTCGGCCCGAATGACCTCGATTGTCTGAAGGCCGACCGAACCCGACGATCCGGCGATGGCGACGCGTACGCAACTCACGGAGTCAAGTCTGGCCGGAGATCGCGCCAAACAGACGCGCAGCAACGGCAAGACCGATCAGACGGGCGGGGCCACAATCCACGGCTCCAGCCATGTCAGCACGTAGTACGCACCGGGAAGCACGAACAGGAACCCGTCGAACCGGTCGAGTACGCCGCCATGGCCGGGCAGCACGGTGCCGAAGTCCTTGACATCGAGGTTGCGCTTGAACATCGATTCGGTCAGATCACCGATCGGGGCGAGGATCGCCACGATCAGGCCGAGAACGAGCAGGTCGGCCAGTTGAATCCAGGTCGATGCCTTGCCGTTGGCAATGCTCAGCAGCGCCATCGCCCCGAGCGTGGCAACCGTGCCCCCGACGAGCCCTTCGACCGTCTTGTTCGGACTGATCCACGCCCGCAGCGGGGTACGGCCCGCCGCGGACCCGACGAACAACGCCCCGATGTCGTTGGCGACAACCCCGATGGCCAAGGCAAAGATGGTGTCGGTGCCGATATCTTCACCCTTGGCGAGGATCAAACCGGCAAACGAGCCCATTACACCGATCCAGCCGATGCCGAGCATCGTGATTGCCGTGTTCGGGAGTGGGCCACTCTCGATTCCCTCAGCAGAAATCGAGGTGATGACCGTGGCCACCAGGGCCAAGAAGAGCACGACGGCAATCGCCGTCTCTCCCCGCCAGTACGTCGCCACCGGTAGCAGGGCGCAGGCGGCGATGCCCGGAATCGTCGCCGGACGGTAGCCCCGCTCGGTGACGCGGCCATAGAACTCGACGGCGGCCAGGGCCATCACGATCGACACCAGGGCAACTACGCCGGTGGTCCCGGTGAATCTGAGAATGGCGATGAACACGGCAGCAAGGCCGAGCCCGAGGGCAATCGCCGTCGGCATGTCTCGCCCCTTGGTACCACGGGACTCGACCGGGGTCGAACGGCCCGCAACCGGCGGACGCGGACCCGACGAGCCTGCCGACGGGCGGCTACCGGTACGCGCCCGCGATGGATCTTCGCGTGGTCCGCCGCGCCCACCCGACGGGCGACCGCGCAGCGGCGTCACTCGTTCGGCATCGCTCATCGGGTCGGTCCCGACCCGAATGGGCCCGCGGGGCGCGGGCTCCTGCGTCGGGAGCATCGGAACCGGCTTCAGCTCGACCGCCGGCACCTCATCGTCCTCAAAGGCCAGGAACGGGTCGTCGGGAATCGGCGGCTCGTCGACGATGTGCGCCCGAGGGAACCCTTCGAACTCGGTGAAATCATTCAGTTGTGTCGCATCGACCGCCGCCGGTGCGATCGGCGCGGCCTGCACCGGTGGTGCGGGGACGGCCGGAGGGTCGTCACGCCAGACCGGCGGGGTCGACGGGGTGAAACCCGACCAGACGTCGAGATCGTCGGTCGGATCCTTGTCGGCGAACAGGCGGGGAATCTCGCCGGTCGGCGGCTCGGACCAGTGCGGAAGCGCCTCGAAATCGGCGTTGCCGAGACTGATCGCCGGCCCCGACGAGTCGGCTGGGCGCTCACGCTGGGGCAACGGCGCCGGGATCGCGTCCCAATCGTCGTCGTCGTCGAAATCACCGAAGTCGTCGTCCTGCCCTGGACGCCAGAGATCGTCGCTCATCGTTCTGGCCCCTCGTTCGTGGTTGTGGTCGGGGCATTCGCCCGCCGACCTGGTGTGCTGCTGGTCGTCAACATGGTCATCTTCCCCTCAGACCTCGAGGAGCTCCTGCTCTTTGCGCCCCAACGCCTTGTCGATCAGGTCCACGTGCTCGTGGGTGATCTTCTCAAGCTCCTTCTCGGCCCGTTCGAGTTCGTCGGCTGAGATCTCACTCGACTTCTCAGCGGCTTCCATCTGCTTGCGCGCGTCACGACGGATGTTGCGCACCGCGACCCGCCCATCCTCAGCCATGTTCTTGGTGATCTTGACGTACTCCTTGCGGCGCTGCTCGGTCAGCGGCGGCAGGTTGATTCGAATCACCACGCCATCGTTGCTCGGCGAAACACCGAGATCAGAGTCGCGAATAGTCTTTTCGATGGCAGCCAAGGTGTTGCGATCATGCGGCTTGATGATCAACTGCCGGGCCTCGGGCACTTGAAACGAGGCAAGCTGCTGCAGCGGAACATCGGACCCGTAGTAGCTGACGACCATACGCTCCACCAACGCGGGACTCGCCCGGCCGGTTCGCACCGTGGAGAACTGGCCCTGGGTGTGCTCTACGGCTCGCTCCATCTTGTCGATGGCCTCAAGCAGGGTCTCTTCCGTCACGCCGCTCAGCCTAGTGACGCATCGGAGCGCCACGGGTGATGCTGCGACGACGGCCCCACCCGACGATCAGGCGTCGCGAACGATGGTGCCGACGCGCTCGCCCTCGAGAATGCGACGCAACGTGCCCGGCGCCGTCATGTCGAACACGACGATCGGCAAGTTGTTGTCGCGGCAAAACGCAATCGCCGTGGCATCCATGACCTTCAGGTCTTTGGTCATCACTTCGAGGTAGCTGACCTCGTCGTACTTCACCGCAGTTGGGTCTTTACGCGGGTCGGCCGAGTAGATGCCGTCAACGCCTGAGTGTGTTCCTTTGAGAATCGCCCCGGCGTCGATCTCTTTGGCTCGCAGCGCGGCGGCGGTATCGGTGGTGAAGAACGGGTTGCCGGTCCCCGCGGCGAAGATGACGACTCGCCCTTTTTCGAGGTGACGCATTGCGCGACGCCGAATGTACGGCTCGGCGATTCGGGGCATCTCGATGGCGCTCTGGACCCGGGTGTGCTGCCCGACGCGCTCCAGCGCATCTTGGAGGGCCAAGGCGTTCATGACGGTCGCCAACATGCCGATGTGATCGGACTGGGTGGCATCCATCGTGGCCAGCGAATTCGACCGGCCCCGCCAGAAATTGCCGCCACCGACGACGACGGCCACGTCGACATCGAGCTTCTCGCGGACTTCCATGATTTCGCGCGCAGTGACGTCGAGCGTGGCCCCATCGAGGCCATTGCCGGATGCACCGGCGAGGGCCTCGCCCGAGGGCTTGAAGACAATTCGCTTCCAGCGGGGCGAGGCCACCCGGATCAGCCGACCTGCACTTGAGCGAACCGGGCGATGGTCGCCGATCCGATCAGCTGGCTGATCGACAACTTGTCGTCCTTGGCGTACGGCTGCTCGAGGAGCGCAATGTCTTTGAAGAAGCCCTGGATACGACCATCGACAATCTTGGCGACCGCGGCCTCGGGCTTGCCCTCGTTGCGCGTGATCGTCTCGAGCGTGGCTCGTTCCTTGTCGACGACTTCGGCCGGAACATCGGCCTTGGCCAGGTACTGCGGCTTGGCGAAGGCGATGTGAACGGCAACGTCGTGGGCGAGCTCGGTGGAGCCACCCGACATCTCGACCAGCACGGCGTTCACGCCACGACCACCCTGAATGTGCAGGTAGGAGTCAATGGTGTTGCCCGGGGCGGCCTCGATGCGGACCACGTCACCGAGTTCGATGTTCTCTTTGAGCGTGATCTTCAGGTCGTCGAAAATCGTCGACCGCTCCGAGACGTCGCCGCCGTTGGCGACGAGATCGGCGAGCGCCTGGCCCTCGGCCTTGAACAACTCGGAACCGGCGACAAAGTCGGTCTCACACTTGAGCTTGACGATGGCGCCGATGGTCCCGACGATCGCCAACGAGACCAGACCCTGCGTGTTCTCACGATCTTCGCGCTTGGCCGATGCGGCCAAGCCCTTCTCACGAAGCCATTGCCTGGAGGCTTCCATGTCGCCGTCATTGGCTTCCAGGGCGCGCTTGGCGTCCATCATCCCGGCACCCGTCGACTGGCGCAGGGCCTGCACGTCTTTGGCAGTAAACGCCATGATTCAGGACTCGCCCTCTGCGGCCGGCGCGGCCGCCTCGTCGGTGGGTGCTGCCTCAACAGCAGCTCCTGCCTCGACCTCGACAGCTGCTTCGACTTCGACTACCTCGATCGGTGCTGCGACTTCGTCGGCCGCGGCAGACTCGGCGGCCGGCTGAGCGGCGGCAACGCCGCGCATCACGATCGGCCTGGGCGGCCATCGCCGAGCGGCGGGCCTCGGCCTGCTGCGCGGCAAACATGGCGTCCTGCTCAGCACTGCGGCGGGGGGCGGCCAGCGGGTTACGACGCGAATTGATGAACCGGCCCTCTTCGACGGCGTCGGCGACGACACGGCACATCAGGCTGGTGGACCGGATGGCATCGTCGTTGCCCGGGATCGGGAAGCGGATCACGTCGGGATCGACGTTGGTGTCGACGACGGCGACGACGGGGATGCCGAGCTTGTTGGCCTCGGTGACGGCCAGGTGCTCTTTCTTGGTGTCGAGAATGAACACGGCGTCGGGTCGCTTGTTGAGGTTGCGGATACCGCCGAGGTTCTTCTGCAACTTCTCGAGTTCACGACCGAGCAGCAGAGCTTCCTTCTTCGGCATCGCTTCGAACTCGCCCGAGAGCCGCATGCGCTCGTACTCCTGCATCTTTGAGACGCGCTTGGAGATGGTCTCGAAGTTGGTGAGCATGCCACCGAGCCAACGCTCGTTGACGTATGGCATGCCACACTTCTCGGCGAACGAGCGGACCGGATCTTGGGCCTGCTTCTTGGTACCGATGAACAGGATCGAGCCACCGCCGGCAACCAGGTCACGGATGTAGGCGTAGGCATCCTCGACGCGGGTGAGCGTCTGATTGAGATCGATGATGTAAATGCCACCGCGCTCACCGAAGATGAATCGCTTCATCTTGGGGTTCCAACGCCTGGTCTGATGCCCGAAGTGGACGCCTGCTTCGAGCAGCTGTCGCATAGTGACGACGGCCATGATGTCTCCTTTGCTGCGGTTGCCGGCGCGACCCCCACAGCACCCGAAGGCGACCGCAGTATTGGGGGGAGCGCATGTGATTTCGACTGGCGACACAACGCCGCAAACCGGGGATGGATGTTAGCGCCGGGATCACCGATTGTCCCAGCATTGCGGCAACATCGTCGACCAAACCGCTGGTGTAGGCGCTCGGCCGGGCAAGTTCAGCAGACCAGCCGCGGCGGCGGTTGCTGTCGACGAGACGTCCCGTCGAGCGGAACCAACCGGGGTTGCGGAACGATCCGGGCGAGGTACGGGTTCGGATCGAGGTAGGTCTCGCCGAGCCGCAGGCCGAAGAAGGTGACCGGCCCTGCCGCTCCGACCCGTTCACCCGCGCGAACGGTGGCACCGGCGGCGACCGCAATGGCCGCCAACCGACCGTACGTCGTGCGAAATCCCCCCGCATGCTCGACGACGACGTACCGAACCCCAGCGACCGACCCGGCGAACGTCACCGTGCCCGCCGACGCGGCCGCCACCGGGGCACCGGGCTGCGTGGAGTACTCGATGCCGCGGTTCCCGGGGCAATAGGGGCAGCCCGGGGGCCGAAACGGATCGAAGACCGACCCATCGACGGGTGGGAGCAGACACGGCGGGGATCCGAGCGCGGCGACGAACGCCAACCGGGCGAACAATATGGACAACGCAGCAAACATGACGACAACCTCGGATGACTTGGGCACGGAGGCGATTCAACGGGGCACGATGTGCCGAGAGCGGGCCGTTCAGGCGCGGCGGATGGGTCCGTTCGTAGACCGAGCGGAGCCGTTCCTTGCTCACATGGGTATAGCGCTGGGTCGTCGCCACGCTGGCGTGCCCGAGCAACTCCTGGACCACCCGCAGATCGGCTCCCCCGTCGAGCAGATGGGTGGCGAAGCTGTGCCGCAGGGCGTGGGGATGCGTCGGATCGAGGGCTCGACGATCGACGATCCGCCGGACGTCGCGCGGTGTCAGCCGGCCCCCCCGGCGGTTGAGAAACACGGCCTCGCCGGCAGTAGCCGTCGATGGGCACGTAGCGCGCACCTCCAGCCAGCGAGCCAACGTCTCGACTGCGGCTGACGACAGCGGGACCCGACGTTCCTTGGCCCCCTTGCCCATCACGCGGGCCGCCGAGGCGTTGAGTTCGAGCGACGCGAGATCGAGGCCACACAACTCCGAGACCCGAACTCCGCTGCCGTAGAGCACCTCGAGAACGGCGTTGTCACGCGAGTCGTACGCCACCCGAATCGCCGAGTCGCGCTCGGGTCCGCCGACCGGCGCGGGGGCGACGGTGGGCTCGAGCAGGTGATGGATCTCGCCGTGATCGAGCACCCTCGGGAGTCGGCCATCGCCCGCCGGGGCCGATAGCGACGCACTCGGATCACGAACGATCAATCCGTGTCGGTGGAGCCACCCGAAGTACCGCCGCAGGGTCGACGCCTTGCGAGCGATCGACCGGCGCGCATACTGCCTGGTGGCGAGGTATGCCAAGTAGCGGCGCAGAACGAGCCGATCGACCTGCGCCGGATCGTCGAGCTGGCGACGACCCGCCCATTCGGTGAACCCGTCAAGATCGCGCCGGTAGGCCTCGATGGTGTTGACCGACGCCGCCACCAGTGAGGCGAGAAACTCGTCGCGTTGCCAGGTCACGGTTGGACGGTACCAACTCATGACCAGGGGCCAAGGTGATCAACCGGGGCGTACCAGCCACCGATGTCGAGTAACCATCCTCCGGCTTCCAACCGACCGACCGCTAGGGCGGTGGCGATGGTCTCGTTGCCGGTTCGAGCGACCAGTTCGTCGATGGTCAGCGTGTCGGCCCCGAATGCCCTCAACACGAGGCGGTCGACGGCGGCCGGTTCCGAACGGGGGTCGAACGGGAGGCTCGACGTACGACGGGTATCGAGCCCCAAGGCGATCAACACGTCACTGGGCTCCAATACGGCCCGGGCACCGTCGGCGATGAGTTGGTTGGTGCCCTGCGCGGCCCGGTTCATCAGCGATCCGGGCACGGCGAGGACATCGACGCCGCGCTTGATGGCCTCGCGAACAGTGATCAACGACCCTCCCGTCGCCCGGGATTCGACGACGACGAGCAACTCCGACAGCCCGGCAATCACTCGGTTGCGTTGGGGAAAGTGCGCCGGCACCGGCGTGGTGCCAAGGGGATACTCGCTCAGCAGCAGGCCGTTGGTGGCGACCCACTCCCACAGATCGCGGTGCTCGCGTGGAAAGACCACATCGGGACCGCTGCCGACCACGGCGATCGGCGCTATCGGGGTGGCCACGCCGACATCGGCGGCATCTCGAACCCCCTGGTGAGCGGCGCCGTCGATGCCCCGGGCGAGCCCCGAGACCACCCCGACGCCGGCCGCCGCCAACTCGCGACCCAACGCCCGAGCCATGCCGCGACCGCCGGGGGTGGCATTGCGCGTGCCGACGATGCCGACTCTGCGACTGTCAAGGGCCGCCAGATTGCCGCGGGCGAACAGCACCGGGGGCGGTGACGGGTCGTGCAGCAGCGCCCGTGGATACCCCGGGCGGCCCCACACGAGCACGTGGACCCCGAATCGACGACAGTTGGACCACGCCGTCTCGACCAGGTCGGACGTCAGCGTGGCGATCTTCCACCGGGCCCGCAACCCCGGATCATGGGCGGCCAGACGATCGAGCGTCTCGTCGGCCCAATCCTCGACGACGGCCTGCCATGCCTGGCGACCGCAACGGCCGCGGAGCAGCGCCCGCAGCCGCGCCGAGGTCATGCCGTCGAGGGTGGCAAGGGCGGCGACGAACGCCTCGTCGGGGATGTCGCCCGGGATCATGCCGACGCTCGAATCGGTGTCGTCAGGGCCTGCCCGGCCGAGACGGCTGCGACGTCGACACGGAGCCGCAGCGCTTGGCTGAGATGCTCCGGCCCGATCTCCGCCCCGGCCCCATCGAGGTCGGCGAGCGTGCGAGCGACCCGTCGAATGCGGTGGAGTCCTCGGCCACTGAGCCGCCCCTGTTCAAGTTCTGCGCGGACCAGCACCTGCGCCGGACGGCTCAGCGGTGCCCATTCGTCGAGTTCGCCGACCGGAATCCGTGCGCTCAGGTACCCACGCTCGGCGGCGATTCGTCGAGCCCGTTCGACCCGCTCGCGGACTTGGGCCGTGGTTTCGCCGCCTTCGGCGGCCATCAACTCGTCGATGCCCGGCCGACTGACGGCGACCCGCAGATCGAAACGGTCGAGCAGCGGTCCTGAGAGCCGGCGCAGGTATCGGGCCCGGCCCATCTCGGAGCACGAGCACTCACCGGGCCGGCCGCCCCCGCACGGACATGGATTCGTGGCGGCCACGACGAGCGCATCGGCGGGCATCGTGACCGACGATCGGGCCCGGCTGACGCGTACCTGCAGATCTTCAAGTGGTTGACGCAGGGCATCGACAACGCTCGGCGAGAACTCTCCGAGCTCGTCCAAAAAAAGTACCCCCCGATGAGCAAGGCTGATCTCGCCCGGCCGCAGGTTCTGCGTGCCGCCGCCGATGATCGCCACCGCGGTCGATGTGTGGTGAGGAGCCCGAAACGGCGGATGCCGAACCAGACCACCGGGGGGCAATCGAACGCCGGCGGCCGAATGGATCATCGTCGCCTCGATAGCCCCGTCATCGCTCAACGGGCCGAGCAGGCCGGGCAACCGCTCGGCCAGCATCGTCTTGCCGGCGCCCGGCGGCCCGACAAACAGCAGGTGGTGGCCACCCGCGGCCGCCACTTCAAGTCCCCGACGCGCCCACGGCTGGCCCCGGACGTCGGACAGATCGGGAATCCCGGCCCGCTCGTGGACCACATCCTCGACGGGCAACATCGGCCACGACGATTCGCCTCGCAGGATGGCGACGAGTTCTCGTAGGTCGTCGGTGGCGCAAACGATCGTCGACCCGGCCCCGACGCGCGCCTCGGTCACCGACGAGCGGGCGACGATCACCATCCGTAGATCGTCGGCGCGCATCGCAGCGACCATGGGGGCAACGCCGGGCACCGGCCGGATCGTGCCGTCGAGGCCCAGTTCGCCGATGCATCCGACGGACTGGACCGCGGTGGGAGGAAGCATCTCGGCCGCGACCAGCAGGCCCACCGCCAGCGGCAGATCGAGCCCGATGCCGGACTTGCGAACCCCTGACGGTGCCAGATTGACCGTGATCCGCTTCTGCGGCCACGGCAGCCCACTCGACAACATTGCGGCGCGGACCCGATCGCGCGACTCACGGCAGGCCTCGTCGGGCAGCCCGACGATGCTGAAGCCCGGGAGGCCCGGGCCGACATGGACTTCCACGTCGATGCGTTGACCGGTCGTGCCGAGGACACCGGCAGTAGGTATGGCGGCGAGCATGGCGCCTCCTTGGGATTGGCGCGAGGGCGCGCCTGAGCCAGCAACGGGAGGAACGTGATGACCCGGCTCCTCGACGGGCGCTGACCACCATACGGAAGGCCTGTGTCAGGGTTCCTGAGCCCCGGCGAGTCGGAGAAATACGACAATCACCTCGTTGGTGTCGCCGAGATGGGAAACTTCCTCCATGCCTGCGATCGCCCGGCCACTGCGCCGCGCTCCTCGCGTGGTGACCACCGTGACCGGCGTGGCGATGATGGTCGGCGCACTAGCGGCGTGCAGCGGTGAGCCAAGCCGCGACACACAGGACTACTGCGCCGCGCTCGCCGAGCAGCAGAGCCTCTTGGTCATGCCGGTTGCGACGGCCGACGACGTGGCCCCAGCGGTCGATCGATACCTCGATATGGCCCGGCGGGCCCCCCTTGTTGTGCAGGAACCGTGGCGTCGTCTCGCCGCGCTGATGCAGGCGGCGGCCACGATTGACATCTCCGACGCGGCCGCCCGACTCGACGTCATCCAGCAGGCCTACGAGACCGAGGGTGACGCCGACCTGATCGTGACCCACGCCCAGACGGCCTGCGCGATCACCATCGACATCTCGGGGACGACCACCACCACAACGACCACTGTCACCACGACCACGGTCGCCTCGGTACCGGTGACCGAGCCGACGTCGACCGCACCCCAGGCGACCGTGACGGTGCCGGAAACTCCACCGGCAACGCCGACGCCAGCTCCGGCGGCGATCCCAGCGTCCTCGCCAGCGGCGTCAAGCGGCTAAGCAGCCCTCGGCAGTCCGCCAGCGAGACGATCAGCGAAGCTCGCCGCGCTTGACGATGACGTTGTCGACCAGGCCGTACTCCTTGGCCTCGTCGGCGGTGAACCAACGGTCGCGCTCGGAGTCGGCCTGAATCTGCTCGAGGTCCTTGCCGGAATGATGGGCGATCAACTCGGCCATCCGCCGCTTGGTGTAGGCCAACTGCTGGGCCTGGATGGCGATGTCAGCGGCCTGGCCGCGCAGACCGGCCAGTGGCTGATGCATCATGATCCGGGCGTTCGGCAGCGTGTACCGCTTGCCCGCAGCACCCGCAGTGAGCAGGAACTGACCCATCGAGGCGGCCATGCCCATGCAGACGGTGGCGACGTCGCAGCTCACGAATTGCATCGTGTCGTAGATCGCCATACCGGCGAACACCGAACCACCGGGGCTGTTGATGTACAGCCAGATGTCGGCGTTGGGGTCTTCACCCTCGAGATACAGCAACTGGGCGCAGATGTTGTTGGCAATATCGTCGTTGACGTCGGTACCGAGCATCACGACCCGGTTCTTCAACAGGCGGGTGAAGATGTCCGAGCGGGCGTCGCCCCCGGTTTCGAGGGCGGAGGGCACGATGAATTCCGACATGCACGCGAGACTACCGGCGGATGCCACTGAAGATCACGGCGACCCGCTCATCATCGGCGATTGCATCCCGGCCGGCAATCAGCCCGGCGAGGCCGGCCGCACCGGTCGGCGACGCGTCGATGCCCGACACCGACTGAGCGAGGTCGGCGGCCCGCACGATGGCAGCCTCATCGGCAACCGTCGGTCGACCACCGCTGCGGGCCATCTGCTCCACGACTCCCAACCAGTCGTAGGTCTCATCGTCGAGAATGCCATCGGCGAGCGAGTGGGGCTCGCTCTCCCACGGCCACATCAACTCGGCCCATCGATGGGCCGCAACGTCGACGTCGTGGGGAGAGCCGAGGCGGTCCCATGCCCGAGCGAGCGGCGCGCAACCGGCTGTCTGCACCGTGTCGAGGGCGACGTCGCAGCCCGCCTCGGCCAATCCCATGCCGACCGAAGTACCCAGCGCACCTCCACCGACCTGCACCATCAGCCGATCGATACCTCCGTTTACCTGGGCAAAGTCGTTGGCCAACTCCCAACCGAGGGTGCGACAACCATCGAGCGACCAGATGTTCTCGGGGCCTTGCACGACGAACGGCAACGCTCCGGTGGCGAGCGCCTCGCGGAAGCGATGAACGCACGGGTCGCCGGGCGGATCGCCAGCCCGGCGCGGACAGGTGACCACCTCGGCGTCGAGAGCGTGGAGCCGAGCGAGCACCGCCGCGCTTGCCGTCGGTGGCACGAAGACCTTGATCGGCCACGAGACCGCCGCGGCGAGCGTGGCGGCGGCCAGCGCCGCGTTCCCACACGACGAGATTGCCAGCGGGGCGCGCGAACCGCTGGTCAGCCGCAGCAACTCGGCGGCCCGGAGATGGAGCAGGATCGTGAACAGATGGCGGGCTTTGTGACTCCCTGCGACCTGAGCCGTCTCGTCCTTCACCCACACCCCTCCGTCAGCGGTGAACCCCAACGCGTTGGAGAGTCCGGCGTTGCGGCTGATCGGTGAAATCCGAAACCCGGTACCGGCGACGGCGGCGACCAACTCGTCGGTCTCGATGATCAACGCCTCTCGCGCTGCGGGGGTCATCCCGTGGGCTGCGGCGAAGGCGTCGACGGCCAACGACTCCCGGAAGACAACAAAGGGGTTGTCGCCGACTGTCGGCGCTTCGGATGGCGACGGGACGCTGGTGGTGACGATGTCGAACACGTGGTGCCGATCGGCCGCCGTGGCCCGCGGACATCGCCACGAATGCGCCGTGCCCACATCGGTGGTCGCGCCGCACACTCGGCAGCGAAACCCGCTGATCATCCCGCGGCCGCCACGCGGGCGTTGAAGTCGGTGATCATCTCGTCCCACACCGGTACATAGCGGTGCAAGCCGGTCCAGAAGTCCTGCGAGCGGCGAGCTTCGAACACTTCGATCGGGGTGCCCTGCTGCTCGACCCAGGTGTAGTAGCCGAGGTTGAAGATGCGATTGCGATCCCGCGTCGTGCAGTCGAGCATGTCGTCGGTGGTCACGTTCGCCAGATGCTCGCCGTACACCTCGGCGGCGTCGAGCGCGCCGAATGAATGGTTGAATCGCCGGGCAATCGTCTTGGCCCGCTCGCTCGGATAGAGCGCCGCACCATCGGTCGCGACGGTGATCAAGGCGTCATCGGGTCCGAGCCCGAGCAGTTTGGCCGTCTTGATCGCGGCGAGGGTGTTGCAGATCGACGAGAAACCGAAATGCACGAGCGTGGCGACCAAGTCGGGGTGCAGACCGCGACGATTGACCAGGTAGGCCCGGCCCTCGGGGGTGTTGAACAACACATCGAGTTCGTCGGTCGCCCGGTCGCTGATGCCGACGACGAGGTCGGTGTTCATCACGTTGTGGATCAGGGGGATGTGCTTGTCGCCAATGCCCTGGATGTTGTGCTCGCCGAAACCGTTTTCGAGCATCGTCGGGCATTCGAGGGCCTCGACGGCGACGATCTTGGTGCCATAGTCGTGCTTCAACCGGTCGCCGGCGGCGATCGTCCCCGCCGAACCGGTGGCCGACGTGAACGCCGCCAACCGCAGGCCGGGCCGTGACGCGGCGACATGCTCGAACACGTGGCCAAGTGCCCGGCCGGTGACCGTGTAGTGGCCGAGGGTGTTGCCGAACTCGCAGAACTGGTTGAGGATGAAGTTCCCCGGGTCCTTGGCCAGTTCGTTGCAGGCGTCGTAGATCTCCTTCACGTTCGACTCGGTGCCGACCGTGCGGATCACGTCGTCGGCCGGATTCGCGCACCACTGGTCGAGCCAATCGAAGCGCTCCTGACTCATCCCGGCGGGCAAAATCGCCACGCCCCGCGAGGCCATGATGCGGCTGATGGCGATGCCACCCCGGGCATAGTTCCCGGTAGATGGCCAGATCGCCCGGTGGCGGGTCGGGTCGAACTGGCCCGTGATCACCCGTGGCGCAAGGCACGAGTATGCGGCGAGCACCTTATGGGCGGTGATCATCGGAAACCGGTCGCCGAACACGACGATGATCGGCGATTCGACCCCGGTCAGTTCCGGCGGCAACACAACGTGGTCGGGCACATCGACCCGGTTGCCGGCCAGGTCGTTGTACCAGTGGACTCGGAACAGGTTGCGCGGGTCGGGCCCCTGCGGATCAGCGTTGCCGACCACGTTCGAGTCGATCGTCGACGGGTCGGCCAACTGGGCGAACGTCGGCAGCACGATCTTCTGGTCACGGAAGCGGGCGATGCTGCGGGCCAACGACTCGGCATCGACGACCTCGTCGGCGAGTCCGAGCTGGTTGGCGAGTACATCGGAAGAGAGCTGGGCGACCGTCACTTGTACATTTTGTCAGAAAACGACCGTTTCGGCCCGTTCTACGTGCCGGACGCTGCGGCCGGGCCAGGTCACGGAGTCGTCAACGCGGATAACCTTCGACCCGGCGACGCAGGAACGCCACCGGTCTGCGGAGAGGGGCTCAGCCCACCTGATGAGTTGGTTGCCAATCCACGCTCTCCTTTCCTGCCCGAACGTGCGGACGCCGGGCCGACGAAAGGAAGCAACATGCCCGTCAACCCGCTACCACCCAAGCCCGACCTCGGCAAACTCAAGGACACCGCAAAGCTGCTGCGTGACCTGGTGCGATCCGGCACCGAGGGGGCGATCGACCTCGTCCGCAAGCACCACCCCCGCCACGGTGACCTCCAGGCCGGTTCGGCCGCGGCGGTGGCATTCAAACTCGCCGAGGCCCAGCTGACGATCGCCCGTCATCATGGGCTGTCGAGTTGGCCGGCGCTGCGCCGCCACGTCGAGGGGATCAACGAGCTCACCCGCTCCCCGCACCTGCAACCGATCGGCGGTGTGCTGACCGGCGACGATTCCCGAGCCGACGAACTGTTGCGGCTCGCCTGCCTGACCTATGGCGCCGACGACCCGGCCCGGCCCCGCCAAGCCATGGCTCTCGTCGCCGCCCATCCCACCCTGGCCACGCACTCCGTGTGGACGATGGCCGCGGTCGGGAACCACGTCGCGCTTGAAGCCTCGCTGCGGGCAGATCCGCCGGCGGTCAACCGCCGCGGCGGACCCTTCGGCTGGGAGCCGTTGGTGTATGCCGCGTACTCCCGCCTCTCCCTCGCCGACCGGGCGTACGACACCTACGAAGCCGCCCGGGTGTTACTTGCCGCCGGGGCCGACCCCAACGTCGGCTACCTCTGGGAGGCCGAATGCGCCTTCACCGCGCTAACCGGGGCGTTCGGACGAGGCGAGGGCGGCCAACCACCCCATCCGCGATCGTTGGATCTCGCCCAACTCTTGCTGGCCGCCGGTGCCGACGCCAACGACTCCCAGACGATTTACAACTGCGGTCCCGGCGACCTGGCCCGCGACGACACCGACTGGCTCGAACTCCTGCTCGACCACGGCCTCGGCCGCGGCGACGGTGGCCCGTGGAAGCGGCGACTGGGTGCCCGTGGCCCATCCCCGGCGGAGTTGATCGCCGACGCGCTTCAGCACGCCGCCGAGTTCGGGCTCACACGCCGGGCCCGGCTGTTGCTCGACCGCCGCGCCGACCCCAACCGGCGGGCGACCCATCCGATCTATCGCGGCCGCACCCCCTACGAGGGAGCGGTGTTGCACGGCAACCTCGAGATCGCCGACTGGCTGGCCGACGCCGGAGCCGATACATCGCAGGTCGATCTCAACGCCGCATTCGTCGGGCGTTGTCTGGCCGGTGACCCATCGGTGGCCAGCGATGCCTCGCGCATCACCGAGGTCCACGACCTCCACCCCGGGCTTGTCGTCCACGCCGCAGAACTGGAGCGACCGGACGCGATTCGCCTGCTCGTCGGCCTCGGTTGGGACGTCAACTACCTCGGGCGGGCTACCGCACTCCACGAAGCGGCGCTGCGCGGCAACCTGGTGCTGGTCGAACTCCTCATGACCCTTGGCGCGGACTCGACCATGCGTGATGCCCAACACGATGCGACCCCCGCAGGTTGGGCCGACTACGGCGGTCATCCCGAACTCGCCAGCTACCTGCGGACTCAAGAAACCCGGGCCTGAACGCGAAACCACCCGGTCGGCGCTCACGAGAGCGTCGACCGGGCGGTCAGCGAGGATCAGGCCTTCGAGTCGGGCCGCTTCGGGTCGTAGAACATCCCGAGGACCGCTCCGTAGATCCAGTGCCACAACAGCACAGCAACCGGCAGCTTCCAGTGATCGTTGTTGTTGCCGAAGTTATTGGCCCCGAAGCTGAAGAACCCGAAGCCCTGCTTGGGTGCGTAGACATACGGGAACAGGAAGCCGAGGCTGACAATCGTCTGCGTCGTGCCGAACACCAAGCCCTTTTGCACACTCTTCATTTTCGGGAAGAATGTCGGCAGCTTCTTGTACGCCAGGAACGCGAACATCAGTGCGAACACGATGCCATTGGCCATGTGAATCGACTGCCCGAGGAACCAGCTCCCGACGTTGCTGAAGGTGCTGGTGCCATCGGCGTTGAAGACCACCGATGCCGGCGAGAACAACAGGCCGTTGTATGCCGGGAACGGCAACGACGGCAAACCGATGCCTGGTCCGTAGTACCCCCAGATCGTGCCGATCTGGGTGGCGACGAAGCCGGCGAGCAATGCTCCCTTGACCGGGTTGCGATACACCCAGTTCTGGTAGCGATCGTCGACGTCGAGCGCGTTTTCGATGTCCCCTGAATCCATTTCAACCCCCCGGTTGTGCGTGACGGGTGTCACGTAGTCCTGAAGGTAGCACCACGCACCGCGGGGTACGCGAATCGAATCGCTCGGCCGTCGCTACGGCTCGAAGATCGCGTCGCCGCGGCGGAGCCGCACGGCAGTCCGCGAAATGATCGCCAGCTCGCGGCGGGTCGGCGTCGTGAGCCGCGAGGAACCGGGCCACACCCACCAGGACCAGGGCGGACCTTTCGACGGGCTCTTTTCATAAGCATTCACTTGGGATATTGACGTTTTACTCGCTCGGCCCGAAATGGTCAAGCGTCTACTTCGGAAATTCGGTATCGTCTTGGTGATGGCCGACCTCACCGATGCCAAGCGCCGAATCATCGAGCGACTCAAGCGCGTCGAACACTCGACGGCACCGCAGCTGGCCGACGAGTTCGGGCTCACCGATACCGCCATCCGCCAGCATCTCGACTCGCTCGCCGACTCGGGGCTCGTCGAGCGGACCACTGCGCCAACCGCAGGTCGCGGACGACCGCCGGTGATCTGGCGGCTCACGCCGCTCGCCGCCGACCTGTTCCCCGATCGCCATGCCGACCTCACCGTCGAGTTGATCGCCTCGATCCGCGAAGCTCTCGGCGGCAATGCCCTCGACCGCGTGATCGCCGCCCGGACCGAACATCAACTCGCCGCGTATCAGCGTGCGCTCGCATCAACCGCTGACGCATCGACCACCGTCGCGGTCCGCGTGCGGCGATTGGCCGACCTCCGCACCGCCGAGGGATATGTCGCCGAGTCGGTCGAGCAGCCCAATGGCGACGTGCTGCTGATCGAGCATCATTGCCCGATCTGCGACGCAGCCAGCACGTGCCAAGGCTTCTGCACCGCCGAACTTCAACTCTTCGAGCGTGCCCTGGGCCCCGATGTCAACGTGGCCCGCGAACAGCATTTGCTCAGCGGCGACACCCGCTGCGCCTACCGCATCTCGACGCGATAACCCCGGCGACCCCGGCCCACCCAACGACTAACGTCACCGGCGATGGGGGCGTATCTGGCCGTGGCCCGGCAATCGTTCCGCCGCCAGAGCACGTATCGAGCAGCGACCGCAGCCGGCATCTTCACCAACAGCGTGTTCGGCGTCGTCCTTGCTTCGGTGATGGTGGCCGCCTTCCGGGAACGACCGAGCATCAACGGGCTGCGGGTCAATGAGGCGGTGACGATGACCTTCTTCGCCCAGGCGATGCTGCTGGTCGTCGGGGCCTTTGGCTGGCGCGAGATTGCCGACCGAGTGAAGTCGGGGCAGATCGCCGTCGACCTGCAACGCCCGCTCGATGTCTCGGGATATTGGGGTTCGGTCTTCGTCGGCCAGAGCGCGTATTCCCTGCTCGCCCGGGGTATTCCGCCCTTTGTCATCGGCCTGATCTTCTTCGATCTGGTCGTGCCCCGCCAGGCGGCGGCCTGGGCGGGAACCGGAGCGACCATCGCAGGGGCGGCGTTTGTGGCGTCGCGCTGGTGGTTCGTCGTCAGCCTCGGGTCGTTCTGGTTGAGCGGCGATAGCCGTGGTGTCATCCAACTGGGCTCGACGCTCCAATTGCTCGCATCTGGGGCGATCGTCCCCCTGCAATTCTTCTCCGGGCCGCTCGGCACCCTGCTGCGGTGGAGCCCGTTCGCGGCGATGTCGCAACTCCCCGCCGAGGTGTTCCTCGAACGCCAGAGCGGCCTCGGCGTCGTCGGAGCGCAACTGGTCTGGGCGACGGCGCTGCACATCGTCGGGTTGGTCGGCTGGCGGGCATGCGCCCGAAAACTGGTGATCGACGGTGGCTGACCCCGATGCCATCAGCGCGCTGACTGACCTCGGGCGGGAATTCCGGCTGTTCGCCCGTTTCGTACGGGCCCGCGTGCGCGGTGAGCTGCAATACCGCGCCGCGTTCGTCTCATTCGTCGTCGCCCAGACCATCGTCACGTTCCTTGATTGCGTTGCCCTGCTGGCGATCTTCAGCCAGGTCAACACGCTGGGGGGCTGGAACAGGGGCGAAGTATTGTTCATCTATGCCGCCTCGGTGCTGTCGTTCGGGCTCGCCGACCTGACGTTCGGCGCGGTCGAGTACGCCGCGGTGACCGTGCTCGACGGATCGTTCGATGGGCTACTGATCCGCCCGATGGGGGTACTCACCCAACTGCTTGGTCAGTTCTTCGCCCTGCGCCGGATCGGCCGCATCGTGCAGGCCACGATCGTGATGGGTGCCGTGTTCGCCACCGGAGGCGTGAGCATCGCCACCCCGGGTCGGTGGTTGTTCGCCGGGACCGCCATCGTCGGGGGCGCGCTGACATTCTCGGCGATCTTCGTGATCACCAACGTGATCGGCTTCTTCATCCCTGGCGCCCGCGAGGTCGCCAATGCGTTCACCTATGGCGGCTCGACGGTGGCCAGCTATCCGACCCACATCTTCGACTCCTGGCTGCGCCGATTCATGCTGTGGGTGCTCCCGGCCGGGTTCATCTCGTACGTTCCGGCGATCTACATCCTCAACGCACCCAACCCGATGAGACTCCCCCGCTGGCTGCAACTGACCAGTCCTCTCGCCTTTGTTCCGTTCGGGCTTGTCGCTGCGGTCGCCTGGCGAGCGGGCGTCCGTCACTACGAATCGACTGGATCGTGATGAGCTCTGAAGACTCGACCGCCGAGCACTCGATCGATACCTCGGCCGCTGGCTCCTCGATCGACCCGGTGATTGTCACCGACGGCCTCCGCAAGACGTTCGTCCGCCGCACCAAAGCCGGCTGGCTCCGACGCTCGCGATCTGATGTCACAGCAGTCGCCGACATATCGGTGACGGTTCAACGCGGCGAGATGGTCGGCTACATCGGCCCGAATGGTGCGGGGAAGTCGACGACGATCAAGATGCTCAGCGGCATCCTGCAGCCCTCGGGCGGCACCGTGCGGGTCGCCGGCATGGTACCGATCGACCAACGCCGTCAGTTGGCTCGCCGGATCGGGGTGGTGTTCGGGCAACGTTCGACGCTGTGGTGGGACTTGCCGCTTGGCGAGACGTTCGACCTGCTCAGGCACATCTATCGCGTCGAACCAGCCCGCCATCGGGCCAACGTCGAGTGGTACACCGAGCTGCTCGATCTCGGGCCGTTGTTGGCTGTGCCGGTGCGGCAGTTGTCGCTCGGCCAACGGATGCGGGGCGAGATCACCGCCGCGTTGCTCCACGACCCCGAAGTGCTGTTCCTCGACGAGCCGACGATCGGGCTCGACGTCGTGTCGAAGCATGCCGTTCGCGGCGCGTTGGCGACGATGAACCGTGAACGTGGGGTGACCGTCGTGTTGACCACCCACGATCTGGCCGACGTCGAGGAACTCTGCTCGCGATTGGCGATCATCGACCACGGCCGGGTGATCTTCGACGGACCACTCGACCGGTTGATGGCCAAGCACGGCGACCAACGCACCCTCGTCGTCGAACTCGATCGGCCGCAGCCGGCCCTCGTCGTCGCCGGACTGGAGTGCTTTCGCATCGAAGGCCCGCGCCAGTGGTTGCGCTTCTCCCGCCGGTCGATGACGGCAGCCGAGGCCTTCGCCGCCGCTGCCGCAATGGCGGTGATCCGCGACATCACCATCGAGGAGCCCGAGATCGAGGAGATCGTCCGTCGCATCTACGTCGGACGGGCCGAGCCAGCCACATAGTCGCGATCGTCACCTCAGGAGATTTCCCGAATAGCGTTGCATCACGATCAGTAACGATATATCGTTATTGATCGTTGTCAACGAAAGGGGCTGCACCAATGCGACCTGACCATGAACATCATCACCACCCAGACCGACCCCGAGGCCGGGGCCGAGGCCGGCGGGACATCGACGAGGCGCCATTCGGGGAACGCAAGTGGTCCCGCCCAGGTCGACGCGACCACGGACCTGGCTTCGACGGCCCACCCCCGTTCGGCCCACGACGCATGCGCCGGGGTGACATCCGCACCGCAGTGCTGTCCACCCTGCAGGACGGCCCGGGTCACGGCTACGAGCTGATGACCAGGCTCTCCGAGCGCAGCGGCGGTCGGTGGCGGCCGAGCCCGGGCAGCATCTATCCGATGCTTCAGGCGCTGCAGGACGAAGGACTCGTCACGTCGACCGAGGCCGACGGCAAGCGCGTCTTCGAATTGACCGAGACCGGTCGGACCGCCGCAGCCGAACGAGCAGAGGCCGGTCCGAACCCCTGGGACATCGGCGCCGACGACGACCGCCACAAGCTTCGCCATGCCCTCGTCCAACTCGCCGCCGCGATCAAGCAGATCAGCATGACCGATTCCCCCGAAATCCATGAGCGAGCCGAGGCGATCGTCACCGACGCCCGCCGCAAGCTCTACCAACTCCTCGCCGAGGCATGAGCGCAGCGAGTGCCGGGCGGTCGAGCGACGGCCAGGGAGCCGAACGGAGATCGGATCGGAGGGCGCAGCCCCCAGAAGTACAGGCATCACGCAGCGAGAGGTGAAAGCCACGCGGTATGATCGATTTTGTGCGGGTACAAAGACCGGTCTGTACCAGGGGCTGCGGAACAATTACGATGGTCGTATGACTTCGCTTGAGGCTCGTCCTTCCGCCGCGTTCGTGAACGATCGCGCCCATGTGTTCCATTCGTGGTCGGCCCAGGGGTCGCTCAATCCACTCGTCGTCGCCGGCGGAGAGGGTTCGTACTTCTGGGATGAGGACGGCAATCGCTTCCTCGACTTCTCATCACAGCTGGTCAACCTGAACATCGGGCATCAGCACCCCAAGATGGTCGCCGCCATCCAGGAGTACGCCGGCAAGTTATGCACGGTCGCCCCGTTCCATGCCAACGACGCCCGTAGCGAGGCCGCCCGGCTGATCGCCGAGGTGGCCCCCGGCGATTTGGACATGGTCTTCTTCACCAACGGCGGTGCCGAGGCGACCGAGAACGCGATGCGGATGGCACGTCTGCATACCGGCCGCTTCAAGGTGCTCAACACCTATCGGTCGTACCACGGCGCCACCGGCGGCTCGATCCAGTTGACCGGGGACCCCCGCCGCTGGCCGAGCGAGCCGGGCTTCCCCGGCATCGTCAAGTTCTGGGGTCCCTACCCATACCGCTCGCCGTTCCACTCCGAGAGCGACGTACAAGAGACCGAGCGGGCACTGCACCACCTTGAGCAGGTGCTGATGGTCGAAGGTCCGACCACGGTGGCGGCGATCATCCTCGAAACCGTCGTCGGCACCAACGGCATCCTCGTGCCGCCCCCCGGCTACCTGCAGGGCGTGCGCGACCTGTGCACCAAATACGGCATCGTGATGGTCGCCGACGAGGTGATGGCCGGGTTCGCCCGCTGCGGCGAGTGGTTCGCCGTCGATCACTGGGACGTCGTTCCCGACCTGATCTGCTTCGCCAAGGGCTCGAACTCGGGCTACCTGCCGATCGGCGGCGTGATCATCAGCCGCACCATCGCCGACACGTTCCGGGACAAGCCGTACCCCGGCGGCCTGACCTACTCGGGCCATCCCCTGGCCTGTGCCTCGGTGGTCGCCTCGATCAACCTGATGAAGGAAGAGAAGGTCGTCGAGCACTCCCGTTGGCTCGGCGAGGCGGTCATCGGCCCGGAGCTCGCGGCGATGCGCGAGAAGCATTCGTCGATCGGCGAGGTCCGCGGCCTGGGCACGTTCTGGGCCATCGAACTGGTCCGCAACCGCGACACTCGCGAGGGCTACGTGCCGTTCAACGCGGCCGGGGCCGAGGCCGCGCCGATGATGGAACTCGCTGCCGCCTGCAAGGCCCGTGGCTTGTGGCCGTTCACCCACTTCAACCGCATCCACGTCGTACCCCCGTGCAACACCCCCGAAGCCGATGTGCGCGCCGGCTTGGCAATCATCGACGAAGTCCTCGATATCGCCGACGCCAACTACACGGGCTGAACACCCATCACAACGGACCGCTATGTCGGCGGGGTGTAGATCGCCCCGCCGACATCAGCCGACCAGCTTCCGACGATCACGACGCCCGATGGCGTGTCGAGCGCGGTGCCGCTGAACTCGGCCCCGCCGCCGTTCCAATCGGTAATCCACGAGTCGCTCGGCTCGTCGTAGACCATCGCCGCCCCCTTGAAAAACACGATGAGGCGAGGGTCGGTCCACAGTGGAGTCGCGCCGGGATGAGCCGGGCCGTCGGCCAGATCGCGCCACATGTCGGTGACCGGGTTGTATGCCGCGCCATCGCCGTGGGCGAACATCCCGTTGCCGTCCCCCGATCGTCCGGCGACGATCAGCATCTCGGTACCGGTCCACACTCCGCCAACCTGCCGGGCCGCCAGCGGCGACCGTGCGATGTCGCGCCACGTTGCGGTGACGGGGTTGTAGGCGACTCCCGTGTCTGTCTCGCCCCCTGGATACGCTCCACCCCAGACCAGCCACTCCGTCCCGGTCCATACCGAGGCGCCGTTCCGCCGACGGCGAGCAGGCCCGTCAGTCAAGCCGCGCCACACATTTGTCTCCGGGTTGTACGCCATCGGTTGGGCATCTCCATTCGACGGCCAGACGAGTAGCTCGGTGCCAGTCCATGCCGATGGCGACTCGGCTGAGAACACGCCATCCGGCGGAGCTGCGAGCGTGCGCCAACTGTCGGTGACCGGGTTGTAGGCGATGCCGCCGGAGACCGGCAAGCTGCCGTCGGGGTGATCGCCCCCAATAACCAACATCTCAGTACCCGTCCACACGGCCAGGCTGTTGACCGCTTGGAACTCGAGAGGATCGGCGATCGGGCGCCAGGTATCGGTCGACGGTGAATAGGCAACAGCCTCGCGGCGCACTTCGGAGGTGAGAACCAGCTGGTCATCGACGATCCGCCCACCAACCACCAGTACCTCGCGTCCGTCCCACACCGCGGCGGGGTCCGCCGTCGCACCCCGCGGGTCGGCGGAGATCTGGTCCCAGGATCCGTCGGTCGAAATCGAGGGTGGCGGTGACACGGTGAGTACCGATCCGAGCGGCTCCGCCAGAGTCGTCGCCAGGACCGTCTCCGACGGAACAGCCAACGCCGTGCTGGTCTCGGGCAGTGTCGAGGCCACCGGAGACACGCCCGACGTCGGCTCGAGCGAGTCGGGCCGACTCGACACGTTCATCGCGATCACACCCACCGTGAGCGCAGCAAGTCCAACGCAGGTCCCCGTCGCCGCCAGGCGTCGACGTCGCTGGCGCCGCCGTCCGGCACGGGCAGCCCCCGCCATTACCATCGATGAATCGGCCACCGCAACGCGGTCGACCGAGCCGAGGTGGGTGCGCAGGCGGGCTTCAAGATCATCGTCGAGATGCTGAGTCATGACTCCTCCAGAGTCGCCAGGTCGCGGCGGAGTTGCTCCAACGCCCGCGACAATTGGGACTTCACCGTGCCGAGCGAGATGTCGAGCACACCGGCGATGGCGGCTTCCGATAGATCGTCGTAGAACCGCAGCACGACGACGGCCCGTCGGCGGGCCGGCAACTTCGCCAACGCCCGCAGGGTCAGATCCCGCCCCGTGGCGGTCGATTCGGTGTCCACCATCGGCGCCAGCCAGTCGAGGGCGTGATGATCCCGCTGACGGCCCATCGCCCGCCGACGCCAGCGCCGACTAGCCAGGTTGACCATCACCCGCCGTAGATAGGCCGGGCAGTCGTCCACCGCTCCGGCCCGCCAGCGGGGCAACGTCCGGGCAATGGCCTCGGCGACCAGATCGTCGGCTTCATCGGGATCGCCGACCAGCAGCCGGGCGATCCGTTGGACCCGCGCCAGTTCGCCCCCGAGCATCGTGACGAAGTCATCGTCGGCCAGCGAGCCAACGACTACCGGCACATCCCGGGTCGACGCCATCTCGTCCATACCGCATTAGAGCATCCGCGTCCCCGAATGGTTGCTCGACAATTGTCGAGCAGCGACGGCCGGGTGCCCCAACGGCCGCTCGCGATCGGAGACCCTCCCAGTAACGTCGCGCCGATGGAGCGTCAGCTGCCGAATTGGCACCAACTCAAACCACTGTTGGCCCGCGCCCCGCGGACCGGGAGCCGGCTCGACCGTCGGTTGAATCGCGCCGCGAATATCGCTGACCTGCGCAAACTCGGCCAACGGCGTACGCCACGCCCGGTCTTCGACTACGTCGACGGGGCGGCGGGCGACGAGATCAGCATGCGCCGGTCCCGCGAGGCGTTCGACCGGGTCGAATTCCTCCCTCGGGTGCTCCGTGACGTCTCGAAGGTCGATGCGACCACCACGATCCTGGGCCAGACGTCGGCGATGCCGTTCGCCTTCGCCCCCACCGGCTACTCGCGGATGATGCACGCCGAGGGCGAGCGAGCCGTGGCCCGGGTGGCGGCCAAGGCGGGCATCCCGTATGCCCTGTCGACGGTCGGCACCACGACCCCCGAGGACGTCGCCATTGCCTCGGGGACCGGACGGCGCTGGTTCCAGCTCTACGTATGGAACGACCGCGAGGCCAGCCGGGCGCTGATCGAGCGGGCCAAGGCGTCAGGTTTCGACGTGCTGATGCTCACCGTCGACGTCCCGGTCGGCGGCGCCCGCCTGCGCGACCTCCGCAACGGCCTGACGATCCCTCCGACGTTGACGTGGCGGACGTTTCTCAACGGGGCGATCCATCCCCGCTGGTTGTTCGACTTCCTCACCACCCCTCCCCCGACGTTTGCCACGCTCGATGAGCCGGCCGAGGAGGGCGAGAACATCCCGATGGCGTACATCGCCGGGCGGATGTTCGACCCGTCGGTCTCGTTCGCCGACCTCGACTGGTTCCGCGAGATCTGGGACGGGCCGATCGTGATCAAGGGCATCCAGAACGTCGACGACGCCGTCGCCCTGGCCGACGCCGGAATGGACGGCATCGTCGTGTCGAACCACGGCGGCCGCCAGCTGGACCGAGCCTCAACGCCTCTGGAACTGCTCCCCCATATCGTCGAACAGGTCGGCGGCCGGATGGAGATCTTGCTCGACACCGGCGTGCGTAGCGGAGCCGACGTCGTTGCCGCCATTGCCATGGGCGCCACGGGGGTCCTCGTTGGTCGCGCCTACCTGTACGGCCTGATGGCCGGTGGGGAGCGGGGTGTGCAGCGCGCCTACGACATCCTCGCCGCTGATGTGGGTCGGTCGATGCAACTCCTCGGCGCTCGGTCGATCGCCGAGCTCCACCCCGGTCTGGTCCGCCTCCGGCCGACCTGATGGAGTGCTGCGTACCTTCTTCCCGGGGGTCGGGCGCGCGTCGTGAGGGCGACTCCCACCAGTGAAATCGCTAGGCCGACGATCGCCAACGGTCCCATCCGTTCCCCGAACAGGATGCGCGCCTGCACCATCGACAACGCCGGGGTGAGGAAGAACAGGCTGCTCACCCGGGCTGCGGCCTGGCGCGAGATCAGCCACATCAACAGCAGGGTCGAGCCGATCGAGAGACCGAACACCGCCCATACCCCCGACCACAACGCGGTCGCCGTGCGCTGCCCACCACACGATCGGCCCCGAGATCTTCGGCTGACGAGTCAGCCGGGCGACGACCAGCAGAACTGCGGCCGAAATCGACAGGCGCAGCGAGATGAATGTCAGCGGCCCGGCGTCGTCCAGGGCATAGCGGGCAACGACAAACCCCGACGACCACAGGAACACGAAGACCGCCGAGGCCACCGTCGCCAGCGCCGGGGCACGCGACGCTTCCACCGACGCGGACTTGCGCCGACCGGGTTCGGTCGACGTCAACCGAAGGCGTTGCGGGAGTGCAGGTCGGCGATCTCGTCCCAGGTGAAGCCCGCTTCGAGCAACACTTCCTCGGTGTGCTGACCCACCTCGGGGGCGACGATGCCGGGCGTCACGGGCGTATCCGACATGCGCAGCGGCGAGCCAACCACCGTCACCTCGTGCCCGTCGGGATGCTGAGCACGCATGAGATAGCCGTTGTCGTACACCGATTCGTCGGCGACGACCTCGGCATAGTTCCGTACCGGGGCATAGCGCACACCGATCTCGGAGAACGTCTCACACCACTCGGCCGTCGTCTGCCCGACAAAGCTGTCGGCCAACTCGACGAACAACTCATCGCGGACCGACTTCGAGTACAGCAGTGGGGCGAAACGCTCACCGGACCCGATATCGGGCCGGTTGATCGCCGCATAGAACGCCGGGCGAGCCGCCGGGGGAACGCCGACGAGCGCTACCCACCCGTCGGAGGTGCGAAAGATGCCGTAGCCACCGTGGATCAGCGGATGACCGCGGTTCGCCGGGCCGGGCAATGTTCCGGTCATCAGATAAGCGGTGTACTCCGACGCCTGGGCCCAAATCTGACTGCCAAGTAGGGACGTCTCGACCTTCTGGCCTCGCCCGGTGCGATGACGTGCGAGCAGCGCAGCCATCACACCTGCTGCAAGGTGCTGCGAGGCGACGTGGTCGGCGATCGTCACGCCAACGGGCGTCGGATCACCACCGTCGACCCCGGTCGAGGCGATCAAGCCACCGGCGGCCTGGCCGGCAAGATCGGCGCCCTCACGATGGGCATCGGGCCCGATCGTGCCAAACGTCGTTCCCGAGCCGTAGACCAGCCCCGGGTTGTCGGCGGCCAAATCCTCGTAGCCCAGCCCCCAAGCCTCCATCGTGCCTGGCTTGAAATTGGAGATCACGACATCGGCGCCGGCAACCAGTCGTTTGAACACCGCGGCGCCATCGGCAGTCCGGAGGTCGAGGGCAACCGATCGTTTCCCCCGATTGCACGCCACGAAGAACCCACTGCGAGGGTCGGTCACCGGATCGAAGACCACCCAGCGGGCCTGATCACCGAAGCCCGACAACTCGACCTTGATCACGTCGGCACCCAGGTCCGACAACAACGCTGAGGCTTGCGGTCCCTGGACCAACAAGCCGACCTCGATCACCCGAATACCCTCAAGAGCCCCCATCCGCTCGATGGTAGGTGACTCCGCCACCGCAAACGGACGCGGAAAGGTCGTGCGCGGCGACGAAGAATCGTGCTAGCGTTCACAGCGATGACGCACTCGCCCAACCTGGCAACTGGACTCCTTCTTACATAGGGCGACCGCTTCGTTTCACGCGTTCGCCCGCACCCCCCGCCCTCCCTGGCCGGGGGGTTCTTGATTTTTCCGGCCGCTCCGCCCACTCGGCCTACACCGCCTCGACTTACCCGATACTGAAGAATTCGCCCCAAGGAACAACACGATGCCTCCCCAAAATGTCACCCCCCGCAAGATGGCCTTCGACAAGTACAAGCCGTTCATTCCGGTCGTCCTCAAAGACCGCACCTGGCCCGACCAGGTGATCGACACTGCCCCGCTGTGGTGCTCGGTCGATCTGCGCGACGGCAACCAGGCGCTGATTGAGCCAATGGACCCCGAGCGCAAGAAGCGCATGTTCGAAGCCCTGGTCAAGATGGGTTTCAAGGAGATCGAGGTCGGCTTCCCATCGGCCAGCCAGCCCGACTACGACTTCGTACGGATGCTGATCGAGGAAGACCTGATCCCCGACGACGTCACCATTCAGGTGCTGGTGCAGTGTCGCCAAGACCTGTTGGAGCGCACCTACGAGTGTCTGCAAGGCGCGCCGCGGGCGATCGTCCACTTTTATAACTCGACCAACCCGCTGCAACGCCAGGTGGTGTTCGGGCTGGACAAGCCGGGGATCATCGACATCGCCGTCAACGCCGCCAAGCTGTGCCGCAAGCTGCAGGAAACGATGGGTTCGACCGACATCCGCTATGAGTACTCGCCCGAGTCGTTCACCTTGACCGAGCCCGAGTACGCCATCGAGATCTGTGAGGCGGTGATGGAGGTCATCGAGCCGACCCCCGAGCGGCCGCTCATCTTGAACCTGCCGGCGACGGTCGAGTGCTACTCCCCCAACGTCTATGCCGACGTTATCGAGTGGTTCGGCCGCACGATCCGCAACCGCTCATCGATCGTCTTGTCACTCCACCCACACAACGACCGCGGCTGCGGTGTCGCCGCGGCCGAGTTCGGCGTGATGGCGGGCGCCGATCGCGTCGAGGGCACCTTGTTCGGCAACGGTGAGCGCACCGGCAACGTCGACGTCGTCAATCTGGCGATGAACCTGTTCATGAACGGCGTCGACCCGCAGTTGGATATCACCGACATCGACGCGCTGCGCCGCGTCGCCGAGTACTGCAACCGCCTGCCGGTGCACCCGCGGCATCCCTACGTCGGCGACCTGGTGTACACCGCCTTCTCGGGCTCGCATCAGGATGCGATCAAGAAGGGCTTCGACGCGTTGCCGCCCGACTACGACATGTGGGGCGTGCCCTATCTGCCGATCGACCCCAAGCACGTCGGGCGTACCTACGAGGCGGTCATTCGGGTCAACAGCCAGTCGGGCAAGGGCGGCGTGGCGTATCTGATGAAGACCGAGCACGGCTACGACCTGCCCCGCCGACTGCAGATGGAGTTCTCCAAGACGATCCAGCACATCAGCGAGGACACCGGTACCGAGATCAACCCGACCCGCATGTGGGAGACCTTCGTCGCCGAGTACCTGCCGTCGGAACCGGCGATCCGCCTCGACTCCCACGAGATTCGCACAAGCGGAACGGCGACGTCGATCACGGCCCAACTGGTCGTCGACGGCGAGCGGCGCACGATCACCGGAGATGGCAACGGGCCGATCGACGCCTTCGTCAAGGCCGTGCGTGCCGCACTCGGGGTCAACATCGATGTCACCGACTATGCCGAGCACGCGACCAGCCAAGGCTCCGATGCCACCGCGGTCGCCTACGTCGAGACCACCGACGACCAGGGCAACGTCCGCTGGGGCGTCGGCCAGGATCCAAACACGATCACCGCCTCGTTGCACGCTGTCGTCTCGGCCGTCCTGCGCCAGCGTTGAGCCGTCGTCGGGCAGGCGGCAAGCCGGGCTGCGCCAACGCTGCGGCCCGGTTCGCCTAGCCTTGTCCGCATGAAACGTTGGTTACGCCGTTTGTCGGCACTCGGGCTGCTTGGCGGGGTCGCGGGTTGGTTCATCAAGAAGCGTTCGGGCAGTGACGCCGCGGCATCCGACGCCGCGTGGCCGCCGCTGCGCCTCGTCGATCCGATCCCACCGACTCGCCCAAATCCAGCCTCGGCGACAACCGTTCAGGTAGAGGATCTCGCCGACGCCGACACCGCCCCGTACGGGTTCGCCTCGATCCCCGAGCCCGAGCCCGAGGCCGAGCCCGAGCCCGGCTCCGAACCGGGTCCTGTTGCCGATGGCCTGGCCGAGAGCGTGGCCGGGCGGTGGGTGGAGCCGGTTGACGGCGCCTGCCCGATCAGTCATCCGATCAAGGCCAACGCCCAGTCGATGATCTTCCATGTGCCCGGCGGCCGATCATATGCTCGCACGATTGCCGAGCGCTGCTACACGTCTGGAGATGCGGCGGTCGCCGACGGCTATCGTCGGGCCAAGGTCTAACCCGATCGCCGCCGCGACCGGTCTTCAACAACGGGGAAACAATGCGAGTCATCGTGGATTTTGACGTGTGTGCATCGACGGGAGCCTGCATGCAGGTCTGCCCCGAGGTCTTCGAAGTGCGCTCCGACGGCTACCTGTACATCTTGCAGGAGGAGCCCGGCGAGGAGTTGCGCGACAAGGTCACGCAGGCCGCCGACCTGTGCCCGACCGCGGCGATCACGATCGAAGACTGACGACGGTCATCATCGATCTTCGGGCCCGGGTGTCCGGCTTCGCAGTTGATTTTCCGTCAACTCCCGATGGTTGAGCCACTGCTGCTCGCCAAGATGTGACCATGGCACCACGCATCCTGGTCACTGAAGAGATCGCCGAGGCCGGCCTTGATCGCCTGCGCGCCGCCGGCTACGACGTCGATGTCCGACTGGAGCCGTCGCCCGGCGACTTGCTCGCGGCCATTGTCGGGGCCCAGGCATTGATCGTCCGCTCGGCGACCAAGGTCACTCCCGAAGTGCTCGCCGCCGGTTCCGAGCTGGTCGTCGTCGGCCGCGCCGGCATCGGCCTCGACAACATCGACGTCGAGGCCGCCACCCGCCAGGGCGTGATGGTCGTCAACGCCCCACAGTCGAACGTCGTATCGGCGGCGGAGCACACGATGGCGATGCTCCTGGCCCAGGCTCGCAACATCCCCCAAGCCCATGCCGCCCTGGTGGCCGGGCGCTGGGAGCGCAGCAGATGGGAAGGGGTCGAACTCGCCGACAAGACGCTCGGCATTCTCGGCCTCGGCCGGATCGGTCGCCTCGTAGCCCAGCGGGCAGTCGCCTTCGGTATGCGCCTGGTCGCCTTCGACCCCTACGTCACCGCCGAGCGCGCCCGCCATCTCAACGTGACGATGATGCCACTCGAGCAACTGATCACCGAATCGGACTTCGTCACGGTTCACCTCCCCCGCAACGCCGAGACCATCGGCCTGATCGGCAGGGAAATGCTCCTCAAGGCGAAGCCCAACCTGCGGGTGATCAATGTCGCCCGCGGCGGCATCGTCAACGAGGCCGACCTCGCCGAAGCGATCCGCGATGGGGTGATCGCCGGCGCCGCACTCGACGTGTTCGTCACCGAGCCAACCACGCAGTCACCGCTGTTCGAACTCGAATCGGTCGTCGTCACGCCGCATCTCGGGGCATCGACGCGCGAGGCGCAAGACAAGGCCGGCGACACGATTGCCGACATGGTCCGGCTGGCGCTCGACGGTGAGTTCGTACCGTTCGCGGTCAACATCGATGCAGCGGAAGCCAACCAGACCCTCCAACCGTTCCTCCCGCTCGCCGAACGGCTCGGCCGGCTGTTCGCCTCGCTCGTCGGCGAGGTGCCCGAGAGCATCGAGGTCTGCACCGAGGGCGAGATCGCCGAATACGACGACCGGATCATTGTGTTGTCGGTGCTCAAGGGGTTCTTCTCGGGAGTCACCGACGGCCCGGTCACCTATGTGAACGCCCCGCAACTGGCTCGCGAGCAAGGGCTTGAAGTCCGCACCGTGAACTGCACAACCTCTCCCGACTACACCAATCTGGTGACGTTGCGCGGCGGCGGACACTCGCTCGGCGGGACGCTGGTGGGTCGCCGCAGTGAACCCCGCATTGTCGAGATCGACGGCCATGTCACCGAGGTGCCTCCGGCCGAACACATGCTGCTCGTCCACAACGACGACCGCCCCGGAGTGATCGGCATCCTCGGCACGCTGCTCGGCAACGCCAACATCAACATCGCCGACATGGACGTCGCCCGCACCCGCGAACCCGGCTCGGCCGTGATGGTCATCGCCCCCACCGAGGCGGTGCCCGATGACGTCATCACGGTGCTCGGACGGGCCCCGGGGATCACCAGCGTGCGCCAACTCACCAGCGGATCGTCGATCAGGACGTAATCTCAACCACGTGCCTGATCCGGACCTGGAAACCATCGAGCGGTGGTTCGTCGGGCGAGGCGTCCCGCACTTCATCGACGCCTACGCGGCGACGACCGACATCTGGAACCGGGCGATTCCGCTGCTGGTGGCCGGCTACCTGCTCGGCGGGTTGAACGCCCTCGACATCAAACGCAGCCTCGGATGGAACATCGTCGCCTTCGGGGTGATCCTCGTCATCCTCGCTGCCGCCTGGGCGATCACCAACCGGGCGCGCCATCGGCGGCTGTGGTCGCCGCCGAGCATCATCGGGCCCGCCGAACTGGCCGTTTTCGTGGTCGGCCCGGCAATTCCCTCGGTCGCGCTCGGTCAATGGCCCGATGCCATCCAAACCGTGCTCGAAGGCCTCGCAGTGCTGCTCACCATCTATCTGGTGACCAGCTATGGCGTCGTGCCGCTGTCGACCTGGGCCGCCCGCCGGTCGGGGGCGCAGCTGAAATCGTTCGGCAACGTCGTGGTTCGGGTACTCCCCCTGCTGCTGTTGTTCATCTTGACGTTGTTCATCAACGCCGAGGTGTGGCAGGTCGCCGGCGCGCTCCAAGGGACGGCGTACTGGCTGACGCTGGGCATCTTCTTCCTACTTGGCTCGGTCTTCGTACTGTCACGGGTCCCCGGCCTGGTCGCCTCGCTCTCCAACTTCGATACATGGGAGGAGGTCCACGAACTGCTGGCCAACACGCCGGCGGCCGGACTGCCGTGCCCCACCGAGGGGGATCCCGACGAGACACCGATCAGGCGACGCGAGCGCTTCAACATCGGGCTCGTCTCAGTGTTCAGCCAGGCCCAGCAAGTCACCTTGATGGTCGCGATGATGTTCGGATTCCTGGTGCTCTTCGGATTCCTCGCCATTCCCATCACGGCCGCTTCAACGTGGACCACCTTGCCCGTCGATCAGATTCACGTGCTGTTCCGCTTCGGGGAGCGCCCGATGGTGATCACCGAACCGCTCATGCGCGTCGCCGGCTTCCTCGCCGCCTTCACCGGGATGTACTTCACCGTCGTGTTGGCCACCGACTCCACGTATCGCGACGAAGTGGCCCAGGACGTCGCCCCCGAGATTCGCCAGGCCTTCGCGGTCCGGGCCGCGTATCTGCATGCGATGGCGCTCCGCAACGCGCCGACCGCGGACGACCGCTAGCGTTCCCATCGACCGCCCGCGTCCAAGAGCACGGCGGCAAGACACCGCAATCCTCAGGGGAGAAGCACACGATGGCTCACGATTTCCTGTCCGACGGCTGGTTCGACGCGGTGAAGGAACTGCGCGACAAGTACGCCGATGAGGCGCCCAAGGTGCCGTACTCGATCCGGATGAACCAGGTGATCACGGCCGCCCCGTTCACCGACGACGACGTCAAGATCTTCCTCGATACGTCCGACGGCTCGATGGTGATGGACAAGGGTGAGCTCGAGAACCCCGAGCTCACCCTGACCACCGACTGGGAAACGGCCCGCAAGATCTTCGTCGAGCAGGACCAGGCCGCCGGCATGCAGGCGTTCATGAGCGGCAAGATCAAGGTGCAGGGCGACATGATGAAGATGATGCAGATGAACGCAGTACCGCCCGACGATTTCGCCAAGAAGATCGCCAACGAGATCAAGGATCTGACGGCCTGACGATCGGGCCCGTCACGCTGGTTCACCGGCTGCGCCCGGCTCCCACCCTACGATGGGGGCTGTGAGCGCGTCGGAATCAACAGGCCCCGGCGAACCCGCCGATTGGGCACCGCCGTCGACCGGGGCTTCGACAGGCGCACCTCCCCCGGGCTGGGCAACTGGTTCGGTCGACTCGGCGGTGCCCACCTACCCCACCGCCCGCGTCGGCAGCACAACGGTCGTCCCGCCGGCTCCCGCCGATCTGGGTTACGCGTTCGAGATCGGCGGGCCCGGAAGCGTCGTTGATCCAGCATCGGGACCCGCGATCGATTTCGGCACTTCGGTGATCGGGCCTGCGGTCGGGCCACCACCCGACGACTCGTCGACCGCCGGTGGGCCCCCGGCTGCACCACCGTTGCCAACCGCCGGAATGCCGCCGACCGCCGCCGCAGCTGGGACTGCGGCGGCTCCAACCGTGACTCATGGCCGCCCCCGCCACCCGCGGATGGGGCCGATCCTTGTCGGCATTCTCGTCCCTGCGTTGATGATCATCCTCGGGCTGTCACTGATGGCCAACTCGCTCGCCGGTAGCTCGGGCTCGTCGTCACCGTCTGACCGCGTGTCGCGCCCGTGCAACGAGGCCCGCCCCGCATCGACCGATAACAGCTCGGGCTCCGACGGCACTGCGGGCTCGACCGACGGCACCGCCACCGACGACACCGCCACCACCGAACCGGCCGTCGTCACCGCGGCCGTCCCGGTGATCGCCGTACCGGTCGTCGGCGACCCTGCCGAGCGCGCTTCGGTGATCGCCCAGACCTTTCTGACGGCTCTCGCCAACGAGGACTTCCGCACGGCGCGGGCGATGACCGACACCGATGTCGACGAACGAGCCGAACAAAATCTCGACGCCGCGGCATTCATCCCGGTGAGCGCCAGTCAGATCGGTCCCGACCGAGTCGCCATGCGCCTGGTCATCGTGGAGTACCGAACGATCGACGGTGAGTTGACGACCACGTTCATCTGCGCTCGCTGGGATATCGCCACGGCAACCGGGCGCATCGATCAACTCGGGTCGGTTCAACTCGGCGATCGGCGAGTCGGCCGGGTGGTTCCCGGAGATCTCGCGGACACGCTGGTGGCCGATTGCGACACCACTTCCGTTGGTCTGTCCGGGTAGAGGGCGAAGCGGGCCTCAGGCAGCCCTCAGTCGGCGCTCAGCGCCCCGATGGCATCGGCGAGGGCCTCAACCGTCCAGCGATCGTTCTGCTCGATCGACGGCCCGTTGGCCCAGCTCTGCACGCGGGTCACGTTGCCGCCCTGCACCAGGAATGTCTCACCGTTGAACTCGCATCGCTCACTCGCCAAGTACGCGACCAGCGGCGAGATGTTGGCCGGATCCCACGCATCGAACACCGCGGCATCGGCCGGGGCAGCGATCATCTGATCGAGACCGGGAGTTGCCAGCGTGAGGCGCGTGCGGGCCCCCGGAGCAATGCAGTTGGACTTGACGTTGTAGCGCACCAACTCTTTGGCCACGATCTGGTTGAACGTGGCGATGCCCGACTTCGCCGCGCCGTAGTTGGACTGGCCGGGGTTCGAGAAGAGCCCCGACGTCGACGAGGTGTGGACGAGGTTGCGCGGCTTGACGATGCCCGCTTTGTGCTGCTCACGCCAGTAGGCCGCGGCCCAGCGGGTCGGCACGAAATGGCCCTTGAGATGCACGGCGATGACGGCATCCCATTCACTCTCGGTCATGTTCACCAGCACCCGGTCGCGGAGGATGCCGGCGTTGTTGACGACGATGTCGAGATCGCCGAAGGCTTCGATCGCCGAGTTGACCAATCGTTGGCCACCCTCCCAGTCGGCGACGTTGTCGCCGTTGACGATCGCTTGACCACCCATGGCCCGAATTTCGGCGGCGACCTCCTCGGCGGGGGTCACGTCGGCTCCCGACCCGTCGTTGGCTCCACCCAGGTCGTTGACGACCACGCGTGCACCCTCGGCCGCGAACAGCAGCGCGTGCTCCCGGCCAATGCCGCGACCGGCACCGGTGATGATCGCCACCCGACCGTCCAATGCTCCCATGACGACTCCTCCGCGCAATGTCCTATCCGGGGCCGCAACTTACCGAGCGACACCGCCCGCGCCCAAACGGAGGGTCAGGTTCGGCACGGAGCGTCGAGAAAAACTGCGTCAGGGCGAGAACTCGAGGTCGAGGAGGCTGCCCCGTTTGATCTGCTGATCACCGACGACCTGCTCGCCCTGAGATGTCACGCCGATCACGATGCCGCTGAGATTGTTACCCGTCGACGTGCCCAACACGAGGCCGGCCCCCTCGATGGCAGCCTTGGCCGCCTCGAAGCCGAGATTGCCCAACGACGGTACGATGACGTTGTCGGGGCCCTTCGAGACGGTGACCTCGACCGTCGCACCCCGGTCAACCGTGGAACCATCGGCAACCGATTGGGCCATGATCTGACCGACGGCAACAGTGTCGCTGAAGTCTTCACCGGTCTGCACGAGGGTCAGCCCCTGGGCCGCGAAGATGGCTTGGGCGTCGGCGAAAACAACGCCCGTGAGATCGGTGATTGCACGCGGTGCGGGACCCTTCGAGACGATCAGATCGACCATCGTCTGCGGGACGACCTGCGACCCCGCCGGCAGCGCCGGCGACGCCTTGATCTGCCAGCTGATCACGACTCCGGGCAGCACCGTCTCGTCGAATCGCTCCTCGGCAACCTGGCCCAGCAGACCGACCGACGTCAGCGCCGTCAGCGCCTGATCGACTTGTTGACCAGCTACTTCGGGCAGTGCGACGAGCGATGGGCCATCGGAGACGACGATCACGAAGGCCGAGCCACGCTTGAGCTTTCCACCGGCGAGCGGCTCGGTGCGAATGACCTTACCCTGCGGTTGTTCGTCGCTCGCCTCGTGGAGCACCTGGATCTTCCATTCGTTGGCGGCGATTTCGTTGTTGGCCTGGCCGATCTCGAGCCCGGCCAACGCCGGGACGGGGAAGCTGGGCACGGTGAGCTTGCGATACGCGACGACCGCCAGCACCCCGGCGAGCACGATGCCCAGGGCCAGCAGCAGGTACGTCACGATCGGACGCCGAGCGACCGTCGGAACCGCTTCCTGGGCTCGACCCTGTTCGTCGACGCCGACCACTCGCGGGCGAGGCGTCCCGCCGGTGGCATCGCCGATGCGCGCCGATCGGGCCATCGCCCCACTCGAGTCGCGCGACATTGAGCCCGACGGGTCACGAGCGATCCCGCCGGTCGCGTCGCGGAAAACCGGCCTCGAGGGGTCACGAGGGAGTGAACCCGACGAGTCGATCCGCAATACGCCGCCCGTGGCGTCGCCGAAGCGGGTGAGTTCGGTGGTGGTCTCCTGCCCGGCGGGCGCGTCGAACAACGACGAGCCTTCCGATGTCATCGACAGGGGCTGGGGTTTGGGTAGCTGCTGCGCGGCCTGGACCAGTGACCGGCCGAACTCCGACGCCGACGACCGCTCGGCGGGATTCGGGCGTCCGGCCCGTTCGAGCACGGCAGCCAATGCCCCCATATCGGCCGAGACCGGGAGCAATCGATCGACCCGATTGGCCAGCGTCGCCACCGTCGTGTCGGCGGCGAACGGCAGTTGGCCGGTCACCAGTTCGCTGAGAATCAACGTCAGCGAATAGACGTCGGACTTCCCGTCGATGCGCTTGTCCTGCGCCTGCTCCGGCGAGGCGTATTGAGCGCTGCTCAGATCGAGCGACGCCGCGCTGGCCCCGGCGGCGTGGGCTACGAGCCGGGAGATGCCCAAGTCGGCGAGCCGCAGGCGACGATCGTCGCCGAACAGCAGGTTCGAGGGCTTCACGTCGCCGTGGACGATTCCCCGGCGATGAGCGTGGTCGAGACCACGGCAGACATCGAGACCGATCATCAGCGCCTGGGAAGGCGACAGGGTGCGACCGCGGTCGAGGATCTCGCGGATCGAGCCCCCGGTGAGCAACTCCATCACGAGGTACGGGCGAACCGCGCCACCGACTTCCTGCTGCCCGTAGTCGTAGACCGCCACGATGTTCGGATGAGTCAACGTGGTCAGCTCGTGGGCTGCGGTGCGGAACCGGCTGAGCAGGTCGGGGGTGGCAATGGCATTCGGGTCGAGCAGCTTGATCGCCACCTGGCGATCGAGGTGCTGATCGTGTGCCTCGAAGACGGCCGAAGACCGCCCGGGAGTACCCAACCGGGCACCGAGCAGATATCGCCCGCCGATCATGCGCTGCGGGGAGTTCTCGTCGAGAGCGACCATGGGAACTCCAAAGCTACCTCGGCCACCGGCAATGTTGCGGACAGGTTGCGGTCGTCACGAGATCGGGGACCGATGACACAGGCGGCTGGACGCCCCCAAGTTGGGGAGTGTGCGATGAGACGGAAGAATGGCGGCATGGCCCTGCTGCGTCGTCCGATCGACCGCCCACTGTTACTGGCCAGCTTCGGTCTGGCCGTCGGCCTCGTGCTGATCATCTTCGGGTTCACCACCGTGCAGACGGGCACCGAGGTGGCCGGACTACCACAAGAGGTGCAGCTGATCAGTCCCCAACCCGACGACCGGGTGCTGCGCCAGTCACCGGTCACCGCCGACCTGGTCACCGGCTACCAAGGCCAACTGATCATTGACGGCAAGGAACTCACCGTCGTCGAGGTTGCCCCCCTCGTCAACCCGCAGGCCGGGTCCACCGCGGCAAGTGAGGTTCTGGCGACCCGCTTCGACCCGGGGAGCAACACCTTGACCTACCAGCCGGCCGAGGGCGCCGAGATCGCTCAATTCGCCCCTGGCAAACACCGGGTGAAGCTGGTCTACTGGCGTATCGACCTGGGGCCCGACACCGCTCGCACGTTCACCTGGGACTTCAACGTCACCGGCTGAGTCGCCGAGCTCACGCCCCAGGGGCGGCGGGAAGCTCGCCGGTCGCCAGGAGGTGTTCGAATCCGTCATCGTCGAGAATCGGCACCCCGAGATCCTGCGCCTTGGCCAGCTTCGATGCTCCTGGCTCGACCCCGACAACCACCGCGAACGTCTTGGCCGACACGCTGCCGGGGCTCTTGCCGCCACGGTCTTTGATGGCTACCTCGGCCGCTTCGCGGTTGTAGTTGGCGAGGGTGCCGGTGACGACCACCGCCTTGCCGGCCAGGATCTGCGGCTGGCGGCTGACGACCACATTGCCGAACTCGACGCCCCCGTCGCGGAGCCCCTCGATCAACTCGCGGTGCCCGGGGTTGGCAAACCACTTCGTGATCGATGCCGCGATCACCGGGCCGACGCCGTCGGTCATCGCCAAGTCGGCCTCGCTCGCCGCGGCGATGGCGTCGAGCGTGCCGAACGCCCGGGCGAGCGCCTCGGCCGCCGCCGGGCCCAGATGCTTGACCCCGAGGCCCACCAGAAGTCGGGGCAAGGTACGGGATCTCGACACGTCGATCGCCGCGACCAGCTTCTCGGCGCTGATCGTGGCGAAGCCTTCCAAGGTCAGCAGTTGCTCGACCGTCAGCCGGTAGATATCGGCGGCATGGCGAACCAGTCCCTGGTCAGACAGCTGGAACACCGTCCGGTCGCCGAGTCCCTCGATGTCCATCGCCCCGCGGGAGGCGAAGTGGATGATCCGCTGATCGCGTTGGAACGGGCATTCGGGCTCGACGCACCGGGTATCGGCTTCGCCCTCGGCGCGCACCAATGTCGCTGGCCAGCGGGCAGGAACACATCGTCGGGAACTCCCAGGGTTCGGCGGCGGATGCCGGACGTAGCGACAACACCGGGCCGACCACCTCGGGGATCACGTCGCCGGCCTTGCGCACGACCACCGTGTCGCCTGGGCGAACGTCTTTCAGTCGTACCTGGTCCTGGTTGTGCAGCGTCGCCATCCCGACGGTCGAACCGCCGACGAACACCGGCTCCAACACGGCGAACGGCGTGGCCCGCCCGGTGCGGCCGATCGAGACCTGGATGTCGTTGAGGACCGTCGTGCGCTCCTCGGGAGGGAACTTGAAGGCGATCGCCCATCGGGGCGCCTTGGAGGTGAACCCGAGCCGTTCCCGCTGGGCCAGATCGTCGACCTTGACCACCGAGCCGTCGATCTCGTAGCCCAGTTCGTGCCGACGGGCCTGCCAGCCGGCACAGAACTCGGCGACCTCGGTGAGACCGGCGAGCACCCTGATCTCGGGGTTGACCGGCAAACCGACTCGGCGGAGGTAGTCGAGCGTTTCGTGATGGTGGGTGAACGCCGGCCCACCCACCACCTCGCCGAGCTGGTAACACCAAAAGGCCAGGTCGCGTTGGGCGGTGACCCGTGGATCCTTCTGGCGCAGGCTGCCCGCTCCGGCATTGCGGGGATTGGCGAAACGCTTCTCCCCGGCGGCGACCGTGCGATCGTTGAGTGCTTCGAAGCTGGCCAGCGGCATGTACACCTCGCCGCGTACCTCGAGTACCTCGGGCACCGGTTCGCCGGCCGGGATCGTCAACCGGGCCGGAATCGCCCGAATCGTCGCCACGTTGGCGGTCACGTCCTCGCCGACCCGACCGTCGCCTCGCGTCGCCGCCTGGACGAGCACCCCGGCCTCGTATCGCAGGCTGATCGCCAAACCGTCGATTTTGAGCTCGCAGACGTACGTCGCCGACTCCCCACCAAGCCCCCTGCTCACCCGTTCCCCCCACGCCGTCAGCTCGCCCGCATCCATGGCGTTGTCGAGGCTGGTCATCGGCATCCGATGGGTGACCGGGGCAAAGGTGGCGCTGACTACCGAGCCGACCAGTTGGGTCGGCGATGCCGCATCGATCAACTCCGGATGCTCGGCCTCGATCTGCATGAGATGGCGCACCATCGCGTCGTAGTCGGCGTCGGTGATCTCTGGATCGTCGAGTTCGTGGTATCGCCGGTTGTGATGGGCGATCGATGCCCGCAACCGGTCGAGCTGATCACGCAATGGTTCTGGCACGGGCTCCGTCGTGGTCATCACCGAGAACTCTACGCGGCCGAACCGGCGCGGCTGCGGGGTCGATATGGCCTACGGGAACCAACCGAGCACATCGACGAGCACGTCGGTCGTACCCGCCGCGTTGAAGATTGAGATCGAGCCATCGGCGGCCAGCGGGACGATCACCATGTTGGCGATCGTCACTCCGCGACTGAGGTTGAGGTTCGAGGCGTTCGGCTGGACGCGATCGGATGGCCACACGGTGAGATACGACACGGCGGTCGGGCCGACGGCGGTGACATTGATCGCTACCGATCCGACGCCCCCCGACGGCACCCCGCCACGCCCACGGATCAGCAGCCGCGCTTGACCACCGGCCGGCAGTCGTCCGCCGCCACTGGCGACGCCGTCATCGGTGAGTCCCGGACCGCGGGTGTCCATCAGTCGTGCTGGGGTCAGGCCGGTGTACTGCGGCCCAGATGGGATCCAGCCGAGCACGTCGACCAGGACATGGGTCTGGCCCGCGGCGTTGAAGACCGAGACCGAGCCGTCGGCACCCACCGGGACGATGACCATGTTGGGCACCGTTCGCGAACGCGGCAAAGTTGAGGTTCGAGGCATTCGGTTTCGTTCGACCGGTCGGCCAGATGGTGAGGTACGACTCTGCCGTCGCCCCGGTCGCCGTGACGTTGATGACCACTGATCCGACGCCGGTCGCGGGAACGCCGCCGCGAGCGAGCACGGCAAGGCGAGCCGTGCTGCCAGCGACCATCGCCCCCGCGCCACTGAATTGACCGTCGGCGGTGAGCCCGGGGGCCCGCGTATCCATCAGGCGGGCCGGGGTGAGTCCCCCGAAGGACGCTCCCGAGGGGAACCAGCCGAGCACGTCGACGATGACGTCGGTCGCCCCAATGGCGTTGAACAACGACACCGAGCCACGCTCCCCCACGGCGACGATGACCATGTTGGGAACCGTCTGGCCGGCCGCGAAGTTCAGGTTCGAGGCGTTGGGCGGCTCGCCCCCCGTCGGCCAGACCGTCAGATACGACTCGTCGGTCGGGTCGACCGCGGTCACATTGAGGGCGACCGCACCGACACCCGCGGCCGGTATGTCGCCACGGCCGAGGACCCGGAGTTCGGCACGCGATGCCCGACCGAGGCGCCCGGTGCCGGCGAAGAGGTTGTCGACCGTGGTGCCTGCCGGCCGGGTGTCCATCAGGCGCGCCGGGGTCAACCCAGCAAAGCCTGGCTCGGTCGGAGGCGGCGGAGGCGGCGACACCGTTTGCACGATGACCTGCTGCGACGCCGTCGACGAACCCTTCGACGAGGTGACCGTCAGCGTGGCCGTATAGGTGCCGTTCGACAGATAGATGTGCGTAGGGTGGCGATCGGTGGAGGCCGGGCTGCCATCGCCGAAGTCCCACCGCCACGACGTCGGCGCCGGGTTCCCGGTGGACGAATCGGTGAAGGCAACCGACAAGGGGGCGGCACCGCTACCCGGCGTACGAGTAAACGACGCCTGCGGCGCGTTCGTTGCCGTCACGACCATCGTCGCCGTCGCCGAACCACGCGAGTTCGTCACGGTCAAACGCACCGTGAACGCGCCAGGCTTGGCAAAAGTATGGGTCGGATGTTGTTCGCTCGAGTTGGCCGTGCCGTCGTCGAACTCCCAGAGCCACGACGTCGGGCTGGGGGTGCCCACCGAGGTGTCGGTGAAAACCACCGCTCCGGGCGCCGACAGTGTCGTGCGATCGGCGACGAACGAGGCGACCGGTTTCCCTTCGACGCTGATCACTCGACTCGCCGTCACCGTGCCGACGCTGTTGGTCGCCGAGAGTTTGACGGTGTACGTGCCCGAACCGGCGTACACGTGGCTCGTGGTCGGGCCGGTCGCCCCGGGCGTGCCGTCGCCGAAGTTCCACGAGTAGCCGGTGATCGGCGGGACGCTGGCGGGTGTCGTACTCGTCAGGTTGACCGTCAACGGCGCAGCACCCGAGGTCGGCGTGGCGGTAAAGGCAGTCTGCGGGCCGGATTGGACGAGGACGGTCTTGGTCGCCACCGACGTACTGTTGGCGTTGGTCACCGTGAGCTTCGCGGTGAACGTCCCCGTCTTGGTGTATGTGTGGAACGGGTGTTGCAGCGAGCTCTTCGAGCCATCACCGAACTCCCATCGCCACTTCGTCGGCGCTGGGCTACCGGTGCTGCGGTCGATGAACGTAACGCCGAGCGGGGCCGAACCGGTGAGTACGTCGGCGTCGAACGCCGCCGTCGGCGGCCCTTCGACGACAATCCGTTTGATCAGGCGGTAGGTCGTGGCCCCCGCCGTAGCGTGCAACTCGACGAAGTACTCGCCGGGGCTGTTGTAGACGTGGGTCGGGTGCTGCACCGCGTCGATCGGCATCCCATCACCGAAGTTCCAGCTCCAGGCGGTGACCGGTACCAGGGGGTCGGTGCTGACCGTCTGGTCGGTGAACGTGACGGTCAACGGCGCCGGCCCCTCCACAGGACTTGCAGCGAAAGCAGCGAGGGCCGTTGACGGGTTGACGATGATCTTGGTCGATGCAGTCCCCGACCCGTTGGGGTTCGTTGCGGTCATCGTGACGGTGTAGACGCCGGGGGCGGTGTAGACGTGAAACGGAACGGGCCCGGTACCTGTCGCGCCGTCACCGAAAGTCCAGCTCCAGCTTTGCGGTCGGCGGACCGATGTGTCGGTGAAGATCACCGCCGAGCCGGCCGTGATGGTGCTCGCGTTGGCCTCGAATGACGCGCCCGGCGGTGAATGCCCGATGTCGAAAACATGCAGCGCGAAGCGCCGCGACGAACCGACCGAGACGGTGTCCTCACCGTCCGCGACGTAGAGACGGTCGCCGATCAACTCGACGGCGCGGGGATCGTCGACTCTGAAGTCGCGCATGGCGAAGCTATGCGAGGTGATGACCGTCATCGCCGGGAACGCCAAGCGGAACAGCCGATCGCCTGTGTCGGTCAGCCAGAGCTCAGATCCATCATCGTTGAAATCGAGCCCGTACACCGACCCGATGTTGGTCGGCAGGGTGGCCGGGGCGGCGGTGAGCGTGTTGGTCGGGTAGTCGTAGCTGAACAAGGAGTGGGCCTGGGCCACCCAGAGCACACCGTCGCGGGCCGCCGCTCCGGAGAAGTCGTTGGAGGCGAGCGCGTTCAGCGGCTGGTACGACTCGGGTACAAAGGCCTCCCCGGGGCTGGGCCGGGCGAGACGGAAGGCGGTCGGATCGTGCGGAAGGACCGGGCAACACGGCCCGGCGAAGATGAACAGCTGGTCATGGACACCGTCGTAGGCCAGACCTTCCATATCGACCGGCCGCGTCAGCCCGGCCGCGGGACCGCCTGGGGCCCCTCCCGGCTGATACTGCAGGGTCGCGGCGAGTTGGGCGCGGGTGATCGTGCTGCGCAACGTTCCCGTCGCCAGATCGATCTCGTAGGCCGCATGGGAGGAGTCGTCGAGCACCCAGATCGTCTTGCGGATCGGGTCGTGGGCCAGTCCTTCGGCGTCGAACAGCGTCGTCGTCGAATTCTTGATCGGCTGCGTCGTGATCATCGACTGAAACTCGAGCGTCGGGAAAGCATGGGTCGGAATCGCCGCGACGGCGGCATCGACGCCCAGAGCAACGCTTCCGGTGGCGACGAGCATGGTCGCTCCGATCGCGGCCCACCGTCGGCCCATCAGTTTCGCCATGCCCGTTCTCCATCCGCTGCGTCGCCCGCCTCGCGAAGCCGCCCGACCTTGACCAGGTTAGTGCGCCTCAATCCGTGACCTCTACACGCTCCGGGAGATATGTCGGGAGGCCCAATCGATAAATAATGTCCTAAAGACATAAATAGTTGATACGGTTCGGGCCAACCCAACAAGGAGCACGATGAGCCCGTTCAACCCGGTCACCCTGATCGATGCCTACAAGTTCGATCATCGCCGGCAATACCCGGACGGCACAACGAGGGTGTACTCCAACCTCACCCCGCGGTCCAGCCGATTCGATGGAGTCGACGAGGTCATTCTCTTCGGGCTCCAAGCCTTCCTGCGGCGGTACCTGATGGAGGAGATGGCCGACTTCTTCGCCGCCGACGAGGGCGACGTCGCCCACCGCTACCAGCGCCGACTCGACGGTCTGCTCGGTCCCAACTCGATCGGTACCGACCACATCGTCAACCTCCATCGTCTCGGATACGTGCCGCTGCGGTTCTCCGCCATCCCCGAGGGGACCGCGGTTCCCGTTCGAGTTCCGATGCTGACGGTCGAGAACACCCACCCCGACTTCTTCTGGCTGGTCAACTACGTCGAAACCATTCTCCTCGCCTCGGTCTGGTTACCCTCGACGTCGGCCACCCAGGCGGCGCGACTTCGCCGCATGCTCGACGGGGCCGCTCGCGCCACCGGCGGCGACCTGGCCGCCGTCGACTGGCAGGGCCACGACTTCTCGTTCCGTGGAATGGGGTCGCTCGAAGCTGCCGCAGCGTCGGGGGCCGGGCACCTGTTGGCCTTCGCCGGCACCGACACGATCCCCGCTCTCGACTTCGTCGACCACTACTACCCCCACTCCCCCGAGCTGCTCGTCGGCGGATCGGTGCCGGCAACCGAGCATTCGGTGATGTGTGCCGGCGGGGAGCGCGACGAGGCCACGACCTTCAGCAGGGTGCTCGATCTGTACCCGAGCGGAGTCGTCTCGGTCGTCGCCGACACCTGGGATATCTGGAACGTGCTGACCGAGATCCTGCCATCACTACGCGACCAAATCCTCGGACGCGACGGCCGATTGGTCATTCGACCCGACTCGGGCGACCCGGTTCGCATCCTCTGCGGCGACGCCGACGCGCCCGAGGATCACCCCGCCCGCCGGGGTGTCGCCCAGCTGCTCTGGGACCATTTCGGCGGCACGGTCAACGACCTCGGCATGAAGGTGTTCGATCCTCATGTCGGGGTGATCTACGGCGACTCGATCAACCACGAGCGGGCCGTGGCGATGACCCAGCGCCTGGCTGAGATCGGCTTTGCGTCCACCAATGTGGTCCTCGGCATCGGCAGCCACACCTATCAACACGTCACCCGCGACACCTTCGGCTTCGCCATGAAGGCAACATGGGCCGAGGTCGACGGGGTCGGACGCGAGCTGTTCAAAGACCCGGTCACCGACTCGGGCACCAAGAAGTCGGCGGCTGGACGCCTCGCCGTCGCCCCGACAGCCACCGGACTGCGACTCATCGAGCGGGCCTCACCCGGGCAGGAGGCCAACTCGGTGCTCCAACCGGTATGGGAGGACGGCAAGTTCGTCACCGAATGGTCCTTCGAGCAAGTGCTCGCCCACGTGGGCCTGCGCCACATTCGATGACCGCCGACCGGTCGGGCGGGCCTGTCGTGACGATCGACGTGGTCGTGTTCCGGATGGTTGCCGTCGGCATCGAAGTGCTCGCGGTCACTCGCCAACGCGAGCCATTCCTCAATCGCCAGGCCCTCCCTGGTGCGTACGTGCAGGCCGGGGAGACCCTCATCGAGGCATGTCACCGTTGCCTGGCCACCAAGGCCGGTCTGGCCCAGGCGATGCAGTCGGGACTGGTCGGCGAGCCGCGCCAGTTTCTTGCCGCCGACTCCGTCGCCCGAGATCCCCGGGGGCACGCCGTCTCGATCGTCCATCTGGTGTTGGTCGACGGAAATGTCGAACCGATCGACGGCGAACGCCCGGCCTGGCTACCGATCGACGAGATCGACAATCTCGCCTTCGACCACGCTGATGTCGTCATCGCCGGCCGCCGCTTTCTCGTCGACTGCCTCTGGGCCGATACCGACGCATTCACGCGGTTGGCCGGGACACACCCGCTGACGACTCCGCTTCTGCGAGAGATCGCCGAGGCCGTCGCCGGCCATCCACTCGACCATGCCAACTTCAGTCGCCGTCTCGGAGCCTCGGGCCTTTTCGTGACGATCGATGCCGATCCGGCCTCGGCCACCCGCCGACCTCGCGGTCGTGGCCGACCACCCACCGTGTGGGTCCCTCAGGCAACCACGCCCGACGCGTGAACCAACCGGCGGTCGAGCCGAACGTCGCCGACCCATCGCCGAGCCTTCGGTTAACCAAGGCCGGTGCGTGTCATCAGCCGACCTCGCACCCGTTGGCTCAGTTCGCCGGCCATGTTGAACACCCCGCTGGCCACCGACTCACCGTGCAGCCCCAGCCCACACTCCGGGCTGAGCAGCGCTTGGCCGATCAAGCGTTGCTGATCACACCCGGCCTCGACCAAGCCTTCCCACAGGGCGGTGAGCTCTCGCCAATGCCGCTGCGGACTGTGGAAGATCGGACCATCGGTGGGCACGACACCCCAAATGATGATGCCACCGCGATCGAGGAATCGCGCCAGGTACCCGGCCACGCTCAGCAGGTTGCGACGGACCGGCAACGACAACAGCTCGGGCCCGGCGGCGATGATTCCGGCCCAGTCGGCATCGCCGCAACAGTGCACCCCGGCCACCGTCATCGGCTCGATCACGGCCAGCGCCCCCGAGAGTAGGTCGATCGCCGCGTCGGGAGGAATCGGAAATCCGTCGTCCATCACATCGGGGAACGAAGGCTCGTCGAGAACGACCACCTGCTCGCAGCCGGGCAACGCGTCGGCGAGGTAGCGGTGGATGACCTGAACATGCTCGCGCACCGCTCGTACCGCGACGGCGAAGGCGGGGCTCGCCGGAACGCCCGCCCGCATCAGCGCGACGCCCAGGGAGATGGGGCCGACGAACTGCCACTTGACGGCCGAGACGCCGCCCGGCGGCAACCTCGACGAACGATCGCATCCCGAGGTATGCGTCGTGTTCGAGATCGGTGACAACCGGCGCCAACGGATCTATTCGGCGCACATCGACCGACAGGCTGCCGTACTGGCCGAAGTCGACACCACGGATGCCGCTGACCGCCTGAGCGATCATGTTCTCGGCCGGCGATCGACGGGGCAACGTCGGGACGAATGGCAACTCGGGCGCCATCAACAGCGAGAACTCGGCCGGTCGTCGCGAGCGTTCCGATGGGGCAAGCTCCCCACTCCGGTCACCGCGCCGGGGCGCAACTGCGTCATCGCATCCCCCTCCCGTCGTGGCCGTCCCCGTGTGAATTCCACCCCTACGTTGGCGACTGAGGGGTGAGTTCGGCAAATCTTGCGGCATGCCGCCACGCCCAGTCCTGCCGTCCGCCGAGCAGCGGCCGGGAAAACGAGCGGTCTGGGCCCTGCGCTTCGTCTGGATTGCCGTCGGTCTCGTCGGTTCAGTCGCCATCGGCGATGCCGTCAATACCCGTTCTGACCAGGCAAAATTGACGACGACCGCGCTGGCGGCGGCCATGTGGTTCGTCGTGCTGGTAGCGATGTTGGTACCGAGCGTGATCGCCTTGACCATCATCCGCATGGCGGTCCCGGCTGCGCCGATTTCGGCCATCGCCACCCTCGTAGCCGGGGCCGACACCGCCCCTGGGCTCATCACGGTCGTCGTCGGCAGCCATCGCCGCGGTGCTTGCGTTGAGCGCGGATGTGGGCGAACACTTCATCCAGTCATCGGCATACGGTCACGAGCAGCGATTTCCCCTACGCCCTCCGGGGGCGCTCCTGCTCGGACCGCTCGAGGTGCTGTGGGCCATCACCATTGGGCCATTGATTGCCGGCCCACTGTTGATCGCCGGCGACCGGATTGCCGCCGGCGGGCTGGTCGTGATCGTCGGCATCGCCGTCGTGTGGGTACTCGGGCCCCGGTTCCACGAGCTCGGTCGGCGCTGGCTGGTGTTCGTCCCGGCCGGACTGGTCGTCCACGATCACGTGCCGCTCGCCGAGACAGTCATGGTCGCCGCCGGCGAGGTCGAGGTCGTCAATCTGGCTCCCGCCGATACCACCGCCATCGATCTCACCGCCAACGCGCTCGGCCCGGCCGTCGAGATCGGCATCCGTCAACCGACCGCGGTGGCCCGACGGGGCACGACGCGGCGCGCGTCGAGCACGACCACGACCGCCGACCGACTCCTCGTCAGCCCGAGCCGTCCGGGCCGGGTGATTGCCGCAGCCCGCCAGCGGGGTTGGTAGGCCGGCGAGTGGGCCGGCGGCTCAGTCGGCGGATCGCGATCCGCCGCGATGCACAGCACACCAACCGACGATGTCGCCCATGATCCGGGCAAGGTCGAAGTCCTTCGGGGTGTAGACGGCGGCGACTCCGTTGGCGATCAGCACCGACCGGTCCTCGGCGGGGATGATTCCCCCGACGACCACCGGGGCGTCGACCCCGGCCGCCCGTAGCGCAGCCACCAGAGGAACCACCAGCGCCAGATGGCTGCCGGAGAGGATCGACAACCCGATCACATCGGGGTCCTCGTCTCGGGCCGAGGCAACGATCTGCTCCGGGGTCAGGCGGATGCCCGAGTAGATCACCTCCATCCCGGAATCGCGCGCCGCCACGGCGATCTGCTCGGCCCCGTTGGAGTGACCATCGAGGCCGGGCTTGGCGACCAGCAGCCGCGGCGGCCCACCCGGCAATGCTTTGACCCGTTCCACAACGGCGGCGAGCTCGCCGTGGCGGCGACCACTGGCTGCGGCGACTCCGGTGGGGGCCCGGTACTCACCGAACACTTGGCGCAGCGCGGCCGCCCACTCCCCTGTGGTGCCCCCGGCCCGGACCAAGGCGATCGTGGCCGGCATCACGTTGACCGAGCTCTCGGCCGCGGCGCGGAGTTCGTCGAGCGCCGCCGCCACGGCGGCGGCGTCGCGACCGGCACGCCACTCGGCCAGGTCGGCGACCGCCTCGGCTTCGACAGCCTCATCGACCCGCAGGATGCTTCCGTCGCCGACCAGCGGCGACGCCGCAGTCTCGACGTACCGGTTCACCCCGACGACCACCAGATCGCCCGCCTCGATGCGACGGGTGCGATCGGCCATCGACCGGACGAGTCGACCCTTCAGTTCCCCGACCGCCGCAAACGCTCCACCGAGCTGAGCGACATCGTCCATCTCGGCCCAGGCGGCATCACGCAGCTCGGCTGTCGCCGCTTCGATCACCGTCGAGCCGTCGAAGATGTCGTCGTATTCGAGGATGTCGCTCTCGAAGGCGAGCACCTGCTGCATGCGCAACGACCACTGCTGGTCCCAGGGGCGGGGCAGACCGAGCGCCTCGTTCCACGCCGGAAGCTGCACACTGCGCGCCCGCGCTCGCTTCGACATCGTCACCGCCAGCATCTCCAACACGATCCGTTGCACGTTGTTTTCGGGCTGCTGTTCGGTCAACCCCAACGAGTTGACCTGCACTCCATAGCGGAACCGCAGCGATCGCTCGTCGGTGACCCCGTAGCGTTCCTGGCCGATGCGAGACCAGATCTCCGCCATCGCCCGCAGCTTGCAGATCTCCTCGACGAAGCGGATTCCGGCGTTGACGAAGAACGAGATCGAGCCGAACACCCGACCGAAAGCAGCCTCGGTCACCTGCCCCGAGTCGCGGACCGCGTCGAGCACGTCGATGGCGTTGGCCATCGAGTAGGCAATCTCCTGGACGGGCGTCGCCCCGGCCTCCTGCAGGTGATACGAGCAGATGTTGACCGGGTTCCACTTCGGGGCGTGCTCGGCGCACCAGGCGATCGTGTCGACGATCAACCGGCGGGAGGCTTCGGGAGGAAAGATGTGCGTCCCGCGGCTGAGATATTCCTTGAGAATGTCGTTCTGGGTGGTACCCCGCAGGGCGGTGGAGGCGACGCCCTGTTCCTCGGCGTTGACGGCGTACAGCGCCAGCAGCCAGGCCGCTGTGGCATTGATCGTCATCGAGGTGTTCATCTCGCCCGGGGGGATGCCGTCCATCAGCGCCCGCATGTGGCCGAGGTGGGCGACGGGGACCCCAACCTTGCCGACTTCACCGCGGGCGGCTGCGGCGTCGGGGTCGTAACCGGTCTGGGTCGGCAGGTCGAAGGCGATCGACAGCCCGGTCTGCCCCTTGGCCAGGTTGTTTCGATAGAGGGTGTTCGACGCGGCGGCGGTCGAGTGTCCGGAATATGTCCGCATCGTCCATGGGGCATCGCTCGTCGGCATGCGCACAGCTTGGTCGGCCCGGCCCTCAGCCGTCGACATCGAGGAGCGGCATCCGGTGGTCGTGTGTCACCGATCCGAGTCGGGCTGGCACACTCGGTCCATGGCGACGACCCAACGACCGGTGATCATCGAGGCCGCGATCAACGGGGCGACCCGCAGGACGACGAATCCCTCGGTCCCGCTCACCCCGACCGAGATCGCCGCCGATGCCCTGGGGTGTTTCGACGCCGGGGCCGCCATCGTGCACCATCACGTCGAGATCGGCGGTGGGATCGACGCCGAGGTCGCCCGCTACCTCGACTGCTGGCGCGTCATCGTCGGTGGGCGACCCGACGCGTTGGTATACCCGACCGTTCACTTCGGGCCGCCGATCTCCTACGAGCATCTGATTCCGCTGGCCGAGTCGGGCTTGTTGCGGCTCGGCATCACCGATCCGGGGTCGGTGAATCTGGGCCGCGTCGACCACCTTGGGGTTCCTACCGGGTCGTTCGTCTATGCCAACTCGTTCGACACGATCGGTCGTTCGTTCGAGTTATGCCGCACCCATCGGCTGGGTACGAGCATGGCGATCTACGAACCGGGCTTCCTGCGGGCCGCGTTGGCCTGGTGGCAGGCCGGTTTGGTCCCCGCCGGGTCGATGTTCAAGTTCTACTTCGCCGCCGATCGTGGCTACCTCGGAGCCCCATTCGGGCTGCCGCCGACCGAGCGAGCGCTCGATGTCTACCTCGACATCCTCGGCGACTGCGACGTACCGTGGTTCGTCTCGCTGGTCGGCGGTGACGTCGTTCGCCACGAGATCGCCGAGTTGGCCCTCGCCCGCGGCGGACACCTCCATGTCGGCCTGGAGTTCTATGGCGGCGAGCGCCGGCCGTCCAACGTCGAGTTGGTCACCGAGGCGGTCGACCTGTGCCATCGACACGGATACCGGGTCGCAGACAGCAGCCAAACCGCGGGCCTGCTCGGCCTCCCGAGCACGACGCCGGGCTGAGACCTTCAGCGATGAAGCCGCGAGGCAACAACCGCTGTACACGTTCACCTGCAGACCAACCGCCAATGTTGCTTCGCCAACGAGCTCGCGATGTGACCGATGACCGGCCAGATTTTTATCGACACATCCATACCAATACCAAACGTAACGGACCGGCCCTTAGGCCGAGAAGATGACCCATCTTTCGATCTGTAGTTTGAATTTAGCCGCACATACGCCGAGCAACTTGCCACATTTCCCCGAAAACACGCGGCGGCATGAACCGCTTTATACAGGAACTTGGACCTCGGCCCACGACTTTCAACCACTGCCGGAAGGCTCACGGGTCGTCAGAGTTGACTCACTTCGCATTCACGATACGACCTTCAGTGAAGATATCGCAGCATATGGCGAAGATTGCCTTAGTTCGAGGGTCCAATCACACGTTTCGAAGAGTTATAGCCGCTGAACGCGATATGAGGGAATCTTGACCAACATAACCGCGCATCGTCACCAAGATTCTGGTTCGGCGAGTTCGTCAACCTTATGGGCGACGTCGCAGTTCAACAGGGCCTGCCCTCCAGGTTTGTCACCAGCACCAGAATCGCGCTAAAGAGTAATCCCGTATGGAGTTCTTCAAGGAGCGTTCACTCGTTCCACGGCGACTTTTCCATGCGGCGGAGCTGTGCACCCGACGGGCCAGCTTCGTGTCGGGCGACACGTTGATCGTTTCAGGCGATGGCCCCCGCCATCGCCTGCCCAGCCCGACAAGGACAGCATTTTGGCGTACGACCTCGGTATCGACATCGGAATCACCTGTACCGCCGCCGCGGTACTACATGACAACGGGGCGAGCGCGGTCGTGCCCCTCGGCCCTGGCGGCTCCCAGCCGGCCATCGGCAACTACCTCGCCACCGCTGGAATGGTCTCGCTCGACGAGGCCGGGGCGCACGCCGTCGTCACCCAGGCCATCGTCCGGGAAGTCACCAGCCAGATGGGCAAGCCCCCGCGCTCGGTCGTCGTGTCCTTTCCCGGCGCGTGGAGCAGCACCGATTCGGCCGCGTTCGAACGTGCCGTCGGCGGGCTGGGAATCGGGCCCACCGGCATCAGCTCCGACGTAGCCGCCGCCGCGACCGGCCATGCCGTACGTCGCTCGTCGAACGCCGGGGCAATCGTCGCGGTCTGTTTGGTCACCGACTTGGGAGCCCACGCCGCAGCGTTTCGAGTCGGCAAATCGGGACCCAAACTCCTCAGCCGCGTACTCGCGATGTCGTGGCCCCAACACGCCCCGCCCCTCGACAGCGACCTTCACGACGTCCCCATCCTGCTCGACAACACACTCACGTCGGCCAGCCTCGACCTCACCGATCTGACCGATGTGGTGGTCGCCGGCAGCGCCTCGCAGATGCCAACGATTGTTCGCTTGTTGCAGCAGTACTCCGGCGGCAAGGTCGTCGTGGCCGACGATCCGTTGTCGGTGGTCGCCACGGGCGCGGCGGTCGTCGCGCAACAGCGGTCGAACGCGGCGAGTCCGGTGGTCCGTACGCCCCAAGCGACCCCGGTACTGGTTCCGCACGATGGACGAGTTCCCCCGCCGCCGCCGCCAGTACGACGTGGACTGCTCGCGCCGCCGGCCCCGGTCGATCACACCCCGACCTCGATACCCAGGCCGGCGTCACTCCCCGCCCCGCTGGCCCGGCCGACTTCGACCCCAATCACCGCGGCGACGCGGAGCCGCAACGAGAATGATGCTCCCCGGCTCCACCGACCAAGTTTTCCCCGCGACCGCGGCCACGGCCCGGCTCGTTCCGACACGACGGCGAGTCCTGAGCGGTCGAACGGTCGGCGGGCATGGCGAGTCGGAGCGACTGCAGCCGTCCTGTTCGCCGCGGCGGCAGCCTACGGATTCAGTCAAACAGGCGACGACGGTGCTCCCCGACCCGTCGCCCCCGCCCCAACGATGCCGACCGTTGCCGTGATTACGATCGACTCGGTCGTCGCCGCAGCCGCAGTGGCAGTTCCGTCGGATCCACCAACCGATCCCGTCGGCGTCACCGAACCAGTGGTCGAGACCCAGCCCGTTGCCGCCACCCAGCCCGTTGCCGCCACCCAGCCCGTCGCCGCCAACAAGATCAACGGGATGGTCGCCATTGCCGGGGGGAACTACACCGTCGGGCTGCCGGACGGCGGCACCAACATCGACACCAGCCGAGCGACGCCGGTAACACTCGGCGCGTATTACATAGACGCCACCGAGGCGACCAACGCCTCGTACCTCACGTTTCTGCAGACCTACGGGCCGTTGGGCGTGACCACTCCCGACTCGTGGGGTGACGATGGTGCATTCTCGTCCAGTGCCGCACTCCAGCCCGTGGTCGGTGTGCCGTTCGAGCATGCCGAGGCCTACTGCAAGGCCCTCGGCAAGCGCCTTCCGAGCGAGGCCGAATGGGAGGTCGCCGCCTCCTATACCACCGATGCGACCACTCGGCGCCTCTACCCGTGGGGAGACGTCGAGAGTGACTTCGTCGTCCCGATCAACGACAACAGCAGCTATGACGTTGGCTCCCAACCCGCCAACATCAGCCCGGGCGGAGCCTTCGACATGGCCGGCAACGCCTGGGAGTACGTGGCCGATTCCTACGACCCCCGGCTCAGCTCGGCGAGCGGGCTACGAGTGGTCCGCGGCGGAACAAACGTGTTCCTCCTCGACAACTCGTCGCGCAAGGCCGGCGATCCCCTCGAGTTCTACATGTCGAAGTGGGCCGGATTCCGCTGTGCCGTGTCGGCCGGCGACCCGCCACCGACCGAAACGTTCGCCGCCTTGTCGTTCTCTCCGGCCCCCGAGCTGGCCCCCCACGCTCCGTTGGAGGCCGGCGAGATCGACGACAACTTCAAGGATCCGACCTTCCAACCCTGGCCGAGCAAGCGCACCGACAACGCAGTGTGGGGCTACCACCCGCTCGACTCCTTCCACCTGGGAACCAAGGGACCAGGCGTCGACGCGCTGGCGACCAAGGCGGTCGAACTCGCCTACGAGGAGTCGCAGTACACGATCACCTCCGTGGGCGCCCTGATCGAGTCGCGGACGCAGAGCAGTGACGGTTTCTGTTTCGGTATCGGCACCAATGTCGACGATCAGAACCAGGGGTTGTTCCTCGCCGCCTGCCCCACCACCGACCCGAACAACGCGGTCGTGAAGATGTTCGTACGCCTGGCCGACGGCACCAAGCTGCCGATCTATCCCGACAAGAACATCGTGATCCGCCGCGATGATATGGTCGAACTGCGCATCGACATCCTCGCCAGGGACTCATTCCGCATGTTTGTCAACGGGGCCCAGGTCGGACGCGACTTCGTCGAGGTGCTCACCCAGACGTTCCAAGGGTTCTACGACGGACGCAACGTCGCCATGATGCTGTCCAGCCCGGCGACCGACTCGACCAAGGTGCATGTGCACTTCCATCGCTTCACCCTCGACAAGCTCAACGCGTGAGGCGAGCGCTCAGCCGTCACCGGTGCGGGCGACCGCTCCGGCCAGACCCTCGGCGAGTTCGAAAGCCGCAACAGGCCCGATGACGATCGTCGCCGGGGCCTTGATGGCCAAGGTGGCCAACTCGTCGAGTCGACCCCGAACCACATGGTGACGCTCGGTCGTCGCCGACATCACTGCCGCCACCGGGGTCTCGACGCCCAGGCCGCCGGCCATCAACGCGTCGGCGATCGTGCCTCGCTCGGCGACTCCCATCAACACGACGATCGTGCCGCCCACCTGACCCAACGCTCGCCAGTCGACGTCGGGCTCGCCAGCGCGGCGGTGACCGGTGACCACGGTGACGGCGGCGGCGACGCCCCGGTGGGTCACCGGGATTCCGGCTGCGCCGGGCGCGGCGAAGGCCGAGGAGATGCCCGGTACAACTTCGTAGGCGATGCCGGCTTCCGCCAGGGCGAGGGCCTCTTCGCCACCGCGCCCGAACACGTACGGATCGCCGCCCTTGAGACGGACCACTCGCCGACCGGTCTGCCCGAGTTGAACGAGCAAGGCGTTGATCAGGTCCTGCGGAACCGGACTCCCCGGTCGCTTGCCGACGTCGATCAACTCAACCCCGGTTCCCACCAAGTCCATCACGCCGGCTCCGACCAGGGCGTCATGCACGACGACCTCGGCCGTGGCCAGCAGTCGGGCCGCCTTGACCGTCAACAGGTCGGGATCGCCCGGACCCGCGCCAACCAGCCACACGGTCATCGATTCAACCTCCGACGGGGCTGAGGTGCAGCCCGCATTCGGTCTTGCCCGACCCGGCCCACCGACCGGCGCGGGCATCTTCGCCCACCCCAACCGGCCGGGTACACGGCCAGCAACCGATCGACGGGTAGCCGCGGTCGGCCAGCGGGTGGGTAGGCAGATCGCGCTCGGCCGAGTACCGGGCTACATCGGCGTCGCTCCACGTGGCGATCGGGTTGATCTTGACGACGTTGTGTTGCAGGTCGCGTGCCGCGATCGGGGTGGCCAGCCGAGACGGACCGTCGGCTCGGCGCAAACCGGTGACCCACGCCGTTCGGTCGGCAAGCACCCGCTGAAGTGGTTCGACCTTGCGGCGACGACAGCACGAATCGGTATCGACCATCCACATGTCGTCGTAACCAACCTCGGGATCGGGGATGACGTGGCGCAGTTGCAGCCCGAATCGTTCGCAGACCCGCTCGGCAAACCACAGCGTCTCGGCGAACAGGTAGTTCGTGTCGAGCAACACGATTTCGGCTCCGGGCAGCGCCCGGGCAACCAGCGAGGGCATCACTGCGTCGCCGAAACTGCAGGTGACCACCATTCCATCGCTGAACTGCCGGTGCGCCCATTGGATGACCTCATGGGCCTCGGCACGCTCCAGATCGTCCCGCGAAGGGTGAGTGGCGAGCTGCATCGCCCCATCGTACTCAATTCCCGACTATTCCGATCAAGTTTTCAGCCATTACACTGACCCTGTGCCCAACTCGTATCCGGTGATGATGCGCCTCGAGGGTGTCGAGGTGCTGTTAGTCGGGGCAGGGCCGATCGCCGCCCGCAAGCTCGAGGGGCTACTCGCCGCCGGAGCGAGGGTGACGGTGGTCGCCCCAACCGTCGTCGATGAGATTCGGGCATCGGCGGCAACCGTCGAGCAGCGGCCCTATCGACTGGGCGAGGCCGGCGAATATCGCCTGGTCATGACCGCTACCGGCATTCCCGAAATCGACCGACAGGTCGCGGTCGATGCCACCGCCGCCGGGGTCTGGGTGAACTCCGCCGACGATCCGGCCAACTGCAGTTTCACCCTGCCCGCCGTCGCCCGGCGAGGACCGGTCACCGTCGCCGTGTCGACCGACGGTCACAGCCCGGCCCTCGCCACATGGTTACGCACCCGGCTCGCCAACGCGCTGCCCCCCAACCTCGAGGCGGCGGCGGCCGACCTTGCCGCGCAACGCGCCGAGATCCGCGCCGGTGGCGGCTCGACCGAGGCCATCGACTGGACCGAGCGGCTCGCAGCCGCTCTCGCCCGGGCCGCCGGTAGCGCGGCTACCGACGAGCGGCAAACTCCGTCGCCGCCGAGCTGAGTACGTCGCGCAGCGTCGTGGCGATGAAGGTCAGCTCCTCCTCGCCGGCGATCAAGGGCGGGGCGAGCGTGATCACCGGCTCGGCCCGATCATCGGCGCGACAGATCAACCCGGCCTCATACAGCTTCGGCGACAGGTAGCCCCTGAGCAGCCATTCCGCCTCGTCGGCCGTGAAACCCGCCTTGGTGCGCTGATCGGCGACCAGCTCGATCGCCCGGAAGTACCCATCGCCGCGCACGTCACCGACGAGCGGGATGTCGCGCAGGCCGTCGAGCAGCGAGGTGAACAGGTCCTGGCGGCCGAGCACCTGACCGCAGATGTCTTCGCGCTCAAAGATGTCGAGGTTGGCGTTGGCGATCGCGCAAGCCACCGGGTGGGCGCCGAAGGTCTGACCGTGGAGGAACGTCGTCGGGTCGTCGAGGAACGGTTCGGCGATGCGGTCCGAGACCATCAACCCGCCGAGCGGGGCATAGCCCGACGTGACCCCCTTGGCGAAGGTGATCATGTCTGGCTGGTAGCCGTAACGATCGGAACCGAACATGTGACCCAGCCGTCCGAAGGCGCAGATCACTTCGTCGGATACGAGCAGCACCCCGTACTCATCGCAGATCTCGCGGATCCTTGCCCAATACCCCTCGGGCGGGGCGAAGGCGCCGCCGGTGTTCTGCAGTGGCTCCATGAACACGGCCGCGACGGTGTCGGGGCCCTCCATTTCGATCCGCATCGCCAGGTCGTCGGCGCAGCGCAGCGTGCAGGCGTTGAGATGCTGGCAGTCATGGCAGCGGTACCGGTACGGCGTCTGCACCTTGATCGCCCCGGGCATCAACGGCTCGAATGGGGCCTTGATCGACGGCACCCCGGTGAGGCTCAGCGAGCCGATCCCCGTGCCGTGGTAGGCGAGGTAACGCGAGATGACCTTGGTGCGCGAGTGTTCGCCGCGCAGCTTGAAGTACTGGCGGGACAGCTTGATCGCGGTGTCGACCGCCTCGCCCCCCGACGGCGTGAGGAACACCCGGTTGAGATCGCCGGGGGCCATAGCCGCCAGCCGGGTGGCCAACTCGATCGCCGGTTCATGGGCGTACGACCAGACGGGGAAGTAGCCGAGGGTCGATGCTTGGCGGGCGGCCGCCTCACCCAACTCTGTGCGGCCATGGCCGACCTGCACCGTGAACAACCCAGAGAGGGCGTCGAGATAGCGGCGGCCCTGAATGTCGGTGACATAGCAACCTTCGCCGCTGGCGATGATCGGCACGGCGTTGGTTTGGTATGCCCCCAACCTGGTGAAATGCATCCAGAGGTGTCGGGCGGCCCGGTCAGACAGGTCGGCGGCGCGCGCCGCGTCGAAGGTCGGAGTGGTATCCATTCCGCCAGTCTGCCGGGCTTTCGCCGACGGCTGACGGATCAGTCAGGACCACCCTCCGGGCCGACGGCGCGATCGCTGACCCAGTTGCCGTGGAATCCGAACGGCACCCGCTGGGGCAGAGACACCTGGGCGACGTAGCCCCGATCGAAATCCTGGGCATCGAGAACGGCGAGCTCAGCGCCATCGTTGCTCAGATCATGTACGAGCGTGACCAGCCAGCCATCGTCTTCCTCGGTGCTCCCCGGGCGGCCGACGAACACCGGCTCGCCCGCCGCCCGACCGGGCCCGTGGTCGAACACCTGGCGAGCGCCGGTGACGAGATCGTGCTTCAGCGTCGGCCAGCCGGCGCGAGGGTCGTCAATGTTTGGCGAGGCGCAGTAGCCGTAGCGATACGGCTTGGCCGTCACTGCGCCGCGGTGGCGGGGGAACTCGTTGGGCGAGGCGTCGATCACGGTGGCCGACATCGTGCGAGCCACCGGGTTGATCACCCACCGCTCCAACCGAGCGAGACCATCGCCGAACGGACCGAGGATGTCGTTGTGGAACATCTTGTCGTAGACGCACAGATCGATGACCACCGACCCGTCGGGCGCGTCGTAGGCATTGAGCGGGTGATATGAGTAGCACAGCGGCACGTCGACCCAGGTGATGTCGCCCGCCGCACCCTCGCGGGGTAGCAGGCCAACCCGGTTGCCGTAGTCGGCGTTCCAGCGGAACGGGAAGCGGCCCGCGAAAGCGAGGTCGAGGTCGACGGTCACCGGCTGGTCGTAGACAACCGCATACCGGCCGGTCAGCGACATGTCGTGGACCATCGACATCCCGGGCAGCGGGATGTCGACCGTGCGACGGACGCGGCCATCGGTGCCCACGACCACGTACTGCACATGGTCCATCCACTGCGCCCAGGCGTAGACGATGGCATGCATCTCACCGGTGTCGGCATCGACCTTCGGGTGGGCTGTGAATGCTCCGGGCAGGGTGCCGAAGAAGTCGTTGCGGCCGACGGTCTCCAGCTCATAGGTCAGTTCCACCGGGCAACCCCCGGCCTCGACCATGGCCCAGGTGGTTCCGGCGAAGCCGCCGACGTTGGTATTCGGCCCGCCATCCCAACCGCTCCAGTTCGGCCCGGCGATGTCGGGCAACCCCCGACGGGCCTGCACCGACGAACTCCCGACGTAGCGATTCCGATACCACTCGGCGCGGCCCTCGTTGAGGCGGACGCCGTGGACCATGCCGTCGCCCACGAACCAATGATGGGTCGTGACGTCGACCTCGCTCATCGGGTTCGGGCCGTTGCGCAGGTAACGGCCGTTGAGTTCTGGCGGCAACTCGCCGATGACGGACAAATCGAATGCCGTCACTTCGTCGGTGATCGGGCCATAGTTGCCGGCGAGGTAGCGACTCGTCGGCGGATTTTCGAGTGCGGTCATGTTCTTCTCCCAAGTCGAGCAACGTCGAGCAACGTCGAGCACGTCGGCGGGTGGCCGACGTAACTTAGTTACACCTGTAACTTTGTTACATGGCGTCGCCGTTGTCAACCCCCCAATCGCGCGAGTCGATGCTCGCGGCGGCGGTTGTCGTGCTCCGCCGAGATGGCGCGGCCGGGTTACGGGTACGCGCCGTCGCCGAGCAGGCCGGGTGCTCGACGACCGGGGTCTACACCCACTTCGGTTCGAAGAATGGCCTGGTAGAGGCCCTATTCATCGATGGATTCGAACGGTTCGATGCCGCCCTTGCCGAGGTCTCCGGATCGACCACTCCTCTGAATCATCTCCGCGCCGTCAGCCTGCAATATCGGCGTTGGGCCACCCAACACCCGACCTATTACATGGTCATGTTCGGCGGTGCCATCCCCGAATTCCGGCCCAGCGAAGCCGCCCAGCTCCGCTCTCTGCAATCGTTCGCCGAACTCACCCGCTGGGTTCACGAGGCGATGACATCCGGAGAACTGCGCGGCGAGGACCCTGAATGGGTTGCTTATCACCTGTGGGCGACGATCCATGGGTACGTGATGTTGGAACTTGCCTCGATGAACCCGACGCCCGAACCCAGCGAGAAGATCTACTCGATGGGACTCGACCGTGTCATCAACGGCTTGGGAGCCAGCACGCCAGGCCGGTGACCCGGCGGGCGAAGTCGACCCCGGCAGCGAAGATCGCCTCCAAGTCGGGGGCTCCGATCCAGAAGTGATCGGCTCCCTCCACGGCAACCAATTCGACCGGGACATCTACCGCCTGCAAGGCGGCCACCAACGAGGTGGCCTGCCCGAACGGCACCATCCGGTCGTCGGTGCCGTGGTGAATGTGAAACGGTGGTGCCCCGGCATGGGCATAGGTCACGGGGCTCGCCGCCCGGGCGAGGTCGGGCCGTTCGGTCAACGCCGCCCCGATCATCCGTGACTCCGCCGAGTCGGCAGAGTTCGGATCGGCGTCGGAATCCGGGTGACGCTGCTCGGCCCCGGCAAGCAGCTCGGTAGGCGCGTAGTGCTCGACGACGCCACACACCGAACTGGAAAACCTCAGGTCACCAACTGCGCCTTCCAAGTCAGGCCGGTCACCGGTCAGACCGACCAGCGCGGCGATGTGTCCACCGGCCGACTCGCCCCAGGCGACGATCCGCGTCGGATCAACGTTCAGCAACTCGGCATTCGCCCGTACCCAGCGCACCGCCGCCTTGGCATCATGCAGCTGGGCAGGAAACACAGCCTCACCGCTGAGGCGGTAATCGACGGTCGCCACGGCGAACCCCGCGGCGGCGAGCCGCTCGAGGGCCGAAGGCTGCCACGACTTGAACGCCCGTCCGAACCGCCGGCGCGTCCCGAGCGACCAGCCCCCACCGTGGAAGTAGACGATCGCCGGCACCGGTGCGTTCGACGGCGCGGGCAGGTACAAATCGAGCTGCAGCGGGCGAAACCCCTCCACCGATGCGTACTCGATGGCGTGATACATCGTCGCCCCACCGTCGAGGGCCCACCCGCGGGCATCAAGATTCGGGGGCCATTCAGCGGCGACTGTCATCCCCGCATCCTGCCACTGCGCCCGGGCGATTCAGCCTTCCGACACGTCGAGCGCGTCGACCAACAGGGCCCGTTCCGTGGCGACCAACGGCACCTCGGCGATCATCGCCAGACCGGCCGGGGACATTTTCGCCGCCGTCTTGCGGATCACCTCACCTATTCGTTCCGGGGTCAGCCGAGCGGCCAGTGCGGTAAGTTGGGTTTCGAGAAAGACCAGACAGGCGGCATCCTCCATGGCTTTCGTACCCGCGTCGCCGGCCAGGTCGTCGCGTCGAATCAGCGCCTGAACCCGGCCGATGACCGTTTCGTCGTAGCCGGCGGCAACGAGCAGCGCCTCCACATCGGCGGCGTGGCGGGCCTTCTGGTCACGCCGCCAACGCAAATAGCCGGGCCGGCCTTCGGGGTACTCGGTGCGTGGCAACTCCCACCGTCGCAGGTGATGGGCCCGGGCCGCGATTCGAAGTGCATCGTCGGCGCCCGGCACGAGTCGCTGCACCCACGCATCGGCGAGCCGCCCGTGGGCCAAGGCCAATGCCAACTGCTCACCGCGGACCACGACCGTCGTCGGGTCATCGGCGTTGGCTGCGTCGATCGCCGCCAACGCATCGGTCAGCGACCCCGCCGGGCTCGGGACCGCGCCGCTCAGACCGCACACTCCGATTCGCCGACCGCCGCCACGAACGGGCCGGTCTCGTCGTAGTCGGCGTAGAAGTCGGGGGCTTCCTCGGGCGAGGGGAACACATCGAGTTCCTTCAACGTCTCGGCGATCACCGCCGCCCCACCCGAGCGATCCATCCACGAACGGAATGCTTCACCGGCGGTGCGCTCATCGTTGAAGCGGCGAATCACCCGCACCGCCGCCTCGGGAGCGGCCTTGGCCGGCAGGCGCAGGGCCTTGTCACCGAAGTGAATCTGTTCCTGGCCGACATAGCCGCCGAGCAGCATCTGGTAGCCCGGGGCGGCCTTGCCGTGCGCCCGCCGCTCGACCCCCATGAAGCCGATGTCGGAGATGTGATGCTGCCCGCACGAGTTGGTGCAGCCCGAGATATTGATCCGTACGCCGGGAACCTCGGCCAGGCCCTCTTCCTCCAGGCGATCGCCGATCGCCTTCGCCAAACCACGCGACTGGGTGACGGCGATGTTGCAGGTGTCGGCCCCCGGGCAGGCGACGACGTCACGAGCCAACTCCGCGCCCGGACGGGCCATCGCGATCGCCTCCAATCGGGCGTAGAGCACCGGCAACTGCGCCTCGGTGAGCCCCCGGAACACCACATTCTGGCGGTTGGAGAGCCGCACATCAGCGCCAAGCTCGCGTTGGACCGAGGCCAGCGCACGGAACTGCGAGGCCGTCACGTCGCCGATCGCGGCGTAGGCGACCGCCGAGACCGAGCCGTTGGCGCGGCCGCGGATCACACTGGTGGCCTCCCACCGGCCGTACGGGTCGGTGGGGGTCAGCGAGACAGGAACGCCCTGGCCAACGGCCGTCGCGGCGATTGTCGACGACTTCCCGGCCGGCGAATCGCCGTGCTTGGCGACGATGTCGGGGATACCTCCGGGCCATGACGACGAGGCCGGCAGGGTCTTTCGCACCTTGAGCACGCGCCGACGGACCTCGTCGATGCCGAGCTGGTCGACGACCCACTTCATCCGAGCACGAAGCTTGTTGTCACGATTGCCGGTCTGATCGAACACCCGCAACGCGGCCTCAATCGTCGGCAACAGGTCTTCGCGAGCGGTGAACTCCTCGAGCGCCAGCGCCGGATGTGGTGTCGCCCCGAGGCCGCCGGCGATGTAGATGCGGAAGCCCGCCTCGGTCGAACCGTCTTCCAGCGTGCGAGTGACGGCGATAACGCCCACGTCATTGAACATCGCCTGGCCACAGTCGGTAGCGCAGCCCGAGAAGTTCACCTTGAACTTGCGCGGCAGCCGCTGCCCGAGCGGGTTACGCACGAAGTGCTGGAACGTCGCCTCGGCCCAGGCGGTGACGTCGAGCTGCTCGTGCGGGCAGGCCCCGGCCAGGTGGCAGGCCATGACGTTGCGCACCGTGTCACCGCAGGCTTCACGGCTCGTCAGCCCGACGTCGGCCATCAGCCGCATCACCTCGGGCACCTTGGTCAGCTCGACGTAGTGGACCTGTACGTTTTGGCGGGTGGTGATGTGCCCCCAACCCCGCGAATAGGTCTCGGCGATATGGCCCATCAGGTCGAGTTGCTCGGGGGTGATCGTGCCGGCGGGCAGCTTGATGCGGACCATCTGATTGGTCCCGCCCTGACGCTGGCCGTAGATGCCGTTGTTGAGGCGCATCACCCGGAAGACGTCTTCCTCGATCTCTCCGGCGAGGTACTGCTCGATCGCCCGCTCGAAACGCTCGATGTCGCGATGCTGCTCGGCATCAAGGTCTCGCGGGGCTGAAATGATCGGGGTGATACCCACGTTGGCCTCCTGGGCGTCATGCGACGGGTCTAATTCCGACTACTCCGATCAACTTTAACGTGAATCGTTGTCGATGACCACAGGGAGCCCGTGATTACTCCCCCGGATGCTCACCGATCTCACGCAGGGCGTCACGCAACGCCATCCGCAGCCGGCGAACGTGATCGGGCGCAAGGTGCGCAACCAGGCCGTATCCGGCGCGACCGACCTCTTCGAGCATCAACACCACCCGAGGTTCGGCGTCGTCGTAGTCGTCACTGATCGCCACCGCCCACGACAACTGAGCGGCATCCTCGGCGCCCGGGGGAACGTCGGCAGGGTCAAAGGGGTAGTCGTCGATCGATCGGCGCATGCCCCCAGCGTGTCACCTGACGGAGCCCGGCGAGGCGATCGGCACCCCTCGGGGCCGTTCCTTGCGGTGTCGCAGCGCCCGCCAGCCGCGCCGGGCGACTTTCCACAGGATGACGACGACCACGACGCTGATGATCGCCAGCACGACGGCGATCCCTCCGGCGGCCACCGGGTACGCCATCGCCAACGCAACGACGACGCCGACCAGGCCGTCCTCGCCGAGGCTGGTGATGATGTTGGTGAACGGCTCGGGCGACAGGTTGATCGCCAGTCGGCCGGTTGCCTTCAGCGAGTGACCGGTCAACGCCAACCCGGCAGCCAACGCCATCGCCGTCGGACGGTTGAGTGACGCGCTCGCCATCGTCGTCGACAGTGCCGCGGCGACCGACGGACGGATGACCGTATGGACCACATCCCACAGGTTGTCGAGGTACGGCACCTTGTCGACCACGAACTCGATGAGAAACATCACCGCCGCAGGAATCAGGACCATCGGCCGGTGCAACGACTCGGGGGTGTCGGCCCAGCCGAGGCGCCCGGAAACGCCGAGCACCAGCACGGTCAGATAGGCGTTGATTCCCGGCGCCCATGACGCCCCGAGCAGGGTGCCGAGTTCCATCGTGGCTGATCAGTCTGCAGATCGCAGGGCCGCGTAGGCGGCGTCGATCAGCGCCGCGGAGCGAACCCCACCGATGATGCCGGCCTCCATCACGTTCATCATGTACGAGACCACCATCCGCCGTTCGGTGTCGACGATGACCATCGAGCCACCCCAGCCACCCCAGAAGCAGATGCGACCCTCGGGAATGTACGGCGCGGTCTCGGGAACCGGCAGGCCGTAGCCGATCCCGAATCGCAGCGGCGCCATCAGTACCTGATCGGGGCCGTAGGCCTGCTCGCGGAAGATGATCTCGATCGTCTCTGGCGACAACAACGTCACCCCGTCGAGCGTGCCGCCATTGGCCACGATCGACTGCACGCGGGCGACCGAGCGGGCGTTGCCGTGGCCGTTGGCCGCACCGATGTCGGCCCGACGCCAGGCCTCGGTCGACGACGTGGTCGCGTCGGGCAGCGGACCGGTGAACGTCTTGACCAGTACCGAGTCGGCGTCGAGCATGCTGAAATCGAACGGCAGCGGCGGCGGCGGGACGACGTTCGATACGCGGTGGTCATCGGCGGGCCGGCAGCCGATCTGGAAGTCGGCGCCGAGGGGTTGAGCAATCTCCTCGGCAAAGAACTGCTTCAGCGAGCGACCGTCGATCCGGCGGATCACCTCGCCGACGAGATGGCCCTGGTTGAGCGCGTGATACCCCGACGCGGTCCCCGGCTCCCACCACGGGGCCTGGTTGGCGAGCATCGAGGTGGACTTCTCCCAGTCGTAGATGTCGTCGACCTCCACCGGCTGAGCCCAGCCCGAGACCCCCGACGTGTGCGACATCAGGTGGCGAACGAGCACGCCCTCCTTGCCGTTGGCGGCGAACTCCGGCCAGTACCGGGCGACCGGAGCATCGACATCGAGCAGACCCCGCTCGACGAGGACCAATGCGCTCAACGACGTCATCGTTTTCGTCGTCGACCAGACGTTGGTGATCGTGTGCTCACCCCACGGCGTGGTCTTGTCGGTATCGGCCCAGCCCGCCCACATGTCGACGACGAACTCCCCGTCGATGGTCACGGCGACCGACGCCCCGAGGTCGGCACCGGAGTCGACGTTGGCCGACAGCACCTCCGACATCGCCGCGAACCGGTCATCGCAGAATCCGTGTATTTCAGCCATCGAAATCCCCCATCGCAATCGGCGTTCTGTCGACGACAGTACCCGCCGACACCACGCGTCCGGCGAGTGCGTCGTGTGCGTTCGAGAGCGCCGGGCGCTACGCAGCGCCCAAGCTCCGATGGACACCAACCTCTCCTCGCAACCTTCTGCGGAGGAACCCGAAATACCGACGTGTCTCAGCGAGGCCGACTGGCTACACTCTCCTCGCCGCCCAGATGGCTCAGTCGGTAGAGCAGCTCACTCGTAATGAGCAGGTCGTGGGTTCGATTCCCACTCTGGGCTCTAGCTCAGCGGCACTTTCTTGACGTCTTCGTGATTGAAATCCCAAAATTTTCCGCAAACTTGCGGCTCACAGGAGCCGAGCGCCAACTCTCCCATTGAGCCGGAGCGATTCGAGGTCCTGTCATTGACTACGAAGGCGCAGCGACATATCCGCAGCACCACACGAGTATTTCGTCGGTCAGGATTCTTCGAGCCGACTGTCTCGCCGCTCACGTGCGCGTAGAATTGGGACATGTTGGCGCAGCACACGTTCGATGTGGACGGACGCTGGGACGGGCGCACCTTGGCGGAAATCGTGCCACTCGCGGTTGAGCAGATCGCCGCCGCCCTCGATCCGGTCGAGATCATCCTCTTCGGCTCCGTCGCTCGCGGCGAGGACGGGGCCGATTCCGACATCGACCTGTTGGTCATACTGGACGATGTCGAGCCGTCAGACAAGCGCAAGATCATGGCCGTTGCCCGACGGGCGATCACCGTTGCCGCTCCATTCGACATCCTCGTCACCGACCCCATCGAGATCGCCGCTCGCCGTCACCACGTCGGCTCGATTCTCTACTGGCCGTTGCGCGAGGGAAAGTCCGTCTACCGCCGAGCGGCATGACGGTGGCTTCTGATCGAATGCGTCGCCAGCGCGGCGTGTGTTCCACCTGACAGGGTGGCCGCTCTTCGCAATAGGCCAGACCGACTATTTTGGCTTGCTCAAGATCGATCTAGGTTAGACACACAACGTGTCAGGGAGGTCTCAATGCGACGTCAGCTCGCGTTTCGGATTCTAGGTGCGGTCGCGGTTCTCGGCGTCATGCCAGTCGCCGCCTCTCAGCGTGCTCACGCCGCCGCTGCAACTGCGCGATTCGTGCCGCTCTCCGTTCCTACGCGATTGGTCGACACACGGGCCGGCCTCGGCACGCCTCGGACACCGCTGGCCGCCAACAGCTCGGTTGACCTGCAAATCACCGGAGGCGTGGTTCCCAGCATCGCGACCGCCGCGCTGATCAACATCACCGCCGTCAATACGGCTTCTGATGGCTGGCTCCAGGTGTTTCCGACCGGGCGAGGCTCAGTCGGCTCGTCATCGACCATCAACCTCGACCGCAAGGGTGTCACCCTGGCGAATGCTTCGTTCGCACCGCTCGGCGACGGCGGCCGCCTGACCGTTTACTCGACGTTCACCACCGACATCATCGTGGACGTGTTCGGTTACTTCGAACCTGCCTCGTCCAGCACGTTCGGTCGCTTGATCAGCCTCACGCCGACACGAATTCTCGACACGCGAACTCGCCTCGGATGGAGTCCACCGAGTCCAGGCGACGCGAAGGACTGCTCGTCGTTCCCGTCGCGGGCCGCCGCCCAGGACTGGTTCGACGCGTACTTCGACCTCTTCGGCGATGTCGCCCGCCTCGACAGCGACGGTGACCGGATTGCCTGCGAGCCCGACGAACAACCGGTCGGTCAGCCGCCGGTCGTCACTCCCCCGCCGGTCGGCGCTCCGCCAAACCCCGGCGACACGAAGAACTGCGGTGACTTTGCTACCTATGCCGAAGCGAAGGCCTGGTTCGACACGTATTTTCCGTACTACGGCGATGTCGCCAAGCTCGACAACAACAGCGACGGCCGACCGTGCGAGAGCCTGCCGGGTGGACCGAACACAAACTCCGTCGGGCGACCGCTTGCCCGTGTTCTCGGAGGCACCACCATCACCCTTCACGCAGCCGGTGTTGGCGGCGTGCCGCTGTCGGGCGTGTCTGCCGTGGTCCTCAACGTCACTGCCGTTGGACCGCAAAGCGAGGGCTGGGTTCAGGTCGCTCCGACACCGGTGAACATCGGCGCGTCGTCGAACCTCAACACGACACCTGGAGTGACCAGTGCAAATCTCGTCGTGGTTCCGCTGAGCGCATCGGGGAATATCGACCTGTACTCGACCACAGGCGGGGATCTGCTCGCTGATGTCTTCGGTTACTTCACCGATTCCTCGGCCACCGACGCGACGGCCGGATTGTTCGTTCCGATCACACCGACGCGAGCGCTGGATACCCGCAAGGAGTCGCAGAGCCGCGGCGTGGGGGCGGGAGTCACGGTCGGATTGAATCTGCAGACCGTCCTTCCGGCCGCCAGCGCCTTGGCCGGCAACCTCACCTCGACGAACTCAACGGCGAACGGCTACCTCCAACTCGCTCCTCATCCGCTGACCGTCGGAACGCACTCGAATCTGAACACGAGTTACGACGGTCAGACCGTCGCGAACGCCTTCGTGTCTCCGGTATCGCCGTTCAACCCGGTCGTTCAGGCCTACACGTTGTACAACGCCGACATCCTCCTCGACATCACTGGCTACTTCACCCCGGCATCGGGGTGACGGGTGTGTCGCCTGACACAGATGGTCCGCGGATTGGTTAAGGTGGAGCGTTTCTTCCATCCATGTGGGGGATTTGCGAAGGACAGCAAATGATCGGAATTTCACGACGTGTCGTGGGTGCGGTGTGCGTTGCCGGGTTGGGTTTGACCATTCCAGCACTCGCCTTCGCTCACTCGACATCGATCGACGACGGTGCCGTCGACGATGCCAAGTCGACCCATGACCATCACGTGCAGCACGGCGGCGACGAGGGGCACCTCGACCCGACCTCGAGCGGCAACGTCCAACTGGTCTCCAAACTTGCGTTGAAAAACGTCGAGCCCGGCAAGATCGCCGACGTCGGCGTGCACAAGGGCTACGCCTACCTCGCCGCCTGGGGCGGCGAGAGCTGCAAGTACAACGGCATCCACGTCGTCGACGTCCGCAACCCGGCGGCGCCCAAGGAGGTGTCGTTCATCCAGGCCAAGGAAGGCAGCGCCCCCGGCGAGGGGATCCAGGCGATCTACATCGACACGCCGAAGTTCAAGGGCGACATCCTCGTGTCGAACAACGAGACGTGTAACGAGAAGACCGGCTTCGGCGGTCTGAACATCTACAACGTCACCAAGCCGGCCAACCCGTCGATGCTCACCGAGGGCTACGGCGACGACTCGGGCACCGCTGGGCAAGGCAAGAAGCCGGCGCACGAGATCCATAGCGTGTTCGCCTGGGACGCCGGCGACAAGGCCTACGCCGTGATCGTCGACAATGACGAGGCCCGTGACGTCGACATCGTCGATATCACCGACCCGCGCAAGCCGAACCTGATCGCCGAGTACGACCTCGCCGCCGACTTCCCGTCGATCGTCCAGGCCACACCGTCGAGCCTGGTATCGGTGTTCCACCACGACATGGTCGTCAAGCAGATCGCCGGCCGCTGGATCATGCTCGTGTCGTACTGGGACGGCGGCTACGTCAAGCTCGACGTGACCAACCCGACCGCGGCCGACCCTCGTGTCCGACTCCGACTTCGCCGCCATCGACCCGCAATTGCAGGAGCAGACCGGGTGCCGAACTCGCCCCGGAGGGCAATGCCCACCAGGCCGAGTTCACCATCGACAACCAGTACATCCTGGCTGCCGACGAGGACTTCTCGCCCTCGGTATTCAACGTGACCAACGACGAGGGCACCCAGTTCCCGGCCGGCACGGGCACCGACACGGCCCCGATCGCCACCGGTACCTCGGTGAGCGGCGACTCGGTCTACGTCGGTCGCGGCTGCATCGGCGACCCGGCCGTTCCCGCCGGTCTCGGCACCCAGATCGCCGTCGTCTCGCGCGGCGTGTGCACCTTCACCGAGAAGTTCGCCAACATCGAGGCTGCGGGTGGCTATGCCGCCGCCGTCGTCGTCGAACGTGAAGGCGCCGACGCATGCGGACTGTTGACGATGAACGCGGTGGCTGGTATTCCCGCCGCCTTCATCAGCCGCGGAGCCGGTTATGACCTGTTCGACCTCGCCGGGTTCAGCCAGGCCGCGTGCCTGGCCGGAACCGGCGACCTCCTCCCCGGCGTCGCCATCGGCACCGTCGGCGACGGGGTCAGCCTGAACTCCGCCTTCGACGGTTGGGGCTATGTCCACCTGTTCGCCAACGACAACAGCGGCAAGCTCACCGAGCTCGACACCTACGCGATCCCCGAGGCGATGGACGTCACCAAGGCCGACGGCTTCGGTGACCTGTCGGTCCACGAGGTCGCCGTCTCCCTCACCAATCCGGCCAGGGCCTACCTCTCGTACTACGCCGGTGGCCTGCGGGTGATCGACATCGTCAACGACAAGATCGTCGAGACCGGCCGGTTCATCGACAACGGCGGCAACAACTTCTGGGGCGTGCAGACGTTCATCAGCGGTGGGGTCGAGTACGTGGCAATGAGCGACCGCGATCACGGCCTGTACATCTTCCGCGTGGCCCCATGACCTGAGGTCGGCCACCAACAAACGCGCTCAGGGCGCCCCCGCCTATACCGGGGGCGCTCTGTCGCGTGGTAGTCAGCACGGCCCGGCGACTACGACACCACAGCAATCCCGATCCGTCGGCTCTCCGGAAACTTGGGTGTGTTTCTCCGATCGATCAAGTCGCAGCGCATAGGGTGTCGTTGATGGGCGGCAGTGCGTTGCACGGACGAGCAGCCGAACTCCACACTCTCCGGAGTGCGGCCCAGTCGGTGACCGACCGCGGCGCGTCCCTGGCACTCGTACGCGGCGAGGCCGGCGTCGGAAAGTCCGCGGTCATCGGACATCTCGTCGGCGTCCTGTCCGAATCCGGCTGGGTCACGATGCGAGCCGCCCTCAGCGAGTTCGAATCCCAGCTGAGCTGGGCCGGGCTGAGATTGCTCTGTTCCACGGTCACGCCCGAGGAATTCGACGAGCTCCCCGAAGGCGTACGTCGAGCAATCCCGATTGCGCTCGGGATGGTCGAAGGCGAAGAGATCGACGAGGCCCGGGTCGCGTTCGCGTTCGCCGATCTCATTCGGAGGCGAGCACCGCTGAGGCCGGTCGCTCTGGTGATCGACGACTTGCATTGGCTCGACCCGGCCAGCGCCCGGGCTGTCGCCTTCGCCATACGGTCCAACCCCGACGGCCAGCTGTTCGCACTCGTTGGTCACCGCCCGGTCGACCTGCCCATCGATCTCGACCGGCTCCTGCCAGCCCACCAGATCACCCACGTTGACCTTGCCGGACTCGCCGCCTCGGCCATCAGCCATCTGCTCATCGATGCAGTCGGCCTTACGTTGAGTCGACCCGACATCCTGCGTATCCACGCCACCACGGGTGGACACCCGCTGCACGCCATCGAAATCGCTCGGCTGGTTACCCGCGGCTTGTCTCTCGACGACGCCCTCGTCCACCCCTCTGCCTATGAGATCATCGCGGAGCAGGTCGACCTCCTGCCGCCCGGCGCGAGCGACGTTTTGCTCGCGGCCGCACTCGTGGCGAGGCCCACGCCCCGGCGTCTAGCCGCGGCGCTTCCCGATCTAGACATCCGCGCCGAACTCGACGTCGCCACCAAGCTGCATCTCGCCGAACTGCGCGACGGCGCCATCGCGTTCTCACATCCACTCGTCCGGGCGGCCGTGATCGCCCGAACAGGCCGCACCCGGCGACGTCGATTTCAAATCGCGCTCGCGGAGAAATGCGACGACGCCGACGAGCGGGTGATGTTGCTGGTGTCCTCGCACGAGGGTACCGACGCCAAGTTGGCCGCCGAACTCGACAGCGCGGTCGAACGGGCAGCCTCTCGCGGCGACCTTCCGGTAGCGATCACTCTCGCCCGACATGCGATCGAACTCACACCCCCGGATTCCACCGCCGACGCGGTGGAACGGGCGTTGAGGGCGGCCAATTGTGCGATGTCTGCAGGCGACAATTACGCACCGATCGAGTTCGCTGATCGGGCAGTCGCACTCGACCCAAGTGTCGAGACCCGGTTCAGGGCAGGAATCATCACCATGCTGGCGATCGGCAATCGACCCGATGACGCCGGTTGCGTCGCCGCCGGGGAACGGCTGCTCGATCAACTCGACGACGATCCTGCTCGGCGGGCGAAGGTGTTCGACATCCTGGCTCAAGGACGGCTGAGAACGACGGTGTCGGGTGCCATCGAGTCCGCGCAGCAGGCAATGGCCGAAGCGCTCCGCAGCGGCGACCCTGCCATTATTCAACGCGAAACGGCGTTGCTCGCCTCGATGCGAGCCCACGCCGGCGAATTCGTCGACCTTGACGAGGCCGAACGCCAGGCCGAGTTGATGGCCGACGACAACGTTGCCAAAGACTGGTGGGTGACCACGCTCGGCTGGTGCGATCGCCACGAGTTCTCGATCCGTCACTCGCTCCAACAGCTCGCGGCGTACCGGCGACTCGGACTCGTGCATTTCGAGATGCCGGTGTACACCCGGCTGCTGATGAGCATGACCAGGACTGGCCAGTACGCCGCGGCGATCGAGTACGCCCAGGCCTGGCTCGACCTCCATGCGATGGTCGGCGGGATCAGCCCGGCCGCCGTGTCGTCGGAGATGAGCGTGGTGATGGCGCTCCAGGGGCGCGTCGAAGAAGCAGCCGAGTGGCAACGACGGGTGGAATCGGCGCACGCCACCCCAGTGGAGGAGTTGGAGTCGAACAGTCTGGGCTGCTTTGTCGCGTTGATACTCGGCGACTGGGAGGCGGCCGTCGAGCGCGGCCGTCGAGCGCGGACGATTGCCTCGGAGATCGGCTGCGCGGCGGTCGCTGCGGCGCCGTTCCGAATGGACTTGGTCGAGGCGCTGCTTCAACTTGGCGAGGTGGTGGAAGCGACGCTCGTCGCCGAGGAGTTGGAGTACCTCGCCGAGCGCAGCCGACTGCCTCGAGCGAAGGTCGAAACACTTCGCTGCCGGGCCTTGATCGAGGCCGCCGGTGGACGATTAGACCGCTCAATCGTGCTCGGCCGCGCCGCTGTCGAGGCGTACGAACTGCTTGAGCTGCCCCTCGACCTCGCTCGCGCCCGCCTCGTCCTCGGTTCGACGCTGCGCCGCGACGGTCGAGCGCGCTGAGGCTGCCGTGCACATCGCTGCGGCGCAGAACACCTTCCGGCAACTTGGTACGCCGCCGTGGATCAAGCGGGCCGCGGCCGAGAGCAACCGCCTTGGAGCGCGACGATCGCGCAACGCGACTGAGCTCACGCCGACCGAGGAGCAGATTGCCGAACTCGTCGCCAGCGGTCACTCGAACGCCGAAGTCTCGACCCGGTTGTCGGTCAGCTTGCGCACGGTCGAGTCAAACCTCACCCGCGTGTACCGAAAGCTGTCGGTGCGGTCGCGGACCGAGATGGTTGCGGTCTATCGGCGCCGTACCGACTCAGCATCGACCTGAACCTGTTCGGTGCCGAGACGCCGGAGCCACCGCCTCAAGGCCTCCGATCCGAATCTGCATTTCGCACGACCGCTCCTGCAGGTTTTGGCACCATATGTGGTTTTCCCCGATGTTGCGGAGGGCCGGCGTAGCGCACGGTGTTCACATGACATTCATCACGCGCCATTCCCCTGCGGCCTCGGCCGCGTTCCGTCCTCCGAAATCCCGACAGGGCTTCGCCGTCGCCGCAGCACTATTCGCGGTCACCCTCGCCGCGTGCGGCGCAGGAGCTTCGAACGTCACGGCCGACACCGCCAAGCCATCGGGTCCGACCACCGCAGCGGTCGACGCTGCGACGACGGTGCCCGCGCCCGTTGCGACCACGGCCCCCGTCTCGACCACCCCGCCGACCACAGTCGCCGCCGGGATTGCCAGCTTCCAAGACGTCCAGCCGGCCGTCATCCAGGTCATCGCAGAGGGCAGCTTCCGCAGCGTCGAAGACGGGGAAACCTACGCGGCCGGTGGATCGGGGACCGGATTCATCATCTCCGATGACGGCCTGGCCGTCACCAACAACCACGTGGTCACCGGAGCTGCGACGCTCAAGGTGTTTATCGGCGGCGACCTCAACGATTCGTACAACGCCAAGGTGCTTGGCGTGTCGGAGTGCAACGACCTCGCGCTCATCGACATCAACGAGTCCGAACCGCTGCCGACGCTGGAGTGGTCGACCGACGAGATCAAGGCCGGTACCAGCGTCTATGCGGCTGGTTTCCCGCTCGGTGACCCGGAGTTCACGCTCACTTCGGGCATCATCGGCAAGGTTGACAGCACCGGCGACATGGCCTGGGCATCGATCGACGGCGCCATCGAACACGATGCGGTGATCCAGCCCGGCAACTCAGGTGGTCCGCTCGTCGGCGAGGACGGCCGGGTGATCGGCGTCAACTACGCCTTCAACGCGGCGTGACCACCCCTCGGTATCAATCGATCAAGGCCGGGCTCGCCACCGAGGTGGTCGAACAACTCCGCAAGGGCGACTTCGAAAGTCTGGGTATCAACGGCGAGGCCTACCTCACCGAGGAAGGTGAGGCCGGCGTGTGGGTCGCCGGAGTAGCACCCGGCACGCCGGCCTCCAAGGTCGGTCTTCTTCCGGGCGACATCATCACCGAGATGAACGGCCTAGCGGTCGGCCAGGACGGCACGATGGCGGCCTACTGCGACGTGATTCGTACCTCGGGCAGCAAGCCGATCCAGTTGGAGGTGCTGCGCTACGACACGCAGGAAATCCTGACCGGCGAAATCGGCAACAAGGACAAGCCGCTGATTGCGACGTTCTCCTTCGCCAGCGCGATCGACGACTCCGGGGTAGCTGCCGATTCCTCGGCCGTTGCCGTCACCGGGTATGAGTCGATCACCGACGACACCGGGGCATTGGCGATCGACGTCCCGCTGGAATGGGCCGACCGTCTGACCAACGAGCAGGATCTCGGCGACGGCGTGGTGATCCCGGCGATCATGGCTTCCCCCGACATCGCCCAGTTCGACTCCGGCTACGGCGTGCCCGGGTTGTTCTTCTCCCGGCTCAACGAAGTCGGTGTTGACGAAGTGCTGGCGGCGTTCGCTCAAGCCGACTGCGTCGATGAGGGAATCGACGTCTACGAAGACATTGCCTACACCGGCAAGTTCCAGGTGTGGTCGGGATGCGGCGGTACCGATACGGCGATCATCGTGGTCGCCGCCATCTCCCAGGATTGGTCCGATACCGCAATCCTGATGCTGCAAGCGACCAGCGAAGCTGACTTCGATGTGCTCGACCGAGCCTTCGCCAGCTTCGTCGTGACCGGGTGACAGGCACCGCCTGCATCGCGTGACGGGCGGGCCCGTCACACCCGGATGAGCCGGTGCTCGGATTTCCGAGCACCGGCTCTGCCGCGTCAGGGCACGGCTACTTCGAGGAAGCTCTCGATCAGCGAGGCGACCGCCGCGGGCTCTTCGAGCATGAAACAGTGCCGGGAGCCGGGGATCACTGCGCAACGGCCATCGACAACGGTCGCCGCCAGGGCCTGCGACATCGCCGGGGTGGAGCGGGGATCGTCCTGCCCGGCAATGGTCAGCGTCGGCGCGGTGATCTCGGCGACGTGGGGGGCAAGCTCGGTGTCGCCAACCGCAAACACGGCGTAGGCGTTGGCATAGGCGACGACGTCGTTGCCATCCATCGTCGTTCGCACTCGGGCCACCACGTCGGGATGCGACGCGGCGAACTCCGCCGAAAACCACCGGTCGATCGCCAGGTCGACCGTGCGGGCATATCCACCGGCGCGCACCTCGGCGACGCGGTCGCGGATCGCCTGCAATTCCTCCTCGGTACGTTGGAACACCGAGCCGAGCAGGATCAGGCGCCGGACCCGCGACGGGTGGTTGACAGCAAACGCTTGGGCGATCAGGGCTCCGAGCGAGAACCCGCACAGGTCGATCTGCGGTGTCCCATCGACCACGGCGACGAGCTGCTCGACAAACGTCGACAACGAGTACGGCCCGGGCAGATGCGGCCCTCGACCATGCCCGACCAGGTCATATGTGATGACCTGGCACGTAGGAGACAACGAGGCGATCGTCGAATCCCAGAGGTGACGATCGAGGCCGACCCCGTGGACCAACACCAATGGCGGCGCGCTCACAACCCACCGCTGAACGCCGGCGTCACCTCGTCGATGAACAGCCGTAGGGAACGTTTCTGGGCGTCCATCGGGGCGCCGTAGCTCGGGCAGTACATGAAGTCGACACCGACCCGCTCATACATCTGCAGCTTGGCGATCACCTCGTCGGGCGTGCCGAACATCAGATTCTCGCGCAGCATCGCCGGGTCGTACTCCGCTCGGTGGCCCAGCTCGTCGAGATCGATCGCCTCGGGGAAGCCGTTCGCCACGCCGCCGAGTCCTTTGAACAGGTTCTCGAACTTGCCGGCCTGGCTCTGCAACGAACGAATGTAGAGGTCGAGCTCATCGGCATGTGACACCACCGCGGCGTACCGCATCGCCGCCTGGCGGGGCCGAGGCGTCCCGGGCGGACACTTCGCCAACGCCGCATCGAGCCGCCCGACATACGCCTCCAGTTCCGAGAATGGCCTGGTCAACGGCCAACACATGATGTTGCAACCATTCGCCACCGCCCAGTCATACGTGTCGGGGTCGCGCGCCGCCACCCACACCGGCGGGTGGGGTGACTGTAATGGTTTGGGGCAGGCGGTCGCCTCGGGGAACGACCATAGGTTGCCCTCGTAGGCATAGTCGCCACCCCAGACGCCCTTGAGCACGGGCAGGATCTCGCGCAACGCGCCCGCCGCGCTGACCGGATCAGTCCCCGGCGACATCCGGTCGAACTCCCGTTGGTAGGCGCCGCGCCCGAGCCCCAACTCGACTCGTCCGTTGCTCAGCAGATCGAGTTGCCCGACCTCGCCGGCCAATCGGATCGGATGCCAATACGGGGCGACGACCACCGCCGTACCCAACCGGATGGTCGACGTATGGGCCGCCCACCACGTCAGCAGAGCGAACGGACTCGGCGTCACGGACAGCTCGATGGCATGGTGTTCCGACGCCCAGGCGATCTCGAACCCGCCCGCCTCGGCCATCTGGACCATCTCGAGCGTGTGATCGAGCACCGCTCGCATGTCCTCGCTCGGGTCCATCCGTTCGGGGTTGATTGCCAAACTGAATCTCATCGCCCAACTCTGACATGCGGTGGGTCGAGGAGGCAGCCCGGAAATGCTCCAGCTCGACCATTCGAGCCAGGCATGACACTCCACGATTTGAGCTCGACGTGCCAGCGGAAGCCTCCCTCGAGCATTGCCCCCGCTGATCAGGCGCGCTCGCCAGCGCCCACCGCCCGCACCAACCACTCGAACAATGCCAGGTGCTCGGGGTGATCGATCAACATCTCGGGGTGCCACTGCACGCTGACCACATGAGCAACGTCGTCGAGTTCGATGGCCTCGATCACCCCGTCGACCGTCGTCGCGGCGACTCGCACGCCTCGACCGAGCCGGGCCACGGCTTGGTGGTGATACGTGTTCGAGCGGGTGAGTGTCGGAAATCGCCGGGCGAACCGGCTGGTGACGTCGACCTCCAGGTCATGCGAGGTCCGTTCGTCCGCGGGGGTCACTCCATGCGTGTCGAGATGCTGCACGAGGCTCCCACCTCGCCAGACATTCAGAATCTGCTGGCCCCGGCATATGCACAGAGTTGGGAGTCCGGCGGCGACCGCGGCGTCGATCAGGGCGAGATCGAAACGATCGCGTCGCAGGTCGAGTTCGCCGCCGGTTCCGACATCGAGCCGATCCTCACCGTAGAAGCTCGGGTCGATGTCGTTGCCGCCGGTGAGCACCAACCCGTCCAGCCGACCGATGATCGACGCCGCGGCATGCTCATCGCCGACCGGCAGCACCACGGCCAACCCGCCGGCGGCCCGCACCGCGTTCACGTAGGTATCACCGACCACTTGGTGTGGTTCGGTCCCCCAGTAACGCGGCACCGGCGCCGATTCGGCACTGATTCCGATCAACGGCCGGTCTGAGCGATCAGGCTCGGGCACTCTCGTCTCCTCCGTTGTCACGCGCCACTGCGCCACCGCGCTCACGGTACCGGTTCGGTACCGCAGGCTGGGTGACGCAGCGGGGCGATCAGCAGGTTGATCAACGCTCGCTTCAAGGTCCGTCAGACCGTGGTGTCCAACGACAGCACCCGGCCAACGGATCGTGAACTCATTGAACTGAGCGCGCCCGGCGACGCCGACCGAAGGCCAGCAGACTCGCTCCACCACCGATCGCCACCAACGCCATCGCCAGCAGGCGAGCAATCTCGGCACCGGTCGTCGGCAACTTGCCCTTGGCGGGAGCCAACACCGAAACCTCGATGACCGTGGTGTTGTTCGCGACCACGGTGTCGAAGGTGTCACCGCTGAACTTCACCTCGACGGGAGCCGACAGCGTCGTGCCCACCGGTGCCGACGACGACATCACAAATGTCACCTCGTACGTCGCCATCTGGTCCCGGTTCAGCGCCTCGTACGGGCACGTCACCAACTGACCACTGATGCTGCAGATCGACGGGTCGTCCACCGGCAGGGCGGCAACAAAGGTGCCGGTCGACTTGAAAACACCCTTTTGGGGAGTGAGTTCGGCCGGCATCTTGACCGTGAACACGGCTCCCGGAGCGGCTGCCGGGCCGTGGTTGATGACCACGACCTGAGCAACACCGCTGGCCCCGGCCGACACCTGCACTCTGGTGACCTTGATCTCAAGGTCGAAGAGACTGGTGGTGTCCTGCGAGTCGGGCTTGCCGTCACCGTCGGTGTCACCAATGCCCTCCTCGGAGTCGGGCAAGGTGTCGTTGTCGCTGTCGTTGTCCCTGGAGTCGGGACCACCGTCGCCATCGGTGTCGGTGGCTCCGTTGCCTTCCTGACCGTCGGGGATGCCGTCGTTGTCGTCATCGGTGTCCTGGCCGTCGGGCTGACCATCACCATCGAAGTCGGGGATGGCGTCGGGATCCAGATAGTTCGGGATCGCGTCGCCGTCGCCGTCGTCATCGGTCGGGTTGCCGTTGGCGTTGGCGTCCTCACCCTTGGTCGGCGTGCCGTCACCATCGTCGTCGGCATCGAGATAGTTCTTCGTCCCGTCGCCGTCGGTGTCGGTCGTCGATCCTTCGGTCGAGGTGGGCACGCCGTCGCCATCATCGTCGGTATCCCGCGAGTCGGGCGTGCCGTCACCATCGGTGTCGGCCGGGGTCGCCCCCGTGCCCTTCTCGGTCGTGTCGGTCACGCCGTCGCCGTCGGAGTCGTTGTCCCGACTGTCGGGTGCACCGTCGCCGTCGGTGTCGACCGCAGTGTCACCCTCGACCGTGTCGGACATGCCGTCACCATCGTCATCGGGATCGGTGGCATCGGGAATCCCGTCACCGTCGAAGTCCGTGATTGCGTCGGGGTCAAGGTAGTTCGGGACCCCATCGCCATCGGCGTCGTCGTTGAGCGGGTTGCCGTCACCGTTGTTGTCCTCAGCGATGGTGTTGATGCCGTCGCCGTCGTCGTCGGCGTCCTGGAAGTTCGGCTTGCCGTCACCATCGGTGTCGAGCGGGGTCGCCCCGGTGCCCTTCTCCGTCGAGTCGGGCACGCCGTCATTATCGGAATCCAAGTCCTTTGAGTCCGGCTTGCCGTCACCATCGGTGTCGACCGTGCCTTCGCCGGCATCCGGGATGCCGTCGTTGTCGTCGTCGGCATCGGTGGAGTCGGGAATGCCGTCTCCATCGGTATCGAGGATTGGGTCGGCATCGAGGTAGTCGGGCGTGCCGTCAGCATCGTCGTCGTCGTTGAGGGCATTTCCGTCGCCGTTGGTGTCCTCACCATTGGTCGGCGTGCCGTCACCATCGTCGTCGGGGTCGATGAAGTTCGGGATGCCGTCGGCATCGGTGTCGGGCAGGATCAACCCCATGCCCTTCTCCGTGGCATCCGGCACGCCGTCGCCGTCGGAATCGAGGTCCCGGAAGTCGGGGGTCCCGTCGGCATCGGTATCGGCCGGGGTCGCCCCGGTGCCCTTCTCGGTGGCATCAGGGATCGCGTCACCATCGGAATCGGCATCGCGGGAGTCCGGGTTGCCGTCGCCGTCGGTGTCGACCGTGCCGTCGCCCTCGGTGGGGTCGAGCATGCCATCGCCGTCATCGTCGGGATCGACCGTGTCGGGGACACCATCGCCATCGAAGTCGGTGATTGCGTCGGGATCGAGATAGTTCGGGATCCCATCGGCGTCAGCGTCGTCATCGGTGGGATCACCGTTGCCGTTATTGTCCTCGGCGATGGTGTTGATGCCGTCACCGTCGTCGTCGGCATCCTGGAAATCAGGCGTGCCATCGACGTCGGTATCGAGCGGGGTTGCCCCGGTGCCCTTCTCCGTCGCGTCCGGCACGGTGTCGCCGTCGGCGTCGAGGTCCTGGAAGTCAGGGGTCCCGTCACCGTCGGTATCGACCGGGGTGAGCCCGGTCCCGGCCTCGACCTGGTCAGTGATGGTGTCGCCGTCGGAATCGAGGTCCTTGGAGTCGGGGCTGCCGTCACCATCGGTGTCGGTCACTCCATTGCCCTCGTCGGTATCGAGAATTCCGTCGTTGTCGTCATCGGTATCGGCGGCGTCGGGCGTGCCGTCGCCATCGAAGTCGGTCACTGCATCGGGATCGAGATAGTTGGGAACGCCGTCACCGTCGAAGTCGTCGTTCGTCGGATTGCCGTCACCGTCGTTGTCCTCGGCAATGGTGTTGATCGCGTCACCGTCGTCATCGACGTCGACGAAGTCGGCCAGGCCGTCGGCGTCGGTGTCCTGCGGGGTGACCCCGGTGCCCTTCTCAACCGAGTCGGGCACGGTGTCGCCATCGGAATCGAGGTCGAGCACGTCGGGGATGAGGTCGCCATCGGTGTCAGCCAGCGCTGCCCCGGTGCCCTTCTCGATCGAGTCGACGATGCCGTCGTCGTCGGAATCAAGATCCCGACTATCGGGGCTACCGTCGCCGTCGGTATCGGTGGTTCCGTTGCCTTCGGCGGTGTCGGGGATGCCATCGTTGTCGTCGTCCGTATCGGTGGCGTCGGGGATGCCGTCGCCATCGAAGTCCGTCACTGCATCGGGATCGAGATAGTTCGGGATGCCATCGCCATCGGCGTCATCGTTCGTCGGATCGCCGTCACTGTTGTTGTCTTCACCAATTGTGTTGATGCCATCGTCATCGTCGTCGACATCGACGTAGTTGGCCGTGCCATCACCGTCGGTGTCGAGAGCAACCGTGCCTGAACCGAACTCGGTGGTGTCCGGAACGGTGTCGCCATCGGAGTCGAGATCCCGGAAGTCGGGCGTGCCGTCACCATCGGTGTCGACCGGAGTCGCCCCCGTGCCCTTCTCGACCGAGTCGAGAATGCCATCGCCGTCGGCGTCGGTGTCGCGACTGTCGGGAGCTCCGTCGCTGTCGGTGTCGACCGTCGTGTCACCTTCGACGGTGTCGAGGATGCCGTCGTTGTCGTCATCGGTATCGGTGGCGTCGGGCGTGCCGTCACCATCGAAATCCATCACCGCATCAGGATCGAGATAGTTGGGAACCCCATCGCCGTCAGCGTCGTCATCGGTGGGATCACCGTTGCCGTTGGTGTCCTCGGCCGTGGTCGGGGTGCCGTCGCCATCGTCGTCGGCATCCTGGAAGTCAGGGGTGCCATCGGCGTCGGTGTCGGTCGCGGTTGCCCCCGTGCCCTTCTCGGCGGCATCAGGGACGCCATCATCGTCGGAATCCGTGTCCTGGAAGTCAGGCGTGCCGTCACCATCGGTGTCGACCGGCGTCGCCCCCGGGCCCTTCTCATCAGCGTCGAGAATTCCATCGCCATCAGCATCGACGTCCCGGCTGTCGGGGCTGCCGTCGCCATCGGTGTCGGTGACTCCGCTGCCTTCATCGGTATCGGTGATGCCGTCGTTGTCGTCGTCAGGGTCGGTGGCGTCGGGAATCCCGTCACCATCAAAGTCCGTCACCGCATCAGGATCGAGATAGTTGGGAACACCATCGCCGTCAGCATCGTCATCGGTCGGATCGCCGTTGCCGTTGTTGTCCTCGCCGATGGTGTTGATGCCATCACCGTCATCATCAACGTCGACGCGGTCGGGCGTGCCGTCGCTATCGGTATCGAGCGCGCCCTCGGTCGAATCGGGGACGCCATCGGCATCGGAGTCGAGGTCGCGGAAGTCCGCGATGCCATCGCCATCGGTGTCGACCGGAGTTGCTCCGGTGCCTTTCTCGGCGCTGTCGTTGATGCCGTCACCATCGGCGTCGGTATCCCGGCTGTCGGGGCTGCCATCACTATCGGTGTCGACCGCGGTGTCACCCTCGACCGTGTCGAGGATGCCGTCGTCGTCGTCATCGGTATCGGTGGCGTCGGGCGTGCCGTCACCATCGAAGTCGGTGATCGCGTCGGCATCGAGGTAGTTCGGCACACCGTCGCCGTCGGCGTCGTCGTTCGAGACGTCGCCGTCGCCGTTGTTGTCCTCGCCGATCGTGTCGATGCCGTCGCCGTCATCGTCCACGTCCTGGAAGTCGGGGATTGCGTCGCCGTCGGTGTCCAGCGGGGTCGCCCCGGTGCCCTTCTCTACCGAGTCGAGCACGCTGTCGTCATCGGCGTCGAGGTCGATGGAGTCGGGAGTGCCGTCACCATCGGTGTCGACGGTGCCGTTGCCCTCGACGGTGTCGAGCAGGCCGTCGTTGTCGTCATCGGTATCGGTGGCGTCGGGCGTGCCGTCACCATCGGTGTCGACAACTGCGTCGGGGTCCAGGTAGTCCGGGACACCGTCGGCGTCGTCATCGTCATCGGTCGAAATCGCCGTTGCCATTGGTGTCTTCGCCGGCGGTCGGGATGGCGTCGCCATCGTCGTCGGCATCGACGTAGTTGAGGATGCCATCGACATCGGTGTCGGCGGTCGGGCCTTCCACGGCATCAGTGACGCCATCACCATCGGAATCGAGATCCAGACGGTTCGGGGTGCCATCGCCATCGGTGTCGACCGTCGGGCCCTCGACCGAATCGAGGATGCCGTCGTTGTCGGAGTCGGTGTCGAGGTAGTTCGGCGCGGTGTCGCCATCGGTGTCGACCGTGCCCTCGGTGATCGTCGGGATGCTGTCGCCATCGTCGTCGGCATCGAGGAAGTTCAGCGCGGCGTCACCATCGGTGTTCGCCGTGCCGCCCTCAACCGAGTCGAGGACACCGTCGTTGTCCGAGTCGAGATCGAGCCGGTTCGGGGTGCCATCGGCATCGGCGTCTCCGGTGCCTTCGGCCGCCGTCGGGATGGTGTCGCCATCGTCGTCGGGATCGAGCCGGTCCGGCGTGCCGTCGGTATCACTATCGGTTGAGACGCCTTCGACCACGGTCGCCACGCCATCACCGTCATCGTCGATATCCCGGACGTCGGGGGTGCCATCGCTGTCGGTATCGGTGGTGCCGCTCTCGACGGCATCGGCGACGCCGTCGTTGTCGGAATCTGCGTCACGGCTATCGGGAGCGCCATCGCCATCGGTGTCGACGCCGGTGTCGCCCTCGACCGTGTCGAGGATGCCGTCGTTGTCGTCATCGGGGTCGGTGCCGTCGGGAATCCCGTCACCATCAAAGTCCGTCACCGCATCGGGATCGAGGTAGTTGGGAGTGCCGTCGACGTCGCTGTCGTCGTTGGTCGGATCGCCGTCGCCGTTGTTGTCCTCGGCGATCGTGTTGACGCCGTCATCGTCATCGTCGACGTCTCGGAAGTCGGGGATCGTGTCTCCGTCGGTGTCCTGCGGGGCGAAGCCCGGGCCCTTCTCGATCGAGTCGGGAACGGTGTCGCCGTCGGAGTCGAGATCGAGGGAGTCGGGGATCGTGTCTCCGTCGGTGTCGGTGACACCGTTGCCCTCGACGGTATCGATGATGCCGTCGTTGTCGTCGTCGGTATCGGTGGAGTCGGGGGTGCCGTCTCCATCGGTATCCAACGCCGGATCAGGGTCGAGGTAGTCGGGCACGCCGTCGACGTCGTCGTCGTCGTTGGCCCAGTTGCCGTCACTGTTGGCATCTTCGACCGCCGTCGGCACGGCGTCGCCGTCGTCGTCGGCGTCGAGATAGTTCGGCACGGCATCGCCGTCGGTGTTGACCGTCGGGCCTTCGATGGAGTCGATCACGCCGTCGCCGTCGGAATCGAGATCCAGACGGTTCGGGGTGCCGTCGCTGTCGGCATCGGCGCCGGGGCCGCCGATACCGGCCGCGCCCTCGACCGAATCGAGGATGCCGTCACCATCAGAGTCCAGATCCAAGCGGTCGGGAGTTCCATCGGTGTCGGTATCGGTCAATAGACCTTCGGTGATCGTCGGGATCGTGTCGCCGTCGTCATCGGTGTCGATGACGTCGGGGGTGCCGTCGCTGTCGGTGTCGAGCAGCGGCAGTCCAACACCCTTCTCGGTGGAGTCGGGTACTGAGTCGCCATCGGAATCGGCGTCACGGCTATCGGGGCTGCCATCGCTGTCGGTGTCGACCGTGCCGTTGCCCTCGACAGTGTCGACGAGGCCGTCGTCGTCGTCATCGGTGTCGGTGGCGTCAGGGATGCCGTCGCCATCGAAGTCGGTCACTGCATCGGGATCGAGATAGTTCGGCGTGCCATCGGCGTCGCTGTCATCGTTGGTCGGGTCGCCATCACCGTCGAGGTCTTCTCCGATGGTGTTGATCCCGTCCTGATCGTCGTCGACATCGAGGTAGTCGGGAGTTCCGTCCGTGTCGGTGTCGAGCAGCGCCGGGCCCGTGCCCTTTTCTGTCGCGTCGGGAACCCCGTCGGCGTCGGAATCGAGGTCGAGACGGTTGGGGACGCCGTCAGCGTCGGCGTCGCCAGATCCTTCGACGGTGTCGAGGATGCCGTCGTTGTCGTCGTCGGTGTCCAGCGAGTCGGGGGTGCCGTCGCCATCGGTGTCCACCACCGGGTCAGGGTCGAGGTAGTCCGGCGTGCCGTCGGCATCGTCGTCGTCGTTCGTCCAGTCGCCATCGGCGTTGGTGTCCTCGGCCGAGGTCAGCGCGCCGTCACCATCGTCATCGGTGTCCAAACGGTTCGGCGTGCCATCCAGATCGGTGTCGGTCGTCGCACCCTCGACGCTGTCGAGCACGCCATCATCGTCGGAATCGACGTCGATCCAGTTGCCGACACCGTCAGCGTCGATGTCAACCGTGCCTTCGATCGAGTCGGACACCGTGTCACCGTCGGAGTCGGTATCGAGGTAGTCGGGGTCGAGCCCACCGTCGGTGTTGCGGGGGTTTAGCGGATCGGCGCCGATCTCGGTTGACGTCGGGATGGTGTCGCCGTCATCATCGACATCGAGGTAGTTCTTGACGTTGTCGCCATCGGTGTCGGTGGTCGGACCTTCGGTCACCGTCAAGATGCCGTCGTCGTCATCGTCGGTATCGAGCAGGTCGGGGGTGCCGTCGGCGTCGGTGTCGAGCAGCGTCGGGTTCGTCCCCTTCTCAGCTGCGTCGAGCACGCCGTCATCGTCGGAGTCGGTGTCGAGGTAGTTCGGGGTGCCATCGGCGTCGGTGTCGTCGTTGGTCGGGTCACCGTCGGAGTCGATGTCTTCGTCGATCGTGTCCACGCCATCACCGTCGTCATCGACGTCGATGTAGTCGGCGATCAGGTCGCCGTCGGTGTCAACCGCCGCCGGGTCGAGCGGGGTATCGATCGCGCCGTCGCCGTTGCCATCGGTGCCGTCCGCCAGGCCGTCGTTGTCGGAGTCAACACCGCCGGCCTCCTTCCAGTCGGGCACGCCGTCGCCGTCGGAATCCGAGTCGAGCGAATCGGGGGTGCCGTCGAGATCGGTGTCAACAACACCTTCGACCGTGTCGAGGATGCCGTCGCCGTCGTCATCGAGGTCGAGGTTGTTCGGGATGGTGTCGCCGTCGGTGTCGGGGTCGTTGACCGCGTCGAGGTAGTCGACCGTGCCGTCATTGTCGCCGTCAACGGCGTCGGCCGGGTCGCCGTTGCCGTTGGGGTCGGGCTGCTCGGCCGCGGTGGCGGTGCCGTCACCGTCATCGTCGGCATCGAGATAGTTCGGCTTGAGGTCGCCATCGGAATCGGTCGCGGCCGGGACTTCGAACGAGGTGAGGATCGAGTCGCCGTCGTCGTCGACGTCGAGGTAGTTCTCCACGCCGTCCGAATCGGTGTCGACCGGGGTATGGATGCCGGCCGGCTGTACACCATCGTCGATGCCATTGTTGTCGGCGTCCACGCCAGTCGGCGCGTGATTGGCCACACCGTTGGAGTCGTGGTCGTGGTACTCGGTCAGCGTCGGCACGCCGTCGCCATCATCGTCGGTGTCGAGGTAGTTCGGGTTGCCGTCGCCGTCGGTGTTCAGCGCCGCCGGGTCGAGCGGCGCATCGATCGCCCCGTCATTGTTCAGGTCGACGCCGTCGGCCTGGCCGTTCACGTTGATGTCGGCCCCGCCCGCTTCCTTCCAGTCCGGCACCGAGTCGCCATCGGAGTCGGAGTCGAGCGAGTTGATCAGCCCGTCGCTGTCGGTGTCGAGGACGCCCTCCACGGTGTCAAGGATGCCGTCGCCATCATCGTCGAGATCGAGATTGTCGCTCACGCCGTCACCGTCAGTGTCGGCCGGCAGGTCGGGGTCGAGATAGTCGGGGACCGAGTCGCCGTCCCAGTCGTCATTCACCCAGTTCAGATCGCCGTTGATGTCCTCGTTGACCGTCAACACCAGGTCGTCGTCGTCATCGGTGTCGGCGTAGTTCGGCTTGCCGTCAAGATCGGTATCGAGCAGTCCGGGACCGGTGCCCTTCTCGATCGAGTCGAGCACTCCATCACCATCCGAATCGAGATCGAGATAGTTCTTGGTGCCGTCGCCGTCGGTGTCATCGTTGGTCGGGTTGCCATCGCCATTGCGGTCTTCTGCGATGGTGTTGATCCCGTCACCGTCATCGTCGACGTCGAGGTAGTCCTTCGTTAGGTCGCCGTCGGTATCACCAAGCAGCACTTCGACCGACGTCGGAACACCGTCGCCGTCATCGTCGGTATCGGCGTAGTCGGGCTTCAGGTCGCCATCGGTGTCGGGGGCCGTTGGGGCGGTGCCGCCATTGTCGACGTCGAACGTGTCGTCGATGCCGTCGGCATCGGTGTCGATGCCCGACAACGTGACGTCAGCGATGCCGTCGTGATCGGCGTCGTTTGCCTCGATGAGGTCACTGACGCCATCGCCATCGGCGTCGACGTCCCGGAAGTCAGGCTTGCCATCGGCGTCCAAGTCCGGCGGGGCCGGTGCCGTGGCGAATGCATCATCCAGGCCGTCATTATTCGTGTCGACGCCCGACGGGACGATGTCGGCCGTGCCGTCGTGGTTGGCGTCGTGGCCTTCGAGCGAGTCGACAAGGCCATCCCCGTCGGAATCCAGGTCGAGCGAGTCCGGCACGCCGTCGGTGTCGGTGTCGACCAGGTCGCTGCCCTCGAGCGTGTCGACGATGCCATCCCCGTCGTCATCGAGATCCCGCTCGTTGACGATGCCGTCGCCATCGGTGTCCGCCAGCGCGGCCGAGGCGTAGCACGAGCCCATGTCGGACAAGATGCCCGGGATGCGGCCGATGTCACCGAACGGGTCAACGTCGGTGCTCGGGATCAGGTCGACGATTCCGTCACCATTCGGGTCGCCACCGACGTCGAGCTTGTAGACGCTCGACTGCCAGAACGGGCGCGTCGCGCTCGAAGTTCTGCGGGTACGCGGCCAGGTAGACGTGCTGACCATCGGCATCGACGGCGAAGCCCTCGTAGTAGAAGTCGGCCAGCCCGGCCCCATTGGCCTTCTTGATCGGCATGGTCGTATGAGCGACCGGCGTCACCGGGGCAAGGTACGGCGAGGTCGGCGTGAGCACGTCGTCCTGATGAACCAGGTAGATGGTCAGATCGGCCGCCGTCAAGGCACCGTTGAGCTTGTAGCCCATCACGAGCAGGTCACCGTCGCGGGTGAAGACGAAGTCGCGGACCAACAGTTGACCGGTCTCCCAGCCCGCCGACAGCACGCCGACGTGGGCAACGGGGCTGAGCAGGCTCGGCGTCCACTGGTCCGAACTGTCGAGGTCGCTCGGGTCGCTCGGCTCGCGGCGGCGGATGTAGAGCCCGCCGAGGTCGACGTAGCCTGCCCACAAGGTGTTGTCCTTGGGGTTGGTTGCGGCACCGGTAACGAGGATGCCCGCGCCCTTGCCGGTCTGCAGCTCGTCCGACACCGCAGCTCCCTGGGGGAACTGCTTGATCGGTGCGGCGACGTCGAGCAACGGAACGGCCCACACCGAATCGACTCCGGTCTGGTTGCCCTCGAGCGGACCGTATGAGTTGTCGGCGTTGCCGACGGCGAGACCGTAGGCGTAGTAGTAACCCGAGTAGGTGTCATCAACGGCAGTGAGCGGGGTTCCGTTGTTGTCGTAGAAGAACCGGTCGCGGATCTCCTGGTCGTCGAACATGTTCGAAGCGTTAGCGGTGTTCAGCGGGCCGATGCCGACGTCGAGGTCGGTCCCGCCCGCGGCGGTGGCGTAGTCGAGCCGGCTGTACCACACGTTGGCGCACACCGGCTGCACATCGCGCTCGTCGATGACGAAGCCGCGACAGCTCGACAGGTCCATGATCCCGTTCTCGTAGAACGGCGCAAAGTCAGCGGTCGGGTTCGGATCGGCGTACGGCCCGGGGGTCGGATTGGCTGCCACCGGCTGGACGGGCCAGATGATGTCGGCCTCGTACTTCACGGCTGCGCCGGTACCAACCCGGTTGTACTCGACGAGCAGGCTGCCCCAGTTCAGGGCGTGGTAGCCACCGTCGCTGAACGAGACCCAGATGGTGTCGTCATCACGTACGGCGATGCCAGAGGGGTAGTAGTCGATGTCCCGATGACCAACGTAGGCCGTGCTGTCCTCGACGAGTTCGAGCTTGACCGGATCGAGCAGCGTGCCGGTCGGTGCGCCCAGGTCACCGGGCATCACGTCGATGAGATAGGTCCGCAGCCGCCAGCCGTCGTAGGCCGTGTCGGTGGCCCCGATGAACAGCATCCGCCCGTCGGAGGTGAAAGCGATGTCGTTGACGAACATCGTCTCTTGCGTGAATCCGCCGTTGAAGTAGAACGGCCCGTGCCAGGTTGAGCCCCCGTCGCCCGAGCGGTACAGCCGGCCCTGGTAGACGCCGGTGTTCTCGTAGGCCCACAGGTCGCCGGTCGTCGGATCGACGGCCGAGCCCCAGATGATCGGGTCGGCATCGAAGATCAGACCCTGATCCCCCTCGCCATCAGCACCCCAGGCAGTTCCCGGCCCCGTGAGCGGGACTTCTACGGGCGTCGTCGTCAGATTGGTCGGCAGGCTGATGCTCGTGCCGCGCGCCTCGAAGGACGACAGGTTGTTGAGCGTGGTGTAGTTGTAACCGGGGGTGCTGAACACGGTGTCGGCATCGTTGGCGATGGCCGGCAGATCCGGGCTCATCTCGACCTGGGTCGTCGAATCCCACTCGCCATTGGCCTTCAGCTGCGCGACCCGGTTGTAGTACGGGGCCAACGCGTCGGTCTTGGCGGCGAATACCTTCGCAGGGCCGGTGCCCGCGGCACAGCTTGTGTCGGGGGTGATGCCGCCCAACAGAGCCGGGGCCGTGCCGCAGTTGCGCACCAGGCCGGTCGCCTCAAGGGTCGCAGTGCCAAAGGGCCACGCGTTGTCGGCAACTACCGAGTCGATCGATGCCGCAACGAACGTCGCATTGGCGAGCCCGGTATTTCCAGCCCACACCTTGACGCCTGGTCCGGCGGGGCTCGTGGCCCGCAGCGAGTCGTAGGCGTAGACGATGTCGAGTTCGCCGTCACCGGTGACATCGCCCAGCATCGTGTGCTCGATGGCGTCGGTGCCGAGGTCGACGTAGTTGGTCCCCGTCAGCGGGGAGTTGATCGATACTGCGGTGAACAGGCCGAGGCCGGTTCCGACCCAGACATGAATCGTCGGCTGCGAGGCAATCGAGGCCCAGTCGCTGGCGCTGACGATGTCGGCATTGCCGTCACCGGTCACGTCGCCGAACATCGTGGTCTGATCCTCGAACTGCCCGATGGGGTAGGTGATCGGGTAGGTGATCGTGCCCGTGATCGCGTTCGTGGCAAAGGTGCCATCGCCGTTGTTCAACCACACCGAGGTGGCACCGGTGGGGAATGCCTGCTCGACCGCGGCGACCATGTCGAGGTCGTTGTCGTTGTCGGCATCAGCGAGGCCGATCGAACGGTAGATGTCGACACCGGTGAAGCCCGAGAGAGCCAGGCCCACTCGGTTGACCACCGAGGTGACCGGAGTTGTCGCGAACGTGCCATCGGCATTCCCGAACCACACGTAGGCGGTGTTGTTGAGCAGATCCTCGACCCACAACAGGTCGGCGCGACCGTCGCCGTTCAGGTCGCCGAGCATGGTGGCTTCGTCGATGTCGTCACCCATTGCGTAGGGCAATTCGTCGAGGTAGGTCTCGACCGGCATCGGCAGGTACGTGCCGGTGGCGGTACCGAGGAAGACCCGGACCGGCGATTTGTCGAGTCCGCCAACTTCAAAGGCGTACAACACGTCGTCGATGTCGTCGCCATTGACGTCACCGAAAAGGGTCTTCTCGATGGCGGAGTCGCCGAAGCTGTCGATCGTGGGCTGCGGGGCGATCGATCGGCGGGTCGGGTCGAGTGTGCCGGTCGGGTTGAACTCGAATGAGTCGATGGCTCCGCGATAGGCGTATTCGGTGGCCACGGCAATGTTGGTCGTGCAGACCGGGGCGTCGGGAACCGTGTTGCCCGATGCATCGATGTTCGTCCACGGGTTGCAGACGTCGACGACGCCGGTCGCTTGATCGGTGAAGCGGCCGAAGGTTCCTGCGCCGTTCGACGGGGTGACCGCGCTGCGTTGGGGCTCGGCGTCGAAGGTGAAGTCGCCGTTGCCCTGGTACACGGTGATTGTGACTTCGTTGTTCGGAGCAACGACCTCGTGGGCGAAAACGATGTCGATCATCCCGTCCGACGTCACGTCGGCCAACATCGTCTGTTGGAAAATATCGGTACCGAAGATCCACGGCTCGGCTAACACGTTGGTTGTCGTCGAGGTGGCGTTGAAGCTGCCACCAGTCGTCGCCGGCCAGACGTACACGGGCAAACGGTCCGAGGTGTCTTGGGTCGCGTCGGGCTGGAGCACGGTGTCGAAGCTCCAGAAGAGGTCGTCCTTGCCGTCGTCATTCAGGTCGCCGACCAAGTTGACCTGACCGACATCGGTGCCCGCGCCAAGGCCCAGCAGCTGGGTCGTGATCGATGAGCTGACCTCATTCGGGTTGAACGTTCCGTCGCCGTTCGACAGCCAGACCTTGACGGTGATGGGACTCAGTCCTTCGGCGACATAGATGATGTCGTCGCCATTGGCACCGTCGACGTCACCCATCAACGTGGTGACAAGCACATCGGTTCCGAACACCTCGGGGTCACCCGAGAGTGTCAGACCCGAGGTCGCCACTGGGGCGTTCGGATAGAACCCTCCGGCGACGCTGCCGTCATTGATCCACGCGTACGCCTGCGCGCCGCCCGAGCCGTCGTAGGCCCACACGATGTCGAGGCGACCGTCGTTGTTGACGTCACCGATCAACGTCTCCTCGGTACCGATCACGCTCCCGCCGAACATGTCGCTGATCTCGGCGGGGGTGTTCTCGACCGGAACCGAGGCATAGGAGCCATCGGCATTGCCGAGATAGACGGCGATCGTTCGGCTGGTGCCGTTGAGCCACTGGCCCTCGGTGGCGACGACTACGTCACCGATCTGGTCGCTGTTCACGTCGGCGAACAGCGTCGACGTGTTAAGTTCGCGACCGAACCCTCCCGAGACGTAACCCACCTCGTTGACCTGCGTCGTCACTTCATCGGGGTAGAAGGTCCCGTTGTTTTTGGATCCCCACGTCGAGATCTGACCTTGGAGCGAAGGGCCGCCGTTCTCAGTGACGAAGACCACCTGACTGGAGCAGTTCACCGCCGCTTGTGCGATCGGAGCCTGACTCCCGAAGCTGGTGCTGACGATCGTCATTCCGCTCACCAGCCCGACCGTGAGGACGGCAACGGTCGCCCGATGTCGATCACGACTGCGCCACCTACCGCTCAACGGCCGAGGCGTCGGCACCAAAGGCGTGTGCGCGTCAACCCCCGGCGACAGTTCCTTGTCAACGAGCAAATCGGGTTTGATGTCCGCCAAGACACGGGAACGGGACTTGTTCCACCAGTTCATTTCACCCTCCGGTCGAGTAGTCACCCGACTACCATCAGTGTGAAGAATAGCTGAATATCGCTCTAAGTCAACTCACAACCACAATTTGCACCAATGGCCTATGAGTCGCGTCGCTTCTTTCTCCCGGGTCGCGATCTTGCCGTCGGACGCGTTGACACGCCCCGCCTGGATCGGTTCGAGGGAGACGACCTTCCAAGGAGGCCGGTAAGGAACCGGTAGACCTCCGCTGAGTCTCCGATGCCACCACGTACCCACCAACGAGGACAATGCTTCAGTACGTGACTACTTCAATACTTCTCTACTCGCGAACGACACAACTTCGAGACGACAATCTGGCTTTCGTCGATCCCCGCGACGGCTCACCAGGCGGACCGTGACGGCCGAGGACGCGTGCTCAAGCTCGACCACGGTGCACGTCGGACGGGAGGACCGAGCACCGATTCCATCACCCGACGGAGGCGCTCGCGAGCTGGCCGAAGAGATTTCCTTGACGTTGGCTATAGACGAGCTGTTGCCCGACAGTCTTCGACCTCTGTCGAACCCCGACGAATCTTCAATACTGCAACACTTCAACACTCGGTAGCGCCGAAGCTCGCATCACCGATGCCGATCCCCAAGTCGACTCTGCGCCACATGTCGGTGCCAGATTTCGGTGCCCGGTACGCTCGATGAATGGCCCACTTCCCCTCATGCGACGAGCTGAACGTCCAACTCAGACAGGGCCAGATCACTGCCTCAGACCTCGCAGAGGAAGCCATCGATCGAGCTATCCACACGCCGTCCGCCTTCCTCCACCTGGCGACCGACGCATCCCGCGCCGAGGCTTGTCTCGCTGACGATCGTCGACATCGTGATGAATTGGTGGGACCGCTCGACGGAATTCCTATCGCCTGGAAGGACCTTTTCGATGTGGCGGGGACCCGCACGACTGCGGGCTCCGCGTGCCTTGCTGCGGCGGCGGAGGCCTCCAACGACGCGCCATCGGTTGCCGCGCTGCGCCGCGCCGGAGCGATAGCGATCGGCAAGACCAATCTGTCGGAGTTTGCGTTCTCGGGACTTGGCCTCAACGCCCACTTCGGCACGCCGACGATCGATCGCCCCGGAGTCACGACCCGCGCCCCGGGAGGGTCGTCATCGGGCTCCGCTGTCGCGGTTCACCAAGGCATCGTGCCGATCGCCATGGGGACCGACACGGCCGGGTCAATCCGTATTCCCGCGGCATTCAACGGCCTCGTCGGCTACAAGAGCACGACCGCGCGCTACGACATGACTGGGGTCTTCCCCCTCGCCGCCACCTTCGACTCCATCGGTCCCCTCGCCCACACCGTCGCCGATTGCACCCTCGTCGACCAGGCCCTACGGGGCATCCGTCACCCCATCGCAGCCGCGGCGCTGACCGGTCAGACTTTCGTCATCGACTCGGGCATCTTGGCCGACGGGGTCGTCACCGACGTGGTGCGCAACAACCTCCTGGCCACGATGGAGACCGTGAGTCGGCAAGGTGCAACGGTGATCACTCGTCTCGTTCCAGCGATTCCCGAAACCCGCACATGGCTCGACGAACTCGGTTGGCCGGGGGCCGCCGAGGGCTACCGATTTCATGCCGAACGCCTCGCCGGGCCCGACCGCAACCTCATCGATCCCCGGATCATGGCCCGTTTGGAACTGGGCCGATCGATGCCCGAGGAGCGTTACCAACGCCTGCTCGAGATCCGCCGCGAGATGCAGGCCCGAATCGTCGACGAACTCGACGGCGCCATCCTCGTCACCCCGACCGTCGGCCATGTCGCCCCGGAGCTTGCCCCGCTCGATGCCGATCCCGATGTGTTCGCCCGGGTCAACATCGCCACCCTCCGATTGACGATGATCGGCAGCTTTCTCGACATGCCTGCGCTGGCGATGCCCTCGGGGGTCGATCACCAGGACCTACCGACCAGCGTGCAGTTCTCGCTCCCGTCGGGCGATGACGATCGCCTGCTCTCGGCAGGACTCGCGATCGACGCCGCGCTGTCATAGAGTCACCAACCGTGACAGACGGGTCGATCGGGGATGTGGGGCCGGCCACCAAGGATCTCGCCCTGGCCATTTGGGGATTGTTCGTCGGCCTCGCCCTGCTCCTCGTGGCCTCCGGTTTGTTCGGCACCCTCCTCGGCGTCCGTTCCGAACTGCGGCAACTCCCCACGGCCGTCAGCGGCCTGATCAGCGCGGCGTACTATGCCGGCTTCCTCGCCGGGTCTCGCCTGACCCTCGATGCACTGGTGAGGGTTGGCCACATCCGGGTCTACGCGGCGCTGGCCTCGCTGCTCTCGGCAGCGATCCTCGGGGTCGGAATGGCCAACGCTCCCGCGGCCTGGGCGGCGTTACGGTTCATCACCGGGATGTGCATCGCCGGCCAGTACGTCGTCGCCGAGTCATGGCTCAACGATCTTGCCGACAACGAAAATCGGGGCCGGCTGCTGTCGATCTATCTGGTGGTCACCTCCGGCGCATTCGGAGTCGGCCAACTGCTCCTCAACTCGTTCGACCCCCGCGCTTTGACTGGTTTCGCCATCGCCAGCATTCTCACTTCTTTGGCCGTCGCTCCGGTCACGCTCTCCGAGGCCGACACGCCGGCTACCGAGGGCCGCGAACACATCTCCATCCGCGAGCTCGCCAAGGTCGTGCCGACCGGCGTGGGGGCCTGCTTCCTCGTCGGCGCGGCCCACGGAGCGCTGACCGGCATGGCCGCGATCTATGCCACCCGCGTCGGCCTCTCCCCCGGCCGCACCGCCCTGTTCGTCGCCGCCCCGACGATCGGGGGCGTGGTGTTCCAATGGCCGATCGCCTCGGCATCCGACGACGTCGACCGCCGCGCCGTCGGTATCGCCGCTGCCACCGGTGCCGGCATCGCCGCGCTCCTCCTCCTCCTCGGCCCGGCGTCGAGCCCGATGGCGATCGCGCTGATGGCACTGCTCGGCGGAGCCAGCTATCCGCTCTACTCCATTGCCGCCGCCTATACCAACGACTGGGTCGACCCGGCTCATGTCAATGCCGCCGCCTCACAGCTCGTCACCCTCTACGGCCTCGGAGCAATCGTCGGACCGTTCCTGGCCGCCCTGTTGATGACCACCAACGGGCCGACCGGCTTCTACTGGTCGATGATCGCCATCCACGCTGCCATCGTCTTCTTCCTCATCTATCGCCGTCGAGCCTGGCGGACACCGCTGATCGAGCGACCATGGCGAGAGGTATCGGTACCCGCCCGGGTGTTCTTCATCCCGGCAACGGTCGTTGCCATGGGACGTCGAATTCGGACACCGGTCACTGATGCCGACTCAACCGGCGAGCCAGTAGACGGCGACGAACGGCGGTAATTGCGTCCTCAGCGCATCGTGAACGGGTCGGGGGCCGACGCCGAGGACGTGTTGACCCACACGGTCTTGGGTCGTGAATAGTCGAGCAGGCTCTCGCTGCCGCTCTCGCGTCCGTACCCGGTCAAGCCGTCGCCGCCGAAGGGCACCGACGGCGAGATCACCCGGTAGGTGTTCACATAGACGATCCCGGCGTGCAGGCGACGAGTCAGCCGCATCGCTCGCCCGACCTCACCGGTGAACACCCCCGCCGCGTAGTGGTAGGGGCTGTCGTTGGCGGCTCGGATCACCTCGGCCTCATCACCGAATCGGAACGCCGAGAGCACGGGCCCGAACAGCTCCTGGCGGGCCGCCGTGATCTCGTTCGTCGGACAGTGAATCACGGTTGGCGTGTACCACCAGCCGTCGCGGAACTCGGGCGCGAGCGTCGGCCGTCGACCCCCGGCGACGACCGTTGCCCCCTCGATCGCGGCCAGTGCTACCGCCCGCTCGATCTGCGCCAACTGCCCCGGTGTCGCCAACGGGCCGATCTCGCTGGTGGCCGCCTCGGGGTCACCGACGATGATCGAATCGGCACGGGCCACCACCCGTTCGATCAGTTCATCGAAGCACCGTTCGTGCACGTAGACGCGGGTGCCGGCGACGCAGCTCTGCCCCGCCGCGCCGAAGTTGGCGGCGATGATCCCGTTGGTCGCCGAGTCGAGATCGGCGTCGTCGAACACGATGATCGGCGACTTGCCCCCGAGTTCGAGGGTCACGACCGCCAGGTTCTCCGCCGAGTTACGCACGACGTGACGGGCGGTCTCGTGGCCCCCGGTGAAGGCGATCCGGGCCACCATCGGGTGACTGGTCAACGCCCGCCCACACGTCTCGCCGTCGCCGGTGATCACGTTGAGCACCCCCGGCGGCAGGCCGACCTCGTCGGCAAGCCGTGCCAGTTCGAGCAGCGCCGCCGGGCCATGCTCCGACGCCTTGAGCACCACCGCGTTCCCGCATGCCAGCGCCGGGCCGACTTTGACGGCCGACAGAAACAACTGGTTGTTCCACGGGATCACCCCGGCCACGACCCCGATCGGTTCGCGCAGCGTGAACGCCATCAGATCGGCTTTGTCGGTGGCGAACGTCGACCCCTGCAGTTGCCCGGTCGCCGAGGCAAAGAAGTCGTAGTACTCGGCGATATAGGCGGTCGTCGCCCGGGTCTCACGCAGCAGCTTGCCCGTATCGCGGGTCTCGACGACGGCAACCCGCTCGGCCTGCTCGGCCAGGGCGACACCGAGGCGGCGGATCAGCTTGGCCCGTTGCGGCGGCGTCATCGCGGCCCACGGTCCGTCGTACATTGCCCGGTGGGCGGCCCGCACCGCTCGGTCAACGTCGGCGGCGGTGGCGGCTGGAAAGGTGGCCCACTCCCGCCCGGTCGCCGGGTTGATCGAGGCCATCGTCCGCCCGTCGCCGGACGCACACCACTCGCCGTCGATGTACATCGACAGGCGTTCCAGTTCGACGGAGCTCATCAGGAACCACCGACCTCGCCGGCCGCCGCGGCCTCTACGGCGAGCTCCTCCATATCGAGGTAGCGATTGCCGATCCGTGGGTGCAGCCGGCCACCCGTGGAGGCCCCGAGGGCGACGACCAGTTCGTCGGGCCCCGGTGCATCGGAGATGACGAAGCTGTGCGTCAGATAGTGCGAGCGCAGGCCTTCATCGAGCTTGTGCATCATCGGAATCACGACCTGCGCCCCCGCCGCTGCGCGACTGTTGGTGAACGACAGGTAGGCCGTTCCGCCGACGGCATCGCGATACGCGTTGCCGAACCGCAGGGTGTGGATCAGCGCCGAGGCATGCTCGACCTCGCCGTTCACGCCGACCAGGGCCGCCTTGCCGTACCCCTCCACCCGGTCCGGCCCACCGCACGCATCAAGGATCTCACCGACCAGAAGTTCACCGAGCGAGGGTGCAATCGCCAGAATCTGCGGTCGCAGGTTCTCGACGAACCCCTGCCCCGCCCACGGGTTGGGCAGCACCGCCGCCACGCCGACCATGCGCACGGGCCCGCCCGGCCGACCATCGACGTGGATGTCCTCGACATAACGAACGAGTTTGCGAATCTGCAGCGTGCCCACGATGTCCATCGCCGCCATCCTGGCACAGCCCATCTCGGCCGGAGCGAGCCACCTTCACCCGTGTCGATGCGGGTGGCGCGAGCACCGAGTAAAACGGTCGAGCTATGAACATCGATGAGATCACCGCCGATTTGCACGCCGAAGTCCAACGCACGGCCACCGAGACCCACTGCCCGTCAATCGCCTGGTGCGTTGCCCATCACGGGGTGATCACCCATCACGGCATCGCCCGCAGCACCGACGTCGGGGGCGACGAGTTCGATGCTGACGAGCGAACTCGCGTGTACCGGATCGCCTCGATGACCAAGAGCTTCACGGCCGCCACGGTGCTCACCTTGTGCGACGACGGGCTCCTGCGGCTCGACGATTCGATCGCCTCGATCGCCCCTGAGCTCGCCGCCATCCGCCATCCAGCCCCGGACGCACCCGAGATCACCGTGCGACACCTGTTATCGATGGCGTCCGGGCTGGCCACCGACGACGCCTGGGCCGACCGCCATCTCGACTTCACCGACGCCGACCTCGACGAGATCTATGACCGCGGTGCGACCTTTGCCGTGGTCACCGGCACCGAGTTCGAGTACTCGAACCTTGGCTACGCGATCCTCGGCCGCATCATCCAACAGGTGACCGGCCGCCGGCCGCAAGACGTAACCACCGAGCGCATCCTGCGTCCGCTCGGACTGCTTGACACGACCTGGACGCCGCCCACCGACAAGCCGTGGGCGCCGCCGTTTCGCGTCCAGGACGGGGAGAACGTAACCGAGCCGCCACCCCTCGGCGATGGTGGTCTCGCCCCGATGGGTGGGCTGTGGAGCAACCTGAACGACCTTGTCGCGTGGACCCATTGGATGGGTGAGGCGTTCCGCAACGAGGGCGACGACACGGCTGTTCGACGAGCGTCGCGGCGACTCATGCAAACGACCCAGACCTACCGATTCCTCGACCATCGGCCGGCCTCGGGGCCCGACGGAGCATCGGTGGCCAACAGCGAAGGCTACGGATTCGGTCTGTGCGTCGATCACGACGACCGCCACGGCCTCGTCGTCCATCACACCGGCGGGCTCCCCGGCTATGGCTCGAACATGCGTTGGCTGCCCCACCGTGGCCTGGCCATCATCGCCCTCGCCAATGTCACCTACGCCCGTATGGAAGCCCTGACCATGCGACTGCTCGATCGACTCGGCGACCTCGGAGCGATCCCTGCCGTGCCGCCGAGCTCCTGGCCCGAGTTGGAGCGCGCCGGGCGCAGGCTGATCGACCTCCTCAACGGGTGGAGCGACGAACGCGCCGATGAACTGTTCGCCGACAACGTGGCCCTCGACGAGTCGTTCGCACGCCGTGAGGGGGCGGCCCGTCGACTGATCGGACTCCACGGCATCCTGAGGTTTTCGGCGGTTCGAGCATCCTGGGCAACGAGCGGGGTTGTGGTCGCCAAGGGCGCCGACAACTCAACGGTCGAGATCAACATCGAGCTGACCCCACAGGTACCGCCGCTGATCCAGCTGTACACCGCGCCCGTGATGGCGCCACCGGATTCGCTGCGCACCCACCAACTACAGTCGCCGCATCCGACTCTGAAAGGTTCTTGTGACTGCTGAAGTTTCCGCGCCCGCCGGCGGCCCGATCGGACGCACCCGACCCGCCGTCGATTCGCTGCCCGCCTACCGACCGGGGAAAGCCGCCTCGCAGGCCGAGGCGGAACATGGCATCACCAACGCCATCAAGCTCGCCTCGAACGAGAACCCGCTTCCCCCGATCGCCTCGATCGTCGAGGCCGTCACCATGGCGGCGATGGGTGCGAATCGCTACGCCGACCATCGGGCATCGGCCGTTCGCCAGCGCCTGTCCATCGCCTTGGGAGTCGACGCGGCCGGTATCACCGTCGGTTGCGGATCGGTGGGGCTCCTCCAGCAGATCGCCCTCACCTACATCGATCCGGGCGACGAGGTGATCTACCCGTGGCGATCGTTCGAGGTCTACCCCGTCTATACCCAGTTGATGGGGGGCGTGGCGGTGCCGACACCGCTGACCGCCGAGCATGCCTTCGATCTCGACGCCGTCGCCGCGGCCGTCACCGAACGCACCAAGCTCGTGCTGTTGTCGACACCGAACAACCCGACCGGCACCACGCTCACCTGTGATCAGCTCAACGGGCTGATCACCGGTATGCCCGAGTCGGTCATCGTCGTCATCGACGAGGCGTACCGCGAGTTTCTCCATCCGTCGTTCGGCGACCCCGTCCACGAGGTGCTCCCCCACCACCGGAACGTGATCGTCACCCGTACATTCTCCAAGGCCCACGGGCTCGCCGGCATCCGCGCCGGCTACGCCGTCGCCAACCCGGAGATCATCGGTGCGATCGACAAGACGCTCTTCCCGTTCGCCGTCAACGGCCTCGCTCAAGCCGCCGCCATCGCCGCCATCGATGCCCACGACGAGATTCAGGCGCGGGTCGACATGATCGTCGCCGAGCGAACCCGAGTCATCGCCTCACTGACTCACAACGGCTGGGAGCTCCCCGATCAGCAGGCCAACTTCGTCTACCTCCCGCTCGGCGGGCGCACCGACGAGGTGTACTTGGCGATGGAGAAGCGGGGGGTGGTGACCCGCCCGTTCAGTGGCGAGGGCATCCGGGTAACGATTGGTTCGGTCGAGGAGAACGACCGATTCCTCGCCACGCTGGCCGCGGTCGTCGCCGAGTAGCAAGCACCAGGTCGGTGCCGACGCGCGATCGGTCTCCGTCACCGCGGCTCAGTTGGCAGAAAACACACCCGGTGTGAGCCATGACCGATCCCAGAATGACATGATGTAGGAATGCAAGTCACTGCACGTGTCGACTACGCGCTCCGCGCACTCGTGGAGCTGGCGGCCGCTCCCGAGCGGTTGACCAGCCGCGACGACCTCGCCGCGGCTCAAGGCATCCCCCCGCGCTACCTCGAGAGCATCCTGCTGCAGCTTCGCCAGGTCGGCCTGGTCATCGGTCAGCGTGGTGCCACCGGCGGATATCGGCTCAGCCGACCCGCCGATGAGATCACGGTCGCCGAGGTCTCGCGCGCTGTCGACGGTCCGCTCGCCGTCGTCCAGGGTCTTCGCCCCGAGCAGATCGTGTACGACGGCAACGCCAAACACCTCGGCGAATTGTGGATCGGGCTACGCGCTGCCGTACGACAAGTGATGGAGAACGTCACCATCGCCGAACTGCTCTCGGGGAACTACCCCGATTCGGTACGGATCATGCTGCTCGACCCCGAGGCGTGGCTTCCGCACTGAGGCGTGGCTTCCACACTGAGGCGTGCGACACTGAGGCGTGCGACGCCGCTCGCTACGCGGCGCGAGCCGCAGAAATGTGATCGACGACCGGTTCAACCTCGGGCCGTGCCCCCCGACGCTGCTGCAGCCAGGGGTACACACCCGCCCAGCTCACCAAGGCGGCGACCGCGCTATAGGCGACCCAGCGGACCGGGCCAAGCTGAGCCCAGGTCGCCAGCTCGCGCACGTTGGTAGTCAGCAACATGCCGCTGACCGCGACCCCCATGCCGCGGGCCGGAAGGAACCGGATCACCCACGCGGCGATCGGAGCCGCGAGGACCCCGCCGATCAGCATCGCCACGACGACGCCCATGTCAACTCCACCACGGCCGAGCGACGCGAACAATGACCCGACGGCCACCGCGGCGACGGCGACCTCGGCGGTGTTGACCGAACCGACGGTGATGCGTGGCGGCACGCGGCGATGCAACAGGAAGGGCGTGACGACCGGACCCCAGGCCCCCACGAGGCCGTTGGTGATGCCACCTGCCGTACCGGCTAAAGCCACGCCCCGCGTGTCGTAGTCGGTGACCTCGTCGATCTTCTCCCCGACCCTGCGAGACGGCATGCTGCGGAATCGGAACAGGATCCGCAGGCCGACCAGCAACAACAGGACGGCGAGGAAGGGTTTGATCTGCTTGCCGTCGACGTTGGCCAGCACCGTCGTTCCGACGATCGCGCCGAAGGCACCGGGCACGGCGAGTTGGAGCACGAGCTTGCGGTTGATGTTGCCGAAACGCCAATGGGCAACCCCGGCTGCCGTGCCGGTGGCCACCTTGGCGATGTTGACGGTCGTCGAAATCGCGGCGGGCGACAGACCGCTGCTCAACAGAATCGACGAGGACGTCGGCCCGAAACCCATACCGAGGGCACCGTCGACCATGGATGCCGCAAAGCCAGCGAGTCCGACGATCACAAGGTTGCTCATACCCTAATTCCTACCCGAGTTCTGGTATTTAGTCAACCTCTAGAACGATGTGGTCATCACTCTGCGACGGAATTTCTTCGTGCGGCCCATCAGGTGGCAGCCTCAGGTATGCGATTTGCTCTCTCTACGTCTCCGCAGCGCACCACCTGGGCTTGGTTGCTCGAAGCGTGGCAACGCGCCGACGAGCTGCCGGTTTTCGAGTCCGGGTGGACGTTCGACCACCTGTACCCACTTTTCGGTGACTCCACCGAGGACTGTCTCGACGGTTGGATGACCCTCGCCGCGCTCTTGCACGAGACCACGCGGCTGCGCGGCGGCGTGCTGGTGAGCGGCATGATCTATCGCCACCCGAGCGTGCTCGCCAACATGGCGACCACGCTCGACATCACGTCGGGAGGACGCCTCGAACTCGGTATCGGCGCGGGTTGGAACGACGAGGAGTGCGATGCCCACGGCATCGCACTGGGCACGATGACCGAGCGATTCGACCGGTTCAGCGAAGGTCTGGCCGTCATCGACAGCCTGTTGTCCCGGGAGCACACCGACTTCGCCGGCGAGTACTACCAACTGAGCGGGGCGATGAGTAACCCCAAGCCCGCGCAACGACCACTGCCGATCTGCATCGGCGGCAAGGGGCTTCGCCGGACGATGCCGCTCGTCGCCCGGTACGCCCATCACTGGAACTACTCGGGTGACAACCCCGTCGAGTTCGCCGAATGCCGCACGGCGCTGCATCAAATGTGCGCCGAGATCGAGCGTGACCCGGCCGAGATCACTTGTTCCTGGCTGGCTCGCTGGTCGGGGGACGCCTCGTTGTTCGCCACCCAGGTCGCTGATTTCGCCGCCGTCGGGGCCGATCTGACGATCGTCTCGATGCCCAAGTCGGAACCGCCCGCGGTGGTCGAAGTTGTCGCCCGGGTCGCGTCCACCTGCTGAGGTTCGCCCCTCGTTACGCTGGTCGTGTGGGAAGACATCCCGGGTGCCGCCGATGGCGGATGTGGAGCGTCGTTGGCATCGCGGCGCTGGCCGCCGCGTGTAGCCCTGCTCCCACTGATGAAGGCGCTGCGCCGTCATCGACCGTTGCGGCGTCGGCCTCCACCGCATCGGTTCCCGCCGAAGCTACGACGATCGTCGCGTCGACGACGCCTGCTCCGACGCCGACCGTGCCGACGCTGACTAGTCGCCTCGCCCCCACTTCGAACGAGCTGGCAACGCAACTGATCGACGTCGAGCGAGCGATTCGACAAGCCGACCCATCGGTCGATGTGGTGCGGGCAGCCGGGGAATTGCAGCAGCTGATCTATCGCCGGCTCGGCCGCGACCCGGCCGAATGGGAAGCCGTGAAGTCGTTGCTCCCCGCAGACGTCGTCGGCCCGGCGGCGCTGAACGTCGAGGCGGCCACGGCACTGGCGGTGAAGGCGACGGCGAGCACCGCCCCCGCGGCCGAGACGCTCCCGGCGTGGACGATCGCCGAGCCGTTGCCCGTGGCCACCCTGCTGGGGTGGTACCGCGAGGCCGAGGCGGGGACGGGGGTGCCGTGGTCGCTGCTGGCCGCGATCAACCTCGCCGAGACCCGGATGGGCCGCATCGTCGGGGTCTCATCCGCGGGAGCGGTCGGCCCGATGCAATTCCTGCCTTCGACGTGGGACGAATGTTGCGTCGGCGACCCGACCGACACTCACGACGCGATCATCGGGGCCGCGACGTATCTCGCGTCGAATGGCGCTCCCGACGATCTGGCCAAGGCGGTACGCCGCTACAACCCGAACGACGCGTACATCGCCTCGGTGCTCGCCTATGCGTCGAACATGGCGGCTGACGAGCGGGCCTACCTGGGATATCACGGGTGGCAGGTGTTCGTCGGCTCGGTCGCCGGCAGCCTCCGTCTCCCGGTCGGATACGCGGCGACCGAACGAGTCGACGCCGTGGCCTACGTTGCCGCCCATCCCGAGGATCGCGTCGGCTGATCGCTCGACGAGCAGACTGGCATCGTGAGCGAGGCCCGTCCCCCACCCGTGGCCCCTCGGCTCGGCGAGCGACGCGTCCGGTTCACCGCCGACGGCACCGAGTTCGATCTCGTGGTCCCGAGCGACATGTCGGTGCTCCAGATTCTGCGCGACATCGCCGGTCACCCTCGCCCGGCGTGGCGGTGTGAGCTCGGGGTCTGCGGGTCGTGCGAATCGGTGATGAACGGCGAAGTCGTGCGCCTGTGCACCTTCGGCCCCAAACGCCTCGACGGCGCCGTGATCATCACCCCCGAACCCCGGCCCGACCCGGGACCACTGTTCCCCTGAATCAGTTGGAAGCCGGGAAACTGCTCGGCGGCCCCTCGAAAGCGGGCGATGTTCTCGGCCCGGCTGATCGTCACGGTTCGACCCGGATCGTGACGGACCGAGAGGTCGCCAACCGTCGAGGCGAACACCTCTTCGTCACGAGTGTTCCAAGCAACGGTTCAGCGCTCGACGAGTTCACACGGCGATGTCATGGACAGGTTCTAGCCCGCGGCGGAGGAGGAGACCATGCCGCCGTCGGGGTGGAGGATGGCTCCGGTGTAGGTGCGGCCGTCGTCGGAGCAGAGGAACAGGGCGGTGCGGGCGATGTCGTCGGCTTCCGGGAGGATGCCGAGCGGGGCGGCGAGACGGCGACCTTCGAGCCATGCTTCCTGGGCGGCGAGGTCGTTGCCGGCTTGGCCTTGGGCGATACCGGCGAGCATGTCGGTGCGCACGTAGCCCGGGCCGATGGCGTTGACGCGTATGCCTTGACCAGCGAGCTCGTGGGCGAAGCAGCGGGTCAGCATCCACACGCCGGCCTTCGATACCGAGTAGGCACCGGCCGTCGCCCGCTTCGACGCGATCGACGCCAAGGTGACGATTGAGCCGCCGGTTCCCTGGTCGCGCATGTGGCGGGCCGCCTGCTGCACGGTGAGAAACACGCCACGCAGGTTGACATCCTGCACGAAATCGAACGCCTCGGGTTCCAAGTCGATCAGCCCACGAAACCCGCCGGGTTGATCGGGAGCACCAGCGGTACCGGCCGAGGCGACGGCAATATCGATGCCGCCCAGCCGGTCGGCGGCGGTGTCGATCGCGCCACGGATCGACGAGACGTCGAGCACATCGGCGTCGACCGCCAAGGCCGTGCCTCCGGCCGATTCGATCCGGGCAACGACCGCCGCGGCGCCGGCCGCAGCCCGAGGCAGGTCGAGGATGGCGACCGACGCTCCTTCGGCCGCGAACAACACCGCGGTCGCTGCGCCGAGACCGTTGGCGCCACCGGTGATGATGGCGCGGCGCCCGATCAGGCGACCGGACATCACGCCCGCCTCATGTTGACGATCTCGAGCAGGTCGGCGTGGATCGCCGCATTCGAGGCGACGACGTTGGCGACGCCCACCCCGAGGTTGGGTGGGTTGCCGTCGAAGTCGGTGACGATCCCGCCCGACTGCTCGATCAACAGGGTTGCGGCGGCGATGTCCCACGCATACGTCGCGCCCTTCTCGACGAAGCCGTCGATCTTGCCCGCGGCGATCCAGGCCATCGCGAATGCCGGGCAGCCGATCGCCCGCACCCCCCGACAGTGGAGGTACATCTGCTCCATCCGCAGGACGTGCTCGCGGATCACCACCGGGTCGTCGTTCTGCAGCCCGGTGGCGATCACGGCCTTGTCGATCGCGGTGGTATCGCCGCAGCTCAGACCCGTCGGGACGCCCGCCGACGAGGTGAAGATCTCCTCGGTCAACGGGTTGTAGATCACCCCCGCCATCAGCGGTCCGTTGGTCTCGCGTACCGCAACCGAGACACCCCATGGCGACAGCCCCCGGGCATAGTTCGAGGTGCCATCGAGCGGATCGACGATCCACGTGTACGGCCCGGCGACATTGCCGCCTGAGCCCTCCTCACCCATCAAGGCGTGGTCGGGATGATGCCCGAGGATCACCGCGAACACCGCCTCCTGGGATGCCTCGTCGGCCCACGTGACGATGTTGGAGCGCTCCGTCTTCTGGACAACCTCCTTGGGGCGGTTGAGCCCCTCGATCAGTTTGGCGCCCCCGGCGCGGGCCGCCTCGACGGCGGTTTCAAGCAGGTTCATGGATGCCGACCGTACGTGATCGGGCGCCGAGAACCACGTTTTCGGCTGTCACCGGCTGCGCAGGTACGATCACGTCGGTGGCTGGGCACCGAGCGCAACACACTTAACTTTTCTGGGGGTACTCCGTGGGTGACATCGTTTCCGTCGATTCCTTGTTGGATGGCTGGTATCCGGGCTGGACACCCGAGCTCATCGAGGCTCCCTGACATGAAGGCGAAGGCCCGTCCGTTCACCAAGGAGGACGAGTCGCGCTTCTGGTTCGTCGACTTCCACTGGCCCCGCGGCTTCTCGCCGCTCGGCTTCTCGTTCGCACCGAGCTCGCCGCGGCGTGGGGCACCCAGCTCGCCGCTCACCAGCTGCCGCTGCCTCCGGCCGGCGGTCTGCGTGCAGCGGATGGGCGGCCCGTTCCTCTACGAGGGCGAGGTGCCGGTCACCTCGGAGTGGGAGATCGGCTTCCGCGCGGCTGCGCATCGAGCGCAACATGCCCAAGTTCCTCGCGGAACTTCGACGCGCATCTGGGAGGAGCGCAAGTGGGAGCTCGAGCTCGGCCTCGACTACTTCGAGAGCTACGACTTCGCCGGCAAGTCCCTCGCCGAGATCGGCCAGTACATCGACGACGCCCGCACGTTCCAGCGCCGGGCGTGGGAGATCCACTTCGAGATCATGTACCCGCTGCTGGCCATCTACCTGCAGCTGTACGGCCTGTGCGCCGGCAACGGCATCGACCCCGGCAACATCTCCAAGATGCTCCAGGGCCGCGACTCCAAGATCATGGAGACCGACCGGGCGATGTGGGATCTGGTCGACGAGGCCAAGCGCCTCGGCATCGCCGGCCTGTTCGACCACGAGCCCGACCAGATCCGCGGTGCGCTGGCCAAGGCCGGCGGCAACGCCTCGATCTGGCTCACCAAGTTCGACGACTTCCTGAAGGTCTACGGCTGGCGCACCGAGGGCATCGCCGACATCAACATCCCGTCCTGGATCGAGAACCAGGCGTCGCCGCTCGGCCAGATCCGCAACTTCCTCAAGATGGACGAGCGCCACGACTTCGACGCCGCGCTCGCCGCCTCTCACATGCGAGCGCGACGAGGCCATCGAGGCCAGCCCGCTCGCAGCTGACCGGCGAGACGCTCGGCGGCGTTCAACGAGCTGCTCGGCATCTGCAAGGTGGCCAACTTCGCCTGGTGGAACGAGGACCACAACTACTACATCGACCTGCGGGCCTCGATCCCGCTGCGCCGGGGCGCATGGCGCTCGGCGCAGGCGGTCGGACGCCGACCAGGCACGACGAGGCGCTGTTCCTGTTCTTCCCCGAGATCCGCGCAGGTCGCCGGCGGCGCCGAAGCAGTGGAAGCGACCTGCAGTCGCTCGCCACGGCCCGCCACGAGTACTACGACCACTACCAGTCGCAGCGCGCCGACCATGCCGAAGATCGTCGGCACGCTGCCCGGAGAAGGTCGAGGACCCGGTCCTGATCGAGATCTTCGGCATGCACCACCACTACTTCGAGGGCCTGAAGTCCGACGCCGAACGCCACCGTGCTCACCGGCTTCCCGGCCTCGGCCGGCAGGTGCACGGGCACGGCCCGGGTGATGCTCTCGGCGATGGAGCTGTTCGACCTGGAGGAGGGCGAGATCCTGGTCACCGAGGCGACCTCGCCCAACTGGACGCCGGCGTTCGCCATCATCGGCGCCTGCGTCTGCGACGGCGGCGGCTCGCTCACCCACGCCGCCACCGTGTCAGCCGCGAGTACGGCATCCCCTGCGTGGTCGGCACGTCGGTGGCGACCGCAGCGGATCAAGACCGGCGACATCATCGAGGTCGACGGCACCAAGGGCGTCGTCACGATCATCTCGAACGAGCTGGGCCTGACGCTACTCGTGAGCGTCGCTGGGCAAGCGGATCGTCGTCACCGGCGGGGCTCGGGGCATCGGGGCCGAGCTGGCGGCCGAACTGCGCGCGCGGGGCGCCGACGTGGTCACGTTCGACATCAGCGACGGGGCCGACATCCACTGCGACGTCAGCTCCTCCGACCGGCAGGTCGACGCCGCGTTCGACGACCGTCGGTGACGTCGACGGGCTCGTCAACAACGCCGCTGGTTGCCGACGGCCAGGAAGCCATCGGACGAGCTGACGGTCGAGGAGTGGGACCGCATGTTCGCGGTGAACGTCGCGGGGCTCGTTCCTGTGCGCCCGGACGGCGGCGGCCGCGGATGCCGAACGGCGGCAGCATCGTGAACGTGGCGTCGGAGACGGCGTTCACCGGCAGCCACGGGTTCGCCCACTACGTCGCGTCGAAGGGCGCGGTGGTGTCGCTGACCGGGCGCTTGGCCAACGAGTACGGGCCAGTCGCAACATCCGGGTGAACTGCGTCGCCCCGGGGTTCACCCCGACCCCGGGCTCGGCGGCGCTCGGCGCCTACGACCCGACCCGCACCCCGCTCGGCCGGGTGATGGCGGCCGGCCGACCTGCTCGGCACGTTCTGCTATCTGCTGTCCGACGACTCGGCGTTCGTCTCGGGCCAGACCACCCTCGTCAACGGCGGCCGCATCCCCTACTGATCGACGTGTGTCATCGACAGGGCCCGTCAGTTGGGCCTTTCGACCCGTCCGCGATCATCGCATGGTCGTCGCCGGCGTCTTCGTAGGCTCCAGAGTCGGGTGAACCGCACGGTGGAGGACGGGATGAAATCGATATGGGCGAGAGTCGCCGTCGCCATCACGACGCTCGGGTTGTGCACGGTCACCGAACCGACGGACCGCGGGTATCTCACGGTATGGCCGTGCACGGGAGTGGAGACCCCTGCACCGAACGCCTCCAACCTCAACTTCGTCGCCGGCCAGACCGTGGCAAACCTGGTGATCACCCGTCTCGGCAGCAGGGTCTGCTTGCGGGTGTCCGATGCCTCTGCCGAGTTGATCGCCGATCTCAACGGCGTGTTCCCGGTTGACGACGAGTACACACCCATGGCACCGGCTCGGGTACTCGATACGCGGTCGCGGCGGGACCACCGCCGATGGGAGATTCATCGGACTCGGGCCCGGCGCGCCCGGGCGGGTGATCAAACTCGACATCGCCGGCCGCGCCGGGGTGCCGGCCGGCGCGGCGGCCGTCGTTCTCAATACGACGGTCGCCGGCCCGAACACGGCGGGTTTCGCTCGGGTGCGGCCGTGCTCGACGAGTACATCTGCACCACCCAACGCCTTGAACCTCAACTTTGCCGCCGGGCAGACGATCGCCAACCTGGTCGTCGTCGCACTTGGCTCAGACGGCGGCGTCTGTGGCGAAGCCGCAGACTCTTCCGCTGACTTCATCGCCGACGTCAACGGCTACTTCCCCGCCTGATTGCCAACGAGGCGAGGTTTCGGTATCGCCACAGCACACCCGGTCTCTAGTCTCACGACTGGACGCGATGGGAGGCTGAAATGGCTGATCATGAGATCGACCTGCGCAGCGGGCTGCTCGACTACGAACTGCGTTGCATCTGTGAGCCGGGGACGGTGCTCGGTACGTTCCTCCTGGAGTCCTCGGCGAAGGAGGGCTTCAAGAGACACCTGAAGGCCAAAGACGTCAAGCCGCCAACCAACCACGAGATCCTTCTGCGCGGCAACCTTCTCCTTCCGGGAGCCAGCTGCGGTTGTTCCTGCGGAACGGATCTGGGCCGGTTCAGCAGCGAGAAGTCGGCGATTCTGGCGTGGCGGAAACACTCCGGCAAGTAGCCGTCTGGCAGGCTGGCAGGCATGGGAAATCTGCATACCGAGCTGCTTGATGACCACGACGCAGTCGGCCTAGCCGAGCTCGTCCGTGCGGGCGGTGTCACGGCGTCAGAACTGGTCACCGCGGCGATCGAGCGAGCAGAGGAGCGCAATCCGGGGCTCAACGCGATCATCCACCGCCAGTACGAGCGGGCATTGCGCGACGCCAATGGTCCGCTGCCCGACGGGGCGTTGCGCGGCGTTCCGTTCCTGATGAAGGACTACCAGGGACGCGAAGCGGGCGAGCCGTACCACATGGGGGTTCGGGCGCTGCGCGAGATCGACTATCGACCGACGACCGACAGCGGCTTGGCGCTCGCCTTTCGGGCGGCCGGACTCATCCCGATCGGGCGGACCAACACCCCGCAGATGGCGCTGATGGGCACCACGGAGCCTGAGTTGTACGGGCCGACCCACAACCCGTGGGACGTCACCCGCAGCCCCGGTGGATCGTCGGGTGGGTCGGGGGCGGCGGTGGCCGCTCGGATCGTTCCTGCGGCCCACGCCAATGACATCTCGGGCTCGATCCGTATCCCGGCGGCGATGTGCGGCGTGGTCGGTTTGAAGCCGACTCGCGGCCGGGTGACCACGAGCACCGTGTCCGACCGGGCGGTCGGCATGAACGTCGAGGGGGTGTTGACCCGCAGCGTTCGCGACACCGCCGCGATCATCGACGCGATCGCGTGCGACCTCGCCGTGGTGGCCGGCTCCGGCGCTGCCGCGCCCGTTGACCGCCGAAGTCGGTGCCCCGGTCGAGCGGCTCCGAGTCGGGGTCTGGACCGAGGCGTTCAACGGGGCGCGAGTGGATGAAGGGTGCGCCCAGGCCGCGCTCGGTGTCGCGGGGCTGTTGGAGTCGATGGGGCATGCCGTCTCGGTCGCCGCGCCGGCCCAATGTTCGGCCCCGGAGTTGTGGGCGGCGGCCCAGTCGGCGCTCGCCATCACCGCCGCAACCGAGGCGGCGGCATGGACTGCCGCGCCTCGGTCGAGAGTTCGGCGCGGACGATCTCGAAGCGCAGTCGTGGGCGTCGGTTCAGGCCGGACGGGCGATGTCGGGGGTCGAGGTGTCGATGCTGCTCGAACGACTCCAAGAACTCGTCGCACGCCATCTTGAACTGGTGGAATGACTTCGACCTGCTGGTCACCCCGACGACCGCGGCCGGCCCCACGCTGCTCGGCGAGTACGTGCGGTCGTATGAGTCAGGCCGTGGCAGCGCGTTCACCCGGCCGTTCAATGTCACGGGCCAACCGGCCATCTCGGTGCCGCTGGGCTGGCCCGCCGACGGGATGCCGCGTGGTGTGCAGCTCGTCGCCGGGTACGGCCGCGACGACCTACTCATCCGAGTTGCCTCCCAGTTGGAGCTGGCCGCACCTTGGGCCCACCGTCACCCGCCGACAACTCAGCCCGAGTAGCTCAGGCGGGATTGCTCAGAACGACACCAGGCATCGCCGCGGGCCGTGTACCTGGCCTCCGGCCCAGGTGACGCCTTCGGGGTCGACCAAGTCGAACTCGGGGATTCGCTCGAGCCAGGTCTGCAGTGCCACGCGCAGCTCGAGACGGGCCAGGTTCGAGCCGGCGCACCGGTGGATACCCGAGCCGAAGGCGACATGGCGGTTGTGCTCGCGGGTCAGGACGACGACATCAGGGTTGTCGAACTGGCGCGGGATCGCGGTTCGCCGATGGGAACGACATCAGCACCCGGTCCCCTGCCTTCATCGGACAGCCCTGGAACTCTGTGTCGTGACCGACGATGCGAGCCATCGTCACCGGTGAGTACGCCCGCAGGAGTTCCTCGATGGCGGTCGGCCAAATGCTCGGGTCATCCCGCAGCTGCGCTCTGTGTTCGGGATGTTGGGCCAGGTGCCACAGCGACGACCCGATCGCCGACCACGTGGTGTCGACCCCGGCCACCAGCATCAGATTGCAGACGCCGAGCACGTAGAAATCATCCACCGGATTGCCCTGGTCATCGACCGAATTGAGCAGCTCGGTGATCAAGTCGTCCTCGCGGGGGTTGGCCTTGCGGTCGGCCAGCTGACCGAGGAAGTACGACACGATGTGGCCGCGATTCTCCAGGCGAACGGCCGGATCGGTGAGCCCGACTTCCAAGACTCCACGCACCCAGCCGGTGAACTCGTCGGCCATCTCCATCGGGACGCCGAGCATCGCCGCAATCACCCGCACCGGAATCTGCTGGGCATAGTCACCCGCCGCGTCGGCCTCGCCTCGCTCGATGAATCCGTCGATCAACCGGTTGCACAGCTCGCGGGTGCCCTCCTCGTACTTGGCGACGGACTGCGGCGCGAAGGTGGGCAGGATCAAGCGGCGGTGCCAATGATGCTCGGGCGGGTCCGACGAGATCGGCGGCGCCTTCACCCCGCCGTACGGTCCTTCCATCTGACCGGGCGGGGGTGGGACGACGATGATGTTCTGGGAGGTAAACACCGAGTACTCCTGGGCGGCGGCGACAACGTCGTCGTAGCGCGTCGGCATCCACGATCCACCCCAGCGGTCGCTGTGGGCCACCGGACATTCACTCTCCCGGATCTCGGCAAGCGCCGGGTACGGGTTGGCCACGAAGGCCGGATCGAAGATGTCGTAGTCGGTCAACCAGTCTGAGACGGCAGCTCGGTCGGTCATCGTCACTCCTCGATCGTGATCGCGTGTTCAGGGCAGTTGGCCACGGCCCGCCGGGTGGCGGCTTCAAGGCCAGCGGGAAGGTGACCAGCGATCATGACTGTCGCGTTTCCATAGTCATCGCTCCCGAAGACGTCGGGCGCGGCAATCGCGCACATCTGATGGCCGGTACACCGCCCCATATCCACGCTGACAATCATCGGTTCTCCTGAGAAATTGGTTTCGCCGTACGGACAGTTCTTACCCGACAACCGGCCCCGACGTCGACACGGGTCAGCAACTCGAACTCCGGGCGACCGCCACTGCGGGCGACACGGCGTCGCCGTGATCACGCCAGATGGTTACCCTGCAATGATGATCGTTGCCATTGTTCGATTCTCGCTCCCCCAGGCCCTCACCGTTGCCGAGGCGGCCGCATCGTTCGAGCCCGGCGCACCCGCCTACCAGACGGTGCCCGGCCTTATCCGCAAGCACTACCTACTCGGCGAGGGTGGCCTGGTCGGCGGCGGCGTGTATCTGTGGGAGTCACGGGCCCACGCCGAGGCGCTGTATGACGAGGCCTGGCGCGCCAAACTGCTCGCCCGATATGGAGCCGAACCCCGCGTCGAGTACTTCGATAGCCCGGTCACGGTCGACCCGTCGGCGGTCATCGTCGGCTAACCACCACGTTCTTGGCGCATTTCTTGCACTAAGTGTGCAGAAAGCCAACCAAGAACGAGCGGACTATGAACGCCCGAGTTCAGCGGCCAGCGTGGCGCGGTACTTGTCGACATTGCGCATCTTGACTGTCTCGTAGCCTCTGACCTGGTCGATCAGCCCGACGAGGCGCACGGCCGTGTCATGATCGGATGCCAGCATCGCCGACGCCTGATCGACCAGCGCGGTGTACTCGGTGACCAGCGAGCGCTCGGTGCGGCGAACCTTGGCGAATCCGAACGGGTCGACGGGGGTGCCACGCAGGCGCTTGCCGGCCTTGAGCACGCCCATTACCGGCTTCGACCAGCCGCCGAAGCGGATCTTGCTGCCGACCCCCATCGAGCGAAGCATTGGCGGGTGCAGGTTCCAGGTGACCTTGGCCCCCTCGCCGAACTGCTCGGCCAACCGGTCGCGACCGGCGAGCAGCAGGCGAGCGACCTCGTACTCATCCTTGTACGCCATCAGGTGATGCAACTGCTGAGCGACCGAACGGGTGAACGTACCGTCGCCCCCCGCCGCCGTCTCGGCCACATGCGCCCGGCGGACGACCTCGACATAGCGGTCGGCGTAGCGGCGGTTCTGGTAGCTGACCAGGTCGCCGGCGCGCAGCTCGACGGCGTGGCGAAGCTGTACATCGTCGATACCCGAGACCGAGTACGGCGCGGCGTCGTAGGCCGCCTTGGTGCCGGCCTGACGGGCGACAGCGTCGGGATCGGCCGTCCAGTGGCGACCCCAGCGGAACGAGGCGAGATTGGCATCGACGGCGGTGCCGTTGAGTTCGATGGCCTGCTCGATCGCCGCCGCGTCGATCGGGATCAGCCCGGCCTGGTAGGCGACGCCGAGCATGAACACATTGGCCGTCACCGACGTACCCATCAGAGCCGAGGTCAACCCCGCAGCGTCGACGTACAGGTTGCGGTCAGCCATCGTGCGTGACGAGATCTCGTTGGTGATCGGTTCGATGTCGAGCTGCATCGTGTCGAGCTTGCCGACCATCCGGCCGGTCGGGGTGACACTCGTCGAAACGATCGCCACGCTGTAGCCACGCTCCAACCCCGACAGGTTGGCGGCGGTGACGGCGGTCAGGGCGTCAAAGGCCAGCAGCACATCGATCTTGCCCGGCGTCGGGTCACCGATCGTCACCGTCGACACCACCGGGCCGGCCTTCTGCGACAACCCGGTCTGGTCGTTGGTCGTGGCGATCTTTCCGGCGATCTTGGCCGCCACGGCAAGGATCTGGCTGACGGTCACCACGCCGGTACCGCCGATGCCCGGCATCCGCACGATCATCTCGGGCCGCAGGAACGACGGGACTGGCAGGCTGTCGACCGATGGCGGAGTAACCCGCTTCGACTTCGACGGCCCGGCCTTGCCTGGCTTGATCGTCACGAACGCCGGACAATCACCACGCAGGCAGCTGGCATCGATATTGCAACTGGCCTGGTCAACCGTTGTTTTACGGCCGAATTCGGTCTCCAGTGGGTGCAGGCTCAGGCAGTTCGACTGCACACCGCAATCGCCGCAGCCCTCGCATACCCGCTCGTCGATCGCCACCCGGTAGGTGGCCGGGGCGAGAATGCCCCGCTTGCGATCGCGACGTTTCTCGGTGGCGCACTGCTGATCGTGGATCAGCACCGTCACTCCCGAAAGTTTGCGCAGGTCTTCCTGTACCTCGATGATCTTGTCGCGGTGCGACACGGTCACCTCGGCGGGCATTCCCATGCCGCGGTACTTGGTCGGATCGTCGGTGGTGATCGCCACCCGCTTGACGCCCTCGGCGAGCAGTTTGCGGGCCAGGTCGGGCACCGGACGCAACCCCGACGCATCCTGCCCACCGGTCATCGCCACGGCCGCGTTGTAGAGGATCTTGTACGTGACGGTAGTTCCAGCGGCGACCGCGGCCTGTACCGCGAGCTGGCCGGAGTGGAAGTACGTGCCGTCGCCGAGGTTCTGGAAGATGTGCGGGGTGGTGACGAACGGGGCGGTGCCGATCCACTGAGCGCCCTCGCCTCCCATCTGGGTCAGGCCCATCACGTCGCCGTTCTTGTCGCTCGTGACCATCGTGACCATGCCGTGGCAACCGATGCCGGCGCCGACCATCGAGCCCTCGGGCACCTGCAGGCTGGTGTTGTGTGGGCAGCCCGAACAGAAGAACGGGGTGCGGGTCGACTCACCCGCCAGCTTGAGGCGGAACGGTTCCTTGGCCGGGATCGGGGCGAGTTGGTCGGCCGGAACCCGCAGCGTCAGCACCCGGCGGAACGAGTCGACGAGGTTGTCGGTCGTCAACGCTCCGTAGTGGGCGATGAGCGCCTTGCCGTCGTGGTCGCGCTTGCCGATGATCGCCGGGGCGTTGGTCGTGCCGTAGAGCGCGGAACGCACCCGGGTTTCGAGGAAGTCGATCTTGTCTTCGACGACCATCACCGTCGCCACTCCCCGGGCAGCCTCGCGTACGATTGCTGGGTCGAGCGGGTTCAACGCGCCGAGTTTGAGCACGCGAATGCCCAGGTCAGCAAGACGATCGGTGCTCACTCCGAGGGTCCGTAGGGCATCGAGCACCTGCTCGCAGTCGTAGCCGCCGGCGATGATCGTCAGCCAGGCGTCGCCGGGGTTGACGATGATCCGATTGAGACGGTTCTCGACGACATAACGCAGGGCTAACTCCGACCGCTGGCCGAGCAGTTCGACCTCGATGGCGTTGGTGAACGGCGGCCCGATCTGCCCGGTGACCTTCGGCTCCCACAGCTTTCCCTCGAATTCCAAGGTCGGGGTGATCGACGCGAACCGGCCCGGGTCGACCATCGCCGTGCCCGCGCCATCGGCGACCGGGGTGGTGATCTTCATCGCCACCCACAATCCGGCGACGCGTGACATCGCCACGCCGTGCTTGCCGAGTTCAAGGATGTCCTGCACGGTGCCGGGGTAGAGCACCGGTAGGTAGAGTGCGGTGAGCGCCGGATCGGAGCGCGACGGCAGGGTCGACGACTTCGACGCGGCGTCGTCGCCGACGAGGGCGAGCACGCCGCCCTTGCGGGCCGTGCCGGCGAAGTTGGCGTGGCGGATGGCATCACCGGCGCGGTCGAGGCCGGGGGCCTTGCCGTACCACATGCCGGTGACCCCGTCGAACTTCTTGGTCGGGTACGTATCGGCAACCTGGCTGCCCATCACTGACGTTGCGGCGAGTTCCTCGTTGAGTCCGGCCACATGAACGATATTCAGGGCGTCGAGGAGCTTACGCTGACTTTGCAGTTCGCGGTCGTACCCGCCGAGGGGGGAACCCTGGTAACCCGAGATGAACGCGGCCGTGCGGAGACCCGCCCGGCGATCGGCGCGCATCACATCCATCGGCAGCCGTACGAGGGCCTGGATACCGGTGACGAGCACCTCGCCGCCCTCGGCCTCGTAACGCTTCTGCAGGGTGAATTCCCCTGCCGACTCAACCATCGTCATCGGACCACCCCTGTCGTCACGCGGTGACCGAGTCACCGTGATCGCATCCTGCCCGCAGGCTAGACCTCCGCGCAATCCCCCGTTCCATCCACAGCAACAGCGGTACGCGGCAGGCCGCATGGCTACATTCGAGCCGATGCTCACGTTGGCTGATCCACTCGACCATGCCCGTATGTACTCGGCTCGGCGGACTGCGGTGATCTGCGGCGATGTGTCGATGGACTACGCCACGCTGTACGAGCGGTGCCGGCGGTTGGTCGGGGGGTGCGGGCGCTGGGAGTGCAACGAGGCGACCGGGTGGCGATTCTCAGTCTCAACTGCCACCGGTACATCGAGGCGTTCTTCGCGATCCCGGCCGGCGGCATGGTCATCGTGCCGTTGAACACCCGGCTGGCGACCGCCGAGTTGGCGACGATCCTCGCAGATGCCCGCTGCACGGTGTTGTTGACCGATCGCGACCCGGGTGAGCTGGCCGGACTCGTCGAGCACGTCGTGCGGATGCCCGATGGGTATGAGGCGATGCTGACGGCGGAGCCCGCCGAGTTGGGTGACGGGATCAGCGAGAACGACCTCGCCGCGATGTTCTTCACGGGGGGCACGACCGGCCGCTCGAAAGGGGTGATGCTGACCCATCGCAACCTGATCGCCAACACTTACCACAAGTCGATGGCCCTCAGCTTCACGGCCGACGACGTGTTTCTGGCGGCTCCAGCGTTGTTCCACGTCGCCGGGACCGCCGCGCTCCACGGACTCGTCTGGCGGGGCGCCACGTCGGTCGTTCAGGCCTCGTTCGAGCCCGCCGGCGCGTTGGATCTGATCGAGAGGCACCGGGTCACGTTCGCCGTTCCCGTCCCGACGATGCTGGCCGCGCTGGTCAACGAACAGAACCGCCAACCGCGCGACATCTCGTCGGTCCGGATGGTCGGTCACGCCGCAGCGGCGATGCCGTCAGACCTGCTTCGACGTATCCACGCCACGTTTCCGACCGCGGAACTGGTCCACTGCTACGGCTCGACCGAGACCGCGCCGTTCACCACCCATCTCGCCCATGAGGAACGGCACCTCGACGGACCCCTGCTCGGTTCGTGCGGGACCCCGGCGATGGGCGTGAGGGTGAAGATCATCGACCCATCCGGTGCGACGCTGGCCGCCGGTGAGATCGGTGAGATCTGTGTGCGCGGACCGAACGTGATGGCTGGCTACTGGGAGAATCCCGAGGCGACCGCGGCGGCGTTCATCGACGGTTGGTATCGCTCGGGTGACCTGGGAAAGCTCGACACTGACGGCAATCTGTTCGTGGTCGACCGGGCCAAGGACATGATCATCTCCGGCGGCGAGAACGTCTATTCCGTCGAGGTGGAAGAAGTGCTCGCCCGCCACCCCGCCGTCGCCGAGGTCGCCGTCTTCGGCGTCCCCGACCCGCATTGGGGCGAAGCCGTGCACGCCGTCGTCAGGCCGCGCGAGGAGTTCTCCAACGACGGCCTCGTCGAGGTGCTACAAGCCCACTGCCGCACCGCGATCGCCGGCTACAAGATTCCCAAACGCATCGAACTGCGCACCGACCCGCTCCCCGTCTCGGGCCCCGGCAAGGTCCTCAAACGCCAACTCCGCGACGAGTACCGACCCATCTGACCGGCTAGGACAGCGCGTTGGCGAGGGCTTCGACGTCGGCGGCACGGAAGGGTTGGGGGAGGTTGAAGATGCACAGATCGACGCCGGCGTCGCCGAAGGCGTGGGCGGCCTCGATACAGGCAGGCATGTCGTCGATGGTGGACATGCGGGTGTTGATCGAACGGGTGATCTCGCTTGGGTCACGACCGACGTCGGCGCAGTGGGCGTTGAGTACGTCGTTGAGTTCGCGCCAGTCGTCGACGTTGTCGGTGATCACGTTCCACTCCTGGGCGTAGCGAGCGGTGGTCTTGAGGGTGCGGGTACGTCCCCGGCCGCCGATGGTGATCGGGGGATGCGGGGTCTGGACGGCCTTGGGTTCGCAGGCCGCATCGGTGAGTTGGATGTACTTGCCGTCGTAGTTCGCCCGAGTCTGAGTGAGTAGGGCGATGATCGCCTCGACCCCCTCGTCGAAGCGGTCGAAGCGCTCCTTGAGCGGGTACAGCGGCATGCCATAGGCCGTGGTCTCCATCTCGTTCCAGCCGGCTCCGACCCCCAGGATCAACCGGCCGTTCGAGATCACGTCGACCGTCGCGGCGATGTTCGCCAGCACCGCGGGGTGACGGTAGATCATGCCGGTGACCTGGCATCCGATGCGAATGCGAGTCGTCGCCTGGGCCATCGCCGCGAGCATCGTCCAGGCCTCGAAGTTGGGCCCACCGAAGTCGCCCCACAGGGGGTAGAAGTGGTCCCAGTTCCACGCCGACTCGAACAGCTCGATCTCGTCGGCCGCCTTCCACACATCGAGCATCTCACCCCATGTGGTGTGTTGGGGGACAGTCTTGATTCCGTATCGCATCGTGGACTCCAGTTGGTCGGCTTGGTGGGCGGAGCGGCCGGAGCCGCGCTATCGGACTTTCGACATCAGGATGAACGGCCACGGCGTCGGCATCGGGCCGACCGGGACGTGAATCACGGTGGGTAGATCCTTGGTCAACGCGTCGGCCAGCGCAACCCGAAGTTCGTTGGGCGAAGCAGCCCGCACTCCGTGGGCACCGAAGCTGCGGGCGAACGCCACGAAATCGGGGTTGACCAGCGAGCTGGCGATCGTCCGGTTGGAGCCGTAGCGCTCCTGTTGGATTCGACGCACGTTGCCGTAGGCCCCATCGTCGAACACGATCGTCACGGCGGCGATGCGGTGCTGCACCGCGGAGGCCAGCTCGGTGGCGCTGAACAGAAACCCACCATCTCCCGAGATCGCCACCACCGACCGGTCGGGCAGCGCGGCCTTGGTGCCGATCGCCGTGGCCACCGCCGAGCCGAGCGTGCCGGCGAACCCCGTCGACAGGAACGTGCGCGGTTGGCGGAACGGGTAGGCGAAATGGGCGGCGAAGGTCACCTGGGTGACGTCCTCGACGATGATCCCGTCGGCGGGCAACGCCGCCTCGATCGCCTGGAGGAACCCGATCTGCGGTTCGAGGTGGGCGATCCGTGCGCGAAACTCGGCCTTCAGCGCGGCCAATTCGGCTCGACGATCGGGCCGCGGCTCATCAGCGAGGTCGGCGAGGTCGGCGAGGGCGTCGATCAACCGGGGCACGACCACCGCCGCATCGCCGTGGAGACCGATCGCGCCGATGTTGTGGCGGTCGAGTTCGGCCTCGTCGGTGTTGATCTGGATGAGCTTCAAACCGCCCCGACCCCATTGGAGCAGGGGAAACTCGATCCGCGAGCCGATCCCGATGACCAGGTCGACCTCGGCCCACAGGTCATGGGCAATACCCATCGGGATCGACAGCGGGTCGTCGGCGTCCATCACGCCATGACCCATCCGTCGGGTGGAAACCGGTGCTTGGAGCAGATCGGCGAACTGGCGAACCGCCGCCGAAGCATCCTGGGCTCCGGTGCCGACCCAGATCAGCGGGTGGCGGGCGGCACGGATCGCGGCGACAGCCTGTTCGAGGGCCGATTCGGAGACCACCGGCATCGTGACGACCGGATCGGTCAGTACCCCCGCGGCCGCGGCACCCCACAGGTTGGCGGGTACCTCAATAGCGACGGGTCGGGGTGTTCCCGAGACCAATGCGTCGAACGCGCCCTGGATCTGACCGACGGCCTGATCGGGAGTCCGCAAGACGGCGACATGCTTGGTGACCTGGGCCAACACGGCTGGCTGGTCGTCGAGCTCGTGCAGCAACCGGTAGCCGCGTCCAAGGGCGGCGGTCGGGATCTGCCCGACCAGGGCCAACACCCGCGCCCCTGCTCCACAGGCGCTCGTCAGGCCCGCCGCGGCGTTCAGCATGCCGGGACCGGGCACCACGCACATCGCCGCCGGGCGACCGGTCGCCGCGGCGGCGCCCATGGCCATGTACGACGCGCCCTGTTCGTGTCGGGCGACGATCGGGGTGATGTCGGGCGCGTCGAACAGCACGTCGAAGAAATCGTCGTTCTGCACACCGGGCAGACAGAAAAGTTGATCGATCCCTACGTGCCGCAGCCCGTCAATCAAGTGATGGGCAACGCGGTCGGCGGGTTGAGCAGCCATCGGGTGAGGCTTCAGGCCAGGCGCGAGCGCAGCTCGCCGATGTCTTCGATGGCGCTGATCACCGTCTCGCCCGACTTCAACCACCGTGGGGGCTGACGGGCCGAGCCGACGCCCGATGGGGTGCCGGTGAAGATCAGATCGCCGGCCTGCAGCGGCAGCACCGCCGAGAGGTACTCGATCAGGTACGGCACGTTGAAGATGAGGTCGGAGGTGCGCGAGTCCTGCAGGGTCTCGCCGCCGATCGTCGTCGACAGCCGCAGGTCGTCGGGATTCGAGAATTCGTCGGTGGTCACCAGCCACGGGCCCGTCGGGCCGAACCCGGAATACGACTTGGCCAGGCTGAACTGGGGAGCGTTGCCGGCGCGTTGCATCGTCCGTTCCGAGAAGTCCTGCCCGATCATCAGCCCGGCGACATACGACCACGCATCGGCCTGGGCGACGTACGACGCCTCGCGACCGATGGCGAGCACCAACTCGACCTCGTAGTCGGTGGTTTCAGCAGGGATTGCGGTCACGTGATCGGCGCCAACGATGCAGCCGGGGAACTTGGTGAACACCGCCGGGGCCGGCGGGGGCCCAAACGGACCCTCGTTGGCATGGGCGAGATAGTTCATACCGATGGCGAAGACCTGCGTCGGGCGCGGCACGGGGGCGCCGAGCGTCGTTTGATCGACCTCGCCCCCGCCGGTGGCCCCGATCGATGCGCCCCAGGCGACGAGTGCAGTCCAGTCGGCGAAGGCGCTCATTGGGTCGGGACCGAACCGGCCGTCGCTGCGTTCGGCGATATCGACGGCGCCCCCATCGACGAAGGTGGTCAGGCGACCACGGACGTTGGCGATTCTCATGATGATTTCCCCTTCTGAGGCGATCGGAGCCGGTCGAGCGTGGCACGCCGCGGCCAATCGGGGCAAACCCCTGAACGCACCACCTCCGCGACCGTAGCTGTCGGTTACCGTCGCGACCATGAAGGCGCGACCGTGAAAGGTGTACTCGGGTGAGCGAGCCGCCGCAGTCGACCGCCACGCCACCCCCGACCTCGATGACTCCGGAGCCGACCCTGCGGTCGGTGGGCATCGCGCTCGACGTCCTCGATGCGTTCTTCGACGAGTCGGAGTTCGGTCTCAGCGAATTGGCCCGCAGGATCGGGGTCGCCAAGAGCACCCTGCATCGCACCTGCGGCGTGCTGGCCCAGCGTGGTCTGTTGGAACGCACACCCCGGGGCGGATATCGACTTGGGGTACGGCTCTACGAGTTCGGCCATCTCGTCACGACCCGCTCCGCGCTGCGAACGAACGCCTTGCCGTTACTCGTCGAGCTGCGCAACGCGATCGGCGAGACCATCCAGTTGGGCATCCCGGTCGACGCCGACGTGCTCTACGTCGAGCGGGTCGAGGGGCTCCGGGCGTTGCGGTTCACCACCGAGGCGTTTCTTCGCAGCCCGGTCCATCGCTCCAGCGCCGGCAAGGCGTTGGCGGCCTATCTCCCGACCGTCGCCGCCGCCCGACTGAAGGCCGGCCTGCCGCGGTTTACCGGGCGCACGCTGGTCGTTCCCAAGATGTTCGTCGATGAACTCGAACGTGTCCGCCAACGGGGCTACGCCATCTCGATCGACGAGAACGAGATCGGCTTGTCGTCGATCGGCGTACCGGTACGCTCGCACCCAGGTGGTCCGGTGATCGCCGCGATTTCGGTTGCCGGGCCCACGTCGCGAGTGCTCGGCGATCACGAGACCCACCACGTCCGGCTGATGTTGCGCACCGCCGAGCAACTGTCGGCCCAGATGGCGGCGGGCGACTACCGCATTCCCAAGCGCCGCCCGCGTTCATAAACCGCCGCCCTGACCCCCTGAAAGGCCTCCCCATGCACGCCGCGATTCTGCGAGACGGAACCACCACGATGGACGTGGCCGAGGTGTGGCGCGACGATCCGCTGCCCCGCGAGGTCATCGTGCGGACCGTGGCCGCCGGGCTCTGCCACAGCGACTACCACCTCATCGACGGCGTCTTGGTGCGACCCCGGCCGATCATTCTCGGCCACGAGGCCTCCGGTGTCGTGATCGAAGTCGGCCGCGATGTGACCTCGGTCGCCGTCGGCGATCACGTCGTCACCTGCCTGGTGATGGGCTGCGGCGCATGTCGGCGGTGCGAACTCGGCGAGCCGGGGCTGTGTCTGAACCCGACGGCCACCAAGCGCCAAGCTGGTGAGAAGCCGCGGCTCACCCTCGCCGGGGGCGTCCCGCTCGGTCAGATGTCGTCAATCGGTGGCCTCGGGTCGGAGTTGATCGTCGATGAGCGGGCGCTGACCAAGATCCCGACGACCATTCCGCTCACGCTGGCCCCCCTGCTGGGCTGCGCAGTGGTCACCGGCCTCGGAGCGGTGCTCAAGGTCGCCAAGGTCCAGCCCGGCGAAACGGTCGCCGTGATCGGCTGCGGCGGGGTGGGTTTGAACGTGATTCAGGCCGCCCAGATTGCCCAAGCCAGCCGAATCATTGCCATCGATGTCAACGACGGCAAGCTGCAGATGGCGACCACGTTCGGGGCCACCGACCTGATCAACTCGGCGACGGGCGATGCGATCGCGATGGTCCGCGAGATCACCGGCGAGGGGGTCGATCATGCCTTTGAGGTGGTCGGACGGGAGTCGACCGTGCAACAGGCATTCGATCTCGCCTCCCCCGGACGCCACGCCTATGCGCTGGGCATCCACCCCGACGACGGTCGGGTCACGATCTCCACCAACGGGTTCCGCCGCGGCAAGTCGCTCGTCGGAGTGTTCATGGGCGACGCCGAGCCGCGGGTCGACATCCCCCGTTACGTCGACCTGTGGGCGACGGGTCAGCTCGGGCTCGAATCGATGGTCAGTCACGTGCTCCCGTTGGAGCAGGCCAACGTAGGCTTCGCCCTGATGGCGGCCGGCGAATCAGCCCGTACCGTCATCACGTTCTGACCGCTGTCACACTGGCTGACCACTGCCACACTGGCTGACCACTGCCACACTGGCTGACCGCTGTCGCACTCGGCCCCGCACCCAAGGAGACTGAAATGTCCGACGTCATCCCGATGAACTCGCTCTCGCTCGCTGGAGCCCAGCGCATCCTCGGCGCGGCGATCGCCGCCGCCGAAGCCGGTGGGCTGCGAATGTGCATCTCCGTCGCCGATCCGTCAGGCGAGCCGATCATCGCCGTGCGGATGGATGGCGCGCCCGCGACTTTCAGCCGAGATCGCCCGCAACAAGGCGTGGACCGTCGCCTCGTTCGGGGGCATGCCGACCCATGTCTGGTGGCCGGCGATCGAGAACGAACCGGCGCTGGTCCACGGCATCACCCATACGCCGCGCCTGACCATCTTCGGCGGCGGTGTACCGGTGACGATCGACGGACAACTCGTCGGCGCAATCGGGGTATCGGGTGGATCGGCCGACCAGGATCGCCAGATCGCCGAGGCAGGTGCGGCGGCCGCATAGCGCCGTCGCGGCGGTCAGTACATCGAGGCGGGACCGCTGGTCGGCCGCGAGCCGCGGGCCTGGGCCAGCTCCGAGGCGATGTGGGTGCGCATCGAGAGCATGTCGCCGGCGATGGTGATCATTCGGAAACCCTGCTCCAAGCGACGGCCGGCGAGGGCCCCCGTGGCGTGGATTCCCGGGACGACCCCGGCCTTGTGGCAGGCGGCGACGATGGTGGCCAGGGCGTCGTCGAACAGTTCGTTGCCATCGTTGTTGCCCGGCGGCAAGCCGAGGCTGAGCGACAGATCAGCGGGGCCGACGTAGATCGCCGTCACCCCGGGGACGGCGAGGATCTCGTCGAGGTTGCGCATCGCCTCGACCGTCTCGATCATCGGAACCGGGGCGATTTCGGCGTTTGCGTTCGGCTGGTAGGCCTCGACCCGCATCCCCGCCATCAACGGCCCGTGGCTTCGCGACCCGAGCGGCGCGTAGAAGCACGCATCGACCACCGCCGCGGCCGCCGCGGCGGTGTTGACCATCGGGACGATGATCGCCTGCGCCCCGGCGTCGAGCATCTTGCCGATGATCCCCGGCTCGTTCCACGGCACCCGCACGACCGGGCGCGAGCCGCCGAATTCGATCGCCTGAATCATCGAAACGGTGCTCAGATAGTCGTTGGCCCCGTGCTGGTTGTCGACACAGACGTACTCCGGGCCGGTGCGCGCCGCGCCCTCGGCCGAGATCGTCGAGGGGATCGTCAGCCACGCCCCGAAGCTTGTTCCACCGGCTGACCACAGTTCACGAAGTGTCTCCATGTCGCCGATCCTTGCACGGCTGCGCCCGCCCCCGGCAAGTAGCGTCCGCGGCCAATCGCCCGCAGGCCCGACAACATGCAGCGAGCATCGACGACGACCGAGTTCAGTAGCCGGGGACGACCGACGCGGGACGGCCTTCGATGACGGCCAGCGCGTTGTCAATGCCCTGCTCATACAACCGGCGCCGACCAGCCACGGTTGACGACGCCATATGTGGGGTGACCAGCACATTCGGATGAACGAGCAACGGGTGACCGGCGGGAAGCGGCTCAGGCTCGGTGACGTCGAGGCCGGCTCCGGCGATGTGACCGGAGTTCAACGCGTCGAGCAGGGCATCTTGGTCGACGAGGCCGCCACGGGCGCAGTTGATCAGGTACGCCCCCCGCTTCATCGTGGCCAAGGCGGCGGGACCGAACAACCCATGGGTATCGGCCGTTGCCGGGGCATGCAGCGACACGACGTCTGATGCGGCAAGCAGCTCGTCGAACGCGACCATCGACACTCCGGCCACGGTTCCGTCGGCCACGAACGGGTCGTAGGCCACGACCGCCATGCCGAGGGCTTGGCCGGCGAGGGCGACCCGGCGGGCAATCCGGCCAAGCCCGACCAGCCCAAGGGTGCAGCCATCAAGCTCCAGGCCGAGCGCGGCACCACCCGCCTTGCCTTCCAGCGCGTCGGCATGGAGTGCCCTCAGCCGCTTGGTCACGGCCATCATCAGGGCAATGGTGTGCTCGGCGGTCGAGACGCTCGGCGCAGCCGGGGCGTAGCAGGCAACGACGCCCGCGGCGCGAGCTGCGGCGACATCGACGTTGTCGTACCCGACGCCGGTTCGCGAGACGACCTTCAGCCGGGGGCCGAGGGCAAGCGCTGCGGCATTCCACGGCCTGGTCGCACCGGCGACGACACCGTCGGCAGTGGAGAGATCGGCGTCGTCGGGCCCGCAGGCGACCGCGCGACCGTTGAGCAGATCGCGGTACTCCTCGGGGAGCGGGCGATCGAAGAATAGACGGGGCAGACCAGCAGACATTGGGCGATGGTAGCCCTGACCCGACGAATCAGGTGGTGGTCGCCAACTCTGCGGCAAACCACTCGATGGTCTGAGCCAACCCCTCGCGCAGCTTCACCGACGGCTCCCAACCCAGCACGGTGCGGGCCAGGGTGATGTCGGGCTGGCGTTGCCGAGGGTCGTCGCTGGGCAACGGCTCGAAGATCAGCTCCGAGCGCGAACCGGTGAGTTCGATGACCAGTTCGGCCAATTCGATCATGGTGAACTCGTCGGGGTTGCCGATGTTGACCGGGCCGACAAGCGGGCCGTCGAGCAGGGCGAGGAACCCGCGGACCTCGTCACTGACGAAGCAGAAACTGCGGGTCTGGCTGCCGTCGCCGTAGATGGTGATCGGCTCGCCGGTCAGCGCCTGCACGACGAAGTTGGTGACCACGCGACCGTCGTCGGCCTTCATCCGCGGCCCGTAGGTGTTGAAGATCCGCACGATGCGTACGTCGACGCCCCGTTCGCGGTGGTACGCCATCGTGATCGCCTCGGCGAACCGCTTCGCCTCGTCGTACACGCTGCGCACGCCGACCGGGTTGACGTTGCCCCAATACGACTCGGTCTGCGGGTGCTCGACGGGATCGCCGTACACCTCGCTCGTTGAAGCGAGAAAGAAGCGAGCGTGATGAGCGGCAGCCAGTTCGAGCAGATTGCGTGTGCCGATGCTGCCGACGTCGAGGGTCTCGATCGGCATCGCGAAGTAGTCCTTCGGCGAGGCCGGGCTGGCCAGGTTCATCACCGCATCGATGTGACCTTCGACGGTGAATGCTCTGCTGGCATCAGCCTCGATGAACTCGTAGCCAGGACGATCGAGCAGATGGGCGATGTTGGCCATTCGCCCCGTGCACAGATTGTCAAGACAGACGACCTGGTCGCCTCGCTCCAATAAGCGATCTGACAGGTGGGACCCGAGAAAACCCGCACCACCCGCGACAACGACCCGCCGCGCCGTTTCGTTGACCGTTGACATCCATGCCTCCCGTGGCAGCCTAGTGCCACAGCCCGTGGGAAACTCGATCCTCCAGCTGACTCTGCGACACTCGGCGTCACTACCGCTGGGCTACGGAAGAGAGAGCACCGCCCAGCCGTTGACATAGCCGGCGACCACCGTGTGATGCGCCGCCGGTGCGATCGCGGCGCCCTCGCCGGGGAGCCGGGCCCCGGCGACAAGTTCTCCCTGGGGACTCCAGATCCCCACGGTTCCGTCGTAGCTGATCGTCGCCAGCAGGATTCGGCCGTGCGATGGCATCAAGGAGATCCGACGCAACGGACTTGGCCCGGCCGACCAGCGGAACTCGATCGTCCCATGAATCGGGTCGGCGATCACCACGTCGGTCCCGACGATTAACGCGACATAGTCGGCGGCCGCGGTTCGGAATGACGCCATCCCCAGGCTGACACCACCCTCGATGGCGATGTCCCGGGTGATCCGGCCGCGGAGGAGGTCGACCGATTGCAGACGGCCCTCGATACAGGCGACGCCCAACGGCCCGGCCCGGTCGACCGCGCCCCCGAGCGCCCAGAGCGGAGGCGTCCCGCCGATGCCCATCAGCACCCGCCATGCCAGCATCGAGGCATTCGGCCAGTACTCGATCGCCCCGAACTGGTCGCCGAGTAGCAAGGCGTCGCAGCCGTCACCCATCCGCACGACGTGGGCCGACGTGAGTTTGCCGGCGTAGGCGCCCGGCGGCCGGCTCTGGGGCGCACCGCTGATCGCCGACCAGAAACGAACGCCATCCAGGCCCGACGCCACGATTGTCGGCTCTCCGCTGATGGCCATCGTGACCACGTCGTTGATCGGGCCGCAGTCGTAGCCGAGGACCCTGCTCTCGCGACCGCTGTCGATATCCCACTCGCGCACCGTGCCGTCGCGTTCCGCGGTGATTGCCCGGACGGAGTCGCCGAACACCGCCGCGGTGATGGCACAGCATCCGGCCGGCATTCCGGTCGATGGGTGCCCGATACCCGGCAGCGGATGTAGCTGCGTCACCAACATCGGAACCCGGGTACTGTCCACCAACGCGGCAAGTTAGCCGACACCGATCGGCGGCGGGAGACCGCAGAGCCTGAAGCCAGCGGCATCACATCGGGAACAGGGCGTTGGACTCGTGGCGCAGCAGCCAGTCCTTCTTGCCGAGGCCGCCCCCGAAGCCGGTCAGTTTGCCGGTCGAGCCGATCACCCGGTGACACGGGACGATGATGCTGATCGGATTTCGTCCGTTGGCCGCCCCCACGGCGCGGGCCATCTTCACGTCACCGAGGCGTCGGGCCTGCTCGCCGTAGCTGACGGTGGTGCCGTAGGGAATCTGGCGCAGCGCCATCCAGGCCCTCTGTTGAAACGGCGTGCCGACCGGATCGAGGGGAACGTCGAACGTCTGACGGTCGCCGGCAAAGTATTCATGGAGCTCGCGTACGGTCTGGGTGAGGATCGGCTGAGCGGTCGAGCTGAGCTCGGCGGCGTCGACCCACAACACGTCATCGGGGCGAACTCCGACAGCAGCGCGCAGCTCCCGTTCCAGCTCCATCGGCCACAACAAGGCGCGAAGTCCCTGGTCGGCGGCAACAAGAGTCAGTTCACCCACCGGGGACTCGATCATCGTGCAGGTCAACATGCCGCGTACCTCATCGTTGATTCAGGCCTCACAGACTCGCCCACAGGTGATGGACCACGTAGGACCGCCACGGCCGCCAGGAGGTGCCACGGGCGTCGAGATCGGTGGTGATCCCGGCGTGGCTGAGCCCGTGTTTGACGCCGATATCAGTGGGCAGGAAGACGTCGGGGTCGCGCAACGCCCGCATCGAGATGTATCCGGCCGTCCACGGGCCGATGCCTTTCAACGCCATCAGTTTGGCCCGTACCTCGTCGCGATCGCCACCTGCATCGACCGCGACGTCACCGGCGGCCAGGGCGCGGCACAGCGTGACCAACGTCGTGGCCCGAGCGACTGGGCCGGAGATCGGCCGATCGCCAAGTTGCAAGATGTCGTCGGGACGGGGGAACCGATGGGTGAGCCCGGGTCGTGGGTGGTCGAGCGGCCGGCCGACGGCGGCGACGAGACGGGCGGCCATCGTGCGGGCGGCGACCACGGTGATCTGCTGGCCGAGCAGGGCCCGTATCGCCAACTCGGCCCCGTCGACATGACCCGGCGAACGCAAACCCGGTCGGCGGGCGATCAGCGGGGCAAGAGCCGGGTCGTGGCGTAGCGTGTCGTCGATCGCCGCCGGGTCGGTGTCGAGATCGAGCAGCTCCCGGCTGCGATAGACGCCGGCGCCCACATCGCGCCAGTCCTCGACATCGAGTTGACAGCGGACATACCCGTCGCCGGGCGTCAGCGCCACGATTCCCCAGCCGTGTGGCAGGTCGAGAACCCGCTGGTAGGTGAGGCCATCCCACGTCTCGACGCCCGGCACGGCCCGCAAACCGAGGAACGCGAAGATCTCCGTCGCGGCAAACGGTTGGCGGTACGCCAGGCGCAGGTCGAGCGTGGCGGCCGATGGCGTGTCGCGTCGGCCGAGAGCCCGCTCGCGTACGGCCGTCGCCCGCATCTCGGTAGGAGATTGGGCGAAGACGGCGCGGATCGTGTCGTTGAACTGGCGGATGCTGGCGAACCCGGCGGCGAAGGCGACGTTCGTGAAGGCGATCTCGGTCGTTTCGATCAACACCCGGGCGTTGTGGGCCCGTTGGGCTCGGGCGAGGGCCAGCGGGCCGACGCCGAGTTCGGCGACGAGCTGCCGGTTGAGATGCCGCTCGCTGTAGTTCAGCCGGGTGGCCAATCCCGACACGCCCTCGCGATCGACGATGCCATCGCCGATCAGGCGCATCGCCCGGCCAGCGAGATCGGCCCGCGTATTCCACTCCGGCGAACCAGGAGCTGAGTCGGGCCGGCAGCGACGGCACGCCCGGAACCCGGCCTGCTGGGCGGCTGCAGCCGTCGTGAAGAACCGCTTGTTCTCCCGCTTGGGTCGCGCCGGACAACTCGGGCGGCAGTAGATCTTCGTGGTCGTCACCCCAACGAAAAACCAGCCATCGAACCGGGCATCGCGACTCTCACAGGCCGTGTGGCACTGCTCCTCGTCGAGTACCCGACCTGGCTGCACCAACGCATCCTGCCATGCCGCACGCCGACCACCTAGCGGAAATCAGACACCATCGGAGTCGAGTCATCTATCGAGAAATTCGACAGCGGCCCCGCACTGGTAGGAGAAGACCATCACCAATGGCAGCACATCAGCGAGGGATCAGCTCGGCTCTTTAGGAAGGCCCAGGACTCGTTCGCCGACGATGTTGCGTTGGATTTGGCTGGTGCCGCCCCAGATGGTCTCGGAACGGCTGAAGAAGAACGCCGACATCATCGGGCTCACCGGGTAGCCCTCGCGACGCTTGTCGCGGCCCGAGCCAGGCCACGATCCGGCGGCGGGGCCGGTATCGACCAACATCGACGACGCGCCGTAGATGTCGAGGGCGAGTTCCATCGCCTCTTTGTGCATCTCCGACCAAAACATCTTGTTCATCGCTCCGAGCGCGGCTACCGATGGGTCCTTACGCCCCGAGACCGTGGCGCTGAGCGACCGCAGGCCGTGGACCCGCAGGATCTGGATCTTGGAGTAAAACCGCACCAGGCGCTGACGCACGTTCGGGTCGTCGATCGCCCCGTTGGCCGTGGCCTGTTCGGCGAGGAGGCGGAACTCCTCCTCGAAGCGGCGGTAGCCCGTAGTCGCGCTCATCCCCCGCTCGAACCCGAGGGTCGAGTTGGCTACTTTCCAGCCATCGTTGATGCCCCCGACGACGTTGTCCTTGGGGCAACGGGCGTTGTCGAAGAACACCTCGCAGAACTCCGCGGTGCCGTCGGGCTGCACGATGCCGCGCACCTCGACGCCGGGCTGACGCATCGGGACCAGTAGGTACGAGATGCCCTTGTGCTTCGGGGCATCGGGGTCGGTGCGGGTGAGCAGGAAGCAGTAGTCGGCGTGGTGGCCCTGGGTCGTCCACACCTTCTGGCCGTTGATGATCCACTCGTCACCGTCGAGGATCGCGGTGGTCTTCAATGACGCCAGGTCAGAGCCCGAGTTCGGCTCGGAAAAGCCTTGACACCACGACATTTCGCCCTTGAGGATCTTGGGGAGGAACTCTCGCTTCTGCTCCTCGGTCCCCCATTGCAGGATGGTCGGGCCGACCAACGTGTCGCCGAAGAAGTCGGCGCGCAGCGGGGCCTTGGCCTTGGCGAACTCCTCGGCGAGCACGACCCCCTGCATCGTCGTCAGGCCCTTGCCACCGTACTCCGTCGGCCAAGTCGCGCAGATCCACCCGCCGTCGAACAACGTTGCCGGCCAGCCCTCGTTGAAGGCCTTGCGCTCTTCGGAGGTCATCTCGAAGCCGTTATCGAACCAACCAGCGGGCAGATTCGAGACCAGCCAGTCGCGGATCTCGCCTCGGAAGGCTTCGGCATCGGCAGGGTATGTCAGATCCATGTCGTAAATCTTGACCCGCCGGTCAAGTCAGCGCAACCCGGACCCCGCGAGTTCAACTGGCAATCGAGGTGGCGGTGGGGATTCCGTAGCAACTGGCAACCGAGGGCTCGACTCAGGGGCTCCAGATCGCGGAGATCGGCAGCGCGTGGATGCGTTCGTCGATCTTGAACGGCTGTTGGCCAGTGTGAAAGACGACTCCACACACGAGTTGATCGCCGAGTTGATCGCGCAGCCAGATGAGGTGCCGGGCATCGGAACGGTCGGGAGCGGAACCCGCCTTCACCTCGATCGCAACGAGTCGGCCGTCGGGCGACTCCAGCAGCAGGTCGACTTCCCGGTCGCCGCCCTCCTGGCGAAGGTGGCACCGATGCTGTTTTCACAACCATACCAATGCTGTTTTCACGGCGACACCAGTGTCGCTTTGCCAACACCGTCTGACTCCACGCATCAGGCGGATACGTAACGTCGCCCACCATCCGGCGACCCGGAGCGGTCAGCTTTTGAAGAGGAACTCTTCGTCTTGAGCGGAGAGAAAGAGTTCCAGCTCATCGTGGAGATCGCGGTGGTTGGCCAGTTTCAGGTCGGCGTCGATGACGTCGAAGGCGGCCTCGCGGGCCAGGCGCACGAGTTCGCGGTCGCGACGAAGCGAGGCGAGTTTCAGGTCGCTGCGGCCCTTTTGGGCGGTGTTCATCAGCGTGCCTTCGCCGCGCAGATCGAGGTCGACTTCGGCGAGTTCGAAACCGTCGGTGGTGGCGACGAGGGCCTCGATGCGGGGGTTCGATTCCAGCGAGCCGTCGGGAGCCTGCTTGCCCGAGGTGACCAGCCAGCAGGTCGACGCGTGCTTGCCCCGCCCGACGCGACCGCGCAGCTGATGGAGCTGGGCGATGCCGAAGCGGTCGGCGTCGACGATCACCATCACCGTCGCGTTGGGCACATCGACGCCGACCTCAATCACCGTCGTGGCGACCAACACGTCGAGTTCGCCGCGGACGAAAGGCGCTCATCACCGCGTCCTTCTCGCTCGGGTGCATCCGGCCGTGGAGCAGGCCGAGTCGCAGGCCATACAGCTCGCCGCCCGACAGCCGTTCGAAGGTCTCCTCAGCCGAGGCGACCTCGAGTTTCTCGCTCTCCTCGATCAGCGGGCAGACCACATACGCCTGCCTCCCTCCGCGAACCTCCGCGACCACGGTGGACCAGGCGGCGTCCTCCTGGTCGGGGCCGTTCGCCCACTTCGTCACGATCGGCGTGCGGCCCGGCGGCAGCTCATCGAGCACGCTGACGTCGAGATCGCCGTAGACCGTCATCGCCGCCGTCCGCGGGATCGGCGTGGCGGTCATCACCAGCACGTCGGCCACTCCTCCGTCGGGGTGGTCGGTCTCGCCTTTGGTGCGCAATGCGGCGCGCTGTTCGACGCCGAAGCGGTGCTGCTCGTCGATGACCACGACACCAAGGCTGTGGAACCTCACGGCATCCTGAATCAGGGCGTGGGTGCCGATCGCCAGGTCGACGGTGCCGTCGGCAAGGCCGGCAAGCACCTCTCGGCGATCGACGCCGGTGATGCGGTTGGTCAACAACTCGATCCGCAGCGGACGCTGGCCGAAGAGGTTGTTGGCATCGGTGACCACGAGCCCGTCAAGCATCTGGCGGATGCTTGCGGCGTGCTGCTCGGCGAGGACTTCGGTCGGCGCCATCAACGCCCCTTGATGACCGCCCTGGATGGCAACGAGCAGCGCCGACACCGCAACGACCGTCTTACCCGCGCCGACATCGCCCTGCAACAGACGGTGCATCGGATGAGGACCGGCGAGATCACCGCCGATCTCGGCGATCGTGCGCTGCTGTGCCGTGGTCAACGGAAAGGGCAACGCGGCGTGGAACCGGTGGACGAGGTCGCCGTCGACGGTGTGGCGGATGCCGCGGGCCTCAGCCTCATACGCTCGCTTGCGGCCGACCAACACCAACTGCACGCGAAACAACTCGTCGAACGCGAGGCGGCGGCGAGCCTTTTCCTTTTGCCCCATCGACTCAGGGAGGTGGATCCCGAACAGCGACTCGGCCCGCTCGGCCAACGCAAAGCGGTCGCGAATGGCCTGGGGAACCGGGTCGGCGATGCCCCGGGCCCGGCAACGCTCCAACGCGTTCTCGACCCAGCCGGCCATCTCCCACGTGGTCAGCTGCACCTTTTCGCTCTGCGGATAGATCGGCACGATCTTGCCGGTGCGGTCGCCGATCAGGTCGACCACCGGGTTGGTCATCTGCAGGCCGCCGCGATACATCTCGGGCTTGCCATACAGCGCGACCACTGCGTCGGTCGACAGCTGTCGCTCGCGCCACGGCTGGTTGAAGAACACCACGCTGATCCGTCCCGAACCATCACCGACCAGGGCGGTGATCATCGTCTTGCGGGTGCGGGTGGTCTTCTTCTGCACCGAGCGGACCTGCACCAACACCAGCGCTTCCTGCCCGGGTACCAGGTCGCTGACTCGGGCCTCGTTGCCGCGGTCGACCCATCGACGCGGGTAGGTGGTGATCAGGTCGAGGACTGTGTTGATTCCGAAGTCGCCGAGCGACTGACGCTTCTTGTCACCAACCCCCTTGAGCCTGCCGACGTCGATGGCGGCCAGTTCCCGCAGGGTGATGGGGCCGCTCGACACGCCTGGCATCGTACGCTCTCGCGCCGACGTGACCCGGTGACTCAGACTTCGCCGTACCCCACGTACCCGTGATCGCCCGTCACGTCGCGGATCAACCGCCGACGATCGACCACCGCGGCGATCTCGATGGGACCATAGACGTGCGGAAACAACGGCTCGCCGGGCTGGGTCGGCCGACCATCGGGATGGGCCGGCGGTTCACGCACCACCGGGGCCGACAGCATCGATTCGTCGATCGTCAGGGCATACACCGGTTCGTTGATGGCGCGGTAGAACCGGTTGGCGACCCCGAGCATCATCCCGTCGCCGTCGGTGCAGTGGACGAAGCCCTCAGACTCCAGCGACGGCGGGGCGATCCACCCGGTGAGCTGGACTGCGGCCCACTCCGACTCGGTGATCAGGTGGAGCATCACTTGGTCCCTTCGATGACGTGGTCGACGATGTGCGCACCGCGCACCGGGCGGACGACCCAGCCCCGTTGGAGCACCCCGATCTCGGCCATCGCCACCGTGCAACCGCCAAAGCCTCCGCCGGTCATCCGCGCGCCGTAGACGCCAGGGATAGCCATCAACTCGTCGACCGCCGCGTCCATCACGGGGGTGGACGTGGCGAAGTCGGTGGCCAGGCTGCGATGGCTGGCGACCATCAACTCCCCCGCCGCCCTCAAATCGCCAGCAGCCAGGGCCGCGGCGAACTCCCGGACGCGTGAGTTCTCGCTGATCACGTGGCGGGCCCGGCGGCGAACCACCGGGTCGGTGATCGCCTCGACGTCGTCGATGTGGGCCAGCGCCAGCGATCCAATGACGGCTTCAGCGGCGGAACATTCGGCGACGCGATCGGCGTATTCGGAGCCTTTCAAGGTGCGGTGGGCCACAAATTCGACGACGATCTCGATGCCTTCGGGCAACGCCACCGGAATCATCTCGTACGACGAGCAGTCGATCATCAGCGCGTGACCTTCGACGGCTCCGGCGATCACCAACTGGTCCATGATCCCGCACGGCACCCCACTGGCCACCAACTCCGCCCGGCGACAGAGCTGGGCCAACTCCACCGGACCACCCTCATAGCCGAGCGCCAACCCCGCGGCGACCTCGAGCGCGGCGCTCGACGACAGCCCGGCTCCGACTGGAATCGTGGTCGACACAGAACCGCGAAATCCCTGCTGAGCAGCCATTTCCGCGGCCACTGCGGCGATGTAGCGACCCCACGACGGCTCCACCTGCTGGGGAACGGCCACGGGCAACGGGAACTCGACCTCGCCGGGAAGCTCCTCGGATCGAACGTTGACGGCACCGTCGAGTGCGGTGAAACGGATGTCGGTCCAGCGGTCGATCGCCATCGGCAACACCAGGCCGCCGGTGTAGTCGGTGTGATCCCCGATGATGTTGACGCGTCCCGGGGCGCGAGCGGTATGAATCATTGCGCCTGCAGACCGAGGATCGGAGCGAGCCGTTCGAGCGCCTCGACGTCGAACGGGGCGCGCAGCGCGATGTTGATCTGATCGGCCCCAGCCTCGACATAGCTCCCGATGCGGTCGATGACCTCGTCGTCGGACCCGGTGAGCGTTCCGGGGCGCACGTAGTTGGCCAACTTGCCGAATTGGGTCTGCAGGCTCTCTTCCGTCCACGCCAACCCGACGTTGATCGCGCACGAGATCTCGGCGGGGTCCCGCCCAACGTCATCGCAGTGGGCGAGCAATACGGCGCGCTTGCGAGCGAACTCGTCAGGGCTGATGAACGGAACGTTCCATGCGTCGGCGTAACGGGCGGCGATCTTCATCGTGCGCTTCTCGCCGCCGCCGCCGATCCAGATCGGAAGCTCGCGCTGTGCGGGCCGCGGCTCGTTGCGGGCCTCCGTGAGCTGGAAGTACTCCCCGGCGAAGGTCGTCGTCTCGTCGCGCAACAGACCGCGCACACACTGAATCGCCTCTTCCAACTGATCGAGACGCACCTTGGTCGCCGGGTACGGAATGCCGTAGGCCGCGTACTCGACCATCGCCCATCCTGCGCCGAGGCCGATGTCGGCCCGCCCTCCGGAGATGTGGTCGATCGCCGTGATCATCTTGGCCAACACGGCCGGATGGCGGTAGCCAACGCAGTAGACCAGCGACCCGACCCGCACCCGTTTCGTTTCGCATGCCAATGCCGTGTGCAGGGCCACCGCCTCCCAGCATGCGGCGTCGTCGGGCTGGCCGGTCGCGCCGTAGAAGTGGTCCCAAATCGAGATCCAATCGAAGCCCAGTTCCTCGATCCGTCGCCAGGTCTGGCGCAGATCGTCCACCGAGCAGTGCTGCAAACCCGTGTGCACCCCGTACAACGTCATGGTCGGCGACGATATCGCGACGATCGGGCGACGGCCCGGCCGCCGAAAACCCTCGGACCGTTTCTTCCGCGATGTGACGAGCGACACTCACGGTCGTTGATCTGTCGAGACGCTGTGGAACACTCGGCCCTATGGGGAAGCTTCAGGGATTTGCGGTAGCTCTGCTGATGGCGACGGTCGGAGCTTGCTCGACCTCGTCATCGTCGCAAGGCGTCGTTTCGACAACCAACTCGCCACCGGTCACGACACCGGCCCCAGCCGCGACGCCCGCATCGGCCGCGACACCATCCACCGAAACCACCGCGCCGGACGTGACCGACCCCGCCCCCGACACGACAGCTGCGCCAACCCAGGGCGGTACCGTGACCGTTGGCCTTGACAGCGAACCCGAAACGCTCGACCCCGCGGCCAACTCGCTCAGCCTGGCCAACGGCTCGATCTATGCCGCCATCTACGATCGCCTGCTCGACAGCGAACCTGGTCAGGAGCTGCAGTACCGCCTAGCCGAGTCGTTGACCGAGTCGCCCGATCGGCTCAGTTGGACACTGGTCGCCCGCCAAGGAGTCACGTTCCACGACGGCACCCCCTTCGATGCCGCGGCGGTGAAGTTCAACCTCGAACGCCAGAAGGCATCGCTGTACAACAGCTCGACATTGCTCCCGGTCACCGCCATCGATGTCATCGACGACCACACGGTCAAACTCACCGTCAGCGAACCGTGGACGGCACTGCCCAGCGCACTGGCCAGCGTCGTCGGGTACATGGTGTCGCCCACCGCGGCGGCCAACGGCGATACGTTCAAGCGCAATCCGGTTGGCGCTGGGCCGTACCAGCTCGATACGTGGGCGGCGGGCGATCAGGTCAACCTCAAGCGCTTCGACGGCTACTGGGGTGACCCCGCCCCCCTCGACGAGCTGGTGTTCAAATTCATCCAGGTCGAGGCGGCCCGGGTCGCCGCGTTCGAGGCCGGCGAGATCGATGCGTACACGTCGATCGTCGAGGCGACCGTCAACGACGCCCGCGCCGCCGGGGCACAGATCGTCAACCCGCCGCCGACCGGCTACGGCTTCTCCTACGTCAATCTGCGCAAAGCCCCACTCGACGACGTCCGGGTGCGCCAGGCGATGAGCATGGCAGTCGACCGCGATGCACTGGCCGAGGCGTATCAGGGCCAGGGTTTCGCCGATGCCAGCTTCAGCCCGTTCTTCAAGGAGAGCGAGTGGTGGGTCGCCCCCGAAACCACCCCGAAGTTCGATCCAGAGGGCGCCAAGGCCCTACTCGCCGAGTATGGCGAACCGATCGACATCACCTTCAAGCTGCTGGCAGGCACCCAGGAATTCGAGGATGCGGTACGGGCAACCCTCGGCTACTGGGAGGAAGTCGGCATCAAGGCCGAGCTGATTCTGGTGCCCGATCTCGGCACCTACATCGGCGACGTGCTCTCGGGCAACTACGACATTCTCGGCTTCATCGGTACGTCGTCAGGCGACCCCGACTTCGTCACCTACAACCTGTTCCACACCGGCGGCTCGGGCAACTATGGCGGCTACTCGAACCCGACAGTCGACGCGGCCCTCGACGTCGGGCGCCAGAGCAACGACGACGCCGAACGCAAGGCCGCCTACGCCACAGTCCAACAGGAGCTGCGCCGCGACCTGCCGGTGCAGATCAGCTCGCACGGCCAGATCTACATCATCGCCAAGCCCGAGGTGCAGGGTGTCACCGAGAGTTACTTCTTCCCGTCGCGCACCGTTTCGCGCTGATCCGGCACCCACCGAGCGTCGCGTGTTAGGCACGACATGAGTCGCCGCTGGCTGACCCAACGGCTGGGTTCCGTGCTGATCGTCGTCTTCATCGTCTGTCTGGCGACCTATCTGCTCCTCGACCTGCTCCCCGGCAGCACGGCAATCACCCTGCTCGGCGACAGCGCTACGCCCGAGAAGATCGCCATCGTCGAGCGCGATCTCGGCCTTGACCAGCCATTTGTTGAACGTTTTGGCACGTGGCTCAGTCGAGCAGCGCAGGGCGACCTGGGCGTCTCGTATCAGACCGGCGAGATCGTGTCGGTGTCACTGCGCCAGCGGGTGCCAACGTCGCTGGAGTTGCTCGCCCTCACCCAGATCACGGCGATCGGCATTGCCTTGTCGACTGCGCTCGTCTCGGCCCGCCGCGAGAACGGCCGTACCGACCGACTGCTGTCGACCGGGTCGTTCTTTGCTCTCGCCCTCCCGCAATTCGCCTTCGGGATCATCCTGCTGATCGTCTTCGCCCAGAAGCTGAAGTGGTTCCCGGTCGCCGACTACCGCACCTTCGGTGACAGCCCCCTGGGCAACCTGCGCGCCCTCACGCTGCCCGTGCTCACTCTGGCGATCCCGCTGTCGGGCATCTACTACCGGGTGCTGCGCAGCGACCTGGTGCAAACGCTGCGATCCGATCACATCACCTTCGCCCGGGCCATGGGACTGTCGTCGCGTCGGGTGCTCCTCGGGCGAGCCCTGCGGCCGAGTTCGATGACGCTGATCTCGGTCGTCGGGCAGAACACGGCCTACCTGCTGGGGAGTTCGGTGATCGCCGAGGGACTGTTCTCGGTCCCCGGGCTCGGACAGTTCCTCACCCGGGCCATCCAGACCCGTGACGTCGTCAAGGTCCAAGGCGCAATGTTGACCGTCGCCCTTGTCTATGTGATCGTCAACCTGGTCGCCGACGTTGCGCTGGCACTACTCGACCCTCGGGTGCGACTCGCCGGACGAGCCGCATGAGAAAGCGTCTGGCGGTGCTGCGCGAGCTCGGACCGGGGGGCATGCTCGCGGTGGGCTGGCTGACCCTGGTCTCGCTGGCAGCGATTGTCGCCCCGTGGCTGCCGGTCGAACGACGCCAGAACCTGCGCAACATCCGCGCCGCCCCGTCGTGGGGACATCCCTTCGGCACCGACTCGCGCGGGGTCGACATGCTCATCAGGGTGATCGACGGATCGCGGATGTCCCTCCTCGTCGGGCTGTTAGCCGGCATCATCAGCTTGCTCCTCGGCTCGGCGATCGGAATCACCGCCGGCTACATGCGCGGCCCGACCGACCGGATTGCGGTGATCGGCCTTGACGCGATCTCCGCGTTTCCGGCCTTCGCGGCCGCCAGTGTCGCCTCGCTGATCTGGGGTCAAAGCCTGCGCACCGTAGTGCTGATGCTCGGCATCCTGATCACCCCGGTGTTCGCCCGCATCACTCGGGCGACCACGTTGCCGCTGGCCGAACGCGACTTCGTACTCGCCTCACGCATGTTCGGCGCCAAACACCGCCGAGTCATCCGGCGCGAACTCCTGCCGAATGTGGCCGTTCCGATCATCTCGTACGGGCTCTTGGTGATGGGCATCATCATCGCCATCGAGGGTGCCTTGTCGTTCTTCGGCGCCGGGCTCCCCGATCGCTACGTGACATGGGGGAAGCTGATCGCCTCCGGGCAGGAGCGCGTCGATCGATCACCGCATCTGGCGCTCATCCCCTCGGGCGTCATCGTCGCCACCGTGCTCGCGCTCAACACCGTGGCCGAACGGTGGCAGCAACGCTGGTTGTTCGGCGGACGACCCCCGAAGGCCAAAGCCGCGGCCCGATCAGCCGGCGTCCGCCTGGTCGAGACGAGCGTGGTTCCTGGGGCCCGGCGAACCCTGGCCTTCCACGACGTACGCACCTTGCTCGACACCCCGTTCGGCGACGTCCACGCCGTCGATGGGGTCGATCTGACCATCGCCCCGGGGCGACTGGTCGCCCTGGTCGGCGAGAGTGGTTCCGGCAAGACAATGCTGGCCCGCAGCGCGCTCGGAGTGATCAACACTCCGCTGTCGCGTGCGTCGAGCGGACGAATCATGCTCGGCGACGTCGACCTGCGTACCCTCGACGAACCGTCGCTGGCGCGGGTGCGGGGCCGGCGCGTTGCCATGGTCTTCCAAGACCCGATGACCAGCCTCGACCCGGTGCAACGCATCGGTCGCCAACTGACCGAACCAATGCGGGCGCACCTGGGCCTCAGCAGAGCCGAGGCGCGGACTCACGCCCTCGAATTGCTGCAGGTGGTGGGCATCCCCGACGGCGTGCGGCGGCTGCGGTCGTATCCTCACGAACTGTCGGGGGGCATGCGCCAGCGAGTGGCCATCGCCATCGCGTTGTCGTGCGATCCCGACATCCTCATCGCCGACGAACCGACCAGCGCCCTCGACGTCACGGTGCAGGCCCAGATCCTCGACCTGCTCGACCAACTGCGGGCCGATCGCGGCCTAGGCGTTCTGCTGATCACCCACGACCTGGGCATTGTCGCAAATCGGGCTGACGAGATCGCCGTGATGTACGCCGGCCGCGTGGTCGAACACGGCCCAACCCGTGTGGTGTTTCGCCAACCGCGGCACCCATACACGCAACTCCTCTTGGGGGCCATCCCCCGGCTTGATCGGCCCGGCCACCAACGACTGGCGGCCATCGCCGGCGTCCCGCCCCTGTTGCTCGGTGGTCGCCCCGCCGGGTGTGCCTTCGCCCCCCGCTGCCCGATCGCCCACGACAAGTGCCGCGAGAGCGACCCGACACTCGTTTCCGTGTCTGAAACAGGCATCGCGTGTTGGGCGGTCGCACCAGCCGGTCACTAAACGTGCCGCAACGTCGCACGTTGCGCCATCGACCACGATGCTGAGGATTCGGCTTCCGCCTGCACCACGCGACCGCCGGTTCGATCGGGCCTCGACTCGGCGACGAGACTCTGCCGATGACGAAGGCCTTGCTGCCCACCGGGATCGAAATCGAGTTCGAGACGTTCGGTTCCCCCGATCACCCGGTGGTGTTGTTGATCATGGGCCTCACCGCCCAGATGACCGCCTGGCCCGATTCGCTGTGCCGCGGCCTCGCCACCGATCGGTTCGTCATTCGCTTCGACAACCGAGACTGCGGCCTGTCCACCAGGTTCGACGGCGTCGAGGTCGATGTGATGGCCGTCATCACCGCCGCGCTGGCCGAGCACGAGCCGCCTGAAGTGCCGTACACGCTGTCGGACATGGCCGCCGATGCCGCCGGGCTGCTGAACCATCTCGGTATCGAACGAGCCCACATCGTCGGAGCGTCGATGGGGGGCATGATCGCCCAGACCTTCGCCATCGAACATCCTGGTCGCACGCTCAGCCTCACCTCGATCATGTCGCAGCCGGGCGACCCCGACGTCGGCCAGCCAACCCCCGAAGCGATGGCCGTGTTGTTCTCGCCGCCGTCGCCGAGCCGCGACGCTTACATCGCCTCATCAATCAGCTGGGGGGTGTGGTCGTCGCCGAAGTACTTCGACGCCGACGAGGCCCGGTCGCAAGCGGCCGCCAGCTACGACCGCTCGTATTGTCCCGACGGCGCGCCCCGGCAGATGGCGGCGATCTACGCCAGTGGACGCCGCAGCGATCGACTCAAGACCCTCCAGACACCCACGCTGGTCATCCACGGCCGCGACGACAAACTGATCGCACCGTCGGGCGGAGTGCGCACCGCCGAGTTGATCGAGGGGGCCAACCTCTTGTTGATGGCCGACATGGGCCACGACTTTCCCGAGCCGCTCGTGCCGACGATCATCGACGCGATCCGTTCCCATACCCGCCACTGAGGCAGAATCGGGCCATGACAGGTCCGCTCTCTGGGTACAAGATCATCGAGATCGCCGGCATCGGGCCCGGCCCGTTCGCCGCCATGATGCTCGCAGACATGGGGGCCGAGGTGATCCGGGTGGAGCGTGCCCAGGCCGTGCGCGGTCCCGCCCCCGATACTCCGTACTTCGATGTGCTCCAACGGGGCCGACGCAACGTAGCCCTCGACCTGAAACACCCCGATGGAGTCGAGACCCTGCTCACACTGGTCGAATCGGCCGACGCGATCATCGAAGGCTTCCGGCCCGGGGTCATGGAACGACTCGGCGTGGGGCCCGATGTGTGCCTCGCCCGCAACCCGAAGCTCGTCTTCGGACGGATGACCGGTTGGGGGCAGGACGGCCCCTACGCCCACGCCGCCGGCCACGACATCAACTACATCTCCCTCGCCGGGGCGCTCGCTCACTTCGGTCGAGCCGGTGAAGGTCCGGTGCCGCCGTTGAACATGGTCGGCGATTTCGGCGGCGGCGGCATGTTCCTCGCCTACGGCGTCGTGTGTGCACTCCTCGAAGCCCAGAAGTCAGGCCTTGGGCAGGTTGTGGACGCGGCGATGGTCGATGGCACCGCCACTTTGATGACGTTCTTCTGGTCGTTCAGCGCCATTGGGGCGTTCGATCAGAATGCCCGCGGCACCAACCTGCTCGATACGGGGGCTCACTTCTACGACGTCTATCGGTGCTCGGACGATCAGTACATTTCGATCGGCTCGATCGAGCCGCAGTTCTATGCCGAGTTGTTGCGCCTCACCGGCTTGGCCGACGATGCCGAGTTCGCCCAGCAGAACGACAAGGGGCAATGGCCCCATCTGAAAGACAGACTGAGCAGCCTCTTTGCCACCAAGACCCACGACGAGTGGTGCGCGCTGATGGAGATGACCGACGTCTGCTTCGCCCCGGTGTTGACGATGACCGAGGCCGCCTCCCACCCGCACAACATCGCCCGAGAGACCTTCGTGGAGCATGCCGGCGCGACCCAGCCGGCCCCCGCGCCGCGCTTTTCCCGCACGACGCCCACGCTTGGTTCGCCACCGGCCCACGCCGGGCAGCACACCCGCGATGTACTCGCCGATTGGGGACTCCAGGCTGAGCGGATTGCCGCCCTCGAGTCCTCCGGCGCCGCTCGTCAGGCCGGAGCCTGATGGGAACCCTCGTGTGTTTCCACGCCCATCCCGACGATGAGGCGATCTCGACCGGCGGCACCATCGCCCGGGCCGCGGCCGAAGGCCACCGGGTCGTACTGGTCCTTGCTACCAACGGCGAATGGGGGGAATCCCCCGACGACCTCCGCGGCCAGACCCTGCTCGAACGCCGCCGCGACGAGGTCATGGCATCGGCCGATGCGCTTGGCATCGCCCGAGTCGTGTGGCTGGGTTACGAAGACTCCGGAATGACCGGTTGGGAGCAGAACAGCAACCCCGGTTCGTTCCTCCAGGCGCCGCTCGACGAGGCCGCCGAACGACTTGCCGCCGTCCTGCGAGAGGAGAGTTGCGACATCGTCACCGTCTACGACTGGCACGGCAACTACGGCCATCCCGATCACATCCAGGTCCATCGCGTCGGCCACCGCGCCGCGGAACTCGCCGGCACCCCCAGGGTGTTCGAGGCGACGATGAACCGTAATGCGATCCGCCGCTTGGTACAGGCCGCCAAGGAGATGGGCATGCCGATCGGCGGCGACGGGGACGACGAGTTCGATATCGACGGCCCTGCCGATGACGGCAACCCGATGGGGATGGAGGAGCACGAGATCACCCTCGCCATCGACGTCACCGGGTACATCACCAACAAGCGGGCGTCGATCCGGGCGCATACCAGCCAGATCACCGACACCTCATTCTTCCTGCAGATGCCCGACGACGTGTTCACGATGTCGTTCGGTACCGAGTGGTTCATCGAGCGGGGCGTTGCCGCCGGCAACGGACCGCGCACCGGCTGGCTGTTCGAGGAATGACCTCGTCACTGCGCCCCGCAATCGTTCCCTGATGCCGCGGATCTATCTGGTCCGCCACGGTCGGGCGGCCGCAGGATGGGACGTCGACCCCGATCCCGACCTTGACGACCTCGGACGCGCCCAGGCCGCCGCCGCGGCCGAGCAACTCGCCGCTCTCGGCCCCTTGCCGATTGTCACCAGTCCACTGCTGCGATGCCGACAGACCGCGGCACCGCTGGCGAGCAAGTGGAACACCGAGGTTCGGATCGAGCCGCTGGTGGCCGAGATTCCTTCGCCTGACGGCGTCGCGATGCACGACCGGGTCGGTTGGCTGAGAACGGCGATGACGGGCACCTGGGCCGATCTCGGGCCGCGCTACACCGCGTATCGCGAGATGGTCGTGGCCACCGTTGCCGCGTTCCCGGGCGACACCGTCGTGTTCTCGCACTTCGTCGCCATCAACGTGCTCGTCGGAGCGGCGTTGGGCCGTGACGAGCTGGTCATCCGCAGCCTCGACAACTGCTCGGTGACAATCATCGATACCGACGTCGAGACAGGCATCGAGACGGGCACCGGCGGCGCCGGCCACGGCGGAGTCCGATGGATCTCCCTGGTCGAAGGCGGACACGAGGCCGACACCCTCATTCGTTAGTCTGCGACGGGCAGGGTCGTGCGTCACAACCCAAAGACCACACCCGGTCGCCGGATCGACCAGAATGTGATTCATGCGCCGAACTCGTCCTTCCTTCCAAGCGGCCGCGACGGTGCTCGTCGCGCTGACATTGGGGGCATGCGCGGCCGATACGACCGCGGAGCGGGCCGTCAATCCCGCCCCGAGCGCGCCCCCGTCGACCACGGTCGCGCCGACCACGATTCCGCCGACGACCGTCGCCCCGGAAACGACGCCGCCAACTGCTCCCCCGACGGTCGTCACCGAGCCGCCCACCACGCCGGCTACCACTGTGACCATCGCCAGCCCCGCATCGTTGTTTCTCCGCCCCGGAGGACTCGGCGATCTCCCCTTCGGCGTGGCGGCCGACCCGGCGATTGCCCAGCTCAGCGCCATCCTGGGCCCGCCAACGGCCGACTCCGGCTGGGTCGCAGCGTTCGATTCGCCGTTCGGAGTCTGTCCGGGCGACGAAGTCCGGGGCGTCACATGGGACGGTTTGCTGACGCTCTTCGCCGATGAGACCCTCATCGTGTCGGGGCAGCGCCACCTGTTCCACTATGTCTACGGTCCCGACGCCAAGCCCTCTGGGCTCGTCACCGACTCCGGCATCGGACTCGGTTCGACCGTGGCGGCAATTCGCGCCGCCCACCCCGACGCGGCCGTCTTCGATGACGAGCTGCTCGGCACGGCGGCCTTCGCGATCGGGACCGCCGGGCTCGGCGGCACCTTGACCGACACGTCCGACGCCGGCATCGTGACCACGATCACCGGTGGAGAGGGCTGCGGGGAGTAGCACAACGCCGGGCCCGTCTCCCCCGGCGGGTACGCTCGATCCACCACGGCCTACCGGGTCGATGAGAGAGCGAGGTCGGGCATGAAGAAGATGCTGCCGGTCGAGGAGTTGGCACGCGACGCCCGCTTCTCCCGCATTCGCGTCGAGGACACCGTTTTCGACCCCCGAAATCTCAACCCATCGGCGCAGCGCAACGGGCTCAGTCCAGAATACGCGCAGGCCTCCGACAACGCCCGCGGGCTGATGCACGGCATCTTCGTCGGCGAGATTCAGGCACTCGAAGGTGCCGGCCGCACCTGCTGGGACTTCGATACCGGCGAGGGCCGCGACGAGGCTCCTTTCGCCTTGAAGCTCGATATGGCCCGGCAGTGTTGGGACGAGGCCCGGCACGTCGAGATCTCCTGCAAGCTCGGCGACCATATGGGCTCCGAGATCGGTGAGTTCGGCGAACAGGTCCTGTTGTTCGAGGCGGCCTGCAATGCCGACCCGGTGTTGCGGCTCACCGGCGTCAATCGGGCCCTTGAAGGTCTGGCCATCGACGTGTTCACGACGATGAAGGATCTGGGCTCCTACTTCGGTGACCCGACATTGCGGTTCGCCGAGGACTGGATGCTCGCCGACGAAGTCACTCACGTGAAGATGGGGTCCGACTGGCTTCGCAAGATCACCGTCAACGATCCCGAGCGCCAACGCCAAGCCCTTGAATTCCAGCGCGCCGTCGACAAACTGTTCAGCTTCGGTGGTTTCCGTGGTGAGAACGCCGAGAACCCGGTCCATCTCGCCCGCAACTTCCGCCGACTGGCGGGGTTCTCCGACGACGAGATCTCCGACCTCGTCGATGCCGCGGCCGAGGCATACAGCGAAGCGCAGGTTCAACAGGCCGCCGCCCTCGCCCAGGCGAGCTAATCGCCGTCATCGCCGATCGACCCCATACGATGGGCGGCCGGTACCTATCCACCCGCCCTCGGAGACTCCCCTGACTGCCCTGCTCACTCTCGACATCCACAAGGCGTGGGCGTGGTTCGTCATCATCGGCAATGGTCTGGCCGGGTTGTGGGCGCTCGCCGCCCACAAGTGGCCGTTGGTTCGGTCGCGGGCCCTGTGGTGGTTCGTCACCGTTACCCAGTGTGCGGTGTTTGTGCAGGTCATTCTGGGTGTGCTGCTGGTTTCGAAGCACAAGATCACCGCCCCGAAGTTCCATATGTTCTACGGCTTCGTGGCGATCATTGCCGTCACGATCCTGTACTCATATCGCCAGCAGCTGCGCCACAAGCTGTACTTGCTCTACGGAGGCGGCGGCTTGTTCATCATGGGGCTCGGCATTCGGGCGATGCTCAAGGGATAGTCGTCCTCCCCGACCCGTTCCCCAGGGGCGAACCACCACGGGCAACCCGCCGACCCGAGCACGTACTGTCGGCCAGGAAGCTACGCAAGGGGATGACCGTGACGACCACGAAGACCGCCGTCGAGGCCGAGGCAGACAGCACACCCGCCGAGCCATTTCGCTTCTTCGACAACCGCGAGAAGTACCTGTTGTTCGTGACGACCACGAGCGAAAAGGCCGAAGTCGCGGCCCGCATCGGCCGGGAGCTCGAGCACCTCGCCCCGAGACCGCCGGCCTTGCGGATCTTCGACGCCGGAACCGGCAACGGGGTCGTCCTCGGCAGCGTGCTACGCCATCTCCACCGCCAACTCCCCACCGTGCCGTTCCTCGCCGTAGGCAAGGAGATCAGCATGGAGGACACCCGCCTGACGTTGTCGCAGCTTCCCGACCGACTCGCGGAACACGCGCCGACCGTCGTCGCCCTGACCAACATGAAGTATTCCGAGGCACCGTGGCTCAACCCGTCCGACCCCGCCGACCGCGCCAAGATGCGTTGGTGGAACATTCCCTTGACCGGGAGCACCGCCCATGAGTTCGCCCAGCAGATCGATGCCCTTGACCACGTGCTGACCGCCGGCTGGCAGACGATTTCGAGCCCCAAGACCGGCAATCCCACCTACGCCATCCCATCGGTGGTCGTGCTCTACCGGGCCGACCAAGCCTTCGCCCTCAACGACGTGATCCCCCGCCAAGACCGACCCGATTCGGTCGGCGACTACGACCTGGTGCTGGCCGCCCAGCCCTACCGCTGTCGCACCCCGGCCGAGACCAAGGTGAAGATGGTCCTTGGCCCGCTGGCCAGGGCCCTCGGGCCCGGCGGTCGTCTGGTCGTCGCCCAGTCAACAGGTCACGACCCCGGCATGGAGATCATTCGCCGGGTGTGGCCCGACGAGGAGCCGTTTGCCACCCCTCGCCACCTGCTCATTCGTGAGCTCGATCGTCAGCTCAACGGGGCCGGCGCACCCGACTTCACCTTCGAAGGCACCACCGACGCGCAGGCGCTTTTTACCTACCACCTGCACGCGATGCCCAACGAGGTGTCGAATCGGATCAGCACCTCGACGGCGATGGCGGCGTGGAACGCGGCGGTCTACGTCGCCCAGATCGACGATGAACGCGTCGGCGAGGCGCTGCAGACCGGCCGGTTTCTGGAGCCAACACGCGAAGTGGTGCTCAAGCACGGTGGATTGTGGTTTCAGGACGAGTGCTTCGTGGTGGTGCGCTCATGAATTCACGTTAAGTGGCCACTCTGACCATTTCGGCTTGATTGAGTGGTAAAATCGAGCCAAACGACCCGTTGTCCGCCGCTGCTCTTTCGAGCACAATCCACCACGTGAGAGCTACAAACCCGATGACTTGCGCGCCCAGAGTTCGACCGATCAGCAGGGCGCTTCGGACCGCTGCGCTGGTGCTCACCGCCTTCACTCCGATCGTGGCGATCACCGTTTCGTCCGCTCAGCGCAGCTCGGCCAACGGCCACCACCAGTTGATGTTCGGCGCATACGTGCGACCTGCGACCGGCCAGTCCAAGCAGGCCGCGGTGCAGACGATCGAGGGCCAGCTGGGTCGCACCCTCGGTACCGCGCGCGAATTCCTGCTGTGGGACGAGGCCTTTCCCACCTCGTACCACAACTGGTTGCGCGACGGGGGCCGAACATTGATCCTGTCGGCAAAGGCCAAGCGGCTCAATGGCGCCAATGTCCCGTGGGCGACGATCGCCAACGCGGGCCCTGGCTCGGCGCTGTACAACGAGATCGTCAGCTGGGTCGATCGTCTCGGAGCCTTCGGCGCGCCGGTCTACTTCGCCCTCTCACACGAACCCGAGGCCGCCACCAACCTCTCGCTCGGCGTCGATGCCGATTTTGTCGCCGCCTGGCGCAAGATCGTGGGTATCGCCCGCGACCGGTCGATCACCAACGTCAAGTTCATCTGGATCATGACCGACTACGCGTTCAAGCTGCCTCCCACCGAACGGCGCTACGCCGACAAGTGGTATCCGGGCGACACCTGGGTTGACGCCGCAGGAATCGATCCGTACAACTGGCACACCTGTCGCCCGGCCACCCCGAACTCATGGAAGTCGCTCGGTGAGCTGATCGAGCCGTTCCGCCTGTGGAGTCTCAACCACCCGAACGTCGAGCTCTGGCTTACCGAGTTCGCCAGCGTCGAAGATCCGGCCAACCCGAGCCGCAAGGCCAACTGGCTCAACGATGCCCGGGTGCTGTTCAACGATCCCCTGTACAGCCGATTCGTAGGTATCACCTACTTCCACGGCAAGCATCCGACCGGTGAATACCCGTTGTGCAACTGGTGGATGAACACGAGCGCGAACTCATTGGCTGCGTCGGTGGTGCTGGCCAACGACCCCCTGTTCGGGGCAACCGCCCCCACCACGACCACCACCACCACCACCACGACCTCAACGACGACCACCACGACAACGATCGCTCCGCCCGGGCAGACCGCCCTCGTGGTCGTCGGTGACGGCACCAATCCGGCCCCAGGCGACCTCACCATCGCCAATCGGCTCACCGATCGGGGATACACGACCACGATCGTCGATGACGGTGCGGTTACCGCCGGCGCCCTGGCCGACATCATCCTCGTCTCGTCGTCGATCAACTCGACCGTGCTCGGCACCAAGCTCACGACGACGCCCGCGGCAGTGATCAACTACAAGCCGTTCTCGTGGCCCAAGTTCGCCATGACCGCCGAGACCGAGGTCGGCACCCTCTCAATCGCATCGACGAACTTCGTTCTCGCCCATCCGATCGCGGCAGGCCGCAGTGGCGCCGTTCTGCTGACGTCGGCGGCCAAGTACATCGGCTGGGGAGTTCCGGCGGCAGCCGCCGACACGATCTCGACATCGAACGCCACGGCAACGACGTTCACCTACGACGCAGGCGACGTGTTGGCCGACGGCACCCCCGCGGCCGGTTGCCGGGCCGCACTCCCAATCCGCCACGACTCGCTGGCACTGAGCACCGCTGACCTCTGGGCGATCTTCGACGCCGCCGTCGATTGGGCCGACGCTTGCTGAATCAGGTCGTCAGGCCCTGAGCCGGGCCGACACGTGCTGAATCGGGTCGTCAGGCCCTGAGCCGGGCTGACGTCTGCTGATCGAACCCGCGGGTGCTGAGTCGGCCTGGCCGGTCCTGAGCGGGGGTCCCGCTCAGGAGACTTCGGCGAGGCGCTGCTCCATCGCGGTCAGTTGATCGGCCAGAGCCTCGGGAAGGCGATCGCCGAACTGGGCGAAGTGCGCAGCAATCTGCGGCAACGCCTCCCGCCAGCCGGCGGCGTCGACATCGAGCAGGGCGATCATGTCGTCGTCGGCGACATCGAGGCCATCGGTGTCGATTGCCCCCGGAGCAGGCAGGTAGCCGATCGCGGTCTCCTGCGCGGCACCGGTACCGGCGACCCGCTCGAAGACCCACTTGAGCACCCGGCTGTTCTCGCCATAGCCCGGCCACAGGAACCGGCCGTTGTCGTCACGGCGGAACCAGTTGACGAAGAAGATCTTCGGCAGGTTGGCGGCGTCGGTCGAGGCGCCGATCTTCAGCCAGTGGGCGAAGTAGTCAGCCATGTTGTAGCCGCAGAACGGCAGCATGGCCATCGGGTCGAAACGGAGATTGCCCACGGCCCCAGCCTGGGCAGCCGTGGTCTCCGACGCCATGATCGACCCGAGGAACACGCCGTGCTCCCAGTCGAATGCCTCGTTGACCAGCGGAACAGTGGTCCGACGACGGCCGCCGAAGAGAATCGCCGAGATGGGCACGCCGGCCGGGTCCTGCCATTCAGGGGCGATCGACGGGCACTGGGAGGCCGCCACGGTGAACCGGGCGTTCGGGTGAGCGGCAGGGGTCTCGGTCTCGGGGTTCCAGGCGCTGCCACGCCAGTCGGTGGCGCGGGCCGGCTTGTCGTCGGTCATCCCCTCCCACCACACATCGCCTTCGGGGGTGATGGCGGTGTTCGTGAAGATCGCGTTGCCCCAGAGGGTTTCCATCGCGTTGGGATTGGTGTCGTCGCCAGTGCCCGGAGCGACGCCGAAGAACCCGGCCTCGGGGTTGATCGCGTACAGCCGGCCATCAGCGCCGAACTTCATCCAACAGATGTCGTCGCCGACGGTCTCGACGGTCCACCCGGCGATCGTCGGCACGAGCATCGCCAGGTTCGTCTTGCCACAGGCCGACGGGAAGGCGGCCGCGACATAGCGGACCTCGGCATCGGGCGAGGTGAGCTTGAGGATCAGCATGTGCTCGGCCAGCCAACCATCGTCGCGAGCCATCACCGAGGCGATGCGCAGCGCGAAGCACTTCTTGCCGAGGAGGGCGTTGCCGCCGTAGCCCGACCCGAACGACCAGATCTCGCGGGTCTCGGGGAAATGCACGATGTACTTGTTGTCGGGGTTGCACGGCCACGGCGAATCGGCCTGGCCGGAGGCGAGCGGCGCCCCGACCGAATGCAAGCACGGCACCCACTGGCCATCGCCGAGCACGTCGAGAGCACCCTGGCCCATGCGGGTCATGATCCGCATGCTGACGGCCACATACGCCGAGTCGGTGAGCTGGACCCCGATGTGGGCAATTGGCGAACCGAGCGGACCCATCGAGAACGGCACGACGTACATCGTGCGACCCTTCATCGCCCCGGTGTACAGCCGCACCATCTCGGCACGCATCTCAGCCGGATCTCGCCAGTTGTTGTTGGGACCGGCATCGGCCGCGCCCGCGGAGCATATGTAGGTACGGTCCTCGACGCGAGCGACATCGCCCGGATCGGAGTGGGCCCAGTAGCTGTTCGGGCGCTTGGCGTCGTCGAGGCGGGTGAAGGTGCCGGCAGCGACCAGATCGGCGCAAATGCGGTCGTATTCCTCGGCCGACCCATCGCACCAGTACACGTCGTCGGCCTGGAAGATGCCAGCCCACTCATCGACCCAACGGTGTAGCTGGGAATTGCTGCTCATTGCTGCCATCGAGTCACGCTCACTCTGTTCCGGGGGCACGCCGCGGTGCCCAAGGTGAACCTCCCCGCGGCTCAGTAGCCGGGGGTACCCATATCGGCTTCGGAGCCGAGACGCAGCCGCGTCGCTCGTCCGCCGTCGTCAAGATCGAAGATCACTCGCTGGCCCTGGCGGACCATGCGAAACAGCGAGCCGACCAGCGCCTGGGGCGACAGGTCGTACTCGCGCAAATCGGTATCGGTAATGACGATGCCCACGCCGGAATCCGGATCGTATGCCTTGATCACACCTTGCATGATTCAGCTCCGTAGGCCGTCGTCATTGAGATCAGGAGGCCGAGCCGGCCTTGACGATCTTGCCGGCCTTGATGCAACCGGTGCACACGTGCAGCCGCTTGGGGGCCCCGTTGACCAGAGCGCGGACGCGCTGAATGTTCGGGTTCCAACGACGCTTGGTGCGCCGGTGCGAGTGGGACACGGCCATACCCCACGAGGGGTGCTTGCCACACACTTGACACACTGCTGCCATGACGAAATCCTTCAATCCGAAAACCGGTGACCCGAAAAAATCGGGTGGAGGGACGATATCAGCGGCCGGTGAATGAACCCAAGCCCCGACGCCCCTCACAATGAGCGATCTTCACGATACCGCCGATCTTCCCTGGCGATCACCCACGCCGGATCATTCATTCACCCCCCCATGGCTCCCTGCCGCCGCGGCGGATGGAGGCGTTGCAGGCTGTCGTCGCCGTCGATCCCCAGGTGAACGACAATGCGCAGATCGGGTTCTCCCGCCGGGACGAGTTGTTCGGTGCGAAATCGCAGCCTGCCGGCAACCGGATGTTGGAAGACCCGCACACGCTCCGAGAATCCGCCGACGTCGTGACGCGGCCACCACGCGGCGAACTCCGCACTGGACTCGGTCAGCCGAGCGATGAGGTTGAGCACCGCCGGGTCGTCGCGGATCGGGGTGATGTCGGCCCGAAACTGCGACAGGACCCGACGGGCCTCGGCTTCCCAGTCGCCGATCAACTCCCGGGCGTCGGGTTCAACGAAGACGATCCACACAAGATTCCGATCGGGTGGCTCCAGCCGGGCAAACGCCGGGTACAGCAGTTCCTGAGCCTCGTTCCAGGCCAACACGTCCCAGCGGAGGCCCAGCACGTAGGCGGGACACGGGTGGAGGGCGTTGAGGAGACCGACAACCCCCTTTGGCGCGGTGTCGTGGCCGGGCACGACCCCGCGTCGAGCGGGATGACCGGCGAGTGCCACCAGATGATCGACTTCGATCGGGTCGAGGCGCAAGGCGCGGGCCAGGGCATGAAGCACGTCCAGCGATGCATTGATCGGCCGGCCCTGTTCAAGCCATGTGTACCAGCTGACCGAGACCCCGGCGAGGTAGGCGACCTCTTCGCGCCGAAGTCCGGCGATACGCCGCCGACTGCCCGCGGCGAGCCCCACATCCGACGGGGCCAGCGCGGCGCGGCGTTGGCGGAGAAACTCGGCAAGATCCGATCGCCGGTCAACGGGCATCGCTCAGTCATAGCGCATCATCGAGGACTGCGCATGGTGGTGCTGCGCATGGTGGTGCCGCTCCCCCCACCGACCGCATTCCGACCGCCGTTCGGATGTCCACAGGACCGGGTCGTTACCATGAGTGCCGTGCCAGCCCTGGAACAGTTCAGTGTCTCCGCAATCCGGCAGACCGTCACCGGCTTTCGCGACGCGATGAAGGCACATGCGAACCGCATCAACCGGCTCAACGTGTATCCGGTCCCCGACGGCGACACCGGGACGAACATGTCGCGCACTCTCGACGCGGTCGTCGCCGAACTCGAGGCGGCCGACGACGACCTTGCCTCGACATGCCAGGCGATCAGCCACGGCTCGTTGATGGGGGCCCGCGGCAACTCGGGAGTGATTTTGTCGCAGATCCTCCGGGGCCTGTCGGGAGTGCTCGCCCGCCACGAGGACGCCTCGCCGACCGCAGTTGCTGAAGCCCTCGCCGCGGCCTCGGCTGGCGCCTACCAGGCGGTGCTCAAGCCGATCGAGGGAACGATTCTGACGGTCGCCCGCGAGGCATCGTCGGGAGCCCAGGCCAGCGCGTCGCAGGGCGGCTCGCTGCTCGACGTGCTCAGCGCAGCTCGTACCGCCGGTCAATCGGCGCTCGACCGCACGCCGGAAATGTTGCCGGTGCTGGCCGAAGCCGGAGTGGTCGACGCCGGTGGAGCGGGTTTCATGCTGCTCCTCGATGCCGCGCTCCACGCCGTCGATGGTCGGCCGTTACCCCCGGTCGAAGAGGGCGACGACGACCTCGCCGTCGGCGCTCGCTTTGCTGCGGTCGCCCACCGGGCGGCATCCGACGGGGCGACAGACGTATCGGAGCTGCGCTACGAGGTGATGTACTTCCTCGACCTCGACGACGCTCGCATCGACGACTTCAAACGGGCATGGGGAGCGATCGGCGACTCGATCGTCGTGGTCGGCGGTGATGGCATCTGGAACTGCCACGTGCACACCAACGACATCGGCGCGGCGATCGAATCAGCCCTCGACCTTTCCGGCCGCCCGCACAAGATCCGGGTGACCGACCTGTTCGAGGAAATCGCCGATGAGCACGCCCTACGCGAGGCCGCGCTGGCCGGGTCGGCGTCCCGTGGGGTCGGACCGGCGATGGCCGGGCTAGCCCCGGTCACGACGGCAGTGGTGGCCGTCTGCAGCGGTGACGGACTTGCCGAGCTGTTCTGGAAACTCGGAGTGCAAGGGATCGTCACCGGCGGACAGACCCTCAACCCGTCGACCGCCGAGTTGCTCGATGCCGTCGAGCACGTCAACGCCGATCAAGTGGTCATCCTGCCGAACAACAAGAACATCATCCCCGTCGCCGATCAGATCAATTCCCTGACCTCGAAAACGGTCGTGGTCGTGCCCACGCGGTCGATGCCCGAGGCGCTGGCGGCCCTCGTTGTCTACGATCCCGAGGCTGCGGCCGGCGACAACGCCGACGAGATGAGCGCGGCGGCATCGGCCCTTGCGACCGGCGAGGTGACCCAAGCCGTCCGCAACACGACCAGCGACGTCGGCCACATTACCACCGGAGACTGGATCGGGCTCGTCCGCGGCGAGGGGATCGTCTCGATCGGCGGAAGCCCCGAACGCGCCGCCACCGAGCTGCTGGAGCTGTTGATCACACCCCGCCATGAACTGCTGTCGATCATCGTCGGTCGCGACGCAACTCGATCGGCGACCGACGCCATCACCTCATGGCTGGAAGCCAATCGTCCGGAGATCGATGTCGAGATCCACCGTGGCGACCAGCCGTTGTACCCCTACCTGTTCGGCGCTGAGTAGGCCTCAGGCCGGGGAACTGGGTGGGGGCGGTGGGGGCATCGGCGTTCCGCCGAGCAACTTGCGCTTCTGGATGTCGAACTCCTCGCGGCTGAGGGTCCCGCGCTGCAACATCCCCTCCAGCTTCTCGAGCTGCGTGGCGGCGTCGGGCGGCGCGGCCGGGGCCGCGTTGTACATCCCGCCGCGACGGCGTTCGTTCTCTTCCATCTGGGAGTGGATGAGGTTCTGCACCTTCTCGGGATGGCGGATGTCGGTGAATCGGGACCGCCCGTCCTCGCCGCCCGATTCGATCAGCAAATCTCCGGCCCCGAGGATTCGCTCGAAAACCGATTGGCTGAAGTTGACGTTGTTGATGCGCTCCAGCGGCATCTCGATGCCATTCTTGGCAATCACCCCCTGACGGAAGATCAACCGATCGGAGGTAATCACAAAGTTGGTCGTCATCCACTTCAAGTATCGACCGAGCAACCACAGCGCACACACCACAATGGCGGCAAGCACGGCAAGCCTCAGCCCGTCCTTGTATCCGGCGTCCTTGTCGACGCCGACCATGACGGCAACGGCGACCACGATCGAGGCGAGCAATGCCCCCGCCGGCTCGGCGAAGTACCACCAATGCGGGTGGAGGTCGAGCGCGACCGTCTCGTAGTCGTTCAGCAGCTTCTTTGGGAACGGCATATGGCGAACTGTACTGATCGGCGCATGTCGCAGGGTGCGATCCCCACCGAATTGAATATTTTCGGCGCATCGACCGCCGTCCACGCCGTCGATCGAGCCAGGATGCGACCGGTAGCGTGAGCGCGTGGAGCAAGCGGAGCAACCCGACGGCGGGGCCGAGCGACTACTCGCAGGGCTTGATCGCGAACAGCGGGCCGCGGTCACAGCAACCGAGCATCCACTGGCGATCATCGCCCCGGCCGGCTCGGGCAAGACCACCGTGCTCACCCGCCGCATTGCGTACCGGGTGGCCACCAACACCGCCGACGCCGATCACGTTGTGGCGCTCACGTTCACGCGCCAGGCCGCCGGCGAACTCCGTCAACGGCTATGGCGACTTGGGGTGCGCGGGCCAGGGTTGCGAGTCGGCACGTTCCACGCGGTCGCCCACGCCCTGCTTCGGCAACGCTGGATGGAGCAGTCCCGCCGGGCGCCGACCCTGCTCTCATCGAACCGCCGGTTGCTCGCCGAGGTCATCGGGGCGCGTCACGACCCCGCCGAACTCAGCGCGATCGCCACCGAGTTGGAGTGGTCGCGGGCCCGGCTGGTGCCCCATGACCGGTATGCGGAAACAGCGAGACGCGCCGGACGCCGCCCACCGATCGATCTGCAACGAGTCGCCGGGTACCTGTCCGACTACACCACCCTCAAGAAGCGTCGAGGGGTCGTCGATTTCGACGACCTTTTGGCCGACTGCGCTGCCGAGATCCGCAGCGACTCGAACTACGCCCAGGTGGTGCGATGGCGATTTCGCCATCTCTTCGTCGACGAGTTTCAAGACCTCAACCCGCTGCAGCACCACTTGTTGGAGACCTGGCGCGGCAGCCGACCCGACATCTGCGTGGTGGGAGATCCTCGTCAAGCGATCTACGGCTGGAACGGCGCCGATCCTCATCTGCTCGAACGCATCGAGGAGACCCTGCCGGGGGTCACCGTCATCCGTCTGGTCCGCAACTACCGCTGTAGTCCCCAAATCGTGGCGGCTGCCGCCGGGGTACTACCTGCCGGTGTCGCGGACGACACGTCGTCGATGCGCCCCGATGGCCCGACGGTCGAGACCACCGGAGCCGCCGATGAGACCGCCGAGGCGGAGCTGGTCGCCCGTCGGGTCCGCACGATGCGCCCGCCCGGGGGACGCTGGTCGTCGATCGGGGTGCTGGCCCGGACCAACGCCCAGCTTCCGGTGCTCGCCCGAGCCCTCGACCGGGTCGGCGTTCCCCACGTCGTGCTGGCCGGTGGCGGGCGCACGGTCGCACCCGACGACATCACCAGCGGCCTGATGGACGAGGCTCGACGAATCAAACGGGCGAGCGACTTGGCCGCATGGAGCGCGGATCTCGCCGACTCCGAGTTGGCCGTCGAGACGCTGGTGCCCTCGGTCCCAACCATCAGCGGCCCGTCGGATTCCGCGGCGGGGCAACTTGCCGCTCGGCTGGCCGTCTCGGTCGCCGCCCGTCGGTTCCTGACCGAGGTCCCCGCCGGTGATGGTGCCGCCTTCGCCGACTGGTACCTACTCGGGGCGGGCGAGGCCGCGCCGTACGACGCCGTGGAGTTGGCGACATTTCACGCCGCCAAGGGGCGTGAGTGGCGGGGGGTCGTGGTCGCCGGTTTCGAAACCGACCTCGTGCCCCACAGCACGGCGCGTTCCGCCGACGCGCGAACCGAGGAGGCTCGCCTTGCCCACGTGGCGTTCACCAGAGCGGCCGATCATCTCGTCGTGACCTGGGCGATGACCAGGCATGATCGGGCGACCGGGCCGAGCGCTCTGGTGCCCCGACCGGCCGACAACGAGTTCGCCGACGTGCTCCCGTTCCCGGCGCGAGCAAACCGTGCAACCTGCCGAAGATGCCGGGGGCGGCGCCGGCGCAGGTGCCGTACTGGCCGCCCTGATCGACTGGCGCGTTCGGGCCGGGCGCGCCGCTCGGCTCTCGCCGAAATCGATTATCGATGACGACACGCTGCGAATTCTCGCCGCGGAACAGCCCGCAACCCTCGACGAGGTGGTTCGCCTCGCCGCCCTCGGACCGAGTGCGGCGCGCCATCTGGGCCCTCGTTTGCTCGACACGATCGCCACGGCGGTCGCCGAACGCCTATGAGCCGATGCCGAGGCGGTCTCAATCGATATCGACGATCACCGGGGCGTGATCCGATGGCAGCGTCCCCTTGCGGGCGTTGCGGTCGATCACGCAATACCGCGAGCGCGCCGCCGACCGACGCGCTGGCCATGATCAGGTCGATCCGCATCCCTCGGCCCTGGTGGAAGTCGCCGGCGCGATAGTCCCACCACGAGAACAGCTTGCCCTCGTCGTGATGCCGACGGAAGACATCGCGGAGACCCCAGGCCTCGAGTTCCGTCAACGTGGCTCGCTCGGCCGGACTGACGTGCGTGGCGTCGACGTACTTCGACGGGTCGTGGACGTCGCGGTCGGCGGGGGCGATGTTGTAGTCGCCGGCGACGACGACGTCATCGGCGGGCGATCCGAGCGCCGCGACGTGGGCCCGAAGTCGGCCCATCCAGTCGAGCTTGTACTGATAATGCTCGTGATCAAGCGAGCGGCCGTTGGGGACATAGACCGAGCTGACCTTCACTCCGCCGCAGGTCGCGGTGATGATCCGGGCGTCGGGGTCGGGTTCGCGGCCATCGGCGAAGTCGGCGACGACATCGGTCATGCCCACCTTCGACAGGATCGCCACGCCGTTCCATTGGCCTTGGCCGTGGTGGCAGGTGTCGTAACCCATGGCCTGGAACGTGAGCGCCGGGAACGCGTCGTTGGCGAGCTTGGTTTCCTGCATGCACAGCACATCGGGCCGTACATCGGCCAGCCACTCCTCGACGCGAGGCAGCCGGACTTTCAACGAGTTCACATTCCAGGTGGCAATACGCACACGACGACCGTACCGAACAACGCCCGGACGGACAACGACCCTCGGCGGCTTGTTACACCTTGGCCCGCGTTCGCTTGGCGGCAGGCTTCGGCGCAGGCTCGGTCTCGGCGACCGGAGCACTCGACTTGGCCCGCCGAACAGGCTTCGCCGGAGCCGAAGCCGGAGCCGGAGCCGGAACAGCGGCTGCCGCGCCCGAAATGTCGGCAACGGGCGCCGCAGCGACGTCCTTGATCGCCTTCGCCGGCGACTTTCGTGCAGGCTTCGCCCGCTCGACGGGCGGAGCGGGTGCCATCGGGATCTCGGGCTCGGGCACCGATGCCGTAGGCGTAGCCACGACCGGTGAGGCAGGGCTCGGCTGCGAAGCGTCCCGCGTGGACGGCCGACGCCGGGACCGGGCTGCGGCGGACACCGGTTCCGCGGGCGGGAGATCGAGGACCTTCGCCGCAGGGCGACGACGACCGGCCGATTTCACCGGCCGAGACGGCTGGGATGATGGGGATGGCACCGGATCGGCCACGGCTGCGCTGACTTCGGCGAAGGCCTCAACCGGCGCCTCGACGGCGGCTTCGGCCGGGGCCTGCCTACCCCCGCGCCCACGGCGGGCCGGCTTCGGGGTCACCGACCCAGTAGCTGGATCCGACACCGCGGCCGACACCGCAGGAGCCGGTTCCGAGGCGACCGTCACCGGGACGGGGTCGGCGACGGCCTTGCGCGCCCGACCCTTGGTGGGCTTGGCCGGAGCGACCTGCGGGGCAACCAACCCGGCAACGACACCTGGGATCGCCAAGTCGATTCCCCGGCGGGCAGCATGGAACGCCGCGACCTGCACGGTGACGGTCTCGCCCAGCTTGAACAACTCTCGGGCGCTGCGCGGCGCCGGATCGGCGATGTTGCGCAACGGCAGGTACGCCCGTGCCCCACCGGCGAGCACATAGGCACCGTGAGATGAGTAGGTCTCGACGACAACGTCGATCATCGTTCCAACCGGGAACTTCTCGACGAACTCGAGGAACGGCATGAGGTCGTTGACCATCGCGTTGCGAGCCGGAGCCGCCGGGGGGGCTACCCGCGAGGGTGCGGTGTCCGCGGTCGCCGAGGCGGCACGCCGGGACCGATCGGCCGGGGGCCGGGAGGGAGCCGCGGCAGGAGCCGAGCGGGGCGGCGGGGCCTTGGGAACCGGCATCGGCTGCAACGACGCGGCGCTGGTGCGCACCGTGTCACGAGGGGCGTCCTTGGTGCGCGCTTGACGAGTGCTCTTGCGGCTCAACGGGCCCCGCACCGGCACCCGCTCGACGAACACCCAGCCGACGTGGGGAACCGGCTTGCCACCGACCAGGCGGCCCTCGTCGAACAGCCACGGGTAGTCACCGTGGAACTCTTGGAACGAGTCGTTCGACAAGATGATCGCGTTGACCTTGTTGGCGATGGCCAGGATGAACGCATCGCCACGCCCCACCGCGCCGGCCGGAGGAGCGACCAGTTCGTTGTGCTCGATGGCCTCTTCGAACTCGGTCACTTCACGCGGGTCGATTCGGTGACCGAAGGTGGCGTCGACAACGACGGTGACCAATTCGGTGGGGTGCTCGGCCAGGTAGGCCTCGACGGCATCGGAGAGTTGTTTGAGGCTGGGCATCGACCGGCCCTCAGTGGCCAGGTTCGATCCGTCGACGACGATGTGTTTGGGCATGACGACAGCCAGTCAACCACCTCGCGAGGTCTGACCGGCGGATCGCCACCCGATCGGGACCACCGGGAGGAACGGGCGACGACCCGAGACCGGCGACCGTGCGCCTCTACGATGACGCCGATGTACGACGCCGTGTTGTGGGACTTCGGTGGGGTCATCCTCTCCAGCCCGTTCGAAGCATTCAACGACTTCGAGCGGCACCACGGCCTGCCGACCGATTTCATCCGCCGAGTCAACGCCACCGATCCCGACGACAACGCCTGGGCTCGGCTCGAACGCAGCGACATTTCGGCCGACGAATTCGACCAGGCCTTCGCCGATGACGCGGCGGTTCTCGGCCATCAGGTCCGCGGAGCCGACGTGTTGGCACTGCTTGCCGGCCAGGTTCGACCCGAGATGGTCGTGGCCCTCGATCGGGTCATCGCTGCCGGATACCGCACAGCATGTCTGACGAACAACGTCACCGGCGGCGATCCCGCCGATCCGGCGCGCGCCGCCCAGATCGGTGGGATCATGCGCCGCTTCGATGCGGTGGTCGAATCGTCGAAAGTCGGGGTACGCAAGCCCGAGCCCCGCTTCTACGCACTGGCGTGCGAGACCCTCGGCGTGCAGCCCGACCGATGCGTCTTTCTCGACGACCTTGGGATCAACCTCAAGCCGGCCGCGGCGATGGGCATGCACACGATCAAGGTGCTCAACGCCAACCAGGCCATCGTCGATCTCGAAGCCGCCATAGGGATCAGCCTCAGGTGAACAGCCGAGGAGCTGGACCCATGCGGGCCCGGCTCCCCGCCGTTTCTGTACACAGGAACCACTGCGACGCTCAACGCGTCGGTGAGATCAGGTCGTGGCGAACGTCTCGTCCATCAGCTGGGCGAGTTCTTGATCGTGGATCGCCTTCGAGCCGGTGGCGGGGCTGCCCGAGCCGACGCGGGCAACGTGACGCAGGTCGTAACCCTCGTCTTTGATTCGCCACACGCGGTGCTCGACAAACGCCCACGGACCCATATTGTCGGGCTCTTCCTGCAGCCAGACCAGGTCTTTCGCGTTCGGATACAGCTTGAGCAGATCGACCAGTTGCTGCACCGGGAACGGATAGAGCTGCTCGATGCGCACGACGGCAACCGGGGCGTTGCGCTTGTTGCGCTCGGCCATGGCATCCCAGGCGACCTTGCCCGAACAGAAGACGATCCGGGTGACGGCCGAGCGATCGGCGACGAACGGATCGTCGAGCACTTCCTGGAATGACCCGCTCGTCAGGTCGTCGACCTTCGAACGGCTCTCCTTCATCCGCAGCGGCCCCTTCGGGGTGAAGATCACCAGCGGACGACGAACCTCACGCTTCATCTGACGGCGCAGCAAGTGGAAGTACTGGGCGGCCGTCGTCGCGTTGCAGACCTGAATGTTGTCTTCGGCGCACAGCGTCAAGAAGCGTTCGATGCGGGCGCTGGAGTGCTCGGGACCCTGACCCTCGAAACCGTGCGGCAGCAACATGACCAGTCCGGCCGTGGTGTCCCATTTGTCTTCGCCGGCCACGATGTACTGGTCGATGACGATCTGGGCGCCGTTGACGAAGTCGCCGAACTGGGCTTCCCAGAGCACCAGCACGTCCTTGTTGGCCACGGCATAGCCGTACTCGTAGCCGAGCGCGGCGTATTCCGACAGCAGCGAGTCGTAGACCCAGAACTTGACGTCCTTGCCCGGAAGGTCGCTGAGCGGCACCCATGACTTACCGGTCTCGTAGTCGACGAGGGCGGCGTGCCGCTGACTGAATGTGCCGCGACGGGAGTCTTCGCCGGCGAGACGCACGGGGTGGCCATCGAGCAACAACCCACCGAACGCGAGCGACTCGGCCGTCGCCCATTCGACCTGGCCCTCTTCGGCATACAGCTTGGCGCGAGTTTCGAACTGGCGAGCGAGCTTCGGGTGGGGGGTGAATCCCTCGGGGTACGCCGTGAGGTGGTTGAAAATGCCGTCGAGGTGCTCACGAGGCAGGCCGGTTTCGACATGGGGCAACACCCCGATCGGCTTGGGCGGCGGCGGCACCTTGATCGGCTCGGGGGCATGGGCCCGGGTGACGTCGAGGGCTGCCTGCAGCTTGGCGTTGAAGTCTTCGAGCGCCTTCTCGGCATCGTCGATCGACATCTCGCCGCGCTTGACCAGGGCCTCGACATAGAGCTTGCGGACCGGGCGACGCTCGCCGATCGCCTTGTACATCAGCGGCTGGGTGTAGCTCGGGTCATCGCCCTCGTTGTGGCCGTGACGGCGATAGCAGACGATGTCGATGACGACGTCTTTATGGAACGCCTGGCGGTAGGCAAACGCCAGGCGGGCCACCCGCAGACACGCCTCGGGGTCGTCGCCGTTCACATGGAAGATCGGAGCCTGGATCATCTTGGCCACGTCGGAGCAGTACAGCGACGAGCGGGCATACTCCGGTGCGGTGGTGAACCCGATCTGGTTGTTGATGATGACGTGCACGGTGCCACCGAGGCGGTAGCCGGTGATGTCGCTCATCGCCAGGCATTCCTGAATAATGCCCTGGCCGGCAAAAGCGGCGTCGCCGTGAATCAACAGCGGTAGCACGGGGTACGAACCAGGCGGATCGATCTGATCCTGGTGGGCACGAACCATGCCCATGACGACCGGGTTGACCGTTTCGAGATGGCTCGGGTTGGGGGCCAACTCGATGCGAATGTCCTGACCGGTTGGGCTCTCGTACTTGCCAACCGCGCCGAGGTGATACTTCACGTCGCCCGATCCCTGGACGGAGCCCGGATCGACGTGACCCTCGAACTCGGCAAAAATCTGGTCGTAATCCTTCCCGACGATGTTGGCCAACACGTTCAGGCGGCCGCGATGCGCCATGCCGATGAACGCTGCTTCCATCCCGGCATCGGCGGCATCGGAGATGATCGAGTCGAGTACCGGGATGGTCGACTCGGCCCCTTCCAAACCGAAGCGTTTGGTACCGACGTACTTCGTGGCGAGGAATTTTTCGAACGCCTCCGCGGCGTTGAGCCGATCTAACAGGCGGCGCTGTTCGTCGGCCGTCGGAGCGAACTCGACATTCTCGAGCTGGCTCTGAATCCATCGCTGCTCGTCGGTGTTCTGGATGTGCATGTACTCGACACCGATGGTGCGGCAATACGCATCGCGCAGCACATGGAGCATCGCACCGAGCTTCATCTTCTCCTTGCCACCGACGCCGCCGACGAGGAACTCACGCTCAAGGTCCCAGATCGTCAGCCCATACGTCGCCGGATCGAGTTCCTCATACATCTTGGGCTCTTTCCACCGCAGTGGATCGAGATCGGCAATCAGATGGCCGCGCACACGGTGAGCCCGAATCAGGGTTCCGACGTGCATCTGCTTGGCCAGCATGGCGTCTTCATGATCGAGGGGGGTGGTGTCCTGGCGCCACTGCACCGCCTCATAGGGCACACCGAGCGAGCGGAACACCGACTCGTAGAACCCGTGCTCGCCGAGCAACAGTTCGTGGACCCGCTTGAGGAACAAGCCGGACTCGGCCCCCTGGATAATCCGGTGGTCGTAGGTGCTGGTGAGCGTGACGACCTTGGAGATGCCCAACTCGGCCAGCGCAGCTTCGTCGGCACCTTGGAACTCAGCCGGGAAGTCGATCGAACCAACCCCGACGATGACGCCCTGACCCGGCATCAACCGGGGCACTGATTGGACAGTGCCGATCGTTCCCGGGTTGGTCAAGGTGACCGTTGCACCCTGGAAATCGGCGACGGTGAGCTTGTTGTTCTTCACCTTGCGCACGAGATCGTCGTAGGCGGTGAGAAAACCGGCGAACTCAAGGGTGTCGGCATCACGCAGGACCGGGACGACGAGCGTTCGGCTGCCGTCGGCCTTGGCCACGTCGACGGCCAAGCCCATGCTGACGTGCTCGTTGCGCAGGATGCGCGGCTCGCCGCCGGCCCCCTCGACGAAGGCGTTGTTCAGCGATGGAGCGGCGTCGGCGATCGCCCGCACGACGGCGTACCCGATGATGTGGGTGAAGCTGACCTTGCCTCGCCCTGTGCGACCCTGGAAGCCGTTGATGACCGAACGATTGACTTCAAGCAGCTTGGCGGGGATGTTGCGGAAGCTCGTCGCCGTCGGCACCTCCAAGCTGCGCGCCATGTTCGCGGCGATGACGGCGCCGACACCACGGATCGGCTGGCTGAGGTCGGCCTGAGCATTTCCCACGGCGATCGGGGCCGGAGCGGCCATTGCGGCGGCGGTCTGAGCGACCGGAGGAGCCTGCAGCATCGGTGCCGGTGCTGCCGCCGGCTGGACCCCGCTCTGGCGGTAGTCGGAGAAGAACTCCTGCCAGGTTTCGCTCACAGACTGCGGGTCGAGCCGGAATCGGTCGTACATTTCGTCTACGAGCCAGGCGTTCGCGCCAAACTTCGGTGTCTCTGTGGCCATCACGTGCGATGGTATCCGCTCCGGCTGTCCCCGGCCCCGACAGCTACCGCCACGACGTGTCACCGACGTCACGTTGATTTTCCTAAGTGTTCACTTGTAGAAATGGATCCATGATGAAGCGCACCCTCTCCGTCGTTGTTGGTCTCGCCCTGTCAACCGCCGTACTGGCGGCGTGCGGTGGCGGCAGCTCCAGTACGCCAGCAGCCCCCGTTGACGCCGATGTCGTCGTCAAGTCGGTCACCGGCAACAAGCTCGACAAGGCCGAGTACACCGCCACGGCCGGCACCGTGAAGATCGCCTACGTCGGCGAGTCGTCGACCAACCACACGCTGCTCGTCACGACCCCCGACAACAAGACCGTCGGCCCCAAGCTCAAGGTGCAAGTCGGCGGGACCGACGAGGGTTCGTTCGAGCTCGCCGCCGGCACGTACAACCTGCTGTGTGATGTCCCCGGCCACGACCAAATGAAAGCCACCCTCGTCGTCGCCTGACAGTGACGGGGCCTGGCAGACCCCGGTCAGCAGGGTCAGGCGACGGCGAGGCAACCTCGATAGTTCGAATTCGGCTCGGGGAACCACCGGTCGACCGTCGTCGGCACGTCGGGCCGCTCCAGCGACAGCGTCGAGGCGACGTGTATCCGCCATACATCGGGTCGTCGTTCACCCCGTGCACGGCGACGACCCGGTTGGCCTCGGTGTCGACATCGACATCGCGCAACGGCCGCCCTCGCGGGCGGCCGTTGCGTCGGTTCAGATCTATTGGGATCAGACCCGGAAGAAGATCTCCGTGATGATCAGGAAGACAACCCACAGACCGAACGAGGCGATCAGCGGGTTGCGCACACCGGGACCGTCGTACATCAGGTTGAGGCCCTTGTTGGGGGCGGTCTTCCACGGCATCATGCCCAGGGCGTTGAGCTCCATCACGGCGATGATGATCAAGCTGATCAGCCAGAATGCACCCATCTTGCCACCACTGAGCTCACCGGCAGCTGAACTCAGCGGGCCATGACCGGTGTAGACCATGAAGAACAGCATCGAGACCGAGAAGACCGCGTTCTGACGTGATGCCATCAGTGCACGACGACCGGCGGCCGGGGCGTCGGGGTTGGCTTCACCCCCACCGAGCACGTTGGCAGCGTTGGCGAGCACGACCTTCTGGTTGCGCCAGATGACACCCCACACGTTGAGCAACATGATGATGCCGAGCAGCATGCCCAGCGAGATCGAGAGGCCCCGGCTCGACTTGCCGAAGCCATCTGAGAAGTAGTTCTTGGTCAGCAACGTGATCAAGATGCCGGTGACGAAGGTCGCCACGGCCGCCCAACGGAACCACCACAGCGCCTTGCGGGCGACCTTGTCGATGGCGACGTTGCGAGCCTTGGCCTCATCGCCGAAGGCGGCGAACGCCGGCACCTGGACGAAGTTGAAGTAGTAGAGCAACCCGATCCACATGATGCCAGCCAGGATGTGCAGCCAGCGGAAGCCAAAAGCCAATCCGTAGCGACTAAAAAAACCGTCTACTGCGAGCACCTCGCCGCAACCCCCTGTGATATTGGATCTGTCAGACGCGGACCGTAGCACCACTGAGGTACCCAACGCGCGAATCGAGTGCTCTGAGGGAGCCAACGGGTAACCTGGCCGGTCGCCCGATCCGCCCCGACTGGCGCAAACGACCGCACGGAGACCGCAGTGGCCCACGAGTTCATCTACACCTGCCACAAGCTGGCCCGCTTTTACCCGCCCGACCGCACGGTGCTCGAGAACATCTCGCTGTCGTTCTACCCGGGCGCCAAGATCGGCGTCCTTGGCTCGAATGGTGCCGGCAAGTCGAGTCTGCTCAAGATCATGGCCGGCCTCGACGATGGCTACACCGGCGAGGCCCGCCTCACCCCGGGCTTCTCGGTCGGCTATCTCGCTCAGGAGCCGCAGCTCGATCCGGCCAAGACCGTCAAGGGCAATGTGATGGACGGCGTCGCCTCGGTGCAGGGAATCATCGATCGCTACAACGAAGTGATGGCGATGTGGGCCGACCCCGACGCCGACTACGACAAGATCGGCGCCTTGCAGGCCGACCTGGAGGACAAGATCGCCGCCACCGACGCCTGGTCGCTGGAACGCAACGTCGAGATCGCCATGGACGCCCTGCGCTGCCCGCCCGACGACGCCGACGTCACCACACTGTCGGGCGGTGAGCGCCGCCGCGTCGCCCTGTGCCGCCTGCTGCTCAGCCGTCCCGACCTGCTGCTCCTCGATGAGCCCACCAACCACCTCGACGCCGAGTCGGTGGAATGGCTGGAACGGTTCCTCAAGGACTACGCGGGCACCGTCGTCGCCATCACCCACGATCGCTACTTCCTCGACAACGTCGCCCGTTGGATCCTCGAACTCGACCGCGGCCGCGGCTTCCCGTTCGAGGGCAACTATTCATCGTGGCTGGAGCAGAAGCAGGCCCGCCTGGCCCTGGAGGAGAAGACGGCATCAGCCCGGCAGCGCACGTTGGAGCGCGAGCTCGAATGGGTACGGATGTCACCCAAGGCCCGCCAGGCCAAGGGCAAGGCCCGTCTGCAGGCGTACGACAAGCTGCAGGCCGAGGCCGAGGCCGACCGAGGCGAGAACGGCAAGCTCGAAATCCTGATCCCGCCGGGTAACCGCCTCGGCGACACCGTCATCGAGGTCAAGGGGCTGAGTAAGGGCTACGGCGACCGCCTGCTCATCGAGGATCTGTCATTTTCGCTCCCCAAGGCTGGCATCGTCGGGATCATCGGGCCGAACGGTGCCGGTAAGACGACGTTGTTCCGCATGTTGGCCGGCTTGGAAGCCCCCGATTCGGGTTCGGTGACCGTTGGCGACACGGTGCAACTCGCCTACGTCGACCAGTCGCGTGACTCGCTCAACGCCGAGGTCAACGTCTACGAGGAGATCACCGACAACGTCGAGCATATGAAGATCGGCAACCGCGAGATCCACGGTCGGGCCTATGTTGCCAGCTTCAACTTCAAGGGCTCCGACCAGCAGAAACTCGTCGGCGCAACTGTCGGGTGGTGAGCGCAATCGCGTGCACCTGGCCAAGTTGCTCAAGTCGGCCGGCAACGTACTCCTGCTCGACGAACCGACCAACGACCTCGATGTCGACACCCTGCGGGCGTTGGAAGATGCGTTGGAGAACTTCCCCGGCTGCGCCGTGGTGATCTCCCACGATCGCTGGTTCCTCGACCGCATCGCCACCCACGTGCTCGCCTTCGAGGGCGACAGCCAGGTGCGATGGTTCGAGGGCAACTTCTCGGAGTACGAGACGTGGCGGCACAAAGAACTCGGCTCGGCCGCCGATCAGCCGCACCGCATCAAGTACAAGCCCCTCGCCCGGTAGTACATCGGCCCAGACCTACCACTGCGTTTCGAGCTGGGCGGTCCACGAACTGGACGCCCCGGCCAGCCCCGGCCTCGACTCGCCATCGACGGTGCATGTTCGGCTAGGAAGCCAACATGCAACGTCGACTTTTTCTTGGCATCGCCATGACGATCACGCTGGCCGGCGCATGTAGCGGCGGGTCGGATTCCACACCGGCGGCCGCCACGACGCTCGCCCCCGCCGTCCGCGAGACATCACCGGCCACCGAGGCTCCGGCCACCGCGGTACCGGCCACCGCGGCGTCCACCACGACGGCGGCTCCGACGACCACCATTGATCTCGCGGTCCTCGCCAGCGCCTACGCCGAGCCGGGTCCGTATCCGGTGGGGGTGACCAACTTCAAGGCGCTTACCAACAACGGGTTTGTCGAGATTTGGTATCCGGCGGCAGCTGCGACGACGGGCACGGTGTCGTACGACGTGCGTGACTACACCCCAGACGCGATCAAAGCCCTGCTCACCGCCGATGTTCCGGCCACCTTCTCGATCGCTGCCGCCCGCGACGTCCCCGCCGCCGATGGCCCGTTTCCGCTGGCGATCTACAGCCACGGGTTCAGCGGCATCAATGTCGGATCGTCGTTCCTCACCGCCCACCTCGCCTCGTGGGGCATCATCGTCGCCGCTCCCGAACACCCGGCCCGCGACCTGGCGGCGGCGACCGGGGGCACGTTGAACAACGATCCGCAGGTGTCGATCGACGACGTGCTCGGTGCCATCAAGGCGATGCAGATCGCTAGCGAGGACGACGCAACCAATCTGTTCGGCGGGCGCGTCGACACCGAGCACGTCGTGCTGATCGGCCATTCAGCCGGGGGCGGAACGGTGCTCGGCGCGGCGGCGCAATCGACCGATGTCGATGCCTACGTCTCGCTCGCCTCGGGGGCTTTCGGCCGCCGCGACGACACGACGTCGACAACGGCCGCACCACCGGCGATGCCCGACATACCGTCACTCTTCGTCGCCGGTGCACTGGATGCCGTCGTCCCCTGGGAGACGGTCACGAAGGTCGCCTACGAGGCGGCGCCCAGCCCGAGTCGACTGTGGGTCATCGACGGGGTCGGCCACAACGGCTTCGACGATTTCTGCACGTTTGGCGACGGTACGGGAATCATCGGCATCGCCGAGGCCTCGGGATTGGGCGCATTCCTCGATGCCCAGCCGACGTTCCGCACGCTCGGCGAGGACGGTTGCAAGCCGCCGAACGTCCCGGTCACCGAGGCGTGGCCGATCATCCGCCACGTCGTCACCGCCTTCGTGCTCGAACAGAGCGGGGCGACCGACGCAACCGCGGCGCTCGCGGTCTCGCTGGCTGATTTCTACACTCCAGCCGTGGTGGCAGCCGAGAAATAGCCGCCGGGAGCGGTTGAACGACGCCTCGGCCATGGCAACATGGACGGAATGTCGCTGCACCGATTCCGCCAGGCTGCGGCAGTCATCTGGGTCGCGGGGATCGCCGGAATGATCATCAACTCCGTGCGGGGCAACAACAACGGCTGGGTGATCACCTGCGGAATGGCGACCGCGGTCGCCAGCCTGGTGGTTCTCGCCGTGTCGAGCGCGACATCCCGCGAGCCGATCGATGTGTTCGAAGAAGCCGACGCCGAACGGTTGGAAAGCCAGGTGGCGACATTGCTCGAAGCCGGGGCCGACGAGACCGCAGTACGGTCGCTGGTCCGCGATGCGATGCGCGCTGGACGACGCCAGTGACCGGTCTCAGCATCAGGTGAGCGAGTTCGACGACCATCAACTGGCGCTCCATCTGGCGGAATCGGCCGGTCGCATGCTGGTCAAACTGCGCGACGAAATGTGGCAACGCCGAGCTCAGTCATGGCAGGTCATGGACACCGGCGACGTCGCCGCCCACCAGTTGCTGATCACCGGCCTCGCCGAACATCGCCCGGATGACGCAATTCTCTCCGAGGAGGGGCGCGACGATGGCCGACGGTTGAGCAACGAGCGGGTATGGATCGTCGATCCGCTCGATGGAACCAACGAGTACGGCGAAAAGGGACGCTCCGATTGGGCCGTCCACGTGGCCCTCTGGGAGCGAGGCGTGCTCACCGCGGGGGCCGTCGCCCTCCCGGCGATGGAACTGGTCTTCGGCACCGACCCACCCGCCGCCGTCCCCTCCAACCGGCGCGCCCATCCTCGGCTGGCGACATCGCGGTGGCGCGCCCCGTACTCGGCGGTCGTGATCGCCAACGCACTGGGCTGCGACGCAGTGCGGATCGGTTCAGCGGGGGCCAAGGCGATGACGATCGTGGCCGGCGAGGCCGACATCTACGTTCACGACAGCGGGATGTACCAGTGGGACTCCGCCGCCCCGGTGGCCGTTGCCCAGGCCGCCGGGCTGCACGTGAGCCGCATCGACGGATCGCCGCTCGTCTACAACGCCGCCGACCCGTGGCTGCCCGATGTCCTGATCTGCCGAGCGGAACTGGCCGATGACGTCCTCGGGGCGTTGCGGGCCGACCGGCGCTGGTCGTAGGCCGCCGGTTGTAGGCCGCCGACGTCACGACTGGAGGGTCATGGATCTCAAGGCCACACGCTACGACATCGACGGGCACGTCGCCACCGTCTGGCTGCATCGACCCCATCGGCATAACGCCTGGACCGGACGGATGCATGCCGAGTACCGCTGGGTGATGGCGCGCCTCGAAGCCGATGCCCGGGTCCGGGTCGTCGTGGTCACCGGGACTCCCCCGGCATTCTGCGTTGGGGCCGATTCGCAGGCACTGGCCGGTCATGTGGAACGCGGCAGCTACGACGACGGCTTACCCGCCGAGGTCGCCAACCCGGGCTACGGCACCCAGCCCGAGTTCGATCACGACTTCGTCTGGCACTATGGGCTGCGATTCCCGGTAATCGCGGCGGTCAACGGGGCATGCGCCGGGGTTGGGTTGGCGCTCGCCTTGTACTGTGACCTGCGGTTTGTGACGGCCGGGGCGCGGTTGACGACCGCCGCACCGCGGCTCGGACTCCCCGCCGAGTTCGGCATGAGTTGGGTACTTCCCCGCCTCGTCGGGGTCACCCGGGCGGCCGATCTCCTGCTCTCGGGACGCATCGTCACCGGCGAGGAGACGTCGTCGTGGGGCCTGTGGAACGGCGTGTGCGCCGACGGTACCGCGACGGTCGTCGAAGCAACCCGGTATGCCCAGGCCATGGCCGCCAATGCCTCGCCGGGCGCGATGCGGGTCACCAAACACCAGCTCTACCAGGACCTGGTCCGCCACGATGTCGGCGCGTCCGTCGATCGTTCACAGGTATTACTCAACGAGATGATGGGCGGTTCCGAGTTCGCCGAAGGGGTCCGTGCCCTGCAGGAGAAACGACCACCGGCGTTCTGACGACCTCCCAGCGAGACGCAGAGGTGTGAGGATTTGGTGAACACCTGAGCTGGAGCACTCCAGCTATCGGCAGGATCCGTAGAATTGACAGGACGCGGAAACGTAAGGGAGACCAACGATGACGATGGCTATCGATTCGAGCAGCCTGCTGAAAACGGCGGAGACCACGCCAGACACGCGTATCGGCAACCTCGCCATCGCCGGCTTCGCCTCCCTCGGAGCGGGCGCGATTCACGCCGCAGCAGTCGGTGTACACAACGAGCATTCCCAGGCGGTGCGGGTATTCGTCGTGACGGCATTGTTCCAATTGGCGTGGGGTGCGCTCGCTCAGCGCCGCACATCCAAGGTCTTCGCACTCGCCGGAATCGCCGGTAACGGGGCGCTCATCGCCGGTTGGATTCTGGCCAAGACGGGTGGAATCAACTTCGTCGCCGGTCTCGAAGCCAAAGAGGCCGTCCAGTTCGCCGACGGCCTGGCCGCGGTGTTCGCCCTCGTTGCCGTGCTCGGCGCGCTGGTGGCCCTCATTCGCCCGTCGGCCCTCGCGGTGCGGACTGCATTCGCTTCGGTTGCCGCCCTGGCGATTGCCGGGCTCACGCTGCCCGGCATGGTGGCGGCCGGCTCACACGGCCACGCCGGCACCGACGATCACGGCGCGGCCGGCACCGACGATCACGGCGCGGCGGCGGCCCCGGCCGCTGATGAAGCCCATGCTCACCCCGAAGATGCGGCTGCCCCGCAGGCCGCGACCGCCGCCACGGATGCCAGCCATCCCCACCCCACTGAGACGTCGGTCGCCCAGGCAATCGGGGCTCCGGCCGCTGAGCCGGAAGCAGTCCACGACGGTGGCCACGCTGGGGCGGGGCCCGCCCGGCCACCGACGAAGTACGACCCGACGAAGCCGCTCGATTTCGGCGGCGTCGAGGGTGTCACTCCCGAACAGCAGGCCGCCGCCGAGAACCTGGTGGCGATCACGCTGCTCCGGCTGCCCAAGTTCTCCGATCCGGCCGTGGCCGAGTCGCTCGGCTGGAAGAGCATCGGCGACGGCCTCACCGGGGTTGAGCACTACATCAACTGGGAACTGATCAACGACGACGACTTCCTCAACCCCGATATGCCCGAGTCGCTCGTCTACGACGTCTCCGGGGGCGGCGGCAGCAAGAAATTGGTCTCGGCGATGTTCATGCTCCCCGACTCGGTCGGCCTCACCGAGGTTCCCGACATCGGCGGGCCGCTGATGCAGTGGCACATCCACGACAACCTCTGCTTCTCACAGGGTGACCATCCGACGGTTGCCGGGGTCACCACCGCCAGCGCCGGATGCCCCGAGGGACTGTCGAAGTTCAAGCCCGCGCCGATGATCCACGTCTGGATCACCAAGCATCCGTGCGGCCCGTTCGCGGCTCTCGAAGGCATCGGAGCCGGGACAATCGCCGAGGGCGAAGAGCGTCTCTGCGACACCGCCCACGGGGTCTGACAACCGTCAGGCCTTGACCGACACGCGAGCTTGCGTCGATGCGTCGGTCCGGCCGGTCAGTCAGTGGGTCAGTCGGCCCCGAGGTCGAGAATCGTGACGGTTCCCGCCGAGCCGTCGACACAGATCAACGCTCCGTCGGGAATCCGGCGGGTCGCATCCTGCACGCTGACCGCGCAGGGGATGCCGAGTTCGCGACTGACGATCACGGCATGGCTGACCTGGGCGCCGACATCGACGACGACCGCGCCGGCAGGCACGAACAGCGGGGTCCAGGCGGGGTCGGTCAGCGGAGCAACGAGCACGTCGCCGGGCTCCAGGCCCATCGGGTCGGACGGGTGTAGTACCACACGGGCGCGTCCGGTCGCAGTGCCCGGAGCCCCGGGCACTCCCGTGAGCACCTCGCCGATCGCAACCGGGATGGCGGCCGCCGCCGAGTCGCGCCGGGTCCACTCACTGAGCGGCTTGACCGTTTCGTTGATGATGAACGGCGGCTCCAGCTCGAACAACTCAAGATATTGCTGTTCGCGGCTGGCCAGCCGGGCTCGGAATTCGTTCGGATCGTTGACAAACGCATCGAGCTCGTCGCCGAGCAACATGCACATCGTCGACGGCGCATAGTCGTGGCGGGCGGCCAGCTCCCAGATCGCCAGCCGTACCTCGTGGATCACCTTGATCACATTGGTCTTGGCCCGCTCCCGGCCGGCGAGGTACAGATGGGCGGACCGCAGCCCGGCCTCGAACTGGCCGAGCACTTCGGGCTGACCGGCGAGCGCGGCCCGCACTGTTGCCGTCAGCTCCTCACGGATGACCTCGTTACGACTGTTGCGCACGGCGGGCGCATCGGCGTCGGATGCCCCGCGCATGGCGTTGACCAACACCGTGACCAGCTTCGGATCGGTCTCCCAGGTTGCCGAGCGAATGTCCCACTCATTCGGACCGCGCGAGCCGAACGTACGAATGAAATGGGCGAAACCCTCGCCGTACTCCTCGGAGTCGGAATCGAGACGAGACAGGCCCCACATCGCGTGGCTCGGGGCAGCCGAATCAATGTCGCCGACCGCAGTGATCAGTTTGAGAGCGATCGACGGGTCACCCATCGCCTCGGCGATGGCACCGAGAATCCCCGGGCCGATCGACGACCCGGCCGTGACCGCGAGGTGACGCCGGAAGAGGTGCCGGATGTCGGGTAACACCGACCGGGCCCGAGCGACCAACTCCCCGTCGGTCAGCGTCGACAGATTCGGTCGGCCGTCGCGAATCGAGTTGGCGAGTTCGCGATCCTCACGGAGCTCGGCGAGGTCTTCGGCCCCGACGACCCCGGCCATCCACAGACCCATCCGTTCAGTGGCCGTCGGGTTGTCGTGCCAGTCCTCGGCGACGTACGGGGGCGCGTCGGGGTGCGACCCGAGGTAGACCGTGTCGATCGCCTCGGGCGTCAGCCCCGGGCCGCGCACGCCGAAGAGCCGCACCGACGTGGCGTTGATGTACAGGTAACCGCCGAACGAGCCGATCACCTCGGGCCGATCAGGATCTAACTCACCGGGGTCGACGCTTTGATAGTCGAGCTCGGCCGAATCACGCCAACCGGGCAGCACTGCCGGCTCCCAGACCAGACCCCAACCAAGCGGACTCGCCGGGTTGGGCAGAACCTCGCCGGCATTTGCCCTGGTGAACAACGGGAAACGGGGGTTGATCGGCCAGTCGGTAATCCAGCGGTCCTGCATGGGTCGCCTTTCGTTCGTCGGGTTCGGGAGATTCGTCGGGTTCGAGCGAGGGGGTCGAGCTAGAGGATCGTGACGAGGCCGCTGTCGCCGTCGACCCGGATCCGCGCCCCGTTGGGGATCGAGCGAGTGGCGTTGGTGGCCGAGATCACGCACGGGATACCCAACTCGCGGCTGACGATGATCGCGTGGCTCATCGTCGCCCCAACGTCGACGACGACGGCCGCCGCCGGAACGAACAGCGGGGTCCACGACGGGTCGGTGATCGGGGCAACGAGGATGTCGCCCGGCTCCAGCGCCATGGGATCGTTGGAATCGAGGATGACCCGGGCAATGCCCTCGGCCGATCCTGGGCAGCCGGGCAGGCCCTGCAGCGTGTCCCCGGTTGCCAGTTGATCGACCTTCACCGCGTCGCGACGGGTCCACGTTGCCGGGCCTTCGGCGGAACCGACGAACAGAAACGGTGGCTCCAACACTTCGAGCGCGGCGTACTCGGCGCGACGCTCACGAATCGTCGCGGTGAACGAGTGCGGGTCGGCGAGGAACGGCTCGACCTCGGCCTGCTTGAGGAAGCCGAAGTCCTCGATCTCGTCGAATGCCCCGATCACGACCATCCGTCGGCCGAGCTCGCGCATCGGCATCCGCATCTCGTGGATCAGGCGGATGTTGTTGGTCTTGGTGCGCTCGCGGCCCGGCATCCACGCATGCGACGCATTGATCCCCGCCGCCAACGTGCCATGAGTCTCGGGGTCACCTTCGACGATCGCCAACAGCTCAGCCGACGCGACCTCGCGCTGCTCGGCGCGGATCGCGTTCTGAATCGCCGGGTCCATCGAGTCGGGGGCCTGGCGCATCCGGTCGATCGCCGACAGGGCGAGGGCCGGGCGGGTTTCCCAGGTCGGCGACCGGGTCTCCCATTCGTTGGGGCCGCGAGAGCCGAAGTCCACGAGGAACTGCTCAAACCCGGCGGCGAACTCGGCCGAGTCGGGGTCGAGACGAGACAAAGCCCACATCGCGTGGCTGGGGGCGGCCGAGTCGACCTCGCCGATGCCGGCGATGATCGGCATGATCAGATCGGGGCGACCGACGGCGGTCGCTACTCCGGCAATGATCCCCAGCGGCACGGTGGCCATGTAGGTGGCGAACAGGTGATGAGCGAAGAGAATCCGGTGGTGCTGCACAAAGCCCATGTAGCGGCCCCACAGCTCGCCGTTGCTGAGCGCCGTCAAGTCGGGGCGGTTCCGCCGCAGTTCGATCGTGTACTCACGATCTTCGGTGAGCTCGGTCAGGTCGCTGAGCTTGCCTTGCGACAGCACATAGCCGAACGTGCCACCGATCTTCTCGGTGAGGTCTGGACGCTCGTCACCGTCCATCAGCTCATACGGCGGGATGCCCGGCTGGGCGCCGAAGAACTGCTCGTCCATCATCTGCCATGACAGCCCCGGGGCTCGCTCGCCGAAGAGGCGGATCAGCGACGCGTTCAAGTAGCAGTACCCGCCGAGCACCCCGAGCTGGCAGAAGATCCCCTCAGGGAACTCGTCCTCGTCGAAGGCTCCCATGCGCACCCACGCATCGCGCCAGCCGAGTTCGGCCAGGTAGAGCGTGGTGTCGCTGGTGAGTGGGGTGACCGGGTCGGGAAACACCTCACCCACGTTGGCCCTGGTGTAGATCGGGAAGCGAGCGGACAGATCGGTGTCAGTGACGTAGAACTTTTCCCCCATGCGTGCGTACCTTAGTGACCCACGACACGTCGAGGAGCAGCGGGAAATTGATCACCGCCTCACCTTTGTGACGGCGGCCGACGAGACTGACGAGGTGAGTCGCTCCCCCCTGATTGACCCCACCGCGTCGGCTCCGGCCGACCTCGCCGAGTTCGCCTTCATCTCCGAAGCGCCGTGGGTGCTCGACCCGGCGGCCATTACCTGGCTACCCCCGGTGCCCAACCTGCGAACGGAATGTCGGGCGACGATCCCAAGCCTCACTCGGCCGTCGCGGCTGCCCCCCGCTGCCCGGCTACTGACCGTCGTCGGTCGTCTGGTCGCAGCGCTTGGCCCGTGGTTCGTCCGACGCAGGCTCGGGAGGTTTGGCGGCATCACGACGCAGGAAGCCAGTCGGGCGCTGTTGTCTCTACGACTCCGACGCGCCGCAGAACAGCTCGGATCGACCTACATCAAGCTCGGGCAGATCATTTCCGCCGGTGATGGCCTGTTTCCCACCGAGTTGGTCACCGAGTTCAAGCGCTGCCGCGATCAAGTCCGCGCCGAGCCATGGTCGACCGTCCAGCAGGTGATCGAAGAGGAACTCGGCGCCGGTCTCGGTTCGGTGTTCGCCTGGATCGACCACACGCCGCTGGCCGCCGCGTCCATCGCCCAAGTCCATGCGGCTGAATTGGTCACCGGCGAGCGGGTGGTGGTCAAGGTGCAGCGGCCGCAGGTCAGCACGCTCGTCACCAAGGATCTGCGGGTGATGGCGTGGCTCGCTCCCCATCTTGTCGGGCGGATTCCGGTCGCCGCGCTGGCCAATCCCCCGGCCCTGGTCGAACTGTTCGCCGAGACGATCATCGAGGAACTCGACTTCCGGTTGGAAGCCGCCAACATGCTCGACGTCGCCCGAGTGCTGCGCGAACTGGGTCACGACGGCTATGTCGTACCTCGTCCGCACCCGACCCTGGTGACCAAGCGGATGCTGGTCATGCAGCGGATCGACGGCTTCAATTTCGATGATGTCGCTGGCATGACCGACGCCGGAATCGACACCCACCAGGTGATTCGCAACGGCATGATCGCTTTCATGGAGGGGGCGATGGTTCACGGCATCTTCCATGGCGATCTGCACGGCGGCAACCTGTTCGTGTTGCGCGACGGCCGCACCGCCCTGCTCGACTTCGGCATCGTCGGGCGGCTATCGCCCGACCGGCGCATGGCGTTCCTGCGGCTGATGCTCTCGGCGACGACCAGCGACGTTCTTGGTCAACTGGCTGCGATGCGTGACTTGGGAGCGCTGCCGCGCGACACCGACTTGGAGCAGGTGGTGCGCGACCTTCGACTCGATGAGCCGACCGTCGACCCGACCAGCCTGTCGAGCGAGCAACTGGTGGCCGAGGTGCAGCGGGTGGTCAAGGCGCTGCTCGGCTACGGAGCGCGGCTGCCCAAGGAGCTGATGCTCTATGTCAAGAACATGGTGTTCCTCGACGGCGCGATCGCCCGGCTGGCGCCTGACCTCGACATTCTCGGTGAAATCGCCAACATCTCGATGCTCTTCGCTGAACGTCACGGTGCCCGCTTCGCCGCTGAACTGGGGCTCGACGATGGCGCGTTCGAGCTCGACATGACGTCGGTGAAAGCCGGTTTCGGACTCGACCCGTCGGTCAACGAGCTCACCTACCGCGACCTCCAGGAGCGCCGCGCCCTGATCCAATCCCGAATGCGCGGCCGCTCGTAGGCGTCACGCTCGTTCTTGGCGCATTTCTTGCACCCATTGCACAAGAAATGCGCCAGGTTCGTCAGAGTCCCGCTCTGATCATCGAAATCACCCAATCCGGCCGCCGACGGAGGTCCTCGTACGTGAACGTCAAGACACGCAGACCCATCAGGGCGAGTTCCGATTGGCGCTGGGCGTCCCGTTGGCGCTGAGCTCGGGACGAATGCGTTGCGTGACCCGCCACCTCCACAACCAAACCGACTTCCGGCCACACAAAGTCCACCCGGGCAATGGTGCGGCCGCTGGCCCGATAGGTCACCTGGGGCTTGGGCGGTCGCAGCCCTGCTCGCCGGATGAGTCGAAGCATCTCGCGTTCCAACCAGCTCTCTCCGCCCGCGCCGTCGAGACAGCGGTCCAACACTCTGACCCCCGGCTTGCCACGGCCACGCAGCTTGGCCAACCGTGACCGCAGGAACGCCTCGGAGGTCCAGCCCAGCCGAATCGCGCTGTCGACCGCATTCCCAAGATCGTCATCGGACCATCGACCCGCCGACTCGACGATCAGACGCGAGGCACTCAGCAGGCGTAAATCGTCGACGACGGTCACATCGATAGGGTCGATGACGCGGACTGACCTCACCGGCCAGCGCGTTCGAAGATGCCGATGAGCTCGTTCGACGACGAACTCGGGCTCGGCCGACCGAAATCCGTCGAGCCTCAGCATCAATGCTGCCGCTCGGTCGCCCACGGCCGCATCGCGACCGAGATCAAGTAGGCCCGCGGCAAGTTGCGCCTTCAGACTGTCCGGGTGTCCGACGAATCGGTAACAGCTGCGACCGATGGGTTCGATCACTGATCTCCGCAGGGCAACCCGGAGTTGGCTGTATGTGAGCCCCGATGAGAACCAGTGTTCCTGGTTGAAGACGGAATGATTGGAGGCGGCCCGTGCCGCGATGGAAGCAAAAGCGTGCTCCACGTCGGCAATGATGCCCGAGAGGTGCGTCAGTGGTCAGTTCTCATCGTTCCTGGTCGACTTTCTGCACGATGAGTGCAAAAAGTGAGCCAAGAACGGATGCACCTCGGTGGCGGGCCGAGCGGGTACCGTCGGGGCCGCATGCGACTTGTGATTGCCCGTTGTTCGGTTGACTACCAGGGGCGGTTAGCCGCCCACCTGCCCCAGGCGATCAGGCTCCTGATGGTCAAGGCCGACGGCTGCGTGGCGATCCATTCCGATGGCGGGGCCTACAAGCCGCTGAACTGGATGAACGCTCCGAACACCGTGGTCCAAGGCACCGACGAAGACGACGACAGCGTCGGCGTTTGGACCGTCACCAACCCCAAAGGCGAGCAGCTGATCATCACGCTGCACGAGGTGTTCTCGGACGTGTCGAGCGAGTTCGGCATCGACCCGGGCCTGCAGAAGGATGGCGTCGAGGCCCACCTGCAGGAACTGCTCGCCGCGTCACCGATGGCGATCGAGGAGGGAATGACGCTCGTACGTCGGGAGTACCCGACGGCGATCGGGCCGATCGATCTGGTCTGCCGCGACGCGAACGGCCAGGTGGTGGCCATTGAAGTCAAGCGGCGCGGCGACATCGACGGAGTGGAACAACTCGCCCGCTATATCGAGCGGCTCCATCTCGACTCGTCGCTCGGCGACGTCCGCGGCGTCTTCGTCGCCCAACAGATCAAGCCGCAGGCCCGCGTCCTCGCCGAGGCCCGCGGCTTCAGTTGGGTCGAAGTCAACTACGACGATCTACGCGGCATGAAGGCCGACGACCTCACCCTGTTCTGAGGCGCTGCCCGACTCGAACTTGCAGAGGCCTTGGTCGATGACGATGCGGTCGCCGACGGAGGTGACGAAGACGGCTTCGCCGTCGGTGGTGTTCCAGATCGAGATGGTCAGGGCTTCGCCGGGGAGGACCGGAGAGGCGAAGCGGGCTTCGATGTGCTTGAAGCGGGCCGACTCGCCGCCGCACAGGCTGTGGAGCAGGGCCCGTCCGGTGAAGCCGTAGCTGCACAACCCGTGGAGGATCGGGGTGTCGAAGCCGCCCATCGCCGCGAATGCCGGGTCGCTGTGCAGCGGGTTGCGGTCGCCCGAGAGCCGGTAGGTGAGCGCCTGGTCGGGACGGGTCTGGTAGGTCACCTGGTGATCGGGAGCACGATCCGGCGGCACATTGATTGCGCCCGATGGGCCGCGATCGCCACCCCATCCCCCTTCGCCGCGGATGAATGCCGACATCGTGGTGGTGTACAGCGGGCTGCCGTCGGGGGTGGTCGCCCGAGCCTCCATCACGACAACCGCGGCCTTGCCCTTGTCGTACATGGCCGTGAGCTCCGAGACGACCTCGACGGTGCCCTCGACCGGCAGGGGTCGATGCAGGGTGACCGACTGTTGGCCGTGGACGAGCATCGCCGGCTGCCAGGTGCCGGCCGCCGACATGCCGCTACCCGTGCGACCGAACCCGATCACCACCGGGAAGGTCGGGAAGACCTGCTGGGCGACCCCGCTGGTGTTCTCGGTCGTGTACGCCAACTCGTCGGTGCCGGCGCCGATGCCGACGGCGTACAGCAGCGCGTCCTTCGAGTCCCAGCTGAGCGTGATCGGCTCGCTTTTGGTTCCTACGGCGTCGGGGTTCATCGGCATGGTCGGCGTCCTTCGTACGGGCGATGTTGCTCGCCAGATCTTGCCCGACGCGCGGCCCCCAACGCGAAGTGAGGGCCCACCGATCGCGGCTGCGAGACTGGGGGCGTGAGCGAAACAGCTGAAGTGGTCATTGTCGGCGGCGGTTGCATGGGAGTCGCCACGGCCTTCCATCTGGCCACGATGGGCTGCACCGACGTCGTCCTGTTGGAAGGCGACCAGCTTGGTTCGGGGTCGACCTCGAAGTCTGCGGGTGGCGTGCGGATGCAGTTCGCCGAAGAGACCAACCTGCGCATCGCCCTGCGGGGTTACCCCCAGATCGAACATTTCGAGGAGCTGACCGGCGAGCCGATCGACTTCCGCCAATTCGGGTATCTGTTTCTGCTGACCACCCCCCAGGAGCTGGAGGTGTTCGACGATGCGGTCGCCCTGCAACACCGCTACGGCATCCCGACCGAGAAGCTGACGGCGGCCGAGGTGAAGCAGATGCTGCCCCAGCTTCATACCGACGATGTGTTGGCGGCCACGTACTGTCCGCGAGATGGCTACATGACCCCCGAAGCACTGGTCCATGGGTATGCGGCGGCCGCTCGGCGGCTGGGGGCCCGGCTGCGTACCGGGCGGCTGGCGACGGGCATCACCCGCGATGCCTCGGGCATCGTGGCGGTCGAGACGACCGATGGCCCGATTGCGACGCGCACCGTCGTATGCGCGGCCGGTGCCGCGTCGGCAGAAGTCGGCCGGTGGGTCGACGTGGATCTGCCGGTGGAACCGATGCCGCGCTGGATGCACTTCACCAAAGACGACTGTGGCATCCCGTTCGAGTCGCCACTGACGATCGACTTCCAGTCGTCGTTCTACTTCCACCGCGAAACGACCGGGCTGGTGTTCGGGGGGCCCGAGCAGACGCTCGAGGAGATGAGCGGACCGGCGACGCATCGCCTCCCCGCCCTCGCCGAGGTCGGAATCGCCAGCTCCTGGTGGGGCAACTACGAGGTCAGCCCCGATCACAACGCGATGCTGGGGGCTAGCGCCGAGGTGCCGGGCTTCTACTACGCGACCGGGTTCTCGGGCCACGGATTCCAGCAGTCGCCGGCCGTCGGCGAACACCTCGCCGAGCTGATCGTCGGGCGCACGCCGACACTCGATCTGAGCGAACTCTCCGCAAGTCGATTCGCCGCAGGCGTCCGCCGCGACGAGCACTTCATCATCTGACCGGCTGGGCTGAAGTCAGCCGCCGGTGCCAGGCCAGCAGGCGTTACACCGCGACGATGTCGACGTAACGACCCAAGGTGTCGACAAGGTGCTTGAGGTCGTCGACATCAGAGGTCACGATGATGTCGTCGGTGTTCGCCAAGACCGCCACCGCAGCATCGATCGCATCTGATGTTCCGGCTCGTCCGAGCAGCGCCCCGGCCCGACGACCGAGGTCGGCGTCGAGCGGTTTGACGTCGATGGACGACATGGCCAACGCCAGGCGGACCTGGCGCCCGTCCCCCGTTCGCCACACCTGAGCGACAACTCCTCCGTGGGTGACGACCGGATGCTCCGCCGCGGCGGCCCTCTTCAGCCGACGCCATGTGGCCCGATCACCTCGTTCGAGGGCTATCAGCGCCCCGGAGTCGAAAATGGTCGTCACGCTGCGCTCCCGGTCTGCCGAGCGATCGACCTGGAGCGGACCTCGGCGGCCGATTGCCGATCGGCGCGCTCCTGCTCAGCCATCTCTTCGTCGGTGATCACCCCGAACTCAGCCTCGTAGTCAGCGATCGCCAGTCGGGCGAAGTGCAGACGACGATCGTTCGCCGCCTTCTCCGCCATGGCCTGGCTGACCCATGCGCTGACCGAGTCGGCCCGACCTTCGGCAACGGCCGCGGCTCCCGCGGCGATCCATTCGGCGTCGACAGTGACGGTGATTCGCTCACGTTTCATAGCGCCAGCGTATCATCGTCTGACGAACGTATGCGAATCATATGCAGCAACGCTGATCAGGCGCGCGGCTGGGGCCAGGAGCCCTCTTCCCCATCCATCCCAGCGTTGCGTCGGGCGGTCGCCAACAGCGAATCAACGGCGGGGCCGATCAGCGTCGGGTCCTCGATCGGGGCCATCCGGGGGCCGCGATGCCAGCCTTCGGCGACCGCCAGCGTCTGGCCAGAGGCCTCGAAGACCCGCCCGGTGACATGGGCGGATTCGAGTGAGGCGAGCCACGTCACGATCGGGGCGATCCAGCGTGGGCTGCGCATCTCGCGCTCCTCGTCGGTCTCGGGGGCCGGGCCGAGGCCCTCGGTCATCCGGGTCAATGCGACGGGGCCCACGGCATTGACGGTCACGCCGTAGCGCGACAGTTCGAGGGCGGCGATGTTCGAGAAAGCCGCGATGCCGGCCTTCGCCGCGCCGTAGTTGGTTTGACCGGGGTTGCCATAGATGCCCGAGACCGAGGTGGTGTTGATGATCCGCCCGTTGGTCGCCAAGCCAGCCTTGAACCGCTCCCGCCAGTACGCGCCGGCCCACCGACTGGGGGCGAATGTGCCCTTGAGGTGGACGTTGATCACCGCATCCCACTCGTCCTCGGTCATGTTGACCAGCACCCGGTCGCGCAGGATGCCGGCGTTGTTGACGACCACATGCAGGTCACCGAACGTCTCGACGGCGGTGTTGATCAGGCGCTGGGCACCCTCCCACGACGAGACGCTGTCGCCATTGGCCACCGCCTCGCCGCCCATCGCGATGATCTCGTTGACCACCTGTTGTGCGTAGCCGACGTCGCCTCCCGATCCGTCGATGTCGCCGCCGAGGTCATTGACCACGACCTTGGCGCCGTGGGCAGCCAGACTCAACGCGTGCTCGCGGCCAATGCCGCGGCCGGCTCCGGTGACAATGGCGATGCGACCTTCACAGAGACGTGACATGGAGAACTCCCGGCAACCAGAGACGGCGACCAGCACGTCGATGCAGGCCACGGATGATCGAACGAGCATAGGGTTCACCCCATGTGTGGAGGCGAGCTGACCCGTCGTGACGTGCTGGCGGGAGCGGTGGGACTTACCGCGGCGACCGCCCTGAGCCTCGGGCGACCACGCACCGCCGACGCCGCGCCTGCCGTTCCGACCGTTGAGGTCATGCCCGGACTCTCGATCTACCCGCGCGCCGCCTGGGGGGCCGACTTGCTGCCGAGGGGCCCGATTCGCACCGAGGAGCCGCGGTTCCTGCTGGTCCACCACACCCAATCGCCCAACACGTACCCGGCCGGTGGGGCCCGCACGGTGCTCCGGTCGGTGTACGAGTTCCATACCGGCCCCGAGAAGCGCTGGCCCGATGTGTGTTACCAGTTCTTCATCGACCGCGACGGCGACGTGTGGGAAGGGCGAGCCGGGGCACTCGCCGGTCCGGTCATGGCCGACGCCACCGGCGGCTCGCAGGGCTGGGCGCAACTCGTCTGCCTGATCGGCGACTTCACCTCGGTGCAACCAACCCTGGCCGCCCGCGACGCGCTCGTCCGCCTGCTGGCGTGGCTTGCCGAGCGCTATTCGATCGACACCTCTCCTACGGCCACGGTCAGCTTTGTCTCGCGAGGTTCGAACAAATTCACCGCCGGTGCCACCGTCACCACCCCGACGATCGCTGGACATCGCGACATGACCTATACGGAGTGCCCGGGAAACGCCTTCTATCCCGATGTCCACCATCGCCTACAGGCCGATGTCCATGCCTGCCGGTTGACCCATCCGCTGCCGGCCATTCCGCTCGACGGAAGTGGTCTCGCTCCGGCCCAACGCGAGGCGCGTCGCACGCTCAAGCCCGGCTGACGCCACGGACTCGCCGCCCGACGCGAGGGCCGCTCCCGTATCCTGGCCGGGTGCTGGAAACCGAGGTGTTGATCGTGGGAGCGGGACCGGCAGGCACGGCCGCGGCGATCACGCTGGCCCGTGCGGGTCGCCGGGTGACGATCATCGACAAGGCGACGTTCCCCCGCGACAAGTGTTGCGGCGACGGTCTGACCACCGGTGCGCTGCGGATTCTCGACGACCTCGGCCTCGACCGGGCCGCGGTGCCATCGTGGACCGAGGTCGATGCGGCCTGGGTTCGTTCGCCCACCGGCCGCGAGATTCGCTTCCCGATGCCGACCGGGCGCGGGGTGTTCGCCGCGGTCGCCCGGCGCACCGATCTCGACGCCGCCATGGTCGATCTGGCCCGCGCCAACGGCGTCACCCTTCACGAAGGAACGGCGTTCACCTCGCTGGCCGCCACCCCCGATGGCGAAGCGGTCGATGTACACACGGCGGGTGTTGGCACGATCCGCACGCGCTACGTCATCGCCGCCGATGGCATGTGGTCGCCGGTGCGCAAGTCGCTCGGGCTGAACGAGTCCGACTACCTCGGCGAATGGCACGCGTTCCGCCAGTACTACTCCAACGTCACCGGTCCCGCGGCCGAGCGCCTCTACGTCTGGTTCGAACCCGACCTGCTTCCTGGGTACGCCTGGTCATTCCCCCTCCCCGATGGCGGCGCCAACCTCGGTTTCGGCGTGCTCCACGACGGCAAACGGCGAATTCAGGACATGAAGGCCACCTGGGCCGACCTGCCGAATCGCCCGCATATCGCCGAGGCCCTCGGGCCCGAGGCGACCCCCGACGCCCGCCATCTGGCCTGGCCGATCCCGGCGCGGGTCGACACCGTGACCCTCACCCATGAGCGGGTGTTGTTCGTCGGCGATGCCGCCCGCGTGACCGACCCGATGACCGGTGAGGGCATCGGCCAGGCGTTGCTGACCGGGGTACTGGCCGCCCAGGCGATCGCCGGCGCCGGTGCGTTCGACGCCCCGCAGGTACGGGCCCGGTACGAACGCGACGTGAGACGCCACCTGCTCGCCGACCACCGGATGTCGATGCTTCTCGGCCGGGCCCTCAAACACCGCTGGGGAGCTCGCGGCTCGGTGCGGGTGGCCGGGATGACCAGGTGGACCAGGGAGAACTTCGCCCGCTGGTTGTTCGAGGACGAGCCGCGGGCGATCGCCCTGACCCCTCGTCGCTGGCATCGCCGATTCCTTGACCGTGACGGCGCGTTCGCCACCCACGCGAGCAGAAATCAGCCCGAGCGGAGTACAACGCCACCCGGTGGCGGCAACGGCTGAGCGTGTCGGGGGGCCACCTCGGCCGACAACGCCGCCGTCCCCGCCTGGAACGACACCAGGCGCTGATAGAGGCCGCCGGCCGACTTGAGGTGCTCGTGGGAGCCTTGCTCGACCAGTCGGCCGCCATCGAGAACCAGGATGCGATCGGCGTTGCGCACCGTCGACAACCGGTGGGCGATGACGATCGTGGTCCGATCCCGGGGCAGATTGGCCAGGGCGGCGACCAGCAGTTCCTCTGAGGCAGCATCGAGGGCGCTGGTCGGCTCATCGAGGATGACAATCGAGCTGTCGCGCAGGATGGCGCGGGCGATGGCGACGCGCTGGCGCTGGCCACCCGACAGGTTCGTGCCGCGCTCGCCGATCCGCGTGTCGAGGCCGGCGGGCAACCGGCCGACGAACTCCTCGACCAGCGAGAGGCGAACGGCGCGGCGTACATCGAAGTCGGTCGCGTCGCGGCGGCCGCACAGAATATTGTCGCGTAGCGTCCCTTCCAACAGCACCGAATCCTGCAGGACCATGCCGATCTGGCCCCGCAAGCTGGCCAGACGATGGTCGCGGACGTCGAGCCAATCGACCGACACCCGGCCGGAGTCGGCATCGATGAGGCGGGGAATCATCGCCGCAACGGTCGACTTGCCGGCTCCGGTCGGGCCGACCAGGGCGACGGTCTCGCCCGGAGCGATATGCAAGCTGAGGTTGGACAGCACCGGTTCCCGACCGTAGGAAAAGCTGACGTCCTCGAAGCTGATCGCCCCGCGAACCGCAGACGGCCGGGACCCCGGTCGATCGGCGATCTCGGGCGCGGTGTCGAGCAGCGATGTCACCCGTTCCGCCGCGGCGGTGCCCTTGGACACCACGCTCGACAACTTCGACAACGCCTTGATCGGCTTGAACAACGACCCGAGATAGCTGAGGAAGACCAGCAATGCGCCGAGGCTGAGTTGACCGTCGAGCACCCGGTGGGCCCCGAGCCAGAGCACCAACGCGGCGGAGAGTACGCCGCACACATCGACCATCGGACCGAATCGGGCCTGGAGTCGGTTGGCCTCCAGGCCCGCCCGAAGACTGGCCGCGCTGAGCCCGGCGAACCGCTCGAGTCGATTGCGCTCCAGCGTGAACGCCTGTACCAAATGGACGGCCGACAGGTTCTCGGTGGCGGCCGAGGCCAGCTCCCCATCGGCGCGACGGGTCTGGCGGGCGGCGACGCGTAACTGCCGACGGGAGCGGTGCGTCGACCAGATCAATGGCAGGGCCGAGGCCACTGCCAAGAGGGCGAACATCGGGTCGAGCACGATCATCACCCCGAACATGCCGCTGACCAGCAGCGCGTTGGGAAACAACGTCGCCAGGGTCTGCACGATCATGTCCTGCGTACGGTCGACATCGCTGGTCACCCGGGCGACCAGATCACCGACGCGGTGTTCACCGTGATAGCGCAGCGATTGACGCTGAAGATGAGCCATCACCCGCATCCGGATGTCGCTGGCGATGTTGAGACCCGCTGCGCTGAGCAACCGACTCGACCAGTAGCTGACCGCGGCCCCGGCGAAGACCAGCCCGAGCATCGCCACGACGGCAACGATCAGGCGAAACTCCACATCGGAACGTGGCGCGCCGCGCCCGGCCGGAGCCAACACCCCGTCGACGACGGCCTTCAGCGGCCATGGAGAGGCCAAATCGATGCCGACACTCATCACCGTCAGTAAGCTGCCGACGAGCATTGGCCGCCGATAGGTCCACAGATCTCGACGAAACCGGCCGATCGTTCGAATCATGATGTCACCCGACCCGTGACAGCGTGGCTGTTGACTGTCGTGCCGAGATCAGGGCGGCGGCGCGTTGGGCACCGTTGAGTTCGATACCCGCACTGCGCAGTTCGTCGGCGGCGACGTATCGGGGGCGGCGCATCAGCCAGGCCACCTCGTCGGCTGCCGCTCCTTCGTCGACGACATCGGCCAGGCCGAGGGCCGCCAGCCGTGTCGCCCGGATCGCCTGCTCCCGCCGAGGCGATCGGCGCGGCACCAAGACCGGACGCAAACCTGCCGCCAGCGCCTCGAACGTCGAGTTGTATCCGGCCATCAGCATGACCGCGCCGGCCCGCGCAAACCAGGCCGCACATCCCGGCGCGTCTCGAATCAGTTTCACCCGCTGATTGCGGTCCACGCCCTCGTCAAGCAGAGCCGCGGCGTATGGCCCGGCGATGATCGCGCCGTGATGAGCGGGCAGGCGGTTGAGGACTTCGAGGCCGAGCCGAAAGACGGCATCACCGTCGCCGCCGCCCCCGGCGCTGACGACGAGCAGTTGTTCATCTCGCACCGCGGGGAGCGGATGATCGACGACCCACCCGCAATAGGTCTCGGCGAGCGGCAAGCCGTACTCGGCGACGTGGTCGCATAGGGAGCGTCCGCCGTAGATGAGGGCCTGTTCGTAGATATCGGCGACTCCGGCCCAGCCGCGGCCGGCGAACTCCTCGGCAACGCGGTCGGGTTCATCGAGAATGTCGCGCAGTCCAAGGAACACGCGAGCCCCGTGGTTCCGAGCGGCTTCAAGCCCTCGGCGCAATTCGCCGGCGATGCCGAACGGGTGACGATCGACAACAACCACGTCGGGTTCGCGGGTTGTCACGAGCTCGGCGAAGACCTGCTCACGCACTCGAATCGCCTCGTCGAACGACATGGAGTCGTTGCGATACGCCCCCGAGGAGTCCTTGAGCAGCGACGGCACCCGCACCATCTGGATGCGGGGGTCGATCGACCATGACGGCCGCACGGCGAGACCCGTCACCAGGGTGATCTCCGCCGTGGGATCCTCGGCGAGCACCGACGCGGCGATCAACGCATTACGCCGGGTATGCCCGAGGCCGTAGCCGTCGTGCGATGAGAACAGGTAGCAGGTCACCCCTGCACTGTCTCGCGATCGGGGTGACGGGCGGTAGTGGCCGTTGGTTCTACGACCTCGGACCCGATGGTCGTGGAACCTATGGCCGATTGTGGAGCAGACCACCAAGGGTCGACGATGCTCACCATGAGTAGTCATCGGAGACTTGTCGTAGTCGGCCAGGGATATGTCGGACTGCCGTTGGCCATGGCCGCGGTGGCTGCCGGTTTCGACGTCGTCGGCTACGACGTCGATATCGCCCGAGTAAAAGGACTCGCCGAGGGAACGTCGTTCACCGCCGATGTCTCGAGTGCAGCGGTCCGCATGGCCCTCGACACCGGCCGCTACATCGCCACTGACGACGCCGCCGCATGTGCCGATTTCGACGTCGCCGTCATCACCGTGCCCACACCCTTGACCGACGGAGTTCCCGACCTCAGCTTCGTGACGGCCGCGGCCGCCACGTTGGCCGACTATCTGGAGCCTGGCGCACTCGTCGTCCTCGAATCGACGACGTATCCGGGCACGACACAGGAACTGGTCGCCCCGCTGTTGGAGCGCGGTTCCGGACTGGTGGCCGGCACTGGCTTCCACCTCGGATACAGCCCCGAGCGAATCGATCCCGGCAACGAGATCTGGACGTTCACGACGACTCCCAAACTCTGCGCGGGAATCGATGCGGCATCGACAACGGCAATCGCCGAGTTCTACGAGCAACTCGTCGACACGGTCATCCCGGTCGACGGCATCCGCGAGGCCGAACTGGCAAAGCTGATCGAGAACACCTTTCGCCACGTCAATGTGGCATTGATCAACGAGCTGGCCATCTTCGCCGACGAATTGGGCGTCGACGTGTGGAAGGCGATTGATGCCGCCTCATCGAAACCGTTCGGATTCATGAGGTTCACCCCTGGCCCGGGCGTTGGCGGACACTGCCTGCCGATCGACCCGAGCTATCTGTCGTGGGCGGTGGAACGCCGAGTCGGCCGTCCCTTCCGGTTTGTCGAATTGGCGAACGAGATCAACGATCAGATGCCCCGCTACGTCGTGGGGCGGATCGCCGCCTCGCTCAACCGGGCCGGTCTGGCAATCTCCCGGAGCCGCATCTTGCTCCTCGGGTTGGCGTACAAGCGCAATACCAGCGATGCCCGCGAGTCTCCGGCATTGGCGGTCGCTCGGTTGCTGAAAACCCACGGGGCGGAGCTGCTGATCGCCGATCCCCACGTCGATCACGAAATGTTTGAGCGGGCGGGGGGAATCGGCGTCGAGGCGACCGTCGAGACGGTGCAGTCGGCCGACCTCGTCGTCATCCTCACCGACCACGACGCGTTCGACTACGACATGATCGAGCGTCGCGCCTTCAGCATCTTCGACACCCGTCATCGCGTGGGAGGCGACCGTGTCGAGCAGCTCTGACCTCGGCCGCGCCGCAACGGCGTCAGCCCACCCCCAACAGGCGCTCCAACCCGCCGATCATCTCGTCGGTGCGGTCGCGCCAGCGTCGCTTGAGACGCCTCAACGGCCGATCGACTCGCCGCAGGACCATCGCCGCCACGAACCAGTCGAGGCCGGCGATCGGGGCCTGGTAGGCATCGCGGACGGCGACCAGCATCTCGCTGGCGGCGTCGAAGTCTCCGGGGCGACCGCTGATCAGGTTGGCCGCGCAGCTCGCCACATCGAAGGCCCGCGGGGCCAGACAGAGGGTGTCGGCGTCGAGCACGGCGACCCCGTCGGCGGTCTCGAACAACTGGCCGACGTTGAAGTCGCCGTGGCTCAACACCACGTCGAGGTCGACGGGTCGACGTTCGATCAGGGTCTCGACCAGCCGAGCAAGTCGAGCGGCCACCGCGGGCTCAGCGAAGCTCACCAGCCGCGACGGCTCGCTGGCCATCCGCAGCAGTTCGTCGGGATCGACAACACCCAGCGATGGGACACCAACGAACGTCACGTCGTGGAGCCGGCGAAGCAGGCCGGCGGCCACCCCGCTCGTCGCCGCAGCATCGAGACGAGCAAGTGGACGACCCTCAAGTCGTCGCTGGGCAACCAGTCCGTGGTCACTCCGGTCCGTCAGCAACGCCGCGGTGGGCATGATCTCCTGGAAAATGGCCAGCGCCTCGGCGGCGGCCTGGGCGACCCCTGGCGTGTCATACACCTTGACGATCGCCGGGCCGTAACCAAGCACGGCGCGACGTTGCGGCACCCAGGCGAGGCGCTCCGCTTCGGCTGGCTCAATCTCCAACAGCTCGGCAATCGACTCCGGCGACGCCAACATGGGCAGCCCGAGATCAACCGGGTACCAGGCACCGACCGCGCCCAGGGCGTCGATCACAAACACTTCGTCGGCGATCATGTCGTCGTCGCCGCCCTCCGTCGGCTGCTCGACGAGGTCGGCGACTTCACGGGCCGATCGGCCGATGTCGATCACCAGATCCCTGCTCTGACCAGCGGAATCGACCCGGTACTGAACGAGCAGCCGAATCTCGGGGTCGTACTCCAGATAGCGGACTTTCAGGCTCGCCGCTGGCGGCAGCCGACGATGCTCGACGAGCAACCCGGCCATCGCCACAGGGTCGAGCAACACGGCCGCACCCGGCATGCCCGGATCTGGGGGAAAGCCCGATGAGCCCCGCTTCTCGACCAGTCGATCATCTGGGTCCGCAGCCATACGACGAGCGACGCTACCTCGACGGCCGCGGACCGCGGATCGCCGTCATCGTGTCGGGCTGGCCACGGGTGTCGGAGACCTTCGCCCTCAACGAGCTGATCGCGCTCCGCCGGCGAGGACTACTGCTCGCCATCTACGCCACGAAGTTGGGGGACGCCTCGCTGCGCCAACCCCAATGCGACGAGCTCGATGACCTGGTTCATGTGCTGACCGACGGCACGCTCGACGAGCAGGTGGCCGAGGTCGTCGATCACCTTGAGAACCAGGTGCCACCCCGGAGGCCGAGCGGCTTCCACGGCTACTTCGCCCACCGACCCACCGCAATCGCGGCCGGTGCCGCTCGGCGAATGCGGGTGCCGTATGGCTTCAGCGTTCACGCCCTCGACGCCCGCAAGGTACCGGCCGACGAGCTCGCCGCGCAGGCCCGGAACGCGGCGATCGTGCTGGCCTGCAACCGCGACGTCGCCTGCACGTTGCGCCACGCCGGGGCCACACCGATGTTGCTCCCCCACGGGGTCGACCTCGGTCGATTCAGCTCGTCACCGCCGATGCCGCGTGCCCGACTCGAACTGTTGGCAGTCGGACGGCTGGTCGACAAGAAGGGATTCGACGTGCTGATCGAGGCGATCGACCTGGCGGATGCCGATCTCCACCTGCGGATCGTCGGCGACGGACCCCAGCGGCCGGCGTTGGAACACCGTATCGCCGAACTCCGCCTCGAGAACCGAGTCACGTTCGTCGGACGCCGGACGCACGAGGAACTCCCTGCCTGCTACGCGGGATCCGACGTCGTCATCGTGCCTTCCGTGATCGACGCTCGCGGCGACCGCGACGGCCTGCCCAACGTCGTGCTCGAAGCAATGGCGTGTGGTCGCCCGGTCATCGCCAGCGACGTGTCGGCGATTCCGACGGCCGTCATCGACGGGACCACCGGGTGGCTCGTGCCGCCCGGAGATGCCGCTGCCCTCGCCGCCGCCATCGATCGAGCGGCGGCCTTGTGGGGCGACCGGCGGGTGTTCGGCGCCGCAGGCCGTGACCGAGTCGAACGGTGCTTCGACCTCGATGCCTGCAGCAACAAGTTCTGTGACGAATTGGAGACCGCATATGTCTAGCCCCTGCGTTGCCTACGTGCTCAAGGGGTACCCCCGGGTGTCGGAGCTGTTCATCGCCAGTGAGATCTGGCGCCTGGAGCAACTCGGCACACCGATTCGGTTGTACGTCCTCAAACCTTCCGACGAAGACGTCCACCATCGGGTGGTCGACGACATCGAGGCGCGCCCGGTATACCTACCGGCGACGACCTCGTTGTCGAACCGGCGGCTCGTGGCGTGGCTGCGATCGAATCTGCGTCCGTTCCTCGCCCCGCTGGTGCGGGTTGCCGTACGCCACCCGCTGCGCATGATCCGCACCACGACGATGGCCGCTACCCAAGCGGTACGGGCCCGGGAAGGCCGGCGACCACGAAAGATCTACGTCAAGGAGTTCCTCCAGGCCGTGGCGTTGGCCGATCAACTCGACCAGGTCGGTGACGTGACCCACCTCCATGCCCACTTCGCCCATGGCACCACGACGGTGACCTGGCTGGCCGGTCAGCTGACCGGTGTGGGCTTCTCGTTCACCGGGCATGCCAAGGACATCTATCGGGCATCGCTGAACCCGGCGGGGTTGCTCGTGCGCAAGATGCGGGCGGCTCGCTTCGTGGTCACGTGCACCGGAGCAAACCACGACCATCTGCATGCCCTCGCCCCAGAGGTTCCGATTCACCGGATCTACCACGGGCTGAATGCCGAGTTCTCCCAGCTCATCACCGGCATGGAACCCGCAGAACGGCCCGCCGTGGCTCAGATCGTCAGCGTCGGCCGGTTGGTGTCGAAGAAGGGGTTCGACGTTCTCGTCGAGGCGGTCGCTCGGCTCCACGCCTCGGGGATCGAAGCCCGGCTGGTGATCGCCGGCGAACACGGCGACGACGAGGAGCACATCCGAGCGTTGGTCGAACACCATCGGCTGACCGACGCAGTGGAGTTTCTCGGCATCGTCAACCAGCAGCAGCTGTTCGATCTGTATCGGAGTTCCACTGTGTTCGCCCTGGCCTGCCGGGTCGATGACAGCGGCGACCGGGACGGCATTCCGAATGTGTTGATGGAGGCGATGGCCGCCGGGCTGCCCGTCGTGTCGACGGCGATCTCGGGCATTCCCGAGCTGATCGATGATGGCACCAACGGACTGCTCGTCGCCCCCGAAGACCCCGACGCCCTGGCCGATGCCCTGCTCCGGGTGATCAAGGACCCTCGGCTTGCCGCGGACCTCGGCCTGGCCGGACGCACCACCATCGCCCAGCGTTTCGACGGGCGTCGGTTGGCGATGCAGCTCACCGAACTGTTTGCCACCGCCACCTCGTACCGTGACGGGGGCGGGCGATGAGCGGCACGGCGACTCTTCGGGCGCTCACCCTCCGACCGGTGGTGTGCGTCATCGACCATCTGGGCCGAGACATCTCGGTGGCTCGCGACGCCATCGAAGGCCGATTCACCCACAACGATGTCACCCTCGACCTTGGGACTCATCCGGACTGGATCAGCGGCGGTCTCCTCGACGACGAGGAGTGGCGGATCGAGTGGGTCAAGTCGTACGAGTGCCTCGACCTGGCACACGCCTACGCCGCAACCGCAGACCTGAGCGCTTTGCAGGCGTGGGAACGCCTGATCGACAGCTTCTGCACGCAGGTTCCGGTGGGATACGACACCTCCGACGTCTCGGCGCGACGGTTGCAGAACTGGATCTACTCGTGGAATCGGCTGTCCGCGGCAGATCATCCCCTCGGCTTGTCCGCCGGGTTCGCCGAGCGACTGATCGAGCGCATCACCGTCGATGCGCAGCACCTCGCTTCCCACCTGACCGCCGAACGAAACCATCGCACGCTGGAGCTCTACGCCCTGCTGCTGATCGCGCTGGCCGTCGATGACCACGACGGCGTGTCGTTCGCCATCGAGGAGCTGCACGCCAACCTGCTCGTCGATATCCACCCGGACGGCGTCCAGCGGGAGTGTTCCACCGACTACCACATGATCGTGCTGCGGTCGTTTGTGGGGACGGTCGCCAACGCGCAGCGGTTCGATCTTGCCCTGCCGGACGGCTTCACCGAGCGAGTGTCACGGGCCTCTGACTTCGCCCTGCACATCCAGCGTCCAGACGGGCTGACGCCGACGTTCTCCGATGGCGATGTCGGTCGATTCGACGACTTGCTGGTCCTCGCCGCCGACGTGCTCCACCGCCCCGATCTCCTCTGGGCGGCCACCCGCGGCCGAGACGGTCTGCCGCCGGCGAACCGGCACGTGTCGTTCCCCATCGGCGGCTACGAAACCCAGCGCAGCGGTTGGGGCGACGGCCCAACCCGGTATGAGCGCGAGCGATTCCTGATCCTCGATTGCGGCCCGCTCGGCGACGGTGGCCACGGCCACTACGACCAGCTCAGCGTCGAGGTCGTCGCCGATGGCAGCCCGATCGTGGTCGATCCGGGCCGCTACACCTACGCCGACGGACCCGACGGACTGCGCCGATGGTTCAAGTCGACCGCCGCTCACAACACCGTCACCGTCGACGGTCTCGACCAGACGCCGTATCGCCGTGGCAAGCCGAAGGGGCCGACCTCGACCGCCCGGCTGCTTCATCGCTCGACCGGGCTCGGCATGGACGTGATCGTCGCCCGGGTAACCAGCCCGTGCTACTCGGCGGTCCATACCCGGCGAATTGCGTTCGTCGACGACACGTGGTGGGTCATTCACGACCAACTCCGCGACGACATCGCCCATCGGTACACCGCCCGGTGGCATTTCGATCCCGAGGTCGAGGGGCACCTCGACATTGTGCGCGGCATGACCGGTACATCGATCGTCGCCCCGAACTGGTCGATGATCGTGCCCACCCTCGCATCGGGCTCAACGTCGAATGCAGCCCCGGGTGAACGCTCGATCGTCGACATCGAGTCGGGTTGGGTGTCGCCGACGTACGGCATCAAGTCGACCGCCCCCGTCGCGGCGATCAGCGTCGACCACCGGCACGCCGACATCATCACCGTCATCGTCCCCGGCCGGAATCGGGTCGAGGTCGAGGCCGACATCGTCGACGGCGTCGTCTCGCTCGCCGTCTGCCGCCCGGACGCCGCCGTGACCTACCGGCTGAACTGGTCATTGGAGGCCAACTGATGGCGACCTCCACCCTTCATCTGGCCCCCTATCTGGCCGACGACCCCGTGATTCTCCACCGCAACGACCTGCTCGACTCCGAGCTGATGGGCGAGCAGTTCGCCAGGCATCTCGGCGAGCTGGGGGTCATCGACTCGTGCGAGATCCGACGCGTGAAGTACCGCCTCGGCGAGAGCCTCCGGGTGGTGTACCACCTCCGGACGCGCACGCGCACCGAGATCGTCAGCCTGCGGACGTTCCCCTCGTCGGGTTGGGCCGAGGTAGTTCGACGCCAACGGCAACGATGGCCGCAGCCCACCAGGAGTGGGCTGCCATCGGTCGCTGGACTGCCCGAGATGAACGCGGTGATGTGGTGTCTGCCCGCCGATCGGCGGCTCGGCCAGCTCGATGCGCTCATCAACCCCCCGGCGTCGTGGTCGGCGATCACCGGTGGTCGGTGGACATCGTCCGAACTGGTCGAATACGCGCCGGAACGATCGGCGACGGCGCGGATGACCGACGAGGTCGGCCTGATCGTCGGCTTCGCCAAGGCATACCGCTCGGGTACCGCAACCGGTCTCGCCGAGCGCTACCGATCCATCGCCCACGGCCTGCAGGCATCACCTGATCTCGACTCGCCGCACGTGCTGGACTGGCGGGAGCACGATGACGTGCTGCTGCTCGAAGCGATGCCCGGTGTCGCCTGGGACCGTCTCTCCCCGGAGCGAGCCGAGCGTGCCCTCGGCCAGCTCGGGCGGGCGATTGCCACCGTTCATCGGCTGCCATGTGAGACATTGACCCCGTTCCGGCGGCTCCAACCTGCTCGGGTAGCCCACTCAGCCGAGCTGATCGCCCAGGCGCGACCCGACGTCGCCGAGCGCTGCCGACAGCTCGCCAACCTCCTCGCCCGGCCGCTTCCCACCGATGGCCGGCCCGATGTCTTCCTCCACGGTGACGTTCACCCGGGGAACTCGTTGTTCACCGATGAGGGCATCTCGCTGCTCGACTTCGACCAGGCGGCCCGCGGCCAGGCAGCCGCCGACATCGGCAGCCTCATCGCCCGGCTGCGGTTCGGGGTGTGGGTCGGCGAGTTCTCGGCGGACCACGGCCGACGACTGATCGCCCGATTTCTCGACGATTACGCGGCCGTCGAACGGTTGCCCGGCTCGGAAGTGCTCCGGGCACATGTCGCCGCGGCGCTCGTCGCTGAGCGCGGACTCCGACTGATCAACCGGGTGCGCACATCGGCCCTCCCGCACCTTGCATCGATGCTCACCGACGCCCTCGACCTCCTGAACGGACAGCCCTGTGACGAATTCACCTGAATCCCACCCCGCCGACACTTCTCCTGCAGGCACCGCTATCGGCGACGGCGGGCCGAGCCCGACAGATCCGCGGTTGAACCCCGATGGCAAGCCCGAGTTGCTGTTCTACTGTCAGCACTCACTCGGGCTCGGCCACCTCGTCCGTTCGTTGGCGTTGACCGCCGGGCTCACTCGCCACTTTCACGTGGTGCTGCTCAACGGTGGCCGCCTGCCATCGACGGCCGTGGTGCCCCCCGAGGTGACCGTCGTCAATCTCGTTCCCCTCGGCCACAACGACGCGTACGACCTGGTCAGCCACGACCCCACCCTCACCGTCGAGCAGGCCATGCAGGCCCGGACCCGCACGATCATGGCGTGGCTCGACCGCGGCCCCCAGGTCGTACTCGTCGAGTTGTACCCCTTCGGCCGCAAGAAATTCGCCTTCGAACTCGAACCGCTGTTGGAACGGGCGGCGGCGATGGGCCAACGGCGACCGCTGGTGGTCTGCAGCTTGCGCGACATCCTCGTCGGCCAACGACGCGACCAAGCCCGCCACGACGAGCGCGCCAGTGCGATCGCCAACCGCTACTTCGACGCCATCCTGGTCCACGCCGACCCCCGATTCGCCCGCCTGGAGGAGTCGTTCCAACCCGCGACCCCCCTGCGACCACCGGTGTACTACACCGGATTCGTCGCTCCCGACGCCCCGGAACTCGTGGGGGATCAGCACCCAGTTCGCCGAGTGCTCGTGTCGGCCGGGGGTGGAATGGTCGGCGAGCCGCTGTATCGGGCGGCGGTCGACGCGGCACCATTGGTCTGGCAGACCCTCGGGCTGACCACCACGGTCGTCGCCGGACCGTTCGCTCCTACGGCCGTGTGGAACTGGCTCGTCGAGCAGGCCGAACTCCGGCCCGAACTGAACGTCGTGCGCTACGTCGACGATCTGGCGGCCGAGATGCGACGATCGACGGCGACCGTCAGTCAGTGTGGGTACAACACGACGATGGACATCCTGCGCGCTGGGGTACCGGCCGTCGTCATCCCGTACGCCGAGGGCAAGGAGGACGAACAAACCCGACGCGCCGAGCGCATGGAGCAGGCCGGCGTGCTGCGCGTGCTGCCGGCGACCCGTCTGAGCGGTACGACACTCGCCGACGCAATCGGCGGGCTGACCGGCTCGCGGCCGAGCCCGACGGCCCTCGATCTCGGGGGGCGCGACCGTACGGCCGACCTGCTCGCCGAGTTGACCTCGGTGCTGGTCTGACGTGGCGGCCGACCGTACCTGGCTCGCGCCCGTCCGCGACGCGCTCGATGGGCTGACGGAGCCGATCTCGGTCTTCGTCCGCGACGACGATGCCGGATGGGATGACGACGCGCTGATTCGGCTCCTCGACCTGTTCGTCAGCTGCGAGACGCCCATCGATCTGGCGGTGATCCCGGCGGCGCTGGGCGACCGGCTCGGGGCCGCACTCGTCACGCGGGCCGACGATGGGCTGCTCGGTTTGCACCAGCACGGCTGGAGCCACACCAACCACGAGACGACCGGTCGGAAGTGCGAGTTCGGGCCCGCCCGGTCGTCCTGCGCGCAGTTGGCCGACATCGTGGCCGGCCAGGAGCGGTTGCAGGCCATCCTGGGCCCGGCGGTCGAGCCGATGTTCACTCCCCCGTGGAATCGTTGCACCGAGGTTACGGCGGGCTGTTTGATCGAACTCGGGTTCACCGTGCTGTCGCGCGACGCCTCGGCGGTGGCCCACGATCACCCTGATCTTGCCGAGACTCCGGTGTCGTTCGACTGGTCGTCACGTCGATATCCAACCCCTGATGCCCGGGGTAACGCGCTGGCCGAGGTGATCGCCCGGCCCGGCGATGTCCGAGCTGCCGGCTCGATGGGACTCATGCTCCACCATGCGGTGATGACACCCGACGACCTCTCCGATGTGGGACAACTGCTCGACGTGTTGGGTGGTCACCCTCTGGTTACCTTCGTCCCTCTCCGACGGGTAACCACCGGAAGCTGACACAATGGTGACGATGAGAATCGGAGCCCCACCCCGCGTCGATGAACGCGGACTCGCCACCCCGATCTCGGTTACCTCGCTGGTCGCCAGGTTCGCCATCGCCGGATTGATCAGCTTGTTCGCGGTCGTGGCGGTGACCGCGTTCGTCAGCCGACGACTCGGCACCGAACAGGCCGTCGACGAGGCGAAAAAGGTGGCATTGATCAGCTCCATCGGGGTGATCTCCCCGGCGCTCACCGACGAGATCCTGACCGCCGATCCGGCGGCCCCGGCCCAGATGGCCCTCCATGCCGCCGTCCGCAAGACGGTGCTGCGCGGACTACTGGTCCGCGTGAAAATCTGGGACCGGGATGGCCGTATCGTCTACTCCGACGATCAACGACTGATCGGTCAACGTTTCGACTTGGGGGCCGACGAGCAAGAGGTGTTCGACACCGATGAGATTCGCGCCGAGGTCAGCGATCTGACGAAGCCCGAGAACTACCTGGAGACCGAGTCGAAGCTGCTCGAGGTGTACCTGGCCACGAGCACCCCGAACGGCACCCCCTTGCTGTTCGAGGCGTACTTCCGTTACAGCGGCGTGACCGACGTCGGTCGCCATCTGTGGACCCGGTTCGCCCCGATCGCGATCGGCTCGCTGCTCCTGCTCGAACTGATCCAGCTCCCGTTTGCCTACTCGATGGCAAAGCGGCTACGCGGCGGCCAACTCGAACGGGAGCGGCTCCTGCTTCACGCTCTCGACGCCTCCGACAGCGAACGGCGGCGGATTGCCAGCGACCTGCATGATGGCGTCGTCCAAGAACTCACCGGGGTCTCACTGGGCCTCGCCGCGATGGGCCGAGGAACCACGGTCGAGCCGCACCGGGTGCTCGAAGCGTCATCGGCCGTACGTGGCAGCATCAAGTCGCTGCGATCGTTGCTCGTCGACATCTACCCGCCCAACCTGCAGGAAGAAGGGCTCGAATCGGCGATCGGCGACCTCCTCGGGCCCGTCGAGGCACGCGGCATCGCCGTCCGGTTGACCGTCGACCTCGGTTCGACCGCCCCCGACCGGGCCTCGTCGACCCTGACCTACCGGGTGGCCCAAGAGGCGCTGCGCAACGTCGTCACCCACTCGGGTGCGCGACATGTCAAGGTCGACGTCGGCCTTGTCGACAATTGTCTGCAACTGACCGTCGACGACGACGGCCGCGGGTTTTCCCCGACCACCCTCGATCAACGGGTCAGCGACGGCCATGTCGGCCTGCGTTCGTTGGCCGGCCTGGTCGAAGACTTCGGAGGCTCGTTCGCCGTCGCCTCCAACCCAGGTTCAGGAACCAGGGTTACCCTGAGAATCCCCCAGCCAGTTCGGATGCCGTAACGATGACCGATGCAGACCCGCCCACCAGCATTCGAGTGTTGATCGTCGACGATCACATCGTGGTCCGCACCGGCCTCGAACAACTCCTGGCCACCACCGTCGACATCGAACTCGTCGGCACGGCGGCAAACGGGTTGGAGGCGATCGAGGCCGTTGAACGCCACCGTCCCGACGTCGTTTTGATGGACCTCTCGATGCCGGAACTCGACGGCGTGGCCGCCACCAAAGTCATCTCGACGCGCTTTCCCGCCAGCCGGGTGCTGGTGCTCACCTCGTTCTCCGAGCAGTCACGCATTCTCGAGGCGCTCGCCGCCGGGGCCGACGGGTACCTGCTCAAACACTCCGAGCCCGACGACATCGCTACCGCGATTCGCGCCGTTCATGCGGGCGGTTCGCCGCTCGATCCCAAAGCCGCCCGGGCGCTGATCGATTCTCAGCGAAACCCTCGGCCAACCTCGCAGCTGACCGAACGCGAGGCCGAGGTGTTGCTGCTGGTCCGCGACGGGTTGGCGAACAAGCAGATCGCCCGGCGACTGGGCATCACCGAACGAACGGTGAAGGCTCACATGACCAGCATCTTTCAAACGATCGGGGTCACCGGCCGCACGCAGGCCGCGCTGTGGGCGGCAGACAACCTGGCCTGACCCGCTGCGGTCCGATCAGCCCTTGCCGGAGCTGTCGTCGCCGCCACCGCCACCCGAACCGGAGTTGTCTCCGCCGCCGCCACCCGAACCGGAGTTGTCTCCGCCGCCGCCACCCGAACCGGAGTCGTCTCCACCGCCGCCACCCGAACCGGAGTCGTCTCCACCGCCGTGCCCCGAGCTATCGGGATCGGTGACATCGGGGGCCGAGGTCCCTGGCTCATCGGGCGTCGTAGGCCCCGGCGAGGTGACCCCAGTGCTGACCGACGGAGCCGTCGTCGAGGTGGTCGTTGACGTCGTCGACGTCGATGGCGACCGGGGGGTCGTCACCGGCGGCGTCGTCGGCCCCGGTGACGGCGAGGTCGGCGATGGTTGGGTACTCACGCTGGGACCGGGCGCGGACGGATTTCCCGACGCCGGTGCTGTCCCGGCAATGGTCACCGCGGCGGGGCGCTCGGCAACAGGCACGGTTTCGGTGACGACGGGGGGCACGACGACCGCATTGGTCGTGTCTACAGCAAGCACGGTCACCGACGTCGCAACGGTGGTCGTCGGGATCACCACGGGGGTCGGCGGGTTCTCCCACACCGACCGGGGGGTGGCCGAACCGAGGTTGGGGAAGAGCGTGTCGCGAATCGCCCATGCCGCGCCGACCGCCGCCAAGGAGGTGCCCAGGGCGATCGCCAGTCGCGTGGTGTGGCGCACCGCCGGACGGACGCGAGCAGGTGTGCGACCGTTCAGCGTGGCGCGAATGCCGACCTGCGAGGCCGGCCCAGCCTGTGATGTGACCACCTCGGTCAAATGCCCGGCGTCGGCACCGTGTCCTACCTCAAGCCACGAAGAATCCATGGTCCCAGTCTGCCGTTCGGCGCCTCACATCGCTATCGGACGATGGTCGTAGGACCACCCGGTTTCGGGCCTCCGGGTGGTCACGCCGATTTCATCCGATCGGACTGATCGACAGCGGGTTTTCTACAGTCGTGCCATGCATACCCGCTTGACCGATCTGCTCGACATCGAACATCCGGTGATGCTCGCCGGAATGGGCGGGGTCTCGTATCACCGACTGGTCGCCGCAGTCTCCGAGGCGGGCGGCATCGGCACGTTCGGGGCCTCGACGATGGGGGCGGGCGAGTTGGCCACCGAGATCGCCGAAGTAAAGAAGCTCACCGCCAAGCCCTTCGGCGTCGACCTGCTCACCGCGCTGCCCGGCCAGGTCGAACAGGGCATTCGCGACGTCATCGAGGGCGGGGCGCGCATCTTCGTCGCCGGTCTCGGCGTGCCCCGCGAGGTCATCGATGCCCTCCATGCCAAGAACATCCTCGTCGGATCGATGTGCGGCAAGGTCCGCCATGCGATTGCGGCGGCCGCCAGCGGCTGCGACTTCGTCGTCGCCCAGGGCACCGAAGCGGGCGGCCACACCGGGTTCGTCGCCACGATGGCTCTGGTTCCCCAGGTGGTCGACGCGGTCGGCGAGTCGATGCCGGTCGTCGCCGCCGGTGGCCTATTCGACGGTCGGGGCTTGGCCGCCGCGTTGAGCCTGGGTGCCGACGGTGTGTGGATCGGCACCCGCTTCATTGCCACCCCCGAAGCCCGCGCCGTCCGCGGCTACAAGGACCAGTTGCTGGCGATCGGCGAGGATGGCACCGTCGATCTCCAAGGCCTACACCGGCAAGACCTGCCGGGTGGTGCGCAACGAGTGGACGAACCACTACGAGAACCGCCCCGAAGAGCTCAAGCCGTTTCCCGAGCAGGCCTTCATCTCGGGCCGGGCCAACGCCAATCACCTCGGCTACCCCGACGACTACGAGGTGGTCGTCGACGCGAGTTCATGCCCTGCGGGCAGGGCGTCGGGGCGATCGACTCGTTGGTTCCCGCCGGTGACATCGTCCGTTCGATGGTCGCCGAAGCCGAGGCCGTGATCGACCGGATCGCCTCGCTGCGACGCTGACCTGCGACGACTCACGATCGCGCCCCGCGGCGCCTCGCTACCGCGCCTCACTACGGCGGGAGCGGAACTCGCCCGGAGTGCAGCCGGCCAATCGGGTGAACTGGCGGGTGAACGCGCTCTGGTCATACCAACCGCAGTTCACCGCGATCGACGGCAACGGTTCGTCGGTGTCGGTGAGCCGCCGGGTCGCTTCGTCGACCCGAACCCGCAACAGATACTGACCAGGTGACAACCCGAACGTACGGCGCATACGTCGTTCGAGTTGACTGACGCTCATGGCGACCGCGGCGGCCAACTCGGCGACCTCCACGGTACGAGTCAGATGTTCGCGCGCGATTCGGCCACGATGCCCATCGCTTCGACATCGTCGGAGCCTTCCCGCTCACCGCGGCGAAGGTCAACCGACAACGCAACCAGGCCGACGATGACCCCGTCCTCGTCGCGGATCGGTTGCTTGTTGGTGATGAACCAACCGGCGCGACCCATCCGGTCGGTGATCAACTCCAACTCGTCGCGATAGGCCCAGCCCGTTCGCAGCACGCTGAAGTCCTGGTCGTCGTAGCGGCCCGCCCGTTCCGGCGGGAACAGATCGGACGCCTTCTTGCCGATCACCTCACGCCGATTCGTGCGCCCGACGCGCTCGGAAAAAGCATGGTTGACCGCGACATAGCGGGAGTCCGTGTCCTTCACGCAGTAGACGATGTTGACCGCCGAGTCGAGCAGTTCAGCCATCCTCCTGTATGGCTCCAACGGATCGCTCATGACGGACGATCGTACGACTGCCACCGCCGTCACCGGACCGGCTGCGGTACTTGGGGTCGGAGCTTGGTATCGATCGGCCGCCGCGAGCGTCGAATGTCGCCAAGACCGGGCGCGGATGATGAACACATGGTCGATATGTCCGTCATCACGCCCAACCTCGACGACGCCGCCATGGCCGAGGCGGCGGTCGAGTTGGCCGGTCGCTGGCTCACCGCGGCGCGGCGCGACCCAGCCGATGGTCGGCGGCAGCGGTTGGGCCGCATCGTCGCCGACGATCAGGCCCTGGCGTTGTCGATCGCCCTCGCCGACCGCGTCCTGCGCGTTCCCAACCGGCGGCGGGCCGCCGCGCTGTTCGTCGACCTCGTCGACCACATCGGTATTCCATCGTCGCTGGGCCGCATCGACCGCCTCGGACTCCGGGTCGCCCGGCGACTGGCCCCCGCAGTCCCGGGTCTCGTGATGCGGATGGTCGACCGTCGGGTGCGGGCCGAGAGCGCGGCGGTGATTCTCGCCGCCGAACCCAAGCCGTTGACTGCCCATCTCGCCCGGCGTGAGCGAGGTGGGTTCGCCATCAACGTGAACCTGCTCGGCGAGGCCGTGTTGGGCGAAACCGAGGCTCGCGGGCGGCTGGAGGCGATCGTCCACATGCTGCAACGGCCCGACGTCGACTACGTCTCGGTCAAGGTCTCGGCGATCGCCACCCAACTCGACCCGGTGGCCTTCGACGACAGCGTCGAACGGATCATCACCCGGCTGCGGCCCTTGTTCCGCGTCGCCGCGGCAGCCACCCCGGCCAAGTTTGTCAACCTCGACATGGAGGAGTACCGCGACCTCGAGTTGACCCTCGCCGCCTTCACCGGCGTCCTCGATGAACCCGAGTTCGACCGCGTGGAAGCCGGCATCGTGCTGCAGGCGTACCTACCCGACAGTCACGATGCGTTCGACCGGTTGGCCCGCTGGGCCGTTGCCCGCCGTGGTCGCGGCGCGACCGGTATCAAGATCCGCCTGGTCAAGGGAGCCAACCTGGCCATGGAGCGGGTTGACGCCGAGTTGCACGGTTGGACGGCTGCGCCGTATGCGACCAAGGCCGACGTTGACGCCAGCTACAAACGACTGGTCGACCGGGCCCTGCGACCCGCGCTTGGCGGTGCCGTACGGATCGGCCTGGCGAGCCACAACCTGTTCGATGTCGCCTGGGCGTTGACCGTCGCCGGGGAGCGCGGTGTCGTTGACCAGGTCGAGTTCGAGATGCTCGAAGGGATGGCGGTTGCCGAAGCCGAGCAACTGCGCCAACAGGCCGGCTCGGTGCGGCTGTATACCCCGATCGTCTCGCGACGCGATCGAACTTCGGCGACGGCGTATCTCGTTCGGCGACTCGACGAGAACACCGCCCACGGCAACTTTCTGCGAGAGGCGTTCTCGATCGAGGCCGACTCCCCGGCGTTCGTCGATCAGGCCGATCGATTCCGCGCCGCCGTCGCCAACCGGCACACCATCTCGACGACAAGCCGCCGAGCCGCCGTCGCTTCCCCGGCGGTGGCTAGTCCGACCGCGAATGCGTTCGTCAATGAGCCCGACACCGATCTGGTCGTCGCCCACCGGCGTCAGCCGTTGCTCGACGCCGTCGCGGCCGAGCGGCGCGCCGCGGCCGTCGATGTTCGGGCGGTCGTCGGTGACCGCTCGCCCACGGCTCCCGACCCGGAGCCATGGTTCGATCCCAGCGAGCCGACTCGGCTGACCCACCGAGTCCACGTCGTCGATCGGTCACTCGTCGAGCTAGCCGTACGACAGGCCCGCGCCGCACTCCCGGCGTGGGGTGACCGAGGGGCAGCCGGGCGGGCGGCCATTCTGCGCTCCGCGGCCGAGACGATGGCGGCCGAACGAGTCTCGACGATCGCGGCGATGGTCGTCGATTGCGCCAAAACCATCGCCGAGGCCGACCCCGAGGTATCCGAGGCCATCGACTTCGCCCGGTACTACGCAGCGAGCGCCACCGATCTGACGGCCTCGATCACCGAGGCCGAGGGCCAACCCTTGGGGGTCGTGCTGGTCGTTCCGCCGTGGAACTTCCCCTACGCGATCGCCGCCGGCGGAGTGCTCGCCGCCCTCGCCGCGGGGAACACCGTGCTGCTCAAGCCGGCCCCCGAAGCCGTTCGCGTCGGGTCGATCCTCGCCGACCAACTCTGGCGGGCCGGGGTTCCTCGCGACGTACTGCAGTTCGTACCGAGCCGCGACGACGACGTGGGCCGCCATCTGGTCACCCATTCCGGCGTCGATGCGGTCATCCTCACCGGATCGTTGGCTACCGCCGAGATGTTCCGCGCCTGGCATCCGACGATGCATCTCCTCGCCGAGACCAGCGGCAAGAACGCCCTGGTCATCACGGCCGCCGCCGACGTGGACGCGGCGGTCAAAGACCTCGTTCGTTCGGCCTTCGGACACGCCGGGCAGAAGTGCTCGGCGGCCAGCCTGGCGATCGTCGAAGCCCCGGTCTATGACGATCCGGCGTTCCACCGGCAACTGGCCGACGCCGTGACCAGTCTGCGCGTCGGACCATCGTGGCGGGCGACGACCGCCGTCGGCCCAGTGATCCGCCCGCCGGACGGTACGTTGTCGCGGGCCCTCACCCAACTCGATGACGGCGAGACGTGGCTCGTCGAACCTCGTGTCGACCCGACGAATCCCCGGCTCTGGTCGCCGGGGGTGAAGATCGGGGTGCAACCGGCCTCATGGACGCATCGCACCGAGTGGTTCGGTCCTGTCCTCGGCGTGATGAGGGCGCCCGACTTCGACACCGCCCTGACCTGGCAGAACGCGACCGACTTCGGCCTCACGGCGGGGCTGCACTCACTCGATCCCGACGAATGCACCGCGTTCGCTCAGCGGATCGAAGCCGGCAACGTGTACATCAACCGGGCGATCACCGGCGCAATCGTGCAGCGCCAACCGTTCGGGGGATGGAAGCGCAGCGCCATCGGGCCGGGGGCCAAGGCCGGGGGCCCGGGTTACGTCGCGGTACTGCAGCGGTGGCGCACGACGCCCGGGCCCGACGTCGTCGAGCGGGCGCGGCGGTCGTACGCCGACGCGTTGCATCAGATCCGCGCCCACGATCCGAGCAACCTCCATGCGGAGCGCAACATCCTGCGCGCAATCCCGCTCCCCCGCGGCGTCGTGGTCCGCATCGATGAGACGACCTCCGCCGAGCAGATCGAGTTGGCTTGCCTCGCCGCGGCGACGGCGGGCACGAACGTGCGACTCAGCAGCCGCGCCCCGCTCGACGTGGCCGAGGTGACGGTCGAATCGGCGGCCGAGTTGTCCGCATGGCTGCCGGTCGAACGACCCGATCGGCTCCGCCTGCTCAGCGACGAGGCCGCGGATGCCGTTGGACTTCGCCGTGCCGCGTTCGCCGCCGGAGTCACCGTCGACACCGCCGAACTGGTCGCCGACGGCCGTATCGAGCTGCCGCGATGGCTTCGCGAGCAGGCAATCTCGATCACCGCCCATCGGTACGGGTCGTCCAACGGCGCGCCGATGCCGGATTTGTGACGAGAATGGGACATGCCGCTTGATCTGACCAGCGCCGCCACCTTCGCCGACGGCCACCCGTGGGCCGAGTACGCCCGTCTCCGGGCAACCGAACCGATCGCCCGCCACGCCGAGGTCGAGGGACCCGGCTTCTGGGCGATCTCCAAGCACGCCGACGTCCGCACGATCTCGCGCCAGTCGCAGCGGTTTTCGAGCGAGATCGGCGGGGTGTTCATCGACACGCCCGACGAGATCACGCTGGCGATGCAGGCACAGATGATGCTCAACATGGACCCGCCCCGTCACGACCGGTTCAAGCTGCTCGTGTCACGGGGATTCACCCCGAAATCCGCCGCAGCGCTGGCCGACCGGGTGACCCGGTTGGCTGCGGAAATCGTCGATGACGTGGCCGGACGCGATGAGATCGAGTTCGTCTCCGAGGTTGCCGGTCGGCTTCCGAGTGGGCTGATCGCCGAGCTGATGGGAATTCCCCGCGCTGACGGGGAGCGGCTCTATGAGCTAACCGAGATCATGCACACCACCGACCTCGAACTCGCCCCGCTCGAGAAGAAGATGGCGGCGATCGGCGAGATGCTCGGGTACGCCGCCAACGTCGCCCAGACCAAGCGGGCCAACCCGGCCGACGACATCGCCACCACCCTGGTACAGGCCGAGGTCGACGGCGAGCGGCTCACCGACGAGGAACTGCAGTGGTTCTTCCTGCTGCTCGTCAACGCCGGCGGCGACACCACCCGCAACCTGGTCGCCGCCGGATTGCAGCTGCTCTTCGATCATCCCGCCGAGCGCGCCCGGCTGTTGGGTGACCTCGACGGGCTGATGCCGACGGCGATCGACGAGATGCTGCGCTTCACCACCCCGGTCATCTACTTCCGGCGCACCCTCACCGAAGACGTGGTGATGCGGCGAGGTCGAAATGGCCGCGGGCGACAAGGTCGTGCTGCTCTACGGCTCGGCCAACCGCGACGAGGAGGTGTTCGCCGACCCCGACCGCTTCGATGTCGGTCGATCCCCGAACCCGCACATGGCCTTCGGCGGCGGTGGGCCGCACCTGTGCCTCGGCATGCACGTCGCCCGACTCGAGATCGATGCCATGTTCCGCGGCCCTGCTCGGCCGCTATCCCGATATCGCCTCGGCCGGCGACCGCGAGCTGATGGCCTCGAACTTCATCGCCGGCGTCCACGCCATGCCAGTGCGACTCGGAGCCCCCGCCTGACGCCCGTTTGGCCCGTCCCTGCGGCGTTTTCATGTTCTGATGGGCCATGTAGCCATGCATCACACATGAAAGCGGCTCCCGGGCGGATCAGGCCGGCCTCGCTGTGGATGCATGGACACCGAATACGGTGCCCGTCATGAATCTTGGACGCATCGGTCTGTGGACCTTTCAACTCGACATGCAACCGATGGCCCGGGCGCAGGAGGTCGATCGCCGAACTCGACGAGTTGGGCTACGGGACGGTCTGGGTGCCCGAGGCCGTCGGGCGCGATCCGTTCACGTCAGCCGCCCTGTTGTTGTCGGCCGCGCCACGGATCGCCTTCGCCACCGGTATCGCCAGCCTCCACGCCCGCACTGCGATGACGATGCAGGCCGGATGGAAGACGCTGACCGAGGCGTTCCCCGAGCGGTTCCTATTGGGCATCGGCGTCAGCCATCAGCCGATGGTCGAAGGCGTCCACGGCGTCTCCTACGACAAGCCGTACTCGACCATGGTCAACTATCTCGACGCGATGGACCGCGGCATGTTCTTCGCCGCCCAGCCGTCGACTCCGCCCCGCCGGGTGCTGGCCGCTCTGGGCCCGAAGATGCTTCGTCTCTCTGCCGAGCGCGGCCTGGGAGCCCACCCCTACTTCGTGCCGGTCGAGCACACCGCGCTGGCCCGCGAGACGATCGGGCCCGACGCGCTGCTCGCCCCCGAGGTAACCGTGGTGTTGGAAACCGACCCGACCAAGGCCCGCGAGACGGCCCGGCGAATGATGTCGACGTACCTCGAACCTGCCGAACTACACGAACAACCTGCGCCGACTCGGCTGGGGCGACGACGACATCTTGAACGGTGGCTCCGACAAACTCGTCGACGCGATCGTCGGTTGGGGCACCCTCGAGCAAGTTGTCGCCCGGGTGCAGGCCCACCTCGACGCCGGCGCCGACCACGTCTGCATGCAGGTCCTCCCCCACGACCAGGCCGCGCTCCCCCTCGCCGAATGGCGTGAGCTGGCGGCCGCTCTCTGCTGAGCACGACACCATCCAGCCACCCTGCTGTGACACGCTTCGGCGGATGACGACGGGCCGGCAAAGGCGGGACTGGCAATTGCTCGGCCATCCGGTTCTCACCGGAGCGGTCGCGCGTGCTCGCCGTCAACGACCACGTGCTCAAGGCTCGGTTCTCGGGCTGGTGGACCGGCAAGCTGAGCGACGTCGCCGGAGTCGTGATCGTCGGCACGTCGTCTCGGTCGTACTGCGCGGCCACCGGGCTCCGCCTTGGCCCTGACTGCGCTCGGCTTCTCAGCCCTGAAGACCGTCCCGGGAATCGCCGAACTCGCCGCGCCCCTACTCGGAGGAGTCACCCGCCGCGACCCGACCGATCTGCCGCCCTCGCTGCGCTGGTACCGCTCGACTGGTGGTTGCGGCTCGCGCATCACCGTTGGCTGCGAGCGCCGATGCCGTGCGAACCGTCGTCATCTGCTGGCGGTCGCTGCATCGATGATGGCTGTCGGCGCGACCAGTTGCTTGGAACGCAATGGCGTGACCCAACTCGTTGCGGTCGATGCGGAGCTCTGGGCGCATGTTGGCACAAGGTCGGTGCCTCCAACATCCGATTGGAGGTCCATATGACCGACGAAGCGATCTGGGCGCGCAGCGACGATGGCGGACTCACCTGGACCGCAAGCATGCCCGCCGCCGAGCACTCCGGACACGCAACTCGAGGCTTGCCCGACCGATGACCGGTGTTATCGCGTCATCCCTCGCGAGCGCGTCGAGCGACAGCAACGAGATGGTCCGTGGACGACGACTTTGCCTTCTCCGACGACGAACGCAGGCGACTCGAGGCGGGCGGCGATGACCGATGCGGCCTCAATCGGTCCGGAGGCTTCGTCTCGATCGTCGGCGGATCCTCCGAGTCTGCACGTTCACTGTGGTCGCGATGGGGACCGATGGCGTACTCGTCCGCATCGATCAGCAGCCCTGGCAGAGGGTCGGGGTGCTCGACCTGACCCCGCGAAAGTTCGGTGGTCCGATGTGGTGGGCCAGACTCGAACCTCGCTTCCGATCGTCGTCTTGGTTCTCGTCGCCCTTCCTCCTGTTCAGCCGGCGTCGCCGATCGACGAGGCGGAACCGGGATGGCCACTCGCCATCGGCGGCGCTCTCGTCCTCGCCGTGGCTGTGGGACTGTCGTCGGTTCCATTGAGCGGAGACACCGCGCCAGTTCGGGTCCGCCGGTGGTCATCATCGAGTGTGATCGTGTGGATCGCGTCGTTGATCGTTGCGTCGACGAAACAGGGCGCCCATCCCGATCGGCCGGCGTCTCCGCCGATCCCCGCCCCGACCGAGCCTGTGACCCGGCCCTTGTCGTCGTTCCCGCCGCCCGACCCGCAGCGACGACGCGGCTGAATCGGGGCACGCTCGTAGGCTGGGGCGGATGAAGATCGCATCGTTGCTGCCCTCCGCGACCGAGATCGTCTACGCCTTGGGGTTGGAGGAGCACCTGGTCGGGGTGACGTTCGAGTGTGACTATCCGCCCCAGGCGCGAGCCGACGCCGCCATCGTGGTCGGGGGCATCGAGATGCTCCATTTGTCACCCGCCGAGATCGACGCAGCAGTCCGCGACAAACTCGTCGCCGACGACAATCTGTACGAGTTGCAGATCGATCGTCTGCGGGCGCTGCAGCCCGATCTGATCCTGACGCAGGATCTCTGCCGGGTGCTGTGCGGTACCCAGCGGACAGGTCGACGCAGCGATGGACACCATCGGATGCTCGGCCGACATCGTCACCCTCGACCCGAACACCCTCGATGACGTGCTCCAATCCCTCATAGACGTGGCCCGGGCAGCCGGGGTCGAGGAGCGGGGCCACGCACTGGTCGCATCACTGCGGGAGCGACTCGCGGTCCTGGCCGAGAAGCTTGACGGTCTACCACGGCCCAAGGTGTTCGTGTTGGAATGGGTCGAACCGGCCTTCCTCGCCGGCCACTGGGTGCCCGACGTGGTGATTGCCGGAGGCGGCGAACCGGTGTTGTGCACCCCCGGCAGCCGCTCGTATCCCGACGACGTGGGCCGAGATCAACGCGGCGAACCCCGATGTGATCATCGTCGCCCCGTGCGGATTCGGCACCGACGATTCAGCCAAGCAGGCGATGACGATCACGAGTCTCGCCACCCCAGGCGTGCCGATCTGGGCCGTCGACGCCAACGCGTACATCGTGCGGCCCGAGCCCCCGCTTGGTCGACGGCGCCGAGATCATCGCTGCCATCCTTCACCCGTCCATCTTTCCCGCACCCGACTCCTCCCTCGCCCGCCGCGTGACCTGACACCAGGCGTGGCAGGCTGGCGGGGTGACCAATCATGAGGTTCTGACGACGTTGCGCACGACGGGTTCCGCCCGGGACTTCACCGATCAACCGGTCGATGACGAGACGGTGTGGGCCATCCTCGACGATGCCCGCTTCGCTCCGAGCGGTGGCAATCGACAGGGCTGGAAGGTCGTCGTCGTCAAGGATCTCGGCGCCCGGCAGCAGATGGCTGTGGCGATGCAGCCGGTGTGGGATGAATACGTCGCGCTCTCGCAGACCGGGGTCACGCCGTTCACGGTCGTTGCGCCGGCGGGCTACACCCTGGAACGCGGCGGTGCTGCCGCGGCGGGCACCGTGCCGAATCCGCTGCTCGACGGCATCGCCGACGTGCCGGTGATGCTCGTCGTCGCCGGCGACCTCGGGCGGATCGCGGTGATGGACAAGGATCTCGACCGGATGCCGATGGCCGGTGGCGCCTCGGTGTTTCCCTTCTGCTGGAGCATCCTGCTGTCGGCACGGGCCCGCGGCCTGGGCGGCGTGCTGACCACGTTCATGAGCCGCGTCGAGCTCGAGGTCGCCCCGCTCCTCGGCCTGCCGACCGACCACGCCCTGATCGCCACGATCTATCTCGGTTACCCGGTCCGCCAAGTCACCAAGCTGAAACGAAACCCGGTGTCGTCGTTTGCCACGATCGACCGCTTCGACGGCCGGCCCCTCGCCGATCCGGCCTGAACGGCCGTCCCACCGCGGGGCGGATCCGGGCGCGAAATCGAGCACCCGTGACGGGGTTCGCGCCCAGATCCAAGATGCCGCCGCGGACGACTCGAATGAGGGCGTCGGCAACAACGGGAAGCGATCTGCGAACTGGGGGTCTGTGACGACCGACCACTGAAAATGCTTGGCTTACCCTGGTTAAACGCTCGTAGGGTTTGCCCCGTGAGCGTCAGGGGAACGCCGAGTGCCACGGTGACCTTTCTATTCACCGATATTGAAGGGTCCACTCGGCAGTGGGAAGAGTCACCCGAGATGCTGACCGCGTCGAGGCCCACTTCGCGGCGCTACGCAACGCCATCGAGGCCGCCGACGGCTCCATCTTCTCAACGATGGGCGACGGGGTCGCCGCGGCGTTCACATCAGCCCACGCAGCTGTAGAAGCCGCGATCGCCGCCCAGCACCGGCTCGTCGTCAGCGGCCTGACCGTCCGTATGGGCCTGCACACCGGGGAGGCCGAGCGAGTCGGCGACGACTATCGCGGCCGATCGGTCAACCGGGCGGCCCGGGTGATGGCCATCGGACATGGCGGACAGATCCTGCTGTCCGACATCACCGCGGCTCTCGTTCGCAATGGCCCGAACCCCGCGGAATTGATCGATCTCGGGACTCACCGGCTCCGAGATCTGAACGATCCCGAACGGGTCTGGCAGGTCGTTGACGCCGACCTGCCGCAGCACTTCCCAATGTTGCGGGGCCTCGACACGTACTCGAACAACCTGCCGGCTCAACGCTCATCGCTCGTCGGACGCGAGGCCGACGCGGCTCGCGTCGACGCCCTGTTGCACGACCACCGAATCGTCACCTTGACCGGAGTCGGTGGAGTCGGCAAGACCCGCCTGGCCTTGCAGGTGGCTGCCGACGTGCTCTCCCGCTACTCCGACGTCTGGTTTGTCGGCTTGGCGAGCGTCGCCGACTCGGACGATGTGGCCGACACCATCGCCCGCGCCATCGGAGCCGGCCCGGTACTCGATCCGACAACGACCGCCGCGGCCCTGATCGGCCGTGAGCCTGTGCTCCTGCTCGTGGACAATTGCGAGCATGTCGTCGATGCCGCCGCCTTGGTGATCGACACGCTGACCGCGGCCTGCCCGCACCTGACGGTCATCACGACCAGTCGCGAAGCACTCGGGATCGACGGCGAGCACATCGTCGCGGTTCGCTCGCTCGATCCGGCGACGACGGCGGTGGAGCTCTTCGAACAGCGCGCCGCTTCGGCCGGAGCAGACCTCACCACGATCGGATCGCGCGGCGATCGAGTACGTGTGCCGACGACTCGACGGTATCCCACTGGCCATCGAACTCGCCGCAGCTCGGGCACCGACCTTGGGGCTGGCCAACGTCATCGAGGCGTTGGACGACCGGTTCAGTCTGTTGTCGGGAGGACGTCGACGTGCCCTCGACCGGCACGGCACCATGCGGGGGACGATCGACTGGTCATATCGGCTCCTCGACGATGACGAACAGCGCCTCTTCCAGTGGCTCGCCGTGTTCTCGAACGGATTCGAACTCGACGCCGCTCGCTACGTCGGTGGGACGTTGGGCCTCGACGAACGATCGACGACCGAGTTCATCGGCTCCCTTGTCCACAAAAGCATGATCTCGGCCGATCACTGCGGCGAGGTCGTTCGCTACCGAATGCTCGAGACGATGCGGGCCTTCGCCTTGGAACAACTCGATGACCAGGGAGAACGACTGACAGCGACCACCGCTCAGGCCGAGTGGGTGACATGCCTGACCGACTCGCCGGTCGGCAGCCCGTGCAGTGCGGCCGTCGAATTCAACACCATTCGATTGGAACGCGAGGCCGATAACTGGCGCGACGCCGTCCTGTTGGCCACCCGGATCAGCTCAGGTCGACTCGCCGGCCGACTCTGCGGTCCTCCGACCGCGTACTTCTTGCTCGGACGCCACGATCTCACCGACCTCGTCAGCCCGCTCCTGGATCTCGCCGACAATCCGAGTGACCGCCGGTCAGTACTGGTCGCCCTCCTCGTCTCGGGGGCCGGAGCCGTGAGCGCGGAGCGGCTGCGGGTATGGGCCGACGAGGTGTTCGCCATTGAGGCAACCGATCTGACTGGGGTCGGCACCTTGATGCAATGGTTGACCCTCGGCTGGCGCGGTGACTTCGAAACATCCGTCAAGCTCTGCCATGAGGCGTCGCTCGACGATCGCCTGGACCTGACTACCCGAGACATGTGCCTCGGCATCGCCACTCTCGACCGTTTCAGTCTCACCGATGCCTTCGGCGATCCGGACAGCCTGATCGTCCGGGCGCTTGAAGTGGCCGACCGATCCGAGGTCGCCATGCACAGGGTGATCTGCGTGCTCGGCGCAGCTTGGGGAGTCTCGACGACCCAACCCGACCGAGCGCTTGAGCTTGTGCGCCGAGCCCTCGCCGAGATCGCCGACATTCCCGCGCTTACTCGGCTGACCCTGCCGGGTACCGCCTCTCGACTTCTGGCCCGACTCGATCCTCGCGTCGCTGCGGCGGGTCTTTTGGAACTCCTCGACTCGACCCCGGTCCGCAGATCGTTCGTCGACCTCATCCCGACGTTCTACGCCACCGCATTACTCCACCGGGTGAAGCATCCGTCGGCGAGTACGGCATTGGCAACACTGACGGTCACACCTGCGGCGCCGTACCTCTCGATGATGGACTTCATCGATCTGGCCCGACAGGCCGCCGCGACGACCAGCCTGGTTTCGCTGAGCGAACTGGAGTCGATGGTACGGTCGGCGCTCTGCGAAATCATTCACGAGGCGGCGTAGCTCCGCTCGACAGGGAGCGGTCATGAACAAGGGAGTAGTGGTCCCCAACCAGGGGGCAACGGTTACCCGGATGGCCGATGACCTGGCGTTTGTCGAGTCGCTCGGGTATGACAGCGGGTGGACGCCGGGCATCCCCAACGGGCCCGACGTACTCACCTTGATTGCCCTGGCCGGGCAGGCGACGAGTCGGATCGAACTCGGTCCGGCGATCGTCGCCACGCCACCGCGGCATCCGGTGGCGTTGGCCAGTCAGGCGCTGACCGTCAACGATGCGATCGGCGGACGGCTCGCGTTGGGCATCGGCGCATCGCATCAGCGGATCGTCGAACATCTGTGGGGGCTCCCCTATGACCAACCGGCGAAGCGCATGCGTGAGTATTTGAGTGTGCTCACACCGCTCCTCGATACCCAGCGCGTGGAGTTCGCCGGAGATCTGATCTCCACGAAGTACCAGCTCGATGTGTCGCGCTCAGGCTTGGCCGGGCCGTCGGTGTTCCTCGCCGCGTTGGGACCGAAGATGATCGCCGTCGGGGCGACGTGTTCGGCCGGCGTCGCGACGTGGATGGTCGGGATGCGGGCCGTCGCCGAGCACACCGTTCCCCTCGCCAACGCGGCTGCCGCCGAAGCCGGTCGCCCCGCCCCCCGGGTGCTGGTCAGCCTGCCGTACCTACTCACGACCGATGTCGACGACGCCGCCGAGCGAGCCAACGCCGAGTTTGCCCTCTACGCCAAGCTGCCGGCCTACCGGGCGATGTTCGAGATCGAAGGCGCGTCCTCGCCCTGCGAAATCGCCGTGTTCGGCGACGAGGCGACGTTGACTGCCGCGGTCCATCGCCAACGCGACGCCGGGGTCACCGACGTGCAGATCACCCCGTTCGGCACCGACGATGAGCGCCGCCGCACCATCGAATTCCTGGCCACAGTCTGAGCCGGGCTGAGCGGCGACGACACCGCAGCTACCCCGCGGCAGAGTCGGCGGAGCGTTTGTCGCCTTCCCAGCCGTCGCGGTGGACGAAGTCTTCGACCGGCCGCCGGTTGACCGGGCCGAAGTTAGCATCGGGCCAGCCCATCGGGATCATTGCGGCGATCTTGATGTGGTCGGGGATGCCGAGCACCTCGCGGATGGTCGGTTCGGCGACGCTCTGCATGGTAGTGAACGTCGTCCCAAGCCCGAGCGCCCGGGCGGCCAGCAAGATGTTCTGGGCCGCCGGATACAGCGCTGACCAGGTGAACTGGTCGCGCGGCGCTCTCGGGGGATAGATCACCGGGCCGGCCACGAAGATGATCACCGGGGCTTCACCGAGCGACGCGACCAAGCCGGACGACGCCCTCGAACATCAGCCGCGACGTGCGGTCGACGCGAGGCAACGCGGCCACCCGATCGGTCATCGCCGCTTGCACGGCCTCGGCGATACGGGCCTTCTTGGTCGAGTCGGTGACCACGACAAAGTCCCAACCCTGGCTGTTGCCCGGGCTCGGCGCACGCGTCGCGGCCCACAGCACCCTGTCGATCAGTTCGTCGGCGACGGGGTCGGACTTGAGTTGCCGAATCGCCCGGCAGGTGCCGATCGCCTCGAAGACATCCACCGCGAGCGTCAGATCCGTTCGATGATCGTGGCGGTGCCCATGCCGCCGCCGGTGCACATCGTGATCAGCGCAGTGGTCAAGTCACGCCGTTCCAATTCATCGAGTGCGGTCTGGATGAGCATTGGCCCGGTCGCCCCGATCGGGTGCCCAAGGGCGATCGCCCCACCGTTGACGTTGACGAGATCGGGGTCGATGTCGAGATCACGAATCGCCTTCAGCGGGATGGCGGCGAACGCCTCGTTGATCTCCCACAGGTCGATGTCTTTCGTCGTCATTCCCGCCCGTTGCAGACACTTGCGTGAGGCGGGAGCGGGCGCGGTCAGCATGATCACGGGCTCGGCACCGGCGACGCCGCTCATTCGGATGCGAGCGCGGGGCTTCAATCCGTGCGCCTTGGCGTAGTCGGATGAGGCGACCAGAATCGCCGACGCGCCGTCGACGACACCCGACGAGTTGCCGGCGTGATGGACGTGGTCGATGTCGCCGACGTTCGGGTACGCCTGGCGGCACATCTCGTCGAACGAGGCATCGAAGCCTTCGAACACGCGTGATCCGAGCCCGGCGAACGACGGCTTCAGCCCGGCCAGGCCCTCCATCGTGGTCTGCGGGCGGGCGAATTCGTCGATCGCCAAGGCCACCGAACCGTCCGGGTTGAGAATCGGGATGATCGAGCGATCGAAACGACCTTCGGCCATGGCGACACCGGCGTTCTGCTGGCTGCGTAGGGCAAACGCGTCGACCGTCGCCACGGTCGAACCCCTCGATGGTGGCGATCAGGTCGGCCGAGATTCCCTGCGGGACCAGCGGATACATCGCCCGGAGGGCGGGATTGCCCGAGGTGAAGTCGGGCGGGCCGACGCCGTCGGTTGGCCAGCGCGACATCGACTCGACGCCACCGCCGACCACGAGATCCTGATGGCCCGCCTGGACACCCATCGCCGCGAAGGTGACGGCCTGCTGCCCCGATCCGCAGAACCGGTTGAGCGTGATGCCCGGAGCCTCCACCGGCCAACCGGCGGCGAGGACCGCCATCCGGCCGATACACGCCCCGTGATCGCCAACCGAGTTGCCGTTGCCCACCACCACGTCGTCGATCAACGCAGGGTCGACACCGGTGCGCGCCGCCAGGGCGTTGAGCACCTGGGCGAGGATCTCCTGCGGATGGAGGTGGTGCAGCGAGCCGTTCGACTTGCCCTTGCCGCGCGGCGACCGCACGCCGTCGATGATCCAGGCTTCCGTCATGGTGACTCCTTCATTCGCCGTCGGTTGAGACGTTGGGGCGTGGGCGGTATCGGCCGGTGTGCGGCGGCCTCAGCCGCGCATCACTCGGGTTTGGGCAGGGTCGAGGTACTCCTCTATCCGCCGGATTCGACCATCATCGTCGAGGCTGACCACGACGCACGAGGCGCAGTGGAGCGGCCCGCCGGGCGCGGTGCCAGTCAGCACCGATTGCCAGACGAATCCGTCGTTCGTCGTCTTCAACGCCACGGTCTGCCAGGCCACGTCGGGCACGGCACGGTGTACCCAGGCCAGCCCTTTGCCGGTGTCGACCGCCGGGGTTTCAAGACCGTCGTGGTTGTGCCACGTCATTGCGCCCGGGGCGCACATCGCCGCGATCGCCGCACCGTCGTTGGTTCCCGATGCGGCAGTGAACGCCGCGGCGACGGCCAGTTTGCAATCGTCGGTCAGCAACGAACTCAGCGACCCGACAGCGACTTGAGGTTCTCGCGCAGGGCGAGGCGCATCTCATCGGGTTCGAGGAGGGAGAAGTCGGGGATCCACGCCCGCGGCTCGGCGAGCCCTTCGGGGTGGGGGAAGTCGGACCCGAGCAGCACCCGATCGGCGCCTTGGACGTCGCGCAAGATCCGCACGTCGTCCTCATAGAACGGGGCGATCCACACATGCTCACGGAACGACTCGACCGGATCTTGAGCGAAGTTCTGGGGGTACTTGCCGTACGACACCCGCAAGCGCCGATGCAGCTCGGGCACCCAGGCCGCGCCCAACTCGATCGTGGCGACCCGCAGCTTGGGGTGGCGATCGAACACGCCGTGGCAGATCATCGCCGCCATCATGTCGAAGATCGGCCGTTCGATATGGACCGACATCACCTCTTGCAGCGGCGACGCTTTCATGCCGGTGTAGCGGTCGCTCTCGCCCCAGTCGGCGACGTACTTGCCGTAGCCCGAGTCGGCGGCATGGATGGCGACGACGAGGTTCGCCTCGGCGGCCATCGCCCAGATGCGATCGTGGGAAGGGTCGCCGGGGGAACGATGCAAACCCGGAGCGCGGGTTGGGGCGGGCCGGATGGTGACGAATTTGGCCCCCAACTCGATCACCCGCGCCAGTTCATCCTCGGCTCGCGCCGGATCGAGGAATGGAATCATCGGGCCTGTTTGCAGCCTGCCGTCGCGGTCGTAGCCCCAGTCATCATCGAGCCACCGGTTGTACGCCTCGGAAGATGGCGTGCGCCGTCTGGGGATCGTCGGAGAGCATCTCCTCGATCCCGAGCCCAAGGCTGGGCAGTAGCCACGCAAAGTCGACACCCTGGGCATCCATCACCTTGACGCGAGCATCGCGCTCGCGGTATTCGGGCTGGATCGGGGCCATTTTGACGATGTCGCGCAGCTCGCGGGCGTCGTGGTTCTGGGCCCGGAAGTAGACCTCGAGCGAGCCAGGTACACCGACGGGGTCGTACGTCGGGTTGGGCACCACGGTGACCAGTTTGTTGTTGATCACCAGGGTCTGGCGGCCCTCGATATCGGCCCAGCGGACGATGCGCTTGAACTCGCGAGGCAGATGGCGGCGTCGAGCGCGTCGGTCGGCTCGTAGTAGTGCTCGTCGGCGTCGTACAGCCCATAATCGACCAGCCCATCGTCGATGTGGGTCGTCGTCGGTGTGGCGTCCAAGATCGTCATCGCGGCCTCCTCGTCATCATCATGTTCATCGGGCGCTGACTGACTGCTCCCGACATACGTGACACTATCGTCAAGTCTGGTACACGGCCGGTTCGTGCCCCGTCGATTTTCGTCCCAGTTCGTCCCAGTTCGTCCCACAGGAGGATGTGTGCGTCTCGGTTTCACCACGATGAACACCCCCGAAGACGTGCGCGCCGACGTCTTGGCCCGCGAGCTGGAAGACCGCGGGTTCGACTCGCTGTGGATCGGTGAGCACTCCCACATTCCGGCGTCGCGGGCGACCCCGTACCCGGCCGGGGGCGAGTTACCCGAGCAGTACCTGCGGATGATGGATCCGCTGATCTCGCTGACGATGGCGGCAACGGCGACGACCGAGCTGCTGTTGTGTACCGGAGTCACCCTGCCCCTCGAACACGACGTGTTTGCGCTGGCCAAGGCCATTGCCACTCTCGACGTGGTTTCCAACGGACGGGTGAAGTTCGGCGTCGGGGTCGGTTGGAACGAGGAGGAACTGGCCAACCACCGGCCGATTCCCTGGCGGTCGCGATATCGAGCGCTGGCCGAGTGCGTCGGTGCGTTGCGCAGCCTGTGGGCCGACGACGACTCGGAGTTCCACGGCGCCTACTACAACTTCGACCCGGTCTGGTCGTTCCCCAAGCCCCTCCAGCGACCAACTCCCCCCGTGGTCTACGGCACGGCTGGAAAACTGGGTACCGCCCAAGCCATCGAACTGGCCGACGAATGGGCACCCATGGACCTCGCCCTGGGCAACGTCGCCCGCCGCGTCACCAGGTTTCGCGAGGCCGTCGTCGCCGCGGGGCGCGATGACGTGCCGGTCACGATCATCACCTACGGCGACCCGACGATCGAGACCCTCTCGGCATACCGCGAGCTAGGTATTGCCCGCGTGGTGGTCGGTGCCGCCCGCCAGGGGTGGGACGACCCGGCGACGGCGATGCCGTTCATGGAGCACTACACCCGATACGTCGACGAACTGCGCTGACCAGCAACAACGACAACGACAACGACGATAAGGAGCGACGATGGAACCCTGGGAGATCGAGGCCCGCGAATGTATCCGTGACCTGGTTGTTCGCTACAACGCCAACGGCGACTCCGGACGGTTCGCCGAGGTCGGCAAACTGTTCGCCGACGACGCAGTGATGACCTTGGAGGGCGGGGTGTACACCGGGCTCGCCGAGATCATGACCATCTTCACCGGGGCCCAGAGCACGCTCTCGTCGGGGGGCACGGCACCCACGTATCTGCGCCACATGACCGCCACCCACCAAATCGACGTGCTCTCCGACAACGCCGCCCGAGGGCGCTGCTACTTCCAGGTGCTCACCTCGGTCGGCCTCGATCACTGGGGGCGTTACATCGACGAGTACCGCAAGGTCGACGGCACATGGCTGTTCGCCCGTCGTCGGGTCGATGTCGACGGCCGCAGCGCCGGGTCCCTCTTCGGTGCGGCCTAAGCCCTTCGCCTACTGTCGACGCCATGCCCGCCGAATCCTCGTCACTGCGTATCGAACAGACCGGCGGCATTGCCCACGTGACCTTCGACCGGCCCGACAAGCGCAACGCGATGGACACCGCGACGTGTATCGCCTTGTTCGAGTTCCTCGGCGCCGCCGATCGTGACCGCACGATCCGGGCGATCGTATTGGCGGGTGGCGAACGCGACTTCTGCACCGGGGCCGACGTGACCGCGTCACCCGAGGTGGTCGCGCAGATGACGCCGCTCGACTACCGCTTCGCCACCTCCGACTATCAGGCGCTTTTCCAGCGGCTGTGGGAGATGGAGACGCCATTGGTCAGTGCAGTGACCGGGACCGTGGCGGGTGCGGGTTGGATGCTGGCGCTGTTGGCCGACCTCGTTGTCGCCGCCGAAGGAGCCCGCTGGACCCACGTGTTCAGCCGCCGAGGGATGATCCCCCACGCCGGCGATCCGTACTTCATGCCGCGGATCATCCCGTTCCACCGGCTCAACGAGATCGCCATGCTCAGCGACCCGATCCCGTCCGAAACCCTGTTCGGCTGGGGGCTCATCAACCGCTGTGTGCCCCCCGCCGATGTGGTGTCGACCGCGCTGGAACTGGCCGGTCGCCTGGCCGAGGGCCCGACGCGGTCGCTGGCGATGACCAAACGCCTGTACCGTCGCTCACTCGATAGCGACATCTCCACCGCCTTCGAAGCCGAACGTGCCGCCCAAGCCCTGATCTCCACCACCCACGATCGTCACGAAGGCGTCGCCTCGCTGATCGAGCGTCGCCCCGCCCGGTTCACGGGCGACTGAACTCGCAGGCCCGGCGTGCTCCGACCTGGCCGAGTTCGCGTCGTCGTTGAGGGCGCTTGGTAGCTCCCGGCGCTACCGAGCGCACACGACGTACGCCAGACTGGGCGTATGGACGACGAGTTGCGCGACATGATCGATTCGGTGGCGTTAGGGCGGCTACATGCGGCCTATGCGGATACTTGTTCGCGGCAGGTGTGGAGCGAGTTGCACGATCACTTTCTGCCCGATGCGGAGGTCGTCGTCGACCTGCAGAACCTCGGATCACGCACCTTCGCCGGCCCGCAAGTACTCGGAGAGTTCATCAGCGGGTCGCTGGAGCAGTTCGAGTTCTTCCAGTTCGTGGTGCTGAACAGCCACTTCATGCTGCGCACCGACGGCGACCCCGACCGGGCGACCGGGCGGATGTGGATGAGCGAACTCCGCCAGTTCGCCTCGAACGGGCGCTGGTCCGTGATCCATGGCCTGTACCGCGACGACTACTGCCGCGTCGACGGCAAGTGGTGGTTCGCTCATCGCCGCTACCAGTCGCTCGCCCGTACCGCCCACGACGTCGAGATCTTCCCGATCCCCCTGGACTGACCCGCGACCGACCCACGGCGGATGCTGTCGCACCAGCCGTGCGGCCCGCCCCAAGTCCAGCCCCGCCCCCTCCGACCCTGGTCCCAGCCCCGCCAAGCTCCACTGTGGCGTGCCGTGCGCAGTTTTCCCGCGCTCACGCTCCCAAGTTCGACCGAGGCCGACCCAGCGCGGCCGGAGCCAGCGCGGCCGACCCAGCGCGGCCGGAGCCAGCGCGGCCGGAGCCAGCGCGGCCGGAGCCGGAGCCGGAGCCGGAGCCGGAGCCGGAGCCGGAGCCGGAGCCGGAGCCGGGCTTACAGCCGGTCCCAGACTCGGCGGAGAGCTTCGACGACCTGGGACTGCGTCGCCCCGAGCTGCCGGGCGGTGACCACCAGCTGCTCAGCCGCGGTATCGAGACCGGCGGTCTGTTGTTCACGAGACGCCGTCACCATCTCCAACACCACCGAGCCTTTGCGACCCCTTGAGGCGATCACGCCGTCGGATTCGAGGAGTTCGTACGCCCGAGCGATGGTCCCCTTGGCGAGGCCGAGGTCAGTGGCGAGTTGGCGGATCGTCGGGAGTTGGGCGCCGGCCGACAGCGTGCCGGCGGCGACCATTCGACGGATCTGCTCGCGCACCTGCTCGTAGACCGGGAGCGCCCGGCCGGGATCGACGGAGAGAATCATGCGAGCAACGGCTGGCGGGCAGAGGTGAGCAGGAAGTCCAACCCGAGGCGACGGTTGTGCCACCACAGGTAGAGCGCATAGCCGCGGGCCACAAACCCGATGGCTCCCCAACCGTTGCCGGTCGGCTGCAGCGCATATGCCGCGTTGGCCACCATCGCCAGACCGAGATAGGTCGCCGGTCGGGCCAGTCCACGGCCGATCGCCAGTTCGCGCACCAGGTCGTCGGCGGCGGTCAGTTTCTCCGACACCGCAGGCCGAGCGCGCCCGGCGACCCGTCGCTGGCCGAGGTGGGCGAGACCGATGACGACGGCCGCCGCGATCCCCCAGGCCACGACATGGCCCCGCGACTTCAGCAGTCCGACGATGGCCAAGACGCCAGCCACAGCTACAACACCGGCCATGCGTCGGGCATCGGCAATCATCAGATAGTCGCCGACCGTACGCCGATCGAGCCGGGCCGTACGAGGGCCGCTCGGGCGTCGAAGGTGATGCAGCTCGGCGATGAAGGCACCGGCGGCAATGCCCCCGCAGCCGAGAACCAGGAGGTCACCGCGGGCTTGGGTGCCAAATATCCAGGCGATCACCCCGGCGAAGCCGCCGACGAACCGCGCCCAACCGCGCGGGCGAGCCACCGGGTCAGGAGCCGTTGTTGGTCGGGGTCGGACGCCAATCGCTCGGCGATCTCGGGAGCGACGGCGTCGAACCCTGCAAGCGTGACGCCGAATCCAACGAGCAGGTAGACGCCGAGGGCGACGACGGCCGCCATTGTCACGATGCCTAGTGCCGACATCTGACCGCCGGCCGGGCGAGCAATTGCCACGGGGATAGCAACCACGGCCATGCCGAGCGGGAGCACCCATTTGCTCACCAAGAGGCGCTGCAACGACGAACCGATGGACTGCTTCAAAGTTCCGCTTGACTGTCTCATTGTCCTAGTACACTATGACAAACATGGACAGGACACAAGGGGTCAATTTCCCCACTGAGTCGGCGGCCGCCGATCCGATCGACGCCCTCATCCCCCCGCCCCGCCGGTGGTGGGTACGCCTCACCGCGGCCCTGGCACTCGTCGCCGTCGTCGGCACCGCGGCGATTCTGTGGGGGTTCGGTTACGTCTATCCGCAGCCCGACTGCTGCGGATCAGCCAGCGGCGACTCGCCGATGGCGAGGTCGTTGGATGGCGAGGCGGTCACTGTCACGGCGTATCTGTTCAACTCGAGCGGGCGAGATCTCCGCGTCGTGTCAGCGACGGCCAACCTGCGCGGGGCGACCGTGTCGAACGTTGCCGTCGTCGATGCCGAAGACTTCGGGTATCCAATCCTCAACACCACCCCGCTTCCTGCAACGATGGCGAGGCACGATCACGTGCGGCTGGCGATCACCTTCACACCCGATCGATGCACCGACGACGACAAGCCATGGGGAACCGTGACCACACGTTTGGAGGTCGTCAACAGTTGGCTGCCCTCGATCGGTCGGACGTTCGTCCTCCCCGACCCGATCTACCAGCGTGGCCAGTTTTCGATCAGCACCTTCGAACCCGAGGGTGTCGACATGTCGTCGGTTCGTACTCCGCTCGCCGCCGCCTGCCGCCTGCTCGGACGGAACTGACCTTCGCCCCTGCAAATGCCGCCATCCTGCCTCAACCGAGGTTGCGGCGGAAGAGGCTATGGAGACGTTCCCAGTGGCGTTCGGCGGCTGGCTTGTCGTAGATCTCGCCGCGCCCAGGAAAAGCGAAGCCGTGATGGGTGCCGGGGTACCACTCGACTCGCGCCCGTAGCCCGGGTACTCCCGCGAGGTGGGCATCGAGTGCTTCCACCATTGGGGTGGGGGCGTAGTCATCGTGCTCGGCGCAGGCGAAGTACAACTCCCCGTTCACATGGTCGGCCAGGTGGGCGGGCGAGCCGTCACCGAAGAGCCGGACGCCGTAGAGCGAGGCGGCGGCCTTGATCCGCTCGGGGAATCTGCCGGCCATCGCAAACGAGAATGGCCCACTCATGCAGTATCCCATGCAGCCGACACGCGAGGCGTCGGCGGCCACATCGGCATCGACGAAGGCAAACAGCGATTCGGTGTCCGATGCGACCAGATCGTCGGTCAGGGTGTTCATCAACTCGAACATCCGCGTGCGACCCTCGACCAGGTAGTCGAACTCGGACACGGTGCGGTAGTACAGGTTGGGCACGATCACGTAGTAGCCCGCAGTACCCAGCCGCCGGGCCATGTCGTGGAGTTCCTCACGCTTGCCGGGCGCGTCCATATAGAAGAACACGACGGGGAACGGCCCGTCCTCCTCAGGATGGGTGATGAACGCGTTCATCACCCCGTCTCGCGTGGCGAGGTCAACATGCCGATCGATCACCGTTCACTCCTCTCGTCCGACTCCACTATGGAGCGCGGTGTGCAGTTTTCTCGCCATCCAACGCCAATCTGGAGCATTGTCGACCCGGCTGAGAACCGGCCCAATCAGCGGCGGACGTCGACGACGGCGCGGCCGGTCATCGAGCCGTTGAGGATGCTGGTCAGGGCGTCCTCCAGCCCGTCAAGGCCGATGTCGTGGCCGATCTCGTCGAGCTTGGCCGGCTTCAGGTCGCCACCGATGCGGTTCCACACGGTCCGACGACGCCCGATCGGGGCCATCACCGAGTCGACCCCGAGCAGCGATACCCCTCGCAGAATGAACGGCAGCACGGTCGTCGGCAGGTCGGCCCCACCGGTCAGCCCGCTGGCCGCGACCACCCCGCCGTAATGGATCTTCTTGAGCACGTTGGCCAGCGTCACGCCACCGACACAATCCACCGCGCCGGCCCAGATCGTCGATTCAAGCGGGCGGCGGCCGGGCTCGCTGAGCTCGGCGCGGTCGATGATCGACGAGGCCCCGATCGAGCGAAGGAAGTCGGCCCCCTCGGGCTTGCCGGTCGAAGCGACCACCTCGTAGCCGAGCCCGGCAAGCATGCCGACCGCCGTCGAGCCAACGCCGCCGGTCGCTCCGGTGACCAGCACCGGCCCCGACGCCGGGGTCACACCGGCACCTTCCAAGGCGATCACCGACAGCGCGGCGGTGAACCCGGCCGTGCCGATGATCATCGCATCGCGGCTGGTCAGACCGGTCGGCAGCGGCACCAGCCACTCGGCCGGGACCCGGGCATACTCGGCGTAGCCGCCGTGGCGGGCGACGCCGATGTCGTAGCCGTGGGCAACGACTTCGGTACCCGCGGGCAGATCGCCAGCGGCCTCGACGAGCACGCCGGCAAGGTCGATGCCGGGGACCATCGGCGACACGCGGGCCACCTTGCCGGCCGGGGTGGAAGCCAGGCCGTCCTTGTAGTTGACGCTCGACCAGTGGACCTCGATCAGCGCACCCTCGGGCAGTTCGTCGGCGGTCATCGACACGACGCCACGCTCGATGGCATCACCAGTGGTCACGGCCCGAAAGGCCCGGAAGGAAGACGAGGTCATCCCGCGACCCTAATTCATTGACCCCTTTCGGCCCGAGGTCGCCTCGGGGCGCGGCCCCCGCAAGACTGACGGGATGAACGCCCCGCTGCTCCTCGAACGACACGGACCGGTCGCGCTGGTGACCCTCAATCGGCCCGACAAGCGCAACGCGATCAATGCGGCGCTCGCCGAGGCGATCGTGACCGCGGTCGCCGAATGCCAAGATGCCCGCGCCATCGTGATCACGGGGGCGGGACCGGCCTTCTCCGCCGGGCTCGATCTTCGCAACCTCGGTGTCGAGAAGCTTTCCGAGCTCGCCGGGTTTCTCCAGGCGGTCAGCGACTCGGGGGTCCCCACCATCGCCGCGGTCAACGGCCCGGCGGTCACCGGCGGCTTCGAACTGGCCTTGGCCTGCGACTTCATGGTCGCATCGACCAACGCCGCGTTCGCCGACACCCACCTGCGGGTCAGCGTCTACCCGGGCCCCGTTCTCGTCGATCTTCCCCGCCGGGTCGGGATGGCCAAGGCCCGCGAGATGTCGCTCACCGGCGACTTCGTCGATGCCGCTACTGCCCTGCGCATCGGCCTGGTCAACCATGTCGTCGAACCCGACCAGCTCCTGCCGCTGGCGATGCGACTCGCCGCGGCGATCGCCGAACAGGACCCGGTGATGGTTGCCACCATGCGCCACGACTGGGATGGCACCTACAACCTGCCCCGCGCCGAGGCGCTACGCGCCCACTACCAGACAGGAGCATCCGCCGGGTTCAACAAGGCGGGCCGAAACACCCTGCAGGCCAACATGGCCGCAGTCGTCGAGCGAGCCCACGGGCAGCGATCGACATGAGCATCATCGGCTGAGGACGACAGCGAGGACCTCCCGGGAGCCGAAGCCCGCGACCCAAGCCCTCTACTCCCACTTTCCGCATTCTTGACATCTCCTTGCGTTGCAATCTTGCCCCGCAAGGTAGACAATCGACCAAACTCACCACACAAAGAGGTGAACCAACCACCACTGGTCGACGGGGCTGATGGTGGCCGGTGCGATATGACCTACGCACTGGCGGCGGAATCGGCGAGGTCAAGTCAGGTGGCATGCGTGGACCACAAGCGCGTTCGTTCGTACTTTTCGGGTTGGTCGGTGTCCCGAGCACCGGCGCTGGCCGCGCTCACCACGGCCATCGTGGCGAGCGGGGTACCGCTTCCACCGTCCAGTGCGGCCATCGCCGCGCCAGCGGCCATCGATCGATTTGTCATCGCCACCGCCGACGATGCCGAGGAATCCGCTGCCGGGCTGGTCGTGACCAATGACAGCGATCTGGAACTCGTGCTCGACGGTTCGTTGCAGACCGTTGGTCTTCGATTCACGACCATGACGATCCCGGTTGGTTCGATCATCACCGCGGCGTGGCTCCAGTTCGAGACCGACGAGAAGAAGTCCGCCGCCGCATCGCTGACCATTCGTGGGATCGCGGCCGACAACACGCCGGCGTTCGTCAACAAGGGCCCGTACAACATCTCGAGTCGACCGCGGACGACCGCGGCGGTCAGTTGGAGCCCGCAGGCGTGGACCGTTGTCCAAGAGCGCGGCGCCAACCAGCGCACCCCCGACCTGGCGGCGGTGCTCACCGAGATCGTCACGCGGCCGGGTTGGGCCAGCGGCAATGCGATGGGCTTCGTCATCACCGGCACGGGGGTGCGGACCGCCGAGTCGTTCAACGGCACCCGCGCCCCGGCGCTCCACGTCGAGTTCATTCCGCCCGAAGGAAGCGCGAACACCGCGCCGAGCGTGAACGCCGGACCGGATCAGACGATCATGTCGTCGGCCACCGCCAGCCTGCAGGCGACGGTCGGCGACGATGGTCTGCCCCTCCCACCAGGGACAACGACCGTGACATGGACGGCCACCGGGCCCGGGACGGTGACCTTCGGCAACCGGAATTCGGCCGCCACGACCGCCAGGTTCGCCGTCGAAGGAACCTATGTCCTGCGGGCCACCGCGACTGACGGCGCATTGTCGGCGTACGACGAAATCACCGTCTCGGTCGTCGTGTCGGTCACCCCCGGCGACGGATGGCTGATTCGCTCTGCCGGGGACAACGGCCGCACGACATGGGCCGGCTCGGCCGCCGACGACCCGATCGTCTACCCCGGCCAACCCGGTCGAGCCCACATGCACGACTTCCTCTGCAACCAGGCGACCACGGCGACTGCGACGTATGAATCGATGATCGCATCGCCAACGACGTGCCCATCGGGCGACACCGCCGGGTATTGGGCCCCGGCGCTCTACAAGAACAGCGTCAAGATCGATCCGACCGGCGGGGCGACGAGACAGCAGATCTACTACCGCCGCAACAACCTGGCCGCGACCACCGTCGTCACCCCGTACCCGCCCGACTTCCGGATGGTCGTCGGCGCCGGCCACGCCACCACCCTCGCCGAGGCGAACACGATGGGGAGCAAACTGGGGAGCGAGATCTACTGGGGCTGTTCCGACAACTCCGAATCGGGCAAGCCCGCCGCTCCGATCAACTGCTCCTCGGGCATTATCACCCTCCACGTCGGGTTCCCGAACTGCTGGAACGGTGTCAAGGTTCCGGGTGATCAGATCAAGGCCGGCACGATGGAGTACCCGTCGGGCGGCGTTTGCCCGCCAGGCTTCCCCATTGCCCTGCCCCGCCTGATGGAGCGATTCGAGTACCCGGTGGGTACTTCGAGCGCAGGAATCACGCTCTCGTCGGGAAACCCCTACTCGGTGCACGCCGACTTCTGGAACACCTGGCACCAGCCGTCGCTCGAGTTCCTCGTGGCGCAATGCATGAACAGCAAGACGGTCGTCTGCGGAACCAACCCGACGGTCACCCTCCCGGGCAACCAACCGCCGATCGTCAGCGCGGGCACCGACAAGTCGATCGTACGGCCGAACGAAGCAACGCTGAATGGCACGATGCGTGACGACGGTCTGCCCACGCCGGTGTCGCTGACGGCGACATGGTCGATGGTCAGCGGTCCGGGCACGGTGGTATTCGCCAATCCGGCGATGTCGGCGACCACCGCCACGTTGTCCGAGGCCGGCGCCTATGTGTTGCGGCTGACCGTCACCGATGGGGCGCTCACCACCCGGGACGATGTCGCCGTCACGGTCACCGATCCGGTGAATCAGCCTCCGGCCGTCAACGCCGGCATCGACCGTACCGCCGTCCACCCGAACCCGGTGGCGCTCACCGGAACGGCGACCGACGATGGCCTGCCCGGGTCGGGGACGTTGTCGTCCACCTGGTCACAGGTCAGCGGCCCGGGAACGGTGACGTTCGCCGACCCCGCAGCCCCCGCGACGACCGCGACATTCTCAGACCCCGGTGTCTACGTGTTGCGGCTCAGCGCAACCGACGGAGCACTGACCACCGAAGACGGCCTGACGGTCGCGGTCACCGACGGCAGCAACCAGGGCGTGATCATCGATGTCCCGGTTCGGCTCAGCGCGGACGACGCCGAGGAGGTTGCCGCGACCGGTGCCGTCCAGCTGAACAGTTCAGATCTCGAACTGGTCAAGGACACCACCGAACAGGTGGTCGGACTGCGCTTCTCGAGCGTGGCGATTCCCGCCGGTTCAACGATCACGGCGGCGTGGGTACAGTTCGAAACCGACGAGTTGTCGAGCGCGGCCGTCTCGTTGACGGTACGAGCCGAGGCCACCGACAACGCGCTGACGTTCACCACCGCCCCGTTCAACGTGTCGTCCCGGCCGCGTACCACGACATCGGTAGCATGGGCGCCGCCCCCGTGGACGATCTTGCAGGAACGCAACGGCGGCCAGCGCACATCGAGTCTCACTCACGTGTTGTACGAGGTCATCGCCCGACCCGGTTGGGTATCCGGGAACGCCGTGGCAATCGTGCTCACGGGTACCGGAGCTCGCACCGCCGAGGCGTTCGACGGCACCGCTCCCCCGGTTCTCCATGTCGAGTTCACCCCGCCGGCGGCCGGAGCCCGCCGATAGGCCGATCGCCCGGCTACAGCCGGGGGGCAAGGTCCTCGACGCAGCCGACGACATGCTGCGCTGCGGCCACGAACGCCTCGACCTCGCCACCCCCGGGATCGACGATCTCCTCCTCGGCACTCAGTTCATGAGCGCCGAGGAGGAGTCGAGCGAGGCGCTCCGCGATCCCCACCGAACCGGTCGGGAGATGACGGCTGAGATGGACAAGGGTGGCGGCCCGCCCCGCGACCGACGGATGATTGCGACGGACCCACTCGACGTGTTCTGGGGCGAGGCCGACGATGACGTCGGCGCGGGCAAGTTGGGCCGACGTTGCCTGCTTGCTGCGGTGCTGGGGGTGAGCGAGGCCGAATGCATCGAGCGCGGCGCGGGTCCGCCAGCTGATCGGCAGACCATCGACGGTCAGCGTGCCGGCGGTTTCAATCGTCAGGTCGGGGCGCAGTGCGCCCAGCGCCACCCCTGCCATCACCGAACGGGCGGCGTTGCCGGTGCACAGGAACAGCACGTTCGCCGCCGGTGCGACCGAGCCCGTGCTCACGTCTTGATACGCATGCTGGTCGGGTCGTACATCGGACGCGTCGACATCTCCACCGGCACGCGGCGACCGGCGATGTTGATCTCCCAGGTGCCGGCGGCGGCCCATTCGAGATCGGCGATGCCGCCATCGGAGCGCCGGGCGTAGCCAAGACCGACCGCCGCGTTGAGCGTGTGGCCCCACGCGCCCGACGTGATCCAACCGACCTGCTCGCCGTCGCGCAGGATCGGCTCATGGTGGTGGAGCATGAGATCGGGGTCGTCGTCGCGTACCGCGAATTGCAGCAGACGGCGCTGGACGCCGGCCTCGCGTTGGCGCAGCAACGCATCGCGGCCGCGGAAGCCGCCGGGCTTCTCCCAGGAAACGGCGAACCCAAGGCCCGCTTGGAGCGGGGTGTCATCGGGGCCGATGTCGTGGCTCCAATGGCGATAGGCCTTCTCGATCCGACAACTGGTCATCGTGTGATAGCCGCAGAGCTGCAGGCCGTGGTCGGCGCCGGCGGCAATCAGTTGGTCGTAGATGTGGACGGCGAACTCGGTGGGGACATACAACTCCCAGCCCAACTCACCGACATACGTGACCCGCATCGCCCGCACCAAGGCCATCCCGAGTTCGATCTCCTGGCTGGTGCCAAAGGGGAATGCCTCATTCGACAGGTCGGTGTGAGTCAGCGCCGACAACAGGGCCCGGCTGTTGGGGCCCATCACGCCCAGGGTCGACAGGCCCGAGGTGATGTCGGTCAATGCCGCCCGACGCTCGCCGATGGCGGCCTTCAGGTAGCCGAAGTCTCGCCGCCTGGTCGCTGCGGCCGTAACGATCAGGTATTCGTCGTCGGCCAGGCGGGTGACGGTGAGGTCGGCCTCGATGCCACCCGCATCGTTGCACCACTGGGTGTAGACGATCTTGCCGGTGGCGACATCCATGTCGTTGGCCGACACCCCGTCGATCACGGCCTGCGCGTCGGGACCCTGCAGCAGGAACTTCGAGAAACTCGTCTGATCGAACAGTCCGGCCGTCTCGCGGACCGCCCGATGCTCGGTTGCATTCGCAGAGAACCAGTTCTGGCGGCCATAGCTGTACTCGTACTCGGGGCTGGTGCCGGGCTCACCAAACCAGTTGGCCCGCTCCCACCCGCCTAGCTCGCCGAAGCAGGCGCCCTGCGCGGCGAGCCGATCGTGCAGCGGTGAGCGCCGCAGATGGCGGGCGGTATCGACCTGCCGGTTCGGCCAATGCATTTGATACAGCAGCCCAAGCGTTTCGGTGGTCCGCTCGTGGAGGTACCGCTGATTGCGCTGGAATGGCTCGAAGCGGCGCACGTCGACATCCCACAGATCCATCGGCGGGCGACCGTCGATGATCCAGCGCGACAACGCCATGCCCACTCCCCCGGCCGATTGAATTCCGATCGAGTTGAACCCCGCGGCGACGAACAAACCGTCGAGCTCGGGGGTCGGGCCCATGATGTAGCGGTCGTCGGGGGTGAACGCCTCAGGGCCGTCGAACAGCAACCGCAGTCCGGTGGTGTTCAGCAGCGGCACCCGACGCGAAGGCCGTCTCCAACAGCGGCATCAGGTGATCGGTATCGGCATCGAGCGTGATGAACCCAGTTGCCGGGGTGGGCACTCCGACCGGGGGCCACGGGCGGGCGACCTTCTCGAACAGGCCCACGAGCAATCGCCCGGCATCGACCTTGTAGTAGGCGCAGCGATCGGGGTCGCGCAGCACCGGCAAGTCGCGCGACAACCCCTCGAGCACCTCGGTGACCACGTAGAAGTGCTCAGCGCCATACAGGGGCAGGGTAACCCCGTGGCGAGCGGCGAACTCCCGCGACCACAGCCCGGCGGCCAACACGACGTGCTGGCACCGGATGTCGCCACGGTCGGTCGTCACGCCCACGATGCGGCCGCGATCGGTCAACAACCCGGTGACCTTCGTGTGTTCGGCGATGCGGGCCCCCCGTTGGCGGGCCCCCTTGGCGAGCGCCATCGTGGTGTCGCCAGGGCCGACCATGCCGTCCTTGCGGGAGGTGAACCCCACCGACAATGTCGTCGACGTCGGCCAGCGACCACATCGCAGCGATGTCGGCCGGGCCCACGACATTGACCTCGACTCCAAGGTTGTTGGCCATCGCCGCAGTCCGACGGAGTTCCTCGAACCGTCCGACGGTCGTCGCCACCGAGATCGCCCCCGGCTGGTGAAAGCCGGTGGCCTGGCCGGTCTCGGCTTCGAGGTGCTGATACAGCTCCAACGATGTACCGCGACAGTCGCGTCAGGCTCTCGCTCGCTCGCAATTGACCGACAAGGCCGGCGGCATGCCAGGTGGTCCCCGAGGTGAGTTCATTGCGTTCGAGCAGCACCACCTCGCCGACACCGTCGCGGCACAGGTGATAAGCGATCGAGGCTCCGACGATGCCGCCGCCGATCACGACGACGTCGGCCTGGGTGGGCAACTGTTCCATAACCGACCTTCAGTTCCGGGCTTGGGTGAAAAACGACGCGATCCAACCGGCCAGTTCGTGGCGGTCGAGGGACCGGCTCAGGGTGGACCGTGCCTCGGCGACTCGAGCCGCGCCGATCAGCTCGATGCGACCGGCGAGCAAGTGATCGGCGAGTTCGGGGGTGAACTCGGGGTGAACCTGGATCGTCCACGCCCGCTCACCGATGGCGAATCCGCCATATGGGCAATAGTCGGAGCGGAACAGCAGCTCGGCCCCGTCGGGCAGGGCAACCACCTGATCCTGATGGCTGCCGATGATGGCGAACTCCGTGCGCGTCGTAGCCATCCACGGCTTGCGGGCGACCACCTCGTAGTCGCGCACGCCGACACCCCAGCCGTACGGCGACTTCTCGACTCGACCTCCGAGTGCTTGGGCGAGCAGTTGATGCCCGAAGCAGATGCCGACGTACGGCGTCTCGGTGGCGATGATCCGCCGCAACAGCTCCTCGGCATCGGCCAGCCAGTCGACCGGGTCGTAGCTCGACAGCCGGCTCGGCGAGCAGATCCAGCCGTCGCATTCCTTCAGGTCATCGGGGAAATGGCCGGCATCGAGATCGTAAGGGACCAGCTCGATGCCCAACGGTTCGAGGATCGCCCCGAACAACTCGGGATAGTCCCCGGCAATGAACTGGCTCTTGGGGTCGACGTGGCCGACCATCAACAGTCCGATTCGTAGGGCTCTGCTACGCACCGTCATCACCGGAATGAGAACACAGGTGGCAGCGGCGCGTTCCAATTCGAGAATCATGCCGCGCCCACGCAGGATTGGCATCACTCCCTCGCCGAACCAATAGGCCTCTTCCAAATGCGGGTAGCCCGACAGAATGAACTCGTCGAACCCGAGGGCGTGATACTCGGCGATCCGGTCGGCCACCTCGACATGCGAACCGACGAGGGCGGTGCCGACGCCGCCGCGCACCATCCCGATGCCGGCCCAGACGTTGGGATAGATCTCCATCCGCTCGGTATCGCGCGCATTGGCGGCCAACTCGGCTTGGCGGCGCTGGCCAACCGATTGGGTCTTGTCGAAGTCCACGGCGGCAGCCTCGATCGCCTCGACCCCCATGCCGGCGCGCAGGCGAGCGGCCTCGGCCCACGCCTCGGTGGCCGTCGGGCGGGCGATCACGTGGAAACGGATGCCGAAGCGGATCGTCCGCCCGGCGGCCGCGGCCAACGCTCGCATCCGGTCGAGTCGTTCGGTGACCATCGCCGGCGGCTCGCCCCAGGCGAGGTAGACGTCGACGTGTTCGGCGGCGACCCGCTCGGCCTCGGCCGACGCTCCACCGAAATAGATCTCAGGGATGGGGTCGGGGATCTGGCGGGTGGTTGCCCCCTCGATGCGGTAATGGACGCCCGTATGGTCGAACGGTGTGTCGCCCCAGGCGGACTTCATCACCTTCATGAACTCGCCGGTGCGTTCATAGCGAGTTTCCTTGTCCTCCCAGATACCGAACTTGGCCAGCTCGGCCTGTTCTGCCCCGGTGACGATGTTGATCTTCAGTCGGCCGCCCGAGATGCGCTGATAGGTCGACGCCATCTGGGCGGCGAGCGTCGGCGACAACAGTGTGGGACGGAACGCGACGAGGAACTTGAGCCGTTTGGTATGGGCAAGCAGGGCGGCGGTGATCAGCCAGGCGTCCTCGCAGCCGGTCCCGCACGGGGTGAGCACCGCTCCGTAGCCGAGCTCGTCGCACGCCCCGGCGATCTGGGCGAGGTAGCCGAGATCGGGCGCCCGCCGGTGCGGCGCCTCGCCCGAGGGAAGCACGTCACGCGAATCACCCCCGGTCGGCAGAAACCAGTGAATGTCCAACATCCGCTACACCCTAGGAAGCGCCGCTATTTGTCGGCGTACTAGCTGCGACTGACCTCGACCTGGCACGCTGACACCTGGGCGGCTTCGACCGTCCCGGAGCTTTGGAGCGAAGCATGGCGAGTCCCCGCATGACCACCGACGAGATCTGGGCGTACGTCACCGACGCCCACACGGGCATCATGACGACGTTGCGCCGCGACGGCGTTCCGATGGCCCTCCCGGTCTGGTTCGCCTGCCTCGACCAGCGGTTGTATATGCAGACCCACGGCAAGAAACTGCTGCGTATCGCCCACGACGCCCGGTCGTCGTTCCTCGTCGAGTCCGGTGAGCAGTGGGCCGATCTGCAAGCCGTCCACCTGACGGGAACGGCCGAGATCGTCGATCTCGACACCGAGTTGAGCGGACGATTCCGCACCGAGGTGGATCGCAAGTACGCCGCCTTCCGCACCCAGTCGGCAGACATGCCCAGGGCGACCGCCGAGCACTACGCCAAGTCGTTGAACGGGATCGTCAGGTTCACCCCCGACGAGCGCGTCCTCAACTGGGACAACCGCAAGCTCACCGCCACCTACTGATTCGGGCGGGCATCCGGGTCGCCCTCATTCTCACTGTCAGGTCGGCAGGTTCTGCAGGCCGAGCACCGTGGGAACCGTCGCCCCGTCGCGGTCGGGGGTCGGGGTCGATTCGGTTTCCCCCCAGGTCAGGCGGGTCATTCGATTGGCCAGCGCATCGACCTCGGCGTTCGATCGTTCGGCCGGGCCGTCGTAGCCGTCGACCAGTAGGCGTTGGGCCGTGTCGCCGTTGACGAACCCTAGGTAGGGACCGCCGTAGTCGTAGCCGATCAGCCGTTGGAGTCGTTCGGGGAACGTGCGGGCGACCTCGGGCGGGTTGGTGAGGTACTGGTTCTCCTCCTGACGCAACCAACCCAGGCTGTATTGCAGCGCCAGACCGGTGCGGGTGATCTCGGAGCAGTTCGTACCCCCACCGTGCAGCGTGCCTCCGAGGTAGACCACCACGGAACCGGCCGGCATCTCGGCCGAGGCGATTTCGTCGGGGAAGGGTCGGCGGTCCTCGGCCCACCGGTGGCTGCCAGGAACGATCTGGGTGCCGCCGTTGGCCGCGGTGAAGTCGCTCAACGCCCACATCGTCGGCATCAGGGTCGGCGGGCTCGGGAAGCGGAACGGGTAGAGATCGCCATCGCGATGGATCACCTGGGCCTCGGCCCCCGGCAACAGATGCATGATGCCCGAGAAGTTCAGCTGGTAGCGAGCGCAGTATGGCTGCAGCAGTCGGTCGGCGAGGCCCATGACCAGCGGGTGGATCGCCAACTGCTGCACCGCCGTCGACCGGCGCAGCAACCCGCCAAGACGTTTCGTGTGGCTTCCGAGAAAGCCGTTGTGGCCGTTCGGCGACGCCTCGATGTCGGCAATCAGGTCGCCGTAGGCCTCGGTCGCCAACTCGGTCGCGGCACGTTCGATGACGACGTACCCGTCGCGATCAAGCGCCTCGGCGAGGTCATCAAGGGCCGTGTCGGAAGCGTGTACTACCAGATGTGCCACCGGTGGAGAATATCCCGCTGCCGACCGACGCAGGCGCGAGCGCTATGACCCAGGCTTCGCCGCCGGCCGCGCCGCCATCAGGTTCGCTTGCAACAGGTACTCAGGCGGGGTCATCTCGATCTGGGAGGCGGCCCGGGCATAGATCTTGGCGGCCTGCGTCTCACTCGGGGCCGATATCCAGAACGTGTCGTTGACGATCCCCTCGAAGCAGATGTCGGCCACCTCCGACAGTGGGGCAAATACGACGGGCATACCGACCTCCTCCATCCGCTTCAGGTAGCCGGCGAGCGCGTCACGACCCTGCTTCGGCGGCGCGCCGGGGCGGTCGTATCGCTCGGGCCGATTGGCGCCCGGCCGCCAGATGCCGGTGTTGAGCATGCCGGGCGTCGTCGTCGATGGATAGAGCAGCGAGGCGCTGACCAACGCTCCGACCTCGCGGAGTTGACCCCACAAGCACTCCGTGATCGTCGTCACCGAGGCCTTCGTCGCCGCGTAGATCGCCGAGTTGATCAGCGGGGTGAACCCGCCATTGCCCGAGGTGGTGTTGACGATGTGGCCCTCGACATTTTGAGCGATCATCGTCGGGACAAAGGCGTGGATGCCGTTGACCACGCCGATCACGTTGACGTCGAACGACCACCGCCAATCATTGACGTGGTGATCCCAGATCTGCCCCTCGGACCCCGAGCCGATCCCCGCGTTGTTGCACAACAGGTGCACCGCGCCGTAGGCGGCGAGGGTGGCTTCGCGCAGGGCGATCACCGAGTCGAGCGATGTCACATCAGTGACCACGCCGGTGACGTCGAAGCCGGCCGCCCTCAACTCGGCCGTCGTCGATTCGACCAGCTCGGGGACGACATCAGCGACGACCGCCTTCATCCCTTCGGCGCAGAACCGCTCGATCAGCGCCCGACCGATGCCCTGGCCTCCACCGGTGACCACCGCGACCTTGCCGACGACGTCTTTCACGACCTGCCCCCTCCTTACCCGATCGACGGGCGCGTGCTGAACCGTTGAACCCCGCCTGACCGTACGCCAGATGCGGTCATCGGAACTGACCGGGCTGGCGTCCCGCTCCGGGCGGCCCGGCGAAGGCCTGGGCGATCGTCAACCACTCGGCGGCAGTTGAGCCCTGCGCCCGCAGGTCGGTGTCGGCCAAGTGCCGCCGCTGGGTGACCAGCAGGCAGAAGTCGAGCGCCGAGCCGCGCACGACGTTGATGGCATCGTCGGGTCCCAGGGTGATCTCGCCGAGTTCGAGGCGGACGGGTTCGCTCGGTACCTCGCGTCCGTTGGCCGCGGAACTGAATGGCAGGGCCCGCCAGCCGATGAATGCGACGTGTTGCAGCCGCGCCGTGGCCACCCGCGTGGCCCCGATGGCGTCGACGATGTCTTGGGTATGCGCCCACGTCTCCATGATCCGGGCCGTGATCGACGATGCCACGGTCATGTTGGGTCCGAACCACGGCACCCGGATACCCCCGGGCGCCCCACGAGCGGCCGAAATCAGTGCGGTACCGGCGTCGACCAACCATTGGCGCGTCTCGGAGTTCGGACGATCTGCGTTGCCCAACCGGTTGGCCTCCACCACCGACTCGACGCTCCGGCGACCGTGGTCTCGCATCGCACAGAACGCATCGGGGTCGACAATCGCCATCGCCGCCGCTTCATCGACCCAGGCCAGGTGGGTGACCTGATCGAGCACCGACCAACCGGGAGCTGGGGTGGCCAGCCCCCAATCGTCGCCGACCTCATCGAGGTAGGCAAGGGTCTCGGCCCGTTCGGCCAGTAGGTCGTCGCACAACGATTCAAGATTCACGGGCACTCCTGGAGATGGGGGGAAGGTCCCTGCAGTCTGCCGCTTGCCGGAGACCGCGATCCGACCCGGACCAGGCCGGGCCGTCGGGCAAGGTCCGTTCGATGGCGCTATGTTATTGGCCGTTAACAATTCGGGCCACCACTTCCCAGCGCTCAGGAGACCCATGGACTTCGCCGAATCCAGCGAACACCTACTACTTCGCCAAGCCGTCGGCGAGGTGACCGCCCAGTTCGGCCACCGCTACTACGCCGATGCGGTCCGCCAGGGCACCAAGCTCGATGAACTCTGGAACGCCCTCGGCGAACTCGGCTTTCTCGGGGTCCATCTGCCCGAGGAGTACGGCGGCGGAGGCGCGGGCATCACGGAGCTGGCAATCGTCTGCGAGGAGGCCGCCGCCCAGGGCTGCCCGTTGCTGCTGATCCTGGTCTCGGCGGCGATCTGCGCCGAGCTGATCGCCAAGTTCGGCACCGATGAGCAGCGCACCGAGTGGCTGCCGGGAATGTCGGTCGGACGCAAGATGGCGTTCGCGATCACCGAGGCCGACGCCGGGTCGAACACCCACAAAATCCAGACCACCGCGGTGCGCGACGGCGATGTGTACCGCCTCAACGGCAACAAGACCTACATCTCGGGAGCCGACGAGGCCGACCAGATCCTGGTCGTCACCCGCACCGGGGTCGACGAGACATCGGGGCGGGCGCTGCTCAGTCTGCTGATCGTCGACACCAACTCCCCAGGTCTCGAGAAACACGTGATCCCCATCGAGATCTCCTCCCCAGAGAAGCAGTTCACCCTGTTCTTCGACAACGTCGAGGTGCCGGTCAGCCGCCGACTGGGCGCAGAAAACGAAGGCCTGCGGGTCGTCTTCCAGGGGCTCAACCCCGAGCGGATCACCGGTGCCGCGCTGGCCACCGGTATCGGCCGTTACGCCCTCGACCGCGCCTCGGCCTACGCCAATGATCGGCGGGTCTGGAACGTGCCGATCGGCTCCCATCAGGGCATTTCCCACCCGCTGGCGACCGCCAAGATCGAGTTGGAACTGGCCCGGCTGATGACGCTGAAGGCGGGCTGGGCCCACGACCACGATGCGACCGGGGCCATCGCTGCCGAGGCCTCGAACATGGCCAAGTACGCGGCGGCCGAGTCTGGCTTCAAGTGCCTCGATACCGCCATCCAAGTCCACGGCGGTAACGGGATGACCAGCGAGTACGGACTGGCCGACCTGTGGGGCCTCTCACGTCTCTTGCGCATCGCCCCGGTCAGCCGGGAGATGATCCTCAACTTCGTGGCCCAACACACCCTGGCCCTGCCCCGGTCGTACTGATGACCGCTCCCGCGGCACCGACCACCCGCCGAGGGATCGAACGACGCGAGCAGATCCTCGTCGCAGCCGCGGATCTGATCGCGGAACGCGGATTCCACGCCGTTGGGGTGAGCGAGATCGGCGCCGTCGTCGGGGTCACCGGCGCAGCGCTGTACCGCCACTTCGAGAGCAAGCCCGCCTTGCTGGTCGCCATTTTCGACCGCGCCGTTGATGACCTGCTCAACAACGCCGAACGGCTGGTCGCGGCACGCTCCTGCGACGATCAGCCGACGACGATCGACCTGCTCGGCGACCTGGTCGCCGCCCATGTCGCCTTCGCCCTGAGCGACCGATCGGTGCTCGCGGTCTATGCCCGCGAACACCGCCACATGCCGCCCGACGACCTCCGTCGGCTCCGACGCAACCAGCGCCGCTACGTCGATGTGTGGATTCGCGTGCTGGTCGCCGCGCTCCCGGCGATCGATGAGCAGCAGGCCCTCGCTCGCGTCGAGGCCACCTTCGGTCTGATCAATTCGGTGCCGAACGTGTCGCTCACGCTGAGCGACGAGCAGCTGCGCGTCGAGTTCTGCACGATGGCGGTTGCCGCGCTGACCGCACCGCCGACACCCCCGCCGACGACCGGTCGACGCGAGCAGAACCGCTGATCACACACGCGCTACCGTCGAGACACGCGTCACAAACGGAGGTAGGGGACATGAACGCCGACGACTTCATTCTGATCAGCGTGGACGACCACCTGGTCGAACCACCGACGATGTTCGACGCCCACATTCCCGACAGGTACCGCGACCGACGCTCCTCGGGTCGTCCGTCTCGAGAACGGCTCCGACGTGTGGAGCTTCAACGGCAGCCAGATTCCCAACATCGGCCTCAACGCCGTCGCCGGGCGCCCGAAGGAGGAGTACGGGGTCGAGCCAACGGCCTTCGACGAGATGCGGCCCGGGTGTTGGGATGTCAATGAGCGGGTGAAGGACATGAATGGTGGCGGCGTGCTCGCCTCGATGTGCTTCCCGTCGTTTCCCGGATTCTCTGGCCGGCTCTTCGCCGCCGCCGACGACAAAGGCCTCGCCCTCGCCGTGCTGCGCGCCTACAACGACTGGCATATCGACGAGTGGTGCGGCTCGCATCCCGGCCGGTTCATCCCGATGGGCCTGGTGCCGATGTGGGATCCGCAGGTCGCCGCCGACGAGGTGACGCGCATCGCCGCCAAGGGGCGTGCACAGCATCACCTTCACCGAGAACCCGGCCACGCTCGGCTACCCGAGCTTCCACGACGCCCATTGGGACCCGCTGTGGACCGCGTGCACCGACGCACGACGTCGTGTTGTCGATCCACCTCGGTTCGTCGGGCAAGCTGGTGATCACCGCCCCCGATGCCCCGGTCGACGTGATGATCACGCTGCAGCCGATGAACATCTGCCAGGCCGCCGCCGACCTGCTGTGGTCGCGAATCCCCAAGCACTTCCCGACGCTGAAGATCGCCCTGTCCGAAGGCGGCACCGGGTGGATCCCGTACTTCCTCGATCGCCTCGACCGCACCTACGACATGCACCACCTGTGGACCGGGCAGGACTTCGGCGACCGCAAGCCGAGCGACGTCTTCCGCGACCACTTCCTGACCTGTTTCATCTCCGACCCGGTCGGTATCCAGCTGCGCCACATGATCGGCATCGACAACATCGCCTGGGAGTGCGACTACCCGCACTCCGACTCGTCGTGGCCCGAACGCCCCCGAGGAGTTGGCCGGGGTCACCGACGGCGTGTCCGACGTCGACCTCGACAAGATCACCCACGAGAACGCGATGCGCTGGTACTCGTTCGACCCGTTCACTCACCGCGCCAAGGCCGACAGCACCGTCGGCGCGCTGCGCGCCGAGGCCGGCGACCACGACGTCGCCATCCGCGCCTTCGACAAAGGCCGCTTCAAGAAGCAACTCGGCGCCGACCTCGGCAGAGCTCCAGGCCAAAGCGTCCGTCTGATCTCGCCTCGCACGGGCCATTGCCTCAGCGCGCTGGAACCAACGTCACCGCCTCCGTATTCGTTTTTCGTCGCTCTGCGATGAAAAACGAACACAGCCGGAGCGGACCGCCGTGTGGCGACGCCCGATTTCCCGGGCGACGCTCGGCTACGCGCCGGCTTGGTCGCGTAGGACTCGGCGCAGGATCTTGCCGGAGGCCGACTTCGGGATGGCGTCGATGAAGGTGACCTGGCGGATCTGCTTGTAGCTGGCGACCTGGTCGGCGACGAAGCGCCATCACGTCTGTATCGGTCAGGCTCTGACCCGGCTTCACGCACCACGTAGCCGACGGGGATCTCGCCGGCCTCGTCGTCGGGCACCCCGATCACGGCGGCGTCGGCGATGCTCGGGTGGGTGAGCAGCAGCGCCTCCAGCTCGGCCGGCGGCACCTGGAAACCCTTGAACTTGATGAGTTCCTTCAGCCGGTCGACCACGTACAGGTGACCGTCGGCGTCGATGTGGCCGATGTCGCCGGTGTGCAGCCAGCCGTCGGCGTCGATCGTCGCCGCGGTGGCCGCCGCGTTGTTCAGATAGCCCTGCATCACCGCGGGCCGCGCACCCACACCTCGCCGTCGGCGTCGATGACCGAGGTGCCTCGCCGGTCAACGGGTCGACGATCATGCGTCTCGCGCGTTCGGGACGGTGACGCCGACCGAGCCCGGCTTGAACTGCCCCATCGGCGTGAGGTGCGACACCGGCGACAACTCGGTCATGCCGTAGCCCTGCACCACTTCGCAGCCCGAGACCGGGCGCCGGCCTCGATCGCCAGTTCGGCCGACAGCGGCGCGGCGCCCGAGAACACCTGCTTGCAGCGCCGAGAGGTCGATACGATCGACCAGCGGATGCTTGGCCAGCGCGACCACGATCGGCGGCGCCACGAACGAGCGAGTCACGCCGTGGGTCTGGTGCAGCGACAGGAACTGCTCCAGATCGAACCGGGGCATCGTGACGATCGTCGCCCCCACCTGCAGCCCGCAGTTCATCAGCACCTGCATGCCGTAGATGTGGAAGAACGGCAGCACGGCGATGAACGCTCGTCGGCTCCCAATTCCGGACGGAACCGACGGTCTGCACGATGTTGGCGACCAGGTTGTGGTGGGTGAGCATCACGCCCTTGGACAGCCCGGTGGTCCCCGACGAATACGGGCAGCGACGACGACGTCGTCGGCGGCGACCGGCACCTGCGCGGCGAGCGGCTCGCCGAACAGACTCGGTCGAACGACGCGGCGCCCTCGGCGTCGCCGAGCACGTACGATGTCGGTCACCCCCGAATCCGGCCGCGGCCAGTCGCGCGTCTCGAGGAACATCGGCACGGTCACGAGGATGCGTCGCCCCGGCGTCGATCAGCTGGTGGTGGACCTCGCGCTCGGTGTACGTCGGGTTGACCGTGGTGATCGCCCCACCGGCCAACGCGACGCCGTGGAACACCACGGCGTACTCAGGCAGGTTCGGAGCCATCAACGCCAGCACATCACCCGGACCGAAGCCGCGGGCGGCCAGGCCGCCGGCCAGCCGTCGGATTCCGCTTTCGAGCTGCCCGTAGGTCACGACGCGCCCCGACGGCCCGTCGATCAGGGCCGGCTTGTCACTGCGACCGCGCCCTCCTTCGAGGACGAAGTCTGTCAGACGAACGTCGGGAATGACGACATCGGGGAGCGGGCTGCGGTGGATCATCACCATGCAATGATAGTCGGTGGCTCGACACTGGTTCCGCCCGCGAGTTCGTCGGGCAGTATGGTCAAGCAGGCCAAATGGCGCTTCACGGAGGCAACCGATGGACCAAAACATGATCACCGACATCATCGAGTTGCAGCAGGTGCTGGCCCGCTATGCGGTGGGCATGACCCGCGACGACATCGAGTCGGTGATCTCCACTTTTGCCCCCACAGGCACCTATTCCGCGTTCGGCGATGTCTACGACTTGGCCGACTTCCCAGCGCTGGTCGCCGCGGCACCGAAGGGGTTGTTCCTGGTCGGAATACCCGAACTCCATCTCGACCGCGCCGCCGGGACCGGCCACGGCATGCAACCGTTGTCGTTCGTCGATCAGACGAATCACGCCATGCGGATCGGGTACTACACCGACACCTACGTGCGTACCGAACTCGGCTGGCGAATTCTCACCCGGTCGATGACGTTCCTGCGCAAGAGCGGATCGCGCGAATCGGGACGACCCCACGACCCGACCCGGCCCGAGCCGACCAAGAAGGCTTGACGATGCGCGTCGTCGTGAACATGAACCTCTGCGAGAGCAACGCGTTGTGCATGGGAGTCGCCCCCGAGGTTTTCGACCTCGGGGACGACGATGAGCTGCACATTCTCGACGAACACCCCGCCGAGATGTTGCGGGCCAAGGTTGCCGAAGCCGTTCGCCTATGCCCCAAGCAGGCGATCTCGATCGACGAGAGCTGAGATGACCAACTCCAACGCGAGTCGTCCCGATGCGGTGTACTACGACCCGTACGACTTCACCATCGACGAAGACCCGTACCCCATCTGGAAGCGGATGCGCGACGAGTCGCCGCTCTACTACAACGAGAAGTACGACTTCTACGCCGTGAGCCGGTGGGACGACGTCGAGGCCGGCCTCAAAGACCATGGCCGCCTGCTGTCGAGCAAGGGAACGATCCTCGAACTGATCAAGGCGAACGCCCAACTGCCGGTGGGCATGGTGATCTTTGAAGATCCGCCCACCCACGAGGTGTATCGCGGGCTGCTGTCGCGAGTATTCACCCCTCGCAAGATGCTGGCCATCGAGCCGCAGGTCCGCAAGTTCTGCGCCGACTCCCTCGACCCGTTCATCGGCGAGCCGGGCTTCGATTTCGTCCGCGACCTAGGCGCCAAGATGCCGATGCGGGTCATCGGCATGCTGCTCGGCATTCCCGAGTCCGACCAGCAAACGATCCGCGACTCCATCGATGGTGGCCTGCGGCTTGAGTCGGGCGAGATGCCCGACGTCGGCGCCCTCGAAGAAGCGAGCCTGGCGGCTGCCGAGGGCAACTATGGCGAGTATCTCGATTGGCGACGCCAGAACCCCTCGAACGACATCATGACCGACCTGCTCCAGGCCGAGTTCGAGGACCACACCGGGGTTCGTCGCACCCTCACCCGCGACGAAGTGCTCGGCTACATTCGTCTGCTGTCCGGCGCGGGCAACGAGACCACCACCAAGCTGATCTCGTGGACCGGCAAACTGCTCTCGGAGCACCCCGATCAACGTCGTGAGATTGCCGCCAACCGCGAGCTCATTCCGAACGCCATCGAAGAGGTACTGCGGTTCGAGCCCCCCTCCCCCGCCCAGTCGCGTTACGTCAACGAAGACATCGAGATCCGCGGGCAGACCGTGCCCGCAGGGAGCGCCATCATGCTGATCAACGCGTCGGCGACCCGTGACGACCGCAAATGGGGCAACGGTGACACGTTCGACATCCATCGTCGGATCGACCACCACCTGTCGTTCGGCTACGGCCTGCACTTCTGTCTCGGCGCGGCGCTCGCCCGACTCGAAGGCCGCGTCGCCCTCGACGAGGTCCTCAATCGGTTCCCCGACTGGACCGTCGATGCCGATCACGCAGTTCGGGCTCGCACCTCCACCGTTCGCGGCTGGGAAAGCCTCCCCGTCAACGTCGGCTGATCGAGTCGACCGGGGTCCGGCTCAGCGGGGTGTGTCGCCGCGCAAGGTGATGCGGTGCATCACGCGTTTGAAGCCGTGGTAGTCGTTGACCGGGTTGTGCTGGGCGCACCGGTTGTCCCACAGCGCGAGCGAGCCGACGCCCCAGCGGAACCGGCACGTGAACTCCGGCTTCACCTGGTGCTGGAAGAGGAACTGCAGCAGCGGGCTTGCTCTCGTCCTCGGTCATCCCGTCGAACCGGGCGGTGTGGGCGACGTTGACGAACAGCGCCTTGCGGCCCGTCTCCGGGTGGGTGCGCACGACCGGGTGCGACGCCTCGTACACTCGGCCGTCGTCGCAGTCGCCCGGCGTCGCGGCGGCGGTCCTCACGGGTCTTGCTCACGTCGGCGAGCGCCGAGCTGGCGATCGCCCGCAGCGGGTCGAGCATCTGCCTGCATCGCCGGCGACAGCGCCTCGTACGCGGCGTACTGGTTGGCGAACATCGTGTCGCCGCCGAAGGGCGGGATCTCGCGGGCGAGCAGCATCGTGCGCCATCGGCGGCTCGGCCAGGTACGTGGTGTCGGAGTGCCAGATGCCGCCGAAGTTGACCGTCTCGTGCGGCAGCTTGGTGACCGCGATGATCTCCGGGATGGTCGTCGAAGCCGCGGACGAACGGGTACTCGATCGGCTCGACCGATCCGCCGGGCGAAGGCGACGAACTGGTCGCTGTCGAGCTGCCTGGTCGCGGAAGAACACCACGAGATGGTCGCAGCCATGCGCCGCGGATCTCGGCGAGCGTCTCGTCGTCGAGGTCGTCGGCGAGATCGACGCCGCCGATCTCGGCACCGAGCGCCCCGGCGATCGGCGCGACGGTGATGCGTCGGTAGTCGACGTGCAGGCTCGACGCTCGCAGATTCGATCATCGGTCCGCTCGCACGGCCGTCAGTAGCTCTTCGGCAGGCCGAGCACCTGCGTGCCGATGTAGTTGCAGACCATCTCCTGGCTGACCGGAGCGATCTTCATCAGCCGGGCCTCGCGCCAGTAGCGCTCGACGTGGTACTCGCGGGCGTAGCCCATCCCGCCGTGGGTCTGCATCGCCCGGTCGCAGGCGAAGAAGGCCGCCTCGGCGGCGAGGTACTTCGCCGTGTTCGCCGCCTCGCCGCACGGCAGGCCCTGTCGAACCGCCACGACGCCTCGCGGATCGCCAGCTCGGCGGCGTGCAGCTTCATGTGCGCCTCGGCGAGCGGGAACGCGAGCCCTTGGTTCTGCCCGATCGGGCGGCCGAACACCACCCGCTCGTTGGCGTAGTCGACCGCCTTGCTTCATCGCCGCGCGGCCGATGCCGAGCGCCTCGGACGCGATCAGGATCCGCTCCGGGTTCAGGCCGTCGAGCAGGTACTTGAACCCCTGGCCCTCCTCGCCGACGCGGCGGCTGACCGGCACCCGCAGGCCGTCGTAGCGCACCTCGCACGACACCACGGCGTTGCGGCCGAGCTTGGGGATCGGCGTGATGTCGACCTCGGGCTTCTGCAGATCGACCATCAGCAGCGTCATGCCGTCGGTCGGCTTCGCGCACTCCTCGCGCGGCGTCGTGCGCACCAGCAGCAGGCACATCTCGCAGTACGGCGCCTTCGTGGTCCACACCTTGGCGCCGTGGACGACGTACTCGTCGCCGTCGCGCACCGCCCGGGTGCGGATCGACGTGGTGTCGGTGCCGGCGTCGGGCTCGGTCACGCCGAACGCGACATGCAGCTCGCCCGACGCGACCCGCGTGCAGCACTTCCTTGGCGAGTTCGGGCGAGCCGTAGCGGCGCACCGGCTCCATCCCGAAGATCGACAGGTGGATCGCCGAGCAGCCGTTCATCGCCGCGCCCGACGCGGCGATCTCCTCCAACATCACCGACGCCTCGGTGATCCCTGACCGCCGCCGCCGAACTCCTCGGGGATGGCGATGCCGACCCAGCCGCCCTCGGCCAGCGCGTTGTAGAAGTCCCACGGGAACTCGTGGGCCTCGTCCTTGTCCGCCCAGTACTCGTCGGGAAAGTCGGCGCAGATCCGCCGGATCCCCTCGCGGATCGCCTCGTGGTCGCTCGACCGGCTGAACTCCATCAGCGTCTCCTCGACCAGCCGCCGGCCGCCGAGCGCGGAGATCTTCCTTGACGACCTTGCCGGCGGCGTTGATCGGCAACGCGTCGATCGACGGCGACGCGGCGAGGGACCTTGTAGTTGGCCATGCGCTCGCGCGACCAGGCGATGATCTCGTCGGCGTCGGGCGTCTGCGCCGGCGGCCGGGACGACCCAGGCCATGCCGACCTCGCCCATCCGCTCGTCGGGCACGCCGATCACCGCGACCTGGCCGATCGGCCGGATGGGTGAGCAGCACGTTCTCGACCTCGGCCGGGTACACGTTGAACCCGCCGACGATGATCATGTCCTTCAGCCGGCCGACGATCCGCACGTAGCCGCGCTCGTCCATCGTGGCCAGGTCGCCGGTGTGCAGGAAGCCGTGGTCGTCGATCGCCGCCGCGGTCGCGTCGCGGATCGTCGAGGTAGTGCTGCATCACGCTGTAGCCGCGCACGAGCAGCTCGCCGGTGGCGCCTCGCTCGACCTCGGCGCCGTCGGCTCCGGATCGGGGTCGGCGATGATGACCTCGAGGTCCCGGCATCGCCCGACCGGCCGTGGTGGCGATCGTGGTGGCGTCGTCGTCGGGCCGCGAGCCCGTGACCGTGCCCGCCTCGGTGAGCCCGTAGCCGGTGAGGATCGACGTGAACGGCAGCTCGGCGCGCATCTGCTCGATGAGCGCGACCGGGATGTCGGCCGCACCGGTGACCGCGACGCGCAGCGCTGCCCAGGTCGTAGTCGGTCGCGGCCGGGGTGGTCGAGGATCGACCGGTAGATCGTCGGTGCGCCCGGGCAGCACGGTGATCCGTCTCGGTCTGCACGAGGTCGAGCACCGTCGGCACGTCGAAGACCGGCGACCGGAAAGATCGTCGCGCCACGCAGCAGGCTGGCCAGCCAGCCGGCCTTGTAGCCGAACATGTGGAAGAACGGGTTGACGATCAGGTAGCGGTCGTCCGGCTGCAGCCCGGCGAAGTCGCACCAGTCGGTGAACTGGCGCAACCGTCTGGGCGTGGGTCATCACCACGCCCTTGGGCTCGCCCGGTCGTGCCCGAGGTGAACAGCGTGTCGCTGGTGTCGGTCGGCTGCACCGACGCGCAGTCGCTCCCACGCCGCGTCCTCGGCTGACCGACGTGACCTGCGGCGACGAAGTCGTCCCAGACCGCAAGCCGGTGCGTCGTCGTCCGACCGGAGCGCCGACGGTCGGACGAGCCGGGGAGCAGGACGATCGAGCGGAGGTCGGGCAGTTCGGTCGGGTCGTCGTCGAGCATCGCCACGGTGTCGGTGTCGAGGAAGCCGACCGAGGTGAACAGCACCGTGGCCTTGGCGGCCGACGAGCACGAACGCCGCCTCGCGCACCCTTCCAGCGGGTGTTGATCGGCACGATCGCCGCGCCGGCGCACTGCGCGCCGAGGGCGGCGACGATCCAGCCGAGCCCGTTCGGCGCCCAGATCGCCACCCGGTCGCCGGATCGACACCCGGCGGCGATCATCGCCCGGGTCGCCGTCGATGACTGCGTTCGCCGAGTTCGGCGTAGGTCACCCGGATGTCGCCGTCGACGACGGCCTCGGCCGACCGGCGCCCGACGACGTCGCCATCACGGCAGCCGGAATCGTCGTCGGTGTCTCTGGAAATGTCATTGCCCCGTTAATGAGAAGCAAATTACCAGCCGCTCACCGAGCCGGTCAACGAGGCTCGCCGCCATCCCGTCGAAACGACGCGGCTTGGCACTGCGGCAGGCCCATGCGACCCTCTCCCTCGAATTGTGAGAACGTAGTTTCCGCAGTCGAGCGGGCCTGGGAAGCCTTGTCCTGCGCACTGAACACTGACCCACTCGCATGATTCAAGGACCAGCTGCACATGCCTTTTGAGGGAACCACGGCCATCGTCACCGGCGGAGCGTCCGGCATCGGACTCGCCATCGTCGAAGCACTGGTCAAGCGCGGTACGAAGGTCGGCATTTTCGACGTTCAGCAGGAGAAACTCACCACCGAGGTGGCCCGGTTGCGGGCCGAGGGTGCCGCGGTCGCCGGGTACCTCGTCGACGTCTCCAGCCGTGAACAGATCACGGCCGCCGTCGCCGGGGTGCGCGAGGAGTTGGGGCCGGTCCTGATCCTCGTCAACAGCGCCGGCATCGAGCAGTTCGGCGCGTTCTCCCGCATCGACGACGACCTGTGGGACCGGGTGATGGCGATCAACCTGCGCGGCCCGTTCATCTGCTCCCAGGCCGTCTTGCCCGACATGAAGGCGGCGAGCTGGGGCCGCATCGTGCACATCTCGTCGTCGAGCGCCCAGGTCGGCCAGCCGTTCATGGCCGCCTATGTCAGCTCGAAGGCCGGGCTGATCGGGTTGACCAAGAGCATGGCGTTGGAGCTCGGCCCGCGAGGCATCACGGTCAACACCATTCCGCCGGGGATGGTCGTCACCCCGATGACCGATCGCGCCGTCGCCGAGGGTCGGTTCACCGACACCATCGAGCACTTCGCCAGCATCACGCCGGTGCGTCGAGCGGGTGAACCGGCCGATATCGCCAACGCCGCAGTGTTCCTGTGCATGGACGAGTCGTCGTACATCACCGGCCAGGTCATCGGCGTCAACGGCGGCCGCACCACATGAGCGAGCCGCGCCTGACCCCACTCACCGCCGAGGAATGGGGCGATGCCGAGTACGCCGCCTTCGGCTCGCTCATGGGTATCCCCGGCGACCAGGTGCCGAGGGCCGGGTCGGGGCACCGGTTCGATCCACTGAACCACACCGTCGTCGGGCTGATGGTCCAGCACCCCGAGCTGGCCAAGGCGTTCTTCCGGTTCAACAGCTACCAACTGCAACGCGGCTCACTCCCGGTGCGGTGGCGGGAGTTGGCGATCCTGCGCGTCGCCCATCGCCGCCGTTCGGCCTACGAGTGGGGCCAGCACGTCAAGATCGCCCTTGAAGACGGCGCGCTCGCCGAAACCGAGATCGATCAACTCGGACAGGGCAACGACGGGTTCGGCGCCACCGATCTGGCGATTCTCGAAGCAACCGATGAGCTCCTGACCGACGGTCGCCTCGGCGACTCGTCGTGGGCTCAACTCCACGAAGAACTGACCCCCCACCAGGTGACCGATCTGATCTTCATCGTCGGTACCTACGCGATGCTGGCGATGGCCTTCGAGTCCTGGCGGCTCGAACCCGAACCCGGCATGGCCCAACTGCCTGAGACACCGACCGAGAACTAGACTCAGCGCGGATGCAGAACGACGTTTCCGCCGGCTCGATGCAGGCGGCGAAGGGGGCCGGGATGGCGCTGTGGCATGAGCCGAATCTGTTGATCGACGGCGTCTTGGTGCCGGCCGAGGGTGGGCGGGTGTTCGACTCGATCAACCCGGCGACCGAGGAGTTCGTCGCCCAGGCTGCCGATGCGAGCGTTGCCGACGCCGAGCGGGCCATTGGCGCCGCCCGGCGGGCCTTCGACGAGACGAGTTGGTCGACCGACAAGGACTTCCGTGCTCACTGCCTGCACCAACTGGTCTCCGCGCTCAACGACCAGGTCGAAGAGATGCGCGCCCTGACCGTGGCCGAGGTCGGCGCCCCGATCAGCACGACGTCCGGACCTCATTTGCAGGGTGCGATCGGCGTGCTCAGTTACTACGCCGAGCTCGCTGCGTCGTTTGACGGCACCCTCGACCTCGGCGCGGTCGAGACCCGCGGTGCGATGCACCACCGCTGGGTCGAGCGCGAGGCATACGGCGTGGTCGGTGCGATCTCGGCCTACAACTACCCCAACCAGCTCAACCTGGCCAAGCTCGCCCCGTCCCTTGCCGCCGGTTGCACCGTGGTGCTCAAGGGCGCGCCCGACACGCCGTTGGTCACCCTGGCGCTGGGCAAGTTGATCGCCGAGCACACCGACATCCCGGCCGGGGTGGTCAACATGCTCACGTCGAGCGAGGCATCGGTCGGGGCGGTGCTGACCACCGATCCCCGCGTCGACATGATCACCTTCACCGGCTCCACCCCGGTCGGCCGCACGATCATGGCCGCGGCCAGCGCCACGTTGAAGAAGTGCTTCCTCGAACTCGGCGGCAAGTCGGCGTATCTCGTCCTCGACGAGGCGGTCGCTCCCCCATGCGGCGATGTTCTGCTCCTTCGCCGCCGCCTCGCACGCCGGCCAGGGCTGTGCGATCACCAGCCGCCTGGTGGTGCCCCGAGCCAAGCTCGACGACGCGATCGGCGCTGGTCACCAATGCTTTCGCCAACATCAAGGTCGGCGACCCAACCGACCCGACCACCTATATGGGGCCGCTGATCTCGGCCCGCCAACGCGAACGAGTGCAGGCCCACGTCGATCGCGCCGTGGCCGAGGGGGCCACCGTCGTGACCGGTGGCGGTCCACCCGGCCTTCGACAAGGGGTTCTTCTTCGAGCCGACCCTGCTCGCCGGGGCCGATGAGAACAGCGCCATCGCCCAGGATGAGGTGTTCGGGCCGGTGCTCGTGGTCCTCCCCCACGACGGCGACGACGATGCCGTTCGCATCGCCAACAACTCGGTCTTCGGCCTGTCCGGCGCGGTGCATTCGTCAGATCGCGACCGTGCCCTGGCGGTCGCCCGGCGGATCCGCACCGGCACGCTCAGCATCAACGGCGGCATCTACAACACCCCCGACGCCCCGTTCGGCGGCTACAAGCAGTCGGGCATGGGCCGCGAGATGGGCGTCGCCGGTCTGGAAGAGTTCCTCCAGACCAAACTGCTCGCCGAACCCCTCCCGCCAGCAGTTTGATACGAGATCTTCATCGCACCCGTCACGGTCGCACCATTCCCAACATCGCACCAAGGAGACACCATGTCCAAGCCGCTTGAAGGAATGACCGTCGTCGAGGTCGCGATGTGGGGCTTCGTTCCCTCGGGCGGGGCGGTGCTGGCCGAATGGGGCGCCGACGTGATCAAGGTCGAACACGCCCTCACCGGAGATCCGCAGCGCGGGCTGACCCGCATGGGCGACATCGATCATGGGCGACCCGAACCCGGCGTGGGTCCACCCCAACCACGGCAAGAGGTCGATCGGCATGGACATCGCCCAGCCCGAGGCGCGCGAACTGCTCGGCGACCTCGTCCGTGACGCCGACGTGTTCCTGACCAGCTTCCTGCCCGACGCCCGCCGCAAACTGAAGATCGATGTCGAGGACATCCGCGCCGACAACCCGAACATCATCTACGCCCGCGGCAGCGCGCTCGGGGTGCGCGGTGACGAGTCCGAGAATGGCGGCTACGACATGACCGCCTTCTGGTGCCGAGCCTCGACCGCGGCGAGCATCACGCCGCGCGACATGGACGGGATGGTCGGCCCACCCGGCCCGGCCTACGGCGACACCATCTCGGGCTCCAATCTCGCCGGCGGCATCGCCGCGGCCCTGTTCCGCCGCGAGCGCACCGGCAACCCGTCGGTCGTCGACGTGTCACTGCTCGGCAGCGGTGTGTGGGCGATGGGGATGAGCATCGACACCTCGATTCTGCAGGGCAAGGCCTGGCAGGGCATGGCGACCGGCGTCTACGTCTCGCCCCACAACCCGCTGGTCGGTACCTTCCGCACCGGCGACGGTCGGCTGCTCTCGTTGGTGATGCTCCAGCCCACTCACTACTGGGCCGACGTCTGTCGGCACATCGACCGCCCAGACCTCGCCGACGATCCGCGTTTCACCACCGCCGAGTCGATCGCCGAGAACGGCGAGGCGGCGATCGAGTTCCTGCGCGAGGCCTTCCTCACCCACACCCTCGCCGAGTGGGCCGAACGGTTCCGCACCATCGAGGGGCCATGGGCTCCGGTGCAAGACACGGTGCAGGTGATCAGCGACCATCAGGTGCGGGCGAACGGCTACATCGGCCCGGTCGTCGACGACAACGGCCACGCCGTCGGCTACGACATCGTCGCCGGCCCGGTGCAATTCGACGAGGAGCCGCCGGTCTTGCGCCGCGCTCCCGAGTTCGCCGAGCACACCGAGTTGATCCTGATGGAACGCGGTATCGACTGGGGCCGCATCGAAGCACTCAAGAAGTCCGGCGCGATCACCTGACGGTCGCAAACCCCTCGCCCCACCAACGAGCCCCGTGAGGCCCTGGACGGGTGAGAACACTATTCTCACGCCGTGCATGTACCGGTTCCGCTCGGCGGGCGGGAATTCGCAGAGCAACGTCCGGGGGACGCGCTCGACATCGACACTCTCGGGGGGACCATGACATCGAACCAGTCGACGGACAACGACAGTTCTCCGACGCCGACGGCTGGTGAGCCGTGGACGTAGCCGACGCCCCCGACGACGACGCCGCCGCTTCGCTCGCCGGAGCGTTATTGCGCGCCGAGTCGGAACGAACCGACCGAGCAACGACCGACGCCGCCCCCGTTGAACAGGACCTTCCCGGGGTCGGTGCCGAGGCGATGACGCTGCGCCAAGGCATCGCCAGCGGCGGGATCTTCACCTTCCTGGTGTTGCTGTTGCTCAACTCGCTCGACGAACTCGAGGCCGCAGCCCTGTCGGTGCTCGCACCCGAGATCCGCGACAGCTTCGGTGTCAGCGACGGCACGATCGTGTTCATCAGCTCCGCTGCGGGCAGCTTCATCATCCTCGGCGCCCTACCGATGGGGTGGATGTCCGATCGGTTCCGCCGGTCGCGTCTGGTCGGTATCTGCGGCATGCTGTTCTCGGCGACGGTGCTGCTCTCGGGCTTCGCGGTCAACGCGTTCAGCCTGTTCTGCACGCGCCTGGGCGTCGGCGTCTCGAAATCGAGCACGATCACTGTGCACGGATCGCTGCTCGCCGACACCTATCCGATCGGGGTGCGCGGTCGGATGACCGCGACCACGATGGGTTGCGGGGCCGCCATCGGTGCCGTCAGCCCCGCCCTCGTCGGCCTCGTCGCCCACATCGCCGGCGGCCCCGAAGGTTGGCGCTGGGTCTACTACCTCCTCGGCCTCCCGGTCGTCGTGCTGGCCATACTTGCTTTCCGCATCAAAGACCCCCAGCGCGGTCAGCAGGAGATGATCTCGGTGCTCGGCGAGGTGGTCGAGACCACGCCCACGACCATCTCGGTCGAGGCGGCGTTCGCCCGGCTGCGCCAGATCGGCACGCTGCGGGCGGTGTGGGCGGCATTTGCGGCCCTCGGGTTCGGGTTGTTCACCGGGCCCGTCGTGGCCGGCATCTATCTGGAAGATCGCTTCGGCGTCGACACTCTTGAGCGCGGCCTGCTCGCCAGCATCGGGGCAGTGGCCGTGATCGCCGTGCTGCCATTTGCCTCGAAGCGTTACGACGCCAACTTCCGCGAGAACCCCACCAAGGCCCTGCGGATGATCGGGATCCTGATCATGCCCGTCGCCGCGGTCATCCCCATCCAGTATTCGATGCCCAACGTCGGGCTGTTCACTGCGGTCGGCATCATCGCCCAGGTGCTGCAGATGACGGCGTTCACGATGACCGGGCCGGTGATCCAATCGGTCACGCCGTATCGGTTGCGAGGCATGGGCTCCGCGCTCGGCTCGCTGTATGTCTTCTTCATCGGGGCCACCGGCGGGGCACTGCTCGCCGGTTTGCTCACCGACGCCGTCGGCCCCCGAGCGACGGTGATGATCATCGCCATCCCCTCGATGCTGCTCGGCGGGGCGCTGCTGTTACGCAGCGCGATGCTCATCCGCGGCGACCTCGCCTCGATCGGCCGGGAATTGCAAGAAGAACAGGCCGAGCTACAGCGACGCGCCGCGGACCCCGACTCGCTCCCCGCGCTTCAGGTCCACGGCATCGACTTCTCGTACGGCAATGTGCAGGTGCTGTTCGATGTCGGATTCGAGGTCCGCCGGGGCGAGGCCCTGGCCTTGCTGGGCACCAACGGAGCGGGAAAGTCCACCGTCCTGCGGGTCATCGCCGGGCTTGGTACCCCGTCGCAGGGCGTTGTGCGGATGAACGGCCAGACGATTACGTACGTCTCCCCCGAGCAACGCGGCCGCCTCGGCATTCGCCTTTTACCCGGCGGTAAGGGCGTCTTTCCGACGATGACCGTGCGCGAGAACCTCGAGATCGCCGGCTTTGTCTACCGCAACGACCAGGCCGACTCCGACCGCCGAGTTGCCCGGATTCACGAGATGTTCCCCGAACTCGCCCAGATGCTCGATCAGGCGGCCGGTTCGATGTCGGGGGGGCAGCAACAGATGCTGGCCCTCGCCGCCACCTTGCTGCACGAGCCCGAGATCCTGATCATCGACGAACTGTCCCTCGGCTTGGCCCCCGTCATCGTGCAGCGCCTGTTGGTCGTGATCGAGCAGCTGAAAGCCGAGGGCTCGACGATCATCATCGTCGAGCAATCGATCAACGTGGCCCTGTCGATCGCCGACCGTGCCGTGTTCCTCGAAAAAGGCCGGGTGCAGTTCGAAGGCAATGCCCGTGACCTGCTGGAACGCGGCGATCTGGTCCGCGCCGTGTTCCTCGGCACGGAAGGCGGCTGAGCGTGTTCGCCGCGTGGATCACCCGCCAACTCGTGTCAGACGGCGTCGTGCTCGGCATGGTCTTCGGGCTCGTCGCGATGGGCATCGTGCTCGTCTATCGCTCCACGCGGGTGATCAACTTCGCGGTCGCCAACCTCGGCCTGGTCGGCTCCGGGCTGTGGGCGCTGCTCGGTCGGCAGTACAACGTGCCGTTCTGGCTGTGCGCAGTGATCGCCATCGTGGTGGGATTGCTCTATGGCGCGCTGATCGAACTCGCCATCATCCGCCGGCTGTTCGCCGCGCCGCGGGTCATCGTGCTCGTCGCCACGATCGGCATTTCCCAGTTGTCGATGCTGGTGTTGATCGCCCTCCCCGACATCGACGTGCCGGGGGCCAAGTTCCCCGTGCCAATCGGTCGCGAGTTCATCGTCGCAGGTATCCGGATACGCGGGCCGCAGCTGACCATCGCCATCGTTGTGCCGATCATCGCCGTCGCCCTCGGGTGGATTCTGAACCGCACCGCGCTCGGCAAGGCGGTCAAGGCGTCGGCCGACAATGCCGATCTCGCGCGACTGGCCGGGATCAGCCCGAAGGCTGTCTCGACCGCCGTCTGGGCGATCGGCGGAGCCTTGGCCACGGTGTCGTTGGCGCTGCTCGGCGGCCAGAGCGGCTCGTCGAACAACCTGCAGGCCCTGGGCCCGAGCACCATGGTTCGGGCGCTGGCCGCCGCAGTGCTTGCCGGCATGTTCTCGTTTCCGCGGGCCTTTGCCGCCGGAATCGCCATCGGCATCATCGAGCAGGTCGTGCGCTTCAACATGCTCGACAAGCCGGGTGTGTTCGACATGTTGATCTTCCTGTTCGTGCTCGGTGCGGTGCACCGGCAAAGCCGCTCGGGTGTAGCCGAGGCGAAGACCTTCTCGTATGCATCGAAGGTGCGCCCAGTGCCCGAACGCGTCCGGTCGATCTGGTGGGTGCGCTCGCTCGATCGGATCGGCTTCATCGTCCTTGGCATCGGGGCGGTGATTCTGCCGCTCGTGGTCAGCCAGCCGTCGCGCCATCTGACGTACACGATCATTCTCACATTCACGATCTGCGCGCTCTCGCTGACCGTCATGACGGGGTGGGCGGGACAGCTCTCACTCGGCCAGATGGCGTTCGCCGGGATCGGCGCCTACCTCACCGCCCGCTTGGTCCATGGCCTTGATTTCGACCTGCGAATAGGCACGTTCCGCCTGCTCAAGGCGGGTGTCCAACCGTTGCCTTTCCCGTTGGCGATCGTGATCGCCGTCCTCGTCACCGCGGCCATCGCTGCGCTCGTCGGGGTCACCTCGCTGCGGGTCCGTGGGCTGTATCTCGCGGTGACCACCTTCGCCTTCGCCTTCGCCGCGACGCAGTACATCTTCCGGCTGCCGATCATGCGAGGCCGGGCGAAGGACTCGGTCACGTTCAAACGGACCCCGATCTTCGGCATCGATGTCACCAAGCAGCGGCCGTACTACTACGTGGTGCTGATCGTGACCGTCGCCGTCGTCGCGACGATCGGTCGGCTCCGACGTAGCGGCATCGCCCGAACCACGATCGCGGTCCGTGACAACCCCGACACGGCCGCGGCATACACGGTGTCGGCTTCGCGGGTGAAGCTGCGCGCGTTCGCCTTGGGCGGCGGGCTCGCCGCGCTCGGCGGGGCACTGTTCGCTGCCAACGTGCAGACGATTCCGACGGACCGCTTCTTCATGGTCGAGGACTCGTTGCGGCTCGTCGCCGTCGTCGTCATCGGCGGCATCGGTTCGGTCGGCGGGGCCGTGATCGGCGCGACCTGGGTGATCGGGCTGCCCGCCCTGTTCCCCGGCAACGACATCGTCCCGTTGCTCACATCGAGCGTCGGCCTGCTGCTCCTGCTGCTCTACTTCCCAGGCGGGTTCGTCCAACTGGGCTATGCGCTGCGCGATGCGATCGTTCGCGCCGTCGAACGACGGCTCCCACCCGTCCCACCCAAGCAGATCCACGATGTCCCGCCGGCCTTGGTTCATTGCCGGCGACCGGCGCTGGCGAGCGGTACCCCGGCGTTGCGGGCCCGTGATGTGACCGTTCGCTTCGGCGGCAACATCGCCGTGCACGGGGCGACGATCGAGGTCACCGCGGGCGAGATCGTTGGTTTGATCGGCACCAACGGCGCCGGGAAGTCGACATTGATGAATGCGATCAGCGGATTCGTGCCGTCGACGGGAGGCATCGAGATCTTCGGCACCGATGTGTCGAACGTAGCTCCGTTCAGGCGGGCCGGTCATGGCCTCGGTCGCACATTCCAGGCCGCGACGCTGTTCCCCGAGTTGACGGTGACCGAGACGCTGCTCGTCGCGCTGGAAGCGAAGTACCGCACGGGTTCAATCGTCACCACCATCGTCTCACCGGCCGCGGCGAGACGAGAGCGGGCCCGCCGATCGCAAGCCGCCGAGATCATCGACTTCCTCGGGCTCGGCCGCTACGCCGACGCCCACATCTCTGATCTGTCGACCGGCACCCGCCGTATCGTCGAACTCGCCGGCCTACTTGCCCTTGACGCCCGACTGCTGTGCCTCGACGAGCCGACCGCCGGTCTCGCCCAACGCGAGACCGAAGCATTCGGCCCGCTGATCCTCAACATCCGCCGCGAACTCCAGGCCGCGATGCTCGTGATCGAACACGACATGCCGCTGATCATGAGCATCAGCGACCGCGTCTACTGCCTCGAATCGGGCCAGGTGATCGCCGAAGGTTCACCCACCGAGGTCCGCAACAACCTCGCCGTCATCGCCAGCTACCTCGGCACCGACCAACGCGCCATCGAACGCAGCGGCACCACCAGCTCGTAGTTCGCCACGCCGCGACTCCTCGTCGGAACGCCTGCCAGGAGCCCGTGAGAACGGCACCCGCGCAAGCCCGGGCGCACCCCATGACCATGGTCCGGACACGCAACAAGCCACCCGCGGAGATCGCTCTCGGCGGGTGGCCCTTTGCGGGAGGTATCAGCTGTCTGCGACGACCAGTGCTTGGCTGGCCGTGTCCCACTTGAACAGGAAGGCGGCGGGGTCGCCGTCACCGGCCGGGGCTGGGCCGTAGGTCCGGGGGGCCGGGTCGCCCGGGATGGTGATCTCGAGGCCATCGATAGCGGCGGCCAGCGTGCCGTAGTTGAGCTTCTCACCCGCCCGCTCCAGCAGGCTGAGAATCAGCACCATGTTCGGGCAGGCCTGCAGCGCGGCGTAGTACGGCTGGTCGCCCTGCTCACCGCTCGTCGTATCGGGAGACGGGGTAGGAATGCCGGCCGCTTCGATGATGGCGATGCACTCGGTCATCAACGCCTCTTCGTAGCGGGCCTGCTCCGGACCATACAGGCCACCGGCGAGCGATCCATCAAGGATCGACAGGTCGCCGCTCGCGGCGCTAGCTGCGAATGCGAGCGGGGCGTTGTACGCGGTGAACAGCAGTTTCGGGCGATACGACGAGTCATCGTCCATGTTCGTCGGCCACTGGGCGCCAGGCCCGCCAACGGCGAGCACCGTGTCGACGCCCGACGACTTGAACTTCTCGGCGATGAGCTTGACGGCCGCCTCGGACGCCGCGGTGTCGTCGGTGGGAGCGTCGGCGATGCCGGTCTCGACCGGCGTGACGCCCAGTCCCTTGAGCGTGGCGACGACCTGGTCGATCTCGCTCTGGCTGCTGACGTGACCAAACAGTCCGACCTTGCCCGCGAGCAATCCGTCGTCGGCGAAGGCCTTGACGATCGCTGCGGGGACATCTGAGTCGGCGTCGGGGCTGACCCACGGGGCCTTGGCGGCCGCGACCCGGGCCGGGTTCATGTTGCCACCGACGACCGCCGTGGCATGGGTGTCGAGAACACAGAGCGCCGCGTCGTCACGGTAGTAGCCGGTCATGATGAAGACGTCCTCGTCTTCGGTGAGCCGCAGGCACTCGGCCTCAGCCGACTCGGGCGCGGTCGGGTCGACCTTGCCGAAGACCAGTTCGAGCTTGCGACCGTTGATTCCACCGGCCTCGTTCACAACCGCAGCCAAGGCGTTGTAGGTGCCCTCGTAGTCGCCGAGGTTGTAGTCGAGCCCGACGGCCTTGAGGGCCTCGACATCAACGTAGGTGACACCGATCTTGATCGAGTCGTCGGTGACCCCGGGGGCGTCCCCATCAACGGGAGCTACGGTCTCGACCGTCGAGGCCTCGGCAACGGTGGTCTCGACCGCCGGCGGGTCGGTGGTGACGGCCTCGGCCTCGGCTTCGGTCACCTCGGGCTCGGGGGCCGCAGTGGTTGCTGGGGCAGCGGCGGTCGTGGCCGGCGCAGCGGCAGTGGTCACGGTCTCGCTCGCGCCAGACGTGCATCCAGCGACGACAAGTGCTCCCACCAGTCCCAACCTTGTACCGATACGGCGTCTGTTCATCGCTCCCCCTCGGAGTTCGCTCCGGCATCCCGCCCGCAGGTCTGGAAACGGTCGATGCACAGAACCGGGAATCACATTATCACACGCCGAGAATGTGGTCCCGGACGGCCAGCAGGCGCGACCCGAGCCGATTCAGAGCTCAACCAGCCGAGGCGCCCGGCGCGACTCGATCAGCGCTCGTCCGATCTCGGCGGGAAGGGAGCGTGCCGAACCGAAGAGGGTGTCAAGCACCAACGTCCGCTTCAGCGAGCGGTGGAACGAATGGTCGGTCGTGAAACCGATCCCCGCCAGCACCTGCTGAGCGTGGGTCGCCGTGACCCGCGCCGCCTTGCCGGCCAGCGACTTCGCGGTCGCCGCCAGCAGCGGATCACAGCCATCAACGCACGCATTGGCCACCGCCGCCGCACCCTCGATAGCCGCCAGCGACTCGGCAAGTTTGTGACGAAGCGCCTGGAACGAGGCGATCGGGCGGCCGAACTGCACCCGGTTGACCGCATGTTGACGGGCAACGTCGAGCATGCCTCGCGACGCAGCAATCAGCTGATGAGCCAGGGCCACCCGGGCAAGACAGACGGCGTCTTCCCACGTGCCGGGCGACGCAACGGGCTTGATATCACTTGCCGACAGCTCAATGCTGACCCGGCGGAACAGCCGATCTGGATCGAGACCCACTCCCGGCTCGCCGCGCACCAACGCAGCATCGAATGAGACGACCGAGACACCGTCATCACCGGCGACCGGAGTGCAGACGCGCGTCGCGCCGTCGACCCGGGCCGATACCAAACCATTGATGACCAGGTGATTTCCTCGCAGCGACCCGGCGACGACCGCCGATGGCGGTGCGGGCATCACGACGCACGTGTCGGGAGCCACCACGAGACCGAGGGCGCCGGCAACGACGTCGTCGAGCAGACACGCCGCCGATCCAGTGGAGCCGAGCGCAGCGAACACGACCGACAAACCCTGCATCGGCGCCGCGGCGAGCACGTCGGCCCAGCCCAGTTCGAACAGTGCTGCGTCGGCCACTGCGGCGCCTGGCGCGGCCCGCATCGCCGCGGTGAAACCGGTCGCCAGCAGCGCGAGGTCGTCGGCCTCGATCATGACTCGGCCCCCATGTCGAGCAGGCGTCGAGCGACGATATTGCGTTGAATCTCGGCCGTACCGCCGTAAATCGTGGCGGCCTTGGAATAGAGGTAGTCCATCCGCCACACCTCGGCCCACGGGTCGTCATCGAACTCGATCACGCCCGGGAGCAGATCTCGCGCCGTCTCGAACAACAACTGTTCGGCGGATGCCACCAGCATCTTGTCGATCGACGTTTCGGCGCCGAGTTGACCGCCGCCGGCCAGTCGATGCTGGGTGTCGAGCGAACGGCAGCGGAACGCCATCAGCGCCTGGAACGCCTCGCCGAGCGACTTGGCATCGTCCTTGGCAACGTCAGCCGCCCCGTCGCATGCCGCGACGACCTGTTCGACAGGTGGTCGAGACGATGGTGGACATGCGCGCCACGCTGCCAGAACGTCGTCGAGCGTTCGTACGGCAGGATGTCCATCGCCACCTGCCAACCCTGGCCGACGCCGCCGAGCATCCGGTCGGCGGGCACGAACACGTCGTCGTAGAACACCTCGGCAAACTCCAAGCGACCGTTCTGAATCTCGATCGGCCGAAACGTGATACCCGGCGAATCGACATCGACGAAGAACGCGGTGATTCCACGATGGGCCGAGCCCGGCTCGCCGGTACGGGTGAGCAGGACGCAGCGCGCCGCGTACTGCACAAAGCTCGTCCACACCTTCTGCCCATTGATCACCCAGCCACCCTCGACCGGGCGCGGCGCGACAGGTCAGCGAAGCGAGATCGCTGCCGGTACCCGGCTCCGAGAAGCCTTGGCACCAGATCTCATCGCCCCGCAGTACCCGGGGCACGACCTCGGCGGCGAGCGCGGACGGAGCGAAGGCGATCACGGTCGGGGCAAGCACCTCGGTCATCGACCACGGCCCGGGATCGCGCGAGATCGCGAAAGGCGATCTCCTCGCCGACAATGGCCCGCAGCATCGGTGAACCGCCGAGGCCGCCCACCGATTCGGGCCAGCCGAACCGACCCCAGTCGGCGTCGAACAGCGCTTGCTTGACCTTGCGGAACTGCTCCATCTGCAGATCGAGCGAACCGAACCCGTCGAACGGCGGACCGGAGGTCGTCGGCGTTGGCATCGAGCCATGCCACGAACCCGCGGCGAAACTCAGCGCTGTCCATCAGCCGACTCGCAGTAGGCTCACAGCACGCGGTTCGAGGATCATGTCCATCGACGCCGAGCCGCTGTCGGGCACCCGCGCCTGGCGCCAGCACTCGACCGGGAACGACACCTCGATGAGCGAGAAGATCAGGTACATCAGCTGCTTCACGTCGTCGGGCAGGTCGTCGATGTCGTGCTGATCGCAGTAGGCGATGATGTCGGGCAGGCGTGGAAACAGCCACGTCATAGAAGCGCCTGCATCTCGTCCATCGTGTGGGCAAGGCGGGCGGCGTAGCGCTAGGGTTGGGTGTCGAGGATCCATTCGGCGAACGGTTCAAGGTCGGCGAAGGCGGCAGGAAGCCCGCTGGCGGATGGTGTCGGTCATCGTCGTTCCTCAGGCATCCGCCGCGGCGCGGTTCCACGGGAAGTTGACCGGGGTGCCCTCTTCGTGAGCCCGCACGTACTCCCGCACCGCGTAATGGTGGTGACGGCAGAGAATCTCCTGGTCATTGAGGTGAAACTCGGTGACCACGCCGGTCTCGATCATCCGTTGCGTGGCCTCGAGGGTGTTCGCGTCCTGCAGCGCGTACTCCTTGGTGACCGCCACGGTGTGCTCCTGGCGAAGCCGGTCGAGCCGGGGTCTTGGGCGGCACGAAGTAGATCGACACCTCGAACAGGTGGGTGTTCTCCGATGTCGGCCAGTAGTGGTACGTGAGGTACCACTGGCGCTCCCAGATCAGGATCATGAAGTTCGGGAAGATGACGAACGAGTCGGTACCCCACGAGCGATGCGCTGGAGCGGTTGACCAGCGCGGGCCACTCGTCGACGACACCCGGTGACTCCCACGGGCCGAACAGGCCGCTGCGCAGACGCGTTCTCGATCGGCTTGACCATCGTCGGGTCCTTCGGCGGCGACATCCCACCCCACGAGGAGACCAGCGAGTGCGGGCTGAGCAACTCGTAGTGCAGCGCCTCGAAGCCGTAGCCGAGCAGCTTGGCCGCTTCCTTCGCCTCGGCCTGGCGTTGATGCAAAACCGGGGCGTGGTAGAACTCGACGAAGGCGTCGACGAAGAGCTTCCAGTTGCTGCTTGACCTCGGAGCGCAACGTCCACTTCTGGGTCATCTTGTCGAACGGGTAGCCAGCGAGGCCGGTGCCCATCTCACCCAGGAACTCGGCGAGCGTCTGGCTCGGGTTGGCGGTCGAGGTTGATAAAGATGAACCCTTCCCACACGTCGCAGGCGACCTGGACAAGACCGATGTTGTCCTTGTCGAGATCGAAGAACTCCGACTCCTGCTGCACGAAGGCCAGCGAACCGTCAAGGTCGTAGCGCCAGGCGTGGTACTTGCAGGTGAACTGGCGACAGGTACCCGAGGTCTCCTCGTTGGGGTAGTCGTTCCACACGAGCTTGTTGCCGCGGTGGCGGCAGATGTTGTGGAACGCGCGGATCGTTGCCGGTCGCGTCCTTCGAGATGATCAGGCTGCGCTTGGCCCAGGTGAGCTCCTTGGTGAAGTAGCTGCCGGTGCGGGGCAACTGCTCGACGCGGCCGACGTTCAGCCACGTCTTGAAGAAGACGGCCGCCTGTTCCGTTCTCGTAGAACTCCCGGCTGATCGAGTCGTCGTACGACACCGGGCCGGTGCCCAGCCCCGGATAGTGCTCGGTCCAGCTGCCTTCTTCCGGCTTGGGGAACTTGGGCATGAATCACCTCAATCACACGAACAACTGGTGTTGTTGAAAAAAGAGAATAGCGTTTCCACCTTTTCGCCCGCAACCGGCGGAGACTGCAGGATCCGGTCGGTGAGCGCGGTCGATCTACTCGGGCCGCTACCGTTCGGTTTCATGGAACTTCAGCCGGGGACCGTGGGCATCTACGCACGGGAGGCCTTGGCCGGGATGGCGACCGCGTTGGACCGGTTCGATGACGAGTCGGTGAACCGCCGGCCGCACGGAGATCGAACCAATTCGGCCGCCGTTTTGATCGTGCATGCGTGCGCGTCCGCCGACGTATTGGATGGAGCATGTCGGGCTGGGCCGCCCAGTCGAGCGAGACCGGGACCGCGAGTTCGAAACCACGGCAACGGTGGCCGAACTGCGGGACCTGCTGGCGATGACATCCGACCGACTCACCGCGCTTGGCGTCGAACTCGACGCCGGCCCCACGGCCATCGACCACGAGTGGCGAGCTTCGCTCAACGGCGGCGACGTTTCGGATGGGTCACTCGTTCTCCACGTCTTCGAGGAACTTTTTCAGCACCTCGGCCACCTGGAACTGACCGCCGACGCACTCGGGTGAATGGCGCATCGTCGCGTGGAAGCCGCCCGCGGCGTGCTCGGCGAGTTTTCCCAGCTCAGCGATAGTGAACGCCTCGCCGGCAACCTGCACCGGGCGATGGCCGAACTCATCGGCCCCGAAGCCAATGCGGCCACGTCGGTCGGTGAAGCCATCTCCGACATGCTCAAACTCAACGGTGGCAAACTCCTCCACTGTGTCGCGTAGGGCGCCCTGCCCTCGGGTTGCTGCAAGTCAGCTCGGGTTGCTGCAGGGTCAGAAGGTGAACTCGATGAGGCTGTGCGCCGTCACGAAACCGGCGTTTTCCAGCGCCCGTCGCGAATTTTGATTGTCGGCGCTGCAACCACAGATCGGCCGGTCGCCGCGCTTCAGACAGTGATGCTTGAGATGGGCGACGATGTACGCGCCAATGCCTCTTCGCCTGCGCGCTTCGGCCACGACCATGCCGACGTCGACTGCGTCGTGATCAGCGATGACCCGGGTGAGAATGCCACAACCGACCAACTCGTCATCTGCCGTCTCGTACAGGAACAACCGATCGTCAGCCGCGTAGCGCTCGACCTCGTCGCGGTCCTCGAAGAACCCGTCGTGCATCGACCAAACCGAATCCACGTCGACGGCTGTCCCCAACCGTGGTCGGCACTGCGGGTCAGCAACAAAGGTTCGGTCCCGCACCTTGCGGAACAGGAACCCGGCGGTTCTGGTCGTCGCCGGACGGCTCGCCGCCGCGGTCACCATGCGAGCGTCGAAGGTCTTGCACAACGCACGGGTTGCGCCAGACTCGGCGATCGCGGCGCCGAAGAACGCGGGCAACGTCTCAAGGCCCGCGTCGGCAACATAGAACTCCACCATCGTCTCCCCGGCGACGACGAAGTAGCCCTGGATCTCAGGCCCACTGGCAAGGGCGTACGCCTGCCCCATCGCGACAAGTTGCTCGACATACAGCTCCTGAGGCTCCGCAAGCGACGCCAAGTCCGCGCGGCGAAGCCCTTCGGGAGTCGACGCGACAGCCTCCACTCGCATCCCAGTCATCGGCACAGTATGCACCCGACCACCCGCACGCGCCCGTTATCAGGTGCTCCCCTGATACTTCCGCGCTGGGCCCTCTGCGAGGCCGACGATATGGCCGGTATCACCGTCTACCTGGCCTCTCGCGCCGCCGGCGGCCGTGAGCATGTCGACCTTGGTGCGCTTTGCCGCGGACGTGAAAGCAAGATTGCGCCAGCCAGGTGGATGCGAGTTGGCCGTTTCAGTCTCGTAGATGGAGTTGACCGAAATGGTGCCTCGACTGAGAGACTGGCGGGAGTGAACACTTCCCCGCAACTGGTTGGTGTGGTGATGGGATCTCGGTCGGACTGGGAGACGATGCGCCACGCCGACCGACATCCTCGATGAACTCGGTGTCGGCTCACGACGTGCGGGTGGTCTCGGCGCACCGCACCCCGCATTTGCTGGCCGAGTACGCCGACATGGGCCGAGCAGCGGGCGTCGAGGTGATCGTCGCCGGCGCCGGAGGCGCGGCTCATCTTCCAGGGATGCTGGCTGCTCAGACCGTGATTCCGGTGCTCGGGGTGCCGGTGCGGTCATCGGCGTTGTCGGGGATGGATTCGCTGCTGTCGATCGTCCAGATGCCCCGCGGAATCCCGGTCGGTACGTTGGCGATCGGCTCGGCGGGGGCGACGAACGCTGGGCTGCTCGCTGCGGCGATCGCGTCGACGACACGGCCCGAGCTGCGGGCGGGCTTACGTGAGTGGCGGGCGGCGCAAACCGCAGCCGTCGTTGCCGATCCCGATCCAAGATTGCCGCGAACGAACTCGGATGGCTGAGTACACGCTCGGCATTCTCGGTGGTGGACAACTTGCCCGGATGCTGGCGATCGCCGCGGCGCCGCTCGACGTTGACGTCATCGCCGTCGAACCCGACCGTCGACGAGCATGGGCGGTGTCCGGCATCGGCGGGCGGCTCGCACGTCGAGGTTTTCCACGCCGGGTTCGACGACGTCGCGTCGTTGGAGATGCTGCGCCCGACGCTGCGACGCGTCACCGTCGAGACCGAAAACGTCCCGGTGGAGACGTTGGACTGGCTCGCCGCGCGTGCCGACTCGGCCCGGTGTCGAGGCCGTCGCGGTCACCCAGGATCGATTGCTCGAGAAGACGCGCGTTGCGAGCCGCGGGTATCCCGACGGCGCCGTTCGACGAGCGTCGACCGCGGCGATCATGACGTGCCGGCGATCGTCAAGACCCGCCGAGGTGGGTACGACGGGAAAGGCCAGCGTGTGGTGGGCGATCGAGGGCAGCTCGACGAGGCCCGCCGGGAACTGGATCCAGCGATTGTCGAGGGAGCTCGTGCCGTTTGACCGTGAGCTGTCGATCGTTGTCGCCCGTGGCGTCGACGGGTCGGTTCGCCGCGTATCCGCTGGTCGAGAACCGGCACCGTGACGGCATCTTGCGGCGCACGGACGCGCCCGGCGCTGGCGGCCGATCACCTAGCAGGGCGCGGCCGAAACGATGGCCCGGTCGTTGATGGAGGCGCTCGACTACGTCGGTGTGCTGGCGATCGAATGTTTGAGGTCGGCGGGCGGCTGGTGGCGAACGAGGTCGCTCCCCGGGTGCACAACAGCGGTCATTGGACGATCGAGGGTGCCGAGACCAGCCAGTTCGAACAACATGTGCGGGCGGTACTCGGCTTGCCGCTCGGGCTGGCGGCGGTGCGCGTGCCCGTCGGTGATGCTCAACATGATCGGCTCGGTGCCCGATCCACGCGAGATCGCCGCGGCGCCGCATGCGCAATGTGGCACAGCTACGGGAAGTCGTCAGCGACCCGGCCGCAAGGTCGGCCACATCACGATCAGCAACGGTGACCCGGCGGTCCTCGCTGCTGAGGTCGCCTGGTGCGAATCGCTACTCGACGACTAGCCACCGTCGGTTATACCGCCCTCGCTCGCGCCGGATCGCTGGGTCGGTCGTGGGTTGATCATCGTTCGGATCCGATTCCGGCAGCTCCTACGATGGCGCCGTGACCGATCTGCTGCCGCTTGACGATGCGTATGTCGTTGACCCAGGCGCTGTCGCCGACTTCCGCCGTGACGGCCATGCAGTGCTCGCGGTCTGTGTTCGCCAGGGGAGATTGCGGCGTATCGTCCGGCGCACGTTGGCGGCCCGGTTCGCGTCAGTCGCTGCGGCGCTCCTCGGTTGCGATGGCGTGCGGATTTATCACGACCAGTCGTCTGTTCAAGGAGCCCGGCGGCGGCCCGACGCCGTGGCATCACGAGCAGACCTATTGGCCGTTGCCGGACGGGGCGACGGTCACGATGTGGATGCCGCTGGTAGACGTTCCGGCCGAGGTCGGATCGATGACGTTCGCACCGGGAAGCCACGAGGATGGGTTCCTCGGGCGGTTCGTGATCAGTGATGAATCGGAGCAGCACTTCGCCACGATGGTGCGTGACAAAGGCTTCCGGTTGCAGACCCACGGTGCGATGGCGGCCGGCGACGCGACATTCCATGCTGGCTGGACGCTGCATTCGGCTCCGGCGAACCCGACGGCGCTGATCGCGAGGTGATGACGGTCATTTACGTCGCTGATGGTTCACGTGTAGTGAATGTCGACTCGCCTGAGCGCCGATTCGACTTGTCGTCGTGACTACCAGGGCTGACCGAAGGCGACGTGGTCGATACACCGGTGAGCCCACGGGTCTGGCCACGCTGGTCGGCGCCCCGGTGGCGCCTGCCGGAGGGGATCTCGACATGAGCGTCGGAGTCATGATCGAGCATCGCGTCCGATCCGGTACCCGCGACTCGGTGCCTGCGATCTGGGAGGAGTTCTCCGCCCGACGGTGCTGGCGAACGCGGCCCACGAGGCGTACATGTACGACGTCGACGACCCGAACGTGATCCGTGCATTCCAGCAGTACACCGACGCCGCAGCGGCGTCAGCATTTCCGACGACGACGACATACGCGGCCTACGTCGCCGCATGGGAGACCTACCCCGACTCGGCGTGGGACAAGATCTTCGCCCTCAACGTCAAGGCCGCGTTCAACCTCAGCCGAGCCTTGCTGCCGATGCTCGAACGGCCGGCAGCTCCTTGCGATCCGGGGCGGATCATCAACGTCGGGTCGATCGACGGCTTCCGCGTGCCGGCGCTCGAGAATTTCGCCTACTCGTCGAGCAAGGCGGCGATCCACCACCAGACGCGAGTGTTGGCCCAGCATCTCGGCATGCGCAACATCACCGTCAACGCCATCGCCCCCGGGCCGTTCCCCTCGAAGATGATGGCCTCGACCCTTGCCGAGGTCGGCGAGGAGTGGACCGCCAAGTGCCCGATGGGCCGCCTCGGTGAGCCCGACGACATGGCCGGAATCGCCGTCTACCTGGCCTCGCGCGCCGCCGCCGCCTGGACCACCGGAGAAATCATCGCCGTCGACGGCGGCTTCTCCACCAGCCCCTGGTAACGACCTGCAACGTAGCCCTCCTTTGACGATGAGCGGGGCGCGGCAGGTTGTTCCTGGGGCAGGCAACGAACGCTATTGAGCGACGGGTAGCGGCTCGACACAATCGCGAGCGCGGCAGTCAGTAGCTCAGGAACCAGTCGCCGACATACCAGGCCGGCTTGATGGACGTGGGGCCGAGACGGATGCCGGGTGTGTACTGGTAGGCGTCGATGCGAACGGTGATCGACCGGCCGAGGTCGCGCACCTGGGCTTCGGTGGCCACCCTCATGTCGGCGGCGATGTCGAGCAGCTCGTCCCGGGTGAGGGTGCCCGACAGAATGAACTGCGCGTCGGCCTGCGCCCACTCGACGAACGGTTGAGCGGTCCCAGACGCGAACGGCACCACCGTGCCGGTGCCTACGACGTAGTCGCGGCCGCGGAATTCTTGAATCGTCGCAGTGGTATCAGGCATGGAGCCGAGCTCGAAGTACAGCTGCTCGGTCGCCTGGCCGGCGACGTTCGGGCGAATCACGACGTGCACCCCGCCCGCGGATCCATCGGTCGGTAGATACGACGCGCTGAGGTTCGCAGCATCGGGACCGACCGCGCCTTCCCTCTCGACGACCGTGAAGCCCGTGGGCGCTGTCGCACGAGCACCGCTTCCGTCGACTTCCGACGACTCAGCGAAAGCAAGGAGCTCGCTTGTCACGTCGGTTCCCCTGGCCATGACCGATCGACCTGCTTCGTCCCACGTGAGAATCCACTGGCGACCTTCCTGCCTCAGGCCTGCCGGCAGGCCGTGCACGGTCATGCCTGGGTCGGTCGTCGCGGCCATCATGCTCGAGAGCGAGCCCAGATACAGCTCTGCGGTGACCTGACCGGTGGCCGGGTCGCTGCGTATCCATACCGTCTCTATCGGCTGATAGCCGCCGACCGGCTCTCCACTCAAGCTCACGAGGGTGTACCCATCCGGCGTGTGGTCCGGGAGTACCAACCGGTCGAGGTCGCCGGTGCCGCGCCGACTGACGTGGTGTGCGTTGTCGCCGGTTGTGTGTCTGGTGCCGACACGGCGCTGGTCGTCGGCACGTTCAGCACAGCATCTGCGGGCGCGGTATTCACAACGTTCGCCGGCGCTTGAATCTCGACCGACGCGTCTCGGCGAGTCACCAGGGTGGCGACGAGGCCGGCCGAGACAGCCGCTGCGACGAGCGTCACCATCGCCGACGTTCGCTTGGGTCGACGGTCAGCGATCCGGCTGAAGTAGACGGGATTGGGACTCGCACCAGGGACCGGTGCCTCATCCATGATCTCGCCGAGTGCGGCGCGCACCCGATCGTCGAGGATGCTCATGACAGCGCCTCCTGTACTTGCTGCTTGACGCGGGAGAGTTCCCGCCGAACGGTGCTCGGGTTGACTCGGAGGATTTCGGCGATCGCGGACGAGTCGAGGTCTTCCCAGAATGCGAAGTAGACCACCGCCCGCTGACTTGGTGTCAACGTCAGGATCGCCCGTCGCAGATCGTTGTGCGATTGGGGTGGGTCAGTCGCCGCGCTGAGCACTGCGTGCCGGTCTCGAACCCGGCGTCGGCCACTGCTCCGGCGTTGGTCGAGCACCTCGTTCAACACCGACCGGAACAGGTACGCCCGAGCGTCGTCCGGACGGCGACCGCTTGTTGTCGCCCGCAGGAACACCGCCGACACGACATCGTCGGCATCGACCGCGCCAATCAACAGGGTGGCGTACCTCAGTAATTCGGCCGCATGTCGACGCCAAAGCACCTCCCCAACGTCGTCAGCGTGTCGTACCTCATTCATCACACCACTGTGACGCCACCAAGCGCCCCACGTGTGCAGGCTCGCTGCCGATGATCTGCGTGGCGGTGGCGTGTCAGGTTGTTCGCCTTAGATCGGGCCGAGCAGGTCCCATCGGTTGCCGGAGACGTCGAGGAACACGGCGACTCGTCCATAGGGTTCGTCGCGTGGGGCCGCGACGAAGACGACGTCGTGGGCGATCATCCGGGTGTAGACCGGGTCGAAGTCGTCGACGCGAAGGAAGAAGCCGACTCGACCGGCAGTCTGGTCTCCGACGGCCGATGCCTGTCGTTCGCCGTCTGCCCGGGCGAGCAGAATGCCGGTTTCGGCGTTTGGCGGGCGGACGACGACCCATCGTTTCGCGTGGCCGTCGTTCGTCAGCGAGTCGGAGTCTTCGATGAGCTCGAAGCCAAGGACGTCGACGAAGAACCTGATGGCCGGGTCGTACTCATCGATGATGATCGTCAACAAATCGATCCTCATCGTCGGGTCGTAGGGCGGCTGGGTCATTGCAACATCGTCTCAGCGGGCGGTTGATCACCCGTGATCGGCCGCCGATCCGTCGTACCTGCGGGCACAGCTTCGAGTTCTGTCAAGGCTGCTGCGAGGCGCCCGAGGTTGTCAGCACTTTCGTGCACCAACAGATCGACGTCCTTCGTACGGTAGTCGACCATTCCGTGGAAGGTTCCGGACATGCCACCGATGACCACGTAGCGCACGGCATGGCCATCGAGAACTTCACCAATCCTCGCGAGATCGAACGGGAGGTCGTCAGGGATCACGCCGTGACAGTTCCGGCCCGCCGGTCCGTGCGCCACTGCACGTACTCCTGCGGCGTCATGCGGTGACCCCCTCGATCACGGAAACCAGCGTCATCAACGGTTCGGCCCGGCAACGTCTGATGAATCTCGACCGCCCGGTGTCCCATCTCTGGAGGAGCCACCCGGCCACGGCGAGCCAGCACGTACAAGCAAATCACGTCGTCAAGAGAGCGAATCTCGGTATCCCAGCGGACACATCAATACAGCGCGTCATACAAGATAGGATCGATGTATGACAATGCTGAGTTTCCGGGCTGAGGATAGCGAGGCGGTCAGTGCACAACAGTGGGCAGACAAACTCGGCATCGACAAGTCCGAGTTGTTACGCGAGGCGCTTCACCGGCACCTCACCCGTCTCGCATCCGAACGCGATGCCCTCACCTGGGTCGAGGTGCCCTTGACCGCAGATGAGTTTGCGATCGGCCAGATTGCCGAGTGGGGACTCGCCGAAGACTGGTCGGACTGGGCCGATGCAGCACGGTGAGATCTGGTTCGCAGCCACCCCGGGCGGCGACCGCCCAGTGCTCGTCCTCACCCGCGATCCCGTCGCCGACCGAATCGGCGCTGTCGTCGTGGCGGCAGTGACGCGCACGGTGCGGGGACTCGTCTCCGAGCTTGAACTCTCCGCGCAGCAAGACGGTCTGCCATCGAACTGTGTTGTCAATTTCGACAACATCCATACGATTCCGCGGAGCTCGTTTCGTCGTCGGCTCGTGAAGCTTGAACCTCATCGATTGGCTCAGGTCTGCCAGTGTCTCCGCGATGCCACTGGCTGCTGAGCCGGCTTGATTCGGACCAGCTGCATCACCGCACCCGACTCCACCGCTCCGGATCAGAGTTCGGCGAGGGTCTCGCCGGGTTTACGGTCGACGAGGGTGTCGAGGACCGCGCCGGGGGCGACGCGGTTGGCGATGTACCAGTCGGTGCCGCTGTCGCCTTGGAGGGTGTCCTTGCTGCTGTCGTCGGACGTTGCCGCAATGACGGCGCTGGTGAGGTTGGCGACGCGGGCGGTGTAGGTGAGATCGGTGCGGGCCCATCGGGCGTGGGCAGTACACAGCGACGTCATGTTGGTGATCGTCGGGGCGTCGTAGACGGTGAGTCCGGCGATGAGAATGTCGTCGTTGTCGCGTCCTCTGAGGGTGTCAACCCCGGCGCCACCGATGATGATGTCGCGGCCTTTGTAACCGTCGAGTTTGTCGTCACCTGACCCGCCGATGATCACGGCGCGGCCTTGGGCGGATTGGATGCTGTCGGGCCCTTCTCCGCCGAAGAGGAGTTGGGCGTGTTTGATGTCGGACTCGACCACGATCCGGTCGGCGCCGCCCACGGTGCTGACGATGATCGTCCCGGTCGGGGTGTAGGTGCCGACGATTCGGTTATTGATCGAGACTTTGATGCGGCCGTGGTCACCGTCTTTGATGCTGACGTATTCAGCGGCCCCGGTGCCCGTGACGAGTAGAGCGGTCTTTCCGGCGATGCAAGGGTCGGGGATCAGGCCGATCGTTGGTCCGACGACCACCGGGGCGATCGTGGTGGGGTCAGTGGCGTTCAGCGGGGAGGTGAGCGGCCCGCCGGTAAGGGTGGCGGTGTTGGTCACCGAGACGGCCGCATTGGCGGCGACGGTGACGGTGACGGTGATTGGCGACAGGGCGGTATTCGCCGGGACCTTGTCGACCAGGCTGGTGCAGGTGAGGGTGGCCAGGGTGCATCCCCAGTCAGTCCCGTCGATCGAGGTGGCGGTGAGTCCGGCCGGGAGGGTGTCGACGACGGTGAGGAAGCCGAAGCTTTGAAAGGTTCCGGCGTTGGCGACGTTGATCGAGTAGATGGCGCTGGTCTGGCCTTGGGTGAAGTTCCCAGTGTGGGTCTTGGTGATTGTCAGGCTCGGCCAGGCGACGTGGTACTGGTCATTGGTCGTGAAATTCCCGTTGCCAGCGCCGGTGCCGCCCAGTGGATTGGTCGCGGCATCGATGATGGTGTCGTCGTCAACGATGTTGAGCACGATCGTGCCCGCGCCGGTGGCAGCTTGGGTGGTGAGGGTGACGATGCGTTGGTTGCCTGTGCCGCTGACGTCGGTGACGGTGTTGCCCGACAAGGTGCCGGTGGTGGTGAGGGTGAAGTCGGTGACGTCGACCCCGGTGACCGCTTCACTGAAGTTGACGCGGTACCGGACCGTGACCGCTTGGGTTGGGACAGGGTCAAGTCGCTCCACCGAGGTCACCATCGGCGCGGTGGTGTCGATACCGATGTAGGTGACGGTGTTGTCGGTGGAGGCGGACGCAATGTTGCCGATCGCGGCGGTGGCGGCTCCCGCGGCGATCGTGGCGGTGATGGTACCGTTGGTCGTCATGCCGGTGACGGCGATGTCGTAGGTGGTGCCGTCGTTCGGGGCGGTCTCGGTGACGGTTGCGGTGGTCGCGTTGGCGGTGCCGGACAGCGTGACATCACCGGTGGCGAACCCGGTGACGGGGGTGCTGAACACCGCGGTGAAATGCACCGGTGATGTGGCGGTCGGGTCGGCCTGACCCGACGCCTGATCTATCGTCACCGACGGCGGGGTCGGCGGGACATACACCCCGTACGGCCCCACCTGAGCGGCAGCCTGCCCGTCAGGGCTGGCGCCCCAGCAATCGACCGCTCCAGCTGCGGTGAGCCCGCATGTGTGCGCGCTGCCAGCCGCCAGTTGGGTGTACGGGCCGGCGTGAGCAGCGGCCTGCCCCGAGCCGTTGTCGCCCCAGCAGTCAGCCGCCCCAGCCGGGGTGAGCCCACACGTGTGGAAGCTGCCGCCGACGAGTTGGGTGTAGGGGCCGGCGTGAGCAGCGGCCTGCCCGGAGCCGTTGTACCCCCAGCAGTCAGCCGCCCCCGTAGCCGTAAGTCCGCATGAGTGAAGGTCGCCGGTGGTGAGCTGGGTGTAGGGGCCGGCGTGAGCGGCCGCCTGCCCGCGGCTGTTGTTACCCCAGCAGTCGGCCGCCCCCGTCGGGGTGAGCCCGCACGTGTGACCGTTACCGGCGGTGAGCTGGGTGTAGGGGCCGGCGTGAGCGGCCGCCTGCCCGAGGTTGTTGTCACCCCAGCAGTCGGCTGCCCCCGTCGGGGTGAGCCCGCACGTGTGACCGTTACCGGTGGTGAGCTGGGTGTAGGGGCCGGCGTGAGCGGCCGCCTGCCCGAGGTTGTTGTTACCCCAGCAGTCGGCCGCCCCCGTCGGGGTGAGCCCGCACGTGTGAGCGTCGCTGGTGGTGAGTTGGGTGTAGGAGCCGGCGTGGTCGGCGGCCTGCCCGTAGAAGTTGTTGCCCCAGCAGTCGGCCGCCCCGGTCGGGGTGAGCCCACACGTGTGAAAGACGCCGGCGGCGAGGACCTCGACGGTGATCGGGGTCACGACGACCGCCGACGCCCGCTCAGGGGAGATAGCCACCATCGGTACCGTCAGCGTCGCCGCCCCGAGTATCGTGAGAACCCGCCGCCGCGTGAGCCGCCCGAACGTGTGTGCCACTTTGCCGTGAATCATGATGAAGGCCTTCCGCCGTTCAGGGAAATCTGTCGTGATTGTCTTCCGAGTCGTTCTCGGGCACAACCGGTCGCCGAGATCCCGTCAAACCGTTGCGCATGGCCACGGTACGAGACGCGCCCGCGGCGGGCATCCATGGAAACCTGCATTTCTGATGGTCGGCCCACATTTCGCGATGAAATACCCACACAACGCGCTTCTCGAACTTCATTACGTGGTGGCAGGGCGTCGATCTGGCCCGGCTGAGTCGACGTTCATCACCGTGGGCGACCAGGTTGCCCGACCCAAGCCGAGCTAACGTTCGCCGTCATACCGCACGACACGACCGAGACCGCAGATTGGTGTGAGGTGGAAATCTCGTGAGCGAACCGTTCGCGCTCGTGCCGCATCCGAGGACTCCGCTGGTCGGTCGGGACGCCGAACTCCGCAAGATCGTCGAACTTGTCGCCAATGGCTGCGCCCTGCTGACGATCACTGGCACCGGCGGCGTTGGCAAGACGCGATTGGCGCTTACGGCCGCTCACGACCTGCGCGAGACGTTCGGTGATCGCGTCGTGTTCGTCGAACTCGCTGGCGTCAACGATCATCGCGACGTAGCCGATGCACTGGCCAGCGCCTTGCGGGTACGCATTGAGCGTGATGGATCGATCAACGATGCGCTCATCAGCGCCCTCGGACTCCGCCGGACGCTGCTCGTCGTGGACAACCTGGAGCACGTTCTGGAAGCCGGGGGCCTGATCGGTCACCTCGTCGAGTCTGCACCCCTGCTCAGCGTGGTGGCGACCAGCCGCGCCCGGCTCGGTCTCGCCGCGGAGATCGTGTTCGCGTTGGACCCGCTTCCCACCGACTCATCGAGTGCCGCGGCGATCGAGCTGTTCGTCACGCGGGCGTGTGCTGTTCGGCCGTCGTTCGTTGTCGACGAGTCGAACGCTCACGCCATCGTTGAACTTTGCCGTTGGCTCGACGGGCTTCCACTGGCGGTCGAACTCGCCGCCTCGCGCGTCGCGCTGCTCGAGCCGGACATGCTCCTGTCGAGGCTCAGAGGGTCGACGGCCGGAGCATCTTCAAACGCAACGGGCCTACGGCTCCTCGCCTCCGGCGAAGGCGATCGGCCGCCGCGGCACCGCGCCGTTCACGACGCGATCAGATGGAGCGTCGAACTACTAACCCCCAAACAGCAGACACTGCTCGGATCTCTCGCCGTTTTCGAGGGCGGGTGGACGCTGGACGCGGCCGAGGCCGTCGGCCAAAACGACGACCTCGATGCCCTCTCGGTGCTGGATTCACTCGACGCGTTGCTCCGTCACAACCTCGTGGTTCGTGACGGACCAGCACCGTTCGGTGCGTCACCGGCCGGAGATCCACCTCCGCAGCGCTACCGGATGCTCGAGACAATCCGCCAATTCGCCGCCGCGCTCACCGACCAGACCGATCGCCCCCGTGAACGTCACGCCGTGTACTTCGTGGACCTCGTCAAAGCGGCGCGCGACGGCCTCGAAAGCGCTGCTGAAGCCGTGTGGACCGCCAGACTCGAACAGGAGGACGCGAATATCCGAGCAGCCGTGCTGCACCTCGAACAGGTCGGCGATGTTCATGGATGCCTGGCGCTCGCGTCCGCCCTGGGTCGACACTGGAGAAACAGCGGACGGTGGGACACCGGGCGAGCGTGGCTCACACGCCACTTCGAAGCCGCCCTAGGCACGGATCCGCCACTAGAGGTCGTCGTGGATGCGCTTGGCTGGATCGGCCGCCTGGCCATCGAGGACGGAGTCGCCGGCGATGATCGAAAAGGCCTCGAAGAAGCGATCGGCGCCATCGACGAGGGCCTGGCACTCGCCCGCGACGTCGGCGACCCACGCCTGCTCCTGCGGGCGATGGAAGCTGTCATCGCCGCGGGTGCGGCGGACGCCGAGACCGCGCGACAGGCGCGCCACGTATGCGCCGAGGCGCTGGCCCTCAGCATCGAGATCGAAGACCGCTGGTGGCAGGCCATGTTGGAGAGCTGGCGTGGCGTCCAGTTGCGGCTCGACGGCGATCTGGCGACAGCAGAGTCGGCGGCAACCACCTGCCGCGCGCTTGCGTGCCGCGACGGCAACCGACACATGGCGGGTCTCGGCGGATGGGTCCTGTCATCGGTGCTCATCGAGTCGCGCCGATTCAGCGACGCCGAAACCGTCTTACGCGAGGCGATTGACGACAACCTCTCGTCCCGAGACCGCCGGTCGGCCGCTTTCTGCCACCTGAGCATGGGCTCGATCGCCATGGCCCGCGCCGACCTCCCGACCGCGGCCGAACATCTTCGCGACGGTCTGCTGCTCGCCCACGAGTCGTCCGACTGGGTCGGCGCCGGCTTCGGCGTGATGTCGTTGCTGTCACTTGCATCACGGACCGGCCAGCACCAGGCCGGCGCGGTCATCTGGGGCGGTATCCGTCATGAGGTCGAAGCGCTCTGTCGAAGCTACCCATCGCAGCGCCACGCCGTCGACCGTGCCATGGAGTCGGCACGATCGGAACTTGGCGACTCCGCGTTCGACCTTCTCGCTCACCAAGGCCAACAGCGGGGCCGTCACGATTCCACCCACGAAGCGCTGGCCGTCGCAGAAACGGTGTTGGCCGCGGCAACTCCCGGCGCAACTGTTACTACCGAACCACCGTCCGAATCGGCATCGATGAGGCCAGCCAATCCCGACCGGCTCAGCCCTCGAGAGATCGAAGTCCTTCGGCTCATCCCGGACGGCTTCACCAATCAGCAGATCGGTCATCGCCTGTTCCTGTCCATTGGTACCGTCGAGCGGCACGTCGCCAACGTGTACCGCAAGATCGGTGCCCGACGAAGGGCCGACGCCGCCGCATATGCCCTCCGCAACGGCTTCGGGTCGTGACTCGTTCAGGTCCACCTACTCTGCGTCGGCTCCCAAATGGGGCGTGCTCGCCACCGCCCCTCCTCGATGGTCAGCCGATTGGGCCGCCAGCGACGTAGAGCACCTGACCCGAGACGAAGCTCGATCGCTCGTCGACGAAGAATGAGATGGCGTTGGCGATGTCGCTCGGATCGCCAGCCCGATGTACGGCGATGTGGCTGACCGCTTCGGTGACCAGGTCATCGAACGAGATGCCGACCCGTTCGGCGACCCGCCGGGTCATCTCGGTGACCGTGAACCCGGGAGCCACGGCGTTCACCGTGATGTTGAACCGTCCCAACTCCAACGCCAGGGTCTTGGTGAACCCGATCAGGCCGGCCTTCGCCGCCGCATAGTTGGCTCGGCCGACATCACCGATCGCGGCGGTGCTGGCCAGGTTGACGATGCGACCCCACTTGGCCGCTCGCATCCCGGCCTCGACGGCGCGCGACATCAGGAATGATCCGCGCAGATTGACGGCCATCACGGTGTCCCAGTCGGCGACGCTCATCTTGCCGAGAAGGGCGTCTCGCAACACTCCGGCGTTGTTGACCAGCACCGTTGGAACGCCCAATTCGCTCGCGATCCTCGCCATCGCATCGGCGACCGCGGTCTCATCGGCGACGTCGGCCCCGATGGCGATCGCCCGCCGTCCCGCCTGCTCCACGGCCGCAACCGTCGACATGCACGACGCCGCGTCGAGATCGACGATCGCCACATCGAGCCCGTCGGCAGCCAAGCGAGCGGCGACCGCCGCTCCGATGCCCTGGGCCGCTCCCGTGACGATGGCAACCCGTGCCGGGGTCACGAGCCGAGCCCGAGGTGATTTGTTGCCCGCTCGGCGAGCAGGAACTTACGCGGCCGACCGCTCGGCGTCAGGGGGACCTCGTCGGCCGCAAGCGTGGCCACGTACTTGGGCACCTTGAAGCGGGCGATTCTGTCAGCACAGTGGGCGATCAACTCGTCGCCATCAACCACCGCGCCGGGCGCGGGCACGATCCAGGCGAACCCGGCCTCCCCCATGCGCGGGTCGGCGACGGCCACGATGTGGGCTTGGGCGACCGTCGGATGGCCGAGCAGCACCGCTTCCACTTCGGCAGGCATCACCTGCTCGCCGCCACAGCGGTAGGCCTCCTTCCGCCGGCCCGAGAGCGTAATGTAACCGTCGGCCGACAGCGTGCCCAGGTCACCGGTACGCAACCAGCCCTCGTCGTCGAAGGTCAGCGCGTTCTCCTCGGGCTTGTTGTAGTAGCCCGCGGTCACCCCGATGCCCCGCGCCACCAACTCCCCCACCTCGCCGTGCGGCAGCTCCCGACCGGTCGCCGGATCGACGACCCGGTAGGCGGCGAGCAGGCCCCCGTTGGCCGTGTCACCGGCGACGCCGACGTCGCGGAGCCTGCCGTTGGTCGTCTTCCACGTCTCGATCGTGTCGTCCATCTGGGTAACGGTGGTCGAGGCAGTGGTCTCACTCATTCCGTAACCGGTGGTGATTTCGGCCTCGGCGAACACCTCGACGATGTCCTCCCACAGCCCCGGCGGCGTGAAGCCACCCGATGACATCATCGAGGTCAGCCCCGACAGGTCGTAGTCACCGGCCCGCACCGCGGCGATCACCGCCTGGGCCATGACCGGCACCATCAGCGCGTCGGTGGCCCGGTGCTCGACGATCGAGCGCAGCGTGTCAGCGGGGTTGAAGTTGAGCTGCGGGACGATCGCCCCACCGACCCACAACGCGGCCAGCAGGCCCTCGACATAACCGAACACGTGGTACATCGGCAACGAGAAGGCGATCCGCCGGCCATCCTCGAACGCGCGGCCGTAGGCACTGCCGTATGACGTCCGCATGAACATGTCGTGGGTCAGCATCACCCCCTTGGGCGTACCGGTGGTACCAGAGGTGTAGAGAATATCGAGGTTCGAATCGGGCCCGAATCCGCCGACCGGCGTCCACCCGTCGGACGTGGCCGCGAACTCCGGCAGCGTGGTCGCGCCCTCGCGACCGTCTCCCTCCGCCTGGAACACGACGATGTTGCGCAGCCGGGGGAACCGGCCGCCGCCACCCTGCTGTTCCCAGCCCGGTGCCAACTGATCAAGCGCGCTTAGATGGTCGATTCCCCGGAATCGGTCCATCGTGATCAGGGTGACCGCATCGGATTGTTCGAGCACGTAGCCGAGTTCGTCGCGCCGGTTGAGGAAGTTGATTGGGATGGTGACCGCCCCGGCTCGGGCGATGCCGAGCTTGACGGCGACGAACTCCGGGTAGTTGGCCAGCACGATGGCGACGTGCTCCCCCGGCTTGACCCCCGACGCAACCAGCCCGCGGGCAACCCGTATCGACCACTCCTGGATGTCGCGGTACGAATACGTGACGTCGTCGGTGATCACCAGTGGGCGGTCGGGAAACGACTCGACTGCCGCATCGAACACATCGCTGAACGTGCGCGGCACCCACGCCGGGAACCGGGCTTCGAGTTCGGTACGTCGTTCGGCGAACGGCTTCACGACTGGCGAGAGGCCTGGTATGCCTCCCAGTAGGTGCGGTAGGCGTGGAACTCCTTGTCACGATCGAGCACGGCCGGCTTGACGCCGCCATCGCGCCACAGTTCGGTGAAGCGGTCCATTCCCGGTCCGGCAATGCCCATCGAAACCGTCTACCCGCTCGCCCGTTCCTACTACATGGGCGATGAAGTCGAGGGCAAGCCGCACGTGTTCATGCCCTACTCCGGCGGGGTGCGCGGTTATCGCCGCATCCTCGAAGGGGTCGTCGAACGCGGCTACGAGGGCTTCGTCTTCAGCCCGTCCTGACGCCAAGTTTCCACATCTAGGCTCCACATCAGACCTGCTCACGAAATCAATTGTCGAAACCAACCAAGTTCTTGAGGGACTCAACCATGACCAAGCGAACCATCCTGATCACCGGCGCCGGCTCGGGTTTCGGCAAGGGGACAGCCGTCGAGCTGGCCTCGCGTGGCCACCACGTCATCGCCGCTACCGAGACCCAGGCGCAGGCCGATGCGCTCGCCGCCGAGCACCCCGAGCTAACCACCCTCAAGCTCGATGTGACCTCCAGCGATGACATCGCCCAGGTTCCGGGGCTCAACGTCGACGTGTTGATCAACAACGCCGGCATGGGGGTGATGGCCCCGATGGCCAGCGTGCCGATGGCCAAGGTCCGGGCAATCTTCGACGTCAATGTCTTCGGCATGGTCGAGCTGAGCCAGACCGTGATCCCCGGAATGAAGGAGCGCGGCTGGGGGCGGATCATCAACATGTCGTCGGTCGCCGGTTTCTTCGCCGCGCCGCTCGGCTCGCCCTACGCGATGACCAAGCATGCCGTCGAGGCGTTCACCAAGAGCCTCCGCGCCGAGATGGTGCCCTATGGCATCGACGTCACCAAGATCAACCCGGGGCCCTATGAAACCGGCTTCAACGACCGGATGATCCACGGCATCACCGACTACACCGCCGCCCATGACGCCGCGGCGACCGAGACGGCCGGCACGCTACGCGACGGCGTGCTCCCCAACCAGCTCGACCCGATGGAGATCGTCAGGGCGCTCGCCGATCTCGCCGAGGCGGACACGACTCCGATGGAGACCATCCTCCCCGAGGGCGTTCTCGAATCGCTCCAGGCCCTGCTCGACGCGTAACCCGCCGGCCGGTCACCCACCGCCGCCGGGTCGTCAGCTGGCGATTCCGGCGGCGATCGCGGCCCGGGCGCGTTTGCGGAACTGCTCGACCTTCTCATCGGGATTGACGATTCGCTTGCTGCGCGACTGCACCGAGATGTCGTGGTCGGCGACCGAGGCGCGCAGGGCTCCGACCGTCGCCTGATCCTTGGGGATGTGCACGAACGGGTCGAACGAGTACCAGCGCATCGCGTTCTCGTAGGTCATCTTGGCGACCTCGGCGTCGGGCACGTTCCAGCGCTGCAACTGCTCGTTGAGTTGCTCGGGGGCGGTCGGCCACATCGAGTCGCTGTGCGGGTAGTCGCATTCCCAGCACATGTTGTCGACCCCGATGAGGTCGCGCAGGCCGACGCCCAAGTCGTCGGAGATGAAGCAGGTGAGGAAGTTGCGACGGAACACCTCGCTCGGCAGCATGCCGCCAAAATCCTGCAATGTCCAGGTCGAATGCAGATCGAAGACCCGGTCGGCTCGTTCGAGAAAGTACGGAATCCAGCCGATTCCCCCCTCGGAGAGGGCGATCTTCAAGTCGGGGAACTGCTTGAGCACTCGGGAGAACAGCAGATCGGCCGCCGCCGACTGGATGTTCATCGGCTGGAGGGTGATCATCACATCTGCAGGCGAGTCGGCGGCTGGAATCGCCAGGCGACCCGAGGAGCCGAGGTGGATCGACAGCACCGTGTTGGTGTCACACAACGCCTGCCACAGCGGATCCCAGAAGTCGCTGTGGAAACTCGGATAGCCGAGCGCGGCCGGGTTCTCGGTGAAGGTCAGCGAGTGGCAGCCCTTCTTGGACACCCGGCGGACCTCGTCGGCGCACAGTCGTGCGTCCCAGATCATCGGCAACGCCATCGGAATGAACCGGCCCGGGTAGGCCCCGCACCATTCGTCGATGTGCCAGTCGTTGTAAGCGCGCACCAGGGCGACCGAGAAGTCGATGTCGTCGGTGGCGAACAGTCGAGCGGCGAAGCCGGGGAACGACGGGAAGTTCATTGACGACAGCACCCCTCCGGCACTCATGTCCTTCACCCGCTCGTGGACGTCGTAGCAACCGGGGCGAATCTCGTCGAGCCCTTGCGGCTCCAGGCCGAACTCCGACTTCGGCCGTCCGGCGATGGCGTTGAGCGCCGAGTTCTCGATGCGACGGCCGCCGAACTCCCACACATCGTTGCCGTCGGGCGTGCGGACGAGCTGCGGGGCCCGCGCCAAATACTCCTTGGAGATGTGACGGACGAACAGGTCGGGTGGTTCGATGATGTGGTCGTCGACGCTGACCAGAATCAGGTCATCGGTGTTCATGGCAGGTCTCCCCTCCCTACAGACGCGTTCATGACGGATGCTTCACTACAGACTCTCGTATTCGACGACGACGGACGGACCGATCGGCAGCGCCTGGCAGGTGAGCACCCACCCCTCGTCGACCTCGTCGGCCGACAGGGCATTGTTGGCCCGCATCGTCGCCGCGCCCTCGGTGATCAATGCCATGCAACTGGCGCAGTTGCCGAGCTCACACGAGAACGGCGGCTTGAGCCCGCCGCGGCGGGCGGCGTCAAGCACCGTGTCGCCCGGGGTGTACTCCAACACATGGCGCTTCTTCTTGATGATGATCGTCAACGACTGTGTCGTCTCGTCATCGGACGCGTCGGACACCCGCGACGTCTCGGTGGGGACGCCACCCGAGGCGAACCGCTCAATCGAGATCCGAGCGGGGTCGGTTCCGGCAATGGCCAGGCCGGCCTCGACGACATCCATGAACGGGGTCGGCCCGCAGATGTAGAAGTCAGCAGCGACTTCGGGCCCCCTCCCGGCTGCCACGAATGCGGCGATGTCATCGGGAGTGAGGAAGCCCGCCTCGCGGTCGAGGTGATGGCGGACCTCCAGCCGATTGCCGTAGGCGTCGGGCAGTGCGGCCAACTCCGCGGCAAAGATCACCGACTCGGCATCGCGGTTGGCGTAGAGCAGACGAACCGAGCGGTCGGTCGTCGCCAACACCTGCTTGAGTATCGAAAAGATCGGCGTGATCCCGCTGCCTGCGCCGAACGCGACAATCGGGGCTTCACCCTCACCCACGCAGAACACCCCCGACGGCCTCATCACCTCCAAGGTGTCGCCGACATGCACGCGGTCGTTGAGCCAGTTCGACATGACGCCGCCCGGCACCCGCTTCGTCGTCACGGTCATCGCCGCATCGACCCCCGGAGCGCTTGACATCGAATAGCAGCGCAACACCTCGTCGCCGCCGATCGTCGCCCGCACCGTGCAGAACTGTCCCGCTTGATAGGCGAACAGCCCGCGCAGCTCGTCGGGGACGTCAAACACGAACGACTTCGTGTCGGTCGTCTCGGCGATGACCGCGGCGACGCGCAGCGCGTGATATCCGTGCTCGCGGACTACCAGCGATTGATCTGTCATCGAATCCACAAACCTGAACGCATCGATCAGCGGGGCAGGCCGAGCACGCGCTCGGCGATGATGTTGCGTTGAATCTCCGAGGTGCCGCCGGCGATCGTGTTGGCGAACGAGCGGCAGTAGCGGTCGAACCAGCTGGCGTTGATGTGCTCGTGATGCATGTGGTTGTGCGCCGCTGACGGCATCTCCCGGTCGAGGCCGTCGGGGCCGAGCGCTTCGAGCGCCCGCATCAAGGCCTGTTGCCCCGCCTCAGACCCGAACAACTTGAGAATCGATTGCTCGGCCGGATCTTTTCCTCGGGCGGTCTTGGCCACGGTGCGATAGCCGAGCAGCCGCAGCGCCGTCTTGTCGATCAGCAGGCGCCCGAACCATTCATGAACCACCGGGTCGTCGGCAATGGCCGTGCCACGAACGCGTTCGGCGAAGTTCTCGCTCAGATCGTCGAGCGACTCGTACTGCCCCAACCAGAGCATCGCCCGCTCCTCGCCGAGCGCCCCGGTCGCCACCTTCCAACCGTGGTTCAAGCCACCGATGAGGTTCTGTTGCGGCACGTAGACATCGTCGAAGAACACCTCGCAGAAGTCCAGGTCATCGGGGCTGCAGATCGAGCCGAACGGCCGCCTCGTGACGCCCGGGGTGCTCGTCTGAATGATCAGGGTGCTGATTCCCTTGTGCTTGGCCGCGTCGGGATCGGTACGCACGAAGGTCAAGATGAAGTCGGCGTCCTTCGCCCCCGACGTCCACACCTTCTGGCCGTTGACGACAAACCCGTCACCGTCGGCGACGGCCCGGGTCCGCAGGCCGGCGAGGTCGCTGCCGGCCCCTGGCTCACTCATCCCGAGGGCGGCGGTCATCTCGCCGCGCAGTAACGGCACGGCCCATTGGTGCTTCTGCTCCGGCGTGCCGAACATCAGAATCGATGGCGCGATGATGCCCAAGCCCTGCGGGTTGAAGCTGGCGTAGATCCGACGCCGGCCGAGCTCCTCTTGGATGACGAACTGTTCGAGCAGCGAGGCGTTGCGCCCCCCGAACTCGGGGGGCTGGCCAGGGAGCAGCCAGCCGGCATCGAACATCTTCGCCTGGAACTCGCGGGCCCACGGGGGCACGTCGGCCGACGAGGTCGAGCGGACGGTGGCCGATTCGGGGGTCGGGACGTTGGCATCGAGCCAGGCGGCGAACTCGCCCCGGGTCGCCTCGGCTTCGGCGGAGAAGTTCAGGTTCATCGGGCCAACACCCCCCGGGCGACGCGCCGGCGGTGGTCGCTGGTACTGCCGAACATCATTGCTCCGAGCTTGGCCCGCCGTAGGGCCATCTGCAGGTCGTTCTCCCAGGTGAACCCCATACCGCCGAAAAGCTGGAATCCGTGTTGAAAGACCAGTTCCTGGCACTCCCCCGCTGCGGTCTTGGCCATCGAGACCGCTGTGGTCCGGCGCGGATCATCCTCGGCGATGGTCAGCGCGGCGTACTGGGCAATCGCCCGCGCCCGTTCGACGGCGACATACATGTCGACGGCCTTGTGCTTCACCGCTTGGAACGAGCCGATCGGCACCCCGAACTGGTGGCGCTGTTTCACGTACGCGACAGCCAGGTCGACGATGCGCTGGCAGGCACCGACCGTCGAGACCGACCAGCCGAGTGTGGCTTCCTCGACCGCGGCGATGACACCGGGCGCGACTTCGGCTCCTGCCAGTCGGCGACCAGGCGGCACCACCGCTGCGGTGAGCGACAACCGACCGATGTGGGCGGTGTGGTCGAACGCGGGAACCTGCTCCACGGTCAACGCCCCTGCGGCGACGGTCGCAGCCCGGTTGACGACGAACACCGCCACCTCCCCGTCGACCGTGGCGACCACGGCGATCTCGTCGGCCCGATCGGCGTCGACGACATATGCCGCGGTGCCGTCGAGCCGCCAGCCGTCGGCGTGGGCAACTGCGGTCATCGTGTTCTCGCCCAGAGCCAACGCGCCGGTGATCGTGCCGTCGGCCACGGCCCCGAGCCACGCAGCGGCTTGTTCCGACGAACCGCAGTTCCTCACCGCAGGCACGAACTGGGTCGTCGTGGCAAGGAACGGTGACGGATCGACGGCGCGACCCAGCTCCTCGACGAGGATCGCCAGCTCGATCCAGGTCATGCCCAGACCCCCGGTGGACTCGTCGATCGCCAAGGCCGGCCAATACAGCTCGACCATCGTCTGCCACCACGCTGATGGGTCGGCTTGGTCGTCGACGACAGAGCGGACAAACGCTGGAGAGCATTCCTTGGCGATGATTGCCCGCACCGTCTCCTGCAAGTTGACTTGGTCGTCGTCGAGTTCGAATTGCATCAGTGCCCCATGCCCGATCTTCGCTGCGGCCTCGCCCACTCGATGGCGGGATTGGGGAAGTGACGTTATCAGATATGGAAAGTCTCGCTCTGGTGCCGACATCCGCACGATGAGAGGCCATCTCCGAGAATCCCGCAAGCGTCGTTTCCGCCGCCGTAGAGTGACCCCATGCCGAGAACTGCGAACTCCGCATCAGGTACCACGGCATCGTCGACGCAGACGCTCACCGAGCCGGCATGGCGGCAACGGGCTATCGATCGTTCCACCCAGTCGGCGCGGCAGCGGGCGGCCAAGCGGGTCCAGCGATTTCTCAACTCGGCCCGCGAGATCATCGCCGAGAAAGAGTCGACGGAGTTCACCGTTCAAGAGGTCGTCGACCGGTCGAAGCAGTCGCTGCGCAGCTTCTACCAGTACTTCGACGGCAAGCACGAACTCCTCCTCGCCCTGTTCGAAGAAGAGATGGACCTCGCGGTCCGCCGGTTGCAGCAGGCGACGACCGAGGGCGATCCCCTCGACCGTCTCCGCGCTGCGGTGTTATTGCTCTACGAGCTGTGTGCGCCGGGTCGGGTGTCGGTTCAGCCGCTGTTCTCGGAGTTTGCCCAGCGCCTCCTCGTCGATCATCCTGATGAGGTCGCCGCGGCGTATGCCCCGCAGGTGGAGTACATCGCCTCGATCGTCGAGGAAGCCGCCGAGGCTGGCCTGCTACGCCCGGGGCGCCCGCGCCGACTCGCCGCCGTCGTGTTGCAGACGGCCACGGTGACGGCCGGTCGCAGCGCCGGCGGGCGTCAGCCGATCACCGGCGACGAGATCTGGCAGTTCTGCCTGCACGCCATTGCCCCCGACGACATCGCCGCCGCTCGGCTCGGCAAGGGCCCAGCCGCTCCCTGAGCACCTGCGATCGCATCGCTTGGCTGCTTCGATCTGCTCCGTCAAACTGCTCCGTCGAAATGAGAACCTGATTCTCGACTCGCGCTAGCCCACCGTTCGCCTCTCGGGCGGCTGCGCTAATGTCGGGGCTGCATGGCAGCGGGGACGATGTGAACGCCGAACCTCGTCCGCTGATCGCTCTGCTCGATGACGCGACCGAGCGATACGGCTCGCACGTGTGCATGCGGATGGACGACGACGAGTGGAGCTACCGCGACCTCGCCGACATGGTGAACCGCAGCGCCGCGTTGCTGGCGACATGTGGGGTCAGCCGCGGCTCACGCATCGCGCTGAGCGCCGGAATCAGCCCTGAGTTCATCGCCGCCGTCTTCGCCGCGTTTCGTCTGGGGGCCACCGTGGTGATGGTCAGCACTGCGTGGCGCGACCGCGAGGTCGATCACGCCCTGGCCCTCACCGAACCGACCCACGTCCTCACCGACGGCTCCGGAGCGGTCGATCTCGCCCGGCGATTCACCGATCGCCCCGTCATCCACGTCGACGCGCTCCGCACGGCTCCCGACGCCATGGCGGTGCCGTCGGCCGATATCGATCTCGACGATGTCATCGTGATGGTGTTCAGCTCGGGCACCACCGGCCTGCCGAAGGCAGTGCGTCACACCCACCGCACGATCTCGCACGCCACGGCCCATTGGATCGAGACGCTCGGCATGACGAGCGACGACCGACTGCAAATCGCCACCCCGCCGTTCCACATCCTCGGCCTCCTCAACGTACTCACCGTGATCGCCGCCGGGGCCGGAGTTCGACTGCACCGCCGATTCGACCTGGAAGCGGTCCTGGCGGCGGTCGAGAGTGATCGGATCACCATCGAGATGGCCGTCGCACCGATTGCCCTGGCGATGGCCTCGCACCCCGACCTGGAGCGATTCGACCTCTCATCGCTGCGCTACATCATGTGGGGGGCGACGCCGGTGACCCCGTCGGTGGCCGAGACGGTGACCCGCCGATCGGGCGTCCGTTTCCTACCGGCGTATGGGGCGAGCGAGCTGCCGGTCCTCGCCGTCAACCCGGTTCACCGACCCGATCAATGGCGACTCGATTCGGTCGGATTGCCCCCCACCGGAGTCGAGTTGCGGGTCGCCGACCTCGAAACCGGAGCGGTGCTGCAACCCGGCCTTTCCGGGGAGCTTCAGGCCCGCGGCCCGTCGATGATGCTCGGCTACCTGCCCGACGAGGCCAACGCCGAAGCAATCGTCGATGGGTGGTACCGCACGGGTGACGTCGGCACCGTCGACGCCGACGGCTGGGTAACGATCACCGATCGGGTCAAGGAGATGATCAAGGTCAACGGCTTCCAGGTCGCCCCAGCCGAGGTCGAGACGGTACTGCTCGGTCACCCCGAGGTCGTCGACTGCGCCGTGTTCGGTGTCCCCCATTCGGCAACCGGGGAGTCGGTGATCGCCGCCGTCGTCCTCTCCGCCGACAGTACCGCGACTCCCGACGATCTGCGCGAGCTGGTCGGCGCCAACCTGGCCGGCTACAAGCAAGTCAGCGAAGTGCTGATCGTCGAGCAGATCCCCCGCCTGCCCTCGGGCAAGGTGCTGCGCCGCGAGCTGCAATCGAACTACGGCCGCTGACGTGGACGCCCGGCCTTCGCCCGAACAGCGGGCCCTCGTTGACCGGAGTCACCGAATGTCACGGATCTCGTTACATTCGGTGACTTCCCGCCCAGAACTCTGACACAGGCCGCTGGCAAGGTCGGATGAATGAGCCCACGACTCGCTTCGCTACATCAAGCAGCCCGCCTGAACCATGGTGTCGTCTCGATCGGCCAGCTTGAGCTGATCGGGATCTTACGCCAAGTACGGTCCCGGATGAAGGCCTCCGGCCATATCGAGCCGGTCGGGCCGCGTTCGTACGGTGTTTCAGGGGCACCTCGAAACTGGCAGTTCAGGCTGGCCGCTGGGCTGGCCGATGTTGGTGATGACGGCCTGCTCGCCGGACGAACCGGGGCCCGCCTGCTTCGCCTCGACGGATTCACTGCCGATTCCTACGAGTTTCTCGTCCCTCGGTATCGACGCAACGCGAGCGCCGGCGGCAAGGTGCGTTCGACCATTCATCCCGTGCCGATGTCGGATGTGACCCGTACTGACGGACTTCGTCACTTGCGCGCCGAACGGCTCATCGTCGAGTCGCCGACATTTCGATTCAGCCAACGAGAAATCGAGAACGCCATCGATTCCGCGATTCGCATGCGCCTGGTTGACGAGCGCAAGCTTCGCGAGCGCTGTCCTCGACCGTTGGATCGGGCAGCCAAGAGGGGCGGAACTTCTCGCGGGCACTGGCCGATACGGGCGGGGAGAGCCGGCTCGAGCGGTGGTTTCTGACCGCGGTAGGCCGAGCCGGGCTGACCAGGCCGATGCTCCGCCGGGCCCTACGGGACGGCGACGGGACGTCTGCCCGCATCGATGCCATCTTCGGTACACGCCTGATCGTCGAACTCGAAGGCCACGCGACGCACAGCTCGCGTCGGCAGCGTCGGTGCTGATCGGAGTTGAGTCACCAGATGTATCGGAAAACGTGACATCTGGTGACAGGGCCCGACCAAGCGAGGGGCACTGACGGCGGCCTCAGACCTTGGCGGGTTCCATGTTCATCAGGCGGGCGAGGTTGCCGCCCATGATCTTGCGGATCAGTTCGTCGTCGAGGTGGGCGATGTCGTCGGCGAGGCTGACCGGGTCGGCGAGGCCTTCGGGATGGGGGAAGTCGGAGCCGAAGAGCACCCGGTCGGGGCCGAGCAGCTCGGCGAGTCTCGCCGAAGTCCTCCTCCCAGAACGGGCTGATGTGGATGTTGCGGCGCATGGCCTCGATCGGGTTCTCGGGGAAGTCTTGCGGCATCTTCTTCCACAGGTCCTTGAACGCCTTCTGCAGCGGCTGCGACCCAGCTGGCACCGTTCTCGACCACGGCGATCTTCGAGGTCGGGAAGCGGGTCAGCGCGCCGTGGCAGATCAGCGAGGCGACGGCGTCCTCGATCGGCCGCCACGACGCCAAGCATGCGGAAGGCGTTGGGCTGGAACGGCAACATCTCGGTGTTCGGCTGCCGATCCACTCGTTGGCGAACCGCTCGTAGCCGCTGTCGGACGAATGCAGCGCGACGAGGATGTCGTGCCTCGACGACCTTGTGCCCAGAACGGGTCGAACTCGGGCAGGGCGAACGAGCGGGGGCCGCTGGAAGCCGGGCACCGGCGGCGGGGCGGATCAGCACGACCTTGGCCCCGCGCTCGAGCGACCCATTCCAGCTCCTCGATCGCCTTCTCGACGATCGGCAGCGTGATCACCGGCGTGGAGAAGATGCGGTCCTCGTAGTTGAACTGCCACGTCTCGTACATCCACTCGTTCAGGGCGTGGATGGCGGCGTGCATCAGCTCGGGGTCGTCCTTCATCCGCTCTTCGAGCACGCTGGCCAGCGTCGGGAACATCAGCGTGCGGTCGAGACCCTGCTCGTTCATCAGCTCGAGCCGCGACGCCGGCTCGCGGAACGCCGGCGGCGACTTGATCGGCTCGCCGAACAGCTCGCGGCGGCTCAGGCCCTTGGGGTTGCCGACCCGGTAGTACTCCTCCTGCGCCCCGGGGCGGGCGACGACCTCGAACGTCGGGTTCGGGATGTACTCGCTGATCTTGCCGCCGACAGCGAGCTTGGTGCGGCCGTTCGACCTGCACGTACTGGATCGCGTTCTTGTAGCGATCGGGCAGGTGCCGGGTGAACGCATCCTCGGTCTCGTAGAAGTGGTTGTCGGCGTCGAAGACGGGGATGCCGGCCGAAGCGGTCATCGGGTCCTCGCTTGGAAGAACGTCATCCTCACCGGAATGAGAATCCCATTCTCGCGGACGGGCCCGCTCGATGCAAGGTGTAGGCGATCGCCTGTCAGGCGAATTCGGCCGCAAGGGCGGCAACCAACTCACGGGTGCGGCGGCTGGACTCGAGTAGTTCTTCGCGGCTGTCGCCGATCGGCAGCGACGCGGATCGACACATCGGTCACGCCGGCAGCAGGCGAAGGAGGCGAGTCGGGCTCCGGATCATCTCCTCGTCGCCGGCGGCCAGGATGTCGCCGACGCTGGTGGCGTTGCCCGTGCTCGAGCAGCCGCTGGTAGTTCGGCGAGATCGTCGCCTCACTGAGCACCCGGTTGGCTCGGGCCTTGGCCGTGTCGATCTCGCTCGGCAGGCAGAGGCAGACCGGAACGCCGGCGACAATGCGCGGCGACGGACCGCCCGGCGGCGGCGGCGGCCGCGTTGATCCGCGGCGCGATGTGCGACTCGATCGCCTTCTCGTCGGCCAGCCACAGGATCGTGCCGTCGGTGCGGGAACCGGCGAGCTGCAACATCACCGGGCCGAGCGCGGCGAGCATCACCTGCATGCGGGGCTGATCGGTGACGTACATCGGGTTGTTGATGTTGGAACGAGCGCGTTCGTGACCTCGACCATGCCCGGGCCAGCCATCGCCGCGTCGAGCGACGTCGAGGTAGTCGGCCGTCGATCGCCGCCGGGCCGCTCGTACGGCAGTCCGAGCATGTCGTGGATGATCCAGTGATGCGACGGGCCGAGCCCGAGCGTGAACCGACCCTGGGCGACCAGCTGCGTCGATAACGACTGCTGCACGAGGGCGACCGGATGACGGGATCTGCAACGGCACGACCGCGGTGCCGACCTCGATGCGCGACGTCGCATGGGCGATCAGCGCGGCCGATGGTCATCGCATCGAACTCGTCGGGAATCTGAGGGATCCACACGGCGCTCAGACCGTTATCTTCGGCCCACTTGGCGTCGCTGAGCATGCGCTCAACTTTGGTCGCGTATCTGGCCCGCTCGGGGCCGACCATCAGACCGAGCCGCATCGAAGAACCCGACTCAACTCTTGGCGATCGACTGCTTCATCTGTTCGAGGTCGACCAGGATCGGGTATCCGTTGACGATCATCGCGTGACCGTGTCCGGTCTGATGGATATCGAACACCGACTGCACTGCGGCGTAGAAGCCCTGCACGTCCTGGGTCTGGTTGACGGCGCGCTTGGCCTGGGCGAGGGCAAACGGATGCATCTGGGCGATCTGAGCGGCCATCGTCATCGTGAACGTACGCAGGTCGTCGAGCGGCACGACATGGTTGACCATCCCGAGCTTCTCGGCCTGCGCGGCGGTGAAAGTCGAGGCGGTGAACAGCCATTCCTTGGCCTTACGAGCCCCCACTTCCCACGTGTGGCCGTGGTACTCGACGCCGCCGATACCCATCCGCACGACCGGGTCGGAGAACTTGGCATTTTCGGCGGCAATGATGATGTCCATCGGCCAGCACAGCAGCAGACCACCGGCGATGCACTGACCCTGGACCGCGGCGATCGTGGGCTTGCGAATGTCGCGCCACTTGCGGGCGTAACCGATGTACCGCTTGGTCTCCCACTCGTAAATCGCTTCGAGCCCACCCGTCTTCAGATCGAGCGGAAACTCGTCGTTGGTGGTGGCGGTCGTGCGGTCGGCCGAACCCGAAATGTCGTGGCCGGCGGAGAAGTGCTTGCCGTTGGCCTGGAGCACGATGACCCGCACGGCCTTGTCGCCGGCGGCCTTCATCATCGCCGCATCGAGGTCATCGAGCATGGCCGGGGTCTGGGCATTGGCCTTGTCGGCCCGGTTGAGCGTGATGACGGCAATCCGCTCGTCGACTACCTCGTACTGCACCATGTCATCGCTCATCGGTCGACACCCCTCTATTCGGCGTTCTCAAATCTGGACAATACCATTCTCGGTTTCCGACGCCCGCTTGCGAGTTGAGGTTCACGACGGCTTGACCCCGGTCGGCCAGACTTGGTCATGGACAAAGTTCGTTGGGGTGTGCTGTCGACATCGGGTTTCGCCGAACGGCGGTTTCTACCGGGGTTGCGCAAGTCACCGATGATCGAGGTCGCCGCGGTCGCGTCGCGCGATCTCGGCCGGGCTCAAGAGTTCGCCGATCGCTGCGACATCGCGACCGCCTACGGCAGTTACGAGGAACTGCTCGCCGACCCGACGATCGAGGTGATCTACAACCCGTTGCCCAACTCGATGCACGTCGAGTGGACCAAGAAGGCCGCCGAGGCCGGCAAGCACGTGCTGTGCGAGAAGCCGATGGGCATGAACGCCAACGAACTCGATGTGCTGCTGCCACTCGCCGAGCAGGTCCACATTGCCGAGGGATTCATGGTCCGCTTCCACCCGCAGTGGGCCGAGACCCGCGAGATCGTCCGCTCGGGTCAACTGGGCCGGGTCAGCCATATGCATGCCGCCTTCTCGTACAACAACGGCGACCCCGCCAACATCCGCAACGTTGCCGAGGTTGGTGGCGGGGCGATGTACGACATCGGTTGCTATGCGATCGTCGCCGCCCGCTGGTTCATGGAGTCCGACCCGGTGCGGGTCGCTTCGGTCATCGATCGGGATCCCGAGTTCGGCACCGACCGGGTGACCTCGGCGATCCTCGACTTCGGCGATGGCCGGATGTGCACCTTTCAAGTCGGCACCCAGACGGTGTTCCACCAGAGAGTCCACGTCTATGGCACCGTCGGGCGGCTGGAGATCACCATTCCGTTCAACCAGCCGCAGGATGACCCGACCACCTATTTGCTCCATGAGGGCCAGTCGGTCGACGGTCTCGACGCCCGCCACGTCGTCATCCCCACCAACGACCAGTACACCAGCCAGGGCGAGGCGTTCTCGCGCCGGGTCCGCGCCGAGGCCCCATCAACGGCCCCACTGCGCGACGCGATGGTCAATATGCGAATCATCGATGCCGTGTTCCGCTCGGCAACCTCGGGCTGCTTCGAGGACGTGTAGCCGCCCTGGACAACGGCGCGGCCGGTTCAATCCCCGAGGCGGACGGTGGCGATCACGGCGAGTTTGCCGGTGGCTTGGGCCCTGACCTCAACGCGGGCGAGATTGCCGTGGGCCGAGGCTTGAGCTACCGCGTTGCCCTCGCGGATCGCCCGCAGATACCGCGTCGAGATCGATTCCACCGCCCGAGGAGTCGGGTGCAACGACAGCGCCGCCTCCTCGATGCTCAACGAGATCAGGCCGCCCTGGATGGCTCCGGTGGCGTTCGAATTGTCGATACACCAGGGCAGTTCGACCCGACCCGGATCCACGCGACGGGCCCGAGCCCGAGTCGCCAGCGGTACCGACAATGGCCGATCAGAGGCCGGTCGACGCAAGGAGAAGCCCTCCTCCGGCGCAACGTGAGCCGGGTTCGGCGACGCCATGAACGTCGCCAAGGCGAAGGCAAAGGGTTCCGACTCCCCATCGACTTGAAACTCAACGGCAGTAACGGTCATCGATCGGCCGGACTTGACCACCGTTCCCACGCCGACCACCGTCACCTCCCCCACCGGATGCCGCACGACGTTGACCTCCAGATCGACCGTCACCGGGATACCCGGGCTGATCGCCGCGCTCGTCTGGATACCCGCGAGCACATCGGCCCAGGTCGCCAGCACCGACGTACGTACGAGTTCGGTGCCTGGCGTCCACATGCCGGAGCAGACGACGCCGTGCCCGATCATGTGATCGCCGGCAACTTCGGTGGAAAACCCCAACTCGCTGACGACCGATCCGTACCCCGACGAGTGTTGCTCCGCCGCGATCGAGGGCAGTGATGACACGGTGGTTCCCGACATCGACCGTACGGTAGTGTCATTCTCGTCGGTGGAGTAAGTCGTTCTCACTCGTCGACACCGCGGTGGCCACGCTCGACCGCATCGGCGAAAACGCTCCCGTGACCCGACCGACCACTCTCCCAACCAAGGAATCAGCTGATGAACGACTTCGAGGCGATCGACTTCTTCCGTGACAACGACACCGTCACGAATCCGCATCCGTACTTCGAGGCGCTGCGCGCCGAGTGCCCGATCCGGCGCGAGAACCACCATGACGTGATGATGGTGACGGGCTACGAGGAAGCGGTCGAGATCTACAACGACAATGTCCGGTTCTCGTCGTGTACCGCCGTGACCGGGCCGTTCCCGGGCTTCCCCGTGCCGCTCGTTGGTGACGACGTCTCCGACTTGATCGCCGAGCACCGCGACAAACTGCCGATGAGCGACCAGCTTCCGACGCTCGACCCGCCGGCCCACACCGACCATCGGGCTCTGCTGATGCGGATGATCACCCCCAAGCGCCTCAAGGAGAACGAGGAGGCGATGAGCCACCTCGTCGATCGAGCGCTCGACAGCTTTCTCGCCTCAGGCAAGGGCGAAGTCATCCACGGCTTCGCCGGTCCGTTCACCCTGCTGATCATCGCCGACCTGCTCGGGGTACCTGAGGAGGACCGTGCCTCGTTCGCCGTCGGCACCCAACACCGCCAAGCCGGCGGCGGGGTCGGCGGCACCGGCGAGGCGCTGGCCAAGTCGCCGCTCGAGTTCCTCTACGAGAAGTTCACCGGCTACGTCGAGGAGCGACGAGCCGACCCTCGCGACGACGTGCTGACCGGCATGGCCCACGCCACCTTCCCCGACGGTTCGACGCCCGAACCGATCGACGTTGCCCGGGTCGCCGCCAACGTGTTCTCCGCCGGTCAGGAAACGACCGTGCGTCTGCTCGGGGCGACGCTGCAGAAGTTGGCTGAAGACCGCGACCTGCAGCAAAAGATCCGAGCCGATCGATCGCTGATCACCAACTTCATCGAGGAGTCGCTGCGAATCGACAGCCCGATCACAGGCGACTTCCGCCTGTCGCGGGTGCCGGTCACCGTGGGCGGGGTCGACATTCCCGCCGGTACCACGGTGATGCTCGTCAACGGCTCCGCGAACCGCGACCCACGCCACTTCGACGACCCGACGACGTTCGATGTCGAGCGGGTCAACGCTCGTCAACACCTCGCTTTCGGACGTGGCATCCACACCTGCCCCGGGGCACCCCTCGCCCGCGCCGAGGCCCGTGTCGCTCTCGAACGGATCCTCGATCGCACCACCGACATCCGTATCGACGAATCGGTGCACGGCCCAGCCGATGCCCGCAGGTACCAGTACGCGCCGAGCTTCATCTTGCGAGGCCTGATCCAGTTGCACCTCGAATTCGACGTCACCGGGGAAGCCCCGTAGTGCGAGTCGCCCTCGACGACGACCGGTGCCGCGGTCATGGCGTCTGTTGCGCGCTGTGTCCCGATGTCTTCGAGTTGACCGATGGGGGCTACGCCTCGGTGCTGGTCGACGAGGTCCCCACCGAGCTGGAAGCCGCCGTGACCGCCGCGGCCAGCGCGTGCCCCGAACGGGCGATCACTCTGACCTGAAGCGGGCGTTGGCTCCAGTGGTTAGGAGTCCGAAGGGCGTCGGGATCTATCGTCGAGACGCATGGCCACGTCACCCAAGTTTGCGCTGTTCGACCACATCGAGGGGATTCCGGGAACCCCGCTCGATCAACTGCTCAACGATCGCATCGAGTTCGTCAAGTTGGCCGACCGGCTCGGATACGCGGCTTTCCACATCGCCGAACACCACGGCAGTGACCTGTGTCTTGCCCCGAACCAGGAGTTGTTCCTCGCCGCCGCGGCCCGGGAGACGACCAACATCCGACTCGGGCCGCTGGTCAAGGTGCTGCCGTTGCATCACCCGTTGCGAGTCGTCGAAGACATCTGCGTCCTCGATCAACTCTCGGGGGGACGGGTTGAGTATGGCGTTGGTCGGGGCCCGGTCGCCATCGAGCATTTCTGGTTCCAAGGGGAATGGGGCGCCTCGTACGAGCGATTCGACGAGGCGCTTGCGCTGATCTGCGAGGGTCTGCATAACGGCATCGTGGGTGGTAGGGAAGGCCGCCACTTCTACGACATCCCGCCGTGCAACCTGACCGTCGAGGCCAAACAGCAACCGAACCCGCCGTTCTGGTACCCCGGCAACCCGATCACGGCCGGCAAGTACGGCATGAGCCTGATGTGGCCCGGCCCGATCCCGAAGGCCGCCCACGAGGCCTATCTCGAGGCATGGGACAAGTACCGCGACGAAGAGGTCCGCTTCGACGCCCCGGGAGCCCAGCCCCGGGTCGGCACGGCCATGGGGATCGTCGTCGATCACGATGAGGCCAAGGCACGCGACATCGCCGCCCGGGGGGCGATGGGCGTGTCGCGCCGCGTCATGCACGTACACACCTTCGATCACCTGGTGCTCAACGAGCACGACGCCGAGGCTGCCCTCAACCCCCTCGCCCTTGGGGCCCGCGAACTCCTCAAGGCGGGCGGCGGCGCTCCACTCGAAGCGCGACTCGTCGGCTCGGGCACCCCGCAGCAGGTCATCGAGGTGCTCGGCGCGTATCTCGAGACCGGCTTGTCGGACTACATCCTGTTGCAGCTTCCGGCCGGCGACCAGACCATCGAAGAGGCTCGCGATGCAATCACCCTGTTTGCCGAAGAAGTCATTCCGAAGCTCTGAAGCCCGGAACCTCCCAGAACGTAGCGTGGCCCAGTGAACGAGGAAACAGAACTCGACGGACGGACCGGTCGAGCGCAGGCCGGCAACCTTCATCGAGAAGCCGAAAAGCTGGCCCGCCAAGGCAAGCTGTTCGTCCGCGACCGCCTTGGCCTGCTGTTCGACGAGGGAACCTTCGTCGAGGACGGTTTGCTCGCCAACACCTTGGCCACCGACCTTCCCGCCGATGGGGTCGTCACCGGGCAGGGCCGGGTCGACGGTCGTCCGGCGCTGGTGGTCGCCAACGACCCGACGGTGAAGGCCGGTTCGTGGGGGGCGCGGACGGTCGAGAAGATCGTGCGAGTCACCGAGTACGCGCTGCGCCACGAACTGCCGATCTTCTGGTTCATCGACTCGGCAGGAGCCCGAATCACCGACCAGATCGACCTGTTCCCCGGCCGTCGTGGCGCCGGTCGAATCTTCAGCAACCAGGTGAAACTCAGCGGCAAGGTGCCCCAGATCTGCTGTCTCTTCGGCCCATCGGCCGCCGGTGGCGCGTACATTCCGGCGTTCTGCGATGTGGTGATCATGGTCGAGGGCAACGCGTCGATGTACCTCGGGTCACCCCGCATGGCCGAGGAGGTCATCGGCGAGCACGTGACCCTCGATGAGATGGGCGGAGCCCGCATGCACGCGTCGGTGTCGGGCTGCGGCGACAATCTCGCCTCCGACGACACCGATGCGATCGAGCAGGCCAAGCACCTGTTCAGCTACCTGCCGACCACCTGGCGGGACCGCCCACCCGCGGCTGCGCCCGAGGCCCCCGAGCGGGACCTGAGCCGGGCGGAACTGCCCGTCACCGAAGCGGCCGGATACGACATCCGGCGGGTCATCGAGTGCCTCGGCGATGCCGACACGTTCTTCGAACTGAAACCGCTGTTCGCCCCCGAGCTGACCACCGGGTTCACCCGAATCGACGGCAACGTCGTGGGGATCGTCGCCAACAACCCGATGCACAAGGGCGGCGTCTTGTTCGGCGACTCGGCCGACAAGGCCGCCCGGTTCGTGTGGATGTGCGATGCCTACAACATCCCGCTGCTGTTCCTCGCCGACGTCCCCGGCTTCATGATCGGCACGCAGGTCGAACGCGCCGGAATCATCCGCCATGGGGCCAAGATGATCACCGCGATCACCGAGGCAACAGTGCCGAAAATCTGCGTCGTCGTCCGCAAGGCGTACGGCGCCGGGCTGTATGCGATGTGTGGGCCGGCGTTCGACCCGATCGCCACGCTGGCCTTGCCAACGGCGAAGATCGCCGTGATGGGGGCCGATGCGGCGGTGAACGCCGTCTATGCCAACAAGATTCAGGCCATCGCCGATCCCGATGAGCGCGCCGCGTACGTTGCCGAACGCCGCGCCGAGTACGAGGTGGACATCGACCTGTACCGACTCGCCAGCGAACTCATCATCGATGCGGTGGTGCCGTTCGGTCAGTTACGGCGCGAGATCATCATCCGCTTCTCGACGGCCGATCCGGTCGATCGCGATGTGGTCGAGAAGCGCCACGCCATCTACATGGGGTGACCGGACGATCTGCGACGACCCGATCGACGTCAGCCCTGCGCCCGCGTTGACTCGACCGTGACCCGGCGGTCGACGACGAGCTCAGGTGGCGGGGACGCGTAGTCCGAGCAGCTCGTAGACGTTGAGACCCATGATCCGGCGGACCTCGTCGTCGGTGCGGCCGTCGAGTTCCGACAGCCAACCCACCGGGTCGGCGAGTCCTTCGGGATGGGGATAGTCCGAACCGAAACACACCCGGTCGGCACCGATCGTGTCGATCAACGTATCGACCGAGTCCTCCCAGAACGGGTTCACCCAGATCGAGCGAAGGAACGTGTCCCGCGGGTGTTCAGCGAAGTCTTGGGGCATCTTCTTGTAGACCTCGTCGAGGGTCTTGAGGGTGGGCAGCACCCACGATCCGCCGTTCTCGACGCTCATCAACTTGACCTTCGGGAAGCGGGTGAGCATGCCGTGGCAGATGGCCGACAGGATCGAATCGGTGATCGGCCGGGCACCCATCGAGGCGAGCTGGAAGGTACGCGGCGCAAAGCCGCTGTAGCCCAGCTCACCGCCCTCCCAGTCGTTGACGTACCGCTGATAGCCGGAGTCCGAGGCATGCAGCGCGACGACTACTTCCGAGTCCTGCACGCGGGCCCAGAACCGGTCGAACTCGGGCAGGAACGGCGAGCGCATCGGGTTGCCGGCCACCGGACCCGGCCGCAACAACACCGCCTTCGCTCCATGCTCAAGCACGAACTCAAGCTCGCGGATGCCCTCGTCGAGCATGCACGGATTGATGATCGGGGTCGCGAAGATCCGGCCGTGGTAGTCGAACGTCCAATCGTCGAGCAGCCACCGGTTGTAGGCCCGAATCAACTCCATCGTGACCTTCGGCATGTCGAGGAAGTTGACCTCGATCAGCGAGGCCAGCGTGGGGAACATCAGCGTCGCATGAATCCCCAGCTCATCGAGGAGATCGAGACGGTCTTTGGGGTTGCGGAACGACTCGGGGCAGCGAATTGGCTTGCCCATCATCTCACGCAGCGACCGGCCCTCGGTGTTGTTTCCCGAGTAGTGCTCCATGGTCGAGCCGGGCCGGGCAACGACCTCGAACGTCGGGTTGGGGATGAAGTCGCTGAGCATGTTGCGCACGACGATCTTGGTCCGGCCGTTGACCTGCACGTATCGAACGACGTCGGCGAGCTCGCTGGGCAGGTGCCGCGTCAAGCATTCCTGCGTCTCGTAGAGATGGTTGTCGGCGTCGAACACCGGAATATCAAGCTGTCGGGTCACGGTTTGCCTCCGGTCGAGAACACCTGAACGGTAGCGGCCGCTACGGCACGATCCCGATACGGGCGACGGGCTCTGCGGCGGACTGGCGGCGGTACAGCGCCCGCTCCAGCGAATGCATCACCCGGTTACGAACCTCGCGGGGGTCGATCAGGTCGTCGAAACCGAACGACTGCGCGGACCGGTACGAGGCTTCGATTTCGATCTCCCGGAGCTGCGCGGCCTCGTCGGCGTCAGACCCCTTCGACCGGCTCATCGCCGCGGCGCTCATCGCGCCCATCGTTGCCCCGGGCAGGGCGAAGACCGCCGACTGACCATCGAAGGCGATCATCCCCATCACCATCGAACCGAAGCCGTACGCCTTACGGAGCGTGATCTCGATCTTCGGCACCGTCGCTTGGGTCTGGGCGGCGTACATCCGCGCCCCGCTGCGCAGGATCGCCCGGCTCTCCGATGCCTTGCCGGGCATCACCCCGGGGTTGTCGGCGAGGAAGAGCAACGGGACGTGGAACGAATCGGCGACCGAGATGAAGTGGGCAGCCTTGTCGGCGGCATCGGCGTCGATCGAGCCTGCCAGCACCATCGGCTGGTTGGCGATCACTGCCACCGGGCGCCCGCCCATGTGGCACAGCGACGTGATGATCGATCGACCGAAGTCGGGTTGCACCTCGAACACCGAGCCGCTGTCGCAGACGACATCGATGACGTCGTGCATGTCGTAGACCCGGCGTCCGTTGCGGGGGATGATGTCAAGCAATTCGGGGAGCTCCCGCGGTTCGACGTCATCGCCGCCATCAACATCGGGCGGGTACGACCAGGCTGACGACGGGAAGTAGCGCAGGTAGCGACGCACCAGATCGAGGGCGGCCGCGTCATCGTCGGCGACGTTGTGGATCAGCCCGCTGGCCACCGCTACGCCCGGTCCGCCGAGGTCCTCCTTGGTGATCGTCTCGCCCAACGACTCATAGACGACCGGCGGACCGGCCGTGAAGATCGAAGCGTTCCGGCTCATCACCGTGAAGTCCGACATCGGGGCGACCAACGCCCCATGTCCGGCGGACGCGCCGAGCACGGCGGTGATCAGCGGCACCCGACCCGAGCAGCGGGACTGGGCGAGCAAGTCGGTTGGCGACCGGGTGTGGGTGCGCCCGTCGGCGCGAAACCCGGCCCCTTCCAGCATCATGATCAACGGCACCCGGTCACCGGCGGCGATCTCGGCGACCCGGTAGCGCTTGGCGTTGGCCGCCTGGCTGATCGTGCCGGCCTTGACCGTGAAGTCCTCGGCGGCGACCATCACCGGTCGACCCTCGATGCGACCCGATCCCATCACCACGGCATCCGACGGGGCTTCCTCGCCCCCAACCAGCGTGCCGAGTTCCTGGAACGATCCGGGGTCGAGCAGATGGTCGATCCGCGCCCGGGCGTCGAGCTTGCCGGCGGCGCGATGCTTGGCCAGCCGCTCCTCGCCGCCCATCGCCCGCGAAACCGCTCGCCGACGCGCGAGGTCGTCGAGCGCCTCGCGCCAGTCCTGTGCCCCATCTTGAACGGCCATTGTGATCCCCTATCGACCCATGAAACGGCTGGACGTCGCTCAACGTATGCAACGGACACCCCTCGCCTGTCATCAGCTGCGATGCGGTATGCCGTCGGCGTGCTCGACGCGACGTTTCCCTCCCGCTCAGGCCGTTCCAAGCCGGGTGATCGCCACGCGGTCGACCTTACCCATCGCGTTGCGCGGCAGTCGCTCGACGATGATCACACGCTCAGGAACCTTGTACTTGGCGAGCTGCGCGGCGCACGCGTTGACCACGTCGGCCGACGTTGGCGCGGCACCCGGGATTGGCTCAACCACGGCGGCCACGCGCTGGCCCAGGCGATCGTCGGGGACCCCGGAAAACGGCGCTGGCGGCAACGCCTGGGATCTCGGCGATCACCCGCTCGACCTCGGCCGGATAGACATTCGCCCCGCCCCGGATGATCACGGCGCTGCGTCGGCCCCGGATCGTGAGCAGGCCATCCTCATCGATTACCCCGACGTCGTCGGTGTGCAACCGTCCGCCGCGTAGCGCGTGCGCGGTCGCCTCGTCGTGGTGTAAGTAGCCGAGCATCGACCGGTAGACACCCGCCCAGGGCCCCTCAGCAACCGGTTCGACACACACTTCACCGGCCGCGCCGGTCGGAACGGAACGGTCGTGCTCGTCACGGATCGTCACCAGGAGATGGGGCAGCGGCCGTCCGGATGCATCAGGGCGGCCGACCATGCCGGGCGGGTCGATGCTGACCACGGTCGGGGCCTCGGTGAGCCCATAGGTCGAGTGCAACGGCAGGCCGAACCGCCGCTCGAACGCCTCGGCGATCGCTCGGGGGCAGCTGTCGCCCCCGGTCCACACTTCGGTGATCGATGCCAGGTCGGCCCGGGTGATCGACGGGTCGGTGGCCATCGAGCTGAGGATCGCCGGCACTCCATTCCAGGTCGTGGCCTGCTCGTTGCGAATCCACTCGACGATCCCCGGCGCATCAATGCGGTCCATCACGATGCACGTGCCACCGCACTGCGCCGTGAGTAACGTCGTCAGCACCAGCATGTTGAGAATCGTCAGTGGTAGGCAGTCGGCCTTGCGCAGTTCTGCGCCGTAGCCCCGTGTCGCCACCAACACGGCGCCGGGTACGAGCAGATTGTGTTGACTTTGCACCACGCCCTTGGGGCGCCCCGTCGTCCCGCTGGTGTACGCCAACGCGGCCGGGGCGAATGGGTCGACGAGCACGGCCGGACGTTCGACGTTGGCACTCGCCCATATGCCGCGACCGGCGGCGATGTCTCCCGGTTGCACCTCGACGATCGTCAAGTCGGGCGCCAGGACCGGACGCGCCTGGGTCACCATCTCAGGGTCGGCGATCAGCAGCGTCGCCCCGGCGTCGGCCACCATGTAGCGCTTCTCCTCGGCCGCCAAGGCCCGATTGAGCCCCACCCAGATCGCCCCGAGCCGCATCGCGGCGTGGAAGACAACGACGATGTCGGCGTCGTTCGGGAGCGAGACGGCGATCGTCTGACCGGTGCGAACCCCCAGTTTCCAGAGCCCATCGGCGGCCCGCTCGGCGGCAACATCGAGCTCCCGGTAGGTAAGGCGAGCGCTCCGGGCGACCATCGCTTCGCGATCGGGGTCGACACGAACGGCGTCGCCCAGAACGTCGGCAATCAAGCGCGGAACAGTCACGGCGCGCCAGCGTAGATTCCTCCGTGCGGGCGAGAACGCTATTCTCTGCCGCGGAGAATCTTGCCGCCACCAGATCCAGGTGGCGACACGCCGATGACGGGGGGTTTCGATGAACGACGGACGCGTCGCCCAGCCGGCGACCCCGGCGCGGGTTGCCATCGTCACTGGCGGGAGCAGCGGCATCGGCCGCGAGATCGGCCGCCAACTCGCCGATGCCGGATACGACGTGATTCTCACCGCCCGGCGAGCCGAACCGCTGGAGCAGGCGGCAACGGAGATCGGAGCCCGTTGGGTGGCCGCCGATAGCGCCGTGCCCGAGCAGTTCGCCGCTGTCGTCGCCGAAGCAGGCACGGTCGACCTGGTGGTCCACGCCGCCGGGGTGATGGATGGCACCTTCGTCCGCAAGGAATCGCTGGAGCGCTTCGAGGCGGTGGTGCGCACCAACCTCACCTCGGCCTATGTGATCGCCCACGCGGTGCTGGCGGCAATGGGACCCGGTGGGCGCTTCGTGTTCCTGTCGTCGAGTTCCGCCCATGCCCCGCATCCCGGCCGGGCCGCCTACTCGGCGTCGAAGGCCGGCCTCAACGCCTTTGCCATCGCCCTCGCCAAGGAAGTGGAACGCGACGGCATCTCCGTCCACGTCGTCACCACCGGCCCCGTCGCCACCCCGATGCTCGACGACGTGAGATTCCCGATGCGCACGCTCGGCGTCGGAGAGGTGGCGGCGACCGTGGTGTGGCTTGATCGGCTGCCGCCGAACGTCGTGCTCGGCGAGATCGAAATGTCGTCGGTCGACAGCGGCCCGTTCCTGCCCGAAACCTTCGTTCCGCGCGCTGCGCGCGCGTTGGGGCGAACCGGGCTGTGACGACGTTCGTCGGTCCACCGATCGCCGCGAACGAGCACATCGGAGCATTGACGATCGGCGGCTTCCTCGATGAGGTCGTCCGGCGATTCGAGCCGAACGAGGCAATCGTGTTCGATGACCCGCTACGCAACGGCGCCACCCGGCGCTGGAGCTACACCCGGCTGGGGGCCGAGGCTCGGCGAGTCGGCCGGGCGCTGATCGCCAGCGGAGTCGTCCCTGGCGAGACCGTCGGGATCGTGATGGGCAACCGACCCGAGGCCGTTGCGGCGATCTATGGCACCGCGTTGGCCGGGGCCGTCGCTGCGCCGATGTCGACGTTCGCTCCACCACCCGAACTGACCCAGATGATCGACACATGCCAGGCGGCGGTGGTCCTCACCCAAACCCGGTTGCTCGCCCGACCGCTCGGTGCCGAGGTGGCCGTCATCGCCGCGACGCGGCCTCACGTGCGCCACATCGCCGCGGTCGGCGAGCGTTCGTGGGGCGACTTCTGTGCCGCCGGCGATGCCGTGTCCGACGACGTGCTCGATGCCCGCACCAACGTGACACAGGCGGATGACCCGGCGTTGGTGATCTTCTCGTCGGGGACCACCAGCGAACCGAAGGCGATGCTCCACGCCCATCGGTCGCCGTCGTTGCAGAGTTGGGTGCAAGCCCGTATTTTCGCCCGTCACGCTGAGACCCGGATGTTCAGCGCGCTGCCGCTGTTCTGGACCGCCGGGTTCAACACTGCGGTCGGGGCGACCCTGGCCGCCGGTGGCTGCTGGGTCGCGCAGGAGACCTTCGAAGCGGGTCACGCCCTGCGGCTGCTGGAACGCGAGCGGGTCACCGAGCCGTACACCTTGCCGTATCAGACCGCCGCGCTGGCCGAGCATCCGAACTGGGCGGGCGCCGACCTGTCGGCGTTGCGTTGCGTGTTCGGCAAGAGTGCGTACGCCCGCCACCCGAGCGTGACGGGCGACCCCGGGTGGGTCATGCCGGTCGGCTGGGGGCTCTCGGAAAACTGTGCGTTCGTTTCGGCCCATCCGTCGAACACCCCCCGAGACCAGGCCAAAGTCGGGCATGGCGCGCTGCTTCCCGGGGCCCGCCTGAGGGTGATCGACCCCGATACCGGTCGGCTCCTCGGGGTCGACGAGGAAGGCGAGCTGTGCGTTGCCGGCGCTGCGCTGATGCTCGGCTACCTCGGCCAACCACCCGACGCCTGTTTCGATGCCGACGGGTTCTTCCACACCGGCGACGCGGGTCACGTGACCGCCGACGGCAATGTCCATTACTCCGGCCGCCGCACCGAGATGATCAAAACCGGCGGAGCGAACGTCTCGCCCGCCGAGGTCGAGGTCGCCTTGCGGGCGTGCGGTGCAGTCAAACTGTCGCGAGTCATCGGCATGCCCGATCCGCGCCTCGACCAGATGGTCATTGCCTGCATCGTGCTGCGCGAGGGTGAGACCGCGACCTCCGACGACATCCGAGCATTCCTCCGGCAGCGGGTCGCCGCGTACAAGGTGCCCAAGCATGTGGTGTTCTTCACCACCGAGGAGATGCCAATGACCGGCAGCGATGCCAAGGTGCGCGACGACGCCCTGCTCGAACTGGTTGCGGCGCGGCTCGCCTCCATCGTCGATACCCCATCTCTGCCAACCTGATTCCTGCCACTTCGACCCGAAGGACTGCCATGACCGCCGAACCGACCGACAACTCCTTCGATGTGTCCGACCTCGCCCGGTACATGGGCGTGCCGATGCAGCCCGGCGAGCTGAAGGACCCGGTGGCGCTCAACGACATCCGCCGCTGGGTGCAGGCCATGCACTACCCGAACCCCGTGCACTACGACGAGCGATGGGCGGCCGAGAGCCGCTGGGGCGAGATCATCGCCCCGTTGTCGTTCACCGTCGCCTGCGACACGAGTCACGGCGCGTCGCCCGCCCAGGTGGGCAAGATTCCGGGATCGCATCTGATCTTCGGCGGTGACGAGTGGTGGTTCTTCGGCCCGCGGGTTCGACCCGGCGACTTCCTCGTCTGTCACCGGATGCCCTACGACTACAAGGTTGCCGATACCAAGTTCGCCGGTCCGACCTGTTTCCAACGGGGCGACACGCTGTACATCAACCAGCGCGGCGAGCGGATCGCGTTGCAGCGCTCGACGTCGATCCGCTACCAGGTGCGCGAGGCCAAAGAGAAGGCCCTGTTCGAGGGCGAGCCAAGCAGTGCCGGGGCGTCGAATAATGGCGGCGAGCCGGAGTGGACCGACAAGCAGTTGGCCGAGCTCGAAGATCGCAAGCTGGCATTCATCAACCAGATCCAACAGCTCGGGCATGGCAAGCGGCTGTTCTCCTCGGTATCGGTGGGCGACACGCTCGCCGAGCACGTGCTCGGGCCGCACAGCCTGGCGTCGTTCGCCACCGAATGGCGGGCGTATCCGATGACCATCTGGGGGGCGACGGCGAAGGGCCCGACGACGGTGCGGGCCGAGGAGCTCGGTTACACCAAGGAGATGGCCGGGTTCGAAGGCGACCGGCGGATGGAACGGGTCAACCCCGAGCTGACCGATGGCGCCTACTACGGCCCATCGCGGGGCCACCTACAGCCTCGCTGGGCCCGTCATGTCGGCATGCCGCGAGGCTACGGCTACGGCGCCTCGATGGGGGCCTGGATTCTCGACTACGTGTCGGCGTGGGCGGGCGAGTGGGGCACCATCACCCACTCGAATGCCCAGTACCGCAATCCGGCCTTCACGGGTGACGCAACCTTCTTGTCGGGGGAAGTCGTCGACACGCGGGTGGAACGCAAGCGCGTCTACATCGCCGTCGTCAAGGTAGAGATGCGCAACCAAGACGACGCGGTGATGGCCAAAGCCACCGTCGATGTGGAACTCCCGTCGGAGTAGCCATGGTCTCCGACCGGATCCCGCCGCGATTTCCCAAGTTCGGCAACGTGGCCGATGAGCGTCGCCATCGCAAGCAACGCCTCGCCGCTGCGTTCCGCATTTTCGGACGGCTCGGGTTCGACGAGGGGCTTGCCGGTCACATCACCGCGCGCGACCCGGAACTGCTCGACCACTTCTGGGTCAACCCGCTGGGGATGAACTTTCGCCAGATCCGGGCGAAAGACCTGCTGCTGGTCAATGACCGCGGCGAGGTGGTCGAGGGCAACTGGCCGTTGAACCAGACCGCCTTTGCCATCCACGCCGCCATCCACGCCGCCCGCCCCGACGTCGTCGCCGCGGCGCACTCCCACTCGATGTACGGCAAGGCGTTCTCGACCCTGCGCCGCACGCTCGACCCGCTGACCCAGGATTCGTGTGCGTTCTACGGCGATCACGCCCTGTTCGACAGCTACACCGGTGCCGTCTTCGACCCCGCCGAAGGCCGCAACATCGCCGCTGCGCTCGGGTCGAACAAAGCATTGATCCTCGCCAACCATGGCCTGCTCACGGTCGGTAGATCGGTCGACGAGGCCGCCTGGTGGTTCATCGCCTTCGAACGTGCCTGCCAGGCCCAACTCCTCGCCGAAGCCGCCGGCACCCCCATCCCGATCGATCCTGAAAACGCGGCCACAACCTTCCCCCAAGTCGGCAACTCCGTCGCCGGATGGTGGGCCTTCCAACCCTCCTACGACTGGATCGTCGCCGCCGAACCCGACCTCCTCGACGATTAGGACATCGGGTTGGCCCGCAATGGTCGATCACGGCGGCTAACCAGCGCCGTGGTCCGACCGAGCGGTTCGCGACGTAGTCACCTGAGCGGTCCGGATCCGACCAGCGAGGTGACTGCGTGCTACACCCGGGCTGATGGAAGCGGATTTCAACTGGGTGAGCGTGCTGGAGCACCACGCCCACCGCACCCCCGACCAGCCGCTGGCGATCTTTGAAGGGCAGGCCGTCTCGTATGGGCAGATGGTCGACTGGTCGGCCGCGATCGCCGGCGGGCTGCAGGCGCGGGGAGTCCGTGCTGGCGACGTCATCGGGCTGCTGTCGTACAACTCGACAGAGTTCCTGGCCACGATCTTCGCCGCCAACCACGTCGGGGCGATCCCGATGCCGATCAACTGGCGGCTCGCCGCGCCCGAGGTCCGGTTCATGGTTGAGCACTCCCAGGCCCTGGTGCTGGTGTGCGACGAACAACTCGTCGACGTCGCCAACGAGGCCACGAGCGGAATGGCAGACCTCGTGAGAGTGTCCATCGCTGGTCGGAGGATCCCCGGCTGGGAGCGGTTCACCGACCTCACGACCAGCGACGATCGACCCGCGCGGATTACCGCGGCAGGTAACGACATCCACCGACTGATGTACACCTCGGGCACCACCGGGCACCCGAAGGGGGTGATGCTCACCCATGCCAACCTGGCGTGGAAGAACTACGCCCACATCACCGAGTTCGGGTTCACTTCCGCCGATGTCGGTCTGGCCTGCGGGCCGCTCTACCACGTCGGCGCGCTCGATCTGGTCACGACCACGATGATCGCCGTGGGAGCAACGACGATCATCCACCGGACGTTCGACGCCAGCCTCGTCGTCGACGAAATCGAACGATCACGGGTGACGACCTTCTGGGCGGCCCCGGCGATGGTGCGAGCGATCCTCGACGTCCCGGACATCGACGGTCGGGACTTGTCGTCGGTCAAGGTGATCATCGCCGGTGGTGAGAAGATGCCGATCCCGTTCATCGAGCGCCTACGCCGAACCTTCCCCTCGGCCTGGTTTGCCGACGCCTACGGGCTGACCGAGACCGTATCGGGCGACACCTTCCTCGACCGCGAGAGCACCGTGTCGAAGCTGGGCAGCGTGGGTCGGCCCTGCCAGTACCTCGAACTCGATATCTGGGATGAGCAGGGCGTTTCACTACCTGCGGGCGAACGCGGCGAGATCGTGCTGCGCGGCCCGAAGGTGTTCAAGGGCTACTGGCGCGACCCCGCGGCGACCGCGGCCGCATTCGCCAGCGGCTGGTTCCACACCGGCGACATCGGTGAACGTGACGCCGACGGGTACGTCTATATCGTCGATCGGCTGAAGGACATGATCGTGTCGGGCGGCGAGAACATCGCCACCTCCGAGATCGAGAGGGTGCTCTACGAGCATCACGCGGTCGTCGAAGCCGCCGCCGTCGGCCGGCCCGACGACCGCTGGGGCGAGGTCCCGATCGCCTACGTCGTGCTGCGTCCCGGTTCGACGACGACCGTTGAAGAGTTGATCGAGCACTGCCGCGCCAGGCTCGCCAGATTCAAGGTCCCCAAGGCCGTCACATTCATCGACGCGCTCCCACGGAACCCCTCCGGCAAGATCCTCAAACGCGAGCTGCGCAACCCGCCCGGCCATCGCGCCGGACTACCAGTTCGCCTTCCCGCCGAGTAGCTGAAACTCCACCGTTGATTTGAACATCCAAACGTTGAGGCTCGCGACCGGTCAGGCCCAGTGGACTTGGTCGGCGTGGAGATCGTCGACGACTCGTTCGCACGTACTGCAGTACAGGCGGGCTTCGAGCGGAGTACCACATGCTGGGTGGGCGACTCCGTCGTGGCCGCCGCCAAGATGGGCACCCCAGGTCTCGAGCAAGGCCAATGAGCCCTCGAGTTCGCGACCTGAACTCGTGAGCGCGTAGGCCAGGCGCAGCGGACGGCTGCTGTACGGGGTCGCCGCGACAAGGCCTTCTCCGACAAGTTGGCGGAGGCGACCGGCGAGGATGTTCGGGGCGATTGATGGCAGCGACTCGGCGAACTCGCCGAAGCGTTTCGGACCACCGAGCAGGGCGTGCACGATCTGCAATGTCCACCGGTCGCCGACCACAGCCAGCGCCCGTGCGAGATTGTCGGACGGCATCGCCGTCGAGCTTGACACGTTGGAAAGTCTTCGGCCGGGATGGTGTGGACGTGATCTCACAGCCTGTATGTTACTTGCAATTCACTAGCAACAAGCGAAGGCAAGGATATGACGCTCTCTCAAGAACTCTCCCGCTCTGCCCGATCGATCCTTGACCAACTCGGTGACTCCGTCGTCGCCATTGGCCGCGACGGCCGCGGAACCGGCATCGTCATCGCTGCCGGCAAGGTCCTCACCAATGCCCACAACCTGCACGATCGCTCGACATCGGTGACCTTCGCCGATGGCCGGTCGGTCCAGGGAACGATCGCCGGGACCGACGGTGACGGCGACCTGGTCGTCCTTGATGTCGACACGGCCGACACTCGGTCGGCGGCCTGGTCGGATCAGGCTCCGACCGCGGGCGATGTCGTCTTCGCTCTCAGCCGCGGTGGTCAGCAACTTCGAATCTCGTTCGGGATGGTCACATCGGCCGACCTGTCGTTCCACGGCCCGCGGGGTCGAAAGGTGTCGGGCGGGGTGGAGCACAGCGCACCGCTCGCCCGCGGTTCATCGGGTGGCCCCCTCGTCGATGCCGAAGGTCGCCTTGTCGGTGTCAACACCCACCGCACGGGACGCAACTTCTACATTGCTCTCCCGGCAGGCGCTGCGCTGCAACGTCGGATTGAGGATCTCGCCGCCGGCAGGTCGGTCGCCCGTCCACAGCTCGGCGTCGCCCTTGCCCCACCCGCCGTCGCCGCCAAGCTGCGTCGCTCGGTCGGCCTACCTGAGCGCGACGGGCTGCTGGTCCGCGAGGTGCAAGACAACAGCCCGGCTTCGCTCGGCGGTATTGCCCAGGGCGACTTGTTGGTCGCGGTCGGCGAGACGCAATTGTTGTCGATCGATGCGCTCTACGACGCGCTCGTCGGTGTCACCGACGCCGTGTCGATCACGGTCGTGCGCGGCACCGAAGAACGCGTTGTGACGGTCTCGTTCTCCGCTGACCAACCGGCCTGAATCGCCGACAAAGCTCGCCGGCAGATTGGCCGCCCACAGACGCACGCTTCCGCGAGGTGATGGAGACTTCTCCTTGTGAACGAGACTTCCGCGACAAGCACACTGGTCATGCGCCGCTGATTCCCGGAGCGGATGCCGGCCAAGTTCGGGATCAGGCCTGCCCGGGGTGGTCAGCCCGGTTGGGGAATCGCGGGTGGAAGGTGGGCCATGAAGGCGGAGGACCACGAGATCAGGTCGGTGGGGACGAAATAGCCGGACTCGTCGTTGATCGTCGTCCACTCGGCGGCGATGTCTTCGATCGTCGGGAAACCGGACCCGTCGACGTAGCCCTCGGTGGAGGCGATGAACAGCCGGGCGAAGCGTCCGCCGCCGGCGGTGTATACCTCGCCGCTCACCGGACAGGTCTCGTGGGCGAGATAGGCGGCCATCGGGGCGACCAGGTCGGGCGACATCGGGTCGGCGGGGTCGACCGTCTCGCCCCCCGGACCGGCCATGCGGGTCATCGCCGCCGGGGCGATGGCGTTGACCTGAATCCCGTGTGGGGCTCCGGCAACGGCCATGCTGCGCATCATCCCAAAGACTCCTCCTTTGGCCGTCGCGTACGACAGGTTCTGCGGCAGACCGAGCATTCCCGTCGACGTCGTCATCACGATCCGGCCATAACGCGCCTCGACCATGTGCGGCCAGGCGGCGCGGACCGTGTTGAACGAGCCGGCGACATGGACGGCGAGATGGCGGGCGAGGTTCTCGGCGTCAGTATTGGCCGGGCCGGCCCAGCGGATGATCCCGGCGTTGTTGATCAGGATGTCGAGCCGGCCGAAGCGGTCGATGGTTGACGCGATCAGGGCATTGGCGCCCTCGACAACCGAGACATCGTTGGCATCGGCGAGGGCGACCCCGCCGGCCACAATGATCTCGTCGACGGTCGTCGACGAGAGGCTGGCATCTGCACCGCGACCGCCGACCGAACCACCGAGGTCGTTGACGACGACCGACGCGCCCCGCGCCGCAAGCAGCCGGGCGTAGGCTCGACCGATCCCTCGTCCTGCGCCGGTGATGACGGCGACGCGTCCGTCGAACCCGAACGTGGTCACCCGGCGATCGGGGCTCCGAGGCCGAGGAGTTGGCTCATCGTGCCACCCAAGATCTGACGGCGTTCGTCATCGGGAACCCCGGCGAAGAGACTGGCGATCAGCTCGGGACTCTGGCGGAACGTTCCCTCGGCGTGAGGGTAGTCCGACCCCCAGACCACCGTCGACAGACCGGTGATGTGGCGGGCGGCGACGGCGACGGCGTCGTCTTGGAACGACACGTGGAATTGGCGCCGCACGTACTCGCTGGGTCGCAGCGGATGATGCCACTTCTCGTTGAGTCGGAACATCCGTGCCATCTGCGGCTGGTCGTTGTTCGCCCGTTCGTTGTTCCAGTAGCCAAGCCACCAGTCGGCGTCTTGGCCAATGCCGGTGACCCACGCCTTGTCCATACTGCCGACCAACGACCCAAGCCAATGGGCGTTGAACTCGATGAGCGAGAAGTGGATGTCACCGAACCGCTCGGGCACGCCACCGCCGATCAGGTCGATCATCAACTGCTGCGGGTTCATCGTGCTGTAGACGCACTGGGTCATCATCCGCTGGGCGGCGAGCTTGCCGGTCATCGGCTTGTTGACCTCGCCGGCCATGCCCATCACGGTTTTGAGCGTGCTCGACATCGGGTCGTTGACCTTCACCCCGCCGGTCTGGGTGTGGAAGAAGACGTGCAGACCGTTGGCCTGGATCGCTTCCCACACCCGCTCGTAGTCGCGGGTGTAGTACGGCGTCGGCGGGATGGCCGGCAAGAGGACCCCTCGGAACCCGGCCGCGGCGACCCGGTCGACTTCGAGCACGGCATCATCGATGTCGGTGATCGGAACCGGAGCGGTGGGAGCCAGACGGTGGAAGTACGGCGTGAACCGTTCGATGATGTAGTCGTTGTAGACGCGGGCATGCGCCATCGACAGTTCGTGATGGTCGGAGAACAGCCCGAACAGCGACAGGTTCGGGTGCATCACCTGCGCATCGATGCCGTCACGGTCCATGTCGTCGAGGATGCGGGCCGGGTCGCCGGTGTTCGGTGAGCCGTCGTAGTGACGGAATCGAGAGACCGTCCAGCCTTCGAAACTCGGCGAATGCAGGCGACGGAAATCTCGAACGGCGCCCTCTTCGAGTGGCTCGATCTCGAAGTCTTCCTCCCACACCGCCCGGTCACGCAGGTGCGTGGGCAGGCGGGTGATGAACAGATCGGTCGGCTCGAGAACATGCCCGTCGGCCGAGAACACGAAGTCCTTGTCTGTCATGTCGTACAACCCCCTTGGCTCCCGAACTGCGACCTACTGCGCTCTTCCAGATTAGCCGCGCCGGTCGCGGGTAGACCGGTGCCGAAGGGCGGGCACGTCAGTCGGTGAACTCGGGCATCATGTCCCGGACGAAGGCTTCGATTGCCGGGCGGCCGGCGTCGGGCCAGCCACAGACGAGGTAGCGCAGCCGGCGTCGCGCCACTTGGATGCGAACGTGCGGGCGGCGTCGAGGTTGTCGAGGGACAGCGAGCTGGCCCGCATATCGACGCCGGGTCGCGCCCGGCCTGGGCGGCGAGGTCGTCGACTCGGGCGTTCGCCTCACGCAGCGAGTTCGGTGAGCCCCACGCATGCCACACGTCGGCGTAGCGGGCGACGAGCGGCAACGTGCGCCGCGGGCCGTTGCCGCCGATCCAGATCGGCGGGTGCGGCCGCTGGACGGGGCCGGGGCGCATCTGGGCATTGCGCAACGACACCACCCGCCCGTCGTACGAGATCACATCACCGGTCGACAGCCGGGTGAGTACTTCAAGAGCGTCTTCAAGCAGGTCGAATCGTTCGCCGGTCAGCGCGGCGAGAGTGGTCATCCCTCGAAGATCAGTCGGTGCCTCTCAGTCGATGAACGTGGCGACGCGCTGGTGAATGAGCCATGCTCCATCGACGTAGTGGAAGACGTCGGCGTAGCGGCCGACCATCTGCGTCGACCAGCCGGACTCGCCTTTGAGCATGAACAGCACATCGCTGCTGACGGTCGCCTTATTCTCGCTCCACGAGGTCACCAACGTGTTGACGATCACGTGGCGTTGTGGCCGGCGCGGTTTCCAGCGCGAGTAGGTGGCGCGTAGCGCGTCGTGGCCTTCGATCAGCCCGGTCACCGGAATGTCGGCGGAACCGTCGGGACAGAAGGTGGCGACGAGGTCGTCGGTACGGCCGTCGTCGAGGGCTTGGGCGTAGGCGGCGATGGTGGCGCGCACGCCTTCGGCAACGTCTGCGAATGTCATTGCTGCTCCCAGGGGAATTCGACGATCGGCATTTCGAGGGGGTTGAGATTGATCGATGCCAGCGCCGGAAGCAGGGTCTCGTACGGGAGCCCGGCCAGGAAGCCGTCGATCACCCGGTGGAAGTTCGAGATATGCCCCTCCATCTTCTCCGAGAGGCGCATGTACTCGAAGCCCCGGGCACGGAGGCCTCTTTGCTGCTTGGGCAGGTTCGAGAAGTCCTGTCGCGGGATCGGCGGGAACCGAGGGTCGTCGTGCGCCCACGGTTCAGGCACCGTCGGCGTGGTCGGCTCCTGCCCAGCGGGGAACCTGGTCAGTGACCAGATCTCCATCAGCGTCTCCTCCGGCCCGAGCGGCCGGAAGCGGTACGACGAGGCGCTCGAATACATCGGCAACACGAAGTAGTGCGGGAAGCCGTAGCCCATCGGCTGATTGAATCCCTGCTCCTCCAACGCGTTGAGGTCGGGCATCACCGAGCCGTTGGTCCGATGCCAGCTGGTGACCGCGTCGTTCAGTGTGCGATTCCAGGTGGCGATCGCCTCGGTCGGGTCAGCCGGCAACTCGATGCCGCGCAACCCCTCGGCGATCCGGACGTCGTTGGCGTGGACCATCCCGGCCATCCCCTCGCTCATCGTGCGCAGGTAGTGGATCTCGGCTTCGATGAACTCCTGCGGGTCCCACGGCGCGCCGTTGCGGGGCGGGTACCGCCCGGGGATGACGAGCTGCGGGTGCGACTGGACGACGTGGTATTGCTCGACGAACGCCTCCTCGGCGAGTTTCCAGTTGACCGGTAGCCGCACGGAGTACCACCACTCGGCCCGCATCGACTCCACATGCCAGGCGTCGAGGGTGGTGGCCAGGGGCTCCAGGCAATGGCGCAGGGGCGGGGCCTCAACGTCGAGGTTGATCCACGCGCAGCCACCCCATATCTCGCAGCGCACCGGGGTGAGGTCGAGTTCGTCGCGTTGCATGTTGTGCTCCGAGAACATGCTCCGCCGGACGACCGCGGCGTTCTTACCGTCGGACCCGTAGCACCAGCCGTGAAACGGACAGGTGAACCCCGTGCTGCAGCTGCCCCGGCCCTCGGCAACCCGCACGCCGCGGTGCCGACACGCGTTCTGGAACGCAGTAACCCCCATGTCGGCACCGCGGACCACGATCACCGACTGATCGAGGATCTCGTACTCGGCGAAGTCGTTCGGCTGAGGAATCTCCTCCAGTCGGCAGGCCATCTGCCAGGCGCGCGACCACAGCTTCTCGGCTTCCAACTCGAAGAACCCGGCGTCGTAGTAACGCTCCTTGCGAACCCGGTCGGCCACCTCGATGGCGAACGGCACCGGGCGGGCGGACCTCTGCTGTTCTACGATCGCCACGGGGCTGTTCCCTTCTTCGGAGAGTCCGACGACATGGCACTGTAGAGTCACCGGCCGCTCCGCTTCGGGTCGCTGCGAGACGACATTTCGACAGACTCCCGGCACGATGCCGACGAGACCCGGCGGGAGACCGATGGAACCCTCAGACGCAGCTCCCATCGACATCCTCATCATCGGCGCGGGCATTACCGGCCTTTACCAGTTGTATCGCGCTCGCCAGGCGGGCTTCTCGGTGCAGCTGATCGAGGCCGGGGACGGGGTGGGTGGCACGTGGTTCTGGAACCGCTATCCCGGGGCGCGGTTCGACTCGGAGAGTTACACCTACGGCTATCTGTTCTCGAAGGAACTGTTCGAGGAATGGGAATGGCAGGAGCGCTTCGCCCCACAGCCCGAGACCGAGCGCTACCTCAACTTCGTCGTCGACCGCTTCGACCTACGGCGTCACATCCACTTCGGGGCGCGGGTCACCGCCGCGGTCTACGACTGGGGAATGTGGCGAGTGCGGGTCGGGGACGGCTCAGAAATCCGCGCCCGGTTCGTCGTCGCCGCAACCGGAGTGCTGTCGATTCCGCACATCCCCGACGTCGCCGGACGGGCCGACTTTCGAGGCGAGTCGCACCACACCGGCCAGTGGCCGACGACGCCCGTCGACTTCTCCGGTCGGCGCGTTGCCGTGATCGGCACATCGTCGAGTGGAGTACAGGTGGTGCCGGCGATCGTCGCCGAGGCGGCCTCGGTGACGGTGTATCAACGCACGGCCAACTGGTGCACGCCGCTGAACAACGCACCGATCACCGCCGACGAACAGGCTCGGCTGCGAGCAGGGTTCGAGGCGTTACGCGACGTCCTCAACACGTCGGTCCACGGGTTCCACCACGCGGCGCACGATCGGGGGGCGTTCGATGACTCGGCCGAACAACGCCAGGCCTTCTTCGAGCAGATGTGGTCGAGTCCCGGTTTCACCAAGCTGACCAGCAACTATCTCGACCTGCTGTTCAACCACGAGGCCAACGTCGAGTGGTGCGAGTTCATCGCGCGCAAGGTCCGCGGCATTGTGGCCGACCCTGTCACCGCGGCTCGGCTGATCCCGACCGATCATCGGTTCGGCGAGAAACGTCCGCCGTTCGTCACCGGCTACTTCGAGGCATTCAACGACCCGAAGGTCTCGCTCGTCGATCTGCGCGAGACCCCGATCGAACGGATCACCGAGACGGGGATCGAGACAAGTGACGGGGTCGCAGGAGTTCGACATCATCGTGTGGGCCACCGGCTTCGACTTCGGCACCGGCGCGCTGCTACGGATGGGGATCGTGGGTCGCGATGGCATCAGCCTTGCCGACCACTGGGCCGATGGACCGACCACGTTTCTCGGAGTGCAAACCACCGGCTTCCCCAACATGTTCTTCCCCGGCGGGCCGCACGCCGCGGCCGGCAACAACCCGCGGTACAACGGCGACCAGGTCGACTTCGTCACCGCCGCGTTGATCTTCATGCGCGACCACGGCCACGGGATCATCGAAGTAACCCAGGCGGCTGAGGACAAGTGGACGAATATGGTCAACCGGCTGGCGTCGAAGCAGTCATTCGGTGAGAGCAGCTACTACTTCGGCACCAACATCCCCGGAAAGCCCCGTCGGTTCCTGCTCAACTCCGGCGGCCGCCCCAAGCTGTTCTCGATGATCGCCGAAGTCATCGAGTCCGAGTACGCGGCCTTCACTCTCCGCTCGGGGTTGTAGCCCGCGGCGCAGCTCAGACTGTGGCGATCGGGGTGGTCGGGGATCCGACGATGCCGGGGAGGCGCAGCGGCGGGGCGGTGAGCAGAAACCGACTGCGGTTGTGCTCCCGGAGCCAGGCGGCAAGTTCGTGGAGGTACCACAACTCGCCGAGCGGCACGCCTAGGCGGAAGAGGCACAGGTTGTGAATCGGGAGGAACGAATGGCGGCTCGGGTCGCGGTCGGCGGCACTTCCAAACATTCCCTCGACCGCGTAATTGTCGGCTACCAGCGCCGAGATCTGGGAGTCGGCGATCCACTCCAGCAACGACGCGTCACGGGCGTCGAGGTAGGAGCAGGTCGTGTAGATCTTGCGTGGGTCGAGGTCTTTGTTCCACTCGAGCACCTTCGTCGCAAACCCGGTGTGCAGCAGCAGCATGTCGCCCCGTTCGACGACGACGTTGTCGGCCGCCATGATCTCTTGGAGCATCTTGAGATTGACGCCGCGCCACTTGTCGCCCAGATGATGGGCCAGATCGATGAGCACGCCCCGGCCTTGCACACCATGCACGGCCATGTGTTCCAGACCGAGATGGTGGGCGAAACAACGATGCCCCGAGCCATCACCCGCCGCATCGTCGTGGGGTCCAACGAGGTCGACGCCGGCGCGATATCCGTTGTAGTAGACGACCTCGTCGGTGCCGTCGCCGTCGGCGTCGAACTCGGCTCCGACGTGGGCGAGTGAGTCCCACTGCGTGGAGTACTGCAGCGAGAGGGTGACCACGTCGTCGGCCCACACGTCGACGTACCGATCGTCGCCTTCGTCCATGTCGCGCATCCGCACGTTGTAGAAGGTCGCCGGATTGCCGTGCATGTCGACGGTCGGCGAGATCACCGGCGGTTGCCGTCGCTGGTTGAGCAACGAACCACCAGGGAAGTCGAGCGGCAGGCTGAGGCAGAAGTTGATGCCAGTCTGCACCTCGCGCATGCCCTGCAGCACCTTGTCGGGAGTGATCAGGTTGACGCGACCGAGTTCGTCATCGTCGCCCCAATCGCCCCATGTCGAGCCGTCCGGGCGCTGTGTCCATCTCTTCGCCATCGTGTGCTTCCTTCCGGCCAACTGTGACTGGGAGCAACCACGTCCCCACGATCAAGACCGATCGTACGATCCGCCCCGACCACCAACGAACCAGGGCCGTCGATTCGATCGCCGCCCCGCAAAGTCCCGCCGCTCCGGGCGGCCGATGCGGCAAGAATCGGCCGATGAACGACGCCCACGTGCCCCGCTGGACCGGAATACGGAGGTGCCGATCAAGATCTCGACCGGGCGCAAGGGACAGCGGCGCAGCTTGGCACAGGGCCAACTCACCCTCGACGGCGAGGTGCGCATCGCCGCTACCCAGAACCCGACCGGCGAACGGGCTTATCCAGATGGGCGGCGTGACCAGGCTTGACGGTCTCCTAGATGTATCGGTATCCCCGAGATTCCCCCCGAGTTGGAGCCCAGCGTTCGCCAAGAAGAAGAACCGGAGGGATGCGGCTGTTGGAGAACAGCTCGGATGGTTCGGGTGGGTTCAGCGTACCCGGTCACCAGATGTCACGAAATCCGAGACATTCGGTGACACATATTCAGTTCGATGGCCTGTTAATCGGATTGAGTTTCGGGACGTGCAGCTATCAGCGGACCTCGACGGCCCGAGCCCGCTCGTCGATCGCCGGGGGCGACATCCGCATCTGCGGCAGAAAGAGATGGAACATGCGACGACCATACGGCGACGGGCCTACCGACGAGGGCCTCCGACACCGTTAGGTTGGGACGATGTTCACGATGCGGTTCGACATGCGGGGGCCGGGCGCGACGCCCGACGAGCGCGCCGCGCTGTACCGGGCGGCAATCGACATGGCGGCATGGGCCGACACCCGCGGCTGCGCATCGATCGTCCTCAGCGAGCATCACGCGGCCACCGACGGCTACCTGCCGTCGCCGCTCACGCTGGCCGCATCGATCGCCGCCGTCACGACGTCGGTGCCCATCCTGATCGCCGCCGCGCTGCTCCCGCTGTACGACCCGGTGCGACTCGCCGAGGAGATGATCGTCCTCGACCACATCAGCCGGGGCCGGGTGATGCACGCCTTCGCCATCGGTTACCGACCGGTCGAGTACGAGCTCTACGGCGTCGAGTTCTCCCGACGAGGGGCGATCGCCGACACGAAACTGGCCGACCTGTTGTCGCATCTCCGTGGCGGCTCCACGGTCACGCCGTCGCCGTACACCCCGGGGGGCCCGATGATCTTCTGGGGCGGGGGGTCCGCCGCGGCGGCCCGCCGCGGCGGACGCAACGGCCTGTCGTTCATCGCCCAGGGCGACGCGCCCGGGCTCCGCGACGCCTACGAATCGGCCGCCGTCGAGGCCGGCCATCAGCCCGGTATGTGCATGATTCCGTCGATGGACGCGCCATCGTCGGTGTTCGTCAACGACGATCTCGACACCGGCTGGACTGATGTTGGAGCGGCGCTGCTCGCCGACGCCGTGAGCTACGCCGACTGGAACGCCGACACCGGCATGGCTCATGTGACCGCCAGCCTGTCGAGGAGCCGCACGGTTGCGGAGCTACGCGAGGAACGGGGCTCGCATCGGGTGGTCACGGTCGACGGTGCCGTCGAGCTGATCCGTGCCAACGGCATGCTTGCCCTCCAGCCGCTCGCCGGAGGGCTCTCCCCCGACATCGCCTGGCCATATCTCCGCCGTGTCGTCGACGAGGTCTTGCCGCGACTGGGTTGAGCGGCTACCCCGCCGAGCCCTCGGCATCGACATACAAGAACGCCTGGACCCGGTCGGCAGCCTCGGCCGTCGGCCCCGACCATGACACCGATCCGTGATCGAGCACGACCACCCGATCACACAACGCCAGGGCATGCGACACGTGCTGCTCGACGACCAACAGCGCCGTACCAGCCCGGCGAAGCTCGGCGAGCGATGCGTAGGTCTGCTCAACGACCAACGGGGCCAGTCCGAGCGAGAGTTCATCGGCGATCAGCAGCTTTGGCGCGTCGACCAACACTCGGGCCAGGGCGAGCATCCGCTGCTCACCACCCGAGAGCGTGCCGGCCATCTGCGTTCGCCGTTCCCGCAACCGCGGGAACAGGTCGAAAGCGACGTCAAGACCACCACGGACCCCTCGACGGCCCCGGATGCGGCGGATCGACAGGGTCAGATTCTCCTCGACGGTCAACGTAGAGAAGACCGATCGTCCCTCGGGGGCATGGGCCACGCCGGCTTGGGCGAATCGGAACGCCGCCGCGCCGGTCTGGTCGATCCCGCCCACCAACACCGTCCCCGACGACGGTGCGACCAGGCCCGATGCGACTCGGGCGATCGTTGTCTTCCCCGCGCCGTTGGCCCCGACGATCGCCACCGCCTCGCCCGGGGCCACCGAGATCGACACATCGAACAGGGCGCGGAACGCGCCATATGCGGCGTTGACGTGGCGGAGTTCGAGCAAGGGGGTCACGACGCCACTCCGCCGTCTCCGAGGTAGGCGCGACGCATCTCGGCGCTGGCGATGACCTCGGCCGTCGACCCGTCGATCAGCGTGCGACCGAAGTCGAGCAGGTACGAGCGCGTCGTGAACGAGGCAACCAACTCGATGTCGTGCTCCACCAGCAAGATGGCGAACCCTCGCTCGGCTTGCACCTCGCGCAGCGTCTTGGCGAGCGCAGCGGTCTCCCGCCGATCGAGCCCCGACGACGGCTCGTCGAGCAGCAGCAATTTTGGCCCGGTCATCAGCGCCCGGCCAACCTCAACGAGACGACCTTGGCCGAGGCTCAGCCGCTCAATCGGCTCGGCGCCCAAGTCGCCGAGCCCCAACAGCTCGAGCATCTCATCGCACCGGGCGAGCTCGTCGGGTCGCGGCCGGCCGAGGCGCATCAGATCTCGCCAGAACTGCCCGCCGCGGCGAACCCGGTCGGCGATCACCAGGTGATCGCGGACGGTGGAATCGGGGAAGAGTTCGATGCGCTGGAACGTACGGCCGATCCCCCGCCGGGCGCGTTCGTGGACGGCCAGGTCGCTGATGTCGTGCCCCTCGAACTCGACCGTGCCACCATCGGACCGCAGGATGCCCAGGATGCAGTTGAAGAACGTGGTCTTGCCGGCGCCGTTCGGCCCGATCAAGCCGACCCGTTCGCCCAGCTGCACGTCGATATCGACGGCGTCGAGGGCGCGGATACCGGCGAAGCGCTTGTTGATCCCCCGGGTCTGCAGGACGGCGCTCATGATGCTCCCTCCCCGACCTCGGACAGCACCGGCGACTCGACGGCCACGGCCGCAGATGCGCCGTCGAATCGGCGTCTGCCGCGCGCGGCGCGTCGGGCGCGGCTCATCTCGAGGATTCCCTCGGGATGCTTGGCGTACTGGATGGTGCCCAGGCCGAACAGGATGAACGACCACTTCGCCGACAGCGGGAAGAAGCCGGGGATACGGTCCGGGTCACGCAGGATCCAACCGATGAACGTTCCTTGCAGGACGACCTTGTCGAACAACGAGAACGATGCCGCGCCGCCGATCGCGCCGGCCGGCGTGCGAGCCCCGAAGGTGACCACCAGCACCAACCAGAACAGGGCGGCGAACGGCGAGAAGTTCTTGGCGTAGTTCACGTTCTCCTGGTGGATGGCCACCAACGCGCCGCCCAACCCGGCGATGAATGCCGACGCGGCCAGCGCCACGACTCGGTTGCGGGCCGGTGAGATACCGATCGACTGGGCCGCCACCTCGCTGCCGCGGAGGGCCTGTAGCTGTAGGCCGGTGGAACTGCGGGCGAACTGCGCCACCGCCAAGGCAACGATCGCAAGAATCACCACGCACAGGGCAAGGAATGCCTTGTCACTGGCGAAATCCCACGGACCGATCACCGGCCGGGGGACCGCCAACGACGTCGTCGCCGCGGCATCCTTCGTGCCTCCGACCCACGAGAACTTGACCATCACCGCATCGAAGAAGAAGGCGAATGCCAGCGTCGCGATCGCCACCCAAATACCGCTCAGCTGACGGATCGGGATGGCGAGCAATGCCCCGATGACCGCGGCGATCAACGCCCCGATCAACGCCCCGACGAGCACGGGCAAGTCGTACCGATCGGCGAGTTGGAACACGGCGAAACCGCCGATCGCAGCGAAGGCGCCCTGGCACAGCGAGATGCGGCCCGCCAGTCCGGTGATCACGGTGACCGACAGATACACGATCGCCAAAACGACGGCCTGGGTGACCAGGAAGAGCCACGCCGAATCGCCCCTGGCGAACAGCACGACGGCGATTGCGGCGACCACGGCGCTGCCGACGAGTCGTCGAGTGACGTCGCGTCGCCGATCGGCGACCGCAGTGTTCAACGATGCCGGGGGCGGGTCGACCCCGGCCAGCGGATCGGCCGACGCCCGGGAGCGTCGAACGCTTGGCACGAACACCAAAATGCCGAAGAGCACGACGAACGGAATGGCCGGCGTCAGGTTCTCTCGAATCGGATTGAGCCAGGGGTAGTCGTCGCTCAACTTCGGCAGGAACGTGTTGAACACGGCGATCAACATCCCGAGGGCCAGACCACCGATGAGCGCCCGCGGCAGGCTGACGAGCAGGCCGATCGCCGCGGCCGCCACGGCCACCACGACGATGTTGAAGTACTCCCCCGCCGCCAGGGTGTTGAAGCGCGGGGCGATCAACACCCCGGCGAGGCCGGCGAACAGCGACGACAGCGCCCAGGCAAAGGCCGATACCCGGTCGGCGTCGACCCCGTTCAACTGGGTCATCCGCGGGCTCTCGACAACGGCGCGGATTCGCAGGCCGAGCGCCGAGAACTTGAACAGGGCGGCTAGCAGGACCATCGCCACGACGGCCGCGCCCATGGCGACGAGTTCGTTGCGGCTGAACGCGTAGACCTCGAACACGTCGTAGAACACTTTGTTGCCCCGGGGAATGATGCCCTCGGGGGTCGCGCCGCTGCGCGGTTTGAAGTTCAGGATCACGTCGATGATCGCCGGCAGGGCGACCGACAATCCGATGGTCACCACGAGTTTGGCGACGGCCGGGGCGGTGCGTAGATGGCGGAAGACCAGCCGCTCCAGCAGGAAGCCGAGCAGTGGAGCCAGGACCAGCACCGACGCGACGAAGGCCGGGACGATCGGCCAGCCCCACTCGGTGTGGGTCTTGAAGTAGACCACCGCCGAGGCGTAGGCCTGGGCGCCGAACGCCAGGTTGAAGACCCCCGAGGTTTTGTACGCGAGCACGAAGCCCAATGCGACGAGCGCATAGACCGTGCCCGGCGGCGCCCCTTGGAGTAGCGCCTTGAAGAGATCCTCGCCGATCGAGCTGAGCATCATCCCCCGATGGCCTCGTTCATCCCACCGATCCGGATCAGATCACGAAAACGATGTCGGCGCGGCGTCGACCCATTCCTCGATGGCCGGATCGAAGCAGAACCACGGCTTGGACGAGTCACCGAAGAGCTCGAACTTGCCGCCACGAATGGCAACGAACGACGAGCAGAACTGCGGCGGGGCATTGCTCACCAGGTCGTCGGGGGTCGGGGCGTTGTGCTGCTTGGTCCAGTCGATCTCGGCGACGATTCCCCCGGCGGTGTAGCTGGTGATCTTGTTGGTGGCGGCGATGACGCTCGCTCGATCGAACGTCGGGCCGGCGGCGAGCAACCCGGTGACGGCGAGGTCGGCGTTGACCCATCCCTGCACGGAGTAGTCGTTGACGGCATAGCCGGCCTTATCCATCCACTCGGTGAACGTCGGCAGCATCGTGCTGCCCGGATCGGCCTCGAACGGTCGGAAGAACACGCTCATCAGGTCACCTTCGAGCAGGTCGGCGTTGCTGGCGGCGAACTCGGTGTCGGAGTAGCCCTGCGGCAGGCTGACGACGATGTCGCCCATGCCCTGGCGCTCGAGCTCCTGTTCGAGGGTGAGCGCGCCGTTCGAGTCGACGCATGTCAAGACGAAGTCGACCCCGAGATCCTTCATCGCCGTCACCTCTGGCCCGAGGCCATTGGGCAGCCCGAACGGCAATTCACCGTTGGCATACACATGCTCGATGCCCACCGCCGGGCCCCACTTGGCGAACGATAAGGCATGACCGGCGACGCAGTCCTTCGACGCCTGCGACACGCCGTAACCGATTGAACCGACCTTGGTCGCCCCGGCGAGGATCGCCGCTTGCACGTTGAGCCGACTCGGGCAGGCGATGCAACCCGTACCGGTGGCCTGGAAGATCGAGTCGAAGCCATTTGACTCGGCCGCCGCCGGGACCGTCGTGTACATCGGCACTCCGGACGCACCGACATCGGCGTAGCCGGCATAGGTGAGGGGCGACGAGAAGATGCCCAGGATGTCGGATTCGGTCAGTTCGAGCAGTTTGACCTGGGTATTGCCGAGTTCGTCGTCGACGACGTCGCTGACCGCGAGCTGGCGCCCATGGACGCCACCGAGGCTGTTGCGATAGTTGAAGTAGACCTCGACGCCCTGGGCGTAGCACTCCAGCAGGCAGTAGCCGAGCGGATTCGCCGGGCCGGTGCCGAGCACGGCGAACTTGATCTCCTCGTCGGAGACCCCGGGAACCCCCTCGATCGGTTGGAACTCGCCGAGTTCGGGCCCCGCCGGCGCGACCGTCGTGTCGACCGCCGGAGTGGTGTCGGCAACGGCGTCGCCGGCTGGTTCGGTCGTCTCGACCGCGGCGGTGGTCGCCGCGGGCTTGAGTCGTTGCCGGGGCCTCGACCGCCGCAGCCGCGGTCTCGTCCGGGGTGCTGCTGTCACCGGAATTGCTGCAGCCGGCAATGAGCAGACCGCTGACCGCGACCATGCCGAACAGTCGGCGACCGCTGGCCTGGACCCGGCTTCGCTGATTGACCATCTTGTGAGACATGGTTCCCCCCAGAACATTTGACGCTGACGTCAAATCAAGTCGCAACCGATCATGACAGACCGATCCGCTCGCACGCAACCACTCGGCCGATTAGTCGACGATCTCGCCCCGCAGCAGGCTGGCGGCCTGCGGTGCGGTGAACGCCGTGAAGTCGGGCCCGCGGCGCACGCTGTGGCCGCCATCGACCCCGATCTCCTGACCGGTGATCCACCGGCTCTCGTCGGAGAGCAGGAACCGCACGAGCATGGCGACGTCCTCGGGCTCGCCGACCCCGTTCATCGGCGTGTTCTCCAGGTAGCTGCGATATACCGACGAGTCGCGCGGCACACCCTCCATGATCTCGGTGGTGATGAATCCTGGGCGAACGGAGTTGAACCGCACCCCGACCGAGCCGTACTCGTCGGCCGCGTTGCGCATCATCGTTTCGATGGCCGCCTTGGCCACCGGATACGCCCCGAACCATAGATGGGTGACATGGCCGGCGATCGACGACATGCCCACGAATGAGCCCCGGTGCTTGGCGAGTTCGGCAACGGAATGTTTGATGCACAGCATCGTGCCCATCACGTTGAGCTGCAGCACCCGCATGAAGTCGGCCGTGTCGGCGCGGTGATACGGGTTCAGCGAGCCGCCTCCACCGGCGTTCGCGACCAGGCCGTGGAGTCCGCCGAACGTGGTCACGGCTTCGTGCACGACGCGGGCGACATCGTCCTCGACGGTGACATCGGCAACGACGGTGTGGACTCGACCGCCGATCTCCTCGGCGACCTTTTCGAGCCGCGATGCCGTCCGTCCGCAGATCGTGACCGACGCGCCGCTGTCGACGAGCAACTTTGCGCAGGCCGCCCCGATACCGGTACCGCCACCGGTGACAATGAAGCTCTTGCCAGCGACGCTCATCGCGACACCAACTCATTCGACACCAGATCCGTGGTCATGACGCTGCATTCTCCGTTCATCGGTCCATTTTGGGGTTCGGCGTTGGGCGCCGACGAGGCGGATGGTCCCAACCCCGGTGCGCTGCCAACTATCGGCGGGAGCCCGGCCCGCGAGGGACGTCGCGAAACGCGACATTGCGATCGAGGCTCGGTTCCCGAGGCATCCCGAGCACCCGCTCGCTGATCACGTTGCGAGCCATCTCGGTGGTCCCGCCGCCGATGCACGATGCCTGACGCATCAGGAAGTCGGCACCGCCGTTGGCGACCGCGCCGTCGTCAGCGGTCCAGGTGCCACCGATCGAGCCGGCCAGCTCGAAGGTGATCGACGCCATCCGCGCCGTCACCACCCCCGAGAACAGCCGTCCGATCGCCGAGGCCTGATCGGAGAGCCCACCCGATCTCATCCCTTCGCCGAGTCGTTGCTCCATCGCCGATCGGACGAGGGCGAGCATCCGCGCCTCGCCGACCAGATCGCGGGCGATGGGGTCGTCGGCCCGACCGGCCTGGCGCGCCGCGCCGAGTAGCGATGCACTGGTCGAGTTGCCGTATCCGCTGCCCGCAGGGATCGTGACGTACGGGGAGTTGAACAACATCCGCTCGTGGAACATCCACCGCGTCCCGACGGTCCACCCGTCGTCGACATCACCGACGCGGTAGGCATCGGGGACACGGACATCGGTCATGAACTCCTGGCAGAACTCCCGGTTGCCGTTGAGCATCTCGATGCGCTGCACCTCGATACCGGGGAGCCGCAGCGGCAGGATGAACACCGACAGGCCGCGATGTTTGGCCACCTCCCAGTTCGTGCGCGCCAGGCACAGACCCCAGTCCGACCACCAGGCGCCGGTGGTCCACACCTTCGACCCGTTGAGGATCCATTCATCGCCGTCGCGCACCGCCGACGTCAATGCACCTGCCACATCGGAACCGCCGCTGGGCTCGGACAGGAACTGCATCCAGATCTCGTCGCCCCGGAGGATCGCCGGGATATGGAGGAGTTTCTGCTCCTCGGTGCCGAAATCGAGCAGCACCGCCAGGCACGGTGAGAACGTCGGCGATTGCAGACGAGTCGGGTACTCGTAACCGGCCATCTCCTCGTTGAACGCCCGCTGGTGCGCCGGCGTCAGTCCCTGGCCGCCGTACGCCACTGGGACACAGATGCCAGCGAAGCCACTGTCGAACAGGGCGCGCTGAATCGCCCGTTCGCGGGTGACTGCGGCGAGCTCCTCGTCGTCGGTCAACTCGTTGCGCAACGTCTTGGTCGTCGGGCCGACGAACCGCAGATTCGCCGGCATCCACTCCCGCGCGCGTTGCCGGAACGCCTCGACCGGTTCGACGTCTCGGGCGTTGTCGGTGACGTCAGGGCTCATGCCGCCACCGTCTCTCGCGCTTCGACCAAGTTGGTGATCATCTGACGATGCACGCTCGGGCCGCCGTGCAACGTGCGGTTGAGCGTGTGTCGTCGCAGGTAGAGGTGTATGTCGTGCTCGAAGGTGACGCCGAGGCCGCCATGCATCTGGACGCAGTCCTGCAGCAGCTCCGAGCCGTAGTGGCCGATATACGCCATCGCCGCATGGACCATCTCGCCGGCGATCGGGGTGACCGCCGACATCGCCGACGCCGCCGCATCGGCGATCGCATGGCTTGCTTCCAGCCAGGACTTCATGTCGGCGAAGCGGTGCTTCAGCGCCTGGTACGAGGCCAGTGGTCGTCCGAAGGAATAGCGATCGAACGCCCACTCGACGGTCATGTCGAACGCAGTCTGCATCGCCCCGACCGACTCGGCGGCGGCCAGCACGATGGCGACTTGCCGCTGCCATGCCAGCGCGTCGCCGGCGGCGCCGAGGTCTCCGACCAGCGCGCCCACCGGCACTCGAACGTCGTCGAACCTCACGATCGCGAACCGGCGGGTCAGGTCGACCGATGACATCGGAGTCACTGACACCCCAGGCGCATCGATCGGCACGATCACCTGCGACGCCCCCGGTCCCGATCGTCCGGCGACGAGCAAGCGATCGGCGACGGCCGCGGATTCCACCGGTCGCACCATGCCGCTGATCACGATCTCATCGCCTTCGCACCAGATTTCGACGGCGGAGGCCGACGTCAAGTCGATCGACGAACCGCCGTCGCACCAACCGACGATCGAAGTACCGGCCAACACCCCGGCGAGGACGGCGGCGTGCGAGCGGGCCGCGCTCGAGGGCCGCGGCCACGATGTTGCTGGGCACCAGGGGCGCGGGGGCCGCGTGTGCGCCGAACTCGTAGGCGATGATCGACAGGTCGACCAACCCGTCGTCACTGATGCTGCCGCCACCGTCGGCTTCCGAGACGAGCAGGGACGTCCACCCGAGCTCGGCTCCTCGCCGCCAGTAGTCGAGATCGAAGCCGGCCGGATCGTCGCGCTGAGCCCGCAGCTGCGCCGGTGGGACCAGTTCGGTCAAGAATCGAGCGGTCGTCGCTCGAAAGAACTCCTGGTCCTCAGTGCGCAGATACCTCACGCGCCATCACCTCCGTGCCAGCCAGGGCTTGCATTTTTGACTCCAACGTCAAAACCGTACAGGCCGCACGTCACCCCCGACGAAGCAGCCCGACCCGCGGACGGCCGGGTGTTCGCGTCGAGCGCTGCGGGTCAGGTCGGGTTGTCGCGCAGGATGTTGGTGACCTGCTCGCGCAGTTCGTTGAGGTCGTCGGCCGCATCGGGACGTGAGGTCTGCTTGGCCACCAGACTGAAGCCGGTGTACATCACCCGACGCTCGGCCGCGATCGGAGCGGTCGCCTCGTGGAGCGTGCACGACAGGTGGACCGTCAGGTCGCCCACCTCAGTGGTCAGCGCGTGGGGCGCGATGAACGGTTCATGGCGGGCGATCTCCACCGGCATGGCGACTCGGTGAGACCCGGGTATGACCCGCAATTGGCCGTTGTCGGCGGTACTCGCCGTCAACGAGACCCCGATCGTGACGCTCGAACAGGCGTAGGCATGGCGGCCGAGATGGCAGTCGCGGTGGAAACTCAGGTCGGACGGCCCGCTGACCACCCCGACCGGCTTGATCAGGGCCTCGATGCACCGGCCCTCGACGGGGCCCTGCTCCAGCGGGTCCTGCTGGGCGATTGCGCGGCGGAGTTGCTCCCAACGCTCGCTGGTCAGCAGCGCCACCGTCGCCGGGGAGTGTTCGACGAATTCCTGCAGCCGAACGCAGACGCGTGTGCCGTCACCGAGTTGCGCCCACCACGACTTGCCATCGCCCTCGACATACGTCGGCAGCACGCGATCCATGTCGGCACTGATCATCGGCATCAGCGTGGTGTCGGTCCAGCCGCGCAGGTGAAGAAACCCCGCCTCCCGCAGGAAGTGGGCGATCTCGAGCGGATCGTCCTCGGGAGTGAAACATCGGTCGAGATCGAGCGCGTCGCCATTGCGGTCAACGAGTTCGGGTTGTCCGACGGTCGGCCAGCCGTAGAGCAACGAGTGGAGCAGCGAGTCCCAGATCGAGACGTCGCGGGCATCGCCGTCGCGCATTTTCAGCGTGCGAGCAACGCTGAAGCTGTTGAGCGACCGCTGATTCTGACACCAGTCGGAAAACTCCTTCTGCGTCATGGTCAGCACCATCGCACCGGGCACCGCGCCGCGCCTGGCGACGATGCCGCCACCCTCGTGATCACCCTCGCTCAGGATCGACCAGACGTCGCGGTCGACCTCGATGGTCAACGCCCGGGTGCCCAGTTGGCTGATCGCTTGGGCAACGAGGTGGCCATGCTCGCCGGCCATACTCGGAAAGCGAACCGCAAAGAACTCGTGCGGCGTGACCAGTTCGATGTCGTCGTCGCGGCAGGTTCGACGGTCGAGTTCTATGGACATTGCTGACTACTTCCACCACCGATGGTCCAACCTTCCGACCCTAGCTCTTGCCCGCCACTCGGCGAGCCCCGAGGCACCCACCACACCCCGCGGGCGCACTGCTACGTTCAACGAACGCGCACAAGGGGGAAGATGGCATGGGCAAACTCGAGGGCAAGGTCGCGTTCATCACCGGCGCCGCTCGCGGCCAGGGCCGCGCCCACACGATCCGGTTGGCGCAGGAAGGCGCCGACATCATCGCCGTCGACATCTGCCAGCAGATGCAGTCGGTCGGCTACCAAATGTCATCTCGTGACGACCTCGACCGCACGGTTCGCGAGGTGGAAGCCCTCGATCGGCGCATCGTCGCCCACCAGGCCGACGTCCGCGACGCGCACGCCATGCAACAGGCCTTCGACGACGGCCTCGCCACGCTCGGGGCGGTGACGATCGTCGTGGCCAACGCCGGCATCGGCCCCGGCGGCTTCACATCGCCTGAGCAGCAGTGGGACGACGTCATCGGCGTCAATCTCACCGGCGTGTGGAACACCGGCCGCGTCGCCATCCCATCGATGATCGCCAACGGCCTAGGGGGCGCGATCGTGCTGACCAGCTCCACCGGTGGCCTGATCGGTGCGCCGTCCAACGTGGCAGGCATGCTCGGCTACACCGCGGCGAAGCACGGTGTGATCGGCCTGATGCGCTCGTGGGCCAACTACCTTGCGCCGCACTACATCCGGGTCAACAGCGTCGCGCCGACCACGGTGCGCACGCCGATGGCCAACGACGGCAACGTCTCGATGATCATCCAGCACGTTCCCGAGCTGGCCAACACCCTGACCAACGCCATTCCGGTGGAAGCCGTCGAGGCGATCGACGTCGCCAACGCGGTCGCCTGGCTGGTCTCCGACGAGGCCCGCTACATCACCGGCACCGTCGTCCCGGTCGACGCCGGCAACGTCAACCGCCGCTGAAATTCGACCTCGACGGGGCCGCGCCTACGAGGCCGGTGATCAGTCGGTGCCGCCCGAGCTCACGCAGTTCACCGTGCCGCCATCGACGACGAGGTGTTCGCCGGTCACCCACGACGAGGCTCGGGAGGTCAGGTAGATCAGCGCGCCGACGGCGTCGTCGGGACGTCCGTTGCGTTTCATCGGGGCCCGGGCTGCCATCTCGTCGGCCATCGTGTCGAACGCCGCCTTCATCATCCGCGAGGGAAAGGCGCCCGGGACGATGCAGTTGACGGTGATCTTGGGGGCGAGCCGACGGGCGAGGTGCTTCGTCATGTGCAGCAGCGCGGCCTTCGAGGCGGTGTAGCTGTAGGTCTCGTCGTCGGGCACGGCGAGCGCCGTCACCGACGAGAAGTTGATGATCCGGCTCGGGTCATCGGGTTCTGATGCCGCCTCGAGCAGCGGCTGGAAGAACTTGGCGCAGTGAAACGAACCGGCGACGTTGAGGTCGAAGACTCGGTTCCACGACTTGGTGTCATGGTCGGCGAACGGCGCTCCCCAGGTGTTGGCGGCGTTGTTGACCAGCACATGGACGGCGTCGAAGCGTTCGGCGACGGCATCTCGCAGCGCCCGACAGCCGTCTTCGCTCGACACGTCGGATGGGATCGCCACGCAGCTCCCGATCTGCGACAGCTCGGCGGCGACCTCGGCGCAGTTCTGCGCCTTACGGCTGGTGACCACCACCGTGGCCCCGACCTCAACGAGCCCCCGCGCCATCATCAGGCCGATCCCCGAGGTGCTCCCGGTGATGACGTACACCTTGCCTTCGACGTCGAACAGCGACGAAACACCCATCTCAACCTCCATCACGCAACCGCTGGTCGACCGCAACCGGTCACCGAATCTAGGCGTCACCGGGACGGCCCCGGCGATCGTGGTCAGTTTCGGCGACAGGCCGGGCGTGGCAGCCGGCAACCGGGCGACACGCCATCTTGCCCCGAGTACCCCGTTCGACGTGATCGATCAGTGCGGCGCCGGGTCGAGGTCGGCCCAGTGGAGATTGACCGGCCCGCCGATCGAGACGAGGACGAACTCGACCCCATCGGCTCCGGGCTGCTCGGGTCCGTAGCTGTGGCCGCCCTTCACCCAGCGGATGTCTCCCGCCTGGTACACCGGCTCCTGGGCGCCGAACTGCATCGAACCATCCGTCACGAAATACACCGTGTCGAAGTCGTGCCAGTGTTCGCCGGCGATGTAGTCGGGCACGAACCGGGTCCGCAGGATGTACGGATCCTCAGCCGCCAGCACCTGCACCGGCTGCGTCGGCCGCCCGGCAGGGTCGTCGAACGCTTCCCACGGCACCCCGGCACTCGTCACCCGCCCCCACCGCGACCCGAGCGAGTCGAGCCGGACGGAGTGCTCCGCCGGCACCTCGTACAGGTCGGCCCAGTTGAGCCCGACGTTTCCGCCGAGGCTGAGCAGGAAGAACTGCACGCCCTCAGGCCCGGCCTCCTCCGGCCCGTAGACGTGCCCGGCCTTCACCCAGCGCAGGTCGCCGGGGCCGTAACGTCCCTCACCGCCGACGAACATCTCCCCCGCGGTGAACAGGTAGATGGTGTCGAACGGATGCCAGTGCTCCCCGGCATAGAAGTTGGGCGGAAACTTGGCCTCGATGATGTTCGGACCGCCCTCGCTGGTCAGGTTCCGCACCGGCGTTGTCGGCCGTCCATGCGGATCGTGGAACTGCTCCCACGGCACCTCACGCGGGATGATCCGCCCCCACAGCGGTGTTGGCTGCTCCATCGTGTAATCCCTTCTCAACCGACGCTTCCGCGGTTATTGTCGCACGGCGCACCGTGGGCGCAGCCTCGGCGCCCGCGATCAGCCTCGACCGCGGCGGTCGATCTCAATGAAAAGGTCGTCGAGTTGCTCGCAGATGTACCCCATATGGTCGGCGTTCAGGGCGTGGTAGATCGGCAGCGACAGTGCCCGGTCCATCAGGTGATCGCAGTTCGCAAGCCCGGTGTCGGGTTCGCGGCGCTCGATGTCGGCGAAGCCCGGTTGGCGCAGAATGTTGCCGGTCCAGACCATCCGCGTCGACACGCCGCGGTCGTCGAGGAACTCCTGCACCTCGTTGCGGTCCATTGGTGAGTCGGGGGCAACGGTGAAGCAGAACCGCATCCAGGTCGTGCGGGCACCCGGCGTCGTTACGCCCTGGGCCACACCGTCGCCACCCAACGCCGAGAAATAGTCGTTGAGTCGCTGCCAGTTGGCCCTGCGCCGCCCGTTGAATTCGTCGAGCTTGTCGAGTTGCACCAGGCCATAGGCGGCGCCCATCTCGCTCGGCTCGAAGTTGTAGCCGATCGTGTCGAAGACGAAGATCAGGTCGTACGGGGTGCCGTCGGCGAGCATGCCGAACCGGTCGCGCTTGCCCCGATCGGAACCGAACAGGTAGGACTCGCTGCGCCGGCCCCACCGGCGTTGCGAGACGCACTGGTCGAGCAGATCTTCATCGTCGATCCCGACCATGCCGCCGTTGCCGCCGGCGGTGATCGCATGCGAGCGGGCGAAGCTGGTCACCGAGATGTCGGCGCGGGTGCCGGTACGGGTATCGCCCAGCCACGAGTCGAGCACGTCGCACGAGTCCTCGACCACCTTCAGCCCGTGCTCGTCGGCGATCGTGCGAATCGCATCCCAGTCAGGGATGTTGCCGCACAGGTTGGGGACGAGGATCGCCTTGGTCCGCGGCCCGATCATCTCGGCGATCCGATTGGCATCGATCTGATAGCTCGCCGCGTCGACATCGACGAAGACCGGCACGATCCCCGACTGCACCATCGGGGCGATGTCGGTGGAGAACGTCAGCGGCGAGGTGACGATCTCGTCGCCCGCCTCGAGGTGGAGCAGGTCGAGCGCCAGCCGCAGCGCCGAGGAGCCGGAATTGACCATCACCCCGTGGCGTTTGGCCAGCAGCTCCGCCGTCCGCCGTTCCATCTCGGCAACCGCCGGCCCCAGATCGAGCGTTCCGTTGCGCAGCACCTCCACCACCGCGTCGATCTCCCGCTGGTCATGCACTGCACCGGCAGGAGGAAGCTTCATGGCGCTCGAGAGTAGCAACGCCACAAACCGGCTCTCGTGGCGGCGGTCCTGCCACGACGCGGTGGAGTTCATCAATACCTAGGTATTGACCTAACCATTGGATCTCTATATAGTTAGGTATATGCCTAATAGTTCGAGGGGAACGAGCAAGATACTGGAGGTGTTCCAGGCGTTGGCCGACCCGACTCGACTCGCCATCGTGGGGCGACTCAGTATCGGGCCGTTGTCCACCACCGAGCTCGCCAAGCCGTTCGCGATGGCGTTGCCGTCGTTTATGCAACACCTCGACATCCTTCAACGGGCCGGCATCGTGACATCACACAAGTCCGGTCGGGTCCGCGTCTATCAACTCGCACTCGCCGCGCTCGCCGCCGCCGAGTCATGGCTCAGCGAACATCACAACCACTGGGCCCGCCGCCTCGATCAACTCGACGCGCTCATGATCGCGAGCGCCGCCGTCGACGAACAGTCACCACCAAATCCATTCCTCAAAGGAGCAAACCCATGAGTAACTTCACCCCCAATCCCGACCTCGACCTCGTGCTCGAACGCACGGTCCCGGTGTCACCCGAGAAAGTGTGGGCGGCGTGGACAACGCCCGATCTGTTACTCCGATGGTTCACGCCAGCGCCATGGAAGACCGTCGGGTGCGACATGGATCTGCGCCCCGGAGGTCGGTCGAACACGGTAATGGAGTCACCAGAGGGCGAACGGTTCCCGAACAACGGCTGCATCCTGCAGGTCATCCCGAACGAACTTCTCGTGTTCACCAGCGCGATGACTGAAGACTTCCGCCCGGTCGCTCCCACCAACGGTGCCGGCGACCTGCCGTTCACCGCCCACATCATCCTCAAACCCGCTCCGAACGGCGGCACGCACTACACCGCCATCGCGATGCATGCCGACGCCGACGGTGCCCGGCGCCACGCCGACATGGGCTTTCACCACGGCTGGGGCGCCGCCCTCGACCAACTCGTGGCCCTCATGTCCTGACCGCTGGGATGCCGTCGAGGCACCGGTACGCGTGGTGGCCGGTTGTGATGACGGCGGCGTCGGCGAGGCGATCACCCAAGCGATCGCGAAGCCAGGTCAGGTGGCGCACATCTCTGTTGGTGACGTCGGCGGCGAGCGGCTGTGCGTACACGCGAGCCGACAGCGTCACGAGCGACTCGAAGAGGGCCCCATCAGCACGCCATCGGCGGGTGTCAGGCCGGCACTGACGGTGTTCCGCAGGAGCCCGCTCACCGTCGCACCCGAAGCCTGGCGGCAAGATCCGGGTCGGCCAGATGGTGTTTGGGAGCCCGAGCGATCCGAACCGTCACGCCGTTCTGCGACTCGACGAACGCGGCAAGTTCGCACATAGTTCCGGATAATTGCCGGTGCCCGGGACGGGACTCGAACCCGTACCCCCTTTCGGGGAGGGGGGTTTAAGTCTTCCCGATTCCATCCGTCCAGTGCAGTTCCGTCCGTCGAGATGGCCCTGGTCTGGACCTTTCGTCCGCTCAGTCCGGTGAGTGCGGTGCCGTTGTCTACCGTGTCCGACCGTCCGGTGACCGTTACGTGCCCGGAGGCGGTCACGTCGAAGGTGCCAGGCCTGGCGATTGCGGCAGCATTCCTGCGACGAGGTGCGCCCGTGATGCGGTCGATCCGGACGCTGCGGACGTGGCCAAAGCTGACCACATACGGTGGCGACTCCGAGGGTCGCTGGCACCTCGCCAAATGTCATCCGGCGAACCGATCTCATGGGCGGTCAGCGAAACCAGACGGTGACACGGTGCGCAACTTGCGTTATCATTGCGGACAGCCGACCGGGCTGATCCCGGCGGAAGTCGAGGCCCCGCTGCTTCGGACCGAGGGCGTCAGCCGACTAGGACCGTGGCTCGGGGCCTTCGCATGTCTACGGCTCGAACGTCGCCGATCGTAGAACGCGGGCCGCGGCGACACGTTCGAGGTGGCCGTGTGGGCGGTTGAGGAGCACGTCGGACCAGATCCCGGCGGCCGCGTCGGCGAGCCAGGTGGCGGGCTGGTTCTTGTCGACGTGTTCGATCGTCGGTCGCCAGGCTCGGCGACCGGCGCGTGCCCAGTCCCGAACGGTCGTGACGTCGCGTTCGTTCTCGGCGCTTGATTGACGTTCGAACATGATCGCCCGAGCGCCGCAGGCGAATGCGATAGGCAGGATGTCGGACTCGAGGAGTTGTCGTCGGGTCGCAACCTGGTCGGCCGGCGTACATGGCATCGCCGTTACGGCGACGGCGGCAACAGCGCACAACTCGGTCACGACCATGCCGCGCACGTTGGTGCCGGTGTCGGACTCCCAGTGAAACGGTCGACGACGATTGAGCGCCGAACGCAAGTGGTCCGAGTGGTCCGAGACGTCGTCGAGGATCACGACGGCGAGCGTGTACAGCACCGACGATCGGTCGGGTGTGAGCCACGGTGTGCTCTCGTCGATGACGGCGATCATCGGACCCGCCCGAAGAACTGGCCGGCGACGACATCCGCCGATGCCCGGCCGACTGACGACGAGACGTGTACGTACATGTCGAGGGTCGTTGCCACGGTTGAGTGCCCGAGTCGTTCGGTCAACACCTCGGGGTGCATCCCGGCCTCGACGGCGAGCGTGGCGTAGGTGTGGCGGACGTCGTGCAGCCGAATTCGCGGCAGTCCGGATGACGCGACCAGACGGTCGAAGGTCGTGCTGACCGTCGCTGGGCGCAGCGATTCGCCGTGCCGATCGGTGAACACGAATGCATCCGGGTCAACCCGCCCGTGTCGTGCGGCGCGCTCGTCATGGACACTCTGCAGGACGCCAACAGTGTCGACGTCGAGATCGACACGACGTCGCGCTGCTCTGGTCTTGGGCACCGACTCGACCACTCGACCGCCGACATCACCAAGCGACGACACGATCGACAACGACCGATCCTCCAGGTCAACCCACCGCCACCTCAACCCGAGCGCTTCCCCACGACGCATTCCGGTCGTCGCCAGCATCACGAACAACGGGTACAGCCGGTGGGAGCGGATGAAAGCGAAGAACTCCACCATCTGATCAGCCGTCCACACCGTGTAACTGCCTCGCTCGACCGACGGCGGTGTCGCGCCGTCAGCCGGGTTCCACGGGATCATCTCCAACCGCACCGCGTCGGCCAACACCTTGTGCAGTACCATGTGCATGTTCCGCGCCGTCGTCGAAGCCACCGGCGCCGAACCGTCTTGCCCGTTGACCAGCGAGGAACTGAACGCCGTCACCTGCCGAGACGACACGTCGCGCAGGTTCACGCTCCCAATGCCAGTGGCAATCCGACGACAAGCGGTCCGATACGTCCGCCACGTCGCCGGCGACACCCGCAACGCCTGATCCGCCAACCACTGCTCCACCCACTCGCCGACCGTCACATCCGGACCCATAGCGGGCCGCCGACCGTCCGCCTTTAACACGACCTCGGCGAGCGCCGCTGCTGCCTCCTGCTCAGTGCCGAAACCCTGGCGAGCGACTTGACGGCGACCGCCCGAAACCGTCGGGACGTCCACCCGGAACCCCCAACCGCCGCTTCGCCGTCGTATCGAACCCCGCATCGGCAGCGAGTGTACACGAGAACCGTGACCGCAGAACGACTGGTCCGTCAAAGCCGACTGCAAGATCTGTCAACATTTCTCCAGCTAGACCGATGTGCCCGGGACGGGACTCGAACCCGTACCTACAAAGTAGAGGAGGGTTTAAGCCCCCCGCGTCTGCCAATTCCGCCACCCGGGCTTGTGGATGCACCACGATACGCGGTTCGGCCGTGATCCCGACCGTGCTTGCCTGGATGACGGCCGACATCATGCACCTGTGCTTCACACCCCGGCCAATGGGGAGTCAGCGAACGGTAGAAGTCTGAGTATTTGCGGCGTGCTGGCCGGATCGTTGACGCCGGTGGATAGACACGGCATGAGCGGCTGACGGAAGTCCCGCGCCAATTCCGGCAACGAGTGCGGTGGCAGTGAGGAAGCTATATCGCCATGGTGATCAACCTCCTGGTGTCTGCGACGCCGCAGTGCGTCGACATCGGCCGGGTACGTACCGCTGTGGCGAACGGTTCACGCTCGGGCGACAAACCTTGACGATTTGATGAAATGCTTGATGGGCATGGGGACGGCCGCCATCACTGACGACGACATCTCGACCTTGCAGCGAGACGGCGTCGTCTGTCTGCGGGGCGTCATCCCACTGGACTTTCTGGCCGCGGTCGAGGCGGCGCTGGCCGAAGCGATAGCCCAGTGCGTCAACTTGTCAGCGATGGCCGACGCGTTGAACCCCGACGCGAGCCCAGCGCGCACCCCGACTGAGGCGGCGAGTCGTGGTCGGTTTTACGCCGGGATCGACCATTGGCGCACCATCGACGCGTTCCGAGCGATGGCCTGTGAAAGTCCACTCCCCTCAATCGTGGGAGTGCTGCTCGGTTCGAGCGGCATCTGGCTCTATGAAGACTCGGTGTTAATCAAGGAACCGGGTGCCGAGGAGACGACCTCATGGCATCAGGACCTGCCGTACTTCCACGTTGCCGGTGAGCAGTTGTGTACGACCTGGGCTCCGCTCGATCACGTCACCCCCGATTCGGGCGCGGTGCGGTTCGTGCGGGGTTCCCACCTCGACACCAACGTCTACCAGCCGAATTTGTTCGTCACCGACATGTCGATCCCGGGGACGGCCGGCTCGCCGGTGCCGCTCATCAGCGACGACGACCCACGGGTAGTCACCTTCGAGACGTTCCCCGGCGACGTCACCGTGCACCATGCCCGCACCATCCACGGCGCGAGCGGCAACATGTCGGCTTCGCGATCGCGACGGGCGGTCTCAATTCGGTACTGCGGTGACGATGCCCGCGTTTTTCGACGCCGGGGTGCCCCGATGAAGGACTTTCAACAGGCTCTGGTCGACGGCGATTCGGTCAGCGGTGGGTACCAGCGAGTGCACTGACGGCTACGCCGCACGCCGGGGAGCCACCGGTTCTTCAACGGCAAATCCGAGCGCGGCCCACAGGGCGCCGCGCACCCGGACGGCGGCACCCCCGACCAGGCAATTGGCGTAGACGATGCCCTCGATCATGTCGGCGGCGACGGCGACCCACGGCCGGCCACGGGTACGGACGGCCACGATGAAGTGATCGCCCTGACGACGGATGGAACGATCGACCCCGAGCAGGCGGGGCGGACTACGAAAAGCGGGCACGACCAATTCGCGCTCGCGGGCGGAACGGGACAGGGCGCGAGCGGCCTCGGCGAACTGAAGGGTATTGGCCGCGGTGTTCATGTCGATCAGCGTGCCAGAAGCCTGTGTCAGAGTTGTTTTTGCATCTTCGCTAGACCCGTAGCCGCAACCCTCGCGCACCCTCCACGTACGATCGCCGTGTGAATTCGCTCAATCCGGCTCAGCAAGCCGTCATTGCCCTGTTGGGCCGCACCACCGACGACCGACCCGCGCCCCGCGACGGTCTCGCCGCCGAGTTCGAGGCCGAACTGATCGAGGCGATGGAGATCATCCGCGACGACGCGTTGGATGGTCCCGAGATGTGGATCGGCAAGCGCGACCTGGCATTGATCAACGGCTGCGAGGCGCACTATGTCGCCGATCAGAGCAGCGAATTCACCTGGACCCCGGCCAGCGCCCGCGGCGTCGTCGCCCACAAGGCGATCGAGTTGTCACTCAACTGGCGCGGCGAGGTCGCCCCCGGCGAGATGGTTGACGAGGCGCTCGCCCGGCTCGGCGAGTCGACCAAGGGCGTCAGCGGCTACATCAACAAGATGACCGAGGGCGAGCGGGCCGAGCTGCGCGGATTCGCCACTGATCGGGCGACCAAGTTCATGGAGTGCTTCCCACCGCTGAAGGCCAAGTGGCGGCCGGTCACCGAGTCGAGCGTGGTCGTCGAACTGCTCGATGGCCATCTGAAGCTGGGCGGAAAAACCGACCTCACGCTGGGCGAAGTCGGCCAGAAGGTGATCATCGATCTCAAGTCGGGCGGGTCGTCAGGCACCCATCGCGAAGACCTGCGGTTCTACGCGCTTCTCGAAACGATCCGGTCCGGCCGACCGCCACGCAAGGTCGCCACGTATTACCTCGACTCGGCTCGCGCCCATCCCGAAGACGTCACCGAAGGCAGCCTGCAGGCCGCGCTGCAACGGACGATCGACAGCGTGATGCGGATCGTCGAACTCGATCGCCAAGCTGATCAGCCGACCAAACGCCCGGCGATCCACTGTCGCTGGTGTCCGATCTTGGCATCGTGCGACGAGGGCCAAGCCCACCTCGCCCGGGTCGACGACCCCGACGTCAACCTCGACGCCTGGTAAACCCCACGCTACGCCGACATCAGCGCGACGGGCAGAGCCAAGCCGGCATCGTTGCGCACCGTGGCGATCCGTCGACCCGGCTGCACTGCGGGCTTGACCAGACCGATCACCGACGGGCCGAGCCGCTCAGCAGCCGCAAGCAGATCATCGACGATCAGCACCAACCCCCAAAACCGGGCCGGTGTCTCGGCCGGAATGTCAGGCCGTTCGACCACCTCGACGATCACCTCCCCCAACCGGTGGAACCCCTGACGAACTCCGCGGCCGACCTCGCGGATCCGCTTCAACGGCGCGCTGGTCACTTCAGTAATCGCCGTGCATGTCCGGTCAAGCGACGGCGTCATGACGACGACATGGTCGATCAACGTCGCCCCGAGCTCATGAGCCGGGCCTGGGCCCGACGACTGCCCACCCTCGACCAGCCGAGTCACCAAGCCATCGATCGACACCCGCTCCATCCGGTCCGATGCAACCGTCCAGTCAGCGATTCCCGGCTCCTGGTCATTGCTCGGGTCGACAAACGTCAAGCGCGTCATGCCGATCTGGATGTCGCCGACGTCATCAAGCGACAACCCCAGCCGTTGCCACGCTCGGAGGTCGGCCGAAATCGACAGCGACAGCAATGAGCCCGGCCCGTCGGGTCGACGACTGGAGTCCATGTTCACCACGACGACTCTGCCAGCCCGAATCGCACGCCGACGACTCGGCCGTCGGCGTCGAGAAGGTGCAGGCCAACAAAGTCGCGGTCGAACCCACGATCGGATCCGACGACCAGATGCCAGCCGTCATCGGTGACAACGACCGGCACGTCGGGCAGCGTCACGTTGCCGTCGTACATCACCCGGGCCGACTTCACCTCAGGTTGCGTTCGAGATACAACTGCTCAAACGTCTCGTCCACGCTGCTCCGCACCCCCGTTCATTACCCCACAAGACAGCCAGGTTGACGGAAAGCGGAAAGGTTGCATCACCCGCCCAGTTGCCAGGAAAAGAACGTCAAGACATCGGCGGATTCGTCGGCGCGCTTGCCCGCCGGCATGCCCGCCCCATGACCGGCTCGTGATGATTGCCATAGGAAGATCGGATGGTTGTCCTGGTCCGCGGCCGAGTATTGCAGCAACGCCGCCATCTTGCGAGCATGCAGGGGGTCGACGCGACCATCGCCCTCGGCGGTCGTCAGCAGCACCGCTGGGTAGCGCTCGCCGTCGCGGACGTGGTGGTAGGGCGAGTAGGCATGTAGCCAGCCGAACTCTTCGGCGACGTCGGGGTCGCCGTATTCGTCGGTCCACAGTCGGGCGATGAGGAACTGCGGGAAGCGGATCATGTCGAGCAGCGGCACCGCACACCACACGGCCCGGTAGGCGTCAGGCTTCTGGGTCAGAGCCGCACCGACGAGGAGTCCGCCGTTGGAGCCACCGTTGATGCCGAGCCGGTCTCGGCTGGTAAAGCCCTGGTCAACGAGCCAATCCCCGGCCGCGTGATAGTCGTCGAACACGTTCTGCTTGTTCGCCCGACGACCCGCCTGATGCCAATCGTCGCCCTCCTCCAAGCCGCCGCGCAGACCGGCGATGGCATATACGCCGCCGCGCTCGCACCAGGCGTTGATCAACGCCGACCAGATCGGCGTTTCGGTGATCGCAAAGCCGCCATAGCCGTTGAGCAGGGCGGGCGTGTCGGGCGAGGGCACGACGTCGGGGCGGTGGATCAGGAAGATGCCCACCTCGGTGCCGTCGTACGAGCGATAACGATGCTGGGTCGCGGTCAGCGGTGTCGGGCCTGCGACTCCCGGGATGGCCGGCGACGACCAGCGCTGCACGCCGTCGCCCGCCGACCAACGCCACATCGTGCCGGGCGAGTCAAAGCCGGTGGTGGTGAAGAACACCGGCGGATGTTCATCGGTCGAGGAGCGGTCAGAGACCAGCCCCAACACGCTGACGAGCCCCAGGCCGCCGAGTTCACCGATCGGTTGCCCGTCCGCGAGTGCGAATCGCTCGATGCGATCGACGGCTCGAACCGTCGTCACTGAGACGATCTCGTCGCCGACGACGCACATCGAGCCGCGCACGCCGGCCCCTTCGGGGACCAGCGTGACCCAGTTCTCCATCCCAGGCGCGGCCACCGGCGCCGTGATGATCCGACCGCGGGGGCTGTCGACCGTGGTCCCACCGTACAGCGCTCCCCGGTGGACGTAGAAGAACGTCTGGCCGTCCCGGCCGGCGACAACGGTTGACCAGGTGTCGGCCTGACGGTCGAGGAGATGGACCTCGAACCGGCTCCAGGTGACCATGTCGTGGATCAGCAGGTAGCGGCCCTCGGCGCACAGGGACACATCCGGCCACGACTCAGGCGTAGGAGAACGGCCCCAAATGACCTGGTCATCGGCATAGTTGGAGCCAAGGATGTGGAAGCGGACGTGGCGGTGATACTCGTCGCCAGCGGGGTAACAGGCGTAGAAAAAACCGGTCTCGTCGGGCAACCAGGCGACGCTCGCCGCCCGGGTGTCGGGAATCTCGTCGGCCAGATGCGTCCCGGCATCGACGTTGAGCACCTTGAGAGTCGACCGCTCGGTGCCACCCTCGCTCACTCCATACGCCACGAGCCGACCCGACGGTGAGGCGTGGGCCCAGTCGATCGCCGTCGCCCCATCGGCCGACCACTGCGCCGGATCGAGCAGGGTGCGGGGCTCCGCCGACGGGTCGGAGGCCGACCGCAGCACCAACTGCGCCTGCTCCGCCCCGAAGGGCCGCTCGAACCCGATCAGGCGATCGCCACGTACCTGGGTGGAGCCGACAACCGGAAGCTGCATGAGCGCGGCAAGGCGCTCGTGCCACTGCCCACGATCGGGACGGTCGACGAGCGCCTTGTTGGTGCGTTCATTCTGTTGGGCGACCCACTCGGCAACGTCTGGAGCCTCTGAGTCTTCCAGCCACCGGTATGGGTCGTGAACCGGTACCCCGTGGATGACATCAACGATGTCGTCTCGGCGGGTTACCGGTGCGTTCTGCAACGATCAGCGACCCATGTTCGGGCGCTTGCCATGGTTGGCCTTGGAGCGCCGCATCTTGGCCTTCTTCTTCTTGGTCTTCTTCGACATAGGGTCGCCAGGCTATCGGCCGAGAGCGTCGCGCGGCCAGGTCGGCGAACTTTCCGGACTCAGCGGGAGTCGGAGTTGGCCCAGGCGAGGAGGTCTGCGGTGCCCATGGTGTTGATCACTCGGTCGAGGGGGACGTCGCACTCGGCGGCGCGATCGCAGCCGAGGGGCTGCCATTCGAGTTGGCCGGTGGAATGAGCGTCGGAGTCGATGGCGAACCAGCAGTCGTAGTCGATCGCCAGTTTCAGCAGCTCACGCGGCGGATCGAGGCGCTCGGGCCGGCAGTTGATCTCTACGGCGGTCCCGAACTGCTTGCACGCAGCGAACACGTAGTCGGCGTCGAACGTCGACGGGGGACGCTTGCCGATCATCCGCCCGGTGCAGTGGCCGAGGATGTCGACATGCGGGTTGGCGACGGCGAGCACCATCCGCCGGGTCATCTCGGCGCGTTCCATCCGCAGTTTTGAATGGACGGATGCGACGACGACATCGAGGTGTTCGAGCAGGTCATCGTCGAGATCGAGGGCACCATCCTCAAGAATGTCGACCTCCATCCCGGTCAGGATGCGGAACGGGGCGAGTTCCTCGTTCAGCGCGGCGATCTCACCGATCTGCTCGATCAGACGGTCACGGTTGAGGCCGTGGGCGACGGTCAGCCGGGGCGAATGGTCGGTGAGCACGATGTATTCGTGGCCGAGCGCCGCGGCGGTGCGGGCCATCTTGTCGATAGGGGCCCCGCCATCGCTCCAGCGCGAGTGCATATGACAGTCGCCCTTGAGGGCGTCGCGATATGTCGTTCCGCCGGGGGTCATCACGATCTGTGTCTCGCGGTCGAGCTTGGCCAGATAGGCGGAGTCACCCCCGGCGAGACCCTCGTTGATCAGTCGGGCCGTTGCGTCGCCGATACCCTCGAGTTGGGTGAGGGTGCCGGCCGCGGCCCGCTCGGTGACCTCGGCGGGCTCCAGCGAGCGGATGACATCAAGGGCTCGCACGAACGCCTTGGTCTTGAACCCCGACTCGTGAGCCCGGTCAAGGTAGTGGATGGCACGTTCGAGCGCCTCAACGGGAGACATCGTTACCGACACTACTCCCGTCGTAATCTCATCGCCCGTGCATCGCCCTTACTCGCATTCAGTTGCCAAACTCACCATTGCTGGTGCTGTCATCGCCGCGTGCGGTGGGGAATCCGGCGGCCCGTTGGTCACATCTTGGATCGCAGCCTCACCGGTCTCACCCGTGGTGGTTGGACCAGAGAGCGTGCTCTACGCCGAGCGGCTGACAGGTCGGGTGATGCGCATCGAGCTCGACCGAACCGACTCCGAACCGATGCTCGTCGCCCAGGTCGATGTCGACTCATCGGGCGAGCAGCGTGGGCTGATCGGTCTCACGACGCTCGACGAGAAGGTGTACGGGGCCTGGACCCGCCCGGGCGATCAACGGCTGGTCATCGGCGAGATTCAACCGGTGTTGCGGCCGTTGTGGTTCGGCCCGTCGACCAGCTACAAGGCCATCGGCGGCCACCTCGACACTCTGAATGGCCGACTCGTCGTCGGGCTCGGTGAACTCGTCGCCGATCCCGACCTCGCTGGAAAGATCCTCAGCCTCGATCCCGATGGACCCGTCGAGCAGACGCCGACGATCATCAGCGAGGGTTGGCACAACCCGTTCGCCTTCGTCGTCCGCGACGGGCAGGTGATCGTCGCCGACAATGCACCCGAGGGGGTCGATGAGCGACTCGGTTCGGCACCGCTGCCCGAATCTGCCCAGCGCGCGCCGAGTGCTGCGGTGATGACGTCCGACGGACGGATCGGCGTCTGCGGATACCTTGATCGCGAGATGCGCGCCTACATCATGGGCGCCGACGGAGCCGTCGAACGCGCCGGCACGATCGTCAAAGCCGGCTGCGCCACGGGTGCAGCGGGCCTAGGCGACGGGCGATATGTGGTCACCGACGAGACGACCGTGCGGCTCATCACCCCTGCCATCGCCCCTGGGGGATGACCACCCGGTAGCTTCACTAGTCGGTATGGAACGCTTCGGCCTAGTGGGCCTCCCCAACGCGGGCAAGTCATCGTTGTACAACGCACTCACCGGTGGCGGCGCTCTCGCCGCGCCGTATGCCTTTGCGACGAAAGACCCCAACATCGGGGTCGCCAAGGTGCCCGACTCACGGCTCGACCAGTTGGCGGTGATGTCGAAATCCCGCAACATCGTGCATGCGTCGGTGCAGGTGGTCGACATCGGCGGCCTGGTTGAAGGGGCGTCAAAGGGTGAAGGCTTGGGGAACAAGTTCCTCGCCAACATTCGCGAGGTCGATGCCATCGTGTTCGTGCTCCGAGCCTTTGTCGACGGAGATGTCGATGGCCCAACCGACCCGTTGGAACACCTTCGCATCGTTGAGATCGAGCTCGCCCTGGCCGACCTCGAAACCGTAGAAAAGCGGCTCGGCCAGGCGCAACGCCAGTCGAAGCTCGACAAGACCCTCGGCGACGAGATCGAGGCACTGCAGGCCGCGTACGACGCGCTGTCGGATGGGAAGCCGTTGTATCGCGCCGGACTCAAGGCCGAGTGGCGCGAGATGCTGGCCCCGTACTTCCTGCTGACCAACCGCTCGGTGCTTGCTGTCGTCAACGTCGGCGAGGACGAACTCGACCGCATCGCGGAGATCGAACAGACCGTCCGCGACGAGTTCACGTCTGCAGGCGACAACGTCGAAGTGATCGGCATGTGCGTGCAACTCGAAGCCGAGGCCGCGACAATCACCGACCCGGTCGAACGGGCCGAGATGCTCGAAGGCTTCGGACTCGGCGAAGGTGCCTTGTTCCGCATGGTCCGCTCGGCGTACCACCTGCTCGGGCTACGCACGTTCCTGACCACCGGCGACAAAGAGTCGCGGGCCTGGACGTTCCGCGCCGGCTCCAAGGCCCCCGAGTGCGCCGGTCGCATCCACTCCGACATCCAGCGCGGCTTCATCCGCGCCGAGGTGATCCAGTGGGACGAACTCCTCAACCTCGGCTCCTGGAACAAAGCCAAGGAAGTCGGCAAACTCCGCGTCGAAGGCAAGGACTACGTCTTCCAAGACGGCGACGTCACCGAGTTCCGCTTCAACGTCTAACAGGGTTTTCGCGATCTGCGGCGATTCTGCTGTAGTGCCTCTGACCTGGTCTTATGTGTCCTTCTAGGTGCGTTCGGTTTCGTCCTGTTCGTTTGGAGGAAGGACCTGAGAAGGACCAATCCGGGACCAAGCGGGTCGCGAGGGCCCGCGCGAGTGACAACGTCTGGAGGCAACCGCCCTCAGGGCAGCAGGCCGAGACGCTTCGCAGCGGCCTCGAGGTCCGTTCGGAACGCACCGAGCGCTGTGAGCGTGTACAGCCCGTCGATCTGCTTCGTCTCGTACAGGTCATGGATGCGCCCAAGGTCCTTGACCCTGCTCTTCCAACCGATGCCGTCGACCACTGCCATGACGTACTGCGAAGGCAGTTGCTTTTCAGCCATCTCCTCAACCTCGCGCACCGCGTCAGTGAGCTTTGACCCTGTCGAGTCGAAGCCCTTCGCAGCAACAACGATGCGCGCTTCCGCCCCACCAGCGGGAATCGCGAGGTCGCACGGTGCCGGCAAGCCGTTGCGCCCCTCGAATCGCGTGCGTGTGGCGCACGGCAGTCCCAAGGCCTTTGCGACGCCCTCGATCTCGTCCTCGACGCGGCGTCCAGGCGCACCGGCGTCCGTCGCCGTGCGCCGCGTGCCGCACGCGCGACGAGAACACCTCCGAAGTCGTACGCACGCGTCCCCTGCTCATTGATCAAACGAACGGCGTCGTAGTTCTTGTCGAGCATCTCGAAGAGATCCGAGGGGCGATCGCGAGCGAGGGTGACCCACCCGGCAGAGCCGAGATTGAAGTCGCGGAGCAGGGCCTCGATCGTCACGGCGTCAGGCACCGCGTTCGACGAGTACGACAAGACGATCGTCGACTCCGAGAACCTCTTGAAGAGATCCCGCAGCGCATCGGTGATCGTGTGCTTGTAGCTGAACGGCGTGTACCGCTTCGCAAGCTTCTTCGTCTTGGTGTCATGCATGATCTCTTGGTTTCGCCAGTAGACGCTGAGACCTTCGAGGAAGTGGTACCGCTTGATGTAGCAATTGTCGTCCCGAGGCGGCGCGTAGGGAGGATCGAGACACACGAGGTCAAACGATGGCTCGACGTCGAACACATTGGACTGAATGGCCCGGCACTTCGCGCCGCTGTCGAACACCACCGAGTTGTACTCCGCCACGGTCTCGATGAAGTGTTCACGGAGGGGGAGGCGTAGGTCGCGCCGACCGTCGTCGTAGCGCGGCTCGGTGAACGTGAACACGCCCCGCGGTTGCTTCCGTGCGGCGGCGAGCACAAGGGCCGAGATGGCCAGTGAGCGCTTGGCACTCCGAAGCTCGTCGATGTGCGACCATGCAGAGTCCAAAACTCTCGGTCCGCTGCCGTGAAGTACAGGCCGTCGAAGGACGTCTGGATGAAGTCGCGACCATCCAGCGACGGACCGACGATGCGAGCCACCTCAGCGTCCGAGAGCTTCGTCCGCTGGTTGGCGACGGCCGCGCCGGCGATCACACTGGGAAAGGCGAGGAAGTCGTTCGAGGTGACCTCGTACCCGAGGCACTTGAGGGTGTACGACACAACGCCGCTGCCGCTGAAGGCGTCGAGCGCGGTGGACCCACCCAGCTCAGCGAAGAGTTCGGCAAGATGGGGGACGAGGCGATACTTCGACCCCATGTAGCGCAGGCGCGGGAAGCTCGACACGCGCCGCAACACCTCTTCCATGGAACTCCGAGGTGCAGCGGATCCCACGTCCCACAACGTGGGCGAGTTGGCGTGGTTCTTGGCGGGCAACCGCCGGGTCCTGGCGTGCCACGTCCCATATCGCGGCGACAGCCACGATCACGACCGGTTCGTCGAGCGGCGGCCAGTCGATCAAGGTGCGTGGCTGCTCCACGGCCACGTCCACGAACGGTGGCGCCAGCGCGGCCGCATGATCAACGTCGGCGTCGACGTATGTGCATGCGGCCCAGTCGACGAAGCGACGCTCGCGGCGTTCGTCGAAGACGGTCCGAACAGCCTCGCACCGGTGCAACCGAGGCAGATCAAGTCCTGGCCATGACACGGCCACCTGACACTCCATCGGCATCACCCGGTTGATCGCTCCCTTGATCGCCGAGCCCTACTACTGGTCGAACGTCAGAGACTCCGACAGCTCGCGATGTGACTCGATGTCGTCTTCGAGCTGTTGGATCTTTCGCTGTGCCAGCGCGATGACGTCCGCTCCCGCGATGAAACGCCGAGGCGGCGGATTCTCATCGACGATGGCCAGTAGCGCCGCGGCCAGCTTCTCTGGATCACCCGCCTGAGTCCCATCCTGCTTCGACCACCACTCGCGCTGCGCGGCGCTGCCGCGCGGCGTAGTCCTCGACCGACACATCTGGCCACACGAGCGACTCCGGGCTCGCCAATCCCGTCCTGAAGAATCCCGGGTTGACAATCGTCGTGCGGATTCCGAACGGCTCGACCTCCTGCGCGAGAGCGCTCATCCAGCCCTCCAACCCGGACTTCGACGCCGCATACACCGACGAGTACTCGAACCCGATCAAGCCGGCGCCCGAGGAAATGGAGATCACATGGCCGGACCGTTGGCGGCGCATCACCGGCAACACCGCTCGCGTGACGTTCATCGGACCCACAAGGTTCACCGCCAACTGCTGCTCGACCTGCGCCGGCGACATCTCCTCGAAGTACCCCTTGAACGACGCGCCAGCGTTGTTGACCAATACATCGATCCGGCCGAACCGCTCGACCGCGGCGGCAGCTGCTGCGGTTGCGTCGCTGACGCTGGTCACATCCAGCGTGGTGACGAGCATTCGATCGGACGCCCCGTTGGCGTCCGCGACCTCGCCCGGTCGACGACCAGTCGCCACGACAGCGAGTCCGCGAGCGAGCACGGCGGTTGTCATGGCTGCCCCCATCCCCCGGCCTGCCCCGGTGATGAGCCACACCTTCGTATCCATCATCGCTCTCCTCTCGGCCACCGCGGCCCCTGTTCTGCAGTTCCGCTTCAACGTCTAGCAGGGGTTTTGTGGGCACGTCGTTCGTCCGCTGAGGCAAGTAGTTCCGAGTCCGCGAGAAGCTACGCTCCGTCAAGGTCGCGGCCTTCAACGATCACAGAGCCATCTTGAATCAATCAACCGCGCAAGCGGCAGTGGCCAAGCGCGGAGTCGAACCGCTGAGTCGTTCCAGGAACAACTGCTCACCGCCGTACCCCGGTAGCCGCCGGAGAGTATGCCTGGTTCGCCGAGCGCTCCCACCTCGTCAGGGGGGATTGTTGCCATGTGGACTGCCCGGACGACTCGGGGACGTCGCACCTTCGAGTCAGCCGACGGCGCGGGAGTCCCGATCCGAGGGCGCGATGTCATGGCGGCTTCGCCGACCCGGGAAGTACGTTGAGGTCATGCTTGAACTTCGACCTTCGTGTGAGCATTGCGCGGCTCCCCTCGATCCAGCCGGCGATGACGCCCGGATCTGTACCTACGAATGCACCTTCTGCTCGCGGTGCGCAACGTGGGAGCTGCTCGGGATCTGCCCGAACTGCACCGGAGAGTTGGTCACCCGACCTCGCCGACCGGCAGTGATGCTCGCCAAGCACCCGGCTTCAACCACCGCGATCCATAAACCGGCCGACATCGCCGCCCATCAGCACACGGTGCTGGAGCGCCTGGCCCGCGGCGATCTTCCCACTCAGGTGTGGACCGTCGCCTTCGCCAACCGTCGCCCCGTTGGTAGCGAGGGTGATGGCTACAGCGAAACAGCCGCCCAGATGGACGCGCTCGCCGCCGAACAACCAGGGTTCATCGGCGTCGACTCGGTGCGCACCGATGGCGGTGACGGCATCACCGTGTCCCGCTGGTCGTCGATCGCGGCGATGGTCTCCTGGCGTCGGGTGACGACCCACCAAGCGGCCCAACACACCGGCCGAGACCGCTGGTACGACTCGTATCGATCTGACGTCGCCCGAGTCGACCGCACGTCGGAGTTCCAGCGTCCCAGTTGATCGGATACAGCCCGGATGGTCGAAACGACCCGTAGTGCTCATCGAGCGGATAGAACCTGACGATGTCCCAACCGCTATCACCGGACTTCTCCGAGCAGCACCGCGTGCAGGTCCGCACGCTAGGACTGTGGTGGGCCTTCGTGGCGGTCTACGGCGTCGTCGCGCTGGCTGCGATCGGCGGAGCACTGAACCGGGCCGTCAGCGTGAGCGGACGAATTTTCAGCGGCGCGTTGGCGATCGGCATCGTCGCGTTCCTCGTCCACGGTCGCCGGGTCGGGGTCAGCGCGGACGATCGGGGAGTCACCATCCGTCGATACCTCGGCCCCACCCGGTTCGTCGATTGGCAAACCGTCGCCGGTTTCGAACCCGCCCCCAGTCGCCGCGGTGGGGTGCACGTCGCTGTCGCATTGCACGACGGCAGCCGCCTCACCTCGCAGGGTGCCGTGGTCTTCTCGGGAACCAAACTCGCCCGCTACCTCACTGATTTGGAATGCGCCCGGCCCGCCGATTGAGAGCGCCGACAACATCGGGCAAGACCACGTCGGTGACGTCCTTGAACTCGGCGAGTCGGTCGTAGATGTCAGCTGCGGCGTGGCCGAATCCGCCGGGAAGGCCGTGGGCTGCGAACGAGGCGGCGATCTCGAGCATCTCCCCGGCGAAACGCCACCCCTTCGGCGCCGTACTCGCCGCAGCGACGTCGGACTGGGCGATGAGGTGCGGCAGCGACGTGGCCCACTCGCCGAGCAACGCCTCGTCGACCCCCTCCGCGGCGGCGAGGGCGCGGATGGCCAGCAGCATCGCCGAGGTGCCCTTGGTCCACGCCGCGAAACATATTTTCACCGCCGAGGCGCCACCGGGTCCACCCTCGACAAGACGGACGTCGAGCGGTCCTGCAGCCCATCGCGCCGCAACCTGCGACGCGGCATCACCCGAGAGATACAGGCGAGTGGAGCCAGCCGACCTCACCGGTGGGCCGATGATGCCACCGTCGACGAAGCGTTCAAAGAGTCCGCCGATCGACCGGGCCGTTGCCGGAGCGACTGCGTTCGCGTCGACGTATATCCCCTGGTAATCGAGGTCGGCGACGGCGCGGGCCACGTCGAGCGCACTGGCCGGCGGGCACACCGAGACGATCACGTCGGACTGCTCGACCAGGGCCTCAAGCCCGCCGGCATCCGTGAGACCGGCAGCTTCCGCCCGACGACGCGTCGCTTGGGATCGACCCTCACCACACCACAGGCGCTCCCCCTGACAGATCGCCGCGATCGAGGCACCCATCGCTCCAGGATGGAGGAACCCGGTGCGATTCACGGTCCGTTTCGTGGTCTGTTTCATGGTCTGTTTCATGGTCTGTTGAGACATAGGTTCCCTTCCTGGGACGACCGTGATCAGGGCTTGCGACTCGCTAGCTCAAGAAGGGACACCGTCAGAGTCTGCCTGCCCTCCGGTGAGCCAACAGAGCCAATTGCGTCGATGAGGGCAATTTCAGTTCGGATTCAGCGACCACACCAGCCACGATGGTAGGGACATGACGACGTGGTTCACCTCTGATCTCCATTTCGGGCACGCCAACATCATCCGTTACTGCGACCGGCCGTTCGGCGACGTCGACGAGATGGATGCGGCGATCGTGGAGCAATGGAACGAGACCGTCGCGCCCGACGACACCGTGTGGGTGCTCGGCGACGTCGCCCTCGGGCGGATCACCGAGTCGCTGGCACTGATTGCCGACCTCAACGGCACGAAACTATTGCTCGCCGGGAACCACGACCGGTGCTGGTCGGGCCACGCCCATCGCGCCGAGGGTTGGACAGAGCGCTACATCGACGCCGGTTTCGCCGACGTTGAGCAGGGCTCGATGCGGCTAGCCCTCGCCGGCCACGACGTCGTCGCCTGCCACTTCCCGTACCGCGGCGACAGCCACGATCTGGATCGCTACGTCGACGAGCGACCAGTCGATTCCGGCGAATGGCTGGTCCATGGACACGTCCACGAACGCTGGCGGCAACGCGGCCGAATGATCAACGTCGGCAGCGACGTCTGGGACTTCCGGCCGGTCGCCGAGGCGACGTTGGCCGCGCTGATCGAGCACGGCCCGAACGACCTCGCCTCGTTACCATCAACCCCTCGATAGCCGCGGCGCCACCTCGCAGCCTGGGTTGCCGCACCCCCGGTTCCGCAGTGGACTTCCCAGTTCTCGGGAGTGCCGTCACGCTCACCGACGTGACCGCGCTCCAAAGGAGTCTGGTGGCGGCCAACGCGGCGGACCGGTCGACGGGAGACCGGCGGGACTGGCCGACGGGGGACGGGCGACCGGGTGGGTTGTTCAGACGATGTTGAGGGCGTCGAAGAAGGTCTCGGCGACCGAGGCGTCGCCCGATACGGCGCAGTGCTCGCGCCACGACTCGCGGGCCGTTCCCCAGATCACGAAGGAATGGCCGTTGCTGCTGACCGTGGCGGCCTCGTCGCCGGCCAGGCCTTCGGTGACGGTAATCGCTCCTTGGTCGCCGTCGGCGGCGAGACGCCAGGTGCCTCCACCAGGACCGGTGAGGACCAGCGAGATCGGCGCGGTCAACGACTGCTCCAAGCCGGGTTGCATTTGCGGAATCCCGGCCAACATCCAGCCGATCGCCGGGCCGAGCCGGGCGGCATCGGCGTCGGCAACGTTGCGACGGATCGGCCCCGACGGAGCAAGCAGATCGACGCGCAGGTGGCAGTAGTGATCGAAGGCGAAGGCGTCGGCGTACTGATGCAGCGCGTAGGTCCCCAGGTCGGCGAGAGGCACCATCGTCGACGCCATCGGCTCATCCTGCAGGCCCGCGAGCGCGAGCGCGCCATCGCAGTAGGCGAGATACTCCTCGCGGATCTCGGCGTTGCTCCACTCCTTGCGGGGCTCGACGAGCAGATCCATCAGCCGTTCAGCGGGCAGGTTGACCGGCTCATCCGGTGGCGGTGACGGCGCCACGATCTCTTTGTAGTTCGAGCTCATGTGGGCGACCAGGTCTTTCACCGACCAGCCGACGCAACCCGAGGGCATCGCCCACTCCTCGTCCGTGAGCGTGGTGATCACCGATTTGACCTCATCGACCGCGAACCGAACCGCGTTCAACCCTGCTTGCGACACTTGCAACCCCCTGCGACCTATGGACGCCTCCGTTTGTAGCAGCCCACGTGCCGTCGATCATCACTGTCCAACGAACGCCTCGTACGATCGCTCCAGCCCGGCTGTCAACCCCCGGACGTCGGCGAGCGTGACTCCGTTCACGACGCCGGTGCCACCCACAGACCAGCCGCCTGCTCTCGCCGATACCGACGACGGGCGTAGATGGCGACCAGGCCGCCGGCGGTATTGATGACCAACACGACGATCGCCGCGCCGCGGAACCCACCGGCGATGGCAGACGCGAGTCTGGTTGCCCAACTCGACCGAGCCGCGGTCGCCATCGAGCAAGCGGCGGACAGGTTCGACGCTCCCGATCCGCGCCGAGACAACCCCGAGCAAGACGGTCCCGGCCGCAGCCAATCCGAGGGTTCCGCCGAGGTGACGCATGAACTGGTGGGCGCCGGAGACCCGACCCATCTCTCCTGATGCCGCCGTCTGCTGCAACAGGCTGATCGTCGCGTTGGTGACCGCGCCGATGCCGAGACCCTGGACGATCGACAGGGCGTAGACGACGCCGAGCGAGAGGTGGTCGGAGTAGAGCACCACTCCGCCGAGCACGGCCGGGGTGGTGATGAAGAACCCGACCATCATCACGTCGACGTTGTCGAACCGGTCGAGCACCCGGCTGGCGATCTGACTCCCCGTCGTCCACCCGATCGCCAGGAACGCGACGGCGAACGCCGCCTGCGCACTCGATCGGCCGAGGGCGCCCTGCACGTAGACCGGCAGGTATGCGTCGAGCGCCAGGGAACCGGCGAAGAACATGCACGGGATCAGGTTCATCGGCCCGAACGGCCAATTGACCAGATGGCGCCGGGCGACCACTGGAGCGGCAACCCTCCCCGAGTGTCGCCAATACAGCCAGCCGAACACGATTGCCACGGCAAGCCCACCGAGCGATGCCCATCGAATCGTCGACATGCTGAGCAACGCCACGATCGTCACCACCGACAGCAGGACGAATCCGCGGATGTCGAAATCCTCGTCGATGCGTTCCCCCGCCTCGGCGAGCCGGTTCCACCCGATCGCCCCAGCGAACAATACGAGGGGCAGGTTGAGGAAGAAGATCCCTCGCCACGACACGATCGACAGCAGGAACGCGGCCGCGGCCGGACCGGCGAGAGCCATCGCGCCCCACACCATCGAGTTGACCGCCAGGGCCCGCGAGCGAAGTTCCGCGGGGTAGGTGAGGCCCACGTTGGCCAGCGTGACGGCCATCACCATGCCGCCGCCAATCCCCTGGAGCAGGCGGGCGACGACGAGCAGCCACAGGTTGGGAGCGAACGTGCACAGCACGCTGGCGGCGAAGAACTCGATCAGCGTGAACCGGTAGGTACGTCGAACGCCGAGAGAATCGATCAACGGCCCGGCGGCCAGCAGCGTCACCGTTGACGACAACGAGAACGAGGTGAGTACCCACGGCAGCCCGGAAACGCCCAGCTCACCTCCGATTTTCGGAAGCGCTGCCGCGACCGCCATTCCATCGAAGGCGGCGAGCGCGAGGAGCAGTAACGCCGAGACCGTCACCGACCGATACTCGGGCGAAAAGACCGAGGCAGCCCGACCGGGAACGGCAGGAGTCGTGTCAGGTTGCGTGGTCACCCCTGTACTTCAGCAGATCGCCGCGGGCGACCACGAAGCACTTCGACGCGTGAGCAGCTTCACGACAGTTCGAGCCCGGCCAGCGAGCCCTCGTCTCGCCAGCGGGCGAGGAGGTTGAAGAAGGCGATCGCGCCCCCGCCGTAGAAGCCGTTGCGGCTGGAACGCTCGCTCGGTTTGCCCTCGTTGTTGTAGTAGCCGGGGGTACACGATTCAAGGAATTGCAGGTTGTTCTGCGCCAACTCGACAATCGTCGCCACCCACGCAGCTTCCGCCTCGGCCGACGCCTCGATCACGGCGACCCCCTGCGCGGCGGCCGTCTTGAGGATGTAGGCGAGGTGTTGGGCCTGTTCAGCGAGCGCATGGGGGAAGTTGACCGTGAACCCCGACTGGGTGTTGGCGAAGATGAAGCAGTTGGGGAAGCCCCGCGAGTGCATTCCGTGGAGCGTCGATGCGCCGTCGGCCCACTTGTCGGTCAGGGTCAATCCATCGCGGCCGTAGATCTCGTAACCGGCCCGGCGGGTGTACTCGGTGCCGACCTCGAATCCGGTTGCGTAGATCAGGCAGTCGACGTCGAACTGCTCGCCGTTGGCAACAACACCGGTCGACGTGATCCGTTCGACACCGCGGCCCTGGGTGTCGACGAGGGTCACGTTGGGGCGGTTGAACGTCGGCAGATAGTCGTCGTGGAAACACGGTCGCTTGCAGAACTGGCGGTAGTACGGCTTGAGCGCCTCGGCGGTCACCGGGTCGTTGACGATCGTCTCGGCCCGGGCGCGGATCTGCTCCATCTTCTCGAAGTCGGCGAGTTCCACCGTCTTGGCCAGGCCGTCAGCCGAGAAGTCACCCGCGCCCCGCCGCGCCATCAACAACAGCTTGGCGATGATGTCGGTCCAACCGTCGTTGACCATGTCTTCCGGTTCCGGGATGCCCGAAACCAGGTTGTTGAAGTTCTCCATCCGCCGCTTCTGCCAGCCCTCGCCGAGGCTTGCCGCCCACTCGGGGTCGGTGGGGCGGTTGTCGCGCACGTCGATGGATGACGGCGTGCGCTGGAAGACGTACAGGTGCTCGGCGGTCCCGGCCAGATGGGGGATGCACTGGACGGAGGTTGCCCCGGTGCCGATGATCCCGACGCGCTTGCCAACCAGGCCGGTCAGACCGCCATCCGAGGAGCCGCCGGTGTACGCATAGTCCCAGCGTGATGTGTGGAACGAGTGCCCGGCGTACGACTCGATCCCGTCGATTCCCGGCAGCTTCGGGCGATGCAACGGCCCAGCCGCCATGCACACAAACCTCGCCCGTCATCCGGTCGCCGCGGTTGGTTGAAATGATCCACCGGCCATCGGCGTCGGACCAGCGAAGCTCGGTGACCTCGGTCTGGAAGCAGGCGTTGCGGTAGAGATCGAAGTGGCGGCCGATCGCCTGGCTGTGGGCGAGAATCTCGGGAGCGTGGGAGTACTTCTCCTTCGGGAGAAACCCGATCTCCTCCAACAGCGGCAGGTAGATGTACGACTCGACGTCGCACATCGCGCCGGGGTAGCGGTTCCAGTACCAGGTGCCGCCGAAGTCGCCGCCCTTCTCGATCACCCGCAGATCATCGATGCCGGCTTGGCGTAGGCGGGCCCCGGCGAGCAGTCCACCGAACCCGCCACCGATGATCACCACCTCGACATCATCGGCCAACGGCTCACGCTCGATCGCCGCGACATACGGATCCTCCAGGTAGCGGGCGAAGTCGCCGACCACCTCGAGATACTGCTCGTTGCCGTCGGAGCGCACCCGTTTGTCGCGCTCGGACCGGTACTTGTCGCGTAGTGCGTCCGGGTCGAACGCCGGTGCCTGTACTTCGCTCGCCATTTCCACTCCCCTGGTCCACCGCTTTCCTAGCCGTCAGACGAACGCGCTCGCTACTTGATCGACACCACGAGCTACTTGAGCGACACCCGAGCTACTTGATCGACACCCCGAGATCGACCGGCAGCACAATGCCCGTGAGGTAGCGGGCCTCGTCGGACGCCAGCCAGACCGCGCTTTCCTACGCCCCAAGATTTCAGCGCGGTTCGGTCGGCAGCGGGGACGCGCAGGGCGCCCGACTGGTAGGCGTCGATAGACAGTTCGCGCCAGATTCGTTTGACGTCGTCGTGGCGGCCGGGCTGAGTGCGGACCGAGACCTTGCCGACCATCCGGTCGTCGCGCAGGTCCGCAACGCCGGCGTAGCTCGGGGCTTCGACGCAGAGCGGTCCGGCGACCGGGTGTTCGGTGATGGCGCGGCACAGAGCGTCGGCCGCCCGCTGCAGAGCGTCGAGCGTCATCGACCGGTCGACGTGGAGTTCCAAGACAGCGACCGACCGCAGGCTGAGATTTGCGACTCGCACCACGGCTCCGTTCGGGACATGCCACACCCGACCATCGCCGTCACGGACACGGGTGGCCCGCAATGAGATCCGCTCGACCGTGCCGGTCACGGGCGCTGATCCCCCGGCCAGCGGGCCAACATCAATCACGTCACCGACGCCGTACTGATCTTCGGCGAGCACGAACATCCCGGCGATCAGATCTCGCACCAGGGTCTGCGCGCCGAACGCCAACGCCCCGCCGATCACGGTGGCGGTGAACAGCACACCGCCGACGTTGACCCCGACTTCGTTCATCGCCGCGATCACGGCGATCGACCAGATCGCCACGAGGGCGAGGCTGCGGATCGCTCCCGACAACGACCGGCTGCGCGGCGAGGTACGGTCGCCAGACCTCATCGGGCCGAGACCGACCACCCGACCGACGAGCCGCTCAACCATTCGCCGAACGATGACGGCAAGCAGGCAGGCCGTCCCAACGATCAGCACAATCCGAGCCGGGGTCAGCAGATGTAACTCGTCGAGCCGGTCCACCCAGCCGGCTCGATCTGTCGTCAACCCCATCGGGCGCAGGCTAGCGGCGGCATGATCCGGGAACCGTTGCCAGGTACGCGGTGTACGTCGATGTATGGCACCTTCCCAGGCAGTTCGACCCCGGCTTCCAAGACGCTCGCGGTGGGCCAGAGTAGTCGGCCGGTTCTCGGTCGCGACGATTGCCGTCGGCGGATTCGCGGCCATGGACGCCAGCGTGACTTCGGCACGCGGCGGATGGGCGGTGACCACGATCGACTCGGTGCCAACCCCGATTCCGGGACAGCCCATTGATGTCGAGTTCACGATTCGCCAGCACGGGGTGACCCCCGTCGACCTCGACGAAGGAGTGAGCATCACCGTCACTTCGGCCGATCGGACCAACCAGGTGTTCCCGGCGACCACGACGGATCTCGTCGGGCACTACGTGGCCGCGGTGATCTTTCCCGCCGCTGGCGACTTCACCTGGTCGGTCCAGCAGGGATGGTTTGCCCCGCAGGACCTCGGCACGATCACCGTCGGCAGTCCCCCATCGAACCAGACCTACCGCTACCCAGCCGCCACTCGCTACGTGATCGCGCTGGCTGGTTTGGGCTTCGCGACGTTGGCGATCAGCGATGGAGTCCGCCGACGTCGGCGGGTGGTGGCCGCGGCATGAGCTACGTCGGACGAATGGCCGCCGCAGCGGCAACGATCTTCCTCACCGCCACGTTCGTCGTCTGGAATGCCCAGGCAAAGTCGGTGGCGACTGAGGCTCCTCGAAACGGCGCGGCGATCTTCCAATCGAAGGGGTGCGCGATGTGTCATTCCGGTCCCGACTCGGCATCCACGTTCGGCGGCTTCCCCACGTTGCTGGACGCCTCGACCTGGGCCGAGCAACGAAAGCCGGGCATGAGCGCGCCGGACTACCTGCGCGAGTCGGTGCGTAACCCCTCGGCCTTTCGCTCCCCGGAGTTCGTCGCGGGTGGCGGCCCCACGTCGGGGATGCCCGACCTCGGCTTGTCCGACGCCGAGATCGACGCGGTGGTCACCTACCTCCTGGCGGCGTAGCGCTCGGGCCGACGACGCTCAGGTGTCGGCGGACCAGACGGTCTCGCCGCCGACGATCGTACGGACCACGCTCAGCGTCGGCACCTTGGCGACCGGCATGGTCAACGGGTCGCGATCGACGATCACCAGGTCGGCGAGTTTGCCGGCGGTGAGGCTGCCGACGACCCGCTCGCGATGTAACGATTCGGCCCCGCGGATCGTGTAGCCGGCCAGCGCAGTCGCCATCGAGATCGCGCAACTCGGGCCGAGTACGTCACCACCGAGGGTCGACGCGAGTCGACGCGGCCCACATCGCCGCGCATCACATCGGGCATCGTGACCGGCACGTCCGACGACAACACCACGGGGACTCCGGCGCGTTCGTAGAGTCCCGACGGATACATCCGCGCCGCCATCTCGCCTCGTTCGCGACGAATCCCGGCGCCGTACTGCCAGACCTGGGCCGGTTGGGGAATCGGCCACACGCCGAGGGCTCGCATGCGGACGATCTGCTCGTCGGTCGGCAGGCCGCAGTGCTCGACTCGATGCCGGGCATCGGCCCGAGGCGACCGGCGTTGGGCGTCCTCGATCGCGTCAAGCACCACCCCAATCGGCGTCTCGCCCTGGGCATGGGTCATCGTCTGGAAGCCGAGCCGATGGGCCTGCTCGATCAGCGCGGCCAACTCCTCGAAGGAGTGATACAGGTGGCCGTGCGACCCACCACAGCCGCATGGCAGATAGGCGGTGCCCGAGATCAGCGAGCCGTCGGCGTAGAATTTGACTCCCGCGATCCGCAGCGTGTCGTCACCGAATCCGGCCGTCAAACCGAGCGATGCCAGGAACGGTAGGTGGCTCGACAGCATCATCATCGACACCCGCAACTGCCAGACTCCTCGGGCGCGGGCATGCAGGTAGACCTGCATTTCGCGGTCGGTCACCTGAGCGTCGCCGACCGAGGTGATTCCGGCGGCGAACAGCATCTGCTGGGCCGAGAGCAGGTGTTCGAGCAGTACGTCGGGGTCGTCGGACAGGTGGAAGTTCGGCCCGTGGTTGGCGATCTTTACCCCACCGACCCCGGTCAGCAGATCGCAGGCGGCGTCGAACACGCGACCGTCGAGGTGGCCCTCGTCATCGCGTCCGATCAGGCCGCCCGATGGGGTCGGCGTGTCCGACGTGATCCCCGCCTCACGCAACGCGACGTGATTGGCGACGTAACCGTGGCCGCTGGCATGCATGATCACCACTGGTCGCCCCTCGACGACCGCGTCGATCTGCGCCGCGGTCGGGTGACGGCCCTCGGGGAAGAGATGTTGGTCGTAACCGAACCCACGGATCGGGGCGTCGGCAGGCAGGGTCGCTGCGTGATCGCGCAGTCGGGCGACCAACGTTGCTGCGTCACCAATGCCCGTGAGGTCGGCCCATGAGGTGCACTGCCCGAGCATCAGCGGGTGGGTGTGGGCGTCGACAAACCCGGGAAGCAGGCATGCTCCGAGCAGATCGTGAACGATCGAGTCGCGCCCCGCCAGCCGCCGAGCGTCCGACTCCCCTCCCGCGAAGAGAATCCGATTCCCAACGGTAACGATCGCGTTGACGGTCGGGTTTGCCGAATCCATCGTGCGAATCGTTCCGCCGAGATACACCGTCGCCCGCGAGTCGTTCATCGCCAGAGTCTTCCCGCTGCAATGGGCCGGCGGCGAGCAGTACGGTGTCGCCTCGATGATCGACGAATTCACCAACTTCGACGCGGTCGAGGCGTACTGCGGACGCCTCAGCTACCGCCCGGGCCAGACCGCGGCCCTCCATGTCTCGTGCACGACCGACCGGTTCGACGTCGAGGTCCATCGCTGGGGAGCGACTCGCCAGCCCGTCTGGTCATCACTCAACCTCTCGGGTGTTGCCTACCCAACCCCCGACGACGCCGATGCCAACGGTTGCAATTGGCCGGTCGCCGTCGAGATTCCGATCGGGGTCGACTGGCGCAGCGGCTTTTACCATGTGACCCTCACGGCCCACGGAGCCCCTGTCGACCGCGCCGTCTTCCACGCCGGATTCATCGTCGGGGCTGGGGAAACCCGCGCCCGGGCGCTCCTGGTGACCGCGACCAACACGTATCACGCCTACAACACGTGGGGCGGTCGCAGCCTGTACACCGGCGGCAAACAGGTCTCGTTTCGGCGGCCGTTCAGCCGCGGGATGATCGTGCGCGAGGAACTCGAGCGCGACGATCGCAAGTCGCGTCCGACCCGTTGGGGCGAAGAACCCGATGTCAACGGTGACATCTTCAGCGCCTTTCGCATCGCCAACAACTATCCTCCGTCGTGCGGGTCGACCGGCTGGTTCCACTTCGAGCGGCGCTTCGTCGAGTGGGCCGAACGGAGCAACATCAGCTTCGACATGGCAGCGTCGAGCGACCTGGAGGAACACCCCGACGCCCTCGACGGCTACGACTTGGTGATCAGTATCGGTCACGACGAGTACTGGTCGCCCGGCCAACGCGCCGCGCTCGATCGATACGTGGCGGCGGGCGGCAACCTGGCCAGCTTCTCTGGCAACACCTGTTTCTGGCAGGTCCGCCTTGATCGCGATGCCAACGGCGAGCCGAAGGGCTACGTCTGCCACAAGTATTCGGCCCACGAGACCGACCCGGTGATGGGTACCGCGGAGCAGCGCACGATGTCGGGGATGTGGGCCGACCCGGTCGTCGGCCATCCCGAAACGGCGCTGTTGGGGGCCGGTTCGGCGTGGGGGCTATACAACCGGTTCGGGACCGCCACCGCCCGCGGCTCGGGGGCGTTCACTGTCTATCGCGATCGTCATTGGCTCTTCGAAGGGACCGGCTTGCGCTACGGCGACCTGCTCGGCGCCACCGATGCGGTGGTCGGCTATGAAACCGTCGGATGCCGGATCACGTTCGACGAGTACCAGCTGCCGATTGCGGCGGGCGACGACGCCACCCCGGCCGACATCGAGGTCGTGGCGTTCACCCCGTCGTCGAACCTCGGCATGGGCGACTACCCGTCGTCGATCTCGGCGCTCGACGACCAGGGCGACTTGGAGTTCGTCGCCTCCCGCCTGCACGGCCGTCTCGACGATGACAGCCTCGCCCGGCATCGCTACGGCAATGCCGTGATGGTCGTCAGCCGACCGTTCGGCCCGGCCGGCGGCGAGGTGGTCACCGTCGGGACGACCGATTGGGTGTTCGGATTGGCCGGCGACGCGGCCGTGGGCCGGGTGACGCACAATGTGCTGCGGCGGTTCGTTTGCGCTTGAAGCACACTCAGCGGATTCGCCATGCGCCGCCGCAGGCGCCGCCGCCGCGCCGCTGACGGCTCGCTCGTCGGGTCGACGCTGTTCAGGTCAGGTTTTTGGCCAGGCGCAACGTCGCCAGTTTGTCGGGGGCGGCGAGGCCGGCCATTGCCACCTCGTAGTCGGGCAGTTCGTAGACGTCGCCGTCGTCGGTGATCATGAGGAATCGGTCGAACTTCGACAGGAACGTGCGATCGTGGCTGACCGCGATGACTGTGCCTTCGAACCCGTCAAGGGCCTGCTCCAGCGCTTCGGATGACTCGACGTCGAGGTTGTCGGTCGGCTCGTCGAGGAGCAGCACGTTGTGGCCTTCGAGTTCGAGACAGAGGATTTCGAGCCGCGCCTTCTGTCCGCCCGAGAGCGTTTGGAACTCTTGGCGCGCGGTGACCAGCAGTCCGTAGCGAGCGAGCGACTTCATCGACTTCTCGTCGTCGAACACCCGGTCACGGACGATCTCGAAGCACTCCCGACCGCGAGAAATCGGGACGGTCATTGATCTGGGTGAACACCCCGACTGACGTCCGCGGTCCGAACACAATGGTGCCGTGGGTTGGTTCAGCGGTACCGGCGAGCGCACCGAGTAGGTGGCTCTTGCCGGTGCCGTTGGGACCGATCAGTCCGAGTCGTTCGCCGTGGTGCACCTCGTCGGTGAACGGCAGGAATAGGTCGCCGATCGACACACCGTTGAGCCGCACCACCCGGCGAGCCGCGTCGGCGCCGCGGAGGTTGACGTAGATCTGCTGATTCGGCACGGGGGGCGGGGGTGGTCCGGCGGCGACGAACTTCTCCCAGCGCGTCTCGGCGGCATTGGCCTTCGTCGCGTTCTTGAAGTTCTGCGCGGCGCGCTGCTTCATGATCTTCATGTGGTGGAACAGGCGGCGTTCCTCGTCGGTCCACCGTTTCAGGTCGTCGCCGAGCAGTTCCTGGCGCCTCGCTCGCGCCTCGCCGAACGTGCGATACGACTCGCCGTGCACCCAACAGCCTGATCCCTCGATGGCGATGATCTTGGTGGTGACCCGCTCCAGCAGGGTGCGATCGTGGCTGACCATCAAGATCGTCGACTTGCTGGTGCGGATCTGCTCCTCCAACCAGACGCGGGTGGGGATGTCGAGGTAGTTGTCGGGCTCGTCGAGCAGCAAGACATCGGCCCCCGAGGTGAGCAACAGATCGAGAACCATCCGCTTGCGCTCCCCGCCGGAGAGTTCGCTGACCAGGCGGGTCGAGAAATCCTTGATCGGGGTCTTCACGCTGCGCTCCGCAGCGGCCTCCCAGCGGGCTTCGAGCTCGTACCCTCCCAGATCGCCCCAATCGTTGAGTGCCTGGGCAAACCCCATGCCATCGTCTTCCCCGGTGGCCAGGGCCTTCTCGGCCAGGACCAGCGCCCGACCGGCCTTGCGTAGCTCCGATGGAGCCACCTCGATCAACATCTCGCGCAACGTGTCGGTGGGACGAGACATGCCGACGTCTTGCGTCATCGTCAGCACCGTGCCGCGCACCGCGTACTCACCCTCATCGGGCTGCAGGTCGCCCGACAGGATGCGCAGGATCGTCGACTTGCCCACGCCATTGGCCCCGACGAGGGCCGCCTTGTCGCCCGGCGCTACGCCGAAGCTGACATCGAAGAACAACGAGTCCCGCCCCGGAGGTGCCCACTCAAGCTCGGAAACGGTAATGCTGCTCACCCCCCGATTGTGACCGACGGGCCACTCCCCCGCGCCATCACGAACGTCGAGTGTTCTGCAACACCTGCATCGAACGACATGCAAAACGTGTATTGGAACCTGTGAAATACATGTACTGAAACGTCTGCGAACACCGCATTGGAATACGCTGAGCAGCGAAATGGCAACGGCCCCGTATCTTCAACGTTCCCTCGACAAGGTGCTCGACGAGCTCGCCCCTGAGGCAGCCGCGATCTTGCTGGTCGGCCCACGGGCGTCGGGCAAGACGGGTAACGGCGTCGGGGCGTCTCGTTGGCAGAGGCCAGCCCGGCCATCGGCTGCTCAGATACAGTCCACCCGGTGGACGACTTTCGCTGCACCTTCGAGGCGGAGGTGTGGGAGTACGACGGGCAGGGGGCGTGGCATTTCGTGAGCTTGCCCGAGGACATCACCGACGAGATCGATGAGCGGTTTAGGCATCGGGCCAAGGGCTTCGGCTCGCAGCGGGTCGAGGTGACGATCGGCTCGACCACTTGGCGGACGTCGATCTTTCCCGACACCAAGCGGGCGACCTACATCCTTCCGGTGAAAAAGGCGGTGCGGAAGGCCGAGCAACTGGTCGACGGCTCGGTGGCCCGCGTCGAACTCGAAGTGGTACTGGAATAGCCGCGCAGCCGGCAGCCGGCTCGACCGACGAGACCGCTCACCCGTTCATCTCACCGATTTTGGCACCGGAGGGCGCTTTCGGTGACGTGAACGGGACGCGACCCGTTCGGGCGACCGTCGAGCTACATGTTCCAGCCGCCGTCGATGACGTGGGCCTGGCCGGTGGTGAACGACGCTTCGTCGCTGGCGAGATAGGCAGCGAGGTGGGCGATCTCGTCGGGGGTTCCGACGCGGCCCATCGGTTGGCGGGCCACGAACGCGGCGCGGGACTCCGCTTCGGTCGAACCCGTTGCGGCGGCGGCGTCGAGCAGGCGTTGACGCCACGAGGGGGAATCGACGGTGCCGGGGCAGATGGCGTTGACCCGGATTCCTTCGGTCACGTAATCGGCGGCGACCGACTTGGTCATCCCGATGATCGCCGCCTTCGAGGCTGAGTAGAGGAACCGGTTGGGTACGCCCTTGAGGCTCGATGCCACGCTGGCGATGTTGATGATGCTGCCGCGTTGCTGAGCTCGCATCAGCGGGATGGCCGCCTGCATGGTCCAGAACATCGAACGGGCATTGAGGTCGAAGGCGAACGACCACTCGTCGTCGGTGGCCGTGAGCACGTCACCGTGATGGACAAACCCCGCGCAGTTGACCAGCACATCGAGCCGGGGCAACGAGCCGATCAGAGCGACGATCGCGCCTTTGTCGGTCACATCGAGTTGCTCGGCCCGCACCGGTCCCACGGGTCCGCCGACCGCGCCCGCCAGGTCGGCGAGCAACTCGGCCGATAGATCGGTGGCGATGACCTGGGCACCGTCGGCGGCGAGGCGAGCGGCAATTGCCCGGCCAATCCCCTGGCCGGCCGCCGTGACCAGCGCCGTTCTTCCCGTCAGGCGCAACATTGAGGGAGGTCGTCGTGTGTCATCGGCCCACGGTAGCCCGAGGCGTCATGTGGTCCAGATGGCAGCGATCGGTGACGAACTCAGCGGGTTGCCACTCCAGACAGGGCGTCGATCACCGTTCGAGCGCGCGCCACCCGGCCCGAGGTCGTGAGGTGCACCCCGTCGGCTTCGATCACCCCGTCCTCGGTGACGACCACCCGCGAGAACGACACGATCGAGAGCCGTGGCCACCGGTCGGCGGCGGCGTTGAGTGCCGCATTCCAGGCGATCGCATGGGCCCCGGCGAGCGGGTTGGCCGCGAAGGCCCGAGCCCCGGCGGCGATGTAGATGTCGAGCCAGAACACCTGGGCCTGCTCGGGCACGGCCGCCATCACCGCATCGATCACAGCGGCGAAGGTAGCGGCATCGACCTCGGCGTCGAGGCCGGCGTCGTTGGTTCCCAGGCCGATCACCCAGCAGTCCGCCGTGGCGCGGCTTTTGCGAATCGCCGTCACCCCACTACGTACCTTGGCGCCGAACAAACGGGTGGCCTCGGTGGACCGCCGACCGAACTGCGCGTCGTAGGCCGCAAGGCGGTAACCGTTGGCGCCGATCGCCCACGACAGCTCAGGTTTTGACTGGGCGAACAGCGAATCGCCGACCACCGCTACCTTGGAACCTTTCGGACAGGATTCCACCGGGGCGTCCGCCGCCGCCACCCCAGACGGCACCAGCACCGCCGCGCCGGACGCCACCACATACATAACTCCAGCCAACCGCCGCCAGAACCTCATCGCCACACCGCCCGCTCGTCACGCTGACAATCCGCCTTGCCAACGCCTTAGGTGAACAGTCAACCGCCTGTCCAGACAACTCCGGCCAAATCGGCACCCAGTGTGCCGAATAGCTCACTCTGTGAGTGCAGTCACACCGGAACAGGGACGGTCAGGTGACCGTTCGCCCGGCGGTGGGCAGGGTCATCGGGTCGTCGTTCCACCGCCCGTCAATCCAGGTGTAGCGCTCGTCGAAACACGGCGGAGTGCGACGCTGATCGTGCTCCAGATCGCCGGCCAGATAGTTGAGGAAGTACATGTGCGACCCGGGGCAGGCAGCCGACGAGTGATACCCGGCGGGCACGGTCACCAGGCTGCGATGGGGAGCGACGAAGGTCTCGTCGAAGCCGGTGGCGTCGCGGAAATTGCGGTGGATGGCGAACCCTGTCGAGGGCTGGTGCTCGAAGTAGTAGGTCTCTTCCAGATACGGCGAACCGTCTTCGCCGTCGTGGCAATGGGGAGGCCATCCCGACCACGAACCACGAGGCACGTGCACCTCATAGAGGATCAGCCGGTGAGCCTCGGCGGGTGGCGAGAGCAAGTGGGCGACCTGCCGATGGGCCGCTCCCCCGCCACGCAACTCCGCTCGCACCTCCGACGGGGCGATGTAACGGCTCGGATAGGCGGCAACCGCTGGAGCACCGCCTATGGCGATGGTCGAGTCCATCTCGGCGGTGATCGTGACGACCGAACCGGGCGCCACGTAGAACACCGAGCCGGGCTCGCTGAACACGTCGCGACGGGCCATCACCGCGGTGACCTGCCCGACTGCTCCCTGGACGGACGCGGCTTGGACGGACGCGGCTTGGACGGACGCGACCTCGAAACGTCCCGCAAGCGGAACGATGGCCACTTCGTGGTCGCCCGTCGCCATCTGAATGGTGCTCCCGGCGACCACATCAACCGTCGCATAGCTCAGAAATCGCCAGCCCGCCGACGACGGGTCCGCCGAGCAGACCACCCGCACCTCACCCATCACCGAGACATCGAACAGATCGGACAGGAGAACGGTCACGGGCGGTTGGCCTTCCAAGTGTGAATGGTCGAGATGAACGTTTTGGCGACCTCATCGACCAGCGTGCGATCGTCGATCTCGTCGCGCAGCCAACGGCGGGCCGCGGGGCCGAAGATCGCTCGGCCGATAGCGAATCCACGGACCATCGGCTCGGCGGCAGCCGCCGCCAGGGCCGCGGCCAACGCCTCGGGGGCTGCGGTCTGGCCGAGGACAAGCATTCCGTGGCAGGTCGGGTCGGCCGCGGCGATCACGGCCGCAGCCGCAGCCCACTCGGCGGGATCGTCGATCGGTGGCAGCTTCCACCAGTCGGGGGTGATGTCGCGGCCGTACGCCTCGGTCAACATCTGGGCCAGGTAGCCGGGGCCGGTTTCCGCGCCGGACGGGGTCTGGAACTCGATCAGGAAGCTGCGATCGGCTGCTGCGGCGGCCTGCCCCAAGTGGGCCATCTGTGACCACTGGGCACCGGCGATCTCCGGCGGGTCGGACGGGTGGGCGTAGACCATCAGCTTGGCGATCTGATCGGTCGGCCACGACCGCAGGGTGATTCCGACGTCAGCGTTCATGAACTCGACCGGGCGCGACTTGGGTACGTCGAGCGCCCGGGCCAGCCAATGACCGCGCCCCGTCATCCGCTCCAACAAGTCGCGCCCATACACGTCGTCGATCAGGATGCCGACGTCGTCATTGTCGGCCGCCACCCGCTCGAACGCGGCGAACAACAAGGCCTTCAACGGGGCAATCCGGTCCGACGATGCCCCGGCCTCGTCGCACATCGCCTGGAGCTGCCAGCGATGGTCGATGGCCAACACCGGCACGTCCCCGGCTCGGCGCGGCGAGGCGGCCCGCCGATGAAGTTGGCGCAGGCGGGGGTGTTCCCCCGGCCGGCGCGGCGTCGGGCTGAGCGCGAGGAACGCATCGAGTTCGGCCGCGGAAGGCATCGCCACGCTGCAGCCGTGACGGGACACGACGATCGCCCCGACCGCGTTGCCGCGCCGGGCGCAGGCATCGAGGGGGAGATCGCGCAGCCAACCCGACAGGAATCCCGAGAAGAACCCGTCGCCCGCCCCGACGTTGTTGACCACCTCGACGGCGAACCCCGGCTCGACCGGGTGGGTGTCGAGATTGTCGGGGATCGGCCCGTCGATCACCAGGCAGCCCTGGGCTCCCACCTTGGCGACGATCGTCGCCGTCGTCCGCGCCCGAATCGCCACGAGGGCGGCGTGGAAGTCGGTTGTCCCCCCGGCGATGCGGATCTCCTCGCGGGTGCCGACGATCAGGTCACAACTCGGCAGTACTTCGTACAGTCGCTCGGTGACCGGGCCCGACATCACGAGCATCTCGTTGCCGCCTCGAAACGGCGACAAGCCCCATAGCACCGGGCGATAGTCGATGTCGAGGACGACTTTGGTGCCTGTGGCGCGAGCCAACTCGATCAGCCGCATCGTGGTCGCCCGCACCGTCTCGTTGGCCAGGAAAGACCCGGTGACCAGCACCGCCTTGGCCGCGGCGATGACGTCGGCGTCGATGTCGTCCACGGCCGTGGCCATGTCGGACGAGTCGTGATAGTGGAACAGGCGGGGAAAGTCGTCACTCGGCCGCACGGCCAGCATCACCACCGGGGTGAGCCGCGACGGGTCGACGCGCATCATCTCGGTGTTCGCCCCGGCAACGGTCAGCGCGACCCGAAGGAAGTCACCGTTCTGATCGTCGCCGACCCGGGCGAGCATCGCCGAGCGGATGCCGAGGCGGGCGGAACCAAAGCAGATATTGGCCGCACTGCCTCCGAGATACCGACGGAACGAATCGACCTCCGCCAAGTCGGCACCGTGTTGCTCGGCGTACAGATCGACGCACATCCGCCCAGCACAGACAAGTTCAACGGGCTGCGAAGTGGCATCAGAAATCACACGCACCAGGCTAGTTCGCAGCATCGATCTCGTCCGTGTGCTACGACTGGGACCGATGAGTTCTGGATGGAGACACCCTGGGCGCAGCGGTGCAGCGTTGTATGCCGTGCTCGCAGGCCTCGTCGGGTCGGTGTTGGCCCTGGTCAGTCGAGTGCAGGTCGAGCGCCAACGGGGCCGTCGGGCGGTAGTCGCCGAACTTCCTGAGGGACGGTTGATCGTGATCTCCAACCACACCAGCTACGCGGATGGCCTGCTGCTCGCCTTGGTGTGTCGCCGTCATGGTCGTTCGTTGCGCCTGCTGGCCACCTCGGGCGTGTTCAAGGCACCGGTGATCGGAACGCTGGCTCGCAAACTCGGATTCATCTCCGTCGACCGTGGCGGATCGACCGCATCGACCTCACTCGACCGGGCCGCCGAGGCGCTGGCCGAAGGCGAGGCGATCGGGCTGTTCCCCGAAGGCCGTCTGACCCGTGACCCGCAGAAGTGGCCCGAACGGGCCAAGACGGGGGCCGTGCGACTCGCCCTGCGGACCGATACTCCGATCGTGCCGGTGGCGATGGAGGGGGCGCACCGGGTGGTCGGTGAGCGGCGGATTCTGGGCACCGTGGTCGGCAACCTCATCCGTCGACCGAAGGTCCGCACCCGGGTCGGTGAGCCGATCGACGTGCGAGCCCTGGTCGCCCTGACCCCCGATGTCGAGGCGACGGCCGATCAGGTCCGCATCGCCGCCGACATCGTGATGGAACGGCTGATCGACCTGGTCGAGGAACTCCGCGGCGAGATCGCCCCCGACCCGATCGGCGTCCCCCGGGCAGCCGACTGAAACGGTCCTGACCGCGGCCCGTCGTGGCATGATCGTCGGGTGACCCATCAGATCATCATCGCCGGAACCATCGACCTTGCCGATCCGACCACCCGCGACGCCGCGCTGTTGGCGACCGCCGCGCTGCAGCAGGCAACGCGCGACGAGGAGCCGGGCTGCTTGGCGTACGTGTTCTCGCCCGATCCGTGTGTCGAGGGTCGGCTCTGCGTATTCGAGCTGTGGACCGACGAGGCCAGCCTTGCCGCCCACTTCCACCACCCGAACTACCTGAACATGCGGGCTGCGTTGGGCAAGATCGGGCTGAAGGGTTCGGACAACAAGAAGTACCGGACCGACCTCTCCGAGCCGGTCTACGACGAAACCCGCACCCCTCGTGCAGATTTCTTCACTGTCGTGGGCTAGCAGCCACCTACGCTCGGGCCTATGACTGTCGAAGAGGCACCGTACGGAGCAAACCCCGAACCGGCGGAGGGGCTCAAGCGAGTACGCACCCGCCACTTCCGCCGGGCCAAGGAACAGGGAATCAAGATCACCGGCCTGACGAGCTACGACTATCTGTCGGCGACGATCTTCGACCGGGCAGGCATCGACTTCCTCCTCGTCGGCGACTCGGCCGGCAATGCCGTCTTCGGCTACGAAACCACCCTGCCGGTGACATCGGAGGAGTTGATCCCGCTGTGCCGGGCCGTGGTGCGAGCCTGCCGCCGGGCGCTCGTCGTCGCCGACATGCCGTTCGGTTCCTACGAGGTAGGCCCGGAGGAGGCGCTGCATACGGCGATCCGGTTCATGAAGGAAACCGGGGCCCACGCGGTGAAACTCGAAGGCGGTCGGCGGAGCTGCCCGCAGATCCAGCAGATCGTGACCGCCGGCATCCCGGTGATGGCCCACATCGGGTTCACCCCGCAGAGCGAACACGGCCTCGGCGGCCACATCATCCAAGGACGGGGTGAAGGCGCGGCCCAGTTGCTCGAAGATGCCCACGCCGTTGAAGAGGCGGGTGCCTTTGCCGTGGTCTTGGAGATGGTGCCCTCAGCGGTCGCCGCCGAGGTCACCCAGGCGCTCAGCATCCCGACGATCAGCGTCGGCGCCGGGCCGCACTGCGACGGTCAACTGATGGTCTGGACCGACTGGGCGGGTTTGACCACCGGCCGAATCCCCAAGTTCGTCAAGCGCTATGCCCAGCTCGCCGAGACCCTCGCCGAAGCGGCCGAGACATTCCGCGCCGAGGTTGAGTCGGGCATCTATCCGGCCCCGGAGCACGAGTACGGGGCGTAAGTCGCCCGGCCGTGCTCCGGGCCGATTTGACCGCCGAACGGGCAGAAGTGGCCCGAGAAGCTCGGGAACTCGGCTCAAACTTCTCGGGTATCGAGCAGGACGAGCGCCGGCTGCGGTAAGCGTTGTAGCTCAAGGGCGAGCGCCGTCTGTTCGGGCGGCAACGGTGGGTTGATGAACACCAGTGAACCTCCGGCCCCGTCGATCACGTTGATCAAATCGTCGCGGCCGGCCGTTTGTGCGTACTCACGCAGCGCGTCGCGCAGAATGAAGTATCGGGCCTTCTGCAGTTCGTTGCGGGGGTCGTAGCTGGCCACGATCTGCGAGAAGACCGGCACCATCATCGTGTCGGCTCGGCTTCCGGCGACGATGGTGATCACGCCATCGGCCTGGTCTTCGAACAGCACCCGGTGAGGCAACGCGGCCGCCGCGGACGGCAGGTCGACGCCGACGTGATACCCCTGCCGTTCCAGTTCGAGCATCATGCCGAAGGCGGTCGCACCCAGGCCCGACGAGTCCTGCCAACGCAGCAGATAGCGCAGATCAGGGTTGAGTTGAGCGGCGAGGACCGGCGCGACCGAACCGACCATCTCGGAGTCGGGGGCACCGGGCACGACGACCTTGTCGTGGACCGCCAGTGAACCGATGACCCCGCTCACCATGATTGCGACCCCGGCGACCATCGCGATCGTCCCCTCGGGGCGAGCGCCGTGCAGCTTCGATTGCCCCTGCCACAGACTCCACACGCTCACGGCCACGGCGAGGCCGACCAGTACCCAGGCCCAGCGGATCGTGTACTCGAAGTAGCCGCCGAAGATACGGCTGATCGCCACCATGCCGACCAAGGCGGTGCCGGCGAGGACGGCGTGAAGCCTGACGGTGCTGGCCGAACCCGAGCGGCGGGCGGCGGCGAATCCGGCGATCCACAGCGCCGCCAGGAGGAGCAGACCGACGAGGTTGCCGCCGAGTGCGCCCGGACCTGGCAGCTCGGGACCGGCAACCCACGGACCGACGAGGTTGAACTGATCGGCGATGATCCGCCCGACCTCGCCCTTGGGCAGGACCGGCTCGCGAGGCGAGACGAAGTGCTGCCAGAGGATCGCCAGGTTGCCCGGCGAACGCTTCAACTGATCGAGGAGCGGTGGCAACCACATCAGGCCGGTGGCAATCACGACGAGGATCCACATCCGAAACCGGCGAGCGAGATCGCCGGCGCGACGCCCGGCCAAGGCGTCGACGACGAACACCGCCGCCATCGTCATCACCACGATCGGGGCGTACCCGGCATGGCATTGGATCGTGTGCCACCCGGAGATGGCGAACAGCAACCAGCAACCACGGGCCCCATCGAGTACCGACCAGGCCGCCAGCAGGAACACGGCGAACGGAAGCACGGCCAGCCACGGATTCCACGGTTCGATGGCGAACGCCGGGCCGCTCGCCCGAATCACGAAGGCCAACACGACGGCCACGAGCATCATCAACACCAGACCACCGCGCCGCAGCGCCAGCCACAACGCACCGGCGATCGACACGACATGCACGCTGACCACCGCCGCCATCAACCCGAAACTCGACCGGCCGAACAGGGCGTAGACGGGATACATCGCAACCCACAGGCTGGGGCCGGGATGGGAACCCTGTACGCCGGTATCCGACACGATGCGACCCGCGGCACCGACGAGCGGCGGCGTGCGGAAGAATCCGCGGATGTGCAACTCCGCCTGAGCCATGTCGCCGGCTGGATACCAACGGTCGCCGACCATCTTGTACAGCGCAGCAAAGATCGGCATCGCCACCAACACCGCCACGGCCAGCGGCAACCATGGACCGAATCGCGACGCGGACTCGCCAGCCACCGGCGGCGCTATCCAACCGTCGCCGTCGCTCTCGTTGATCGGCGCGATCGCCGGGTCGATGGTCAGTGAGTCGCTCATCGCCAGATGTGGCTGGCGGCGTCGACGACCAGACGGAGCTTGTCCCACTGCACCTGTGGGCTGATCTCGTTGCCGTGCACCGTGGACGAGAAGCCGCACTGCGGGCTGAGGCAGAGTTGGTCGTGGGGCACGTACTGGGCGGCCTCATCGACGCGTCCGGCCAGCTCATCGATGCTTTCCATGCGAGCAACCTTCGACGACACGAGTCCCAACACGACCGTCTTGTTCGATGGCACGAAGCGCAACGGCGAGAAGTCGCCGGAGCGCTCGTCGTCGTATTCGAGGAAGTAAGTGTCGACATTGAGTTCACTGAACAACACTTCGGCCACCGGCTCGTATCCGCCCTCTGCGAAGTGGGTGGAGCGGAAATTGCCGCGGCAGAGGTGGATGCCGACGGTCAGATCGGACGGGCGGTCGTCGATGACCGAGTTGATCAATGCGGCATAGGTGCGGGGCAGTTCGTCGGGATCGTCGCCACGATCGACGGCTCCGGCGCGCATCTTCGGGTCGCAGAGGTAGGCGAGGTTGGTGTCGTCAAGCTGGATGTAGCGGCAGCCGGCGGCATAGAGCTGACCGATCTCCTCGCGATAGACCGCAGCGAGGTCACTGAAGAACAGCTCCATGTCGGGGTACGACTGGATGTCGATCGCAGCGCGGCCGCCGCGGAAGTGGACCATCGTTGGCGAGGGGATACACACCTTGGGCGTGGAGCCAGTGTGGTCGGCGACGAAGCGATAGTCGTCGAGTTGAATCGGTCGACCATGATGCAATGGCCCGGTGACCTCCAGGCGGGGCGGGGTGAAGCCGACCTTTTCCTGCGAGTCGGAGCTCGCCTCGATCGCCCCAGAGACGGTCACGCCGTCGAGTTGCTCGAGGAAGTCGAGATGGAACCACGCCCGGCGAAATTCGCCGTCGGTGATCGCCTGCATCCCCGTGGCTTCCAGCGATGTGATTGCCTCCGCAATCGCCGCGTCCTCGATCGCCCGCTTGGCGTCCGCGGAGATCTTCCCCGTCGCATGGGCGCGACGAGCTTCGAGCACGCTGGAGGGGCGGAGCAGGCTACCGACGTGGTCGGCTCGAAACGGCGGATTGAGGTGTGGCACGGCTCCGAACCGTAGTCGGCGAGGCTGTCTTCGGGGCTGCTGACTCCAGGAACGACGTTCGGGAGCCGACCCGAAAGATTCTCGGATTCTTTGCAGCGAAATCCGCTGCTGGCGCGTGTATCCGGTTGATGATTGCCACCAACAACCTCCACGACACCGGGATCACGATGACCGAGCCCCACATGCTGCAGCTCCGCAGCGACTTCGAGACGTTCGTTCGGGACACGTACCCGGGCCTCGTCGGCGTCGCCACGGCACTGACGGGGAACGGTCACGATGCCCAGGACATGGTGCAGGACACGATGCTCAAGGCCTTCACCGGCTGGGGCCGTGTGCAGCACCTTGACTACCCGGCGGGCTGGGCGCATCGGGTCCTCGTGAACCGGTGTGTGGGTTGGTGGCGTCGGCGCCGCACCGAGGCGAACTATCTGGCCCTGCTGCGCCGAGAGGAAGCGGTCAGTGCCGGACCATCGCCTGAAGCGGTGGCGTTCTGGCAGGCAGTTCGCTGCCTACCCGCCCGCCATCAACAGGTGGTCGCCCTGTACTACGCCGCAGACCTCTCCGTCGACGAGGTGGCAGGAATCCTGACGGTCCCGGCTGGGACCGTGCGATCCGATCTGACGCGTGCTCGCGCCGCGCTTGCCACCCTTTTCAGGAGAATGACATGACCACCAACCAGATCCACGACGACGCCTCGATCGACGCCCTCGCCCGGCGGGCTGGGGCCGAGGTCCGCCAGCCGGCCCCCGCCGGCATCATCACCGCTGTTCGCCGGGCCCGCCGTCGTCAGCAGGTCACCCGCGGCGTCATCGGCGTCACCGGCACCCTCGTCGCCGTCGCCGCCCTCGTCTTGGCGAACAAGCAGACCCAACCCAACCTCAACGTGATCGACCCGGCGACACCCATCGTCAACCCAACGGCTGCTCCCCCACCGGGTAGCACCATTGTCGCAGCGCCACGCGACAGCACGGTGCCGGGGGACCCGACCACGGTGGCTACTCCTGGCTCCGCGATCGCCCCACCGAGTTCCGATCTGGCGACCGAACTCGCCAACTTCCAGGTGGCGTCGCTGGCCTTCGCCGATCCGCTGAACGGCTGGCAGCTGAGCGTCGTCGACGGCACCGGCATCGTGCGCCGCACGGTCGACGGCGGCGTCTCGTGGCAGTCGGCCGGGACCGTTCCGGGGCCGATCGAAAGCACATCGTCGCTGAGCTTCTCCACCACTCGTGACGGATACCTGATCAACAAGCCGAGGTTCGTGACCGCCGAGGCCACATCGACGCTGTTCGTCACCCACGACGCCGGTGCCACCTGGCAGCCGTCGCAGACACCCGGTTCGGTGATGCAGATCATCGGCGGACCCGAAGAAGACTTGGCGATGGCTTCCCAGTGCACGGACAGCGGTACCGGCGCCTGCCCGGTCGGGCTGCTCGCATCGTCGGACCATGGTGACACCTGGACGATTCGGTCGACCTCCCCGGCCGTTGCATCCCGCGTCGCCGCTCTACGCATCGGGGGCTCATTGTTCGTCGCCGGCACCGGCGGAGACCAGGTCCCCCTCGCTCGCTCGAACGACAACGGCGCGACCTGGACGACCCTCGACGCGCCCTGCCCCTACGCCCTCGACACGATGCTGGACGCCGACAACAGCGACACACTGTGGATGGCCTGCGCCGGCGAAGCCGCCTCGGGCAGCCAGCCCAAGCTCCTGGCCCGATCGGCCGATGGCGGGGACAGCTGGACCGTGATGGCGAACTCGGGACTCGACGGTGGCTCGCCGCTCGGCTCGATCGGCACCAACGGCTACCTCGCCGGTCTCGGCGTCAACGCTGGTGACTACGCCTACATCGCCCTCGATCACGCCACGATGATGGCCACCGCCGACGGTGGTGCAACCTGGAGTTCACTCGACGGCTTCCCGACCAAGGTGACGTTCGCCGCCATCCATTTTCTCAATATGGACGACGCCTGGGCGGCAATCGTCTCGAAGACCGACGCCACCGAAAGCGGCATCTACCGCACGACCGACGGTGGACGCAACTGGCTGCTGAGCGACCTGACCGCCGACGCAACCCCGACCAGCGACGAGGACGGCGATGGCGTGCCCGACGGCATTTACGTCTTTGCCGACGACACCTACTCCTCGCAAAACGTGCTCGATCCAAACACGCTCGAGGTCGTCGACACCCGTCCGGCGATGTTGAACTCCACCGACCCGCCGACCGACGCGACAAGTGCATCGGGGCTGATCACCTATACAACCACGGTCTACGGCGAGGTGGAGCAAGATGAGTGCGGACAGGAGCGGGCGAAGGTCACCGGGGCCCCGGCAACCGGTCTGCCCGAGTGGAAGTCCGGATTGACCCTCTCCAAGGACGGCCGGGTGGGAGCGATCGTCAGCGGGGTGTGCCCTGCGGGCCAGAGCCGCGACGAGGCACTCCGGCCGACCAAGCCGTTCAACGTCGAGGTGTCGCTGTTCGACGCCGACCATCCCGAGCTGCCCGTCCGGTCGGTCGAGGTGGTCGACGCCACGAAGGAACGGTGTTGCGGGATTGCGCTCAGCGACGACGGATCGTTCCTGATCGTGACCACAGGTACCTACTTCGCCGGAGAGGGCTTCCTCAGCGACAAGGTCCGCATCTACGACACGGCGACCGGCAAGGTGGTCGTCGACCACACCGCCGACATGCTGTTCGCTATGCCCCACGGCGAGTGCTCCACCTGGCCGGGGGCGCCCCGGTTCGTGGGCACCTCGGCGGTTGCCTACGCTGCGCTGTGCACCGATGCGATCTACGTGGTCATTCGCGATCTGGTGAACGGCGAGACCATCGACGTCGGGGCCCCCGACTACGCAGGCCGGACGTACGAGACGATGATCGGTGCCGGCTTTGAGGTCGATCCGACGACGTACAGCACGCCGTCGCAGGCTTGGTTCATCCTCTGTGCCGAGCGTGAAACACCCCAAGCAGACGGCTCCATCGCCAACAACGCCCCGGGCTCGAACCCGTGCTGGCTCGGTCACGGCAACGACGACCTGCGCCCGATCCCGAGCCCCACGTCGGTCCTGCGCGCCAGCTTCACCCCGCTCGTCTGACCTTCGAGGGTCAATCCAGATCCGCAGCGGATGTCCGCAACTGCTCCCCAGATCACCACCCGGCAGGTTCTCTGCCCAAGGTCGCGTGATCTCGGGAGCATCTGCGCGAATCTGTCCCCCGTGTCGTCATGTGGGACGGGTTACTTGCCGAGGCGATCGACCTTCGGCCATCGTGGGCATCAACCAGCCGACGTGCTGACCTCTGGAGGAAAGAACATGGCATTCGACGGTGAAGCATTCGTCAACGAGATGCGCCAGGAGCTTGTCGATTCGAGCCGCACGCTGGCCGAATCCGACATTGTGCAGCGCATCGAGACCGGGGTCGCCACCGCGCAGGAGATGGTCGGTTGGGCCCGGCAGCACTACTGGGGCGTGACGTACCACACCCGTCGGGTGCTCGCGGCGTGGTCGACCCGCATCCCCTACGAGATGACCGACAGCGTGATCGAGAACATGGCCGAGGAGGTGCTCGGCACCGTCTCGAAGTCGGGGTTCGGGCATCTGCACTGGCTGTTCGAGTTCACCCGGGCGCTCGGTGCGCCCGATGAAGTGATCACCCACGCAGTGCCGAACACCGACGCGGTGGCCAGCGAAGGGTTCCTGTACCTGCTCGCCCACCAGCGGCCGTGGTACGAGCTGACCTTCGGCGGCATCCTCGCCATCGAGAACCAGATTCCCCCGGCGTACATCCGGATGGTCAAGGGCTTCAAGGAGCACTACACCGACATCCTGCAACCCGACGACTACGCCTTCCACACCATCCACATCACCGTCGACGAAGACCACGGCGGCCACGTCGGCGAGTTCGCCGAGCAGTACCTCGACACCGATGACAAGCGCCGCTCGGCCAAGGCCGCCTACCTCGCCGGCGCCGAGATCACCCGCCGCTGCTGGGACAACTACGGCGGCGCCGCCTGGTAGCCATCGGGCCGCCCGGCCTCGCCTTCTTGTCGCGTCTCAGTGCGTCTACGTCACCCACACACGACAAGAAGGGGCCTCCGATCGCGCGTACAGCTCAGCGATAGAGGTCGTCGAGGCCCAGCCGTAGCCCTTCGCCACCGGTGGTCGGAGCAGAGCGGCTGACCAGGGCGAGCTGGCAGTTTGAGACGTCATGGCCACGGCCGCCGAGGAGGTCGCGAGCACGGACCAACCGATCGAGCGCACCGGGGCCGAGCCGGTCATTGGACCACTTCACCTCGGCCAGCAGGTGGATCGCGGCCTTGCCCGACGTTTCTTCGCCAACCGCGATGACATCGAGTTCTATGGACTTCCGGGTCGCCGGATCGGGAACTCGGGCGAACCCCGCGTCCCTGACGAAGCCACCACCCGCCGGGACATAGTCGAGGGACACCCACCTCCGGGTGATGTCCTCCAGGTGCGGCCCAAAGACGTTGGCGTCGAGCGCGTGGGCCGATCGCTGCCACACGCCGTTCCACCGATGCTCATCGAGAAGGTGACGCGCCGGGTCGACAACCAGCCGAATGAACCGGATAATCGGGTCGGCGAGGCGAAACTCCGGCCGGTCATCGGAAAGCACATCGGTTCGCCGAAGCAGAAAACCGGCCCTGACGAGGGTATTGACGGGATGCAGCAGGCTTTCTCTGCTGCGGTTCAATCGTGCAGCCAACTCCTTCTGAGTGGTGACTCCGGCCGCGATCGCCCGCAGTAGCGACCCATACAGCGCCCGGTCGGTGATCGTTCGTTCTTCCTGGAGGAGATAGTCGTCCTCGCGGAACAGGGCATGGTTCGGATTCAAGACGTTGTCGCTCAGCCAGGCACCAAGGCCATCCACGGAGGCAGGAAGTCCGCTCGTGAGCGCCCGATACCCAGGAGCACCACCAAAGATGGCGTGGATGCGTACCGCAAGCTCGAGATCGTCCACGCCCCAGAGTTCGGCCGCGCCGCGGTGATCCATCGGGCGAAGCAACAGGTCGAGCGTGGCCCGGCCCCGCAACGGCTCCTGCCCCTTCAACAATGACGACATCACCGACAAGGACGACCCGCAGAGGAGGAACCTCACGGGCGGACGATCGCCGTTCGCCGCCTCATCTGCGAGGCGCTGCAGCAGGCTGGGAAGCTCGGGGCTATGGCGCAGTAGATACGGCAACTCGTCGAGCACCACGAGGCCCGTCCGACGACTCAGCGCATCCGCCCAACTCCGGTAGGAAATCGGCTCGGCTGGCCGTCCCGTCTCGCCTGCATCCACCACCGCGACCGCTGCGCCGAACTCGGTCAGCGCGTCAGGAAGCTCGGACTCGGTGGCTTGGAAGTAGAGGCCTCCAACGGCACGAACCAACCGCCGTAACAGGAAACTCTTGCCGGTTCGGCGTCGACCGTAGAGCAACCCGACTCCACCGGCTGGGGTTGCCGCGAGAGCGAAGTCGCGCAACGCGGCCCACTCCGCCTCGCGTCCAATGATGTCGTCGGGCTTCTGGATCACCGTGGGCCAATCGCGTAAAGTTCACCTTACGAAAGTGTACCTTACACGCACGTGTTCGATCGGCACAAGATTCCGGACACCATCACAGAGTCGACCGGCACCATTTGAGGGAATCCCAATCAGGCCGCAGGGAGCCAGCCGTTGACGTCGACAATGAGATCGACGTTTGCCGAGGTGAACACGCATGCCGTTCCGTTTGCGCCGAGCTTGGCGAGGACCGCGTTGGGAATCGTCTGACCGGCTGTGAAGTTCAGATTGCTGGCGTTCGGCTCCGGTTGATCGCATGGATACACGGTGAGGTAACCCGATGACTGAGCGGCCGACGCTGTCACATTGAGCACCGCAGCTCCAGCGTTGCCCGGAACGCCACCCCGCCCGGCAACCACCAATTCGGTCACCGTGCCAGAGACAAGCCGACCCATGCCCGAGGCCACCCCATCGACGGTCAATCCGGGGCCGCGCGAATCGAGCAGCCGCGCCGGAACCAACGCCCCGAGGGCAGACTCGGCTGGCAGATATCCATTGCCATCAACAATCACGTGCGTCGCTACCGAGGCGTAGATACAGACCTTGCCACTTTGGCTGACCGCGGCGAACACGGTGTTGGCGATGGTGTCGCCGCGCTCGAAGTTCAGATTCGAGGCATTGGGCTTCGAGCCTCCGCATGGGAACACGGTGATGTACCCACTCGTTTGCGGATCGGTCGCGGTCACATTGAGGACGGCGGCCGCGACACGGGTCCGGATACCGCCTCGACCCGTGACTTGCAGTTCGGTCACCGTACCGCCCACGAGGTTCCCCATCCCCGACATCAACCCATCGACGGTAAGGCCGGGGCGCGCGAGTCGAGCAATCGAGATGGCACGAGCGACCCGAAGCTAGAAGCACCGGGAATGAACGCGCTGACGTCAGCGATCAGGTGCGTCATGGCCGACGTGAAAATGCAGACCTTGCCGCTAACACCAACTTTGGCCACCACCAGGTTGGCGATCGTCTCGCCCCGATTGAAGTTGAGATTCGATGTGTTAGGGCGCGGCTGTCCGCACGGGAAAATGGTGAGATAGCCGTCGCCCTCGGCGGCGGTCGAGGTGATGTTGACAACCACCGCTGCGGCACCGCTTGCCACTCCACCGCGCCCCGCGACCGGGAGTTCTATCGTCGATGCACCCCGTAGCACCCCTATCCCAGAGTGCAATCCGTCGATCGTCAGACCTGGACCACGCGTATCCATCAGCCGGGCAGGCACAAGCGACCGAACCGGCGAAAGTGGGGTCGCATTGCGCTTGACCAGCAACAATTCATTGGTGCCACGTCCACCGATATGGAACGAATCCAGAACAAGCAGCCAGCCTCCGAAGGTCTCGGCGTACGACGGCCCTCCCTTGAGCTCGACGACTGGCGTGAGATTCTCGCCCGTGAGGGTTGCCTCGTGCAGCAATGTCGCCTCCGGCGCCAACCGGGGAAGGGCGAGAAACAGCCGTTGATCGTCGGAATCGATCAACGCAGTTGGCGCCCCCGTCGGAGACGTCCGCACGACCGTCGGCGGACCCCCAGCGAAAGGTTGAAACTTCAGTGAGTGCGGTTCCGCCGGCCCCGAGGCGAACTCGGTGTACAGGTAGTCCCCAGAGCTTGTTGAACGGCCGACATCGAAGTAGTGCCCGAACGGGCTCGCGGTCAGAACCGTTTCGCTCGAACCGTCGAGCGCGGTTCGAGCGATGGTCACCGGCCCTGTACTGATGTGGGCGAACTGGCTGGCCGCCGTGCGCCTGATGATTCGCAACCAGCCATCGAACGCGTCCACGTCGATAGTCGAGAAGGGCGGGGCGAGGATGTCCCAGGGCGCGAATGCCCCGGAGATTGAGGCAACTCGCCGACCTGAACTGCCGCTCCCGCTGACGACGACGTTCGACAGCGGATCGTCTACGGACACGGTGAACGACGGGTCGGTTGGGTGGGCATCGATGAGGACAGTCGACAACGAACCGAACGTGCCTCGTCGAAGCTCGCCGGCAAACGCTGGGCCGGTCAGCTTGTAGTAGACGAAGTCGTTCCCGTAGTTGAGTGTCTTGAACGATCCGACCGGACCATCGATCCGCGTCGCGGTCCCGCCCACCGGCGCAACGAACAGTTCCTGCGCTGCGAAGTCGTTCGTGTAGCTGGTGAAAGCGACGAAACGGCCATCGGCAGACAGCGCGGGCTGGGTATTCATGTAGGGCGTGCTCCCGAGCGGTGCAACGGGCGGTGGACCCGTCACCGGCCCAGCCCACACCTCGATCGCACCCAGTCCCGCACCAGTCTTGGTCGTAAACGCGACAGTCGCTCCATTCGCACTCACGCTGAGATCGATGACTTCTGTTCCAGGCGCCAAGGGCCCGTTGAGGGCTACCGGTTGACCGCCATCGAGCGGCACCGACCAGACCCCAGCCGAGGTGGAGGCAATCACCCGCGGCGTCACTTCATCGTCGACCACCCAGAAGTTCTGCCGTGTCGGTGCCCCAGTGAACAACTCAGCGACCTTTCCATCCGAGGAGCGAAGACTGCTCATCGTCCAGATCCGACCTCCTTCGTCGAACACGCCGAACACGGCATATGAGCGATCGCCCGTGGCACCGATGGTCACTGGAATCGACGTGTGGGCGAGGAGTCGAGCAGGGTCGGCGGCGGCCGTCGCCGGTTGGGACGAGGTGCTCGCGACCCCCGCCGCGAGAACGACCGCCGCGATCGCGGCTTTCAGCGCTTGTCTGTACCGATCGGCCCTCGTCCGAAATCCGTCTTCAGAAACCTGCATCTTCTGACCCGCCTGCCTTGGCCGATCGATCCGCCCGACCATGCCTCGTTGATCAATTCTATGGGTCGGCTTTCGAAGACTCAGGCGGTCAGCACGTAGTCGTCTGGATTGGGGCTCCGGGTCTGTTCGTAGAACTCGAGGACGCTGAACGGCCAGTTTTGGGCGGTGCGGCCGGTGGAGTTCTTGTACCAAGAGCGGACTTTCGAGAAGCCCCAGGTCCGCAGAGCATTTGCGGCGTCGATGCGCTCGTTGTAGGCATCGTGGACGTCGCTGCGAACGTCGAGCGAGCCGGCTCCTTCGGCGAGCAAGAGGCGTACGCATTCCACGGCGTAGTGCACCTCGCATTCGGAGTAGTAGATGATCGAGCCGTTGACGACGATGTTGGTGTTCGGCCCGTACATGCAGAACAGGTTGGGGAACCCGGGGATCGTCACGCCGAGATACGCCCGGGCGTCGCCCTTCCATCGATCGTGCAACGACTCCCCGCCGCGGCCGACGACCTCCATCGGCATCAGGAAGTCGGACGCGGTAAATCCAGTGCCGTAAATGATCACGTCGGCCTCGTGCAGTACTCCGTCCTTGGTGCGCACACCGCCGGATTCGATGCGGTCGATACCGTTGGTTTCGAGCGTCACATGAGGCTGTCGATAGGCCATCAGCAGCCCGCCGTCGTCGACGACGAACCGTTTCGAGAACGGCGGATAGTCGGGCAGCACCTTTTCGAACAGGCCGGGTTCGTTGGCGGTCATGACCTGTAGCCACATCACCAACAACTCGCGCATCTCGGCATTCGCCGCCGACACCGCGACTTCGGTGGGCGGATAGTCGGGGTCGACGATGGCCAGCGGCATCATCATCTCGGCACCCCGCCAGAACAGGAAGCAGCGGTACCACTGGGCGTAGAACGGCACGTGGCCGAACAGCCACTGCAAGCCCGGGGCGACATCGAGGGAGTAGTTCGGGGCCGGAAGCTGCCACGGGGCGGTCCGCTGGAACACGGTCAACTCCGCCACCTGCGGGGTGATCGCCGGGATCACCTGACAGGCGGAAGCTCCGGTGCCGATGATCGCCACCTTCTTGCCGGTCAGGTCGACGTCGTGATTCCACCGCGCCGTGTGGAATGCCGGACCGTCAAAGCCACCGCCATCGTTGGCTGTCGCGGCGCCGGCGATGTCGGGGAATCGAGGTCGGTTGAGCTGTCCGACGGCGGAGATCACGGCGTTCGCCTCGAATCCGCGAGGCCCATCGGGGCCGTCGACGGCGAGCCGCCAGACCTGAGCATCCTCGTGCCAGACGATGGAACGGACCTCGGTCTTCAGGTGGATGCGGTCCATCAACCCGAACCGCTCGGCGCAATCCCGGAAGTAGTCGGCGAGCACGTCGCGAGGGCTGAAGTAGCGGGGCCAGTCGTTGCGCTGGGCAAACGAGTAGGAGTACATGTGGTTCTGGATGTCGACCCGGCAACCCGGGTAGGTGTTCTCCAACCAGGTGCCGCCGACATCGCCGTTCTTGTCGAACACCTCGAACTCGACGCCGGCCTGATCGAGCCGGTGAGCTGCGGCGATTCCCGACATACCTGCCCCGATGATCGCCACCTTGAACGGGCGATCGGCGGCCAACTCCTCCTTGTTCCACTGCGGAGCCCGCAACTCGTCGCCATCGATCGACAGTTCCTCGGCGAGCAGAGGGATGTACCGATCGCTCAACGTCAGTGCCGGCGAGGAACTCCATGATCGTGCGGACATCGGCATCACTCGGCCTCGCCGCGACCCCGCCCATCTCGTCACGGAACTTGATCAACGCGGCCAGGCACAATGCTTCGGCCTGCTGTAGCTGTGCCGGCGTGTACCACAGTTCGGCTCGCGTACCTTCGTCGGATCGGGCCGTAGCTCTGGCTGCAGCAGGCTGAGGTCCCCGGTGATGTGGGCAATAGCCGCGAGCAAGGCGGCCATCTCGGCCTGGGCGAGGGCCCGGCGGATCTCGTCGTCATCGGTGGGGAGCGGGAGCAGCGTGGCGGCGGTCACACCTGCAAACTACGACGCCTCACCCAGCCGAGCGGAGACGGAGACGGAGAACGTTCAGCCTCGGGTCGCGGTGATCAGATGCGGATAGCCCGATGGGTCGATGCGGGCCTGCACCAGTCGGGGCCGGTCCCACCCACGGGTCAGTTCGCGGCGGAGATCCGCTGCGGAATCGACGGTCGCGGCCTCGACGCCCATCGCCCGAGCCACCCCGGCGATGTCGGTCGGGAAGTACCGGACCGCGGCGTCGCCGCCTTGATCGGGGCGCTGCTTGATCTTGATCAGGCTGAGCGTGGCGTCGTCGAACGCGACGACGGTGATCGGCAACGCCAGGCGGGCCAGCGTTTCCAACTCGCCGAGCACCATCGACAACCCGCCGTCACCGGTGAATGCGACGACCGGTCGCCCGGGCCTGGCCAGCGATAACCCAATCGCCGCAGGGAGCGAAAAACCCATCGTGGCCAGGCCATTCGAGATCAGCAGACCCTTCGGCTCACGGGCCCGCCACCACGGCATCACCGCCAGAAAGTGCGCCCCGGCATCGACGGTGGCCAGCGTTCCGACCGGGGCCGAGTCGATGGCGGCCTCGACGACATCGACCGGGCCGAAGGTTCCCTGGTCGGGTGGACGCATTGCCGCCAGGGCCTGATCGAGCCGACGACGCCCCTCATCGGCGGGCCATGCGGCAGCGGGCGCTCCGTGGGTGATGCGGCGCAGAATCGGGCCGATCGAGCCGACCAAATCGATGTACTCGGGCCAGTAGCGATGGTCGAGCGGGGTCGCCGAAAGCGACACGACCGGGGCGGCGGTGCGCCACTGGGTCGGCATCGGCTCGACCGGGTCGAGACCGACGGCGATGATCAGGTCAGCGTCGTCAAGCAGAGGCTGCTCGATGGCGCCCCCGGTGTACAGCCCGGCGAATTGCGCCTCGTCGTCGAAAATGCCGACACCCTGGTAGGTCGCCAACACCGGGCAGCCGAGGTGGACCAGCGCCTTATCGATGTCGTCGGCCCACCCGTGGGCAGCGTTCCCGACGATCACGACCGGCCGCCGCGCCGCGGCGACTGGCAGCCGCCGCCCGCTCCAACGCGTACTCGTCGGAGACCACCTCCATCGTCGACACCGGACACCGGCTCTCAGACGTGGTCGGATCGATCGTCAAATGCACCGCCCCGGCCGGGGCTGCCCCGGCCAATTCGAATGCCGCTTCGGCCACGCGGGTGGGGTCACCAGAGCCGAGGACGCCGCTCCACTTGGTCACCGGGGCCATCAGACCGACCTGGTCCAGCAACTGATGCCCAACCCGCCGGGTGTCGGCAGCGTTGACGCCGTCGGTGCAGATGACAAGCGGGAACCGGTCGAGCGTGGCCTGGGCCGCGCCGTTGACACTCGCCGCGCAGCCCGGACCGCGGGTGGCGACGACCAACGCCGGCCGGCCCGTGGCGAATCCGTACGTCGCGGCCATGATCGCCGCCGGAGTCTCGGCGTGAGCCAACACGAACGGCACCCCTCGATCGGCGCACGCCCCGATCACGTCGAGGTTCGACCCTCCGCCCGGAATTCCGAACACCCGATCCGCGCCGCGGCGCAACACGGAATCGGCCAACGCAGCAGCAATCACTCGACTGGAAGACACGGCCGCCGATCGTACGCTTCTACGGCCGCGAGAAACCATTGGCCGCATCTCAACTACCCCTGATCGCGGGCATCGAGATCCGATCATCGAACGTGGGCGGGGCGGGGGGGCAACGACGGCCGTACAGTGCGTGGATGTCGAAGTATCCATTTCGTAGCGCAATGGTGACCGGGGCCTCATCGGGAATCGGGGAGGCGATGGCTCGGATGCTGGCGGCCGATGGGGTGCACACGATCGTCGTCGCCCGGCGCACCGAGCGGCTGAAGGCGTTGGCCGGTGAGCTGCCGAATGTCGAAGTCCTCTCAGCCGACTTGCTCGACCCCGCCGGAGTCCGCGTCGCCGCCGATCGGCTGGCCGATGTCTCACAACCCGTCGACCTGCTGGTCAACAACGCCGGATTCGGAACTTCGGGGGCGTTTCACACCCTCGACCCCGACCGATTGGCCGACGAGATCAGCCTGAACATCACCGCGCTGACCCGGCTCAGCCGAGCCGCCGCCGAAGTGATGGTCGAACGCCGGCGCGGCTGGATCCTCAATGTGTCGTCGGTCGCCAGCTTCCAACCGGGGCCCGGCCTGGCCGTCTACGCAGCCACCAAGGCATACGTGACCAGCCTGACCGAGGCGCTTCACGAGGAGTTGCGGTCGTCGGGGGTGAAGGTCACCAACCTGTGCCCCGGGCTGACCCGCACCGAATTCCAGTCGGTCTCGAGCGGAGAGGAATTCGCGGCGCGTTATCCGTCGTTCGCCTGGCTGACCGCCGAGCAGGTCGCCGGCGATGGCCTCGATGCATGTGCCCGCGGTCGGGCCACGTCGATTCCGGGGTTGGCGTACAAGGGCGTAGTCAGCGGCACGCGCTTCATCCCCCGATCGGCCATGCGCCGACTCTCGGGTCTGGCCACCGCCAAACGCCACTGAACCCTCTCGGCCCGCCAGGCATCACGCATCGCCGAGGCCAATCTCCTCGATCTGGGGGCAATCGTCACGATGTGGGGAGCGCCATCACGCGCAGACCGCGACCTGACTCCAAATTGGCGTGCCATCACGCGTGGAGCGCGACCGCGCTCCAATTTGGTGTCTGGTGGCGGTGCTTGGAGCAGGGCAGCAGCCGACGGGCAAACTGCAACGGGCGCCGGGAAGCCGGGCGCCGGGAAGCCGGGCTCAGTTCGCCGATTCGATCAGCGTGAGGACGTCGGCGAGAGTTTCGATCGAGGCGCGGGTGATCGGGTCGACGACGAGTTGGATGTGCGACACCCCCACTGCGGCGAACCGGCGGAGTTGATCGGCAATCTCGGACACCGAGCCTTGGATCGGCTCGATCCCTTTGGCCCCATCGTTCCCCATTTGGCGGCCAGCTCCGCCTGGTAGCCGCACATGCACCGCGCACGTCGCCTCGACGTCGCCGGGCAGCCGGCCAACCCCGGCGATCGCCTCGTCGACGCGGGCCTTGACGACGGCAAAGCCCTCGGGGGTGTTCCCGAAATCGCTCCACCACACGTTCCATGCATCGACATGGGGCAGGGCAATCGACAGCATCCGCGGCCGGATCGACCCGACCATCAACGGCGGGCCACCCGGGCGATGCGGGCGCGGATGGAGCACACACGAGTCGATGTCGTAGTAGGTGCCGTGCAAGTCGCACTCGCCGTCACGCAGCAGCGAGCGGATGATCGTGAACGCCTCATCGAAGCGACTGACCCGGTGATCGAAGGGGAACCCGAAGGCCCGGTATTCGCGCTCGTTCCAGCCTGCGCCGAGTCCGACGATCAGCCGACCCTGGGAGATCGCATCGACCGTCGCCGCCTGCTTGGCCAGCATCGTCGGCTCATGGAATCCGGCCGACGCGACCAATGGGCCCAGCTCGACGCGCTCGGTGACCGCGGCGAGCGCGGCGAGCGTCGTCCAGGCTTCCCACGGGCCCCGCGGACCGACCGGCAGGTCATACAGCAAATGGTCGCCCACCCAGATCGAGTCGAATCCGACGGCCTCCGCAGCGCGGGCCATCTCGATCAGCTCGGGAAACGGGACTTCCCACTCCACTTCCGGGAGCTGGACCCCGATCTTCATCGTGTTGACCGCGTCAGACGAAGGCAGGGGTGCCGGAGAAGGCACCGGGGTCGCCGGCCATCGGGATGGTCGGCTTGGTCCACGATGTGGTGGAAGCGATTTCCTCGGCGACCGTACGCCACGTGTTGGGGTTCCAGCCCTCGGCCGACGCGGCGACCGTGCCATCGATCCGCAGGAACACAAACGCCGGCAACGCCGTGAGGCCCAGCGCCTTGACCGCCGAGCGATCGGGATCGCAGAACACGAGGAACTCATCGGCGAGCGGGCCGAGGTAGGCGCGGGCGTCGTCGGCCCCGCAGGTCACCAGCAAGTTGACCCGCACCGCGGCACCGCGAAACCCAGCCAAGATGCGGGTCGCCGTATCGAGCACCCACGAACTCTCGTTGGTATACGGGTCGAGCACCACGGAGGCGAGATGGAAGGTCGTCAGCCACTCCTTCAAGGGGCGAGCGTCGCCGCCGAGAGGAGTGAGCACCGTATCGGGCGCGGGATTCGTAACCACGAGATGCGACGGTAGCGCGGCATCGCTAGCGTGGCGGAATGCATCCGATCGAACGCCTGCGATATGTGGCACGTGCGTCGGGTGCCGATCAGCGGGTGATGGTCCGAGAGACAGCCTCGGCGCTGCACGGTTTGGGCCTCGATCCATCGGGGCTGGTGACCGCCTGTCGCCGAATCGTGGAACATAACCCCACGTCAGCGCCTATCTGGTGGCTGTGCGCCCGCATCCTCACCGCGGCCGAACCGATGCGTGAGGCGTCGCTGCTCGCCCGTCAGATCGACGAGGATCCAACCGAAGAGATGTTGATCGAACACTTGCCCGCCGACGGTCTGATTTGTGTGGTGGGCTGGCCCGATCTGGTGACCGACGCCTTGGTCCGACGGGGCGACGTGCGGGTACTCGCCATCGACGGCGCTGAGTCCGACGGCTTCGTTCGTCGTCTACAGCGCGCCGATGTCGACGTGGAACAGGTCCCGACGGGAGGCCTCGGGGCCGCCGCCGCGTCGGCCGACCTGGTCGTGATCGAAGCCTCGGCCGTCGGCTGCGACGGGGTGATCGCCCCCGCCGGCTCCCGGGCCGCGGCCGCCGTGGCGTACTGCAGCGAGATCCCGGTGTGGCTGGTCGCCGGCCGTGGGCGACGCCTGCCGATGGCCATGTGGACCACGATGATGGAGCGCCTCTCCGCCGCCGACCTGCCCTGGGAACTCGACGAGGAAATCGTGCCGTTGGCCACCTTCTCCCACGTCATCGGCCCCAACGGTCTCTTCGAAGCCCCCGGCGACGCCACCGAGCCCGAGTGCCCAGTCGCCCCCGAACTCCTGCGCAACTCGGTCTTCTGAAACCCCTCGCCTACCGCGGAGTCGGGGTGGTGCCGGGGTGGACGAGGCCGGACTCGTAGGCGAACATCACCAGTTGGGCCCGGTCGCGGACGCCGATCTTGGTGAGCAGGTGGCTGACGTGGGTTTTGACGGTTCCGGCGCCCATGAACAGGCCGGTGGCGATGTCGGCGTTCGACTCGCCGCGGGCGACGGCCAACAGCACCTCGCGCTCGCGGTCGGTCACGGCATCGAGCAAGCGGACCTGGCGGGCGTCGAGCGCCGGTTGGTGGGCGAACTCGGCGATCAGCCGCTTGGTCACATTCGGCGCCAACAGGGCGTCGCCGCGGGCGACGACCCGCACGGCCTCGACCAGTTGTTCGCGGCGAGTGTCCTTCAGCAGGAACCCCGACGCCCCGAGCCGTAACGCCTCGAAGACGTACTCGTCGAGATCGAAGGTGGTCAGGATCAGCACCCGACAGGCCGCCGTGCGGGTGTCGGCGGCCAGCCGGCGGGTGGCTTCCAGACCGTCCATCTCGGGCATGCGGATGTCCATCAGCACCACATCGGGCCGCTCGCTGATCGCCAGCGACACGGCCTCGACGCCATTGGCGGCCTGACCGACGACGTCGATGTCGTCACACAACGAGAGCAGCACCGAGAACCCATCGCACACCAGCTCCTGGTCGTCGACGACCAGCACCCGGATCACGATGCCACCGACCCATTGGCGAACGCGGCTGGTGCCGGGGAATCGAGGAGCGACAGGTACGGCAGGGTTGCGGCCACCTCGAAGCCGCCGCCCGGGGCGGGGCCGGCGTGCAATGTGCCGCCGAATGTCGCCACCCGTTCCCGCATCCCGACGATTCCGTGGCCTTCGGATTCTCCAGATGTCGGCGCGCTCGCGCCCCCACCGTTGTCACGGACCAGCAGGGATACCGCCGAGCCCGAGTCGTGGATCTCGATGTCAACCTTGGAGGCACCGGCGTGTTTGAGCACGTTGGTCAGCGCCTCCTGCACAATGCGGTAGCCGAACGCGTCGACCCCGGCCGGCAGCAGCAACGGTCCGTCGGTGACCAGCGTGGTCACCACCCCTGCCGCTTCGACATTGCCGGTCAAGATGCCGACCTCCCGCAGCGACGGGGCGGGGCTGAGGGCGGCTCGGGTGCCGTCGTCCTGGCGGAGCACGCCGACCAGGCCACGCAATTCCCGCAACGTGTCGCTGCTCGTCCGCTCGATGTTGGCCAGGGCCCGGCGGGTTTGGTGGGGCTGGGTGTCGAAGGCCGCCGAGCCCATCGCCGCCTGCACCGAGATCACGCTCATCGAGTGGGCGACGATGTCGTGCAGCTCCTGGGCGAGCCGCAGGCGCTCTTCGACCACGGCCGAGTGGGCTCGTTGGGTCGCCATGACGCTGCGCTGCTCGGCCATTTCGACGAGCGCAGCCGAGCTACGTCGGCTCGTCGCCACAAACCGACCGGCCAACAGTGACACCCCGAAGAACCCGATGTTGCGAGCCACCGAGTTTCCGTCGAAGCCCGGGTAGTCGCTGTACCAGGTGAGCCACAACGCCCCGACCGTCACGGCGAACGCCACGACGCACTGCCGGGACGATGCCCGGGTCCCGACGGTGTAGATCAGGATCCAGCAGATAAACGGCAGCAGACCGAGCAGGTAGTCGGCGAGCACCATCGCCGTCAGCGCCGCCACTCCGACACAGAAGGCAACGGTCGGCACCCGGCGACGGACCGCCAACGTGGCGCAAAGCACCAGCGTCACGATCCAGGTTCCGACGTTGGCCGGTCGATACGACCCGACCCCGATGTCCTCCCACAGTCCCGCCCGGGGCAGGAAGATCTGCAGCAGTCCGACCACGAGCCAGGCGGTGGCAAGCAGCATGTCGAACGCCGGCAGACGCCATCCGACCGGCGAACGGGAGCCGGCGGTTGTGGCGGCAGGGGGATGACTCACGCATGGACCGTACGCCCTGCAACGACTCCGGGCGTCTGCCTGGCGGATGACGACCCATCCCCCAGGCGACAGAGACGTCGAGCCGACCGGGCGTGCAGCCCAGCGGCGACGATGCCCAGGGCCGCATAGGCCACGCCGAGGAGCACTCCCAACCTCAGGTTGTCGTTGCCGGTGACCATGCCGAAGAAGAACGCTCCACCGAAGGCATTGAGCATCGCGTGCCACACGGCGACCTGCGACCAGTTCCCGTTGCTCCGCTGCATCACGATCAGCATCAACAGCTGGAACCCGAGGTTCCCGGCGATGCCCATGAACCACGGCATGTCGCCGGTGAGCATCAGCGGCAGGTGCCAGAAGGTACGGACCCCGCCGAGCAGCAGCCACGTCTTGAACAAGCCGTGGTTCTTGAGCAGCAACGGGCCGGCGAACGCCATCCAGCCGGCCTCCTCGCCGAGGCCGACGAGTACGAGCATCGCCAAGAACACGACCGGAATGTTTGGCCAGTCGGCGAGCTGCGCCGATGTCGGCAGCGGAGCTCCGAAAACATGGTTGACCAGCACGATCGCCACATGGACGGCAATCGGGACGAGGGTGACGACGGCCAGCCAGCGGCGGGGAATGCGCACCGATCGGATGGTGAGCCACCAGGCCCGCCGAGCGTCACGGCCCTGTATCGACGTCACGATCAGGGCCGCGACGAGCGGGCCGAGGGGGATCTGATCGGGCGCCGATCCGACGCCGAACCAACTGAGCGGAAACTGGATCCAGCCGATCAGGCAGGCCAGGGCGGCGAAGACGGCAAACGAATGGGCACGGACGACCCGAGCTGGTGATGTCATGGCGAACTCCTCAGTAGCTGCGTGCGTCACCGGCGGTCGGTGAGCACCCGATCATCAGACCGCGTCAGCGATGCCGAGGCGTCTGGCCGGAGGACGGTCATCGGTTGTCGAGCGGCCTAGTCCTGCAGACAGAGACCAACACCACCACTATCGACACCACCAGTCTCACCGCCACATTCCCCTCGCTCCGCTCACCCAGGCGTTCTACGCTGGGGAGATGATCCAGCTTGGCGTGAACATCGACCACATTGCGACGATTCGTCAGGCTCGGGGGACGAAGTACCCGAGCGTCGTGCAAGCGGCGCTCTTGGCCGAGACGGCCGGGGCCGATGCGATCACGATCCACCTGCGGGAGGATCGCCGCCACATTCAGGATCGCGATATCGAGATCCTCCGCGAGGTGCTGACGACCCGCATGAACCTGGAGCACGCGGTCACCGACGAGATGGTCGACATCGCCCTACGCACCCGACCCGAGGATGTCTGTCTCGTCCCCGAACGTCGCGAGGAGCGGACGACTGAAGGCGGACTCGATGTCGTCGCCGGCGCCGACAGAGTCCGCGACGCCGTGACGGCCCTGCAGGATGCCGGAATCCGGGTGTCGTTGTTCATCGGACCCGACCTGGAGCAGATCTCGGCGGCCAAGTCGTTCGGGGCCTACGCCGTCGAGATTCATACCGGCCAGTACGCCGAGGCGACCTCCGATGCCGAGGCCACCTTGGAACTCAAGAAGGTGGCGATGGCCGTTGAACATGCCCATGAACTGGGGTTACGCGTCAACGCCGGTCACGGGTTGAACTATCACAACGTCCAGCGGGTTGCGGCGTTGCCGCTGGTCAAGGAGCTGAACATCGGCCACGCGATCGTCGCCCACGCCATCTTCGTCGGCTGGCAACAAGCCGTGCGCGAGATGAAAACTCTCGTCACCAGCGCTCACACGATCTGAGCGGTAGACGGGCCGCGCTCGACCGGGAAGTTACGCCAGAACATGGCCAGAAGCGCATTTTGTGGCGCTACTTCCGCGGGATAGGCGAGCCGTTCGTAGACTCAGCCCGTGCCCCCGCTTGTCCGTTTGGACGGCGCTGGTGACGTCGCAGCCTCCTACCACGCCGTTCTGACACGACGCCAGGCTGCCGAATCGGACCTCGGTCCCGCGTCGATTCGACGCCTCAAACAGGCCGGCGTGCTGCGCGAAGTCGGCCGCGGCACCCTGGTGGTCCACGGCTCGCCCGACACGCCGCTCCAACGCATCGCCATCGTCGTGGCGTCCGGTCCACCGGGCACGCTCGCCTCCCATCGGGCCGCCGCGTTCATGGAACAGGTCGACGGCTTCGAGCGGCGCGGCCACAGCCTGACCTGGCTGGAGCAGACCGCTCAGCGGTTGCATCGGCCCGGCCAACGCGGCACCGGCTTGGTCCTTGCCGAGGTCAAGCGGCGTCGTCAACGTGGTCGGGTGCGCGACTCCTGGTTCGAGCGACTGCTCGAGGAATGCTGTCGCTCGCCGCGTCTACCGCCCGTCTTCGCTCAATATGAACTGCGTGATCAGCGAGGTCTGTTCATCGCTCGCTTCGACCTGGCATTTCCACAGGTCAGACTGGCGATCGAAGCCCACAGCAGGGCGTTCCACACGGGAGCCCACCGCGAGGCAGCCGACGAGCGGCGCGATATCCGAGCCTCGTTAGCGGGCTGGGATGTGAAGTACTTCGGGTACCAGGACGTCAGCGAACGACCGAATCAGACCCGCCGGACGATTGAGCAACTGGTCAACCAGCGCGCCCGAGACCTCGGCCTCACGCGACCTGGACCACGAAGTAACGCCAAAAGATCGCCAGAAACTGCATGAAGTGCCGCTACTTCTCACCAGAGCCGGGCCAGGCCTGGCGATTCACCAGAGCCGGTCCAGACCCGGCGAACGGGTCCGACTGGGAGCACCGCAGGCCGAGCCAGCAAGCTCAGCGGTGTTGGGTGATGGGTTCGTCGCCGATCAACTCCGTGGCAGCAGCCACTGCCGCGTCGTAACGGATGCCGAGCACGAAGATCCGGCCCATAGAAAAGCGCGCCGCGCCGCGCAGGTGTGAGGTGTGGTCCTCCGACATGGCGTTGGGAATTCCTCGTTCCCACATCCCGTGCGACACCAACTGCGCCTGCCACAACGGCAGCCAGGCCACCTCGACCATCTCGTCGTCACGGGGGGTCCGGCGGACGTTGTCGCCTCGCAACCAAGCTCGGAACCCGCCCGACGAACCCGGCCCACTCACGGCTAACCGGCCTGCAGTTCGATCACGTTGTCGGATGGATCCCGCAGAAACGCCTGGCGTCGCCGACCACCCTCGGTCGAGTTCGACAATCGATATGGCACGCCCGCAGCATCGAGTTCGGCAACCGCCGCGTCGAGATCGGACACTTCGAACGCCCAGTGCTGCATCGTGCTGCGGGGTTCGCCGACGACTTCCATGAGGTGTACCTGATGCGCCCCGGTCGACAACCACGCTCCGGGGAACCCGAAGTCGGGGCGATCGAGGCACGAGAAGCCCAGCTTGTCGACGTAGAAGTCGAGGGCGTCGGCCAGGTTGTCGACATTGATCGAAACGTGATGAATTCCTCGCACCTGCACCATAAGTCACACACTACGACGGTCAGGCTGGCTGGGTCGACGGCCGAGGCGACACGTAATCTGAGGCGATGTCGGCACGCTCTCGTGAACTCCCTCGTCGGTCCTGTCTCTCGATCCCCGGATCGTCGGAAAAGATGATGGGCAAGGGCCCAGGCATCCCCGCTGACATGGTCTTTCTCGACTTGGAGGACGCGTGCGCCCCGTCGGAGAAGGAGGCCGCCCGCGGCAAGATCGTCACCGCCATCCGCGATCAGGATTGGGGCGACAAGGTGCTCTGCGTCCGGGTCAACGACTGGTCGACGAAGTGGACGGCCTACGACATCCTCGAAGTCGTCGGCAACGCCGGCGACCCGACTCGACGAGATCATGCTTCCCAAGGTCGAGTCGGCCGACCAGGTCAAGGCCACCGACATGCTGCTGCGTCAGGTGGAAATCGCCGCCGGGCTGCCGATCGGCCATATCGGCATCGAGGCCCAGATCGAGACCGCTCGGGGCCTGATCAACGTCGAGGAGATCTGTGCTGCATCGCCTCGCTTGGAAACGATCATCTTCGGGCCGGCCGACTTTGCGGCCGAGCATGGAGATGCCCGTGCTCACCGGCGGCGTGCAGATCCCGCAGTACCCGGGCGACCACTTCCACTACGTGTTCTCGAAGATCCTGATGGCCGGGCGGGCGAACGGCATCCAGGTCATCGACGGGCCGTACCTGTACATCCGCGACCCCGATGGCTTCCGCGACTACTGCCAGCGCACCCGTACCCTCGGCTACGACGGCAAGTGGGCGCTGCACCCCGACCAGGTGACGATCCTCAACGAGGTGTTCTCGCCCACCCAGGAGCAGTTCGACAAGGCCCATCAGATCCTCGATGCCTACGAAACCGCCACGAGTTGGCGAAGGCAAGGGTGCGGTGATGTTCGGTGACGAGATGATCGACGAGGCGAGCCGCAAGATGGCGCTCAAGTTCATCTCCCGCGGCGAGCGAGCCGGGCTCCAGCGGTCATCGGCCTGAGCACTCGCCCAGCGACATGACATCCAAGCGGTTCGACGCCATCCTTTTCGACGCGGGCGGGGTGCTGATCATGCCCGACCCGATGGCGGTCGGTGCGGCCCTCGACCAGTGGGCCGGGCCACGACCGATCCAGGTGTTTCACCGAGCCCACCACCTGGCCCTTTCCACGCTCGAACGCTTGGTGCTCACCGAAGGTGCCGGCCATCTGGAAAGCGTCGATTGGACGCTGTATCGCCGGACGTACGCATCATCGATCGGCGTCGCCGACGACCATCTCGACGACGCGACAACGGCGATGGGCCGCATCTGGAGTCCGATCATGTGGCGGTTTCGCATCGAGGAGTCAATGGGGGCGCTGTGGCAGCTTCGCGGGCTCGGCGTGCCGATGGGCGTGGTGTCGAATGCCAACGGCCAAGTCGAGCACACGCTGCGCTACGAGGGTGTCTGCCAGGTCGGGGCCGGGGCCGGGGTGCAGATGGTCTGCGTCATCGATTCCGAGGTCGTCGGAGTTGCCAAACCCAACCCGGCGATCTTTACCCCCGCGTTGGCCGCGCTCGGTGATCCAGACCCGGCCCGGGTTGCGTACATCGGTGACTCGTTCATCAACGACGTGGCCGGCGCGGCCGCGGCGGGACTGATCCCGCTTCACCTCGATCCTTATGACGACTACGCCGACTTCGACCACGAACGCATCCACTCCGTCCACGACCTCCTCGCCTGGGTCTGAAGGTCGCTGTAACGGCAGTGCCGGATGGGCAGACTCTGGTGTGATGTCTGACGTCGAACGCCCCGGTGCCAACGTGTCAACCCGCTGGGCCGAGTGGCGGGCGGCGCTGAGTATCGACGCCTACGAACGTCGATTCACCGAGATGGACGCCAACGGCGCCGCCGTGCACGGCGAGGCCGATTTCATCACCGCGCTGCAGCCCGCCTCGGTCCTCGATGCTGGCTGCGGCACCGGTCGCGTCGCCATCGAACTGGCCCGCCGCGGTATCGACGTCGTTGGCGTCGATCTCGACGACGACATGCTGGTCGCGGCCCGGGCGAAGGCTCCGCAGGTCCCGTGGGTCACCGCCGACCTGGCGGTTCTCGATCTCGGCCGCGTGTTCGACGTCGTGGCGATGCCAGGCAACGTCATGATCTTCTGCGACCCGGTGGCCCGCGGCCCTATCGTCGCCCGATGCGCCGCCCACCTTGCCGAGGCAGGCCGGCTGATCACCGGCTTCAGCCTCGAACGGCGTCGTGACGCGATCACCGTGGCCGAATACGACCGGGCTTGTACGGCAGCCGGCCTGGAACTCCGCGCACGGTTCTCCACATGGGAGGGCAACCCGTTCGTTGTGGGCGACGCGAGCTACGCCGTCAGTGTGCACGAAGCAGCTACTGACGTGATCCGATGACGTCAGTCGGCCGCGCGTTGATGGCCCTCGGTGCCGAGTCGGCCGACGTCACATCGATGTTGATCGGCGGCCTCGTCCCGTCGATTCCGACCTGGAACGTCGTCCCTCAGCAGGCGATCGCCCGGATTCAGCTCCCCGAGCGGTTCGACCTGGCAGTGTTCGGACCCGGTTTTTTCGACACCCTTCCAACCCATGAGCACCGCCTTGCCGTCCACAGCGTGGTTGCCCACCTTCAACCAGCGGCCCAGGTCATCGCCCTGTTTCCGGTCAATCGAGATCCCTACCTCCACCATGCGCACGTCTGCGGCTTGAAGCTCGTCGATGATCGATTGACCGAGTCGGCATCGCTGGCGATCTTTCACCGACGAACGTCTCGACTCACGATTCACGATCTTGTTGCCAACGCTCGCCACAGTCTGGAGCGCTTGTCGCCGGACCAGCTCGCCGAGCTGTTGACCAACGATCGAGCCGTCGTACTCGACACCCGAACGCCGACCGACCGCGAACGCTTCGGCGTCATCCCCGGGTCGATTCACATGCCTCGCACCACGCTCGAATGGATGTGTGATCCGACGTCTGGCTACTCCCACGAACGCATCGTCGGATTCGAGCAATGCCTGGTCACGGTCTGCAACGAGGGCTACAGCTCAAGTCTGGCGGCCGCCAGTCTGCAGCAACTCGGCTTCCACCACGCGACAGACCTGGTCGGCGGCGTGATGGCGTGGAAGGCCGCCGGCCTGCCCATCGAACAGCCCGATCACACCCGTTTCAGCTAGTCATCAGTGGGGCTCGATCTTCACGCCCACTGTGAACATCATGGCGCGGTGAGCCGGCGGGCGATCACCTTGAGGCACAAGGTCTCATCGGCGCCTTCGAAGATCGACAGCACGCGGGCATCGACGAACAGCCGGCTGACCGCGAACTCCTCGGCGTAGCCCATGCCCCCGTGGATCTGCATCGCCTCGCGGGTCACCCATTCAGCGGCCTTACAGACGTATGCCTTGACCATCGACGCCTCGGTGGCGCCCTCGCCCTTGGCCATCATGATTGCGACTTGGTACATGAATTGGCGACCGGCCTGAATCAACACCGCCATCCGCCCGAGCTTCACCTGGGTGAGCTGGTAGTCGCCGATGCTGTGGCCGAACACCACCCGGTTCTGGGCGTATTCTACGGCGGCCTCGTAGGCGGCCTGCATCACGCCGACGGCCCGCGCCGCGGTCTGCAGCCGGCCGTTCTCGAAGCCTTCCATCTGGTAGTAAAAGCCCTTGCCGAGGCCGGCCTCCTCGCCGATCAGGTTGGCCGCCGGCACCCACCAGTCCTCAAGGGCGATCTCGTAGGAGTGCATGCCGCGGTAACCGATGGTGTCGATCGGGCGACCCTCCATCTTGCCCCCGGCATCTTGGGTGAACTGGAAGCCGTGGGCCTCGCCCTGGGGCTTGGGCACGATGAACCCGGACAGTCCCCGGTGGGTTTTGGAACGATCGGGATCGGTACGGGCCAGCAGCATCAACACATCGGCGCGCGCCGCGAAGGTGCACCAAGTCTTGACGCCGTTGATCACATACCCTGGCTCGCCGCCAGGGCCTGCGGCGGCGGTCGCCGTCACCTTGACCCCGGCCACGTCGGAGCCGTAGTCGGGCTCGGTCACCGCAACGGCAACCATCGTCTCTGCGGTCGCCAAGCGCGGCAGCCAGTAGTGCTTCTGCTCCTCGGTGCCGCCTTTGACCAGGGCGCGGGTGAGGATCTCGGGGCGGGTGATCAACGAGCCGCCGATCCCCAGCGAACCGCGTGACAGCTCCTCGGTGGCGATGACCATCGCCGTGTACTCCCCCAGGCCGCCCTCGTTGTAGCCGCCGTACTCGGCGGGCACCGACAGCCCGAACGCTCCCAGATCGGCCAACCCGGCGATGATCGACTCGGGTACGTCACCGTTGTGGCGATGCACGTGCTCGGCCTGCGGCTTGATCTCCTTGTCGGCGAACGCCTTGAACGTGTCGGCAACCATCTCGTAGTCGGGGTCGAGGTGCCGCGGGCCGGGGGTCATCGCCAGCGATGCCACAAAGCCCGGATCGCTGTAGGCCACGACGAAGTCGTGCGCCCCGGCAAGGTCGGCCGGATTGACGTCCCACAACTCCTCGCGACCGATTAGCTTGGCGACCAGATCGCGGAATGCGTCGGCGACAAACGCGCAGGTCAACGCCGCTTCAGTCGTGCCCTTGGCGCCGTAATCGAGCATCGAGCGGGCGGTCGCCATCGCCGAGGCGGCATGGGCAACGTCGTATGCGAGTACCTGGTTCACGTCGGGGCCACCCAGCTCGGCCAAGTGGCGGATGCCGCGGTGAACCGCGCTCTCGGCCAATTCGATGGCAGCCGCAGCAGCGGTCAGATCGGGAGCGGGCACGACAGGGGAGGAAGCGTTCGCCATCTCTCAAACCTACCGATGGGTCAGCGACGGCGAGAGATCCGTTGGCGATCCCTCCGCCGTTCTGGCGACCGATTCGGGTCGTGGAACACCTCAATCGGTCGCCATTTCGTCGTCGAAAGCCGGTCGGCGCGTGCAATGATCACCTCGTGCCCGGCGGAACCAGCCCTCGTCTTGCCGTCTTCATGGCGGCCAACCACGGAAGTCACCCGAAGTACGGCGAGATTGCCGCCGCGCTCGGGGCCGAGTTGGGCCGCCGCGGCATTGCGCTGGTCTACGGAGGCGGCAACGTGGGGTTAATGGGCACCGTCGCCGATGCCTGCTTGGCCACCGGCGGTCACGTCACCGGGGTGATCACTGAGCAGCTGGCCGATCGGGAGGTCGTCCACCGCGGATTGAGCGAACTCCACATCGTGACGACGATGCATCAACGCAAGGCGATGATGAACGCGCTGGCCGATGGGATCATCACCCTGCCCGGCGGGTTCGGGACGCTCGACGAGACCTTCGAGGCGCTGACCTGGGTGCAGCTCGGTCTCATCCAAACCCCGGTTGTCCTGCTCGACATCGACGGCTTTTGGGACGCGATGTTCGTCGCCCTCGACACGATGACTGACGCCGGATTCGTGAGGGCGGAACATCGCGCACTCGCCCGCCGGGCCACCACGGTCGAGGACGCCATCGAGCAGGCGCTCACCCCGATCGGTGAACTACCGGCCAAGTGGGTCGACCGAGACTGATTCCCCAGCGGGCCGCCCCCTCCGCCGGCCCCGCGCCGGGTTACCGTCTCGACCTGTGATCCCGTCAGCATTCCCGGCCCAGCCCGATGACCTTCCCTGGCCGACCATCGAGTGGCCCGGCGCCGAACCCACCGGCGATGTCAATGCCGACCGACTGCAGTGGCTGATCGATGCTGCCCTCGCCCAACCACCGGAACTCGGCTTGACCCTGGCCGTCGCCGCCATCCATCGCGGTCGACTAGTGGCCGAGGCCTACGGACCCGACACCGATCGCGACTCCACGCTCATCTCGTGGTCGATGGCCAAGAGCATCACCCATGCCGCCGTCGGCCTGCTCGTCGGCGACGGGTTGATCGACCTGGATGCTCCGGTCCCGGTGGCCGCTTGGGCCAACGACGACCGCCGCCAGATCACGATGCAGCAACTGTTGAACATGTCGAGCGGACTGCACTTCGTCGAGGACTACGTCGACGCCGGGATTTCGCATGTCATCGAAATGCTGTTCGGCGCGGGCATCGACGATCACGCTCGATACGCGGCTGACCTTCCCCTCGACCACCAGCCGGGCACGGTGTGGAACTACGCCAGCGGAACGACCAACATCATCGCCCGCATCGTTGGTGACCTCGTCGGCGGCGGGCAGGCGGGCATGATCGAGTTCCTTCAGCGCCGGCTGTTCGACCCGCTGGGGATGGCCAGTGCAACACCCAAGTTCGACACGGCCGGCACCTTTGTCGGGTCGTCGTACGTCTATGCGAGCGCCCTGGACTTCGCCCGGTTCGGCTACCTCTATCTGCGCGACGGCCGCTGGGGTGACCGCCAGTTGCTCCCCGCCGGGTGGGTTGACCACGCTCGAACCCCGATCACCGCTCCGCTTCCGGCCCACGAAACCCATGGCTACGGCGCTCAGTGGTGGTTGTGGCGGCATAGCCGTTCGACGTTTTTCGCCAGCGGCTACGAGGGGCAGCGCACCGTCGTCTCCCCCGAACGAGACCTCGTGATCGTGCGGCTGGGAAAGTCCCCGAGCGAGCTGAGTCCCTCCTACGATTCCTGGCTCGACCAGGTGATCAGCTGCTTTCCGACGACCGCTGCGCAGCGGGTAGCACCTGGCGCTTCCCACGCTCGGTCGAAGTAGTACTCGATCAAAGCAGCAAAATCGGCTAGCAATGGGGGATGGCAGATGTGCCGGCTCCGCCTACGCGCCTGGAAAGTGGTGCCGCCCTGCACCGCCGCGTTCCGTGGCCGGTGGTCAGAGGCACGTTCAAAGTCATGGTGGCACTGTTCGTCATCTACTTCTTCGTGCTTCCCCAGATTCCCGGAACGCGTGCGGCGATCGAGAACCTGCGCGACATCAATCCAGTGTTGGTCGTGGTCGGTTTCGCCCTCGAGGGCGCCGCGCTCGTCGCGTACTCGGTGCTCACTCACGCGGCTCTGCCGCGGCGGGTCATCTCGCTGGCCCGGCTATTCCGTATCCAACTGTCCACGAAGGCGGTGTCATCGATCGTTCCGGCGGGCAGCGCAGCCGGAAATGCCCTCGGCTACCGGCTATTGACGCTGGCGGGAGTGCAGGGCACCGACGCCGGCTTCGCCCTGGCGACCGTCGGCCTGGGCTCGGCGGTTGTCCTCAACCTGCTCTTCCTCATTGCCTTGCTCATCTCCATCCCGATCCGCGGGGTCAACCCGTTCTACGGGCTGGCGGCGATGGTCGGGGTGACGTTGATCGGGCTGGCCGCCGCACTGGTAGTCGGTCTACTGCGGGGCCAAGCTCGAGCCGAACGCATTGTGCGAGCCATCGCCGGCCGGTTGAAGTTCAGCCCCGACAAGGCCGTCGAGATCATCCGCCACGTGGCCAGCCGGGTCCGCGAGCTACTCCACGATCGCCGACTGCTGACCAAGGTCATCTCATGGGCCGTCGCCAACTGGCTGCTCGACGCCGCCGCGCTGTGGGTCTTCCTGCGCTCGCTGGGCGATACCGCGCCCCTCGACGGGCTGCTTGTCGCCTTCTGCCTCGCCAACCTGCTGGCCGTCATTCCGGTCCTCCCCGGTGGTCTCGGCATCATCGAAGGCGTGCTCATCCCGACGCTGGTCGGCTTCAGCATCACCAAGAACACCGCAACCCTCGGCGTCATCATTTACCGCATCTCGCAATACTGGGTGCCGATGTTGTCGGGTGGCATCTCGTACCTCTCCTTGACGATCGGGCCATGGTCGATCGACCGGCGCGACTCGCTCAAACCCCTTCGCGACGTCGCCGGCGACGCCGCCAAAGACGACACGAACGGCATCGATTGGGCCCAGGAGTACGGCCGACGCCGGCCGGTCGATAGCTCCGTTGCCGGCGACCCACTCGGTCCCCGCGCCGACCGGTGAGCTCGCTTCCCCGCCTCGATCGAAGCGCCCGGCTCGGTCGCCTGCGAGCGGCGTTCGAGGATGCCGAGGTCGATGCCCTGTTGATCACCGACCTCGCCAACATCCGCTATCTCACCGGCTTCACCGGCTCGGCGGCGATCGTCGTGGTCGGCCGCGACGACGTGATGTTCTTGACCGACGGTCGTTACCGGTTCATGGCCACCGACCAACTCGCCGACGCCGGAGTCGCCACAGACCTGGTCGTCGAGCAACCTGCGGCACAAATGGAGGCGCTGGCCCGCCGGTGTCGTGGGGCTCGGGTCGGGTTCGAGGCGGCCAGCGTGACGGTGGCCCGCCGCCAGGGGCTCGAAGCATCGATCGGGACCAGCCTCAGCCCGACCACGGGCATGGTCGAGCGGCTCCGGCGACGCAAGGACGACGGCGAGGTCGCCCGCATCCGACAGGCCGCGGCGATCGCCGCCGACGTGTTGGCGCAGGTCTTGGCCACGATCACCTCGACCACCACGGAGTTGGAGATCGCCGTGGCGATGGAGGCCCAGATGCGCCTGACCGGGGCCGAGGGGCCGGCATTCGACACGATCGTCGCCGCCGGGCCGAATGGGGCGAACGCCCATGCCGAACCCGGCCGGGTCGCCGTCGGCCAACGGCCGGTCGTGGTCGACTTCGGGGCGACGATCGACGGGTATCGGTCAGACACGACCCGCACGGTCGCCACCGGGCCGGTGGGGGCCGAGGTCGCCGAGGCGTGGGCCGCGGTCTACGCCGCCCAACAAGCCGGCGTCGCCCTGCTCGCGGTCGGCCGCCCGACCCACGAGGTCGACCATGCCTGCCGCCGGGTGCTGGCCGATGCCAACCTCGACGAGTACTTCACCACCGGCACCGGGCACGGGGTCGGCCTCGTCATCCACGAAGACCCGTTCATCCGCCGCGTCGAAGGCCCCGAAGTCCTGGAAGTCGGCGATGTCGTCACCGTCGAACCCGGCGTCTACTTGCGCGGCAAGTTCGGCATCCGCATCGAGGACTTCTACCTGATCACGACGACGGGCGCCGACCGACTGAGCCCCGCTGTGCTGACCCCCCTGACGGCCTGACGCCTGACGGTCAGCGAACCGTGCGGAAGAAAGCCCGGACATCATCGATCAACCGGGCCGGTTCCTCCATTGCGGCGAAATGCCCACCCGACGGCATCTCGGTCCAGTGGGTGAGGTTGCAGCGGTTGGCGACCCACGCCCTCGGGAACCGCATGATCTCCTTGGGGAACAGCGCCACCCCGGTCGGCACTTCCCATCGGCCGGGTACCGTGCTGCTGCGACCCAGCGAGGCGGTCTCGTAGTACAGCCGCGTCGACGACGAGATCGTGCCGGTCACCCAGTAGATCATGATGTTGGTGAGCAGTTGGTCCTTGGTGAACTTGCTCTCGACGTCACCGTTGCAGTCGCTCCACGTACGGAACTTCTCGACGATCCAGCCCGCCAACCCGGCCGGCGAGTCGTTGAGGCCGTATCCGAGGGTCTGCGGCTTGGTCCGTTGAATCGCCTGGTAGCCGGCCTCGCGTTCTTGGAAGGCGGCCGCGTCGGCCAGCCCTGCCAGCTCAGCGGCACTCAACCCGGCGTGCGGATTGTCGCGGTCGGGAGGGGCGGCGCTCATCATGTTGACGTGGATACCGGCCACATCCGCGGCATCGTTGGCCGCCAGGTTCATCGTCGTGATCGCCCCCCAGTCGCCGCCCTGCGCGCCGTAGCGGTCGTAACCGAGGCGCGCCATCAGCTCGGCCACCGCGGCCGCGACCCGCACGACGTGCCAGCCGGGCTGATGGGTCGGACCGGAAAAGCCGTAACCGGGAATCGATGGGCAGACCACGTGGAACGCGTCGGCCGGGTCACCTCCATGCGAACGAGGGTCGCGCAGCGGATCGATCAGTTCGAGGAACTCGGCGACCGAGCCCGGCCAGCCATGGGTCATGACCAGGGGAAATGCATCGGGTTCCGGAGACCGTGCGTGGATCGCGTGGACGCGCTCGCCGTCGATCTCAGTGACCACCTGCGGCCACGAGTTCAACCGGCGTTCGGCCACCCGCCAGTCGAAGGTGGTTCGCCAGTACTCGCACAACTCCTGCAGGTAGCCCAGCTCGGTGCCGTAGCCCCAGGCGCCGTCGGGCGAGGGAGACGGCCACCGGGTACGGGCCAAACGATCGTGCAGGTCGGTGATCACGTCGTCGGCGATGTCGACGACAAATGACTCAAGCGCTTCACTCATCCGGCCGTTTTACTCGACCGGGGAACCCGCCTACTTGTAGCGGTAGGTGATGCGGGCCCGGGCGAGGTCGTACGGCGACAACTCGACCTGCACGCGGTCACCCGGCAACACGCGGATGCGGTTTTTGCGCATCCGGCCGCTCAGGTGGCCAAGAACTTCGTGTCCGTTGTCGAGCTTGATGCGGAAGTGTCCGCCCTTGAGGGCCTCGACCGCTTCGCCTTCGAAGACGATGGCGTCTTCCTTCTGTTGTGACAAGTGTGCGACTCCTTGAGAGTGCGAGTTGTAAGAGTGTCGTTGAGCAGCACCAAAGCGCGGCCAATACGCCCGACACCCTACCGGGCAAGACGCGTCTGGCCGGTTTCCGGTGAGAGTCGGTTGTGAATCGACGACGGCGAAACCCCGATGCGGCACACCGTGGTTACGGTGCGATGGCTCGGAAGGAGCACACGATGATCGAAGCCCACGGGTTGATCAAGCAGTACGGCGAGAAGACGGCGGCCGCGACGGTCCTCAAACGGCACGCGACGCGTAAGCACACGACCGTTGTCTGCCCCAATCGTCGGGGCAGACCCCTCGGGTTGTCGGGCTCGGGGCCGGGCCACCGGCCCGGTCCAGGCCGCTCCCCCGGCCGGGTCGACATCTCGGCCGGTCATCCACGCCGCGACGCCGGCCAGCGGGATGTCGAGCAGCCACCGGCGGTCACTGGCGAGCGCGGCGGTGGCCGCCGCGGCCGCGACGACGCCGGCCACCGGGTCGGCGATCGCGTCGGCACAGAACCGCGGCTCGCCGTCCTCCCACGCCACCAGTCCCCCGGCGACCGCCGCATCGTCGCCGAACCCGACACGATCGCGGCCCGGGCCGGTGCGACCGTAGGCGGTGATCGACGCCCACACCTGCGGTCCGCCGTCATCGACGAGGTGCCTTGCGTCGATACCGAGCTGTTCCAAGGCCCACGGGCGCGACCCTTCGATGACGACATCGGCGGCCGTCAGCAGCTGGCGGAGCTGCTCAATACCGCGCGCCGTCCGAAAGTCGATCGCGACGCTGCGGTGGCCGGCGTGGAGCAGGTCGTAGAACCGCGCAGGACCGCGCCGGGCCCCGTCGGGACGGTGCACGCTCTCGACCTTGACGACCCTGGCCCCCTGGAGCCCAAGCAGATGGGCGCACAGCGGCCCGGCCCACAACGACGACAGGTCGACGACCAGTGGCTCCGACGACTGCTTCCGTGACGGGCCCCCAACCCCCGCCGACCAGGCGTGGATCGCCGGTTCGCGCTCGGGAGCACTCCCCCAGCCCGCTGATCGGCAATCCGAGGAGCCGTCCCTGCTCCAGCAACTCGGCCGCCGGCCGGTGGCCGACGGCCCGCTCGACGTCTCCCCACAGGTCGTCGTCGGGAGCGATCCCGAGCCATGCCGGAACCGCCTCCTGATCCTCAACCCGGGCCAGCGAGACGGCTATCCACGCGCCGTCGCCGGTTGGCATCAGGCGGCACCGACCGCCAACGCTCGTGCGGCCGTTGCGGTACATGCCCGTGATCGCGGCGCGCTCGGCGAGGAGGGCGCCGACATCGAGCCCCGGCAGATCGAGCCACGAGCCGACTTCGGCCAAGCGAGTGGCCAATCCGGGCGGGGCGAGGAGTGGCGGTCCATCGGCGCGACCCGTCAGCCACATCGCTCCCGACTCGGCCCACCGCGTCGCGTCGTTCCGGACGTGTTCGATGTTGGTCGCCTGGCGATCAGAAACGAACGCGCCCAGCTCCGCTCCCATCACTCCAACCGCGTTCACCCGCCCAGCTTGCCTGCCCGCGGGCGCGGCGTAACGTACGGGCATCACCCTCCCACGTCTCTCCCTGCCCGAATTCACCTCGATGACGCGGTCGTGGCACACGGTCGAAGAGCTGTCAGCCGCCCACGGCACCCCCGCCGTGATCGTCGACTACGAAGGCGACGGCGGCGGGCGCGCCCTGGGCAGTCGGCCATGCATCGTCATCGCCATCACCCCTCGGGCGGTCGTCGCTGGTCATCCATCTCCCACGGTCGCAGCTGGTCAGCCACCCGGCTGGGCCGATCTCGTCATCGCCGACGATGATCCGCGGCTGGAGACGCTGATCGCCACCGTCGAGCGGGCCCCGGTCGCATCGGTGGCCCTCGCCGTGCTGTTACGCGCCGGGGTGGCGGGCGAGGTCGATGACGGCTTGGCTGCCGAATCGGCCGTCTACTCCCTTCTCCAGGCCGGCCCGGAGTTCGCCGCCTGGCGTCGGACAACGCCGGCCGGAAAGTTGGTCGGAAAATTGGTCGGCACGCCGCCCGAAGAAGCGTCCAGCGTCGTATCGATCGAACGGGACGGCGACTCCCTGGCGATCAGCTTGAACCGACCCCATCGCCACAATGCATTCAACCCGGCGATCCGCGACGGTCTGACCGAGGCATTGCAACTGGCCCTCAGCGATCCGACGATCGACCACGTCTCGCTGCAGGGCGCGGGGCCGTCGTTCTGCTCGGGGGGCGACTTGGCGACGTTCGGATCGTTCGACGATCCGGCCTCCGCTCACGTCGTCCGGTTGACGCGCAGCCCGGCTCGACTGATGGCTCAGCTCGCCGAACGGCTCGGATCACGGTTCGAGGTTCGCCTGCACGGAGCCTGCATGGGGGCCGGGATCGAACTCGCCGCGTTCGCCACGCGGGTGGTGGCTCACCGCGATGCCCATATCTCGCTGCCCGAAGTACCCCTCGGCCTCATCCCCGGAGCGGGCGGAACCGTCAGCATCCCGACCCGCATCGGCCGGCACCGCACCATGCTGCTCGCCCTCGGCGGTGGTATCGATTCGACCACGGCCCTCGGCTGGGGCCTGATCGACGCCATCAGCGGTTGAAACCCTCGTCAGCGGTTGAAACCCTCGTCAGTTGTAGATCGCTTCGATCTGCCACTCACCTCGCTGGAGAACGGCGAGGTATGCGTCGCCTCGATCGGTGACCAGCTGGAATCGGGCCCGACGGCTCCCGCCGCCCGGGTCCCACCACCGTTCCTCAACCAGCCACGGCCCGGCCCAGCTGGTGAGCGGATGGCGACGGCCTTCGATCTCGATCACAGCGGGGACCCCGCTGATCATCCCTCGGCCATTCACCCGAACCGGCAGGCCGAGCGGGTCGGTCACCCCACACGGTCGGGGGTCGACGAGTACCGTGGCCGGCGAGGGCGCGGGGATTCGCCCCGGCCACGGCGGAGGTTTGGCGACCATCGCCCGCCGGGTGGGGTCATTGGCCACCCGGCCACCAACATCGGCAACGGCCGCGCTGACCAGGGCATATGCATCACCAGGATCCCGCCCACCCCGTTCTTCGACCACCGTGACCGCATCGGGGCCGAGGAGGCCGACGAGCCGGGCCGTCGCTCGTGCCGCCCAGGCATCGGCCTCGGTCTGGCCACCCCAGAACCCCAGTTGCCGCCCGGCATCGGCGCGGGTTTCCACCGGGACCAGACGCAGCAACGTGACACCCCCGCTGAGCCCACCGGGTTGACGAATCCACCCGTCGAGCTGCCAGCGCACCCGATCGACCATCATCGCCGGACTCAAGCCCTCGGGGCGATACCAGACCCGGTCGCTGCGTTCGTCGTATTCCGTCTCGGCCTCGACCGCCATCCGTACGGCCACCAGACCGCGGCGCGAGAGCTCGTCGTGCAACTCATCGGCGAGTTGTTTGGCGACGAAAATCAGCGCCTGGAGCTGAGTCACCGGATCGTCGAACGGCCGGGTCACCGTCAACTCGGGTGGAGGCTCGGCGGCTCCCGCCGGGCGGGGATCGGCTCCGGCAGCCAGCCGATGGGCGAACCCTCCGACGGTCCCGAACCGGGCCAGCACATCGCGGGCCGGTAGCCGGGCGAACTGCCCCACATCACCGACCCCCAGCCGGGTCAACAGATCGAGCAGGACGAGTGGGATATCGGCGACATCGTGCAGCGCTCGCAGGGGGAACCGGGCCACATAACGCGCCGTCGCCGGGGTTCCCGTTGGCACGATGATCGTTCGACCGACGGCCTCGGCGTGCCGGGCGGCCACCCCCGAGGCAAACCGCCCATCGGCGACCCCGAGCCCGAGACGCCCGACGAGTCGGGCCGCGCCGAGCCCTTCGCCAACCAAATCACGCACCCGGTTGGCCACGGCTTCATCGCCGCCGAGATAACGCGACGGGCCGCGAGCGGCAAATGTCAGCAACCCCGGCTCGGTGACCTCCAAGCGAGGGACCAGGGTGCCCACCGAGCGGGCGACCGGTTCGAACCGGCGGGCGTCACGCTCGATGTCATGTTCGACGATGGTGATCGCCGGGCAACGCGCCTGGGCCTCGCGGCGGCGGATGCCGACGAGGACGCCGTCGCCGATCGCCGATGGCGAGGCCGCCACCACCCGGTGGGCGCGAACCACGGCGATCGGTTGATCGAGCGGGAGCCCGGTGGCGATCGCCGCCCAATGTGGACACCACACCGTGACCAGGCGATTCGCTGCCGGACGCGGGCGTGTAGCCATATCGGAACCTCAGCCGGCTTGCCGCAGCGGGGTCACGTTGGAAACCGTAGCGGCGGTTCCCTGCGGCCCGGGAAGGAGCAATTCCACCCGGTGCGGGCGGGTGTTGCGCCGGCCGGAAACGCTGACCACCACTCGGCGGCCCACCAGCCGGCCATGGCCTTCGCCGACCCCTTCCCATGCCAGGGGGTGGGTGACCAGTCGCACTTCAGGCGACCATCCGGCCCCGAGATCGGCTTCGGCGTCGTTGGACAACCGGCGATCGTCGACGAAGACCAGCACCGCGCCTCGCGAGGCCACCCGGGCTTGGACGCGACGGACATCACCGGGCATGAATCGCTTCGGAGGTCGGGCGACCACCAACTCGGCCCCTTCGGCGACGATGGCGACGATCTCGGCCCATTGCCGGTCGGGCGGAGCGGCAACCAGAAACAGCCGGTCGAGAGCCAGACCGTATTCATCGGCCGCTCGCAACCCCAGGGAATCGAGCCCGACCATACCTACCCAGGCCCCATCATGAGACGCCTTGGCACAGAGCGCCAAGGTCAATGACATCGCCGCTGGGCCACCGACCGCCACCGTGCTCCCTCGACGCAGACCACCAAGCGGCAGCAGGCTCTCGAGTTCTTCGGACACCTCGATCAACCGCTCATGCGCCAACCCCACGGGGGCCGTCCGCTCGATCAATCCCGCGAGATCGATGGGAACCTGACTAGCCAAGGACGCCGCCATCCCGCCAGACTATATCGAACACCTGTTCGCAGTCCAGTGGAATGGGTGGGGCGAGGTCGCCGATCAAGGTGCGCTGACGACACCGCCGCGGTTGACGAACTCGTCAAGGAACACTCCGAACGATCGACCATCGACGGCATAGGCGTCAGCACCCAACTCCAACGCATGATCGTGATCACGGATCGCTCGGCCGCCGACGATCAGGATGACATCGGAGCTCACGCCGGCCCGCAGGAGGACAAGCGACTCATGCAACGCGTCAAGCGACGACTCCCCGGTCACACTCAATCCGACAGCAACGACATCGTCGACTTCCTTGGCCGCGTGGACGAACGACAGCGGGGGAACGTCCGCTCCGAGATCCGATACATCCCAGCCGTTCTGACGCACCAATCGGCAGCCATCGCCACCGGAAGCGAATGAAACTCCCCGCTCGGAGCGCCCACCACCACCGTGCCCCGGGAGCGACCACGGCGGGCGAATCGGTGACCAAGACGGCCAAGCAACCGAGTCACCATCACCGACGCCCGATGCTCGATGGCAACGTCGAGTTCGCCCAGCGCCCACCGATCACCGATCGATGTCATCGCCGGGGCGACGACATCGAGGTAGATCTCCTCGAATTCGGCGCCCCCCGACAGTGCCGCCTCGATCACCCCCCACGCCCCATTGGCATCACCGGCGACCAGTCGATGCTCAAACCGCTGAGCCCACGGAGCACCCTGCCGGGGCCCGGAAACCACCGTCGGCCGGGCCTGAAACGCCTCAAGGTCGACGTGGCTTACCTGCCATGTGCCTCCAACCTTGTGAGCCTCGAGCTGCCCAAGTCGAACATACCGATAGGCCGTCATGTAGTGAACGCCAAGGGCTTCGGCCGCCCCATGCAACGTCATCGATCCAGGCTGTGAGGTCATACCGCGTTCTCCTGGAGAATGATTTAGCACTGAACGACCGCCGTCCGCTGATCGTGTTCGGAGATTCTGCTCACACCGGGTGAGCGACGGTTATTCGCCGTGCTCGGCTTTCCACTTTTCACGAGCCATCCGGCTGCGTTCCAACAGATGAGCAGGCACTCGTTTGGCCGCTTCCGACAAAGCCGCATCGGCCCCGCCGCCACCGACCGCCGGGGCCGCGGCATCGGCGACAACCTCGACGGCATCTTCGAACGTCGGCGGCACCATGCCCGGCTGCCAGTACTGATACAGATCACGCACCACGTCGCTCAAGCCGTCGGCCGAGTAGCCCTTGGCCAAGTCAATGGTGATGAAGTTGCCGAACACATGCAACGAGTCGACCCGACCGGTGGCGAACAGGCGACGAGCCAACTCTGCCGACGGAGTGACACCCACGGCATCGGTGACCGAACGAAACCGCTCATGGCCCATACCGGTGAGATTCCGGTTGGCTTCGAACCGCACCATTCCCGGAGTGCTACTGGGCTTTTCGACGACGGCAACAGGCTGACCCATGGACTCAACGCTAGCCACTGACCCCACCGGTGGAGGCATCCCGCACCCGCCGAGGTTCCAAGACTCACCTCACTACGATTGCCTCAATGATCGAGGCTCGCAGTTACCAGGACGACGGCCGGATCGATGATCTCGCATCGGAGCAGATCTCCGACCTGATCGAGGCTGGAGATTGCCTGCTATGGGTCGATATGGCCGACCCGACCCCCGCCGAGTTGCACCACGTTTCCGAAGAGTTCTCGCTGCACACACTGGCGTTGGAGGGAGCAATGCAGACCGGGGAACGTCCGACCTTCGACCACTTCCCCGGCCACACCCTGGCCCTCACCTATGACGCTCAGCTGAGCAAAGTGACGCTGTTCCTCGGCGACCGCTGGATGGTGACGGTGAGGAGCACCAACGCAAAGGGGCAGTATGGGACCCGACGCCGGTCCGCCAACGACTGGCCGACAGCTCATCTCACTGCAGCGTCGCCTATCTGGCATACCTGATCTTCGATGCCCTCGTCGATGGACACGAGCACCGGGGCGACGAACTACGCGCCGATGTGGAGGCAATTGAGGATCGTGTGCTGGCCAGCGATACAGCCGGCAGCGAACGCCTCGACCGACTCGAACCCGAGGTGCTCCGACTGCGGCGATCGTTGCTCGAAACCCGTCGGGTGATCGCCCCGACCAGCGACGTGCTGATGGAACTGCGCCGCGACCTGAACGGCACGATCGACGCCGAGACCCAACTGCGCTTCGCCGATGTCCACGATCACATCGTGCGCGTGGTCGAGCAGATCGACACCCAACGTGAACTGCTCGGCAACGCCTTCGAGGTGCATCTGGCACTGATGTCGAATCAGATGAACCTGGTGATGAAAAAGCTCACGGCCTGGGGATCGATCCTGTTCGGCGCAGCGTTGATCTCAGGGATCTACGGCATGAACTTCACCCACATGCCCGAACTCCACTGGCAAGTCGGCTACCCAATGGCTCTCGGCATGATGCTCGCCCTCAGCCTCACCCTCTATCGAATCTTCCGCAAACGCGGCTGGCTGTAACTCGATCGCTCAGCCGAGTACCCGCTGATAGAAGGCCAGTTCAGCGGTGAGCGAAGCGACGATTGTTGCCGCCTGGCGGAAGCCGTGGCCTTCTCCCGCATACGCGTGATACTCGCACTCGACACCTTTGGCGCGTAGGGCGGCGACGATCATCTCGCTCTGATTCGGGGGGACGACCATGTCATCGAGGCCTTGGAAAACGATCAGCGGACGATCGAACCCGTCGAGGTGGTGGATCGGCGAACGGGCCTCGTAGACGGCTCGCGCCGCGGGCCACGGGCCGATCAGGCGATCGCAATAGCGGGCCTCGAACTTGTGGGTGTCGGCGGCCAACACGGCCAGATCGGCAATGCCGTATGAGCTCGCTCCGGCGGCGAAGACATCGGCGAAGGCCATCGAGGCCAGCACGGTGAACCCACCCGCCGAACCGCCGCGGATGACCATCTTGGCCACATCGACACGACCGTTGGCGGCCAGCCACCGGGCCGCCGCGCAGCAGTCCTCGACATCGACGATGCCCCATTGCCCGTCGAGCAGATTGCGGAACTCGCGGCCGAAACCGGTGGAACCGCGGTGGTTGACGTCGACGACGGCGAACCCACGGCTGGTCCAGAATTGCTTGGCGAGCGAGAAGAACGGCACGGCGTCCGATGTCGGGCCGCCGTGGATCATCACGACCAACGGTGGGCGTTCGCCGACCGGCCCGTCGACCGAGGCGTTGGTCGGCGGATAGAACCAGCCGTGGGCATCGGGGGCGCCATCGACCGTTGGGAACTCGACCGGCTCGGGAGTAGCGAGGTCATCCGACGTCAGCGGCAGGGCGCGACCGGCAACGACGGTCTGCCACGCGGCCGGGTCATCGAGTTCGAACCGGATGATCTCGGCGTCACGATCGGTGAACCGGCCGATCGCGGTGACCGTCGACCCCTCGAGCACCCAGTGGTCGATGGCCGCCACCCCGGTCTCGATGGCGTGACCGTCGACGTAGACGGTCGACCCGACGGCACAGGCCACCCGGCCGTCATCGGTGACGACGTAGTCGCGTTCACCGAACACCCAGGCCGGGCCGCTCATCTCGGCGGCCATCGGGGCCACCGGCGTCGCCTCCCCGACGGCGGGGACCTGCCAGACGTTCCACCAGTTCGCCCGGTCGCTGATCACGAACTCGCCGACGGGCTGCATCAGCGACTCGCCGCTGACGATGCACGTCGCGGCACCGACGGCACCGATCGCGACATCGAACGACGCTTCGTAGAGCGCGGTCTCGTTCCATGGCATGTTCGGGTGATCCCAGGCGACCCATCGCACCCGGTGGCCGTCGACAAAGCGCGGGTTGGCAACGAAGTCGGCGGCCGAGAAGATTGCAACCGGTTCCGACGGCTCGTCGGAACGTAACATCACGACCTCATTGACCACCTGATGATCGGGCCCGTGTGCTTCGCACACGCACACGATCCAGCGACCATCGGGCGACAGCCGCATGTCTGCGTAGCGCAACGACCGCGGTTCTGCGGGCTCGGGGGTCAGCGCCACCGGCACTGAACCGCTGGTCAGGCGATACAACCGCTGGTCGCCCCAGTTGACGAACCACACGGTGCCGCGCTCGACCCACGCCGCGCCGCCGCCGTACTCATGCACCCCCGAGCGGGCGCTGAAACCGTCGGGCAGCAGATCGCGCCGCGTGCCGTCGGGGGTGAGGGCGACCAGTTGCAGGCGACCCGCCTCGGACGGTCGGCTCTCCAGCCAGATCGTGCACGGCTGACCATCCCACCTCGACATCCAGACGTCGACCAGACCGACGGCACCCTGCGTCAACATCTCCGGGGTGATCGGCGAGGGCCAATGCCCGTAGGGAATCTGCGTTCTGCTCGGTTGGTCGGCCTTCGCTGCACTCATGTCACTACCGTACGCCCGGCTCCGCACCCGAGGGGCCCAGTAACTACTCTGACCCGATGGCCGACATCTCTCTCGAAGCATTCCAAGCCGAAGCCCGCGGCTTCCTCGACGCGAACGCCGAGCGCCGCGAAGCCGAGAAGGCCTTCGTGTGGGGCGAGGGCGCCGACAACGTGGCGATGTTCGAAGAGCGCGACCGCCAGTCGGAAGAGACAATGCTGGCCAAGGCCAAGGAATGGCGCTCGACCAAGTTCGACGCCGGGTTCGGCTGGATCTCGGGCCCGGCACAGTACGGCGGCCGCGGCCTGCCCGCCGCCTACGACCGGGCCTACAGCGCGATCGAACGCGAGTACCGCACCCCCAACCAGTCGTTCTTCGGCATCGGGTTGGGCATGGTCGCCCCGACGATCCTGGCCCACGCCACCGACGTCGCCAAAGAGGCATACCTGCGCAAGATGTGGCGCGCCGACATTGTCGGTTGCCAGTTGTTCTCGGAGCCGGGCGCGGGGAGCGACCTGGCAAGCCTGCAGACCAAGGCGCTGCGAGACGGCGACGAATGGGTGATCACCGGTCAGAAGGTGTGGACATCGGGGGCGCAGTACTCCGACATCGGCGAGATCATCGCCCGCACCGATCCCGACCTGCCCAAACACAAGGGCCTCACCGGCTTCATCGTCGACATGCACGCCCCAGGGGTCGAGATCGTGCCGCTGCGCCAGATGACCGGCGGTGCCAGCTTCAACGAGGTGTTCTTCAACGACGTTCGGGTCCGCGACGATCACCGGCTCGGCGACATCAACAATGGATGGAACGTCGCCCTGACGACGCTGATGAACGAGCGGGCCTCGATCGGGGCCGGCGACTCGGGTTCGGCAGGGGCCGGTGGCGGCATGCTGATCCGATTGATCGGGATGGTCCGCCACTTCGGACTCGACAAGGACCCCGTTGTCCGCAACAAGCTCGCCGACCTGGTCGGACGGATGCGGGTGGCCGACTACAACAATCAGCGGGCGTTGGCCAAGATCAAGGCCGGTCAAATGCCCGGGCCGGAGATGTCGATCTCGAAGATGGCCCTCGTCGACAACCAGCGGCGGATGAACGAGTTCACCTCGTTGGTCCTCGGGGCCCGGTTACAGGCCGACACCGGCGAATGGGGCACCTACTCGTGGAGCCAGTTGGTCCTCGGCGCACCCGGACTGCGAATCGCCGGTGGGTCCGACGAGGTGATGCGCAACATCGTCGGCGAGCGCGTGCTCGGGCTGCCCAAGGAGCCGGGCATCGACTCCGTCTCGGCATTCAAAGACCTCAAGGTCGGCACCCAGAAGAGCTGAGCCCAGCGGCGCGTCGCCTCCGGGCGACGGCTGGTCGAACGGCGACCCAGATACGGTCATGCACATATGCCTCGCCTTGGGAATCGTCCGCGTGCCATCTTGTTCGATCTCGACGGGACGTTGACCGACCCCGCCCCAGGCATCACCCGCTGCCTCGCCCACGCCCTGCGCTGCGTCAATGTCCCCGTCCCCTCGTACGACGAGCTGCTGTTGGCCATCGGGCCGCCATGGGAGTCATATCTCCCCGGCCTCGGGGTGCCGGTCGAGCGGGTTGGCGAGACGATGGCGCACTATCGCGACGAGTACGAGGCCGGCGGCCTGTTCGAGGCGGCCGTCTACGACGGCATCCCCGCCCTCCTGTCCACGCTGCGCGACGACTTCGAGATCGCCCTCGCCACCTCGAAGCCGATCAACAGCGCGTCACGGGTGATCGACCACTTCGGGTTGGCCGACTACTTCACTTTTCTGGGCGGCGCAACGCTCGACGGAACGCGGAGCCACAAGCACGACGTGATCAGCCACGTCCTCGACACATTGGGTCATCGCGACGTCGTGATGGTCGGCGACCGCAAGTACGACATCGAGGGGGCCCGCCATCACGGCCTGGCGTGCATCGCCGTCTCGTGGGGCCACGCGCCCGAGGGTGAACTCTCGTCGTTCAATCCAGCCGCCGTCGTCGATTCCCCCGAACACATCGAGTCGCTGCTTCGCTCACTTCCGGCCTGAAATCTCAACTTCTGCCACCAATGGTGGTTTCACCATCGTTACAGTGAGATCGATGCGTCACACACTCGCACTCCTTGGGATATCCAGTTGCCTGTTTGTCGCGTCATGTGGCGGTTCCTCACCTTCCGCTGAACCTTCGGGTTCCGAGGAAGTCACGTTCCAGACCTCCGACGGAGAAACCCTCGAAGCGACGCGCGTCGGCACCGGCACGACCGGGGTCGTCATCGTCCATGGCTCCAACGCCAACCGCACCCACTGGTACGACGCCGGGGGGCAGATCGCCGAGGCCGGCCTCCAGGTGCTGATCGTCAACCTGCGCGGCACCGGCGAATCGACCGGCACCCGCCGTACCCACCAGGACATCGACATCCTCGCCGCGGCCGACTGGCTCGAAGATCACGGTGTCGACAAGGTCGCCCTGATCGGTTCGTCGATGGGAGCCACCTCGGTGCTCGTCGCCGCGACGGAACGGCCGGTCGCCGGGGTCGTCGCACTCTCCCCGCCACAGCGCTCATTCGAGATGGACGCCGTCGCCGCGGCTCCCAAGATCACTGCCCCGGTGATGTTGTTCGCCGCCGAGAAGGACACCGCGTTTGCCGAGTCGACCAAAGCCCTCGGCAAGTTGCTCGGGGTCGAACCACACATCGTGTCGGGCGACGGCCATGGCACCGGCATGTTCGCCGACAATCCCGACGTGATCCCCGAGATCATCACCTTTCTGGGCTCGGTGTAGCCCCCGCCGCATCACGCGGCCGACCGGCCCGGTGAGGAGAGCGCCCCCCGCTCACCTCGCCGGGCCGCTGCACTCCCTCTCCTGTCGGTTGCCGACGACAACGATCGATCACCGACAACGGCCAATCTGCGAACGGTCGGTCGCCGAACGGTCAGTCGCCGGCCTGATCAATCGGCGAGACGGTGACGAGGCCGTTCGAGCCGGCCCAGCGGGCGAGATCGCGACCTTCGATCGCCGCCGCCAGCAGATCGGGGAAGCGGTCGGGAGTGCAGGCAAACGCGGCGACGCCGAGTTGGGCGAGAGCTGCGGCCTGGGCACGGTCGTATGACGGGGCGCCGTCGTCGCTGAGGGCCAACAGCACGACGCAGGTCACCCCTCGCCTGGTCATCGCCGCGATCTGCCGGGGAAGCTCGTCGCGCACCCCGCCTTCGTGCAGATCGGTGAGCAGGATGAAGACCGACTGCGACGGTCGTTGGATCAGCCGGTCGCAGTAGGCAACGGCACCGGCGATGTCGGTGCCACCACCCATCTGCACTCCGAACAGCACATCGACCGGGTCGTCGAGCCGATCGGTCAGGTCGGCGACGGTGGTGTCGAAGGCCACGACCGAGGTCTTCAGCGTGCGGATCGAGGCGAGCACCGAGCCATAGACGCCGGCATAGACGACCGACGAGGTCATCGAGCCGCTCTGGTCGATCGCCAACACGATCTCTCGCTCGACCATCGCTTGCCGACGGCCATAGCCGATCAGCCGCTCTGGGATGATCGTGTGGTATTCGGGCTGGTAGTGCTTGAGATTGGCGTGGATCGTGCGGTTCCAGTCGACATCGGCCGGGCGAGGCCGCCGCACCCTCCGGGCGCGGCTGAGCGCTCCGCTGACGGCTTGACGGGTGTGGTCGGCGATGCGTGATTCGACCTCGCGGGTGACCTGGCCAACGACCTGGCGAGCCGTTGCCCGGGCTGTTTCGGGGATCAGGTGCTTGAGCTCCAGCAGCGTGGCGACCAGATGGATATCGGGTTCGAGTGAGGCCAGCGTTTCGGGTTCGAGCAGCAACCGCTTCAACCCGAACCGGTCGATGGCGTCGCGCTGCATCACATGCACGACACTCGCCGGAAAGTACCGGCGAATGTCACCCAACCAGCGGTTGACGACCGGCGCCGAGGCACCCAGACCGCCCTGACGGCGGCTCCCGCTGCGATTGGCAGGCGGATGGTCGTAGACCGCAGCGAGCGCCGCGTCGATGCGGACGTCGTCGCCACCGAGCCGCGCCCCGGTGCCATCGTCGGCCCCGCCGAGCACCATGCGCCACCGCCTGAGCCGCTCGGCGTCATTCACCCGGTTCATCGCGTCACCTCGATCTCGATGCCCAGGAGCTCGGCCATCGTGGCAAGTCCCGCTGCTACCCGCCGTTCGTCGAGGTGCCAACCGAACGGGGCCGCCGGGCGACCGTCGCCGCGCCCCGACACCAGTTCACCCAGGTGACGGCGTTCACCGGCTTCGAACGCAGCGAAGGTGCGCCGCAGTAGGGCGACGACGTCGTCGAACGTATCGACCGCCAGGGTGGCCAGCCAGCCGTCGATCAGGCCGAGAAGACCGGCGTCATGGATCAGCACGGTGCCCGCGCCCGCAAGGAATCCGTCGACGAAGGCGGCCCCATCGCGAGCGGGTGTGCCATACGAGAGCGCTCGCGACAGGGCCCCGGCAACCTCGTCGACGTCGATCGCCTCGGCATCGGCGAGCAGCCGCACCGCCCGGCCGACCAGTACCCCGTTGATCGACGAACCGGTGGCCATCTCGATCAGGGCCCGCTGCCACGCCCCGGTGCGCGCTGGGTGATCGACCAGGGCGAGAGCCCCTTGGGTGGCGGTCAACCGATCGGCCATCGCGGCAGCCATGTCGTCGTCGAGCGACCGACAGGCCGCCGTCAACCCGACACAGGCTCGTTCGGCGACGCCGTCGAACAGCTCGGCCAGCCCCGCCGCATCGGTGCCGCGCACATCGCCATACCGGCGAATGCGGGCCAACGGACCAAGTACGTCGAGCAGCCCGGCGACGTCGACATGTTGGGCGGCATGCCCCGAGATGCGATCGAGCAGCGACGGCAGGCTGTCGGGGAGGTTGGCGAGCAGCGCCAGTTCGGCCAGCGCAACCAGGTCGGCGAGCACGTTCGTCGACTGGGCCCGGTCGAGCAGCCGGGCATGTGCCGCCCGTTCGATGGTCGTGCCGTAGGCGCTCATCTCAATCAGGCGAACCGACATTTCCGGCTCCCACCGCAGTCGCCAACTCTCCCGAAACGAGCCGGAGCTGCCCCGCCCATCATCGGGTTGCCCCCAGGCCACGCCGATGATCCACAACCGGTGCAGCAACTGCGAGCGGCTGCGACCAAGCGGCAGCCGCAGGTCGAGTTCGAGGGTACGGGCCTCGGCGGTTGGTTTGAGCCGCACCCGCCGCTGCTCGGCGGCGAGATCGCGAGCGAGCGGCACCATCGGGGCGTGGCGGGGGACCCGGCCCAGGTCGTCGCCGACCACGAGTCGGTCGTGGATGAGATCGAGCGGCCCCACCCGGCCCTCGCTGAGCACCGCCGCTGCCGCATCGGTGACCTCGGCCAGACCAGGCCGGGGGCGGCCGCGCAACGCGGCCAACCCTTCGGCCAAACGCGTCGCCGACACCAGATGTTCCGGCGAGACGAGGTGATCGCGTTCCCGCAGCAGACGGGCGACGCGGGCGAACCAGTACCGATGGTCGGCACCTGTGGCAAAGACGTGGGCGTACCAGCCCGGAGAACTCACCCCGGCGCCATAGCCGCCGCCGTCGGTTCGGCCAACCAGCCGCCGGTGGGTCCAGGGCACCCACGTCATCGTCACCTTGACCTTCGGTTGCCCCTTGAGCAGCGCTCGGTCGGCGGTGGCGAGCTCGGCCACCCGCTGGACATCGAGTGCCGGGACATGCCACGCCCCGCAGACCACCGCAATACGTTGCAATCCATCTCGGCGAGCCGCCCGGATTCCCTCACGCATCGTCGCCTCGCGGCGTTCCTCGGCAGGGGAAGCCGGCGGCGCATGGGCGCGCACCGCCGCCATCGCCTCGGCGATCGCCGCGAATCCATCGACTGAGCTGCGATGCTCGACGACGTCATCCCACCACCGCTCGGGGTCGTCGTCACCGGCCGCGGCGGCCAACTCGGCGATCGGGTCGATCGGCGGGCCGGTCAGCCGCAGGTCGGACGCCACCTCGTCGCGGTCGCGGGATGGCAAGCGCACTGCCAAGGTGTGGGCGAGCGACAGATCGATCATCCGCAGCGGAATGTCGTGCAGCAACGCCCACCTCATCGCCTGCCACTCGGGACTGAACGCGGCGAAGGGGTAAAAAACGGCCTGTTCAGGATGATCGGCCGCGTACCCGAGGAGGGCGACGGGAGGGACCAGTTCGGCATCGGCGATCAACGAGATCACCGCCTGCTCACCAGCCTCGGCCGGCAACTCGATCAACACGACATCGGGGGCGACCTCGCCGAGGGCGGCAACCACCGAGCGGGCCGAACCGGGCCCGTGGTGGCGGATACCGAGCAGATGCACCACCGTCTGGTCAACCGGGTCCGCGACCGGGGTCTCGGCGACGGGGGTCACGGTTTCAGCCCAACTCGCGACAGGCCTGATAGAGCTCGCCCCAGCCCGCCCGGTCGCGTACGACGGTCTCGAGGTACTCCCGCCAGGCGATCGCGTCGTGGACCGGGTCTTTGACGACCGCCCCGGTGATGCCGGCGGCGAGGTCGGCGACCGCCAGGCTGCCATCGCCGAAGTGAACCGCGAGGGCCGTGGCGCTCATCACCACCGAAATCGCCTCGGCGCTCGACAGCGTCGCCGATGGGACCTTGAGTTTGACCCGGCCGTCGGCGGTCACCCCCGCCCGCAGCTCCCGGAAGATCGTCACGACCCGGCGGATCTCGTCGGCGGGCTGACGCGCCGGCGGCATCTCGATCGCCGCGCCCAACTCGGCGACCCGCCGGGTGACGATCTCGATCTCCTCCTCGACGGTGGCCGGCAACGGCAGCACCACGGTGTTGAAGCGGCGACGCAAGGCGCTCGACATCTCGTTGACGCCGCGGTCGCGATCGTTGGCCGTGGCGATCACGTTGAACCCGCGGGTGGCTCGTTGCTCACTTCCCAATTCGGGGATCGGCAACGTCTTTTCCGAGAGCACGGTGATCAATGCGTCTTGCACATCGGATGGCATACGGGTGAGTTCTTCGATGCGGGCCAACGATCCGCTGGTCATCGCCCGCATCACCGGGCCCGGCACCAGCGCCTCGGGGCTCGGGCCTTCGGCGAGCAGCCGGGCGTAGTTCCACCCGTAGCGCACCGCCTCCTCGGGAGTGCCGGCGGTCCCCTGGATCATCAGCGTCGAGTCCCCCGAGATCGCCGCGGCAAGGTGTTCACTGACCCAGGTTTTGGCGGTGCCCGGAACCCCGAGCAGGAGCAGGGCCCGATCGGTGGCGAGGGTGGCGACGGCGATCTCGATCAACCGCTCATGGCCGATGTACTTGGGCACGATGACCGTGCCGTCGGGCAACGTGCCACCGACCAGATAGCTGACCACGGCCCGCGGCGACAGCCGCCAGTTCGGCGGGCGCGGCGCCGTGTCGTCGGCCGCCAATGCGGCCAACTCGGTGGCGTACTGGTCCTCGGCGCGGGGCCGCAGAATGTCGGTCACGTGGTCAACTCCGTGATCATCTCGTGGCGGGTACGGGCCAGGTCGGCGAGCGAGAGGGCCAGTCCCATCGTGTTGGGGTTGGTGCCGGCCCGGCTGAGGGCGTCGACGAGGGGGCCGAGCTCCGCGGGGTCGACGCTGCAGATCGTGTGGACGAGCGTCGTTCGATGGCGAACCGACAGCTCACCCACCTCGAGTCCGGCGGCAATCGCCGCGGGGTCGATACCCGGCAATCGCCCGAGCGGCACGGGCTCGGGGCGGTCTGCCGGGCGCCGCGGACCCCCTCCGGCCAGGCCGGGTATCAACTCGATGAGCCACTCGATCAGCTCGCCAGTCAACGCCCGAATCGCCCCACGGCGGCTCGCATCGCCTTTCGAGCGCAGGTAGAGGGCGATAGCGACATCGCCCGGGAGCCGCCATCCGCCGCGTTCGACCAGGCCAAGCCACTCGTCGACGAGCTCGGGCCACTCGACGACGACGACCGCGATCCGTTCGAGCGCGGCGGTCGGACACACCGGACGCGGGTCGACACTCGGGGTCACCAACGCCGGCTGCGCGGGCCCCGGCCGAACACCCGAACGGCGAACGACCGTCAGCGCGGCGGCCAGATCGATCACTGCGGCGGCGCCGTCTTGAGGACCGCGACCGCCGAGCAACACTCCGATCGGGCCTGCGGGTACCGGTGGCAGGGGCCGACGGTCGACGCCGAGCAGGGCGACGGTGGCAACGGCATGCCAGTGGTCGGCCAATGTGGAGGGCTCGTTCGCCGCGCTCGTTCCTTCCCGGACGTGGCCTCCCTCGCCGGCGCTCGGCCGATCGGCGATCGCTGCGCTCATGAGGCCCGGTCCCAACGACGTTCGTGGAACCCACCACGGGGCCCGATATCGATCAGTCGGCCATCGGCATGCACCGACATCGGCACCAGACCGTCGGCCGTCCATTCGCAGGTGATCGGGGCCACCCGACCGGCCGAGGCCGCGAGCAAGGCGACCGGTGCGGCCACCCCGGCGATGGGGAGCGAGCCCGTGTGATCACCCAGCCACCACCGCCCATCGACCAACGTGGGGGCCGCCAACACACAGATCGGCCAGCGTTCCAGCCACGGCACGGCGGCGAGCGCCTCGCCGGCCTCGTCGCACGCGCCGGCCAACGATGTGGTCGCCGGGGCCACGTGGCTGGCGACCGTGTGAGCGCGGACCACGCCGATCAGGCTGCGTAGCTCCCGCCTGCCGGGGTATCGATGCACGTCGGCTTCGAGCCGGTCGCCGGGCTGGGGCGTCTCGGACAGGCTCTGGCCATAGGCGGCGAACGACAGGATGAGTGCCCATTGCTTCGGCGAGGAAACCATCCTCAACCAGGTGCGACGTACCACGATCCGGTCTTCGAGCACGTCGCTGCGACCGAGTACCTCCCACTCGCCCGCCTCGGGAGCAACGGCAAGCACGTCGGCTTGGCGCACCGTCCACCCGAGCGCGGCCCGTACCGAGTCGGCCAGGTCATCGTCGAGATGGCCGAGCCGACGACCAGCGGCCGACAGCAGCTGCATGACCGCCAACTCGCCGAGCACCCGCTCGTGCCACATCGCACCGACCCCGACGAGCGAGCCGACCCGCCGAACTCGGTTGGCCATCGACGGCGCCTGGGCATCGACGAGCCGGGCCGCGACGACGTCCCAGGTGCGGTACGACGCCAACGATGGCGCGGTCAGCCCGCCACGCAGGCAATCACCGGTCCACCGTTCGAACTCCACCAGCCCGCCGATCATTCGCGCCATCCGCTCGGCGGCCCGTTTGTCGCGTGCCGGGTCTGATGGTGGGGCCGCAGGCGGGGGCAGGTCATCGGTCGCCCCGGCAGCCCGGGGGCGACGCGGCGGGGTGTCGGGTGGATCGGCGTCGGCCTCGCGCGCCGGAGAGGACGCCGCACCGGCCTTGGATGCCCGACGGGCCATCCATGCGGCGACAAAACCAGGACGACCGAGCCCCTCGGGCACATGACCGCCCGCCCAGAGCAGTAGCAGGGCGAGCGCGTGCTTACACGGGTATTTGCGGCTCGGGCAGGTACAGCGCGCCGTCACCTCGGAGAACTCGACGGCCGTTTGATACGGCTCGCCGGCCGCGCCGATGAACAACCCCCAGGTCACTTCGAGGTCACAACCGGCAGCCGACCACTTGGCGGGAATGGCGGCGAGCCGGGCGGCCGATAGCCCGCGGGCATCACCGGCCAGCGCCTCAACCTCTTCAACGGGCCACCGAGTCGTCATCGCTCACGACAGTACCGACACGGTGTGTCGGAGTTGACGGACCCCGTAGCGTCCAGCCAGATACCCGCCGTTAGCGTGAGTCGAGATGAGGACCGACGACGGCTGCGACATGGCGGAGGACGAGTAGATGCTGCTCCGACTCCTGCGGTCGCATCTGGGTCCGTATCGGCGCACGCTCGTCGCGGTGATGGCGCTGCAAATGGCGCAAACCGTCGCCTCGCTGTACCTGCCGAGCCTGCATGCGCAGATCATCGATCGCGGCATCGCCCAGGGTGATCACGGGTACATCTGGTCGACCGGCGGGTTGATGCTGGCCATCACCGTCGCCCAGGTCGGTCTGGCCGTCGCTGCGGTGTACTACGGGTCGCGAGCCGCCATGGGATTCGGTCGGGACGTGCGCGACAGCCTGTTCCACCGGGTCACCGATTTCTCGACCCGTGAGGTCGGCCGATTCGGCGCGCCGTCGTTGATCACGCGGATCACCAACGATGTCCAGCAGGTGCAGATGATGGTGCAAATGACCTGCACCATGCTGATCGCCGCGCCGATGACCATCGTCGGTGGCGTGGTGATGGCGATGCGCGAAGACCTCGGTCTGTCGTCGACGCTGGTGGTCGCGGTACCGATCCTCGTGATCGCCATCGGCCTGGTGATCGGCCGGATGGTGCCCCAGATGCGCCTCATGCAGGAACGCATCGACGGCATCAACCGGATCATGCGCGAGCAGATCACCGGTATCCGGGTGGTGCGAGCGTTCGTCCGGGAGCCCCACGAGACCGAGCGGTTCGCCGTCGTCAACGAGCAACTGACCGAGACGGCGTTACGCGCCGGGCATCTCCAGGCGTTCTTCTTTCCGATCGTCTTGTTGGTCCTCAACGTGTCGAGCGTGGCGGTCATCTGGATCGGCGCCGGTCGGATCGCCGACGGCCAATTGAAGATCGGCGCGCTGGTCGCCTTCCTCAGCTATCTCGCCCAGATCCTGATGTCGGTGATGATGTCGAGCTTCCTGGCGGTGTTCATTCCCCGGGCCGCCGTGTGCGCCGAGCGGATCCAAGAGGTGCTCGACACCGAGTCATCAGTCGTCACCGCCCCCGATGCCGTCACCGAGGTGACCCAGCGCGGGTCATTGGAGCTTCGCAATGTCGCGTTCTCATACCCGGGGGCCGAGCGGCCAGTGCTCTGCGGGGTGACGTTCGCCTCGTTCGCAGGCCAGACCACCGCCGTCATCGGGAGTACCGGTTCGGGCAAGACCACGCTCGTCAACCTCATCGCCCGGCTTGCCGATGCGACCGACGGAGCCGTCGTGATCGACGGTGTCGACGTACGCGATCTTGCCCCCGAACTGCTGTGGGACCGTCTCGGCCTCGTGCCTCAGAAGCCGTTCCTGTTCACCGGCACGGTCGCCAGCAACCTTCGCTACGGCAAGCCCGACGCCACCGACGAGGAGATGTGGGAGGCATTGGGCGTCGCCCAGGCCGCCGAGTTCGTCGCCGCGATGCCCGGTGGCCTGGAGGCCCCGATCGCGCAGGGCGGATCGAACGTATCGGGCGGGCAACGGCAGCGCCTGGCGATCGCTCGAGCGCTGATTCGCAAGCCCGAGATCTATCTGTTCGACGACTCGTTCTCGGCTCTCGACCTGGCCACCGATGCCCGTCTGCGCGCCGCCCTGGTCCCCCATACCCGGAACGCGACGGTGATCATCGTGGCCCAACGCGTCTCGACGATCATGGGGGCCGACCAGATTCTCGTACTCGAAGACGGCGACCCGGTCGGACTCGGCACCCACGACGAGTTGCTCCAAACGTGTCCGACCTACGCCGAGATCGTCGCCTCGCAGCACGCCGCCCAGACCGACACGCATCCTGCGGCACCCGCCGCCCCGGCCGGCGATGCTTCGGAGGTGACGTCATGACATCCAAACCCGAGGAGCAGACGGTCGGTCGCGCCGAGGCCGCCCAGATGCGCAACGCCGGGCCGGTCGGACGGATGGGGGCCGCCGGCATGCCGACGGAACGCTCCAGAGACTTCGGCAACTCGGCCAAACGACTCCTGGGCCGACTGAGCCCCGATCGGGTCGCGGTGATCATCATCATCGCCTTGGCGGTGGTCAGCGTGACCCTCACCGTCATCGGACCGCGAGTGCTCGGCCAGGCCACCGACGTGGTGTTCCGCGGCCTTCGAACCCCCGAGGGCATCGACTTCGACCACCTGCACCGCGTGCTGCTGTCGATTGTGGTCATCTACATCGGGGCGTCGGGGCTGTCGTATCTGCAGTCGTACCTGCTGGCCGGTGCCGTGCAGCGCACGATGCGGCGACTGCGCTCCGACGTGGAAGACAAGCTCCATCGCCTACCACTCAGCTACGTCGACCGCCAGTCTCGTGGCGACCTGCTCAGTCGGGTGACCAACGACATCGACAACGTCTCGCAAAGCCTGCAACAAACCCTCAGCCAGATGCTCACCTCGATCTTCAGCATCGTCGGGGTGCTGATCATGATGATCGTCATCTCGCCGCTGCTCGCCCTGATCGCGGTGCTGACCATTCCGCTGTCGCTGTACTCGGTCAAGCAGATCGCCAAGCGCTCACGGATGAGGTTCATCGCTCAGTGGAAGCACACCGGGGCGCTCAACGGTCAGATCGAAGAGACGTTCTCGGGGCACTCGATCGTCAAGGCGTTCGGGCATCAGCATCTGGCCGAAGAGAAGTTCCGCCAGACGAATCACGAGCTCTACCAGGCCGGATTCGGGGCGCAGTTCCTCTCGGGCACGATCCAGCCGGCGATGATGTTCCTCGGCAACCTCAACTTCGTGGCGATCGCCGTGATCGGCGGGCTGCGGGTGACGTCGGGCCAGCTGAGCCTCGGCGATGTGCAGGCGTTCATCCAATACTCGCGTCACTTCACCCAACCGCTGACCCAGTTCGCCTCGATGGCCAACGTGCTGCAGTCGGGCATCGCCTCGGCCGAACGGGTCTTCGAGTTCCTCGACGCTCCCGAACTGTCGCCGGAACCCGCCGGGTCGACGGCTGCTGCGCCCCGCGGCCGAGTTGCGTTTGAGGACGTATCGTTCTCGTACAACCCCGAGGTACCACTGATTCAGCATCTGTCGCTCGTCGCCGAGCCTGGTCGGACGGTGGCGATCGTCGGGGCGACCGGAGCCGGCAAGACGACGTTGGTCAACCTGATCATGCGTTTCTACGAACTCGACAGCGGGCGGATCACCCTCGACGGGAGCGACATCGCCTCGATGTCGCGAGCGCGAGCTGCGGTCGAACATCGGCATGGTGCTGCAAGACACCTGGCTGTTCGGCGGGACGATCCGCGAGAACATCGCCTACGGCAACACGTCGGCGACCGAGGCCGACATTCGGGCCGCCGCCCGAGCCACCTACGTCGACCGCTTCGTCCACTCGCTCCCGGCGGGCTACGACACCGTGCTCGACGATGATGCCGGCGCGGTCAGTGCGGGCGAAAAGCAGCTGCTCACCATCGCTCGGGCATTCCTGGCCGACCCGGCAATCCTGATTCTCGACGAGGCAACCAGCTCGGTCGACACCCGCACGGAGGTACTGATCCAACGGGCGATGAACGCCCTGCGATCCGACCGCACCAGCTTCGTGATCGCCCATCGGCTCTCGACCATCCGCGACGCCGACACGATCATCGTCATGGAAGCCGGCCGCATCGTCGAGCAAGGCAACCACGACACCCTCCTCGCGGCCGGTGGTGCCTACGCCGCGCTCTACAATGCCCAGTTCACGGGCGCGACGACCGCGGAGTAGTTCAATCGAGCGCTGGTGCTTGAGCCCGGGGGCGCTCAAAGTTACAGGCCGCGACCTCTGTTCCATGCCAACTCGGAGGTCTACGCCAGCCAGGCCCGGAGCTCGGCGTCATGCTCGCCCAAGCCCGGAGGGGGCCGCCGCACGCTCGCCGGTGTGGCGCTCAGCCCGACCGGGTTGGCCACGGTCCGGACGGACCGGTCCGCTCCGGTTGGTGTCTCGACGACCGCCGCCATTCCGATTCGGGCCGCCTGGGCAAACGCCTGGGCGATGTCGTTGATCGGTCCGGCTGGAACTCCGGCCGCAGTGAACACGGCGACCCAGTGGTCGCGGGTGTTGGTCAGCAGCCGGGCTGTGAGCGCCTGGTCGAGTGCGTCGAGATTGCGAATGCGCGCAGCGTTCGTCGCAAACCGTTCATCGCTTGCCACGGTGGCAATGTCGAGTTCGCGGCAGATGGCGGCAAATTGACGGTCGTTGCCGCAGGCGACAACCACGTGGCCGTCGGCCGTTGGGAACGTTTGATACGGCGCGACCGACGGATGCCGATTTCCCAGTCGACCGGGCACGACACCCGCGCCGATGTAGCCCGACGCCTGGTTCAACAGTGCCGCCAAGGCCGCTCCCATCAGCGACACCGACACTCGTTGACCGTCGCCCGTGCGTGCCCGGTGGTGCAACGCCGCCAGCACCCCGATCGTCGCCTGCAGCGCGCAGATGTGATCGACGAGAGCGACGCCGACCTTCAGCGGCTGCCCATCGGGTTCGCCGGTGACGCTCATCAGCCCGCTGGCCGCCTGCACGAGCAGGTCGTAGCCCGGCAGGTCCACCGCGGCCGGGGTCTCGCCGAATCCAGTGATCGAGCAGTAGATCAGCCCATGGTTCACACCCCGCAGATCGTCGAACCCGAGCCCGTAGCGATCGAGGGTGCCCGGGCGAAAGTTCTCGATCAGCACGTCGGCCCGCTCGGCCAAGCGCACCGCCAACCGCTGATCGGCCGGATCGGTGAGGTCCAGGGTCATCGACCGCTTGTTGCGATTCAAGCCGAGGTAGTAGGTGCTCGTCCCGTCTGCCTCGGGAGGGCTCCAGGCGCGGGTGTCGTCGCCCGTACCCGGCCGCTCGACCTTGATGACCTCCGCGCCCAGATCGCCCAGCGTCATCGCCGCATACGGGCCGGCGAGGACCCGGGAGAAGTCGGCGACGAGCAGCCCGTCCAATGGTCCGGCGGGCGATGTCGGGGCAGGGTTGCTCACGGGGCACGAAGGTATCGGCCTGGATCACTAACGTCGCAGAGATGGCGATCGAAATCGACTACACCGGACAAGTCGTGCTCGTCACCGGTGGCACCAAGGGCGTTGGACGGGGCATCGCCCAACGGTTCGCCGACGCCGGAGCGATCGTCGCGGTCAGCGCCCGCTCCGCCGTCGATGACCTGCCGAGCGACTGGCACTTCATTCCCGCCGATCTGCGCGATGGTGCCGCAGCGTTTGCAATGATCGACGCGGCGGCGGGGATCTACGGCCGACTGGACGTGCTGGTCAACAACGCCGGGGGCGGACCGCCCGCCGATACCGCCACCGCGTCACCCCGGTTCACCGAGCGGGTCGTCGCCCTCAACCTGCTGGCGGCGATGTTCTGCTCGCAACATGCCAATCTGCATATGCAAGCGCAGTCCACCGGCGGATCGATCATCAACATCGCCAGTGTCTGCGCCTTTCGGCACTCGCCGCAGGCCGCGGCGTACGGGGCAGCCAAGGCAGGCCTGGTCAACTACACCAAGACGATCGCCCACGAGTGGGCGCCCAAGGTGCGGTCGAATGCCGTCATCGCCGGGCAGGTGCTCACCGAAGCCGCACGGCAGTTCTATGGCGACGACGAGAGTGTCGCCCGGGTCGCAGCAACCATTCCGCTCGGGCGTTTGGCCGAACCGTCCGACATCGGCGATGTCTGCCTCTATCTGGCCTCCCCACTGGCGGCCTACGTCACCGGAGCAGCTGTCGATGCCGCGGGTGGAGGCGATCGTCCGCCATTCCTCGACGCGGCCGCGGGGTAGGCACTCAGACCTCGATCTGGTGGGTGATCGAGCGTTGTGTCGGTTCGAAACCCAACTTGCGGTACAGGTCGGCGGCACCGGTCGGGCTGGCCGAGTCGACGTTGAGGGCAGCATGAGTGAACCCCGCGGCAGCGAAAGCCCTGATCGATGAGCTGATCAATGACGATGCCACCCCGCGGCCGCGCCACTCGCCAACGGTGCCGATCAGGTCGATCCATCCCTCACGCCGACCGACCAATGCCTCGTCGTCGGGGTAGTGAGCGTTGATCGAAAAGCCGACGAGACGACCGGTTGTCTGCTCGACCGCCACCACGCTGAGATCAGGGCGAATGCCATGGCCCTCGATGTAGTGCTTCCAGGCCTCGGGTCCTGAGTCGGTCGAGCCCCAGTGGTCGGCGAACGCCTGGTTTCGTACCATTCGCAGCTCCTCCAACCGATCCGCCGGCCACGGGCGCAACTCGATACCGGCGGGAACAGGAGCGCAGGGTGGGTCAGTCAGCGGACGCACCAGATCTTCGAACCAGCGGACGGGTTGGAAACCGAGTTCTCCATAGAGGCGGTGTGCATCTTCGATGTGCTCGGAGGCATCGATGCGGACGTACTTGGGCAGAGCATTCGGGCGTGCTTGCAGTTTTTCGATCGCCCGGCCACGCCCCCAGGTGAGCAGCGCGCGGCCGACTCCGTGGCCTCGCTGGGCGGGATCGACGGTGCCAAAAATGTAGGCCCGCTCCAACCGCTCGCTGGACGGCCGATGCCAGACGCGGCTCCAACCGGCAATCGCGCCGTCGAGAAAAGCCACCCGTCCGTCGGTCAACGGATCGAAATCGGGCTCGTCGAACTCGGCGACCAACTCCTCCATGGTGAACACCTGAGGGAAGCGGTCGTGCCGTCCGGCCGCATTGATCATCACGAGGAGACCCTCGGCCAGATCGATCGTCAGGGGGCGAAGTTCGATGCTCGGCACGATCTCCCACCCTACAGCACTACGCCACGCAGTAAAACATCGTCGAAAATCACTCAGTGCGCTCATTATCCAGTGCTTTAGTCGGATTTCAGGAGTGCTGCGACGAGGCCGAAATCACCTCTCCCGCCATGAACGACGAGTAGTCCGAGGCCAGGAAAACCATGATGTTGGCGATCTCCCACGGCTCGGCGGCGCGCCCGAACGCCTCGCGCGACGTCAGTTCGGCGAGCAGTTCGTCGGAGGTGACCTTGGCCAGGTTGGCGTGCATCGCCAACGACGGAGAGACCGCGTTGACCCGAACGCCGCGGGGAGCGGCCTCGATCGCCGAGCACCGGGTAAGTGCCATCACTCCTGCCTTCGCCGCCGCGTAGTGCGCCTGCCCGGCCTGGGCCCGCCAGCCGAGCACCGAGGCGTTGTTGACGATCACTCCGCTCGCTCGCTCGTACATGTGGGTGAGCGCAGCGCGGGTGCAGCGGAAGGTGGCGTTGAGCGTGACGTCGAGGACGATCATCCATTGCTCGTCGGTCATCTCGTGGACCTCGGCGGTCCCCCCGAGGCCAGCATTGTTGATCAGGACATCAAGATGACCGAGTTCGCCGATCGCCCCGGCGAACAGGGCATCAACGTCGGCCTGCTTGGTCACATCGCAGGGAATGCCAACCACCCCCAACTCCGCCGCAGTCTCGGCGAGTCGACGCTCGTGCTTGTCGGAGATGACCACCCGGGCCCCCTCCTCCAGGCAGCGACGGGCGGCCGCCGAGCCGATACCACTGCCCGCCGCCGCGGTGATCAGGACCGTCTTTCCCGCGAGCAAACCGTGGCCGGGGACATACGCGGGAGCCGTCATCCACCCGACGATAGAACTCGGCTGACCCCTACGGCTCCTTCGGAAGGCCCAGGACGCGTTCGCCGATGACGTTGTGCTGAATCTCGTTCGAACCGCCGTAGATCGTGTCAGACCGGGTGAACAGAAACAGCTTCTGCTCCAGCGACAACTCGTACGGGGCCGCGTCGGCGACGAGTCCGGCCGCCCCCAGTACGTCGATCATCAGGTTGCCCAGGTCGCGGTGCCAGGTGCTCCAGAACAGCTTCGAGATCGACGCCTCAGGGCCCGGAATCCCCGACCCCATCGAGCGCAGCGCGTTCCATCTCATCAGCTGCAAGCCGACGTAGGACTGCACCAGCCTCTGACGAACAACGGGCTCAGCCCGTCGATCTGCCGCGAGTTCGAACACTCGGGCCAACTCACGCTCGAAACCGACCTGCTGCGCCAGCGTCGAGATACCCCGCTCAAATCCGAGAAGCCCCATCGCCACGCGCCAGCCTTCGCCGGGCGCGCCGACGATCATCTCGGCCGGGGTGCGAGCGTTGGTGAAGAACGTCTCGTTGAACTCACCACCGCCGGTCATCTGGACGATGATCCGGGTCTCGACGCCTGGTTGATTCATCGGGGCCAGCAGGAAGCTGAGTCCTTTGTGGCGGACCGATCCGGGTTCGGTGCGGGCCACGAGGAAACACCAATGGCTGACATGAGCGAGCGACGTCCAGACCTTTTGACCATTGATCACCCATTCATCGCCGGCGTCTCCCGTGTCTCGGTGGGTCAGTACCGCCCGGGTCTGTACGTTGGCCAGGTCGCTGCCGGCATTCGGTTCGGAGTAGCCCTGGCACCACCGCTCGGTTCCCCGCAGAATGCCGGGGAGGAATCGCGCCTGTTGAGCGGGGGTGCCGTACTCGATCAGCGTCGGGCCGAGCAGGTTCTCGCCCATGTGGTTGACTCGCGCCGGCGCCTCGGCGCGGGTGTACTCCTGGGCCCAGATGATCTGTTGGGCAACGGTCGCGCCCCGCCCGCCATGCTCGGTCGGCCATCCAAGCCCGATCCATCCGGCGTCGCCGAGCAGCTGTTCCCAGGCGACCCTGGTGTCGAACCCGATCTCCTCGTCGCCAGGCCCACCACGACCCTTCAGTTCGGCGAATTCCCCGACGACATGGGCCGCCAACCACTCGCGCACCTCGGTGCGGAACTCCTCGTCGTTCATCGTGGGCCCCGACTCCGATCAGCGCTCGATCAGGCTGCTGATCCGCCCCATCACGTCGGGGGTCAGTCGGCCGACGATGTCCATCGCTCCCATGTTCTCGACGACCTGCTCGGGACGGCTTGCCCCGGTGATCACCGATGACACGTTGGGATTCTTCGCGCACCAGGCGATGGCCAGTTGGGCGAGTGAGCAGTCGAGGCCCTTGGCGATTTCGGCAAGGTCGACCACCAGCGCGTTGGTCGTGGCGTCGGTCAGGCTGTCGAGCAACCACTCGTAGCCGGGCAGGGCGGCGCGACTGCCGTCGGGGATTCCAGCGGCGTACTTGCCGGTGAGTAGGCCGCTGGCCAGCGGGCTCCACGTGGTGAGCCCCAGGCCGTGGTCGGTGTACAGCCGGGAGAACTCCCGCTCCACCTTGGCTCGCTCGAGCATGTGGTACTGCGGCTGCTCGACGATCGGCTTGTGCAGGTGGTGGCGCTCGGCGATTTCATAGGCGGCGCGCAGCTCGTCGGCCGACCACTCGCTGGTCCCCCAATACAGGGCCTGGCCTCGGCTCACCATGTCGCTCATTGCCCAGACCGTCTCCTCGATCGGGGTGTTGGCGTCGGCGCGGTGGCAGTAGACGATGTCGAGGTATTCCAGCCCGAATCGATCGAGTGAGCTGGCGATCGCCCCGTGGAGGTACTTGCGGTTCAACGTGTTGACGTTGTTCGGACCCTCATGGATGCCCCAGTAGAACTTTGACGAAACCACGTAGGTGTGGCGGGCCCAGCCGAGCTTGCGGAATACCTCGCCCATGATCCGTTCGCTCTCGCCCCCGGCATAGGCCTCGGCGTTGTCGAAGAAGTTCACTCCCGACTCGTAGGCCGCTGACATGCACTCGGCCGCCAGGCCGACGTCGAGTTGATTGCTGAACGTCACCCACGAACCGAAGGAGAGGGCACTGATCTGCAGGCCCGAGCGGCCCACCCGTCGGTATTCCATACGAGTCGAAGTCATCCCCCGATCCTGCCAGGCCCGAGGGCCACCGACCGAAGTCCGTCCGTGGCGACCATGGATACATCGATAGATCGATGGCCCCGCTGGGCCGTTACCACCAGGTGCGGATGGCGTACACAACGGCGACAGCGAAGCCGACGGAAACCACGATCAAGCGGAGACGGGCGGGTTTGACCTTCCCGGCGAACCTCCCGCCGACGCTGCCTCCGATCAGGCTGCCGACGGCCATCACCGCCGCCAGGCTCCAGTAGACCTTGCCCGATGTCATGAAGAACACGGCAGCCGTGGCATTGATGATCAGCGACAGCACCTGCTTCAACGCGTTCAACCGGTCGAGGCGGTCGTGCAGGGCGATGCCCAACACTGCGAGCAACATGATGCCCAGACCCGCGCCGAAGTAGCCGCCATAGATCGACACCGCGAACACCGGGGCGACCAGCCACGGGCTGTCGACGGGGCGTTGCCGCGCCATCGGTCGCAACGCCGATGCCGAGCAGCTTGCGGATGCGGTCCTGAGTGGCGAGTAGCGTCGCGGCGGCGAACAACAAGATGGGGATCAGCTTCTTGAACGCGTCGTTGCTGGTCAGCGTGAGCAGAATCGATCCGGTCAGGCCGCCGGCGGCCGCCGCGACCCCGAGTCGCCGAACGCGATCTTTCTGCTCGACGATCAAGCTCCTCTGCGCCAGCGCACCACCGAGGTAGCCGGGGCTGAGCGCAACGGTGTTGGTGATGTTGGCCGACACCGGTGGAACGCCGAGCGCGACGAGCACCGGGAACGAAATCAGCGTGCCGCCTCCGGCGAGGGCGTTCACGCCTCCGGCGGCTACCGCGGCCGCAAACGCGGCGGCATGTTCGAGGGCGTTCATCGAACTGCCGACGAGGTGCGCACCGACGGGTTCGACGTGTCCAGTTGTGATCGAGCCCCGGCCATTGTGAGATTCTGCCCCTTCAGCCGCGAAATCGGAAAAGGAAGCGTGCGATGAAGGTCTATGCCGGGATGCCACGATCGACTCTCGCTACGAGCGACGGCCGCGTGGGTGCAACGAGCCGAACGCCTCGGCTACGACGGCGTGCAGGTGCCCGAGACCGTCCATGATTCGCTCGCCGTCAGCCTGTTGGCCCTGGAGCACTCCACCAACCTGACGGTGATCGCCGGCGTTGCCCTGGCCTTCCCGCGCAGCCCGATGTTGACGGCGTACACCGCGTGGGATCTGGCGGAAATGTCCGACGGACGATTCGTACTCGGGTTGGGGACGCAGATCCGCCAGAACATCGTGGAGCGTTACTCCGTACCGTGGAGCGACCCGGTCGGACGGATGGCTGACTACGTCGCCTCCCTGCAGGCCATCTGGAACTCGTTCACCACCGGGTCGCGGCTGCACCACGTCGGCGAGCACTACCAATTCACCCGGTTACAGCCCGTGTTCAACCCCGGACCCATCCCCTGCGGCCCACCACCGATCTGGCTGGCCGGGGTCAACGAGGGCATGGTCACGCTCGCCGCTCAGGTGGCCGATGGCTACATCACCCACCCGACCAACTCGAACCCCCGCTACCTCGACGAACTCTGCCTGCCGGTCCTCACCCAACGTCTGTCCGCGACGAGACCGCTCGACGTGGTCGCCTACGCCTCGATCGTCACGGCCGCGACCGCCGACGGCCTGAATGCCGCACGTGAGCGGCAGCGATACGCCACCGCGTTCCTCTACACGACTCCGGCGTATGCCCGGTCGCTGGAACTGCACGGGTTTGCCGATCTGCCCGAGCGGTTGCGAGCGCTGGTCCGCGGCGGCGACTGGAGTGGGCTCGGAGCGATCGTCACCGATGACGTGCTCGACGCGCTGACATTGTCGGCTACGTGGGATGACCTGCCGGACGCCATCAGCCGGTGGTATGGCGCTCGGACATCTGGCGTGATCATCGCCCCACCCGATGCCTCGACCGTCGATCCAGCTGCGACCGATGACCGGTTCGCGGAGGTCATTCGGGCTATCCAACAGGTCGGCCCACGTTCAAGGGAATGACGGAATTCACCGAAACGTTTGCTCTTGTCGGCGTGTCTGCATCACGCAAGTCCCGAGTGGACGCGCCAAGCTGTGACGTCCGGATCCCCCGCCGGACCGATGCCCCGCCATACAGGCAAGGAGCGACAACGTGCATATCGACCGTATCGAGGTGACCGGTGTCCGCGCCGTGGGCACCATTGGCCTGCTTCCCGAGGAACGCAGCCGCCCCCAGCCGTTCGAGGTCGACTTCGTCATCGAACTCGACGCCCGAGCCGCCGGGGTCACCGATGACCTGGAACTCTCCGTCGACTATGGCACTGCGATTGCCCTGGTCAGCAAGGTGATCGAGACCGAGCACACCCTGCTGCTGGAGCGGGTCGCCAACCGGATTGCCGAGGAAATCCTTGGCCTCGCCCGTGTCGACGCGGTCGAGGTCGTCGTCCGCAAGCTGCGACCCCCGGTACCCCACGACGTGGACACCACGGCCGTCCGGGTGAGGCGGCGGCGGGCCGACCTGATCCAGTTGGAACGCAAGCTCACCTCGGCGTTCATTGCCATCGGCTCGAATCTCGGTGATCGCCGGGAGCACCTTCGGTTCGCCGTGCTCAACCTGCCGGGGGTCCATGCCGTCTCGGGCGTGTACGAGACCGACCCGGTGGGCAGCCCCGACGAGTCGGGGCCGTATCTCAACATGGTCGTCGAACTCGAGACCCGGCTGAACCCATTCGAGTTACTCGATCTGTGCCGCCGAGTTGAACTGGCCGATGGTCGCGAGCGCAAGGTCCGCTGGGGGGCGCGCACCCTCGACCTGGACGTGCTGCTCTACGACGGCGTCACCGTCCACTCCGACGAGTTGACCATCCCCCACCCACGAATGTTCGAGCGGCGCTTCGTGCTCACCCCGCTGGCCGAGATCGCCCCGGATCGATGCCCGAAGGACTGGGATCAACGCTTGCCCGCCGGTGGCATCAGGCGGGTCGATGACCTCGATCTGTAACCGACATCTGCTCGGTGGTGGCCTTCGCCTCGGCCGCCCGGATGCGCGCCGCGTAGTGGCAACGCCCGTACTCCGGCCGCTGCGAGATGACGATGTCGAGCAACTCCGCGTGCTGAGCGGTCTCTTTCCACGGCAGACGCGATGTACAGCGGCAGCCCGAAGACGCGGAGCCGATCAAGCTGGCTGTAGACCTTTTTCTGATAGACGAACCGCTCGTCCCACGCCCAGTGATGAGGCGCAAAACCGGTGCCGGGGTCGATCACGACTTGGCTGCGGATGCCAAAGCGATCGGCCCGTTGGAGGATCGACTCGGTGTACTCGACGATCACGCCCAGCGGGTCGTCGCTGGTAACCAGGGCCATCCGCAACGGGTCGGGGCCGCTGAGGAACGGCAAGACGACCGGGCACCCGAACTCGGCGGCGACCTCCATCATCTCGTCCTGCTGCAGGCCGTCGGCGGCATTCAGCCACGTGGCCCCAGCTTCCAGAGAGCGGCGGGCGGTGTCGGGGCGCCACGTGTCGACGCTGAACGGCATGCCGTAGGCGGCGATCGTCGGCAGGATCGCATCGAGCCGGGCCCACTCATCGTCAGACGGCACCTCGGTGGCGGCAAAAGTCGAGCCCTGGCCGCCGATGTCGAACCCCCATACCCCCTCGGCAATCATCAAGTCGGCCCGTGCTCGCGCCGCCGCGGGCGTCGTGGCGATCGAGTCTTCGTTCAGGGAATCGGGAGAGGCGTTGATCACGCCGAACAGTCGCATCATCGTTCGAGCAGGTTAGGGCGAACCTCATGACATCTCCCGTTCAGTCGAGTGTGCGGACCATCGCGCCGACCACCCGATCAGTCGCCGAACTCGTCGCGCTCAAGCGCGGCCGGCGGATCTCGGTCTGCCTCCCGGCCCGCAACGAAGAGACCACGGTCGGCCCGATCGTGTGTGCCATTGCCCAAGACCTCATTTACGCCCCCGCCGAGGCGCTGGTCGACGAGTTGCTCGTGTTCGACGACGGATCCAGCGACGACACGGCTCTGGTCGCCGCCGCCAACGGCGCCAAGGTCATCCCCGTGTCGTCGATCCTCACCGAGGAAGGGCTCGGCAAAGGAAAGGGCAACGTGCTCTATCGCACGGTGGCCGCCTCGACCGGCGACATCATCGTCTGGTGCGACACCGATCTGACCAGCTTCACCCCCGGATATGTCACCCGCCTCGTTGCCCCGCTGCTGGAAGACGACGGCATCGACATCGTCAAGGGCTTCTACGTCCGCCCGATCGACCAGCAGGGCCAGGGCGGTGGCCGGACCACCGAGCTGGTCGCCCGCCCGCTGATGTCGCTCTTCTTCCCCCCGCTGGCCACCATCCGCCAGCCGTTGGGCGGCGAATGTGCAGCCCGTCGCAGCCTGCTCGAACGACTCCCGTTCATCGAGAGCTATGGCGTCGAGAGCGCGCTGCTGATCGACACGCTGCGTCTGGTCGGCATCGAACGGATGGCCCAGGTCGACCTGGGCGTGCGCCAGCATCGTCACCGCACGCTGGTGCAACTCTCCGATCAGGCCGCCGAGATCATGACCGTCGTGCTCCAACGAGCCGGCGTGACGCTCGCCGACCCCCTGCCGCCCCTCCTCAACGTCGAGGGCGAAATCCACCCGATCCAAGTCCGCGAACGCCGCCCGCTGATCAAGGTACGCGGGTACCACGGGTTGCGTGCATTGGAACGGCACGCGTAGTCGTCTCGAGGCCGCCGAGCCGAGCAGCTATCGACCCTGGTCGCCGCCGGACGGGGAGCGTACGACGGTGACTGGATTCGCTCGCCCATCCCTACCGCTCGGCGGCGAGAGTGGCTTCGTAGGGCGGAAGGTGCAGGTAGCCCTCGGGCTTGACCACGGCGGACACCCCGTTGGCGGCGGCGACGACGACGACCTGTTCGGCGTCGAGCTTGCCGGTGACCTGAAGGGCAGACCCGAGGGCGACGAGGAACCTACGGTGCTGGACGAGCAGTTCGTGGGTCTCGCCGACTAGCCGGGCGATCAACTTTTCGATGTCGGAGTCGGTGGGGGTCTTGTCCATCACGTAGCCGAAGTCGAGGGTGTAGTTCGCCTGGAATTCGCGGTCGAAGCCATACCGGCGGACGAAGTCGATGGTCAACTCGGTTGCTGCCACCCGGTCGGACGCACGGCCCGACGTTGCGTTCCCGGGACCGAACACGATGTCTTCGGCGATACCTCCGGCCAGGTACACCTTGATTTTCGAGATCATCTGATCGCTGGTCTCGTGGATCTCGTGGGGAAACGTGAACCCGGCCGCGTACGACGAGGCGACCTTGGAGGTGAGCTGCAACGGGGCGAGACCGAACAACACGGCATATGCCACGGCGTGACCGGCCTCGTGCACCGACACGTTGGCCACGACATCACCGACGTTGCGCTGGCGGACCTTGTCGAGTCGTCCGACATAGGGAATCATCGTCGTCTCGGTCCGACTGTATTTGGCGACGATCTGGCTCTTGGGCACGTCGTAGTCGACGTCGATGCGCTTGTTTCCGGCCATCAACGCCTCGAACAAGAACCGTGACAGGTTCGATTCGAGAATGTCGATCACGCTCGAGAACACCGGCCGCACCCCCGACACAGGAAACACACCGTTGCGGTAGATCAACGAGTTGACGGTCGGGGCGACCTTCACGGTGATGCCGAACAACCGCTTGGCTCCCTCGATCACCCGGGCGACCTCCCGCTCGATCAGCGCCTCGAAGTCGACCTTGCGCAGGCTGGTATAGATCATGTGGATGTTGCCGAACCGGGCGACCTGCTCGGGCTTGAACCGCCGAGTCAGGGCCTGCTTCACATCGACGACGGTGATCTTCTGCGTGAAGGCGTGGAAGATGTCGGCATCGACATCGGCCTCACCGGCCATACGCGCCATCGAGAACGCCTCATCGAGGTTGCCCGAGATGAGGATCAACGTGCGCGAGTGGTTGACCGGCTCGTAGACGGCCTTGGCCTTCTTGGCTGCCTGGATGCGGGCGAGCAACTGCGGACGAGTCATTTCGGCGATCACCGCCACCTCTTCGGGCATGCCGAGCATCCGCTTCAGGCTCTGCGCCTCCCAGTAACCAACACCGGCGTTGAGGTCGACCTCCTCGCCCTTCTCCTTGCGTTTCTGCTGGTCGCGCATGGTGAACGTGAAGTCCTGCACGTAGTAGTCGAGATCGTCGCGCTGCCGCTTGGCCAGCCGACCGTCGCTGAGCAACTCCCAGAAGTCGGTGAACTTGGTCGACTCCAACGGCTTGCCATCGGAGTCGAGCGTGTTGAACCGCTGGATCTCGTCGAACAGCACGATCTTGGGTTCTTCGTCGTTGATGTGGTTGCTGTCGAGTACCTGGCCGACCGAGCTCAGCCACGACGTGGTGTCGCCGTTCGACAGCTCCACCTCGCAGAACCGATCCTGATAGTCGAGCGCCTTGACGAGCTTGCGGATGAGATCGGTCTTGCCCACCCCGGTCATGCCCCACAGGTTGACGATCACCGGGCGAGTGAGCACCTCGGGCATCAAATACCAGATACGGATGCCGCTGATCAGCTCATCGATGATCGAATCGATCCCAACAAAGAACGCCTTCAGCTCGACCGACGCTGCCTCAAGTCGTTCGTTGCGAGCGCGAATCGCGTCACGATCGATGGCTATGGCCACGGGTTACCTCTTCACCTCGACGAACCGACGCAACCTAGCCGGTCGAGTCGAGGTCAACTGCGGAAGTAATGCCAGACCCCTGGCCGAATCGAGACTTCTGGCACCAGTTCCAACCATGAGCGCTCGCCCACTACCGCTGTTCACCTCACTGCGTGCAAGCCGCCCGACAACCGCCGGTAGCCTCGCCGGATGCCGTCAGACCTGGTCAGAAGCCTGCCGGCACCCAACCCTCGACGACTCGCCGTACGCCTGACCCCCGACGCGCTGCGGCAGGTGCGCGGCGGCCACCCGTGGGTCTACGACGCCTCGATCACCTCGGTCACCGAGGGCGGACAGCCCGGCGACCTGGCGGTGATTTTCGATCACAGTCGACGGTTCGTCGCCATCGGCCTCTACGACCCGAACTCGCCGATCCGCATCAAGGTGCTGCACACCGGCAAACCGGTCACCATCGATGCGGACTGGTGGCGGAGCCGCATCTCTGCCGCGCTGGCGCGACGCATCCCGCTCCGCGACGCGGGGCACACCACCGGCTACCGCTGTATCCACGGGGAGAACGACGGCTTCGGCGGCCTGGTCCTCGATCGTTACGCCGACTCGTACGTGCTCAAGCTGTACTCCGAGGCCTGGTTCGCCCATCTCGGCACGCTCATCCCGCTGTTCGAGGAACTGCTACGCCCCACGGCGCTCGTGCTACGACTGAGCCGCCGGGTGGCCGGTGAGGGGACGCCGTTACCCGAGGGGTCCACGCTGATCGGCAAGGTTCCCACCGGCCGGGTACCGTTCCGCGAACACGGTCTGACGTTCGAAGCCGATCTCGCCGAGGGCCAGAAAACCGGTCACTTCCTGGACCAACGCGACAACCGCGCGCTGATCGGCACGATGGCCCAGGGGGCCCATGTGCTCGACGTGTTCTCGTCGTCGGGTGGGTTCACAGTGCACGCTGCGGCGGGCGGAGCGGCATCGGTGCACTCCATCGACATGAGCCCGGCCTCGATCCAACTCGCCCGCCACCACATGGAAATCAACGCCTCGGTCCGGCCGGTGGCCGCCTGCCGTCACGAGACGACGATCGGCGACGCGTTCGACGCCATGGACGCATTGGTGCGCAAGCGACAGAAGTTCGGGATCGTGATCATCGACCCGCCGTCGTTCGCCCAACGCCAGTCGAGCGTCGGCGGCGGGCTGCAGGCCTACCGGCGGCTGACCGCGCTCGGACTCTCGCTGGTGCAGCCCGGCGGCATCCTGCTGCAGGCGTCATGCTCCAGCCGCATCACCGCCGACCGCTTCTACGACGCCATCGTCGGCGTCGCCACCAGCCGCGGCGACGAACTCGACGAGGTCGCCCTCACCGGCCACGCCCTCGACCACCCGATCGGCTTCCCCGAAGGCGCCTACCTCAAAGCCATGATCGCCCGCGTCAACGGCTGATCGGAGCCCGGCTTCTGTCCGTATATGCAGACAGGGGCACCGAATTGGTCGTATGTCTGCATTTACGGACACGGAGCCACAGCGAGTGGGGCGCTCGACCAACGGATTCTGACCCAACCCCTTATGGCTACCGATGTCATGGCGTACCGATGTCGATCGTGTTGAGGGAGATGAGCGTGCCGTCTCGGCGTTGCACGACGTTGAGGAACCGCTGACCGCTCCGATCGAGCAAGGAACAGTCCTGCTCACCCACAGCAGCGCAGGCCCCTTGTCCGGAGTACGTGTGCCTCTGATGTGTCTCGGTGGACCCGACGCGGCGACGCCGAATGCCTTGACCATCGTGTCCTGGACGAGGTCTTCGTTCGCCGCGAAATCCCCGGTCAGCGCCGTAGCAACGGCAACCAAACCGGGAAACTCGACGCGGTACAGGTCCTCGAAGGTCCCGACGTCAGAGACGTACAGCAGGATCATCTCGTTCGGCATCACCCACGCTCCGGTGGGAAGTTTCGCATCCATCGCACAACACACGCGCCAGACCCCTCGAAAGCTGCAAGTTCCGCTCAGCCTTGCGACAGATGCACCCCAGATCGAGCGATTCGCGGCTCAACACCGGCGCAAGCGGTCGATGAGCGGATTCTGGGGTGCAATCGTCGCAAGGCAGTCGTCGCAGCAACAGGCCTACGACGCGACGCAGCCGGGCGGGACGGACCCACCCGGCTGCTGATCGTTGTATTCATCACTCTGGTTGAACCAATGTCGGGTGTGGCCGGCCAGCCCCCGGCCACGCCCAGATCAAGCAGACTTCATCACTCCACGTGTCAGGAGCTCTCGCATAGTGCGTTCGCCTGGGGGCAGATTCATACCACTCATGGTTAACTTCGTGGCACCTTCGACCAGGGAAGGTCTTTGTCGACGCGGGGCTCGCCGGGAAGCCCGAGCACTTGCTCGCCGAGAATGTTGCGCATGATCTCCGACGTGCCACCCTCGATCGAGTTGGCCCGCACCCGCAGGAAGGCGTACTGCACGCCACGCGCCGAGTCGTTGAGGTCGAGGGTTTCGGCGCGACGGAACGTGTAGTCGTAGCCGATCTGACCGTCCATCCCCATCAGATCGACGCACAACGCGTAGAGATCCTTGTTCAACTCGGCGTGGGCAAGCTTGGCCACCGAGCCTTCGGGACCAGGGTTGCCGACCCGCATAGCCTCCGAGGCACGCATGTTGGTCAAGCGTCCGACCTCGCCCCGCACCCACATCCGCGTCACCCGGTCGTGATCGGCAGCATTGCGGCGGTCGGGGGGCAGTGACTTCCAGATCTTGACCGCGTCGTTGGCAGAGCCGCCCCGCACAACGGCCCCGCTCCCTCCGCCGCCGATGGCCGTCCGCTCGTTCATCAGCGTGGTCAGTGCCACTCGCCAGCCCTCACCGACGGCGCCGATCCGCTGGTCATCGGGGATGCGGCAATCGGTGAGGTACACCTCGTTGAACTCGGCCTCGCCGGTGATCTGGCGCAGCGGGCGGACGTCGACACCCGGCGAGTGCATGTCGACGGCGAAGTACGTCATCCCCTTGTGCTTGGGCGCCTCGGGATCGGTGCGGGTGACGAGCATTCCCCAGTCACCCAAGTGCGCCAGGGTGTTCCACACCTTCTGGCCGTTGACGATCCACTCGTCACCGTCGCGCACCGCCTTGCAGGCCAGCCCGGCAAAGTCCGATCCGGCACCGGGTTCGCTGAAGAGCTGGCACCATCTCTCCTCCCCGGTGAACATCGGGCGCAGGAAGCGGTTCCTCTGCTCGTCGGTGCCGTGGGTGACGATCGTCGGGCCGGCCAAGGCCATGAAGAACGTCGTCGGATCGACCGACTTGGCGCCGGCCTTGCGGAGGCGTTGTTCGACCAGTCGGTTCAGTTCCGGACGGAGCCCCATGCCGCCGAATCCGACCGGAAAATGCACCCAGGCCAGGCCTTTGTCATAGCGCGCCCCCGGAAGGTTACGAGATCGGTGACGGCGGGGTCGTACTCGGCGACGAGTTCGCCGAGCGCGGCGAGCACTCGGGTTTCTGCGGCGTCATGGCTTCCGGTCGAGTCGTTCATCTCCGAATGATCGCACTCGTCGGGAACCTCCGGGCAAACCGGGCAGGCAGCCGTCGATCTACGCTTCGTTCATGAGCGCCAACCACGCCGCCGCGGCAGCCGAGACCCGATCGATCGACCTGCTCGACGGCGACTTCTACGCCAACGGCCCATATGCCACCTACGCCTGGATGCGCGACCACGCGCCGGCCTACTGGGACGAGATCAACGAGCTATGGGGCATCTCGCGCTACGTCGACATCGTCGAGATCGAACGACGCAAAGACGTGTTCATCTCCTCCGACACCGTCAAGGGCGGCTACCGTCCGAACCTGGCGGCCGACGCGGCGATCATCGGACTCGACGACCCGAACCACGCCGCCCGCCGCAACCTCGTCGCCCGCCGGTTCACCCCCAAGGCCGTCGCCGCCCGTGAAGACCACATCCGTGAAGTCGTCACCGGCTTGCTCGATGCAGCGCTCGCCAAGCAGAGCGTCGAGATCATCGGCGATCTGGCCTCCCCCCTGCCGGCATTGATGATCGGCCGGCTCCTCGGCTTCCCCGATGATCGGTGGCCTGACCTGCGGGACTGGTCGGAGCGGACCATCGCCCTCGGCGGCGGACCGCGCTACTTCGACCCCGACGGGATCACCGCCTACATGGAGTTCGTCGGGGCGACGACCGAGTTGTTCGAGTCGAAAAAGTCGGCCCCGACCGACGACATTCTCAGCCTGTACACCCAAACCGACGAGGTCAACGGCTGCCCGTTCGGGCTCACCGAGGCACTATCCGACAGCTTGTTGCTGCTCGACGGCGGAGCCGAGACCACCCGAACCGTCATTGCTCGCACCCTGCTCAATCTGGCGGCCCATCCCGATCAGTGGGCCGCGTTGCAAGCGGGAGCCGACATGACCGTGGCGACCGAGGAATTCATCCGCTATGTCACGCCGATTCACAACATGTGCCGCGTCGCGGCGACCGATTTCGAGATCGGCGGGGTGACGATCCCGCACGGCAACCAGGTGGTGTTGATGTACTCGTCCGCTAATCGCGACCCCGGGCACTTCGATGATCCCGAGCGGTTCGACGTCACCCGGCACCCCAACCATCACATCGCTTTCGGCTTCGGCACCCACTTCTGCCTCGGCGCAGCCTTGGCTCGCGCCGAGATTCGCATCTTCTTCGAGGAGTTCGTCCGCCGCGTCACCGACTTCGAGATCAGCGATGTGGTCGAGATGCCCAACGCCTTCGTCTATGGCCTCCGGTCAACCACCATCACCCTGAACCCAGCCTGACGAATTCGCGATGCGGTCGGCGCCGGCTTCCAAGCGCTCGAAGAGCTGCCCGAGCGGCATCGTCGGTGGTCACACAACTGCCCATTGGATCAGACGCCTCACGACTCTGTGAAGGCGCCGGCCTCGTCTCGGGCTACGAGATCACTCCGCACGCTCGCAGACTTGCCAGGGCGTCGTCGTCGAATCCATGTTCCCGCAGGACGGCCTCGGTGCTCTCGCCGAGACCATCCATCGCCCACACGGGTTCGTGGATGGTGTCGCTCCATCGCACCGGCGGACGGGCCTGGCGAACCTCGCCGACCGTCGGGTGCTGCCACGTTTGCACCGAGCCGTTGTGGATGACCTGGGGATCGGTGAACACCTCGTCGAGCGAGTTGATCGGGGCGGCCGGTACCTGTTCGGCGTGGAGCCGGGCCATGATCTCGACCGTTTGGCAATCGAGAAAGGCATCGTTGACCAGCGAGCCGAGGGCCATGAAGTGGTCGGGAATCTGACGCTTCTGGGGCGTGTTGAACCGCTCGTCGTCCATCCACTCGGGGTGGCCCAACGCCGTACTGAGTCCCTTCCACTCGACGTCGGACGCGGCGAAGTAGACGAGGTAGCCGTCGGCCGTCGGCTGTAGGCGGTACACCTGGTAGATCGCCGGTCCGGGGACGACGTCGGGCCCGTCGAACGAGTGGGTCATGAACACGTCGGGCCATAGAAAGTAGAGCGCCGATTCGAGCATCGTGATCTGGAGGTGCTGTCCGTTGGCCGTGCCCATCGCCCGGGCGAACAGCGCCGCGGTCACCGATTGGGCAGCGGTATAAGCTGTGGCCTTGTCGCAAGCCAGGGTGCGAACGAGGTCGGGAATCGGGATGTCCTGGCTCATCTGAATCGACGGCAGACCCACGACGGCCTGGATGATCGGGTCGTACACCCGCCAGTTGGCGTATGGCCCGGTCGGCCCGAATCCACTGATCGACACGTAGATCAGGCCCGGGTTGATCGCGTGCAGGTCCTCGGGACCGATTCCCATCCGCTCCACCGCACCCGGGCGGAAGTTCTGGACGAGAACGTCGGCGTCTTTGACCAACGCCTTGAACGCCTCGATCCCGGCGGACTGCGACAGGTCGAGGGCGACCGAGCGTTTGCCCCGGTTGGCGGCCCCGTACATCGCCGAGATCGTGCCGACCCGGAAGCCGCCGATGCGAGTGATGTCACCAATGCCGCGCGGCTCGACCTTGATCACGTCGGCCCCTTGGTCGGCAAGGATCTGACAGCACATCGGCCCCGAGATCACCGCCGACATGTCGATCACCTTGATGCCTGCAAGCGGTCCTGCCATGACGTCCCCTTTCGCATTCCCCGGCGATCACGCTACGACAGATCGTGAGCGGCGAGACTCTTGGACGTGGTCATCGAGTTCCTTACGTTTCGCGTCGCTCCCGACGATCAGGAGGGCTGGCGGGCCGCCGATGAGCGCACCTGGACCCGGTTCCTCAAAATGCAGACCGGGTTCGTCCGCAAAGAGGTGTGGACCGACCCGTCTCGAGCCGACCGAGTCCACGTCGTGGTCTGGTGGGAAGACGAGAAGAGTTGGACGTCGATCCCACCGGCGGCGATGAAGGCCGTTGACCAGGCGATGGGAGCATGGCTGCGTCCCTCGACGATGCATCGGTTCGACGCGTGACACAGCAAGTCGCCGTGGGTCGGCCCGTCCGCTACGGCATCATCGGTTCAGGGATGATGGGCGGCGAGCATGCCCGCGACATTGCCCACCTGGCGGGGGACGCCGAGGTCGTAGCCCTCGCCGATCCGGTGCCGACGTCGCTGGAATGGGGGGCCGCGGCGGTTGGCCACCCGGTCGCGACATATGCCGATCATCGAGCGCTGCTCGAGCGCGACGATCTCGACGCGGTGGTGATCGCCACCCCCAACTTCACACACGCGGCAATCCTCGATGATGTCTTGGCGACCGATCTGGCGGTGATGGTCGAAAAGCCGATGTGCACGACGATCGATGACTGCCTGCGGGTTCGTTCCCTGGTTGACGGGCGCGAGGCGATGACCTGGGTGGGCCTGGAGTACCGCTGGATGCCGACGATCGCCGCGCTGATCAACCAGGTCAACGACGGTCGCTGCGGTACGACCCGGATGGTGTCGATCCGCGAGCATCGCTTCCCGTTCCTCCGCAAGGTCGGTGATTGGAACCGGTTCACGGCCAACACCGGCGGCACCCTCGTCGAGAAGTGCTGCCACTTCTTCGACCTGATGCGGCTGCTCGCCGGAGCCGACCCGGTGCGGGTCATGGCGTCGGGCGGGCAGGACGTCAACCATCTCGACGAGGTCTACGACGGTCGTCGATCCGACATTCTCGACAACGCCTACGTCCTCGTCGAGTTCGCCAATGGAGTACGCGGCATGCTCGATCTGTCGATGTTCGCCGAGGGCGGCCGCTTCGAACAGGAACTCTGCGTGGTCGGCGACACCGGAAAACTCGAAGTCACCGTGCCCGGCGAAACGGTTTTCGTCGGCCCTCGCACCCGCTTCGGCACCCGTTCCCCGATCGGTGCGATCGCCGCACCGCTGGCCGATGGCATCTACCCCGGCTTTCACCACGGGGCGTCGTTCGTCCAGCACCAGCGGTTCATCGCCTGCCTGCGCGCCGGCATCCCCGCCGAGGTCACCGTTGACGACGGCTTGTGGTCGGTCGTCATGGGTGCCGCCGCCCACCGCTCGATCGACGAAGGCCGCCCGGTGCTGCTCGCCGAGTACTCACTCCCCAAGTGATGCGCTCCCTGGCGGATTCCACGTCGGGCAGGATGGGCGAATGCATGACGAACGGCGACTGATCGAGGCTCGACTGAAACGGGAGTACATCGAGCGGATTCGCCCGGCGATCCACGGGTCGCGGCTGTTGATGACCGCGTTGCATCGCCCGCTCGATGGCGAGCCCGAGAACTACGAGTCGGCGATGGGCGGGGTGTGGACCCCGATCGAACCGGGCACGCCGTGGGGCCGTCCGTGGGGAACGACATGGTTCCGGTTCGCTGCGACCGTGCCCGACGATTGGGAGCCGGGGCCCATCGATACGATCGTTGAACTGGGCTTTTCAGGGGCCGGGCCGGGGTTTCAGGCCGAGGGACTCGTCTATGTCGACGGTCGGCCCGTCAGCGGTATTCATCCCCAGCGCCGGTCGTATCGGCTCCCCGAAGCCGAACCAGGTTCGTCGGTCGAGGTGATCGTCGAGGCGGCCTCGAACCCCGATTTCAACGGGAGTCACCGTCCATCGCAACTCGGATCGTTGACGACCGCCGGCGACCGGCCCCTGTATGTCTTCGGCGGTGCCTACCTTGCGGCGCGATTCGATGAGGTGCAGGCCCTTGCCCGCGACTGCGAGGTCCTCGGTCGGCTCACCACCGCACTCCCCTTCGACGACGCTCGACGGCACCGCCTGACGCTCACTATTGAACGTGCATTGGACACGCTCGACCTTCACAACATTCGCAGCACCGCGGTCGCCGCCCGGGCGGTGCTGGCCCCCGCGTTGGACATGCCGGCCCGACACGACAGCCATCGCATCTTCGCCATCGGCCACGCCCACATCGATACGGCCTGGCTGTGGCCGATTCGCGAGACCGTCCGCAAGGTGACCCGCACGTTCTCGAACGTGATCGATCTGATGAACGAGTACCCCGAGTTCCGGTTCGGCTGCTCGCAAGCGGTGCAGTACCAGTGGATCGAAGACGGCCGCCCAGCCCTCTTCGAACGGATCAAGGAGAAGGTGGCCAACGGCCAATGGATTCCGATCGGCGGCCAATGGGTCGAGGCCGACATGAATCTGCCGTCGGGCGAATCGTTGGTCCGCCAGTTGGTCCACGGCCAGCGGTACTTCGAGTCACGGTTCGGGCGGCGCTGCACCGAGGTGTGGATTCCCGACGTGTTCGGCTACCCGGGCAGCCTGCCGCAGATCTTCGCCGCCGCCGGATGCCACAACTTCGTCACCCAGAAGCTGTCGTGGAACAAGCAGAATCGTATGCCGCACAACACGTTCTGGTGGCAGGGTATTGACGGCACGCGTGTGCTCACCCACTTCCCGCCGATCGACACCTACAACGCCGAAATGCAGCCCGACCAGCTCATCTACGCAGCAGGCAACTTCGCCGACAAGGCGTGGAGCAACGTTTCGATCATGCCCTTCGGCCACGGTGATGGCGGTGGAGGACCGACCCGCGAGATGTTGGAACACGCCCGGCGACTGGCCGACCTCGACGGGGTGCCGCTGGTCGAGCAACGCGCCCCGGCGGACTTCTTCGATGTCGTGCGAGCCGAAGCCGACCACGCCGATGTCCCGGTCTGGCGCGGCGAGCTCTACTTCGAGACGCACCGCGGCACACTCACCAGCCAGACGAAAACGAAGGTCGGCAACGTGCGCGCCGAACGGCTGCTGCGCGAGGCCGAACTGTGGTGGGCGACGGTCGGTCCCGACCCCCGCACCACCGAGGTGATGGCCGAGCTCGACGGGCTGTGGAAGGAGGTCTTGGTCCAACAGTTCCACGACGTTCTCCCCGGGTCGTCGATCGCCTGGGTCCACGATGACGCCGAGCGGGTACTCGCCCGGGTCGCCGAACGACTCGAGGAACTGGTCGGCGAAGCGCTCACCTTGCTCGGTGACGGGCTACTGCTCGCCAACGCGGCCACCGGACCCCGCGACGAGGTCGTCATCAGCCCCGTCCCGCCGCCGCCCCCAATGACCGCTCAGGCCCTACCCGACGGTCGGTACGCCTACCGCGCCCGCGTTGCGGGGCTCGCCGTCGCCCGCCCGACCACAGTGCCAGCCGGCGACTCGGTCATGGTGACCGACCGATCGCTGGAGAACGCCAGCATTCGAATGGAACTCGACGAGACCGGCCGGATCGCCTCGATCGTCGACAAACGCTCCGGTCGACAACTTCTGCGCCCCGGCGACGTCGCGGCGAACCTGACCATCGCGCCCGACCATCCGGTGGAGTACGACGCCTGGGATGTCGAGCGCTGGACCGCCCGTCGGGCCGTACCGATCGATACCTGCAACGCCATCGAAGTCATCGCCCCTGGACCGCTGATCGGCTCGATCGCCGTGGCGCGCTCGTTCGGGAAGTCATCGATCACGACCACCTACGTGCTCACCGCCGCAAGCCCCCGGATGGAGATGAGCTTCGACATCGACTGGCATGAGGACGAAAAGCTGCTCGCCATCGACTTCCCGCTCGATATCCACACCGAGCAGGCCAAATGTGGCATTCAGTTCGGCCATGTTGCCCGGCCGACCCATCGCAACACCTCATGGGATCTGGCCAAGTTCGAGGTGTGCGCCCACCGATGGGTCGACCTCGGCGAGCCCTCGTTCGGAGTGGCCATTCTCAACGACACCCGTTTCGGCCACGCCGTGCAAGACGGTGGCGTGCGAGTCACCCTGCTGCGCGCCGCCGAATATCCCGACCCCCAAGCCGACCGAGGCCGCCACACCTGCCGACTCGCCATCCTGCCGCATGGCCCCGGCCTGGCCGATGTGGTCGCCGAGGCCGAGCGGTTCGCTCTGCCCATCCGTTCGTTCGTCGGCTCCCCCGACTCAGCCCGGGCCACGGTGGCGTCGAGCGTGGTCCGGATGGACGGCGTGGGGGTGGAGGTCAGCGCGGTGAAGCTCGCCGACGACGAGACAGGCGACCTCATCGTGCGCCTGTTCGAAGCGTGCGGAGACCGCTCCACCGCACGGATCTCGATGACCCGCCCAATCACCCGGGCGTGGCGAACCAACCTGCTCGATGAGCCCGTCGACCAGGCTGACCTGGTCGACGGTGCCGTGACCGCGGCCTTGCGGCCGTTCGAGCTGATGACCCTGCGTCTGGCGACGGCTCAGTAGATCTCGAAGAGACCCGCCGCGCCCATGCCGCCGCCGATGCACATGGTGACCACGCCGTAGCGGGCGCCCCGGCGCTTGCCTTCCTGCAGCAGATGGCCGGTGCAACGGGCGCCGGTCATCCCGAACGGGTGACCAATGGCGATCGAGCCGCCGTTGACGTTGTACTTCTCGGGGTCGATACCGAGCCGGTCGCGGGCGTAGAGGCACTGGCTGGCGAACGCCTCGTTGAGCTCCCACAGGTCGATGTCGTCGACGGTCAACCCGTGGCGGGCGAGCAGCTTCGGTACCGCGAACACCGGACCGATGCCCATCTCGTCGGGTTCGCAACCGGCGACGGCCCAGCCGCGGAATGCCCCCATCGGGGTGAGTCCACGCCGCTCGGCCTCCTTGGCCTCCATCATCACGACCGCCGCCGCACCGTCGGACAACTGACTGGCGTTGCCGGCCGTGATGAACTTGTCGGCGCCCATCACCGGAGCCAGCTTCGCCAAGCCTTCCAGCGTCGTGTCGGGACGGTTGCATTCGTCGCGGTCGACGATGTAGTCGACCATCGACTCTTCCTTGGTCTCCCGGTCGACGAGCTTCATCTTCGTCGCCATCGGCACAATCTCGTTCTCGAACAGGCCGTTGGCCTGGGCTCGACCCATCCGCTTTTGCGACTCGAGCGAATACTCGTCCTGATACTCCCGGCTCACGCCGTAGCGGGCGGCGACGATATCGGCGGTGTCGATCATCGCCATGTACAGCGCCGGATGCTGGTCGGTGAGCGCCGGGTCGTAGGTCTCCTTCGGAGCGCCTGCGCCGCGCATGCTCAGCGACTCGACCCCGGCGGCGACCATCACGTCACAACCGTCCTGGGTGATGTGGTTGGCGGCGATGGCGACGGCGTTCAGACCCGACGAACAGAACCGGTTGATCGTCGAACCCGACACGGTCACTGGCAACCCGGCGAGCAGTGAAGCCTGGCGGGCGAGGTTGCCTCCGCCGTGGTTGACGTTGCCCAGGCAGACGTCGTCGATCGCTTCGGGTTCGACCCCGGCCCGGTCGACGGCGTGGGCGATGGCATGCGCTCCGAGGGTCATCGGCGCCGTGGCGTTGAACCCGCCCCGATTCGCCTTGGCCATACCGGTCCGGGCATACGACACGATGACGGCTTCACGCATGGCAACACGCTCCATTGGTCGAGGGCAACGAGGGCCCAATTCACAATCACCGTACTGGGCTCGACCCGCCTGCACCATCCCCAAGGCGACCCGGCCGGCACCCGCGACCGGTGATCGACAACGTTCGGAATCCTGACTGTCCCCGGTCCGCGCGGTAGGTTCGCCGGGTGAGCCTGGTCTTCGCGGTGGTGGCCGCCATTTTGCTCGGCTCGTCCGATTTCTGCGCGGCGCGGGCGTCGCGTCACGAGGGGTCGTTCAGCGTCACCCGGACGGCGGTGTTGGTCTCGGCCGTACTCGCACCGCTGCTCCTGCTGATCGACTCGTCAACCTGGTTGTCGCGCGACGTCATCATCGCGGCGGTCGCGGGGGTGGTCATGATGGGCTCCCTCGCCCTGCTCTATCGCGGCTACAGCGTCGCTCCCGTCGGGATCGTCGGGCCCACGGCCTCGGTGTTGATCGCCCTCGTTCCGCTGATTTTCGACGTTGGCCAGGGGCTGCGTCCCGGTCCGGTGGCTTGGCTCGGCATCGTGTTCGGCCTCTGCGCGCTCGGCCTGACGTCCTACGCACCCGGCGGCACCGGCAGTCCCCGCATAGGAGCGTTGCTCGGGGTCATCGCCGGTGTCGGATTCGGCGTGGCATTCATCCTGATGTCGAAGACCTCCGATGGGGCCGGTCTGATGCCGGTATTGATCCAGCGAGTCGCCGGGTTTGTGTTCCTGGTCGTCGTGCAACGATTCGATCGTCAGCCGATGCTGGTTCGGGTCGACCCGGGGCGTAAGTGGTCGATGCTCACCGGGGTGTTCGCCGTGGTCGCCCTCGCCTCGCTGCAGTTGGCATTCCAGCGCGGGTCGGCCGGGCCGGTATCGGTCGCCGCCTCGCAATTCGCCAGCGTGGCAGTGTTACTGGCCGTGATGTTCAACAACGAGCGTCTTCGTCCTCTGCAATGGCTCGGGGTCGCAACCTCGGCCATCGGCGTCGCATTGATGTCGGTCGGCTGATGCGTCGGTTCTGGGGCCCGGTCGGCCTGTTGGCCGTTCTCTCGGGGTGCTCGGGCAGCGCCCCGACCCAACCAATCGCCGCCGCCGCCACGGCTACGAGCACCACGGCCACGAGCACCACGGCTACGAGCGCTACGGCCACGAGCGCGACGGCGCCAATCGAGCCGACAAGCTTCGTCGAGGTGGTCACCACTCCGACGCCGACCGTCGTCACGATTTCCCCGACGACAACAGAGGCGACCGTTGCTGTCGCCCAGGCCCCGACCATCGACGAACTCCTTGCCGGGGATCGCCCACTCGTGTTGGCCCACGCCGGCGGCGAGAATGCCCACCCCCATTCCACGCCCTACGCCTACGCCGACAGCGTCGCCGCCGGGGTCGACGTCCTCGACATGGACGTGCAGCTCACGGGGGACGGGGTGTTGGTGGTGCAGCACGATGACACGGTCGACCGCACCACCAACGCCACCGGGCGGGTTGACTCGTATACCTACGCCCAGCTGGCCGAACTCGACAACGCCTACTGGTTCACGGCTACCTGTACCTGCGGTGACCAGCCAGAGGATGCGTACATCCTGCGGGGCATGCGCACCGGCGAGCGGCCGCCGCGCCCCGGCTATGCGCCCGACGACTTTGTGATCCCGCGATTCCGCGACATCGCCAGCCGCTTCCCCGGACTGCCCCTCAACATCGAGATCAAGGGCTCGGGCGAACCCGCCCGGCGGGCCGCGCAGGTGCTCGCCGACGAGTTGGCCGAACTCGGCCGCCTCGACTCCGCGGTCGTCGTGTCGTTCGACGACACCATCGTCGAGACATTCCACCAGATGGCACCGAGCGTCGAGGTCAGCCCCGGACAAGAGCTGCTCACGGCGTGGGTCCTCAGCCGCGCTCCATTGCCCGACTACATGCGGGTTCTGCAACCTCCCGACGTGTTCGGCGACGTCGATGTGTTGGCCAACAACCTGGTCGCCACTTCCCATGCCGTGGGCTACGAAGTCTGGGTCTGGCCGAACAGTGGCCGCGATACCGAGACGACCGCCGGATACGAGCGGCTGCTGGCGTTGGGCATCGACGCGATCAACGCGGCCGATCCGGCCGTCGCTGCGGCCGTAGTTCGGCGCTGAGGTTTTCGTACAGTTGGGCGCGTCGTTACGGTGCAGGGTTCGTGTCGACTGGGTTGACCGGTATTAATGTCTTGTTCGGTTACGGCGTAGTGCGGCCGACAACAACAACACGGAGGACAGCGTGGAGTTCGGGATTTTCTTGAATGGGTACATTCCCGGGCCTGCGGCCCATGACACGGTCAGCGAACACAATGCGCTGATGCAAGAGGCGCAGTACGCCGTCCATGCCGACAAGCACAACTGGAAGTACGCCTGGTTCGGCGAGCATCACTCGCTCGCCGAGTACTCCCACATGTCGGCCCCCGAGGTCGTGATGGGCTGGGTGGCGGCGCAGACCGACTACATCCACCTCGCCACGGGCATCAACAGCCTTTCTCCCCGCAAGGAGCACCCGGCCCGCTATGCCGAGCGTGCGGCGATGCTCGATCACGTCACCAACCGCCGCTTCGAGTGGGGCACCGGTCGCGGTGCGGGCAGCCACGAGGTCGCCACGTTCAACATCAACGACATCTCGTCGACCAAGGCCGAATGGAACGAAGTCGTGCGCGAGATCCCCCGGATGTGGGCGCAGAAAGACTACGAGTTCCACGGTGAGCACTTCACGGTGCCCTACCCGCACAACATCCTCCCCAAGCCCTACGGCAACAGCCACCCGGCGATTTGGGTCGCCTGCGGCAATCCGCCGACGTTCGCCCAGGCCGGCGAGATGGGCATTGGAGCGATCGCCTTCAACTTCGAGCCGATCTACAACCTGCAAGGGCGGATCGACTCGTACAAGGAAGGTATCTCGCGCTGCACTGAGCCGCTCGGTGACTACATGAACAACAACCTGATGATGACCAACGGCGTCATCTGCCTCGGCGACCGCAAGCGAGCCCGCGAATTGGCGCTCGATTCGCGGGCCCACTATCTGGTGACGATGGTCAACCTGTATCACGACTCGATGCCCAAGTCCCCCGACGCAACGGTGTGGCCGTCGCCGCCGATGAGCCTGCGCGAGATCGCCGGGCCCGACACCGATGCCTTCATCGACTCGCTGATCGCCGGGGGATTCATGTGTGTCGGCGAGCCCGACGAGGTCGCCGAGCAGATCGCTGCGTACTCGAAAGTCGGCTGTGACCAGCTCGTCTTCGGTGTCCCCAACGGGATGTACCCCGAAGAGGTCTACGAGATGATCGAGCTCTTCGGGCAAAAGGTGATCCCCGAGTTCGACAAGGACCGTACCCACTCGACCACTCGCTGCCGCGAGGGCGCCGTGTCGAAGTACCAGGCGTTCAACGGCCCGGTGCCCGACATCACCGTCCCCCATCTGCCCCGCGCCGCTCGAAACCCTGGAGAGTGACGCTTCGTGCCGCGTGATGCCACGGCCACCCGCGAGCGCCTGATCCGGGAGGCCGAACGGCTTTTCGCACGACGCGGCGTCTGGCAGGTGACCGTCCGCGACATCACGACGGCGGCCGGGCAACGCAACGCATCGGTGATCCACTACCACTTCGGATCGCTCGACGGCCTGCGTCAGACGATCCTCGAGTTCCACGGGTTGCCCATGGATGCCGAGCGGGCTACCCATCTCGCCGATATCGATCACGAGCCAACCGATCGCGACCTGGTTGACGCCTTACTGGTGCCCTACGCCCGTTCGCTGGCGACGCCCGAGGGTCGTGACTACGTGCGCATCGTGGCGCAGTACACCGGGTTCTTTGGCAGCTGGGATTCGACCCCCGGGTCACCCCACCTGATCGACATCCTCTCGCGCCTGCGCGATCGCCAAAAACATCTCGATCCCGAGATCCGCGAGCCGCGGATCCTCGGGATCGTGATTTTGATCAGTGGTGCGATGGGCGAACGAGCAAAACATCTCGATGACGGCGACGAGCCGATGATCGATCACGATCGTTTCGTCTCAAATCTGGCGTCGATGCTGGTCGCCGCCCTGCAAGCACCTTCGGGCTGAAGTCGCTCAGTTGCGAGCGGCGGCGACCTGGGCGAGACGCTTGGCAACCTCGGGGAACTGTGCCAGCAAGGTGCGGAACTCGACTCGGTTGGCGGCGAGCAGCTGCGAACCCTGCTCGACGACGACGGTGGCATTGCGCTGAGAGCCGGTCAGCATGCCGACCTCGCCGAACACGTCGCCCGCGCCGAGCTCGGCGACGATCTTGTCGTCAACCATCACGGTCGCCTTACCCGACGTCAGCACGAGGAACTCGTCGGCCCGGGTGCCTTGGTTGATCACGGTGGTGGGCTTGCGGGTCTCGACGGCGGTCAGCAAGCTGCGCAGCTCGCCGAGACGCTTGGCCGGAACGGCGTCGAATACCGGCACCTGGTGGAGCTTGTTTTCATCTGACTTAGGCATGACGGAGTCCTTCGTATCGTTGTCTGCGATGTATACGTGATCCAACCGTCGGAATGACGCCGTTCTTCCGATCCCACCGGCGTCATCGGTCACATCGGCGGTCATCGTCCTACGATTCGTTGAATGACCTGTCTCGCCACCGTGAACAACCGATGAACACCGCACTTTTTCCCTGCCTGACCGGCTCGATGGGCCCCGGCGAAGGCGCGGTTCGCGTCGGGGCCGAGTCGATCTCGTGGGCCGAGCTGGCCCAGGCCGCCTCCGCCACCGCGGCCGGTTTCGTCGGAGCATCGGCCGTCGCGGTCCAGGCACGGCCCGAGCTCGACACGGTCATCGCCATTGTCGCCGCTCTGCGCGCGGGAGTACCGATCGTCCCGGTTCCCGCCGATTCGGGGCCGATGGAACGTGAGCATGTGCTGCGCGACTCGGGCGCATCGCTGATCGTCGGTACCCACCACTGGGACGAGGTCAGCCTTCCGACCGTGCCCGTGGCGCGGACCGGCTCCGACCTGGCCGCGCCGGAGCCGGGGCCCGATGCCCCCGGTTTGATCATGTACACCTCGGGCACCACCGGAGCACCCAAGGGCGCGGTCCTCTCTCGCCGGGCGATTGCCGCCTGCCTCGACGGCCTCACCGACGCCTGGGAATGGACCCCCGACGACACCCTGTGTCACGGACTACCGCTGTTCCACGTCCACGGCTTGGTCCTTGGCGTACTCGGGACCTTGCGGGTCGGGTCGAAGCTGATTCATACCGGCCGCCCGACCCCGGGGGCGTATGCCGCCGCGGCCGGCGAGGGCGCGACGATGTTCTTCGGCGTCCCGACCGTCTGGTCACGGGTCTGCGCCGAGCCCGACGCGGCCCGGGCCCTGGCGGGAGCCCGACTCGTCGTCTCGGGCAGCGCGGCGCTGCCCGTCCCGGTGTTCGAGCAGATGACGGCGTTGATCGGCCAGCGGCCGGTCGAGCGCTACGGGATGACCGAGACGCTGATCACCATCTCGGCCCGCGACGATGGCGAACGCCGCCCGGGGCACGTCGGTGTGCCGATCAAGGGGGTCGAGGCGCGATTGCACGACGACAACGGGCTGTGGATCATCCCCGACGGGGTGACGGTCGGATCGCTGCAGATCCGTGGCGAGACGATGTTCGACGGCTACCTCAACCGGCCGGACGCGACCGCCGCGTCATTCACCGAGGACGGCTGGTTCATCACCGGCGACGCGGCGATCGTCGGCACCGACGGCGTCCACCGCATTGTCGGGCGTCAGTCGACCGATGTGATCAAGACCGGTGGCTACAAGGTCGGTGCCGGTGAGGTGGAAGAAGCGCTGCTGCTGCACCCAGGGGTCACCGAGGCCGCGGTGATCGGCGTGCCCGACGACGACCTCGGCCAACGGATCGTCGCGTTTGTCGTCGCTTCCGGAGTCACCGGCGCCGAACTGGTCCAACATGTCGCCGCCGGGATGAGCGTCCACAAGCGCCCCCGCTCCGTCCACATCGTCGACGAACTCCCCCGCAACGCGATGGGCAAGGTCCAAAAGACCAAACTCGCCGAGCCGTAGCCGCGGCGTCTGGTTGGGCATCCCGACCGCCTCGGATCGGATTGTGCAAGCCTTGTTGAAGTTCGTCCTCGAACCAATCTTCGAGGAAGGACCGCTGCTTCCAGACGGCACCTACCACATGTCAATGGGTCGGTACACCGACAACACCATGGTTCCTTGATGCGCCAACGAACTTGGAATGCAGCGTGGCGTGCACGAAGTTTGCACCGTCATTCTTCACAAAGAAGTCGTTAGCCGAGATCAGCACCCGGGTGTTCGATTTCACCGCGGGCGGTTGGCGAGACGTTGATCGGTTCACCCTCAATGTTGATTGGCCAGATCCCGATGGCACCGGACCGCAACTCGCCCAGATGTGGCTACGATCGATTCAGCGGATGGCACTCTCGGGGCCGACCACGATCCCTGCCGGTTCGAGCGTGACGTTGCCGTTGGTTCGTTTCGAGGCTCCGCAGGGGGTGTTCGACAACCGGGCTGATGCGTTGACGTTCTACCTGTGGCGAGTCGGCGAGATCTACAACGAGGTTGGTGAACGCACTGCGGTCACCTACGGCCAACCCCACGGGTGCGTGCTGACCCCGTACTCGGTCGGGTCGAGTTGGGCTGCGAACACCGGGGACTGCTACCCGCGGTGGACCGCCCAAAACGGTGCCGTCGGCTGGGGCACATTCAACAAGTTTCTCGTGACCCGAGTCGAACGATTCGATATGACGGGTGCTGGTTCGCCGTCACAACGGCTCGACTACAACTACATGGATACCCCCGCCTGGCACCACGATGACGACCCCCTCACGACGACTCCGACATGGAGCGAATGGCGCGGTCACGGCCAAGTACGAGTCTGGGTGAACACCAACTCCGAAGTCACGGACCACTACTTCACCCGTGGGATGAACGGCGACTCCAACGGTGCAGGTGGCACCAAGAGCGTGTCCGTCTCTGTCGACGGGGGCCCGATGGTCGACGAATGGTGGATCAAAGGCCGCGAGTATCAGACCGACGTGTGGAGCCAACTCACAGGGGTTCCATTCGTCGAGCAGGCATCGTTCACCCGGTTCTACGGTTGGGGAACCGGTAACGGGTCAGTCGCGGTCGTCCCCGATCAGATGTGGACCCGGGTATTCGACACCCGGTTGAACACCTGGCGGACGTCGTTCACCGACCAGGACGTCGACAGCTACGGCAACGTCCGATATGTCGCCGAATACGGCGACTACACCGGCACATCCGCGGACAATCGGTGTACTCAGATCGAGTATTCGTACAACACGGTCGCCTGGATCGTCGACCGCCCGGTCGCCCAGGTGCTGCACCAAGGTGCATGCAACGGGTCGTGGGTGTCACACAGCGTCACCTACTACGACTGCGACGACATCGCCGGTGGCGGGCTGCCCGATTGTGCGTACGCCGCGACGCCGACCAAAGGGATCGTCGGGGCGGTGTGGCGCAGCCTCAACGGCACCGCCGGTCTCACGACAACCATGCGCTACGACTATGCCGGGCGAACCATCCGTGTGGACGGCCCCCGAACTGATGTCACCGACATGACCGACACGTTCTACGACCCAACGTACGGCGACCCGACGACGGTTCGCCGTTACCTGACCGCCGCGGTATATCACGACACAACAACTACAGGAATGGATCGGCGCCGGATGCTGCCCCTCGCGGTGACCGACCCGAACTTGAAAGTCACCCGCTTCGACTACGACGCGCTTGGCCGGACCCGCAAGATCCGCACCCCGGACGAAACGGCCACCGGAACCCCTGCTGTCGAATTCAACTACACCGTGTCAAGCACCGCACCGTCGTCGGTGCGGACCGCCGTGATGCAATCGAGCAGTGTGCTCGTGAATTCATGGGTGCTCTACGACGGGCTCGGCCAAGCAGTCCAATCGCAACGCTACGCCCCGAACGGCGCGAGCTATCTGATCGACTACAGCATCTACGACGGTCGCGGACTGGTGGCCCGCCAAATCCCCAGCAGCGCCTACACCAGCAACACGTTCGTAATCGGCGCTGGCCTCGCGCCGGTCCCGGCCAGCCCGATACGAGAGCAACGCGCCGTGTACGACACGCTGCGCCGTCCGATCGCCATGCAGGACTGGACAAACATGGCGTTTCGACGCCAAACCGCCATCGGCTACTACGCATGGGATACCGCCGTGTACCCGCCCCTCGGCGATATCACCGTTCAGCAAGTCGACGGGTTCGGTCGGTTGTCGAACACTTGGAAGAACTTCAACGGCGTGCTCACCTCCTCGTTGCATTACAACTACGACACCGCCGGGAACGTCACCTCAACCGTCGACCATCAAGGCATCACAACCTCGATGACCTACGACTGGACCGGCCGCCAGAAAACCGTCACCGACCCTGACGCCGGAACAACCACCTACGACTACGACGACGCCGGCAACGTTCGAGGCGTCAACGACGGCCGCACCGGCGCCGACGACTTCTGGGTGTGGACAAGCTACGACGCGTTCAACCGGCCGACCGGCCGCTCCGAACAACACGCCGTCACGCTCGCCTGGAAATGGTTGACCGACTGGGTCTACGACGCCGCCAACGAGAAAGGCCTGCTCGACTACACCAACGCGTTCAACAGCGGCGATTTCACGTTACGCACCAACATCACCGGCTACGACAACCGCAACCGGCCTACCGGAGTCACCTACGACGTCGGAACCCCGCTCGGCTGGTCCATGAACGGGTTCGCCAGCTCCTACACATTCGGATACGGATACGACAAGGCCGATCATCTCACCAGCGTCACCTACCCCGCTGTCCCGTTGACCGGGCTGACCGCTGCCGAGACCGTGACCACCGGTTACGACATTTACGGCAACCCGACCACCATGGGTGGTTATGTCAGCGCGACCGCATTCAATGCCGACGGAACCCTCGCCAGCCGCACCCTCGGCACCGCCAGCATCGGCGCGTACGCAGTTCGGCGCGGCTACCAATGGAACCCGGCAACCGGGCAACTCGCCCGCATCTACGCCGACCGACTCTCCACCGGCCCCGCCACCCCAGTCCAAGACCTCGCCTACACCTACGACCTCAACGGCAACGTCACCTCGGTCACCAACAACATCCCCGACACCGCGATCCGCCAAGGCGAATGCTTCGGATACGACGGCTGGAACCGAATGACACAGGCCTACACGTCAACCAACGTCACCACCGCGACGTGGACGTGGGCGAACACCAACCCGCTCCTACCACCGACCTCGATGACGCTGCCATCAACGAACTGCAACCAGGCAACCAGCACCGGGTTCGCCCCCTATTACCAGACCTTCGGGTTCGATACCATCAACCGCATGACCACCGGGCCCGCCGGCACTTACACCTACCCCCTGGTGAACGCCGCCCGACCGCACGCTCCCACCTCGATCAACGGTCCCGGCGGAAATGACACCTACACCTACGACACCGCCGGGAACCGCGCCGCGTTCGTCGACGCAAACGGCCCCGACTACACCTACACCTGGGACCATCAAGGCCGACTCCTCAACGCCAACACCGCTGGCCAGATCACCGAGAACCGCTACGACATCGATAACCAACGAGTGTTCCGTAAAGACCCCAACGGCACCATCACCCTCTACCTCGGTGGCAAACTCGAGATCAGCCGCGCCTCCAACGGCACCATGTCAGCCCGTCGCTTCTACGCCATCGGCGCTACCAGCGTCGCCTACCGCGACAACAACGCCGGTGTCTACTTCATCCTCGGAAACACCCAAGGCTCAGCATCCGCCACCGTCAAAAAAGACACCGGCACCGTCTCCACCCAACGCTACGAACCCTACGGACAAACCCGCAGCACCGGCTTCCCCACAGGAACCCCCCCCCCCCCCCCGGCGACCACGGCTTCCTCAACCAGGTCCGTGACGCCACCACCGGCTTGAATTACCTCAACAACCGATACCTCGACGCGAGCACCGGGACCTTCCTCTCCGTCGACCCGCTCGTGGCGTCGACGGGGACGCCGTATCTGTATGGCAACGGGAACCCCGTGACGTACTCGGATCCTGAGGGTTTGGAAGCCGGGTCATGGCTGAACGGGTCGTATCAGTATGCGGCGTGGCAACGAAACCGCGGTCGGACCGGCGCTCAGTTGTCGAAGCGGAACGAGGAGTTGAAGGGAGCATGCTTCGCGGGTTGCGGGCAGGACACCGAGGCCCTCATCATGCACGAGGAGAACTTGCTGCTCGCCAATCGTCGTCCTGGTGACAACTGGTACACCGGCAGCGAAACCGGAGAAAAGATCCTGTTCGGGTTCCTCGGCGGTGGCCTCACCGCAGGGATTGCGCCGGCTGTGGCTGGGGCGGTTGGCACGGCCAGTCTGAGGGTCGCGGTGAGCTTCCCCCGGCTCACATCGCTTCTCATCGGCGGTGCCCAATTGGGTCGCGATCTCGCTGACGACAACCCTGGGGCACCGAGCTCGGTTGGGACTGTTGCGGTGATTGGCGACCTTGACGACGTTGCGCAGCTCGCCGGGCTGCGTGGGGTTCGGCGGTTCATAGTCTGATGGCTCGTACACTTGGGCGAAGAATGTTGCCTGGATGGATGAGGTGGCCGCGGCTCGGATTCCTGTGCTACCGGTTTCGTCGGCTGGGGCTGCGAACGCGTCGGCGCAGGGCATGCGGGCGTTCGCTCGCGAGATTGAGTACTTCACCGATGTATTGCGCTATGAGTGGTCGAACGGGATTCTCGTTCCTCCGCCAGCTGGGTAGCGCCCGATGAGCGTGCTCTTGCCGTTCCAGTATCAGATGCAGCCCTACCCGTGTGGGAGGGATTTCGAGATCCGCCGACTGACATTGGGGAAACTCCAGGAGGCAAGTTTCGCGGGGTTGTGCGCGTTGCAGGAGGAGCTTGGTGGTCACTTTCCTGCAATTTTCGCTACCAGGGCGGCGACCTTGGCGGCGAGGACAGGTTCTTTAGGCTGGCTCGGTGCTGCGGCTGCTGCGGCAGCCGTGGCGAATGAGCCGCAGAGGCCGGTTGGGTGGGTGCCATTGCTTCTTCGAGCAGCTCAGATCGGCGGGCTGAACGGCGTTGCGGTACTGGCACGCGTCGCCGGTTTACTCGACCTGCCGCCCGAGTGGGGGTTCCGCGACCTGGATGGAATCGTTGAGATGAGCCGCTTCGCCGAGGGGGCTTTCGTGGAACGTTCGACACTAGATGGAGTTCTCTTCGAGTAAGTCTTGCCGTCGTGCGGCCTGCCCCGGCTTCGTTCAGCTGGCGAGTTTGCGGGCTTGGTGGCGGAGGAGGATGCCGTCGATGACGGTGCGGATGGTGTGTTGTTCGTCGGGGTCGAGTGGACTGCCCCGGCGATCCCGGACGGTGTGACTACGCAGCCTCGGGGGCTTGAAATGATTCGAATACTTCTAGCGGGGTGAGATACCCGAGCGATTGATGTACCCGCTGTCTATTATAGAACACTTCGATATAATCCACAACCGTGTCACGAGCTTTCTTCCGGGTGGAGAACACCATCCGATGCACGCACTCTTTCTTCAACGAAGCAAAGAATGACTCAGCTGCGGCGTTGTCCCAACACACCCCGGTGCGACCCATCGAACCGACCATATTCAGACCGGCGAGATGCTCGGCCAGTTCACTCGAAGTATATTGACAACCGCGATCTGAATGAAACACGGCACCCTTGATCATCGCCCGATGATTGGCAGCCATCGTCAACGAATCGCAGACCAACGACGCCCGCATGTGATCGGCCATCGCCCACCCAACGACCTCTTTGCTGCATAGGTCGATGACCGTCGATAGGTAGAGCCAACCTTCCCAGGTCGGGATGTAGGTGATGTCGCCAACGAACCGAACCCCGGGCGTCGCCGCGGTGAAGTCCCGTTTCAGCAGATCTACCGGACCGAGCCCCTCACCCTGGATCGTGGTTATACGCCATGGCCTGGGATGACACGACACCAGACCGAGATCACCCATCAGCCGGCGGACCAGTTCGTCACCGACCTCGACCCCGTTCTTGACGAGCTCGGCATGGACCTTGCGGTAGCCGTACACCCCGTTCGATGCCCGGAAGACCTTAGCGACCTGTACCGCAAGCCAGAACCGGCGCATCGCAGTCGCCGACGTCGGCCGAGCAAGCCATTCATAGAATCCCGACGGTGACACCCCGGCCCACTTGCACATGAGAGTGATCGGATAGTTGGCCTTCTCGCCTTCGATAAACTCGTACCACGAGACTACCGATACTCCTGGGCGAAGAAGGCCGCCGCTTTTCCCAAGAACTCGGTCTTCATCCGAAGTTCCCGAACTTCTTTCTCCAACTCGACCAGACGGGCCCGTTCCGTGATCGTTAACGGCTTCTCATCCACCGGATGATCGACCCGATACTGGCGAACCCAATTCGACAACGTCCCCTCATGAAGCTTCAGGTCTTTCGCGACGTCAACGACCGGCCGAGGCCCATCAATAACCCGACGAACCGCCTGCTCTCTAAACTCCAACGAATACTTCTGGCGCTGAGCCATGACCACATCCTCTGAACAAGGAGGCTACGACACCCACTGACCGGAAAGCTGGGGGCGGTCCACAGGTGGTTGATGGCTTCGAGGCGGAGTTGCCAGTCGTCGCCTGGGGGGTCGGTGTTGAAGATGAGCTGATCGGCGCTGGTGTTGAGCGCGAGTGCGAGTCGTCGGATGACGTCGAGGGTGGGTTGGGCGGTGCCTTGTTCGTAGCGTCGGATTTGGGAGTGAGAACGCCGATCTGATCTGGCCCCACTTTCGGGGTGTGGCGACGATCTGATCTGGCCCCACCTGTGATCGTCCTTGTCGGCGGCGTGTGTCGCCTGGCTGGGAGAAGGCAGTGTCGAAGGTGGAAGTGTTCGAGCAGATCCGGCTCGCTCGTCGCGACGAGAAGCTGAGCGTGCGGGCGTTGGCCGCCCGGTTCCGTGTGCATCGCCGTGACGTGCGGGCAGCGTTGTTGTCACCGGTCCCGCCGTCGCGTAAGACACCGGTGCGGTCGGCGCCGGTGTCGGGTGAGTGGCGGCCGTGGATCAAGGCGATTCTGATCGCCGACCGGGACGCGCCGCGTAAGCAGCGACATACCGCGGCGAGGATTCGTGATCGGCTGGCCAGCGAGCAGCAGGTGATGATCTCGGAGTCGACGTGCCGCAAGGTCGTTGCCGAGGTTCGTGTCGAGATCGCCGCCGAACGAGCGGCTGGTGGCGGGTTGCCGGTGAACGTGTTCGTGCCCCAGACGCGGCTGCCGGGTCGGGAGGCTGAGGTCGACTGGGGACAGTTCCAAGCGGTCCTCGCCGGTGTGCCGGTGACGTTGCATCTGTTCGCGATGTGGTCGGCGTTCGCCACGTGCGGGTTTCATCGGGCGTATGTGAACGAAGCCCAGGAATCGTTCCTTGACGGTCACGTCCGCGCGTTCACGCGGTTTGCCGGGGTCCATGCCCGGATCCGCTACGACAATCTGAAAACGGCGGTCACCAAGATCTTGAAGGGCCGCGACCGGATCGAGAACACCCAGTTCATCGCCTTGCGGTCGCACTACGGGTTCGAATCGTTCTTCTGCGAACCCGGCGTCGCCGGCGCCCACGAGAAGGGCGGCGTCGAAGGTGACATCGGCCGGTTCCGCCGCAAGTTTCTGACCCCGGTTCCCGCGTTCGACACGCTCGGCGACCTCAACGTCTATCTCGAAGCATGCGACCGGACCGACGCCGAGCGGTGGGTCCACGGCCGGGTTCCCGGTGTCGGGTCGACAGCTGGCGGGCTCCTGCGCCTGGAACAGGGAGCGATGTGGGGTCTGCCCGCCGAGGCGTTCCCGGCGGTCACCCGGCTCACCGCACGTGCCGACACCAAGGCCAGGGTGTGCGTGCGTCAGTCGTTCTACTCGGTTCCGGCGCGGCTGGCCGGACAACGCGTGGCGGTGCTCCTCGGCGCCGAGACCGTCACTGTCACCTCGGCGAACACCCAGGTCGCAGCCCATGTTCGAGCAGTCGCCCGTGGCAGCGAGGTCCTCGATCTGGATCACTACCTCGAAGTGTTGTGGCGGCGACCCGGGGCGATGCCGTCCGCGACCGCACTCGTTCAGGCCCGCACGTCGGGCCGGTTCCGACCCGAACACCAACAGTTCTGGGACCAAGCCCGCCGCGAACTCGGCGACGGTCCCGGCACCCGCGCCCTGTGCGACGTGCTGCTCCTGCACCGTCATCACCCGATCGCCGATGTGCTCGCCGGGATCACCGCCGCGCTCACTGTCGCCAGTGTCGACCCCGCTGTGGTCGCGGTCGAGACCCGCCGCGCCATCGAACACCAACACCCCGCCCCGGCCCTCCTCAACGAGCGGCCACCGGATCTCACCACCTACGACTCCCTGCTTGGAAGGAAACCCGAATGACCACCACCCCCGACCTGCACGCCGCTGTTGAGGCGTGCCGTCAGCTGAACCTGACCGGTCTCGCTCCCGGCCTCGACGATCTCTGCCAGACCGCCGTGCGACGCAAACTGACCTACCCGGCGTTCCTCGCCGAAGCCCTCACCGTCGAGCTCGATATCCGCCACGAACGCCGCCGAGCCCGTCGCGTGCAAGAAGCCCGCCTCCCACGGATCAAGACCCTCGACGAGTTCGACACCACCGCCAACCCCGCCATCACCGCCGCTGTCATCGGGATGCTCAACTCCGGCGACTACATCGACCGATCCGAACCCATCGTGCTCCTCGGCAACAGCGGCACCGGGAAGTCCCACCTGCTGATTGGCACCTGCCTCGCCGCCGCCGAAGCAGGCAGGCGGGTCCGCTACACCACCTGCGCGCAACTCGCCAACGAACTCGTCGAGGCCCAAGACGACCACCACCTCTCCCGCGTCGTTGCCCGCTACGGCCGATACGACCTGTTAGCCATCGACGAACTCGCCTATGTCCGCCTCGATCAACGCGCCGCCGAACTGCTGTTCCAGATCCTCACCGAGCGGGAGGAACGAGCCTCGATCGCCATCGCATCGAACGCCCCATTCAGCGAGTGGACCAAAACCTTCACCGATCCCCGCCTCGCCGCGGCGGTCATCGACCGCATCACCTTCCGAGCCCACATCATCGAGACCGGCACCACCAGCTACCGCCTCACCACCAGCCAGAAACCCATCAGCTAACTGGACCGCCCCCAGCTTTCCGGTCAGTGGGTGTCGTAGCCTTGGACCGCCCCCAGCTTTCCGGTCAGTGGGTGTCGTAGCCTCCTTGTTCAGAGGATGTGGTCATGGCTCAGCGCCAGAAGTATTCGTTGGAGTTTAGAGAGCAGGCGGTTCGTCGGGTTATTGATGGGCCTCGGCCGGTCGTTGACGTCGCGAAAGACCTGAAGCTTCATGAGGGGACGTTGTCGAATTGGGTTCGCCAGTATCGGGTCGATCATCCGGTGGATGAGAAGCCGTTAACGATCACGGAACGGGCCCGTCTGGTCGAGTTGGAGAAAGAAGTTCGGGAACTTCGGATGAAGACCGAGTTCTTGGGAAAAGCGGCGGCCTTCTTCGCCCAGGAGTATCGGTAGTCTCGTGGTACGAGTTTATCGAAGGCGAGAAGGCCAACTATCCGATCACTCTCATGTGCAAGTGGGCCGGGGTGTCACCGTCGGGATTCTATGAATGGCTTGCTCGGCCGACGTCGGCGACTGCGATGCGCCGGTTCTGGCTTGCGGTACAGGTCGCTAAGGTCTTCCGGGCATCGAACGGGGTGTACGGCTACCGCAAGGTCCATGCCGAGCTCGTCAAGAACGGGGTCGAGGTCGGTGACGAACTGGTCCGCCGGCTGATGGGTGATCTCGGTCTGGTGTCGTGTCATCCCAGGCCATGGCGTATAACCACGATCCAGGGTGAGGGGCTCGGTCCGGTAGATCTGCTGAAACGGGACTTCACCGCGGCGACGCCCGGGGTTCGGTTCGTTGGCGACATCACCTACATCCCGACCTGGGAAGGTTGGCTCTACCTATCGACGGTCATCGACCTATGCAGCAAAGAGGTCGTTGGGTGGGCGATGGCCGATCACATGCGGGCGTCGTTGGTCTGCGATTCGTTGACGATGGCTGCCAATCATCGGGCGATGATCAAGGGTGCCGTGTTTCATTCAGATCGCGGTTGTCAATATACTTCGAGTGAACTGGCCGAGCATCTCGCCGGTCTGAATATGGTCGGTTCGATGGGTCGCACCGGGGTGTGTTGGGACAACGCCGCAGCTGAGTCATTCTTTGCTTCGTTGAAGAAAGAGTGCGTGCATCGGATGGTGTTCTCCACCCGGAAGAAAGCTCGTGACACGGTTGTGGATTATATCGAAGTGTTCTATAATAGACAGCGGGTACATCAATCGCTCGGGTATCTCACCCCGCTAGAAGTATTCGAATCATTTCAAGCCCCCGAGGCTGCGTAGTCACACCGTCCGGGATCGCCGGGGCAGTCCAGTTCGGGTCAGATTCGACAGCTAGCGTTGAGACCGTCCGGCTACTTGTTGGCGCGAGGAGAAACCTCCTGTTTCGGTCGGCCGATGGTGCTCGTCGGCGAGTGCCGCTGTCGTTTCTGTCGGATGATGACGAACGGGAACTCATCCGGTGGGCGGTACGGACCTGCAAATGGGTGTAGCAGCGTTCCGGTTGCCGAAGCGCTGGCCTGGGTCCGACGGTATCGACCGCCGCTGCGCTGACCACCGTCTGCCAAAATGACCAAGTGACCACCGCCGTGTCGCCGGGCTTCCGTATCCCGCAATCACGCGTCCGCGTTTTTGACTCTGAGAATTGCCGGATTTCGCCGTCAGACCGCCGCCGCAGGGAGCGTTGTCGCAGCTCACCCCAGCAACGTGTACGTCTGAACGAGGCAGGGCACGTCCGTGGTGGTTTGTTCCTCAACAACCGATACCTAGACGCCCGTATTCGGTGCGGGCCATCAACTCAGCGGTGCAGGCCCGGTCACGCGCCCAGGGTTGGGCGATGCGGGTGATGGCGTCGAGGTTGGGTGTGATTCGGCCGTTTTCGTAGCGGGAGACTTGGCGGGGGTCTGAGCCGATGGCGGTGGCGAGTTCTGCTTGGGACCAGCGTCGTTCGGTGCGGAGTGTTGGCGGCATCTCGTCTTCCTCGCTACACGAACCAACCGACGAGATCGACGATGTGGAACGCTGGAGATGTGCTGAACGTGCACACATCGGCACCGCTCGCCGGTCTGGTGGGAGTGATGGCCTGGTTCGCAACGATCTCGTTGGCCAAGAAGTTCACTGTGGACGCGCCATATGGGACCGTCGAGGCCGGCTCAATACACGGCCCGATTTCGGCCCAGCCACCAGTCCGTGGAGCTACTGCGACCAACGACACCATCAGTGCCTGCACCGTTGGCGGCACTGCACTGGTCGCGATGGGCGCGTTGGCCGGGAGGACCCCCGAGGCACGCGTCTCGTGGCCGACTCGACCGTAGATGGAGCCCACGCCGACGCGGGTGTCAACCAGCCGGGTAGGACCGACCGCTTGATAGCGCAGCCCGCCGACGGAGTCGTAGACGCCTTGCAAATCGATGATGAGGTGAGAGCGTACGGAACTGAACACGCACACCGAACCGCCGGCCGAACCCGTCTGCACCAGATTCGCCACGGTTTGCCCGGCGACGAAGTTGACATTCGATACGGGCGGAAGTGTGGCCTGACATGGGTACACCGTCGCGAATCCACTCGCAGAAGGATCGCTCACGGTGACGTTGACCGCGACCGCGGCAGCAGTCGGCGGCACGGCGATCACCCGCGTCTCACCGGCGCGCCATCGTCCGGCCGTGGGGCGCGAGTCGTAGATTCTGGTCGGCGGCTGAGGGTGGAAACGCAAGGCCGACGGGGCAGTCGAATAGCTCCCCATCACGTCGACAATGACGTGCGCCCGGCTGGAGCTGAAAACACAGACCGAAAAGTCCGCCGCCAACGCGACGGCGGCATGGGTTGCTCGGGTCGCTCCGGCCTCGTAGTTCAAGCTCGACGTCGGCGGTATCGGCTGATCACATGACCACAGCGTCAAGTAGCCCCCGGCGGCGGGCGATGTGACCGTCAGGTTGACCACCGCGACACGCGCCTCGGGCCCGACAATCCCGGCCAGCGACACCCGGACGGTGCCATCGGCGTCGACCGGCGTCGTGCGACGAGTGTCAGCGACGCGAGCGGGTGGATTCAAGGGCACGAAACCGAGGGGTTCGGTCGCTGGTTGCAGACGGGGCGAGGTCAGTCCGGCCGGGGCCGACAGTTCGAAAAGTCGGGGTTGGTAGAGCCCCGGGGTCGTGAAAGCCAGCGGGTCCATTTGCCAGGCATTATTCGACAGCGCGACGACGACGTTGCCCATCGACGACCGCCAGGGCAAGAGATGCGCGGCGTAGGTATTGGTCAATCCGTTGAGGGAGCGTGATGGGACGGTGACTGCCTGCACCGTGACCCACGGGCCTTGCGGAGCGGCCGCGGCGTCGACGCGGACCGTCGCACCGTTCCAATCGTCGGCCTTGACGGCCGATAACCATGTGCCGTCGATCAGCCGCGGCTGCATCCCGTTGGCCGCTCCAGTCACATCGTCGTCAATCGGTCTGGCCGCCTTGCGATCGGCGCTCCAGCCACTGCCGCTCCAGTACGTCGGGACGGTATCGAACCGACCGCGAGGCACCCGGGCCAGGAACATCTGCGACGGTGGCGGGGACGTCGGATCGGGGAGGTTGAACTGGTCGTACGACCAGCCGAACAGGTAGCTGAACGTCAAGTCGCTTTCAACGGTAAACCCGTAAATGACATCGCCACCCGGGTCGGGTGCCGGGGTGAATGATTCGACGATGAAGTTCGTCGAATCCAGCCGAGCAATCCAGACCGACACCGGATGCGCCCCTACCGATGCGCCATGCCCGGATTCGTTGACCATCTCGGCGTAGAAGATCACGACCGCGCCGGTGTCGTCTGTCCCGGCCCCCATTGGCCAGAACCAATGGCTGCACGAGGCCGTCGAATCTCCGCCCACGTACGACGCATCGCTCACGCTGCATTGTTGACCGGGAGTCACGGGTCGATGCAGCGTGGTGAAGCAACTCCCATCCTGGATGATCGAGCGCGTTGTGAGCGAACCCCGTCGGCGGTCGCAACGAGGTCGAACGACTTGCCGGATTGGCCGAGATGAAAGCGTCCTGCACGGTCCACAGGTTCCGGCCATCACCGAGGGCGAACACCCGCGGCGTATCGAACCCAACGATGTCGCCGACCTCATCGGCGATGAATTGATTGAGACTTGCCGTATCGGTGCCCGCCGCGCATTCGGTGACGGTCGTTCCACCTCCAACCGCGGCAGCCTCGACCGGACTGCCGACCTCGGCCACCAGCCCCGATATGCCGATACAACCGGCCATCACCATGCACGCGCGTCGAACCGCTCGAACGGCAGGACCCCTCACGGAACGTTGCTGCGTTGGATGGCGCGTTCGTCGGTGCCGAGGTAGCTGGCGATGACCGCCGGGTTGCTGCGCACCGTGTCGGGGGTGCCTTCGGCGATTACTCGGCCGGCTTCGAGGCAGTAGATACGGTCGGAGATCGCCATCACCATCGGCATGTCATGTTCGATGATCAAAATCGATGCACCGAGGTCGGCGCGGACCGTCTCGATCAGCGGGCCGAACGCCTCGGTCTCTTTCTGGGCCACGCCGGCCGTTGGTTCGTCGAGCAACATCAGCTTGGTATCCAAGGCGATCAGCGCACCCAACTCGACAATGCGCCGGGTGCCCGTCGACAATTCGGCCATCAGCGAATCGGCGTAGCGACCGAGCCCCAGATAGCTGATGATCTCGTCGGCCTCACGTCGCTTGCGACGTTCGGCCCCTGGCGACGGCGGCAGGGCGAAGATCGACGGGACGAGCAACGAACGCTGGCGACCCTCGAGGGCGACCATCAAGGTCTCGCGGGCGGTCAGCGAGCCGAACAGCCGAGCATTCTGGAACGCTCGGCCCTCCCCGAGCCGAGCCCGCTTGTAGGCCGCCAGCGAGGTGATGTCGTTGCCGAACAGATCGATCCGGCCGATCGAGGGCACGAAACCCGAGACGGCGTTCATGATCGTGGTCTTGCCGGCTCCGTTGGTGCCGATCAGCCCGACGATCTCGCCGTGTCCGACGGTCAGCGACACCCTGTCGACGATCGTGCGACCCCCGAGGTTGACCATCAGGCCATCCGTCGAGAGCGCCGGGCCGGTCGTCGGCGCCGCGGCGGCCGCACGGGACGACGACGCCAGCGAGGCGACCGCCGCCCCCGCGGATCGCGTCGGTGGGTTCCACGATGTCCGGCGGGCCAGCCAGCCGAGGAAGTTGTCGCGCGCCCCGTGGAGAAGTGAGATCAATCCGCCGGGGAAATACAACAGCACGATCATCATGCCGACGCCGCTGGCGAACAGCTCGACCTGCTTGGTGCCGTTGAAAATGGCTGGCAGGCCGACGATCAACAGCGTGCCGAGCACCGCGCCCATGATCGACGACACCCCGCCGACGACGGCGATGGCGACGATCCGCAACGACTCGCTGAAGTCGAACATCAGCGTGTCGACCTTGAACTGGCCGTTCACCGCGGTCAACGGCAGCAGCCCACCGGCCAACGCGGCCAGCCCGCCGGAGACCGAGAACGCCAGCAGCTTGGCTCGGGCCGGGGCAACGGTGAACGCGGCCGCGGAGTTCTCGTTGTCGCGCACGGCGATGATCGAGCGACCGATCCCGGTGCGCCGAATACGCCACACCAGCACAATGGCGAGCAGCGACACGAAGAGCGTGAAGAAGTAGACGCCGTCGAAGTTCCTGCCCTTGACCTGCCAGAACAGCAGGCGAAAGCCCTTGTTGCGATTCAGATCGAGCTTGGCCGTGCCACCGCCGCCGGGGGCGACCTTGTCGGCAATGATGAACCACGACCTGATCGCCAGACCGAACCCGAGGGTAACGACGGCCAGATACAGGCCCCGGAGCCGCAAGGCTGGTACGCCGACCACGATCGCCGCGGCAACACCCCAGGCCACGCCGATCGCCAACGCCACGAAGTAGTTCAGCGAGTTGGCGTAGTAGATCGTCGCGTACGACCCGATGGCGACGAACCCGAACTGCCCGAGCGAGAGCTGCCCCGCCCACCCGGTGAGCACGGTGACCGACAAGGCAATGATCAGGTACAGCGGGATGGCGGCGAAGCGCAGCACGTCGCTGCTCTTCTCCAACCGACCGGGCACCAGCACGGCAACGATCAGCAGCAGCGCCATCCCACCGATCGTCAGCGCCCGATACAACGGATGCCGAGTCAACTCGACCCGAGCGGCGCGGACCTTCGACGTCAGCGACCAGGTGTCTTCGCGGATCGACTGCGACCGGCCGACGGTGAACAGCACGACGATCAGCAGTACGAACAGCAGGGCTGTGTTCGACCCGATGGGCACCTCTTTGGTCTGCGCCCAGGTGACCAGGAACCGGTCGATCACGCCACCGACCAGCCCCCCGACCAACGTCCAACCGAACGACTTCATCCGGCCGACCATCGCCGCCGTCAACGACAACAGCAGCAACTTCGGCCCGAGCGCGGTCGAGACGACCCCGATACTGCCCCCCTGCAAGGGGGCGATCAACAGGGCGCTGAGCGAGGCCAGGAGCCCGGCCAACGCCCAGACCTTGGTCGAGACCGCCCGCACGCTGATGCCGCCGAGTTGGGCAGCGGGCAGGTTGTCGGCCGTCGCCCGCACCTGCATGCCGAAGCGGCTCTTTTGGAACAGCCAGGCCAGGAAGACCATCAGAATCGGCACGACGAGCAGCACGGTGAGCTGCGGGCCGGTGACGGTGACGCCGGCGAACTCCCACGTCCCACTGATCAGCACCGGGTAGCTGACGCTGTTGGCCTGTTCTTCGGGGATCGGCAGCCGGAGCTGCAACAACTGGATGACCTGGGTCAAACCGAGGGTGGCGACGAACAGCAGCAGCCGCGGTTGGGTGAATAATCGTCGCAGCGCCAGTTCGGCGGCCACTCCCAGAAGGACCCCACTGAGCAGGGCAATCGGCAACGACAATCCGTAGGGAATCCCGTACTGGATCTGCAACAGGGCCATCACATAGCCGCCGAACGCGCCGATCTGGCCGTGGGCGAAGTTGATCACCCCGGTCGCCCGGTAGATCAGCAGCAGGCCGAAGGCGACCAGCGCGTAGACCAGACCCTGCATCAGGGCGTCGAACAAAATGTCGTTGGAATAAGTGAGGGCGAACATGGCCTAGGCCCCCGACCCGGAAAGGAACACGGCGCGCAGCAGATCGCCGCGTTCGAGCAACTCCTGAGCAGGCCCCTGGAAGCGCACCTGACCCCGCTCCATGAACACCGCCCGGTCCGCGATCGACAAGGCGACGTTCACCGACTGCTCAACGATGACCATCGTCAGCCCCTGCTGTTTCAGCCGTTCGACCACTTCGAGCAACTCCTGCACGACGACCGGGGCGAGACCGAGCGACAACTCGTCGATCAGCAGCAATTCGGGTTCGAGCATGACGGCCTTGGCCAGGGCCAACATCTGCTGCTGACCGCCCGACAGCGACCCGGCGCGCTGCTCCTTGCGATCGCGCAACGCCGGGAATGTCTCGTCGACGAGCGCCAAACGGGCGGGGCGCCGGCCGGTATCGGCGATCTGCCAACTCCACAGCTCGAGGTTCTCGGCGACGGTCATCGACGGGAACACCGCTTCGCCGCCGGGAATCTGCACCATCCCCATCGATGCCCGGTACTGCGGATCGACGAGCGTGATCGTGCGGCCGTTCATCCGGATGACGCCGCGATCAGGCATCACCAACCCCGAGATCGCCCGCAAGATCGTCGACTTCCCAGCCCCGTTGGTGCCGAGCAGGGCGAGGGTTTCACCTCGACGAACCTCGAAGCCGACGTCGAAGAGCACCTGCAGATTGCCGTAGCTGACGTCGACATTGCGCACCTGGAGCACCGGCACGTCGTCGGGATTGGCCGCCATCCGGGCGTGTTCTTCCTGCAGTTCCTGCAGTTCGGCGACGGTCATGGCGATGTCGCGGCGCATGTAGCGGGTTCCGTAGATGATCAGCAGTCCGCCGAGCAACGCAGCCGGGGGCACCACCGCGGTCAGCGACGTTCGTGGCCCGTGGGCGTCGGAGAGTGCTCCGGCCAGCAGACCACCGAAGAACCCGCCCATCAGGAAGATGTACACCCCGACCATGGCGAAGGCCTGCGACCGCATTTGGTACGGGATGATCGACGAGATCGCCGGGCCGACCTGGGTGAACGCCGCCCCTTGGAATGCGAAACCGATTGTGACCAGGGCAATCATCACCGGCGCGCCGTGGAACCGCAGCCCGATGGTGACGAACACGCCGTACATCACGATGCAGATGCCCATCATCCGCAGCGCCGAAGGTGGGTTCTTGCGGAACAATCGATCGCCGATCCGCCCGGCGATCGGGATGCCGAGCAATGCTCCCGACCAGGTGATCGCCCCCACCCAGCCGCGCCGGAACGCGCTGTAACCGTACTCGTCTTCGAGCAGCAGGTTGAACGCTCCAGGAACGGCGATCAAGGCGAACCCGAGCACGCCGATGCCGACGACGAGGAAGTAGAACGTGCGAACTTTCTTGAGGCGGGCAAAAGCGGCCGAGAGCCGGACCGGGGGCTCATGCATACCGGTCGCCAGGCGGGCCCCAAGAATCGCCTCCTGCTCCTGGCGACCCCGCTCGGGCTCCTTCAGTCGCAGCGACCAGAGCACCGAGAGAACCGCCGGGATCATCAGCGCGAAGAAGACAATGCGCCAATCCCCCGGGTCATCACCGGCGAGCGTGACGACGATGCCGGCAAACAACGGGCCGAGAACCTGACCGAGCGGACGACCAAGCGCCTCGATGGCGAAGATGCGGGTGCGGACACCCAGCGGATACTGATCGGCCACAAGCGCGGGAGCGATCGGGATGCGGGCCGATGCACCAAGGCCGGTTCCGGCGCGAGCCAGGCCCATCTGGAACGAGTTGACGACCGATCCGGTGATTCCCACGAAGACCAGCCACATTGCCGAGGCCGCGCTCAACACCCGTACCCGCGACCGGCGGTCGGCCAACCAGGCGAACGGCATTGTGGCCAGCACCAACACGACTCCGCCGAAGCTCTGCAGACCGAGGAGCATTGTGTCGGAGATGTTCAGCGACTCCTGAATGTTCGGGCCGAGCACCTGCAAGGCGACCCGATCGAACTCTTCCAGCACGGTGAACAGCAATAACACGAAGGCAATGCCATAGCCGCCGGTGCGGAAGCCTTGCCGCAACGACATCGCCTCGACCGTCGGAGACGCGAATGCCGACGGGTCACCCAAGTCCGCGTTGTCGTGGAGTCGGTCGGCCTCGTCGTTGACGATCATGGCGGTCAACGCGGCCACGCCCGTGATCTCCGAGCCGTCACCCGATACGCCACCGTGTGCCTGACCGTCCATGCCCTCCCCTTCGATCATCCCGCAGGCGAGCGTAGCCATACGCGGGGATCTGACGGGTCGTCAGATGGACATGGCATTCGAGTAATCTGACCGCCACCGGACCGGGAACGGTCGGGATGTGCTTGACCTAGGGGAGGAATGAACATGACTCGACGTTCCAGATTGACGGTTTCCGTCCTTGCAGGCCTGTCGCTGCTCGCAGTTTCATGCGGGGGTAGCGGTGGAGCCGACACGACTGACGAGGCCGCAACCACCGTGGCGGCACCCGCCGAGTCGGACGCCGCGCCGACCACCGAGGCGGCTGTCGAGGAACCCGAAGCTACCGATCCTCCGGTTGAAGCAACCGAGGCCGCTCCGGTGACCGAGGCTGTCGAGGAACTCACCGCCTCCGACACCGGCGTCACCGAAGACAAGATCCGTATCGCCGTGGCGATTGCCGACCTCGCCGCGGTGCGCGCCGCGGGTATCTCGATCCCCGAGACGCTGACCAGCGAGCACCTGTTCAAGCGATGGAGCGCCTACGGCGATCTGTGGAATGCTGACGGCGGGATCAACGGTCGCGAGATCGAGTTCGTCCAGATGATGTGGGACCCGCTGAATCCCGCCTCGTTCGACACGCTGTGCGCCGAGGCCACGGTCGACGACGAGGTGTTCATGCTGGTCAACGGCACCGGGCTGAGCGCCGTGGCGCAGGAGTGCATCGTCGACGCCGGAGTGCCGGTGGTCTACGGCGACGTCGTCTCCAAGGCCCTGCTCGACTCCGGCCTGGTCATCGCCCTGGCCCCGCCGGCCGAGACGATCGCCGCGGCAGGCGTCGATGCGTGGCTCGCCACGACCGACATTGCCCCCGGCGCCAAGATCGGTGTGTTGGCGAACAACGGTCCGATGATCTCTTCGGCCGGCAAGGCCGCCGCCGAGCGGCTGAAGGCGGCCGGCTATGAGCCGCAGGTGATCGAGACCAACTCGCTGGGCGGCGACAACGCCGCCACCAACGAGGAAGGGGCTGCCGCCGTCGGCACGTTCCTCGCCAACGGCGTCGTCCACGCCTTCATGGCCACTCCGTTCACCGAGAACACCGGGTTCTGGAACGCGGCGAAAGACAAGCTGCCGTACACGATGCTCGACACCTCATCGTCGATGTGCTCGGCCTTCGGTCTCAGCCGCAGCCCGGCCGAGGCGGCCGGCAGCGTGTGTGCCACGACCTATGACCACTCCACTGCCGAGGGCACGGGCATCCGCCCCGACTCCGAGTTCGAGGCGGAATGCCGCAAGTTCAACGATGAGAACTTCAACGAGTACTACGGAGGTCCTTCGAACGCCGGCGTTCCCGCCGGTCAGAAGCTGACCGACGCCGACGGCAAGGTGCTCATCTCCGACTACCCGCCGCTGGAATGCACCCTGTCGAACTTCATCAAGCTCGGCCTGACCGGAGCCGGTGTCAACCCGACCCGCCAGTCGTTCATCGACGCGGTGCTGAACCTGGGTGAGGTGCCCATCGCCCTCGCCTCCGACGGCAAGGGCATCTTCACCCCCGACAAGCCGTACGCGGCGACGATGGTCCACACCATCCGGGTCACGACGGCCTCGGTCGACGTGAAGGCCGGGCCCGACGGCACGTACAACGGCTGTGCCGCCCCGGTCAACTGCGGCATTGTGATCAGCGACTGGGTACCGATCCCCGAGGCCTGAACTCAACTCACACGCCTTTGTATTTGCGTGAGGTTGTGCCCCCCCCTGAGGTGGCACAACCTCACGCGTTCGCCGTTTCGGCCTGGTGGTGGCCTATGCCGGTCGGGCTGCCCCACGCCCGTTCAGCTGAGCGCCGTCGAGCGGTCGGCCTGCAGCGCGTCGAACTCCGGCGAACCGGCCGGATCGGCGGCGACGAGCATGAACTCACCCATCGACCCATCGCCTGGCGACATCGCCCCACCCAGGGCGGCGATGCACGTCTCGTACGCCTGTTGAAGCGCAGCAAACCCACCAGATTTCGTTGCCGATTCCACCAGCGCGACGAACTCGTCGGAAATGTCATACAGCCCGGCTCCTTCGTATGCCGAACGCCGAATCTCAATGGGACTGCGTCAGCCCGCTGGCTGGTCGTAGAACGGTGAGTTCACGCCGTCGTGCCAGCGGCGCAACGATTCCCACGGGTAGATACCGGTGGCGTGACCGTCGGTCCATTCGATCGAGATGCCCCACGCTCCGGAGAACTCGGCATCTCGCACGGCGACGGTCGTCGCCCCACCGGGCCGCGGCCAGGGCTCCTCGCCACGATCACGAAACGACCGGCAGGTCGCGCACGGACATGCCTTGCGCAACTCCTCGACGGGGAACACACAGACCACGTCGTCATCGAACGTCACCGTCATCGCCCGCTCGCGCTCGATCTCCACGTTCACCGGCTCGATGCTCATTGGAAGCAACGTACAGGTCGGCTGGTCTATTCAAGCCTCGAGTGGGCCGCCTCGACGAGCACTCTCGCCAATCGAACACAGTTCGCAGCCTCGGTCGGCGAGATGTCGCTGCTCTCATAACCTGCCTGGGTCTTTCGATCGAGTGCCGGCCCAGCACCGACGCGAGGTGTCTGTCGACCAGCCTGAGGAGGTCCACGGCCGACGCGATTGCGTTGGTGGCTACGACGTCGGGAACTTCGAGGATTTCAGCCGCTTCGAGAAACTGGCGAGCGTCGGTCAGACGGGATACTGCGGCATCTCGCCCGCACGGACGCCGGTCGCCCTTTGGACGACTCATCGCGGGCCGCCCCAACTGTTCAACGGATCCGACATGAACCGGAACTCCGTCGCGCCGGATCTCCTCGACAATCGGGTTGAGCTCTCGTTTCAGCGCTTCCCATGACCTCGTGTCGTGCTCGATCACCTGTAGTGCGTTGCCGGTCCACACTCGAACTGATTCGGCAAGCCCTCCGATGCGATCGGTCAGCGAGGGATTCTCCCGATCACGCACAATGATTGCCAGGTCGATGTCGGAGTCTCGACCGCCATCGCCACGGGCGGTTGATCCGAACACCCAGGCGGCGACCAGGTCATCCCATGTGGCGAGATGGTCTCGGATGCGATCGAACGTTTTGCGACGGAGACCGGCGAGCTCGACGACGGCGTCGGCCGCCACGTGTTGACGATTGAGTGTGACCAACAGCGCTCGGCCTGCGCCCCGCATCGTGACGAGGCCGATTTCGTCGAGGTCGTGCACCACAGCCCCCGCCTGCCCACTCGAAACGCCGGCGATCTCTGCAAGCCGGCGAGTCGTGACCGGCTGTTGCAATCGGACGAGCGCCAACAGCACCTCGCCGCGCACCCCCGAAATGACTCCGCTCAGCGGCTGTGATACATCCATAGTTGTATCTATGCACGGTTTATCGTGTATATGCATGGTTTTCCATGTATATGCATGAAATCCGATCATGCCAGATGGACGTGATCGGGGAGATCGGCGAGGACGGCGGCGCTGACCCAGGCGGTGCTGAAGTGGAGGGTAGAGCGGATGCGGACGACTCGTTTGGGCTCGGTGACCCCCCGGCCGCACATGCTCAGGGCGGCCTTGATGCAGGCCTGCTCGTCGGGGAGCACCATCGGCATCCGGCTGCGACGGACCCCGGCCGCGCCGGCGGTGAAGCAGTTGACGTAAGTTTTCTGCCAGTCGATCTGCTGCGCGAGCGACGACGGGATGAAGTCGGCGAGACCGATGCCGAGCACATTGCCACCACTCACCTCGGTCATGCCAAGCACCACGATCGTCGAGGTGTTGACCAGGCCGGGCTCGGCCAGACCGTTGACCCAGAAGCGGCCGGTGACGTTGGGGTCCATCGAGGTGCCCGAGATGTCCTTGCCGATCTGCTCGACGATCAGCACATCGATCGTCCCGAACGGGAGCGCGGGAACCATCGAGCGGGCATAGTCGATCAGGGCAATCTCGTGGTCAGTGCCCATCTGAGCGCTGGTCAGGCCCTCGATACGGGCGATCCGACCGTCGGGCGACTCGATCGACCCGATACCACCGAGCACCCGCCCGGTCGACTTCAGCGCGGCCATGCCATCGATGATGCGGTCGCGCATCTCGATCGGGCCGCAGGAGTGGATCTGAGCCGCCCCTGGCTGCTTGCCGAAGCCGACGACGGCCATCTTGGTCACCCCCGACTCGATCGGGCCCTTGAAACAGGTGTGCGGCTTGATCCGGTTGACCGGCAGAATCCGATCGGCCGCCGCCGCGTGACGATCGAGGTAGAGCGGCATCCCCGACGGGGTGTGAGCGACGACGACGGTCTCCATCGTGGAGCGGATCTCGGCGCCGAGCGCCTCTTCGGTCATACCGAGGTGCTCGAGCATCTCGCGTTGCCCCTCGGCGGTCGCTCCACCGTGGCTGCCCATCGCCGGGACGACGAACGGCTCGGCACCGAGCTCCCGTAACCCGCTGATCGCCCCTCGCATCAATTCGACCCGGTTGGTCAGCCCACGGCTCCCACCGCCGACGGCGACGGTCATTCCCGGGGTCACATGCTCGGCGAACGTCGACGTCACCGCGCACTGGGCGGCCTTCTCGACGTCGACAATCGACGGCGGGTCGGGTAGATCGATGGTGACCTGGTGGAGGTCGGGAACCATCAGATCCGGGTGGAATGGGAGTTCAACTCCGGCGACGATCTGATCCCAGGGCGATGTATTGGCCATGCCGAACAGTACGTCCGCTGACCGTTCCGTCCGCGAAACCAGCCGGGTTGACCAGCGACGAGGGCTCTCCCCGGGGCGACCTCAGCCGAAGAACGTGCGGCGTCGGGTAGCCAGGGCGCGTAGCTCGGCGGCCAGCTCCGCTGGTGACGAACCGGCCGACAGCGCGTCGGTGACGATGTCATTCATCGACGGCGGGGTGAGCCCGCCCACCGGTTGGTCGCGATCGAGGTCGGTGGGAAAGGCATACCCCTCGGCTCCGGCGGCGATGACGTTGGCTACTGCCCCGCCGGAGAGTCGAGGCACGGCGGCGGCCAGTGCGGGATAGATCGCGTTGACGATCGCCTCTCGATCGACCGTCTCGATCGACCGACCGAAGCCCGAACCAACCTGCAGCAGGTTGCCGAGTCGACGAATGTCGGTCGTGCGGTTCTCGCCGGCGGCATGGAAGAGCGCCGGGTTGAAGAACACCACATCGCCCTTCGTGAGGGGCAGCTGCACGTGGCGAGATTCGAAGTAGGCCTTGAATTCGGGCTGCCACCAGGCCAGATAGCCGGGGGCGTACTTCTGCGAGTGGGGCAGGTACAGCGTCGGACCCGTCTCGACCGGCATGTCGCAGTGGGCGACGGCACCCTGCAACGTCATCATCGGCGACAGGCCATGCACGTGCGCCGGGTACTCCATCGCTCGGTCGACCGTCATGAACCCGAGGTGGTAGTCGCGGTGTGGGCTCTGCGCCGCCCCACCCGGGTTGACGCAGTTGACCTGGGAAGTGACCTGGTAACCCGGGCCAAGCCAGGCGGTCGAGACCAGGGCGATGATGTCGTTGGCGTAGTAGTCGACGAACGCCTCGGGGTCGCGCAACGCCAGCTTTTCGAGCGAGTTCCAGATGCGATCGTTCGCTCCCGGCTTGGCGTAGTGATCTCCTGCAACGGCCCCCGACGCTCGTTGCTCGTCGATGATCGTCCAGAACATGGCCGACGCCGCGTCGATCACCGCATGGTCGGCGAACGCCTGCTTGAACACGGCGATACCCGGCCCGTTGAGCAAGACATCGGCGAGCTCGGCCTGCGTCGCTCGCCGAGCCTCGCCGGCGAGCCCGCCGAGCGACGCCGCGTCGTAGACCACGACGTTCTGTTCGACTCCGACGGCGTGCGGATAGTCGGCGAGCGACGTCGGTGTCTCGACCAACTCGATGAACTCGTCGAGACGGCAGTCGGCGGCGGTCAACCAGCCGGCGGTATGTCGAGGGGAATCGATGGCGGCCACGGGGCCTCCTTCACGATCAGGTCGTTGCAGGCTCCCATTCTCACGCGTTGGTCAGCCGCCGACCAATGTTGCCGCAGACTCCTCGACCTGAGCGGACTCCTCGACCTGAGCGGACTCCTCGGCCGGAGCGGCTGGAGTCGTGGCCTCGACCGGGGGCGGCTCGATGATCGACTCCTCGGTCGTCACGAACACCGTTGCCGCGGTCTCCTCAACCACCAGCCCGAGGTTCCCGAGGTTTCCCGACGCCATCTCGCCGGCCAGCACGGCCAGACAGGGCTTCAGCAGTGCGGCGTCGAACGTCGCCAGCAACCGAAACCCCCCTGACCACGACTCGACGATCCCTGAACATTCCGACGGCAACCGGTCAGCGGAGACCCCGGTAAGCATCGCGTCCATCCCGTCACGCGTCGTTTGGTACAGAAAGATGGCCAACGGACTGTCGATACCGACGTCGCCATCGTTACTCGGTCGAAGCAACTCGGTGACTTGGCCGATCAATGTCCCGATCGGTGACACATACCAACGACCGTCGGATTGGACGACCTCGACAGGGGGCAACTCAATTGCAGCCGCCCCGCCGGTGAGGAGGAGTAGAGACAACGATCCGAAGGGTTGGGCGCCGGCACCGCACGAGGTGAGGCTCCCGTCGGCGCTTGGGTAGCCCGACTCCAGCAGCTGGTCGACCGCCGCGCCGGTCGCCCGTGAACATCCGCCGGCGTAGTCGATGGCGAAGGGCAACGGCTGGGTCGGCTCCGCCGCAAGTTCGGCGATCACCGGTCGTTCGATGGTCCCGTTAGCGTCGGCCGACAGATAGTTGACCTCGTACGAGCCGTCGAATTCCTCGGGGGTGAGTCCCTCGGTGGTTTCGGGGATCGCGACATCGACCGGAATGATGTAGGTCTCGCCGGTGGGTCCGAAGATCATCGTCGGCAAAGCTGGATTGAACGGCGGCATCCCGGAGGCATAGTTGAACCAGGTGGGAGGGGTCGTCCCACTGATGTGGTACTCCACAGGGTCGACCCGTCGGGATGACCCGGTTCCGATCACCTCGGTACGGAGCCCGGCAATTGCCAAGCTCAGGCCATTGGCCCGTGCCTCGGCAATCGCTGCGTCGGCATCGGGGATCCACAACGGGGCGTAGCGGGCAAACGCGTCGCCCTCGCCCGGCGCGACCAGCCGGGTCATTCCGGTCAGGTCGAGGTCGATCAGGCGCTGGTAGAAGGCGTCGGCGGCCGCTTCGGGGCTGTCGAACCCCTCGGCCGGTTCGGTGCGCGACGGCGGCACGTTGAGCGGCGCGGAACTCTGTCGGCGGAGCGCCTCGGCCGCCGTGTAGGTGAGGCTCACATACCAGCGGCCACTGCGCTCGACCGTCGCCAGGAACACCGAGTCCCGGGTGAAGTCGGTGACGGCCGTGGTCGGCTTCAGATCGGCACCGACGATGTCCATCAGCGGACGCCCGAAGGCGAACGTCGCCGGGTCGATCGAGGTGGTCATCGTTCCGCCGGTCGCCCGCACAATCGCCAATTTGTCGCCGAGTTCCTCGGTGACGAGTTGCAGACCCTCGGCCTTGAGGTCGATTCCGGCCACGCCGGAGAGCGAGAACTTCTCGTCGAGCAGCCCGACCCGAGTCGCTTCCGACTTCACGTCGTCGAGCGAGTGACGAAACGCGGCGATCTCTTCAGGGACCATGGTGTCGAGCGCCCCGAGCACATCTTCGGCCTCAACCGAGGCCACCAGACGCTCGACGGCCTCTTGCGGCGTTGCCGCTCCACCGGTGTTCTCACCGGTCGCGGCGATCGCCGTCACCCCGCCGGCAGCGAGCAAACCGACGAGCGGGATGCCAATGCGGAACCACCCTCGGCGCCTCGTCCGAGGGCTGACCGCCGATGCAAGGCGGACCTCGCCCGGGTAAACGACCGTGCTCGGGGCGTACTCGGCCAGTTGCTGCAACCGCTGGCGGAGCAGCGGTTCGATGCCATCGGCATCGGGGGTCGGGACGTTCGGGTTCACTTGATCACCTCGCGGAGTTCGGCGAGACCGCGGTGCACCAGCGTGCGGACCGTAGCTCGGCGGCAGTTCAGGGCAGTGGCGATCTCGTCGTCGGACAGATCACAGAGATAGCGCAACACGATCGCGCTGCGCCGACGCAGTGGCAGCGCCAGCAGCGCCTCGCGCAGCTCGATGATGCCGGGGTCGAGATACGCCTCGGGGGGACGATCGAGGGGCTTGAGCCGTCGACGTTCGGCTTGGCGATGCAGCGACCGGCACCGGTTGACCACCGATCGGTGCAGGTAGGGCACCGGATCGCGCAACTCGGCAAACCGGGGGCCGGCGGCGAGGAAGACGTCGTGAACGACATCTTCGGCGGCCGCCGACGAGCCCGTCAACGCGTAGGCGACCCGCAGCATCGACCGGTAGGCGGTCGCATATGCAACCTCCGAACCAGCCCATGAGGCGTCGTCGGGCTGAGAGTGCGCATTGTCTGCACCGGTCATGGCGATATCCACGCTCTCATACACGCCCGACATGGGCGATCTGTTTCGCGAGATTCAACGATTTGGCGTGATGTGGGCCAACGACCCGCGCCGAAACCGGCGCCACGTTGCTTACTCTGGGCACCGTGAGCCTTGCCGAAACCGTCGTAAACCACAGCCAACGCGTCTGGAAGGAGTCGATCATCCCCGCGTTGATCGACTACATCCGGATTCCCAACGTGTCGGCGGCGTTCGACGATGATTGGGAAGCCCACGGCCACATGGCCGCTGCGGTGACCCTGGTGCGCGACTGGTGCGCGGCGCGGGCCGTCGCCGGGCTGACGATCGATGTCCATGAGATCCCGGGTCGCACGCCCGTGATCCTGATCGAGATCCCGGCGTTCGGTCATGGCTCGAACGACGACACCGTGGTGCTGTACGGCCACGTCGACAAGCAGCCTGAGATGAGCGGTTGGCGCGACGGGCTCGGCCCGTGGACCCCGGTCATCGAGAACGGCCGACTCTACGGTCGTGGCGGGGCGGATGATGGATACGCCGCGTTTGCCTCGCTGACGGCGATCGAGGCGGTGCAAGCCGCCGGTGGGTCGCACGCCCGCTGCGTGGTGGTGATCGAGGCCAGCGAGGAGTCGGGTTCGCCCGACCTCCCGGCGCATCTCGCCGCCCTCGCCGACCGGATCGGCACCCCGAGCCTGGTGCTCTGTCTCGACTCCGGTGCGCTCGACTACGAACGGTTGTGGGTGACGACGTCGTTGCGCGGCATTGTCGCCGGGGTACTCACGGTGCGCATCCTCGCCGAGGGAGTCCATTCCGGCGACGCCAGCGGCATCGTCCCGTCGAGCTTCCGCATTGCCCGGGAGCTGCTCGATCGCGTCGAGAACTCCGCGACCGGCGAGATCCTCGTCGACGAGTTGCACGTCACGATTCCGACCGATCGCATCGCCCAGGCGCAGGCGACTGCCGCCGAGTTTGCCCCCGTCGCCAACGACATGCCGTTCGTCGATGGGGCGCGGCCGATGACCGACAACCCGGCCGAGCAGCTACTCAACCGCACCTGGAGACCGACGTTGAGCGTGATCGGTGCCGACGGGTTCCCCCCGATGGACCGAGCGGGCAACGTGTTGCGGCCGTTCACCTCGGTGCGGCTCAGCTTCCGTATCCCGCCGGGATGTGACCCCGACCGGGCCCTCGCCGCGGTCGCCGACCGGTTGACCGCCGATCCGCCGTATGGCGCGCAGGTCACCTTCACCGGCCGGGAGGCGGCGGCGGGGTGGAACGCGCCGAGCTTCGCTCCCTGGCTCGACGAGGCACTCGATGAGGCGTCGATGACGGGTTGGGGTCGGCCGGCCCGGGCGTTCGGCGAGGGTGGTTCGATTCCGTTCATGGGCATGCTCGGCGAACAGTTTCCCGATGCCCAGTTCGTCGTCACCGGGGTATTGGGTCCGGGATCCAACGCCCATGGCCCCAACGAGTTCCTCGACCTCGCCTGCGGCGAACGGGTCACCGCCGCGTTGTCGATCGTTCTCGACCACCACGCCCGCCGCGGGTCGCCGAGCGCCTGATCGAGCTCGCCAGGCGGTAGACCGGTGAGCCATGTGGACGATGCTGCGGTCGAATCGAGATCTTCGATGGCTGTTCATCGCCCAGGTCATCTCGTACTGCGGTGACTGGTTCGCCTATGTCGCCTTCGTCGGGCTGATTCAGGAGCATTCCGACTCGAAGATCCTCGTCTCGCTGGTGCTCGTGTCCACCACGTTGCCGAGCTTCCTGATGTCGCCGCTGGCCGGCTCGGTCGCCGACCGATTCGATCGCCGCAAGATTCTGATCGCCACCTCGTGCGCCCAGGCCGTTGCCGCGGCCGGGCTGTTGACCGTCACCGGCGATCACCTGTGGATCGGCTACGTCTGCCTGCTGTGTATTTCGGCGCTCGCTGCGTTCACTGGGCCGGCGGCCGGGGCGGCCGTCCCGAACCTGGCGCGGAACCCCGACGAGATGCGGCTGGCCAGCACCCTGTTCGGGTCGTTGTGGGGAGCGATGGTCGCCGTCGGGGCCGGGCTCGGCGGGCTGTTCGCCGCCCTGTTCGGGCGGACGGCATCGTTCGTTGCCAACTCGATCTCATTCCTGGCCGCCGCCGGTTTGGTGATGTTGATTCGCACCGCGATGCAAACCCGCGACACCACCGTCGCCCGGCCGCCAATTCGCCCGATCGCCGACATGGGCGAGGCCCTGACCGCGGCTCGACGCGACCCGGTGATCCTCGCCTTCCTCGGCTCGAAAATGGTGTTCACCCTGGGCAGTTCGGCTCTCGTCGGCCTGCTCGCCGCGTTCGCCCACGATGAGTTGAAGGGTGGCGACGGTGCCACCGGGTTGTTGATCGCGGCGCGCGGCGTGGGCGCGGCGATCGGGCCGCTGATCGCCATGCGGTTTGCCGACGGGCGCCTCAGCCGGGTGCAGAAGGTGTGCGCGATCGGAGGGATCGCCACCGGTATCGCCTACGGCTCGGCATCGTTCGCCCCTCACCTGGCGGTCGCCGCCGCGTTGGTCTGCGGTGCCCACCTCTTCGGCGGTTCGCAGTGGACGTTGTCGACCTACGGCCTGCAGGTTCGCGCTCCCGACGCCATCCGCGGCCGCATTCTGGCCGGCGACTTCGCCCTAGCCACATTGACCATCGGGCTCTCGGGAAGTACGGGTGGGCTCCTCGCCGACGCGATCGGAATCCGCCCGACGTTCCTCGTCTTCGGGGCGATCGCGATCACCACGGGAACGATGTACCTCCTGGCCACCCGTGGTGTTCGACGAGCGCTACGGGTCGAGGAAACCACGGCCGCGACCGCAATGGCCGCGACGAGCGCTGGGTAAGAAGCTGTTCAGAACCGCTCGCACGCGCCAAGCGGGCCGCGACATTCCTCGTTAGCCTGCGTCTCGATTGAGCGCCCCGGTGGGGACCAACGACAGTTGTGCAGGTTCGGGGTATCGCTACCTCGAGTGAAAGTGAGTCAGTGTGAGCGACACCCAGATGGCGGCCACGGTCGAGCGGTTGCTCGTCGAGATCCGCAAGGTGATCGTCGGCCAGCAACGGCCGATCGAGCGAATGCTCGTGTGCCTGCTGGCCCGCGGCCACTGCCTGCTCGAAAGTGTCCCCGGCCTGGCCAAGACCCTGGCAGTCGAGACGCTGGCCAAGACCGTCGGCGGCACGTTCGCCCGCATTCAATTCACCCCCGACCTGCTGCCCTCCGACATCACCGGTACTCGGGTGTACCGCGGTTCGCAGGAGAAGTTCGATGTGGAGCTCGGCCCGATCTTCGTGAACTTCCTGCTCACCGACGAGATCAACCGGGCCCCGGCCAAGGTCCAGTCGGCGCTGTTGGAGGTGATGGCCGAGCAGCAGGTGACCATTGGCGGAACGACCTACAAGGTGCCCCGCCCGTTCCTGGTGATGGCCACCCAGAACCCGATCGAGTCCGAGGGGGTCTACCAACTTCCCGACGCCCAGCGCGACCGTTTCCTGATGAAAGTGCAGCTCGGCTACCCATCGCAAGACGAGGAGCTGACGATTCTCGACCGGATGGCGGTCAGCCCTCCGCAGCCCGACCAGGTCATCGACCTCGCCGGATTGCAGGCGATGCAGGCTGCGACCGACGCGATCACCGTCGACCGCTCGGTCACCCGCTACGCCGTCGACTTGGTCCACGCCACCCGCAACCCCGCCGGCTACCACCTCGACGACATCGCCCCGCTGTTGGCGATGGGCGCCAGCCCTCGCGCCTCGCTCGGTCTCATCCGCGGCGCCAAGGCGCTCGCCCTGATCCGCGGTCGCTCATACGCAACCCCCCAGGATGTGTTCGAGATCGCCCCGGAAGTGCTCCGCCATCGCCTGGTGCTGACCTATGACGCAATGGCCCGTGAGGTCAACGTGGAACACGTGTTGCAGCGCCTGTTGTCGACGGTTCCGGCCGCCTGGGTGCAGACCCCGACGTTCCAATCGACCAACTTCCAGGCTCCGCCCCCGCCCGGCGGTCTCCGTTGAGCACTCCCCTGTCGGCCGGGGCAACGCCCGCGTGGCCGGGTCCTCCCGACGCGGCGTTGGCGCAGACCCTGAAGTCGTTGGAACTGACGATCACCCGCAAGCTCGACGGCATTCTCCACGGCAACCATCAGGGCCTCACCCCCGGGCACGGCAGCGAGCCGGGCGAGAGCCGGCCCTACAACGTCGGCGACGACGTTCGCCGCATCGACTGGAACGTCACCGCCCGCACGCGGGAGTTGTATGTGCGCGATCAGATCGCCGATCGCGACCTCGAGGCGTGGATCGCGGTCGATACCTCGGCGTCGATGGCCTTCGGTACGGCCGTCACCGAGAAGCGCTCGATTGCCCTGGGCGCAGCCGCCGCAGTCGGCTTCCTGACCGCCCGGTCGCAGAACAAGGTCGGAGCCGTGCTCGCCGGCGGACCGAACATCCGGTCGTTTCCCCCGCGGGTCGGGCGCGATCATCTGCGGTCGGTGCTCCAGGCCATCGCCACCGCGCCCGAACGTCGACGGCCAGGGTCGCACCGACCTCGGCCAGTTGGCCCGCGACGTCGCCGGCCGTGCCCGCCGCCGCGGTTTTGTGTGCCTGATCAGCGACTTCATCGACGACCCAGCCGGTTGGCGACCGGCGATCGGCACCCTGGCCACCCGCCATGAGGTGCTCGCCATCGAGATTGTCGACCAGCGTGAACTCGATCTGCCTGCGGTTGGGCTGCTCACCGTCGCCGACCCGGCTACCGGGCGGATCCGCGAGGTGCAGATCACCGAGAAGGTGCGCCAGCGGTACGCCGAAGCCGCCGCGGCCCAACGCGAGCGGATTCGTACCGAGCTCTTGGCGACTGGGGCGCAGCACGTGCAACTGCGTACCGACGACGATTGGCTCACCCAACTGATCGGCTACGTCCATCGCCGACGGCGTCAACCCGGCGCGTTGCGAAGTGCATCGGGAGTAGCGCGATGAAGTTCCTCCACCCCGAACGGCTGTGGTTCCTACTCGGGCTCGTCGCCATGATCGGCGTCTACGTGCTCGCCCGGAGCCGTCGCAAGCAGCGGGCCGTCAAGTTCACCAACGTCGACCTGCTCGACTCGATCCTGCCCAAGCAGATCGGTTGGCGGCGGCCGGCGGTGTCGGCGCTGACCCTCGTCGGGCTCGGCGTCGGGATCTTCGCCCTCGCCCAGCCCTACCGCGAGGAACGGGCGCGAGAGAACCGCTCGATCATCATGGTCGTGCTCGACGTGTCGCTGTCGATGCAGGCCGACGATGTGCCCCCGAGCCGGTTCGAAGCGGCGAAGGAGCAGGCCAAGAGCTTTATTGGCCAGGTCGATCCGTCGATCGAAGTCGGGCTGGTGTCGTTCTCCAAGAGCGTTCGACTGCGGGTCCCGCCGACGCTTAACCGGGCCGAGGTGATCGACGGCGTCGACCGCCTGCAACTCGGCGAGGGCACGGCGATCGGCGATGCGATCATTGCCACCACCGACATCATCGTCGGTGAGTTCCGTAATTCGGCCCCGTCGACGACCGACGGCAATAGTCCGGCGGCCGACGACCCGCTCGGTAACGGTGCCCCGCCGGCGGCGATCGTCATCCTCACCGACGGAGAGACGGTGCCTGGGCTGACCCCGGGCCCCGAGGGAGCCAAGGCGGCCGCCGCCGTGGGGCTCCCGGTCTACGGCATCGCCTTCGGTACCCCCGAGGGAACCATCACCTACGAGGATCCGTTCGAAGGACCGATCCAGGAGCCGGTCCCGGTCGCCTACGACGAACTCACCGAGGCCGCCGACTTGACGGGCGGCAAGTTCTACGCCGCCGAGACCGCCGGCGACCTGGCCAACGTCTACACCGATATCGAAACCCAGTTGGAACCGGCCCTCAAGCAGCCGGCTCCCACCCGAGTCGACTTGACCGTGCGTTTCCTCGCCATCGCCCTCGCGTTGCTGGCGCTCTCCGTCATCCTCGGCCAGTGGTGGCTCGGCGGAATCGCCTGACCCCGGACGTTCCGGCACCAGTCGTCCTTCCTGTCAACAATTCGACCGTCCCTCCTGTCAACAATTCGACGTCCCTCCTGTCAACAATTCGACGTCGTCAAGGAACTTCCACGCGAAGAACTTCTTCTTGAAGAAGTTGCTGGATTGGAAGTAACGACAGGTGTCAGTCGTGCCAGTCGAGGACGGTGCGCATGGTCGATTCGAAGGCTTCGAACGACATCGATGCCTTGGTGTTGATGATCAGCTCGGCATCGGCGCCGACGGGGTGGCGCAGCGCCGGGGGCTCGGCGGTGACCGCGGTGTAGATGGCATCGGCGACGATCTGCGGGCTAGCGGGTTCGCCGTTGACGAGCTTCTTCTGAGCGAGACGAAACGCCTGCCAGCGGTCGTATTCGTCGGTGCCGAGCATCGCTGCGGCGACGATCGAGTTCTCGCCGAGGGCCGTGGCGAACTGGCCAGGCTCGATGACGTGGACCCGAATGCCCAGGTGGGCGAGCTCGAAATGCATCGATTCGGTCAACGCCTCCAGAGCGTGCTTGCTCGCCGCGTACAGCCCGCCATACGGCGTGCCGACCTTGCCGGCGACCGAGCCAACGTTGACAATCGCCCCGCGGCCCTGCGCCTTCATGTGCGGGACGACGGCCCGACAGACCCGGATCACGCCGATCACGTTGGTGTCGAACTGCCGAACCGCCTCGTCGTCGGAGACCAGGTGAACGGCGCCGAACATCTCGATCCCGGCGTTGTTGACGACGATGTCGATCGACCCCGCCCGCTCGACCACCTGGGCGATCGCCCCATCAACCGATGCCGAGTCACAGACGTCGAGGGCGACGACGGCAATCTCCACCCCAGCTGCCAAGGCCGCGGCATCGAGCGCCCCCGACTTGGCCGGGTTGCGCATCGTAGCGAACACCCGGTGGCCCTGCTGGGCAAATGTGACCGCAGTGAGCAGTCCGAACCCCGAGCTGCAACCGGTGATCAGAACATTGGCCATCTCCGGCGCGTCGCGGTCAGCCGAACATCGGGCGAGCGGCGCTCACCGTGTAGTGCCCGAAGTCTCCGGCCCCGGCGACGATGTCGCCGAGCTTCGACTGGAACACCACCATGTGCGGCATCGTGAAGTGGACGTCGAGCGACTCCTGGTCGTCCCACACCTCGAACAGGCGAATGAGATTCGGATCCTCGACGGCAAACGAGAAGGCGTACTGCTGGCAGCCCGGCTCCCCGAGCGTGGCCGTCTGCATGGCGACGCAGGCCGCGATCGCCGCCTCGCGAGCATCGGCTCGGATGGGGATCGTTCCGGCGATGACGATCATCCGTCGATCAACTCCCGCAGTGTCTCGATCGTCTTGACCGGGTTCGGGCCGACCGGGCTGACCGACAGCACCGTGACACCAGCCTCCTTGTAGGCGGCGATCCGCTCCTTGACATAACCCTTGGGGCCGACCAGGTTGGTCTTCTCCAACATCTCAGCGGGCACGGCCTTGGCCGCCTCGTCCTTCTTGCCCGACGAGGTAGAGATCCTGGATCTCGATCGCCTCCGACACGTAGCCGTACTTCTGGGCGATCGTGTTGTAGAAGTTCTGGTCGCGAGCGCCCATGCCACCGACATAGAGGGCGACATTCGGGCGGGCAGAAGTCGAGGACCTTCGTCTTGTGCCTCGCCGGTGAGCGATTCGTCGATGGCCACCATGCCGCCCGCCGAGATCTGCAGCTGCCCGAGCGCCGGGTCACGCTTGGCCAGACCGGCCTTCAACTCGTCGCCCCACACCTGGTGGATACTTCTCGGGATCGAAGAAGATCGGCAGCCAGCCGTCGGCGTGCTGGGCGGTCTGGCCGTGACGCTCTTGCCCATCAGGCTCGCCCACCAGATCGGGATGTCGGCCCGTACCGGGTGGTTGATCAGCTTCAGTGGCTTGCCGAGCCCGGTGCCCTGCCCGGCCGGGTAGCGGGGCCTGGAAGGTCTGGCCCTGATAGTTGAACGTGCTCGCGCTTCCAGATCATCCGGCACGCCTCGATGTACTCGCGGATGCGGACCATCGGCTTCTCGTACGGCACGCCGTGGAACCCCTCGATCACCTGCGGGCCCGAGGCGCCGAGGCCAAGGATGAAGCGGCCGTCGCGACACGTAGTCGCAGCCCGCCGCGGTCATGCGCCATCAGCGCCGCGGTGCGGGAGTACACATTGATGATGCCGGTGCCGATCTCGACCCGCTCGGTCTTGGCCGCCAGGTAGCCGACCTGGCTGATGGCGTCGTAGCTGTACGCCTCGGCGACCCACACGACGTCGAGTCCGGCCTTTTCCAGGTCGACGACGCGGTCGACCGCTTCCTTGAATCCGCCCGAATAGCTCAAGTTCATCGGCCAGCTTCATACTCCGTACCGTACGACCCCGACCGGCCAGCCGACGAAGCGGTGGCGACAACCGCTGATCTGGCGCATCCGTTGAGGTTGCCGCTGCGGAAGCCTTCGAGGTCGAGGGTGACGTAGCGGTAGCCGGCGGACTTGACGGCGTCGACGACCTCGGCGCGGCGGGCGACGATGTCGGCAAAGTCGGCAAGTTCGACTTCGATGCGGGCGAGTGTCGTCGTAGTGGCGGACGCGCAATTGGCGGAAGCCGAGCCGGTCGCAGCGCCGACTCCGCCCGGTCGACAGCGGTGAGACGTGCGGAACGTGACCGGCGTGCCGTACGGGATGCGTGACGCCAGGCAGGCGGCCGCGGGCTTGTCCCATGTGCGCAAGCCCGAGCTCCTCCGACAGCGCTCGGACATCCTGCCTTGGTCAACCCGGCCTCGACCATCGGGAACACCGCGTCCCCGCTCGGCGGCCGCGGTCTGGCCCGGGTCGATGATCGCCGAGGTCGTCGAGATTGACGCCGAGAATCACCGTCGCGCCTTCGGCCTCGGCCAGCGGTCCGACGACGTCCATCAACTCGGCCTTGCAGTGGTAGCAGCGGTCGGTGTCGTTGGCCCGATACGCGGCTCGCGCCATCTCGTCGGTCGCCACCGGTGTCCAGCGCAGGCCCCACTCGTCGGCCAACGCCCGGCAGTCGGTCTCCTCGTCGCCGGCCAGGCTGGGCGACACCGCGGTGACCGCGTGCGCGCCTGTCGGCCCGAGCACCCGGTGGGCGACATAGGCGAGCAACGCCGAGTCGGCGCCTCCGCTGAACGCCACGACCACCCGGCCCAGCTCGCGCCAGCCGGGTCTCGAGCGACCGCAAGCTTCGGGCTCGTCATCGTCCTCAGCATCGCAGGAACCCCGGTCGGCGAGCACGAATCTCGCCGATCGTCGCATCGGACCCTGACTCCGTCGCGGTGCCACCTCGGACGGGCGCTGCGGAGACTTCACCCGGAACGGCGGCAGACCCCAGGAGCAGGTCTGGTGAGCAGGCCGTTGGCGGAGTGAGCGACCACGTCGAGATCCGTCCCGGGTTCCAACTGCGGGTACTCCGCTGGGGCACGCCCGGCAGCGTACCGCCGTTCCTGCTGGTTCACGGGCTCGCCTCGAACGCCCGCATGTGGGACGGCTGCGGAGCTGCACTCGCCGCGGCGCGGCGGCTATGCGTCGCCGTCGACCAACGGGGTCACGGGCGGTCCGACAAGCCCGACGACGGCTACGACTTCGCCACGGTCACCGAGGATCTGGCCCGTCTGATCGCCAAGGAGAAGCCTGGATCGGCCCGTCGTCGCCGGCCAGTCGTGGGGCGGCAACGTCGTCGTCGAAATCGGCCTGGTCGCCATCCCGAGGTCGTCCGCGGCGTCGGCGCCGTCGACGGCGGGATCATCGAATTGGCCGACAAGTTCCCCGAATGGGAGCGACTGCGAGCGCCAGCTCACGCCGCCCGCCTCGCCGGCATGCGGGCGACCCGGCTGGAGGGGATGATCCGGGCCGCCCACCCCGAGTTGGCCCGAAAGTGGCATCCAAGGCGCGATGGCCAACTTCGAGCGTGCTCGCCGACGGCACCATTCGGCCGTGGCTCAGCCTCGAACGGCACCTGATGATCTTGCGGGCGTTGTGGGAGCACCGCCCCTCGCAGCGCTTCCCGGCGCACTCGCCGCACCTTTGTTGCTCGCGCCGGCCGGCCAACACCGGGTGCCCGTGGACCGACGACAAACGCCGGGCGATCGACGTCGTGGCCAGCTCGCCCAATCAGCCGTCCGAGTGGAGTGGTTCTCGCCCGGCCGACCACGACTCCACGCCCAGTTCCCCGAGCGACTGGCCGACGCCCTGCTCGGCTGGGCCGCAGGACGGATTCCAGTCATGACCTGCCCCCGGTTGTGACCTTCATGGGTTCGGGCGAGACCGCCCCGACGATGATGAAAGTCCACCGCGACCTCATCGACCGGCTCGGCGGGACCGGCACCGCGGCGGTCGTGCTCGATACGCCGTACGGATTCCAGGAGAACGCCCCCGAACTGGCCGAACGGCCGATGGAGTACTTCCGCCAAGAGCGTCCAACGACCGATCGAGGTGGCCGGACTGCTGACGCCTCCACGACGTCGACCCGGTGATGCGTCGAGCAGGGGCTGCAGCCGAGTCCGCGCGGCGGAGCTACGTGTTCGCCGGGCCGGGCTCGCCGACCTATTCGCTGCGGCAATGGGCCGGCACGGCGGTTCCACGGGATCCTCGCCGAGAAGCTCGTCAAGGGGTGGCGGGGTCACGTTCGCCTCGGCCGCCGCGCTGACCCTCGGCCGATTCACGGTGCCGGTCTACGAGATCTACAAGGTCGGCGTGGAGCCGTGTTGGCTGGATGGACTCGACGTGCTCGGTCCGTTCGGCCTGAACGTCGCGGTCATCCCCCACTACGACAACGCCGAGGGCGGCCACCACGACACCCGGTTCTGCTACCTCGGCGAGCGCCGACTGGCGATGCTCGAAGCCGAAGCTGCCCGCCGGCGCCCACGTGCTTGGGCATCGACGAGCACACCGGCGTGATCCTCGATCTCGATGCCGACACCGCGACCGTGGTCGGCAACGGCACCTTGACCGTGCGGGTCCGCGGAGCCTCGACGAGCTACCCACGGGGCACCGTGCTGCCTATCGATGCCCTACGTCAACCAGGCTCACCGGCCGGGTCCGCTCGGCCGGTCGCGGCGCCCGAGGCACAGACCTCCGCGCCTGATGTCGTGCTCACCTCGCTCGGGGCGGAAACGGATCGGTGGGAGACCGCCTTCACCGCGTCGATGAGCGACCGGAATGCGTCCGGCGCGGCTCGGGCGGCGCTCGAACTCGAGCAGGCGATCACCAACTGGTCGGCCGACACGCTGCAGTCCGACGAAGGCGACCGCGCCCGTGGCGCGGTGCTGCGGTCGATGATCAGCCGCCTGGGCGACGCCGCCGTCGGCGGACTTCGCGATCCACGCGAGCCGATCGCTCCGTTCATCGAACAACTCATCTCGTTGCGGGCCACGGTGCGCGCCGACGGCCGCTACGACCTGTCCGATCAAATCCGTGATGGCTTGACCGAACGCGGTATTGAACTGCAAGACACTCGCGACGGCCCGGCGTGGGGCCTGATCGGCTGAGCCGGGGTCAGGCGACGCCGACGGTGACGTCGATGGGCACCGGATGGTCGAGTCGATCGAGGCCGTTGACCTGACGGCCCGTGTTGATGCAACCCTGGGCGGCGCCGAGGTACCACAGGCCCTCGCGGTCACCGTCGGCGTAGTGCTGCGGTGAGGTCGAGAACAGTGCCGGATACATCACCTGGTTTCGGTCGTCCACATGGGAGAGCCCGACCATGTGACCCAACTCGTGGAGCAGCAGGCTGCGCATCATTGCGGCGTCGTCGACCGAGTTCTCGACGATCACGAAGCCTTGGCTGATCCAGGTCGCCAAGCTGGACTGCCGGAAGCTCCCGCCGCCGAATCCGATCGTGTCACCCGCCAGGAATTGGGGCGAGGTTGCCTCGTCGGAGAACACGATGACGGCGTCGGCGCCGGCCACCGGCCGCAGGTCGAGACCACCGGACGTCTCGCCGACGAATTCGAGATCAAGCCCGGTGGAGGTCTCCACCTCGGCAATGACGCTGTCGAGTACCGCCCGCTGGCCCCCCAGCGCCCGTTCACCATTGACGACGTAGCGGACCGGCGCGCACGGGTTCCATCGTGCGAAGCCACCGGCGTAGGTGAACAAGAAGTCGTGAGGACCGGTCGTCGGGGGTTCGAACGGCTGTGGGCTCGGCGGCGTGGTCGGGGGAGGCGGCGGGGTCGGAGGCGCCGACGTGACCGGCGGCTCGGGCGGCTGGGGGCTCGGCGGCGGCGAGGTACCCGGCGCAGGGGGGTTGACCGGCGGAGGGACGGCCGTCGCGGTGCGAAGGAAGTAGCCCGTGGTATCGACAATCAGGTGGGCTTCGGTCGAGGTGTACATCGAGAAACCAGCATCGGCCAGCGGGATGATCACGTGATTGCTCGCCGTATCGCCGGCGGATCCGGCGTTCAACGACGACACCGTGGGCTGCCGGGTCCGAGCGGGCCACGTAGTGACATATCCGGCGGCGGCCGCATCGGTGATGGTGACGTTCAAGACGACCGCCCCGGCCGTACCCGACGGGACACCGGCAGTCCCGGCCGGCTGGGTTTCGATGATCCCGCCAGCCCCGACGCGGCCACGCCAGGGAGACGTCGGTTGTCGGGTATCGAGCAAACGTGACGGGGTCACCGGGACGAAAAGTCCGTCAGTAGCGGCCGCTGCCCCCGTTCCCGAGTACCCGCCGACAAGATCGACAATCAGATGACCCCCGCCACTGGAGTAGATCGACACGCCGGCTGCGCCACCCGTGAACGGCACGATCACCTGGTTGGCGACGGTTTGACCGGTCCGCTCGACATTGACATTCGAGGCCTCCGGCCGGGGCCCGCCACGAGGCCACGCGGTGAGAAAGCCCGGTCCGGTGCTGTCGGTGAACGTGACGTTCAGCACCAACGCGGCGTACTCGCCGGCCTGTCCGATCGAGGAACCCTGGAGCAGATCGACGATCTCGCCGGGCGTCATCGGGCGAGCGGCGCCCTGGATTCCGCTCGGACTTCTCGTATCGAGCAGACGGCGGGGTTCCGAGGAGACGAACCGCCCGGCTCGGGTCGCGCCCGATGCGGTGTAGACGCCCTGGACATCGACCAGCAGATCACCACCGGACTGGGTGTAGAGCGAGATCCGACCTCCCGGTCCGACCGGGACGGTGACGAGATTGGCCAACGTATGGCCGCGATGGGTCGGATTGAGCGAGGAGGTCGGCGGCTGGGGGGCATCGGCCGGCCAGGCGGTCACGTAACCCCCCGCTGCCGCGTCGACCGAGGTGAGGTTGATGACCACCGCCGAAGCAGCGCCGGCACCGATCCCCGACGCAGCCGCCACCTCGGGGGTGATCACGCTGACCGTGATCATCGATCGGGCCGCCGGACGGGTGGATCCCCGCCCGATCCGAGTGTCTACGACGCGTAGCGGGGTGATCGGCACGTATCGGGAGCCAGCGACGACCGCCGCGTCGGCAGATTCGGCTGGCGGCGAGACGATGTCTTGCCCAACATCCGAGGCACCAGCCTCGGCTGCCACGAGCGAGCCGGTGGCGATGGCGGTTGCGACCACCAGGCCCACCAACCGCATCAACCGAACCGGTGCCGAAACATTCGACCGAGAACGCATCACGTGGTTCCGCCTCTCGTGATTGAGCACGTTCCATCAGAAATGTGCGCTAAGCCCGCCTCACGATTATGGCAGTTTCGTTACAGTTTAACAACTATTAGATGACACAGGGTTCTGGGCCCGGTGACAGGAACTCAGGCGTGAGCGTGTTCCATCCCGCCGACGCGGCTCCGACCACGAACCCCGGAAATCACGAACGCGACCCCAAAAAACAGGGCATTTACCAGGATGATCGTCGCCCCCGACGAGGTGTCGAGGTGATAGCTGAGGTTCATCCCGATCAGGCAGGCGGCCATCCCGATCGCCGGTGACAGCCACAACATGCGGGCGAACGAGTTCGTCATCATCCGTGCCGTCGAAGCCGGGATGACCAGCAACGCCGAGATCAGCAGCACCCCGATCACCCGCATGGTCACCAAGACGGTCAGCGCCATCATCGTCATCAGCAGCGCTTCCACCCGGGCGACCGAGACCCCGGAAACATCGGCGACCTCGGGATCGAAGGTGGCGAAGAGCAACCGGCGATAGCCGAACCAGACGATCGCCGCAACCGCCAACGTGACGCTGGCGACCACGACCACGTCGCTCGGCCCGACCCCCAGGATGTCACCGAACAACACGGCGTCGAGGCTGCGGCGGGCCTGGCCGAAACTGGTTGAACAGCACGATGCCAATGGCGAACGACGCCGTAGTGACGACGCCGATCGCCGCGTCGGCGCCGATGATTCGCCGGCGGGCAACGCGGCCGATGACCAGGCCCGAGGCGACCCCCACAGACCCGCTCCGAGGAAGTAGTTGATGTTCATCACCGCTGCGGCGGCGGCCCCGCCGAAAACGGCGTGGGAGAGGCCGTGGCCGATGTAGCTCATCGACCGCAGCACGACATACACGCCGATCAGCCCGCATACCGCGCCGGCGAAACCGACACGATCAGCCCGTTGCGGAAGAAGCTCGAATTCGAACGGCTTGAAGAGACTCGCCGACCCAACTCACGAGGCAGCCCCGCAACCGTTGGGCCACTTCTCCGAAGCCGCGGTCGAGGACCACCGGCATCCCACCGTGTTCCAAAACGTCCATCGGCGCACCGAAGGTGCGCTCCAGCACGTACGACCGCAGCACGTCCCGAGGCGCCCCATCGGCCATCACGGTGCGATTGAAGCACACCAACCGGGGCAGGTGGGCGGCCAGCCCATTGAGATCATGTGTGGTCAGCACGATCGACGAGCCCTCCTCGTTCAGTTCGGCGAGCAGGTGGAGGATCTCGTGGCGGGTACGCACGTCGACCCCGGACGTCGGCTCGTCGAGCACCAGCAGATCGGGACGTTGGGTGCAGCGCCCGGGCGAGGAACACCCGCTGTTGCTGCCCGCCCGGACAGTTCACGAATGTGCCGGTCGCCCAGCCCCTCCAGCCCGAGTCGGTCGAGCACCGCGTCGACCTCGGCTCGTTCGACGGACGTCGCCCGGGGCGACCATCGCCGCGCCGTTCGGGTCATCAAAATGACCTCGCCGACGGTCACCGGGAAGTTCCAATCGACGGTCTCGACCTGCGGCACGTACCCCACGCGCAGTCCGGGTCGCAGGGTGACGGTGCCGAACGACGGGGTCAGCCGACCGATCAGCGCCTTCAACAGGGTGGTTTTCCCCGAACCCGACGGTCCGACGATGCCAAGGAACTCGCCCGTGGCGATGCGTATGTCGACGTCTTGCACGACGGGCAGGCCGCCGTAGCTCAGTGAGACGTGCTCGAAGGAGGCAACCGTGCCGGTCATGCCGATCTGACGGATCATTGCGGATACTCCGCCGTGTCGCTCACCACATCGGCTGTGTCCAACGCTCGCAACCCCGTGGCGTCGCCACCCAACGATTCGACCATGGTGACAAAGTCGAAGCGCATCAACCCGAGCCACGAGTGCTCGGGGTCGCCCGGGGCGCCTGGCAGGTCGTCGTCGCGCAGGACGTCGACGTACGCGGCGTCGGTCTCGGCCCCGATCTGCTCCAGCACCGGGGAGGGAAAGACCTCCGAACCGAACACCACCTTGACCTTCTGCGCATCGACCTGTTCGATCAACCGGGCGACATCCTTCGGCGACGGCTCGGTGAACGACGACGGCTGTATCGCCCCGATCACCGTCCAGCCGTACTGCCGGGCAAAGTAGGCGTACGCGTCGTGATAGGTGAGCAACTGACGATCGGCGGGAAGAATCGAGGCCGTCGCCGTCACCATCACCTGGTCGAGGGCGTCGATCTTGGCGGCAAACGCCGTGTAATTCGCCGCGTACTTCGGGGCGTTGGCCGGGTCGCGAGTCATCAGCGTCGAGCGCACCACGTCGGCAAACCGCTTCGCCAACGGCGGACTCGTCCACAGATGCGGATTGGGCTTGCCGCCACTCTTGGGGAATGAGAAGTCATAGATCCATTCCGACTCGGGCAGCACGGTGCTCGCCAGCTCGCAGATCTCAGCTCCGGCCGGCAAGTTCGACGACGCCAAGCGTCGGATCGGATCTTCCAGTTTCAGGCCGTTGGTGAACACCACGTCGGACTCGGCGATCGCTTGGACCGACGACGGGGGCGGCTCGAACGTGTGCGAGTTGGTTCCCTCGGGCACGATGCCGGTGATTTGGGCGTTCGTGCCGCCGGCGATATTGGCGACGATCGAGGTCAGCGGGGCGACCGTCGTCACGATCCGTAGCCCGCGCCCCGAGACCGGGCTGCCCGAACCACACGACAGCGTGACGATCGGCGTCGCCGCCGTCGACGATGAGCACCCGGCAACAATCAGCGCCGCAACCAACGCGCAACGGACCGTACGTGGCCGACGAACATTCATGCAGGCCGTACGGTACCGACGACCCTGGCGGATCAGTAACGAATTGTGGCTACCGGTTCCTGAACACTGGCTTGCGCTTCTCGAGGAACGAGGCGATGCCCTCTTGGCCGTCCTCGGTACGGGCTCCCGCCGACATGATCTCGATCGCATAGGCGTACGCCTTCGGCTGGTCGAGGTCGATCTGGGAGTAGAACGACTGCTTGCCCATCCCTTTGGCCAGGGCGCTGCCGCGGGTGGCCCGGCGAATCAGGTCGTCGGTCGCCGCGTCGAGTTCGTCGGCGGGCACGACCTTGTTGACGAAACCCCAGTCGGCGGCCGTGTGGGCATCGATCGCGTCGCCGGTCATCGCCATCTCGAGCGCCCGCTTGCGGCCGACGTTGCGGGCGACGGCGACCAGCGGCGTGTGGCAGAACAGGCCGCCCTTGCCCCCGGGGATGGCGAAACTTGCCTGATCACTGGCGACCGCCAAGTCACACGTCGCGACCAGCTGACAACCCGCCGCGGTCGCCAGGGCATGCACCTTGGCGCACGACCGGCTGGGGGATCGACTGAATCGTGTCCATCATCTCGGTACACACCTGGAACAACTTGCGGACATCGTTGAGCGGAACGTCGTACAGGTCGGCGAAGTTGTGACCGGCCGAGAACACCGGGCCGTTGGCCGCGAGAACTACGCCACGGGCGTCGCTCGCCCCGATCTCACGCATCACTCGGCCGAGGTCGTGCAGCACATCAATCGCCAGCGTGTTGCGCTTTTCCGGCCGATTGAGGGTGACGGTCACAATGTCGCCGGACCGTTCGACGAGAAGATGCTGATCGCTCATGACCATCGAGTCTCGCGCCGAATCACGCCGTCGGGCGGATTCGGTTCGCTAACCTGTTGGGGATGGGCGCTCGTCTGACCGGACTGCTGTTGACGCGGCCACTCTCAGCGGGGGGCTGGCCATGAGCCTCGCCCCGTCCGCTGCCAGTGCCGCCCCGATCGTCACGGCGGCCTATGTGCCGCTCCCCAACCCCGAACGACTCCTCGATACCCGGGCCACCGGCCCGATCGGTGCGGGTCAAACGGTGTCGGTGGCGTTGACCGGGGCGGCCCCCCGGCCAGCCGCCGGTAGCGGAGTGATGGCCGCGGTGCTCAACATCACGGCGCTCGGCCCGTCAGCCCCCGGCTATTGGACGGTGTTCCCCCACGATGGCGCACTTCCCGACGCGTCGAATCTGAACATCGACGAGCGCGCCGCCCTCGATGGCGATGCCCTCGCAATCCCCAACCTGGTCACCGTGCCGGTGGGGGTCAGCGGCATCGTCGACATCTTCAGTTCTGCCGGCGGCAACCTGCTCGTCGACTTCCTCGGCTATTACGCTCCGGCGGCCACCTCGAAGGCCGGGCGGTTCGTCCCGTTGGCGAGCCCGCAACGAATCGTCGACACCCGCACCCCGGCGCGGCGGCCATCGCCGCCGACGAGGTGCGCACCGTGGCCGTTCCCGCCGGCGCCGGCGCCTCGGCCGCCGTGCTCAACGTCACGACGATTGCCAACTCGGCCGGGTATTGGACGGTGTTCCCTGCCGGACAGACCCGCCCGAACGCCTCGAATCTGAACTCGCGCTCGTACCTGCCACCTCGGCCAACCAGGTGATCGTCCCGCTCGATGCCACCGGCAATTTCAACGTCTACGCCGAGACCGGCGGCCAATTGATCGTCGACCTCGTCGGCACGTTCACCGGTGCGGCAGCCCCGGCCGACAGCATCGGCCTGTTCGTACCATCGGCGTCGCCCACCCGCTTCCTCGACACCCGGTCGGCCCCCTCAGCCCCGGAGGGGTCGCCGGCATGTTGTTGCCGAACTGGAACGCCGAGGTGGCCGTGACCACCAATCCGGCGATCAACCGGCCCGACGTCGCCGCCGTCGTCCTCAACGTGACGGTCACCGATTCGCTGCAGCCGGGCTACATCAGTGTCACGCCGGCCGGAGCCAACGACCCGGCCGTCAAAGCCGGACCACGTCAAACATCAACATCGCCCGGGCCGCGCAGACCCTGCCGAATCACGCCACCGTGCCGGTCTCGGCCCGCGGCTTCGACGTCTTCCTTGACGGGGGCGGCCATGTGCTCGCCGACGTCGCCGGCTACTACCTCGGCGCGCTTGGCCGCCTCGCCGTTCGGGGCCCCGCAGAACGTCAACCCCACACCGGCGGGTTGCGTCGGATTTCGCTACCGGCCCGGTGGCCGGGATCACGTCGGCTCACCACCCGCAGCGGTGGCCAACGCTCAGACCCGTCTGCGCGCCTCGGCTACTGGAATCAGCCGCGTCCGACGGCAACTACGGGGCACGACAACGCAGTCGGTGATGGCGTTCCAATTCCTCAACAGCCTGCCGACGACCGGCAAGATCGACGAGCTCACGGCGTCACGGATCAACACCTCGCTGTGCGTGCCGAGCCCAAGTCTGGGCGGCGGCGACTACCTCGAGGTCGACAAGGGTGACCAGGTGCTGTACATCGTGCGAGGCGGCCAGACCGTGTGGGTGATCCACGTCTCGACCGGCGGCAACTACTCCTACGACGAACCGAACCGCAAAGATCCGGGAGCCCGCGAAACCGGCACCGCATACACCCCGACGGCGTTCATACCGGGTCTACCGGGTCTCCGACGAGGTCCGCTACGAAGGCACGCTCGGCACGATGTATCGGCCTCGCTTCGTCGTTGGCGGCGTGGCCGTCCACGGGGCTCCGAACGTGCCGAACTACCCGGCATCGCATGGCTGCGTTCGGGTGACGAACGCGGCGATGGACATGATCTGGGCGCAGAACTACATGCCGATGGGCAGCCGCGTCGTCATCCACGACTAATCGACCAATCGACGCGAACCGGTGACCAAGCCCCCGTTTGACGCGGTCGTTTTCGACCTCGATGACACCCTGATCGACTGGTACTCCTCAATCGCCGCGTGCTTGATCGAGACGGTCGACGAACGGTGCGCCGATGCGTTGTTGGACTATTGCCGCCGTGAACTCTGGCTGACATCGCCCGACGGCACGCATGTCTGGCACCGCAACACCTGGGCGTTGCACCACCGACGCGAGACCATCTGGCCCGCCGTGCTCGACTGGCTGTCGGCCGATGAGGTGGCGTTGTTGACCAAACGGTTCGACGAGGAATTGTGGGTGGGGTTCTTTCCTCACACCGTTCCGACGCTCGACGCCCTGCTCGACAGCACCCGACTGGCCGTTCTCTCGAACAACCACCTGGTCGATTCCGAGGCCGAACGACTGCGGCTCCACGACTGGTTCGAGGTCTGCCTTGCTGCGCCCCGCGACACGGCCAAGCCGCACCCCGAGGCGTTCATGACGGTATGTAACCGGCTCGGCGTCGGCCCCGAACGCACCGTATACGTCGGCGATTCGATCAAGAGCGATGTGCTTGGAGCACTCGACGCCGGGATGATTCCGGTGTGGCACGACATCTTCGATGACCCGTGGACCGATCTGCCCGATGGCGTCCACCGCATCCGCCATCTGGGCGAACTCCCCGCGCTGCTTGACTCGCTGTAGCCCTACGCTGCGGCAACCGCGGGCCGGTTGAGCACCCAACGACGACTCGACCAGCGACGGGTGTTGACGACGGCGCGCATGATCATCCAGACGAACTGGGCACCCCATAGCCCGATGATGCCGAGCCGGGGCCAGATCAGCGTGGCGACGGCCAGCGGAGCAAACGAGAGCAGATTGGTGACTGCCGCTCGGCCGAGATACTTCTCGTCCTCAGCCCCGATCAACGCCCCGTCGAGGGCGAAGGCGATCGCCCCGGGGAACTGCATCACGGCCAAGATGAGCAGGGCACCGGTCGCTCGATCGACCACTGCGGCGTCGTTCGTGAACAACTTGGGCAACACCGAACACGTAGCGGCCAACGCAACCGCCAGCCCGCAGGCACACCACAGCGACAAGCGGGTGCTCGACCAGCCGATGGCGAGCGCCTCATCGGTATCGCCGCCGCCCTGCGCCCCGGCGACCAGGGATTGGGCCGGGATCGCCAACGCATCGAGTCCGAGGGCGAGAAACATGAACAATTGGGCAGCGATCTGATTCGCCGCCAACGTTGGGGTGTCGGTGCGGGCGGCTACCGAGGTGATCGTGATCCACACGGCCAACATGGCGATGCCGCGCAGCCCCAGGTGCAAGCCCGTGACCAGCAGGGGTTTCGCTCGAACCCACGCCGGGCGCACCCTGGTGAGATGCGGCTTGAGTACCGCCAGGAAGAATCCGGCGGCGATCATTTGGACGACGACCGTGCTCCACGCGGAGCCGGCAATGCCGAGATCGAGCCACCACACAAAGACGATTTCGAGGATCAGGTTGATCAGGTTGGCGATGAACACGATCATCAGCGGGCGCTTCAGGTTGTTGACCCCGCGCATCACCCCGTGACCGACGTAGGCGACCATCACGAACGGCAGTCCAAGCGCGCTGATTCGCAGATAGGTCGCCGCCGCCTCGAGTACGGCACCACGACCACCGAGTGCCATGGCGATCGGCCGCGCCCCAACCCGACCACCGCGCACGCCGGCAGCCCAAGCAGCATCGTCAGCCACAACGCATCGGTGGCGGCCACCCGAGCCTTGTGCGCGTCACCCTGTCCGTGGGCGTAGGCAACGTCGGGAGTGATGCCGTACTCCATGAACCCGATGACCACACTGACGGTCAACAGAACCGTCGAGGCGATGCCCAAGCCGGCCAGCTCGTTGGTGCCGATACGTCCGACGATCGCCGTGTCGACCAGCACGTAGAGCGGTTCGACCGCCAACGTGCCCAACGCCGGAAGCGCCAGCCGCAGAATTCGCCGGTCGCGCTCGTGTCGGATGAAACGGCTCATGGGCGAGCAGTTCTACACGGTGACGACGACGTCCTCCCAGGCCTTGAACTGCACCGGCAAAAAATCCGGGAGAAGTCAGGCGGGTTTGATCCGGGGCAACACATCGTGTTCCATCAATTCGAGGCTTTCCCAGGCCAACTCGGGCGGGATGCCACCCATCAACGGGTGGAGCACCATGCCGCCGAACGGGCTGCCGGTCTGCCACTGCTCAACGAACTCGTCGGGGGTGAGCACCTGATACACACCCGAGGCCTTGAGATCGTCGATGGTCTCGGCGTTCTTGACGGTGACCGATGACGACTGACCCTTTCGCTGCCACGACGCATACGTGCGGGCCTCGTGGAAGGCGTACGGAGCGATGCGCTCCCAGTCGCGCTCGGGATCCATCGACACGTGGATGAACCCGGCCCCGTGGGGCAACGAGGCGTAGCCCTGAAAGCCGACCTTGGCACACTCGTCGTAGTACGCCTCGCCGAGCGACGCCGTCCCGATCGCCGAGGTAAAGATGCAGCGCAGACGAGCGGCGCGACGGGCCGCTTGCTCCGACGAACCACCGAGCATCATCATCGGCCCGTTCGGGGTGCCGGGCGTGGGTGTCACGCGGACCTGGCGGCCCTGGTACTCGAAGTACTCCCCCGTCCACGCCTGGCGGATGGTGTTCACGCACTCCTCGAGCAGCTCGTTGCGTTCCTTGAACGTGATGCCGAGCATGTCGAACTCCTCCTGGCGGTATCCCGTACCGAGGATCACCGAGAGGCGGCCGGGGAACATCAGGTCGATGGCGGCCAGTTCCTCGGCGAGGCGGATCGGATTGTGCATGATCGCCAGCAGCGCCGAGACGTTCACGTTGACCTTCGACGTCGCTCCGAGGATCGCCGCGGCGATCGTCAACGGCGCCGACATGAACGAGTCGGGTGCCCCGTGGTGTTCAGAGACGACGACCATGTCAACCCCATGGCGGTCGCCCCAACGACACTGTTCGAGCATCGCCGCATACTGCCCGGCGCCGGTGACGGCAGTCGGGGTGGCACCAACGGGTGGAAGACGCAGGTCGTAGCGCAGAATCAGCATCGGCATACGGCAAGCATGGCACGCAGCCCTCGGGGATATCTGACGGGTCGTCAGGTGGACCGTGTCATCTGGTAGACCAGGCCATATGGCTGGAAGGACGAGCGACAGTAGTCGGTCACACGCCGTCGCGATATGGGTCGTCGGTTCCGAGAAACCGGTCTTGGGAGGTCGGATATGACATTGAACGAGCGCTACACCGTCATCTCGGCGGATTGCCACGGTGGCGGGGCCATCGATGAATACCGGCCGTACCTCGCGCGCGCGTGGCACGACGACTTCGACGCCTGGTTGCCGACCTTCGTCAACCCATACGAGGACCTGAAGGGCGACGACGGAGCCCGCAACTGGGACTCGGCCCGCCGTTTGCCGCGACCTGGAGAGCGACGGCATCGTCGCCGAGGTGATCTACCCGAACACGATCCCGCCGTTCTACCCGTCGTCGTCGCTCACCGCTCAGCCACCGTCGGCCGACTCGGGCGACCTCAACCGGCGATGGGCGGGGTTGCAGGCACATAACCGCTGGTTGGCCGACTTCTGCGCCGATGCCCCCGGCCGCCGGGCCGGCATCGCCCAGATTCTGCTTCACGACATCGACGCGGCGGTTGCCGAGGTTCGCTGGGCCCGCGACCACGGCTTGTTCGGGGGTGTGCTACTCCCCGGGGTTCCCCCCGGCTCATTCCTTCCCCAGCTCCACGATTCCTCGTACTACGAGCCGCTGTGGGCGGTGTGCGAGGAGTTGGAGATGCCCGTCAACCATCACGGGGGCAGTGCCAACCCGCCGATGGGCACGACTCCCGAGTCGGTGGTGATCTTCTTACTGGAGGTCACCTGGTTCTCGCATCGGGCCCTCACCCACCTGCTGATTTCGGGCGCGCTCGAACGGCATCCCAATTTGCAACTCGTGTTCACCGAGCAGGGAACCGCCTGGGTACCCGACGAGCTCGCCCGTCTCGACTACTTCTTCGACCGGATGCGCCACGCCGTCGGCTCCCAGGAGCACATCTGGGGCGGCCCGGTGATGGCCAACCTCTCCCTCACCCCGTCGGAGTACTGGGCTCGGCAGTGCCATGTCGCCGCCAGCTTCATGCGCCGCTCCGAGATGCCGGCGCGCGAGGTCGTCGGCGTCGACCGGATCATGTGGGGCAGCGACTATCCGCACAAGGAAGCCAGCTTCCCGTACTCCACCGAGGCACTTCGCCAGGCCTATGGGGGGTTCGACCGCGCCGAAGTCACCCAGATGCTCGCCGGCAACGCGGCGGCCCTCTACGGCTTCGACCTCGCCGCCCTCGCCCCGATCGCCGCCCGGGTCGGGCCGCTTGTCGACGAGGTGGCAATCCCCTTGGAGCCCGGCCAGGTTCCCAAGGAAGCCGAACGCTGCCCCGCCTTCGTCGGCTATGGCGCCCAAGTCTCAGGTTTGTTCCCAAGCACGCCGTGAGCGCGATCGTGGATCATTCATTTGCGTATTCCTACCGATGTGGACGTCCTAGACCCGGATTTACCGTCGGAGCATGGCATCACAGGCCTTCCCCAGCGACACCGCCGACTACCCGATCCGCATCCACAGCGATGATGTAACCATCGGGTTGTCGGGTGACGTGATCATCGCCGGACCCGACGCAATCCGATTTCGCGACCTCATTCTGGCCTACCCACACTTCTATCGCCGTGAGATCGTTCCCTACCTGCAACGCCGGGTGGCCACGTTCCAACCCGACGATGTGTGGATCGACGCCCGCTGGCGAATCCACATCACCAACAAGGAACTGATCGCCCGAGCCGCGAAACGTGCGACCGTCGCACGCCGAGCCGCCAAGTCGAGACCCGGCACAGCAGCCGATCGGCGCCAGGCAGAGCTCTGATGACGACAACCCCGTCTCCGAAGTCTGGTCGGCCGAGGGCCGCTGGCATTGCCGCCGCCAGAATCAGGTTCGACAAGTTCGGTCGAGTGATCGTGTCAGCCGAGCTCGCCGGGGCGGCCAACCTCGCGACCTTCGACCTACCCCCATGGGTCGTCAGCTCCGATACCGCTGGGCCCACGGGCGGAGGAGGTGGAGGCACCGACCTGAGCTGCCCGGTCGTTGCGTGCGGCGACCCGGTGGTTGGCTGCGACGCCGAAGTCATCGGGTGCGTCGACGTCCTCGTCGGCTGCGACGCCGAAGTCATCGGGTGCGTCGACGTCCTCGTCGGCTGCGACGCCGAAGTCATCGGGTGCGTCGACGTCCTGATTGGCTGTGAGGCCGAAGTCATCGGGTGCGCCGACGTCCTGATTGGCTGTGAGGCCGAAGTCATCGCCTGCGTGGATTCGTTGTGCATCGACATCTTCTGCGGCGACGACGAGGGCTGTGGGAGCGACGAGGCGTGCGGGAGTGACAACACGTGCGACATCGGATGCGGCTCTACTCCACCTCCCGAGACGGAAACACCCGGGCTATGACCACCCTCACCTCATCATCCAGCGATGGAGCGTCATCCTTGATGCCATCGACACCGACCGAGTCACCCCAGCAGGGGATACTGCGGCGCAAGGTGCAGCGAGCTCTCGACAACCGGCACTTGAAGCTCACCCTGATGCCAACCGAGCAATGCAACTTCCGGTGCACGTACTGCTACGAGGACTTCGAACTCGGCACGATGCCTCGTCGTGTGATCAATGGGCTCAAGGCGCTGATGGATGCCCGGGCGCCCTCGCTCCAACTGCTCGAACTGCGGTGGTTCGGAGGAGAACCGATGGTCGCCTTTCCCGTGATCCGCGAGCTCTGCGGGCACGCTCAGAGTCTCGTTGATCGGCTACCGAACTTCAGATTCACCTCGTCGATGACGACAAACGGCTACCTGCTGACCCCCGACCGATTCACCGAACTCCTCGAGCTGGGCGTGCGGCACTACCAGATCTCACTTGACGGCTTCGGCGACGACCACAACCGCACCCGGCAGCGCCGCGACGGAGCCGGCACCTTCGACACCATCTGGTCGAATCTGCTGTCGATCCGCGAGGCGAAGCTTCCGTTCTTCACCATGGTCCGGCTTCACATCACCCCGAGCAACCTGGGCCAGACTCACCGGCTGATCGAGGCGATCAATGCCGAGTTCGGTGACGACGAGCGCTACAAGGTCTTCTTCAAAGCGATAACTCCCCTGGGCGGACCGAACGACGGGGATATCGAGCGGGGAAAACCGGGATGGGAATTGGCGGCAAAGGCCGACCTGGCTCAACGTCTACAGCGTCGCGAGGAAGGTGTGACCGATCCCGTCGTTGGAGGCACCTACGTGTGCTACGCCGCCGAGCCGAACTCCCTCGTGGTGCGCTCCAACGGTCAAATTGCCAAGTGCACGGTCGCCTTTGCCGACCCCCGCAACCAGGTTGGCCAATTGCACGAAGACGGCAGCCTGACCCTGGACGGCGAACGATTGCAACTCTGGTTCGCCGGTTTGGAAACCCTCGATGCCCGCACGCTGCACTGCCCATTGCCCCACCTCGCTCCGCTACCGAATCCGGTCGTTGGTCAGCCGGTACAGCTCTCCCGCAAACCGCAGCGGGTGGCGGTGTCGAGCTAGGCCAGTTCAGACCCCACGAGTCAGCAGAGCGGCACCTCGGTCGCAGGATCGACGCCCGACCGAACGATGATGGCGAAGGTACGTAGATGCCGCAACGTGGAGGTCCTTGGTGAGCAACGAACTGATCCTGATCGACGAGCCCGTGCCGCATGTGCGACGGATCACCATGAATCGCCCCGAGAAACGCAACACGCTGAATCATCCGCTGCGCGGGGCGATTCTCGATGCTCTGCGCGCCGCCGACCAGGACTCCGATATCCACGTCTCGATCGTTCGCGGGGCGGGACCGTCGTTCTCGGCCGGGTACGACTTGGGTAATGGCAACGAGGGCCACGAGCTTCCTTACTACACGCCGCCGGGAGCGACGCAGTGGCCGCGGCATGTCACCGAGGGCTGGATGAGCATTTGGGAGTTGGCCAAGCCGGTCATCGCCCAGGTCCACGGGTATTGCCTGGCCGGAGGCAGTGAGCTGGCCACCGGTTGCGATCTGATCTACATCGCCGAAGACGCCAAGATGGGCTACCCCGCGGTGCGCTTCGGCGTGCCCGACATGCACTTCCACGCCTGGTTTCTCGGCATGCGGCGCGCAATGGAGATGATGGTCACCGGTGATTCGATCTCGGGAATCGAGGCCGTCGCCGAGGGTTGGGCCAATCGTGCCTTCCCGGCCGACCAACTCGATGCCGCGGTGATCGAAGTAGCCGCACGGATCGCCGACCTACCACCCGAGGTCGTGCAGTTGAACAAGCGCACGGTACATCGCCAGATGGACCACATGGGCATGCGTGCCGGGATCCGTGCCGGCACCGAACTGTGCGGGTTGGGTACACAGACCAAGGCGATGGCCGACTTCATGTCGGCCGCCCGCCAAGATGGCCTGACCGCAGCGCTGACGAAGCGCGACGAGAAGTTCGGTGACTACCGCACCAGCCACTGAGCCCGTTCAGATCGTGCGAACTCGCAACGACGACGTGGACATCGTTCTCACCACGATAAGCACTCTGAGTAGCAACTAAATGCTCCGAGTCGCCCCGCTTACAGCAGAACCTTCCTCCGCATCCAGCTGACGCCACTCTTCGTGCCGAACTTCTCCAATGCATCTGGAGCCGGGAGAGAATTGGGTCGACCGGCCCCTTTTCGTCACTATCGGTGATCAGTAGCGTGCTGTCAACTACTCATTGGTGATTTCAGCGGGGCGGACGGGCGATCCCTCCATGTGTGCACCTGAGTCGTCGACCCTCATCACACCATCGAAGGACACCGAGTCGTGCGCAATCCACTTCCCATGGCCCAAGCTCGTCGGGCGTGGATCATTGCCGTCACAGCTTCAACTCTTGCTGTTCGCGACGGTGGTTCCGGGTGCAGCTGCGGCCACCGCCGATCCGTGCACCGAGCGGTCCACAACCACTGCCTTCGCGGCGTGGGGCGACTACAACGAATACTTCCTGGTGAACAACGGGGACTTCGGAAAACGGCACTCGAAACTGGACGGCTACCAACCGGGTGAGCTCCGTCTGGGACAACGAGCCTTGGCGCGTCAACGGCCGGTTCGACCGTATTTCGGCCCGTCTCGATCCCGAGTCGACGCTGACCTCGGTCACGTTCTGTGTCGCCGAGCGTGAAGATTTCCTCCGGTTCTTCGTTCGACACCCCGGTGTATCTGGCGCCAAACTGGTCGTAAACGTCGCTGTCTCCGATGGAACCAAGACCATCGAAAGGGCGTACACAGTCGCAAGCCAGTCGTGTGCCGGATGGGCTCCGTCGGAGCCGATGGTTTTCCCGAACCTCCGAAATGCCGACGGCGAGCAACTGGTCACCATCTCATTCCGGGCAACGGGGACTCGTGCGTCTTGGTTGATCGACGATGTCATGGTCGATCCGTTCAAGTCCAAATAGCCTTCGAAGAATGCGCGAACGGGGCCGAGAGTCGACGGCCGCAGCAGTTCTCAGCACGGCGTACCTCATCGCCGTCGCCACTCTTGCAATCACCTTTGATGGGACGCGCCCATCCGGTCAGATCGTCGCCGCCACGGCAATTCTGCTCGTGTTGTACGCCGTTGCCTATCGACTCGAGTACACGATTCGATTCGGAAGCATGGTGCCGACCGAACCGGTGCTCGTCGTGCTGTTGTTCACGGCTCCGTTGGCCCTTGTCCCCCTGATAGTCCTCGTCGCTCAGCACCTGAGGTGGCCGATCCGCCAGACCAACGGCGAGAAGTCTGCGTTGGCGGTCGGAGCGGGTCTGCATTGTCTCGGTCCGGTATTGGTTCTGTCCGCGTTCGGACACGGGCCGGCGGACGCCGGGCGATTTCCCATATATCTCCTGGCCCTCGTTGCCCAATTCGCGTGTGATGCCGCGGCCGTCGTCATTCGCCGGATCGGATTCGGCGATCCCATTCGGGAGGTCGCTCGCCCGTTGGGATGGACGTTTCTCATCGATTGCCTGATGGCACCCATCGGGCTGAGCGCCGTGCTCGGACACTCACCGATCACGGCCGCCATTCTCGTCATGGCGCCGATCGCATTGATCGGCGTGCTGGCTCAGGATCGACGAGAGCGTGTCGAAGAGGCGGAGTCCATGGGTCTTCAGGCAAACGCGGCGCGCAACGAGGCCCGCGTCGACGCGTTGACCGGGTTGGCCAATCGACGGGCTTGGTATGAGGCCGTTGCCGAGGCCACCAGCCGTCAGGAGGAAACCGGCGAACGGATCTGTGTCGTCTATGCCGACCTCGACTACCTCAAGCACACCAATGACACCCGCGGTCACGACGCCGGAGACACGCTCATCCAGGCAATGGCCGATGAGTTCCGACGAGCGTCGCGCCACGGAGACGCCATCGCCCGCCTGGGCGGCGACGAGTTTGCCATGTTGATCCCATCCAGGGGTTCACCGCACAACCCGCAAGACCTCATCACACGCTTGCAGGCGAACATCGCCGGAACTCGCCTCCCCGATGGCTTGACCTTGTCGGCATCGATCGGTGCCGCCTCATGCCCACCCGAGCCCAATGTCGCCTCGGCAATTCTGGCGGCCGAGCAGATGGCGATCCGCAACAAGGTCGCCCGGCACGTCGGCCGAACCAACGTTTCGTAGCTTCCCACGCTAGAAGAACAGGGCGCGTAGGCCCACCGCCAACGCAATCAGCACCACAAAGATGGCGACGCCGACCACGCGGCCGTAGCGGTGGAACATCCAGACCGTCAATGACCAGGGCCCGTCGTAACTCGGGTCGTGTCTCCGCTTCATCCACCGCGTCAGAAACATCACGGGACAGCCCATCAGGCCGATCTGCAGGATGACCAGCACCGTCACGATCGTGACGTACACCCTGCCCGCCCAAATCGATGCGCCGAAGATCACCATGCCGATGACCAGGGGCATATGGACGAGGTCGAGGATCATTCCGGCGTACCACCAGCCGATCGACCCGCGCCGACCCGACCCCGTCGAAGCGGGGCGCGCCGTCATCCGGGCGACGGGGCGGGTGGGACTCGACACATTCCTGATCGTACGGGCTCGTGGCGACGTCGCGTATTGTCCGCGGGATGGTTCCGACCCCGATCCCGCCGAGCAGGCCGTCATCCAACACCTCGCCGCGTTGGGCGTCGACTACGAGTTGATGCCATGCGACCCGGACTTGGCCGACACCGGTCGGTTCTGCGAGTTCTATGGCGTCGATCCTGAGGATTCGGCGAACACGATCATCGTGTCGAGCCGCACCGATCCGCCGCAGTTCGTCGCCTGCGTCGTGCTCGCCACCACCCGCCTCGACGTCAACAAAGTGGTCCGCAAGCTGCTCGGGGTGAAGAAGGCGAGCTTCGCGTCGGGTGACGAGACCCGCGATTTGACCGGCATGCTGATCGGTGGGGTCACCGCCTTCGGGCTGCCCGCCGACCTGATCCTGTACATCGACAGCCGGGTGATGGAGCGATCATCGATCATCGTCGGCGGCGGTAGCCGCTCGTGCAAGATCCGATGTCATCCCTCGGCGCTTACCGCCGTCGCGACCGCCCAAGTCATCCCCGACCTCGCCAAACTCCCCTCGGCCGACTAGCTCGCCGGCCAACCGGCTCTCGCCTCCGCCCGGCCGCGCCCGAGTCGAGGCAAGACTTGGGAGTCCGAGGAAACTTGGGAGCCCGGGTCTGAGAAAACCGCACGTTGCGCGCCACTGTGGCGTCGGGGGCGAGGCAAGTCGCCCCGACAGATTTTCCTGAGGTAGCGCGAACCGTTTGTAGGGGTCGGCCGTACTCCTCGACATGAACGTCGAGGAGGACCACACGATGACCGCTCCAGCCACCACCGCGTCGCCGCCCGAGACCACATCGGACGCGACCCGCAAGATGTTGATCGCCGCCGCCGTTGGAGCGGCGGTGTCGATATCACTCGGCACGTACGGCCGGGTGCACAACGCCACCGGAGTGCCGAACCTGGTGTTCGTCGAGGTCCGCCGAATGCTTCCGCTGAAGGCATGGTTGGCCACGATCGCCTTCGTCCTCGCCATCGCCCAGTTGATCAGCGCCCTGGCGATGTGGGGCAAGCTCCCGATTCGTGGCCGATGGATCGCGCCCGCCCATCGGTGGACGGGAACCGCAGCATTCCTCGTCAGCCTGCCGGTCGCCTACCACTGCCTCTGGGCCGTCGGATTCCAAACGACCACCGCCCGCACAATGCTCCACAGCCTGTTCGGCTGCGCCTTCTACGGAGCCTTCACCACCAAGATGATGCTTTTGCGAACAAAGGGGCTGTCCGGCTGGACGCTCCCGGTCGCCGGCGGGCTGCTCGTTGCGCTGCTCACCGGGCTGTGGCTCAGCTCGTCGTTGTGGTTCTTCACCAACGTCGGCTTCCCCGGCTTCTGACCCCCCACTCGTAGCAAGGACCATCCCATGATCAAGCGATTCACCATCACCCTCGGGATCTGTGCAGCCGCCGCGGCCGTCACGACCGGTGCATTGTTCTCCCAGCCCTCATCGAAGACCGCAATCTTTCCCACGGCCGTCGGGACCGCCCCCGCCAACGCTGCCATCCTCACCATTGAGGGCTTCGCCTTCGCCATTCCCCTGGTCACTGGCGGAGCAACCGTACAGGTGACCAACCTTGACGGTGCCCCCCACACGGTCTCGGGCGATGCCTTCGACGTCGGGCTCGACCCCGGAGGGACTGCCTCGTTTACCGCCCCGGCCGCGCCGGGCACCTACTCGTTCGTGTGCTTCGTGCACCCGACGATGACGGGCGAACTCGTCGTGCAGTAGCCGCCGACACCCGCTCCCACCAACCACAAAACACCACCCCATTCCCCGAAAGGAACCACCATGTTCACCTCACGCGCCCTCATTCCTGTCGCCCTCGCTGCCTCACTGCTCGCCGCCTGCGGCCAAGCGAAGTCCGACACGCCGGCGGCACCGGCGGCACCGGCAACCACAGTGGCGGCCGCCGCAACCGCGGTTCCGGCCACGACGGCGGCCGCCGCGGCTCCCGCGGTCGCCCCAACGGCCGCCGTCGTCGTCAAGGCGGGCAACTCCGACCTGGGCAAGATCCTCGTCGGAGCCGACGGCCTCACGATGTACGGCTTCACCAACGATGTCGATGCCAAGAGCACCTGCATCGGCACGTGCGCCGAACAATGGCCGCCGGTACTGGTCGACCCATCGTTCGCCGTCGGGCCAGGCCTCGACGTCGGTGTCTTCGCCACCACGACCCGCGACGACGGCACGACGCAACTCGTCTCGGGGAAGTCGCCGCTGTACTTCTTCTCGGGCGACATCACCACCGGCGACGTCAACGGCCAGGGATCGGGTGGCGTCTGGTTCGTCGCCGGGATCGACGGCGGCCTGATCGCTGACGGAGCCACCCCTGCTGCTCCGGCCGAGACCACGCCCGCTCCGGCGGTCACTGAAGCAGCTGCCGTCGCCACCGCACCGTCGATTCAGCTGGCCGACACCGATCTCGGTCAGGTGCTGGTCGATGCCAACGGGCTGACGTTGTACCTGTTCACCAAGGACGGCGACGGCGGCGTGCCGACCTGTGCCGGTGGATGCGCCACCGCGTGGCCCCCGGCCTTGGTCACCGACTCCCCGGTGATCGGCGACGGTATCGACCCGGCAATCGTCACAACGGTCGATACGCCCGAAGGCAAGCAACTCAAGATCGGCAAGTGGCCGCTGTACCGCTTCGCCGGCGACGCCGCGGCCGGCGACATCAATGGTCAGGCCTCCGGCGGCGTCTGGTTCGTGGTCGGTGCCGACGCCAAGAGCATCAAGTAACCCCAGCTGACTCCACAGATCCCTCTCGGTCTGGGCCGGTTCCGCCAACGTCGTCGGAACCGGCCCTCGCCGCGCGAGCGGCCAGCCTCGATCTGAGCTCTGGCGGCCCCACCACATTCGCCTTGAGTCTCGAGCTGAGAGTCGGTGATCCACGCGTGTAGCACGGCCGGAGGATCATCGGATCCTCCAACTCGTGGTGGCCGAACTACCGCCAAGTCACGAGGGGCAGGCCCTGCTCTCTCCGGTCGGCCGATCAGGCAGGGGTCAAGGAGAGCTCTATCGGGTCGGCGGTGCGGGAGAAGATGACGAGTGGCACGTCGAAGCCGGGGAGGGCACCGCCATCGCTGTGGGCACAGAAGCCGGCGAGCGCCCACACCTCGGGGGTCCCGAGCGGCGAGGCGCCGTACGCCTCGGTAGCGCAGGCGACGTCGAGGCCGGCGGCGGTGAACGTCGGGCCGGCAGCATCGGGCGGGCCGAGGAGCACGACGGTGTCGCCTATGCCTGCAAGAGTGGCCTGCACACCGTCGATGACGTCGGCGGACTGCACGATCGTCGGCTCAGGGTCGACGAAAACCTCGACCGCGACGAACGATGCCTCCTGGGCGTCTGATTCGATGGTCACGTCGTACTGCCCACTGGCGGGCAACCAGAAATACACCTCGCCGGGCACCGCCTCGTCGTCCTCATCAGCCGCGGCGAGCTGGATCTCGGCCGGATCGCAGACGAGGAACAGGCCCGTGGCGCGGGTTGACGCTTCGGCCACCGTTGCGAAGACGGTGGCTCCGGCGGGGCAGCGCTCGGCGCGTACGACCATCACCGTTCCGGATTCGGTGTGCACGCGGCCCTGCAGGTAGTCGGTCGCGTCAACGCCGGTCTCTTGCGCCCCCGACGAGACCAGCGTTCCGCTGAGAGTCAACGCCGGCTCCCCGGTCGTCGACGGCTCGGAGACGCTGCCCGATGGCGGCGGCAGCGGCTTCTCGTCCCCTGGTTCGAAGCCCTCTTCCGCCGCGATGCGCGACTCGACGACGTCAACGTACGCGTTGACGTACTGCTCCTCACCGGTGACGGTGACGTCGTATGCGCACGACCGCACCTCGTGGCTGGCGGCGGCGGGGCCGAGGGCCTGCGTGCACCGCTCCAACGATGCCTCGTCGAGTTGATCCGCAGGTCGTTCGGGTGTCGGTAGGTTGAACGTGTCGGGCGACTCGCCGGGCTCGTAGTCGAACAGCGTGCTGTCGTTGTCGACGCGCCAAGCGCGGCTGAATTCGGAGTCGATCTTGGCCGCATGCACGGGATCGACGATCGTACCGTCGGGTAGCCGCAGGTCGTTGGTGAAGTCGCCGTCGGCCGAGCCGAGCAAACCTTCCAGCGCGCCTGCCCGCGCTTCGGACGGAGCGATGGCGATGAACCAGCCCCCGTCGTAGGTGACCTCGACTGTGCTCCCGTCGGGCCAGGTGAGCGTGGCGTCGGCTCCCTGGCGCCGCACGCTCACGTCGCCGAGCAGGAAACTCGTTTCGGTCGAGGGTTCGCCGTCGACGCGCACCACCTCGTCGGCCCCGAAGGTCACCTTCGGCACGGTGAACGTCATCCGGTGTTTGCCGGTGCCGACGGCCACCGCCGACGAACCGACGCCGACTGCGCCGATCGGCACGTGCCGCGTCTGCACTTCGAAGTCGCCGGATGGGTCGCGCGTGTTGACGAACTCGCCAAGTGTCATCACGTCGTAGGGCTGCCCGTCGAAGGTGACGAGGTGCGGATCGCCGTTCGACGATGCCCGAGGGCGTTTGGGCTTCTCGCACTCCTTGTCGGGATCCCACTTCATGGCGACGACAGCGACCTTGCCGGGCACCGCGGTCGCGGCGAAGGAGAAGACCATGTCGCGCCCGGACATCTGCACCGTGTCGGATCTCGTCCCTTCGGGGCAGCGGCACTGGCCGGGATCGAAGCACAGTCGCCCGGTCGACCCCTCGGGGACCGACAGCGGACCTGTCGCCGCCTGAGTCGTCATCGGGCCACCGGTCGGCGTGGCGAGAACAAGGCCGACGTCGCTGTTCATCGTCACGATCACCTGCGGTTGGGCGTACGGGCTGGTGACGCTCACCGCGTACGACCCGAGCCCGCGGGTGCCATCGCGGCGCAGGTTGTCGCGCGGGCCGGCCCCCGCGCTCGCTCCGGGCCAGGGGAACCGCCAGAGATCGTCCGCGTAGGTTCGTGAGCGCATCGAGCGTGACGGCCAGCGCATTCGGAAGAACAGCCCGTCCATCCCGCCGAGCGCCAGCGCGACACTAGGGTCCGCGGAGGTGACGCCCTGGACCATCGCCTTGATTGCCGGGAACGCGTCGTTCCCCTCGATGAACCACGTCTCGAACAGCGGCCAGGCGTCATACCACCGAGCGGCGAGGGGCCGGCCCTGCTGGGTGAACCAAGTCGTTTGGAAATCGCCGCGCGGCGGCGCGTACTGGCCACGGTACAGATCGGCGGCGGCCCAGTCAGCCGACCCGTCGAACACCCACTTGGCAACTTGCCAGTTCATCGCGGGGTTCCATTGGAACTGGATGCAATGGAACATCTCATGGGCGAAGAAGAACTTGATCAACCGGTCGCTCAGACCTTGGGCGACGAAGCCGGGGTCGACGCGCTGTCCGACAGACGGTGGGGCGTCCGGGAGCTGGGGACGCGTCCATTCCACCGCCCTTGATGGACTTCGGACTGAGCACCAGCTCGATCGAGAACGGCGGAAGGTCGGAGCGATGCGCTTGCCAATCGCGCATCACGGTGCGCGCGAGCTGCAGGTAGTGAGCGTAGGTGGCCGTCGGCTTCGCCTGGTTGATTCGTCGGAAGCTGGCCAGCTCCGGACCTGTGTCATCAGTGGTCGTGGAGTCGCCCGTAGGCACCAGCGGCACGCCGGCCAACGGCGCAGCGTTGGTCTCGCCGTCGGCGTTGATCGTGCCGATCAGCTCGCCGGCGTCCAGCTCCTCGACGACGGCCGCCTGGTCGGCCGCCAACCGATCGACGACCGAACGGATCAGCATCCACGTGTACGAGCCGTCCAGGCCATCGCCGGGGGGCAGGTCGCTTGGCGTCGCACCGGGCATCTGCGGGTACAGCAGTGCGAACGCGTCGACTGCCTGCTGCGCGGTCAATTCCTTGGTGCCGACCTCGAGGGCGAGCTCGTCTGTGCGGGTCGCCGGCGCCCACGATTCGGCGACGACGTCGGTGAGGATCGGTGGGCCGTCACTCGCCGGCACCGCGTCCCGCGTGCTCGTCGGTCCGGCCTCTTCCGCGATCGACGTTGACGATGGGACGGCCTTCGGAGAGCCACCGCCGGAGCAGCCGACGAGAACGACCAGCGGCACGACGAACCAGACGCGCCAACTCGCCCTCGAGTTCACGGCTCCTGCCTGCGGCACCGGATCACGTCGCGGTCGTCGTGCCGTTCGATGGGAACTTCGCATCGTCCATCGTGAAACCACCGCAGAATCATGCGGTCGGTCGTCAAGCTACGCATGTCCGAGTTTAACCCACGGCCGATCCGGCCTACGCCGAGACGCTTGGCCAGGCGGTGCCAGTCATGTCGCCCATGGACCCGGCGAGTCTGCAACAACGATGCGCGCTGATCGAGTACCCGCGACGCACGAACAGAAACGCGGTCAGGCGACCGGTTCGAGCAGCACCAAGGGTATCTCGCGGCTGGTTTTCGTCTGATAGCCGGCGTAGTTCTTGTACTTGACGGTGACGAGCGGCCACATGCGGGCCCGCTCCTCGGCGTTGGCGACTCGGGCGGTCATCGGGCGCTTCGCCCCGCCCTTCCAAACCACCTCGACGCGCGGGTTGTCGCGCAGGTTCAAGAACCAGGCCGGGTGCGTGTCGTCGCCACCCTTCGACGCCACGATGACCAGGCTCTCACCCTCTTGGAACGGCGAGGTGAGCATCACCGACCGAGGCTGGCCGCTCTTGCGGCCGATGGTGGTCAGCTCCAACACCGGCATGCTCCCGGCATTCCAACCGACCTTGCCGAAGCTGACCTTCAATAGCGTGCGGTGCACGGTGTTCATCGTCTTGAGCATGAAGTCGCTGGGCATAGGACTGACAGTACCCGTCTCGGCAGCCGAATGGATCGGCCGATCGACGAGGCCCGATGTCATGCTGACCCGGTGGCAGCAACGGCGATCAACGAGCAGGACCTGACCTTCGGACCACCCGAGTGGGTGATGTCAGTCGGCGTCGCGATCATCTGGGGGAGCTCGTTCCTGTGGATTGCCATCGCCATCGACCACGTCGCCTCACCCGTGGTTCCGCTGGCCCGGTGCGTATTCGGCACCGTCGGGCTCGCCCTGTTTCCCGCCGCTCGGCGACAGATTCAGCGGGCCGATCTGCCGCGGTTCATCTTCACCGGGCTGATCTGGATGGCGATCCCGTTCCTGCTCTATCCGGTGGCGGAACGGACGGTCAGTTCGTCGATCACCGGGATGATTAACGGCGGACTACCGGTCGTCACGACGATCGTCACCGCCCTGTTCACCCGCCGCGTGCCGAGCGTTCGGCGCTGCCTCGCCGTGGTGATTGGCGCGGCCGGGATTGCGATGATCTCGCTCTCGTCGGTCGGTAGTGAGAAGGGGGCCGATGGCGGCGGCATTCTGCTGTTGCTCGCGGCGCTGCTCTGCTACGCCGTCGCCGCCAATACCGCTCGACCGTTGCAGGCCGCCTACGGCGCGTTGCCGAGCATGTTGTGGATCACGGTGTTCGGGGCGATGTGGTCGTTGCCGTTCGGCATCGCCGGAGTGCCAGGCAGCGACTTCACCTGGAGCGCCGTCGGCGCGTTGGTCGTCCTCGGGTTCATCGGCACCGGCGTCGCCTTTGCCATGTACTCACTGCTGCTGCACCGCGCCGGCCCGGTGCGCGGCATGATTGGCATCTTCTTCACCCCGATCGTCGGGCTGCTACTCGGTGTCACCGTACGCGACGAGGAACTCCATCCCCTGGCAATCGTCGGCATGGGCATCGTCATCGTCGGAGCCATCCTGACCAGCCGCCCCGAACCCGCGCGTACGCTCATGACCGACATATCGTCGAATTGAGTTGTCGACGTATTGAGTTCAGCGACGCTCCGCGAAGAACTGGATGTAGCCGTTCTCCGCCAAGGCCTCATCCGCTACCCACCGATGGGAGCGCGACAACTTCAGCATCGGCTCGTTGTCTGCGTGCACCAGCCAGATCGCATACAGATCTGTACGAAGGGCCTCGGCGAGCAGCGCATCAAACAACGACGTCCCGACTCCTTTTCGGCGAGCTCGATGATCGACGCAGATCGAGCCGAGTCGTGTGGTCTGCTGGTAGAGCTGGTCGACATAGGCGATACCAACCCCGACCAGTACCCCATCGTCCGCGGCCAACATGGCCGTGCCCGGTCGTCTGAGGTGCCAGATTGCGCGGCCACCGCGGAGGAAGTCCTCGGCCTCGTCGATCCATGACACGGCGTCGGGGGTTCGTTCGAGCTGCCCGAGGCGCCACACATTCTGTGAGGTGACGCGAATGATCCTCATCGGGGGCGGGGTTGCAGTTTCCCAGCGGTCGCCGGAGCGAACCGGTTTGCGTCGATTGGCTGTTCGAGCGGCGAGTCGATCGACGAATCGGCGTGACGGGCCAAGCGGACAAATCCGGCGACGGGTTCGACCGACCCGACAGCCACTGACTCCGCGACCGCTTCGGCCAGGCCTCGCAACCACCAGACGCGGTCAGCCGGCAGCCAGGATGCCACATATCCCGCCTCGCCCAAGGCCACCGGCGATGGATCTTCCCGAGGGAGCTCAACCACGGCATGCGCCAACAAACCCATGTAGTCGTGCAGGCGCTGGTCGGTCTCGAATGCGGCCCTCGACGTGAGCACGAGGGTCTCCTGTCGACGGCTGTCGTACACGCCGATCGGAGTTCTACCCGCCTCGGCCAGCACCTCGGGGTCACGGAGCTCCGACGCGGTCACCGTTCTTCCGATCACCATTGACATGCCAACAGCGTATCCGATTTGCCATTTGAACGCCAGAGAAATGGCAACTACATCCAGTGTCGTCCGACCTTACAGAAGCGGGAGAACGAGAGCAGCGCTGACCCGCTCATCATCCCCTCGGCCAACGCGGCTCGGTAGGAGGGCGAGCGTCAACGCCGACGACAATCAGGGAATGAGCAGCGTCAACGATCCCTACATCGTCGTCTCGGCCGATAGCCATGCCGGCCTGCCGACCGAGGACTACCGCGGTTACCTCGAGTCGCGGTTCCATCCTCAGTTCGACGACTTCCTCGCCGAACGCCAGGCGCAACTCGAAGCGATCACCCGGCTGGGGGTTCGCAACGAGGATTTCGCGGCCAAGTGGTACGAACTCCACGAGGAGGCGCTACGCGGCGGATGGGAGGCGACGCGGCGCGATCAGGAACTCGATGGCGACGGGGTGGCCGGCGAGGTCGTCTTCCCCGACGCCGATGCAGTCGAGAGTCGCACCTGCGTCCCCTTCGGCGCCGGGCTGGGCATGTCGGGCGATATGGACCCTGAACTCGGCCTGGCCGGAGCCCGAGCCCACAACCGCTGGCTCGCCGAACTGTGTTCGCAGAGTCCCGAACGCCGCCGCGGTATGGCCCTGGTGCCGATCACCGCTCCCCTCGACGACGTGCTCGCCGAGATCCGCAAGGCCAAGGCCGACGGATTGGGCGGCGTGATGATCCCGGCGATGTGGATGTCGCAGGAGCCGTATCACGACAAGCGCTACGACCCGGTGTGGGCGCTCTGCGAGGAACTACAGATGCCGATCTCGACCCATTCGGGTCCTGCACCCCGGGAGGAGTTTGGCGACCACCTGGGCATTTACGTCTCGGAAGTGGTGTGGTGGCCGGCGCGGCCGATGTGGTTCATGCTCTGGTCGGGGGTGTTCGAACGCTTCCCCGGCCTACGGTTCGGGGTCACCGAAGCCGGCTGCTGGTGGCTGCCATCGATGATCTGGTTCTGGGACCGCCTGTGGTTCGGGCAGAAGGGCACCGAGAAGTTGGGGGCCAACCCGTTCGCCGGCCGGCTCTCGATGGCCCCATCGGAGTACATCGACCGCAACTGCTTCATCGGAGCGTCGAACACCAAGCGCCGTGAGATCGGGATGCGCTACGAGATCGGCATCGACAACATCTGCTGGGGCAACGACTTCCCGCACCCCGAGGGCACCTGGCCGATCACCCGCGAGTGGCTCAAGCGCACGTTCCACGACATCCCGATCGACGAGACCCGCCGGATGATCGGGTTGGCCGCCGCCGAGATCTACGGCTTCGATATCCCGAAGCTGGCCGAGCACGCCGCCCGTATCGGCCCGACCCCAGAGGAGTTCGGGCAGATCACGGCCGACGATCCCACCGGCCAACGCCTGATCGACCGGTGGGCCGGACCGAAGTCGGTCGGTCGGCACTGGCTGACCGACCACGATTTCGCCCTGATCGACTGATCCGCCTACCCGCTGGGTGTGAGCCGGGTGCGAGCCGATCGGTTACGACCGGCGTCGTGGCGCAGTCTCAGCAGGTGAGCTCGCTGTCCTGGTGATAGATCGACATCGACGGGGCGGCGATGACCGAAGTCGCGGTCACCGTGGTCGTCTCGATTTTGCCTGTCGCCGTGGCGGCTCGCGTCTTGGAGTCCCACGACTGTTCCGAGCGGCACTTGCCCACGGTGGTGGTTACAAGACCGTTGTCGCTCACGATCGCTCCGGTACCGACCAGGTTCAACTCGACCACGAGATTCGAACGGGTACACCCGATGGGCGTGCAGTTACCGAGCATCGAGACGGTCGCCTTCGACGATGCCTTGGCCAACTTCGAGTCGATGGTCACCGTCGCCCGCGCCGAGCCTGAGCCCTTCAGTTTCCTGGTGAAACCGTTGGTGGTATTCGTCATGTCGAACTGCGCCACCACCAGCATCGACTTGTTACCGTCGGCATCGGTAATCTTGTTGGCCGTCACGATCCACGCATCGCAGTGCGCCCCGACGGCGGTCGATGCCGTGCACGATGTGAACACCGCCTCGGCTTTGGACGTCCACGACTCGTCGTTCACGATCGCCGCGCCGACCGCGGGCGTAACCGCGACCATCGAACCCAACACCACAACTACTCCACTGATAACCCGCCGCATGCGTTTCCCATCTCTCTCGCCGAACTCACCCATTGTGCCATCTCCATCACCGTTTGAAGTATCAGGCGACTCTGCACATCAACAAGATCTCGCGCCACCGACCACACGTGTCGGGCCGCTCTGCAGGAACTGGTCGTGAACGATGGAATGGACGAGCGACGACATCATTCGGCCGGGCTCCGGGGTCCGGGCTCCGTGACGACCGACAAAATGCTCTACTTGCATCGTGAAACAGTCATCGCGTTCAACACACCGCTCGACGAAGGCCACCGGTGAACCCGACTGATCCGCCCGGCGGACCACTTCGAGGGCTGCGTATCGTCGAATTGGTCGGGCAGGGCCCGGGGCCCTATTGCGGCATGCTGCTCGCCGACCTTGGAGCCGACGTCGTCGCCGTCGCTCGGCCGTCGGTTGCCACCGCGGCCACGACCGATGGCCCGGCCACGAACCCGCTGAACCGGGGGAAACGCTCCGTGGCGCTCGATATGAAGGATTCCGACGACGTCGAACGGCTGTTGACCTTGCTCGACGCCGCCGACGCGTTCATCGACCCGTTCCGCCCGGGCGTCTGCGAGCGACTGGGCATTGGACCCGAGATCGCCTGTGCGCGCAACGAACGGCTGATCTACGGCCGGATGACCGGCTGGGGACAGGATGGACCCCTCGCCCACACCGCCGGCCACGACCTCAACTACATCGCCCTGTCGGGCGCCCTCTCGGCGATCGGCCCCGCCGGAGGCTCACCGGTGATGCCCCTCAACCTGCTGGGCGATTTCGCCGGCGGTGGGATGCTGCTGGCGATGGGTATCGCTTGCGCGGCATTCGAACGCTCGAACAGCGGTCGCGGCCAGGTGATCGACGCGGCGATGGTCGACGGCGCGGCATTGATCTTCGGACCGTTCTTCGCGGCGACAGCCGGGAACTGGGGACCACGCGGCACCAACATGCTCGACGGCGGCGCCCACTTCTACAACGTCTACGAGACGTTGGACGGCGAGTGGATCTCGGTTGGAGCGATCGAGCCGCAGTTCTACACCGAACTGCTCACCCGGACCGGACTACCGGCCGATGCACCACAGTGGGACCGGGCCCGCTGGGGTAATCTCAAAACGGAGTTCGCCGCGCTGTTCCGCACGCGGACCCGAGCCGAATGGTGTGCCCTGCTCGAAGGCACCGAGACCTGCTTCGCCCCGGTCCTCAGCCCGGCCGAGGCGGCCACCCACCCGCACAACGTGGCGCGAGGCACGGTGATCTCGATCAATGGAGTGCCCCAGCCGCAGGCCGCGCCGAGGTTCTCTCGCACCCCGGCATCGGCCAAGGTGCCCTGTCACCCGGGGGAGCACTCGTTCGTCGAGATCCTCGGGAACTGGTCGTCATCCGGCGAGAGGTAGCCGGTCGTTATCCGGCGGGAAGAGACGACCGGGCCGCCTCCCAACCCTCGATGAAGGTGGCGAGATGCTCGGAACGAAACGCCAACGGTGGGCGGATCTTGAGCACGTTGCCCGCCGGTCCGGTCGTCCCGACCAAGACACCGCGGCGACGTAGGGCGTTCTTGAATGCCGCCGCCCGGTGGGGATCGGGGGTGTTGGTCGCTCGATCGGTGACAATCTCGACGGCGTTGGCGAGCCCGACGCCGCGCACATCGCCGACCCAGTCGTCATCGATCGTCACCCGATGAAGGGCATTGCGTAGCTGCTCACCAACGATTGCGGTCCGTTCGATCACGCGCTCATCGTCGATCACGTCGAGCACCGCCGTCGCCGCGGCGATCGACACGTGGTTGCCGCCGAAGGTCGAGAAAAATAAACCCTGAGCAGCTCCGAAGGCCGCGGCAATCGATCGTCGGGTGATCACCGCGGCGACCGGATGCCCATTGCCCATCGGTTTTCCCAGGGTGATGAAGTCAGGCGTGATGCCGAACCGTTCGAACGACCAGAACCCGAGACCGGTGCGTCCATGACCACCCTGCACCTCATCGGCGATCCACAGTCCCCCGGCGGCGTGAGTACGGCGGACCAGATCTTGGACGTAGTCCGCGGCCGGATCGAGGACACCATCGCTCTGCAGCACCCCGTCGAGCATCACGGCGGCCAAACCGTGCCCGCCCGCGCCGAGCCCATCAATCGCCGCTGCGAAACGCTGCGGTCCAAGGTTCGCCGACCGCAATCCATCGGGCGGTGCCCATCGGCCGATGTGGCTGGGTGAGTAGCCCGTCGGCCACGTCTCGGGGGAGAACGCGGCGACCGCCGCGGTGACGCCGTGATAGGCGAACGACGTGCACAGTCCCCCGGTGTGGCCGGTCGCCGCGCACGCCATCCGCCAGGCCACGTCATTGGCCTCGGAACCCGAGTTGACGAAGACCACGGTGTCGAGCCCTGCCGGGCATCGATCGGCGAGCCGTTCTGCCAGCTCGATTGCGCCATGGTGGAGGTAGCGCAGATTGGTATTGAGCAGGCGGCCTTGTCGGGCGATCGCCTCGGTGACCCGCGGATGAGCGTGACCGACGCACGGCACGTTGTTGTACATGTCGAGATACCGCCTCCCGTCGGACGCCGTGAGCCAGATCCCTTCCGCCGCGACGACCTCGATGGGTTCGTCGTGGCTCAACGCCTCCACGCCTGGACCGAACGCGGCATCGCGTCTCGCCGCGAGCGTTCCGCGCCCAGAGCGGCGCGGCGGGTCGAGCCGCCAAGCGGCCGCCTCAAGCGTGTCGACCATCTCCATCGCCGTCGGGTTGTACCGCTCGGCGAACTCGGCTTCCTCCAATCCCTGCTCAACTCGCCATGACGAGATCGCCACCCCGATCGCCGCCCGCACCGCCCACAGTTCACCGAGCATCGCCGCCTCGGCCGGCTCGAGCGCCAGGACCCGTTGGTAGCCGTCGATGACCAGCCGACCGGCGCGCAGGAGTTCGGCCCCTGCCCGGCCGGTACCAAGCGAGTCCAACGCCGAGACCAGGTCGATGATCGAGGCAGAGTGGCTCATGTCGCCGAAGTCAACGACGCCGGTGACCCGCCCGTCGTCGTCGACCAATGCGTTGTCGGTCGACAGGTCACCATGCACGATCTGAGCCCGCAGCGCCGGCCACGCGGGCGACACCACCGACTCGTAACGATCGAGCGCCCTGGTCACCGTCGCCCTCCAGGCATGGTCAGCGATGCAGCGAACCATCGGCCGCACCGACCGCGCATGCTGCACATCCCACGGCATCACCCGGCCACCCGCCGGGTGGAAGAAGCCCCGGGTTGCCCGGGTGAGTCGGGCAGTCGTCGTTCCCCACGCCGCCAGCACATCGTCACCGAACGTCAACGGATTGCTGCGGCCGTGGCCGGGCACCACGTCGTAGACCCGCACCCAGCAACCTTCGGCCATGACCCGGAACCCCTCGGGTCCATCGGTGTCCGACGACGGCGCGGGCCAGGGGCGAGCCACCGGAAGCTGGGGATCAGCCCGGGCAATGTGTGCCACCACCAGGGCTTCCATGTCGAGCATGGCCGTCGATTCCGCCGGGTTCGAGACCTTCATCACGGCCGTCGGTGTCCCACGGTCGGTGATCAACAGGAACGCCTGGTCGCGTTCGCTGCCAAGATTCCGGGCAGTAGCGGCCACGACCCCAAAGGTTTCGGCCGCCAGCGTCACTGCATCGGGCTCGGTGAACCGCGGCCGTGGTGCGGACAGAACGGGATCGATGCCGACGGTCACCCGTCCCAGGGTAGGCCGCTCAGTCGGCTGCGAGCTTGATCACCGGGTTGTAGACGTGGTCGATGTACGTCACTCGCCCGGCTTCGTTGACGTGGGCGACGATCGCCGCCGGAACCTCGTGATCGACGACCACAACGACTCGCGATCCGTCGATCACCCGATAACGCTCGGTGCGCGGCACCTCGGCCCAGCGCTGGATCGGCCGACGGCCGTGGTCGTGGTAGTCGGCCCCCCAGGCGATGAGATCGAGCCAGTTCTCGCTGACCAGGGCGTCGGCGACCGCCTCGATCACCGCCCGATCCGGGGCCGGAGACGGCAGCGCCGGGTGCGACGGACGGTGCGGCACGATGGTCGGGTCGGCCGGCGTTTCGGCGGTGCCTCCGGCCTCTGACCAGGCGGTGACGATCGCCCCCGCGGCGTTCGGATGGTAGAAGTCTTCTTCGGCCGACCACTGACCATCACCGGCGTAGGTGATGATCGACAGATTCGGGAAGCCGTAGTTGACGTCTTCATCGTTCGGGTCGGGAAGGTGGTTCCACAGCCAAAAGGCCACCCGGTTGCCGTCGATCATCGACCAGTCGACCGAGAAGGTCATGTTCGGGAATGGCTCCATCGCAGCGAGGATCCACGCCTCGATCTCGGCCCGACCGTTCGACGATCCGAGACAGTGTTCGGTGTATTGAGCGTCGTCGGTGAACAACGCCGCCCAGTCGACCCATCGACTGCTGCGCGCGCCACGCTCGAGAAACTCCTCGAATGCCTCTGCGATCTCTTGTCGGGTCATCGTCTGCTCACTCAACACGGTCCCGACCGTAATCGAGATCTCATGGGTCGTGAGTTAGCTTGCGATCTATGAGGTTGGGAAACAGCGATGAGCAGCAGATCGCCAATCTGATTTTCCGCTACGCGGAGCTGGTTGACGAGGGAGACTTCGACGGCGTCGGCGAGTTGTTCGCTCGGGCGGGCTACGGCATGCCGGGGGCGCTGATCGAAGGACGGGCGATCGGCGACGTCATGCGCCGGTCGGTGCTCCTTCACAACGGGGCGATGCGCACCAAACACGTCACGACCAATCTGATCATCTCGCTCGACCCCGAGTCGCCGAGAACCGCGACCTGCCGTTCCTACTTCACCGTGATGCAGGCGACCGAGACGCTCCCGTTGCAGCCGATCATCACCGGTCGCTATACCGACACACTGGCCCGTGATGACGATGGCTGGCACTTCACCGAACGGCTGATCACGATGGAGCAGATCGGCGACGTTTCGCAACATCTCCGTCGCCCGCCGCGCTGAATACTGGTATTTCCGGGTTGCGCGCAGTAGAACGGCGGATGTGATCCGACTGACCGCTCTGTTACATCGCAAGCCCGGCTCCACTCACGCTGAATTCCTCGCACACTGGCACGACAAACACGGGCCACTGATCCGCTCACTCGGGTCATCAGAGCTCGTCATCCGCTATGAGCAGCACCCCGCAGTGTGGCCACCCGAGGGCAGCGGATACCCCGAACCCGACTACGACGGGGTCGCCGTGCAGTGGTTCCAATCGATGAGCGACTTCATCACCTTTGCGATGAAAGACGACCGCCCAGTCGTCGCCGCCGATGAGGCCCGGTTCCTCGACACCACCCGCATCGACTGGATCGTCACCGAGGAACCCCGCGTCGTCATGGGCTGAGCCTCGGGCTTTCTCGGCCCGGTTGGGTCGCCCATCGACCGACGTAGCGTGTAGTACATGAGCGATGCAATTCTGCAAACCGTCGCCCTGGGCACCCAGTGGCCGACGATCGATCCGTTCCTGTTCTGTGCACACCATCTCGACCGGTTCCCGGCGGGCAACGGTCGGCTGGCCCCCGCCACCTCGCTGACCGGGCGCAACATCGGCAGCGACTTCGCCGGGGTCGATGGCTGGAATATGTACCACGGATCGACCGTGCCGGGGTTCCCGCAACACCCCCACCGCGGGTTCGAGACGGTGTCGATCGTCCGCTCGGGCTACATGGATCACTCCGACTCACTCGGCGCCACGGCCCGGTTCTCGGCCGGTGACGTGCAATGGATGACCGCCGGAGCCGGCATCGTCCATGCCGAGATGTTCCCGCTGTTCGCCACCGACGCCCCGAACCCGATGGAGATGTTCCAGGTCTGGGTGAACCTGCCCGGCCAGTCGAAGATGGTCGCCCCGTACTTCACGATGCTGTGGGACGAGCAGGTGCCGCGGGTCGAGTCGGGCGGGGCGACCGTCACGGTCATCGCCGGGCGATTGGGCGACGCGGCTCCGTTGTCGCCACCACCCGACTCCTGGGCCTCCGATCCCCGCTCCGACCTGGCGATCTGGCACATCGAGCTACCGGCGGGGGCCGAGTTCACGCTTCCGCCGGCCGATCAAGCCGACACCGCGCGGGTGGTCTACGTCTATGCCGGAAACGGGCTGCTGCTCGATCGCACGCCGGTCGCCCCGCCGACCGGGGTCGTCGTTCGCCCCGACGTCGCGGTCTCGTTGGCGTCGACCACCGACACCGTGTCATGTCTGGTGCTCCAGGGCCGACCGATCGGCGAGCCGGTCGCCCAATATGGGCCATTCGTGATGAACACCCAGGCCGAGATCGAGCAGGCGTTCCGCGACTACCAACGCACCCAGTTCGGGGGGTGGCCGTGGCCATCCGACGACCCGGTGCACGGCATCGAACCCGAGCGCTTCGCCCTCCACCCCGACGGCCGCCTCGAACGCCCGGGGACCGTGCCGTCCCCCGCGGGCTGAAGCTCGTCAGCGGGTCAATTCTCCGGTCGATGCGCCGACCGGCCACAGCGCTACGGTCGGAACGCATGAAGGACTATCCGATCAAGGTCGGCACGATGCTGTTCACCATGGTTGAGCCCGACCGGGGGGTCGAGGTCGCCTACAACCGCTGGTACGAGCACGACCACTTCTACTCCGGCTGCATGATCGCCCCCGACAACTTCGCCGGCGACCGGTTCGTCGCCACGAGACGATTGAAGGATCTGCGCTACCCGGCGGTGAGTCCAATGACCCCCGACCCGATGGCCGGGTCGTTCCTGGCGCTGTACTGGGTGCTCAAAGGCAAGCATGACGAGTGGAACCGCTGGTCGGTTGACCAGGTGAAATGGCTCCACGCCAACGGCCGGATGTTCAAGGAGCGCACTCATATCCACACTGTGCTCTACGACAACGCCTGGTCGATGCAGCGTGACAACGAGGGGACGACGATCGAGTTGGCGCTCGACCGCGGCTATGCCGGATTGGTCGTCAACGTCGGCGAACTGGCCGATGGGGTCGAGCACGTGCAGATCGAGGAGTGGACCCGCGAGACGTGGGGACCACGGGCGATGACCGAGCCATGGGGGCCCGACCTGCTCAACTGCGCCACCCCATTGCCACTGCTCGACGACGCCCCACCCGACGTTCCCCGAATGGCCAACGCCGACCGCCGGTTCATCCAGCTCCACTTCCTCACCCACGACCCCGCCGAGGGGTGGGACGAGGGCTACGGCCGCTACGGCACCGACCTCGAAGCCTCGGGCCTGGCCACCCATTTGTGGACGGCGCCCTTCATCCAGACGGTGTTCGGCACCGACACCTACACCGACGAATTGTGGTAGCCCGATGACTCGCTCTGCGAACCCCGCGCCCATCACCGGGCAGCGCATTCTCGTCACCGGCGTGACCGGCTGGGTCGCCGGTCCGTTGGCCAAGTCGCTGGCCGCGGCGGGCAACACGGTCTATGGCGCGGCCCGCTTCGCCGACGATGCCCAGCGCGCCCCGTTCGAGGACGCCGGGGTCTCGACGATCAGCCTCGATCTCGGAGAGGGCCGGCTTGACGAGGTACCCGAGGGACTCGACCTCGTCGCCCACTTCGCCGTGTCGAAGGCCCCCGACTTCACCGCGGCGATGGCGACCAACGCCCACGGCTCGGCAAACCTGCTGGCCACGGCCCATGAGCGCGGCGCCGACGTGCAGTTCTTCCACTGCTCGTCGACCGCGGTGTACGAGCCGGCCGGGCAATCGCCCCGCGCCGAGGATGCCCCACTCGGCGATTCCCATCGGCCGATGATGGGCATGGCTTCGTACTCGATCTCGAAAATCGCCGGAGAGGTGCTCGTCGCCCACACGGCCCGTCGACTCGGCGTACCGACCGTGATCGCCCGGCTGAATGTGCCCTACGGCGACACCTACGGCTGGCCGTTGTTCCACCTGATGATGATGGAACGCAACATCCCGATCCCCGTTCACGTCAATCAGCCGACGTCGTATACCCCCATCCATGCCGACGACATCAACGCCTCGATCCCATACCTGATGACCTATGCGTCGCCCGCCGCGCCGGCCGTGAACTGGGGCGGCGACGAGGTGACCAGCGTCGAGGAGTGGTGTTCGATGTTGGGGGAATTGACCGGGTTTACCCCGATCTTCACGCCTACCGAGGCAACGATCGCGGCGATCGTCCCCGAACTCTCCAAGCAACAGGCGACCGGGTTCCGCTGCTCGGTCGGCTGGCGCGACGGGTTCACCCGGATGCTCACGACCAGCCGCCCTGAGCTGCTCAAGCACTGAATCTGCTGGTCGCCTACCTGAAATTCGGGGTCGTCAAGCGGTTTAGGCTGTCGTCATGCCGTACGACGACACCACCCCCACCATCATCGAGCCGGCCATTGCTGCTGCTCCCAACGGTCCCCTGCTGGTCAGCGGCGACGTGCCGCTCTACCGCCGCCGCGCCGTCAACTCCGAGCACGGCGAGCCCCTCGCATGGGAGACCACCGAACGCATCGAGACGAAGGACCGCTATGCGCTGTGCCGCTGCGGCGAGTCCTCACGCAAGCCGTTCTGCGACGGAACCCACGCCCGTATCGGGTTCGCCGCCGAGGAATCGGCGACCGGCACCTATGCCGAGCGCTCCAACGAGTTGGGCGGAACGAACATCACGGTGTCCGACGATCGATCGATCTGCGTCCACGCCGGGTTCTGCGGCACCAGAGTCACCAACGTCTGGAAGCAGGTTGCCAACACCGACGAGTCAACCGTTCGCCAGCAGGTGATCGCCATGATCGAGAAGTGTCCATCGGGGGCGCTGACCTATCGGCTCGACGGTGCCCACGACATCGAACCGCTGATGCCTGCGGCAATCGGGGTGACCAACGACGGTCCGCTGTGGGTCACGGGCGGGGTCGCGATCACCAACTCGGCCGGCGAGCCACTGGAGACCAGGAACCGGGTGACGCTCTGCCGCTGCGGGTCGTCTGCCAACAAGCCGCTGTGCGACGGCGCCCACAAGCAAGCCGGATTCACCGACATCTGAACCGTCGACGTCACGGTCACCAGATCGTGGTGACCGCACGGCTTCGACGACTCCAATCGATGATCTTCGTGTCCTTGGTGACGAGCGGACACCGTCGACGAATCGCCGTCGCGGCGATCAGCCGATCTGCGGGGTCACCGTGCAGCCCCTCGATGCCCGAGGCCGTCATCGCGACGGTCCAATCGATGTCGATGACATGCAGCCTGTCGACGGCGACGGCCTGACGAATCCACACTCGGGGATCGCGGTCGACCTCGATACGCCCTTTGGTGATCAGCATCCCCAGCTCCCACACGCTCACCGCGCTGATCGCCAAGACGTCGTTGGCATCGATAGCCCGCTGGGCCGGCTCGGACAGGCGTAGCGGGTCGCTGACCAGCCATACCCATGCGTGAGTATCGAGAACGATCACCGTTCGACGTCCCAGACCTCACCCGTTGACAGCAGGTCGTCGTCATCGTCGACGAACCGAACACTGCCCAGCAGGTTCGCAACGGATGGCCATTCGAGCGGGACCAGCCGGGCGACCGGCTTACCGCGTTTCGTCACGATCACGTCGTCGCCGGTCTCGGCAACCTCATCGAGAATCGCCAGGCAGCGCGCCTTGAAGTCTCCCGCTTGTATCGTCGTCGTCATCTGATGACCATATCAGATGACCATGTCAGATGACCATGATCATCTGACATGGTCATCTCGACCTCAGCGAACGTAGAGTAGGTGCTCGTAGCGGTCGGCGAGCTTCCAACCGTGCACAGTCCGCACCACGGTGTCGGCGTAGGCGCCCTGAGCTTCCATGTATGTCGGGGCCCCTGCTCCGCCGTCGATCTTCATCACCATGCGGTACATCGAGCGGACCTTCGCCTCACCGTCGCCCTCGAACGTCACGACCGCGTTCGAGGCCTGACTGGCGGTGATGGCGAACATTGCCATCGTCGTTTTCCAACCACGCGGCGGCCTCGGCCGGGGTGCCGGCAATGCCACCGGCGGTGGTGTAGTCGACGTGCGCCCCCTCGGCGAAACAGGCCTGCCAGGCGGCCCAATCCTTGTCGAGCATCGCCCACGAGTAGCGGTGGAGGAGCTCGATGATGTCGAGGCGATCGGCGGTGCGGTCCATGGTTCCTACTTTCAGTTTCAGGTCGAGTCGAAGCGGATTCGGGGAGTGCCGTAACGCTCGGAGCGTCACCACACTCCAAATTGGTGTTCGGCAGCGGGCGGGGGGAGCGGGGGAGCGGTTAGCGGGACATGCCGCCGTCGACGGTCATGACGGCACCGGTCATGAACGACGATGCATCGCTGGCCAGGTAGAGCGCGGGGCCGACCATCTCGTCGGCTTCAGCGATACGACCGAGCGGGATGTGGGCTCGGCCCTGGGATTCCAGCTGCTCGTCGGTGAACGCCTTGGTGACCATGTCGGTGCGGAAGGTGCCCGGCATGATCGCGTTGACCCGCACCGGGGCGAGGTCGACGGCCATCGACTTGGTCATCTGCAACATTGCCGCCTTGGCCGGTGGGTAGAGGTATCGCTGCGACGTCGGCATCACCGCGGCGATCGACGAGACGTTGATCACCGACCCGTGGCCGCCGGCCGCCAGGTGGGGCGCGGCAGCCTGGACGAGCAGCATCGGTCCGAGCAGGTTGGTGGCGAACGCGCCATGGAACGACTCGGCATCGACATTCGCTAGGGTGCGGTCGAGCACCGTTCCGGCGTTGTTGACCACGATGTCGATCCGTCCGAGGCTGCCGACCGTTGTGTCGACCAGCGCGGCGATGTCGTCGGCGTTCTGCATCCGTACGGCGACGGCCAGCGCCGTGCCGCCGAGTGCACGGACTTCTTCGGCGATCTGTTCACATGCCTCGATCTTGCGACTGGCAACGACGACCGTCGCCCCCGCCTTGGCGAAGCCGAGGGCGATCGAACGCCCGAGACCTCGTGACCCGCCAGTCACAATCGCCACACGGCCGGTCAAGTCGAACAGGCGGTCCAGGTCAGGATGCATCCTCGCAGTCCACCACACGGCCGACCCGGCCGCCGAGCGCTGCAGCGCCCGCGCCGCCGAACCGAGCGGCCGTCCGATTCCCGCCGGTCGGCCCGTCAGTCCACGGCTACCCTTTGAACCATGACGACGCGCACCGTTCTCGGCTCCTGCCATCACGATTGCCCCGACACCTGCGGGTGGGTGGTGACCGTCGAGGATGGCAAGGCGGTGCAGATGCGCGGCAACCCCGAGCACCCGTACTCCCTGGGCGAGCTGTGCCCCAAGGTCAACCGCTTCCTCAAACGGGTCAATGCCGATGACCGGGTGCTGTATCCGATGATCCGCAACGGCGCCAAGGGGGCCGGCGAGTTCCGCCGGGCCACGTGGGACGAGGCGGTGGCGATGATCGTCGAGCGGGTCAACGGAGTGGTGGCCGAGCACGGCGGCGAGGCGATCCTGCCCTGGAACGACGCCGGCACACAGGGACTCATCCAGATGTCGTGCCTCGATCGGCGATTCTTCGCCAAGCTCGGGGCGTCTCGCCTGACCGGCTCGATCTGCGGCAACACGGCCAAGGCCGGCACGAGCACCACCTACGGGTCGGGGCGCAGCTCCGACCCGATGGATGTCCGCTTCGCCGAGGTGATCATCCTGTGGGGCACCAATACCCGCCTGACCAACCGCCATCTGTGGCCGTTCATCGAGGAAGCTCGAGCCAACGGTGCCCAGGTCATCGTCATCGATCCGATGCGCACGATGACCGCCGAGTCGGCCGACTGGTTTCTGCAGCCGCTACCCGGCACCGACGTCGCCCTGATGCTGGCGATCATGCACATCCTCATCCGCGACGGCCTCGTCGACAACGACTACGTCACCAACCATTCCACCGGGTACGACGACCTCGTCGCCCAGGTAGCCGACTGGACTCCGGAGCGGGCCGCCGCCGAGTGCGGGTTGGAAGCTGCCGACGTCGAGCGTCTCGCAGCCCTCTATGGCAGCACCAAGAAGTCATTCCTGCGCACGATGATCGGCGCGGAGCACCACGCCAACGGGGCGATGTTCTTCCGCACCATGTCGTGTCTGCCAATCCTCACCGGCGCCTTCACGGTTCACGGTGGCGGACTGTCCCGGTCGGTCGGGTCGTGGAACTCGCTGCACATCGACGACTCGGTCTACGACCCGACCACCGATCACGACACCCGTCAGATCAGCATGAACCACCTCGGTCGGGCGCTGATGAACCCCGAGCTCGGGGTGCATGCGCTGTTCATCTGGGGCGGCAACCCGGTGGTCTCGATCCCCGAGGCCGGCGTCATCCGCCAGGGCCTGGCCCGCGACGATCTGTTCACGGTGGTCAGCGAGCAGTTCGTCACCGACACCGCCCTGTTCGCCGATGTGCTGCTGCCGGCGGCGACGCAGATCGAGCAGTTCGACCTCGTCCCGTCGTGGGGCAGCTTCTACATGGGGTGGAACGACAAGGCGATCGAACCGCTCGGCGAGGCGGTTCCCAACACCGAGATGTGGCGTCGGCTGGCAACGGGGTTCTCGATGAGCGACCCGCTGTTCGATCTCGACGACGAGGCGTTGATCATGTTGGCCCTCGACAACGTCGACGTCGATCTCCTGCGTCAGCAGGGCTTCTTGCGCTACGACATCCCCGACGTCTTCCTGCCGTATGCCGAGGGAGGGTTCGCCACCCCCGATGGGAAGGCGTTGCTCCGCGCCGATGGCCTGGCGTCGTTGGGCCTTGCGACGATGCCGACGTACACCGCTCCCCCGGCCGCGACGGCGGCGACTCCGCTGCGGTTGATGACCCCCAAGCTGCACACGCGGTTCTTGAACTCCACCTACTCCAGCCATCACGGCTCGATGGAGGACGGTCCGTTCGTCGAGTTGTCGGCCACCGATGCCGAGGCCCGCGGGGTCGGCGACGGCGACGAGGTCTCGGTGTGGAACGATGCCGGCATGTTGACGCTCAAGGTTCGCGTCAGCGATCGCCTGCGACCCGGTTTGGCCGCAATCCCCTGGGGGTGGTGGGGCGAGGCGGCCAATGTCAACGTGCTGACCAGCGCCGTCGCCACCGACTGGGGTGGCGGAGCCGCCTACCTCGACACGCTCGTCGAGGTCGGACGTCGCTAGCGAGGCCAGCAGACGCGGTCACTCCCGAGCCTGGTTCGACCAGACTGGGCCGATGATCACCCGACGCGGACTCGTGCTCGTCGGAGCCCTGGGGGCCACCACTGCGCTGGCCATCGCCCTCGGGGTGACCGACCCGCTCGGCAATGCCGACTACCCGCGGCGGTTCATGATCTGGAACCTGTTTCTGGCGTGGCTGCCAATGGTCGCCGCGATCGGGCACCGCCTCGCCCAGGCGCGATGGCTGCGCTGGACGGTGCTTGCCGCATGGCTGGCGTTCCTGCCGAACTCGCCGTATCTGATCACCGACCTCAGCCACCTCAGCGACGGTGATCGGGCGCTGTGGCGACATGTGCTGCAGTTCGGGTTTGCGGCGTGGACGGGCACTCTGCTTGGCGTCGTGTCGTTACGCATCGTGCACGCCGACGTCGAGAAGCATCACGGACGGCTGGCCGGATGGGCCCTGGTGGTCACATCGACAGCATTGTGCGCGGTCGGCGTCGTCATCGGCCGCTTCCAACGTTGGAACTCGTGGGACCTGATCACCCGCCCCGATGAGGTGGCTGCCTCGACGTTCGACTGGGTGCGATCCCCGATCTCCGACGTACGGTCGACCGCCGTCGCCGTCGCCGTCGCCGCCTTTTTCAGCCTCGCGTACCTCACCGTCTGGGCGATCGAAGGCGTTCCGGCGCCTGGGCAGCCCACCGCCGACCGATAGCCCGGACGAGACGCCACACTGCGAGGATTTCTCCAACTCGTCGCTTGAAGTTTTGTTGCAGTTAGATTACATTCGCAATGTTGGCGACATGATCGTTACGCAAGTGACATCGCTGTCCTGGAAACGACATCTTCTCGGTGGAAGGGAATACCCGCATGAACACAACACGTCCACCCCGGCGGTACCGGATGCTCTCGGTGACATTGGCAAGCTTCAGCGGCCTGTTGGCCCTGCGCACGTGCGAAGCCCCCACACAAGACAGCCAACCGGTGATCGAAGCCATCGCCCCGGCGCCCGCCGACCCGTTACTGCTGGAAGCCTTTTCGACCGCCAACGTCTACCGGGCCGGCAATGGGCTGCCGAACCTCATCTGGGACGAGCGAGCCGCCGCTGCCGCCGCCCGGCAAAGCGCCGATCAAGCCGCCACCCACGCCCTCAGCCATACCGGGGCCGATGGCTCGACGGCCAAGAGTCGCCTGCGCGCCGCCGGCTATCCGACCAAGTGGTGGGCCGAAAACGCCGCCGCGGGCTACCGAACCGGCACCGATGTCATCTGGGGATGGATGAACAGCGAGAGCCACGCTCGCTACATCCTCAGCCCGTCTGCCGTCCACATCGGCATCGGCATCGCCTATGCCGCCGACGGCACGTCGTACTGGACGATGGACCTCGCCTCCGGAGGCTGACCTTCCGGGTGTCATCGACCCGTCCGGTGTAGTCGACCCGTCCGGTGTAGTCGACCTCGACGGCTGTGGTAAGTTCGCTTGTTGAACCTTCTCCCGCGAATTCCGGAGGCTCCGATGAGCGACAGCACCACTGGGTGGCAGCAGACGGCATGCATTCTCTGCTCCATCAACTGCGGCGTCGAGGTACGCGTCGACGGCCCGACCATCGCCCGGGTGCGCGGTGACAAGGCGCACCCCGGGTCCCAGGGCTACACCTGCGAGAAGGCGCTGCGCCTCGACCACTACCAGAACGGCTCGCATCGCCTGACCACCCCATTGCGCCGCCGCCCCGACGGCACCTTCGAGGAGATCGATTGGGACACGGCGATTGCCGAAGTCGCCGCTCGGTTCGGTGAGGTGATTGCCGAGCACGGTGGCGACAAGATCCTGTTCTACGGCGGAGGCGGGCAAGGCAACCACCTCGGCGGCGGCTACGGCGGTGCCACCCGAGCCGCGCTCGGTATTCGCTATACATCCAACGCCCTGGCCCAGGAGAAGACCGGTGAGTTCTGGGTCGACGGGCAGTTGTTCGGTCGTTCCCGCTGCCATACGACCGGCGACTACGAACGTGCCGAAGTCCTCGTCTTCTGGGGCAAAAATCCCTGGCAGTCCCACGGATTCCCCCAGGCCCGACGCATCCTGAAGGAAGTCGCCAACGACCCGAAACGCACGATGATCGTCGTCGACCCGCGCCGTACCGAATCGGCCGATCTGGCCGACATCCATCTGCGCCCGTCGCCCGGCGGCGACGCCCACCTGTTGGCTGCGCTGCTCGCGATCCTCGTCGAAGACGGTCATTTGGCCGACCGCTGGCTCGCCGAACACACCAGCGGCCTCGATGAATTGCTCGACCACATCCGCGCCGTCGACATCGCCGCCTCGTGCGGTCGCGCCGGGGTGCCGGAGGCTTCGGTGCGCCACGCCGCCGCAGTCATCGGCGCAGCGACCGGCGGAGTGTCGATCTTCGAAGACCTTGGCATTCAGCACGCCCCCCACTCCACCTTGAACAGCTATCTCGAGAAGCTCGTGTTCCTGCTCACGGGCAACTTCGGCGTACCGGGTGGGATGAACCTGCACACGCGTTTCGCCTCCCTGCGGCGGCGGCGGGGGTGGCGATGGCAAGCCGGGCCGCGGCGAGCCGTCGACGCCGGTCACCGGGCATCGGCTGGTCACCGGCCTGGTGCCCTGCAACATCATCCCCGATGAGATCCTCGGCAACCACCCCGACCGGTTCCGCGCCCTGTTGGTCGAATCAGGCAACCCGGTCCACTCGATCGCCGATAGCCAACGAATGCGCGAGGCACTGCGCTCGCTCGATCTGGTCGTCGTCATCGATGTGGCCCTCACCGAGACGGCCCGCGAGGCCGACTACGTGCTGCCCGCCGCGTCACAGTTCGAGAAGTGGGAGTGCACGTTCTTCAACCTCGAATTCCCCCACAACTTCTTCCACCTTCGCCGACCGGTGTTCGCCCCGATGGCTGGCACGTTGCCCGAATACGAGATCCACTCGCGCCTCTGCCGCGCCCTGGGGGCCTATACCGACGACGACCTCGCCCCGCTACGGGCCGCCGCCCGGGTCGGCCGCGATGCCTACACCGCGGCCTTCCTCACCCTCGGGATGGAACGGCCCGAGTTGGGGAAGCTCGCCGCGGTCATCCTCTACGAAACCCTCGGGCCGACGCTGACCACCCCCGAAGGTATCGACGCGGCGGGAGCAGCCGCAGTGTGGGGGCTCGCCCACCGGTGCGCCGCGGCGTACGCCGACTCCATCCGCCGCGCCGGGATCGCGGGTGAAGGCCTGGCGTTGGGTGACGCCCTCTTCGACGCGATCGTCGCCAACCCATCGGGCATCACGTTCACGGTCGATGACTACGACGAGACGATGAAGCGCCTCGAAACCCCTGATCAGCGCATCTCGCTGGCGATCCCGCGGCTACTCGACGAGTTCGACGGCCTGGCTGCGTCACCGGCGTCGGCCCACCCCGAGTATCCGTTGGTGCTGTCGGCTGGGGAGCGGCGATCCTCGACGGCGAATACGATCTTTCGCGATCCGGCGTGGCGCAAGAAGGATACCCAGGGTGCATTGCGACTCTCCCCCGCCGACGCCGTCGCGCTCGGACTCACGAACGGCGACCGGGCGCGGGTGACCACCAAGCGAGGCTCGGCGGTCGCGACCGTCGAAGTGACCGATGTGATGCTCGCCGGGCACATCTCGCTGCCCAACGGGTTCGGGTTGGGGACGTCGAGCGACGCCGTCGGCATTGCCCCCAACGAGCTCACCTCGGCCGACGACCGCGATTGGTTCGCCGGCACCCCGCATCACAAACATATTCCGGCGCGCCTCGAACGGGTCGCGCCCGCCGGGGCGTGAGTATCGATGCGTCGAACCCGATTCGATGAGTGGCCCTGCCCGATCGCCCGCACGACCGACCTGATCGGCGACTGGTGGACGCCCCTGGTCATGCGCGAGGCGTTTTCCGGCAAACGGCGGTTCGACGACATCCAGGCTGCGCTCGACGCCCCTCGGGCCGTGCTCACTACCCGGCTGAAACGGCTGTGCGACGAGGGGATGTTGGAGCGCGTCGCGTACCAGGAGCGACCGGTCCGCTACGAGTACCGGCTCACTCCGAAGGGCCTCGCGTTCTGGGATGTACTGGCGGCGATGTGGCGCTGGGGCAGCGATTGGCTGTGGCCTGACGGCGACGAGCCGCCCGTGGTGTTGAAGGACCGGGAGACCGGTGAGGTGATTCGACCGGTCGTCGTCGACGAGCGCACCGGCAAGCGGCTCAATCTGCGGACGATGCGGATGGGACGGCCGCCACGTTCGTCATCTGCAACCAACCCTTCGCCGTCACCAGCGCCAGCAGACTGACGAACACCACCGCGTCGACCACCAACACGGTGCGCATACCGAAGGCGTCGCCGAGGCGGCCCATGGCGAACGTACCGATCGGGATGCCGCCGATGATGCCAAGCAGATGGAATGACACCGCTCGGCCCCGCATCGCATCGGGCACCGCTCCCTGCATCAGAGTGTTGAGGGCGACGGCGACGGTCAAGTGGCCGAGGCCCGAGACGACGTAGGCGAGTTGACCGACGCGGTAATTCGACGTGATCGCCAACATGATCATCGAGACTGCGTACATCGACAGGCCGAACATCAGCTGTTGCGAGCGGCGCACCCGGTCGCCGACCATCGCCGACGCCGTCGAGGCGATAAGTGCGCCCACCCCAAGCGCCGTGAGCAGCCCGGCGTTGTCGGTGCTGCGGCGACCGAGGACCCGTTCGGCGACGGCTGGAGCGACGTGCTGCAGCGCCTGGGCGCACATCGCCGAGGCGAGGGCGATGCACACGGCCAACCGCAGGGGCGGCCGACTCAACACGTACTTTGCCCCGCCGATCAGCGCCTGACCAATCGACTCGCGTGGCCCGGTAGTCGGTGTTCGCCGCGGCCGACAGACCAACAACACTGCGATGACCAGCGGATATGTGACCATGTTGACGAAGATGGCCGCGCCGACACCCCACTGGTGGACCACGATTCCTGCCGTCGCCGGCCCAATCGCCCGGGCCAGCGTGTACTGGATGGAGTTGAGCTTGACGGCGTGAAGCATGTCGGCCGGCGGCACCAGCGACGGTACGAATGACTGCCAGGCGCTGGTCTGAAAACCGGTGGCGATGCCGCCGATAAACGTGAGGCCGATGATCCGCCAGGGCGTGATCGTGCCGGCGATGTACAGCACCCACATCCCGGCGGTGCAGGCCATCTGCACCGACTGGGTGACGATCAGGATCGCGCGGCGCGACCGGCGGTCGGCGATCACCCCGGCATACGGCGTCAGCATCACCGCTGGCAACAACGCCGCCATCGACACATACCCCAGCCACGTCGCCCGCCCCGTCAGGTCGAACAACAACGCCGGCACCGCGACGAGTTGCATCCAACTCGCCCCGTTCGAAATCGACGCCGCCACGAAGAACGCCGCAAACTGCCGATGCCGCAACACCGCAAACGACCCCGCCTTTGCCACCGGCCGCGTGACGTCGCGGACGGCCGCCGGAACTGTCTGCCGGGCGGGTTGCTCCCCCACCGTCACGACGACATGACGACGTCGAGAGCGGGCATTCGAGCAGGGTATCGCGACCCCGCTAGCCCAACCCGGGCCGAACCTCACCCCGGCGCCCATCGCCCATCGCTCGCCGGTATGCCGTGGCACACCAACCGACACGGCAGTTTCAGGCCGTGAAGTACCCCGTGACGTCGACGATGAGGTCGGTGGTCGCTTCGGTGAACACGCAGACCTTGCCGCCGCTACCGGCGCGGACCAACGCGGAGTTGGCCACGGTCGCCCCGGCCGCGAAGTTCAGATTCGACGCGTTGGGGATCTCGGTGCCGCACGGCCACACCGTGAGGTACCCGGCATTCGCCGCGCCCGTGACCGTCAGGTTGAGACTGACGGCAACGACGTCGGTCGCTACCCCGGCCCGGCCGCCCACGAGAACCTCGGTGGTCGCACCGGCCTGCCGCGCGCCGGTGGCTGCCAGGACACCGTCGATCGTGCGACCGCCGGGTTTGCGGGTGTCGACGATGCGACCGGGCCGCATCGCGGTGAACTCTGTCGAGACGCCGGGCGGGAAGTAGCCGGTCACGTCGACGATCAGATCGGTCGCCGCCTCGGAGTAGACGCACACCCTGGCGTCCTCCCCCAGCTTGACGAGCGCCGAGTTGGCCACGGTCGCCCCGGCCGCGAAGTTCAGGTTCGAGACATTGGGCATCTCGTCACCGCACGGCCAAACGGTGAGATATCCCGCCGCCTGGGCCCCCGTCACCGTCAGATTCAACGCCACCGCCGAGGCCGTCGGCGGCACGCCCGAACGGCCGCCTACCGCGATGTCCGTGATCGAGCCCGCCGTCCGAGCACCCACGGCCGCGAAAACACCGTCGGCCGTTCGGCCCCCTGTGCGGGTGTCGACAAATCGGGCGGGTTCGATCGCCACGAACGACGCTCCGTCGGGGAAGTACCCGGCCACATCGACAATCAGGTCGGTCGCCGCCTCGAGGAACACGCACACCTTGCCGCCCGCTCCGACCTTGACCAGCACCGAGTTGGCCACCGTCGCGCCGGCGGCGAAGTTCACGTTCGATGCGTTCGGCTTGTCGCTGCCGCACGGCCACACCGTCACGTAACCCGCGGCCTTGGCCCCCACGACGGTCAAATTCAGCTCGGCCGCCGCAGCGTCGGCCGGCACACCGCCTCGGCCCGCAACCACCACCTCGGTCACCGATCCGGCGTCGCGCAGGCCGACTGCGGCCAGCACACCGTCGATCGTGCGACCTCCCGGTGCCCGAGAATCGACCAACCGACCCGGCTCCACCGCCGAGAAACCCAACCTCGCGGGTGGAAGCGGAGGTGGCGGCGCAACGACCGGGATGATGACGGCGTTCGATGTCGACGAGGGCCCGCCGCCGGCAACGTTGCTGGCCGACACCGCAAAGCGATACTCGACGCCCGACGTCAGTCCATCAAAGACGACATTGGTCGACGAGGTGGAGCGAACGGCACCGCCCGGCGTGGCAGTCACGGTGTATCCGGTGACGACAGCACCGCCATCGGACAGGGGTGGCGCCCACGAGATCTTGGCTGCCGCCCCCTCGACGACAGCCGCCACGGCTGTCGGCGCGCCGGGCGCGGTGGCCTGCGCGACCTTCGTCGACCTGTACCAAACCGACGACGACTTGGCGACGGCTCGATTGTCAATTGCCACCGCTGCCGTGCGAGCGGCGGCCAACTGGCTGGGAGAGAGCACGTTGAGCGCAGTTCGAACCAGTGTCTCCTGCTCGACTCCGCCCTCAGGATCGACCCGGAACAAACCGGTATTGCGCTGGTAGTACTTCAATTGGTAGCCATCGTCGGGCTGGGCAAGCGGGTCCCATTCACGGACATACAGCAGTTGGTCGTCGCACACTGCGCCAGCACATTTCGACGCCGACAGGCTCTCCACCTGGGCGACATCGAGGAAGTCGATCGACGGAGCGTCACCGGCGAGGTAGATCGGGGAACCGGGTACCGGAGCACGGTGGACGTGGATACCGCCACACGTCAAGGCAAACGTGGAATTCGTTCGTGTGCCGTGCAGCCACGTGCTGGGAGCCCCTGTGATCACGCCGCTCTTCATTTCCTCGGGATACTCACCAAGGTTCCAGACGTTCCCATCGTCGTCCTGCGCGAACAGGGCCAACTCCGACTCGCTGAGGTCGCCGACGTTGATGTCCTGATCCCAAACGACGACCGTACGTACCCCGGCGACGACCTTGGTCAAGTCAGTCACCGTGAAAATCACCTTGTGTGCCGTCGGGCCGCCACGACCACGATCGGCCACGCCCTCGAGCACGATCTGATGGCCGGGAATCAACGGCAGGAACTCGTTGTCGATCACCGTCGGATGCGAGAAGTGCGCCGGATCAAACGCGACGGTGGTGAAGTCGACACCCCCTCCGACACCCGCAGATGCCGGTCGAACCGTCATGTTGGCCGTTGAGATCATCGCCGTCGAGATGCCGACAGCGATGCCGATCGTGACGAATCGCGCCCCTCGATACCCTCTGCCCACGACGCCCTCCAAAGGTTAACCACGCGGCGTACACCGACTGTTCACCTCGCAATCGCGAAAAATAGAATGAGTTCTGACGGAACGCAAGTATTTCTGAGGACCAGCTGAGAATTTCAGCAAGAAAGTCATCGCTTCGACATTCGTTCAACACTTTTGGTGACATCGGGTGACGCTGAGTCGAACGATTCCGGCGACGCTTCCGAGGCCGTTCCCTCAACCAGGTTGCGAGTCACCCATCGGGCAGCGAAGATGCGATGGAATGGCGCCTACGAACCTCTCCTCTCAATCGGTCACATCGGTCACATCGGTCGACCTCCCTCGCATCGAGGCGGCGGTCGCCGAGATCCTCGCCGCGATCGGCGAAGACCCCTCTCGCGACGGCCTCCTCAATACGCCGTCACGGGTCGCTCGCATGTACGCCGAGGTGATGCAGGGACTCCATGAAGACCCCGCCCGCCACCTCAGCGTCACTTTCGAGGCGGAGCACGACGAGATGGTGATGGTCCGGGACATTCCGTTCGCCTCGATGTGCGAGCACCACCTGGTGCCGTTCCTCGGCAAGGCCCACGTCGCGTACATCCCCGGGCCACAGGGTCGCATCACCGGCTTGTCAAAGCTGGCCCGCCTGGTCGACGGCTACGCCAAGCGCCCCCAGGTGCAAGAGCGCCTCACTACACAGATCGCCGAAGCGATGGTCGCCGCCCTCGATCCGCACGGCGTGCTCGTCGTCATCGAGGCCGAGCACCTGTGTATGTCGATGCGCGGCGTGCAAAAACCCGGTGCCATGACGGTCACCTCGGCCGTGCGCGGCCGTTTCCGCGACGACGCCCGCTCACGCTCCGAGGCGATGGGCTTCATCACCGGCGAGCGAGCCCGCTAGTGGGCCATCCCGACAACACCATCGAACTTCCCCTCGCCCCCGCCGACAAGGCGTTCGCCGCCATCGTCCGCAAGGCCCCGCTGTCGTATCGCACCGAACCCAACGAACTCGCCGACCTGCTCGAAGGCAAACCAGGTCGTTCCGGCCAGTTGACCGCCACCGCCTGGGTCTTCGACGAGGGTGGCGACCACGCACTGCTCGTGCGCCACCCGGTGCTCGGATGGGCCTGTCCCGGCGGCCATGTGGAAGCCGACGAAACCTGCCGTGACGCCGCCATCCGTGAACTCGCCGAGGAAACCGGGCTCGACCTGAACCCGATCGTCAACGACCCGATGGTCGTCAGTTGCGTCGAGATGCCGGCGACCGACGACGGCCCCGACCACCTCCACTGGGGGGTCGGCTATGTCTTCCGCTCGATGCGATCGGTCAAACTCACCCCCGAGGAGGGGCGGCCGGTTGCCTGGTGGCCGGTGCGCAAGCTCCCCGAGATCTGCGCCCCCGATCTCCCCGGTCTACTGCCCCGCCTGTCCCGTATGGTCGCCCGCAAGTAGCCGGCCACGGCGGGCTACAAATCGGGAATCGGAAACTCGAACGCCGGAACCTGGGTACCACCGTCGACCTCGATGATCTTGCCGGTGAGGAATCCACCCGCCGGCGACGCGAGATACAGCACCGCGGCGGCGATCTCGTCGGGGGTACCGATCCGCCGCAGCGGGGTGAGCCGTTCCATCGACTGTCGGATCTCGTCGTTGCCCATCACCATCGCCAACGCGTCGGTGAGGATCGCCCCCGGGGCCACCGCGTTGACCCGAATCTTCGGACACAGATCGGCCGCCAACAGGCGGCGTCGCGTGGTCGAGCGCGGCTTTCACCGTTCCGTACAACGTGTAGCCACGCCCCACCATGTGGGCCGCCGCGGTCGTGATGTTGATCACCGAACCGTCGCCCGTCGCCAACAAGTGCGGCACCGCGGCTCGAACCAGACGGATTGCCGTCATCACATTGAACTGAAATGCCTGCTCAAAGTCACGATCTCGCGCCCGCATGAACGGCCCGGGCATCGCCCCACCGACCACGTTGACCAAGATGTCGAGTCGGCCGAACTCGTCGACCGCCCGGTCCAAGGCCGACAGATCATCGTCTTGCACCGAATCGTCGGCGACCACCACCAACGCCCGGCGGCCATGAGCGCGGATCGCCTCGGCAACGTCGTCGAGTTGGCCGACGGTTCGAGCACGGATGGCGACATCGGCCCCGGCCTCGGCCAAGGCGATGGCCGACGCGGCCCCGATCCCGCGGCCGGCACCATTGACGAACGCCACCTTGCCATCGACTCGGAACATGTTGAGCACCGACATCTCAGAACCTCCAACGTGAGATCGAGTCGATGATGCACACCGGTTTGGCGCCACCTTCCCGCTCGATGGTGATACGAATCAGCGTTTGCAACCAGTCGTTCACGTCGGTCGCCTCGATCAACTCGGCCCCACCTCTCAGCCGGGAACCGACGGGTACCGGCGCCGGAAACCGCACCTTGTCGACGCCGTAGTTGACCCCGAGCGACGCACCGCGCACCTCGACGATCTGCGGTAGGAACAGGTTCGACAACGACAACGTCAGATACCCGTGAGCGATCGGCGCGCCGAACGGCCCGGCGGTGGCCTGGGCGACGTCGACGTGGATCCACTGGTGGTCGCCCGTCGCCTCGGCAAACAGGTTGATCTGCTCCTGGGTGACGGTGATCAAGTCGCTGTACCCGAGATGGCTCCCGACCGCGGTGCGCACGGCATCGGCGCCCTCCAAAATAGTCGGCACGGTCACGAGCTCTGCTCGGGACCGGTTGTCAGCGCGGGCGCCAGCGAGTCTGACACCGATGGGGTTCGGGGGCGCAGCTCCCGGGCATGAACAGTCATTTCGTCAGTCTCTCCAATACCTCGGTGGCCTCGGCAACAATCCGCTCGACCAGTTCCCGGCACGATGGCAGATCGTCGATCACTCCGACGACCTGGCCCGACGCCATCACACCGCCACCCACCTCACCATCGACGAGCGCCGCCTTGAGCAGCATCGGTGTGTTGGCCGCCATGACCATCTGAGTCCACGAGAGCCCCATTGACTTGCGCATCGCCAGGCCCTCGGTGAGCATCGAACGCAACCGCAACCCGGTCATCCGACGGAACCGGTGGGCGTTGAGCAGCGCCCGCGGCAGCGCCAGTACCCGCCCTCGGCCGGATTCGAGCTCATCGACCAGTGGGGTCGACAGCACCCGGTGGGGGACGCCGTCGACCTGCTTGGTGACCACCGTGTCGGCCACCGCCTTGCCGAGGTAGTACTGCTTGACTGAGTCGGGAACGGCCGAGTCGCTCGTCAGCAGGAACCGGGTACCCATCGCAATACCGTCGGCCCCATAGGCCAGCGCGGCGACGAGCCCGCGCCCATCGAAGAACCCCCCGGCGGCCAGCACCGGCACCCGTCCGGCAACCGCGTCGACGACCTGCGGGAGCAGGACACTGGTCGGTACCGACCCGGTGTGCCCGCCGCCCTCGCCCCCTTGGACGAGGACCGCGTCGACGCCCCAGGCAATGACCTTCTCGGCGTGTCGCTTGGCCCCGATCGACGGCACCACCAGCACTCCGGCATCGCGCAATCGAGAGATCAACGCCTCCTTGGGCGCCTGGGCGAACGAGGCCACCCGAACCTGCTGGTCGATCAACAGGGCGATGCGCTCGTTGATGTCGGCGGAGTCGGCTCGCAGATTGACCCCGAACGGCCTGCTCGTGCGGGCCTTGACCGCGGTCACGGCCGCAGTGAGTTGGGCAAAGTCCATCGTTGCCGAGGCGAGAATGCCGAGCGCGCCGGCCTCGGCCGTCGCCGACACCAACCGGGGTCCAGCGACCCAGCCCATCCCGGTCTGAACAATGGGGGTCTCGACGCCGGCAAGTTCGCACCAGCGAGTGGTCAATCGTGGATGCACCTGGCGATCGTATGACGTGCTCCTGGTCGACAACCTGCTCGCAGAGTTGTCGACGAAAGCGGTGTCGACCAATGCCCCAGAGAGTGGCCGCTCGATGCGAATGCGTAGTCACCCATTGAGGTCAAAAGGCTCAAAACTCTCATTCTCCGTCAAGATCCTCGTGATTTGCACCATGCGGTGACCACTGGGACGTAGATACTTACATCATGAACCCACGCAGTGTCATCTCTCTCCGCGGTTGGCGCCCGGCGGTGACCCGACTCCCGCTCGACACTCGGCGCAGCATCGGCATCGTGGTCGGCACTGCGACGCTGATCGGCGGCCTCGCGTTGACGACGTCGCCGGGTTCGGGGTCGGCGAGGGCTGCGGCATCACCGGCCATCTCGGGCGTGGTGGCAGATCGTCCGGTCGACAAGGCCCTTCAATTCACCGATGGCGAGGTGCGGGCAATCACCGAAGTCGGCAATCGCATCGTCGCCGGCGGCACATTCACCGGAGTGGGCCCCGCCATCCGCGGCGCGGCCGGCGTCGTCGATCTTACCGCTGGCAACTTCACGGCCGGGTTCCCCGAAGTGGTCGGTTCGGTCCTCACCGCCGTCGCCGACGGTGGCGGCGGCTACTGGATCGGGGGCAACTTCACCTCTGTCGGCGGCCAGGCCCGCACCCACGTCGCCCACATCCTCGCCAACTTCACCGTCGACCCGGCGTTCGCCCCGGTGCTCGATGCCCCGGTGCGCAGCATCGTCGTCAGCGGTGTGAACGTCGTGGTCGCCGGAGCCTTCACCAGTGTCAACAGCACCCCCACCATCGGACTCGCCGCGCTCGACGTCAACGGCGTCAAAGCGTGGGGCGGAGGTCCGAACAGCTCGTTGTTCGTCGTCGCCCCCAACGCTGACGGGTCTCGCCTCTACGTCGGCGGCGACTTCACCGCGTTCGCCGGCAACACCAATGTGCGGCGTCTCGCCGCCGTCGATCCGCTCACCGGAGTGCTCGACCCGACGTTCGTCCCCGGCATCGTCAACCTCGCCGTGCGCGACCTCGCCGTGGTCGGCTCGAACCTGTGGCTAGCCGGCGAGTTCACCCGGGTCAACAACATCAACCGCACCCGCCTCGCCGTCGTCGACGCCGCCACCGGAGCGCTGAACCCGCTGGTACCCGCCGGGCCGAATGGCACGGTGCGATCGCTGGCGGTCTCGCCCGATGGGGCCACGCTCTACCTCGGCGGAGACTTCACCCGCCTGGGCACCACCAACGTCAACGGGTTCGCCGCAGTCAACACCACCACCGGCGCCTCGGCGATCGCCCCGTTGACGATGACCGGCACCGTGTTCGACATCACCCTCGACGGTGCCGGCAGTGCCTACCTCGGCGGCAACTTCGTGCTCACGCCCGAAAAGACCGTGCCCCGCACGCTGGCCAAGATCAACCTGTCGACCCTCGCCGTGACCAGCGTCGTTCCGGCTCCGGCGCTGCCGCTGTCATTGGCCCGTCCGGCCCTCGACGGCAGCTCGGTGCGGACCATCGCCCTTGTCGGCACTTCCCTGCTGGTCGGCGGCGACTTCTCGGATTACGGAACGGTCGCCCGCTCCTACCTCGCCGCTTGGGACAAGACGACCGGTGCGCTCGATCTCAACTTCAACCCGCAGGTGAACAACACGGTGCGGGCCCTCGACGGGGCCGTTGACGGCATGTCGGTGTACGTCGGCGGTGATTTCACCACGGTGAATGGCAGCACGGTGAACCGTATTGCCAAGCTGTCGATCGCCGATGGCAGCCGGATCTCCGCGTTCACCACGTCCACCGATGCCTACGTCAAAGAGATCGTCGTCCATCCCGATGGCAGCCGCGTCTTCGTCGGTGGCAACTTCCGGTTCACGAACGGCCTGCCGACCGAGCGGTTCGTCGGAGTCGACGCCACCTCGGGGGCCGTGCTCCCGGGCTACCAGGTCGATCTGACCAACCCGACCAACGACGCCAGCGAGGGTGGCGTGCGGGCAATGGCACTCAGCCCCGACAACACCCGCCTCGCCATCATCGGCAACTTCCTCACCGTCGAGGGCGCCCCCCGGCCGTTGGCGACCGTGCTCGACGTCTCTGATAGTTCGACCGCCGCGGTGACCAACTGGTCAACACCGATCTATACCCAGCCCTGCGCAGGCGGTCGCGTCGGCTGGATGCGCGACGTGACCTACTCCCCCGATGGCACCAGGTTGTACATCGTCTCGTCGGGTCACCTCTTCTACCCGGCCTGCGATTCGGCCAACGCCTTCGATGCCACGCCAACCGCGGACACCCTGCCGATCTGGACCGCTCGCCTCGGCGACACCATCGAGTCGGTAGCCGCCACCACCGACGCGGTCTACGTCGGCGGCCACTTCCGCTTCCTCGATTGGGAACATCAAACCGACAGCCGCTTCCAGCTCGGAGCGCTCCATCCGGCCAACGGCCACGCCCTGTCGTGGAACGCGCCGGCCAATGGATTCCGCGGCATCCTCGTCTTGGAGGCCGAACCCTCGGGCCTGTTCGTCGGCGGCGACAACACTGCGGTGAGCGGTGTGCCGCACGGCCGGGTTGCTCAGTTCACGTGGCCGAGCGGCCCGTGGCTGCGGCGCACCATCGATCATCACATGGTGTTGGCGGCCGGCGACACGGTGACCGTGACGTTGAGTGTCACGAACCCGGGCACGACACCGTTGACCCTCAATACGTTCACCGACTCGTTGAGCGGAGACGTCACGGGCCAGGGCACCTGCGTGCCGACCGCCATCGCCGCGGCATCGACGTTCGCCTGCTCGTATACCCAGACCGTTCCGGCACTGGCCAACGGCACACTGACGATCGCCTCCACCACGATCGCCGCCGACGACGGCCAGCCAATCACGATCACCGACCACACGACGCTGCGCTCACTCACCGCCTACAAGGGGGCCGATATCCGCTCCGTCGTCGGCCCGATCACGGCCCCGTTCCCGTCGAGTTCGGTGCGCTGGAGCGTGACGATGTGGAACGACAACGAACTCGTCCCGATGGACGTGACGTCGTTGGTCAGCACCCTCCACGGTGACCTCAACGGCCAGGGAACGTGCGTGGCCCCGCGCACCATCGCACCGTACGGGATGTACCAGTGCATGTACGACGGCGTGGTCTCGGGTCAGATCGGCGACACGATCAGCAACCAGTTCAGGATGAACTACGTCCTCAACGGGGTGGCCGACATTCAACGGCACACGACCTCGGTGACGGTGTCGCGCCCCCTCAACGGCGGTGAGGTGCTGCTGGTCGTCGGCAACGCGACCACGGTGAGCTCAGCCGATGTCAAGCTCCACACCCGACTCGGCCAGCTTGGCTTCCTGCCGGTCTACATCGACGACGACGTCGCCACCGCGGCCGACGCCACTGGCAAGCTGCTCGTCTACCTCTCGGCGACGAGCGACCCGCTCAAGGTCGGTACCAAATTTGCCCAGGTTCCCTCGTCGGTGATGACGGGCACCCAGACGCTCTACGACGAGATGGGCCTCACCTCGGTGGCCGATCAGGGCGTCGTCACCACCACGTCGGTCGCCGTGGCAAGCCCGCTCCATCCGCTGATCAGCCCGCAGGTTGGCACCGTGCCCGTCGTGTCGTCGGCTCGTCCGATCACCTGGGGCGTTCCGGGTGCGGCAGCCACGGTGATCAGCACCGTCGCCGCCCCAGGCGGGCCGAAGCCGAGCGAGTTCGTCTATCTTCCCGGCGCGCTCCTGGCTGATGGTTCCACCGCCTCGGCTTGCCGAATCGGCTTCCCTGCTGAGAAGACGTCGTTGGCCAAGTGGACGAGCCAGATGACGGCGATGTTCGACCGTGCCGTGCGCTGGTCGGTCTACGGCTGCGGCAATGGCATCATCTCGACCGTCGCCGGCAACGGCTCGGCCACCTCGAGCGGTACGGGTGGCGTCGCCACCGCGGCGGGGCTCAACGATCCGTTCGGGGTCGCCGCCGACGCCCAGGGCGGGTTCTTCGTCGCCGAGTTCGGGGCTAACAAGGTGCGCTACGTCACCCCATCAGGCACGATCAACGCCTTCGCCGGCACCAGTACCGCCGGTTCGTCGGGCGATGGCGGGCCAGCTTCGGCTGCGCTCTTGAAGACCCCGTCCCGAGTCCGCATCGACCCCAATGGCCTGGTCGTTATCGTCGACACCGGCAATCACAAGATTCGCCGGGTCGACGCCAACGGCATCATCACCACGATCGCCGGCACCGGCTCGGGCGGGTTCACCGGCGACGGCGGCCCCGCCACCGCAGCCAAGTTGGCCAGCCCGTACGACGTGACCTGGGACGCCGCCGGCAACATGTTCATCGCCGACCGGTCGAACCACCGCATTCGCAAGGTGGCCATCAACGGCATCATCACCACGGTGGCCGGCACCGGGGTATCGGGCTACAACGGCGATGGCATCACCGCCACCACGGCCCGTCTGTTCAACCCGTACAGCGTTGCCGTGAGCCCCGAGGGGCTCCTGATCGCCGACTACGACAACAGCCGGGTTCGGCTCGTCGACGCCAACGGCATCATTCAGACCGTCGCCGGCACCGGCCTGACGACCGGGGGCGGCGATGGCGGGCCGGCGACGTTGGCCGACCTGCACAAGCCGGTCTGTCTGATCATGCGGGCCTCGGGTGGTTACTTCATCTGCGACATGAACAACAACCGCGTGCGCTACGTCAACGCCGACGGAATCATCTCGACATCGGTCGGTGTCGGCACCGCCGGGTTCTCTGGTGATGGTGACCTCGCCGCCTACGCCATGGGCAACCGCTTCACCTCGGCGGCCGCCCTTCCCAATGGAGACCTCGTGGTCGTCGATCGATTCAACCGGCGCGTACGCGTCGTCGTGAACGCCGCTTAGTTCAATTCAAGCCCACCCTCCGTCAGCTCCGCTCGAATTTACGCACATGTTGTGGGAATTTCAGGACACAATCATCAAGTTCTCGCCAGAAAACGGCGCTCAGCGCGTCAACAAGTGCAACACGCAGCATTTTGGGAGAGATTCTTCTGAAATGAGTCAAGAAGATCGATTCTTTCGTCATCATTCAGCCACCCAGACGTACAGAATGTGTGATCACAGCACACAGCGTCCAACGCAAGGCCAGTGAGGTCGACGAAACGTGCTACAACTTCACGAACAGTGTCGTCATCTCACCCTCCGCTCATCGGATTTTCTGAGGTCCCCATGTTGAACCTTCGCTCAACCCATCGCAAGCTCGGCGGCGCCACCGATGGCCGTATGTCGGCCAAGGCCCTCCTCGAGCGGCCCGAGAAGCTCCGGGTGATGTTCGTCGGCTCGGCCGGCGGGCATCTCGCCCAGCTCCTCCAGCTCGGAGCCTGGTCGCAACAGCACGACCGCCTGTGGGTCACGTTCCAACTTCCCGATGCCGAGAGCCTCTTGGCCGATGAGCGCGTCGTGTGGGGCTACTCACCGACCACTCGCAACATTCCCAATCTGCTGCGCAACATCCGGTTGTCGTGGCGAATCATCCGCCGCGAGCGCCCCGACGTCATCGTGTCGTCCGGCGCGGCCATCGCCGTACCGTTCTTCTGGCTCGGCAAGCTCCACGGCGCCCACACGGTCTACATCGAAGTCATCGACCGCATGGATACCCGCACGCTCACGGCTCGGCTCTGCTCCCCGGTGACCGACCTGTTTGTGACACAAGACGAGAACCAGGCCCGGCTGTTCCCGGGATCGGCCCTGATCGGACGCTTGCTGTGACGATTCATCGCATATTCGGAACGGTCGGCACCGACCACCACCCCTTCCCCCGCTTTCTCGAGTGGGTCAGCCAGGCCGGCGCACAGTTCGACACCAGCAACGTGGTGTTGCAGCGCGGCAGCACCCCGGCGGTCGACAGCATCCCCGCCGTCGAGTTCATGACCGCGGTCGACATGGAGGCCGAACTGTTGGCCGCCACGGCGGTCGTCTGCCACGGAGGCCCCGGCACGATCTCCGCCGTGCGCAAGTCGGGGCATATGCCGCTCGTCATCCCCCGCGATCCTCGCCAGGGCGAGCACATTGATGACCACCAGATGAGGTTCTGTGCCCATACAGCACAGCAGGGTCGCATCATTCTCATCTCCTCGGTCGATCAACTCGTGGAGCATGTTGGCAATGCGATCGCTGGTCGTGCCCCCAAGGTCACGGAAACGGGTGATTCCGTCGCGGCAGCATTGCGGTTCGGTACGCTCGTCGGCGAACTCGTCGCGGAGAAACTGGCGCCCCGCCCGTTTCGCCAGCGATTGCTGTTCCGACGCATTCCATGATCCCCCTCGTCTATATCGGCGCCGTCGGCCGTAGCGGCACCACCCTCATCGAACGGGCTCTCGCCAGCGAGAATCAGATGGTTGCGCTCGGCGAGATGGTCCACTTCTGGGAGCGCAGCGTGCTCGGCAACGAGCCGTGCGGTTGCGGCGTGCCGATTCGCCAGTGTCCGACATGGACGGCCATCGTCGCCCGCGCCTTCGGGGGTTGGGACTACCTCGACGGGGAAACCATTCGCGACTGGCAACGCACCGCCGACCGCAACCGATACATCCCCTTTCTCATCTGGCCGCGCCTCGGCCCGAAGAAGTTCCGCGTCGCCCTCGACCAGTTCACCGCTCACCTCGCCCGCCTCTATGGCGCGATCGCCACTGAGGTCGGCATCGACAAGGTCCTGATCGACTCGTCGAAACATCCGTCGTATCTGTTCCTGCTCCGGCACGTAGCCGGCGTCGATGTCCGTCTTCTGCACGTCGTTCGCGACCCTAGGGGCGTCGCCAACTCGTGGGCCAAAGTCGTCCCGCGGTCCGAGGTGAACGGCACCCAAGACATGGAGCGCCTCGGGCCGTGGCATGCCGGTTCCCGTTGGACAAGCCACCACCTGCTGTTCATGCTCGCTGGGTTCCGCCGCCGATCCTCGCGGCTCGTCTATGAGCGGTTCACGAACCGACCCGATGAGTTGAGTGATCAGGTAGACGCCCTGGTCAGCTCAGATACGGGCGTCTATTCCCCACGATGGCCTCAGTCTCACGTTTCGCTGTCAACCGACCACACGGTGTCCGGCAATCCTGTACGCTTCGCGTCCGGGTCGGTCACCATCCGAACCGACGATTCCTGGCGTCGGACCATGGGACGATCACCGAAGGCGATCGTCGAACTCCTCACCCTCCCCCTGAGAATGGTGCTCTGCCGATGACAACTCAACCGTCCACCTACCCCGATGTGTCCGTGGTGATCGCCACCCGCAATCGGCCGGAACTGCTCACCAAGGCAATCGACGCAATCCTCGGGCAGGACTACCCGGCGCGATCGACATCACCGTGGTCTACGACCAGACCGAGGTCGATGCGAACCGTAACGTCGACACGCCCGGACGCATGGTGACGGCGATCGCCAACAGCCGACGGCCCGGCTTGCCCGGCGCCCGCAACTGCGGCATGGGCAACTCGTTCGGAGAAATCGTGGCGTTCTGTGACGACGACGACGAGTGGCTCCCAGGCAAACTGCTCCGCCAGGTCGACGAGTTACGGGCCCATCCCGACTCTGCCTTCGTCACGACTGGTATCCGGGTGACATACGATGGCGAAAACCACGATCGTCCGTCTCCCGTGGCGACGCTGTCGGTCGAGCACCTGCTGCACGATCGCACGACCGAAGCCCATCCCTCGTCGTTCCTGTTCCGCCGCGACCTGCTCGACATCATCGGCCTCGTCGATGAGGAGATACCGGGCGGCTACTCCGAGGACTACGACTTTCTGCTGCGGGCCGCCAAGGCCACCACCGTGCGTTGCATCGCCGACCCGCTGACGTTGGTGCGCTGGCATCAGGCGTCGTTCTTCTCCGACCGGTGGTCGATGATCGTCGACGCGCAGCGTTACCTGCTCAACAAGCACCCCGAGTTCCACCAGCACCGCAAGGCCGAAGCCCGCATCCGCGGCCAGGTCGCCTTCGCCCTCGCCTCCATCGGCGACCGCCGCAGGGAATGCCTCCGCGAGGTTGGCGCAGTACTCGGCCGCTGGCCCCTCGAGCGTCGTTGGCCCGTGGCACTGGCCGTCGTCTCCAAGGCGATCAAGCCCGGCACCGCCCTGAAGCTGGCCCACAAGGCCGGCCGAGGGATCTGAGTGGGTCAGATCCCCACGCACCAACCCCTGCTGCGTCCAGGGTGGATGGTCTTCGCCCTGTTCACACTCAACCCGGTGTGGTGGGCCCTGGGCTTTGGCGACCTCTCGTGGTGTGTCGCGGCCGTCCCGCTGTGGATCTGGGTGCTGACGCGCCGTAACTTCATCATCCCGCCAAGCGTCGGTCTGTTCCTCACCTTCATCGCATGGGGAATGATCACCATCTTCCAACTCGACAAGGCCAGTCGGCTGTTCGCGTTCGGGTTTCGCACGACCTCGCTGCTCACCGCGGCCGCCCTGGCGATCTATGTCTTCAACGAACGGCGGGTGACCCGCGAGAAGTTCGTCGACTGGATCGCCTGGTTCTGGATCGCGGCCGTGATCGGTGGTTACATCGGGCTGATCTTCCCCAAGGGCCACATCCCTCACACGCTCGCCAGCATGGTGCTCCCTGGCGGGATCAAGTCGAACGAGCTGGTCAAGAACATGATCCGCCCCGGCTTCGCCCAGCAGCAAGACCAATTCGGCGTCGGCGTGGTGCGACCCAAGACGCTGTTCCCGTTCACCAACGAGTGGGGCGGCAACCTGGGCCTGCTTACCCCATTCTTCGTACTCAGCTGGGTCATGTCGGGGATCAAACGACGGCGGAACATCGGGATCGCCGCGCTGGTACTGGCAATGATCCCGATGATCAAGTCGGTCAACCGCGGCCTGTGGATCAGCCTGCTGATGTTCGCCATCATTTACTCGGTGCGAGCCGTCTTCGGCGGGCGACCGGCAGTACTCGTCGCCATGATCGTCGGCGGTATCGCCTTGACGATCGTCATTCTCGCCACTCCGTTGAAGACGACGTTGGTGGAGCGGCTCTCGTCCGAGCGATCCACCGACGCCCGCGCCGGCATCTATCAGGAGGCATTCGAGGGGGCCAAGGACTCGCCGATCTTCGGAAACGGTGGCCCCCGGCCGTCCAAAAACCCGTACTCACCACCGATCGGCACCCACGGCCAGTTCTTCTTGGTGATGTTTGCCCACGGCTTCGTCGGGCTCGCCCTCTATCTGGCGTGGGCCGTCGCCTCGATCATCGCCGCGGCTCGGCGCGTCGATCGATTCTCGATCGTGATGTCGGTGACGGTGATGGTCGGCGCGGCGCAGATGTTCTTCTACAACCTGCTCCCCCAGTCGCTGCCGATCATCCTCGTGGCCGTCGGGCTGGCCTGCCGGCCGCCCGACCAGAAATCCCGCTGGCAACCCCGAGACGAGGTGTCCCGTGTCCTCGTCTAGCCCCAGCTTCTCGCCCCATATCCAGGCGATCTCCCAGGCGGCGTGGGGGGCCGACGCATCAGTCACCGGATGGGCCTCCGCCCACAAGTACGTGGCCGCCCCGAACGCGGCAACCGCCAATCAACTCCTCCCGTGGTCGCTGGCCACCATCGTCGCCGCAGGGGGACGCCGGAGCCTCGACCGTCCGTGGACCCGACGGGCGCGCGACGCCGTCGGCACCGCGGCCCTCCTCGGCCGGGCGGCGATCCGCCGCGACGAGCAGGTCGGCATCATCGCCGGCCAGACCCCGATGATCGACGTGTTGCGTGACGAACTCACACTGCCGATCCACCGCGTCGTGATCCTCTGCGGACCTCCACGGGCCAACCAGAAGCCCGTGCTGCAGGCCATCGACCGTTTCGGTCGCACCGTCGCCTTCGCCAAGCTCGCCTGGAACGACCTGACCACAACCCTGCTCGCCCATGAGAAAGTGGTCCTGACCGACTTGGCCACCCGCCAACTGGGCTCGGTCCAGATCCCCCGCGTCATCGGAACCGGCATCGTCGACGGAGTCAGCTGGCTCGCCCTCAGCCCGGTGCGAGCCCGCGCCGCACGGCACCCGCTCACCCACCTCGACGCCGCCGACGCCATTGCCCGAGCGACCGGAACCGAGACCGCATCGCTCGGCCAGGCCAACCTCGCCGATGCGATGGCGCAACGGGCCGCGGGGTTGCCGCTGGCCACCGCGGCCGTGGAACGCCTGGTCAACGACCATGGCGCTCGACCACTGGTGATCGGCTCGTGGCACGGAGACTTCGTGCCGTGGAACATGTCGGCCGGCACATCGACCATCGCCGTGTGGGACTGGGAGCGTTTCGCAACCGGGGTCCCGATCGGGTTCGATCGGCTCCACTTCGCCATGCAGGTCGCCGTCCATCGCCGCGGCATGACCGTCGCTCAATCCATCACCACCACCCGCGCCGCGTTGCCCAGCCTCTTGTCCACCGTCGAGCCGGCCGGGCGGGCCGCAACGTTCGACGCGTATCTCGTCGAGATGCTCATCCGCTACGAGCACGACGCGCTCGAATCCCCCAATCCCAACCTGACAGCCTGGTGCGAGCAACTCGCCCAGGCCGCCCCCCGCCCCGAGGTCGCCCGATGAACCCGCTGCTGAAGAAGATCCCCGCTCCCGCTCGCAAGAAACTGGCCGCCGTCGGCCGCCAGGCGACATTCCCGCTCGCTCGGGTCACCGCGCCGTTTCGGCTCACGCCCAACTTCGTCATCGCCGGAGCTCAACGGGCGGGCACCACCTCGCTGTACCGGTATCTGGTGCAGCACCCCGACGTCGGAGCCGTCCGTCTCGGTAAGGGTGTGCACTACTTCGATACCAATGCGACCGCCTCGATGGGGTGGTACCGCGCCCACTTCCCCCTCGATCCCGATCGGATTCCGTTGTGGAATGGGCCGCGCACGGTTGGTGAGGGTTCGCCGTACTACATGTTTCATCCGGCCGTCCCGGCTCGGATCAAGGCTGCGCTCCCCGAGACCCGCGTCATCGTGATCTTGCGCGACCCGATCGAGCGCGCCCATAGCCAGTGGGCCCACGAGAGCGCCCGCAGCTACGAGACGCTCGATTTCGCCGAAGCTCTACGCGCCGAAGAAGGCCGCCTGCAGGGCGAAGAGGCGCGGTTGATGGCCGACCCCGCGGCGACGAGCTTCTCGCATCAGCACCACTCGTATGCCGCCCGCGGCCAGTACGCGCGCCCAGATCCAGCGGTTGTGGGACACCTTCGGCCAGGACCGGGTGCTCGCCCTGTCGGCCCAGGCGATGTTCGCCGATCCGCACACCGCTTACCGCGCACGCTCGACTTCCTCGGCCTGCGTAAGCACACCGCCGTCTACGAGGTGCACAACGCCCGCAGCTACCCGCCGATCGATGCTGACGGCGTCGCATTCCTCAATGAGCGGCTCGGCGCGTCGAATGAGCGGCTCGTCGAGATGTTGGGAACCGACTTCGATTTCAGGCGACATGACTGACAGCCTTGCCACCGTCGGGCGGCGGAGTGCGCAAGGCCTGGCCGGAGCCGGGGTCAGTGGCGTTGCCACGATTGCCACGATCATCATCGCCGCCCAACACCTCGGGACCGAACGCGCCGGCCAGTTCTTCGTCGGCGTCTCGCTGTTCGCGATCGTCCAGGGAGTCGGATCACTGGGCGTCGATACCGGGCTGCAGTATCGGCTCCCGACCGCCGACGCGGGTTCGCGTCGAACTATCCTGCGCCTGTCGCTCGGCGTCGTCGCCGTGCTCGGGGTCGTCGCCATGATCGCGCTCACCTTGGCCAACCGGCCGATCAGCGACCTGCTCAGCAAGGGCACTTCGTCCGACAGCGCCGCCGACGTCGTCAAGGCGGCATCGTTACTCGTACTGGCCGGCCCCCTCGGCGAGGCCGTGCTCGGCGTGCTGCGTGGTGCCGATCGTGTGGTCATCGCGCTGGTCCTCGACCGCTTTCTACGGCCGATTCTGCAGGTGGTGATGATGATCGGCGTCGCCGCCACCGGCGGCGGACCGGTGGGCATGGTGGTCGCCTGGGCGGCCCCGTTCGCGATCGTGACGCTGATGGGTCTGGTGGCGATCAGTCGCCTTCCTCGCCATTCCGGTGGCGAACCCGTCGCGTCGAGCGCCTTTGTCGCCTACACGTGGCCCCGGGCCATTGCCCGCAGCGCTCAGGCCTTGGTCCAGCGTCTCGACGTCCTGTTCCTGGCCGCCGCCGTGGGGCTGAAGGAAGCCGCCATCTACGGTGCGGCCTCGCGATGCATGATCGCCGGCGTGTTTGTCGCCACCGCCGTACAGCAGATGGTCCAGCCTCAACTTCGCAAGGCCGTCTTGGCCGGGGACCCGGCCGAGGTGCGTTCGCTCTATGGTGCCTCGACCACCTGGACGGTGCTCGTGACGTGGCCCGTGTATCTGGCGATGGCGGCCTTCGCCCCGTTCGTGATGCGGGCCTTCGGTGACGGTTTCGAGCGCGGTGGCACGGCACTGACCATCTTGTGTCTGACGATGCTGGTGGCCAGCGGGTGCGGCCTGGTCGATGTCGTGTTGCTGATGCTCGGCCGGAGTTGGGCTTCGACGATCAACACCCTCATCGCTCTCGGCCTCAACATCGGCCTCAACCTGGCCCTCGACCGGCGGTATGGCATGACCGGCGCGGCCATTGCGTGGGCCGTGGCCATTCTGGCGACCAACCTCATCCCCCTCGCCCAAGTTGCCCGCCACGGCATCCACCCTTGGGGACCCCCGTTACGTAACGCGGTCATCGCCGGCTGTGCAGCCGTCGGAATTCCACTCCTCGCGGTCCGCATCGTCCGCGGTGCCGAATTCAACACCGTGTTTCCAGCCATCATCATTGTCGCCGGGTTGTACGCTCTCGTGGTCATGCGACGTCGAAAAGTGCTCATGCTCGACCGATTGACCTCCGGCATGCGTGGTCGGCAGCCACGCCCACCCGTTCTTCCTCGTCCAGCTCAAGTGGGTACCGAATGATGTCTTCAGCACCTTCCCATCCGGAAGGCCCCGAGATTCTGCGGCAATACGCGAAAATCCTGAAGCGTCGACGAGTCCTCATCGCCGCCATCGTCCTGGGCGCGCTCGCTATCGGGGCCGCCGCGTCGCTGCTCAAGCCAGGGCAGTATGTCGCGACGACAACCGTCATCACCAAGCCCATCGCCGGTGAGATCGCCCCTGGTGGGGGACGATCGCGTACGGTCAACCTCGACACCGAAATCGTGACGGCACGCTCCGAACAAATCATGTCGGCGACCGCGACGAAGCTGGGCGTCGATCCGGCGCGTGTCCGCAACGCAACATCGGTCGAACCCGAAGCCTTTGGCGACGCGCTGTACTTCACCTACAAGGATGCCGACGCCGCCCAGGCCGCGAAGGGGGCCGGCGCTTACGCGACGGCATACCTGGAAGCCCGACGAGCCGCCGGGCTGGCGGTGCTCGACGCTCAGCGGGTCGAACTCGATCGCGTCATCGAGGAGAGCCAACAGGAGCTCAAGGATCTTCAAACCCAGATCAACGCCACCGCCGAAACCGACGTGAACCTGGGCGTTCTGCGCCAGAACCGCGACGGAGTGTCCGATCGGCTCAACGAGGCAAGTACCAAGCTGTCGCGTATCGACACCGACGTCGCCCCAGGCTCGATTACTCGCGAAGCGCCGATTCCCAAGTCTCCCAAGGGCCTCTCCTTGCCAGTCAGCCTCGCCGGTGGGCTCATCGCCGGTCTGTTGGTCGGGGTGTTCGCGGCCTTCATCCGCGATCGGCTCGACCGCCGCTTCCTGGCGCTTGACGACCCGTCACGCATCGGGATGCGCGAGCTTGGCGCCGTTCCCGAAAGGCTTTGGAAGGTGCGGCAAGCCTGAACGGTGACGTCGAGGCACAGCACACGCTGCTGCGCATTCTGCTCCATGTGTCGCGTCTCGCTCCCGTCCACGGCGGCATGAGCATCCTTGTGACGGCGCCCGATCACCATTCGGTCCCGAACCTCGCCGGCCTGCTGCAAGGCTTCGCCCGGGTAGCCAAGTCGAATGGCGACACCGCCGCGGTGATGCAGGTGTCATGGGCCGCGGTCTTCGGCGACGCATTGAGCAACCAGGGCGCCGACGGGCGTTGGGAACAGGTGCGTGGCGTCCTCGACCAGATGACCAGCCGCAATCGTTACGTCTTCGTCGATCCGCCGCCGCTCGACCGCTCGGCCGACACCCTGGCCGTCGCCGCTCAGGTCGATCTGATTCTGCTTGTCGTCTCCGATCGCACGCCGGTGGACGCGGTCGTCAAGGCCAAGGACGAACTCGCCGGCATCGGCAAGAAAGTCGTCGGCTACGTGCGGATCAAGCCGAGCGGCCGCAAGGTGAAGTCGACCAAGGCCACCGACCGCATCCCGACCGCGGTGCAGGTCAATCTCGACCCCACCGGAGTCGTTCGATCGGTGGTCGACAAGACCACGGCACGACCTGTCGGCGACACGACGAATCCCCACATGGACCGATTGCTCGCCGACTTCGAACGCGACCTGCCCGGCCGTTAGGTCGTCGACCTGGTCGATACAGTGGGTGGCGTGGCATGGAGCCTTCGACGCCAGCGGCTGCTCGCCGGGGTCATCAGTGCAGTGTCGATCGTCGGCGCGCTCGCCGTGCGCGGTGAGCCCAGCGAATCTGCGGCCCAGGTGATCACAACGAGCGCTCGGCCCGTCGTGCTGACATCGCTCGCGCCGCGTTCGGCGACGACGACGACGGCCGCGTCGGCTCCCCTCCCCGCGATCGATACGACGGCGGCGACTGCCGCTGCCACCACCACGGCCGCGAGTACCGCCGTCACCGAGACGACGACCGCCGTCCCGCCGACAGCCCCCGCCAACGCGGCCCAACAACTGGCCCGCCCGATTCCCTCGGCCCTGCCGGCGTCACCCCCGCCGCCCGATGTCCCCAAGCCCCCGTGGGCCGACTCGACCCGGACGACCTCGGCGGGCTACGTCTCGACCGACGTCGGATGCGCCGGTGGCACCGACGCCGGGTCACTTGATGCCTTCTTCGCCAGCCGCGTCGGCCCGGTGATCGGTACCGACTATCAGCACGTCTATCCGCTGGGTGGGAACCGGTTTCTGTGGCTCTTCCAGGACGCATTCATCGACCACTCGGGCGCGGCGACCAAGCTCAATCAGGCCGGGTTCGCCCACAACATCGCCATGGTCCAGCAGGGCAAGTGCTTCACGCTGCTGCACCGCGGCACCCCGAAAGCCCCGAGCAGTTTCGATCTCGGAGCCGGGGAGGACATGCGGTGGCGGTGGTTTTGGCCGATGGGCGGGGAGTTGGCTGGCGACCGCTTGTACGTGTTCTGGGCCGAGATGGACCGCGATGCCAGTGACCCGGTGCCGGGCGACGGCCTCGGGTGGCACCCGGCCCGCACCTGGTTAGCCAGCTACGACGTTGCCACGCTCGCCCGGCTGTCGTTCGACCCCGCCCCCAACGATGACGTCCGGCCGATCTACGGATACGCGGTGTCATCGGATGCTGACTACTCGTACCTGTTCGGCAATACGTTCGAGCAGAACCTGTCGCGCGAAGGCGGGTTCTGGACGGGGCCGCACTCGGCGACGTCGATGTTGCTGGCCCGTGTTCCCCGCGGCCGTTTGGCCGACGCCCCCGAGTACCGAACTGCCGATGGCTGGTCGCCAAACCGGGCCGATGCCCGACCGATCATGCAGCGGTACTGGACCGAGAACCCGATGCAGCCCCGGTACTACGAGGGCGTATGGACCGCGGTGACCAAGATCGACGGCTATTGGGGTGAGGAGTTGGCGATCGATGTCGCCACCGATCCGTGGGGCCCGTGGACGACGATCGAACGGCGCGGCTTGAGCCCCCACGTCGCCGACCTACGGATCATCAACACGTACCACGCCCACCTGATGCCATGGAGATCGGGGGGTGGGTTGGTGATCTCGGTCTCCCAGAACGCCCGTGACATGTACGCCGACGCATACCCCCATCCGGAGCGGTATCGGCCGATGTTCATCAGTGCCGGATACTCCGCCCCGCCACCACCTCCCCCGCCGACCGAGCCGTCAACCACGGTGATCGAAACCACGACAACGGCGGCGACCACCACGCTCGCCCCCACGACCACGATGGCCGCCACGACGACGGCGGCAGTGACGACAACGCCGGCGACGACCACCACGCTGCCGGCGACGACCACCACCGTCGCGGTGACGACGACGTCGATACCGGCCATCACGACGACTCGACCAGCGACGACCACCGTGGTGGCGACCACGACGGTGCCGCCATCAACCACGGTCGCGGCCACGACAACGACCAAACCGCCCGCCTCGACCTCGGCGGCCAAGCCGACGACGACGACCGCAACGACAACGACCGACGGGTAATCCGGCGCGCTACCAGGCCCGCGGCAAGTGCTCGACGGCTCGTCGGAACCGGTCGGTCAGCTGGGAACTTCGCGGTGGCGCAGGCCGCGCGGGTCGAGCCGCTCGAGCGCGGCTGCCTCGTCATCGGTCGGGCCTCGCGACACCGTCACATCATCGCCGATCAACAACTCGAAGCCGGTCGCGGCGACGACGTCGTCGGCCGTGACGCCGGGGTGGGTCGACACCAGGCGCATGGTGCCGCCCACGAAGTCGAGCACGGCGAGGTTGGTGACGACCCGGCGTAGGTCGTGGTTGCGCGACCACCCACGCGCCGAGTCTGCGGCGCGGTCGTAGCCGATGCCGCTGACCATGTCGACCTGCTCGACGAACACCTTCGGTGTGTGGTTCGGGATCCAGAAGCTGGTCGCATGGTTGATCGTGTTGCCCGGGCCACCGCGCACGCCAAGGAGCTGCGACTTGGGTTGGGCCCACGGCCGATGTTGGCGATGTTCGTGTTGCCGTGCCGGTCGATCTGCGAGGCACCCATCATCACGTGACGGCGACCGCCCCACAGGGTGTCGAACACCGAGCGGAACGGAATCCAGCCCTCGATCAGCTTGTCGGTGCCGCCGATCGGCAGTTCGTTGCCGACGAAGAACGCCTCGCCGTCGGAGATCAACAGGTCGGGCTCGAACGTCGAGCGGGCCAGACGAGCGCCGAGCATCGGCATCGTGCCCATCCCCGAGGCGAAGATCTCGCCATCGCCCCGCAACGCCTCGGCGCAGGCCACCACGATCACGTCGGCAAGTGCGATGCTCACAGCTCGGCTCTCCACGGCGCACGGCCTCCTGATACGACGACTCGTCGCCGCGCATGAATCGGTCGACGAACGTCGCCCAGGCCAGCGGGTCGCCGGCCGCGGTGGCGTACATCCTTCTGGAACGCCTCGTCGCGGCCGATAGTCGGGTTCGCAGGCGGTGAAGTGGGCGCCGTTCGGGGCTTCGATCACCCCGTCGACCATCGAGCGGTTGATCCGCAGCGTGTGGAACGAGCCCTCGTCGAGCAGCGCCTCGGTCGGGATGACCCGCTCGCACGACACGAATCGCCGCCCCGGCTCACAAGCGCCGAGGAACAGGTCGTCGAAGTACAGGTCGGGTCCGAGGAACTGCGCGTTGCCGCGGGCATCGGAGCGGTTCATGTGAACGAACGCCGCGTCGAGGCGAATCGCGGGAACGGCCAGCAGAGTCCTCGCCATCGGCGTACGGCGACTGCACGGTGCGCAAGTCGGGGTTGACGTCCATCACACCCGAACCCAGCCCGGCGCGGGTGGGCAGGAACGGCAAGCGCAAGCTCCCGGCGTAGAGGCCCCACTGCAACATGCCTTCGTCGTACTCGACGCACTCGGCGATCGGGCCCTTCTGGCGGGCGGACCGGAAGTGCGGTTCGAGCGGGATCGAGTCGAGTGAGACGAAGCCGTAGACCAGGCTGCGAACCTTGCCGGCGGCGCAGAGCAGCCCGACATCGGGGCCGCCGTACGAGACGACGGTGAGGTCGGTGACCGGTCGATCGGAACAACGCCCGCACCAGCGACATCGGCTTGCGCCGCGAGCCCCAACCGCCGATGCCGATCGTCATCCCGTCTTCGAGCTTGCCGATCGCCTCGTCCTCGGTCATCAGCTTCGAGGTGGTCGTCTCGCTCACGCCGTCGCCCCACGTGCAAATCGAACAAGCGGTGGCGGTGGTCGTGGTGTTCATTCGGAAACTGCCTTGTTCGTGCCGGCGAAGTCGTCGCGTAGTTCGTCGCTGACGCCGGTGAGATTGAGCTCGAAGGTGAAGCCCTGCTCGAAGCGGTAGCAGCGCTTGACGTCCCACAGGTCGATGCCGTTGAGGCTCTCCTTGGCGGCGCGAATCACGACAGGCGACTTGGCGGCGATCGACTGCGGCGACCTCGAACGCCGCGGCGCGTAGCTCGTCGCGGGGCACGACCTTGAGCACGCGATCCGAAGTGATGCAGCTCGGCTGCTGTCGCCGTGGCCGACGGTGTAGACCATGGCGCGCATCTTGTGCTGCGGCACCATGCGGGACAGGTGGGTGGCGGCGCCGAGGGCGCCACGGTCGACCTCGGGGAGTCCGAAGTACGCGTCGTCGCTGGCGATGATCACATCGGCGTTGCCGGCCAGGCCGATGCCCCCACCGACACAGAATCCGTGCACCGCGGCGATCACCGGCACCGGGCAGTCGTAGACGGCGGCGAAGGCGGCGTAGCAGCCCTTGTTCGCTCCGATCAGCGCGCCGAACCCTCGGTGTTCTGCATCTCCTTGATGTCGACCCCGGCGTTGAATCCGCGGCCCTCGGCCCGCAGAACGACAACACGTGTGGTCGGCGTCACGACCCGCTGCGGTCAATTCGTCCGCTAATTGGAACCATTCCGCGACCGTCAGAGCATTTACCGGAGGACAGTCGACGACAATCTCGACAATTCCGTGGTGATGACGCTCCTGTGTGATGCCCACGTCGCGAAGCGTATCTGACTGCTGACGGGTCGTCAGATTCGACCCGCCAAAGATCAAGAATTTGTCAAGAAATCTGAGCGGAGGTGGGACGGACCGTCAAGCGTTGAGGGCCGCCGCGGCCGCACGGCGTCCGCTGCGCAGCGCCCCCTCCATGAAACCGGCAAATCCGTCGGTGTGTTCACCGGCCAGATGGACCCGCCCAACAGGCTGCTGGAACACCGCCCACGAGTCGGTCAGCTCTCCTGGCGCAAACGCGGCATAGCAGCCGAGACTCCATGGGTCGTTGGTCCAGTCGGTCGTGATCGAGTCGCCGAGCAGACCAGCGGTCGTTGGGAAGAGCCGGCGGATCTCGCGCCGAATCCGGTCGTCGAGATCGGGGAGCACGCCGAGCGCGGCGCCATCGCGCGACGAAAGCAGCGCGGTGAGTACACCGCGATCACCTGGTTGTCCGTCGCTGGTCTCCCACAGTTGCCCATAGGCCCGATCGGACAGCACTGAGCCGTCGTAACCGTCGTCGAGCCACGCCCGCCGGGCGATCTGCACGCTGACCTTCGCCCCGACCCCCATGCTGATCGCCATCGCCGTCGTCGGCAACGACGGGGTGATGTGGATACGGCCGGCGACCGGCGGAGGTACAGCCAGGATCACCCGGTTCGCTCGCCATGCGGCGCCATCGGCGAGCACGACAATCCCATCGAGGGCGTCGATGCGAGCAACGACCGAGTTCATCCGAATCGTCACCCCGGTGGCCTCCAGACGGGCCGCCAGGCCGGTGGCCAGTTGGTCGTTGCCGCCATCGATACGGCGCGACTCCCGCCCGTCGCCGGCCTCATCGGAGCGACGCGCCATCCACGCCGCGTGGAGCAACGAGATCTCCCTCGGCGGCACCATGAACTCAGTACGCAGGTCGCGGCCGATCACCAGCCGGGCCATTGCCGACAGCCCCATCTCGTCGAGCAGATCGCCCGCCGTTCGACGATCGAGCTCGAATGCGCCGGGCCCCGAGGTCGGGTCGTCGGGATTGACCGACGCGCCCAGTTCCGACGAGCGCGGCATGCCATGTCGCGCACTCGGCGATCACCGAGGGATACCACGACAGCGGATTCGCCCGCCCACCTACATCGATCAGGCGGGCCACGTCGTCGCGTTGAGAGGGCACGCCGGTCAACCTCAGTCCCAGCGACTCGGCGAGCGCCAACACTTCGGTGTGGGTGGAGTCGATGAATTCCGCACCGCGTTCGCACCACTGGCCGTCGGCGAATCGATGGCTGAACACCCGCCCCCCGACGCGGTCGCGCGCTTCGAGGACGACGACCGCGGCTCCCGCGGCGACCAACTCGGTGGCGGCGCTCAACCCGGCCAGGCCCACGCCGACCACGACGACATCGATCACGCCGGTCATCTCGTCAATCATTCAGGAGTCTCCTTGCCTCAGGGATCAGAACAGGGTCGGCTGTTCGGGGCGCCCGACGCGACGGCCGGGCCACGGCAGAAAGTTGTCCATGAACACCCAGCTCACCCGATGGATCGCGCTTGGGCCGTAACCCGACAGGGCGGTCTTGTGCAACGGGCACGGGTAACCCTTGTTGGTGTCGAAGTGCCAATGCGGGTACGACTCGGCGTAGTCGCGCATGATCCGGTCGCGGGTCACCTTGGCCAGGATCGACGCCGCCGAGACCGACAGGCAGAACGCGTCGGCCTTCACCTTGCGTTCGATGTGGGCCACGTGGGGGCTGACGAAGTCCCACTTACCATCGACGACCGCCGCATCGGGTTGCAGGCCCAGCCCGTCGAGTGCCCGTTTGGTGGCCAACTTCTGAGCGGGAGCCATGCCGAGTTCGTCGCACTCCTGTTGGCTCGCCCCACCGACGGCCCAGGCGACGCACCACTCGGCAACACGATCGAACAACTTCTCGCGTTCGGTCTCCGACAGCATCTTGGAATCGCGTACGCCGTTGACCCTGCCGTCGCGAGGCAACACCGCGGCGCCGACCATCAACGGCCCGGCCCACGCGCCCCGCCCGACCTCGTCGATGCCGACGACGACATCATGCCCGGCGGCCCACAGGTCTTTTTCGACCGAGCGGGTCGGAGCCTTCTTCTTCGACGGTGCCTTGACCTTGCGAGCAGCCGGTTTCGTCGCCATCACTACGACCCGATCAACAGTTTGATCGCGGCGACCCCGGCGAGGATGACCACGAGCCAGCGGAACAGCAGCTGGGGAATCCGGGTGAACAGGAACTTCCCGCTGAATACCCCGAACACGATGGCCGGGACGAGCACCGCGTCGTACTTGAGGGCGTCGACGCTGAAGAACCGCCCACCGGCGGACCACTCGCCGATGGCGACATAGAACGGGATTTTCGAGGCGTTGACCAGGAAGTAGAACAACGCCGTCGTGCCGACGAGCTCGTGCTTGTCGAGACCCAGGCGCATCAGGTAGGTGTTCATGATCGGCCCGGCGTTGTTCGACACGAACGTCGTGAATCCACCGGCGCTGCCGTACCCGACCGCGGCCATCAGCGTCGGCTCCACGGCAGGTGCGCTCCGGACCATCCGCCAGATCTGGAGGATCACCACCACCAGAATCGCTCCGCCGATCATCAGCTCGATCGGCCGGGCCGCCTTGCCGACGACGATGAAGAAGATCGCCCCAAAGAAATAGCCGACCCCGACCCACGGCACGAGAGGTTTGAGCACATCGAGGCGGGCGTGGCGGCGATACCAGGTGACCGCGAACAGGTCGGCGACGAGCAGCACCGGAATGATCGCCCCGGGAATCGCCCGCCCCGTAAACACCATCGCCAACAGTGGGGTAGCGAGCAGACCCGCGCCCGGCAGCGCAGTTTTGGAGAGCCCGACGATGAGAGCGGCGGCGATGCCGATGAGGTAGTCGCCCGAGGTAAACACGCAGCCGCGACGCTACCGTCTGGGGTCTCATGTCGATTCGATTGACCGCCTTCAGCCACGGCGCTGGTTGAGCTTGCAAGCTCGGGGCGACCGAGCTGGAGCAGGTTCTGCGTCCGCTGCAACCGATGCTTCATCCCGACCTGATCGTCGGGACGGAGACGGGTGACGATGCCGCCGTTTGGCGGCGTCCGGACGGTCGCGCCCTGGTGACCACCGTCGATTTCTTCGCCCCGGTCGTCGACGATGCCTTCACATGGGGACGCATCGCGGCGGCCAATGCGGCCAGCGACGTCTACGCAATGGGCGGCACGCCGCTGTTCGCCCTGAACATTGCGGTGTGGCCAGCGCGACACCCTGCCGCTATCGCTCCTCACCGAGGTCTTGGCCGGCGGAGCCGAGACCGCTCGCCGGGGTGGCTGGGTGGTCACCGGCGGTCATACCGTTGACGGACCCGAGCCGATGTTCGGTCAGGTCGTCGTCGGCGAACTCGACGGTCCGTCGCCAACGCGCAATGTGGGCGCGCAAGTCGGCGACGTGCTGGTGCTCACCAAGCCGCTGGGCGTCGGCCTGCTGGCGACAGCCCACAAGCGGTTGCCGAGCCCGGCGATGGAACCGGGCGGTGAATGGGCAGCGACGTACGAGGCGGCCATCGCCTCGATGACCGAGCTCAACAACCTCGCCGCTGCCGCGGCAGGCCGGGCGGGGGTCAACGCGGCCACCGATATCACCGGGTTCGGTCTGGCCGGACACCTGTTCAAGATCCTCAAGGCGAGCGGGGTGTCCGCCATCGTCGACGTCGACGCCCTGCCGTTGCTCCCCGGAGCGCGAGATTTGATCGCCGCCGGGTTCGCGCCCGGGGGCACCGTCCGCAACCTCGAATACGTCGCCGGCAAGTTGATCGGTGGCTCCGAGAGCGATCGCCTCGTGGTCGCCGATCCGCAGACCTCGGGCGGGTTGCTGATGTCATGTCCGCCTGCGACCCTCGATGAACTGGTCGACGACCTTCGTCGTCACGACCGCCTGGCCGCCGTGATCGGCACCGTGACCAGCGGCGATGCCGGGACGATCACCCTCTCCTAGCCGCCGTTCGGCCCGATCGATCGCGCTACAGCAAGACGCTCATACAGGTCACGCCGGCCTCGATCTTCTGGAGTTCACCGACGTCGATGGGTTCCACGCCGAACCCGAGGTCGCCGATGATCGCGGCCGTTCTCGGCGCATCGGCGGGCAGCACGACGGTGTTGCCGAGGCAGAGCACGTCTCCGCCGGACTCCTCGCCCGCGGCATGTACTCGGTAGCCCGCCGCCTGGAAGATCGCCTCGTCGACCCAGCCGGGAACGGCGATCAACGATCCGTCCGGGAGGGCGGTGATCGCCGACTTCAAGTGCAGGCAGCCAGGTACTTCCACGGCGACAACGATGCGACCCAACGGGCCGACGATGGTCGCGAACTGATCGATGGCGGCCGCGGTGGTCCGCGTCGTCAGGCCGATGAACACATGACGGCCGACGCTCAGGACATCGCCGCCATCGAGGGTGCCGGGCGCGTCGATCGCGGCGAGCGGCAGGCCGAGCGACGCGACGAGTGGGCGGATCGTGTCGATCTCGCCGCGGCGGCTGTCGGCTCCGGGCCGGGTGAGAATCGCCTGGCCATCGACGACGACCAGGGCATCCTCGACAAAAAGACCATCGGGATGTTCATCAGCCTGGGGAGCGCGGATCAGCTCCACTCCGTGGCGCTGCAGGAGTGCGAGATAGGTCGCGTATTGAGCGAACGCGAGATCGACATCCATTGGCTGACGGTCGATGTGGGTCACCTCGCCCTCGGCGATACGCGGGCACGGATGGCGGACGATGGCTCGACGGCTGACAGGCATGCGCCAACTCTCGCGCAGCGAGCTCCACACCATGGCGACATATCGCCAGTCGGGGGTGGTTACGGTACGGCTCGCATGAGTACCTGCCGGACCACCCCCGTCACGGGCGATCGACGCGCCGCCGGGGTCGGTGGATGGGTGCTGGCCGGGTTCCCCGCCCTCGCGGCGCTGGCCGTTGACCCCGGTGGCTACGCCCCCGTTGGACCGGCGAAGTACCTGGTCATCGCCGTGCTCGTCCCCCTCGCCCTTGGCCTGCTGGTCGTAGGGGGGCGTCCCATGGGCGTGGATCGAACGACCGCATGGTGGTGGATTGGCCTGCTCGCCTGGTGGGTGGTGACCGCGTTCACCGGCGTCGACCGGTTCCACAGCTGGGTCGGTATTCCCGAGCGGCGGTTGGGAGTCGTTGCCTGGTTGATCTTCTTCGTCGCCTACATCTGCGGATCATCGCTCGGAGAACGCGAGCGGCGACGGGTGGTGCTCGGCGCCGTCGTCGCGGCGGCGGGGGTCGGGCTCGTCGCCCTCGGTGAGGCGTTCGACATCTCGCTGCTCGACCTGGCGACGACCACCAGTCGCCTGGGCGGGCCGTTCGGGTCGGCGGCGTACCTCGGCGCGGCAGGCACGCTGCTGGTGCCGCTGGCGGCGGGTGTAGCCCTCGACACGATGGCCCATCGCGTCTGGCGCAGTGTCGCGGCCGGGGCATCAACCGTCGGCGTGGTCGCCGTCGCCGGTTCCGCGACGCGGGCCGCCTGGGTCGGCCTCGTCGTCGCCGGACTCGTGACCCTGGTCGTCCGGCGGGCGGCGATCCAGGCCAGGCCCGGCACCGCTTTGACGGTTGCCGCCATCGCCGCGACGGCGTTCGTCATCGGCGGTTGGTTCCTGCCCGACACCGAACGAGCTTCGGATGCGACCTCGCGCGAGTCGGGCTCCGGGCGACTCGACGAATGGAGAGTCGCGGCATCGGTGATCGCCGACCGACCGATTGTCGGGGCCGGGCTGGAGGGATATCGCATCGTCGCCGGACAGCACATCTCCGCCGATTACGAGCGGGCGTACGGGCGACGAGTCCTGCCCGACCGGGCCCACAGCGGCATCCTCGACGCCGGGGTGGCCGGGGGCATTCCGGCGATGATCCTGCTGGTCGGGCTGTGGTTCACGGTGGGCCGCCGTGTCTGGTTCGTGTTGCGCCATGGTCCGACGTGGATGGCCGGGGCGGCCGTCGGGCTCATCGCGTACCTGGCGCAACAGCAGTTCCTCTTCCCGCTCACCGAGATCGACCCGATGACGTGGCTCATCGCCGGAGTGGTCGTCGCCGGGGCACCGTCACCGCGGCTGGCCCGCCAGATGCCGCGACCGGCGGTGCTCGCACCGGTGGTGCTCGCCCTGGTGGCACTGTGGTTCGGGGTCGGGAATTGCTGGCCGATCGACATACCCAACGCACGCTCGAGGCACTGACCGCGGGCGCTCCCAATCGGGCATTGGCCGAGGCGGTGAACGCCGTGCAGTTACGACCCGACATGCTGCGGGTGCGGATCGCCCAGATGCGCTCGATCACCGCGTCGGGGACGCCCGATGCCCTTCGAGCCGGGGTACAGGTACTCGACGAGGCGCTCGATTGGTCGCCGCGTGACCCATTGATCCGCCGCCAGCGGGCTGGACTGCTGACCTCGCTGGCGTTGGCCACATCATCGGCGACCGACCAGGCTTCGGCTCGTTCGGCATGGCAGGCGGTGGCGGCCGACGATCCGAACAATGCCGCGGTGCTGTTGGAGTTGGGGTTTGCCGAGGCGGTCAGCGGGGCGTTGGCCGAGGCCGAGGCGACGTGGGTCCGCGCGGCCGATCTTGCGCCGCGCAGCCCAGCCGCGCTGTTGAACCTCGTCAAGCTGTACCTCGAGGACGGCCGTCGCACTTTGGCCATTGCCGCGCTCGACGAGGCCGAGCGGCGCTCTCCGGGGAACCCGGCCGTCGCCAAGGCCCGCTCGGCGCTTGCGGCCTAACTCCAGGGCACTCGGCTCAGGCACTCGGCTCGGGCACTCGACTCGGGCACTCGGCTCGGGCACTCGGCCAGTTCGCCTCATCACGGGGCCGCGGGTTGGTCGGTGTTCGAAATTCGTCGCTAGGCGACGACAATCGAACTTGGATGGAACCTTTCCGACGGCGATTGCGTGTACGCGGCGTGGAAGCCAATGCAACGTGGAGCACCGCCTGGGATGACTCCGACGCCGACTCCGATGACCTCGTCATCGGGGCCGTCGTCTGGACGTTCGATGAGTTCTACGCGGCGAGTCGCCCGGGGTTGATGCGGGGCCTCGCCTTGACCCTCGGTGACCCCGACCTGGCCGCCGACGCGGCCGATGAAGCGTTGACCAAGGCCTATCTGCGGTGGAACCACGTCAGCCAACTCGACAACCCGGCCGGGTGGACATACCGAGTCGGGCTCAACTGGGCCCGCTCGATCGTCCGCCGCCGCCGAGGCCCTGCCCGGGCGATCTACTCGTCGACGACGGTCGACCTGCCGCCGATGGCCGATCCTCAGATCCACGCCGCCCTCGGCGGCCTCAACGTGAAACAGCGCGGCGTAGTCGTCTGCCGGTTCCTGCTCGGATGGACCGAACAGGAGACCGCCGACGCCCTCGGCGTGCGCCTTGGCACCGTCAAGAGCCGCCAACACCGGGCGCTCGCCGAACTTGAACAGCGGCTCGGCCACCTCCGGCCTGAGCCTCGCCCGACTCGAAAGGACATCCGATGATCCCGATCGAAGACCGCCTGACCAATCATCTCTCGGCCGTCGCCGGGTACGTCACCCCGGCCACCTCCGACCCCGGCGCCGCCGCCGTCATCGGCGCCGCCCGCCGCCGCCAGTTCCGTCGCCGCCGGATCGCCACCATGTCGAGCGCGCTGATCCTCATCCTCACGGCGGTGACGATCGCCCAGGTCACCTCGGGTCGCGATCCGCAGCAGGTCATCGTCGGCAACGGACCGAACGACGACTCGACGCCCGCCGGGGAGCACGACCAAGCGCCAGCGCCCGATTCGACGCTGGCCACGGCCCCAGTCGCCGCCGTGCCGCCGGACGAGAGCGGGAACCTGATCACGACATCGTCGGCCTTGACGTGGACTCGGCGCGGTGAGTCGATCCCCGTCTATGGAACTCAGCTGAAGACCGCTGATGGCACGCTCTACGGCGTCGGAACGGTACCGGCGAACAACGGCGGCTACCAGGACGCGATGTACCGCTCGACCGACGGCCTCGACTGGGTTCGGACCGACCAGTTCGAGAGCCGGCGTGCCGCTTTCTGGAACCGAGGTGCCCTGGCCGGTGATCAACTGTATGAGCTCGGCACTGCGGCGATGACCGGGCCCATCACCCCGGAGAGCCCGGGCGGCGATGTGGTCGTGAAGATCACCGGCCCCGATACGAGCTACAGCATCGTGGTTCCTGGTTTCGACCTTCGTGAACTGGCCAAATTCGGCAAGCACTCCGTCGACGTCGGCCCGGCGGCGAGCGGGCCACTCGGAATTCTCCTGTCGGCGAACGTCGCGTTTACACAGCCGAGCCTCACGACGACACACGAGTTCGCCCAATTCTCGGCCGGGGACGTTCTGCTCTTCTTTTCGGCCTCCGGCACGGCCTTCGAGCCGGTTGCGTTGCCGCCGGCGACGACAGGCCGCAGCGTCAACGGCGTCGTAGCCGACGCCACCGGGTTCAGCGTCGTTACGTCCTCGCGGTCGCCATCGGGAACCACGCTCACCGTCTTCCACAGTCCCGATGGACGAATGTGGACCGAAGGGCCATCGACAATGACGACATCGGATGGCTGGTTCCAGGCGTCGTCGGTCGATGGTCGAATTGTGGTGCATGCGTTGGGCCAGGACGGAGCCACGATCTGGACCACCGACGGAGTCACCTGGACTTTCGCTGGAACCATCCCGGCGGGCCGGACAGCGGCCGACGGCACACCCCTCTTCGAGACCGAAACCGTGGTGCGCTACGCCACCGACGACGGGATCGCCATCAGCCGCCGCGGCATCGTTGACGAAATCGCCTCCGTTGGAGGCGCGAGGATAAGCATCGACGGATACTCGTTTGTCGTCTCCCGCTCGTGGACGTCTCCTGCTGTCATCGACGAAGCCACCGGTGAGCAGATCGGCGAGGTGATGAGCAACTCTGCCCGAGTCGCGAGCGACCCCGGCAACAACATCGTGATTCTCGATGCCGAGGGCAACGAGGACCTCCGCGTCACATGGGATGAGTTCTCTGCGGCGCTCGAGGCTGAGACGCAACGACTGGCTCCATCCATGTCTATCAATCCGACCGACCCGATGGCGGAGTGCCACTGCGACGTGCTGTACAGCGCCGATGGACTGTCGTGGAACTCGATCGACGCCGCGACCTTGGCCGGTGAGCCAGTCGCCCAGGTGATGTGGGCGGGCCGGACGGCCAACGGCTGGGCGATGTACGTGCGGCTCGTGCGCCGCAACGCCGACGGCTCGGCGATCGTGCAGGCTTACGAGGGTCTCTGACGTCGGCCGGGTCGACCGGAACACCCCAACTTGGGAGTGCCACTGCCGGTTTTCTGAACGTGCGACTCCACAGTGGAGCCGGGGTGGTCAGGCCGGCTGTGCGGTCAGTGGAGCCGGGGTGGTCAGGCCGGCTGCGCGGCCAACTGGGGTTTCTCCTATTCGGGGCATGTTTGCTGGATGTTGCGGAGGTGGACTTCGAGTTGGTCGAAGCGGTCGGTCCAGATCTTGCGGTGGTGGCTGATCCAGTCGATCGCGTCGGTGAGGGGCTCGGCTTCCAGCCGGCATGGCCGGTACTGGGCGTCGCGTCCCTTGCTGATCAGGCCCGCCCGCTCGAGCACCTTGAGGTGTCTCGAGACGGCCTGCAGGCTCATCTCGAACGGCGCGGCCAACTCATTGACCGTCGCCTCGCCCTCGGCCAGCCGGGCGAGGATCGCCCGACGAGTCGGATCGGCAAGGGCGGCGAAGGTGATGCTGAGCGGGTCGATGATCGTCATCTTATATTCAACTTTATAGTTAATTAACCAATATGTTGAGTATGCTGGCAACCATCGGTTCTGTCAACCCCTTCCGCTCAGGCGGGCCGACTACATTTTCGGGCTGTGACCGAGTTGGTAGGCAATCTCCATCCCGAGTTCCGGGCGTTCTGGCATCCCGTCGCCTGGTCATCGGAGGTCACCGACACGCCGTTCGCCACCGCGTTGCTCGGCGAGCCGTTGGTCGCAGCCCGGCGGCACGATGGCACCGTCGCCGTGTTCGCCGACGAGTGTCCCCATCGGGGTGCACCACTGAGCTTGGGCACGTTCGAAGCCGACGAGTTGGTCTGCCCATTCCACGGCTGGCGGTTCGGTGCCCACGACGGCCGGGCAACGACGATCCCGTCGCTCGGCGCGGGCGCGACGCTGCCGTCGCGCGCCTGCCTGACGCGCCCCGCCGGAGTAACCGAGCAGCTCGGCATGGTGTGGGTGGCGCTCGAATCGCCGCGTATGCCCATTCCCGAATGGCCCGACCTCGACGCCGGATTCGGCGCGTTCTCCCCCACTGCCCACACGAGTGCGGTTCTCGCCGCCTACCAGACCGACAACCTGCTCGACGCCAGCCACTTCCCGTTCCTCCATCGGTCACTCGGGGCGAGGAACCCGCTGATCGACACCTACGAACTCGTCGATGAACACACGCTGGGGTTCTCGACGGTGCTTCGAAAGTTGGCCGACGACGGCGTCACGACTGAGGGTTGGCTGCGGTACTCGTGCGCCGCGCCGTTCACCGTGATGCTGCGCAGCGAGGAGCCCGACGGCGCCTTGCGGAACTCGTTTCTGCAGGTCATTCAACCGATCTCGGCGACGCATACCCGGCTGTTTTTCCAGGTGCGCGTCCCCCAGACCGACCCCGCCAAACTGGCTGCGATGCTCGAAGTCGAAGAAGGTGTGCAGCGAGAAGACCTGTGGATCACCTCCGCCCAGCGCCGCGCCGGGATGCCGTTGTCGGTTTCGGGCGATCTCCATGTCCGCTCCGACCGCAACGGCGTGCTGTATCGCAGGGTGATGCGCAACCTCTTCGCCGACCAGTCATGAGCGCCACGCCGGCTCAACGGCCCTGGTTCGTCGGGGCCTGGCGGCGACGCTCGATTCAGATCCCCGACGGGTCGCCGGTCGAGCCGTGCGAGGCGTGGTGGATTCAGTCGGACGACATCTTCGTCGACATCCGCGTCACCCAACCCGGGTTCGAGGGCAACGACCTCCCGTACTCCCAGACCCGGGCGTTCGCCGGGCGCTTCGAGATCGCCGACGGCGAAGTCCGCTGGCACCTCGAACTCGACTCACTGGGACTCGCGCCGCGCACTGACCGAGCCCCATCCGGCGGTCTGTACATCTCCGACGACGACCCGTTGCTGATGATCGAAGACGCCCCCGGCCGCTTCCGCGAACTCTGGGTCAATCACGCTCCCAACGGCTCAGTCGAAATCGAACACACCCCCAACCGAGTCTCCGTCCGCGTCGGCGACATCTACGGCGTCGTCGAGACCACCGGGGGCGCGATCAGCAGTTGGGCTTCACGTGGACCGCTCGACACGGCGTCACGCTTGGCCGATCTCGGCAATCCATCCGTTCACGATCGCCACCGCTTCGACGAGTGAGTACTCGACAGCAACTTGGGCTGCGGCGTCGTCGAAGTCGGAGCCCAAGTGCCCGTACGCCACGGCCGTAGGTGGCCACGATCGTGGCGTCCGCTCCAAGCTGCACGGCGTCACGGGCACGAGCCTCGAAGAGATCAAAACGCGCGAGTTGCAGGTCAGCTACTCCGGCAGCGTCGGGGTGAAATGCCCGGCGAATCGGGGGCGACTTCGACGTCGATGTTCGACGCAACGAGCCAGCCGAGCCGGCCAACGGCGATTCCGGTTTTGGATGACGCCTGCTCTATCCATGCATCGAGATGACGCTTGGAAGTCGGCGGCTTCCCACGATCTGGCAATCCGTCCATGTCGCGAACGTTAAACGTGCACGAAGCCAAGACGCACCTGTCTCGGCTGCTCGATGAGGTCGAGGCCGGCGAGGAGATCATCCTGGCGCGGGCAGGCAAGCCGTGTGCCCGGCTGGTCCCCCTGGAATCGCCGACGCAGCGCACCCTCGGGTTCGTTCGTGGACGGGTGACCGATGCATTCTTCGAGCCGCTCGACGACGAGGAACTTGGCGCATGGGAGTGAGCGTTCTGCTCGATACCCACACGTTGCTGTGGGCGCTGGTCAGCCCCGACAAGTTGAGCAAAAGGGTACGCGAGCTACTCCTCGATCGATCGAACACGGTGCTCGTCTCAGCTGCATCAGCGTGGGAGATTGCCACCAAGCATCGCCTCGGCAAGCTCGATGAAGCGGGAGACGTCGTCGACAACTATGCCGATCATCTCTACCGGTTGGATGCCGGCGAAGTGCAGATCTCGTCCGCTCACGCCCTCACCGCGGGCGGTTTCGACGTTGCTCATGGCGACCCATTCGACCGGGTCATCGCGGCGCAATCGCTTCTCCTCGGCGTCCCAGTGGCGTCCAAAGACGAGGCGCTCGACCTGTTTCCCTGCCGTCGGATTTGGTAAGGCTGCCTACTCGATCGGGGCGCCGGCGGCGGCGGGCACTCGACGGTTTTCCCAGCGGATGGCTTCGAACGGGCGGCCGATTTCAACCCGCACGTACTCGTTGAGACAGGGGGAGCCGACCAGGACGTGGGCGACGGGCGGGCCGTCGGCGGGGAGTTCGGCGACCATCGAGGCAGTGGTTTCCTCGACACCGTCGACGTGCATGCAGACGCTCCAGCCGGGCTCGGCACAGGACTCGTGCGACCGCAGGTGATCGAAGAGGTCGTCGATGATCACCGGGTCGAAGCTCAGCACCTCGTTCGAGGCGGCCAGTCGGGGGTCGACGAGGCGCTCGACGGGTTGGTTGGGATGGCGGTAGCGGGCGTCGAACGTGGGGATGGTCGTGCGGTTCGAGATCGCTCGGACGTCGTCGACGTGGGCGGCCATCCAGGCGACGCCGCTGGTTTCGAGCACCCACGCCTCTTCCGGATCGGCGATCAGGAAACTCGACCAGTACGGCTTGGCTTTCCCACCCGCCGGGTCGTGACCCGAACCACCCTGGCCGTACCGTTCGAGCAGGCCGGTGATCACCTCGACGGCGGCTCGGGCGGTCAACGAGCGCTCGAGACCGAGGCGGACGAGGTCCATCCCGATCAGGGCATCGGGGAAGGGTCGCGGGTCGAGCGTGGTGTAAATCGCCTCGTTACCGATTGCCACACCCGCCTCGTTGACCCCATGCTCGGCACCCCAACACCAGCGGGGACGCGACAGCAGGCAACCGAGCGTGTCGGACGGGAACGGAGCAATGGCGATATGGGTGACGTCAATCGGGTCGGCATCACGACGAGGCGGCGACCAGATCACATCATGCGCCTCGGAGGGCGGACGATCGGAGTTCTTGGCGAACAGCGTCGCCCCACCCGTTGCCACGTTGAGTGCCACCAAGCAGTCACACATAAGCGCACCCTACGCTCCCGACAGCAGCAAGATTTGACACCCCCTGCGTTCCGACGATCGTGAACGCTTTGTGAACGGGTGTCCCACGGGCTCGACGCCCCCCCGAAGTACGTAGAGTGCCGAGCTACGCCGATCATGAGGACACGACACGGTGAATCTGACGCCCAAAGACGTGGACAAGTTACTGATCTCGGTCGCCGCGATGCTGGCGCGGGAGCGGCGCGCCCGCGGCCTGCTGCTCAACTATCCCGAGGCGGTGGCGTTGCTCAGTTCGTTCGTGCTCGAAGGGGCCCGCGACGGTCGCACCGTCGCCGAGTTGATGCGCACCGGACGGTTCGTGCTGAGTCGTGCCGATGTGATGCACGGCATCGCCGAGCTGTGCCATGAGGTCCAGGTGGAAGCCACATTCCCCGACGGCACCAAGCTCGTCACCCTCCACGAACCGATCGTCTGAGAGCCCGCATGACCCCCGGAGAAATCATCGCCGCCGACGGCGACATCGAGTTGAACCCCGGCCGCGAGCGGCGGACGTTGACGGTCGAGAACACCGCCGACCGACCGATCCAGATCGGCTCCCACACCCACTTCGCCGACGTCAACTCGGGACTGGCATTCGACCGGACCCTGGCCTTCGGGTTTCATCTCGATGTTCCGGCGGGGACTGGGGTTCGGTTCGAGCCGGGCATCGCCCGCTCGGTCGATCTCGTCCGGCTGGCCGGCCGTCAGGTCGTGCCGGGCATCGCACTCGGCAAGCCAGGCTTGCCGTCGATCGAGCCGGGGAGTCCGTCGTGAGAATCAGCCGCGCCCGCTACGCGGAACTGTACGGACCGACGGTCGGCGACCTGGTCCGCCTGGGCGACACCGACCTGTTCATCTCCCCCACCGAAGACCGCACGATGCCCAACGGGCCGGGCGATGAGGCCGTGTTCGGGGGCGGCAAGGTGATCCGCGAATCGATGGGCCAGGCCACGTATTCGACGATCGACCTCGTGATCACCAACGTCCTGATCCTCGACCACTGGGGCGTCATCAAGGCCGACGTCGGCATCCGCAACGGGCGAATCGTGGCGTTGGGCAAAGCAGGCAACCCCGATATATCCGACGGCATCCATCCCGAATTGGTCATCGGGCCATCGACCGAGGTCTTGGCGGGTGAAGGGCGCATTCTGACCGCTGGTGGGGTCGATTGCCACGTGCACCTGATCTGCCCACAGGTGCTCGACGAGGCCCTCGCCGCCGGGATCACCACCGTCGTCGCCGGAGGCACCGGACCCGCCGAGGGCACCAAGGCAACCACCGTCACTCCCGGCCCGTGGTACCTCGGGCGGATGCTCGAGGCCCTCGACCAGTGGCCGATCAACGTCGCCCTGCTGTCCAAGGGCAACACGGTGTCGCAGGCCGAACTCGACCTCAACGCCCGCTCGGGCGCGTCGGGCTACAAACTCCACGAGGACTGGGGCACTACCCCGGCGGCGATCGACGCGTGCCTGCAAGCGGCCGATCGCCACGGCATCCAAGCCGCGCTGCATACCGACACGTTGAACGAAGCGGGCTTCGTCGAGGACACGCTGCGGGCCATCGGTAGCCGTTCGATCCACAGCTATCACACCGAGGGTGCGGGCGGCGGCCACGCCCCCGACATCATCACCGTGGCGTCGTTCAACAACATTTTGCCGTCGTCGACCAATCCGACCCGGCCGCACACGATCAACACGATCGATGAGCACCTCGACATGTTGATGGTCTGCCATCACCTGAACCCGCGGGTCGCCGAAGACCTGGCGTTCGCCGAGTCACGCATCCGCCCGTCGACCATCGCCGCGGAAGATTGGCTGCATGACATGGGGGCGATCTCGATCATCGGATCCGACTCCCAGGCGATGGGCCGTATCGGCGAGGTGATCACCCGCACGTTCCAAACCGCCCACGTGATGAAGGCGCGCCGAGGCGCACTCGAGGGCGAACCGGTCGCTGGAGCCGACAACCTGCGCGCCCGCCGGTACATCGCCAAAGTGACGATCTGCCCAGCTCAGGCCCATGGTCTCGACGACGAGGTCGGCTCGATCGAGCCGGGCAAGCTGGCCGATCTGTGCCTGTGGAGCCCCGCGTTCTTCGGGGTGAAGCCCGCCGTCGTCGTCAAGGGCGGGATGATCGCCTGGGCCCAGATGGGTGACGCCAACGCCTCGATCCCGACGCCCCAGCCGGTGATGTCGCGCCCGATGTTCGGCGCGGCGATCCCCTCAGCGCTGTCGATCGCCTGGGTCGCCCCGGCGGCGATCGAGGATGGTCTCGCCGACCGGTTGGCGGTCCGCCGTCCGCTGGTCCCAGTGCGCAACATGCGCGGGCTGACGAAATCGGACCTGCGCGAGAACGGAGCGATGCCGAAGATCGAGGTCGATCCGCGCACGTTCGAGGTACGGATCGACGGCGACATCGTGCGTGAAGATCCGGTCTCGTCGCTACCCCTTGCCCAGCGCTACAGCCTGTTCTGAGCGGTTCGACCTGCGACATGGAAGCACTCCTGCTCCTCGCCGACGGGCGGTTCCCCGGTGGCGGCTATGCCCACTCGGGAGGCGTCGAGGCTGCCATCCACGATGGTTCGATCCACGACCGTCAGTCGTTGGCCGACTTCGTCACTGGCCGGGCCGCTACGTCGGGATTTGTCGACGCATGGCTGGCCGCGTCGGCCCAGATCGCCGCCCTCGTCGGCGACTCGGCCCGCCTGGAGCAACTCGACGACGAGTGTGAGGCCCGACTTCCCGCGACGTCGTTACGGACGGCCAGTGAGGCCCTCGGCCGCGGTCTGCGGCGGGCCGCCGCGGCGTCGTGGCCGGCCGTCGCCGGGCTCCGCGCCCGCCATCAACCCGTGGTCCTGGGCATCGTTGCCGCCGCCGCCGGCCTGACATCCCTCGACGCTGCCCGACTGGCGCTCCACGGTGCCGTGATGAACCCGCTGTGTGCGGCACCGAAGCTGATGGCGCTCGACATGGCCGAGGCTTTGGCCGTCGTGGCGGCTTCGACCGAACTCGTCAACGAACTCGCCCGCGACGCCAATGCCATCGCCGTGTCGGGCTCCGATGGGCCGCGGCGATCGGCCCCAATGATCGACGAACGTGCCCAACAGCACGCCAACTGGGAGGTTCGACTCTTTGCCACCTGACCACGCACCCGACCACGCACCCGGCGATGGGCACGGCCACACCCACTCCGAACCCGATTTCTCCACGCCGGCGCCACAACCGCGAACCCTTGGACACCGCTGCGGGTCGGCATCGGAGGACCGGTCGGGTCGGGCAAGACCGCGCTCGTCGTGGCGTTGTGTCGCACCCTGCAGGAGCGGTGGTCGGTGGCGGTGGTAACCAACGACATCTACACCCAGGAGGACGCGGCGATCGTGCGTCGCTCGGGGGTGATCGCCGATGACCGCATCGTCGCCGTCGAGACCGGCTGTTGCCCGCATACCGCGATCCGCGACGACATCGCCGCCAACCTCGACGCCGTGGAAGCCTTGGTCGAACGGCATCCCGAGGTTGACGTGGTGCTCGTCGAGTCGGGCGGCGACAACTTGACCGCAACGTTCAGCCCCGGCTTGGCCGACATCCAGTTGTTCGTCATCGACGTCGCCGGGGGTGACAAGGTGCCGCGCAAGGGTGGCCCGGGGATCACCCGCAGCGACCTGTTGGTGATCAACAAGACCGACCTCGCCCCATACGTCGGGGCCGACCTCGAAGTCATGCGCACCGATGCCGAGCGGGTCCGCCAGGGTCGACCGACGCTGTTCACCTCGCTGGTCGGTGACCCCGGAGCCGCGGATGTCGCCGCCTTCGTCGAGGCCCGGCTCTGAGGAGCGAACTGGTCGTCGTTGTCGACGCCAACCGGGTCGTCGACCTCGCCGTGTCGCCACCGTTGACCGCCAAAATCCGCTCCGGGCCGAACGGTGTGGAGATCATGATCGTCGGCTCTGCGGCCAGCCTGCTGGAAGGCGACGACATCAGCGTTCGACTCGAGGTGAGTGGCGGGTCGTCGGTCGTCGTCCGCTCGACCGGGGCCCAAATCGCCCATCCGTGCCCCGGTGGCGGGCAAACCTCGTTCACCGTGTGCGCCGCAATCGGGGCGGGCTGTCGCCTGTCGTGGCTGGTGGAACCAACGATCCTCGCCGCCGGATGCGATCACCTCGGTGAAACGTTCGTCGACCTAGCCGCCGGGGCCGAGGCGCTGTGGCGGGAGGAAGTGATCTTCGGCCGATCGGCCGAAGATCCTCCCGAGACTCGGGCCACGTTCGGCTGGCGGGTGGATCTCGACGGGCGGCCCCTCATCCGCGACGGGTTCGACACGACGACACCCGGTGCATGGTCGACGGCCGTTCTCGGCGAACGCACCAGGATCGCGGCGAGCCTCGCCCTACTCGGACGCTACGCCGAGCCGCCAAGTGCGGCGACCGACTTATCCGTCACTCGCTTCGACCTCGCCCGACCGGGGACCCTGTGGCGAATTCTTTCGCCCGATGTCGCGGCGACGCGCGGCGCGATCGATGCCCAGATCACCGCTCGTGCGAGCGCCTGACCCGTCGTCAGTTCGGTCGCCAAACAACGCCTCGACGATCGGGAAGAGGGTGAGTTCGCCCCGCCTCCGCGTGCAGGAGGTCGAGCAGATGGGCGTCGGACGTGGCCACACCGTCAATCTGCGGATTCACCAACCCCACGGCGGCTGCGATGCAATCGGCCAAACTGACGGCGCGACTCACCCGGTGATAGTGCCGCGCTCGCAGCAACCCGGCGCGGGTACCAACCTCATCGTCGACATCGACGACCGTCAGGCCGAGTTGTGCGAGGTCGAGGGCGGCTTCGGCCTCTGCCGCGCCGCGCACTCGGACCAGATGATCGAGCACCTCGGCCGCATTGACCGAGGTGATCGCACCCTCGGCCAGCAACGAGCGCACCGCCGGGCCCGCGTGTGATTCCCCGGTGAGGTAGGCGATGACGGCGTAGGCGTCGAGCAGAATCACGACCGTCGGCGTGCCTCGGCCGCTGGCATCATCGTCGCGAGACTGACGGCGGGCCTCGTCGGCGGCCGGGCCCCCGGCGTACTTCCCGAACAACACACCCACCGGATCAGCCGGCAGCGGACGCATCACGAGGTAGTCACCCAGGTACATACAGAACGGCTCTCACTGCAACCAAGCTCGTGTGCTGGCGTGTAGGCGTGGATGCCGTTGCCGCGTGGGATGACTATGAGACCGACGCCGCCGTCGCTCTCGACGTCGCCACCGGCTTCCCCGAGTTCTACGCCCGCATCCACGACGGCCTGACACGGGCCACGCGGCTCGGCGTCGTAGCGGGTCAGGCGAGCGGGGGGCTCCAGAGGCCTTCGCCCTTGGAGTCGGATGTCGACCAGGTGGGGTCGCAGCCGCAGGACAGCCGCAGGCCGGTGGGGCCGGTGACTTCCCAGAGGACGGCGGGGCGCTTACCGTGCCAGCGCAGAGCGAACGAGACCGACCGGCCGCCGGGAGCAGGAAGACCGTAGGTGTCGACCGACTGGCCGAGCCATGTCTCGCGGTATCCATCGGGCATCAGGACTGCACCATCGGCGGTCGGTCGGGCGAGGGAGTCCTCGATCCAGGCGACGGCCCGGATACCGGCGGGCGCTTGCAATGCAGCCGATGAGCGGGTGCCCAATCGGGAACGGACCGCGGCGACATCACGAAGCCCACCGCGAGTCGTTGACCAGGGAGAACACGTGGCCGGCGGCCAGCAGGGCGCGGTCCTCATCCCAGCGCGGCCCGCCACCTCGCTTGGCGATCAAGGCAGCCAACGCCGAGGCGACCCCGGCGATATCGGGGAGCCATTCGTCGGCCGACCAGCCGAGGCGAGTGAACTCACAGGTGCCGAGCAGGAACCCGACGGCGTCGTCGGTCGGGTCGTCGATGCCGTTGAGCACCAGGTCACAGCGTTCGCGCACGACCCGTTCGGCCATCACCGACTCGGGCAGCACCAACCGCGATGCCCGCTCCATCTGGGCCAGCCAGCCCCGGGCCACCTGCAGCGACGTTGGCAAGCCGCTGGGCAGCAAGCCCGGCCGCGGCGAGGTGTGGGCCAGGGCGACCTGCACCGTGGCGTGATGGCCGATCGGCACCACGATCGACCCCGCGGGCAGGGCGATTCCCTCGATCGGCATGTCGGTCGGCGGTCGGGTGGTCAACACGTCCGCCCGGGACAAGGCCACGGCGACCGGCAACGGCGAGTCATTCTCCAACTCGACGATCGTCAGCCCACCATGATCGGCCACGGCATAGACCCGCTGAATCACGTCGCCCTGAGGGACACGCACGCGGGTCTCCACGACGGGCGCCCCGTCGATCAACACCTGGCGGACGGTCTTCTCGGCCGACGGGTCGTGCCAGCGGTCGTCGGCGGCAACCCACCAGTCGAGCGGCGCGCCACCATCGGGGACGACCGAGCCCCACGGGGTCACTTCGGCCCGCCACGATCCTCCGAGCACGCCGATAGTCGTGGTCGTCACCGTGGTGGTTGTCGAAATCGGAGAATTCACCCCTAGACGTTGACAGCCCGAGGTAGGTCTACGCCAGTCCCGCGAACTCGGCCCCTGCGCCTCGGGCCATCAGCGCCGCCATCGCGTCCTCGGCCGAGCGATTGTCATGACACACGGCGACGACCTCTTCGGTGATCGGCATCTGCACACCGACCCGTTCGGCCAGCGCCAGCACCGAGGCACACGACTTCACCCCTTCGGCGACCATCTTCATCTCGCCGACGATCTCGCCGATCGGCCGACCCTTGCCCAACTCGTAGCCGACCATGTTGTTGCGGCTTTGGCGTGAGCTGCAGGTGGCGATCAGGTCGCCCATGCCGGCGAGCCCGGCGAAGGTCATCGGCTGGCCGCCGAGGGCCACACCGAAGCGGGTCATCTCGGCCAGGCCGCGGGTGATCAACGTGGCGCGGGTGTTGTCGCCGAACCCCATGCCCTCGGCCATCCCCGCGGCGATGGCGATGACGTTCTTCATCACCCCGGCGACCTCACATCCGACCACGTCGGGGTTGGTGTACACGAGCAGCCGCATCGTCGAGAAGATCCGCTGCAGGGCCTGGGCGATCACGTCGTCGTCGATTGCGACGACACTCGCCGCCGGTTGCCCGGCGAGGATCTCCTTGGCCAGGTTCGGCCCGGTCAGCACGGCCACCGGGTGGCCGGGCAACTCGTCGTGGACCACCTCGCTCATCCGCTTCAGCGTCCCCTGTTCCAGGCCCTTCGAGAGGCTGACGATCGGCACCCACGGGCGGATCGACTGGGCGACCCCGGCGGCCACCTCGCGAAATCCGTGCGACGGGACGGCCATCACGATCACGTCGGCCCCGGTCACCGCCTCGGCGAGGTCGGCCGTCGCCCGCAACTCGTCGGGCAGCGTGAATCCGTCGAGATAGTCGCCGTTGACATGCGTCGGTGTTGATCTGCTCGGCGAACGCGGCCCGGCGACTCCACAACACCGTCGGGGTATTCGTCGACGCCAACGCCGCCACCGTGGTTCCCCACGAACCCGCCCCAATGACCGCAACTCTCATGACCGCACCATAGACGCGTCATCATCACGCCAATCTCGGTGGAGTTGATGCCGAGTGCGGCACGAAGTCCACCGAGATCGTCGGACGACGCGTTCCGAGCCGTAGCCTTCGGGGCGTGCGTGCGGCCGTACTGATCCCGATGAAGGCGTTCGACGCCGCCAAGGGACGACTGCGCCACCGCCTCGACCCGGCAACCCGGGTGCGCCTGGCCCGGACGACCGCCGCGACCGTCGTGCGAGCGGCGGGCAGCCTTCCCGTCTACGTCGTCTGCGACGACGACGAGGTCGCCGAGTGGGCGCGAGACCATGGGGCCGACGTCATCTGGCGACCCAGCCGGGGGCTGAACAACGCGGTCGCCGACGGCGTCGCCGCCCTCGGCCGACTGGCTTTTCGACCGCGCGTCATCGCCCACAGCGACCTGCCGTTGGCCCGCGACCTCGAACGCGTCGCCGACCCGCTGGGCGTGACCATCGTCCCCGACCGCCACGACGACGGCACCAACGTGCTGGTCGTCCCCGTCGATGTCGGATTCACGTTCGCCTACGGCGCCGGATCGTTCCGCCGCCACATCGCCGAGGCCGTTCGCCTGGACCTTCCGTGGCGGGCGATCCGCGATGACCGACTGGGCTACGATCTCGACATCCCCGACGACCTGCTCCATCCCCTGATCCAGGAGGCCCTCCCGTGGCTGCCAACGAACCCGGCCAACCAGCCTAGCCGACCGAGCGGAGTGGTCGTCGGATCTGCCGACGCCGCGGATCGCGCTCGGCGATCGGCGCCCATCCCGACGACGTCGAGTTCGGGGCGGGGCCACGCTGGCCAAGTGGGCCGCCGATGGCTGCGCGTCCACCACCTCGTGCTCACCGACGGCTCCAAGGGCACCTGGAACGTCGACGCCGATATTCCGGCGCTGATCGAGTCCCGTCAGGCCGAGCAGCGAGCGGCGGCGGCCGCCCTCGGGGCCCGCGGCGAGGTGACGTTCTTCGGCCAGGTCGACGGTGAGCTCGACAGCAGCTTGGCGTTGCGAGGCGAGGTCGCCCGGGTGATTCGCCTGGTCAAGCCCGATGTCGTGCTCGGTCACGACCCGTGGAAGCGGTACCGGTTGCACCCCGACCATCGCCACGCGGGCCTGTTGGCCTGCGACGGCATCGTCGCGGCGCGCGACCCGCATTTCTTCAAGGAACACGGCATTGCTCACCATCGCCCCGACGTGTTGCTGCTGTGGGAGGCCGACGAGCCCGACCACTGGGAAGACGTGTCGTCGTCGGGTCGATACCAAGCTCGCCGCCTTGGAGCAGCACGTCAGCCAGTTCGAGTCGACGATGAAGGCCGTTGACGCCGACGAGATAGCGCGTTCCGCGGCCGTGTTCGCGATCGCCTGGCCGGCCTCGGCGCGCCCCACGGCGTAGCCGCCGCCGAGATCTACAAGCGCATCAGCAGCCTGTAACACGGCGACCCGCACGCGGCCGGACGCCATCCGCACGCGGCCACACGCGGCCGGACGCCACAATGGAGTCCGGCTGCGTTGAAACTGCACACGGCGCTCCCATGTTCGCTGTGATCTGGAATGCTGAGGCGGTGCGGGCGATCGGGGTCGACGGTTGCCCGGGCGGTTGGGTCTGTGCCACGCGCGCCGGCGTTCGGGTTGTGGAGCAGTTGGCCGAGATCTTCACCCGCCTCGACGACGAAACCGTCGTGGGAATCGACATGCCGATTGGTCTGCCTGCCAGCGGCGTCCGAGCATCTGATCAACACGCCAGAGCGATCCTGCAGAGACGGGCGAGCACGATTTTCTCCACGCCGCCGCGGGAGCTGATCGTATTCACCGACTATGCCTCGGCGAACGCCGCGAGTAAGGAACGATACGGCCGTGGCATCGCCAAGCAGGCGTTTCACCTGTTCGCCCGCATCCGCGAGGTTGACGCATTGGTGTCGCCGGCACTGGAAGGCCGGGTCATCGAGGTCCATCCCGAGTGCAGTTTCCGGGAAATGACCGGCGAACTCCTCCCATCGAAACACACGCCTCTCGGGTTGGCTGGGCGTCGACGTGCGGTCCAGGAAATCTTCGGCGAGGTGCCCGAGCGCCTCCGCGGCGCCAAACCCGACGACATCCTCGATGCATACGCAGTGTTGTGGAGCGCCGAACGTTTTGCCCGTGGCGAGCACAGAACGCTCGGTGTCGCCGACGGACCGGAGCTGCGACGAGCGCGGGCTCGTCATGAGGATCGTGGTGTGAGCGACTGGCGAATTCGCTCGGCGTAGCCCGCCCGTTCGGCGGCATCGGCGTACTTCAATCGGGGCCAGAAGAAGCCCGCGTAAGCCGTCTTTGAAGCGACGTGGAATCACATGGGTGTGCAGGTGAGCGACACTTTGGCTGACCGCGTTGTTCATCGCCACGAACGTCCCGTCGACTGCGAGCGCCTGGGGAACCGCCGCGGCAACTCGTTGAACCCGTTCGAAGTATGGGCCGATCAGCGGAGCCGGCAGATCGGGGAGCGTGACCACATGCGAGCGCGGGACGACCAACACGTGCCCCTTGAACACCGGGGAATGGTCGAGAAAGGCGACGGCCACCTCGTCGGCAAACACGACATCGACCGCGACCTCGCCCGCTGTGATCTGGCAGAATAAACAGGGCTTGACGGAACCGACGGCACTCATACGACACATCTTGACGTAGCCAACGAGCGCTCCCCGAGCCCGTTCGCCATGGCGGTGGACCACCGCATGTACGCCGGCCCACCGCCACGTGCGGACAGCTTAGCGAACAGGTGTTCGAATCGTCCAGATGTTTTCGTCGTCGGGAGGCACGGCCCGACGTTGCTCATGGCGGATGAGCAGTTTGCCGGCGACGGCGAACGCCGCCGCCATGGCCGACAAACCAAGCATCACAGCGATTGCGTTTCCGGGTGGCAACGTCAGAGCGAGCATTCCGTACACCTCCAGAACCGGCAGCCTACGACGAACGGCACCACCGGCTGCGACCGGGCATCTCACCCGTGGTTCGTGGGTCCGCGGCTAGGGTCGGCGCGTGAGAGTCGAGTTGTTCGTGACCTGCGTGGTCGACATGTTTTCCCCCGATGTCGGGGCCGCCGCAGTCAAGGTGTTGCGGGCGATGGATATCGACATCGGCGTTCCTCCAGGTCAGACGTGCTGCGGCCAGCCGGCGTGGAACTCGGGCTTCCACCGTGACGCGGCCCGCGTTGCCGCGGCGAGTTTGAAGGCGCTGGCGGCGGCCCTCGACGCCGACCCGACGGCCGTCGCCGTGGTCCCCGCAGGGTCATGCGCGACGATGATCCGGGTGTTCTGGCCCGAGATGTTCGAGTTGACCCACGATCACGAGCGGGCTGCGTTGGCCAAGCGGGTCGGGGAACGGACGCTGGAGTTCGCCGAGTTCGTCGAGCGCTACGGCGACCGGCTGCCGCCGACGTTGCAGGCCCCCGCCCCGGCGGCCAGTGCATACCACCACTCCTGTCACATGCTGCGCGAACTACGGATCGAGGATGCACCCACCACGTTGTTGGCACGCGCAGGTCAACCGGTGAGCGAATGGCCGGCCGACCAGCGGTGCTGTGGGTTCGGCGGGCTGTTCTCGTTCAAGCTGCCCGAGACGAGCGAGGCGATGGCCGACGACAAGCTGCGTAGCCTGCCCGACGGTTGCACCGACATCATCGGCTGCGATACGTCGTGCCTGCTGCACATGCAGGCCCGGGCCGGCCACGAAGGCCACCCGGTCACCGTCCGCCATCTCGCCGAAGTACTCGCCACTTCGTTGCCGGCGACCGCCACTGCCGGCGGGGCCCACTGATGTCGGCCGAGTTCACCCTGGCCGGCACGACCCTGCGCGAGCGCACGGCGAAGGCCACCGATGATGAGCGACTGCGCGGATCACTTGAGCGAGCCATGGGCCGCTTCGCCGGCGGCCGGGTCGACGCGCTGAGTCAGGTCGACGACGCCGAGGCGTTACGCAGCGCAGCCCGCCGCATCCGCCACGAGATCCTGTCGGACCTGCCGCGAGTGGTCAGCAAGTTCGCCGAGCGGGCGATGGCCAACGGGGCCCACGTCCATTGGGCGCTCGACGCGGCCGACGCCAATCAGTACATCACCGAGGTAGCTCAGCGCACCGGGGCGCGCACGGTCGTCAAGGGCAAGAGCATGGTCGCCGAGGAAATCGGCCTCAACCACGTGTTGGAAGCGGCGGGGCTGACCGTGGTCGAGACCGATTTGGGCGAGTGGATCATTCAACTTGCCGGGCACACCCCGAGCCACATCATCGCCCCGGCCGTGCACCTCGATCGCCATCAGATCCGCGACATCCTCCAGCCCGAGGCCGACCCGGGGGTGGCTCTGGAGCCAGATCCAGAAGTGCTCGCCGGGTTTGCCCGAGTTCAGCTCCGCGAGGCATTTCTCCAGGCCGACCTGGGGATTACCGGCTGCAACTTCGCCGTCGCCGAGTCGGGTTCGATCGTACTGATCGAAAACGAAGGCAATGGTCGACTGACATCGACCGCCCCCCGGGTGCACATCGCCGTGATGGGCACCGAGCGGATCGTCGAGAGCTTCGCCCAACTCGACCTGTTCCTCAACCTGCTCGCCCGCTCGGCCACCGGTCAACACCTGTCGGTGTACACCAACGTGATCACCGGCCCCCGCCGCCCCGACGACCTCGACGGCCCCGACGAAGTTCACATCGTCATTGTCGACAACGGCCGCAGTGAGTTGATCGGCACCGAGTTCGCCGAGGCGCTGAACTGCATTCGTTGTGGGGCCTGCCTCAATGTCTGCCCGGTGTACCGCCAGGTCGGCGGGCACGCCTACGGCTGGGTGTATTCGGGGCCGATCGGAGCGGTGCTCACCCCGTTGTTCGCCGCCGAACAGGAGGAGTCGGCCGAGGTGGCCAACGCCTCGACCCTCTGCGGCGCGTGCATGGACGCCTGCCCGGTGCAGATTCCGCTGCAAGACCTCCTCCTCGGCCTGCGACGCCGCAAGGCCGCCGACGCGGCCAAGGCCGAGAAGGCTGCCTGGCGGGCGTGGGCGCAGGCGTGGGGCCGCCCGGTGACGTATCGGGCCTCGATGAAAGGAATGGCCACCGGGCGCCATCTCACCCGCCTGGTCTCGGCGCTGCCGGGCCTGCGTCGCTGGAGCACCGGACGCGAGGTGTTGCGACCCGCCGCCCGCTCGTTCACCGACCGGTGGGAGGCCGGCGAGCTATGAACGCCCGTAGCAAACCATTGGAGTCGGGCGATCGAGCTTCGTTCCTCGCCCGCCTCGCCGGCGGCCTGGTGGAGGCGCCGCCACTCAACCTGGCTCATCCTCTCCCGGGGCCATTGGTCGACGGGATTCCCACGGTCGTCAGTTCCCGTCTCGATCCCGACGACCTGGTCGGCTCGTTCTGTCGCAATGCCACGGAGTTGGCCTGCACCGTGCATCGGATCAACTCATCACAGCTTCGCGCCACCTTGACCGAGATCGTGCAGCGCCACGGCATCGCCTCATGTGTCGTTTCGATCCAACCCGACCTCGGGCCAGCGGTCTCGACCCTGCGAGAGCTCGGCGTCACCGTCGAACCGATGTCGAAGGCTGCCAGCGCGGCTGCCTCGATGGGCCTGACCAGCGCCGATGCGGCGATCGCGACCACCGGAAGTGTGATTCAGCACAGCAACACCGTTGGCGGCCGGACGGCAAGCCTGCTCCCCCCGGTGTTCTGCTGCATCGTTCCTGTCGACCGGATCGCCGCCACGCTGGCCGAGGTAATGACGATGTGGACGCCGGCGGCGATGCCGTCGAACACCGTCATCATCACCGGGCCGTCGCGCTCAGGGGACATCGAGAACGTGATCGTACGGGGGGTCCACGGTCCGGTGGCCGTCGAGTTGGTCGTCATCGAACGCGCCTGAAATCTCCCGGGATCCCTTTACAAGCACAACCATCTTCGTTTACTGTTAATAGAAAGTAACCGTCCGATCAATTCGTTCTGAGGTCCTCCCATCGCCACCATCCAGATCGTGCAGCAGTTGGGCATCGTTGCCAACCGCGGTTGGCAGCTGGATGCCGCCTGCAAGGGCGAGACCCGATTGTTTTTCGCCCCTCGAGCCGAACGTCCCCAGGCCCGAGCTCGCCGCGAAGCCCGGGCGAACCTCCTCTGCGCGAGCTGCAGTGTGACGGAGCAGTGCCGCTCGTTTGCCCGCGAGAACCGCGAGTACGGCTACTGGGCCGGCGAGTCCGAGGAAATCCGCCACCTCGCCGGCTACACCGTCGCCGCCCCGATCGGCGTGCGGTCCCACATGCTGTCAGCCTGACGCTTCCCCCTCGCCCTAGGAACTCTGTCAGACCCCTCGCGTATGGTGGCAGGCGTGGTGGAGTTCGCCGACGCCGGTTCTGGCGTACCCCTGAGTCGTGACATCCCGATTGCCATCAACGGCGATCGCGAGATCGACACTGTCCGGTTCGCTGTCGTCGATGTCGAGACCTCGGGACTCTCCCCTCGCCGCAACCGGGTGCTACAGGTCGCCGTCGTCACCGCAATGGCCGACGGTACTGTGCTCGACCGCTGGTCAAGCTATGTGCGGCCCCGCTGGCGATGGATGTTTCGCCTCGGTCCCAAACGCATCCACCGAATCGAACGATCCACCCTGCGACGGGCGCCCAAGCTCGCCGAGGTGATCGGCCAGTTCGCCTCCGCCATCGACGGCTCGGTGTTCACCGCCCACAACCTCAGGTTCGACCGGTCGTTTCTCACTGCCGCAGCGAGCCGGGCCGGCCGCGAACTCCCGATCGACCATCAACTGTGCACGTTGGAACTCTCTCGCTCGCTTGACCCTCAGCGGCAGTACTCCCATGGGCTCGCCGGGCTCTGCCGCAAGTACGAGATCCCCCTCAGCAATCACCACGACGCCCTCGCCGACGCCGAGGCCACCGTCGCTCTCCTCCCGCTCCTGCTCGCCGCCAGCGGCGTTCGCACCGTCGACGAGTTTGCTCAGTTCGTGCGGTCGTAGCGGGCCAGAATCCCCGCCGCGGTGGTTGCCGCCAGTGTTTGCCACGGCTCGGGCCCGACGGAGACCACGGCTGGGCCAGCCCGCAGCAGCAAGCGGGCCAACCATTGCTCACTCGTCACGTCGAGCAGCAATTCCAGCCGGCCGTCGGGAAGCTCTGTCACCGCGCTCGTCGGGTCAGCGCGCCGAGATCCACGACGCACTTGCCTCGACAGTCACCCGGGCTTGGGGCAGGTCGGCCGCGGAGAACCATCCCGTCGTCGTCTGCGTCACCACCGGACGCGACGCGAACGATTCGCCAGTCCGCTCGACCGCGATCATCCGATCGATGCGGAACGTGCGCTCGGCCCCCGAGCGCTCGTCGTCGGCGACGACGTACCAATAGCCACGGTCGCTGAACACCCCGAGCGGATTGATCACCCGCTCACTGGTCTCATCGCGGTTCGCCGACCAATACGTCACCCGCAGCTGGGCTCGGTCGTCGACGGCAGCGGCGATTGCATCGGTATGGGGCGGCTGGTCGAGGTCGATTTCCAAGCCGACTCCGCCGAGCGCCGCTTCCAACTTGACCAAGGCCCGCGCCAGCGGCCCGGAGGTATCGGCCCCGGGCAGGAGCAACGCGGCCCGGCCGGCGGCGAGCAATGCGAAACCCTCGGGGGTCGACAGCCGCAACGGACGAGTAAAGATCCGCGGCACTCCGGCGTAGACGATGCCCTCGTCAACGAACAAGTCGACGAGGTCACCAGGCTCGTACGGAGGCAGACCACACATCGAGACCCGCTCCAAATCGGCGAGTACCTCGGATTCCGGCAACTCGAATCGGGCGGCGACCTCGGCCAACGGAACCTCGCCGCGTTCCATGATCCACGGCAGCATCACCAGCAGCCGTCGCAGCCGTTCACTGGCAGGTCGAGGACCACGACGCTTCGGCACACTCACGAGCCCACCTCGTTGGCGGGAGTAGCGGGGCCGGCCGGGGTGGCCAACACCGTCAGCCAGGCGATGAAATCGGCGCGGACCTCGGCCGGGCCGAGCACTTCGGCATGCGTCAACAGCCCGAGCAGCCAGTGGCGGAACGAAGCCGGATTGGTGCACGGAACCTCGACGACGATGCCGTCGGCCCGCCGGTCGATCACCGCGCCCGAGCCGAGTTCGCGTTCGATGGCATCGGCCCGAGCCTCGTCGACGAGCACCCGCGCGGTCTGGACGGCAAACTCGCCGGTCACCATCGTCTTCGGGTCGCTGGGCATCGCGGTGCGCGGGTCGAAGTCGGCGGGACGCTCGAATGCTCCGGGCGGTCCAACCGTGACAACCCCTTCGATGCGATCGGCCCGGAACGTCCGTCGTTCGCCGCGGATCTCGTCATGCCCGACGATGTACCACACCCCGTTGCGAGCCAGCAGCGAATATGGCCGCAGAACGCGCTCGGCGTCGCTGCCGCGATACACGAACCGGGCCACCCGACGCTCGGATGCAGCCTGAAACAACGCCGGAAGCGCCGCCAGCGCGGGCAGGGTCGCTTCCAACTCCACGGGGCGACGCTGGTCGTCGGCTCCCAGTTTCCAGATCGCCTCGGTGCCCCACTCGGTACCGGTTCGCACGGCGGCGACGGCGAACTGCAAGGCCTGGCGTTCGGCGTCGTCGAGGCCGAGATCGCCCAGTTCATAGCGCGCCCGATCGACCCGATACGCCGTCTGACCAGCCCGATCGCCGGCGAGCACGTTCTGCTCGATGGGGATGCCTTCGGCGCGCAACAGCGCCTTGTCCCGCTCGAATGCCGTCCGCCGGCTGATCTCGTTATCGGGATACTGACCGGCGAGTTCGGTGGCGATTTCGACGAGCGTCAGCGGGCGACGGGTCTCCAACAGCAGCGCCAACAGGTTGGTCACACGCTCCAGAACATCAGCCACAGGTTCCGAACGTTAGTTCGAATCAACCCGTGATGCCGCAATGGCCTGCCGGACTGCGGCGACGACCTCGTCGGAGCTCGCGCCCGGGCTCAACACCGCGGCAACCCCCGCCTCGATCAGCTTGGGGATGTCGAGCGGCGGCACGATTCCGCCGACGACGACCGGGATGTCCGACCCGCGGGCGCGGAGCTTCTCGACGACCAGCGGGGCGAGGGTCATGTGCGCCCCCGACAACATCGACAGCCCGATGGCGTCGACGTCTTCGTCGACCGCCGCGGCGGCAACCTTCTCGGGCGTCTGGAACAGCCCGGTGTAGATCACCTCGTAGCCGGCATCGCGCAGCGTCCGGGCGACCACCTTGATTCCCCGGTCGTGGCCATCGAGGCCGACCTTGGCAACGAGCACTCTGTCTGACATGGTGACCTACTTCGTGTGGTAGTCGTAGAAGCCGCGGCCAGCCTTGCGGCCGAGCAGCCCCGCCTCGACCATACGGGACAACAGCGGCGGAGCGGCGTACAGCGGCTCCTTGAACTCGGCGTACAGGCTGTCGGCGACGGCCACCATCGTGTCGAGGCCGATCAGGTCGGCCAGCCGCAGCGGCCCCATCGGGTGATTGCAGCCTTCGACCATGCCGGTGTCGATGTCCTGGGCAGTCGCGAAACCCGACTCCATCATCCGGATCGCCGACAGGATGTAGGGCACGAGCAGGGCGTTCACGACGAATCCGGCGCGATCCTTGCTGTGGATCACCCGCTTGCCAAGCTGATCGGTGGCGAACGCCGAGGCCCGCGTGACCGTCTCGGGCGAGGTCAACAGGCTGGTGACCAGCTCGGCCAGGCGCAGCACCGGGACGGGGTTGAAGAAGTGGATGCCGATGACCTGCTCAGGCCGTTGGGTGGCGATGCCCAGCTTCATCATCGGGATCGACGAGGTGTTGCTCGCCAGAATCGCCGACGGGTCGACGATCACCTTGTCGAGGGTTGCGAAGACCTCGGTCTTCAGACCTTCCTCCTCGATCACCGCTTCGACGACCAGTTGGCGATCGGCGAAGTCGCCCAGATCGGTGGTGAAGCTCAGCCTCGCCAACGCCGCGTCGCGGTCGTCCTCGGTCAGCTTCCCGGAACGGACCCCGCGGTCAAGCGACGTAGTCAGCCGTTTCTGCCCCGCCTCAGCCGCGCCGGCGTTGATCTCGCGGACCATCACGTCGAGTCCCGCCCGGGCACACACCTCGGCAATTCCGGAGCCCATCAGGCCGCAACCGACCACGCCTACTCGTTCAATGGCACGTTCAATCGTCATCAGGAATTGAAGCTAGCCGCTGGCGCCGCAAGCCCCCATGGTCACGCCGGTAAGTACCGGAATACTTGTTGTTATCGGCAGTTTCTTGCTGGGGCGACCGTCAGGCGAGTTCGATGTGGAGGTCGAGGCGTTTGAGGCCGCGGAGCATGAAACTGGGGTGGTAGGCGTAGTCATTGGTGTCGGCCAACTCGATCGACTTCACCCGGCGAGCGAGGACTTCGAAGGCGACCTGCATTTCGAGGCGGCTCAGCGGCGCGCCGAGGCAGAAGTGGATGCCCTTGCCGAAGGCGACATGCTCCTTGTGGTTCGAGCGGTCAGGATCGAACCCGTCGGGGTCGTCACCCCACACGGCCGGGTCGCGGTTGGCCGCCGCGTACATCAGGATCAAGCGGGCACCCGCCGGCACCGGGCATCCTTCGACCTCGGTGTCGCGGGTGACCTTGCGGAACATGCCCTGGGTGGGCGTCGACAGCCGCAGCACCTCCTCGGTGACCGCCGCAGAGCGGCCCACCGGGTCGGCCCGCAGCCGCTCCCACTGCTCGGGGTGGCGGGCCAGCAGCATCATCCCCTCGGTCAGCGCCTTCGTCGTCGTCTCGTTGCCCGCCACGAGCAACTGCTGCAGGATCGACAGCATCTCGGCCATCGCCAGCGGCCGCTTGCCATCGGCTTCGCGGGCGGGATCATGCTCGTCGGCGTCGATGCGGGCGTGCACCAGATCGCTGATCAGGTCGCCGGTCGGCTCAGCTCGCCGCTCGTCCATCTGGGCGGCGAAGTAGTGCTGGAACTCGAGGATGCCGTGATAGGCGGCAACCCGTTGATCGTCGGTGATCGCGGTGCCGATGTTGGCAATCGAGTCGTCGCTCCACCGCTTGAAGTCGGCCATCCGATCGTTGGGCACGTTGAGCACCTGGGCGATCGCCTCGATCGGCAGCGGTACGCCGAACGCGGTGACGAAGTCGATCGTCCCCGAGGCTGGGAAGCCATCGATCAGTCGGTTGACGATCTCGTCCAGCGGCGCTCGCAGCTCGGCCATCCGCCGTGGCGTGAAATACGTCGCCACCGTGCCCCGAAATCGGGTGTGGTAGGGCGGGTCGATCGTCAGCATCGTCGGCAACTGCGGCCAGCCGTCGGCAAGGACCGCCTTGATCCGCTCGACCACGTCCCCCTTCGCCGGCTCACCGGCCGACCCGAAGTTGTTCGAGAACGTCTGGGTGTCCCGCAGGATCGGGGTGATCAGCTCATGGCGGGTGACCAGGTAGAAGTCGGTTGCCGGCACGTGGTGAACCGGCGCGGTCTCCTGCATCTTGCGGTAGTACAGGTGCGGGCACTGCTGCACGACCGGGTCGAACGGGTTGAATCTGCTGAGGTCCACGGTTTCGGGCGTTACGTCGGCCATGCGCCATTCTCGCGGCGATCGGAACGGCAGGTGTTACCAGACCGGCGCTATCCACCTCGGCACCGACACTGCCCCGCTGTGGTGACACACTGGGGCCCGTGGAAAGTTTGATGGGACGCGTGACGTCGCGGCGCATGTTTCTGATCGGTTCGATCACCACGGTCGTCGCCGCGTGCAGCTCGTCGGACCAAGCATCGCAGGCGGAGACTGCCGCCGCGCCGGTGACCACCCCGACGACGGACATAGCGCAGCCAACCACTCCGCCCCCAGCAAGTCCGCCGGCGTCGACGACCACGTCGGCACCGGAGGCCGAAACGACCGTCGAACCTGTGCCGCAGCCTGTCTACACCGGTACCGCCGATCCATTCACTCTCGGCGTGGCATCCGGCGACCCCGATTCCGAATCGGTGGTCCACTGGACCCGCCTTGCCCCGGCCGACACCCCGCTCGACGGGCCGATCACCGTCACGCTGGAAGTGTCGTCAGATGCCGAGTTCGACACGATCATCTCGACCCAAGACCTGGCCACCGATGTGACTCAGGGTTACAGCGTTCATGGCCTGACCACCAGCCTCAACACCGACACGTGGTACTGGTATCGATTCCGCACCGGGGAGTTCACCAGCCCGGTCGGCCGGAGCCGTACCACGCCCGCGCCCGGTACCGCCGCCGATCAACTCACGTTCGCCACCGCGTCGTGCCAGCACTTTGAGTCGGGCTTCTACACCGCCCATGCCGACATCGCTACGGCGGGCGTCGACCTGGTCGTCTGGCTTGGCGACTACATCTACGAAGGCGATGCCCGGCCCGTCGGCGACGGGCATCGTCCGCTCGCACGAAGGCCCCGAGCCGACGACCCTCGACGCCTACCGAGCCCGCTACGCCACCTACAAGTCCGACCCGAACCTACAAGCCGCCCACGCCGCCTGCCCGTGGTTGGTCATCTGGGACGACCATGAGGTCGAGAACAACTACGCCGGCAACACCGCGCAAGACGACACCGAGTTGAACGAACGCCGCGCAGCCGCGTATCGCGCCTGGTGGGAGAACACCCCGACGCGCATCGAGGCTCCGACCACCGCCGACGCGGTGATCTACCGGGGGTTCGAGTGGGGTTCGCTGCTCGACATGTCGCTGCTTGACACCCGCCAATACCGCACCGATCAGGCCTGCAACGACATCAGGTTGTCGCCCGACCCGCCGTGCCCCGAGACCTTCGACCCCGGCCGCACCATGCTCGGCACCGAGCAGCGCGAGTGGCTGTTCGGCCGGTTGGGCGAGTCTGGAGCGACTTGGGATGTGCTTGGCCAGCAGGTCATTCTCGGCAACTTCACGCTCAATGGGGCGGTGCTCAACTTCGACCAGTGGGACGGGTATCCGGTCGAACGCGACGCTCTGTTGCAGACCGTCGTCGACCGAAAGCTCCCCAACTTCGTCGTGCTCACGGGCGACATCCACTTTGCCGGTATCGGCAACCTCCGAGCGCCCGGCGGAACCGACACCGCGCTCGATCGGCGCCGAGTTCGTCGCCACCTCGATCTCGTCGGGCGCCAACGTCGACCCCGGCCTGATCGATCTGGTCAAGTCGATCGGCGATGTCGTCGATGCCGATCTCGCCCATCGCGGGTGGATCAAACACACGGTCACCCCGGCCACATGGTCGGCCGAGTACCGCATCGTCGCCGACGCGCTGGTACCCGATTCGGCCGTTTCCGTCTTCAATACCTACGTCGTCGAGGCCGGCACCCCCGGCATTCGCGCCTGAACCACCACTGCGTGAGGAGAGTTTCGTGACCACGGGCTTGCAATATGAGGGACGCGTCGCCGTCATCACCGGCGGTGCCAGTGGGTTGGGCGAAGCCACCGCTCGTCTGCTCGTCGCCCACGGCGGCAAGGTCGTCATCGCCGACTACGGCGTCGAGCGGGGCGAGGCAGTCGCCGCGTCGCTGGGAGACGATGCCCGGTTCGTCCGATGCGATGTGACCGACGAGGCAACGGTGGCGACGGCCATCGACACCGCTGTCGACACCTGGGGTCGACTCGATGGGACGTTCGCCAACGCCGGCATCGTCGGGGCGGTCGGCCCGATCGCCGACACCGACATGGACAACTTCGATCGCACGATGGCAGTGCTCGCCCGCGGTGTATTCGTGACAATCAAGCACGCCGCCCGGGCGATGCAGGCCTGTGGCAATGGCGGCTCGATCGTCGCCACGTCGAGCGTCGCCGGGGTGCAGGGGGGTCTCGGTCCCCACGCGTACGCGATGGCCAAGGCTGGAGTGATCGGCCTCGCCAGGTCGGCGGCCGCAGAGCTGGCATCATCGGGCATTCGCGTCAACGCCGTCGCCCCCGGATCGATCGCCACGAGCATGACCGCCCACGTGATGGCCGGCGACCCCGACGCGATCGACAAAGTCACCGCCCACATCGCCGCCAAGTCGCCGCTTGGCCGCGCCGGGCACGCCGGCGACATCGCCAACACCGTGTTGTTCCTGTTCGGCGATGCCGGCTCGTACATGACCGGCCAGACGCTCGTCGTCGACGCCGGGGTCACCAGCGGGGCGTCGATGAGCACCACATGGAGCGCCAGCCGAATGGTCGTCGCCCGCTAGCCCGTAGCGCGGGTTCAGCCTTGCCAGGTACGCAAGACGTCGAGCAGTTCGTTCATCATGTGCGGCTCGATGTCTTCTTCGCGCAACCGACCGGTGACGGCGATCGTCGCCCGTAGCTGCTCGACGTACCCGGGGCAGGCGTCGCACATCGCCAGGTGAGCGGTCACCCGCTGGTGCGTTTTCTTCGGCAGGGTGCCGTCGATGTAGTCGCTGATCAACTCGACCATCTGCTGGCACATGAGCTTCTTGTCGCGCAAGAACGGAAGTCTCATGCCCCTGCCCCCTCCCGCTCAAGATGCCGTTCAAGCGCGGCCCGCACTCGCGACCGGCCGCGGTGTAACAACACGCGTTGGTTGGCTTCGGTGATCTCGAGCGCATCACAGACTTCGGCTGAGGTCCAACCCTGTCGGTCGCGCAAGATCACCACCATTCGTTGAGTCTCGGGGAGTTGTCCCAATGTCTCATCGACGAACGCCAACGTTTCACTTCCCGCAAGAACGTCCAGCGGCGTAGCGCCCCATTCCGCCGGGGGGCTACGCCACATCCCCATGTTGTCGAATCGATCGGGGTCGACCGCCGGGCCATCGTCGTCGCCCAGCGAACTGAACGGGACCGATCGCCGCTCCTTCACCCCGCGGGTCTTGGCCCGATTCGAGGCGATGCGAAACAACCACGTCTTGAACGACGAGCGGCCTTCGAACCGGTCGATGCCTCTGATCACGCCAAGCCATGTCTCCTGCACGACCTCCTCGGCCGAAGCCCGGGTAGAGACGTGGGCGCGGGCCACGGCGATCAGCGGCGACTGATAGCGACGGACCAACTCACGAAAGGCGGCCTCGTCGCGAGCCTGCAGTCGTCGAACGAGATCCTCGTCGGTGCTCTCGCTCGGGCCAGTCATACCACCAGCGACCGTAGTCGTCCGACTGATGGGTAACCGGGATCATCCCCCGCGGCGCATCTCGCGATACCAGGCAATCGACGCCGTCGTCGAGCTGTCGTGGGCGTCTGCAGCGGGCGGCTCGACCGCCGTCAGCTCCGGAGTGATCCGGTTGGCGAGGGCTTTGCCCAGCTCAACACCCCATTGGTCGAACGAGTTGACCCCCCAGATCGCCCCCTGCACAAACACCTTGTGTTCGTAGAGCGCGATCAGTTGGCCGAGTACCGACGGTGTGAGCCGCGGCGCGAGAATCGTTGTCGAGGGGCGATTTCCTTCGAACACCCGATGCGCCACCTGATGTTCGGGCACCCCGTCGGCGACTACCTCGTCGCGGGTTTTGCCGAACGCCAGCGCCTCGGCCTGGGCGAACAGGTTGGCGATCAGTAGATCGTGATGCTCTTGATGCGGGTGGTTCGCGTGAGCGAACCCGATGAAATCACACGGGATCAGCCAACGCCCCTGGTGGATCAGCTGGTAGAAGGCATGCTGGCCATTCGTCCCCGGCTCACCCCACACGATCGGACCGGTGGTGTGCCCGACGGCCGAACCATCGAGGTCGACCGATTTGCCGTTCGATTCCATGTCGAGTTGTTGGAGATAGGCCGCAAACCGGCTGAGCTCCTGGGCATACGGGAGCACCGCCTGCGACTGAGCACCGTGGAAGTTGGCGTACCAGACCCCGAGCACGGCCATGATCACGGGGGCGTTCTGGGCGAGCGGAGCCTCCCGGAAGTGACGATCGACGGTGCGCATGCCGGCAAGAAACTCTCGGAAGCGAGTCGGGCCGACGGCGACGACGAGCGACAGACCAATCGCCGATCCCACCGAGTACCGGCCGCCCACCCAGTCCCAGAACCCGAACATGTTGTCGGGGTCGATGCCGAACTCGGTGACCTTGGAGGCGTTCGTCGATACCGCAACGAAGTGTTTCGCCACCGCATCATCGCCGAGGCGTGCCGTCAGCCACGCCCGCGCCGTTCGGGCGTTGGTCAACGTCTCGATGGTCGTGAACGTCTTGGACGCGACGATGAACAGCGTCGTCGCCGGGTCGAGATCGGCCAGGTTGCGGGCAATATCGGTGCCATCGACATTCGAAACAAACCGGCAGGCCAGTTCGGGCGAGGAGTAGTCGCGAAGTGCCTGGTACGCCATCGCCGGCCCGAGGTCGGAGCCGCCGATCCCAATGTTCACGACCGTTCGAATCGGTTGTCCGGTTTCCCCACGCCAGACCCCGGTACGTACCCGGTCGGCGAAGTCGAACATCCGGCCGAGTACCTGGTGCACGTCAGGGACGACATTGTGGCCGTCGACCACGTAGATGTCGTCGGCCGAGCTGCGCAAGGCAACATGGAGCACGCTGCGCTCTTCGGTGATGTTGATCGCCTCACCGCGGAACATCGCGTCGCGCCGCTCCTCGACCGGCCGAGCAGTAGCCAAGGCCAGCAGCAACTCAATGGTCTCGGTCGTCGCCCGGTGCTTCGACCAGTCGATGCGCAGATCGCCGACCGTTGTCACCATCCGGGCCGCTCGGGCGGGGTCGGTGGCGAACAGACCGCGCAGGTCGCTGGTCAACTGGTCGCGATGCGCGCCGAGCGCGATCCATTCGGGGGATTCGGAGAGCGTGGACATCGGCCGCGACGCTACCCCGAAGGCCCGATCGTCAACCGCCGGGCTGGGCGAATGACCGAATCTTCGAGCACGCCGCCTCGTCGGCGAAGACCGTGGTGCCCGGTCGCCGTACCCGACTGATCGGCAGGTCACGTTCCAGCATCCAGCCAAGCAGAGGCACGGCCTTGGCCTCCCCGGCAAGCACGACGACCCGCGTCCGGGCCGCGTTGACCACCGAGGGCGTGAGTGTCATCCGCACGTAGCCGTTGTACGGCTCACTGAGGGCGACAGGAGAAGCAGAGTCGATCACCGGGTCGCCCGGCGGCCAACTGGCCGTGTGTCCATCGTCGCCCAGGCCGAGATGGACGACATCGAACCGGGCGGGCAGACTCGCGCCATACTCGGCTGCGGCAGCGCGCAGGTCGCTGTTGCTCACAGGCATGGCGTGAACGTGCTCGGCGGGAATCGGCAGGATCGCAAGCAGACCCAGATTCCGGGACGGGTCACCATCGGGCGCCACCCGTTCATCGATCTGCCAGACGTGCACGTTCCTCCAATCCAGCCGCATCGACGACATCGCTCGAAACATCTCGGCCGGTGTGCGCCCACCGCTTACGGCGACTGCCGCAATACCTCTACGGCGAACAGCATCGCCAATTCGCCGGGCCATCGACTGCGCGGACGCTTCGGCTACCGAGGCTGCATCGGGAAAGACTCGGATCTCCATGTCCCCAGATTCGCGCACCGCGCCGATGGCGATGCGCCAGCGGCGCCCAATCCTGGAACTCATTCGTTCTTGGTCGTGTTTTGGTCCGATGAGTGCCGGACATCGACCAAGAATGAAAGGAACCTGGCGAGACTTATTCGGTGCCGGCCTCGTCGATCTCAGAGCCACCGAGGTAGCTCGACTCGAGCAGGGCGCGGTTGGCGGCGAGTTCCTTGGCGGAACCCTCCATCATCAGGTTGCCGTGATTGAGTACATAGGCCCGGTCGGCGATCTCCAAGGCAAGGTGGACATGTTGCTCAACGAGCAGAATTCCGGCCCCGGTGTCGGTGGCGATCTGGCGCAGCACGGGCAACAGCCGCTCGACGATGATCGGGGCGAGCCCCAGACTCATCTCGTCGACCATCAGCAGCTTCGGCTTGGTCGTCAATGCCCGGCCCATCGCCAGCATCTGCTGCTCGCCACCCGACAGCAGTCCGGCCTTGCGGTCCATCAACTTCTCCAACGCGGGGAAGTACTTCAGCGCCTGGTCGACATCCGAGGAGCCCTTTGCCGCCCCCAAGCGCAGGTTCTCCTGCACGGTGAGCTGGAAGAACAGTGAGCGATCCTCGGGCACGTGGGCCAGGCCGTCGCGGGCGATCATGTGGGCGCGGCGGCCCTTGACCGAGCGGCCCATCACCTTGATGTCGCCGTCGAGCACGGGGATCAGCGCCGAGGTCGTCAACAGCGTCGTCGTCTTTCCCGCACCGTTCGGGCCGAGCAAGGCGACGATCTCGCCCTCGCCGACTTGGATGTTCAGACCGCGAACGACCGGCACCCCGTTGTAACCCGACGACAAGTCTTCGATTTCGAGCAGAGCGGCCATCAGTGGTCCTCCTTCGCCGACTGGCCGAGGTAAGCCTCGATCACCTGCGGGTTGCGTTTGATCTCGGCCGGTGTGCCCTCGGCGATCTTCACGCCGAACTCGATGACGTAGATGTAGTCGCAGACGTTGAGCACCAGGCCCATGTCGTGGTCGACAAGGAAGATCGTCGAACCAGCATCGATGATCCGCCGCAACCGTGAGCCGAGTTCGAGCGACTCTGTCGTATCGAGGCCAGCAGCCGGTTCGTCCATGCACACCAGCGACGGGCGGGCGGCGAGGGCTCGGGCGGCCGAGACCAGCTTGCGTTGGCCCTGGCTGATCTCGTTGGGCATCTTCTTGCGCAGATCGGAGATGCCGAGCACGTCGAGGGCGAACTCGACACTGCCCCCGTCGTGGGCCCGCCGCGGCATCACCAGATCGAGCAGAAATCCCTTCGCCGACGCCTTCTCCGCGGCGACCTGCAGGTTCTCCTCGATGGTGAGGTCGTCGAACAGTTCCAACGACTGCCAGGTCCGGCCCAGGCCGAGGCGGGCTCGCCGGTGAGCCGGAAGCTGGCCGATCTCGGCGCCATCGAACATGATGCGTCCGGTTGTCGGGACGAAGCCGGTGATCCCATCGATGAATGTCGTCTTCCCGGCCCCGTTCGGCCCGATCAGTCCCACAAGCTGGCCTTTCTCCACCCGGAAATCGACCTCGTTGACCGCCTTCAGGCCGCCGAACGTGACCGACATCCCGAACGTTTCGAGCAATGCCATCTCAGTGACCTCCGGTAGACGCAGGGGTTGATGTTGGGACCGGTTTGCCGCGCATAGCCATGCCGGCCTGACGTACGGCACCGGCGATGCCTTCGGGATTGCGGACCGCAGTGAAGATCAGGCCGATACCGCCGAGAATCAGGGTGAACTCCGGCGGTACGCCGACGACTTCGGCCAGGAAGGTGAACAGCAGGCCGCCGCCGACCAGCAGACCACCGCTGATCGCCCCATAGACGCTGGCGATTCCGCCCAGGTACGCAAAGGCGAAGTAGGTCAGCGAATCGAGGTAGTCGAACTTGTCGGACGCCACCGTGCCACTGCGGTAGGCGAACACTGCGCCGCCGATACCGGCGATGAACGCCGAGACCCCGAAGGCGAGCAGCTTGGTGCCCGACACGTTCACGCCGGCGGCTGCGGCGGCTCGTTCATTCGAGCGGGTGGCGAGCCAGCGTCGGCCGGTCGCCGAACGCCGCAGATTGGCGACGCCATAGCACAGCAACACGACTACAACCAGACAGAACACCGCGGTCATCGGGTTCGGCTGCTGACCGTCGCCGGCAACAACCCCCAAGATGCGGAACTTCACGTCGCGGGCCTGAGCAAAGACCCTCGGGGTGTTCACCGGGGCACCCTTGAACCCGCCGGTGACCGACGAGTTACCGAACAAGACCTTGTCGACGGCCACGGCGAACGCCAAGGTGACGATCGCCAGGTTCACACCACGCACTCGCAATGCCGGGATGGCGACGACCAAGCCGACCAGGGTGGCCACGACGGCCCCAATCAGAATGGGAATGGGGAACGGCACGTCGTGCTCGGTGGTCATCTTGGCCACCAGGAACGCCGAGATACCGGCGAACGCCATTTGAGCAAGTGAAATCTGGCCGACGTAGCCGGTGAGCACCACGATCGACAGGCAGATGATGATGCCGATCAGCGTGCTCGACAAGGCCAGACGGAAGACCGGGGTCAAGACGAACAAGGCCAAGATCGCCGTGAGCAGCGCCAACGCCGGGCCGCCCCAACGAATCGCCCACCTGGGCGGAGTGGGCGAGAACGGCAGACGACCGGAGGCGATCGCGCCGCGGGTGGGCAGGCTCTTGCCCCGCAAGAACAACACCAGCACGATGATCACGAACGGCAATAGCCGGTCAACACCAGGGAAGGCACCCGACCCCGACCGGGGGAACCAACTGTGTCTCGCCCCGACATACGAGATCAGCGCGAACTGCATGCCGAGCAACATCGCGGCAAAGGTCGTCCAGCCGAACGAGGTGAATCCGCCGACCAGTGCCGCGGTCAGCGCCGGCACGATCAGCGCGGGCAACACGCCCGGGTCGATCGTGGCCGACACCGTCGCGGCCAGAATGCCGAGCAGACCGGTAATCACCGTCGAGATCACCCAGTTGGCGCCGGCGAGGAAGTCGGGCGAGAAACCGAGGACGACCGCACCCTTTTCGTTTTCCGACGCAGCGCGAGTGGCGAGACCGAACCGGGACTTTTGGAAGACGGCCCAGAGCACGATCGTGAAGATGATGACAAGCACGGCGATGGTGAACTGGTCGGTCGCCATCTTGATGCCACCGGGCAGTTTGACCTGCGAGCCGGTCGTGAAGAACGGCATCTTCTTCACGTTGTAGGGCTGGATCCCGAATCGGCGGATGATCACCGCGGGCAGAAACAGGAACAGGCCGATCGAAGCGACAACCTTGGCCAGCGGCGGTGCGTTGCGCAGCGGCCGGAAGATCAACAAGTGCAGCGCGAGACCGAACAGCACGGCGAAGACCAGCGAGAGGATCAGTGCCGGAGCGAACTGCATGTTCGGGCCGAAACTGATACGGGTCGGCCAGTCGGGTAAATCAGTCCAGTTCGGCTTGTCCTGGAACCAATGCAGCACCCCCTCGATGGGGGCAAGCGGGTTGGGGAGCGGAGGCAGAAACAGATCGCCGTCCTTGCGCAGCACGGCGTAGACGAAGGCGATGTACATCGCCACCGCGCTGTTGGCGAAGTTCACGACGCCCGAGCCCCGGTAGATGAGCACGACGCCCAGGGCGATCGCGGCGATCAACGCCCCCGATGCCAGCGCCGATCCCTGAAGGAATTGGGCGCGGGTCTGCGGATCGACAATTGCCCAGACCACCATGGCCAGGGCAATCGCAAGACAGAGCCATTGCAGATACTGAGTGAGTGACCGCTTCATGAACCCCATGCCCTCAACACGAACTCTCGAACAAAACACGGTGATGGAGCGCCGCCGAACGCGGCGCTCCATCACCGTCAACCACTCCTGATGAGCCCGAGGGTCGTCAGGAGTTCAACCAATCAGGCGGCGACCTTGGTGGCGTCGATCGGCTTACCGTTGAGGCCGTCGGCGATGCTGATCCATTCGCCGCCCTTGAACTGCTGGATACCCATGAACGCGCCACACACCGACTTGAAGAAGTCGGCCAGACCCAGGATGGTCTGCTTGCCACAGTTCAGCGGGCCAGCCTGGATCATCATCGGACCGGTGAACGTGCGGATCTTGGCATCGAGACCGGCGAAGTCAGCCTTGTCGGCACCAAGTTCGTTGATGAACTTGGTCGCCGTCATCAGGTTGGCGAACGACGGCCCCGCAAAACCGGTGTATTCCAGTGTCGTTGCACCCGGGGCGGGCGTGCCGTACTGCTGCACCTTGGCGATGTAGGTCTCCATGCCGCTCTCGGTGTCGGGCTGGAAGTAGCTGTAGCCGTAGCCACCGAAGTACCAGCCGTCGGGAACGGGGCCCGACTCGCCGGCGTCCTTGAGGTGATCGGTCATCGGCGTACCGAAGCACAATCCGGTGGTCACGACGACCGGGTTGATCCCCAGCGCCTTGATCGAGTCGTACACGTTGATGCACTGCTGGATCGTGACGATCGGCAGGAACACGTCAGCCGTTCCGGCTCCGGCGGCAGTCATCGCCGATTGCACATCGGCGGCGGTCGCCGTGGCCTCAACCGGCACGTACGTCACCGCTACGCCGGCGGACTCGAGTGGCGTCTTGAGCAGCAAGTCGAACGCCGCCGAACCAGCGGCCGTGTTGACGTAGACCACCGCAGCGGTCGTCGGCTTCGGGTCGAGCAAGGTGGTGGCAAACCCGGCCAAGCCCGGAATCACGCCCGGCGAACCGGCGGTGAACGCCTGACCGGCCGTAGTAGTGAAGTCCTCGGTGGTGATGCCGTTGCCGATGATCACGGCCTTCTTGCCATTCAGCGCGTCGAACAACGGCTGGTGGTTGTCTTGCATCGTCCCGGTCATCACCAGGCTGATCTCGGGATTGTTGGCCATTTCGGTGCCGCACTTCGAGCCGTCGTCACCGGTCGAGACCACGCACTCGACCATCTCGATCGGCCGACCGCCGGCCCCACCAAGCTCGGCGTTGATGTACGTCGCTCGCTGCGTTGATGCCGATGGTGTTCTCGGGGAAGAAGTCTTCCTGGTTGACGTAGCCGATCTTGTACGGCTCACCTGAAGCAGCGCCAGCGGTGCCACCCGTGTACTCGAGGGCCCAGGCGTTGACATCGGGGCCGGCAGCCTCGGTCGGCGCCGGTGCTTCGGTATCGGCCGTCACCGCTTCAGTGACCGCAGTGTCGGCTTGAGTCGGTGCGGGGGCCTCGGTGACCGCGGGCTCGACGCCGGCGGTTGTCACTGGGGCGGCAACGGTTGTTGCGGCGTCGGTCGTGACTTCTTCCGAACAGGCCGTGGCCAAGAAGCCGAGCGCCACAAGTGCTGCTCCGAGCTTCATGCTCCGTTTTCTCATGTTGTTCCCCCTGTGTTGAACGTCATCCATCGTCGCCGATGCGGGCCTGCGACCGGAGTGGCGCAGCCCAGTCCATGTTCTACTGCATATGTCAGGGGGCGCATGCGATTGGGAACAGAGTCACGTGTTCCAATAGTCGGACCACAGGCGACCATTTCGGAGGAACCATGAACGCCCACGAAGCGATCCGCGATGCCGCGCATCGGTATAGCCGGGGCGTCGATCGACTCGATGCCGATCTGATGAAGTCGGCCTACTGGCCCGACGCGATCGACGACCACGGCGTGTTCGTCGGCAATGCGATGGCGTTCTGCGACCGAGTCGTGGCATCCCACGGGCGGTTCACGGCGACGATGCATTGCATCCTCAACCATGCGATCACCCTCGACGGCGAAGACCATCACGGCCCCGACGAAAGCGATGGCCCCGAGACGGCCCACGGCGAGGTCTACAACGTGACCTACCTGCACCGCACCGACGATGAGGGACAGCGATGGCTCGACACCTGGTGGGGCCGCTACCTCGATCGTTACGAACGACGCGAACTCCCCGGCGGTGGTGAGGATTGGCGGATCGCACAGCGCACCTGTGTCCACGAGTGGACGCGTAGCGAGCGGGTCGAGGCGGCGATGCCGATCACCGCCGACCAATTCCGCCAGGGTTCGGTCGACCGAGGGACATCGACGCCCCTCGGTCGGTAGGCGCCCGATGGTCGGTAGGCGGCCCGATCAGGCAGGACGTACCCGCACCTCGATGTAGCGATCAACCGGAAGCGCTCGTTTGGCGAACTCGCCAACCGACGCCAGCGTGAGTTCACCCAGGATCTGTGACCGCGACAGGAACTCGTCGATCGCTTCGGGATCATCGGCCGCGCCGAGCAACATGTCAAGCAACGTGCCGTTGTCGAACAACTCGTAATTGCGACCGAGTTCGGCCACGGCCTCGCTCAGGTCCTGATCGGTCGGGCCATTGGCCTGCAGGTCGGCGAGATCCTGACGAACCACCTCCGACAGCTTGTCGATGCCCTCGGACGCCCCGCTGACATCGACGAAGGTCTCGATGACCACATCGGGCTCGGTGGCGATGGACGCGTAGGCCGCCGGCGAATAGGTCGCTCCCAGCTGCTCGCGCACATGGTCGGTCAACCGCGACGAGGCGATCGTCGACAGCACCTCGGCCATCACCGAATCGACAATGCCGCCATCGGACGGACCGGTGAACAACAGCTGGATGCCGGCCTGCTCCCCCGTGCCCGAGGCGACCTCGGCCGTGACGGGCTCGGCCGGAGCGTCGGGCTGCAGGTCGACCCACTTCTCGGGCGTTCCACCGCCGAGCAACGAGCCGATGTACCGGCGGGCCAGATCGGTGATCGTGTCGGCGTCGAAGTCGCCGGAAAACACGAAGACCCAGTCATTGGCCGGACCAAACCGTTCCCCCCACACCCGTTGCATCGCGTCGAGCGTGACCCCGTCGAGCTCGACCGGCGTGGGCACCACTCGGAAGCGGGACAGGTCGCCGTAGCGAGCCGTACTCATCGCCACCGAGGCGGCCAGCCCGGGGTCGCTATTCGGGTCGTCGACATACGGGCGGATCGACTCGATCGAGTTGTCGAACGCCGCCTGTTCGAAGCGGGGTGCGGTGAACGACAGGTTGATCAGCTGGAAGAGGGTCTCCAGATCGGCCGTGGCAACCCCGCCGGTGAGGTTCTCGGATGTCTGGTCGAGATAGGGCTGGAACTCGACCGAGCTGTCGGCGAGCACCGCCTCCAACTGCACCGGGTCAAGCTCGCCCAGGCCGCTCGACTGCATCACCTGCGGCATCAACTGGGCGGCACCCACATCGCCATCGGCGACGAGCGAGAGCCCACCGGGGCTCGTCGCTCCGAACGCCACGGCCTCGGCGGCGATCGTGTTGGGGTTGAGAATCACCCGGGCTCCATTGGGAAAGGTCAATAGGCGCGGTTCTAGGAACACTCCCGGTTCGTCGGCCAACTGCTCGACCGACGTCTCCTCGACGGGCTCGGGGGCCGCCATCAACGCCGTTGCATCGAACACCTCGTCGACTCGTGCTTCCAAGGGACGGTCAGCGGCACCGGCCATCGCGGCAAGGGCGTCGGCCTCGGTGGGGTAGCTGGCGGTGTCGGCCTCGGGCCCGACGATCAAGATGTGGGGGGCGCTGGCGTCCCACCGCCGGGTGAATGCGGCGGCGACATCGTCGACCGTGACCGCGTCGAGCACCTCGGTGATCAGCCTGAACTGGTCGTCGGCGCTTGGAATCGGCTCGCCCATCAGGAAGTTGGCCACGTACTGGGCGGCGAAGTCAACGTCCTGCGTGGAGTCGGCCGACTCGTGGGCCGACTCGGTCGCCGACCGATACGACGCCACCACCCGGTCGAGCTCGCCCTGGCCGAAGCCGAATCGTCGGGCCCGTTCGAACTCGTCAACGACGCTGGCGAGCGCTTCCTTCGCCGAGTCGGCCGTGGTGTTGATCAAGATGCTCGGGGCATCCAGCGGACGAACGTGGCCGTTCGAATCGACCTGGGCCGAGGTGAACGGCAGGGTGCCCCGCGAGATGTCATCTGACAGGCGGTTACCGATCATGTCGTAGGCCATCGCCAGCACGGTCTGGTCGCGGTTCGCCTCGATCGTGGAAATGCCAACGGTCTCGACCGGCAGCGTCAGCTCCACCAATCCGTCGACCGTGTCGGGGTCGAGGAGTACGGCGACCGACGGCGACGTCGATGGCGTGATGCCGACGACGGGCCGATCGGGGGAGTCACCCCGGGCGGTCAACGGCTCGAACCGCTCCTTGATCGCCTTCATCACCTGGTCGGCATCGACATCGCCGACAACCACGACGGCTGCGTTGTCGGGTCGGTACCAGCGGTCGTAGAAGCGGCGAAGCAACTCGGGCGTCATCGCCTCGATCGCCTGATCGGTGCCGATCGGGTCGCGGCCCTCGTAGGCCGAACCGGTGAAAAACAGTTGCTCGATCTTGTCGAAGACCCGACCATTGAAGCTCGCATCGGACTGGCGCCATTCGTCGAGGACGACGCCGCGCTCCTTGGTCACCTGATCGGGATCGAGCGTCGCCGCGCTCAGCCACTCGGCGAGGATGTCGATACCGGCGGTCAGGTTGTCACGCTCAGAGGTCGGCACGGTGAGCTCATACACGGTCTCGTCGTGGCTGGTGTAGGCGTTGATGTCGGCGCCGAACTCCATACCGAAGCCCTGCAGGGCGTCGATCAACTCGTTCGCCGGATACTTGGTGGTGCCGTTGAACAGCATGTGTTCGAGGAAGTGGGCGACCGCGGACTGGTCGGGTTCTTCGAGTACCGAACCTGCGTTGATCGCCAGCCGGAGCTGCGCTTCCCCGCCGGGGCTGTCGTTCTCGCGGATGTACACCGTTAGCCCGTTGTCGAGCTTCTCGATCGTCACGTCGCCATCGACCGGTACCGGCTCACCGGCAACGGTCGCGTCGGGCGGCGGATCGGTGGACTGCGGGGCGTCCGTGTCATTCGGTGCCGCCACCGTGGTCGATGCGTCCGCCTTCGGATTGGCCCTCTTGACCCCGCTGTCGTTCGAACAGCCCGCCGCGAGCAACGCTCCGACGAGCGCCACCATTACCACCCGTTGTCTCATTCCGGCACCATATCCGGACCGGAAGTCGCGGTGCCGTCACGCCGGGTGAACGCGGACCTCGATGAATCGATCGGGGGTCAGCGCGCGATGAGCCAAGCCAGCACCAACGACCAATCGCATATCGACGGTCTGATCCGGATACCAGGGTTTTGCGGATGTAGAGCCGCAGACGTGGCATTCTGTGGGCGCAATGGCTTGGTTGGTGTGTGACGGACGAGTCCTGGCCTCGGCCGAGACGGCGGACAGCGCCGCGGCGCGCGCCCGAGGGCTGTTGGGCCGCGACGGCACGCCAGGAGTGCTCCTGATCAAGCAGTGTCGGTGGGTGCATACGCTCGGAATGCGGTTCGATCTCGACGTTGCCTACCTCGACAAGACCGGCACCGTGGTCAAGGTCCAGCGCCTGAAACGGCACCGCATGGCGATGCCCGTACCCTCCGCGTGCCAAGTGATCGAGGCCGAAGCCGGCGCGTTCGACCGCTGGGAGCTCCGAGTGGGCGATCTGTTGGAGCTGCGCGATTGACCGGGCGACTGGTCCTTGTCGCCACCCCGATCGGCAACCTGGGTGACATCTCGGCTCGTTCGCTCGACGCGCTGCGTTCCGCCGACACGATCGCTTGCGAAGACACCCGCCGCACCGGCGGCTTGCTCCACCACTTCGGCATTCCCCACGGCCGGATGATCATCGTCAACGAGCACACCGAGGTCGACCGCATCCCCGAGTTGATCTCGCTGCTCGCCGGCGGATCGACGGTCGCGTTGGTGTCCGATGCCGGCACCCCCGGCATCTCCGACCCCGGCGAACGCCTGGTGCGCGCCGCGATCCACGATGGGATCACCGTCGAGGCGGTCCCCGGACCCGCCGCGCTGATCATGGCGTTGGTGCTCTCGGGTTGCTCAGCGCGCCGGTTCGCCTTCGACGGGTTCCTCCCCCGGTCGGGTCGGGAACGCAGCGAGCGGTTGGCGGAGTTGGCTTCCGAGCGGCGAACCGTCGTGCTCTACGAGGCTCCCCATCGAATCGTCCGCACCGTCGCCGACCTCGCCGCCGCCTGCGGCGATGAGCGCCGCATCGCGCTCTGCCGTGAACTGACCAAGATGCACGAAGAGGTTTGGCGCGGCACGATGGCCGAGGCCGTGGCGCACACCACCGCCGTCGATTCCCTCGGTGAGTACGTCATCGTGATCGACGGGGCACCCGACGGCGGACCCGCGGACGACGACGCTATCCGGGCCGCACTACGTGATTGCCTGGACCGAGGGATGACCACCAAGAGCGCCGTCACCGAGGTGACCGCCACCTTACGTGTGCCAAAACGTACGGTGTATGCCCTCGCGCTCGCCCTCACCGACCGCTAGTTTCGACCTCGGCAATGACCGAGTACCCCATCTCTGAATCCGCGCCGCGAGCGACATTTGGCCAGGCCGCGGCATTTTTCGATCTCGACCGCACGCTGATCAGCGGGTCGTCGACGGCGCTGCTCGGCGTCGCTGCATGGCGAGCGGGGATGGTCTCTCGCGGTCAGATCCTCCACGATGGCTGGGCCGCCTTGAGCTTCCGACTCCGCGGCGACACCGGGGGCGACACGGCCGGCGGGGTGCGTGAGCGCATTCTCGGGGCGATCGAGGGAGTGGAACGTGACGCGTTGCTCGGGTTGAACGATGAACTGCTGCCCAAGCTGCTCGGCCGAGTGCGGCCCGAATCGAAGCGGTTGATCGACATGCATCGCCGGATGGGACGAGCCACGTACATTGTCTCAGCGTCACCGATCGAGTTGGTCGACCCGATGGCCACCGCGCTGGGGATGACCGATGGCATCGGCACCGTCGCCGAGGTGGTCGACGGGCGCTACACGGGTCGCCTGGTTGGTCCGTTCTGCTACGGCGACGGCAAGGTGGCGGCGATCACCGAACTGGCCCGCTGGGAAGGCCTCGACCTCGGCCAGTGCTACGCCTACAGCGACTCGATCAGCGATCTGCCGATGATGCACGCCGTCGGCCACCCCGTCGCCGTCAACCCCGATTCGCACCTCGAACGCGAGGCGCGGGCCAACGGATGGCCGATCGTCGTGTTCAGCCAAAGCACCAAGACCGTGGTCCGTCGCACCGCCGCCGGGCTGGGCGCGGCCGCCCTGGCCGGCACTTCCTTTGCCACTGGCTGGCGCGTGTCAGCCGGTCGGCGGCGCTAGCTCGCCCACATCGACTCGATCGAGTTCGAGTTCGAGCGGTCCACCTACCCCTCGATCCGCAAGAATGTAGACCGATGCGCGTGTCCGACGAGTACATCGACGAGTTCTTCCAACAGGGGTTCACCCTTGTGCCCGACTTCCTGTCGGCCGACGAGTTGGCCGTCGCCCGTGAGGCGCTGTGGAGCGTGTTCCCCACCCCGGAGACCTACTTTGCCGACCCCGAGACATACGCCCACCTGCAGAAATCCGGCTTCGCCGGCAACTTCAAGTTTCCCTTCGGCCACATCGACCTCAATCTGTTGGCCGTCCACGACGACCTGGCCGACGTCGCCCGACGGATTCTCGGCACCCCCGATGTGCGGCTGTACAAGGGCGAGGTCTGGGGCAAGTACGGCGGCGGCGTCGACTACTCGCAGTTCCATCATCGAGACTTCGGCAACCACACTCTCGTCGTACCCCGGGCCGACGGCTACCGCCGCGACCTGACGACCTACATCTACCTTTGCGATGTCGACGAGAACAACGGGTCGACCGCCGCGGTGCCACTCGAACACGGCCGGCACATTCCACTTGGCGTCAACCGTTTAGCGCCCAATGACCTGGTGGAACACGAGGTCCGCCTCAACGGGAAGGCCGGCTCACTGGTGCTGTACTCCACCGATGTGTTCCACCGCGGGACCGCACTCGTCGACCCCACATCCAGCCGGTTCATGGTGCTCGCCGACTATCGCCGGGCCGACGCCCCGTGGTTCCAGATGCATGCCTTCGGACTGCACGGCAATCTGCCGGCGATGCGCGAGTTCGTCACCCGGGCCACCCCCGAACAGCGCAGCCTCCTCGACGTCCCCGCGCCCGGCGACCCGTATTGGAACGAGCAAACCATCACCGACATGGCCATCCGCTACCCCGACATCGATATGTCCCGCTACCGACTCGCCATGTAGTGCCTGCCTCTCACGGGGCCCCGTGAGAGGCAGGCTATGGCCGAATCAGTCCCGAAAGCTGACCTCCTGCGATACCTCCAGACGGCACGCGACGCCCTGCTGGAGAAGCATCGAAACACGAAAACCGGGGAGCGCGGCTGGACGACCCGGCGGGCTTCAGGCGCGGGCGATGAGGGCGAGTTGGCGGGAAAGGGCGACCAGGCGACCGGTGGAATCCCACAGTTCGCCGTCTTCCTCGAAGGTGTCGCCGCTGACGTAGCGGGTGGTGAATCGACACCGCAGCGGACCGGGGGCTGGCTGGGCGCGGACCTGGAGGGTCAGCTCCACCGTCGGCACCCAGCCCGAAGGAAGATCGAGATGGAACACTGCGGGCGGGAAACAATCGCAGGCGAGCATCAGCGCCAGGGTGTCCCACGGTCGACCATCGGCGAACGAGACATAGCCGCGCATCTCGGCGCGATGCCCGGGTTCGCCGACGCCTTTGGGTCCGCCGGTTTGGAACCCGGCACAGGTCGGATCGAGCCAGATGTCGAGCCGATCCATGATCGCCACCTCGACCGTCCCCTGCTGCCGGGAACGGAACACACACTCCTCGATCGGGGGAAGCTCGGGAGGTGCCCCATCGGCGTAGACAAATGAGTCGGCGTTGGCAACCGTGCCGAAGGCGGCGAGCACCTGCAACGTCCGCCGGTCACCACTCCACAACGAGCCCGCCATCGTGACCAGGCGTTTCCCGGTCTTGATCGTCTCGCTGGTCACCTCGACCGGCCCAGGTCGGCCCGGGGCGAGATAGTGAGCGGTCACCGTGACCGGGTCGGGTCGGCCTGATGCCTCGCGCAGCGCGCTGACCGCGATCGCCAGCAGATAACCGCCGTTGGCGTTGCCGCCGATGTCCCATCCATCGACAATTGCGCCGCGGTACCGACCGTCACCCCCCGCAGCAACCGCAGTGGCCTGGTCGAACTCGAACAACGATGACGTCACAACCTCCGAGGCTGTCATGAGCCGGTGGCCGAGCCGAAACCGGCGGTCGACCAATCACACCTCGTCGAACCGACCGGCATCGCCCGACACCCGTGGAACAGCTCGCGACATCCAACGGCGCGACCCCGAACGCGTCTGTCGGCCCCACTATTCAGGCGGGGCCGACAGACGGTGGGAGTCCGGGCTCAGGCCTCGATCAGCTCACGCTGCGGCCTCGGAGCAGGAGCGCCCAGCTCGGCCAGGAGGGCCTCGCCTTCCACATCGATGTGGGGCAGGATGCGATCGAGCCAGCCCGGAAGCCACCAGTTCGCTCCACCGAGCAATGCCATCGTCGACGGAACAAGGACCATCCGCACGATCGTGGCATCGATGAGAACGGCGGTGGCCAGGCCGACGCCGAACATCTTGATCATCACGTCGTCGGTGAAGATGAACGCGCCGAACACGCTGATCATGATCAACGCGGCCGACGTGATCACCCGCGCCGTCGCCGTCAGCCCGTCGACCACGCTGGTGTGGCTGTCACCCGTGCGCACGTACTCCTCACGGATTCGGGAGAGCAGGAATACCTCGTAGTCCATCGACAACCCGAACAGGATGGCGAACATGATCATCGGCACGAACGGGTTAACCGGCACGGTCTCGTGAACGCCGATCAGGCCCATGCCCCAGCCCCACTGGAAGACCGCGACGATGACGCCGTACGCCGAACCGATCGACAACAGGTTCATCAGCGCCGCCTTGAGCGGAACCACGATCGAGCGGAAGACCAGCATCAACAGGAGAAACGACAGGATCACGACGGCACCGATGAACCACGGCAGCCGGGCAGTCAATCGCTCGGAGATGTCGATTTGCGCGGCCGTCCAGCCGGCGACGTAGGCACGACTCGACGATCCCTGGATCGCCGCTGGAATCACTTCGCCGCGCAGGCGGTTGACGAGCTGTTCGGTGGCGACATCCTGCGGGGAGGTCGTCGGGAACACCGTCATCACCGCGGCATCACCGACCGGGTTGAGTTCCGGCGGAGTGACGACGGCGACGCCAGGCGTGGCGGCAACCCGGTTGCCGATCGCGATCAGCGTCGCTGGGGAGGGCCGATCGACGACGACCATCAGCGGACCGTTGAATCCGGCCCCGAAACCTTCGGCGACCAGGTCGTATGCCTTGCGCTGGGTGGTCGCCGGGGCGGCGTTGCCGTCGTCGGCGAACCCGACCCGCAGCGAGACGATCGGCGCGGCGAGCATGACGAGGCCGACCAGGCTGGCCAGTGCATAGCGCCACGGGCGACGGCCGACGTGATGCGCCCACCGTCCGGCGAACGTGTCGGCCGTCGGACGGTCAACGACGGTGCGCCGACCGATCCGGAGCCGGTCGATCCACGAGCCCGCCAGACCGAGGAAGGCCGGGAGCATGGTGACCGCGGCGATCATCGCCACCGCTACGAGGATCGCCGAGGCAAACCCCATGGCAGCAACTGACGGAATTCCCGACACCCAGAGCCCGCAAATCGCGATGACGACGGTCATCCCGGCGAACAACACGGCCTGACCGGCGGTGGCATTCGCCCGCCCAGCGGCCTCTTCGACGGCGTGACCGTCGTGGAGGAATTGGCGGTGACGAGTGACGACGAACAGGGCGTAGTCGATCCCGACCCCGAGTCCGATCATCGTCGCCAACATCGGCGACACGGTCGGCACGTCCATGAACCCGGCCAACACGCTGACCCCGGCCAGTCCAATGGCGACGCCGAACAGCGCGCTGCCGATCGGCAAGCCGGCGGCGATCACGGAACCGAAGGCGACCAGCAACACGATCACGGCGACGGCGAGCCCGATGCCCTCGTTGCCCTTGACCTCCTGCGCCGCCTGGGCGATCGAACCGCCGATCTCGACCTGCACTCCTGCGTCGCGACCCACCTCGGCGGCAAGATCGACGGCGGCGAAGTCAGACGGCTGCGGAGTCGCCGATACCAGCGTGAAGCCGGCCAGCGCCGTCGAACCGTCCGGACTCACCACCGGCTCGGCCGGATCGAGCGGATCGACCACCCCGGCCACACCGTCCACTCCCCGCAGGGCCTCGACCGTGGCCTCGACGGCCGCCTTGGCGGTTGGGTCGGCGAACCCCTCGACGGCCGTGGTGTGGAAGACAAGCTGACCTGTCGCTCCGGATTGTGCTGCGAATCGCTCGCTGAGCAGATCACCGGCCGCTTGAGTCTCGGTTCCCGGCAAGGCGAAGTCGTCGGTGGTCTCTCCGCCAACCGCCGACTTCAAGCCGAAAATGGCGACCGCCGCCATCAGCCAGACCCCTAGCACCCGCCAGGGCCGCCGGGCCGACAGGCGGCCGAGCCGATACAGAAATGCAGACATCGCTTTCTCCCTCAACGAACAAGCGCAAGCGTGCGCCCCAGTCATTGCGACGAGCATGCGACGAGCCGCTGAGGTGCGGCTGACGTCACGCTGACGTGGCGGCCAACCCCGAGATCAGCCCGTCGATGCCCGCCCGGGCACCGACCGGAAATGCCTGCTCAAAGAGCAGATCACCGGACGCCTGACGCGCCGCGGACTCGATCCGGTCGACGTCACGGCGTTCCCCCGGCGGCAACGGTGCCCCGGCCGACCGACGGGCCGCGTCGGCTGCGCCGAGCAGGAACCCGACCCGCTCGCCATCGCCACGGCCGACAGCAACGCCGGCGAACCCCTCGACCGCCAACGCCAGTGCCCGGCGATCCTGAGTCTGGCGAGCCGCGTTCAGCCCGACCAGATGCCACCGCTCGGCGTCCTCGAGATCACCGTTCTGTTCGGCGACGAAACCCATCGAGTTGGCGGCGAAGGCCATCGCCATCGGAATGGCCGCGACCCGGTCCATCGCCAACACCTCCCGAAGTACCTCGGCCGCCTCGGCGAGTTCGCCGCGATATCGGTGGGAGAACGAGCGCCCGAGCAGAATCTGGGTCAGCAGCTCCCCAATTGCTACATCACGAGCCTGTCGGACCGATTCGCGGTGTAGCAGGTCGGCGGTCTCCAGGTCGCCCTCAAGTGCGGCGAGCGTGCCGAGCCGTGAGGTGGCAATCAGGGAGAATCCACCTCCGACGACCGCCTCGAAAAGGTCGCGCGCCCGTTCCAACGCGCCACGCGCCTCGGGGTAGTCGCCCAAGACCTCCCAGACCGAGGCCACCGTCGCCAGGCCCAACGCCTGGCCCCAGCGATCACCGATCGATTCGAATCGGCTGATCGATTCGCTCAACGCCGCGGTGGCCCCGTCGAGTTCGCCCGAGTAAGTCAGTTCGACTCCGACCATCAGGCGCAACATCGCCATCCCCCATGCCGAATCGGCAGCCGTCAGCGATGCCTCGGCGACGGCCAGCAACTCGGCGGCCTCGCTGCGCCGACCGAACTCGGCCAGCACATTCGCCGCCAGCAAAGCACAGAGCCCGTAGGCCTCGGGGGTGCCATCCGAACGGGCGAGTTCAAGCCCGCTCATCAATCGATCCAGGGCAACGTCGGGCCGACGCCGATGGGTGGCGAACCACCCCGACCACGACATCACCAACGCCCGCAATGCCGGCGCTCCACCGGGGGTGGCGAGGGCCGACTCGCACCACTCATGGGCCTCGTCGATCTCACCACGCAACCAAAACGCCCAGGTCATGCCCAGCGCGATGTTCAACCCATCGTCGGTGGCCGCTTCCGAAACGCTCCAGTCGAGCGCAGCGCGGAGATCGTCGAGCTCGCGACTGAGCCGCGCCGACCATTCGGGCTGCTCGGCGCGGCGCAACTCATGGCCTGCCTGCCGAGCGACACCGACGAACCATTTCGCGTGGCGGGTCCGCGCCTCGACGGCGGCATCGTTGCTTTCGGCGAGGCGTTCGCGGCCGTAAAACGCAAGCGTCTGCAACAACCGAAAGCGGACCTCGTTTGACTCAGCGATCCGGATCACCAGCGATTTGTCGACCAGGCGACCGAGGATCTCGGCCGTCTCAAAGGCATCGTCGTTCGACGTCGCCGCGACCGCGGAGGCGGCTTCGAGCGTGAACGACCCGTTGAACACCGACAGCCGACAGAAAACCTGCCGCTCCGCGGGATCGAGCAGCTCATAGCTCCAATCCACGACTGCCCGCAGCGTCTGCTGGCGAGGAAGGGCGGCGCGCGAACCCCCGGTCAGCAGACGGAATCGGTCGTCCAACCGGCTGCGTAGGTCGCTCAGCGAGATCGTCCGCAACCGCGCCGCGGCCAACTCCAGGGCGAGCGGCAGCCCGTCGAGGCGAGCGCAGATCTCGGCGACCAACGAATCGGTTGCCGACACCCCGACAGGAATTTCGACCGCCGCCGCGGCTGCCCGGAGCACGAACAACTCGGCCGCGTCGGTCGATCCCAATGGCGGGACCGGCCAGAGGTGCTCGCCACCGATCGCCAGCCCTTCGCGGCTGGTCGTGAGCACCGTGAGTGCCGGGCAGGCTCGCACCAGCCCGTCGACCAACTTGGCAACGTCGTCGATGAGGTGCTCGCAGTTGTCGATGACGAGCAATATCTGACGATCGCCGATCACCTCGATAAGGGCATCGAAGGGGTTCGCCGAACCGTCGGGACGGCTTGGATCGCGCATCCCTCCCGAGCCGAGGAGCGCACTGATCAAGGTGGCGAGTGTCGTTCCGTCGGTGAGCCCGGCCAGTTCGACCAGCCACGCCCCGTGACGCGAACGCCATGACTCCGCGACGGCCAGGGCCAATCGGGTTTTGCCCGCCCCACCAGGGCCGACGAGGGTCACCACGCGATGCTCGCCGAGCAATTCGGCGACGATCTGACGCTCATGTACCCGCCCGACAAACCGGTTCGCCGCGGCGGGCAGGTTGCCGGACCGGCGCGGAGCCTGGGCGGTCACTGGTTCGATGCGCTGAGCCAGCACGGCGGCTTCCACGGCGCGCAGCTCGGGGCCCGGCTCGATTCCGAGTTCCTCCACGAGAATCGAGCGCGCTCGTTGGTATGCCTGCAACGCTTCGGCCTGGCGGCCCGACCGAGCGAGCGCGGTCATCAGCAACACCCACAACCGTTCCCGGGTCGGATGACGCAGCGTCAATGTCTCCAGCTCCGCCAATTGGCCGGCGGCATCGCCGTCGGCAATCAGTTCGACGAGATGACGTTCGAGGGTCAGCAGCCGAACCTCTTCAAGCCGGGACCCCTCGGCGGTCAGGTCGGGGTGATCGAGATTGTCGAAGGCGCGGCCCCGCCACAACTTCAGCGCGGCCTTGGCGTCGCCGTTCCCCGCCAACCGGGCGAATTCGTTGGCGTCGACGGGGAGCACCAGCGCGTAGCCACCGGGACGCGTCTCGATCGCTCCGTCGGGCAAGAGGCGGCGCAGCTTGGTGACATGGGCCTGCAGCGCGTTCGCGGCATTACGAGGCGCGCCCTTCGGCCACAGCACGTCGGCCAACCGGTCGACGCTGCTGGGTTCCGGCGCGCTCATCGCGAGCACCGCCAACAGCCGTTGGGCCAACACGCCCGTGATCTCGATCGGTCGATTATCGACCAGCACGTCGAGCGCACCAAGCACGCGCACCATCGCGTTCGTTGCAGGCATAGCCAGACAGTAAGCCCGAAATCGGTGGCTGTGAACGGTGCCATGTGCCACTACGCTGCCCAACCGTGACCGTGATCCCCCGTTGTGCGAACCGAATGCGCCGCTCGTAACCCGAGCTGGCTGGCGCGCACCCTCTCGTTGACGACCTCGATTCGTCGCTGATTCGTTGAGACACACCCGAGGCCGGCTCTCCTGCCGTTACCGTTTCACCCTCGTTCCAGGAGACCCCCGATGACCCGCTTCTACGCAACCACCCCCATCTACTACGTCAACGCCAAGCCGCACCTTGGCCACGCCTACACCACCATCGTCGGCGACGCGCTCACCCGCTGGCATCGCCTGCTCGGCGACGATGTCCACTTCCTCACCGGCACCGATGAGCACGGCCTCAAGATCCAGCAGGCCGCCGACGCCGCCGGGCTCACGCCGCAGGAGTTCACCGACTCGATCGCCCCACAGTTCGTCGAAGCGTGGGACAGGTTGAACATCGCCAACGACGACTTCATCCGCACGACGGAACCGCGCCACTACCGCGCGGTCGAGAAGCTGCTGCAGGCCTGCTACGACGCCGGCGACATCGAGCTCGACGTCTATGCCGGCAAATACTGCGTTGCTTGCGAGGAGTACTACACCGACGACGAACTCGACCCCGGCGACCTGTGCCGCATCCACAAGCGCCCCGTCGAGTACTTCGAGGAAGAGAACTACTTCTTCCGCCTCTCGCGGTTCCAAGACCGACTGCTCGACTGGTACGCCGCCCACCCGGGGGCGATCGTCCCCGAGTTCCGGGCCAACGAGGCTCTGGGTCTCATCCGCTCGGGCCTGCGCGACTTCTCGATCTCGCGCACTTCGCTCACCTGGGGAATTCCGCTGCCGTGGGATGCCAAGCACGTCACTTACGTGTGGTTCGACGCGCTGACCAACTACCTCGCGGCGGTCGGCTACGGCGACGAATCCCCCGAGGGCCACGCCAGCTTCGAGAAGAACTGGCCTGTCGACTACCACCTGATCGGCAAAGACATCATCCGCCACCACTGCGTGTACTGGCCGGCGATGCTGTTGTCGGCCGGGGTGGAACTGCCCCGCGGGTGGGCGGTTGGGGGGTGGCTGCTTTCAGGTGGCGAGAAGATGAGCAAAACCACCGGCAACGTGGTCAATCCACTCGACCTCATCGACGACATCGGTCTCGACGGCTTCCGTTACTACGTGCTGTCCGATACTTCCTACGGCCAAGACGGCGACTTCACGTACGAGGGCCTGATCGGGCGCTACAACTCCGATCTGGCCAACAACCTGGGCAACCTGTTGTCGCGGGTGGTCACAGTCGTCGGCAAGAAGTGCGATGGCATTGCCCCCGCCCCCTCCGCAGACTCGCCGCTCGCCACAGCCGCGGCCGAGGCATTTGCCGGAGCGGCCGCCGGATGGGATGTCGTCGCCCCGTCGAAGGCGCTGGAAGCCACGTGGGGGCTGCTCCGGGCCACCAACGCCTACCTCGAGGCCAACGAGCCGTGGAAGACCGATCCAGGGCCGGCTGTCGACTCAGTGCTCGGCGATGCGCTTGAGGTGTTGCGCATCGTCAGCGTGCTGGCGTACCCGGCCGTGCCCGACACCGCCCAGGCGGTGTGGGAGCGCATCGGCCTGCCAGGAGCGGTCGCCGATCAGCGCCTTCCCGTTGCCGCCGCTTGGGGCGGGTATCCAGGCGGGGCGACGATTGTCAAGGGCGACCCACTCTTTCCCCGCCGTCAGGCCTAAATGTAGCGATTCGTGCGCTCATGGTGGTCAACCAGGGCGCACGAATCCCCTGTGCCGTAGCGCTAGGTGGCGTAGCCGATACGTGATTGGACGAAGTCGCTCTGTGTCGCGGGCGGGCTCGGATTGCGCACATTGCTCGAGACCCCCAGTCGGCGGACCGCGCTACGTCTTCACTGAAGGTCTCCTACACCTCGCACCGTAATCGCCATCGAGAAGATGGTCGAAATGGCCAGCGCCAGCCAGACGAGCACCGAGGACTCGGCCAGCGATCAGCGAGCAGCGACGGCCCCGACCTGCGCACCCTCGAACAGCTCCTCGCCGATCTCGACGCGATCTGACCGGCGTCACGTCCAAGTGGTGGTCACAAGTCGCGCCTGACGACTTACGATGGGCCGCCCGTCAGCACCCAGGGGGAAGCGCCTTTCATGACTCTGTCGACCATCCCGGCCGAGACGTCGCTCGTCCATCTTTCCAATGGCCGCACCAGTTTGGTGTTCGCCGACACCGGGGGGATGCCCCGCCTCGTCCATTGGGGGCAGGCACTCGGGCCCCTGAGTCCCGGTGCGGCAGCGATGTGGGATCGCCCGGCCCCCGGCGGCGGGCTCGATATCGACCCGCCGCTCGGACTCGTCGCCCAAGCGGGCGACGGTTGGTTCGGAACCCCCGGCATCGAAGGTCACCGTCCCGGCGGACGCGACTTCGCGCCCCGATTTTCGCTGATCAGCACCGAAGTCGACGATCACCGAGTGACCTTCGAGCTGGCCGACGCCAACGCCGGACTCGGGTTGGAGATGGCCGTGCAACTGCACGACAGTGGTGTCTCGACATTCTCGGCGACCCTGATCAATCAGGGCACCACGCGCTACCTCCTGTCGGCGCTGCGCATCTCGCTGCCGCTGCCATCGCAGGCCCGGGAGCTGATGACGATCGGTGGGCGGTGGACCAACGAGTTCGGTCTGACCCGCACGCCATGGGTGAGCAACTGTCTGACCGTCGACAACCGCCACGGCAAGACCTCCCACGAGCGACTCGGGGCGGTTTTCGCCGGGACGCCGGGTTTCTCGGAGCAATCCGGCGAGGTGTGGGGTGTCCACCTGGGATGGAGCGGCAACTACGAGTTCACCTGTGACGCGATCACCGACGCCCGTCGCAGCGTCCAGGTCGGCGAGTTGTTGATCGTCGGCGAGATCGCCCTCTCCCCGGGCGAGCAATACACCACCCCGGTGACCTACGCGGCGTACTCCCCTGACGGTCTGACCAGCGCCTCGCAGGCATTCCACCGGTTCATGCGGGCGAGGCCCAACCATCCGACGTCGCCGCGGCCGGTCGGTTTGAACATCTGGGAGGCCGTGTACTTCAACCACGACCTCGACACACTGCGTCGCCTCGCCGACGTGTCGGCTGCCGTCGGCGTCGAGCGATTCATCATCGACGACGGCTGGTTCCACCTCCGCCGTGACGACCGGGCGGGCCTCGGCGACTGGTGGATCGACCCCGAGGTGTGGCCCGATGGGCTCGAACCGATCATCGAGCATGTCCGCCGGCTGGGCATGGAGTTCGGCATCTGGGTGGAGCCCGAGATGGTCAACCCCGACTCCGACCTGTACCGCGCTCACCCGGAATGGATCCTCGCCGACCCTCGATATCCGCTGGTCATGGGCCGAAACCAGCTGGTCCTCGATCTCGGCCGGCCCGAGGTTCGCGACTATCTGTTCGGCCGTCTCACCGCCCTGCTCGGCGACCACGACATCGCCTATGTGAAGTGGGACATGAACCGCGACATGGTCGCGGCGACCACCGCGAGCGGACACGGCGGGGTCCACGCTCAAACCCTCGGGGTGTACGAGTTGTTCGACAGGCTGCGCGCCGCCCACCCTCAGGTCGAGTTCGAGACCTGTGCATCGGGAGGTGGTCGGGTCGACTTCGCCATCTTCGAACGGACCGAACGCGCCTGGACGAGCGACTCGATCGACGCCCTCGACCGCCAGAACATCCAACGGGGGTTCTCCCTGCTCTTTCCGCCCGAGCTCATGGGCACCCACATCGGCTCGCCCGTGTGCCACACCACGGGTCGTACCCACAGCCTGGCGTTTCGGGCCGCGGCGGCGCTGTTCGGCTCGTTCGGGATCGAGTGGAACCTGCTCAAGGCATCGGAGCGCGACCTCACCGACGTGACCGCGGTCGTGGCCCTGCACAAGGAACTACGCGGGCTGCTCCACTCCGGCGACGTGGTGCGACTCGATCATCCCGACCCCGAGATCCTTGCCCACGGCGTCGTCGCCGCCGACCGTAGCGAGGCCGTGTTCGCGGTGACCCGGATGAACACCGCCACGTCGCTCCACGCGTCGCCGATCCGCCTGGTCGGGCTCGATCCGACACAGTCGTACGATGTGCGCCTGCTGGAGCCGATGGGCCCGGTGCGCGGCCCCGCCCGCTCGCAACCGAACTGGCTGACCACCGGAGCCCGCCTGACCGGACGCGAACTCGGTGGCAGCGGCCTGCACGGCCCCGTCCTCAACCCCGAGACCACCCTGCTGATCCGCGTCACCGCTGCTTCGTAACCCGTGTCTCGCATCGGGCCTGACTCTCGACGACGCCCTCGCCACCGCAGTTCCATAGGCTGCGTCAGTTCCGTAAGCTGCGTCGCCATTCGGATGTCGGCCGTGCCCCAGCAGGGGGAATGAGGGAGAGACATGGGTACGTATTGTGTGACGGGGTCGGCATCGGGGATGGGTGCGGCGACGGCAGCTCGGCTGCGAGCCGACGGCCACCGAGTGATTGGTGTCGACCTTCGCGGCGCCGAGATCGAGGCGAATCTGGCCACCGCAGATGGCCGCACGGCGGCGATCGACGGGGTGCTCGCCGCATGCGACGGCGTGCTTGACGGGTTCGTCCCGTGCGCGGGCATCGGGTTCGGGCCCGCCGAGCCGATCGTGCGGGTCAACTACTTCGGCGTGATCGCCATGCTCGACGCACTGCGACCGGCGCTGGCGGCCGGCACCGATTCGGCCGTCGTGCTGCTGTCGTCGAACTCCACCACGATGACTCCGGGGCTCAAGCTCAGCGACGCCGAGGTCTACCTTGCCGGAGATGAGGAGGCCGCGGTCGCTCACTTCGAGTCGGAGCCCGCCGGCCGGTGGAATGCCTACCCGGCAGGCAAGCTCGCGCTGGCGTTCACCGTTCGTCAACGGGCGGTGGCCGCCGAATGGATCGGTGCAGGTATCCGGATGAACGCGGTCGCCCCAGGCGTGATCGATACCAACATGACCCGGCCGCTGCTCGACATCCCGGGCGTCGCCGACGCGCTCCAGCAGATCCCGATTCCCGCCGCCCGGTGGGGCACCGCCGACGACCTCGCAGGGGTGATCTGCTTTCTGCTGTCACCCGCGGCGAGCTACATCGTCGGGCAGACGATCTTCGTCGACGGCGGCACCGACGCGTTGCTACAACCGCGTTCGCACCCTCATCCGTTGCCGGGCTGACCCGCTACGGGCGCCGCACTACTCGCGGCAAGTCGTCAGCGAGTCGCCGATTTCGTCGTCCGACCGCGAGTAGAACGTTCCGTCGGGGCACGGCAGCGCCGAGCTGGCCTCGTGGAACACGCCCAGCGAGCTCTCGTAGCCCGGCACGGTCCAGACATGCAGCATGTAGCCGGTGTTGTCGATGAGGAAGCCGCCGTACTTGTCGCACAGATCCTTGGACACGTCCGAGCGATCGGCGCCGAGCGGGGCGTCGGTCGAGCCGTCGGGACGCACGACGAGGCAGACGTTCGAGTGGGAGTGCCAGGAGTCGTTCTTCCCGGCGAACCCTTCGGGAACACCCTCGACCCCGAAGGCGATGTACATGAACCCTGCGAGCTTCGAATCGGGGTTCGAACCGTCGTAGATCAGCATCGGCTTGAGCACGTTCTCCTCGGTGATCGACGCACCGACCAGAGTCTCGCCTCCCTTGCCGTAGTGGACACCCAGACCTGGGGCGAACGGGCCCTGGCGGCGATACCCCGCCGCTTCGGCGTCGGCCACCGTCGGGTACATCGCCACCAACTCGGCGGTGCGAGCCAGCTGATGGGCCAGCATTGCCGTCGTCGCGCCGTCCATCGGCTCGATGACCTCTTCGTGCTGCATGCCGTTCATCACCTGGGAGAGGCCCTTGTCATCGGCGACCGCGCCGGTTGGGGCAGCCGCCGGGGCTCCGTGATCGTGGGTCTGGCCCTCGGTCGCCGCGGGATCAACCGTCGGCGCGGCTGGGGCAGGAGCGACCTCTGTCGACGCCGCCAGCTGGGCCGTCGCCTGGACGGGCGCCGCTGGAGCGGCGACATCGGCTTCGTGAAGGTGTCCGTCGGCGGCCAGCACCGGCTCGCCCTGAACGGCAGCCAGCGCGGCAGGAGTGGCCGCGCCATTGGTGCTGCCGCCATTGGTGCTGCCGCCATTGGTGCTGCCGCTGGTCGCCACGGACCCGTGATCCCCATGGGCATCGGCGGAATGACTGCGAGCGCTCGGCGAGACCAAGACTGCGGTGGTGATCCCGACGACGGCCAACGGGAGCAACGCCGACAAACCCCGCTTCATGATTCCGCCCGCGGCGACCGACGGGAACGTCACCGCTGCCATTGCGCTGAGAATGGCAACCGCCTGCATGGCCACGGTCACTCCATCGATCAAGGTGACCGACTCGGCATGGTCGGCGTGTGGCCCGAAGGGAAACCCGGTCGTGCGACTGACAACCCACAGGGCGCTCAGGCCCACGTTGAGGGCGACTGCGGCAAACAGCACCCACCGACGGGGGCGTAGGGCGACCATCGCCGCGAGCCCGATCTGCAACCATCCGGCCACGGCGAACCCGATGCCTTCGGTCGCCCACTCGACCATGTGCGAAGGCACCATGACGAGATGGATCACACCGGTCGCAGCGAGCAGCGAGGCCACCAGAACCGCAGTTGCCGCGAACGGTTCCCGCTCCGCACGTTCCGCTGCATATGTGCTGGTCATCGGCAACGAGAAGTCGGCCACGAGATACCCTCCCTCGGCGCGCCGGTCCATCGGTGCACCTCGTGGCGGGATGCTAGGTCAGTTTCGACCCCCGATGAGGGTCGTAGGCCGCCTACGGACGGTGCTTCCAGTCCCGTTCGCTCATCCGCCATTTCCAGTGCCAGCCGGTGTGGGCCGGCGCGGTCCGGGGAACGCTGGACTCCTCGATGAGGGTGAAGTCGAGCTTGCGCGGCACGGCACCACTGGCGAGGTTGGCCGCGTCGTGACAGATCAGCACCTCGTCGACCCCGTCGAGGATCAGGCCCGCGTTCGTCAGCAGACGCGAGGCGTCGGTCGCCACCCCGCGACCGGTGAAATCGACGTGGACCCAGTAGCCGATCTCGATCTGATTCGGTTCGCCGCGCCGGTGCAATCCACAGCCGCCGATGATCCGTGACTCGTCGCCCGAGTCGACCATCGCCAACGGGAAGGTCGTCGCGGTATCCCATTGGCCGATCCACTCGGCAAGCATGTCGCGGCGTTGGGCAACCGATTGCGGCTCGTGCCGGATCCATGGCATCCACGGTCGGAGGTGCTCGACGCTCGCGGTGATCGCCCGGACGAGGGCCGGGGCGTCGTCGAGCGTGTGTCGTCGCAGTACAACCCGTTCGCCGACGAGTCGTTCCGGAATGTGCGTGGCCATCCGCCGAGTTTGCTCGGCTTGGCCGAGCGCGGCGGGATGAATTTCCGTTTCCGTTGCACATTTCGACGCCCGCCGCGGGAAGGCTGGTCGGAGATGGAACCGGATCGCGGCTTGGGGTTTCGCCGGGCCGGTCGAAAGCCGCTCCCATCGAGCCTGCAGATCCTGCAAACCAGCCTCGCCACCTCAACCCGGAGGCCTCCAATGACTGACTTGAACTCCGCCTCGCCGGCGAACTGCGCTCCCATGCCAACACCTTCCGATGCCCGACATCGGATCAGCCTGATCCTCACCGCCGGCGCCGCCGCCAATCCCGCCGCAGACGCGCCATGATGATCTCGACCCTGGCAGCCATCGGCGCGTGCTAACGGTCAGCACCGTCGCCATCCTCAACCAACAGTCCGCCGACGAAATCATCGTCAACGGCGGCTCTGATGGGGAGGACGACCCCAACGGAGACGTCACGGAGACACCCGAGGTCATCCCGGCGGTCGACACCACGGTCATGCAACCCGTGCTCTCGACCGTGACCATCGGCCAGACAGGCGGCCCTCCCGCCGAGCCGATCACTCCGGTCGATCCGACGTTGCAGTGGGCGCGGGCCGACGTCGCCCCCGGCGAGGCGCTTGGCCAGTTGGCCTACGGGACATCAGTGATCGGTGATGGGCCGTTTATGCGGTGTCTACCGCACCCGGACGATCAGATCTCAACGGGCCTCAGACTCCTACCCTCTATCGCTCCGACGATGCGCTGCGCTGGGTAACCACCGGATCACCCGACCACACGATCAATAGCGTTGCGGCATCCGCCGGAGCGCTCTACGCCGTCGGCACCGCGCCGCTCGATGCCCAGCCGTCGCCGTATGGCCCGTTCGGCGGCATGGTGTCGCGGTCGACCGACGGTGGAACCAAGTGGGTACCAACGGCGATCGCCATCGACACGACCGACCTTCAACACGAACGAGGTGTCCTTGGTCTTCACAGCATGCTATCGGTCGCCGCCGGCCCGAAGGGTGTCGTCGTCGCGGTCACCAACGGAGTGGTGTTCGACGTGCCGAGTCTGCTCCCGGGGGTCGACATCACCAATGGCTACGAGGAAACACCCGACGGCATCAGCGTGATCGGTCCTCCCGTGGCGGGGCCGTGTGATGGGAGCGTATCTGTGGCGATGCAATCGGCGTCGGGGGAGTGTTACATCGCGCAAGGACCGTCGACGCCGTACACGTGGGATCAACTCGGGATCGGTACCAAGGTCCGCGACAGCATCAACGACCCATTCGCTTTTTGGTTCTCACCCGACGGCATCACATTCACACCTGTCGACACGCCGGCACCGAACCCAGGGTCACCAGGCCAGCTGTACATATCTGCGCTGGTCAGCACCGATCTCGGGTTCGTAGCGCAGGTATCTACTCGCGGTGTGCAGGATGTCGGCAACATGCTACTGACCAGTCCCGACGGCATGGTCTGGAGCAGGGCAGCGCCAGTGCCTCTCGACGCGTTGTACGTGCTCGGCTCGGTCAACGGGCTGATCGCGGGCGTACGGCAGCGACAACTTCGAGATCTCGGCGGGTAGCGAGCAGCAGTGCTGCGCCTACGTGAGCCGCGCATCGGTGGCGACCTCGGCAGACATGGGCCTCACCTGGCAGACCACCGACCTGCGCGGTCTGACCTCGGTCGACGACGGCCCCGGTGCCCGCATCGAGGCATGGACGGCCGGAATTGGTCAACACGGCATCACCATCGCGGGGACCATGGCCATCGATGTCACGCAACGCCCCGGTGGGTTGAGCCTCTCCAAGAACGGCATCACCGCCGTGTTCTCCAGCTACGAATCGATGCCCGCCTTCTTTGATGAATCGACGGGGCGGCCGATCGACCTGACCGACCGATCGAATGGTCTGGTCCGATTGGACCACGACTACGGCGACATCGTTCTCGAAGAGCGAGCACGGTTCCGAACGGCTGCGGATCACCAATGCTGAACGCAACCAACTGTTCGACGACGCAACGTCTGCCTACGACGGCAACCTCCTTCGGACGATCGTGATCCACTCGTCCGATGGGGTGCATTGGTCGAGGGAGTGGTGGTCGGACGTCGCCAGTGTCCCCGGCGGTCGCGGCGGCCCGGAGCACATCGTCTCCGTCGGCGACCGCGTGATCGTGTCGGCCGTCGAACCGACCCGGGTCCCGACCGATCCGGCGGACACCACCTCTCCCCTCTCCAACCGAATTGTGGCGGTCGGCGTCCCGAAGAGCTGAGGGTCCGCGGTGTCAGCTCGCCGACAGATTGATGATAGATTCAACTATTATCGAAAAGCCTATAACTGTCTTCGATCGAACTCGCGGAGTGGTCGGACCTTACGTGGTTTGCCACGTCACCGACGGCTCGGCTCGGGGTCGTCTACGGCCGGCGGCGGTTGGGTAAAACGCATCTGGTCGAACATTTGGCCCGGACGTCGGGCGGGTTGTACTTCTGCGCCGCCCAGCAGTCGAGCCAGGCCAATCTCCACGACCTGTCGAGCGTGGTGAACGGCTGGCTCGGAGGCGAGCGAGGCACGAGGTATCGCTCCTGGGACGAAGCGCTCGAACACCTACTGCACCTGCCGGCCGGCGACGTTGCCGGCGTGCTCGTGTTCGATGAGATCGGCTACCTCATCGAACATATGCCGTCGTTTCCATCCCTGCTCCAACGAGCACTCGATCGACGACCTCGGCCAACCCGCCCGCTGCTGCTCTCCGGGTCGACGCAAGGGGTGATGCGCTCGCTCACAGCCTCTGGCCAGCCGTTGCGCGGGCCGAGCGAATCTCGAACTCGTTCTGGCCCCATTCGATTTTCGCAACATGGCCGACTTCTGGCAGCTCTCTACCAGCCGGCTGGCGGTCATGCTCTGGGCGGTGCTCGGCGGGACCCCGGGCTACCGGGAACTCTGTGACAACGAGGCTCCCACGTCGGAACGGACATTTCCGACGTGGCTCGCTCGACACGTCTTGTCGCCCTCGTCGGCGCTGCACCGGGAAGGTCGGGTTGTGGTCCTCGAGGAGTCCTCGCTCGCCGATCCGGCCAGCCACTGGGCAACCCTGTCGGCGATCTCGGCTGGGGCGACAACCCGCTCGGCGATTGCTGCGGCTACCGGGCGCCCATCGACGGCGCTGAGCAACACGTTGACCGTTCTCGCCCAGAGCGGGCTAATCGCCCGTGACGAGGACCCGCTGCACGGCCGTAAGTCGAGCTACCGCATCGACGAACCAATCGTGACGACGTGGAAGGAACTCGTCGAGCCGATCGAACGTCGAGTGCTGCACGGCGACCCGCAGCGGCTCTTCGACGACATCGAGGCGCCTCTTCACGCTCGGGTCATCGGCCCGGCGTTCGAGCAAATGACTCGCGATTGGACTCTCCACTACGCATCGGAAGCGACCCTCGGCGGTCGAGCGATGTTGGTTGGTAGTTCGGCGTTGGGCCGCTCGCTTGACGGCCCGAATGCGGCACAAATCGACGTCGTCGCAGTCGATCGCAACGCGGCAGGGCACACGACGGTGCTGGCGATCGGCGAGACGAAGCACCGCAACCGACCGATGGGAACCCAGGAGCTCCGTCGGTTGGAAGGCATCCGGGAACGACTGGCCAACCCCGAGATCAAGCTGCTCCTCGCCTGCGACGCCGGATTCGACCGCGAGTTGGAACGTATTGGACGCAGTCGTTCCGACGTGGAGTTGATCGACGCCGACCGACTCCGCTACGGCGACTGACAGTGCGGATGCCGGTTTAGGTTCGTTCTTGGCACCGAATTTGTTCAACCAGTGCAGATTCGGTGCCAAGAACGCGGGACCCTCGTCAGCCGAGCGCGCCCGACTCTCGCAGGGCTACGAGTTGGTCTGACGAATAGCCGAGTACGTCGACGAGCACCGCGTTCGTGTGTTGGCCGACGGTCGGGGCTTTCGTGGGGACATCGAGCGCCTCGCCCTGCAGGTGGAGCGGGAAGAGGAGTTGGTCGGCACCCAGAGCATCGGTCGAGCCCCAGGTGAAGCGAGACTCGAACTGCGGGTCGTCGACGATCGACGACGGGGTGTTGACCGGGGCGATGGTGGTGTTGTGCTCTCCGGCGAACGTGAGCCACTCGGCGGTGGTGCGGGTCAGGAAGATCGCCCGGAGCTCCGCCTTCAACTCGAGGTTGCCCCGGGCGTGGTCGGCGTAGCGGGAGCCGGGCCAGCGGTCGAACAGGTCCATGCGGTCGATGCCGACGCAGAAGTTCCGCCAGAACTCCTGCTCACTGGCCATGAACAACACGTGTCCGTCGGCCGATTCGTACATCTGGTAGCGCACGCCTTCCTGCATTCCGGCGAGCCCGGGGGCGCGGCGAGCAAAGTCGTCGGACGCGTTGCCGGTCACCTCGTCGGCGGGTCGGCGGTAGGCCTGGGCGGTCTCGATGCGGTACCAGTCAAAGTATGCGGCCGAGTCGGATTGGGCGATCTCCATGCACGCTCCCTCCCCTGTCGTGCGGGCCCGTACGAGCGCGGCGAGGACTCCCATTGCCCCGAACGCGGGACCGGCGGTGATCCCGATGTTGGCCTGGTTGGGCACTCCGACGAATCCTTCGCCATCGACCGTCGGCTCGATCTGACCGGCCCACGTGTCGTAGGCAATGCCGTGACTCGGCAGGTTGCGATATGGCCCGGTCGCGCCGTACCCCGAGATGGTGCACATCACGATTCTCTGGTTCAGTTCCTGCAATCGCTCGTAGCCGAGGCCCATCCTGGCCAGGAACCCGGGGCGCATCGCCTCGATCACAACGTCCGACACCGTGGCGAGTTCCTCGAAGACCTGCTTGGCCGCGGGCTGCTTCAGGTCGAGGACCAGGGACTTCTTGCCGCGGTTCAGGTGGAGGTGCATCAGCGACGCCGCCTGTGACCCGTCGCTCCCCCGCGGCGGCTCATGGATGATCGGCCAGGTCATCTGGCGGATGTAGTCACCTGCCGGCGACTCGATCTTGATCACCTCTGCTCCGAGGTCGACGAGATGGGACGCGAGCGCGGCGGGTCCGAGGAGTGAGCATTCGAGGACTCGAACCCCGGCGAGCAGGCTCACCGGCGCGGTTTCCAATGATCTGGGCGCGAATCGCCCCACATCTGGGGCTCAGCGCGCCCAGATATCCACGGGTGAGCGCAGACGGTCACCCCGGCCATACGACCGACTGCATCTCGGTGTAGGCGTGGAGCCCGAAGTCACCGCCGTCGCGGCCGACGCCGCTGAGCTTGAAGCCGCCGAACGGGGCCTCGTGATTGCGCTGAGCGGTGTTGATGCCGACGTTGCCCGACCGCATCCGCCCGGCCACCCGGAACCCGCGCTCGGAGTCCCGGGTGAATACGTAGTCATACAGCCCGAAGTCGCCACCGTTGGCCAAGGCGATGCCCTCCTCCTCATCGTCGAACGGCACCACGACAACCACCGGCCCGAAGATCTCCTCGCGCACCGGGGTCATGTCGGCATCGCAACCGGCAAGCAACGTCGGAGCAACGTAGAACCCGGTCTCCAGCCCCGACGGCCGCCGACCGTCAACGACTATCTCGGCCCCCTCGGAAGCGCCGGTGGCGATGTAGCCCTCGATGCGACCACGGTGAGCTGCAGAAATAACCGGGCCGACGATCGTCTCCATCGACGTCGGGTCACCGACCTTCAGCGCCCCCGCATAGCCGGCGAGCCTCGAGACAACCTCGTCGTAGATCGACCGGTGCACGATCGCCCGGGTCGGGGCCGTGCAGATCTGTCCGGAGTGAAACGACCAGACGCTGCCGATCGCTCCGACTGCCGCGGCGACGTCGGCGTCGTCGAACACCAGCGCCGCACCCTTGCCGCCGAGTTCCAGCAATTGCCGCTTCATCGTCGGCGCGCCGGCCTGATAAATGATCGAGCCGACGGCCGTCGACCCGGTGAAGGACACCATGTCGACATCCCGCGTCGACGTCAACGCGGCCGAGGGCCCCGCGGCGGCCGAGTTGATGATGTTGATCACCCCCGGTGGGAAGCCGACCTCATCCATGATCTCGGCGAGGGCGAGCACGGCCAGCGGGTCTTGCGGCGCGGGCTTCATCACCACGGTGCAGCCGACCGCCAACGCTGGGGCGATCTTGCCGGCCATGTTGACCAGCGGGAAGTTGTACGGCGAGATACACGCGACGACACCGACCGGCTGGCGGTTGACCACCGCGCTCATCAACCCACCCGCAGCGAGCGGGGTCGCGGCCATCGGCGACGGCGGGAGCGGGATGCGGATGTCCTTCGTAGCGTCGCGGCCGTACCGATCGAACCGGTCGATAGCGACGGGCACCTGCATCCGCGAGCCGACCATCGCCGTCGCTCCGGTCTCGTCGATGATCAACGGCACCAGGTCGCCCTGGCGTTCCCGCAACCGATCGGCGACGGCGCGCAATAATCGTCCCCGGTCGGCCGCCGGGGTGGCGGCCCATTTCGGAAATGCCTCCTGAGCAGCCCGGGCCGCGGCCAACGCCTGATCGACCGATGCCTCGGGAGCATGCCCCACGACGCCTTCGGTCGCCGGGTTGATCACCTCATACGTGCCCCCCGCACCGTCGATCCACTCCCCACCGATCAACAGCTTCCACGTTTTGGCGGCCCAATCAGTCATGCGTCATTCCAACTTCCCTCGTCGTAACCAACGCCGGTCAAGCTAATCCCGACCGGCGTTGGGCGTACGGCTGGGCTACACCACGGGGACGGAGGCCATCGCTTGCGCGATGGCTTCGTCGGAGAGGTCGAGGTCGACCATCTCCCCGGCGAGGTACGTCTCGTAGGCCGCGAGGTCGAGGTGGCCGTGGCCGCACAGGGCGGTGAGGATCACCTTTTCCTCGCCGGATTCCTTGCAGGCCATTGCCTCGCGGATCGCCGCGGCGATGGCGTGGGTCGGCTCGGGGGCTGGGACGATGCCCTCGGTACGGGCGAACTTGAGGGCCCCCGCGAAGCATTCCAGCTGCGGGATCGCGATCGCCTCGACCAGACCAAGCTCGTAGAGATGCGAGACCAGCGGGGCCATGCCGTGGTAGCGCAGGCCACCGGCGTGGATCGAGTCGGGGATGAAGCCGTGGCCCAGCGTGTGCATCTTCATCAGTGGGGTCATCCCGGCGGTGTCGCCGAAGTCGTAGCGATACTCGCCCTTCGTCAACGTCGGGCACGCGGCGGGCTCGACGCAACGAATCGTCGGGTTCATCTTCCCGGCCATCTTCTCGCGCAGGAACGGAAAGGCCAACCCACCGAAGTTCGACCCGCCACCGGTGCAACCAACCAGCACGTCGGGGGTTTCGCCGACCTTGGCGAGCTGCAGCAGAGCCTCTTCACCAATGACCGTCTGGTGCATCAGCACGTGATTGAGCACGCTGCCGAGCGCATAGCGGGTCTTAGGATCGGCGACCGCCATGGCCACGGCCTCGGAAATCGCGATTCCGAGGCTGCCCGGATGGTCGGGATCCTCGGCGAGCAATGAGCGACCGAACTCGGTCAGCGGAGACGGGCTCGAGTGCAGCGTCGCCCCGTAGATCTCCATCATCGTGCGCCGATACGGCTTGGTGCGGTACGACGCGGCGACCTGCCAGACCTCGCACTCCAACCCGAACTGGGCGGTGGCGAAGGCAAGCGCCGTGCCCCACTGGCCGGCACCGGTCTCGGTGGTCAGCTTGGCGATACCTTCCTGCGCGTTGTAGTAGGCCTGCGGCACCGCGGTGTTCGGCTTGTGCGACCCGGCTGGGCTGACGCCTTCGTACTTGTAGTAGATCCGCGCCGGGGTGTCGAGGAGCTTCTCCAACCGATGGGCCCGGAACAGCGGGCTCGGCCGCCACAGCCGATAGACGTCCTGCACCGGCCCTGGAATGTCGATGTACCGCTCCTGGCTGACCTCTTGCATGATGATCGCCATCGGGAACAGTGGAGCGAAATCCTCGGGTCCGGCGGGCTGCAACGTGCCCGGATGCAACGCCGGCGGAGGCGGTTCGGGCAGGTCCGGGACGATGTTGTACCACTGCGTCGGCATCTCGGATTCGTCGAGCAGAATTTTCGAGCGCTCCATCGGTTCTCCCTGTTGCGGCGGGCTATACGAAGACGGAAGCTAGCAATCCCTCCGGCATCACCTCGCCACGTGCCTGAGTAAATCCCCGATGTCGGCGGCAACCGTCAGTCGATCGCGTTCCACCAGCCAGTCGCGGTTGAGAACATGCACGCGGTCGTCGGGCGAGAATCGATTGAGGAAGACGACAACGGGGCGACCGGCGAGTGCGCTGATGCTGAGACGGACCTGGTTGATCGTCCCGAGCCCGGCATCGGCGACGAGGATCACCAGATCTGGTTGGATGGCGCGGGCGAAGTCGAGATTGTCGCCGTCGCTGGCGAGCGGAGATCGCAGACCTCCGGCCCCCTCGACGATGCCGAGGTCAACCCTCACCCCGTCGGCCGGCCAGGCCAGTTCGGCAGCAAGATCACCGATCTCGAACGATGGCCGGCCGAGTTCCGCGGCGGCCATCGGCGGAGCGAGCGGCACTGCATACCCGCGATGAACTGGGCAAACGTCAGCCTCTTCACATCCTGCGGCCGCCGCGAGCACCGCCGAGTCACGCGGCTCAGTCGCGGCCCGATCGAACGACTGGGCGGGCTTGCGAGCGGCAACACTCAGTCCATTGGCGACAGCCGCCCGCAACAACGCGACCCCGACCCACGTCTTGCCGACCTCGGTGCCAGTAGCGGTGATGAATACGAGTCGTCCGGGACGCATCGCTCTCCCTTGTCTGGACTGGCAGCGAACTGCGAAGGTTGCAGTATGACCGGAACTGCACGGACCGCAACCACGAGCGTCACTCGTCACGACTGGACCCTGAACGAGATCTCGGCGATTCTCGATCAGCCGTTCAACGACCTGCTCGCCGAGGCCCACCGCATTCATCGGGCGACGTTCGACCCGAACGTGATCGAGGCGGCGATGCTGCTGTCGGTGAAGACCGGGGCCTGCCCCGAGGACTGCGCGTACTGTCCGCAGTCGGCCGTTCACAACACCGGCCTGAAGCCTGAGCCGCTGATGAAACTGCCCGAGATTCTCGAGGCGGCCAACAACGCCAAAGCCGCCGGAGCCACCCGGTTCTGCATGGGCGCGGCGTGGCGTTCCCCCAACGACCGTCAGGTCGGCGAGATGGCCACGGCCGTGTCCGCAGTGCGCGACCTGGGCATGGAAACCTGCGTCACGCTCGGCATGCTCACCGAGTCGCAGGCGCAAACCCTCGGCGACGCGGGCCTCGACTACTACAACCACAACCTCGATACCTCGCCCGAGTTCTACGGCACGATCATCACCACCCGCACCTACACCGACCGACTGGAAACCCTTGCTGCGGTCCGCACGGCCGGGGTCAAGGTGTGCGCCGGGGGCATCGTCGGGATGGGCGAGAACCGCCGGGTGCGCGCCGGGTTGATCCACCAACTGGCCATTCTCGACCCCCATCCCGAGAGCGTGCCGATCAACCTGCTGATTCAAGTGCCGGGCACCCCGCTCGATGGCACGGCCGCCCTCGACGGCCTCGAACTGGTCCGCACGATCGCCACCTGTCGCATCACGATGCCCCGCTCGATCGTGCGCCTCTCGGCCGGCCGATCGATGATGAGCGACGAGCTACACGCCCTGTGCATGCACGCCGGAGCATCGAGCATCTTCCTGGGGGACAAACTGCTCACCACCCCGAACGCCGGCGATGACCGCGACGCCGAGCTGTTTGGACGATTGGGCATTCGCTTCTCCGACGCCCCGCTCTACCAACCTGCCTGAGCCTTGCGGGAGTAGTATCTGACGGGTCGTCAGAAACGCACATAGGGGGTTTCCATGCTCGATGAGCTGATCACCGGGGGCATCGTCCTCGACGGGACCGGGGCTCCTGGTTTCCACGCTGACCTGGGCATTCGCAATGACCGGATCGTCGTCGTGAGCGCGCCCGGGGGCATCACCGAGCAAGCCGAGCACACCACCGATGCGACCGGCTGCTACGTCACCCCTGGCTTCATCGACCCCCACACCCACTACGACGCCCAGTTGTTGTGGGATCCGACGGCCGACCCCTCGTCGACCCACGGGGTGACCACCGTGATCGGAGGCAACTGCGGATTCGCCCTCGCCCCACTGCGGCCCGGCGACGGCGACTACCTCCGCAAGATGATGGCCCGCGTCGAGGGCATGCCCCTCGCCGCCCTCGAACAGGGGGTCGACTGGAAGTGGGAAAGCTTCGCCGACTACCTCGACCGACTCGACGGCAAAATTGCCGTCAACGCCGGGTTCATGGCCGGCCACTGCGCCATTCGCCGCTATGTGATGGGCACCGACGCGGTCGGCCAAGAGGCCACCCCGGCGCAGATGACCGAGATCGTCGGCGAGCTGTCCAAGGCGATCGACGCCGGAGCGCTGGGCTTCTCGTTCACGACCTCGTCGTCGCATTCCGATGGCGACGGCCAGCCGGTCGCCAGCCGTTGGGCCAGTCGAGAGGAGTTGCTCGCGCTCTGTGAGGAGACGGGCCGACACGATGGCACCTCGCTGGAAGGCATCGTCCCCGGCTGCCTCGACGCGTTCAGCGACGACGAGATCGAACTCCTCGCCGAGATGAGCGTGCGCGCCGGGCGAGCGCTCAACTGGAACGTGCTCACCGTCGACTCGCGAGCCCCCGAGCGGGTTGGTCGCCAACTGGCCGCCAGCCACCGCGCCGCCGAACTCGGCGGCCAGGTCGTCGCCCTCACGATGCCCGTGCAGGTGCCGATGAACATGAGCTTCCTCAACTTCTGCGGGCTGTGGCTGATCCCAGGCTGGCAGGCGATCCTGAGCTGCCCGGTCCCCGAACGGATCGGCCGCCTGCAAGATCCCGACACTCGGGTCCGCATGTTGGAGCTGGCGCAGTCCCCCGAGGCGGGCGTGTTCCGCCGCCTTGCCGATTGGCGCGACTACGTCATCGGCGACACCTTCTCGACAGCCAACGACGGCTTGAAGGGCCGCCGGGTGGCCGATATCGCCGACGAGCGGGGCGCCTCGTGGTTCGGAACGTTGCTCGATGTCGTCATCGCCGACGACCTGCGCACCGTGTTGTGGCCCACCCCGCAAGACGATGACGCCGAGTCGTGGCGAATGCGAGCCGAACTGTGGAACGACCCCCACGCGATGATCGGGGGCTCCGATGCCGGTGCCCACCTCGACCGGATGTGCGGCACGGGCTACACCACCCGGTTCCTTGCCGACTGTCTCCACGGCCGCCAACTCGTCCCGATCGAGACCGCCGTGGCGATGATCACCTCCCGGCCCGCCGCCCTGTTCGGCCTGGTCGACCGCGGCGCGCTACGCGAAGGAGCCCGCGCCGATGTCGTCGTCTTCGACCCGACGGCCGTCGGTGCCGGTGATGCCAAGCTGGTCCGCGATCTGCCGGGCGAATCGGCCCGGTTGACCACCGAGGCCCACGGCGTCCGCCGAGTGCTCGTCAATGGCGTCGCCATCGTCGTCGATGGTCAACCGACCGGCGCCACTCCCGGCACCCTGCTCCGCTCCGGCCGCGACACGACCACCGCCGCCACCCCTACCCGATGAGCACGATCGCCACCCTGGTCCATGATCGGGCCGACGACGACTCCCCCGGCTTGCTGTTCGAGGATCAGTCGTGGAGTTGGCGGGAATTGGTCGCCGAATGTGCCGCCCGCGCCGCATGGTGGTCATCGCTCGACAACGACGGCCCGTCCCACACCGATGGCTCGTTTCACATCGCCCCGCCCCACATTGGCGTGCTCCTCGAGAACGTCCCCGACTTCGCCATGTGGCTCGGGGCCGCCGCCCTCACCGGTGCCACCCTGGTCGGCATCAACCCGACCCGGCGGGGCGAGGAACTTGCCGCCGACATCCGCTACACCAAGTGCCAGATCATCATCACCGAGCCGTCACTCGTCGGCCTCCTCGACGGGCTCGATCTGGGCGCGGCGACCAATCGGGTGTTCGACATCGACAGCGAGCGCTACCAGGGGGAACTCGCCCCGCACCGGGGTGCCGCCTTGCCAACCAACGATGTCGACCCGGCAACCCAGTTTCTGCTCCTGTTCACCTCGGGAACCACCGGCGGGCGACCCAAGGCCGTCATCCGCAGCCACGGGCGGATGCACTTCGTCGCCGCCAACTTGGCCGGAGCCCAATCGCTGACCAGCCACGACGTGGTCTACGGCGCGATGCCGCTGTTCCACTCCAACGCGCTGATGACGGCGTGGGCCCCCAGCCTGATCTCGGGCGCGGCGTTGGCTCTGCGTCGCACGTTCTCGGCATCGCAGTTCCTGGCCGACGTACGCCGGTTCGGGGCGACGTACTTCAACTATGTCGGCAAGCCGCTGGCCTACATCCTGGCGACGCCCGAGGCCCCCGACGACGCCGACAATCCCCTCACCCGGGGGTTCGGCAACGAAGGCAACGAGACCGACCTGCATGCCTTTGCGCGGCGATTCGGCTGCCCGCTGTCCGACGGTTACGGACAGACCGAGACCGGGGCATCGATCGGCCGGGTGCCGGGCATGCCGGCTGGCGCGCTCGGCATGGGCCCGCCCGGAACGGTGGTGCTCGACTCCGAGACGGGTACCGAGAAGCCTCGCGCCCGGTTCGACGAGGCGGGTCGACTGCTCAACGCCGAGCAAGCCACGGGCGAGATCGTCAACACCGGCGTGACGATGTTCGAGGGGTACTGGGATAACGACGAGGCGAATGCCGAGCGACTCCGCAACGGCTGGTACTGGACGGGCGATCTTGGCTACCGCGACGACGCGGGCTACTTCTACTTCGCCGGGCGGAGCACCGATTGGCTCCGCGTCGACGGCGAGAACTTCGCCGCCGCCCCGGTCGAGCGGGTGCTGATGCGTCACCCCGATGTCATCCTCGCCGCCGTCTACGGCGTCCCCGATGCCGAGGCAGGCGACCGGCTGATGGCCGCGCTGCAACTCACCCCCGGGGCGGTGTTCGAGCCCGAAGCGTTCGCCGCCTTTCTGGCCGATCAGCCCGATCTCGGCCCAAAGGCCGCCCCCACCTTCGTCCGGCTGGTCGATGAGTTCCCAATGACGCAGACCAACAAGGTGCTCAAGCGACTGCTCGTGACCGAGCGTTGGCGAACCTCCAACCCCCTCTGGTGGCGCCCAGCGCGCGAGCCGGAGTATCGAACCTTTCGTCCAGACGATCAGGCATCGTGGGAGGCGCTCATCGTGGCGTCCGGTCGAGCGGCCTTACTCACATGATGGTCCCGAAACTGTGCATAACCCTGTGGGCAACGCTGTTCGTTCGGTGTACAACAGGTGGACAAAAAGTAAAAACCTGGGGGTAACCAAGAAACTCGGGGGATAACCCTGGGGATTCAAAAATACCTCTTGACCTGGTCAAACAGAGAGTGCATGCTGGTTGACGTACAGGGGATGCCAAACCGGCGAACAGCCTGGGGACGACGAGTGCGGTGTTCACACCGAACGACGAGAAGCCAAGCCGAAAACCGGGGCGATTGAACCAGTCAGGGAAAGATTCTCCGACGATTCCAGATGGCTCTCGGGCCGGACGGAACCGCACAATGGGAATCGCCCGCCAGAGCTCAGCTCCGACGGGCGATTGACGTAGGTCGAGATTGAGGGTAACACCTCCAAGTTCGCCTATCGGGGATTCCGAACCACCGAGATCCGCCCCGGGGGCGCGCAGGCTTCGGCCCAGCGCCGCACCCGGGGCGGCTCACCTTTTCCGACGAGCCCTCCGCACAGGCCGAACGCGGCCGCGGAAGAATCTCGTCGGCCGGTCAACCTCACGGCCCGTTCGGCCGTTGAACTGGTGATGACCTGCGACGACGAAGGCCCCCGATGAACGACGAGTTCGACGATTGCTTCCCAGCGCTCGGCGCGCTCGCCTACCGGGTGGGATACCGCCTGCTCGGCGACCGGGGGGACGCCGAGGAGATCGCCCAGGAAACCCTCGCCCGGGCCTACGTCCGCTGGCGGCGGATAGGAGGCTGCCGGCGGACCGTTGGAGCCGGTGGCACCCATCGGGGTCACCCCCGCCTCGGCCGGGCCTGATGCAGGACAAGCGACGCAGTGCGGCGGTGAAACCGGCTGATCGGCGGAGGACCGAGGGAGACCTCACTGCCCTGCGCGAGCGCGTCGCGCCCGCTGCGGTCCACCATCAGCTCGCAAACGGGCCATTCGGACCGAATCGGTCAAGGTTCCGTATTTTCACTCTTCGCGCTTATGCGAACTCGCTAAAGTCAACCGCTCAACACTCGGCGTCGTGACGGGCACGGCGTTCGGACTGGGAGGTGCCTGTTGATCGGACTTGGTCGTCGCGTCGTTGCCGCTGCACTCACTCTGACCTCGCTGGGAGTCGCCGGTGTGTCGGCGGGCGCCAGTCCGCAGCCTGCTGAACCAGTCTCGCCCGAGCCCGCACCCGCGGCCGAGGCACCGACGGCTGAGAGCGTCCTACTCCCCGAGGTCGCCGGCGGCGAACGCGCCGTCGCGGCCCTCGGCGGCAACCTCGACGAGGCGGCGCGCCGTAACGGGACGACCCCAGGAGCGTTGCGCGCCCGGTTGGCCGGCGACGGCCAGTACCGGCTCGACCGTCGTGGCCACGCCCTGTACCTCGATTCGATGTTGCAGATGACCCCCCAACAACAGGCTCAGGTCGCCGCCATCTCACCGGCAGCCGCCGCGCCGTTCGACTACGCCCAGACCTTCCTACTCCATAGCCGACCGGGAGCGAATCGGGTCGCCTATCTCGACTTCAACGGCCAGACGGTCTCCGGAACCGCGTGGAACGACACCACCACCGGCACGTCATTCACGGCGTCGCCGTACGACACCGACGGCTCGCCCGGCACGTTCAGCAATGCCGAGATGGACGTCATCCAGTCGGTGTGGCAGCGCGTCGCCGAGGACTATGCCCCCTTCGGCATCGACGTCACCACCGAGGAGCCTCCCGCCGACGCCATTACCCGATCGGGTTCGAGCGACCTGGTCTTTGGCACCAGGGCCGTGATCAGCAACACCTCGTCGATCTACTCGGGCTGCGGATGTGGCGGCATCGCCTACGTCGGCACCTACGACATCACCAGCTCCCACGCCTATTACCAACCGGCGTGGGTCTTCACCCAAGGCGTGGGCAGCTCACCGAAGGGGATCGCCGAGGCGACGTCGCACGAGATCGGCCACAATCTCGGGCTCAGCCACGACGGAACCGCCGCGCTCGGATACTTCTCGGGTCACGGCAACTGGGCGCCGATCATGGGCGTCGGCTACTACTTGCCGATCACCCAATGGAGCGCCGGTGAGTACTCCGGGGCGAACAACACCGAGAACGACTTCACGGTGATCGCCGCCAACGGTGGATCACCGGCCACCGACGATGCCGGCGACTCGACGGCCGCGGCCGTTGCACTCGCCGCATCTCCGGCAACCGTTGCCGGCCTGATCGGCACCCGCACCGATGTCGACATGTTCTCGCTGTCGACGGCGGCGGCCACGCTCAACCTGTCGCTGGCCGCGGCCCCAACCAGCCCCAATCTCGACGCCCGGCTCGACTTGATCAACTCGTCGGGAACCGTGATCGCCACCAGCGACCCGCTCACCGGTTCCACCGCGGCCGAAGCTGCTGCCGGCATGGGAGCCAGCCTCAGCGCAACCGTCGCCGCAGGCACGTACTACGTCCGCATCGATGGCACGGGCTATGGCAGCCCGGCCAGCGGGGGATACAGCGACTTCGGCAGCGTCGGGCGCTACAGCCTGACCATCACGGGCCACATGCCGAACAGCGTCACCAATCAGCCTCCGACCGCCGTTGCCAACGCCACTCCCTCCAGCGGGTCCGCCCCGTTGACCGTCGCCTTTTCGAGTGCCGGTTCGGCCGACCCCGGCGGTTCGATCGCCTCGTACCTGTGGACGTTCGGCGACGGTACAACGTCGACCAGCGCCAACCCCAGCCACGTCTATTCCACCGTTGGCTCGTTCACCGCGTCGCTGCGAGTGACCGACAACCAGGGAGCAACGGCAACGGCCAGCCGCACGATCACGACCACGGCAACCGCCTCGAAGGCCATGCATGTGAAGTCGATCACCATGCGATGGGTGCTCTCAAGCGGCAAGTACTACGCCTACGCCGACCTGCTCATCGTCGATGCGAACGGCAACCCGGTCCCGAGCGCCAAGGTCTTCGGCACCTTCACCGGGACGGCGACCAAATCCACCTACGGCACGACCGGGACCAACGGGACCAAGTCGCTCGTCTCGTCGAGTACGACGGCCGCTCACGCCAACTTCACCTTGACCGTCACCAGCATCACCAAGAGCGGATGGACGTACAACGCGGCCGCCAACGTAGTCACCTCGGCGTCAATCTCGCGCTGAGCCGCGGCGAGAGCCCCGCGCGACTCAGTCGCTCGGGCGCACCATGGGGCCACGGAACGCGGCCTTTTTCTGGTTCAGGAGCACTTAATCTGACTCTGGTTGTCGTAACCGCTCAGGGCGCGGTTGCTGACGCAGCCATGAAGTCGCGGCCGGGAAGAGTGCCGTCAACCGTGTTAAGCAGGAGCAACGAGATCGTCTCGATCATCGCCTTGCGATCGACGCCGCGGCGCTCGAACTCAGGTTGATACGACACCAGCCGCTCCATCATCGCCACGGCGGCGCCCGCCACCGCGTAGGAGTTCATCGCCATCGGAAGCCGACCCGCGGCCTTGGCCAGATCGACCTTGGTCATCAGGTCGGACATCAGACCGGCGTAGCCGCGTTGACGAACGGCTCGAAACCGGCCGTCACCCTCCTCGGCGCGCAGGTCGCGCAGCCGCAGAATCGCCCGGTTCCGCTGCCGATAGGCGACGAACGCCTCGACTAATTGGCGGGCATGCACCAAACCATCGCCGCTTGACCAACTGGGAACGAGCAGAGCACGGATCGAGTCGAGCTCATCGGTCACCTCATCGGCGAGCGCGAGCAGCGCTTCCTCCACATCGGTGAAGTACTGGTAGAAGGTCGCCGGCGAGGCGTCGGTCTCGCGGGAGATCTCCACGACCCGCAGTCCGAGCGCTCCGCGTTCCGCGAGCAGTCGTGCCGTCGCATCGAGCAGACGACGGCGAGTCCGTTGGGCGCGCTCGCCGATCACCCGGCCGTCGGCGGCGACCAACTCGACATCCGACATCTACGACGCGCCATACACCGCGGCGGGCGGCGGCCCGCCGGCGATCAGATCGGCGACGGCTGCGCCGATCTCGTCGGGCTCCCAGCGAGCGTGCTTGTCGATCGGATCACCGTGCTGCCAACCGTCGGCAATACTCAGTTCGCCACCGGCGATCTCGAATGCCCGCCCGCTGACCTCGCAGGCGGCACTCCCCAGCCAGACCACCAGCGGCGAGATGTTCGCCGGGTCCATCGCGTCGAACGCACCCTCGGCGGGCTTGGCCATCATCTCGGCGAACGCATCCTCGGTCATCCGGCTGCGCGCCGACGGCGCGATGGTGTTGGCCAGAATGCCGTAGCGACCAAGCTCGGCAGCGGCGACGATGGTCAACCCGGCGATGCCGGCCTTGGCCGCCGAGTAGTTGCCCTGCGAGACGCTGCCGAACAGCCCCGCCCCCGACGAGGTGGTCACAATTCGAGCGGCCCGCGGCGCGCCCGCCTTGTGTTGATCGCGCCAGTAGCCGATCGCATGCCGAACGGGGCAGAACGTCCCCCGTAGGTGCACGCGCATCACCGCGTCCCACTCATCGATCGTCATGTTGACCAGCATCCGGTCGCGGACGATGCCCGCGTTGCAGACCACGGTGTCGAGGCCCCCGAAGGTGTCGATCGCTTGGGCGACGAGCCGGCCGGCCCCATCCCAGTCGCTGACATCGTCGCCGTTGACCATCGCTTCGCCACCGGCGGCGACGATCTCGGCGACGACCTCTTGCGCGGGCGTGAGGTCGACACCCTCGCCGCCCAGCGACGCGCCGAGATCATTGACGACCACCTTCGCCCCCGCCGCGGCGAACGCCAAGGCGTGGGCTCGGCCGATGCCGCGCCCCGCTCCGGTCACGATCACGACCCGTTCGTCACAGATTCCCATGGTGTCTACTTTCGCTGATCGGGCCGCTACAGCAACGCGGCGATACGGAGGGCGTGTTCGTCGCCCGAGCCGAACTGAGTGTCGAGGACGCAGGCGCGTTTCCAGTATCGCTGGGCATCGACCTCCCAGGTGAAGCCCATGCCGCCATGGACCTGGATGCTGGTCTTGCCGCAGAACAGCGCCGCTTCCCCGGCCAACAACTTGGCGGCGCTGGCGGCCCGGTCCGGATCGTCGGCGCTCGCACCATCGAGTGCGCAGGCTGCGGCGTGAACCCCGGCGCGGGCCACCTCGGCCTTGGTGAACATGTCGGCGAGCAGGTGTTTCACCGCCTGGAAGGTGCCGATCGGGCGACCGAACTGCTCGCGCTGCTTGGCGTACTCGTTGGCCAGTTCCGTCGCCGCGTGGGCCACGCCGACCATCAGGGCCGCGGTGAGCACCAACCCGACGCGTTGCAACTCGTCGACGACGACGAGCGAGGCGACCACCTCACCCGCCGGTTGGGTCGACGACGGCACCGTCCAGACCGGGGTCAAGGCGTCGAGCGGGCGGGAGACTGGCGCGGCATCGAGCCCGGTTGGATCGATCACCGTCATACCGTCGGCGGTCAACGCCACCAGGCGGTCGCAATCGGCGAGATGTTCAACGACGGTCACCTCACCGCGAAGGTCAAACATGCCAACCACCTGCGACCCGTCGGTGGCCCCTGCGACCAGCCCGGCGGCGAGGTGCGAGGCAACGAGTGGGCCGGGCACCAGGGCCCGGCCGAGTTCCTCGTACACGAGCACGGCTTCACGCACACCGAACCCGTCGAGACGCAGCGAGAACACCCCCATCTCGCCGAGTTCCCGCCACAGGTCGCGATCGACGACCGCCGATTGCTCCTCGCGGGCCCGCACGACGTCCATCGGGAAGCGACCCTGCAGAAAGGTGCGCATGCCCTGTTGCAGTGCGACCTGATCGTCGGTGAGCGCGAAGTCCATCTAGCGACTCACTTCTTTGGGGAGCCCGAGAATGCGTTCGGCGATGATGTTGCGCTGCACCTGCGAGGTGCCTGCCGAGATCGTGATGTTGATCGCGTGGATCCGACCGCCGACATGCCGGGCCGACGACAGGTCGCCGATGTCATCCATCGAGAGTGACGCCCGGCCAAGTAAATGCATCGCCAATTCGCCCAGACGATGGCGCAGATCGGTGTAGGCGAGCTTGAACACGTTGCCCCCGGCTCCGACCAGACCCGTGCGTTGTGCTTCGGAGATGTTGCGTTTGGTCAGCGCCCAGAGTGCGTCGAGTTCAGCCGACAACCGACCCAGGTCCCGCCGCAAACCGGCGTCGTCCCACGCCACCGACGTCCCTCGGGTCAGGCGACGGGCCAGCGTGGCCAGGTCGTGGATCAGCTCCTTGGTTTCGAGCATCTCCGACACGAACGCCGTACCCCGCTCGAAACTGAAGGTGGTCATCGCCACACGCCAGCCGTCGTTCTCGGCCCCGACGCGATTGACAACAGGCACACGGACCTCGTCGTAGAACACCTCGGAGAACTCGGTCGTCCCCTGCATCGTGCGCAGCGGGCGGATGTCGATGCCGGGGGTGTCCATGGGCATGATCAGCCACGTCAGACCGCGGTGCTTGGGCACGTCGGCGTCGGTGCGGACGAGCAGCTCGCAGTAGTCGGCGGTATGGGCAAAGCTCGTCCAGATCTTCTGCCCGCTGACGACGTAGTGATCGCCGTCGCGCACCGCCCGGGTACGTAGCGAGGCTAGGTCGCTGCCCGCCGAGGGCTCGGAGAATCCTTGGCACCAGACGTGCTCACCCTTGAGAATTCCGGGCAGGTGGAACGCCTTTTGCGCCTCGGTGGCCTCGACGATCAGGGTCGGGCCGGCGTGCAACAGGCCGACGAAGTTCTGCCCGACATACGGGGCTCGGGCCCGCTCGGTCTCCTCGAGAAAAATCAGATGCTCGGTCGGGGTCGCCCCTCGACCGCCGTACTCCTTGGGCCAGTTGATACCCGCGTAACCAGCCTCGAAAAGCATCCGCTGCCAGCCCATATCCCACGCCCGACGGGCTGGCCAGTCATCTTCGCGGGGCGGCGTGCCGAGAGTCGGCAGGGCTGTTTCGAGCCACGCTCTCAACTCCCCGCGGAACGCCTCCTCGGAATCGGTGTACCGCAGGTCCATACCGGCCGGAGCCTAGGCGACAATCTGACGACCCGTCAGATTGCCGATGTCCGCAAGCCAGCAGGCGGCGCAGCTCCACCCATTCAGGATGAAGCTGCGCCGCGCCGTCGTCTGCCGAGACGTCAGACCGGGGCGACCACCGGGCTGGGGTCGACAATCTGACCGATCGTGGCGTTGACCACGGCCGGGTGCCCGTCGACCGTCGTCGAGTACGACACCTGGGTCAACGTCGGCCCGTCGAGTCGCACCTGCACCGCCGCTAACGTCGCCGGATCACCGGCGATGCCCAGCGCGATGGCCGGGACGTGGACGGTCATTGCCGCCACGGCCCCGTCGTAGGAGTCGACGACCACCGATGTCGGCGTGCGCAGGGCAGCCAACGGGTCGGCCGACGTCGGCGCATCGGTCAAGGAGGCCCATTCACCGTTCTCGGGCAGCACCCAGCTTCCCGTCGAAGTGATCACGTACGACAACGCGCCTGCGGGACCGGCCAGGGTCAGGCGGGTGCCATCGGTCAGATGATCACCCTCGGCCGTCACGACCACCGATCCATCGACGGCAACCGTCGTCGAGAAGTGATACCCGAATGCCATCACATCGAGGGCACCGTTGAGGGCGGCCGCGCCGTCGATTGCCGGCAAGGGGGTCACCGTCTCGGCCGGGGCGGGTGCCACGGCCACCGGCTGCGTCGCAGGAACGACGACCACCGGGGACGTGTTGTCGACGATGGGCAATGGGTCGGTGTGCCGAACGCTCTTGGACACGGCAACCTCGCCACCGGCAGTTCCACAGCCGACTGCGCCGATCACCACCGACGCCACCAAGCACGCTCGGCCGACTCGCAACCGACGGCTAGTCATCGCCGTCATCGCCCTTCCCGCCATCTCCCTTTCCGCCGTCGCCACGGCCGCCACCGCTGCGGTTACCAGTGCTGGTCGAGGCGGCCGGGGCCGAGGTCGTCGGGTCGGATCCGGCAACGGTCGTGGTCGGGGCATCCTTGGGCTTGTCGCCACGACCGCGCTTGTCGCCGTCGTCATCGCCACTCCTTGTCGCCGCTCTTGTCGCCGCTCTTGTCGCCGTGATCGTCGTCGTGATCGTCGTCGTCCGACTCATCGTCGGGGGTCGTCGACACCGGGGTGTTCAGCGTCGGGTCGGGAGAGTCACAGCGGAACTTCTCGTCGACCGACACCTTGATCTGGCCGTCGTTCGAGCGGACCCGGATGCGGACCCGCTCGTCCTGCGAGAAACGCACATCGGCCTTGCTCCGCCCGTCGAGACGATTGCTCTCGGCCGGGGGGTTCGGTACGACGTCGGAGATCGAGCCGTCTTCGCCCACGACGTAGGTGATCGACGCGCCCGAGCCGTTGCACAGCGTGCCCGTCCAGGAATGGCTTCCAGCAGCCTCGGCCGCCGCAGTCGCCACGCCCTTCAACTTTGACAACGACACTCGGATACGAGCGCCGCCCTCGTCGTCGTCATCGTCGTCGCCGCCGACCGAAACCCGCACCGACAACACCCGAGACTGTCCGCCGTTGACGAAGCGGATCGACAGGCGAACCCCTTCGTCGGTTCGTTCGACCGAGCCGACCTCGGCCGACGGGTCCGATACCGAGATGCCGGTGATGTCGGGCGTCCCATCGGCGTTCTTGATGACCGAGAACCCGACCGTCGTGATCGTTCCGGTCCCGAACACGTCACCCGACCAGCCACCGGCTCCACCACCGGCAACAAGGTCATCGAGGGAGACCGCAGTCGCTTCAATGCGTTGCCCGCCGTTGCGAGCCTTGACTTCAACCGTCGCCGTGCCGGCGGCGTTGACGAAGACCACTTCATTCGGCCGTACCTCGGTGGCGGTGTAGCCGTCGGCCGGGTTCACCGCGACACTGGCGAGAACCCCGCCCGGGCCCGACGTGATATCGATCGTGAGCTGAGCCCCGAACAACGGGAGCGACGTGGTGGTCGACAACGGCACCGGCGCCGGCGGCGGTGCGACCAACGTCGTATCCGGCGGCACCACCGTCGTTTCCGGGGGTACAGAACTGTCGGGTGGCAGTGTCGTTGCCGAAGCAAACGCACCGCCGCTGATCAAGGTGCCTACCGCCAGCAGGCCGATCAAGGTAGATGGAACGAAACGGTTCATCAATCCTCCTTAGGGAGAGTCCGCGCCCGCCTCGCGAACCACGAGGCGACACGAATGACACGATTCGTGACCGCTCATGGTTTGGTAACTACCTCACGAGAGAATTCGAAGGGTCGAATGCCGACACATTCAAGATGCACCCACCCGACCGCGACCGGCGCTCAGTGCGCGGCCGGCACCGTCACCAGCAGGAAGGCCAACACGTGGGCCTGCTCCCGCCACGAGTCGTAGCGGCCCGACGGACCGCCGTGGCCGGCTCCCATCTCGGTGCGCAGCACCAACGGATGGTTGAGTACCGCTTGGGCGCGGAGCTTGGCGACCCATTTGGCCGGCTCGTGGAACAGCACTCGCGGGTCGTTGAGGCCGGCCGACACGTACATCGGCGGGTACGCAACGCCATCGCCGACCTGGTCGTATGGGGAGTAGCTGAGCATGTAGCTGGCGTACGGTTCGGCCCGCGGATCGCCCCACTCCTCCCACTCCCCGATGGTCAGCGGCAGACTCGGGTCGCTCATCGATGAGACGACGTCGACGAACGGCACTTCGGCCACGACGCCGGCGAACAGGTCGGGACGCATGTTGACCGACGCCGCGACCAGCAGCCCGCCGGCCGATCCCCCACGGATCGCCACCGGGCCGGAGATCTGTGCCTCGATCAGATGCTCCGCACAGGCGATGAAGTCGGTGAACGTGTTGCGCTTGGCCAGCCATTTGCCATCGAGGTACCAACGCCGTCCCATCTCGCCTCCGCCGCGGGGGTGGGCGAGGGCGAACACCCATCCCCGATCGAGCAGCGAGAGCCTGGCCGCCGAGAACCACGGTGGCACCGTGATCTCATACGAGCCGTAGCCGTACAGGAGCGTCGGGGCGGTGCCGTCCTCCGGGGTGCCGATGAGACGGCAGATATCGACGGGGACCTGAGTTCCGTCCGGCGCTGACGCCCACACCCGGCGGGATTCGTAGCGCGTCAGGTCGACACCAGGCACCGGGGTGCGCTTGAGCATCGTTCGTTCGCCGCTCAGCACGTCTTCCTCGAAGACCGTCGCCGGGCTGGTCAGCGACTGATAGGTGAATCGCAGCGAGGTGGTGTCGTACTCTGGATTCGCGTCGAGTTCGACGTCGCACGGCTCGCTACCGGTGTCGATGACCCGCTCGGTGCCGTCAGCGAACAACACCCGCAACCGCGGCTGACCATCGGCCCACTCGCCGATCACCAAGTGCCCGGCAAACGCGTCGGCGGAGTTGATCCGGCGGCCCGACCGATGCTCGACCAGGATCACCGGTCGGGCCTCGGGGTCGTCGGTCGGTACCGTCGAGATCTGGAAGTCCTCGGCGTCGTGGGCATTGTTGACGATGACAAACCGGTCACCCCACGGCTCGACGCTGTACTCCACCCCGATGCGACGACTGAGCACTGACCGGGGGGGCGTCGCCGGTTCGTCGGCCGGAATCACGAAAACCTCCGACGTCGTGCGCGAGCCGGTGCCGATCACGATCCAACGCTCGTCGCGCGACCCGTCGACGTCGATGAAGAACCGCTCGTCGTCCTCTTGGAACACCAGGCGGTCATCGGCCTGGGCGGTTCCGAGCACGTGACACCACACCTGGAACGGACGCATCGCCTCGTCGGGCACGGTGTAGAAGATCGAGCTTCCATCGGCCGACCAGGCCAGGCCGTAGTACGTCCGCACGATCAGATCATCGAGATCGAGTCCGGTCCGCAGGTCGCGAATCCGCAGGTCGTACTCCTCACCGCCTGCCGTGTCGCTCGACCAGGCCAGCAGATTTCCGTCGGGGCTGACCTCGAAACCACCAAGACCGAAGTAGTCGTGGCCGGCGGCTTCGTGGTTCTCGTCGAGCAACACGCGCTCGGTGGCCGTCTCTCGGCTCACCCCTCGGCAGCGAACCGAGTAGCTGGAACCCTCGATCGTGCGACTGGCGTACCACCAGTCACCGTGCCGAACCGGCACCGATTCGTCGGTCTCCTGAATTCGGCTGCGAATCTCGTCGAAGATCTCGTCCACGAGACCCTGATGCGGCGCGAACCAGGCCGCAGCATGATCGTTCTCGGCGGTCAGATACGCAATCGTCTCCGGATCGTCCTTGTCGGCCAGCCAGGCCCACGGGTCGGGTGTCTCGCCAGTCGGACGCGACCAGGTGTGCTCGCGGCGAGGAGCGATGGGGGCAGACAGGGGGGCATCGAGATGCATACACTGAAGCTACCGGCCGGTACGGTGGCGAAGACCACGGGCGACTGCGAGCCGAGCCGAGGAGTGCCGTGACCACCGATCTGCCACTATTGCCCCAACTATCTCACCAGGCGTGGCTGGCCGGGCAAGCGACCGACTTGTTCGACCTGTTCCAACCCCGCATCGTCAATCCGCGCGGCGGCTTCTTCGATCTCGACGCGACCGGCGAACCATTCGGCGATCTGCGTCAGATCCACAACACCAGCCGCATGGTCCACTGCTTTGCCATCGGCCACCTGCTTGGCCGACCCGGATCGGCCGACATCGTCGATCACGGGGTCCGTACCTTGTGGGAACGCCATCGCGACGTCGACCACGGCGGCTATATCTGGTCGTTCGACGACGAGGGACCACGCGACGACACCAAGCAGGCCTATGGCCATGCCTTCGTGCTGCTCGCCGCGGCGGCAGCCAAGGTGATCGGCCATCCGCTCGCCGACGGCCTGCTGGCCGATATCACGGCGGTGATCGACGAACGGTTCTGGGACGAGGGGCCGGGGGCTGTCCGTGAGGAGTTCGCCCGAAACTGGTCATCGATCGGTGACTACCGCGGCCAGAACTCGAACATGCATCTCACCGAGTCGTTGATGGCCGCGTTCGAGGCCACCGGCGACACCGAGTACCTGCGCAAAGCCACCCGCATCGCCGAGTTGATCATCGCCCGCCACGCCGCCACGCTCGACTACGCCGTCGCCGAACACTTCGACGCCGAGTGGAACCTCGATCGTGGCTATCGCGGGTCGGACATGTTCCGTCCGGCCGGCACCACCCCGGGGCATTGGCTGGAGTGGGCCCGGCTGCTGATGCAACTCTGGGTGCTCAGCGGATCAAGCGTCGATTGGCTGCCCGACGCGGCGAAGGCTCTGTTCCGCAGCGCGGTGCGCCGCGGTTGGGATCACGACCAAGGCGGCTTCTTCTACACCCTCGACTTCGATCATCACCCGGCGTTGACCGCCAAGCTGTGGTGGCCGGTCGCCGAGGGCATCGGTGCGGCGGCATTCATTGCCGGGCACGACGACGACCCGTTCTTTGCCGAGTGGTACCAGCGCATCTGGGCGTTCGCTGACGGCCACCTCATCGACCACGACCATCGTGGCTGGTTCCCGGAGTTGGGCGACGACCTGCAACCCGTCGATCTGTTCTTCACCGGCAAGCCCGATCTGTACCACGCCCTCCAGGCCTGCCTGATCCCGCAGTTTCCGGCAATGGGCAGTCTGACGAGAGTGGCCGGCGCTGCGGGTTGACGAGTCTGCCGGTATCGTGGTTCGAGCATGCGGGTGTGGATCGATCAGGACCTCTGCACCGGAGATGGGCTGTGCCTCGACCGCTGCCCCGACGTGTTCGTGCAGCTTGAAGACGGTATTGCCTACGTCGCCGAATACGGCCAGGCCCTGAACGATCCTGGAAGTTCCGGCAGCCTCGCCGTCGTTCCGCCGTGGCACGACCAAGCCGTGCTCGAGGCCGCCGAGGTTTGTCCTGGCGAGTGCATCTTCATCGAACCCGACTGAAGCGTTGATTGCCCCGCCTGTTCCCGGCGGCAATCCCCGCTGCCACAGACCCAATCCCCGGCAAGCAATCCCCATTCGCTAGGGTCGAGACGTGAGCTTCGATTCATCGCACTTCCGCCAGGTATTGGGCCATTTCCCCACCGGCGTCACGATCGTGACCGGCATGACCGATGACGGTCCGGCCGGGCTGACGATCGGATCGTTCACCTCGGTGTCACTCGATCCGCCACTCGTCGGGTTCCTTCCGATGGAATCGTCGGTGAGTTGGAAGGCGATCGAGTCGTCGGGCTCGTTCTGCGTGAACGTGCTGGGTGTCGAGCATGCCGATCTGTGCTGGCGGTTCGCCAAGTCGACCGGCGACAACAAGTTCGAAGGTGTCGAGTGGGATGTTGCCCCGAGCGGGTCGCCGATCCTTGCCGGAGCAGTGGCCTGGATCGACTGCACCATCGAATCGGTGCAGGAGATGGGCGATCACCTCTTCGTGCTTGGGCGGGTTCACGGCCTCGACAAGTGGGATGGTCCCGAGCCCCGACCGCTGCTGTTCTTCCGCGGCAAGCTCGGCGAATTCACGCCGCTCGCAGCCGACGGGCGCTGAACACGCCCGGCAGAATCGGAAGCCAGAAGCTCACGAGCCGGTACACGAGCACGGCGGCAAGCGCCACCGGGCCGACCACACCGGCAGTGGCGAACCCGGCGACCATCGCCGCCTCGGTCGCGCCGAGCCCGTTCGGAGTCGGCGCCGCGGCCGCCACCGCTCGTCCGGTGAGATAGATCGAGGCGATCGTGAACAAGTCGGCATCGGCGCCCACGGACTGGCAGGCGAAGGCCAAAGCAACGATGTTGCAGCCCGTCACCGACGCGGCCGACGCGACCAGAACGCCGAGTCGGCGCGGATCCCGCACGATCGCGACCACCGATTGCCAGGCCCGATCAAGCGCTCGGCGTACCCGCCCGGTCGGCTTGGCCAGCGCGGTCGCTCCGGCCAGCACGATCAGGGCGATACCGGCCCCGAAGATCAGCGGAACCGGCAGTTTGATCTGACCACCGGTCACGATCGTGGTGACCGTCAAAGCGGCGACATGCACCGTTGCGCCGACGACCCCGATGGTGCCGAGCGCCGCGGCAGTCTCGGCGGGAGTCACCCCATGACGGCAGAGATAGAGCGACTTGACGCCGACGCCGCCGATCCCTCCGGGGGCAAAACGATTCGCCGTGCTCGCGGCGAGTTCCAACTGCACCATCTGGCGCACGGCCAAGCGGTGACCAACTGCGGCCCGAAGACCAAAGGCGCTGGCCAGGCATGTGGTGAACGTCACGGCGATGCAGGCGGCCAACCACCGGAGTTGGGCATCTCGAACATGGCCGAGAGCGAGCCGCACCGAGTGCAATCGGGGCACCATCAGCACCACGCCGATGGCGAGAGCCACCACCGTGGCGAGGGTCGCGACCCGGGTGGCCCATCTCACGCCATGAGACGATGAGCCACCCGAGACGACGAACTGGTCCGACGAGCCGTCGTCGAGATCGATGGCGAAGGTGTCCGCGTGCGCCGCCGAGCGTGCGTCCACCAGATCGAGCACATCATCGGCGACATAAGCCGTCGTCAGCGTGCTCGTTTCCGCCATGTCTCTCCGTCCTTCGACTCCTCGGCCCAGACACAGGCTGGCCCACCGAGCCGACCTTTACTCCGCGGCACGGGGGTTCAGGCCAGATGGACCATGAAGAAGATTGCGCCCATTAGTGAACTTGCAAACGCTAAACGTCGACAGAAGGTCGTGTCCACCGGGTGGGACAGGCGCGCGAGGCGTCAGCCCGCCGGAGGTGCTCGAAGATCAGTTCGGCCGCGATGTGGCTCGAATTCTTCGCCAGGCCAGGGCGCACCATGTCTCGACAAGGGCCCGACGAGTATCGTGGTCTCATGGCTCGCCACCGTTTCGATCCGTACAGCCGACTGACGACCCCGTTGGTTCGCGACGACGGCGTCCTGCGCCCGGCCACCTGGGATGAGGCGCTGACCCGGGCCGCCGAAGGCTTCCGCACTGCCCGCGATACGAGCGGGCCCAACTCGGTTGGCGTGTTCTCGTGCTCGAAGTCGACCAACGAGATGAACTTCGTCGCCCAGAAGTTCGCCCGAGTCGCCATCGGCACCAACAACATCGACTCCTGCAACCGAACTTGACACGCTCCCAGCGTGGTCGGTCTGGCCACAGTGTTTGGAGCCGGCGGCGGAACGTCGTCGTATGCGGAGATCGAAGACACCGACGTCATCATCATGTGGGGATCGAATGCCCGCGAGGCGCACCCGATCTTCTTCCACCATGTTCTTGCCGGGGTGCGCAATGGCGCCAAGCTGATCGTCGTCGATCCTCGGCGCACGTCGACCGCCCAATGGGGAGAGTTGTGGGCCGGTTTGAACGTCGGCACCGATATCGCCCTGTCGAACACCATCGCCCGCGAGATCATCCACGCCGGGCTGGCCAACGAAGACTTCATCGCTCGTTCCACCAGCGGGTTCGCGGAGTACCGCGAGTCGGTCGAGGAATGGACGCTGGCCCGCGGGGCCGAGGTGACCGGCGTCCCCGCCGAGGTCATCCGCGAGATCGCCCACGCCTACGCTCGCGCCGATCGGGCGCAGCTGTGTTGGACGCTGGGCATCACCGAGCATCACAACGCGGTCGACAACGTGCTCTGCCTGATCAACCTGGCGTTGCTCTGCGGCCATGTCGGCCGCCACGGGTCGGGACTCAACCCGCTCCGCGGGCAGAACAACGTGCAGGGCGGTGGCGACATGGGAGCGATCCCCAACCGTCTCGCCGGCTTCCAAGACATCCTCGATGCCGACGTGCGCGCCAAGTTCGGCGCGGCGTGGGGCGTCACCATCCAAGACCGCTACGGCTGGCACCTCACCCAGATGTTCGAGGCGATGGAGCGAGGTGATTTGCGGGCGGTGTACGTCATCGGCGAGAACCCAGCCCAGTCGGAAGCCGACAAGCAGCACACCGTGCATCTGCTCGAAGGCCTTGATCACCTGGTGGTGCAGGATATCTTCCTGACCAAGACCGCCCAGCTCGCCGACGTTGTGCTGCCCGGTTCGGCCTCATGGTGCGAGAGCGAAGGCACCGTCACCAACTCTGAGCGGCGCGTGCAGCGCACCCGCAAGGCGATCAACCCGCCCGGCGACGCCCGCGACGACATCCAGATCATTCTCGAAATCTGCCGCCGACTCGGGTCTGACTTCCAGTACGCCTCATCGGAGGACATCTGGAACGAGGTACGCTCGCTCAGCCCGATGCACGCGGGTATGTCGTACGCCCGCATCGAGGAACTCGGCGGCATTCAGTGGCCGTGCCCGTCGGATGACACGTTGGAGCCGTCGTACCTCCACGGTCGGTTGTGGGCCGACAAGTTGGAAGATCGCGGTCGGCTCGCCCCGTTCTCGGTGGTCGTCGACGACCCGCCGGTCGACCAGCTGTCGGAAGACTTCCCCCTGCGCCTGACCACCGGCCGTCGCCTCGATTCGTACAACACCGGGGTGCAGTCGGGGGGATTCGAAAGCCCGCTGCGGTTCGGTGAGACCATCGACGTGTCACCCGAGGACGCCGTGACGTATGGGTTCGACGAGGGCGAGATCGTCTCGGTCGTCTCGCGCCGCGGCGCCGTACTCGCCCCGATCCGCTACGACTCGTCGCTACGACCAGGTTTGGTGTTCATGACCTTCCATTTCCCCGACGAGGTCGACACCAACGTGCTGACCATCGAGGCCACCGACCCCAAGTCGGGCACCGCTGAGTTCAAGGCCGCCGCCGTCCGCATCGACAAACTCCGCGACCGCCAACTCGTCGCCGGGGCATAACGAACCCCCCATCGTTCTTGGTCGATTTTCTGCTCACCGAGTGCACAAAATGAACCAAGAATGAGCGAAATCAACTCAGGGTCACTGCGCCCACCCGGCCGTCGGTTTTGATCGTGACCCGTTGGACCTCGCGGTCGTAGCGGGGGTAGTGGTCGCCGGAGGCGAAATGCTGGGTGGCCCAGTTGTCCCACATCACCACGGTGTTCGGCCGCCAGCGCATCCGCATCTGGAACCGGGGGTGGCGTACGGTCTCAAACAGCGCGCCGAGCAGGCCCCGGCTTTCGGGCTCGCTGACGCCGAGCATGCGCGTGGTGAACGACTCATTGACGTAGACGGTTCGACGCTTCGAGCCCGGATGGGTGATGATCACCGGGTGGCGGGCGACGAAGTTCTCACGGGTCGTGGTCGCCATCATGTCTTGACGATCGGTCTGGCCGAAGTCATCGAGGAAGCGAAAACCCTGTTCAAGGGTGTGTTCGGCGGTGAGCCCCCCGAGCAGCGTACGCATCTTTGGGGTAAGCGAATCGTGCACCGCCCGCATGTCGACCCACAGCGTGTCGCCGCCCACCGGGGGAATCAGATGACCGCGCAACACCGAGGCGAACGGCGGAAGCGGCTTGCACGACAGGTCGCTATGCCACACCTCGCTCTCGGGCGGGTTGGCCGCGTCGTTGCGGATGATGTTGATCCCGGGAAACCCCGCCACCTGCTCGTACAACGGGTGTGGCGAGCTGAGCGGTCCGAACGTGGCGGCAAACGCCAGGTGCGCCTCGGGTTCGAGGGTCTGATCGCGAAAGACCAGCACCCCGCGATCCATGAGCGCCCCGTAGAGATCGTCGGCAACCAACGCGTTGACGGCGTTGAGATCGACGCCCGTGATCTCGGCACCGATGTAGGCAGTGATCGGTTCAACATTCATCGGGAATCAGCCCTTCGCCTCTGATGAACGCCGCCGCTACTGGACGCCGCCGCGGATGACTGCAGTAAAGCGTCCGATGCCGTCGGGAGCACCGGTGAACTGCACGTCACCCGCCGTCGGGCGGTTCCACAGCCAGGTGTTCAGCGTCGCGGCGTCGGCGACAACACTGAACTCGGGGTCGGTCGGTGGAACAGTGATGGTCAACACGTTCTCATCGAAGACGGTGCCGGTGTTGGGGCTGGTCCCGATGAACCGGCCGAACCCGACGCCCCATGACCGGTCAACATCGGTGGCGGTGACCAGCCCGATGCCACCCAACGGGGTCACGACAGCCCACGGAGGCGCCTCGCCGAACATCACGCATAACACTTCATCGACTCCGTCGACCGCCAGCAAAGGGTCGATCGACGTTGCTGCGCCGAGCACGGCCTCGGCGTCGAGGCGGTGGATCAGTGCTTCATGGGCTTGGCGGCGTCGCACGAACCCGGCGGTCTGATCCTCGTCGAACCACGTCCACATCGGCGTAGCCGGGTCACATGCGGCCAACCCCCCGATCAACGTGGTGGTGGCCTGGTCGCAGAGCCACAACAAATCGGAAAATGCCGTCGGCCGGTCTGGTACCTGCGCCTTGGCCGCCTCTGGGCTGTCGAGCCGGCCGTGCACAATCGCCGCCCAGAAGAGTTGGACCTCGGCGAGATGCCACAACAGGTCGGCGGCGTTCCAGTCGGGGCAGGTCGGAACACGGGCCGCGGGCTCGGCGGCCTCCAGACAGGCTCTGAATCGGCGCGACTCGCGCTCGATCGCGGCGAGGAAGTCGAGATCGTTCGTCATCGATCGGAACCTACCCCACCGACGGGCTCCCGTAAGGGGGGTTTGTGACGACGTGTTGGAGCGAACGCTCGAGGGGGAACCTCCATCAGATAGAACCAGGGAGTCCGAGCAGCAGCTCCTCTTGGCGCCGGTCGCTGATTGGCACGACATCGAGTTTCTGACGACCCGTCAGATTCGACTGCTACGCTCGAATCCATGGCTGATCCCGTCCGCGCGCTGCCCAAAATCATCTCCGTTGACGACCACGTCATCGAGCCCGCGGGGGTGTGGATGGACCGGCTACCGGCCAAATACCGCGACGTCGGGCCGCGCAATGTCAAGGTCCCGGTGAAGGACATGACCTTCGTCGGCGGCAAGTTCACCGCGATCCCGGGAGAAAAGGGTGACCCGGGCCCGCTCGTCGATTGGTGGTTCTACGAGGACCTTCGCCGCCCGCTGCTCCGTCTCGACACGGCCGTCGGCTTCTCCCGCGACGACATCACGCTGACCGGTATCACCTACGAGACGATGCGCCAGGGCTCGTACCTGCTCCCCGAGCGCCTCGCCGATATGGACATCAACGGCCTCGAAGCCTCGCTCTGCTTCCCGACCTTCCCCCGGTTTTGCGGGCAGACGTTCACCGAGGCGTCCGATAAGGATCTCGCCCTGCTGTGCGTCAAGGCCTACAACGATTGGATGGTCGAGGAGTGGTGTGGCCTGTCGGGTGGCCGCTTGATTCCGCTGATCATCGTCCCGCTGTGGGATCCGCATCTGGCCGCCGCCGAGATCCGCCGCAACGCAGCTCGCGGCGTCCATGCGGTGTGCTTCAGCGAGATCCCGCCGAACCTCGGCCTGCCGTCGATCCACGACGCCGACGGTTACTGGCTACCGTTCTTCGATGCGTGCAACGAGTGCGATGTAACGATCAACATGCACATCGGTTCCGGCTCGAAATGCCCTCCACCTCGCCCGACGCGCCCGCCGCGGTCGGCTCGACACTCACGTTCGCCAACTGCTGCTTCTCGATGGTCGACTGGCTGATGTCGGGCTTGTTCACCAAGTTCCCCCGCCTGAAAATCGCCTACTCCGAGGGCCAGATCGGCTGGATCCCCTACATCCTCGAGCGCGCCGACACGGTGTGGCGCGAGAACCGGGGCTGGGGCGGCATCGCCGACAAGGTGCTCGAGCCCCCATCCGATCTGTTCAAGCGTCACGTCTACGGTTGCTTCTTCGACGACCCGCACGGGTTGAAGTCGCTGGTCGAGATCGGAGAGGACAACGTCACCTACGAGAGCGACTACCCGCACTCCGACTCGACGTGGCCCGATACAGCCAAGATCGCCGCCGAGCAGACCGCCGCTGCGGGCTTGACCGACGAGCAGATCTACAAGGTGATGCGCGGCAACGCGATCAAGATGCTCCACCTCGACATTGTCTGAGCAGGCGCTGCCGCTGACCACTCCGGCCCTCGTCCGGTGGGCGGCGGAGCGGTTCGGCGACGCAGAAGCGCTGGTCGACGGCGATGTCCGACTCTCGTTTGGCGAGCTCGCTTCCAAGGTCCACGCCGCCGCCAAGGGATTCCTCGCCGCTGGAGTCACCGGTGATGACCGAGTGGCGATCTGGGCCCCGAACATGTGGGAATGGGTCGTCGCCGCGCTCGGCGCCCAGACGGCCGGCGCAGCGATCGTCCCACTGAACACCCGCTTCAAGGGCCACGAGGCCGCCGACATTCTGCTGCGTTCGCAGGTCGGCGTGCTGTGTTGCGTCCACGGGTTCCTCGGCACCGACTACCCGGCGATGCTCGCCGCAACCGGGATCGATCTTCCGGATCTGCGCCACATTGTTCAGTTCCGCGCCACCAATTCCGCAATGCGTGAGCCTGGGCACTCCTCGGTACCACCCAGCCTCACGCGCCCAACGGTGGGAGGAGTTCGTGGCGATGGGCGCAGCCGTTTCCGACACGGCGGTGGACAACGCAGCCGCCGGGGTCGAGCCTGGGGATCTGAGCGACATTATCTTCACGTCGGGGACGACCGGCCGACCCAAGGGCGTGATGTGCTCCCACGAGCAGACCATCAAGGCGTTCGAGGCATGGACCGAGGTGATCGGGCTCACCGAGGGCGACCGCTATCTGATCGTCAACCCGTTCTTCCACACCTTCGGCTACAAGGCCGGGTTCCTGTCGTGCCTCATTCGCGGGGCGACGATCATCCCCGAGCCGGTGTTCGACGTCGACCAGGTATTGGCCAAGGCCGCCGCCGAGCGGGTCTCGATGCTGCCAGGCCCACCGACGCTGTACCTGTCGATCCTCGCCCACCCGAATCGCGACGACTACGACCTGTCGACGTTGCGACTGGCGGTCACGGGGGCCGCGGCGATCCCGGTAGAGATGATCCGCCGGATGCGCGAGGAGCTGACGTTCACCACCATCGTCACCGGCTACGGGCTGACCGAGTCGACCGGGGTGATCTCGATGTGCCGCGCCGGCGACGACCCCGACGTGATCGCGCTGACGTCAGGCCGGGCGATTCCCGAGGTGGAGATGCGGGTCATCGATGAACGCGGCGGCGAGGTTCCCGCCGGTCAGCCCGGCGAAATCCTCGCCCGCGGCTACAACATCATGCAGGGCTACCTCGATGACCCGGCGGCGACCGCCGAGGCGATCGATGCCGACGGCTGGCTGCACACCGGCGACATCGGCTGGGTCGACGAGGCCGGGTATGTGCGGATCACCGACCGCAAGAAGGACATGTTCATCGTCGGCGGCTTCAACGCCTACCCCGCCGAGATCGAGAACGCCCTGCTCTCGTACCCCGGCGTCGCCCAGGTTGCTGTGATCGGCGTTCCCGACGAACGTATGGGCGAGGTCGGGGCTGCTTTCGTCGTCGCCAGGACTGACACCAGCATCGATGAAGCCCAGATGATCATCTGGGCCCGCGAGCGAATGGCCAACTACAAGGTCCCCAGGTTCGTCCATGTCGTCGACGCCTTACCGACGAACGCCACCGGCAAGGTCCTCAAGTACGAACTCCGCGGGCGATAGCCCGACCTGCTGACCGACCGATCCGGGCGTTGCGGCCGTCGGCCATGTTGTTGCCCGAGCGGCTGGGCACGATCGACACCACGTCCCCATGGTGTCGAACCGTGGACTCAAGTGGCAGTCAGACTCCGGCCTGCTCGGCCAAATCGGGGAACACCTTCGACACCTTGGCCATCAACCAGTCGCCGTAGGTGCCGCCGACGTCGCGCAGGTTGGCGCGATCCCAGCGCTGCCGCGAGTCGTCGGGGGTCACCCAGCCGTCGTCGAGGACGATCGGGTCGATGACCGCGTCCCAACCGGGGTCGAGGAAGAACGGGAACGACAATCGGTCACCTGCGGCGTGGTTGCGGACGCGGTGCGGAGTCGAGCGATAGCGGCCAGCGGTCAACCGGTCGAGCATGTCGCCGAGGTTGCAGACCAGTAGTTCGGGGTCGGCCGGCACCGGTAACCAAGTTCCGTCGGGCCGCTTGACTTCCAACCCCGGACGGCCGTCGTGGGCGAGCACGGTCAGCAGCCCGTAGTCGCTGTGCTCCCCGACCCCCCACCGCTCGGTGCCCGCAGGTCCCGACGGGTGGGGTGGATATCGGAAGATCCGGAACAGCGCGGTCGGGTCGGCGGCCAGCCCGGCGCGGAAGAGGTCGGCCGCGAGCCCCAAACCCACGGCCATCGCCGCCAGCGCCTGCTGCCCGACGGCCTCGACCGCGGTCATCCACGCCTCGACGACAGTCCGGAGCTCCGGAACGGCGGACGGCCAGACATTCGTGCCATGAAGAGGCCGCCCGGCCACCACCGACGGATGTTCGGCGGGCAGATCGCGCCCGACGTAGAAGCCTTCCTTCAAGTCGGCCACCCCCGAGGTCAGTTCGCCTTCGAGCGGAAACCAGCCCCGCCAGGCCCGACCGGAGTTGACCATGGCGATCACTTCCTTGTCGGCCGTCGGCAACCGAAGAACTCGCGAGCGGCGCGGTCCATCTCCAAGCGCAGGGACCGGGCGATTCCATGGCCGCTGAGCAGGAAAACCCGACCTCGCGGCACGCTCTGTCGATTCTCATGGGGGCGTCGGATGCGCTCAGGTCAACGATCGGAACCATCCGGCGAGGTTATGTCGACCAATGCCCCTCGGGCGGAACTGCGCGTCAACGTCGCCGCTTGGCGAATCTTCGCACTAAACTCGGGGGCGAAGGGGAGTATCCCACGAGGTCCGTCGTCATCACGTCCCCTAGGGGACCGGCGCGACCAGCCCACCAGGGCGGAGAGACCTTCCAACCGACGCACCACGGCCGAAGTTGGGAGACCACGTGATCCTCTCATCTGCGGTATTGCCAAGGCGGTTGTGACGTGTCCGACCCAGGTAACCCAAGGAGAACGCCCCATGCTCGCAGCGAGCGAAACCGACCGTGATTTTGTCAATCTCGATGTGCCGATGTGGGCGTGGTTCGCCCTTGTCGGAGTGCTGGGCGTGATGCTGGCCATCGACTTGTTTCGCCACCGCGACGATCACGAGCCATCGCCGAAGGAGGCGATGAAGGAGTCGATCGTCTGGGTGATGTGCGGCCTCGCCTTCGGCGGGGTGATCCTCGCCTCATTCGGTGGCGCGGCTTTCGGTGAGTACCTCAGCGGCTATCTGATCGAGAAGTCGTTGAGCGTCGACAACGTGTTCGTCTGGTCGATGCTGTTCACGACAATGGCGATTCCGTTGAAGTACCAGCACCGGGTGCTGTTCTGGGGCATATTCGGAGCTCTGACGCTGCGGGCGTTGTTCATCGGGCTCGGTAGCGCATTGATCACCAAGTTCTGGTGGGTGCTGCTGATCTTCGGAGTGTTCCTGATCCTGACCGGCATCAAGATCATCCGTCACCGCGACGACGAAGGCCACGACGAGGCGACTCGCGGCCTTGGCCTGTTGCGCAAGTTCATGCCCGTCACCGACACGCTCGACGGCCACAAGTTCTTCACCAAGGTGAACATGAAGCGGGCGGCCACGCCGCTGTTCGCCGCGCTGGTGGTGGTCGAGGTCACCGACTTGATCTTCGCCATCGACTCGGTTCCGGCGATTCTGGCGGTGTCACACGAACCGTTCCTGGTCTTCGCTTCGAACGCGTTCGCGATCCTGGGGCTGCGGGCGATGTACTTCCTGCTCGCCAATGCCCGCGAGAAGTTCCACTACCTGTCACACGCCCTCGGCGGCGTGCTGATCTTTGTCGGCATCAAGATGGCCGTCTCGCACTGGTATCACCTCAACACCTTCATCGCCCTCGGTGTGATCATGACGATCCTGGTGGCGGCGATCGTGTTCTCGATTCGCCGCAACGACGCCACAAGCGGGTCGGTGACGGTCGGAAAGTGACCCGACCGAGCTGGGAGAAAATGACCCTTACCGAGCGCGAGCGTCAGTACTCACCCAGCTCGATGATCGGTGGTGATCTCACCGAAGTCATCGCCGTGTATGTCGGCGGGAGCGAGGCCACCCGGGCCCGCTTCCCGCCGACAACTCACGCTTACGGACCCCACCGCGACGAATTGATCGACGTGTTCCAACCCGTCGTCATGTCTCACGGTGGCCGATCGTTGCACGTCTTCATCCACGGGGGTTATTGGCAGGAACTCAGCCGACGGGAGTCGTGCTTCCATATCTCCCCGTTGCTCGACGAGGGCTGCGTTGTTGCCGTGCCCGACTACACCTTGGCTCCTCATGCGACGCTCGACGAGATCGTCGACCAATGCATCCGGGCCCTCGCCTGGTGCATTGACCGGGCCGAGCAGTGGGGCGCCGACCCTGAGCGGGTCATTCTTTCCGGTTCGTCGGCCGGGGCCCATCTCGCGGCGATGGCCCTCACCGTCGAACCGCGGGTATGCGCTGCGGTGCTGTTCTCGGGGGTCTACGACCTCGCCCCGCTGATCGGCACCTACATCAACGAGGCCGTGGGGATCACCTCCGAGTCGGCGCCTCGACTGAGCCCGATCCATCTCCGACCCGCACGCGGGCTACCGATCGTCGTCGTCGACGGCGCGATCGAAACCGACGAGTTCCACACGCAAAGCGACACGTTTGCCGAGGCGTGGCAGTCGCACGCCTGCGATGTGACCCGAGTGACGATTCCCGGACGGAACCACTTCGACCTCCCGTGCGAGCTCGGAGACGTGACGACCCACGGTCGGTGGACTGGCCGCCAGTTGAGCCCCAGCTCGGTGTTGCCGATCGACCGCGGCCTACCATCGGCTCCGCGCACGCGAGAGGGGACATTGTGAGAGGGATCGTCTACGACGGTACGACAACGAGCTTGGTCACCGACCTGGAGCTGCGCGCTCCCGGGCCACGTGACGTGATCGTCCAGATCGTCGCCGCCGGTTTGTGCCACAGCGACTTGTCGTACATGAGCGGGTTGTACCCCGTTCCGTCGCCCGGGGTCTGCGGCCACGAGGCGGCCGGCATCGTCGCCGAGGTCGGCTCCGCGGTCACCCATGTGAAGCCCGGCGATCACATCATCGTCGCCACGCTGGCCGCCTGCGGGATGTGCGAGTACTGCCACGACGGTCGGCCGACCGCCTGCCGGGCGACCCTTGGTAACTGGACCCAGCCGTTCACCCTCAACGGCGACCCGATCTACAACTTCGCCGCGACCAGCGCCTTCGCCGAGCGGACGGTCGTACGCGACATCCAATGCGTCAAGATCCCCGACGACGTGCCGCTGACCTCAGCCGCGCTCGTCGGCTGTGGCGTGGTCACCGGCATGGGCGCGGTGTTCAACCGGGCCAACGTCAAGCGCGGCCAGTCGGCGGTCGTGTTCGGCGTCGGCGGCGTCGGATTGAACGTGATTCAGGCCCTCAAGGTGCAGGGCGCGACGACGATCATCGCCGTCGACACCGTCGCCGACAAAGAGGGGTTGGCCAAGCAGTTCGGGGCCACTCACTTCCTCGACGGACGACGCGACGACCTGATCGAGGCCGTGGTCAACATCTGCCCGTTCAATGACTCGATGCCGCGCGGACCGTTCAACGGCGGCGGCGTCAACTGGGCGTTCGACTGTGTCGCCCACCCCCAGGTCACCTGGAATGCCCTCGAATGCCTCGACTGGGAAGGCAACGTCGTCGTGATCGGCGTCTCGGGGCAGACTGCCGAGTTCCACGGGCTCTACGGACGGCTCACGCAGGTCGATCGGGGAATCATCGGCTGCCGCTACGGCACGGTCTCCCCCCACCGCGACATCCCGCGGATCATCGAGCTCTACCGACGCGGCGAAGATCCTCCTCGACGAGCTGGTCAGCGCTTCGTTCCCCGTCGAGCAATGGAAGGACGCCGTCCACGAGATGGAAGCGGGCCGCGTCGCTCGCGGCGTGCTGACGTTCTGATCGCCGACCCCATTCCAGCGCGGCCTAGTAGACCATTTGACCTAACTCATCGTCACCAAAAGTCACCGATGGTGAGGCGAAATAGTGTGCGTCTGATATTCGATGGTTCTCGGGATTCGGCCCGAGAAGTTCGGGAGGTTTCGTGTCCAGATTTCGTATCGCCGGTGCGGTTGTCGCCGGTCTCTCGATTGCTGCATCGCTCGTCGCACCACTCGATGCCGGCGCGTTGAGGTCCGATTTCTTCGGCGACGGCAACGCTGACATCCCGTGGTACATCCCCAATTCGGTGAGCCTGCTCAACGGCAAGCCGACGCCAGGCTGGACGCAGGTACCCGACGCCTTCACCACCGCTCCCCCGATCTGGGCCGAGACCGGACGATTCAATGGCCCCGAAGATCCCCCGGCCGTCCCGGTATCCGGCGATTTCGGCGACATTGCCTGGTACGACGGCACTTCGATCCATACCTACTTCGGGCGACCATCCGGCACCTTTGTCAAAGTAACCGACACCGCGACCAGCGTGCCAGCCCCGGTCTGGGCCGGCACCGGCGACTTCAACGGCGATGACTTCACCGACATTGCCTGGTACTCCGGCGGGACGATCAAGATCTACCGCAGCCTCGGCAATGGAGTCTTCTCGCTCAGGACCGCCGCTCGGGCGGCTGCGACGCCGACGTGGGCCGGCACGGGTGACTTCAACAACGACGGCCGCGAAGACATCGCCTGGCTGGCCGGCGGATCGATCACCCTCTACCTCGGTCTCAACGATCTGGTCGGCGACTGGACGGTGGTCAGCAATACCGCTACCAACGTTCCGACACCAGACTGGGCCGGCTCGGGCGACTTCGATGCCGACGATCGCGACGATATTGCCTTCCATGTCGGTACGGCGCTGAACGTCTACTACGGCGGCGGAACCCCCGCCCTCCCCACGTGGACCGTCGTCAACAGCGCGGTGACCGGAGTGCCCGCTCCGGTGTGGGCCGGTACCGGTGACTTCAACGCCAAGTGCTCGGTGATCAGCCCCGACGACATCGCGTGGTATGTCGGCGGGTCCATCGAGTTGATATACGGAACCGATGCGCCGTCCTGCGACCCGACCAACCCCGGCGATCCGGTGCCGGTCTATCCTCCGGCACCCCGCGGATTCAACCGCGTCGCCAACACGATCACCGGGCTGGCCACCCCCCGATGGGCCGGGTCGGGCCAGTTCGCTGGCCAGATCGGCTACGGATTCCCGACTGCCGCCCCGGTCACCGTGCCCGGCGCCCCCACCAACGTCGCGGCCACGGCCGGTAACGCCTCGGCCAACGTGACATGGGTAGCACCGACCGACAACGGCGGAGCGGCGATTCAGAACTACACGGTGACGGCCACCCCCGGCGGGGCCTCCCAGACGGTCGCGTCAACCTCGGCCGCCTTTACCGGGCTGACCAACGGCACCGCATACACGTTCAGTGTCGTCGCCCGCAACAGCGTCGGCACCGGGCCGGCCGGGGTATCGAACCCCGTCACCCCGTCTACTTCGCCGCCACCCCCGGCGACCTACATCGAATACAGCCCACTGGTCCCGGCACGCTTCTTGGACTCTCGTACGCAGGGCTCGACCTTCGACGACCAATCGGAGCGACTGGGTACCCGCGTCGCCGGATCGACGACCGAACTCAACGTCGCCGGTCGCGGTGAGGTTCCCGGTAGCGCCGTTGCCGTCGCCCTGAATATCACGGTCACCAACGCCACCGCCGAGGGGTATGTCACGGTCTGGCCATGCGGCGACACCCAGCCCAACGCCTCGAGTCTCAACTACGCCGTCGGCACGACCATCGCCAATGCGGTGATCTCCAAGCCGGGGACCGGCGGCAAGGTGTGCCTGTTCACTTCGGGTTCAGTCGACCTGCTCGCCGACGTCGGTGGTTTCTATCCCGTCGGCACCAAGTACGCCCCGCTGGTACCGGCACGCCTGCTGGAGACCCGCGAGGGATCAACGGTCGACAGTCGCTTCCGGGCCCTCGGCGTCCGCAAGGCGGGCAGCATCACCGAGCTCATCGTCGGCGGTCGAGGCGGCGCTCCGGAAAATGCGGCCGCAGCGGTTCTGAACGTCACCGTGGTCGGTGCGGCTGCCGAGGGCTACGTCACGGTCTGGCCATGCGGTTCGGCCCAGCCCGACGCGTCGAGCCTGAACTTCGCGGCAGGCGACACCATTCCGAACGCCGTGATCACCAAGCTCGGCACCGATGGGAAGGTCTGCCTGTTCACCTCGGCCGACATCCAGATGCTTGCCGACATCAACGGCTATTACCCGGCCGGCAGCCAGTACACCCCGGTCGTCCCCGGTCGTATGATGGACACCCGGTCGGCCGGGGCCACCGTTGACGGCCTCTTCCGGGGCATCGGGGTCCGCACGGCTGGTTCGACCACCGAACTGCAGATCGGCGGCCGGCACGGCGTTCCGGCCAACGCGTCGGCCGTCGTGCTCAACGTCACCGCCGTCAGCGCCCAAGCCGGGGGATACGTCACGGTCTGGCCCTGTGGGGCGACGCAGCCAGATGCCTCGAACCTCAACTTCGACGCCGGTGACACCATCCCCAATGCGGTGATCACCAAACTCGGCACCGGTGGCAAGGTGTGCATCTTCACTTCGGCGAGCACCGACATGCTGACCGACTTGGGCGGCTACTACCCCGCTCCGTAGCGGAACCGTTGGCTGGCCGAGGCGGGTGTCGCCTCGGCCAGTCATCGAGTGGGTGCGCCTCTCTAGGATGCGAGCCGATGGCATCGATGACGACCATGATCGACCCGACAAACAAGACGCTGTGGGAGCTCATCGTCGAGCGGGCCGAGCGCTCCCCCGACAAGCGGATGGCACTCGACGAACAGGGTCGCACGATGACGTACGGCGAGTACCGCGCTTGGTGCGAGCGGGCCGCGGCCGGGTTGGCGGACCGTGGCGTGGGTGAGGGCACGCGGGTTTCGTGGATTCTGCCGTCGCGGTTCGAGTCGTTCGTGCTGGCCGGAGCGTTGGCCCGCCTAGGGGCCGTACAGAACCCGATCCTGCCGATCTACCGCCAGCGCGAGGTCGGGTTCATCACCCGCCAGAGCGACTGTCGGCTGCTGATCGTGCCCAATGTGTTCCGCGGCTTCGCCTTTCCCGAAATGGCCGCCGAAGCCGTCGAGGGGCAGGACGTCGAGATCCTGGTCGTCGACCCCGACCTGCCGTCGGGCGACCCGGCGACGCTCCCACCGTTCCGGCCGGCGTACGAGGAACTCCGTTGGCTGTTCTACTCCTCGGGTACCACCGCCGACCCCAAGGGAGCCAAGCACTGTGACCGCACGCTGTCTGCCGCCAACGACGGGATGCAGTGGTCATTGCAGGTCACCGATGCCGACAAGGCCGCCGTGGTGTTTCCGATCACCCACATCGGCGGGCTCGTCTGGTTGTTCAACGCGATGCAGACCGGCGTGGAACTCCTGATGGTCGAGACGTTCAGCCCGGTTGACACCCCTCGCTGGCTGGGCGAACACGGCTGCACGTGCGCCGGAGCCGGAACCGTCTTCTGGCTCGCCTACCTCGCCGCCCAGCGCGCCTTGCCCGCCGGCGAAAAGCTCTTTCCCGACGTCCGAATTCTGCCCGGCGGAGGCTCACCAAAGCCGAAGTCACTCCATGCCGAGGCGATGGCGGCATTCGGTGCCCCGTTGATCGGCGGTTGGGGGCTCACCGAGACGCCGATCAACACGATGATGCACATCGACGATCCCGACATCAAGAAGGCCGAAACTGACGGCCGTGCGTGCCCTGGCGTCGAGATCCGCGTCGTGATGGACGACGTCGAGTTGGGCGCCAACGAGGAAGGTGAGCTGCGGGTCAAGGGTCCGCAGGTCTGCCTCGGCTACCTCGATTCGTCACTCGACGCCGAGGCGTTCGACGATGACGGTTGGTTCCGCACGGGCGATCTCGGAGTCATCGACGAGGGCGGCTGGGTGTCGATCACGGGTCGCTTGAAAGACATCATCATCCGCAAGAGCGAGAACATCTCGGCCAAGGAGATCGAAGACCTGCTCTTTGTCCATCCGGCGGTCAGTGATGTCGCCGTAGTCGGCGTGCCCGACCCGGCCAGCGGCGAGCGGGCCTGCGCGGTCGTCGTCACGGCGTCGGGGGCCGAACCGATCGGGTTTGCCGAGATGGTCGCCTACCTCAAAGAACATCAACTCTCGAATCACAAGATCCCCGAGCAACTCGAATTCATCGACGCCCTGCCCCGCAACCCCAGCGGCAAGGTCCTCAAGCGCGATCTGCGCGTCGCCTACTCTCGCTAGCTCACCACAGCCTCGTACTGCCTCGACCCAACAAGGACATCCTCATGAATCGCTTCACAGGCAAGAACGTGCTGGTCACGGGCACCGGATCAGGCATTGGCCGAGCCGTCGCCATGCGTCTCGCGGCCGAGGGCGGCCACGTCGCCTGCACCGACCTCAAAGGTGCCGACGAGACCGCCGCGGCGATCCGCGAGGCCGGCGGGCAGGCACTCGACCGGGTCCTCGACGTCGGCGACGCGCCGATGGTCGAGTCGGTCGTCAACGACATAGCGGCCACGCTCGGCGGCCTCGACGTGGTCTGCAACATCGCCGGCATCGGCAACTTCGCCCACTCCCACGAGGAGACCCCCGAGAACTTCCTGCGGATCATGAACGTGAACATCAACGGCACGTTTTTCGTCTGCCGCTACGCCCTGCCGCACCTGCTCAACGGCGGCGGCGTGATCGTCAACACCGCCTCGAACGCCGGGTTGATGGGTCAGCCCTGGAGCGCGGCGTACTGCGCGTCGAAGGGTGGCGTGGTGATGCTGACCAAGGCTCTCGGCTTCGAGTATCAGGACAAGGGCGTGCGGGTGAACGCCGTCGCTCCCGGAGGGACGATGACCAACATCGTCCACTCGTTCGGGCTGCCCGAGGGGGCCGACTTCAAGCGGATGCACCGGATGATGTCGCCGATGGGAATGTCGGAGCCGTCCGACATTGCGGCCGCCTTCGCCTTCGTCGCCTCGGACGAAGCGAAGTTCATGACCTCGACGATCGTCAGCGTCGACGCCGGCCTCGTCGGCTGACAATCGGTGGACGAACGACGAAAGTCACTCACAATCCCGAGGTCGGTCTCGTCAGGGTCGACCGCGCCAGCAACCCAACCTCGATCAGGTTCGTCGGATCGATCAAATGGCGCGAGAACGCCCCGTTCGGACGTGAAGACCTGGGGAAGCTGCGGGTCGACACAAACGCTGTCCCTGGGGCGGACCCCTCTACGCCACTGGTCGCCGTTGCCCGCCAGAAGGTCGATGTTGACGGGGTGATCGCGTACACCGCCCGCGACATCGTCGGTGCGTGGGGACCACACACGTCGGGATGAGACCACCCTGGCGTCGACGGCACTGAGACAGATCAGCCGAGGGCAACTACTCCGACGGCAGCCGACATCAAGATGAGATTGCGGATCACCGACCAGTGATCGATCGGGCGAGGGCGACGACCTCCGAAGCACGCGCATGGCGGACGAACACCTTCACGAAGCCGCACGACGAGCAACACGGTGAACAGTGCGAGTAGCGCGGCGGTGACCGCAGCCGTGACCCTGGGGACGATCCCGACGACCAGCGCCGCGCCGAGAACGAGTTCGACCGGGGCGACGAGCGGAATCAGCCGCACCGGGGCCCCGAGGGCCCGAGCCTGCGACGGCCATGAGCGGTTGGACAGCTTTCCAATTCCGGCGGCAAGCATGATCAGCCCGAGGGCGGCTCGAAGAGCAGTGACCATGGGGCTACAACTCGATGGTCAGGCCCTCGCGGGCGGCGAACACCTCGACGCCGAGCGAGCGGCCGAGATCCGCGGCGCAGGCGGTGAGTTCGTCGACGACCTCGTCGCGGCGAACCGGGTCGTGGTGGAACAGCGCCAGCGCCTTCACCCCGCACTCGGCGGCCAACCGCACCGCGTACTCGATGGTGCAGTGACCCCAGTTGTACTTCTGGGCGAACTCGGCGTCGGTGTACTGGGCATCATGGATCAACAGATCCACTCCTTGCACCAGTTCACGGGCCCCGTCGGCCACTCCGTATGAGCCATCGTACGGCTGCTGGTGGTCCGACAGATAGGCCACGCTGCGCCCCGAGTGCGTCACCCGGTAACCGAGCGTGTTGCCGACATGAGGCACCAGGCGGGCCTTGACCATTGCTCCGCCAACGAGGAAATCGTCGTCGCTGATGTCATGGAATCGCAGCGTGCCGGGGATGTGTTCCAGCGAGATCGGGAAGTGTGGGGGCTGCATGAACGCCTTGACCGCCCGCCACACCGGCCGTCCGTCTTCTTGGATCGGGGCGTACACGTCGAGTTCGGCCCCCGTCCGCAGGATCGGCGAGAAGAACGGCAGGCCCTGCGTATGGTCCCAGTGCAGGTGCGAAAGCAGGCAGGTTCCCCGAAAGGTGCCGTCGGTCGGCTGGGTGAGACCGAAGTACCGCAGTCCCGTTCCCAGGTCGAAAATCATCGGTTGTTCACCGGGCATCGACAACGAGACGCACGAGGTATTGCCGCCATAGCGGGCGATCTCCGGACCATGGCAGGGCGTGGAACCACGCACTCCATGGAACGTGACCGAGAAACGATCGGAAGTCCCCATGCTGGTCGCCCACCGTAAACACCAGAGCACCCAATGTCCACGTCGAGTTCATGTGATGTTGGTCGCACGTTGGGGTGTACCTTCGGCTTCGTGAGCTCGAGTTCTGCGCCAAACCTGCCCGATGGCCTGGTGATCGTCGTCAAACAGGAGTGCGCCACCTGCGTGATGGTTGTGCCAGTTGTCGCTGCGTTGCAGGCCGGCCACCTCCCCGTCGCCGTGTTCGTGCAAGACGATGCAACGTTTCTGGGGGGGCTCTCTCACTCGCTCGATACCGATCTGGCGTTCAGCTGGCATCACGACATCGAGACCGTTCCCACCGTGATTCGGGTCGTCGATGGCGTCGAGGTCGACCGCACCGTCGGATGGGTCCGCAGCGAATGGCATCGGGTCACCGACCGCGACGACCTGGGTGCCGATCTGCCGGCGTTCCGGCCGGGATGCGGCTCGCTGTCGGTCGGCCCTGACCGCGTCGACGCCCTGCGTGCCCGCTTCTCCGGTTCAGTGCTCGCCGCCCGCCGGGTGGAGTTTGCCCAGCTCGAAGACGAGATCGAGGCGATGTTCGACCGCGGCTGGACCGACGGATTGCCGGTCGTGCCACCCACCGAGGAGCGCGTCCTGCGGATGCTCGAAGGCACCACCCGGGCTCCGGGCGAGGTCGTCGCCGTCGTGCCGCCCGACTTGGTCGAGGTGACCGTCGAGAAGATCGCGATCAACGCGGTGATGGCCGGGTGCAAGCCCGAGTACCTGCCCTGGGTGATCGCCGCAGTTGAAGCCGCGTGCACCGACGAGTTCAACATCCACGGCGTGTTGGCGACGACGATGCCCGTCGGCCCGGTGGTCATCTGTAGCGGTCCGGGCACCAGGGCGATCGGCATGAACGGCGACGGCAATGTGCTTGGCCAGGGCAATCGCGCCAACATGACCATCGGTCGGGCGCTGCAGTTGGTCATCCGCAATGTCGGTGGAGGTCGGCCGCAGGGCGTCGACCGGGCCACGCACGGCAACCCGGGCAAGCTCAGTTTCTGCTTCCCCGAGAACGAGGCCGACTCGCCGTGGGAGCCCTTCGGCGTCTCGCGTGGCGTTGCCCCCGGGGCCAACGCGATCACCCTGTTCGCCGGCGAAGGCCCCCACACGATTGTCGATCAGAAGTCACGGACCGCCGAGTCGCTGGCCGCCTCGTTCGCCGCTCGGCTGCGCGGCATGCAACACCCCAAGCTGGTGTTGGCGTTTGATGTGTTGCTGGTCATCGGCCCCGAGCACGCTCGGGTGTTCAACGAGTCCGGGTGGGACCGCCAGCGCTTGCACGACGAGTTGCACGCCCGGCTGCAGATTCCCGGGTCGGAGCTGGTCGCCGGAGCCGGAGGAATTGCCGAGGGTATCAACGAGGCATTCGCCGATCACACCCTTCCGAAGTTCCGCACCGGCGGAATCATGATCGTCCATGCCGGCGGCACCGCCGGACTGTTCTCTGCCATCATCGCCGGGTGGGCCAACGGGGCCACCGGTAGCCAACCAATCACCAAGGAGGTCACCCCGTGAGCACCGTGTTGGATCCCACGTCGGAACGAGTCATCGCCCATCGGACGTTGCTGGAGCGACCATCGTCGCTGGCAGGCAAGCGAGTCGGCCTGCTCAACATCACCAAGCCGCGCGGCGACATCTTCCTCGACCGTTTAGAGGAGCGTCTGGTCGCGTCGGGAGCGTTGGTCAAGCGCTACAGCAAGCCGACGTTCACCAAGCCGGCCCCGGTTGACCTGCGCCACGAGATCGCCACCCAGTGCGAGGTGGTCATCGAGGCCCTCGCCGATTGAGGCAGTTGCACGTCGTGCAGTGTGCACGACATCAGTGATCTCGAAGCCCGAGGTGTCGTGGGCGTTTTCGTGGCCTCGGCGGTGTTTGTCGAGGCGGCCGAAGCTCAGGCGCAAGCGCTTGGATTCCCCTCGGCGCGGGTGTTCGTCCCCCATCCGATCCAAGACCGTACCGATGACGAGATGCGGGCCTACGCCGATGCCGCGTTTGACGAAATCGTGCTGAGCGTCACGCGCGGTTAATCCAACCGGCCTATCGGTCACAATGAGTGGTGTGGATAGCGTTTTAACTACGGGGCGGATGATGCCGGCAGAACGAGGCCGACGTCTGAAGCGAGTGTGCGGGATAACCCTCGCGGCGGGTCTGATTGGCATTTTGGTGCCTTCGGCCGGGTCGGTGCAGGCCACATCATTCGCCCCGGCCAATCTCCCGGCCGGTCTCTCCCCCGCCGCACCGGCCGCGGTTCCGGCGGTGATCACCGACGCGCTGATCATCGGCGACTCGGTGCTGTCGGCGGTCGAGACCTTGTCGAGTGCTCGGGCAGCTCTCGCCGCGAGACATTCGTTCGTGATCGATGCCAAGGTCTGCCGCCGGCTGATCGCCCGGAGCTGCGCCTACCAGGGCGTGACACCCTCGACCGCACTCGAGGCGTTGCAGAGCGACCGCGGGGCATACCGCACGCTGGTGGTCGGGGTCGGTTACAACGATGTCGCCCTCGCCCCGGCAGTCGACGCGCTGATCGCCGAAGCCCGCATCCGGGGCATCGAGCACGTGGTGTGGATCAACTACCACGAGGCCGGGACGTACTCGGCGATCTACGCCCAACACAACGCGACCTTGGCCGCCAAACTGGCCGAGTTTTCGGAGCTGTCGGTGATCGACTGGAATTCCGCCGTCGAGCAGCACCGCGACTGGGCGTCCAACGACGGGTTACACCTCACTCCGGCCGGTACTCAGGCGATGGTGATGATGATCGGCGATGCTCTCGACCGGCTCGTCGCTGCGCCATCGCGGCCGGTCAGCCGTTGTCGAGCGACACGAACTTCGACGGCCCCTCCCGGATCTCCGTGGGCCGGGCCCGGCCCGGTGGGGCTGTACCCGCTACCGGCCCCCGTGCGGTTCCTTGATACCCGCCAACTGCCGACTCCGGTGGATGACCGCGGCACGGTCACGGTGCCGATCGCCGGGCAGCGCGGCATTCCACCCGACGCACTCGGCGTCGCCGCGACCGTCACGGCGGTGGATGCCTGCGCGACCACGTACCTGACGGCCTACCCGTGTGGAGCGGCGCGACCCGACACCTCGACGGTCAACGCTGCCGCGGGAGCGACCGTCGCCAACTCGGTGATCGTCGGCTTGGGCCGCGGCGGGGCGCTGTGCGTGTACGCCGACGGCGCGACCGATCTGATCGTCGACGTGTCGGGATACCTCGCCCCGTCTGGGGAAGGCCTCAGCCCGCTGCCGACTCCGGTACGACTGATCGACACCCGCCTTGGCACGCCCCACCTGCTTCCCGACGCCCGGCGGTTGGGCGCGGGGGAAACCCTGACCGTGCCTGCCGGCCGGTTCGAGCCGGTGGTCGGCTCGGGCCTGCTCGCCTTGAACATCACCGCCGTGCAACCCGACGGCAATGGGTATCTGACCGTGTTCCCCGGCCCCTGTTCCGCCCCGCGGCCCGAGGCGTCAAACCTGAACATGGTCGCCGGGCGCGACGCGGCCGCGGCGGCGATCGTCGCCAACCGGATCGGTGGCTCAGGGGACTTCTGCGTGTTCAGCTCGGTGGCGACCGACCTGATCGTCGACATCGACGCCGTCTCGTTGCCGAACGCGGCCCGACTCGGGCTGCTCGAACCCGCACGGGTGCTCGACACCCGCCGGTCTGTCATCGCTGCCGCCGGGCAGGAACGACGCGTCGATCTGATCGCCGGTGACGACCCGATGCCGACCGACGGTCGAGGGATCGTCGGGAATCTGACCGCGGTCGACCCGACCGGCGATGGCTACCTGTCGATCTACCCGTGTGGCACGGCGGTTCCCGAGGTCTCGAACCTCAACGTGCACCAAGGCGACACCGTCGCCAACCTGATCGTGACCGGCCTCGGCACCAACGGCGAAGTCTGCATCTACAGCTCCGTCACCACCCACGTCCTGCTCGACATCTCCGCCTGGCTGAACCCGTCCGGCCCCCTTCCCGCCTGATCGGTTCCGGCCCGACCCCGCCACCGGTCGGTTCGGCCTCAACGGCAGGTTTGTGCCAGCCCACAAACGCTGTGTTGGTTTGTGCTGGTACAAGATGCGGTGCACCACGGCCGAGGACCTCATTCACCCTGCTCAGGCCCTTGATCCGCGTCACCAGACTCCCAATTGGAGTCCGGCGAGCGGTTTTCCAGCGGTTGCGCTCCACATTGGCGTCTGGGCGCTGCCCGGCGGGGGACCTCGCGGCCGGGCGGGGGACCTCGCGGCCGGCGGGGCGGGGCGGGTCAGGGGAGACGGTAGTGGCCGTCGGCGGCGACGATGAGGCCGTCGGTGGCGAGGCTGGCGGCGAGTCGCAGGGCTCGGGGGACGGGGCAGGCCATGATCTCGGCGAGTTGAACCTCGACGACCGGTCCGTGGTTGAGGGCGGCCATCAACCGGCCCCGCGCCTGACGATCGGAACCTTCGAACGGGGCCTGGCGGGTGCTCACCCCCGCCGAACCCGATGCAGGATCAGGCTCCGGGCGACCGGCCACCGACCATCCACAAGCGTCGACCAACGGGCACTCGCCGCAGGCCGGATTTCGGGGCCGACAGAGTTGCGCGCCGAGGTCCATCAACACCTGGTTCCACGCCCACCCCTCGCCGACAACCGCCGCGGCATCGGCGGCAGCCTGCACCTGGCGACCGGTCAGCCGCTCCCCCGCCAGCCGGGCGTAGACCCGGGCGATGTTCGTGTCGACCACGGCATCGTCGAGTTCATAGGCGAAGACGCGCACGGCGCGGGCCGTGTAGGGACCGATGCCCGGCAGGGCGAGCAGGTCGGCCAGAACCGACGGGACACGACCGTCGTGACGCTCCACACAGGCCGCAGCCGCCGCCTGCAAGTTCCGAGCCCGCCGGGGGTAGCCCAGGCCGTGCCACAGCCGCAGCACATCACCCAGGCTCGCCGCCGCACAGGCCGCAGGGGTGGGGAAGGCGTCGAGAAACGCCAGCCACTTGGGGATCACCCGGTCGACCTGGGTCTGCTGGAGCATCACTTCCGAGACGAGCACTCGCCACGGGTCTCGTGTCCGGCGCCACGGCAGGTCACGCAGCCGGGGAACGCCCCAGGCGAGTACTGCATCGGCGAGTTCCGGCCCGATACCCCCATTGCGCGAGGCCGAGTGGGCACCAGTACCGCCCATGCTCACGCATTCGCCAGAAGGGACGTGGTCAGGCGTCGCCCCACACGTCGACGCCGTCGTAGGGACGCTGGCGAGACGGAGCGGCCTCGCGCTTCCAGACCATCACCCGACGGCGGAAGTAGCAGACCTCCTTGCCATCCTGATTGAAGCCCTTCGTCTCGACGGTGACCACGCCCCGGTCGGGCCGCGACGACGATTCCTTGACGTCGAGTACCCGGGTCTCGGCGTGGATGGTGTCGCCGTGGAACGTCGGGAACTTGTGTTGCAGCGTCTCGACCTCGAGGTTGGCGATCGCCGCGCCCGACACGTCGGGCACGCTCATGCCGAGCACCAACGAGTACACCAGGTTGCCGACGACCACGTTGCGGCCCTGCACGCTGTTGGCGGCGAACCAGTCGTTGGTATGCAACGGATGGTGGTTCATCGTGATCATGCAGAACAGATGATCATCGGCCTCGGTAATCGTCTTGCCCGGCCAATGCCGATACACATCGCCCACGGTGAAATCTTCCAGGCACCGTCCGAAGGGCCGCTCATGCACAGTCATGGTTCCGACGGTAGCCGTCATGCGTTCTCGGGAGGGAAAGCCCGAATACCGAGCCTTTCCCTTCCGTGAATAGTCCGAGGTTTCAGCCGTTCAGGTTGGTCATCACGTGCTTGACGCGGGTGTAGTCGTCCATCGCGTACATCGACAGGTCTTTGCCGTAGCCGGAGTTCTTGAAACCGCCGTGGGGCATCTCGGCGACGAGGGGGATGTGGGTATTGATCCACACGCATCCGAAGTCGAGACGCTTGGCCATCCGCATTGCCCGGCCGTGGTCTTTGGTCCACACCGATGACGCCAGGCCGTACTTCACGCCATTGGCCCAGCGAACCGCCTCGTCCTCGTCGCTGAACTGCTGCACGGTGATCACCGGACCGAACACCTCGTCCTGCACCAGTTCATCGGTCTGCCGCAGCCCGGCGATGACCGTCGGCTGGAAGAAGTAGCCCGGGCCGCCAACGGCCGAGCCGCCCGCCGCGATCGTCGCATGGTCGGGGGCCCGAGACACCATTCCGGCCACCCGGGCCAACTGGTTGGCGTTGTTGACCGGGCCGAATAACGCATCCTCGTTCTCTGGTCCGGCGGTGACCGTGCCCGCCGCCTGCTCGGCCAACGCGGCGACAAAGTCGTCGTACACCCGAGGAGCGACAAGCACGCGAGTGGCCGCGGTGCAATCCTGCCCGGCGTTGAAGTAACCGGCGATGGCGATGCCCTCGGCGGCGGCGGCGATGTCAGCATCGTCGAACACCACGACCGGAGCCTTGCCGCCAAGCTCAAGGTGGACCCGCTTCAGGCCCGCCGCCGCGGACTGAGCCACCTCGATGCCGGCGCGCACCGAACCGGTGATCGCCACCATCGCCGGCGTCGGGTGACTCACCAGGGCGCGGCCCGTATCGCGGTCGCCGCAGATCACGTTGAACACGCCCGGCGGCATGAACTCCGCGGCGATCTCGGCCAACAGCAACGTCGACGCGGGGGTCGTGTCGGACGGCTTGAGCACCACGGTGTTGCCCGCGGCGATCGCCGGGGCGAACTTCCAGACGGCCATCATCATCGGGTAGTTCCACGGGGCGACCTGGCCGATCACGCCGATCGGCTCACGGCGGATGAACGACGTCATCCCGCTCATGTACTCCGCCGCGGCGCGACCGTCGAGCATGCGCGCTGCTCCGGCGAAGAAGCGGATCTGGTCGACCATCGGCGGGATTTCCTCGCTGCGGGTCAGGCCGATCGGCTTGCCGCAGTTCTCAACCTCGGCCGCGATCAGCTCCTCGGCGCGGGCCTCGATGGCGTCGGCCATCTTAAGCAGCGCCAGGCTGCGCTGGCTCGGCGTCGAGTCGCGCCACCCCTCGAACGCCGCCTCGGCCGCGGCGTAGGCGGCATCGACATCGGCGTCACCCGACACGGGGGCCGTGGCGTACACCTCACCGGTCGACGGGTTGATCACATCGGAAGTGGGGCCGTCTTTCGCGTCGACGTAGTCGCCATTGACAAAGTTGCGCAAGACACGGGTCATGATCGTGGAGCACCTTTCAGGGGTTCAGCTTCCCCCGAAGTCTGGCACGGCCTACCCGACCCATGCGCCGCTGGAGCCCCGCCCCGATCAGACCTACCGCAGGTCGCCGCCGGCGAGCACGTGGGCGAACAGATCGCTGTCGACGTTGCCGCCGGTCATGATCGCCGCCACCTTGCGGCCCGCCAACCCAGACCGTTCGCTCATCAGCGCGGCGAAGGCGATCGCCCCAGCGGGCTCGGCGACGTTGTGGGTGTCGGCGAAGAGATTCCGCATCGCCTCGGCCACCGCCGCGTCGGGCACCTGCACGATGCGTTCCAATCCGGCGGTGAGCACCGCCACGGCCTCGGCATTCGGGGCGCGGCAGGCAACGCCGTCGACCAGGGTGTCGGCCGACTCGGTGTTGACCACGTTGCCCGCTTCGATCGACAACGCGTAGGCCGGAGCGCCAACGGCCACCACACCGACGACCTTGGTCGACAAGCCCAGCGCGTCGCGCGCGGCGATCACACCGCAGGCTCCGGAGCCCATCCCGACGGGTACGTAGACGGTGTCGAGGTCGGGAACGGCGGTGAACAGCTCGATCGCATAGCTGCCCACGCCCGCAACAAGCGCCGAGTGAAACGACGGCAGGAACTCCACACCCGGCTCTCCCGCCGCCGCTCGCGCCTGCTCGACTGCGGCCTGGAAATCCGCACCCGCCTCGATCAGGTTGGCCCCTTGGGCTCGCATCGCCCGGTTCTTCTCCAGCGAGTTTCCCGATGGCACGTACACGTCGGCAGCGATTCCGGCCCGTGTCGCCGAAATCGCCACGCTCTGGCCGTGGTTGCCGCGCGTCGCCGTCACCAGCCGCCGAACAGAGGGCCGGGTCCGACGCAGGTCGTCGAGGTAGACGATGCCGCCGCGTACCTTGAACGCTCCGGCCGGGGTGTGGTTCTCATGCTTGATCCAGACCTCGGTGCCGACCCGCTCGCACACCAGCGGCCAGCAGTACTGCGGCGTCGGCGGCATCACCGAGTGGACGAGTTCGGTGGCGGCGGTCAGTTCCTGAAGGTTCGGGAGCACCCCGCCAACGTACCTCTGCGATCGCGCTCCCCGCCGGAAGTGGGGACGCTCAGCACCTACGTTCGGGCCCAGAATCCCCACTTCCATCTCGGACCCGGTGAAATGTTTAGGCTCGACCTATGAAGGTCGTCTACAGCCCCGCCCACTTCGGCCACGATCCCGAGTATGAGCTCGAGGCGTCCCGATTCGGCAAGCCGTGGGAGCACCCAGGCCGGGCCGAGAAGATCCGTCAGGCGCTGGAGGCCGACGGCCGCTTCGACTTCCAGGAGCCGACTTCGTGGGGCACGGCCCCGATCGAGGCGGTCCACGATCCCGACCTCGTCCGGTTCCTGTCCACCGCCTGGGCCGACTACCAGGCGGCGAACAAGCCGACCCGCGACATCGTGCCCGACGTGTTCTACCGGTCGCCGCTGCGCGACGGCATGCCCGCCGGGCGCGAGCCGGCCAACATCAACGCCAAGTTCGGCTGGTGGTGTTTCGAGACCACCACCCCGGTCACCGAGGGCACGTACGACGCGGCCCGTGGTGCGGTCGACACCGCGTTGAGCGCGACGAAACTGGTCGTCGAAGGCGGTGAGCAAATCACCTACGGCTTGTGCCGCCCACCCGGCCACCACGCGCCGCGCAGCCTGTACGGCGGGTACTGCTTCTTCAATAACGCGGCCGTCGCCGCCCATCATGTGGCCACGACCACGGGCACCAAGGTGGTGGTGCTCGATGTCGACTATCACCACGGCAACGGCACCCAGCAAATCTTCTACGAGCGCGACGACGTGATGTACGTGTCACTTCATGGCGATCCCGTGCGGGCGTATCCGTACACCGTGGGCTACGCCGACGAGACCGGCTCGGGGCGCGGCCGGGGCAACAACCTCAACCTGCCGCTCGCCTACCGCGCCCCCGACGAGGTGTTCCTCAACGCGCTCGACCAGGCCTGCGAGGCGATCGAGGGATTCGGCCCATCGACGCTGATCGTCTCGCTCGGACTCGACCCGTTCATCACCGACCCGATCTCGGACCTCGCGGTGACCACCGAAGGCTTCGAGGCTTGCGGTCGCCGAGTCGCCGGACTCAACCTGCCCACCGTCGTGCTCCAGGAAGGCGGCTACGACATCAGCGCCCTCGGCGAAAACGCCCGCCGCTGGCTCGTCGGCGCAGCGGGCTGGTAGCCCACATTGCGACATCTGTCGATGCCGCGGGAACCAAACCGGCGGACACGTCGTCGGAACGGTATGGCCCACCACCGCGTCTTCCCGTTGGCAAGCATCGCCTGTCTGCTTGCCGCATGTGCCGGCAGTGGGGAACCGCTGGACAACGCCGGTGCCGGAACCGTCGAGACCGTGGCCGACGCAACGGCGACCCCGCCCGCGACCCCGGTGCCCGACACGGTGCCGGAACCTCCGACCGGACCGGTGCTGAAGCTCCGGTTCGGTTCGGTGACCGAGCGCAACATCGATCCCCAGGCCGACGGACGCAACGCCACCGCGGCGATTGCCGGGATGAATCAGTTCGCCGTCGACCTGTTCACGATGGCCTCCAATACCCAGCCAGGCAACTTGGTGCTCAGCCCGTACGGCATCACCAACGCGCTCGGGATGCTCTATTGCGGCGCCGCCGGGCAGACCGCTACCGAAATGGCGGCGGTTCTGCACACCGACGCGCCCGCCGCCGACTGGCATGAGGGGCTGAACGCCTACGACCTGTCGCTGAATGCCCGCACCGCCGGCAGCCCAACCGAATGGGTTACCGCCAACAAGGTCTGGACCCAACAGGGTCTTGCCCTGCGCGACACATACCTCGATCTGCTCACCGGCAGCTACGGCTCGGCGTTGGCCGAGGCCAATTTCGCGGCCGACGCGGACAACGAGCGGGCGACAATCAACGAGTGGGTTGCGGCGAACACCAAGGACCGGATTCCCGAGCTGTTCCCGGCTGGGACAATCACTGCCCAAACCGTGTTGGCCCTCGTCAACGCGGTCGCGCTCGACGCTCCGTGGGAGTTTCCCTTCAACCCGGCGTCCACGTCCGACCAACCCTTCCACCGCACCGATGGAACCACGGTCGACGTGCCGACGATGCACTATGACGAGTACCTGCCGTCGCTGTGGACCGAGCAGCTGCAGGCCGTCGAGATCCCGTATTCCGGCGGAGCGTTGTCGATGATCGTGATCATGCCGCAGGATCTCGCCACGTTCGAGTCGACGATGACGGCGGCAAACCTCGACGAGATCGTCGGGCAGATCACCGATGGTGGCATCCATCTCTCGATCCCGAAGTGGACCGACCGCACCCACCTCCAACTCAACGACCTGCTTTCCGCACTGGGCATGGCGAGCGCGTTCGGTGCCGAGGCGAACTTCGACGGCATGATCGAGGGCGGCGGGCTCCAGGTCAGCACCGTGGAGCACGAGGCATTCATCGAGGTCGACGAGGCCGGCACCCGCGCCGCCGCGGCGACTGGCGGAGCGATGGAGTTGTCCCACGGGCCGACGATCACCGTCGACCGCCCGTTCGTCTACCTGATCCGCGACCAGGGCGCCGGGGCTACGTTGTTCATCGGCCACATGACCGACCCCAGCATCGGCTAGCTGCAACCACCTCGAACACACAGGGAGACCCGGGTAAGTGGGGACGCTCAGCACCGACGTTCGTGCCCAGAATCCCCACTTACCTGTCGGGCCGACGGATTCCGACGGTCGGTGACGCTGAACAGCCATGGAGGCCCGCACCATGGGTGACGTAGCAGCCGCGCAGGATCTCGTGCACGACGCGTACCTTCAGTTGATCGCCTCGATCAAGCGCGAGCGACCACTTCGACTCGACATTGCGTGGCTGATCGTCGCGGTCCGTCATCGCTTCCTCGACACCATCCGGAGCCGATCTCGCGAAGCCCGCCGCCCGCCGCAAGCCGCACCGTTCGCCGCACCAGCCGCCGCCGAGTCGAACGACATCGGCTCGCGCACCGACGCCGCCTTGGCCTGGTCGGGGGAGCAAGCCGGTCAGCCGGGCGTAGCGATCGGCGACCTCGGGCCAGGCGAACAGGCCGATCGTCCGATGCGTTTCCCACCGCTGGCCGGACCCGACGATTCGGGTGACGCCGTCGGCGTCCTGCTCCCGGCCGACGTCACTCCATTGCCAACGGTCATCGCCAGTTATCCGCCGGGTTCGGGCATCACGATCAGCCGGTCGGACACCGGCGGTCGCTGGGCGCTCAGCTACGCCGGAAGCACGATCAGCGCTCGCGACTTCCTGGCCCGGTCGGATGGGTCAGTCGTCGCCCTCGTCGACCTCGCCGAGCCCGACGGACGGACGTGGACGCAGGTGGTGATCCTTCCCGGTGGCTCCGAGGACATCGACTGGTTTCGGTCGTTCGCCCCCAAGCCGGGTAGCCCCACCGCGTTCACAGCGACAGCCACGACCGTCTACACGCTCGCCTGCGGCACCCTCGAAGCCATCCCCCTCCCAGGCTGAGGGCAAGCGGGGACGCTCAGCACCTACGTTCGTGCCCAGAATCCCCACTTACCCGGCCGGACCCCGCCAGACCCGCCGGACCCCGCCAGACCCGGCGAGATGGCTAGGCCGCACGAAGATCCAGTTGGCGGCGACTGACTAGTTGCTCGATGTGCCGGCGAACCTGCGCCGGGGTACGGGTCGCGTCGGCATAGCCGACGTAGCAGAGCATCCATCCTTCGACGGCCAGCCGATTCTCACGTTCCTGATCGAAGTGCTCGGCGCGGGCTCCGAAGTGGAACCGTCGGCTATGGGCTTCGATCCCGAGTCGCACCGACGGCACCGCCAGGTCAACCCGGGCCAGCAGCTCGCCCGCCCCCGAACGGACCTCGAACTCCTCGCGCAGGTCGGGAATCGCCGGTGAACTCAGACACTCGGCGACCAGCTTCTGGAACCACGAACCTCGAACCAGGGTGCGGCCGCGTGACTGTCGCCGAGCGAGTTCGTCGAGCACTCGCCGACCTCCCGCGAAACCGGGACGGTTCAGCCGCTGGGCCGTATCTTGCAGCCACCGCAGGCTGGCGTCGCGTCGTTCGAACTCGTCGACCAGACGTTCCAGCCGCGCCGGCGACATGATCGCCGCGAGATCAACGATCGTCCGGGCGAGACCAGTACAGCGGATACCGTCGATCTCGACGATGTCGCGGGCATCGACCGCTTCGGCGACCTGGTGGATCACGACATCGCACCCCCGGATTCGCTGACCGCGACAGACCGTGACGATCACCCGATCCTCGGACCCGAACTCCTCGCATGTGTGCAGGCGCGCCCCCGCCTCGTGCGAGATGATGGGGCAGCCGCCGAGGGCCTGGCTCGCGACGAAGGCCCGCTGGTGCCAGGTCGCTGCAGCACCGATGAGGGCCAGGACGCCCGGAATAGGTTCCTGCCAGAACTGGCTGACTTTCAGACGGGCGACGGCGTTCTTGTTGACTCCAAGGGCGGCAGCCTGGGATCTCGTAACGACACCGTGTTGCAAGGCTGCAAACGCAGACACGGCACCGAGCGACGTGCTCTCGGGCATCCCGTCGGCCAAGGTACCGGGCGCCGCTCCGGTCAGCAACCGAAGCCGTACCGAAGCCGGAGACCACCGTGAAGTGGGGACACTCAGCACCTACGTTGGTGCCCAGAATCCCCACTTACCTGCCAGACCCGGTGAGATGGCCGAGCCGCGCGGTCAGTTCTCGAGCGGGAGCAAGGCTTCAGCGGCTTCGGCCAGGTGGTTACGCCAGGCAGCGGAGCCCGCGGGTTCGCCCAACGGGATGACCACGAACTTCGAGGCACCGACGTCGACGAACCGGCGCATCTGGGCGGCCAGCCCATCCCAACCGACTGGAACCATCTCACTGACATCAGCCAGATCCGGCCGACGAGCGGCGAGCCCGGCCAACACCGCGTCGGGAACCGGGCCCATCGCATAAGGGATCAGAACGCCGTAGTGCTCGGGATCGATCGCCCGGTCATGTTGAGCCGCCTCGGCCTCGATGGCGAGTCGGCCCGCGGCGACGTCGGCGGGCAACACGAATGACGGCAGCCAGCCATCGGCCAGTCGGCCAACCCGGCGAAGTTCCGACGGTGCGACTCCACCGAGCCACACGTCGGGGGGTGATTGGGTCGGCTTCGGCAACACCCGCAACGACGTGTAGTTGAAGTACGCACCCGCATGGTTGACGACGTCGTCGGTCCAACAGGCACGGATCACCGCCAGGGCTTCGTCGAAAATCTTGGCCCGCTCCGCTCGCTCGACGCCGAACGCCTGTTGCTCCTGAGGATCGGCAACGCCCAAGCCGAACGCGGGAAGCAGCCGCCCGCCTGAGAGTCGGTCGAGCGAGGCGAGTTCCTTGGCGAGCACCACCGGGTTGCGACCGGGGAGCACCATCACCGAGAACCCGAATTTCAGTCGCTTCGTGCGGCCGGCGGCGAACGCGCAGCCGACCAACGGGTCGGGGGCCTCGCCCCCGATGCGTTCCGAGAGCCACAGGCTGTCGAAGCGGTGGGCCTCCAAGGCGTCGACGACCTCACCGAACGATTCGTCATTCAACTTCGTCCGCACGCCGAGGCCGTAGCCCACGCGGATCTTCATGACATCACGGCTCTCGACCTCACCCGATCATGGTGTCATACCGGCTGCGCCGGGGGTGGAGCGACCCGTCGAGCGGACCCCCAAGGCCAGCTGGCGGTGGGGATCCGCCAGCTGGCAGCTGGGGTTTAGTGCCCGATCCGCTGGGGGTGACGGACGGGCACCGGCCGGAGACGAGCAGCTGGCTGGCTCCATCCGACGATGGAGGCGGCGATGATCGTCCCGATCACGATCGGGGCCTGAGCGACCCCGGCGAAACTACTGAGGGCGACGGCCAGGGCCACCGCCAAAAGACTGACGACGACGGCCAGTTCGATCGAGGCGATCGAGACGCCGCGGTGGGCGGGGCGGGGGATGTTCGTCGTTGTCATCACGTATATAAGACGTCACAAGGGGTGCTCTTCGTTCACTCTTTTCCGCATCGTCATCAAATCGGAAAGAAGCGACCCTGCGTCGTAACACCCTCGCCATGAGCAGTGATTCGTTCGACCCACGTGGCCCCCTCCAGCCGGGCAATCGGGGCATCATCGACACCGGAGAGCGAAGCTCCAAGCGCCGCCAGGCCCGCCACCAATCGACCGCCACCAGACTCCAATTTGGAGCGGCATTACGCGCCGACCGTGACGCGCGGTCTCGCCCGTCACCGACGGCGGCCGGGTTACGCGAGCGTGAGGTAGCGGTCGGCCCAGGGCATCGCCACTTCGAGTTGGGCCGCGAGGCGGATCAAGAGATCCTCGCGACCGTAGGCGGCGACCAACTGCACACCAACCGGTAGCCCCGACGCGGTCCAATGGACAGGCAGGCTGATCGCCGGTTGGCCACTGGCGTTGAATGCCGGGGTGAACGGCACGTATTGGGCCGAGTGGGCAAAGGCGGCCATCGGCTGAGCCGGGTTGTCGGCGAACGAACCGATCGGGGCCGGGAGCCCGCCGAGGGTCGGGGTCACGAGGATGTCCCAGCCGTCGGTCAACCACCACGACTGCACGGCCCGCCGGTACAGCGCCACGGCGGCGAGCGCCTGGGCGTAGTCGACCGCGGTCAGGGCCTTGGCAAACGACGCCATCGCCCAGTTCACGGCTTCGACATCGTCAGTGGTCAGCGGACGTCCCAATTGGGCACCGGTACGGGCCAGCGCGGTGGCCATGTTCGTCGACCACAGTGTCGAGAACTGCGGCCCGAAGCTCTGGTCGCTCATCGCCGCCGGGAACGCCGCGTCGACGGTGTGGCCGAGCCCCGCCAACACCGCGGCGGTGTTGCGCGCCGCGATGGCGCAGTCGTCGTCGATCGGCAAGCCACGGGGGTTGTAGTCGAGCAGACCGATCCGCAGCCGCCCGGGGTCACGCCCGACTTCGTCGGCATACGGGCGCTCAGGACGGGGGGCGATGACCGTGTCGCCGACACCCGGACCATGGGTCGCATCGAGGAGGGCTGCAGTGTCGCGTACCGTCCGACTGACGCAGTGCTCAACCCCGAGCCCCGACTCGTCGCGCAACGGACCGCTCGTGATCCGACCCTGACTCGGCTTCAAACCGACCAGCCCGCTGCACGACGCCGGGATGCGGATCGAGCCGCCGCCGTCGGATGCGTGGGCGATCGGCACCATCCCGCTGGCCACCGCGGCGGCCGAACCACCGCTCGAACCGCCAGGCGAACGCGACGTATCCCACGGGTTGCGGGTCGGACCGAACGCCAACGGCTCGGTGGTCGGCAGGCTCCCCCATTCCGGGCTCGCCGTGCGCCCCAGAATCACCAGGCCGGCGGCCCGGTGTCGGGCCACCAACGTCGTGTCGGCGTCGCTGACCGGCATCGCCGTGGCGAGCGCCCGGTTGCCATTGGTCAACGGCTGACCGGCATAGGCCGCCCACAGGTCCTTGAGGAGGAACGGCACGCCGCGGAACGGCCCCGCCGGGAGATCCGCCGAGGCGGCCGTCGCCCGGGCCTCGTCGAACCATTCGATGTTGACGGCATTCAGCGGCGGGTTGTGCGATCTGACCCGCTCAATCGCCGCATCGACCAATTCGGTCGGCGACACCTGACCTCGGGCGACCAGTTCTGCCTGGCCAACGGCATCGATCCAACGGGTCTGATCGGCAAGTGACGACATCGAAATCCTCTCCAACGGGCGGTTCGGTGCCATGCGTAGCACGAATCGATCCATCGCAGCGGAGGCGACCTCGGTAGTTTCGAGGGCAATGTCCACGCCACCCGTCGAGCCCACCCCCACCACGACGGAAGCATCGGCCCACACCGCCGAGTCGACCATGCCGTTTCGCGAGGTGATGCGCGATCGGCCGGTGCGACTGCTGACGATGATGCAGCTGTTCATCTCGACGGGGGTGTTCCTCCAAGCGGCCGTGCTCGGCAAGCAGGTGTTCGACATCACCGACCGCGAACTCGACCTCGGGCTGCTCGGCTTGGCCGAGTTCCTGCCATCGTTCCTCCTGGTGTTGGTGACCGGTGCGGTGATCGACCGGTTCGACCGCAAGAAGGTGGCGCTGATCGCCTTCACCCTCGAGATCGGCTGCTCGTTGGCGCTGATGTTCTATGCCCGGAGCAACCCGACACGCGTGTGGCCGTTGTTCCTCATCGCCGTGATCTTCGGTGTCGCCCGGGCATTCAGTTCGCCGGCGACGCGGGTGATGTCGCCGATGGTCGCCCCCGAGGGCGGCTTCACCCGGGTGATCGCCATCCACTCGGCAACCTGGACAACGGCGATCATCCTCGGCCCCGCCGCCTCGGGTTTCCTCTACACAATCGCCCCGTGGGTGGCGTATGCCGTGGGTGCCGGGCTGATCGTGCTCGGCGCAGTAAGCCTGATGCAGGTCAAGTTCCGTCGCGCCCCCCAGCGACCCGACCCGAGTGATCGACCGTCGCTCCACTCAGCGATGGAGGGCTTGCGGTTCATCCGCCGCACCCCGATCCTGCTCGCGGCGATCTCGCTCGACCTGTTCGCGGTGCTGTTCGGCGGCGCGGTCGCCCTCCTCCCGGCGATCGCCGAGAAACGTCTGGGCGTCGGCGATGTAGCGTATGGCTGGTTGCGGGCCGCCGGGGGCATCGGCGCGGCGGTGATGGCCGTGTTCATCGCCATCAAGCCGTTCAATCGCCGGGTCGGGCCGATTCTGTTGACCGTCGTCGGCGTGTTCGGCGCGGGCACCGTGGTCCTCGGCCTGACCCGCACCTACGCCGTTGCATTCGTGGCGATGATGGTGCTCAGCGCCGCCGACATGGTCAGCGTGTATATCCGTTCCACCCTCGTCCCGCTGGCGACACCCCCGTCGAAACAGGGCCGGGTCGGGTCGGTCGAGAACGTGTTCATCGGCGCATCCAACGAACTCGGCGCGTTCGAGAGCGGCGTCGCCGCCGCGGTGCTCGGCACGGCGGCTGCCGTGGTCCTCGGTGGCGTGGCAACCCTGGTGGTCGTCGGAGTCTTCGCCGTGGTCTTCCCGACACTGAGACGCGTCGACCGTTTCCCCGAACCGGCCGAGTAGCGCCGCGGGCGTCAGATCGCCGGCGGTCTCAGCCGAGCGTTGTCGTGGGGATCGATGTGACGACGGTCGCGGCGCCGGCGGAGTCACCCTTGAAGAACAACCACAGGCCCAGCGGGATCACGATCCAGGCGAGCACGGTGAAGATGATGGCGTAGGCGGCGAAGTTGTAGGACTGATCGCGCGGTGGGTCGCCGCACGCCCCGATCGTCTCGTACAGCGCCTTCAACGGCTGGTCGACGGCGGTACGGACGTCGAACCGGTCGGCCATCCGGCGGGCGTCTCCGATGTGCGTGCCACTCTCCGGCGAGCCACGCGCGCCGGCCGCCCGAACGTAGATGGTCGTCAGGGGCGTGTCAACGGACCACAGGACCCCGGACCGCACCAGCCCCGGTCACAGGAGCGACTCGGGATCGACGTCCACCGACCAGGGCGCGTCGAGCCCGCCGTCGAGCAGGTCGGCCGGCTGCGCGCCGCGCAGGACGACGTTCCAGCGCCAGCGCCCCGCCCGCCGGCGGATGAACGCCGGGGCCGGGCCGATCACCGCGACGCCGGCGTCGCGCTCGGCGGCCCGCGTCCGGAGCCGATCGGCCATCGCTCGCGGCCGTCGCGCTCGGCGGCGGCCGCGTCCGGCGAGCGCCGACGGTCAGCTTGACGAGGCGCCCGAACGGCGGCGAGCCGAACCGCCGGCGGACCGCCAGCTCGGCGTCGTAGAACGCGCTCGGCGTCGCCGTCGACGACCGCCCGGATCGCCGGGTGGTCGGGCTGGTAGGTCTGGATGATCGCCCGGCCGGGCCGATCGCCCCGGCCCGCCCGGCCGACCGCCTGGGCGAGGAGCTGGTAGGTCCGCTCGGCGGCCCGCTCGTCGGGCAGGTTGAGGGCGACGTCGGCGGACACGACCCCGACCAGCGTCACCTCCGGGATGTCGAGGCCCTTGGTCACGAGGCTCGTCCCGACGAGGACGTCGAGCGCGGCCGTCGCGTGAAGGCGTCGACGACCCGCTCGGCGGCGCCCTTGCGCTCGACGACGTCGCGGTCGAGCCGGCCGACGCGCAGCGCCGGGAAGCGCTCGCGGACCTCGCGCTCGACCCGCTCGGTGCCGCCGCCGAGGTAGCGGATCCGGGGCGAGCCGCAGGCCGGGCAGCGCGCGGCCATCGGGGCGGCCGTCCCGCAGTGGTGGCAGCGGAGCGGCCGCCCGGCCGCGTGGTAGACGAGCGGCCGCTCGCACTCGGGGCAGGCCTGGACGTGGCCGCAGTCGCGGCACAGGACGACCGACGCCGTGCCCGCGCCGGTTGATGACGAGGATCGCCCGCTCGCCGGCGGCCGGGTCGAGCGCCGCCAGGGCCGCCGCCGAGCGGCGCCGAGAGAGGCCGCGGTTGCCGGCCGCCAGCTCCGGCCCGCAGGTCGACGACCTCGACGTCGGCCGGCGCGCCGGCCGGTCGCTCCGGCAGGGCGACCCGCCGATACGTCCCGGCTCGGGCCCGGCCGACCGTCTCGACGGCCGGCGTGGCGCTGCCGAGGACGACCGCGGCGCCGGCCAGCCGGCCGAGCTCGATCGCCACGTCGCGGGCCTGGAGCCGCGGCGTCCGGTCGCTCTTGTAGGTCGCCTCGTGCTCCTCGTCGACGACGATCAGCCCGACGTCGGCGAGCGGCGCGAGGACGGCCAGCCGGGTCCCGACGACGACGTCCACCGTCGCCGGCCCGGATCCGCCGCCACTCGTCGGCCCGCTCGCCCGCCCCGACCGCCGAGTGGACGAGCGCCGACGCGCGCGTCGAGGTCGGCCCGCAGCCGGTCGACGAGCGGCAGCGCCAGGGCGATCTCGGGCACGAGGACGAGGGCCGGCCGGCCGGCGGCGAGCGCAGGCCGCGATCGCCTCGGCGTAGACCGCGGTCTTGCCGCCGCCGGTCACGCCGTCGAGCAGGAGCGGCGTCGGGTCGCGGGCCTCGAGCGCCGTCGCGGATCGCGGCGCACGGCCGCCGCCTGGCGGCGCGGTCAGCGCGGCGGCCGGCGGTCGACCGCCGCGCGGCCCGGCCGGCCGGTCGCCGAGCGGGCGGCGCGGTCGCTCGCGGACGTCGACCGCCGGCGAGACCGCGCCGGACGAGGCCGGCCAGCGCCGACGTCCCGTGGCGGCCGGCGAGCGGCGCCGCCGGGAGCGCCGGTCGCGGGCCCGGCCGCGAGCTCGTCGAGCAGGGCGACCTGGCGCGGCCCGAGCGGCCGGCCCGGGCGGTCGCCCGCCCGCGGCGAGCGCCGCGGCCGACGGCCCGCCCCTCGGTCGTGAGCGGCGGCCCAGCGCTCGTAGCGCGGGCCCGCCGGTCGCCGCCAGGAGCGTCCAGTCGAGGTCGATCGCGCCCGCGCGCGGCGAGGGCCCGCAGGCGTCGCAGCGAGGCCGGCCCGGCCCTCGGGCGCCGCCAGGTCGCGCGACCGGCACGCGGCCCGTCGACGAGCTGGTCGAGGAGCGCCCGGTCGGCGGTCGTCGAGCGGCGCCGCCGGTCGGCTCGTCGCTGGCCGACGGCGCGCCGGCCGCGTCCGGACGCGCGCTCCGCGACGAGCTCGAGGCGCTCCAGGAGCCCCGGCGGGAGCATCGCCCGGAGGACGACGCGCCGGCGGCGCGAGGTAGTGCTCGGCGATCCAGTCCGGCGAGGGCGAGGGTCGAGCGGCGGCAGGAGCGGGCCGTCGGCCCGGACCCGCTCGGCGAGCGGCTTGGGCGCGACGCCGCGGCGCCGGCGCGTCGGCCGGCCCGAGCACGATCCCGAGCGCCTGGCGCCGGCCGAACTCCACGAGCACCGCCTCGCCCGGCTCGAGGTCGGCGAGCCGCTCCGGGACGAGTAGGTGAAGCGACGGTCCCGGCGCCGGGCGCGTCGACGGCGACCTCGACGAGCGCCCCGGCCGGCCCGGCTCGCGGCCGCAGGCCGACGGTCGCCGGCGGCCGGCGCGATCGTCGTCATCGCGCCATCGTCGCAGGCCGGACGTGCCAGTCGACCGGCACGCGGTCAGACGACGGACCCGGCGGTCCGGGTGGCGCGGCGCGCTCGGCGGCGATGATCGCGTCGATCCGCTCGGCCGTCGCCTCGACCTCGCCGTCCTGGTTCACGACGACGTGGTCGTAGTCCTCCTGGCGGGCCAGCTCGATCGCCGCGTTCCGCTGGCGCAGCTCGAGCTCGTCGGCGGTCTCGGTCGCCCGCGACTTGCAGGCGCTGGAAGAGGCTCTCGAGCGACGGCGGGACGACGAAGACGAGGAGCGCGTCGGGGACGTTCGCCTTGACCACCTGGGCGCCCTGGACGTCGATCTTGAGGATCACGTCGCGGCCGGCGACGAGCGCGTCGCGGACCTGCGTCGCGCGGCGTCCCGTACCAGTTGCCGTGGACCTCGGCCGCCTCGAGGAGCTCGCCGGCGTCGCGGAGCGCCGCGAACCGGTCGACGGTCGAGGAAGTGGTAGCTGACGCCGTCGACCTCGCCGGGCCGGCGGCGGCCGCGTGGTGCAGGTCACGACGTAGTGGTAGTCGGGGTCGCGGTCGCGCCGCCGGAGCGCCTCGATGATCGTGTCCTTGCCCACCCCGGACGGCCCCGAGATGATGACGAGCATCGCGCCCGGGGCGCCCGGCGCCGCCCGGCCGCGGCGGCCGGTCACGGTCGGCGCCCCCGGCGCCCGGTCGAGCGGCGGCGCGCGGCCGGTCGCCGGCCCGCAGCCGCGTCGAGCGACCGCCTCGAGCTCGGCGGGCAGCGGCGCCTCGCGCGGATGAGGTGGCCGTCCGACGGCGAGGCGAGCTCGAGCCGCCAGGCGTGGAGGAAGAGCCGGTCGAGGCCGTCGGGCCCGCGCCGCGACGTCCCGGTGCCGTAGACCGGGTCGCCCGCGACCGGGTGGCCGATGGCCGCGAGGTGGACCCGGATCTGGTGGGTCCGGCCGGTGACCAGGTCGAGCTCGAGGAGCGTCCAGCCCGGCGAACCGCTCGCGGACCCGGTAGCCGGTGACCGACGGCCGGCCGTCGGGCACGACCGCCATCCGCATCCGGTGCTGCGGGTCGCGCCCGATCGGCGCCTCGATCCGGCCGACGTTCGCCGCGACGCTGCCCTGGACGAGCGCGAGGTAGGTCTTCTTGACCCGGCGCGCCTTGAGCTGGGCCATCAGGCTGGCCTGGGCCGCGTCGTTCTTGGCGACCATCAGCAGCCCGCTCGTGTCGCGGTCGAGGCGGTGGACGATGCCCGGCCGCTCGACGCCGGCGATCCCGCCGTACTCGGCTCCGCCGGCCCGGCCGAGGAGCGCGTTGACGAGCGTCCCGGCCGGGTGGCCGGGCGACGGGTGGACGACGAGCCCGGCCGGCTTGTCGACGATGAGCAGGTCGTCGTCCTCGTAGACGACGTCGAGCGGGATCGCCTCGGCCTCGACGTCGAGCGGCACGACCGGCCGGGACGTCGAGCTCGAGCCGATCGCCCGGCGCCGACGACCGCGTTCGCCTTGATCGGCTGCGCCGTCGAGCGTCAGGCGGCCCTCGGCGATGAGCCGCTGGACGTAGCTCCGCGACAGGCCCGAGGCGTCGGCGACGAACCGGTCGACCCGCCGCCGGTCCGCGTCGTCCGGGACGACGAAGACCCGGTCGTCGGCCGCCGGCTCGTCAGCCATCGCGCCGGCCTCGCTCCGGGCCGCGCCGCGTCGGCCGCGAGCCCGGCCGCAGGGCGATCAGGAGGAGCAGCAGGATCGCGAGGCTGATCGCCGCGTCGCCGACGTTGAAGGTGCAGAACCGCCAGCCGCCGATGCCCATGTCGACCCAGTCGACGACGTAGCCGAGCCGGAGCCGGTCGATGAGGTTGCCGAGGCCCCGCCGAGCAGGAGGCCGAGGGCGATCGACAGGCAGCAGGCTCCGGCCCGACCGGGCGTGGTACCAGACGATCGAGGCCGATGACGCCGAGGCTGGCGAGCGCCAGGACGGCGCCGCTGGTCGCCGAAGAGCCCGAAGAGGGCGCCGTCGTTCGCGAGTGGATCGAGCCGGAGCGCAGTCGCCCAGGACGCCGGATCGCCGGTCCGCCGGATCGATCGGCCGACGACCCAGGCCTTGGTCAGCTGGTCGACGACGACGACGACGGCCGCGATCCCGAAGAACAGCAGCCAGGCCGGGCGACCGGCCGGCCGCGGCGACGCGCTCGACCGGCGGGCCGCCGGCGCGGCGTCGCGGCGGCGCCGGCGCGTCGGCTGGTCCAGCGTCGCTGCCTCCGTCGGTCGCGGATCGGTCCGCGTCACAGCCTAGCCGTCGGCGCCGACCCGGCGCAAGGCGAGCCGGACCGTCCCGGCGTCGAGCTCGACCGTCGGCGCCGAGCGCGCCCGCCGGCGGCCGGCCCGGCGCGCGATCGCGTCGGCCAGCGTCTCGGCGGCGACGCCGCGAGGTACGGCGCGAGCGACCGTCGGGCAGCGGCGTCGAGCCAGACCTCGATCCGGTCGTCGAGCTCCAGCTCGGCCTCGCGGCGGAGGTCCTGGATCGCCCGCTGGAGCTCGCGGGCGTCGCCCTCGGCGCGCAGCTCGTGGGTCAGCTCGGTGTCGATGACCACGACCAGCCCGTCGTCGTGGGCGACCGCGGTGCCCGGGCCGCGGCGTGGCCAGGATCTCGACCTCGTCGGCGGCCAGGGTCACGCCCGCCGAGCGCCACCGAGCCGTCGGGCAGGATCTCGAACTCGCCGGCCCGGGCCGCGGCCATGACCGCCGGGATCGCCGCGCCGAGCCTCTTGCCGATCTTCGGGCAGGAGCGGCTTGACCCGCCGCTCGACGAGCTCCGACTCGTCGCCGATGAGCTCGACCGCGCTGACGTTGACCTCGTCGGCGACGAGCGCCAGCAGCGCGTCGCGCTCGAGCGAGCTCGCCGCCGGGCAGGGCGAGCCACAGCCGGGCGAGCGGCTGGCGGACCTTGAGCCCGGCCTGCGCCGCGCAGCGTCCGGGCCAGCTCGACGGCGCGCCGGGCGGTCGCCATCGCCGCCTCGAGCGGCTGCGTCGCGGAGGCCGGCGAGCTCGGCCGTCGGCCAGCGCGTCAGGTGGACGCTGTCGGGCGCCGCCGGGTCGGCCGCCGCGACGAGGTTCTGGTAGATCGCCTCGGACAGGAACGGCAGGATCGGGGCCAGCGACCCGGGCGAGCGCCGACGAGCGCGCGCGTGGAGCGTCGCGAACGCCGCGGCCCGGTCGGCGGCGTCGTCGGACCGCGAGAAGCGCCGGCGCGAGCGGCGCAGGTACCAGGTCGAGAGGTCGTCGATGGCCGCGTCGATCGCCCGGGTCGCGCGCCTCGCGCGTCGTAGTCGCGAGCCGGTCCTCGACCCGCGGCCGCGAGGCCGGCCATCCGCGACAGGATCCAGCGGTCGAGCGCGCGCGCGCTCGGCCGGCGGCGGCGCGCCGGCGTCGCCGGGCGTCCAGCCGGCCAGCCGGGCGTAGGTCACGAAGAAGGCGTAGACGTTCCACAGGACGAGCAGCTCGCGGCGCGCCTCGTCGGCGGCGTGCCAGCCGAAGAGGATGTTGTCCTCGGGCCGCGCGCTGGCGAACATCCAGCGCATGACGTCGACGCCCATCCGGTCGGCGGCCTCGTCGAACTCGATGGCGTTGCCCCAGCTCTTGTGCATCGGCCGGCCGTCCTCGCCGAAGAGCGTGGCGTAGCCGAAGATCGTCTTGAACGGCGCCTCGCGGCGGAGGACCGTGCTCATCGCCAGCATCGAGTAGAACCAGTTGCGGAACTGGCCCGGGAAGCTCTCGGTGATGAAGTCGGCCGGGAACCAGCTGCGCCCAGTAGTCCGGGTCCTCGCGGTAGTGGAGCGTGCGAGAACGGGCACGATCCCGGCGTCGAGCCAGGGGTTGCCGACGTCGGGGATCCGGCCGACCGGCGCGCCGCAGCCCGAGCAGGCGATCCGGACCGCGTCGACGTACGGCCGGTGCGGCGTGTGGCCCTCGAACGCCGTCCCAGCCCTCGACCGCCCGCTCGCGCAGCTCGTCGCGACCGCCGACCACGTCGAACGTGCCGCAGGCCGCGCAGTCGTAGATCGGCAGCGCCAGGCCCCAGTAGCGCTTCTTGCTGATCATCCAGTCGTGCATGTTGAGGAGCCAGTCGAGCTCCCGCTCGTAGCCGAAGCCGGGGATCCAGCGGATCCGGTCGACGACCTCCATGATCTGGTAGCGCAGGCTGCGGTCGACCTCGCTCGGCGGTCAGCTCCTCGCGCGGCTGGTCGTAGACCTCGCCCATGCTGATGAACCACTCGTCGACGAGGCGGAAGACGAGCGGCGTGCCGCAGCGCCAGCAGTGCGGGTAGCGGTGGGTGATCGGCTCGAGGCGGTAGAACCGGCCGTGGTGCCGGAGGTCGCTCGACGATCGGCTCGGCGACGTCGCGGACGTCGCGGCCGGCTCAGCGAGCCGAAGCCGTCGATGAAGATGCCCGACCTCGTCGAGCGGGCGCGATGACCGGCAGGCCGAGCGCCTTGCCGAGCTGCGAAGTCCTCGGCGCCGCAGCCGGGGGCGATGTGGACGATGCCCGGTCCCCTCCTCCTCGCCGACCTCGTCCCAGGCGACGACGCGGTGCTCGTACGGCCGCCCGGCGCGTCGCCGGCCCCGTCGCGAAGGCCGCCCGGACGGCCGGCAGGTCGTCGAACGGGCCCGCGTAGCGCCAGCCGACGAGGTCGCGCGCCGGGCCGCTCCTCGAGCACCTCGAACGGGCCCGCCGAGCGCCTGCCTTGAGGGTGCCCCGGCCGAGCCAGTAGACGTGCGTCGCCCTGGCGGACCTGGACGTAGCGGAGGTCCGGCCCGACGGCCGCGGCCACGTTCGAGGTGAGCGTCCAGGGCGTGGTCGTCCAGACGAGGAGCGACTCGCCGGGCCGGTCGACGAGCGGGAAGCGGACCGTCAGCCCGGGGTCCTCGCGGTCCTGGTAGCCCTCGGTCATCTCGTGCTGGCTGATGCCCGGTGCCGCAGCGGGCGCACCAGGGCATCGTGTCGTGGCCCTTGTACAGCCAGCCGCGCCGGTGGCACTCGGCGAGGAAGCCCCAGATCAGGTCGTTGTTCTCGTTGCTGAAGGTGAAGTAGCGAGCCGCCGAGCTCGGGCATCCCGAGCCGCCCGACGAGCATCTCGACGGTGTCGGTGACCGGGCCGTCCGGGCCCTCGATCGTGGTCGACCTGCGGCGGGTCCGCGGCGAGCAGGTCGCGCAGCCGGCGCAGCTCGTCGCGGGTCGTTCCAGTCCATCCAGTATCCCGAGGCGGATCGACTGCTCGGTCTGGCGCGCGGCGAAGGTCAGGACGCGCTGCTTGCACAGGCTGACGAACTCGGCGATGCCGTAGGCCTCGATGTCGCGCTTGCTCGTGAAGCCGAGGTCGCGCTCGACGTTGACCTCGACCCACAGGCCCTGGCAGTCGAACCCGTTCTGCCAGCGCTGGTCCTGGCCGAGCATGGCGTGGAAGCGCTGGAAGACGTCCTTGTACGTCCGGCCCCAGGCGTGGTGGACGCCCATCGGGTTGTTGGCCGTGATCGGCCCGTCGAGGAAGCTCCAGCGCTCGCCCGCCGGCGTTCTGGGCGCGCAGCCGGGCGAACGTCCGGCGCTCGCGCCCAGCGGGCGAGGATCTCGTGCTCCTGGGCGACGAGATCGGGCTTGCGGGCTGACGGGTCGGAACATCGGGCCTCGGCTGGGTCGGGACTTCGGTCGGACGGGCGCTCGGCGTCACACGTCGACGGAGCGAGCCGTCGGAACCCCTCGGCCACGCCGAACCGAGGTAGTGTATATTATCCGGTAGCAGTCTAGCTGCTACGTTCGGAGGCGCTAGTATGCCAGCCCGCGCGTACTCGCTACGTTCGCAAGTGCCGCGTCTTCCGCGGAGAAGGCGATCATCAGCCCGAGATGCAGCTGAGAGCAGGTACGCGGCTAGCGGCGGGCTACGGTGACACGGACGCTCGTAGAGCTCTCGGACATGAATGTCTCGGGACGCAAGAGTCGCGAGCTAAGCGACTCGGGTTTGATGAGCTGCTCGGAGCGATCGAGGCCGGCGTCTCGGCGGTCTACAGCTACAGACTGAGCGAGGCTCAGTCGCGTAGATGGGAGATATCGTGGACCTGGCCGAACGATGCGCTGCTGCGAAGGTACCGATCAGACTAGTCGCCGACGCTGACCCGGACCTCTCCAGCGGCTACGGGCAAGGTGACTCTGTCCATGCTCGGCCGCGATGGCCGGTACCGCACCCTGGGCCGGCTCATCGGGTCCACCAAGGACATCACGTCGTCCACCGAGGCGCTCGCGGCGGTCGAGAAGCTCGCGCAGGGGTCCGCCCAGGCATACGCCGAGTCCGGACTCGGTCGGATCGAGGCCGACCAGGACCGGATCAAGGAGTCGCAGGAGCGCATCGGCCGGAGCATCATCCCGCTCCAGGTCGCCGTGGAGCCAGTTCGTCGCGGAAGTCGTCGACAACACGTGGCAAGTGGCCGACTCCGTCGGGCAGTTCGAGACCGACTCGCGCGCGGCGCTTGACAAGGCCCGCCAGACCTACGGCAAGTACAGCCTCGGGGTCCAGCACGACACCGCGGCGATGACCGACACGGCGTTCGTCTTCGAGCGGGGGATGGACTACGTCGCCACGACCACGACGACGGCGATGGGTCACATCGGCTCGGTCTGGCACGGCATGTCCTATGACATCCGGTCGGACTCGACCATCACGAAGCAGACGGTGGAGGGCCAGTTCAGCGACCTGACCGACTACGTCAAGGGCCGCTTCACGGACAAGCAGCTGACCGACCTGCTCTCGGGCAAGGGTTCGATGGGTCACGAGCTCGTCGCGGACCTCGGATCGAACAAGGCCGACATCATCGAGAAGGCTGGCGAGATCGTGTCCGGCATGATCGGAAGGATGACACGCCGCAACTCCAGGCGCTCGTGTCGGGCAAGAGCGCGGTGGGCGCCAAGCTCCTGGCCGAGCTGAACAGCAAGGATGGCACGGTCCGGGCAGCCGCCCATCGGATCATGGCGAACGTCCAGAACGAGCTGAACAAGCGGGTCGACATCGTCATGGACATCCAGACGCGCGGCGGCGAGCAACACCCAGGGCAAGGCCTTGGCGGGCCGGTCCGGGCGGCGAGTTGTACATCGTCGGCGAGCACCGGCCGGAAGTCTTCGCACCGGCCGTCGGTCGGTCCGCTCTCGGGCCGGTCCGCTTGAATATCAACGTCCACGGCCAGATCTACGGCGACAGCCCGGCCGAGTTCGGCAAGCGGATCGCCCAGCGTCTCGGACTCACGGCTTGACGCGGCAGCTACGTGGATGATGCCGGGTACTAGACGGCTGCAATCTCAGAGACTTCCTGTCGACCGCGCGGCTCGTGCTAGTACCACGGCTGGGCGGGTCGCTCGATTTCAGGAGGTGTGGCGATGGCCACCACGATAGGACCAAGTCGAGAAGGTGCTCGACGAGTACTTCTATCACGAGTGGAGGAAGGAAGCCGGCGACGGTTTCCGCGACCTCGATGACCTGCTCAGCGTCCTCGAGTCGACGTGCTCAAGGCGGCGGGAGTGCCGTGGCACGAGCGCTGACGACGCCCCGGACCGGCAGGGCTACGCCGACGCGGACGAAGCGCCGTTCAGCCGGGCGCTCGACCTGGCGAGGACCATCTGCATCGGGGTCATCCGCGAGTCGATGCTCTCGGCAGCTCGTGAGTACCTCGAGGCGCGGGAGGCCGTCGCCGCCTAGCCTCGCCCATGTGATAGGCTCGCTCGTCTGGACACCCGGTGAGCTTCCCCCCAGCTGCCGGGTTCCGCTGTCCGTGACGGTTACTTACGCGTAACGGTTCTGTCACCCGCGAAAAAGGCGCGGGTTTACGGGTGGGTGGCATTCATTCTCTAGAACCGAGGTTCCAGAGTATCCTACCCGCGATGCAGCAGCCGCCGCAGGAAGCCCGACCCCGACACCGGTCCGCCTTCGCCGCCGCCTTCCTGTCCCTGATCTTCCCCGGGCTCGGCCACGCCTATGCCGGCGCCTGGAACCGGGCCCTCGGGTTCGCCGCGCTGCCGATCCTCGCTCATCGCCCTGACCGGCGGGATCGCCCTCAGCTCGGGCATCCAGGTCTTCGGCGCGCAGCTCGTCGCCAACCTGCCGCTCTGCTCATCGCTCAACCTCCTGTTCCTGGCCTACCGGGTCGTCGCCGCGGTCGACGCCTACCGGGTGGCGGCCTACCTCAACGCGGTCGACGCGTCCGGCGGCGGCCGGTTCGGGCGGCCGTCGCTCCGGCTCGACCCGCTGTCGCTGGCCGGCCTGCATCGCGGTCTGCCTGGTCATCGCCGGCGGCCACGGCGTCGTCGCCTACTACGGGCGCCGAGGCCCAGGACGACGCTGAGCTGCATCTTCGACCCGAACGGCGCCGCCGACACCTGCGACGACAGCCCGACCGACAGCCCGGGCCGCCGGCGACGCGGCGGCGCGCTGGCACGAGCCCGAGCGACACGCCGACCCCGGCCCGACCACGCGCCGCCGCTCGGGACGCCGCTGCCGACCGCGGCGCTGCCCGCAGTGGAACGGGAAGGACCGGCTGAACATCCTGCTCATCGGCGCCGACCAGCGGCCCAAGGAGGGGACGTTCAACACCGACACGCTGATCGTCGTGTCGATCGACCCGAAGACGAAGCAGGTCGCGATGTTCAGCCTGCCGCGCGACACGGTCGACGTGCCGATCCCGCCGGGCCCGGCCCGGTCGGTCTTCGGCTCGGCCTACGCGGGCAAGATCAACAGCCTGTGGCTCGAACGCCCGGAACCGCTCGGACGCGTTCCCGGGCACCGACAAGACGCGCGGCTTCAACGCCCTCAAGGCGGTCCTCGGCGAGCTCTACGGGCTCGACATCCAGTACTACGTCGATGGTCAACTTCGAGGGCTTCCAGAACATCGTCGACACGCTCGGCGGGGTGACGATCAACGTCCAGAACCCGGTCCTCGACGACCACTACCCGGGCGACGAGCGGCGCGAGCCTGCGGGTCTACATCCCCGCCGGCGTCCAGCACATGACCGGCGCCGCAGGCGCTGGTCTACGCCCGCTCGCGCCACACCTCGAACGACTTCGACCGGGCCCAGCGCCAGCAGCGGGTGATCCTGTCGATCCGCGAGCAGGCCGACTCCGCAGACGGTCCTGCGACAACCTGAGCCAGCTGCTCAAGGACCTCAAGACGTCGTTCAAGACCGACATCCCGCAGGACAAGCTGCCCGCAGCTCATCGGGCTGTCGAGCCAGATCGACACGACCAAGATCCGCTCGTACGTGTTCACGCCCGCCGCGCTACGCCAGCGAGGGCACCGACAGCCGCGGCTACATCGGATCGAGCCGAACGTCAGCCGGATCCGCGCAGGCGGTCGCGCAACGCGTTCAAGATCGACCCGAAGCATCGAGGCAGCAGCGCGAGCAGGTCGGCCGGCGAGGACGGCGTCGGTCTGGGTCGTCAACGGCTCGGGCAAGGTCGGCCAGGCGACCTCGATCGCGGCCTACCTCGAGTACCTCGGGCTGACCGCCAGCGCCCCGACCAAGCGCCCGGACCGGACGTTCAGCCAGACGACGATCCAGCGTCTACAACGGCGCGCGAGTCGGACCTGCCGGCGACGATCGCCCTGCTCGAGAACGTGTTCAACGTCAAGGCGACCTACGTCGACCGACCCGTCGGTCACGGTCGTCGACGTCATCGTCACGACCGGGACGCGGACCCCGAACCTGACCGCGCCGCCCGGGCCCTGACCGACCGGCCCGACCGGACCGTCAGGCCTTCTCGGTGACCCGGTACTCGAGGTACTTGCCGGCCATCAGCCGGGTCTGCGCGTCGAGCGCCGGCAGGTTGCTGAAGACGAGCCCGACGACCGGCAGCGCCAGCCACTGGAGGTACGACGTCGCCGCGCTGGACGCAGCCCCACGCGGCCGGCCGCGGCGGCGCGATCTGCTCCTCGACGAAGACCAGGATCGAGCAGGCAGCAGAACGCCCCGGTCAGCAGCCAGGCGGCGTAGAGCGGCAGGTTCTGGCCGAGCGTCGTCTGGGCGAACGCCGGGTTGAGCAGGAGCGGCAGGTTCGACCCGAAGATGATCACGAACGGCGCGATCGCCCAGTTGATGTGGTCCAGCCAGAGGTCGATCAGGCGCCGGATCCGGAGCCCGCGCGGGATCTCCGGGTGGGCGAACGCGTTCCGGATGTAGTACGGGATGTCGGTGACCCCCACGCCCAGCGCCGGATCTGGGTGTACTGCTGGACGAGCGATGCGCGGGTAGGACCGGGCCCGGACCGCGTCGCCGTACATCGGGATGAACAGCGGCACCGCCCGGAACTCGCCGCTGTAGCGGAAGAAGCTCTTCCAGTAGAACCGGCTGTCCTCGGGGATCGCGTCGGTCGCCCAGTAGTCGACCTCGTGGACGGTCCGCAGGCTGACCGCGTACGACGAGAAGCGACACGAGCTTCTCGGGGTCAGCGAGCGCCACATCTGGACGTGGGTCGCCCCGACCGCGACGAGCCGGACCGGCAGCGGCGTCTCCCACAGGTTGTTGTGGAACATCGGGACCGGCTGGTACAGCCGGCGGATAGCGGTCCGGGTCGGTCAGGAACGTCTAGGTCAGGTAGCCGAAGTACTGCGGGTGGACCCGGTAGTCCGAGTCGAGGTCGGTGACGAGGACGTCGCGCCGGGTCGAACCCGAGCCGCGACGAGCTCGCGGTACAGCCAGCGCCCGCCGTAGGCCATCGCCGAGCTCTTGCCGACGACGATCCCCGGCTCGAGCGGGTCGAGGATGTGGAAGAAGTGGAGGAACCGGTCGCCGAACAGCTCGCGCAGCCGGGCGACGTTCGGCGGCCGTCCAGGTCCGTCTCGCGGGTGATGATCGCGACCATCTGCCGGTCGCGCGGGTAGTCGGCCTCGGCCAGCGCGCGGACCGTCTCGTACAGCTTCTCGAACGGCTCGGTGTAGGTCGGGATCAGGGCGACGTGGTACAGCCGGTCGCGGGTCGGCGATCGGCTCGCGCCGCGCCGGGCGAGGAGCCGCGGCGAGGTCCCGCCGCTCGCGCGTCGAGCCGGCCGAGCTCGCGCCGCCCGCCGACCGCGGCGAGCCGCTCCCCCGCCCGCTCGAGCTCGTCGACCCGCGCCCGGACGAGCGGGACGAGCCGGTCGATCTCGGCCAGCCGGCCGGCGGGTCGGCCAGCGCGAGCGCCCGGGCCCGCCAGTCGGCGGCCATCGTCCGGCGCATCCGGCCGAACGCCACGCAGACGCTGCCGGTCAGCACGACCGCCTTGTAGAGCCAGTAGAAGTCGAAGCGTCAGGACGAACCAGGCGACGATCTCCGGGCAGCGGAACGACAGGCGAGCGGGCTGAGGATGAGCAGCCCAGCTGACCAGCCCGGGCACGATCTCGAGCAGCCGCTGGACGAGCCGCGCCCGGGTCGGATCGCCGGCGTCGGGCGACCGGCGTCGGCTCGAGACCGGCGACTCGGACCGACCCGGGTCGGGACGACCCGGTCAGGCGGGTCGCCTCGTCGGCGCGGTCCGGCCGGGAGGCGCGCGCGAGCGCCGGCGGACCCGCGATCAGGGTCGACGCCCGGTCCTCAGCCACCCTCGTCGATCGGGGTCAGCCAGTGGCGGTACTCGGGCAGCCGGCCGCGGACGGCGTCGAAGTAGCGGTCCCGGATCAGCCGCGGTGATCGGGCCGACCTCGCCGCGAGCCGACCGGCCGGTGGTCGACCTCGATGACCGGCGAGACCTGGACGCCGGTGCCGCACAGGAACACCTCGTCGGCGATGTAGAGCTCGGAGCGGTCGATCGAGCGGACCTCGACCGGGATGCCCTCGTTCGCCGGCGATCTCGATGATCGCCTGCGCGGGTGATGCCCTCGAGGATGTCGTCGGTCACCGGCGGCGTGAGCAGGACGCCCGTCGCGGACGATGAACAGGTTCGCGGCGGAGCCCTCGGAGGCGTGGCCGTCGGCGGTCAGGACGAGCGCCTCGTCGAAGCCGTTGAGCTCCGCCTCGGACTTCTGGAAGGCCATGTTCACGTAGCCGCCGACGATCTTGCCCCGGGCCGGGATGGCCTCGTCCGCGTTGCGCCGCCACGACGACGTCATGAGCCGGACGCCCGTCGTCGGTGTCGATGTAGTTCCCGAACGGGCAGGGCGATGATGTACAGCTCGTGCTCGAGGTGGTGGAGCCGGACGCCGATCTGGCGCGGGCGACTTGTAGAACGACGGCCGGATGTAGACGTCCTCGCGGAAGCCGTTCCGGCGGACCGTCTCGACGATCAGCCCGGTCAGCTCGTCGACCGACGGCACGGTCGTCCATCAGGAGCATCCGGGCGTTGAGCCGGATCCGCTCGACGTGCTCGCGGATCTTCAGCCCGTAGAGCTGCCCCTGCTCGGCGTTCCAGTAGGCGCGGATCCCCTCGAAGACGGCCGTCCCGTACATGAAGGCGTGGGTCATGATGCTGACCTTCGCGTCGCCGCAGCGGGACGAAGTCGCCCTCGAAGTAGCAGATCAGGTCGTCGACGTCGACGGGCGGCTGGCCGCGGCGGGCGCGGCGGCGGGCCGGTCGGCGGTGTCTTCTCGGTCAGCATGGCGTCGCGGCTCCGGTTCGGATGCGCCCCGGACGGGCGCGCGCGGCGCCGTCGAGCGTCGGCCGAGTATAGCAGCGGGCCCTGGCCGGCTCCGCGAGCCGCCGGCGGCGCCGCCTCAGCGGCCGACGCAGCCCGGCCAGCTCGGCGACGACGAGGCCGAGGTAGACGAGGTAGAAGAGCGCCGCCGACGAGCAGCGCCGCGGCCGCGCAGGCGGCCGCCCTCGGGCGAGCGGCAGGAAGATGACCGCGGTCGACAGCGAAGGCGATCCCGGCCGACGCGAAGGCGAGCATCGAGCCGCTGGCCGACCGCCCAGGCCGACGAGCGCGAAGACGAGCGCGACCGACGGTCGGGATCGCGCTCTGGAAGACCATCGCGCCGGTGATGTTGCCCATCGCCAGGGTGTCCTTGCCCTGGCGGACCCAGATGACGCTGTTGAACTTCTCGGGCAGCTCGGTCGCGATCGGCGCGATGACGAGGGCCAGCAGCGCCTCGTCGACGCCGAGCGACTGGGCGAGGTCGCTCGACGGCGCCGACGAAGAGCGACCGCGCCGACGATGATGCAGGCCGAGGGCGACGAGCGACCTGGAGCGCCGACGATCCGCAGGCGCGGCGGCGTCGGGTGCGCCGGCGCCGCGCGCGGTCGAGCCGGTGGAGGCGGAGCGGCGCGAGGTCCTCGGGTCGCCGTCGCCGGCCTCGGCCTGGAAGTGCTCGCGGACGTAGAGCGCGTAGATGACGACAGGACGACCGCGACCACGCCAGCGCGGCCAGGCGAGGTCGGCCGGCAGGAAGGCGGCCCCGATCGCGATGCGCGTAGGCGACGGCGAAGAACGCGCATGTCGTGGACGAGGACCCGCGCGTCGACGCGGCATGCGTCCCGCCGGTCGCGCCGGCGCCGAGCCGGACGAGGACCGCGACGCCGGTCACGAACATGGCCAGCGTCGCGAGCATGAACGGCGCGCCCAGGATCGCGCCGACGCCGATCTCGTCGGCCGCCGTCGCCGCCGCCGAACAGGATCGCGATGAGCGGGATCATCGTCTCGGGCAGGGCGGTGCCGACGGCGGCGAGGACGCGACCCGACGGCGCCCTCGGCCAGGCTCGAGCTTGTGCCCGAACCACTCGATGCCGTTGGTGAACAGCTCGGCGCCGAGGAGGATGACCAGCGAACGCGACGAGCGAGGATGACGAGCGTCCATCGGTCAGCGCTCCGCCGCGACGCCGAGCGACGACGCCGACGGCGATCACGACGAGGATCGCCGACCGCGACGAGCGCCATCCGCCGCTCGCCCGCCCGCGGCGAAGCCGACGACGCGACGCGGCGACCCGGGCGAGCGGCGTCGCGATCGACGACCAGGAGCCCGAGCCACAGGAAGCCCGCCGGCTCGGAGCGCCAGCGATGTCGGCCGGGATCGCGGCCGAGGTCGAGCGGCGGCGACCGGCGTCGAGCGGCGAGATGCCCGGTCGGCGACCATGAGCACGACGCCGATCGCGAGCAGGCCGACGCTCAGGTACGTCCCGACGGTCAGGAGCCGGGCGATCGGTCCGGTCGAGGTCGCGCCGGCCGGTCGGCCGCGTCATCCGAGCGCCCGCGCCGGCCATCTGCAGGCCGTGTACGAGCAGGACGCCGACGAACAGCAGGCGCAGGACCCGGACGTCGACCCGGTGCGCGATCCGCGAGCCGAGCGATCGCCCCGACGAAGACGCCGACCGCGGTCGGCCCGGCGACGTACGGGTCGATCCCGCCGCGGAGCAGGTAGATGATCGCGCTGGCCGAGGCGGTGATCGCCGATCATCAGGTTGCTCGTGGCGGTCGCGACCCGGAGCGGGACGCCCATCGCCAGGTGCATCAGCGGGCACCTTGACGATCCCGCCGCCGACGCCGAGCAGCGCCGAGACGACGCCCGGCGAACAGGCTCCCGACGATCGCCCGGCCCCAGGTGCCGGACCGCGTACGCCGGGCCCGGACGACGCGTCGGCGACGGCCGATCGGCGCCCGCCGGCGTCGACCGCGGCGCGGCCGCCGGGCGCGATCGGCCGCCGTCGGCCGCGGCGCCGGCCGGCTCGGCGCGTCGCGCCGGCGAGCCATCGTGAACGCCGTGTAGACGAGCAGGACGGCGAACAGGCCGGCCAGGACCCGCTCGGAGAGCAGGAACGCGACCAGCCCGCCGACCAGCGCCCCGGTCGCGGTGAACAGCTCGAGGCGCATCCCGAGGCGCAGGTTCGCGACGTGGCGCTCGAGGTAGACGCCGGCCGCGGCGCAGCTCGTCACGATCACGCAGACGAGGCTGACCCCGACCGCCTCGCGGAGCGGCAGGCCGAAGCCGAGGGTGAGCAGCGGCACGATGAGGACCCCGCCGCCGAGGCCGAGGAGCGAGCCGAAGACGCCCGGCCGCCGAAGCCCGCCGGCGATCAGCAGCGACGGCGATCCCCGCGTCAGGCCATCGCGCGTCGGCCGGCGGCTCGGCCGCGGCCGGCGATCAGGGGCGCAGGTGCTGCGGCGCGTACGGCAGCAGCGCGACGTGGCGGGCCCGCTTGAGGGCGACCGCCAGCTCGCGCTGGTGGCCGGCGCAGGTGCCGGTCTTGCGGCGCGGCTCGATCTTGGCCCGCTCGGAGAGGTAGCGGCGGAGGCGGTTGACCTCCTTGTAGTCGATCTGGACGGTCTTGTCGGCGCAGAAGGCGCAGACCTTGCGGCGGCGGCGGTCGCGGTAGTAGTCGTCGCGCTTCTTGGATCGGGCGGCGGGCGGCATCGTCGTCAGGTCTCCGTGCTGGTCGGTCGGTCGGTCGGGTCGGTCGGTGGTCGATCAGAAGGGCAGGTCGTCGAAGTCGGCCGTCGTCGAGCTTCTCGCCGGCGCCGTCGCCGGCCGTCGCCGGCGGGCGCCGGGCGGGCCGGCGCGTCGGCCGGGACGCGGCGCGGCGGCGCCCTCGCTCGGCCTCGTCGCGCGGCCGCCGCTCGAGGTTCGTGACCTGGTTGGCGACGAGCTCGGTGGTGTAGCGCTTCTGGCCGTCCTGGTCCTCCCACTGGCGGGTCTGGAGGCGGCCCTCGACGTAGACCTTGTTGCCCTTGCGCAGGTGCTCCGCGGCCCGCTCGGCCTGCTGGCCCCAGACGACCACGCGGAACCACTCGGTCTCTTCCTGCCACTCGCCGTCCTGGTCCTTGTAGTTCCGGTTCACGGCGACGGTGAACTGGGTGACCGCCTGGCCGCTCGGGCGTGTAGCGCATCTCGGGGTCGCGCCCGAGGTTGCCGATGATCATCGCCTTGTTGAGCGACATGGCCGTGCCTCCGGTCTCGCGGTCGGGTCAGTCGATGGCGGCCGGAGCGGCTTCGCTCTCGGACTCGTCGATCCGCTCGCCGGTCGTCCTCGTCCTCGTCGTCCTCGACGGGCGGCGGCGCCGTCGAGCTCGGTCGACGTCCTCGCGCGCCGTCGCGGCGGGCGGCCTTGACCGGGCGCTCGACGCGGGTGACGAGGTGGCGGAGGACCTCCTCGGTGATGAGCAGGCTGCGCTCGAGCTCGACGATCGCCTCGGCGGGCGCCTCGAAGAGGACGATGTGGTACGAGCCTTCGCGGTAGCGGTCGATCGGGTAGGCCAGGCGGCGGCGGCCCCACGGGGCGACCTTGACGATCTGGCCGCCGGCGCCGGTGATCTGGCGGGTGGTCCGGTCGATGATCGCCTGGATCCGGTCGTCCGGCGACGTCCGGCCGGAGGACGAGCATGAGTTCGTAGCGGCGCATGCCGCGCATCACTCCTTCCTGTGGGTATCGCCCCGCTACGGCCGGCCGGAACGCCGGCGCGTCGCCGGTCCGATGCGGAGCCGAAAGGAAACGGCGGCGAGTCTACCACGAGGCCGTCCGGCGGCCCCGACGGGCCGCGCGTCCGATCGCGGTCGCTCGGCGCGTGAGCCTCCGTCGACGCGGCCGGCCCGATGTATCCTGTCGTCCGTTCGATCGTCGCCGCCCCTCGGAGACCACGTGCCCGCCAGCTCCATCCTCCTCCTCGAGACCGACGCCGACGCCGGCGAGGCCGATCGCCGACCGTCCTGACCGGCGTCGGCTACGCCGTCGACACGGTCACGCGACGCCGACGAGGCCGTCCGGCGCGGCCGGCGACTACAGCCTCGTCATCATCGACGTCGACCGGCCCGGCGACGACCGCCGGCCGACGTCTGCCGCGAGATCCGCGGCGACGCCGAGCCTGGCCGCGATCCCGGTCCTGTGCATCTGCCAGACCGACGACGTCGAGGAGCGGATCCGGTTCCTCGAGGCCGGCGCCGACGACGTCATCGCCCGGCCCTTCGACCCGCGCGAGCTCGAGGCCCGGGTCGAGGCGCTCCTCTCCGCTTCCAGCGCTCGCGCGACCTCGCGCCGCTCGACCGTCGGCGGCGGCGTCGTCGACCGGCCGCCGGCGCATCGTCGCCGTCTTCAGCCCGAAGGGCGGCGTCGGGACCACGACGATCGCGGTCAACGTCGCGGTCGCCCATGCCGCCAGCGCGACCCGGACGCGGTCGCTGATCATCGACCTCGACCTCCAGTTCGGCCAGGTCGCGACCCACCTCAACGTGACGCCGCGCCAGACCATCGCCGACCTCGCCCGCGACGAGCAGGCGCAGCGCGAGCCCGAGCTGCTCCGGACCTACGCCGACCCGCCACGAGCTCCGGCCTCGACGTCCTCGCCGCGCCCGGCTCGCCCGAGCTGGCCGACCTCGTCACGGCGGCCCACGTCGAGCGGATCCTCGACGACGGCCCTGCTCGCCTACGAGGCGGTCGTCGTCGACGCCGGCTCGACGCTCGACGAGCGGTCGCTCGCCGTCCTCGAGCGGGCCGACGGTCGTCGTCCTCCCGGTCACCCGGAGATCGCCGCCCTCAAGGCGGTCCACGCGCTCCTCGACTACGTCACCGAGGACGGGCTCGATCTCGGCCAAGACCACCTTCGTCCTCAACACCTCTTCGCCCGGGAGATGCTCAAGATGCGCGACGTCGAGAGCGGCGCTCGGCGCGCAAGGTCGACGCTCGACCCTGCCCTACGACCCGTTCCTCTACCTCAAGGCCGTCAACGAGGGCATCCCGGTGGTCATCGGCGCGGCCCGCACGCCGTCGGCGGCCGCGCTGCTCAAGCTGTCGAAGCCGCCTTCGGCAGCACGCCCGCGTCGCCCGGTGCCCGACCGAGGACAAGAAGTCGCGCGGCCTGGGCGGCCTGCTCAAGCGCACCTGAGCGCCATCGGGGCGGCCCGCGACCGCGACCGCGGCGTGGCGCGGGGGCGCGGCGGCGCAGCGGGCCCCTGCACACGATGTCGCGCTCGGGCATGGTCCGAACGAACGCCTCGTGGGCCCGTGACCAGACTGCAGTTCTGCCGGGGTCGCCGCGGCTCGCTCATTCGTTCGCGAGCTGCCCACTCAGCGCGACGGCCGCCCGGCGGATCCCTCAGTAGCGCAGAGCGTCATCGCCGCGCCGACCCGGTTGAACATCCACAGCCCGATCGGCAGGGTGATCAGGATCACGCACAGGAACCAGGCGAGGGTCATGTAGATCGCTCGACCACCAGCCGATGAGAAGGAACCAGACCGCCCGGACCCAGATCGCGAGCTGCGGAACGTTCCCGCCGGCGACGTGGGTGACGCCGTCCCGAACCGCGGTCGTCTGCGTTCCGTCCGCGGTCGCAGGGTGGGCTTCGGCGTCGTTGAAGATCATGAACCGAGCGGCGGGTCGCGGGCACAGGCTCGTCGGCCAGCGATCGCGAAGGCGCTCAGCCACCAGCCGATGAAGATGAACCACACCGCCCGGACAAGGAAGCCGGGACCGCTGGCTGGTCGCTGATCCGACATCGTGGCTCGACATCATGTTCACCGGCTGGACGACCGGATCGGCGGGGCAGCTGGGTCAGGCCTCTGGGCCGGTGATCGGGCTGGTCGCCCCGGCGGGCAGCTCAGGCCGGGTGGCGGCGCCACCTGGATCGGCTCCTCGCGATCCGGCGCACCGAGGATGGCAGCTTCCGCCATCTACAGCCTCCCCGGCAGGTGGCCTGCACTCCCCGCGCGACGTTTCCGTAAGGAGGTCGGTGCCGAAGGTGGGATTCGAACTCACACGGCCCTTGCGAGTCAGCGGAGTTTAAGTCCGCCGCGTCTGCCGGTTCCGCCACTTCGGCCGACGCAAGGGTAGCGCCTGGCCCAGGCGGACCTGCCGGGTGTATCGGGACATGGCGGCGACGAGCGGATGCGAACCGCGATGCTACCGATGTCGGAGACTGCCATGGGCGTGGCGCAGGACGTTGCCACGACGGAGCGAACGCGCGGAGCCGGGTCCTCGAGGCTAGTCCGGGTCGCTCACTCGAGGCTAGTCCGGGTCGCCCACGCGCGGCTCATCCGAAGGCCTCATCGCCACGATGCCTGCGACGAGGAAGAGGCCGGGAATCACGGACGTGGAGCGGCGCCCTCTCGCGATACCCGAACCTCCGCCTACGAGGTGCGGCCGCTCCCAGACCGAGGGGTGGTCAAGGGCTCCAGGATGACGACCTCGAGTCACCCTTGAGCGACGCGCGGCAAAGGCGTCGAGATCCTTGTCATAGACGGCCCACCTGGCCCACAGGCGGGGCCGCTCGTCCTCGTCGGCCGCGCGCGCGTGGACGGCACGTGACCCGTCGGGGAGGTCGACCGTGGTGTCCGGATTCGCCTGAAGGTTGAGCCACCAGGCGGGCTCGGGATCGGCCCAGCCGTTCATGGCCATCGTGACCAGGTCGGGCCCGTCCTCGAAGTATCCGAGGATCGCCGTCCGCTGTGTGCCGGTACGACGCCCGACCGTCCGCAGGCGCACGGTCCAGTTCGCGTGCCATCGGGCCTGCGGATCGGGCCGAACGACCGATGCGGAATCCGGGCGCTCGTGCGATGTTCACCCGACTGAGGCGTCTGCCCATGCCTCATCGACGGGAGGAGGGACCGGGATGTCTCCGAACATCACCGATCACCTGGCGCCGGACAAGGTGGCCAGAATCGCGGGCGGCTTCTACCTCGCGATTCGTCCTGGCTTCCGTGCTTGCCGGCGTGCTGGGGCATATCGGGATGGGTGACGCGCAGCAGGTCTACCAGGCGATCGTCACGAATGCCTGGTCGTTCCGTCTGGGTCTTGTCGTCGCGTTGATATCAGCCTTCCTCTTCCTCATGGCCGCCTGGGGTCTCTACGTTCTTCTGCGACCGGTCAACAAGCACCTGGCGTTGCTCTTCCTGCTGCTCAACGCCGTCGGTGTCGCCATCCAGTGCGCGAGCATGTTCCCGCTGATATCCGCGCTGTTGCAGGGGGACGGGGCCAGCCGCATGCAGGCCTACTCGGCGGCACAGCTGGAGGGGCTGGCGTACCTGTCCATCAACGTCTACAAGACGGGCTTCGTCACGGCCCAGCTGTTCTTCGGCACGTGGTTGTTCCCGCTCGGCTATCTGGTCTACAAGTCCGGGTTCCTTCCCCGGTTCCTGGGCGTCCTTCTGATGCTTGACGGAATCGGCGTCCTGATCTGGTTCCTTCAGGCCCTGCTGCTGCCGGCCTACCCCGCGATCAGCTACCCAGCGTTCGCCCTGAGCTTCATCGCTGAAGTCGGGCTGGCGTTGTGGCTCCTCGTCAAGGGCGTGAAGGTCGTCGACTCCGGAGCAGGCCTGCCGGGCGTGAGCGAACGCAAGGCCGCCTTATTGGCGCACCAGGGATAGCGGGACACCCCGGCGCTTCTCTGGGCGGGACAGCAGCGTCGGGCTTCAGAGAGCGGAGACGAACGGGGCGCCGATGGCCGATGTGGGCGGCTTACCACTTCGGCGCGGAGCCTGACGACGCCCGGTCGTCGTCATCGGGGCCTGACGAACCCGGAGCCAGAGCGGTGTCGACCGCGGCGAGACGATCAGCAAGCGTCGTTGGGTCTGCGTCTGGATCGCGCTCGATGCTCGGTACCGGATCGGCCTCACCATCGTCTTCGTCGAACACGACCGCTCGCGTCTCAGGAGATAGCCGCCGGTAGATCCGGACGATGACAACGAAGCTCAGGGCCACCCCACCGCCGATCCCCACGACGAGCTCCACCGCGACCGCGAGCGGGTCCGGGGCCCCGAGCTGCCAGATAAGAACCGCCAGGCCAGCTCCGACCAGCATGGTCACGATCACGATCGGGAAGGCGACGACGCAGGTCACGGCGAACGCGAGCGGCGGCAGGGTACCAACGTTCGTCGGCACGATGCGTAGCAGGCTGTCGAGGTGCCGCCAGCGCGCGGCGGTTTCTCGCCGGTGCGCTGCCGCGCGTCGATCGTCGGAGGGGGTGGGATCCATCAGTGTCCTGCCGCGACGCTACCACGAGCCAGGCCTAGCCTGAGGTAGCCGCGGATCATGCCACCGCCGGTTGACCTTGGTCGTCGGACCCGCAACGGACGCACGATGAGAGGCGTCACACTCGGTGCCCATGAAGTCCCTGCCAATGGCCCGCTTCCTCGTGTCATCGCTGCTGTGCACGTCCCTGCTCGCTGGCTGTGCGAGTTCATCGGCGTCGCCATCGATGGCCTCGACGAGTCAGAGCTCCGTACCGACGGCCGACATCTCGTCGGAGCCCACAACATCGTCCGCGACGTCACACTCGTCCGCATCGCCAAGTGCGAGACCGTCCCCGTCGCCGGTGGTGGCACCTCCCACCACCACCGACTGGCCGTCGGCACAGTCCGTGACGATGAAGAAGATCGGCAAGTTTTCTGCGCCGAACGGCGTCGGGGTCGTCTCGATCGCCGCCGGGTACGTCGCGTTCGGCGCGATCGACGACCAGGAGACCTTCGCGACCTGGTTCTCGACCGACGGCCGCGACTGGCAACGAACCGTTCACTCGAGGACGGTCGTGCCGTGCAAGGGCTGGAGCGCCCGGTCGGACCTGGAGAGCGTGTACAACGCCACAGTCGTTCACGGTAGGTTGGTCGTCGTCGCGTCGCTAGTGGCGCCGACGGCGGAGGACTGCAACCGACATCGACTCGTCGCCCTGGTGACGACCAACGGCACCGATTGGGCGCGATCGTCACCGTTCGGGCCACAAGGCTCCGAGTTTGAATGGTCCCAGGAGGCGTGGGCGATCCCGGACGGCGTCGAGGTCAAGGTCTCCCAGAGCGAGGAGCGATGGTCGATCTGGCGATCAGCCGATGGCTTCGCATGGGACGAGGTGTCCTCCGGTCCCGCGCCCGCCGACGGACCGACCTTCGTGGTCCTCGGCACTGACCAGCACGGGCTGCGCCTTGCCGCTCAGGCATCGGACGACGTTGACACGATCTTGTTCGCCTCAGACGACGGATCGACCTGGCGGAAGGTCAAGACCCTGCCATCGGGCACGCGGTGGTCAAATCCCTTCCGCCCCACGAGGACGGCGAGTCGTGGTTGCTGGCGATCGCGAACTGGGAAAGCGATGGGGTCCAGCTGTTGAGGTCAGCCGACCTCGTGACGTGGCACGGCGGCCGATTTCCCCGGTCCGCCATCGGATCGTTGCTCTCCACGCCGCATGGGTTGCTCGCCGTCGGCTCCACTGGGTCCCGGGCCTCGCCGGTGGGCCGGCGGGACCACCACCCAGATCCGGCGCTGTACTGGTCGCCCGACGGCGTGATCTGGTCGAAGCGGCGACCAGCTCCAGTCAAGGGAGCTATCGTTGGTCGACGGTCCGGCCGGCATCCTCGCGATCGAGTGGACGCCACCCGGCTTCATCACCGTCTCGCGAGTGAGATTGCCGTGACCAAAGTCCGCCGCCTCCCGGCCCGCCTGGGCAACCGTGATACTGGTCGGGGCTCGGGCGGACTACGGCCCCGGTCGCAGTGGACCCGTCGTGTGCGATTGATCTTCGGCTTCGGACACAATCGATGGATGTCATACGACCTCGAGCGGTTCCTTCGTGAGCAGGAGCATCTTTACGGTGGCGTGCTTGAGGAGTTAAGGCAGGGACGCAAGACTGGCCACTGGATCTGGTTCATCTTTCCCCAGATCGCCGGCCTTGGACGCAGCGACATGTCCCGACACTTCGCCATCGTGTCGCTTGGTGAGGCGCGCGCCTATCTCGGCCATCCGGTGCTGGGAGTTCGCCTGCATGAGTGCACGGGGGTCGTTCTCGCGACCAAGGGGACGATCCGCGACGCAGATCTTCGGCCCGCTCGACGCGATGAAACTCCGGTCGTCGATGACGTTGTTCCATCGGGCAGCGCCCGACGACCCGATGTTCGAGCAAGTGTTGGACCGCTACTTCGGCGGCCTCCCCGACGAGGCGACGGACGCCCTGCTCGGTATTATCCAGCCGACCGGATCCTGACCGGCGGGAAGCTCTCTTGGTCGACAAGCCGGGGTTCGTGCCAGGGGAATGTGGAGGCGACGAGCGGATTCGAACCGCTGAATAGAGGTTTTGCAGACCTCCCCCTTAACCACTTGGGTACGTCGCCCCGAGACGGTCCGCCGAAGGGGTCCGGCGGTGTCCGTGCGGCCAGTCTACGTGGTCGTTGCCCCTCGAGGATTCGAACCTCGGTTAACGGATCCAAAGTCCGCTGTCCTACCACTGGACGAAGGGGCACCGGGCGAGTCGTCGGCGGCTGCCGGCCGGCCCGACCGGGCGTCGGACGAGAGATTGGAGCGGGAGACGGGGTTCGAACCCGCGACCTCAACCTTGGCAAGGTGATGCTCTACCAACTGAGCCACTTCCGCTCGAGAACCGGACCACCGATGTGGTGCCGAGAGCCAGGATCGAACTGGCGACACCGCGATTTTCAGTCGCGTGCTCTACCAACTGAGCTATCTCGGCCCGAAGGCCTGACCAGGCTGGCCGCCCGTCGGCGAGCCGGAGGATACCACGGGCCCCGAACGGCCTTCAACCGAGCCGGCCTCGAGGTGGCCGGTCGGGACCCGGCGGCGGTCCGCGGAGCCGCGAGCTCCTCGGCGGTCGAGTCGACCGGCGGCTAGCCCGCGGAGCTCGCGGAGCCGGTTGATCCGGGCGAGCAGCGGCGGGTGGGTCGAGAACCACGCGCTCTGCTCCTCCTCGGCTGTCTCGCCGAGCCTTCATGATCGGGTTCGTGAAGTAGAGGTGCTGGGTCGCCCGGTTGGCGACCTCGAGGACCTCGGTGTCGCCGGCGATCGTCGCCAGGGCGCGCTCGAGCCCGATCGGGTTCCGGGTCAGCTCGACCGCCGGACGCGTCGGCCAGGTACTCGCGCTGGCGGCTGACCGCGAGCTGGACCAGCCGGGCCGCGATCGGGGCCAGGATCGCCAGGACGAGGGCGACCGCCAGGATGAGCGCCTGGAGCCCTCCCCCGCCCTTGTCGCTGTCGCTCGACCGGCCGCGGCCGCCCCAGAACGTGAACCGCAGGAAGAAGTCGGCGAGCAGGGCGATGCTCCCGACGAGGACGCCCGACGAGCAGCGCGAAGCGGATGTCGAAGTTCCGGACGTGCGACAGCTCGTGGCCGATGACCCCCTGGACCTCCTCGCGGTCCATCCGGCTCAGCAGCCCCGTCGTGACCGCGATCGAGGCGTGCTGCGGGATCGCGCCCGGTGGCGAACGCGTTCATCGACGTGTCGTCGATGACGTAGACCCGCGGCATCGGGATGTTCGGCGGCGATCGTCAGCTCGCGGACGACGTTGAACAGCTGCGGCAGCTCCTCCTCGGTCGACCTCGCGGGCGCCCGGACGCGGCCAGGACGATCGCGTCGCCCTGGAAGTACGAGACGAGCGACAGCGAGCACGCCGAGCGCGATCGCGAAGACCGTAGCGCCGATGACCCCGCCGCGAGACCGAGCCGGTCAGCCCGTAGCCGATGGTCAGGCCGAGCGCGCCGAGGAGCAAGGTGAGCGCGAGCGCGAGCAGGAACGAGTTCCGCTTGTTGGCGGAGATCTGGCTGTAGAACGTCGAGGCCACGGGTCCTCCGGTCGGCCGGCGACCGGACGGGCGCCTAGCGGAGCTGGACGACCGGGACCTGGTCGGCTTCGGGCTCGGCGTCGAAGAACTCGCGCTTGATGAAGCCGAGCATGCCCGGCGATGAGCACGGCCGGGAACGTCTGGATCCCGGTGTTGTAGTCGAGCACGGTCGCGTTGTAGTGCTGGCGCGAGAAGCCGATCTGGTTCTCGGTCGTGGTCAGCTGCTCCTGGAGCGCGAGGACGTTCTCGTTCGCCTTGAGCTGCGGGTAGTTCTCGACGACGGCGAACAGCGAGCGCAGGGCGCCGGTCAGGACGTTCTCCGCCTGGGCCTGCTCGGCCGGGCCCTTTGGCGCCGGCGGCGATCGGCGCCGGCGCGGGCCTCGGTGACCTTGGTCAGGACATCCTGCTCGAAGTCCATGTAGCCCTTGACCGCGTTGACGAGGTTCGGGATCAGGTCGTGGCGGCGCTTGAGCTGGACCTCGATCTGGGCGAACGCCTCGTCGACCCGCAGGCGCTTCTGGACCAGCCCGTTGTACAGGGCGATCACGAAGCCGACGATCGCCACGATGACGACGATGAGGATGATCAGCGGCGGTGTCATGGTCCTCCTCCGGGTCGCGCGTTGCAGGGCAGCGCTCGCCGCCACGAGTCTAGCAGGGGGGCGGTCGTCGCGAGATAGCAGGTCGACACCGCTCGCAACGCTCTGATGACGCGACGTCTCATGTTCCGTGAACTCGAACGAGGCGGTCTCTGGGCAGCGTCAGGTCTCGTCGACAACGTCATCGAGCTCCCAGGACTGTCGGGTCATCTCGCCGAGCCGCCCGGCCCGATAGGGTCGGCGGCGTCCAGCACCTGGCCGCCGCGTCGGCCCTGAACGGCTGACAAGGGGGACCCCGATGCATCGCGCCAGAACGGTTCGGTTCGCTCGGTCCCGCTCGTCCTGACCGCGGCCCTGCTGGTCGAGGCGTGCGGTTCCACCCCGCCGCCGGTCCCCAGAGCCTCCGCAGCGGCCGTTGCGCCCGCGCGAACAGCTCGACTCCCGGCGACTCGGCGCAGCGCAGGCAAGTGCGTCACGCGGCGCCCCGGCGGTTTCCCCGGCTGCATCTCCTGCCATCGGCGCCGGAGCGGCCGACGTCATCACGCCGTTCCTCGCCACGATCAGCGAGCCGCGGGTTCCGGGCCAATGCGGCCGTCACCGGCACCCTGGTCGTCGGCGCTGCGACGTCGCCGGTCTCGGGCACGCTACGACCTGGCCGGGAGCGACTACGGACGAGCACTGAAGGTCGGCGCCGGCACGAAGGTCACCGACCCAGGCGCTTGCGCGTCGTCCAACAACACCGCTTACTCGAGCACGGGCGATGGACCCTGGTTCGAGGCGGCGTTCCCGGCCGCCGGGACCGATCTCGGCAGCGTGTCCTGCGGTCGATCAAGACGGTCGAGGACACGGGCATCGAGACGAAGAACGGGCGGAAGCTCCACCACCTGGTCGCGACCGACGTCGCGCTCCCGCCTGCCGTCCTCGGCCTGACCGACAAGACGATCAAGGACGTCACCGGCACGCTCGACTTCTGGGTGTCGGACGACGGCATGCCGCAGGTCGTCGCGGCGACCGGACGCTGGACCCAGGCGAGCGGCAAGAACCCGGCCGCGCCCGCCACGCTCAACGTCGAATTCGCCCTGACCAACGTCGGTGGCTCGGTCAGCGTGGCCAGCGCCCGACCAGATCTGGAAGCGGGTGAAGTCGAAGAAGTTCCACTACTCGATGGCCTCGCCGACCGACTGGGAGTTTCAGAAGGCGCCCCGGCGCAAGTCGACCGACTGGTTCTCGGGCCCGAATACGCCACCGTCTTCGGTTCGAGCTGGCGTCCAGGGCATCTCGCTCAACCCTGGACCAGGGCATCGACCAGGGGGCACCGAGGAGTGAGCGGCGTCAAGGGGTTCAAGCTCCAGTCGAACAAGGCCGCCACGCTGGCTGGTTCTCGGGCCCGGCGGCTCGAGTTCAGGGAAACCTACAAAGGCCGCAAGGAGTACTCCATCGTCGTCCTGGCCGCCCATGGAGGCAAGCTCTACTGGCTCGCGGTACGAATCGAGCAAGCCGATCACGCCGGCCGACCGGGCATTGTTCGACTCAGTTCATGTCGACATTCGAGTTCAGGTAGCCGACGACTCGTCCCCGCCCCTGGCCGGGGCACGGATGAACCCACGGGCGGCAGCGAAGAAACAGGCGACGGCGACGGCCTGGATCGTGTGATACGTGGCGTTGTGATCGAACAGGCGACGATGGACGGCGATCCGTCGGACCTGCACGGCGGCTGCCCCGCAGGTCAGCCCGATGCCCGCCAGCGCGATCGCCGCAGACCCCGCTCGACGGGGTCACGCTAGCCGACTGACCAGCCCCGCGCCAAGCGCGGCGCCACCCGGCAGGTAGACCGCGATGGCCACGGCATATGGTGGGTTCGTGCGGGCCAGCCCCAGGAGGTAGGCGGCGTGGACGGCGATCATCGCGCGCTGGACGCCGACCGCGGCCGCACCTGGAAGCGCGAGTACCGCCCCAAGACACCAGGCCGACAGGCCGGCCACGCCGATCGATCCGAGCGAGACGCGCCACAGGCGCACCCGAAGCGGGGCGTCGCGATCCGGAACGAACCCATGAAGCGCGGCACCTGCCAAAGCCGCCAGGCTCATGGCCGCGAAGAAGACGACGAACCAGCGTCGACTCGCCACGGTTCGCGGCGTCCGGGCCTGGTCCGCTGGAACGAGCTCGGGCGAGGAGCACCGCGAAGACGCCCGCCTCGACACCGATCGCCAGGTCGGTCAGCGCGACCGCCGGCTCGTGGAGCCGGATCGACAAGTCGGTTCATCGCGCCTCGAAGGCTACTCGTTCTGGGCCCGCTTCGGCCACCGACGCTCGACCGTAACGCTCACCCGAGGCTCGCGTCGTACCCTTGGTGTCGACAGCGGTGTCGGTCGAACACACAGGGACGAGATGGGTCGCCGCCTTCTGGTGACCGTGTTCATCGCGCTGATCGCGGCTGCCAGTGCGGCCTGCTGAACGGCGCGGCGGGCGTTCCCGAGCCCGACCAGGAGCCCGGTCCCGAGCCCGACGCCGGTGCCAGCGGCGGCCTCATTCGAGGAGTATGCCGTCGGCTTCTGCTCGGCCTTCGACGCCCTGTTCCGAGCGGTCGGGAACCCGGATACCGCCGAGGATACCGTACTCAGCAAGGCGCTCGATGCCGCGGTCGCGGCCCACGACGGCAAGTCAGCCGAGCGGTTGGGGTCGGAGATCACCACGGAACTCGAGTCCGGTCGTCGTCATGTCGCCTTCGCTCGCGGGTGGCCGCCGGCCGGCCCGATGATGGGCCATCTGGACCGCGTGTTCGTGGCCTTCGAAGCGATGACGACCGCCAAGGTCGCGGCCGCGAACCTGGCCCCTGGTTCGGCCGAACCGACGGGCGGGACCCCCTGGCAGACCGCCTTCGAGCAAGCCGGTGGCGTCGACGCATGGTTCGCCATGCTCGAGGCCTGGCCGAGCATCGGGGCCGAGCGACCTGCCGGGGCGAAGGCCTGCGCCAACGTGCCGATCGGACCATGAGATCGTGACCGGAGGTTTGCCCCGCCGCACCCGACTCCAGACGCTCGCGGCGGCACTTCTTGCATTGAGCGGTGGGCTGCGGGATCCTGTATGCCGGCTTTGTGCCCATCCCGCCGTTCAGCGACGTTCCGGTCCCGCCGGCGCTGCAGGTGTTCGGCCTCGCGGAGCTGGCCGCCGCCGTCGGGGTCTTCGTCGGGCAGACGTGGGGTCGGGCGCTCGGCGTGGGTGTGGTCGCGTTGGATCTGGCCCTCAGCGCCTTCCGGGTGACAGCCGACGTGCCGGCACAGGGTCCGCTGAACGCGCTCGTCGGGGCCGCCTTCAGTGGGCTACCCGATCTGATCGTCCTGTGGGTGCTGCTCCTGCGTTGGCCGCGGCGTGCCTGACGCGCCGAGCCGGCACGGTCACCGAGCCGCTACTGGGGCGGGCTCGCGTAGGAGAAGTCCTCGACGACGTCCGCGCCACTGCTCTTGACGCTCTCGGCCGTGCCGACGACGACCACATGGTCGGGTGCGCCAGCGAGGTCTGCGCCGATGGCGATGGCATCCGGGACCGAGGGGAAACCGGTCACCCGTTGCCAGGCGACGCCGTCGTCACTTCGCCACAGCTGGAGCTCCGCCCGCGGGTCGACTTCCTGGTTCTTGACGCCGAGTGCGAACAGCCGCGCGCCTACCGAGGCGACGTGCTGGAGCGCGGCAGCCGCGGTGACCGGGGCGTCGTCCCAGGTAGAGCCATCGACCGACGTGGCGACGACCCCGCCCACGCCAGGTCCGAAGCAGTCCGACCCACAGATCGAGCCGACCGCGACGAGACCGGGTCCGCCGACGGTCACACCAGACAGGGATCCACGGAAGTCCATGCCGGCGTCCGACCGCGCCCATGTCCGACCGTCGGTTGAGGTCCATGCGGCAGGCCGGATGGCGCTGGACTTGGGTCCGGTCCGAACATGACCGACGGCGACGTACCCGTCAGCGGTCGCGGCCACGGCACGCATCCCGCCGCAGTCCGGTTCCTCGCCGGTATCGAAGCACCGCCCGACGTCCATCGCAGTGGTGTCGGCGGCGCGAGTCCAGGTGACGCCGTCCGGCGATGTCCACGCGGCGGCATGGGCCGTCAGACCCTTCTTGATGACATCCCCGACGATCACATATCCGTGCTCGCCGGCAGCGACGGCGGAGACGCGAGCTGAGAAGAGCGCCGGGGCGACCCGTACGCGCTGCCAGGCCTGACCGTCGGACGATCGCCAGACAGCCACGCCGAGTCCGTCGAACGCCCGATCGTCGGCGTACCCGATGGCCACGATGCCCGATGGACCCGACGCCACGTCGAGCATCCCGGTCTGCGGCCCGCTCGGGACCGGCGTGTAGGCGACGGCGAGACCCGACTGGTCCGGCGTGCGCGTCCAAGGGCCGGCAGGTGGGGCGGTCCAGACCGAGACGTGGCAGTCGGTCGGTTCAGCGCCGCGGGCGCAGACGGGGAGTCCGACCGCGACGAACCCTGCCTCGGTCGCCGTCACGGCCTGCATCAGTCCGATTCAGCCATCGCCGACGTCCGATGCCGGCAGTTGGAGCTGCTGCCAGCTCTCGCCGATGGCCGCGGATGGCATCGTCGAGGGCAGCGATGGCGCGGTCGACGGCGCGGGCGTCACTGCTGAAGCGGGCGGCGTCGTCACGATGCCCGACAACGACGGGCCTGGCGTCAGACCACTCGTCTGCGGGCCGGCCAGATCGCATCCCGCGGCCACCAGGATCAGGCAGAGCAGGAACGCAGCGACACCAAGGCGCGTCATCGCAGCACCTCACCGGACTCCGATCGAATTCCGTCGAAGATATGACGCGCTCAGCCCTGACTTGGTGCGGCGGGCCCCGGGGTCGAGAACCTTTGCGGTGGGCGGTGAGGGACTCGAACCCCCGACATCCTCGGTGTAAGCGAGGCGCTCTGACCGACTGAGCTAACCGCCCGCGCAGGCGCAGGATACCGCCGCGTCGCTGTCCGTCCGACCGACGACCGCCGCCGACCGCTCCGGAATCGGAACGGCGGTCCGGATCGGACCGCCGTCGGGATCAGCGAGGAAGTGGTGCCCAGGCCGGGACTTGAACCCGGATGAGTTGCCTCATACGCCCCTCAAACGTACGCGTATACCAATTCCGCCACCTGGGCATCGGACGCTGTCTGAGACTCGGTCGAGGGGTGGTACCGAGGAAGGGATTTGAACCCATACGCCCTTGCGGACACTAGCTCCTGAAGCTAGCGCGTCTACCGATTCCGCCACCTCGGCGAGAGTCCCAGCCGGCGGAAGAGCACGCTCAACCGCCGCCAGCGAGGCGCCATGTTAGCACATCCCAGAATCGGTCACTGGCGTCGCCGAGCTCGCGGACGGTCTGTCCCTGGACCCGATCCGACACCACCACGAGCTCGTCGCGGAAGGCCAGCGGCAGGATGTAGCGTTTGGCCACCAGCCGTTCCTGGAGCTTGGCATAGGCCGCCTTGCGGGCCGCTTCGGTGCCCGGAGCGCGGGCCTTGACGAGGTAGCGGTCGAGGGCCACGTCCTGGATCCCGCTGAAGTTCGAGCCGCCCCTGACGACCTGGGTGGAGGCGAGGAGCGGATAGAGGTCGGGGTCGAGCCCGATGTTGACGTCGATCGCCGCCGACTGGAACTTGCCCGTCTGGAGCCGCTTCTGGACGAACTCCGCCGGGGGCAGGCCGGTCACCGTCGTCTGGAGCCCGAACGCCTTCCAGTCGGCCGCCACCGCCTCGGCCGCCGCCATCGCGGTCGGGTTGGTCGCCCGCGTCCGGCGAGATGAGCTCCATCAGGTACGGCTTCTTCGTGCCGGGCGGGGCCCAGCCCGCCGGCCAGCCGCTTCCAGCCGGCAGCCTTGAAGTCCGCGGTGGCCCGCTTGAGGTCGAACTTCACGGGGCGGCTGGCCTTCGGGTCGAACGCCCACGACGAC
>CAWKBX010000016.1:0-41575 GCA_963847945.1 uncultured Actinomycetes bacterium
CAACGGGGCGATCGTCGGCGGCGACGTCCGGTTGGCCGGGGCGTCGATCGACAACGGCGATGGCATCGCCTTCGGTGCCCGCAGCGCCCACATCCGTGGCAGCCTGCACTTCGATGCGAGCCCCGAAGGAATGCCGTTTCGGTCGGTCGGCATGATCGGGCTGGTCGGGCTGCAAATCGAGGGGCTGGTGTCGATCGCCCGTTCCGAGTTCCGCTGCGGCGGAGCGTTTCCCGCGGTCACGCTGACCGGCTCGCGGGCAGGAGGCGACCTGTGGGCCCCGGGCTGCCGAGTCGACGGCACACTGAAGTTTGCCCGCGCCCGAATCGGTGGGCGCGTCGAGTTGCGCGGCGTCGACATCCGGGGCAAGGACGGCGTCGCCGTGATCGCCGAGCACGCCCAGATCGACGGTGGCATATTCCTGACGAAGTCGACGATCACGAGCGGCGAATTCGACCTCACCGGTGTGCGCACAACGACCCTCGTCGACGATCTCGATTCATGGCCTGACCAGGTGGAACTCGACGACTTTGTCTATCAGAACATGCCCGGCCTGGCGACCCGCCGACCACATGACCGAGAGGACCGCATTGCCTGGCTCGGCCGTCAACAGCGGATGAACGCCTCGTCGTACGCCCACTTCGCTTCGGTGCTGCGCGACCACGGCCGACGGGGCTCGGCCGATCGGGTGATGGTCGCCCTCCATCGTCGGGAGATCGCCCTCAAGGCCCAGCGCTGGCGGCGGGCGATCGGTTGGCTCGACGAGAAGTTGCTCGGCTTCGGCTACCAACCATGGCGGATGGTGATCGCCATCGCCGGGCTGGTTGCCCTCGTGGCGATCGCCGTGGCGCTGCCCGGAGCGCGGGCGGTGATGTTGGCCACCGATCAACGTGGTGACATCCATCTCGCCGTCGAGGGGTGCGCGGCGGGGCTGGTGCGCTGCTACAACCCGACGCTGTTCGCCATCGACACCGTGATTCCGTTGCTCGACCTCGGCCACCGCACCTCCTGGCGACCAACCCGCAGCGGTGACTACGGCGGGGTGTTCGAGTGGGGTTTGGCGGTCGCCGGGATCATCGGCTGGGCGGCCAGCACCATCTTCGTCCTCAGTTTCGCCCGCTTCCACCGTTCCGAGTAGCGCACCGGCGAGCGCGGTGCGAGTGGATCCGTGTATCTGCCGCCGCTGCGCCGGTCTCTAGTATTCGCGAGCGGGCTCGTCGAGAGGAGACCATTGTGAGTCATCTGGAACTACGTTCACCCCGGCCGTACGATCTGGTCGGCGGAGAGGCCGTCGGTGCCGAACGGGTACCCGTCGCGTTCATTTCCTATGGATCGGGGGGCGGCGTGCGAGTCAGCGTGAAAGACAGCACTGGTGCTGAACTTGCTGCTCAGGATATGTTTCCGGCTGGATCTGGAGAGTTCGGTGGCCCGTTCGCCATCACCCTCGACCTGCCGAATGTGCCAACGACCAAGTATGGAACGGTCGAACTCGGGTGGACCGGTTTCCCATCCGAGGTCGTCGTACCGTTGGTCTTCGCCTCGTTCATCATGCCGGGCTACTTCACCTACGTACAGCACACCGTCGTACCCGGCGACACCCTGTGGGACATCGCCGAGGCGCAGTACAAGGTGGCCGAGGAGTGGCCGTTCATCTACGAGGCCAACAGCCATCAGATCGCCGATCCCGATCTGATCTACCCGGGCCAGGTCCTCAACATCCCGCACAGCACGACGACGATCTTTCACCGCTGACGACGATCGGACACCGCTGAGCCTTCGATTCGTTGCCATGCGGGCCCGCCGACTGTCATGGGCGGGGTGAACCTTGCCGACGACCAGACCCTCACGCCGATCCATCGCCGTACCTACGACGTGCAGGCGTTCAAGCGCAACGACACCGAGATCGTGCTGCAGGGCTCGGTGCAGGACGTCAAGCCTCCGGGCCTCTACATCGAGGGTGATCCCGATTCGCTGACGATCCACCACATGATCGTCACGCTGACCGTCACGTTCCCGGTGCTGATGATCACCGACGCAACGGTTGAGTTCGCCGAGCATCCCCACCTGACCTGCCCGAACGTCGTCGCCCACTACGGGGAGTTGATCGGGTTGTCGATCGCCCGCGGATTCACTCACAAGGTGCGTGAGTTGTTCGGCGGGCCACGGGGTTGCACCCACACGACGGCACTGCTGCAGGCAATGGCCCCGGTGGCGGTGCAGTGCAACTGGTCGATGCAACTGGCCAAGATGCGCGAGATGGGCGGCAACATGCCGGCGGTCGACCCCGAGCGGCGGCTCGCCATGGCCATGCGAAATGTCAACACCTGCCACGTGTGGGCCGAGGATGGCGATCACGTCAACGCGATCACCTCTGGCGAGACGACCCCACTCCCGATCAACGTCACCCGTCGGCTGGTCGAACTCGGCCGCAAACCCGAATCGTGGTTGTCGCCGAATCGGTGATCCTCCACGCCGTGGTTGCTACACCTCGGTACCCCTATACCTCGGTGCCAAGGTGGCGACAGGCCATCAGGGTGTGCATTGCGGCCCCGGTGATCATCGCGTCCTCGTCGAAGTTGACGTAGTTCGAGTGGTTCGGCGCGGCAGTCGCCAGGTCGCGATCGGGATGAGTACCGCCAAGGAACATCATTGCCCCGGGCACCCGCTGGAGTACGTAGGCGAAGTCCTCGGCTCCCATCACGGGGTTCGGCATCTTGATGCCCCGCTTCTTTCCAACCAGCTCACGAGCAGTATCGAGGCTGAAGTCCGCGAAATCGCGATCGTTGACGGTTACCGGGAACCCGCCGACGACATCGACGATGACCTCGGCATCGTGGGCCGCAGCGATGCCTTCGGCAACGCGCTTGATCCCCGAGTGCAACTTCGAACGGGTCGCCTCGCTGACGGCGCGGATCGTGCCCTCGATCTCGGCGGTCTCGGGGATGATGTTGTTCGTCGTGCCTGCCGTGATCCGCCCGACGGTGATCACGCCCGGGTCGAACACGTCGATCCGTCGAGTCACCATCATCTGCAGCGCCTGGACGATTTCGCAGGCGATCGGGATCGGGTCGAGGGCCCGGAACGGTTCACTGGCATGGCCGCCGCGACCTTTGACGGTGATCAACATCTTGTCGGCCGACGCCATCATCGGCCCCGGCTTTACGGCGACGAAACCCGTCGGCAGCACGGTCATGATGTGCAAGGCGAACGCACCGGTCACCGGCGACGCCGTGCCGTCGGCGAGTGGTGGAATGTCAAGCAGCCCTTCCTCCAACATGAACCTCGCGCCGTGGTGGCCTTCCTCGCCGGGTTGGAACATGAAGAGCACCCGCCCGGCCAACTGGTCCTTGCGGGCCGTCAGCATCTTGGCTGCGCTGACCAACATCGCCACGTGGGTGTCGTGCCCGCAGGCATGCATGTGGCCTTCGGTCGCCGAGGCGAAGTCGAGGTCGGTGTCCTCGTGGAGCGGCAATCCGTCGGTGTCGGCCCGCAGGAGCACGGTCGGACCGGGCTTGCCCCCAGTCAACAATGCGGCGACGCCGCTCGTCGTCTCGTGGGCCGTGAGATCGAGCGGGAGACCTTCGAGTGCGCTGAGCAACTCGTCACGGGTGTGCGGATTGTCGTTGCCGATCTCGGGGTAGCGGTGAAGCCGTCGGCGCAACGCGACCGTCTCGGCTTGTAGATCGCGGGCTTCGTCGAGGAGTTCGCTGAGGGCCATCGGCCGATCGTAGGCGCTACTCGGAGGGCGGATCGGAAGCTGGTTGCTCGGCCGGGTGCTGGTCGACGAACTTCTGCACGGCGAAGGCGATTTCCTCCCACAGTTGCACGGCCGCGACGGCGATCTGGTCGCCCGGGTCGGCTTGGCGGATTCTTTTGCTCAGGTCTCCCAGGGCCTCGACGGCGGCCGGACCTTTCACGACAAAGTAGGCCGTGTTGCCCTCGACTCGCAGTTCCATGTCGGTCGCCGCGGCTCCGGCGCTGATCTCGGCCAGTCGAGCGATGGCGGCCGACACGTCGTCGGATTCGCCGCCGGGGGCTCGTCGCGAACCCGGTCGTTCGGACTCCTTGCCGAGTTCGACGAGCACCGCGACCCGGACGTGATCGAGTTCGGCTCCCCGGTTGACCAGCACCTGCGCGGCGACGCCCTCGCCTTCGGAGATTAGGCCGAGTAGCACGTGCTCGGTGCCGATGTAGTTGTGACCCAGCCCGAGCGCCTCGCGCAGCGAGAGTTCCAGCACCCTCTTGGCTCGCGGGGTAAACGGGATGTGGCCAGACGGAATCTCGCTGCCCTGACCGATGATCTCGGCGACGTCGGCTCGTATCGTGGCCAGCTCAATGCCCAGCCCGTCGAGCGCTCGGGCGGCGAAGCCCGTGCCCTCGGCGAGAATCCCGAGCAACAGGTGCTCGGTCCCGATGTAGCTGTGATTGAGCAGTCGCGCTTCCTCCTGGGCGAGGACCACGACCTTCCGCGCCCGATCGGTGAACCGTTGGAACATGGCTTCATCGTGCCTCGGCTGTCAAGCGGCTACCCCGCTGGCCACGGACCCCTCGCGTCAGCGGATTCGTTCATGATCGGGGCTTGCGTCAGCTCTCGCCGACGTAGGTGCCGAACGACCAGATGTTGCCCTCGGAGTCGCGGATGGAGAACACGAGGCCAGTTGGGTCGTAGTCGGGAGACTCCGGCGCGCCGATCACCTCGACACCGGCGGCGAGGCAGCGTTGATAGACAGCCATCGGATCGGAGGTGATGACGTACAGACTCTCGGTCCCAGTCGGGCGTTGGGAGAACGGATTCCCGGGGCGGTTGGCCGACGCAGCCTGCACCACGCCACCTTCGGGCCAGCGCAATTGGCTGTGTTCGACCACACCGACGGTCGCGCCCGGCACGACGAGGTTCTCCTCGAAGCCGAGGACGTCGACCATGAACCGGATCCCGGCGACCGCATCGGCGTAGTTGAGTGCCGCCCAGATTCCACCACTCGTCGGTTTCGTCAATGCACCCGGCCCGGTGACCAATGCGCCCTGCTCGCCCATCCGGTCGCCGTATTCGGCCAGCGACACATTCTCGATCTGCTGGGACAGCATCCACCGATGCCCGAAGGGGTCGATGAGTGTGCCGTGGCGGGCACCGTGGGGTTGGTCGGCAGGTTCGGCCAAGGCCGTGGCTCCGGCGGTGATCGCCGCCGCGAACGTCTCGTCGACATCCTCGATGGCGAGATGCATCGCCACCGCGGTACCCCCCAGCGTGCGGGGCGACACCACGCCCATCTCGGGGAACTCGTCGGACAGATAGAAGACGGCATCGCCGATACGGAACTCGGCGTGGCCGAGTTGGCCGGTTTCCTCGTTCATCACCACTCGCATCGTCTCCTCGGCACCGAAGGCGACGCGGTAGAACTCCAGCGCGGCGGCACCGGCGTGGACGGTGAGATAGGGCGTGACGCGGGTAGTTGACATGGGAATGCTCCGAGGGGTTGGCATGGTGGGTGAGTTGGGCGGGGTGATGGTCGGAATGCTCAGGAGGGTGGCGATCCGGTCGCGGAGTTCGGCGGCAAATTCGGGACGCGGCGCGATCGGCAACTCGGGCCCGCTGAGCACGATCAGGGGGTCGTTCATCGTCCGTCCTCCTCTCGTGGATGATCGAACTCGTAGCGAGCTCGGAACGCCCGCCGCGCTCGGACGAGCAAAACCTCGGTGGCACCAAGGGTGCGCCCGAGATGGCGGGCAACGTCGGCGACGGGCAGGTCATCGAGGTAGCGCAGGGTCAACGCAGCGCAATACTGAGGCGCGAGCACGGTGAGGACGCCATGAGCCTCGAGGCTGTCGAGGGGACGGTCCCAATCGTCGGCCGGGTCGGTGGCGGTTCCCTCGATCACAGCGATGAGCCGTCGATCGCGCTCCGCTCGCCGCCAGTGATCGACGAGTTTGTTGCGGGCAACGGTGATCAGCCAGGCGGTGCTGAGCGATGGCACCCGGTCCCGCTGTACCGCGTCCACCGCCGCGATGAAGGTTTCCGACGTCAGATCTTCGGCGATTGGTGCTGATCCGCATCGCCGCAACAGGTAGCCGTACACATCGTCGAGGGCGGAGTCGTACAGCGCGAGCAACACGGACCCGCCCTCGGCTGCGGAACTGGCGTGCTCGCTCATCACCCCTCCATCGTTCGGTGCGCAGACATTCCTACACCCGAATTCGATCGTCGCCCGAGCGCGCCTGATAGCGGAGATTGTGTCTCCAGGATTTGCCACCGACGCTCTGTAGGAGTCGTTAGAGTTCGCCCACAGCTGGAGGTTTGGGAATGCCGACGACCACGTTCGACCCGATGATCCACGGGTTTCGGTTCGCCAACCGGTTCCGCAATACGGTTGCCCGGCTGCCCAACGGCGCGGCCATCCGCACCAGCGGTCGGTGTGGCGGCATGGCATTTGCCGCACTAGAAATTTTCCACGCTGGCAAGAAGGCCCCAACCGACGATTGGTTGAGCTTCGAACGTGGTGTCCCACCCGACGGGCACCCGCTGGCCGACTATCTGTTCCAGCGGTTGATGAACTCGTTCATCGAGGCCAGCGCGGTGCGCTTCCTCGCGTGGACGCTGCTACCCGACGAGCGGACGTTCATCTTCAAGGGCGTCACCGGTTGGACCGCGAACGAGATTTCTGGCTTGCGTGAACAGCTCGATGCCGGGCAACCAGTCGCCATGGGGCTGGTCGGCGCCCGCCACATCAGCGATGTCGGCCGGTCGAACCATCAGGTGGTGGCGTTCGGGTATGAGCAGGTGAAAGGGGGTGTCGACATTGCGGTCTACGACAACAACTCGCCGCGAACGACGGTGACGTTGGCCTGGCGCAAGGGTGGGTTCGGTGTGACCGCAACGAACCGAACGGCACCGTGGCGCGGACTGTTTGTCCATACCTACGCCCCGATGGTCCCTCCCAAGACCTTGTGGCGGCCGCCTCCAGCCGTATGAAACCTACGGTTTGAGCGATGCCGTTGGCCCCCGTCGGCCAGACCCTACGGTGCGAGTTTGTCCAGTTCGCGGCGGATTTTCTGTTCGCTGATCGACATCTTCGCCCCGATCGATTGGGCGAACATGCTGACCCGCAGCTCCTCGATCTGCCAGCCGATCTCGGCGAGATCGTGGGTCGGCAGCTCGGGCGGTCGCGCCGCCCGTACCGCGTTGAAATCCCACTCAAGTTTTTGCACGGCGCCGACCCGCTGCAGGTCTTTGTGGGCCTCGTCAGGTAGTCGTTCGAGTCGTCGGTCGATGGCGCGGACGTAGCGGTGGACATCGACCACCCGCTCGCATCCGGCGGCGGTGACGAACCCCGGTTTGATCAGTCGCAACAGGTGGGCGCGGGCATCGAGCACCGACGGACGAAGCTCCCCGGTGACCAGCCGATCGATCCGTCGCGCCGCTTCGACCGCGGCGAGCATCGTGTCGTTGGCGGCCGACGCGGCGCGCGTGGCGAGACCGGCCAGGGCCCCGCGGGCCTCGACTTGGATCAGCCGGAACGACGCCTCGTCCCACACCGCGCCGTCACTGGTCGATGCAGCGATGACACGGTCGATCGCCGCGGTCACACAGTCGTCGATCAGGTCATCGGCGCTGAACCGCCCCAGCCGGGCTATCGCCAGGCGGCCTGATCCGGTCAGTTGACGATCAGCAGCCTTGCGTGGCGAGGCGACGGTGAGGGCAAGCAAACGGCGGATCGCGCCGGGCATAGCCCGGGCCTGGCCGAGTTCCGAGGTGAGAATCCGCAGCGAGACCCGTGCCCCGTCATCGACCAGCGTCGGGTAGCCGCGCACGGTTCGCTCCTCGACGGTCGCCTCGACGATGCGGGGGAGCGTGCCGACATCCCAATCGGCGATGTTCGAACGTTCGAAATCGGGGAAGGCGGCGGCGATCGCCACCCGCGTCTTGCCCCGCAACCGCAGCTGCAATTCGGCCAGATCCTCGCCAATGCCCAACCGCCGACCCTCGGCATCGAACACGGCGTAGATCGTGCGGAGGTGGCGCGAGACCCGGTCGGTGATGAAGTCCGACGACCGGATCCGCGAGCCGCACATGCGGGTGAGCGCGGCTGCCAGTGCATCGGGCAGCGACACGCCGTCGGCCGGAACCGGTTGCCCCGCTCCTAACTCGTCGATCGCCCGGGCCACGAAGTCGTTGACCGGGGTGACCAGGCGACGCAGGTCCTTGGGAAGTGAACGAACCAGCTCGCCGATCAACTCGTCGCGTAAGCCCGGTACCTGCCAGTCGAACCCGCCCGGGTCTACCTGGTTGAGCACGTCGATCGTGATGTGGACGGTGACACCGTCGGAGGCTGAACCAGGGGCCAGTTCGTAGGTCAGCGGATACGCATGTTCACCCTGAATCCATTCGTCGGGGAACATCTCGAGCCCCGCCGCCTGCGAGCCGAGCAGATCGTCCCGAGTCAACGTCAACAGCTTCGGTTGCTTACCTCGCACCGATTTCCACCAGCGGTCGAAGTCACGTCCCGACACCACATCGGCCCCGATACGGGCATCGTAGAACTTGAACAACGCGTCGTGATCGACGTCAAGATGGCGGCGAAGCCGGTCCTGCAGGGCTTCCAATTCAGCGACCAGCGCCCGGTTGTCGTCGAACATCGTCAGGTGGGTATGCCAGTCACCGGCGACCAGCGCGTGGTCGATGAACATCTGGCGGGCGACGACGGCATCGATACGGGCGTAGTTGACCGCCCGGTTGTTGACGATCGGCAACCCGAAGAGCATCGCCTTCTCATTCGCCATCACCGCCGAGCGCTGTTCATCCCACCACGGATCGCTCCACGAACGTTTGATCAGATGCCCGCCGAGTTGCTCGGCCCACTCGGGCTGAATTCGAGTGACGACCCGCGCCCACAGCCGGTTCGTCTCGACCAGCTCACCGGCCATCACCCATTTCGGCGGTTTAGAGGTAAGCACCGAACCCGAGCCGATCATGAACTTGGCGTTGCGCGCCCCGCGGAACTCGCGGGTCTCGCCCTCCTTCATCCCGATCTGCGACAGCAGCCCCGAGAGCAACGCCCGGTGGACGTTGTCGGGGTGACCGGCCTCGGTCGACACCCGCAACCCCAGGTCGGAAGCAATCCGGCGGATCTGGCTGAACAGATCTTGCCACTCGCGAACCCGCAGGTAGTTGAGATACTCCGTGCGACACAGCTTGCGGAACTGGTTTGAAGTCAGCGCCTTTTGCTGCTCGCGCAGGTAGTCCCACAGCCGCAGAAAGGCCATGAAGTCCGAGCCCTCGGCCGCGAATCGGCGGTGCATTTCGCCCGCGGCTTCGCGCTTGTCGGCTGGTCGTTCGCGCGGGTCTTGAATCGACAACGCGGCGACGATCACCATCACTTCGCGGACCACGCCCAACCGTTCGGCCTCCAACACCATTCGCCCGAGCCGCGGGTCGACCGGGAGTCGGGCGAGGCGGCGGCCGAGCTTGGTCAGCCGCTTCGCGGTGTCGGGCGAATCATCGTCTTCCTCGGGCCGCAACGCGCCGAGCTCCTCCAACAAGGCGATGCCATCGGCGATCGAACGGATGTCGGGCGGTTCGACGAACGGGAACCCGGCGATGTCGCCGAGGCCGAGGGCGGCCATTTGCAGGATCACCGAGGCCAAGTTGGTGCGCAGGATCTCGGGTTCGGTGAACGCCTCGCGCCCGGCGTAGTCCTCTTCGGTGAACAGGCGGATACAGATGCCGGGCCCCACTCGTCCGCATCGTCCGGCGCGTTGATTGGCCGATGCCTGCGAGATGGCCTCGATCGGCAGTCGTTGCACCTTCAGCCGGCGGCTGTAGCGCGAGATGCGCGCCGTGCCGCCATCGATCACATACCGCACCCCGGGCACCGTGATCGATGTCTCGGCAACGTTGGTGGCCAACACCACCCGCCGCCCCGGATGCGGCTCGAAGATCCGTCGTTGCTCGGCCGAGGCGAGGCGGGCGTACAGCGGAAGCACCTCGGTGTCGCGCAGGTCGAGTCGGCGCAACGCGTCTGCGGTGTCGTGGATCTCACGCTCGCCCGACAGGAACACGAGCACGTCGCCCATCCCCTCCTGCCAGAGCTCCTCGACGGCGTCGCAGATCGCGGTCGTCTGGTCGCGATCGTCGTCGGGATCCTCCCCGAACGGCCGGTAACGCATCTCGACCGGATACGTACGGCCCTCGACGGTGATGATCGGCGCCGGTTCCCCGGAAGGGTCGGCGAAGTGTTGTGCGAACCGTTCGGTGTCGATCGTCGCCGAGGTGATGATCAGCTTCAGATCCGGTCGCTTGGGAAGCAGTTGACGCAGGTAGCCCAGCAGAAAGTCGATGTTCAACGACCGTTCGTGAGCCTCGTCGATGATCAGCGTGTCGTAGCGGCGCAGCATCCGGTCGCGTTGGATCTCGGCCAGCAAGATGCCGTCGGTCATCACCTTGACCCGTGTATCGGCCCCCACCTGATCGGTGAACCGCACCGCGTAGCCGACCAGTCCGCCCAGTTCGACGCCGAGTTCCGAGGCGATCCGCTCTGCGATCGTGCGGGCGGCTACCCGTCGCGGCTGGGTGTGTCCGATCAGCCGGGCCCGGCCCTCGTGTTCGGTGCCGCGTCCGAGCTCCAGACACATTTTCGGCAGCTGGGTGCTCTTGCCCGACCCGGTCTCGCCGGCGACGATCACGACCTGGTGGTCGCGGATCGTGGCCAAGAGCTCCTCGTGGCGTTCGGTGATCGGCAGGTCACCGGGATAGGTGATGACGATCGAGGGCGCTACGGATTCGGGAGAGGGGGAAGGGTCATCAACAGTCATCGCAGGCTCGCCCACGCGGGGCGCTACAGCATGGCCCGCCGACGAAGATTTTTCGCAGCGGTTTGCCGGTTCACCCACGCCCATGCACACATCTCTCCCGTCAATCCGACCCCACACAGGAGACACACACCATGGCAACCATGTTCGGCGCCGATCCCGACCAGCTCGATGCTCTCGGCAACGCCCTGCGCAACCAGAAGCAGACCATCGACTCGGTGATCAGCCTGGTCACCAGCACCCTCTCGGGAACCACCTGGGTCGGCCCGGCCCACGACCAGTTCGAGGGGGACTGGAACGGTTCGTTCAAGACCGCCCTGATGAAGCTCAATGACGCCTTCGAGATGGCCGGCGCCGACTGCAAGCAGCGGGCTGTCAACCTGCGCACCGTGATGGGCCAGTACGCCACCGCCTGAGTCATCGGTTCGCCCGATAGATGCACTGCCCGACCGGTGATCCGGTCGGGCATCGTCGCGTCTCTGGAGGGCAGGCGGGGTCAGGGACCCGCCGGGGAGCGGCTGACGAAGTCCTGGTCTGGGCGCGTACGCTGGGCGACGTGGCCAGCGTTCGTGTCGAGTTCACCGTCGAGCCGTTTCATGACGGGCACCCAGGCGACCATGTGCTTGCCGCCTGGCGAGCGGTCGAGGCCGACGGTTGTCAACTCGAGCCCGGCCCGTTCAGTTCAGAGGCCGAAGTCCCCGACGCCATCGTTGCCAAGGTCGTCGCCGATCTGTTGCGAGCGGCGCTCGACGGTGGGGCGACCCGAGTGACCGTTCAGGTCGAGCCGATCATCGCGGAGCCTGGTGCGTCGTGAGGTCCCTTGATCACCCGCTGATTCGGGCGATCCGCCCGATCGCCGACGCGGTCGGCGCACGGGTGCTGCCGCTGACACAGCGCGAACCGTCGGATCTGGCGCTGCAGTGGGATGGTGAGGACATCGCCGTTGTTCGACTCGCCCCGTTGCACGGTGCGCTCGACCGGCTGATCGAAGGCGTCGAACGAGATCTCGGTGGCCGACTGCGTGAGCTGACCCGCGAAGAGAAGCAACGGGCGGTCCGCATGCTCGATGAGCGTGGGGCGTTCATTCTCCGTCGGGCTGTGGAAGATGTTGCCGATGCGATGAACGTGTCTCGCATCACCGTGTACAACTACCTCAACGCCATCCATCGCTAGGTCGGTTGCGATGGGAATTGAATGGGTCGGTCTCGATGCCGACGACACCCTGTGGCATTCCGAGGACGGGTTCAACGAGGTGATCGCGGCGTTCCTCGATCTGATCTCCCCCCACACCAACGCCAGCCGCGACGACATCGAGACGCGCCTTCTGGCCGTCGAACACGTCAACCTTGAGGTCTTCGGCTATGGGGTCAAGGGATTCACGCTCTCGATGATCGAAACCGCGGTCGAGATGACCGCCGGGTCGATTCCGTCGAGTGAACTGGCCCGGGTGGTCGACCTCGGCCGAGAGTTGATGCGCAAGCCGGTCACATTGCTCGACGGGGTGGCCGACGTCGTCGCCGAGTTAGCCGGTAGCCATCGCTTGTTGCTGATCACCAAGGGCGACCTGCTCCATCAGGAGACCAAGGTGATGCAAAGCGGCCTTGAATCTCACTTCCACGCCATCGAGATCGTCAGCGAGAAACACCCCGAGGCGTACCGGCGGGTGTTGCGGCGTCACCAGATCAACCCGGAGGCGTTCGTGATGGTCGGCAACTCGGTGAAATCCGACGTCTTGCCCGTGTTGGCGATCGGGGGCGCAGCGGTGCATATCCCCTATGAGTTCCTGTGGGGAGCCGAGCACGCTGAGCACGACGGAACGGTCCCTGAACTGGCCTCGATCACCGCGCTGCCCGGATGGCTCGCTGGACGCTGAACTCGCGGCCACGATTTTTGTCACAATCGCGGCGAAGATGACATATGTCCGTAACAAATGACATAGAATCGTCGATTGTGAGCGTGCGGGTTCGAGGAATTGCGGTGATTGTTGCTGTCGCGGCGATCTTTGGCATGACGCCAGGGGCAGCCGGGGCCCAGTCGGTCGACGATGCACGGCGGCAGGTCGAGCAGATCGTCGACGAGCTCGAGCGGCTCAGCGATGACGCGGTCCGGCTCGGCGAGCAGTATGAGGAAGCGCAGGCCGACCTCGAAGTGGTGCAGGCCGAGGTCGCCGATCTCGACCAGAAGATCGTCGTCATGGAGACCCAGATCGGGTCGCTGCAGACCGCCGTCGGTGCCCTCGCCATGGACGTGTTCGTGCGAGGTGATCAGGCTGGCGGCCTCGGCACCCTGCTCGTGTCGAGCGGAACGGTCAACGACGCCACCGAACGCAGCGTCTATCTCGAACTCACCGCCTCGGCGAGCACGTCGTCGATCGACGAGTTCGAAGCGGCCAATCACGACCTCGACAAGGCCCGCGCCCAGCGCAAGGCGAAGCAGACGCGGGTCGAACGGGCGATCGAACTGGCCACGGAACAGCAGGCCGCGGTCGAGGAGAAGACGGCGCAGTACGAGCAGCTGCGTGAGAGCGCGCAAGCGAAGCTCGGTCAGGCGATCGTTGCCGAGCAACGCCGTCGCGAGGCCGAGGCCGAGCGGGCCGCGGCGGCAACTCGGGCATCGCAGGTTCGCTCAACCCCCAGAGTTCAGGCAGCACCGGTGGCGGTGGCACCGGCCCGCGGTGCGGCGACGCCGGGTGGCGCACCGGCTCCCCAAGCTCCGGTCGAGGCCGCGCCCGACCCAGCTCAAGGCGATCCAACTCCGGCCGAGGTGCCCGCCGATCCGACCCCGATCGAGGCCCCTGCCGACCCGGCCCCTGCCGACCCCGCTCCGGCTCCGGAGCCCGAACCCCAACCCGAGCCCGAGCCGCCGAAGCCCCGGGCCGGAGCGAATGTGCCGGCCCCATCGCCGGGAGCCTCGGGAGCGGTCGAGGCGGCGATGAGCCAGTTGGGTGTGCCGTACAGGTACGCCACCGCCAATCCGGGGGTGAGCTTCGACTGCTCGGGGCTGACGGCATGGGCGTGGGGGCAAGCCGGCGTGTCGTTGCCGCACTATTCCAAGGCCCAGTTCGAGATGCTCCCGCAGGTTCCGGCCGACCAGGCACAACCCGGCGACCTGATCTTCTACCGAAACCCCGTCGGCCATGTGGCGATGTACATCGGCAACGGCCAGATGATCCACGCGCCCCGCACCGGCGACGTCGTCAAGATCTCCACGGTGAACTGGTCAAAAGTCCGTGATGGCATGGTCGGCCGCCCGGGCTGACCGGCTTGACCTGTTCGCTACAGCTTGCGCAGGTGGACGTCGGTGACGCGGTGATCGACACCTTTACGCAACACAAGTGAGGCGCGGTCGCGAGTTGGGGCGATGTTCTGCGCCAGGTTCTTGCCGTTGATATCACGCCAGATGCTTCTCGCCGTCGCTACCGCCTGCTCGTGGGTGAGGCCGGCGAAGTGTTGGAAGAAGCTCTCGGGGTCTTGGAACACCGTCTCGCGCAGCTTGAGAAACCGGTCGATGTACCAACCCTCGATGGCCTCCTCGTCGGCATCGACGTAGATCGAGAAATCGAAGTAGTCCGACACGAACTCCGTCGAGTCGAGCCCCACCTGCAGCAGGTTGAGACCTTCGAGGATCAAAATGTCGGGGCGGCGCACGACGATCTCCTCACCCTCGACGATGTCGTAGACGACATGGCTGTACACCGGAGCGCGGGTCTCGGGCTCGCCTGATTTCAGCTCCCGCAGAAACTGCAGCAGCCGCCTGGTGTCGTAGCTCTCGGGAAAACCCTTGCGGTTCATGATCCCGCGTTCGTTGAGCACGGCGTTGGGGTAGAGGAATCCGTCGGTGGTCACCAGATCGACCTGCGGGTGGTCGGGCCAGCGCGACAAGAGCGACTGCAGGATGCGGGCGAAGGTGCTCTTGCCCACGGCCACACTGCCGGCCACGCCGATGACGTAGGGCACTTTGGGGGCGATGGTGCCGAGGAAGGTCGCCGACACCCGGTGCAGGTTTTGGGTTGCGCTCACGTACAGATTGAGCAGCCGGGTGAGCGGCAGGTAGACCGCCTTCACCTCATCGAGATCGATACGTTCGTTGATCCCGCGCATCGCTTCGAGATCTTTTTCGCGCAGGGTCAGGGGCGTTGCTGCTCGCAGATCCGCCCACTCATCCCGGCTGAAGGTGATGTACCGATCGGCCACATGCGCGACGCTAGTGAGATGGACCCGTCGGACATCCATCCGGTCCGACGCCAACAGCTCGGCGCGTGGTACACCCCGTCGCCGTTGGTGACGGCGGTCCTCGCCGCGGTCCTCCCGACCGACGTTCCGCCGGGCTCAGTGGTGCGGGTGCTCGACCCCGCCTGTGGCGACGGCCGGTTCCTGGTCGAGGCCGCGAAACAGCTGGCCGCGCGGGGAGTCTCGGCCGAACTGACCGGCGTCGACATCGACCGGGCGACGGCCCAGTCGACCCGCCGTGCTTTCAACGGTCAGGCGACGATCGTGTGCGCCGACGCGTTGACGCGCAAGTGGGGATCGAAGCGATTCGACCTGGTCATCGGCAATCCGCCGTTTCTTTCGCAGATGTCGGCGGTGACATCGCGCGGTGGGAAGTCGACGTTCGGGGGCGGTGCATATGCCGACGCCGCGGCGGAGTTCCTGGCGCTCGCCACCGAACTGGCGCCGTCCCGATGGAGGGCGAGTCGGACTCGTGCTCCCGCTCTCGTTGATCGCCACACGCGACGCCGGGCCGATCCGTTCGAAGGTGCTCGATCAGGCCGATCTGAGTTGGTTCTGGTGGTCGCCAAAGTCGGTGTTCGATGCACAGGTGCGGACGTGTGCCATCGGCTTGACCCGACCGGGGGCTCGTAGCCGACCGATCCGTCGTTCGATTGGGACAAGCTTCATCGCCCAGCCCGATCTTGGTGGCCACGAGATACGCGGTGATGAGGGATGGTCGGCGTTGATCCGCGACCAACTCGGCGTCCCCGACCTGCCCGGGGTGACAAATACGCGGACCCTCGGTGACATCGCCACGGTTACCGCCGACTTCCGCGATCAGTACTACGGCATGGTCGGCGCGGTAGGTGACGACATGGACGGCCCACCGTTGGTCACCAGCGGTCTGATCGACCCCGGCCGGTGCTGGTGGGGTGATCGGCCAACCCGCTTCGCCAAACAGCCGTACGCCGCGCCGCGCGTCGATCTCGCTCGGTTGAGTCCCGTGCTCCAAGGCTGGGCGGCTCGGCGGCTCGTGCCCAAGGTGTTGGTGGCCAGCCAGACCAAGGTGATTGAGGCCGTCGCCGACCCGATCGGGGCCTGGCTGCCAGGAGTACCCGTCGTCTCGGTGGTTCCCGCCGAACCCGATCGAGTGTGGGAGATCGCCGCGCTGCTGACGTCGCCCTACGCCTCGGCCTGGTTGGCCACCCAGATGGCCGGTAGCGGCATGTCGGCGACGGCGATTCGGGTTCCGGCCGCGGTGCTCGCCCGGCTTCCCTTGCCCGCGGGGCCCGTTGAAACAGCGGTCGAATCGCTGCGCGCCGGTGATCTCGCCGCGTGCGGTCAGGCGGTACTCGACGCCTATGCGTTTGACGATGCCGTGGCGTTCGGGCTGTTCGAGTGGTGGATGGCCCGGGTCGAAAGCCGACGCTGATCGAGTGAGGTCCGCGCTTCAGAGCCGGCGTTGACCAGTCGGCGCGGGGCCGGCGACGACCGAACCACGTTTGATCACCAGCGTGCGCGGTGGGTGTCGGGCGGCGGCTTCGGCTGGATGGGCGGCGTCGACAATCACCAGGTCACCCCGGCCGCCGACGTGCAGCCCGTGATCGGTGATGCCCAGCGCCGCGGCGCCGCGGGTGGTGGCGATGTCGAGGCAGAACTCGATGTCGTGGTCGTGGCGGAAGTCGGATCGCCAGGCCATCAACCCGGCCCGGGCGAGCATGTCGGCGTCACCCCACGGTGACCACAAGTCGCACACGCCGTCCTGGCCGAGGCACAGCCCGATGCCGAGTTCGACGATGCGGTTGAACGGCAGTGGCTCGACCGTGTTCGGGGCGACTGTCGCGAGGCCGATCCGTTGCTCGGCGAGTTGCTCCAACAACGGATCGATCGCCGGGTCGCCATCGCACAGGCAGAACGCGTGCGACACGGTGACCTTGCCCTGCAGCCCGAGGGCTTTGGTCCGTTCGACGACCAGGCCCATCTCCCACCGACCAAGCGTTCCCTCGTCGTGCAGATGCAGGTCAACCCCGCAGCCCTGGCGGTCGGCGATGGCGAAGATCGTGTCGAGATGCCGCACCGGGTCGCCGTCGAACCCGGCCGGATCAATGCCGCCGATCAGTGACGCCCCCGCGCTGACGGAGGCGTCGAGCAGGTCGGCGACCCCGGGGGAGACCAGCATCCCGCTCTGGGGGAAGGCGACGATCTCCACATCGAGTCGGTCGCGGAACCGTGCGGCAACTTCGGCGACCGCGGCGACGTCGTTGACGCCGTTGACGAGATCGACGTCCACATGGGTGCGGATCATCGATGTGCCGTTGGCGACGTACGTCTCGAAGATCGCCGCGGCCCGCTCGGCGGTGGGTGGCAGCTCAGCACGGGCCACGCGGCCGTTCTCGATCAGTGACGCCAGAGTGTCGCCGCCGGTATGCGAACGCCACGGTAGTCCCCACAGCGTCTTGTCGACGTGGGCATGCCCATCGACCAGGCCGGGGATGGCCAGGTGTCCGCCCGCGTCAATATGCGGGCCAACCCAATCGACCGGTGGGGTGTCGACAGAGGCGACTCTGCCGCCGTGGATCACCAGGTCAGTTGTGGTCGGGGAGCTACCGAGTCGAACGTTGGAGATCCACAGGTCGGCCATAGTGCTCGACCGTACCGCGGTCGACCTTCAGGCGATGGCGCTGGGGGTCTACCGAGTCCAGGGCGCGAAGGGCGACGCCGCCCCAACCCCGCCGGTGAGGACCTCGGCGCCCTTGTCGGTGACCAGGATGGTGTGTTCGAACTGGGCGGTGCGCTTGCCGTCGGCGGTCACCGCGGTCCAGCCGTCGGCCCACAGGCGGTGCTGCCACGAGCCGATCGTGATCATCGGCTCGATGGTGAAGGTCATACCAGGGCGCATCAACGTGGTCGAGCGGGAGTCGTAGTAGTGGAGGATCTGCAGGTCGGTGTGGAACTGCTCGCCGATGCCGTGTCCGACGAAGCTGCGCACCACGCCGTAGCGCCCCTTGCGGGCGGCGGCCTCGATCGCCCGGCCGATATCGCTCACCGGACGGCCGGGAATCACGGCCTCGATGCCGCGCCACATGCACTCCTCGGTGACGTCAATCAGTGCCTTGCTGGCCGGATCGACCTCGCCAACGGTGAAGGTCGCGTTGGTGTCGCCGTGCACTCCGCCGACGAAGGCGGTGACATCGAGGTTGATGATGTCGCCGTCTTGCAGCGGACGCGAGTCGGGGATGCCGTGGCAGATGACCTCGTTGACCGAGGTGCAGACGCTCTTGCGGAACCCGTTGTAGTTCAGTGGGCTTGGGTAGGCGTCGCGGTCGATGCACAGCTGATGGACGTAGGCGTCGATCTCGTCGGTGGTCACGCCCGGGGCGACCATCTGCCCGGCGAGGGCGAGGATCTCGGCGCCGATACGACCGGCGCGGCGCATCCGCTCGATGATCTCGGGGGTCTTGATCCGCGGTTCTTCCCAGCGGATCGGGTGGCCCGAATCGGCGTAGGTCGGCCGATTGATGTGCGGCGGCACCGGCCGGTAGGGACTCACCTCGTGGGGGGTGATGCGGCCCTCGAGCTGCTTGTGGCAGCGCTTGTATTTACGTCCGCTCCCACACCAACACTGGTCGTTGGCGCTAGGGAGCACGGTGGGAGCAGTCGCGGTAGCCATGACACCCACAAGGCTACGCCGTAGACCCTCGCCAAGCCATCCGGCCGTGTCGGATCAACTCCAGATGGTGACGTAGACCGGGGGTTTGAACTTCGATGCGGGAACGCGGCCATCGGCTCGGAACATGGCCTGCATCGAGTCTGGCGACGACAAGTAGCGCAGAAGTCGACCCACCGCCGGGGTTCGCCGGTCGGCCGCCAGGGTGTTGATATGCCAGAAGAGGTCGAGCGGAAGGCCTTCCACGGCAAGCACCGCGACCGGGCGCTCCTTACGACTGAAAAGGTGTTCGACCGCCGGAGCGATGCCGTCCCCGTTGGCGGCGGCCGCCCAGGCCAAACGCTGATTGGGGAAGACCGTGACCTGCTCGGCGGGAACTCCAAGGCGGGTGAGCAGCTGTCCGACATCGCTGAGTGGGTCGGTGCCGCTCGGGTCCACGAGCCAGTGGTGATCTGCCAGTTGGCGTTGTCGGATCGATCCTGCCGACCTGGTCAGCGGATGGGTCAGACCGGCGACGATCAACAGGCGGTAGCGCATCAACGGATCGCTGATCACCCCCGGATGCTGGGTGCCGGCGAGTCGCGGCCCGATCGCCGCATCGGTGAGTCGTTCGGCGAGCAATGCACCCATCTCATCGGTGGTGGCGATCCCCAAGGTGGCCTCGACCTGCGCCGAGCGAAGCATGAATGCCTGCAGGAGGGCAGGTGCGATCGCGTCGCCGGGGGTCGCAGTAGCGACGACGCGGAGCAGCTCAGGCCCGCCTTGGGCCTGGCGAACGGCGCTCTCGGCCTCGACGGCAAGGTTGACCATCTGCGACGCGAGCCCGACGATCCGCTGCCCGGCCGGGGTGAGATCGATACCGGTATTTCCCCTGCTCAACAGCTGGTCTCCCAATGACTGGCGCAGAGCCGTGATCGCCTGGGACACGGCCGGCTCGCTGACGCCGAGGGCATTGGCGGCGGCGCGATACGAGCCGAGACGGACCACCAACACGAAGACCTTGAGCTGGTTGAGGGTCACAGCGTGAAGCGTAGACGCCCAGAGCGATAGTCGATAAGGGAACCATTATCGGCAGGTTGACGGTGACGCTGGTCACCTGGAGACTGCGCCCCGGGGAGAACCCATATCCATGTCGCGGCCGCGAGGCCGAGGCCAATCGCCGCTGCAAAGGGGGGCCGATGCAGACACCTGCACCGTTCGGCTACGAACGGGCGACGAGCGTTTCACACGCCGTTGCACTACTCGAACAACTGGGGCCCGAGGCTCGCCTCGTCGCCGGAGGGCACTCGATGCTCCCGATGATGAAGCTGCGCCTCGCCCGCCCAGAACATCTCATCGACATCAACGACCTGGTCGACACGCTTTCGTACGTTCGTATCGAGGGCAACGAGCTGTGCATCGGGGCAATGACTCGCCACGCCGATCTGCTCTCATCCGGAGTCGCCGGTGAGCACTACCGCATCCTTCACGACGCCGAGCGCGTCATCGCCGACCCGGTGGTCCGCAACCGCGGCACCGTCGGCGGCTCGATCGGCCAGGCCGACCCGAGCGAAGACCTCTCGGCCGTGTTCTCGGCCGCACGCGGCTCGATCGTGATCGTCGGCTCGGGCGGCACGCGCACCGTTGCCGCTCGTGACATCCACGACGGCCCGTACCAGACCGTCGTCGGTGACGCCGAGATGATCACCGAGGTCCGCCTGCCGATTCGCCCCGGTGGCGGCAGTGCCTATGCCAAGGTCGAGCGCCGCGCCGGTGACTGGGCCGTGGCCGCCGCCGGGGCCTGTGTCTGGCTCGACGGTGACACGATCACCGACGTCGGTATCGGCCTGACAGCCGTTGGTGCCAAGCACTTCTGCGCCCCCGCCGCCGAAGAAGCCCTCATCGGCAAGCCGGCGACCGAAGCAAACATCGAAGCCGCCGGCGCCCTCGCCGCCGAGCTGTCCAACCCGTCGACCGACCAGCGCGGCCCGGCGGAATACAAACGGCATCTCGCCGGAGAACTGACCAAGCGGGCGCTGCGCAGCGCCATCGCTCGGGCCCGAGGGGGGAACTGATATGGAAATCAACATCACCGTCAACGGTGAGCCGAGGAGCGCCGAGGTGGAGCCGCGCGAGCTGCTCATCCACGTCGTGCGCGACAATCTCGGCCTCACCGGCAGCCACTGGGGCTGCGATACGTCCAACTGTGGGGCGTGCGTCATGCACCTCGACGGCAAGCCTGTCAAGGCCTGCACCGTCCTTGGTGTGATGGCCGACGGTCGCACCGTCGACACCATCGAAGGCATGGAAACCGCTGCCGGGCTCGACCCGGTTCAGCAGGGCTTCATGGAGTGCCACGGCCTGCAGTGCGGGTTTTGCACCCCCGGCATGATGATGGTCGCCAAGGCCCTCCTCGCCGAGAACCCCGACCCGTCGGAGCATGAGATTCGCGAGGCGATCTCGGGCCAGCTGTGCCGCTGCACCGGCTACGACAACATCGTCAAGTCCATCCAATGGGCCGCGACACACCAGGAGGTGTCGGCATGACCGCCGTGGAGAACGAGGTCCCGGTTTCCGCCGCGGGCAACCCGATCGGCTTCGGCCGCATGATCCGCAAGGAAGACGTGCGCTTCCTGCGCGGCCAGGGCAACTACCTCGACGACATCACCCTGCCGGGCATGTTGTTCGGGGCCATGTTGGCCAGCCCATATGCCCACGCCCGAATCGTGTCGATCGACACTTCCGCGGCCGAGGCCCATCCGAAGGTCAAGGCCGTCATCACCGGCGCGCTGCTCGAAACCCTCGGGTTGGCGTGGATGCCTACCATGTCGGGCGACGTGCAGGCCGTGTTGGCCACCGACAAGGTCCGCTTCCAGGGCCAGGAAGTGGCTTTCGTCATCGCCGAGGACAAGTACTCGGCACGTGACGCGCTCGAGCTGATCGACGTCGAATACGAGCCGCTCGACCCGATGATCGACGCCAAGAAGGCGCTCGACGAAGGTGCCCCATTGGTGCGCGACGAGCGCGAGAAGAAGACCAACCACATCTTCGACTGGGAGGCCGGCGACTCGGCCAAGACCGACGCCGCCTTTGCTGCCGCCGACGTGTCGATCAGCCTCGACATGCTCTACCCGCGGTCGCACCCGGCCCCGATGGAGACCTGTGGCTCGCTGGCCTATATGGACCCGGTGACGGGCAAGCTCGTCGCCTACATCACCAGCCAGGCGCCTCATGCCCACCGCACGGTGTATGCCCTGGTCGCAGGCATTCCCGAGCAGAAGATCCAGGTCATCTCGCCCGACATCGGTGGCGGCTTCGGCAACAAGGTGCCGGTGTATCCGGGCTACGTGCTCGCGGTGGTCGGCTCGATCGTCACCAAGAAGCCGGTCAAGTGGATGGAAGATCGTTCGTCCAACCTGATGACCACCGGCTTTGCCCGTGACTATCACATGCACGGCGAGATCTGCGCGACGAAAGACGGCAAGATCCAGGGCGTCCGCACCGACGTGCTCGCCGACCATGGGGCATTCAACGCCACGGCTCAGCCGTCGAAGTTGCCCGCCGGTCTGTTCCACATCTTCACCGGTTCGTACGACTACCCGGCGGCCCACTGCAAGGTCACCGGCGTCTACACCAACAAGGCTCCGGGCGGCGTGGCGTATGCCTGCTCGTTCCGGATCACCGAAGCGGTGTACCTGATCGAGCGGTTGATCGACCGCTTGGCCGACGAGCTGGGCATGGACCCGGCCGAGCTGCGGATGAAGAACCTGCTGCAGCCCGAGCAGTTCCCGTACACCACGCCCACGGGCTGGGAGTACGACTCGGGTAACTACCCGGCCGCGTTGACGGAAGCGATGCGGATCGCCGGCTACGACGATCTCCGCAAGGAGCAGGCCGAGAAGCGGGCCCGCGGTGAGTACATGGGCATCGGCCTCTCGTTCTTCACCGAAGGGGTCGGCGCCGGGCCGAAGTAAGCACATGGACATCCTCGGTCTCGGTATGGCCGATGGCTGTGAGCTGCGGATTCACCCGACGGGTAAGGCGCAGATCCGCCTGTCGGTGCAGACCCAGGGCCAGGGCCACGAGACGACGTTCGCCCAGATCGTCGCCCACGAGCTCGGCATCCCGCCCGAAGATGTCGAGGTCATCCACGGTGACACCGACAACACCCCGTTCGGTCTCGGTACCTATGGCTCGCGCTCCACGCCGGTCTCGGGTGCCGCTGCTTCGGTGGTGTCGCAGCGGGTGCGGGCCAAGGCTCGCATCGTCGCCGCGGCGGCGCTGGAGTGCTCGCCCGACGACCTCGAATGGAACCACGGCCGCTGGTCGGTGAAGGGCGACTCGCCGAGCAGGGCAAGACGATCCAAGAGATCGCCATGCTCTCGCACTCGTCGCTGGAGTTACCCGATGGCGTGGAGGGTCATCTCGACGCGACCTGCGTGTACAACCCGCCGAACCTGACCTATCCATTCGGGGCCTACATCTGTGTCGTCGATCTCGACGCCGGTACCGGCGAGGTCAAGGTCCGCCGGTTCATCGCCGTCGACGACTGCGGCCCGCGGATCAACCCGATGATCGTCGAAGGCCAGGTCCACGGTGGTCTGGCCGACGGCATCGGCATGGCGCTGATGCAGAACGATCGCCTTCGACACCGACGGCAACTGCCTGGGTGGTTCGTTCATGGACTACCTGCTGCCGACGTCGATGGAGGTGCCGACCTTCGAGCTCGGGGAAACGGTGACCCCGTCGCCGCATCACCCGCTCGGCGTCAAGGGCGTCGGCGAATCGGCCACGGTCGGCTCGCCGCCCGCGGTCGTCAACGCCGTGATCGATGCGCTCAAGCCGTTCGGCGTGAAGCATGCCGACATGCCGTTGACCCCGGCCCAGGTGTGGATGGCGATGCAGGGCCGTCCGCCCCGCACCGATCTCGCCTACGAGTAGGCCGTTGTGAATCTGCTGTCGGCCGCGCGTTCCGGGGGGTGTCCGCGGTCGGCAGCACCACAATGTCTGCATCTTTGTATCAACGGGTTCCGAGGAGCAAGCGATGAGTAACCCCGATCTGACTGAGCGGGCCGGCGAACTGCGGCGGCTGCGCGTGCCGTTCGTTCATGCCCGAGTGGTGTTGGCCGAGCGGCCGACGTCGGCCAAGCCTGGCGACGAGGCGATCATCCTGGCCGATGGCACCATCGAGGGGTTCGTCGGCGGGGACTGCGCCGAGTCGACGGTGCGTGCTCAATCGCTGGCGCTGCTCGACTCGGGGGAGTCGTTGCTCCTGCGTGTCAGCCCCGTGCCCGAACCCGCCCAGGGCGGCAAGCTGAGCGGTGCACAACCCCTGCTTGTCGGGGGGAACCTTGGAGATCTTCCTTGAGCCGCAACGCCCGGCGCCGTACGTCGCCGTGGTCGGGGCGACACCCCGTTGCGCGGGCGCTGTTCGCGCTCGTGCGGCCCACTCGGCTACGACGTAGGGGCCTACGACGATCCGTTGCCCGCCGACACTGCGGCGCTCGTCGTCGCGTCCCACGGCCGAGACGAGACCGAAGCGCTGACCGCGGCGCTGCGCGCTGGAGTGCCGTACGTCGGGCTCGTCGCCAGCCGCAAACGAGGCGAATCCGTTGTCGGGTCGCTCGACATCTGCGGTTCGATGAAGACCCAGGTGCGCACCCCGGCAGGACTCGACATTGGTGCCCGCACCCCGCAGGAGATCGCCATGTCGATCCTCGCCGAGATCGTCGCCTGCCGTCCCCGCCCATCGGGTCGTACCGTGGCCGAGGATGGCCCCGTCCTCGTTGGCCACCGGGCTCGACCCGGTCTGCGGGATGACCGTCGTCGCCGTCGAGTCGTCGCTTCATCTCGACCACGACGGCACCGGTTCTGGTTCTGCGGCAGCGGTTGTCTGCGGGCCTTCGCCAACAACCCCACCGCGTACCTCGTCGCCCTACCTTCCGCCTGATGCTGCCGCTCGCCGATGTGATTCCGAATACCGCTGCGTTGGTGGCGCGGCTCGATGAGGCGGGCTATCTCACCGACCTTGGGCTGGCAACCGCCCTGTTTTGCGCGGTGCGGCTGCCCCAGCCACTGCTGCTGGAGGGTGAGGCCGGGGTCGGCAAGACCGAGGCGGCCAAGGCCCTGGCCGCGATGCTCGACACCCCGCTGATCCGCCTGCAGTGTTTCGAGGGCATCACCGCCTCCGAAGCGCTGTACGAGTGGAACTATCAACGGCAACTGCTCGCCATCCGCCTGGCCGAAACGTCGGCCGTCGCGGCTTCCGCGCGGTCAGAAGAGAGCCTGTTCACCGCCGACTACCTGGTGGAACGACCGTTGCTGCAGGCGTTGCGCCATCCGGGTCCGCGGCCGGCGGTGTTGTTGATCGACGAGATCGACCGGGCCGACGATGAGTTCGAGGCGTTCCTGTTCGAGATGTTGGCCGAGTCGGCGGTGACGATCCCCGAGTTGGGCACGGTGCACGCTGTCCATCCGCCGATTGTGATCCTCACCTCGAACCGCACCCGTGACCTGCACGATGCGTTGAAGCGTCGGTGCCTCTATCACTGGATCGACTACCCGCCGCTCGATCGGGCCATCGCCATCATCCGCCGCCGGGTCCCTGCGGCGAGCACCGCGCTTGGCGAGCAGGTCGGCGCGGCGGTCGGCCGCTTGCGCTCACTCGACGTCCAAAAGGCTCCCGGCATCGCCGAGGCGATCGGTTGGGTCTCGGCGTTGCAGGCCTTGGGCATCGATGTGCTCACCGCCGAGACGGCCGGCCTGACGTTGGGGTCGGTGCTCAAGTACCGCGAGGATGCCGCCGTGGCCGCCGAACGCGGGCTCGAATGGGTCGCCACCGGCGCTGGTGGCTGAGTTGGCGGCTCCTGGCGCCCGGGTAGCGCTGGCCGACGTCGACCTGGCCGAGGTGGTCGGCCGCTTCGGATTCCTGCTTCATGCCGCTGGAGTCCCGGTCACCCCGTCTGCTGCGGGCCGGTTTGCCGAATCGGTGGCGATCGCCCGGCCGGCGCGGACCGACGAGCTGTACTGGTTGGCCCGGGTCACCCTGGTTCCCGACCGCGCTCACTTCGACGTCTTCGACCGGACCTTTGAACAGGTCTTTCGCGGTCTGTTCGACGGCGTCGACACCGAACGCAACCCGAACGTACCGATGTCCGCGCCGTCGACCAGGCCGTCGGATCGCCGGTCCCCATCTCCGAAAAGGACACGCCCGAGGGAGCCTCAGGCGGCGAGTCGCAGCCTGGAATGCCCGGCTCGGGCGAGTCGGGCGATGGGGAGATGAGCGACCAGGACGGCGTACTCGCCGCGGCAAGTGCCGATGAGCGCCTGTCGACCAAGGCGTTCGGCATGTGCACCCCCGGGGAACTGGAGCGCCTGCAGGTGCTGATGGGCGCATTCCGCCTCGACCCGCCTCAACGCCGGAGTCGGCGAACCCGAGTCCACTCGTTGGGCCGCGATGTGGATCTACGGGCAACGCTGCGTGCCGCCCAACGCACCGGAGGAGATCCGGTCAACCGGGTGCGTCGTCGTCGGCGGTCGCGGCCCCGTCGAGTCGTTTTGATCGCCGATGTCTCGGGTTCGATGGAGTCCTACGGCCGGGCGTATCTGTACCTGCTCCACTCGGCCGTCCGGGCGATCGGGGCCGAGGCGTTCGTGTTCGCCACCCAGCTCCACCGCCTGACCAGGCCACTGGCGCTGCAACACCCGGTTCAGGCGCTCGCCAAAGCGATGGCCCAGGCCCCCGACTGGTCGGGTGGCACCCGCATCGGCGAGGCCCTGCGGGCGTTCAACGACCTCCATGCCCGACGAGGCGTGGGTCGAGGATCGATCATCGTGATCGTCTCGGACGGCTGGGAGGGCGGCGACGTCGCGCTGCTCGGTCGAGAGATGGAACGCCTCTCCCGGCTCGCTCATCGCATCGTGTGGGTCAATCCCCGCAAGCAACGCGCCGACTATCAACCCCTCGTCGGGGGCATGGCCATCGCTCTGCCGTGGGTCGACGAGTTCGTCAGCGGCCACTCCCTGGCCGCCCTCGGCGAGGTCGTCGCGGCGATCAGGAGCTGCTGACCGACACGCCCGTCATGCCGTCCGCTTGTAGGCCCGCAACTCCTGAAGCAGGCCCTACCCGCAACGTGGGGTGCGGGGAATGGCGTTGTGCCCGGCTTACCCGACGGCGCGGCCGGAATCGCCCCAGTACGCGGCGCGGAGGCGCTTCTTGTCGGGTTTGCCGACCGGCGTCAGCGGGATCTCGTCGACGTAGTCGATCGACTTTGGTGACTGCATCGAACCCTTGGCCTGCTTGACCGACGACTGCAGCTCGAGGGTCAACGCGTCGCTCGGCTCGTGCCCGGGCGCCAGCACGACGACGGCCTTGACCGCCTCGCCCCACTTGTCGTCGGGCACGCCGATGACCATCGCCACCGACACGGCCGGGTGGGTGGTCAACACGTCCTCGACCTCCTTGGGAAACACGTTGAAGCCGCCGGAAATGATCATGTCCTTGGTGCGGTCGACGATGTGGAGGAAGCCGTCGTCGTCGAGCCGGCCGACGTCGCCGGTATGCAGCCAACCACCCTCGAGCGCCACCTGGGTCTCGTCGTCGCGGTCCTTGTAGCCGTGCATCACCAGCGGCCCGCGCACGCAGATCTCCCCGGTCTCACCCGGTTTTGCCGGTTGGCAGTCGCTGTCGAGCAGGGCGACATGCATCCACGGCGTCGACCGCCCGCACGACGCCAACCGCTCGGGCTTGGTCAGGTCGTGCTCGCCCTTCTTCAGGTGGGCGAGCACCATCGGCGCCTCGGTCTGGCCGTAGAACTGGAAGAAGATCGGCCCCCAGTGTGCGATCGCCGCGGCCAGCTTGGCCGGACTCATCGGCGACGCCCCGTAGAACACCGTTTCGAGGCTCGACACATCGGCCGTGGCGTACGACGGGCAGGCCTGCAGCGCGTAGAGCATCACCGGCACGACCATCGCCGCGGTGATCCGCTTGGTGGTGACCGTGCGCAGGAAGTCCTCGGGGTCGAAGGCTTCGAGCACCGTGAAACTGCCGCCTCGGGCCAGCACCGGCGCACACAGCGACATCGCCGCATGCGACAGCGGGGTGACGACCAGCATCCGCAGTTCGTCGGGGAACTCCCACTCCGACAGCTGGATCATCGTCATCGCCGCCCACACCCGGTGGGGCATCAAGACACCCTTCGGGCGGCCGGTCGTACCACCGGTGTAGACGATCGTGGCAAGGTCCTCGGGGTGGACGTCGGCCGGTACCAGGGTTTGCGGATCGAACGCCTCGGCCATCGCCAGGTAGTCGTCACCCACCGAGGACGGTCCGAAGGAGAGCAACCGCACCCCCGGATACTGTGCCTGCAGTTCACGAGCCCGCTCGCCGAAGTACCGCCCGTCGAAGATCAGGCATTCGCACTCGGAGTCGCCGAGCACGTAGGCGTGATCGTCGAGCGATCCCATGGGATGCAACGGGGTCAGCACACAGCCGTTGATGAACGAGGCTGCGATGTTGGAGAGCACCTCGGGACGGTTCTTGGAGAGCACCGACACCCGGCTGCCCTGCCCGAGCCCGACGGTCCTTTGCGCCTGAATCATCCGGCTGGCCTGGTGTCTCACATCGGCGTAGGTAGCGATCACACCACCGAGATCGAGGCACGGCTCGTCTTCCCGGCGCTCCAGCCACTGGGCCAGCATGTGGGGCAGCAACGGTGTCTCGAACAATGGTTCCATGAAGTTCATCCCCTCATCGGCGTTGGTCACTGGCGGCCCTTGGACCGCGGCGGTCATCCCCACTCGGGGGCGAAGACATTGTGCGGCTCGATCGGTCCCTTGCCGGCGTGGCGGGCCACTTCGAGCCGGCCGAGTTGGTTGCGATGCACCTCGTCGGGACCGTCGGCGATGCGCAGCAGGCGGGCCGTCGCATACGCCGCGGCGAGGCCGAAGTCGTTGTTGACGCCGGCTCCTCCGAAGGCCTGAATGGCGTTGTCGATCACCTGGCAGGCCATGGTGGGGACGGCGATCTTGATCATCGCGATCTCCTGGCGGGCCGCCTTGTTGCCGACGGTGTCCATCAAATGGGCGGTCTTCAAGGTGAGCAGTCGGCACTGCTCGATGGCGATGCGGGCGTCCGCGATGCGCTCGAGGGTCACCGTCCGGGTCGACACCGGCCGGCCGAAGGTCACCCGGTGTTCGGTGCGTCGACACATCATCTCCAGCGCCCGTTCGGCGAGACCGATGAGGCGCATGCAGTGGTGGATCCGGCCGGGGCCCAGGCGGCCTTGGGCGATCTCGAACCCCCGTCCGGGCCCGAGCAGCATGTTCGACACCGGAACCCGAACGTTGTCGAACGAGACCTCCGACGCCCGGTCGGGCATGCCATAGAAGTTGAAGACCGACAACGGCCGGAGAACGGTGACGCCCGGCGTGTCCTTGGGGACCAGGATCATCGACTGCTGCAGATGGCGGTTCGGGTTCTCCGGGTCGGTCTTACCCATCAGGATCAAGATCTGGCAGCGCGGATCGGTGGCGTTCGTCGTATACCACTTGCGACCGTTGATCACGTACTCGTCGCCGTCGAGGGCGATCGACGTGGAGATGTTGGTCGCGTCGCTCGACGCCACGTCGGGCTCGGTCATCGCGAACGCCGAGCGGATCTCCCCGGCGAGCAACGGAGCCAGCCATTGTTGCTGGTGCTCGGGCGTGCCGTAGCGGGCGAGCACCTCCATGTTGCCGGTGTCGGGCGCCGAACAGTTGAACACCTCGGGGGCCAGGTGCGAACGGCCCATCACCTCGCACAGCGGCGAGTACTCGAGGTTGGTCAGCCCGGCGCCGAGTTCGCCGTGAGGGAGGAACAGGTTCCATAACCCCGCGGCGCGGGCCAGCGGCTTGAGCTCCTCGACGATCGGCCACACGGCCCACGGTCCGAGGGTCATCGACTGCTGAAAGAAGGTCGCCTCATTCGGGTAGATGTGCTCGTCCATGAACACCACGAGGCGTTCCTTGAGTTCGATCACTCGCGTGGACTCGTCAAAACTCATCCGCATTCCCTTCGCTGGTGCCGATGTCGGCTCGAGTGGTGTTCCGGCGGGAGCCGACCAGGAGGTCGCCAAGCGCGTCGATCGTCTCGGCGGTGACACCGGCGCGGTTGATCAGCCAATTCCGTATGCCGCCGTGGTCGACGTCGATGCCGGCGAGAAAGTCGGCGATGTACCCCGGCTCGACATCGAGCGTGCCCGGAGGCAGCTGATCGACGATCTCGGCGTAGGCGGGCCGCCGACGCAACTGCTCGACCAGTTCGTCGAGCACCGGCCCGGTCCGCATGAAGTCGGCGACGATCTCGTCGCGGGTGACACCGACGGCTTCGAGTAGCACGGCGGCGACTACTCCGGTGCGGTCCTTGCCCGACACGCAATGGAACACGGCCGGGGTCGCTCCGTTGACCAGGCGGTGAATGATCTCGGCGACTCGTTCGGCCGACGTGTCGAGCAGTTTCGTGTAGACGAGGGGGATGTCGACGCGACCATCGGGCCGCATCGGACGGGTGACGTCGGTCGGTGCTCCGTCGGCGCGGGCGATGGGGGTGTTGACGACTTCGATCCCGGTCCCGATCAGTGGTGCGGCAACCTCGTGGTCGTGATGCGAACGGAGGTCGAGCACGGTACGCAGGCCGATGTCGTCGATGAGGCGGGCGACATCGCCGGCGGTGAGTTCCTCGAGCCCGCTGCTGCGGAACAACACCCCCGAGCGGATCGTGTGGCCGTCGACGGTGCGGAGCTCGCCGAGGTCGCGGAAGTTCGGTGCCCCGGCCAGAAGGCGTTCGGTGGGTCGTTCGCCGGTCGGCGGGTCGATCACAACGGAACCTTGGGGATCGGCAGCGGCCCTTCCTTGTGCTCGCGCACGTAGTCGAGCCATTCGCGGCGGGCTTCGACGGCGACCGTGGCGACCGATCGGGCCATCTCCACATCGTGGTTCTCGAGTGCCCGCAGCAACTGGCGCTGGTAGGCGATCGAGATCGGCTGCAGGATCGGGTCGGAGTGCAGCCAGGTGCGCCGCACGCTGTCGCCGGCGCGGTGCAGAGCTCGCAGGATGTGCGTCAGCCACGGGTTGCGGCTGGCTTCGGCGACGATGTCGGCGAACTGGTCGTGGAGCCCGACGATGTCATCGGTGTCGCTGGCCGCCTCGAGCCGGGCGAGGATGCCGCGGAGCCGGTCGAGCTGCTCGTCGGTGACCCGTTGGGCGGCCAGGGCGGCGGTCTGCGGAAAGAGAAGTCGGCGGACCTCCAACACGTCGTAGACGCTGTCGCCAGACGCCAAATCGATGGCGAACACCATGCTGGAGAGCAGGTCGTGAGGTTCCAGGCTGCTGACGTAGGTGCCGTCACCGCGGCGGACATCGAGCACCTTGATATGTGAGAGCGCTTGGACCGCTTCCCGCAGCGAACCACGCGAGATCCCGAGGGCGTCGGCGAGTTCCTGTTCGGGGGGGAGTTGGTCGCCGGCGCGGAGACGTCCGTCGATGATCATCGCCCGAATTGCCTCGATCGCCTGACTCGTCACGCTCACGGCGAAACCTCCAATGTTTGCAGGCCCTATGATGCCGGATCTCGCCAGTCGTCCCCAACCTTTCTGTGATTGCGTGGTGCCAACTTGTCACGCTGTCTGGACTTCTGCCCCAAAGGCGAGGTCGGTTGGGCGGCCTTCTGGTGTGCAGACATAGGATGAATCGACAGCTTTGATCGGCGTCAGGGAAAGGGGGTGAAGACGTTGAGTGGTGACAGTGATGCGATCCGGCGAGTCATTGAGGCGTTCGAAAAGTCGAACTGGTCCGAGATCGACGTCCGGGTCGGCTCGATTCGCGTGCACTTGAGCGCGGGCGATCCAGTCGCCTCCGGGTCGATGGTCGGGGCCGTACGAGGCCCGAGCAACGCCCCCGCCAACCCCGTGCCGAGTGCTCGACCCGAGCCGCAACCGGAGGGTCCGGCGCCGGGCGGGTCGTCGATCCTCGCCGACATTCCCGCCGATGCGCTGCTCATTCGTTCGCCATCGCCGGGCATCTTCTGGCGTTCGCCGCAGCCCGGAGCGCCCCCGTTCGCCGATGTCGGGCAACCCGTCGATGCCACCGCCACGCTGTGCATCGTCGAGGTGATGAAGTTGATGAACCACGTCAAGGCGGGAGCCGCCGGCACGGTGGTCGCGGTGTTCGGCCGCGACGGCGTCGCGGTCGACCGGGATGAGCCCCTGTTCGCCATCGACACGAGCGGCCGTGCCGCGTGATGCGCGGCCCGATCCGCCGGGTGCTGATCGCCAATCGTGGGGAGATCGCGGTTCGGATCGTTCGTGCCTGCCACGCCGAGGGGTTGGCGGCCGTCGTCGCCGTCAGCGACGCCGACGTCGATTCGCGGGCCGCTCACCTGGCCGATGACGTCGTGCACATCGGTGCCCCGAGTCCGGCGTCGAGCTATCTCCGGGTCGGCCAGATCGTCGCCGGGGCGCTGCTCGCCGGGTGCGATGCCGTCCATCCAGGCTACGGCTTCCTGTCGGAACAACCGGCGCTGGCCGAGGCGTGCGCCGACAACGGCCTGATCTTCGTCGGCCCACCCGCCGAGGTCATCCGACGCGGCGGCGACAAGGTGGCGGCTCGGGAGTGCGCCCGACTGGCCGGGGTTCCGGTTGGGGCCGGCTCCGACGCCATCGCCGACGCTCACGAGGCCGCCCAGATCGCCGGTCGCGTCGGATTCCCCGTGCTGCTCAAGGCAGCCGCCGGGGGTGGCGGGCGAGGGATGGTCAGGGTGGCCGACGAGGCCGAGTTGTCCGAGCGTTTCACGGTCGCCTCGAACGAGGCGCTCTCGGCCTTCGGCGACGGACGGTTGTACCTCGAACGATTCGTCGAGCACGCCCGCCATGTCGAGGTCCAGTTGATGGCCGACGCCCATGGCCACCTCGTTCATCTGGCCCACCGCGACTGTTCGTTGCAGCGCAGATACCAGAAGGTGCTCGAGGAGGCCCCGGCCTCCGCGGTGCCATCGGCGATGGGGGAGCGAATCGCCGCCGCGGCGGTGGCCATCGGACGCGAACTCGGCTACGTCGGCGCCGGCACGGTGGAGTTCCTCGTCGACCTCGACCGGGAGGAGTTCTCGTTCCTCGAGGTCAACACCCGGGTGCAGGTCGAGCACCCGGTCACCGAAATGGTCACCGGCATCGACATCGTCCGCGAACAACTGCGGGTGGCCGCCGGCGCGCCGCTCTCGTTCGGTCAGGGTGACGTTGCCATCGACGGCCACACCATCGAGTTCCGGATCAATGCTGAGTCACCGAGCTCGGGCTTCGTACCGTCCCCGGGTCGGCTGACCACCTGGCGGCCGCCCGAGGGGCCGGGAATCCGCATCGACACCCACGCCTTCGAGGGCTACGTCGTGCCGCCCTACTACGACTCGCTGCTGGCCAAGTTGATCGTCCATGGGTCCGATCGGGCCCAGGCGATCGAACGCGCTGGTCCTGCGCTGGATGCGTTCATCGTGGCCGGAATCGAGACCAACATCGAGATGCACCGACGCATCCTCGACCACCGCGACTTCGTCGCTGACACGGTCGATACCCGCTGGCTGGAGCGGGTTTTTCTGCCCGAGTTCGAGCGGGCGGCAGGAGCGGACGGCGCACCCAACCTGGAAGGAGCCCGCTGACGTGGCCCACATCGAGATCATCGACCAGACCCTGCGCGACGGTCAGCAGAGCCTGTGGGGCATGCGGATGAAGGTGGCCCACCTGGCCGCGATGGCCGAGGACATCGAGGCGGCCGGATTCCGCGTCGTCGACCTCACCGGCAGCTCGATCTTCGAATGCATGATGCGTTACAACCGGGAGGACCCGTGGGACGGTCTCGACCTGTGGCGCACGTGGCTGCCGACATCGAAACTTCGCTCGGGCTCGCGCTTCGAACTGCATTGCCAAGTTCGGTCTCAGCCCCGACTCGTTGATGGATCTGTGGATCCGCACGCTGGCCAACCACGGCATCGACAGCTTCTGGATCTACGACTGCCTCTACAACATGGACAAGATGGAGCGGCTGTGTCGCACCGTCGCCGCGGCGGGGTGCGAGGTCGTCCCGGCGATCATGTACGGCATCAGCCCGGTGCACACCGACGAGTGGTTCGCCCAACGGATCCGCGACTACATCGGCTGGGGGATCACCGACGCCATCTACTTCGAGGACGCGGCGGGCATCCTCACCCCTGAGCGGGCCAAGACGCTGTTCCCGGCGTTGGTCGCCGCCGCTGGTGACATCCCCATCGAGGTCCAGTGCCACAACACCACCGGAATCGCCGGGTACAACTACATGATCGGGGTCGAGGCCGGCATCCGTGTGCTGCACACCGCCCCGGGTCCGATGGCCAACGGCCCGTCGTTGCCGTCGACCGAGCAGACTCTGGAGAACCTGAGGTGGACCGGTCACACCACCTCGGTCGATCTCGAACGGGTGCAACGGATCAGCGCCCACATGCGTCGGGTCGCCGTGCAGGAGGGTCACCTGATCGGTGTCCCCAACGAATACACGGTGTTCCCGTACCAGCACCAACTCCCGGGGGGAATGACCGGGACGCTCAAGGCGCAGTTGGCGCAGTACGACATGGCCGACCGGTTCGAGGAGGTGTTGGAGGAGGTCGTGCAGGTCCGCGCGACCTCGGGCACCCGATCTCGGCGACCCCGTTCTCCCAGCTGATGGGGATCCAGGCTGTACTCAATGTCGTCACCGGCGAGCGCTATGGCACCGTGCCCGATGAGGTGCTGGTCTACGTGCTCGGTCACCTCGGTCAACCACCGGCCCCGATCGACCCAAACGTGCTCGACCGCATGCTCTCCACCGATCGCGGCAAGGAGGTGCAGCAGTGGACGCCGCCGCAACCGAGCGTCGAGGAGCTCAAGGTCGAATACGGCGACCGGGCGATGTCGGACGAGGAGCTCCTGCGCCGGTACCTCGTGCCGCTTCCCGACGTCGAGGCGACCCGCGCCGCCGGTCCCGCCAAGCGGACCTACGACTTTGATCTCGACGGGGTCCCCGAGTCGTTGGTCAATCAACTGATGGCGACCTCGCGGGCGACGATCGCCCACATTGAGATCGGCGACGCAACGCTGTCACTCCGCCGCTGAAGCGAGGCGTCGGGTGAGCAGTTCGTTGAGGCGCTGACTGACCGGCCAGGCCCCACGGGTCTGGTTGCACAGGACGGTCGTAGGTGAATCCGTCGGCCGCGATCGTGGGTGGAGACGAACCCGACGCCGGCGTCGAACGCCGTGCAGCGAGACCGCGCCGGTTGAATCGTCGAGCCAGAAGCCGAGCCCGTAGCGCATCGACATCTCCGGCACGTCGCTGCGTGGGCGCACCATCTCCGCAACGGTCTCCGAGCGAGACGATCCGCCCGGCGAACAAGGCGTCCCACAGGGCGTGGACGTCGGCTGCGGTGGTGTAGATCCCGCCGTCTCCGTTGCCCCGCACCGGCAGGTGGAAGACGTTCGTGCGTAACCCCTCGTCGTCGAGGTAACCGGTAGCGGCACGGCCGGGCAGCTCGTCGGAGCGCAGGAACGCCGTGTCGGCCATGCCGGCCGGCCGGCACACCCGCTGGTCGACCAGGTCATGGAACGGCACACCCGCTGCCCGCTCGGCGAGCAACGCCAGCACCAGGTAGCCGCCGTTGCAGTAGACGAACTGCTCACCGGGTTCGTGCTTCATCGGGTGACCGTCCAACACCGCAAGGAACTGCTCGGTGGTCGCCAGCTCGTGGACCGGCACGGTCAGGACGTAGTCGTTGTTGTCGTCGACCTCGTCCTCGTCGAGGTAGTCGCCGATTCCCGATCGGTGCGCGAGGAGTTGCTCGACGGTGACCCGGTCGTCGATCAACGGCAGGTCGCCGCCGAGCACCGACCGGGCCGTCGTGTCCAACCCGAGCTCATCACGCTCGACGAGGCTCATCACCGTCAGCGCGGTGAGGCCCTTGGTGCCGCTGGCGATCGCGAACTGGGTGTCGACGGTGTTCGCGACACCGAGACCACGGTGGGCCAGGCCGTACGCCCGTTGCACGGCGAGGCGCCCCTCGAGGTCGATCCGGATCACACCCGACATGCCCACATCGGCGGCGATCTCGTCGACCAGATCTCCGAGCTCGCCCCGGTCGTCATCAGGAACGCTCGATTTGGCTCGATCATCGTCACGCACCCGTCAATCATGGCGCATCCGCGACCGCGACCGAGAGGGAGTGTCAGACCAGGACCGAGAGGGAGTGTCAGGCCCGTCAGCGGGCCATCACAAACCGTGGATGGCCCGAACGCTGTCGATGACGGACTGTTGCTCGGGCTGCAGGTCCTGGCGCCCCATGCCCGCGGCAAACGCGAGGTATGGGTCTTCGACGCCGGACGGGATTCCGGTCATCGTCTCGAGCACGGCCAGCCCGCACAGCGGCACGTAGTCGGGGCTGTAGCCGCCTTCGTGGGACATCACGAGCTTGCCGCCGCACACCTCGGCTGCGGCACCGATCAGCTTGTCGGTGAGCTCGGCATATCCGGCCGACGTCATCATCATGCGCCCCAGCGGATCGAACGCGCTGGCGTCGAACCCGGAGGCGACGAAGATGATCTCGGGTTGGAATCGCCGCAGCGCCGGCAGGACGACCTGGTCGAAGGCGGCCGTGTAGGCGCCCACGCCGGAGCCCGGCGGCAGCGGGACGTTGAGCGCATACCCCTCACCGGCACCCTCGCCGGTGTCGTTGAGCAGGCCGCGGCCGGGCGGGTACCAGTTCTCCTGATGGAGCGAGATGGTCAGGACGCGGGGGTCGTCGTAGAAGGCGGTTTCGGTGCCGTTGCCGTGGTGGACGTCCCAGTCGACCACCGCGATCCGCTCCATGCCGTGGACGGCGAGGCAGTGATGAGCGACGACGGCGATGTTGCCGAAGATGCAGAACCCGCGCCCCTGGTCGGCCTCCGCGTGGTGGCCCGGAGGACGCACCAGGGCGTAGCAATTGTCGATCTTCCCGGCGATCACGGCATCGGTGCCCTCGATGAGGCCCCCGGTGGACAACGTGGCGATCTCGTAGCTGCCGTGCCCGACCGGGGTGAGTTCACCGGCGTCACCACCATGCCCGTCGCTCATCTCCTTGACGGCGTCGAGGTACCTGGCAGTGTGGAAGCGCAGCAGTTCGTCACGCGTCGCGTGGCGGGGCTCGACCAGCGTCAGCTGCTTGATGTACCCACTGGCGTCGAGCAGGTTCTTGAACCTCCGCTTGGTTTCGGGGTTCTCGAAGTGCATGCCGGGTTGCAGCGGGAAGCCGTATTGCATGAACCCGGCGTAGTTCCCGGTGTCGTGCCATTGGTACAGCTCGTGATAGACGAACCCGGTCTTGGCCACAATGACCTGCCTCTCGTGATGATCGATTGAACTTGCTCGGGCGGACGGTAGCACTGTCGCGGCGATGGATTTCCACGGCCCCGGCCGCGTTAACATTCGGGCGGCGAGGAGTGGTCGCGAAGGCCCATCCGACCTCGTCATACCTGAACTTCAGCCCATGGGGAGGGCCCGCGTGACCGCCTACGAGTTCGACACGACACTTGACGCGAACTATCCCGTGCTGACCCGCGGCAATGCGGGCGAGATCATGCCCGACATCGTGTCGCCGCTATCGGCGACGGTGTTCTTCCCGCCGCTGGAGGCGGCATGGCGACGCTCGTTCAACGAGACCTGGGACGTGATGGACTGGCCGGACTGCCCGACCACGTTCGCCCCGATCGTCGGCGGGCGGTTCTACATCAACATCTCTGCCTTCCGCCGGCTCGCCGATCTCACGCCCGGCACCAGCCCCGAGGACATCGACCGCACCCTGTTCTCCGCCGGAGGTATCAAACTCGACCCGTACGAGGCCCCCGACGAACCCGACTACGCCGGCCGGGGCGAGCGGGTCGCCGCGGCGACCGCTTCGTTCCTCGAGCAGCCCCCGATCGAGCGGGTCCGAGGCGAGCATGATGCCGCCCAGGCCCGCCGCGCCGAGGGCCGCTCCCAGCGGGCGACCAGCTCGAACGACGAGCTGCTCGCCCGGTTCGAGTCGTTGCAGCCGTTCATGGAGTCCGACTTCGTCACGCTGTTCATCGGCTCGTCGGTCAGCCCGGTGGCCCTTGGGTCGCTGCAAGCCGGCCTGGTCGCGATCTACGGCGACGAGGGCTACGAGCTGGGACGCCAGGCGGTGATGGGCATCGGTGGCATCGAATCGGCCGACGCGGCCCGTGCCGTCGCATCGCTCGCCGGGCTCGACGGCGCGGAGTTCGAGCAGGCATTCCAGCGGGTACTCGACCAGTACGGGTTCCGCGGCGTCAACGAGTGGGAGATCGCCGCGCCGTCGTGGGAGATCCGGCCCGACGTGCTGCGGCGGGCGGTCGCGGCGGTCCGAGCGGGGGGTACGACTCGCGACCCCGACGCCTCCCGCCGCGCCGTGCTCGCCAGGTTCGATGCCGATGGCGTGCGTGAGCAGTTCCCCGAGCTCGACCTGTGGCTCGAGCGCTGCCGCGACTGGTTGAGCATCCGCGAGCGGACCAAGGCGACGTGTGTGCTGACGATCAATGAGATGCGGCTCGACGCGCTCGAGATCGGCCGCCGCCTGGTGGCTGCGGACACGCTGGAGTCCCCCGATCAGATCTACTTCCTCACCTTCGACGAGTTCCGGGCGGCCGCTCGGGGCGGTGATGTCGACCTCAACCGGGTCCACGCCCGCCAGGCCGCCAAGGCCGAGATGCTCCGCTACCAGGAGCCGTTGTTCGCCGTTGCCGGCGAGGTGCCCCCCGTCGATCAGTGGCCGCTCAAGGCCAGCGCGAGTATCGACGGTGACGTATCCGATCAGATCAGCGGTGCGCCCGGCAGCCCCGGCGTGGCCAGTGGCCGGGCCCGGGTCGTGATGGATGCCTACGCCGACGACCCGACCGAGCCGGGGGAGGTGCTCGTCGCTCCGATCACCGATCCCGGGTGGATGCCGCTGTTCGTCGGTGCCGTCGCCGTCGTCGCCGAAATGGGCGGCGAACTGAGCCACACGATGATCGTCGCGCGCGATCTCGGTATCCCGGCGGTGGTCGGAGCGGTCGGGGCGACCACCGCGATCCGTACCGGCGACCTGATCGAAGTCAATGGATCGACCGGCATCGTCCGGATTCTGGAGCGCGCATGAGCATCAGTTTCAACTTCTCCGGGCGGACCGTCCTCGTGACGGGCGGAGCCCGGGGCATCGGACGGGCGCTCAGCCAGTTCTTCGCCGACTCCGGGGCGACGCTGGCGGTCGCCGACGTCGATGCCCAGGCACTCGCCGAGGTGGCGTCCGACCTGCCGGGCACCATCCCGCTGCAGATCGACGTGTCCGACTCCACATCGGTCGCCACCGGGGTCGCCGATGTCATCGGCCGGACCGGGCGGATCGATATCGTCGTCAACAACGCCGGCATCCTGCGCGACCGCGTTGTGTGGAAGCTCACCGATGCCGACTGGCAGGCCGTGCTCGGCGTGCATCTCACCGGCACATTCAACATGACCCGCGCCGTCGTCCCGACGATGCGCGACCAAGGCTACGGCCGGATCGTTAACGTGACGTCGTATACCGGGCTGCACGGCAACGTCGGCCAGTCCAACTACGCGGCAGCCAAGGCGGGAATCATCGGCTTCACCCTCACCACGGCCAAGGAACTGGCCCGGTTCGGCATCACCGTGAACGCCATCTCCCCCAACGCCGAGACCGACATGGTCGCTTCCATCCCCGAAGAACGCCGCGCCGAACTCCAGGCTCAGATCCCGATCGGGCGCTTCTCGAAGCCGTCAGAAGTCGGCCCCGCGGTCGGGTTCCTCGCCTCGGAACAGGCCGCCTACATCACCGGCGTAGTGCTCCCCGTCGACGGCGGCCTGTCGATCTAGCTGGTCAGCCGGTCGATCTCGCTGCTCAGACGAGACGAAGGACCACGAACACGATCAGTGCCACGGAGATCGCGGCGATGGCGATCGCCGCAGGGCCATCTCCGCTGGCTCCGGCGCGCTGACGCTTGTCGTTCATGTCCTCGTCCTTCGTCGTTGCCATCATCCCCTGATTCTCGATCAACTCCGTGGGAGAAGCAAACCGGCGCGTGTCGATGCTCGACGGTCAAGGAGTTGACGGGTCGGCGGGCGAGATTGGCGGGGTGACTGAGTCTTCGCTGCTGCCAACGGTCGGCGTCGGGGAGCGGCGGTCACCGATGGTGCCCGCCGCGCTCGCCGCGGTGTGGCTGATCTGGGGATCGACGTATCTGGCGATCCGGATCGGGTTGGAGACGATCGGGCCGTTCGTGCTGCAGGCGGGTCGGTTCGTGATCGCCTCGACGCTGCTGTGCCTGATCGCCCGCCGTCGCGGCGAGCCGTGGCCCGACCGCCGGGCGATACGCAACGCGGCGATGATCGGCGTGATGTTGCTGATTGGCGGGGTTGGGATGGTGACGCTGGCCGAGGACGCCGGGCTCGACTCGGGCGTCGCTGCGACGCTGATCGGAGTGCAGCCATTGCTCGGCTCGATCTGGGGTGGTCTGTTCGGGAGGTGGCCGCGGCGGCTCGAATGGCTGGGGATGCTGATCGGGTTGAGCGGAGTGATCGTGCTCAGCGCCAGCGGCTCGCTGTCGGGCACCCGGGCCGGGGTGTCGCTGGTGATGTTCGCCAGCGTCAACTGGAGCCTCGGCTCGGTGATCAGCCGCCAGATCACGATGCCCGGCGGGCTGATGACGAGCGTGTTCGAGATGGGTGCGGCGGCCGTCGGCTTCGTGGTGCTGGCCGTCTTCCACGGCGAGTCGCTGTCGGCGCCGTCGAGTCGAAGCCTGTTGGCGATGTTGTATCTGGCGACCCTCGGGTCGGTCGTTGCGTTCTCGGCCTACATGTACCTGGTCGCCACGGTCAGGCCGTCGATGGCGATGAGCTACGCCTACATCAACCCGGCGATCGCCGTGCTGCTCGGGGCCCTGATCGCCGATGAGGTCGTCAGCCGCAACCTGATGATCGCCCTGCCGATCATCATTCTCGGCGTCGCCATCGTCACCCGCTCCCAAGCCCGCTCACCAGACTGACCCTCGGGATTCGACCGCAGTCCCCACCGTGCCCTTTCACAGAGGAGGAAAGTCGCCGGACCAGCGGTCGGACATCATCACGTCGTCGATCGGGAGTCGCCGGACCGGTCCGAACTGCCCGAGCGGGAAGCCAACCGGGATGACGGCCTGCACCCGCACGAGGGTCGGTAGCTCAAGCAATGATTCGAGTTCGTCGCGGTGAGCGAGGGCGTAGGTCGTCGGCACGGCGCCGAGCCCCAGGGCGCGGGCGGCGAGAAGCAGGTTTTGGATGCCCGGCCAGATCGAGCCGGCGTACCGGCCCGGGTCCTGATCGGTGGCGTCCATGATGCAGCAGGCGACGATGATCGCCGGGGCCTCGTGCATGTGCTCGGCCTGCCAGAGCACGGCGTCCCACATCCGCTGTCGGCGTTCGCGGTCCTGGGAGGGCAGCGAGCGCCCGGCGTGGCGTTCGGTCGTGGCGTGGTCGAGGCTCGCCCGCCGGTTGAGCTCGCCGATACGGAGCCGCTGCTCGGTGGAGCGAACGACGATCCACCGGGCCCGCTGGAGGTTGCGTCCTGATGGCGCGTAGGTCGCCGCCTCGATCACGCAGCGAAGCAGATCCTCGGGTACGGGGTCGGGTCGCAGCCGGCGCATCGCTCGGCACGTCGACATCACCTCGAAGAGGTCGGCTCGGGGTTGATCGGTCATCGGCAGGTCCGCCTCAGTACTCAGAACAGGTCATACAAGGAGCAGGTCAAACAAGGAACAGCGCCGAAAAGCGAACTCGCCACACCCGTGAGGGTGTGGCGAGTCCAAAGCCAGGATGACGGTTGTGGTCAGCC
>CAWKBX010000017.1:0-252629 GCA_963847945.1 uncultured Actinomycetes bacterium
ACCCTGCTCGCAACATCATCCTACGATCGCTCTTGTCTCGGTGGCTGCCGGTTGCGGCGACGATGGAGGCGTGCACCCACCCGCGCCCGCACCCGCCTACCTCAAGCTCGCCGTCGAAGGGCAGGGCCGTACGGCATCCATCACGGTCGAGATAGCCGCACCCCGGCCGAGCGGCGCAGGGTCTGATGTCCGCCAGCAACTCGACGTAGCCGCGGGCATGCTCTTTCTCTTCCCGGCGGATGACACCATCGGTTTCTGGATGAGAAACACGTACGTGCCGCTGACCATCGCCTATATCGACTCGACAGGGCGTGTCGCCGAGCTTCGCGATGGGAAGCCGCTGGATGAGACAGTCCTCGCCCCTTCAGGCCCCTACCGCTACGTGCTGGAGGTGAACCATGGATACTCTTCGCATTCCGTCCGCCACTCATTGGTTTGCTCTCAACGCCGTCTAGAGAGTAACCCCGCTTCGACAGAGGGCGAAGGGGTCGCCAGGACCATTTCAGAGGGCTGGCCACGTTCAGTGGGCTGCGCTGTGCCTGGGTCGTAGACCTAGGCAAACGATGTGACGTGGGCGGTTCGTCTCATCATTGGCAAGTACGAACGCGGAAAGACTTCACCGACCCACCCCGCGAGAACATCAGGGCGTAGGATTGACCTGCGGAATCCCGACCCACGACTCGTGGTCGGGCTGAACCCAAGGACATATCCGATGGATCCTCGTGTGTATCTCAATCTGGTACGCCGGAACATTCGTCCTGTTGATCCTGTTCCAGCGCTGCTCGCAGCGCGGTGCCTACTACAAGGCGTCTCGCGATCCGAAGATCTACTCCGCCTCAGCGACAATCCTGTTGCGCCCCAACGATCCCAACGAACAACTCGCATCGGGCAAACTCGAATACCGGCGCGGTGCAGGGACTCAAGACCGTCGCACGGGCACTTGCCGCAATCGCGGCGCGGTCCCGATGTAGGACGCCGCCTCGAAGTTGCTCGGCGACGTTTCGCCGCCGAAATCAGCGAGTCGGTCAGGGTCATCCCGCAGGCGGCTACCAGCAGCCTGCTGGTCACGGCCACGACCCTGAAACCGGAACGTTCGCTGGCGATCGTCAACGCCGTCGGCAAGGCGTACGTTGAGCAACGCCGATTGACTGCGGTTCAAGGACTGCAGCGGGCGATCGACGACCTTGATATCAAGATCAAGGAGCAGAAGGACAATCTCGACGCGCTCGGCCAACGACGCCGAGAGCCCGGCTCGCGAGGCGCAGCTCTCTACCTCGCAGGCCCAGTTCCAGACGCTTTCGGAGCGGCGGATGAATCTTGGGATCGACGCGGAACTCAAGAGGGGCGAGGCAGAGTTCATCCCGAGCGATCGTGTGCCCTATGCCCCCAACGGCCCGTACCCGCGCCACGACGCCAGTCGTTCGGCCATGCTCGGCTTGGCGCTGGCGGCCGGTCTTGTTTTCCTGCGCGACTACCTCGACACCCGGACGCGGTCGCGGGAGGAGATCGAGCAGCTCACCGGCATGTCGGCATTGGCCGAGATTCCGATGGACAAGCATGGCTCACGCGACCCCAACTACGTGTCGGCGATCGAGGCGCCCGATGGAGTGCTGTCGGAAGCGATCCGTTCCCTGCGAGTCTCGTTGCGCTTCCTCAGCCTCGATACTCCACTGAAGGTCGTCCTCGTAACGAGCGCAACACCGGGCGACGGCAAGTCGACAGTGTCCACCAACCTCGCCGTTTCGTACGCCCAGGCGGGTGCCCGCACCCTGCTGGTTTCGGCCGATCTGCGTCGTCCCCGGGTGGAGCAACTCACCGCAGCTACGGGGGGAACCGGTTTGGTCGAGCTACTCACCGAGATGGCCGGCGAGGAGGAGCGCCGTCGTCGCGGCCGACGCAGCGTCGCTCCGACCGTCGGTTCGCCCGACGATCGATCGATCAGCTCGCTTCCGCCGCCCCCGCCTCGCCGCCGCCGGGGCACGCTGGGCGAATCGGATGAGCTACGCCCCGCCGGTGGGGTGGAGATCACTGCCTGGTGCCACCACGAGTTTGACAACCTATGGGTACTGCCTGCCGGCCAGCCGATCGCCAACCCGGTCGAAATCCTCGGGTCACCCGTCGCCAAGGACTTCATCAACCTGGCCCGAGAAACGTTCGATATGGTGATCATCGACACGCCGCCCGTCGTCGCCGTCTCCGACACGTTGGTGATGTCACCGATCGTCGACGGCATTCTGATGGTGGTCTCGCTGCGCCAGACCCACCGCAAGCCGATCCTGCGGGCCCTCGAGCTACTCAATTCGGTACAGGCCAACACCATTGGCGTGGTCATCAACCGTGTTCCTCGCAGCACGTACTACGGCGGTTACTACGGCGATCACAGTGAGCGGAAGCGCTGACCCGACAATCGTCGATTGAATGACCAGCGTCGATTGGAGTTCTCATCCTCATCCACTTAGCAGGGCGGCCGGGAGTAGAGGATGGTGCCAACTCGCTTGTCGCCGCGTCAGAACAGTTCCACCGTCGACATCGACAGGGCGAGGTCCTTGATCGTCGGCACCGCCCGATTCGCCAGCGTTCGCCACGTCAACAGCGGGCCAAGTGTGCGGATCGGGATGAGTCCGCGTGTCGAGCCGGCAACGCTTGGCGTCGATAACACCAGGTCGGCGTCGGTATCGCAGGCGATCTTCCCGATCGCCCGGGCCACTCGCAGCGGGTGCGGCGCGCCGACCACCTCGTTGATATCCAACTCCCGAAGTGGGCCCCGCTGCCGGACGCGAAAGACGATGAAACCGTCGTGTCGACCGTCGGCCACGGGAAAGACCCGGTAGTTCAGTGAAGGGAGTCCGAACCGCCATCGCAGCGACGAGGCGGTGAAGGCCGTCGCCAGCCGGTCGCGATTCCGGCGGGGCTCTAATGCCCGCGTGACGGCATCGTCGTCGCCGAACGCGTCGGTGGGGCTGATACCGGTAGAGCAGGATTCCCCCCACTTGTCCGCCGCGGCATTGGCGCGTCGCAGTTCGGTGACGCCGCGTAGGGAAACCGGGCGCATCGAGGCGGTCAGCTTGCCGACCTCATGCCATCCCATCTTCAGGTAGCCCGGCCGGCTCTTGGCGTTCGGAGTGTTGAACACCGCATCGACCCGGTCACCGGTGAGTTCGTCGACGGCGAGCATCGTGAGCTTCGAGAAGATGCCCATCCCCTGGAACTCGGGGAGCGTGGCGGTGTCGACGGCCCGCACCATCTCGAAGGTTCGCTCGGCGTTTGCCAGTCGCCAGCGCATCATCGTACGAACGCCGACGATGCGGTCGTCTTGCGGATTGACCGCCACCCAGATCGGTGAGACACCAAACGCGTTGTCATGGTGTTTCCAACGGAAGAACGCATCGTTGGGACGGTCAGCGTCCCACTGCAGAGCCTGGGCGCAAACCGCGACGACCTCGTCGAACTCGTCGTCGGCGGCCCGCCGCAACACCAGTGGAGCCGTTGGCCGCCTGCCCATCGCAGTCGTCGGTTCTACTTGCCGTAGTAGCCGTAGACGCTGTCTCGGCCCTTCTGTGGCACCCGGTTGAGCACGAGCCCGAGCACTCGTGCCGAGGTGGCCTGCACGGCTTCGACACCCCGTTCCAGATGGCTGTGGTTCGTCGAACGCAGCGAGGTCACGAAGATCACACCATCGACGAGATGGGCCATGATCAGCGCGTCCGAGACGGGCAACACCGGGGGAGAGTCGACGATCACCATGTCGAACTGCTCGGCGGCGGCCGCGAAGAAGTCCTTCGTGAGCGGCGAGCCAAGGATCTCGACCGGGTTGTTGACCGCCTTGCCCGCCGGCAACACCCAGAAGTTGTCGGCGACGACCTTGGCGTGATCGGCGATCTGCAGCGTGCGGCGTGGCCGCGTGCCGTTGGCGGTCGGTGCTCGCTTCGGCTTGTACCTCGGCGGTCTTGCGGCGTCGTGGCGTCGCCGGCTCGACGAGCACCTCGGTGGTTGGGCGACGGCGGGCCGGGGGAGTGGGAAACTCCTCGATCGCCTGTTCGGCGCGGCGGCGCGTCCCCGCGGTCTTCACTGGAGCGACGGGTTCATCGGCCACGATGTCGTCGCGACGAAGCTGGCGTCGCTGACGGAGTTCCTCTTCCTCGGCCATTCCGCTGAGGATCTCGACCAGCCCAGACCCGGCTTCGAGCTCCGTGAGCTTCTCGACTTGTGGACGGCGCAGATCGGCCGACACGAGCAGCGTGCGAAAGCCCCCGATCGCATACGAGGCGGCCAGGTTCGTGGCCAGCGTCGACTTGCCGTCGCCCGGGCTGGCGCTGGTGACGAGGACCACCCGAAGCGGCTTTTCGACGCTCAGGAATCGCATCGACACCCGCAACGACCGAACGGCCTCGGCGACCACACCGTCGGGCTTGCTGATCACCGCAATGCGCCGCTTGTCGCGCAGCGATCGCTGATCGAGCGGAATCTGGGCCAACACCTGCAACCCGGTCAGCTCTTCGGCCTCGTCGCGGGAGCGCAGTCGCTGGTCGAGCAAATCGCGCAGCAGGGCGAAGCCGATCGCCATTGCCAATCCGGCCCCGAGGCCGATGAGCGCCCCCTGGGATGGGGTGCGGCTGACCGGGCTGTTCGACGCTTCGGCGGGTGACACCACCTCGGCGGCGCCCTTCTTCAGTTTGACGTCGGCCTGCAGCCTGCAGGCGACGATTGGACAGATCCTGAAACTGACCCTGGGCCGACTGCAACGCAACCTTGGCCGCCGGGTCGTCGGGCAGCAGTGAGAACTGCTGAATTTTGCCGCTCAGTTCGGCAATCTGAATGTCAAAGGTGGCGATGGTCTGGTTCGTTTGTTCGACCGCATCGGCTCGCCTGATTTCGATGAATGCGTCGCTCACCGCGTTGGCAATTGCTGCGGCCCGGTCGGCCTCGTTTGCCGTGGCGCGGAAGTCCAACGAGCTACCGGTTTCTGCGGGAGTGATGGTCAAAGCAGCGTTGAGTTCGGCGTTCGAGATGCCTTGGCCGAGGATGGACCAGCGGCGGCCGTGAGCACGTCGGGATTGCGGGCCTCCTTGGCCAACACGGGCAGCGTGGCCACGTTGACCTCGGCCGAGCCGGTGCCCGCCGTTGAGACCTGCTCGGTGGCTCGTACCAGGACTGTTGTGGTCGCGGCGTAGACGCGAGGCTGGCGGTCGGTGTAGACGAATGCCGCAATGGCCAGCAGCAACGGCAGCGCCAGAATCACCAGCCAGTTCCGTCGTGCCAGTTGCAGGTAGTCAGTCAGTTCCACCCTGAACGCCCAATCTTTCCGTCGCCTTCGATCTGCGGGTACGCAGCCGAGAGTCAAACAACAATACTCGTGTCCGCATCCGGTCTGCCCGCGGCAGAGCGGTTGACACGGCACGAACGAACGCCGACGACGCTATGGCAATGGAGTTCAACGAGGAGTAGAGCCGCCCGGCCTATTCACGGTCTGCGGTCGAACCTCACAGCATTCTGCCTGAAGGCTCGGGCAGTGACGACCTACGATTGAAATGGTCCTGCGAACGGGTCGAGCGAGATGGCGGCAGATAGCTGGTGAAGTCAAAGAACAAAAACTCCCTGTCATCCAGGTTGGCGATGGTGACGCTCGCTGTCGCGCCCGCCCTGCAGTGGATGACGCTCTTCGGCACCCTCGTGCCGGGTGACTTTGGCGTACTTCCATTCGCCGGTATGGGGGTTGCGGTACGCGATCATCGCGATTGGAACCAGAATCGGCTTCGCCGCGAACTGCGGCTGCCGGCGTTGTTCATCGTGCTCGGGTCGGTGCTCGCGCTCTGGGATCTCGGTCCGGTCGGTTGGGCGTTGAAGACCCTCTTTCAAGACCTCGTCGTCACGATGACGTTCCTCGGGCTGCTGTCATACGCCCGGAAGCGAGCCTTGGATCGCACGTACCTCGCCAAGTGGGTGGCGATCACCCTGGTGGTCATCTCGGTGGTCGAGGTGATGTCGGCGGGCTATCGGCCTACCGCCACGCTGGCCCAGTCGAACGTGGCCGGGCACTTCTTCGTGTGCGCCATGCTGTTCTCGTTGCCGAAGCTCTCGCGTCGTTGGTGGTTGATCTTGCCGCTCGTGGTGGTGGCTACCGGCCGCACCGGCTCGTTCGGAGCTCTGCTGTCACTGCCGATCGCCCTGGCCTACCTGGGCTTCGGGGCGATGCGTCGACGGATGCGCGATGCCTCCTCGATCCGCGTGTTCACCTCGTGGTTGCTGGTTCTGGCCCCGCTGGCGGTGCTCGCTGCTCTGACGTTCGGAGCAGTGGCCGAACGTGCCGCCGACCAGGGCGCCGGCCTTGGCAGCGACCGCCTGTCATCGAGCAGCGACGGCCGGATGGTCATTTGGAAAGAAGGCATCACCGCCTGGCAAGGTGACCCCCTCGGCCTCGGGCCCCACGGGTTCAAGGAACTGCGCATCGATTGGCGGTTCGGCGAGCAGATTGCCGACGCATCAGAGATCCACAACGACATGCTCGGCTATCTCGTCGAACGCGGTCCGATCGGCCTGCTCGGTCTGCTGATGCTCTATCGGGCACTGTGGGCCGCCGGAGCCAAGGGCGGGGTGGCGCGAGCGCTGCTGATCGCTAACGCCATCGGTGGAATGACCCACGAGACCCTCCACTTCCGAGTGTTGTGGGTGCTGTTGGCCCTGGCTTTGGCGTCGGAGCTGCACGATCGTCCCCAGCGCCGGCCCCGAACGCGGTATGGCCGACGCCGCGCCCGCCTCGAAGCCGCTCAGCGTGCCGAACAGCAGGTGTCGACCGACGTCGCCGCCGCCCCCGCCCCTGTCGACCGCCCGGTCCAGTTGTTGGCATTGTCGCGGAGCTAGCCCCTCCGACCGTTCAGACCGTCTTGCCGCGGTAGCGCACCACGTTGACGCGGTCGCGCAAGACGGATTCCAAGCGCATGCCACCCGACGCCTTTGCTTCGAGATGACGACGCGAGTCAGTGCTCTGAATCGGGGTGCGGCGCAGCGTGAACGGGTCCTGCCCGGCGGCATTCGCCCCGGGCGTCGCCAATGCGGCGCTGCGGAACCGCTGACGCACTTCCCGGTCGGCAGCCGATGATGGCGGTACGGCCTTCGGGTAGGCGAAGTCGTGAGCGCTCACGCCGCACCACTCGCCGATCAGATCGATCGATCGATCGAGCTCGTCGGCGATCTCGTTGTCGGGCAGCCGATCGAGCAACAGGTGTCGATGGGTGTGCGAACCGATCTCGACCACGCCGCTGTCGGCAACTTCCTTCAATCCCGCCCGGGTCATCGCCGGTGAGCCGTCGAACCACGGGATCGCCCCGTCGATGAACCCTGTGGCCAGGTACAACGTGGCCGGCAGCCGGTGCTTGGCCAGGATCGGCAACGTGTTGTCGACAAAGTCGGCCGTGCCATCGTCGAAGGTCAACACGACGCCGGGCTTCAGTGGGGTTGCGGCCGGCGCGCCGATTTCCGCGCAGGCCTCGCCGAGCCCGATGACACGATGGTTCGCCGCCAGGTAGGCCATCTGCGCGTCGAACTCCGCGATCGACAGGTCGACCAACGACGAAGTGCCCAAGCCCACCCGGTGATAGATCAGCAGCGTGATTCCACTCGCCCGTGGCATCACCCGGTCAGCCGCCAGCGATACCTCCTTGACCGCCGCGCCGACGGTGCGGCGCACGCCAGCCTTGGTCAGTACCGTCACAACCGGTCGACTTGCTCGCCGCCGACCCGGTTGCGGGTATCGAGCACCTTGGAGCCGAAACGGGCCACCAACTCCCAATCGAACGCCGAGTGCTCCGTCAAGACGATGATCAGATCGGCAGCTTCCAACGCCTCCTGGCTGAACTTGACCAACTCGATCGTCGACGGCGCATGGCGCGTGTCGATTAACGGATCACATGCCTGCAAATCGGCACCGAGCAGATGCAACCGCTCCGCCACCTCGACGGCCGGCGACTCCCTGGCATCGCCCGAATCCTTCTTGTACGACAAGCCGAGCAACAGGATGCGGCTGCCATTGACCGCCTTGCGATCGCAGTTCAGGTGTTGGATCACGCGCTGGGCCACATAGTCGGGCATGTGCTCGTTGACGTCGTTGGCCAACTCGACAAACCGGAAGGCATGACCCAGCGAGCGTCGAACCTGCCACGACAGGTACGACGGGTCGATCGGCAGGCAGTGTCCGCCCACCCCGGGGCCGGGGGTGAAGCGCATGTAGCCGAACGGTTTGGTCGTCGCCGCGTCGATCACCGACCACACGTCGATGCCCAAGTCGTGAGCAAATATCGCCAGTTCGTTAACCAGCGCCACGTTCACGTGGCGGAACGTGTTCTCGAGCAGCTTGGTCAGTTCGGCTTCCTTGACCCCGGGGACCATCACGGTGGTGTCGACGAGCGCCGAGTAGTAGTCGTTCACCACCTTGGCCGAGGCGTCGTCGATGCCCGACACAACCTTTGGCGTGTTGACGAACGTGTAGCGCTGGTTGCCGGGGTCGATGCGTTCGGGGCTGTAGCCGACATGGAAGTCGGGCCCGGCCTTCAGCCCAGACTCCTCGAGGATCGGAATCAAAATCTCCTCGGTCGTCCCCGGGTACGTGGTTGACTCCAACACCACGCAGCAGCCTGGCCGCATATGCGGAACCAGCAGCCGACCGGCCGATTCGACATAGCTCAGGTCGGGTGCGGCATCACGCAGTGGCGTCGGGACGGAAATGACGGCGACATCGAAATTGGAGAGATCGGCAGGATCGGTCGACGGCAGATAACGACCCGTCGCCAACGCCGAGGCGAGATCGTCATTCGACACGTCATCGATGAACGAGACGCCGGCCAGCAGCCGACCGATGCGAAACTCATCGACATCGAATCCGACCACGTCAAAGCCCACTTCGACGGCTCGTAGTGCGACGGGAAGTCCGACATATCCTTGGCCAAGAATCACCGTTCGCACTGGACGGTCGTGCACGCCGTCGGTGTGTGGGTGGTCAGATTTCTCAGCAATCATACGTCGATCCTACGAGGTCTTCAATGCCTGATTCTTGGGAGTCGTACTACCCAAATCGCGCCGCGTCGGCTCGATTTACCGTCCGATGCACTGTCGATCGAGGCTGCGAGCCGGAGCGCCAATGACCACGTCACCAGGGGCGACATCGCGGGTGACGACCGCTCCAGCGCCGACCATGGCCCCCGCACCGATCGTGATACCACGTAACACAACGGCCCCGGCACCGACCGTCGCCTCTCGCTCGACATGCACGTCTCCGCCGATCACGGCACCTGGAAACACGGTGGAAAAGTCGTCGAATCGGCAGTCATGCCCGATCGATGCATTGATGTGCATGTTGACGTGGGCCCCGAGGACACACCCGGTCGTCACCCGTGCCCCGGCCGCCATGATGCACCCGGGCCCGACGGTGGTTCCGCTGCCGACGCTGGCCTTGGGGCTGATCAACGTTATCGGCGTCGCCTTCAATATTCCGACGCCGTCAAGGATCGAACATCGCACCGAACCCAACCCAATGGCGATGACGAACCCCACATCAGCCGTTCGTAGCCTGGCCGACCTTCCGATGATCACCGCGTGAATCGCGTTGAGCCGCTGCTCATCGATGCGTCCGTCGTCGAGATAACCGAGCAGACGGACTGGTTCCCCTGCCATCTCAAGGTCTCGAACAACGTCGGCAACTTCTCGCCCAAATCCACCGGCTCCGACGATGACCAAATCTTCTGGCTGTCGATGCACTTCGACGAGGATAGTCCGTAACGTTGATCACGAAAACTCGAAATGATCGCATGGGCTTTCGGCGCGATTCGAGATCTCGTTGGTGCCAGCGCAAACGATGTGTCTGTCTATGTGCTGGCATACACCTGGTGCTCACGCCCAAATCAGACGGAGACCGCCTTGCGTCCGGTCGCGCGGCATACTCACGGTATGACCGATGGGACGACAACGATCAAGGTCAGCCGCACCAACCGCGACCGACTCCGTGCCCGCGCCCCAGTTGGAACACTCGACGATGCACTCGGTGAACTCCTCGACCGAGACGTTGACGACACCTTCGAACGCGAACTCGAAGCGTGGCTGGCCAAACTGGATGCCGAGACCCCAACGGAACGTGCCGCCCGCGAAGCGCTCGACGCCCCGCTCGCCACCGTCGTCGACTCCTGGTTCGCCGAGTCCCGGACGACGTCCGGGTGACGGCCGCCGCCGGAGATATTGCGGTCATCGATGATCAATCGGTCGTTGTGCTCTCCACGCCACGCACCCAATGGGCAAGCTCACGCGCCCTTGTCGTACCACTGACGGCCGCCGCGGTCGACGGTGATCCGTGGGCAGTCCCGCCCCGACCGAGGTCGGCTGGGCACGCGTCGCCTTCCTTGCCACCGTCGCTACCAGCCGGCTCGGCGGCGCGCAAGGATCGCTCTCGAGCGCCGAGTACCGAGCGGTACGGGTTCGGGTGGCACGCTTCACCGCCGCCTGAGCGCGGGACATCTGCATCGGCGAATCCTGGCCGATGCGATTCCGCTGTGAGTCACCCGAACGAATCCGGCGCCGACGCTGAGCCGCTGATTCCACATCGGTGGTGGAGCGAGCCGGCGGTTCGTCAGATTCTCGAGGATCTGGCTGGACTCGTACAAGGCTCCCCGACGCATTCAAGGCCGACTTCCGTGCGGTGCCATGGAAAGCAATCCGGGGCATGCGGAACCTACTCACCCATCACTGCGAATCAGCCAGCCCCGTCATGCCTGCTTGCCGAGGTGCTCTCGCCGTCGACTCGTCGAATCGATCTGCGCGAAAAGCGCGGTCACTACAGCACCATCGAGCAACTCGAGGTGTACCTGATATTGGAAGCCGAACTTCCCTCCGTCGAGGTCTACCGTCGTGACCGCTCGTCCGGGCGTTGGATGACCGAGAAGTACGGCCCTGGCGAGAGCTTTCAGCTCACCTGTCCCGAGGTCACCATCTCGGTCGACGATCTCTACGAGCCGCTCGACCTCTGAGCGACAACCTCTTGCGTTTACCGAAGGCCGGACGGTCAGGTGCTCACGGTGCCGCCGCATCGACACGAGCGATCAGATCAAACCGAAGGTGACCGAGACCGACGTGTCTATCCGACTGACGACCTGCTGGCCTCAGTCGTCTTGGGGAGCGCGGCCGTAGTAGTCGTTTTCGCCGTCGCGGGGGACTCGGTTGAGGACCATGCCGACGACGTTGGCCTGGGCGGCTTGCAGGCGCTCGACGCCGCGGGCGACGTGCTTGTAGTTGGTCATGCGCAGCGAGGCGACGAACAGCACGCCGTCGACCATGCTCGACATCACCAGCGTGTCGGAGACCGGCAGGACGGGCGGGGAATCGACGATCACGATGTCGAACTGCTCACGAGCGGCGGCGAAGAAGTCTTTGGCCACCGGCGACCCGAGGATCTCGACCGGGTTGGCCACCGGCTGGCCGGCGGGCAAGACCCACAGGTTGTCGGCATCGGAGTGGCAGTAGTTGGCGATGTCGAGCGTCTTGCGCGTCGCCTCGCTGCCGTCGGCGTTGGTACGAGCGACTGCGTCGGTGGTGTCGACATCGGCCGCCCGCTTCCGGCGTGCCGGGGGCAACGGATAGTCATCGACCGAGACGACCTCGGTGGCCCGGCCGGTCGGACGAGTACGGGCGGGGTTGGTGGAGCGACGGGCCCGGTTGAGGCGACGCTCCTCCTCCTCGGCTATCCCCGTGAGAATCTCGACCAGGCCCGACGTCTGACCGTGGGCATCGGTCAACGACTCCACCCGCGGACGACGCAGATCGGCCGAAATCAACAACGTGCGAGCGCCACTGACGGCATACGACGCCGCCAGGTTCGTCGCCACGGTCGACTTGCCATCGCCAGGCATCGGGCTGGTGACCAGCAACACGCGCAACTGCTGTTCGAGGCTGATGAACCGCAGCGACACTCGCAACGAGCGCACGGCTTCGGCGACAATGCCATCGGGATGCTGCAACGCGGCAATGTGGAACGGATCTTTCGACACCCGGCGGTCGACGGGGATCTCGGCCAAGGTGGGCAGACCGCTGAGCTCCTCGGCCTCGTCACGCGACCGTAGTCGCACATCGAGACGATCCTTCAACAGGGCGATACCGGCGGCCAGAATCAAACCGGCAACCAGGCCGGCCATCGCGCTGCGCACCGGCTTGGGGCTGATCGGCGAGGGTGACGCCTTGGCGGAACCGATGACCTCGGCCTCGCCTCGCTTCAGCTCGGCGTCGATTTCCAGTTGACCGCGTCGGTTCGACAGCTCCTGGAACTGGGCCTGGGCAGTCTGCAACTCCGCGGTGATCGCGGCACCTTCGGGCTGCCGACCGAGTTCCGTCAGGCGATCCTGCAGCTTGTCAATCTGGTCGGTCAGTTTTTCGGTCGCCCGGTTGAGCCCCTGAATCGACGACGTCCGGCGGTTGTCGATGTACGCCGCGGCGACCTGGTTGGCGATTGCCGCCGACCGCTCGGGGTCGCGGGTGACGGCCTTGACCTTCATGATGTTCGAGTCGGCCGAGGTGGTCACGCTGATCGCCGACTGCACCTGCGCCGTCGTCACCCCGTTGCCGAGGATCTTGGCGGCGGCCTCGGATACCTCGGGGCCATCGGCGATGCTGGCCAGCGACTTGACGATCCGCGAGCTGTTGGCCAACTCGGTCGCCGAACCCACATTCGCCGTACCGAACCGTTCGTTCGGATCGTTCGGCTTCAGCAGCACCGTCGCCGTCGACTGATACTGCTTCGGCTGGCGATTCGAGTTGAGAAAGGCTCCGACCGCCAAGAGAAGTGGAAGCGCAACGAGCACCTTCCAGTTCCGTTTGATCAGCTGGAGGTAGTCACTCAGTTCCACGTTCTTCTTCCAATCAACCGGTTTGCGCCCGCGACGTCATCAGCAGGCTACGTAGGGCGGCAGGATCAAGCTGCCCAGGATACGCCATCGGCGGGTTAGACCGCCGCGGCAGCCGACTCGGCCATCGCCGGGCCAGTCGACGTGGGGGCGATCCCGGCCTCGCAGAGGCTGATCAACCGCTCCTTGGCGAGCTCATCGGCGATCGGAGTCAGCAGGGCATCGGCCTGCTCGGGGGTGAACCCGGGCACCATCGCGTGGGAGATTTCGGGGTGGAACGGCCGGATGTCGACCTCACCATCACCGAACAGCTCCTCGTGCATCTTCTCGCCGACCCGAAGCCCGGTGTAGATGATGTCGATCGGACGCATGGCCCGGTTGGCCATCAACTTGGCGACGGCATCGATCAGCACCGGCTCGCCCATGTCGAGCACCAGCACCTCTGACGCCCGGCCGTGAACCGCCGCCTGCAGCGTGAGGGTGACGGCCTCTTCGATCATCATGAAGTAGCGGGTGGTCTCGGCATGGGTGACCGTGATCGGGCCGCCGCGGGCGATCTGGCCCTCGAAGGTGATCAGCATCGAACCACGCGAGCCGAGCACATTGCCGAACCGCACCGACAGATAGGGGCGCCCGGTCTTGGCGGCCATCGTCGAGGTCAGGCGCTCGGTGGCTCGCTTGGAGTAACCGAGGATGTTGAACGGGTTGGCGGCCTTGTCGGTCGAGATGTTGATGAACTGCTCGACCTTGTGGTTGGCCGCGGCGGCGAGCACGTTCTGGGTGCCATAGACGTTGGTCTTCAGGGCCTCGGCGGGGAACCGCTCGAGCATCGGCACGTGCTTCAGCGCCGCGGCGTGGAAGACGATTTCGGGCTTGTGAGTGGCGAACACTGCGTCGACCGCACCGGCATCGCGGATGTCGCACAGCACGATGCCGGCGGCTTCGAGATCGGCGACGCCCGACATGCTCAGGATCAGACCATGCAGCGCGCTCTCGTCACGATCGAGCATCACCAGGCTGGCGGGGTTGAACCGCTGGATCTGACGGCACAGCTCCGAACCGATGGAACCGCCGGCCCCGGTGACGAGCACGCGGCGACCTTCGAGCAACGTGGCGATCTGGTCGAGTTCGATCGAGATCATCCGGCGACCGAGCAAGTCGGCCTCGGTGACCCCCGAGATGGTGTCGACGCCCAAGCCGTCCATCAGGCCACCCGGGTTGCGCAGCACGAGGGCCCGCAGGCCGTGGCGCTCGATCTCGCCGACCAACACCCGCAGTTCTTCGCGTTCGATGCTGGGGATGGCGATGAGGACGGTCTTGGCCTCGTACTGACTGGCGACTTCGGCGATGCTCTTGCGGCCGCCATGGACCTTGACGCCGCCGAGCGAACGGAAGCGCTTCGAGTGGTCGTCGTCGAGCAGGGCGACGGGACGGTAAGGCGAGCGTGACTCCAACAGGGCGGGCAGGATCACCGCGGCGGCCGTGCCGGCACCGAAGATGATCAGCGGCTCGCCGGCGATGGCACCGCTGCGATTGCGTGAATCCCGCCAGTAGCGCCACAGCGCCCGGGGGATCGTCATCGCGGCAAAGGCGGCCGGGCCCGAGATCAGGGCGGCTCGGACCGAGTAAACCTCGGTGAAGCCCACGGCCAGCGCGAGAAGCACGGTGCTCACCGCGACGGTGACGCCGGTGGTGCGCAACTCGTCAAAGGAGCCGGGCCGCCACCCACCGCGGTAGATGCGGGTGATGAAGCCGATCACCAACTGAATCACAGCCACAATGCCGATAGCGGTGAGGCAGCGGCCGAACGTGACGCCAGTCGTGCCCCGCGAGGTCAGGAGGAACCAACTAGCACCCAGAGCGATGGCCCAGGACCCAGCGTCTGCCACGTACAGTGGTAGCGAACTCTTCGGCAGCCAGGTGGGCCGGCTCAGTCGCATTTGTAGTGGCTGTGGAACTGCCATGGAGGTTTTCCTTCCGATTTAGCGCCCTAGGTACACGTACCGACGCTTCAAGAGGTTTGGTGCCGATCCGCCGGACCAATTCCGAACTCCTTGAAATGTACGGCAGCAAGGTGTAGATACCTAGAAGCCATCTGGCCCATTCGGAATCCCCACAGCCAGTCACCGTCCCCGCCGCACCCGTCTCGTTCGTGACGCCCCCTAGAATTCACCGCATCGACAACCGCACTTCGACTCTGACGCGACCCAGCCGCTCTCGGCCCGTGGTCAAGCGTGGACCGTCCGGCAGCGGCCGGTGGGCTGCGTTCCTCCTCGCGTTCGCTCCTGCGATGCAGTGGACGTCGGTCGCCGGCCTCGTCCCCGGAGACCTGGCCATTCTTCCGATTGTTGCGATCGGCCTCCTCCGGCGCGACGAGTCCGATCAGGTGGCCAGTCGGTTCCGCCGTCACCTCGTGCTCCCGGCAGCCGTCATCGGCCTCGGCTCGACGCTCGCCCTCCTCGACGTGGGTCTCACCTCATGGGCGATCAAGACATTGGTGAACGACGCCATTGTCACCTTCACGTTCCTTGGGATCATGTCGTTCGTCCGCGGCCGGCAGATTCCACCGCGCCTGATCAATCGGGGGATCATGTGGTCCGGCTTGATGGTGTCGTTCATCGTCCTCGCCCAGCGGGGGTACCGACCAGCGGCGACCTTCGCTCAGACCAATATGACTGCCCACTTCCTCGCGGCCTGCTTTGTCTTCGTGCTGACTCGTGCCACGACGCGGATCCGGCTGATCGTGCTGCCGATCATGCTCCTCGCCGTGGCGATCACCGGTTCGTTCGGCGCACTGTTGTCGTTGGGCATCGTCGTCGCCTGGTACGGATTCGGCGCAATGCGGCACCGTATGCATCGCAGTCCGGCTGCCGTGGTGGTGTTGCTGTGGGCGCTGATCGTCGGTGGAGTGGGCCTGGCGGCGAGCAACACGATCATCAAGCAGTTGTCGACCGCCGAGTCCGACGAAGGGTTGAGCCAGCAGCGGCTCGACAAGAGTGGTGAGGGCCGCAAGGTCATCTGGCTCGACGGACTCCGCGCGCTGCGCGACGACCCGCTGGGTATCGGCCCGGGAGGGTTCAAGCCCCTCAATATCCACACCAAAGTGGTCAACGGCGAACTCGACTCGTCGGAGATCCACCATGACATGATCGGCTACGTCGTCGAGCGCGGCTACGTGGGTCTGCTCGGCTTGTTCGCATTGCTGAAGGTGCTGTGGTCGGCGGGTCGCAAGCGCGGCACCGTTCGCGGCCTGATGCTGATGAACGGCATCGCCGGCCTCTTCCGAGAAACGCTGCACTTCCGCCATCTCTGGATCTTCATGGCGGTCGCCGTCGCCTCGGAGCTCATCGACGCTGGGCCGCGCGTGTCGCGGGTTGCTGGACGCCGCACCCAACTCTTCGCCCCAGGCGGCACCGCCGCCCGAGCGACCCGATCGTCCAGCCGGGCGAGTCGGCTGCGCAACGAGGCCGTCGTGGAGACTGAAGTCGTGGAGACCGAAACGGTAGATGGTGCCATCGCTCCGGCAGATCGCCCTGTCGCGGTCGTGTCGCGTGCTTGGGCGTCGCGCGGCTCACGAGCCAGGCAGCAGGCCACCCGCCGCCCGTCGCGCGCCGCTCGCCAGGCTGCCCCCGAGGCCTCGCCGGCTCGAACCGCCTCTCGCCGAGTCACCCGCCGCTGACCCGACCCGCCGCCGGTCGCCGACCCGCCGATCGGTCAACCGATCGGTCAACCGATCGGTCAACCGATCGGTCAACCGATCGTGACTCCTTCAGGCCGACCAGATCGCCGACACCGGAAGGCTGGTCAACCGATCGCCGAAGGCTTGAGGATGCCGGCCAATGTGGAGCACGACGCCATTGACGAATCGCTCGCCGAGTTGGTCCCGCATGTATCGCAGATGACGGAAGTCGGTTTCGTCCACGTCGTTGGCGGCCTTGACTTCGATACCGATGACGCGGCCGTCGGGAAGTTCGGCGATGAGGTCGACCTCCCGTTTTGCCTCGTCGCGGTAGTGATACAGCCGAACCTGGAGATCTGACCAGGTTGTCTGGCGGAGTAGTTCGTTGACCACGAACGTCTCCAGCAGGGACCCGGCGAGTGGGCTTTCGGGTGCCGTCAGCATCTCCGACGTCGTACCGAGAAGGGTTGCGGCGATCCCGCTATCGACGAGGTGAACCTTCGGACGCCGTTTCACCCGCCCCGTCAGCCCGGGGGTCCACGCGGGCAAAGTGTGGTGGAGATAAATTGTCTCGAGGAGCCCGAGGTAGTCGGTCACCGTGTCGTGACTCAGCCCAAGCGCTTGGGCCAGCGATGCCGGCACGAGCTCCTCGCTGGTTCGTTGAGCGATCAGGGTGACCAACCGGGGGAGGTCGACCACCTGCCTCGGAAATCTCATCTGTCGAAGGTCGCGCTCGATCAGCGTTCTTATGTAGTCCGAGTGCCACGCGCGACGGAGCCGATCGTTCGGCATGCTCGCGGCGTCGGGCAGGCCACCGGTTGTGACTCGTCGAAACACCTCAAGACGGGTGATTGCGTCGGTCTCGACCTCGCGTAACTCGGCGGTCGCACCAAAGAGTAGATCGATCAGTCGGTCGGGCCCGCCGTCGAGCTCGCCTTGCGTAAATGGCCACACATCGATGATGCGGGCCCGACCCGCGAGAGACTCGGTGATGCCCGGCACCGTCAGGAACCTTGACGACCCGGCAAGTATGAATTGGCCGGGTGAGGGGTGGCGGTCGACGAATGACTTCAGCGCCAGGATCAGCGGGTCGCCACCGCGCTGGATCTCGTCGACGAACAGCGGGCGACTCCGGTGTTCGACAAAGCCTGCGGGGTCGGTGCGCGCCGACCGCAACGGTTCGCGGTCATCGAGGCTGAGCAAAGTACCGCCCATGGCGGCGTGCATAGCCTGCAGCAGCGTCGATTTTCCGGACTGGCGGGGTCCATTCAAGATGACGACGCGAAACCCGGAGATCGCCTCGACTGCGAACTCTTCGATTTGGCGTTTCCGCAGGTCCATACGACCAGGTTAGCGGTAAGTTGAAAATCCCTTCCACGTAAGTCGAAAATCCCATACCTATAAGTTGAAGAATCCCGTACCTGTACGTCGAGTGAGAACCTTCTGGCGGGGCGTCAGCGACCTCGATTCAGCGACCTCGATTCAGCGACCTCGATTCAGTGACCTCGATTCAGTGACCTCGGCTCAGCGACCTCGGTTCAGTTGAGGAACGAGGCGATCGACTCGACGACTCTGGTGAGATCGCCCGAGGTCATGCCGGGGAACAGCGGGAGGCTGATGATGCGCGAGAACATGTCCTCGGCGACGGGCATGTCGCTCGGCTTGTAGCCCCACTTGTCGGTGTACAGCGGGTGCATATGCAGCGGGCGGTAGTGGACGCTGGTGCCAATCCCGGCGGCGGCGAGGTGCTGGACCAGACCGTTGCGATCGACCTGATCGGCCGGGCCTTCGAGCACCGCGACGTACAGATGCCAGGCGTGTTGCATGCCCGACTCGACGACTGACGCGTCGGTGGCATCGTGCAGCGGGTGGATACCGTTGACGTCGTTGAGCAGCTTGGAGTACTGGATTGCCAGGTCGATGCGCTGGGAGGCCAGGTCATCGGACCGCTTGAGTTGGGCGCGGCCCACGGCGGCCGCAACGTCGGTGAGGTTGTACTTGAACCCGGCGTCGAGAATGCGGTAGTCCCACGGGGCGCTCGTGTCGAAGCGACGCCACGCATCACGACTCAGGCCATGGAGGCTGAGACGACGGGCCCGACCGGCGAGTTCTTCGTCGTTGGTGGTCAGCATGCCACCTTCGCCGGCGGTGGTGATCGTCTTGTTGGCATAGAACGAGAAGCACGTCGAATCGGCCAACGCCCCGACCTTGCGTCCCTTGTAGAGGGTGGGAAGCGAGTGAGCGGCGTCATCGATGACATACGCGCCAACGCGGGCGGCCAGTTCGTTGATCGCATCCATGTCGGCGGGGTAGCCGGCGTAATGCACCGGCATGATCGCCTTGGTCTTGTCGGTCAGCGCCGCTTCCACGGCGGCCGGGTCGATCAGCATGCTCTCGGGTAGCACATCGACCAAGATCGGCTTGGCCCCCATGTACTGGACGACTTCGGCCGTCGAGGCGAAGGTCATCGTCGGAACGATCACCTCATCGCCGTCGCCGACCCCACGGGCGGCGAGCGCCAGGTGCAACGCAGCGGTGGCCGAGTTCATCGCCACGGCGTACTTCGCCCCGACGTACTCGGCGAACTCGGCCTCGAACTCGACGCAGTTCTTGCCGGTCGTCAACCAGCCCGATCGCAGCACTTCGACCGCGGCTTCGACCTCGGCCTCGCCGAGCGTCGGCTTGAAAAACGGGATGGGAGCGATGTCACTCATGAACGGGACTCCTTGGAGGATGCGGTCGGGCGGGCCGTGGGGTGTTGGGCGACGAGTTGATGAAAGAGATCGGCGTACTGGCCGGCGATGATGTCGAGGGTCATCAACCCTTCGACGCGTTCGCGTGCCGCCGTGGCCAGTTCCTTGGCGAAGACGGCGTCGTGGGCGAGACGGATGGCCGCGTCGGCCATCGGCTGAGCGGCCCGGGCGGGCACTCGCAGGCCCGTCTCGTTGTGGATGACCACATCGCGGCAGCCGGGCATATCGCTGGCCACGATCGGCACCTCCGCCGCGGCGGCCTCGAGCAAGATGCGCGGAATTCCTTCGCGGTACGCCGTCGGCAGCATGACCACATCGGTGGTGGCCAGCAGACCGGGCATGTCGGGGCAGTTGCCGCCGTACATCACTTCGACCTCGGTCCCCTTGAACGGGGTGACGGCGGCGGCCCGACGCGGGTTGGGCTCCTCGGATCCGACGATCAGGAACACGGTCTGGCGACCGAGTTTGCCGTCACACAGGCGGCCGGCCTCGCAGAACTCGGCGACGCCCTTCGCCTTCAGTAACCGCGAAGCGAGCACGACCAGCCATCGATCGCCGATGCCATATTGGGCTCGCATGGCCGCACCACGGTCGGTTCGGCGGGCGTCGTCGAACGTCTGCAGCTTGACCCCTGAGCCGGGGATGACCATCGCCTGGGTGGCGGGAATCCAGCGCTTGTCGAGGAACAACTTGTGGTCGTCGGTGTTCTGGAACACGGTGAAGGCGGCCTCGTCGGCGTTCAACCGCTGGGCGGTGCCATAGCCGCTGCGCAGGGCAAAACCCTTGACTCCCGGGGTCGAGAACGACTGTCCGGTACCCGTGATCGTGCGGGTGTAGATGCCGTCGGGGTCGTTCTTGGCCGCCTGCATTGCCAAGGCTCCGGGAAGGCTGTCCCACGCGTGGACGAGGTCGGCGCCCCGCTCCAAACGAAGCTGGCGCACGATGCCGGGAATCTTGGTGATGTCTCGTTTGAGGTTGCCACTGCCGACGGCGTGGGTGATGGTGCCATGCGCCGAGGAGTTGGCGGATGCCGGAGTTGCCCCGATTCCGGCGAGTTCGACGTCGATACCGTGCTTGCGGAGTTCTCCGACCAGCGGGATTCGAGCGTCGATGTCATAGGCGCCAAAGAAGATGACCTTCATGGTGCGGTTTCCTGTCGGATGTCGTTCCCGGCACTCTGCCAAGCACCGGGATGGAAATGGAATAAATGCCCGCAACGGTCGTAAGACTACTGCACGGAGTTATGCGCAGGGTGGCCGGGCGTATGAAACAGCCCACCGCATGACACGGTGGGCCGCTTCGCAAGGTTTGGAAACTGTGCGCTGATTAGGCGGCGAGGCGGAGTGCCGGATAGCCCTGCGCATCGAGCGGGACCGGCCGGGAGAGCACCGTCATCATGATGATCTTGAGATCGAGCCACACGTTGCGGTTCTCGGCGTACCAGCGGGCGAGCTCGAGCTTGTGGGGGAGAATGTTCTCGAGGTATTCCTTCTCGGGGTCAGCCGATGCTCCGAGAATCTCGGACTCGTTGCGGTACACCATCGAGGCGAGATCGGTGATGCCCGGGCGAACCTTGAGGGCTTCGTGGAACTCGGCCGGCATCATCTCGACGTAGCGGGCGACCTCGGGGCGGGGGCCGACCAGGCTCATATCGCCGCGGAGCACGTTGAGGAGCTGGGGGAGCTCGTCGAGCTTCCAGGCCCGCAAGCGCTTGCCGACTCGGGTGATCCGAGGATCGCCGCCCGAGGTAATCAACGGACCGGCGTTCGAGCTGCGCATGCTGCGAAACTTGAGTACGGTGAAGGGCACACCGTTGCGCCCGACCCGGGTCTGGCGGTAGATGACCGGACCATGGTCATCGAGCCACACGGCGAGTGCTGCCACACCCATCAACGGCATTGCTGGGATGATCCCGCCGGCAACGAGTAGCAGATCAAACGCTCGCTTGACTCTTCCGCTTCGAACGTTGTTGCTTCTCATCTCCATCCTCCGAACTTGGGGGCCGCTGTGAGTGCGGCCGTTGCTGCGAACTTGATCACATCAGCATCGGGCAAGGTGGAGACTTGCGCAACGGGGCATCCGGACCATCTGTGCCTGTTTGACGTCTCTGCGAGGGGGTGATGACGCGGAATAGGCCGAAAGTACTGACGCCGTGTGGTGACCGCTGACATCTAGCCTCCGGGCGTGACCAAATTGCGGTGGTTCGATCGATCACGGGGTGCTCGGAAGCACGACCCCTCTCAGCGTGAAGGTGTGTCCATGTCGACACTTTCTGTGAGGTCGGTGGCGATCGACCCTCATACAGAGGATGACGACGACCGGGAGTACGGCTGGAGGGTCTTGGTGGTCTGCACCGCCAACGTGTCGCGCTCCCCATTGGCGATGGCAACCCTTCGGCGTCATCTCCTGGCGGCCGGCATCCCGGCGATCGTGCGCTCGGCCGGAACGATGGCCACCGAATTGACCGTTGACCAGCAGATGGTTGAAGCCGGATACGAGATCGGCGTCGACATCTCCAGCCATCGCCCGCGGCGGTTGACCCGGGCGTTGATGGACGATGAAGGCCGTGATCTGATCATCGGTCTCTCACGGGAGCACCTGCGTGAAGTTGTCGCGCTCGACGATGACGCCTGGCGTCGCACGTTCACCCTGAAGGAGATCGTGCGCCGCTGCGAGACGCATCGTCGCGACCTTGCCGACGATCCCGAGGCCTGGACGGCCGTGCTCGGCGAGGATCGCGATCTGCGCCAACTGCTCGGTGACGACCCGGCCGACGACGTCAAGGACCCCTACCGCAAGTCATTTGAACTCCACCGCGAGGTCGCCGGCGAGATCAACGGCTTGTGCCGTCGCACTGTTGCGACCCTGTTCGAGGCGATCACCCCGTAGGTGTGGGTGGCGGGCTGCATGTCGCGCTGCCGCCGTCGGTAAAAAGTCCGCCGGCAATCGGCAGGAACTGCCAATCGTACGAATCCGCGTGGAGGGTCAACTCCAGGACGCCGTAGGTATCGGAGTCACCGACCTCGCGGTTCGGCTCTTCCGACACGAAGCCGCGCAGATCTTTGCCGCCGGTACCGACGACGAACTGGCGGGCGCCTCGCGGGTCGGGCTCGCCCGCGGGCGACTGTGGCGCGAATCGCTCGTAGTCGTGGTCGTGACCATTGAGAATCACATCGGCCCCGTGCTCGGCAAGAACTTCCCAGAACGGTTGGAACGTGTCGGACGAGCCATGGGTCCCCGACGAGAACCGGGGCTTGTGCCAATACGCGGCCAAGCACACCGTCGGATGGGCGGCGAGGTCGTCGCGGAACCACTGCACTTGTGCGGAATCGCGACCGCAGCCCCCGATCTCGTCGCACTCGCTATTCAGCACGACGATGTGCCACGCCCCGAGTTCATAGCTGTACCAACCCTGGCGGGGATCGCCGGCGGCGTCGCCGAAGTAGGAGTAGTACGGCGTGGCGTTCGTCGAGTTGTAGTCGTGGTTGCCGGGAGCCGGTCGGGTTCTTGCCCGGAGCCCACCCCACGTCGGCTCGTAGCAGTCGGCGAATTGCTTGGCGGTACCGTCCTCGTACACGTGATCGCCGAGGGTGGCGATCGCATCGACGTGGGAGCCCACCAGAGCGGCGGTCTCGGCCGCCCGGTTGTCGTCATGGCAGGCGGCAAGGTCGCCCGCCGCGATCAAGACCGGGTCGGCGGTGTCGGCGGTGTCGGCAGGATCGGCAGGGTTGGTGGTGTCGGCAGGGTCGGCGACGAGGGTCGCCGACGACGTCGTCGGTGGGGGCGCGACCGGCGGACCGAGCGTTCCTCCTGACGCTGAGCAACCTGCTAGCCCGACGGCGAGCAGGGGGCCGAGGGCTCGGCGGAGCAGCGGTATGTTCGGCCCATTTCGGCATTGTCGCAACCACTCGTTCTGCACAGTCCCCATACTGGACCGTGATTGGTCCCGACCCGCCCTTCGTGGTGAAACAAGAGATATGGGCCGCCTGCATCCTTCTCTTTGCCCCGGTAGAGGAGAAGAATGGGCATGTCTTGCGCGACGTCGATGATGCGCGCCGAGGAATTCGAACAGACCAGAGGAAAGGAGCCCGACCGTGACCACGACAACCGCAACCAAGGGCCCCACCAGGACCGCGCCCGGGTCCTCCTCGACCAGGAACTCCACCGCCCGCGGCGCCGCCTGGTCGACGATGGCATTCGTCGTCATCGGCGTCGGCCAACTCTTGGTCATGAGTGCACTCGGTCATCGCGGCGAGCTCGATCTCGGCAACAACGGGAACATCATCGCCGCCACCCTGATCGTGATCGCCTTCGGGAAGATCTTCACGACGACCGGCGTTGGGCCGGCGATCGTTCAGCGCGACGACCTGCAGCCCCGTCATATCGAGACGGGCTTCCTCCTCTCGATCGGCACCGGCGTCGCGGCATTTGCCGTGCTTGGGTTTGGCGCTCCGTTGATCGCCAAGCTGTTTCACTACGACGAGCTGATTCCACTGCTCTGGGTACTTGGTGCGGCCACGTTTGTGCAGTCGTTCGGCATCGTCGCGGAGGGATTGCTCCAACGCGAGTTCCGATTCAAGGCGCTTGCCATTGCCGAGATCGTCAGTTCCGGCGTCGGATTCATCGGACTTGGTGTCGTGCTTGCCTTCACGGGCGCCGGGATCTGGACGCTGGTACTCGCCAACCTCGCACAGGCGATCATGAAGGTGATCTTCCTCCTCGGGGCGACTCGACATCCGATGGGCCGCCGCGTCGATCGGTCCGCCGCTCGCGACCTCGCCAAGTTCGCCACGGGATTCACCCTCGCCAAGATCTTCAACTTCGCGGGGGTCAACGGCGACAACGTCGTCATCGGCAATCAGCTGCCGACGAAGCTGGACAGCTACTCGCAGGCCTACCAACTGCTGGCGATGCCGGCAATGTTCTTCGGCCAGATCGTCGATCGCGTGTTGTTTCCCGTCATGGCAAGAATGCAACACGACATCCCGAAGTTGGCCCTCACCTACCGCCGAGGCGTCGCCGCGATTGCTGCCGTTACCGGTCCGGGGGGCGCACTGATCTTCGTGCTTGCACCCGAGATTGCTCACCTGGTGTACGGCGCCGGCTCGGGCGATGTCGTCAATCCGTTGCGCGCGTTCGCGTTGGGGCTGACGTTGCGGACCGGATACAAGATCTCCGATTCGTTGGCACGGTCGTCGGGCACGGTGTTCAAACGGGCCAAGCGTCAGGCGGTTTATGCCGTCCTCGTGGTGGCCGGTGCCTACGTCGGCCACTTCTGGGGAATCACCGCGGCGGCCATCGGCGTGCTGTTCGCCTTGTTGGCGAACTACCTGTTGATGGCCGACCTCAGCCTGCGGACCACGGGGCTGAGCTGGGGTTCGTTTGCGGCGGCCCATTGGCGGGGCGTGGTGCTCGGCGCGTTGACCGGCATCGTCGGCAGCGCGATCTCGATTCCGATGCGCCACGCCGACATCAACTTCTTTGTCGTCCTGGTGGCAACGGTGCTCGGCGTGGCGGCGATGCTCGGCGCCTTGACGGTCGTTCGGCGCGATCTGGTGCTCGGCGATGTCGAGTGGCTGCTCAAGGGTGGCAAGTTGGGGAACGCCGATGCCCCCGATGATCGTCAGGTCGCTGCGGTGGCGTCCAAGCCGGTCGCGTCCAGGCCGGCCACGTCGAAGCCGGTCGTATCTCAGGCGGTCGCCCCACGGTCCAAGGCGTCGGGTCCCGCGGCAGCTGCCGCAAAGAACTCGAAGTCCGCCAAGTCGGCTGCGCCGGTGCGGAACTCGGCCAAGGCCGTCGAGCGCAGGAGCTCGGTGGCCTCCGACCGAGGTAACGGTCAGGCAGGCAAGGCGCGGACGGGGTCGACGACGGCCGCCTCGCCGCAGACGCCGGGCCCGCGCACTCCGCCGCGGGTCTCCGCCAAGGCGGTCTACTCGGCCACGTCAGCTCCCTCGAAGCCGGCTGCGGCGAAACCGACTCCCCAGACCACGCCGACTCCCCAGACTACTCCGACGGCTGTGCCGAGTCGGCCGGAGGCACCCGTCCGGCGGCCCGACATAGTTCGAAACGATCAGTCCGTCCCGGCTGCGGCCGCGGCGGCCGAATCGTCGCGTAGCGTGGTGCGGCCGACCCGGTCGGCAAAGTCGACGGCGGCCCGGCCGCGAGTCGACTACGAGAAGGTGGACTTGCTCGCATTGGCGCTCAAGATCGCTGACGCAGAACCCGCTGGGCGGCGCGGCACCAAGAAGAACACATCTCGAACCGCGAGCAACCCCCCTGCCGCAGATCCAGGAGCCAACCGTGGGTGACCGCCCTTTAACGCATCAGCTGGTCGAGCGACTCAATGACGACAAGGTGGCATGGTGTCATTGGAAGTCGAACCGTGACCTCGCCGAGTCGATGGACGGCTCAACCGATCTCGACCTGCTGGTTGATTCCGCCCGCCTCGACGACGTCTACGAGGCGTTCGCCTCGCTCGGCTTCCGTCGCGGGCAGGTGGCCGGAAGCCGCGTCGACGTCGGTCTCGAGGACTTCCTGGGGGAGTGCGAGGCGACCGGCAATCTGGTCCACATCCACACCCATTGGCGGCTGGTGTCGGGTGAGGCTCACCACAAGCGCTTCCGTATCCCGTTCGAGCGACTGATCCTCGAAACCCGCCAACGCGGCGAGATCGAGGGAACCTGGACGAGTCATCCGGCGGCCGAGGTCGTGCTTCTTGCCATCCGCACCGGGCTCAAGCTGCGCTGGCGCGACCGCCTTGGGCTGCGCGTCGGCCACAAGACCGGGATCGCCGACATCGGTGACGAGCTTGACTGGCTGGTGCGGCATTCATCGATGGACGACATCCGCGAGTTCGCCGGCAAGATGCTCGGGGCCAAGGCGGCGACGGCTGCGGTCGATCTGGCCAGCTTTGGTCCCTCGACTCGTCGTCTACTCCGGTTGCGTCGGGCCATTCAGGCCGACTTCGCCCTGCAGACCTCGATGCGTGGCCCGGCGGCCCGTATCGAGCGGTGGCAGCGCGAGCTCATCTGGCTGCGGCGTGGTATCGCCCGCCACTATTTCCCGCGCCCCGTGCTGCTGGGTCGTGGCGGCCCGGCCGGCGGGCTGCTCGTGGCGATCATCGGCTCCGACGGCAGCGGCAAGTCGACGGTCGTCAAAGGACTCCACAAGTGGTTCTCGCTGAAGATCGACACCCTGCCGATCTATTTCGGTTCAGGTGACGGTAACAAGTCGCTGATCCTCAAGCCGTTCAAGATGGTGCTCGGTATGCGTCGCAAGGACGGTCTGGAAGGCGCCTCGAACACCGACGAAGACCCGGGTCGCTTGAGCAAGCCGCCGAGCACGACCCGCGCCGTGTGGGCGTTGGCCGTATCGATCGAGAAGCGCAAGACGCTGCGTCGGGCAATGAAGGCCCGCACCCGCGGCATGCTCGTCATCGCCGACCGGTATCCGCAGACCCAGATTCCCGGGATCAACGACGGGCCGCAACTGCGGGCGTGGGCCGAGTCGCCATCGGGCCTCAAGCGGCGTCTATCGGCGTTCGAGTCGGTGCCGTACCAGCGGGCGCATCGCTTTCCGCCCGACCTCATCTTGCGAATGAAGGTCAGCGCCGAGGTCGCCGCCAGTCGTCGGCCCGAGCACGATCCCGACGATCTGAAGCGGCGTATCCGCATTGTCGGCAGCCTGGAGTTCCCCGAGTCGCTGCACGGTGTGGTCGAGATCGACGCCGATCAGACGCAGCCCGAGGTCTTTGCCGCCGCCCGGCGGGCCATTTTCGAACACATGTAAAGCAGCACGAATCAGAAAGTAGGTGAACCCGATGGGACTGTTGCAGGGCAGACACATCGAGTCGGCGGATCACACGAGACGGAGCCACTGGTTCCGACGTGGAGCTTTGGGAGTCGTCGGCGCGCTGATCGCGTCGATGGCGGCCATGCTCGTCGGGGTGCCATCGGCATCGGCAACCCCGTGGTTGACGTTCAATCGAAACATCTTGACGCGCCCGTTTGCCGGGACGACCACTTCGATGGGCGACAACGAGGGCATGGCCTACGTGGCGACCAACGACACACTGTGGATCGTCGACGACGTTCCCGGGCGGCTGTATGCCGTGAACCGCACCACCGGGGCGTTGGGCCAGGTGATCACCAACGCCCAATTCCAGGCCGCCACCATTCTGGGAGGAATCGAAGTGGCCGGCCCCAACCGGGTCAAGGACATCGAGGCGGTGGCCTACGACACGGTGACCGACACGATGTACGTTTTCAGCGGCACGTGTTGCACGGTGTCTTCGCTCCCGACAGTTTTCCGGTTCACCCGCCCGAGCACATCGGCGGCGTTCGTGCTCGATTCGTGGCAGCCGTTGGCCGCTCCCTACAACGATCTGTCGGGCGCGGAGTTCCGCGACGGTGAGTTGTGGGCCGCGACGGGCAAGACGATCGTGAAGTACGATTACGTCACCAACACGGCGAGTTCACCCGTCACCCTGACGGGCGCGCCCAGCGCGATCTATAGCTTGGCGTTCAACGCGTCGGGCAGCGAGATGTGGGTGGCCGGATCGAGTGCCAAGTTGTTGAAATACGACTGGGCGACCAAAACCCCCGTTGCCGGCTATGCGTTCACGATGTATGCGTTCGGGGTCAACGACCCGCGAGCGATCGAGATCATCGGTAGCCAGATGTTTCTCTCCGACGGGTACGACTACTACCCGGCGGGTTCGACGACCGCGTTCGCCGTGCGGGTGTTCGACATGGTCGATGTGACCGTCGCGGCCCCGGTGGCGAGCTTCACAGCGACCCCGACATCGGGTGCGCTGCCTTTGACCGTGGCCTTCACCGACACGTCGACGAACACGCCGACCTTGTGGTCGTGGAACTTCGGTGACGGCACGACATCCACCGCGCACAATCCGTCCAAGACGTACACGACGCCGGGGCTGTACAGCGCGACGCTCACCGCGACCAACCCTGGTGGATCGAGCACCTCGACGGCGCTCACGATCAACGCCGGCAACGTGCCGGTGTCGTCGTTCACCAAATCGGTGGCGCTGGGAGCCGTGCCGCTGTCGGTGACCTTCACCAGTACGGCGACCAACTCCCCGACCACCTGGTCGTGGAACTTCGGTGACGGGACGCCGCCGGCGACCACCGCGGTGGCCACCCATGTCTTCCAGGACCCGGGGATCTACAACGTCACGCTGACCGCCGGGAACGCCAGCGGCACCAACACCTCCCTGGCACAACAGGTCACGGTCACCTCGGTCGGCGGCGCCTTGACCACGACCTTCGGCGCGTCCGAAGATGCGTCCGTCGATCAGATCGTGACGGTCCCTCGACCGACCGCCACCACGCTGTACAACGCCGTTTCGGCGACGGCAGCCAAGCGCTCGTATCTGAAGTTCAACATCACGGGCCTGACCGGCGCGGTCACCAACGCCAAGCTGCGGTTGTGGGTGACCGACGGCACCGACAACGGGGCCCGGTGGTACTTGTTGAACACCAACGCGTGGTCGGAGACCACGTTGACCTACGCCAACGCGCCGGCAATTGCCGGAGGCATTGTTGCCGATCCGGGCGTGGTCCCGGTCACCACGTGGTTGGAAGTCGACGTGACCGCGGCGATCACAGGCAACGGCATCGTGAGCTTCGTCAACGAACCGCAGTCGACGAATCAGGAGCGCTATTACTCGCGGGAGAGTACGATCCCACCCCAACTCGTGATCACCACCAACGTGAGCGGGGGAGCGGTTCCGACGGCGTCGTTTGCCAAGTCGACCGCGACCGGCGTCGCGCCATTGAGCGCAACGTTTACCGACACCTCCACCGGTGCACCGACGTCGTGGTCGTGGAACTTCGGCGACGGGTCCCCGGTGTCGACGGCCCAGCACCCGGTGCACACGTTCGCCACCGCCGGCGTGTACAGCGTCACACTGACGGCGACCAACGCGGCCGGTTCCAATACCTCGCTCTCCCAAGCGGTCACCGTGATGGCTCCGCCTGCGGCGCCGGTGGCATCGTTTACGAAGTCGGCATCGTCGGGCGCTGCTCCACTGACGGTGAACTTCATCGACACCTCGACCAACACGCCGACGGCATGGTCGTGGGACTTCGGTGACGCTTCGCCGGTCTCGATCGATCAGCTGCCCGTCCACACCTACACCGCGGCAGGCACCTACAACGTGACGTTGACGGCGACGAATGCCGTTGGTTCCAATACGTCGGCGGCGCAGGTGGTGACGGTGACGGCTCCGTCTGCGGTGCCGGTGGCGTCGTTTACGAAGTCGGTGGCGTCGGGTGTTGCTCCGTTGTCGGTGACGTTGACGGATACGTCGTCGAATGGGCCGACGTCGTGGTCGTGGAATTTTGGTGATGGGACGCCGGTGTCGACGTTGCAGAGTCCGGTGCATGTGTTCGAGCGCGGCGGGTTCGTACGACGTGACGTTGACGGCGACGAATGCCGTTGGTTCCAATACGTCGGCGGCGCAGGTGGTGACGGTGACGGCTCCGTCTGCGGTGCCGGTGGCGTCGTTTACGAAGTCGGTGGCGTCGGGTGTTGCTCCGTTGTCGGTGACGTTGACGGATACGTCGTCGAATGGGCCGACGTCGTGGTCGTGGGACTTTGGTGATGGGACGCCGGTGTCGACGTTGCAGAGTCCGGTGCATGTGTTCGAGCGCGGCGGGTTCGTACAACGTGACGTTGACGGCGGCGAACGCGGCGGGCTCCAATACCTCGGCCGCCCAGGTCGTCACCGTCACCACAGGCGGCGGCGGGCCCGTGACGACCACGTTCGTGGCAACCGAAGATGCGTCGGTCGACCAGGCCGTGACGACGCCCAAGCCCACCGCGACATCGTTGTACAACGTGGTATCGGCAACGGTCGCCAAGCGCAGCTATCTGAAGTTCAACGTCACCGGTCTGACCGGGGCGGTCACGAGCGCCAAGCTGCGGCTCTGGGTGACTGATGGCACCGACAACGGGGCACGCTGGTACTTGCTGAACACCAACGTCTGGTCGGAGACGACACTGACCTACGCCAATGCTCCGGCCGTGGCGGGAGTGGTCGCCGGCGACCCCGGTACCGTGCCGGTCAGCGCATGGCTGGAGATCGACGTGACCGCGACGGTGACGGGCAACGGCACCGTGAGCTTTGCCAACCAACCGCAGTCGACCAACCAGGAGCGGTACTCGTCGCGTGAGGCTGTCAATGCACCCCAGCTGGTCATCACCACCAACTCGGGCGGCGGCGGCTCGGTGCCGGTGGCGTCGTTTACGAAGTCGGTGGCGTCGGGTGTTGCTCCGTTGTCGGTGACGTTGACGGATACGTCGTCGAATGGGCCGACGTCGTGGTCGTGGAATTTTGGTGATGGGACGCCGGTGTCGACGTTGCAGAGTCCGGTGCATGTGTTCAGCGCGGCGGGTTCGTACGACGTGACGTTGACGGCGACGAATGCCGTTGGTTCCAATACGTCGGCGGCGCAGGTGGTGACGGTGACGGCTCCGTCTGCGGTGCCGGTGGCGTCGTTTACGAAGTCGGTGGCGTCGGGTGTTGCTCCGTTGTCGGTGACGTTGACGGATACGTCGTCGAATGGGCCGACGTCGTGGTCGTGGGACTTTGGTGATGGGACGCCGGTGTCGACGTTGCAGAGTCCGGTGCATGTGTTCAGCGCGGCGGGTTCGTACAACGTGACGTTGACGGCGACGAACGCAGCGGGCTCCAATACCTCGGCCGCCCAGGTCGTCACCGTCACCACAGGCGGCGGCGGGCCCGCGACGACCACGTACACGGCCGCCGAGGACGCCTATGTCGATCTCTCCATTCCGACGACGCCGAAGGGGACCGGCGGCACGCTCTACAACCTGCAGTCGACCAATACCCAGCGCAGCTACATCAAGTTCAACGTCACGGGCCTCACGGGCACCGTGACCAACGCCAAGCTGCGGCTCTGGGTCACCGACGGCACCGACAATGGGGCGGCGTGGTACAAAATCAGCAACAACGCCTGGACCGAGGCCACGCTGACCTGGGCGAACGCTCCGGCCGTGACCGGCGCCCTGGTCGGCGACCCAACGACGTTGACCGTTGGGACGTGGTTGGAGATCCCGGTGACGGCGCACATCGCCGGCAACGGGACGGTCAGTTTCGCCAACCTGCCGACGTCGGCCAACGCCGAGAAGTATTCATCGAGGGAAGGCGTCAACGCACCACAGCTCGTGATCACGACGGGTTGAGGTTAAAGCCTGCCCTGATCTGGGTTCGGCGCCGTCGCCGTGTCGCCTCGCAACGGGGCTGCATCGGTGGCGGCGTCGAACTTTTTGTTGGAATGGTGGCTAGATGGCCGCATTCTGTAACCGCCGCCTGACGGCGTAGTGTCCGAGATCTCACACGGAGGGTGTCATGAAAGTAATGGTGACTGGTGCGGCCGGCTTCGTCGGTAGCTCACTGAGCGAAGCGCTGATCGGGGCCGGGCATGAAGTCGTCGGCGTCGATTGCTTCATCCCCTACTATGACCGCGCCGTGAAGGAGTCGAATCTGGCGGCGTTGAGACTGGACCCGTCGTTCGCCTTTCACGAACTCGACCTGCGAACCGCCGATCTCGGACCATCGCTCGACGGCGTCGAGGCCGTGGTCCACCTTGCGGCGATGCCCGGTCTGGCCAAGAGCTGGACCGATGTCGAGTTGTACTCGTCGTGCAACATCGTGGCCACGGCACGGCTGATCGACGCCTGTCGGGGCCGGTCGTTGCACCGCTTCGTCCACATCTCGACGTCGTCGGTGTATGGATCGGAAGCCAACGGCGACGAGACGATGCCGATTCGGCCAGCCTCACCGTATGGCATTACCAAACTCGCAGCAGAGCATCTGGTTTTGGCCCACGCCGAGCAGTACGGGCTGCCGGGCGTCATCCTGCGGTACTTCTCGATCTATGGACCACGCCAACGGCCCGACATGGGATACAACTTGTTCTGCGAGGCGCTGCTCGATGGCCGCCCGATCACCATCTTCGGCGACGGTTCGGCGACGCGCTCGAACACCTACATCGACGACTGCGTGCGCGGCACGATGCTCGGTTTGCAGTTGGGGCATGTCGGCGAGGCATACAACATCGGTGGTGGCGAGGTCATCGGACTGCTCGAGGCGATCAATGTCATCGCCGATGCCGCCGGCGTGAAGCCGCACCTGATCTTCGGTGACAAGCGCCCGGGGGACCAGAAGTCAACGCAGGCGGATTGTTCCAAGGCAGCCGAGCATCTGGGCTATCACGCGACCGTCGGCCCTCACGAGGGCCTCGTCCGCCAGTTTGCGTGGCACAAAAACAGGCGTAACCCCGGAAAGTAGTCTTCGTTCTTCGGAACGCGGGGGTAATGGGCCATCAGGCCTGGAGGTATGCATAGATTGCACCGTTCATTTTCCGCTAATCTCAACCCGGCCTCGTTTGCGGGAGGCGGTGGTGCGGAGGTCGGAAATGAAGTTCAGCGGGTCCCTTACTTTTGCAAGTCCCCGAAAGGCGCGTGGAGGAAGACGACTCCAAGCGGGGCTGGCGGCCATCGCTGTGGTGACATCCGCACTCGGAGTGCTTTCGATTGCACCACCCGCGGCGTTTGCGATACCGCCGACAATCGCATTTGCACGGAGCATTCAAACGAAACCATTCGTTGGCACCACAACGTCGATCAATGACAATGAAGGCCTCTCGTATGTGCCGGCGAACAATCAGTTCTGGCTGGTCGATGACAGCACCGACAAGCTGTATGCGTTCAACAAGGACACCGGGGTTCTCGGGCAGCTGTTCACCAAGTCGCAGTTCGCCGCGGCGACGAGATTCGGCGGCACCGAGGTCGCCGGCTCGAGTCGGTTCGAGGACGGCGAGGCGATTGCATATGACGATGCCAATGACACGTTGTATGTGTTCAGCGGCTCCTGCTGTACCTCGTCGGTGAAGCCGACGGTCTTCCGGCTGAGGCGCCCCAGCCGGGTAGGGGCGTTCGCGATCGACTCCTGGCAACCACTCATCGCCCCGTACAACGATCTCTCCGGTGTGGGGGCGCGGGGCAGCGAGATCTGGGTCGGCGCAGGCAAGGTTCTTGCCCAATATGACTACGTGACGAACACCACCACAACGCCCCGAACGTTCGCTGGCATTGCCGGATATCTCGGTATCGACTTCGACGCGACTGGTACCGACATGTGGGTGGCTGACAAGGGCAATAGGGTCAAGAAGTACGACTTCGCTACGGGCACGCTGGTTCCTGGATTCGATTGGGCCATGTCGTCGTACGGCTGCCGCGATGCCCGCGCTATTGAGCTCGTCGGCAACCAGATCTTCGTCTCGGATGGTTACGACTACTACGGCTCGACCTCGACCGCATTTGGCGTACGGGTGTACGATCTCGGTGGGGGTGCGATTTCGGTTCCCGTCGCCTCATTTACGACTAATCACACGACGGGAGTCGTCCCGCTCACGGTCGCCTTCACCGACACCTCTCTCCACACACCCACGTCGTGGCATTGGAATTTCGGCGACGGCAACTCATCGACGCTGCAGAACCCGACGCACATCTATGCGACACCGGGCAACTACGACGTCCGTCTGACGGCGACCAACTCCGCCGGTTTCAACGTGTCGGGAATCACCACGATCTCGGCCACGAACCCCGTCCCGGTTGCGTCGTTCACCAAGACGGTGTCGTCGGGTACTGCGCCGTTGTCGGTTGGCTTTACCGACACATCGGCGAATGTCCCGACGTCGTGGTCGTGGAATTTCGGTGACGGTTCGCCGGTGTCGACGGTGCGTCATCCAACGCATGTCTTCACGGGCACCGGGACCTTCCAAGTGACCCTGACGGCGACGAATGCCGCAGGGGCGAACACCTCGGCGGCGCAGTCCGTCGTGGTCTCCAGTGGTGTGCCCCGTCCGGTCGCGTCGTTCACGACGAGCGATTCTTCGGGAACGGCTCCGTTGTCGGTCGACTTCACCGATACGTCCACCAACTCGCCCACCTCATGGAGTTGGGACTTCGGTGACGGATCTGCGGCGGTGGCGACGCAGAACCCCACCCATGTGTTCGCCAGTTCTGGCACCTTCCACGTCACCCTCACGGCGACGAACGCAGGCGGTTCGCACTTGTCGCCGACGACATCGATCACCGTGACAGCCGTGGTCATCGACCCGGTGGCGGCGTTTACGATGACGCCGTCGAGCGGAGCGGCACCGTTGTCGGTGCAGTTCACCGACACATCGGCCAACGGCCCGACGTCATGGAGTTGGGACTTCGGCGACGGTGATTCGTCGACCCAGGAGAGTCCGTCACACACGTTCACCACCGAGGGTTCCTACGACGTCACATTGACCGCGACGAACTCCGCCGGATCAGACAGCGTGATGCACTCTGTCGTCGTTTCGGCCCCCGTCCCGGCTCCCGAGGCCTCGTTCACTGCCTCGGCCGACACCGGGGTAGCTCCCCTCGCCGTCAACTTCACCGATACCTCGACCAACACGCCGACCTCGTGGAGTTGGAACTTCGGTGATGGATCGGCGCTGGTCACAACCCGGAACCCAACGCACACTTTCGCCTCCGGTGGCGTGTTCAATGTGCGCTTGACCGCCACCAACGCCGGCGGCAGCCACACCTCGGCGGCGTACACCGTCACAGTGACGAGCCCGGTGCTGGCCCCGGTCGCTTCGTTTACCCGGTCGCCCGGTTCGGGGTTGGCTCCCCTGTCGGTAGCGTTCTCCGACACATCGACCAACGCTCCCGCATCGTGGAGTTGGGACTTCGGTGACGGAACTGCCGCCTCGACGATCCAGAACCCGACGCATGTCTACAGCGGGGTTGGAACGTTCACGGTGACGCTGACCGCCACCAACAGTGCAGGGAGTTCTTCGGCGACCCAGACCGTCACGGCCAACCCGACATCGTCGACCCAAACGGTGATCGCCAGCGAGGACGCCTATGTCACCCAGGCATCGCCAACCACGACCCACCCGACGGGCAGTCAGATCTACAACCTCGCGTCGACAACGGCGGCTACCCGTGGCTATCTGAAGTTCGTGGTCACCGGTGTCGCGGGCACGGTCACCAGCGCCAAGCTGCGGCTCTGGGTGACCGACGGAACCGATAACGGTGGCGCATGGTGGCTGGTCTCCAACTCGTGGACCGAGGCGGCGGTGACGTGGGCCAATGGTCCAGCTCCGACGAGCGGGGTATTGGTCGGCGATCCGGCGGCCACGGTGGCGGGAACCTGGATCGAGATCAACGTGACTGCACGGGTCACCGGCAACGGCACCTACAGCTTTGCCAGTCTGCCGACATCAACCAACGGTGAGAAGTTCTCGACTCGTGAGGGAGTGAATCCTGCTCAGCTCGTCATTGTGACCGGCTGACCTGCTGCACACGCGGAGTAGCTCACGACACGGACATCGCGCGGCCATCAGGGGCCGTGAGTAGCTAACGGAAGGCCATGGCGGGGTCTCACGGAGCCACGGCGTCACTTGGGTCAGGTTGCCCGGGGTCGCTGGTTCGTCGGGACGGCTGCGAGGGGGCCGGCAATCGTGGCGATGAGCGTGTCGATCGTCTCGGCGGTCAGTGGCCCGTCGTTGCAGACGGCGACGCGGTGTACGGACCCAGCTCGCGCGACCTGCTCGGTCCAACGGTCCTCAATCTCCGTGAGATCCGCATCTTGCTTGGCCAGCTCGACCGACCGCTCGTCGGGCGACAACCCTTCCACCCTGCTGTGATGGGCCGATCGGGTGTCGAGACGCTCGGCGTTCAGCGCGGCGGGAGCGGTCACGCGGATGATGACGTCGGGCCCCAATCGACCGGGGCCGGGTAGGGCGCGATCGAGGCATGGGTGCCAGTCGCCGCGAAAGCCGATCGAACACAACTGCTGAATGACTCCCTGATCGAACAGGTGAATGCCGCCGAACCGCCGGGCCCGACGCATCGTCGACCGCACGACCAGCCAGTTCTGAGCGAGTTTGACGAGGTCCTTTGGGGGCTGGCCCGAGTTCACCAGGGCGCGTGTGATGCGCACCGCCTCAAGAGGAGAACGAAGCAATTCGATGCCGGCCGCCCGAATCTTGTGGAGCGCTCGAATCCGGCTTGGCAGGGTGGCGGCCACTGCGCCGAGGCCATCGTGGGCGTCGTGGCCACGGTCTTGGAGGGCGGCGAGCAGCCGATCGGCAACATACGACTTTCCGACGCCCGGGGTTCCGCTGAACTCGACGATCACGCTGTGAGGAACTCTCGGCACGGGGCTCCAGCGTAGGGCGTCGAACGTGGCGAACGACGCCGCCCGCCGCCGGGAGTCGCCGTGAAGTCGTCGTGGAGTAGTCGTGGAGTCGTCGTCGAGCAGCTGGGCAATATGGATGGTGATGACGACGTCGATCCCCGGAATCCCGGTGTGCGAGCATGGCCCGATGAGCGACAGTTTCTTTGCCGGCGTGCCGTCCCCGATCCGCTATGAGGGTCCAGAGTCCGACAATCCCCTGGCGTTTCGCTGGTACGACGCCGACCGGGTGGTCGCCGGTCGGCGGATGGCAGATCACCTGCGGTTCGCCGTGTGCTACTGGCACTCGTTCACCTGGACCGGGTACGACATCTTCGGGGCCCCGACGCTTGATCGCCCATGGCTCGCCCCCGATGGTGACCCGATGGACCACGCGAAGGCCAAGATGGCGGCTGCGTTCGAATTCTTCAGCAAACTCGGTTCCCCGTTCTATTGCTTTCATGACCGCGACATCGCGCCGGAGGGGGCGACGTTCGCGGAGTCATGCCGCAACCTCGACGTGATGGTCGACGAGGCCGCCGCGTATCAGGAAGCGACCGGGCTGAAGCTGTTGTGGGGTACGGCGAACCTGTTCTCGAACGCCCGGTTCATGGCGGGGGCGGCAACCAACCCCAACCCCGAGGTGTTCGCCTATGCCGCCGCCCAGGTTGCCCATTGCATGAACGCCACCCAGCGGCTCGGAGGAGCCAACTATGTGCTGTGGGGCGGCCGCGAGGGCTACGAGACACTGCTGAACACCGACCTGAAGCGCGAACTCGATCAACTCGGGCGGTTCTTCAACATGGTCGTCGAACACAAGCACGTCATCGGTTTCAAGGGTGCGATCCTGATCGAGCCGAAGCCGTTCGAGCCGACGAAGCACCAATACGACTACGACGTCAACACCGTGCACACGTTTCTTCAGAAGTACGGCCTGGAGAACGAGGTAAAGGTCAACATCGAGGTCAACCACGCCACGCTGTCGGGCCACGACTTCGCCCATGAGGTGGCGATGGCCGTCAACGCCGGCATCTTCGGCTCGATCGACGCCAATGCCGGCGACGATCGTCTCGGCTGGGACGTCGACCGGTTCCCGGTCTCGGTCGAGCAGATGTCGCTGGGCATGTACGAGATTCTGAAGGGTGGTGGCTTCACCACGGGCGGGCTCAACTTCGACTCGAAGCTGCGACGTCAGTCGACTGACCGGAGCGATCTGTTCCACGCCCACATCGGCGGGATGGACACGATGGCGCGCTCACTGCTTGTCGCAGCGGCGATGATCGAGGACGGTGCCCTACAGGCCAACCTCGACGCTCGCTACGCCGGCTGGGCGACGCCGACCGGAGCCTCGCTGCTCAACGGCGAGCACAGCCTGGCCGATCTGCATGCCGTCCAGTTGGCCGACGGGCCGGAGCCCCGGGGCGTCACCGGTGGACAAGAGCGGTTGGAGAACCTCGTCGCTCGCTACGTGGAGCGCGCCCGTTAGCCGTCTTTTACACGCCGTGTGACTATCGGGTACCGTGGCCGCGTGTCTGTGATCCGATTGGGCGATCTGGTCAGGCGTCGCCGGGAGGACTTGGGTCTGAGCCGGGCCACGCTGGCGAGTCATATCTCCGCGAGTCAGTGGACGTCGACCACGGTCTCGAACGAGCGGCGCTTTCGGCTCGTCTACGAGGAGATCCGCAAGATCGAAGACGGCGAACTCCATGCCCCGGGCATTGTGTTGCTGGTGTCGATGCTGCTGGAACTGGGTCTTGACGTGGGAGTACTTGCCGACTTGGTCGAGTCGCCCGACGTGGGCGAAGGCCGGCTACAGGTTCGGTGGAAGAAGCCGGTTCACATTCTCGAAGAAGAAGTCCGACGTGATTCTGTGACCAGGCACGATGGCAAGAAAGTGGTAGCTACCAGGGAAATCGTTTCTTAGCCGTTCTCACTGATACTCATCGTTTCTCAACGTCTTGTGTCCGTTCTGTGTCCTCCGCTTCGCCCGATAGGGCGTGCTCGAACGTCTGACGTATGCGCTCATCCTCGTTCGGCCAGAGGTGGGCATACACGTTGAGCGTCATGGCGGCGTTCTTGTGTCCGAGGAACGCTGAAACCGCCTTCACCGAGTGGTTGGCGTTGATCAGCAATGACGCTGCGTAATGTCGCAGGTCGTGCGGGGTGGCGTCGATCCCGCAACGCCGTGCGGCTGCCCGGAACTCGTTTGCCCAAAGCGTCGGCCGCAACGCCGCCCCCGACGCCGCAGAGAAGATCAGACCATCCGTTCCGAGCCGCGACGTCCTGACGTGTTCGGCCAGAACGTCCGCAACAGGTGACGCCAGCGGAAGAACCCGATTCGAGGACTTCGTTTTTGGTGGCACCAGTTTCGGAGGTGTCGGCCCACTTGACCGCGCAAGCTGGCGGTCGATCGTCACCTGTCGCTTGAGGAAGTTCACCCGGTCGATAGTCAGGCCGCAGGCTTCCGCCGGGCGTAGGCCGAGCGCCGCCGAGACGAGGACGATGGCCCGATATCGGGGTTGCACCGCGTTCGCGAGAGCCCGCACCTGTTCCGTGGTCAGCGGAGTGAGAGCGGTTCCGGCGTCTTCGTCGGTGGCGAATTTGATGTCTCTGCATGGTGACTCGACGATCTTGCGGTCCCTGACAGCCTCATTGAAGATGGCGGCGAGGGTTCGGTAATACGTCTTGACGGTGCTCGGCTTGTGCGTGCGGCTGAGGTCAGCGACCCATCGGGTGACGTCAGCCCGCGTGACCTTTCTCAGCTCCTTCGCCCCGAACCGTCGGCGCGATGTGGAGTCGGATGGTGTGCTCGTTCCGCGCCCGGGTTTCGGGTCGCCAGTTGGCGCTCGCGGCCCATTCGTGCGCGAAGGCGGCAACTGTGACGGTCCCAGCCCGCGGGTCGATCCAGCGGCCTTGCAAGAGGTCGCCATCGATCGTTGTCAGGTGGCTCCTTGCGTCCACCTTCTTGCTGAAGATCTTGGAGTACTGCTGTCCGTTCGCCCGCCAACGGACCTTGTACTTCCCCGACGGCAGGCTGTCGATCGACGACACCTACGCCCCCTTCTTGCCCTTTGTTGTGGGTTCGAGCAGACCAGCCTCCCGGGCTCGTTGGACGCGCTTCGCTGCGGCGGCCGGTGAGATGTCGAGGGCGGCCGACACCATTGTGACCGGGTTGGCACCGACGAAGAAACCGACCCTGTAGGCGACGGCCGCCCGCTCATTCGTCTCGAAACGCTCGTCGGCGAAGACCTGGGCGAGGCTCATTTCTTCCTCGGGGATGTCCGCCCACCCTGACGAAGACTCGTCGAGCCCGCCGGTCCGTGCCCAGAGACGGTGCAGCGGGATCACTTTGACACCTTCGAGGGCGCATTGAATGAGTGCTACGACCGGCAACGCCTTGAGCAGGTCGGCCGAGATCGCCGGTCCACCAGGCGCACGCGCTACCGAGTAACCGGCGCACACGAGCCGACCTCCTTCAATTTCGAGTTGGAGAGTCGCTGAGCACCTGGGGTCTTCGAGTTCTGCCCTCACCTCGTTGGGTGCCGAGATGATCAAGTCGTCGGTGACCCGCAGCAGGATGCCGGGCAGCGGTTCGCCTTCGTTGGCGATGCCGACAGTTCGGTGCAGGTCGAAGCTGGCGATGCGGCTCATGGGTCGCACTCTACCCACGCCGCGAGGAGTTGAGCAAGGTTGCGGGACATCCATGACAAATGAGTTCTCAATCGATATGATGTCGCTGGTTACCACGTAAGCATGACAGTGAGGAGCGGCGACGATGACCAACCAGCGGATGATCGACACGAAGACTCTGATGGACACGAAGACTCTGATGGACACGAAGACTCTGTCCGAGGAACTTCTCATCCCCGTGCCGACGCTCGGCCAGTGGCGGTATCAGGGCCTCGGCCCGCGGTACATCCGGGTTGGGCGACACGTCCGCTATCGCCGCTCCGACGTTGATGCGTGGCTTGAGTCGCAAACGCGCGGCGGGGGCCGTAATGGAGCCGTCTGACCCCGGATACCGAGCCGGGCCGGGCCTTGCGACCCGACCCGTGCCGGAAGGGATTCCACGCCATGCGAAAGCGCTGGAGAACATTGTACCCGCACAATGTTCGCAGTGCGACGGTCCGGTAGTCGAAGAACCCGCCAGACCCGCCCACCTGTCGGCCTGGTGCTTTGGCTGCTGGCGGGCGATCAAGGCCCGTCACGGCGATGAGGGCTATCACAACCGACCGGGCGAGCTGCTGGTTCACGACCGGGCCGACGGCGCGATTCAGGTCGGCGCGATGTGCCCCGAGTACGGGCCAGGGTTCGCCGTCGTTGCATGTCCGACTTGCGAGGCGACATGGGTCGACATTCCGGGCGCGGCGTGTCCGTGGTGTGCCGATCGGCTGGCCGCGCTCGTTGCCGGTCAAAGGGAAATCTTGTTGGCCGCGCCCGATATCGATAGCGAGGACGCGACCTACGCCGCGACGATGAACCGATGGGCGGATCGGTTGGAGTCGGGCATCGGAGCGGAACTGATCAGCAACTCCGAGGCTGACGCGGCATGGTCCCGAGCGCTGGCAGGTGCGGCATGACCGCCGTCGATCTCCCGAAGGAACGGCCGCGCCGCCTAGTCGCGTCTGGGGTTGCGGCGGCGACCAAGCCCACCGGGCCGACGGCCCCCCGCCTCCTGGCGTTCGAGGCCGTCCCCGATCCGTTCACGCTCCCGACGCTCGAATGGCACGCCAAAGGACTTTGGGCGCGACCCACCCACGGTCAAGCGGCAGGACCGGAAAAGTCACTCAAGTCGTACGTCACAACCGCCTTCGATGTCGGTCTGGCTGCCGGGCTCCCTGTGCTCGGACGGTTCGCCGTGCCGGACAAGCAGCGGGCGCTGATCGTCGTCGGCGAGGGTGGCCGAACCCCGTTCCTTCGCCGACTCGAACGGATCTGCACGGCGTACGGCATCACCACCCACGATCTCGTTGGGCAGCTTCGGTTCACCTGCCAGACCGCCCCGGCCGGAAGTGAGTTGTTCCGCGATTCGCTCCAGGCCGAACTTCAATCGTTCCAACCCGACCTTGTTCATATCGACCCGTGGTATGCGGTCGCCTCGGGCAACGTGGACGCACGCAACGTCTACGACGTCGGGGCCGCCTTGGCGAGTCTTGGCGAACTCGTCGACTCGGGCGGGGCAAGCCTGCTGATCAACAACCACTTCAACCAGACCGGTACCGGTGGCGGCTTGCGTCGGATCTCGATGGCCGGGCACGCCGAGTGGTGCGACTCGTGGATGCTGCTCGATCACCGGGTGGCACCGGATGTTGCCAACGGTCGCTTCCGGCTGAAGCTCGATGTTGGGTCCCGGCAGTGGGGCGGGGGGTCGTACCACGTGGATTTCGACATTGGCCGGTTCGACGTCGACCGGAACGAGCACATTGGTGACATCACGTGGGAGGTCCGACATGCGGCCGCCGAGGAGGTGAGCGCCGATGACCGGAACGATCAGCGTGTCGCCCAGGCCAAGGAGCTGCTGGTCAAGACGTGGACGAAACGGAAGAAGCCAACCCCTCTGACGAAGACCGAGTGGTGCGATCTGACGACGGGGATTGCAAAGGCGCTGAAGGTGGCCGCGTTCGCCGAACTTGTCGACGAGGGTCGAATTCTGTCGACGTGGGTGCTCGAAGTCAACGCCCGCGACTGCAAGCGGAAGGTTGAGAAGTTCGTGTACCGCAAGGACTTCGAGGCCGCGACTGGGGGGTCTGAGGATGCCCCGTGACGCCCAAAATATTGTGAGGATGCCCGGCAGTCTCAGAGCAGTTTTCGCTGACGTTGCCCGGCACTCTCGCACCCCATCTGAGCAGGGTAAATGCACCTCTTTCTGACGATGCCCGGCATTCTCCGGCATCCCCGTGTGACAATGCCTGAGAATGCCCGGGGGTTATTAACCCGGGCATCCTCAGACTACCCCAGGAACACCCAATGAAGCCGGCCTTCCGCCCCCAGTTCGACGGGGAACGCTGGTACCTCGACGGACCGCCAACCAAGGTCACTGTCGGCATGAGCATCGAAACCAACGGCGTCGCCCGAGTCATCGTGGAAGTTGGCGAACCGTGGATGCACGGCAGCCGCAAACTACGACGCGGATTTTCGGCACCATGCGCGCCAACGAGAACCGTCCGGCTGCAAACGCAGATGCCGCCCGAACGCAAAGCCGTGAACCGACGCGGCCGGATGCGACGAACCGGTCGAGGCAAGATGAAATGACCAGAAACCCTGACGGCCCGAAAAGTGCCTGAGACGATGTATATCCAGGGGGTGGCGGGGTCCCCTCACGGGGTGGTGGGGTGGTAGGTGTGGCCTGGTGGTCGGCCTGGTCTGCCCGCTGCCGTCCTGTACGCCCGCGGTGGGGGTTACGTCAGCTCGTCGACCAGCGTCTACCGGCCGAACGCCAGCGACCGGGGTCACCACGATGCGCGAAGGCTGCCATCAGTTCCGTCCTTGTGGATAACCTTGGTGATATCTTGTGTATAACACTGTGGATAAGTGGTTGACCTGGTGGTTTGTGGGTCGTGGGTTGGTGGTCGCGTGGCTGTCGGGTCGGTGCACTTGACACATGTGGGTCGGGGGTTGTCGTCACCCGGTGAACCAAGCTCAGTCGTCGAGGTCTTTGCGTGATCGGGGCGGGCGCTTCGGGGTGCCATCCTCCGCCAGTCGGCCGGTGGCGATCGCCCAGGTTTGAACGTCGGGCCAGTACCAGAGGTGGCCCATCGACAGCTCGCTGACGGGCTCAGGGAAGCTCGGGTGCCGCCGCCGCCATTCGTGGACGATGCCTGCGCGGGCAGCACCTAGAAGATCAGCGATCTCCTGTGCCCCTACGAGCTGATCCACGTCGACCTTCTTTCCCACTGAGTTCGACCGTATGTGGTCGTATCCGAGCTTGATCGTACACAGTGGTTGACATCGTCGCAATGACTGTGTATGGTCACACTCGTCAACTGTGTGTGATCACACACACTCATTCAACGGAGATTCCATCATGAACAGACTCATCCTCGACCCCAACGCCTACAGCTTCACCGCCATCGCCGTGCTGGCGAAGCAAGACCGCAGCGACGGTGTGAAGGCCCTGCCGGACGGTTCGTTCCCGCAGAAGACCAACCAGCTCGGCGAGTTTCAGTGGCTCGTGCAGTGCCTCGTCCAGACCGCCGACGGGAAGCCCGAAACCGCCGAAGTCACCCTGACCGGTGCGGAGCCGAAGCTCAGCCCGCTCACCCCGATCGAGTTCGCGAACTTGATCGGCAGCCCGTGGCTGAACAACGGAAGGGCCGGGGTCGCCTTCCGTGCCGACTCGGTGCGACCGAAGAACTCGACCAACGGCAAGGCCGCTCCTGCTCCCGCTCCTGCCGGTGCCTCGGCCTAACCAAATCATCGAACGAACGAGGGGGTCGGGCCACGTGCTCGGCCCCCTCTGTCGTTTCAAGGAGGAAACCAATGTCGAATCTGCTTCTCCCCGGTTGGCCCGCTGAGGTCACCATCCCGAACTGCGTCACGCAGACCGCCACCCGAGCACCCGAGCGTGAAGGCCAGGCCGCCCACAGTTCGGCCCGCCTGCTCGCCGAACTCGTCGAGGCCCGTGAAGGCGATGTCGTCCAAATCGAACGTCTGGCCCTCGTGCTCGCTGGAGTGCTCGAACATCTCGGGTTGAGCGTGGCCGAGATGTTGCGGGGTGAGTTCGATGGCGGGTGACAACTGGGGCAGCTACTACGAGTCGTCGGCCGCTTGCGATCTTCGGCACGCCTATGTCGACGTTCACCAGCGCGTGCGCCGTCTTGTTCGTGATCGTGGGTTCACCGAGCAGGATCGTGCTGCGGCCGAACTCGTCGGTGTTCTTCTCCGGCGCGACGACTACGACGGCGCGCATCGTCTGGCCCTGCGTGCCGGTCTGTGCGGTCCCCTGATCGACGCCGCGTGGATTCGGCTACGTCTGGCCCTCCACGACCTCGCCGTCGAGAACGGTCAATCGGCGGTTGACGCTCGCCCGGTCCGTCGTCGGCTTCTCTCGATCGGTGCCGGACGATGACCGCGCCAGGAACGACCGACCGTGCCCGTGAGTTGGCGATGAGGCTGCGTCGAGGCGATCCGCTCCCTGCGCATCTTCGGGTGTGGGCTCACCGTCAACTCGGCGGGAAGTTGGAAGAGATGGTTTCCCGAGGCGATGTCGTCGGATTGTGCAAAGTGTTCGGCGCGAACCCTCGCGACTACATCGGCCGACCGAATGCTCTCAGGGCGATGTGCAAGCGCGGAGGGGTCTCGGGCGAGTTGCCCCGCGAGATGTTCACCACGCCCGAAGCCCGTGCTGAGGCCCGTGAAGTCGGCGACGTAAAGCCGGAAGGTCGAATCTCGTTGTGGTCGAAACTCCAATCGGAGAAGAACCCTCGAACGACCGAACGATGGGATATCGACAACGCCGGAGAGCGGACTACCACCCTTCCCGACGGCACCGTGATCGACGTCGTGACCGGAGCGCCATCATGAGCACGTCATCGGCAATGGGCGGCAGCACGCCGCGTCGCCCGGTCGGTGGAGACATCCGGCTCGGGCTGGAGCGAGCACGGCTCTACTTCGCCCTCGCCCCGGTGGTCTTCTGGGCGTTGATCATCACGGCCGTACTGCTCGCCTGCATCGTCCTCGTCGGTGGTCTGCTCGGCCTGGCGCTCATCGTCGGTGTGCTGACCCTTGTCGGCATCGAATGGCGTCGCTGGGTTCGCCTGGTCGGCGCGGTCGTCTGGCGTCTCGAATGGCGATGGGCCGCCCGATCATCCGGTTTGGCGATGATCACCGAGAAGGACATCGACATTCGGCATGACCCTGGCGACGAACACGTCGAGGCTGTACCGGCGTTGGTGAATCTCCATGTCGGCCGTACGGGCTCACGGCGCTACGAGGTTCGCCCGCTACCAGGGCAACAACTCGCCGACTTCGAGAAGGCCGCCAACATCCTGGCGTTGCGTTGGCGGTGCGAGACGGTCACCATCGAACGGGCAACCGGTTCGTTTGGCCGCGGCCGTGTCGTGCTCACCTCGATTCCTGGCGGGGCAATCGACCGTCAATTCACGCTTGACGGGGCTTCCCGTGACCATGCCCGAGCATTGCGGCTGGCTGATTTCTTGCGATACACCAGTCTCGTCGATCATCGCCAGCACGCCCGGCCGTCACCGTTGGCAGGTGTTCCGGTCGGGCAGCGTGTCGTAGCTCGTGCGCTTCGGTCGGCTGCGAATCCTCGTGCGGCACGGCTGATTTGGCCGGTCAACATCGGCTGTCTCGTCGGCATCGTCTTGTGCGTTCGCTACCTGGCTGGTGTGCTGTGATCGGCCTTCGCCGTCGCCCCGCATTGGCCGCTGGGTGGTCCGTGGGTCGCCTCGCCACGGGTGAACCGCTGATCATCGCGACCGGCTTGCATTTGCTCGTAGGAGGGCTCAGCGGTACCGGCAAGAGTTCGCTTCTCCGCTGCGTCCTCGCCCGTGTTTGCCGCGAGAGCGTCGCCCTGGCGCTGCTCGATCCGAAGCGTGTCGAGTTCACAGACTGGAAGCCTCGGGCCGAGATCGTTGCTGTCGAACCCGACGACATCACGAACACCTTGGCCGCGCTCGTCGGCGAGATGGGACGCCGGTACAAGGTGCTCGCCGACCTCGGCCTGAACGATTGGCACGAGAACTGTGGCCCTCGCATCGTCGTGATGGTCGACGAGTTGGCCGGGGTTGTTGCGACTGGCGATCGACGCAGTGATGAGGCGAACGTTCGCTCGATTCGACAGTTGCTCGAACGAGGTCGGGCCTGCGGAATCCAGATCATCGCCGCCACCCAACGACCGGCCGCCGATGTCGTTCCGACCCAACTGCGCGACTTGTTTTCGACGCGCATCGCCTTCGCTACGGCGAACGAGTTGTCGTCGGAGATGGTGCTTGGCGCGTCATGGACGCAAGGTCCAGCGCACGAACTCCCGCTCGGCGAACAACACGCCGGGAAATGCTGGGTTATCGGCGAAGGTGAACGAACCCCACGACTCGCACGTGTTGCATGGCTCTCACCTGCCGACGCCCGGCTGTACGCCAGGAACTCAGCCGAGTACCGCCCCGATGGTTGGAGTCTGAACCTCGACAAGACATCGACCCCGACCACAGAGCCCGATGACGTCGAATGGCTCGCGGCCCTGCTCGGTGACCCGCCCGCCGAACTCGAGTTTTTGGTGAACCCTCCCCGGTAGAGCGTCCCGTCGACACGGTGCCGCCAATCGTTGCGCCAGTCGCCAGAGCGATCGGTTACGACTGGGCCTACTGGCGCGGAAACCTCGACGTGCCAACAACCCGACCGGCGGCAACCTTTCCGCCCCCTCAAGGCATGGTTCCCTCGCCGCCACCCGCATGGGCGAACCCGACACCGACACCCGCTCAGCCCGTTCAGATAGCCCTCGGTGGGCTCGGACTGACCGGCGACGACCACACGGTCTACGAGACGCTCAAGGCCTCTCACGGGGCACTCAGCGCCCGACATGCCTACAAGATCATCGCCGACACCCAGACGTTCAGTGTGCGCCGCACTGAGGCCGCCCTGACCCGCCTCGTCGCCACCGGCCACGCCCGCCAAATCGGCACCACCTACAAGGCCACCACGTGACCACCGACCAGGCGGGCGCCGGACGCCGGACGGCAGACAAGAGCCGGACGCCCCCTAGGGCGGAAGGCGGTAGCGCAGCGGTCGGACGGAAGGCGGTAGGCGGAAGCCCCTCGAACCCCTTGGTACCACTTACGAAGTTGACGACGAACACCACCTTCTCACCCCCTTCATACGTCTCTCTCCCGCACCTTCTTTCCTCCCCTCACCTGCATCTTTTCCTCTTCTCATCACCTCGCCGTCTGCTCACTTCCTCACCTTCGCCCGCTCACTTCATCTCCCAACCTTTCGCCCTTCATTCGCTCGACCCCGCGATCGTTCTCTGCATCGGTTCCTCGTCGCGCTGTCGCCGCCTTCCCCGTTCCGTTGGCCGTCAAATGCGAGGCGTCGATGCCCGTAACTGATCTCGTCCCTGTCCCGTCCATCGATGTTGAGGTCGAGTCCCGCTACCACTTGAGCCGTGATGAGCGGCTTCATCTTCGGAGGTTCGCTGTGAAACTGTCCAAGTCCTGCCGGGTCGCTACCTGCGGTGCGTTCGCTGCCGGGAAAGACGCCGACGGCCTGGTCACCGTTCATCGCACTGTCACGGCTGACAACGGTCCGGTCGCCGCGTTCGGGAACCTCGCCCGGTGCGGGTCCGCTCATCTCTGCCCGTGGTGCGCCGCGAAAGTGCGTGCGGAACGGTCCCGGCTGCTCGACGACCACATTTCCCCGTTCCTTGCCGCTGGCGGCCGGGCAACGTATGCGGTGTTCACGATCGCCAACGAACGTTTCGAGACGATCGAGGAAACCACCGCCGCCGTTGACCGGGTGTGGGCCAGATTCACCCGATGGGTTCGTGACCAGGGGCTACGCCAGTCGTATGGGATCGTCGGTGATGTCACCGGGTACGAGTTCACCGTACGGCTCGACGGGTCGGGTCATCCGCACATCAACGTGATCTACTTGCAACACGGCACCGAAGGCGAGTACCGCCAATGGCAAGCCCAGGTGCTCGCCGGGTGGCATTTCGCCGCGAAGTTCTGCGGCCGCCGCACCCACATCGACCACGGGGTCAGGGTGCTCGATGTTGGCCTTGATGCCAGTGGTCGGATTCGTGAGCTTGCCGATTACGTGGCCAAGGGCGGCGAGTCATCGACCCGCTGGGGACTCACGGACGAACTGACCCGCCAGGACGCCAAACAGGCGCGCTCCGACGAAACATTCGCCCCGTTCGACCTGCTCCGCCACTTCGCCACCACCGGCGATACAGCGGCTCGGGGAGCGTGGCAAGCCTACGAACGAGCCTCGAAGGGCAAGGCGGTCGCGAAGATGTCACGTGGCCTGCTCGGCTACCTCGCCACGGTGAAGACCTCAGGCAACCTCTACGGAACTGTTCCGGCCGAGGTCGAACCCGTCGAGACGGTCGACCAGGACGACGACCTCACCGTCGAAGAGTCGTACGTCGACGAGGCCCCCGAGCATTCGCCGGCTGTTGCCACGTTCGATCATCACGCCTGGCGATGGATACGACACCACGGATACGAAGCGGTCGTGCTCCGCATCGTCGAAGCGTGCGACGACCCAACCGAGATTGTCCCGACCCTGCGTGCGCTCGCCCGCCGTCAACGGCTCCGGGTGCAGCAGTGGCCGGAATCCGAGTTCCGGTGGTTACTGCCTCAGCCGATCCACGAGGCTGACGAGCACAGCGGCGAGCCCGACGACTCCCGCTCGCGCAATCTGCCCATCAGCGAGGCAACCAACAGCGATGTCGACAAGCAACTGTGCAAGTCGGGCGATCGTTGGCCGGTCGTTCCCGTCGTCGGGCGCGTCGTGGGGGTCTCTCGATACACTCACTGTTGACCTATCTCTCTGGTCGTGACCCCCGCCGGGCCGAGTGCGTAAACACTCGGAACTTCCCGGCGGGTGTCGTGTTGTTAAATCAATCTCTACCGGCATCGACCAGAAATGAAAACTTGCCTGGTGTCTGCGGAGGTCGCAATTAGACCTAAACATCATGGCGGCCATTGTGTTTGACCAGGCATAATCCCATTTCAGAGCACTAATTGTCGAGACTCATTATGACCATTAACTAGCAAGTTACGATCCGATGACACTTTCGAAGCCCTCAGGCTGTTTGTGCTTATCTAGCCTGTTTGGGGGCTCGCAACGTCCACGCGTCGTACACGCCGACGTTGAAACCCCGGCAGAACATGGCTGCGGTGTCGTCGGCAAGCGGGTCGTCAGGGTCGAATGTGGGTGGCGGGAACCAACCGCCCCAGCTCGAAACGACGGCTTCGATCTTGTCGGGTGACGCGAAGATCACCCACACCTCGGCCTGCTCTTGGCCTTCCCGGTACGCCTCTTGCACGCTGTCGAACTCGACCATTTCAGGACCACCCGATCGAGCTGCACACCGCGGTCACCCGGCGGATACGGCACCCGGAGAACGTGATCACCGGGGTCATTTCCAACCCGGCCGGGGCGTCGCCCGGTGACAACTTGAACGTGTACCGGCGTTCGTTGCCTCGAACGTTCGTCGCCCCTTGCCCGGAGCTGATCGCCATTTCGCCGGTGAGTTCCGAGGATGCCGCGTGGCCGTCAAGTTCCACCACTCCGTCCATGACGATGCTGGCGGTGACTCGGGCGATCCCAGCCTCCAGGCCGGTGGTGTTCGGTTGCAACGTCGGGGCGGCGACCACCTCGACGTACAGGTGATCAATTTTGAACGGTTCATTGGCGACGTGTGAGGCCAGACGTACCGTGGTTGCCTCACCGAACGTGCCTTGAGTTGGGCGGCACTGCCACTCATGCAAGACGGCGGTCATCGTGGAGTCGACGTTGTTTTGTATCGCCAGGAACCAGGCAAACCCATCGGGACGGTGCCCGGCGGCCCGGAAATCACGGCACCACGCACCCCGAAAGAAATCGGGGGCCGGGGTGTGAGCGATCGGCACAGAGATGCGCGCCCACCTTGTCCCATCGAGCACCCATGCAAGGCCGTCCTCAAGCCAGTCGAGCGGGGTGTTTTCCTCGGTCGAATCCCACTGGTGTCCGGTCACGTGGACGTCTCCCGCCACGGTGACGAGCGGCTGTTCGGGAAACACGTTCGATCCTTGCGCCCGGAACATCACCGGCCCGGAGCGGACCCCCTGCACCGCCGACAACCCGAACCCCGATGAGTCTGGGCCGTAATCGCCAACGGGTGAAGCCGACGATTTGATGGCTTGGCGGGCGAACACGATCCCCAAATCGGTCGTCACGGCGGCGTTGACTCGGCGGGCGGTGCGAGCCAACCCGTACGGGCCAGGCGACGGGCCGATGTCGTCGTTCACCTGCCGGATGGACACCGAGTTGAAGTCGTCGATCACCCCGTTCATCACCCACCAACCCGTTGCCTTACCAATCCACAGTTGATCCCGAACGACGACGAGGGCGCTGATCGGGTCGGCGTCACCGATCTCGTAATACTGATCGGTGGGCCACGATGCGAACTGGGTTGCGTAGTCGGCCGAGAAATAGAGCTTCGAGTTGTCGCGGGCAGCGCCGACCATGAACTGATTCCATCTGGCGAGAAGCGCGATCGGTTCGGCAACGATGGCGCTGGCCGACACCCCGGTATCAGCCCGGTAGCGGTACACGTGGCCCGCAACCCCCACGGCGGTGGGCCAGTACACCCAACCGGCGTTGCCGTACTGCACCACGATCGGGTTCCCGGTCGGTTGTTCGTTGCCGAACACTTCGCGGTCAACAGTGGATGAGGAATCGAACCCGTCCCCGAAATCGGCGCAATGGAGCACGCCTTCGTTCGGCGAGCCGGTGAACCACGAAACCCACGCAACACACAGCGACGGGTTGGTAACGGTCGCCGGGGTTCGGGACTCAAACACGATCGGTTGTGACCTGATTTGTGCTTCGCCTGAACCTGAGCCGCCCATCGGGAAGCTGTCGACGGTGTTCGTCCAGCGGCGATGCGGTGCCCGTCTCGTCAGCGTCCCGTCAACGGGTGACACTTGAACGTCGATGCCGGTCCACGTGTTGGCCGGTTGGTTGAGGTCGTTTGGTCCGACGAAATGCCCGCCGGAGAAGTCGTTCCACGTTCTTGAGAATTTGCCCTGAGCCATGACTGCCCTTCCGGTTGCTGTGACGCTCGTCACATTCTACGCGATGCGGTGGACAGAAGGTGCCGAAACGAGGCGTGTTCGGGTCAAAGCTGATCGGCGAGCGCCTGGCGTTTCGTCTCGTACTCGTCGTCGGTCAGGATTCCATCGGCGTGCAGCGCCTTCAGTTGGCGAAGAGACTCGGCGATGCGGGTACGGGCAGCGTCTGGTGATACGACCCCAGGGGACGGAACTGCTATCGACGCCTCGCTATCACCACCGGGTGGTTCCCACGCGCCGATGGTCACGGGCGTTGCCATTGTGGTTGCGCCTTTCGATCTGGTCCATATCAACACGGCTCCGGCGAGCACGGCGGCAGCGAGCGTCAAGGCGATCAGGCTCGTGGTGATCGTCTCCCGCTCGTAAGTCGTTCGGGGAGGTCTCGCTGGCGGTCCGCAGTAGACGCAGGCCCCGAATGTCGGCGGTGGCTCACCCCTGGCGGCAGCGGCGGCGCACCTCGCTTCAGTCATTCTGCTGTCACCGTAGGGTGTGTCGGTCGTGTTCGGATCACAGACAAGGCGGCCTTGGCGACTCGGGACGGCGTCTCGCCCGGCGAAGTGGTGCGCGGATCGGACGGCGTACACACCGATGCCGATGAGACCGGCGACGTACAGCACGACGATGGTCGACACAAGCTTGCGTCGGGTGTTTGTTGGGGTTGCCGTGCTGGCCATGTGGTTGAAACGCCTCCCGAAGCCCGGCCGACTCCACCCGACTGGCTTCAAGCATTCTCTCACGAGGCCGGTGATGCTCGTTCGCAGTCGCTCAGCGGGCTCGAAAGTCGGGCGTCATCACCGGGGCGTGGACCTACCATCCGAATGGCGATGTGTCCGTTCTGTGTCCTCGGCGTGTCTCGATGATCTTGAGTCGGAGCGGTTTCACCTGGTCAGAGGTTCGGTGGAAGAAGCCGGTTCACGTTCTCGAAGAAGAAGTACAGCACCACGACAAATGGGCCAATGCCGACGAGCGCGCCCACCCAGTTGCGGCGGACTTTCTTTGAGAGCCGCCAGGCGGCCAGGGCGATCAGCGTCAGCCCCATGCCCCAGAGCGCGATCTGCGGCCACGCATTGGGGTCGCTGAACCAACCGGCCGACAATGCCTCGACCGATTCGTCGAAGCCCTCGCTGATCCCGTCGACCGGGTCGACCTCGCCGTTGGGGTCGGTTGTCGGGCTCTCAGCCGGGTCGGCGATGGTGTCATTCGGAACGAGGCCGTCGACGGCGGTGGCTTCAGGGTCGGCATCTTCGCCGGGCAGCGGTTCGATCGGTGCGGGCTGCAGGGACGCAACGGCTGGGTCGAGATAGTTGGTGGTCGGCGCGCCGAGCGGGCTTGACGCGGCCTCGTCGAGATCGGCGGTGACGACGATGCGTTCCCTGGTCGAGAACTTGGGGTTGCACGAGGTCAGCGTCAACATCTTCTTGTCAGGCTGATTGGCGACGACCTGCCCATCGGAGGGCTTGACGATCTGCTGGCCGGTCATTCGATAGACGTAGCGTCCCTGCAACGTCGTGATAATGATCTCATCGCCGATCTGAACTCGGTCGATGTTGATGAACGGCTGGCCGTGAGTGGTGCGGTGGCCGGCGAGCGCGGCGTTCCCCGGCTGGCCGGGCATCGGTGAACTGGGGAAGTGCCCAATGCCCTTCTTGAGGTCGTTGGTACGGACCCCGGCGACGATCACTTCGTTCACCTTGATCGAGGGGATTTCGATGTAGGCAATGGCCGTACCGAGCTCGATCGGCGGCAGCGCCGCGGCGACCGTCGGGGTCGCGGCGACGGTCGTCTCTGCGACGGCCGGAGTGGCGATGGCCCCCGCGACGCTGGTCTCGGGCGTCGACGTATCAGGCAGGGCCGCGACCATCGTGGCGATGCTGGCCGACGGGGGCGCGGGAGCCTGGGCGAGCAAGGCGTCGAAGTCGCGGCGCAGATCGTTCTGGTGCTGGTTGTACTGGATGCCCGTACCCCACAGCTGATACGCGACGAACGCGAAGATCAGCAGGCCGAGCGAGATGAGAATACGCCCGAGGCCCCCGACGTACCACCGCCAGTCGCGGGGGTACCTGACCGGGGCCGCACGTTCCATCCAGACCGGCGGTGCGTCGTCGCGGGCCGTGTTCCGAGCCTGGGCCGCCTTGGTGCGTTGGCGGCGAGAGGGCGGTTTGACGGCAGGCGACGGGGCCGGGCTCGACGACGTGGCGGTGGTCGACACGGGCTTCGGCGGCGCAACAGGAATGGAACGCGACATTCCGCTCGGCGGTGTGAGTTCAACCGGCGGGCCAACCGGTGGCACCGCGAAAGGGATTCCACTGTTCTCAGCGCCGTTCACGGCGGCCCAGGATACGGGGACAGGACCGTTCGGTGGCCGCGGGGTGATCAAATCGCCTACGGTCGCGAGCGGCCATGACACCTGTCGTCGATCTCCGAGATGCCGTGGTCGTGCTCGGCGCGTTCCCGGCCCTGGCCGGCGCGACGTTTACCGTTGAGCGGGGCACGATCGTGCTCCTCGAAGGACCCAACGGCGCCGGAAAGACGACGTTGTTGCGGTTGTGCGCCGGACTGGTGCCCCTCGCTCGGGGCGAGGCATCGATTTTGGGATGTGATCTGCGGACCGATCGGGTGTCGTTGCGCCGCCGGGTCGGTCTGCTCGGCCACGCCAACGGGCTGTACAGCGACCTGACCGTTGCCCAGAACGTCACCTTCTGGGGCCGCACAGTCGGTGCTTCCGACACCGAACTCGCCGCGGCCCTCGACCGACTGGGCCTCTCGGGCCGACTCGCCGACCTGCCGGTCGGGCGGTGCTCGGCCGGCCAACGTCGCCGGACGGCCCTCGCCTGTCTGGTCGCCCGGCGCGCCGAGTTGTGGTTGCTCGACGAGCCTCACGCCGGCCTCGACGCGGCCGGTCGGGACGAACTCGATGCCGTGCTGCGCGAGGCGGCATCGGCGGGGGCCACGGTGATCGTCGCCTCACACGAACGGGAGCGGGCCGGGGCGTTGGCCGACCGAGTCGTCTCGGTGATCGCGGGTCAGGTGACGGAGCGCCTGGCCTCCGACGACGGCATCGGTGACCAGCCATGATGCTGATCGCTCGGCTGATCGCCGCCAAGGACCTGCGGGTCGAGTGGCGGTCTCGTGTGCTGCTCAACCAGGTGTTGCCGTTCGCCATGATCGTGTTGGTGCTGTTCGCCTTCGCCCTCGACAACGGCGGGGTGGTCAGCGACGGAACGACCACCCGGTCGATCACCGAATACGTCGCCCCGGGTCTCTTGTGGCTGGCGACGATGTTCAGCCTGCTGATCGTCGTCCAGCGGGCGTTTGCCATCGAAGCGGGCGACGGGGCGCTGGATGCGCTGCGGGTGGCCGGAGTCGACCCGGCGGGCATCTTCCTCGGCAAGGCGTTGGCGATCGCCGTGCAACTGCTGGTGCTCGAAGTCGTGACCGCCCGGGGAGTGATCGTGCTCTACGACGCCCAGGTGCGGCTCGGTGGAGTGGTGTTGTTGGTCACGACGTTGGTGATGGCTACCTGCGGTCTCGCCGCGGTCGGTACGCTGTATGGCGGACTCACCGCCGGAGCCAAAGGCCGCGAAACCCTGCTTCCGCTGCTGCTGCTTCCGGTGGTGGCACCCGTACTCATCGGAGCAACACAAGGCCAGCGAAGCGGCCTTCGGGCACCGGGGGAACGGGTCTGACCGAAGGTTGGCCCTGGGTTGGCCTGCTTGCGGTGTTCGCCGCGGTGTTCATCGCCGTGGGAACAGTGGCCTTCGGGCCGCTGCTCGACGAATAGAAGCCGATTTCGACGGAACGAATCTCATCGCTGCGTCGTTACCTGGTGGCACACACAACGGCATAGTGACACGGCACGACGACATAGTTGACGGCAAAGCTGCCGGATGGAGACTCGGACGATGGTGTCCACGACGACCGAACTGAGTGGCCCGGGACCGGGCGCCGCGCCGCGCCGCGGTCGGCGACCGCTACCTCGGCGAGCCGACGATTGGGGTTTGTGACCCTGGCGGGTCTGGTGTGGCTGGTGGTGTTCGGCCTCGTGTTCTCGCCGAGCGATGTGGTTCAGAACGACTCGGTGCGGATCATGTACATCCACGTCCCGTCGGCATGGCTCGCCTATCTGGCCTTCGTCGTGACCGGGGTGTGTTCGGCGGCGTATCTGTGGAAGCGCACCCGCTCGATCACGTGGGACCGCTTCGCGGGCGCGTCGGCCGAGGTCGGGGTGTTGTTCATGGCAATCACCCTGGTCACCGGGTCGCTGTGGGGATCGGTTACCTGGGGTCGCTACTGGGTGTGGGACGCCCGATTGACGACGACCGCCTTCTTGTTCGTCACCTACGTCGGCTATCTCGCGGTACGTCGTCTGGGTGGCTCGCATGAGGCCCGCGCCCGCCGCTCGGCGGTATTGGCGCTGCTGGCGATGCTCGAGATTCCACTGGTCCACTTCAGCGTGGTGCTCTGGCGGCCGCTGCACCAGCAGGCGTCGGTGGCCAACCCGCAGGCCGATGTCGAGCTCGACGGGTTGATGCTGTTCAGCCTGTTCGTCGGCATTATCGCCTTCACATTGCTCTATGCCTGGTTGGTGATCCACCGTCAGCGCGTCCACGCGATGGAGGACGCCGTCGAGGCCCGTGGGCTCGACGCCGCGTTGGCCGAGCGTCGTCAAGAAGGTGCGTCATGAAACACGCCGGTGAGATCTTCGGAAGTTATGGCGTGACGCTGGGGGCGATTGGTGCCTACTCCTGGTGGATGCTGCGCCGTGGTCGTCGCCTGGCCGCCCAGGTTCGTGACGAGGATCGTCCGTGGACCTGACGCCGCGCACCACGACAACAACCGAAGCGCCGATCGCCAAGCCCAAGAAACGGTGGGGGGCATGGCTGGTCCTTGCCGTCGTGCTCGTCGGCGGGGGATTGGTGGTCACCAAATTCCTCACCTCGGCGATCGACTACTACTGCAACGCGGATGAGGTCGGCGTGGCCGACAAGTGCTCGGGCGACCGTCGCATGCGGGTGCAGGGCGCGGTCGAGCAGGGCTCGCTCAAGGAGAGCCCGGCCGGGGTCGTCGGATTCATGATCAGTTTCAATGGGGTTTCCATACCCGTCGATTACGCCAACGGCGCGGTCGTTCCCGACCTGTTCCAGGAGTGCATCCCCGTCGTCGTTGCCGGGCAACTCGAAGGTGGCATGTTGATCGGCAGTTCGGTCGAGGTGAAGCATTCGAATGAGTACGTTGCGGCGAATCCCGACCGGGTGAATGAGACCGAAAGCAATGCGTGCACGGTGAAGGCCGCCACCGCCGGATGACGCTCACCGGATGATGATCGCCAGCCTCAACGGAAACCTCGGTACCGGGGCGCTGCTCGTCGGCACGATCGCCTCGATCTTCGGGGCGCTCGGCCTGATCGCCGGGGTCCGCCGCAACGACTCCAAGATGATCGTCGCCGGTTCCCGCTATGTGTGGGTGACCCTTTTGGCCGCCGTAGCCGCGTTCACGATCATGGAGAAGGCCCTGATCACCAGGGATTTCTCGTTGTTGTATGTGCAGAACGTCGGCTCGGCGGCCACCCCGGCGATGTACAACTTCACCGCCCTCTGGACGGCGCTCGAGGGCTCGCTCCTCCTGTGGTTGCTCGTCCTCGCCGGCTACTCCGGCGCGGTAGCGTGGAAGTACCGGGCGCGGCGCAGCGACCCGCTCGTGGCCTGGGCACTGGCGACGCTGATGCTCATCTCGTTGTTCTTCTTCTCGCTGACCCTGTTCACCTCGAATCCGTTCGAAGCCGGTCCCGCGGGGGTAACGACGGGGCGTGGCCCGAATCAGCTGCTCCAGAACCACGTGCTCGTGCTTTTCCATCCGCCGACGCTGTATCTCGGGTACGTCGGGATGAGCGTGCCTTTCGCCTTCGCCATCGCAGCCCTGGTCACCGGTCGTGTCGGCGAGGGGTGGCTGGCCGAAACCCGCCGCTGGACGCTGTTCGCCTGGGGATTCCTGACGATCGGCATTCTGCTCGGCGGCTGGTGGTCGTACGAAGTCCTCGGTTGGGGTGGGGTGTGGGGCTGGGACCCGGTGGAGAACGCCAGCCTGCTCCCGTGGCTCACCGGCACCGCCTACGTCCATTCGGTGCTCGTGCAGGAACGCCGCGGCATGTTGCGGGTGTGGAACCTGTCGCTGCTGGTCGCCACATTCTCACTGACGATTCTGGGGACGTTCCTCACCCGTTCAGGCGTGTTGCGCAGCGTGCATGCGTTCAGCGAGTCAGGAATCGGGCCGTACCTACTCGGGTTCTTCGGGGTGATCGTGGCGGTCTCGCTCGGGCTGATCGCCTGGCGCGGCGATCGACTGCGGGCCCCGGGCACGATGGACTCGCCGTTGTCGCGCGAGGCGCGTTTCTGGCCAACAACCTGGTGTTTTCGCTGTTCGCCTTCATCGTGCTGCTCGGAACGGTCTTCCCGCTGGTGGTGCAGGCCGTACAAGATCGCGACATCAAGGTCGGCGCGCCGTTCTTCGACAAGATGGGCATCCCGATCGGCATCACCCTGCTGTTCCTGATGGCCGTCGCCCCAGTGTTGCCATGGCGCAAGGCATCGACCGAACTGCTCTCGCAGCGGCTGTACTGGCCGGCGTGGTGCGGCGTCGGGGCGATCGCCGTGGCCGTCGTGACGGGGGCCGGCGGACTCTCGCCGTTGATCGCTTTCGGGCTCGGCGGGTTCGCCGCAGGGGCCGCCGGTCGGCAACTGGTACTTGCCACCCGTCGTCAGGGCTTGCGCGGGCTGATCGGGCGGGCGAATGGCGGAATGATCGTCCACCTCGGGGTGATCTTCATCGCCGTCGCGCTCGTGGCGTCGAACTCGTACTCGCGCACCCAGCACTTCGTGTTGGACGCCGGGGAGTCGGTCAGCTTCGCCGGGCATCGCTTCACCTACACGGGGGCCGAGAAGTTCGACACCGAGGTGCGGTTCGGGACGCAGGTCTTCGTGCAGGTCGACGATGGTGCGGCGCTGGCTCCGTCGGTCGCCACGTACAAGGGCCGAGGCCAACCGGCGGGCAAACCATCGGTGCGCACCGGCCCGTTCCGCGACATCTACATCACCCTCGATAAGCCGATCCCCAAGACCTCGGCCGATCCGACGGGCATCACCATCTCGATCAAGCCGATGATGGTCTGGATGTGGATCGGCGGTGGTTTGATGGCCCTGGGCACCGTGTTCTCGGCGTTCCCCGGTCGACGTCGCCGCCCGACCGACGCCACCTCGGCTCCCGTGTCACCAACTCGTGACTCTCAACAGGCTCCGGTACCGCCCCTGCTCACACATACGTTGTCGGGAGGCACAGGTGACTGAGCCGTCGTCATCGTCGTCGTCATCGTCGTCGGAGCTGGCCACCACCGAGGAGACGGCCCGGCGACCGGTCGCCCCGTACATCGTGTTGGCGGTCGCCCTGGTTGTCGGCGGATTCTTCGTGTTGCTCGCCGGGTCCAAGACGCGGGTCAACGAGGAAGACCCAGCCACTCCGCTGCTCGGCCGGGCCGCTCCCGAAATCATCGGTCCGACATTGCAGGGCAACGACTTCCAACTCACCCGCAGACGAGGCAGTTGGGTCGTCCTCAACTTCTTCCAATCGACCTGCGTTCCCTGTGTCAGGGAGCATCCTGAGCTGATCGCCTTCGACGCCCAACAAGCCGGTTTGGACGACGGCGCCGAGCTCGTTTCGATCATCTTCGACGACACGACCGCGGCGGTCCGCCAGTTCTTCGCCGACAACGGCGGTGGAACGTGGCCGGTCGTTGCCACCGATGGCGCATCGGTCGACTACGGCGTGTCGAAGGTGCCCGAGACCTGGATCATCGACCCCGACGGGGTGATTCAAACCCGGGTCATCTCGGAAGTGAGCGCCGACGGACTCGCCGCGCTCGTCGAGCAGTTGCGAGTGGCCCGCAGCCAACGGGTGGCCGGATGACCGGTCCTGCACGGGGGCTGCGCCCCCGAACCCCGTCGTCGCCAGGCTCGCTGGCGCTCGCGCTGTCGACCGGTCACGAGCAGAGCTCATGACCGGTCTCACCCGGGGGCTGCGCCCCCGAACCCCGTCGTCGCCAGGCTCGCTGGCGCTCGCGCTGTCGACCGGTCACGAGCAGAGCTCATGACCGGTCTCACCCGGGGGCTGCGCCCCCGAACCCCGTCGTCGCCAGGCTCGCTGGCGCTCGCGCTGTCGACCGGTCACGAGCAGAGCTCATGACCGTTCTCACCCGGGGGCTGCGCCCCCGAACCCCGTCGTCGCCAGGCTCGCTGGCGCTCGCGCTGTCGACCGGTCACGAGCAGAGCTCATGACCGTTCGCCGCGCCGGGTGGTTGGTGATGGCGTGTGCCGTTGCGGCGATGTTGGCGGTCGGGGTGAGCCGAGCCGGTCAGCCTCGCACGGCCGATCAACGTGAGTTGGCAATCGCCAAGCAGCTCGCCTGCCCGGTCTGCGACGGGGAGAGCGTCGCCGAATCGCAGGCGGCATCGGCGGTGCAGATCCGCGGTCGGATCAAGGATCTGGTCGATGCCGGTCAGCTCTCGGATACCGAGATCGCCGAGACGATTGATGCCGCCTACCAGGACGATCTTGCCCTGTCGCCGTCGGGATCAGGCATCGACGCACTGGCGTGGGCCCTTCCCGCCGTTGTCGCCGTCGTTGCCATCGCGGGGCTGATCGCCGCTTTCGGTCGCTGGCGTCGGGCCGCAGTATCGCTCGTTTCCGACTCGGACCGCGACATCGTCGCCCGAGCCCTTGCCGACGCGGCGACCGCTCAGGAGCCTACGAGTGAACCCTGATCGCCTGGCCGAGTTGGAACAGGAACGCGACTTCTTGCTGCGATCACTCGCCGACCTCGAACGCGAACACGACGCGGGCGATATTGACGCCGGCGACTACACCACGCTGAAGGACGACTACACGGCGCGGGCCGCCGTGGTGTTGCGGGCCATCAACGACGGACACGCCGCCCGTCCTGCTCGTCGACCGCGCGACCGAGGCCGGCTGTTGCTGGCCATCGCAGCGACGGCCGTGCTTGCCGTGGTTGCCGGATGGCTGCTGGCTCGTTCGACGACCGATCGGCGGCCCGGCGATGTGATCACCGGTGGCGGTCCGTCGGCCCCCGATGGCACCGACCCGGCGAGTTTGATGGTCCAGGCCCGCTCGACGATGGCCACCGACCCGTTGGCCGCCCTGCAACTTTTCGATCGTGTGCTGGCGGCAGAGCCTGCCAACGTCGAGGCGTTGACGTATCGCGGCTGGTCAGCGCTGTTTCCTGCGTTCGGTCTCCCCGATGGCGAATCGCGAGACGTGCTGGTGGCCTCGGCGGCGAAGTTCCTCGACGAAGCACGCGCCGCCGATCCGACCTACGTCGATGCCCAGTGTTTCACGGCGATTCTCAAGTTCCGGTTCCAAGGTGATGCGGCCGCCGCCAAGGGCCCCTACGACCGCTGTATCGCCGGTGACCTGCCGAGTTCCGTGGCCGCCTTCGTCGGCGCTCTGGGGTCGAGCATCGACGAGGCCCTCGCCTCGCCGACAACCACGCCCGCAGGCTGACTACGACGTCAGGGTGCCTACGACGTCAGCTGGGCGGGGGCCAGGACCAGGCGCGCACGACGGATTGCTCGGTATCGGTGCCCGACCGTTGCAAGATCCACGTCGAGCACTTTTCCCAGCGGGGGGTTCCCATGAGGGCAACCCCCCGGCGATCGAGTCCGCCGATGAGATCGGGGATCACGTCGCCGTGGCTGCAGAGCACCGAACCGGCCGGCAGGCCGAGCACGAGGTCGAGCACCGGCTCGAACGGCATCGACTCGCTCAACCGCTCATCGGCCTCGATGGTGATCTGGCGGGAGGCGGCGAGCACGCCAGCGAGCGGCTGCAGCGTTTGGACGCAGCGCGTAAAGGGGCTGCTGAGCAGGCGACCGTCGCCGACCAGTGGTGCGAGCACGTCGGCGAGCGCCATCGATTGGGCAACTCCGGCGGCTGTCAATGGTCGGGGTCGATCATCGGAGGCCCAGGCGTTGCGCGACCCGGCTTTGGCGTGGCGCACCACGTAGACGACATTGTCGGTCGGCTGGGTCATCTCCCTATTCCTCGCCGATCAGCCGACGATGGCGGTCGGTGAGTTGGCGGACCAGGACCAGAAAACACACCGCCGCGGCGAGATTCAACACACCGAGGATGACGGTTTGTGCGGCAGGAACGTCGTTCAGTTGGGCCGTGGCGAGGGGGCTGAGCCCGAAGCGAAACTTGCGGATCGTGAGCACCGCGCCGACGATCGGCGGGAAGGCATACAGCACCCACCACCCGGTCGTGATCGGTGAAACCTTCGCCTGCTTCCATGTGGTCTCGAACGGGGCGATGGTCGGGTCGGAGCCCTTCCACAGTTCGCGGCAACATCAGCCACGGAATCACCGAAAGGATCGGCGGACAAAACCACCCGGCAATCGCCCATCCCGGCGACCACGTCGCGCCCATCCGGCCGATCGACTCGTGGTTGCGGGCCATCCGAAACATCCAGATCATCGTCAGGATGCCAACGGTGATCGTCAGCGAGCCGCTGATCGTCGTCAGCAGCCCCTGCGTGCGAGTCGCGGCCAGGAAACGCTCCTCGGCGTTGTCGACATCGCCGACGATGAACTGGTGGGCGCGTCGCGCCGTTTCGAGGGTCACCGGAATCGACATCACGGAGAACGCCATGATGCCGACCAGGAAGATCTGCATACGCCGTGCGACTCGCCCGACGGGTGCCTTGATCTGGGCAGCCGGCGGTGGCGCACCGTACGAAGTCGGTGGCGGGGGTGGTGGCGGCGGTGGTGGCGGTGGGAGTGAAGGTGGCGGCAGCGCGCTCATGTCGATGTGGAGAGTACCTTGGACACCGACCCCGCCGTCGGGCGCGACCGACCCCCCATCGAACGCGACGGACACGAGTCCGTGAAACGCCTGGGTGATTGGGCGAGACTGACTCATCGTGAGCTTCTTTGACCGCAACCGAAAAGACCTGATCGCCAAGGGCTACGACCCGGCGCGGCTCCCACCGGGCCAGTACCTCACCGACCGTTTCCCCGTTCTCCACGTCGGCGACGTGCCTCGGTACGCACCCGGTCAATGGGACTTGACGATCTCCGGGCTGGTTGAGCGACCGTTCACCATCGGTCTCGACGAGTTGCGCGACCTGCCGGCCGTCACCCCCACCTTCGATATCCACTGCGTCACCAAGTGGTCGAAGTTCGACACGTCATGGACCGGGGTTCGGCTGCGTGACCTGCTGGAACGCGCCGGTGTGCGGCCCGAGGCGACCCACGTCGTCGAGCATGCCGAGTACGGCTACACGACCAATCTGCCGCTGGCCGACATCACCACCGATGAGGCGATCGTGGCCTTTGCCTACGAGGGCGAGGAGATCGAACCGGTGCACGGCGGCCCGGTTCGCATCGTCGTGCCGCACCTCTACTTCTGGAAGTCGGCCAAGTGGGTTCGGCGTCTGGAACTCCGCGCCGGTGACCTGCCGGGCTTCTGGGAGCAGAACGGCTACCACATGTACGGCGACCCGTTTGCCGAGCAGCGCTACTCGGGCCGGTAGCTCGACCGGGTCCGTCGCTCGGCTGGGGCTCGTCGCTCGGCTCGGGTCCGTCGCTCGGCTGGGGCTCGTTGCGACCTTGGTGGGTCGCGCTGCTCGGGTCGTGGGCTACCGATGGCTGCGCCAGCGCTGGCGCAGCATGGCCTCGATACGGGCGACCCGGGTGCGCGCCGGTGGGTGGCTGGCGAACAGGCGCTCATGCCAACGGACAGGCCGTTCGGCCAACCCGCTGGCCACGAACCGCCGGAGCGCGGCGGCCAACTGCGGGCCAAACCCCATCGATACCGCCCGCCGGTCGGCTTGGAACTCGGCCCCCCGCCCAACGGCATTGCCGATTGCGTTCGACACCAGCACCCCGGCCAGAAAAATCCACGCGATCAGCGAGAACGTCGCGGCGATCAGTTTGCCGATACCCGTGAGGGCCGGTGACTCGGTGGCGAACGTGTCGGTCGCGGCGCGGGCGATCGCCCGAAAAAGGAATCCCACGCGAGCCAGCACCAGCACGGGCAGGAGCAGCCACTGCGTGATGGTCAGGGCGACGGTGTGCAGACCGAGGTGATGGCTCAACTCGTGGGCCAACACCCCGGCCAACTCCGGATCAGGCAACACCTCGACCGCGTACGAGGTCACGACGACCAGGTGGCCACCGCTGGCAAACGCGTTCAGCTCATCGGTATCGATGACGGCCAGCACGAACCGCTTGGCCGGAAGGTGGACCGCCTGGGTGACATCGCGCCACACCGGGTAGAGCACGGCCTCCTCGGCGCGAGTCGGCCGACGGGCCCCGAGTAGTCGGGTGAGGACGAGTCGCTGCACCGGTCGGAAGAACAGCAGGATGCCCGCACCGAGGTAGACGACGGCGAACACCCAGAACTTGATCGTCCAGAACTGCTTGATCGGCAACCAGAACACGAACAGGGCGAGCAGCCAGATCGGGACCACCGAGATCGCCGGAAACGCGGCCGTGACGGCGCTGGTCTCCACATGGCGCGACGGGGTTCGACGATTCATGGTGGTGTGAGCTTGCCCGATCCGCTCATGCCCGCGGTGCCATCTGCGGGGTGGCGATCTCGGACCCGAGGGCACGGACCACCCAGTCTCCGACGAACCGCGCCAGTTCATCGACCTCGATCTCGATGCGTCCCGCCCGGAGCGATTGACTGAAGTACGACACGGTGCCGAGTACGCCGACGGCGGCCAACCGCGGCTCGATGTCGTCGGGGAGCCGCCCGGATTGCTGTGCCTCACGGACCAACCGCTCGACGTCGGCGGTGTAGACCTCGGCGCTCTCGACCAGTACCGACGTGACATCGGCCGCCGATCGTTGTCCCTCGACCAGGGCGAAGAACTCCATGTGTTCGGCCATGAACCGCACCGATGCCTCCGCCCCTTGCCGAATGCGGGTCAGGGGGTCGGCGGCGTCGTCCATCGCCGCAGCCTGCGCCCGGCGCAGCCGCTGGCGCACCGCCCGCACGAGTTCGGCAAACAGGGCATCCTTGGTTTCGAAATACCAGTAGAACAGGCCCTTGGCGACCCCGGCGGAGTCGCAGATGTCGGCGATTCGGGTGGGCCCGTAGCCGCGGGTGGCGAACAGCGTTTCAGCCGCGTCGAGGAGTTGCAGCTTGCGCTCTTTCCCCTGCTCGGTGAGCCGACGACCACGTTCCATGCTGGTAGTTCACCAGTCCTTGACCGGCGGGTCAATCTCAAGGAGCAGCGGCCGCGTATGCTCGCCGTCGTGGCAAGTCACGCCGGGCGCATCGGACGCATCGAAACCCACGAACGCAACACCAAGTGGAAGAACCCGCCGTTGCGGATCGAGATGCTCGAATGCATCAACTGCGACGCCTGCCTGCGCCATTGTCCCGACCAGTTCGGCGCGATTTTCAACCACGGCCCCGACGTCGTCATCGTCCCCGAGTTGTGCAGCGGTTGCGACAAATGCCTGCCGGCATGCCCCGTGAACTGCATCTACCCGTTCCCCGATTGGGAGACCAAGGGCGCCCCCGCCGAGTGGTGGGACGAGGCCGGCGGCCCCAACGACCCGTATCTCTGACGAGACGCACGGCCCCACGGCCCGGGTTACACCCCCGGCAAGGCGATGATCGCCTCATGCTCGATCGTGGCAACCCGCACGCCGTCGACGTCGATCGTGACGTCGAGGATGGCGCGTTCACCGGTCGATCGCGTGAAGCGATCGATCACGGTGGCCTCGATGAACGCCGACGAACCGGCCATCGCCAGGGCATGGTGGCGGATCACGCTGCGGGTGTGAATCCACGATCCGCGTACCACCTGGGCGTGGGTGATGTGGTTGGCCAGCGTGGGCCATGCCGCCGGGTGGACCACCCCGCGCTCGCCATAGATCGACAGGTCATCCCCGGCCCGCCAGCCGTAGTCCGACCCCCATTGACCATCGAGGACCACGGCCATCGGCTCGAGTTCCTCGCCCGGGCGCCGGGCTGGCGGAGGCTCGGTCGAGGAACGGCCGGCGATCATCGTCGCCAGCGCGCCGGCGGCGTCGGCGCGCGCCACCTCGACGAGCACATTGCCGTCTACCTGCGGAGATGGCCGCAACTCCAAGAGGTCGCCGTCGAACACCGGGGACCGGAACCGGATCAGTGCGGAGCCGGCGGTTAACCAGTCGGCGCCCCACGCTTCGACGATCGGATGCGTCAAGTAGGCGTAGGTCGTGACTCCGGCGACGAGCGCGCCCGGAAACCCGGCCGCCCGCGCCCCGGCGTCGGTGTGGATCGCGTTGCCCCCATGATCGGCCAGATTGCGAGCGTTGACGGTCCAGGTGACGGGCTCCATGGTCACCATCGTGGCATGCCGGCGCGAGGCTCCTCGGGCTGTGTCGGGCCCTCGATGCGCCCGAGCCCGCAGCGAAGCATCGGCCGAACGACTTCCACTGACGGTGGCTGATCGGTAGCCCTTGGCGGCATCCGGTGGCGGTCGGCCGGGCCCGCGGCGACAGCAGTCAGCGACTTGGCATCCGGCTTGGTAGACAGGGACCATGACTCTTGCCTTGATTCCCGGAGCCGAGCCCTGGTCGCATGAGGGCGGTCGATGGGGAGCCTTGTGCATCCACGGGTTCACGGGTAATCCGGGCGCGATGCGCGGCGTCGCCGAGGCGTTTGCCGCCGCCGGGTTCTCCGTCGAGCTTCCCCGGCTGCCCGGCCACGGCACCACCGTCCAAGACATGATGACCACCGGGTTTGCCGACTGGACGGGTGAGGCCGAGGCGGCCTACCAGCGGCTCGCCGGTCGCACCGACCAGGTCGTCGTCGCCGGGCTGTCGATGGGCGGGACGTTGACGCTGTGGACCGCCGCCGAGCACCCCGAAGTTGCCGCCATCGTCTGCATCAACCCCGCTACCCAGCCGCAGGCCGACGAGATCGTCGACATGGTCCGCGGCATGGTCGACGAGGGCGAAGAGCTCATCCCCGGCATCGGCTCCGACATCGCCGACCCCGAAGTCACCGAGACTGCCTACGACGGTACCCCGTTGCGTCCGCTGCTGTCTCTCGTCGAGGGACTCGGGGAACTCGGCCCGCGCTACTCGTCGATCAACTGCCCTCTGCTGTTGATGAACTCGCCGCAGGATCACGTCGTCGAGCCGGTGCAATCCGACTACCTCGCCGAACATTTCGGCGGACCGGTGGAGCGAATCACCCTCGAACGCAGCTACCACGTGGCGACCCTCGATTATGACCGTGACCTGGTCGAATCGGCGGCCGTGGCATTTGCTCAGCGAGTCCTCGGCGAACGAGCGCAGGACGAAGCGTGATGCTCGCCACCTGGCCTGGTTCAATCGGGACGTCGGTGCTCACCTCGATCCCGAGTCCGAACTCGAACGCCATCCACATTGGCCCGCTGCAGTTGCGCGCGCCTACGGATTGATGATCGCCCTCGGAGTCATTGCCGCGTCGTGGTTGTTCGGCCGACGGTTGGAACAGACGTCGACGGGCACCAAAGAGGACGCTTCGTCGATCACGATGTGGGCCGTCGTCGCCGGGATTTTCGGGGCGCGCCTGTACCACGTGATCACGAGCTGGAACTCCGGGTTCACCGACAACCCGCTGCGGATTTTCAAGATCTGGGAAGGCGGTCTGGGCATTCCCGGTGGTCTGATGGCGGGCATCGCCGTGGGCATCTGGCGAATTCGCAAGCGTGGATTGGCGGTGTCGCCCGTGCTGCACGCGGCCGTCCCGGCGATCCCGTTGGCGCAGGCGATCGGTCGGTGGGGCAACTGGTGGAACCAGGAGATTTTCGGTCGACCGACGACCCTTCCCTGGGCGCTGAAGATCGATGACGCCATCGCCCGCAACGCGGGCGACTACCCGGCGGGCACGACATTCCACCCGGCGTTTCTGTACGAGTCGCTGGGCAACTTCGCGCTCTGCGGTCTGCTGATCTGGATCGGCAACCGGTCGGCGGCGCGGACGGGTCGTCTGATGGCGTGGTATCTCGCCGGGTATGCCGCCTTGCGGTTCGTCGTCGAATCGCTGCGCATCGACGATGCCAATGAGATCGCCGGATTGCGGGTCAACACCTGGATGTCGATCATCGTGTTCACCGGGGCCGTTGGATATCTGTTGGTCACCGCTCGGCGCCGTCGGGACGCCGCCGACCCGGAGGAGATCGACGTGGCCGCCGCGACCGACCTGGAAGAGTCTCAACTTGACGTAGAGACTTTCGACGCCTCAGCTCCAGACGGCGCGTAGCTGCTCGGCGAACATCTCGGGGATGACCGGGTTGAAGTATTCGCCGCAGGCCACTTCGGCGGCGGCGATGTGGCGCTGCACACCCGGCCCGCGCCAAGGTGAGACGATCTCGACGTTCAGCCAGTTGTCGGGCCACTGCCCACCGGTCGGGCGCTGGTTGAACCACATCATGTAGGGCATCGGCTGACCCCACAACCGGTCCATCGCGGCGAATACGTTGACGAGCATGTGGGCGAGCCCGTCGCGATCGTCGCTGGTCAGCGATGGTAAATCGGCGCGTCGGGTGGTTGGGGCGACGGTGACCGCAGCGGGGAACACTGCGGCGTTCGGTACCCAGGCCCGCCAGTTGTCGCACTCGGCGAGTAGCCGTTCCCCCGGACGATGTTCGGGGGTCCATCCGTTGGACAACTGGGTTGCGGGGCGTTTGGGGACGTGGTCGTAGGCATAAATCTGCCCGTGTGGATGGGGGATCGTGGCTCCGACCTCGGCACCGCGGTTCTCGAAGATGAGCACGTAGTCGACGTCATCGCGTGCGCCGAGCTCGGCCGTCCGGTCGGCCCACAGATCGATGACCCTGCGCGCCCCGTCTCGCCCAAGCGACCAGAACGTGGCGTCATGCTCCGGGGTGTACAGCACGACCTCGCATCGGTTGCCGGGCATCGCCGGCCAGCGATTGCGGAACCACCGGACGTCGTACGGATCGGGTGCTTCGAGGCCACCCGGGCAGAACGGGCAGCCCTTCGCCGGCAGGTTCGGACGACCCTGGCGCGAGCCGACGACGTGGACGACGACATCGGCGTACGGGTCGTAGCGGCGATCGGGTTGGGAGGTTGGTTCACTCACGAGGGGTGCGGCGCTCGAGATCAGTCGGGCAGTCGGTTGCCTGAGTCGGTGTCGAAGAGGTGGATTCCGCTGCCGATCGGGACGAGGCGCACCTTCGCACCGGCGGCGTGGTCACTCAAGCCCTCCTGGCGGATGATGAGCGGCGACTCCGCAAGATCGGCCGTGCAGTAAAGGAACGAATCCGAACCAAGCTCCTCGACCACGTTGACCGTGGCACCGATCGACCCGGCGACATCGGAGGAAATCGTCATCGCCTCAGGACGAAACCCGACCGTCACGCGCTCCGACGTGAGGGCGGCCTGTTGGGCCGGACTGAGCGCGAGGGACCAGTCGCCGATCACCGCCGCGTCACCAACGCGGCGAGCGGCCATCAGGTTCATCGCCGGGGAGCCGATGAACCCGGCGACGAAGATATTGGACGGACGGGTGAACAACTCGCGCGGACTGGCGCACTGCTGCAACAGGCCATCCTTGAGGACGGCGACGCGGTCACCCATCGTCATCGCCTCGACCTGGTCGTGGGTGACGTAGACCGTGGTCACCCCCAATCGACGTTGCAGCGAGGCGATCTGCGTGCGGGTTTGCACCCGCAACTTGGCATCGAGGTTTGACAACGGCTCGTCCATCAGGAACACCTGCGGTTGGCGTACGATGGCCCGGCCCATGGCGACACGCTGGCGCTGACCGCCCGACAACTTGGCCGGCTTGCGGTCGAGATAGTCCTCGAGGTCGAGAATCTTGGCGGCGTCGGCGACACGAGTGACGATTTCGTCCCTCGGAACCTTCTTGATCTTCAGGTGAAAGCCGATGTTCTCGGCGACAGTCATATGCGGGTACAGCGCATAGCTCTGGAACACCATGGCGATGTCGCGGTCGCCCGGGGTGAGAAACGTGACGTCGCGGTCGCCAATGTGCACCCGACCGGCGTCGATCGGCTCCAGCCCGGCGAGCATCCGCAGGGTCGTTGACTTGCCGCAGCCCGAAGGGCCGACGAGCACGAGGAACTCGCCGTCGCTGATCTGCAGGTCGAGCGCGTCGACGGCTGGGCGAGTGAGGCCGGGATAGATGCGCGTGGCCTGATCGAAGTGCACGGTTGCCATGGATTCAGCTCGTCTTTCTCTGGTGGAGCAGGCTCTGCTTGAGCACGGTGTTCGGGCGGGATGACTCGGCGATGACGAGGTCGCAACGCTCGGTCAACACGGCCCGGGCGTCGGCTGCGATCAGTTCGTCGGTGACGATGACGTCGGCGTCGTCGAGGGGAACGATCGTACTGAGGCCGACGATGCCCCACTTGGTGTGATCGGCGAGCACGACCAACCGCTGGGCGGCCGCTGCGAATACCCGGTTCGTCTCGGCCTCGTTGAGGTTGGGGGTCGTGAAACCACTGCGTTCCCCCATTCCATGAACGCCCATGAACACCTGGTCGAGATGCAGCGTTCGCAGCGCGGCGCAGGCGACCGGCCCGACGAGGGCGTCGGAGGGGGTTCGGGTGCCACCGGTGATCACCACGCTGGAATCGGAACGTCCCTGGGCGCGCAGCACCTCCGCTACCGGCAGCGAGTTGGTCACCACGACGAGGTCGGGAATGTCGGCGAGTTCGTGGGCGAACTGCCAAGTGGTGGTTCCCGCGGTGACCCCGATGGCGGTGCCCGGGCGGACCATCGCCGCGGCTGCGGCACCGATCGCGTGCTTCTCGTCGGGCTGCTGATGCGACTTGGCCTCGAAACCAGGCTCGTCGGTCGACCGGCGATCGAGGATCGAGGTCGCCCCGCCGTGCACCTTCTCGACGAGCCCTTCGCCGGCCAACACGTCGAGATCGCGTCGGATGGTCATATCGGAAACGCCCAGCATGGCGGTCAGTTCGCTGACGCGAACCGATCCACGGTCGGTGACCTCGCCGAGGATCAACTCCTGTCGATGTCGGGCCAGGACGCGCGTCGAGAGCCGGGCGGCATTGAGATCGGCGACGACGCTGTCATTGGTCACATTGGGAAGGGTGCCCCATCTGGCGACGCAAGTCAACATAATCCAACACGGATTCCGGTGAATTTCGTGTGCTTGACCTTGACAAGGGCGTGTGAACGTGTCACTTTTCGAATGCTTGCGCGTTTGTCCGTGCGAGCTACCGAAGCAAGTTCCACATCGGTTGGGACCCAATGGGGTTTCGGCCGAGTCACCAGGTGTTCCGAGGGGGAGCCCGAATGTCGAATAACTATCAGCCGTCACCCAGCCCCAGCGAGGTCGGCTTCTCGCTGATTTCCCGCCGCCAGGCCCTGCTCGGCGCAGCCGGAATCGCCGGTGGAGCCGCATTGTTGGCCGCGTGCGGCAGTGATTCCACGGAGTCCGCAGGTGAGGGCGAGGCCGCTCCGGCCGCCTCCGCCGCCAAAGGAGAGGTGACCTTCGGGTCGAACTATTCCGATGACAAGCCAAAGGCTGCGCTCGCCGCCACCATGGCTGCGTTCCCGAACAAGGACGTCACGGTCAAGGTCAACACGGTCGACCACAACTCCTACCAGGAGAACATCACCACCTATCTGCAGAACCCCGATGACGTGATGTGCTGGTTCGCCGGATACCGCATGCGGTTCTTCGCCGCCAAGGGCCTCGTTGGCGACATCTCCGACGTGTGGGGCAGCCTCGGCGAGCTGTCGGGTGGCTTCAAGACCGCCTCGACGGGCGACGATGGCAAGCAGTACTTCGTGCCGCTGTACTACTACCCGTGGGCCGTTCACTATCGCAAGAGCCTCTTCGCCGAGAAGGGCTATGCCATCCCCAAGACGTGGGCTGAGTTCATGGCGCTCGCCGAGAAGATGACGGCCGACGGCATCACCCCGCTCGTCGCCGCCAACGATGGCAAGTGGCCGCAGATGGGCATGTTCGACATGATCAACCTGCGTACCAACGGCTATCAGTTCCACGTCGACCTGATGGCCGGCAAGAAGGAATGGACGTCGCCCGAGGTTGCCGAGGTCTTCAAGAACTGGGAAACCCTCCTGCCTCACCAGCAGGAAGGCGCCAACGGTCGCACCTGGCAGGACGGCGCCAACGCGCTGGGCGCCAAGGAAGCCGGCATGTACCTGCTCGGTACCTTCGTCGCCTCCAACTTCGAGCCGGACAAGGATCCCAAGGCGCAGGAGATCATCGACGACCTCGACTTCTTCCCATTCCCGTCGATCAACCCCGAGCATGGTCAGGACGCCGTTGAGGCCCCGATCGACGGCTTCATGATGGCTGCCAAGCCGAAGAACGCCGACGCCGCCAAGGCGCTGCTTGCATACCTCGGTACGGCCGCTGCTCAGGAGGCCTATCTGAAGGTCGACCCGTCGTCGGTCGCCGCATCGTCGAAGGCGTCGACGGCCGGGTACAACGCCCTGCAGAAGAAGTCGGCCGAACTGGTCGGCTCGGCGAAGTACATCGCCCAGTTCCTCGACCGTGACACGAACCCCGAGTTCGCGTCGAAGGTCATGGGCGACGCCATCGCTAACTTCCTTGATGACCCGTCGAAGATCGCCGAGATCCTCAAGGGCGTCGAAGAGCAGAAGAAAGTCATCTTCGCAGGCTGATCGGAAAGATCCACTGATGTCTACAGACGTCACGAAGGCGGCGCCCCTGGGGGGCGCCGTCGTCGTTTCTCCCAACTGTCCAGGCGCGACAAGTTCGTGCTCTTCAGCATGGTCGCCGTGCCGACGTTCTTGCATGTCGTCTTTGTATGGATACCCACGCTGGCCACGATTTTGCTGTCCTTCACCAAATGGGACGGCTTGTCATCCGTCGGCGATATCAAACTTGTCGGGTTTCGCAACTATTGGGAGATTTTCACCGTCTTCGAGGCGAAGCTATTCGCCGCGTTGTTCAACAACGTGGTGCTGCTCGGCTTCCTCTTTCTCGGGCCGAGCCTGCTCGGTGTGGTGTTGGCGTATCTGCTGGACAAGAACATCCGTGGAACCCGCATTTACCAGGGGATTTACTACTTCCCTGTCGTCTTGTCCCTGGCCGTCGTCGGCATCATTTGGAAGAGCGTCATGTTCTCCCAACGGCAAGGCTTGCTCAATCACACGTGGTCGATCCTCGGCGACCGCACCGTGTTCGGGCAGACCGACCCGATCGATTTCGTCGGCGACCAGGGCAAGGCGTTCTCCTTCCACATTCCGTTCCTCGACAACGCCCTCGGGCCGTCGAAGAACTTTCTGGTCATCTTGTTGGCGATCGCCTGGCGGCATGCCGGTTACGTGATGGTCATGTATTTGGCGGGGTTGAAATCGGTTGATCCGGCGCTGCGTGAAGCAGCGGCGATCGACGGTTGCAACGAGTGGCAGGCCTTCAAGAACGTCGTGTTCCCGGCGATGAAGCCAATCAACGTCATCGTGCTGGTCATCACCGTGATCGAGGCGTTGCGGACGTTCGACATCGTCGCGGCCCTGAACGCTCCGGTGGGTATGGAGCTGATCTCGCTGCAGGTCACCGAGAACATTCTCGGTGAGGGTGGCGGTCAAGTCGGCCGTGGCTCGGCCTACGGCGTGGTGCTGCTGATCATGTGCATCGGCTTCATCATCTGGTATCTGGCCAATCACTACCGTGAGGAGCAGCTGTGACTGCGGCAACCCCTACCGGGCTCCCGACGATCCGCGGGCCAACAAACAACGAATCAAGCCCGCTCGCGTGCTGCTCCACGGTTTCTTGATCCTGACCTCACTGATCTGGTTGGTACCGCTGGTCTCGGCGTTGTACGTCTCGTTCCGTCCGTACGGCGAGACGTCGCGGCAAGGGTATTTTCTCGGCGCCCGACACCTTGACGTTGTCGAACTACACCGGAGCGTTCAAACAGGGCCGAGATGGCGCATCACTACATCGTCACGCTGATGATCGTGATTCCGTCGTTGGTCTTGATTCTGTTCTTGTCGAGCTTCGTGGCGTTTGCCGTCAGCCGATTCACCTGGCGATTCAATATCGCCTTGTTGCTGGTGTTCACGGCCGGCAACCTGCTGCCCGCAGCAGGTCATCATCCAGCCGTTGTTCCAGATGTACAAGCGCATCCCTTTGCCATGGTCGCCGAAAGCGGCAACCTGCTCGACACGCTGATCGGCGTCGGTCTGATCCATATCTCGTTCCAGATCGGGTTTTGTACGTTCGTATTGTCGAACTACATGAAGACGATTCCCAAGGAGCTCAACGAGGCGGCAATGGTTGACGGGGCCAGCGTGTGGCGCCAATACGCCCAGATCATTCTGCCGCTGTGCCGTCCGGCAATCGCCGCGTTGGCGACGTTGGAGTTCACCTGGATCTACAACGACTTCTTTTGGGCTGTCGTGTTGATCAAGTCTGGTGACAAGCGGCCAATCACGTCGTCGATCAGCAACCTCACCGGCCAATTTTTCTCGGATGACAACCTGGTCGCCTCGGGGTCACTGCTCATCGCCTTGCCGACGCTGGTCGTCTACCTCATCCTGCAGAAGCAGTTCATCAGCGGCCTGACCCTCGGTGCAAGCAAAGGCTGATTACCGATCAGCGCATCGGCTCAGTACGGCCAGGTGTGGCCGTCGTGGCCGATCAACTTGGTCAGCTTGCCGAGTTTGGCGGCGATAAGGGCCTTGATCAGCAGATTCCGGGCGAACCAGGGGAGCACGGCCGCCTGTCGAAGCCCGTTGGCGAGCCGATCGCGACCCGACAGGTGCTCCCGGCGGTACTCGGTCATCGAGCGACTCCGGCCGACATAGCGCCAGCGGCCGTCGACGGCCGTGGTGGTCAGCAACGCGAATGTCACGCCGATCGAACTGTATGAGTCGTGGACGAGCATCGTGCCGCCCTCGTCGACCTTGGCTCCCCAGCCGACGATGTCGGCGCGCGCCGCGGCGAACCGGTGGGAACCATCGACGTAGAGCAGATCGATCGCCCCGGGCACGTCGCCGTAGGCGGTGCTCGACATCTCGCGGACGTGGCGGATACGGTCACGTACCCCGGCTCGGTGCAGGTTGGCCACGAAGATCTGGTGGTCGGACTCCCCGTCCTCGGGGACGCCGTCCCATTCCTGCGGCCCCCGGTCGTTGCCGCCGTGAGGATCGATCGCCACGACTTCACCGACCTGCGGAGCGGCCAATGCGGCAACAATCGCCGAGCGACCGTGGTAGCTGCCGATCTCGACGATCCGGCCACCGCTGCGGACGCGCTGGGCTGCGTCCCAGATCCGTTGGGCCTGGTCGATGCTCATCCAGCCTTGAACGTCGGCGATCTGCGCCCAGGCCGCAGCGAAGTCGGTTGGAATTGCGGCGTGGTCGACCATGTCAGTGCTCCGTTCGCACGCGGGAATCGGGGCCGCGTACGGCCCCGATTCTGTCGTGTTGCTTGACGTGTGCGGTGGATTCAGGCTGCGGTCAGCCGACGACGACGGCGAGCGCCGATCAGGCCACCCGCGCCGAGAACCACGAGGCCGAGTCCGACGGCGGTGACTCGGAGCGTGTCGCTCCCGGTTTGGGGCAAAACTGTGCCCGCAGGAGCGGTTGCGCTGACAACCACTTCAGCCGAAACCACCTTGCCTGAGGTGGCACCAGTAGCGATCACCCGGTAGGTCCCGGCAGTCGACGGCATCTTGACGGAGACCCGCACGGTGCCAGAGGCATCCGCCTTGGCGACGATGGGGTTGCCTGGAGCGCCGGTGCCGGCGTTCGGGGTGTTGGTGCCGCCGGCCAAGCCTTCGATCAGCAGGTTGACCGTCTCGCCGGGGGTGAAACCCGTGAGGACAACAACGATCGAGGTGCCGGGTTTCGCGGACTTCGGCGTTGAGTTCGAACCGCTCAGGCATGCGAGGTAGCCGTCGGTATCGAACACCCCGTCGACAGTGAAGGTCGCGGCATCGCACGACGCCTGCGCGTGTGCCGAAGGTGCTGCGATGCCGAGCGACACCGCTCCCGCGGCGAGCGCTACTGTGAGTGCCAGCGACCGTCCCGTTCGTTGACGAATCATGATCCCCCCTGAGGATTGGTTTGTAGCCCAGTATGGCCTGCTCACGTACGCATTTGGCGAACTGGACGACATTGGCCTATCAGACGACCTCCCTTCGTCACCTAGGCAATTCGACTCAACTCAGAGCGTGACGAAAAGGCTGAACAACCGCTCTACGAGGTGGCCGCTGGCGCATTGTTCCGGTGCAGCTCAAGAGCGCAGTTGCCCACTGCGACCTCGCGAAGCCCGGGGACTCGTAGGACGGCCGACAATGCCGGCCAGTACCTGGCTTCGGCCTTGATCAGCGACATCGTCGGCATCGATCGGGCCGCTTTGAGGACGCGCCCGACGTGGATTGCCCACAACGCCTCACCGAATCGGTTTTTGCGCGGCACGCCGTGGAGCCGTTCGTACAGGCGTGGCCCCAGGCGCGGCCCGAGGTACTGATACGGGTTCATGTCATGTCCACCCCAGGGGGAGTACCACGGTGTCCAGCTCACATAGGCCCAGCCCCCAGGCCGCAGCACGCGAGCGATCTCGGCGAGTACCTGCTCGGGAACGGGGGTGTGCTCAAGCATGTTGGAGCACACGACACCGTCGAAGCTGCCCGTCGCGAAGGGAAGTCGAGTCCCGTCGCCGAGCAAGGCGTGAGCGGCCCGCACCGGGCGGTCGAACAGTTCTTCCGGGCTCATCTCCACGCCGAACGCGACGGCACCGCGCGCCCGGATCGCATCGAGATACCAACCGGGTCCGCAGCCGAGATCGAGGACGACGGACCCGTTCAACCCGAAACGCTCATCGAAAACCCGTGCCGATTCCGCCGCAATTGGGGCGTAGAACGCCGCGGGGTCGTCGCGATGATTTCGGTACGCCCGAAAGACATCGATCTTCTTGCGGCCTGCGGCAAGCACCGAACGGATGGTCACGAAATCAGGGCCGCGGCAGCGGTGTGCCGGCATCGGCAGTGAACTTCTGGCTCGCCTCAGCGTGGGCGGAGCGCGATACCCGTCCGGCGCGTACCCATAGCCCGACCAAATGCCGTCCATAGCGGAGACCTTCGCCGATGGTGCCCTTGCTTTCACCATGGTGCCGTCGTCCGAACACGTAGGGGACCTCGGCGACGCGCAGATTGGGGTGCGTGATCAGAATTTCGAGCAGGATTTTGAATCCATCTGCCTTCAGGATGTCGATGTCGATCAATGAGCGGCGAACCATGAAGAACCCACTCATCGGATCGGCGGTGCGAAGTCGACGACGGAAGGCCACCTGGGCTGCTCGGCCCGCGACACTCGACAGCAGCCTTCGGAACGGCGACATCGCCGCCCACGCCTCGTCGCCGTGGCGACAGGCGACAACGACGTCGACATCGCCGGCCTCGGCGCGCCGGACCAGGTCGGCGATGACCTCGGGCGGGTGCTGTAAATCACCGTCGATGACGACGACCCATGCCGTAGAGGCGCGCCTGAAACCCTCGGTCACTGCACCCGACAAACCCCCGTGGCGATCTTGAGGGAGCCGGTGGATCACCTGGACACAGAATGGGGCCGACAGTGTCCGGGCGATGTCGGCGGTGTCATCGTCACTGTCGTCAACGATGATCAACTCGTGAACACACGCTGGCATGCGGTTTGTGAGTTCCGTCATGTTGTCGGCTTCGTTCCGTGTCGGAACGACTGCCGTTACCGACCGTTCGGTCGACATATCTCCAGCCCCCTGCGGACTCTCATGTGGCCGCCGCCCGGCGGCACCTGCGCAAAAGTATCAGCGGGTCCGCAGAAATCGCGACTTGAAGAGCACGGACAGCGACGTTCGGCCACGTCATGAGGGCGCGTGCTGAGGGTGCTCCCCAAAGACGGCGTCGGTGACGGTCCTGACCCGTAGCATCGAATGCTGTGTCAGAACGCATTTCGCAGGCCGACGTGGTGAAGGTGGCTCGGCTCTCGCGCCTGGCGCTGGGTCCCGGTGACGCCGAGCGCTACCTGAGTCAACTGTCGGGGATGTTGGAGCACTTTGCCGACATCGACGCCCTCGACCTTGGCGGGGTTGAGCCGATGACCCAACCGTTGCCACTCGTGAATGTGTTCCGCGAGGACGTTCTGCGGCCGTCGCTCGATCGTGATGAGGTACTCGCCGCCGCTCCGGCCTCGGAAGATGGTCGGTTTCGCGTGCCGCCGATGATCGGGGAGTCGTGATGACGTCGTCGCCATCGTTCCCGTCGGTGTTGGATACCGCCGCTGCGGTTCGTGGGGGTGTGCGTAGCGCCCTCGACGTGCTCGAGGAGCATCTCGCCCGGGTCGCTGATCGTGAGACCGAGATCCACGCCTTCAACCTGGTGCTTGCCGACGAAGCTCGCGAGGCCGCGGCTGCGCTCGACGCTCGCATCGCGATCGGCGAGGATCCCGGCCCGCTCGCCGGCGTGCCCATCGCGCTGAAGGACAACATGTGCACCCAGGGGATTCCGACGACCTGCTCGTCGCGAATCCTCGAAGGCTGGCGGCCGCCGTACACCGCCACTGCCGTCGACAAGGTCGTTGCCGCCGGGGCGATTCCGATCGGCAAGACCAACCTTGACGAGTTTGCCATGGGTTCCTCCACCGAGAACTCGGCCTTCGGCCCGACTCGCAACCCGCTCGATCCCAGTCGAGTGCCCGGGGGTTCGAGCGGCGGTTCGGCTGCCGCAGTCGCCGCCGGGTTCGCCCCGGTTTCACTCGGTTCCGACACTGGCGGCTCGATTCGCCAGCCGGCCGCGTTGTGCGGACTGGTTGGTGTCAAGCCGACATATGGCCTGGTCAGCAGGTATGGGCTGATCGCCTTTGCGTCCAGCCTCGACCAGATCGGCCCGTTCACGCACACCGTTGCCGACTCGGCCGCGGTACTCGAAGTGCTCGCTGGTCACGATCCGATGGACTCGACGTCGATCCCGCAACCGGCTCCGTCGCTGCTCTCGGTACTCGACCGGGGGGTCGACGGGCTACGGATCGGCCGGATCACCGACCTGCCCGCCGGGGCCGACTCCGACGTAACGGCGCGGGTCGACGCGGCGTTCGCCGCGCTGGAAAAGGCCGGGGCGACGATCATCGACGTCACGGTGCCTGCCTTTGGGTACGGCCTCACCGCCTACTACCTGGTGGCTCCGGCCGAGGCGTCGAGCAATCTGTCGCGCTACGACGGCGTACGGTTCGGCATGCGGGTGACCGCCGGGACAACTGCCGACATGATGGCCGTCACCCGCACTGCTGGGTTCGGCGAAGAGGTCAAGCGCCGGATCATGCTTGGCACGTATGCCCTCTCGGCGGGGTACTACGACGCCTACTACGGCAAGGCGCTCAAGATCCGCCGGTTGATCTCGCAGGACTTCGATGCGGCTTACCAGCAATGCGACGTGCTGATCACCCCGGCCTCGCCGACGGTCGCCTTCGAGTTCGGCTCCAAGGGCGACAACCCGTTCGCCATGTACCTGTGCGATACGTACACGATCCCCACCAACCTCGCCGGGCACCCGGGGATGAGCGTTCCGTATGGCACCGGCGATCACGGGCTGCCGGTCGGAGTGCAGATCCTCGCCCCGGCCCTCGGTGAGCAAGTCATGTATCAAGTCGCCGCCGAGTTGGAACGGAGCATGGCGTGACGATCTACACCACATCCGATCAGGACTTTGTTGAGTTTCACGATGGCTGGGAGCTTGTTGTCGGCCTCGAGGTCCACGTCGAGTTGGCGACCAACACGAAGTTGTTCTCGGGGAGCGCCAACCGGTTCGGTGACGAGCCGAACATGAACATCGACCCGGTCACCCTCGGATTGCCCGGGGCGTTGCCGGTGCTCAACCGCCACGCCGTCGAGTTGGCGATGCGGGTGGGCCTGGCGCTGAACTGCACCGTGCAGCCGTGCATCTTCCACCGCAAGAACTACTTCTACCCCGACCTGCCCAAGGCGTATCAGATCTCGCAGTACGACCAGCCGCTGAACATCGACGGCTTTTTGGCACTGCCCGGGGGCAAGATCATCGGCATCGAGCGCGCCCATATGGAGGAAGACACCGGCAAGTCGACCCACGTCGGCGGGTCCGGCGGTCGCATCCACGGCGCCGACCACTCGCTGATCGACTTCAATCGCGCCGGCGTGCCGCTGGTCGAGATCGTCTCGCGACCCGACATCCGCACTGCGGACGAGGCCCGCCAATACGTCACCGAATTGCGCGGCATTTTGCTGGCGATCGAAGCGTCCGACGCCAAGATGGAGGAAGGCTCGATGCGGGTCGATGCCAACATCTCGGTGCATCGGGCGGGCGAGCCGTTCGGCACCCGCTGCGAGATCAAGAACGTCAACTCGGTCCGTTCACTCGGGCGGGCGATCGACTACGAAGCCCGCCGCCAGATCGACATGCGGAACGCAGGCGAGCCGATTCTGCAGCAGACCCGCCACTGGGACGAGAACGACGGTCGCACCCACACGCTGCGGACCAAGGAAGACGCCGACGACTACCGCTACTTCCCCGAGCCCGACCTGGTGCCGATCGTCCCTTCGCCCGAGTGGATCGCGCGGGTTCGCGACGCGCTGCCGCTGCTGCCGGTTGCCCGTCGCCTGCGTTTGGCGTTCAGCACCGGTGCTTCGCCCGACGCCGAATCGGTGATGGTCGTCGTCGAGCGGGAGCAGGACGACTACGTACTCGCCGTCGGCGCGGCCGGCGGCAACCTCGCCCGCGCCTTGGTCCACGTGAAGGAGGCGTACGCCGAGCAGGGCTCGTCGCCTCTGGTTTCGGCCGCCGACCTAGCCGCGCTTACCCGGCTGGAAGTCAATGGCAAACTGACCGCTACGCAGGCCAAACAGGTGCTCGCCGAACTCGTCGCCAGCGGCGGGGGAGATGCGGCAGCAATCGCGGCGGAGCGCGGGATTCGAGGCAATCGACTCGCCGTCGATCGAGCCGCTCGTCGACGCGGCGATCGCGGCCCAGCCCGATGCGTGGGCCAAGTACCTGGCTGGTGACACCAAGGCGATCGGCGCGATCGTTGGTGCCGTCATGAAAGCGTCGAAGGGCAAGGCCGACGGCAAGGCCGTCTCGGCCATCGTCGAAGCCCGCAAGGCCGCTGTGTCATAGGTCGACCAACGACGGCGGTTTCCCCCATTCCATGCGTCAATTCGGTATCACCGATGCCGAAATGGCGCACACCCGCGAATACGTGGTTCGGATCTGCGCACGCTGGAGGATCGAGTACTGCCGGTCGACGCTGCTCGACTCGGTCGGGTCGGCTCGGATCACCATCGACACGGCTGTCTCGTACGGGCTGCTGCATGGCATGGCCAGACCGCTGGTGCACGCGGTGATCATCGAGACGAAGTCGGGTGGTCGGCCGACCACGGCGGATCGGCTCCTGTGGGGTGCCGGATTTCGACCGGTCAATGTCAGCAAGTTCGGTCTCGCCATGGCGGTGGTCCACCCACAACTGCCGGCCAACAGGTGGAGCCGCGCCTTGCGCACCTACACCGACTGGCGACCTTGCCAGCCTCATCTGGGGCCATCCCGGTCCGAGGCGCCATACCGGGCCGGCTATGCGCCGATGCCGGCGATCGTCGAGATCGGTCTCGGCGCCGAGCCCAGGCGTTCCCTGCTCGGTTCCTAATCCGTCAACCATTGAAACACTGGAGGTTCACTTCTATGTCCATCCCCACTTTTCCAGCTGGCGGCGTACGTTGGTGTTGGCATCGTTCGTCGTGATCGTTGCGTTGGCTGCCTGTTCGGGTGACTCGCGCAGTTCGCCGTCGAGTGCGGAGCCAACTTCCGCATCCTCGGAGTCGGATCAGCCTGCGACGACCCTGAGCTCGTCGTCGGTGGGGTCGGCCGACTCGGTACCGCCGAATTCGGTGACCGAGCCGCTGGACACCGCAGGTTCGGGCGTCGGCAGGATCTCGGCAAGGAGCCCACAGGAAACCTTCAAGTACGGCGACGACGCTGGTTCCAACGGCTGACATCAATGAACTAGGAGAGTCGCACGATGAACAGGAAATTGGGCTGTGACGGTGGTGGACGGACGCAGATCTCGTGGCTGGCATACCTGGTGATTCCAGCGGCGGTGGCGTTGACGGCATGCGGCGGATCGGGCTCGACCGCGACGGCACAGATCGCAACTATCAGCACAAGCGGTGGTGCAGACGACACGACGGTCACCACCGAGGCGGCCAAGGATCGCAACCAGGCGCTGTTGGATTTCGCAAAGTGCATGCGTGAGAACGGTGTCGAAATGGCCGACCCGACATTCGATGCCGACGGCAACGTTCAAGGTGGAGGCTTTGGTGCTCCTCCCGGTCAAGGCGGGGGAACCGGCGATGGGAACTCCGCGTTCGACCCGAGCTCGGCAGAGTTCCAAACGGCGATCGGGACATGTGGCGAGCTGATCCAGGGCGTCGGCTTCGGCGGGGCCGGTGGCACCGGCGGCCCGGATCGCGACGGCATTCAGAACGCTTTGACTGACTTCACCGCGTGTCTGCGCGACAACGGCCAAGACGTCGATGACATCACCTTCGGTGGTCCAGGGGGTGGGCAAGCTGGCGCCGGAGGCAGGAGCGGTGCTGGAGGAGGTCAGGTTGGCGGCTTCGGCGGGCCGCCTCCTTCCGGTGCACCGAACGGAGGTGGCCCTGGCGGACAGGGTTTCAACCCGGTCGACCGGATGATCGAGCAACTCGGCCTCGACGAGTCGGATCCAGCCGTTGTCAAGGCGCTTGAAGCGTGCCAGCCGATCCTCGACGATGCATTCTCCAGCCGGCAGGACGCTCCGTCGACAACCGAAGCATGAAACGCATCGGCTCTACCCTCGGTGTGCTCGCTATTGCGGGCGCTGCCTTGGCGGGTGGCATGGTTCTCGGCGATCGCCGAGACGGTGCGACCACGTCCGCATCGTCCGACGGCGCAACCCTGGTCGCCAAGACCACGGCCAAGGTGCAACAGAAGGATCTCGTGATCTACGACGAGACCACAGCCAACCTCGTGTACACCGGGTCGGTGACCGTGCAGTCACCGGTCGCCGGCACGGTGACCAGCACCCTGGTCACCGGCCAACCGATCGTCGCCGGAACGGTCGTGGCAACGATCGATGGTGAACCCGTGGTTGCGATGATCGGCGACGTGCCGGGCTACCGCGACCTGTCGACATCATCCTCCGACGGCGTCGATGTCCGCCAGCTGGAACAAAACCTTGTCGCGTTGGGTTTCGATCCCGATGGCAACATCGCCATCGACGAGGAATACGACGGCGATACGGCAGATGCGGTCGACCGGTGGCAGGCGAGCCTTGGTCTCGACGAAGACGGCAAGGTTCCCGAATCGCGAGTCACGTTCATCCCTGGCAACCTGACGGTCGACTCGGTGACGGTCGAGGTCGGTGCCGCCGTCAACCAGGGGACCGGGCTGCTGTCGGGCCGCCAGACGCAACGACGCTTTGAGATCGCGGCGACGATCGATGACGGCGGAACAGTCGACCGATTCGCCCCGGTCGGCATCAAGGTCGAAACCGGCACCGTGCTGTTCTGGCAGAACGGGATTCCAGTCACTGCGATCGTCGGAGATTTCGCTGATGTCCCAACTTTGCAACGCGACCTGTCGACAGACTCCGACGACGGTTCCGACATCCGATTGCTCGAGCGGATGCTCGTCGACGCCGGCTACGATCCCGACGGAGGGGTCACCGTCGACGACCACTTCGACGATGCCACTGCCGTTGCGGTGTTCCGCTGGTGGGGTGCGATCACCGATACGGCGGATGTGAAAGCAGGCTCGAACAACCTCGGCGCCGACGGCCTCCTCGTCGACGAAGGCAGCTACGTCGTCGTGCCCTCCGGTTTACTGGTCGGGAACTCGATCGTGGAGGCAGGTACGACGATCACCTCCGACGCCAACGTGTTGGTGCTCACCTCACCGGCCCGGGTCGTGACGACATCGGCACCGATCGGTGACCAAACGTTCACACTCAACGGCACGGTCGACGTCGAATTCCCCGATGGCACCATCGAGAGCGGCACGATCACGTCGGTAGGTACCGTGGCATCCAACTCGTCGGGCACCCCGGGCGACACTCCGACGGTCGACATCCAGATCGAAGTCGCCCAGATTCCCGAATCGGTGAACGGGTTCGTGCAGATTCCCGTCACATTGCGAGTCGTCTCCTCCGAAGCGCGCGCCACACTCGCCGTGCCGGCCACGTCGTTGGTCGCCTTAGCGGAAGGCGGTTACGCCATCGAGGTCGTCACCGGCAAAGCAGCCGACGGATCTGACACGACCGAGCTGCGTCTCGTTGAGCCAGGCCTGTTCGCCGACGGATTCGTTGCCGTCACGAGCGAATCGCTCACGGCGGGCGAGACCATCGTGGTCCCATCGTGAACAGCCAACCGGTCAGCAGCCCGGCGCTCGAAATGATCGCAGTGAGCAAGGAATATCCGGGCCAACCCCCGGTTGTGGCGTTGAGCGACGTATCCGTGTCGATCGCCGAAGGCGAACTCGTCGCCATCGTCGGACCGTCCGGGTCCGGAAAATCGACGTTGTTGCATGTGATGGGAACGCTCGACCGCCCCACGAGAGGTGAAGTGAGAATCGCGGGAGTCGACGCGTCGCAGCTGAGCGACCGGAAACTGTCCGCCGTGCGATCCCAGCTGATCGGGTTCGTGTTCCAGCAGTTCTTCCTTCTCGACGGGATGACGGCGATGGAGAACGTCGCCAACGGCTTGCTCTACCAGGGCGTGCCCCCGACGGAACGGCGCCGCCGGGCCGCTGAGGTGCTCGAGCGCGTCGGGCTGGGCCATCGGCTCGACCACATTCCCAGCCATCTGTCTGGTGGCGAACGCCAACGCGTCGCCATCGCCCGGGCACTGATCAACCGCCCGGCGATCGTGCTCGCCGACGAACCGACAGGCAACCTCGACTCCCGATCCGGCGCCGCGGTGCTCGACCTGATCCGCGAACTGAACGGTGAAGGCCGTACGATCGCCGTGATCACCCACGACCGAGAACTCGCCTCGTCGCTCCCGCGACAGGTCGCAATGCGCGATGGTGCGGTCGAGTCCGACAGCGTTACCCCGGCGAATGTCGGGAGCCGGTCGTGAAGATCGCCCCTTCCAAGCTCCGCGCCGGCGACATACTGCGCGTCGGCTCGCTCGGGTTGCGCACACGTCGGCTCCGAACGGCGCTGTCGACGCTCGGCGTCGCTATCGGGATCGCGGCGATGGTCGGGGTACTCGGATTGTCGGCATCGTCTCGCGAAGACCTTCGCGCCCAAATTCGGGCGCTGGGCACCAACCTCGTCTCCGTGCAAGCCGGGCAGGGCTTCGGGCGCGGGTCGGGCGAACTGCCGACCACCGCCGTGGCGATGGTCAGCCGCATCGGCCCGGTTACTGCCGTCAGTTCGCTCTCCACGATCGACACCGTTGTACGCCGCAACGATGCAATCTCCGAAGGCGTCACCAGCGGTATCGCCGTGTTCGCTGCCGATACGGGTCTCGCCGACACCTTGCATCTCGGTATGGCCGACGGCAAATGGTTCGACGACGCCACCACGACCTACCCGACTGTCGTGCTCGGCAAGGTCGCCGCTGAGAAACTCGGGGTTGTCGACGTAGCCGACGGCATCCGAGTGATGATCGGCGAGCAGTGGTTCGCCGTCCTCGGCATTCTCGAAACCGTCCGACGCGGCGTCAGGTCTCGACCGGGCGGCGATCGTCGGCACACGAGCAGCCGAGACGTACCTCATCGACGGTGACCTCGCTCCCGAAACGCTCTACATCCGAACCGTAGACGGCGCCACCGACGCGGTCATTGGCGTGCTCCCCCCGACCGTCAACCCGGCCACCCCTGAAGAGGTCGAGGTGACGCGCCCCAGCGACGTGCTCGCGGCCGAGGACGCCGCCAACAACGCGTTCACGTCGTTGTTCCTCGGGCTCGGCGCGGTCGCGTTGCTCGTCGGTGGTATCGGCATCGCCAACGTCATGGTGATCGCCGTCATCGAACGGCGCAACGAGATCGGCCTGCGCCGGGCGTTGGGCGCGACCCGGTCGCACATCCGTCGGCAGTTCCTCACCGAAGCAATCCTGTTGGCGAGTCTCGGCGGGGTCGCAGGCGTCCTGATCGGGATCGGCGTGACCGCCGCATACGCCCGTGTCAAAAACTGGACCCCGATCGTTCCTCCCGAGGCGATCGCCGCCGGCCTGATCTCGGCCCTGGTCATCGGCAGTATCGCCGGCCTCTATCCGGCAAGCCGTGCGGCCCGATTGTCTCCCACCGACGCACTGAGGAGTACCTGACAGTCATGAAATCCACGACCAGGCGCAGAACGGTCCGCGTCATCGTTACCGCCATCGTTGTCGCCATGGCGACGGTCGGTGCCGTCGCTGGTTTCAACCGTCTTGAAGGCCGCACCACGGCGACGAATGACGGCATCGCCGAAGCAAACCCGCCGAAGACCGCGACCGTGACACGCGGCGACTTGGTCTCGACAGAACGGGTCGATGGATCGGTGCAGATGAGCACCACCCGCACGGTGATCCATCGTATCGACGGGCAAGCCCTTGGATCCGGCTCCGACACCGCAACGGCGAACGGGGCCGCTGGGAACATCGGAGGGGGATCGGCCGCAGGCGCCAGCGCGAATGGTGGGGTTGGCGGTGCCGGCGCCGGCGGGGGCCTGTCGACAACGGCCAGATCGCTGAGGTCACAGCGCCCCGCTCTCGACGTCGAGCGGACGGCAGTCCTCGGCTCGGTCGGCGCCGCTACGACCACTGCTACAACCACTGCTACAACCACGGGTACCACGCCGACCGCGTCACCGCCATCTACCAGCGACGCCGCGGCAACGGCACCTGTCACGATCCCGGCACCGGTCGCGATCCCGGTACCGCCGTCCACCGACGAAACCACGACCTCGGCGCCCAGCACGACGGCGCCCGACACGACCACGCCGCCCTCGGCCCCGCCGGACTCGGCACCCGACACCTCCGGTAGTGGAGTCTCTGGTCCGGGCATTTCCCCTGGCGGAGCGCCGAGCGGAGCCGGAGTAGGTGCGCCGTCGGGCAACGCGTCGGCCGGCGGTAGTTCGCAGTCGACTGCGGCGGCGACCGAACGAGTGACATCCGTGTCGCAGATCGGTACCACGGTCTACGTCGGAGCGACGCTCTACACCGTCGAGGACAAACCCGTCATCGTTCTTGCGGGTCTGCTCCCTGCCTGGCGGACGATGTCGAGGTCGTCCGACGACGGCGCCGACATTCGCCAACTCGAACAAAGCCTTGCAGACCTCGGCTACGACTCCGACGCAACGATGACGATCGACGAGACGTTCAACGCTGACACGGCCAAGGTCGTCAAGGCGTGGCAGCGGGGCGTTGGACTTGAGGAGACCGGCGAGGTCGCCTTCGGCTCTGTCGTGTTCCTCGTGCCCGGCACGACCGTGACCGACGTCCACGTCAACGTCGGCGATTCGATCAGCGACGGCGACAACGTCGTGACCACCGCAACAGCCGAACAACAGGTAGTGATCGACGTGCCCGAGGGCCTTCAACGCCTCGTGACCGTTGGCTTGCAGGTCGATGCCGGCGGGACCGAGGGCACAGTCATCCTGCTGCGGTCCACCGAGCGCGACGACAGTGTAGTCGTCCAGGCGATCATCGCACCGAGCGCTCCACTCGGCGCAGCGGCCGGTTCGACCATCAAGGTGCGCATGAGTGCCACGACCCAAAGCGGAGCGCTCCTCGTTCCCGCTGCTGCGGTTTCGTCGCGCCTCGATGGGAGCTACGCAGTCCGCGTGGTCGCCACCGATGGGACCGACCACTGGGAGAGCGTCACCATCATCGGTGTCGGTGGCACCAACGTGGCCATCGATGGGGCCGGGGTCGCCGAGGGCGACATCGTTCAGGTCCCCGAATAGTAGCCGGCAGCACCAACGGTGCCGGTTGACTCCGGTCGCGGACGGCTTACGTCACGGCACCGGCGGTCAGGCACTGCACTTGGCAACCCGAGCCACGATCGCCGTCCATCGATAACCGATGATCAATCGTCGGTGACAGGCGACTTCACGGTGGGGAGGAGCACGACCACCGACGTGCCCCGGCCGGGTTCGCTGTCGATGCGGACTTCCCCGCCGTGGGCATCGATGACAGCGCGCACGATCGACAATCCGAGTCCGCTACCGCCGCTGTTGCGTTGGCGCGATTGGTCGCCCCTCCAGAAACGGTCAAACGCCCGCGAGGCTCCGGCGAATCCCGGTCCGTTGTCGACGACGGTCACAAGACAACGCCGATGCGGGCGATCGAGCATGGCCGAGAGGGTGACCGTTGCGCCTGGAGCGTGGACGAGCGCGTTGGTGACCAGGTTGGCGACGACCTGACGGAGCCGCGGTTCGTCGCCGACCACGTGAACCCGTTCGGGCACCATGATGTCGATCTGGCGGCTGGGATGCGTTGCCGAGGCGTCGAGTGCCGCGTCCGCGAGGAGCCGGCCGATGTCGACGGGTTCGGTCTCCAACGCACGACCTTCGTCGAGGCGGGCGAGGAGCAGCATGTCGTCGACGAGATGACCGATCCGTTTGCTCTCACCGCCAATGCGGCGCATTGCGTCGGCGACCTGAATGTCGTCGGTGAGAGCACCGTTGCGGTAGAGATCGGCGAACCCATGAATCGACGCGACCGGCGTGCGCAATTCGTGTGACGCGTCGGAGATGAATTGGCGGAGCCGGGTTTCTGTCGCTTGATGCTCGTCGAGCATCACGTTGAAGGCGTTTGCCAACCGGGACGCCTCGGTTCGCCCGGGTTGCTCGGCCACACGGACGGTGCGGTCGCCGGCGGTGATCTGGTCGGCGGCGTTGGTGATGAGTCCGATCGGCCGCAAGCCGAGACGGCTGACCCACCATCCGGCGATCGCAACGACGATGAGGACGAGACCAAGGCCGGTGCCGAGCGCGATGAGTACCTGCCGATTCGATGCGTCGACAGCAGTCTGGGGGATCGCCACGAGCAAGGTCGTGCCATCGGACGCGACCACAACGGTTGCACGCCACGAGCCCGCACCCGTGACCGAACCGACCGTCGTATAGTCGGCATCGCGTGCATTCTCGTTAGCCGTAACCGCAGGTATGAGCGGTTCGTTTCGTTGCTCCTGCGCCGCGACCCCGAAAACAGAGCGTGTACCGGAGGTATCGACACGCGCGATGTACGCTTCAGTGAGTGGGTTCTCGCGTTGCGAGATCGGCTGCGATGGAAACGGTGGCGTTGACTGACGCGGCGGCATCTGGCCGAAGGACGGGAGGCCGGCGACGATCGGAAGCAACGCGTCAAGGCGTTGGTCGAGCTCACGGAGCTGAGCGTCGCGGCTGATATTCCACACGGCAGCACCAGCGCCGATGACGGCGAGCGCCAATGCCGCGGCGATCAACAGGAGGCGTGCGCGCAGCGTCATCAGCGACCGAGGCGATATCCGAGTCCGCGCACGGTTTCGATGAGTTGCGGTCCTCCGGTATCGAGCTTTCGGCGAAGCGTGCTGACGAACGTCTCGACCACCGTACTCTCGCCGTCGAAGTCAAAGTCCCACACGTGGTCGAGGATCTGGTGGCGGGAGAGGGCCTTTCCTCGGTGGCGCAGGAGAAGTCGGAGCAGCTTGTACTCCGTGGGCGACAGCGTGATTTCCGCCCCAGCACGGGTCACTCGATGCGATTCGTCGTCGAGTGACAAGTCGTCGTACGTCATCAGTGCTGAGGCATTGGCCTTGCCGATACGGCGGAGGATGATCCCGACCCGAGCGATGAGTTCTTCGATGCTGAACGGTTTGGTGAGGTAGTCGTCTCCGCCGATGGTCAGGCCTCGCAGGCGGTCTTCGGTCTCGTCGCGTGCGGTGAGGAAGATCACCGGCGTGTCGATTCGGTCCTGGCGGAGCCTGCGACAGACCTCGAATCCGTCGAGGTCGGGGAGCATCACATCGAGCACGATCAACGACGGTGCCTGCGATTCGACCTGGCGGAGCGCTTCGCGTCCAGACTTCCGCGTCGACTACGTCGTAGCGGGCGAGCTTCAGGGCCGACGAGACGATGAATCGAAGGTTCGCTTCGTCGTCGACCACAAGTATCCGCGTGCAATCCGACATGTCCCGTTCATCTCGTCTCCGGGTTTGGGGTAACTCGGTGAGAACTATGCCAGGCGAACCTGGGGGTTCCCTGTGGATTCTGTAGTAACCGGACGCGTTGTTCCACTGTCCGCCTGGTCGCCGATCGCGCTGGTATGTGCGTGACCTCGTTGTCCACGCCCGTGGCGGGCCGTGCGGCAATCGGCGGTGCCGACGCCGGCAGCACCGGGCTCGTCGCTCCCATCGCGGTCGCCCCGTCCGCCCGCGGTTCCGCCGTCAGCCGCACCGATCGACTGACCGTCGGGCATTCGTTCTTGGTACCGATTCTGCGTTGTGTGTGAGAACAGAAACTGTGCCAAGAACGCGGCCACCTCGGATTTCCGCCGCCCGGCCGTAGCTTGGTTGCTCGTGGCCCGACCGTCGTTCTCCCCGCTGCGGCATCGGGCCTTTCGGTTGTTGTGGATCGGCTCGCTGGTGTCGAACATCGGCACGTGGATGGAGACCGTCGCGCTGGGCCGGTATGTCGCCGACCAGACCGGCAAGGCGGCCTGGAGCGGGTTGATCGCCGCTGCCGCATTCCTGCCGACTGCCTTCATCGGGCTGCTCGGCGGAGCCCTCGCAGACCGGGCGTCGCGGCGGATGCTGCTGATCGGCTCGAACCTGGTGCAGGCCGTCATCGCCGTCGGAGTGACGGTGCTTGTCGCTCAAGACCGGGCGACGCCCGGCCTGCTCACTGTGTTGACGCTGGTCGCCGGGGCCGCGTCGGCGATCGGGTTCCCCTCGTTCCAGGCGGCCCTGCCCGACCTCGTACCGCCCGAAGATCTGCCGGGCGCGATCGGGCTCAGCTCGGTGCAGTGGAACCTCGGCCGTGTCCTCGGCCCGGTGCTCGCCGGCCTGGCGATCGTCATCGGCGGCATCCCGATGGCCCTCGGGATCAACGCCTTCAGCTTCCTCGCCGTCGTGGTCGCGGTGGCCCTCGTCGCCATCCCCCGGGCGCCGGCGACGACCGAGAAGCGGCCGATCATCGGAGCGATCACCGAGGGATTCAAGATCGTGCGTACCGAGCCGGGCCTGCGGGTGATGAACATCACGATGTGCATCAACACCTTCATTGCCGCCCCGTTCATCGGGCTGATCCCGGCGATGGTCAACAAGGTGCTCCACGCCGGCAAAGGGGCCAACGCCGCGCTCGTCACCGCCCAGGGAGTCGGGGCCGTGATCGCCGGAGTGGCCATCGGCGGCGCCGTTGCCAAACACGGCATTCGCCGGGTGATGCTCGGGGCGATCGCCGCGACCGGCACGGCGCTCGTGCTCTACGGCATTGCCCCGAACATCTGGCTGATGGCCCCGGCCCTGGGTCTCGTCGGCATGACCTACATGGCGTCACTCTCGTCGTTCTCGACCGTCGCCCAGATGCGCTCGCCGGGGGCGTTCCGCGGCCGGGTGATGTCGGTGAACAACGCCGTGCTCGGTCTCCTCTATCCCGCCGGGCTGATCGTCCACGGCCTGCTCGCCGACCGCGTCGGCATGCGTCAGGTCACCGCTGGTTCCGGGGTCGCCCTGCTCGCGATACTGATCGCCGGACGGTTGATCAAGCCCGGTGTCACCGACCCGATCGCCACGGTGCCCGAGCCCACGCTGGCGGCGACCCGTTGAAGGAAGTGGGGACTGCGGGCACCTACGTTGGTGCCTACCGTCCCCACTTTGTCGGCCTGACGGCGCCGACCGCGTTCGGGGCGAGGGAGGTAGAGCGGGCGGCGTACTGTCGACGGGATGGACTTCGCCATCCCCGCCGACATTCAGGCCACGCTCGACGAGCTCGATGCGTTCATCGAGGACGAGATCAAGCCGTTGGAGCAGCAGGACGACAACATCCGCTTCTTCGACCATCGCCGGGAGTACGCCCGCACCGACTTCGAGGCGGGCGGCACCCCTCGGGCCGACTGGGAGGAGCTCCTGCCGCGAGATGCGTCGCCGGGCCGACAAGGCCGGCTGGTTGCGGCTGGCCCTCCCCGTCGAATTCGGTGGTAAAGGCGCCTCGAACCTGACGATGGCGTTGATCCGCGAGCATCTGGCCACCAAGGGATTGGGCCTGCACAACGACCTGCAGAACGAGTCGTCGATCGTCGGCAACTTCCCGACCGTGCTGATGATGCGCGACTTCGGCACCCCCGAGCAGATCGCCGCCTGGATGCCCGGCTTCCTCGACGGCAGTCGCCGCCTTGCGTTCGGACTGACCGAGCCCGATCACGGTTCCGACGCCACCTATATGGAGACCACCGCCGTCAAGGACGGCGACGAGTGGGTGATCAACGGGATGAAGCGGTTCAACTCGGGCCTGCATCACGCCACCCACGACATCATCTTCGCCCGCACGTCGGGCGAGCAGGGCAGCCCGGTCGGGATCACCGCCTTCCTGGTGCCGACCGACGCGCCGGGCTTCAATGTCGACTTCTTCTGGTGGACGTTCAACATGCCCACCGACCACGCCGAGGTCTCGCTGACCGATGTGCGGGTCGGTCCCGACGCGGTGTTCGGCCGAGTCGACTTCGGCTTGGAACTGGCCCAGCACTTCGTCCACGAGAACCGCATCCGCCAGGCCGCGTCGTCGCTCGGAGCCGCCCAGTTCTGCATCAACGAAGCTGTCGCATACGCCAACAGTCGGATCACCTGGGGCAAAAAACTATCGGCCAACCAGGGGATTCAGTTCCCGCTGGTCGAGTTGCACTCCGAGGCGGCGATGCTGCGGCAACTGGTCCGCTACACCGCCTGGATGCTCGACAACAAGCATCACATGGAGGTCACCCACCTGGTCTCGATGTGTAATTACCGCGCCAACCGGCTGTGCTGCGACGCCGCCGACCGGGCGATGCAGACTTGCGGCGGCGTCGGCTACTCCCGTCACATGCCCTTCGAGCACATCTACCGCCACCACCGTCGCTACCGCATCACCGAGGGCTCCGAAGAGATCCAGATGCGCAAGGTCGCCCAGCAACTCTTCGGTTTCGGCCGCAAGTAGACCGTCCGTCGCGGACACGGCCCGCCGTCGCCGACCGCCCGCGGCATCCGACCGCTCGGCGTACAAGAAATCAAGACTTTGGACCGCATGGCCGGAGTTCTTCGCCTACCGTGGAATCGAGCCCGCGGCGGAAGGTCCTGCTGAGTCTCGTACGTCCCAGCGCCTCACAACACACCGCCCTGCGGTCTGATCCGGATGCCTGGGGTTGTGCTTTCCATATTCATCTGATCAGGCAATTCTGAGGTTTCACACGTGCGACTGCGTCATCTTTGTTCCGTCATCTGCGTCGCGTCGGCCGTATCGGCATGCTCGTCGGGTTCCACGGCGGCCACGGTCGCGGTGTCTGGAACCGCCACCGCCTGTACCCCGGCCGCGACCGAGATCGAGGCGGGTGACGTGACCTTCAACTTCTCCAATACCTCCGGTGACGTCAGCAAGCTGCACGTGTTGCGCGCCGATGGAACGGTCGCGGCGGTCGCCGAGAATGTGGTGAACGGAGCAAGCAGAGGGCTCGGCGCCAGCCTCGTGGCCGGGGAATACACGGTCGTGTGCACCCCCGGACAGAAAGGCGAGGGCTTCCGCACCGCCATCACCGTGACCGGCAATGGCGGCACTCCTGTGCCCGAGGCCGACCGCTCCGTATTGGTCACCGGTTCGGAATACAAGTTCAACGTGCCCGATGGTCTGGACGTCAAAGCGGGCGAGTCCATTCGCTTCGTGTTCAGGAACGAGGGTCAGGTCGATCACGAGATGGAACTTGTCGACCCCAACCGGCAACCGATCGGCGAGGTCGCCTCGCTCAGGCCGAAGACCGAAGGCGAGGTGACGGTGACCTTCGAGACGGAGGGCATCTACGTGATGCGTTGCATTCTGAAGACCGACAAGGTCACCCCTCACGACGCACTCGGTATGTCGACCCAGGTGGTGGTGACGAAGTAGGTCCCGGCCTCCCTCCGAACCGACCCGGTGTCATCGGAGGGCTGCTTGCGTTGGCCACTCGATAGCTTGGCGCTCGATGACCACCAGTCGATTTCTGACCACGGCTGAAGGTCGCACCGACGCCCAGTTCAACATGACGGATTGGGGACAGATCTGTTTGATCGCCCTCATCTGGGGGTCGTCGTACCTCTGGATCTCGATCGGTGTCGATCACTTCGCCCCGATGGTCGTGGCGATGTTACGGATCGCCTTCGGGTTCCTGGTGTTGTCGTTCTTTCCGACGGCTCGTACGTCGATCGAACCATCCGATCGGCGCCGGTTGTTCCTACTGGCCCTGGTGTGGCAGGGCATTCCGCTGTCGCTCTACCCCTTCGCCGAGCAGTGGATCTCGTCGTCGGTGGCCGGAATGCTCAATGGCGCACTGCCAGTGCTGGTCGCGGCCTTGGCCACCGTGTTGCTCCGGCGCCTCCCTGGCCGAAGCCAATTGATCGGCATGGCGATCGGGCTCGTGGGAGTGGTGTGCATCGCCCTGCCCACTTGGCAGGGTGGCTCCCGCCTGGCCCTGGGTGTGGTTTTCGTGCTGATCGCGTTGTGTGGTTATGCGGTGGCTGCCAATCTGTCGGTTCCCCTGACCCAGAAGTACGGCGCCTTGCCGGTGCAATGGTCGATGCAGCGGATTTCGTTGCTCTACGTCAGCCCGTTCGGTCTGTGGGGCTTGCGCAGCTCGACGTTCAGCTGGCCGGCCCTCGGCGCGGTCGCCGTGCTGGGTGTATTTGGCACCGGGTTCGCGTTTCTCCTGGCTGCGAGGGTCTTTTCCCGCGTCGGGGCGACCCGCGGCGCCTCGTTCAACTACCTCATCCCCGTGGTCTCGATCGTCCTTGGGGTGCTCGTCCGCGGCGATGAAGTCGCTGGTTTAGCGCTCGCCGGTACCGGGCTGGTGCTGATCGGTGCCGTGTTCTGCTCCCGGTCCGGGCGGTAAACCGGCGTCGGCATTGGCCGGTGTTCGCCGCGGCGTTTTTCCTCACCGCCTGTGCGACTCTTGTTGCCACATCAAGATGAGAGGTACGAAGATGCGGGGAAGATGGATCGCGGTCGTTGCGTTGACAACGATGACATTCGCGTGCGGCGGAAGTTCGAAGAGCGAGGATGCGACAGGAGGGACCACAGCGTCCGATGCGTCCGACGCTGCGGCCTCGGCCCCGGCGGCCGAACCGGCGACCACGGTCGCAGCCGCGGCGGACCCGGCCTCGACGGTTCCCGCCGTGACCGAGCCAGCGGTCACCGAGCCAGCGGTCACCGAGCCAGCGGTCACCGAGCCAGCGGTCGACGACACATTCCCGGTGCTCGACACCACGGCCTCCGTCGATGTCGAGTTCACCGGTGAAGGAAGCGGGCCGTTCTGCGACATCGTTCGAGAACTCGACGGCAATGACCCGATCAACGACGCATTCGATACGACCGACCCCGCCGTCGCAAAGGCCGCATGGGCCGACGTCGAGTCGGCGTTCGACCGACTCGAAGGTGCCGCTCCCGACGAGATCAGCGGTGACGTCAGCACCCTCGCCGGCATTTTCGATTCGATGAAGCAGTTCTTCGAAGGGTTCGACTTCGACATGCAAGCGGCCAGCCTGGCGATGGAAAGTGATCCGGAAATGGTGGCGCTGCTCAGCGGGGAGGATCCGACCGCCCAGGACGCCAGTGATCGACTTGACGCCTATGGGGTGCAGGTCTGCGGTCTGGCCTCGTAGTGCTACGGCTACACACGGGCCTCGTGCCGGTGCTGGCCGCCCTGCTGTTCTCGTGCGGGAGCGGTGCCGAGGCCGATCGATCGCTGGCCGACTCGGCGAGTGCTGCGCGGGCGGCTGAGGTCACCCGAGCAGCTGCCGCAGAGATCGCCACGAGCGGCCCGGCGACGATCACCCAAGCGGCTTCCGTGTCGACTGCCCCCGCCCCGGCGGTCTCGGCAGAACCGGCCCAAGACGTCATCGACACGGCCGACACGGCCGATGCGTCGACCGACCCGCAGTACTCCGGCGACAGAAACAGTCGGTTCTGCGAACTGGTTCGCCAACTCGACGAATCCAGCCCGCTCGACTCGGTCTTCGGCCAGAGCACGACACCCGAGGCGACCAAGGCCAGCTGGGACCAGGTGATGGCGGTGTTCGGGCCACTGCGGGAGACGGCACCCGACGAGATCGCCAATGACGTTGGGGTGGCGACGAGGTTCATCGACGTGATGGACCGGATCTTTGTGGAGAACAAGTACAACATCGACGAGGTCGCCATCGCGATGGAGGCCGAGCCCGAGCTGGCGGAATTGAGCAATGGGGACTCCGAGATGGACGCGGCAACGGAGCGCCTCGATGCCTATGGCGTCGACGTCTGCGGGCTGGCGCCATAAACCGAGGTCGGCGACGACCAGGGGCGCTACCGTGATCGTCTATGTCCGAGACGCCCATTGATGCGACGCCCGTTGATGTGAAGCCCCGTAGCCGTGATGTCACCGACGGCATGCAGAAGGCGCCCGCCCGGGCGATGCTGCGTGCCGTCGGGATGACCGATCGGGATTGGGACAAGCCCCAGATCGCCATCGCCAACGCCTGGAACGAGGTCACCCCGTGCAACATGACGCTGCGCAAGCTGGCCGAGAAGGCCAAAGAGGGCGTGCGCGCCGCCGGTGGCTTCCCGATGGAGTTCGGCACGATCACCGTGTCGGACGGCATCTCGATGGGCCATGAAGGCATGCGGGCCTCGTTGGTCTCTCGCGAGGTGATCACCGACTCGGTCGAGACGGTGATGCACGGCGAGCGCATGGATGGTTTCGTCGGTCTGGCCGGCTGCGACAAGTCGATTCCGGCGATGTTGATGGCTGCTGCTCGACTCGATCTGGCCAGCGTGTTCGTCTACAACGGTTCGATTCTGCCGGGCAACCACAACGGCCTGGCCCTCGACATCACCAGCGTGTTCGAGGCGGTCGGCGCCTGTGCCCTCGGCAAGATCACGCCCGAGGAACTGGGTGAGATCGAGCGCAAAGCCTGCCCCGGTGAGGGCGCTTGCGGTGGCATGTTCACCGCCAACACGATGTCGTCGATTGCCGAGGCGATCGGGATGTCGTTGCCCGGTTCGGCATCGCCGCCCGCCGTCGACAGACGCCGCGAAGACGATGCGGTGCTCGCCGGCGAGGCCGTGGTCAACATGCTCCGCCTGGGCATCACCCCTCGTCAGATCATGACCAAGCAGGCGTTCGAGAACGCCATTGCGGTGACGTCCGCCCTCGGCGGTTCGACGAATGCCGTGCTGCACCTGTTGGCGATCGCCAACGAGGCCGGTGTCGCCCTTGAGTTGGAGGACTTCAACCGCATCGCCGCCAAGGTGCCCCACATCGCCGACATGAAGCCCGGTGGCAAATTCCACATGAGCGACCTCGACCGTATCGGCGGCGTGCCGGTGGTGCTCAAGATGCTGCTCGACGCCGGTCTACTGCACGGTGACGTGATGACGGTGACGGGCAAGACCATGGCCGAGAATCTCGCCGACATCAACCCTCCCGGAGCCGATGGCGTTGTCGTCTACCCGCTCGACAATCCACTCCACGCCGAAGGCAGCATCTTGGTGCTGCGCGGTTCGCTGGCCCCGCTGGGCTCGGTCGTCAAAGTTGCCGGGCTCACCCACGACCAGATGCAGTTCGAAGGAACGGCGCGAGTGTTCGACGGCGAGGACGGCGCGATGGAGGCCATTCTGTCGGGTTCGATCGAGCCGGGCACCGTGCTCGTCATTCGCTACGAAGGACCCAAGGGTGGCCCGGGCATCCGCGAGATGCTGGCGATCACCGGTGCCCTGAAGGGCGCAGGTCGAGGTCACGACTGCGCCCTGATCACCGATGGTCGGTTCTCCGGCGGGACCTGGGGATTCTGTATCGGCCACGTTGCCCCCGAGGCCGTCGATGGCGGCCCGATCGCCTTCGTTCGTGACGGCGACCGAATCCTCGTCGACGTGCGCGCCAAGCGACTCGACCTCCTCGTCGACGACGCCGTGATCGCCGAACGCAAGGTGGGCTGGGTGCCGAATCAGTCGCGCTACACCAGCGGTGTGCTCGGCAAGTACGCCAAGCTGGTTCAAGGCGCCGAAACCGGGGCGATCACCAACACGCTGTAGGGGTTCGGGTCGGCCGCCCCGGTGGTTGTCGCCTCGGTCGGAACTCGGCTCTGTTGAGTAGGCGACAGATGAGAAGATGGCCGGCATGCCCGGCTCGGACCCCTCGGTGGTCGCACAAGCTCTGACCAAGACGTACGAAGTGCCGGTGCGATCGGCCGGCTTGCGGGCGGCGATGCGGGCGTTGGTGCATCGCGAAACCAAGCCGGTACACGCCGTTGCCGATGTCAGCTTCGTCATCGAACCCGGGGAGGTGGTCGGATTTCTTGGTCCCAACGGGGCCGGGAAGACGACGACGATCAAGATGCTGGCCGGGTTGCTGCACCCGTCGAGCGGCCAGGCCCGGGTGCTCGGCCACGAGCCGTTCAAACGGGAGCGCGAGTACCTCAGCCGGGTATCGCTGATCATGGGCAACCGCAACCAATTGCAATGGGATCTGCCCGCTCTCGACAGCTTCGAACTGCAGCGGGCGATCTATCGCACGCCCGAGGCCGACCACATTTCCTTACGTGACGAGATGATCGACTTGCTTGAGGTCGGTGCGTTGGTCGGTCAGCCGGTTCGCAACCTATCGCTCGGTGAGCGGATGAAAATGGAGATCATCGGGGCGCTGCTCCACCGTCCCGATGTGCTGTTCCTCGACGAACCGACCATCGGGCTCGACGTCACCATGCAGCAGCGCATCCGAACCTTCATTGGTGACTACAACCGCAGCTATGGGGCGACAGTGCTGCTGACCAGCCACTACATGGCCGATGTCGAGGCGTTGTGCAAGCGGGTGATCATCATCCACGAGGGCCGTCTACTGTTCGACGGGGCGCTGAGCGAACTCAGTCACCGGGTCGCGGCGATCAAGACGATTCGGGTGCGGTTCGTCAATGGTGAGGAGCGGGTGCTCAAGGTCGAACGCTCGACGATCGCCGCAGCGACGGCAGAGCTCCTCGCCGCCAATGATGTCGATGACTTGACGATCGAGGACCCGCCGATTGATGATGTGATCGCCGCGGTGTTCGCCGCCGGGCACACCTGATGTTTCGGTTCTACGTGGCCACGGCCCGTATCGGCATGGTCAACCAGTTCCAATACCGCACGGCGGCCTACTTCTACATGATCGGGATGGTCGCCGAACCGGTGATCTATCTCGTGGTCTGGTCGAGCATTGCCCGCGGCAACGGCGGCAGCATCGAAGGCTTTACCGCGGGCACCTTCGCCGCGTACTACATCGTGTGGACCCTGGTGCGGAACATCAACATCGTCTTCACCCCGTTCGGTTGGGAGGAACGCATTCGCGAGGGCACGTTGTCGATGAACCTGATGCGCCCGATTCACCCGATTCATCACGACCTCGCCGAGTTCGCCGGTACCAAGGTGACGGTGATCGCGCTGTGGTTGCCGATCGCCGTGGTCTTGTCGGTGATCTTCCGCCCGTCGCTGTCGCCCACCGCCGGGCAGATCATCGTGTTCTTCGTCGCCATCTGGGGTGCGTATCTCATCCGCTCATTGCTCCTGTGGGTACTGGGGATGATCACCTTCTGGACGACGCGGATCGGCGCCATTTTCGAGGCGTACTTTCTCGCCGAGTTGCTGCTCTCGGGTCGGTTGGTGCCAATGACGCTGATGCCCGACTGGGTGCAGTCGCTGTCATGGTTCTTTCCGTTCCGGTGGACGTTCGGTTTCCCGATCACGGCATTGGTCGGCCCGGTCACGTCCCGGGAGCTGATGATCGGGCTGGTGATGCAGGCGTTGTGGATCGCAGTGGGGGCCGGGCTGGTCGACCTGGTGTGGGACGCGGCATCATCCGCTTCGGCGCGGTCGGGGGTTAGCGATGAGTCTGGCGAGCCGGTTCCTGCGCCTGGGAATCATCAACGAGCTGCAGTACCGGGTGAACTTCTTCGTCCAACTGGTGCAATCCGTGCTCACGCTGGGAACCTCGCTGGTGGTGTTGGCGATTGTGTTCGACCGCACCGAGACCCTCGGCGGATGGACCAAGCCCGAACTGCTCGCGGTGATGGGCGTCTTCACGCTGGTCACCGGGGTGATCCGTGCCTTCATCCAACCGAACATGACCCGGCTGATCGGTGAGATCCGCGACGGCAAGCTCGATCACCTGCTCACCAAACCCGCCGATGCCCAAACGCTCGTCAGTGTGCGCCAGGTCGAGATCTGGCAGATCATCGACGTCTTCCTTGGTGCCGTGCTCATCGTCATCGCCGCCCTGCGATTGGAACGTCCGGTCTCGGTGGGTTCGGTGTTGATCTTCCTGGTGATGTTGGTGATCGGCCTGGTCATCCTCTACTGCTTCTGGTTGCTGCTCGCCACATGCGCGTTCTGGCTGGTGCGGATGCACGAGGTCGAGGAGTTGTTCGGCGGACTGCTGCGCGCCGGGCAGTATCCCGTCGGCATCTATCCGGGGTGGATGCGCGCCGGGTTGACGTTCCTGGTGCCGTTGGCCTTCGCCATCTCCGTCCCTGCCGAGGCGCTCACCGGTCGCTTGACCGGCGGCACAGTGGTCGTTGCCGCAGCGATGACCGTCGGCCTCGTCGGGCTGTCGCGGTGGTTCTTCCATCGAGGCCTTCGTCGATACGGCAGCGCATCGAGTTGATGGCCGGGGTGGGGTTGCCCCGGCTCGGTCGTCCGCTGGTGCCCGCGGCGGTGCCCAAACCCGGCAGACTGGGCCCGTGCGTGTATCGGCGAGGGTGGATTACGGCATTCGGGCGTTGGCCCAACTTGCCGCGCTCGGCGGCGACGGCCCGGTCAAGGCCGACCGGATCGCCGAGGCGCAAGACATCCCCGTCCGCTTTCTGCTCGACATCCTGGGCGATCTGCGTTCGCAACACCTCGTCCGTAGCCAGCGCGGCGCCGATGGCGGCTACACCCTGGCCCGTCCGGCCCACGACATCGCCCTCGCCGATGTGTTCCGGGCGCTGGAAGGTCCGATTGCCACGGTTCACGACCTGAGCCTGAGCGACGCCGAGTATCCCGGGGCGGCCCGGGCGCTGGTCGACGTGTGGAAGGCGATGCGGGTGTCGTTGCGCGACGTCTTCGAACGAGTGACCATCGCTGACCTTGCCGACGGTCAGCTTCCCGAACACGTTCGGCGGTTGGCGGCGGCCTATGACTCCACGACCAACCTCGGAACGACGTCAAACGGCTGAAACTTGAAGATTCAAAATTCCAAATCGCCACGTCATGTGGTTAAGATTCACGTCAAGCGCTGATTTCTCGTGATCGTCGGATCGGGCCGATGACGACTCCGGGGGCAAAGCCAGAGACTGTGGAGTGCAGATGGCGATCCGAACGGCGTCCCGAACCCTGATCTTGTTGGCATTGGCCGCGTCCGTGGTTGCCATCGACACCGGGAAAACACCGCCGGTTGCGGTCGCCCAGCCGGTGGTCGGCCACACCACGCTGGTGCCTAGCCGTCCCCGCACCGATGTTGTTCGGGTGCTCGACGGCGAGGTGCTCGACTCCGCGCTGGTGGGCGGCCGGGTGGTCATCTCCGGCACGTTCACCCAGGTCAAAGACACCGATGGCACGGTGATTACCCAGAAGTACCTTGCCGCCTACGACGAGACGACCGGTGCGCTCGACCGGAGCTTCAACCCCGTCATCGACCGTCCGGTCTACGACGTTGCGGCGTCGGCAAACGCTGGAGATCTCTTCGCCATCGGAGAGTTCAGCTTCGTTGATGGGGTCGCCCGTCGCAAGATCGCGAAGCTCACGGCGGCAGGTGACCTGGTCAGAACGTTTGTGGCCAATGCCGACAGCCGGGTCAGCGCGGTTGTTGTCATCGGCGGCAAGGTCTATGTGGGGGGTCGATTCAACAAGATCAACACGATCCCTCGGGTTCGTTTGGCGGCTCTCGACGCAACGACAGGAGCGATCGACCCGTCGTTCGACTTCCCGGTGACCGAAGGTCTTGGCGCCGATGGCGACGTCGGCATTTCCGCGCTCGACGTGACCGCCGACGGTTCCACGCTGCTCGTCGCCCATACCGGCCGGTACGTTGCCGGCCAGCCACGCGTCGGCGCCGCGCTGATCAGTCTCGGGGCGACACCGACACTCCGGCCATGGCGGACCCGACTGTACGAAAACGCCCTGGTCAACATCTCGGTGATTCGGATCACCGACGCAGCCATCGCCGCCGACGGTTCGTATGCGGTGCTGGTCGCCACCGGGGGTGATAAGCCGCCGACCAATGACACCGCGGTGCGGTTCGACACCACGACCAACGGTGACGATGTCAACCCGACTTGGGTGTCGCGGCACTTCGACACGATCTACTCGGTGGCGATCAGCGGTCCGGCGGTTTACGTCGGCGGCCACTTCCAGTTCCAGGAGGCTCCGAACTCGCCGGAGCCGTGGCCGGGTGATACGAACATCAACTACGGCTGGGGTCTCGGCGGGGGAGCCCTGGTGCTCGTCCCGCAGGTGGTGCGGCGCGAACAGCTCGGTGCGCTCGATCCGGCGACCGGCTGGGCGATGCCATGGAACCCCGGCACCGACGCCTACCACGGGGTCACCACGCTGACCGTCACGCCCAACGGTCTGCTGGTCGGCAGCGATGGGTCGAGGCTCGGAGGCATCAACGGCATCGGCCGTCATGGCTTCTTCGACTTCCGAAACGTTCCGCCGGTCGAGGATCCCCAAACGACGCTCACCGATCCGATCAACGGCCAGATCGTGATCTCGGGGAGTCAGGTGACGCTGCGCGGGGCGGGTGCTGCGACCGCCGGAATCGCCAAGGTGCAGGTCGACGTTCGCAATGACTCGACCGGCCTCTATCGCCAGGCTGACGGGTCGTTCGCCGCGCCGTGGTACGGCGCGTTGGCCACCTTGGTGTCCCCCGGAGCGACGGCCAGCGACTGGTCGTTGCCGATCACCTTGCCGATCGGAAACTTCACCGCGAACGCACGAACCTTCGCCGTCGGCGGAGTCAAAGACCCGACCCTTGCCAACACCCGCCTCACCGCCGTTGCGTCCGACGTGACGCCGCCCGAGATCCCGGTCGTCTCTCCGCCGAGTGGCACTCAGGACTTCGCCTCGAACGAGATCACGGTGAGCGGTACGGCAACCGACAACCGGGGGGTGGCTTCGATGCAGGTGTCGGTCATCCAGGAGCTCACGCTCGACTATCTGCAACCCGATGGCTCCGTCGCCAGCACGTTCTATGCGTTCCCGGTGTCGGTCGACTCGCCCGGTGCGCCGTCGGTCAACTGGGGTGCCGGTCTGACCATTCCCAACGGGGTGTGGACGGTGTCACTGCAGGCTCGCGACATCGACAACAACGTCGGCCCACTCGACGTGATCTACCGGGTGTTCGTCAACGACCTCACGCCGACCATCACCGTCGATAGCCCGGTTCCCGATGCGGTGCAGGCACCGGGCACGATCACGGTGTCGGGAACCGCCGCCGATGATTCGGGGGTGAAAGAGGTTTGGGCGTTCATCCGCAATCGTCAGACCTGGCAGGGGGTCGGTACCAACGGGCTGGCTGGGTATGCCAACTGGTACAAGCTGCCGGGAATCCCGATTGCGCAGACCTCGGTGCCATTTAACTACGTGACACCGCCGATGCCAGCAGGCAGTTACGACCTCCAGATGCAGGTCGTCGACCTCAACGGCAAGCTGATCATCTCGCCCACCCGGGTCGTCTCTCTCAACGTTCCGGGTGACGCCGGTCCCGACACGGTGCTTGCCGTGCCGGTCGATCAGGCCCAGACGTTCACATCGACGACCGTCAACTTGAGCGGAACGGCGACCGACCCAACAGGGGTCACCGACGTGCGCTTCCGTGTTCGTCGATCGATCCCGGGTCAGTCCAATAAGTTCCTGCAGTCCGACGGCTCGTGGACGAGCCAGGCCGGCCTCGTCGGCGGGGCGGCGCTGGCGACGCCGGGGGCGACGGCGACGAACTGGACGCGCACCTTCGCGCTCGGTTCCGAGGCGACATACCTCATCGTCGCCTACGCCGTCGACACCGCGGGGCAGTTGGACACGACGTCGGCGAACGCATCGCGGACCTACTACGTCTACCCGTCCGATCCGGACCCGTCGACCACGATGGCTGCGCCGGTCAATGGTGGTACCCAAACCGGGGCCAAGGTCACGGCCAACGGCAACGCCACCGACAATCTGGCGGTGAACACCGTGCAGATCTACATCCGCAACAACGCCACCGGGAAGGGGCCGCGGATTGATGGCACCATCGGCACCCCGCAATGGGTCACGACGACGCTCACCAATCCCGATCGACCGGTGACCAACTGGGTGCACACGTCGCCGACGCTTCCGTTGGGCACGTACACCGTCCAGGTTCGCGCTCGTGACAGTCTCGGAAAGCTCGACCTCACGCCGGGCGTCGCGGTCGTCACCATCACCGCGTAGATCGCCACCCCCCGGCGATCTACGCTGGGTCTGCTGACTCAACACCAACTACTTGATGTCAACTAACTCGACATTGTTGGTAAAGTTGGTGAACAAAGCTGAGTTTGTCAAGAATCCAGATCGTTACGATCACGTAGAGGGAAGGTGCCGCCTTGAGCAGCGCGAAAACAACCGAGGCGCAATCGCACCTCAAGGCCCTGGAATCCGAGTCGATCCACATCATGCGCGAGGTCGCCGCCGAATTCGAGCGGCCCGGCATGCTGTTCTCGAGCGGTAAGGACTCCATCGTCATGCTCCGCCTGGCCGAGAAGGCCTTCTGGCCGTGCAAGATCCCATTCCCGCTCGTGCACGTCGACACCGGTCACAACTTCGACGAAGTGATCGAGTTCCGCGACCGCCGCTCGGCTGAGCTGGGTGTTCGCCTGGTCGTCGGCTCGGTGCAAGACGACATCGATGCCGGTCGTTCGGTCGAAGAGACCGGCCCGCGCGCCAGTCGCAACCGGCTGCAGACCGCGACCCTGCTGCGCACGATCGAAGAGGGCCGCTTCGATGCGGTGTTCGGCGGTGCCCGTCGTGATGAAGACAAGGCCCGCGCCAAGGAGCGGGTGTATTCGTTCCGTGACGAATTCGGACAGTGGGACCCGAAGAACCAGCGTCCCGAGTTGTGGAGCCTGTTCAACGGCCGTATCCGCCAGGGCGAGCACATCCGCGTGTTCCCCATCTCGAACTGGACCGAGCTCGACATCTGGCAGTACATCGCCGATGAGGGCATCGAGATCCCCTCGATCTACTACGCCCACCAGCGTCGCGTGTTCAACCGCGACGGCATGTGGCTCGCTGACACCCGCTATGTGACGCCGATGGCCCACGAGGTGATCGAGGAGCGCACCGTGCGCTTCCGCACCGTCGGCGACGCGTCGTGCACCGGCGCGGTCGAGTCGACCGCCGCCACCGTGGAACAGGTCATTGACGAAGTCGCCGCTTCCCGCATCACCGAACGGGGCGCTACCCGCGCCGACGATCGGGTCTCCGAGGCTGGCATGGAAGATCGCAAGAAGGTTGGGTATTTCTGATGGAACTGCTTCGTTTCGCTACGGCCGGCTCGGTCGACGACGGTAAGTCGACCCTCATCGGGCGGCTGCTCTATGACTCCAAGTCGATCTTCGAGGACCAGATGGAGGCCGTCGAGCGCACCTCGACGGCGATGGGTTCGGAATACGTGAACCTGGCGCTGCTGACCGACGGCCTGCGGGCCGAGCGCGAGCAGGGCATCACCATCGACGTCGCCTACCGCTACTTCGCCACCCCCGACCGCAAGTTCATCATCGCCGACACCCCGGGCCACATTCAGTACACCCGCAACATGGTCACTGGGGCCTCGACCGCCGATCTGGCGCTCATTCTGGTCGACGCCCGTCATGGCATTGTCGAACAGTCCAAGCGCCACTCGTTCCTGGCGTCGCTCTTGCGCATCCCCCACATCGTGGTGTGTATCAACAAGATGGACCTCGTCGACTACTCCGAAGAGGTCTTCGAGAACCTGGTCAACGAGTTCAGCGCGTTCGCCCGTAAGCTCGACGTTCCCGATGTGACGTTCATCCCGATCTCAGCGCTCAACGGCGACAATGTCGTCGACCGTTCGGAGAATATGCCCTGGTACAAGGGGTCGTCGCTGCTCTATCACATGGAGCATCTGCACATCGCCAGCGACCGCAACCTGATCGATGCTCGGTTCCCCGTGCAGTACATCCTTCGGCCGTACAACGACGAGTACCACGACTACCGCGGCCTCGCCGGAACCGTTGTCGGCGGCACGTTCAGTGTCGGCGACGAGGTGATGGTGTTGCCGTCGGGGTTCACGTCGAAGATCGCCGCGGTCGAGACCTTCGACGGCCCGGTGAACGAGGCTCGGCCGCACGACTCGGTGACCATCCGGTTGGAGGACGACCTCGATATCAGCCGCGGCGACATGCTCTGCCGGCCGAACAACCGTCCGAATGTCGGCCAGGACATCGACGCGATGGTCTGCTGGATGACCGAGCGGTCCAAGTTGACCGCCGGGGCCAAACTGGCGATCAAGCACACCACCAACTCGGCGCGCTGTCTGGTGAAAGACCTGCATTACCGTCTCGACATCAACACCCTTCATCGTGAGGAGGGCGTCGAAGCCTTCGGGCTGAACGACATCGGCCGCGTCACCCTGCGTACGACCGCCCCGTTGTTCTTCGACGAGTACCGCCGCAACCGCAACACGGGCAGCTTCATCCTCATCGACGAAGCGACGATGGCCACCGTCGGTGCGGGCATGATCATCGGCCCGGCCGGCGGATGAGCGCAGCGAATGTCAGCCGACCGAGCGCCAGCGAATCGGCGGACGATGGGGTTCGGGGGCGCAGCCCCCGGGTGGAGCGGATGAGCGCCCCTGCCGACACCAACATCGTCTGGCATCCGGGTCTCGTCTCTCGCCACGAGCGTGCCGTCGCCCTCGGCGGGGCCGGAATGACCGTGTGGTTGACGGGGCTTTCGGGCGCCGGGAAATCGACGGTCGCCTTCGAGGTCGAGAAGTGGCTGCTCGCCGCCGGTCGCCCGGTCTACGTGCTCGACGGTGACAACGTCCGCCACGGTCTCAACGGTGACCTGGGCTTTTCCGCCGCAGACCGCACGGAGAACGTGCGGCGAGTCGCCCATGTCGCTCGGCTGATGGCCGACGCCGGAGTCGTCGCCCTCGTCCCGTTGATCAGTCCGTACCGCGTCGATCGCGACGCGGCGAGGGCGATCCACGATGCCGCAGGAATCCCGTTCGCCGAGGTCTACGTTGATACGCCGATCGCACTGTGCGAGGAGCGTGATCCGAAGGGGCTGTACAAGAAGGCTCGCGCCGGTGAGATCAAGGGTTTCACCGGAATCGATGATCCCTATGAGGCCCCAACCTCCCCGGAGCTCCGGCTCGTTCCGACCGATGGTGGGCCGACCGCGATGGCTGAACGAGTTCTCGAAATGATTTCCCTCTCGACCGTGCCCGAGGAGGGCTGATGACGACCGAACACGAACACGCAGCCGAAATGGCCGACCTGGCCGGTGCCGTGCTGCTCAAGCTCCGTGAGCGGCTCCGCGACGGCGCGGACCAGAAGGAAACCAAGGACCTCGGCGACCGCACCGCCCATCTGTTGTTGATGGATGAACTGGCTCGTCGGTTCCCCCGCGACGCGGTGCTCTCTGAGGAGGGAAAGGATGACTTCAAGCGGCTCGAGAGCGAGCGCGTCTGGATCATCGATCCGCTTGATGGCACCCGCGAGTTCGGCGAGATCGACCGCACCGACTGGGCGGTTCATGTCGCTCTATGCGTCGGCGGTGTACCCGTCGTTGGCGCAGTCGCACTGCCCGCCCAGGGCATCACGTTGTCGACGGGTTCGCCCATGGCGCTGCCCGCTCGCCCGGACGGCCCGGTCCGTATCCTCGCATCACGCACGCGGCCTCCGGCGCTGGTCACCGCGATGGTCGAGCGGATGGGCGCAACGTTGGTGCCGATGGGTTCGGCCGGGGCCAAGGCGACTGCTGTGCTGCTCGGGCTTGGCGATGCCTATGTCCACGGCGGCGGCCAGTACGAGTGGGACTCGTGCGCCCCGGTCGCGGTCGTGCAGGCCTCGGGACTCCATGCCTCGCGGCTGAACGGCGACCCGTTGGTCTACAACCAGCGCGACGTGTTGCTTCCCGACTTGGCGATCTGTCGCCCCGAGTTGGCCGACGAGATCCTCGCGTTGGTCGCCGAACTCAGCTGACCCACCACGGCACTGGGGGTCGTGGCGGTGTGCCAGGCTCTTATCGTGGCGACCGTGGCCGATCAGGCGGTGAGCAAGCGAGCGCGCTGGAGGCTCCCAGTATCGCCGATCGACCGCGCCGCAGTTGCGCTGATTGTCGTTCAGATGGGCATCACCGTGTGGGTACTCCTGCGGTCGTCGTTCGCCCAGGATGACTTCGTCATCCTGGCGATCGCCGAGAACTCCGGACTGACCGCGGACTACGTTTTCCAGCGGTACGCCGGGCACGCCTTCTCGGGCGGCTTTCTGGTCGCGTGGGTCCAACAACGTTTGATCCCTACGAGCTGGATGTTGTCGAGTGTGATTCGACTCGGGCTGCAGTTGATCGCGTCGCTCTTGACATGGCGGCTGATCCGGTCGTTGTTCGGTCGACGTCCCGGAAGCGTTGTCGTGTTCTCGGTGTACACGGCATCGAGCCTGACAATGTCAGCTCTGGCCTACTGGTCGGCGTCGCTGAACTACGTCCCGCTCCAAGTCGGATTTCCCGCCATGTTGTTGCTGACGCAGCGGGCGGTTGATCATGGCGGTCGTGCGTGGGTCGCTCCCGCGGCAACGTTGGCGGCGATGCTGCTCTTCTTCGAGAAGGGACTGGTTATTGCGGGCATCGTCACGCTGTTTGTCTTGCTGTATCCGGTGACACCCTCTGCGGGGCGGACGCTGCGGGACCGGATGGTCAGGCAATGGCGCGGACTATCGCTGATGTGGATCGTCGCGGTCGCCTACGGCTCCATCTACCTGTTCGTCCCGCCGGAGGCCGGGCGAGGGGTATCGAGCGAGGTGCTCCGTAGGGGTGCCGCCCGCTTGGTCTTTTCGGCCTTCATCCCATCCCTCATTGGGGGTCCCTGGCGCTGGCGAGGCCGTTCCAGCGGGTTCCCCCTGGTTGATACACCGCAACTGGGGGTGTTTCTCACTCGCTATGCGATGCTCCTGGGCTTCGTGGCCGTCTGCGTCTGGATTCCCCGGGCGATCAAGGCATGGGCGTTGGTGGCGATACACCTCTTGGTGACCTTCGTATTGATCAGCCGGTATCGGCTCGGTGCCTTCGGCGAGCAGTTGCTCTCTCATCCGTACTACAGCTCCGACACCGTGCTCATCGCGGTCTTGGCGATTGGCATGACCGCACTCGGACTGTCGTGGCACCCGGAGACTCGTCTACCGCACGCGCTGTCGCGACGGTCCTTGAGCGTCATGGTGGTCGGCACGGTCGCTCTGCTGGGGTCGAGTGTCACGTCGATCGCCCGGTTCACGAGTCACACCGACCGGATGACTGGAGCGGCCTATTTCGAGCGTTTGATCGAGTCGGCCGGCGAACTTCCCCAACCAGTCGTGCTGCTCGACGAACAGGTGTCAGAACAGGCGCTGACCCGCCTGTTCGCACCGCGCAACAATCTTTCGTATCTGTTGCCCGCGTTTGCGGGGGCCCCTGCGGTCGGCGAGGTGGTGCCCACGTTGTATCGAGTCGCTCCCGACGGTGGAGTGGTGCGCGGCCGGCTTGATGGGGTTGGGAGCTTCGATCTGGGGCGAACCGGCGAGGTCTGTACGAACTCGGCAGCTCCGATCGCTGTCACCCTCGACTCGAATCTTCCGAAGGGGTTCTGGGCGGTCGGTCTGGAGTATCGCGTCGACCGCGATACTCGGGTTCAAGTCAGGCATGGACCAGCATCGAATCGCCTGGTCACCCTGACGGCATCGGCGAGCCGTGGATACTTCTACGTCTTCGAAGGCTCAGGTTCGGTGCTTCAGTTGCGAGTTGACACCCCCGACGCTCGCTTGTGCCTGTCGGGATTGACCGTCGGAAGTCCGGTTATCGATGAGTAGTTCGACTGACGAGGACTCTGGATTCGTGACGCATTCGGAACGGACACTCCGAGCGTCTGAGTGGCGGATCTCGACGCGAACCCTGATCGGTCTCGGGCTGATGGGTCTTGTCCTCATGGCCGGGGTCTGGGAGGCCGCCCGCTACGGTGTGAGCGATGGTTCGGCGCGGACGGAGCCGTCGACCGCAGCGCCGACAAGCCCGGCGGCGCCGACAACCGCTGGTGACATGCTGCCGCCGGCCAGCCCTATTCGATTTTCCGACTCCTTCGCTCGTCCCGCCAACCCGAAGAGTCTTGGCTCCGATGAATCCGGTCAGGGGTGGGAGGCGGTGCGCGGCACCTGGGGGATCGACAACGATGCGGCGTACATCAGCACGCTGTTCACTCCCGAGCCGCGGATGAGCCTGGCCGTGGCAAACGTCGATGTCGCCGACGGTGTGTTCTCAGCCATCGTCTCGGGCAACGGGGTTTGCGGATTGGTCGTGCGCTACCGCGATCCGAAGAACTTCGTCATGGTCAAACGGGTGCCGCTCTACAAGGTGTGGAACATCGAGGAATTCAAGGATGGCCACGGTGAGCGACTCGGCTTTCTGGTTGATCAGGCAGCCGATGGATTGCAGGTGATCGTTGGTTATCGGGGTTCGTCGATCACGGTGTCGGTGGCGGGGGTCGTTCACCCAGCGGTGACAACGTCGATTGAGACGTCGAGTACCGCCGTTGGGCTGCTCGGCGAAGGGCCCACTGCCGCGCAATGCCGTTGGCGCGACGCAGCGGTGGCCAGCGCCGAGCCTTGACAATGAGCCCCAGTACCTGACCGTGAGTCCCAGTAAAGGACTTGGGTCAGCGCTCGGCGTAGTTTCGGGGGGTCAAACGACCACCCTCTGATACGGTCGCGAAGAGCACGCAGTGTCGCGACATTGGGGTGTCGAGATCGTGTTGAGGGGAGTCGCCCGCGGGCGGAAGGCTGGCATGGAAGATCACACGAACGACATCGACGCCCGTCGCTCCGAGACGCCTTGGGACGCCCTCCCGGACGACGAGTTCGACGACTTCGCGCCCAATCAGTTCGACGAGCTCCGCCTGTTTGCCGACGTGCCTGGCGAGACGCCTCCTGCGGACAGTGAGTCGGGTCACCCTGAGGTCCTCGCCGACGAGTCGATGGACGAGTCATCGACGGCTTCACCACCGCAGCGTGCTGGGGGCAACCGCACCGTTGTGCTCATCATCGCCGGCGTCGCGGCAGTACTCGCCGCGGTCATGATTCTTGGTGACACGTTCAATGCATCGAAGTCGGTCGCGCCCGTGCAGGCCTCCGTGGCCCCGATCCAGCTTCCCGTCGCGACGGCGATCAACGATGAGTTCGATCGGGCCGATTCGGTCGATGGTCTCGGCATGACGCCGGAGAATCGCCGATGGGATGCAGTGCTGGGTGATTGGGGCATCGATCGCGGCGCGGCCTACATCGCCGGCGCCAACGGGGTGGGAGCCTTGCGGAATATGGTGGTCGTCGATCTGGGCAGCTCAGACGGATCAATTGCAGCATCGGTGTCGGGCCGCGGCGTGTGCGGAGTCATCGTTCGTTATCTCGATCCGTTCAACTTCATCACACTCAAACGAGTATCGCTGTATGGCGTCTGGAACCTCGAGAGGGTGGTTGGTGGGGAGACGACGCGTTTGACATACCTGGCCGATCCACCGACCCCGACCGTCGACGTCCGGGTCGACTTCAGAGGGTCCCAACTCGATGTCTTCGTGGCCGGGGTATCGGTCACCGTCAATGACACCGCCGGGCAGACAAGCAGCTTGGTGGGCCTCATCGGCGAGCAGATCGACTCTCGCGACTGCCGATGGTCGTCGTTCCGTGGGTGGAACGTAGGTAGCGATGCCTGATCTGTCGGAGGAGTTCCGCCTGATTCGGACAAAACGGCTGGCCCCGGTCGGAGATGCGCCTACCGGAGCATTGGGCCGAACGTTCGACCGCTTCGCTCCTGGGCATGGGGGTGAGTTCGCCGTCATCGACGGATATCGGGCCGTGGCCGCCTGCGGAGTGGTGCTGCACCACGTCGGGGTTCAAAGCCTGTACGCCAGCTACGACGGTCTGATCGGGCCCGTCCTCGTCAACCTCGGCAGTTTTGGGGTTGCCGTATTCTTCTTGATCTCCGGGTTCCTGCTGTACCGCCCGTTTGTCCTTGCGCAGTTGTCGGGGGCGACGCCACCGTCGCGCCCTCGGTTCTGGGCGAGGCGGTTGGTACGAATTCTGCCGGCGTACTGGGCCGCGCTGCTCGCCTACGAGCTCTTCGTGTCAAGCGCGGCGCCGTCGGTGGGCGGGCTCATTCGACGGATCCTCCTTGTCGACATCTATGCCAAGGGCGGAGTGTTTCGCGGCGTCGGGGTTGCCTGGACGCTCACGATCGAGCTCAGCTTCTATCTCGTACTACCGCTGATCGCCGGGTGGATTGCCTCGCGCCAGCCGCCCGGAGCCACGGATCAGCGCCGCCTCCGCAGCTACTTCGGCTTCCTGGCGATGATGTATCTCGTCGGTGTGATCTGTCGGACGTTGGTCACCACCGACACAGTGAGATTCGGTGATGGCAGTTCGCTGACGATTTTTGCTTTCTCGATTGGTTCGCGTTGGGCATGGCGCTGGCGGTGGCGGTCGCCTGGCGCCAGTCTGGCCGATCCCTGAGCACGGCGCTGACGGATTTCGCCGATCGAACCTGGGCTTGTTGGCTGTGCGCCGCAATGGCGTACGGCGCGTCGATGTTCATCCAACGCGACCGAATCAGCATCTTGGATGCCGAGCCGAGCCTGAGCCATGGGTTACGAGTGTTCCTCCACGGTCTGTCGGCACTGTGTTTCCTGATGCCGGCGGTTGTCGGCACCCGACCGGGTCTGGGTTTGCGCGTCTTGTCGAGCCGTCCCTTCGTCTTCCTCGGCGTGATTTCCTACGGGATCTACCTGTGGCACAAGTTGGTGCTGGACTGGGTCTGGAAGCGTGCCACGATCTTTCCGCCCCGACAGGCATTCATCGGTCATCTTGGCTGGGTGATGGTGCCGACGATCATTTTGGCAACCGTCAGCTATTGCGTGCTCGAACGACCGCTGGTCGACTGGTGGCGTCAGCGTGAGTCCGGCGTGGCGGCATCCGGCGAACCTCGAGTATGAACGACACTCTCGTCGGTCTTACCCGCGGCGAGCCGCGAGCCAGCGCGGGTCGCCGTGTTGATCGAGGTCGACGCATGCCGGTGGTCCCCGCGGCCATCTCCCGCATCCGTGCGGATCTGCCCGACCGCCTCTGGCCGACCACGCTGATCTTCGGGGTGATCAGCAGCGTCGTCACGACGGCCAACTCACCCGGTCGCTACATCGGCGAGAATCGGCTCGAGCAATACCTGAACCCGGCACGACGGTTGGCCAAGTCGCTGTCCGTATGGGACGGAGCCTCTGGTCTTGGCGGCGTACGGGAGGACTTCTGGCCGGGGACGACGATCCCGCTCGCCGCACTGCGCGGACTCGGTTTCGGCATCATCGGCACCCAGCGGCTGTGGCATGCCATCTGCCTGACGATCGCGGCGGTAGGTGCGGTGGCGGTGATGCGCCTGTTCCGCAAACGAATCGGGGTCGAGCACTGGATCTGCGGGGCGATCGTCGCGTTCGGTCCGTTTTCTGCCCGTCTTTCTGATCCCGTCGAATCTGTACTTCCAGTACGCGCTCGGACCCTGGCTTCTGGTGGCGTTCGTCAACGGGGTGCGAGAGGCGCAGCCATGGAAGTGGGCGGCGATGTTCGCCGTGGTGACCTTCGCCGCCGGCAACGCCGACATGCCGGGTCTGGTCGCCAATGTGTTGCCCATCATTCCGGCGGCGTTGTATCTCACCGCCGTCGAACGTTCCACCACCATTCGCCGGGTCGTCGGCTGGGTCGGTCGGGCGTTTGTCCTGTCGGTGGCCTGCGGTGCCGCAAGCCTGGCCAAAACCTATTTCGCCCTCGACTCGCTGAACTTGCGACTGGAGCAGAGCGAGAGCGCGGCCACAAGCGCACTGACCTCTTCGTGGCCCGAGACAATGCGCGGGTTGGGGAACTGGTTGTCGTACTTCTCGCTTGGCGGAGCGCAGATCAAGCCGCAACACGTCGCGTACTTCCAGAATCCGCTGCTGATCACGTTGACGTTCGTGCCAATCGTCGCCGCCACGGTCGTCCTCGGGTGGGGGCACTGGCGCCCGAAGGTGATGTTCGGGGCGATGGCCCTTCAGTCGATGGTGCTGATGGTCGGTGGATTCCCGGCCTCCAACCCGTCGCGCCTGGGTCGAACGATCCTGTGGTCAATGGAGAACGTCCGAGCCCTGAAGAGCTTCCGTAACACCTACAAGCTGGGCCTCGGAATGACGCTCGGCCTTGGTGCGCTCTGCGGGATGGCGGTGGTCGAGGCCCGAGAGCGCTGGCAGGTCCGGCGCGGGCGAGCGAGCCGAGGACCGACGATGATCGCCTCGACGGTCGTGGTCGGACTGGCCTTTCCGTTCTGGTCGGGCCATCTGTACCACCCCACCGAAACCCTTGCCGCGATCCCCGGGTACTGGAGCGAGGCGTTCCAGTACCTTGATCGATTCCCGTTCGGGGGCCGGGCGGTGGTCCTTCCGGCGACATCTCGTTCGCAGTACCGGTGGGGATGGGTGGGCGATGACATCTTCGATGCGTTGTTGGCCAGGGCACACCCCATCTCGACCGGCGTGCCACTCTCGAATCCGTTGGCAGCCAACCTGCTTGAGGCACTGACGCTGCGGATGCAAGACCCGGTGTATCGACCGGGCATCGTCGGGCCGATGGCGAGACGTCTCGGTGTCACCGAGATCGTGCTGCGAAATGACCTTGATTGGGCCAAACTCGGTGTGGCGCGTCCGTTGCTCTACCAAAGCCTGCGCAGCGATCCCGATCTCGAACGAGTGGCGACCTTCGGCGCGATCGGCCTCAATGTCGTCGGTGCTGCCGACCGATCCGACGCCGCGACGTACGAACGGGGGTTGCCGCCGATCGAGGTGTTCCGAGTGAAGAACCCGTCGCCGCTGGTTCGTGTTGCCCCCTCCCGGCCCGCACTGGTCGTCGCCGGCGATGGCGGATCGTTCCCTCAGCTGGCCGCGGCTGGACTGCTCGGGGCCGGTACCACCACCGTCTACTCGGGCTCGTCGACGCCGGTGCAGCTGGTGGCGGCGTTGGCGGATAGGGGCGGGATCGCCGTCACCGACACGAACCGCCGGCGGGTCCGGACTCTGGTCGGCTATGAGCCCGACTACTCGGCGACCCTTGCCCCTGACCAGACTGTCGGACGACCGGTGCGGCCCCTGTTCCCTGGTGTCGAGGGCGCCGAGTCGGTTGCCTGGTTCCCCGATGCCACACGCATCGAGGGTGCGACCAATCGCCTGAGCGGCCAGACGACCGAGACCCGGCCGGCGCTCGCATTCGACGGTGATCCGACGACAAAATGGGAGCTGAACAGGATCGAGGTGCCCTACGGGCGGGTGCTGCGGGTCGAGCTCCGCGATCGGTCCGTCGTCTCCTCGGCAACGTTGCAGTCGGTCATCGGTGAGACCGGCTCTCCGACGGTGACCCACGTCGCGCTCCGATTCGCCGGAGGAATCGAGGTCGATGCCTACGCCGACCGATCCGGACGGTTGGCCGTCGACTTCCCGGCGGTATCTACCGACTTCATCGAGATCGAGATCCTCGGCTACGACATCTTCAGTCCGAGGGTCGGACTCGTCGACGTCGAGTTCCCGGGTCTCGATCTACGCGAGTTTGTCCAGCTCCCCGATGATCTGTTCCGTCAGGCCGACAGGGATCGCTCGCTGAGCGCGGCCGTCGAAGACCAGCCCCTGGCATATCTGTTCGAACGAGTACGTCAGCCGAGCTACCGTATGCGCCTCGGCTACGGCGATCTCGGTGAACTCCGCCCCGACGAGGAACAAGCGCTTCGCCGCCGATTCCGCACCCCGGAACCTCGCACGTTCCGGATCGACGGTCTCGGTCACTTGCGCCCGGCCGTTCCCGATGAAGTGGTGAACCAGCTTCTCGATCAACCGATCACCGCCGTGTCGACTGCCAAACAGAATGAGCGGCTCGGGGCCTGGGCCGCGCTGGCGGTCGACGGCGATCCGACGACGGCGTGGCAGGCTCCGAGCACGGTCGACGCGGCGCTGACGATTCGATTCGACCCCCAGACGGTCTCAACCGTGCGGGTCCGCAGCCGCCCGGAATTCGGGTTCTTGCCGATGACCGATGTCAAGATCACCATTGGGTCGCGCACGGTGACCTCCAGGTTCCAGCCGCCCGCTGGATGTGTCGAGGCCGACGTCTCGCCGAGGTGCATTCCGGTGGCGATGGCGCGGTTCGGACGGGGAATCGAGACGGATCGCCTCATCGTTCGGGTCGGCGAGGTTCCTGCGTCGTTCGATCTCAACGCGGCGTGGGTTCGCATCGACGAAGTGGAGTTGAACGGCAGCCCCAACGCCCGGTTGGAACCGGCGGCACCATTGAACGGCGCCTGCCACGACCTGGGCCTGCGTCTCGGCTCGTCGCCGACAACGGTCGCCACCGTCACGACCCGCGTCTCAGGTACGGTCGGTCAACTGCTGTCGGGTGCCGACATCGGAATCGCCTCATGTAGCGAGCTGCGGCTCCCGCAGGGCTGGCACGTGATGCAGTCGAACCATCCGATCACCGATCGGCTTTCGATGACGACGACCGATCGCGCGCCCCAGCCCACGCCGCCTGATCCGAGCGCACCAACGACGATTTCCGAGGAGTCTGCGGGCGAGATCAGGCTCCGATCGGCCACCGGTGAGCCCAGCCGAGCGGTGCTCGTGAACTCGTTCGACCCCCAGTGGGAGATGTCGGTCAACGGGGGGCCATATCGATCATCGACCGCTGCTGATGCCGTGAACAGCTGGGATCTGACGACGCTGGGTCCGATTGACCTCCGGTTCCGCTACCGGCCCGACATTGCCTTCGGCCGGGCGTTCCTTGTCTCGCTCCTCGGCGTCGGCCTGAGCGTGTGGCTGATGTCGCGCCGTCCGCGTCGTATCCTGACGCGAGTTGCGACGTTGGACCGGCGGGGGATCAGCGAACCCACCGCGGCTGAGTCCGTACCGGGCGACGATCCACACCGACGTCATCTGGGGCTGAGTTCAGGGCAACTGGTCGCGTTCGTCGGTGTCGGCCTTCTCGGAACGGCGATCATTGGACCCTCCGCCGTGCTCCTCGCAGCCGCCACGATCTGGCTCGTCGGGCGAACCGAGCGGGCTGAGCGCCTGCTTGCCTCCGCGACCCTGTTGATGATCGCCGTGGCCTGGTTGGTGTCGGCGCTGCAGGCGCGTCCCCAGCTGCGCCAGTTGTCGCTCGGATACACCGGCATGCGCACGGCGGCAAACGAGTTCGGCGCCGTCGGTGGGGTCTTGCTCATGCTGCTGGTGACGTCGCTGGTCTGGCGTGATCGTCCGAGCGGCCAAGCTCGGTACGAACGAGCTGAGATTCGGTCGCTTCGGCGCACGACGGCTGCCGCGTATCTGGGTTCTCTGCGACGGGTGATGGTGCCTGCCGGGGTGGCGACGGCGGTCGCATTGGCGCTCGGAGCCTGGTCGAACCGGGTTGCTCTCCCGGTGGAGTACGCCGCCCTCGTCGCCAATCTCCGGCGAGGGTCGGCGTATACATTGGCGGTTGGATTCGGCCCACCGGCGCTCGATACCGCGCCGCTCGCGCCTTCGTTTCAGGCGTTCCTCCCGAGCATTGGCGTCCCCGGTCTCCTTGCGGTGGTGACCTTGGCGACCGCGCTAGTCGTATACCGCCTGGCATCTGACCGCGGCGGTCGCCGCGCCGGTCTTGTTGCCCTCGGAGTGTTTGCCATACTCCCCTCGACGTGGGATGGGTCGCTGGCGACGCTGGTCGCGGGCTGGTGTGTTCTCGTCGCGGTGGGTTTGACCGGGCAGCATCGATGGACGTTGTCGCGTTCCTTTGGCGTCGGCGTGCTGGTGGCGGCCGCCGTACTCGCACGACCCGATGCGGTGGTGGTAGCCGTCGTCATCGCCACGATCTGGATGCGACGGCGCTTCGACCGTTTGGCCGGGGCATGCGCGGTCCTCGGCTGTGTCGTGGGACTTGCCCCGTGGGCGAACTTCGTCTGGTCGCAGGGTGAGGCCCCATGGTTGACCCAGCGATGGTCGGCGATGCTCGCCGATCCGTTTGCGGAGTTGATCGCCGGGGTGCGCGCCCAACACCTGGTCGCGGCGGTTGTCGTGATGCTGGCCGCCGTGCTCATTCGCCGACGCCAGGTGGTCACCGTGGGGGTGGAGGAATTCCTGTCCATCGTGGCGGCGTCGATGGCCCTCGGGTTCGTCGCGGTCGCCGTCGACGTGCCCCGTGATCCGCTGGCATGGGCCGGCCCGGCGGTCGCCGTGTCGGTTGCTGTGCTGTGGCACCGATGGGCCGGGTCAGCCCATTCGACTGTCGGCAAGCGCCAGAAAGTCGGCGAACAGCGCGTCGGCGCGTCGGCGTAGGGTGGCCAATTCAGGGTCGTTCAGCAGTTGATGGGCGGCGTCACGCATCAGCGCACGATGCTCGACCGGCCATGGGGCGCTCGTGGGCTCGCCGTCATGCACCTTCAGATGATGGGCCACGATCGCCTGGCGAACGCTGCTCGCCGAATCATGCGTCCACCGTGCCGGATCAATGATCGGACCGAATCGATCGTTCAGTCGTCGGATGACGCTGGCCATGTCGTCGACGAGTTCCGGCAACGAGGTGATGACGAACCCGGCTGCCAACGGTCGAAGTACCTCGTAGTGATGGATCCATTCGTTCAGCGCACTGCGAGCCGAGACGTGGGGAGCGGCGACGAGCAGCGAACACACCGCATCGTCGGGTTGCCGGATGACCACCAGCGTGGGGAGCGCGGCGGCGTACGGCGTGGCGGACCTGGCTGGGCGTGTGCACATGGCTGGCCACGTGGGCCTCGGGTACGTCGGCGAGTACGTGGCGCAGGGCGAACGCGGCGTACGTGTTGCCCGAGCGGGGAAATCCTTCGACCACCACGGTGGTCGAGCGTCGGATGCGTCGGCTGGTTCCGAGCGGGGTGGATCGCAGCACGACGGGCAGAAAGATGGGTGAGTCGCCCATGGCGCGCCGAATTCTGCGCAGGACGCGCCGACAGGGGGCCGGAAGCCGGCCCGCCGATCTCGTCTCTATGAACTCCACACCGCCCACGTCAAGCGATTCTGTTCCACGCCACGTGACGATCCACTACGGAGCGGATCTTGGCGACGCCGACGTGATCGGCGACGGCAGCATTGGAGCGAGGCCGTCGGGATGGCGGGGCCGACTGGTCCGGTGGCCGCCACCTACCATTGCCGCGCTGCTGATTACCGGCCCGATTCTGCGGCCCGGATCCGTGTTCAACCTCGATCTGATTCTGCCGCCTCGGCTAGAGATCCCGGCCGGATTCTGGGGGCTCGGGCCCGAACTGCCCCGTCGGCTTCCGCTGTGGACGTTCTTGTCGGTTGCTTCACGGGTTGTTCCGGCCGACGCGATCGGCAAGGCGGTGATGGTCGCCTGCCTCGTGGGGGCGTGGCTCGGTATGGTGCGACTGGTGCAGGGGCTGGGCCCGTTCGCCAGCCATGTTGCCGGGGCCCTGTACGCCCTGAGCCCGTTCATCCTCACCCGCACCGCGGTCGGACATTTCATGGTGACCATTCCCCACGCCGCCCTTCCATGGGTGCTCCCGGTGATGCTTCGCCCTGGTAGACGGCCATTGCACACGTTCGTGGCGGCGTCAGTTCTGGCGGTCGGAGGGCACTTCGGAGGATCGCTGGCGATGGTCGTGCTCCTCGCAGCAGCCCTCGTCGGTGACCGGCGGCGATGGTGGCGAGGCCTCCTCGTGACGGTCTGCGCCCAGTTGGTTTGGCTGGTGCCGGGTCTGCTGGTCTGGTGGAGCGGGGCGTCGAACCCGTCGGGCGGCATTGCCTTTCATACCGTCGCGGCCGGTCCATTGGGGCTTGCCCGGCTATCGGCCGGAGGTGGATTTTGGAACACCTACTTCCAGGCCGGCGGCTCCGGCGTACTCGAAGCGGCCGCCGGGGCGGCGTTGCTCACCCTGGCGATCGTCGGCTCCCGAGACCTGCCGGTACCGATACGCCGTCCGATGATCGTGCTCGGCGGTTTCGGCTGGTTCGTGGCCGCGGCGTCGGCGATTCCCGGGGTTCAAGACGGGATCGACACGTTGACCGCCAATCCTGTGGGTGGCGTCTGGAGGGAAGGTCAACGATTGCTCGGGCTGCACCTGATCTGGCTTGCTCCTGCCGCGGTCCTCGGGGCGCGTCGGCTGGGTCGGTCGAGTCGACTTCCCGGTTTCGTCGCCGGGGCTATCCGCGCTGCCCCAGCGGCGGTAGCTCTCGTTCTCGTCATCCCGTCGGTCTGGGGCATCGGTGGCCAGCTGGAGGCAACTCCGATTCCCCCGTCGTGGGGTGCCGTCCGCTCGGCCGTCCGCAGCGAACCGGGGACCGTTCTGGCGTTGCCGTGGTTTCAATACTTCAATCTGCAGGTGGGAAGTGGCCGCACCCATCGCGTCCTCAACCCCCTGCCATTGTTCCTCGGTGGCGACGTGCTGTCGTCGAGCAACAACGGCCTCGGGCAGGGAGTTCGTGAACGCGCCGATCCCCGGGAGGTTGCCGCCGAGAGTCTGGTCCGCCGCATCGACACCGGAGCTCCCACCGGCGGCGGCTTCGCTGATCTCGGCGTCCGCTGGATCGTCGTGCTCAAGAACGGCGGTGGCCACACCTACGCCGGTTTGTGGAGCGACCCAGGCTTGGTGAAGGTCGAAGAATCCGATTCCATCGCCCTGTTCCGAGTCGTCGAATGGGTCGGCCCGGGGGTGCTTGCCGACGGCCGAGCCATCTCGGTCGACCCGCTGCTGCCCTCGGTCGTCAAACCTGCCACCGACGATGCGTTCACCTGGTTCCGGGTCGGCTCGAAGGGCTGGCGACGAGATGGTCGCTCGGTGTCGATCGATCACCGTGGTGTGCTGGCCGTGCCCGCGGGTTCGGGCGCGGTCTGGAACGTGCTCACGATCCCGTGCGTGCTCAGCCAACTCGTGCCTTTCTGCGCGGTCCCGGTGTGGTGGCACCGACGTCGCCGACGCCCGCGCGCCCGATTGCATGTCGATCCCTGAAAGGTGCGGGTTCGGCCGGTTGGTCCGCAATCGGGTTTGCGGTTGCAAGCCGAGGTCGGTGATGGCAGACTTGTGTCGATGTCACGCCGCACTGCGCCCTTCGCGATCAACGTCGTAGTACTCACCTAGGCACACCGGCTTTTGCCGTGTGTGCCTGACGAACCTCCCATTTCGGGAGGTTTTCTTGTTTTTAGCCCTTGGTTTGGCCTGCCCCGCCGGGCGTAGGCCGATCCACTCAGTACGATTCCACCGCCGTTTACCAAGTACCAGGAGACCACCATGAAGCTCACCGGGGCCCAGGCCCTCATCAAGAGCCTCGAAATGGAGCAGACCGAGGTCATCTTCGGCCTCCCTGGCGGGTGCATCCTCCCCGCCTACGATCCGCTGCTCGACTCGTCGATCCGTCACATTCTGGTGCGTCACGAGCAAGGTGCCGGCCACATGGCCGAGGGCTACGCCCACGTGACCGGTCGCCCCGGTGTGGTGATGGTCACCTCCGGTCCGGCGGCGACCAACATGGTGACGCCGTTGTGCGACGCCTACATGGACTCGATCCCGATGGTGTGCATCACCGGGCAGGTGCCGACGACGGCAATCGGCACCGATGCTTTCCAGGAGTGCGACACGGTCGGTATCACCCGCTCGGTCACCAAGCACAACGAACTGGTGATGTCGGCGCAAGACCTGCCGCTGATTGTCCGCCAGGCATTCCACATCGCCACTACCGGCCGCCCTGGTCCCGTGCTGATCGACGTTCCCAAGGACGTGCTGACCAGCTCGATGGAGTGGTACTGGCCGACCGATGCCGAGGTGGCCGAGTCGCTGCCCGGCTACCGTCCGACGACCAAGGGCCACCCGCGGATGATCCGCGAGGCCGCCAAGCTGATCCTCGAGTCCGAGCGGCCGATCCTCTATGTCGGCGGCGGCATTCTCAAGGCCCGCGCCGCCGAGGTCCTGCGTGAGCTGGCGGAACTCACTCAGATCCATGTGGTGACGACGTTGATGGCCCGTGGTGCCTTTCCCGACAGCCATCCGCTGTGCCTCGGCATGCCCGGCATGCACGGCAACGCCACGGCGATCACATCGATGCAGCAGTCCGATTTGTTGATCAACCTCGGGGCCCGCTTCGACGACCGGATCACCGGCAAGGTGTCGTCGTTCGCTCCCGAAGCCAAGATCATCCACGTCGACATCGACCCGGCCGAGCAGGGCAAGGTCCGCCGCCCCGACGTCCCCATCGTCGGCGATTGCCGCCAGGTCATCGAGGAGTTGATCAAGGAGATCCGGGCGATGCTCGGAGCCGGCGAAACGCAGGCCGATACCGGCGTGTGGAAAAGCCGGGTCTCGGGCTGGCGCGAGCAGTTTCCCTTGCACTACGAACCATCGGAGCCGGGCGAGGCGCTCAAGCCGCAGTTCTGCCTTGAGAACCTGCGCGACATGGCCCCGCCCGACACGATCCTCGTCTCCGGAGTCGGCCAGCATCAGATGTGGTCGAGCCAGTACTGGCACTTCGAGAAGCCCTACACCTGGGTCAACTCGGGTGGGCTGGGCACGATGGGCTTCTCGGTGCCCGCAGCCATCGGTGCCAAGGTCGGCCGCCCCGACGCCACCGTGTGGGCGATCGACGGCGACGGCTGTTTCCAGATGACCGCTCAAGAGCTGGTCACTGCCGCCGTTGAGCGGATTCCGGTGAAGGTCGCCATCTTGAACAACTCGTACCTCGGCATGGTTCGCCAGTGGCAGGAGATGTTCTACGACGAGCGTTACTCCGAGGTGTATCTGTCGCCCGACCTGCCCGATTTCGTCAAGTGGGCCGAGGCGATGGGTTGCGTCGGGATCCGCGTCGACTCGCCTGAAGAGGTGCAGCCGGCGATCGACAAGGCCAACTCGATCAATGACCGTCCCGTCGTCATCGACTTCCGTGTCGATGCCCGCGAGAAGGTCTTCCCGATGGTTCCCGCCGGCTTCTCCAACGACGACGTCGTCCTCCACCCCGCCCAGCTGAATGTTCGAGGCAATCTGAAATGACCGTTCTTAGTGGCGGGCTCGTCGTCCGCTGCGATTTCTCCTCGCGCCGCCTGCGACTCGTCGCTGGCGCTTCCCTCGTCGCTGGCGCTTCCCTCGTCGGCTGTGCGCAACCCGGAGGCCTCTCATGACCGCTCTTCCTGCCGCCGGGCGACCGGCGCATCACATCCTGTCGGTCCTGGTCGAGAACCGGGCCGGCGTGCTCGCTCGGGTGGCATCGCTGTTCGCCCGGCGCGGGTTCAACATCTTCTCGTTGGCCGTCGCCCCGACGGAGGACGAGCGCTACAGCCGGATCACCATCGTCGTCGACATCGAGTCGACGCCCTTGGAGCAGATGACCAAGCAGCTGTTCAAGCTGATCGACGTCGTCAAGATCTCCGAGCTCGACCCACGCACCTCGGTGGAGCGCGAACTGCTGCTCGCCACCGTGCGGACCGAGACCTCGGGTCGCGGTCAGGTGATGGAACTCGTGCAAATCTTCGAGGCCAAGGTGCTCGCCGTGGGCGCCGGGGCGATGACGGTGTCCCTTGAGGGCAATCCCGACAAACTCGACGATTTTGAAGATCTCCTGCGTGCCCATGGCATCGTGGAGTTACAGCGCACCGGACGGGTCGCGCTTCCCAAATTGGAACGTGACAGCGCACGCAGTGTGCGCCCACTGAAAGGAAAGGCGAGCTAGATGGCTGCCAAGATGTACTACGAAGCCGACGCTGATCCGTCGATCATTCGGGGCCGCAAGGTCGCGATCATCGGCTACGGCTCGCAGGGGCACGCCCATGCGCTCAACCTGAAGGAGTCAGGTGTGCAGGTCGTCATCGGCCTGCGCGAGGGTTCCAAGTCGGCCGCCAAGGCCGAGGCGGCCGGGCTCAAGGTCATGTCGATCAAGGACGCTGCCAAGTGGGCGAACGTGATCATGATGACGATGCCCGACACCGAGCAGAAGGCCACCTACGAGGCCGACATCAAGCCGTTCATGCGCAAGGGCAAGGCCCTCGCCTTCGCTCACGGCTTCAACATCCGCTTCAAGCGCATCCGCCCGCCGAAGTCGGTCGACGTGATCATGATCGCCCCCAAGGGCCCGGGTCACCTCGTACGCCGTACCTATACCGAGGGTGGCGGCGTGCCGTGCCTCATCGCCGTCGAGAACGACGCGTCGGGGCAGGCCAAAGAGATCGCCCTCTCGTACGCCGATGCCATCGGCGGCGCCCGCGCCGGCGTGATCGAGACCACGTTCACCGAAGAGACCGAGACCGACTTGTTCGGCGAGCAGGCCGTGTTGTGCGGTGGCGTCACGTCGCTGGTGCAGGCCGGGTTCGAGACCCTCGTCGAGGCTGGCTACCAGCCCGAGATGGCCTACTTCGAGTGCCTCCACGAGGTAAAGCTGATCGTCGACCTGATGTACGAAGAGGGCATCGCCGGCATGCGCTACTCGATCTCCGACACCGCCGAGTACGGCGACGTCACTCGCGGCCCGCGCATCGTCAACGCCAAGACCAAGCTTGAGATGAAGAAGATTCTCAAGGAGATCACCTCGGGCAAGTTCGCCAAGGAATGGATCGCCGAGTCGGAAGGTGGCCGCGCCAAGTTCAACGAGCTGCGCGCCGAAGGTGCCAAGCATCAGATCGAAGAGGTGGGCACTCAGCTCCGCTCGATGATGCCGTGGATCTCGGCCGGCAAGCAGAAGGTTGCCGAAGCGTCCGGCGGCTGATTCGCCAGCACTAGGTGAGGCCGGTGTTGTCCCGTTGGGCAACACCGGCCCTCGTCGTTTTACGGGGTTCAGACGCGATGTCACGCCGGTGCGTGAGGCGCTCTCTGCGGCCGAGTACCGCAGCACCCACGATCAGCTGACCGATCTTCCCAACCGGGCCACGCTCCTCGCTGATCTCGAACGTCGTCAGGTAGGCGGCGGCGCGTTCGGCCTGCTATTCCTCGATCTGAACCGCTTCAAGGAGGTCAACGACACCCTCGGCCACCAACTCGGCGACCGACTGCTCGTCGAGTCTGCGCATGTCTTGCGTCGGTAGATCGGTCCGAGCGAGCTGGTTGCCCGGCTCGGCGGAGACGAGTTCGCCGTGGTCGTCGAGGTGAGCGACGATCGAACCCTGCGCGAACGCGCCGAACAGGTCGCCGATGCCGCCCGTCAGCTGATCAGCGTGGGCTCGATGTCGCTGGCGGTGTCGGCATCTATCGGAGGGGTGCTGGCCACCATCGCCCTTGAGGCGCTCGGTACGGTCATCCCTATCGCGGTCAATATCGCCGCCCGCACGCTGCTTGACAACGGCTTTCCCCAGCGGGTCCTCACTCGCTGCCATCACCACGGCGTCGAACCCTCGCGTCTCACTTCGAGCTCACTGAGGACGAACTCATCGAGGCTGGCGACGGTGCTCGGCAGACCATCGTCCAACTCCATGACGCCTATCCGGTTCTCGGTCGACGACTTCGGCACCGGATACTCGTCGTTCTCCCTCCTGCCAAGCATGCCGATCGACGAGATCAAGATCGACCGGAGCTTCCTGTGGGGCGTCGAGGACGAGAAACGCAACGAGGTGATCATCGCGTCGATCATCGGACTCGCTCACGGTCTCGGTCATCGCATCGTCGCCGAGGGTGTCGAAACCTCCAAACAACTCGACTTCCTGATCGGCCTGGGCTGCGACGTCGGCCAGGGCGATCTATTCGGTCGCCCGTCACGCTTGCCCAGGTGCTGGAGCGAGCCACGCAACTCACCTGAGCGCTGCAGGCAGTCACGCCCATTGGCATCCGCACCGCCGCGCTGCCCGTCCATGCCGGTCACGGTCCCGCTCCCGGTGAGGTCGGGCCAAGGTACGACCCCGCTTCGTGAAGGGGATGCTGGCCACACGTCCGCCCGGGTTCGTCGTGTTCGATGACCGGGCAGAGATGTGGTTGAGCGGACAGCGTCGGGTTGCAGCGTTCAACGCTGAGAGGGTTTGAGTCAATTCATGATGAGCTGTATTGACGCCACCCATACCACATGAGTCGACCGACCCATTGAAATACGCCTGTATGTAGTGATAGAAATACCTCACGTGGCGGGGGCTTGACGGTTGACTCAACATGGAATCGACAGCGGGCCCCCACGGGAACAACATGGTTAGGGCGAATACCAGAGAGGTCGGCACATCCCCCCGGTGCCGACCTCTCTTGCTGTTTTCACTGATCCTCTAGTGTGCATAGCTTCAGCGATGCTGCAGACAAAGGGGATTTCATGAGCGAAGCAGATTGGGGTTTCGAGACCCGCCAGATCCATGCCGGGGCCTCGCCCGACCCGACCACCGGAGCCCGCGCCACACCGATCTACCAGACGACGAGCTATCAGTTCCGCGACTCCGCGCATGCCGCGAACCTGTTCGCCCTCGCTGAGATCGGCAACATCTACACCCGGATCATGAACCCGACGCAGCTCGTGTTGGAGTCGCGGATCAACTCGCTCGAAGGCGGCTGCATGACGGCGGTTGGCCTGCCGGGCACGCTGGTCGTCTCGTCGGGTCAATCGGCCGAAACGCTGGCATTGCTCAACCTCGCCGAAGCGGGTGGCCACATCGTTGCCTCGCCGTCGCTGTACGGCGGCACCTACAACCTGCTGCACTACACGCTCCCGAAGATGGGAATCGGCGTGACATTCGTCGACGATCCTGATGACCTGAACCAGTGGAAGTCGGCGATCCGCGACAACACGCGGGGCTTCTTGGGTGAGACCCTGGCCAACCCAAAGAACCAGTTCTTCGACATCGAGGGCGTGGCCGAGGTCGGCCACGATCACGGAATTCCTCTGGTAGTCGATAACACGGTGCCCACGCCATACCTCGTCCGGCCGATCGAATGGGGCGCAGATGTGGTGCTCCACTCGCTGACCAAGTTCATGGGTGGTCACGGCACGTCGATCGCCGGATCGATCACCGATGCCGGCAAATTCGACTACGCGGCGAGCGGCCGGTTCCCCAACTTCACCGAGCCCGACCCGTCGTATCACGGTCTGGCGTACTTCCCGGCGCTCGGTCACGGCGCGTACATCCTCAAGGCCCGGGTGCAGTTGTTGCGCGACCTCGGCATGGCGATCTCACCGTTCAACGCCTTCCAGATCCTCCAGGGCATCGAGACGCTCAGCCTGCGGATGGAACGCCACTTCGCCAACGCCGACAAGGTCGCCGCCTTCCTCGTGGGTCGCCCCGAGGTCGAAGAAGTGATCTACGCCGGATTGGAGTCGAGCCCCTGGCACGACCGCACCCGGGTGTATGGGGGCGACAAGGGCTACGGCTCGGTGCTCGCCTTCCTCATCAAGGGCGGCAAAGAGGCCGGTCAGAAGTTCGCTGATGCACTCACCCTGCACAGCCACGTCGCCAACATCGGCGATGTGCGAAGCCTGGTCATCCACCCCGCGTCGACCACCCACAGCCAGCTCACCGAGGCCGAGCAGGTTTCCAGCGGGGTCTACCCCGGCCTGGTGCGGTTGTCGGTCGGCATCGAGTCGATCGAAGACATCATCGCCGACCTCGAACAGGGCTTCGCCGCACTCTGAGATCGATTGGGCCGGGCCTCCCGTTGACCCGGGAGGCCCGCTGAGTCGTTCGGTTCACAGGTGCCTGGCCCGGGCGTGGGTCAGGCTTGTCGCTTGTCGGCGTTTGGGAGCGGGAGGGACACTGTGTCCACAACGAGCACGGTGAAGTCGGCATTGTTCGTCGATTTCGACAACATCTACCAGGGCCTTTTCGACCACGGTCGTAGTCATGCCAACGCATTCGCCCGGAAACCCGAGGCCTGGTTGGCGCGACTCGACCGCCTCCTTCTGGGCGAGAACACGAACCGCGACTTTCTCATTCGTCGTTGCTACCTGAACCCCGACGGTTCGCCTCTCGTAAAACTCGATGATGAGGTCACGCCAGGGGGTCGCAAGATCAGCCGGACGAAGCGCGAAACCTCGATCGTGTACCGGCAGTTCCGCAACTTCTTCACGAAAGCCGGCTTCGAGGTCATCGACTGCCCCTCGCTGACCAACTCTCAGAAGAACGCCGCTGACATCCGCATCGCCCTCGACGTGCTGGAGCTGGTGCTGCTTGGCACGCCCGCCGATGAATTCGTGATCGCCTCGGGGGATGCCGATTTCACTCCGCTGCTTCATCGGGTCAACGCCCGCGACAAGCGATCGTTCATGATCTCGGCCGGAGCCATGTCGGCCGCGGTCAGCAGCGCGGCGACCCGTTGGATCAACGGTGATGACACCTTGGCGCTGATCAGCCCTCCCAAACCGGTCGTCGTCGAGTCCGCCGTGGTCGTCGCCTCCGGTGACACGTCCGGCGAACCGGTCGATGTCGGCACCGATGATGAAACCGGCGCGGCATTAGCCCCTCTGGACGAATTGGCGGCTGTCGACTCTGCGGCCGCTGGTGCACCGACTGAAGCGAGTGCGCCGTTTGAACAGACTGCGCCGGCTGAAGCGATCGCACCGGCTGTGGAGGCTGGACCGGCTGAAGCACCTGGTCGGACCGAAGCGCTCGTGTCGCTCGTCGCCGATGCGGCTCGGACCGACCTCGGAGTGGGCGAGCTGTCCCGACTGGCCAAGCTGCCCGCGCTGATCGTGCGACCTGGGCCGTCGTCGTCGATGCCGTCGCTGAGGCCTCGGGGTCGTTGGAGCAAGGTGAGCAGGCGGTGATCCGTTGCAGGGACGGAGTGGCCGCTCGAGGGGTCACGTTCGGCCGACACAGGATGCAGCCGGTGCTCGCGGTGATCAGCGCCGCCGGTTTGCGGATCGCAATGCCTCAGACCCCGCTGAGCGTGGCCCAAGCGATCGTCGACGGCGCGGTCATCCGATGCATGGCGGCGGGCGGAACGCCATCCGACGCCGACATCGTTGCACTGAAACGGCTGATCGGTGTGCTGCCAGCCCTTGAATCGACGCCCGAATCGGGTGACGGTGACGGTGACGATGGCGATGACGAAGCCGGGGAGGAGGCTGAGGTCGGTGGCGAGGCTGACGTCAGGAGCGACGATGAGGACCGGGGCGAGCAGGACACGTCGAGATCGCTGATCGATCCGCCGACAGGTACTCGCTATCAAGTCGAGTTTCTGCCACCATCGCTCATCGAGGTGGCGTAGGCGTCGGTGCTGCCCGGGTCGAGGCCGGTTATGCGTCGCCGCGACGTTCGTCGAGGAAACGCTCGAACTCCGACGCCAGTGTCTCGGCCGACGGAAGTGACGCTTCAACTCGGCGGTCGAACTCCTGCTCCATCATCGCCACGTACATCGTCGCCTGCGAATCCGAGGCCACTGCGCCATCGTGCAGACGTCGCCACTTCTCTACCTCAGGGGCGAGATCCGGCCCGGGCAGGCTGAGTCCGAGCACGTGCTCCAGATGATGCTTGAGCGCCATCGTCGAGCGTGGATGGCGGGCGTTGAGCAAATAGTGCGGTACCCCGACCCGCAGCGAGATCGTCGGGATCTCCGCCGCTTCGAGGCGTTGATGAAGGACTCCAACCACCCCGGTCGGGCCCTGATACCGCGGCCGCGACAGCCCGAGGCGCCGGGCGAGTTGCTCGTCGGTGGTGCTGCCGAACACCTGGGGAGTGCGGCTGTGCGGAATGGCCTCGGCGACCGCGCCGAGGGTGACGACGATCTCGCAGCCCAGTTGTGTCACGGCGTCGATGGTGTGATCGACAAAGGTGCGCCAACGAACGTCAGGCTCCACCCCGCTGAGCAGCACCAGGTCGTGGCTTGATCCGCCCTGATAGGCGACGAAATCGTTGCTCGGCCAACGCACGTGGCGATCGCCGGCGTCATCGAGATAGACGGTCGGCCGGTGCTGAGTGAAGTCGTAGAATGGATCGGGGTCGAGGCGGGCAAGCAGTTCGACGGGGGTGTGTTCGACGGCATGGTCGATCACGTCGGTGGCCACCCCTGCCATGTCGAACAATCCTTGGAGACCCATCACGAAGACGGGTCGGCGCAGCTTCGGGAGCGGGTAGGCCTGCCATTGCAGTGCGTCGACGTCCACGCCGCCAGACTACGGGCCTGGCGCCGTCTCCGTCTCGGTCCGCCGGCGCAGTCGAGCGCACCGCGGGGGTGACCGCGGCAGCGGGCTCACCCGGCGAGCGCCCCGACGACGTGGTCGATACAGGCGGTGAGGGCTTCGACGTCGCTGGTCGGCACGGCGGGGAACATGCCGACGCGCAGCTGGTTGCGTCCGAGTTTGCGGTACGACTCGGTATCGACGATGCCGTTGGCGCGCAGCGCCGCATTGACATCGTTGGCCGAGACGCCGATCAGATCAATGGTGGCCACGACGTTCGAACGCTGCGCGGGGTCGACGACGAAGGGGGTGGCCCATTCGCGTGCCTCAGCCCAGGAGTAGATCGCCGACGCGGACGCGGCCGTGCGCGACGTGCACCACGACAGCCCACCTTGACCGAGCATCCACTGGATCTGGTCGTTGAGCAGGAACAACGTGGCCAGCGCCGGGGTGTTCAAGGTCTGGTTCTGGCGGCTGTTGGTCAGTGCCACTGACACGTCGAGCGATTGCGGAATCCAGCGATCCGACGCGCCGATCCGTTCGATCCGCTCGGTCGCGGCAGGGGCGCAAGCGGCGATCCACAGTCCGCCGTCAGAACCGAAACACTTCTGTGGGGCGAAGTAGTACACGTCGACCTCGGCCGACGACCACGCCAGACCACCGGCCGCCGATGTGGCATCGACGACGACCAGCGCATCGCTCGCGGGGCGCTGGAGACCCATCGCCACCCCGGTCGACGTCTCGTTGTGGGTGAGGGCATAGACATCGACGTCGGCGATGTCGACATCGACCGGATGGGTTCCCGGCTCCGACGAGGTGACCACCGGAGCACCGACGTGAGGCGCCGCCGCCGCAGCTTCGGCGAACTTCGAGGAGAACTCGCCGAACACCAGATGTTGGCTGCGCTGTTCGATCAACCCGAACGTCGCCGCGTCCCAGAACATCGTCGAGCCGCCATTGCCGAGCACGATCTCCCAACCGACGGGTAGGCCGAACAGTTCGGTCAGACCGGCGCGCACCGATCCGACGAGGTTCTTCACCGGGGCCTGGCGGTGCGATGTGCCGAGCAACGTGGCGGCCTGACCGGCGAGGGCGTCGATCGATGCGGAACGGACCCGAGACGGACCGCATCCGAACCGACCGTCGCTGGGCTTGAGGCCATCAGGAATGCGGATATGGGTGGGGTCGGGGGCGCTCACTGTGCCACCATGGAGCAACGTGAACCGACTTTCCAAAAGAATTGCCGCGATTGCCGAATCCCAGACCCTCGCGGTTGACGCGAAGGCCAAGGCGCTGAAGGCGGCCGGGGAGAACGTCATCGGTTTCGGAGCGGGCGAGCCCGACTTCCCGACTCCCGACCACGTCGTCGAAGCAGCCGTCGCCGCGGCACGCGATCCACAGAATCATCGCTACACCCCGGCCGGCGGGCTCCCCGAGTTGAAGGCCACGATCGCGACCAAAACGCTGCGCGATTCCAACGTGTCGGTCAACCCCGCCCACGTGTTGGTCACCAACGGCGGCAAGCAGGCCGTGTTCACTGCGTTCGCTGCGCTGTGCGACGACGGCGACGAGGTCATCTGCCCGGCCCCGTACTGGACGACATATCCCGAGGCGATCGCCTTGGCCGGGGGCGTTCCCGTCGTCGTCTCGACGAGCGAGGAGACCGGCTTCAAGGTCACCGTCGACCAGCTCGAAGAGGCCCGGACCCCGCGTACCAAGGTGCTGCTGTTCGTGTCGCCTGACAACCCGACCGGCTCGGTGTACTCGCCCACCGAGATCGAAGCGATCGCCTATTGGGCGCTGCGCCACGGCATCTGGGTGGTGACCGACGAGATCTACGAGCACCTCACCTACGGCCCGCATTCGTTCGCCTCGATGCCCGCGCTGGTACCCGACATCGCCGATCAGTGCCTGATCCTCAACGGTGTCGCCAAGACCTACGCGATGACGGGCTGGCGGGTCGGCTGGATGATCGGCCCGGCCGACGTGATGAAGGCAGCCAACAACTTCCAAAGTCACGCCACCTCGAACGTCTGCAACGTCGCCCAGCGTGCCGCCCTGGCCGCCGTCTCGGGCGACCTGTCGGCGGTGATGATGATGCGTGAGGCCTTCGAGCGTCGGGGCACGTTGATGCATTCGATGCTGTCGGAAATCCCCGGGGTGAGCTGCCTGAAGCCGCAGGGCGCGTTCTACTGCTTCCCATCGTTCGAAGGTCTCCTCGGGCGCGAGATCAACGGTCACTCCCCGGCGACCACGATGGAACTGGCCGATGTGATCTTGAGCGAGGCCAAGGTCGCCCTGGTACCCGGTGAGGCATTCGGTGCGCCCGGCTTCATGCGACTCAGCTTTGCCCTGTCTGACGCCGACCTCGTCGAGGGCGTCACCCGGCTCCAACAGATGTTCGCCTGAGTTCCACCCGCTAGCGGGCGACGAGCGCGGCGATCTCGGCCGGACGATCCCAGTCGGCCAGATGGCCCGCCTCGTCGACGATATGGCTGGCGACGACATGGGGTAATGCGGCCCTGAATCGCCCCAGGTAACTGACCGGAACCAACCGATCGTTCGCGCCCCAGATGAGGGTGACCGGGCAGGTCACCCGGTGAATCCGTGTGGCCAGGCCGAACTCGGGAATCGGCCAGACCAGTGAGGCCGCCGCGGTCCGGGTGGCGTAACGCGACACGTTGTCATCGACCAGCCGGGCCGCGGAGTGCCCAGGTTGGTCGTCGAAGAAGCACGAGGTCACCTTCGGATCGGTGGTCAGCAACGCCCGCTGATTCGACAATGTGGTGGCGAACGGGTCGGTCGTCGGATCGTCGTCGTCCCACAGCCCCAACGGAGCGATGAGCGTGAGGCTGCTGAACGCCTCGGGCCGCACCGCGGCGACCTCGAGGGCGAGCATCGCCCCCACCGATGAGGCGACGACATGGCATCCTGTCAGGCCGACGACATCGATGATCTCGCTCGTGGCGACGACCCAATCGTGGATCGAACGGATATCGGCGCACGTCGCCGACCCGCCGAACCCGGGCAAGTTCGGGGCGATCACGCGGTGACCAATGGCCGCCAGAGCCGGCAGCACGGGGTGGTCGCCCGGAGTGCCGATCATCCCGTGCAGGTAGCCGATCGGTTCGCCGGCACCTTTGCCGGCCTTGACGACGCGCAGCGTTGATCGGCGAAACGCCGCATCACTGGTGGTGCTCATACCGAGACCGCCGGTCCGGTCGGCCACCAGCGATTCTCCCAGGCATCCTCAAAGAGGTGCTTGACCTGGGGTAATACCTTGGTTGCCATCAGTTCGGTGTTGTAGTTGGTCAGCTCGCGGTCCATGTTGCCGAAGTGGCAGAGCGCCATCAACTGCCCGATGTTGAGCGACTTCGCCAGCTCCACCGTGCGCTCGGCGACCTGGTCGGGGTCGCCGATGATCACATAGCCCTGCTCGATCATGTCGTCGAAACTCATCCCGGGCTTCCCTCCGGATACTCCATGGGCCAGACCGGTGGCGGCGGATTCCGCTCGCGCCGTCGCCTCCCGGGCGGCCCGCTCGACCATCCCTTCGGCCCCCGAGCGAACGGTCGCCGGCGTCTTGTAACCCGGGGGATCGGCGAACCCTGCGTAGACATGCAGGCAGCGGTTGAAGAAGTACTCGGCCGGTTCGCGGTACAACTCGCGGGCCTCGCGTTCCGACGAGGCGACCCCGAAGAACTGAGCGAACCCGGCGCGGAACGGGTTGGGGTCCTTGCCCAACTCGGCCACCTTGCTCCAAAAGCCCTGCATGGTGCGCTGGGCGGCCTTGTAACCGAAGTACGACAGATACAGGTACACCAGGTCTTCCTCGGCGCACCACTGCCACGTATCGACCGAACCACCGCCGGGAATCCAGATCGGCGGGTGGGGTTGCTGCACCGGGCGCGGCCACACGTTGACGTAGCGGAGCTTGGTGTAATGGCCGTTGAACGAGAACACCTCTGGTGCCGTCCATGCCCGGCGGATGAGATCGACCCCCTCGTGGTAGCGCTCGCGCAGTGTCATCGGGTTGAGCCCCGAGGCGAACAGGGTGTCCATCGGAGTGCCGACTGGGAACCCGGCGATCATCCGCCCGTTGGTGATGCAGTCGAGCATCGCCAATTCCTCGGCGACCCGGGTCGGCGGGTTGTAGAGCGCCACCGAGTCACCCATCACGACGATCGCCACGTCGGGGCAGGTGCGGGCGAGAGTGGCGGCAATGATGTTCGGGCTCGGCATCATCCCGTAGGCGTTGGCATGGTGCTCATTGACGCCGACCCCGTCGAACCCGCAGGCGGCGGCGAACTCCAACTCGTCGATGTAGTCGTTGTAGGCCCGGTGGGCGACCCCTGCGTCGAACAACGCCGGGTCGATGTCGACCCATACCGAGCGGTGATCACGGGTGAAATGCTCCGGCAGCTCCGGATACGGCATGAGGTGGAACCAGATCGACTTCACACAACCTCCCCAGGCCGTCGACAGTGCGCCCCAGACTAGGCGGCGGGGCCACTCGGGCGTGGCCCGGCGGCTGGTTCACGTAGCCTCGCCGGGTGATGTTTGGAACTCCGCGATGACCGTCTATGACTTCGACACCATCACGGCGGCGGCCGCCCGCCAACGACCGGGTGCAAAGTGGAGCAAGGTCGGTCCCGATGGGCTGGCGGCATGGGTTGCTGACATGGACTTCGCCATCGCCCCGCCCATTGCCGCGGCGTTGCGTGACCTGCTCGACATCGGCGATGTCGGATACCCGGCGTGGTCGGTCGGGGGACGTTCGGCGATGATCGACGTCTTCGTCGAGCGGATGACGACCCGTTACGGCTGGACTCCGCCGGCCGACGAGGTGATCGAACTCTCCGAGGTGGTCCAAGGCATCCAGTTGGCCCTCCATCTGGCCACCAAACCGGGCGATGGCATCGTCATGCTGACGCCGATCTACCCGCCGTTCCTGAGCTGCGGCGGGTACGCCGGCCGCCGAGTCGTCGAGGTCGCGGCCCGTCCCGATGCCCGCGGGTGGGCATGGGATCACGAGGAGTTGGCTGCGACGATTGCCCGTGAGCAGGCCAAAGTGTTGCTGTTGTGCCACCCGCACAATCCGACCGGTCGGGTGTACCGCCGCGACGAGTTGGAGTCGTTCGCCGCCATCGCCGATGCGAACGACCTGCTGATCATCAGCGACGAGATCCACGCCGACCTGGTCTACGCACCCGAGGTCCACATCCCGATCGCGTCGTTGTCGCCGGCAACGGCGGCGCGGACGATCACGATCAACTCGGCATCGAAGGCGTTCAACCTGGCCGGTCTGCGGTGGGCGGTGGCCCATGTCGGCCCCGCCGCGCTGCGGTCGGCGATTGCCGAGCTGCCCAATCACCTGCTCGGCATGCCCAACCTGGCGGGCGTCGCCGCATCACACGCCGCGTGGACGCAGAGCGACGATTGGTTGGCTGCTGTCGTCGATCATCTCGGTGGGCAGCGTCATCGGCTCGCCGATCGACTGGCGCAGGCAATGCCCGAGGTGCGCTACCGCATACCCGAGGCGACGTATTTGGCCTGGCTCGACTGCTCTGCGCTCGGGTTCGACGAGGAGCCGTACGACGTGTTCTCCCGGGCCGGCGTCGAACTCAATCGCGGTGCCAACTTCGGCGATTCCGGCCGTTCGTTCGTCCGGGTCAACCTGGCTACGTCAAGAGCGATCCTCGATGAAGTCGTCGATCGAATGGCGAGTTGCGTCTCCTGATGAGGTGTTTTCAACGACTGATCGGTCCCCTCGCGGTTGTGGCGTTGTTCGTCGGCTGCTCGGGAGGCGGTAGCACCGCTCCGCTCTCGACTGAGTCGCTGCCGACCTCGCAGGTCGCCACCTCGTCGGTCAGCGTGGTGACGGTCCCCGACGACGCGGCGACCACCGTACCGAGTGGCGATGACCTCGGTCTTGGCACGACGATCGTTGAGCCGCTCCCCGCCGATCCGCACCCGCTCGATGGGCTCACCGCAGCGGAATTGGCGGTGATGCGCGAGGTGCTGACGACGGCCGGGCTGGTGACCGACACGACGCGCTATCCCTACGTCGGGCTCCATCCGCCCGACAAGGCGTCGGTCATCGGGTGGCAGCCGGGTGGGCTGCTGGCCCGTGCCGCCGACGTGGTGCTGCACGACGTCGGGAGTGGTTCCGTCACCGAGGCGGTCGTCGACATCAGCGGTCGAACCGTGGTGTCGTCGGCCCCGGCCCCCAATCTCATTCCGGGGTATGTCACCGACGAGTTCAGCGCGGCGATCAACGCGGCGAAGAACGACATCGACATCGTTCGGGCCCTTGATGCCCGAGGGATTCAGCCGAACGCCGCGATCTGCTATGCGTTCAGCCCGGGCGCCGCTCGGACCCCCGATGAGGTGGGTAAACGTCTCTTGCGGGTCTCGTGCTATGCCGAGGAGGGGGCTGGTTCGACGTTCTGGTCGCGTCCGATCGAAGGGTTGGTCGCCACCGTTGATGTCGACACGGCCGCGGTCCTCTCGGTGGTCGACAGCCTGCCGGGCTCTGTCACCTCGTCGGCCGCCCCGGTGGCCGCGACGCGGCCCGCGCTGGTGCCGATCGAGATCGCCGCGCCGAACGGACCGAACGTCACGGTGACCGGCTCATCGGCGCAGTGGGCGGGCTGGAACTTCCGCTGGCGCCTTGACCGACGGGTCGGGATGATCCTCAACGACGTGTCGCTCGACGTCGGCACGGGCCGCGTGCCGGTGCTCTATGAGGCGTCGATGTCAGACCTGTACGTGCCGTATCAACATCCCGATCCCGCCTGGTCGTGGCGCACGTTCCTCGACGCCGGTGAGTTCGGTCTCGGGACGACGATGTCGGAGCTGCAACCTGGCATCGACTGCCCGACGACGGCGATCTTCGGCTCCGGGGCGGTGGTCAACGACTTCGGCGATGTCAACACCCTGGCCCGGGCGATGTGTCTCTTCGAACGGCCGACCGGCACGCCCTCGTGGCGTCACGCCGGTGGCGACCTCGGGTTGGCGACGGTCGGGGCGGCCGGGGGAACGGAGTTGGTCGCCCGATCGATCTCGACGGTCGGGAACTACGACTATCTCGTCGATGCCGTGTTCGGCCTCGATGGCTCGATTCGCTTCGACGTCGCCGCGGCCGGTGTCGTGCTGCAACGAACGGTCGACACCCCCGACCAGGCGGCATTCGAGGCGTCCCCTGATCATCAGCACGGCGCGCTGGTCGGCCCCAACCTGGTGGGGGTCAACCACGATCACTTCATCAACTTCCGTCTCGACCTCGATGTCGGTGGCCCGGCGAACCGTTTCGTCGATCGTCGACTGACGGCAGTCCCGGTGGCCGACGACCAGGGGCGGACGAGTGTGTGGCAGACATCCGACCAGGTCATCGGGGTTGAGGGTCCGCTGGCAGCTCCGGGTGCTCCCGGCAGCAACGTCTGGCGGGTCGAGGCGGCGACCACCAACCCGCTTGGCCAACGCCCGGCCTACGTGATCGATCCCCTGGGGGCGATGGCCACTCCACTGGTGGTTGCCGACGATCCGGGTCAGGTCCGCGCCCCCTGGTCGGCCAACCCGTTGTGGGTGACCGCCTACGACGCCACGCAGCTGTTCGCCGGTGGGCGGACCCTGCCCAACGGAGGGGCGCCCGAGGATGGGCTGCCGGTCTGGGTCGGCGCCCAACGCCCGGTCGTCGATGCCGACCTGGTCGCCTGGTTCACCGTTGGCTTCCATCACATCGTGCGTTCCGAAGACTTGCCGACGATGCCGATCCACCGGGCGAGCTTCGAACTGCGCCCGGAAAACGTTTTCCCGGCCAACCCACTCCTCGGATTCGAACCGCCCGCGGGCTGATCCTGTCGGTTGTGGCGTTTCGGCGCGCTCGCTCAGGTGCTCGTCACCGGGAGCCAGGTGCCGTCGTTGATGATCGCCTCGGCTTCGGCGGGCCCCCAGGAGGCCCGCTCGTAGGAGTGCACCGGGCCAGGGTCGTCGAGAGCGGGTTGCATGATCCGCCAGGTCTGCTCGACCATGTCTTGCCGAGCGAAGCGGCGCGGATTGCCCGCCATCGCGTCGTCGATCAGGCGCTCGTAGGCCTCCCGGCGCTCGCCAAGCGCGGCGGCGAAGTCGACCGAGACGTCGATGTCCTGGCTGTCGAGGTGAGGTCCGGGGGTCTTGGCCTGCAGGGTGAAGGTGACCCCGTCTTGCTTGCCTAGCCGTAGACGAATCAGGTTGCGGCCAGGGGGCGGGCCACCGGCCTCGTCGAACAACATCCGCGGTGGCTCGCGCAGTTCGATCACGGCCTCGGTCGCCGCGCCGGCCAATGCCTTGCCGGCCCGGGCGTAGAACGGGACGCCCGCCCAGCGCCACGAGTCGATCTCGAACCGGGCGGCCGCATACGTCTCGACCGTCGATCCGTCGGCGACACCCTGCTCGTCGAGGTAGCCCCGGTACTGGCCGCGGACCAGGCGGTCGCAGCAGATCGGGCGCATCGCCGTGAGCACCTTGACCTTCTCGATCCTGCAGGTACTGCGACTCAGGGCCGACCGGCGGCTCCATCGCCAGCAGCGCGACCACCTGCAGCAGGTGGTTCTGGACGATGTCGCGCATCGCCCCGACCGAGTCGTAGAACGAGCCGCGGCCCTCGACCCCGATCGTCTCCGACATCGTGATCTGCACGCTGCGCACATAGTTGCGGTTCCACACCGGTTCGAGCAGCGTGTTCGAAAATCGGAAAACCAGCAGGTCTTCGACGCTTTCCTTGCCGAGATAGTGATCGATGCGGAAGATCCGCTCCTCGGGAAACACGGCGTGCAGGGTGGCGTTCAATTCCTGGGCCGAGGCGAGGTCGCGACCGAACGGCTTCTCGACGACGATTCGCCCGCGGGCGTTCAATCCTTCGTTGGCGAGCGAAGTGGCAACCGTCGGAAACATCGTCGGCGGAATCGCCATGTAGAACACGGCCTGCGTGCTGTGGTGTTTGTCGAGAGTGGCACGGAGCTCGGCCCACGTCTCGGGGGCGGAATAGTCTCCGGCGATCAGGTCGAGTCGGGCGCACAACGCGTCGATGGTCGCCGCCGCGGCGTCGGGGATTGCGGCGATGATCGAGTCGTGGGCGTGCTGGCGGAACCCGTCGTCGGTCCAGTCGCTGCGGGCCACGCCGATCACCGGCGTCGAGAGTCGGCCCCGGCGTTCCATGTGATACAGCGCCGGGAACAGTTTCTTCTTCGAGAGATCGCCCGTCGCTCCGAAGAGCACGAGGGCATCGGCCACAGGCTGCATTACTTCGTCCCGTGCTTCTTCTCGGCATGCCCGCCGAACTGGGCGCGCATCGCCGAGAGCACCTTGTCGGCCACATCCGAGCGTCCCTGCGATGAGAACCGCTGATACAACGCGGCGGCCAACACCGGGGTCGGTACGCCCTCGTCGATGCCCGCCTGCACTGTCCAGCGGCCCTCACCCGAGTCGCTGACGTTGCCTTCGAAGGCATCGAGGTGCGGGTCTTCGACGAGCGCCGCGGCGGTGAGGTCGAGTAGCCAGCTGGACACGACACTGCCCCGGCGCCACAACTCGGTAATCGCCGACAGGTCGAGGTCGTACTGGTAGTACTCCGGGTTGGCGAGCGGAGCAGTCTCGGCGTCCTTGGCGTGGCCGGCCGCCCCGATACCGGCCTTGGCCAGCACGTTCAGTCCCTCGGCGTAGGCGGCCATCAGCCCGTACTCGATGCCGTTATGGACCATTTTGACGAAGTGCCCGGCCCCCGCCGGCCCGCAATGCAACCAGCCGCGCTCGGCCGTCGACGGCTCGCCACTTCGGCCCGGCGTGCGGTCGATCTCACCCAATCCCGGTGACAATGTGTCGAAGATCGGAGCCATTTCGGCGACCGAGTCGGGGCTACCGCCGATCATCAGGCAGTAACCGCGCTCCAACCCGAACACGCCGCCCGACGTACCGACATCGAGGTAGTGGATGCCCTGCGCGGCAAGCGGCCCGGCGCGATCGACGTCATGGTGGTACCACGAGTTGCCCCCGTCGATGATCGTGTCACCCGTACTGAGCAGCGGGGCGAGCCGTTCGATCGTCGAGTCGACGAACGCCGCAGGAACCATGATCCATAGGTGCCGCGGCGCGTCGAGTTGGGCGACCAACTCCTCCAAGGTCAGCGCCGGCACGGCCCCCTCACCGGCCATCGCAGTGACCGCGGCGGCGTTGACATCGTGGGCCACACAGACGTGGCCGTCGTTCATGAGGCGGCGCACCATGTTGGCGCCCATCCGGCCAAGGCCGATCATCCCGAGTTGCATGGTTCCATCCTGCCCGATTCGCGGCTAACTCTGCCGCGCCTCTCCCGGCGCTTGTTCGAGGGCGCCTATCGTGGGCGAGTGATCGATCAACGTACGCGGACCGAGACCATCGTCGGCGCTACGGCCGCCCACCAACGGCTGCTGGCCACGGTCGAGACGATGACCTCTGCCGATGCGTCGGCCCCGTCGCTCCTGCCCGACTGGACCCGGGGCCACGTGCTCACCCATCTGGCCCGCAATGCCGACAGCCACATCGGCCTGTTCGCGGCCGCCGTCCGCGGCGAGGTAGGTGATCAATATCCGGGTGGCGTCGCCCAACGCAGTAGCGACATCGAGTTCGGAGCCCACCGTCGGATCGCCGATCTCGTCGCCGACCTGCGAGAGTCCATCGACCGATTGGAAGCCGCATGGGAGGCGGCGACCGAGCCGGCGTGGGATGGCCGAGCTCGTTCACCACTCGCCGAGGAGATGCTGATCGCCGACTTACCGTTCCGCCGCTGGCGCGAGGTCGAAGTCCACCACGCCGATCTCGGAATCCCCGATTTCACCATCGACGACTGGTCAACCGGCTACGTCCGTCGCGAGCTCGACCGGGAGACCAAAACCTGGGCCAGTCGCCGTCCAATGGGCATGACCAACCTGCCCCCCGCCGCCCTCGCCCTCACCCCCGCTCGCCGAACCGCCTGGCTACTGGGCCGCTACGAGGTCGAAGGACTCGAAAAGATCACCTGGGCGTGATCGGCTAGCCGTCGTTGAGATCTGGTCGCACGGTTCGAACTCGATCATCTCAGCCGGGAACCGGGGTCTTGTGGATGTCGGTGCAGTTGCCGGTTGTCAGCCCGGTGCCGTTGATCCCAGCGGCTTGGTAGAGGGTGAGAATGACTTCCGGGTCGACGTCGGCAGCACGGAGACGTTCCACCCACTTCGCGAGTTCCTCCTCGTATTGAGCCCCCGCGCACGAAGGTGCGCCGGGTTTGGGGATGTGGGGCTGAGGAGGAGTGCGGTCGTTCGGGGCCAGTTTCCTCGGATCGATCAAGCCGATGGCCAACATGCCAAAGAACGCCTCGGCCACCATGACACCGGCGAGCAGCGCGGAGTTCGTATCTCGATCCACCGAGGCCCGGGTACTGATCTCTCGGATGTCGGGGGGTGCGCCGGCGAGACCGTTCGACTCCCACACCGACTTGACCCAATCCACGACCAGCCCGCGGGCGAAGTCGACGGCGAAACCAGCGGCTGGTCCAACCGGGATTGCCGCCGCGACGATGACTGATGTGACTCCATCGACGATGCCGAAGACCAAGTCGAAGCCATCGCGGTTGCCCGCTGCGTTGCGGATCTCCTGGTCGCGGTACAGGTCCAGGATCCGGGTCACGAAGATCGTCACCTCGCGAAAGAACCTGTCGCGTTCGATGGCGTTGCTGAGATCGACATCGTCAAGCCCGAGATTCCAGGTGGCGTCCTTGAGCGCCTGGGCTCCTGTCGGGGACTTCAGGACGAGCTCGAGGGCGGCGACGATGTCCGATTCCGTCCATCCCCATTGGTCAAGTTCTCCACCGAACTTGAATGGGTGCCAGATGACCGCTTTGGCCAAGAACGCCAGGTCGTTCTCGCCTCGCCAGAACTCGGGGATCCCCCGATCGAGATAGCGAAAGACTCGCACGACGATTGCTCCCGCCTGTTCGACCGATGCGCGGGCGGGGTCGGTGGCGTTCAGAATGATGGCGGGAACGGCGGCTTTTCCGCCCGAAACGACGAAAAGAAGATGGAGATTGTCGCCGATCTGCTTGAGGTACGAGACACTGGCCGCCGGGCTCGCGGCAAGCTTGGGGAGAAGGATGTCGGCGGGGGTCAGACCAGCCCCGGCATAGACGGGCTGGAAGTACGCCATCGGATCAAGCGTTCGTTCGAGGACGAGTTTGGTGAGACGGGCCAACTCCTCAGGGAGCAGAGTCATTGCCGCGATCATGTGAGCCGCCGCCGTGGCATCGGAACTGTTCAGCACGGCGTCGCGATCGACCCTCGCTCCCGATTGCCGAGCGTATGTGTCGAGCGCTGCACCCAGCTGGGCCCAGAGGCCTTCCACGATGCTGACGCCGTCGTAGTCGCCGTCCAATGACAGCTGATGACACCGGATGGCCATGTTGTCGAGCAGAAGAATCATGCCCTCCTCGCCCAGAGTGTCAATGAAGACCTGGCGGGCGGCAGGATCGGCGAGGATGCGGCTGATCATGTCGTTGAGCCATCGCAGGTTCTCGTCCGACAACAGGTCCGCGTAGTTCCCATCGACCATCTGCAGGGCGATCTCCTCGGCAACCGTTTTCAGATCGTCGAGTCCGTCAAGTAGCGGACCTGCCGGGGGTTGATGGCTGCCCGGTGGCGGAGTGCGTCTCGGGTTTGCCGCCGAATCGATGCCACTAGGCGGTCCCTTTGGCTGATAGTGGCTGAGCACGTTCGAGTTGCTCACTGCCGTGAGCACGGGGTACCACTGGCTGAGGCGCTCAACCACACAGTCGATCAAACGGGCCTCGTCGTCGGCGGCTCGGTCAGATGGACGTAGATCGTCGAGTTGGTTCAGCCCAGCCAACAGCGCGGCACGGAGACTGTCGATTCGTTCAGGGCTAAAGGCGACCTTGCCCATCAGCTCGGGCTTCCAGCCGGCGCGGCGACAACGGCGGCTGTCGCCTCGAGCTGATCGGCTTGTCGTTCGAGGCTGCGGGCAACGACCTTCAGGCCATCGACGGCAAGGTCCACCTGGTTGGTCGAGTGTTGCAGCTCGGCAAGGAAGTGGTCAGCAACGGGGCCAATCCACGTGCCCGAGTCGGCCCGTTGTCTGACGCTGAAGATCAACGCATGGTCGAGTTGTTGGGCGTTGTGGCGCAGCACGCGGGCGCGGCGGCGGAGCTCCTGGGATGCCGGGGTCGCAGACATGGACGCGATGTGTGCCGAGGGTCGGCGCGACCGGCAAAATCAGCATGGGCTCGACCTCGTCAGGCCCGCAACCACGGGAGTTACGTCCGCAGGACGATGTAGTGGTGGGGCATGCCGGTGGGTTCGTCGATGAACATCTCGCCGACAGTTTCGAAACCGGCGCGTTCGTAGAAACCGAGGGCCGAGTCGCGGGCGCTGGCCCATACCAAACGGCCCCCGGTGGCCCGGGATCGGGCGATGCCGGCCCGCAGCAGCGCGGCGCCGGCACCGGTGCCTTGCGCGGCATGATCGATGGCCATACCACGCAATCTCACCGCCGAAGTCTCAGGGTCGGCGGGCCAGGGTTCGGGAGCCCAGGTGGAAACACCCACGAGCCGCCCGGCAATCCGGGCGCCGAGATGCCAGGTGTCGGCGAGCTCGTCTTGCGCATAGCGAGGATCGGTCGATGGCGTATCGGCACGCAGGACCCGCATCCGCACATCGTGGGTCTCGGCTGCCGCGAGCGAGACGATCTCGACCGTCGGTCGCGGCCGGGCAACCACCACCGGTTGGCTGCCGGCGTGAGCGCTGCGATACATCGCGTCGGCGACGCGGTGGGCGTCGACCGCGACGGCGAAGTCGGGGAAGGCGGGCTGCCCGGCGGTTGCCGCGGCGATGAAGGCGGCGTCGGGGCTGGGGTCGCCGTCGAGGAGCGAAGCGGTGGCGACGACGAGGGCGTCCCCGGCCAGCGAGCCGGTGGTGCTGTCCGTATCGGTCCAGGTCACCGGGCCGAACCAGTCGTCGCCGTCGATGGCGATGAACCGCCGTTCGCAGAACACTTCGATGCGCCGCAGGCTCGGCCGGGCGAGGTTGTCGTGCCACAGCGAGGTCAACGTTCCGGACGCGCCGTTGGCGAACCCGAACGCGGTGTTGAACACATCCTCGATGCCGGGGTGCCCGTGGAAGTTGGCCTGCCGCGCCGATACATCGATGATCGGCGAGCCGACCAGAAAACTGAGCATGTCGATGTCGTGGATGCTGTGCTCCAACAACGTCCCCGCACCGGCCCGGGCCGCGTCGGCTCGCCAATCCGAGGCGTAGTGGCCCTGGGTGGGGATGAACTGGTCGTCGCGAAACACGACCGTCATCACCCGACCGGCGGTGGGGTCGTCGATCAGCTGTCGAGCCCACAGGTATGCGGGGGAGTGGCGCAGCACCAGGCCGACCTGGTTGGTGACGCCGGCCGCGGCGACCACTGCCAAAATCGTCTCGGCGTCGGCGATGTTGGTGGCCAGGGGTTTTTCGCAGAAGATCGCCAATCCGCGCGCGGCGGCCTCGGCGACCAGTCGGGGGTGCTCCGAGGTCCAGGTGGTGATGTAGACCGCGTCGCAACCGTCGAGTACCTCGGCCTCGGAGCTGCAGACCGCGTGTCCGCTCGCTGCGGCGAACGCCTCGGCCCGCGCTCGGTCGGGGTCGTAGCACCCGGCGCGTTCGATGTCGACGCCGCTGCGGCGGAGCGACTTCGAGTGGTACGACGCGATCCAACCGGTGCCCAGAAATCCGACTCTCATGGGCGACGACGGTAGCCCGGCCGCTACGGAAGCTCGGCGGTGGTCAACCGCATCGTGCGGTCGGCGACCATCTCGGCTTCCTCGGAATCGTGGGTCACGTGAATCGCCGTCGTCGCCGTGGCGTGGAGGATCTCGCGGATCTCGGCGGCGAGGCGGTCGTGCAGGTCACGATCAAGGCCGGTGAGGGGTTCGTCCAACAGGAGCACTCGCGGCCGCGGGGCCAGGGCCCGGGCGAGGGCGACGCGTTTGGCCTCGCCGCCCGAGAGATCGGTCACCCGTCGTTCGGCGAAGCCCTGCAGGCCGACGAGATCGAGCAGTTCAACGACGCGGATGCGACGGTCGGCGGCGGGAACCTTGGCCATTTTCAGGCCGAACTCGATGTTGGCCCCGACGCCCATGTGGGCGAAGAGTTGTTCGTCCTGGAAGACCATGCCGACGTTGCGACGATGGGTGGCGACGCCGGTCAGATCGACATCACCCCAGCTCACCGTGCCTGAGTCGGGGGTGATCAGCCCGGCGACGACCCGCAGCAGGGTGCTCTTGCCCGACCCGCTCGGGCCGAGCAGGGCCAGGGTCTGCCCCGCAGGGACGGTGAGCGAGAGGTTGTCGAGCACCCGGCGTTGGCCGAACGTCACCGACACGCGCTCGACCCGAAGCCCCGAGTCGGGAGTGGCCAACTCGGCGCTAGAAGGTGGCATTGGTGGCCTCCCGCCAACGGTCGACGATGGCGAGCACGACGATGACCAGCGCGCCGAGCAGGGCGGCCAGTGCGCAGGCCGAGGCGAGGTTGAGCGGCGATGGACGGCCGAGCAGACGGGCGATGGCGATCGGCGCGGTGGGGGTGCCGGTGCGGGTGAGCAGGCTGGTCGCCCCGAACTCGCCGAGGGAGATGGCGACGGCGAACCCGGCGGCCGCCCCGATCGCCCGTCTCGCGATCCCAAGATCGACATGGCGGATCACGCTCCACGGCGGCGCTCCGAGCGCGGCAGCGGCATGGCGTTGATCGGTCGGGATCGATCTGATCACCGGGCCGACGATGCGCAGCACGACCGGAAGGGCAACGACGGCCTGTCCGAGTGGGATCAACAACCAGTTGCCGCGCAGGTCATACCAGCCACGGTCGAACGAGATGATCAGCCCAAGCCCGACGGTGACCGCCGACGCGCCAAGCGGCACGGTGAGACCGGTGTCGAGCCAGCGGCCCCATCGCCGTGCTCGGCCGATCGCCAGGGCGGCGAGCGTGCCGAGGACGACGGCGATCAGGGCGGCGACCGCGGCGATCCGCAGAGATGAGGCCAGGGTGCCGAGCGGATGCTCGACCAGTGCGGGGCGTCCGTCGATCGACGACGCGGGTCGCAACGCCCGCCAGGCGGCAAACCCCCAGCGTCCGGGGGCGGGGTGAAGCGACTGGACGACGATCGCCCCGATCGGCGCGACGACGACGGCCGTGAGCACGGTCAGGGCAACCCGGTCGAGTCGGGTGAGAGTGGTTGGTGTTCGCCGTCCACTCTGTAGGGGGGCCGATCTGGCGCGGCTCCCGCGAACGAGGACGGCGATCACGACGGCCACTTGGACGATGGCCAGTGCGGTGGACACCGGCAGGTCGAACGACTGCGTCGCCCGCCGCCAGATCTCCACCTCAATGCTCCGTTGGCGCGGTCCTCCAACCAGTCGGATGATCCCGAACGAGGTGAAACAGAACAGGAACACCAGAGATGCGGCCGAGACGATGGCTGGGCGGAGCAGCGGCAACGTCACGTGACGCAATGTCAGCCACGGCGACGCTCCGAGCGTCGCCGCCGCGGATTGGAGATCGGGGTCGAGTTGCTCCCACGCCGCGCCGACCCCGCGGATGACGAGGGCGAGGTTGACCCAGACATGGGCGGCGAGTACCGCCCAGACCGTGCGGTGCGCGGCGGCCGGCAGCAGCGACAGGAACCCGATGCCGCTGACGACGGTTGGCAGCACGAACGGCACGGTGACGAGGGTGAGCAGCGCTCGGCGGCCGCTGAAGCTGCGACGGGCGAGAATGAACGCCGGTCCGATCCCGGCGACAACGGTCAGCACCGCGCTGACGACGGCCTGCCAGAACGTGAACCACAGGATGCGGCGCAACGATGGATCGGTGGCCAGGGTCCGCCAAGCATCGCCGGCGGCTCCCCGAATCAGGACTTTGACCAGGGGATATCCGAAGAAGGTGATCACGAAGACGACGGGGATCGCCGCCAGCTTGACGACGATCGACTGTTGAGCGGGGTCGCGTCTCGTCATCGCCGGGCTCCAGCCGTCAGTCGAGGACGATCAGGTTCCACTGTTCGATCCAGCCGTCGCGTTCGCGGGCGATCTCGTCGGGCGGCAGGGTCAGCGGTGCGTTCGCCGGCGCGGCGAACTTCGTGAACAACTCGGGCAGGACGACCCCGGTCCGGGCCGGATAGATGAAATTGGTCTCGGGGAGTTCGGTCTGGAATTCCGCCGAGATCAGAAAGTCGATCAACGAGTGGGCCGCGGCCTGGTTCTTCGTGCCTTGCAACACGCCGGCGAACTCGACTTGGCGGAAGCAGGTCGACTCGACGGTCCCGATCGTCGGGGTGGTCGGCTTGGGTTCCTCGGCGAACATGATCGTTGCCGGGGGACTCGACGCGTAGCTGACGACGATCGGATGGGTTCCGCCCCCGCCACCGGCGGTGAATTCGGTGTAGTAGGCCGTGTCCCAGTCGTCGACGATGGTCAGGCCGTTGGCCTGCAGTTCGTCCAGTAGCTCTCCCATTCGCCGTTCGGGTAGGCAGCGATCGTCGCCATCAGGAAGGCCAATCCCGGCGAGGACGTGGCCGGGTTTTCGACGATCAGCAGGTCCTTGTACGGCGCGGTGATCAGGTCGACGAAGCCCGTGGGCGGGGCGAGTTGATGCTCGGCGAACCAGGCGATGTCGTAGTTCAGACACACATCGCCCGTGTCGACCGGGGTGACTTCGTGGCCAGGGACCAGGGCAGTCAGCTGAGGGTCGATGGCGGCGAGATCGGTGGCGGCGTACGGCTCGAAGAGGCCCTCGTCGAGCGCTCGCGACAACAGGGTGTTGTCGATCCCCCACAGCACGTCGCCCTCGGGATTGCCCCTGGTGAGCAGGGCTTTGTTGACCATCGTCCCGGTATCACCGGCGCGGGCGACGGTGACGGTGATGCCGGTCTTGGCGGTGAAGGCCTGTAGCGCGGCGGGCTCGACGAACGCGTCGTAGGCGAGCAGGGTGACGTTGGTCGGTGCGGGGGCGACCGCATTGACGGTGGTGGCCGGCGTGCCGACGGCCGTCGTGGCGATGGCGTCGACGGTTGCCGGAGTCGTCTCCCGCGTCGCCGGAGCGAGGGACGTCTCGGAGTTGTCGGCTGGTTGCGACGAGGAGCAGGCCGCGGCGAGCAAGCAGGCCAGGGTGGCGAGGATCGGGGAGCGGTGACGCAGGGGGTTCATTGGTCGCCTTTCGACAGGGCGTGGGGGGTGATGTGGATGACGGTGCCGGTTCCGAGGCGAATGACGCTCGGGGTGGGTCCGAAGAGGTTGCTGACGCCGAGCGACGATCCGGCGTCGAGATCGGCGTCGGTGAGCGGGTAGAGCGCCCCGACGATGTCGACTCCGGTGGCGGGGCCGTGGAGGGGGAGCAGGCTGAACGGTTCGCCCGGGGACCCGGTCGGTTCGATGTTGTCGCCGTCGTGCAGCACGACGATGCGGGTGTCAGCCCACCACAGCGTGACGTGTCGACCGGCGAGGCGCGGCGCGGTGAAGGCAAACAACGCGGCGAGGGCGTGGTCGAGTCGGTCGCCGCCACCGAAGACGCCGATGACCTGGCCATATCCTCGCTTCGCAGCACCAGCGAGGGCGAGTTCGGTGTCGGTGGCGTCCTTGTCGGGGGAATGCTCCTCGATAGTGGTGCGCGATCGCCGAGCCTCGGTCAGGCCCGCCGCGCTGATCGAATCGAGATCGCCGACGAGCAGGTCGACTGTCAAACCGAGGGCAACGGCGTGGTCGTAACCGGAGTCGGCGGCAATCACGAAGCGCTCGGTGGGTAACACCGAAACGATCGAGACGGGCGGGGGGTCTCCCCCGATGACGATGATGGCCGTGGTGACCATGTGGCTCCCTCCGCTGGCATTACCCAGATCAGGTTCTCGGGTCGGTGACGGCGGCCACCCTCTCAGCCCGGCGGATCCCTCCGAGCTCCCCATTTCGGTTGTCGCCTGGCAGCGTACCGGTCAGCGTCCCCGGACGAACACGAGGTCTCCCTCGTCGTAGGAACCGACCGGTCTCGTCGGTGGCGGGGGGACTTCGATGAAACCGAGTCGTTCGATCAGCCGCAGCGAGTGAGCGTTGTCGGGGTGGATCGCCGCCCACAACTCACCGACGCCCATGGCCCGCAGGTGGTCGATCATCCACCCGGCGGACTCGACGGCATAGCCGTGACCCCAGCGGCGAGGATCGAACACGTAGGCGACCTCGCCCCATGCGCCGTATTCGGTCGCTTCCAACCGCCCGATCACCTCGTCGGTGGAGGTGAGCCGGACCACCCAGTTCAGCCACCGCTCCTCGGCCCGACCAGAGCCTTCGAGCAGCTGCCCGATACGAGTTTTCAGTGCTTCGACGGTGGTCATCTCCGGTCCGCCGATGTACGTGCCGACGTCGGGATGATCGAGGGCGGCGAACAACTCGGCGGCGTCTTCAATGACGATCGGTTCGATCGTCAGGCGTTCGGTCCGCGCGGGTATTGCAGACGACGGGCGGGATGTCGGACTGGTCATGCGAACGGGGCCTTGGTGACCAGCTGCGGGAACCGGCTGAAGTCCCGATCGATGGTGATCAGGTGCTCGACTCCGTGCGTGAGGCAGATCGTGGCGATCCGTGCGTCGTGCACCTTGGGCCCGACGATGTTGCCGGCGTCACAGATCGTCAACAGTCGGTCGAGATGGCCATCGACTTCCGCCAGAAATCGGAGCATGGGAGATGCCGCCCAGGCTTGAAGCTGCTCGGTCGCCTGCAGCCGGGTTGACGCGGGGACGTAGACCTTGGGGTGGGTGACCACGGTGTAAAACTCGTGAACACACGGCCAGGGGATCGCCCACACGCGTGAGCCCTCTGCCAGCGCGGTGACGGCGTGCTTCGCGGTCTCGTGGAGTGGGGAATCGACCCGGTGGGCGTAGACGAGGACGTTGGTGTCGACCGCGATCATGCCGCATCCTGACGGCCCGTGATCAGGCTTGGCAGATCCCCATACATCGCCGCCGTGCGCTGGTCATCGGTCAACTCGTGCCATCCGGCGGCTCCACGTCCGTCCACGCTGGCATCTCGAAGTCGGAAGTTCGGTTCGTGGGCTTCGGCGAAGAGGGTGCGTTCGAGCGCTTCTTCGACCAATGCCCGCAGGGTGATCCGCCGTTCGGCCGCGACGCGCTTGGCCTCGATGAGCAGCCCATCAGCAATATCTAGGGTTGTCTTCATATGGGTACCCATACTACAAGAGCGACCCCGTCGGGGCGACGAATTGTTCACGTCGCCCCGACCGGCGCGGCCTGCGAGGATGGTCGCATGGGGGATCTGGAAGTTGCCACTCAGCACGTTGTTGTGCCTCCCGGCCGCTCGCCGGCCCGACCGCTGACCGAATCCTGGGTTCACACAGATCTGGGCGCGGATCTTGTCACCCGTGATGAAAGTCGCGCCCAGATCGCGTCCAGATCGCGGACGGGGCCGCTCACACGAGGCCGGGGTAGCTGCCGCCATCGAGGTGGAGGTGGACGCCCGAGATGAATGAAGCTTGCACGCTGCACAGGAAGGCGCAGGCGGCGCCCAGTTCCGAGGGAAGGCCGAGGCGTCTGGCGGCGATCGAGTCGGTTTGTTGGCGGCGGGCGATGTCGTAGGTGATGCCTTGGCGGTCCATTGCCTGGTGGGCCATGTATTCCTGGCGGGGGGAGTCGATCCGCTCGGGGAGCAGGTTGTTGATCGTTACGTTGTGGCGGGCGACGTCGACCGAGATCGCCTTCATCACCGCGCTCTGCCCGGCGCGGGCCCCGGCCGAGGCGATCATCGTGCCGCTTGGGCGCTTGACCATCGCCGAGGTGATGTTGACGATCCGCCCGAACCGGCGCTCGATCATTCCCGGCAACACGGCCTTGACCAGCGCAATCGGGGCGCGAAAGTGCAGGTCAAGGGCTCGTTCCAGGTCTTCTTCGGCCAGTTCGTCGATCCGCCCGGGCTTGGGGCCGACGTTGTTGGTCACCAATATGTCGATGGTCGGTGCGGCGGCGAGCAAGGCGGCGCGACCGTCAACCGTGGTGATGTCGGCGGCGACCGTCAGTACATCGGCCGGGCCGGTGGCGCTCGAGCGCGGCGTCGACGTCGGCGAGTTTGTCGGCGGTGCGGCCGTTGAGCACGACGTTGACCCCCTCGGCATGGAGGGCCTGAGCACAGGCCAACCCCAGCCCTTGGCTCGACGCGCAGACTACGGCCCAGCGGCCGGCGATTCCCAGATCCATGGACGGTCTACGTCAGCGCGAGTTGGGCGGCGCGGATCTTGTCGGCTTGGGCGACCTGCCAGTCGGGCATCGGGGTGACCTCGGCCTGGGCCATGCAGTACTCGCGGGTCTCGGCGATGATCTCGTCATCGGTCTTCGACAGGTCGAGCGGGAACCCGCACGGCTGGGTCACATACCAGTCGGTATCGACGAAGAACTCCAAGGCGTTGCCCTCGGGATCGCGCACATACAGCGCCCAGGCGTTGCCGTGATTCATCGGCACCATGTTGTGCAGACCCTCGGCCTCGACTCGCCGCTTGACCATCCGGATGGTCGCCAAATCGGGCAGGCGGAACGACAGTTGGAACAACTGGCTCCCGCGGCTGCCGCCCATCGGCGGGTCGGTGGGGATGTCCTCGGCCTTGCGGCCCTCGACCAACACCAACTGGTGATGATCGATCGGGCTGGTGGTGAGGAAGGCGATTCGCGTCACGCCGTCGAACGGCAGCGGAGCGGTATCGCTGATCACCATCCCCATCACCCGGGTGTAGAAGTCGAGCATGAGGTCGAAGTCGTAGACGCTGATACCGAGATGAGCTAGCGCAATTTTGATGCCTTCCATGGGCCGACCGTAGCTGCTCGGCGAAGCTCGGCTCAATCGGCGGGTATCGCGGCGCGCAGGGCGATTCGTTGAGCGGTTCGAGCGAAAAACAACAGGCTGATCATCACGATCACGATGCCGACCACCTGGATCGGACGGAGCGACTCGTCGAGGAACAGATAGGCGCTGACCACGGCAATCGCCGGCTGCGACACCTGCATCGTCGAGATCGTGGCGATCGGCAGGGTCTTTTGGGCGAGCAACACCATCGCCTGGCCGAGGACCCCGCCGAGCATGACCAGTAGGGCGAACCAGCCGAGGCCTCGTACCGGAAGGCCGTTCCATGAGTTGTTCATCGCCACGACGGGTAGCAGGACCACTGCGGAGCCGAGGGTCATCGTCGACATCAACTCGGGCACCGGGATCGTCTTGCGGAGGTTCTTCGAGACCAGCAGATACGTCGACCACGACAGCACCGCGATGATGATCAGCAGGTTTCCGGTCCACGACGACCGGCCTCGCGAGGGAGAATTGAACAACACGAGCAGCAGCCCGACGAGGGCCCCGAGTCCCCACGGGAGTGCCCTCCACGGGATCTTCTCCTTGTAGATCAGCGCGCCGGCAGGCAACAGCACCACCGGGCTGAGCGTGCCGATCAGTTCGGCGCTGGCGATCGAAGTCTTCGTCACACCAACGAAGAAGCAGGCGATGTTCAGTCCCATCAGGGCCCCGAGCGGACCGGCACGGCGGATGGTCGCCCACGTGAGGTAGCGCCCGCGGCTGGCCATATAGAGCTGCCAGATGGCCGAGGCGATCAACGACCGGTAACAGGCGATCGTCACCCCGTTGCCGTGGACCTTGCGCACCAGCGTCGAGCCGGTCGCGAAGATCAGGATCGCCACAATCATCGCCGGGATACCACCGATCGACCCGAGTCGGCCGAGTCGGTCAGGCGGCGACGTAGACGTTGTCACCCCGGGTCGCGTTGGATGTCGGGTTCGAGGTAGATGATGCGCGCGATCGGCACGGCCCGGCGGATATCGACCTCGACGGAGTCGATGGCGTCGGCGAGTTCCTCGATGCTCAAGTCTCGGTTGAACTCCAGCTTGGCGCCGACGAGCAGCTCATCGGGCCCGATGTGCTGAGTCCGCATGTGGATCACGTGGTTGACCTGGCCGTGGTCGGCCATCGCCCTGCCGATTGCCGCTTCCTGTTCAGATGACGCCGACTCCCCCATCAGCAGTCCCTTCATCTCGATGCCCAGGATGAACGCCACGGCCACCAGCAACAGGCCGATGGACAGGGAGCCGACGGCGTCCCAACGCGGATTGTGGGTCACCTTCGAGAGCGCGACGCCGCCGAGCGCGAGGAGCAGGCCGACTTCGGCGGCCGAGTCTTCGAGGAGGACGACGGGAAGTTCCGGCGACTTGGCATGGCGGATGAAGTTCCACCACGACGTGCCCTTCGGCTTGACATGGTTGGCCTCTCTGACGGCCGTGAACAGTGAAAAGGTCTCCAGGGCAATGGCGAACACGAGGATGCCGATGGCGACCGCCAGATTCTCGGTCTCATGCGGATGCTGTAGTTTCGAAATACCCTCGTAGATCGCGAACATGCCACCGAGGCTGAACAGCACGAGGGCGACGACGAACGACCAGAAGTACCGCTCGCGGCCATAGCCGAACGGGTGCTTGGGTGTTGCCTCGCGCCGGGCTCGCTTGGAACCGAGCATCAGGAGTCCCTGGTTGCCGGTGTCGGCTGCCGAGTGGAACGCCTCGGCGAGCAAGCCGGCTGAGCCGGTGATCAGGAAGCCGACGAATTTGGCGATCGCGATACCAAGATTGGCAACGAACGCGGCAATGATCGCCCTGCGGCTGCCTTCTTGCATAGGAGCAGGTTGACACTGTTGGTAGCGGTACGCCAAAGGGGGATCTGATGGGCATGTTGGATGGACGGGTCGCGCTCGTGACGGGCGGCGGCCGCGGGATCGGCCGCGGGATCTCGATGCTCCTGGCGTCCGAGGGGGCGACCATCGCGGTCAACTACCGGCGCGATGCGGCGGCGGCGGCCGAAACCGTCGACTCGATCGTTGCCAACGGAGGTGTCGCTCAGGCCTTCGCGGCGTCGGTCGACGACTCGGCGGAGTGCGCCTCGCTGGCAACGGCGGCCGTCGACGCCTTCGGTGGGATCGACATTCTGATCTGCAACGCCGGCGTCGCCTCGAAGGGTCGGTCGGTGGCCGATACCGAGGCGGACGAGATGCAACGGTTGATGGCGTCGCACGCGATCGGCCCGCATCAGATGTGCCGCTTCGCCCTCCCGTCGATGCGGGCCCGGGCGGCGCTGCCGGAGGCCGCGGTGACATCGTGTTCATCTCGTCGTCAATCACCTCGGCGATGTCGGCCAACGGGGCGCCGTACAACATGGGCAAAGCGGCAATGGAAGCGTTGTCTGCGACCCTGGCCAAGGAGGAGCGCCGCAACAACATCCATGTCAACGTGGTCGCCCCAGGCATCGTCGAGACCGACATGGGCGTGAGGTTGGCCCGAGCGATGACCGGCCGCAAGGACCTGGAAGACCTGTCGGTGTTCGAGCAGATCAGCCCGTTCGGCCACGTCGGCCGCCCGATCGACGTCGCCTCGGTCGTGCTGTGGCTCTGTTCCCCCGGTGCCGGCTACGTCACCGGCCAACGCATCGAATGCGACGGCGGCGGCCCACTCACCCGCTGACGGGCGGATCGAAGATCATCGCCGCGAAGCCAGCTGAATGTGCATCACCCGGGTCGTCACTGAAGTGGTAGGGCACCGGATCTGGTTTACAGGCCGCCGAGGGTGAGCCACTGGGCGGCGGCGGTCGGGTCGCCGGCGATGTCGACGGCACCGTCGGCCACCGTGCGGCCCCAGAGCTGCAGCAAGATGTCCTCGGCCCGACCCCGCAACGCGGCGTCGCCCTTGGCGTGTTCGCGGGTCATCACCAGTGCGCCGTCGGCCACCACCGCAAGCCATTCTCCCGGCGTATCGAGGCAGTGAACGTGCAGACTGGTGGTTGGTAGTGCGACGGGCGAACCTTCGCCCGCCGCGCGTTTGATCAGGCGGGGGAGCATCAACTCGAAGTACTCATCGATCCCATCGGCGGCGAACACCGGGTCGAGCGCCGTGGTCGAACCCACCGCCTGCTCGGCGTCCCAACGATGGACCATCGTCTCGTGCAACTGGCGGCGCGGCCACACGCGATTGACCCGTTCACCGGGGAAGATGTGCCACGTCGGAGCGTCAGGATCGAGTCCGTCGAGTACGGCGATCAACGCGTTCGCCGATTCGAGATACCACGCCGCATAGTCACCATCGGCGGGCGGAGTCGGGTCGGCGAACATCACCTTTTCACCGGTCGCCGCCGCGGTCCGGGCCCAGATGTGCACTGAGGTCAGGTGCTCCGTCAACCGTTGCACGTCCCACCCGGGGCAGGCGGTGACCGTGGCATCGAGCGGACCTCGACGGATGGCGTCGGCGAACCGGGCGGTTTCGACCCGCAGGTGGTTGACGAACGCCGGAGGATCGAGGGTGGGCCGGGCGGCAGCGTGATCGTGGGCCATGGACCAGAACGTAGCCCCGCAGACCAGAACGTACCTCCGCCGGACGGCCCAGCCGATAGCGTCGATGCTGTGAGCGCCGTCGAAGCACCTGCCCAGGAACCCACAAAAGTCTCGCCGTTCGCGGCTGGGGCCGCCGCCTCGGGAGCGCCCGCGGGCTTCACGGCGCCCTTGAGCGAACCGATCATCGAGATGACCCCCGAGGCGTTGACGAAGCTGATCGAGCTCCGTGCCGATGAGCCCGAAGCCGAGCGAATGGGCCTGCGGCTCGAGATCATCTCGTCGCCCGGGCAGGACTTCCGCTACGACCTGTCGTTCGACATCGTCACCAAGGCCGCGTTCACCGATGAGGTCCGTACCCACGACGGGCTCAAGGTGATCATCCCCGCCAAGGACATGGAGAATCTCAAGGGGGCGACGCTCGACTATGCCGAGGCGACAGGCCTGATCCTGCGGAATCCGAACAAGCCGGTGTCGATGCGTCCCGAGGGGCTCATCCACGACGATGCCGTCTCGGCCGAGATCGAAGCGATCATCACCGGCGAGGTCAACCCGGCGCTCGCCGCCCACGGTGGCTTTGTCACCTTCGCCGGCCACGATGGTGAGGGCACTGCCTACATGACGATGGGTGGCGGTTGCCACGGCTGCTCGATGAGCCGGATGACGATGCTCGAAGGCGTGCAGACCACCATCGTCGAGCAGGTCGAAAGCATCCACAAGGTCGCCGACATCACCGATCACGCCACCGGCGAGAACCCCTTCTACTCCTGAGCTGCGGCCGCCGACCGGCCGGCGCCACTGACCGAGCTCGGCCGTGACGATAGCTACGTCGTCCGAGTGGTGAGCGGATCCGTTGCATCCGCTGGTCGTTGTTGCCGCGTTGACGCCAGATTTGGCGCTCAAGCACGACGCCCGCAGCCTCGGGGCCTAACTTCGGGAGCGATGACTACTGCACCGTCGATTGCCCATCTGTACCAGGTCGCCCAGGCCAGTTGCTCGGCTCTGCTGCGCACCTTGACGGTCCAAGATCTGGCTCGGCCGATGCCGGCTTTACCCACCTGGACGGTGCGCGACACGATCTCCCACGTCGCCGGTATTCCCGATGATGGGATCAACGGTCGGATGGAAGGCGCGCCCGGCGAGGCGTGGACGGCCGCGCAGGTCGAGCGGTGGCGGGACACGTCGATCGGTGATCTGCTCGACCAATGGGATGGTCAAACGCCGTTGTTTGCCCAGGCGATCGATTCGATGGGCGAGGGTCGTCCCCCGATTGATTGTCACGCCCACGAGCACGACATCCGCGGTGCGCTCGGCCGCCCGGGCAATCGCGACAACGAGATCATCTCCCACGTGGTGCCGGGGATGGTCATGGGAACCCGACTCGACCGGCCATTCACCGTCGAGTTCCAGGACGGTACGGCGCGCCACGGCGGCACCGTTGACGGCCCTGGAAACCCGTTGGTGCTGCGGGGCGTGTCCCAGTTCGAGATCTTCCGCGCCCGCCTCGGCCGGCGCAGCCGCAAACAGGTCGAGGCCTACGACTGGAGCGATGACCCCGGTGACCTGCTGGACCACTGGTTCATCTTCGGCCCCTCAGCAACCGCCGTCATCGAGTAGCCATCGGCCATCTCGGTGGCGCTGTCGACCGGGGCGACCGACGTCGGCTCGGTACCCGAGCGGGCCTGAGCCCGACGCTCGGCCGCCCGCCGGCATCATCACTCCACGCACGACACGGTCAACAGGTTCACCGGCATCGGCAGAATTCTTCCGCATCGGCGGACGGAGCCGAGCGATGCGGCCCGGCGATCGGGCCCGGCGATGCGGCCCGGCGAATCGGCCGGGCGATGCCGCCGATGGCACGGGACGTATCGAGCCGTCGGTTAGCGTGACTCGGTGCCCAGTCCTCGTAGGATCTATCTCGATGGCAACTCGCTCGGTCCGCCGAGCGACGACATGGCGGACCGGCTGGCGGGGTTCGTCACCGATGAGTGGCACGCCGACCTGATCGGGGGTTGGAACGGGCATGGCTGGTGGGACCTTCCGTCGACGATCGGTGATCGGATTGCACCGCTGATCGGCTCGGCGGCCGGCCAGGTGATCGTCGGTGACTCCACGACCATCATGCTCTACAAGGCGCTGGTCGCCGGCCTGCATCTGCGTCCCGGACGGCCATGGGTGGTCACCCATACCGGCAACTTTCCGACCGATCGCCATGTGCTCGATGGCGTCGCCCGGCAGTTCAACGCTCAGGTCGAGGCGGTGCCTGCCGGCGAGATGATCGACGCGATCTGCGACGGCACTGCGATCGTCTACGCCACCCACGTCGACTTCCGCAGTGGTGCCCGGCTCGACATGGCTGCCATCACGAAGGCCGCCCACGTCAAGGGCGCGATCGTTGTGTGGGACCTCTCGCACTCTGCCGGGGCGATGGATCTCCACCTCGACCGCGACGGCGTCGACCTGGCCGTCGGCTGCAGCTACAAGTTCCTCAATGGCGGCCCGGGCGCCCCGGCGTTCATCTACGCCGCCGAGCGCCATCACGACGGTCTGGTCAACGCGATTCCCGGCTGGATCGGCGATGCCCAGCCGTTTGCGATGAACGAGGAGTACCACCCGGCCGCCGGGATGCGCCGCATGCTCAGCGGCACCTCCCCGGTGATCGCCCTCCGAGCGCTCGGGGTCGCCCTCGACCGCTTCGACGGCGTCGACATGACCGCCATGCGTTACCACAGCGTCACCCTCACCGAGCGGTTCATCGCCCTCGTCGATCAGCGCCTGACGACCCACGGCTTCGAGATCGCCAGCCCCCGCGATCCGCAGCATCGGGGCAGTCATGTCTCGCTCGCCCACGTCGAGGCCTATGCCATCACTCAGGCAAGCGTCGCCGTCGGCGTCGTCGGCGACTTCCGCGAACCGAACCTGTGCCGCTTCGGGTTCGCGCCGCTCTACCTCACCCTCGCCGATGTGGAGGACGCTGTCGACCGCATCGTCGAGGTGATGGAGTCCGAGTCGTGGCGAGATCCGACGTTCGCCGAACGCAAGGCCGTCACCTGACATCACCTCGTCATCTGATCGACCTCGTGCCTAATCGACCTCGTGCTTGATCGACCTCGTGCCTGATCGCTCCGTCACGTGACTGGCGGATGGATCAGCTGACCCAGCCGACGACCTCGGCGGCGACATCGACTGGGCCGAACGCGTTGTAGATCTGCACCGTGCCGCCCGGGCCGACGGGGACGAGCACCAGGTTTGACCGCCGGTCACCGACGCCCCAGTTGAGATTCGAGGTTTCCGGACGGGTACCGCCGGGCCAGACGGTGAGATAGCTCCAGGCGTTCCCGTCGATCACGGTCGTGTTGAGGAACACCGCCTTTGCCGAGCCGGGCACGCTGCCGAGCCCGCTGACCTTCACGGCCCGGGATTCCCCCGCCCCGAAGACGCCGCCGCCAACCCCGCGTTGGGTGTCGATCACCCGCATCGCCGCCATCGGGGTAACCGACCCGCCGGTGTTCGCCGCAGTGGTGTAATAGCCGACGACGTCGACCAGCAGGTGGTGGTTACCGCGCTCGTTGAAGAGCGACCAGTTGCCGTTGCTGCCGGGCGGGACCGTGGCGAGGTTCGGCCGCACGGTCCCCGGGGCGACGTTGAGCACCGAGGTCTCCTGGCGTGGGGTGCCCGATGGCCAGGCGGTGACGAACGTCTGGGAGTCCGGCCCGACCCCGGTCACGGTGGCCACCACCGACGTCGCCCCGGCCGGGATGGTCGGTCGACCTGAGACCTTCACGTCGCGGGTGGTGTTGGGCGCGAACGCGGTCGCCGATCCGCCGATGCCGTTGCGGGTATCGAGGATGCGTTCGGGCGGTAGGGCGACGAGTCGACTGCCGGCCTGGCCCGGCTGGCTCTCGTCGTACCAACCCAGCACATCGACGACCAGGTGAGCTCCGCCGTACGAGAGGCTGTCGATGCGAACCCGGCCACCCACCCCCACCTTGGCCATTACCAGGTTGGGGCTGTCTTCACCTGCCCGCCAATAGACCTGGGTACTCGATGGGCTGACGCCGAACGACGACTGGTCGTCGAACGGGTCGGAGCGAGCCGGCTTGGGGAACACCTTCATCGACCCATCGGTCTGCCCGCCGGTCACCGTGACGTTGAGGAGCACGGCGCTGACCCCCAACTTGGGGACGCCACCGGCCCCGGCGACGACGAATTGGTGGTTTTCCACGCTCTCGGCCCGAGTGGTCGGGTCGGGATCACGGTTGCGACCGTCGCCGGGCTGCACCGCCTGAGCAATGCCGAGCCCCCGCCGGGTGTCGACGATGCGGGTGGGGGCGAGCGGGTGGAACGCGCCGGGGGAGTCGGCGACGGTGCCGATGAACTGGCAGTTGTCGATGCCGAAACAGGTCACGTCGAGGTCGAGTTCGGTGGGCGTGTCGCCATTGACATCGACGAAGCCGACCGCCTTGGTGCCCGCCACCCGATCCTCGATGAACGCCAGATACTGACCGTTCCACAGCGGCCCGCTGCGCATCACATCACCGCGGCTGCTGCCCGAGGAGAAGGCGTCGAGTGCATACCCGGTCGACGACAGCTGCTGGCCGGTGATCTGAAAGATGTCGAGATGCACCCGTTCGTTGGCGACCGGGGTGCGGGAGAGGACTTTGGCGATGAAATGACCGGTCCCGGGCTGCCCGTTGACCGGGAAGCTGAGTTGGCCCACGTTCTGCGATGATGGCGATGGCGAGATCCGCACCGCCACCGCTCCGTTTTCGAGCAGCGGATCGTAGGGCTTCGTCGGTCCGCGGAAGTAGGCCTCCATGCGAACCTGGTCGGCGGTGCAGTCGGCGTTGATGCGCACCGGGTTCGGCATGATCGGGTTGGCCGGGTCGAGCGCGGTGGGGTACTCGAAGTACTGCGAATAGCCGGCCCCCGACGATCCGGATCGGCAGACCGCACCCCAGCCGATGCCGTAGTTACCGGCGGGCAGCCCCCACGAGATCGACATCGACGTAGCCGCGCTGGCCGGCGGGGCGAACCCCACAACGGCTGACGTGGCGGTGATCAAGACCACAGCCGCCACGAGACGGGTGCGAACGAAACGCATAATGTCATCCTTCGTCGCCCGCGAGGTTGTCGATCCGAGGCTATCGGCTGACGACCTGGCCATCCAGTCGACTCTCCACTCAGCGTGTTTCGTGACCACGCAATCGGGTGATCACCGCGTCATGGAGCATCCCGTTCGACGAGATCGCGGAGTCTGCCTCGTAGGTGCGCCGACCGGTGCGATCGGTGAATGCGCCCCCCGCTTCCTCAACGATGATCTGCACCGCAGCCAGGTCATATGGCTGCAGCCCGATCGCATCGATGGCGATGTCGACGGCACCCTCGGCGACGAGCATGTGCTGCCAAAAGTCGCCGAAGCCGCGAGCGCGATAGCTGTTCTGCTGGAGCGCGACGAGTTCGCCGGTCAGTCCAATCTTGTCCCAACCGGCGCTGAACGTCACGCACACCTGGGCCTCGGCGAGGTTGTCGACCGCCGACACCCGCATCGCCAGAGCCGCGGACGCTGTGGGAGGCGATGTCGAGCGCGTCGGCCCAACCGGCCCCCAGAACGCCCCGCGCCCGAGCGCAGCCCACCACCGCCGCCCGAGCGCCGGTGCCGAGACCACCCCGACCACCACCTCGCCGTTGTAGGTCAGGGCAATGAGCGTCGCCCAGACCGGAATACCCCGCACAAAGTTCGACGTGCCGTCGACGGGGTCGACGATCCATTGCCACGCCGAGGTGCGATCGCCCGTCTTGCCATGTTCCTCGCCGTACAGGCCGTGAAGGGGGCGATGGGTGACCAGATGGTCGGAAATCGCCGTCTCGGCTCCCCGATCGGCCTCGGTGACCTCGGTGCGGTCGGCCTTGCGATCGATGGTGAACGACCGGGCCTCGTAGCGGTGCAGCGTCTGGGCATCGGCGAGGTCGGCGAGTTCGAGGGCAAATCTCAACTCGCCGTCGAGGTCGGCGTCGGGAGGTAGCAAGGATTCAGCGCTCATGGCAACGTCATTCTGCCTGGACTGCGGTGCATCGCCGTCGACCGGTGTCGTGGGTCGTCGACCGGTGTCGTGGATCGTTGGCCCGATGCCGTGGGTCGTTGGCCCGATGCCGTGGCAGCGCTCGCTCAGATGGCCGGCACGGGGCGGTCGATGAGGCGACGAACGCCACCGGCGATGCCGTCGGCGTCGAGCCCGTGGAACGCCAGGATGCGGTCGGCCTTGCCGTGGGGAACGAACCGAGTCGGTAACCCGAGCACCTCGATCATCGGTCGCGAGCCGGGCAGGTGGGCGAGCGCATCTTCGATGGTCATGCCGATGCCGCCGTCGCGAATTCCGTCCTCGACGGTCAGGACGTAGGTGTGTTGGGCGGCGTCGGCGAGCATGTCGGCATCGAGCGGGGCGCAGCAGCGCACATCCCAGACGGTGACCTCATGACCCTCGGCGGCGAGCATGGCCGCCGCCTTCTCGGCGAAACTGACCAGCTTGCCGATCGCCAGAATGCATACCCGATCGGTGGCGTCGCGGGCGGCCGCTCGCAGCCTGCGGGCCTTCAACCCGTGGCCAACCTGATCTTCGGGTACCTGGTGGGCTTGGCCGCGGGCGTAGCGGATGGCCACCGGACCCTCGTCGGCCAAGGCGATCGAGTCGTGGAGCATCTGTTGCAACTCCTGCGCCGACGACGGAGCGAGCACCCGCATGCCGGGCACCTTCGACAGCAATGCCATGTCGTACATGCCGTGGTGGCTAGCCCCGTCGTCGCCGGTGATGCCGGCCCGATCGAGGCAGAAGACGACCGGTAGGCGGTGCAACGCGACGTCGTACACCACCTGGTCCCAGGCTCGCGACAGGAACGTCGAGTAGATCGCCACGATCGGGCGCAGTCCGCCCATCGCCATTCCCGCTGCGCCGGTGACCGCATGCTGCTCGGCGATGCCGACGTCAAAGAACCGGTCGGGGAAACGGGCTTGGAACGGCAACAACCCGGTTGGCCCGGGCATCGCCGCGGTGATCGCCACGATCCGCGGGTCCTGCTCGGCTTCCTTGATGATCGCGTCGGCGAAGGCCTGGGTGTACCCCGTCGGCACGGCCTTCGGCGGGCCCACGGCCGGGTCGAACACCGGCGCGTCGTGGAGATGCTTCTCGTCGTCGTCTTCAGCCGGCGGATAGCCCCGGCCCTTCTGGGTGAGGGCGTGGACGACGATCGGACCCTCGGCCGACAACTCGATGGCATTGCGCAGGGCGTGTTCGAGTTCCTCGATGTCGTGACCGTCGACCGGGCCGACGTACTTGACCCCGAGCGCCTCGAAGAACGACGGCGGCTGGAGAAACTCACGAACGGCGGCCTTGAACGCCTCCATGCCTCGCTCGGCTTGATGGCCGACCACCGGCAGGTCCCGCAGGAAACCTTCGATGCGACGCTGCCGGCGCACATACACCGGGTTCATCCGGATGTTGGCGAAGCTGTGCGACAACTTGTCGGCGATCCGGTCGGCCGCAGCGGTCTTCCCGTCGGGCTTGTTGTCGGTGAGATTCGAAATCGTCGGGGCGTACGAGCGGCCGTTGTCGTTGAGGATGATGATCACTCGCTGGCGGGAGTGGCCGATGTTGTTCAGCGCCTCATACGCCATGCCGCCGGTCAGCGATCCGTCACCGATGACGGCGACGATGTGCCGCCGAGGGTCGGTGCCGCGATCGTGGGCGACGGCCAGGCCATAGGCGTAGGAGAGAATCGTCGAGGCGTGGCTGTTTTCGACGAAGTCGTGCTTGCTTTCTTCGCGGCTCGGGTAGCCCGAGAGCCCGCCGGCCTGGCGGAGTTGTTCGAAGTTGGTCGTTCGCCCGGTCACGATCTTGTGGACGTAGGCCTGGTGCCCGGTGTCCCACAAGATGGCGTCGGTCGGTGAATCGAACACCCGGTGCAGCGCCAGGGTGAGTTCGACAACCCCGAGATTGGAGCCGAGATGGCCGGCGTTCTCGGCGACGGCCTGCACGATGAAGTCGCGAATCTCGCCCGACAGGTCGTCAAGCTCCCGACGGGATAGTCCTCGCAGGTCAGCGGGACGGCGAATCGACTCCAGCACCATCAACTTCGAGGCTATCTGTGGGTGGGCCAACGGGATCAGTCACAAGGTCGACCATCGGACGAAATTCACACGAGCCGGCCGTTACTTAGGCCGCGATGGGGGCGATACGGCGCTCAGTGTGGTCGAGGGCAACGGAACGCAGCCCGGCCGCCACCCGGTTCCGCCGATTGCGGACCGAGCGCTCGCAGAGATCAAAGCTCCTGGCCAACTCGACCGTCGACGATCCGGTGGCCCACTCGGCGGCAAACCGGAGATCCTCGGCGGCGACCCCGGCCGAGCGGGCGTCGCGGAGCAGTTCGATGACGATCATCATCGGCTCCGACTCCACCGTGCGAGCCGGTTCGGTCGCAATTGGGCCGTCGGACATCGGCACTTCGTCGGCCGAGCGCAGCCGATGGTCGCGCACGAACGTGCGGTACTCGATGTCGCGTACGAGCCCGGCGGCCACCCGGTGGGGCCGCCGCTCGATCGGATAGGTACGGATCACGATCCAGGCGTGGGCCACCAGATCGTCGAAGGCCACCTGACGGCTGGTGGCGTACTTGCGGGCCCGGCGGGTCGCCACGGCGACCAGCGAAGGGAGCACCCGGTGAAGGACCACGCGGGCCGCGAGGTCATCGGTAGCGGCCAGGTGCATGACCGCCGCCAGACAGGCATCGGCATCGTCGTCGCGGGGATCACCAAACAGTCCGAGGTGGCCGAGGAACGAGTCGAGGTCGGCGGTCGCCAAGCACCCGGGGATCGCCCATTCGGCGATCCGGCGATGGGTCGCCGACCGGCGATTCAGGCGGCTCCACTCCTCGAGAAATGGGGCGGCCAGCGGGGACCAGAAGGTGGACGGAGCGACGGGGAAGTCGGTGGAATTCATGGGTCCATCGTCGGAATCGGACTCACAGGCCGACTCACAGGAACCCTCACCGGCACCCCTGATTCGCTCAGGATTTGCTCAAGATTCCCTGGTGATGATCATTTTCTTGCCGGTCGGGGCCGGTTCGGTCCCACATCGAGGCATGCGTCAACGTTCGCTCCCCCCTGTGCAGCTCGTGGTCCACCGCGAGGGTGTCGAGACAACCGTCGTCGTCAGCGGACTGACCGACGGTGACCGAGTCGCCGATCTGGCTGCGGCCGTCGGGCTGAGCATTGATGATCGGCTGGTGATCGATGGCCGGGTCGTCGGATCACGGCAGCGGTTGGCCTCGGTCGATGTCCGCCGAGGCTCGGTGATCGAGGCCGCCCCCGAGTTGGCCGCCGAGGACCTTGGCGACGGGAACCGTTCTGAACCCGCGGCCGCAACCGTCGAGTGGTGCGCCGGGCCCGACAGCGGTCGGCGTGTCGATGTTGCCGTTGGCCGCCACATCGTTGGCCGCCAGATCGTCGTCGGCCAGTCCGGAAGCAGGTTCGGAGGCCAGCACCGCGGCAAGCAGGGCAGTCAACCCGGAGGCCAGCCCGCTGATCAGCTCGTTGGTCGTCGAGCCGGGGTTCCGCTGGGGGCCCGCGACGGGCGTTTGGCTACCCACCACGGACTCGTTGTCGTGCAGCCGGGTCGCGGTTCGTTGACGGCTGAGGTGACGTACCACGACCTGACCGGGGCGACATCGAACCTCGACGACGCTCCCATCGACGGGCCCGTGACCGTCGGGCGGGGCCAGGTCCTGCGGGTCGGCTCGAGCCTGCTGCGCGTCATCGACCCGGTCGCCGCGGCGGGCCGTGCGCTCTCGACCCGCCCGACTGGGAGCTGGACCCAGCCGTTGAATCGGCCGCCGCGTCGCCTCCCGGCAGCCCGGGTCTCGACCGTCGAACTTCCCGAGCCGACTGGGTCAGCCGCCGGCGAAACGTCCGGCCCCGGGGTGATGTCGCTGGTGACCGCCGGATTCTCGTTGCTCGGCGGTCTCGTCATGATGCTCGTCTTCCGTCAGGCCCTGATGGCGATTATGGCGCTGGTCGGGGCCGTCACGGCGGTGGCGACCTGGGCGGTGCAATCCCTGCGCGGCCGTCGGGCGCGGCGTCAGTGCCGCCTGGCAGCCACCGCTCGTTCGGCCGAGATCGAGGCCCGACTGGCGACCGGTCGTGCGGTCGAGGCACGCCGTCTGGCCGAGGTGCCCGGTCTGGTCGAGGCGTGTGCGGCCGCTGCATCGGGCCTCGGTCTGTGGGAACGCCGACTGAGCCATCCGGATGCGCTCGAGATGACGCTGGGGGTCGGCAGTTGTCGCTGGAATCCGACGCCGGTTGGCCGCGACAGCGGACGCCCGCTGACCGACGATGACGTGCAGTTGGCGGCCGCCAAGCTCATGCCGCTGGCCCACGTCGGGATCACCACCCAGTTGCGCGCCGGGAATGTATTGGGAATCGTCGGTTCGGCGGTGATGCGCGGCTCGCTGGCTCGCAGCCTGGTGACCCAAGTGGCCGCCGCCCACGGACCCGCCGATCTGCAACTCGTTGTGGTCACCGGCCGCGAGCGGGCCGACGACTGGCAGTGGGTGAGCTGGCTGCCCCACAGCCAGGGCGACGACGGCGGAGTGAACTGTGGCCCGTCGGCGTTCGTCGACGAGTGGGCGGCCGCCCAGCTGGCCGCCACCGTCGATACGGCCGCGGCGACTGCCACCGTCGCTCACGGCCCGGGGAGTGGGCGAGTCTCGGTAGTGGTAGTCGACGATCCCGCGACGTTGGCGAGCCGCACATCGCCGCTTCGGCGGCTGCTCGGCGCGGGCATTCACCCGATGGCGGTGATCGTCCTCGCCGACGAGCTGCGCGATCTCCCGGCGCTGTGCGGCGAGGCGATCGAGATCACCGACGATGCGATGGCGGTGCGGCATTGCTGGACGACGTCGGATGGGTCGTCGTCACCCGGTGCTCCGGCCGAACGGTTTCGCATCTCGGGAGCGACCGTGGCGACCGCGGCGGGGGCGGCTCGTCGGATGGCTCGTTTCGACGACCCGGAGCGGGCCAACACCCTGGGGTCGCTCCCGGCCGCCGTCGCTCTCGACGAGTTGCTCGGCGACCGAGGGGCGAATCCCACGGCGATCGCTGAAGGGTGGCTGTGCGCCGGACCCGACCCGGCCCCTCGGGCGCTGATCGGCGTGGCAGCCGATGGCACCGTTGAACTCGACCTGCGCCGCGATGGTCCGCATGCGCTGATCGGTGGCACCACCGGGGCCGGCAAGAGTGAGCTGTTGCGCACCCTGGTCGCTGCCCTGGCGGTGGCCAGCCCGCCGGACCTGCTCTCGTTGGTGCTGATCGACTACAAGGGCGGGGCGGCGTTCGATGCCTGCGCCCGGTTGCCGCACGTCGTCGGGATCGTCACCGACCTCGACGACCGGTTGGCATCTCGGGTACTGGTCTCGCTCGATGCGGAGTTGCGCCGCCGTGAGCACCAGTTGCGTGATGCCGGGGCGAGCGATCTGACCGCGTATCGCGCCATGAATGATCGTCCGGCAATCCCCCGGTTGGTCGTGGTCGTCGACGAGTTTGCCGCCATGGCGACCGAACTCCCCGAATTCCTCGGCTCGCTGGTGTCGATCGCCCAGCGGGGTCGGAGCCTCGGCGTGCACATGGTGTTGGCCACCCAGCGACCCAACGGGGTGATCAACGACGACATTCGGGCCAACACCAACCTACGGATCGCCTTGCGGGTGCAGGATCGCGCCGATGCGATGGATGTGGTCGGCGATCCGATCGCCGCCGGGCTCTCTCGGCACCGGCCGGGCAGCGCGGTGGTCCGCCTCGATGCCACCGAACTGGCGGTTTTCCAAACGGCCCGCTGCACGGGTCCGGTCGGCCCGGATGCGCTGCCCGGCACGGTCACCGCACTCGACGAGTTGGTCGATCGGCTGGCTCGGGCCACGTCGATTCGCGGGGCCGCTGCCCCGCGGCGACCGTGGCTCGACCCGCTGCCGACGACGATCGCTGCGGCCGACGATGGATCCTTCGGGGTGGTCGACGTGCCCGAGACCCAGTCCCGTGACCCTCTCGGGTGGAACCCGGCTGCGGGTGGTCACCTGCTGATCGCCGGGTCGGTGGGCTCGGGGACGACGACGGCCTTGACGACGGTGGCTACCACGCTGGCCGCCGCTACTCGTCCAGCCGATCTTCATCTCTACGTCGTCGATGCGGTGGGCAGCGGTCGACTCGACCCGCTCGCCGGGCTACCCCATTGCGCAGGAGTGGTCGGTGCCAGCGAGCCTGAACGGCGCAGTCGGCTGTTGCGTCGCCTGGTCGATGAGATCGGGGCTCGTCAGGCCGGGCTGGCACGACCGTCGGCCGATGGTGCTGATGCGCCGACGATCGTGGTGGTGATCGATGGACTGGCGTCGCTGCGAGCGGCGTTCGAGACGGCGGCGGGGCAGAGCGACGGTGAACGGTTGTCGACAATTCTTCAGGAAGGCCCGCGCTCGGGTGTGGTCTGCGTTGCTGCGGTCGACCGGCCAGGAGATGTCCCAACGGCAGTCTCGGCGTGGGCGAGCGCCCGTTGGCTGTTCGGTTTGTCCGATCCGCAGGAGGCGGCCGTCTGGGGGATCGGGGCCCGAGCGGCGCTCGGCTCCGGCCGCCCGGGGCGATGCCTCAGCGTCGAGACGGGCCGTGAGGCTCAGCTGTTCTGCGATCCGCGGCCGCTCGCCGACGTGGTCGATGCGATCGCCGAACGTCATCTCCCCGGCTTCGGAAGGCCGAAGTCGTTGGGATCGCTGCCGACGACCGTGACCCTTGCTGACCTGGTCGGTAACTCCAAGTCTCAACTGGATGTCGAGGGTTCTGTGACTCTACCGCTGGGGCTGAGCATCAGCACGTTGGACGCGGTCGCGATCGAGTTACACGAGGGCGAGCACCTGCTCGTCGCCGGACCGGCTCGATCCGGCCGTTCGCAGACGTTGGCCGCGATCGTCGAATCGTGGCGCCAGACGCATCCCGTCGGATGGGTCGGCACCGTTCGGCCGCGGCGCGGATCGGCTCTCGCCGACTGCGTCGTCGGATACGACGGCAGTCTGGCCGAGGTGGTGGGCGAGGCGTCGGCCCGTCGGGATGAACCTCGGCTGATCGTGGTCGACGATGCCGAACTCGTCGACGACGACGGCGGGCTGCAGGCCCTGCTGGCTACCGCCCCGTCGGGGCTGCATGTGATCGCCGCCGGGCGTCCCGAGGCGCTGCGGGCGGCGTATGGGCATTGGACGGGAGTGGTCAAGCGGGCGCGAAAAGGGCGTGCTCCTCGGCGCGATACACGACCTCGACGCCGACGTACTTGGGGTCATGCTGCCCCGTCATCGCTCGGCCCAGACTCATCCGGGCCGAGGATTCGTCGTCGCCGACGGCCACGCGGTAGCGGTGCAGCTGGCGATGCCGTCGGCCCCGTCGGCCCCGTTGGCCCCCCGGATTCTGCAGATGGCCTGAGGCGCGGCCAAGCCGCCGTCGTCGCGTCGTTGTCGCGGCGTTAGAAAATGGCGATGAGCATGAACAACGCGAAAAACAGGCCGAGAATGACGAGCCCGACGGTGATGATCACCAACGTTGCAGGTGACAGCAACATCGCCCGCACGGCACCGGCCAGCTCGCCGAAGGTGGCACGGTGAACTCGAATGACCTTGCGGATGCCCACCGCCCCTTTGGCTAGCCGGGCGACTCCCGCTCGGCCGTCATCGTCATCGTCGTCGTCGCCGAGGAATGACCTGAGTCCTTCGCTGATGTTCGGGTTGCGCATGGCTGAAACGATCTCGGTCTCCAAGCGGTCGACGCCCTGGTGAATCGCCCTGGCCCGGCGACCGAGCAGCCACGCTGCGCCTGCGGGGATGAGGGCTCCGGCCAGGACGATCATCGCCAAGACGGCGTTCCACCACGAACTGTTCCGGAAGGCGACCATCGCCGCCAACCAGGTGGCAACGCCGAGGCCGCCGGTCAGGATCAGGGCAAGACGCGCCCAGCCTTCCAGGCGATTGAAGACCCGGCCGGTGAACGACGAGATGCGGGCGGCGACATCGGCATCGCTCACCGGGCTCCGCTGCCCCGCCTTGATCGGCTTGGGCTGGGCAGGTCGGAATCGGTCGGAGGCCACGTCGATACCGTACTTTCTGTCGATCGCTGCTCGTTCGATGCCTGTTCGATGCCAGCGGGTGAGGTCGGGTCGGTAGCGTCGAGGTATGGCTCGTGCCCGCTCCGAGACGATGTTGGTGACCCGGGTAACCCCCGAGTCGCGGCGTCGCCGACCCGATGAGGTGATCGTCGAGGAGCCGATGGAGGTGCAGCTCGATGGCACCATCGTCTCGACGACGATGAGAACTCCCGGACACGACTATGAGTTGGCGGTCGGGTTCTGTTTCACCGAGGGTCTGCTGGGGGGCGCCCCGGTGACGGGGGTGCGGTACTGCGCGAAGGGTTCCGCCGTCGAGAGCGAATTCAACGTCGTGACCGTTGAAACCGGCGGACGCGCCCCGCTGCCGACCCCCCGGCTCGGAACCACCTCATCGAGCTGTGGTTTGTGCGGCTCGGCCAGCCTCGAAGCGCTCACCGATCGACTGTTCCCACTCCCGAGTGACCTGGTCAGAGCGCCGATCGAGACGTTTTCGCAGATCGCTGAGCAGGCGGTGGCCGAACAGGGCCTGTTCACCACGACGGGTGCGGTCCATGCCGCCGCCGCGTTCGACGTCACGGGTACACCGTCGATCATCCGTGAGGACGTCGGACGCCACAACGCGGTCGACAAGGTGGTCGGGCGGCTGCTGCTCGATGGCCGACTCCCCGCCCACGACCTTGGATTGTTCGTGTCGGGTCGGGCCAGCTTCGAGATCGTGCAGAAGGCGTGGGCCGCCGGGTTCGGCACCATCGTCGCCGTCAGCGCCCCAACCGCCCTCGCCGTGCAGACCGCCCGGCGAGCCGGGATCATGCTGGCCGGTTTCATCCGCGGCGACGGGCTGAACATCTACGCCCCCGAGCGGCTGTAGCGACCCCGCGAGACCCTGCGAAGGCGAACCCGTGTTCGTCCGACGAATTTGGCGGGCTGATGCATCCGCTACGGCCGTCGGCGTCGATACTTGAGTCATGGCTGCTCGCCGATCGTTGATCGCCCTGACGATTTCTGCTGCACTCGTCGCGGGTTGCGGTGCTCCGAAGAATCGAGTGATTGCCGATTCCGCCGACTCGGCGTTCTTCAAGATCCCCCGGAGTTGGGAGGCGTACCCGATCGACGTGGGGGTCGACAACCGGCTGCCGCCGACGTTCCCCGAGGATGTCACCGCCGTCTGGTCGACCGTGTTCGACGCTGATCCGGTGCCGAGCGTCGACAACGCCGGACTGCTCAGCGAACTGAAGGCGGACGAGCTCGACCATCCGGTTGGCCGGGCGAGTGTCTATGCCGTGGGCGGCACGTTCCTGCAACGGCTGTCGATTGCGTCGGCGCGCGAGTCGGCGATCGGGTTCGACCCGGTTGCCGTGCCCGACGACATCAAGGACCAAGTCGAGATCATCGACTACCAGTCCACCGGTCACGACGTGCTCGAGGGCAGCCGAGTCGTGTTCAACTTCCGCGCCAGCGTCAACGAGCCGTGGCAGACCTACGACGTGACGACGATGTTCGACCAGTCGATCCAGCGGATGTACGTACTCACCGTCGGTTGTTCGGCGGAGTGTTTCAAGACGAACAGCAGTCGGATCTTCACCGTCACCGGTTCGTGGACGGTCAGCAAGTAGCCGAAGCGACGGGCAGTGAACGCCCTGGTCAGGACCGGGGCGGGCCCGACGGGGCTCCCGCGGGCTCGGGCATCGACGGTAGCGGATCTTTGAATCCGACGACCTGTTCGTCGTGGGCCCATCGGGCTCGTTCGTGGAACCGCTTGATCGCCTCGCGATTGGCTCCCACGTGGTACCAACCACCGTCGAGCGTCGGCCCGGGAGTGCCCCGATAGATCGCCTCGACGTCGTCGCCGGTGATCGTGTGGCGAGCGACGAGCGCATGGGCGATTGCCAGGACGAACCACTCCTGTTCCTGCACCAGTTGCACGGCTCGATCGAACTGCTGCTGCAGCTTGTCTTCGATCTGCCGATCGGCACCGTCGCGGGTGTTGGGGCCGCGAACGTCCGGATTGACGGCCCCGGTGGACGTCTGAACCAGGCTCGGCATCCGCGACGACAACGAGTCGCCCATTGCGGCACGCTGCAGCATCGACTCGGCGATCGTCGTGGCCGAACGCATGTCGCCACCGACGCCGGCGGAGTTGATCCCACCGAAGAAGTGGCGCTCGGCGGCCAGCGACATCATCGCGACGACCATGTCGTTCTCGAAGTCGGACTGCCACGAGAACGCCCGCTCCTCGCGCGGGACCCACGACACGAATCCGCCGATCGGGCCACGCTGCTCGATGGTTGCCACATCGATCTCGAACCGCTTGCGCAAGCACGAACGTGCCCACCGCGTGACCGCCCTCGTGGACGGCCGTCTCCCACTGTTCGAGGATGGTCGCCGCCGGCCCGTCGGACAGCCCGTGGGTCTTGAAGGTGCGGGCCTCGAGGACATCGGGCCAGGTCACGTAGTCACGACCCTTGCGGATGGCGACGACGAGCGACTCGTTGACGATGTCTTTGATCACCGCTCCGGTGCCCCACGGGGTGATCGTCGCCAGGCGAGTGCATCTGCTCGCGCGGTGACCTCGTGGCGGACCTTGCTCGAAGTAGCCGTCGAAGGTACGAACGCGGCCCTCGAGGTTGGGATAGTCGACGTGGTACTGACCGGTCGATACGGCCCGGCCGCAGCAGGGCGGGGTCGAGCGCGTCGGGCAGGTTGGTCGCCATCATCATCATGATCCGGTACTTCGGCGGCTGCTTCGGGGGGATCGACAGGAAGCGACCGCACCTTGCGGGCCATAAATCCGCGGGGCTTGCGCAGGCCCGATAGCTCGGTGAGCAGCGCCTGGATCGTGCCCATTCCGCCGCCCCCCATCCCCATCATGATCCGGTTCATCAGCGGTCCACGATCGGCAACCGGAGCCGCGAGTGGCCCCATGCGCATTGTGCGAGGCAACCAGCGCTCGCGACACTGGGGTGAGGTACGCGTGGCCGTTACAGCCGGCGAAGATCGTCTGATCGAGCGGGTCGACGACTCGTCCGGCGCACTTGGCCACCGCGGTTGCCGAGCGAGTCGGCCTCGTCGAAGAAGACGATGACCCCGCCGTGGCGCAGCGAGAGCTTGCGAAGTTTGCGGAACAGTGCCTTGACCTTCATGATCCCGACGCCCATGAACATCGCCTGGAACGCGCCCGGGTCGACGAACACGTACGGCCGGCCGGTCTCACCGGCGACCGCCTCGGCCATCAGCGTCTTGCCGGTGCCTGGCGGCCCCCACAGCAGAATGCCGCTCGGTACATGACCACCGCGGGCCTCGATCTCTTCGGGCTTGTCGAGGAAGACGATGTTCTCGCGGACCTTCTCGAGCACCTTGTCCTGCCCCCACACGTCGGTGAACCGGGTGCGGATCTCGTCGGGCATGTAGGTGTCGACACCACCGCGCGACATGAACCAGAAGATCGCCACGAACTGCATCACGGCAAAGCCCGACGTCATCAAAACCTGGAAGAACCAGGGGAAACCGTTGTCGCCGAACGGGTTGTAGATCAGCCGTTTGGGGGCGGCGGCGAAGGCCTCGGTGAGGCTCATGTTCCACAGCCAGGAGAAGAAAAACATCATGATCGTGACCCAGATGACGATCTTGACCATCCGCCCGAGCCGGTACCGCAGCCACGGGTTGCGCTTGGCCCAGAACCGCTCCCAGCGGCCCCATACGTTGGTCGGTCCACCATCCGTGATAGCCGGCGTTGCGTTCGCTGACCAGGTAGTGGACCTGTCGGAGGACCTCGAGTCCCATGATGACGAGCAGCCACCACTTGGTGCGCAACTGGTCCTGCACGACCTCGGCGCCCGACAGGATCGGAACGTTGCTGGCCTTCAACGACATCGAGAACAGCAAGATGACCAGCAAGACGATCATCAGCTTGGCCCGATCGAAGAACAGCAGCTTGCGACGGACCTTCGGCTCGCGGTCGTCGGCGATCGGCTCATGCACCGGAGGCATGGGCGCCGCGGGTGGCGGTGGGGGCGGCGGGTAACTCATCGGGGAACCTTCCGGGGCGAGACACGGTGGTTGTCTGTCGGGTCGTCACTTACAACGCCATATGACACCACCATGGATCCATTATCGACGCCGAGGCGGTGTCTGGATGCATCGGCAACCGGATTTGTCCGCTCGGGCTCGCGCCGAGGTCACCGCTCGACCCCCGGTGGGGGCCCGACGACCAAGGGCCGAGAGCGGTACCGGTAGCCTGGTCGGCGATGAGCGATCCTGTGAGCCCGGCCATTGGCTGGGGTGTCCTGCACCTGTTCTGCAAGCCGACCCCCGCCCTCGACCCCGAGGCCGTCGTGGCAGCCGTGAAGGCGGCACGTGACGCCGAGCACCAGGTGGTCACGGCCTCGATGCTTGGCCACAAGGCCGATATGGCCTTTCTGGTCATCGGGCCCGACTTCACGGTGTTGCGGCGCTTGCAGACGGCCCTGCAGGTAGCGGGGCTCGACGTCGTCGACTCGTACGTATCGTTGACCGAGGTGTCGGAGTACGCCAAGTCAATGCCGGCCGAGATGCAGTCGCCGCGGCTGTACCCGCAGCTGCCCCCCGAGGGCAAGCGGGCGTTCTGCTTCTACCCGATGTCGAAGATGCGTGACGGCCACGCGTCGAACTGGTTCACCCTGCCGTACGACGAGCGCAGCGCGTTGATGCACGAGCACGGGACGAGTGGCCGCAAGTTCGCCGGGCGGATCACCCAACTGGTCACCGGGTCCACCGGGCTCGACGATTTCGAATGGGGCGTCACCCTCTTCGGCGTCCACCCCGACGACTTGAAAGATGTCGTGTACACGATGCGTTTCGATCAGGCCTCGGCGCTCTACGGTCTGTTCGGCAAGTTCTATGTCGGCTACGTCACCGACGTCGAGGACCTCGTCGCCCGGTGAGGGTCGCGGAGAATCGCTGAGCGCGCTGCCTGATTGACGGGCCGCTACGGGTTGATCGAGATTTTGCCGACCGGAATGTCGCGGCCGGTGTCGTCGAAGGCGAACTCCTGGAACGTCGCCGAGGTGATCTCGCCGTCGACGTTCAGCTCGATACGTCCGCTTGGGCCATCGAAATCGATGTTGTAACCGGGAACGAGCTTCTCGGCGCAGCTGGCAAAGTCGTCGCAGCGCACTCCCCGGCTGCTGACCTCGGCCATTGCGTTGACCAGCAACTGCGGGTCGTCAACCCCGGTCGAGATGGTGGCCAGGGCGGCCAGCATCACGCAGTCGTAGGCGTAGGCGCTGTAGCTGAGCTCCTGTTGAGGGTTGCCGACGACCATCCGGTCGAGAAAGGGGCCAGGATCCGGAATGGCGAGCGCCGAGACCCCGTGGACTCGGGAGAGGATCGTGCGGGTGGCGGAGTCGGCCAACGGCGAGCGTCGGAGCGCGTCGTTGACGAAGATCTCGATCTGGTCGTCGGTCGCCTCGGCGACCGCCTGGAGCACCCGACTTCCGCTGATCGAGTCTCCGATGACCACCAGCACGTCGGAGCGACCGTCGGTTGCCGCGCCGACGATCGAAGTCACGTCAGTGGATGCGGGTTGGTAGTCGACCGACGCTACGGACCTCGACCCCCCGGCTGTTCAGCTCCTGGCGGATGCTGGCCTCGAACCCCTCGCCGAACTCATCGTCGGGATAGAAGACGCTGGCAAAGCGGTTCCCCGACCGTGAGATCAGCTCGGCGAGGGCGGCGGCCTGCAATCGATCGGACGGGATCGTGCGCATGAAGTACCCGCTGTCGGGAAAGCCGTCGAGCGAGATGGCCGAGGCCGTGGGGGAGCACACCACCCGCTGGGCGTCGACCGCCTGGCGAAGCAGGCCGAGCGCGACCGTCGACGAGGCGGGCCCAACGATGACGTCGACTCCGGCGTCGATCAGTTCGACGAGCCCGGCCCCGGCGGTGGTGATGTCGCCACCCTCGTCGCGGCTGACGATCTCGACGTCATGACCGCCCACGCCGCCGCGGAAGTTGATCTCATTGACGGCCAGCCCGACGGCTCGACCGAGGGCACTGCCCAGGGCGATCGCCGGCCCGGTCCGGGGGAGGAGGAGCCCGATGCGCAGCACCCCGTCGGTCGATGGGTTGGGCGGAGCTGGGGTGACGATGCCCTCGAGCAGGCTGGTGGTGCCGGTGGGCTCGGCGGCCTTGGTGGTACAGGCGGCGACGGTGGCGAACAGGCCCACGGCAAGAACATGGCGTCGGCCGGCGAATCCTTTGGTTCTGCGCACCGTTTCCCACCGTTGCATCTGTGGTGAGTGTACGAGGATCTGCGCGCCGGGTGTGGTCGTCGGACAAACTGCACGTATGAGTGACGAGTCCATCACCGCCGCACCCCCGACCGACCTGCTCTATCTACGCGACGCATATCTCCGGACGTTCTCGGCGACGGTCACCGCAGTCGATGGTGACCGGGTGGCACTCGACGCCACCGCGTTCTACGTCACCGGCGGGGGGCAGCCCCACGACACCGGATCGATCGATCACGTCGGCGGATCGGCCCGGGTGATCGATGTCCGAAAGGACGCGACCGGGGTGTGGCACGTGCTCGACGGAGACCGCCCTGCCATCGGTGACGTGGTCACCGCCACTCTCGATTGGGAACGGCGACACGAGCTGATGCGCACGCATACCGCGCTGCACGTGTTGTGCGGAGTCATCTGGAACACGTTCAGGGTGCCCGTGACCGGCGGAAACATGGAGCCACTCGCCGCCCGGATGGACTTCGAGTTCGACCCGTTACCCGAGGGATTCGCCGCGACGATCGAAGAACTGGTCAACGCCGAGCTTGCCGCCGACCGTCAGATCGAGGTGGCCTTCCTGCCCCGGGGCGTGGCGGTCGGCGATGAAGACCTGATCCGTACGAAGGTCAACATGATTCCCGAGAGCGTGACCGAGATCCGGGTGGTCGACATCGTCGGACTTGATCGCCAAGCCGACGGTGGTACCCACGTTCGTTCGACCGCCGAGGTCGGTCACTTCCGGGTCGTCAAGACCGAGAGCAAGGGCAAGGGCAACAAGCGGCTGCGGATCGAACTCGACTGAATCCCGCTGGGGGCTCGGATGCCCGGCCCGTGCGGAAGGGTCAGCTCGCCAGGCTGGCCATATGCGAGCCGAGGTGGAGGCGTTCGTTGGCCAGCGGCTCGATCCAGCCGCGCACGGCGGACCCCGCCGTGACCGGAGAAGCGTTGATCGTCGACAGCATCGCTTGCACCGTGGTTGGCAGGCTCGCCGACCGTTCGGCCAGTACGACCAGCCGACCCGTCGGGGTGGACGAGATGGTTTCGCCGTGACGGAAGCGCCGCCGGGCTTCGTTGGCGACCGTTTCGATCAACGCGGCCCGGGCGTAGGTCCCGAGGTCGCCGACGTCGGCTTCGAACACGGCCAAGGCGTGGGCATCGTTGACGCGCACGCCGAGGGCGGCGCAGCGGTCGTACTGCTGATTCAAGCGCAGCTCAAGGAGCTGCATCGACGAGACGTTGGTGGAGTCGCGTCGTTCGCGCTCGCCGGTTCCGTCGGCCCACCCGCGAGCCACCGCGATCGCCGCGTCACGGTGTGACAGCACCCGCCGGGTTCGCCGTCCCGACTGCTCGATCAGGAGGGTGATCCACGCACTGGCGTCGGCCAGAGAGCACTCCTCAACCGCGCACCGACGGCCGAACTCAAACAGGAAGGCATGGTGATCAGACCCGGCAGTCAGAATCTCACTCACCAAGTGGTCCATGCCTGCCAGACACGACATGTGCGGACCGGAGCCCCATTGGGCGCGTATCTGGCTCAACCAGGCGGTTTTGATGCGTTCGGAACTAGCCATCGGCGAAGAGACGTATGGCGCTGCCGGATATGACGGGGTTTGGCGTCATATCATGAGTGGTCGTTCGTCAACTCTCCGTCCATGTCAGATGCATCCCTCACCTCTCAACTACCTAGCGATGCGGAACTGATCACCTCCGCGCGCACCGGGGACGACCGGGCGTTCGGGGAACTGTTCAAACGACATGAGATGGCGGCCCGCGCCGCGGCCCGCAGCATGACCCGCTCGCGAGCAGATATCGACGACTTGGTCGCCGAGGCATTCACCCGGGTGTTGCAGGCATTACGAGCGGGTCGCGGCCCCGAGGTGGCCTTTCGGCCGTACCTGCTGACGTGCGTGCGGAATGCGTTCTACGACCGAACTCGCAAAGACAAGCGCCTCGAGTTCACCGACGAGCCCGAAGACACCCTCAATGTCTCGCTGATGGATATGTCGGCGTCGGAGGAAGACCGCGCCCTGATCGTCCAGGCCTACGCGAGCCTGCCCGAGCGCTGGCAGCTCGCCCTGTGGCACACCGAAGTCGAAGGGCGCAGCGCATCCGAGGTCGGCACGCTGCTCGGCATCGCCCCGAACGCCGTCGCCGCCTTGACCTATCGCGCTCGGGAGGGTCTTCGCCAGGCGTACCTCCAGGCTCACTTGCAGCAGGCGACGCCCGACGAATGCCAGGCATGTCGTCCGAACCTCGGGGCGTATGTCCGCGACGGCTTGGCCACCCGCGACCGCCGCAAAGTCGATGCCCACCTCGAATCCTGCGAAGCCTGCTCGGGCCTGCTGATCGAGCTGCGCGAGACCAATACGCACCTGCGTGCCATCCTCATCCCCCTGCTCCTGGGGGTTCCGGCGGCCAAGTATCTCGGCTTGTTGTCAGGCGGCAAGGGACTCATCGGGCTGTTTCGCCGTTCCGAGCCCAAGGCCCAGGCGGCGATGGGCGTGGCCGCGGCGGCGGCGGTCATCGCCGGGGCGATCGGAGTGGCGGCGCTGGCCGGCGGCAATCCACCGGCGACGGCCGCCGTGCCGACGGCCGCCGCGATTGTCATCACGATTCCTGTCGAGCCGCCGCCGATCGATGTCGACACGGTCCTGCCGATCGAGACCCCGGCCCCGGTCGTCACCGAGGAACCGACCACTCCCGCCCCGGTCGTTATTCCCTCGGTGCCGGTGGCGGTGGTCGACCCGACGATTCCCACGACACCGTTCATCCCTCCGCTGCTTCCCCCGCAGATCACCCGGCCGCAGGTGCCCGTGACGCCTGCGCCAACCAGGGCCACGACGACCTCGACGACATCCACCAGCGCGTCGACCACCTCGACGACTTCGACGACGACCACGGTGGCGACGACGCTTGGGACTTCGACGACGACATCGTCGTCCACGTCCACGTCCACCTCCACTCCCACGAGTTCGACCACGACGCCGACCACGACTCCGTCGACGTCGACGTCGACGACCGAGCCGCCCAAGCCGGAGCCCGACCTGACGGTCGGCGTGGCGCCCGCCGGGCCATTCGTTGCCGGGCAGTTCGGCTACGTGCGAGTCACCGTTCGCAACGCGGCGTCGGCCGGGGCCGGTGCTGGGGCCGGAGTGCTTGCCCGCCGAGCGGGTGTGGTCGGTCCGGCAATCGATCCGGTGCTGACGATCAGGTTGCCCGAGGGTGTGGCGGTCGCATCGAGTACGGCCTGGGTATGTTCCGCGGTGGCCGATGGGGTCGCCTGCCGCCTACCCACCCTGCAGCCCGGGGATCGTACCGAGGCGTCGATTGAGCTCTCCCTTCCCGACCAACTGCCCTCGTCGATGACGATGACCACCTCGATCACCTCGACGGCGGGCCCCACGACCGCCGGAGATTCGCGGACGATCCCGGTGCAACCGGCCGAATCGGCCAGCTTCGCCCGCATCATGCCGGGCGGGGTCTCCACGACCGGCAACTCGGTGATGACCTGCGTCGATACCGACCAATGCGCCGAAGCCCAACAGGGAACGGCGACGGGCTACCAAAATGCTCGGCACCGCCACCAGATGGGATTCGTCGATATCGACGGTGATCCCGACACATTCAACTCGGCTGCCGCGAACCTGCAGGTGCCCCCGGGAGCGACGATCGAGTACGCCCTGCTGACCTGGTCAGGGGACACAAGTGCCGGAGATGGCGGAGTTGCGGCGCCCGACCCGGTCGCCCGGGATCTTGTGCGTTTTGGCACTCCCTCGGGTTGGCTGGCGCTCACGGCCGATCGCGTCCGGACCCCAGGTGGGACCTCGACCGCGTACTACGCCACGGCCGATGTCACCGACGTCGTGGCCAGCGGCGGCAGGTACTGGGTGGCCGACGTCCAATCGGGAACGGGCAAGGGAATCGGCGGTGGCCGCGGGCGGTTCGGTGGTTGGACGCTGATCGTTGCCTTCCGCGACACAACCCGGCCCGCGGCATACGTCGAGGTCATCGATCAGTACACGACGATCGATGGAGGGCCCACGACGATCTCGGCCGATTTCACCGGGCTCGAGCCCCGCGACGGCGAGCGGGCGACCACCCTGGCATGGTTGGCGACCGAGGGTGATCGAAGCCTGGCCGGCGAAGTGGCGACGGTCAATGGCGTCACGTTGACCAACGACTTCAATCCCGTCGGCGACGTCTTCAACAGCTCGGTCCCCACCGGGGGCCTGCGCGATCCCGATTACGACAATACGCTGGGCATCGATGCCGACACGTTCGCCTTGCGCCTCAACGCACGGGACCTCGCGATGACGCTGTCGTTGAAGTCTCCCGACGACCTCATTCGCCTCGGCGCGATCGGTCTGGTCGTCGAGCTGTAGTGCCGCACTCGGCCCGTGATGACCTGGCCCAGCGGGGTCGGGAGGCATGTCGAGCGTTGGCGGAAGCGACGGACACCTGGCTCGCCGGGCTTGCCTGTGGCGCATTCGACGGTGCCGGCGGACCCGTTGCCCTCGTTGCCGTGGGTGGCTACGGCCGGGGCGAACTCGCCCCCGGGAGTGATCTCGATCTCGTACTGCTGCACGGGTTGAAGCGGGGCGTGGAAGCGGTTGCCGAGCAGCTCTGGTACCCGGTGTGGGATGACGGCGTGAAACTCGGCCACGCAGTGTTGACCGTCAAGCAGGCCCGGCAATTGGCGACAGACGAGCTTGATGCGGCCACGTCGTACCTGTCGATGCGGCTGATCCACGGTGACGCTCGTCTGGTCGCCGAGCTTGCCGTGGCGGCGGGTGACTCGTGGACGAAACATCGTCGCCGATGGTTCCAGGACTTGGAGGCCCGCGGCCGACAGCGGCTCGATGACTTTGGTGAGCTGGCCTTTCTGTTGGAACCCGACTTGAAGAGCGCCCGAGGCGGGCTGCGCGACGTGCAGACGGTCCGCTGGCTACAGCGGGCCGGGGCCGAGTTGGGCGACGCCGACGAGGCGGCGCTCGTCGAGGCCGAGTCGCTGCTGCTCGACGCCCGCGTCGGCCTGCATCGGCTGACGGGCAAGACCGGGGATGTCCTGCGGCTCGAAGACCAGGACGGCCTCGCAAACCTGCTGGGCCATCACGATGCCGACGCCCTGATGGGGGCCCTGTCGGCGGCCGCCCGCTCGGTTGCCTGGATCAACGATGGGGTGTGGAGCCAGCTCCGACCGGCGCGTCGCGACGCTGTGCTGCCGACGCGGGCGATGGCCCCGGGCATCGAGGTGCGCGACGGCGAGATCGACCTATCGCCTCGCCTGGATGCCGACCGCGACCCGATTGCGGTGCTGCGAGTGTTGCGGGCCGCGGCTGCGGCGAACGTGCCGATCAGCCGCTCGACGCTCACGGCGCTGGCAGAGCGCACTCCCGTCTTCCCGTCCCCGTGGCCCGCCGGGGGGCTCGACGAGTTCGTTGCCCTGTTGCTCGAGGGTCACGATGCCATTGCCCCGATGGAAGCCGCAGATCAGCTCGGCTTATGGGTGCGTGTGCTTCCGGAGTGGGGTGGGGTCCGCAACAAGCCGCAGCGCAACGCCTATCACCGCTTCACCGTCGATCGGCATCTCTGGGAGGCCACCGCCAACGCCGCGACGTTGGCCCACCGGGTCACCCGTCCCGATCTGCTGGTCGTCGGCGCGCTGCTGCATGACATCGGCAAGGGCCAACCGGGTGACCACACCGACAACGGCATCGCCCTGGCGGGCGTGATCGCCCCGAGGCTCGGCTTTTCGCCCGCAGATACGCGGGTGATCGTCGATCTGGTGCGCCATCACTTGCTGCTGCCCGACGTCGCCACCAGACGTGATCTGAGTGATGACGCGACGATCACGGCGGTTGCCGAGGCGATCGGCTCCCCGGTCGTGTTGGAGCTGCTGCACGCGTTGACCGAGGCCGATTCGTTGGCCACTGGCACCTCGGCATGGGGTTCGTGGAAGGCCGAGCTGGTCAACATGCTGGTCGAACGGGTCGATCATGTACTCGGGGGCGGTGACGTCAGTGAGGTGACCTGGCGGCCATTTCCGACCGACGAGGTGCTGGCGTTGATGGCCGCCGGGACCGTCGCCATCTCCACCACGGCCGACCGGATCATTACCGTCGCCCCCGACCGGCCGGGTCTGTTCAGCCGCGTCGCCGGGGTACTCAGCCTTCATGGCCTTGACGTGCTCGGGGCCGAGGCCCACTCCGATCAGACGTCGGGCTCGGCCGAGGGGGCGGCGATGGCCGCCAATGAGTTCCACCTGGTCGTGCCGCGCCACGGGATCAACTTCGAGCGGATCGTCGCCGATCTCGAACGGGCGCTCAACGGGGAACTGGCGATCGAGGCGCGGCTCACCGAGCGTGCCCGGACCTATCGACGTCGTCGGGCCCTCGCCGCCGACGCGGCGGTCCCGTCGGTGCGCATCGACAACGATGCGTCCTCGAACGCCACGGTGGTCGAGGTTCGCGCCCCGATCGCGTCGCGGTGCTTTACCGAATTACCAAGGCCCTGGCCGAACTGGGCCTCGACATTCGCCACGCCAAGGTGCAGACGCTGGGTCACGAGGTGGTCGACTCGTTCTACGTCCAAACCGCGTCCGGCGGAAAGCTGGTCGACGCGTTCCATGCCGCAGAGGTGGAGCGTGCCGTGCTGCACGCTGTGAGTTAGGTTTCACCGAATGGCTGCTGGGGATGGAGGCGACGAGCTGGGCCCGGCGGATTTCAGCCGCGACCTGGTGCGTTGGAGCGAGACGTTGGCAGGAATTGCCCGCACCGGCATGGGCTTCACCGAGAGCCTGTACGAACGTGAGCGCTACGAAGAGGTGCTCAAGGTCGCCGCCGACATCAAGTTCGCCGCCGATGAGGCCCTCGAAGTCCGCCGTGAGCAGGACCATTTCATCCAGGAGTGGATGGACTCGATCGGTGAAGGGGTGCCTGGTTACGTCACGCCGAAGGTTGCCATCGGGGTGATCGTCGGCAACGACGAGGGCAAGATCCTGCTGGTCAAGCGGCCCGACTCAGGGGTGTGGCTCTACCCGACGGGCTGGGCCGATGTCGGCTATTCGGCATCGGAAGTGGCAGTCAAAGAGGTCGAGGAAGAGACCGGCATCCACATCGAGGTATTGCAGGTGTTGAGCATTGTCGACGGCCAACGGATGGGCTTCTCCCGCTTTGGCATGTACATGCTCGTGTTCCACTGCAAGGCCGTCGGCGGCACGCTGCAGGGCCATCCGCTGGAAACCGCCGGTGTCGGCTGGTTCGGCCCCGATGAGCTGCCGCAGCCGTGCGCGGGAGTCTCATGGTGGGGTCCGATGGCCTTCGCCGCGATCAACGGCGAACCCGTCACCGTCGCCTTCGACCCTCCCCGCTCCCCGGTCTGGCGCGAACCCGCCGGATAGAACGCAGGCGGTGCCGACAGCTGGTTGACGGTACTGTCAAGTGATGGGTGTTGGGGAGCTGAGGTAGGTGACCTGCGAGGCCGCCGCCCGACGTATCTGGCGGGGATGGCGATCTTCATCGGCGGGTCGCTGCTCTGCGGTCTGGCGCAGAACATGGCGCAGTTGATCGGGGCCCGGGCACTGCAAGGCATCAGTGGCGGAGGAATTCAGGCGCTCGGCTTCGCCATCATGGGCGACATCCTCCCGCCGCGGCACCGAGGGCGGTACATCGGGCTGATGTCGGGCACCTTTGCCGTCGGCAGTTTGCTCGGCCCGCTGGTCGGAGGGTTCTTCGTCGACCACGTGTCGTGGCGATGGATCTTCCTGATCAACCTGCCGATCGGCCTGGTCGCGATGGCGATCGCCGCGTCGTCACTGCGGGGGGTGGGTGGATGCGACCACGCCTGGGGATCGCCCGTGATCATCGGACTCTTCGTCACTGCGGTCGTGTCGGGTTGGGTGTTCGATGGTCGTCTCGGCGGGCATGGTGTCGCTCGACGCGACAACCGGTTCGGTGACGGTGGTGGCCCTGATGATCGCGTTGGGGCTGGGGTTCGGGGCGTCGGCACCGATCATCAACCTGACCGCCCAGAACGCGATGCCCGTCGAAGACCTTGGGGCGGCGAGTTCGGCATTGATGACCCTGCGATCGCTCGGCGGAACGATCGGGATCGCCGGGATTGGCGCGTTGATTCTCAGCCGACTCGGCACCGGGTTGGCCCGCTTGGGCGACATCGGCGGCCTCGATCCGCAACGCCTGGTGACCGGGCCGCGGGCCATCGCCGCATTGCCCGAACCGCTGCGGGGACAGGTCGTCGACGTCATGGCTCGGGCGATCTCGTTCGGATTCTGGATCGCCGTGCCGATATCGGCCGCGGCGATCGTCGTCGCGTGGGTGTTGCCCGAGGTGCCGTTGCGGTCGTCCACGGCACCCACGCTGGTCGAGTAGCAGCTACGACAGGGCGCGGGTGGCGGCCGTGGCGAGGGCGGCGACGACAACGACGACGATGAAGCCCTGCTTGCGCCACAAGGCGATCGCCGCCGCACCAAGGCCGACGGCGCGTGCGTCGAGTTGCAGATGTTTGCCGGCGGCCAGGGTGCTGACGGCGACGAGCGCGGCGAGCAGCGCGGCGGGCATCAGCATGGTCAGGGTGGAGAGCCAGGTCGGAAGTTGCCGGTCGCCGAGCAGCATCGGCGCGGCGGCTTTGAGGCAGTAGATGATCGCCGAGGCGATGAGGATGACGATCCAGGCGCGGCTCATTGCGTGCTTGCCGACCGTCGCGGGGTGAAGCGGGCCAATGAGACGGCGGCCGCGGCGGCAATGATCGGCAACCCGGCGGTGGCGACGGGGACGAGGCCGACGGCGATCGCCGCGCCACCGATGGCGACGATGCGCTGGGTCGGGTCGGCCAGTCGGGGCCACAGCAGGGCGAGGAACGCGGCGGGAATCGTGGCATCGAGGCCCCAGGTCGTCACCAATGTTCCCGCCGTCGAGACCAACGCGGCACCGACGAAGGTCGACGCGTTCCAGAGCACGAAGATCGAGACGCCGCCGGCGAAGTAGCCGTAACGCTGATTGGCCGGTTCGATCTGGGCGCTGCCGATGGCCATCGACTCGTCGATCATCAGCTGTGAAGCGAATGCTCGAAACCAGCGCGAACCGGTGAGGACCGGGGCCATGACCACGCCATATGCCAGCGAGCGCATCGCCAGGAGGACCGCGGCGATGATCGCCGCGGCGGCCGATCCACCGTCGCCGAGTACCCCGACCGCGGCGAACTGTGAACCTCCAGTGAACATCAAGACCGAGAAGCCCATCGCCTCGGTGGTCGACAACCCGGCGTCGGCGCAGGCGATCCCGAATGCCATTCCGAACGGGATCACCGAGATGCCGATCGCCAGGCTCTGACGCCTGATCGCGCGTCGAACCGCCGTGTCGGCCGGCAATCTCATTGGCTACGAGGTTTGGCTACGGATCGCCTCGACGACAGTGGCGAGGTTGCGGGCGGCCTTGTCGGCGTCGGCCGGGCGTTTGCGGTCGACGGCGGTCGTGATCAGTTCCAACTGATGATCGATTTCGCGGCCGAGCGCCGGGTCGATGTCATCGACCGAAGGGCGCGCGCCGGCCCACAGCTCGCCGATGGTCGCCAGCCGAGACTTCGAGTCACCGTCGACGATTTCATTGCCGAGGCCCAGGGTGAGGCGCACCATCTCTTCGAGCGGGTCGCCGTCGACGATGGTGGTCACCGGAGTGGAGCCATCGGGACCGACCGCGACGGTCGTCGATGACGACGTGTCGACGATCGTCGTCGGCGAGCAGGCGGTCGCGCCGAGGAGGCCGGTGAGCACCGACGCGACAATGACGGCCCGATGGCGCATCGATCTAGGCCGTGACCAGGATGCGGGCAGAGGCGTAGGCCCCGACGCCGGTGGTGCGGCCGTCGATTTCGACGGTCATCGTGCCGTCAGGCGAGATCGCCGTGACATGACCCGCTCGGCCCGGGGTGATCGACGACTCCTCGAGGTAGTCGAGCAGGCCCGGGGTGAACTCGAGTTCCTCGGGTATGCGGCTGACGATGAAGTTGCGGCCGGCGGCGAGGTCGCCGAGTCGCACTGCGTCGGGGGCCTCATAGTCGCTGCCGGGGATGGGATTGCCGTGCGGGCAGGTGGTCGGCGAACCGAGGACCCGGTCCATCGCGTCTTCGACCTGCTCAGACATGATGTGCTCCCACTTGCCGGCCTCGTGGTGGGCATCGGCCCACGACAGCCCGAGGATGTCGGTGAGGAATCGCTCGGCGAGTCGATGGCGCCGGACCACCCGCTCGGCGAGCCCGACGCCGTCAGCGGTCAGGCGGATCTTGCCACCGATCTGGGAGATGAGACCTTCGGTTTCCAACCGCCGGATGACTTCGGAAACGGCCGGTCGCGACACCTGGAGTCGTTCGGCGATGCGGGCCTGGATGACTTCAAGGTCATCCTCCTGCAACTCGAAGATGCACTCGCAATACTCCTCGAAAGCGGGGTGGTGCTCTCCGGGTGCGGGCATGGTCTCAGGCTACCGCAGGGGTGTGTCGGTGGCTCCCGACGGGTCAGCCGGTGGGTCAGCGCATTCCTGGAGCATTGGCGGCGAGTGGCGATGGGCGTGCCGCAAGAACGATCGCCGATCGAGCGTGGGGACCGGATCGGCGCGTCGTGCCGGCTAGCTGGACTCAGCGGCTGACGCTGCGGAGTTTGCGGAGCCAGCTATCGGCGTAGCGCAGGCGGCGTTCGAGTTGGTCGGTGGTCGCGGTATTGACCGAGGTGACGCCGGCGAGACGGTTCATTTCGCCGTTGACCTTGGCGTGGCCCCAGCCGGTGATGTCGACCAGGCGGCGGGCGAGGTCGGCGTTGCGTAGCCGCAGCTCCTCCTTGCGTTCAGCGACGCTGAGACCGCCGGTCAACCCCGACCAGCCGGCCTCGGTGGGGATCTCGGGCAGGTCGACCAGCAGGCCCGGGTCGTCGGCAAAGGCCGGTTCGGGCACGTCGGGCTCGTCGTCGAACGACATCCCCTCGGGGGTGAAGGCGTGGAACCGCACCCCGGTCGCCACGGCCGAAACGACCGAGAACAGCGAGAGTTGCTCGGAATCGACCAGCGCGTCGAGTTCGGCCCCATCGGGTTCCTGGTCGCGGCGGAACTCCTCGTCCATGTCTTCGGTGGGCTTGCGCAGCACGTGTCGCCGGGCGTCGGCGATCTGAAAGGCGTGGGCGCGCAGTCGGGCGTCGTCGGGGATGTAGACGTACGCCTTCTGGCTGGCGCGTCCCGCCGTCCAGCGCACAAAACGGCCGACAGCCTGGCGAAAGAACAGCTCGGTCGACACCGTCGAGGCGTACACACCCACCCGCAGGCGGGGGATGTCGACACCCTCGGAGACCATCCGCACGGCGACCAGCCACGGACTGGTCGACTTGGCGAACGCGCCGATCTTGTCGGAGGCGGTCGGGTCGTCGGACACGACGACCTCGGCGGGTGAGCCGAGCCGGTCGCGTAGCAGCCGGGCGATGCCACGGGCGTGTTCGACGTCGATGGCGATGACGAGTCCGCCCGCTTCGGGATGCGACGAGCGAATCTCGCGGAGCCGTTCGTCGGCTTGGCGCAGCACCGTGGGCATCCACTCGCCTTCCAAGCTGAGCGCGGTGCGCATTCGCTGCGACGATCCCTTGGCATCGAGGGCGTCCTCGAATGTCGCCGACTCGAGCGAGCCGTCCGGCGACGTCCACTCCATCACGCCGTCGATGCGGGGGAAGTACACCGGACGCACCACGCCGCCGTCACGCAGGGCGTCGGCATAGCCGTAGGTGTAGTCGGGCCACGCCTCTTCTGCGATGTAGTTGACGAATGGGATCGCCGCCGTATCGGATCGAAACGGGGTTCCGGAGATGGCCAAGCGTCGCCCGGCGAGCTCGAACGCGGTGCGGACCGAGTCGCCCCAGGCTCGTTCGGCCCCGGCATGGTGGATCTCGTCGAGGATCACGAATCCGTCGGCGATCATGCCCCGCAGCTTGACGGCCGTGTCTCCCGTGGCGACCTGTTGATAGGTCGTGACCAGGCCATGAACGTCACGCGCCAGGCCCGAGTTAGGTGACCAATCGGGGTCGAGTTGGAGCCCCAGGCGATGGGCCGACTGGGCCCACTGCTTCTTCAAGTGCGACGTCGGGGCCACCACAACGAGGCGCTGATGGGGTGACCGGCCGGGCCGGCCGAGGACCCACCGGGCGCACGTCAACGCAAAGGTCGTCTTGCCGGCGCCGGGGGTGGCGACGGCAAGGAAGTCTGGTTCCAACGAGGCGGTGAACTGGTCGAAGGCCGCGCGCTGCCAGGGCCGAAGTTGCAGAGACGTCACGATGCAGGCAGGGTCATGGGGGGAGTCCCGAGTCTGGCCCGCGCACCGGGTCGCGACAATGCACCTTGGGGAAAAATCTCCCATCGGTCACAATTCACGTATGTCTGCCACCATGTCTGCCCGTGATCTCCGGGTAACTCGTGGTTTGGCCGTGATCCTCGACGAAGTTTCGCTGACCCTGGCGCCCGGCCACCGGGTCGGGATCATCGGACCCAACGGGGTCGGCAAGTCGACGTTGCTCCACGCGCTGGCCGGTGACGTGCGGCTGGAGCGGGGTTCGGTGACCACGATGCCCCCCGCCGCAGCCATCGGGTACCTCGCCCAGGAGCGCTCCCGCCGACCCGATGAAACGGTGCTCGCCTACATCGAACGCCGCACCGGGGTGGCCGCCGCGACGGCCGAGCTCGACGAGTCGACAACCGGGTTGGCCACCGGCGAACCCGGGGCCGACGAACGCTATTCCGAGGCGCTTGACCGCTGGATGAGCCTTGGTGGAGCCGACCTCGATACCCGAGTTGGTGAGGTACTCGATCAGCTCGGCATTGCCGCTGACCTGCTGGAACGCCCGACGACGGTCCTCTCCGGTGGGGAGGCCGCCCGGATGGGACTGGCCGCCTTGCTGCTCAGCCGATACGACGTCTACCTGCTCGACGAGCCGACCAATGATGTCGATCTCGAAGGGCTGGCGGTGCTGGAGAAGTGGGTGACCGGGTTGAAGGCGCCGACCGCGTTGGTCAGCCACGACCGGGCGTTTCTGGAACGGACCGTCACACACGTCATCGAGATCGACGAGTTCACCCACCGGGTCTCATCGTTCGCCGGTGGTTGGCTCGCCTACCAGACCGAACGCCAACGCACCCGTGAGCAGGCATGGGAACGCTTCGAGGAATACGACACCAAGCGTTCCACCCTCGCCGGGCGCGCCCAACGCGAGCGCGAGTGGGCCACCCAAGGGGTGTCGAAGGCCAAGAAGAAGCCGTCGGATGGTGACAAACACATCAAGGCGTTCAAGGTCAACCAAACCGAGCAGCTCGCCGGGAAAGCCGCTCGCACGGAGAAGGCGATGGAGCGCTTGGAGACCGTCGAAAAGCCCCGCGAAGCCTGGCAACTGCGGCTCGAAATCCCGATGCGTGAGCGGGGCGGTGCGGTCGTCGGCAGACTCCATGGCGCGGTCGTCGATCGAGGGGCGTTCACCCTCGGCCCGATCGACCTCGAGATCGGCTTCGGCGAACGAGTCGCCATCGCCGGGCCGAACGGCAGCGGCAAGACAACGTTGCTCAATGCGTTGCTCGGCCGGCTGCCGTTGACTGCCGGGGAGCGGTGGATGGGCCCCGGCGTGATCGTCGGCGAGATGGAACAGGCCCGCCAACAGTTGGTCACCGATCGCCCCTTCCTCGATCAGTTCATTGCCACCACCGGCATGTTGATTCCCGAGGCCCGTACGCTGTTGGCCAAGTTCGGCCTGGTCGGCGATCATGTCACCCGCCCGGCGGCCTCGTTGTCGCCCGGCGAACGCACCCGCGGCACCCTCGCCTTACTGATGGCCCAGGGAGCCAATTGCCTGGTGCTCGACGAGCCCACCAACCACCTCGACCTGCCCGCCATCGAACAACTCGAACAGGTGCTCGAAACCTTCGCCGGGACCGTGCTGCTCGTCACCCACGACCGCGCCCTGCGATCCCACGTGCGCCTGACCCGAACGATCACCATGGCTGCGGGCCGGATCGTTGCCGACGTACCGCTATAGCCATGGACTTACAGCGGCACGAGCGAGAGGTCGGTCTGCGAGAAGTCGTTGCCGACGCAGAGCAACGGCGATTCGACCCGCTGGGCCAGGGCGTAGGCGAAACAATCGCCGAAGTTGAGCTGAGCCGGATGCTGCCGGCGGCCAAATCGTTGCCACGCGTCGGTCGCCCCGGTGAGTTGGACATCGTCGACCGGCATGACCACGTTGTCGGCGGCCGTGATCAAGGTGTGCAGTGCGACGTTGCCCGCCGGACCACTTCGGCTCATCGCCACCATCGTTGCCTCGAGCAGCGACGTGCGTGCATGCGGCGTCATGAGTCTCAACGACGATCACTCGCCGACGACGGTGCCGGCACCGAGCGCGACCCCGGCGACGCGTCCGGTGGGTCGGTCGCCCCATCGTCATCGAGCATCCACCGGACGTTCGCAATCGGGGGATAAGAAGAGAACATCTCAGCTATTACTGATGGGGGACCCGTGAACGATGTGCTTCCTGGGCCGGCTTCCGGCCCCTCGGTCGAGTCGAGTGCGGCAGAAGCGAGAGGTCGGCGGATCTACGTCCTCGACACGTCGGTTCTGCTCGCCGACCCAAAGGCCTTGGCCCGGTTTGCCGAGCACGAGGTGGTCATCCCCCTCGTCGTCGTCGCCGAACTGGAGGCCAAACGCCACCATCCAGAACTCGGTTGGGCCGCCCGTCAGAGCCTTCGGGCGTTGGAAGATCTCCGAATTGCCCACGGTTCGCTCACCGAGCCGATGTCGATCAACGAGTTCGGCGGCACGGCGCGAGTCGAGATCAACCATCAGCAGTCGTCGCCGATGCCGGCGGCGTTGAGTGGCGAATCAAATGACCATCGCATCTTGATCGTGGCCCGTTCGCTGGCTGACGAAGGTCGCCACGTCACGGTGGTCACCAAGGATCTGCCCTTGCGATTGAAGGCCGCGATCGTCGGCCTGGCTGCCGACGAATACCGCAACGAACACGCCATCGACTCGGGCTGGACCGGTACGGCCGAGTTTGACGTTGCCAGTTGGCAAATCGACGAACTGTTCGCCAATCGCGTCGTCGACCTGGCTGAAGTCCGCGATCTGCCTTGTCATACCGGGCTCGTGCTCCATGCCGGAAGCCAGTCGGCATTGGCCCGAGTCCATCCGGATAAGCGGGTTCACCTGGTGCGATCGGAACACGAGGTGTTCGGTGTCCGTGGTCGTTCGGCCGAGCAGCGTTTGGCCATCGACCTGCTCACCGACCCGTCGATCGACATTGTCAGCCTCGGTGGCAACGCCGGAACCGGCAAGAGCGTGATGGCGATCGCCGCGGGACTCGAGGCGGTCCTCGAGCAGCGGACGCACAAGCGCATCTTGGTGTTCCGACCACTGTTTGCCGTCGGCGGCCAGGACCTGGGGTTCCTTCCTGGCACCGAGGGCGAGAAGATGGCCCCGTGGGCCGCAGCCGTCACCGACGCCCTGGAGTCGATCGTCGGACCCGAGGTGATCGCCGAGGTCGCCGCTCGCCACCTGCTCGAGGTGCTTCCGCTGACGCACATTCGCGGCCGATCGCTCACCGAATCGTGGGTGGTGATCGACGAGGCGCAGAACCTCGAACGGGGAGTGCTGCTCACGGCCCTGTCGCGTTTGGGTCGCGGTAGCAAGGTCGTGCTCACCCATGACATCGCCCAGCGCGACAACCTGCGCGTCGGTCGACACGACGGCGTCGTCAGCGTCATCGAGGGCTTGAAGGGGCATCCCTTGTTTGCCCACATGACGCTCGTCCGATCCGAACGCTCGGCCATCGCCGCCCTCGTCGCCACCCTCCTCGACCACGACGGCTGACGGCGACGGCTCAGCCCTCGCCGGGTAACCCTGACACAGCCCTTCTGTAGCCTCCGAGGTGATGGCTACTGATCCGGTGCTCGGGCGCTTTGCGCCGGCGGTGGCCGAGTGGTTCGCGACGGCGTTTTCGGGGCCGACCCCGGCGCAGACCAAGGGCTGGCCGTCGATCGCCGACGGCAAGCACACGCTGATCTGCGCCCCTACGGGTTCGGGCAAGACGTTGACCGCGTTTCTGTGGTCGATCAATCAGCTGGTCACCGCCCCGCTTCCCGAGAAGCTCAAACGCACGCGGGTGTTGTACATCTCGCCGCTGCGGGCGCTGGCGTTCGACGTCGAGAAGAACCTGCGGGCCCCGATTCTCGGTATCAAGTTCGCCGCCGAGCGCCTGGGTCTGGAGTTCACCGAGCCGGTCGTCGGTCTGCGCACCGGCGATACGTCGGCCAAGGAACGCCAATCGTTGATTCGGCGCCCACCCGACCTGCTGATCACCACCCCCGAGAGCCTGTATTTGATGCTCACGTCGTCGGCGCGGGCGACATTGGCCGGGGTCGAAACGGTGATCATCGACGAGATCCACGCCCTCGCCCCGACCAAGCGCGGCACGCATCTGATGCTGTCGTTGGAACGGTTGGAAGAGGTCACCACCCGACCGCCACAGCGCATCGGGCTGTCGGCCACCCAACGGCCATTGGAGGAAGTCGCCCGATTCCTCGGTGGATTCCACGGCCCGAGCGAACAACGGCCCGTGTCGATCATCGACGCCGGAATCCGCAAACCCCTCGACATCAGCGTCGTGATTCCGGTCGAAGACATGGGCGATCTGGGGCGCGAGACCGGGCCGCCCGAACTGCGGTCGGGGCCGGCGTCCGCGGGGTTCGGGCCACCCGCCCGATCGAGCATCTGGCCGAGCATCTATCCCAAGATCCTCGAACTCGTGCTGGCCCATCGCACCACGATCATCTTCTGCAACGCCCGACGGCAGGCCGAGCGGCTGGCCGCCCGACTCAACGAACAGGCCGAGCAAGATGGCGTTGATCCGGGCGAAACCGGCGACCTGGTCAAGGCCCACCACGGTTCGCTCGCCCGCGAGCAGCGAGTGATCATCGAAGACCAGCTCAAACAGGGAAAACTCCGGGCGATCGTGGCGACGAGCAGCCTGGAACTCGGCATCGACATGGGAGCGGTCGACCTGGTCATTCAGGTCGAGTCGCCGGGCGCGGTGAGCCGTGGGCTTCAGCGCGTCGGGCGTGCCGGGCATCAGGTCGGTGAGCCATCGAAGGGAACGCTGTTTCCGAAACATCGCCACGACCTGTTGGAAGCAGCAATCGTCGTGCGCCGAATGCACGACGGGCTGGTGGAATCGACCCGCTACCTGCGTAATCCACTCGACGTCCTGGCCCAGCAGATCGTGGCCGAGCTGGCGACCGGCGACCGGACGGTCGCCGACATTGGGGCGTTGGTGCGCCGGTGTGCGGCCTTTGCCGAGCTGTCCGACGAGTTGCTCAACAACGTGCTCGATCTACTGGCCGGTCGCTACCCGAGCGAGGAGTTCTCCGAGCTCCGACCGCGCATCGTCTGGGACCGGATCAACGACACGCTGCGCGCCCGCGATGGCTCACGACGTCTGGCCGTCACGAGCGGCGGCACGATTCCCGATCGCGGTCTGTTCGGGGTGTTCCTACCCGACGGCACGCGGGTCGGCGAGCTCGACGAGGAGATGGTCTACGAGAGCCGGCCGGGCGAGACATTCCTGCTCGGGGCGTCGACATGGCGGATTGAGGACATCACCTACGAGCGGGTCATCGTCACCCCCGCGCCTGGTCAGCCGGGGAAAATGCCGTTCTGGCACGGTGATCGGCCGGGTCGTCCGCTGGAGTTGGGACGGGCGTTCGGGGCATTCATCCGCGAGATCCGAGCGTTGCCGGCGGCCGCAGCCCACGAGCGACTTCGCCAGCATTACGACCTCGACGAGTGGGCGGCGAGCAACGTCGGGATGTATCTGCAGGAGCAGGTCGAGGCCACCGGGGTGGTGCCAGACGACCGCACGATTGTGGTCGAGCGGTTCCGTGACGAGATCGGCGACTGGCGAGTCTGCATCCTCAGCCCGTTCGGCACGCCGATTCATGCCCCGTGGGCGATGGCGATCGAACGTCGGCTGCTGGAGCGGTTCGACATTCCCGTCGAGACGATGTGGGGCGACGACGGGATTGTCATCCGGTTGCCCGAGTCGGTCGACGAGGTGCCGCTCACCGATCTGATCATCGACCCCGACGACATCGATGAACTGGTGGTCTCGACCGTTCCGCAGACTTCGTTGTTCTCGGCCCGATTCCGCGAGTGCGCGGCCCGGGCTTTGCTGTTGCCCCGTCGCCGCCCCGGTCAGCGCACACCGTTGTGGCAGCAGCGTCAACGCGCGGCCGACCTGCTTGCCGTGGCCGCCAAGTACCCGTCGTTCCCGATCCTCCTCGAAACCAGCCGCGAGTGTCTGCAAGACGTGTTCGATCTGCCTGCGTTGCGTGAGGTACTCGGGCAACTCCGCAGCCGTCAGATTCGGGTGGTGTCGGTCGACACCCCCAAGGCGTCGCCGTTTTCGCAGAGCCTGCTGTTCAACTGGATCGCCGCGTACATGTACGAGGGCGATGCACCGTTGGCCGAGCGCCGGGCCGCAGCCCTGTCACTCGACCGCGACCTGCTGCGCGATCTGCTCGGGGCCGAGGAACTCCGTGAGCTGCTCGATCCGGGCGTCCTGGCCGACCTCGAACTCGAAGTGCAATGCCTGGTCGAGGGTCGCCAGGCGCGTTCGATCGACGAACTCCACGACGTGCTGCGCCGGGTCGGCGACCTCAGCGTCGACGAGGCCGATCTGCGCTGCGCGGTTTCGGGGGCGGCAGCCGTGTGGTTGACCGAGCTGGCCGAGCAGCGACGAGCGGTGGCCCTGCGGATCGGTGGCGAGGAGCGCTACATCGCGGCGGAAGATGCGGCGAAGTACCGCGACGCGCTCGGCTGCGCGATTCCGGTCGGGCTGCCGACGGCGTTCACCGACCCGGTCGCCCGACCGCTGGAAGAACTGCTCGGTCGATACGCCCGCACCCACGGTCCGTTTCTTTCCGAGGCGCCCGCCCAGCGGTTCGCGTCACCGATCGAACGAATCGTCGGCGGTCTGCAGGCGTTGGAGGGCAATGATCGACTGGTTCGTGGGGAGTTCCGGCCGAACGGTTCGGGGCGTGAGTGGTGCGATGTTGACGTTCTCCGCCAACTCCGCCGGCGGTCGCTGGCGGCGCTGCGCCGCGAGGTGGAACCGGTCGAGCAGGATGCGTTGGCTCGTTTCCTTCCCGAGTGGCACAGCATCCCTGCCCGTCGACGTGGTCTCGACGCGCTCGTCGACTCGCTGAGCATGTTGCAGGGCGCGGCGCTGGTCGCGTCGAGCCTCGAGACGCACGTATTGCCGGCCCGCGTGCAGGGATATCGGTCGGCCGACTTCGACGAGTTGTGTACCAGCGGTGACCTTGTTTGGATCGGCGCCGGCGGTCTCGGGGCCGCGGATGGCCGGGTCAGGCTCTATTGGCGCGACCAGCTCGCTGCATTGCATGGAGCGATCGAGCCGGGCGAGGCTCCGGATGGGGAGTTACACGACGCGATTCGGGGGCAGCTCCGAGCAGGCGGGGCCTCGTTCTGGCAGCAGCTCCGTTCGGCGACCATCGGATCGACCGAGGGCGAATTGCTCGAGCGCGTTGTGGGACCTCGTTTGGTCGGGCGAGGTCACCAACGACTCGTTCGCGCCGATGCGGGCCCTGCTGGCCGGGCGGGGCGCCAAGGCCGCGAAGAGCCCGGCGGCTCGGCCGCGAGGCAGGGGACGCCCGGGCCGGTTGTCGTCGATCGGCCCTCCCGCGGCGGCTGGCCGATGGTCGCTGGTGGCGTCGATGCTGGCCCCAGTCCCGACCCCGACCGCGGCGCGTCACACGATAGCGATGCAGTGCCTCGAACGCCACGGGATCGTGACCCGCGAGGGGGTGCTGGCCGAGGGGATCATCGGTGGATTCTCCGGGGTCTATGGGGTGCTCAAGGTGCTCGAGGAGCGCGGGCAGGTGCGTCGGGGCTACTTCGTCGCCGGGCTAGGTGCTGCCCAGTTCGCCCTTCCCGGGGCGGTTGATGCGCTCCGGTCAGAGCGCGAGCCCGCCGACCCGCTGAGCAGCGAACCTCCTGCCGCCGTGATTCTGGCGGCCACCGATCCGGCGCAGCCGTACGGTTCGGTGCTGTCGTGGCCGGAATCGTCCGGGCGACCGGCTCGCTCGGCCGGGGCGATTGCGGTGCTCGCCGACGGGATCCCCCAGGTGTGGTTCGACCATCGCAGCCACCATCTCGTCACGTTCCCGGCGGCGTCCGGCGACAACCGTTGGGTGACGGCGTTGATCGGCTGGTCGGCGAACGCGGGGAGCCGCGGGATCGAAATCCGCAAGCTCAACGGCGGTCCGGCCAGCGACGAGCGAATCGTTGCCGCCCTGCGATCTCAAGGGTTTGTCGAGAGTTATCGAGGATTGGTCTATCGACCTTCAACTGGTCGTTGAGGCTTGAAGATTTTGATCATTTTGAGGCGTTCAGCTACCACGCCGGGAGATATTCAGTACGCTATGTGTTGGAATGCGCCCTTAGGGCGGTCTGACGGGCGGGATTCTCACGCAAAGGCGACCGAGTTCGATGGTAGTTGCGGACGACAAGAGACAGACGAGAGCCCGCCCAGAAGGTCGGTGGTCTCGGTCGCGTGGGCTGAGTCGCACCGCGCTCGTCGGCGTCGTGATCGCCAGTTCCCTGGTTTTCGCGGCCGCAGAGCCCGTGAATGCCTACGAAACCCCTGGTGCGGCCACGGCTTGGGCCGGGTCGGCAACCTCGATGTCGTCAACGTTCGCGTCCGGGTTGGTGGTGACGGCGGCGCTGGCCAACCCTCGGGCGGCCGGTCTGGTGGCGATCGGGACCAACGACACCCTGTCGGCCAATGCGACCAGCGCGATGTTCACCCCGGCGATGCCCACGGCGACGCAGGCCTTTACCCTGACGGCCACCCAAACAACCGCCTTCAACGACTGTGACGGCGAGCCGAACGGTACGACGCCCACCACGGGTGTCGGACCCGGGGTGCAGACATGCGCCAACATGGCCGAACTGACGATCTCGTTCTCCGAACCGGTGACCAACCCGGTGTTGCATTTCGCCGGATTCGGGGGCTACCTGATTCGCGGCAGTCAGTATGCCGAGGTGGTGACCGCTCAGCTGCGCTACCGGGGCTCCGCACCGGCCGGCGCAGTGTTGGGTCCGCCGTCGGTCGGATCGGTGAACCTGCAATCGGGTACCGAGATTCAGGCCGTCAACCTCAAGGCCTCGACGTCGTGCACGCAGATTGTCGGACCGGCCCTCGCCGTCGCCGGATGTGGCAGCGTTCCGGTGATCGGCACGGTCACCTCGTTGGTATTCATGGTCGAACTCGATCAGCAGGTCACGATCAACGACGGCTCAGGGTTGGGGAACTCGGTCGCCGCCGACCTCGTGCGAGTCACCGTCAGCGTTCCGCAAGACACCGGTGACGCCCCGGCTTCGTATAACGGAACGACTGCCCCGACTCATGTGATCGGCGACCTCAAGCTGGGGTCGATGGTTGACGAGGACTTGGCGGCCACTGCCAATCCAACGGCCGGCAACCCGTCGGCCAACGCCGACGCCGACGACAATGCCGGCGATGACGAAGAGGCCGTGTCGATCTTCCCGCCGTTGTCGGCCGCCACGGTCGGCCAGCCGTATACGTTGCCGATTGCGTTGAGTGGCGCATCGAAAGCGGCCCGGGTCTGCGGGTGGATCGACTTCACTCGCAACGGGCTCTTCGACAATCCGGCGGAGCAAGCCTGCCAGTCGGTCGCCGTCGGGGCCACGTCGACGAACCTCTCGTGGACGATCCCTGCCGGAACCGGTGCCGGAGCCTCATTCGTTCGCATCCGAACTGCCTATGTCGCAGCCCAGGCCGAGTCGCCAACCGGCTTGGCGGCGTCGGGAGAGGTCGAGGACTACCCGATCACCATCTCGCCGGCTCTTTTCCGGCTGGCGAAGCTGACCAATGGCGGCGTCGGCTCGTTCTCCTTCTCGACCACGAACACCAAGGCATCGCCGATCGGGCTGACCACGACCGCCGTTGGCACCGTGGTCACGTCGCCGGTCACCGATGTCGTCGCCGCGGCGACCAGTATCACGGCCACCGAGACGGTGCCGGCCGGTTGGTCGTTGACGACCGTCTCATGTGTCGACAGCCGAGCCGCGGCGACCGGCAACCCGGTGGGTGCCTTCGGGAACCTGGTGGGAAACGTCGTCACGGTCCCCGCGGCCAACGTGCGGGTCGGTTCCGACATCACCTGCACGGTGACCAACGAAGTGACCCCCAAGGTCTCGATCGCCAAGACGTCGGTCGGTGGGGTTGGCACGTTCAACTTTACGACCACGAACACGGCCGCGACCCCGGTCGCCGTGACCACGCTGTCGTCGGGGTCGACCGTCACCTCGACGGCCGCCGCGGTGACCAACCGGGCGAACCCGGTGACGATCGCGGAGACCGCCCCGGCGGGGTGGCGGCTGACCGGAGCGACGTGTATCGACCGCAACGGCACGGTCAGTGGCAACGGCACCGCGACGTTCGGGGCCTTGGTCACCTCGACGGTGACCATTTCCTCGGTCAACCTCAAGCCGGGCGCCGACATCGTCTGCACGTTCACCAACGACCTGCCGGCGACCCTGCGGGTGACCAAGCAGGCCATCGGCGGCGGAGGGGCCTTCCCCTTCACGGTGTCGGGCGGAGCGACCTCGAGCTTCAGTCTCAATCCGAACCCGCCGGCTGCCCCGCAAGTGACACAGGTGATCGCCCCGGTCACCGCGGGCACGGCCACCAAGATCACCGAGAGCGGGACGAACGCCAACGGTTTCACGCTCGTCGATGTGTCGTGTGTCGACCAGTCGGGCGCACCGGCCGGCAGCACGATCGGCACGCCGGTCTACGTCAACACGTCGGCCGAGATGGGCAACCTGACGGTCAACCTGGTCCCGGCGGCCGACGTCAACTGTGTGTTCACCAACATCAAGAACGCCGACATCGCCCTGATCAAGGTCTCCCGCGGGGGCGATACGTCGGTGCCGTTCACGGTGAAGGACGACACCGGCGCGACGATCATCGCGCCGACGATCACCACGAGCGGTGGCGTCGGCAGCAGCGCGTTCAACGTCAGGTTCGATCGGCTGGTGACGAGCCGTGCCATCGACATCGCCGAGGTGATCCCGGCTGGTTACGTGCTCACCGCGGTGGAATGTACGGCGACGACCGGGTCGATCACGGTCATCTCGTCGAATCTGGCCGCCGGCACGGCACGGGCGACGGTCACCCCGGGCACGAAGGGCTCATGCCGATTCACCAACGACAAGCGCCCGACGGTGACGATCGTCAAACAGACCACCAACGGCACCGGTAGCTTCGCCTTCTCCGGAGGAACCAACGGCCTCGGCCCGACGTTCACTCTCGACACCACCGCCGCCAACCCGGCCGCCAGTGCGGTGTTCACCATCACCGCGCCGAACACGGCGACCTCGATCACCGAAACGCTCCCAGCCGATTGGATGATCACCGGTGTCACCTGCACCAACCCGGCCGGTTCAGTGGTCTCGGCTGCGAGTTGGCTGGTGGGCGGAACGTTGACGATCCCGGCTGCATCGCTTCCCGGTGGAGCCGTGCTGACCTGCACATATGTCAATGACAAGCTGCTCCCGAAGCTCGATGTGGTCAAGCGGACCGGCACGCTGACCGGTCCCGACGGGGCCGGCAACTTCTCGATCAGCTATGCCGTCACGGTCGCCAACTCGGGGTTGGGATCGGGAAGCTACGGGCCGCTCACCGACACCCCATCACCGACCAGCGGGCTGCAAGTTCACCAGCACCTCGTGGACGACGTCGGGGGCGGGAGCTCCGGCTGGGGGGTCGTCGGCGACCGCCGGGCCATACACCTTGGCCCCAGCGGCGATCACCATCGGCCCGGGCGTGACCCACACCTACACCCTCACCCAGACCTTCCGGTACACGGCCGCGGCCGCCGCACCGACGTGCGCCGGTCCGGGGACCGGGCTGTACAACGCCGCGTCATTGCAGACCGGTGGGGAAACCGATACGACGAACAACTCGGCGTGCGTGAACGCACCGGCGCGGCCGACCCCCGCATTGACGACCACGAAGTCGCTAGCCGCCGGTGGAATCACGGCGTTCAGCTCCGTTGGCGAGGTGATCACCTACACGATCACGATCAAGAACACCGGCAACCTCGACCTCAAGCCGGTGACGGTGACCGACGCAACGGTCGACACCGGCAAGCCGACCTGCCCGTTTGCGTCATTGCCGGTCGGCGCGTCCATGACATGCACCGCGCAGCACAGCGTGACGCAGGCCGACCTTGACGCGGGAGCGGTGAAGAACACGGCGTCGGCGAGTGGAACGACGGCCGACGGAACTCAGGTCACGGTGCCGTCGACCGAGGTGGTGGTGCCGGCCATTCAGCAGCCGTCGATCGTGGCGGCCAAGTCCACCGACACCACCGAGGTGCGCTCGATCGGCGAAGTGATCAAGTATGCGATCACGGTCAAGAACCCGGGCAACGTCACCTTGACCGGGGTGCTCCTCGATGACCCCAACGCCGACGCCGCGTCGATTTTCTGTCCTGAGACGATTCTCGCCCCGGGCGCGGGAATGGATTGCACCGCGGTCCATACCGTGACGCAGACCGACCTCGATGCCGGGAACGTCGTCAACGTCGCCACTGCCAGCGGTACGACCCCGGGGGGCAAGCCGGTTTCTGGCTCGTCCGACAAGGTGGTCGTGCCAGCAGCGCAGGAACCGGCGGTGACCACGAAGAAGTCGAGCCCGACAACCGACTACGTCCGAGTCGGTGACACGATCGAATACGCCATCGAGGTGACCAACTCCGGCAACACGACGCTGACCGGTGTGACGGTCGACGACCCCAAGGCGGACGCTACGCCCGTCTGCGAGCCGACGACGCTGGCCCCCGCAGAGACGGCGAAATGCCCGGCGGTGCATACCGTGACCCAAGCCGACTTGGATGCCGGCTCAGTGATCAACGTGGCGACTGGCGCCGGTGCCGCGCCCGACGGATCGAGCGTCACCGGCCCATCCGACAAGGTCATCGTCCCGGCAGTGGTGCAACCGGCGGTTGAAACGATCAAGACCCTCGCCTCGGGATCGATCACACAGTATTCCGCTCCTGGCGATGTGATCGAGTACATGATCCTCGTGCGAAACACCGGCAACGTGACGCTGAGCAGCATCTCGGTTGCCGACGCCAAAGCCGACACCACCCCGAACTGTGATGTGACGTCGTTGCTCCCGGACGAGACGGCGACATGCACCGCGACGCATACCGTGACCCAGGCAGATCTCGATGCCGGCTCGATTGTCAACGTGGCCACCGCCCGCGCCCAGCCGCCGATCGGGGTGGCGATCAGCGACCCATCTGACCCGATCACTGTTCCCGCGACCCTGTCACCGGCCCTGCTGACCACCAAATCCAGCCCGACCCCGAGTTTCTCGGCCGTCGGCGACGTGATCGACTACACGATCACGGTCAAGAACACCGGCAATCTGACGATCAACTCGCTGACCATCGGTGACCCGAAGGCCGATGCCCCCCCGGTCTGCGCCGCCACCACCTTGGCCCCCGGGGCGACGACGACCTGCACGGCCAAGCATTCCGTGACTCAGGCCGATCTCGACGCTGGAATCGTCGACAACGTCGCCACGGCGAGTGCCGTACTCCTGGGCGGCGGCACCGTCAGCGACGTGTCCGACACCGTCTCGGTGCCGGCGGTGCAGCAGAAGTCGCTGCTCACCACCAAGACCCTGGCGAGCGGCTCGATCACCAGTTACGCCGCGGTGGGCGACGTGATCAGCTACACGATCGCGGTACAGAACACCGGCAATGTCACGGTGACCGGAGTGGCGGCCAGCGACCCGGTCGCCGACGCCTCGCCCGGGTGCGCGCCGACCACCCTCGTCCCGGGCGCGACCTCGACATGCACCGCCACCCACACCGTCACCCAGGCCGATCTCGATCGAGGCTCGGTCGACAACGTCGCCACGGGCATTGCCCGGCCGCCGTCGGGTCCGGCGATCACCGACCCGTCCGACACGGTGTCGGTTCCGGCGGTCGCCACGCCATCGATGACCGCGGTGAAAGCGACCGCTGCCGCGTCGATCACGTCGTACCGGGCCCCGGGCGAGGTGATCGACTACACGATCACCCTGACGAACACGGGCAACGTGACCTTGTCCGCGGTGTCGGTCTCCGACCCGGTGGCCGACGTCGGTTCGATCTCGTGCCCCGCGCCACCTTGGCCCCTGGGGCATCGCAAGCGTGCACCGCTCGTCACACCACGACGCAGGCCGACGTCGATGCCGGTTGGGTGAAGAACACCGCCACCGCCACTGGAACACCAACGATCGGTGCGTCCACCACGGTCACCTCGAACGAGGTGACGGTTCCTGCCGTCGTCGCCGCCACGATCCAGACGATCAAGAGCACCACGGCGGTGTCGTTCGCGGCGGTCGGCGACCAGCTCAGCTACGACATCACGGTGACCAACACGGGCAACGTCACGCTGACCTCGGTGGCCGTGAGCGACCCGAAGGCCGACGCGACCCCGGTCTGCGCAGCTGGTTCCTTGGCCCCGGGCGTTTCGACGACGTGTACGGCCGTGCACACCGTGACCCAGGCCGATCTCGACGCCGGCTCGGTGACGAACACCGCCACGAGCACCGGGACCCCGCCCTCTGGCGCACCGGTCACCGACCCGTCCGACCCGGTCGTGGTTCCGGCGACGATTGCCCGGGGGCTGACGACGACCAAGGCGCTGGGGGCTGGATCGATCACCGCCTACGCCGCCGTGGGCGACGTGATCGACTACGTGATCACGGTCCGCAACGCCGGCAACGTCACCCTCACCGGGATCTCGGTCAGCGACCCCAAGGCCGACGCCACCCCGATCTGCACGCCGACGACGCTCGCCCCCGGTGACATCACGACGTGTGCCGCCACCCACACCGTGACCCAAGCCGATCTCGATGCCGGGTCGGTGAGCAACACCGCGACGGGTTCGGGAACCCCGCCGACCGGTGCGCCCGTGACCGACGCGTCCGACCCGGTGGTCGTCCCGGCGACCGCCAGCCCGGTGGTCACCACGGGCAAGGCCCTCGACCCGGCATCGATCACGACGTACTCGGCGCTCGGCGACGTGATCAGCTACGTGATCACCGTGCAGAACTCCGGCAATGTCACCCTGACCGGTGTTGCCGCGAGCGACCCGAACGCCGACACCACCCCGGTCTGTTCCCCGGCGTCGCTCGCCCCCGGCGCGACCGCTACCTGCCCGGCGACCCACACGATCACCCAGGCCGACCTCGACGCCGGCGCAGTGACCAACACGGCGACCGGGGCGGGGACGCCGCCGACGGGCGAGGCGGTCACCGATCCATCCGATCCGGTGGTCACCCCGGCCACCCAGTCGCCGTCGATCTCGACCGTCAAGAGCAGCCCGAACGTCAACGTTTCGGCGGTCGGCGAGACGATCACCTACCAGATCGTCGTCAAGAACACCGGCAACGTCACGCTCACCGGCGTCGGAGTCTCCGACCCGATGGCTGACGCCGCATCCGTGTGCGCGGCGACATCGCTCGCCCCCGGTACGTCGACGACGTGTGCTGCCACCCACACCGTCACCCAGGCCGACCTCGACGCCGGACAGGTGGTCAACGTGGCGACCTCGTCGGGCCAGCCGCCCACCGGCGCCGCCGTCACGGCCTCCTCGAACGCCGTCACAGTACCGGTGGTCCAACAGACGGCGATCGCGACGACCAAGGCCCTCGACCCGGCCTCGATCACGTCGTACTCGGCGATCGGTGACGTCATCCGGTACGTCATCGCCGTCAAGAACAACGGCAATGTCACGATCAACGGGGTGACGGTCAGCGACCCGAAAGCCGATGCGCGCCCCAGTCTGTGCCCCGACATCGCTCGCCCCGGGCGCGTCGGCATTGTGCCCGGCCACCCACACCGTCACCCAGGCCGACCTCGATGGCGGGCAGGTGGCCAACGTCGCCACCGGCTCGGCGACGCCCGTCGGCGGAGCGGCGATCGCCGACGTCTCGGGCCCGGTTGTCGTGCTCGCCGACCAGGCTCCGTCGATCACTGCCGTCAAGGCCCTCGCTGTTGCGTCGATCACGACGTATTCCCTGGTTGGCGATGTCATTCGCTATACGGTCACGGTCACCAATACCGGGAACGTCACGCTTGGCAATGTCATGGTGAGCGACCCGGTGGCCGACCCCGGATCGGTGACCTGCGACATCGACACCCTCGCCCCCGGCGTGTCGGCGACGTGCGCGGCGGCCCACACCGTGACCCAGGCCGACCTCGACGCGGGTCAGTTGCCAACACGGCGTCGGCCTCGGCGACGCCGCCATCGGGTGCTGCCGCCGAGGCGGTGACGAATACCGTGACGGTGCCGGCCACCGTCACCCCGGCGGTGCTGACCACCAAATCGACGGTGGCCGGGCCGGTGTCGACGATCGGCGAGGTCATCGACTACGACATCACCGTTCGGAACGCCGGCAACGTCACGCTGACCGGCGTGGCTCTCGACGACCCCAACGCCGACTCGGTCCCGACATGTTCGCCGACGGCGTTGGCCCCCGGTGAGATCGCCATCTGCCCGGTCTCCCACACGGTGACGCAAGCCGATCTCGATGCCGGATTCGTCGACAACGTGGCAACCGGCGGTGGTATCGGTCCCGACGGCTCGACGCCGATCGATCCGTCGGATCCCGTACGCGTGCCGGCCGAACAGTTGCCCGATTACACCGTGATCAAGTCGCTCGCCGCCGGCCAGCCCGCGACCTACGACCACGCCGGTCAGTTCGTCGATTACACCATCGTCGTCACCAACACCGGCAACGTGACGCTCACCGGGGTGGCCGTGACCGACGCGAACGCCGATCCGGGCTCGATCGCCTGCGACGTGACGAGTATCGCCGCCGGACAATCGGCAACCTGTGCGGCCCGGCACACCGTGACACAGGCCGACGTCGACCGGCTGTCGATCGCCAACGTCGCGGAGGCTGCAGCCACCCCGCCGAGCGGCGTTGCCGACCTGCGGCCGTCGAACGAGGTGGTCATCGCGGCGACGCCAAGCCCGTCGTTGACCACCGAAAAGTCGTCGCCGATCGTCGACTACTCCGCCGTCGGCACGATCATCACGTACTCGATCGTGGTGACCAACACGGGCAACCTGACGATGAGCGGAATCGTCCTCACCGACCCGAAGGCCGACCCCGGTTCGATTGCCTGCGACGTGGCGACGCTGGCGCCGTTGGCATCGACCAACTGCACCGCCACCCACACCGTTCTCCAAGCCGACCTCGACGGCGGATCGGTCGTCAACACGGCGACCGCCACGGGCACGTCGTCGACCGGCCCCACGATTCAACCGTCGAATTCGGTCACCGTTCCCGCCGTCGACCAGCCCTCGGTGTTGGCGATCAAGCGGACCTCGACGTTGACCTACGATGCGGTCGGCGACCCGATCGACTACTCGGTCACCGTGCAGAACACCGGCAACGTGACGCTCACCGCGGTCGGCATCACCGATCCGAACGCCGACCCGGGAACGATCGTCTGCGTGCCGTTGTCGCTGGCGCCGGGGGCGACGGCAACGTGCTCGCTGACCCACACTGCGACGCAAGCCGACCTCGACCGCGGCTTCGTGCTCAACACCGCCACCGCCGCGGGAACGCCGCCCCGAGGCGACCCGGTCACCGACCTGTCCAACGAGGTGCGGGTCGACTACACCAAGATCAGCGGACTCGAGACCCTCAAGACCGCGACCCGCAACGGCGTGCCGACAGTCGATTTCGACCAGGTCGGCGATGTGATCCCCTACGAGATCACGGTGCGCAACGCCGGCAACGTCACCGTGACGGGCTTGGCGCTCACCGACCCGGTCGCCGACGCGGGCACGGTCACCTGTGATGTGGCGACCCTGGCCCCCGATGAGACGGCGCGTTGCACGGCCGAGCACACCGTGACCCAGGCCGACCTCGATGCCGGCGAGGTGGTCAACGTGGCGACGGCCATCGCCGTGGAACCCGACGGGGTCACGGTCACTGATCCGTCGAACGAGATCCGTCTCCCGGCGGTATTGACCAGGATGCTCGACACGGTCAAGTCGTCGCCGACGGTCAATGTGGCCCTCGTCGGCGACGTCATCGACTACATGATCACCGTGAAGAACACCGGCAACGTCACGATGTCGGCCGTCACGGTCACCGACCCGGTGGCCGATGCCGGCTCGATCGTCTGCGATACCGCAGTGCTCGCCCCAACGGACACGGCGACCTGCTCGGCCACGCATACCGTCACCCAGGCCGACCTCGATGCCGGCTCGGTGGTCAACGTGGCGACGGCCGCGGGGACCCCGCCGATCGGGCCGACGATCACCGACCCGTCGAACGAGGTCACCGTCCCGGTCGTCCAGTCGCCCTCGGTGGTGACCGTCAAGTCGACGACCGCCACCACCTACAGCCAGCCGGGGCAGGTGATCACCTACGCAATCACGGTGACCAACACCGGCAACGTGACGATCACGGGCGTCAGGGTCTCGGACCCGAAGGCGGATGCGGCGCCGACCTGTGATGTGACCACGCTCGCCCCCGCGGCCGTCGCCACCTGTTCGGCCACCCACACCATCACGCAGGCCGATATCGACGCGGGCTTCATCGACAACGTGGCGACATCGACCGGGACGCCTCCCGCCGGTCCGCCGGTCGGTGACCCGTCGGACGTCGTGCGGGTGACGGCCACCCAGACCCCGGCGATCGCCGTCGTCAAGGTCTCCGACACCCCCGACTACGCCGCCGTCGGCGACGTGATTCGCTACGCGGTGGCGATCACCAACACGGGCAACGTCACGATGACGAACGTCGCGGTGAGCGATCCGGTGGCCGATACCGGCTCGATCTCGTGTTCGCCACCGACGCTGGCCCCCACGACCGTGGCGACCTGCTCGGCGACCCACACCGTGACCCAAGCCGACATCGATGCCGGGCAAGTGGTCAATACCGCCACGGCGACGGCCGACGACCCGACCGGGACGACTACCACGGTTCCGTCGAACGAGGTCGTCGTTCCGGCCGTCCAGGCCCCCGCGCTGCTGACCGGCAAGGTGCTCGCCGCCGGATCGTTGTCGTCGGTCTCGCAGGTCGGCGACGTGATCAGCTACGTCATCTCGCTGCGCAACACCGGCAACGTGACGTTGACCGCAGCGTCGGCGGCCGACCCCAATGCCGACGCCGCTCCGGTCTGCGGAGCTTCGGTACTCGCGCCGGGTGATTCGACAACTTGTACCGCGACCCACACCGTGAGCCAGGCCGACCTCGATGCCGGCGAGGTGCTCAACATCGCCACGGGCACCGGCACGCCGCCATCGGGCCCGGCGCTGGTGGTCCCATCGCCGCAGGTCATCGTGCCGGCCACCCAGACACCGGCCGTGACGACCGCGAAAAGCTTGGCGGTCGGTTCGATCAACGACTACGCCATTCCGGGCGAGGTGATCCGCTACGCCATCGTCGTGACGAACACCGGGAACGTGACACTGACCGATGTCAGGGCCACCGACGCCCTTGCCGATGCCGTGCCGGTCTGCTCACCGGCGACCCTGGTCCCCGGTGCCCAGAGCACGTGCACCGCCGCTCACACGATCACGCAGGTCGATATCGACCGCGGTTCGGTCGTCAACACGGCCGTCGGTTCGGGTGTTCCGCCCGTCGGCCCGGCCGTCGTCGACCCCTCCGACCCGGTCACCGTTCCGGCCGTGCAGAGCCCGGCGATCGTGACGCTCAAGACCTCGAACACCACCGACTTCGACGCCGTCGGCGACGCGATCAGCTACGCGATCACGGTGACCAACACCGGCAACGTCACGCTCACCGACCTCGTGGTCGCCGATGCAAATGCCGATGCCCCGCCGAGCTGTTCGCCGTCGACCCTGGCGCCGGGCGACGTGGCGAACTGCACCGCGATCCACACGGTCACCCAGGCCGACCTCGATGCCGGGAAGGTCGACAACACCGCCACCGCCACCTCGCTCGCCCCTGGCGGCGGGCAAGTTGCCGACGCCTCCGACCAGGTCACCGTGCCGGCGGTCGTATTGCCGTCGGTGAGCACGGTGAAGACGAGCCCGACGTTGACCTACGCCGCGGTCGACGACGTGATCGATTACTCGATCACGGTGACCAACACCGGCAACGTCACGATCACCGGGGTGGCCGTTGCCGACCCGAAGGCCGATTCCGCCCCGACCTGCACGCCGACCGACCTCGCTCCCGGGGCGTCCGCCGAGTGCACCGCCACGCATACCGTCACCCAGGCCGACCTCGACGCCGGCGCGGTGCCCAACACCGCGACCGGAGCAGGCTTCGCTCCCGATGGCTCGCTCATCGCCGATCCGTCGAACGAAGTCGTCGTCCCGGCGACCAAGGTCAGTGGGATCGAGGTGCTCAAGTCGAGCCCCGCGGTCAACTTCGACCAGGTCGGCGACTCACTCGACTACGTCATCACGGCCCGCAACGCCGGCAATGTGACCCTGACCGGGGTGACCGTCGTCGACCCCGTCGCCGACGTCGGTTCGATCACGTGTGCACCGACCACCCTCGCCCCCGGCGACACCACGACATGTGCGGCGACCCACACCGTGACCCAGGCCGATCTCGATGCCGGTCAGGTCGCCAACATCGCCGCGGCCTCGGCAACCGAGCCCGATGGAACGGTGATCACCGGCGACTCCAACGAGGTACTCGTCCCGGCGGTGTTGACCCGGATGATCGACACCGTCAAGAGCTCGCCGACCACCTCGTATCGGACCGTCGGCGACGTCATCGACTACGAGATCACGGTGACGAACACCGGCAACGTGACGATGTCGTTCATCGTGGTCACCGATGCGAACGCTGATACCGGCTCGATCAACTGCGACGGCTCGACCATCGCCCCCACCGAGGTGATCACCTGCTCCGCCACCCACACGGTCACGCAGGGCGACATCGATGCCGGTGAGGTGCTCAACACCGCCACCGGCCAGGGCACCCCGCCGATCGGGCCGTCGATTACCGACCGATCCGAACAGATTCGCGTTCCGGCGGTCCAGACGCCGTCGCTGCTGACCGTCAAGTCGACGTTGGTGACTTCGGTGGCGGCCGTCGGTGAGATCATCGACTACGACATCACCGTCACCAACACCGGCAACGTGACGATCAACGGCGTCGTCCTCGCCGACCCGAAGGCCGACACCGGTTCGATCGCCTGCTCGGCGATCGAACTGGCTCCGGGCGGAGTTTCCACCTGCACGGCCACCCACACCGTCACCCAGGCCGACCTCGACGCCGGTGAAATCTTGAACGTCGCGACGGCGACGGGCACCGACCCGACCGGGGCGTCGATCGTCGACCCCTCCGACCAGGTGCGAGTGCCCGCGATTCAGACCCCAGGGTTGGTCACGGCCAAGTCGTCGCCGGTGGCATCGTTCGCCTCGGTGGGCGACGTGCTCACTTACGACATCACGGTGACCAACACCGGCAACGTGACGATGACCGACGTTGCGGTCGTCGATCCGGTCGCCGACGTCGGCACGCTGCTGTGCGCGCCGGCGACCCTCGTTCCGGCCGGGGTGATGACCTGTACCGCTCGCCACACCATCGTGCAGGCCGACATCGACCGCGGACTGGTCGCCAACACGGCCATTGGATCGGGTGACGATCCGACCGGGGAAACCTACGACGACGCGTCGAACGAAGTGGTCATCCCCGCTGTTCAGTCGCCGTCGATCACGACGACCAAGTCGTCGCCGACCGTGTCGGTGTCGGCCGTCGGCGACGTCATCGACTTCGTCATCGCCGTGCGCAACAGCGGCAATGTCACGTTCACCGCCGTCTCGGTGGCCGACGCCGTCGCCGATCCGGGCTCGATCGTGTGCAACGCGGCAACGTTGGCCCCCGGCGACGAGACCACCTGTACCGCCACCCACACCGTCACCCAGGCCGATCTCGATGCCGGGCAGGTGACCAACGTGGCAACCGGCTCGGGCCTGCCCCCGATCGGGGCGCGGATCAGCGACCCGTCCAACCCGGTGATCGTGCCGGTCAGCCAGACCCCGGCGATCGCCGTCGGCAAGACCACCCCGACCGTGTCGGTAGTGGCCGTCGGCGACGTCATCGACTACACGATTACGGTCGCCAATACCGGCAACGTGACGATTCGCGGGATCACCGTCAACGATCCGAACGCCGATGCCACTCCAGTGATCTGTCTCGCCGACACCCTGGCCCCGACCGTCGCTACGGCTTGCGCGGCCACCCACACCGTCACCCAGGCCGACCTCGACGCCGGTCGCATCGACAACGTCGCCACCGCCGGAGGAACCCCGCCAATCGGTGCGGCGATCATCGCCGAGTCACCGGTCGTCAGCGTCCCGGTGGTGATGAACCCGCAGGTGGTGACCGACAAGTCGTCGCCGACCGTGTCGTACACCGCCGTTGGCGAGGTGATCGACTATGCGATCACCGTGACCAATACCGGCAATGTGACGGTGTCGAACGTCAAGGTCGTCGACCCCCGGGCCGACGCCGAACCGGTTTGTACCCCGACTTCGCTGGCCCCGGGGGGAGTCGCCACGTGCCCGGCGACCCACACCGTGACCCAGGCCGACCTCGATGCCGGGTCGGTGGTCAACACCGCCATCGGCTCCGGCATGCCCCCGATCGGGGCCGAGGTGAGCGACGCCTCGCCGACGGTGACCGTTCCCGCCGTGGCGACCCCGTCGCTGCTGACGACCAAGTCGTCACCGACCACGACATTCGCCGCCGTCGGCGACGTGATCGACTACGTCATCACGATCCGCAACACGGGCAACGTGACGCTCACCGGGGTGGCGCTCGCCGACCCCACCGCCGACGTCGGCTCGATCTCCTGCAGCGCCGTGACGCTGGCCCCCGGGGTCACCTCGACGTGCGGCGCAGCCCACACCGTCACGCAGGCCGATCTCGATGCCGGCGCGGTGCTCAACGTCGCCACGGCCGGCGGCAACCCGCCGGCGGGACCGGCGATCACCCAACCCTCTAACCAGGTACGCGTCGACGCCACCAAGCTCAGCGGGATCGAGACCCTCAAGTCGTCGCCGACGCCGACGTACTCGGCCGTCGGCGACGTGATCGACTATGCGATCACGGTGCGCAACGCCGGCAACGTGACGGTCACCAACGTCGCGGTGGCCGACCCGATCGCCGATATCGGCGCGACGACCTGCGACGTCGCCGTGCTCGCCCCGGGTGCCAGGGCGACGTGTTCGGCCCACCACACCGTCACCCAAGCCGACCTTGACCGTGGCAACACCGTCAATGTGGCCACGGCCACCGCGCAGGAACCCGATGGGGCAGCGGTCACCGACGCGTCGAACGAAGTGCTGGCCCCGGCGACGCAGACCCCCGAGGTGACCACGACCAAGGCGGCGACGACCACCGACTTCGACGCGGTCGGCGACGTCATCGACTACGTGGTCTCGGTGCGCAACACCGGAAATGTCACCCTCGACCAGGTCGCCGTCGATGACCCGAACGCGGATGGGGGCGTGGCAATCTGCCCCGCCGGCCCGCTGGCTCCCGGGGCCACGGTGGAATGCGCGGCGGTCCACACCGTGACCCAGGCCGATCTCGACGCCGGACGGGTCACCAATGTCGCCACGGCATCGGCGACCCCGCCGATCGGGGCAGTCGTCGCCGACGGCTCACCGCCGGTCGAGGTCCCGGCGATTGCCCAACCGGCGATCACGACGGCGAAATCGACGACGCACGATCAGCTATGCCGCCGTCGGCGACGTGATCGCGTACGACATCACCGTCACCAACATCGGTAACGTGACCGTCGGTGGGGTTGCCGTCAGCGACCCGCTCGCCGATGGCGGCGTGGCATCGTGCGCGCCAACGACGATCGCTCCCGGCGCGGTGAGCACCTGTCGTGCCTTCCATACCGCCACCCAGGCCGATCTAGACGCCGGGTCGGTGACCAACACGGCGCACGGCGCGGGAGTCGGGGCTGATGGCACCGCCGTCGTCGATCCGTCCGACCCGGTGGTGGTTCCGGCGGTGCAGACGCCTCGCCTGGTGACGACCAAGTCGTCGGCCGCCGCTCCCTACGCTCGGGTAGGGGAGCAGGTCACCTACCGCATCTCGGTACTCAACGCCGGCAACGTCACGGTCGCCAACCTCACGGTCGACGATCCGCGCGGCGACGCCGGCTCGATGACCTGCGACGCAACCGAACTGGCCACGCAAGACACCGCCGCCTGCACCGTGATTCACACGATCACCCAGGCCGACCTCGACGCCGGCTCGATCGACAACACCGCCACGGCGAGCGCCATCCCTCCGTCGGGCGACCCGGTCGTCGAGCCGTCGAACGTCGTGACTGTGCCTGCAGCCCAGGCCCCGGCGGTCGAAACGACCAAGTCGTCGCCGACGCCCACCTACGCCGCGGTCGGCAATGTGATCGACTACGAGATCACGGTGGGCAACGTCGGCAACGTGACCCTGACCACCGTCGGCGTGACCGACCCGAACGCGGATGCCGGCTCGGTGTCGTGTGCCCCGGCCACCCTGGTGCCGGGCGAACTGAGCACCTGTTCGGCCACCCACACCGTCACCCAGCTCGACCTCGATGGCGGGGCAGTCACCAACGTCGCCACGGGTTCGGGCGTGCCGCCGAGCGGTCCGGCCGTGTCGTCGTTGTCGAATCAAGTGACCGTCCAGGCGACCAAGACCAGCGGCATCGAGACCCTCAAGTCGACGACGGCGACCACCTACGCCACGATCGGGCAGGTCATCGACTATGTGATCACCGTGCGCAACGCCGGCAACGTCACCGTCGACAACGTGGCCGTGACCGATCCGTTCGCCGATGCCGGTTCAGTTGTCTGCGCACCGACGACCCTTGCCCCTGGGGATTCCGCGCGGTGCGGTGCGGCCCATACCGTGGTGCAAGCCGATCTCGATGCGGGGCAGATCACCAACATCGCCACCGCGGCGGCCACCGAACCCGACGGGACGTCGGTCACCGACGCGTCCAACGAGGTGCTCGTCCGGGCCACGGTCACCCCGGCGATGACGATCACCAAGCAGACCTCGGCCGAGTCGGTCGACCACGTCGGCGAGACCATCGGGTACTCGATGACGGTGACCAACACCGGCAACGTGACGATCTCGGGCCTGGCGGTCACCGATCCGCGGGCCGATGCAGGCTCGCTCGCCTGTGGCACAGACACCCTCGCTCCGACCGAATCGGCGCTCTGCGCGGCGATCCACACGGTGACCCAGGCCGACCTCGACGCCGGGTCGGTGGTCAACGTCGCCGCGGCCGGCGCGACCGCACCATCGGGGAGCCCACTCGGGGTTTCGTCGAACGAGGTGACCGTCCCCGTCGCCCAGGCCCCGGCCGTCGAGACGCTCAAGTCATCGTCCGACGCGGCGTTCGCCTCGGTTGGCGATGTGCTGACGTACACGATCGTCGTGCGCAACACCGGCAACGTGACGGTCACCGACGTCGATGTCGTCGATCCGGCGGCCGACCCGGGCTCGGTCGGTTGCGATGTCGCCCGTCTGGCCCCGGGCGAGGTCGCCACCTGCGTCGCCACGCACACCGTCACCCAGGCCGACCTCGACCTCGGTTCGGTGACCAACGTCGCCACGTCGTCGGCAACCCCACCCACCGGCGGCCCGGTCGGCGGACCATCCGTGGAGGTCGTCATTCCGGCCGAGCAGTCACCGTCGATCGAGGTCATCAAGTCATCGCCGAACGTGTCGTACACCGCGATCGGCGACCTGATCGAGTACGCGATCCTGGTGCGCAACACCGGCAACGTGACGATGCACGACGTGACGGTGGCCGACCCGAATGCCGAACCCGAGTCGATCGTCTGCCCGACGGGTGCGCTCGCCCCCGGTGCCAGCGCCCGGTGTACGGCCAACCATCTCGTCAAGCAGGCCGATCTCGATGCCGGTTCGGTGGTCAACGTCGCCACCGGTTCGGCCACCCCGCCGACCGGAGCGGCGGTCGTCGAACCGTCGAACGCCGCCACCGTTCCCGCCGTCCAGTCGCCGTCGGTGACGACCACCAAGGTGGCCGCCAACCCGACGTTCTCCCAGGTCGGCGACGTACTGACCTACGCGATCACCGTCGCCAACACCGGCAATGTGACACTCACCGGTGTCGCCGTCAGCGACCCGAACGCCGATGCCACCCCGACGTGTTCGCCGACCACGTTGCTGCCGGGCCGGTCGGCGTCGTGCGCCGCGGCCCACACGGTCACCCAGGCCGATCTCGATGCCGGCTCGGTGGTCAACACCGCAGTCGGCTCCGGCCGCCCGCCGACCGGACCGGCGGTCAGCGATCCCTCCGACCCGGTGCCGGTCCCGGCCGTCACCCGTCCGTCGGTACTGACGACCAAGTCGTCGCCGACCGCCAGTTTCGATGCCGTCGGCGACGTCATCGCCTATGTGATCACCGTGGAGAACACCGGCAACGTCACCCTGGCGAGCGTCGGGGTTACCGATGCCAACGCCGATGCGGGTTCGATCATCTGCGACACGGCCACGTTGGCCCCGGGGGCGACGGCCTCCTGCGCGGCAAGGCACACGGTCACCCAAGCGGACCTTGATGCCGGGATGGTGCGCAACACGGCGACCGGGGCAGGTGCGGCACCCAACGGCACCATTGTCACCGACCCATCCGACGAGGTGTCCGTCGGCGCCACCAAGCTCAGCGGCATCGAGACGCTCAAGTCGTCGCCCGCAGCCTCGTTCGCGGCGGTCGGCGACGTGATCGAGTACACGATCACCGTGCGCAACGCCGGCAACGTGACGGTCACCAACGTGGGCGTGGTCGACCCGCTCGCCGACCCGGGCACCGTGTCGTGCGCCGCGGATCGACTGGTGCCGGGCGAGTCCACCTCGTGCACGGCCACCCACTCGGTGACCCAGGCCGATCTCGACGCCGGCCGCGTGGTCAATACGGCGACCGCCACCGCCACCGAGCCCGACGGAACCGTGGTCACCGACCCATCGAATCCGGTACTCGTCGATGGCGTGGCCACGCCGTCGCTGTCGATCTCGAAGTCGACGGCCGACGCCGCGTTCTCCCAGGTCAACGACATCCTCAGCTACAAGATCGTGGTCACCAACACCGGCAACGTGACCCTTGGCAACATTGCGGTGACCGACGCCAACGCCGACGGCGGCGCAGCCGTCTGCCCCGATGGAGCGCTGGCTCCCGCAGCCCGTGTCGAATGCTCGGCGACCCATACCGTCACGCAGGCCGACCTCGACGCCGGGTCGGTCAGCAACGTGGCCCACGGCCACGGCACCCCGCCGATCGGCCCGGCCGTGACCGCCCCGTCGGCCTCGGTACTCGTCCCGGCAACCACCACGGCCTCGGTCGCAGTCGCCAAGTCGACCACGACGACCGAGGTGAGTGCCGTCGGCGACGTGATCTCGTACCTGGCCACGGTGCGGAATACCGGGAATGTCACCATCACCGACCTGGTGGTCAACGATCCATGGGTCGACGGAGGCGCGATGACCTGTGCGCCGACCGCCGTGGCCCCAGGCGTGGCCGCGACCTGCACCGCGACCCATACGGTGACGCAGGCCGACCTCGATGCCGGTTCGGTGCGCAACGTCGCCACCGCGACCGGCATCGGGGCCAACGGCACCCCGATCAACACGCCGTCCAATGCGGTGATCGTTCCCGCCGTCGCCTCGCCATCGATCGTGGTCACCAAGTCGTCGGCGGCCGCCCCGTATACGACGGTCGGCGAGATGATCTCGTATCGGATCACGGTGTTGAACACCGGCAACGTGACCGTGACTGGGCTGACCGTCGCCGACCCGAAGGCCGACGCGGGTTCGTTGCGCTGCGACGTCACCTCGCTCGCTCCCGGTGCGGCGGCGGAGTGCAGCGCCATCCACACCGTCACCCAAGCCGATCTCGACGCCGGTTCGATCCGCAATGTGGCAACCGCCACGGTCGATCCGCCGACGGGCCCGGCGATCTCGGATCCTTCGGCCCCCGTGACGATCCCCGCCGCGCAATCTCCGGCGATCGAGGTCGTCAAGTCGTCGTCGACCACCGCATTCGCTGCTCCGGGCGACGTGATCGACTATGTGGTCACCGTCACCAACGTCGGTAACGTCAGCGTCGCCGGGGTCACGATCAACGACGCCATCGCCGATGCGGGTTCGATCTCGTGTGCCCCGACGACCCTCGCTCCGGGGGCCGTCAGCACCTGCTCAGCCCGTCGTACGGTCACCCAACTCGACGTCGACCGTGGTGGCGTCAACAACGTCGCCACCGGGGTCGGGACCACTCCCGACGGAACCGAGGTGTCGAAGCCCTCGAACTCGGTGACGGTCGAGGCGACCAAGCTCAGTGGCATCGAGGCGATCAAGTCCTCGACGACCGCAACGTTCGACTCGGTCGGCGATGTCATCGACTATGTGATCACCGTCCGCAATGCCGGCAACGTGACGGTGACCGGGCTGACGATGCTCGACCCGAACGTCGACCCCGGTTCGTTGACGTGTGCTCCGCTCGAACTGGCCCCCGGGGCCCTGGCCGAGTGCTCGGCCATCCATACCGTGACGCAAGCCGACCTCGATGCCGGCGTGACCACCAATATGGCGACCGCGTCGGCAGCCGAACCTGATGGAACGGTCGTCACCGATCCGTCCAACGAGGTGCTCATCCGGGCGACGACCGACCCGCATCTGACGGCGGTCAAGTCCACCACAGCGACCGAGTTCAGCTCGGTCGGCGATGTCCTCGACTACGTGATCACGGCGACCAACACCGGCAACGTCACGATCAGCGGCGTTGCCGTCAGCGACCCGTACGCCGACGGCGGGGTTGTGACCTGCGACCGTGTGACGTTGGCCCCCGGCGAATCGGCCTCATGCACGGCGGTTCACACGGTGACCCAGGCCGATCTCGACGCCGGCGACGTGACCAACACTGCGACCGCCTCGGGACGTGATCCGCACGGCACCCCGGTGTCGACGCCGACCGAGCCGGTCGTCGTTGCTGCGGTGCAGTCGCCCGGGCTGTCGACGACCAAGGCGGCCACCGAAGCGGTCGTCGACCGACTCGGTGACGTCATCCACTTCACCATCGTCGTGACCAATACCGGCAACGTCACCCTCGACGGGGTCGAAGTGGCCGACGCCAATGCCGACCCGGGAAGTATTTCCTGCTCAGCGACATCGTTGGCCCCCGGGGCGACGGCTTCGTGTACCGCCGTTCACACGGTCACCCAGGCCGATCTCGATGCCGGCTTCATCACCAACATCGCCACCGGCTCGGCCACGCCACCCATCGGCGGCCGAGTATCGACGCCGTCGCCCGAGGTGTTGGTGCCCGTCGCCCAACGCCCGGCCATCGAGGTCACCAAGAGTTCTGCGACCACCCAAATCGACGCCCTCGGCGACGTCGTCGGCTACACGATCACTGTTCGCAACACCGGCAACGTCACGATCACCGAGTTGGCGATCACCGACCCGGCCGCCGATGCCGCCTCGATCGTGTGCGACGCAGTGACGCTGGTCCCCGGTGCCGTCGCCACCTGCCAGGCCGCGCACACCGTGACCCAGGCCGACTTCGACCACGGCGGAGTTGACAACGTCGCTACGGCCGCCGGCCGTTCGCCGACGGGTCCGTTGCCGCCCGTGCCGTCGAATGGGGTCTGGATACCGGCCAACCAGCAGCCCGAGTTCGAAACGACCAAGGCGACGACCAGCGAGGTGTACAACGTCGTCGGTCAGGTACTGAACTACACGGTGACCGTGCGCAACACCGGCAACGTCACCTTGACCGAGGTCGACGCGACCGATGTGCGCGCCGACGTCGTCGAGTTGGTCTGCTCACCGACGACCCTCGCCCCCGGGGCGACGGCGACATGCCCGGCGTCGGTCACCGTCACCCAGGCTGATCTCGATGCCGGCTCGATCGCCAATACGGCCACCGGCCGGGCGGTTCCGCCCGTCGGTCCGACGTTGCCGAGTCGGTCGAACACGGTGACGTTGTTGTCGGCGGCCGGTCCGGCGATCGAGGCGAGCAAGTCGGCAACGGCGGCGAACTACGACTCGGTCGGCGACGTGATCACCTTCGTGATCAGCGTGCGCAACGCCGGAAGCGTGTCGCTCACCCAGATCAGCGTGACCGACGCCAACGCCGACTCCGGCTCGGTCACCTGCCCGACGGGATCCTTCGCCCCCGGCGAGGTCGCCGAGTGCACCGCCCGCCATACCGTGACCCAGGGCGACATCGAGGCCGGCCAGGTCGTCAACGTGGCGACGGCGGCGGCAACGTCTCCGAACGGACTCAAGCTGACCAGGGACAGCAACGAGATCTCGATCCCGGCGATCATCACGCCGAAGTTGTCGCTGGTCAAGACCGGCGGACTCAATGACACCGACAACAACGGGCTCGCCGATATCGGCGAGACAATCGACTATGTGATCACCGCCACCAACACGGGCAACGTGATCATTCCGAGCGTGACGATCATCGACCCGATGCTGTCGTCGATGACCTGCACCCCGTCGGCCTCCACCAGCCTCGCGCCGGGGGCCACGATGCGCTGCAGCCGATCGCATGTCGTCGTACGGGCCAACATCGCCGACGGGTTGATCGTCAACACGGCCACGGCCGTCGGTGAACGAGACCGGGTGACGTTCAAGGTGTCGGCCAACAAGGTCATCACTGCCACCCCCGGCCAGGGCGGCAAAATCCCGGTGACCGGCGCCGACGTGATCGGCCCGCTCGGAGTCGGTGCCACATGCCTCGGCGTCGGCGGCATCGCCCTGATCGTCGCCAAGCGGCGTCGTCGGCGTGGCCCGGCGATGGGGTGACCGACGCTTCGCCGGCCTGGTGAGGCAGGCGGCGTACGATCTGGCGGTGCCCGAAGGTGACACCATCCATCGCGCCGCAACAGCGTTGCGAACGGCGTTGGTCGGCCATGAGATGCGGGCGTTCAGCGCGCCACGACTGACGACTCGTCACCCGGCGGTGGGCGATGTCGTCGAGTCGGTCGAGAGCATCGGCAAGCACCTCGAGATCGTCTGGAGCAGTGGGGTCGTGCTGCGCACCCATATGCGGATGACCGGCTCCTGGCACCTGTACCGCGAGGGCGAACGGTGGCGCCTGCCGCGACACGACGCCCGAGTGGTGATCACCACCGATGAGTGGGTCGCCGTGTGCTTTCGCGCCCCCGAGGTGGAGACCTATCTCGCCCACGACGTGCCGGCGGCCCTCGCTCATCTCGGCCCCGACCTGTGTCGCGACGACGCCGACCTGACGCTTTGTGTGACCCGGCTGATCGAGTTCCCCGACCCGGAGCAGTCGATCGCCGAAGTGCTGCTCGACCAGCGCGTTGCCTGTGGGGTCGGAAATGTGTTCAAGAGCGAGGTGTTGTTCGCCTGTCGGGTCGACCCGTTCGCCGCGGTCGCCTCGATCGACGCGGTCACGGCCACGGCGTTGATCGAGACGGCGGCGCGGATGCTGCGGGCCAATCTGACGGGCGGGCAGCGCACGACGGTGACGTCTGCGCGCGCCCCGGGTGGGCTCGCCGTCTATGGCCGATCGGGGCGGCCGTGCACTATTTGCGCGACGACGATCTCGTTTCGTCGCCATGGACGTCACGACCGTTCGACATTCTGGTGCCCGACCTGTCAGTCGCCCGCCGACACGCCCTGATCAGCCGCGGAGTTCCTTGCGGCGGACGAATTTGAGGCCGCTCCACGTGCCGTCGATCGCGCAGACCTTCACATCCACCCAGCCGGTGGGCAGAAAGTCCTCCCGTAGGGTCGTCTCGGTAATGTCGGTGGGGGCTCCGCTCGCCTTCTTCGGCCAGGCGACCCACACGGTCCCGAGCTGACCAACGGCGCTGGTCAACCCAGTCCATGCCTCGACAAGCCGCGCTCGTTCGGTGAAGAAGCCGATCACCAAGGTAGTGCCGTCGATGCCGGACACCCAGGTGGACCCGTCGGGGAGTTCGCCGAGTGTCTGATCGAAGCCCGGTGGGGCGTTGACAGTGGCGAACACCATCTCGGGTTTGATCCCGAATTTCTTGGGCAGCGGCGTGCCGGAGTATCCGGCAGCGGAACTCTCGGCCATGAGGCCGCCCTCCTTCCACCGCGTCACAACGCGGTGGAAGAAGACTATGCGGCTAGCCGAGACGGCCGGTCAGGTCGAGGCGAGGGCCTCGACGATGTCGACCTTGTTGGCTCGGATCGATGGGTAGATCGAGGCGAGAACTCCGACGATCACCGAGAGCACCAGCATGACGATGATCGAGGCGACCGGGATCGTGAAGGTGTTGAAGCCTTCGTCGCGCAGTGAGACGACCAGGGCATAGCCCAACAGCAACCCGACGATCACGCCCACCACGGTGCCGAGCAGCGAGGTGATCACCGATTCCCAACCGACAGACTCGCTGACCTGGCGCTTGGTCATCCCGACGGCCCGGGCGAGCGCAAGCTCCTTCTTGCGTTCGAGCACGCTCAACGCCAGGGCGAGGACGATGCCGAAGAAAGCGATCACGACCGACAAACCGAGCAGGCCGTAGACCAGCCCGACGAGCTGATTGAGCTGCTCACCCCGCTCGGCGATGTAAGCGTCGCGAGTTTGCAGCTTGCCGAGTCCGTTGGCCTTCACCGCGGCCTCGAGCGCGGTGGTCACCGCCGCCTTGTCGGCCCCGGGAGCGAGGCTGGCGAACACGACCAGTAACGGGATGTCGGCGGTGGTCTCGGCGAACAGGTCGCGGCTGACGGTGTACGCACCAGCGAGGACATCCTCGGCGTAGATGCCTTGCACCTCGAGTTGGCGGGTCTGGCCGTCGATCAGTTGAATCTCGACGGGGCTACCAAGGGTGAGTGAGTCCTTCTCGGCGCGCTTCTCGCTGATGACGATGCCTTCGGCGGTGAGATCGGTGATCGAACCCGAGGTGAACTTGAGGTCGAACACGTCACCGACCGAGGCCGGGTCGACCACCGTGAGCTGGCGGCCCTTGCCATCGACGAGCCCGAGCGAGATCGAGATACCCGAGGCCGACCCGACCCCGTCGATGGCACTCAGCTCATCGGTGAACTCGGTGTTGAAGCCACCGATCACTGGTCCGCCACCGCCTTCGGTGTCGAGGGTGATGGCGTAGTCGCCGGTGAACTGGCGGCCGAAGATGTCGCGAATCGAGCTCTTCGTCGATGCTGCGGCGACCTGTACGCCGCTGACCAGGGCGACGCCGACCATCAACGCCGCCGCGGTGCGCGCCGTGCGGCGCGGGTTGCGGCTGGCGTTGTCGACGGCCATCCGCCCGGTGATGCCTCGCCAGCGTGCGACCGGGCCACCGAGTAGTCGGGCGATCGGGCTGGCGACCAACGGCAGCAGCACGTACAGCGCCACGAACAGCACGAGGGCGCCGAGTCCGAAGAAGATGGGCTGCTTGCCGAACAGACCGAAGAGAATCGCACCGGCCCCGATGGCGAAGAGCACCGAACCGGTGATCACCCGCCCGCGATTGGCTCCCGGAGCTTCGATCGCGCTCGACCGCATCGCCTCGACCGGCTTGATTCGCCCGGCCTTCAACGAGGGGAACAGGGCGGCGAACAAGGTGATCAGCGTGCCGACGACCAACGTCAAGATGACAGTGCGGGGCAGGATGACCAGGCCGACCGATGGAATGTCGATCGAGAACACACCGAGCAGCGCCTTGATGCCCGCCGCCAGGCCGATTCCGCCGAGGAACCCGAGGAGCGACCCGACGATCCCGATGGCGAGGGCCTCCAGCATCGATGCCGACACGACCTGTCGGCTGGTGGCGCCGATGGCCCGCAGCAGGGCGTTCTCCTTCAGTCGCTGGGCCTGGCTGATCGAAAACACGTTGGCGATCACGAAGCTGCCGACGAAGAGCGCCACCAGGGCGAAGACGGTCAGGAAGATGATGAAGAAGTTGAGCGCCTTGCGGACATCGCTTTGATTCTCCTTGGTGATCTCGGCCCCGGTCAGCACCTGGAGTTCGTCGTCACCGAGGCTGGTGGCGATCGCGGTGGCGAGTTGCTTGTCGTCGACCGAACCGTCGCCCTTGACGATCATCCAGTCGGCGACCTGCGTACCGGCGATGCGTTGGGGCAGCAGGAAGCTCTGGGCGGTCTCGAGGGTGAAGATCGCCTGCGATGCGCCGCCGGGGGAGTCGACGGTGCCGAACTTGACGATGCCGACCAGGGTGAACTGCTCGGTGCCACGGGTGCCGTTGATCGTGATCTTCTCGCCGACCTGGTACTTCTCCTTCTTGGCCGACCCGACATCGATCGCCACCTCGTCGGGGGCGGTTGGCGGGCGACCCTCCGCATAGATCCACGGCGACACCGCGGGGTCGAGATAGTTGCCACCGAACGTCGGCCCGGAGACCTTCATCGGCTTGCCCTCGCGGGTGAAGATCGCTGCGCTGGCCTGAATCTGAGGGATGGCGAATTCGACGCCCGGTACCTTTTCGATCTCGGCGACGAGCGCGTCGGGAATGCGGTTACGGAGCTCGCTGCCGAAGTCGCCTTCGATGACGACCGAGGAGCGCACCACCGCATCGGTGTTGGCGTTGATGTCGGCGAACAGATCGTCGAAGGTGCGACCGATGGTGTCGGTGAAAATGAAGCTGCCGCTGAGGAAGGCGGTGCCGAGGACCACCGCGAAGGCGGTGAGCAGCAGGCGGAGCTTGCGGGCGAGGATGCCCTTGAGTACGACGTTGAACATGATGCTCAGTCCCCGAAGCGCTTCATCCGGTCGAGCACTTTGTCGGCCGTCGGGTCGTCCATCTCGTCGACGATCTTGCCGTCGGCGAGGAACACCGCTCGGTCGGCGTACGAGGCGGCGACGGGGTCGTGGGTGACCATCACGATCGTCTGACCGAACTCGCGGACCGCGCGGCGCATGAAGTCGAGGATCTCGGCCCCGGTGCGCGAGTCGAGATTGCCGGTCGGTTCGTCGGCGAAGATGATCTTCGGTTTGGTCGCCAGCGCCCGGGCGACGGCCACCCGTTGTTGTTGCCCACCCGATAGTTCGCTCGGGCGGTGCTTGAGCCGTGATGCCAGCCCGACGGTCTCGACGACCCGGTCGATCCAGGCTTGGTCGCCTTTGGTGCCACCGAGGGCGAGGGGCAGGGTGATGTTCTCGGCGGCCGTCAGCGTGGGGATCAGGTTGTAGGCCTGGAAGATGAAGCCGATCTGGTCGCGGCGAACCTGGGTGAGCTGCTTGTCATTGAGCGTGGCCAGGAAAGTCTCGCCGATGTACACCGAGCCCGACGTGAGCGAATCGAGCCCGGCGAGGCAGTGAAGCAGCGTCGACTTGCCCGAGCCCGAGGGACCCATGATCGCCGTGAACCGGCCGGTCTCGAAGGCGATCGACACGTTGTCGAGGGCGCGGACCTCGCTGTCACCACTTCCGTAGGTCTTGGTCGCTTCGATGGCGCCGGCGGCGGCGGTGCGGGGGGCAGTCGAAGGCTGGGGGGCAGGCATCGTCATGGCCCTAGTTGTACTCCGGAAATCGATGCTTTCCCTCCACCTTTTGGGTGACCTCTGTCAGCCGGAAGACGGAGCAACGTCGACCTCAATCGAGCCCGGGAGTGACCAGCCCCGACTCGTAGGCCATCACGACCGCCTGCACCCGGTCGCGCAGGTTGAGCTTCGACAACACCCGTCCGAGGTGGGTCTTGACCGTCGCTTCGCCGAGATAGAGCCGTTCGGCGACTTCGGAGTTGCTCAAACCGCGGGCGACGAGCTTAAGGACCTCCAACTCACGTTCGGTCAGGTCATCGAGGCCGGGGACGGGGATCAGCGCCGGGTCGGGGCGCCGGGTGACCTCCTCGATGAGGCGCCGAGTGACCGATGGCGACAACAGCGCGTCGCCCCGATGCACCACTCTCACCGCATCGATCAACTGTTCCGCCGGAGCGTCCTTGAGCAGGAACCCGCTCGCTCCCGAGCGCAGTACGGCATAGACGTAGGCATCGAGATCGAACGTGGTCAACACCAGGATTCGCGGGTCTGATCCGTCGGAACGGTGTTCGGACAGGATTCGCGCGGTTGCTTCGACCCCGTCCATCCGCGGCATTCGGATGTCCATCAGAATCACGTCGGGCCGGCAACGTCCGACGATCTCGGTGGCCTCGACCCCGTCAGCAGCCTCGCCGACGACGGTGAAGTCGTCTTCGGATTCCAGAATCATCCGGAATCCGGCGCGGACCATTGCCTGATCGTCGACCAACATGATGCGGATCATTGGGGCGCTCCGAGCTGTTCGGGGCCGGCGGGCGGCCCGTCGAGGGGAAACTGGGCGCGTACCTGCCACCCGCCGCCAGTCCTCGGTCCGGCGTCGAGCCGACCTCCGCAGCTGGCGACCCGCTCGCGCATGCCGAGCAGGCCGAGTCCGGTCTCGGGGCCTGGTCGCCGAGTTGACGCCCCGCGACCGTGGTCGACCACCGCGACGATGAGGGCGTCGGGGAGTCGATCGACGGTGACCGCCGGGGCGGCCTCGGGCCCGGCGTGCTTGCGCACGTTGGTCAGCGCCTCCTGCACCACTCGGTAGGCTGCCAGCTCCACCCCTGGCGGGAGATCGCCGACGAAACCGCGGACCTCGAGCGTCACCCGACTGTCGGGATCGGCGTCGAGAAGAGCAGGCAGGTCGGTGAGCGAAGGTACCGGGCTCCATTCGGCGTGGTTCTCGGGATCGGAGCGCAACACACCGAGCACCCGGCGCATCTCGTTCATCGCCTGCCGTCCATGCGACTCGATGTTCGCCAGCGCCTCGGTGGCCTGATCGGGGTTCTTGGTGAGCTGACGACGGGCCGCGGCGGCCTGGATGACCATCACGCTCAACGAGTGGGCGACGACATCATGGAGTTCGCGGGCGATGCGGGTGCGCTCCTCGCCGACACGCTGCATGGCGAGCAGTTCGCGTTCACGTTCGGCTCGTTCCGCTCGATCCGCGAGGTCGGCGATATCGCTCGCGGCGGCGGCGGACGTTGTCGCCCAGGATGAACGCGCTGGGCAGAATCCCGAGGGTGAAGACGAACGCGCCCCAATCGGGGGTTGGGAGGGCGGCCGACACGGTGGCGGCGGCGACGACCGCTCCGGCGTGCCACTGGCGGGCCGGAGCCTCGACGCGGCCGGCGACGGTGTAGAGCATGATCAATACCCCCAACCAGCCTGCCCCGGAGTAGTTGCGGGCGTCGAAGGCGATCTGGGCGGCGACGACCGCCCACAGCGCCGGTACGGGGTGAAGACGGCGCCCGGCGATCGGCAGCATCGTGACGACGCCGAGGCCGAATGCCCACGCATCGGGGCGTCGAACGTTGTCCAACGAACCGCTGGTGGCGACGGCGACCATCGTCAGGATGGTGAGGACCACTGCAATGGTCACATCGGTCGCGACCGGATGCGCCCGGCACCGCAGGATCGGGTGTGGGCGCCTCATTGTCGCGACGGTAGAGCACTGTGGCGTCAATCACCCTCCTTCTATGGGCTGATTGGCCTACGATCAGCGGTTGATGAGTTGCACCTCGTGTGGCAACCCGCTTCCCGCTGGAGCGCGGTTCTGCCCAACTTGCGGGTCGTCGGTCATTCCGGCGCGTTCGGAGGAGAGGCGCGTCGTCACGGTGCTCTTCGCCGATGTCGTCGGATACACCGCGCTTGCCGAGTTTCGCGACCCTGAGCAGGTGAAACGGATCATCGATAGCTGCTTCGAGCGACTCGTGCACGATGTGACGTCGTTCGGCGGCACGGTCGACAAGATCCTCGGCGATGGCATCGTCGCCCTGTTCGGTGCCCCGATCGCCCATGAGGACGATGCCGAGCGGGCCGTGCGGGCGGCGTTGCGGATGCAAGAGACGGTGCGTGGCTACCGGATCGGCCCCGATGGACCGTTGCGGATGCGGATCGGGGTCAACACCGGTGAGGTTCTGGTCGGCGCATTACGGGCCGGCGGTGACTACACCGCGATGGGCGATGTGGTCAACAGCGCGGCCCGGCTACAGGCCCATGCCCCACCGGGCCGGGTCCTCGTCGGCGACCCGACATATGCGTTGAGCAGCGAGTCCATCGGGTACGAGGCGTTCGGCGAAATCGACGTGAAGGGCCGCGAGCAGGGGATCGTCGCCTGGCTGGCCGAATCGCCGATCGCTCCTCCGGGCGGACACCGGCGGCGGGTCGACGTACCCTTCGTCGGTCGCGATGCCGAACTCGGCCTGATTGCCCAGGGACTCGACATGGCGATCGGCCGTGGTCGCGCCCTGCTCGTCGCGGTCGAGGGTGAGGGCGGCGTCGGCAAGAGCCGTCTGGTCGAGGAGATCGCCTCGCGGGCCACCGACGCCCACCACGCCATGGTCATCGTCGGAGCCTGCGCGCCATACGGGCAATCGAGCGTGTGGTCGCCGCTGGCCAGCGCGTTGACGTCGTTCCTCCATCTGGATGTCTCGGCGACCCCCGATGAAATTCGGGCCAAGGTCACCCGTCGGTCGGCGCAACTACTCGACCGGCCGGCCGAAGACGACGAGGTGCAGCGGATCAGCGAGGCGTTCCTGCACCTGCTCGGCCACCAGTCGGTGCTCGACGCGATGGATCCCGCCCGGCTCAACGACGAGGTGCTGCGGGCGATCGTGACCGGTCTGCAGGCCGCGGTGAAACATGCCCCGGTGATGGTGGCGATCACCGATATCCACTGGGCCGACCCGACGATGCTCGCTCTGTTCGGGCAGATGCTGGCCAAGCTGGCGTCGCTCCCGGTGGTGCTGCTGACGACCAGCCGGCCCGACGTCGACACCATATGGCCTCCGGCATCGGGCGGGTACTCGATGGTGCGGATGCGTCTCGAACCGCTCGACCGGGTGGCATCGAGCGAGTTGGCCAAGTCGATTCTCGGCGACATTGCCGACGATCACATCGTCTCGCGGCTGTTTGAGCACAGTGGGGGTAACCCGTTGTTCCTCGAGGAGTTGGCGACGCTGCTGGCCGATCGGGAGTCGGGGGCGGCGACGATCGATCTACCCGATTCGCTGCGGGCGCTGATCGCCGCCCGCCTCGACCGACTCCCCGGGGCACAACGGCTGATGCTCGACAACGCCGCGGTGCTCGGGAGTTCGGGGGTCTGGTCGCATCTGGTCCGGTTCGGTGAGGGTTTGGGTACGCCGGCCGAGCCGGCTGCGCTCGAGGCGCTCGCCGAGGCTGGTTTGCTGGCCGTCGACGGCCGCCGCTGGCACTTCCGTAGCGAGTCGGTGCGAGACGTGGCATATCAGACGCTGACCAAGGCGTCGCGGGCGTTGCGGCACCTCGGCGTCGCCCGAGCCATGCAGGACGCGACGTCACGAACCGGTGCCGAGGAAGAGATCGCCCATCACTACGCCTCGGCGGCCGAGCTGGTCAAAGAGGTCGGGCACGTCGATGGGGTGCCTCGTGACGTCATTGCCCGTGCCGTGAGCCATCTGGCCGAGGCGGCCGAACGAGCCGTCGACCAGATGTACGCCCGCACGGGTTACCGCTTGGCGAGTCGAGGGCTCGACGTGCTCGACGGTATCGAACAGCCCGACGTGGTCGCCGCCCGACGTCGCCTGCTGATCGTGCGGAGCGAGGCGTTGACCGATTTGCGTGAACTCGACCGGGCCCGCAGCGATCTGGAAGCGCTGGTCGCCGAGGCCGCTGCTGACTTCGACGTTCGGGTCGAAGGGGCGGCGCACCGGTTGTTGGCCGAGGTGGCCCGGCTCGAAGGTCGATTCGTCGACTCGCGACGCGAATTCGCCGACTCGATTGCGATTTGGCGATCCATCAACGACGACGGCGAGTTGGCCCGCGCCTTGCGCGGCCGCGGGTTTCTGGAGGTGTTCGGCGGCTCCCCGCGCCAGGCCGAACCGTTCCTCGCCGAGGCCGACGAGTTGTACGAACGGTTGGGTGATCGCGGCGGCCACGCCTGGGTCGAGCAGCATCGGGCGTGGATGTCGTTCCTCGCCGGCGACCACGTGACCGCCGAACGACAGATCTTGGCCGCCGCCGACACGATGGCCGAACTCGACGATCAGGGCGGGCTGGGCTGGGCGTTCGGATTGTTGGCCTACGTACGCTTCTTCGCCGGTCGCCGCGACGAGGCGGCTGAGCTGGCCGCCCGGGTGCGCAGCGAAGCCGAAGCCCGCGGCGACGATTGGGCGGCGGGCATGATGCAGGCGTTGCAGGCCGCGCTGACCCTGTGGGATGGCCGGACTGCCGAGGCGCTGCAGCTCTCCGAGGCCGCCCGGGTGCGGTTCCGCCGCCTGGGTGATCGGCAGGGTGAGCTGCAGGCCCTCGCTCCCGGACTCCGGGCGATGGTCGCCCTTGGGCGCCAGAGCGACGCTCGCCAGTTGGCCGAAGAAGTCTCGGCGATCGCCGCGTCGTTCGGTCAACGCGTCTACTCGGCGATGATCGAGGCGGGCGCGGCCATCCACGGGGGACGATCGCGACGGGCATTGGAGACCACCGAGGCGGTCTTGGCCGAGACCGATGCCCGAGGCGGCATCAGCGACTACGAGGCGCGGGCCGTGCGGGCATTGGCCTTCGCGATGGAGGGCGACCTCGAAAGTGCCCGGATCGTGTCGGACGCAGCCATCGAACAGCAGCCGTCGGCGGCCCTCGGTCGAGCGGTCGCGGCGTTGATCGCGTCGCTCGATGGTCGCCCGACCGAGGCGATCGAGCATGCTGCATTCGTGCCCAACTTTCACGCGGCGACCTACCTCGACCGGGTCTACGCCGACCTGGCCGCGGCGAGCGCCTATCGGCAACTCGGCCAGGAGGCCGAGGCCCGAGAGGCGCTCAATGCCGCATCGAGCGCCGTTGCCGCGACCGGTGATGCGGTGACCCGCACGATCATCGATGTCGCCCAGACGCGTTTCGGATTTGCCGGCAACGCCCGCCATCCGAGCCGCGCCGACGCCAGTATCGGCATGTGGGACGGACTGGTCGGTGCGCTGGCTACCCCGGGAATCATCGCCCCGGCCGGCTCGGTCGCGGGTGGCGGTCGATCATGACGTGGCCGTCGGGCGAGGCAATGCGGCTCCGACCGGAGCTGGCCGACAAGGTGGCGACGATCACCGCCAAGTCCGCCGACCGCATGCCGGGTCGCTTGGAGCTGTTGTTCTCGACGCGGGTCGCTCAGCTACGTGGCCTCCCCGTGCCCGCCGACGCGCAGGTCGCCGCCGAGGTCAGCGGGTGGCCCTCGGCTCCCACGATCACGCCGGCCGAGCGGTTGGCGATCGACCTGCTCGAGCGGTTTCTACTCGACATTCGCAGCGTCGACGACATGACGTTCGCGGCGTTGAAACAGCACTACGACGACGATCAGGTCGCCGCCATCCTGTTCCGTCTGGCGTTGCTCGACGGGTTCTCGAAGTTCAACCTGGTGTTCCCCGGAGGTGGTGCCTAAGTGGCCACGAGCAAGTCATCAGTGAAGTCCGCCATGCCCCCTGATCTGGCGGTCGATTTCGCCGATCTCTACGGCACGATGTGGAGCCACGGGATCGTCGACCACTCGACAAAAGAGGTTGCCCGGCTGCGCAATGCCCGGATCACCGACTGCGGCTATTGACGCAACGTGCGCTTCGCGGTCCGCGAGGCAAGAGGGATTGACCGAGGAACTGGTCGGCGAGATCACCGACGGCTACGCCGATTCGACGTTGCCCGATCGTCACAAGGCCACCCTGGCGTTCGCCGACGCGTTCCTCGATGCTGCCGGCCCGCCGTCGGACGAGGTGCAGGCGATGATCGCCGCCTCGCTGAGCCCCGCGGAGCTGGTAGAGGTCGGTATCGGTCTGGCGCTGTTCCATGGCTTCAGCAAGCTGCTGATCGCCGTCGGCGCCGAGCCTGCCGAGATGCCAACGACGATTCTGCCAACTCCTGATGTGGCACCGGCGGCATAGCTTCGCCCCTCGTACTTGAACCACGGGCAGATGAGCCCGGGAGATCTACTTGTTGGGCTGCGGGAGCACCCGGAGGTACGGCTTGACGGTGGTCCAGCCGCCGGGGAACAGCTTCTCGGCTTCTTCGTTGGTGACCGCTGAACCGATGATCACATCGTCGCCGTCGCGCCAGTTGACCGGTGTGGCGACCTTGTAGCCGGCGGTGAGCTGCAACGAGTCGATGACCCGCAGGATCTCGTCGAAGTTGCGGCCGGTCGACGCGGGGTAGGTGATCGTCAGCTTGACCTTCTTATCGGGCCCGACGACGAACACGGAACGCACCGTCATGGTGTCGTTGGCGTTGGGGTGGATCATGTCGTAGAGGTTCGCGACGTTACGGTCGGAGTCGCCGATCATCGGGAAGTTGACCGGGGTGCCCTGGGTCTCTCCGATGTCGGATTCCCACTTCTCATGGGACTCGACCGAGTCGACCGACAGGCCGATGACCTTGACGTTGCGCTTGTCGAATTCCGGCTTGATCTTGGCGACGTAGCCCAACTCGGTGGTGCACACCGGGGTGAAGTCTTTCGGGTGGCTGAACAGCACACCCCACGAGTCGCCCAGCCACTCATGGAAGTTGATCGAGCCCTGAGTGGTGTCGGCGGTGAAGTCGGGGGCGATGTCCCCGAGGCGGATGGCCATGATGCCTGCTCCTCGTGCGAGTTGGTGGCGGATACTGCCGAGAGTCTGCCGCCTATCTCATCGAATTCCGATCATTCTTGTCAAGATTCAATGTGTGTCGTGTGACGCTCCGACGGGCGAGGTGGGCCGGGCCGATCCTGTTGACTCGCTACAATCCGCGAGATGACCGAAGCCACGTCATCAGCGGGTGCCGATCCCGATTCCGCCGCCACGCCCGCCGCCACGCCCGCCGCCACGGACGCCGAAGAACTGCACCGTGCCCAGGCGATCACCGCCAACAATTCGGTGTGGGAACTGCTCGACACGGCAGACCGCACGGCGGACGACGATGAAGACATGGTGCGGCGGGCGTACGCGGCGGCCTATCACTGGGCGCGGGCGGCCCGACGTGGGCCGGAGAACGAGGCTCGCGCATCGTGGTTGTTGTCGCGGGTCCACGTCGTGCTCGGCCGTGGTGAACCGGCGCTGGACCATGCCCGACGGTGTGCGGCGGCGTGCAGGGCCGGAGCACTCGGCGATTTCGACCTCGCCTATGCCCATGAGTCCTTTGCCCGAGCGCTGGCCTGTCTCGGTCGGCTCGACGAGGCGACGCAGTCGTTGACGGCGGCCCGCGCCGTGCCGATCGCCGACCCCGAGGACCGAGCGATGGTCGAAGCTGATCTGGCGGCCGAGCCGTGGTTCGGGTTGGTACTCGACGGGTAGGGTCTCGACCATGAGCATTGCTGTCGACCTCGACAAACTTGCCGCGGCCGTCGATGGGTTCGGTTTCGCCTACCTGCTCACCGTGTCCGACGATCAGCGAGCCCATGCCGTGGCGGCGACGCCGGAATGGGTCCACGGGGACCTGGTGATGGATGTCGGCCGCCGAAGCGCGAACAATGCCGCGGCCCGGTCGAACATTTCGCTGATCTGGCCACCGGTCGAGGCCGGGGGCTACAGCCTGATCGTTGACGGTGATGCGTCGGTGGTCGGCTCGACGGTGACGTTCACCCCGGAGCGGGCGGTGCTCCACCGGCCCGCGCCGGCCCCGGTTTCGTCGGGCGCGGTCGCCGATGGCGCGTGCGGTTCGGACTGCCAGCCGGTCTAGGTCGGGATTCTGGGGGGAGTCGAGCAGCTAGGGCTGAACGGGTGGCACCGACTCGGTTGGGGCCGCGGGGTCGACGGGCACTCCTGTAGTCGGATCGGCCGGGGGGCTCGCCGAGGGAATCCCACCGCCGTGGTAGCGGGATTTCGGGTTCCAGACCAGGAACCCGGGCGAGCCCGATGCCTTGGTCGCGTCGATCTGCGCGGCAACGTCGAACTCGTTGTACTCGTAACGCCCGGCCGGAAAGTCCTGAATCCACGGGACGACCGCTGCTCCGCTGCCGGCGGCCACGGCGTGCCAGTCGACGAGCGAGCGCTCGACGATTGCATAGGGGTCTTTCCATGGCTTGGGGACGCCATACTCGCCGTCTCCCCACAGCGCCGGGTAGATCATCGGAGCGACGTAGTCGACCAGCGGGCCGAGCAGGCGAACGTCTTGCGCCGTGGGTTCGGGGCGAGTGGCAGCGACACCGAAGAGCGAGAGCCCGAGCATCGTGCCGGACGGCTCGAGGGCCGCGGCCGAACGCTCGACAAACCGGGCCAGGGCGACCTCGGGGGTCGTCGTCATGCCGGGGAACTGCATCCGAGTAAGTTCGCCCTCGGGGCGGCGTACGTAGTCGTAGATGATCTCATCGAAGCCGAGATTGACGGCCTCGAGGGCGAGATCGATGTTGTACTGCTGGACGACCGGATTGACGAAGTTGACGAACGCCGCGTCGCCATAGGTCTCGCTCGGCAGCGGCGTCGTCCCCGTCGAATCGAGCACGAGGTTTTGCGGTTGCCCGTTGGCCCATGACCATTTGGCCAGCGTGGGGTCGAGAAACAGACGACCCGGCCGATCACTCGCACATTGAGGTCGTGGAGAATCTTGATCGCCTCGGCGACGTCGTAGAAGTCCATCTTGGCCCCGATGGTCGTCGCCAGAGGGACGGCCGACGGGTAGCCGATGTCACCGACCTCGTCCTTGATGTCGAGTTGCACGGCGTTGACGCGTCCTTCTCGAATGAGGTTGAGGATGCCTTCGCGCCGCTCCAGGTCGGCCCACGCCGATTGACCGACATGGACGGCGCTCGTCGCCGGATAGGCGGGCAGGGCCGGGGTGTCGGTGATCTCGATCGACTTGCGGGCCTCGTTGCCCGCCGCGTCGGTGACGATGATTTCGGCGACCGAATCAGCCAAGGTCAGCTGCGTGCGGTAGGCCCCGGTGGCGACATCGAGCGGTTGACCGTTCAAGGTGCCCCTAACTGCGTCGGTGACCAGCCCGGCGACGACGGCGGGGCGAACGGAGGTGCCGCGCTGTACCTGGTTGGGGCCCGTGATCGACGGGGGAGTGGAGTCGACCGAGAAGGTGCGAGTTTCGGAGCGGCTGAGTGCACCTTCGGTGGCCGTAAGGGAGATGACCACCGTGTGCTCGCCGTCGGCGAGGGAGCCGAGTGGCAGCGTCGCCTGGCCGAGTGGCGATACCATCGAGACGCTGTTGCCGTCGACGGTTGCGGCGAGTGCCTCGGAACCGGGTCCGGACGCATTGATCGCCAACACCACCGCCGATGTCGCGGCCGCGTTGAGGATTGCGCCGTTGTCGATACCGCTGACCACCAGTGATGTCTCCGGCGGGGTGCGATCCTTGACCGCCTGGGTGGCCACGGCAGTGCTGGCGAGGACGACCGCCAGCCCCGCTCCCCCGATCAGGGCGCGACGCTTCCACGACGGTGCGGCACCAAGCGGAGGCTCGTCGCCCCCGTCGAACGCCGCCGAACCCATTTGGGCAGTGGCCACAACTGAATCCTATTCAAGAAAGTGACGCTACGTAGCAACCGAACGCACCGTGACCACACAACCCCGGTCGCGATGGCTCCCGCCGATAGCGGCGATCGGCCAATCCGCGCACGGGAGATTCACCCGGCGAGTAACCTTCAGCAGCTATCCGCTCCCGTAGCTCAGGGGATAGAGCAACGGTTTCCTAAACCGCAGGCCGCAGGTTCGATTCCTGCCGGGGGCGCCCTGCCCACAAGCTCTCACCAGGCATTCTACCTGGTGAGAGCCCTGGGGGCGACTGACCACCATGTACCACGATGTACCACCATTTACCTCTGTGATTGGGGAGAGCGTGGGGAGAGATGGGGCAGACGGCTGCTGTCCCAACGGGAGGATTCGTCGGAGCTGACGCTTCGGCTTGATTCTTGGGCTCATCGGGATCGTCACCGCGTGCGGGACCGTGTCCCTGCTTCGGACGCGTCGGCTGCGCACGTTCAGGATCTTGCGGGAGGGGAAACTCCGGTGACGGTAGGTGCCGGCCGTTGTTTCAGTTGCTCGAACCGAAGTTGATTCGATCACGCAGACGGGCTGAGCTATTTGCTATTGATCTGTACAACGAGACCTGACCCGCCCGGGCCATGTGATGCACACACGTGTCACCCGGCGCTACGGGATCAGCGCGTGCTGCGGCGCGGACTTCGGGTGTTGCTTGAGTAATGGTCGGGCAAGGTCGCTGTGACGTTGGGTTCGCGCTGGTGGGTGTGGTGAAGTCTGCGAGAGCGCCGGATGACGGTGGCGACGGTGAGCACGGTGAGTCCGGCGCCGGGGAAGATCCAGGGCGGGAAGATCAAGCTGAGGACGATGGCGGCGATGCCGACACCGTGGCCGACGGCGTGTTTGTACCACAGCCAGGCGGCGAGGAGCACCGCAAAACCCGATCACATACCAGACTCAGCCGGTCGGCGCGTACCCGTGAACGGGCGGTGTGCGGGAAAGGGTGCGGGAGTTGTTTGGCGGCGGGTGCTTCGATGAATGCCTGGGCGCGTTGGAACAGGTCGCTGAATTCGGCGGTTCGACGGGCGAGACGTTCACCGAAGAATGCGTGGAGCGTGATGCCGAGGATCAGGTCACGCCCGGCCGGATAGAGATCGACCGGCCGATCCGGGCGACGCCGGGCGGTGAGAAGTTGGTCAATGGCGGTGTCGGTTCGTTGCAGGATCATCGGGATCCAGCCGTTGAGGCGTGGGCGGGTAAAGGCTCGTTGAACGGCGCCGCGCCGTCGTTGATGATCGGCACCGTCGGACACGATCATCGAGTGTTTGCCGACAACGAAGCGGACACCGATCACGTTGAACTTGTGGTTCCAACGAAATGCGTCGGCTTTCATCGAGAACATCTCGTGGAGCAACGCGGGGCCACCGATGACCGCGAGGCGGACACCTGGATAGCCGAGACCACAGATCGGCCCGAACTCGGCCCGTAGGGCGTCGAGCGCCGGGGCGGGATCGTTGAACAGGCGTCGCAGGTATCGGGCGTTGGCCCGCCCGCTGGGTCCAGGAAGCGCCATGTCGGTAGTGGCAGGCAGGGTCACGTGAACTGGCTAACTCGTGGTGTGGGCGGCACGGCGGGCGATGCCGATCGTCAGCCCAACAACGATCAATACAACGCTGGTGACGAGTGACAGCATCATCAGTGCCCAGCCGGCTCCGGGCAGTTCCTTGTCGTTATACGGTGGCACGTTGATCACCACGATCACCGTCGCTAGCAGTGCGACGCCAACGACCAGCAGGGTGCGCCAACGATTCGTTGCGCCGATCCCGTTTCGCCCGGCCGGGCGGGCAGCTTTCCAGGCGAGGGTGGCCACGACCAGCGCAGCGACCGCGGCGAGCAGGAAGACGCCGACGACTGGCCCGGTGCCAGCGGCGAGCGCCAATACGACGGCTGCGACGGTGACGCCGCTCGCGATCATGTCGACGGTTTGGGGTGCGGGACGGTTCATTCGGGCCTCCAAATGTTGGGAAGGGACAGTGACAACAAGATCTCGAAACGTCGACAACCACACCCGGCCAGCGCCCTCGTCGGCCAGTTGTTCGGTAAACGCGGCGACCAGATCGTCGCCGTACTCGTCACGGAACGACCTCGGATACAGCGCTGAGAGGTGCCGGTAGGCGGCGATGCTCCGTTGTGTGCTCATGCTGGCGCGCCGCTCACACCGGGGATCAGGCGGAACCGGTGCACGAGCGTGCGCAGCCGGTCCAGTTCGACACGAGCGACTCGCTCACCGCCCTGGGTGAGCCGGTAGTAGCGGCGGCGTTCGTTACCCGCACGGGCGGATTCGTCGGTGGTCTCGACGATCAGGTCATCAGCAAGCAGCCGGTTGAGTGTGCCGTACAGCGTGCCCGGACCCATGTGTACTGCACCTTGGCTTTGCTCGTCGACGAGACGCATCAACGCGTACCCGTGGTTCTCCCCGTCGAGCAGCGCGAGGAGCAGGTACATCGATGCGGCCGGCATCGGTTTGTTCAGAGAACGACGAGGCATACTCGAAGTGTGATATATCGAGATTCGATAGTCAAGGAGTTTCGAGGTCGGAGCGGAACGACTGAGCGACTTGCGGTCGCCGGTGATCCACTACGGTGGGGCAGGCGTCGCCCGCTCGGCGCCGACTTCGGATCGGGGTCGTTGTGCCAATCGTGATTGTGGTTGTGGGCGTGTTGGCGTTCGTGTTCCTTGGCCGCGTCGGAAGGCGCTCGGCGACACGCGAGTTCCCGCTGACGTGGCCCTCAACGGAGGCGCTGTCCAAACCGGCGGACCGTCGGCGGCCGGCGATGGTGATCGTGATAGTGGCCCTGGTCGTTGGGATGGCGCTCGGTGCGGTCGCTCGGATGTGGATGCGGCTGATCGCACCCGATCCTGAATTCACGGTGTCGGGCACGGTCGGCATCGTTGCGGGGTTTGGGCTGCTCTTCGCCGGAGCGGGATTGTCGCTTGCGGCTCATCGCAATGGATGGCGGCGAACCCCTCTCGGGGTTGCGCGGCGCATTGGTTGCATCCTGATTCTTCCAGCGTTCGGTGGGGCCGGCGCGTTGGCGTTTCCGTCCGTCGTGCTCGGTGCCATCGCTGTTGCCCGATGGGATCTGCGGATCCGGTTGCGGGCCTTTTTCGCGTTGGTTGCGGTTGTCGTGACGGTGATCGTCGCGTTCTCCGAGATCCCCGCTGACGATCTCTCCGTAGCGCGAACCGTGGTCGGCATCGTGCTGTACCCGTTACTGCTGTGGCCGATGCTGCTCGCCGCACGACTCTCATTGATTCGTACCGCACCGCTCGAGACCGGCAGCGATGGGGCCGGACCTCAACACACCAAGTAGCGGTTGCCAAGCAATCGAGGCGCCGACGTGGTGTTCCTCGGCGACGTCACCGAGCCCGCCCAGGTCGAACGGGGTTCGGTGGGAAGCTAGGAGGCGGAGTTGAACTCGGCGACGATGGGTGCGTAGGCGTCGAGGGCTGCGAGCGCAGCATCTCGGTCCAGCGGGGGGATGACGATGGCGACCATGCTGGCGCCGATGTCGCGTAGACCGGCGATGTGAGCGATGTCGGGCGGCGCGTCGTAGGTACCGAGCATCAGCGAGGCGGGGTCGCGCCCGGCGTCGGCAGCCAAGTTCTTCAGCGCTGTCCACTGCTCCGCGAGTGGCCAATCGCCCTCGATGGGCATCCAACCATCGGCGTATTCCACGATGTGGCGGAAGTGCAGATCTGTCGGTGCGGCACCGACGATGATGGGCGGGTGCGGCCTTTGCACCGGCTTCGGCCATGACCATGATGGCTCGAAGTTCACGTACTTTCCGGAAAAGGAGGCTTCGTCCTTTGTCCAGAGTTCCTTACATGCCAGCACCTTTTCGCGCACGACGGCTCGACGGTGACCGATATCGGTCCCATGGGATTCCATCTCCTCAAGGTTCCATCCGTAGCCGACGCCGAACAGGAACCTGCCGCCGGAAATCATGTCCAGCGAGGCAACTTCCTTGGCCAACCACAGCGGATCGCGCTGGGCGACAAGGGTGATTCCAGTGCCCAATTTCAACGTTGTGGTCACGGCGGCGGCAGCCGTCAACGCGATGAACTGATCGTGGGTCCGCCAGTACTGCTCGGGCAACTCCGGAGCGCCCGGCCGTCCACCCCACGGCGTTTTGCGGCTGACCGGAATATGCGAATGCTCGGGGAACCACAAGGCATCGAAGCCACGCGCCTCGGCCTCCTTGGCGATTTCGATCGGCTGGATACCAACATCGGTCGGGAACAAGTAGAGGCCTACACGCATCTTCTACACGGGCCACAGGATCGGCATCAGGATTGCCGCCGGCGGGCCGGGCTCGGTTGCGGTGACGAGCCATCCGCTGGCGATGTCTGCGACCACGGCTCGCGGCGTGGTGTTCGTCGACGGCGGTGAATGTGGGCATGTACATGAGGGTCAGGGAGGGTCAGAATTGTCTGGCTTCAGTAGCGCTGGAGCACGATTACTTCGCCGTCGGCCGGGATTCGTAGGCGGGATGCGTCAACTCCGGCGCTCTCTGCGGCGGCTCGCATGGCGGCGCGGGTGACGGGCGCGTGAGCGACGGCCTCGAGGTGCACCGCCACAATGGTTGCTGACGGGGCCACACGAGCGACCTCGAGGGTGTCGGCAATATCCATGATGATCGTGGTCCCACCTGCGGTCGCTCCACCCGAATGGCACGCGATGACGTCAGGATGGACGTCGACAATCGTGTCGCGGACCGCGTCGGTCATGACGGTATCGCCAGACCAATAGAGGGTCGGCTCATCGGGGCTACTGAACACAAGACCAATGACCGAGCCCATTCGTTCCAATACCGGACCGCTGCCGTGCGTCGCGGCCACGGGAGTGATCTCGACTCCGCGGAAGCGTGTGGTGTCGCCAAGTTCAGTGGCTGAGAAGCCAGCCACCGCCAGCCGCTCGCCGTCGCCGGGCTGACAAAACATCGGCAGATCACGAGGAACTATCCCGAACGCGGCGTCGTCGAAATGGTCTGGGTGGAGGTGCGAGATGATGACCGCGTCGGCACCGTCGATCACTTCATCAACCGAACACGGCAGATCGACGGTCGGGTTTCGATCGGGGGAGTCTCCCATCGGACGAATCGAGTGTCGCACGCCGAGCATCGGGTCGATGAGGAAATCAACGCCGCCGTAGTGGAGGCGGAGCGTCGCGTTGCGAATCAGACGAAGGTTCATGTGGCGGCTCCAACTCGGGACGGGCTGCTGGTGGTGAGGTTGGCGAGGCGCTGTTCGATCTCGTCGCGCACCAACATGAGCGTTTCGATCTGAAGCGAAATCTCGGCGAGTTTCGTCGTGTACAAGGCACTCACTTCGGTGTCGTGGCTGCCGGTCAGCGAATGACCGTTCCGCCAACACGGAGCGAGATCGCGGATCTCCGACAACGAAAATCCCACACTCTGGAAGCGGCGGATCATATGCACGCGTCGAACATCATCGTTGCTGAACGTTCGGTAGCCGTTTCCGCCTCGCTTCGGTTCGAGCAGGCCGACGGATTCATAGTGGTGGATCGAGCGCACGCTCAAACCGGACGTTGCTGCGAGTTCCCCGACGTGCATACCAACACGGTAAACCCTGACGTTCACGTAAGGGTCAAGCGGAAATTGCCGCGGCGGATTGTGGCAATCGCTCGGAACTGTAACAACCAGACACCGGTCTCTGGGCAAGTCCAGTGACAGGGCGCCGTGGGTCGAGAACAGGGGAGCGGGCGATACCCCGACGAAGCGTGCCTGCGTGTACGTGTGGACGGAGCGGCAACGGACTCGATCGTCGCAACGTCACCGAGTGGCGGTGCCGATCACGGTAAGAACACTCCAACTCGCCGAAGGCCAACGACACCCCCGGCGTCGAGTGGCTCAGCGGGCGAGGAATTCGACGGCGACGGGTACGAACCTCTCGTGGTGCTGAAAGATGCCGCCGTGGCCGGAGTCGGGGTAGATGATCAGTTCCGAGTTTCTGATCCGACGATGCAGGTCCTCGGAGAGGACGGAGGCGACCATTCTGTCGTTGTCGCCGTTGGCGATCAGCGTCGGCTGGGTGATTGCCGAGAGGTCGACGGGTGTCGAACGCCCCCATCGCTTGATGGCCTTGAGCTGCGTCATGAACGCCTTGATCTTGACCTTCTTGTCGCGATCGGCGGTGCGTTCCTTCAAGCGTTCGACGAACGCCTTCGCCGCGGGCTTGCCGGCCTCGTTGCGATTGAAGAACAGGAACTCCTTGGGGTCTTTGCGGGTCAGACGCGGCGCGGGTGATGTCGTAGAAGGTGACTCCGGCGACTTTGTCCATGTCCTTGCCGCCGGCCGGTCCGGTGCCGGTGAGGATCAGCTTGCGGACCAGTTGCGGGTGCTTGATCACCAATGCTTGGGCGACCATCCCGCCGAGCGAGAACGAGAAGATGTCCACGGTGTCGTAGCCGAGGGACGTGATGAACGTGTAGGCGTCGTCGGCCATTGCCTCGATGGTGCCTGGCACGTTGCCGGTCGAGGCGCCGAGCCCACGGTTGTCGAAGGCGATCACATGGTGACGCTCGGCGATCGGGTCGATGATCCGGGGATCCCAGTTGTCGAGGTTCGCCGCAAGATGGACGAAGAAGACGACTGGGATCCCGCCCTTGGGGCCGAGTTCTCGATAGGCGAACGTGACATCGCCAGCCGTAACGGTTTGTGCGGGTGCGTCCCGGTACGAGGTGATCGCTCCGTCGTATGGGTGCAGATCGTTGCTCATGATGACGCCGTGGCGAGGGCCGGGTAGAGGGCGGTCAAGTCCGAGGAGAGCGCGCCGCGCACGTAGCGGCTGGTGTCGTCGGCGAGGACCTCGAACGCGCCGGCCTCGACGGCGGCGAGCGTCTGGCGGGCGACGTCGTCGGGCGACGCCTTCGGCGCGTCGACGCCTGCGCCATGTCGGTATCCATGTAGCCGACATGGAGAGCAACGACCTGCGTCCGTTGGTCCTGAGAGGTCGAGTCGCAACGCGTTGGTGAGCGACCAAGCCGCGGCCTTCGACGCGCAGTACAGCGCTCCCTCTGGGACGCTGACCCATGAGAGCACGGACAACACGTTGACGATGGCTCCGCCACCGTTGCGCCCGAGCACCGGGGCGAACGCCTGGCTCATCGACAGGGTGCCGAACACGTTCGTCTCGAATTCGCGCCGAGCGCCTTCGAGCCCGTCATCGGCGAGTGCCCCCGTGCCGGTGAGGATGCCGGCGTTGTTGACCAGCAGGGTGGTGTCGCCGCACTGGGCGGCGGCTGCTGCGACATCGGCGGGCGAGGTGATGTCGAGACGCACCGGGATGACACCGGGGATCTGGATGGTGTCGGGGTTGCGCGCTCCGGCGTACACCTTCGCCGCACCTTGTTCGAGCAGCGCTCGGCAGAACGCCGCGCCCAGCCCTCGGTTCGCGCCGGTCACCAACACAACTGATCCTGCAACGTCCATGACGCCTCCTTGGGTTCGAACTCGGCACATCCATCTACGGCGAACGCCATCACGGACATGTGAGTTGCTTCAGGCAACTCACACTACCGAGGCGAGTCTCTTGATGCAACTGACTAGACTGGAGTCATGCAGCGATCCAGCTTTCGGGAGATGAATTGCTCGATCGGCCAGAGCCTGGAGGTCGTCGGCGAGTGGTGGAGCCTGCTGATCATCCGCGACGCCTTTATGGGCGTGACACGGTTCGACGAGTTCCAGGAGCGCCTGGGCATCGCCCGCAATGTGCTCAACCAACGACTCACCCGTCTCGTCGACGAGGGCGTCTTCGAGCGGGTCGCCTACAGCGAACATCCGCCCCGCTACGACTATGTCCTCACGGAACAGGGCCGCGACCTGTGGTCCGTGATCGTCGCGTTGCGGCAGTGGGGCGACCGCTGGCGCGCCCCGGACGGGCCGCCTCTGCAATTGGAGCATCGATCGTGCGGTCACGTCGCCGACCTCGTCATGGTCTGCGCGCATTGCGGGGAGTCGGTCGGCCCCACCGACGTGAACCCGATTGCCGAGCCTGGTTATGTGCCGTCGACCTCGACTGCGAATTCGGGGCAGTTGGCGACGACGAGCCGCACGACGGCTTCGCGGTCGGGTGGCACGGTGCCGTCGCCGATCACCGACGACATGCCGAAGTCGTCGAGGTCGAAGAGGTCGGGTGCGAGTGCGAAGCAGCGACCGTGACCTTGGCACTTGTCGGGGTTGACGCTGACTTTCACGGGAAGACCACCGGGACGTGTCGTGGGCCGCGGACCTGACCGGCCGCCCAGGTGACCTCGCCGCCTTCCTCGACACGGAAGGTCGGGATTCGGGCGAGCCATTCTTCGATGGCGACGGTGAGTTCCATGCGGGCCAGGTTGGAGCCGGCGCAGCGGTGGATACCGGCGCCGAAGGCGACGTGGCGGTTGATCTGGCGGTCGATGATCACCTGGTCGGCGTCGGGGAAGGCGTTCGGGTCGCGGTTGGCGGCCGGGAAGTTGAGGATGACGCGGTCGCCTTCCTTCATCGGGCAGCCGTGTAGTTCGGTGTCCTCGGCGACGATGCGGGCCATCGTGACCGGTGAGTAGGCCCGCAGCATTTCCTCGATCGCGGTCGGGAGCAGGTCTGGGTTCGTCGACGAGGCGTTGGGTGTCGTCGGGGTGGGTGGCCAGGTGCCAGAGCATCGAGCCGAGCGCGGACCAGGTGGTGTCGAGCCCGGCGATCAGGGTGAGGGCGACGGTGCCGAGGATGAATTCGTCGGGGATTGGTTGGCCGTCGACTTCGGCGCGGAGCATTTCGCTGATCAGGTCGGTGCCGTCTCCGCCGCGGCGTGCTTCCATTTCGGTGAGGAAGTAGGTGACGCTTTCGATCTGGGCTTGGGTGCGGCGCTCCGCGTCGTTGGCGAACTCGAGCACGCCGCGGACCCATTCGATGAACGTGTCGGACATCTCTTCGGGAATGCCGAGGATCTTGCCGATCACCCGGACGGGGATCTGCTTGGCGTAGTCGGCAGCGGCATCGACGCGTCCCGCGTCGATGAACCCGTCGAGGAGTTGGCGGCACAGGTCCCGCGTGTAGGGCTCGTACCCGGCGACTCTGTCGTTGGAGAACCAGGGCAGGAGTACCCGGCGGGTCCAGGTGTGCACGGGCGGGTCGGCTTGGATCGGCGGCAGACCGGCGGGCAACAGCGACGCCTCGGTGTCGTCCGGTGGTGGGATGACGCTCACGTTGCGAGAACTGAAGTGCCCGGGGTCGCGGGCCACTTTCGTGACGTCGTCGTAGGTCGTGGTCAACCATGATCCGCCGTAGCGGTCGGTGTGGGCCACCGGGCAGGTGGCGCGAAGCTCATCCCAGACGGTGTACGGATCGCCGACGTAGTCGGCGTCGAACAGGTCGTAGTCCGTGGCCCAGTTCTTCTGGTCACTCATCTGTGGATCTCCCCATGTCGCGGTCGCCCTGAGTTCAGGAACTTCTGCTTGTCTCACACCAGCTCCAGCCGGGCTGGTGTGGTCTTGTGCCATGGCGTGCCGGCCCACGGGTCGCGGTCTTCCATCGCGGTGAATTCGTTGGTTCCGACGCCGGTCGTCACCCGCTCACCCGAGTCGTCGAGGTGATCGAGTCCGAGCCCGTTGGGAAGCGAGATGTGGCCGGGTTGCAGGGTGTCGTCGACCGAGACCGTGACGACGGCGCTGGCCCGCTTCGTGGTCAGCTGCGCGGTGCCGCCGTCGACGAGGCCGATCCGCTCGGCGTCCGCTGTCGAAACGCGCAGTGCGCCCTCGCTGTCCTTCTTGCGCCATGCGGGGTCGCGGATGATCGTGTTCGCGGTGAACGGACGGCGCTCCCCGGCGGAGAGCAGCATCGGCCACAGCGGATCGTCGCCCGGCGGCGTCTCGTCGGCGAGGCTTGCGAGTTCGGCGAGCAGTTCGGGGATCTCGACGTGGACGAGGCCGTCGTCGGTCTTGATCCGCTGCCAGGTCGCCTCCCAGGTGTCGTCGGTGAACACGACACCTGATGGGCTGTCGACGATCGCGTCGAACAGCCGGTTGCCCGCATCCGGTCCGGTCCCGAAACCGGCACGCTCGACCCCGTCGGGGTTGATCTGGGCGCAGCGCACCACCATCGGCCACAACGACGCCGCTGCGGCCGCGCCATGGGGCAGGGTCGGCCCGAGCGTGCGGTACAACACGACAGCCCCTACGGCGCCGAGCCGAGGGTCCTTGCTGGTGGCCTCGGCGAACGCCGCCGCGAACTCGTCACGGCCTCGCTCGGCTGCGGCCCGCAAGCGCGGCGATCACGTCGGGGTCGAGGATGCCGGCGGCCTCGACGATGCGGGCGTGGATCTCCGGTTCGGGCAACGGCCCGTCGGGCGGAGCGAGCACGGGGCGGCGGAGATGGAACACGTTCTTCGGGTATTCGAAGTTGAAGAACGTCGACTCGAACTTCTCGAACTGGGTCGCGGCCGGCAGCACATAGTCCGACAGGCGTGCGGTTTCGGTCATGAACACGTCGATGCACACGCTGACATCGAGCGCCCGCATCGCCTCACGCATCTTCTGGCTGTCGGCGACCGAGTTGACCGGGTTGCCGGACTCGACGATCAGCGCCCGGTAACGCTTCGGATGGTCGGCGAGGATCTCTTCGGGCAGGATGTTGCACGGGATCAGGCCACCGATCACCCGCGCGCCGACGACCGGCGACACCGGCGCAGCCGTCGGGATGCAGTTCGTTGCGGGTCATCCGCAGCATGTTCCCGATACCGGTCATCGCGTACTGCCCGCCCGGGTTGGCGAGGTTGCCGGTGAGCAACCAGACGAGCTTCTCCAGATAGCTGACCAGCGTCGAGTGGCGGTTCATCTGCACGCCGAGGTCCTCGAACGTCGCCACGCCGGACGCGGCCGCGATCCGGCGCGTCGCAGCACGCACGAGCGCTTCGTCGACACCGCTGATCACGCAGTACTCGGCGATCGGCACCTCGCGCAACGCTGCGATCACCGGTTCGTAACCGGTCGCGTGTGCGGCGAGCCAGTCGCGTGCGACCAGTCCTTCGTCGACGAGCACGGCGGCCATCGCGGCGACAAGCCACGCATCACGTCCCGGGCGGACCTGCAGGTGGAAGTCGGCCATCGCCGCGGTCTCGGTGACACGCGGGTCGATGACCACCATCGACCGGTTCGGGTCAGCCGCGATCGCCTTCAACGTGGTGCGGGCGTGGGGGATGCTGTGGCTGATCCACGGGTTCTTGCCAGGGAAGAACGCGACCTCGCAGTTGGCGAAATCGCCACGCAACGGCGTGCCGAACATCTTGCCCATCACCAGCATCTCGCCGGTCTTCTCCTGGGCGACGGCGTTGGTCTTGAACCGAACGTCGAACGCACCACGCGTCGCTGTGCCGTAGGTGCCGCCGAGGTGGTTGCCCTGCCCGCCGCCGCCGTAGTAGACGATCGCGTCGCCGCCATGGGCGTCACGAACCGCGCCGAGGCGCTCCGCGATCTCGCGCACCGCGGTGTCCCAATCGATCGCTTCGTACGTCCCGTCGTCACGGCGGCGCATCGGGCTCAGCAGCCGTTCGGCGCGGCCGTTCTGATAGTGGTCGAGGCGCAGCGCCTTCTCACAGGTGTAGCCCTTCGACGCCGGGTGCGCCTTGTCGCCGCGGATGCGGTCGAAGCTGCGCCCGTTGGCCCCGAGACGGACCTCGACACCGCAATTGCACTCACACAAGATGCACGCCGTCTTGTGCCACTCGGCCGACTCGACCGTTCCGGTTTGCTCGCTCATCTCACGGTCTCCTCGGTTGCGACCAGGACGAACCTTGCCCTAGTAGATTTCATGATGGAACTGATCTTAGGCACACGTTGGTCGTGCGATGCAACGGACGATGACCGGTTCAGTGATTGCTGAGATTGTCGAGTTCAGTGCCCATCATCCGGTGCACGGTGTTCAACGCTTGGAGCGGGCGGACCATGACGCGGAACTCGACGATCCGGCCGGCGTCGTTGACGCGGATGATGTCGACACCGTTGACGTATTTGCCGTCCATCGACGTCTCGAACTCGAGCACAGCGGTATCACCGGCGATGACCTGCTTGGTGTAGTGGAACGGCGTCGACGAGGTTCGTCGCCGGGGCGGCCGACGAACGCGGACACCGCAGCGGTGAGATACGTCGTGGTGATCGCCTTGCCGAGTTGCGGGGTGTAGACGACGGGCGAGTAGAAGACGACATCCTCATCGAGCAATTCATCGAGCACACCGGGTTCGCCGCGCATGTGGTCGTGCCAGCGGGCGATGACGTCGTGAATCATGGTTCGTTCTCCTAAGCAGTCGTGATGGCAGGTCGACCGGGTCGGGGTCCGGACGGTTTCGCGGTTGACGTCGGCGACGAGGTCGAGCAACCGGCCGAGATCGTCGATCTGGCGTTCGAGGTGTGTGGTCGGGTCGCCTTGTAGTTGGGCGCGCAAGGTGGTGACGCCGGCGTCGCGGTAGAGGCGGAGCCGCTCGCGGATCATGTCGGCGGTGCCGAGCAGGTTGGTGCCCAAGCCGATCGCAGTCGGGACTCTGCGGCGCGCCGCGTCGCGGTCACCGGCGAGCCACAGCTGCTGCACGGCTCGGACGTCGTCGCTGAAGCCCTGACGTTCGAACGCGTTGAGGTAGAAGTTCGTCGTCGGCGAGCCCATCGCGCCGAAGGTGAAGGCGTAGCCATCGGCGTGTCGTCGGGCGGCGGCATCGACGTCGTCGGTGAACTCGACACCGACGGACACGGTGAGATCGAGATCCGTGAGATCGCGTCCAGCAGCAGTCGCTCCTTCGCGGATCGGGTCGAAGAACACCGACGCGGATTCGGGGAAGAACGAGTTGCCGATCCATCCGTCGGCGAGTTCGCCGGTGAGACGCAGGTTCGCCGGGCCGAGCGAGGCGACGATAGATCGGGACGTGCGCCGGAGGCATCAGTCGATCGGATCGGGCGACCGTCGCTGTCGGGAAGCGGGAGTTGGTAGATCTCACCGTCGTAGACGAGTCGCTCGCCGGCGGTGACGGTGCGGATGATCTCGATGGTCTCGCGGGTGCGGCGAACCGGCCGGTCGAAGCGGACGCCGTGCCAGCCCTCCATCACCTGCGGGCCGCTCGTGCCGATGCCGAGCACGAACCGGCCGCCGGACAGCGACTGCAACGACAGCGCCGACATGGCCAGCATCGCCGGCGTGCGGGCACCCAACTGCACGATCCCGGTGGCGAGACGGATCGTGCTGGTGCGTGCGGCGAGGAACGCGAGCGGTGTGAGCGCGTCGCCCGCCCAGAACTCGGGCACCCACACCGAGTCGGCGCCGAGCCGTTCGGCCTCGCGCACCAACTCGACGCCTGCCGTCGTGTACGGCATCGCCGCGATGCCGACGCGAAGCGTCATCACGTGACCTTCGGCGAGCGCTTTGATGCCGTCGACGGTGCGCTGCATGTTCGCCTGAACGCCGTCGAGGCGTCGCCGCAGGACCCGGGCCTCCTTGCCGGGGTTCATCTCGATCGCCCTCGTCGTCCCCGATTTGCCCGGACCGATGAGGTAGCTGAACCGCAGCCGTGTCCGGCCCGCGGATGGTTCGAGCTCGAAGCGCCAACGGGCTCCCGGGATGTCGGGGTTCGAGGTGCACCAGCCGAACACTCGCTGGTCGACCCAAGCGTCGACGAAACACGGAATCGTCCATTCGCCGATCGCCGGGTGGATGTTGCGGCCGTGGAACACCGCTCCGACGCCGCGGGCGTCGCTGTCCCACGTGGCGCCGAGGAACTCGTCGGAGAACCGCGCCGGCAGGTCGATGTCGGTGACCAGTGCCCACACCGTCGACGGCGAGGCATCGATGTCGGTCTCGACGATGAGGCCCGGGCCGTCGTCGAAACGCAGGGCGTCGCCGGGCCCGGCCGCCGACGTCGTGCCGAATCGGTCGAAGTAGGTGATCTCCCTCGCCGGGCGGCGCGGCGCCCGGGAGAACTCGGTGCCTTTCGTGTAGGCGACCGGGAACAGCACGATCTCGGTCATGTGCTCGGGGATGCCAAGGATCTCCTTGACCCTGGCTTCGTCCTGCAGCGCGGCGGTCACCCAGGTCGTGCCGAGCCCACGGGCGCGCAACGCGAGACAGAAACTCCACGCCGCCTGGATGACCGAATCGAACAGCCCGGGTCGGCTGCCACCGTCGTGACGTCCGATGATCGTCGGGATCACGATCGCCGGCACCTCGGCAAGATGCTCGGCAAGGTACACCGCCGAGTCCATCACCCGTTCCTGCGGATGCCCGGTGCCACGAAGACGATCGGCGGCTGATGCCATGAACGGCAGCGCACTCGCCCGGTAGAGCTCACCGAGCTGATCTTTGACGGCCTGGTCGCGCACGATGATCCATCGGCGGCTACCGAGGTTGCCGCCGGTCGGTGCCTGCTCGGCAAGGTCGATGCAGTCGAGCAGGATCTGGTTGTCGACCGGGCGTTCCAGATCGAGCCGGCGGCGAACCGCACGGGTCGTCGCCAGAACTCGTCGACAGGCTGCCGGATCGATGTCCATGGGTCCTCCTCAGCGTCCGGTGAAGCGGGCCGGGCGGCGTTCCAAGAACGACGCGATGCCCTCGGCGAAATCCTCGGTGGACTGCACCGCCACCGACATCGCGTCGATCGCGGCGATCGCTGTCGGCTCATCGGCATCGAGCGCCAGACGGGCATTGGCGATGGTGTACTGCAAACCGATCGGCGCGCACTGCAGCATCTCGCGGGCGAGCGCGATCGCCCGCTCGACTTGTTCGCCAGGTTCGACGACTTCTTGGACGAGGCCGATGCGGTACGCCTCGGCCGCGCCGAACTCGTCGGCACGCAACAGGTGATACATGGCGTTGCCCCAACCCGCCCGCTGCACATAGCGAACCGTTGCCCCACCGAGCGGAGCCAGCCCGCGCTTGGGTTCGAGCTGACAGAACCGGGTGTCCGACGCGGCGATGATGATGTCACCGGCCAAGGCGATCTCGATCCCGATCGTGAACGTGATGCCCTGCACCGCGGTCACCCGCGGCTTGGTCAACCGCCGGCCGAGGCTGTACGGATCGACCGGCTCGACGGTCTGCTCGGCCCGCCGACGAGCCTCTTCGCTGCGGGCCTCGTCGCTGAAGAACAGCGGCATCTCCAACCCGGCCGTCGTGTGCGCGCCGGCGAACACGAGCACCCCGACGAACAGATCAGGGTCGTCGTCGAGGCGAGTCAACGCCGCGCTCAGCTCATTGATGATCTTGGGGGTGAACGCGTTCTTCTTCTCGACCCGGTCGACCGTCATCACCAGAATGTGCTCATCGACCACCTCGACGTGCACCCCGCCGTGTGGGTGCCGTTCTGCTGCGGAGGTCTCATGGGGTTCCATCATGAGACTCACCGTAACGCGTTCAACATTCCATCATGCAACCCGTCGCGTAGACTGCGCTCGTGAAGCGCGTCGACACCTCCGAATGGCCGTGCCCGATCGCGCGTAGTGCCGCCGGTGCTCGGCGACCACTGGAACCTGCTGCTGATCCGCCAGGCATGCCTCGGGACCCGACGATTCGACGAGTTCCAGCACGAACTCGGGATCGGGCGCAACATGCTCACACTGCGCCTCGCCGGGCTCGTCGAACAAGGGCTCTTGCGCCGCGTCGAGTACCAGCAGAACCCGGTCCGCCACGAGTACCGCCTCACCGACAAAGGCCGCGACGCCTACCCGATCCTGGCGGCGATGGCAGCCTGGGGAGACCGTTGGCTCACCGGCCCCGAAGGCGCCCCGCTCGTCCTGCACCACACCACCTGCGACCACGACATGCACGCAGTCGTCGTCTGCAGCGAATGCGACCAACCCCTCGACGTCCATCACGTGCTCGCCACCGCCGGCCCCGGCGCACCCGCAGTGGACCTCACCGACAACCGACACTGACCGTCTCGCCGGTCGGCCCGACCGGCTCGATCTCAATCGCCGGGCACCAGCAGCGTCGTCGCCGTCGCGACGAGTTTGCGCTGCCCGTCGCGCACGCCGAACAGCTCACCGCTGGTGAAAACCTGCTTCCGGCCCGCCTTGACGACCCGCCCGATGGCCACGAATTCCTCACCGACGGCCGGGGCGAGACAGTTCATCGTGAACTGCGACGACAGCACCGACAACCCCGATGTCGTCGTGGCCGCGAACCCGCACGCAGTGTCCAACAACGCAGCGATCATCCCGGCGTGGAGAAACCCTGCGTATTGACCCATGTCGCCGGGCCGCCACACCATTCGCAACTCGCACTCGCCGTCTTCGAGCCGGGCGACCTCGAAGCCGGCCCACCGGTTGAACGACGCAGTGGTCGCGAGCTCACGGAGTTGCTCCAGCCTGTCAGCCGGGGTCACGATTCGGTCCGTTTCAGAACGGCAACGGGGATCCTGCGATCGGTGAACGACTGATACGAGTCGAAGCCGGCATAAGCGGCCGTGGCTAACGACCAACACTCGTCACGCTCGGGCCCATCTGGGAGTTCCCGAGCAGTCACCGACCAGCGGTCTGCGCCGACCTGCACGACGCCTCCACCCGCGGCCATCAGGTTCCGGTACCAGTTCGGTGTCGTCGCGCTGCCGCCAGCCGACCCGACGACGATCAGTTCGTCGCCACGCGGCACGTACATCAGCATCACCGGGCGCGACGCTCCGCTGGAACGGCCGACGACATCGAGCAGGAACACCGGTCGACCGAGCAGCGCGTTGCGCTTGCGCCCGCCGCTCGACCGGTACGCCTCGACATGGCTCTCGCGTGGCGCGACGGCCAATCGATGGGAAGCGCCTGGCGACGAGGTTGGTGAGTCGAGCAGAGACGCGATCGATCGTGTTGGGCATCATGGTGAACTTTCTCTCAGAGATAGGTGTTGGACGGACGAGGACATCGCCTCGAGGGAAGACTTCATTTCCGGATCCTCCATGAGTCGACCAGGGCGTGGGCTGCCTCGAATTGCGGTGCCAGCTCGAGGTCCGACGCGCCGCTGCGCATCAACACTCCGACGCCGAGCGTAAACGTCACGAGCAACGCGACGGCCGCGGGAACCTGCTGCGGGCTGATCTCACCGAGCGCAACGGCACGGTCGAGTGGCTGGCGGATCGCGTCGCCAAGTTGTCGCCGGAAGTCGGCGAAGTGCACGTGGGCGTCTCCCGCACGCGACCCGAACTCGATCATCGAGTTGATCGCCAGGCAACCACCCGCCCCCACTCCGACAAGCTCTCGACATGTTGGAGGTCGAGAGCCTGGTGCAGATCCGAGAGCCCCCCGTTCCAGCGCCGAGCACCGCTGCAAAGCCCGCCAGGCGGACGACCTCGTAGCGGGCGAGTGCCCGTTTGAACAGCGCCTCCTTCGATCCGAACGTGTTGTACACGCTGGAGGCGTTCAAGCCGGTGGACCGTTCGATGTCGGCCATCGACGAGCCCTCATAACCGCGCTCACGGAACACCTCGATGACACGGTCCAGTACATCGTCGACCTCGAACTCGCGGGGGCGTCCCGGCGAACGCGTCCCAGTTCCTGAACGTGCCATGACCTCAGCATAACGACCTCACAACGGGATATGAAGGGATCACTCCAAAATCGTCCATGCTTTTGTAGCGTTCGTTTCAGATAGTGGAGCTCAGAGCGATATCGCCAAGGCCCACGAACGACCTCGGAATTCGAGGGGCCGATGGTCCCGGCGACTTCAAAAAGCCCGAGGGCGCCGAAGCGGTCGTCCCTCCAATCCGTGACGATGTCGGCCCAGCCAGAGCGCCGATACGGCCTGCGAGAGCCCTGAATCCGGCATGGACTGGGGTGACGATCGGTTGTGTTCAGTGGATGCAGCCGGTTGTGTTGCGAGCTGCCGGCACCGGGGACAGGCGGTGCCGGACTTGCGATCTGCCAGCAGCTGCTGGAGACGACCGTGCAGACGTAACGTGGTGGCTGTTTGCGAATGGAGCCGTCGGTGTCGAACGCTAAAGATCCGAATGTCGACGTGTTCATGGTCGCCCTCGTGCATCGTCGAAAGGGTGAGGTCGAGTCGTTGCGTGAGGCGATCTTGGGGTGTCCGGTCGTGATCGGTGAGCAGGAATTAAATGGAACGCTCCGAGCTTCTGTCACGGTGGCGCCGACCGGGTGACGTTCCGGCTGCAACCAGGTGACCGGGTCGAGCTGGTTTTCCACCGCGGCGCAAAGAAACGCGCTCATGCCGGCACATTACGCGTTCGACGATCCGACCGGCTTGCTGAAATGGCTCGGCCCGGACCGTGGCATCGTGGTCCTCGACGATCCCCGCCGCCACCGAGGCGAAATGGGACGCGATCGTCGAACTTGTCATGGCGTGGATCGCTGCTACCAGCGACGCCTGAACCATCGTGAAGTGCCCAGCGGCGTGGCGACTGAGGTGAAGTCGGAGCTAAGGGGTAGCGATCGCTTGGCCGGTCAGGTCCCAGGCACTTGGATCGCCCAGATACAAGCCGCAGGGCACAGTCGAGTGCTTGTTCGGGCGTGCCGGTTGGTCGGCCGGTGTGGAGGACAGAGTTCTCGTAGCTCTCGCTGCTGGCGAGGTACATAGCGAAACCCAGGTACTCGATGACTCGGAAGGTCAGGCGACACAACAGGCATCGCCTCATCTTCCATGATCGAGGTGGTGGTGAGATAGATGAAGTCGCCGCGGCACCGAATGCTCAACTCAGTACAGCTACGCGGGCCAGCGCTCGACCCGACGGGCCTGCAGCCGCGTCTGGATCAAGCCGCGGGCATCGTTCGAGATCGTCGTCATCGGGTCCGATCGTAAGCGTTCGCACAACAGCCGAATCGGACGAATGAACGCACAGCGATCAAGGCAGCGACGGTCGTGCCCCGCCTTGGCGTTGCGGCGCCGAGCTCAGAAAGTCTGGGTGGACGGTCGTTTTCGTGGCCAGGTCTCGTGCTTGACCTGTGCGGTACGCTATTCAAATCCGCCTCCCTGCTTGGTCGGGGTAAGCCCGGGGCCCGCCGAAAGGCGGGCTTCTGTGTTTACCGCCATTGTTTGGACGATGTATTTAACGGCCGTTGCGATCGTCCACGAGGTTCGGCAGTTGGCGCTTGGCGAGGATGGGGACTCGTGCCGCAACGGAATCTCGAAGTCGGCGATTTTCCTAAGCCGTTGTTCGTCGCTGATCGTTGAAGGTTCGCGATGCCGGCCTCTGCGCCCGCCAT
>CAWKBX010000018.1:0-205485 GCA_963847945.1 uncultured Actinomycetes bacterium
AAGGACATCAGATTTCGCCCCGATTCTCCCCGGAGAGTCGGGGCGGTTTCATTTGGTGGCGTACCGGTCGCTCAGAGTCCTTGCTGGTGTGCGGTGATCCACGGCTACGGTCGGCCGGGATGCGTGTCGCCACGACCGTGGAGACCTTCGGCACCGTCGACATCCTCATCAACAATGCGCAGGGCTTCGGCACGGCGGCCGCACCGCGGGCCTCGACCATCCCGACTCCGATGGAGGACACCGATGATGCCGAATGGGAATACACCTTCCGCACCGGGGCGACGGCGACGTTGTGAGGGATGCAGGCCGTGTTCCCCCACATGAAGGGCCACGGCGGGCGCATGCCGCTCGGGTTCCTTGGCGACCCCGAGGAGCACGGGGCTCCGTGGCTCGTCTGGCTCGCCGGTAAGGGCGGCGAGTACGTCACGGGCATGACGCTGTTCCTCAACGGTGGGCGGATGATGCACTGAGTCCTGGACGAACGGCGGGACCCGAGCCGTAGCCCGGGCGCGAGTTTCAGCCGAGAACGAGTTCGGCCATCTGGCGGATCTGATCCATTGAATTCGGGGCGACGAGCAACGTCGTGACCGGGCTGTTACGCCAGGCGTCGAGGCGGTCGCGGATGCGATCGGCCGGCCCGACGAGGCTGATCTCATCGGCGAACGCGTCGGGCACGGCCATGATCGCCTCGTTGCGGCGATCGGCGAAGAACAGCTCCTGCACCTGCAGCGCCTCGGCCTCGAACCCCATCCGTTGCATCAGCTTGGTGTGGTAGTTCTGGCCCTTGGCCCCCATGCCCCCGATGTAGAACCCGAGCATGCCCTTCACCGGCAGCAGCCCGCCGGCGACATCGTCGGTGATCGCCACCGAGGCCAACGCGGTGATCTCGAAGTCGGGCTTCGCCGCAGCGAGCTGGTCGGCGTAAACGTCTTGGCGGTAGGGCGAGTAGTACAGCGGCAACCAGCCATCGGCGATCTCGGCCGTTTGGGTGACATTCTTGGGACCCTCGGCCCCGATGAATATCGGCAGGTCGGCTCGCCGCGGATGGGTCATGATCTTGAGCGGCTTACCGAGCCCGACGGAGCCCTCGCCGTGGTACGGGTGTTGGTAAAACTCGCCGTCAAAGCTCAGCGGACCTTCGCGGCGCAGCACCTGGCGGATGATCTCGACGTACTCGCGAGTACGGGCCAGCGGCTTGTTCGAGGGTCGTCCGTACCAGCCCTCGACCACTTGGGGTCCACTGACCCCGAGGCCGAGAATGAACCGGCCGTCGGAGATGTGATCCATTGTCACCGCCGCCATCGCCGTGGCCGTTGGGGTGCGGGCGGCGAGCTGGACAACGCCGGTGCCGATGCGGATCTTGGACGTGTGCGAGGCGATCCATGCCGCGTAGGTGAACGCGTCATTGCCCCACGACTCCGCGACCCAGACGCTGTCGTAGCCCAACCGCTCGGCCTCCTGCACCTTGGCAATGACGTTGCCGGGCTTGTCGGCACCCCAGTAGCCGAGGGCCAGGCCGAGCTTCAATGGTTTCGTCGATGACGTCGATGACATGGTGATCTCCCCGGTTGCGAGTGAGCGCGACCTTACGGCCTCGCTGCGACTGAAGTCTTGGCCTAGCGTCACTCCGATGGGGGAACCGATGGGGAACTGTGGGGGAGTCGATGAACGAACTGACGGCACTGGACCGGTTGGACCTGCACGAGCTAGCGGCCCGGTACGGCAACTCGATCGACGAGCGGGACTGGGACCGTTTTGCCACCGTGTTCACGGAGGACTGCCGCTATGAATTGGCCAACTTCGGTCGGCTCGACACCGTGATCGAGGGCTGTGGCGCGCTGTGTGCCTATATGGCGGCGTCGACCACGCACCCCATCGCTCACCATGTCACGAACGTCGAAGTGAGCGTCGCCGATGGCACGGTCATGATGCGCAGCAAGATCTTGGGCACGCTCAGCGGCGGGTACTCCGGGTCCGCGGACTATCGCGACGTCGTGGTCAAGAACAGCGCCGCGTGGCAGATCGCCGACCGGGTGGTCACCTTGCGCCGCCCGCCGCGTCCGCCCGTCGACTGAGCCTCAGCGGAGCCTGCTGGCAACCAGCCACTGGAACGCCATCCAGCCGGCTTGGGGCGGCCCGACGGAGTCCTTGACCAACCTGGCACCGTCATCGCTGATCGGCTTGGCTCGGTCGCCGGCTTTGACCTGCACCTCGCTCACCCGCTCGAGCATCACGAACCAGCCGACGGCCTCGTCGACGGATGCCCCGACGGTGAGCAGACCGTGGTTGCGCAAGAGCACCGCTTTGTTTCGACCGAGCGCTTGGGCGATGCGCTTGCCACCGTCGGTCGAGATGACGTCGAGTTCCTCGTCGTCGAAGATGCTGTGATCGTCGTAGAACGCACATGCCTCTTGGCTGATCATGGCGATCGGCTCGACCATCGCCGACAGCGGCGTGCCATATGGCGTGTGGGTGTGGGCGGCAGAAACGATGTCGGGACGGGCCTCGTGAATCGGCCAGTGGATGTGGTGCGCCGCCGGGTTGATGTTGTGCGAACCGCCGTCGACCGGTGTCCCATCAGGGGTGACGAGCACCAGGTCATCGACGGTGACTTGGCCGAACGGCACCCCGTAGCGGGCCAGCCAGTAGTGGTCGGTGAGGATCGGATCGCGGGCCGTGATGTGGCCGTCGCCGGTCGCCCCCCACCCGTGGGCGCCGAAGATCTGGTAGCCGAGGGCCAGGCGCTCGCGCCGGTGCGCCCTCAACTCATCGAGATCGGTGATCGTGGGCTCGTCATCAGTGCGGCGAAAGGCGGGGGTCACCATCGGGCCATCGTACGACGACTTGGCTACCGAGCACCGCGTGGAGGGCCGGCGATCGGCAGGGTCACCACCAATCGGGCCCCGGTCGCGGCCGGGGCCGCGATCACCGTCCCGCCGTGGGCGGCGGCGATCTCTCGGGTGATCGCCAATCCCAGGCCGGTTCCTCCCGAGTCACGCGTCCTCGAGGCGTCCAACCGGCTGAAGCGTTCGAAGACTCGTTCGCGGTGCTCCTCGGGGATTCCCGAGCCGTCGTCGGTGACGACGAGCACCGCCTCGTTGTCGTCGACGTCGAGCGACACCGCGACCGCGTGGTGGGCATGGCGGACTGCGTTGTCGAGCAGGTTGGCGACCAAGCGGCCGAGATGTTCGGTGTTCCCCCGAATCTCGGCCGGGTGGACCTTGGCGAGGTCGACGGTGATCCCGTCACGCGACCGGGTTCGGCGGGCCTCGTGTCGAATCACGTCGTCGAAGTCGAGCAGCGCAGTCGTCGGCCCTGCGGCCCCCTCGTCGCTGTGTGCGAGGTACAGCAGGTCGCGAACCAGCCCCGACATGCGGTCGTTGTCCTTCAACAGATCGGTCAACACCCGCACGGTGTCAACCTGTTGCGGATGGGCCATGGCCAGTTCGAGGTCGGCGCGGCTTGCAGCCAGCGGGCTGCGCAACTCGTGGGAGGCATCGGAGACGAACTGGCGTTGGCGATCGGCCGACTGTTCCAACCGATCGAGCATCTCGTTCATCGTTCGGGCCAAGCGAGCGATTTCGTCATTGGATCGTGGCTCTGGCACTCGCCGGCTCAGGGCGTGGCCCGAGATGTCGGCGACCTCCTCGCGGATCGCGTCGACGGGGCGAAGGGCGCGCCCGACCGACCGCCAACAGATCAGCGCGACGAGACCGACGAGTAGGGGAAAACTGATCATCAGAATCGTGCGGGCGGAGCTGACAGTCTCATCGACCCTGCTCAGGCTGAATCCGGTGAAGATCGTGACTGGACCTTCGGCTCCGACGACCACTCTGGAGTGCAGCCGGAATGGATCGTCGGGGTCAATGCTCAGTCGAATCGATCGATCTGGATCGAAACGGTCGCCCTCGGAGAGCCGCACGATCGGACCGTGGCCGACCAGCTCGGCGCTCGCCGCAATCGGAAGACCCTTCGCATCGATGACCTGGGCAAACGTATCGTCGTTCGGGGTTGAGATGAGCTCCGGGAGCCGGCCGTTTTGCACGTCCTCGGCGAGTCCTTGCCCGAGGTTGACGACGACGAGATCCTCTTTGGAGATCAGCGAGCTACGGAATCCGCGCAAGAACAACATGCCGCCGATCAGCAGCGTGGGCGCGACGGCGGCGACCGCCGCCATGGTGATGTTGGTACGGAGCGATCCGGCGCGCGGCATGTGTCTAGCCGCCCGTGGGATCGAGTCGGTATCCGACCAATCGGAGGGTCTCGATTGCATGTCGCCCAAAAGGAGCATCGATCTTGCGTCTGAGATACCCGACGTACACCTCGACGATGTTCAGATCGCCGTCGAACACCTCGTCCCACACATGCTCGACGATCTCTGTTTCGAGATCGCCTCGCCCGGGCGCGACATCAGATACTCCAGCAACGAAAACTGCCGAGGGGTCAACTCGATCTCGGTCTCGCCCCGCCAGCACCGATGGCGTACTGGATCGAGCATGAGGTCCCCGGCCGTGAGCAACGTGCTCGCGGCCTGCGTGCCCCGCCGGATCAGCGCCCGGAGGTGGGCGATCAACACGACGAACGAGAACGGCTTGGGCAGAAAATCGTCGGCCCCGACATTGAGCGCCTCGGCATGCTCGTTGTCACCCGTACGGGCGGTCAACATCAAGATGGGCGTGGCGACGCCGGTGCGCCGCAGTTCGCGACAGACCTCGACGCCGTTCTTCCCCGGCAACATGATGTCGAGCACGATCACGTCGTAGGCGACCTCTGTGGCTCGCCAGACGGCGTCAATGCCGTCGCCGGTGACATCGACGGCGAAGCCCTCGGCCTTCAAACCGGCGCGGAGCAGATCGGCGAGCCGAACTTCGTCCTCGACGACGAGTACCCGCATCGGTCAGCCGTTCAGCCCGCCCGCGTCGGTTCGGATCAGGTCGGTGCCGCCCCGTAGACCTCGGCCTCGACCTGCACCTGCACGTCTTCGATGTGCTCACCCTCACACTCTGATGCCACGGCGGCAATCGCCTTCTCGAGACCTTGCAGCTCCGTCAATGCCGGGCTGGTGACCGTCTGGGGATCTGCACCGTCGGTGATTGCTTCGAGGCGAGTGGTCAGGTCATCGATGATCTGATCGGGGTGGTCGTAGGTGTAGCCACCCTCCTTGACACATTCCGACCAGGCCTTGAGGGCCTTGACCATGCGGGGGTCCTGCTCGACGAGCTTGTCGCCGGGGTTGACATAGCTACCGCTGAGTTCGTCGGGGGAGTAGGTCTTGTCGGCGGCCGCCTTGGTGCAGCCTTCGCTCTCGGAGAAGTCCTCTTCCTCCAAGGCTCGTACGTGCGTCCATTCGAGGGCTTCTCCCCACAGCTCACGCCGGTAGGCATCTTGGTCGGACGCCGCCAGTGCATTGAGCACGGCCATATTCTTCGGGCCGGCGCCGAACGCCACGATCGGCTTGTCGAACTGGGTCGTGACACCGAAGCCATACTCGGCGACATAGGCCTCGTCCGACAAACCCGGAGCCGTCTTGTCGCTATCCATCGCCTGCTTGATCGAGGCGAAGTCTGCCGGGGTGTATTCGAACCCGGCGGCTTTCATGCACTCGCCGATCGCCTTCTCGGTGGCCTCAACCCGCGTCGTCAAGGCCTCGAGCGAAAGCCCGAACTCCTCGTTGCCGATCTTGCCCGATCCGCCACCACCACCGGTGCTCTCGGGGGAACTGCTTCCTCCGCAGCCAACGAGCACGGCGGCGGCAAGAACCGCAGCGGCAAGGGAAGGCTTGGAGAATCGTTGCTGGTGGGCTGGAGAATTGTTCACGTTCTGCACCTCTGAAGCGGGGGTTTCCGGCACCATATACTCTCCCAGAGTGACCCGCACGTGGCGTCGCGATTGAATAGTTCGCTCGACCGGGGTTCAGGTGTGGTTCAGCAACCTATCTTTACAACGGGCAGCGACGCCGTATGCGGCGGTCGAAAGCAGTTCGGTGGGTCGCCTCGGCGAGCCCGGGTGAGTCAACGGGAGTACGAGTGACTAGACGCAAGGTTGCGGGCGGCATTGTGGCGCTCGTCGTGGCATCGTCGGTTGGGGGCTGGCTGGTCGGTCGCCGCATCACCTCGCCGGCCGAAGTTGCGGCGCGAACGGCGGCACCCGAGGCATCGGCGATCCTCGTGCCGGTCGAATCCCGACAACTGACGAGTGACGTCATCACCCGTGGCAGCGGTCAGTTCGGGTCGCCCGAGAAGCTGACCGTGGCGACCTCGGCGCTGAAGTCGGCCCCTGGCATTGTCGCTGAGCTGCCCACTCTCGGCACCGAGGTGGCTGAGGGGCAGGCGATCATGACCGCCTCGGGCCGTCCCTTGCTCTTGATGCAAGGCGTCCAACCAATGGCCCGCGACCTTGGGCCGGGGGTGGTCGGACGAGATGTCCAGCAGCTGGAAGATGGTCTCAAGCGGCTTGGGTTCTTCGACGACGTGCCCGATGAGAACTTCGATTCGACCACCGAGTACGCCGTCGCCGAGTGGTACGACTCGCTCGGCCATACACCCTTCGCCGCCACCAACGAACAACTTGCCAGCGTTCGCCAGCAAGAGGCCGCGCTGGCCACCGCCCGCGCCGACAGCCTCGCCGCCGGTGACTCGGTCGCTGCGGCCAACGAGGCGGTGGTCAATGCCCGATCTGCGCTCAATGCGGCGAGGAACACTCTCGACTTTGCCCCAGGCGCGCTTGATCGAGCCCGCAAGGAAGCAGCCGCCAACAACGCCTCGGCGCTGATCGAGGTGGATCTACGCGAGACCGCGCTGAAGGGACTCGATCCGAACGCTCCGGCGACGTCGGCAACCGCCGAGGAGATCGCCGCCGCCCGCGCCGAACTTGACGGGGCCAAGGCCGCTGCGGCCCAAACGAAGCTCGAAGGCAGCCGTGCGGTCAGCGAGGCCCGATCCGTCGTCGAGACCGCGCCGACTCGGCTGACCGAAGCCCGCACTGACGCGGCGGCGAGCAACGCCTCGGCGCAGGCCGAGGTCGACTCGACCAAGGCGGCGCTCGACGTGGCCCGGGCCGACCCGGGAACCAGCCCCGAGGGACTGGCGGCGGCCCAGGCTTCCTACGACGCCGCACGAGCGGTTGCCGAGGCCACCAAGACCACCGGTGAGCAGGCCATCGCCGCCGCCCAGGCCACGCTCGACGGGGCACAGGCTGCCCTCGACGCGGCGATTGCCAGTGCTGCTGGGGCGGACGCGGTCGCCCAGCAGTTGGTCGAAGCCAAGCAGGCGACCCTCGACGCGGCACTCGCTCCTCGCAAGGCCACTGCCGCCGACGTCGCCGCAGCCAAAAAAGACCTCGAAATCGCCCGGAAGAACGCCGAATCCGTCGCCGTCGCCGGTGAGCGCACCATTGCCGATGCCGAGTCAACGCTGGCCGGCGCCCAGATCGAGGTGACCAACGCCCGAGCCGCCCTTGCCGCCGCCGAGAACGCCTACGCCGTCATTCAACGCTCGGCCGAGGCTCGCGGGTGCGCTGGAGAAGTACGCCGCCGAGGAAGCCAGCTTGGCCCAACGGGCCGCCGGGGTGCAGGTGCCTGCCGACGAACTGGTCTTCGTGTCCACCGGGCCGATCCGGGTGTCGGAAGTGCTGATAGCCAAGGGTGACTCGCTCAGCGGTGGCGTGATCAAAGCCACAAATGCCGAGGTGTACGTGGTCGGCGGGTTGGCCGTGCAGGACGCCGCACTGGTGACGGTCGGGATGGAGGCCTCGATCGACGAGCCCGACCTGGGTATCGGCATCAAAGGCCTGGTCACGCTCGTTGCTCCCAGCCCGGGGACCAATGCCCAAGACGCCTTTCACGTCTACTTCGAGGTGCGGGTGACCTCGCCGCCGACCAATTTGGTCGGGGCGTCCGCCCGGGTCACGATCCCGGTCGAGTCGACCACGGGCGAGTCATTGGTCGTCCCGATCAGCGCGCTGTCGATGGCACCCGACGGCTCATCTCGGATTGAAGTGAGCTCCGAGGGGACGACACGGCAGTTGACCGTGACGCCGGGTCTGTCGGCCGACGGCTTCGTCGCCGTGACCCCGAAGGATGGCGAACTGAAGGAGGGCGACCTGGTGGTCATCGGGTTCACCCCGCCGGTCGGCGCGGCCGCGGAACCCGACGTCACCGGTGATACGACACCGGCAGACGCCACCAGTCCGACCGACGCGCCGACAGACCCCACAACCACTGAAGGCCCCTGACCTGGTGGAGCAGATTCCAGTCATCGAGCTCACCGACCTCGGCCGACGGTTCGACACCGAACCGCCCGTCGACGCACTGTTGGGGGTCAATCTGACCGTTCAGGAGGGCGATTGGCTGGCGATCGTCGGTCCCTCCGGGTCGGGGAAGTCAACGCTGCTCAACGTGCTCGGATGCCTCGACAGCCATACGTCGGGTTCGTACCGTTTCGATGGCATCGAGGTCGCCGAGCTGTCGGATCGTCAGCGAGCGGGCCTCCGGTGCCGCGGCATCGGCTTCGTGTTCCAGTCGTTCCATCTGCTCGCCCATCGGTCGGTGACCGAGAACGTGATGCTGTCCGAGGTGTACCGCAAGGCACCCTGGAAACACCGACGCGACAAGGCGCTCGAGGCGCTCGACAAGGTCGGCTTGGCTCACCGGGCCGACTTCCTGCCGACCCGCTTGTCGGGTGGTGAGCGCCAGCGTGCGGCGATTGCCCGGGCCCTGATGGGTTCGCCCCGGTTGCTGCTGTGCGATGAGCCGACCGGCAACCTCGATACCGTCACCACCGAGACGGTGCTCGACCTGTTCGGCGAGCTCAACGCCCAGGGGATGACCATCGTGGTCATCACCCATGAGCATGAGGTTGCCGCCCGCGCCGGGCGTCGGGTCCGCATCGTCGACGGCACGCTGGGGATTGTCGAATGAGCCGTCGTCTACGCCCCTTCCCACGGCGATCCGAGACGCCCGCAACGGTGATCGTCGGGTCTGGCGAGTTCGCCGAGCCGGGCGAGTTTGCCGAGCCGGGCGAGTTTGCCGAGCCAGAGGTTGATGACGTCGTTGATGACGTCGACCGGAGCCCGCTCCCTGCGACCAACCTCGATGCGGCGTTGATCGAACCCTCGGGAATGTCGACTCGGGATCTCGTCAACGAGGCGATTGCCGGCTTGTTCGCTCGACCGGCGCGGATGATCCTGACCGTGTTGGGAACGGTCATCGGGTTGGCGGCGTTGGTCGCCACCCTCGGCTTGTCCCGCACGGCCGGCAGCCGTATCGTCGGTCGATTCGACGCGTTGGCCGCTACCGAGATCGTCGTGAGCGCCAAGCCGTCGGCCGAGAATCTGAAGATTGATGCGATCCCCTGGGATGCCCCGGCCCGCTTGTCGAGGCTCAACGGCGTCGCCCAGGTCGGCACCCTGAGTACCTTGAAGACCAATTCGGTGCTGGTCGGTGCGTCGCCGATCAGCGATCCACAGACCCAGACGAAGTTCGCCTTGACGATCTCGGCGGCATCGCCCGGCCTGTTTCCGGCGGTCCACGCCCAGCTTCGTACCGGCCGATTTCTCGATGATCAACTCTCGCAGCGGGCCGAACGGGTGGCGGTTCTCGGCCCGAATGCCGCCTCGCGCCTGGGCATCTCCAGCGTCAGCAAGCTGCCGGCGATCACCATCGGCGACCAGATCTACCTGGTCATCGGCATTCTCGACGGGGTGTCGCGCCAACCCGATCTACTCGGTGCGGTGATCATCCCCGAAGGGACGGCCAAGCGCGACTTCCGTCTCAAGCACCCCGATCTGGTCGTCGTCGAGTCCGACATCGGCGCTGCTCAGCTGGTCTCGCAGCAGATTCCGCTGGCGCTGCGACCCGATGATCCGCGCACGTTGAAGGTGGTGTCGCCGCCCGAGCCGAAGCGGGTGAAAGACGCCGTGAAAAACGACCTGAACCTGCTGTTTCTTATCCTCGGCGGGGTGTCACTGATCGTCGGCGCGATCGGGATCGCCAACGTCACGCTGGTGTCGGTGATGGAACGCACCGGCGAGATCGGTTTGCGCCGCGCCCTGGGTGCATCCCGTCGGCACATCGCCGGGCAGTTCCTCGTCGAGAGCGGAACGATGGGCCTGGTCGGCGGCATCCTCGGTGCCAGCCTGGGCACTCTGGTGGTGGTCGCGGTGTCGGCGTACCAGTCGTGGACCCCCGTGCTCGACCCGGCGGCGCCGTTCGCCGCGCCGGTGCTGGGGGCGGCGATCGGCTTGCTCTCCGGGTTTTATCCGGCGATGCGCGCCGCTCGCATGGCTCCGGTCGACGCATTGCGTGCCGGGACGTAGCCAGGGCGTCGTCCTTCGACCTCTGCCTGTGGAATCAAGAAGTCTGTGCCCGATGGCACATGTTGCGTGGGGCGGCTACGGTCGGGCTCGACGCCGGTCGATACCGGCAGGAGGATGCCCACCATGAAAGTCTTGCTCGTTGCCAACCAGACGCTCGGCGGGGCGGAGCTTGCGGCTCACTTGGGTGAGTTGCAGGCCGCCGATGCGGACTTGTCGATTCATTTGTTGGTGCCCGCTGCCGTCATCGGGGTGATCGCCGACCCGACCGAGATGTTGAGTTTGCTGGCCGTCGATGTCGAAGCGGAGCGACGCGAGGCCGAGGAGCGGATGAACACCCTGCTTGAGTGGCTGCGTCGCGGCGGGGTGGCGGCAACCGGGGAGATCACCGTCGCTCAGCCGCTGCTGGCCGTCGCGACGGTGGTGCGAGCCCACCATTTCGACCGGGTGGTGCTCTCGACGTTCCCTCCCGGCGTGTCGCGGTGGCTGAAGATGGATCTGGCTCATCGAGTCAAGCGGGTCTGCAACCTGCCCGTGACCACGATCGTCAACGAGTCGAGCCAGTCGCGCCCGCCGGAGCTGGTCATGGTCCAGCGCGCCGCGACACCCGTGGTCGACATTGCATTGATCGATGCCGACAGGGCCCGCCGGGTGCGCATCCGCAAGTCGTTGGAGCAGGTGTCGGTGCCGCTGCGGGTGACCGAGTGCGACGACGTGGCCGCGGCGCTACGGATGCTCGGCGCATCTCGTGCTGTGGATCGCAGTGCGTTGGTCTGCCTGTCGTCGGCCGAGTGTGTGGCCGGGGTCGCCGCCGTTGGCGAATTGAAGGCCGCCTACCCCGATCTGAGTGTCTCGGTGCTCAGCGAGGTCGACGATCCCGCGGCTCGGGCCCGCACGCACGAACTGGGGGTATCGGCCTTCTTCGTCCTGAGCGGTGACGAGGCTGCGGACACTGCCATGTTCGAGATCGTCGCGTCCGAGTTCGTGGCGATACGGCGCTTGTTCGTCGACGAGTGATGTCGACGGGTGATGTCGACGGGTGAGCGCGACGACGGAGTGTGGCGAGTGAAGGGTGAGCCGTCGCAGGACGGCTCACCGGGCCGCTCAGTGGCTTCCAGTCCCAGTAGCCGGGCTGTCGTAGCCCGGCTCGGAATGCTCGGTCTCGTCGGTCGCTGATGGCTCGTGCCCGGTGTTGGGCGTTTCGGCCGGGCCTCGCAGCAACTCGTCGCTGAGCCGGAATCCCACGCCTCGTACCGTCAGGATGAATTGCTCGCTGGGGGCGTGCTGGTTGAGCTTCCGTCGCAGGTTCGACAGGTGGACATCGACCACGTGATCATCGCCCACCCAATGCTCGCCCCAGATATTGCGGAGCAGTTCGGCTCTCGTCGAGACGTCGCGCGGACGCTGACAGAGGTGGCTGAGCAGGTCAAACTCGATGCGGGTGAGGGGTACCACGGCCCCTTCGACGACAACTTGTCGCCGACCGAGGTCAATCTGCATCGTTCCGTAGTGCATGATGGTAGGTGGAGGGCCGAGGATCAGGCCTTCGGTGATCCGCCGGGGTCGGCGCAACAATGCGCGGAGCTTGGCCGCTAGTTCGATGGAGGAGATGGGTTTGGTGAGGAGGTCGTCGGCTCCGGCGCGCAACAGGCGAACGCGCTCAAGTTCGTCGCTGTGATCGGTCACGCCGACGAGGTAGGCATCGGTCATCGCCCGGATCTCGGAAAACAGCCCTGCTCGTTGGCTGCCCGCCGTGCGCATCCTCAAGTCCAGCATCACGATGTCGGGCTTGAAGGATCCGGTCAGGATCAATGCCGCATCCGCCTCGCCGGTGCCGGTAACGGCGAAGCCTTCTGCTCGAAGCGACTTCTCCCAACTGCGCCGCAACAGGGCGTCGCCGTCGATGAGCAGGGCTCGTGGTGCCTGAGCGGAGTCCGCCATCAGGTTTTGTTCATTCGTCATGTCTTCGCTCCGGGTGGTGGGGCCGTTGCTGCGCTGGACAACGTGACCCTCCGTAGATGCCGCTGCAATCTTCCTAAAGTGCATACAAACACACATGTAGTGAACAAACGTTGTTTACCTGTTAGGTAATTTGGCCGTTTGTGCAAACTTTCCTACTAAGAGAGTTCACTTGATCACGTGAGGGGATTGTAACGCATCCAATCGCGGTCTGCTTGAGTTTCACTTTCGGTGCGAAAACGTCCCGGAATCGTCATGAAGATCCTGGCCCTCGGCGTTTGCCTGGACGGGTGCGTAAGGTCTGTCGCGTGATCGAAACCCGCCTTCGCGACCAGCTTCGACGTCGGATTGCGGCCAGGACGGGGGTCGATCAGCGCGAAACGGCATCGTTGGAGCGATTTCTCGTCGAATTCGATCGACTTGAACATCCGTTCGATGAGGAGTCGGATCCCACCCATGTGACCGCATCGGCGGTCGTGGTCGGCCTGCGGGGCGTGGTGTTGCACCGCCATAAACGGCTCGGCATCTGGCTGCAGCCCGGTGGTCACATCGATGCCGGTGAGCGGTCGGCTGACGCCGCAGTACGTGAAACGCATGAGGAGACAGGCCTGTCGGTGGTTCACGCCGCGGGGGAGCCGGCGGTGATCCACGTCGATGTGCACCCGGGGCCACGTGGTCACACCCACCTCGATGTGCGGTACCTGCTGGTGGCCGGCGACGACGATCCGTGCCCGCCGGCCGGCGAAAGCCCCGATGTCCGGTGGTTCTCGTGGGCCGAGGCGATTGCCATGTCCGACGGCGGACTCGCCGGAATCCTGCGGTCGCTCCACCCGGCTGACGCCGGCATCGAGATCCGCCCGGCAACGGCCGACGATGCCCGGCACATTGCCGAGATCTTCTGCCGATCACGCCAACTGGTCATGCCGCCGTTCGTCTGGCCCCATGACGACGACGAGGTGCGGGCGTGGATTGCTGAGGTGGTTGTGCCCAGGGGCACGACGTGGGTGGCGACAGTGTCGGGGCTCGCAGTGGGGATGATGGTGGCCGGCGGGGGTTGGATCGATCATCTGTACGTCGATCCGCCCTGGATCGGTCATGGGGTCGGCGCTCGGTTGCTGCAGCAGGCCGGCGAGTTGCTCCCGGATGGCATGCAGCTGTGGACCTTCCAGGCCAATGCCCGGGCGAGGGGGTTCTACGAGCGCCACGGGTTCGTTGCCGTCGAGTTCACCGACGGCGGGAGGAACGAGGAACGTCAGCCCGACGTTCGCTATGAGCGGCACGGCCTCGGCGATGCTGCTCCCATGTCGGCGTGATAGGCAGCAGCCATGGCGTTTGAAGCGGTCATTTTCGACTACGGCGGGGTGTTCTCGTCGTCTCCGTTCGGCAAGGCGGCCGCCGCGGAAGTGATGTTGGGCATCCCTGCGGGTTCGTTGAGCGAGTTGCTCGGCTATGGCCTCGATATGCCCGAACCGGCGGCTGGTGAGCCGTACACCAACAAGTGGCATCAGCTCGAGGTCGACGAGACGACGTTCGAGGAGTATGCCGAATGGGTCGCCGATCGTTCCGAGCCGGTGTTCGGGCGACGCGTCGAGATCTTCGAGTTGCTCGGGGTCGGTTTCAGCTCGATGGGGATCTACTGGCCGATGGTCCACGAGGCCCGGCGGTTGCGCGATGCCGGCTACAAGATCGCCGTCTGCTCGAACAACATCGCCTCGTTTCGCGCTCACTGGCAGGCGCAGATCCCGATCGAGATGTTCGATGTGGTGATCGATTCGAGTGAGGTGCGCATCCGCAAGCCCGATCCGCGGATCTATGAGCTGACCGCCGCCCGGTTGGGCGTCGACCCGGCGGTAGCCGTCTTCCTCGACGACCACCCGGCCAATGTCGCCGGAGCCCGGGCGGTAGGCATGGGGGCGGTGCAGGTGGACGATCCAATGGTCGCTATCGAGGAGTTGCGTTCTCTGCTGGGGTAGCCGGGTTTGTCTGGCCTTGGATGGGCAGAGGCGACTTGCGAAAGCATACATATGTTCGTATCTTGCTGAGATGGGCTTCAACAATCCGTCGATGCCATGGAAGGAGCTTGAGCAGCGGCTCTCGGGTCGGGGTGCCGATGATCGTGGCCTCGATGGTCGGGGTGCCGACGGCCGTGCGCCCGGTAGTCCCAGTTGGAACGCCGGAGGTGACGGCCCGGCATGGGGGCGCAAACGGCAGGCGTATGAACCGCCCGACGACATCGACGCGACGCGATCGGCGGGCCCGGCGGTCGTGCCGTATGCCGAGCTGCATTGCCATTCGAACTTTTCATTCCTCGATGGGGCATCGCATCCCGAGGCCCTGGCCGAAGAGGCTTCCCGTCTGGGGGTGGAGGCCTTGGCGCTGACCGACCACGACGGGCTCTATGGCGTCGTTCGCTTCGCCGAGGCGGCCCGTGCCGTGGGGCTGCCGACGATCTTCGGAGCCGAGCTGACCCTCGGTCTCGGTAGTGGGCCGGGTCACGGTCCTGGGGTGCCGAGGAAGGCGGAGGAGCGACTGTTCCGCACCGAGGCCGATACCGTCGCCCAGGTCGTGCCGCGGCGCTCTCCGCCGATTCCACAGCCCGACCCGCCCGGCTCGCACCTGGTGGTCCTCGCCGACGGTCCCGACGGGTATGCCCGGTTGTCGCGGGCGTTGTCGCTCGGCCATCTGGCGGGGGAGAAGGGGTCACCCCGCTTCGGTATCGCCGATCTGGCGTCGGTGGCCGATGGCCGGTGGTGGGTGCTCACGGGGTGCCGGAAGGGCACGGTCCCGGCCGCGCTGTTGAGCGATGGTCCGGCCGCTGCCCGGTCGGAGCTGAGACGGTTGATCGATGCCTTCGGCCGGGACCGAGTGGCGGTGGAGCTGTGGGACCATGGTGACCCGCTCGACTCCCATCGCAACGATGCCCTGGCCGAGTTGGCGGTTGGTGAGCATGTGCTGGTGGTCGCCTCGAACAATGTTCACTACGCCACCCCGGCCGATCGACGGCTGGCCACGGCGATGGCGGCGGTGCGGTCGCGGCGCAGCCTCGACGAGATCGACCCGTGGTTACCGGCGGCCTCGTCGGCCCATCTGCGCAGCGGGGCCGAACAGGCCCGCCGCTTTGCCCGGTACCCGGGTGCCGTCGCCGCGGCGGCCGAACTCGGCCGGTCGCTGGCCTTCGATCTCTCGCTGATCGCCCCCCGGTTGCCCCCGTTCCCCTGCCCCGACGGGCTCGACGAGATGGGCTACCTGCGCCAGTTGGTCGCCGAACGGGCCCTGCGTTGTTATGGCACCCGGCCCGCCCGGCCCGATGCCTGGTCGGTGATCGACCGCGAACTCGGGATCATCGAGCAACTCGGCTTCCCCGGTTACTTCCTGGTCGTCTGGGAGATCGTCGAGTTCTGCAACGAGGCAAACATCTTCTGCCAGGGGCGGGGGAGCGCCGCGAACTCGGCGGTCTGTTATGCGCTGGGCATCACCAAGGCCGATGCGGTGCATCTGGGCCTGTTGTTCGAGCGCTTTCTCTCGCCCGAACGCGACGGACCGCCCGACATCGATATCGACATCGAGTCCGACCGGCGTGAAGAGGTGATCCAACACGTCTATGAGCGCTACGGCCGTCATCACGCCGCCCAGGTTGCCAACGTGATCACCTACCGGGCGCGATCGAGCGTGCGTGACATGGCTCGGGCGTTGGGGTTCGCTCCGGGCCAGCAGGACGCCTGGTCGAAGCAGATGGACATGTGGGGCACGGTGGCCACGATGACCAACCAGGCCGATCATGACATCCCCGATTCGGTGCTCACGATGGCCGCGGCGATCGAGGATTACCCCCGCCACCTGGGCATTCATTCCGGTGGCATGGTCATCTGTGACCGCCCCGTGATCGAGGTGTGCCCCGTGGAGTGGGCGCGGATGGACAAACGCAGCGTGTTGCAGTGGGACAAGGACGATTGCGCGGCCACCGGCTTGGTCAAGTTCGATCTGCTCGGCTTGGGCATGCTCTCGGCGCTGCGCTATGCCGTCGAGCTGATCGAGGAGTTTCGCGGCCACCGGATCGATCTCGCCGACCTCAAGGCCGACGACCCTGCGGTGTACGACATGCTGTGCGAGGCCGACACCGTCGGGGTCTTCCAGATCGAGTCGCGGGCGCAAATGGCCACGCTGCCCCGACTGCGCCCGCGCACCTTCTACGACCTGGTGATCGAGATCGCCCTCATCCGCCCCGGCCCGATCCAAGGGGGCTCGGTGCACCCCTACATCCGGCGTCGCAACGGTCAGGAACCGGTGACTTATCTGCATCCGTTGTTGGAGAAGTCGTTGAAAAAGACGTTGGGCATCCCGCTGTTCCAGGAACAGCTGATGCAGATGGCGATCGACGTCGCCGGGTTCTCCCCGGCCGAGTCCGACGAGTTGCGCCAGGCCATGGGTTCGAAACGGTCGCGGCAACGGATGGAACGGTTGAAGGAGCGGCTCTACGAAGGGATGGCGGGCAACGGGATCACCGGGTCGGTCGCCGATGAGTTGTTCGACAAGATGGCGGCGTTCGCCAACTACGGCTTCCCCGAATCGCACTCGGTGTCGTTCGCCTACCTGGTCTACGCCTCGTCGTGGATCAAGTTGTATGAGCCCGCCGCGTTCTGCGCGGCACTGCTCAACGCCCAGCCAATGGGGTTCTGGTCGCCGCATTCACTGGTCAACGACGCTCGCCGCCATGGGGTGCTCACCCACACTCCCGACATCAACGCCTCGCGGGCCGCGGCCACCCTTGAGTCGTGTGCGACCTCGACCGGGGGTTTGGCGGTGCGGCTGGGGATCGGCTCGGTGCGCGGGTTAGGCACCGACTTGGCCGCGGCGATCGAGGCCGGTCGGCCGTACAACGATCTGGAAGACCTCGTACGGCGCATCGGCATGTTGGAACTCAACCACCTCGAAGCACTGGCGACCGCCGGGGCATTCGGCTGCTTCGGGCTTGATCGCCGCGAGGCGTTGTGGGCGGTGGGAGCAGTCATCCAGTCGCGCGTCGAGCAACTGGCCGGGTTGGCGACCGGCTGGGAGGCCCCGGCGTTACCCGGCATGTCACGCACCGACGAGGCGGTCGCCGACCTGTGGGCGACCGGGGTGGCCCCCGACGGGCATCCGACCCAGTTCGTGCGAGCCCGGCTCGATGAACTGGGCGTGGTCACCTCGGTCGGGTTGTGGTCGTGCGAGCCGGGCACCCGGGTTGTCGTCGGGGGAGTGGTCACCCATCGCCAGCGGCCGATGACCGCCCAGGGGATCACCTTCCTCAACCTGGAAGACGAGACCGGTCTGATCAACGTGATCGTGTCGAAAGGCTGTTGGGCCCGCTATCGCCGCATTGCCCGCGAAGCCCCCGCTCTGTTGATCCGCGGCCGCCTGGAACGGTCTGAAGGCGTGATCAACATCGTCGCCGAGTCCCTGGAACCAATGCCCGTCCCAGCGACCACCGCCAGCCGCGACTTCCGCTGAAGGCCAATGCTGCTTCGAGCGGGTCAGCGGGTCAGCGGGTCAGCGGGTCAGCGGGTCAGCGGGTCAGCGGTCAGCGGGTCAGCGGGGCGGGTGACGGAGGATGTGTGGTTCGTTTGGTGGACCGGTACGGATGACCGACGTCACCACGTTGACCAGCTCCCGTGGGGCGAACAATGTCGTGGCCATCGCGGTCGCCAACTCGTCGAGGGTCCACCAGCGCAGCTCGTGCAGACCTTCATCACGTAGCTGCTCCCAGGTCATCATCGGGTTCGGCTCCATCGCCTCGCACCGCACCAGGTAGACCTCGTCGCGCTGGCCGTCCCACGAACCCATCGCGTCGGTATGGGTGCGGATCCACACGCACGGGCCGATGTCGGGGTCGTACAGGCCGACTTCCTCGGCGAGTTCGCGCCGGAGTGCGGCCATCGTCTCTTCGCCCGGTTCGATACCGCCGCCTGGGGTGGCCCACACCGTGCCGACGTCGTTGAATTCGAACCGAACGAGCAGCACCCGGTCGTCGGGGTCGACCATCAGGGCGCGCACCGCGGGTCGCAGGTTGAGATGGTCGAATGACTCGCCGTTTCCTACATGGGAGCTGCGCCTCCGGACCCCGTCGCCACCCGATTCGCCGGCGCTCGGTCGGTTGGCCCACGCTTCGCTCGTCATGCTGATGACCGGGCCTGACCGGTCGATGCGGCGACCAAACCGAGGCCGATGAACACGGTGCCGGCGACATACCGCTGCACGAACCCGAGCGCCTTGCCGCGCAGTAACAGACCACGGAGCAGGCTCGCCCCGAGTGCATAGGCCCCATCGGTGAGGAACCCGACGGTCACGAATACCAACCCGAGGATCAGTGCCTGGGTGCCGGCCCGGCCTCGATCAGGATGGATGAACTGGGGCAGGAACGACATGAAGAACAACGCAACTTTCGGGTTCAAGACGTTGATCGTCACCCCTTGGCGAAACGCCCGCCTCGGGCTGACAGCGGGTCGGCTGATGTCGAGCGCAGCCGGTCGTGTGGCCAGCGTGCGAATACCGGTGAAGATCAGATAGCCCGCTCCGAGCCACTTCACCGTGGTGAAGGCGACCGACGACGTCGCCATGATCGCCGAGAGCCCAAGCGCGGCCGCGACGGCGTGGACGAAGCTGCCGAGTTCGATGCCGGCCACCGAGGCGATCCCCACCCGGCGGCCGTCGGCCACGCTGCGGTTGATGATGTACAGCACCGCCGGGCCGGGAATCACCATGATGGCGAGCGATGCTGCGGCGAACGCAGCGAGAGTGGCGACGGTCGGCATGGCTCGACCGTAGACGACGAGTGCGGTGGACGATGCCGGGATTCAGTCTGACGGGTTCTCGTTGAGCCCGTCGTTGAAGCCGCGGTACATGTCGTAGATCTGCTTGCATGCCTGGCACATCGGCAGCTGCTTCGGGTCGCGTGACGGCACCCAGACATGCCCGCACAGCGCCTCGATCGGCGTACCGTAGATGCGGGCCTCCATCACCTTGGCCATCGCCGATTCGCCCGGATCGACCTTGACGATGTGGGCCGACAACGGCTCGGCCGTCTCGGGAATCTCATCGAGCTCGGGGCGGGTTTCCTGCGGAGCGGTGATCACCTGTGACACGTCATCCAGTCAATCACGAACCGACGACGCTGCCGTCAACCACCGGTTTGCCATGTACGCCACCCACCACCGACCAGCGCGCCCGATCGGTCTACACTCGCCGACGTGCCGCTCTACGAATATCGCTGCCGGACCTGTGATACCGCCTTCGAGGCTCGACGATCGATGGCCGAGTCGAACGATCCGGCCGCATGCCCCACAGGCCACATCAACTCGGTGCGCTTGCTGTCGGTGTTCGCCTCAACCGGTGGAGGGACGTCGAAAGGTGCCTCGAGCCCGGCTCCGGCGATGCCATCGGGCGGTGGCTGCGGCAGCTGCGCCTGCCACTAGATACCGCTCATCCGACGGCGTGTCTCGGCGCAATGTCGCCAGCTCCGCTCCCAGATTGGAACGAGCCCGTCGTTCATGGACCGACATCGCCGCGGTGCGATAGAGGCGCGGTTGGTCGATGAAGTGTTGCAGCACTTGGGCGCGGCCGGCCCGCCAGGCTTCGTCGGAGACGTGGGAGTACTCGGCGCGGACCCCTGACACATACGCCTGATACACGTTGGGTGGCGCGCCGAGAACGGCGAGGTCGGCGTCGACCAGCACATCGCCACCCGGGTCTGGACCGTCGCCGAGAGCGTGATCGCGGGTGAGCAGAATCAGCCGTTCCACTTCGTCGATGCGCTCGGGTGACCAGCCCAGCAACGTCAGTTCACGGTTGGCGAGGGCCGCGCTGTCGGTCTCGTTGCTCGTCGAGCGAGGGTTGTAGATCGCATCGTGGAAGAACGCGGCGGCGCGCACGACCGACGGGTCGGTGACGGCGACGCCACTGAGCAATTCGGCGACATCGGTGACCACCCGATCGAGATGGGCAACGCCGTGATAGCGGCGATGAGGCTCGCGGTAGCGGGCCAACAGCCCATCGAGACAGGCCTCGCGCGGCCGAACCTCGAGGAATGATCGCCGCCCAATGGGCCCGTAGTCGTGAGGGCGCAGCTGACGAGGCCATGGTCGTACCCTACGCGTCTGCTCGGTGCGTGCGACGATGGGTCGGTGACCGTGCTGATCGACGAGGCCCGCTGGTGGTACCGCGGCCGCAAGTGGTGTCACATGGTCAGCGACGATCATCTCGACGAACTCCACGAACTGGCCCAGGCGATCGGCATTCCGCGCCGGGTTTCCAGGGTGACCACTACGACGTGCCCGAGGACTGGCGCGCCGCGGCGATTGCGGCGGGGGCCGTGGTCGTGGAATCACGAGAGTTGGTGCGCCGACTCCGGGCAGCCGGGCTGCGCCTGAGCCCCGAACAGCGCCGGGCACGCACGGGCGGATGACCGCCACCGTCGATGTCTTCAGACGCCGGCTCACCATCGGCTCGGCAACCCGGCCGCACCGCGCATTGATGTGCGGGTGGCCCCCGACCAGATGTACCAATCGATCAGTTCGACTCCCACCTCGTCGAATCGAGCGGTGAGATCGAGGAGCCGGTCGAAGTCGAGGGGTTCGCAGGGCTGACCGGGCCGTACCGAGATGATCACCAGCGCGCCGAGGTCGGGTCGGCGTAGCAGCGATCGCTCGACGACATCGGCGACGTCGTGGACCGCGTCGGGGGACGGGGTGTCGTTGATCACGATGGCGTGCTGGGGTATTCGGGTGTCGTCGAAGACGAGGGCGACGATGCTGGTCTCGTTGGGGTCGACCATCCACGACGCCATTTCGAGGACGTCGAAGGTCTCCCCGAACGGGCCGTACAGCAACGGAGCAGAACCGGACGTGCGTTTGGACATGGAAGGGCCTCCCGGGCATGGGTGTAGTGATGCGGGCGGGGAAGCCGATGTATCGATGACCATACGCACAGCCTGTGTCACAGTTCCGGTGACAGGCTCGAATGAGAGCAGACTGCTGCCCATGCACATCGTCCGTCTGATCGCCGGAGTTGCGGGGTTCGCCCTCGTCGTCTGGACGGCGGTCGGCGCGATCAAGACAGTCGTGCTTCCCCGAGCAGAGTCGGCGTTTCTGACCCGCTGGCTGTTCATCGGTCTGCGTTGGTTGGTCTTCGACCGGCTGGCGGCGCCCACGCGCAGCTTCGCGTGGCGGGACCGGGTGATGGCGATGTACGCGCCGGTTGGCCTGTTGCTCCTGCCGGGGGTGTGGGTGGCCTGCACCATTCTCGGTTTCAGCGGCATCTTCTGGGCCAGCGGGATCCAACCGTGGACCGAATCCCTCGTCACGAGCGGATCTTCGCTGCTCACCCTCGGTTTTGTGCGCCCCGAAGGGATCGGCCGGGTGTTGGTGGCGTTCGTCGAAGCCGGCGTCGGGTTGGGCCTGGTGTCGTTGATGATCTCGTACCTGCCGACGATCTACGGGGCGTTCAGCCGTCGTGAATCCCTTGTTGGGATGCTCGAAGTCCGCGCCGGCAGTCCGCCGTCGGCGACGGAGTTGATCGTGCGGTACTCGCGCATCGGCCGCCTCGACATGCTCGACGACGATCTGTTCGTCCCGTGGGAGCAGTGGTTCGCCGACATCGAGGAGAGCCATACCAGCCAGCCCTCGCTGGCGTTTTTCCGGTCGCCGCAGCCTGAACGGAGTTGGATCACCGCGGCAGGTTGCGTGCTCGACACGGCGGCGATCATGGCGTCGCTTGTCGACCGGCCCCGTGATGCCCGTGCGGATGTGTTGATCCGAGCCGGGTTCATCTCGTTGCGCCGCATTGCCGACTTCTTCGGTATCACCTACAACCCCGACCCCCAACCCGGCGATCCGATCGCCGTCGAGCGCGCCGAGTTCGATGCGCTGTGTGAAGAGTTGACCAACGCTGGGGTGTTGCTCAAGGCCGATCGCGACCAGGCCTGGCGGGACTTCGCCGGTTGGCGGGTCAACTACGACACGGTGCTGCTCGCCCTATGCAGCCTAGTGATGGCCCCGACGGCGAGATGGTCGGGTGATCGAACCCCGCTACATCGCCAACGGGTCAAGCTGTTCCGCAAAGCCCGCACGACGAACTGACACACCGCCGAAAATGGGCGGCGGGACTCGGGTGTCTCAACCAGAGACGACGACGCCGATGACCACCGACGCAAGGGCAACCCCGACCGGAACGGCCCACTGCACCCACGACGGCGGCTGGCGGTAGCGGCCGCCACCCACGACGAAGCCGCACAGCGCTCCACCCACCAGGCCCCCGAGATGCCCGCCGATCGAGATGCCCGAGATGGTAAACGTCAACACCAGGTTGACGATCAGCACGGTGCCGATCGAGGTCTGAAACGGATTGATGCCCTGCCGCTTGAGCACCACCACCGTCGCCCCGAATAGCCCGAACACCGCACCCGACGCCCCGCCGGTGATCGGAGTTCGCCGGAAGAGCCCCGGTGTCTCGAGCAGCAACGCGCCGGCCGACCCGGCGAGGAGGGAAGCAACGTACAGCAGGGCGAACTTGGCCGAGCCGATGGCCGACTCGAGCATTTGGCCGACATTCCACATCGCCAGACCATTGAACGCCAAATGGATCAGCCCGAAGTGAATGAAACCACTCGTGACCAGGCGATACCACTGTCCGTCGGCAATGAAAACTCGGGCCAGGCCGAGGTCGAAGGTTCCCTGGGTCGTGACGCTTCCACCGGCGGCGTTGGCATCGCGGGCGACCAGGTAGACGAACACGATCACGTTGACGAGCATGAATGCCTTGGTCACCGGGAAGGTCTGGCGGGCGTTCCAATCGCGGACCCGTACCGTGGTCGGGGGAATGGCGGCCTTCACACAGTCGGGGCAGTGCGAGCCGACGGACGCCGGACGGAGGCATTGGGCGCAGGCGGGTCGTCCGCAGCGGGTACACGACCGGCCGGTCTCGCGGTCGGGATGGCGGACGCAACGCGGCGCCGGGGGCGGAGGGAGCGAGCTCATGATTCGTTGAGACGCTATCGCCCCGCCGGCGGGCGTCGGCGGCAGAGCTCACGCCAAGGCATCGACCACCACGACGACCAACACCAGGCTCAGAATCGCCCCGTTGTAGGCCGTGTGCGCCCGGGTCGACTCCAACGTCGCCAGTCGCTCGTTGGGCGTCGCCCGATAGCTGCGCAGGTAGACGGCCATGAAGTAGGCCCCACCCACACTCAGGGCCAACGCGACCCCGATCGGAATGCCGATCAGGGCGTGGGCCACCCCGAACTTGACGATCATCCACGCTCGCCGACGATTCGACCACTGCTGTGCGCCCTGGCGGAACATCCGCTCCTCGGCGTGGGCGAACAACGGCAGCGCCGGCAGCAGAAAACTCAAAAAGACGAGCGGGATCAGCCACTCCCAAACCGTTCCGGCGGTCTCGGCGGTCGAACCGGTGATCGGATTGCCCGAACCGCCGATCGCCGACCACCATCCCCAGCTCAGGCCGGGCAACTGCATCAGGGCGGCGGCGACGCCGAGTACCCCGGCAACCACCAGCGGAATCGGCCAGAGATGCCGCCATCGAATCCCGCGAATGATCTCGAGAATCAGCCGCCGGCCGTTTTGACTGGCCACGTGACGGGCCGCGGTCACCAGCCGAACGGCCATGAAGCTCAGGACGGCGATCGTCAGCAGCAGATTTGTTGAGATGCTCACCAGCAGATCGTCAGCGCTCGAGGGCGACGATCAGCCCGTCGAGGCTCATCGGCGCGCCGAGCAGGTACCCCTGTACCCGGTCGCACCCGAGTTCGCGCAACACATCGAGTTGGGCGCTTTCACTGACGGCCTCGGCGGTGACCGTCATCCGCAGCGAGTGGGCAAGGTCGATGACCGCTTTGACGACGGCGCGGCTGTCGGGTTGGATGTGCAGATCCTGCACGAAGGTGCCGTCGAGTTTGAGCTCGTTCATGGCGAATCGACGCAGGTACGCGAGCGACGAGTAGCCGGTGCCGAAATCGTCGATCGCGGTGCGAACGCCCAGGTCGCGGACCTGATTGAGTCGGGTGGCGGCTTCGGCGGCGTCATCGAGCAAGGTTGATTCGGTGATCTCGATCGTCAGTCGCTCGGGCGGGAAGTCGAACTCGAGGAGGGTCGCGGCGACGAATTCGGCGAAGTCGTCGTCGGCTGCCGCCAACTGACGCGGCGACACGTTGACATGCAGGGTGAGTTCGGGGGCGAGATGCGAGATCGAGGCGATGTCCCGGATCGCCGTCGCCATCGCCCAGCGGCCGATCGGTTCGATGAGCCCCGACTCCTCGGCGAGATCGATGAACGAGGCCGGAGCAAGCTCGCCAAGGCTCGGGTGACGCCAGCGAAGGAGCGCCTCGACCGAGGTGATGCGGTTGTCGGTCAGGTTGATGATCGGCTGGAAATCGATGTACAGCTCCGACTTCAACAGCGCCTGTTCCAGCCCGGCGGTCAACTGACGGCGAACCTGGGCGCGAGTCCGCAGGTCTTCGGTGAAGGTCTCGACCCGGGCCCGGCCCAGCTGTTTGGCGCGGTACATGGCTGTGTCCGCGTCACGGAGCAGGGCCATTGCATCGTCGGCGGCGGTCTCGACGATTGCCCGTCGCGGTCCGGCGGCGACGATGCCGATCGACGCACTGAGGAACACCTCGGTCCGCCCGACGAGAATTCGCCCGGTCAACTCACGGCGAACCCGTTCGGCCACGTCGTGGGCCGTTGCCTCATCGGGGAGGAAGCGGCAGAGCACGGCAAACTCGTCGCCGCCCAGCCGCGACACCACATCGAAGGGACGAATGGCCGTTCGCAGCCGCTTGGCCACATCGATGAGCAAGGCATCGCCGACGTGATGGCCGACCGAGTCATTGACGTCCTTGAGGTTGTCGAGGTCGAGGAACAGCACAGCCAGGTGAGTGTCGGCGAGTTCCTGCTGGGTGAGGGCTTCGGCGAGCCCGGCGAGAAACGTTGCCCGGTTGGGCAGATCGGTCAGGGAGTCGTGGCCGGCTTGATGGGCGAGTTTCGCCTCGAGTTGCTTGCGGTCGGTGATGTCGCGAGCGATCCCGGCGATGAACGGGGTCGAGTTCTCCTCCTGTTGGGCGACGACGACGACCAACGACAACGTCAAACCGTCATCGAGATCTACCTCGATCTCCCCTTGCCACGTGGTTTGCCGTCCGGCGACAACGTCGCGGGGCAGTCGCTCGCCGACCTTGCGGATCAGGTTGCGCTCGGCCCGCCGGGCATCGGATGGATCGGCGAAACGCGAGGCGAGCAGCCGCCGCAATGCGGTGTTGCGATAGATCGGTCGCGTCGACTGGTCGAGCAGAATGACCAGGTCGGGGCTCTCGTCGAAGACCCGCACCAGGCGTGAAGCGAACGCTTCGGCGTCCTTGCGGGCCCCGATGTCGCGTAGCAAGACGAGGATGCCGCCGACGGCCGGGTGGTCGAGCAGATTGGTGGCGATTGCCTCGAACCAGCGCCAGCCACCCGATTCGCTGGCGATCCGCACATCGATGATCGCCTGCTCCCCGGGGCGGGACAGCAGCCGTTCCATCGTCGGTCCGACGACGTCGAGATCACCCGGGTGGATTTGTTCGACCGCCGACAGGCCCTCGTTGGCGAATCCCGGGCGGCCCATCAAGTTGCTGGCGAAGCCCGTGCTCAACACGACCTGGAAGTCCTTGTCGAGGATGACGACGCCTTCGGAGATGTAGGAGTACGCGTCTTCCATGACGGCGCGGGCCGCGTCGGCGTGGGCCATGGTCGGTGGCGACCGGATCGGGACGATGCTGACCAACACCAGACCGTCGTCCAACGGTGCGGCGTACCACCGTGACCAACGGGCGAGACCCAGATTGGGAACGTCGATCTCGATCGACGCGGCATGTTCCATCGACGTTGAACGGTCTCGGGCCTGGTGGAGCAGCACGTCGACCCGCTCCGCGTCGGCTGCATCGATCGCCGTGACCGCCACGAGATCGTGGCCGGCGCCGGCTCCGAGGGCCATTGCAATCCATGGGCGGTTTGCCTGTACCACCACCGAGGAGGAATCGACGATCGCGCAAGGGAACGGTAGGGCGTCAAGGCCGATCGTCGCCGTGTCGATTCCGCCCAGCGAGGTCATGATGGAGCGCCTACCACCCGTGTCATCATGCGGCGACGATGCCCGAGACGGTCGCCGAGTCGATCGCCGCGGCTTCGATCGCGGCGATTGCATCGGAGGCGGGCACTCCGTCGCTGAGCTCGAGTTGCTGCCCGATCGCGAACAGTTCGGCCAGGTAGACGTGGGTTCCCGAAGGGGGACACGGTCCGCTGTAGCCGAGCGCGCCGGTGCTGTTGGCGGCCCGCACCGCCCCGGCCGGAACGACCCCGGACTCGATGACTCCAAGGTTCGGATCGATGCCGCTCATCACCCACAGTACGTAGCCATCAGCGGTCTGATCGGTGAGCACGATGGCGAGTTCCACCGTTCCGGCCGGGACTGTCGTCCATGCCACACGCGGCGCGACATCGTGGGTCGGCGATCCCTTGCACGTATGGTCTGCCGGAATATTGGCATCGTCGACCCATGGCAACTGCAGGCTGAAACCGGCGGCGGGAAGGGTCGACAACTCGGGGGAATCGGGCTCGACGAGACGGGCCGTGGTGGCCGGGGCGGTCGTCGTGGTCAACACCGAAGCGGTCTGTTCGGGCTTGGCGGGAGGCATCTCCCGACCATCCCGCTGATCGCAAGCGGAGAGCGCGACGAGGCCGAACACGAGTGCGAGACCCGATGTCAGGCGATTCGTCAGTCGGCGAGGGGTGGTAGGAGAGCTGGTCACGAGCAACCCATCGTAGGCGTTGGCCGGTAGCGTCGCAGGCGATGTCGCCTGACGATGTGCCGCTGTGCCTGCTGACCGTCCATGCCCATCCTGACGACGAAGCGTCGAAGGGGGCCCCCACGCTCGCGATGTATCACGAGCGTGGCGTCCGTACGGTGCTGGTGTGTTGCACCGGCGGCGAAGAGGGTGATCTCCAGAATCCCGCGTTGCGCGAGCCGGGCCAGCCGTTCCACGGGCTCGACGCGGAGGGGGAGCGGGCGTTGCTGGCCGAGATCCGCCCTGACGAGTTGGCCCGATCGGCCGCGGTCATCGGCTTCGACGAGGTGGTCATGCTCGGCTATCGCGATTCGGGGATGAAGGACTCGCCGGCCAACACCCACCCGGACTCGTTCCATGCGGCCCCGCTCGACGAGGCCGTCGGGCGGCTGGTGGCGATCATCCGGGCCGAACGCCCACAGGTGGTCATCACCTACGGAGACGACCACAGCGGCTACCCCCACCCCGATCATGTGCGGGTGCACGAGATCTCGGTGCTCGCCTTCGATCGGGCCGGCGACCCCGACTGGTACTCGGGCACCGAGCCCTGGCAGCCGGCCAAGCTGTACTACACGTTGTGGTCGAAGTCGCGGCTGGTCGCGATCCACGAGGCGATGCTGCGCCTGCGAGGAGCATCGCCATACGACGAGAACTGGCTCAATCGCACCGATCACGATCATCGCATCACCACCCGCCTTGACATCGGGGCCTACCTGTGGGCTCGGTCGGGGGCGTTACGAGCCCACGCCACCCAGGTTGATCCGGCCGAGGCCTGGTGGTTCGGTCTGAGCGACGAGGAGCTCGCCGAGGTCTATCCGTGGGAGGACTGGGTGCTGGCCCGATCGACGGTCGGACTCCCGAACCCGGGCGACGTCGAGTCGGATCTGTTCGTCGGAATCACCAGTGAGGTGGCCTCGTGAGTGCAGTAGTCAGCGTCATCCAGTACCGAGTCGTCGTCGCCAAGAAGGACGAACGAGTCGAGGGGCCCGACGATGCCGATGTCGTGGTGACCATTGGCATCGCGGACGTAGGGCTCGACCCCACGGTGGCGTTCATGCAGGGAAAGTTGAAGTCGACCGGCCCGACCGGCCCGCTGCTCGATGCATTGTCATCGGGCGATGCCGCCGCCGCGCTAGCTCGAATCGCGCATGGCATCGCGTAGCTGGCGATAGCCGATGAGCACGGCTTCGCTGGCCACCAGGGCATCGCGGAGTACCTGGTCGTTGACCATCAGGTCGAGATCGTCGATCCACCCGGCGGCCTGATCGCTGAGCGCTCGTACCTCGGCGGTGTCGATGGTCGGCTGCACATGGATCTCGGTGACGCCGGGCGCCAGTTCGGCGACGGCACTGCGGACTCGGTCGCGGCTGCCGGCTCGCCAGGTGTGGTCGAAATGGTCGGGGAACAGCACCCCTTCATCAGCCGCGAGTCGGCGGAACGGAAACCCCGCCATCTCCTCGGTCAGCGTCGATGGCAGGCGGATCGGCAGGCGGAACTCCACGGCCAGATCGAGGTAGACCCCGAAAAACTCGGGGCGCAGCGTGATCGCGCCCAGGTGGGGTGCGAGATGCGAAACGTCGAATCCCCAGGCCAGGGCCCGTTCGATCTGAGCCCGGCATTCACGGAACACCTCGTCGGCGTCGGCGTGTTCCCACAGGTCGTCGATGGTCCGAGGAAACCCGCCCTCGCCCGACAGCAGCGATGGGGCGTGGGTGATCGGGCTCCAGCGATACAGATCATGCTCGGCATTGAGGGTGAGGTGAACCCCGATGTCCTCGCCGTCATACATCGCCCCGGCATGGCGCGCCCAGGGAGCGGGAACCATCAACGAGGCGCAGGTCGCCAACCCCTCCCGGATCGCCTGGTAGACGCCGATGTTCGCGGCGTGACACGAACCCAGGTCATCGCACGAGATGATCACCAGCTTGGCATCGGGCCCGTATCCCAAACGCTCGTTGAGCATGCTCACCCGGCTCACGCTATCCACCGCACGAGCCCCACAGACCGAGGTTCGCACGTTCGGCTTGTCGGGCGGCGTCGACGAACTCGTCGGCGTGGGTGACGTTCGGCGGAAACGTGAGGGTTTGGGCGAAGCCCTGGCGAACGAGCTCGATGTTGACGAACAGGCCGTCGGGAAGCCGATAGACGTAGGCGAGCAGCCGCCCGTAGGCATCGCGGGCCTCGACGTCGCGTTCGAGGTGGAGTTCGGTGCCGGCCGGCAGGAGACCAGCGGCGAACTTCGATGCCTCTTTTCCGAAACATTCCACCGGTGAGTCCCGCTTGACCGACTCGGGGGTGTCAACTCCGAGCAGTCGCACCCGTTCCTCGGTGTCGCCGATCTTGACGTCGATCGTGTCGCCGTCGATCGTGCGTACCATCGTGGCATTGGCTTCGAGGACTGGGGGAGCGGTGATTGGAGCGGTTGAGGTCTTGCTGCCGCACGAGATGAGGCCCAACAGGCCGAGGATCACGGGGATCCGAGGTTGCACGGCCACCGTTCTACAGTCATTGACCGTGGAACACACTCCGAGGCGCACGATCTGGTGGGACGGCGAGGCGGTGGCGGTGATCGACCAACGGCTCCTACCTCATCAGCTGGTGATCGAATTGTGGCGCACGGTTGGCGATGTGGCCATCGGGATTGCCGACATGACCGTGCGCGGCGCCCCGTTGATCGGGGTGGCCGCGGCGTACGGCATGGCGTTGGCCGCGGCGGCCGATCCGTCGGATGCCGCCCTGTCGGCAGCCGCGGCGCAGCTTGCTGCCACTCGTCCAACCGCGGTCAACCTGCGGTGGGCCCTCGATCGCGTCGGCGAGGCGTTGTCGGGCACCGAGCCGGACCGGCGGGCTGGGCAGGCCCGAGAGCTGGCCGACCGGATGGCCGAGGACGACGTCAGGGCCTGTCACGCAATCGGCGAGCACGGGCTGGCGCTGATTCAGGCCGTTCATCAGCAACACGGTCGGCCGGTCCAGATCCTCACCCATTGCAATGCCGGCCGACTGGCGACCGTCGAGTGGGGAACGGCGACCGCCCCGATCTATGTCGCCGGGCTCGCCGGTATCCCGGTTCATGTTTGGGTGAGCGAGACCCGTCCCCGTAATCAGGGCGCGGCGTTGACGGCATGGGAACTCGGGGCGGCGGGGGTTGATCACACGGTGGTGGTTGACAATGCGGCCGGCCACCTGCTGGCCCACGGAATGGTCGATCTGGTGATCGTCGGTGCCGACCGGGTAGCCGCCAACGGCGACGCGGCCAACAAGATCGGCACGTCGCTCAAGGCGTTTGCCGCCGCGGTCCACGGCGTGCCCTTCCACGTCGCTGCGCCGTGGTCGACGATCGACATGCAGACGCCCACCGGGGCGTCGATTCCGATCGAGGAGCGCTCACCCGACGAAGTTTTGACCTTCGGTGGCGGGCGGATCGCCCCGGCCGCCAGCCCGGCGCGCAACTGGGGCTTCGACGTCACCCCGGCCCGATTCGTCACCTCGCTGATCACCGACCGCGGCATCGTCGGCGCCGACGCCGCCTCGATTGCGGCGGCCGACGCACCCGAGGGCTGATGGGCGGGTTGACCAGGACGAACTAGCCTTGAGCGGGAACCGGGCCGGTCGACTCGATCGTCGGCGCAGGCTCGACCGTGCCGGAGATCATCATGCTGTGGTCGATGATGCCGTCGAACGATGCGAGCAGGCCTCCGGAGGCATGGTGGACCGAAACGGTGAGCTGCTCGGGGTTGGCCATCGGCTGCGCTCGAACCCACAGGCGGTACGGCTCGGTCGGGTCGACCTTGCCGGTGACCTCGTAGCGGAAAATCGCCGTTCCCCCGGCGCGATGGTGTGGCGGTACTCCGCATAGTTCCAGCCCAGCTCGCTTCCGGTGGCCGGCGAGACTCGCTTGCCGTCAACATCGAGCGAGGTCACCTCGCCGCTCCCGCGATACAGCGTCAGGTAGGTCCGGTTCGACCCGAACGGCTCGTTCACCGAGTTGCCGATGACGTGGAACGGCAAGCCGTCGGTCGGCGCGTCGTTGAACATCGTCACGGTGGCAGTGCCGGTGACCGCGCCGGTGAGATCGTCGACGACGGCGTCGTAGCGCACCTGCCGGGTCAGGAAGGCGTCGGTCTTGTTGGCCCCCGAGTTGAGCGACGTCACCGCCAGGGCGTCGGCGCCCTGATCGGCGCGGGCGAATTCCCCGGAGGCATGTAGCGCGGCGAACAGTGCCTGTTCGGCCGGGTGAGCCGACCAGAGCATCACATGATTCCCGGCCACTGCCGGGGCGAGATGCTTGACCAGCACCACCGGATCGAGACGCCGGCGCTTGATCAGCGCATCGAAGGTGGCCTGACCGGCGTCGCCGAGGAACTCGACGCGTTCCTCGCGGCCCTCCCGACCGAAGAGGGCATATTGGTCGTGTTCCAACAGCTGGACGACGTTGTCCTCGGTCAGCGGTTCGGGCAGGCCCTTGGCGTCGATCGGTCCGGTGATCGACAACAGGCCGGCCAAGCCGCTCGGATCGATCGTCATGACGTTGTCGACCGCTCGCCCGGTGGCGTTGGCGTACATCTCGGCCATGACCTCGGCGACGCTTGGAAAGTCGGGGGAGATGGTGACGTTGAGCCACCAGTCTGGCCCGGCGGGCGTGCCGTCACCGCCCGCGCCGAACGCCCCGTAGCGGTCGAGGTAGGCCGGTGGCCCGGAGATCACGCGGGTGACCGGGTCGGCACTCAACTCGATGAGATCGCTGGCGCGTCCGAAGTTCGTCAGCTCCAGATGGCCGTCGGAAATGGTCAGCTCGCCGTAGTTGGCCATGTGACCGCCGAGCGGTCGAGCCTCCGACGGCGTCAGAAAGGCGATCAACATCCGCCGGTCGGCTGTGCTGCCGAGCAGGTCGGGGGCCAATCGAACGGCCTCGGTGAGGTTGGTGAGCTGCTGTTGCGCCTGCTTCAAGTCGCCGTCGGCGGCGGTGATTCGATCGCCGAGGGGGCTCACGATCCAACCCGGCCGTTCCGTGGCGAGCTGCTCGCGCAACGTTGTCAACGACTGGCCGAGGGTGATCAGCGGATCGTGCAGCGCGGCGATCTTGCCGACATCGGCCCGACCATCTTTCACTTTCAACTGGTCGAGATCGGCCGAGCGCAGCGGCCTCGAGTGCCGTCGACACGGTGGTGCCCGCATCGGTGGCGAGGTCGATGGCGACGGCCCGATGCTGGGCGATCACGGGGAGCAGCCGCCCTGGCCACCCCCACGGTGCGGTAAGGGCGGAGCGGGCCGCGGCAACTTCGGTTTGGGCCCCGGCCAGCTTCTCGGTGGCCTCGTCGAGACGGCCGTTGTTGGTCGCCTCCAGCGCAGCACGTAGGTGGCGTTGAGCGTCGCCGGCGTGCCCGATGGCCAGCATGAAGGAGATGCCGCTGGCAACGGCGCAGGTACCGGCGATGGCTCCGACGGCCACGGTCGTACGCTGAGCGATGCGGCGTACCTCGGGTGACTGAGCGGCGAGGCCGGTCAGCGCGATCGCGACGGCGACCAGCCCGACGAGGAGCGCGGAGCCGCCGAACACAACCAGTTCGGGGAGGCGGAAACCGCCGAGCATGCTGATCGCCCCGACGCCCGCGGCGAGGGTCGGGCGAGCGTGGAGCCGCCGGAGTTCGGCAATCGCTACGGCGCCGGCGGCCGCCAGGAGGGCAACGCCCAGCAGCGGTTTGGGGAGTCCGGCGATGCCGAGAACCCCAACCCCGCCGACCACGGCCGCGGCAGGCGCCGTCGATGCGGTCCACGTGACGAGACCGGCCAGACACGCCCGCAGGAGTGCATCGACGATGGTGACTCCCGTCGGCGCGCCAGGACTGAAGACGGCCAACGCCGCGGCGAGCAGCGAGATGCCAACGATGGGTGGGCGAGTGACCTTACGTGTCAAGAAAAGGAGGTTCACAGACGGGATAGCCACCGATTGCGCATAGTCCGAAGAGTCTATGGTTGGCGGCGGCCGACAACCGTACACTTGGAGTGACGGGTGAGTGCGCTACGAGGCGGAGGAATTGGGAATGAAGAAGACATGGTTTGTGGGGGCGATTGCTCTCGCGGCGATGGGCGGATTCGGTGTACCTGGCGCGTTCGCCGGCGTCTACCCACCCGACACGACGATCACTCCGAGCGAGCCGGTGCCCGCTGATCGTACACCTCCTCCCGACGTGATCGAGCCCGAGATCCTGGTCCTACCGAACACTCCCGGAGCATTGCCGACTACCGGTGGCAATACGGGTGTCGCCCTGCAGATCGGTGCGGCGACGATGGTCGCGGGCATGACCGCAGTCGTCGCCGTTCGTCGCCGTCGCCCCATCGCCGCCTGAGGTCCTCGTCGGTACGTACCGGCGGTCTTCCGGTTGCCTCGCTCAATGGCGGGTGGCTCACCTCCTGCAGGGTGATTCGCCCGCCATTGGCGCGTCGATTGACCGTGTCGTGGGCAGTGCGGCTGTATCGAGATCGCCGCCGCCGGCTAGATCCGCTCAATGAGCGTGCCGGTGCCGAGGCCGCCCCCACAGCACATCGACACGATCCCGTACCGACCGCCCGTGCGCTCCAACTCGTACAGCGCCTTGGTCATCAAGAACGCGCCGGTGGCACCGAGGGGATGGCCCAGGGCTATGGCCCCACCGTTGGGGTTGGTGCGATCGAGATCGGCACCGACCTCTTTGGCCCAGGCCAGCACGACCGAGGCGAACGCCTCGTTGATCTCGAACGTGTCGATGTCGCCGATCGACAGCCCGTTGCGCTGCAGCAGGCGCTGCGTTGCATCGATCGGGCCGGTCAGCATCAACACTGGATCGACGCCGACCAGGCAGGTATCGACGATGCGAGCCCGCGGCGTCAACCCGAGAGCCGCGGCCTTCTCCTCGGTCATCATGAGTACCGCGGCTGCACCGTCGGAGATCTGCGACGAGTTGCCCGCGGTGTGTACACCGTTCTCGCGGGCGACCGGCTTGAGGCTGGCGAGTTTCTCGTACGTCGACTCACGGATGCCCTCGTCCCGCGAGACGGTGTGCGTGGAGCCGGTCGGCTTGCCCTCGTCATCGAGGTCGGGGGCTGCGACCGCCAACCACTGCCCGGCAAAGCGGTCCTCGGCCCATGCCCGCGCGGCGCGTTCCTGCGAGGCAAGCCCGAAACGGTCGGTGTCGTCGCGGGTGATCCCCCATGTGTCGGCGATGCGCTCGGCGCCTTCGAACTGCGATGTCATCTCGTACTGGGCGAAGTACGGCTTGGGAATCGGCACGCCATAGCCGAGCTTCTTCGACGAGTTCGAGCCGATAGGAACGCGACTCATCACCTCGACCCCGCAGGCGACGGCGACATCGACGGCACCCGAGCCGACCAGGCTGGCGGCAAGGTTGGTGGCCTGCTGCGACGAACCACACTGCGTATCGACCGTGGTCGCCGCGGTGCTCATCGGCAAACCGGCCGCCAGCCACGCGGTACGGGTGACGTTGAAGCTCTGCTCGCCGATCTGACTGACGCATCCGCCGACGACCTGCTCGACGATGGACGGGTCGATACCGGTGCGTTCGATCAGCGCCTTGTGGACCCGGCCGAGCAGATCGGCGGGGTGGACACTGGCCAGACCGCCGCCGCGGCGGCCGATCGGGGTACGGACGGCATCGACGATGACCACGTTGCTCATGGTTCGATCCTACGATCGGGTCATGTCGAGATTCGTACCGTCGTTGCAGCCCACTCCCGACCACGACGCGTCGCGGCAGCGCGGTACTTCTACGTGGTCGGCTCGTTGGTGTGGGTCGAGTCCGCACCGGCTACGCCGGAGTGGCCGACGCACTTCCTCGGCATGCACGGCGATGCGCCGTGTTGGGGGGTTGATGTCCCCCATGGAGTCGATCCATCCGACGGCGCCGCGCTCGACCTGTACAGCTACTTCGGTCGGGCGGGGGAGACCGATTGGCTGATTGCCGGTCGGGCTGTGCAACTGGTCGATTGGGCGCGGTCGCATCGCTTCTGCGGTCGTTGCGGCACACCGACGGAACTTGCCGACAACGAGCGGGCGATGCGCTGCCCGTCATGCCGATTGCTCGCCTTTCCCCGGCTGGCCCCGGCGATCATCACCCTGGTCACGCGCCACAACGGTGCCGAGGCGCTGCTCGCCCGGGGTGTGCAGTTCCGCGGCCCGACCTATTCATGCCTGGCCGGTTTCGTCGAACCGGGTGAGAACCTCGAGGACGCCGTTCGCCGAGAGGTGTATGAGGAGGTCGGCGTGCGCTTGGGTTCCGTGGAGTACCGCAGCAGTCAGCCGTGGCCGTTCCCGCACTCGCTGATGCTCGGGTTCCAGGCGATCTGGGAGAGCGGCGAGATCAACATCGATCCGACCGAGATCGTCGATGCCAACTGGTACACCCGTGACAACCTGCCCGAGATCCCGCCGGGCATCTCGATCGCCCGTAAGTTGATCGACGAGTGGCTCAACTCATGAAGGAGCCGTTGGCTCAACTCATGAAGTAGCCGTTGACGTCGAGCAGCAGATGGGTTCCCTGGTAGCTGCGGGCGTCGATGCGGGCTGAGGCACCGAGCTTGACGATGCCTCCGCTGGCGACGGTCTGGCCGATCGTCGTCCAGTTCACGTTCGACGACTCGCTGCCGGCCCCCGCGCCGGTCGGCCACATCTGCACGTATCCCTCGGGCCCGGCCGTTGCGGTGGACGTGACGTTGTATGACACGGCGGCGGCGCCGGCGGCGGGAATGCCGGCCCGGCCACCGATCTCGATGGCCTGAACGGCCTCGCTGACCAGGGGTGATCCGGTCTGGCGGGTATCGAAGATTCGTGCTGGGCTGATTGGCACGAATCGGCCCGCACCACTGACGGGAACCGTTGCATCGGTGATGTGGCCGGCTAGGTCGGCCACCAGATGGAGAGCGGAGAAGGTGTACAGGTTGACTCGCCGGTCGGCGCCGAGCGGCACGATCACGGTATTGGCATTCGTACCGCCGGCTGTCACGTTGAGCACCGAGGCCTCGGGCAGCGGCGTGCCCGACGGATAGGCCGTGACAAAGCCACTGGCCGTCGCCCCGGTTGCCGTGATGTTGAGAACCACCGCGGCGACCCCGGTAGCAGGCAGCCCACTGGTTGCTCGGAATTCGAGCGGCACGACCTCACCGGCGGCCGGGCGATGGTTCGACCAGCCGGTCGGGAGCAGGTCGGGTCGAACGGTCAGGCTCTGGCGGGTGTCGAGCACTCGGGTCGGGGTTGTCGAGACCAGCCGACCGGCGGCCGACGCTTCAGACGGAACGAAGTAGCCGAGCACGTCGATGAGCAGGTCGCCACCGCTCGGCGCGTAGAACGAGATCTGACCACCGCGTCCGACCGGGCTGATCACGAAGTTCGGGAGAACCTGGCCCATCGATTCCAGGTTGAGCGATGACGACGCATCGATCGGGGCGTACAGCGTCGGCAGTACTTGGACGTAGCTTGCCGATCGGGCCCCGACGATGGTCACATTCATCGCCACGCTGGTGGCGTTGGCCGGTATTGGGCCGACCCCGGCCATCGGAACGTCGAGAATCTCCTCGACGTCCATCGGGCGTCCCAATGGGCCCAGACCGCGACGGGTATCGACGACCCTGGTGGGGGAGATGCCGACATACGTCGACGGGTTGGTCGTCACAGCCGTGGTCACCGGCTCGGGAAGCCGCGCTTCGCCGGTGCCGTAGATCGAATCGGGTCCGGCGGGACCACGGTCGATGACGAAGTGCTTCATCAACGCCGCCAGCCCTTGCGGCGACGCGGTGAGCCCCGATGATGCAACCACGGCGGCCATCCCGGCCGCCGCCGGGGACGCGGCCGAGGTTCCATTGAAGCAACTTCCGAACGGTGAGTAAATGCTGCTGGTGAAGCACGACGGGGCCGAGAGGTCGGGCTTACGGCGGCCGTCGTTGGTCGGACCCTGCGAGCTGTAGTACGCAACCGACCCGGCCCGAGGGGGGTCGATCGCTCCGACGGCGATGACTGCACGGTTTTTGCTGTCGACGATCGGGCCGCCCGCGCTGTTCGACGATTGCGAGTACTCGAGGTCGCCGCTGTACATCAGGAGTTCGAGGATGTCACCGGCCGAGCCGCTCCCTTCGGCCCACTTCTTGATCCGAATCGTCAGCGGGCCGCGCTCGCAGCCCTCGATGCCATCGAGTTCGATCGGTGGTGCTCCGGCCTGCTGGTCGGGTCCGGGGGTGCCCGCCGAGGGGAAGACCTGCTGGTCACGGGCATAGATGTAGAAGTCGTAGTCGGTGCGGGTCAGCGGTGGACCCCAGTCGTTCCAACGGGCACCCAGCACCGACAGGCAGTCGCCGTTGCCGCCGCCGACATTCATCGTTTCGTCACCGGGGCCGAACTCGAGCCAGCCGTCGTTGTCGGCATCGGTCGCCGTCCCCCGCCAGTAGCGCTGTGAGCCTTCGTTGCCGGCCGAGTTGAACCAGGTGATGCCGCGGTTGGCGGCAAAGTCGACCAGTTCGTTGAGCGGGCCGGTGCCGTCGCCGGGGCCGTCGTACGAGGAGCCGAGCGAGCGGTTGACGATCGTCACGCCGTTGGCGACAAACCAGTTGACCAGGGCGTATGAATCGCTGATCGTGTCAGCCTGGCCCAGGTAGATCTGCGCGTCGGGAGCCAGATCGTGGATGATCTCGGCGACGGCGTTGCCGTGGCCTCCTTCCGAGGGATCCCACACCGTGCATGTCGCCGCGCCGTGTTGCATACAGAAGGTGCCGGCCACGGCCGGCACTTCGCCGGTCCGCTGCTGTTCGGTCCACTTCGCCTGGTTGAAGAAGTCGATGATCCCGACCTTGATCCCGGCTCCGGTGCGCCCGGCCTGGTGCCACGCGTCGGCCTTCATGATCGAGACAGCCTCGGCGGTCACCGGCCCGGCCTGCGTCACGGCATCGGTTCCGGGTCGGACATTCACCTGCACTGGTCGGCGCACGAAGCTGACCCCGGGCGCGGATTGCAGCCCGACGAGCGCCGCGACCGACACGTTGGCTTGGACGATCGAGCCGGGTGCCGCACCCGTGACGGTCCCGCCGAGGGCGGCGACGCGCTCGGCGATCGTCGCTTCGACGTTGTCGTGGAGTATCTCGACATCGACGGTCGCGTCGACCTGTTGCGTACGTCGACCCGCCATCGTGGCGACCTGTTGGCGAAGATAGGGGTCGTCAATTGCCATCGACGCCTTGGTCGAACCGGTCGGTGCAATCTGGGCGGCCGAGGTCGAGGCCGCAGCCGGCACGCATACTCCTGCGAGTAGGCATGCGAGAAGGGCTCTACGCATCGTGAATCTCCTTGGGTCGACCGCCCGTGGTCGTCACGAACCCTACCCGTGGTCTTCGAACCGACGGGCTAGGTAGAAGAACCCTTTTCCGAATCCTGATCGAGATGGGCGTCGCAGATGCCGATGCCTACTCGGCCAGCCCGACCGGTTGACCGTCGATGATCTGGTCGAGGTATTCCGACATGCCGTACCCGACGGCCCCAGCGTGCTCGCCCGATTCCATCGTCCAGCGGGTCATGCCTTCGCTGATGCGGGTGGTGAGCCAGTCTCCGTCGGGGGTTTGGCGGCGATTGCGCAATGGGATCAAGTCGATCACTTCTCCGCTGAACCTCCACTCCCGGCCCGACTTCGACGACCGCAGCAGCCCGTGCACCTTGGCGTGGTAGCTGTCGTCACCGGAGAACTCGGTGGAGACCTCGGCGTGGTCGCAGTAGTGCAGTTTGCCGGCCTCCCAGACGAACCCGCCGCGGGTGCCGGGGCCGTCCTTCTTGGCGACGCGGCTGGCCATGAAGCCAAGGTCGCGGTCGAAATTGGCCGTCAACCAGCGGTAGTACCACGGGGCTTGCCAGTAGCGCGGGCCCCAGGAATGGTCGCGCAGACCGCAGCCGGCGATCTCCCACTCCTCGTCGCCGACGCGGATGGTGCCGCGGGCCTCGACGAGTTGTTCGTAGTGGCCCTTGGCAAACTCCTCGCCGGGTGTTTCATGTGGCGTATCGGGCTCGCCGCCGAACATCGACGATCGGCCTTGCCCGGTAAAGGTCAGTTGCACCTCGCACTCGGCGTACGGGTTGTCGGCGAAGGCTTGTTTGGGATCGCTCATCTGCTTCGGCTCGTCAAGCACGACGACCTTGCCGTGGTAGTCGACCCGCAACTCATCGAACGGGGTGACCATCGTCCAGGTCAGTCCTCCGGCATCAAGGGCATCGTTGTGGTCGATACCGGGGCGTTTGAACATGAACGCCACCCGCCGCCCGCCGCCGTCGATGGGCGGCAGATACAGGCAGATCGTCATCTCGGCGTAGCCCTCGTTGGCCCGGTTGCCCATGCGGAACCAGCCCCCGACCTGCGTGGTCGGGTCGAAGGCGTTGATGTACATGCTCTCGTTGAAGTTCGGCTCGGGGCCGAGTTCATGCATGTATTCGTCGGACGGATCGAGTCGAACTCCCATATCCCGAGGGTATGTGGTCGCTTCGGGCGAGTCGTCAGCGGGCGCCGAACCCGCCTCCACCGAACCCGCCGCCGCCGCCCGACGAGGAGAATCCGCCACCCGAACCGCTCTTGGACGGGGCGATCCGGGCCGCGGCGGACTTGCCGAACGACGCGGGGAAGCGTTCGATCGGGCGGAACCGTGTCGAACCTCCGGGTCCCGTGTACCAGACCCCGAAGCTCGGGTCGGCGAGCAGCCCGGGTAGGCGGGTCTCCAACCCGTGGAGCAGCTTGCCGGCGACCCCGAAAGCGACGGCGAAGACCAAGAACCGCTCCCAGAGGATCAAGTGACCGGCGGGGGCATCGCTGAGCTGGGAGAAGTCCTCGAGGAACTTCTTGAGCCCCGCGGCCTTGGCGGCCGCATCGGCACCGTTCTGAGTGCGATTCCGGACGACTGCGACCCCGACGACGAGCATCACGACGGCCGCGCCGACGACGAGCCAGCCGAGCTTGGTGCCCAGCAGCATCGCAACCACGCCGAGGAGGGCGACCGACCCGGCGACGGCGAGAACAGCCTTCACGCCGGCCCCGTTGTGGGGCTCGTTGTACTTGCGGGCATCGAACTCGGCCTTCACCGCGGCCGTGAGTTCGGTGGCGAATACCTTGGCGGCTGTGGGGTCGGCCTTGGCCCACTCGGTGATGTCGTCGCTGGTGGTCGTGGCGCGCCCGGCGAACAGGGTGTCGATCACCATTCGCTCGAACGGTCGAACGGGGTCCTTGGACCGATGGAGATCGGCGTCGGTGCGGTGGAGGATGAACTCGTGCTCGTCGGGTCCGAACTTCTCCTCGTGGTGCTCCTCGATGCGCAGGAACCCGCGCTGGGCGAGGTCGATGGTGGTGGCACCGAGCACCGAGCCCAGATCGACACTGCCGTTGGACATGTTCGCCAGGGCCACCGCCGGCGGATCGTCGAGGGGTTCACGCCAGTACTCCCCGATCAGACCGTCGGGCTTGGGCTCACGGCCATATCGCCGCCCGACGAGGAACGTGCCGACCGCCCCGGCGAGGGACGACAGCAGCGTGAGGAGCCGACCAACGCCCTGGGTCTTCTTGGGGAGCTTGATGCCGCGTCCGGCATCTTCGGCGAGGGTTTGATCGATGTCTGCTCCCTCGGCGGCGAGAATGGTGGCCAGGCGGGGACCCGACGCCTGGTCGCCGGTGAACACCTCGGCCGGGATCGCCAGGCGGGCCTCGACGAATCGCCCGGCCGGTACATCGTCGACGGTGAGGGTGACCTGTTCGCCGCCCACATCGACGCGGCCCGCCCGTGGCCCATGACCCCACGCCCGCACGACGGTGGCGTCGTCGGGGGCACTGTTCGCGGCGGGCGACGGCGAACGATCCGGGTAGGCGGATCGTGGCGGTGACCCGGCCGACGCCTGAATGTTCCTTGCCGAGGAACTGCCAGTACAACTCGCCGACGTCGGAGCCGATGACCACAGCTCGGGGCACTGAGTAGCTGAGCTCGAACGTGCGGTCCGAATCGGTCACCGATCGACCGAACTCCCATTCCCACTCGCCGCTGATGCTGCTGGCGGGGGCGGTGGTCGTCAGTTGTTCACCATCTTCCGTGGCGGCGAAATCGACCACTCGGCCCCGATCATCGGGGTACATCGCCCGGATCCCGACGGTGAACGGGCCACCGTCGAACCGGTAGGTGATCTGTTCGACCACGCTCATCGCGCCATCGGGGGTGATCGTGGCCTCGACGTTGAGTGACTCGAGGGTGAAGGACTTGTCTGTCGCCGTCGCCGTCGCCGTCGCCGTCGCTGTCGCCGTTGCTGTTGACAGGGCGCCGAGGGCGAGTATCGCAGTGGCCGTCGCAAACGCCGCGACGGCCATCAAACCGAAACGCCGCATTCGTCCGGTGTGGTTGATCACGGCATCATGCCCCTTGGACGCGTGACTGCAGACGGCGCATGCCACCCAGCCAGCGGTCGTAGTCGGTCGTCTTGCGCTGCCAGAAGGTCAACACCTCGGGGTGGGGCAGGAGCAGGAACCGCTCGTCGGTGATGCCGGCAAGCACGACTTCGGCGACGTCCTCGGGTTCGAGCACCGCGCCAGCCGCCGCGCACTACATCACCAGCGGTGCTGCTACTCAGAACACCGTCGGGCGAGTTGAGCATGTCGGTATTGACCCCCATCGGGCACAGACAGCTCACCTTGATCCCTCGATCTCCATAGGTCACCGACAACCATTCGGCGAAACCGACCGCCGCGTGCTTGGTCACCGCGTACGGCCACGACCCGATTTGGGTCAGAAGCCCGGCGGCCGAGGCGGTGGAGCAGAAGTAGCCGGAGCCCCGCTCGACCCAGCCGGGAACCAGGATCTGGGCGGCGAAAACGTGGGCTTCGATGTTGACGGCGAAGGCGGTACGCCACTCGCTCTGCGGGGTTTCGAGGGTGGTTCCGCCGCCGACGCCGGCATTGGCGAAGAACAAATCGATAGGACCGAAGCGCTGCTCGGTGGCCGCAATCAGCGCCCGGTTGCCCTCCTCGGTCGAGATATCGCTGGTCAGCGCCATTGCCGACCCTGGCCGCAGGGTGTTGAGCTCATCGGCTACCGCGACGACTCCGGGGGCGTTCGTGTCGGCGACGACGATCCCTGAAGTACCCGCAGCGTGGAACCGCCGGGCGAGGGCCCGACCGATTCCTCCGGCGGATCCTGTGACGACGACAACGTTTCCGGCGAGATCCATTGGCCGATCGTAGGTCGCCATTGGTGGTGACCGCGTGACGGATGTCGGAGGCGATCACTCCTGCGCCCGCGATGTTCGAGAGCCTGATCGCTACGATGACCCGCGAGTCAGCCGCCATCAGGGTACGCTGAGCCATGCTCCCAACTCGGGGGCACCCACGTTCTCTGGAGGAGCGATGACCGAGACTCGCGAAGCGGCGGCTGTGATCTCAGAGGCGCTGTCCGTGATCGACAAGGCACTCGCCGAGATGCTGAACCGCGAACTGGTGTCGACTGACGAGGTCGCCGATCTCCTGCTCGACGTCCGCTCGTTGCTGACGTCGCCGGTTCCCGCACCAACTGCCGTCTGAACCGGCTTGACGTGCCGTGGCGGCTTACGCCACGGCGAGTTCCTTGAACGCCGCCGTCATCAGGTCGCGTAACAACTCTGGGTGTTCTACGGCGGCCGCGTCGATGTGGAGGCCCATATCGAGGCTGCCCATGTACGACAACAGCGTGAGATTGAACGCCACCCCGGCCAGCGGCCCGACCGGATAGTTCTCCAAGATCTGCGAGCCTGCAACGTAGAGCGGAATCGGCGACGCCCGCACATTTGAGGTGGCGAAGTCGATCGTCTGTGCCTGTTGACGAGCGAGCCGGGTGATCACCGATGTCGGCAACGTCGCCGCAAACGACGCCAACGTCGTCGAGGTTTCCCGCCGCCGAGCCCTCGCGTGCGGCTTGGATCGACTCGGTGATCGCCACGAACCGTTCGCCAATCGGCATCGGTGAGGTGGGGACGAGCATCCGGGCGAGCGAGAAGGCGTTGCCCCCGGGGGCGCCACCGGCGTTGGTCGACTTCGATCGGGTGCTGATCGCCATCGATGTGCGCAGCATTTCGACCGGCTGTCCCATCTGCGCGTGATATCCCGACGCCGCATGGGCCGCGGCGGTGATGAAGGCGGTGTTCAGCGTGCCGCCCAAGCGCTTGGCCGCGTCTCGCGTGGTGTCGAACGGCGCCCGCAATACTTCAAGACGACGTTGCAAGCGAACGTTGCGTCCACAACGGCGAGCGAGCTTGGTCGGTCTCGGTTAACTGGCTGACGACGCTGCGCACGGCCTCGGCCGCCGCGTTGCCGGTGGCCGGAATCTGAGTCGGGTTGGCGAGCAGGTCCTTGATCTGGCCGAGCAGACTGAGTGGAAGCTTCAGACTGCCGACGAAGAGATCGCGGAGCATGTCGTTGTGACTGACCGGCGGCGCCGGGTCGGCGAGGGCGGCAATCGTCGTCGGCATCGAGGGCCGGGGGCTCGGGGGCATCGCGGGCGAAGTCGAGGAACTCGAGCGACAGTCGCACCCCGCCCTCTCCATCGGTGATCGTATGGTGGAGTTTCTCGACAGTGCGCTGCGGCCCTTGGCCAGGCCATCGATGACGTAGAACTGCCACAACGGCCGGGTGCGGTCGAACGGGTCGTGCGTGATCAGTGCCGACAGGTCGAGCAACTGGCGCATGGTGCCTGGTTTGGGGAGCGCAATGTGACGGACGTGGAAGTTGATGTCGAAGCTCGGGTCGTCGACCCACAGCGGGGCGGACAGGTTGGCCGGGGCAGGCTGCACCCGCTGCCGCAACCTCGGGATCACTTGGATGGCTCGCTCCATGCGGCGTCGCAGCTGATCGAATCGGGCTTGCGTATCGAGGATCGTGACGTTGGCGAACGTCGACGAGAGATGCGGGTCCTTCTCCAACCGCCACATCAGACCCTCGGCATCGGACATTCGACGATCGAGGTGCGGCAGATCCGACATGGTCGCCAAGCTACTTCGTGTCGTAGCCGGGCCCTTGACGCTCGCGCAGTACGTTGGGTGGTGGAGTCGCCGTGACCGACCCGAAAATGCACGCCGACGAGGTTGTCTTCTGAGTCGCTCGTCGCCCGACTGGTGGCGAGTCAGTTCGCCGAGTGGGCTGAGCTGCCGCTGCGGCGGGTTACGGAATGGACGCGCTCGCTACTACCGCGACACCAACACGGCCCCTCGCGGACGTCGCCCGGTTCGCCATCGCGCAGGTGCTCGTCGACCGCTGATGTAGCCGCGGTATTTCATGTCAACGGGCTAGCCGGTTGAATCGCAGGACCTGAAATGCCAGGCGGGCCAGGAGTTTGCCGACGATGGCGCCGCCGACGATGTCGGAGGCATGATGGATGCGAACGTAGGGCCTGCTCAGAGCCACGATCACAGCGATCGCATACCACAGGGGTGCTCGGCGACGATCGAGACGGGTGAGCAGGGTGGCGGCGAACATCGCGGAGGAGGCATGGCCGCTGGGAAAGCTCGACGTGCTCGGCTGGCGGACATCGAACCGTTCGTCGCCGGCAATCGTGGGGCGTTCGCGGCGGAACAGCCGCTTGATGCCCTGGTTGAGCACGAGCGATTCGGCGCCGATCAACGCCGACAGTCGCAGCGCCTCGACCGGCGGCGCCCCGCCGAGCGTGCGGGCGACCGAGACGAGATGCCAGACGAGGCTCATGTCGCCGAGGTGGCTGGCGGTGGTGAACACCTTGTCGGCCACCGGGTTGCCCCGCACCCGTTCGAGTTGGGCATCAGCCCATTCGTCGAACGCGGAGATCTGCGGCCCGAGCGCGCCGAGCCCGGGAGGCGCGGTGTTGCTCATGCGGCGGTGGGCGCCGGGGTCGCGGTCAGCGTGGCGAAGACGCCGGGTGCTTCGACGGCGGCGAGTTCGGGGTTGCCGCCGAATGCGGGGCACCACTGCTGGTACGCACACGACTTGCACAGATTGCTCGGCCGGGGCCGGAAGTCGTCGGTGGTACACGCCTTGGCGACGGCCTGCCAGACGGCCGTGGTGCGCTGATGGAGGAACTTGATCGACCGCTCGGTGGGGATCGCCTCGATCGTCTCACCCGTACGCAGATACATCAGGCGGATGCGATCGGGTCGCCGCCCAAGCACCTCTTGGCAGAGGAACGCGTAGAAGTTGACCCCGCCGAGCTTGCCCTGCTCCCGGTCACGCATCGGCGGCCGGCCGGTCTTGTAGTCGGTGACGATCAACTCGCCATCGGGGGTGAGATCGAGGCGATCGATGATGCCGCGCAACGTCAGATCGCCGACCTTGGCCTCTAACCGCAGTTCAAGGCCGATATCGCGCACCTGGGTGGGGTCTTCCATCGCCAGGTAGTTGCGGATCAGCGCGGCGGCATCGGCGAGGAACGCTTCGGTGGCCGCTTCCGACAGGTTGAGCCCGACGTACTCGGGATCGCTCAGAAACTCGAACGCCGCCTGGTCAAGACACTCCTGCAAGGCATCGCCGCCACGGGCGGGCGCGGCGCGGCACATCAACAACTCCAACGCCCGGTGGACGAGTGAGCCCTTGGTGGCGTGCGGACTCGGCGGCTCGGGCAGGCGTTCGATGGAGGCGAACCGGAACTGCATCGGGCAGTTGATGAACGCGTCGACCCGAGACGGCGAGAGGCTGGTGGGGACGACATGGGCCATGAATCACACCGTACCGAAGGGGTGCGTCACAGATGCGCGATGGCCCTTCCCGTTTTCGTCGTCGCGTCGCGTCGGCCGCTGGCGGGCGACATCCATTCGGTCGTGTTCGATGTTCGTTGCTCACCGACCGAAATCGAACACGCACCCCGCCGCGGCGCGGCGCCTACGCTGCGGTCATGTCTGGCGACTTGGATCAGGTGATTGCGCTGAACACCGCGTTCTATGCGGCGTTCGAGGCCGGGTCGGCCGGGGGGATGATGGCGTTGTGGGAGCAGTCCGATGACGTGAGCTGTACCCATCCTGGCTGGCCGACCTTGCATGGCTGGACCGATGTGCGCCGCTCGTGGGAGGGCATTCTGCGTCATGGGGGTGCGATGCAGTTCATCATCACCGACGAACGGGCGCTGGTCCGCGGTGGGGTGGCCTGGGTGCATTGCACCGAGAACCTGCTCGCCGTCGAGGGTCCTCGAGGGACCGTAGCGGCGGTCAACCTGTTCGTTCTCAACGCGTCAGGCGAGTGGAAGGTGATCCATCACCACGGCGCCCAAGTGGTCGCCACGATGCTCAACTGAGCGCGGGATCGTCGTTCTTGGTCGACAATCTGCACTGGGAGCGCAAAAAGTGAGCCAAGAACGAGCGGGGTCGTGGCTATTCGGCGTTCCTGGACGCTTTGCGCTTGGTCCACCAGCGGATGAACAAACGGTCGAGAAGGATGCCGAGGCTGATCGAGAAGGCGATCGCGGTCCACACCCGATTGCGGATCTCAAAGAAGAGGAAGTCGATCCCGACGAACTCGCGGTTCTGGAAGATGAACAACACGGTGGCGACCGCGACGACCAGCAGCCCGATCACCGTGGCGTTGAGGTGACGTCGTCCGGACGCGGCGATGTTGCCGCTGTTGGGTTCGCTGCTTTCGTTCATCATGTCCAATCAGTCTTTCGGTTCGGCAGGGCGCGGTTCGCGGGGGAGGCCGAGGAGTCGTTCGCCGATGATGTTGCGTTGCACCTGGCTGGTTCCTCCGGCGATTCGGCCTCCCGGTGCGCCAAGCATGCCAAACGCGTCGGGCCCGTCGAGCGATGCCTCGATGCCGGCGATGTCGCCGCGCAACATGGCGACATCGAACATCATCTCGGTGATCCCCAGTTTCATCAGCGACGCGGCCGTCGAGGCGATCGGGCCTTGGCGCTGCGCCATCGCCTTGAGGGCCATTCCCTTGGAGAGTTGCGCCGTCAGCCGCTGCCGGTCGGGTGCGCTCAAGGCACGGCCCTCGGCCAGTCGCGACATCGATTCGAGCCGTCGTTCGAGGCCGATCACCGCAGTGCCGATGTGGCCGCGTTCGCTGGTCAACACCGCCATGCCGACGCCCCAACCCCCGTGCAACGGGCCGAGTAGCGCCTCGGCGGGCACGGCGACGTCAGTGAAGAACACCTCGTCGAACTCCGATTCGCCGGTCATCTGTTTGAGCGGGCGAACCTCGATGCCGGGCAGGCTCATGTCGCAGAGGAAGAACGAGATGCCGTCGTGCTTGGCGGCCTCTTGGTTGGTGCGCGCCATCAAGATCCCATAGTTCGAGTAGCGCCCGCCCGAGCACCACACTTTCTGTCCGTTGACGATGAACCGGTCGCCATCGCGCTCGGCCCGGGTGCTCAGCCCGCCGAGATCGGAGCCTGCGCCAGGCTCGGAGAACAACTGGCACCATACGTGCTCGGCCTGCAACGTCGCCCGCAGGTGGATGGCCTGCTGCTCAGGCGATCCATAACGCAAGAGTGCCCCACCGGTGAGCACGAGCCCGACCATGTTGACCACCGGAGGCACCCCGGCCAGCGCGCATTCCAACATCCACGCCCGCGTTGTGAGCAACGGTCAAACCTCGGCCCCCGTGCTCCACCGGCCAATGAATTCCCGCATACCCGGCGTCGACCAGTCGCCGTTGCCAGGCGATCCCCGCGTCGATCAAGTCCGGCGGACAGATCGCTCCGTAATCCACGCGGCGCGCCGGCCCGATTCGCCGCCAGCCATTCCCGGGCCTGAGCCTGGAAGTCGTCAACCGAGATCATGGGTGTGGACCGTAGTTCTCGGTGGGAAAGGGCCGAACACCGCGCGAGCATCGATGCTGGTCGTCACACGTCTCAGACGTAGTCGACGGCGGCGAATCCGGCGAGTTTGTCGATGTGGTGGGTGGCGTTGATCAGGCGGACGGTGCCCGAGCGGGAGCGCATCACGAGCGACTGGGTCGAGGCTCCGCGCGAGGTGAAGTGGACGCCCTTGAGGAGCTCGCCGTCGGTCACTCCGGTGGCGGCGAAGAAGCAGTTGTCGCCCGAGACCAGGTCGTCGGTGGTCAGCACCTTGGACAGGTCGTAGCCCAACTCGATGGCTGCGTCGCGCTCCTCGTCGGAGCGGGGCCACAGGCGGCCCTGGATCTCGCCGCCCATGCACTTCAGCGCGGCGGCCGTGACGACCCCCTCAGGAGTGCCACCAATGCCGAACAGCACATCGACGCCGGCGTCGGGCCAGGCGGTGGCGATACCGCCGAAGATGTCGCCGTCGGAGATCAGGTGGATGCGCGCCCCGGTCGCCCGCACTTCGGAGATCAGATCGGCGTGGCGGGGTCGGTCGAGAATGACCGCGGTCAGGTCGCGCACCGACTCGCGCTTGGCCTTGGCAATCCACCGCAGGTTCTGGGTCGCTGAGGCCGTGATATCGATCGCGCCGACTGCCTCGGGACCGACTGCGATCTTCTCCATGTAGACACACGGCCCGGGGTTGAACATCGTTCCCCGCTCCGACACGGCGATGACGGCCAGGGCGTTGCCGCGCCCCAGGGCGGTCAGCGTGGTGCCGTCGATCGGGTCGACGGCGACGTCGGTCAATGGCTCGGAACCGTCGCCGACGATCTCGCCGTTGAACAGCATCGGAGCTTCGTCCTTCTCGCCCTCGCCGATCACGACGATGCCCTTCATCGACACCGTCGAGAGCACGGTACGCATCGCCTCGACCGCCGCGCCATCGGCCCCGACTTTGTCGCCGCGCCCGACCCATCGCGACGCGGCGAGCGCCGCCGATTCGGTCACACGGACCAACTCGAGGGCGAGGTTCCGATCGGGGGCCTGGCGATTCGACATAGTCCGCCAACGTACCGCGCCACCTGGTAGCCCTAGGCATCGCGCCGCAGGTACCCTCTCATCGCCGGGCCGCCGCTCGGCGTGACTCGGCGACCCCGCCGCATGAACCCAGGGAACGGAAGAACGATGGCCAATCGGTTGTGCCCCGTGTGCGGTGAAGAGTTCGTGGAGTGGGCCACGACCTGCTCCGATTGTGGCGTCGCGCTCGTCGATCCCGGCGCGATCGAAGACATGCGCCTGCTCCCCGAAGATCAGCAGGTCGTCTACGAACTGGCGACGTGGACCCTCGATCAACGCACCACCGTCGCCGAGGTGATGGCCGAGTCGGGCTACCCCCACACGTGGAACGACGAGGATCTGATCGTCCACGTCGATCACGAGGCTGCCGTCGATCGCCTGTTGGAGCCGATCGAACACCAGGCTCCCGCCGCGCCCCTCGAAGAGGGCACCCAGACCGAGTACGACATGAGCGAATGGCCCGTCGAGGAGCGCCAACTGGTCGTGGAGCGGCTCACCGAGGCTGGCGTCGCCCACGCTTGGGAGGGGGATCTGCTGCTCGTGCCGGCCGAAGAGGAGTCGGTCGTCGACGACATCCTCGACGACATCGAGGAGGGCGGCGACCCAGCCGCGCTCGCCGACGACGGCGAGGAGACCCCCTTTGAGGTGCTCGAATCGTTGTTCCTGGCCGCCACCCGCCTCCGCAACGACGTCGTCGACGGCGAGGGCGTGCAGCGTTTGGCCGAGTCGTTGGAAGAGGCCGACCCTGATCGTCCGCCGTTCGGTATCGACCTTGCCGTGTGGCGCAAGGCAATGGCAGCCGCCGACGCATTGGCCGACGCCATCGGAGCCGAAGAAGGCGTGCTTCACGCCGAGGCCGAGCGCAGCGCCGAACAGCTCCACGACCTGCTGCGCCCGTACGTCTGATCCGACCCTCGCATGGCGGTTCCCGACCCCACCCTCCTGGCCGAGTTGGAGGTGTGGCATTCGCGCCCGATGACGCCCACCCGCCGGGTGGCGCTCGGACATCTCGTGTTGCCGTGCGATCCGGCCCCGGGCCTGGGCGGGCTGCTGCTTGGGGCGGTCGTCGCACACCATGTCCGCGAGGTCACCGATGACGACGAGTTCCCCGATCTCCATCGACTCGTCGACCAGTTGAGCCGTGGCGAACGGATCGTTCAGCCGCGACTGCGCCATCGGTTCCAGGCCGATCGTCAGGGCTTGGCTCGCAGCACCCACCGGCTCGTCGGGTTGAACGAGGAGCTCACCTTCGACTTCGCCAACCAGGGCTCGCCGATGCAACAGGTTCTCGGGGCGATCTACGCCGTCGAACGGATCGAGTTTGCCGCCCGGTTCGCGCTGACCTCGGTGCTCCACAAGGCCCTCGGTTGGCGCGGCCCGATCGGCCCGTCGCTGATCTCGCACCTCGCCGGGTCGCGTGCGGCGTCGCTCTCAGCGTTGGCCGACCCAACGGCGTGGGCCCTCGACATGCTCGGCTTCCCGATGGGCACCTCGAAGCCGTCGAAGAAGCAGATTCTCGGCCGGTTCCGCGACCGCCTGCGCGACGTCCACCCCGACTACGGCGGTGACGAGACCGTGGCGTCCGGGGCCATTGAAGAGATCACCGAAGCCCGACGCATCCTGTTGGAGGACACCACATGACCGTTCTCACCCGGGGGCCGCGCCCCGAGCCCGATCGTCGCCCGGCTCGCCGGCGCTCGCACTGTCGAACGATCACGAGCAGAGCTCATGACGGTTGTCGAAGCGATGTTGCTGACCCCCGGAGCCGGTTCCAGCCGCGACCACTCGTCGCTTCTCGCCATCGAGGCGGCCCTGTCGATACCGGTGTCGCGGGTCGACTTCCCGTATCGGCGCGCCGGCCGCAAGGCGCCCGACCGGGCCCCGGTGCTCGTGGCCTGCGTCCGCGACGAGGCCGCCGCGCTCGCGGCCTCCAGCGGTGCCGCGCCCGACAGGATCGCCCTCGGCGGACGGTCGATGGGCGGGCGGATGTGTTCGATGGCCGTCGCCGAGGGGCTTCCTGCGGCGGCTCTGGTGCTGATCTCGTACCCGCTGCACCCGCCGGGAAAGCCCGAGAACCTGCGGATCGCCCACCTGCCGGCGATCACCGTGCCCTGCCTGTTCATCCACGGCACGAAAGACCCGTTCGCCACGCCCGACGAGTTGACCACCCACACCGCGGCGATCGCCGGGCCGGTCACCCACGTCTGGATCGATGGCAAAGGTCACGACCTGAAGGGCGCCGACTCTCGGATCGCCAACACGATCACCGAGTGGTTGACGACGCTCTGAGGGCGTCCTCGGGGTTGAGTTCTTCGAGTTCGCGATGGGCGGTTTCGGGAAACCAGCGCAGCACGATGAACGCCACGGCGATCTGACCGAGGGCGAGCAGTCCGAGCACCCGGGCGTGGGAGTTGCCCCGGTCGAGGAAGTAGCCGGTGATCTGGAGCCCGATCGCCCCGCTGCACAACGCCGCGGCGGTCACCCAGTAACCCGCCGCGCTGCGTTGACCGGTGGGAAACATCTCGGCGCGATACACCCCGAGTGCGGGAACGGCCGCACCGCCGACAATGCCGCCTACCAGGGCTGATGCCCACATCGGCCATCCGCCGACGGCGAACGAGGCAAGCACCAGTCCGACCCCGACGATCGCACTGACGGCCCCGAGGACCCGTCGACCCGAGCGATCGGCGATGCGGCCACCGAGCAGAATTCCCAGTCCCGCCGGGGTTTGGGTGACGAGGGTAAACAGAGCGATGCCGCCGCCTGAGTACCCCCGCACCTCGTCGAGGTAGCGGTTTTGAAACAGCGAGGCCGGGGCGACGAACAGATTGGCGAAGAACAGCGCGGCGGCCTGTACCCCGAGGCGACGCCGGGGCATCGCGGATGCCGGAACGTTGACGGCGGCGGCCGAGCCGGTGGCGTGACGGGCGGAGTGATCGAGGAAGCGGCGGGTTTCGGGCAGCCGACGAGCCAGGTCGATGGCGACGACCATCCAGATGAGGGCCAGCACGTAGACCCACCGCCAGGCCTCGGGAGCGACGTCGGCAACCCGCAACGACATCACGCAGATGCCGGCGCCGAGCCCGGCAGCCATCGCCAGCACGCTGACCGCATAGGCCCGGGAGTTGCGCGGCATGATCTCGGCCGCCATCACGGCGATCAGCAGGTCCATCACGAGGCCGAGCGACCGTCCGACGGCCTGGGTGGCGGTGAGCGCGGCGAAGTTGGGGGCCAGCGCCCCCAGCGAGCACACCGCCGGGGCGACGAAGGCGAGGAACTGGATCATCCGCCGTCGTCCGACACGGTCGGCGAGGAGCGCGAACGGCAGGCCGAGCACGATCGCCAGGCGCACGACGGTGCCGGCGTTGCCCTGGGCGGAGTTCGACACGTCGAAGGTCTTGGCGGCAAATCCGACGGTCTGGGTGAACAGCGTGTTGGTGAACGCCGCGGACATCGATGCCGCGGCCAACAGCCCGATCACCAGAATCTGGTCGGGGGTCAGTCGGTCGGGCGGAGCCCACCACGGCTGGCGGCCGCTTGGGTGACCGGCCGCCGGACGATTCCGCACCGAATGCCAGACGAATGGGGCGAACACCCAGCCGAACCACGGCAGCCCGACGATGTACCGGGTGACCTCGTCGACCGAGCCGTCGGGACGTGTCGTGATCGTGCGCTCGTAGGCCGCCATCGGGCCCTCGGCCTGCTCGAAACCGCCATCGGGGCGTCGACGTTCGAGAATCAGGTCGTCGCGCGGGGACGCCAACCAGCTCACATCGGTGGTGCCGTCGGCGGCCCAGTGCCGTCGGACGGTGGGCATCGTCATGAAACTACCGCGGTCATCACCACTCTCAGGGGTCGGCAGCGGCATACTGGCAACTGTCATGGATTCGATCGTCGTTCGCCGCTCCGGCCCGCTGTTCGGCACGATTCGAGCCCCGGGGGCCAAGAACTCGGTGCTCAAGCTGATCGCCGCCACGTTGCTCGCCGACGGCACCCACCAGATCGGCAACGTTCCGGCGATTGCCGATGTGTCGATCATGACCGACCTGCTCGCCGCCCTCGGCGTGACCTCGCAACCCCCGGTCGATGGGGTGTTGACGATGCACAACTCGGGCAACGTCACGCCGATTGCGCCCTACGAGCTCGTCGAGAAGATCCGGGCGTCGATCGTGGTGCTTGGTCCGTTGTTGGGCCGTTTCGGCTATGCCAAGGTCTCGCTGCCCGGTGGCGACGACTTCGGGTCACGCCCGATCGACATGCACCTCAAGGGCCTCGAGGCGCTCGGCGCGACATTCACCTTCAGTCACGGCTACGTCGAGGGTCGCGCCGACGTGCTGCGCGGCGCCGATCACACGCTGCCCTACCCGAGCGTCGGGGCGACGGAGAACATCGTGATGGCGGCGATCCTGGCCAAGGGAACCTCGGTGATCGACAACGTCGCTCGCGAGCCCGAGATCGCCGACCTGTGCCATGCCCTGGTCAGCATGGGCGCACAGATCGAGGGGATCGGCTCGTCGACCCTCACGATCCATGGGGTCCCGGCAGACGCGCTCCGACCGATGAACCACTCGGTGGTCACCGATCGGCTGCAGGTGGCCACCTACATCGCGGCGGTTGGGGTGTGCGGGGGAGAGGTGCGCATCGACGAGGCGCGCCCCGAGCACATGGAGACCCTGATCGACCGCTATGTCGAGATGGGGCTGTCGATCGTGGCGCAGGAGGGCGGAATCCTCGTCCATGCGCCGTGTCGCCTAACGGCAGTCGACGTTGCCACGCTGCCGTACCCGGGTATCGCCACCGACTACAAACCGCTGCTCGTGGCCATGTTGACGGTCGCCGACGGCGTCGGCATCGTGACCGAGAACCTCTACCCGGGCCGGTTTCGCTATATCGAGGAACTCCAGCGCCTCGGGGCTGACATTCGCACCGATGGCCACCACGCGGTCGTGCGCGGCAAGCCGCTGCTCCAAGGGGCCCCGGTACGCGCGGTCGACATCCGTGCCGGTGCGACGTTGATCATCGCCGGGCTCGCTGCCGAGGGCGAGACCGTCATCTCCGACACCCACCACATCGACCGCGGCTACGACGACCTTGTTGGCCGGCTGCAGTCGGTCGGCGCCGATCTGCGCGAGGCGTGAGTCCGGCGATGAGTCTCAGGATCGGTGAGGATCGGTCGGGCTGTCGGGTGATGCCGAGCCGATGCGCCGCCGGGCGATGACAATCAACCCGGTGATCACAGCGATCGGTCCGAGCACGAGCAGGATTTCGTCCCACCCGCTCTGGTGGGCGAGCAGCCCGGCGACGCGGGTCGAGACTGTGGCGAACGGCGCACGCATGGGTGGGAATCGTACGGCCCGAGCTGGTTGAATGGCGGTGACATGCGCACTCAGGTTGAAGAGACGATCGAAGCGATCCGCCCGGCGTTGCACGCCGACGGCGGCGACATCATCCTGCGTGATGTCAACGAGGAGACCGGGGTGGTCTCGGTCACCTTGATCGGGGCCTGTGGCACATGCCCTGCCTCGACCCAGACGCTGAAGTCCGGCATCGAGCGGATCATGCGCGACCGGGTCGACGGGGTCACCGAAGTGATCAACGTCGAGCTCGACCCCCTGCTCGACGACGCGGCCGCCTGAGTTCCGGTGGCTGGTCGTTCCCGTGACCCGGGTGAGCTGTTCGCGGCCGCCGTTGCCGGCGATCGGGGTTCTCTCGCCCGCCTGATGTCGCTGATCGAACGAGGTGGCGACGACGCTCGCACCGTGGGGCGGCTGTCGTACCCCAAGGGTGGCAACTCCTACACCGTCGGCCTGACAGGTGCCCCCGGCGCTGGAAAATCAACCCTGACCAGCGCTATCATCGGCCATCTGCGATCGATGGAGATCGAGGTCGCGGTGCTGGCGATCGACCCGTCGTCGCCGTTCACCGGCGGAGCAATCCTCGGTGACCGGGTGCGGATGCAAGACCATGCCACCGACCCCGGGGTGTTTATCCGTTCGATGGCGACCCGCGGTCACCTGGGCGGGTTGTCGTTGTCGACGCCCGAGGCGATCCGTTTGCTCGACGCCGTCGGCCGTGGTTGGGTGCTGGTCGAGACCGTCGGCGTCGGCCAGGTCGAGGTCGAGATCGCCGGGAAGGCCGACACCACCGTCGTCGTCGTCAACCCCGGCTGGGGCGACTCGGTGCAGGCCAACAAGGCCGGCCTGATGGAGATCGCCGACATCTTCGTGATCAACAAAGCCGACCGCAAGGGCGTCGAAGAGACCCACCGCGACCTTGAACAGATGCTCGATCTCTCCGATTTGAGCCACGACGCCTGGCGTCCGCCGATCGTGTCGGCGGTGGCCTTCGAGGGCAAGGGTGTCCCCGAGTTGTGGGACGTCGTCAACCAGCACCGCGAGTTCATCACGACCAGCGGCGAATTGGACCGTCGCCGGGAGTTCCGCCTGCGACACGAACTCCGTGAGATCGTCGCTCAGCGTTTGGAGCAGAGGGCTCGGGAGATCTGCACGGGCGATCGCTGGGTTGCACTCACCGACGGTGTTTATCACCGAACGATGGATCCTTGGACCGCGGCCGACGAAATGCTACAAGGTGTCGGCGGTTAGTCACTTTGTGTCGAATGGGTCCGGCGAATCTTTACCCTCCGCGGCAAGAATGAACGACTCGGGTCGCGATACCTTGACGTATTGTGAAATCAGACGTGGGGCGCCGGCAAATGCTGGATATTTTGTCGACACTGACAGTGGAGAGTACGCGGGTCGCGGTTCCTGAGCCGCGCCGGCTTTCCCACCGGGTCCGAGGGGCGATCGGAGCGGCCGCGTTTGTCGGCACGGTCGGTCTCGTGTTGGGCTCACTTGTGGTCTACAACCGGGCCGCCGGAGAACTCGACCGCGACCTCTCCATCGAGGCGGCAGAGCAAGCTGCCGTGTTCGAGTCACACGTGCAACGCACTGCGGCGACAACCCTGCTGACGGCCCAAGACCCGGTCTTTCAGGAGTTCTACCGTCCCGAGGTTGATCGAGAGTCGATCGTCGCCGCTGGTGGGCCGATGATCAACCGGATTCATACGGTGCTCAACTTCCTCGAGGTCGCGTATCCCGAGCGGATCGGGGAGGTCTGTTTCATCGACATCGCCGGGGCCGAGAACGCCCGCGTCGTGAAGGGGGCGGCGGCACCCAAGGAGATGCTTTCGGCCGACGAGTCGGCGAGCGCCTTTTGCGACGCGACGGCCGAGATGCAGCCTGGCGAGGTGTTCCGCAGTCGCCCGTATCTCTCGCCGGACACCGGCGAATGGGTTGTTTCGCACAGCACTCCGATCGCCGATGCCAAGGGTGACGTGCGGGCGATGTTCCACGCCGAGTTGACGATTGAGGGTCTTCGCGCCGATTGGGTCGCCCGGCCCGACCATCGACAGTTGTATGCAGTCGACGCCCGCACCGGGGCGGTCGTGGTCAATACCGAGTTTCCTCAGGAAGCCGGGGCTGAACTGGGACAACTCGACGATCAGTCGCTGATGCCGGTAACCATGGGTGGCCGCGACGTTGGGACGATGACCATCGGCGACCGTCGGGTGGCGTTCCGTCGCCTTGATGGTGGTCAGCAAAGCGACAACGATTGGTACCTGGTGGTTTCGGCCGATGCGGTCGGCCTGTGGTCGGGTCGGTCGGTCGTGGTCAAGGGCCTCACGGTCGTGCTCTTGCTGCTGCTCGCCGGTTTGATCGCGCTGTCGGTCAGGCGGCTGACACGTCGTCGCGATCTCGACGAACGTCGACGTGCCGTTGGACGCCTGGCCTGAACCTGGGTCGAGGCTGAGTCCGGGGAGTACCGTCGTGGCCATGTCCGATGTAGTTGCTCCGCTTGTTCTCCTCGACCGTCGTGACGATGGCGTTGCCGTCATCACGCTGAACAATCCCAAGGTCAATGCGCTCTCGACTGCCCTGCTCGGTGAGTTGAAGGCGGTCGCCGATGCGCTGACGGCCGATCTGCCCGGGGCCATTGTCGTCACCGGCGGGGACCGGATCTTTGCCGCCGGGGCAAACATCGCCGAGTTCGGCGGCCCCGAGGAGGCAGCGGTCATCACCCGCGGATTCCACGAGGCGCTCGATGCGCTGGCGGCGATCCCCCGCTTCGTCATCGCCGCGGTGAGCGGCTACGCCCTGGGCGGTGGCTGCGAACTGGCGCTGGCGTGCGACTACCGCATCGCCTCGACGAAGGCGGTGTTCGGGCAGCCCGAGATTTTGCTCGGCATTCTTCCGGGGGGCGGTGGCACGCAGCGCTTGGCGCGAACAGTCGGGGCGTCGAAGGCGAAGGAGATGTGCCTCACGGGCCGCCAGGTGCGTGCTGACGAGGCCCAGCGCATTGGATTGGCCGACGAGGTGGTAGAGCCTGAGGCGTTGCACGACCGGGCCCTGGCGCTCGCCGCCGAGGTCGCTCGGGGTGCCCTGGTCGCCCAGGCCTTGACCAAGCAGGCGATCGACGAGGGCCTGTCGTTGTCGCTGGCCGATGGTCTGCTGCTCGAACGGCGGGTGTTCACCAAGGTCTTCCACTCCGCCGATAGCCGAATCGGAGTCGCCAGTTTCCTCGAGCACGGGCCGGGGAAGGCCGAGTTCACCGGCCAGTAGACACCACATCGGCACCTGATGAATTCGTGAATTCTCCGTCACCACATGCGGTCGAAAGGCTATCATGAGTGATTATTTGACGGGGGATGAGGCATGCGGAGCACGCTTGAATTCGATGCAACGGTCGTTGACCCGCGGTTGCAGTTGCCGTTGTCGTTGGCTTCGGTGATTGGTGGCGATTGCTGGATTGACGCGTCGTGCGGCTGAGCCCGTTGACGGCTCGGCGGCGGACAGCGGCGTTGCTCGTCGGTCTCGGGCTGCTGTTCGGAAGCGTTGCCGGTGGGGTATTGGTCGGACGCGAACGGGCTCGCAGCCAACAGGACGCGCAACTCGTGGCCGAGGTCGGCATTCAACGCGCCGCGTTCGGGGACTTCGCCGCCCGGATCAACGACGTGGCCTTGCTGCTCGCACAGAACGCCGCGCTGCGTGATCTCCTCTCGGTGACGTCTCCCGTCGAGCACCGCGACGTCATCGAGGACGTCCACGACGCGCTGGGGTTCGTCGAGACGCTGTACCCGGGTCGGCTCGCCGAGGTGTGCTTCATCGACAGCGCCGGGGTCGAACAGGCCCGCGTCGTCGGTGGGGTCGTCACACCCGCCGACCAGTTGTCCCCCGACCAGTCCGGAGCCGACTTCTTCGCCCAGACGATGCAGCTTCGCCCTGGCGAGGTGTATCACAGCGGACCGCTGCCATCGATCGACGGCGAGGGCTGGGCGCTCGCCTTCAGCACGCCCGTCGTCGATGGCGATGACCAGGTGCGCGGGATCGTTCGGCTCAGGTTCGGCGTCGATGGGCTGCGTCAACAGGCGGCCGAACACGCCGGTGGGAGCGACGTGATGTTCATTGACGCGGCCTCGGGCAACGTCATCGTCGACACCGGGACGCCCGACGACGCGGCAGATCCAGACCTGGCAGACCGTCGTTTCGACGCTCTGATCGCGACCAACCCGGTCGATGGGTTGACGAGCATCGCCGGGAACCGGGTTGCCTTCAACCGGCTGGTGACGGGGCCGCATGCGGCCAACGACTGGTATGTCGTGGTCGGCGATCCGCGAGATCGGGGTTGGTTCGGCCAGTGGACGCCGTGGCAGATGGCCCTGTCGGCTATCGCCGTGCTGCTGTCGGCGTTGTGGATCTGGGGGATGTGGATGGACAGCCGCCGCCTGCAGCGGGCGGCCGAAACCGACGCGTTGACCGGATTGCCGAATCGGGCCTACCTGCACCGCGCCATCGGTGAACTCCTCGAGGATCGCGACGAAGATCACCTCGGGGCCGTGATGATGCTCGATCTCGATCGGTTCAAAGAAGTCAACGACACCCTCGGGCACCACCAGGGCGACGCGCTCTTGAGCATCGTCAGCGAGCGCTTGCGAAGCAGCGTACGTCCGAGCGACGTCGTAGCCCGTCTCGGCGGCGACGAGTTTGGGGTGCTGCTGCGCCACATCGACTCCCCGACCGACGCGATGCTCGTCGCCCGTCGAATCCGGGAGGAACTCGGACAGCCCTTCGGGCTGGGCGACGTGACCATGCAGATTGGCGGGAGCGTTGGGGTGGCCCTCATTCCGGAACACGGTGTCGACGTCCACCTGTTGCTGCAGCGAGCCGATGTGGCGATGTACGACGCCAAGACCAGCGGTCGCGGCTGGACGATGTACCAGGCCGAACGCGACCCGTATGGCGACAACCACCTCACGTTTGTCAACGACCTGCGCACCGCCATCGAAACCGGTGGAAAGGTCGATGACCCACAAGCCGCCGACTCCATCGCCGGAACCATCGAGGTCCACTACCAGCCCATCATCGACCTGACCAGCGGAGATGTCCAGGCGGTCGAGGCGCTCGTTCGCTGGCGTCACCCACACCGCGGGCTGCTCGAACCGTCGGCGTTCGTGCCGGTTGCCGAGCGGTCAGGGCTGATCCGCGAGATGACGACCACGGTGGTCCGCCGGGCCATGAATGATGCGATGCGCTGGCACGCAGCGGGACTCGATGTGGCGGTCGCCATCAATCTCGCCGGGGTGTCGTTACGTGACACATGGGTCGTCGAGGAGATCGCCGAACTACTCGGTGACGTGGCCCGGCCGCTGATTCGGATCACCGTCGAGATCACCGAAAGCGCGATGCTGATTGAGCGCGAACGGGCCAACGAATGTCTCAACCGGTTGCGGGCCATCGGGGTTCGGGTAGCCCTCGACGACTTCGGCACGGGCTACGCCTCGCTGGTGCACCTCAAGGAGCTTTCCGTCGACGTGCTCAAGATTGATCACCAGTTTGTCGCTGCGATCGGCACGAGCGAGATCGACGAGGTGATCGTGCAGTCGACGATCGCCCTCGGCCGCAGCCTGCGGATGGAGGTGATTGCCGAGGGAATCGAACAGGCCGAGATCCTCGATCGGCTGGTGGCATGGGGCTGCACGATGGGACAGGGGTACCTGATCGCCCGACCGATGCCGATCGACGAACTACTGGTGTGGCTGCAGACTGCGGCGCGCGACGGCCTTACTGGGTGGCCCAGGCAATCCGTCCGAGCTCCAGCGGGTTCGACTGCCCTGGGTGGCGGGGACTAACCCGTATCGTGCAACCGTAAGGCCCCGAGGCGGTCGCAACGAAGGAATCGGTCACCAGCCAATTGCCGTTGTCGGTAGCCAGCGTGAGCGGGACGACCGTCGCGTCGATGATCTCGTCGGCGTGGTCGAGCGGGCCGTGAACGAGCTCGACGAGCACATCGTCGGGTCCGAGTTGGCCCAACACGACATGGGCCACGACCTGGCGGCGCCCGGCCGCGTCGGGCGCATCGGGGGCCGGAACGGTGACGCGAACCTGTGGCCAGGCTGCGATAACCCGCGCCTTCCACACGGCGAGGTCGCGAGCGACCACGCCGTCATCGGCTGCCAGCGCCGTGGCCCGGGCGGCAGCGGGCTCGTACATGTCGGTGACGTACTCGCGGACCATACGGGCCGCGGTGAACACCGGTCCGATGGTCGCCCAACCGTGCTTGACCTGTTCCAGCCACCGCTTCGGCAACCCGTCGTGGCGGTCGTAGAAGGTGGGCACGACGGCCGATTCGAGCAGGTGGAAGAGGCTTTCCGCCTCCATACGGTCGCGCCAGGCGACGTCGCCCTGGTCTTCGAACGAGTCGATCGCCCAGCCGTTGCGGCCGTCGTAGGCCTCATCCCACCAGCCGTCGAGAATCGAGCAGTTGAGGGCACCGTTGAGCGCGGCCTTCATCCCCGATGTGCCGCAGGCCTCAAGGGGGCGGCGGGGGTTGTTGAGCCATACGTCGCATCCGGCATACATCGTCCGGGCGATGCCCATGTCGTAGTCGGGGAGGAAGAGGAACCGGCCGTATGCCTGGCTGGTGCGGCCGAACTGCTCGATACCTTGGATCATCTGCTTACCGGGCTCATCGGCCGGATGAGCCTTACCGGCAAACACGAACTGCACCGGCCGATCGGCCGAGCCGAGCAGGGCGGCGAGTCGCTCGGGCTGCGACAACAACAGCGTGGCGCGTTTGTAGGTGGCGAAGCGGCGGGCGAAACCGATCGTCAGGGCATCAGGGTCGAGGACGTCGCGCCCGAGGTGGGCCCGGACCATACCGACCAGCTGCGAACGGCCGGCGTTGCGCGCAGCCCACACCTCGCCGTCGTCGAGCTTGTTCGCGGCATCCCACGACGCGGCGTTGGCCCCATCCCAAATCGGGTCGACCCCGTCGCTGAGCAGCCTGGCGATGCGCGGGGCGACCCAGGTGTGGGCATGGACACCGTTCGTCACCGACGAGATCGGCACCTCGGCGACCGGCAGATCGGGCCACAGCCCTTGGAACATCTCGCGACTGACCGCGCCGTGCAGCTTGGCCACCGCGTTGGCCCGCCCGGCAAGCCGCAGGCTCATGACCGCCATGTTGAAGCGGGGGTCGTTCTCATCGGCGCGCAGCCCGAACGTCATGAGCTGGTCGAGGCCGATGCCCAACTGGGCGGCGAATCCGCCGAAATACCTCTGCATCAGCTCGACCGGGAACCGATCGATTCCCGCGGGCACCGGCGTGTGGGTGGTGAACACTCCACCGGCGCGGACGGCTTCGATGGCCTCGGCCAATGCGAACCCGGACGCGACATGCTCACGGATGCGTTCGAGGGCGAGAAAGCCGGCGTGGCCCTCGTTGGTGTGGAACACCTCGGGCCGCAACCCGAGCGCTCTCAACGCCCGAACACCGCCGATGCCGAGCACGATCTCCTGGCGGATGCGGTGTTCGACGTCGCCGCCGTAGAGCCGGTCGGTGATGGAACGGGCGTCGTCGCTGTTGCCCGGCACATCGGTGTCGAGGAGGAACAGGGGGATGCGACCCACATCGACGCGCCAGATCGCCACGGCGACGTGCTCGCCGCCGACTTCTAGGCTGATCTGTACCCCGGTCGGGGTCATTGCCAGGCCGCTCGGATCTTGCGCCGGGAAGCGCTCCTGCTGCCAGCCATCGGCGCTGAAACTCTGGCGGAAGTAGCCGTTGCGGTAGAGCAGCCCGACGGCGACGAGAGGAATCCCCAGGTCGGATGCGGCCTTCAGATGATCACCGGCCAACACGCCAAGCCCCCCGGAATACTGGGCCAGCGTCTCGGTCAACCCGAACTCGGGGCTGAAGTAGGCCACCAGGCCGAGCGGCGAATCGTCGCGCGCTTGGAACCAACGGGGCCCGCTGACGGCATCGTCGAGTTCCGACGACCGGGAGTCGAGTTGGGTGCGAAATGCATCGTCGGCTACGAGCGCCGCCCATCGACCGGGGGTGACCCGATCGAGCATCTGCACCGGGTCGTGGCCCGAGGCGACCCACTGGGCGGGATCGATCGACTCGAACAAGTCGCGGGTCGGCGCGTGCCACGCCCACCGCAGATTGAGGGCGAGGCGATGCAGTCCCGCCAGCTCGGTGGGCAGGTTGAGGTCACCACGAAATCGGTGCAGCGCGCGCATTCTCCCAGCCTACTGGCCCTTTCTGTCGCTGGTGCCCGCTCGTGGGGTCGATAAGAGCCGCTCAGCGCGCGAGGACCTCGTGGTAGGCGCTGAGTGTTTGGCGAGCGACTGCTCCCCACGAATAGTGCTCGCGGAGCAGCTCCCCGGCCTCGAACTGCAGCCTCCCGGCGCTCTCTGCGCTGTTCAACACCTCGGCGATCAGGTCGGCAAGTTCGTCGCGGTTGCCCGGTGAGAACAGCAGGCCGGCGTCGGTTCCGGCGATGATCTCGCTGAGCCCGCCGGTGCGGGCGGCAACGATCGGAGCGCCCGCGGCCATCGCTTCGAGGGCGACGAATCCGTACGGTTCGTACAGCGAGGGAATCGCCACACAGCCCGCCCGATGCAACAACCGACGGAGCTCGTGACCGGGCATGAAGCCGGCCAGTTGTACAAGGTCGCCGACCCCTTCCACATCGATCTGCAGCTGGAGCTCGGCGAGGTACGGTCCGCGCCCGGCGATGACGCAGCGGATACCGGGGACCCGATGCCGCAGGCGGCCGATCGCCCCGGCGAGCACCTGAAACCCCTTCTCGTAGGCGACCCGGCCCCAGGCGACGACGAGTCGTTCGCGGGCCGGGGCGACGTCGTCGGGCGCCCACCGCTCGACACTCATCCCGTTCGGAACGCGAATCACCTGGCTGGGCGGGAGTTCGAAGCCGTCGATCACCTGCTCGGCCATGAAGTCCGACAGGCAGATGATGCCGGTCGAGCGGTAGGCGATCCACGCCTCGACCGAGTTGATCGCGGATGGCGCGCCCATCGGAACCTCGCCCCCGTGACGGCCCCGTTCGGTGCCGTGGAAGGTGACGACCAGCGGCACCCGACCCAGGTCGGCGAGGGTGTCGGCCGCCCAGGCGACCTTCCAGTCATGGGCGTGGACGATGTCGGGCCGCCAGTCGCCGAGAAGTCGGCGGAGCTTGGCGATCTGATGGTTGGCGGAGGCCGCGTGGGCGACGGTGTCGTCGCCGGGGAGCCAGGGCAGCTCCACAGAGGCCCGCAGAATGCGCACCCCTTCGACGGTTTCGTCGACCGGCGTGCCCGTCGGTTGAACGGTGAGAACCACGACGTCATGCCCGGCGCGAGCCAGCGATCGGGACAGATCGACGACGTGCGCGGCTGTTCCCCCGACCGCACCAGGGGGGTATTCCCACGAGAGCATGGCGATTCGCACGGGGGAGCACCGTAGTTCGTGCAGCGTCGCTTACGCTTCCTGCTATGTCCACATCCACGCTCGGGGATATCGACCTTCACCTGATCGGCGAAGGTACGCACCGACGGTTGTGGGAAGTGCTTGGCGCTCATGCAATCGGCAGCGTCAGATGTGACCCTGGGAGTTCGATTCGCGGTGTGGGCCCCCAATGCCCAGCAGATCTCGGTGGTCGGCGACTGGAACTACTGGTCGCAGGGCGCCGACGAGCTGATGATGCAGGGGTCGTCGGGGGTGTGGGTGGGGGTCGCAGTCCACGCCCGTGCCGGGCAGTCGTACAAGTTCGCGGTCACCGGATCGGATGGGGTGACCCGGATGAAGGCCGACCCGATGGCGCGTCGGGCCGAGATGCCACCGCTGAACGGATCGGTGATCGTCGGCCCGGTGGACTATGGCTGGTCGGACGCCCAGTGGGTGACGGGTCGCGATGCGGGCGTGCCCGGCCCGATGCGGGTCTACGAGGTGCATATCGGATCGTGGCGGGCCGGCCTGGGCTATCGCGAGTTGGCCGATCCGTTGGCCGACCATGTGCAGCGTCTGGGGTTCACCCACATCGAGTTGCTGCCGGTGGCCGAACATCCCTTTGGTGGCTCGTGGGGCTATCAGGTCAGCGGGTACTACGCCCCGACGGCGCGTTATGGCAACCCCGACGACCTGCGGTGGTTCATCGACCGGATGCATCGAGCGCGGCATTGGGGTGCTCCTTGACTGGGTGCCCGCCCACTTCCCCAAGGACGAGTGGTCGTTGGCCAAGTTCGACGGTACGGCGCTCTATGAACACGCCGATCCGCGGCTGGGGGAACACCCCGACTGGGGGACGCACGTGTTCAACTACGGCCGCCACGAGGTGCGCAACTTCCTGATCGCCAACGCGTTGTACTGGTTCGAGGAGTTCCACATCGACGGCCTGCGTGTCGATGCCGTGGCCTCGATGCTGTATCTCGACTACTCGCGCCCGGCCGGGCAGTGGGTGCCAAACCGCGATGGCGGGCGCGAGAACCTCGAAGCGATCGACTTCCTGCGGACGCTCAACGCCGTGGTGTTCGGGCGGCACCCAGGGGTGCTGATGATCGCCGAGGAGTCGACGTCGTGGCCGATGGTCACCCACCCGGTGCACCACGGCGGGCTCGGGTTCAGCCACAAGTGGAACATGGGGTGGATGAACGACACGCTGGGCTACTTCTCCAACGACCCCATCCACCGCCGCTGGCATCATCGCTCACTCACCTTCGGGCTGCTCTATGCCTTTACTGAACGGTTCGTGTTGCCGCTGAGTCACGACGAGGTCGTCCACGGCAAGAGTTCGCTCCTCGGCAAGATGGCCGGCGACGATTGGCAACGGTTCGCCAACCTGCGGGCGATGTTCGCCTGGATGTGGGCGTTGCCGGGCGCGAAACTCCTGTTCATGGGATCGGAGTTGGCTCCGTGGACCGAGTGGAATGCCGATTCTTCGTTGCCCTGGCACCTTGAGGAACAGCCCTCTCACCGAGGCATGTTCGATCTCGTGTCGAGGTTGAGTGTTGTCGCCGACGAGTGGACGGCGTTGTGGGATCAGGACGATGTGTCCGCCGGATTCCAATGGCTTGACGCCGATGACGCCGACCACTCGATCTACTCGTTCATCCGCTGGTCGCGTACCGGTGATGCGGTGGTGTGCGTCGCCAATTTCACCCCAGTTCCTCGCCCGGGCTATCGCGTCGGGTTGCCGAGTGACGGCCCATGGGAACGGATCCTCGACACCGATGGGGCGCGGTTCTGGGGCAGTAACTACGTCGCGGTGGACCAGGGTGTGACCGCGATCGACGAGGCATGGCAGGGGCAACCGCACTGTGCGATCGTCGATCTACCTCCGCTCGCGGTGGTGTGGATGGGTTGCCGTGCCCGCTGACGCTGTCGTCATCCACGGCCACGTGTATCAACCTCCCCGCGCCGACCCTCGTACGGGCATCGTGCCGGTCGAGCCGACTGCGGCCCCGTTTCATGACTGGAACGCCCGAATCACCCACGAGTGCTACCGCCCCAACGCATTTGCCCGCATCTACGACGGCGAAGGGCGCATCACCAAGATCGTCAACAACTACGAGCGGATGAGCTTCGACCTCGGCCCAACGTTGTCGCATTGGCTGGCTGACCACGCCCCCGAAGTCCTCGCCCGAATGGTCGAGGGCGATCGGGTCGGCCGGACCGCCATCGCTCACCCGTACCATCACACGATCCTGCCGCTGGCTGATCCACGAGACGCCTTGACCGAATTGCGGTGGGGGGCGGCGGAGTTCCGCCACCGGTTCGGACGCGAGCCCGAAGGGGTCTGGCTGCCCGAGGCGGCGATCGACCCGGCCGTCGCTGCGATGATGATCGCCGAGGGCTATGAGTTCACGGTGCTGGCACCCCATCAGGTCGAACGGCACCCGGGGGCCGGGCGTTTCGGCCGTACGGCGGCGGGACTCGGGGTGGTGGTCTACGACGGGTCGGTCAGTCACGACCTGGCCTTCGGGTCGCTGCTGTCCGACTCATCGGCGATCATCGAGCGGCTCGCAGGCGGACTCGACGGGGGAGTGGCCGTTGCCGCCGTCGACGCCGAGACCTTCGGCCACCACCATCACTTCACCGAGCGCGGCATCGCCCACGCCCTTTTCGAGTTGGCCCCCCGGCGCGGGCTCGCCTTCGGCCCGCTGGCGTCGCTGTTCGCCACCGCAGCAGCGGCCGCAGACTTGGCCGACGTCGGTGAGGTCACGGTTTCCTCCTGGTCGTGTGCGCATGGCCTGGGCCGCTGGCGGGAGGATTGCGGCTGCTCCACCGACGGTGGCCCGGGCTTCAACCAGGCCTGGCGTGGTCCTTTGCGTACCGCATTGGAGTTGTTGCGCGACCACTCGAATGGCGTGTTCGAACGGCGGGGGTCGAGGGTGTTCCACGACGCCTGGGAGGCCCGCGACGCCTATGGTGTCGTACTCGCCGACCCGAGCACCTGGCCCGCGTTCGTCGAGCGTCACGTGCGACCGATGGAATCACACGACGAGGCGCGAGTCTTGCTGGCCGCCCAAGAGGCGACGCTTGCCTCGTTCACCAGCTGTGCCTGGTTTTTTGCCGACCTCGCCCGTCGCGAGGTGGCGATCGTTCTCCAAGAAGCCGCCCACGCCGCCACGCTGCTCGCCCGACTCGGGGAGCACGCCGCCGTTGGAGCAGGCCAGGGAAGTACTCGGCCAGGCCCGCTCGAATGATCCGACGTTGCCGACCGGCCGCGAGGTCTGGGACTGGGCGCTGCTGACTGGCGGCGTCGACGAACGGCCAGCGTCGGTCGAGACTCCCTTGCAGACCCTTTTCGACGGACTGATCGGCACGGCGTTGTCGACCGACCTGCCGGCGGCAGCTATCGCCCAAGCGGTCGCGGTCATCGATGTCACGCAGCGGGCGGGCATGCCGCTCGATCTAACCCGCGCTCAGGAGCGCGTCGTCGATGGCTTCGGACGCCACCAAGGCGGCGATGACCTGCAACGGCTGCGAGAAGCGCTTGGCTTCGCCCCGCCGCAGATCGAGGCATCCTGCCCGGCTCAAGCATCCGACGTGGTCTAAACGGGGCTCTGGTCTCAACGGCTCTGGATCGGCTCGTCGCACGTCTACGCTGCCCGCTGCTCGACGCCTACTTCCGCCAAGTCGATCGTTACCGCAACAGGTAACGAGGCATTCGGTGAGAGTTCTCAGCTGGCGGCGACGGGGGCGACGCGACGTAGGGCGTCGGCGGCGTGCTCGGGCGGGACGATGTTGATCATCACGCCGGTACCCCGTTCGAAACCGGCCACCGACTGCAGCTTGGGCCACACGTGAATGTGCCAGTGGAACGGGCCACCATGCTGGTGCGGGGCGGTATGGAACACGACGTTGTAGGCCGCGTCGGGGTTTGCCCGGTCGAGGGTGGCCAGGGCGTCTCGCAACGCTCGGCCGATCATGGCCAGGGCGTCGGGAGTGGTGTCTTGCAGGTGGATCTCGTGGTTCCGGGGGATGACCAGCATCTCGTACGGCGTACCCGACCAGAAGGGGCAGACGACGACGGCTTCGTCGTTGGCGAGCACGACCCGGGCCCCATCGGCGAGTTCGGCCTCGACGGTGGTGCACAACACGCAACCGCCGTCGAACCGGGCGAAGGCCCGCTCCTCTTCGACGATGTCGCCGGGTACGAATGGCATGCCGAGGAGCTGACCGTGGGGGTGCGACAGCGACGCCCCGGCTTCGCGGCCTTGGTTGACGATCGCTTGGGTGTAGCGGACGTTCGGGGTGCCGGCGTGCTCGATGAACCGGCGACGCAGGGCCGCCATGATCGCCGCCACGTCGCTGTCGCCCATCGTGCGGAAACTCGCCGAGTGCTCGGGGGAGAAGACGAAGACCTCGTGGATGCCGCTCGCTTCGGCCTGCACATGGACCGGACCGAGGTTGCGGACCGCCAGGCAGTCGTCGCCCTCGAATGCCGGGAACAGATTGGGAACGATACGGACGCGCCATCCCCCGTGGTCATCGACGGTTTCGAGGGCCGGCGGGGTCGCTTCTTCGTTGCCGGGGCAGAACGGGCAGGGGCGATCGGGATCGGCATCGACTCGGGACGTGCGTGGGGCAAAATCGGTCGGACGCTCGGCGCGTGATGACACGATCGTGACCCATTTGCCACTCAGGGGGTTGAGTCGAAGCTGGCTCATTCGTTTACTCAGGATACGAGACGCGGTGACGTTTCGCGGGCATTCTGCGTGGTCCGATCGGCTCGTCGGGGAAACATTCCTTCAGGCGCGGCGATACACGCTCAGATGGTGCGTGCTGGTGTCCGAAAACGGTTCACCTGTCCATGACCCGCAACGCGATTCCAGGGTCAAGCAGGCGGCGGCGGCCATCGCGTCGAGCTGATCAGGGGTGGAGTAGCGCACCGCCCAGGGTCGCAGGATGACCGGCATGCCGTGGCGGAGTTCGACATGGTGACCCTCGGCGCGCTGATCGTCGGCGTCGAAGCGACTGATCGACAGGACCACGGTATCGACGGTCATCGACCGCACCTCGATCCGGTCGGATGATCCCATTGCCGCCCCGGCGGGCATTGCCTCGGTCGCCGGCACGAACGCCTCGATCACGAACCGACCGCCGAGGCGCAGGCGGCTGGCGACGGTACCGAAGCATGCCGCCTGCGCCTCGGCGGTCGGGAGGCCGAAAAAGGTGTTCAGGGCGACAAAGACGAGGTGGAATGGGCCGGGCGGCAGGTCTGCGCCCATGTCGCCCACCGTTGTGGTGACCAGGTTGCCGCCTGCCTTGGCGGCGAGCTGGTCGATCATCGCCGCGCTGGAGTCGATACCCCAGACGAGCCGCCCGGCGGCCGCCAGGGGGATCGCCAACCGCCCGGTTCCTACGCCGAGTTCGAGGATCGCGTCGCCCGGCGCGGTCCACCCTCGGATCGCGGCGACCGCCGCGTCGGTACCCTCGGGATCGGGGTACCAATCGTCGTAGATGTCGGCGAAGCGGTCGCCGTAGGTTGCCGGGTCGTATCCGTGCATCGTGGCAGTACAGCACGATTTCCCCGCCGGGCACGAGTGGCGGCCCCGGTAGCCTCGGACGTATGGCTGAGTCCCGCTTCACATACCTCGATCATGCGGCGACCACGCCCATGCGGCCCGAGGCGGTCGAGGCGATGCTCCCGTTCCTCTCGGAGCGCTTTGCGAATCCCTCGGGCTCCCATCGGGCATCGCGCGATGCCCGCCGAGCGCTCGACGAGGCCCGCGATCTGGTGGCCGAGTGCATGGGGGCCAAGGCCGGCGAGATCGTGTTTACCGGGTGCGGCACCGAGGCCGACAACTCGGCGATCTACGGCACGCTACGCCGCTCGGGTGGGGTCGCCGTCTGCCCGGCCAATGAACATCACGCCGTGCTCCACGTGGTGGAACACACCGGTGGCCGAGTCGTGGGAGTCGACGCCATCGGCCGAGTCGATCTCGACTCGTTGGCCGAGGCGCTGCAACTCCCGGGTGACGACGAGGTCAGCGTCGTGTCGGTGATGGCGGTCAACAACGAGATCGGCACCGTGCAGCCGATGGCCGACGTCAGCGCCCTGGTCCGTCGGCTCGCCCCGCGGGCGGCGTTGCACACCGATGCGGTGCAGGCCGCCTGCTGGCTCGATCTGGCGACGCTCACGCCGTTGGTCGACTTGATGGCATTGTCGGCGCACAAGTTCGGCGGCCCGAAGGGTGTCGGCGTGTTGTGGATGCGCCCCGGGGTGTACCTCGAGCCGCTGCTGCAGGGCGGCGGCCAGGAGCGTGATCGGCGCAGTGGTACCCACAACGTGGCCGGAATCGTCGCCGCGGCAACCGCCTTGGCGCTCACCCATGCCGAACGGGCTGCCTCCGTCGCAAGGATCGCGGTGCTGCGGGATCGGTTTGTCGATGGATTGCAGGCGCACCTGCGCGGGGTCCGCGAGACGGTCGACCGGGAGCACAAGATCGCCGGGTCAGCCCATCTCTGCTTCGAGGGTTGCGAGAACGAGGAACTGTTGTTCATGCTCGATGAACAGGGCATTTGCTGCCAGCGCGGCATCGGCGTGCGCCAGTGGGGCGATGGAGCCGTCGCACGTGCTGGCAGCCATGGGAGTGCCCCGGGCCTGGGCGCGTGGCGCGGTCCGGTTCTCGCTGGGTGCCACGACGACCGATGCCGATATCGACCATGCCCTCTCAGTAATTCCCCCGATGGTCGATCGCCTGCGGGCGGGTCGACAGGGAGCGCTGGCCTCATGAAGGTGCTGTTGGGTATGAGCGGCGGGGTCGACTCGTCGGTTGCCGCGGCGCTGTTGCGCGACGCCGGCCACGAGGTTGTCGGGGTGACGATGCGGCTCTGGGGCGGCGACAGCGATACCGGTTGCTGCTCAGTGGCCGATGTCGATGACGCTCGGCGAGTCGCCCAGCAACTCGATATCGACCATCTGGTGTTCAACTTCACCGAGGAGTTCAACACCCATGTCGTCGAGCCCTACGTGCGGGCGCACACCGTCGGGGTGACCCCGAACCCGTGTATCGAATGCAACCGTCACCTCAAGTTCGACCGGTTGCTGGAGCGCGCCGACGTGCTCGGGTTCGACGCGGTGGCCACCGGGCACCACGCCAGGGTGGTCGAGACCGATGGTCGCTGGGAGCTCCGCCGGGGCGTCGATCGGGCAAAGGATCAGAGCTATGTCGTCCACATGCTCGGGCAGGACGCCTTGTCGCGCACCCTGTTTCCGGTTGGCGAGATGACCAAGGCCGAGGTGCGGGTGCGAGCGGCCGAGATGGGCCTGCGCACGGCCGCCAAACCCGACAGCCAGGACGTCTGTTTCATCACCTCGACCGGGGGGCGCGAGACGTTCCTCGGTACGCGGATCCCCTTCCGGGTGGGACGAGTCGTCGATCGCGCCGGTGAGGAGTTGGGTACCGTCGAGGCGATCGAGTTGGTCACCCCCGGGCAGCGACGGGGACTGGCGCTGTCGGGTGCGCCGAAGCGGCGATACGTCGTCGACATCGACGTAGCCACGGCGACCGTGGTGGTTGGCTCGGAAGCTGACCTGCTCGAACCGGGGCTGCGGATCACAGGGATGAGCTGGTGCGATGAGTCGGTGAACGGGCCGGTCCTCGCCCAGTGCTCCGCGCACGGCGACCCCCGCCGAGGGGTCATCGATGACCTCGGCAACCTGCAGTGGGACACTCCGCAGCGGATGATCGCCGCCGGACAGAGCATCGTGCTCTACGAGGCCGACGACGACCGGGTACTGGGCGGCGGGCTCTGCGCGAAGGCGTGCTGAACGCTCCGAGAGGCGGCGGTCAGTCGGACGAAGGGAGCGGCTTGGCTTCCTTGAGCGGGATCGGCTCGTTGCCGATGGTCAGCTGCCCGGGGCCGGCCTTGGTGCACAACAACTCCATGCCAAGTTCGTCGCCGCCATACCGCTTGCCCATCAGGGTACCGGCCCCCTGGTCGCCGACGGCGTCGACCCGCTCGGCGGCGGTGCCGGCGGCAACCATACGGTGCCCGCCGCAGCGGACATCGACGTCACCGGCGGGGGCCCGTACGACGATCACGCTGGTATCGCAGGTGACACTCTGAAGGCGGGCGCCGGGCTTGAGCTGCATGGAATGCTCCTTGACTTTCACAAATTCGGGACGGCTCGCCGGGGCGAGGAAATCTGCCCTCATTCTGGTCGAAGCGCGCTCCGGTTCCGCAGACGAGGGAAAAGCGGGAATCTCTGCGGGAGACGGAGGTGACCCCGCGGGAGACGAGGGGGGCGCGGGCTACCAGCTGTGGCTGAAACAGCGGTCGGCAAGTGTGCCGGGTGCCCACCATCCCCATACGCCGAGCGCGGCTTGGCGGGTTCGTTCGTTCCACATCAGCGCCTCGGCGTCGGCGATGCGTCGGACGGTTTGGATGACGCCGCCCTCGTAGAGCTCATAGCCGGCCCACGTTCCGGGGTAGTCCTTGGTGGAACCGACCTCGGTCACGATCATCGAGCCGTGCCGTCGCACCCGGTGCCGATGGGTGTGTCCCGATGTCACCAACACCTGCGGGTTGACGTCGAGCAACCGGCGCAGAAACGGCTCAGCCTCGGCGGACGGGATACCGGTCGGGACATAGTGCGGAACCGCCCGGCGCATCAGTTGGTGATGAAGGGCGACGAGGCATGGGCCGGTCCACTCCTGGCAGGCCTGGATGATCGCCTCGCCGACGGTCGTCAGCGTGCCGATGCGCTTGCCGGCGACCACCGTGTCGGCCACGACAACGCGCCATGGTCCCAGATCGTGAATGTGTAGCGGTTGGGCGGCGTGGCCGAGGCGGGCGGCCTCGGAGCCGAAGTCGGCGCTCTGGTAGTCGCCGCCGTCGTGATTCCCGGCCGTGGCGATCAGGGGGGCGGTCAGCCGACTCAGCTCGCCGAACGCCAGGTCGTACTCCTCGGTGACATTGGTGTGGGCGATATCGCCCTTGACCAGGACCAAGTCGGGATTCCACCGGTTGATCTCGGTGACCGCGGCCCGCAGGCAGGCCATCGAGTGACCGGCGTGGTGGTCGACCGGCCCGGTTTCGGCGAGCACCTGCACCCGCGGCAGTCGGCCGTTGCGTCGCTGGCCGACGTGGAGGTCCGAGACGGTCGCCACCGAGCCGACGAGGCGCCCCGGCGGGCGCGTGAATGTCGTGATCACGGTCCGCTCGGCGCCGTCGACCACCACGGCGTACGATCTGGATTCGTCGAGGCCACCAAACTCGACCGCGGCGAGATGGTCACCGGTGGCCGACGTGATCTTGCCGAGGCGATTCCGAACCGGTAGGTCGAGCCGGGTGGCGGCGCTCGGCGCCGTCCGCGTGCCGTCGGGGTGGCGCAACTCGATCTCGCGGTATGGGCCGCGGACGATGAGTTGAGCGCGATCGGCGGCTAACGCAAACGTCTCGACCGGGATCGATGCCGCCGTCCTCACCGGCCGCCCAACGCCGAGGCGAATCGGTCGTGCTCGCGGGTCCGCAGCGTGACGTTGACCCGTTGACGCTCGAGGATCTGATCGAGGGTTTTGGCGGCCTGGGGGATGGCGTGCTCCCCGAAGAAGCCCTGCACGTCGGCTTCCTGCTCGGGCAGATTGAGTAGCTTGACCGGGTCGATCATCCGGGCGATCAGGGCGATGGGGAAGGTGTCGTTGGCCTGCTGCCAGTGTTTGCGCACGAAGCTCCACGCCGCAGCACCGTGATTGCGGTTGGCGATGCAGCGGTTCAGCAGGAACGGCGCGTTCTGGGTGCGAACCTCGCCGGACATGGCGAATTCGCACGTCCGCTCGATCAACGCCGCATCGTCGAACTCGGCGAGCGCGTACAGGTTGCGGAGTTGCTCCTGGGGGGTGGTTGCCGTGCGGAACGCGTCGAGGAGCCGCTCGTAGTCGCGGGTATCTCCCGTCGCCGCGACCACGGCGGTGGTGGCCGACACCAGCTCCGGGTCGATGTCGCCACCGGCGGCAACCAGGTCGAACAGGGCGCGGGCCGCGTTCTGCGTCGCATGATCGCCGCCGAGCACGCCAACCACTCCGATCAACACCCCGCGGAGTTTGCTCGTCAGGTCACCCTCGTGGGGTTGGGGTTCCCAGCCGAGACGGTCGAGTGCCGGCTTGGCCAAGTTGCGGATGCGAGCGCGAAGGTCATCGAGCGCCGGGCCGTCTACCAGGCGGGTGCAGCCGCGCAACCCCATCGCCAGGGCTTGCCAGACTTGGAGTTCGCGTTCGTTGGTGAAGCCTTCGGCGAGGGTGAGGAACCCGTCGGCGCTCAAGCGGCCAGCGACGACCGAGGCCCAGGCATCGTCGACCAGCGCATACCGCTCGATCGTCGAGAGCCCCGACAGGGCGGCGGTACCGAGCCGAGCCCGAAGCGAATCGTCGTAGTTGACCCGCACGAACCCGTGCCCGCCGGCATTGACGACCACCACGGCATCGGAAGCGATCAGCGGTACGCGGACCGAATCACCCTCTAACAGGACCTTGCGGTCCTGGATGGCGGCGACCACCCCGGTGTCGTCGCTGGATGCCGCGCTGCCCCCGGCGACCTGGCGAACGTGGATCGGCACGATCCATGTCTGCGGGTCGGACGCCGTGACATCGCTGAACCCGAAACGCTGCTGACGCAGGACGATCTCGGTGCCGACGAGCGACGCCGAGATCAATGGGTAACCGGGCTGCCAGATCCACGAGTCCATCAGCCGGCGGGCGGGCTGACCGGTGACATGCTCGATCGCATCCCACAGGTCACCGGTCTCGGTGTTGCCGTACGAGTGCGTGCGGAGATAGTGGCGAATGCCGTCGCGGAACTCGTCGACGCCGAGGTACTGCTCCAACATCCGTAGCAGGGCGCCGCCCTTCTGATAGGTGAGCACGTCGAACATGCCCTCGGAGTCGTCGGGGGAGTTGACCTCGAACTCGACCGAGCGGGTTGATTCGAGTGAGTCGGTATCGAACGCCACGGTGCGTTCCAACGAAAACGTGGTCCATCGCCGCCAATCGGGCCGCCACGCTTCGCAGGCGGCGATCTCCATGAACGTGGCGAAGGCTTCGTTCAGCCAGATGCCGTTCCACCAGCGCATCGTGACCAGGTCGCCGAACCACATATGGGCAAGCTCGTGGCAGACGACGTCGGCGACGGTCTCCTGCTCGGTCTGGGTGCTCGTAGCCGGGTCGACGAGCAGCAGGTTCTCGCGAAACGTCACACAGCCGACGTTCTCCATTGCCCCGGCGGCGAAATCGGGCAGGGCGACGAGGTCGACCTTCGTGCCCGGGTACGGGATGTCGTAGTACTTCTCGAACCAGTCGAGCGAGAACACGCCACAGTCGAGCCCGAACTGGGTGAGGTGGGCCTTGCCCGGCACGTGGACGACCCGGACCGGGGTGCCGTTGACGTCGACCGGGTCGGTCGCTTCCAGTTCCCCGACGATGAAGGCGATGAGATAGGTCGACATCACCATCGAGTCGGCGAACTTCACGGCCACGCGGCCGTCGGCTTGGGATGTTCGGCTGATCTCTTGGCTGTTGGAGATTGCCGTCAGTCCGTCAGCGACGACGAGGGTGACGCCGAAGGTGGCCTTGAAGTCGGGCTCGTCCCAGCATGGGAAGGCGCTGCGGCAGTCGGTCGGCTGCATCTGGCTGGCGGCGATGACGTGCTCGTGGCCGTCGGCGTCTTTGTAGGTCGAGCGATAGAACCCACGCAGCTTGTCGTTGAGAATGCCCGAGAAACCAACGGTGAGCTGGGCGTTCCCGGGGCGTAGGGCCTCTTCGAGCGAGATGATCAGCCGCTCGGTGTCGTCGTCGAGTCGATAGGTGTGGCCGATGTTGGCGCCACCCTGGGTGACGTTCACGGAGTCGATGCCGAGTTCCCGGCTGTTCAACGCGACCTCGGACACCACCTCGGTGATCTCGAGGGCGATCGTGACGGTGCCGTCGAATCGGGCGGCCCCCAGATCTGGGGCCAGCTCCAATTCGTAGTGTCGGGGGACGACGGAGCGCGCCAGGCGATACGGATTGTCGGTCGAAGTCACCCCGTCAGCGTAGGCGCATTTCTGCTCGTCAACCGGCCAACATTGACCGGTCGGGGGCCGGGCCGACGTAGAGCGCGCTCGGGCGGATGAGCTTGCCATCGATGATTTGCTCGGCGATGTGGGCCGACCAGCCGATCATGCGGCTCACCGCGAATGTGGGGGTGAACAGGTCTCGGGCCAGGCCGCATCGCTCCATGACGACGCCGGCGTACAACTCGACGTTCGCTTCCAATACCCGGTTTGGGTGATGCCGGCGCAGAACCTCCACGATCACCGGTTCGGCGGCGAGAATCGACTCGGCGGTCGGACCGCCGAGGGCCTTGGCGATCTCGCGGAGCAGACCGGAGCGGGGATCGGGAGTCCGGTACACCGCATGCCCGAAGCCCATCAGACGACGTCCGGCACTCAGTTCGGCCTCAGCCCACTCGCGCGCGTCGCCGACGGTCGCGATCGCGTCGAGGGCGTCGAGCGCCCGACTCGGGGCCCCACCATGGAGTGGCCCCGACAATGCCCCGAGTGCCCCGGCCATTGCCGCCGGTACGTCGGCCCCGGTCGAGGTGATCACCCGGGCCGTGAACGTCGAGGCGTTGAATCCATGGTCGACGGTGAGGATCAGATACTGCTCAACGGCCCGGGCAAGCCTCGCCTCGGCGACGTCACCGGTGACCATCCGCAGGTAGTCGGCAGCATGGCCGAGCGACGGGTTGGGGGTCAACGGGGTCAGCCCGGCTCGCAGGCGGGCGGTGGCGGCGACGATCGTCGGGGCCATGGCTGCCAGTCGCAAGCCGAGCGCCTCGTGTTCGCCGACCGGGCCTTCAATCGTCGGGCGTACGCCGAGGGCGGCACCGGCGAGCGACAACGCCGCCCGCAGCACATCGATCGGCGGCGCACCACTGGCCACCAGGGTTGGGAGCGCCGCGCCGACGACGTCGGGGAGAACTCGCCCGTCGCCGACCTGTCGGCGGAAGTCGGCCGCCGTGGCGGGGTCGGGAAGGGTGCCGCGGGAGACGAGGTGCCAGACCTGCTCCAACGTGCAGGTGCGGGCGAGTTCGGTGGCGTCGTACTGCCGATAGTGGAAGTAGCCCGCCTCGCCATCGACATCGCCGATGCTGGTCGATGCGGCGACGACGCCGGTGAGTCCCCGAGGTACTTCGATCAGTGCAGCCATGAGCTCAGTGTCCGCTCGGAATCTGTCAGAATCAATATTGATTCAGTCAATGTTGATTGATCAAGGAGACGTTCGATGACGACGCTGATCTCTGCCGCCGAAGCCGCCCGTCGACTGGGGGTGCAGCCTGCCACGCTGTATGCCTACGTGAGCCGCGGCCGGGTGCAGCGCGTTCGTGGACTCGACGGTCGCAGCTCGCTGTTCGATGCTGAGGAGGTAGATGCCCTGGCTGGGCTGCACCGCCGCGCCGACTCGTCGGGGGCCTCGGTCGTACCTCTCAAGATCGAAACGGCGATCACCGAGATCGGTGAAGGCCGGTTGCGGTATCGCGGTCACGACGTCGTCGATCTGGCGGAGTCGTGCACGTTCGAGCAGGTGGCCGAGTTGTTGTGGACCGGCGACTTGCGACCGGTAGCCGGGCCGTGGGTCCTGCCCGAGCCGGTGCACGCCGCGGCGGCCCGAGCGGCGATCTCCGTCGGCGGCTCGGCGTTCAATCGCCTCGGCGCGGCGATGCTCGGGGCCGGGCGGCTGATCGATGGCGGTGACAATCTGATGACCGCCCAGATGCTGGTTGCCGTCGGCCCGTCGGCACTCGGGGCGCCACCCGCCGGCTCGATCGCCAAGCGGGTCGTGCAGACCTGGTTCACCGTCGCCGACCGACGATTGATCGCCATCGTGCAGCAGGTATTGGTGCTGCTCGCCGATCACGAACTGGCGACGTGTGCGCTGGCGGCGCGGGTCGCCGCCTCGACGCGCGCTGAGTTGTCGGCATGTCTCGCCGCAGCTCTCGCCACGCTGTCGGGCCCCATGCACGGCAGCGCGGCCCACGCCGTCCATAACCTCCTGATCGAGACCGAACGGAGCTCCGTCGACGACCTGATTGGCGGGTATCGCACGCGGACGCGAACCGGTCCCAGGCTTCGGCCACAAGGTCTACAAGTCGGGTGATCCGCGAGTAACACCCTTGCTCGCGGCCATTCGTCGGTTCGGTGGTGATCCTTCCCGTCTGACTCGGGTTGAACACCTCCTCGATGTCTCGGCGACACGACTTCCGGTCGCCCCCAACGTCGATTTCGCCCTTGGCGCGCTCAGCTACGTGGCCGACTTGCCGGCGACGGCACCGGCGGTGATGTTCTCGATCGCCCGACTGGCGGGAATGATCGCCCACGTCTTGGAGGAATATGACGCGGCGCCGTTGCGCTACCGCACGACGGCCCGATACATCGGCAGTAGCCGACCAGCCCCCGGCCCGCCGGCCGACGAACCCTGACGCACCCCGCGCGTATGGTCGTGATTGCTTCCCCAGCACCCACCACCACAAACCGATCGGGAGATCGATGGAACGCGATACCTTTTCTGCTGTGACTGAGCGTCGAGCGGTTGACTACGCCCATCTGCCCGGGGAGGAGCAGAACCCCTTGATGGAGTCAACCGCGCACGTCGATTGGAGCATCACGCTCCTCAACGCCGCCCGCCATACGCTGGCCGGGTCGGGAAACCTGGTCACTGGGAACGTGCCGTTCTCGCCCGACGACGGCGGGCCGCACACCGCACCCGACATCATGGTCATTCCCGGTGCGGCCGGGCGGTCATTCGGCCGCTACACGCCCGGCGTCGACGGGCCCGTGCCATCAGCATGCGTCGAGATACTCTCGCCCTCGAACTCCAAGGCCGAGATTCGTCGCCGCTGCACCCGCCTGCTGCGGCTCGGCGTCGGCGAGGTGTACATCCTCGACCCCAAGCGAGACACCATCGTGCGAGTGCATGCTGGCGGCGATGACTGGGACGAATCGAATGCCCTCGGCACGTACAGCCCGGCGCTGCAACTGACCTTTACGACGCTCGATCACCGACTCGCAGTGTGTTGCCCGGGCGGGCGGACGGTCCGTCCCGGTGACGATCCGTTTCGCTGGCTGGTCGACGAGATGAACCGTGCCGATCACCTCCTCGACGAAATCGCCGATCGAGACGACGCGATCGCCGACCGAGATCGGGCGATCGCCGACCGAGATCGGGAGTTGGTCGAGCTACGGGTGGCCCTGCAACGATCTCGGGCCATCGACCCCACCGACTGAGGGGCGGCCTACGTCGAGCACGGTCTCGCGAGTAGCGTGACTCCGTGCCTGAAATGACCAGTGGTTCGGCGGACCGCTTCTCCTCCGATTCGGCCGCGTACGACGTGGTCGGTATCGGCAATGCCCTTGTCGACGTGATCGCCCATGGCGACGATGTGTTTCTCCGATCCGAAGACCTGGTCAAGGGGTCGATGGCGCTCATCGACACCGAACGAGCCAACCACCTCTACAAGGCGGTTGGCTCGGCGATCGAGATGAGCGGCGGGTCGGCGGCGAACACGATGTGCGGTGTCTCCTCGTTCGGCGGCCGCGCCGCCTACGTCGGCAAGGTCTCTCACGACGACCTCGGCGATGTCTTCGGTCACGATCTGCGCGCCGTCGGGGTGACCTTCGCCCCGGGCGAGCCCGACGGCGAGACGCCGACCGGCCGCTGCATCATCGTCGTCACCCCCGATGGCCAGCGGACGATGAGCACCTATCTGGGCGTGTCGTCGTTCCTCTGCCCGAGCGACATCGACCTCGACATCGTCGCCAACGGCAAGGTGCTCTACATGGAGGGCTACCTGTTCGACCGCGACGACGCCAAAGAGGCGTTCCGCACCGCGGCCCGCGCCGCCCATGCCGGGGGACGGATGGTGTCGCTCACCCTGTCCGACTCGTTCTGCGTCGATCGGCACCGGGCCGATTTCCGTGACCTCGTCCGCCACAACTGCGACCTGGTGTTCGGCAACTCCGACGAGTTGGTTGCCCTCTACGAGGTGGACACGTTCGACGAGGCCGTCACCGCCCTGCGCGCCGATGGCACGATGGGGGCGATCACCCGAGGCAAGGATGGCTCGGTCATCGTCACCGCCGACGAGGTGATCACGGTCTCGGTGGAGCCGATCGAACATCTCATCGACACCACGGGGGCCGGTGACCTGTATGCCGCCGGCTTCCTCTACGGCTTCGCCAACGGCCGCGACCTGGCCGAATGCGGTCGCCTCGGATCGATCGCGGCGGCCGAGGTCATCTCCCACGTCGGCGCTCGTCCGCTCGTCGATCTCCGCAAACTGGTCTGATGAGGCCTGCCCCCGAGTTCGCGTCGTTGACGACCGGCAGCACCCTCAACCTCATCCGGGCGATGCCCAAGGTTGAACTTCACTGTCACCTTGAGGGTTCGATGAGTCCAACGACGGTCGGGCTGCTCGCCGCCCGCCATGGGGCCGACACATCTGAGATCTGGCCGCACGGGATGCCGGAGAAATTTTCATTCGACGGCTTTCCCGACTTCGCCCGCCAGTTCTTCTTTGGCCTGCGACTTCTGCGCGATGGTGACGATCTGCAGACGGCGGTCGTTGCCCTTGGGGCCGATCTGGCGGCGAACAATGTGCGCTATGCCGAGATCACTACGACGGTGTACACCCACCTGACGGGTGGCATGCCTGCTGCCGACTACGGCGCGGCGTTGAGCGACGGTCGTCGTCTGGTGCTGGCCGAGTTCGGCATCGAACTGGCGTGGGTGATCGACATCCCGCGCGACCTCGAGATGCCCGACTCGATGCTCACCGTCGACTACCTGGCCTCAGCCCACGTCCCCGATGGGCTGGTTGCCATCGGCCTCGGAGGCTATGAGGTCGGGTTCCCGCCGGAGCCGTACGCCCCCCACTTCGCCCGGGCCCGCGCCCTCGGTCTGCCTTCGGTACCCCACGCGGGGGAGACCGAGGGGGCCGACAGCGTGCGGGGCGCACTCGACAGCCTGGGTGCCGTGCGCATCGGCCATGGCGTGCGATGTCTTGAAGATCCGCAGCTCGTGGCTCGCTTGCGCGACGAGGGCATCATGCTCGAGGTCTGTCCGACCAGCAACCTGCTGCTCCACGTGATCGAGTCGATGGACGAGCATCCGCTTCCGCAACTGCGCGAGGCGGGGGTGCGGGTCTGCATCAACTCCGATGACCCGGGGATGTTTGCGACCGACATGACAACCGAGCTGGCGATTGCCCACACACAGCTCCGTGTTTCCTTGACCGATCTCGCAACGATGCAGGTCGAAGCGCTCGACGCGTCGTTCGCGTCGGGGGAGACCCGCCACCGGCTGCACACCGAGCTGTCGGCCGACACCAGCGTTGAGTCGGCGGGTCCCTCAGCGCGCTGAGGGACCCGCTCTCCTCGGCCACCCGGCAAGGTCGGCTGCGGATGGGTGACTGGGCGAGGGCCGCGCCCGTCGGTATGGTCGACGCGTGATGACTGCTCGCCGTGACATCGATGCCTGGCTCGCCGCCGACCCTGATCCGGTCACGCGCCACGAGCTTTCGGCTCTTCTCGCGGCTGGCGACGGCGACGCCGTCGATGAACGGTTTGGCGGGCGACTCGCCTTTGGGACCGCAGGCTTGCGCGCCGAGATGGGGGCGGGGCCCATGCGGATGAATCGGCTGGTGGTCCGTCAAACATCGTGGGGGTTGGCGCAGTACCTGCTCAATTCGGTGCCTGGCGCCGCCGAGCGGGGAGTGGCGATCGGCTACGACGCTCGACGCATGAGTGAGGAATTCGCCCGCGACTCCGCTCGGGTGTTGGCGGCCTGTGGATTGCGGGTCTGGATGCTGCCGGCCGCCCTGCCGACCCCGGTGCTGGCGTTCACGACGATGAATCGAGGTGCCGCCGCCGGGGTGATCGTCACGGCCAGTCACAATCCCCCGGCCGACAACGGCTACAAGGTGTTTCTGGGCTCGGGTGCCCAGATTGTCAGCCCGATCGACACCGACATCGCCCGGAATATCGCTGCGGCGCCGCTGTCGGTGGATCTCGCCCCCATCGACGACCCGCGGATCGTCACCCTGTCCGACGCCGCCGTAGAGGCCTACCTGGCGATGCTGAATGCGAGCGCATGCGTGGGGCGGCGGCGCCCGGCCGCGCCGTCGGGCGTTGGAGAGTTGGCGGTGGCCTACACGCCATTGCACGGGGTCGGCGGGGCGGTGGTGCAGCGGGCGTTCGAGCAGGCCGGCCTGGCCGCCCCGCTGGTGGTTGCGGAGCAGTTCGAGCCCGATGGCAACTTTCCCACTGTCGCCTTCCCGAATCCCGAGGAGCCGGGGGCGATGGACGCCGTCATCGCACTCGCCCGTCGATCGGGTGCCGACATCGCCCTTGCCAACGACCCCGACGCCGACCGACTCGGGGTCGCCGTGCCGACGAGAACGGGGGAGTGGCGGCTGCTGACCGGCGACGAGATCGGCTGCCTACTCGCGGACTACGTGCTCGCCCACACGTCGGGCGACGATCGTTTGGTCGTCACGACGCTCGTCTCATCGAGCCTCCTCGGCAAGATGGCGGCGGCAGCAGGAGTCCACTACGCCGAGTCGTTCACCGGGTTCAAGTGGATCGCCCGAGCGGCAATTGACCGACCTGACCTGCGGTTTGTCTTTGGCTACGAGCAGGCACTCGGCTATCTGGTCACCCCTGCCCCGGTCGACAAGGACGGTATTGGTGCGGCGGTCGTGATGGCTCACATCGCCTCGGCCGCCAAGGCCGAGGGCCGGCTGATCGACGAGCTGCTCGACGATCTCGCCACCCGATTCGGGCGTCATCGCACTACCGAACGGTCGGTTCGGCTTGCTCCCGACGCGGGCCGAGCCGCCGTCGAAACCCTGCGTATCTCCCCGCCAACGGCGATTGCCGGGTGCGCGGTCACCGAGGTGACCTGGATTGCCGACGCGGGGTTGCTCCGCTTCCACTGCGGGCCGGGCGAGCGGGTGCAGGTGCGCCCGAGTGGGACCGAGCCAAAGGTCAAGGTCTATGCCGAGGCGGTTGACGGCGATCCGAATCCATTGGCCGATGCGGTGGCCGCGCTGCTGCGAACGCCTCCGGGCCGCACGCTTGCGGGCCGGACGGCAACCGGCTGAACCCCATCCACGGGGCCGGAATTCCCGCCGGAGTCTGTGGCGTTTATCGCAACGATCCACCCGAGATCGAACCGGGGACCACGTTGGATTCCCGACTGCCACGGTAGGGTTTCGGCCATGGCAGTGACCATCCGAATCCCGACCACCTTGCGCCCCCTGTCGGGCGGCAACTCGACCGTCAAGGTTGAGGGTGACACCCTCGCCGACGTGCTCGGCCAGCTTGAAGAGGCGCATCCGGGGTTCCGCGATCGGTTATTCGACGACGAGGGCAAGCTGCGCCGCTTCGTCAACCTGTTCGTCTCCGACGACGACGTGCGCTACCTCGACGGTCTCGACACCAAGGTGCCCGACGGCGAGACCGTCTCGATCATCCCCGCCGTCGCCGGCGGCTGATTCGCCGAGCGTCGGGTCTGAGCCCGTTGGACCCTGACTAATGTGGCGTGAATTCACGCTAAAGTCGGCGCATGAAGACGTTGACTCTGGCTGAAGCCCGGCAAGACCTCAGTGCCGTGATTGGTGACATCACCGCGCACTCCGAGCACGTCACGATCACCAAGAACGGCAAACCCGCCGTCGTGATGATGACCGTCGAAGAGTATGAAGCGATCGAGGACACCATCTTCTGGCTGTCCGTTCCGGGCCTGCTCGATCAACTCGTCGCCGACAATGCCGCTCGGGCACGTGGGGAAACACCGCAGCGAACCCGGATGACGCTCGAAGACATGCGCGCTGATCGGGCACATTTCGCCGCTACCGGCGAGGATCTACCTCACGATGAGCTGCCGAGCCGTCGCCAGCAGTGACCTACGGCATTGACCTGTCGCGGCGGGCCAGACGATTCTTGCAACGGAACCCGCCGAGAATTGTGGATCCGATCTGTGTCTTCATCGCTGGTCCGCTGGCCGAGAATCCCCATCGGGTCGGCAAGCCGTTGGGGATCAGCCTCGCCGGACTCCACTCGGCGCGGGTGGGGAACTACCGCGTTCTGTACCGCATCAACGACGCCATCGAAGTCGTCTGGGTGGAAACCGTTGCGCACCGTTCCGACGCCTATCGCGGACCGTGAGCCCATTGACGTCCGCCGGAGGCGTTTCACTTGGTCCTGCTCGCGGTGGCCGAGAAGATACGGTTCGTCGACGAACACACGTAACGGACGAACTACGGCGATCGCCGCCGTCGACGACCTCCAGGCCGTCGCGGCCAGGGGTCAGGCGCGGGGCCGACATGCGGTGGTGGAGAAGTGATGGTGCGGTGGGATGGTCAGGCGGCGAGGAGCTCCAGTAGTTCCGAGCGGTGCTTCAGGCCGAGGAGTGGCATTGCCGGGCGGTTGTCGCGGTCTTGCCAGACGGCGAGAACGCGGTTGAAGACCGCCTGATCGGTCATCATGGCGTCGGGGGTGCTGAGCAGGTTGAACGTCCGCACAAAGGCCCGCAGCACCACGGCGTCGACCTGCAATGCGGGCAGCAGCCCGTCTCGCAGCACCGAGCGCATGAAGGTTCGTGGATCGGTGGTGTCGGCGTCGGGATCGTCTCCGGCGAGCAGCGACGCGGCTACCCGCCGCGCGTCGGCATCCTGCATCACGGTCGAGCGGTACCAGGGTAGCAACTCGTCGCGCAGCGCCTGATCGTAAGCGACGGCCATCGCTGCAGGGATCTGACGGATGGGCAGCCACGGCGGCGGCGAGGAGTTGGGCTCCCCAGAAACCGGTGGAACAGCCACGGCCGTAGAGCGGGTTGGTGCACACCACGGCATCACCAACAGGGAGCACACCGAGGGCCAGCGGAGCCCCGTCGACGACGTATTCCCGCCAGCGATTGAGCAGGCCGGCCATCACGTAGACCTGGTCGCTCAACGGCTCGGCCCGGCCGTCCATCCACGGTGCGGTGGCGACCAGCGAACGGGCGCAGCGGTCGAAGGCATCGGTATGCGACAACGTCTTGCGCAGTACATCGTCGTCGGTCGGCGTCGCCAACGTCACCGAGAATGTGCGGTTGTCGCCCATGAAGACGCCGTACTTCAGGTACCCGAGATCGCCACCGATCGGACCGCGGCGGGGCGGGGGCTCACAACCATCGAGTAGCCGGTAGAACCGCGAGTAGTAGACGATGCCGGTGTCTTCGGACTCTTCAGGCACCGGTTTGGCACCGATCGCCGCCAGCCAATCGGGGACCGACGAACGTCGTCCGGCAGCGACGATGGTCAGGTCGGCCTCGATCGTGGAGCCGTCTTCCAGCTCTACCCCGGTGACGACTGGCAGGAGAGCGGACCTCGTCGTGTTCAGACCGCGCACCCCGACCCCGGTGCGGAAGGTGACCGCGCCCTCGGCCAGCGCGTGGCGGCGCAGCACCCACTCGAAGGTCGTGCGTCGGCAGGCGATCATCGTCAGTTCGTGGTCGTCGTCGAGTCGTTCGAACCCCGTTAGCGTCGGCGGCAGATCGTCGCCGAAACGGATCTCGGTCGCGCCCTCGGCGAGCAGGTCACGCAGGATGTCGGGGTACTCGGCGATCAGGATGTTGCGCAGTCGGGCAAGAAAGGCGTGGCTGTGGCGAACCTGGGGCGCACCCCGCCGGTCCCACTCGAATGCGGCATCGGCGCTCGGCGGCATCTCGGTGTCGTCTCGCTCGATCACAGTCACCTCGTGGCCGGCTCGGGCCATAGCCAGCGCCGATCCAAGCCCCGATACCCCGCCACCGACGACCACGATCTTCACCTGCCAGACCGTAGGCGCGTCGAGCCCGTGATGTCCGAGCGGCGGTCACACGTCACGTGAGTTGGCGAACGGGTGACGATGACAGCAGCATCTGCCCGTGACTTTCAAGATCCTTGCGATTTCGGGCAGCCTGCGGGCCGAATCCTCGAACTCCGGCCTCGTCCGCATGGCCCAGCGCCTCGCACCCGGTGAGCTTGCCGTCTCCGATCCGTTTCCGATCCGCGACCTGCCGTTCTACGACGGCGATCTCGACACACCCGAGACCTTGCCGCCCATCTGTGCGGCATGGCGAGCGGCCGTTGCCGATGCGGACGCGATCCTGTGGGCCGCTCCGGAGTACAACTACGCGCCGTCGGGCGTACTCAAGAACGCCCTCGACTGGGCCAGTCGCCCGTTCGGCGCCCACGGTCTCGTCGGCAAGGTCTCGTCGGTGCTGTCATCCGCGGGTGGCGGCGGTCCCAAGGTCCAGGGGTATCTCGTCGAGATCCTCGGGCTTCTCGGGGGAACGGTCGTCGTCGAGCCCGAAATCCTGATCAAGAAGGGCCCGATGCTGATCGCCGCCGATGGCTCGACCAGCCAGCCCGAGATCGAGGTTCTGATCGCCACACGTCTGGTCAATCTGGCCGCAGCATTGACGGGTGCGACGGCGTAACCCGCCCGAGCATGTTGCCTCGTTAGCACTCGAAGGCGTAGAGTGCTAGCACTCAATCGATCAGAGTGCTACCACCGGAGGACCATCGATGGCCAAGACCATTGCATTCGACGAGCAGGCACGCCGCGGCCTGGAAGCGGGCATGAACAAGCTCGCCGACGCCGTGCGCGTCACGCTCGGCCCCAAGGGCCGCAACGTCGTGCTCGAGAAGAAGTGGGGAGCCCCCACGATCACCAATGACGGTGTTTCCATCGCCAAGGAGATCGATCTCGAAGACCCGTACGAGAAGATCGGCGCTGAGCTGGTCAAGGAAGTCGCCAAGAAAACCGACGATGTTGCCGGTGACGGCACCACCACCGCCACGGTTCTCGCTTGGGCGATGGTCCGTGAGGGCCTGAAGAACGTCGCCGCCGGGGCCAACCCGATGTCGATGAAGAAGGGCATCGAGGCCGCCGTCGAGGCTGCCGTCGCCAGCATCAAGGCGCTGGCCAAGGACGTCGACTCGAAGGATCAGATCGCCCAGGTCGCCGCCATTTCGTCGGCCGATGTGGAAATCGGTCAGATGATCTCCGACGCCATCGACAAGGTCGGCAAGGACGGCGTTATCACCGTCGAAGAGTCGCAGACCTTCGGTATGGAGATGGACCTCGTCGAGGGCATGCGCTTCGACAAGGGCTACATCAGCCCGTACTTCGCCACCGACATGGAGCGGATGGAAGCGTCGCTCGACGATCCGATGATCCTGCTCGTCTCGTCGAAGATCTCCTCGGTTCGCGACATGCTCCCGATCCTCGAGAAGGTCATGCAGGGCGGTCGTCCGCTCGTCATCATCGCCGAGGACGTCGAGGGCGAGGCTCTGGCCACGCTCGTCGTCAACAAGATCCGTGGCACGTTCAAGTCGGTCGCCGTCAAGGCCCCCGGCTTCGGTGAGCGTCGCAAGGCCATGCTGCAAGACATCGCCATTCTCACCGGTGGCCAGGTCATCAGCGAGGAAGTCGGCCTCAAGCTCGACGGCGTCACGCTCGACCTGCTCGGTCGGGCCAAGAAGGTCATCATCACCAAAGATGAGACCACCATCGTCGAAGGCGCCGGTTCGGAAGACGACCTCAAGGGTCGCATCTCCCAAATCAAGGCCGAGATCGAGAACACCGACTCCGACTACGACCGTGAGAAGCTGCAAGAGCGCCTCGCCAAGCTGTCGGGCGGCGTTGCCGTGCTCAAGGTCGGCGCGGCCACCGAGGTCGAGCTGAAGGAAAAGAAGCACCGCATCGAAGACGCGGTCTCCACGACCAAGGCTGCCATCGAAGAGGGCGTTGTCCCCGGCGGCGGCGTTGCGTTGCTCCGGGCCCAGGCCGCCGTGCTCAAGGTTGTCGAGGAGCTTTCGGGCGACGAGGCCACCGGCGCACGCATCGTGGCCAAGAGCCTCGAGGCCCCGCTGAAGCAGATCGCCGAGAACGCCGGCATGGAGGGCGGGGTGGTTGTCGAGAAGGTCAAGGGCCTGAAGGGCGCCAACGGCCTGAATGCCGCCACCGGCGAGTACGTCGACCTGGTCAAGCTCGGCGTCATCGATGCCGCCAAGGTCACCCGCTCGGCATTGCAGAACGCAGCCTCGATCGCTGCGCTCTTCCTCACCACCGAGGCTGTCGTTGCCGACAAGCCCGAAGCTGCCGCCCCGATGGGTGGCGGTGGAGGAATGGAAGACTACTGATCTGATCGAAGAGCCTATGTCTGCCCGCGGCTGGGACGGCATGGGATGAACATCGATCATTCGTAGAAGTGGCCCGGGGGAAACCCCGGGTCACTTCTCGTTTTCCGGTCGTGCAGCGAGGACTTGAGGCCCAGATGAAGGCTCAGACTCGAGACTCACACGAGGTCGGCGTAGCCGGCCAACGGTGACTCGATGACGGTGGCAACCGGCCCTCGGAAATCGATCACCGTAGCCTGTGCCGGCGAGTTGTCGCCGCTGTAGATGTTGACGACGGCGACTCCGTCGCCGATCTGCAGGTCGTTGAACAGGACGTCAGGGCCGACGAGGTTCTCGGGGAGCGTCACTCGGGCGAATTCGGCCCCGGTTTCCCGGTCGACCACGACGAGTTGACTTCCGGCGATCCATCCGAGCTGAGTTCCGGTCGAGTTGGTCGCGAAGTGCCGGGGGCACTCGAAGCAGTCGTCGGGGGACGACTCCACGATCCCGTACGTCGCTTGGTCAATGCCGGGCTGTCCCGATGCGGTGACGGAGAAGAGGCGCGTCGAGCCTCCACTGTTGGCTTCGCCAACGATGAAGTCACCACCGAACCGCAGGCGGCCCGTTCCGGTCTCGCCGTTGCTCAGCTCGGCCAGTTCGACGGTGCTGGCTTGGACCGGCTTGGCGAGATACAGGAGCTCGCCGCCCGAGGGTCGCCGGATGCTGTACAACACCTCGGGGCGGCCGTTGACGACCCGCACATCGTGCAATCGCAGCGTCTCGCCGCGCCGGGCCGGGTAGAGAATGATTTGGCGACCATCGGGTCGTACCCGCCAGATGTCGCTCGGGTCGGTCGATCCCGTGGCGTACTGGCCGGCCTGGTACATCACGCCGATGCCGGGTCCGTCGGAGAACGACACGGCATTGTCGCTACCGGCCAGGTTGAGGGGGGTTTCACCGAGTTCCGACACCAGCCTGGCCCCAACGTCGGTGGCGACCGTCAGCACCACTCCGTTCGGCCACGCCGTCGTCGCCGCGACCGTTGGCTCAGAGGAAGGGGTGGCCGACGCCACGGTTGTCGCTTCGCCAGCAGCCGGCGAAGCGACCGTCGTTGGTTGGAGCTCCGGAGCAGATGCCGGCGGATCGTTCGGTACCGGCAAGGTCGACTCGGATCCTGGCACCAGCGTGGTGGGGAGTACGGGCGTGATGGCGGCGGGCGCGCCGACGAGGTCGGGCGTCGTTGACGATGAGGTGGCCGAGGTCGTGGCCGGATTGTCGCGCCGAGCAATGACGATCCCGATGATCACCCCGGCGATGAGCAGCAGCCCCAGCAGCCACCAGATGCTCCGGCGGCGACGTTCCGCCGGAGTGGGCGATGGCGGCGGCTCCGGTTCGGTTACCAGGACTCGGTCGGCCACGCGCCGATCGCGATCGAGCGCGGCGGGTTGCAGGACCTGAGGCTGAGGTGGGGGGAACGCCTCGACGGGCGTCGGTGGTGGGAGAGGCGGGCTCCACGGCCCGGGATCAGCCATGGGGCAGACCTTTCGTGAGATCGATCAACGTGGCTGGAGGGTGCGTCAGGCGATCAGTCAACCGCATCTTCGACGACGCCGACCGCCCGATCACCGACTCCATCGGCGAGGTCGCGGATCTTGCGGGTCACGTCGCTGTCGAGCATCGTCTCTTCAAGCGTGGCGGTGTCGACGGCCAACCAGGCGACCACGCCGACGACGGCACCGATGAGCGGGAAGACGATGAATCCCCAGAGCTGCTTCAGGGCGTCGCTGCCGGAGAAGACCGCCGAGGCGAGGCTACGAACGGGGTTCGCCGAGGCGTTGTCGACGGTGGTTGCGACCAGGTTGATCACCACGAGCGTCATGCCGATGCTGAGACCGCGGGCACCGGGCGAGAAGGCCCGCCCCGAGGTGCACAGTGCGACGAACACCCAGATCGCCGTGAGGATGATCTCGAGCATCATCACCGACCCGAGGCCATAGCCGCCCGGGCTGCCCCCGCTGTCGCCCCAACCGTTGGCGGCGAAGGTGTGGCGGGCGCTCCAGCCCTCGACGCCGCTGGCGATACCCCACACCACCAGGCCGCCGAGCACGGCGCCAATGACCTGACCGATGACGTAGAACGCGGCGCGGGCAGGGGTGAGTTTGCGGCTGACGACCATTGCCAGGGTGACAGCCGGGTTCACATGGCACCCGGAGATGTTGCCGATGGCATGAGACACGGCGGTGAACGTGAGACCCCACGCCAAGGCGATGCCGATCACCCCGATGGCTGAACCACCGAGCACTGCGGCGCCCAGGCCGCCGATCATCAGTACCGCAGTCGCCATCGCTTCGGCGCCGAGCACTCGTGAATTACTGGTCATGTCGTTACTCCTCGGATGAGGAAGGCGGTCGATCTTCCCCTGCGGCCAAAATAGCGCTCCAAGAGGGGCGTGCTGGCGGATGCTCGGTCAGCGGCGATCAGCGGCGGGGTGGGTCGGCCCGGGCCGGGTCGGTTGGCCATGAGTGTTTGGGGTAACGGCCGGCCATCTCCTTACGGACATCGGTCCACGAACCGGCCCAGAATCCGGCGAGATCGCTGGTGATCTGCACGGGACGTCCCGCCGGTGACAGCAGGTGGAGCAGCACCGTCACCCGCCCGCCGGCCACCGTGGGACCCTGCGACAGCCCGAACAACTCCTGCACCCGAATCGCCAACACCGGCTGGTCGGGATGGTCGTAGTCGATCGCGAATCGTCGGCCGGTCGCCGAGTTGTCTCGGGAAAAATGGGTCGGCGCGAGCCGATCGAGATCGGCCCATAGGCGATGGTCGAGCCCGGCCGCCAACACGTCTGCCGGATCGATCGCCTCGAGGTCGGCTCGGCTCCGGGCGAACAGCAGGAACGGGGCGAGCCACTCGTCCAACGTCTCGGTCAGATGGGGGAGCGACCAGTCGGGCCACGGTTCGCCGATGACGCGATGCAGGAACGTGACGCGGCCGCGCCGCGCCGTCGCCTCGGGATTCCACGTCAGTGCCCGCTCGACGCCTCGTTCGCGCACCCGGTTGATCAGCGCGTCGATCACGAACGGCCCCGGCTCGGGCTTGCGGGAGATGTCGTCGAGCATCACGCCACCGAGGCGCCGTTCGACGACTTCGACCAGTTCGTCGCGCCGCGTGTCCCACGTCAGCCGCTCGGTCTCGGTCACCTCCGTGCCGAAGATCTCGCGGAGACTGGCGGTATCGATGGCCGTCGCCAGCCGAATGCGCGCCTCGCGCCGGTCGCCTTCCAAGTCGGCGACCACGACGAATGGTTCGTGGGCGAGGGGGTCGGTGCTCGGCACCCAGGCGGCGGTGCCGTTGGGGAGTTGAAAGCGTCCGACCTGAGCGCGTCGGACGGCGAGACGGTCGGGGTAGGCAATGGCGAGCAGTTCGGCCATCGCCGTGACGTTGGGGACCTCGGCGACATCGGCGACCGACACATGCAGGTCGATTCGGCGAATCAGCTCCGTCGCCCGTCGTCGGGCCGTGCTCAGCGCCCGGCCGTCGACGTGGGGGTGACGGCGGCTCGGGTCGCCGATCAGCTCGACCCGGGTGGCCAGGTCGGTCGGGACCTCGTCGGGGCGGCCGCGCATCACATCGCGCTCCTCGAGAAGAGCGGCGATCACGCATGCCAACCCGGCCCGTTGCGGCCCGGTGGCCGCGGCGCGGGCAACCATCGCCGCCAACCGGGGGTGCAGCGGCAGGTTGTTCATCTCGCGGCCCAACGGGGTCAGCCGTCCTGACTCATCGAGTGCCCCCAGCCGGGTGAGGAGCTCCCGAGCGTCGGCGAAGTTGCGTTCGGGCGGCATGTCGATGAATGGCAGGGTGGTCGGGTCGGTCGTGCCCCAGGCGGCCAACTCGAGCGCGACGTTGGCGAGATCGATCTGCAGGATCTCGGGTTCTCCGAATGGTCGGCGGGTCGCTTGCTCCCCTTTCGACCACAGCCGATATACGACTCCGGGGCCGAGGCGCCCGGCGCGTCCGGCCCGCTGGTCGGCCGAGGCTCGCGACACGTTGATGGTCTGCAAGCGGGTCATGCCGGTGCGCGGGTCGAAGCGAGGGGCGCGGGCGAGGCCGCTGTCGACGACGATGCGTACACCGTCGACCGTCAGACTGCTTTCGGCGATGTCGGTGGCCAGCACGACCCTCCGCCGTCCCGACGGACTGGGTCGCAAGGCGGCATCCTGCTCCTCGTTCGACAGCATGCCGTACAGCGGATGTACGTCGGTGGCCTGAGCGTCGCGCAGATGAGCAAGAAGTTGCCCGACCTGGGTGATCTCGCGGACGCCGGGCAGAAAGACCAGCACGTCACCGGTCTCGCGCCGCAACGCGGCCTCGACCCCGGCGGCGACGGCGGGCTCCAGGCGTTGGTTCGACTGGCGGGGCATCCAGCGGACATCGATCGGAAACGGCTGGGCGTCGACGGAGATGATCGGTGCCGGAGCGTCGGGGTAGCCGATGAGGTCGGCGAAGCGCTGGGCGGCGACCGTCGCCGACATCGCGCAGATCCGCAGGTCGTCACGCAGCACCCGGCGGGCGTCGAGGGCGAGGGCGAGGCCGACATCGGTGTGCACGTTCCGCTCGTGGACCTCATCGAAGATCACCAGGCTGGTACCGGCAAGTTCCGGGTCGCGTTGCAACCGCCGGGTCAGCACGCCCTCGGTGACGACCTCGATCCGCGTTCGGGCACTGACCCGCCGATCGTCGCGGGTGACATAGCCAACGGTGCCGCCCACGTCGTCGCCGAGCAGATCGGCCATACGTCTCGCCGCGGCGCGGGTCGCCAAGCGGCGGGGTTCAAGCACGACGATGCGACCCGACGCGGCCCAGGGTGCGTCGAGCAGGGCGAGCGGCAGACGTGTGGTCTTGCCGGTACCCGGCGGGGCGACGACGACTGCGCTACCCCCGGGAGGGGCGAGCGCGGTCAGGAGGGGGGCGACGGCGGCGTCGATCGGTGAAGTCACGGCGTCGAGCGGTATAGCACGCTCAACACCGATTCACCGCGCCATCACGCGCCGATGAGTTGATGCGCCTCGGGCGCCGACATTGGCGCGGTGGCGAAACTGCTCATTCCCTCGTGCAGACCGATGCGCGCCCGGAAGCCGAGCACGTCGTGCGCACGGGTGGAACTGGCCAACAGGTGACGTGAGGCACCAGGACGGTACCGGCCGACCACGGCGGGCCACAGGCGGCTGTCGTGGGCGACACACAGGGTTGTGGCGGCCTCGAGGAGGGTGGCCGACCGGCCGGTGCCGATGTTGAGGACCCCGTGGAACGGCACGGCGGTTTCGAAGGCGAGCACGTTGGCGCGAGCGGCGTCGGTCACGTGGACGAAGTCGCGACGCTGGCCCCCGTCCTCGAATACCTCGGGACGCACGCCGTCTTCGATCTGGCTGCGGAACAGCCCGGCCACACCGACGAGCGGTGAGTTGCGCGGCATCAACGGTCCGTAGAGGTTGTGGTAGCGCAGCGTCGTCACGGTGGTGCCAGGGTGGTCGATGGCGTACGCCTCGAACAACATCTCCTGATGGACCCGGGTGACGGCGGCCAGCCCGCGAGGGCGCACCGGAGCATCTTCGGTGACCAGCGCGGCGACGACGTCGGCACCGCAGATCGAGCAGCGAGGTTCGAACCGACCGGCATCGAGATCTTCGGCCCGCCGCGGTTCGGGCGTCACCCGACCATGATCAGCACAGTCGTAGACCCCGTCGCCGTACACCGATGTCGAACTGCCGGCGACGACATGGCCGGCGAAGTTCGCGTCGTGGAGGGCCGTCAGCAACGTGGCGGTGCCGAGATCGTTGTGTCGCACGTACGACCGAAGATCGGCAAAGCCATCACCTTGGCCCGTTCGGAACGCCTGATGCGACACGGCGTCGACGTGGGCAACGGCTCGGCGAACCTTGTCGAGATCGTCGGCATCGGCCCATACACGCTCGACTCCTACGCCGAGCGACGCACCGAGGGAGTCAACGGTGTCGGGACTATCAAGTCCGACGACCTCGTGACCGGCCTCGCTGAGAAGCTGAACGACGTGAGCACCGACAAAACCGGTTGCACCGGTGACCAGCACGCGCACGACAGGCTCCTTTCTCTGGGTCAGACCGCTCCGACGCCGTAGTTGCTTACTTTGGTGAACATGGGATGTTACTCGTAGCGGTTGACGAGCACTCTGAGCGACAGAGTAGCGGGTTTGTGGGTGCTTCACGCCCATCCCTCACAGTGCAAGTAAGTTCATGGCGTGATACAGGTCTCGGGGCTCATCAAGCGGTACGGATCGAAGGTCGCCGTTGGCGGGCTCGACTTCGAGATCCAGCCCGGTCGGGTGACCGGATTTCTCGGCCCGAACGGCTCGGGTAAGAGCACCACCATGCGGTGCATGGTCGGCCTCGATCGGCCCGATGCCGGCGAGACCCGCTTCGACGGTCGCTCCTATCGAGCACTAGAGCGGCCGCTGCACGAGGTGGGAACGCTGCTCGACGCGTCGTACCTTCACCCCACCCGCAAGGCCCGGCTGCACCTGCGCGGCATTGCCGCCTCGAACGGCATCGCCACCAGCCGGATCGACGAGGTGTTGGCGATGGTCGGGCTCACCGAGGTCGCCAATGTGCGGCCCAAGGCCTACTCGCTGGGCATGCGTCAGCGTCTGGGGCTCGCCGCGGCATTGCTCGGCGACCCGAAGGTCCTCATTCTCGACGAGCCGGCCAATGGGCTCGATCCCGAGGGCATCCGCTGGATTCGTGACTTCCTGTCGTATCTCGCTCACCAGGGCCGGGCGATCTTCGTGTCGAGCCATCTGCTGTCGGAGATGGCCCTGATGGCTGATCACCTGGTGGTCATCGGCCAGGGTCGGTTGATCGAAGAAGGCTCGGCGGCATCGTTCATCGAGCGATACGCCGAACGGTGGGTCACGATTCGCAGCCCGCAGTCGGTCAGTTTCGGCCAGTTGATCAGCGCCCAAGGGGCGACGGTCACGACGAACGCCGACTCCGATTCGATCGAGGTTCGCGGGGCGACGTCGGCTGAGCTCGGGGAACTCGCCGCGAAACATGGCATCGTGCTCCACGAGCTGAGTCCGCAGAGCGGATCGCTGGAGGACGCCTTCCTGGAACTCACCCGCGGCACCCAGGAGTACCGCACCGAAGCTCTACCGGCTCCCTCGTCTGCCGGGGACCAGCCACCGAGCCGCGGGACGCCCCTGCCGCCTCCGCCGCCACCTGGGGCGTCGACGACCTTTCCGGAGGTGGGGCGATGATCAACGCCATTCGCAGCGAGTGGATCAAACTGCGGTCGGCCCGGTCCAACATCGTGCTGGTCTGCCTGGCCATCGGGCTTCCGCTGGTCATCTCGACGTTGATCGCAGTCTTTGCCGACATGCAGGGGAGCGATCCGATCGACGCGATGACGGCCGTCGTGCTCGGTCCTTGCTTTATCTGCGTGATCATGGCGGGGGTGATCGGGGTGCTCGGCATCGGCCAGGAGTATCGCCACAACACGATCCGGGTGACGTTCACCGGCGAGCCTCGGCGCTCGCGGGTGCTGACTGCCAAGGTGGTCGTGACGACCGCGTTCGGACTGGGTATCGGCTTGTTGACCCAGGCGCTGTGTCTGGCCGTGGCCAAGACGATCTTCTCGGTCCGCGACATCGACATCGCCTTCTTCGAGCCTGGGGTCAACGCCACCGCCTTCATCGGACAGGTGCTGCTGTGTGGGTTGTTCACGCTCGCCGGTTTCGGCCTCGGGGCGATCCTGCGTCAACCTGCGGGGGCGATTCCGATTCTGGTGGTGTTTCCGCTGGTCGTTGAACCGATCCTGGCCGGCTTGCTCGGGCTGATCGCCGATAACGCCGGCAAGTGGCTGCCATTCCAGCAGGGCATCCGGCTGGCCGTGAACGTGGAAACCGGGCCCGAGGTGTTCTCGCGGCTGTACGCCGGGTTGTACTTCGGTGGTTTCGTGGCCGTGCTCGTGGCGCTTGGCTGGCTGCTTGTCGAGCGCCGCGACGCCTGACCAGGGTTGCTGGGGCCAGCCTCAGCGGGCTCGGAGGCTCAGGCGATCTCGCATGATGATGCGGTAACGGCGGTCTTGCTGCTCAAGCCAGCCGAGGCGGATGAACGAGGCGATCGCCTTGTTGACCCGTTCCCGGGACGCCCCGACCATCCCGGCCAGTTCTTCCTGGGTGACCGGGAGGATGAACTCGTCGGCCCCTTCGGCGAGTTCCAACAAGCGCTTGGCCGTGCGACCGGTGACATCGAGAAACACCGAGTCGGCGAGCGCCTCGTCCATCGCCCGAATCCGGCCGGCGAGCAGCCGAGTGACGCCCCAGAGAATGTCGGGGTTCTCGGTGAGCATCTTCTTCACCGGGGCGAACGGGATGGCGAGGACGGCCGATGGCTCCAAGGCTCGGGCCATCGCCGAGCGGGGCAGGCCGTCGAGGAGCCCCATCTCGCCGAACAGATCACCCGGCTCCATGAGGGCATACACGCTCTCGCGTTTGTCGAAGCTCTGGTTGGCAATGGCGATGCGGCCGCGCAACACGACGTAGAGGCCTTCGGACTCGTCACCCTCGTTGAACAGCACGTCGCCACGGATCAGCGAGCGTTCGCTGCTGGTGGAGACGATTTGGCGGAGGGCGTCGGGATCGGCGCCGGCGAAAAAGTCGGACTTGGCAAGGAGGTCTTCGTGGGCCATGGCGGCCTTGACCGTACTACCGTTGAGCCCTGTGTCACAGGACGCTGCGCGTGAAGACGTTTCCGGCGAGGAGATATGGACGATCGTGGTCGGTGGTGGCAGCGGCCGGCGCTTCGGAACCCTGAAGCAATACGAAGATCTCGGTGGCCGTCGCGTACTCGATTGGGCCATCGATGCCGCCCGATCGGTGAGCCATGGCGTGGTGCTCGTCGTGCCCGCGGATTTCGCCAATGAGCCGGGTGCGGTGGTCGGTGGAGCGACCCGCAGCGAGTCGGTGCGCTGTGGGCTGGCCGCGGTTCCGGCGTCGGCGACCATCATCTGCGTCCACGATGCGGCCCGTCCATTTGCCGAGTCGGCTACGTTTTCCCTGGTCATCGAGGCTATCCGTGCTGGGGCTGACGGGGCGCTGCCGGGGGTGGCCGTCACCGACACGATCAAAGTCGTCGCCGCGGATGGGGTCGTCGAGTCGACGCCTGATCGTTCGACGCTGGTGGCAGTGCAGACTCCGCAGGCATTCCGAGCTTCGATGCTGCGGCGGGCCCATGCCACCGGGGGAGAGGGAACCGACGACGGCGCGCTCGTCGAGACGGTGGGCGGCCGGGTGGTGGTCGTCGACGGTGAGCCGGACAACCGCAAAATCACCCACCCGGATGACCTCGTGTGGGCGCGAGGCCGGTTGACTGCTCAGGTATGACCTTCGATGTTCGCTGTGGCCAGGGATTTGATATCCACCGGTTCAGCGATGATCCGGCTCGACCGATGGTGTTGGGAGGCTGCACGTTCGACGGCGTCATCGGGCTGCACGGCCATAGCGACGCCGACGCCGTCGCCCATGCGGTGACCGACGCGTTGCTCGGGGCGGCTGGGCTCGGTGACATTGGCGAGCACTTTCCCGACACCGATCCGCAGTGGAACGGGGCCGACTCGATGGCGATGCTCGGACATGTGGTCGGACTGGTGCGCGCTGAAGGTTGGCGGATCGGCAACGTCGACTGTTCCGTGGTCGCCGAGGCTCCCAAACTGGCCCCGCATCGCGATGAGATGCAAGCGAAACTGTCGGCGATGGTCGGGGCGCCGGTGACGGTCAAGGGTCGCCGCGCCGAAGGCTTGGGGGCGCTCGGCCGGCGCGAGGGCATTGCGTGCTGGTCGGTCGCCGTGATCAGCCGAACGGTCACGGAGACAGCGAGATGATGTCTTGAGCGAATCCAGAAGTTTGAAGATGAGTGGTGTATTGATGTTGAACGAGGAGAACTCCCATGGCTGAACGAGGCCGCAAGGCGACCGGTGGACGTCCGTCGTCATCTGGCGGGGCACGGTCGGGTGCGCCGAAGTCCGGTGCGCCGCGATCGGGTGCGCCGCGGTCGGGTGCGCCGCGGTCGGGTGCGCCGCGGTCGGGTGCGCCGCGGTCGGGTGCGCCGCGGTCGGGTGCTCCCAATGGTGCGGGAACCGGTCGGCCGAGTGCGGGGTCGGGCTCGTCGGCGCGTGGCGCGGGCGGTTCAGCTCCGCGTGGTGGCGCACCTCGCGGCGGGGCTCCGGCGCGTCGTACCGGCGGAGGTCCGCCGCGTTCGGGTGGGGGCTCGCGCCCGGGCAGTCGCGGTGGACGTTCCGATTTCGCGGCTGAGCGGTTGCCCGAGAAGGGCCTCGGCGGTGAGCAGGTCGAAGGGTTGCAAGCGGTACGTGAACTGCTGATCGCCGGTCGTCGAAAGGTCCGCGAGGTGTGGATCTCGCGGGAGTTGGAAGGCAACCAGATCATCGAGGACATCGTCGATCTCGCCCAGGACATGCGCATTCCGGTGATCGAGGTGTCGCGCACCAAACTCGATGCCCAGGCCCGCTGCGAGGCTCCCCAGGGTGTGCTGGCCAAGGCCTCAGCCCTGCCCGAGATCGAGATGGCGGCGCTGACCCGCAAGCGCCCCGGCAAGCCCCCGTTCATCGTGGCAATCGATGGAGTGACCGATCCGGGCAACCTCGGGGCGCTGATCCGTTGTGCCGACGGGGCCGGCGTCCACGGCATCGTGTTGCCGCGCACATCGCACGGTCCACGTCACTCCGACCGTCGCCAAAGCCGCGGCCGGAGCCGTGGAACACATGCCGATCGCCATCGTCCCCGGGCTTCCGGTCGCCCTTCAGGCAATGCGCAAGGCCGGGGTGTGGGTCGTCGGGCTCGACGACGAGGCCGAAAAGACGTTGTTCGAGCTGGGCGATCTCGCCAGCGACTCCATCTGCCTGGTGATGGGTGCTGAAGGGGCGGGGTTGTCGCGCCTGGTCCGCGAGTGCTGCGACATGATCGTCTCGATCCCGATGCTCGGCCGACTCTCGTCGTTGAACGTCTCGACCGCCGCCGCCCTCGCCTGCTACGAAGTCGCCCGGCACCGGATGCCGACGGAATAACCGCCTACAGCCCAAGTGCGACCGCGTCGTACACTGGGCCCGCGCCGGGTTAGCTCAGTTGGCAGAGCACTTGACTTGTAATCATGAGGTCGTGGGTTCGATTCCCACACCCGGCTCCACAAAAGTCCCTGGTAGATGGCAGTGCATTGGCGAAGCCTTCGGCGACGCATCGTGATTGCAAGCGTGGTTGCCGTGCTTGACAGCCGTGCTTGGAGGCATCGGAACGGTCCTTGCCACTCGGAGGGACGCCGCCGCCGCTTGTCAGTGGGTCGAACAACGGCGTGATACTCCCCTCGTTCCGTCACGTTGGGACGGTCTGAGTGGGAATCGGGTCGGGTGAGGTGGTTGCGCCGACGAGGAACGGGGCTTGCCACGACGGTCGATCGACGGGCATCGGCTCCTTGACCAACATCGCCCGCCACTCTTCGTCGGTGAGCCGTAGTTCGGTCGTGGGTCGGCGGAACTCGTAGTACGACGACACTCCGCCGACGGCCAGCTCGAATCGGCCGTCGCCGAGCGGGACGATTACGTAGATCGGGTCGACCATCCGGTCCCGAGCTCGAGGTAGTTGAACGTCGAGGTGAAAGATGTCGGCGACCACAGCGTCGCTTTCCTCGCTCGAGGCGATCGGTTGCCCCTCGACGGAATCGACATCGGCCGAGGCAAACCACAGGTACTCGAGCTCAGATCCGATCGAGTCCGAGACGGGCGTTCTCCTCATCCGTGGCGACCTGGCCATCGAGCTCGCGCGTGCGCGATTCCGCCCAGCCACGTCGAGAGTTCAATGAAGACTGTCGAGGAGTTCGTCATCGTTTCCGCTGATCAGGCCACGTGCGTTCATGCCCTCACGCAACAGCGGCGGCAGTGCTGGCCAACCTGGCGAACGCCACGGGGTCGGGCTCAACCCAATGGCGCGGCGTAAACGGCGGTCGGCTCGGGTCCCTCGCCCTCTCCCGCCGAGCCCTGCTTGGCGTAGAGGATCGTGTCGTGCTTGAGCTCGGTGTACGAGGCGAGCGCGGTCTGCAAGCGACTTCGCCGTCCAAGCAGGGGTACGCATGAAGTCGGGGTACGCCGCGCCGCGGGGAGCGAATTGCGGCTCGATTGCCGCCAGCCACGAGTCATAGACGGTGCCGGCCCAGTCATCGGGCTGTGCGTGACGCTGACCAGCGACGTCATCGCGTCGAGCTGCTGGGTCGTAGTTCCGGTAGGCGCCCTCACCGGCATCGAGTTGGGTGGTGCGGGCCAGCTCCGACCCGAAGGCGGCGGCGACGTCAAGGGCCGAGATGTCAACCCGCCGCTGGCTCCTCGGTGCCGACGTTGGGCCAGGCGAGCTGATCGAGGATGTAGGCGTCCAGCGTGAAGCGGGCGCCCATCAGCCGGATACCGGCACGCTCCGGATCGAGCTTGGTCGGGTGGGCGCTGAGCACCGCGTCGGCGAGGGCGCTGGCGTCGAGGTCCTCAATCGCCGTCGGGTCGTCGCGCCAGCCGGGAACGATCGCGTCGGCTGCGACAGCCACCTCTTGCGGGGTCACGTCGTCGGCGAGCCCGACGAGGAAGGCCGTTGGCTCGTAGATCGCCTTCCAGTCCGTCGAGGAGCATGGGATCGTTGGCGAGCACCCGAGTGACGAGCAGGCCGGGCACGCGCCGCGTTCGCGCGTTCGCTGAGCCCGAAGTACTCCTGGCCGAGCAACGACATGCCGGCGAAGTACCGCTTCAGGTCGGCGGTGCGGGTGTAGTGCCCGCGCGGTCAGGAACAGGCTGTAGTCGACGCAGCCATCGAACTTCGTGACGTGGAACTGCATTCGGTGACGCCAGAGATCGGTGATCGGGTCGACGCCGACGGCCTTGCGTGCCAAGTCGACTTCCTCGGCTGACGCGGTCCGACGTCATGCCGAGGTCGAGGCCGAGCAACTCAGCCGCAGCTTCGTAGTAGGCCGTGGCGCGCTCGGCATCGAGTCGCGAGCGGCGTGCCGGCAAGTTGCTGTTGCTGCAGACGTGCTGCTGGCAACTGCTGTGGCGACGAACCGTTCGAGGATCGGCAGGAGGATGTTGCTGCTCGATGTCTCGCAAGACCTTGTCGAAGGCGAGGTGCCAGGAGTGGTACACGGCGTCGGTCGTCACGAACAGGGGCTGGTACCAATACGCCGCCGCTTTGTAGACGTTGTGGAAGTACGGTCCATAGCCGGCCGGCCGGATGGCGAAGCCTTGGGCTTCGAGCATCTCAGTCAGCTCCGCGTCGTCGTTCACGGATTGCTGGAAGTCGACGAGGAGGACCTCATTGAGCGACTTCGGCGTGGGCGGCCCTGCATAGACCGAATCGTCTGCGAGCGGCGGCACCCAGGAGTACGCAGCGAAGGGATTGAGCTTGCGCAGTTGCAGCGGCCCGGTCACCATCGCAGCGGAGGTCGTAGTCGTAGTCGTCGTCGGCCGCTGGGTCGTCGACGGTGTCGTGCTGCTGAGGGCGGGATGCGTCGTCGTTTCCGGAACTACCGTCGCATCGGTCGTCGTGGCTTCGCCGCTGCCATCGGTGCAGGCGATGAGCATGGCAGCGGCCGCAACGAGGGCGACGCCATGGACGCGGGAGCGACGGGCGAACTGGTTCATGGGGTTTCCTTCCTCACATCTGAACATCTGACGTGAGCGGCGTGCCGTTTCGTTGCACGACCGGCTCGGTGAATCCGTCGTGGTCGATGTCTGCGCAAATGATCGACGTCGCCGCCAATGAGGGCGTGGTGCGAAAACCGAACTCGCTCCAGGTCCACGCCCCGACTCGGATGACGGTGGAGTCATCGAGTGTCGTGAATCCGAGAGCAAGTGATCCCGAACAGGCCTCCACGGTGCCAACGGGTTCGAGCATGGTCGCCGCTCCCCAACTCATTCGTCCGTCGTGTTCCATGACGGCGAGGTGAGCGCTCATCCCATCGGCATCGATCCAATCGTGCTCCGGGAACACCCGATGCAGCAGCTCGGCGGTCGCTGGCCGGCGGTAGGCGACGATGAGTTCTTGGTTCTTCTCGGCGAGCGCCGTGTCGGCAGGCGTCGTGACGAAACCACAGTCGCTGGCTACAACCGCGGACTCATTGGGGAGCCGAGCCGTGATCGTGCCGACATCGAGGTCGGCGCAGTCGCTGGAAGAACGTTCTGTGAACGGGCGAACCGCGGTCCACCACTCCATGCTCATCGCGACAGCGTCACCAACGGGGTCTTCCCAGCCGCCGAACGACGTGCGTCCGGCATCGATCACCACGTTCCCGGTGCGCATCGCGACGACGCCGTTCGCATCGACCAGGACTTCGAGAAGGGTGCCCGAGTCGGTGCCGGGCAGGTGCTGGTCAAACAGGGCGTTGCCGAGCCCGGGAGCCACCACACTGGGTCGCCCAACGTTGGAGATCGTCACCGGGTACGCGAGGTGGGCACCGTGACCCCAGACGATGTCTGCGCCCCATTCGCTGAGTTGGTTGGCAACACGCTGCAGCACCGGGTCAGGGTGCGGGAGATATTCAATACCTCCGTGGATACCCACGATCACGACATCGACCTGCGCATGCAAGTCTGTGACAGCACGCCTCGCCGTGTTGGGATCCCATGAATTCACACCCGGGGTTGCCCGGCCGGCTTGGACGCCACCGGCAAGGTCGAAGGCAAGAACCCCGACCCGGAGCTTGCCGACAGTCTCGATCAGCGGCGCTGCGGCCGAAGTCACGTCCGCGCCGGCGCCGACGGTGCGAACACCCACGGCGGACGTCGCCGAGATGGTGTCGAGCACCGTTTCCGGCCCAGCGTCAGTGGCGTGATTGTTGGCCAACCCAACGACATCGATTCCTGCCGATGCAAGGAGCGGTGCCACCGCCGGATCCGCCTCCAGCGCGAAACCGTCCGCAGTGTGAGGGCGAGTTGTGAGCGGCGACTCGAGGTTGGCAAGCACGAGATCGGCACCAATGAGAATGGGACGAAGTTGTTCGAAAATGCTTTCCGGGTCTGCGGCGGCGACTTCGCCCACATCTCGTCCGACCATCACGTCGCCGAGGAGAATGATGCGAGTCGATGCTGGAGGCTCCGGTGCAGAAGACACCGAGACAGGGGAAATGTCGGAATTCGAACACGCGGCGAGAACGACCCAGGCGACGACAAACACCACTGTTGGTCTCACGTCCGGAACGTTACGAGTCCGCCGTCGGTGGGCGTAGAGCCCATCGTCCCCAGCGCCCGGCCGAACGTCCCTTGGGCGCTCCATCGCCGACGAACATTCGTCCACCTGGTCGCAAGCTAGGTGGATGCGGTCGCGAGAAGCGATGCCTGATCACTCGGCCAGGAGCAACGGGACCATCGTCTTGATGATCGGCGGGCATTCGGGATCGGTGCCGCATCCGCCAGGGTCGTAGCCGACGAGCTCGATCGGGCCGGGCGGCGCGTCGACGGTGACGGTGACCTTGATAGGCCCCCACACCCCCCACGCTCCAGCCCACACTGGCCCGACAAAGGCAACCATCTTGCCGCCAGCCCACACCTCAAGGGGGAACTGCGCCTCGAACACGTCTCCCTCGCCGGTCACCTCGAACGGGCTGCGCACCGTCGCACCGGGCCGTGGCGTGTCGATGATCACGCTTCCGGTGATCTCCCGGTTCATCGTCGCCCGAGTCTGTGGCTCGGTCAGCAAGAGACCCTCGCCGCCGAGGATCTCAAGCTTTTCGCCCTCCATGCGGAAGTTCACACGATCCACGTTCGGGAACTGCGTTGCGGTGAACACAACCTGCGCAAGTCGAGCCTGCATCGACAGAGTGCCGCCTCCGGACCCGAATTCTTTGCTCACGTCGATGGTTGCCAAACCATCAGTCAAGGTGACGTCCAACAGGCGAGTGCCTGCGGGAACCGTCGAGGTCAGCCCGGCAGTCTTTTCTGCCGACGTCGGTCCAGCGAATACCGCGGTGAGCGCACCGCGAAGGACTGCCGGAAACACCACCTGCCGATGGGCGATGTCGAGCCGCTCACCGCGAAGGAGGTAGATCTTTGAATCAACAAGACGCGGGACAGTCGTTGCCGGTGCAGCGGTGGTCGACACGGAAGTAGTCGACGCAGCCTGACTGGTCGCTGGAAATTGCGTCGTCGAAGGAGCCGAGGTCGTGAGCGGACCGATGGTCGTTGCAAACGTGCTGGGCGGCACGGTTGACGATGCGGCCGCTGCAGTTGTCGTTGGGTTGGAAATCGTCGTCGGCGACGAGTCGGCCGACCCGCCGCACGCGGCGATATGTAACGGAACAAGGAGCAACCATCGCCGAGCAGGATTCATATCGACACCGTGGCCCCGAAATCGGGGCGCGATCAGTGCCGAAAGCACGTAAGCGCCGCGGCGAAAGTCCCCTCGAACCCCACGCTCGGCCTGGGCCGATGACCATGTACGGACAACCCGTTCGCGTCCGATCATTTGACATCACGTGGGTTGGTGGGCGGGTTCGAGGTGTTCGACGAACCAATCCTTGGCTAACTCGGCGGCTTGTTGGAGCGTCCCGGGTTCCTCGAACAGATGGCTCGCACCAGGGATGATGGCGAGGCGGCTGCGGCAGTGCAGGCGGGCGTGAGCTTGACGACTGAGTTCGATAACGACCTTGTCGTCTCCCCCGACGATCAGCAGCGTCGGGGCGGTGACGTCAGGCAGACGATCGCCGGCAAGGTCGGGACGCCCTCCCCGCGACACCACCGCTTCGACGTCGTTGTCGGGCTCGCTGGCTGCCCACAATGCCGCGGCTGCGCCGGTGCTGGCTCCGAAGTATCCGATTCCGAGACCGCCCACTGCTCGGAGCGAACGAAGGACGTTCGTAGCGCCCGTGAGGCGCCTTGCGAGCAATTCGATGTCGAACACGTTGGCGCGGCTCGCTTCCTCTTCCCGAGTGAGCAGGTCGAACAGGAACGTTCCGACTCCTGCCTGGTTCAGGATCTCGGCGACGTAGGTGTTGCGCGGGCTGCGCCGACTACTGCCGCTTCCGTGAGCGAACACCACGATGCCACGAGCGTTGATGGGAACCACGAGGTGCCCGCCAAGGCGCGCCTCGTCGACACTGAACCCGATCTCCTCGTCGAATGTCGACTCGCGCGCACTGGCACGATCGTCATCCGAGCGGGAAGGAGCCGACGTAGACGGCGCGGTTCGGAGCGCAGCGAGATCGAGGCAATTGATCACTTCTCGGTCCGATGTCTGGGAAAAGTCTCGATACCACTGACCGATCGATGAAAACGGGTAGTGGGTCTCGACGCAGACGAGTTCGTCGGCCGCGCTGCCCAGCTGGTCGGTCCAGTCGAGCGGCGCGACGGGCACAGCCAGCACGACACGATCGGCACCATGTGCCCGGGCGACCTGACATGCCACCATCGCTGTCGAGCCGGTCGCGATGCCGTCATCGACCACGATGGCTGTACGGCCGGCGAGCGGCACCCGCCGCCGGTTGCCTCGATACAGACTCGCTCGACGATCAAGTTCGGAACGTTCGCGCTGCTCAACGACTTCGAGATCCCGTTCGCTGACGCGGGCGAGTCTCACAATCTCATTGTTGATCACCCTGGTGTTGTCCTCGCCGATCGCCCCCAATCCCAACTCCGGTTGGAACGGCACTCCCAGCTTGCGGACCAGGATCACATCCAGCGGAACATCGAGGGACTTGGCGACCTCAGCCGCCACCGGAACCCCGCCGCGCGGCAGACCCAGGACTACGGCATCGGCACCCCGCAAATGCTCAAGCCGCAGCGCGAGTCTGCGACCAGCCTCAACACGATTCTCGAACATCTCGACAACCTCACTTTCCGGTGAACGTGGACACCTCGTTTGTTGTCAGATACCTGTGGGGTAGGTCTCGGGGGCTTCGCCGAGATCCCAGACGGACGTCGGCTCCAACGGTGTGACCGCGAGCGTGCGATCGATATGGATCACGACATCGAACTGGTCGGTGAGATGGGTCTCGAGATAGTGGCTGATCAGCTCGCTTTCGGGTCGGTAGATCACACCGATCGCTCGTTGAAGTCTCGGCTGGCGAAGCAGGTGGGCGAGTGTCTCATCGGCGCGCGTCCTCAGCGAGAAGCGGGGGACGTCGACCTCGTGGAACAGGCTCTCGACACTTCCGGGGAGCGCGTCGCGGACTCGCTTGCGCTCGGCGTCGCCGCCCCAGTCGGACGCGGCAGTCACCGTGCCGTCATAAGTGGTGAATCCGACGAGAAGCACATTTTCGGCGCCGTACCGCTGGCGCACGACCTGGCCGACATTCAACTCCTGACGGCGGCTCATGCTGGTTGCCCGAGCATCACCGACATGGGAGTTGTGCTCCCACACGACGATCTTGGCCACGCCAAGTTCGGCGCGAAGGTGGTCGACGAGCGCATCGAGAGTGTCCGACATGTGCAGGTCGCGGAGGTTCCATGATGAAGCTCGCGCGGTGAACATCTCCCGGTAGTAGCGCTCGGCGCTCAGCACCACCTTGGCGTTTTGTTCGGCGAAGAACAGCTCGTCGCGTCCGACCCAACCGTTCCGAGCGAGGTAGTCGGCGGCCGAGTGGCGGAGCTCGATGACCTGGGCAATCACCTCGTTCTCACACGGCGTCGTGAGTTGGAGGTGGGCGCGTGCGCCGTATGTCTGGCCGTCGCCGGCGACGTCGCCGAAGCACGAGTAGCGGGTTCGGGCGCGGTCGGCCGCTGCGGGGTTCACAGTGTCGAGGTAGGCGACTACCGCATCCATCGACGCGTTCAAGCTGTACAGGTCCAACCCACAGAACCGGGTCCGCAGGTCCGGTTCTTTCGTGTCGTTGAAGGTCCGCAGCCATTCGACGAACTCGACGACGTCTTGGTTGCGCCACATCCATCCTGGAAACCGGACGAAGTCGGCAAGGGCCCGGTCCGCTGTCTCGTCACTTGAGGCACCTGTCACGTAGCGATTGACCCGATATGCGTCTGGCCAATCGCCTTCGATCGCGACAGCGGTGAACCCGCGTTCCTCGATCAGTCGCCGGGTGATGCGGGCGCGCTCGCGGTAGAACTCGTGCGTGCCATGGGATGCCTCGCCGAGAAGGACCAGCGAGCGATCACCGACAGCGTCGAGCAGATCGTGATAGTCGTTGTCGGCGCCGTGAAGCGGGACGCAGACGCGTCCGATCAGGTCGGTGATATCCGACGTACGTGTTGCCGTGGTCATGAGCGCTGCCCCTTGCGTACGGGATCTCACGGGGAGACTGCCCTGATGTTGGTCCGGCGATCCACCCGCCGACTAGGGCCGTCGGTCCGTTTTCACAGGGGTCGGACGGCCGCCGACGCCTGGTTCGCTCGGGCGGCGAGCAATCAGAAGGGGACCTTGTCAGGTGGTGACCGGACCATTGGACCTATCCCGTTTTGTCGGCCGACCACGCGATCGTCCGCGGAGACAACGACGATCGACACGGCTGATCTCGAAACTGCCGTCACGGACCAGCATCGCCGACCTGGTGACCACCGCGTCTAGGTTCCGAAGTAGCGACAAGCGAGGCGCGTGAAAGCTCGTCGTCGATCCATCCCGTAGCGAGTGCGCCGGGAGCGCACTCACTCTTCGGGATACGGCTGACGCCGTGACCTCGTGACGTTGGCCACCACCAGGGTGGCCCTTGGACCCTGATTTCGGTGCAGAGCACCGGTCAATGATCAGTTCGTGACCGCTGACGCTGACCGCCGCCGCCGGCGAACCATTCCCGAGTACCTCGGCGCTACCTTCGATCGCGACCCAGAGCTCAATGATGAGGTCGGTGTTCGGATAGGCACCGGAACCTCGCCGGACGTTCTCGAGTTACCGCATCGATCCTCTCCGATGGATTTCTCGCTCGACTCCGAAGACGAAGAACCCGACATGTGTGCGGAAGAGTTCGCGATGCACATCATTGAAGTCGAATGACGTGCCGCTGATGGACCACTCACCTGAACCGGTAATGGCGTACCTCCAAGATGCACTCACCGAGACGAGTCGAGTCATCGCTCGTATTCGTGGAGCGCAGTGGGATGCGCCGACCCCGTGCCAAGAGATGAGCGCCGGCAAGCTGATCGAGCACATGGTCGGAGGGCTCCTGCAGTTCGCATCCATTCCCTCCAGCGCCGATGCAACCGAAGCACTGACGCCGCCGGCCGACCTCGGTCTCACAATCGACGACGCAGTCGCCGCGTTCGACAACGCCGGACGGAAGATGCTCGCAGCGTGGAAGGACCCGACAACGACCAACGCCAACTACGACATGCCGTGGGGAGCCACACCCGGGGCAGCGCTCGTCGGCTTCATGTTGATTGAGGTGGTCACCCACGGGTGGGACCTCGCAAAGGCCACCGATCAGCGGCCCGCCTTCGATGACCAGCTTGTGCTCACGACACTCGAGATCGCCCGGATGTACGGCGACGAGGGAATCCGGGTCCCCGGAATGTTCGGGCCGATCGTGCCTGTCGCCGACGACGCGCCGTTGATCGATCGACTCGCCGGCTTCCTCGGCCGACACCCGTAAATCATCGTCGCCGACGGCTCTGAATCAATCGAGTTCGTGGAGCAGAAGGCTTCAACAAGCCATGACCAGCCAGTTGAAGAGTGAGCCCCCGCTGGGGAGCCACCAGGGTTCGGCAAGTCCAGCGGTGTCGACAGCCTGCGGATCGGCCAAGAGCGATACCGATCTCACCAGCACAGGGTCGCGCTGAGGTTCACTCTGCGCCCTGGTATCAGCAGTTGTAGAGGTGTGCGTTGCACTTATCGGATCTCGTTCAGTTCCATGGGGGTTGCCCATGCGTTTCCGTTAACTCGTCACAGACCTCGGTTCGAAGACGACGATCGCTGTCGCCATGGACCGGCGGGCGGCGTACGCGTCAAGGTTCTTGTCGATCTCCTGCCAGCGTGACCAGAGCCGTTCCCGCTCCTCGCCCGCGGCCGCTCGACCGGTGACCAGACGAGGTCCATCCTTGAGATCGACCCGCACATCGGGGTGCGCCTGTAGGTTCAACCACCAGGCGGGCTCACCCTCCATCCAGCCGTTCATGGCCATCACGACGAGGTTCGGCCCGTCCTCGAAGTAGCCGACCATGACACTGTGTTCCTTTCCGGTCCGTCGCCCGATCGTGGTGACACGCATAGCACCCCAACCGTCGCGCTTTGGCCGCCACAGACCCACTCGTCCGCGCGTCAACCGAAAGACACGGCGATGGGTGAACCAGAACCAGCGGATGAACCAGTGGGGAGGAAGCCGCGGCTTTCTGTTTGCCTTAGACATCTGAAGCCCTCCCGTGTGAGCTAGGGCCCGGCCAGTTCCGGGCGAGAAATCGTTCGCCGATTTCGAAGCCGGGACCGGGGATCTCACCAGCGAGCGCTCCGCTGATCACATCGGCTCGCCAGCAGCCGAAGATGTCGACGTACGCGAGCACGAAGAGCATCGAAATCCAGAGACCGCTCAACACGACTTTGATGTCGACCTTGGTGTCGTTCAGGTCTGCGGTTCGATTCGTTGACGTCGAAAGTGAAGCCACGGCGGATCTCCTCATGCTGGGCTGGTTCGGAGTTGACCTCAGCCTGTGGAGATGAGCGTCGGTCTGCCACCGCCCTTTGATCCTCGCCGCACCGCCCGATGGTCGGCACCACGAGGGCCCTTCGGCCCTATCTCGTAGCCAGACGCGCAGGAAGACTTGATCATGTGCCGAGGGCACGCAGCCAGCTAGGTGAACCACATACCACGCCGAGGAGCATCTTCATGACCGACCCCCGCACGCTGGTCTTTGGTGACGACAGTTCACCAGCCGCCGACATCGCTTGGTTGTTCATCAACAGTCATCGCTGGCCTGGCTGGCGACTTGAGGTCGTAACCGCCGACATGCCCGAGAGCCCGGGGTTGCTCCCTCTGGAAGACACGGAACTTCACGCGTGGAACCCTTTGCGTCCTCGAGAGACCTTCGCCGAAGCACAGTTCGCCGAGGTCGTCGAGCTCACCGCCAAGGCCGATCCGCGCGTTGCTCTGTCCCGCAACAGCGACCTGCTGGTCATCGGCCCGCGTGGGCCTGGGCTGCTGAAAGCACTCCACCTGGGCAGCACCGCGGATTGGCTGCTCCTTCACCCGCCGGCCCCCCTTCTCATCGCCCGTCACGGTCGAACGGTCCGCAGCGTCGTCATCTGTGTCGACGGCTCACCCCACGCGAACAAAGTCGCCGAAGTGCTAGCCGAGATGCCGTGGGTCGACCAACTTGAAATCACTGTCCTCGCCATCGATGACCATCGGATCGATGTCGATGCTGCGACCGGCCGCGTCCGTCAGCGGCTCGAAGCGGCCGGAGTAATCGTCGACGTTCGCGTCGAGCGCGGCAAACCAACCACGATGATCCACCGCTACCTGACTGAAGCCACCCCTGACCTGGTGGTACTTGGCACGCGCGGCCTTACAGGCCTGCGTCACCCTCGTCTCGGATCGACGGCCAGCGCGGTCAGCAGCACCGCCACCTGCTCGGTCCTCGTGGCATGTGACGAGGACGAATATGCCCGCACGACCGAGCCCCTCGCAGGGTAGAGCGGCGACACGACTCGCGCGGTGCACACTCCTCCCGGCGTCAGTTGGTCAGGAGCCGAGGGCAACCCGGTCGTGCATGCATCGATGACTACCGTTCGATAGATCATGGCTGACGAAGAAGATGCGAAGCCGCCCGTCGAGGAGTGGACGGGCCGATCCGGGTTCGTCCTCGCCACCATCGGGTCGGCAGTCGGTATCGGTAGCGTGTGGAAGTTCCCGTACGAGGTGGGCTCCAACGGTGGCGGTTCGTTCGTGCTCGTCTACGGGGTCGGGCTGGTCGCCGTGGTGGTGCCATTGATGATGGCCGAGTTCGCCATCGGCCGACGCGGACGTGGCGACGCCATGACCAGTCTTCTCGTCGTTGCAACCGCGGAAGCCCGTTCGCCACTGTGGAAGCTCGGCGGGATCTTCGGCGCCTTGGCGGCCTTCCTCATCTTGAGTTTCTACGCCGTCATCGGCGGCTGGACGCTCGCCTACGCTGGTGATGCGCTGCTCAACGGTATGTCCGGCGATGCTGCGGTGGTCACTGACCGGTTTGACGATCTCTTGGCTTCATCCGGCCGCCAGGTGTTCGCTCAACTTTTGTTCCTCGCGGTGGTGATGGCTGTCGTTCTCCGTGGCGTTCAGCGTGGCATCGAGTCGGCGATGAAGGTCCTCATGCCCCTGTTGTTCGTGCTACTGATCGCCCTTGCGATCTACTCGTCGATCGAAGGAGATCTGGGCGAGGCGGTGCGGTTCCTTTTCGTCCCGAAGGCCATCACCGGGACGGCGATTCTCGACGCGGTCGGCCTCGGATTCTTCTCGATCGGTGTTGGCCTCGGGCTGATGATCACCTACGCCGCGTTCTCTCCACCGAACGTGCGCCTCAAAGAGGTCGCCGTCATCTCGGTGCTGGCCGACTCTGCGGTGTCGATCATCGCCGGTTTCGCGGTGTTCCCGATTGTGTTCGCTCATGGCCTCGACCCAGCCGGTGGACCCGGTCTCGTGTTCGTCACGATGCCGGTCGCTCTCTCGTCGGTCCCGGGCGCGAGGTTCGTCGCCGTCGGGTTCTTCCTCCTGCTTTTTGTTGCCGCGTTGGGATCGGCCGTTGCAATGCTCGAAGGGTTCACCGTCGTGCTCACTGCGCTCACCGGGTGGTCCCGGCGCCGCTCCGTCGTTGGCGGTGCCATCGCGTGTTCGGTCATCGGGCTCGCCACGGTGTTGTCGTTCAACCATTGGGCCGACTGGCACCCGCTCGGTTTCATCAGGCGGTTCGCCGACGACACGGTCTATGACCTGATCGACTTCCTGACCTCGAACGTGATGCTCCCCGCCGGTGGCCTGGTCCTCGCCATCCTCACCGGCTGGGTGCTATCGCCGCGACTGCTGGGCGACGAGTTGGACATGGGCGGACGCGAACTTGGTCTGCTCCGTGGTGTGTTGCGGTTCGTCGTACCGATCGCCATCGTCGCCGCAACGGTTGCGACGATTGTCGGCTGATGAGGACCAGCTGCCGATACGTGTCTTGCGGACGGCGATGCGCAGGTCGTGGAGGACTCGGCGTTGGGTTGACCCGCTTTCACTTCCGCTCAAGGTGGGCCACCGCCCCGTGGTGGCTCACCTTGAGCGGCTGGCTCGGAATCGTTCCCGCCGACTTCATCATGTCGCGGGACATGCTTCGAGGTGTCAAAACGACAGCGCAGGCAAAGTCCCAGACGGTCGGCCGACAGATACCGGACCCGTCCGTTCTCTCAGGCGAATTCCGAGTAGCTGGCGTCTTCGTACTCAAGAGTGGGGTCAATGTGGGCGCTGCTCAGGGGGCGCTGTCACCGGTGTACAACGCCTTCGCCGGGATCGCCTGCGAGCAGCCATGCCACCACAGATTCCGATGGCGCGTTCACGTCGCAACCGTGCTTGGAACGTCGGCGGTCCAGGTAGAGGCTTTGTTCCCTTCCGCCGCCGCTTGGACCTCGGTACCCGTCGAAGAGGACCAACAGCTCTGGTACGGGCACGATCGAGCCGGGCAGCCTGATCTTGAGGAGAAAGGAGGGTTCCCGATGACTGTTGCGCGTGCTCCCCGCACCGTCGATCACAAGACGTTGTATCGCCCAACCGGTCGGCGTGGCAGTGGACGATGATGATCTCTCAACCCGACGACGTCCCCAGCGACATCGCCGCAGCCGCTACCGCAAAGATGACCGGGAAGGTCGGCCCTGCGATGGCAGCACGGGTACGGATCGAAACCTTCGATGAGGGCCGATGCGCGCAACTCATGCATCACGGCCCCTACGCCGAGGAAGGTCCCAACATCGCTCGACTGCACGAGTTCGTCGCCGCCCAGGGCCTGCGGTTGCGCGGCCATCACCACGAGATCTACCTCACCGATCCGAACCGATGCGCCCCCGACAAGATGCGCACCGTGCTGCGTCACCCTGTCACCGATCGATGACGAACGGTGATGTCGGCAGCTCTTCGCTCGTCATCCCGCACGATCCGACGATGATGACACTGGCGGCCACGCGATCGCATCCCGATTGGTTGCTTCGGTTGGCGCGTTTGCCTCGGATCGGCGAAACGACGGAGACCGGGTATCTGGCGGCACCCGAAGACCGGGCGCTCGCGACCGTTCTCGTGCTCCATGCCTGGTGGGGGCTGACGCCGGTCATCACCGGGATCTGCGACGATCTTGCGAGCCGCGGTTACGGAGTCATCGCCCCCGATCTCTACGGCGGAGAAGTCGCCTCGACTGCCGAGCGGGCAGCGTCGTTGCGTGCTCGCAAGCGGTCGACACCGAGGTGGCGCCAGATCATTGCGGAGCTCGATCGGGCACGGTCGCAGTTCGGGCCGGGGCCGGTCGGCCAGATCGGGTTCTCGATGGGCGGTCACTGGGCGCTGTGGCTCGCCAAACAGTCGCGCCCCGAGATCCCACCCATCTCGGCAACCACGGTCTTCTACGCGGTCCGGGCGGGAGACTTCTCGGCAACCCGTTCCGCATTCCAGTTCCACCTGGCGGCGTCGGACACGTTCGTCAGCCCGAACGGTGTATCCCGGCAGGAACGACAACTTCGCGCCGCAGGGCGTGAAGTCGAGTTCCATCGGTATCCCGATACTGAGCACTGGTTCTTCGAGTGGGACCGCCCTGATGCCTACAATCCCGCAGCGGCCGAACTTGCGTGGCAGCGGACCACCGAGTTCCTCGATCGCGTCCTCACCCATCGAGCAGTTGGCTCGTGACGTCTGAATCGGGGGTTGCGTTCTTCCGGTCCGTCGTGGTCGGTGTTGGCACCGTGGCGTTGGCGTCATTGTCGTGGTGGCTGAGCCGGCTCGTTCCAAATTCGGTCTTCGCCGGGGTACCCCCGATTACTTGTGGCGCCCGATCCGGCTCGAAGCCGGTGTGGGTCTGCGCGGTGGGGATGCTTCACCACGCCGTGCATCAAGGCAAGGTCCGGCGTGGCTGGGTGGACGGTGCTCGGAACGGCTATTCGAGGACGCGGAGGCGACTGGCGATGTCGAGTCGGCTCAAGCGGCGAGTGGCGAGTAGCGGTGCTGCGGCGACGACGAGCACGCCGAGGACGATCGTCGGGGCGAGTGTGCTCAGGCCGAGCCTCGCCGTCAGCCCGAGGTCGGGAACGGTGCTGGTCGTGAACTGGTGGATGATCCATTTCATCGCCTGGTAGCCGGTGCCGATGCCGATGATCGTGCCGAGGATTCCGATCAGGAAGCTCTCGGTCACCAACAAGCGCATCACCGTGCGCACAGGCAAACCGAAGGCGAACATCGTCGCCTGCTCACGTTGGCGCTCCTCCATGGCGATGCTTGCCGAGTTGAAGGCGATCAGCAACGCCAGCGCGAACGCAGCGGTTTCGAGGATGCGCAAGATGCCGCTGATTGCGCCGAATTGCTCGCGGTACTGTGGGCCGATCCCTCCGACCGTCTCGACCGTGGCTACTCCCGGTTGCGAGAACAGCGCTCGCTTCACGTCATCCTGACTGACGCCCTCGGCGGGTCGCACGTTGATGAGGTTGGCGAGACCGTCCATATTGAACACGTGTGCGTCGCCAGCATCGAGATAGGCGAGAAAACGAAGGGGGTTGTCGTGGACGCCGCTGACCACCATGGCGGTATCAACGAGCACGAACGAAGTGCCTTCTCGGACCGGGTGGTGCAACGTCACGACATCGCCGACCTCAAGCCCGAGATCGCTCGCTGCTTTCCGAGCCAAGACGATCCCGTCGCCTGCGGTCGGAAGACGTCCACTGGCGACTGCGGGTCGCCACATGGCGGTACGCATGTCGAGCAACTCGACGAACGCGTCGATCTCGGTCCCGTTGGCGACGAGTCGTGATCCGATCTGCAGGCCCGCTTCCGTGTCGCTCACCAGATTCGCCGCAACGGGTGACCGTTGCTCGATCAGCGATACCGGGGTGTACTGCTCAAGCGAGACCTGCAGGCGGTCTGGACTCATCGCGGTGAGCTGAGTGTCGATCCGATCGATTGAGTCGAAGACGCTGTCGAACATGCCGACAACCGCCACGACCGTGGTGATTGCAGCCGAAATGCCGAGAGCGGTCAGTGTCGTTCGGCGGCTCGCGCGCAGCAGATTGCGCAGCGGAAGCGATGTCACCACGCGGCCCGGCAGATGCCGAGCCAGAGGCGCTAGTCCGGCTCCCAGTCGTCCACCTGGACGACCTGCGCCCGGTACGGAGCGCAACGCATCGACCGGGTCGACTCGTATCGCTCGCAGTACCGGAATGATCGTGGCGATGAGCGGAATGGTCAGTCCGAGGCCGGCCGCTCGGAGATAGCGACCGACAGGGAACGGAGTGAGCCAGATTGGCAACGGCATCGAATCCTTGAGGACGGCCCGCATTCCGGCGCCGGCGGCGAGGCCCACGCCAACTCCGATCATCGCTCCCAGCACGGCGATTTCGATCCCGACAAGCAGGGGCCGAATAGCGAGCGAGCGAGCGGGCACACCGAGCGCCATCCCGACTCCGATCTGGTGACGCTCGGCCTCCACGAGGCGGCTGATCAGATTGAAAGCCGCGAACCCGGCGCCGATCAGGATGAGAATGGCGAAGAAGTCCCACGTCTGCTGATCGTTACGAGCGTCTTCGTAGAGCCCGTGGTAGACGATGTCGTCGTCGCGGGTCTCAACCGTCGCTCCGACCGGCGCAGAGAGGTGCGCAGCTCGTCGGCGACGAGCGATGCGTCCGCTCCGGGATTGAGTCGCAGCACCACGTCGTTGACTTCTCCGACGCGATTCGTCAACGTCCGGACGTCGGCAAGGGTGGCGAACAGGACACCGAAGCCGACCTCCGTGGTGAGCGTTCCGGGTCGCCCGACGACACGGAAATACTCAGGCGAGTAGCCGAGACTCGCGTAGCGGAGCTCGGCCCCGCCGCTGATGCGAACCGTCCCGGTCGGGGCGAGCCCATGCACGTCGGCGAACTTCGATTCGAGGGTGACTGTCATTCCGGAACTGACAGCCACCGGAGCGACGCCGCTGGCGAGATACAAACGGTTGATCGTGGCGTTTGGTTCAGCTCCGACGATCTGACCGGCCACGAGGATGACCTTGTTACCGACGGAAGCGTCGACTTGGATCGGCACGATCAGCCGCTCCTCGGCGGCGGCCACCCAGTCCGCGTGCGGTATGTCGCCGACGGCCGCGCGCAGCGAGCCAGCCGCGGCGAATCCACCTTCGGGAAGCGTCGCCTTCAGGTCGTGAAATCCAAGCGATGCGTAGCTGGCGTCATTCGACTTCAAGCGCCATGGCGTCGTGCCACCTACGCCGGCGTAGACGCCTGTGCCGACGGCGATGATCAGCGCGATCGCGGCGACCATCAGCCAGCGTCGCCGAAGGTCGCGCCACGACCATGTCAGCCAGAGACGCGGGCTCACCGCCATGATCTCGCCTTACCACCGCAGGTCGTCGATAACGGCCCTGCCACCTGCCGGGGGCCCGTCGCTGATGATCCGACCGCTCGACAGTTCCACGACGCGATCTGCGACGCGGGAGATTTCCCGGTTGTGGGTCACGACAAGCACGGTCTTGCCGGCCTCGGCCTGGGCCCACAGCAATTCGAGGATCTGCACCCCGGTATGGAAGTCGAGTTCACCGGTCGGTTCGTCCGCCAGCAGGATCGGGTTCCCCGTCGCCAGGGCGCGGGCGATGGCCACTCGCTGTTGTTCGCCGCCGGAGAGTTGGTGTGGGAAGTGATGGATGCGCGAACCCAGCCCGACCTGTTCGAGGACTTCGGCCGCTGCCGCACGCGCATCTGGGCGACCAGCGACCTCGGCACCGAAGCGGACGTTTTCCAGAGCGGTGAGGGCAGGGAACAGGTTGAAGCTCTGAAACACGAAGCTCACGGTGTGCCGACGAACATCGAATCGCTCGCTCCGGGATGAGTGGGTGATATCGCTGCCGTTGATCCGAACCGTTCCCTCCGTCGGCGTATCGAGCGCGCCGATGACGTTGAGGAGCGTTGTCTTGCCGCAACCCGATGGGCCGAGAATGACGACAAGGGCGGTTTCATCGACGTGCAGGTTGACGCCCTCCAGCGCAGTCACGGTCGTACTGCCCATCCGGTATCGCTTGCAAACATCATCGAGATCGATCCGCGTGCCCGTCGGTGTCGCCGACACGGCGGAGCCGAGGAGTAGGCCGTTGCTCAGATGAGCGGTCACCGCCTGATTGTCTCCGCTTTTGCCGGCCCCCGGCAGGGCCAAAGGTCCACGAAGCTGGGGCCATCGTGTGGTCGATGATGTCGGACGGGTCGTCGTTGTTTACTGCGATCGTCGAGTTGTTGGACACGATATGGCCCGGAACAGAACGTGCTCACGCCGGTGCGACCGCATCGACCTTCGCTGCGGGCGGCGCCTCGGGCAGGCGGTGGCGGAGCGTTCCTGCCAACGTGCCCGGTAACCGGCCCGGTCTCCAGGTGGGAGATGTTTGCCTAGTCAGCCGCCAGAGGTCGCTGTTTTCGGAAGGAGTTCTTCCGAACGATCTTGTCGTTACGAACCGTGAGGAAATCACAGCCGAGGACATCGACTTGACTGCCATTAAGCAAAGTGCCGATCAGTCTCCACTCCGACACGCCGTAGTCATCGGAGATCACGAAATGACGACTATCGCCCCAATGAGCGTCCGGCATGGAGTCGAACACATCACCGAACGCGGTCCTGACCTGGTCCAGACCGTCGAACCTACGGCCACAGGGCTCGGGTCCGCCGGAGGCGTCGAACAGGCAATCGTCAGCGAATAGACCCATCAATCGGTCGATGTCATGACTGTTCCATGCGTCGGTGTGTTCGATGAGTAGACGTTCCAGATCGTCGCTGTCCACATCAGACCTCCTAGCGTCGGATCGCTTCATCGTAGGCCTCGCCCAGTAGCCCGTCCGCCAGCCTGGGATGCGAGGCTCCCGCACCGTCGAAGAGGTGTCGGCGCTCGCAGCCTTGCTGCTCAGTCGGTGGCAACCATCACGGTGGCAACCATCACGATGGTGCGGCCGGTGCTCTGTCGTTTCCCCATTGCGTCGATGAGCGCGGGAATCTCGTCGAACGTGCCGACCGTGCCGACGACCGGCCGGATCGCCCCTGAGCGTACGAGCGCAACGAGGTCGGCGGTGATCTGGGCTCCGAGCGCCGTTCTGGCGACGTTCCAGCCCAAGGCGGATTTGAGAAAGTCCACCGTGTCGTCACCGGCGTAGTTGAGCAGCACACCGCACAGCGAGATGTTCGCCAGCGCGAACGCGGCGCGGGACGATGAAGGGCTGGTCGGCGATGGTCTTGTTCGACGAGAATCCGTTCATGACGTAGCGGCCGTTGTACGCCGTGCACTTGATCGATGATTCCCAGACCGCCTCGCCGACGTTGTCGAAGACGACATCGACGCCTCGATTGGCGGTCTCGGCCAGTACGACGGCGGCGAAGTCCTGCGTGCTGTAGTTGATAGCGACGTCAGCGCCGAAATCGAGGCACAGCTGAACCTTCTCGTCAGTACCGGCCGTCGCGAACACGCGTGCGCCGGCATGCTTGGCCAGCTGGACCGCAGCGGAGCCCGCTCCGCCGGCCGCGGCGTGGATCAGCACCGTCTCGCCTGCGACCAGGTGGGCGCGGTCGATCAGGCCGAGCCAGGCGAGGTGGAACGGGAAGTACAGCGCGGCGGCGCCGGGCAGCGGGATGTCGGCCGGCATGTCGAACAGCGCCCCGGTCGGGCAGATCACCCGCTCGGCGAATCCACCGAAGGCCTGCTTGGTGGTGGCAACCACACGTCGCCCGAGCCAGTGTTCGGCGCCTTCGCCGCAGGCGTCGACAATCCCCATGGCTTCCATGCCGGGGCTGTAGGGAAACGTCGGCGGCGCCATCATGTTGCCGCCGGTGATGCGCTCGAGGTCGTTGAGGTTCAGCGGAATGGCCTGCGCCCGCACTCGGACTTCGCCAGGCCCGGGGGTCGGGACCGCAACGACGTCGAGTCGCAGAACGTCGAGTGGTTGGCCGTACTCATGCACTCGCCAGGCCCGCATCGTCTCGGCATCGGTATCGGGACCGCTCATTGTGCAGCCTCCGGGGTGAGGGCAAAGTGGTCGATATAGGCGCTGAACTCGGAACGTACTCGGTCGGGGTCGACGCCGAACTCTTCGGGCGCGTAGCGGTGGATGCCGTGCTTACCGGGCGGATTGTCGTCGATGAACGCCTGCATGCGTGCCGCGCCAACGTCGGTCATCGGTAGGCCGAGGGCGTCGTAGATCTTCGCGACAACGCTGAACTGGTCGGCGATGAACTCGGGGAAGAACATGTCGTAGAACACAGCGTCGGGATACTCACGAGCCGTGCGAACCTCGATGCCGTGGAGCAACACCTTGCGCAGGCGGGCGGTCCAGTCGTCGGCGATCTCGAGTGGATCGACGTGATCGCTGCCAACCCGGCGCACGATCGACGTCAGGCTCGCATACGACGTCATCGACTTCACCGGATCGCGATGAGTGAACACGATTCGGGCGTCGGGATAGGTGGCGAGCAGATGTTCGAGTCCCCACAGATGGGCGCCGGTCTTGAGTACCCATCGATCGCGGGCCAGACCGGACTGCAGGTGCTGCAGCTGGTGGTAATGCGTCGAGTACACCGCCGCCCAATCAGCTTCGTCGTCGACCCAGTCTTGAAATGTGGGCACCCGGAACTGGTTGTGGAACAGCGGTGTGCACATCGCGTCGCCCATCAGCACCACGCATTCCTGGCTGAGTTGGGCGCCCATTGGGTGGATGGCGTCGAAACCCGGGGGCCGGTAGTCGCCCATATCGAATGTGGCCGCGCACCTGGCGATGCGGGGATCGGTTTCGAAGGTGGCGCGCTGCGGCGGCGGCGATGGGAACATCACCTCCCAGGTGAGTGGAGCTCGGCTCTCGGGGTCCTGGGCCATGATGTCGTGCAAGATCGTTGTGCCGGTGCGCGGCATCCCGATGATGAAGACCGGGCGCTCGATCTTCTGCTCGGTGATGTTCGGGAACCGGCGGCGGTCGTTGGTGTAATTGAGCCGGTTGACCGTGTGGAGCAGCATGCGCTCATTGGCGATGTATCGACCGATGTCGTTCAACCGACCTTCGCTGGCAAGTGAGTCAACGAGGCGCCCCAGCGGCTCGATGAACGGGCCATCGCCGAGGTCATCGAGCCCTCCGGTGCGGTCACGGGCGGTCGCCAGCACCTCGTCAACACCGAGGCTCGGTATGTCGAAACTCATGATCGCTCCTCTCGCTTGCTCTGTCGGGCGCGGGGCCGGCACCGTCGGTTCGGTCCCTATCCGGCCGTCAGGATTGTTCGCCCTCAGTACATCACGCCACGACCCCCCGCTCGCCATAGTGAGGTTGGCGGCCATCGCGCAACACATGTCCATCCGCAATCCAAGGCGTGCCTCCGCTGCTCGAACTAGATCTGTCCGAGACCTTCGACGAGGTATCGCCTGACGTTCTCCAACACGTCGCTCATCGTCTTCGCAGCACCTTCGGCATCGCCGGCCACTACGGCGGCCACGATGTCGCCGTAGAGCGCCCACGTGCTTGCGGTGAGTTGGCGTTCGGGGCCAGGCGGCAGCATCCAGAAGCGATGGGCCTCGAAGGCAAGGTCGGCAACGATGCGTGCCGTGCGACTCTCGCCCGCGATCTCGCACAACTGCAGGTGGAACTCGAGCGACGCAATCACGTCCTCCCGGATCTCGGTGGCCGTTTGCCCGCGATCGAGCAGCGCTTCGAGTTCGGTGACGTGATGGCGGAGACGGCGACGGGCAGCCTGCGCGGCGACGTCGGGTTCGAGCACGGCGCGCAGCCGGAAGATTTCCGAGACGTCGTCGTAGCCGACGGGCCGGATGACATAGCCCTTGTGGGGCAACACCAGCACCAGACCGTCACGCACGAGCAGCCCCAGCGCCTCGCGCACTGGGGTTTTCGATACGCCGAAGCGCTGCGACAACTCGGGTTCGACGACGGCTTGCCCGGGCTTCAGGCGGAGATGGAGTATGTCGTCGCGCAACGATTGGTAGACCTGTGCACTCAGCGGGATTCCGGGCGCACTGGGTGATGGCATCACAATGACTGTAGGACCGAGGCGCACGTGTCGACGATCAGATCGAGCTCGACCTCGGTCATCGCGGTCGAGAGGCTGATCATTCCGCCGGCATCGGTCATGACTCCGGCGTCGAAGAGTGCGCGGGTGAACGTGGCGAACCGCGATGCGTCAGCGGCGTCGGGCCGTGACGAGCGATAGTCGGTCAACACCGCACGGGTCGGCACGACGCGGCATCAGTGAGCCAAGCCCGCTCAGCTGCCAGCCGCGGCCCGCGTAGGCGAGTACTTCGGTCAGCCGCATCCGCAGTCCTTCGCCCATCGCGTTCAGCCGATCGGCTCGACTTGCGTCGAACAGTTGCAGCGTTGCAAGGCCCGCCGACATCGTCACCGGATTGGCGTTGAACGTGCCGCCGTGGGGCACCTTCGGCTTGCCGCGCGACGGGTCGAAGACCGCCATCACATCGGCACGTCCAGCCACCGCACCAACGGGAAAGCCGCCGCCGATGATTTTGCCGAGAGACACGAGGTCGGGCGTGTATCCGAAGAGGGATTGAGCTCCACCGGTCGCAAGTCGGAAACTCATCACCTCGTCGGAGATCAACAACACGCCCGACCGGTCCCGGAAGGTCGCCAGCGCGTCGATGAGCGCCGACGTCGCGGGAATGAACCCGATCCGATTGGGAAGTGGGTCCAACACGACGCCGGCCAAGGTGTCGGCGTGCTGTTCCAGCAATGCGGTTGTCGCTTCGGCGTCGTTGAACGGCAACACGATCACGTCGTCGGCGACACCAGGCGGAGAACTGGACGACGCCGCAACCGACGCAGGCCGGTATCGGCTTCCCCAGTTGTCCGGGGTCGAGTCGGTGCTGATTTCGGCGAAGTCGGCGATGCCATGGAACGCACCCTCGAACTTGGCGATCTTCGGTCGCCCGGTGAACGCTCGAGCGGCCTTGATCGCCAACATCACCGCCTCGGCGCCGGAGTTTGCGAACCGGATACGTTCGAGGGCCGGCTGTCGAGCATGCAGACACTCGGCGAGGGCGACCTCGGACGCAGTCGCCATGCCGAAACAGCTGCCATCGGCGACCGCCCGGCAAGCAGCCTCGGCGACCGCGGGATGGGCATGCCCGTGTATCAGCGACGTGTAATTGTTCACCACATCGAGCCGCCGCACACCGTCGACATCGGTGACGTACGCCCCGTTGCCATGTGCGGCGTAGATCTGATGCGGTGTGCGGTACAGCGTGGTGCGCGAGTTGCCGCCGGGCATCACCGCGAGTGCCCGTTCATAGAGGGCGGCTGAAATCGGCATTTCAGACAAGGAAGACCTTGCGTAAGTCGTCGGCTGGAACTCGGTCGACCTCACGCAACAATCGCGGCGACAGAACGCCGTAGAGCGCGGACGCGGCGAGTAACTCGGTGCGGTGGCTCGTCGTGCCATCGATCTCGGGCGCGACTTCGCACAGGTCGAGCCCGACGAGTTGATCCACCGACGACAACAGCCGTACTGCCTGCAAAAACTGGCGTGAACTCAGCCCCTCGAACACGTACGAACCGGTCGCCGGTGCATCGCCGTTGTGGACGACGTCGATGTCGATCGAGACATACAGCAGGTCGACACCATCGAGGGCAATCTCAAGCGCGTCGCGCATCGATTGTTCGACCCCGACCCGGTGCACGTAGTCGGCGGTCAGCACGCGGAATCCGCGGTCGCGCATGATCTCGTACTGCGAGGGTTCGCTGCCGGTCGAGATGCCGAACCACACCATGGTGCGGATCTCGGGGATCTCGCTGACCCGGCGAGCGAACGTGCCGTGATGAAAGTGACCGGTGCCGAGCCGCGAATCGAGAAAGTCGGTGTGCGCGTCGAGCTGCAGGTAACCGACCTTCAGCCCTGGTTGCCGTTCCCGCCACCCTTCGACGACCCCGAGACAGGCGGGGTAACCGACGAAGTGGTCGCCGCCGATTGACACCGTCAGTCCGCTCGTGCGGGACGCGGCGCCGACGTGCTCAGTGATCGCGGCAATCTGGCCGGCCGGGTCATGATGCACGACGACCGCATCACCGGTGTCGACCATCGGCATCGGCTCGCGCCAACTCGTGATTGCACCACTCCACGGGTTGAGGCTCACGTCATCGGGCACGCTTGCCTGAGTGCGAATCCAGCGCAGCGATGCCTCGCGGACCCGGCGCGGTCCCCAACGCATCCCCGTTCGTTGCGACGACGTGGCGTATTCGTCGACCGGCAGGCCGACGATCGCGACGTGACCGTCAGGGACCTCGCCGGGTCGGACGAACGGCGCCCGGCCGAACGTCGGGATGCCTGCGTACCACGGCGCGTTGGCATCGCGCACCCCGAACCGATCGGCAATGGTCATGGTTCCAGCCCTTCCATGGTAGAGCCGCCCTCATCGGCGAACGTCGTCAACAACTCGCGGTAGGCGCGGCGGTAGGCAACGGACGCTGCGTCGGCGCGGATCGAGATCTGGCCACGCATCGACAACGGCTGCTCCCGTGGTCGAGACGCTTCGAGGACCGGATAGTCCTCGTTCGTCACTCGGTTGTCGAAGGCGAACGAATCGATGATCGACACCCCGAACTCGTCGCGCATCGTTGCATCGATGCCAGCAGCCCAGAAATTGCGGACGTGCTCGCCGTCGGTTGACGTCGGGCTGACGAACTGAGCGACGAAACGCGTCGCGCCCCGAGCGCCGCGGCGAATAGATCGTCGTGAACGACGGCAACGTCATGCGGTAGGAGTTCGTGCGAGCGAGCGCCACCTCGGCGACCGAGCCGCCTTCGCTGTCGCGGGCCGGTTGGTTGCTGACGACATAGTTCATGTTCCAGCCGTCACGCTCGACCCGGTACTCGGGGATCAGGGCACCTACCTCACCCATCGACGGCCGGTGGACGAACCCGAAGTGGCTCATGTCGGCGAAGTTCTCGTGGAGCGCTCGCAACCCGCAGTGCAACCACGCTGCCTCGCCCCATGCGATGTGCCATTCGGCGGCCTCGAAGTAGGTGAGTTCGCGATGAACGACGACTGACCAGTCGGGCGACAACCCGGGGATCTCGAACGCCGGCAGGTACGGCTCGTCCAAGACCGCCCATACGAGCCCGTAGGCGACGCGCGATCGGTACGTCACCAGCGAACATCGCGGCAAAGTCGCGTCGGGCGGCAGCGACGGGACGGCCAGCAGGGCGCCACTCCCCGAGGCGAACTGCCAGCCGTGGTAGGGGCAGGCGATGGTGCCGTCGGCGACGGAGCCGGTCGCCAGGCTGGCGTTGCGGTGGGGGCACATACCCTGGGCGACCGTCACCCCGTCCGGTCCGCCGTAGACGACGAGATCGACATCGAGTAGTCGCCCCTCCGCCGGCCCGGCGCTCAGGTCTTGCAGACGGGCGACCGGAAACCACACTCGCCGGAGCAGCGCAATCTCGACCGGCAACATCTCGCTAGTATATCGCTGCAATATCGCAGGGAGTTGAGCATGACAAGCACGAGCGAACCGGTCCGGTACGAGCGGCTGTTCATCGGCGGTGAGTGGGTCGTCCCGTCGTCGGCCGCCACATACTGGGCCCAGGATCCGTGCACGCTCGAACGATGGGCCGAACTGCCCGAGGCAGGCGAGTCCGACGTCGATGCTGCGGTCGCTGCCGCCCGTACCGCATTCAACGGCCCGTGGTGCTCGATGAACGGCCAGACGCGGGCGAACCTGATGCATCGGCTCGCTGACTTGTTGGAGGCGAACGCGACGGAACTCGGCGTGTTAGAGATGCGCGACAACGGCAAGTTGTTCAAGGAGACCGCCTCGCAGACGAAGTTCGCCGCCCGCAACTACCGCTATTTCGCGGGCGTGGCCGACAAGTTGTTCGGCGATGTCATCCCCCTCGACAACAACGACATCTTCGACTACCTCGTGCGTGAACCCGTTGGCGTCTGCGTGATGTTGACCGCGTGGAACTCACCGATGCAGTTCGTCGCCAACAAGCTTGCCCCGGCGCTGGCGGCCGGCAACGTGGCCATCATCAAGCCGTCCGAGTACGGCTCGGTCTCGGTGTTCCGCTTCGCCGAGTTGGTCGCCGAAGCGGGCTTTCCGTCGGGCGTCGTCAACGTCATCAGCGGGAGCGGCCCGGGGGTTGGGCGAATGCTCGCCGAGCATCCCGGTATCGATCTGGTCAGCCTCACCGGTGGCCCGGCGACGGGTCGCGCGGTGGCCGCGGGCGCGGCCCGGAACCTCACCCGCACGGTGATGGAACTCGGGGGCAAGTCGCCCCACATCGTGTTTGCCGACGCCGACCTGCACCGGGCGTTGCCCGGGGTACAGTCGGGCATCTTCGCCGCGGCCGGCCAAACGTGCATCGCCGGTTCTCGGCTGCTGTTGCAGCGCTCGATCCACGACGCATTCCTCGATCGGCTCGCGCAGCGCACTGCGACGATCCGCATTGGTCACCCGATGGACGACGACACCCAGATGGGGCCGCTCTCCAACCGCCCCCAGTACGAGCGCGTCCTCGCGTTTATCGAACGCGGCAAGGCCGAAGGCGCTCATGTGGCCTGTGGCGGCGGCGTGGCGAGTGTGCCGCAGTATCCCGCTGGTCTGTTCGTGCAGCCGACGATCCTTGCCAATGCGACCAATTCGATGTCGATCGCCCAGACCGAGGCGTTCGGGCCGGTGCTCACCGTGATCCCGTTCGACGATGACGACGAGGCGATCGCGATCGCCAACGACACCGAGTTCGGTCTCGCCGCCGGGGTCTGGACGTCCGACATCCGTCGAGCGTTTCGGATGACCCGGGCGATCCGCGCCGGCACCGTCTGGGTCAACACGTATCGCACTGTCGCCGCCGCCGCCCCATTCGGTGGCTTCAAACAAAGCGGCTACGGCCGCGAGCGTGGGCTCGAAGCGCTGCGGGAATACACGATCGCCAAGAACGTGATGATCGACCTGTCCGACGACGAACGCGACCCGTTCCTGCAACGCACCTGAGGAGCAGCCATGGCTGTTGAAGACATCGATTGGATCACCCGGGCCGCAACGCTGCGGCCAGAGGGGCGGGCGTTCATCGACGGTGAATATGTCGATGCACTCGACGGCGCCACGTTCGAGGCGGTTTCGCCGCGCGACGGACGGGTGCTCGCTCCAGTGGCGTCGGGCGATACGGCCGACGTCGACCGTGCCGTACGCGGAGCGCGGGCGGCGTACGAGTCGGGGGTGTGGGCGGACGCGTCACCCAAGGAACGACGCCGCGTGATGCTGCGAATCGCCGAACTCGTCGAGGAACACGCCGACGAGTTGGCACTGCTCGAGTCGCTCGACATGGGCAAGGGCATCCGCAACGCCCGCAACGACGATCTCGGCGGAGTGGTCCGATGCTACGACTACTACGCGAATGCGATCGACAAGTTCACGGGCGAGGTGATGCCTACCGACCCCGGTTCGCTGGTGATGATCACCCGTGAGCCGCTCGGCGTGGTTGGTGCGGTGGTGCCCTGGAACTTCCCGCTCGTGATGGCGGCGTACAAGGTCGCTCCGGCGATCGCGATGGGCAACAGCGTGGTGGTCAAGCCCGCCGAGCAGTCGTCGCTCTCGATGATCCGCTTCGCTCAACTCGCAGTCGAGGCCGGGTTGCCCCCGGGGGTCGTCCAGGTCGTGCCGGGCTTCGGTGAACGGGCAGGCGCGGCGCTTGGCCGCCACATGGATGTCGATGCGCTGGCGTTCACCGGTTCGGCCGAGGTCGGTCGGTACTTCTTGTCGTACGCCGGCGAAAGCAACATGAAGCGCGTCTCGCTGGAGTGTGGCGGCAAGACCCCGCACGTGGTGATGCCCGACGCTCCCAACCTCGATGTCGCAGCCGACGCGATCGCCTGGGGCATCCTCTACAACCAGGGTCAGATCTGCAACGCCGGATCGCGAGTGGTCGTCCACGAACGGGTCAAGGACGAACTGTTGGCGAAGGTCATCGCGGTGACCGAGTCGGTGCAGCCGGCTGATCCGCTCGCGCCCTTCACCGAGTTCGGGGCGGTGGGCGACCATCGGCAACTGGCGATGCTGCTCGACTATGTCGGCATCGCCACGGCCGAGGGTGCCACCGTCGTGACCGGTGGGACTGCGGCCGAAGTGGTGGCGGGTGGGGCGTACATGCGCCCGACCGTTTTCGATGGCGTCCGTAACGACATGCGGATCGCTCAGGAAGAGGCGTTCGGGCCGATGCTCGGGGTCATCACCTACGGGGACAGTGACAACCCGATGCAGATCGCCAACGACTCGATGTACGGCTTGACGGCGGCGGTGTGGACCCGTGACGTGAGTGCCGCCCATCGAGCGGCCCGGAAGCTGCGCGGCGGGTTCGTGTGGGTCAACTGCTTCGACAAGCTTGACATCTCGCTGCCCTGGGGCGGATTCAAGCAATCAGGCTTCGGGCGCGACAAGGGCATGCACGCGTTTGAGAAGTACTCCGACCTCAAAACCGTCTGGATCGATCTCAACCACTGAGCACCTGGTCGTCGCCGCACGTCGGGCGCGGCGTTGAGGGCGGTGCCGAACCGGTCGGACTACTGCGCGGCCAAGGCCGGCGTCATCGGCGACATGAAAAGCCTGGCGCTGAAAGTCGGTCGCTACCGCATTCGGGTGAATTCGACTGCGCCGTGCTCGGTGGATACCCGGGTTGAGTCACAGCTGCGAACGGCGTTGGTGGCGACGTTCGGCCCTCACGCAGGTTACGGGACGAGTCGCGACACCATGGTGTTGCACGATGGAGCTTGGTCGGTGCTGAACCCTTTGACGAAATCGAGGCCGCCCATGCCCTCGACGATCTCAGCGCCGAGCCTGGTCCGTGGGCGGACGCCCTGGTGTCGCTCCGATGGCTGCTGTTCCACGTCATCGAGGAGTACGCCCGCCACAACGGCCACGCGGACCTCCTCCGCTAGCGAATCGACGTCGCCACCGGCTGGTGAGGCGACATTGAAGCTTGGTCCAACTCGCGGCGGCTCGGCCCGTCCTGGGAACATGGCTCGATGAGCGAAGCAAATGTCGACCGAGCGCCAGTGAATCGGGCGACGATGGGGTCCGGGGGCGCAACCCCCGTGCTGCAATGAGCGTTGCGGGTACACCTACGGATCGGTTCGCCGACGACTTTGCCGATCTTGGCCACCCGATGGTCCACCAGCGGTCGTACGAGGTACGCGGGTTCCACCTGGGTGGTACCAGGCTGTTGATCCGTGGGGTCGTCGACGATCAGGCCCCGGCGGGGATGGCGGTTCCGGGTGACCCCGAATCGCTGACCCTGCACCACATGATCGTCGATGTCACCGTCGATGTGATGACGACGATCATCGAGGCGGTCGACGTCCGGTTCGAGGAGAACCCGCACGCGACCTGCCCAACGATCGCGCCCGCCTACCAGCAGTTGGTTGGTGCGTCGATGGGCCGCGGCTACTCGAATCGGGTGCGTGAATTGTTCGGCGGACCACGCAGCTGTACCCACGTGGTCGCGCTGCTCCAAGCGATGGCTCCGTTGGTGGCGCAGTCGCGCTGGCCGCTGTTCGCCCGTCTGCAGTCATCACCCCCCGCCGGCCACTCCGCCGGCTCGGCTGGAACGCCCGACCGCGACGAACAGTTGACGACCGATCAGCGCCGCACGTTGTCGCATGTGAACCTCAACACCTGCCACATCTGGGCCGACGACGGCGCCATGATGGGCCTGGTCAACGAGGGTGCGGCGGTGCCGGTACCCAACCCGATTCTGCGGAGGATGAAGACCCTCGGGCTTGAACCCGAGGTCTGGACGTCGACCCATCAACCCGGTCGCGGCCCGGCGAGTGGTTGATCGCGGTCGCTGATCCGTCGGCGAGCGGTCGCGCGTAGTCTGCTGGGGGCGAAGTCATCAAGAAGTCGGGTGGCCAAGAGAGGAGAGCCCACCGATGCAAATGAAGCGATTGGCCGGCGCCCTGGGAGCCGAGGTCACCGACGTCCGTCTCGCCGACGTCGACCTTGAGATGTTCGAGGAGATCGAAGCGCTCCTGCTGGCACACCAGGTGCTGTTCTTCCCCGGGCAGTTCCTCAGCCAGCCCGAGCACGTCGCCCTCGGCCGATGGTTTGGTCCGCTCGAAGGCCATCCGGTGCTGTCGAATCCGTATCCCGACTACCCGGAGATCTTTGAGCTCGCCGCCTCCACCGGCGGCATCGCCGATGAGTGGCATGCCGACTTGACGTTCCGCACCGCGCCGTCGGTGATGTCGATCCTCAACATGATCCGCTGCCCCGACGTTGGTGGCGACACGATGTGGGCCAACGCCGCGATGGCCTACGACGAGTTGTCGCTCCCGATCAAAGAGCTGCTCAACGGGCTGACCGCGCTGCACGATGAGCTGCCGCACGGTAAGCCCGAGGTGATGGCGATCCATCCGGTCGTGCGGGTCCATCCCGCAACCGGGCATCGTGTGCTGTACGTCAACGAGCACTTCACGCGCCGCATCGTCGAGCTGTCGGCGCCCGAGAGCGACGCGTTGCTCGGTTTCCTCACCCATTGGGTGTCGAGCGAACGGTTCACGGTGCGATATCGATGGACGGCTGGGACCATTGCCATGTGGGACAACCGCTCCACGCAGCACTTCGTGCTCAACGACTTCGAGGGCGAGCGCGTGATTCAGCGGGTCACAGTGATGGGCGACCGCCCCGAGGGAGCTGGGGCGCGCTGGGAACCGCATTCGTCCAACCGTCACAGTGCCGTGTCTCGCCACGACCGTCAGTTGCGCCGATTCCTGAGGTCGGGCCCACCGGCCAACGAGTGACCGGCGCCTTGACGCGACTCAGCGGCGGCTGAATTTGCGGATCACCTGGCCTGGGCGGGCACCGGTGTTGTTGCCCCGCTCGGTGACGATTTGGCCGTTGACCAGCGTCGCGGCGTAGCCGCGCGAGCGGATCTTCAGGCGTCCCGCCCCATTGGGAAAGTCGTTGGCATACGTCGGATGCTCCGAGGCCAATGCGTCGATGTCGAACACGTTGACGTCGGCGTAGTGTCCGGCGGCGAGGGTGCCGCGCTCGCTCAGACCGAGTACCCCAGCCGGGAGCGAGGTCAAGCGGCGAATCGCGTCGGGCAGGGTGGCGAGGTTGCGGGTGCGGTGCCAGTAGGTCAGGTAGTGGGTGCTCATGTCGGCGTCGCAAATCTGGCCGGCATGGGCTCCGGTGTCGGCGAGGCCGGGCGCGACGTGGTCCATCGCCAAGACCTGAGCCAAACCGTCGACGTTGCGGTTGAAGAACCAGGTGTTGAACAGTTCATTGCCGTCGCTGGCGATCAGTCGATCGATGACGAGTTCCACCGGATGGACGCCCAACTCGTCGGCGAGCACGGCGATCGACCGGCCGTCGACCTCGCTGTAGTCGGGCGATGGGCCGATGCCCAGCGGGTAGATGTGGTTCGGGTCGTACCACATGCCCTTGCGCACGCCTTCGGCGACGAGCTCCTCGCGGATCAACGGGTCCTTCAACGCGGCGACGCGGTCGGCGAGCGTCGGCAGCATCATCAGCGCCTTCCACCGGGGACCCTTCACCGGTGAGACCTGGGCGAGTCCGCACAGGGTGCCACTCGGCCGGGTTTGGGTGGCCATCGTGATTCGTCCGTCGTTGGCGTTCGTCTCGGCGAGGAACCGGCCGAACATCTCGATGCCCGAGCTGCCCGAATTACCCGCCCCGCCCGAGAACAGCACGTCGCCGCAGGCGCGGGCCATCTCGCGCAGCAAGGTGATCTCATGGGTCGGCTTGGTGGCGAAATCGTTGACCGCCTGGAACAGTCCGCCGCCCGCCGCGTTCATCCCGTCGGCGATTGCCAGGTACTCGTCGATTGGGGCGAGGGTGCCCGGGACGTAGCGGCCGTCGGGGACGGTGTGGAGCAGGATCCGCGAGGTCGAAAACCCGACTGCTCCACCGGCGATCGACTCCTCGGTGATCGCCCGCATCTGTTCGAGCTCGGCCGCGGTCGGCGGCTCGTCGGTGAGCGAGCGCTCGCCCATCACGTGGTAGCGCACCGCGCAGTGACCTACCATGCCGACGATGTTCAGCGCCGGTTGCATCTGCGTGACCGCGTCGAGGTACTCGGGGTAGGTGCTCCAGTCCCACGACAATCCGCCGAGAATTGCCTCGCGGGGGATGTCCTCGACGCTCTCCATCATCTCGGCAAGAAACACCCGGTTGTCGGGCGCGACCGGGGCAAACGTCACGCCACAGTTGCCCATCAACACGGTGGTCACCCCATGCCACGAGCTCGACGTCATCAGTGGGTCCCACGCCACTTGGGCATCGATATGGGTGTGCAGGTCGACGAACCCGGGCGACACGACCAGCCCGGCGGCGTCGATTTCCTCACGGCTCGTTGCCTCGGCAAGATCGCCGATCACGGTGATCCGCTCTCCGTCGACGGCCACGTCGGCGTGGTACCCCTCACCGCCGGTTCCGTCGATGACGGTGCCGTTGCGGATGATCAGATCGTGCGCCATGACGTCCCCTTACATGCTCGATCGGCACGCTACCGGTGCGACCTCCACCGACTCGATGCGAGCACGCTCAAGCGTCGGGAGGGGATTCCGTCGAGGTGCGATTGGCCAGATAGCCGGGGCCCGAGGTTTGGAGCCAGGTGATGGCTCCGACTTCGTCGGCGAGGCTGGGGCGCTCGATGCGGAATTCAACACCGAAGGGAATCGACTGGAACGATGTTGGGGTCAGCACATCGGTGGTCACGTGGTCGGGCAGCATCGTGGCCATCGCCGCGAAGGATTCATCGGCGAGTTGGTGGCCACCGATGTTCACGTTGCCGGGGGAGAAGAAGTCAACGGCGACACATGTGTTGCGGTGGTAGTGCACACGCAGGTCCATCGTCTCGAAGGAATCCGACGGCTCGTCGGAGGCGTCCGGGGTGATGACGACGCTGTACGGCTGGTCGAGCAGGGTGCGGACCTCGTGGCGGGTCATTCCGAAGTGAATCGGCCCGATCGACTGCTGTGCCACCAGTTTCCACACGCCGGCGACGTACGGCTCGGGTTCCGACCCGGGAACATACGGCTCAGGCTCAGCCGCGGGGACGGCAGTCTTGTCGGTGAGGAAGGCGGCAACGTTCTTGTGCTGCCGCTCCAATGTGGCGACATCGTGATCGTAGAACCACACCGATTTGTTGCGATGGCGATCGACGCGCAACACCGACCAGTAGTTGCCGCAATGGTCCTCGCCGATGACCACGTGATCCTCGGGCCACGGATCTCCGTCAGGCCCGATCCACGGGGTACCCGGCGCGCGAACCAGGCGGTTGAGTTCGATCAGGCGATCGACGTCTGACTCGAGATACGGCGGGGCCGACCCGATGTCGAGCATCTGCTTGGGCAGCGGATAGCCGAGTGTGGTCTCGAACCGGGCGTAGTCAGCTGCATCCATCGTCAAAGCCTAGAAACAAGGAGGCGCAAGTCGTCGCCCGGTCTTTGGTGGATGCGCCGAGATCGAGCGCGATGCTGGGTCGAGATCCCTGGTGACGTAGTGGTCGGTCAGGGGAGCGAAGCCGTTGAAGCCGACGGAGCTGTACGTGGTGGTGTAGGCCCCGGTCGACATGACGTCGACGTGGTCGCCTTCGGCCAGGTCGAGGGGGAGTTCGTAGGCGGTCTTCTCGTACAGCACATCGGCGGAATCACAGCTCGGCCCGGCGATCGCCACGGGGCCGGTCGGGCCGCCGTCGCCCGGAGTCCGCAGCCGGTAGCGAATTGCCTCGTCCATCGTCTCGGCGAGCCCGTGGAACTTGCCGCAGTCGAGGTACACCCAACGGGTGTGATCCTGCGGTGAGCGACGTGAGACGAGCACTACCTCCGAGCGAAGCACCCCGGCGTCGGCGACCATGTAACGCCCGGGTTCGATCATCAGTTCCTCGATGCCCGGCGGGCACCACGCTGCCAACGCCTGACGGATCGCCCGCCCGTACTGCTCCATCGTCGGCGCAGCCTCGATGTAGGTGCCTGGGAGTCCGCCGCCCAGATTGAGGAAGGTCGTGCGAGCACCGGCATCGGCAGCCCGAGCGATCAACGTCGCGACGGTCTCCAACGTGTCGTCCCACGACGACAGGTCTCGTTGCTGTGATCCGACATGGAATGACACCCCGGAGCGCATACCAGCATCGGTAGCCAGCACCAATAGGTGCGAAACGTCGGCCGGGTCGCAGCCGAACTTCCGCGACAGGGGCCAGTCGGCCCCGCCACAATCGTGGCGCAAGCGAACGCACACTTCAGCATCGGCAGCGACATCGACGAGCTTGTCGAACTCGGCGACGGCATCGATGGTGAATCGGCGAACGCCGCACGAGTACGCGTAGGCGACATCGCGGCGCTTCTTGATCGTGTTGCCGTACGAGATCCTCTCGGGGGAGATGTTCAGGGCGAGACACATGTCGATTTCCGCCGGGCTGGCGACGTCGAACGACGACCCGAGGGCGGCGAGCCGTTCGAGGATCGGTGCCGCCGGGTTGGCCTTCACCGCATAGAAAACGTCGACATCCGGCAGGGCTCGACGCAGATCGTGGTACCGCGCCTCGACGGCATCGAGATCGACGACGACGAACGGCGTTTCGGTGTCGGTGTGGTCGAGAAATGCCTGCATGTGGGGGGACAAGTCGGGATGGGTGGGTCGGGAGGACGACGTCATGGCGGGAGCAGGGGATTTCACGGCGGGCGACCGTAGGCGGATGCTCCACCCCGTGTCGACTGTCTGTCGCGTCAGTCACTGGCTGCCCGATCAGTCACTGGCTGCCGGGTCAGTCAGCCTGCCCGGTACGGTGGGCGGCGATGAGCCGGTTGGACGAGGTGGGCGAACGTGATGGCTGGCGGTGTTGGCTATGCGATGAGCCGGTCGATGCGCAGATGTCGGTCAACGACAGCCGGGGCCCGAGCGTCGACAGCTGCGTCTCTGATGCGAAGAGCAAAGGCTCGAAAAACAAGGGACGCCCCGTCGAACAAGAGCGGCTCGCCCACCGCGGTTGTAACACCAAGAAGGGGGCCATCGCCCCGGTCGTGGCGTGGGGCACGCACCTCTTCGTTGTCGATCCGGCCCCGATCATCGCCTGCGTCGATCGGTTGGAGCGCAAGGGCGGCCGCGAGGTCGTCGCCCGCTGTCCGACCCGAGCCGATGGTGACGAGGCGGCCGCGTGGCTGATCGATCGCATCAGCCGTCTGCGCCCTGAGCTGGCCGTTTCCACCGCCATTGAGTCGGTCGGCGGGCAGTTCCTGCTGGTGCTGAAGGCGTAGCCGCTCAGGTATCGGCGATGCCGACAGCGTCGTCGAGTTCGTCGTCTGGTGTCGGGGTGACCGTCGAGGTGATCCCGGGGGCGATGACCAGCACTTCGTCGTGCCGTGACAGCGACAGCGGTGCCGACTTGGCCGGGTTGACGACGACCTTGCCCGAGTCGATCAGGCGGTAGCCGATCGCGCTCACCCCCTTCGCCGAGGCGGTAGCGACGATGTCGGCGAACGTTGATGCGGTCTGGGCGCCGTACACCGGGGCGGGGCGCAGCTCGATCGAACAACCCTCCCGGTCGAACAGGTCGAGGAAGACCTGGCTGAGCTCGCGACGCTCACTGAGCTGGGCCAGCATCAGGCTGGTCAGCTCGTCGCTGACGACGAAGTCGTCGACGCCGGTCGCCTCGGCCAACGGGGCATTGCGCTGATCGAGCATCTCGGCGACGATGCGCACCGGGCCGACATCGGCCCCCTGGCGGACCTGGTTGAAGGCGAGCAGGGTCAACAGGGTGCGGGCATCGGCCTCATCATCGGAGAGCACGCCCCGGTAGCCGAGCACGATCACCTCGTGAAACGATCGCCGCGCCGCATGCGCGGCGACATGCTCGGGCCCGCCGCCGAGCTCGCTGATCTCGAGTCCCACGTTGCGGGTGGCCAAGTCGCCGCGGATCTCGGCGACATCGACGAGGTCGGGGTCGAGCATGACTTCGACGACCGTGCGGGAGTCCATGAATTCATCGAGTTCAGCGATCACCCGCGGTCCGAGTGAACTCCAACCGGCGATCACGATCCGCCGCATCAGCAGGTCGTCGCGTTGGTCCTCGCCATCGAGTAGCCGAGGTGCCACGGTCAGAGGGGCGACGGTGAACATCGAGTCGTCCTCGACGACGGCGATGAGCTGGTCACCCTGCGAGAACACCGTGCTCGGAAGGGGGTTGAGCACCACCGATCCGCTCGCGTCGAGAATGCCGATCACGGCACAATTCTCGAAGGCCAGTTGGGCGGCGGCATAGGTGGACCCGACCAACTGGGGGAACGAGGCGAAGTACAACTCGTCGCCGTCGAAGTCGAGGAGTTCTCGAAAGACGCTGCTCAGGCCGCGTTGGCGACACGCCTGCGCGGTGAGCTCGGCCACGATGTTCTCGGAGCTGACGGTCACGAGCCCGCCGCCAATCAGCGAGCGCAACGACTGCGCGGTCTCGGCGTCGACCACCTCGGCAACGATGTGGGCCCGCGGCGCCGTCGCGTCGAGATGGGCCCGGGCGGCCCGGATGCCCAGGAGCGACTTGACCGTCGTCGTGTCATCACCGCCGCCGACGATGATGATCGATCGGGCTCCGCTCAGATTGGCCATCTCGAGGTCGGCCGCCGCCCACGGGACCCCGTTGCGGCACACGACGTGCGTGGTGCGCGTGTCGGGAATCAACCGACGTAGCGTCTCTTCCATCTCGGTCTTGTCGAGATCGGCGAGGACCACGATCGCCGCCCGCTTCGAGCTCGCGTTGGCGATGACCAGCTCGCTGACGATCGCCGGCACCCGGCTCGACCAGCCGAGGATCAGGGTGTGCCCGCTCTCGATGACCTGGCTGCGGCCCTTGCGGAGTTCATCGATCTGCTGATCCACCGCATTGGCGATGAGGCCGATGAGGCTGCCGGCGATGAACACGCCGGCCAAGGTGACGAATAGCCCCACCAACCGGGTCGGCCAACCCGCGTCGGCCGTGAAGGTTCCAGCGTCGAGCACCCGGGTCATCGACCGCCACAGCGCCTCGGGCAGGGCGAGCTTGGGTTCGCCCTCGCCGCCGACCCCACCCATCTGGAACAGCGTGAGAATCAGCCCGGCGACGACGATGACGGCCAATGTGAGCAGTCCAAGCCAGGCGATCACGACCGACGGGCCCCGCGACAACGCGCCGTCGAAGCGGTATCTGATGCGTCGGCGGAGCGAGACCTTGGAGCCTGCCGGGGGAGTGAGTTGTTGTTGATGACCGCTATTCGCCGCACGTTCCCGCATGGGTGGCGACGCTAGCTCCGAGGCGGTCGGCGTGGGGTGGTTCCCGGCCGAAGATTGACCCACCCCACGATCCGAAGTCAGTTCACCGCGGCCACGTTGCGGAAGTACGGATCGCCGAACAACGCCTTCGCGGCGGTCAGGCTCGCCGAGCCGGAGTCGAGCCACCAGGTGCAGTCGGCGTCTCCGGCATGCACGTTGTTGAAGTAGCTGATCAACGCGAATCGGTCGGCGTACGGCGCCTGTTTCATCAGACTCCGGACTTCGTTGAGCCACGCCGCCTTAGCCCCTGCTGTGCTGCCTTCGTCGGAACCGAACTCCGGAAGGGCCAGTTTCTTCGTTGGGTGCGTGTTGCCAAAGGCGAGGAACGGGGCGATCGTCGCAGCCAGCGATGTCCATGGTTCTGTCGTGCCACCGCGGCACAGATTCCAGTTGTAGGGATCGGCACCGAGATAGTCGACGTAGGCGTCGCCGGGGTACCACTTCGCCGCGGACCGTACGTCGGTGGTCTTCACCTCGAAGGCCCAGCTCGTCATCGTCCATACCCACTTGGCGTTGGTCACCCCGCGACTGCGGAAGACGGTGACCACTTGGCGCCAGGCGGCAATGAAGTCGGCACTGGTGCCGTAGGCGAGATTGACCTTCGACTCGGGCTCGTGATGGAAGGCCAGAATGAGCGGTGATCCGAGCGCCTTGGCCGAGTCGGCCATCGCCACCAACTCGTTGTAGATCGGCGATCCGACCGGCGCATTGGCGATGTCGCGCCACAGCACCTTGGTGCCGTTGTCACGCTTGGCGGTGAACGACAAGAACAGCCGCCGTCCACCGCCTATCGCCCACTTGTGGTATGGGTTGTCGAGCCGCTTACCGAACGACGAATAGTCGCGCAGCACCGGCAACTTGGACCCCAGGTCTCGTTCGAGCCGCTCGACCGCCTGTTGCGTCGTCTCGGCCCCACGCGGTGCCGGGTAGGCACCGATCAGGACTCCCGCTCCGTTGGCCGCCTCGGCGTGTGGGGAGAGCATGGCGGCAATGATGCCGATGACCAGGATCATTGCTCCGCCAGCGAGCGTGGTTCGTTTGGGACAAGACATATCAGGCCAGCGCGCCGGCGTTGCGGAATGCAGAGTCCTTGACAAGGTTCCCGGCCGCAACCATCGTCGCTGGACTCGAATCGAGCCACCACCCGCAGGTAGGAGTGCCAAGATGTTCATTGTGGAAGTAGGTGACCACGGCGAACTTCTCGGCGTAGGGGCTGGTCTTCAGGAGCGCCGCGGCGTCGGCGAGCCAGGCTGCCTTGGCACCTGGGGCGCCCTCGGCTGAGCCGAACTCGGGAAGTGCCAGCTTTTTGGACGGGTGCTTGGCGGCGAACGTCATCATCGGCGCGACCAGTTGGGCCAGCGATTGCCAGGTCTCCTGGGCGTAACCACGGCACTGATTCCAGTTGTAGGGGTCGCCACCGATGTAGTCGACATAGTCGTCGCCGGGGTACCACTTGTCCGACGCCCGCCGGTCGGTCGGCTTGACGGCGAACGACCACGAGGTCATCGTCCAGGCCCACTTGACGTTGGTCACGCCGCGACTGCGGAAGTCGGTCACGATGCGCCGCCAGGCGTCGGCGAAGTCGGTGCTGGTGCCGTAGCCGAGGTTGGCCTTCGACTCGGGCTCGTGATGGAACACGAGCACCAGAGGCGCCTTCAGGGCCTTGGCCGAATCGGCCATGGTGAGAATGTCGTTGTGGATCGTCGATCCGGGCGCGGCATCGGCGATCGCTCGCCACGAGTAATCGGTGCCGTCGAACCGCCGGGCCTTGAACGAGATCAACATCGTGCGACCGCCGTCGACCGCCCACTTGTGGAACGGTACGTCGAAGCGTTTACCGAACGATGAGTAATCCCGGATGACCGGCAGCTTCGCGCCGAGGTCTCGTTCCAGGCGTTCCGCCGCCTGTTGCATCGTTTCGTTACCCCGGGGGAACGAATAGGCCCCGACGAGGGGTCCGGGTGGCGAGGCAACCTGTGCCCCTGCCGTTCCCCGACCGGTGAGTATTCCTGCGGCGGCAATCGCCAATACCACGCCGATAGTTCCCGCACTTCGCCTTGACATGTGTGTATTCCTTCGCCGTTGAAGGCCCGCTGACTTACACGTTACCTCAAGTTCGTCATCAAACCGACATCAAGTCGTAACGAACAACCGCAGAAAGGGGTCGTTCGCCTCACAGACTCACCGTGGGCGTCTAACGCGTGGTGAATCGGTTGGCCTATTCCGCAGGTCAGTGGGGCTAGCGAGCACGAACCACGATCCGCGGTCGTGGGTTGGTTGCGGCATCGACCCGTGGAGGTCAGATCAGTTCGCGGACTCGGGCGAGGAGCACCTCGACGGCCGGATCGTTCATGCCTCCGTGGGGGATGATCACATCGGCATGGCGCTTCGACGGCTCGATGAACTGCTGATGGCTCGGGCGGACGGTCGTCAGATACTGGGCGATGATGCTGTCGGGGGTGCGACCTCGCTCGGCTACGTCGCGTTCCAACCGGCGGATGAAGCGCAGGTCGCCATCGGTGTCGACGTAGACCTTCAGATCGAACAGGTCGCGCAATGCTCGTTCATAGAGCACGAGGATGCCTTCGACGACGATCAGGCGGGCGGGCCCGACGATCTGCGCCTCGCCCGATCGGGTGTGTTGGGCGTAGTCGTAGATCGGTACCGGTACGGCCTCGCCGGCGCACAGCTGTTGCACGTGTTCGATCAACAACGGCCAATCGAACGCGTCGGGATGGTCGTAGTTGACCTTCACCCGCTCCTCGAACGGCTGATGGTCGCGCGCCCAGTAGTAGGCGTCGAGCTTGACGAGGGCCAGGCTGCCTGAGTTGCCTCGGCCGTTGATCTGTTCGGCGAGCCGCTCGGCGACGGTCGTCTTCCCCGAGCACGTACCGCCCGCCACGCCGATGATGAATGGTCGCGGCGCTCATGAGTCGACCACGTTAGATGGTTCCTCGATTTGACACGAAGTCGAACGTGTGTTCTTAATGCTTGAGTTGGGGGTGTCCACCGGCCATTGTGGTGTCGTGAGTCTTTCTGAACGTGCCCAGGCGATGCTGGAATTCGAACGGTCCTGGTGGACACTCGATGGGGCGAAGGACTCGATGATTCGCGAGCGCTTCCAGTGTTCAGCCGAGGTCTACTACGACGAACTGAACACCCTGCTCGAAGATCCGGCCGCGTTGGCGTACGATCCTCTCGTGGTTCGTCGGCTGATCCGCTTGCGGGACCGCCGTCGTCGGGCCCGCCTCGACGTCGCATTGGCTGCATCTGAGGGGAAGCACGCATGAACGATCGTCGTCCGGGATCCTCCCCGCAGCCGCGGGCAGCAATGCCCGCCGTCGCCGTCGGCGTGGCCATCGTTGCCGCCATCCTCGGTTTCTTCATCCTCAAGCAGTTCGGCGACTCGGGAGCCGAGAAAGTCACCGTTGACGGTGGGTCCGATGAGGTGCCCGCCGACGCGACCGACACCACCCCTCCCGTCACTGGCGCCGACGGCCTTCCCATCACGGTCGCGGTCGATCCCGGAGTCATCGCCACCCCGGCGCCGGTGGTCGCCGTTGCCCGTGACTCGTTCACCGTGGTCGTGGCCAATGCATCGAAGGTCGCTGGCGCTGCGGGGGCGATGAAGACCGCGTTGGAGCGCGAGCTCTACAAGACTCTTCCGGCCACCAACGTCATCGAGTCGGTGATCGCGTCGCCGATCTCGGTCACCCGGATCATGTTCACCCCGGGCTCCGAAGGTGCGGCCGCCGACGTGTCGAAGATGCTCGGTGGCATCGTTCCCGAACCGATCACGGTGCTCCCCGTCGGCCCCGACTCGGCAAGCGCGAACGTGATCATTGTGCTCGGAACAGACCTGGCCAAGAAGCCGCTTCCAGGTGGCTCACGCCAGGTCCAGGTCGGTACCGACCCCGCCGCGGGAGTGACCTCGGCATCCGTGGCCGGTAGCCCGAACGCAGATCCTGCGGTCACCGGCTGATCAGGGCGCGCTGAGCAGGTCGGTGACGACCTGCTCGATACACCGTGTCGTTTCCGACTTGGCGACGGCCTCGCCGTAGCGCTCGACCAGCGAGATCGCCTCGATCCGGTCACCCACCTCGTCGTACACCGCGCCGGCCACGGCAACGACGCGCACGCCGTGGGCCCGGGCTAACGCCTGCACGCCGCCGACGACTTTGCCCTCGAAGCTCTGCTCGTCGAGGAAGCCCTCGCCGGTGATCACCAGGTCGGCCGCGCGCGACGCGCTCGTCGAGTTCGAGTTCGTCGGCGAGCAGGTCGAACCCGGGCACCGAGCCGCCTCCGAGCGCGACGAGCCCGCCGGCCAGCCCGCCGGCGGCGCCGGCGCCTTCGAGCTCGCTGACATCGACGCCGAAGTCGTCGACGATACACCTGGACCAGCCGTTCGAGGCGACCGCGTGAGCAGCGCGACCTGCGCCGGCGTGGCGCCCTTCTGAGGACCGAAGACCCGCGCGGCATCGGTGAAGCGGGTGCGCACGTCGCAGGCGACGAGCAACTCGACGCCGCGCAGGCGCTGCTGGCGCGCGGATCGCCCGGAGCGCGCCGAAGCCGCCGTCGGTGGTCGCCGACCCGCCGAGGCCGACGATGATGCGCTTCGGCGCCGGCATCGAGGGCGGCGTCGATCAGCTCGCCTGTGCCGGTGGTCGAGGCCGCCATCGGGTCGTTGCCCTCGGCCCCACCGGCGAGCAGCAGCCCCGAGGCCTGCGCCATCTCGATGATCGCGGTGCGCCCCGGTCGATCCGCCACGGGGCGTTGACGGGGTCGCCAAGGGGCCCGGTGACGACGGTGTGGCGGTTGGGCCCGCCGAACGCCTCGAGCCAGCCCTCGCCGCCGTCCGAGACGGGCGCGGGTCACAGGTGTGGCCCGTCGGCCTCGGCCGCCGCCGCGATGGCTCGGCGACTTCGGCGGCCGTGGCGGTGCCGCGGAACTTGTCGACGGCCGCGAGGATGCGCATCGTTCACGCTGACGCTCAGCCCGTGCGCCGAACTGGCGGTCGCCGGCGTCGCCGAGGCCGGGCACGATGAACGCCTGCTCGTTGAGGTGGCTGTCGACCGAGGCGGTGACGATCGTGAGGCCGATCCCGGTCTGCGCGCAGTCGCTCGATGCCCTCGGGCGCGGCGAGCACGCACACCACGATGATCGGCTCGGGGGCACCGCGGTCGAGTAGCAGTTGGCAGGTGTGATCGAGCGAGCCGCCGGTGGCCAGCATCGGGTCGAGCACGATGCACGGGCGGCCGCTCGAGTCGCTGCGGGCAATTTGATGACGTAGGACCGGAGCGAAGGTCTCCTCGTCGCGGGCCATGCCGACGAAGCCGGCACTCGGCATCGGGAAGCAGGCGGAACGCACTGGGCAGCAGCCCGAGCCCGGCCCGCAGGACCGGGACCAGCAGCGGATTGGGTCTCGAGCCGCCGCCCGGGTGCCGGCCCGAGCGGGGTGGTCACCGTCCATCGACCGTCGGGAGATCGACGGGTCGCCTCGTAGACCAGCATCGCTGCCGAGATCGTCGAGGGCATGACGGAACCGCCGAGTTCGGCGTGGTCGCGATTCGCGCAGCACCCGGAGGCGCTCGGCGGCGAGGGGATGGTCGACGACGATGCACGGTCACGACGCTCACGGGCGCCGATCCTGCACGGCGGCTGCGCCCGCCGGGCACCATCACGGCCTGACTCGCTGACGCCCGGTCGGTCGGTATTCGCTTCGGCTCATGGGCGAGATCATCGCGCGGCGCAGCGCTCGACGACCGCGCCGGCTGGGGCGGAAGCCGATCAGGTAGCCCTGGCCGTAGCGGCAGCCGAGGTTCGAGCAGGGCGTCGCGCCTGTTCGGGGGTCTCGATGCCTTCGGCAACGACCTCCAGGCCGAGGCGTCGGGCGAGGACTGATGATCGAGCCGGTGATCGCCAACGCCGTCGGGTCGGTGGCCAGATCGCGGATGAACGACTGGTCGATCTTGACCGTGTCGGCCGGGAGGTCGCGGAGGCGGGCGAGGCTCGAATGCCCGGTCCCGAAATCGTCGATCGCCACCCGCACGCCTGCCTGGCGCAACCGGTCGAGGGTTGCGCAGGGCGATCGCCGGGGCGCCGCCGAGCCGGTCCTCGACGATCTCGAAGCACAGCTCCACGGCGACGACACCGTGGCGGCGCAGTCTCGGCGAGCACGTCGTCGGCGAAGGTGCTCGTCGACGCAGGCTGGTGCCGGTGACGTTGACGTGCAGCCAGCCGACCTCGGCTGACAGCCAGACCGTCGAGCGCGGCCATCATCCGGCACGACTCGGCGAGCACCCAGCGATCGAGCGCGCCGGCGAGGTCGAGTTCGGTCGCCCGCATGACGAACTCGCTCGGGTCGATCTCGCGGCCTTCGTGCACCCAGCGGACGAGCACCTCCATGGCGTGGACCTCGTTGGTCTCGAGGTCGACGATCGGCTGCAGGGCCACGGTCAGCCCGCCGTGGGCGATCGCCCGGTGGAGCTCGGTGGTCATCGCCAGCCGGTTGTTGGTCCGCGCTCCGATCGATGCGTCGTGCACGACGACCCGAGTCCGGCCGAGGCCCTTGGCCTGGTACATCGCCGCGTCGGCGTCGCGCACCAGCGTCTCGGCGGTCGAGCCCGGCGTGGCTGATCGCGACGCCGACGCTGGTGGTCACGAACACCTCGCGGCCGCCGAGCGTGATCGGGGCCGACAGGGCTTCGCACATCCGTTCGGCCGAGTTGCGACCGCCGCCTCGCCGACTCGCGCAGACTCGCGGGCGACGACGACGAACTCGTCGCCGCCGAATCGGGCGAGCACGTGCTGGCGGCCCGTACGCGCCCGCTGCAGCCGGGCCGAGACCTCGCGCAGCAGGGCGTCGCCGGCGGAGTGGCCGAGGTCGTCGTTGACCGTCTTGAACTCGTCGAGGTCGCAGAACAACACTGCCACGGTGCCCGGGCGCTGTCTCCTCGGGCGAGCGCGCTTGAGTCAACGCCTGCTGGAAGGCCGGGCGGTTGGGCAGGCCGGTGAGCGGGTCGTGGCGGGCCCGAGTGGGCGAGTTCGGCCTCGATCTCGCGCCGGGCCGGGCCATGTCGGCGACGAGCGTGTCGGCCATCGTGTCGAACGAGCGGGCCAGCGCCCGAGTTCGTCGTTCGACGAGTCGGTCGACACGGGCGGTGAGGTCGCCCGCGCTGATCGGCCGCGGCCGAATCGGCGACCTTGCGGATCCGGCGGAGGACGAACCGAACGACGAGCGCGAGGGCACCATGCGCGAAGACGCGCGGCGACCGGCGAAGCCGATCGAGCCCGAGCGCAGCGCCCGGTTGAACGCCGGCGAACGCCTCGGCCTCGTCGATCTTGACCACCAGCGCCCACGGGGTGTTCGGGCACGTGGCGGACCGACGGCGATGACCTGCTCGTCGCGGTAGTCGCGAGACGTCATCGTAGGTGCGCCGCAGGCCCGTAGACGGCGAGGACCGCCGGCGCACGGGTCGCGCGCCGGGACGACTGGTGGCGAAGCGGGGTGATCGGCCGGAACCGGAGGTCGGTGATGAACTGGGCGCCGTCGTCGGTCGCTTGCACGAGGTGGGCTTCGGCCGTGCGCCCGAGCTCGTCCTGCCGCCGAACAGCTCGCTGGATCGGCGCGAGGTCGAACTCGGCGACGAGATAGGCGCCGGCGGTCGCGCGTCGTCGGCGACCGGCATCGACATGCTGGAGGTAGCGCTCGTCGTCGGCTCGACCCGGAAGCGCCGGCCGACGGCGTACGGCGCGCCGAGCTCGATCGACGGCGATCGCGGCGGCGACGTCGGCCGGCATCGTCGGCCGCGGGGCGTAGGTCGCCCGGGGACCGCCGGAGTCGGCGATGACCGCGCCCTGGCGTCGACGAGCGACAGCGGCCGACCACGCTCAGGTCGAGGTCCATCAACTGCGCACCGAGCCGCTCGATCGGCGAGCGCCGCGTCGAGGGTCGCTCGCCGACGACCGGTCGATCGCAGGCCGAGCCCGTCGGATCTGATGGTCAGCTGCAGCCGGTCGTCGATCGGCGTCGAGTCGATCTGTCGAGCCGGTGGCGCTTCGAGATTGGCGATCGTCTCGAGGCTTCGGCGGACCTGGTCGTGCTGGGCGGCGCGGACGGTCAGACCGGTGCCGAGGCCGATCGACGCCGAGCGCGACGAAGACGAGCGACGCCGCACGAGCAGGAACTTGCGCTTGATCGTCATCGGCGGGTCGCCTCGGCGCGGCGTCGGTCGCAGCGTGAGTCTGGATGGCCCGATGCAGTCACGCATCGTGCTCGGTCGAATGCTCAGCGTCGATGCGCAGGTGCGCCGACCTGCTCGGCTCGCAGCAGGGCATACCGGGGCTTGACCGTGCCGTTGATGATCCGCAGTCGTTCGTCGAACGGGGCGAAGGCGCTCTTCATGGCGTTGACGGTCAGCCACTCGAAGTCCTCGAGCCCGTAGCCGAACGCCGTCGATCGAGTCTGCTCGAACTCGCTGGTCATCGACGTGTCGCTCATCAGCCGGTTGTCGGTGTTGACCGTGACCCGGAACCGCAGCCGGCGGAGCAGCCCGATCGGGTGCTCGGCGATCGACGCCGACGACCCCGGTGTTGACGTTCGAGGTCGGGCAGAGCTCGAGCGGGATCCGTCGATCGCGGACGTACGAGGCCAGCCGGCCGAGCCGTTCCTCGCCGGGCTCGCCGGTGATGTCGTCGACGATCCGCACGCCGTGGCCGAGCCGTTCGGCGCCGCACCACTGCACCGCCTCCCAGATCGACGGGAGCCCGAACGCCTCGCCGGCGTGGATGGTGGCGTGGAAGTTCTCCCGCTGCGACGTACTGGAACGCGTCGAGGTGGCGGGTCGGGGGATGGCCGGCCTCGGCCCCGGCGATGTCGAAGCCGACGACGCCGGCGTCGCGCCAGCGCACCGCCAACTCGGCGATCTCCAGGCTGCGCGCCGCGGTGCGCATGGCCGAGCAGATCGCGTAGATCGTCAGATCGGTGCCGGCCGACGCCCGGAGCGGAACCCGGCGAGCACGGCCTGCATCACCTCGTCGAGGGTGAGCCCGGCCTCGGTGTGCAGCTCGGGGGCGAAGCGCACCTCGGCGTAGACGACGCCGTCGGCGGCGAGATCGACGGCGCACTCGTGGGCGACCCGCTCGATGGCGTCGCGGTGCTGCATCACCCCGACGGTGTGGGCGAACGTCTCGAGGTAGAGCACGAGGTCGTTGCGCTTGGCGCCGCGGTGGAACCACGTGGCCAGCTCGTCGATGTCGGTCGTCGGCAGCTGGGCGTAGCCGTACTCGCGCGGCCAGTTCGACGACCGTCGCCGGTCGCAGCCCGCCGTCGAGGTGATCGTGGAGCAGCGCCTTCGGGGCCCGGGCGAAGGCATCGGCGCGGTTCGTTGCGACGCCGTCATGCGGTGACGTCGCCACTCGGTCGAGCCGGCGCAGCGGCAGGTCGGCCGGTCGTTGCAGCCAGTTCCACTCGGGGTAGTCGGCGGCGGCCGAGATGCAGTGCACGCGAGTAGGCGTGGCGGCTCCTGGGCGACCGGTTGGCGTCGCTCCAGTGGGGGAGCAGGCCGTGGAGCACGACCAGCGTGCCGGCCGGTGACCTCGAGCGGCACCAGGTCGTCGGCGGGTCGGGCAGCGGGGTGTCGTCGAGGATCTCGAACGGGTGCCGTGCGTCGTCGTCGGCGTGCCGACCGAGCGCTGAACACCTTGCGCAGCGGCGTGCGGTGACCGCCCGGCGCCGCCCACAGGCAGCCGTTCTCGAACGTGGCGTCCTCGAGGGCGAACCAGAACCCGGTGACCGGTGATCGGCTCGGTGTACAGGAACGTGGCGTCCTGATGGCAGCCGACCTCGCCGCCGATGCCGCGGCTGCTTGAAGATGTACATGCTCTGCAGGGCGAGGGCGTCGGCCAGCCCGAGGTCGTGCGGCCGCTCCGGCCAGATCGCGCGGTGTAGCTGAACGACTCGAACACACGGGTCGAGATCGTGCATGGCGTGGCCGAGCTTGTTGATGCGAGCGAGCCTTGTCGACCATCAGCTTGCCGTCGGCGTCGAGCGCCTCGTCCTCGAAGAAGCACCAGGTCGACGCGCCGAGGCGAAGAACTCCTCGTTCGAGGCCCGTTCCTGCTCGTCGGTGGTGAACACCGTCTTGCGGTCGCTCGGGTGCCCAGCCTCGACGAGTTCGGTCGGCCCGTCGGCGCAACGCGGCGCACGCCTCGGGTCCGACGAAGTCGGGGATGACGACGAATCCGTCGCGGTGGTAGTCGCTCGATCTGCATCGTCGGCTGAGGAAACGCCCATGGGTGAGGTACGTGGCCAGCTCTGCTCGCGACGGCGGCGAGCCGGACGACTGTCGCGCGATCAATCGCGCTGTTTGCAACTCGCGGGGCAGAACGCCGCGTCGACCGCATTGACGACGAGCTGTTCGATCTCGGCCCAGGAGAGGTCGAACACCGAGGTGACCGCGGCGCAAGCTCGCCGCTCGGCGACACGTCCGACATCAGCCGGTTGTCGGTGTTCACGCCGACGTTGAACCCGAGGCGCAGGAGCTTGGCGATCGGATGCTCGGCCGAGCGTCGGCACCGCGCCGATCTGCACGTGGCAGGTGGGCGCCATCTCGAGGTGGATCCGGTGGTCGAAGACGTAGCGGGCGACCTGGCCGAGGATCGCCTGCCCGTTGGGGGTGAGCAGGATGTCGGTGGCCAGCCGGACGCCGTGGCCGATACGGTGGGCGCCCTGGGCGAGGGCGTCGTCGATCAGCTCGATGTCGGGCGGCTCGCTGGCGTGGATCGTGAGGTTGAGCAGCTCGCGACGGGCGATCGCCAGCGCCTCGGCGTGCAGCGACGGCGGGAACCCGGTCTCGGCGCCGGCGAGATCGAAGGCGACGACCTTCGGCTCGCGGAAGCGCATCCGCTCGACGCAGGTCGACGATCTCCGACGCGATCGATCGCGGTGCGCATCGCGCAGCAGATCACGTTGACCGTGATCGGCGTGCCGCGCTGCAGGTCGCCGCTCGCTCGCCGCGGCGCAGGCCGTCGGCCGACCGCCTCGACGATCGGCTTCGAGCGGCGAGGCCGCCGTCCGTTGGTGGAGCTCGGGGGCGAAGCGGATCTCGGCGTAGACCACGCCGTCGGCGGCCAGGTCGATCGACCGCCTCATAGGCGACCCGCTCGATGGCCGACTCGGTCTGCATCACGGCGAGGGTGTGCTCGAACGTGGCGAGGTACTGGATGATGTCCTGGTCTCGGCGCCGGCCGTGAACCAGGCCTGCAGCTCGGCCGGGTCGGTCGTCGGAAGGCGAGGTCCAGCCGATCTCGTCGGCCAGCTCGATCACCGTCGTCGGTCGCAGCCCGCCGTCGAGATGGTCGTGGAGCAGCACCTTGGGCAGTGCCCGCAGCACGTCGAGGGGAGTGGTCGGCCATTTCCCAAGTCTCGCAGCTCGATCCCCAGGTCACTCCGTCAATCGGGTACGGCCAGCGAAGTTCGACGAGTCGGGAAACGCGCCGGGAGCAACTCGGCCAGCGTACGAATCGTCCCATCGCCATTGACCAGGCAGTCCGCGCCCCCGTGCTCCCACAGCAGCTGGCGGCATCGGCCGCATGGGGTGACCGACTCGCCGTTGCCGACCGTGGCCACGGCAACCAGTCGCCCGCCGCCGCCCATCATCAACTGACCGATGAGGGTGCACTCGGCGCACAGGGTCAATCCGTATGACGCGTTCTCGATGTTGCAGCCGCTGATCAACCGTCCATCGTCGACCAGCGCGGCCGCCCCCACGTGATAGTTCGAGTACGGCGCATAGGCGCGCTCGGCGGCGGCGAGCGCGAGGTCGCGAAGGGTGTCCCAATCGATGGTCATCAACCGCGACGGTAGCGGGCACAGCTCGTCGTCCGCCGCCGCTCAGGCCAATGTGACTCAGCTGCCGAACACCGAGGGGTCGAGACCGCAATCAGCGGCGGCCTTGTTGGCGAGCTCATCCTGCGACGGATCGGTGTCGTCGGAGTTGAGCGACCGTAGGAATTCGTCGGCGCCGAGGGCCTCGATCATCTTGTCGGTGAAACACTCAGCGGTCTCGCGGGTGCCGGCGCCCGAGGCGGTCAACCCGTCGATGAGCACCGATCGCGCCGATTCGAGCGAGTCGAAGTTGATCTCGGGGCTCGCGGTGGTCTGGGGGTTCATGCCCGACAGATCGATCTTGCAGTCGGTGAACACCGTCATGATCCCGGCGATCTGAGTGCTGTCGAGCTGGCCGGTGTTGAGCTTGGCCAGTTCCTCGATCCCGCCGGCTTCGGCGAGCAGCCCATCACCGACGCACGCCTGCTGAGCCTGATCGAGTTCGAGCCCGAGGCTCGTGGCGATCGCCGAGCCCAAGGTGGCTCCGAGGTTCGCCGGATCGTCGGCGGCTACTTCGGTGACGGCCACCACGGTGGTGGTCGGCGCAACCGTCGTGGGGACGGCCGTCGTGGGCGGAGCGGTCGTCTCGACGGGGGCGGCCGTCGTCGCTACTTCGGTCGATTTCGACGTCGTTGCGCTTCCACCGCACGCGCTGATGAAGCCCAGCGCCGAGATGATCGCAACGTTTCGCCAGGTGGTCGAGTGCAACACGAGGTCCCGCATTTCCGGCCGTCGAGTCGACGCCCTGTCCGTGAGTGACGAAAGACATTCCGTCAGTGAGGAAACAAAATGTAGTTGATCGGTCGAACGCGGTGCGGTCGTTCCTGAAATGTCTTTCGGCGGGTACCTCGACCGGCCCTCGGCGCGGTCATCGCCTGGCGACCGCGGTCATAGCCTGGCGAGATGGACAAGATCGACATCGATACCTCTGGCCTCAGGCTTCTCGGACAAACCACCCGTGAGGCGGTGGAGCACGTGGAATGCTTCGCCGCCCCCGCCAACGTGACGATCGTGCGGTTCAGCTCCGATGAGCTGGTGTCGATCTGCCCGGTGACCAAGCAGCCCGACCTTGCCAATGTGGTCATCGAATACGTGCCCGAGCAGTTCTGTGTCGAGTCGAAGTCGTTGAAGCTGTACCTGTGGGGATTCCGCGACCGCGCCGTGTTCGCCGAGGCGCTCGCCGCCGAGATTGCCGCCGAGTTCATGACGACGGCCAAACCGAAGCGGGTCACCGTCACGCTGACCCAGCGGCCCCGTGGTGGCATCGAAGTTCAAGCGGTCGCCGAACTCAAACGCTGAGCGTCCCCGCCACGATGGCGGTGATCCCCGACCGCGGCGGGGCCGGACCCTACGCTTGTATGCGCTGTGTTGTTTGTCGCCACCGAGTTCGCTTGGTTCTTCCTGATCATCTTGCCGATTGCCTGGCTGACGCGCCCCCACATCGGGGCGTGGAAGCTGGCGATGATCGGCGCAGGACTGTTTTTCTACGGCTGGTGGCGGCACAACGGGCCGAACGGGACCGCCTCGATCTGGGACCGCGACAACGATTGGTGGTGGTTCCACACCATCCCCGCCCGGTTCTGCGTGTACCTGTTGATCTTCGCCGTCGTCAACTGGGCGCTCGCTCGCCTGGCAGCCTCGATCCGCGAGAGCGGCGGCAGACGCGCTGGTGGTGACGGTGGCCTGCGTGTTCGACCTCGGCGCGTTGTTCTACTTCAAGTACGCCGGGTGGCTGAGCGGCATCCTCAACGAGCATGCCGGCACGAACTTCGGTCTCAGCCAGATCGTGCTGCCGATCGGGGTGTCGTTCATCTCATTCCAGGCCCTCGGCTACGTGATCGACGTCCATCGGGGCAACCAAGACCCGGTCAGCCTCAGCGATTTCACCTCGTACCTGCTCTTCTTTCCGCACATCGTGGCCGGGCCGTTGGTCCGCGTCAACGAGTTCGTCCCCCAGATCCACGTACCGTTCGACCCTCGCCGGGTTGAGGTTCCCCGGGCCCTGCTGCTGATCGCCACCGGGTTCGTCAAGAAGGTGATCATCTCGTCGTTCCTGTTCAAGCAGATCGTCGAGCCGGTGTTCGCCAACCCCAAGGCCTACGGCGGGGTCGACAGCCTGTTCGCCACCTACGCCTACGCCGCTCAGATCTACTGCGACTTCTCGGGTTACACCGACATCGCCATCGGCCTGGCTCTGCTGCTCGGTATCCGCTTCCCGCAGAACTTCGACAGTCCGTACCGCTCGTTGAGCATTCAGGATTTCTGGAGGCGCTGGCATATGAGCCTGTCGCGCTGGTTGCGCGACTACCTCTACATCGGTCTGGGCGGCAACCGCCGAGGCGAGGGGCGCACCTACGTCAATCTGTTTCTGACGATGTTGATCGGTGGTCTGTGGCACGGGGCGAACACGACCTTCCTCATCTGGGGGGCGCTGCACTGGCGCGGCGCTGGCCGCTGAGCGGTTCCTCGTTGGCCGTTCTCCGTTCTCGATGGGCGCGGCGGGGCCAATTCTGCGCTGGCTGACCACCTTCCACATCGTCTGCCTCGGATGGATCTTCTTCAACGCCACCAACACCGGTATCGCCCTCGACATCGTCGGCAACATCGGCGGGCTGCTGGTGTTTTCGACCGGACCGTCGTCGCAGTTCGTCACCCTTGGTTTGTTGTTCGCCGTCGCGGTGGTTCTGGCGTGGCAGTTCATTCCCGCCCAGATCGGCGAGCGGTTCACCGCCCGGTTCGCCATGCTCCCCGCGATCTCGCAGGGAATCGCGGTCGGTATGGTCATGGTGTTCTGCTACTTCTTCGGCAGCGTTGCCGAGTTCATCTACTTCCAGTTCTGAACGACGCACCACCATGACCGCCTCGCACGCCCCACTCTCGACCTCACCCGAGGCTCCGGCCGGCCATGGGATTCTCGCCGCATTCGTGGCGGTCGCCGTGGTCGCCGCTGGTGGGCTGTTCGGCCTGCGCGACCGAACGACGGGGGCCGATGAGTCGGCATTCGACGTGCTCAACGTGCCGACAACCACGGTCGTTGCGGTGACCAGCGGGGTTGTGCCCCCGACGGCAGCGACGATTCCCGGGGCGGTCATCCCGGTCACCACGGCCGCCCCGGCGACCACGACCACCCTCGCCGACACCAACCGGGTGCCGAGCAAGCAAGATCCACTGCGGTTGTACATCGCCGGAGACTCCGACGCCAACAACATGGGCCCCCCGCTGATCCGCGAGATGGAAAAGACCGGCATCGTCAAGTCGGAACTGCACTACAAGGTGTCGTCGGGTCTGACCCGCCCCGACTTCTACAACTGGCCCGAGGCGCTCAAGTCCGACATCGCAAAGATCAACCCCGATGTCGTGGTCGTGACGTTCGGGGGAAATGATCGCCCAGGACATTTTGATCAAGGGGCGCAGCTATCCGGTCGACTCGCCCGAGTGGCAGGCGGAGTACGGCAGCCGGGTCGGGGCGGTGATGGACTACCTCGCGTCCGACGGACGCACGTTGATCTGGGTGGGTATCCCCAACGCCGAGAAGGAGAGCTACCGCGCCCGATTGCAGATCCTCGAGCAGGTCACCCGCTCCGAGGCGCTCAAACGTCCGAAGGTGGTCTACGTACCGGTGTGGGACTATTTTGTCGGGCCGAGCGGAGGGTACGCCGCGGCCAAAGTCAACCCACGCGATGGGCAGGGGAAGATGGTCCGCAATCAGGATGGCTTCCACCTCAACATTGCCGGATCGGAGATCCTGGGTGCTTACTACGTTGCCGCCGAGGTACGTAAAGAACTCGAAGTCCGCGGGGCGAAGTTGAGCTGAAGCAAACAAAATGGCCCAGTACCTGTCTTGATTTTGTCAAGACACTAGGTTTGTCGTCATCACCTCTTGCGTTACTCGTCTCTATTCCCGTAGTCAACAGGGAAGCTTTGATCCATCCGGCCACATGGTCGCGGCGATGCCGGATGGGGAGCCAACGCGAAACCGGCCCTGCAACGCATCGGCGGCAGGAGAAGCGGGGAATGGTCAAGTACAGGCGGAGCTGGATGGCAGGAGCGGTGATTGCGTTCTCGGCGACCTGCGCAGCGACCGCCGCGTCGGCGGCCCCGGCAGGAGTCGACGGGCCGCCCGACGAGGTGATTGTCGCTACCGGAGAACCTCCAGTGCCGATGGGTGGGGCCCCGGCGACGACCATCGTGATCGTGGCGACCGACGATCCGCCGCTGCCACCCTTGGTGGCCGTCGGTCCACCGCCCACGCCACCGGCGGTGACGAACGTGTCGCCGATGAATCCTGGGAACGTCATCCTTCCTCAGACCGGGCCGCGGTTACAGGCCTTCCTCGCACTGATCGCCGCCCTGCTGTTCGGCGCGGGTGTGGGGATGCTGCAGGTTGCCGCCCGCCGGCGACTGGCGCCGGTGCGGGTCGGCATTCACCGCGTTCGGTAGTCAATTGGTAGGCCATTCGGCCTGAGCCTTACGGACCGTGCCGAACGGACCAAAGGTGTCACATTGCGCGAACCGTCAGACGATCTTCACCATTTCGTCATCATTATCCGATGTCATGTACTGCAGGCAACGGGCGTAGCTGAATCCACAGAGACGACCACGGGAGTACGAGCGACATGACCATCAACCGCAGCAACATGATCAAGGCATCCAAGCCGTCGGTGTTCCGTCGGACCGTCGGCACCGCCGCGGTCATCGGAGCTTTGGTGTTCGTCGGGTTCAGCCCGTCGGCGTTTGCTCAGACGGGCTACCCCGAGGGTGGGCCGATCGGTGAGAGCCCGGCAAGCGAGCCGGCCCCGGTCGACGTTGTCGATCTTGTCGGTGAAGCAGTCATGCCCGACGTCTCTGGCGGACTCAGCCAGGCGGCCCCGCAGGTCATCGTCGACCCTGTCGTCGTCGCTGCACCGTCGTCACCGATGCTGCCTGCGACCGGCTCAGGAATGCTCGTCGTCGAGGCGATGGCCGCCACCGCCCTCCTCGGCCTCGGCCTGATGGCTCGTCGTACCGCGGCCGCCTGACCTGTCACAACGACTGGTACCGACCGAGTCAGTCGTCGCTGTCGGCTTCGGTTTCGCTCGGTAGGAATTCGAGCCCGAGGTCGCCGAGTTTGACGAGCAGCGAGGCGATCCACCCACCCAGGCTGCCGAAGTGCTCATCGAGCAGCTTGCTGGCCCCGTCGGCCAGCGTCTCCTCGGCGAGTTCGTAGAGCCCCTCGTACGTGATCTCGATGGCGAATTCCGGGGCCAGGGTGTCGTCGTCGAGATAGGTCACCTCTACAGTCGCTCCCGCCCGCTCCATTCGCTCGTTGCCGATCGGCGGACTGCTCGACGGCAGTAGTTGCTGGAATGTCGCCGGGTTCGGGGTGGCGACCAGTCGCTGGACGCGAAAGACGATCTCCATCTCGATGACCGCCGGCTCTTCGAGCACCTCGTCGACGTACCAGCGGCGGTACGCGGTCTGGCTCCACGTTGGCCAGTCGAAGGTGATGTGAGCCACGACGCGAGGCGGCTGACCTTCTCCGGGGAGTCCGTAGCTGGTCTCCCATGTGACGTCGCCGAGCAGCATGTCGAACTGGAAATGCTCCTCGAATGCCTGCCGTTCGAGAAATGCCCCCTCGAACGCTTCGCGCAGCGCGCTGATGGCATCGGTGAAGACGTGATCGAGCACGCCCCGACGCTACCGGGCGGTGCCGGCTCTGCTCAGGTCGACTGCGATCCGGGCGCCCGACGGGAGCCGCGTGGCGTCACAGGGTGCGTTCGTAGGTGGCGAGCCGCATCCCGTCGAGGGTCGCCCGATGCCGGGGACCATCGTCACCGGCGTTGCCGTGCTCGTAGCCGACATCGCCGTGCCACATCAACACCGGTTGATCGCCGGCCTTGGCTGGCCGGGTGACGAAGCGCTCCACCCCGAGCACCGGGCCGGCCGACAGCGCCTCGGTCACCGAGGTGCGTTGGGCCAACTGGTGGAGCGTCACGAACGTCGGTGGCGCGAGGCCCAGCCCACTCGTCAAGGCGTCGGCCGGCGCGAACCACTCCGAGGCGACGATCTCGTGATCGTCGATGGCCACGGGTTCACCCGTCCACTGGGCGATGAAGAACCAGGTGAGGAAGCGTTTCGGCTGCTGCGTCGGCGGTGACCAGTGCGACCAGGCCACCAGGTCGTCGGCGACGACACTCAAGCCGACCTCTTCGGCTGCCTCGCGGGCCGCGGCCGAACGGGCCTTGCCGATCTCATCGTCGCCGTGATCGTCGGCGTCGACCCGCCCGCCGGGGAACACCCACAGGCCGGGGAAGGCCCCGACCTCGCTGCGCTTGAGCAGCAGCACCTCGATGGAGCCATCCCCACGAACCTCGCCGTCGCGCACGATGACGACGGTCGCGGCATTCCGAGCCGTCGCAGCCACTTCGGGGTCGAGGGCAGGGTTGGAGCTGGCGGCGCGTTGCGGGTCGGACACATCTGCGATGGTAGGGAGATGAACCACCCGATTACCCCATCGTCGGTCGCCGGACCGGCAGCAAGCTATGAGCTGGCCGTCGTCTCGTCGGCCGGATCGCGTCTCATCCACACCTCGGGCATCGTCGGCACTCGGCCCGACGGCTCGATCTCCGCCGACATCGGCGAACAGGCCGCCGAGATGTGGCGGACCATCGGGGAGATTCTGAGAGACGCCGGCTTCGCCGTTGGCGACATCGTCTCGTACCACACCTATGCCGTGGTCGGCCACGATCTGTCGGCGGTGATGGCCGCCCGCGATGCATTCTTCGACGGGCATCGAGCGGCATCGACGCTGATCCCCGTTCCGGCGTTGGCCCGTCCCCACTGGTTGGTCGAGGCATCGGTGATCGCCGCGGGCTGATCGCCGCCACCTGATCGTCGTTGCCTGCGTCGTTGCCGGCAGGCGTCGTCGCGGCGCAGGCTGGGGTCGCATGGCAGACTCGGAGAATGTCCCTGGTTCTAGTCGATATCGCCGATCGCGTCGCCACCCTGACGCTCAACAACTCCGCCGAGCGCAACACGCTGACGGCACCGATGGTCGCCGAGATCATTGCTGCAATGGACGAGATCGAGGCCGACGACGGCGTCGGTGCCGTGGTCGTCACCGGAGCGGCCCCGGCGTTCTGCGCGGGGGCCAACCTTGGCAACCTGGCCGAAGCCGACGGCGAAAGCCTGGGAATGATCTACGAGGGCTTCTTGCGCATCGCTCGCAGCTCACTACCGACGTTGGCCGCCGTGAACGGCGCGGCCGTTGGCGCCGGGATGAACCTCGCCCTCGGATGCGACGTGCGGATCGCCGGAGAACGGGCGAAGTTCGACACCCGGTTCCTGCAGATCGGCCTGCACCCCGGCGGTGGGCATACCTGGATGTTCCGCCGGATCGCCGGGCCGCAGGCGACGATGGCGGCGGTGATCTTCGGCGATGTCCTCGACGGGCGTGAAGCTGAGCGGGTGGGGCTCGCGCACCGCTGCGTTCCCGACGATCAATTGCTGGCCGTCGCCCAGGAGATGGCGGCTCGGGCCGCATCGGCCCCGCGGGAACTGTCGATCGTCACGAAGCAGACGATCCGCGAGATGGCCGACGTGACGACGCATCCCGAAGCCGTCGCCCGTGAGTTGGAGCCGCAGTTGTGGTCGACCCGCAAGCCGTGGTTCGCCGAACGCATCGGCGCGCTGCAGGCCAAGATCTCCTCGAAGAAGAGCTGAGTGATGGGCGCGGTTCGGGCGCTCGCCGACGCGTATCTCGGCGACCTGATCGTTGCCGATCCGACGTTGGCGACCCGCTTGGGTCTCGCCGGTCATGACCACCGCCTACCCGACTTCTCGCCCGATGGTGCAGCTGAGCAGGCCGAACTTGCTCGGCGGGCGCTCGCCGACCTCGCCAGAATTCCCGCCACCGAACAAGACACGGCCGATCGGCGGTGTCGCCGGTTGATGAGCGATCGCCTCGGCGTGACGATCGCCTCGTACGAGGCCTACGAGCATCTCCGGCCGCTTCGGGTCATCGGATCGCCCATCGAGGCCATTCGGGCGGTGTTCGACCAGATGCCGACATCGACCGACGATGACTGGGCGACCATTGCCGAGCGGGTCGAGGCGGTACCCGAGGCCTACGCATCGTTGCAGCGCTCGCTCGAAGCCGGTGTCGCCGCCGGGCTGACCGCCGCACCGCGGCAGGCCGCAGCATGCTCGCGGATGCTGGCCACGTGGGCCGGTCGGCAGGGTCCGGCACCGTGGTTCAATGGGTTGGCCGAACGGGCTCCATCGGCGTTCGACACTCGACTGGCGGACGCCGCCGACCGTGCCTCGGCATCGATGGGAGGTTTGGCGGATTGGTTGGCCGGTCCCTACGCGGTGGCGGCCGCGACCACCCCCGATGGGGTCGGACCGGAGCGATACGCCCTGGGTGCCAAGCAGTTCCTGGGCAGCGATCTCGACGTCGCCGAGGCATCACATTGGGCGTGGGAGCAGCTTCAGGCGATCGAGAGCGAGATGACGGCTATCGGCCGGTCGCTGTATCCCGGTGAGCCGATGCAGTCAGTGGGGGAGTTTCTCGATCGCGACACCGCGGCCGTCGATGGCGAGGCCGCGCTTCAACGCTGGCTGCAGCGGTTGATGGATCAGACGGTCGAAGCCCTGCAGGGCACCCACTTCGACCTGGCTCCCGAGATCGACCGCATCGAGGCGATGATCGCCCCCCGTGGCGCAGCCGCCGCCCAGTACTACACCGCGCCGTCGGCCGACTTCAGCCGCCCCGGGCGGACCTGGTATCCGACGCTCGGTCGAGACCGGTTCCCGCTCTGGAGCGAATATTCGACCTGCTATCACGAGGGTGTTCCCGGCCACCATATGCAAATCGCCCAGTGGGTCCACGAGGCTCACCGGCTCTCGCGATTCCAGGCCGCCTTCGTGGTCAGCGGCAACATCGAGGGCTGGGCACTCTATGCCGAGCGGCTGATGGATGAATTGGGCTTTCTCGACGATCCGGCTCACCGGTTCGGGTATCTGATGGCCCAGCAGTTGCGGGCGACCCGCGTGATCGTCGACATCGGCATGCATCTGTCATTGCCGATTCCACGGGGCCAGGCGTTCCATCCGGGGGAACGGTGGACCGCCGATCTCGGTCGAGCGTTCCTTGGTGAACATGCTCTCAAAGATGTCGAGTTCATGGACAGCGAGTGGGTCCGGTACCTCGGCTGGCCGGGTCAGGCGATCAGCTACAAGCTCGGAGAACGGGTCTGGCTGGCCGGACGCCAGCAGGCCGAACAGCGTGCCGTCGACGCCGGTCGCCCGTTCGACCTCAAGTCCTGGCACATGGCGGCCCTGTCGATGGGCTCGACCGGCCTTGACGATCTCGCCGCCGAGTTGCCGACGTTGCTCGACGATCCCGTCGTCGATCGATGAACACCCGCGGCGGGGGCGCTGATGGCGGCACCGATGACGGCGATGGCGGGGGCATTGTGGTGCGGGCCGTCGACCCGGGGGAGTTCCCCACGATGATCCCGGTGATGGACGGCGTGATGATGCGCGCCTACGACACCGGATCGTTTCTGCCGCGGATCGAGCGATTCGCCGCAGTGCAACCCGACGGGCTCTTCGTTGCCGAATCGCCCGGCGCCGATGGCGGTGTCACCGTGATCGGCGCCGGCTGCGGTGTCGCCTATCCCGATGGAGGATTCGGCTGGATCGGGCTGATCGCGGTCGATCCCAGCCATCATCGTCGAGGTATCGGCGAACGGCTCACCGAGCGGGTCGCCGAGATGTTGGCGTCTATGGGCTGCGCCGCGCTGCTGGACGCCTCGGCGGCCGGTGGACCGCTGTACGAGCGGATGGGTTTCGTCGACCACGGGCCGACGATCGTGATGACCCCGAGCAAGGCGCTGCTGGCCACCCCGCCACCATCCGATGGGCTCAACCCGGTCGAGGTCGACATCATCGGTCCATTCGACAGTGCCCACTTCGGCGCCTCGCGTGAACGGTCGCTGCAAGTAGCGGTCGAGCAAAGCCAGGGCCGTCACGCAATGGCCCTCGACGGTCACGGACGAGTTACCGGCTACGTCATTGCCGAACAGGGTGGGATCGGACCGCTGGTGGCCACCAGCACGGCCGCGATGGCCCGCCTGATCGGGTACGCGCTGGCGCTGCCGAACCCCGTGATACCTCGGCTGTGCGTGCCACCCGGCAGCCGGTTTCACGAATGGCTGACTGACCTGGGCTTTGTCGAAGCTCGGCGCCTGCGCCATATGCGACGGGGGGTGACGCTCATACCGGGTGACGAGTCGAGCATCGCTGGTCGATTGAGCCTCGGTGAAGGCTGAATCTCGGTAGCGGCCTGGTCAAGATATTCGACGAAGCGTGGGGAACTCGTCTCTGCTTGGGAAGACCAAGTCTGAACACCGACGACACAGATTGGTGCTTCCCTTTCTCTCGCCGGTGCTGTACGGTGCGGGCAAGGGGAGTTCTTACAAGTCAACCGGCGTGAACGGGAGGCAAGGATGAGCAACAGGCACCGCAACCAAGAGGTCGTGCCGACATCGCGTGCCGAGCTGCGAGCACATGCTCGTGGGGAACGGCATCGAATCAGCACGGAGCTGCATACGGTGGCGACATTGGTGGCATCGGGGGGGCTCGAGCCCGACGACGCCGACGAACCGGGCGCGGCATGGAAACCAGAGCATCATCACGATGCCGACAAGGCCAAGGCCAAATTGGCGTCGAATGGGCGTCGGTTGCGGCACTGGAAGTTGAAGTCCTGGAAGCGGCGTACCGCAGAGCGTCAGGCCAAGGCCCAGGCGTTCAAGCTGCTGACCGATCAAGCCTGAGGGTTCCGGCAATCTGAAGTGGGAGTACGCGTGTTGGCCGGTCTGGCTGACGGGTTCGCCTGTCGGCCAGACCGCCTGACGTCGCAGCTCTCCGGCTCACTGTCGGCTAGTTGCCCGACTCGGGAGTCGGCGCCAACCATTGTCTGACCAGGTCGTCGCGTCGGGCGGCCCATTCCTCGACGGTGATGGCGTAGCGAACGTGATCTTCCCATTCGCCGGCGATTTCGAGGAAACGAAGAGCCACGCCCTCCTCTCGGATCATCAGTTTTTCGACGACCCGCCGACTGTTGTGATTGCGCGGCACGATGCAGATCTCGACACGATGCAGCCGCAGATCCTCGAAGCCGTGGCGCAAGGCGATGACGACGCCCTCGGGGATGAACCCGTAGCCGGCGCGCCGTTCGTCGATCCAATACCCGAGCGTCGCCGTTTGGGCAGCCCCGCGCTGGACGTTGTTCAGATTGATCTCGCCGGCGATGGTGCCGCCGACGAACACCCCGAAGCTGTGGGCCTGGCCGTATTGCCGTTCCTTGTCACGGCTTGAGCACCGCGCGAGAAACGCGTCCGCGATGCTGGGCCGGATCGGGTGATCCGGGAGCGCGCGACGGCTCCCATCGGGTGAGCCAGGCCTCATTGGCGCGGCGAACCTCGCCCCACGCCACAAAGTCGGGCCCGACGAGTGGCCGGAGCATGACCCGACGGCCGTACAGACGCAGGCCGCCGCCCGCCCCGGCGGCCGGGTGTTGGGAGCGCGGGAACTGGGTCAAACCGCTGCTCCCGAATCACCGATTACCGCCAACGTTTCGCGGGCCAGTCCGTGAGCGAGCCCGCGGGTCGACACGGTGATCTCGTCGATCTGAAGCCGCCGCATGATGGCCACGAGTGCGCAGCAACCGCCGACGATCACCTCGACCCGATCGGCGGGCAGGCCCGGGTTGTGGGCGCGATCGGTACGCGACTCGGTGGCCAGGGTGCGGAACACGTCTTCGGCGGCCGAACGGGTGAGGTGGAAGCCGTCGACGGTGGCTTCGTCCCAGGTGAGCAAGCCGATCTCAACGGCGGCGACGGTGACGATGGTGCCGGCGACGCCCACCCATTCCTCGACATCGCCAACGTGCGGTACCTCACGGGCGACGTCGTCGGTATGGTCGAAGGCGAGCCCGATGGCATTGGTCAACTCCTCGGGGAGCGCAGGATCATGGTGGAGCTCGGTGGCGGTCAATCGGGCCGACCCGAACGGCATCGATCGACTCATCTCGGGCGTGTCCGCGGTCGTTCCGATGGCGATCTCGGTGCTTCCGGCTCCGATATCGATCAGCCCGCAGCGCTTGCCGAGCGTCGACGCACCGCGCCCGCCGAATGCGCCGCGCCACGACAACCGGGCTTCGGTCTCGGGATCGATCACGACGCCGGTGACGCCGAGGGTTTCGGCGATCGCCGCCAGCAACGCGCCGGCATTCGACGCCCGGCGACCGGCCTCGGTGACCGTGGCGACGATCGTGCCGGCCCCGTGGCGCTCGGCCGACTGGCGTCCGGCGCGCAACGTCGCCACCACCCGCTCGATCGCCTCGGGGGCGAGGGTGCCGGTGGCATCGAGGCCTCGCGGACAGCGCCGTGACCGCAACGCGGTGATCGAGGACGGCGCCGTCGGGGGTCATGACGACCAGCGTCACCGTGTTGCTGCCGATGTCGAAGGCGGCGACGGTCACGCGTCGGCTCCTTCTTGGTCGGCGTCGGCACCCGTCGCCGCGATGGCATCGAATCGGGCCTGGACCCAGGCCCCGACCGGGTCATCTCCGCCTGCAAGAAACCAGGCGTAGTGGGCATGGAGACACTTCACGCCGATACGGGTCCCGGCAACCCCGCCCGACGGACGCGGGCCGAGATGGCCGGCAGGCAACGCCGCGTCGCGTTCGGCGGCGTAGCGGGTATGGGCTTCGGCGATCAGTTCCAGGCCGATCTCGGCCTCGGCTCGATTGACGCCGCCATCGGACTCGAGCTGGCCGACAGCCGTATGCAGCTCACGGCCGACCAACCAATAGCGCGTCGGCATCGGCGTTCCGTCGGGGAGGAGCGGAGCGTTGCGGATGACAACGGGCGCGCCCGTGCGATCGCGCACGACCACGTCGAAGTCGGCTACCGGAGGGCGGCCAAGGAGTTGCGTGACCTGATCCCGATCGTCCATCGCCGACCGGCTACTCGCGCTCAGCCCTTGCGGCGGCGAAGGAGCAGGAGGATGAGCAGAAGCGCGGCCGCGATCGGGGCAAGGCGCTTGAGCATAGGAGCCCCCGGCGGTCTCGAGCAGGTCGATCGGTTCGGCCGGCTTGCTTTCGATCTTGCGGACCTTCGGCTCCTCGGGGGCGGCGGTCGGCGGCACGTCGGTAGCGGGGCCGACCGGCGGGGCCAATTCCTCGGCGGCGGGCTCGTCGGCCACTGACGCTGCGGCGTCCTGGCTGAGCACCTGGGTTTCGAGGTTGGTGACGAACTGCTTGAGCAGTTTGTCACTGACATCGGCCATTGCCCCGCGGCCGAACTGGGCGACCTTGCCGGTGATCGTCAGGTCGGTGGTCACTACACATTTCGTTGTCGTCTCGTCGACCGAGGTGAGCTGGGCGGTGATCAGCGCCGAGGCGTTGCCCTTGCCGCCGGTGTCACGACCCTCGCCCTTGAGCACGGCCTTGTGGTTGACATCGTCGCGCTCGACGAAGTGAGCCTGGCCCTTGAACTGGGCGCTGATCGGGCCGACCTTGACCTTTACGTGGCCGCGGTAGTTCTCGCCTTCGATCTCTGTGAGCTGAGCGCCCGGCATGCAGGGGGCGATGAGCTCCAGATCGGTGAGCGTTGCCCATGTCTTTTCGATCGAGGCGTTCACCGTGAACTCGTTGATCAATTCCATCGTTCGTAGTCCTCGCGGGTATCGATGTCGGCCGGATTTCCCGTGCAGGCTACTTCCGACACGAGGTCGGGCCTCAATCTCATCAGATCGCGTGCTCCGATGTCGCCGGTTTCGGGCAACAGCGGCCATACCTCGGCGGCCAGCCGCACCGGGTTCGCCCGGTGACCCTCATAGGTCGCTACCGCGATCGGGGCATCGGTCGTCGCCAGCAGGTACCAGGCGCTTGCCGGGATGAGGGGCTGATCGGCGGGGCCGGTGATGAGGGCGGTCGCCCGGCATTGGCGAGCATGGTGGATGCCGACCTGCAGAGTGGTCGCCATGCCCTCGGCCCACCGCGGATTGTGGAGCACCGCCACGCCGTCGGGAACGGGCGGGTGCTCGTCGATCGCGCCCCAGACAATCGCCGCCGGAAGGCCGGCGTCGAGAATGGCGTCAAGCGCCCATCGATAGATCGGCCGGCCGCGAAACGGCATCAGCAGCTTGTGTTCCGGGCCGGCGAACCGTGTACCCGCGCCGCCGGCGAGCAGTACGGCGACGACCTTCGCGTGGCCGAGTGAACGCTGAACGTTCATGTCTTCCCCTATTCGGTGGCCGTATGTGTCGGAAAGATTACGAAATGGTTGCATCCCGTCGTTGATTCTGGTTACCGTACTGGCGGGCTGAGTCGAACGACCTATCTGTCGCTCGTTCGGTGCGGTGCTCTCGTACGGCGCTGCAGCAGCTTGGTGGGTGGAGCCACGACCATTTCATAGGCGCGCATCGACGCGTCCTGCAAAGGACCTACATCTCTCATGCTTCCAAGTACCAAGGCGCTTGTGCGTCTCGCAATCCTTCCGGTTTCGATTGCAGCGATCGCAGGGTGCCAGCCCGGTTCCGATCAGGTCCGACTCCTCGGAGCCGTGGGTCTGACCGCCGAAGCAACCTCGTTTCTCCCCTCGGTCGGCGGCAGCACCGTCGCCGCGACACCAACTCCCGGCTCGGCTCTCAGCTCGGTTGAGCAGGTCATCGATGTGACGGCCGGTCCCGATTCTCGCGGTGTCGGCTCGGCCGCAGCCGAACTCCTGGTACAAGCCGAGCGCCAAGACGCGCCAACGGCGCCCTCCGAGCCCACCACGCCGGCTCCGGCTCCAGCCCCCGTCGGTCCCGCGATCGCCCCGTTCGCGGCGTTCGCGGCTGGTCCTCCATCGGCGGTCGTCACCGGAGCGATGGGCACCCTGAACTGGCTCGCCGCCGGTGATCGCGCCGCTTACACAACCGGTCTGGCGGCATTGAGTCGCAGCGTCGGCGAGGTCACCGGGGTGTCCGCCGACGCCCTGTTGATGGCATGGAACGCGGCCGGTGATCTCCGCATGGAAGCGCTGCTCGCCGCGTTGACCCAGGTGGGCGTGAGCTACAGCTACGCATCCTCCACGCCGGGGCGAGCCTTCGACTGCTCGGGTCTGGTGAGCTGGGCGTGGGGGCTTGCCGGTACGTCGTTGCCCCATCAGTCGAGCGCGATCATCGACTCGTTGCCTCACGGCGACATCGCCACGGTGCTGCCGGCCGACGTGCTCTGGTATCCGGGCCATGTCAGCCTGGCCCTCGGCGTGAGCGACGCCTACATAGACGCGCCCAACAGCGGCAACACCGTACGGATCGAAGGTGGTCACAGCGCGAGCGCCGCTCGTCGTCTGGTCGTTGGAGTGGTCGCCTGACCAACGCCTGACCTGCACGATCGCGGAGTGGTCGCGCCGAGCCGGGGTCACCCCTGGGCGTGGATTGCTCCCGACGCGTCCCGCAATGAAGGGACGTCGCGTCCGGTTCGCCGGGCGATGATCTCGGCACAGATCGACACGGCAGTCTCCTCGGGTGTCCGCGCTCCGAGGTCGAGACCGATCGGTGACATCAAGCGGCCGACGTCGGCCGGGTCGGTCAGACCAACCTCGGCCAGCCGCTCCATCCGCTTGGCGTGCGTCTTGCGCGATCCCATTACCCCGATGTACCCGACTTTCGTGCCGAGCGCGCCCTGCACCGCCGGGACGTCGAACTTCGGGTCATGGGTGAGAATGCAGACCGCATCGCGTGAGCCGAGCGACGCGCCCCTCTCGGTGAACATCGGCGTCGGCCAGGTCACGATCACCTCGTCGGCCATCGGGAAGCGGCGCCGAGTGGCGAAGATCTCGCGGGCGTCACAGACGATGACCCGGTAGCCGAGCACCTTGGCAACCTTGCCGAGCGCGGCGGTGAAGTCGACGGCACCGAAGATCCACATCTGCGGCGGTGGAGCCCAACTTTCGACGAAAACGCTGACCGTTGGGGTGTCGACGAGATCTTCGGGAGTCGACTGGCCCTCGGGGCCGTAATGGCGGACCCCGGTCCGGCCGGCTTCGAGCTCACCCGCCGCGTCGCGCACCACGATGCGATCGAGTTCGGAATGTCCGAGCGTGCCACGGGTGACGCCGGTGCCCTCGATGAGCAGGCGGTTTCCGATGCCGGGTCCGTCGATGATCGTGGCCAGGGCGACGGGGCTCTGGGCGCGGATCAGGTCGCGCAGGTGATCGAAGATCGTCACGTCGGTCTACCAGTCGAGGGGTTCGATGAACAGGTGGATCGTGCCGCCGCACGTGAGGCCGACTGAGAATGCCTCGTCGTCGGAGTATCCGAACTTGACCATCCGCGCCGTGCCGGTTGCCAGGACATCGAGGGATTCCGAGACGACGGCGCCCTCGACGCACCCGCCGCTGACCGAGCCAGCCACCTCGCCGTCCTCGGCCACGGCCATCGCCGCTCCCGGGTCGCGCGGTCCGGAGCCTTCGATATTGACCACGCGGGCCAACGCCACGCGCTTGCCCATCGACCGCCACCGCTCGATGTCGTCGAGAATCTCATGCATGATCCGCTCCCTTGCTGGTCTTGTGTCCGTCGATCACCCGGGCGAGTTCTTCCATCGCCGAGATCGAATGTCCTTCGACGAAGGCGTCAACATACGGCAGGGCGGCCGCCATTCCCCGGGCGAGGGGTGCATACCCCGGCGTCACCTTCAACGGGTTGACCCAGATCAGTCGATGGGCAATCCGTGACAGGCGCGCCATCTGCTCGGCCAACTCGTCGGGGCTACCGCGATCCCAGCCGTCGGAGAGGATGACGACGATCGCCCCGCGGGCCATGCCACGCACCCCCCACTCGTCGTTGAACCGGCGCAGGCAGTCACCCAGACGGGTGCCGCCGCTCCAGTCGGTCACTCGGTCGGCGGCTCGGGCAATGGCCTGGTCGGGGTCGCGGCTGGTGAGCTCTCGCGTCACTCGAGTCAGGCGGGTGCCAAGGGCGAATGCCTCGACGCGTTGGCGTCCGGCCACCGCGGCGTGGACGAACCGAACGAGGGCCCGCGCGTAGGGCTCCATCGAACCTGAGACATCGAGGAGCAGCACGAGCCGCCGGTTCCGTTCGCCCGGTTCGCGTCGCTCGCGGCGAATCGGCTCGCCACCGGCACGTAGCGCGCTGCGCACGGTTCGGCGCAAATCGGGATGCGAGCCGCCGCGCCGTACCCGCACCATCCGCCGGCTGCGGCGGGGAGTTCCGGCGAGCCGCAACCGGGTCATCAGCGCGTGCGCAGTGTGCAGTTCCTCGGGGGAGTAGGCGGCGAAGTCCTTCTCACGGAGGACTTCGGCGGCAGAGAACCGTAGGTGAATCGTGGGATCGTCCGACGGATCGTTGTCGCTGTCGTCGGATGACGAGTCGTCTTCGTCATCGGAGTCGACCACGATCGTGATGTGCAGCGGCTCGGGTTCGGGTTCGTCGTCTCCCGACGGGCGTCGACCGTCGAAGAACACCTTGAACGCCCGATCGAAGAGGCCGTGGTCTTCGGGTCGGCGAACCAAAGTCGCCCGAGCCGCCCAGTAGACGTTGCGCCGCTGGCTCATCCCGACGGCTTGCAGCGCCTCGGTGAACGCCAGTACCGAGTCGATCGGGACGATCAGGCCCGCCCCGCGCAGCAGCCGCGTGAAGGCAACCGAGATCTCCTCGGCCGTCGATTTCGGGGCCGGGTGCACGGCCGAGTGCGGGGCCGAGCGCGGGGACATATCCGCGGTTGACATCGACGTCAGCCTGCGACCATCCCCCGCTCGAATGCCTGCTTGACCAGGTCGGCGACACCGTTGGCCTTCACCCGTTCCTGGTCTTCGCGGTACTTCAGCACTGTTCCCAGTGTCGTTTCGACGAGGCGTTGGTTCAAGGTGGTCGCGCCGAGCTCGCCCAAGGCTGCGGCCCAGTCGATCGTCTCGGCGACACCCGGCGGTTTGTACAGCTGCAGACCGCGCATCGCTTCCACGGCCGCGGCGACCTGGCGGGTGAGTTGTTCGGACGCTTGCGGTGCGCGCAGCCGGACGATGGCCACCTCGCGCTCGAAACTGGGATGTTCCACCCAGTGATAGAGGCACCGCCGCTTGAGCGCGTCGTGCACGTCGCGCGTGCGATTCGACGTCAGGATAACGATCGGCGGCACCGTGGCGGTGAACGTGCCCAGCTCGGGCACGGTCACCTGATAGTCCGAGAGCACTTCGAGCAGGAACGCCTCGAACTCGTCGTCAGCCCGGTCGACCTCGTCGATCAGCAGAATCGGGGGAGGACCGTCGCCGTGCTGAATTGAGCGCAGAATCGCCCGCTTGACTAGGAATCGCTCTGAGTACAACTGGTCTTCCAACGAGTCTGTATCGGCCTTCGAAGCTTCACCGGTCGCCTCGGCCGCTCGAAGGTGCAACAGTTGGCGCGAATAGTCCCACTCGTACACGGCCTGCGAGACGTCGATGCCTTCGTAGCACTGGAGGCGGATCAGCTCGCCGCCGGTCCACCGGCTGAGCACCTTGGCGACCTCGGTCTTGCCGACGCCCGCTTCGCCTTCGAGCAGGAGGGGGCGACGTAGCCGCATGGCCAGGAAGACGGCAGTCGCCAGACCCTCGTCGGGCAGGTAGCCGTGGGCCTGGAGGGCCCGGATGACTTCGTGAACATTGGCTGCAGGTTGCGAATTCGCCATCACGGCCAGCGTAGAAGGCCGAGGGGGTCGGAGCCCTGTCCGGTTGAAGTTCCGTCGGTCGCCCGGGCAATGCTGCCCGAACTACGCCGTGGCGTCGCGCATCATGCCGGTGGCGCGCTTGGCGACCTTCACCGGCACCGGCGGGTCGGCCGTCGCCACGGAGTCGAGCCAGTCTTGCGTCGGCTGGTAGAGATCGGCCCGGCATCCGCCGTGGGCACCGTACGACAGCGCCAGGCGGGTGTCGTAGATGCGCCGCATCATGATGTTGGCGGCGCAATCGGCTTCCCGCTCGTGGTGTTCGGCCGACTTGGCGTTGGGATCGGGCTCGCTGATGAATTGCAGAGCGTGGGCGATTTCGTGGAGGGCGAGGAAGCGCAGGGCGGTCTGTTGCGACTGTGAGGTGATCTCGGTGCAGTCGATGATCACCCGGGCCTGGAACTGGCCGTCGGGACGGCGGGAGCCGAGGGTGAGCCCGGTCGAGTCAAGGCCGGTGGTCTTGACCAGCTCTGCTCGCTGGGCTGCGGTCGTCGCGATGGTAAGACTGATCCGCCCGCCCAGGCGGGTTTGGAACGGAACGACCTGCTGGCCGACCGAGGTGACTTCACTGGCGCACCATTCGTGGACGCTTGAGGCGTTGGCCGTACCGGAGGGCAGCAGGACGGCGGCGATGCCGATCACCACCACCAGCGTGGCCATCAAAAACCGCACTCCGTCAAACCAGCGGGTCTCGATGCTCGCTCTGGGTGCGTCTGAGGTCTCGTGGCAGGGGACGACGGGCGCAGTGGGTGAAGTCACACCACAAATCTACGTCTTCAGGTGGCCGAAAGTCGATAGTTCCTTTGACTGTTCGTGGTCAACGACCGCTATGCGTCGATACTTCTAGGACATGGGCTGGTGCGCTGCTGAGCTCAGCTGTCGAATCCGAGCCCAAAGCGATCGAGTGACTTCAGCCAGAGGTTGCGTTTCCCGGTGCGGTCCTCCCGATCGAGTGACCAGCGGGTGGTCTGGATCCCGATGAATCGAAACGGCTCCGGGGGGAACGGGAGCGGCTTGTCCTTGACGAACGAGGTTTCGGTGGCTTTCGTCCGGCGACCGTCAAGGATGTCGAGGCTGACCTCGGCGCCAAAACGGGCGGCGGCCACCCCGAGCCCGGTATACCCGAGCGAGTAGGCCACCCGTCCGCTCATCGCCGATCCCCAGAACACGCAGAATCGGGTGGACGTGTCGATCACCCCACCCCACGCGTGGGTGAACTTCACCCCTTCGAGCTGCGGAAATGTCTCGAAGAAGTGACGGGCGAGCTTCGCCCAGGTCTCGGGGCGCTGTTCGAGCTCGGAATTGACCTTTCCGCCGAAGTAGTAGATGGCGTCGTATCCCCCCCACAGAATCCGGTTGTCAGCCGTGAGCCGGTAGTAGTGGAACTGGTTGGGGATGTCGGAGAGTCCCTGGCGGCCGGTCCACCCGATCGACGCCATCTGAGCGTCGTTCAGCGGCTCGGTGACGAGCACGTAGTCGTAGACCGGGGCGATGTAGTGCTTCAGCCGCTTGAGCAACGGTGGAAAGGCGTTGGTGGCCAGGGCGACTCGTCCGGCGCGCACCCGGCCGAGTGGGGTGGTGACGAGCACGCCGACCCCGTCGCGCTCGATGTCGGTGGCCTTGGTGTCTTCGAAGATCCGCACCCCCAGCGATTCGGCGGCGGCCTTCAACCCCCAGGCCAGGCGGGCGGGGTCGACCATCGCGGCCCGACCCTTGCGCCATAGCCCACCCGTGTAGGCGGGGGAGTGGATCATCGACTGCATCGTGTCCTGGTCGAGGAACTCGACGGCCTGGCCGAGATGGCGCAGCTGGAGGAAGTCTTCTTTCAGCTCCGTCAGATACGACTTCGAGTGATACGACGTCGCCACGTCGATGACGCCGGTGCGCTCGTAGTCACAGTCGATGTTGTAGCGGGTGATCGCCGCCTCGATCTCGTTGAGGTTGGCGAGGCCGAGCTCTTCCAGCAGCGGCAGCTCGTCGCCGAAGCGTTCCTGGCCGTTGGCGACGCCATGGGTGAGACTGGCCTCCATGAAGCCACCGTTGCGACCGCTGGCTGCAGAGCCGACCTCGTGGGCGTCGATCAGGATGACGTCGCGCGACGGGTCGCGCTCCTTGGCGATGATCGCCGTCCACAGCCCGGTGTAACCGCCGCCGATGACGCACAGGTCGCAGTTCTCGGTGCGCACCAGCGTGGGATTCGAGTCGGGCTCGTCCACATCCTCGTACCAGTACGGATACGGATCGGCATCGGCGATCGCGTCGAGCCAGAAATCGTCATGTTCCGGATTCCCTGAAGCCATCAGGTATCACCCCTTCTGTCGGCGATGGTAGTCGGGTGGCCTACCGAGTTCGGGGAGTGACGATTCCTGTCTCGGATGGCGGATCGCCTGAATCGGCCGGGTGTATACTCGGTGTATGCAAGATACGTCGATCCGTGTCTCGACCGCCACCCGCGACCGGCTGCGAGCGTTCCCGGGAGTAACCTGCGACGACGTGGTGTCCGAAGCGCTCGATCTGCTTGAGGCTGAGCGGTTCTGGGACCAGGCCGAGGCTTATCACGCCTGGCGCATCGCGCTGCCCGAGGATCGGCGCCAAGAACTTGATGCCCGCGATCAGGCCATCGACGCGATCTGGTCTCAGATCGAGTGAGCGACATCGGCTCGATTGCACTCGCCGATATCGGTCGGGAACAGCGACACATCGTGATCGTGCTCAGCAGCCAACGGTTTGCCCGCGCCGCCAGACGCGTCGTGATCGTTCCAGAGGTACCTGCGAACGATTCGGATGAACCGCCAATGCCGTGGCGAATTGTGGTGGGCGCTCGGACCTTCGGAGTCGATCACATCCAAAGCATCCGCGCCGAACGAGTGTTGGAAACGGTCGGACACGTGCCTGCCCCGATACTGGCGAGAATCCGCTCGGTAGTTCGTCAGATCACCTGAGCGAGCCCCGTCCGCTCGCACCGGTCACGTTCTCGCGTTTCAGGCCGGCGTCGGGTTCGCCGAGCCATCGCCGGAGCAACCGACCGAACGGCCCGTGGTCGGGCTTGCCCTCGGCGGTCCGCTTGTGTTCCCACCAGCCCCACCCGAGGAACGATCCGGCGACCACGAGCCAGCCGCCGAGGATGTCGGCGACGTAGTGCTCCCCGAAGTACACGAGCGTGGCGGCCATCAGAATGGGGAAGACGCCGAGGGTGACTTTGGCGATGATGGCAAATCGACCTCGAACGAACGGCATGAAGAAGAGCGGCACCAGCAGGGCGAACCCGGCGTGGAGCGATGGCATCGCGGCGGTGGGATTGGCCCAGTCGCGGCCGGTGATCACCCAATCGACGAACGTCTTGAAGTCGAGATGGGCCCAGCCCCGGGTGGTCGGCCGAGCGATCGGATCGAGGATCTCAAAGGGAAACTTTTTTGACGCGGCCATCCATGGCGGAACGGTGGGCAAGAGGATGAATCCGGCGACGGCAACGAACAACGCCGTGGCGAAACGGCGGACGTACCGGCCCCACTGGCGGCGATTCGTGACCCACAGGACCACCGCGACCGCCACCGGCACGATGAAGTGGGTGTAGTAGATCATCGAGCTGGCAACGTCGTACCAGCGCACATGGTCACGATCGAAGAACTGCTGCTGCATCCACACATTCGGGTCGGTGCCGAAGAACAGCGCCCGGTCGATATCACGGGGCATCTCGACCTGCAACGGCATCCCGAGCCGATCGGCGATGCCGCGCGAATAGTCGTAGGCGAACCACATTGCTGAGTACCCGGCCAGCTCGAGGATCGTCCACACCCACCGCCTCCACGGTCGACCGAGTTGGCCGATCAGTACGGGGAAGATCACCGACAACATCACCGACTTGCGCGAGATCGGCAGGCCGTTCGTGAAGAACGATTGGATGTACTGCACCCCGTAGACGGCGAACACGATTCGCCGTACGGCCGGCCAGTCGAGACCGGCTAGAAATCGGGCGGTCGTCGGAAGCAGGCCAAAAGGATCAGCGTGCGTAACCAGAGTTGGGGCTGAACGCCCGCGAACGATCCCAGCCAGGGTTGCGATGACAGCAAGGGTAATTGGTTGGCTGCGACCAGCGTGACGTAGCCGATTCCGTACGCCACGGTGATTCCCTGCCCACATTGCCGCCAGACGTTGGACCGTGGCGACGGTGCCTGCGGTCGCTCAGCGACCGGGAGGCTAGGTGCGGGAGGGGTCGGCACGGTGCGACACGCTATCCCCGCACGGACTGCCACGGGCCAACCCGAAGCATCGCCCAACGCGACAAGGGCCGGACCCGAAGATCCGACCCGAGCGCACTCCGCCCGCAATCTTGCGGGGGCAACCGTTGACGATTTGGGTCAGGCGGTGGCCTGCTCCAGGGCCCGGCGCACGAGCACCTTGGCCAGATGGGTGCGGTACTCGACGCGACGCGTTCAGATCGGCCTGCGGCTCGGCCTCGGCGCCAGCCTGGGCGGCGGCATCGGCGATTGAGGCACCACCGGCGAGGGCTGCCGACACGCTGGTGGCGAGAATCGGGGTGGAACCCATGTTGACCAGGGCCACCCCCGAGCCACCGTTGCCGGCCCATGCCGCCACGCCGACGATCGCCCAGTCCTGCGCCCGGCGGTTGAACTTCTGGAAGCTCCAACCGGCCCCGTTCATCTTGGGGATGCGAACCTCGGTGAGCATCTCGTCGGCCTCAAGCGCCGACTCCAGGAAGCCCTGGTAGAAGTCGGCAGCGGCGATCTCCCGGGTGCCATTCGGGCCCTGAGCGACGTAGGTCGCCCCGAGCGCCAGCGTCACGGCCGGAAGGTCGGATGCCGGATCGGCGTGAGCGATGGTGCCGCCCAGGGTGCCGCGATGGCGGACCTGCGGGTCGCCGACATGGCCGGCGGCATGGGCCAACAGCGGCACATGCTGAGCCAACAAGGGTGATGTCTCGACGTCGCGGTGCCGGGTGAGGGCACCGATGGCGACATGGTCACCGGCGTCGCGGATGTACGACAGGTCGCTGAGGCGACCGATGTCGACGAGGACCGACGGCGAGGCGAGGCGCAGCTTCATCAGCGGTAGGAGGCTGTGGCCACCGGCGAGGAACTTGGCGTCCTCGCCGTACTCGCCCACCAGGGCAATGGCTTCGGCGGCCGACGTGGCACGCTTGTAGTCGAATGCGGCGGGGATCACTTCGAGCCTCCTGAGGCAGCTTGGATGGTTTTCCAGACGGTATTGGGTGACGCCGGCATCAACACGTCACGGACCCCAAGGCCCGAGAGCGCATCGACGATGGCATTGATGACAGCAGGTGCGGCACCGATGGTGCCAGCCTCGCCGATTCCCTTGACGCCGAGCGAGTTCGTCGGCGACGGGGTGATGGTGTGATCGGTGGTGATGTTGGGAACGTCCGACGCGGCGGGCACCAGATACTCGGCCAGCGAGCCGTTCTTGAGGTTGCCGTCGGTGTCGTAGACGGCCTCCTCGAACAGGGCCTGGGCAAGTCCTTGGATGACCCCGCCGTGGACTTGGCCATCGACGATCAACGGGTTGATCTGATTGCCGCAGTCGTCGACGGCGACGTAGCCGAGTACATCGACCTGGCCGGTCTCGGTGTCGACTTCGACGGTGCAGATGTGGGTGCCGAACGGCCACGAGAAGTTCGGCGGATCGTAGGTGACATGCGCCTCGAGGTTGGGTTCCATCCCGTCGGGCAGGTCGTGAGCAGTGAATGCGGCGAAGGCGATGGCCGCGAGCGGCGTCGACCGGTCGGGCGAGCCCTTCACCGAGAACACTCCGCCGGCGAAATCGAGATCGTCGGGCGAGCATTCCAGCTGGTGAGCGGCAATCAGGCGAGCCTTGGCGATCACTTTGTCGCAGGCCATGTCGATCGCCACCCCACCGACGACGAGCGAACGCGAGCCGTAGGTGTCGAGCCCCAACGGGCTGGTGGCCGTGTCGGAATGGAGCACGTCGACGTCTTCGGGGGCAACCCCGAGCTTGTCGGCGACGATCATCGACCACGACGTCTCGTGACCCTGGCCGTGCGGGGTGGCCCCCGTGACGACTTGGACCTTGTTGGTCGCCAGAATGCGCACGGTGGCGGCTTCCCAGCCACCGGCGCCGTAGTTCAATGAGGCAAGCACCCGAGACGGGGCGAGACCGCACATCTCGAAGTAGCTCGATACGCCGATGCCGAGGCGCTTGGTGGAACCTTCGACGTTCTGTGTGGCCTGACGAGCCCGCACGCCGTCGTAGTCGGCGAGTCCGGCTGCCTTCTCGGCGGCGGCCAAATGGTCGCCCGAGTCGTAGGTCAACCCGCTGAAGGCGGTGTACGGAAACTGGTCCTTGCGGATGAAGTTCAACTTGCGGAACGCAAGCGGATCCATGCCGATCTTGGCGGCCAACGCATCGACGGCCCGCTCGATGGCGTACGTCGCCTCGGGGCGACCGGCGCCGCGATAGGCGTCGGTGGGCGTCATCGAGGTGAACACCGAGGTACACGAGAAGTCGTACGCAACCGGGAGGTCATAGACGCCGGCATAGAGGAATGCCCCGAGGATCGGCACGCCGGGCGTGACGAGCTGCAGGTATGCCCCCATGTCACCGAGGATGCGGACGCGAATGGCGATGATCTTGCCGTTCTCGTCGGCTCCCAGTTCGATGTCCTGAATCTGGCCGCGGCCTTGGATGGTGGCGACCGAGTTCTCGCCGCGCTCCTCGTTCCAGCGCACGGGGACCCCGTGCTTGCGGGACAGGGCAACGCAGAGCAATTCCTCGGCGTACACGTTGAGTTTCGAGCCGAAGCCGCCACCGACCGCTGGGGCGACAACGCGCACCTTCTGCTCGGGGATGCCGAGGGTCAGGGCCACCATCACCTTGAGGATGTGGGGAATCTGTGTGGCGGAGTACAGCGTCACGTCGCCGCCGTATGGCTGGGGGACCGAGGCGCAGGCCCGCGGTTCCATCGCCATCGGGATGAGGCGCTGTTGGATGTAGCGCTCCTTGACCACGTACTTGGCCCCGCCGCCGTCGAGGGCCGCGGCAACCGCGTCCTCGCCGAGCTTGAGATCCCACGTGTAGCTCTTGTTCGTGCCCAATTCAGGATGGAGAATCACCCGGTCGCTGAGCGCGTCCTCGAGGTCGATCACCGCAGGCAGCGCCTCGTAATCGACGTTGATCGCTTCGATCGCATCACGGGCCGCAACGTCGGAAGTCGCCAGCACGCAGGCCACACCATCACCCGCATACGCCGCTTTGGAGACGGCGATCGGGTAGTGGGTCGGGTTCTTCATGTCGGCGGTCACCGGCCAGGCGCAGGGCATCGGCCCGGCCCAGAGCGACTCCAGATCGGCCCCCGAGTACGCCGCGACGACACCCGGAACGGCGAGCGCGCCGCTCAGATCGATGCTGACGATGTTGGCGTTGGCATACGGGCTACGCAGCACGGCAAGGTGCAACGCGCCCGGAAGGTTCAAGTCGTTGGTGTACTTGGCTTCCCCGGTCAACAAAGCCGGATCTTCCCGCCGCAGAAGCCGTGTACCGATGACACCCGTGGGTGCCGCTTCGGTCATGGTCACAATGGGACCCCCATCCCTCGACTGCTCAGCCTGCAGCGCAGGCGAGGACGGACTTCACGATGTTGTGATAGCCGGTGCAGCGACAGAGGTTGCCCTCGAGGCCCAGACGGACCTCTTCCTCGGTCGGGTTCGGGTTCTCGTTGAGCAGCCCGATCGACGCCATCACCATGCCCGGGGTGCAGTAACCGCACTGCAGGCCGTGGTTCTCCATGAACGCCTTCTGCATGACATGCATCTCACCGTTCTGGGCGAGGCCCTCGATGGTGGTGATCGCCGCGCCGTCGGCCTGTACGGCCAACACGGTGCACGACTTGACCGACTCGCCGTCGAGATGGATGGTGCACGCCCCGCACGACGACGTGTCGCAACCGACGTTGGTGCCCGTGAGGTTGAGACCCTCACGGATGTGGTGCACGAGCAACGTGCGAGGCTCAACCTCGCTGGTGTGCGCAGTGCCGTTGACGGTAACCGTGATCTGCACGGTGGATACCCCCATGTGTGTCGAAGGCCGAAAGTGTCCGGTCGAATTGACCGGCGTCACATCATGCCTCATCCGAAGCTCCCGCGCGTCCTTGGTCGCTTGTGATGGCTCAGGAGCACCCCGCTTGCCGATCAGGCCTTGCTTGGTCGATTAGGTTCGGACCATGTTGCGTCCTGAAAGCTGGACCAGACCAGCGGGTGTGAGTCCCGTCCGGGTAGGCGCCGGACGCGCCCGGTAGCAGGCCCCGGTTCGTGATCGAGAGGTCGCGGGCTGAGCGGGGTGTCGAAAGCCTCTGTAGGGAGGGAGCAAGCGTGCGGGCCGCAGCATCAAGCGAATTCTGCAGCCTCGTCAGATCCACAACGAAGAAGCCGAGCCGCTCATGTCACGGTGAAGGCCATGTCCGTCGGGTGCGTGTCGGAGATGCACTTGGCGGGTTCTTCCGGGGTATGGGAAGTGGCACGTACGCAAGGTTTGGTTCGGAACAGGAGAGGCCCGTCTGCGCAGCCTTGTCAGCAAAGACCGGATGTATAAGCCAATGGTGAAATCATCCGGAGCGCAGCGGGAGTCCGACGGGGTCGTAGTACCGCTGATCGCCATGCAACACAACGTGGCGGGAGGGAAGGGCCCCGGCTTCGGGCGTGCTGGTGATGGGGGTAAGCGTGAGGGCATGACCGGGACCGCCCGGTCCAACTACCCTCGGGGTCGTAAGGCTCCGGTGAAAGTGCGACAACTTCAGAATCGGCTATGGGCTGCTGCCAAGCAGTCTGAGGGTCGGCGTTTCCATGCCCTGTTTGACCGTGTTCACAGGGGTGACGTCTTGTGGGAGGCGTGGGAACGGGTGCGTGAGAATCGTGGTGCTGCCGGGATCGACAAGGTCACGGTGGCAGCGGTGGAGGATTCCGGGGTTCATCGCATGTTGGATGAGTTGGCTGGGGATCTTCGTGCAGGGAGGTATTACCCGTCGCCGGTGCGGCGGGTGGAGATACCGAAGCCGGATGGCCGTAAACGGCCGTTGGGTATCCCGACTGTTCGTGATCGGGTGGCGCAGCAGGCCGTCAAGATCGTTCTTGAGCCGTTGTTCGAGGCCGATTTCTTGGCGTGTAGTTTCGGGTTCCGCCCGAAACGTTCCGCCACTGATGCGATGGAAGCGATCAGGGTGGCGTTCCCGAAAGGCGACCAGTTCGTCTTCGAGGCCGATATCCGAGATTTCTTCGGGTCGATCGATCATGTCCGGCTGATGGCGCTTGTTGAGCGTCGGGTGTCGGATCGTCGGGTGCTCAAACTGGTCCGTCAGTGGTTGACGGCTGGGGTGTTGGTCGATGGGGTGCACCAGACGACGGTCACGGGCACCCCCCAGGGCGGGGTGATCTCGCCGTTGTTGGCCAACATCTTCTTGCATGCGTTTGATCACGCTTGGGCCGAGCATGGAACCGGGAAGCTTGTCCGTTACGCGGACGACTTCGTGGTGCTCTGTGAGACCCGGGATCAGGCCGAACACGCGCATCGTCTCGCTGTCGAGATGATGGGTGAACTCGGTCTGGAACTTCACCCGGACAAGACCCGTGTGGTCGATCTTCGGGAGGGGTGTGAAGGGTTCGATTTCCTGGGTTGCCATTTTCGGGCTCGGATGTCGGGACGCTTGTGGGAGCAGAAACGCATCGTGCGTTACTACCTGCACCGCTGGCCATCGGCTCGGAGCATGAAACGGGCACGCCAACGGATCAAGGACCTGACCGGTCGGAAACGTGTCGGTGCTGACCTGCCGGTCGTCATCGGCGAGTTGAACCTGTTCCTTCGGGGATGGGGCAACTACTTCCGGACTGGGAACGCAGCCAACAAGTTCGTGCAGCTCGATCGCCATGTCGTGTGGCGGCTGAAACGGTTGTTGATCAAGAAGCGTGGGCGCAACCTACGTGCTGGTCAAGCAGCCCGCTGGACACCCGCCTGGTTCCATGACCAGGGCCTGCATCAACTCATGGGCACCATCCGCTACCCGAAGGCCGCGTAACAATGTCCAGAAGCACGAAGGTAAGCCGTGTGCGGGAAAACCGCACGCACGGATTGAAAGGGGGATGGGGAAACGGGCTGGCAACAGCACCGCGCCCCTGACTACCAATGACCGGAATCGCCAAGTTCAGTGTCGTTGCCCTCGATTGCCCCGACCCGTTGGCCCTGGCGAAGTTCTATGGCTCGATCACGGGATGGCCGGTTGGTCGGGGCGACGAGGACTCTGAATGGGTGCAGTTGGCCGGCGAAGGGGGTGCGACGATCGCCTGCCAGCGGGTCGCCGACTACGTGGCGCCGGTGTGGCCGGGGCAGGACCATCCGCAGCAAGCCCACATCGATTTCGACGTGGATAATCTCGACCTCGGGGAGGCGGCGGTTTTGGCGATCGGGGCTCGCAAGGCCGAGTTCCAACCCGATCCCGAGGGGTTCCGCGTCTACTTCGACCCGGTCGGCCACCCGTTCTGCCTGGTCCTCGCCGGCTGATGGCGATCAGGCGGTGAGCTGGGCGAGCAACCTGGTCGACTCGGCAGACGGTCGAACCCCGAGGTCGCGGTCGAGGCGATCGGCGCACGACGCGTACACCTGGCGGGCGATCGAGTCCTGGCCGAGCAGGTGATAGGCGCGCATCGTCCCTCGAATACTCTCCTCGTTCCACGGATCGATGGCACTCACACGCGAGAACACGGCGAGGGCCCGCTGCGCTTCGCCGTTGGCGAGTAGTCGTTCGCCCAGTTCGTTGGCCGCGCCGATGTAGCGCAGGCGGAGTCGTTCCGCATCGGGGAGCGCCCACTCGGCGCAACGGGTATCGGCGAGCAGCCCACCGGTGTAGGTCGCCTCGGCTTGTGCGAGAACGTCTATCGCCTGCTCATCGTCGCCGTCCCGCTCCAGTTTCGTCGCCCGATCCACCAGCGTCTCGAACTCCTCGACATCGATGACCAGTCGATACGCCTCGTCGACACGTAGCCGGTAGCCCGAGCCGACGAATTCGACGGCGACGATGCCTGGTGCCACCTCATCGAGGGCGTGGCGAGCGGAGTAGACGGCTTGATGGAGGCGGCGGCGACCATCCTCGACGCCCAAGTCGGGCCACACGGCGTCGATGAGTACGTCGCGGCTCGCCGGGGCGCGTCGATGAAGCAACAGGTACTGCAGCACGGCGGTGCTGCGGGTCCCGTTCCAACGGGTCACCGGTCGCCCATCGATGGCGAGCGAGAATCGATCGAAGAGGGTGACGTCAACCAGGTGAGCGGATGGGTCTGCGAATGATGTCGATCTCGGTGCCACGGGGATCTCCTCGGCCCCGGTATGCATCACCTGAATGATCTCGGTGACCAGATCGATCACCTTGCCGGCGCGCCGCGCGGCGGCCAATTCCTGCTCGGTGGCCCGACGGAGTGCTGCGGCGTGGGCTTCGGAGCGCTCGCGTAGTCGCTCCCATTCGCGCACAACCGTGTCGGCCGACTCCAACGCGTTCCACATCGCAGGATCGGCACCATCGCCGACGATCGAGTGCAACTCGCCGAGGGCGGCAGTGAGATGGTCCGCAACGGCGGAACGGGATGTTTCGGTGGCCGACAGCGTCGGAGATCGCTCCGTGACGGAGCCCGGGGTCGGCCCTCGTGGTAGTTCCATGCTCCCCCTCAGGAGGTGAACGTGAGGTCCGGTCTGGTCCACATAGAGCTTGCGGATCAACCTTTGATACGTCGAATTCGTCCAATTGTCAACCGTGAGCGGTTTATGAACGCGGGCCGTCACTCACCGATGACTCACGGATCACTTCGTTGTGCGCCGGTGAGCGTGGTGAGCACCTTTCGTGAGCGCTACCTGCGACAACGTGACCGACCCGATCGGCGGGTCGCTCCTGAAAGGGGAATGAAGTGGCAACTGGACACGCGGTGATCGACGAGTTCTGCGACGTCGAGATCGAGAAGAAGATTTGGGACCTCGGTGCAACGATGAAGGCCGAGATCTTCGAGAAGACCGACCCCCACGGGCCGGTGACGGTGATCCACGAGGACCAGGAATTCGTTGTGCGGGTCGAGGTGAAGTTGACCGGGAAGATCCTGCACTACCTATGCGGGACGTTGTGCGTCTCGGCCGGTTTCGAATCGTGTGGATGGGGCCCCGAGCAGGACATCTACGAGGACGTGAAGCTGAACCCCTGCGGCGATGGGGTGTACACGGTCGAGTTGAAGGTGCCGGCAGGCACCCTCAGGGCCGGTCACTGCGCCAAGACGTACGACATCTGCATCACCCTGGGTTCGTTCGACTACTGCGGTCATCCGGGGTTCGCCTTTGGGCATTGCAAGGAGTTCAGTGTCACCATTGCTCCTCCGGTCGTCCACTGACTCTCTGGTCTGCCCGGGCCGACATCCGGGCAGACCAGACTCGCCGTCTGGAGGTGTCATGTGGAGCGCGAACGTCGCGACCAACCGATGGCATCGCAGGAGGGTCGAGAGTGGCAGCAGTACGCCGGGTTCTCGGTGTTCGTTGAGCGACAGCCCGACGAACACGGCGGCTGGTCATGGCGGACTCGTCTCTATCACGACGAGTCCGCCGAGGTCATCGATGTCGCCGGGCTGGAAACCGACGGCTGGCTGTCGTGGCTTGAGGGTCGCCTGCCACCGGTCTTGCCGACGGCGACCCGATCCCATGCCGTAGCGGCCCAGGTCGGTGAGGTGAAGGTCGTCTCGTGCGAACGATCAGCTTCCGGACGAGATCTCGACGCCCGCATCGAGGTTGCGGTCACTCTCCAGGGTGCCGGCGATCTGAGCTACGCCATCGGGGCCGCCGTGCTCGGCGCGGCGCTCACCGACATCAGAACTCCAGGACCCTCCTGAACCCGATGCCTCCCCGGTCTCGGCAGCCCCGTCACCATGACGGACCGCTGCCGAGACCGCGTGAGTCGGCTCGATCTTCTACCGGTCAACCCGTCACGGCCGACGCAGCCGCGGCGATTGGGACGAAGTACCGGTTGAGGCCGCTCGACTCGATCCATCTGGCGACGGCAATTCTGGTGGGAGCCGATCGTTTCATTACGAACGACCGTCGTGATTTCAAGGCTTCGGTGATTGGTGAGATCCCCGTCACCTACCCCGAAGACCTGCCGGAACCCGCAGCGGCATCGGTTCGAGATGTTCGGCGGGCACCGCCGCCAGACGAATGTCCTACTCAGTGCAGGTCGGCGAGCTTCCCATACTGCTCGGCGAGCAGGTAGTAGAAGGTCACTCGTGACTTGTTCCTCTCCGCCGACATCTGGGCGCAGATAGATCCGATCGCCGCGTCGAGATCGCCGTCGGCATCGGTCAATCCGAGCTTCTTCTCCAGCCAGCTCTGGCGGACGCGCATCAGTTCGGCATTGTCTGAGCAGGCCACGAGCTTGGCGTCTCCGCCTGATCGCAGGGCAATGCCGAGGTGTTTGACGATGGCGGCAACGGCTTCCTCATCGACCGGTGATGTATATGTAGCGATGTTCTCGCTGTACTCCGACACGAGTATGCCTCCAATGGTCATTCGTCGCCCACCGTGGGTGATGAATCGAGTCGACCATAACCGCTGGAAAGATTGCCGCAGGACAATACGCGCCCGGCTGCCCCGCTTCCTGCTGCCGCCCAGCACGGTCACCCTCGTCACGTCCAGCGCCATCGCTTCCTCCAGCGTTCTCGTCTCTTACAGAGGCAGCGGAACCGGAAGCGCAGCACAGAAGTTGAGTGCCATTGGAGTGCCATCGAGACCGCTGCGGCCTCGAAACCCCAGGTCAGGTGCGGTATCTCAGCGTCCTGAAGAAGGACCTGCGTGCGCCGGACTGGGAAGGCCGCGACCGCCAGGTCAACTAGTCGAGCCCGGCGACCCATCCACCGAACTAGGTGGGTCGCGTGCTAGCAACGGCGACCATGAATGACTCGATGGCTGGACAGGTGGCGCTCGTGACCGGCGCAGGCAGCGAACTGGGCATCGGCTTCGCCGCGGCGCGCCGACTGGGCCGCGCAGGGGCCGCGGTCGCCCTGGTGTCGACCAGCGACCGTATCCACACTCGCGCCGCCGAGCTGGCGGCCGAGGGCATCACGGCGATCGGCCTGATCGCTGACCTCACTGATGAAGCCCAGGTCACGGCCATCGTCGCCGCGGCGGTCGACGAGCTTGGGGCCATCGACATCCTGGTCAACAACGCCGGAATGGTCTCGGTTGCCGCCGGAAGCGACCCTCACGGCCCATTCGATCAGCTCACCCTGGCCCAGTGGAATGACGCGATGAGCCGCAACCTCTCGACGGCGTTCCTGGTCACCAAGGCGGTGCTCCCCCCGATGCGGGAGCGGCGCTACGGGCGGATCGTCAATGTGTCGTCGGTGTCGGGTCCGCTCGTGGTGTTCGACAATGGCTCGCCCTACGCCGCAGCGAAGGCCGGTATGGTCGGAATGACCAGGGCTCTCGCCCTCGAGGTCGGCCACCTCGGCATCACCGTCAACGCCGTCGCCCCCGGGTGGATCAACACGGCCGCCGCTCTCGACAAGGAGCAGCAGGCCGGATTCGCCACGCCGGTCGCCCGTCCAGGAACTCCCGATGAAGCGGCGGCGTGTGTTGAGTTTCTGTCGAGCCCCGGCGCGTCGTACGTCACCGGAACGATGCTGGTCGTCGATGGCGGAAACTCGCTGGTCGAAGACCTCAACCGCCGCCCGCCGCGCTGAAGGAACGGTCCTGCTGACCCGATCGCCCCCGGAGATCGGGCAATCGTTCCGCCGTGATCCGCGATACCACCCGATCGGTTCGATGATCGACGACCTTCAGTCCCGCCGCCTCGATCTCGTCGATCGTGGCCTGCGCGCTCGGGAAAGCGACCCCTGACGCTCGGATCGTGGTCTGGGCGACGCGGCCGGCCGGCGATGTGGCTTTGGTCAGTGACATCACAAACAGCCGCCCCCCCGGCCGCAACACCCGTGCCGCCTCTCGCAGGGCCGTGGCTCGATCGCCGATTTCGTTCAGGGACCCGCCGACGACCACCGCATCGGCATGACCGTCGATCACGGGAAGGCGTTGGGCGAGCGATCGGACGGCCGCGACCTGCACGCCCCTCATCGCCGCACGGTGGAGCAGGCGGCGCAGGAAAGCCTTGCTGTGATCGATGGCGATCACCCGCGCCCCGTTCCGGGCGAGCCGGCGGGCATACAACCCCTCGGAACAGCCGACGTCGATCACGAGCCCACCATCAATCGCTCCGATGGCGCCGGTCATTTCGGCGAGCTCCTCGGCAATCGTGAAGGTCCGGCCGGACAGCAGGCCGAGCGACCGGCGTCGCCAGATTGCCTCGTACATCTCGGGAATCAGCGGAGCCACATTGGTGACTTGAGCAAGCGTCCGAGCCGCTCGTTCGCGCCCGATCGCGTGCCAGATGCCGAGGTCGACAATCGACGGATCTTGGCCGTCGGGGCCCACCAAACGGGCCGTCATCAGCCCGACCGCCGGTGCTCGCTCGACCTCGAATGCGAGATCGATGCGCAGTGGAGACGCGCCCGTGATCGGGGACCGTAGATGAGGAAGTACCTGCTCGATCAACCCCTTTGCCTTTCCGCCCTTGTTCCCACGTGGAGTATGCCGACAGCACTCTCGGTTCACCAAAGAATGCACGGTCAGCCCCCAAGGGGGGTCCCAGCGTCATAAACCTTGATGCTACGCAGAGTAAGTCTTGACAAACTCATTGTAGTTAACGCTGCGATGAAGTCAAACTTTGTTAGGTTGCATCCAATGCAAAATACACGCGAGCCAGGCGGGGCCGCGACTCGATCGAACGTTCGGGAACGAGCGATTGAGATCGGTCTTGCGATCCTTGATGAAGAGGGCGCAGACGCGCTGACACTGAAACGAATAGCCGAAGTGATCGGGGTTCGTCCTCCGGCGCTGCACTGGCACTTCCGTGATCGACATGCGCTAATGGAAGAGATTCTCGATGCGGCACTCGGCCATATCGACCTCGAAGACATCGGTCGACCGTGGGAAATCCACATCGTGAAGCTGGCCGAGGCCATCTTCGAACGGATGCCACCGGTGACGGCGATCGCCGGTGCGCTCGGCCTTGGCCAGGTCTCATCGTGGGCGGGTATGGCGCGCGTGTCGACGTTGCTCGACGAGGTACTCCAGCGCAGCGACCTCAGCGAAACGGCCCAAGTCGACGTTCATGACGCGATTGTCGCGATCATCGTCGGCCATGGGCTTGGAGCTGTCGGCCGGCCAGGCGCGAGCGACCGTTCGATCATCTCGTTTCGCGTGGCAACGGCCGTTCAGTTGGTGCTCGCCGGGGTCCAGACCCGGCTCCCGGCGGCACGCTGAAGTGTGACTGGAATGGCCGGTGATCAGCCCTGAGCGGAGCTGATTGCCTGCCACACCCGCTCGGCCGTCGCCGGCATATCAATATGGCGGACACCGAGGTGGGCGAGCGCATCGACCACGGCTGACTGCACCGCCGGCGTTGAGCCGATGGTCCCCGACTCGCCGATGCCCTTGGCGCCGAGCGGATTGACGAACGTCGGGGTCTCCATGTGGACCACCTCGATCGACGGCAGCTCGGCGGCCGAGATGAACGCATAGTCGGCGAGGTTCGAGGTGATCGGGTTGCCGTCACCGTCGTAGCGAACCTCTTCCCACAGCGCCTGCGCCGTGCCCTGGGCGACTCCGCCGTGGATCTGACCTTCGAGCAGCATCGGATTGAGCACCCGGCCGGCGTCGTCGCAGGCCACGTGGCGGATGTGGCGCACCTGGCCCGTCTCGGTATCGACCTCGACCACCGCGACGTGTGACCCAAAGGGGAACGTCGGGCTCGCCGCCTCGAAGAACGTGTCGATCAACAGGCCGCCGTCGTCCTTGCTGGCGACGGCCAACTCGGCCCACGTCTTGGCCACGGCAGGCGTACCTGCCACGTGGAACGCGCCGTTGTCCTTGTCGAGCACCACGTCGGCGGCGTCGGCTTCGAGCAGCCGGGCAGCGACGTTCTTGGCCAGATCGACCAACTCGGCCGAGGCCTTGTCGACGGCGGCGCCACCCTGCTGCAGCGAGCGCGAGCCCATCGTGCCGCCGCCGGCGGGAACGAGGTCGGTATCGCCCCAGACAAGCTCGATCGAGTCCATCGGGATGCCGAGCTGCTCGCTGGCGATCATCGCCCATGAGGTCTGGTGACCCTGGCCGTGCGGGGAGGTGCCGGTGTAGACGACCGCCCGCCCGTCGTCGGTGATCTCGACCTTGGCGTTCTCGCCCATCGGGGGCACGCCCCCGGTGATCTCGACGTAGACGCTGACGCCGATGCCGAGCTGCTTGACCGAGCCCGACGCTCGCCGAGCGGCCTGCTCGGCCCGCAGACCGGCGTAGTCGGCCGCAGCGAGGGCCTTGTCGAGCGCGCCTTCGTAGTTGCCCACGTCGTAGGTTTGGCCGATGACGGTGGTGTGCGGCTCCATGAACGCCGGGATCAGGTTCTTCCGGCGAACATCGACGGGGTCCATGCCGATCTCGGCGGCGAACATGTCCATGATCCGCTCAGCCGCGGCGGTCGCCTCGGGCCGCCCAGCGCCGCGGTAGGCGACGATCGGGGTGGTGTTGGTGACCACCGAGGTGGTGCGGCACTCGATCTTCGGGAACGCGTAAACCGCGGATGACATCGGCCGGGTCATGAACGGGGCCAGGATGGTGCCGATTTCGGCGAAGCCGCCGCAGTCGGCGAAGACTTGCAGGCGGTAGGCCTCGACCTTGCCGTCGCGCGATCCGCCGATCGTGGCGTACTGCACCTGGGAACGACCGTGGCCGAGGGCCATCATCGACTCGGTACGGGTTTCGCGCCATGTCATCGGCCGGCCGTGACGGGTAGCGAGCGGGCCGAGCAACAGCTCCTCGGCGTAGGCACCGATCTTGGCCCCGAAGCCGCCACCGACGTCGGGAGTGATGATCCGGACCTGGTCGCCGGTGACGCCATTGGCGGCCGCCAGCGGGTCTTTTGCGCCCTGCGCGTGCTGGGTGGACAGCCATTGGTACAGGCGACCGTCGACCCACGCCGCGGCAGCACCGCGGACTTCAAGCGGGCACGGAGCGACGCGCTGGTTGACGAAACGGCCGGTCACCACCACTTCGCAACCCTCGAAGAACTCGTCGCCAGTGTTGTCGGGCATGCCGAGCGCGGTGGTGTCGAAGACCACGTTGCTGCCTGCTGCCTCGTAGAGCAGCGTGGACGAGGCCATGGCCGATTCGACGTCGACGAGCACTTCGAGCACGTCGTAATCGATGATCACGGCCTCGGCAGCGTCGACGCCCTGGGCACGGGTCTCGGTGACGATGGCCACGACCGGCTCGCCAACGAAACGGACCTTGCCCGAGGCGAGCAGGGTGTGGGTGACGGCGGGGTTGAACCCGGCGGCGACCGGTTGGAGGCCCAAGTCCTCGGCCGTGTGGACGCCGATGACGCCCGGCATTCCGACCGCATCGGAAACATCGATATTGGTGATGGTGCCGTGGGCCACCGTCGATCGCACGTACGTGACGTGGGCCGATCCGGCGAGCAATGGCTCATCGTGCATGTCGTCGACGTACCGACCTCCGACGGTCAGAAACTTCGGATCCTCTTTGCGAAGGACACGATTACCGAGAATGCTGCCGACCACTGGAAACCCCCTGTGTGGGACGTCGAAACTACGAGGGTCGACACTAGCCAGTGTGAGCGTCGACACCTGCAGCGGGCCCGGGAGGACCGCTCGATCGGTTCGATCGATCAGCCGGCTGTAGCGGTGGTGGGAACTTCGGTCGCGTCATCGGCCACTGTGGTGGACGCCGTCGGGGCGATCACCGAGGCGCGCCGGGCGGTGAGTATCTGGCCGACCATCGAATACGGCCAGCCGGCCGGCATCAGCTCCGAGACGGGGGCTGGGAGCATGGCGATCACGGTCTCGCCGTCCTCGATCAGCCCGAGATCCTGGCGGGCGGCGTCCTTGATGCCTTCAGCGGTTCTGAGCCGGTCGTTCTGGGCCGACAACTTGTCGTTGGCGGCGTTCAACGCGGCGAGCTCCCGCGTGCTGTTGGCGAGCTCATTGCGTTGGTTGATCCAGGCTCGGACCGGCAGGATCAGCACCGCGGTGAGCACGGCACCGGCGATGACGATCGCCCCGAGCCCGAGGACGGAGCGGTTCCTGCGGCGCAGTACCAACCTGGTGTGGTCGCCGACGTCGGGGCGTTGCGAGCTCCATCGCATCTTGATCTGTGACCACTTCGTCCCAATCGCCCGGGCGATCGCCTGGCCCGGCGAGCGTTTCGCCGGTTTGTGGACCACCACCCGCGCCGGGCCGGTGCGGCCGCGCCGAGGCCTAGCCGGGGCAACGGCAGCGGCAGCGGCGGGGCGCACGGGAGGCGGACGCTTGGGCATCGAAATCAGCCGGACCTAGCGCCCGCCGCGGGCCAGCGCCCCGCGGCCGCGGTACTCGGCCGCCTCGCCGAGGTCGGCCTCGATCCGCAGGAGCTGGTTGTACTTGGCGACGCGATCGCTGCGGCACGGGGCGCCGGTCTTGATCTGACCGCAGTTGGTGGCGACGGCGAGGTCGGCGATCGTGACGTCTTCGGTCTCGCCGGATCGATGGCTCATCACGCTGGTGTAGGCGTGGCGGGTGGCCAGTTCGACGGTGTCGAGCGTCTCGGTGAGGGTGCCGATCTGGTTGACTTTGACGAGCACGCTGTTGGCCACGCCGCGCTCGATGCCCATCCGCAGGCGGCGGGTGTTGGTGACGAAGAGGTCGTCGCCGACCAGCTGGATATCGCTGCCGAGGGCCGTCGACAACGACTTCCAACCGTCCCAGTCGTCCTCGGCCATCCCGTCCTCGATCGACACGATCGGATAGGTGGCGGCGAGGCGCTGCCAGTAGGCCACGAGGTCGTCGCTCGACAGCACTTTTCCTTCACCGGTGAGGTGGTACGCCCCGTCGCGGTACAGCTCGCTCATCGCCGGGTCGAGCGCGATGGCCAAGTCGGTGCCGGGCGTGTAACCGGCCTTCTCGATCGCCTCGACGAGAATGCGAACGGCGTCCTCGTTGGTCGCCAGGTTGGGAGCGAAGCCGCCCTCGTCGCCCACGGCGGTCGACATGCCGCGGTCGTGGAGCACTTTCTTGAGCGTGTGGTACACCTCGGTACCCCACCGCAGACCCTCACGGAAGCTCGGCGCGCCAATCGGCATGACCATGAACTCCTGGAGGTCGATGGTGTTGTCGGCATGGGCGCCGCCGTTGACGACGTTCATCATCGGGACCGGGAGCACGTGGGCGTTGGGACCGCCGACGTAGCGATAGAGCGGGATTTCGAGCTCGGCGGCGGCGGCCTTGGCGATCGCCATCGACGCGCCGAGAATGGCGTTGGCTCCGAGGCGGCCCTTGTTGTCGGTGGCATCGCGATCGATCATCACCTGATCGCAGATGCGCTGGTCGAGGGCATCGAGGCCATCGAGGGCATCGGCGATCTCGCCATTGACGTTGTCGACTGCGCCGAGCACTCCCTTGCCGCCGTAGCGACTACCACCGTCGCGCAGCTCGACGGCCTCGTGTTCGCCGGTCGACGCGCCCGACGGGACGATCGAGCGCCCCCGGGCCCCAGAGGCGAGGACGACCTCAACCTCAACCGTGGGATTCCCGCGGGAATCGAGAACTTCGCGACCAACAACCTGGACAATTTCAGACATCGGGAATTGCGCTCCAGAACGGGGGATGTCTTTGCAACGGTATCCATCGGCCGCCTCCGATTGGTGTCAATCCCGTATTTTGAAGGAGTCGCACGGGTCGTCTGGCGGACCTCGGCCGCCCGCGCGGTCAGCCGGTAAGGTGGCGAGGTCCTGCACGCTGAGCGCCTCCCGGCGCGGGGGTTTCGATCGTGACCGAGTCAACAAACCCGTGGTGGGCCACTGCCGCGGCGTATCAGATCTACATCCGTTCGTTCGCCGATACCGACGGCGACGGTGTCGGCGACCTCGCCGGAATCCGTTCACGGTTGCCGTATCTGGCGTCGCTTGGGCTCGATGCCATCTGGCTGTGCCCGTGCTATCCGTCGCCGCAGTGGGACCACGGCTACGACGTCGCCGACTACTTCGACATCAACGATCAGTACGGCTCGCTCGCCGCGTTCGACGCGCTCGTGGCCGACGCTCGGGCGCACGGCATCCGGGTGTTGATGGATGTCGTTCCGAACCACTGCAGTTGGGACCACGCTTGGTTCACCGCTGCGCTGGCGGCTGCGCCGGGCTCACCGGAGCGGGCAGCGCTTCTACTTCTGTGAGGGCAAGGGCTCAGATGGTGCCGAGCCGCCCAACAACTGGAGCTCGATCTTCGGTGGACCGGCCTGGACCCGGGTAACCGAGGCCGATGGACAACCTGGGCAGTGGTATCTGCACGTGTTCACTCCCCAGCAGCCCGACCTCAACTGGGATCATCCCGAGGTCCCCCAGATGTTCGACGACGTGCTGCGGTTCTGGTTCGACCGAGGCGTCGAAGGCTTCCGATGCGACGCAGTGACCGTGCTCGGCAAGACTCCGGGGCTGCCCGATGCACCAGAAGACGACTCGGGCCACCTGATCGGCGGTGAGAACCCGCATCACACCTGGCTGGCCTCGGGTCATGTCGCCTGGCGGCGGTGGCGTCAGACCGTGGAGCAATACGAACGTGACCACCCGGGCCGCGAGCTGGTATTGGTCGCCGAGGCCTACGCCCACGGGCGGCCCGACATCCTGCATCAGTACGTCAACCACGAAGAGTTCCATCAAACCTTTGCGTTCGACTTCTTGCTGGCGCCGTGGAACGCGACTGCCCTACGGGTGGCGATCACGTCCGCGGCCGAGACGCTGCTTCCCGAAGACATCATGCCGACGTGGACCAACAACAACCACGACGCTCAACGGGCGGTGACCCGGTACGGGCGAGCCGATGCCACATCGGCCTTCTCGGGCAACAACCTGCTCAACTCCGACGCCCCGGTCGATGTCGAGCTTGGGTCGCGTCGGGCGACTGCCGCGGCGATTCTGATGCTCGCTTTGCCGGGATCGGTGTACCTGTACGCCGGCGAGGAACTGGGCCTGCCCGAGGTACTCGACATTCCCGCCGCTGCTCGCCAGGATCCGATCTTCCTGCGGACGGAGGGAGCCGAACTCGGCCGCGACGGATGTCGAGTCCCCCTCCCGTGGAGCAGCACCTCGGGGTCGTCAGCAGGCTTCTCGCCCGCCGGAGCGGCCGCGCCGTGGATGCCTCAGCCCGAGGGGTGGGACCGGTTCGCGGCCGATCTGCAGGAGGGCGACCCCAACTCGGTGTTGAACACGTATCGCCGAGCGCTCGCCGCTCGTCGAAACCGATCCGACATCCACCGGGGTGCCTTCAAGATGGTGCTCGCCGACCACCCGACGCTGCTGGCATTTGAGCGCGATCGGCTACTTGTCGTGCTCAACACCGCCGACACACCGGGTGAGGTTCCGGGCGAGTTGCTCGGGCAGCGCCGGGCAATCGTGGCGTCAGTGGCGCTCGGCGACGTTCACCATGGACTCTTGCCGCCGAACAGCGCCGCGTGGTTCGTCTGATTTCAGCGGGCGGTCTACGGCAGTAGGCGGCACTCGAGATCGCCGACCGCGGCCAGCGAGGCGAGGTGCCAAGCCCCCGTCGGAAACGCGAGTGCAGTCAGCACGGTGGCACCACCGTCGGCGAAGACCTCGATCACCGGCCCATCGACGATGATATCGATCGGTTGTTTGGCTGTCGTTGGCCGAAGCGGAGCGATGTCGGCGCCGCCGAATCCCTCGGCGAAGTCGGCGTTACTCGATGCCGACCGATCGAGCCTGACATCGGCCGTTGACGGGTCGACGCAGATCACGACGGTGCCCCCTACCTCGTCGCGCGAGGGTCAGCGTGCGGGTTTGCGTTGATCCTGGCAGCCGGAGCGCGGCGGTTCGAAAGCTGTCGGACGCGTCACCGAGGCGCGACAGTCGGCCGTCAAGTGTGTCAACCGGGCGTTGAGTCAGCTCGAATTCGTTGTGGTCGATGGGGGAGCGGCGCAGCGCGAGGTGGCGGGGAAGCGACATTTGGCCGCGCCACGGAGCAGTTGGGGTGAGCCCGGCGTACACCCAGTTCGAGGCCCAGCCGATGGCGGTCGGTGGGTGATCGTCAGGCAGGTCGTTGAAGGTGATCGCCGCGTAATAGTCGCGTCCGTAGTCGACAACCCCGGCCTGCGAGCGGGCCGAGAAGGTGAACCCGTCGAAGTCCCCGACCCAGTACTGCATTCCCGTATACGGCGGCGCCGCGGAAGTGCCCAGCGGAGACGAACAACGTCCACGCCGTCGTTCCATCGTCGTCATCATCGATGTGGAGTTCAATCAGATCGGGACACTCCCAGATCTTGTCGGTGAAGGCCGGAGCGGAAAAGCGTCCCGACAGATCCCAGCGCAGCCCATCGGTTGACCGGTAGAACTCGATCGCCAGCCCCGGGGGGTCGGCGACCGCCATCACAAACGCCTCGGTCGCCGCGTGCCACAGCACCTTCGGGTCACGAAAATCGGTGCGCTGAGTGTCGAGAATAGGGTTGCCATCGTGACGGGTCCATGTCCGCCCCCGGTCGGTGCTCACCGCAAGGGCGATCGATTCGCAGAGCGATGCCTCGTCGCGGCGTTCGTGGGCCGTGTAGTAGGCCAACAACCCAAGCCCATCGGTCGCGCCGGAGATTCCCAGGCGGTCGCGGATCGCGCTGCCGGAGAAGATCATGGTTTGGGCGTGGGGAACTCGGGCCGGATACGGCTCGATCGCGGGAGCGAGGTGGTGCCAGTCGAGCAGGTTCTCGCTCACGGCGTGTCCCCAGGTCATTGATCCCCACGATGATCCGAACGGGTTGAGCTGGCAGAACAGGTGGTATTCGCCATCGAGATAGACGAGCCCGTTCGGGTCGTTGATCCATTGCGACTCAGCGGTGAAATGAAATCGGGGACGTTGAGGGTCGGTTTGCGTCAGTTGTTCCATGCTGGAGGTGCGTGCGCGCTCGGCGTGACCGTCGAGGCCACGGCTGAGTCAGCGAATAGCCGATCCATTCTCGAGATCGAAGAACTGGAGCTGCGAGGTATCGACCGCCAGCGTCGCCGCGTCGCCCGGCTTGAGCGACGTCCGCGGGTTGACCCGGGCAAGGAACGAGCGCTTCAGTTCTAGGCCCTCGGCGTCGATGTGTTTGGCATCGACGGCGAGGTGGAGGATGACCTCGGAGCCCAGGCCCTCGCGAACCTCGACCTCACCACGAAACGTGTTGTCGGGAGCGTCCGCGAATGCCGCGTCCTGAGTGTGCTCCGGGCGGATGCCGACGGCGAGTGGCCTACAATCGTACCCGGCCAGCGACGGCCGCGCCGCGACGACCTCGGAGGGCACCGATAGGCGCTGGCCGCGGATGTCGATGGAGCCGTGGTCCCCGTCGCTGGTGAAGGTGCCCTCGAACAGGTTCATCTGCGGCGAACCGATGAACGCGGCGACGAACAAGTTGTCGGGAGCGTCGTAAAGCCGTTGTGGAGTGTCGACCTGTTGCAGGTGCCCACGAGACATCACCGCGACCCGGTCGCCCATCGTCATCGCTTCGACCTGATCGTGCGTGACATACACCGTGGTGGTGTTCAGCGTTCGCTGCAGCTTGGAGATCTCGGCGCGCATCTGGACGCGGAGCTTGGCGTCGAGATTCGACAGCGGCTCGTCCATCAGGAACACCTTGGGCTGCCGAACGATGGCGCGCCCCATCGCTACGCGCTGACGTTGTCCGCCCGACAAACGACCCGGACGACGGTCGAGCTCGTCGGTCAGTTCGAGAATCCGCGCCGTGTCATCGACTCGGCGCTTGATCTCACCCTTGGGCATCTTGCGCAACTTGAGGGCGAAGGCGATGTTGTCGCGCACCGTCAGGTGGGGGTAGAACGCGTACGACTGAAACACCATCGCGATGTCGTGGTCCTTGGGTTCCAACGACGTGACGTTGAGGTCGTCGATGAACAGCTGGCCGCCGGTGATCGGCTCGAGGCCGGCGATCATCCGAAGTGCCGTCGACTTGCCGCATCCCGACGGACCGACAAGGACGAGAAACTCGCCGTCGGCGATGTCGAGTGAGAGCGAATACACGGCGTGGTATCCGTTGTCGTATGTCTTGTCGACCCCATCGAGTTTTATCGTGGCCACGGTCGGTCCCTTCCTCGGAGTTGGTGAGCGTCGATGAGCGTCAGCCCTTGACCGCGCCCGCGGTGAGACCACGGACGAAAAATCGCTGGAGGGAGAGGAAGACGGCGAGCGGAACCAGCATCGTGAAGAAACCGCCGGCCGTGAGTAGCTCCCATCCGCTGCCGAGCCGGCCCTTGAGATGGGTCACGGCCACGGTAACCGGCTCGTTCTCGCCGGGGCCGAGGAAGACCCGGGCAACGAGGAGGTCGTTCCAGACCCACAGGAACTGCAGGATGGCGAACGAGGCCAGCGCCGGGACCGACATCGGCAGGACGAGCTTGAAGAACGTTTGGAAGTGGGTCGCACCGTCGACCTTGGCGGATTCGATCACCGATCTCGGCAACGTCGACATGTAGTTGCGCAGAATGTACGTGGCGAGTGACATCCCGAACCCGATGTGAGCGAGCCACACCGCCGGGAACGTCCCGTTCCAATCGAGCTTGCCGTACAGCTTGAGCATCGGGACGAAGGCGACGTAGTTGGGTACGACCAGCAGGCTGACGATGGTCAAAAACAGCAGGTCACGACCCTTGAAGACCATGAACGTAAACGCGTAGGCGGCGAACGAGGCGATGAGGATCGGGATGAAGGTCGAAGGCAGCGTGATCGCAATCGAGTTGATGAACGCCCGGCCCATGGGGACATCGCCGTTGATCGCGTGGTCGTAGTTCGCCAGCGTCAGTCGCCGCAGTGCTGAGGGGCGGGTGAAGATCGTCCACCAGCCGCTCGAATTCACGTCGTCGAGTGGGCGCAACGAAGTGACGAACGTGCCGATGATCGGGATCAACCACAGCACGCAGAGCACCGACAGCACGATCTTGGTCGCCCAGCCGGCCTTCGCTGGGTTGGGGTCGAAGTGGGTGGCACTCTTGCGGCGCCGGCGGAGGAGGCCAGCGCCTTCGGTGACGACAGCGGTCACAGCGACGCCTCCTCGGCCTTGAAGTGACGGACTTGGTAGACCATGATCGGTGCCACGGCGATCATCAGCATGACGACGATCGCCGATGCGGCGCCGTAGTTGAAGTTCGTGTTGAGCTGGTTGAAGAACTCGTTGCCGATGACGTTGGTATTGAAGTTGCCGTTGGTGGTCGCGTACACGATGTCGAACACCTTCATCACTGAAATCGTGACCGTGATGAAGACAGTGATCATCGTTCCTTTGATCTGCGGAATGGTGACCTTGAAGAAGGCCTGGCGCTCGTTGGCCCCATCGATGCGGGCGGCTTCGAGGGTCTCAACCGGAACGCCCTTGACCGCCGACGAGAGCAACACCATGGCGAACCCCACCTGTGCCCAGAGCAGAATGACCATCAGAAACAGGCTGTTTCCGTGGAGCGTGTTGTTTTGGATCCACTGGACGGGCTTGAACCCGAGCCCGGTCGACGACGGCATTCTGGATGCCGATCTGGGGACGGCCGGCTGGCTGCACGGCATACACGAACCGCCAGACCACCGAAGCGCCGACGAGGCTGATGGCCATCGGCAGGAAGATGATCGTCTTGGCCAGCTTCTCTGCTCGCGGCTTCAGCCGGTCGGCGAGGGCGGCGGTGGCGAGCCCGAGGATCACGGTCGCCGCTGGGACGATGATGATCCACAAGAGGGTGTTGAACAGGGTGTCGCGAAACTTCGGAGCGCCGAGGAGCTTGGTGTAGTTCTCGGTGCCGATCCACTTCTGGCTGAACTTGTCCTTGAAGCTGTTGATTACCGTCAGCACCGCTGGGTACAGCAGGAACACACTGATCGCGGCGTATGCCGGAAGGATGTAGAAGTACGGCTTGATGCGGTGCTCCCAACGCGAGGGGAATAGACCCGCGAGTCGATCGAGTAGCCAGTACACGACCAGTGCAATGCCGATTCCGGCGAGAACCGTCACTACGGCCGTGATCGCTTTGGATGTCATCAGTGGCTGCCTTCCGTGATCGTGCCAAATCTGGCGTACTGGGTACAAAACAGGGGCGGAGCCTGATGGCCCCGCCCCTGTTGTCACGTCATATCAACGCCTGAGGCTCAGGCGGGCCAACTGGCGTCGATATTCTTGAGGGTGGCGTCGAGATCCTGCTGATCGGAGACCCATGAGGTCATTTCCGTCCAAAAGGTGCCGGCGCCGACTTCGCCGGGCATCTGGTCCGATGCGTCGAACAGGAACGACGACGCCGAGTAGGCGACCTTGGCGACGTCCTGGCCGAGCTTGCTCGGGTAGATGCTGACGTCGAACGTCTTGTGGGGCGACAGGAACGAGCTGGTCGCCGCCGCGTCGGTGCCGAGGTCAGGTGCTGCCATGTAGGCCATGACCTTCTTGGCGTCGTCGGAAGCGTTCAGCAGAATGGCCATGTCGCCACCGCCGAGCACCGGGTTTTCACCGCCGGCCTTGGCCGGGGGGAACCCGAACAGGCCGACGTTGGTGTCAAGGTCGGCCTTGATGGCGTCGGGGAAGAAGCCGGTGATGAAGCTGCCCTGCTTGTACATCCAGCAGCCGGGGCCGGCCGCATCGAACATCGGGGTGCCCGCATCGCCGAAGCCCGTGCTGGCGATCGCGGCTTCGGCCGCCGAGGACGTTGCCGTCGGTGAACATCAGCTTCTCGAACTCAGCGGCGGCCTGACGGACTTCGGGTGAGTCGAACTTCAGCTCCTGCTTGACCCACTTGTTGTAGCCATCGACACCGGCGTAACGCATGACGAGGTCTTCGAACCAGTCGGTCGCCGGCCAGCCGGTGGCTCCACCGGACTCGATGCCCATGCACCACGGCGTGTTGCCGTCGGTCTTGATCTTCTCGGTGAGCGTATTGAGCTCATCGATCGACTTCGGAGCGGAGTAGCCAGCCTTGTCCCATGCGGGCTTGTTGTAGAACACGAGGCTCTTGATGTTCATGCTGACGAGCAGGCCATAGAGCTTGCCGTCGAACGTGCCGGTCTCGAGCGTTCCGGGAGTCATCGTGCCCTTGAGCGCCGCCATGTCGACGACGTCGTCGAGCGGGGTGAGCTTGCCGAGCTTGACGATGTTGCCCACGACGCCGGGCTGCGGGATGAGGGCGATGTCGGGCGTGTCGTTGGCCTGGATCTTCTGCATGATCAAGGCATTGATGTCCTCGACCTTTTCCCACTTGACGGTGATGCCATCGGCCGCGGCCTTGGCAGTCAGCACCTTGTTCAGGCCGTCCTGGACGGGCTGATCGACACTGCTCCAGATCGTGACGGTCTTGCCGTCATCGGCCGGGGCGGGCTCCGGAGTGGCGGCGGTGGTGGCTGCGGCCTCGGCCGCGGTGGTGGCTGCCGGCGTCTCGGTGGTGCTGCTGCTCCCGCAGGCGGCGACAAATGCGGCGCCAACGGCAAGTGCTGCGAAGCCCTTGATCGTTGCGCGACGTGTGGTGGTACGCATCGTTGAAATTCTCCCCTCAGTGGCGAGCCCGGCCGCACTGATGCGTCGAGCCCTAGTCGACCACCGCGGTATCGCGGCGGTTCTCGGTAAGCTGAATCGAATCAGCAACCATGCCCTCTCGTCAAGGGGTAGATGTGAGAATCTTTGTTCGCAGTGAAATGTTTGCCGCGAACCGGTCGCGGCGGGGTCACTTCCGGGACGGAGGAGTGTGATGGCGCGAACACAGACGACGCTTGCCGACGTCGCCGCGCACGTCGGCGTCTCGCAGACCACCGCCTCGTACATCCTCAACGGTCGGGCCGAAGCAATGAGGATCTCGCTTGAGACCCAAGATCGGGTTCGTCAGGCCGTCCTCGAACTCGGGTATCGGCCGAACCGGAGTGCCCGCAGCTTGCGGACCGCGAAGACGGCGACGATTGCCGTCATCTCCGATTTCATCGCCAGCGGTCACTTCGCCAGCGAGATGCTCGCCGGCGCGAGCAGCGCGGCGCGAGACATCGATCACCTGCTGCTCATCGGTGAGACCGGCGGTGACCCCATCGTCGAACGGCGGCTGGTTGAAGAGTTCATCGAGCGGCAGGTCGATGGGTTCGTCTACGCAACGCTGGTCCATTCGAGCTGTCAGGTGCCGAGCCTCCTCGATGGCCGCGAGGTGGTGCTGCTCAACTGTGTGAGCCCTACAGGTTCGTACCCGGCGGTCGTCCCGGACGAAGAGCTCGGTGGCCGGCGCGCCGCTCGAGCGATTATCGATGCCGGGAGGTCGTCGGGCATCTACGCCGTCGGACAAGATCCGACGGCGACGGCACTGGCCGGGCCTCTTCGCTTGCAAGGCGCAGCGGCCGAATTGCATGCCGCAGGACTCTCGCTCGCCGGACTGATCCCGTGCGACTGGAACGTCGGCGATGCGTACGAGAAGGTGTCGCGCTGGTTGGCCGACGGTGTCCGCCCACATGGGCTGATCTGCATGAATGACCGCATCGCATTCGGCGCATACCAAGCGCTTGCCGAACATGGTTTGACCATTCCCGACGATGTCGCCGTCGTTTCGTTCGACGGGACCGAACTGGCTTCCTGGCTGCGGCCTCAGGTCAGTTCTGTTGCTCTGCCCTTCGCCGAGCTGGGCGCATCTGCGGTGCGCGTCCTCATGTCGGGCGAGGGCGCGAGAGCAGGCGTCTTGCGCTTGCCGATGCCGTTGAACCCCGCCGGGTCCACGCTGAGTGCCGATCGCTGAGCCTCGCAGGCACACGAGGAGCGAGGTTCAGGCCCGTTCGATGGTCTTGATCGCTTCCCAGAGTTCGTCGAGCATGGCTTCGCCGCATGTCTGGGTGTCGACCCCTCGTTCGACGGCCAACGCGTACATCGCCTCGCAGCGGCGTTGGAACTTGGCCGCCGCCTGCCGCAGGGCGACCTCGGGGTCGATGTTGCGATGGCGGGCGACGTTGGCCACGGCAAACAACAGGTCGCCGAGCTCCTCGCGGACGTGGACCGGGTCATCCCATGCTTCGTCGACCTCGGCGAGTTCCTCGGCGACCTTGGCGAGCGTGCCGCGGGGATCGTCCCAGTCGAAGCCGACCTTGGCGGCCTTCTTGGCCATCTCGCTGGCATACGACAGGGCGGGCAGCGAGCCGGCGAGTCCATCGAAGATGCCTCTCGGCGCGTCGGTGGGGAGCCCCTTTTCGACGGCCTTGATCGCCGCCCAGTTCGTGATGACGTCGCCGGCATCGTTGACGGTGACATCGCCGAACACATGGGGATGGCGACGGATCATCTTCTCGCTGATCGACCGGGCGACGTCGGCGAGGTTGAAGCGGCCTTCCTGCTCAGCGATCGCCGCGTTGAGGACGACCTGCAAGAGCACGTCGCCGAGTTCGCCTTCGAGTTCGTCGTCACCTTCGCCGTCGTCACCCAACTGGCCGATCGCCTCGACCAATTCGTAGGTCTCTTCGATCGCATACTTGGCCAGCGACTGATGGGTCTGCTTGCGGTCCCAGGGGCACTCTTCACGCAACTGGCGGACGATCGAGTGGAATCGCACCAGCTCATGGCCCACAGGGGCGGCCAGATGTGGGATGTAGATCGTGGTCAGATGGTCGGCCTCGACGGTCTGGTCGAGTTCCGCCCAGGTGGTGGAGATCACCTGCTGGTCCGGGCAACCGAGCCGTTGCAGGATGACGACCTCCTGGTCGCCATCGGCGTCTTCGACGGCCAGCTTGATATCCGACAGCACCCAATTGGCGTGGCAATGGGCAACCAGCAGGGGGCCGCTCTGTCCTGCCGCAGCCTGGGCGAACTGATGGCCGTCAACGAGCCGGACTCCGGCCTCGACCGGGTCGATCTGCAGCGCCGCGTAGGCCAAATCGAGGAACGACACCGCCGGCAGAATGTCGAGCGTGACCCGTCGGTCGTCGAGCAGGTGCCGTACGGTGCGCTCCAAAATCCAGGGAGAACCGGGGACCGCGTACAGAATCTCGCCATGCTCGGTCGCCGCGGCCACGAGCCGTTCGACGATGGTGGCGTAGACCTCGTCAAACGTGTCGGCCGACTCATACAGCTCGTCGAAGCTGGTTGCCACCCCGATGACCTCGGCCGACGGATGACGCGACGTGCGGATGTAACGATGCCCAACCCCTTCGATCGCCGAGGTCACGGCCGTTGTCACGTATTCGGGTCCGGCCGGCCCGATCCCGGCGACGATGATGCGTGGCTTACTCACCCCGCGGGGATGGCGTCGGGCTCGGGGGTGTCGAGCGCGACCACGGCGTTCTGGGCGGATGACCACCGGCCGATCGACGGGTCAACGGATATCTCGGCGCTGGCGAGCACATCCTGCACTCGTTGCTGGACCCCGGCCTGCCCGATGATTCTCGTCGCTTCGGCGGAGACCTCGGCCCACGGCCGCACCAGGATGATGTGATAGCCGAACTCCGACTTGATCGGCTCGGTCGGTTCGCCCGGCGTAGCAGCGAGTGCTCCGGCGACGAACTCGGGGATGAACTGATCCTGGAACTCTTGGGCCGGGGTGCACTGGCCCAGCGCCCCGCCCGTCGCGGCTGACCCGGGGTCGGTCGACACGGTGGAGGCAAGTTCGGCGAAGTCTGCTCCATCGGCGAGCTGCTTGACCACGGCGGCCGCCGCCTCTTCCGTCTCGACCAAGATGTGGCTCACGCAGGCAACCCCGCTCGAGGCGATGCCGGCATCGTAGGCCTGCTGGGCATTCGGTGCTCCGAGCTCCAGCAACGCATTCTGCGCCGCTTGGAACTCGACGACGAGTGCTCTGTAGGCGGGGGTCAGCTTGTCATCGGCGAGGCTTTCGGCGACGCCGGCCCGATCGGCGTCGGTGACCGGCCGCCCGCCCTCGTTGGCGGCATCGTTGAACAACTGGGCGAGAATCTGGCCGGTCAACGCACTGCGCGCCCCCTCTCCATCGGCCTTCGCATCGTTCGGTACGGGCGTCGTGTCGTCGGTCGCCGCATCAGGGTTTGGCTGCCGGGCCGGGTCGCCCTTGACCACGTCTTCCCACGAGGTCATCGAGATCTCATGGCCGTTGACGGTGGCTGCGGGCTTGTCGACCGACGAACACGAGGCCAGAGCCACCCCGGCAAGGGCGGCGGCGGCGAGCAGGGAGTAACGGCGTAGCACGATTTGCCAGGCTACCCGGCGGCTGCCCAGGTCTTGAAGATCTCGACCAGTGCGGGTCGCCGGTGAGTGGCTCAGGTACGCGGGATCAGCTCGCCGAGCATCGTGACCAGTTGCTCAGCGGGGTCGATGCCCTTGCGCAGCGGCACGACCAGCTGGCCGATCTCCTCTTTGTAGATCGAACCTTTGGCGACGCGGCCGAGGCGGATGTACTCGCTGGTCTTGAGGGTGATCGGGGCGAGTCGCGCCTGCTGGCCCATCATCGAGATCTCTCGCAGACCGAGTCGGAAACACTCGGCGCGCAAGGTGCCGACCATCAACAACGCAGCGGCCGGGGCGGGGATCGGGCCGTAGCGGTCTTCCCACTCGGTGCGGATGTCGGCGACTTCGTGGTGGTTGTTGACCGCGGCCAGGCGGCGGTAGGCCTCGAGCCGCAGCTCCTCCTTGGTGACGTAGTCGACGGGCAGGAAGGCGTCGGTGGGCACATCGAGTTTGATCTCGGCAGGGGCCTTGACCTCCTCGCCCTTCATCTCGGCGACGGCTTCGGTGACCATCTGGCAGTACAGGTCGTAGCCGACGGCGGAAATGTGGCCCGACTGCGACTCGCCGAGGATGTTGCCAGCGCCGCGAATTTCGAGGTCACGCATCGCAATCTTGAACCCCGAGCCGAGCTCGGTGGTCTCGCCGATCGTCTTCAGCCGTTCGTAGGCATCTTCCGACAGAACCTTGTCACGGGGATGGAACAGATAGGCATACGCCCGGCTGCCCGATCGGCCGACGCGGCCGCGCAACTGGTGCATTTGGCCGAGGCCGAGCAGGTCGGCGCGCTCGACGACGAGGGTGTTGACCGTCGGCATGTCGATGCCCGACTCGATGATCGTGGTGCAGACGAGCACGTCGTAGTCACCCTCCCAGAAGTCCTGGACGATCTGTTCGAGCTTGTGTTCGTCCATCTGGCCGTGGGCGACGCAGATTCGGGCTTCGGGGACGAGCTCGCGCAGTCGCATTGCGCACGCCTCGATCGACTGGACCCGGTTGTGGACCCAGAAGACCTGGCCTTCGCGCAGCAGTTCGCGGCGGATCGACTCGACGGCGACGCGTTCGTCGTACTCGCCCACATACGTCAGGATTGGCTGGCGGTCGGCCGGGGGAGTCTGCAGCAGCGAGAGGTCGCGGATGCCAACGAGCGACATCTCCAGGGTGCGCGGGATGGGCGTGGCCGACATCGCCAGCACGTCGACATTGGTCCGCAGCTTCTTCATCGCCTCTTTGTGCTGTACGCCGAACCGCTGCTCCTCGTCGATGACCAGCAGGCCGAGGTCCTTGAACTTGACTTCGTTGGCGAGCAGTCGGTGCGTACCGATCACGCAGTCGACCTCACCGGTCGCCAGCCCGGCGATGACCTTCTTGGCCTGTCCGGTGGTGAGGAAGCGCGAAAGCACCTCGATGCGGATCGGGTAGCCCGAGAACCGGTCGGCGAACGTGTTGCCGTGCTGCGTGGCGAGCAGCGTGGTCGGCACGAGGACGGCGACCTGCTTGCCGTCTTGGATGGCCTTGAACGCCGCACGGATCGCTACCTCGGTCTTGCCGAACCCGACGTCGCCACAGACCAGGCGGTCCATCGGCGCCGATGACTCCATATCGGCCTTGATTTCGTCGATCGCCCGGGCCTGATCGGGAGTCTCGACGAATGGGAAGGCATCTTCCATCTCGCGCTGCCACGGGGTGTCTTCGGGGAAGGTGTGCCCGGCAGCGGTGATCCGACGCTGATAGAGAACGACCAGTTCCTGGGCCACTTCTCGGACTGCGCTGCGTACCCGGGCCTTGGCCTTGGCAAAGTCCGAGCCGCCCATCTTGTGCAGCGTCGGAGCCTCGCCGCCGACGTATTGGCGGACTGCGTCGATCTGGTCGGAGGGGACGTAGAGCTTGTCGCCGCCCTTGTATTCGAGCAGCAGGTAGTCGCGCTCGATCCCGCCGATCAAGCGTTTGACCATTCCTGCATATCGCCCGACGCCGTGCTGGTAGTGGACGATGTAGTCGCCGGGCTTGAGGTCTTCGAAGAATCCCGCGGACTGCCGCTTGCGCGGTCGTTGCTGACGGTGGGCGCGCCGCCGCCCGGTCAGGTCGGACTCGGCGATGATCGCCAACTTGCTGTTTGGCAGCGTGCAGCCGCGATGGAGCGGCGAGACGACGATCTGGCCGCCCTGCTTTCTGAGGCTGGCCTCCGTCAGGCTGGCGCGCACCGGCAGTTCGAGGCCGTTGTCGAGCAATGCCTTGGAGATTCGCTCGGCCGACCCCTCGGTATCCGCGGTCACGACAACGCGGTACCCCTGGTTGATCAGGTCTTTGATGCGAGCGGTGAGCCCCATCGAGTCCCCGGCGACCGGCCCCCAACCGGAGGCCTCGACGTGCGGAGCGTCGGGGCCTTCGGGCGTCGGCACGATCGACCAACTGGTGCCCTGGCTGGCGGCCAGGAGCCGCTCGGGTTCGGCATGCAGCCGGGGGAAGGTGTCGTCCTTCTGCCGCCCCCATGTGGTGGCCAGCGCATTGGCGAGGTCGTCTTCCTCGGCCAGCAAATCAGCGGCGCGGTCGCGCGTGCGGCGAGGCTCGATGAGGATGACCTGGGCTTTTTCGCCGAGCAGGTCGGTGATCAGAACCTCGTCGTCGGCTCTGCTGCCGGTCAGCCACGGGAGCCACGACTCCATCCCGTCGAACAGATGGCCCTCGCTCAGGCGCTCCCACTGCTCGCGGCCCCACGGCTCGGTGGCAATCAGTTCCTCGGCCCGCCGTCGGGTCTGTTCGGTGGGGATCAACTCGCGCGCTGCGAAGATCTGCACCTCGTCGATCGGGTCGGTCGAGCGCTGATCACTGACCGAGAACTCGGTGAGGCGATCGACCTCGTCGCCCCACAGATCGATCCGGATCGGGGTATCGGCGGTACTCGGGAAGACGTCGATGATCGCGCCGCGCTTGGCGACCTCGCCGCGGTGCTCGGCAAGTTCCTCGCGCCGATAACCCATCGTGACCAGCCGAGTCATCAACTCGTCCGGATCGACCGTGTCACCAGGTCGGATGACGACCGGCGCCGCCGCGTCGCCATAGGTTCCGAGACGCTGCAACAGGGCACGGATGCTCGACACGATGATCGTCGGCGGCTTGGGCTGGGTGAGCCGATGCAGGGTTCGCAGCCGCCGACCCATCGTCTCGACGCTGGGGGAGACCCGCTCGAACGGCAGCGTCTCCCACGCCGGGAACAACTCGACCTCGTCGACCGGGAGGTACTGAATCAAGTCGTCGTACAACTGCCCGGCCATCGTGCCGGTAGGGCATGAGATCACCAACGGATGCCGATGGCTCAAACCCGCCAACGCCGCGATCGCAATCGCCCGCGCCGTCTCGGGCACCGCCAGGCTCGCGCTCGCTCGCCCCAACATTTGCCCGAGCGCGGTGTCGCGAGACAGCAGCTCAGGCAACGCATCAAGCGGCGCGATCGGCGAATTCAAGGACGTTTCGTCAGACGCGACGATGGCAGCAACAGCAGTCATGACCAGCCCGCCAGGGTATCGGGCTCACCCGCCCTCGGCGATGACACGGTCGGCCGTTGTCCTTCGTCCACAGCCACAGCCACAGCGAGCCGTGCCCGTCACCCACCGACATCAGCGTCGCCACCGCCCTCGGCCTGTGGTTTCGCTGGGTGATCGTGGGTCTGAAACGCGAGGCCCCGAGGTGCGCACCTACCGGATCGTCGGCGAAGTCATCACACCGAGGAACCGCTCGCCGTCGGCTGATCGCTGCTGTTGACCGCGAGCTCCGCTGAGCGACGTGTCCACCTAGGGTGAGTCGCAACTACCGGAGGGGTCACCATGTTGCGAACGAAGCGGTGTCTGTTGGTCGGGATCTTTGTGGGGCCATTTCTTGCCCCCACGACTGTCACGGCGCTTCCCGCGCCGCCGCCCGTGGTCTTTCCGGCAATCGACACCTCGTGGTCGGAGGATGGAGTCGCCGAGTTCGACTTCAGCGCACATCCCAAGGAGTGCCCCCGCGTCGATGATCGTGTGTTCGCCGACGGCTCGACACTCGTCGTGGGACACTGCGACAAGATTGGGTTCGTCGCGACAAAGTTGAATCCGGCCGGCGTCGTCGACGCGAAGTACGGGGTCGCCGGACACCTGAGAATCCCCGGGGCGTTGTTCGCGACCGTGCTGCCGAACGGTGCGATCGTCGCTCATACCAAGCGCGACGTGGAGTTCCCATCGACGCCAGGGTTTGAATTTACGGGCTTTACCCCAGCTGGTGTCCTCGACCCGTCGTTCGGGGCGTTCGGCGTGACGCGCATCGATCTGCGCGCCGAGGTGATCGGCGGCGGATACGACGAAATCACGGTCGAACGGCTGTGGAGCGACGATCTCGGCCGATCGATGGTCGAGTTCAGCATCGTTCCGGCCGACTTCCATGTCACCGCCAGATTTGCGCGGCTGACGCCGGCCGGCCGGCTCGATCTCGCGTACGGCATCGAGGGGGTGACCAGCAAATTGCCGCTGACATTCGGTCATCTCGTGGCGACCAATTCGACCAGGGACCTGCTCTGGTCACGGTACAACGACGGACCATCAACGTCGACCGTTGGCCGTCTCAATCCCCAAGGCTTCCCCGACTCAACGTTCGGCGGCGCGGGCGCTATCGAGGTCACCGGCTTCGTCGACGCCCTGCTCCCACTGTCTGGGGGACGTGTCGCGATCGCCAGTTTCCAGAACCTGCGGGTCCTCAAGTCCGACGGCTCGCTCGACCTGAGCTTCGGCAATCAGGGAAGCTTCTCGACGATCGGTCTCGAATGGGAGCGTCTCGCGGTTGATCCGCTCGACGGCTCGCTTATCGTGGCAGGAACCGACCTCAACACCCCGACCTTTCATGTCGTGCGAGTATCGTCGACCGGGGCAAAGATCGCTGAGCTCGATGTGACGTTCCCAATCGCGCCTGGCAGCCCACCATGCAGCGGGCCGCTCTCGAGTCTCGACGTCTGGCCGACCGGGCAGCTGCTGCTTGTCGGGGCACAATGCGGCGGAACTGCCAAGGTTGCCCGATTGACTCCAGCGTTCGCGCTCGACTCGATGTTCGGAACCGCCGGCTTCGCCGAGACCGGACTTCCCGCCGCCGCCAGCGGACTGGTCGGTGATGACTTCCACTTGGTGCCGCGCCCCAACGGTGGAATTCGCGTCATCGGTCGAGACGCCGTTCAACTCGGTGCCGATGGCCAGCGAGACGCGACGTATGGCGACAACGGCACCGCCCGGCTCCTCGACTCGCCCGCGGAAGAACTGCGCGCCAACGAGATCGCGGTCGATGGACAGCACCGGGTGTACGTGCTCGCTGGGGGCCGCGTCATTCGGTTCGCCGCCGACGGGAGCATCGACACCACCTACGGCACGGTAGGCATCTCCGAAGCTGCGACCTTTGAGTTCGCTGGTTCGAAGCTGAGGCAGTTCGTAGAAGCGTTCAACGTCGATGCGTCGGGACGAGTCTTCATCGGCAACCACTTCGCCGAGATCGGCTTCGAACTTCCGAACGTCACGGTCCTGACACCTGCTGGAAGCGTCGACGTCGCGCATCGTCGCGGTCGTTTGATGCATGTGTATCCCGACGGCCGATCACTTTCCGAAATCGATCGGTTCCCGGGTGATCTTTCGCCGGTTGACTTTCATCGCCTGCAGCGGTACTCGGCCTCGGGTGTGCTCGACTCGGCCTTCGGGGTAGCCGGGGTGGTCGAGTTGCCGCACCGGTTCAAGACCGCGACCGAACTGAGCGACGGTCGATTCATACTGTGCGGCGCGCAGGACTGCGTTCGTATGTCAGCCGGCGGCATCCTCGACCCCACCTATCAGTCGTTCGCGCTCAACCTGGCCCCAGCCGCCGGGCTCCCCGTGGTGGCCGCCGCCGGTGCCGTGTTCGCGTTCAAGGACGGGCTCATCAAACTCGGCCCGGGCGGCTCTCCCGACCCGACGTTCGGGACCAACGGCACCGTCACCATGCCCGTCGACGGGCAATGGA
>CAWKBX010000019.1:0-240304 GCA_963847945.1 uncultured Actinomycetes bacterium
GACCGATCTCGTCGCTCTCGACGACGGCGGTGTTGCCATTGCGGGCCCCGCTGGGCTGCGCCGTTTCGACGCCCACGGCACTCCGACGTTCACCATCACCCTCACCGGTGAGTATCAACCACGGACTCTGACGCTCAGCGGCAAGCAACTCATTGCCCAGACCCAGATAGTGCCGACGACCCCGGCCGCCGCCGGCTCCGTGCTGCTCTACACCGTCGAACCCACCGGTGCGACCACGATCACCCCCGTCGACGCGGTCATCAACACGCCGAAGTCCTCGACTACCTTCCCCCGAACACCAGCCGGCCGGGTGATCCGTACCTCGACGCGAACCCGATTGCCGTCGGTGGCAACAACATCTACGTCGCTGGTTCCGTAGTGCATACCGCCCCTGCGCCGTGGGACCCGTACCGGCGGGCGGCGGTGGCGAAGGTCGCCATCGAGACCGACACGCCCCAACCGTCGCCGTTCTACACGACGCTCACCCGACCCCGCCGCCTGCTCGACACCCGCACGCCTGGGGGCACCACGATCGACGGGTTGCACGCGGCCACCGGCCACCTGAGCGCCAATACCCCTTACCAACTCCCGATCGGCGGTCGCGGCGGAATCCCGGTGTCCGCCGGCACCGTCGTGCTCAATGCCACCGCCGTCGGTCCCACGAGCGCCGGCTATCTCACCGTCTACCCGTGCGGCAGCCCGGTCCCCAATGCCTCCAACCTTAACTTCGGCCCCGGCGAGATCATCGCCAACACCGTCATCACCCGGCTCAGCACCAGCGGCACCGTCTGTCTGTTTTCCAGCACCCACACCGACCTCATCGTCGACGCGTCCGGCTATTTCCCCGAAGTGACCGCCATGACCGCGCTCGACGCCCCCGCCCGGCTGCTCGACACCCGCAAGCCCGGTGGCACCACCGTCGACCGCCAGCACGCCGCTATCGGCCCGATTGCCACCGACGCCACATACCAAGTCAATATTTCCGGTCGAGCGGGTATCCCAACCGCCGCCATCACCGCCGCCCTCAACGTCACCGCCGTCGCTCCCAGCGGTCCGGGTTTCATCACGGTCTATCCGTGCGGAACCCCCCGACCCAACGCCTCGAACCTCAACTATGTCGGTGGCCAGATCATCGCCAACACCGTCATCAGCCGACTCGAGACCAACGGCACGATCTGTATCTACACCAGCATCGCCACCGATCTGATCGTCGACGCCCAGGCCTACTCCGCCAACCCCCGGGCGATCACCCCCCTCTCGTCCCCGGCCCGCCTACTCGACACCCGCAGGCCCGGCGGTACCACCGTCGACAACCAGCACGCGGCCACCGGCGCTATCGCCGCCGCCGGCACGTACCGCCTGTCAACGACTGGACGAGCCGGTATCCCGTCGAACGCGGCCGCCGTCACCCTCAACGTCACCGTCGTGAACCCAACCGCACCTGGCTACATCACGATCTACCCGTGTGGCGCCCCACTGCCCAACGCCTCCAATCTCAACTACGCGGCCGGCCAGATCATCGCCAACGCGGTCATCACTCGACCCAGCGCCAGCGGCGAGACCTGCATCTACAGCAGCGCCTCGACCGATGTGATCGTCGACGCAGCGGCGTACACCCCGTAACGACAGGGCCTGTCCGACGCGTTGTCTTCGGACCGTCTTGGCCGCCATCGCCTGGATCAAGGGCTGTCTGATCACGATTCTTATGCCGACGTCGGTGTCGTTCGAGAGAGGTAACGAATCACCGGACGGGGCGGACGATCGTGGATCTTGGTTGAGGCACGGGCTTCTGATTGTCGGTGTACGGGACGGAGGCTGGTCGGGTTCTCGGGGTCACGGAGCGTGGGGCGAGCCGTCACGAGGTGATGAGCGACTGGAGATTCGATACCCGCGCCGATCTGGAGGCGGTGCTGCGGATGGAACTACCGGCCGAGATCGCCGACCCGTGGTTGGCCGCCAACCCCAAGCGTCGACCGTCTCAGCTACGGCTACGTGCTGTTCGCCATGAGTCGGCCAGTCGAGCCACGGCAGGCTGACTCGCGAGCGCGTCTGGACGCGATTACGCACGGTTGAACTCGTTCATCGCCGCGGCGACGCCGGAGCGGATGATCATCTCGACGGCCTCGCATGAGCGCACAACCGCCGCATCGAGCAGTTCCCGTTCGGTCTTCGAGATCTTCGAGAGCACGTGGTTGGCCCCCTGCTCCTTCGAGGGCGGCTTCCCGACACCAATGCGAATGCGCAGGTAGTCCTGCGTTTTCATGTGCTGGGTGATCGACCGCAGGCCGTTGTGGCCAGCCAATCCGCCACCCTCCTTGACACGTACGACCCCCGGCGCCAAGTCGAGTTCGTCGTGGACAATCAGCAACTGTGTCGGGTCTTCGATGCCGTAGCGACGCACCAGTCGCACCACCGACTCGCCCGACGCGTTCATGTATGTCGTCGGGAAGGCGAGCGCGACCCGTGCCCCAGCGAGTGTGACCTCGGCGACCAGCGCGCGTTCTCGGCCAGCCTTCAGCGCGGTCCCACCGGCAATTGCCAGCGTGGCGACGACCTCGGCCCCGACGTTGTGGCGCGTTCGTTCGTATTCGCGCCCCGGGTTCCCGAGGCCGACGACCAATAGATCAGACGGTGTACCGCGTCGATCAGCGGAGCGAGCAAGCGGCATGAGGGTCAGTCTTCACGAACCGACGCTGCGGATCACCGGAATTTGAGTGACAACCTGTCGCTCCCGGACGAACCGACGAGCGACAGTTCGCATCACTCGGCGGCGGGAGCCTCGTCGTCGCCGGCATTGGGCGTCAGGTCGGCGTGGGGCATCATCGTGGTGGCGACGGCTGTATCGGGGTCACCGGTGGCGACAACGCCGGCCGGAAGCACGAGGTCGGCAACGCGCAGCACATCGCCCGGCTGCATGCCCGAGATATCGATGACGATCTCGTTGGGCATGTTGCCCGGGGTACAGGTGACCTCGATGGTGTCCATCGACGGATCGACCAGACCACCTGCGGCGACGACGGCCTTGGCCTCGCCATCGAGACGCACCGGCACGGCAATCGTCACGTCTTCCTTCAGGTTGACCTGGAAGAAGTCGATATGGCTGACGGTCCGACGGATCGGGTGGCGCTGGATCTGCTTGATGATCGCCGGGTACTTCTTGCCGTCGACGCTGAGCGAGAGCAGCGTGTTCATACCCGCCGGGTTGTTCAGCGCGAGCCGAAGATCACGACGAACGACAGACAGCGAGATCGGGGTCATGCCCTGTCCATAGATCACCCCGGGGATGACATCTTCCGTGCGCAGACGGCGTGAAGCAGGTGAGCCAGTGGCTCGACCGGTCTGGGCGGTGAGAGTGATCTGAGACATAGCGCGGTCCTTCGGGGACGTCAAACAAACGGCGGTCAAGTGTATGGGCAGAGTGGGCCAAATCCAAAGTGTTCCGGGCCCGAGCGAACCGAATCTCGGCTGCGACCGGGCAAACCGGGTCAGCTCAGATTTTCGCCACCAAAGATTTCGCTGACACTCGTGTCATCGAAGACCGCCGAGAGAGCGGCGGCGATGATCGGGGCGACCGAGAGCACTTCGATCTTGTCGATCTGCTTCTCGGGGGGCAGGGGCAGGGTATTGGTGAGCACCAGTCGGGTGATCGGGGCGTTCTTCAACCGGTCGATCGCCGGGTCGGACAGCACACCGTGGGTGGCCATTGCCCACACCTCGGTGGCGCCCTTCTCGAGCAGCACCTCGGCGGCTGAGACGATCGTGCCGCCGGTGTCGATCATGTCGTCGGTGAGGATGCACAGACGCCCGCGGACGTCGCCGATCACGTCTTTCGCCTGGGCTACATTCGTCGTGCCCTTCGGTCGGCTCTTGTAGATAAAGGCCAGGTCAGCGCCCTTATCGTGGAGGTGCTGACGCATCCGCTCGGCGACCTTGATGCGGCCGGCATCGGGCGAGACGATGACCGGCTCGTTGGCGTGTTCACGAACGTACGCCTCGAGAACTGGCATCGCCGTCAGGTGATCGACCGGGCCATCGAAGAAGCCCTGAATCTGGCCGGAGTGCAGGTCGATCGAGACCATCCGCTTGGCGCCCGCGGCGCGGAACATGTCGGCGACCAGCCTGGCGGTGATCGGCTCGCGACCCTCGGCCTTGCGGTCTTGACGGGCATAGCCATAGAACGGCACGACCGCGGTGATCCGCTTGGCGGACGCCCGTTGAGCGGCGTCGATCATGATCAGCTGCTCCATGATCGAATCGTTGATCGAGCGGCCGTCGACCCCGAAGTGGGTCTGCATGATGAACACATCGGTGCCCCGCACACTTTCGGCGAACCGGGGGCGAATCTCACCGTTGGCAAAATCAACCAGGTTCGGATTGCCGAGGTCGATACCCAGATGACTTGCCACCTCCGTGGCGAGCGCTGGGTGCGTTCGTCCCGAATACAGCGCTAATCGCTTCGTGGTCACCTTGTCCATGGCGCTGAGGCCCTCCCGACGGATCACTCTCCGTTGGCAGTGTAGAAGGCTCCGGTCACCGCGCCCTCAGGCACTTGAGAACCCGCAGGTAGATGGGCAAATGGTCCGACGATCGCGTCGGCTCCGATCTCGGCATCGGAGGCAACGGTGTTCTCGACGCGAGCGCCAGGGCCGACGACGGTGTCGACCAGGCGGGTGTTCGGGCCGATTTCAGCGCCATCACCGACGGCGGTGAGGCCCTGCAATATCGTGCCCGGGTACAGCGTGACGTCTCGGCCGAGCTGCACCGTCACGTCGATGAATGTCTGGCGCGGGTCGAGCATCGTGACTCCGTTGAGCAGCCAGTGACGGTTCGTGCGGGCGCGCAGTTCGCGCTCGGCCATCGCCAGCTGCCACCGGTCGTTGACCCCTTGGGTCTCACCGGCATCGTCGACCACGACGCTGCCGATGCGGTGGCCCATCGAGGCGAGCACCCCGATGACGTCGGTCAGGTAGTACTCCGACTGAGCGTTATTGGTCGAGATGTGCCGGAGGCCCGGACCGAGCAGATCGCGGCGGAACGCCATGATGCCGGTGTTGATCTCGGTAATCGCCAACTCCTCGGGCGAGGCGTCGCGTTGCTCGACGATGTGCACGACCCGACCGTCCTTGGCTCGTACGATCCGCCCGTATCCCGTGGGGTCGTCCACACGGGCGGTCAGCAGCGTGGCGGCCTGTCCGCTGGCCTCGTGGACTGCGACCAGCTCGTCGATCGTCGAGGGACGCAGGAGCGGCGTGTCGCCCGGGAGTACGACCACCGTCGAGGTGTCGTCGAGGTCGTCGTCGGGAAAGCCGGTGAGCCCGATGATCACCGCGTGGCCGGTGCCGCGCTGGACCGGCTGCTCGACGAAGTTGACATTGACCGAGGCCGGCGACTGTTCCTGGATCTTCTTGGTAACTCGCTCGGCCCCATGGCCGACGACGACGACCGTGCGGTCGATGTCGAGGTTGGTGAGCGTGTGGATCACGTGCATCACCATCGGGCGACCGCAGATCTGATGGATCGGCTTGGGTCGATTGGAACGCATCCGCGTTCCTTCTCCGGCGGCGAGGACGATGGCGGAAACCGGCATGGCTCAGTTCTACATCGCCTGACGGGTGGAACGGATGCGTCAGGCGACCCAAAATCGCAGAACTTCCCTGCCTTGCTCGTTCGGGGGAGAGGGATCGAACCCCTATTCACAGAATCAAAATCTGTTGTCCTGCCGTTTGGACGACCCCCGAGTGGGTCCCCACAGAATATCTGACGAACATCGTTGATGACGTTTCGCTTTCGCGACCAATCGGCCGGTAGCGTCTCCACCCGTTATGGGATCGTTGATCAAGAAGCGCCGTAAGCGCATGCGTAAGAAGAAGCACCGCAAGATGCTGAAGCGCACTCGCTTCCAACGACGCAACAAGTAGCTCGAGTTCACGATCCCGGCCGCTCGCAAGGGCAAGCCGAGGAACGCTGCGACCGACCGCCCGTTACGACGGGCGGTCGGTGCGCGTCACGACGACTGTTGCGTCTGGAAGTGCGTCGATCAGCGCGGGCTGGGCACCGTGGATGAACCACGTCGCACCGCTGCCGGCCAGTACCGGGCGATGCCCGGCGGCTTCGGCGATTCTGTCGCGCCATTGAACCAAACGGGGTTCGACCACCAGCGCTGCCGGCTCGAGATCGTTGCCGTGATCGCCGCGCGGCCCGCCGAGCGCATCCCATGCCCGATAGACCTGGGGGGTCGAACACGTCAGCGGGGGAATGACGAGGGTGAACCATCGGTCAAGCGGTCGGAGCGTCTCGATGATCTCGCCGATACCGGTCACCCGAGCCCGGCCACCGACCAGGCAGAAGGCGACATCGGCCCCAATGATCGAGGCGCCCGCGGTGTCGTGATATCCGGCCCAGCGCAGGACGGCCGCGGCGTCGGCCGATCCGCCTCCCAGACCGCCCCCGTGCGGGATCTGCTTGTCGATGGTGATCGCCGCCTCTCGTCCAGCCAACCGCAGCGCCCGGCTGACGAGATTGTCACCGTCGGTCGGGATGCCCTCGGCGAACGGCCCGGTCACGTGAATTCCGCGACCAGGAGCGATGCGCACGGTGTCGTGGAGGTCGAGGGTGACCATCTCGGCGTCGATCAAGTGGAATCCGTCGTCGCGCAGACCGGTCATCCGTAGGCTCAGGGTGAGTTTGGCCGGAGCGGTGATCGCGGCCGCAGGAAACTCCGTCGACATGGGGCTGCTGGCTCCGGAGCCGATGGCTCAGCGAGCGGCGACGCGAGCCGGGGCGTTCTTGCGCTCGGCGTGGCTGGCGAGCAGGCCCCACGCGTAGATGTCGAGCTCCTCGGCGCGCGCCTCTGGTTGAATTCCGGCGCGCACGAATTCCTCGGGCGTCACCAGGCCATCGAGGGCTCGACGCAACATCTTGCGACGCTGGGCGAAACCCGTCTTGACCAGCGTGAACAACCAGTCTCGATCGATGTTCACGGGTACGGCCGGCTTGGGCCGTCGGGTGATCGAAACGAGTGCGGAGTCGACATTGGGCTTGGGCACGAAGACCGTGGGAGGTACCAGCCCGGCAATACGTGACTCGGCCCAGTAGGCAACCTTGACACTCACCGCGCCGTATGCCTCGGTACGCGCCGTGGCCACAAGGCGGTCACCGACTTCCTTTTGGACCATGACGAGCAAGCGCGAGACCTGAGGCACCTCGTCGAGGATGTCACAGATCAGCGGGGTGGCGATGTTGTACGGCAGATTGGCAACGACAACCCAGCTGTCGGCGCTGACCAGTTCGCTGGCCCAGTCGGTTTTGGTGACGTCGGCGTGGAAGGTACGGACGTTGGTGAACTCCGCGACGACCTCGCGTAGGGGGTTCATCATGCCTTCGTCGATCTCATATGCCCGGACCTTGGCCCCGGTCTCGGCGAGGGCGGCGGTCAGCGATCCGAGCCCAGCACCGATTTCGACGACGTGATCTCCGGGACCGATCTCGGCCAATCGGGCGATTCTCCGCACCGTGTTCGGATCGACCACGAAGTTTTGGCCGTACATCCGCCGCGGGGCGACCCCGTGTCGGCGAAGGAGTTCAGCGGCTCTCGCTCTGGTCAGTGTCAAAGAGGATTCCTACCAGGACAGTTCGACAGGGATAGGGGACTCGGCCAGGTCGGTGAGCAATACGAACGCGTCGGTGTCGAGGATGATGACCAGGTCGGGATCGGTCGGCTTGGTCACGACGTTGAAACACTCGATCTTGTAGCCGTTGTCGGTGTTGGTGACGACGATCCGGGCGTTGAACGGCGCCAGCGAGGTTTGGCACGCGTTGCGGTTCTTTGATCCGATGGCCAGGCGTCGGTAGCCGGCCTTGCCGACGAGCAGTTGGCCGGTCGGCGTGGGGGCGACGTCGTAGCGGAGCGGCTGAGGAGCGATGGTTTCGATGGAGCCGCCGAGAAAGGCCGGCTCGACCAACTCGGGCGAGATTTCCTCGGGCGGCATGCCGATGGCGAGGCCACCAATGGCCGATGTGGCCGCGAGAGCGCCGGTCGACCCCGCGGCCTGATCGTGTTTGGCCGACCACAGGAATGGCAGCGCAGCAACCGTGAGCACGGTGGCGACTAGCACTCTTCGACGGTCACCCGCTTCCAGAAACACGCTTCTCGACTCTCTTCACTCACGCGTGCAGGCAGCCTGCCGCCCGCAGTTCTGCCACACGTTAGGCACCCGGCAGACCAAACGCAACGACCGTAGCAGCGGACGTCGTCATCGCCAGTTCATCGGCTGACATCCCGCGAAGCCTGGCCACGGCCTCGCCGACGTGGATGACCAGTGCAGGCTGGTTGGGTTTGCCTCGAAACGGCACCGGTGCGAGGTACGGGCTGTCGGTTTCGACGAGCAGACGATCGGGCGGACAGATGCGAGCTGCGGCCTGCACATCGGTCGCCGACGGGAAGGTGACGATCCCCGAGAACGACAGATACGCCCCGCGCTCGATACACGCTGCCGCCTCGTCGGGCCCTCCCGTGAAGCAGTGGAAAACCGTTCGGCGAGGGACGCCCTCGACGTCGAGGATGGTGAACGTCTCGTCCCACGCCTCACGGGTATGAATCACGAGGGTCAAGTCGAGGTCGTGGGCAAGCTGAATCTGTTCGGCGAACACCGCTCGCTGAACGTCGCGCGGCGAGTGGTCGTAGTGGAAATCGAGGCCACACTCGCCGACCCCGACGAGCCCAGGGGTACCGAGGAGCGGGCGGATCGAGTCGACACCGTTGACGGCATCGTGGGGGTGCAGGCCGACGGTGGCGTAGACGTGTTCGAACGTGGCGGCGTGCTCAATGGCGAGTGTCGAGGAGGCCGCGTCACATCCGACCGTGATCATTTGGGCGACGCCGGCCGCATGGGCGACCGCCACCATCTCGGCGACGCCGCCAGGGAGCCGTTCGTGGTAGAGGTGGCAGTGGGAGTCGATCCAGGTCGCACGAGCAGCTGCGACAGCGGCCTCAGGCATGGTCGCTGGAGCCCTTCCACAGGTTGATCTCGGCGTCGGTGGCCGACCGATCGATCTCGGCCAGTTCGTCGGCCGATAGCACCATGTTTCCCAGCGCGGCGATGTTGTCGTCGAGCTGACGGACGGAACTGGCGCCGATGACCAGCGATGTCATCCGCGGGTCGCGCAGCGCCCACACCAGGGCGAGTTGGGCGAGGGTCTGGCCGCGTCGGGCGGCGATCTCGCCGAGAGCCTGAACCTGGGCGAGGCGGCTGGGAGTGATATCGGCGGCCTTCAGCGCTCCGCCGGTTGCCGCACGGGAGTCGGCAGGAATGCCGTGCAGGTAGCGGTCGGTGAGCAACCCTTGGGCCAGTGGCGAAAAGGCGATGCAGCCCGCCCCGACATCTTCGAGGGTGTCGAGCAGATTGTCGTCTTCCAGCCAGCGGTTCAGCATCGAATACGACGGCTGGTGGATGAGCAGCGGCACCTTCAACTCGGTGAGCAACCGGGCCGCCTCACGGGTGCGAGCCGATGAGTACGACGAGATGCCGACATACAGCGCCTTGCCCTGTTGGACGATCGACGCCAACGCACCAACGGTCTCCTCGATCGGCGTTTCAGGGTCGACCCGATGCGAGTAGAAGATATCGACGTACTCCAACCCCATGCGAGCCAGCGATTGGTCGAGTGAGGCGATGAGGTACTTGCGGGACCCGAAGTTGCCGTAGGGGCCGGGCCACATGTCGTAACCGGCCTTCGTCGAGATGACCAGCTCATCGCGGTAGCCAGCGAAGTCGGCGGCGAGGATCCGGCCGAAGTTGTCTTCAGCTGCGCCGTACGGCGGGCCGTAGTTGTTGGCCAGATCAAAATGGGTTACACCCAGGTCGAATGCTCGCCGGCAGATATCGCGCTGGGACTCCCAGGCGCGGTCACCGCCGAAGTTGTGCCACAGTCCGAGGGAGATCGCGGGCAACAACAGGCCGCTACGGCCGCATCGCCGATACTGCATTGCGTCGTAGCGGGTGGGGTCGGCGACATACGGCATGGGTCGAAACTCTAGGCAATCTCCGAGCGGGACGCGCCGAACGTCTTGAGTGCGGCGCCGATCGCGTCACGCCCTGATGGTCGCGTCGGCGGGGGTCGCCGTGCGCGGCGCAATGTCGTCGGCGACCCATTGGCTCAGCAGATGGTGAAAGTGGCGGATCTTGGTCTCTTGGTAGTTGGCGAGCGTCACCCCGGGCTTACGCATCGAGCGCAGGCCGATCTGCACCTTGGGGAGATTGAAGGTGTCCTGGTTGAAGACGCGGGCGAGCATGCCCAATTCGGGAGCCTCGGTCCAGTCGTCGTCGGGCCCCAGCCAGTGGATCGGTACCGCCGGAGGTTTGGGCCCAGAGGTGTCGTAGGGCTCCAGGAACATGCACTCCATGATCGCCATCTCGTGCTCGTCGCGGTACGGCCGGAAGCGGTAGACGAGGCGATTGAACGCTCCCCACGGGTGAAAGTTGGGGAACAACGTGTAGTAGATGGAGTCGGCCATCTCGGCGTCGGAGAGTTCGTCGGCCGCCGCGCCGAGGGCGCCTTCGAGCCGGATGCGGCCGCCCCGACCGGTCACGCTGCGGGCGGTCATGCCGTCGGTGAGGGTGATGAACGACGGCTCATCAAGCCGGCGGTCGCTCATCGCGTCGAAAATCTCCTGCTCGGACGGTTCGTAACCGATGTGGGGCGACGGGGTGCCGTTGGGGGTGATGGCCCGGGAGAAGTTGCCCCACCAGTCGTACTGTGAATTGGCGTCGCCGATGCCGGCGAGGAGCTGCGGGTGGGTCGCAACGACATGGAAGGCCTCCATGAACGCCTCCTGCACGACCTTCCAGTTGGCCCGAAACACCCGGGCCACGTGGACGGCCTTGTAGCGGTCTTCGAGCGGCCACTTGACGAAGTGTTCGTCGAGGCCGGCGAGGAACGATTCCAGCGGCTCGCAATCGGGGTCCATGTTGACGAACACGAACCCACCCCAGGTCCCGACCCGCAGCTCGGGCAGCGACCACTGCGACTTGTCGATGTGCGGGAAATCCCACTCGCAGGGGATCTGCTTGAGCCCCCCGTCGAGATTCCAACAGAAGCCGTGGAACGGGCAGCGCAACTCGGTCGCCGGGCCATCGTGCTCGCGGAGCTGGCGGCCGCGGTGCAGACAGGCATTGAAGTACGCCTGCACGACTTCGGGGCCGCTACGCACGAGGAGGACGGATGTCTCGCAGATGTCGTAGACGATGGTGTCGCCCACGTTGGGAATGTCTTCCAGACGGCAGGCCATCTGCCAGACCCGCTTCCACAAGCGTTCCTTCTCGAGGTTGTGGAAATCGCGCGAGGTGTAGCGAGAAACCGGCAGGTCGGCGTCGCCGAGCGGTTCCCATCGCTCCATCCGCAGGGCGACCGCGACGTGCTCGGGCCGTGAATCGGTGTCGAGCAGCTGCTGGTACGACAACCCGGCGGAGCGGGTGGCCGAGGGAGCCACCGGCTCGGAGATCGCGGTCATCTCAGGTCCTCGTTCGGGTCGGCGGGGGGTGCCGCGTCGGAAGCGTCGGAAGCGTCGGAAGCGTCGTTGGCGGCCTTGACGGCCGCCGCAGCATGCTGGAACCGGTTCGGCAGCTGTTTGCCGCCGATCCACACGCACAGATGCGGATCGGCGTGGCGGACTTCGCCAACGAGCCACACGCCGTGAGCGGTGAACTCCCCGGTGTCGGTCCCTTGAGTGACCTCGATGGTGCCGCGTTCGGTGAGGTCGTAGAGCGCTCCGCTGAGTGGGTGTTTGATCGTGCGCACGGTTGTGTGTGAACCCCACTGTCTCCGGCCTCTGGCGAGCCCAATGCTCGTCGCGGACAGTACCGACGCCTTGGCGGCGGTGCGTTACCGAGCGGCCTCAGGTCGATCGATGGCCACGATCCGACCCGGGACGCGCCCGGCACTGGCCGCCAACGTGGTGAGCAGGCCGACGAGTGCGATCACCCCTTCGACGGCCGCGACCCCGGGGGATGCGGTGCGATCGGCAAACGCCACCACCGAGGTGCTGGCGACAGCGAGCAGTCCCACGACCGTCGACCAGCGCCAGTTGATGATCGCGGCGATGCCGGCGGCGAGCGGGAGCAGAAAGGGGATCGGCACCAGGAATCCGTGCAGCCACCAGGGCCGTTTGCCGAGTTGATCGCCACCCTGCCCGGCGGCCGAGATGCCATAGACGACCACGGCCCAGCCGATGACGGCGATCGTCTGCCAGCCTCGGGTGAGCTGGCCGGGCCGTGCGTTGACTCGAGCGCGATGGAGCTCGGGAATCCCGTACGACATCGGCGGCTGATCGCTGTCGGTGTGACCGGACTCTGCTTCCGACTTTGGCAGAGGAGGCGGAGGGATCGGAACCACCCCGTGAGAGTATCGGTTCAGGTCGCGGGCGCGCCGCCACTCGGACGCCATGACCCCGACGACGTCGTCGGCGAGTCAGGAGCGTCGGAAGAAGGTGGGACGAGGCGTCAACCGGTAGCGTGGCGCCCACCTATGGTCGACAGCTTGGCGCCTTCGCTTTCGGTGTTCTTCCCGATGTACAACGAGGAAGAAAACATCCGGCCCGCTCTGGCCGCCGCGCGCGTCGTCATGGAAGAGCAGGTCGCCTGTGGCGCGATCTCGACGTACGAGTTGATCGTCGTCAATGACGCGTCGACCGATTCGACCGGCAAGATCGCCGAAGAGATGGCGCACGCCGATCCTCGGGTTCGGGTGGTCCATCACCCCGTGAATCGCAAGTTGGGTGGTTCGATGAAGACGGGTTTCGCGGCATGCACCGGGGATCTGGTGTTGTATTCCGACGCCGACCTGCCCTTCGACATGGCCGAGGCCGCCAAGGCGTTGCGCATCCAACGGCTCTACGAGGCCGACATCGTCAGCGCCTACCGGCTCGACCGGACCACCGAGGGCACTCTGCGTGCCGTCTACACCCACGCCTACAACGCGGTGATCACCGGGTTGTTCGGCGTGCGGTTCCGTGATGTCAACTTCTCGTTCAAGCTCTGTCGCCGAGAAATTTTCGATCACATCACGTTGCATTCAGAGGGCAGCTTCATCGATGCCGAGTTGATCATCAAGGCGTCGCGGCTCGACTACCGAATCCTCCAGTTTGGTGTGGACTACTTCCCGAGAATCCGGGGCGAGTCCACCCTTTCGTCACCTGGAGTGATCAAGACAATCCTCACGGAGATGTGGCAGCTGCGCCACGAGCTGCGCCAGGGTCGCTGACTTGCCCATTTCGTAACCCGGCGCGGAGCCAATCCGACCGGAGCCGTTGCTATCCTCGATCAACGTGGAGTCGCGTGGATCCGGGCGCTGGACGCCCGCGGTGATAGCTGGGGGCGTGTTCGCCGCCGTGGTCGCCGCGATCGTCTTGTCTGGTGGCAACAACGCATCGAGTTCTACTCCGGCCCCACCTGCGTCCGATCTGGGCGCACTGGCACCCACCACGGCTGCGGCGCCGTTGACCACTCCTGTTCCCCAAACTGCGGCGACGATCCCCCGGGTCCCGCTCACCCGCACTCTGTCGAAGGGGATGACCGGTGACGACGTCCGGCGGATACAGCAGCGCCTCAAAGACCTGCACTTCGATCCGGGCCCGGTCGATGGGGTGTATGGCAACAACACCCGGTCGGCTGTGTGGGCCTTCGAGAAGCTTGTCCTCAAGACTCCCCGCGCCGATGCGACCGGGGCAATCACCCCCGAGTCGTGGAGCTTGATGGAAGGCCCCGTCGCCATCGGTCCCCGCCGGGTGAACCTCGGGGAAACCCACGTCGAGGTCTACCTGCCCGAACAGGTGGCCATCGTGTTCAAGAACGATGCCCCCATTTTGATCACCCACATCTCGAGTGGCACCGGCGAAGAATTCCGCGAGGTCGTCACCATCGATCCGGGCGAAGAGGGCAACATCAAGGGCACGGAGCCGCTCAAGAAGGGTGTGATCGGCATCGCCAAGACGACCGGTGGCACGTTCACGTTCGACCGTCGGTTCAAGACCGGCGAGGACTGGAAGGAAGGCAAGCTCGGGCGGATGTACAAGCCGGTGTACTTCAACTACGGCTTGGCCGTTCACGGCGCCGGGAACGTCCCGCTCGAACCGGCCTCCCACGGGTGCGTTCGCATCCCGATGCATATTGCCGAATATTTCCCCGACTTGGTGAAGCGGGGCGACTGGATCTACCTGTGGGACGGCGAGCGCGAACCCGAGGAGTGGGGTCACCAGCAGCCCTGGTTCGACCGCACCGATCCCGACTTCTCAACTTCGTCGACCGAACCGACGACATCGCTCGGCGCGCCGAGCACATCGAGCTCGGCAACCACCGGTCCGCCCACGACCAAAGCTGCTCAGGTGACGGCCGTCGACACGACGGCCAGCCCGCCGCCGACGACCACGACGACCACGGCGGTGGCGACGACGGTTCCTCCGCCAGCCACCACCCAACCCCCGGCGACCAGCGCGGGCGGCGGGGCGGCGGGCGGCTGATCGAGCCCTGGTCGAGCGTCAGCGGGAGGTCAGCGTGACCTGGGTACCGGTGACGTCCTCGAACAGCTGGCGCCGCTCGGTCGCCGCGTAGAGCTCCAGACTCAAGTCGACTGGCGTGGGGCCCGCGGTCGCGGTGAGCGAGATGGTCACGGTCTTGTCGCGCCGCACGACGCGAAGCCCGGCGACCCGGCCGTCGTGGCTGCGATCGAGCCCGATGGCGATGCGCAGTATTGCAGCCAGTTTGCGGACGAGGTGCTGATCGGGTTCGCTGAGCCGAGCAAAGTCGCCATGCGACTTCTTCGGCGCGCTTTTGCGGTGATACCGGGCGACCTGCGAGATGATTTCGATCTCGTGGTCGGTGAACCCGACGAGGTGCTCGGAGTTGCGGATGACGTAATAGCTGTGCAGATGGTGACGATCGTGGCTGATGATCAACCCGACGTTGGCCAGCAACGCTCCTGCTTCGAGGTACTCGCGGCATACCGGCTCAAGGCCGTGGAGACGACGGGTGGCGTCGAACAGTTGAAGGGCAAGCATCGCCACATGACGGGAGTGCTCAGGTTCGGGGTCGCACGCCTCGGCAAGGTGACGCACGCTGCGGCGGGTCACATCACGGAGGTGATGCATCGTCGTGCCGTTCAACCGGCTGAGGGTGTCGAGCAACACCCCTTCACGCAGCGCATATTCGCTGAACGTCATCGATCGCACGCCGAAGGTGTCGTAGACGCCCTCGAGGATCAACGCCCCGGCAACGATGATGTCGGCGCGCTCATGCTCAAGGCCGGAAATCTTGCGGCGAGTGTCGGACGTCGGGCACGACAGCAGCTTGTCGATCACCGATCCCAGTGCGCTGCGGGTCAGCTTTTGACAGTTGTAGGTGCGCAGCTCGTCGCGTCCGTTCAGCGCGAGGGCCACCTTGACCATGGCTTCGAACGTTCCGCTCGAACCGACGGCGACCCGATACCTCTTGCGAGCCACCTCGCGCTCGTACACCGCAAGCGTTGAGCGGATGTAGGCACGGCATGCGTCGACGGCCCCTTCGGGAATGGTGCCTTGGGGGAAGAACCGATCGGTCAACCGCACCGCTCCGAGTTTGAAACTGCGGGCGGTGAGTGTCTCGGTTCCCTGCCCGACCAAGATCTCGGTGCTGCCGCCACCGATATCGCACAGCAGGTGGCGCTTGTCGTAGACGGGGACAGCCTGGAGCACGCCGAGGTGGATCAGCCGGGCCTCCTCGAAACCCGAGATCACCTCGACTTCGACGCCGGCCTCGCTGCGGGCCCGTTCGAGAAAGATCGAAGCATTGTGGGCTTCGCGTACCGCGCTGGTGGCGACGGCCCGCATCGGGGCTCCAGCACTGGCCGCAAGTTGGCGCATCCGGGCGAGGGTGGCGATGCCGCGATCGACGGCGTCGTCGGCGAGCTCCTTCATGTCACCGCCACCGTGGCCGAGACGGACCTTCTCGCGCTCGCGGGTGATGATCTCGAACCCGCCCTCGGCGGCCACTCGGGCGATGACCAGGTGAAAGCTGTTGGTGCCGAGGTCGGCGGCGGCGAGGAGCACGTTCGACTAGTTCGCGTACTTCGTCTGGCAGGCGTTGAGGTCGCCGAGCACGCCGACGCGGAAGGCATCGATCTTCTCGAACGCCGAGCCCACCTGATTGGCATCGGTGGTCTCGTCGCCGACCAGGATGGCGGTCTTCACCGCCTCGTCGAGATCGCCGGGCGATGCTGTGATGTCGGGCTGGACGGCGTTCGGGTCAGTCGACTGATTTGGCAGCGCGCTGCGGGTCCAAGCGCCGGTCAGGCAGTCGTTGAGCAGCGCTCGGCGTTCGCCGGTCAGCTGGCTGCCCAATGCGTTCTGCACCGCATCGCTCCATCCGTTGCCGAGCAGATACCCGATCGAGAAATCGCCGATTCGGCGGTAGAGGTCGCGGCCGAGGTCGTCGTCGTACATCACCTGATTGGTGGCCGGACAATAGAACACGTTGTCGGGGAAGGCCGCCGGGTCGACGCCGTCACAGGCGGGGTACGGGCCAGCATTGGGGTAGCCGACGAGCGTAGGTGCGGTGATCGGGGTGCCGTTCGCTTCCATGACCCCGGGCCAGAACGCGACCAAGGAGTGGTCGATGAGCTGAAAGATGCCGCTGCCGTACGTCTGATCGGCCGGAATTGGCTGGTCGTCGTACGGCGCGTCCTCTTGCGAGCTGATGTCGCCGAACTCGTCGGGATAGCGGAACTGCATCGGGTTCGGGGGGTTGTCGATGTATGACGCGCATTGGGCCGCGCCGTTGACGAAGCCGTCCTGGAATGCCCCGACCCGGGCGAAAGCGGAGCCGTGCGCCGAGAAATCGGTCTCCTGGGTGACGCCGGGAGAATCGGCGACGCTGATCATGCCGGTGAGCCCCGAGCGGATGTCCGAGTCGAGGAACTGCAGCTGGGGGTTCTCGCCGCGGGCCAAATGCGACGTCCACGCCCCGGCGAAACAGTCGGCCTGCAATTCGACGGTGACGGTCGCGACGGTGCCGTCGAACAGCCCGAGCCGCGCCTGGATCGCGTGGCCCCACTCGTGGGCGAGCACCACTCCGATGACGGCTCGGCCCAGGTCTCGATCGAGCTGCGGCATGAGGTTTTCGTCGTCGTAGGCGATGAAGTCGTTGTCTTGACAGTAGAACGCGTTGCCTTCGATCTCTTGATAGGTCGTGCGTGGCGTCCCGCAACCGGGCACGCCGGTGCGGCCCGGATAGACCGGCCAGATGCCCCCGGCGAGTTCCTCGTAGTCGCGTCCGTAGACGTCGGGCATCGTATCGCGCCAGAACTGTTGGATATCTTCCAGCGCGGCGACCAGGTAGGCGTCGTACTCCTGCGGTGGCTTGTCGGGGTCGAGGGGGAATTGGCCCGCTTCGATCGGGGGGAGCTCGGGGGCCGTCGCCACGGGATCGGGGTCGAGCGGTCCCGAGTTCGGGTCTGGCTCGGTCGGCGGGCCTGGGTCGGGGTCCTCCGACGTCGGGTCGGGGTCGACAACAGGATCGGAGCCGGGGTCGACGATGACGATGCGACCAACTTTTTCGGCATCGCGGGACCGCACCCCCGGGTCGGTCGTCGCGCAAGCGCTGAGCACGCCGAGACCGACGGCCAAAAGGAGTGCGCCATGGTTCCGCATCGTTGACGAGCATACGCCCCGATTCGGCCGCAGCCGATACAGTCCCGGCCAATGGCCCCACCCGAGCACCGCCACGGATTCCGCACTCGTGCCGTCCACGCCGGGGCGCGTCCCGATCCGGCTACCGGGGCTCGCGCGGTGCCGATCTATCAGACCACGGCCTACGTTTTCGAGGACTCCAACGACGCAGCCACGCTGTTCGCGTTGCAGAAGTTCGGCAACATCTATACCCGGATCAACAACCCTACAGTCGCTGCGTTCGAGGAGCGGATGGCCTCACTGGAGGGTGGATTAGGGGCCGTGGCGACCTCGAGTGGGCAGTCCGCCGGGCTCCTGACGTTCGCTGCTTTGGCCGGGGCCGGTGACCACCTCGTGGCCAGCGCCCAGCTCTACGGCGGCACCCGCACGTTGCTCGAATCGACGCTGGCCCGTTTCGGGGTGGCGACGACGTTCGTCGCCTCCGACGATCCGGCCGCTTACGCGGCAGCGATCGGGCCGCAGACCAAAGCGGTGTTTGCCGAGGTCGTCGCCAATCCGTCCGGGGCGATCGCCGACGTCGCGGGGCTCGCCGAAGTCGCCCACGCTGCGGGGGTTCCGTTGGTGGTCGATGCGACGACGGCGACGCCATATCTCTGTCGCCCGATCGAGCACGGAGCCGACATCGTCATTCACTCGGTGACCAAGTTCATCGGCGGTCATGGCACGGCGCTCGGCGGCGTCGTGGTCGACAGCGGTCGATTCGACTGGGATAATCCTCGGTTTCCGCTGATGACCGCCCCGGTCGACACCTACGGCGGACTGTCGTGGTGGGGCAACTTCGGTGAGTACGGCTGGCTGACCAGGCTGCGTAGCGAGCAGTTGCGCGACACCGGGGCGACGATGACCCCGTTCAATGCCTTCCTCTTTCTGATGGGCCTCGAGACGTTGGCTCTGCGGATGCGCCAGCATGTGGCCAACGCGGCAACCGTTGCGGCCTACCTGGCCGACCATCCGGCGGTTGCCTGGGTTCGCTACGCCGGTCTGGCCGATCATCCCCATCACGATCGGGCGAGCCGCTACCTGCCCGAGGGGCCGGGTGCCGTGTTTGCCTTCGGAGTGCGTGGCGGGCGCTCGGCCGGCGCGGCCTTCGTCGATGCGGTTGAGTTGTGCAGCCACGTCGCCAACATCGGCGATGCCCGCACGCTGGTCATTCACCCGGCGTCGACGACTCACGCCCAACTCTCGCCCGACGCGCTCACCGCCGCCGGCGTCGAGCCCGATCTCGTTCGAATCTCGGTCGGCATCGAGGATGCCGCCGACATCTGCGCCGACCTCGACCAGGCCCTGGCTGTTGCTACGGGCGACGGAGGAACCCGATGACGGCCATCTTGCCGCTCCTGCGCCGAACCAAGACGATCGCCATCGTGGGGGCATCGTCGAACCCGAGTCGGGCTTCGTACTTCGTGGCGACATATCTACGCGCCGACGCCCGCGAGTTCACCGTCTGGTACGTCAACCCGCGCGAGACCGAGATCCTCGGGCAGCCGGTCTACGCCTCGCTCGCCGATCTTCCCGAACCGCCCGACATGGTCGATGTGTTCCGCCGGGTCGACGACCTGCTCGGCGTGACCGGCGAGGCGATTGCCGTCGGCGCGACGTCGCTGTGGTTTCAGCTCGGGCTGCGTCACGACGATGCCGCAGCGCGGGCCGAGGCCGCTGGGCTGGCCGTCGTGCAGGACAAATGCCTGAAGATCGAACATGCCCGCTTCGCGGGCGGGCTCCACACCGCCGGGTTCGATACGGGTGTGATCAGTGCTCGACGGCGGCTGTAGCCGGCGGTTTGCGCGCCCGCGGCTTGCGCTCACGCGGCTTGGCCACTGCGGCGGGAACCGGTGGTGTCGCGATGGCTGCCGCCAAGACGTCGAGTTCTTCGACACACAAATCCACGAGGTGCCACAGGTCGGGGACCAGCTCACGGCATGAGACGAGCCCGAAATCAAGGGTGTCGAGGTAGCTCTGCACGGTGATGTTGAGACCCTGGCCCTCGACGATCGTCGAGACCGGGTAGAAGTGCTTGAGCTTGGCCCCGCCCTGCAGATAGAGCGGCTGGCGAGGACCGGGTACGTTGGAAATCACCAGGTTGACTGGCATATTCACGCGATTACCCAATCGGGCCGCGGTTGCCATGCGGATGGCTCGGGTGGCCAACGCCGGCGGGGCGAACTGGGTCAGATCGGTCAGCGTCGAGGCGGGGATCATGTCGAACGACGCCTTGGCCGCCACCATCGCCTCGTTCATGAACCTGACCCGTTCGACCGGATCATCGAGATGGGTCGGGATGGGGGCGAAGATCGCCGACACCCGGTTGCTCCAGATATCGGCCTCAGTGCCGGTACGAATCGACACCGGGACCATCGCCACCAACGGCTCGTCGGGCAGGGCATCCTGCTCGATCAGCCAGCGGCGCAACGCCCCGGCACACACGGTCATGACGATGTCGTTGACGGTGACGCCGTAGGCCGACTTGAGGAGCTTGACCTTCGACAGCGGCGCCGAGCGAAAGACGAAGCGACGATGCGGGGTGATTGAGCGGTTGAACGGGGTGGGGGGAGCCGACCCCGTGGGCAGCGCCGGCGGGGCATCGCGGACCTCGGGCTTCTTGCGGGGTGCCCCGATCATCGGCAGGGCCGGCAGGGTCGGGATCGCCGGCAGGAACGGTCGAGCCATCCGCACGAGTTCGCCCAGCGCCGTGCCGCGGTTACGCCCGAGTTCGCGGATCAACCGGCCCTGCACCCGGGCGATGCGCTCGGGCTGCCGGGCGAGGCCGCTCAACCCGCGCATGAACATGTCGACCTGCGAGGGGACGGCGTCGGCGACCCACGGTTCGATGTCGGTGGGCTGGGTGTACACCGCGTCGGGGGAGGGGTCGAGCAGCATCGTCAGTAGCTCCACCCCCGATGCCCCGTCGATCGTCGCATGATGGACCTTGGTCAGGGTTGCAAAGCACGCCCCGTTGTCGAGCCCCTCGATCACGTAGACCTCCCATAACGGGTGGTTGCGATCGAGGGGCCGCCCGATGATCCGTGACACCTGGGCGGCGAGTTGTTCGTCGTTGCCGGGCGCGGCGAGGCCGATCGAGCGCACATGGAAGTCGAGATCGAAATCGGGGTCGTTGACCCAGTAGGGGTGGTCGATCTCCAAGGGAACGGTGACCAGCTTGCGCCGAAACGGCTCGACGAGTTCGAGACGTTGTTCCACCTGCTTGCGGAACGCCTCGAACGGTTGGTAGTCCCCGCCGGGATGCTCGAAGACCGAAACGCTCGAGACGTGACCGAATGAACGTGGCGTTTCCATGTAGAGGAACATGGCGTCAACCCCGGTCAGCTGCTTCAACATGGCGGCTCCCCACTCGTTCGCGGACGACCGCAGTCGAGCGCTCGTCGAGTGAGCGTAATCCGCCCTTCTTGGTCCGCTGGACCGGCACGGTAGCCTGGTCGCCTCCGGACAACGTAGGGGAACCCGCCGCACATGGATCTCAAACTCTCAGTCGACCGCGCTTGCGTCGAGGTCCGCGCCGCGGTCGATGCGGTTCTCGGAACCCCGGTAGCCGGGTGGGATGGTGGCGTGCGAGATGCCGGCGATCATCGCGTCGCACGGGCCGGGCACGGCGTCCACGGCGAACGGCCGAACCTGCTCGCCGCGCTGCACGCGGTGCAGGATCGTCAGGGCTGGATCGACCCGGGAGCGATCAACTACATCGCCCAGCGAATGGATGTCGCGCCGGCGGAAATCTATGGTGTGGCCAGCTTTTATGCGCTGTTCTCCTTCCGCGAGCGGCCGGCCTACCAGGTGCACGTCTGTGTCGACTTGGCGTGCAAGATGGCTGGCTCCGATGATGCGTCGGTGCCCGATGGTGCCCATCCCTCGCCGTGTCTTGGGCTCTGCGAGCGGGCCCCCGCCGCGCTGGTCATCGCGGCCGGCGAGACCCCTCGCCAAGCCGTGGTCGCCCCGTTCACCTCGGTTTCCCTGCGGTCGGCGATCAACGGCGAATGGCCGGCCGACGAGGCGTCGATCATCGATGGCGTGCCCCAGGCCGGCGCGGCGTCGTTGACGTTGTTGCGTCGGGTCGGCAACGTCGACCCGACGTCGCTCGACTCCTACCGCGCCCACGGCGGCTATGGAGCGTTGCGTCGGGCGTTCGATCTCGGCCCGGTCGAGGTGATTCGCGAAGTCCTCGATGCCAAGCTCGTCGGTCGCGGCGGCGCGGCGTTCCCCGCAGGTCGCAAGTGGGATGCCGTCGCCCGCCAGCCAGCCCGGCCGCACCACCTGGTCTGCAACGCGGATGAGAGCGAGCCGGGCACGTTCAAAGACCGGGTGCTCATGGAGGGTGATCCGTTCGCCCTGATCGAGGCGATGACGATTGCCGCCTACGCAACCGGATGTGAGCACGGCTGGATCTACCTGCGCGGTGAGTATCCGCGGGCGCTGCGCAACCTGCAGCACGCCATCGACGTTGCCCGGCGCCGCGGTTTCCTCGGCGAGAACATTCTCGACTCGGGGTTCTCGTTCGACCTCGAGATTTTCCGCGGGGCTGGGGCGTACATCTGCGGCGAGGAAACGGCGATCTTCAACTCGATCGAGGGCTTCCGTGGCGAGCCCCGCAACAAGCCGCCGTTCCCGGTGGAAGTCGGCCTGTTCGGCAAGCCGACGGTGGTCAACAACGTCGAGACGCTGGTCAACGTGCTGCCGATCATGCTCGCCGGCGGCCCCGCGTATGCCGAGGTCGGCACCGAGGGTTCGGTCGGACCGAAGCTGTTTTGCGTGTCAGGCGGAGTCCGCCGCCCAGGCGTCTACGAGGTGCCGTTCGGGGCGACGCTGCGCGAGTTGATCGACCTCTGTGGCGGCGTGCCCGAGGGTCGCCAGCTGCAAGCGGTCCTCCTCGGTGGAGCCGCCGGGGCGTTCGTCGGACCGTCGGAACTCGACGTGCCCCTGACCTTCGAAGGGACGCGGGCCATTGGGGCAACACTGGGCTCCGGCGTGGTGATGGTCCTCGATGACACCGTCGAATTGGTGCCGTTCCTCCTGCGGGTCGCCGCGTTCTTCCGCGACGAGTCGTGCGGCCAGTGCGTGCCGTGTCGGGTCGGGACCGTCCGCCAGGAAGAGGCGCTCGCCCGTCTCGCCTCGGGGATCCGCGGCGGCGAGATGCCACTGCTCGCCGAGATCGGCCGGGTGATGAAGGACGCATCGATCTGCGGCCTCGGGCAGACCGCCCACAACGCCATTGAGTCCGCCTTCATCAAGCTGGGAGTCTTCAAGTGACCGCAGTATCGAGTACACCCGTCTCCACCCCGGTCGCCATGCCGGTTCGCCTCGTCGAGTTGACGATCGACGGCGCAACGGTGAAGGCCCCCGAGGGCACGACGTTGCTGCAGGCCTGCCGCGGCCAGGGCACCGAGATCCCGACGTTGTGCTATGGCGAGACCCTCACCCCAAAGAACGCCTGCCGGGTATGCATGGTCGAGGTCGTTGGGTCGCGCACCCTCGTGCCGTCATGCTCCCGCAGAGTGGAGGCGGGCATGGTTGTTCGCACCGACTCCGAGCGGGCGACGCACAGCCGCAAGATGGTCCTCGAATTTCTCGGCTCGTCGGTTGATCTGTCGACCGCCCCCAACGTCGCCCGATGGAACGAGGAGTACGGCGTCGACACCGACCGCTACGGTGCGCCGACCCCGGCGACGACCGACCGCGACGACCGCTTCCCCGGGCACCACCACACCCCCGACGGCCTGACTGCCGACAACGTGCACCAACCGGTGAAGAACGACAATGCGCTGTACGTGCGGGACTACTCGAAGTGCATCCTGTGCTACAAGTGCGTCGATGCCTGCGGCGAGCAGTGGCAGAACACCTTCGCGATCGGCGTCGCAGGGCGCGGGTTCGATGCCCGCATCTCGACCGAATATGCCGTTGAGCTGCCCGAATCGGCCTGCGTGTACTGCGGCAACTGCATCCAGGTCTGCCCGACCGGGGCGCTGATGTTCTCCTCGGAGCACGACATGCGCGCCGCCGGAACGTGGGACGAGGACGCCCAGACGCAGACCGACACGGTCTGCCCGTACTGCGGTGTCGGTTGCAGCGTGACGCTCCACGTGCAAGACAACTCGATCGTCAAGGTCACCAGCCCGTCAGATCACTCGGTGACCCACGGCAATCTGTGCATCAAGGGCCGCTTTGGCTTCCAGCACGTTCAAAACGGTCCCAGATAGCCCAACCGCCGACTGGGCGGTCGTCGAACGGTCGTCGCCTGGCGGCAACCGACTGGGCGGTCGTCAACCGAGTACGGCACGCAGCGCGGCGATTCGTTCGGGGACGGCGCGGTACCAGACCCACAGGCCCCGCTTCTCCCGGTCGACCAGGCCGGCATCGACCAGGACCTTCATGTGATGGCTGACCGTCGGCTGTGATCGTCCCGATGGTTCGACCAGGTCGCACGCGCATACCTGGTCGTCGGCGGAGGTGATGAACGACAACAGCCGGAGCCGAATGGGGTCGGACAGGGCGGCGAATGCTCGGGCCAGGTTTTCGGCCTGCTGCTCATCGAGCGGATCGGCGCTGACCGGGGCGCAACACGCCAGCACATCGACGGGGGCAGACAACGAGGCGGCCATGCGTTAGACAATATCGAAGACCGTCGAACGATCCGCCGGGATGTATGTCTCCAATGTCACATCGATAACTGTCGATGTAGCCGCCACCCTCAGCTATATTGACCTTTGTCGATGTATGGCATCGACGTTGTCATCCCAAGGAGAAGCACATGTCACGAGTACAACTGGCATTGAACGTCGGCGACCTCGACGCGTCGATCGCGTTCTACACCAAGCTGTTCAACACCCCGCCGGCCAAGGTGCGGGAGAACTACGCCAACTTCGCCATCGCCGAGCCGCCGCTCAAACTGGTCCTGATCGCCGGGCAAGGCGAGCCGGGCAGCCTGAACCACGTCGGCGTCGAGGTGGCATCAACCGACGAGGTGATGGCCGCGGCGGCGCGCATGCAAGCCGAGGGTTCCGAGACCGAACTGCAGGAGGCGACGACCTGTTGCTTCGCAGTACAAGACAAGGTGTGGGTCGCCGGTCCCGAGATCCCCTGGGAGATCTACACCGTCCTCGCCGATGCTCCGGTCATGCACCCGGCCGAGGGCGAGTGCTGCTCGCCGGTTACCGACGCCGTCGCTGCCGAGTCGGTGGCGATCGGCGGCACGTGTTGCTGATCGCCCCGAACCGCGGCCTGATCAGCGGTGGCCGGGTGACATGTAGAACCAGATCGCCCGGCTGACGCCGCAGTCGCGCATCGCCGCCCGGGCGGCGAGCACGGTCTTGCCTGCCTCGGTCTGTTCGAAATACCACGACTCGATTGCCCGGCCACCGGGTGCGGGGCCGTCGACGAGTTCGATCGCCGCCTCCTCGTAGTAGGTGCGGATGTCGTGGCAGAACGCCGTGGTGTTGCCGCCGGGAATGCCGGCCGCCTTCCAATCTGCTCCAGCGGCGATCGCATCGAGGATCCGCAGCGCATCGGCAACGCCATCGGCATCGATGACCCGACCGACCGAGGTGACGCCGCGCCGGGCGAGCGCCCGATCGTACGCTTTTCGCAGCCCCTGGGCCTCGTCGACCGCCGCGGGGAGTGACGGGTCGAACCTCGGTGGCAGGGCGCAGGCGACGGGTTCGATTTCGGCCTCGATCGTCACCGGGTAGTCCCTGATGACTTGCCCGGTCGTGACGTTGAGCAGGTCGAACGCGGCTGCCAGTACGTGGTGTTGGAACTCCGTGTCGCCTGGTTTGCCGAGGGGTCGGCCGAGGGGAAACTCGCAATGCAGCGTTCGGGGCGGGGCGACCTTCTCGGCCATCGCCCGCACCGATGACAGGGTGATCGTGGCGATACCGGCGGCTTCGAAGACATGGGCGAGCACACTCACGGTGCGCGTACAGAGTGGTCAAACCGGCGTGAGGATCACCACGTCGACGCCGTCATCCTTCAGTGCGGCGGCCGCGGCAGGGCCCGAATCGAGACGAATGGTGGCGACATCGTCGGGTTGGTTGCCTGCGAACGAGACGTGGCGACGGGCGACCGCACCGATCACGCCCTGCGCCGCCAACTCCTCGAGCCGATCGATCGGATAGACCACGTTGAGATCGATGGCGATGCCCGTTCGATCGAAATTGGGGCTCCAATGACCGAGTTTCAGGTCGCGCCGGGCGCGGTCGATCAACCGGTAGCCCGTATCGCCGGCGGTGAAGGCGTCCTCGTCGGGCGTATGCAACGCCGCCGAGGTCACGATCGCCACCGTCGAGGCGGCCAGCGCCTTGGGGGCGACCCACGCCGGATTTTGGAACTCCGGGCACGCCACGGTCGAGGCGAATGCCCGCATTGCCTGGTCGCCGTTCATGGTGATGATCTCCTCGCAACTGCCGTCTCGAAACCCGACGGTACCGGCTGCTCTCGTGTCCGACGGCACCGTGGACCCGACATCGGGCACCGCACGTTCGCCGCGGCAATGTGCAGGGCGATCGCCGTGGTCCATGATGGCGAGATGACTGAACTCGCAGAGCAGGTAGCCATCATCACCGGGGGCGGGCAGGGCATCGGCCAGCGCATCGCCATTGCGCTCGCCGGTGCCGGTGCCACCGTCGTCGTCACCGGGCGGACCGAGGCAACCCTCGCCTCGACCGTCGCACTGGTCACCGAGATGGGGGGTCGGGCGCTGGCGGTGACGGCCGACGTCGCCAAGGCGGCGGACTGTGAGCGGATGGTTGCCGAGACGCTTGGTGCCTACGGGCGGCTCGACATCCTGGTCAACAACGCCGGGATCGCCGGGGTGACGAAGTCGACCCTCGACATGAGCGAGCAGGAGTGGCAGGAGGTCATCGACATCGATCTCACGGGTCCATGGCTGAGTACAAAGGCCGCACTGCCGACGATGATCGCCGCTGGCCGCGGCTCGATTCTGAACATCTCCTCGGCCGCCGGCCGCATCGGATACGCGATGCGCTCGCCGTATGCGGCGGCAAAGTGGGGCCTGATCGGGCTGACCCAGACCTGGGCTCGCGAATGGGGCCCGGCCGGGATCCGCTGCAACTGCATCTGCCCGGGAGCAATCGAGGGCGACCGGATCGAGCGGGTCATCCGCGCCCGAGCCGAAACGCTCGGCATCTCCTATGAACAGACCAAGGCCGGTTTCGTGGCCAACTCGTCGCTTGGGCGGATGGCCACCGAGGACGAGGTCGCCTCGGTGGCGTTGATGCTCTGCTCGGACGCCGGGCGCGGCATGACCGGCCAAACGCTGAACGTCGATTGCGGCACCCACATGAACTAACGACCGTCAAGTGATCGACCGTGAATTGATCGACCGCGGTCAATCCGGGCTGTCGACATGCCAGCCCCGACGTTCGAGTTCGGTGGCGAGGAGGTGGGCGGGCATGCCGCGGAGCATCTCGACTCGCTGCGCTTCGAGTCGCATCGCCGCGGCGATGCTCTCGCCGGTGTCGGTGGTGACCGAGCAGCGAGTCGGTTCATCATCACCGTCACCGGGCGTGGCAAGGAGCAGGTCGATCAGTGCCGATGCTTCCTGACGGCTGAATTTGCCGCTGGCCTGGCGAGAGGTGAGGCCGAGCGGGCCGCGGGCGTCGCGAAAGCCTGTGTGTCCCGCCTTTTCGACGAGGGAGAGCAGATATTGCACTTGTTTGGAGGTTGCCGGCGTGCCGGACGGGCCGAAGCTCATGGCAGGCATCGTGCCAGGGGCCTGTGTCAGAGATCTCCGCGAGTTCTTCCAACTTGACACAAGTGTCGAGTAGCGTCGGCTGGGTCTGGTCGCTACCTCGATGGCCAGGTTGAGCCGTGGGGGTCGTGATGAAGTTCATCCTGCAGTACCCGGATGTCCATGGGACGACCGAGGATTTTCTCGATGCGGGCCCCGTCACCGAGATCGCCGTGGCCGCAGAGGCCGCTGGCTGGTCGGGCGTGTCGTTCACCGAGCACCCGGCCCCTGGGGCCCGCTGGCTCGACAACGGCGGCCACCAAACCCTCGACCCGTTCATCGCCCTGGCGGCGGCGGCCGCGGTCACCTCGAGGGTGCGACTGATCACGTACCTGGCGGTGCTGCCGTACCGGAACCCGCTCCTGCTCGCCAAGACGGCCGCCTCACTCGATCTGATCTCCGGTGGCCGGTTCATCCTTGGCGCGGGCACCGGCTATCTCAAAGGCGAATTCCGCGCCTTGGGAGTGGAGTTCGATGACCGCAACGAGTTGTTCGACGAGGCGCTGGCCGTGATGCCGCTGCATTGGAGCGGTGAGCCGTTCAGCTACGAGGGCCGTGGTTTCACCGCCCGCGAGGTGATCGGTCGGCCGCGGCCGATCCAGAATCCGATCCCGATCTGGTTGGGCGGCAACTCCAAACTGACGTTGCGCCGCGTGGCCGCCGGGGCCCAGGGGTGGATGCCGCTGCTCGGCCCGCCCGAGATGGCCCTCACGACGCGCACCCCCCACCTCGACACCGTCGAGTCGATCGCCGAGCGGATGACCATCTTGCGCGGCCATGCCGGTGACCGGATGAGTGAGATAGAGATCTCCGTGCCCGATTTCGGTTCGCCGATCGACTTCGGTCGCGACGTCGAACGCAAACGCGACTACTACGGCCAACTCGCCGAGATCGGTGTCGGCTGGGTGAACATGGCCGCCCCGTGGGCCCGTCACCCCGCCGCCCTCGACTACATCGCCGCCTTTGCCGACGCCTTCATCGCATCATGACCACGTTCACCGCCTCGACGTTCGATTCCCCGGCGGCGTACAAGGCCGCGGTCGCCGAGTTTCTCCAGAGCGATGGCCGGGTCGCAGAATTCCGCCGGTACCGACCACCCAGTATCGAGCACAGCGCGACCCACTTGCGCACGCTGCAACAGATCCTGTTCGACGAGGGCTGGTCGCGACTCGGGTGGCCGACGTCGTGCGGGGGACTCGATGGCGATCCGCTCTTCCGGGCCGCGTTGTTCGAGGCGCTGTGGGAGGTCGACATCATCATTCCCGAGCCGTACACGACGCTCGAGATCCTCGTCCCGGTCCTCCTCGTTTTTGCCCCTCACCTGGCCGAAGAGCTCTTGCCGGCGACCCTGCGGGGCGACGACTGGTGGGCTCAGGCGTTCTCCGAACCCGATGCCGGCAGCGATCTGGCGTCGTTACGCACCCGGATGGAGCCCGACGGCGACGGCTACCGGATCACCGGCCAGAAGGTGTGGGCGAGCTTCGGGCATCTGTGCAAGCGATCGGTGCTGCTCGCCCGATCGGGCCAGCCCGGTCACCGGGGTCTGACGATGGTGCTCATCGATCTCGACCAGCCCGGCATCGAGGTCCGCCCGATCCGCTGCGAGGACGGCGAGAACCATCTCTCGGAGATCTTCCTCGACAATGCCTATCTGCCCGGCGACCGGATCATCGGTGAGCTCGGCGGCGGTTGGAATGTGGCGATGTACATGCTCCAGTGGGAGCGGGGGGCGTGGGGGTGGCTGCAACAGGGCCGGTTCCACAGCCGTCTCGAGCATGCCCTGGCCCTCGGCGACGGTCGGCGCGACAGTGGTGCCGCCGCCTCGCTCGGCCGGGCGTACGCACTGACGGCCGCGCTGCGGTTGCAGACCCGCGACACCGTTCGCCGGTTGGCCAAGGAGGAAACGCTGGGCCCGGAAGTCTCGGTCGACAAACTCCTGCTCATCGATGCCGAGGTCGCCGCATGGGACGCGATCCGCGAGCACCTTGGTCCCTCATTCGACCTCGACGACGACCTGGACTGGTTGCGTCACGAGTACCTGTTCAGTCGCGCCGCGCCGATCTATGGCGGCTCGCAGGAAATCCAGCGGGGCCTCGTCGCCCAGCGCGTCCTCGGCATGCCGCGGGAGTCGTGAGGGAGATAAGGAGATGATGATGGATCTCGATACCCAGGCGATGTTGCGTCCCAGCCTGCGCCACGTGCTGACCGAATCATCCACCAGGCCGTTGGCTGAACGGCTGGCCGAACTCGGCTGGGACGACGTGCTCGCCGACGACGCGCCGACCGCCCTGCGGATGCTGTTCGAGATCAAGGGTGAGACGTTGTCGAACGCAGACGCCCTCGGCCCTCGATTGTGCGAAGCGCTCGGCGAGTTGTCGCTCGCCGACGCGCTGGTGGTCATCCCGATCACCCAGACCGCGCCGGCCGGCGAGGGTGGCGACGTCGCTCTCGACGGCGTCGTCACCTCCGATCCGTCCGGGGGTCGGTTGGTTGCTCCGATGCACGGTGACGCCGGGACTCGACTGGTCGTCGTGCAATCCGGCCTCATCACGGCGGCGGCAGCGTATGGCACCGACCCCGATCTTGGGCTGTGGCGAGTCCATGGCTCCGTCGCCGCGCCAGACGTCACGCCGATCAACCTCGACGCCGAGCGTTGGGCGGGTGTGGTCGCCCACGGGCGGGCGGTGTTGGCCGCCGAACTCGTCGGCATCGGCCGCCATGTCGTGCGAACCGCCGTGGAATACACGGGGGAGCGGGTGCAGTACGGGCGCAAGATCGGGTCGTTCCAAGCGCTACAGCATCGCCTGGCGAGCGCCCATGTGCTCGTCGCCGGGGCGGCCCGGGTGGTCGACGAGGCAATGAGTTCGGGCCGGCCGTGGGATGCGATGGTTGCCAAGCATCTCGCCGGCCGTGCCGCGGAAATGGCCTGTACCCAGGCGCAACAGTCGTACGGGGCGATCGGGTTCACCTGGGAGCACGAGTTTCACCGCTACCTGCGCCGCACCTATGTACTCGACCAACTGTTCGGCTCATGGCGGACATTGGAACGCGAGATCGGCGACGAACTGATCCACACCCAACACGTGCCGCGCCTCGGCGTGCTGTAGCGACGGCATCGACGTCCCTGATCGAGGGGCTGGGGTGAACGATGCGGCTAGTGTCGGTGAAAACAACGTTTTCATGTGGGGGTAGCGATAGCGATGGGGCCGCTGGCAGGTTTACGAGTGATCGACGTGTCTCGGAGTCGCATCGGCGCCCAGGTCAGCCAACTGTTCGCCGACTTCGGCGCCGATGTCGTCCAGGTGGAGCCGCCAGGGGGCGCGAGCATCCGTGACCACGCGGCTTACGCGTTCTGGGCTCGAGGAAAGCGTTCGATCGTCCTCGATCTCGCCGATGGCGCCGACCAAGTGGTGCTCCGCAACTTGGCGGCGGGGGCCGACGTATTCATCGAGACCGAGTCGACCGGGCTGCTCGACTCTGCCGGCCTGGGGTACGGCGAATTCGAGCGCGCTGAATCCCCGGCTGATCTACACGTCGGTGACGGGGTTCGGCCGGCAGGGCCCCTACGCCGACGCACCGCTCGACGAGGGCCTTGTTCACGCCAAGTTGGGGGTGTTCAAGACATTCCAACGGATGAGCCCGCACACCGACCCACCGTACGTCAACGTTCCGTTCGCCTCGTTCGCGGCCTGCCAGGTGGCGCTCCATGGCACGCTCACCGCGCTCATCGAACGTGAGCGCAGCGGGTTGGGTCAGTGGGTCGAGACCAACCTTGCCCAGGCCTTCGCCACCCTCGACACCTGGGCTTGGTTCGAGCACCTGATTGCCGAGCGGTGGCCCGATGCGTTCACGAAGTCGAACGCCTACGACGCCGAGGGCCGCCCCGCCAGTCCGTTGACGTTCATGCTGCTGGTCTGTCTGACGAAGGATGGGACCTGGTTGCAGTTCGCGGCTGTGGCCGCCCACCTGTTTGCTGCCCAGATGAAGTCGCTCGGCTTGGCATGGATGTTCACCGACGAGAACTGGAAAGGTCTGCCGGTCTTCGGCGACGACGCCGACAAACGCATGGCGCTGTGGACGGCGATGATCGAGGCATCGCGGTCCAAGACCCTGGCAGAGTGGGAGCAGATTTTCGAGGCGGACCCGAACGTCTTCGCCGAACAGTTCCGCAACGGCCCCCAGGCGCTCGATCATCCGCAGTTGATCCACGACGACCTTGTCGTCACCGTCAACGACACCGAGCGCGGCCCGGTCCGTCAGCCCGGGGCGATCGTCAAGGCCGCAGAAACACCCGCTGATCTGCGAGTGAGCGCGCCACTCCTCGACCAGCACCGCGCCGAGATCCTCGCCCTGGCCGCCGCTTCGACGGCCCCCTCGGCGTCGCCGTCGCCAAGATCGGATCCGGCCCTCGGCGGGCTGCCGCTCGCCGGGGTGACCGTGCTGGAGCTGGCCACGATGTTTGCCGGCCCCCACGGTACGACGATGCTGACCGATCTCGGGGCCACCGTGATCAAGGTCGAACCGTTGACCGGTGACAACATTCGCCGCATTCTCCCGTTCCCCGAATCGGGCGGGGCCAAGGTCATGCAGGGCAAGGAGTCGATCGCTGTCGATCTCTCCACCGACGAGGGCAAGGCGCTCGTTCAAGGCCTGGCGGCGACGGTCGATGTTGTCATCCAGGGGTACCGGGCAGGGGCCATGTCCAAGCTCGGCCTCGACTACCCGTCGGTGCGAGTCGGTAACCCGAACGTGGTCTATGTCAACGCCCCCGGCTACGGCGTCGACGGGCCCTACGGCTCGAAACCGGCGTACGCCCCGAGTATCGGGGCAGCCAGTGGCATTCCACTGGCCAACGTCGGTCTGACCGTCCCCCAGCGCGACGACCTGACCACCGCACAGATCCAAGACGGGGCTCGGCGATTGTCGGCGGCCAGCGCAATGTCCAATGCTCAAGCCGACGGGTTCGCCGCGCTTGGAGTAACGACGGCGATCCTGTTCGGCCTCGTCGCCCGGGACCGCGGTGCCGGTGGACAGGAGCTCTTCTCGTCGATGCTCAACACCGGCAGTCACGCGATGTCGGCGCAGGCTGTCACCTACCCAGGATCGCCGCCGGAACCGGCCCCGGCCGCCGATCTACGCGGTCTCGGGCCGCGGCATCGAATCTATCGACGCGTCCGACGGCTATGTATTTCTGGCCGCATCGGCGCCGGGCGACTTCGGTCGGCTCGCGGCGGCCGTCGCCCGCTACGCCGATCTTACCGCGGTGGCCGACGATGCCGAGGCGATGACCTCGACCTTGAGCTCGATGTTCGCGACCAAGACGGCCGAGGCGTGGGAACAGGAGTTACTCGCCCAGGGCGTTGGCTGCGTGGCGGTCAATACGGTGTCGATCGAGTCGATCATGTTCGATCCGGCGTTCGGACGGGCCAGCGGCTATCTCAGCGACGCGGTTCACCCGACGTTCGACGACCATCCCCGGCTCGCTCCGTACGTCCGGTTCTCCCGGTCGCCGACGCGAGCGTTGGCCGGGGTCCTGGCCGGCCAACACACCGACCTGATCCTGGCGCGACTGGGCAAGACCGTGGATGAGATTGGCGACCTACGTGCACACAACATCATCGCCTGACGAACGCGATGCCATCGTTCGGGCGGCCTTCGGGCTGATCGGCAAGGGTGCGACCGGCGCGGTCTCGGTGCAGCAGATCCTCGCCGCCGCCGGGTTGTCGACGCGGGCGTTCTACCGCCACTTCCGCTCGAAGGACGAGCTGATCATCTCGATGTATCGATCGGCCGCCGACCGCGTTGCCGTCGAGTTGACGGACGTCGTCGCCGCCTCGTCGGGCCCCGCGGCCGCCCTCGAAGCGTGGATTCACCATCAACTCGCCGTTGTCTACGACCCCGGTCGTGCCCGGCAAACCAAGGTGCTCTCCTCGCTGGAGGCACGCGCCGCAAATGGCTTTGAGCAGGCGAATCATCGAGCGGCCATGGATCGTCGGGCGGTGCTCGCCGGCGTCATCCATGCCGGACAGCTCGATGGATCGTTCCCTGCGTCGACCGATGCCGACGAGGACGCCCGCGCCGTGACCAGCGTGGTCGGCGGCATCATCCAGGCTCACCTGGCCGGCGACGACACCCCCGGCTGGGCCGAGGCGACCGCCCACACCACCGAGCTGTTCCTACGGGCGTTCGGCCGTCAGTAGGTCGGCGGGAGAGGCCGCATGCGACCAGCGGGTGGTGATCGTCACCGTCCGCCACGGGGCCCGAGCGGCCTGCCGCAGCAGTTGCTCATAGGCATCGGCGACTGCGTCGAGGTCGTACTCTTCAACGGCCCGATTGGCGATCGCCTGGCGGTCGTTGGGGCCACGTTGCGCCGCCGACGCCAGCGCGTCGACGATCGAGGCGTGGCTGCGTTCGAAGTACAGGCCCTGGTCGGCGAGCACCTCGCGATTGAACGGCGTGTCGAGGGCCGCGACGATCGCTCCCACGCCCATCGCCTCGACGAGTGACGGGTTCATCCCGCCCACCGAATGCCCGTGGGCATAGGCGGTGGCCCCCCGAAACAGCGCGCCGAAATGCAGGCGATCGTCGATGTGCCCGATCAACCGAATGCGGTCGTCGTGCGCGGCGAGCTCCTGTATTCGGCGAACGACGGGTGAGTCGTAGTTCGCCTTACCGATGACCACGAGCGGTTCGGGGCGCGAACCGTGGTGGTAAGCCTCGGCGATGTAGTCGATGTTGTTTTCGGGGACCATTCGGCCACCGGTCAGGAAGTAGCCGTTCGGAGTGAGATCGTACGGCGCCAGGATGCGGGCGATCTCGTCGTCGCTGATCGCCGCGGCCGCCGCTACCGAGGTGGGCAACGAGTACGGAATGACTGTCGACGGGGCATGGAACTGGTCGCGGTAGACGTCGGCCATCGCCCGGCAGTCGGCAACCAGCGCGCTCGACGCCGCCCGGCTGAGGTACGCCGACGCCTTGAACCAGGCGCGCCCGGCGCGCCCCCACTTCCCGCGGAGCCATTCCTGTCCATCGACGTTCAACACCGACGGCACGCGCATGCCGCGCAACGCCATCAAGACCGGGGCATTGGCGACGTTGCAGACGAACATCACGTCGTGTCGCCGCCGGGCCTTGGCCGCGCAGGCGAACCCGTGGGTAATCGTGTCGAGTTGCTTGGTGCGCAGGGAGCGCACGGGAATGACGTTGACGCCCTGGTAACTCGACACCGCAGCGGTGTCGATACCGGTGTCGCCGCCGCCCTGATCATCGCCCTCGCCGATGCGTCCGTAGACCGTGACGCGGTGACCGCGCGCAGCCAGGATCGGCAACAACGCGGTGAGGAACGTCTCGTATCCGCTGTACGTCGACGGGATGCCACGAATGCCGAAAACACCGATGTCGAGCGAGCGAGAGGAATCTGAAGGGGGAGTGGTTCGCACAAGTGCCGCCTGAGGGGGAAGGGATCGAGGTCGCCCGGGGTCAGCCGCGGGCCATGCTCAAAACGGGGACGAGAGGGGAAGCGGTGATGCCGACCGACCGGCGGACCAATCGCAGAATCAGCAGGTTCGAGAGGACCGAACCCAAGGCGATGGCAAGAGCCGCGCCGGTCGCGTTGGTGGCGGTGATCAGCCCGGCGGCGGCGATGATGACGAAGACCGCGACCGCCAGGTGCACGCGGCTTGCCCGGCGCTCGAGCTCGAACAACGTCGGCATCAGGTTGGTCTGGCCGGCGACGGCGTCGATGATCGCGCCCACGGCCAACGCCAGGAACATCAGCCGAGTCGTCGACGTGTCGGAGCCCAACAGGCGCAGCAACGGTCGCAGCACCAGCGACTCGGCGGTCAGCAACCCGATCGCACCGCCAGCCGCCCAGGCTCCGACGCGTCGGCTGTATCGCTCGGCTTCGCGTAGTCGGCGCTCGGCGACCAGGTTCGCCAAGCGTGGCGATGACGCAAAACTGGCGACGAGTAGGACCGTGACCGCGATCTCGGTGAACCGCTGGGCGATCGCCAGTTCGGCAACGGCGACGGTGCCGCTGATCGCTCCGAGGACGATCACGGGTCCCCGAGTGGTGATCGCGAACGCGCTGTGCGAGAGCCCGAACCAGGCGGTTGACCTGCGCCATTGCGGGTCGACGCGACCGACCGACCATCGCAGACCGGCTCGCCGGCTTTGAACGATCATGACGCACAGGGCGGTGACGGCGCTCGCCGCGTAGGCAAGGTGGAGCCCCAAACGGCTCGTTGCTCCGGCGAGGATGGCGATGAGCGCGACCAGGGGACGCAGCAGACCGTCGGCGATCGCAGCCCGCAATGGGTTCCAGTAGACCCGCAGGACCGCTTGGAGAAACTGGGTGAGTCCCAACGCCCCGCAATAGACCGTGCAGACGATGGCCTCGGCTGCCCCGAATGTCGCTCGGTTCGAACCCGGCAGGAGATTCAGCCAGGCATACGCCAGCCCGGCGGCGACCGGTGCGGTGGAGATGAGCAAGCGGGTCCCCCAACCGACCAGTTGTGGGAGCTGCCGGTCGCCGTCGGACACCGTACGCAGCACCAGGTCGGCGAGGGCGGCGGCCGGAATCATCCCGATCGTGGCGACGGCCAGGGTGAAGCTGAGCGAACCGAAGTTGGCCAATCCCGACCAACGGGCGGCGAGGAGCAGGGTGATGGCCTGCAGCCCCAAGCCGACCATTCGCAGGATCGCCGCGCCTCGTACCGGACCGACCCGTTGGAACACGGTGCCGAGCTCGCCACGATCGCGCCCCGCCGGAGCCCGATGGAACAACGCCTACCCTCTCGCCGACGCAGGAGTTCGAACGGAGTCGGAGTCGATGTACGGTGCGGGAGGCGGAGGCAGCGGTCTATCCGTGCGCACGCGATCTCTGCCGCTGCCGCTGCCGCTGCCGGTGTTGCCGTCACGACGTCGGTTGCGGCCGAGGAGCAGTCCGAGCGCCAACGCCGCATTCGCTCCGATGATGCCGCCGATGGTGCCGGCGCGTTGCGGGTCGGGCCACACCTGGCGAGGAGCGGACACGGCCAACACCGAGACCCCCGAGTCGGCTTCGAGGGCGACGCGCGCCGCGTCGAGTTGGGACTTGTGTCCGGCGAGTGCGGCTCGCCGATCGAGCAACCGGTTCCGTTCGTTGTCGGCGATCCAGTAGCCCGCGTCGGTGATCGCCGCGACCTGCTTGTTGAGCTCGTCGATCTGCGACTGGATGGCGCCGGCCGCCGCGGAGATGGCCGTGGCGAACTCGTCGCGACGGGCGGTGATGTAGGCGGTCGCGGCTTGTTCGCCGACGGCGAGCGACCGCTCGGCGGTAGCACCGCGGCTGAGCAACGACATCACGCCGGTCTGCCCCGCGCGGGTCACGCTGGTGCCCTCGTTGGCTCCGAGGTCGAGTCCGTGGGTGATGGCGGTGGCGAAGGAAACCTCGCGGTCCATGACGCTCTCGGGATCGCGGGTGTTCCACTCTCGGTACACCTCGGCCCCGGCGAGCTGAGCAGCCGGAAGCGGCGACACGAACACCTCTCGCGTGGACTCGAAGACGCGGTGGCATCTCCGACGAGACGAATAAGCCGACGCCGACGCCGATGGCGATCAGCGGCACCGCCAACAGGATGGTCCGACGAAGATTCATGGGGTTTCCTCCGGGAGGTTCGTTGTCGCGTCGGCCGAAGATGCCGCCGCGGCGCGCTCGGCGGCGAGCACGATCGCGTCGCGCTGGCTGAGCGTTGCAGGGTCGTTGCGGTCGAGTTCGAGCGCGTTGTCGTTGGCGGCTAGGGCACCGGCGAAGTCGTCGATGCTCAACAGGTTCCAGGCTCGCTCACGGAACGGTTCGGCCTTGGTCGGGAAGCGGGCGACGAGTTCGTCGCTCGCGGCAGTAGCGGCGGTCACATCGCCATCGGCCCGCCGGGCGATGCCGACGAGCAGGATCCGCGAGTAGTCCGCCGGATCGAGGCCGTACAGCTCCTCGAATGCGGGTCGCGATCGCTCGGGGTCGGGGCCATGGAGCAGGAGTTGGCCCAACTGCGCCAGCGCCTTGTCGTTGCCGGGCTGCTGGGCGAGGACGTCGCTCAACAATTCCTCGGCAAGGGTTGTCTGCCCGGCTGCCTCGTAGTGCTCGGCGAGCAGTTCGAGTTCGCCGACGTCGGCGAGACCGTTCGTGCGGCGGCGTTCGAGGATGCTCACGGCCGGCTCGATCGAACCGGAGTGGTACAAGGCCAGGGCGAGGGAACGCTCGATCAGCGGGTCTGTCTGGTCGAGCGTGGACAGCAGGGTCGCTGCCCGCGGCCAGTCCATCGAGGCCAACACGGCGAAGGCCTCACGCTCGGGCGGGACGACCGGCGAGGGTCGAGTGTCGGTCAACAACGTGGCGCCCGGGCCGGCGCCCGTCGTCGTGGCCCCGCACACGGCAAGGAGCACGGCACCGAACGCCGCGGCAAGCACGATGCGAGCTCGGCTCATGCCGAGACCACCCGTTGCGCACTCTTCACGGGTTGGGCCGATGCCGCCCGAAGCGAATCGACCGCCAGTCGCCCGACGGCTGCGGTGGAGAAGTTCTCGGCCCGCTCGAGCCCCGCCGTTCGCAGCGGTCGGCGGGCACCGGCCGGGGCGAGAGCGCGAATCGCTTCCGCGAGGTCGGTGGCCGGCCCAGCGCGGGATCAGCGCAAGCCCCCCGTCGCCGCTGATGAATCGCGGTCCGCCACCCAGGGCGTCGACGGCCAACGCAGGTACCCCAGCGGCGATCGCCTCAAGGATGGCCATGCCGAATCCCTCCTCGTCGGAAGCACTGACATAGAGCTGCGAGCGGCGCACGATCGCCGCCGGGTCGTCGACCCAGCCCGTGATCGTCACGAGGTCGTCGAGGGCCAGCGATGTGGTCAGCGCCTGCAATTCGGCTCGGAGCTCACCATCTCCAACGATTGTCAGGTGCACGTCGACTCCTCGATCGGCCAGGAGGCGCACGGCGCTCAACAGCAGATCGTGGCGCTTGAGCGGCACGAGGCGCGAGACCGTGACCAGCCGCAACGGGCCTGCGTCGTCGACGGTGTCGACGATCTGTGTCGCGTCGTACGCGGGCGGGACGATGGCGAATCTGCCGCGGGCCAGGCGAAGCACCGCTGCGGCGTCATCGGCGGCGCCGTCGGAAATCGTGAACAACAGCTTGGGCTTGCCGACGATCAGTCGCTTGACGACCGGGCGGCTGATGAAGCGATGGTCGGGATCACCCAGCGATGCCGGGTGATGCAGGATGGGGACGACCCGGTAGACCGTCGAACGGGTCCGAAGCGTTGCGGCCGCCAGACGACAACCGGGAATCGCCTGTTCGAGAACGGGCAGCACGACATCCGGCCGCCATGATTCGAAAAATCGACGGAGGCGAGGGGCCGACCCGGTCGATCGGCCCGGCTTCCCCCCGTGGAAACCGACGCCGTCGGGCACCAGTGCGAGGTCGAAGCGATCGGAGGTGCAGAACATGGCGACCTCGACGCCGACCTGGCGAAGCGCCACCGCCAGGCGGCTGGCGAAATAGCTGATCGTGTTGTGTTCCAGGTCGGGACAGACCAACGCAACGCGGGTGGGTCGTACCGACTCGGTGACCGGCCCGCTCATGCCGAGATGCCCCGTCGATCGAGCAGGTCGGTATAGAACTTGACGAACGCCTCGGCAATCGTCGACCAGTTCAGCTTCCGGCGGAGTTCGTCGATCGCCGCGAGGTCCGGAGCGTTGTCATACGCCGCTGCGAGGGTCGATGCGTGGGTGGCCGGCTCGCTCGGGTCCCAGAACGTGAATCCCGGGCCGCCGAGATGGCGCTGGGTGTAGCTCCTGGTGGTGGCCAGCACGCCGCAACCGGCGCCCGCAGACTCGAAATCGACCAACGGCAGCACCTCGGCCCACGACAACGAGGCGTGGACTCGGGCGGCATCGAGGAGACCGGCGATCTCCTCGTGGGGAACGGCCCCGAGATAGTTGGCGCCGGCGTAACTGCGGACCTCGTCGAGAAAGGCTCGCCCGTAGCCGCGTTCGCGCTCGTTGAGGCGCCCGACGAACGTGATCGGCAATGAGAGCTCACGGCAGACCTCGATCAAGCGTCTGGGGTTCTTGCGGGCCTCGATCCGACCGATGCTGACGACGCCCTGGCGATGGTCGAATGATGCGGCCGTGACGGAGTTGGCCCCGAACTCGATGCCGTTGGGGGCGATCAACGCCGGCTGGGTGAGCACCAGGCCGAGGTCTGCCTCGATCGACGCTCGTTCGGCATTGGCGAGCAGGTGGAATCCATCGACCCGGCCCGCCAGCATGCGCTGATGGTGGACCGGGGTACGACGCGCGGTTCGCGTGAACGGTCGGACCTGACCGGTCTGGCGAGCGACCAACAACCCTCGGTGTACTTCGCGCAGGTGATCGACGCGGCTGGCGTTGCCACCGGCAAGGCGTCCGACGGCACCCTTGAGCCCGTGTTCCGATGCACGGTGCCAGTCGGCCATCCACGACATCGGATGGTGGATTGACGCCAGCACCGTCACCAGGTCGGTCCGCCCGCTGGCCGATTCCAGATGACGCAGGCTCTCCATCGGCCGATCGAGATTGACGATCTGCAAGATGTCGGCTTGCTGAACCGCAGTGTGGTCTACGTGGTCGAGAATCTCGGTGTGATGGCCGAGCTCTTCGAGGGCGGCGGCCAGTTTGATGGTTTGGGTAGTGTCACCTCCTGGCTTGCTCAGGAAGTCAACCCGGGACGCAAAAACCACTCTCATCGCTGCACCAGTTCGGAAGGGGAGAGGGTTTCTCTCTCTGAGTAGTTTACGACCGCTTTGTGAGCCAATTCTGGGGCGGGAGGCTCAACGTATGCAAACGCAACCAAGATGGTCGTAAAGATGCTATTGGGCAGCAACAGGCGGGATTCCGACAGGTTGACGATGGCGATGTTGACGGCGAGAACGACAACGGCGATATCGATTGGAGAGACTGCCGTACGCCGGATGAGGCCTCGTCCGAGCAAGAACATCGTCAGGATGAGACCGACAACTCCCAACGAGAGCGCCACGTCGAGATAGCCGTTGTGGGCCGAGCCGAGTTGGACCCCGGAGTCTCGGTACACCGAGGTCACCCGGCCCGAGTCGGTCCAGAACGATTGGTAGCCATAGCCAAACGGCCAGCGCTCGCCGACCGCTTCGATGAGAGATGCCCACAGGTCGGTGCGACCCGTCAGGGTGCTGCTCTTGCCGAACACTCGTGTACCGGATCCACCCGCGAGCATGAAGACTGCGATGGCCGACGCGACGACCGCCGCGGCCATGAGGCGCAGGCCGCTGCTGGCCGCGACCGCGGATCAATTCGACGGTGAGGAGGCAGCCGACCAGGAGCGACGCCGCCAGGGCAGCGAACGCGCCCACCGACTCGGCCTTGATCATCAAGAACACGGCCAGGACCAGGGATGGAACGGCGATCAGCCGTGACACCCGGCGACCCATCACCAGGAGCCCGAACGATGACGACGCCAGCAGGCCCGAGTGCATCGCCAAGACATTCTTGCCCGTGAATACCCCTTGCCACACCCGCTGGCTGGTCTCGGTGGTCAGCGTTCCGTAGGTCGGCCAGACCAGTCCGGCGGCGAGGGAACACACGGCGGCGACGAGCAATCCGCTGTGCAGGATCATCAGGAACCGCCGGGGGCCGAACAGACCCCGGGCCAACGCAGCGATCAGCAAGGTCAGGGTCAGTCCGAACGCCTTGCGTACGGTGACCGCCGGGACCTCGGCCCAAAGCGCCGAACTGAATATCCAAGCGATGATCAGCACGAACTCAGGGTGGTGGGTGAGGAGTTGAACCGGGGACTCGACCGTCGTCGAGCGGCCAAAGGCGATCAGCAAGAGCGCCAGGGCGAGACATCCGGTCGCAATGAAGAGAATCGTATTGATGCCTTGCGTTCCGCTCGGATCAAGCGTGTCGATCGTAAAGATTGATGTACGCCGGTTCTTCGGGAGCAACGGAAGAAAGGCGGTCGTCTGCAGGACAAAGACGAGACAAAGTATGGGAACAGCTACTCGCCGAGCAACGGAGGTATGACTCGACACTAGTAAGCGCCCTTGGCGAAGAGAACTGCCGGGATGGTCTTTGCGATAATGAGAAGATCGACGAATGGCGACCAGTTATCAACATAATAGAGATCCAGCTTGAGGAAATCGTCGTCGCCCAAATCGCTTCGACCGCTGACCTGCCACATTCCCGTGATGCCGGGGCGAACGCGTAGGCGCTGGGCCATGCGCTCCTCCCAGTTGTCGCGTACGTCGGCGACCGGCAACGGCCGGGGACCGACGATGCTCATCTCGCCGGAGATGACGTTGAGCAGTTGGGGAAGCTCGTCGATCGAGGTGCGGCGGATCAAGCGTCCCACCCTGGTGATGCGAGGGTCGGTCTTGATCTTGAACAGGCCGCCGCCGGCCTCGTTCTGGGCTTCGAGCGTGGAGCGCAGCGCCTCGGCGTTGGTCTGCATCGACCGGAACTTCCAGGCCCGAAATGTGCGCCCGAGTTTGCCGACGCGGTCTTGGCGGAAGAAGACCGGCCCCCGGTCCTCGAGTTTGATCGCCAGTGCAACGACTGCGAAGAGTGGTGACAAGGCAACTAGCGCGCCGCCGGCCACGACGAGGTCGCCCATCCGCTTGGTGGCTACCCGCCAACCGACCCGGGCGACCGGCTGGACGAGCACCGTGCTGATGCGGCCGAGCGGGACAACCTCGAGCCGTTCGGGGGCAAGCCCACGCGCCCCGATCATGAACTCGACGTAGTACCCATGCTCGGCGAAATCTCGGGCCAAATTGCTCGAAACGCTGGAATCGAGGGCGCTCGAATCGAAGATCGCCCCGGAGACGTCCCGCTCGTTGGCGACATGCCCGGCTTCGGCGACATGCCCGAGGTAGTCCACGCCGAGCGATCGCAGTTCCCGAGACTCGTGATCGGCGACGTAGCCGACGATCCGAACCCCGCTCCAGGCCTCGCTGCCGATCACCCTGGCGTAGTCGGCAGCTTCTTTCCCGCCGCCGACCATGAGCACGGGGCGTAGTCGTCGCCCAGCGATGCGCGAGTGGCGGAACCACAATCGCTGGATCTCACGGTCGACGAACAGGGCGATGGTCGACAGGATCGCGCACAGCAGAATGAACCGCGCGCTCACCGGGGTGTTGCTGGCTGCGTGAATGGCGAGGAAGAGGACCACCGCGAACGACCTGGCCCGAAGCAACCGGCGGCTCTCCTCGATGTGGTGCGCGAGGAACCGTGATTGGTACAGACCGCCATGCGCCAACAGCAGCAACTCGACGGGGACCATGCCGACAACCACGGCTACGGTGCCGCGATGAACGTCTCGGCCGGTCAGGCGTGCGACTGCGAACGCCACGGCGAACCCGACGATCAGGGCCGTCGAATCGAGGAGCACACAGAAGACCTTTGCCCGCGTGCGGGTGGGGCGGCGGGACCGCACCGATTCGTTCTCGTGGTGACCGGCGAAGCCCAACTCTTGTTCGACAAGGGCTTCGATGTCGCGCAACACAGGGGTATGGCGCGGCACAGTTTGACTGGTCATAGACATATTCGTCGCCTCGTCATCTGGTAGATGAGTCCGCATCTCACCGCTTTTCTCGGCAATCGTATGCGCGAGATTCGAGCTAGCACAGGGAAGTTTGACCTATTTGAATACATACCGTGTCGAGCACACCCTGAGTGTTTGCGGACTCGCCGAATGAAATTAAGCTGACGAAGCGTCCTCGCGAAATTCCCAATTCGATGTCGGTAAACCATCGACTGTGCTGCTTCAACCTCTGGGCCGCCTCCGTCGAGACGGAGTCTTCTGGCACGTGGACTTGGTCGGAGGGGCATCAGCGTCGATGTGCGAGAGGTGAAAACGTCATTTTCACGTGGGGCGGCAAGGTGGTACGGTTGACCCCGCTGGGTGAGGAGATACCGGGGCCGGCCACCGGTGAGGGAGTCCGTCCGATATGAGTCATCGTTCGATCAGGGACAAAACGGCGATCGTCGGTGTGGGCGCTACGCCGTACTTCAAGCGCGGCCAGTCGTTTCCCGAGATCGAGTTTTCGATGGGCTGCACGGCGATTCTCGCCGCGCTCGGCCGACGCCGGGTTGACGATCAAGTGATCTCGACGGCTTCTCGATCTACTCGGCGTCATGCGATCCTGCGGCGGTGGCGGCCGAGCTCGGCGTGCCCGAGGTCCGCTGGGCGACGTCGACGACCTCGGGCGGTGGCGGCTGTGCCGGTGCGCTCGGGGTTGCCGCAGCGGCGATCGACGTCGGGGATGGCCGACGTGGTGGTCACACTGATGACGCTTCAGCAACTCAACCGGCGCCTCGGTGGCTCGGCCGTCGGCGGCATGTTGGCTTACGCGATGATGTCGGACGGCGGCGCCAGCCCCTACGGCGGCGGTGGCATTCCCCCGTCGGCGGCGTTCACCGGCGAACAACGGCCTGCTGTCGCCGGGCCACAGCTTCGCCGATGCTCGCCCAGCGGCACATGCACCTCTACGGCACCAAGCGCGAGCACTTCGCCGAGGTGTGCATCTCGCCAGCGCGACAACGCGATCAAGCGGCCGACCTCGTTGCGTACCGAGCCGCTGACGCTCGACGACTACTTCAACGCCCGGATGATCTCGCGACCCGCTGTGCCTGTTCGACTACACGATGGAGAGCGACGGCGCGGTCGCGGTGGTCACACGTCGGCGCGATCGGGCCAAGGATCTGCGCCAGCCGCCGGTGTACATCATGGCTCGGCCACACGGGGGCACGGGCGGTGGGGCCCGGCGTTGTTCCGCTACTTCCAGACGCCCGACGACGAGTTCGCCTCGTCGGGTCACCGCCCGGTCGCCAAGCGGATCTACGAGATGGCGGGCGTCGGCCCGGCCGACGTCGACGTCGCCCTGCTCTACGACCACTTCTCGCCGATGGTGATCATGCAGCTCGAGGACTACGGCTTCTGCCCGATCGGTGAGGGCGGCCCGTTCGTCGCCGACGGCAACATCCGCTACGGCACCGGCTCGATCCCGGTCAACACCCACGGCGGCAACCTGTCCGAGGCGTACATCATCGGCATGACCCACGTGCGGGAAGCGGTCGAACAGCTCCGCGGCACCGCGGTCAACCAGGTCGAAGGGCGCCGAGATCGCGCTCGTCACCGGCGGCCCGGCCGGCCTGCCCGTCTGCGGCCCGCTCCTGAGGAAGGGTGAGCAGACGATGACCATGGAGTTCGGAGACCTGACCCGGGGCGTCTTCCCGACCATCTTGCACGAGACCCACGCCGACCACGATGACCCAGCCGTTCTGGGACGCCGCGCGCGAGGACCGCCTGGTCGCGCCGCGGTGTACGAGCTGCGGCACATTCCGCCTGCCGCCGTCGCCGTTCTGCTTCGCCTGCCAGACACGTGATGTCGAGTGGGTCGAGTTGCCGGGCACCGGCACGATCTACAGCTTCACGTCGTGCGCCACCCGCTGCACCCCGACCTCGCCTCGATGCCTGCCCGTACGTGTCGGGCGTCGTCGAACTCGACGGCACCCAGGGCGCCGGTGCCGCATGCTCGTCAACATCATCGACTGCGACCCCGACACGGTGCAGATCGGCGACCGGTCGAGATCGTCTGGGAACACGTCAACGACGAGATGACCACCCCCCGCTTCCGTCCACTGGCGACCTCGAGCCTGACCATCGAAAGGACCGCCATGAAGATCTGGGCCAACTCCGGCGACTCCCACCTCGTCGAGCCCGACGATCTGTTCGCGACGAGCCTGCCGGCCGACCTGGCCGCGCGGATGCCGCGCAGCGTCAAGGACGACGACGGCACGCACGAGACGATCCATGTCGACGGCCAGGAGTTCCGCCGCCGCATGCCCGCGGTCACGCGGCACTGACCGACGAGGACGGGCGAACCGTCGACGAGCGAGCTCCGGGCGCCAACGACATGGCGCTGCGCCTGGTCGATCTCGACGCAGGAGGGCATCTGGGCCGAGCTGGTCTACCCGTCGATCGGCATCTGGATGTCGTCGATCCACGACCCCGAGCTGCTGGCCGCCGGGTGTCGGGCGGTCAACGACTGGGCGATCGAGTACCAGCGGTTCAGCGCCGCGCTACGTGCTGCACCGCGACGATCCCGCTGCTCACGGCCGAGCACGCGGTGGCCGAGGTGCATCGGGCGGCCGGGCTGGGGTTCCACGCCGGCTACCTGTCGGTCGCCCCGCCGCTCGGCGCGTCCGACTGGAACTACGACGTGCTGGGAGCCGCTGTGGGCGGCGATGGAGGAGACCGGCATGGTCGTCGCCTTCCACATCGGCACCGAGCCGCACGACGCCGCCTCGTTCCACGGCGGCTACTTCCGCGGCCCGGGCGGCGCGCTGATCAACTACATCGAGACGACCTACGGCGGCCAGCGGGCGGTCACCAAGATGATCGCGTCGGGCGTGTTCGATCGCCATCCGACCCTGAAGGTGATCGTGTCCGAAGGCGGGGCGACGTGGGGTCCGTTCATCGCCGACCGGCTCGACGAGGCCTACCGCCAGCACGCCTCGATGGTGCGCCCGCAGCTCAGCCGCCTGCCGAGCGAGTACCTCTACGAGAACGTCTACGCCTCGTTCCAACACGACCGCTCGGCGGTCGCGGCAATGACCGCGATGGGGTGGCAGAACGTGTGCTGGGGGAGCGACTACCCGCACATCGAGGGCACGTTCGGCCACACCCAAAAGACGCTGCACGAGCTGTTCGGCGACCTCGCCGCTGCCGACCGGCGGCGGATCACCGTCGGAGCGTTCGAGGAGCTGTTCCCCCACGTTCCGCCCGCCCCGGCCGACGAGGACTGAGGCGATGGCCGACGTATCCCGTGGCCTCGTCGGTCTCGATCGCGAAGGCCACGTGCTGGTCATCACGATGCAGCGCGAGACGAAACGCAACGCCGTCGATCGTCACCTGGCCGACGCGATCGACTCGGCCCTCAACGAATTGGACGATGACGACACGCTCTGGGCGGGTGTGCTGACCGGTTCCTCAACGTTCTTCTGTGCGGGCAGCGACCTGACGGCGAACGGTGACTATTCCACCGAGCGGGGAGGGGAGTACGGCATCATCCGACGGGTTCGCCGCAAGCCGCTGATCGCCGCCGTCGAGGGATTCGCCCTTGGCGGCGGGCTGGAAATCGCGCTCGCCTGCGACCTCGTTGTCGCGGCGACCAACGCCCGGTTCGGGCTGCCCGAGGTCGGGATCGGCGTCGTCCCGACCTGTGCGGGGTTGTTCCGCGCCCCGCAGTCGTTCCCCTTGAATCTGGCCCGTGAGCTGATCGTGACCGGGGTGCCGATCGGGGCCGAGCGCGCCTACAACGTCGGATTCGTCAATGCGCTTGCCGAGCCTGGCGGGGCGCGTGACGCGGCCGTGGCGCTGGCTCAACGGATCTGCACGAATGCTCCGATCTCGGTGCAGGCATGCTTGGCGGCAGTCAACGCTCAACTTGAGGCTGAGAGCGCGTCCGGTTGGGCCGCTACCGATCAAGCCAAGGCGGCCATCTTCGGTACCGAGGACGCGGCCGAGGGCGTTCGGTCGTTTCTGGAACGCCGACCTCCCCAGTGGACGGCTCGTTGAACGCTTGACCGTCGATCGGTGACCGCCGGTCGTAGGAGCCGCCAGAGCCGGTCAGATGCAGGTCTTGACCGATTGGGGCCAGGTGACCCAGACTCAGTTGGTTGGACGAGTGCTCGATCGTTCAGCCGGATGACGCGGCGAGGTATTCGTCGCGGAGCCTGCGCTTATAGAGCTTGCCTGCCTCGGTGCGAGGGAGTTCGGCCCGGAAATCCCAGCGGCGGGGGAGCTTGTAGCTGGCGAGCTGTTCTCGGCAGAACGCAGCCAGCTCGTTGATCAGCGCCTCGTCCGCTGTGGCTCCGTCGGACGGTTGCACCAAGGCGACGATCGACTCGCCCCAGTCGGCGTCGGGCACGCCGATCACCCCGGCGTCGTGGACCTTGGGGTGGGCCAGCAGGACGGCCTCGATCTCGGCCGGGTAGACGTTGACGCCACCGGTGATGATCATGTCTTTCGCCCGGTCGGAGATGAACAGGTAACCGTCGGCATCGAGGTAGCCGATGTCGCCGAGCCCGAACCGTTTGCCCTGGTAGGCCGCGCTGGTCTGGTCAGGGTCGTCGTGATAAGAGAAGCCGACGCCGTTGTCCATATAGATGTGGCCCGGTTCGCCGGTGGGGAGTTCGTTGCCGTCGTCGTCGAGGATGACCAGTTGCACCCCTCGTACGGCTCGCCCGACGGTGCCGGGCTTCTCCAACCACCGCTGGGGTTTGGCAATGGTGGCCGCGCCCTCCATGCCCCCGTAGGTCTCCCAGATGACCGGCCCCCACCAGGCCATCATCTGCTCCTTGGTGGTCCGGGGGCAGGGCGCGGCGGAATGCACGATGCCGTGCAGGCTCGACACGTCGTACCGTTGGCGGGCTTCGTCGGACAGTCTGAGCAGGCGATGGAACTGGGTTGGCACCATATAACCGCTGCGGACCCGGTGCCGTTCGATGAGCCGCAGCGTTTCCTTGGGGTCGAACTTGTCCATGATCACCAGGGCGTGACCGACGTGGAGGCCGCCGATGTAGAAACTGTGCGAACCGCCGTGGAACATGCCGGTGGAGACGAGCATCGGCCCGTCGAACGGCTGGAAGTCGAACGCCCGCCCGAACAGGGCCGCGTCATTGGCGATCTGATCGACATCTCCCGCGGGGACTCGGGCGACGGATGCCCTTGGGCTGGCCGGTGGTGCCCGACGTGTAGACGAACAGGCCGCCAGGCGTGCGGTCAACCGGGGTGGTTCTCGGCGCCGCGGCTCGGGCGATGGCGAGGTTGGCGAACCGGTCGATGTCGCCAATCGTGAAGACGTTGATGCCCAACTCATCGAGGTCGAGGCCGTCGAGGAGCGCGGCGAAGCGACCGCCGATGACGAGGACCTTTGCCCGAGAATGCGCCATGATCGTGGCGAGTTCATGGGCCGTGAGGTGGACATTGAGCGGGATGAAGTGCCACCCGGCCTCGTGGGCGGCGAGCGAGTGCTCGATCAAGGCGTTGCCGTTGTCGGCGAGTACGGCGATCGCGTCGCCGGTGGTTGCGCCGACCGAGCGGTACAGATGGACGAGCTGATGGGCATCGCCGGCGAGTTCGGCGTAGGTGCGTGGTCCGTCGGGCCCAGCGATGATCGCCGGCATCGTCGGGTGGTCCTCGGCGATCCACCAGAAGCCCAACCGGCGATCCCACGGGTTACCCATGAATCAAAATCTTAACCTATTTAATGTCGCGACCACCGGGTCGGATTAACCTTCGATTCCGATGAATCGCGTGATCGACACCGGTACCGCCACCGTCCGCATCGAGGTGGTTGATCGGGTGGGCGTGATCACCCTGAACCGCCCCGATCGGCGCAACGCACTGCACGACGACATGTATGCCCCGATGATCGCCGCGGTCGAGGAGTTCGCCGCCGATCCGACGGTCGGCTGCGTGGTCGTGACGGGGGCCGGTTCGGCGTTCTGTGCCGGGGGAGACGTGCGCGATGGCAGCGGTCGGGGGGCCGCAACTCCCGAGGAGCGCGCCAATCTGCTCGCCGCCAACTCGCGGATCACGGTGGTGCTCCACGAGGCACCGATTGTCACGATCGCCGCGGTCAACGGCCCCGCGGTCGGCGCAGGGTTGGCGATCGCGCTGGGCTGCGACCTGCGGATTGCCACGCCGACCGCCACATTCACGACCGGTTGGGCGCGGCTCGGGTTCTCCGGCGATATGGGCGGCCCGTGGCTGCTTGCCCAGCGGCTCGGCCCGGCCAAGGCTCTTGAACTGATGGCCCTGAACGGTTCGCTGACTGCGCAGGCGGCCGCCGAGCTTGGCATGGTTGACCGTCTCGTCGCCGACGGTGACGACTTCGAAACGGCCTGGCGATCGTGGGCTGCGTCGTTCGCCGCCGGGCCCCGGACCGCCATCGGCTACATGAAGGCCAACGTCGCCAATGCCCGTCGGCTGACCCTTGCCGAGGCGGTAGCGGTCGAGGCGCGGTACCAGGTGGCGACCGCGCTGACCGCCGATCATCGCGAGGGGGTGCGGGCCTGGGTCGAGAAACGGCCGCCCCGATTTGGGCTCGGAGATCGGTCGTGACCTGGGCGTTTGATGTCGACGGCACGCTGATCGGCTCGATCCGCAGCGATCGGCTCCGCCCCGGTGCCGCCGAGTTGCTCGCCGCCCTGGTCGCCCGCGGCCACACCCTGGTGCTGTGGAGCGCCGGAGAGGCGGCGTACGCCGAGCGGATGGCCCGCGCTCACGCCATTGCCGAGTACTTCACCGCCTACTACGCCAAGGCGGACCGCGGTGTCGACGCTCGCTACCGGGTCGATCACTTCCACCCGAGCCACCGCCCGGCCATCTTCGTCGATGACTCGCCGATCGACCTGCCGCTCGACGCGACGGTCGCCGCAGTGCCCCAGTTTCTCGGAGGCAACCCGGCCGACCAGGCGCTCTGGCAGGTGATCGCCGACCTCGACGACTACTTCGTTGCCGACGGTCGATGACTCGTTCGGCCGACGCCCGGGCTACCGTGATGGCGCGGCGACCAGCGGATTGCGCCCCGGTATGTCGACCCCCAACCTTTCGCCCTCGACGACGAACTCGGCCAGTTCGTCGAAGCGGGGGAGGAGTCGAACACGAAGTCGTTGAGGGTGATGGCGGTACGCACGACGGCCTCAGGTTCCGGTGAACTCGGGTGGGCGTTTGGTCATGAACGCCTTCATGCCCTCTTTGAAGTCGTCACTGCGCAGCGTCAACTCGACGGCCATCGATTCGGCGTGTAACGCCTGGTCAAGCGTGGTGCCTCCGCTGTCATGGAGGAGTCGCTTGGTGGCCGCCAAGGCCTGCGTGGGTCTCGTCGCGAGCGTGCTCACTCGGCTGCGGGCGGCGGCGTCGAGTACATCGTCGGCGACGACCTCGGCGACCAGTCCCCACGCCGCGGCGGTCGACGCGTCGACGCGTTCGCCGAAGTACAGCATCTGCTTGGCGCGGGTGAGTCCGATCAGGCGGGGCAGCAGCCAGGAACCGCCCGAATCGACGTTGAAGCCGCGGTCGCTGAATGGCTCGGCGAACGTCGCCCGCTCCCCGGCAATGATGAAGTCGGTGGCGAGGGCCAGATGAAGCCCGAATCCGATCGCCGCTCCCTGCACTGCGGCAAGCGTCGGCACGGGGCAATGGAACACCGAGGCGACGAGTCGATGGTGGGTGTGGGCCAAGCTGCGGACCATATGACCGTTGACCGGACGCTCGTCGCGGCGAGCCCCACTGAGGTCGGCCCCGGTGCAGAAGTGGCGTCCCTCGGCGCGAATGAGCGCTGCTCGCACGTCGCCGGTGCCATGGGTGATGCCGTCGAACAGATCGGCGAGCTCGACGGCCGCGTCCCCCGACAGGGCGTTGCCCACCTGTGGCTTGGCCAGGGTGATCGTCACCACTGCGCCGCCGCGTTCGATCTGAAACTCAGGCTCGCTCATGCCGTGGATAATAGGTCAATGATTTTCTCCTGTTCGGAGTCCATCGGCAGGACCGTCAATCCGGTCGTCCACTATCGTGCGCGGCGAGATGCGCGCTGTTCTTTGCTCGGAGTATGGGCCCCCCGAATGCCTGACGGTCGGGGACCTGCCGATGCCCGTGCCCGGCGTTGGCCAGGTGCGGGTCGCCGTCGCCGCGGCGGCGGTCAACTTCCCTGATGTGCTGATCATCGCCAATCGCTATCAACTCTCGGTACCCCCGCCGTTCACTCCCGGCTCGGAGTTTTCGGGCATTGTCGACGCGGTCGGCGAAGGCGTCGATCGATGGCGGGTGGGTGACCGGGTCTTCGGTGCGGGGATGATCGGGGCGTTCGCCGAGCAGGTGATCACGTCTGCGGCCACCCTCCGCCGGGCCCCCGAAGGGGCCGATCTCGTCCGCGATGGCCGGGTTCTGGGTGGCGTCGGCCACCGCCTATCACGCCCTTCGTTCGGTCGCCGAGGTCCAAACGGGTGACAAGGTGCTCGTGCTCGGTGCTGCCGGAGGAGTGGGGCTCGCCGCCGTCGAACTCGCCGCCCTGCTCGGGGCTGAAGTGATCGCCGCCGCGTCGTCACCGGCGAAACTCGCGGCCTGCCGCGAACGGGGGGCGACCCACACGATCGACTACGTCGCTTCCGACCTGCGCGCCGGCCTTCGGGACGTCGCGGCCGACGGTGTCGACATTGTGATCGACCCCGTCGGTGGACTATCCGCCGAGCAGGCCTTGCGGTCGACGAGGTGGGGCGGCCGATTCGTCACCGTTGGATTCGCGTCGGGCGAGATCCCGCGTATCCCACTCAATCTGGTGCTCCTCAAGGGCGTGATCATCAAGGGGTTCGAGATTCGCACCTTCGGTGTCAATGCGCCTGACCAGGCCCTTCGCGATGAGCAGGAACTTCTCGCCCTCGTCGCCGACGGTCGCCTGATCTCCCGCGTCTCATCGGTCTATCCCCTCGACCGAGCCGCGGACGCCCTGCTCGAAGTTGCCGAGCGCCGAGCCATCGGCAAGGTCCTGATCACCCCGTAGCGCTACCAGGTATTGGCGATTGGACGCGTTTTACCGGGTCGGCTCGGCATCGATCAGAGAGCTGGGAGCGCGGCCTCCGGCGCGCCGTCGCACGCCCGGTGTAGGTGCGGACCATGTCCTCGCCGCCCCGGGGATCGCGGGTGTTCTGTGGCGGCGTGGACCCGCAGGACTCGCCCCGACATTCCGTCCCGACGGTCGTTCCGAGGATGGCGGGCCGCAGGGCGACGCCCGTGACAGGTCGACCCGGGCCGCATCACCCGGCGGTGCTTCAACTCGATCTACGAATGCGGCCTGTCGGTGATCGCCGCCTTGCACGGCAAGGCAATCGGTGCCGGGTGCCGATCGCGGCCTGCCCGCGCTCTACTTGGTGGTGGTGGTGGTGGTGGTGGCGGCGGCGGCGGCGCCGGCGGGGCCACCGGCCGCGAGACCGGCCAGTTCGCGGGCCGTGAACGGCGTACCCTTGGGGCGACCCATCGACCGGATCGAGATATCGACGTCGGTAGCCGACGCCTTCAAGGCACCAACGGTGCAGGTCTCTCGGGCCCGGGTCGCGAACGGGTCGAAGCTGTAGAGCTTCATCGCGTTGAGGTGGGTCATCTTGTCGATCTCGTCGTCGGGCACGCCGGCGAGCGAGTGGAACAGCAGATCGGCGGAGTGCGGCCATGTCGAGTCGGAGTGCGGGTAGTCGCATTCCCAGGTGATCCGGTCGATGCCGACCTTGTGGCGCATCTGGATACCGGCGTTGTCGTCGATGAAACACGTCGAGAAGTTGCGGTGGAAGATCTCGGTCGGGGTCATCCCGCCGAAGTCCGCGCCGGTCCATGCCTTGTGGTGGCTGTAGGTGTAGTCCATCCGCTCCAAGGCGTACGGAATCCAGCCGATACCACCTTCGGACAGGGCGATGATCAGGTCGGGGAACTTGCGCAGGATCGGCGTCCACATCAGGTCGTTGAGCGCCAGGAAGGAGTTCATCGGCGTGATCGCGATGCTCACATCGGCGGGGGCATCAAGCGAGGTGACGGTCATCGACGACGACGAACCGATGTGCATGCACACGACGGTGTTCGTCTCGACGCAGGCCACAAAGAACGGATCCCAATGGTTGAGGTGTAGGCCCGGGAGGCCGAGCTTCTCGGGGTTTTCCGAGAACGTGACGGCATGGCAGCCCTTGGCGGCGGCGCGGCGGATCTCGGCGGCCATCAGCTCCGGGTCCCACAACGGCATGATCGTCATCGGGATGATCCGGTCGGGGTAGGTGCCCGCCCACTCGTCGATGTGCCAGTCGTTGTACGCCTGGACGACGGCGTGGGCGAGGGTTTTGTCCTGCGCCTTGAGGAACAGCTGGCCGCAGAAGTGGACGAACGTCGGGAAGTTGAGCGAACCGAGCACGCCGTTGGCGTCCATATCGCGGATGCGGGCATGGATGTCGTAACAACCGGGGCGCATCATGTCGAAGCGCAGCGGGTTCAGCCCGTATTCCTCGGGCGGGCAGCCGGCGACGGCATTGAGGCCCATGTTCTGAGCCCGGTTGCCTTCGAACAACCAGTATTGGCTGCCGTTGTCGTCTTCCATGATCTTGGGCGCCGAGTCGCGGTACTTGGCTGGAATGTGGGCGTCGAACATCGTTGCCGGCTCGATCACGTGATCGTCCACGCTCACCAGAATCATGTCATTGACGTCCATTGGACACCCCCGAAAGCCTGTGACCGTCCCCTGATCTGACAGTCGCGTCACGTCGAATGTTAGCGCGACTGGCGGTGGAGGACAGCCCGGACCGCGCTACTTGACGGATGTGTCAACATGCCGGGATGTTCTCAGCTGAAATCCCGCTTCGAGTTGGCATCATCGGCGTTGGTTGGGGCTCGGTGGTCCAGGTACCCGCGTTCCGGATGGTGGCGTCGTTCGAGGTTGCCGCGCTGTGTTCGCGACGCGCCGACAGCGTCGCCGCGGCGGGCGCCAAGCTCGGCGTCGACGACGTGTCGACCGACTGGGAAGCGTTCGTGCGGCGCGATGACCTCGACGTCATCTCGATCTGTACCCCGGTCGATCTACACTCTGACCAGGCCATGGCCGCCATCGCCGCCGGCAAGCACGTGCTCGTCGAGAAGCCCGTCGGACTCTCTGCGGCGCAAACCGGTGCGATGCTCGCCGCGGCGACCGACGCCGGTATCGCCCACGCCGTGTGCTTCGAAGGACGCTGGGAGCCACCACGCTTGAAGATCTGGGATCTGGTCCGGAACGGCCACCTTGGGGATCCATACGTGGCTTTCGCCCGCAGCGGGGCCGACTTTTGGCATCCGACCCGCGGGCTGCAGTCGGAGTGGATGTACCGCCGTGACCAGGGCGGCGGCTACCTGATGGGAATGGGCTCCCACGACATCGACTTCACCTGTGCGCTGTTCGGTGAACCCGAAGCGGTCTGCGCCGACGTGCGCACCACGGTCGCCTCCCGCCCTCGCCCCGACGGCAGTTCGTTGGACGTCGATGCCGACGACACCGCGGTGCTGACGATGAGGATGCGCAACGGGATGCTCGTCAACATCATCACGACCGCCGTTGCCTACGGCCGGAATTTCCGGGCGTTCGAAGCGTACGGCAGCGCAGGCTCGCTGTCGATCGAGGGCCCGTTGATGGGGGAATCCGAACCGCCGATTCACGCCGCGTCGGTCGGGTCCGACTCGGTCGTCATCCCACAGAGCGACCGGGTGGCGGCCAGCGGCATCGAACCCCCCAAGCGCCGAGCAGGAGCGGCGATTGCCTCGTTGGCACTGATGCTCGAAGACTGGCTCCCCGCCTTCTCCGGCCGACCCACCACCGCCCCAACGCTCGCCGATGGCCACCGCGTGCAACGCGTCGTCGACGCCGCCCGCCTCAGCTCCGAAGGAGCCGGCTGGGTCAAGGTTTGAGGTCTCAGCTGAGCGCCGACGAGCACCGCGACCATGAGCATGCGCAGCTGTCACGCGGTTCGAACGCGCGCTGCTTTCCGGCGGGAACTGTGACACAGACCTCGCTCATGCTGGCGGGTGTGGAGATCTCGGAACCGCTGACGGTCCGGTCGTGGTCAATTCGCGCCGAGTTCCGACCCGACTGCAGCGCCGCTGGTTGGCGTTCCGGCAGCCGACGTGTCAGTTCCCGGGTGCGACGATCGGTGTTCGTTCGACGCCCACCATGTTGTCGAGCATGGCAGTGGCGGGCGGACCAAGTTGTCAAACCTGGCCCGGCCGTGTTGGTTTCATCATCCGGCGCTCCATCTCCGAGATCGGCGGTCGCTGGTTCGAACAGCCGCGACGCGGCACCGGGCCGGAGGCAGGAACCAACTGCCAGCATGCCGGCCGGAAGTTCGATAGTCCACGCCGCGGTCTCGGGCCCGCAGAGCACCAGCGCCCGCTGATCACGCGACGAGGTCTACACGCCACCAGGTGCCAGGCGGTGCCGACCCGACGGTCTCGCAGTCCATGAGCATGCCAACAACCCTCCGAGGTCGGTGGGCGACGGAGCCGCCGCCGTCACGCGGTGGGGGGCTCAGGGAGTCCGCGCGCGGTTCTTTTGGGAAGCGGATTTCCCGCGGGAAACTGTGACACAGGCTTCGTGCATGCTGTCGGTATGGAGATCTTAGAGATTGCGACGGAGCAGTTGGAGGCCGAACTGGTGGCGCACGCTGCTTGGGAGGCCGCGGGTATGGCCCGCATGTTGGTGGTGTTGGCCGAGTTCGATCGGCGGGAGGTGTGGAAGACATAGGAGTGCCCGACACCGCAGTTCTGGCTCGGCGGCACTCACCGGGGGTTTGTTGTCGTGGTCGAAGGTCCGCGAACTGACCCGCGTCGCTACGCCAGAAACCGAAACGGGCCTGGTCGACGTGGCGTTGTCGGGCACGGCGGCCCACGTTGCCCGACTCGTTCGAGCGATGCGGCGGGTCACCTGTGCCGACTCCGTCAAGCAGTTGGCAGATCGGGAGTTCCGCTGGCTGACCAACGACGATGGGTCGGTGACGATTACCGTCCGGTTGCCCGCCGACCGGGCCGCCCCGGTGATTCGGACCGTTGAGAAGGCGACGGTGCTCCACAAGGACGTCCCACGCTCACAGTCCGCAGCGGATGCTGTTGTTGAGCTGATCTGCGGTGATTCGGGTCCAGTCCGTCCGGAGGTCGTCGTCCACGTTGCTGCAGTCGGTGCTCACTTCGACAACGGGACCCCGGTATCGGCAGAGATCGCCGAGTGCCTGTGGTGCGATGGCCCGGTGACGACCCTGGCCCACACTTCGGATGGACCGGTAGTTGTCGATTCGCGTCGGGCTCCAACCCGTAGGCAGCGACGCTGGTTGGGGTTGCGACACCCGACCTGCCAGTTCCCTGGGTGCGACCATCGGGGCTCGTTCGACGCTCACCACGTCGTCGAGCATCGGGGTGGTGGGCGGACCAGGCTGTCGAATCTGGCCCGGTTGTGTTGGTTCCACCATCGAGTGGTCCACCTTCACCATCTGCAGCTCACGCTCCATCGCGATCGAACCCTCGACGTCAGATTTCCCGCGGGAAATCCCGTCGACCGATCGATTCCCACCGCCGACTTCCCTGTCGCCCTGCCCGAACATCCCGACGAGATCGGCGGGCGCTGGTACGGCGATCGCCTTGACCTCGACCACTGCCTCGCCGCCTTCGGCGTCGGTTGAACCCGTCTACTGAATCGCTCGGCGTGAACGACTGTCCGTAGCGACGTCCCAGAATTGAATAGCCAGGTCAGAGGGATAGAGCTTGTCGGTCGTTTCCGCGAAAATTGACGACCAGAAATAGCTGTCGTACGGGTGCGTTGTCGTCCGCGGATCGTCGAAGGCGCATTGGACGTGATCACGAATGACGGTCCAAAGCCGCGGCACCTGAATCCGGATCGGTCAGGCCTTCGAGGTCAATCTGACCGGCCGCTGCGACGGGAGCGGTGGGCGGAGCAAGCGGTCGAAGCTTACTGACCCGATCGGCACCGAACTCTCCTCACGTCAACACCACGACTGGCGACAGCTGCGGGGACTCGCAATTGACAGTCGCGAATTTCGCTCCGCACTTATTGCTCTGGCAACGAGGCTCGTTCAACGATTGGGTGACCTGCCGACGCCTGCTCCCACTGGCTCGAACGCGTCGGCAGCTTCGCACAATGATCGGACTGAGCCTGGCTTGATTGAGCTACTTGCTGAAGCCGAGGAGGCGATGCCTCTCTTCACAGCGACCATCGAAGCGATCTCGATGGACATGGTCCGCTTCTCTGAGATCGCCACAGACGGCACTGCCATGATGAGTCGGGCAAACGGTGGGCCACGAGCGGCTGCAGCCAAGCTGACTGCAGCCAGACAGATGGCTGCCAGGTTCGAGTTGCCAGCGGCCTCTATTAAGCAGCTGACCGACGACTACTTCGATAGCTGGATCGAGTCGGTGGAGGAGTCGCTGCCATCACCGCCCGGGTTCCCGAGTCATCTGAAGAGGAACGAGCAACCGCCCAAGGGCTCCTTGAATCGCTCCGTGAGCTCTACGCAAGTGCCGATACCGGCCTCGACGCCACGGCGGACCTAGCTGACACTATCGAACCCGTGCTTGCACTGAGTAGCACGATGCGACCTGTTCTCCGGACAATCGCTGATTCGGTCCGTCGGCTCGCCACCAGCAAGGCAGTCGTTGCTCACTGGGTCAGCAGCCTCGAGACCGCTCTCGACTCGTCGAGTTAACGCGTCCAAGATCACAGATTCTGAAAGAATGTGTGGCAATTCCGAGCTTGACGGCCATAGCCTTGATGCCGCGATCGTCACTCGCAGCACGCGGCGTTGGAGAATTAAGTCGTCCTCAACTTCGCGTCTCGGGCGGCGCCTGAGCAACGTCGTCTTTCGTCGGGCTCTACTTGCGAGGTTGGGACAGGCGGCGAAGGGACTCCGCGGGGTTCCTTGGGGAGGCCGAGGACGGTTTCGCCGAGGATGTTGCGCTGCACTTGGGAGGTGCCGGCGTAGACGGTGCCGCTGCGGGCGTTGAGCAGGCAGAGGTCGATCCAGGTGTTGGTCGAGTTGGGTGCGCCGGGTTCATCGGTACGGAAGTGTTTGAACGGGCGGCGGCCTTCGCGGACCATCGCCGAGGCCCCGAGGAGCGACATGGCCAGGTCGACGGCCTGCTGGTGGTACTCGCTCCAGAAGAGCTTCGAGATCGAGGCTTCCGGCCCGAGTTTGCCGTCGCGTAGGTACTGAGTGATGATCCGGTAGCCGAGAAATCGCATCGTTTCGACCTTCATGTGGCACCACGCCAGTCGGTCGCGCACGATCGGGTCATCGGCACGCCCGACGGCGCGAGCGAGGTCGACGATGCGGTCGAGTTCGGCGCGGAAGAAGATCGGGTTGGTGGCGGCTTCTTCACCGCGCTCGTGACCGAGCAGGCTGTTGGCGACGATCCACCCCTCGTTCACCTTGCCCACAACGTTGGCGGCGGGGATGTGGGCGTTGGTGAAAAACACCTCGCAGAACGCCTCCTCCCCGGTGGACGTACGAATCGGCCGCACCTCGACGCCGGGCGTCGTGATGTCGTCACACAGCAGGAAGGTGATGCCACGATGCTTGGCCGCGTCGGGGTCGGTGCGGGCGAGCAGGAAGATGCCGGTGCCCTCCATGCCGAGCGAGGTCCAGATCTTCTGGCCGTTGACCACCCATTCGTCGCCGTCGAGGTGGGCGGTGAGCCGCACGCTGGCTAGGTCGCTGCCCGCCTCCGGCTCGGAGTATCCCTGCACCCACACGTCATCGCCCGAGATGATCCTTGGCAGGTAGCGCTGCTTCTGGTCCTCGGTTCCCCAGCGGACGAGGGTGTTGCCGAGCATCTTGACCGTCGTCGTATCGGTGACCCGACCGAGCGGGACGCGGGCGCGGGCGAACTCCTCGGCGAGGACGATCTGGTCGAGTTTCGTGCGTCCGCCTCCGCCGTACTCGACCGGCCAGGTGATGCCGATGAAGCCGTTGCTGGCGAGCACCTTGCGCCAGCGCACCGAGAACGCGTGGGCTTCGGGGCCTTCGAGCGCTCCCATGCCCCGCCAACCCGCAGGCACGTGTGCCGCGAGGAACGCCCGAACGTGAGCACGGAACGACTCGGCCTCGGGGGGGAAGGCGAGATCCACGGTCAGCCTTTGGCGCGGGCGTGGCCGCGTGGCGCGACGTGGAGCCGTTCGAGGCCGCGGAACAACGCGTTGGGTGTGTACGAAAAGTCCTGGTCAGCCATGAGATCAATGTCGGGAGTCAGCTCGGTGAGGATCTCCAAGGTGATCCGGGTCTCCAATCGTCCGAGCGGTGCGCCGAGACACAGGTGAGCGCCCTTGCCGAACTGCAGGTGCAGATCGGCGTTGTCGCGCGACACGTCGAACGACTCCGGATCGCGGAAGGTCGCGGCGTCGCGACCGGCGGAGGCGAAGCCGAGCATGATCTTGCTGCCAGCCGGGATGGTGATGCCGCCGATCTCGACATCGACCTTGGCGAGGCGGCGGTGGTTGATCACCGGGCCGTCGAACCGCAGAATCTCCTCGACCGCGTTGGGGATCAACTTCGGGTCATTGAGCAGACGTTGCCATTGGTCGCGGTAGGTCAGCAGCGCCCGCAGCCCATTGCCGATCGTGTTGCAGGTGGTTTCGTGGCCGGCGAGGGCCATCGAATAGACGATGTTGACGATGTCGAACTCGTTGAGTTGTTCGGGCTTTTCGCGTGAGAGTCGAGCCAGGTCACTGGTCAGATCGTCGACCGGTTCGGCCATGCGGTTGGCGACGAATTGCTCGACGTACTGCCACATCGAGACGATGTCGCCGGCGACCGCCACCTGCTCGTCGTCGGTGAGGTGGCCATAGGTGAGGAGCACACGGGTGCGGCTCCACGTCTTGAGCCGCTCGGTGTCGTGATCGGGGAAGCCGAGCAGGCTGAACGCGGCGAACCCGGGGAACGGGAAGGCGTAGGCGTCGACGAAGTCCACGGCGTCGTGGGCAAGCATCTGCAACACCAGGTCGCGGGCGTAGGCGCGCAGCGTCGGTTCGAGGGCGTTCAGCCGACGCGGGGTCATCACGTTGAGCACCGATCGACGCATCGGCCCGTGGCGGGGCGGATCGGCGTTGTTGAGTGTCGGCACCCGACGAAACCCGCTGGCGAGGACTTCTTGAGCGGCCGGACAGACGGCGATGAGTGGGGATGACGCGTTCGAGCATGACCACGAGGCCCGGTCCATCAAGACCTTCAGGACGTCGTCGAAGCGGGTGACGATGTAGTGATCGAGGCCCGGCAAGTAGGCGACCGGAGTGCCCTCGCGCAGATCGCGCAACGGGGCGTGCGGGTTGCTTACCGTTGCTGGATCGAGTGGTTCGTAGCCGTGGGCAACCGGGCAGCCGGACATGGGCCCTCCTTCGATCGCGAGCTTAACGTGACGCGACTGTCAGATTTTCCTCTGAAGACGATCGCGGATGTGGCGATGGACGCGCATGATCGATGACTGACTGACGCTGCCGAGCAACGTTCCGTCCTGCCCCCACAGATCGGCGCGGCCGTAGCCGAAGCCGTTGACGATCTGTTCGACGTGGGTCGCCAAGAGAATCCAGTCGGTACGGCCCGAACGACCGACCCGCAGCGTGTTGTCGAGGCTGTTCCCGGCGAAGGGTTGGCCGATCGCGTCGGCGTAGCCGAGCGGCATGAAGTCGCCAATGAAGGCCAGCTCCGGGGTGGTCACCAGGTGGTCGGCATCGCGCCACGCCCGCATCCACAATGCGAACGAGCCGTCGCCGCGGGCCGCGTCATCGCCGATCTCGTCGAGTTGCCGACCGTGAGCGAGACGGATGTCGACCAGGTCGCCGAGGTGGTCGTGACCACGTTCGAAGAATCGATATCGCGGGCACTCGTCGGGTAGCGCGACGTCGGGCGGCGCGCTCCAGACGCCCTCCAAGTCGAGGTCGCGTCGACCGAGGGCGGCATGCGCGGTGAGGATCTCGTGGCCGTCGCGCGACAACGTGCAACGGGCCTGGGCAGTGTTGTGGCCGGCGACTTCGACCGTGACCTCGATGGCGATCGGGGCCGTCCCGGCGGCGAACGACAGATACTGCGCGGTGGCCCAGATCGTCGGCCGGCCGGTCACCCGCTCCATCGCCTCGGTCGCCGCTCCGAGCCCGGCCCCACCTTGCACCGTGCGAGCCGGCGTCAGCACCATCGCCGATGGACTCCACCCGAATCGGTTCGGATCGTCGGTGGCGTCGAGGCGGAACAGATCACCGCCGCGTGATTCCACCGCGGCGCTCTCGGACTCGGGCATTCGCTCGACGCTACTGTCCACGACGCATCAGACGACGGTGGAGAGCGCGTCCTTCCTCGCCGCTGGTGGCGAAGAATTGCACGCCGTCGTCGGGGCGGACGATCTCGCGTTCTCCGCCACGACTCGGGCGCGACTCGCGATGAACGCGACATTGGCGTGAAGGCGATTGGAGCGACCAACCCGCAACAGCCCGCGGTCTTCGGCCGCCAGCGTCGCGCCGGAGAGCCCGTTCAAGCCGGACCCGAAATGTGCCTAGGATCGGGTCCGGGGGACCCGTCGAACCATCGGCGGCGTACAGCACCGCCGCAACCCCCAGCACCCATGCTGCTCCCGAGATGTCGTGGAGTCTCGATCCGAACTCAGATTTGAGCGTCCGTTCCGAAGGTCCAAATAGCGAAGCGAGTACATCATGTCTATGGAAAGTATCGAACATGTCGTCGTGTTGATGTTGGAGAACCGCTCGTTCGACAGCATGTTGGGATGGCTGTACGAGCACGATGCGCCGGCCCTCAACATCCCGGTCGCCACCCCGAATGATCTTTTCAGGGGGCTGCAGTCTGTTGACCCGAACGCGTTCATCAACAGTGCGCTGAACGGAACGTTGACTGCGAAACCGACGCGGGGTGTCCAGGGTTTCACCGTCCCCGATGTCGATCCGGGCGAGGAATTCTTCCACGTCAACGCCCAATTCTACGACACGAAGACCCCGAGTGCCGGGGCCACCCCCACGATGACCGGCGTGCTGGCAGACTTCGTTGAGATCCTCCACGACCGCAGTTACAGTCCGGCCGACATCGCCCGCCTCGCTCGGATGAGCATGGAGAGCTTCACCCCTGGGCAGTTGCCCGTGCTCAACCAGCTCGCCAAGCATTATGCGGTGAGCGACGCCTGGTTCGCCTCGGTTCCTTCCCAGACGAATCCCAACCGGGCCTTCCTGATGTGCGGGACATCGAACGGGATGGTGAACAACGGCGACCTTGAGACCAACCCGCAGGCCGGTGCCCTCAAAGCCGCCCTCGGGATGGCGATCGGCGATGACCGGGTCGACGCCGTGACGATCTTCAATGCCCTCAACGACGCGGGGATCGACTGGACGGTGTTTTGGCAGACCAGTTATCTGCCGGAGAAGATCTCGACGCTGCTCACGGGTCTGCCAATCCTCATACCGCTGCTGGCCGCGACCGGGCATCCCACGTTGGCGACAGCGGCGGCGGCCGCACTGGCTCTGCTCTCGCCATACAGCGCGTATTTGAAGGATCTGACCTCGGGCGATCTGACGTCGTGCTACACATGGCGCCTGTTCCCGCAGATCGAGAACAAGATTCCAAACGCTGCCGAACATTTCAAAAAACTCGATGACTTTCATCGCCTCGCCCGCGCGGGGCAGCTGCCAGAATTCAGCTACATCGAGCCGTTCTGGTCGATTTCGCACACCACCAATGACAATCCGACCTTCGAGAAATTGGCGTCGGTGCTCGGGAATGACTACCACCCGCCGAGCAATGTGCTGGTCGGCGAGGAATTCGTCAAAGAGGTCTACACAAGCCTGATCGCCAACCGGGATGCGTGGTGCAAGACGATGTTGCTCATCACCTTCGACGAGTTCGTCGGCACGTTCGATCATGTCACTGATCCCTTGAAGTCAGGGGTCGTGACGCCACCGTGGGGGCCGAATGGTCAACCCGTCTTCAAAAGTCCCACCAACTTCAAGTTCGATCGTTTGGGGGCCCGCGTCCCGACGATCCTGGTGTCACCGTATGTGCAGAAGGGGACCGTTTTCCGGTCGACGGGTGGTGTCCCGTACGACCACACCTCGGTCATCGCCACCACACTCAAGTGGATCGGGCAAAGCGGCCGCGCGGCTGATTTCGGCGCGCGGACTGTGGCGGCACCGACCTTCGAGCAGGTGCTCACCCTCGATCATCCCCGCACTGACGAAACCGCACTGGGATTCCTCGATACGCCCCGTGCGATCGGAGACTTGGTTCACTATGGCGATTCGTTCGTACTGAAGAATCAGAACGGTCAATATCTCAGCACCTTCTACCGCACGATGAAGGTCGCCGGTGGCGGTGCAGTGATACCTGATTCGGTGATGGGGATCTGTGTCGACCTCGACATCGCCGCGTACTTTCCCACCGTTGGTGGCGACCAGCACGCGGTGCTGGCCTTTGTCACTCAATCTCCGGACCCTGCCGGCCAGATCGACAACAACGCGCAGGTGATGATCGTATCGAGAGAACCTGGACTCGGTCCCCGAAACATCCTGGGAGCATGGGATGATTCGCACGATTGTTACTACTATGACGAATATATTGATGGCGACAATGCAACGAAAGAAAAGTGGATCGTCCAAAAGTTGGCCAATCCCAATCAGCCCATACAGTATGGCGATCAAATTTACCTTGTCAGCTCGTTCTATTCGGGTAAACGGCTGACCCACGACACGCGGCTGCTCGTCGCCTCGGGATGGATCACCACGGGTGCCGGGGGCGACTACTGGACGGTCGAGCCCGCCGAGGCCCGGGTTCCGGTGGGAACCAACCCGTGGGACGGCGCGCCACCCCTGAGCTTGGTCGCGGCGTCTCAGCAGGGTGGGTCACGCGGTGCTCAGTTATGGGGCGTGGATGCGTCGGGGCAGTTGCGTTCGACGTATCAGGAATCGCCGGGTGGTCCGTGGTCGAGTTGGTCTGGTGTATGGAACGGTGCGTCGCCGGGGCAGTTGATTTCGGTGGCCGCGGCCCAGCAGAACGATGGAACGGTCCGGATCTGGGTCGTTGACGTGAACAATGCGCTGTATTCGAACGCCCAGACGTCGCCGGGGGGCGACTGGACGGGTTGGTCGGGCGCGGGTTGGTCGGGTGCGCCGCCCTTGCAGTCGGTCGCGGCGTCTCAGCAGGGTGGGTCACGCGGTGCTCAGTTGTGGGGCGTGGATACCTCGGGGCAGTTGCGTTCGACGTATCAGGAATCGCCGGGTGGTCCGTGGTCGAGTTGGTCTGGTGTATGGAACGGTGCGTCGCCGGGGCAGTTGATTTCGGTGGCCGCGGCCCAGCAGAACGATGGAACGGTCCGGATCTGGGTCGTTGACGTGAACAATGCGCTGTATTCGAACGCCCAGACGTCGCCGGGGGGCGACTGGACGGGTTGGTCGGGCGCGGGTTGGTCGGGTGCGCCGCCCTTGCAGTCGGTCGCGGCGTCTCAGCAGGGTGGGTCACGCGGTGCTCAGTTGTGGGGCGTGGATACCTCGGGGCAGTTGCGTTCGACGTATCAGGAATCGCCCGGAGGTCCGTGGTCGAGCTGGTCTGGTGTATGGAAGGGCGCGTCACCGTCAAACGTGGTCTCGGTCGCCGCCGCCCAACAAAATGACGGGACGGTTCGCATCTGGGTTGCGGACGCGAATCAAGCGCTGTACTCCACCGCCCAGTCCGGACCCGGCAGCGATTGGACAGATTGGTCGCCGTCCCTCCAGCACTGATCCAGAGGTCGCCAATGAATCCCGGGCGACGAGTCCATCGGCCAACACGGTCGCCCACTCGGGCCCGGATCGTTGATCAGCACGGTGGCACGCGGGTTGTGGCGCACCGCACCCTTCATGGCCTGGCCGTGAGCAAGTCATCTCAGCCGCCCATGCGCAGGCCGGGGGTGCGGGACTTGAACACATCGGTGGCGAACAGGTCGCCGAGCTTGTTGGCATCCCAGCGACGTCCGCCGTTGGAGAGGGTGACGTCTTCGGACCAGCCGCCCATCAGATACAGGTGCTCGGCCATCGCCCGAATGACGTGACCGCTCACGTGGCCGGCCTCATCGCTGCACAGCCAGGCGACGATCGGGGAGCACAACGACGGATCGAAGCGTTCGAACTCGTCCTCGGCGTACTCGTCGGGCTCCTTGACCGAGTCGGCTCCGGTCATCACCCCGGCCGACAGCCGGGTGATGCCGCCGGGTCCGATGCAGTTGGCGGTCACGCCGAGGCGGGCGAGTTCGACGTTGAGGGTGAGCGTCAGACCGACGATGGCCGCCTTGGCGGTCGCGTAGTTGGTTTGCCCGAAGTTGCCGAGCAGGCCCGCCCCCGAGGTGGTGTTGATGATCCGCCCGAACACCCGCCCGTTGTCGGATGCCTTGGCCCGCTCTCGCCAGTGCTGCGCAGCGGCACGCGATGTGAGCCAGGAGCCCCGGACGTGGACCCGCATCACCAGGTCGAAGTCGTTGGCCGACATGTTCCAGATGACCCGGTCACGCACGATGCCGGCGTTGTTGACGAGGATGTCGAGGCGACCGTATTCGTCGATTGCCTGTTGGACCATCGCCGCCGCCTGCTCCTCGTCGCCCACATCGCCGTAGTTCGCCGACGCGTTGCCACCTCGCGCCTTGATCAGGTCGACGACCACGTCGGCGTCACGCCCGGCCCCCTCGCCGGCGACGCTGGATCCCAGGTCGTTGACGATGACCGTTGCCCCGTGCCTGGCCAATTCGACGGCGTGACCACGCCCGATGCCGTGACCGGCGCCGGTGACCAGGGCGATCTTGCCCTCGAGAAGTCGTCCCATGATGTCGCTCGCTTTCTGCGCCGTTCGTACGGTGTTATTCGTAGGGCGTCCGGGGTTGACACTAGTGTCAGATGTCGGAGTCGCACGCCCTCCGCCGGGCTGCCGAGAGCACGAATTGGGGAATCGACGATGGCTGTAGTGGTCGAGTTGCACAATGGCTCACTGGTCCTGACGCTCAATCGGCCGGAGGCCGGGAACTCGCTCAACGCCGCCGTCGGCCAGGGGTTGGTCGACGCGTTGACCGACGCGGCGACCAATCCCGAGGTGCGCTCGATCATCGTCACCGGAGCCGGTGAGAAGGTGTTCTGCGCAGGGATGGACCTCAAGGCGTTCGCCGCCGGAGAAGACCTCGCCGCGGTTGGAGCGGGGCTCAACATGTTGTCGTCGTGCCCCAAGCCGGTGATCGCCGCGGTCAACGGCCACGCCGTCGCCGGTGGGTTTGAGGTGATGATGCGCTGCGATCTCGTCGTCGCCGCCGACCATGCCCGGTTCGGCATTCCCGAGGTCAAGCGAGGCCTCGTCGCCGCAGGTGGCGGGACGCGTTTGCCGCGCCGAATCCCACTTGCCGTCGCCCTTGAGCTCGGGCTGACCGGTGAAACGATGCCCGCGACCCGGGCACTCGAACTCGGATTGATCAACCGAGTGGTTCCGGCGGCCGAAGTGATCGCGCAGGCCCTTGCGCTCGCCGCGCTGATCAACGCCAACGGGCCATTGGCGGTCCAAGCGACCAAGCGGTTGATGCTCGAGGAATTGGGCGACGACCCTTCCTCGCACATTGGCCAGGTGGTCGGCCCGGTGTTCGCCAGCGCGGATGCCCGTGAAGGTGCGATCGCCTTCGCCCAAAACGCCCCCCGGTATGGACGGGTACCTGATCTGCGGCGGCTCGAACCTGATGGCCCGAGCCCGACGGCGTTAGCCGAAGGCAGAGGCAGGTGCCGAGGTAGACGCGGTGGCGTGGAGCGCTCGAGCGGTCACGACGAACCAGGCGAGGGTGACCACGGTGAAGCCCAACACGGTCACCGGCATCGCCGTCGCTCCGTGGATGTCGAAGATCTGGCCGATGACCCACGGCATCATCAAGCCACCGGCTCCGGCGCCGGCGACAAACCAGGCGGTGTCGGAGCCCGACAGGTGGAGGTGGTCGTCGGCGAAGCTGACCATCATCGGGAACTGTGCCGCCACGCCGATCCCGAACAGACCGGTCGAGATCCACACCATTGCTGTCGCCGAGTCACCGATGGTCAGCAGCAACGCAGCGACCACAGCGATCACCGACGACCACAGCACCATCGCGTAGGGGCCGATACGCCGCGAGACCGGCACGGCAATCAACCGGCCGACGGTGAACGTGGCCCAGAACAGGGCCGTGAGCAGGGCCGGCGCCGACTTGCCCGGAAGGCGGATCTCCTCGGCGTAGGTATGGATCCAGCCGGCGAAGCCGATCTCGACGCCGACGTAGAGCACGAAGAACATCGTCACCAGCGCCAGCATCCGGGGGTCGGCTGCGGCTCCGTCGGCGGCGGGGCGCACGCCGAGTTCGCACGACGGCTGGGTGCGGGTCGCCAGGAACCCGCCGACGGCGAAGGCGACCACCGTGTTGACCGTCACCGCGGTACGCAGCCCGACGTCGACGAGCAGGGGGGCGCTGAGGGCGCCGACTCCGAACAACAGGTGGAGCACATTCATGGCCGGAGCCGAGTCGGTGCCTCGCCGGGCCCACAGCAGCAGCGTGTTGCCACCGGTGTCGACGATGGAGCAGCCCAGTCCGTTGAGCGCGCAGATCACGAACAGCCCCGGCAGCGAGTCGACCGAAGGCAGCAGGCTGATGGCGACAACGATCACCCCGAGCGAGGCGAGCATCATCGCGTGACCGAGGTCGCGGTCGAACAGGCGGCCGAAGGTCAGCGGGCCGATCAGGTACCCGAGCGACTGGGCGACGAAGAGGATGGCGATACCGCCGTTGTCGGTGCCGACCGTGTCACGCAGCTGCGAGAGCGCCGGGCCGAGGACGCTGAGCGCCATCCCGATGGCGATGAAAGTCGACCAGTACGCCGGCACCGGGTCGCGCCACGAGCGCGCCGACGCCGCCGAAACTGCTTGCATCGGTCCAGGCTCGCACGCGGCGATGAGCGCGGCGAATTGATACTCTGAACTTGACACAAGTGTCAACACCGATGGGTCCTCAACAACGATGGACCGATAGGCAAATGACCTGGGAGGAACGATGGGTGAAGTCCTGATTCTCGATGCGGTGCGTTCCGCGATCGGTCGACGAAACGGCACGCTGGCCCGCACCCACGCCAACGATCTGCTGGGCACGGTGCAAAAGGCGATCATCGATCGCAACGCGATCGATCCGATGGTGGTCGACCACATCGTCGGAGGCTGCGTCCAGCAGGTCGGCGCGCAGAGTGCCAACGTTGCCCGCAATGCCTGGCTGGCGATGGGCCTTCCCCAAGCGGTCCCGGCGGCCACGGTCAACTCGCAGTGTGGGTCGTCGCAAGAGGCCAACCTCGTGGCCCATGGCCTGGTCGGCAGCGGACTGGCCGATGTGGCGATCTCATGCGGGGTCGAGACGATGTCGTCGGTCCCGTTCGGGGCGATGGGGGCCAACGGGGTGTTCGGCATGCCCCGCGAAGGCACCTATGCCGATGTCTATGAGGCAACGACCCAGTTCGACGGGGCGGAGCGGATCGCCACAAAGTACGGCATCACCCGCCAGGCGGCCGACGAGTTGGGCTACAGCTCGCAGGCTCGGGCGGCGACGGCATGGGCCGAGGACCGGTTCGCCGGATCGATCGCTCCGATCGAGGTTCCGACATATGACGAGCACGGGGCGCCAACCGGGGAGACTCGCGTCTTCGGGCGCGACGAGGCGCTGCGGGCGACGACCCTTGAAGGGCTGGCCGGTCTGCGGACCAACGCGCCGGACGGCATCCACACCGCCGGCACGTCGTCGCAGATCAGTGACGGGGCCGCGGCGATCCTATTGGCATCTCCCGAGGGTGCGGCGAACATCGGTCTCAAGGCCCGGGCGCGCGTCGTCGACTCGGTGCTCGTCGGTTGTGACCCGGTGTTGATGCTCGAAGGCCCGATTCCGGCGACGCACAAGCTGCTCGAACGGACCGGGTTGTCGATGGGCGACATCGACGTGTTCGAAATCAACGAGGCCTTCGCCTCGGTGGTTCTGGCCTGGGCGCACGAGACGGGTGCCGACATGAGCAAGGTCAACCCGAACGGTGGGGCGATCGCCGTCGGTCACCCCCTCGGCGGGTCGGGCGTGATCCTACTGACCCGCGCCCTGTACGAGTTGGAGCGCACCGGCGGCCGGTACGCGCTGATCTCGATGTGCTGTGGCGGCGGCCTGGGCACCGGCACGATCATCGAACGGCTGTAGCGCGACGGGCTGCCGTCGCAGCGGGGCCGGCCTCTCAGTTGGCCGGGAGGTAGCGGTACGGCACGTTCTTGAGGCCCAACATCCAATAGGCGGCGCTCGGCGCGCCCATCTGCTGGGCGACGGTTTCCACGGCGAGTTCTTCGTCGCCGTCGCAGCCGACGATCGTCACCGTCTCGCCGACCGCCGCGTCGGGCACGGCATCGAGGTTGATCACCGTGTACTCCGCCGACACCGACAGCGCCGGGCAGCGACGGCCGCGCACCAGCATGTAGGCCGGTGGCGCGGTTGGGCTTGGGCGATAGCCGTTGTCCATGCCGAGCAGGATGACGCCGACGGTCGACGCCGTGGTCAGTCCCTCGCGGCCGGTTCCCGGCAGGTCGTCGCCGCGGCGGCGGGCTGACACCTGAATCAGCGAGGCCTGCAACGACGTCAACGCCTTGCGAAACCCGACGATTTCGGCGCGAGCACCGGACATCGGGTGCAGCCCGAATGTGAGGTGACCAGGGGCGATGGTGTTGAGCCCCGACGCATCGAAGTCCTGCGAGATCACCGAACTGGCAGCCGCCTGAGCGAACTCGACCGGCGTTCCCCGCTCGGCCTCGATCGCCCGCACGACCTCGGTGAACGCGGCGAGACGGCGCTGCGACCAGGCGGCACCGACGTCGTCGGAGAACGGAATGTGGGTATATATCCCCTCCAGGTGGACGCCGGGTGCCGCGGCGATGTGGCGGGCGAAGGCCACGGTCTCGTCGAGCCGCACCCCGAGTCGACCCATCCCGGCATCGACCTTCAGATGGACATTGATCGCCCGTCCGGTGGCTGTCGCCAGCCCGCTGATCGCGGCGAGGTTGTCGGTCGAGTAGACCGTCGGCGTCAGGTCGTGGCGTACGAGGTACTCGGTCCCGGCAGGTAGGTGAGCGCCGTACAACAGGATCGGCAGTACGGCCCCAGCCCGGCGGATGGCGACGGCATCGTCGACGTTGGCGGTTGCCAGGCCGTCGACCCCGAGCGACTCCAGATGGCAGCCGACGACTGCGGCGCCGTGGCCGTACGCGTTGGCCTTCACCGGCATCAGCAACTTGATCGGTCGCCCGGCCCGCTCGCGGATCAGCGCGACGTTGTGGGAGATCGCGCCGAGGTCGACCGTCGCCCACGTCGGTCGAGCTGCGGCGTGGAGTTCGTCGTCGCTGGCGAGTTGGGTGTCGAACGAGAGGGTCATCGGGGGCCGATCGGGGGAGCGAGACAGGACAGGCAGTCGGCCGCCAGTGCGGTGAGCGCCGGCATGTCGCGGTCGTCGGGGACGATGTGGCGAGGTCGCACGCTGGGGCTGGTCGCCTTGTTCGACATCGCGTTGTATGTGAGGGTGACGAGCCGACGCGGCCACGGCGACAGGTTGGCGGTCGAGCCGTGCAGCGTGTTGACATGCATGAAGATCACCGAGCCGGCCGAGCCGGTCGGGGCGACGATTCCGCCCAGCGTGACTTGATCTCTGATCGTGTCGTCATCCGCGTAGCGAAACGCATGCGACGTGCCCTTCGCCGACACCGACGGCCGTGGCGGCACATGGTGGTGCGAGCCGGGGACCATCATCATGGGGGCGTTGAGGTGGGTGACCTCGTCGAGGAAGATCAGCGTGTTGACCATGCGGGCCGCGGGGATGTGGTCGTCGTAGAAGTAACCGGGGTAGTCCTGGTGCCAGAACCACACATCGCCGTTGAAGGCCGCCTTGAGATTGACCCCGACCTGAAAGACGTAGACGTCGTCGTCGAGCAGCGCTTGGGCGGCGGCCAGCAATGCCGGGTGACGCACCAGTCGGCCGAAGACGTCGCTATACAGCTGCGGATTCGCCACAGTGCGCACGGTCGTCGCGTCCTTCTCGACGATGAACCGCTCGGGTGGGCGGTCACCGGCCAGCAATCGAGCAGTCTCGGCGTTGAGCACGTCGACCTCGGCGGATGCCAGGACGTCGGGCCGCCAGGCATAACCATCGCGTCGATACTCGGCGACCAGATCGTTGCTCACGCCTCGAACTTAGCCAGTCCGACAGACCCGAGAGTCGTCTGACACTCGCGTCAAGGAATAAGGTGGGTCGGCCGACGGCACTGGGGGTGTGAGTCGTCGATGGGGTAGTGAATCCCGTTCAAGAGAAGGGCTGTTTCGTGAGACGAACAGAGTTTTCGGGGGGTTGCCGATGAAGCCCGCGGCGTTCAGCTATCACGCTCCCGAGCGCCTCGACGAGGTCGGCGCGCTGCTCGCCGAGTACGGCGACGATGCCAAGCCGCTGGCCGGGGGCCAGAGTCTGGTGCCGATGTTGTCGCTGCGTCTGGCCAGTTTCGAGCACCTCGTCGACCTCAACCGGGTTGCCGGTCTCGCCTCGATCGAGCGGTCGAACGGACACCTGCGCATCGGGGCCACGGTTCGCCAGGCCACGGCCGAGCACAGCGCGCGCTCGTGCGCGACGCGGCACCGCTCGTAGCCCAGGCATTGCCGCATATCGGCCACTTCCAGATCCGCAACCGGGGCACGGTCGGCGGCTCCATCGCCCATGCCGACCCGGCCAGCGAGCTGCCCGCCGTCGCCCTGGCTCTCGACGCAACCGTCGAAGCCACCGGGGCTGCGGGTACCCGGCGGATCGCGGCGAGCGACTTCTTTGTTTCCACCTGGGAGACATCGTTGGCCGACGGCGAGATCCTGTCGGCCGTCGAGTTCCCGGTATGGGGCTCGGGCAGCGGGTTCGCCGTCGAAGAGATCGCCCGGCGTCATGGTGATTTCGCCCTCGCCGGCACCACGGTTGGGGTGCAACTCGCCGACGGCAAGGTCGTCAAGGCGGCGATCGCCATGTTCGGGGTGGGCTCGACCCCGATTCGCTCCGCCGAGGCGGAGGCTGCCCTGTTGTCCGGGGCCGAGGTCGCCGAGGTGGGACGGGTGGCCGCCAGTCGCTTGAGCCCATCCGACGACATCCACGCCAGCGGCGCATACCGCAAGCAGGTTGCCGCCGTCATCGTTGCCCGAGCGATCACTGCCGCGCTGAAGGCGGCCGCGCTGAACTTGGCGGCACTCCAGGAGGCCCGGTCATGAGTACGCCCGTCGAGTTCACGGTCAACGGCACCAACCGGTCGGTGTCGGTCGAGCCGCGCAAACTGCTATCGGATGTGTTGCGCGAAGACCTCCATCTCACCGGTACCCATGTCGGTTGCGAGCACGGCGCGTGCGGTTCATGCACCGTCATCGTCGATGGGGCAGCGGTGCGGTCGTGCCTGTTGTTCGCCGTGCAGCTGGGCGGGGCCGAGATCACGACGGTCGAGGGCGTCGCCAACGTCGACGGCACGCTCAGTGCGTTTCAACAGGCGATGCAAGACAACCATGGCCTGCAGTGCGGCTTCTGCACCCCGGGCATTGTCGTGTCGATGACGGCGTATCTGGCCGACAACGCCAACCCGACCGACGACGACCTGAAGGTCGCACTCTCGGGCAATCTGTGCCGCTGCACCGGGTACCAGGGGATCATCAACGCCGCCCGGCAGGCCGCCGGACTGCCGGTTCACGTTGGATCAGGGGGTGGGCACTGATGGCCACGCAACCAATCACCGCCGGACGCTACGTCGGCCAGGCGGTCAAGCGGCTGGAAGACCCCCGGCTGCTCAGCGGCCACGGTCGTTATGTCGACGACGTGCAACTCCCGGGCATGCTCCATGTCGCCTTCGTGCGCTCCAACGTTGCCCGGGGCACGATCACCTCGATCGACACCACCGCGGCGCGGGCGCTGCCCGGCGTGCACGCGGTCTACACCGCCGCCGACCTCAACCCGCTGGTGCAGATGTTCTGGCACACAATGCTCGGCCCGCCCCCGGAGCTGGGTGGGGTGACCAAGTACCCGCCGACCCATCCGCTCGCCGACGGCGATGTGCGTTTCGTCGGCGACCCGATTGCCCTGGTCATCGCCGATAATCGCTACATCGCCGAGGACGCCTGCGACCTCGTCGAGGTCGAGATCGAATCCTTGCCGGCGGTCATCGGGATCTGGGAGGCGGCCACTGACACCCACATCGTTCATCCCGAAAAGGGTACGAACATCATCGACCACATGGCGATGCCCGCCGTCCCCGAGATCGACGCGATGTTCGCCGCGGCCGCCCATGTGGTCAGCCGCCGATTCCGCCAATGCCGGGCGACCAACGTGCCGATGGAGCCCCGCGGCATCATCGTCCACTACGACCGGTGGGCCGGTGACCTGCAGATCTGGGCGGCGACCCAAAGCGTCAGCGAATGGAAGTCGTCGGCCGCCCGGCTGACCGGCATCGCCGAGCCCCGCGTGCGGGTGATTGCCGGCGACGTCGGTGGCGGCTTCGGCCAGAAGATGATGATGACTCGCGACGAGGCTGCAGTGGTGATGGCCGGGCACCTGTTTGCCGCCGCGCCGATCAAGTGGACCGAAGACCGTCGCGAGAACCTGATCTCCGCCAATCAGGCTCGCGAAGAGGAGATCGACGTCACGATGGCCGTCACTGCCGACGGTCACATCATGGGGGCCAAGATCTACTTCTGGGAGGACGTGGGCACGTTCCCCTCGGGCAGCGGGGCTTCGGCGTCGATGTCGATGGGCATCTTCCCGGGGCCGTACAAGTTCCCGGTGATCTTGCCCGGCAACACCGCGGTGTTCACCAATACCGTCGGCAAGCAGGCCTATCGAGGCCCGTGGATGATGGAGACCGTCGCTCGCGAGCAGATGATGGACCACGTCGCCCACGAGATCGGCATCGACCCCCTCGAGTTCCGTCGGGTCAACATCGTGCGCGAGGAAGACCTGCCGTACACCAACTGCATGACGATGGTCTACGACGAGTCGGTCTCGCCCAACGAGACGATGGAGCAGGCCGCGGCGATGCTCGACGTACCGGCGTTCCGCGAGATGCAGGCCGCGGCCCGCGCCGAGGGGCGGCTGCTTGGCATGGGTATGGCCGTCTACATGGAGCCCTCGGCGATCGCCTTCGGCATGCTCTCATCCGACCAGGCGATCATGCGGATGGACCCCTCGGGCAAGGTGCAGGTGGCGATGTCGACGGGCAACCACGGGCACAGCCTGGAGACCACGATCCCGCAGATCGTCGCCGAACATCTCGGTTGCGACATCGACGATGTGGTCCTCATCCAGGGTGATACGGCGTCGAGCCCGGTCGGTCCGGGCACCGGTGGTAGCCGCAGTGCGGTGATCGCCGGTGGCGCGGCTCAGACGGCCGCGCTGCGGATGCGCGACAAGATTTTGCAGATCGCCGCCCACGCGATGGAGGCGTCGGTCGATGACCTCGAGATCAACAACTCGGTGGTCTCGGTGAAGGGCACGCCGTCCAAGGCGATGCCGTTCTTCCAGATAGCGCCGATGGCGTACATGATGCCCGACACGTTGCCGCCGGGGATGGAACAGGGCCTCGAGATCACCGCCCGCTATCGCCCGCCGGGCCAGTTCACCTGGTCGAACGCCGCGCACGCCTGCACCGTCGAGGTGGACCCGGCGACGGGAATGGTCAAGATCCTGCGCTACATCGTCTCGGAGGACTGTGGCCAGATGATCAACCCGATGGTCGTCGAGGGCCAGATCGCCGGCGGTGTCGTGCAGGGCATCGGGGGCGTGCTGTTCGAGGAAATGGTCTACGACAGCGACGGCAACCCGCTGGCCACCACGTTCCTCGACTATCTGCTGCCGTCTGCTCCGGAGATCCCCGACATCGAGTACGGCCACATCGTCAAACTCTCGCCGTCGATCGGTGGCTACAAGGGCATGGGTGAGGGCGGGGCGATCGGCGCTCCCCCGGCGTTGGCCAACGCGATTCACGACGCGCTGGCCCATCTCGGCGTCCACCCGACCCGGTTCCCGCTCGGGCCATCGCAGATCCTCGACCTGATCACCACCGCCGCCGCGTGACCGCGGCAGGTGGAGGGCCGCTGATCGTCTACGCCGACGGGCCCGGTGAGCCACGCAGTTCGCCGTCGGTCGTCGCCGCGGCCGCCGGGCTGTCGGGCATGCCCGAGGTCATTCTCGGTGTCATGTTCGACAACCATCCGTGGATGTCATCACCCGACCTGCGCGGCCGGGCGACGATGGCTGGTTTCGCGGCGCGCCGGGCCGTCGCCGACGGACGGTTGACGCCCGTCTCGGTGCGACTGTCGGCCATCGCTGCCTTGATCACCCACGCCGAACCCGACATCTGCGTCGTCACCGGGGTACGTCGGGGTGACGAATTTGCCTTCGGTTCGACGATCGGATGGGGTCCGGCCGCGGCCCGCGCGGCGACGGCCGTGGTCGTCGAAGTCGACGAGGACGGATTCGACTTCGGCGGCACGCTGATCCCAGGCAACATCGTGGCGACCATCCCCCGACCCGCCGCCTACGACACGCCCGAGTTCGCCTCGCGCCCGGCGGATGACATCGACCTGCGGATCGGAGCGTTCGTCGCCTCGTTGATCCCCGATGGCGCGACGCTGCAGTTCGGCCCCGGCGGGATCGCCGAGGGCATCGGCCGCGCTCTCGATCGGCCGGTATCGATCTGGACCGGGCTGGTCACCGACACGATGGCCGAACTCGCGCCACGGGGTCTCCTGAAAGGATCTGTGACCGGGGGGTATGTGTGGGGCGGTGAGCCGTGCCGCAACCTCGCCCGCGCGGGGCTGCTCGATCACCAACCAATCGAGGTGACCCACGACATCGGGCGGATCTCGGCGATTCCCCGCTTTGTCGGCTGCAACACTGCACTGCAGGTCGGCCTCGACGGATCGGTCAACGTCGAGCGGGTCAACGGGCGCACGATCACCTCGATCGGCGGCCACTCCGACTTCTGCACCGGCGCCGTTCGCTCGCTCGGCGGTATCTCGGTGATCGCCCTGCGCTCAACCACCACATCCGGGGCGTCGGCAATCGTTGCCGAGGTGGAAACCGTCTCGACCCAACGCAGCGACGTCAGCGTCGTCGTCACCGAACACGGCATCGCCGACCTCCGCGGCATCGGCGACGAAGAACGTGCCCGTCGGATCACCGCCATCGCCGCCCCAGAACACCGCGAGGCACTGGTGGCTTTCTCTCAACATGAACGCCGTTTGGTGCCGACGTCCATACAAGCTGGTGATCCACATGATCGTCACCAATCGAAATGAACGTCCGGCGTCTTACGTCGTGGGGTGATCGAGCGTCGCATTGTCTTCGACGAGGACGGTCGGCGACGCAGTGGAAGCGGATCCTCCAGCAGTGACCGATTCGACAGCAGCGTAGAAACCGTGCCTCACCGCGGCGAAGACCTCGGGAGAAACCTGACGTTTGATTCCAGCAGCAGCGGCAGCGGCGGTCATCGGCCGCTTGGGCGTTGCGATCGGCTCCAGCTTGTGGTCGCGAACGACCGCGAGGAGGGCTGCCTCGCAGAGACGACCCGCCTCATCGAACGACTCGAATGCGCTGACGGTCAAGGTGGACCGCAACTTCCGCCGGAAGGCCAACTGTTCCTGAAGTCCGTCCTTCACGACGTCCCGTCGCGGAATGAATGGTGGATCCCACAGGAGGACGATCCGGGGAATCTTCCTATTGCCAGCGACGTCGAACTCGTGCTCAACGAATGTCTTCTTGCCTGCTCCGGAGACTTGGGAGCCTCGTGCGTAGCCGACTACGAAGACTGCGACGTCGCAGTCAGCCACTCGGCGTTCGCACATCTGGCGAGGTGGCCGTGGCTCGGCGAAAAACGTGGCATCCTGCTCCTCGTAGTTCAAATGACAACGGTTAACGGCGTCCTTGACGGCTCCGACGGCTGAGAATGAGCCCGATGGGCTCAAGCAGTCGGACATCTCGGAGGTGTGGCTGATGAATACTAGGTTCGTCACATTTTGCTCGCTCGAGGTGAAGTTCGCGGGATTGGGTTCAAGCGCCACTCCGCCAGGCCTATGGGGCGACTCCTCTAGAAGACGAGGTTTGCTACCGTTTGATACAACATCTGCAGCCATCAGTGGGTTGCGGATCTTATGGCCGCGCTCCGATCGAAGGCTCTCGAGCCAGCCAGTATCAGTCGTGGAGGGCTACGGGGAGGCCGTCGACGATCAGGTCGTGGTATTCGCACATGCCGGCGCCGGGTTGGCCGTCGATGGTCCAGGTGGTGGGGGATTTGACGATGCGCAGGGTTTGCTCGATGCCCGACGCGTCGGGTTGACGGTGGCGCAGGGGTACCCACGATCTGGGTTCGCCGTGAGCAGCCCAGGTTCGCGAACCGCTGCGAATGGTCACGTCGGTCGCCCGTAGCTCGTAGTGAGGCGCGGCGGCGTAGGCGTTGGACATCGTGAAGTCGTCGACGATGTGGAACTGGCCGTTGTGCCATACACAGCCGCTACGGGTCTGCTTGGTCGGGCCGACCGCCCGGGTGAGCAGGAAGCCGAAGTTGTCGTCGACCATGCCGATCAACCAGCGCAAATAGATCTTGGCATGCCAGTTGCGCGGCCCCCATGAGTGGTCCTTGGCGCCCATGCCATTGACCGACCACGACTGGTCGCCGACGGTCACGGTGCCGGTGGAGCGGCACAGGTGTTGGTAGTGCCAGTCGGCCTGGCCGGGTAGGAAGATCAGCTGGTGTTGGTCCTGATCCTGCCCCATCACCGAGCCGATGCCGAATGATGTCACGTCGAGTTCGATCGAACAGTCCACCCGCGCCGCGGTGGTGAAGGCGACCTTCGGATTGGTCATCTGCCAGCCGTTGTCGAGCAGCATCACTGGACCGTGGTAGCTGACCCGGGTTGATACGAATGGTTCGACGATCGACCATGACTGGTTGCCCGACCGCATCGTGTTGCTGGTGATCGCAGCGCGTTCGAAGAAGAACGCGGTGCGGCCATCGGGCAGGTTGACGACCACCGACATCTCGGCCCATCCGGAGTTCGGACGGTTGCCGATCCGCAGCCATCCACCGACCCCGGTCGTGGTGTCGTAGAAGTCGACGTAGCGGCTCTCGTTCCAATTGATCTCGGGTCCGGGCTCGTGGACGCCCTCGTCGGAAGGTTGCAGCAGATCGCCCATCGCGTCGGGTACTCCTTGTCGGGTCGGTCGGGGAACCTACTTGACAGTAATGTCAAGCGGGAACCACGGACGCGAGGGATGGGGCCGATGGCAGACGAAGTGCTCAGTGAACTGGACGACGTCGGGGTGCTCCTGCTCACTTGGCATCGGCCCGAGCGGAACAACGCCTGGACGATCGAGCTTGAAGAGGCCTATTTCGGGGCGTTGATCGAGGTGTCGAAGAACCCGGCGGTGAAGGTCATCGTCGTCACCGGTCACGGCAAGGCGTTCTGCCCGGGGCTCGACATGCTCGCTCTTGAGGCATCGGCTCGCTCGGGCAAGCCGATGGCATCGGAACGGCGATATCCGATGACGACGGCGCGCTTCATTCCCAAGCCGATCGTCGCCGCAATCAACGGCCCGGCCGCCGGCATCGGTTTCATCCAGGCGTCGTGCGCCGACATCCGGTTCGCCTCGTCGACGGCCAAATTCACCACCGCGTTCGCCCGGCGGGGTCTCGCCGCCGAGAACGGCATCTCGTGGCTGCTCCCGAGGATCGTCGGAGCGGCAAACGCGATGGACCTGCTGCTCTCGGGTCGGGTCGTTCTCGCCGATGAGGCCCTGGCGATGGGCCTGGTCAACAAGGTCGTCCCGCCCGAGGACCTGCTGCTGACGGCACTCGCCTATGCCCGCGACCTGGCGTCGAACTGTTCGCCCGCCTCGATGGCGGCGATCAAACGCCAGGTGCTCGCCGACTACGAGCGAACCGCGGAAGAGTCCCGCCTCCAGGCGTTGGTGACCAACTCCGAGGCGGCGCAGAGCGCAGACTTCCTCGAAGGGGTCGCCAGCTACACCGAGAAGCGGGCACCGTCCTTCGCCGGGGTGTCGATCGATCCAGGGCTCCAACGGGGGTGGTTCCGTTGATCCGCTTCGAGATGACCGAGCTGACCGATGCCGAACGGGCGTTGCAAACCGAGGTGCGAGCGTTTCTCGCCGCCGAACTGCCACCGCGGCTCGTTCACCCCGGCCTGGGGATGAACGCGGCGAAAGACCCGGTGTTCTCCCGCAAGCTCGGCGCCCGCGGCTGGCTCGGGATGAGCCTGCCGACCCGCTATGGCGGCCACGATCGGTCGGCCGTCGACCGGTTCGTCGTCACCGAGGAACTACTCCGCTGGGGAGCGCCGGTCGGTCATCACTGGGTCGCCGACCGCCAGACCGGGGCGGTGCTCGCCCGCTACGGCACCGAGGAACAAAAGCAACGGTTCCTGCCGCTCATCTGTAGCGGCGAGCTGTCGTTTTCGATCGGGATGAGCGAGCCCGATAGCGGCAGCGACCTGGCGTCGATCTCGACGAAGGCGACGCGGGATGGCAACGGTTGGGTGATTGAAGGCACCAAGATCTGGACGACATGGGCCAACGTCAACGACTGGTTCGTCGTGCTGTGCCGCACGACGCCGGTCGATCAGGTCACGGATCGCCGCCAGGGTTTGTCGCAACTGATCGTCGACCTGCGAGGCCGCGGGGTCAACGCCAACCCGATCCCATTCATCGACGGCACCGACGACTTCTGTGAGGTGGTGCTCGACGAGGTGTACGTTCCCGACGAGTTGGTCCTCGGCGAGATCGGCGCCGGTTGGACGCAGAACACGTCGGAACTGGCCTTCGAACGCGGCGGTCCCGATCGTTGGCTGAGCACCTTCCTGATCGTCGAGGAGAACCTGCGGATGTGCGGCGAGAGAACTGGCGGGGTGACCGGCGAGTCGGCTCGGCGGGTGCTCGGCGACGCCGTGGCCAACTACTGGCTGCTGCACAATCTCTCCCTGTCGGTCGCCCGTTCCATCGACACGGGTGGTGCCCCATCGACCGAGGCGGCGCTCGTCAAAGAGATGGGCACCCGCTTTGAACAGGACATTCTCAACGCGGTGCTCGAATTGGTCGACTTCGAGCCGAACTCCAACAACTCGTCGCTGTTCAACCAGTTGCTGATGTCGGCGACCCTCACGGGCCCGAGTTACGATCCGGCGGCACCGAAGTGCTCGGTCGTCGGCAGGTACGCGATGAGCGAACGGCGATAGCTGCTCGCCGCGACGGCTTCGCGCTGCACCTTCGACGCCGTGGAAGCGGCCGAGGGCGCACGATGGGCGCCGACGGTCTGGGATGCGGTCGTCGAGGCCGGATTTCCGTGGGTGTCGGTCCCCGAAGCGGCCGGTGGCTCGGGCGGATCGTTGTACGACGCCGCGGCGCTCGTGCGAGCAGCTGGGGCCCATGCGGCGCCGATTCCGCTGGCCGAGACCGGCATGCTCGCGGGCTGGCTGCTCGCCAGCGCAGCACTCGAACTCCCGAGCGGCGCGGCTGCGGTGATCCCCGACCCTCAGGCGGTCAAGCTGATCGGCGGACGCCTCGTCGGATCGTCGACCGTCGCCTGGGCGTCGGCGGCCGATCGGATCGTCGCGCTCGTCGACGATCGAGGCGTGCCGTCGGTGCTCTCGCTACGGCCCGATGAGGTCACGATCATGCCGGGGGCGAACATGGCGGGCGAGCCGCGCGACACGGTCTCGGTCGACGTCGCGGCCGATGACGTCGAGATGGGCGTGGCGTCGGCCGGGGTCGATGGGCAGGAGCTGCTCCGCCGCGGATCGCTGAGCCGGATGCTGTTGTCGGCCGGGGCGATCGAGGCGATGGCCCAACTCGCCGTCGACTACACCGCGACCCGTCGCCAATTCGGCAAGCCGGTCGCAGCGTTCCAAGCCGTGCAACAACACCTGGTGGTGGCCGCCCAATGCAGCGTGCGCGCCTCGATGGCCGCCGACTTGGCGACCCGCGCCATCGCCCGTGGGACCCACGGCATCGACGTCGCCGCGGCGCGAGTCATCGTCGATGACGCGGCGGTCCTCGCCTCCCGCGCCGTCCACCAAGCCCACGGTGCGATGGGCGTGACCAGGGAGTACCCGCTGCATCACCTGTCACGACGCCTCTGGTCCTGGCGTCATGAATACCAGCGAGCCGACCTGTGGCGCGACGAGTTGGTGGATGTCGACGCCGACGGCCTCTTCCCGCTGATCACCGCGTAGCCGCCGCCTCGCGGGCCCGTGGGCCCGCGGCTACTTCTGCTTCTTGAAGCCTTCGATGGTGTTGCGGATGTCTTCGGTGGCGAACGACTCGGCCTCGGCAGACAGGGCGAACGGAGCGACGAGGTTGATCGCCGATTGGATGTGGATGTTGAGCGCACGCTTGGTCTCTTGCACGGCCTGGCGAGGGAGCGCGGCCAGACGGTGAGCGAGCTTCAGGGCTTCGGGCATCAAGTCGGCATCGGCGACGGCGCGGTTGGCCAGGCCGATCTCGACGGCCAGCTTCGCCGGGATGCGGTCACCGAGCATGATGTATTCCTTGGCCTTGAGCATGCCCATGTAGAGCGGCCAGAACGCCGCCCCACCGTCACCGGCGACCAGCCCGATGGCCACATGGGTGTCGGCGAAGAAGGCGCTCTCGCCGATCAGCACGAGGTCGGCGAGCAGCGCCACGTTGCAGCCGAGTCCAACGGCGGCCCCGTTGACGGCTGCAACCAGCGGCTTGGGGAACTCGGCCATCGCGTCCATCAACCGCTTCGCCCCGCGCAGCGATGCGCGGCGATAGTCGATGTCCTCGAAGTTGCGGATGAAGCCGGGAATGTCGCCACCGGCGCTGAAGGCCTTGCCTGCCCCGGTGATCACCACGGCTCGCACCGAGTTGTCGACAGCGAGTTCGTTCCAGATGGTCTGCATTGCTTCGTGCATGTCGTCGAGGAACGCGTTGCGCATGTCGGGGTTGTTGAGGGTGATGATCGTGACCGGCCCGTCCTGCTCGACGAGGACGTGGGGCGTGGACGTGTACGACATGGGTGCTCCTGGTTCGCGACAACGGAATCGGCGACGCCAGTATTGCCGACTTGACAGTTGTGTCAACGAATGCGATGGCCCTTCTCCGCTCGGATGCCGGGCGGCTACGGTGGCGTGATGGGGCGCTGGGTTCATGGTGGTCTGGACGGTCGCGGGTGACGACCTGGAACGATCGCTTCCGCGCCCTGTGGGCCGAGTCCGACGAACCGGCGATCATCACCTCGGCGTTCACCTGGTCGGGCCGGGAGCTCACTGAACGAGCGGGCGGAGCAGCCCGGTGGCTCGACGAACTGGGGTTTGCACGCGGGGCGGTCGTGCCGATGATCGTCGACGAGTCGGCCGCGGCGATCGCCTTGGTCGTCGGCGGGACGCTCTCGGGCCGCGTGCCGGCCCCGTTGGGAACCAAACTCCCGGCCGACGATCTGGCCGCGGCCATCGCCGCGCTCGGGGCCACGGTGATCATCGCCGACGCCCGCAGCGAGGCACGGGCCAACGAGACCGCTGCTCTGGTCGGGGCGTCTGTTGCGGTCCTCGGCGATCCGCCCCGATGGGCCGTGACGAACGTCGATGTCGGGCTGGATGATGTGGCCTTCATCGTCCACACTTCGGGGACGACCGGGTTGCCCAAACCGATCTCTGCCGCGCATCGTCAACTCCTCGCCCGGGTCGACATCTACACCGGGACGATGGGCATCGGCCCTGGTGATCGGTATTGCTCTGCGTCGCAGTTCTCCCACACTGCCGGGGTGAGCATGGCGTATACGGTGCTCGCCGTCGGCGCGGCGATCATCCCGCAAGACTGGTTCTCGATCGAGAAGTGGCAGGAGGCCGGCCGGCTCGGGGCAACCGTCGCACTCCTGGTGCCGACGATGATCGACATCCTGCTCGATGCCGGGGCGCTCGCCGACTCTCAGCCGCGGGTGCTCCAATACGGGGCTTCGCCGATCCATCCCGACACGCTCACTGCGGCGCTGGCCGAGTTGCCCCACACCCGCTTCGTGCAGATCTTCGGTCAGACCGAGGTCAGCCCGATCTGCGCGCTCAGCCACGATGACCACCTCGCCGCGCTTGATGGTCGAACGAAGTTGCTACAGACCGTGGGTCGGCCCCCGGCAGGAATCGAGCTGCGGGTCGAGTCACCCGACGCCGAAGGGATCGGTGAGATCGCGGTGCGCGCCCCGCATGCGTTCGTCTCCGACGCCGATGGCTGGCGACGCTCGGGCGACCTTGGGCGACTTGACCCCGATGGGTATGTGAGCCTCCACGGACGGGTCAACGACCGGATCATTCGCGGTGGCGAGAACATCTATCCCGTCGAGATCGAGGCTGCACTGATGCACCACCCGGGGGTGCGGGAAGCGGCCGTGGTCGGGGTCCCCGACCGGCGCTGGGGCGAGGTGGTCAAGGCTGTCATCGTTGCCGCCGATCCGCTCGCGCCGCCGACCGACGGGGAGCTCAAGGCCCAGGTGCGGGACCGGCTCGCCCACTTCAAGGTGCCGACGATCGTCGAATTCGTCGCCGAGTTGCCGCGTAACGCCAACGGCAAGCTGCTGCGCCGGAACCTCGTGGGATGACCCCCCAATGACCGCCCGATGACCGTCCCCACCACCGCCGCCGCCGATCCGCCGGGCATCGATCCGCCGGGAATCGATCACGCACCGGTCGAGGCGTGGTTGGCCGCCCATATCAACGGTCTCGTGCCGCCGGTGACGTTCACGTTGATCAGCGGTGGACACTCGAACATCACCTACTTTGCCGACGACGCGGCGGGTCGCACCTACGTCATGCGGCGGCCTCCGCTGGGAGCCAAACCGGGCAACGCCCACAACATGGCCCGCGAGTTCGTCGTGATCGGTGCCCTGGGCGAGACCGAAGTACCGGTGCCGCGCGCCCTGGCATTGTGCGATGACGAGACGGTGAACGGCTCGCCGTTCTATCTGATGTCACACGTCGAGGGTGAGGTTGTCGAGAACCCGTCGCGCGCCGACCGGTGCCTGGCGACCGCGGCATCGCGTCGGCGGGCGAGTGAGCAGATCGTCGACGTTCTCGCCGCGCTCCACGCTGTCGACATCGATGCCGTCGGGTTGGGAACATTGGCCCGGCGGGACGGATTCCTCGATCGGCAGCTGAAGCGGATCGGGGCGCTGTGGCAGCAGAACAAGACCCGGGAACTGCCGTTGATGGATGCGCTGCACGACCGGTTGGTGGCGACCCAACCCGAGCAGCACTACACCGGCATCGTGCACTCCGACTACCGGATGGGCAACGTGATGTTCGCCGCCGATGGCACATTGACCGGGGTGCTCGATTGGGAACTGTGGACCCTCGGCGACCCGCCCGCCGACCTTGGCTTCCTGCTCAACAGCTGGGGCGAACCGCACGAGAAGACGCCCGAGGTGTTGATGCAGGTGCCGCCGACGAAAGCTCCCGGGTTCGCCTCACGGGCCGAGGTGACCGCCCGCTACGCCGAACAGACTGGCTTCGACGTGTCGAACATCGAGTACTACCAGGCATTTCAGCACTGGAAGATCGCGGTCATCGCCGAGGGCGTCAAGCGCCGCTACGAGAGCGCCCAGATGGCCTCGACCGATGTCGACTTCGCCCACCTCTCACAACGAGTCATCGATATGGCCGGTATGGCCCGCGATCTACTCGACCGAATCAGCTGAACCGGTGGCGTCTCGGCGCCGCAACGAAGGGACGACAGCATGGGATTGCTCGATGGACGAGTGGTGATCGTCACCGGCGGGGGCCGGGGACTCGGCCGCGCCCATTGCCACGAATTGGCCCGCTCGGGCGCGACGGTCGTGGTCAACGACCTCGGCGTCGGTCTGCGGGGTGAGGCCGAGGACAACGCCGTGGCACCCGCCGACGAGGTGGTCGCCGAGATCGAGGCGATGGGCGGCACGGCGGTCGCCGACGGCACCTCGGTCAGTGATTGGGACGGCATGGCGGGGCTGGTCGCCCGCACCGTCGAGCAGTTCGGCGACTTGCACGCCGTGGTCAACAACGCGGGATTCCTCCGCGACCGGATGATGACGGCGATGAGCGAGGACGACTTCGACTCGGTGATCGAGGTCCATCTGAAAGGCTCGTTCGCCCTGACCCGCCACGCGTGCACCTACTGGCGTGACCGGGTGAAAGCCGGTCACAAGGTGTCGGGCCGGGTGGTCTCGACCACCTCGGGGGCGGGCCTGTTCGGCAATATCGGCCAGACCAACTACGGCCCGGCCAAGTCGGCGATCGCCACGATGATGCTGATCACGGCGATGGAGATGGAGCGCTACGGCGTGACCGCCAACGCCATCTCGCCGATCGCCGCGACGCGGATGCTGGCCACCATCGGGCGCTCGGCCGACAAATCGAGCGGCTGGGACCCGCTCGACCCGGCGAACGCCTCCCCCGTGGTGGCCTGGCTGTGCAGCGAGCAGTCCGGCTGGCTCAGCGGCCAGGTGCTGCGCGTCGACGGAGCCACGCTCAGCCGGGTGCAGACGTGGTCGATCGCGGAGTCGTACACCGCCAAGTCCGGCGAAGCTCTCGACATCAATGAGGTCGGCTTGGGCCTGCGCAAGATGCTCGGCGCCGCCCCCCGAGGCCTCGGCGGCTGAGACTGCGGGGCTGGGAAGAGGCCTTGAACGGCCGCACTGCGCAAGGACCCGATGGAGGCCTGTGGGCGCGAGGCTTCGACCCGTCGAGAGTCGAACTCTTCGACAGCCTCGGCAGCTCGACCGGAGTCGTCCACGAATTCGCCATCGGATCTGAGCTCTACGGGTCGATGGCCGATGGCCGCCCGGTGATCCGCCGAGAGGACCAACACCTGGTGGTCGTGGAACCCGACGGCTCGCGGACGCCGCTCGCCGACAACGCGCTCGGCCCGGTCGAGGCCGGCCGATTCGCCGAGGTCCGGTGTGAGGCCGACCAGGAATGTCACGTGTTCGGTCACCTTGACGACACCACAGTCGACCTCGGACTCACTCGCGACGCAGACGGAGCCGAGCGCCGCTTTCGATTTCAACCCGACGGGCCATTGGTCGCCGTCAGCGTGAACGGCGACATATCGCTGATCGATACCAACACCGGCAGCACCATGGCGGACGTCGCACGAGCGTCGGACCAGGCTTGGCTCGGTGACGATGACCGAGTGCCCGTCCGGTTCCTCCCCGGTGGTCGCGGGCTCGTCGTCCCGACGGGTTATGGCCTGGATCTCGTCGACCTGAGCGGCACCAAGATCACCGAGGTATCGCTCGACATGTCCGCCGGGATCGTCAACATCCTCGGCGTCGGCTTTTTCCATCCGTGGGAGTTCTGAGGCCTCGTCGCTGGCCGATCATTGGGTGATGTTGGTCGCAGCCCGGGCTCAAGCTGCCAGCGACGTCTCGCTTGCTGACGGCTCGGTGAGTTCGGATCCGTCGGGTCGGTAGACGTGCCAGCGACCTTGAGCATCGCGGCGGGTGGCGAACCCACGGTTTTTGGCTCGGTTGTGGCGGGGGCAGGCAGGTGCGCCGTTGACCGGTGTGGTCGGGCCGTCGGCTGACCAGGGTTTGATGTGATCGGCTTCGCATCGACTGGCCGGCAGGTCGCATCCGGGCCACAAACATCGTTGGGCTTGCAACATGACGGCCTCGCGGGCCGCACCGGTGAACAAGCGTCGTCGCCGACCGAGATCGATGACAGTGCCGGTGGAGTCGTAGACGACTCGTCGGACGTGGCCGATCAGGCTCGCTGCCAGCACGTCGTCGGGGTGGAGCAGCGTGCCGTTGGCTGTCTCGCACCGCCGGGTGAATGGGTCGTTCGGCGCGGCGACGGGGGAGTAGTGGAGCACCTCCTCCGGGTCCTTCATCAACTGGGCGAGGTGGTCTTCGAACGTCTGTTGATCGACCACGATGTTCACGGTTGGCTCGGGTGCTCGAACATCGAGCGGAGCGCCCGCCGCGGCGCGGAAGATCGCAGCCAACGCGTCGAAGCGGCGTTGGGCGTCGGTACGGGCGAGTTGGACGGCGGTGGGGTTGGGGCCGTGCTTGGTGACGGCGGTGTCCCAGTCGGTGAGGAATTCGGCGGTACGGAACCGTTCGAAGATTTCGAGCATTTCGTTGGCGACCGCGGTAGTTCCGCCCTCGGCGCGTAGGTGGAGCCCGGTTTCGGATTCGTGGACTGATGCGTCGCGGATCTCGTGGTTGTGGGCGCGGTCTTTGTATGCACCATCGGGATCAGCGAGCAGCTTCCAGCGTTGAACGCACAGTCGGAAGTCGGCGAACGGGAGTGTCGCGGCGTGCCTGCAGCAAGGTCGGTGCGATCTCGGCAAGTTGATCGCCGCACCGTGGGTTGCGACGGGCTTTGGCGAGTTCCGAGGCTTGGCCGATGCCGATCTCACCGTCGTGGAGAAGTGTTCCAGCGTCAGGTATTTCGTGAATCAACCGACCAAGACGGACCAGGTGCGATGCCTCAACGTCGGAGCAGTTTGTGTGAGCCTTCATCCATCCACGGATCGAAGCGTGGTGATCGATACGATGAAAACTGCGACGGGCCGCGAAGTCGACCAGCCCAGCAAGCTGGGCTTCGATGGCCCGACGTTGCTGGTCAAGTTGTTGAAACGCAAGGACCAGCCCACGATGATCGTAGTCGTTCAGCTCGTCGAGGAACGCTGCGAACATATGTACGAGTCTACGCGAATTCGACAGAAGAAACAAGTATTTGCCAGCACTTTAGCACCATTTCATGCCTCCCTGCCGGACCGTATTTGAGGTCTATAAGATGGCGCTCGACTGGTGGGTTAACAGGAGTCAGCTGAGGCCGGGCTCTTTGGGGAGGCCGAGGACGCGTTCGCTGAGGATGTTGCGCAGGATTTCGTCGCTGCCGCCGGCGAGGCCCATGGCGGGGCGGGTGAGGATTTGGTCGGTCCAGGAGTAGAGGCCCCACTCGCCGGTGTCGGCGGTGACGTGGGCTCCGAGAATTTGGCCGGCGAGGTGGGTGATCAGCCGCAGGGTTTCGGTGCTGGCCAGCTTGAACAGCGACTCGGCGGGGCCGGGCGGTAACCCGGCTTGCCGGCGGGCGTCGGCGGCGTTGGCCTGGTAGCGGATGGTTTCGGCCATCGAATAGGCCTTGGCGATGCCCTGGCGCACGAGCGGGTCGTCGCCACCCATGCCGGGTTGGGAGGCGAGCATTCGCAGGCGTTCGAGCGAACGGTTGACGCCGAAGATGTCGCCGCCCGAGGCACCCAGCGCCCGTTCGTTCATCAGCGTTGAGATCGCCACCCCCCAGCCCGAATCGACGTCTCCGAGTCGGTGGGTGTCGGGGATGCGGGCGTCGTTGAAGAACACCTCGTTGAACTCGGTGCCGCCGGTCATCATCTTCAACGGTCGCACCTCGACCCCCGGCGCTTTCATGTCGACGGCAAAGGCGGTGATGCCCTTGTGCTTGGGGGCGTCGGGATTCGAGCGGGCGAGCAGCAGACCCCAGTCGGCGAGATGGGCAACGGACGTCCATACCTTCTGACCGTTGAGCACCCACTCGTCACCGTCGCGCTCGGCGCGTCGACAACCCGGCGACGTCGGAACCGGCCCCCGGTTCGCTGAACAACTGGCACCCGATCAGGTCGCCGCGGGACATCGACGGGACGACGGCCCGCACATCGGACCCGCCGAATTTGAGAAACGACGGGGCGACCATGCCGAGGCTGATGCCGTAGACGCTGAGGTCGGCGATGTCGTACTGGTTGCGCATCTCGAGATAGATGCGGTCGTGCTCGGCGGTCAGGCCGGCCCCACCGAACTCGGGGGGACCCGAGATCCAGCCGAACCCGGCGTCGAATTCGAGTGCTTTCCACTCCTTGGCGAGCCGCACCCGCTCACGTTCGTCCTCTTCGGAGCGTGCGGCGTATCCCGACAGCGTGTCGTCGCCGACACCCCATTCAGGCGTGCCCGACACGGCTCGGTCGTGTGGACCGACAGGAATGCCTCGGCCTCCTTGGCGAAGATATCGAGATCGACTTCCCGATGAATGGTCACGGTCATCCTTTGGTGAGCAGCATCGCGCCCGCGAACGGGCCGACGGCGTTCGCCCACACCGAGACTTCAGCGTCGGGACTTGGCGGTCGCCGCACTGGCCGCGGAGCTGGCGGACGGCTTCGATGCAGAAGTTGGCACCGTGGCGGCGGCCGACGTTGATGGCGCCGCCGTCGGTGTTGGTCGGCAGTTGCCGCCGAGGCGGGTATTGCCCGCCGCGATGAACGGGCCGGCCTGCCCGGGCGGGCACAGCCCGAGGCCTTCGAGCCATTGGAACGTGATGACGCTGAACCCGTCGTACAGGTGGGCGGTGTCGACATCCGCCGGCTTGAGATCGGTCCGAGACCACAGCAGCTCGCCGCAGTGCGCGGGGCGGTGCGGACCATGTCCGGCATGATCTCGAAGTTCATGTCGTGGATCGCCGAGAGCGCGGAGGCTTCGACGAACACCGCCGGCTGGCGGAGATCACGGGCCCGTTCCTCGGTCGTGAAGATCACCGCCGAGCCGGAGTCGCATGGGTAGTCGCAGTCGAGAAGGCGCAGCGGCTTGGTGATGTAGGGCAGTGGCGAGATAGTCGCTCCGCGGTGAGCGGGGCCTTCTGCAGCGCGTCTCGTTGAGCAGCGGCGTACGACGCGTTGGATCTCGGCGAAGGTGGCGAACGTCTCCTCCGTCGTGCCGGTCTCGTGCATGTAGCGGTTCATCATCAAACCGGCCCACTGGGTGGGGGAGAAGTCGCCGTACGGGTGCTGGAACTGGGTGTCGGCCGGGCTCGGTGCTGCCGAGCATCGCGCCGCCGGCGGCGAGCGCGGCGCTCGGCGGCTGCTGCATCATGATCCGGAACGCCATCACCGTGTCGGCATGGCCGTTCGCGACGGCCATCGCCGCGTGGTACGCGGGTGTGATGAACGCGGGGGAGACGCCGACGTTGAGGTTCCAGTTGAGCGGCTCGAACCCGATCATCCAGGCGAAGTCGATGGCGTCGCCGCCCCAGGTGGACGCGCCGTCGATGTCCTTGGCGGTCAGCCCGGCGTCTTCGAGGGCCCGGACGGCGGCCTGGGCGGCGTGGTGACGCTCGCTGAGTCCGGTGTTGCGGCCGACGTCGGAGTAGCCGACGCCGACGATGGCGACCGCGGCGGCTCACGCGCCGCTCTGCGCCGCGGCGGGGGTGAAGACCGGGATCACGTGCGCGCCGCCGAGTCCTCGAAGCGCACCTCGAGCTCCATGCCGATGCGAACATCGGCTTCGTCGATCCCGACCAGATTGGTGAGCAATGCAGGCCCGGCTGCTCGGCCAGCGTGACGGTGGCTAGCAGATAGGGCACTTGGTCGACGAAGTACGGGTGGAAAGCCTTGAACGTCTGTGTGAAGCTGTACAGCGTGCCCCGGCCCGAAACCCGGTTCGGAGCCAGGTCGAACGAGTGGCAGCGCCGGCAGATCGGCCGGGGGAGATGGATGTACATGCCGCACGACTGGCAGCGCAGGATCCGCAACTCGCCCGCCCGGGTGCCCTCCCAGAAGAATGCCGTCGTCGAGTCGATCTCGATCGGCGGCGGTGAGGGTCGTTCCATCGGTGCTCCAGCGGTCATACTTGCGAGTGATCTGACAGTAGCGTCAACTAACGGCCGCGGCCGCCTCAGCGAAGTGCTGGTCGGCCCCAGAACGGAGCGAGATTCGATGAGTTTGCAACCGTTACCGTCGGTCAGCGACGACACCGCTGCCTTCTGGGAGGGTGGTGTCGACGGGCGTCTGCATATCCATCGGTGCCAGGCCTGTCAGGTGTGGTTTCATCCGCCGGCGCCGGTGTGTCCTGATTGTCTGTCGATGGATGTCGCCGCTGAATCACCATCTGGTCGGGCGACCGTGGCCGCCTACACGATCAACGTTCAGCCGTGGGCCCCCGGAATGGTCGTGCCGTACGTGGTCGGAGTGGTCACCCTCGACGATGCCCCAGGAGTTCAATTGACCACCCGTTTCGTCGACATCGCCCCATCGGCAATTGCCGTTGGCCAGCCGATGGAAGTCGTCTTCGAACAGGTCGAAGACATCTATCTGCCGCTGTTCCGACCAGTGTCTGCCGCCACCGAAGGAGTTGAGAAATGAGCCGCTACCTGGGACTACGAATCGGCGAGCGCGACGCGGTCATCTCGGGAATCGGTCGTTCGAAGGTAGGTCGCAAGCTCGGCCGTACCGGGTTGTCGCTCTCGGTCGAGGCGGCGCTTGCGGCGATCGCCGACGCCGGGTTGACCCGCGACGACATCGACGGGTTGTCCACCTACCCGGGCATGTTCGACGCCTCGCCGGGCATGTCGCCCAACGGCACCGCCGATGTGCAGGATGCCCTGCGGCTCAAGCTCAACTGGTTCTCCGGCGGCGCGGAAACACCCGCGCAGCTCGGTGCGGTGTTCAACGCGGTGGCCGCCGTGTCGGCCGGGTTGGCCAACCATGTGCTGGTGTTCCGCACGGTTACCGAGTCGAGCGCCCAGACCGCGACCCGTCGGGCGAGCGTGGTTGGCTCGGGCTCGGCTCGGGTCGGCGGGATCATGCAGTGGATGGTGCCGTTCCAGGCCGTCTCGGCGGCCAACTGGATCGGCTCATATGCCCAGCGCTACATGCACGACTACGGGTTGACCCGTGAGCAGCTCGCGGAGATCCCGCTGAACCAGCGCCGCCACGCCCAGTTGTACGAAGAGGCGATCTTCCGCGATCCGTTGACGCTTGACGACTACCTCAACGCCCGCATGATCTCGTGGCCGCTCGGCCTCTACGACTGCGACATCCCCTGCGACGGCTCGTGCGCGGTGATCGTCTCGCGGGCCGACGCGGCACCCGATTTGAAGCAGGTCGTGCGGATTCAGGCGATCGGCTCGGCGCTCACCGGGCGTAACTCGTGGGATCAGCGCTCCGACCTGACCGAGACCGCCGCCCACGACTGTGCCCCGATGATGTGGGCGGTACCGACCTGAAGCCCGCGGACGTCGACACGGTGCAGCTCTACGACGGCTTCTCGTTCCTCACGATCACCTGGCTGGAGGCCCTCGGCTTCTTCCCCAAGGGTGAGGCGGGGCCGTGGCTGTCGGCGGGTGAGTCCCGTATCGGGTTGGGCGGCGAGTTGCCGTTGAACACGAACGGCGGGCAGCTCTCCGGCGGTCGGCTTCACGGCTACGGCTACCTCTACGAGGCATGCGCCCAGCTGCGTGGCGGGGCAGTCGGCAGGCAGGCCGAGGGGGCCGAGGTGGCCGTAGTCGCGGCCGGTGGCGGCCCCCTCGGCGGCTGCATGCTCCTGACCAAGGACCGCTGACGTTCTGATGGCCTCAAGCATTGACATCGTCGGGGCCGATGGCAAGGAGTCGTCGGTTCGGCGTGGGCTGGGCATCGAACTGGCATCGACTGCGGTCTCGCCGTGGCCATGCGCGACGCCAAGGTGCCCACGGATTTGCTGTTGACCACCGCCGATTGGGGCGTGTCCCAACTTGATGCCTACACCGACGAGCGATTCGAGCGGATGCGTCGGCTCCGGTTCGCCAGCGCACTGACCGACCTGCCCGCCAGCGCGGGGCCTCCCCGATCGCCGGGACCGCCGCAAGCGGATGGAACGGCTACTACGAGCGAATCCCACCTGGTTGGCGGCTATCGACGCCGTCCATCGTGGGCCGCTGCGCGTGGACGCCGACGCGTTCGAGCCGAGCAGCCTGGCCTCGTTGGCGCTGGCGTAGTGGCTTGATCAGCCGAATACACCGGCTTCGCGCAGGGCGGTGAGCTGGTCCCAGTCCATGCCGGCGTCGAGCAGGAGAGTCTCGGTGTGCTGGCCCAACTCGGGTGAGGCGCTTTGCGGGATGGTCGGCTCCTCGTCGAACGACATCGGGGCGGCGACGATGCGGAACTCGACGCCGTCGTTGTCGGTGATCGTCGGCATCATGCCGTTGGGACCGACCTGCGGGTGGTCGTGGACTTCCTTGGCGTCGAGTACGGGGGCCCAGACGCCGCTGAAGCCCTCAAGGCGCTGCTGCCAGGTGGCCAAGAGTCTCGGCGCCGAAGATGACGTCGAGAAGTGCGAACGCACTCCTCCGGTTCACGTAGCGCACGCCCATATTGGCGAAGCGGTCATCGGCGACGAGGTCGGGGCGTTGCATGACGCCGCACAGCTCGGCCCAGAAGCGGTCGGCCTGCAATAAGACCAGGTAGAACCAGCGATTGTCGGCCGTCTTGTACCAGTTGACTACCGGATTTCCCGGCGAGGTGCGGTCGGTGATCATGGGACCGGGCATGTATGGCGCGGCGACCAGATCGGGCGACATCGCCCACATGGCCGATGTTCAACAGCGACACATCGACGATCGACGTTTCGCCCGAGCGCTCGCGCTTGAACAACGCCATCGAGATCGCCCCGGCGAGCGCGTTGCCGCCCTGCAGGTCGAAGAAGGCGGGAGGTTGCTGCGGGGGAGCGTCGTGGTCGATCGAGTCGTGCAGTCGCTTGGCGAGGCTCGACGAGGCCCAACCGCAGGCCAGGTCGTAGCCGCCGGCGTTGCGCATCGGGCCCTTGTCGCCCCAGCCGGTACCGCGGGCGTAGATGATGTTCGGGTTGACGGCGCGGATGTCGTCTACATCGAGGCCGAGTTTGGTGCGGGTCTCGGCGAGATAGCTGGTGAGGAACACGTCGCAGGTCTCGGCGAGCTTCACACGACCTCGCGTCCGGCCGGCTTGGCCAGATCGAGGGTGATCGACAACTTGCCGCGATTGGGGATCTCGTTGAACGGGTTCGGCCCATCTTTGGCCAGGTTGAGCATGTTTTTCAGCGCCCGCTGCGGGTCACCCGTCGGCGGCTCGACCTTGATCACCTCGGCGCCGAGATCGGCCAGAATCGCTCCCGCGGCCGGGACAAACGTCCATGCAGCAACTTCCAGAACCCGGACCCCGGCGAGCGGCTTCGACATCAACTTCCCCCTGCACAACAGTGCGGCAAATCGCCGCACGTGACCGAGCAAGTCTGACACACGTGTCACCCGCACCGACCACACCGGCCACACCCGGCCAGAGATCCGGCCGGCCCGAGTGGCGACGATCGGGGTGATCAGCGGCGAAGTTGGGCCGACACTCGAGCGGCGAGGTCGGCCGCCACCTCCAGGTTCTCGGCGCATGCGGCTTGGCGCAGAGCGCTCACGGTCGTTTCTCCCGGCGCTACGGCATGCCGCCGTCGACGCGCAAGATGGCGCCGGTGGTCCATGACGAGGCGTCGCTGGCGAAGTAGAGAGCGGCGCCGACGACCTCGTCGGGTTCGCCGGGGCGGCCCGAGGCGAAGCGGCGCTGCATGTCGGCACGGACGGCTTCGAGGTCCCAGGCGTCGGCGATATCGGTGAGGAACGGCCCGGCCTGAATGCAGTTGACCCGTACCGACGGGCCGAAGGCGTGGGCGAATCCGACGGTCATCGCGTTCAACCCGGCCTTCGCCGCCGAGTAGGGAATGATCGACGGCGACGGTCGAACGGCACCACCGCTCGACACATTGATGATCGACCCGCCGTGCCCCGACTCGGCCATACGAGTGCCGACATTGGCCATCAGGCGAAACGGGCCCTTGAGGTTGACGTCGAACACCTTGTCGTACAACGCCTCGGAGTGCTCCGACAGCCTGCCGTACAACGGCGACATCCCGGCGTTGTTGACCAACACATCGAGCCGTCCGAACCGCTCGTAGACCGCATCAACCATGCCGTCGATCTGGGTCCAATCACCGACATGGCAGCCATACGGCATCGCCTGGCGATCGGACGACGACTCGATCTCGCGGGCCAATGATTCGCAGTTGGCGACCTTGCGGCTGGCGATCACCACGTGGGCGCCGGCTGCGGCGAAGGCCTTGACCATCTCCTTGCCGAGTCCTCGGGAACCACCGGTGACCAGGGCGACCTTGTCGTGCAATGAGAAGAGATCACGGGGGTCGGGGAGTTGAGCGGGCATCGGAGACCTCGGTGAAGCGGCGGCGGCGGTAAGGAGAACGAACAGACGACGGAGAGAGAGGAGTCAGCCGAGCCCCTGAGTGACCGACCAGACCATGCGGCCGACGGCGACGTGCAAGCGCTCGGCATCCATCGACGGACCGTACAACGCGCCGTAGCTCCACGACCGTTCGAAGAGACTCGAGATGGCCAAGCCGAGTGCAGTTGGGTCGCTGATCGAGGCACCGCGAGCGTCGGCCAGCGCGGTTCCGAAGCGGGCGCACAACTTGAGGTGGCGCTTCATCCCGGCACTGCGGATCTCGTCGTCGTCGTGGGCGGCCTCGGTCCACGCGAAGGCGAAGCTGCCATGCAGCTCGAGGTACTTGAAGTACTCGGCAACCCACTGGATCGCCCCGGCCTCACTCGTGACCAGCTCCGTCGCCCGATCGATCACGGTCTCGGCTTCGGTCGCCGAGCGGGCTCCGGCGGCGAGCATGATGTCGCGCTTGGACGGGAAGTACGTGTAGATCGAGGCCCGCGACATCTCGGCCACGCGAGCGATGTCGTCGATCGTCGTCCCGCTGTAGCCGTTGGTCAGGAAAACTTGGCGGGCGGCATCGAGGATGCGGGCGATCGTACGGTGCGCCCGCGGCCCAAGGTCTTCGGCTGGTTGACGCATCGCCGCCGGAACGAGGAATACCTCATGGGTGTCCAGCAGGGTCCCGTCGTCATGGGTGTCCAGCAGGGTCCCGTCGTCAGCCACCCCGCGAAGCTACCCCGTGATCGGGTTCAGCGGATGGTAAAGCCGGCGTCGAGGGGAAGGGCGATGCCGGTGATGAACTTCGCCTCGTGTGAGACGAGCCAGGCCAACGGCCTTCCTGGGCCAGACGCACGGCGTGGGCGCGCCCTTGCCCCCGAGCAACCCCGGTGATGAAGGCAACCTTGCCGAGCAGGGTCGGTTCGTTGACCGACATGTCAGCCCTTTCGTTTCGACGACTTGAGTTCGTGGTGACGAGCGAACATCTGGGCGGCCTTCTCGGCCAGTTCCGCGGGCACGTTCGGGTAGACCGGCAGGCCCTTGTCGCGTGATGGAAGGGCGACAGTGCCGGCGGCGTAGGCCGTCTCGTCGTCGCGTTGGTTGACCATGTGCATCTCGACATCGACCACGTGGCGGCCGTCGGTATCGATGCGCTTGGCGGTGATCTTGCCGGTCATGAACTGGGTGTCGCCCTGGTAGTTGAACTTGCGGATCGAATCGTCCATCGTGACGACGATGCCGTCGTCGCCCATGTAGTCCGACAGCATGTGCCAGAACCAGCACTGCCGCATCACCCCGTAGTCATACGACATCGGGTTGCCGATCGCCTTGGCCCACTCCGAATCCCAGTGCAGTCGCTGGGCGACGTCGTAGATGCCTTGGGCGTTCTTGATGTAGAACGGGGCGATCCGCTTGCGGTTCGTGTAGCCGAGCCGTGACGACTTGAGGCCGTAGGGGACGAAGCCGTATCCGCCGGCATGGACGGCGATGATCTCGGTGGTCGTCAGCGGGCCCTTGACCATCGGCTGCAGTTCATCGCCGACGTTGACATCGTCCCACCAGCGCTTGTCGGCCCCACGGGGAGACTCCTCGGCGTAGATCGCGTCGATCCGCTCGTAGTCCTCATCGGTGTAGGTGGCGGCTTCGATGGCCGCGTTCTTGCCCTTCTTGCGGGCGGTGTCACGCTCGGCCAGCACCCGCAAGATGCGGTAGACGCCGACGACCTCGGCGCGCTGGTTGATCGCCACGTCGCGGCGTACCTGAATGACCGAACGGTTGGCGAACTCCGATTGCTTGACCTCGAGCGTTTCCTCCCCGGCGAACGAGAAGATCCGGTCGCCCGGGTACATCGGCCGGTACCACTCCCACGACCCGCCCGAGACGAACACGTGAATGCCGCGGAACACGCTCTTGGTCTGTGCCTTGATCTCGGCGGGCATCGGGTCGCCGAACATCGGGGTCTTGACGTGGCCGACCATCGTGCCGTGGGCGATCTGCGAGCCCCAGCGAGTCGGACGCGCCGTACTCCTCGTCGGTGTACAGCGGGTTCGGGTCACCCATCCCCCGTGACCAGGAGCGCATTGCATCGGGGGTGGCGACGCTGAACAGTTCCTCGTGGCGGCTGGCGGTGTCGACCCCGATCAACAGTCGGGCCCGTTCGATGTCTTCATCGGTCAGTTTGTACGCCGTTGCCTTTTCGAATTCCTTGGCGACCGCATCGCTGACCTGCAGGCTCTCCGGGTTCCCGGACTGATCGGTAGTCGTCACGGAGAAAACATTAACCTCTTTTAATCGGCGTCGAAGATGTCGAGACGAGTGTCCGCCGGCGCTTCGGCTGCCATCCAGCCCATTTGCTGCTCCCAGTGCGTCCCGCGCCGCGTTGGCGTCGCCTTCAGCGATGAGACGCACGAGCTTGACGTACGACTTGGCGGCCCGCTGCATGAGCACCTGGGTCGACTGCGACGCGGCGCCGACGTAGCGATCGAGCACCATCCGGTGAAGTACCTGGGAAAACACCGACAGCGTGTTGTTGCCGCTCCGCAGGAGCAGGGTCTCGTGGACCAACGCCGCCGCGCGGCCGAAGCGGGCCTGGTCGTCGGCATCGGCGGCCTCCTGGGCTTCGCCGGCGGCCGCGGCGAGCGCGGTGAGGTCGTCGTGGGAGTGCCGAGTGGCCAGCCAGGCGGCCATGTTCGGCTCGATCAGTGCCCGGGCGGCATCGAGGTCTGTCGTGGTGGTGCCGCGCAGCTGCAAGACCACGGCGAGCGGCTCGGCCAGGCGATCAAGATTGGGCATCGTGACGATCGGCCCGCCGCCGCGGCCCCGTTTGATCGAGATCAGACCCTGGGATTCCAGGACCCTCAGCGCCTCGCGCAAGGTGGTGCGGGCGATGCCCAACTCCTCGGTGAGCTCCTCCTCCGATGGCAGACGGTCGCCGATTCGGAGTTCGCCGCTGGCAATGCGTCGCCGGATGCCGGCGGCCACCGCCTCGCCCGTCTTGATCCTGCCCGTCTTGATTCTCTTGGCCGGACTCCGGTCCATCGTCGCCTCCGATCGGGAATCGGCCCACGTTACGCGCCCAGGGAGTTGCACGAAAAGAATCCGCCACCTATTTTCCTGGCCAGGAGGTCACGACGTCGTATGGAGAGCCTGGACGAGTTCCGCAGCCGAGTTCGTAGCTGGCTGGCCGAGCGGTTCGAGCCGCGAGACCCGAACCGGGATGACGACCGAGTCGACATCATCTCGCCGCGCCCCCGACGGTCACCGGGCGTTGATCGACGGGGCGATTTCGATGCAGCGACAACTCGCTGCGGCTGGATTCATTGGGCTGCGGCATCCGGTGGAGTACGGGGGAGGCGGCCTGACCGGTGAACACGATCGCGTGGTGGCCGAGGAGATGGCCCTCGTCGAGTGCTCGTCGATCCGACCATTGTCGATCGGGCTGGGCTTGGTCTTCCCGACGCTGATGCAGCACGGGACCGAGCAGCAGAAACGCCGCTTCCTGCCCAGATTGCTCGCCGGCTATGAGGTGTGGTGTCAGCTGTTCTCGGAACCCGACGCCGGCTCCGACCTGGTCTCGCTGCGTTGCCGAGCTCGCCGCGATGGTGACGTCTGGGTGATCGATGGGCAGAAGGTGTGGTCGTCGATCGCCGCCGACGCCCAGTTCGGCATCCTGCTGGCCCGCACCGATCCGACCGCCGCCATCGCCCACGCGGGCATCACGATGTTCATTCTCCCGATGGACCGCCACGGCGTCGTCGTGCGGCCGTTGGTCGACATCGCCGGGGGCCATCACTTCAACGAGGTCTTTCTCGAATCGGTCGTGATCGCCGACGACGAGGTGATCGGTGAGGTCGACCGGGGTTGGCAGGTCGCCACTGGCACGCTGTCGGGGGAGCGTGGCGGCTACACCGGCGGGTCGGGCGGCGGCCGCCGCAAACGCCAAGTACTCGCCGCTTCCGGCGAAGACCGCTCCGCGGTCGACTCGGCAGCGGGCCGTCGACGTGGCGGCTCGCGAACTGATGCTGGAATGGCTGGTCGGGCGAATCGTCGCCGGAGCGGTGCTCGGCGGCAATCCAACGGCCGGCTCCTTGGTCAAGCTTGCCGCCGGCAATCTCGAACAACTTGCCGCCGAGGTGGTGATCGACCTCCTCGGGTCCGGTGCTGTTGCCTGGTCGCACGACCATCGCGATGGCGACATCGCCTCGCACATCTTCAACGCGGCGCGGCAAGCAACGATCGCCGGCGGCACGCATCAGATTCAACGCAATCTCGTGGGTGAGCGCCTGCTTGGCCTACCCCGCGAACCCAAATAGCGCCCGCGAATCCAGTAGCCCGGAGGACATTGTGACCGACTATCAGACGATCGAGTTCGAGATGGGTGACGACCATGTCGCCACTATCACCCTCAACCGGCCGGAGCGGCTGAATTCGTTCAACCAGACGATGGCCGCCGAGATGACGGCGGTTTGGACGACCGTCCGCGATACCGACGCGATCCACGCCGTCGTGTTGCGTGCCAACGGTGATCGCGCCTTCTGCACCGGTATCGACATCCAGGAGGGGGTGTGGTGGGGCGATCAGAACATCTGGAATCAGGCCGATCCTGGTGCGGAGTCTCGGACCCCGCCACCACAAGGTCTGGAAACCGGTGATCGCCGCGATCCGCGGCATGTGCGCTGGTGGCGGCATGTACTTCGTCAACGAGAGCGACATTGTCATTTGCTCCGACGATGCGACGTTCTTCGATCCGCATGCCAACGGTGGCATCGTGTCGGCGCTGGAGCCGATCGGAATGGTCAAGCGCGGCGTGCCACTCGGTGACGTGCTGCGCTGGGCGCTGATGGGTACTGAGGAACGCATCGGCGCGGCGACCGCCCTACGTATAGGACTCGTCAGTGAGGTGACGTCGCCTGCCGACTTGCGAGATCGAGCGCACGACCTTGCCTCCCAGATTGCCGCCCGGCGTCCCGAGGCGGTGCAGGGCACGGTGCGGGCGATCTGGGAGGCGCTCGATATGACCCGCTCGGCGGCGTTGCAGAACGGGATGGCGTACACCCATATCGGCAATCCGAACCGGGCCGAACGGGCGTCGACCCCCCGAATCAACCGCCCACCCATCATCCGTTAGCGCGTCGCCGATAAATCGGTACCTGATTTATTTTCGCCTTCGACCCGAGTGCTAGTCTGACAGTAGTGTCAGATTGGGCCTGGGGGCAGCGATCCGCGGTCGGTTCGGGTACTGACGATCCACATACCTAAGGGGGAACTGTGAAGCAATCACGTACCGCTGTTCGCGTTGCGGCCGTTACCTGCGTGTTGGCATTTGCCGCCGCCGCGTGCGGCAGCAGCAAGGCAGCCGAGCCGGCGGCGACCACCGCCGCGGCAGCACCAGCGGCCACGACCGTCGCACCGGCGCCGGAGCCCACCGAGGCCGAGGCCCCGGCCGTGACCGATCCGCCGGCCACCGAGGTGGCGGTCACCGAGCCAGCGGTCACCGAGCCCGCCGCACCGGCCCTCGTGCCCGACAATGGTCCGTGTGACGAAGCGAAGCCCAAGCTCACCGTGTCGATTCAGACCGTCATCGAGTCGCCCGTGCTCAGCCTCAAGCGTCAGGTCGACGCTCTGAGCGCCTCGGTCACGGCGTTCAATGGCCGTGGTGGCGTCGGTGGACGTTGCATGGATCTGATGATCTGCGACGACAAGGCCGACCCGAACGTGGCCGCCGACTGCTCCCGGTCGATCGTCGATTCCGAGTCGGTCGCCTCGCTCAACGACACCACGTCGACCGCGGACAAGGCGGTGCAAGAGATCTTCACGGCGGCGAACTACCCCCGTGTCGGCCAAAGCCCGGGTACCCCCGACTTCGGTGCGCCGAACAGCTACAACCTTGGTGGTGGCGGTCTCGGTACCACGTTCCAGATGATCCCGCCGCTCCTCGATGCCGGCAAGAAGAAGATCGCCGCGATCCACGTCGACCTCCCGGCATTCCAAGGAGCACTTCCGCTCCTCAAGATGATCGTCGAGGCCGGTGGCGGCGAGCTCGTTGCCACGATCCCGGTGCCTGCCGGCACGACGAACTACGATCAGTTCATCCTGGCTGCTGAGGATGCCGGGGCCGATGGCGTGATGATGCCGCTCGGCGACAAGGAATCGGCCCAGGTGCTCGCCGCCGCCGCCGACCTCGGTACCGAGTTGACCTTCAGCGTCAGCCTCGGAACGTTCAGCGCCAACGCGGTGAAGGAACTGGGCGACCTCGGCAAGCAGATGGTGTTCAACGCTGAAGTTCCTCCGGCAACGTCACCGGCCGAGCAGTTCCCGGCAATGTCCCTCGTCATCGACGACCTCGGGGTCGATGCCGCCGACGTGGCCTCGAGCGAGATCCGTTCGTGGCTGGCCGTCTACGCCTTCGTCACCGTGATGGGTGCCGGTGATGTCGACAACATCACCCGCGAGTCGGTGACCGCGGCGTTCAACGCGGCGACCGACATCGACATGCTCGGCCTGATGGCGCCGTGGACGCCGAACAAGCCCAGCCCGGGCGTGTTCAGTCGCATCTCGAACCCGAACTACTACTTCGCCACGTGGGACGGTTCGACCTTCGTGACGAGCGATGCCCCGACCGGCGATGTGCTGGCCACGTTGAAGCCCACCGGCCTCGCCGGCTGAGCCGACCGCGTCAACCGAATTCATTCCTGACAGTGGTTGGGGACAGCGTCGAGCTGTTCCCAACCACTGTTGTATCTAGCCAAGTGACGGAGTGAGATGCAGCAGTTCTTCCAGTTTGCGCTGCTCGGCCTGGGCGCGGGTGCGGCATACGCACTGTTTGCCCAGGGTGCGGTATTGATCTATCGCGGGTCGGGCGTGGTCAACTTCGCCCACGGCGCGCTCGGCATGCTGTCGTCGTACGTGACGTACCGCACGCTCCATCTCGACAACGGCATCAATCTGTTCGTGTCGTGCGTCGCCGGGATTGCCGCCGCGGTCGTCGTCGCGCTGGTCTTTCAGCACTTCATTCTTTGGCGATTGCGGCAGGCCGCGGCGATTGTCCGCTTGATCGCCACCCTCGGCCTGCTCGCTGTCGTCACCTCGGCGGTACAGCTGAAGTACCCGAGCACGGCCACCGACCGAATCAAGCCGTTCCTGCCTCACGACCGGATCAGATGGGCCGGGATGCGGCTCGATGAGGAGACCTTCTATCTCGTGGCGATCGCCGTCGCCTTGACGGTGGTGTTGTGGGCGATCGGCCGGTTCACCCGCATCGGGTTGGCGATCACCGCGAGTGCCCGCAACGAGCGGGCCGCGCAGACGCTTGGCTGGTCGCCCAAAATGCTCGCCGGGCTGACCTGGGGCGTCGGTGCCGGGCTTGCCGGTCTGGCCGGCATTCTGCTGACCCCCAGCACCGGACTCTCGACGGGCACGTTCACGCAGGTGGTCACGATCGCCGCGCTGGCGAGCGCATTGCTCGGTGGTTTCAACAGCTTTCCGCTGACGTTGGTCGGTGGACTGGTGGTCGGTATCGGCGAAAACCTGGTCACGCTCTACAAGAGCGACATCGAGAAGTTCATCGGCCGCGGGGCGATCACGGGCCTGAATCGGGCGGTTCCGTTTCTGCTCATCTTGATCGTCCTCGTCGTGCGTGGCCGCGGCCTGCCGTTGCGCAGCCACGTCGCCGACCGCCTGCCACGGCTCGGCACGGGCCTGGTCAGCGTCCGCGGCGTGATAGCCGGCGCGGTTGTGTTGTTATTTTCTTGTTCGTGATCTTCAACGAGCGCTGGGCCGCGGCGACCTCGACCACCCTGATTGCCGGGATCATGATCCTGTCGATCGTGGTACTCACGGGGTACGCCGGGCAGGTCTCGTTGGCTCAATGGGCGTTCGCCGGCCTTGGTGCGTTGTTCGCCGGGCAGCTCGTGCGGAGCGGATGGGGGATGGAGATCTCGATGCTCGTCGGGCTGCTGCTGACGATTCCCGTCGGCATCGTGTTCGCTCTGCCGGCCCTGCGCACCCGCGGCGTGAACCTCGCCGTGGTCACCCTCGGCCTCGGGTTCACCATCTCGGAGGTGATCTTTGCCAATGCCTCGTTCGTCGGTGACGTCGTCGACGGTGGGACCAAGATCGGCCCGGCAAAGTTGTTCGGCGTGGCGGTCGACAACACCACGCATCCCCACCGGTGGGCGGTCGTCTGCCTGATCGGTCTGGTGCTGACCTCGCTGCTCGTCGCCAACCTGCGGCGATCCCGTACCGGTCGTCGCCTGCTGGCGGTGAGGACCAATGAGCGGGCCGCCGCCTCGCTCGGCATCAGCGTCTTCGCCGTCAAGCTGTATGCATTCGGGGTCGCCGCGGGCATCGCCGCCCTTGGCGGCATTCTGAGCGGGTTCCGCGTCTCGACGGTGACCTACAGCGAGTTCAACGTGTTCGCATCGATCAACTCGATCGTCTACGCGGTGATCGGGGGCTTGGGGTTCGTGTTGGCCGCAGTCTTCGGGGGATCGAACGCCGTGGGCGGACTGGGTACCCGGGTCTTCGATCTGCTGCACATCGGAAAGTGGGATCAGCTGATCGGGGCTTTCCTGCTGCTCGCCATTCTGGTCACCCATCCCGACGGTGTCGCCGCCGTGGTGACCAAGGGGTTTCAGCCCTTGGCTCGCAAGCTCGGCCTCGCGAAGATGCCTATGCCGCGGGTCGCGCTGGGTGAGCCTGTGGTGTCGCATGTTGCCCCGGCACCACTGGTCGTGCGCGGATTGACGGTTCGCTTCGGCACGGTCACCGCGGTGCAGGATGCCGGGTTCGAGGTGAACCCCGGCGAGGTGGTCGGCCTGATCGGACCCAACGGTGCGGGCAAGACGACGATCATCGACGCCGTCACCGGGTTCGTGAAGCCCGCCTCGGGCTCGATCGAATTGGGTGGCACGACGATCGACACGTGGGGGGCGAGCAAGCGGGCCGCGGCCGGGTTGCGTCGCTCGTTCCAGTCGTTGGAGCTTTTCGAGGACATCAGCGTCGAGGACAACATCCGCAGCGGTGAAGATGTCGGCTCGGCGCTGTCGTGGTTCAAGGATCTGTTCTGGCCCCGCGAACCCGACCTGTCATCGACGGCGGTGGCCGCGATCAGGGAATTCGACCTTGAACAGTCGCTCGGCAACCTTCCCGGCGAGCTGCCCTATGGCCGACGTCGGCTCGTCGGCATCGCCCGCGCCGTGGCCAGCGGGCCGTCGGTGATCATGCTCGATGAGCCGGCCGCCGGGCTCGACGAGGTCGAGAGCCGCGAGCTGGCGCGACTGATCCGCCGGTTGGCCGACGAACGGAAAATGGGTGTTCTCCTGGTCGAACACGACGTGGGCCTGGTGATGTCGACCTGTGACCGGATCGTGGTCATCGACTTCGGTCGAGTCATCGCCAGCGGCACTCCGGCCGAGATTCGCGAGCATCCCGAGGTTCGCCGGGCCTATCTCGGCGATGCCGACGCCGACGAACCGGTGAGCGACCTCGCCCTCGATGCGCCGATGGGGAGCCACTGATGTCCAACACCAGCAGCCCCACGACCAGCAGCCCCACGACCAGCAGCCCCACGACCAGCAGCCCCACGACCAGCAGCCCCACGACCAGCAGCCCCACGACCAGCAGCCCCACGACCAGCAGCCCCACGACCAGCAGCCCCACGACCAGCAGCCCCACGACCAGCAGCCCCACGACCAGCAGCCCGGAGGTCGTGTTGGCCTGCCGTGGCGTATCGGCCGGGTACGGCCCGATCACGGTCATTCGCGACATCGACCTCGAGGTCCGTAAGGGTGAGGTCGTGGCAATCATCGGTCCGAACGGCGCCGGGAAGACCAGCACCCTACTGACCCTCGCCGGCGAGCTGGCACCGTCGGCGGGCACCGTTGAGTTGCTCGGCCGCACGACGTCCGAGCCGATGCACGTTCGCTGCCGCAACGGCCTGGGATTCGTGACCGAGGAACGCTCGGTGATCATGGACCTCTCGGCGCGCGACAATTTGCGACTCGCCAACGTGTCAGACGCCGATGCCATCGCCCTGTTCCCCGAACTCGAACGGCTGCTGGGCCGCAAGGCCGGGCTCTTGTCGGGCGGCGAGCAACAGATGCTCACCCTGGCCCGGGTGCTCGGCCGCAAGTCGCAGGTGATTCTCGCCGACGAGCTGTCGCTCGGTCTCGCCCCGATCATCGTCACTCGACTGCTCACCGCGTTGCGGACGGCGGCCGACCAACGTGGGCTTGGCGTCTTGTTGGTCGAGCAGCACGTCCGCCAGGCGCTGAAGGTGGCCGACCGGGTGTACGTCATGCAGCGGGGCAAGATCGTGCTCTCGGGGAGTTCCACCGAGATCCAAAGCAGACTCTCCGAGATCGAAGCCGCGTACCTGTCGTCGGCCGTGTCACCATAGCCATGGGGTCGTTGAGCGGACTACGAGTCGTCGAGGTTGGCAGCGGCATCTCGCTGTCGTTGATCGGCATGCTGCTCAGCGACCACGGAGCCGAGGTCATCAAGGTTGAACCACCCGCCGGTGATCCACTGCGGGAGTACCCCGGCTCGGTTGTCTGGCACCGCGGTCGAGCGCAGTGTCGTGCTCGACCTCGACGCACTGCCGCGATCGCGAACGGTTCCGCGATCTGGTCGAGACGGCCGACGTGCTGATCGAGTCGTTCGATCCCGGCCAGATGGGGGAGTGGGGCCTCGACTACCCCGCCCTGGCGGGTCGGGGTCCCCGGGCTGATCTATTGCTCGGTCACCGGATACGGGCGCCACACCTCGTCGTGCGATCGACCGGGCATCGATCTACTGGTCCAGGCCCGTACCGGGCATGCAGTTCGAGCAGCCCGGTTGGCGGGAGGGTCCGATCTATCTGTACGCCCCGTTGCCGAGCTACGGGGCGGCGTTCATGGCCCTCAACGGCATCCTCGCGGCCCTGCACGCCCGAACGATCACCGGGCGCGGGCAGTGGGTGGAAACGTCGCTCCACCAGGGCGTACTGGCGATGACGACGCAGCTGTGGCAGGACGTCGAGTATCCCGGCGACAGCTTCTGGGGCATCCCGATGAACCCGCAAATGAACGTGTTCGAATGTGCCGACGGGTTGTGGGTGCACACGATGCACAACTCCGGGGGCCGCGGCAAGGACCGCAGTGCCCTGTTCCGCATCCTCGATCTCGAACCGTTCGAGTTCCAGACGATGGCCGACCCGGCGGTGATGGCCGCCAACGAGGCCAAGGTCCGCGCCGCGATCCGCAAGATCCCGCGCAAGCGGTTGCTCGGCCGAGTTCTGGGCGAACGATTTCGCCGTCGCCCCGGTGCTGCAGGCGCACGAGGCGTTCGAGACGAGCAGGTGATCAACAACGGGATGGTCGTCGAAGTCGACGATCCGGTCGAGTCGGGCCGACCCAGCAGGCCGGGCTCGACGCTTCCGGCTGCACGGCGCGCCGCCGGCCGCGGTGCAGGGGCCGCGACCGCTGGTCGGGGCAGCACACGGCGGCGGTGCTGGCCGACGTTGACGACCGCTGACGCCGGGCACCGGCCCGGCCAACCCGCTCGTCCGCTGCGGCATGCGCTCGAAGGCATCAAGGTGCTCGACCTCGGGCAACTTCCTCGCCGGGCCGTTCGGGCCGATGCTGCTCGGTGACCTCGGGGCGACGGTCTACAAGCTGGAGTCGCCCGAGGGTGACCAGATGCGCTAGGTCACCAAGCCGTTCAACGGCTGCCAACGCGGCAAGCTCGACGTCGTCGCCGACCTGAAGACGCCCGAGGGGCTGCGAGATCGCCCACCGACTGATCCGTGAGGTCGACGTCGTCCACCACAACATGCGCCCCGGGGTCGCCGAGCGGCTCGGCATCGACTACGAGACCGCCAAGCGGCTCAACCCGACGGTGATCTACTGCCAGACCACGATGTGGGGGATCGACGGGCCGCGACGCGACTGGCCGGGCTTCGACCAACTCGGCCAGGCGTCATGCGGGTGCGAGTACGAACTGGGCGGCGAGGGCAACCCGCCCGTCTGGTACCGCTTCGGCATGTGCGACCAGATCTGCGCCTGCCAGTCGGCGGTCGCCGTGCTGATGGCGCTGTACTGGCGGGACCGCACCGGCGAGGGCCAGTTCGTCGACACCTCGATCATCAACGGCGGCATGTTCCTCAACTCCGACGTCTGGATCGGCCGTGACGGCCCCCACGTGCGGCCCCGCCTCGACGCTCGCCAGACCGGCATCTCGCCGCTCTACCGGCTGTACGAGACCAACGATGGTTGGCTCGCCCTGGCCGTGATGGACGAGCTGCAGCGGGACGCGTTGACCTCGGTGTTTCCCTCGGTGGCGGAGTTGCGCGACGACGCGGCGCTTGGCGCGCTGCTGGAAGCCGAGTTCGCCACCCGCTCGGCGGCCGAGTGGTTCGCCACACTCGATGCCGCCGGGGTGCCGGTCGAGATCAGCGACCCGACAGCCGGCGCGACGTGGTTCGCCGATCCGACCCTGGTCGCCGCCGGGCTGGTGGCCGACTACGTGCACCCGACTTATGGCCGCTTCCGTCAGTACGGCCAACTCGTCCACCTGTCCGATACCCCGGGCCGCATTGGTGGGCCGCCCCCACTGCTCGGCGAGCACAGCGCCCAAGTGCTCACCGATCTGGGCTTCACCACCGAGCAGATCGCCGATTTCGCCGCCCGGCGGATCACCGTGGTTGCCCCGTGATGCGCATCGTGATCGACAAAGACCTGTGCACCGGCCATGCCCGCTCCGCGAGCCTGACCCCGGGGCTGTTCACCGACGATGAATTCGGCTACGGCCTGGTCGTCGGCGACGGGGAAATCCTCAGTGACCAGCTCGAACTCGCCAAGCGTGCGGTCTCGGCCTGCCCCGAGCGGGCCATCTCAATCCTCGAATAGACCTGCCGACCTCTCACATTCCGAGGTTCTTGCCACGATCGCGTCTGAGCCCTCTCAGGAGGCGGCGCGGGCGATGACGATCCGTTGGGAGGCGTCGATGAACAGGTCGGTGCGGTGCATGACCGAGAGGGGGTTGGCCGGGTCGAGTAGTGCTTCGAGAGTGTCGAGATCGTCGCGGTCGAGTTGTGCGGCGAGCTGATGGAGGGTGCGGCCGATGAGGCCGACGGCGAGCTTCTGGGGGGCCGCGGTCAACGGCGCGTCGAACCGGATTCGCTCGACGCGGTCGTCGAGGATGGTGTAGCCGGCCTCGGTGATCATCGTCGCCAAGTCGGATGATTCGACGCTCGACGGCAGCTGATGGCGCATCTGGCTGAACCACCGTGCAGAAGCGTGGTCGACGCGATCGGTGAAGCCGGCGGTCCCGAGGCCGGGATCGTCGGGGAGAACACGCATCGGGTCGGCGAACTCGGCGATCGCCAACAGACCGTGCTCACCGAGTGATTCTCGCACCGAACGCAGGGCGGCGACTTCGTCACCGACGTGGTGCAACGCCATCGAGGCCCACACGAGGTCGGCCGGTCCGAGCGACGAGACGTCGTCGAACTCGGCGAGTGCCGTGGTCACCCTGCCCGACAGGCCCTGGGCGTGGATCCGGCGGGAGGCGTGTTCCAGCATCGCCGGTGACGAGTCGACGGCGACGACCTCTGCGGTGGGGAAGCATCGGGCGAGTTCGCACGTCGCCACGCCTGGCCCCGAGCCGAGGTCGAGAATGCGGCGCAGCGAGTAATCGCCATACTGAGACATGAGCCGCTGGGCGGTGCTGGTGACGAAGCCGAGGAGGACTTCGCCCTGCAGTTCGGTTTCGGTGGCCCACCGGGCCCAGTCGGCTTCGGCGAAATGACCGTGCTCATGGCCGTGACCGTGTTCTTGGCCGTGACCGTGCTCTTGGCCGTGGCCGGGTTCGTGCCTCTGGCCCGAGTCGGCAGGCGGATGACCGTGGTCGTGGCCTTGATGATCACTCATGGTCACACGGTAGGCGTGGAGTCAGCCCGTTGAGGCAGCGGCCTTCAGATGCGACCAGCCGCGCACGGTGGAGGTGTGGACCATCTCGCTGTTAGCCTCATCGATCTCCCAGGACGGGAACCGGATGAGGAGCTCTTCGAGGGCGACCTTGGCTTCGATGCGGGCGAGCGCGGCGCCGACGCAGAAGTGGATGCCGTGACCGAACGACACGTGGCTGGTGAACTTGCGGCGTACGTCGAGCTGGTCGGGGTTGTCGTAGACCCGGTCATCGCGCCCGGCCGAACCGGTGATCAGGGCCATCTTCGACCCTGCGGGCACCGTCTGGCCGTACAACTCCACGTCCTCCATCACCAGCCGGGCCTGGATCGGTGAGGGGGCCTCGTAGCGCAGGAACTCCTCGACGGCGTTGGGGATCACCGTGGGGTCGTCGATCAAGACCTGGCGCTGGACGGGGTTGCGGTACAGGCTGAGCGACGCCCAGCCGAGCAGGTTGGTGACCGTCTCGTTGCCGGCGGCCGAGACCAGGCTCATGTAGCGCACGAGTTCGCCGTCGTCGAGGTGGCGCTTGCCGCCCTCGCCGTCGTCGACCTCGGCATGGATCAGGTCGCTGACGATGTCGTCGGTCGAGTTGGCCCGCCGCCCCGGCAGCATCCCGGCGAAGTACTCCAACTGCTTCATCTGACCGTCGAGTCCGACCTCGGTTTCACTGCCCTCATCGCGATGAATCGAGCCCTTGGCCGACGAGAACGTACGCCAGTCGACCGACATGCGGTGCACATCCTCGTGGCGGCTGACCGCCCAGAAGCCGTACTTCTCGTTGCGGTACAACGGCATCTCGTCGCGTATCCGCCTCCACACGGGGTGTGGATTGGCGTCGATCGTCCGGTCGTACGGGTCGTAGTAGATCTCGTCGGTCATGAGCTCGGATTCCGACGGACTACTGCGGTCCGTTGGGCCACTTGAGGAGGGAGGCGGCGTCGACGCGCAGCTGGATACCGGTGATGTAGCGGGCCTCGTCGGAGGCGAGGAACAACACGGCATTGGAGATGTCGACCGGCTCGACGTAGGGGATTGGCATGCCCTGGAAGTGGACGAACGCCGGCATCACTTCGTCGAGCGACGGGACGCGACCCTGGATGTCGGGCCGGAAGATGCCGTAGAGCTCGTCGTTGTGCAGCAGGTTCGTGTTGACGTTGGTCGGGTGGATGCAATTGACCCGAATCGAGTGCGGGGCGAGCTGGCTGGCGAGCGCCTCGGTGTACTGCACGAGCACGGTCTTGGCGAAGCCGTACCCCGAGCCGCCCGGGCCGAGGGCGTTGTTGCCGACGGTGTTGGGCATCAGGCCCGCCGTCGAACCGGTGATCACAATGGCCGACCCGGCGGTGAGGTGGGGGAGCCCAACGGCGACCGTGTTGAGCACGCCGACGAGGTCGACATCGAGCGCATCGACGAACGCAGAGGGATCCATGTGCTTGATCGGCAGGATGCCGGCGTTGCACACGAGGATGTCGAGGTGGCCGAGTTCGGCGACGCCCTCGGCGACGACGGCGGCGAGCTGGTCGCGGAAGCGGACGTCGGCCTTACGGGCCACGATGCGGCGATCGAGCGCCTCGACCTCGGCGGCCATCGAGGCAAGTTCCTCGGAGGTGCCCTGCGGGTAGGCGACCGAATCCATCTGGTCGCACAGGTCGATGGCGATAATGTCGGCGCCTTCTTGGGCCAGGCGGATCGCGTGGCTGCGACCCTGCCCCCGGGCCGCTCCGGTGATCAACGCGACCTTGCCTTCAAGTCTTCCAGCCATGGGAAACCCTTCTTCCATCTCCGTGGCGTACGTCACGCCACTGTAGATGACACCGATGTCAGATTTCGCACGGATGAGCGCCGCTGCGGATGAGCACGTCGAGGTCGCCGAGGGAGCGGAGGAGATCGTTGAGGTGGGTGCAGGTTCCCAGTCCGCGAACCCCGCGGATCATCGATCGGATCTCGTCGGGGTGCGTCCCCACCAGGCGGCCGGCACTGGCCGCGGCGTGCGGGCACTCGTTCCACGGCAGCACCCGGGGGGTCGCGATGGACTCGGTGATCCGGCCATCGGTTCCGAGCATTGCCGCCAGGGTGTACTCGTGGAGGACCCGTTCGATGCCGTCGGCGTTGACGTGGGTGTCGCGGAACGTAGCGAACACCTCGAAGCGGTCGTCGTCGGTCGGGACCACATCGATTAATCGACGTCGCCGCATTCCCCCGATCGGTATGCGGGGCAGATGATGCCAGGCCAGCTCGTCGGCGGTTTCCGCCGGGGGAGCGGGCGGTCCGAACGGGACGGGCATCCGCCCTGTCGCCTTGATCGAGCGGATCATCAGGCCCTCGGACCGCCAGCCCGAGCAGACATCGGCCATCTGGTCGGCGGCCCCCCGCTGATCGCCGAGCTCGGCCTCGTACATCCGCGAATAGCCCGAGATGACCGAGGCGACGGGTAGCTCATCGAGGAGGGCGAACAACGGTGACCCGGTCGCGGTCGCTGTCGTCTTCGTCCGCATCGCCGCGTCGAGCCGGGCGTGGAATCCCGAGCCGACGATGGTGCCGACCAGCTGATCGGCGTCGACGTCGCCGCCGGTCGCCGTCAGCCGCCGGAGCCGATGCTCACGACTGAGCGCGGCGACCACGGTGGCCTCGGCCCGAATCGCCGGAGACTCGCCGGTGAACAGGTCGCGGCACGCCCCCACCAGGTGGAGTTCGTCGTCGATGAAGGTGATGTCGACGTTGCTGGTCCGCCGGATCGACCCGACCGGGCGCGGCGGGGTGGGCTGGGGGTCGGCGATGTCGCTGGAGAAGGTGACCAGCTCAGCCATCGTCGGGTCCGCGTCGTGACGTCGCCCGACTCAGGTGGCCGGCCAGCCGATGGTCTTGGTCTCCAAATAGGTCTCGAAACCTTCGACGCCGTTCTGGCGGCCGACGCCGCTGGCCTTGTAGCCGCCGAACGGGGCATCGGCGCCGTACCACATGCCGCCGTTGATCGAGATGGTGCCGGTGCGGACGCGGCGGGCGAAACGCATCGCCCGGTCGAGATCGCCGGAGAACACGCCGCCCGACAGGCCGTACTGCGACTCGTTGGCGATGCGCAGGGCGTCCTCGTCGTCGTCGAACGGGATGACCACGAGGACCGGCCCGAAGATCTCTTCCTGGGCGATCGTCATCGAGTTGTCGACGTCGGCGAACAACGTCGGCTCGACGAACCAGCCCTTGGGCAGATGCGCCGGGCGTCCGCCGCCAAGGACGACGCGGCCGCCTTCCTCCTGGCCCTTGGCGATGTAGCCGAGCACCCGGTCACGCTGCTTGGCCGAGATCAGCGGGCCCATGAAGTTGCCCGGGTCCTGCGGGTCGCCGTAGGGCATGCTCGACATGCCGGCGGTGGCCAGTTCGATGGCCTCGTCGTATCGCGAGCGGGGGACCAACAGGCGGGTCTGCATCGCACAGCCCTGGCCGGCGTGCATGCAGACGAAGCCGGCGCTGGGCACGACCGTGGCGAAGTCGGCGTCGTCGAGCACGACCATTGCCGACTTGCCGCCCAGTTCGAGGAAGGTGCGCTTCATCGTCGCCGCGCCCTTCTCCTGGATGCGCTTGCCAACGACCGTCGAACCGGTGAACGAGATCATGTCGACGAGTGGCGACAGGGTCAGTTCCTCACCGATCATGTGGTCCGACGAGGTGACGATGTTGACGACACCGGCAGGGATGTCGGTGTGTTCGGCGATCAGGCGTCCGACGCGGGTGGCGTTCCACGGGGTGTCGGGGGCCGGCTTGAGGATCGTGGTGTTGCCGGTAGCGAGGACCTGGGCGAGCTTGTTGATCGTGACTTCGAACGGATAGTTCCACGGCACAATCGAGCCGACGACGCCGACCGGCTCCTTGAGCACGGCGCGGTGGCTGGCGATGCCCATGACCTCGCCATCGGGCAGGTCGCGCTGCCAGGGGAACGAGTCGATCTGCTCGGCCGGGTAGCTGAGCCCCTCGGCTAACGGCCATTCGAGTTGGGCCAGGTAGGTGACCATTCGCGGCGAGCCGACCTCGGCGATCAACTCCTCCCGGAGCTGCTCCTTCTCGGTGATGAGGGCCTCTTGCAACTGCAGCAAGCAGCGCTTGCGCAACGCATGGTTGGTTGACCAGTCGGCGGTGTCGAACGCCGTGCGGGCGGCTGAGATGGCCCGCTGCATGTCGCTGGCGTCGGCGTCGGCAACCTGGCCGAGCACCTCTTCGGTGGCCGGGTTGACGTTGTCGAACCGCTTGCCCGAGGCCGCCTCGACCAGCTCACCACCGATCAACATCCGGACTTCGCCTGTGAATCCAACCGTCTCGGCCATCGCAACCCCCGTTGTTCGCGTGCGGCCGATGGTAGTGGCCGTCTGGCGGAGGTGTCACCTTCGGACCACGGCCTCGCTCGGCCCGTTGGTGGCCGGGTACGGTCCGAGGCGTGACGGACCGTTCGGTTGAGGTTGAGGTGTCCCCGGGGTTCACCGAGGCGGTGCGCGAGGCCGTGGTCGGTCGCCAGCGCGAGCAGCGACTGGTGATCTCGGCGCTCGCCGCGGGCCGCGACCTGTTGTTGGAGGGCCCGCCGGGCACCAGCAAGACGACGCTGCTACGCACGATCACCGCCGCGTTCGGGGTACCGCTGGTGTTCGTCGAGGGCAACGCCGACCTCACCACCACTCGGCTTGTGGGTCATCACGACCCGGCCGAGCCGTGCTGCAGCAGGGCTTCTCGGCCGACACGTTCGTCGAGGGACCATTGGTACGGGCGATGCGGACCGGCGGATTCCTCTACGTCGAAGAGGTCAACCGAGCCCCGGAAGACACGCTGAATGCGCTGCTCACAGCCATAGCCGAACGCTCGCTGACGATCCCGCGGATGGGTGTGGTCACGGCCACGGCCGGGTTCCGGCTGGTCGCTTCGATGAATCCGTTCGACAACATCGGTACGTCGCGGATTTCGTCCAGCGTCTATGACCGGCTGTGCCGGGTGGCGATCGGCTACCAATCGGCCGACGACGAGATCGAGATCGTCCGCCGACGAACCGACGCGGCCGCCTCGGTGATCGCCGACGCGGTCGCCCTCACCCGGTTGACGCGGATCCATCCGCTCGTCCGCCAGGGGTCCAGCGTGCGTGGGGCCATCGACCTCTCCTTGATTGCCGAACAGCTCATCTCGCTCGATCGTCCACTGGGCGATGTGGCGTACGCTGCGACGATGCGGGACGCGATGCATGTGGCGCTGTCGGGGCGGATACGACTCGACGAGGCCGCCGGAGTGAGCCCCGAAGCGATTCTCGACGAGCTGTGGGAGCAGCATTTCCTACTCGGGAAACGGCGCGCCGAGCCCGGTTGAAGGGCGGTTGACCTCGACGTCGCCGTTGAGTTCTTCACCGAGGACGATGCCGGTCGACCACGCCGGGCCCGCCCCAAGTTGCTCAACGCCCCGCCGTCGGTCTACCGGGCGGGTGGGGCCGAGAGCACGGTTCCGCTGGGTGGCGAGGGCGACGGCTCGGAGATCACCACGCCGCCCAGCGGTGTCGGGTTCACCAACGACACGGCCCGGGCGCGCCCGCTCGCTGACGTGCTCGGCGAGCCTCGGGTCGACCCGCGAGTGACCGCCGAGGCATCGCGACTCGCCGGGTTGTTGTCGTTGCGACGACGTCGGAGCGACGGCCGCGAGCGAGGCCGCTCCCGACCAAAATCGGCCCGCTTCGACGGCAACGGTGACGACCTCGACCTTGACGTCACGTTGGAACTGCTCGCCGAACGGCGGCCGTTCGGCGCCGAGGAGCTGACGGTTCGCCGCCCGGCGCGTATCCGGCGATCGGTCGCCCTCGTGGCGGATGTCTCGGGGTCGATGAACGGCGACAAGGCGTTGATCTGTGCGGCGACGATCGGCGCGTTGGCCGGAGAGTTAGCCGATGACGAGCTGACCGTGATCGCCTTCTGGTCGGAGCTGGCCGTGCTCCGCAGCCGCGAATCGCACATCGATCCGGGCGCGTTGATCAACGACCTGCTGCGCATCGAGCCCCGCGGCCTGACCAACGTGCACGGCGCGATCGAACTCGCCGGGCGTGAACTGGCCCGATCGTCGCTGACCCGGCGCTGCATCGTGTTGCTCTCGGATTGCGTCCACAACGCCGGCCCCGACCCCCGCGCCGCGGCCCGCACGGCTCCCACCACTCACGTGTTGCTGGAGCGGACCGGCGAGCACGACGCCTGGCTCGGCGAACGCATCGCCCGGGCCGGCGGAGGCCGCTATCGCAGCGTCACCTCGATTGGCGATGTCGCCCCGGCGTTGGATGCGCTGCTGGCGGACTGATGGTCAGCTCACCCGCGGCTTCCAGTTGGCCGGCGAGCGCGAGCAGCAGTTCGTCGCTGCGGGGGGCCCCGACGAAGTGCACGCCGATGGGCAATCCGCTCTCGCTCACCGCCATCGGGAGCGACAACGCCGGTTGCCGATTGATCGACGATGGAAAGCAGTATTGGCCGACGACCGCGGCGGTGTCGGGTCCGCCGATGCGCCACGGTGGTCGCCTCATGACCGGCGAAACGAGCACATCGAACTCGGTCCACCACGACAGGCTGGGGGCCAACACGGCCTCGATCTCGGCGATCAGGGCGTCGCGTTCGTCGTCGCTGATCGATGCCCCGAGCTGCGCCGATGTATAGACATCGTCAGACAGATCGCCCGGTTGCAACGTCCGTTGGCCGCGGGCCACAAGCCATCTCAGCGCATCGGCTCGGAACCGGTTGACCAGACGCTCAGTGGCGTCGCCGTAGCGATACGGCGCACCGTCGTAGCTCGGCGGGTAGGTGAGTTCGACGTGGTGGCCGAGTGATTCCAGCGTTCTGCCGACGCTCTCGACGGCCGATCGACAGTCGGGGTGCGGTTCGAGCTGCAGCAGCGGGTCACCGGGCATCAGCCCGATCTTGAGTCGCCCGGGGGAGTGGGGGACCGGGCCGGGGTCGTCGGCCAGACACTGCCAGAGCCCCGTGAGGTCGCGCACCGATCGGGTCAGTGCGAACTCGGCCCACGGCGAGTTCGGATTCGGGTCGTCGTACGCCGGCAGGCTCGGCACCCGACCACCGGTGGGCTTCAAGGTGAGCACGCCGCACGCCGATGCCGGGTAGCGCAATGAGCCGGTGGCGTCGGCCCCGTGGGCCACGGCCACCATGTGGCTCGCCACCGCGGCGGCCGACCCACCCGATGACCCACCAGCGGTACGGTCCACGTCGTGCGGATTGTGGGTCGGTCCGAATACGTCGGGCTCGGTCGTCGCCCCGTTCGACAACTCGGGAAGGTTGGTCTTACCGACGATGACGAACCCGGCGGCCAGAAACCGTCGGGTGAGTTCGGTCGTTTGCGTCGACCGGTAGCCGCTGTCCCGCAAGTACCGAGTGGCCAGCGTCAGCGGAGTCCCGGCCAACTCACTGCTCGCATCCTTCAGCCCCATCGGCACCCCACTAAACGGCCCGGCGAGGGGCCGCTGAAGTTGACCTAGAGCGTGATCCGACAGGTCGGCGATCACCGCGTTGATCGACGGGTTCAGCGCAGCAATCCGATCACGCGACGCCTCGAACAACTCCCGCGCCGTCACCTCCCCGCGCCGGACGAGATCCGCCTGTGCCGTGGCATCGAGCGACATGTCCATCGTGAGCGCTAGGTCTGGGGCGTTTCGTAGTCTTTGAATGACAAGGAGCTCGTACAGACCCGCTTGGCGAGGGGGACGGTGAGGCCCGCACAACCGCGAAAATCGTCATCATCGGGCACCACCTCGAGCACGGTCCAGACGCCGTCAAGGCGAGCGACAAATCCGAAGGAGCGCTCGGCCCCTTCGATGCCGCCGAGCACCCGACCGATGCCAGCCTGGTCGACGCCGGGAATTTCGCCGACGCCGAAGAATTCGTCGCTCATGCAACCGTTGTCGGTCCACCCCAACGACGCGGCCGGGTCGTAACGCTGGAACGCCTCGGCGATCAGCAGGCGCGAGCAGAAGTTCGGCTCGTCCGGCGATGGCACGGGTTCGGCGTGCAGTTCGCCATCGTTCACCGGTGGAGTCGGCGCGGCCGGTGTCGTGGGGGTCTCCGCAGTGGAAACCGGCGACGGCTCGCTCGATGCCGGGGCCGTAGTGACTGGCGTCGTCGGTTCTGGCGCCGTCGTTGCGAGCGTCGTTGCATCGTCAAGCTGCGCAACAGACACCTCGGCTGCAACCGTGGCGGGTTCCTCACCGCCAACGAACTCGTCCCGTGGCCCACAGGCCACCAAAAGGACCGTTGCGGCCCACATCCACCACCCGACACGGCGCAGATCCCGGTGCACGGATCGTTGGCCCATTCTCACGGCGGCGACCTCCTTCAAACCGCATTCTCGCATAGACCCATTGGGTGCCCGGGCTGGCGGCTGTTCGGGCGGCTCGTTGTAGTGTCTGACAGCAGTGTCATCTTGAGGTAGGTGGCCGCGAGCCTCGGGGGGTAGCGAGTATGAGCAGTCTGAGTGGGAAGCGGATTTTGGTCGTCGGGGCGTCGTCGGGGGTTGGCAAGGCGTGTGCCACGGCGTTTGTTCGTCACGGGGCCGCGGTGGTGTTTGCGGCTCGACGACGGGAGTTGCTCGATGCGGCGGTCGCCGCAGCTGGGGGCGGGCATGCCATTGAGCTGGACGCGATGCAGCCGGACTCGATCACCGCAGCGGTCGGCGCGGCGGCGGAGGCGATCGGGGGGTTCGACGCGGTGCTCTATGCGTCGGGTATGTCGCCGATTGCCCGGCTCAGCCAGGTGACCCCCGCCCAGTGGAACGAGATCTTCACGATCAACACCTTCGGGCCGAGCATGGTGTTCGCCGCTGCGCTGCCTCACGCCGCACCCGAGGCGATCATGGCGGCGATCTCGTCGGACTCCTCTCACCAGCCCCGCCACTCGCTCGTGCCGTACGCCGCCTCGAAGGCCGCGCTCGAGGCGTCGATGGAGGGCTGGCGGACCGAGGAGATCGGCGGCCGCCGGTTCATGACGGTGCTGATCGGCCCGACCGGGCCCACTGGATTCGCCGACAACTTCACGCCCGACCAGTTCATGGGCATCATCCCGCACTGGCAGCGCCAAGGGTTCCGCACCGGCATGCAGTCGTCCGACGATGTCGGCGAACACCTGTCGGTCTCGCTTGCCTCGCTGTTTGCTGCTCCGACGTTGGGCATCGAGACGTTGTTGCTCCGAGCCCCGGAACCGGCCCTGCCGATCGCGGATTTCGGGCGCAGCGCCAGCGAAGCTGACTGACCTCAACCGCTACCCAATGGCGCGAGCCCAGAGGAGACAACCATGAGACTCGCCGGCAGTGTTGCGATCGTCAGCGGATCGACGCGAGGGATCGGCCGCTCGATCGCTGAGATGTTCGCCCGTGAGGGCGCGGCGGTCGCGGTCACCGGGCGGACCGTCGACCAGGCTCGCTGATCACCGCCGACGGCGGCTTCACCATCAACGGCAACACGATCATCGGCATGTAGCCGAGAGATGTCGCCGGCTCTCACCCGGATCAGATATCGAGTAGGTCGCCGATCACTTCGCGGATCTGGGCGAGGAGGGCCGCCCCGACGTTGTTTCCATCGGTCTCGATCACTCGTTGTCGGCTGATGAGCTGACACAGATGGCATTGGGCCACCGATGGCCGATCCGTCTCGTCTCGGGCGATCTCGACCTCGCTGAGCATCGAGTGGCGCGTGTTGGTCGTCAGCGGGACGACGTGGAGCGTGCGCGGATTGGATTCGAGGTGGATGGATGCCGAGACGATGACCGCCGGGCGTCGCCCACCTGGTTCGCGCCCGATCGGGACCCCGAAGTCGATCTGGACGATGTCACCGGCTTGCACTGAAAGCCGCACGCGGTTGGCGTTCCTCCGCGGCGCTACGGATGCCGACGTCAATCCACGCCTGTTCGGCGGCCTGCTCGTGGTCGGTCAGTTCGAGGGCGGCGAGTTCCTCGCCCATCCGGCGCTGGCGCGCTTGGCGTAGCAGTCGTCGAAGTGCTACCTCGAGCGTCTCGCCCTCGGCGAAGGAGCGCAGTTCGTCGCGCGTTCGTGTGGTCACCTTGATGGTGGTCATCTCAACCGTCACCCTGCGGAGTATACCCGCGGTACTACCAGGTCGGCTACCGCGCCGGGTCGGGCTCTCGGGGCAGGCCGAGGACGCGTTCGCCGATGGAGTTGCGTTGGATCTCGTCGGTGCCGCCGCCGATCCGGGTGCCGAGGCTGGCCAGCGCCACGGTGACGCACTCACCGTTGCGGGGGGCGGAGTCGCCCCACAGCACGCCCTCGGCGCCGAGGATCTGGAAGATCAGGTCTTGGGAGAGCATGCAGACGTTCGACGTGAACAGCTTGGCGATCGACGCTTCCGGTCCGGGGGAGCCGCCGCGGGCCCGGGCCTGGTCGCGGGTACGTTGCACGTTCCAGCGGTTCAGTTGGTTGAGGGTGAAGTAGCGGGCGAGCTGTTGGCGGATGTGGGGATCGTCGTTGCCGCCCCGTTCGTTGGCCATCGCCAGCAACGTCTTGAACGGCAACGCGCTGGCGCTGCGCAGACCCGATGGGGTCGAGCGGTGGGCGGCGATCACGTCGCGAACCGGTTGGTCGAGCCAGCCGGCCTTCGGTCCGGCGGCGACGGCGAGGAGTCCACGCGGGGTGCGGAAGGTCACCATCTGGCGTTCGAAACCCATCGTGACGCGGGCGATGTTCCAGCCGTCGTGCTCGCGTCCGACAATGGCGTCGGCACGGACCTCGGCGTCGGTGAGGAACACCTCGCAGAACTCGGCCTGGCCATTCATCTGCACCAGCGGTCGGGCGTCGACGCCGGGCTGGTCCATCTCGATGACGAAGTACGTCAGCCCCGCTCGGTGGGGGGCATCGTGGTCGGTACGGGCGAGCAGGATCGCCCGTTGGGCGATGTCGGCGGCCGAGTTCCAGACCTTCTGCCCGTTGACGATGTAGCGATCACCGTCGCGCACGGCCGTCGTACTCATTGCCGGCAGGTCGGATCCGGCACCCGGCTCCGACCACAACTGGCACCACGTGTCTTCGCCCTTCGCCAGCCCGGGCAGGTAGCGCTGCTGCTGTTCGGCGGTGCCGACGGCGAGCAGCGTCGGTCCGGCCATCGCCGGACCAATGCCGACGATCGGCGGGCTGATCACCCCGGTGGCGGCCAATTCCTCCATCACGACCCGCTGGAGAGCGGTCGACAACGAGCGTCCGCCGAACTCTTCGGGCCACGTCGGGGCGGCAAGTCCGGCGGAGTACAGCCGCGCCCACCACTCCCGCACGGTGATGTCGAGATCCCAGTTCCCGGCGACAAAGCGCCGCACATCGGCCCGCAACTCATCGCTTGACATGGGCACCTCCAACCGCGGAGTGAGCGACGAACAGGGCGTCGACGGCGATGATCTCGTCGTCGGTGACAATCAGGGGGTTGATGTCGAGCGAGCCGAGCCACTGCCGTTGCTCCCGCCAGATGGCGTCGAGTCCACGCAGCAGGCCGGCGACGGCATCGCGTGGCCAGCGGCGTTGGCCGCGCAGGCGTGCGAATGCCGCGTCGCCGGCGACCTCGTCGGTGAGCGTGGCGATCGCCGGCCCATCGAGGGGGAGGAATCGTCCGGCGACACCCCCGGCGACCTCGATCAGCACGCCACCCCGGCCGAGCAGGGCGACGGAGCCCAGGTCGGACTGGCATTGCAGTCCGCCGAACGCTTCGCCGATCCCGCGCATCATCGTCTGCACGGCGATGTCGCGGGGCAGTCCCGCCGCAACGGCGACGGCCCGTAACTCGGCGACGACCTGCGGTAACTCGGCTCGGGAGACATTGAGCCGTGACCGCGCCGAGTTCGGTGCGGTGGGGGACGTCGGCGAGTTTCACGACCAGTCGCTCGCCCAGATCGTCGATCTCCAGGGCATCGACCGCGTCGCCGCCAAGGACGACCCACGGCGCGACCGTGATGCCGGCACCGGTGAGCAGGCGCATCGCGTCGGCGAACCCGACGATAGACCCGGCCTCGGTGTCGATGAGGGCTGGGGGTGCCGCCGCGAGGGCCGACGGCGGGTCGGCGAGCACGCCGCGGAACGGGTCGGTGACGAACCGGTTGTAGGCATCGACGGCGCGATACAACGATTCGACGCCCCGGGTGAACGACAGGCCCTGAGCCCGCCACTCGTTGACCCACGCCCCGGTGCCGGTGGCCTCGATTGGCGTGACGACGAATGGGACATCGGGGTGCAATGCCGCGGCGGTGGCGAACGGGGTGAGCAGGGTGCGGCTCCATCCTTCGTCGCCCGCCCCGGTCCACCAGGCCAGGCTGAGCAGGTCGACGGTCGACGCGTACTTGTCGAAGACCTCGATCATCAGCTCGGCCTTGGTCATCACGAACCCGGTGAGATCGAGTGGATTGACGGTGTCGCCGGGCACCCGCTCGCGGACCCACGATTCCAATTCGGGGAGCGGCGGAAGCGGCGCGCCGACCTCGTCGGCCAGGTCGGTGGCGAGGGCCGCGACCCCGCCGGAGGTGGTGATCATCCCGATTCGCCTGATCGGTCGTCGCCCGGTCGCCGAGAGTTGGGCGAGGAGTTGGGCGCGGTCGAGCAGATCGTCGACGTCGCGGGCGGCGATGATGCCGTGCTCGCGGAACGCCAGGTCGTAGACCCACGCCGCGTCGGCGATCGCCCCGGTGTGCGACTGCATGATGTGGCGGGCACGGTCGGTCCGGCCGAGCTTGAGGGCGATCACCGGCTTGCCCTGCTCCCGGGCATAGGCGACCGACTCAAAGAACTCGTGGGGGCGACGGATGGTCTCGATGACCAGGCAGATCACGCTGGTCTGCGCACCGTCGGCGAGGACCGCGACGTAGTCGGCAAGGTCGCAGACCGCTTCGTTCCCCGACGAGACCCCGATCGAGACCCCGAGCTGCCGCTCGCCGGCGGCGGCGAGTGCGGAGCGCACCAGGAAGCCCGACTGCGACACGACCGCCACCCCACCCGCCGCCAGGTCGAGTCGACCGCCGGTGAACAGGTTGACGCCGAGCGGAACGTTCTTGAACCCGCTGCAGTTCGGCCCGACGATCGCCACGCCACCGTCGTCGGCGGCCTGTTGGAGCCGAGTCTGCAGCGAGGTTCCCGCGTCGCCGGCCTCCACGAATCCGGCCGCTGAGATGACCACCCCGCCGCAGCCGAGCGAACCCGCCTCGGTGATCACATCGATCGATCGCTCGGCGTTGACCAGGCTCAACACGGCGTCGACGGGTCGCCCGTAGGCGGTGAGGCTCGCGAAGACCGGTTGACCGTAGAGCGTGTCGCGATTCGGGTTGATCAGCACGACGTCGCGTCCGGCCTCGATCATCGGCAGCACGGCATTGTTCGACATGCCCAGCGACTCGTTTGCCCCGACGACGGCGACTGTTGTCGGCGACAGCAGCCGGGCGAGTTGAGTGCGTCGGTCGACGGTCACAGATCGACCATCTGGCCATCGTTGGCCAGGCGGCGAAGTTCACGCTTGAGCACCTTGCCGTAGGCATTGCGGGGCAGCGCATCGGCGCGGAAGTAGCGGCGGGGAACCTTGTAGCCGGCGAGCGTGGCCCGACAGTGAGCGATCAACGCCGCGTCGTCGCAGGTCGCCCCGGCGTGGGGGACGATGACGGCGGCAACCAGTTCGCCCCACAGGTCGTCGGCCAGGCCGATGACGGCCACTTCGCCAACCGCCGGGTGGGCGTTGAGCACCGCTTCCACCTCGACGGCGTAGACATTCGATCCGCCCGAGATGATCATGTCCTTCGCCCGATCAAGCAGCCAGAACACACCGTCATCGGTCATCCGACCGAGGTCGCCGGTGTGCAGCCAACCGTCGATGATCGTCTCGTCAGTGGCCTCGGGGCGGTTCCAGTAGCCCGACATCACCGAGGGGCCACGGACCATCAGTTCGCCGACCTCGCCGTCGGGGAGTGGAGCCCCGTCGGGCCCGACGATCCGCACCTCGATACCCGGACGCGCCCGTCCGGCGCTGCCCAGCAGCGACGGCACATGGTCTTGACGACGCAACACGGTGACCGTCATCGGCGTCTCGCCCTGGGCGAACAGTTGGACGAAGATCGGACCGAACGTGTCGAGCGCCCGGGTGATCGCCGCCGGGGTGATCGGCGCGCCGCCGTAGACAACGTATTTCAAGCTGGGCAGCACGGCGCTCGGCCCGCCGGCCGCGACGGCCGCGTTCGCCGCCTCGGTCAGCATCACGATCTGAGTCGGCACCATCCACGTATTGGTCACCCCGGCGTCCCGGATCAGGGCGAGCATCGCGGCTGGATCGAAGCTGGTCGCGTCGGGAATCAACTGCTCGGCGGCGCGGGCGATCGCCGCGATGGCATGGAACCCGGCCCCGTGGCTGAGCGGCGCAACGTGCAGGGTCACGTCGGTTTCGTCAAGCGAGGTGAGGTCGGCCAGCCACGACACCGTCACGAAGTTGAGTACCGAGTGGGGGAGCATCGCCCCCTTCGGCCGCCCAGTGGTCCCCGACGTGTAGAAGATCCAGGCGGTCTCGGCGGGGTCGAGCTCGGCGGGCTCCAACGATCCGACGGGCCCGGCCAGCGTCGTGGCGAAGTCGACTTCGGCGGTGACGACCAACCGGTCGGCTCCCGCAGCGGCGCGGGCCACGGCGGCATGGGCCGAGTCGGTGACGATCACCCGCACATCGCAGTCCTGGACGATGAAGGCCAGCTCATCGGTGGTCAGGCGGGAGTTGCACGGCACGATCGTCGACCCGGCGTGGAACGTGCCGAACATCGCCACGAGCAATTCGGGGCGGTTGTCGAGATAGAGCAGCACCCGCTGCCCACGGGCGGCCCCGACGGTCGCCAGCCACCCGGCGAATGCCGCGGACTGTTCGTCGAACTGGCGGTAGGTCAGCGTCGAACTGCGCCACGTGATCGCCGCGCGGTCGGGAAAACTGCGTGCCGCCTGTCTGAGGAGCTGGGCGATGTTCATGCCCTCACCGCCACACCGCCGGGCAGGCCGCGGTGCTCGACATAGTCGGGCGACAGGCCCGGAGTGGCCAGGCCGAGTCGTCGGGCCAGCATCTGGGTGACGGCGTTGTCGTGCCCCATCCGGGTGTCGGACAGAGCGACTCCGCGCTCGACGCGCCAGTCGCTTTGGCGGATCAGGGTGGTTGCCATGAATACCTCATCCATCAGTTCAAAGTAGGCGAGATCGGTGAGACGGCGGCCCGATCGAGACTCGTACTCGACGATCGTCGTCGCCCGGTCGGGCCAGCCGGGCAGCGCATCGATGCCGCTCGCCGCGGTCATGAAGTCGTCGAAGAATAGCCAATGGGCGACGTCGATGGCCGGGGAGCCGATGGTGGCGACCTCCCAGTCGATCGCCGCGGCCACCCGGTCATCGGCCCCGAAAATCATGTTTCCGACCCGCGCATCGCCCCACACCAACACCGGCTCGGTATGGCTGACCGCCGGGAGCCCGCCGATCAATCGGTCGATCCCGGCATCGGTGATCGGGTACTCCCGCCCCCTGGTCGTCCAGCGATACCACTCGACCATCCGGGCGATGTGGCGTTCGAGAACGGTCGCCGCATCGGTTCCGTCGAGCAGGAACGGGTGGGTGACCGGCCAAGGTGTGGCGTGGATCGCCACCAGCGCGTCGATTGCCGAGCTCCACAGCACCTGTCGTTGGTCGATGGTCAGCTTCGGCAACCAGCCGACGAGGTGGATCGACGGCCGGGCGAGCGGGACGCGTCCATCGACGTGTTCCATGACGAAGAACGGTCGCCCGAGAATGTCAGCGGACGGTTCGACCCCGATGACCCGGGGGACGGGGGCCAACCTGGCGGCACCGACGCCCGCGACCACCCGACCCTCACGCACGACGTCGGCGGCCAGGAAGATCTGCCGTTCCACCGGCTGTACGTCGCACGACCAACCGCCGTTGCGCCCCGTCGATGGCGGCGGTGAACAGCAGGGTTTCGTTGGACTGACCAGCGGCGGGGCGGATCGATGGTCCGACTGACACCTCGGCCGGCGCGCCCAAATGGTCGGCGAGCCAGGCGCGAAACCGTGGGACGTCGAGATCGATGGAGGTCATCGGCGGAACGCCTCGACCAAAGTCGCGAGGCTGGGGCGCGGTTGAACCGTGGAGGATCAGCTCGTCGGCTCCGGCCGCCAGGTATTCCCGCAGGACGGCAGCACACTCCGCCGCCGTCCCCGAGGCCGACGATGACGACAGCCATCCGGCGGGCAGGGTGCGGCTCACCTCGACGAGCTGGGGCCGGGGGAGGTGCTTGTCGGCGGTCTTGTCGCCCAGCCCGACCAGCGCTGGGTGGGCGCGGTAGCGAGCCAGGTCGGCGGCGTTCCACCGGTTGGCGGTGACCAGCGAGTCCCCGAGCCCGGGCACGTGGAAGTACCCTGCGGCCCGCGCCCCGATCGCCAAGCCGGTCTGCTCGTCGTCGCGGTCGGGAGCCGTGACGACGGTGGCGATACAGCGCACCGAGGCCGGGTCCTTCCCCGCTCGTTCGGCCGCCTGGCGCATGCTTGCCGCCGCTCGGCCGACGGCCTCGGGGGTGAGAAACGGGTGGAGGATCACCCCGTCGAACGCAGTGCCGGCCAACTCGACGGTGCGCGGCCCGACGGCGGCGAGGAGCAACTTCGGCGGCGGTTGCGACGGTCGCTGCGGGAGTCGCAGCAGCGGGAACTGCCCGGCCGGGCCGTCATAGGTGACCGTCTCGCCCGCCCACAAGCGGCGCAGGATGTCGGCGGTGTCGGCGAGCGACAACAACGTGGGGGAGGGGACTCCGTAGGCATTCCACCGCCACATCGCCGAGCGGCCGAGGCCGAGGACGAAGCGGCCCCCGGTGATCGCCTGCAAGGTCTGACCCATCGACGCCAGCACCATCGGATGCCGCAAACCGGGATGGGTCACGCCCGCCGCGATCGTCACCCGTCGGGTCAGCACGCCAAGCGCCCCGGCCAGGACTGGGCAGGTCTTTCGTGTCGTAGCGCTCACCCAGCCAGATCGTTCCGAGCCCGATTTCCTCGGCGGCGCTGGGCCTCGGCGAAGGCTGGCGTCGGGTCGATGACCCCACCGGGTAGCACATAGCAACCAAGCACCCGCGAGTCGGTGGTCAGCGGGTCTTCGACATCATGCGACATGCCTCGGCGAGACTATCTGACATGAATGTCACGTCCCGTAAGCTCGATCGGGTCACGGCATCAGGGGGCTTCATGGAATCGGTGGCTACACCACAGAACGTCGTCGTCGTGTTGCTCGATTCGCTGAATCGGCACATGCTCGGGAGCTACGGCAGCACGGAGTTCGAGACCCCCAACCTCGACCGGTTCGCCACCACTCGGGCGACGCGGTTCACCCGCCACGTCACCGGCTCGTTGCCATGCATGCCGGCCCGCCACGACATTCTGTGCGGCACGCTCGACTTTCTCTGGCGGCCGTGGGGGTCGATCGAGTTGTGGGACGAGCCGATTACCGCCAAGCTCCGCCAGAGCGGGGTGACGACCATGCTGGTCAGCGACCACCCGCACCTGTTCGAAACCGGTGGCGAGAACTACCAATGCGACTTCGCCGGTTGGGAGTACGTCCGCGGCCACGAAAGCGACCACTGGCGCACCCACACCGATCCGAGTTTCATCGGTTCGCCCGAGACGGCCGCCGGAACGGGCGACTGGTTCTTCTCCAGGGCCTTCGGTTTCCCGAAGGGTTCGCTCACTCGCGGCTATGACCGGTCGCGGACGTTCTTTCGCGAGGAGTCCGACTACCCGGGGCCGCGCACGATGCGCGCCGCGGCCGAGTGGATCGCCCAGGCCACCCCGCAGCACGACCGCTGGATGCTGTTCGTCGACGAGTTCGATCCGCACGAGCCGTTCGACACCCCCGCCCCGTGGCGGGGCAAGTATGACGCCGAGCCGTGGGACGAGGCGGCGATCATCTGGCCGCCGTACACCAACGGTGGGATATCGAAGGGCCTGATCACCGAGGCCGAGGGGCGACACATCCGCGCCAACTACGGCTCGAAGTTGTCGATGATCGATCACTGGTTCGGCGAGATTGTCGCCTCGCTCACCGAACGCGGCCTCTGGGACACGACGGCGGTGATCGTCTGCACCGACCACGGCCACTACTTCGGCGAGGTCCGCGACGGTCATGACATCTGGGGTAAGCCCGGGGTTCCGCAGTTCGAACCGCTCGGCCATACCCCGTTGTTGATCCACTGGCCGGGCGTGACGGGTGGTGGCACTTGTGACGCGCTCGACGACCAACATCGACCTGTACGCGACCCTCGCCGACGTGTTCGGAGTGACGAACGCGCAGCAGGCCCACGGCACGTCGCTGGTGCCGTTGCTCGACGGAACCGCGACATCGGTGCGCGACTGGGCGATCGGTGGCGTGTGGGGCAACTGGGTGCAGATCACCGACGGCGCTGCGCAAATACGCTCGGGCCCCCGAGAGCGCCAACTACCCGCTATCGATGTGGTCGAATCGCTGGTCGACGATGCCGCTGCCCGTCGTCGGGATGGTCGGGGTGCCGGCCCCCGATCGACGGGCGACGTTGGACTTCATGCCCGGCAGCGAGATCCCGGTGATCCGCCAACCATTCGAACCGGGCGACATGCTGCCGATGTGGGCGAACCGCCAGCATGTTGGTCAACATCACCTGTACGACGTCAGTGTCGACCCCGATGAGCACGAGAATCGGCGCGGCGAGGCCGTCGAGCAGGAGATGATCGACCTGCTTCGTCACGCCCTCGACGTCATTCACGCGCCCGACGATCAACTCGCCCGGCTCGGGCTTGCATGAGAGAGTGACCGGCGTGGAACTCGACGAAGTGACCTACTCCCGCGCTGATGGCGTGGGAGTTATCACCCTCAATCGCCCGAAGGTGCTCAACGCCATCTCGGGTCGAGCCGGAGGGACCCGCGACCAGATACTGCACGCGTTGTCACTCGCCGAAGCCGACTCCGACATTGGCGCGGTCGTGTTGTGCGGGGCCGGCCGGTCGTTCTGCGGTGGCGGCGACCTGACCGGGAACGCCCGCCGCGACCGCTCGATCGACGACCTCCACTTCGTTGAATCCGCCGCCCAATTCCACGACCGGCTGTCCCGTTCGGCAAAGCCGGTGATCGCCGCCGTCCACGGCCACTGCCTCGGAGCGGGTCTCTTACTTGCCGCCGCATGCGACCTGGTCATCGCCGGTGAATCCGCCAGTTTCGGCTTCCCCGAAGGCCGCCTCGGACTCGTCGGGGCCAGCGCCCTGGTCCCGGTCATCGGGCGACAGTGGGCCAAGTTCCTGACGCTCACCGGCGAGTCGATCTCGGCGACCATGGCCCGCGAGATCGGCCTGGTGCTCGCCGTCGAACCCGACGACTCGTTGTTGGACGGCACCATCGACCTCGCCGCGCGGATCGCTCGCATGCCCCGTCACGGCGTCGAACTCAACCGCCGAGCGATCGATGCCGTCGCCGACGCGTCCGGCGACGCCGCGGCCCGAGTCGCCGCCGTTGCCCACGATTCGATCACCCTCGGCATGGCCGCCCACGCCACCGCCCCCGACGGCCGAACCTTCCGTTCAATCATCGAATCCGAGGGCATCGACGGCATGAAACAAGCCCGCCAGGCCCAATACGCGGCGCCGTGGCTGCGGTCGTGAGGGAATGGTGGGAGGAGTATTCGTGGGAGAGCCCGACGTGCGGGCTACTTGTACTCGACCTCGACGAACACGATGTCGAAGGCGTTGTCGTTGACAATGTCGTGCTCAACGCCGGCCGATCGAGAGTACGACTCGCCCGCGGTCATTTGACCCGCTGAGACCGTGCCGAACTTGTCCACGACCTTCAACGGCCCGGTGACGAGGGGGACCACCACGTAGTCCATCTCATGGCGGTGGAATCCGGTCGACGAGCCAGCCGGGATGCGCCACTGCGTCACCCGAGTTCGTTCGTTGTCGACCTGGATTTCGAAGGTTGCTGTCGTTGCGATGTCACCACACTCCGTCGGACGCTGGTGTCGTTGACCGTAGTCGGCGTGGGTTGCACCGACGGCCGGTCAGCTCCAGAGCTTGGCGGAGGCGATCGCCGCGCCTTGCGAGAGGGCGCGGAGCTTCTCGAAGGCGACGGTCGGGTGCACCTCAGGGGCGTACGACGCCCGCGACGAGAACCCGCAATCGGACGAGGCGATAACCCGTTCGCGGCCGACCAGATTTGCGTAGAGGAGGATGTATTGGGCGATCAGGTCGGGGTGCTCGACGTAGTTGTTGGCGTGGCCCAGCAGGCCGGGCATCAGGATGCGGTCGTCGGGGAGGGCGATGTCGCCCCAGATCGTCCATTCGTGCTGGTGGCGGGGGTTGGCGACCTCGAAACTGTGCGCCTCGCATTTGACCCGCAGCATGAACGGGGCGATGTACGCCATGTCGAGGTCGGTCAGGCGTGGGCCGTGGTTGAGGCCGTAGCAGGTGTGATGGCGGATCCGGTCGGCGGGTATGTTGCGCAATGCGTGGTTGAGCACGTCGATCTTCTGATTGGCGCGGACCTCACGATCGGCGACCGAACGGGTCGGGTCGGTGAGGGTGTCGATCAGGCCCGGGTCGTCGATCTGCAGCACGAACCCGGCATCGACGATTGCCTGGTATTCCTCGCGCATCGCGTCGGCGACCGCGGTGAGGTACTCGTCCTGGTCGCTATAGAACTCGTTGCGTCCGTAGGTGTTCGGCGTGGTCGAGGGCATGAACACCTCGGTGACGTCATGGCCGGCGACGGCGGCCTTGAGGTTGGCGATGTCGGTCTGCAGTGCGGCGTGGCCGGCGTAGCTGACCGGGCCGGTGCACTTGATTCGCCGGAGCGGAGCGACGGTCGCCGAGTACTTCTTCATGTAACCCTCGTAGTACTCGGGGAACATGTCGACCTCGGCCTGCCACGACGGTGGCAACCCACCCATCGCGTCGTGGTCGATCTCAAACCCGCCGAGGCGGTCCTTGACGTAGTCGACGAAACTGGTCTTCGACATCTCGCCATCGGTGACGATGTCGACGCCCATCTCGGCCTGGATCCGCACCCGGTCGGCGACGGCCTCGGTGATCTGCCGAGCGAGCAGGTCGGCGTCATACGGCCGCCCGTTCTCACGCTCGCGCAACGCGTCGAGCAACTCATGCGGCCTACCGAGGCTCCCGACATGCGTGGTGAGAATGCGGTCGGTACTCGATTTCATCGGAATCCCCTTGGCTGGCTCGCGTAGTTGCTCGACAGTATGGGCGACCGCCCCCGTGCCGCGCCAGATTCCCTACCAGACGTCGCTGTCGCGCCAGTCGCAGGTGAGTCCGGCGGTGAAGTCGACGACATCCGCAAACGACTCGGACGCGGGTAGGACGTAGATGCAATCGTCTTCGTCGGGGGTTCGCACGATGCCAGCGGGGGTCATGGCCGAGGTGGGACCGGCCCATGGTTGCCATCCGTGGTGTTCGTACATCGGGCGAGCCTCGTCGGTGGACCCGAGCGCGCCGAGATCGTAGGCGGATGTGATGATTTGTTCGACCGGGTCCATCAACCGGCCGCCGATGCCGCAGCGCTGCCAATCCGGGTGGACGCCGACACCTTCGACGTAGCCGGTTCGCCAGGCCCAACCCTGGTGGACCAGGCGTCGCTGCACGACGGAGGCATGCCCCACTACCTGGTCGCCGCAGATAGCGATGGCGTGCATTCCGCCGAGGACGTGCTCCCAATCGTGGTCGGTCATGTCGTCGAACACGTCCTCGAGCAGCAGCCGACAGTCGGCGAGGACCGCGCTGGCGAGCTGAGATGTGTGGCCGACCAGCAGCGACAATTCGGTGATGACCGAGTCGTGAACGATCGAGAACGACGACGTATGCATATTGGTGCCGACGTTACTTCTGCGTGTCGGCGGAGTCGATCGAGGTTGCCCTCGCCCGGTCGCCTCGACCTGACCGCGCAACACGGGTGGGTGCCCCGCAAGTCGGCATCCAGGGTGCGGTCGGCGTCGGGTGGGATCTGTCGGTGCACATGACGGCCATGCAAAGCGCCAGCCTTGTGCCCGGGCGTTGCGGTCCTCGTTATAGATGTACCGTATCTGTCGTGACCCCGATCCGAATCACCGTCGATCCGGACCACCGTCGATGTATTGGTCGACGCTGTAAGCGGTGTTTGGTTTGAGTTTGACCCCAGGATGAACAGGTTGGCCCATCCGAGACCGCGTTCGCTTGAAGCAGGTGTCGGTGGTCTTATGATCGCCGCGCTTGTCTTCGCGTCAGCCTGCGCCTCCACGCAGCCAGGGTCACTTAAACCCGAGGCTGGTAGTTCTATTCTGCCGTCAGAAACCACCACGGTGAAGGACCCGACCACAACTCTCTTGTGTCAGCGTCCAACGAACGAACAGGCTGAAACCCTACCGGAGATTAGCCTCCATGCTTTCTCATCGATTGAGGTAGAGGCAAGAGCCCTGTCGGGCGTGCTGGCGCTCTTCGTCGACGATGATAGTCGGATGTATGTCGTGGTCGAACCGAGTTTCCGGGAGCCCTATCCAGATTGGGCAAGTAGCAGGAACCTCATAGTCGTCAAGAGTTGCCTAAATGATGGCCTTCTGGCGGCAGTACAGTCAATCGTTGCATCAGTCACCCCGCTAGATGGGTTTTCTTCGGTCTCGTATGACGCAGTGACGGACCGAGTGACGGTGATGACAACGCAGGAGGTTTCGGTGGTCGAGGCTGCCATTCGCAGCGGCTACAACCAGCCGATCGCCCCATCGGACCTCGCTTTGGTGCACTTGAGTTCCGGAGGGCCCGCTATCGGAACCACGTCATGACGAGTGACGATGTCGCCCACATTGTCGAAGGTAGCCATTTGGATGGATAGCTCGCGCCGTGAGTGATGGAATCCGGCTTCGGTTTGCGCGTGGTGCGGCATCTTGGTGAACGTGTCGATGGATGCCCGTTTCGCTGAGTTGGAGGTGGTGATCTCTGGGCTGAGGCGGAGCGCCGAGGTCGAACAGTTGCAGACCGAGAACGTTTCCCTTCGGGCGCGACCGAACTACTCGAGGTCGAGAACACGGCATAGCGGGCCGAGCGGGTTTCGGTTAGTCGAGGGCTCATAAACTCAGGGAACTCATCGATACCCCGTCAGGATCTTGCTTGTTAGCGGCAACGCCAGGCGAACCGAGCGGCAAACTAATAAGCGATGGTTGGCGGACGGGAAGAACCGCCGGGGCCAAGGACTTTCTTGGACCTCAATGACAAGAGTTGCGGGATGGTAGCGCGTCTCGTTCCGCGAATTCGAGATAGCGAGGTCCGGGCCATGCTCGCCTCAGGCATCCTCATGGCGTTTGGTGGGCGTCGATCGAAGCGAGGAATTCGAGCACGTCCTGTGACAACCCGGTGGTGGCCGTTTCGTCGTAGGAGGGCAGGCTGTTGTCGGCGAAGAGATGCTGGTCGCCGATGTACTGCGTCAAGGTGGCGTCATCTGTCGAGGCGAGCAGATCGCGGGCCGCGTCGAAGTCGCCGTCGTTCATGAACAGCGGGTCGTCCTCCATCGCATGGATGCGCACGGGGACCTCATCGGGCCACGAGGGGCTGAACATCTCGAACGGCACACAGGAGTGAATCAGCACCGCGCCACGCACCCCGGGGCGCGTTTGGGCGAGCTTTTGCGCGGGGAGTACGCCGAGGGAGAACCCGATGTAGACCAGCTCGAACGGCAACGCGGCGGCTGTCGCGACGCCGCGATCGATGATCGTCTCGAACCCGATCGACTCGGCGTAGGCGACGCCATCTTCGAGGCTGGCGAAGGCGCGACCGTCGTACAGATCTGGCGTGTGCACGGTGTGCCCAGCCCGGCGTAAGTCGTCGGCGAACGTGTGGAATCCCGGCGTCTGACCGTGCGCGTGATGGAACAACAAGACCTCTGCCACGTGGAATGTCCTGACTGCGTGCCCGCGGGCGGGTGGATTTCTACTGAGCGTAGCGAGCGCGCAGCTCCCGTTTGAGCAGCTTTCCGGTCGGTAGGCGGGGGAGTTCGTCGACGAAATCGACGGTCACCGGGCACTTGTAGTGGGACAGCCTGTCGCGGCAGAAGGCGATCAACTCGGCACTCAACGCCGGTCCGGCGGTCGCCGGAGACGTTGGCACCACGACCGCCTTGACCTCCTCGCCGAGGTCGTCGTTGGGCACGCCGATGACGGCGACATCGACGATCGCCGGGTGCATCGTCAGCAGGTTCTCGACCTCCTGCGGGTAGATGTTCACCCCGCCCGAGATGATCATGTGCGAGATGCGATCGGTGAGGTAGAGGAACCCCTCGGCGTCGACATAGCCGACATCGCCGAGGCTGCTGCAACCCCTGGGCGTTGTGGGCACCGGCCGTCTTGGCCGGGTCGTTGTGGTATTCGAACGGCGTCGCCCCGGCAAACCAGATCTGCCCCGCCTCGCCCGTCGGCATCGGGGCACCGTCCTCGTCGAGGATGTGCAACGGCCCGAGCAACGACCGCCCAACGGTGCCCGGGTGGGCGAGCCAATCCTGCGGGCCGACGTAACAGAAACCGTTCCCCTCGCTGCCGGCGTAGTACTCGTGGATGACCGGCCCCCACCACTCCATCATCTGTTGCTTCACCTCGGCCGGGCAAGGCGCGGCGGCATGTACCGCCATCTGCAGCTGACGACAGGTCGTACTTCGCCCGCACGTCGGCGGGAAGCTTGAGCAGGCGCACGAAGTGGGTCGGCACGAACTGGGCGTGGGTGATGCGGTAGCGCTCGATCAGCCGCGAGCACCTGCTCCGGGTCGAACTTCTCCATCACCACGACCGTCGCCACCGACGCGCTGGGCCGCCGTCGACCAGCCGAGCGGCGCGGCGTGGTAGAGCGGGGCCGGGCAGAGGTACACGGTGTCGGCGTTGAACCCGAACAGTCCCTGGACCAGGCCAACAAATGCGGTACCGCCCTGGCCGTACGGAACCCCTTCGAGGTTGCGCGGAATCCCCTTGGGTCGGCCGGTGGTTCCCGAGGAGTAGAACATGATCTGCCCCTCCTCCTCGTGGGCCAAGGGGGTTGCCGGGTACGCATCGACCGTCGACTCGTAGGCCTCGAAACCATCGACCGCGCCACCGATCATCAGCCGGGTCGTGACCGCGCCGAGGTATGGCGCCAGATCGGCGGCAACAGACGCCAGGGCCGCCGAGGTGACCAGAGCGACGGCACCGCAATCCTCGATGATGTAGCCGGTCTCTTCGACCTTGAGATGCCAATTGATCGGGGTGACGTAGAGTCCCGAACGCTGCGACGCCCAGTAGATCTCGAAGTAGCGGGGATGGTTGTCGAGCAGGATGGCGATGTGGTCGCCGGGTCGCAGGCCACGGTCGTAGAACAGTTGCGCCAACTGCTGGGATCGGGCGTCGAGATCGGCGTACGACATCGACTCGCCGCTGCCGGTCATGATGGTCGCCGCGTGATTGCGGCCTGCGTGGTCTCCGGGATGCATCAGTGGTCCTCATGCGGCATGGTGGGTCCTCGTGGGAGGAGCGGTCGGTGCGTGGCCCATCACCTCTATCAGATGCGGCCGCCGGTGATCGCCGTCGTACACTCGACGCTGTGGGACGGCCGGTGATCGAGCGACGGGCGAGCTACGGCGCGCATAGTCCCATCGTCGGCGAGCGGGGCGAGAGACCCGCGAGCTAATCGTCGAATCGGCGCTCCGCGAGTTCGCCGAACGCGGCTTTCACGACTCATCCGTCGACGACATCGCTACCGGTGCCGACGTGTCGCGAGCGACGTTGTATCAGTATTTCGAGAGCAAAGAAGCCCTGTTCATCGAATTGATCGAAGAGAGCGGCGAGTCGCTGCTCCACCTGCTCGACACCCTCGGCCCGCTCGGTCCGACGGTCGAGGGTTTCGCCGGCCTGTCGGCATGGGTGACCGAGTGGACCGGCGTGTTCGAACACTTCTCCACGGTGTTCGTCGAGTGGGCGCGGGTGAATTCACCGGTCACGCCGCTGCGGATTCCGCTCGATCGGTTCTCGCGTACGCATACTCGCCGACTCGCCCGGCACCTCATCGCGGCGGGCCTCGACGACGACCGCGCCGCCGCGTCGGCAACGGTGATGTTGGCGGTGTTGGAGCGGGCCAACTACGTGCGCGACGTCTACTGGCCAGGGGAACGCCGCCGGGCCCGGTTTGTCGTCGACGTATCGGTCGCATTCCAGCGGTACTTGTTTCCGGCGACGCCGGCCGCGGTCGTGGCGTCGGGCCTTGTCGAGGTCGAGCGCTCGGCACGCCCGCTGCTGAACGGTGTCAAGCCTGAGTTGCCGACGTCGGATCGGCTGGTGGGTCTGCGCAACCAGGGTCGCCTGACCGTCGCCGCGACTGTTGCGGGCGGCCGGCTCGGTCTTCGCCGCTGCCGGGTTCCAAGCGGCGACGGTCGAACAGATCGTGTTCGAGGCAGGCGTTGCCCGGGGCACGTTCTACAAGTACTTCACCGACAAACTCGACGTGCTGATGGCCCTCGCCGCTGATGCGACCGACGTCCACCTGGCCCTTCACGACCTCGGCGACCTGCATGGTCGCGACGCCTTGGCCGAGTGGCTCGACCGCCTCTTGGCCTTCGGCACGCCCCACCGCGCCGTGCTGCGGGCATGGACAGAACGGGTGCCCGATCAGGCCGACCTTTTAGGGATGGCTTCGAGAATCGGCATCGCCTCGCGGGACCGCTTGGCGACGTTCCTCGTCGACGGCGACGCTCCTGTCAGTACCACGAGCGCGGCGATGATGTTGATGGCATTGATCGAGTTCTTCCCTCAACGAGCATTGCATCTGCAAGTGCCGTTGACGTCGGCCGAGATGGATTACGAGGTGCTTGCCTTCGTCGAGACCGGGATGCTCGGCGGATTCCGCACCCCGTGACCGACGAACGTCGGCTACGAATCGGGGTGCTCGGCTGCGGGCCGATTGCTCAGGCCGTCCACTTCCAGAGCTGCACCAAGGCTCGGCAACACCGTCGATCATTGGCTGGGGGCATGGGCGCGCAACATTGCCGCGGTCACAGCGCAACTCACCTGCGACATTGCGCTCCAGATCCGTCGTCCCACCGGGCACGCAGTCGACCCGGTGCGTCGAAGATCTGTAGCCGCTGTTGGCCGACCGCCGCTGAGACGGCAGCCCGAGGCGCTACACCGACGGCTCGTCGCACCAGGTGGCGGCGATCTGGCTGAGGGTGGCGAACCAGACGTCGTCGTGGCCCGCCATGTAGTCGACGAAGCGCTCGAACATCAAGAACGCGTGGGCACGGCCGATGGTCTGTGGGTGCACCGTGAGGGTGAACACACCTCCGGGCACACGCTGGTAGGCGAAGTCGAAGTGGTCCTTCCATCGGCGATAGATCGTTTCGGTGTCGCCCATCACACCGCCGCGCGGGGTGTGCTCGATCGCCGGAAAGTCGTCGAGAAACCAAGACACGGGGATCTCGATGATTGGGCTCGGCTCGCCGAAGGTGTTGCCCCGTTCTCGGTCGATCAAGACCACCGGACGGGGCCGGTACGCCTCGAAGTCTCGGCCCATCAGCGAGGAATCCCAAGCGAACCCGAACTCCTCGAGCAGGGCGAGGGTGTGGTTGGAGAAGTCCCATGCCGGCGACCGGTAGCCGTTTGGTCGACGTCCGACGAGTCGCTGGTGCTCGGCGATCTGTAGCGCCAACAGGCGGCGTTCCTCGTCGAAGTCGAGCTTCGGAATCTGCTCGTGATAGCAGCCGTGCGCCGCCATTTCATGGCCGGCCTCGACGATCGCCGCACACTGGTTGGGGAAGGTCTGCAGGGTGTGCGACGGCGTGCACCATGTGGAGCGGATATCGCGGCGCGCAAACAGGTCGAGCAGCCGGGGCACGCCCACCTCGGCCCCGAACTCGCCTCTCGATAGATAGGTGGGCGAGGTGACGCCGAAGGTCCCCATCCACAAGCAGTGAGCATCGAAATCGGCACCGATCGAGATGGCCAGCCGCTTGCCTCCCGGAAGTTGCAGCGGCATCAGATTGCGGTTGGTCGGAAGGCAGACGGTGCAGTCATGTCTACGAGGATAGGCAGCGCGCTGCACACTGGCCTGCCACGAAACACGCTGGCACGTCCTGGGACTCAACTGTTTTCTCGGGAGAACCAACTGGTCGACCCGGAGGATTGGGCAATGATGAAGCTGGCCACCGACGAACTTCAGCAGATAGCCGATCGCACCGTCGAGACATTGAGGCGATGTGGCGACGAAAGCAGGGTTGGACCCTTGCGGAGATCGGCCGGCTGATTCTCGGCCCGCACACACCGAGGTCCGGCCCGGGCTCGTGGCGGTGATCCGGTGAGCGGCATCAGACCATCTGCACCCGCATCGTCGGTAAGCGGCGACGGCTTGTCGCAGCCGGGCCGATCACGCCAGCAGCGACAAGCTCGGCCATGCGGTCCACATCAGCTCCGACGGCGCTGAGTCGGGCGATCGGGCGACCCGAGGAATCGAAGCGCCGCTCCGCCGAGCAGCATGGCAAACCCAACGCTGGCGATCGACCAGGTCATGCGGGGTGTTCCGGTGGGCGGCAGAAGGGTCGTCACGATGACGGTCACGGACGCAGCGGCGCGTTCTTCGGGATCGGCCGGGAACGTGATGTCGCGGCCCAGGGGATCGGTGCCATGACCGGTGGCTGTGACGGTGACGCCCGCGGTCGGGATCGTTGTGAGCGTCCACGTCCACGTCTCACCCGGATCGAGCACACCGTCGGCGTCCACATCACCGTTCGCCGGCGGCGCCGACAAGGTCGCCAGATCACCATTGTCAGCGCCGCTGGTGTCGAGGCGCACGAACGGCGTCGTCAGCGCGACGTCACCGTCGTTGCGCTCAGTCACGGTCCACGTCACCTGACTCCCGACAATCACCGCCGTGGGAGCAGCACTGATCCCCACGACAGTGCTCGGAGCGATCACGTCGACCGAGGCCGCGGCGCGTTCTTCGGAATCGGCCGGGAACGTGATGACCCGACCTCGCGGGCCGGTACCAAAACCCGTGGCTGTGATCGTGCCGTCCTGGAGTGGATTCGTCGTCACCGTCCATGTCCAGGCTTCGCCCATGTTCAACACGCCATTGCCATCGTCGCCGGTCATCCCGGTGCTTGAGGCGGTCAGCGTGGCGAACGACGTCGCTCCAGCGTCGGTCGACAGCTCGACCGCGGTGCGTCGAGCCCGATGGGGAAGTATCCGGCAGGCGTGTCGTTGCGCTCGACGATCGTCCACACGACCGGGGCGCCGGTCGGGACGACGGTGCGATCGGGCGTGATCGACAGCTGGGTGGAGGGCGCGAGAAGGAAGGTGGGCGCAACGGCGGTTGCCGTGACCGGAGCGTTGTCCTGGGGGCCGTCGTCGGGACCCTCGCTCGTCGCCGCCACCGCCGCAATCGCCTCGACCCGCCGGAGTCCCGAGGGAACCGCGTGGGCCTCGTTGACGGCGTACTTCGTGGCCGGCACGTTGGCCAACGTGATCGATTGGCCGATGTCGAGCGTGAGGCCGGTCACGATCGTGAAGGGACCGGTGCCGTCGGGGAGCGTCACGGTGACGGTGCCGTCGTGGATCGGGCAGACAGTAACTTGACCAGGCTCCACCCGCAGGAAGACCGTCACGTCGTAGTCGATTTGCTCACCGGGGTAGGCGGCGATCGCGAGGTCGTCGGTCCCCACGAACTCGGGGGTGATCGCGATCCCGACGCCATATGCCGCCGTGCCGTTGGAGCAGCCGTTGGGCGCCGCGCCCGCTGATGATGGCGACAGCGTTGACGTCGCGAGTGCGACCAATGCCCCGAACGCCGCGGCCCCTGGACGCATCCACATGTCGTACCTCCGTTGCAATCTCCGAAGTGTCGCTCGCATCATCCCATAGTTGGCTCGGAGCGTTGTGCCTGGCCGGAGATGGCCGATTGAGAATCTGCGGTGGGTTGCGATGCACATGATCGAGAAGGCTGCTCTGCACGCCGGCCACCTCCTTGCCGAGGAGCTTGCGTAATTCGTGGCCCGGCCCGACGTTCGGCGTGTTTGACTGAGCCCGTCAGCCCTGCGAGTCGTTGCCGAGGAGTCACCATGCGAGCTCTGTCCACATCACTGGAAACCGAGGATTTCTTGATGTCGATGGAGGACGTGACGTGGAATGCGAACGCTGAACCTGGGGATTTTGGCGCATGTTGACGCCGGAAAAACCAGCCTGACCGAACGGCTGCTGTACGCGGCCGGAGCCATCGACGCCGTCGGCCGCGTCGATCATGGCACCACCCAGACCGACACCCTGGCGCTGGAACACGAGCGAGGGATCACGATCAAGACCGCCGTTGCCTCGCTCTTGATCGGCGACGTGGCGGTCAATCTGATCGACACCCCGGGGCACCCCGACTTCATCGCCGAAGTCGATCGCTCGTTGGGTTTGCTCGACGGTGCAGTGCTGGTGATCTCGGCGGTCGAAGGGGTGCAGGCCCAGACCCGCATCTTGATGCGGGCCCTGCAACGGCGACGCGTCCCGACCCTGATCTTCGTCAACAAGATCGATCGGATGGGAGCGGATTCCGACCGGGTATGCGCGGTGATCACGGCCACGTTGTCGCCGTCAACGATCGCCCTGCAGCCGCGTCGACCACATCGGGACCCGCCGCGCCACCGTCGCGTCACGCCAGATGGAGGCAGACGACGAGTTGTTGACCATGCTCGCCGAGCACGACGGCGGCCTGCTCGCCCGCTATGTCGCCGGCGTTCCGGTATCGCCTGGGGCGCTGCACAGACGACTTCGCGCTCGGACGCGACAGGCAGCGGTGCATCCCGTGTTCCTCGGTTCGGCGATGACCGGCTCCGGAATCGGCGAACTGATGCAGGCGCTCACCACGTATCTCCCGACGGCAGAGCCGATGTTGGCCGGCTCGCCGTCGGGAGTGGTGTTCAAGATTGGCCGGGGATCGACCGGTGAACGGACAGCCGTCGTACGAATGTTCTCCGGCGCGCTGCGCGCCCGTGACCACGTCATCGTCGATGGCCGATCACGCCAGATCACCCGCCTGGAGGTGTTCGAGCCGGGTGGGCCGGTTGGCCGAGACCGCGTTGTCGCTGGTCAGATCGCCAAGGTTGCCGGGCTCGGGATGGTGAGGATCGGCGACACGATCGGTGCTTCGCGTGCCGGTTCGGACGTCGGAGCCCGCAGCTTCTCCCCACCGCCGTTCGAAGCAGTCGTCTCACCGATTCACCGTGCAGGCCGAGGGGCGCTGAGAGCCGCGCTCGATGCGCTCGCCGACGAGGACCCGCTGATCAACGTTCGTCAGGACGACGTCTGCGGCGAGTTGTCGGTGTCGCTCTACGGAGACGTACAACGCGACGTCATCCGCGACACATTGCGGCGCGAGTCGGCAGACGGTTCGCGACACCGTGCAGCAGGGGCTCCACGGCTGGGACATCCCCGATTGCACGGTGACGATGATCGCCAGCGGCTACTGGCCCCGTCAGAGCCGGGCCCATGGGACGTTCGACAAGAACATGTCGTCGACTGCCGGCGACTTCCGGCTGCTGACCCCGCTGGTGCTGATGGACGCGCTGCGCCGTGCTCGCACCGTCGTCCACGAACCGGTCCTTCGGTTCCGTATAGAGGCTCCGCTCGACGCGCTCGGGCCGCTCGCGAGGTTGCTCGCCAGTCTTCACGCGGTACCTGAGTCCCCGGTCCACGGGCGAACGGCATGCACCCTCGAAGGGCTGATTCCAGCCGCCCGACTCCCCGAGCTGAGACGGCAGATTCCCACGCTGACCAGCGGCGAAGGTTTTGTCGAGACCCGGTTCGACTCGTACTGGCCGGTACGGGGCGATGCTCCCCAGCGTGCTCGGGCCGACCTCAACCCGCTCGATCGGGCCGACTACCTCCGCCAGGTCGCCCATCCCACGTAGTCCGAACCACCTCGATGTGACACGATTGTCAGATGGCTGACACGAGACCCAGGACGGATCTGCCGACGATCGAGGATGACTCGCGTCCGTTCTGGGATGCGGCTCGCCAGCAGAGGTTTCTCATCCGTCATTGCCTGACCTGCGGCGAGTATTCGCACTACCCGCGGACGTTCTGCCCGAGTTGTTGGAGCGAGGACGTCGAGTGGTTCGAGGCATCGGGGCGCGGCACGTTGTACACGTGGTCGACGGTGTTCATCAACGACCTGCCGCCGTTCAACGAGCGACTGCCCTACATCGCGGCGGTCGTCGATCTCGACGAGGGCCCTCGCGTGATGACCAACATGGTTGATTGCGATGGTTCGCAATTGTCGATCGGCATGACCGTGCGGGCCGCGTACCGGGCGATCAGCGACGACGTGACGGTCCCGGTGTTCGTGCCTGCCTGAAAACTTGGGCGGGCGCGGTCGAGCGCTGCTGGTGGTCGCGATACGCTCGGCGTGGTTGTCGGGGCGATGATCGGAGTGTGCAGATGAGGATCGCGTCGTTCAACGTCGAGAATCTGTTCGACCGGCCCCGGGTGATGAACCTGCCCACGTGGACCGAGGGTCGGCGAGTGCTGCAGGCCTACGCCCGCCTGAGCGACCTGTTCCAACTGGCTACGTACTCCGACGACGACAAGGCCGAGATGGTCCGTCAACTGGTCGAGCTCGATCTGGCGGTCGGCGACGTCGGCCAATTCGTCACCCTGCGGATCATCCGCGGGAAGCTCCTGCGGCGGCCGCGTACTGGCCCGATCGAGATCGTCGCCGCGGGACGGGCCGACTGGGTCGGTTGGGTCGAACTGGTCACCGAACAAGTCGATGCCCGGGCCACCGAGCACACGGCGATGGTGATCCGCGATGTGGCGGCTGATGTGGTGGGAGTGGTTGAGGCGGAAGACCGCCGCACGTTGGGTCTGTTCTCGTCGACGGTGCTGCCGCGGGTCGGTGGCGTTCCCTATGAACAGGTGATGTTGGTCGACGGCAACGACACTCGGGGCATCGACGTCGGGCTCTTGGCCCGCGGGGACTACCGCCTGGTCGAGATCCGTAGCCATGTCTTCGATCAAGACGCCGATGGGGTGATCTTTTCCCGAGACTGCTGTGAGTACCACCTGCGTACTCCCCGCGGCAACCGGGTGGTGGTGCTCGTCAACCACCTCAAATCGAAGGGATTCGGCGCGCCGGCAGCCAACGATGCCCGTCGCCGCCGTCAGTCATCGCGGGTCGCCGAGATCTACCAGGGTCTCGTCCGTGATGGGGCCCGCTATGTCGCCGTCGTCGGCGACCTCAACGACGATGCGACCAGCGAGCCGCTGGCACCGTTGCTCAGCGGCACCGATCTGACCGACATCAGCACCCACCCTGACTTCGACTTCGGTGGTCGCCTGGGAACCTTCGGTAGCGGCAACGAGGCCGCCAAGATCGACTATGTGTTGCTGTCGCCGGCATTGCAGCGCAAAGCCACCGGTGGCGCCGTATTCCGCACCGGCATCTGGCGCGGCTCACGGACCAAGGATCCGTGGCCGATCTATCCGACGATGACCGACGAGTCGCATGGGGCGTCCGACCACGCCGCGATCTACGCCGATATCCGGTTGTGAGGGCTCAACGTTGCAGCGCGGACTTGTCGACCTTGCCCATCGCGGTGAGTGGCAGGGTATCGAGGAACATCAGCTCATCGGGGGCTTTGTAGTCGGCGAGGCGCTCGCGGACCCATGCTCGCACTTCTTCGAGCGTTGGGGGAGGTGCGCCGGGGGCAACGACAATGTTGGCCACGCCGATCTCGCCGATCACCGGTTTCGGCGCTCCGATGATCGCCACCGCGGCGATCGACGGGTGTTCGGCCAGCACGTTCTCGACTTCGAGGGGGTACACGTTGTAGCCGCCGCGGACGTACGGTCGCGCCCAGCTCGACGATCGCCACGGTGGGGCGGGCGCGGTCCCAGATTCCGGTGATCTCGCGGGGCCCGAGGCGGACGTTGATGCCGCTGACGACCGCTCCGGCCAGACGCCCCGGCCACGCATGCGATCGCGAAGTCGATCGACGGCGGTGATCCACACGGCGAGCACGTCGCCGCGCTGTAGCCCGACCGTGCGGAGATGGTCGGCGAGTCCGGCGGCGGCGTCGACCCACTCGGCGAACGTCAGCCGCTGACCCGTCGCGACCTCGACGTACGCCTCGTGGTCGCCGATCTCGTCGAGCCGCCGCCGACGATCAGATCGGCCGAGGGTCGCGTACTGACCCGGTGATCGCGCGGCGGACCGGCCACGGTCAGACGCCCGAGGATCATGGTGCCGTTCGAGCAGAACCAGCCGCCGGTGCGCGCTGACGCACGCCAGTTTGGCGTCGGGCACCTGTCGACCGCCGGCTTCGCCGCGGAGCTGACGGACGGCTTCGACGAGCAGGAACAGCCCCCGCTGGCCGGGGTGGCAGGCCGACAGCCCGCCGCCGTCGGTGTTGGTCGGCAGCGCTCCGCCGAGTTCCAGCCGGCCGTCCTCGACGAACGCGCCGCCCTCGCCCTTGGCGCAGAACCCGAGGTCCTCGAGGGTGATCAGGAGCATGTAGGTGAAGGCGTCGTAGAGCTCGGCGACGTCGATCTCGTCGGGACGTGACCCCGGCCCGTTCGAAGGCCAGCTTGCCGGCGACGGCCGCCGGGCCGGCGGTGAAGTCGGGCCACTGGCTCATCGACACGTGCGACGCGTGCTCGCCGGTGCCGAGCACCCACACCGGTGGCTTGGCGAGGTCTGGCAACGCGGTCCTCGGCGACGAGCACCACGGCCGCGCCGCCGTCGGAGCGGATGCAGCACTGCAGCTTGGTGAACGGGTCGGCGATCATCGGCCCGGCGAGCACATCGTCGATCGTGATCGGGTCGCGGAACAACGCCTCGGGGTTGGCGGCGGCGTTGGCCCGGGCCGACACCGCGACCTGGGCGAGCTGCTCGATGCGTCGTGCCGTACTCGTGCATGTGGCGCCGGGCGGCCATTGCGTACTTGGCGATCAGGGTGTGGCCGTAGGGCACCTCCCACTGCAGCGGGCCGCGCGAACCCCAGTCGAGCGAGGCGGTGCGCAGTCTTGCGCCGCAGGTCGGACCGAGCGGTCGAGCCGTAGGTGAGCAGGACGACGTCGGCGTGACCGGCCGGCGATGGCGTCGGCGGCGTGGGCCGCCATCACTTCCCACGCCGCGCCCACCGACGCCGGTCGAGTCGAGCCAGCGGGGCTGGATGCCGAGGTACTCGCACACGTCGATCGGGCGCCATCGTGCCGAGCGCGGTGGAGCCGACGCCGTCGATGTCGGCCTTGGTCAGCCCGGCGTCGGCGATCGCCGGCCGGCTCGCCTGGGCGACCAGTTCGTAGGGGGTCAGTGAGTTGTCCTTGGCCGATTCCGGCCAGGGCGACCCCGGCGATGGCGACCGCCGCATTGCGGTGGAGCCCATCACGACCCTCCGACGACGTCGGATGATCCACGCCGGCCATCACGTCGAGCGCCTCGGTGAGCAGCTCGGGTTGGCTCTCGAAGTAGTGGGTGGCGCCCTGTGATGTAGTGCAGGTCGCGCTGTGGTGCGGCGGTCGACGCGTCGAACATCTGCTGGGCCATTGCCGGCAGCACCGTCGGGTCGGCGGTGCCGAGCTCGAATCAGGATCGGGTGACGTCGATCTCGGGCAGCCAGCGCAACGAATCGGCGTAGGTGTGGTCGATCGACCATTGGTTGAGCCACGCGCGACAGGGTGGTGACCCGGCTGATCCCGGCCGGCATGTAGTTGGCGACCGTCGGCGGGCCCCAGAGGGTGACGCCGATCTCGCGATCGCTCGGGTCGATGGTGCCGTCGAGGAACCGCAGGTCACCGGCCGTGCCGTGGACCACGAAGGCGAGATCGTCGAGCCCGCGGGGCCAGTGTTCGGCGGCGTGACCTCGGCCAAGCTTGGCTCGGCCCAGCGCGAGATCCGCCGGTTGCGGGCCAGCTGGGCGGCGCGGTAGCGGGCGATGAACTCGGTCGGAGAACGGCGGCGCGTTGTCGCCGGGTCGTACATGTCGAGCGAGGGGTCGCGGGCGAAACGGGTTCGAGCCTCGTCGATGATGGCCGGGTCGAGCCACTCGGTGTTCAGGCGGGCCCGTGACGGGTGGGCGTTGAGCATCATGATCGCGTCGACCGGGCGCAGCCCGGCCGTCGTCAGGTCGGGCCCGCCGCCGGGAGGCGAGGTCGACCGTCGGGTTGCGGGCTTGCGCCTGGTAGTACGGCACGATCGAGGCCCCGCCCGAGTTGCCGCAGAGCACGACCTTCTCGTAGCCCCGCTGCGTAGAGGTGCTCGACCATCGTGCCCATGTCGAGCAGGCAGTTCTCCATGATCAGCGACGTGTCGTTGCCGACGTAGCGGGTGGTGAACCCGATACGCACCGAAGCCTCGCTCGGCGAGGCCGGGAGGGCGTAGTGGCCGAGGAAGTTGGCCGTCGGATGACAGATCATCACGGCAACCTTCGGCTGGACCCGGCGATGCGGACCTCGCTGCCCCAGACCGTGCGGGCCAGCCGGGCGACGCCCGAGTAGATCTCGACCTTCTGGTGGGCCTCGGTGCGCGCGCCCAGCAGGTTGCGTTCGAGTTCCACGAGCGTTCCTCCGGTGCGGGCGTAGCGGTCGATCTGGGCGACCTGAGTGTCGGTTTCCGACAATGATTCCGCCCAGATTCGCCGTCGGCTGCCCTCGGGACGATCATCGCGCCGCCGGCAACGCGAGGAGCCGACCCAGGGCATCGGCTCCGACTCCGCCGAACACGGTGGCCAGCACGTGGGCGCGCTTGACGTACAGGTGGGCGTCGTGCTCGAACGTGAAGCCCATGCCGCCGAGCACCTGGATCGTCGCTCCGCTCGCCCGCTCGCGCGGCTCGGCGGCAACCACGTGGGCGCTGAGCGCCTGGAACTCGGCGTCGGGACGGCCCTCGTCGATGGCGCAGGGCGGCGAACAGCGTCTGGGCCAAGGCGAGCTGGGCGCTGACCGCCATGTCGGCGCACGGATGTTTGATCGCCTGATTGCACGCCGATCGGCTTGTCGAACTGGACCCGGGTCTTGGCGTGCTCCGCGGCCAGGTCCGAGCAGCGCTTCGGTGATCCCGGTCAGCATCGCCGCGGCCAGCACCTGGCCTCGACGCTCGACTGCATCGGATCGCGGCGTCGATCGCAGCAATCGGGCTCACCGACGTCGCCTGCGCCTGCGCCAAGCGGGTCGCCGTCGTCGAAACCAGGCACCAGCGACGACGTCGCTGAGCGGCCGCCATGTCGATCAGCGCGGCGCCCTGTCGGCGAGGTGACCAGCACCAATCCGGCATCGACCGGATCGAGCATCTGCAACGGCCCGGTGACCTGGGCACCATCGAAACGATCGTCGGTCAGCGGAACGGCCAGGGCAACCCGTTGCCCGCATGAGATCTCCTCGGCGAGCGCCGGCGACCCGCCGAACGCGGCGACCCGCGCCGCGAGCACCGTCGACAGGAACGGCCCGGTGGCCAGCGAGCGGCCGATCTCGCGGAACAGCAAGCGCCTCGTCGGCGAGTCCGCAGCCGATGCCCCCGTGGACTCGGGCAAGCCGAGGGCGAACCAGCCGAGTTCGGCGGCCGCCGCCCATGCCTCGGCGTCGACGTTGGACGGTGCGTCGAACAGCGCCCGGGTGGTGGAGATCGGAAAGCGGTCGCGGAGGAACGCGGCCGAGGAGTCGATGATCTCGACTTGTTCGGGAGTAGGGCGAAGGTCCATCGAGCAGTGCTCGGTCAGCGGGGCAGGCCGAGCACACGCTCGGCGATGATGTTGCGTTGGATCTCCGACGTTCCGCCACCGATTGCCGTCGGTGAACGACGGTGAGGTGGCGGTCGATCCAGGCGGTGGCCGGCGTCGTCGTCGACGAGGGCTAGCGAGTGGGCGCCGAGCACGTCGACGGCCAGTTGGGCGACATCGTTTGCCGAGGTCGGAGTAGTGAAGCTTGAGCATCGACCCCTCGGGTCCGGGCTCGGCCGAGCACCGCGTTCTTCGAGATCGCCGAGGTAGGTCAGCGCCCGCAGCGCGGCGACATCGGCGCGTGCCCGGGCGAGGCGTTGGGCGATCGCGTCGTCGTCGATCACCGGGCGTCCGTTGATCGATCGGTGGCTGCGGGCAACCTCGATCAGCGATTCGACCGCCGCGGCGAGCTGCACCTGGTGGAGGGTGAACGCGGTGCCGCGCTCGAACGACAGCGTCGACATCGCCACGCTCCACCCGTTGTCGATACCGCCGACGACGTTGGTCAGCGGGATGCGGACCTCGTCGTAGAACACCTCGGCGAAGTCGCGGTCGCCGTCGATCATCTTGATCGGGCGGACCTCGATGCCGGGGGAGCGCATGTCGCAGATCACCCAGGTGATCCCCTTGTGCTTCGGCACGTCGGGGTTGGTGCGTACGAGCAGCTCCTGCCAGTCGGCGAATCGAAGCGAAACTGGTCCAGATCTTCTGCCCGGTGACGACGAGTTGATCGCCGTCGATCACGGCGCGGGTGCGCAGGCTGGCCAGGTCGGAACCGGCCTCGGGCTCCGAGAAGCCCTGGCACCACACCACGTCGCCGCGCAGGATGGCCGGCAGGTGATACGACTTCTGCTCATCGCCGGCCCGGGCGATCAGCGTCGGCCCCGCGTGGGCGAGGCCGACGAAGCGGGTGTCCATCGCCGGCAGGCCGGTGCGGGCGTACTCCTCGTGCCAGATCAGCTGCTGCATCAGCGACAGGTCGCGCCCGCCGTACTCTGTCGGCCAGGCAATACCCGGCCCACCCGGCCTCGTATTGCGCACTTCTGCCAGGCCAGGTCGAATTCGCGGGTCTCGGCGGCCGAGCCGGCGGGCGTCGTCCTGTGGGCGTGTTCTCACCGAGCCAGGTGCGGACCTTCGTCGCGGAAAATCGTTGTCTAGCTGCGAGAACGCCAGGTCCAGATCCACTCAGCTCAGGAGAATCCCTGCAGGTCGAAGAGGTCGATGGCGTTGCCGCGTACGATCTGGTGAATCTCGACGCCGTCGAGGCCATCGAGCATCTTGGCGACGACGGCGCGGGTGTCGGGCCAGGTGGAATCGCTGTGCGGGTAGTCGGTTTCGAAGGTGATTCGGTCGATGCCGATCTTGTGGCGCATGTCGATACCGGTCTGGTCCTTGAAGAAGCAGCCCCACACGTTGCGGTGGAAGTAGGTGCTCGGCGGCTCAGGGATCGACTTGGTTCCCGCCCAGCCCTGGTTGTCCTCCCACACGTCGTCGATCCGCTCGAGGACGTACGGAATCCACCCGATCTGGCTCTCGGCGTAGGCGAGGCGGATCTTCGGATAGCGCACGAGCACGCCCGACCAGAGGAAGTCGACCAACGAGAACATTGCGTTGCCGAACCCGAGCGTGGCGGTGACCGCGGGCGGAGCGTCGGGTGACGTGGCCGGCATCCGCGACGACGACCCGATGTGCATGCAGACGACCGTGCCCGTCTCCTCGCAAGCGGCGAAGAACGGATCCCAGTAGCCGGAGTGGATCACGGCAGCCCGAGGTGCAAGGGGATCTCGCTGAACGCCACCGCGCGCACACCGCGGGCCGCGTTCCGGCGAACTTCCGCGGCGGCCAGCTGCGGGTCCCACAGCGGGATCAGGCAGATCGGGATGAGGCGGCCGCCGGAATCACCGCACCACTCGTCGACCGTCCAGTCGTTGTAGGCGAGCACGCAGGCGAGGCCGAGGTCCTTGTCCTTGCCCTCGGCGAATGTCTGGCCGCAGAAGCGGGGAAACGTCGGGTAGCAGGCCGATGCCTCGACGTGGTTGACGTCCATGTCGGCCAGGCGGGCCTTCGGGTCGTAGCACCCGGGCCGCATGTCGTCGTAGGTGATCGGCGTCATCGTCATCTCGTCGCGGGGATAGCCGACCGCGGCGACCATCCGCTTGTGGGTGTAGACGAGGTTCTCGTAGACCCAGGTGTCGGCCTTGGTGGGGGAGTCGTCGTCGAACTCCTCCTTGTAGGCGGCCGCGCCGGCGAAGTTGATCTTGGCCACGCCGCGGCGTTCGACCCGCGGGCCGGCCTCGCGAAACTTGGTCGGCAGCCATGTCTGCCACAGATGGGCAGGCTCAACGACGTGATCGTCGACGCTGATGATCTTGGGGATATCGGCTTCGTTCACTTGGTGAGCCCCGCTCGGTGGCTGCCGATGGCTGCGCTGGCGGGTGAGCTCGGCGAGCACCACCGACATGTCCTGGCCGGTCGCCCGGGCAGTCGCCTTCACCTGCTCCCACTCTTTGAGCGAATCGTGGGCTCGTTCGCCCTGGTCGTTCCACGTCGGGTCGAGCGGGGTGGTCAGCTCGAGGCGGATGCCGTTCGGGTCGTAGAAGTAGATCGAGTAGATGATCTTGTGGTCGACCGGCCCGACGACGCTGACGCCCTGCGAGACGAGCCAGGCATGCCACTGGTCGACCACCGCCTGGGACTCGACCTCCAGGGCGATGTGCTGGAAAATGTCGTAGGCCGGGTGGGTTCGTTCGGCCTTCGGCGGCAGCTCCGGGGCCTCGAAGAAGGCCAGGGTGGAGCCGTCGTTGCATCTTGAAGAACGAGTGGAAGTACGGCACCGGATCACCCGTCGAGGGGATGCGGTCGTCCATCACCGCGGCGACGAGCTCCATTCCCAACATGTGCGTGTAGAACGCCACCGTCGCCGAGGTGTCATGGGTGATGTACGCCACATGGTTCAACATCATCGGCCGCCCCGGCGCAGCCGCAACAGGCCGCGCGGCCGTCGCCATCTCAGTCATCGGTCGACCTGCCTTCCAGCGACATCACGGGCATACGGGCACAGTAGCCGACATATCTGACACTACTGTCACCCATCAGTCGCGGGACTCAGCGAACCGGTGGACGGCTTGTGCGAGGCGAACGCTGAGACGGTGATGTATCGCAGCGAGCTCGGCAAGGGCCGCGCCGGGCATGTCGATTTCGAGGGTCTCGACCGCAGCAGCGAGGTCCTCGAACATGCATAATTCTACCCGAACATGTGTTCCTGAATCAATGGAAAACATCGATTTACCGGGACTAATGAGAGGTTTGATCCCGGTCTCGCGAGTAGCGTTTGCGGTGATGGAGCGGCCGTCAGAACGTTGAAAGTATGGGGCGTTGTATCTGGAGGTTTGGTGGCCGCATCCTTCCAAACGACTACCGCGGACCGTCGAGGAGGCAGATGATGGGCGAACGAACCGATGCCATCGACGACGGAGTTGGCGAGGTGTGCGTCGTGCAAATCTCGGACTGCCATCTCACTCGCGAGGTGCAGCATCCCCACGGTTCAGCGGACGTGATGTTTCGCCGGGCGGTCGAGATGGCCGCGGCCGTTGACCCCGACGTGCTGCTGCTCACCGGTGACATCGCCGACGATGGATCGGCGGCGGCGTACCGACGAGTCGACATGATCCTCACCGACGCACTGAAATCGACGGTGACGGTGATGGCGACCCCGGGCAATCACGACCTGCCCGACGTGCTTCATTCGATCCTGCCGACGTCGACCGAGTGCATAGTCGGCGGTTGGCGGATTTTGACCGTTGACTCCTCGATCCTCGGGCAGGAACACGGACAGATCAATGTGCCCGACCTGATCGAGCGACTGGACACCGGCGACGCCCGCGGCGCGCCGACGGTGCTGGCGTTGCACCATCCGCCGATCCCGACGAGTACCCATCCGTGGTTCCAACTCGACGGTGCCCCCGAGTTGATCGCCGCCCTGTCGAAACGCACCGACGTGCGCGTGGTGGTCTCGGGCCATCTTCACGAGGCCTTCGTGTCGGTCGTCGGGCCCGTGTCGTACATCGGCTGCTCGTCGAGTCTCTACGCGATTAGACACCACGGCGACCAGGCGCTTCTCGACGATGGCCACGTCGGCGCGCTGGTTCTCCATCTACGGTCCGACGGAACCTGGTCATGGAACCGCCTCCCCGACCCCCTCGCCGGTCGAACCTCGCTGATCTGATCGTCATGCTGCGGCAGTCCGATGAAGACCCCAGGCTGAACTCTTCGAGTTGACGAATATGTCAGATTCGGCCAGGATGCCAAACGGTTCGAACACCAACTGGGTAGGCCGAAGCACAGGGAGTCGTCATGCAGATCAACGGATTGCGCGCCATGGTCGTGGGCGGAGCTTCGGGCATGGCCCGGGCCGCCGCCGAGAAGATTGCCGCCGGGGGTGGCAAGGTGGCGATTCTCGACCTTGAGAAGTCGGCCGGTGCCGAGGTTGCCGCGGCGATCGGCGGAACGTTCCACCCGTGCAACGTGATGGATTATGAGGGCGTCGAAATCGTGATCAACGAGGCGGTTGCGGCTCTTGGCGGGCTCGATGCGGCGATCAACACTGCCGGCGGCGGACGGGGTGCTCGCACGATCGGCAAGGAAGGCCCGCACTCGCTCGACGACTTCAAGTTCACGGTCGAACTCAACCTGGTCTCGACGTTCAACCTCAACCGCTTGCAGGCGTGGCACATGCACACCAACGTCCCGAACGAGGACGAGGAGCGCGGCGTGATCATCAACACCGCGTCGATCGCCGCCTTCGAAGGCCAGATCGGGCAGGTCGCCTACACCGCGGCCAAGGCCGGGATCGCCGGCATGTCGCTGACGATGGCCCGCGACCTCGGCTCGTTCGGCATCCGGGTCAATGCGGTTGCCCCAAGCCTGTTCGACACCGGGATCACCGCCGGAATTCCCGAGGACTTCAAAGGCGTACTGACCAAGGACGCCGCCTTCCCCAAGCGGATGGGCAAGCCCGAGGAATACGCCCGACTCGCCGTAGCGATCATCGAAAACCCGATGCTCAACGGCGGCACCATCCGCCTCGACGGCGGCCAACGCTTCGCTCCCCGCTGAGCGGATCCGTCCCGCGCCGCCGTCTCCTGCCGTCGGCGCTCGGTCGGAGCGGGTCAGGTGATGGGGGAGTAATGCCGATCGGCGAGGACTCCCGAGGCGCTGCGTAGCGAGTTCGTTGTTGCGTAGCAGCTGGCGGTAGATCACGCGCAAGGCGTCGGTGTCGGAGACCCGTTGGTCGCGGATCGCCTGACCTAGCGCGGCTCGACCGGCGACGATGGTCGATGGTCGGTGGTTCAACAGCGCCGTGAGGTCATCGAGTTCCTGCGCGTCGAAACCGGGGCCCAATCGCGAGACGGTGGCGAGGTACTTGAGCACCCGAGCCAGGCCCTTGGTGCGTTGGGCGGCATACGAGTCGATGATCCGCGGCGTTATGACGTCGCGGAGCTGGGCCAGCACGACATCGAAGAGTTGGTCGGTCGATGACTCGTCGGGCGCGTCGGGCGGCTCGATGGAAGGGAGCGCTACTCCAAGTACATCGGCGAGGGATTCGGCACACAGCCGGTGGTGGAGTTGACCGAAGATCAGCCGGGCGCCCGCATCGCTGCCGTCGCCGTCACGTGATGGCTTCAGCGACATGCCATGGTTCATGGCCAGGATCTTTGCCTCGGCGAGCACTCGGTAGTAGCGGATGCGGTGTTCGTCGATGGCATGTCCACTGATGGTGGCGTACTCGCCGAACCGGTCGCGCAGGTCGGTGAACGGCTCCTGCGTTGCCCGCAGTGACACCCATGCGAGGTCATCCATCGGGTCGCCGGGATGAGCCAATTCCCAGTCGACGATCGCGGTGACGCGCCCCTCGGCGTACATGAAGTTGCCCGGGCCGGTGTCGCCCTGGACGATCACCGCTGGACCGTCGTAGGTCGGAATGTTACCGCGCAACCAGCGCATCGCCAGCTCCAACAGAGGCTCCCGCTCGCCGCCGCGAAAGGTGACCAAGCCGTCCATCTCGTCGAGTTGATCACCGACCATCTGGGCGACCGGCTGCGACACGTCCCACTCGGGCAGGTCGAGAGCGTGGAGATCAAGGCGGTGGAGTTGGGCCAGGTGGCCGATGAAGTCCTGAGCAGTCGAGAGCTGCTCGTCGGGGTCGGTGATGTGCGAGAACCAGTTCTTCCCATGCACGCGGGTGGCGAGCATCGCCTGGGCGGTCGGGTGCATGGCGATGAACCGGGCGACCGGGACCGGCGTATCGCTCGAAGGCGCGGTAGACCGCGGCCTCCCGGCGCACCGTCCACGGGTCACCGGTGACTGCCGGGTCGCTGCGATCCCATCGCAGAAACAGCTCGGTGGTCTCTCCGTCGGTGCCGACAATGTCGATGTACCAGGCCTCCTTTCGGCCCCCACCGGCCTGTCGGTCGGCATAGGTCACTGTGGACGACGTGACCTGCTCGATCCACGACGTCATCTCGGCCGGCAGCCGAATCACGTCGGCCGGTTCGCTCGCCGCAGTCACGTCGGCCCGTCACCCGACGCCAATTTGGAGTCAGATGACGCATGGAGCGTGACGGTTCTCCCGAAATCGCGGAAACACTCGGAGTCACGGGAATGCCCTTGGTCGCGGCGACGCCTGGGGTCGTGGCCGATGTCAGGCATCGGCGGCCAGGCGGCGCATTTGGGCGAAGCGGGCGTGGGGCCAGACGTCCTGGTCTTCCCCCCAGCCGTCGCGGCCGTCGATCGAGAAGCGCATGATCGTGCCGACGCAGAGGTTCGCGTTGACCAGGGCCAACCGGCTCACAGCATCGCCCGTGATGTGCAGCGTACGGCCATCGGTATCGACGGCCCCGATCGACAGGTGCGACACGCCACCGGTGCCCGGGTCACACGTGTTCACCCGCGTCGCCGAAGCGAGGCGGCGAAGTTTGCCGTCTCGTAGCAGGTAGCCCGACGAGAGGGTTTCGGTCTCGGCGAGTTGGTCGTCGGCGGGTGGTTGGCAGAACACCAGGAAGGCTTCGTCGGGTGATGACGCCCCGAAGACATAGCTCAGTCGGCGGGCGGAGAGGCCGACCAACTCGGGGCGTCGTCCCCAGGATCGATCGCGTACCGCGATGCAGTCGACGGGAATCGTCTCGCCGTTCAACTGCAGCGTGCCGGTCACTCGACCGTGCTGGTCGTAGTGCGATGAACCGGTGAACGGCGGCGCGCCATGCAGATGCGGAACCGGGGGAGTGAGCCCCTCAAATAGCAGGTCAGCGGTGAATTCCTGCTGGTCGCGGAACTGGTAGCCGAGCCGGTACTTCATGCCGGGTTCGAGCATCTGCACTGAGACCCCGTTGCGGAACGTCACGTCGCGCAGATCCAACGAATCGGGGAGGGGGAGGTGGTGGAAGTAGGCGTAGTACGGCTGCTCCGAGGCCATCCAGCGGCCCGGGCCGTAGACGAACGCGCCGCCGCTCGACACACCGAGGTTTGGACGCATCTGGATGTACAACCAGCCGCCGAGCCCCTGTTCGGGCACGTTGAACGACCACCAGGTCGTCTCGGTCCAGTCGAGGGTCGGCCCCGCGGCGTGCAACGAATCGTCGTCGGCGCCGAACAACACCGCGTCGGGATACGGAAAGTCGATCGCTGCGCTCATCGCCTGCTCATCCGAGGCTGCGGGCGAGGGCGCCGGCCTTGTTCATCAGGTCGAGCACGATCGGGCCGAACGCGGCGACCGACTCCGAGACGGCCGCGCCCGAGAGGAAGCGGCTGTAACCCTGTTCGAGCACGATGGCGAGCTTCCAGCGGGCGAGGACCATGTAGTAGTCGATGTCCTCGGTGGAGCGGCCCGAATGGAGTTCGTAGTGAGCGCACATCTCGGCCCGAGTCGGCATGCCGGTGAGGTCGACGTAGCCAGGCTCGAACTCGACGCCATCGGTCGGCCAGTTGATGAGAATCCAACCGAGATCGAGCAGCGGGTCGCCGATCGTGGTCATTTCCCAGTCGATGATCGCCGCCAGCTCGGCCGGCGCGCCGTGGCGGTACATCACGTTGGCGAACTGGTAGTCGCCATGCATGATCCCGGGCTCGAAGTGCTTCGGCTTGTGGGTGCGGAGCCATTCCGACGCATCGTCGAGACCCGGGAGTTCGCGGCACTTGATCCGTTCGAGGAAGGCCAGCCAGCGGTCGACCTGGCGCTCGTGGAAGTTCTCGGGGCGGCCGAACCCTTCGAGTCCTCGCTCCTTCCAATCGACGTTGCCGAGCAGCGCGGCCCCTCTGACCAGCTCGAAGGCGAGTCCGGGGCGCAACGACTCGTCGGTGTCGAACGGTGCCTCCCAACCACGCAGGTCGGCGGGTGACCAACCGTCGACGGCGTCCATGATGTAGAACGGCGTCCCCATCAGATCGGCATCGTCGGTGCCGGCGATGTACTCGGCGTGAGGGACGTCGGCCCCCTTGAGCGCCCGCACGAGGCGATGTTCGCGGCGGATGCCGTCGAGACGCTCGACGACCGCGCCGGCGGGAGGCTTGCGCATCACCATCGTGCGCCCGCCGCGCTTGATCAGCGTGAGTTCATTCTGCGACCCGCCCGACAACGACCCAAGATCGGGCAACTCGCCCGCTCCCTGGACCCCGTTGGCGTCCATCCATCGCGCAAAAGCCTCCACGTCGATCCTCGGCGCATCAACTCGGGTCTCGTCGGTCACGAGCTTTGCTCGTGACCGGTCAGCGGCGCGAGCGCCAGCGAGCCCGATGGCGATGGGGTTCGGGGGCGTAGCCCCCGGGTGAAAGTGGTCACGAGCTTTGCTCGTGACCGGTCAGCGGCGCGAGCGCCAGTGAGCCCGATGGCGATGGGGTTCGGGGGCGTAGCCCCCGGGTGAAAGTGGTCACGAGCTTTGCTCGTGACCGGTCAGCGGCGCGAGCGCCAGTGAGCCCGATGGCGATGGGGTTGGGGGCGTAGCCCCGGTGAAAGTGGTCACGAGCTTTGCTCGTGACCGGTCAGCGGCGCGAGCGCCAGTGAGCCCGATGGCGATGGGGTTCGGGGCGCAGCCCCGGGTGAAGTGGTCACGAGCTTTGCTCGTGACCGGTCGGCGCGAGCGCAGTGAGCCCGATGGCGATGGGGTTGGGGCGCCCCCGGGTAAAAGGGTCATGGCACCTGACAGTAGTGTCAGACGCTGTCGCCGCGAACGCCTGGGGGTTTGGCATGGGTTGGGATTTTGAGACGGAGCCCGAGTTTCAAGCGAAGCTCGATTGGATCGATCGCTTCTTGACCGAGGAGATCGAGCCGCTCGACCTCGTGCTCGACAACCCGTACGACAAGACGAACCGGCGGACGATCGACTACGTCAAGCCGCTGCAACAACAGGTCCGCGATCAGGGCCTGTGGGCGTGTCACCTCGGCCCGGAACTGGGCGGTGCCGGTTATGGGCAGGTGAAGCTGGCGTTGATGAACGAGTTGCTCGGCCGTTCCGGTTGGGCGCCGACGATCTTCGGCTGCCAGGCCCCCGACTCGGGCAATGCCGAGATCATCGCCCACTACGGCACCGACGAGCAGAAGTCCCGCTACCTCAAGCCCCTGCTCAACGGGGAGATTTCGTCGTGCTACTCGATGACCGAACCCCACGCCGGTGCCGACCCGACGCTGTTCACCACTCGCCTGGAGCGTGACGGCGACGAGTGGGTGCTCAATGGCCACAAGTGGTTCTCATCGAATGCTCGGTTCGCCAGCTTCTTCATCGTAATGGCCGTGTCGAACCCCGATGTCAGTGCCTATCAGGGCATGTCGATGGCGATCGTCCCGGCCGAAACCCCGGGCATCAAGATTCTGCGCAACGTCGGCATCGGCACGGAATCCGACCACGAGGGCTCACACGCCTACATCCACTACGACAACGTGCGCATCCCCAACGAGAACCTGCTGGGCGGGGAGGGCCAGGCGTTTGCCATCGCCCAGACGCGCCTTGGCGGTGGGCGCATCCACCACGCGATGCGGACGATCGCCGTCGTCAAGCAGGCCTTCGACTTGATGTGCGAGCGAGCGTTGGCCCGCCAAACCCGGCACGGTTCATTGGCGACGATGCAGATGACCCAGGAGAAGATCGCCGATTCGTGGATCGAGATCGAGTCGTTCCGCCTGCTCGTGCTGCGCACCGCCTGGCTGATCGACAAGCACCACGACTACCGCAAGGTGCGCAAGGACATCTCGGCGATCAAGGCGGCGATGCCCAAGGTGATGTTCGACGTGGTGCAGCGCTCGATGCATCTGCACGGCTCGCTGGGGATCTCGAACGAGATGCCGTTCTCGCGGTGGATGGTCGGAGCAGAGGCGTTGGCGCTGGCCGACGGCCCCACCGAGGTGCACAAGTTGGCTCTCGCCCGCGACCTGCTCAAGGGATACACCCCGCACGAGGGACTGTTCCCTCGCGGTCATATCCCGACCTTGCGCGAGGCGGCGCGGGCGAAGATGGCCGACTTCTTGGATCGCGAAGCGGCGGAGCTGTAAGGAAGAGCCATGCATTTGTCGAATCTGGTGGAGATGGTCGAGTCGGGCTTCGACGACCGCGTGTTGTTGGGATCGTCGGACGCCCCAATCACCGGGGCCGACCTTGGTCGTTTGGTGCGCGCGGGGGCTTCGTTGATCGCAGGAACGGGCGCCACGGCCGTTGTGTACGCCGGCGAGAACCACCCGATGTTGCCGGTCGCGCTGCTGTCGGCGGCCTGGGCCGGAGCCCCGTTCGTCCCGGTCAACTACCGCCTCGACGATGAACGGCTCTGCGCACTGATCAATAGGCAGCCGGGCGCGCTGCTGATCGCCGATGCGCCGACCGCGGCCCGCCTGACGGCATTGGGCTGCGCGGTCACGGTGTTCGACGACTGGCTGACCTCGTTGCCCGAATCCGCGGAGATCGAGCCGGCGTGGGACATCGATGAGGTTGCCATCGTGCTCTACACCAGCGGCACGACGGCAGAGCCGAAGGCCGCGCTGCTCCGCCACCGCCACTTGATGGCGTACCTCCTCGGCTCGGTCGAGTTCGGTTCGGCCGACCCGACCGACGCGGTGCTCGTCTCGGTTCCGCCGTATCACATCGCTGGCGTAGCCAATCTGCTGTCGAACCTGTTCGCCGGCCGTCGCCTGGTCTACTTGCGCGCCTTCGACGCCCAAGTATGGCTCGACACGGTGCAGGGCGAAGGCGTCACCCACGCGATGGTCGTGCCGACGATGTTGGCCCGCGTCGTCGACGTCCTCGACGGGGCAACGGCCGATGCGCCGACACTACGATCGCTGTCGTACGGCGGGGCGAAGGTCTCTGAGCGGGTGCTGGTCACCGCGTTGCGGGCGTTTCCGGCGACCGGGTTCGTCAACGCCTACGGCCTCACCGAAACCGCCTCGACCGTCGCCGTTCTCGGTCCTGACGATCATCGCGCCGCGATCGAGTCGGACGATCCACTGGTCAAGCGGCGGTTGTCGTCGGCTGGGCAGGTGCTGCCGATGGTCGAGATCGAGGTTCGCGACCAGGACGGGACCGTGATGCCGGCCGGTGAGGTCGGGTACCTGTTCCTGCGCGGCGAGCAGATCGCCGGGGAGTATTCGTCGGGCAGTGTGCTCGACGCTGAGGGCTGGTTTTTCACCCGCGACCGAGGCTTTGTCGACGACGAGGGCTACCTGTTCATCGAAGGCCGATCGGACGACACAATCATCCGCGGCGGCGAAAACATCGCTCCCGCCGAGATCGAGGCGGTGCTGCTCGCCCACGTCGCAGTCGCAGAGGTGTGCGTGATGGGCGTCCCCGACGACGAGTGGGGCCAGCGGATTGTCGCCGCCGTCGTGCTCGCCGATGGGGCGGCTGCCACCGCCGACGAGCTGCGCGCCCATGCCCGGTCATCGCTGCGCGGTTCCAAGACCCCCGAGACGATCGTGTTCCGCGCCGAGCTGCCCTACACCGACACCGGCAAACTGTTGCGCCGAGTCGTGCTCACCGAGTACCTCGGCTAGTCGAACGGCTGCCCCACCAGCGAGCCAGCTGTCGGCGGACATCAGGTTCCGCCTATTGGTGTCCATCAGGGACCGCCCGATCACGGCCAACTCATCACGATGCGCGGTTGAAGCTGGGATTGGCGGTTCGTACTCACTCGTGTTCTACAACAAGTCGCTTGTGTGGTTGCCATGATCCGCACGCCTACCCGGTATCGGGCACGATGCAGCGGGTTCAGAGCCGAGCGGTGGGCGTTATGGGGCGCTGGGTTAAGGCCGCAGCGCCGTGATCAATCTCGCCGTCGGACGGGATTCGCGAGCGGCGATATCGGGCGGTTCCGGCGTGTTGCCTTGCTCGCCTATCGGCCAGTTCCGAGTGCTCCCGTCCGGCGTTCGGGGACCGAGCCAGCCAGGTTTCGCTCGTGCATAGCGGACAATGACCACGAAGCGGCCCGGCGTGCCACCCCCACCAACGCGTGATATCGTTGAGGACATGACCGATATCCTCATTCGGGATGTACCCGACGAAGTTGTCGCAGCCGTCGACGCGAACGCGCAACGCAGTGGACAGACGCGCGCTGAATATTTGCGTCGGCTCCTGGCCGACCAGCAACGGCCCGCGTTGACTCGCGAACAGCTGAACCGTTTCGCCGAGCGCACTGCCGATTTGGGCAATTCCCAGGTCATGGCGGCCGCATGGCAGTGACAACGACCTGGCTCATCGACAAATCGGCGCTCAACCGACTCCCCGACGCCAGCGATGAGTGGCTGTCACGCATTCAACGCGGCCTCGTCAGGATCTCGACCGTCACATTGCTTGAGGTCGGTTTCTCGACCCGCAACGGCGCCGATCACCGCGGCACGCTCGGCGAACCGCCCGTGTCGTCGATGCCCGTCGAACACATCACACCCTCGATCGAAGCGCGTGCGGTCGAGATCCAGACGCTGCTCGCAGACCGTGGCCAGCATCGTGCCCCTTCGATCCCCGACCTACTCATCGCCGCGACAGCAGAACTTTCCCGACTCACGGTATTGCATGTCGACAAAGACTTCGACCTTATAGCCGCGATCACCGACCAACCCATCGAGCGCCTCCGAGCCTGAGCCGCTGGCAGCTGCTGCCGGTCGGCGTCGAGCACTCGAGCGTCCATCGGATGGCCGACGGACACGCTCGCTCATCCCGTCACCACCACACCAGATCATCCGATATCCACCGCGAAGCGGTCGACGTGGGGGCTCGGGCCGTACTCGGTATCGGCGCGGCTCGATATCGCTCACCCAGCTGACAGGGCCCGGCGCGACGGATTCGACGTGGGCGTCAATGACGGGATCGTCGAAACAGTCGCCACGGAGCGGTGCAACGACTTGTGTCCGTGCCGAGCAGCCTTTCCCACTCAAGGTCAGTCATCAGCGCAAGTGGTTGTCGCCAGAACGGTTCACTGTCGATCCACAGGCCGCACAGGCGCGATCCCCAGCTCACATCTTCAACGATGCCACGGCGCGCGACTCCGAGATCGACGCTGCGCACCCCGACGAGGGAGTCAAACATCAGGCAGTCACCCTCGATGACACGCACCTCGGCCGCGGCGGCTTTGCCGGCAATCAAGATCAGCAGCGGGAGTCCCACCGTGAGGCAGGCCCAGCCGGCAGGATCACGCCGAATTGTGAATCCCACGACGACTGTGCCGACCAGGAGTACCGTCACGACCGGCAGTACCGATGGCCCTGTGCTGCCCACCAATCGCCACAGGTTCCCGAACCGAACGCGCCGGAACCCGCGCCGCTGGCCATCTCGCCAGGATCCCCGCCGCGGTTCGTTGGACATACCGCCATCATCGCAGCCACGTCGTAGGTTCGCCCTCCGACCCTTGGACGCAGAGCACCAGACCGGCACAACGCTGAGCCCGTCGACACGGCCGACGGACGGCCCAAAGCCACGGCACACACCAGACAGCGACGTCGGCGAACGTCCGATAACCACCGATGCAGCGACGGCTTCGCCGTCCGGCGCGATGTCCGATATCGGCGCGGGTGTTGGGGTTGACGCGGGTCGGGTGGGGTGTCGCGATGTTCGTGTTGGCCTGATCGGAGGGCCGACAGGAGGTTGATCATGGATACCAACGAAGTCCTCACTGGTGCGGTTGTCGTGGCGGCCGGTGACCGGTCGATGCTGGAGCGGTTTGCGATGGCCGGGTTCTTGGCGTCGTATTCGGGTCCGACTCGGCGGTCGTATCAGACTGATTTGCGGATGTTCAGCGAATGGCTCGCTGGCCGTCAGGTCGGGTTGTTGAAGGTCCAACGCGCCCATATCGAGTTGTACGCCCGCGGGCTGGAGGATCAGGGTCGGGCCCGGGCAACGGTCGGTCGACGGTTGTCGACGTTGGCCGGGTTCTTCCGGTACTGCGAACAAGAGGAGATCCTGCGCCGCTCACCAGCGGCCCATGTGCGTCGCCCCAAACAGGACTACGAGTCCCACACCCTCGGGTTGGACCGCAACGAACTTGGCGGGTTTCTGGTGGCGGCCGGACTGTCATCCAACCGTGACCACGCGTTGGCGTCGCTACTCGCGTTGAACGGGCTGCGGATCTCTGAGGCGTTGGGGGCCGATATCGAGCAGCTCTCCACCGAACGTGGGCATCGAACATTGCGGATCTTGCGCAAAGGCGCCAAACAGGTCACGATCCCGCTCGCCCCCCGCACCGCCCGAGCGGTCGACTTGTGCGTCGGTGAACGGTTGCACGGCCCGATTTTCGTTGGGGCCCACGGCCAGCGGATGGATCGCCATGCCGCAACCCGGATGGTCCGTCGATTGTGCAGCACGGCGGGAATCGCCAAGCACATCTCGCCGCACTCGCTGCGACACAGCTTCATAACCGCCGCGCTCGACGCCGGGGTCCCGCTACGCGACGTCCAAGAAGCCGCGTCTCACGCCGACCCGAGAACCACGATGCGCTACGACCGAGCCCGACACAGCCTCGACCGGCACGCCACCTACATCGTGTCCACGTTCGTCGCGGGCGCCAGCCGATATCGGAACCCTCGACTTTGAACAGTCGACAAGGTAAGTTGATGGTCGTGGATCCCGTGATCTTGGAGAGTGCCCGCAAGCACGGGATCCTCGACGACGACATGCTCCACGCCTACCGCAACCCGATCCGAATATTCGACCTCGATGATCTGACCATGCTGATCGGACCCGACCGGTCGGCGCGTCCGCTCGAAATCGGTGTGGCCCGAGGTGACGGGGTCGAGTTCATCGTGCACGCCATGCCCGCCCGTGACAAGTTTTTGAGGTGATGTGATGCCCCGATCAATCCAAGAAATTCTGGACCACGCCGATGAACTCGCCCAACGGTTCGAAGACTACGAACCCACCGCAGGCGACGAGCGTCCCATCGAGGAGTACCTCCTGGAACGCGCCGCGTTGACCCGAGCACGCAGCGAACAACAAGTCGTCGACGCCGTGGCGGCTGCTCGACGGACCGGTATCTCTTGGCAGAAGATCGGAGCGACTCTCGGCACCTCCGCTCAGGCCGCGCAGCAGCGCTACGGCGTCATCGTCGAAGTCGCGTAACAACCCGCGCCGCATCGCGCCACGGCAACCACGCCGGCCGGTCGGACATTCCGATATCCACCGGTCCCGATCGGCGTCGCAGTGGTCATTCGTTGCTCGGTATCGCTCGGTCGGGGTTCTGCTCGCCACAGGATCTGCCGAGTTCGCGTTCGGTCTGTGTCCACCCGATGGTCCGTGTAAGATTTGGGGCATGGTCAGGACGTTGCATCTTGAGCGATGGGCGGGTCGGTGGGTGGCGATCGACCTGGATGACGAGGTGCAGTGCGATGCTGCACTGCTGGATGACTTGATGGTTCTCGTCCATCAGACCGGCCGCAACGACCTAACGGTCCTGCGGGCGCCGCATCCCGATGAGCCCTTGATGTTCGGGCTTGGCTGAAGCCTGGGTTTATCCCTACACGGACTTTGGTGAGTCGCGTGGCCTGCTGCCCGCGCCGATCCTGCGCGCCGTGGTTAAAGTGCGAACCGTCGGATCCGCCGGGTCGTTCGAGGCGCTCATCGACACCGGTGGCCCGGTCACCGCGGTTTCGCGTCAGGTGATCGCCGACGGCGGAGGCGATCCGGTCTCGCTCGACCGGTCTGTTCAGCTTCGATTGGGCGGCAGGTCGTATGAGGCACCGCTCCATGAGTTGAGCCTTGAGGTTTGGAATCCGGCAAGCGGGGACATTCCTCGGTCGTGGCGGAGCGCCGTTGCGGTTCTCGACCCATGGCCACATCACGGCACCGCCGTGATCCTCGGCCAAGCCGGCTTCTTGGCCAACTTCACCGTGACCTTCGGACCCGAAGGCTTCGCGCTCGAACCGGGTCGGTCGTTCGGGCATCGGTACCCGGGTCCGACGTAGAAGGCGAGCGTTGGTCGAGGTCAACCTCGGGTCGAGTTCCATCGAGACCTCACCGTCCAACGAGGACGTCGGTCGTTCTGAGCGCAAATCCACGGGTCGGCGCTCGACGAACTTGTCGCGGGGCGCCCGGTATCGAGCGGCCAGCGTGCTCGACATCGCGCAAGTCCTGCGTCGGTGGGCCGGGCGAGGTGTTGATGCGTTCATACGTCACGCTGTAGTGGGTGACCTCACCAATCGGCACGTCGATTCGCGACTACATCGACAACCGCTCCCACGCCGCAGCGACACTTCCTGCGCACGCATGGGTCCCTGTCCCGACCGGGATCGCAAACTTCCACCACAACCACGCCCACGAAGGAATCACGCCGCGCGAGTGGGCCGAACGCGTCTACAACGTCACGCAGTTCGCCGACATGGCGTCGGGTGGACACTTCGCGCCGACAGAGGAACCCAACCTTCTCGCGGCGGAGATCGCCACGTTCTTCAGCTGACGACGCCCGGTCGAGACCCCCTCTCGTCAACGCCGTGCGCCCGCTGGACAGCGGGCGGCGATCGCGATCACGCCCGACCGTGAGCACCAACGATGTCCGCGATGTGGGCGCCCTCGCGGCGAGAAGGACCGCAACGAATCATGCGAAGTGGATCGGCATTGCGCTGTCCGGTATCGATCTGGTGAACGAGCAGCTGCTGTTGGTCCCCGAGGAGGGTTGAGTCGTTCAGGTCCAGAGCACTTCGGAATTTGCTGCCGTCTCCCGCAACGCCGTCGCGCTGATCGACACCGCTACCTCATCAATGTCAAGCGCCGGCCACGCTGCATGGAAAACAAGATCACCATCCGGCGGTAGCGGCCACAACCAATAGCGCATCTCCCACTGATCGCCGCCGCCACCCCCTCCTCGCCCCATCAGCACCGGTCCGTCGGGCGGGTCGCGCCAACCGCCAGTCGGCGAGGCGACGTTGCTCCACGTTTGACCGTCAGAAAACTCAATCCCCAACCTCAGCAAATCCTCGGGAATCTCGGACTCAACCTTCCGGCGGAGCCCATGTCGTTGAGGTTCCCAAGGCGTATCGAACCATTGCCCATCGTCGCCGTTGAGTCGAAGATCGATCGTGAATTCCACCCCCGAGGGATAGACCTCGAACTGCTTGGCGACGAGCACCGCTCGTTCCGTGCGGAAGATGACGGCCCGTTGCGCCGACATGCCAGCAAGCACCCCGCGGGGCGGCCCGGACCACGGCGGCGGTGCCGGCTGCATCTCGTCGATGGGACCGTTGGCTACTAACGTTCGACCGGTCGTAAGGAAGCTCATCCGCCGATGCTACGCAGAACCAAGCCGTGGGCGGATCGCATTCGACTACGCCCACGCCGATCACGCGCCCTGGTCCGATCGGTCGCCGACCGCGACGATCTTTCGAGCGGCCGGCCGACCGCTGGCGGTTGCACCGGAGCGTTGGCGTCCACGCCCAGTCGTCCGCTCACCCGCTGATGCCCGGGCGAGCCGCTCGACCTCACACATTCGCGCGCCAGAACGTTGACGAGGCATGACACCAACCAAACCGATCACCATCGCCTTCCACGGCATAGATCCGGACGCCTACCATCGGACGCTCGCTGCCGGCATCGATCACGGGGGCAACCCGATCGAGACCTTCGAGGACGCCGAAGGGGGATGGCCGCTGCGGTGTTGTCTGCAGACGTCATCGCCCGGGCAGCGGCTGGCGATCATCGCCTGGTCGCCATATCCGTGGCGTGGCCGGTATGCCGAGACCGGTCCGATCGTCGCACACGCCGATGTCCGGTCAAGCGCTGTCGCCGTGCTCCCCGTCGACCTCGAGATGCGGCCGATGACGCTGCGCCCCTACACCCATGACCACCGAATCCACTACGACCTGGCGACCCATGTGGCGGCTGGCCGCGGGGAGACCGCGTCCGTTTCGGACTCCTCGCCCATGACGATGTCGCCGAGGTGATTGGGAGGTACCTCGTAGGCGGCTGCTACGCGTTCCGCGCCGTGATCAGCACATAGGTTGAGGACCGTCAGCCGATCCCGGAGCAATCAAACGACGAGGCAGCAATCGACCGCGCCCACGAGCATCCGGTATCCACCATCAGATCGTCGTGGTGGTTGGCGGTGTAGCCGAGCAGCAGTCGGTCTCGGTTGGTGCGGGGGCAGGTGATTCGCCGGGTGCGGCCGGTTCGGAGAGGGGTGTCCACACGGCTAGGGGGCGTAGGCCGGGGACCCGGTCGATCTCGTCGGCGGTGAGTTGGTCGCCAGTGCGGAGATTGGTGACCAGGATGGTGACCGCAGGTGGCGGTCCGGGCGTGAGGTCAAGTCGTTTGGCGGCCTGGGTGATGTTGATGCTGCGTGTCACCCCGGTGGTAATGCATCGTCCTCGTTGGTCGGGCGTACCCATCCCCATATGCGTCTTATGGAGCACGAAGTGCGGATTCGACGATACGACGTCTGCCGGCGCAGGATGGGGCTGGTTCACGAAGATGTCGATGGCGTACGACTCGTAGGTGCAACGAACTCCCTGAAATACAAGGTAGAGCTGGGGTGAGGTGATTGGCGGACGATCCAATGCGGTACGGATCTGGTCGAGTGCGTCGAAGTCGTAGCCGAGGGAGCGTGAATCGCGGCACATATCGCCGATCGTGGTGTAGACGAACATCCGTGGGTCGTCTTCGTCGACGATGTCGGCGCGTGGGCCGACGAAGGGCCGCAACGCGCACGTCGAGGTGTACACCGCGGCTGGGTGCTCGCGCAGCCACAACTCCAGTACGAGGTCGATCATCGCGTGATGCGACCAGAACACCGGGTCGAACGCGGTGTAGGCGTTGTCGGCCATGTCCGGTCCGACCCAGCCGTGGTAGTTGTCGTGGGGTTGTTCGTAGGTGCCGTCGAAGGTTTCGCCCAGATAGGTGTAGTCGCTGTCCGGAGCGGGAAAGGTCGGGATGTTGGCCCATGGGTATCCGGGGTTGCCCTGCGGGCTGCTGAATGTCGGGATGGCAAACGCGTCGCGTACCTGCTGCTGATAGGTGGTGAGCAGGTTCAGCTTCTCGTGGCGGGCATCGGTGTCCGAGCCGGCTGCTTGGCCGAGTATCGGATCACGTTGCACGAAACGACACGACGGGGTCGGTGATGGTTTGTCGACGCAGGCCTTGCTGAGGCCATCTTTGGCGGCGGCGTAGCGCAGCGGATTCGGCCGAAGCTCACCGGTGACCGGATGCCGGTACGACTCGTCGGTGAACGCGCTCGGTAGGCCACTCTGGCGATGCCCGTCCTCGGCGATGTGGGGCGACATCCAATTCCAATACGGGACCGGCCCGCCGATCATCGCCTCGAGGTACAGCAGATTGGCCCGGTGCCAGGGCAGGAAGGCCTCCTGGTAGTGCAGGCACCAGTTGGTGTGCAAATACGCGACCTGCTGCCACGGGGATTGAGGAGCGTGCCGGGAGATCTCCAGGTCGTCGAGCTTCATCCGGTATTCGTTCAGCTCGGCGTCGGACAGATCGACGATGTTCTTGCGTACTCGCACCTCACTCGCAGGCGAACGTGGCGGGGGAATCAGTTCGTGCACGGCGACGGGTTCCGCAGAGTCGCGTCGACATCCCTGGTTGACCCAGGTCCATAACAGCTCGAGCGCCTCGTCGGGCCACTTCTCCTTCGGGTCCGCGGTCAGTGGCATCGCCTTGGAGTGGAGATGGTGGTAAATCGTGACAGCGTTGGTCCGTACGTTGTCGTAGTCGTCGAGGTGGACGAAGTACGGCTTCATCGCTGCGATCCACCCGGACCCAACTGCGGTGCGGTGTTCCGCGTCGATCCAGTACGGCTCGCTGAACAACACCCGGATCTCGTCCCAGGTCGGGCCCAAATGCGGCGGCGGCACGATCAACGGCCCACTATCCGGCGGACTTCACGCAGCCGGCCCGGAACCCGCTGGTGGTGTCGGCGTCGTCGAAAACGAAGCTGAAGTCGGACGCCAGCTTTGGTGTGCACGTCGCCTGCTTGCTGGGGGCGATGGCGGCGTCGACGTGGCAGCTCGTACATGTTGACGTCTGAACGTAGGTTTCGAGGGCCGAGTTGGACAGCGCTTGACTTCCGTCAGAAGTGAAACCCGAATTGAACAGGCTGATCGGCCAAGAAGCGCTGGGAGCCGGATCGGCACCGCCATTCTCTGGCCAGAGCACATTGATCAATTGATAGTACTGCCAGACGGAAAAGGGTTAGTGCTGTGGATCAACGTCTGGACGCTGGTATTCAGGACTTGGATGGATTGTGGTATCGGCACTTCACGTTGGACTTGTATCGGTGCATATGGTGGGCTGCTGGACGACGGGGGCTGGTTCACTGCGCAGGGGGTGACGGTCGAGGTTAATACGACGCCGGGTGCGCTACTGCAGGCCGGATTGTAGAGGTTGTAGGGGGTCCCGGTCGGCCGCTTCAAACCATCATCAACATTGTCCACTTGTTCGAATGTCGACCACATCAGCTGGGGAAGTGTCGCCGTCTTTCGCAGGATATGCAATGCGATCAGTCCCATCATGTGGGGACCGTCGCACGTCCCCGACGCCGGGTCGTACAGATATGCCATCACCTTCTTGTATCGTCCTTGCAGGCTGGCCGGGAGGTTGTCGAGTTGCCGCCACGCCGCTTTGATCTCGATCGCCCCGGCCGTTCCGGCGTTGCCACCACTCGGCGAAACGCTCCCCGGGAGCACCAAGCCCGTCGTTGTCGCCACCTGATACTGCTGATCGGCGTCGTATAGCTGATTGTTGACGATGTAGTCGAACTCATCTTGGTTGACCCGCTTCTCGAAACGCACAGGGTTCGAGGCTTGGTCGATCAGCATCTGATGCGTCGCCTGCATCTCGTCTGACAGCGTCTCGTCGGAGGTGGCCACGCCACCGCTCGCCTTCGAGGTCATCTGCAGCACCACGCCAGACGACCCGCCGACTCCACCCAGGCTGCTCGTCCCGCAGACGCTCGGCAAGGTGCTGGGCGAGTTCCACGGGGCCGGAGCGGCCGCTTTGGGGAGGAAGATTTCCTGCACCGGTTTGAACGACTCCCACACCGTCGGGGTGAGGTCCAACGGATCGCCAAACTTGTTTGCCGTCGCGTTCGGGTCTGGCACGCCATTCTGGGTCGGGTCAGCGGGCCAGTTCAGGGCGATGAACGAGGTCCATGCGAAGCAGTTGACGCTGTCTTGGGAGTTCTGAGCGAGGTCGAATGGGAGTGCTGGCGAGATCGGGGGTGCACAACCGCCGACCCCACCGCTGGCCTGACCGGCGGCGAGATCTGTGGTGATCACCGCCGGCGGTTCAGCGGCGGTCGACCCAGACGTCACGTTCGACCCCGAGGTCTGTTCACGCTGGCAGGCAACGGCGACGACCAACGCCGAGGCCACCGCCACCTTGAATCCGATGAGTCCGGTTTCGAATCGCAAAATGAACCCCCTGGTGCTGGTACCGCTCGGGTGGGTGGTGCCGGCGTCAGCTGGTGATGACCAGCCAGCCGGGCTCGTCAACCTGCTGGTTCGCAAGTACCGTGCGGTCCTTGTTCCAGACGTGGATCATCCGTGCCCCCAACGGTGCGGTGGCATCGACGGTCAGATCGAAGATGTAGACCTGCGTCGAGCCGCCGGACGTCTGCCCGGGGGCGTTCGGGTTCCCGCCGATGAACTGCTTGACATTGACCGGGGAGATGCCATCGGGGGGCGAGAACTCGATCGATGCGTCCGCCGTCCCACCCTGTACGACCAGGGCCATTTCGGTTGTGGTGCCAGGCTTGATGTACGCCGGAGAATCATCGACGCTGTTGGCGTTGTATGCGACGGACGACAGGAACTGCACCGGCCAAGGCTGGAGCGCCGGGTCGTTCATCGACACCGAGAACGGCACGCACGCCCGCGCCGTCTGCGCAGCGACCGACGGTGCGATCGCCGTCACCCGCAACGCGATCAGGAAGGTCTGGGCGATCAGACCAGCGGCGGTCAGCGGCACGTTCCGCCCTGAGTTCTGGTCATACACCTCAATCTGCGAGGCGGTCAGCCCGGCCGGGACAGTGAAGACCGCCCGCAGGATCGAGTCGTCGCCCGGCCTCGTGTCCCCCGCCGCGGCGACATGGCCGCGGGTGACCTGCCAGAACGTGCTGGTGTCGATCGAAGGATCGCTGGGCACCGTCCAATCTTTCGTATTCGGGCTCTGGATGTAGAGCCCGACGGGGTCGCTCAGCGACAGCATCATGGGCATGTGGTCGGTGCCGGTGGCCGGATTCGCTGTCTGGTTGGCGAGTCGTCCGATATGTGGATCGCTGTTGCGGCGCGGGCGGCCGTACCACGTGCAGCAGATCAGGGCCTGTTGGTCGGTGTTGCCGACCTGCCGCGGGATCGTTCCGGCGGCCGCCAAATAGATCTCGGCTGCCAGCGTATTCGGGCCGCTGGTCAAGTGCATCGCTCCGCCACGATCCGCCAGTGTGGCAGTTCCACTGTTCCACTTGTTCGTCGGGTCATAGGCATAGTACCCGAGCACCGGATCATGGACCGGTGCGCCATCGGCATCCAACAAATACAAATCGGACTCGACGACGCTGGGGTTGATGTGTTCCTGATACAGCTTGGTGACCAGCTGCGGATCATGACGCCAAAGGTTGAAGTAGTACGCCGGATTCTCGCACGTGAACATGATCTGACGGATCGAACCATCAGGGTCGCGCTTGATACTCCACTCACAGTACTCATCCAGCCACCCACGCGAGCCCACCGGCGTGTAGCCCTGCCGATTGCCATTCCAGTTCGTGCTCGGGCACAGGTCCTGGCTCGTCGGAACCTGGATGTCCCCGAGAGCTGCCAGGCCATCCGGCCAGTAGCCGGTGTCGGCGAGCTGATAGATCTGCTCGGACGTCAGCTGAAAATGCGGCGGCGCGGCGGGATCGGCGAAGAAGTTGAAGAGCCGACCCGGAAACGGGGACCACAGAATCGGAGTCGTCGCCGTACCATCAGGAATCTCGGTGACCAGAGGATTGTAATACCACGGCCGTGGATCATCATTGCGACTCGACCACGGATTCCCAGTCATTGCTATATTCGTCCACGAAGTCAGGTTTGTGTTCCACGTTTCGAGGAAGGCCGCCAAGCCAGCGGGATTATTGGCGAAATCGACCTCGGCCTGACGCGCAGGTGAGCTAAAACTAGAAAGAATCGACATCTGAACGTCCCCTCGAATTGTGTCAGCGAAATGCCAGTTCGGCTGAGGGTGGTTCGAATATGTCCCCGAGAACCAGCCCCTATTGTCACCGAGATGTGACTATGAGTTCCACCGTAGGGCCTCCAAGGAAGCTCGTCAAGAGATCCCTATGTGCTCGGTGTCACGCTGATGACGCAGTGAGACGAACGCCACATCTCCTGGTGCCCCTCGAGCGCGAGACCAGCCCGGGACTCGACGGGCCCGCTCCACCTCGAGGATGTGCTGGAGCCAATCGAGGTCGCGCGCCCAATTCGGGTTGGCGAGTGCTCGAACGCGAACGTCGCCGAGCCCGTCCCACTTCCTGCGGCTATGCCATTTCCCAGAGTTTGCGGTCGGCAGGCAGGACGGGGATGCCTTCACCAGCGCGGACTGTCTGATCGAACGTCGCCTCACAAGGCACGACGCCGAGACCCGGCCGGCGAGTAACTCCCGCCCATCTGCACCACCCAGCAGCCCGACGAAACCAACGTTCGACGCGAGCACCTGCGAGCGACAGCCCGATATCCACCGCTGCAGTGACGGCTTCGCTGTTGGGCGTGACGCTCGATATCGGCGGCGCGTTGTACGCTTTGTGTCAGTGCGCCGCGCAGGGCGCCCCTGGTCCGCGGCAAGGGCTGTGCCGACCTGCGTTTCGATCAGGTTTGCCGTGCACGCTCCGTTCCCGGCTCGTCATCAGCGGACATCGCCGAGGACACCATCGATCTCGCATCGATCGCCCGAGCGACACTGACCGATGGCACCTGGGAACTAATGACCCTCGCGGACGGCGCCCGACTCGAGACCGACGCCCGAGCAAACTAACCCCACCGACAAATCGTCGCGCGCACGAACCCCATAGCCGGCGTCAGCAGCCCGCACGAACACAGTCCAAACATCCGATATCCACCACGATGGTCGGCAATTGGGCGGTTCTTCGGTGCTCGGTATTGCGCTGTGCTGTACGACATGGGCTCGCTGTCCGAACGACCGGTATCGAGCACGACGGCCGCCCAGGTTTGGCTGTTGTAGGGCACACAGGCGGCGCGCGTTTGCCGTGCCGATTGCCCGTAGCGGCCAGATCGCCATGTTCGAGAACGCTGCGCCGGGACTCTCGACCCGGCGGTCGTCATCCGCAGGGGTCAGCTGGATGGCAGAATTGGGCGCAGGTGCTCGATTGCCTCGTCGAGGGACAGCCGACGCGGTGGCCAGCGATCCTCGGAGACGAGCCGTCGGGCGGCGGCGAGGTCGGCTGGTGCGAGCTGTTCGTGGAGATCGATCACAGCCGGACTGGTGCCGAACAGCAGCAGGACTGCCATTGGTAGCACGCTTGCGAACCTTGCCTCGATCCCGCCACAAGGACCGTCGACCATCGGTGCTCGCGCCTCGATGTGGGGCGCGAGTCGTGAGAGGCCGTCGAGGCCAACACAGAACGCGTCGGCAGCCAAGTAGTGCACGTGACCGATTCCGAGCTGGGTGATGGCAGCGCGGCAAAACAGGCACGGTTCCAGCGACGTGTACAGCGTCTTGTCCCGATGGTCGCCAAAGGGAAGCTGACCCAGCACGTCGATCTCGGCGTGTGCGATGCCGGTGCCCCTGAGCCGCCCCGCCGGCGCCTCTGCCTCACCAATGCGGTTACGACCCTCAGCGATCACTTCGCCATCCGCTCCCACAACGACCGCCCCAACCGGAAACGAACCGGACTGAAAGGCTTCCCAGGCGAGTTCCAATGCCCGTCTCATCGATGGCTGCAGCGATCCGGTCACCCCCGCACGATAACGCTCGCCGACGTGCTGGGAACCCCACCCGACTTTGCCCGAAGCAGCGCAGCCACGGCGCACCGCTTCTTGGCTGATGCCGAGCACCCGGGACTGTCGGTTTCGTTATGTGTGCCTCCGACCCGGCGGTCTGGGGCAGGGGCCGAGTTGACGTTGTGCGGGTTCGGTGTTGCTGGTCAGGTGCTGGCGGATGCGATTTGGTTGCGAAGGTCGTTGGGGATCGGGAGTCGGCGGAAGGGGCTGATGTTGGCGCCGCCGGTGTTTCCTTCGGGGACGAGTCCAGTCGCTGTTTTGGCGGCTGCGCCGACGATCCTCAGTAGCTGGCCGAAAAACCGCGGGGAGTTCGTTGCCGGATCGCCCATCGCAGCATGGCGACGTGCGCGGTACGTGTTGCCGGGTTGATGTTTGGCCGAGCACGTGGGCTCGTTCGAGGTGATGAAAGGCTCGGGCCGGATCGACCGGCTCGATCGACACAGCGAGTTCGAGCTCGGCTGTCACGGCGGGGTTGATGTTTCGGGAGTAGCGACTCATGACATTGACGTTAGTTCAGTCTATAGTGAACAATTATGGGATGGATGTCGAATCACCGCTGACCCGAGTGGGTATCGCCCTTGCCGAACCTGTCCGTCAGCGGATTCTGCTTGCGTTGCTCGATGGCCCTGCTCGGCCGGGCGAACTCCTCGAGAGTCTCGAGGTTTCGAAAACGAACCTGTCCAATCACTTGGCCTGCCTTCGCGGGTGCGGGTTGATTGTTGGTGAACATCTCGGCCGATCAATCACCTACCGGCTGGTGTCACCCGACTTGGAACACGCTCTGCGTGACCTCCTCCGGTTGGAGGTGCGCCTCTGTGAGATCGCCACGGCCGCCAACTCGCTAACGCTGGATTCACGGCCGCAGCGGGTGACGGCATGAGTCCGAAATCGGTTTCGATCGGGCTCCTGATCGTCTGGCTGGTGACGTCGGTCGTCGTGAGAGTCGCGCTGCATCGACGATCGACCGGCTCATCGGGGATCGCTGCGGTCACCGCTCGTCCCGGGTCGTTGGAGTGGTTCGCAACAGCGCTCTTCGTTGTCTCGCTTGTCGCCGCCGGCGTAGGCCTCTTTGTTGCTAAAGGTGATTCCGAGTGGTCGGCGCGGGAGATCGGTGGTGGAGTCCTCGCGGCGGTTGGTGTGCTCGTGACATTCGCGGCGCAGTCGTCGATGGGACGATCCTGGCGGATCGGGGTCGACCCGACCGAGCGAACGGCACTCCGCACCGAAGGAATGTTCGCCATCGTGCGCAACCCGATATTCACCGCGATGGCCATGACCCTGATCGGCTTCGCAGCACTGTCATCGCACCCGCTCGTGTTCACCGGCATCGTGGTGTTTGTCGTCTCGATCGAGCTACAGGTCCGCTACGTCGAAGAGCCGTATCTCTCCGCCACACACGGGGCCGACTTTCAGGACTATGCCTCGAAGGTCGGCCGGTTTGTCCCACGAGTCGGTCGTTGACCAGCGACGGCCCCTGACCCGCAACACCGTCTTCTCTGTGTACAAAGTGCCGGTCGCGGGACTTTGAGAAATGTCTGTGCGCATAGCGATGGTTGCCAGGGAGTTCGCGCCTCTGGCGCAATCCGGCGATATGGGCCAGTCGACTACCGGTGCGGGAGTGCGAGCCCGGTACGCGGATCTCCACGTCAGCCTCAGGGAGAGAACTCAGAGCGCGGCCGCGATCACGTCGATCTCCAGCAGCAACTCAGGCAACGCCAAAGAGCGCACCTCGACGATCGTGTCGGCGGGGTAAGGCGCCGTGAAGTACCGCAGGCGTGCCTCCACGATCTTCGGGAAGTTCGCCATGTTCGTCAGGTAGATCGTTACCTTCACGATGCGCGAACGGTCGCTTCCGCCGGCCGCGAGCACCCGGTCGATGTTTGCGAAGGTCTGGACCAGTTGGGCGTCGAAATCGCCGACACCGACGATTGCACCTGCGTCGTCGATGGAGGCCTGCCCAGAAAGAAAGATCAGATCGCCGACGCGCCAGCCCGGCGCGATCGCGTACGGAGCGAGCGGATCGGGGTCAATGACGATGACTTGGGGTGTGACGGCCATGGTGTTTCCCTTCGGTGGCGAGAGGGCCGAAGATAGCGCGCGTCGCGATTCCCAGCAGACGGTGTTGGCGGCAGAGAAACGGTGGATTAAGCAGAGTGGGTCGGATCTTGGCGCGTGACAGAGCGTCGCCCCGTTGACAACTGCGTGCGCGTCCTGAAGTCGAACGACCCTGCGAGTTCTCTACCCAAACATCTCGCCACTTAGACCTGCCTCCGATGTGCTGGTAGGAGGCACTCCATAACGTCGCCGCAGCACCGCCGCCCGACGAGCGCGATGCGCACCCGACTTTGCATGATATACGGGTGATATTTGTCGGTTTCTGCGATGCTGGTTTGATGCCTGGTGATCGTCGATGAGGTGGACGCCGTGTGTGGTTCGGTCGTACTCGCCGTTGGGTGAGTTGTCGTCGGTGGTGGTGGGTCATCGGTTGGTCGATGAGTTCTTGGAGTTCTGCCGGGCTCGGTGCCGGCCGAACACGATCGTGGCGTTGGCGTGGGATCTGAAGACGTTCTTCTCGTTCGTTGACAAGCCCCCGTCGAAGGTGACCAGCAGCGACGTGTTCGCGTTCATCCGCGCGGCAGAGCTCGGGTGGCGACGGCAAGGTCGTGCGCCTGGACGGCTCGGATGGTGTGTCGTCACGCACGATCCGTCGTCGGGTGTCATCGGTGTCGAGTTTCTACGCGTACGTGGTCGCGCGTGGCGACACGTCGATCACTCGGAATCCGGTCCCGCGAGGGTTGCCGACGAGACGGGAACGGTCGCGCCCTCGTCAGGGTGTGGCGTTGGTCCGCAACGTCAAGACGTTGCCACGCGTGCTCGCCCCCACGGAGATCGACGCGTTGCTCGGCGCGTTGCGCACCGAGCGGGACCGGGCGATGGTCGAAGCGATGGTGTTGGGCGGGCTGCGCCGGTGCGAAGTTCTCGGGTTACGGCTCGGTGATGTTCGTGTTGGTGAGCGGCGGGTGTTCATCAATGATGGCAAGGCCGGCCGGCAGCGGCTGATCCCGATCTCGAACCGGTTCTTCGCGACGTTGGCCCGCTACCTCGACACGGAACGCCCGAGCGGTGTGGACACGGACCGGGTGTTCGTCGTGTTGAAAGGACCACGACGCGGTCTGCCGTTGTCAGCACACGGTTTGGATGAGATCATCCAGGGCGCACGGGGGCGGGCCGGGTTGACGCACGCGACGTGTCACGAGTTGCGCCACACCTGTTTCACCCGGCTGCGCGAGGCGGGCATGTCGCTCGAAGCAATCCAGGCTCAAGCTGGTCACGCGTCGATCGAGACCACCCGGATCTATCTCCATCTGACCAACGACTGGCTGGCTGGCGAGTACCGCAAAGCGGCCGAAGCAATCGACGCACAGAACCTGCGAGCGATCCGATGACCGCCACCGCCACCGCCGCCGCTGCTGCTGCTGCTGGTGCTCGCAAGCTGCGTCCGAGTCGGGTCGTGCCTGATCGGTGGGTGGCGATCGATGCTGTCGCATCGCAGATGGTCGAGACGATGCTTGCCTATCTGGACCAGATCACGGTGTCGTTGCGCCCGTCGACGGTGTCGGCGGTGGGGACTGATCTGTGGATCCTTGCCGGGTTCCTGATCGAACATGACCCCACGATCGACTGCGTCGCCGATATCGGCCGGTCGCACATCGAGGCGTTCAAGCTGTGGCAACACGCCCAGCCGGGCAACAAGGGCACGATCAAGGTGGCGACGTTCCGGCGTCGACTCGGGATGTTGCGGATGTTCTTCATCCGGATCATCGAGTGGGGCTGGGACGACGCCCCTGCTCGGGTTCCGATCTTCTTCGGTGACCTGCCCAGAGCCGACGAAGCCCTGCCCCGGTTCATCGACGACGCCAACTTCGCCCGGTTCATGCGCGCCCTCAATGACGAACCCCGCATCCACTGGCGTCTCGCGATCGGACTGCTCGCTCGCACCGGGATGCGTGTCGGTGAACTCTGCGACCTCGAAGCCGACGCGGTCACCCTGATCGGCGACGCCTACTGGCTGCGGATCCCGGTCGGCAAACTCCACAACGACCGCTACGTGCCCTTGCACCCCCATCTCGTCGAGTTGATCACCACCTATCAGGCCACGAACGGGCCGCATCCCCACGGGCGCCTGCTGACCGGCCAGAACGGCCCGTTGAACCGTTACGCCGTGGAACGCTGGATCGACAGCGTCGCCCGACGAGCAGGCATCGGCCACGTCCACCCACACCAACTCCGCCACACGCTCGCCACCCAAGCAATCAACCGGGGCATGTCGCTCGAAGCGATCGCTGCGCTGCTCGGGCATCGCTCGCTGAACATGACCCGCCGCTACGCCCAAATCTCCAACCGTGTCGTCGCTGACGAATACGACGCCGTCACCGCCAAAGTCGAAGCGCTCTACCAACCACCGGTCGAAGGCCCGAACATGCGCCGCCTCCGAGAGGCCAACCGGCGACACCTCGGCAACGGCTGGTGCGAACGCCCCGCCGAGCTCGACTGCCACTTCGAATCGATCTGCGAAAACTGCGCCCACTTCGCCACCAACACCACGTTCCGTCCCGTGCTCATCCGACAACGCGACCACGCCGCCCGCAACACCCAGACCGCACGAGCCGAACTCTTCGCCGGCCTCATCGAACGGATCGAGGACCCCAACCCATGAACGAGATCGCACTCACCGCCGAGCACGCCATCGAACTCGTCGAACTCCTCGAGTTCCTCCACGACTGGACCACAACCGACCGTCAGCACCTCAGCGAGTCCCTCGCCCGCTTCACCGGAAGCGACGCCTACAACCTCGACGCCCTCCGCGCCGACCTCGCCCGCTTCGCCTTCCTCCTCGGCGGCAACGGCGAACAACTCCTCGACAGCCCCGACGAAATCTGAGCAAACCCCTTGACAACGATCACCCATATATTGCCCGAAGTCGGGCGGCTCCGGGCCCGAACTGCACTCGACCCCACGGACGTCCGAGAGCACTCCATATCCACCATCTTGTGATGATGGGGGTGTCCTCGGGGTTGGCCAACCTTGAGGGCATGGTTCGTGGGGCTCGCTCGGTATCCACCTGCCCGACCGGTTCGGTCGTGGCTCGCAACGGCTTGCGGTCCTGCGGATCGAAGTCGATGTGTGGCGTGGCTCGAGAGAGGTCTGCACTGCTGAAAGATGGTTTGCCCGCCCCTCATCGCACCCATCAACGCGACGAAGGGAGCGAACATCATGACCATCATCATCGGCGTGGACCCGCACAAGGCGTCCAACACCATCGCCGTGCTCGACGGCGACGAGGTCCTCGTCGACCACCGCTACCGCAACACCACGACCGGCTTCACGGAGATGCTCGATGCCGTCGCCGCCTGGCCGCAGCGACGATGGGCGGTCGAAGGCGCCCACGGGATGGGCCACCTGGTCGCCCAACAACTCATCGCTCACGGCGAAACGGTGCTCGACGTGCCGGCCAAGTTGGCCACCCGGGTGCGGGTCTACTCGACCGGGCACGGCCGCAAGACCGACCGCGACGATGCCATCTCGATCGCCCGCGCCGCGGTGCACTCGCGTTCGTTACGCAGGTCGTGGTGGGCGGCGAACTGGACGCGTTGAAACTGCTCGTCGAGTATCGCCGCCAGTTCGTGGTCGCCCGCACCCGGGCAACATGCCGATTGCATCGGCTGCTACGAGAACTGATCGCTGGTGGGGCCCCGCTCGATCTGAGCGCCGATCATGCCGCGAAGCTGCTCGCCAAGGTGCGTCCCGTCGACCCGGCTGGCCGGATGCGCCGTCAGATCGCCAAGCACCACATCGCCGATATCCGCGCCCTCGATCGTCGTCTCGACGACCTCGCTGAACAACTCGAGCAGGCCGTCACGGCCACCGGGACCAGCGTGACCAGCCTCTACGGGGTCGGGCGGATCAGCGCCGCGACGATCCTCGCTGAGACCGGTGACATCACCCGGTTCGCGACCCGCAACCACTACGCCAGCTACGCCGGTACCGCCCCGCTCGACGCGTCCAGCGGCGACATGCAACGCCATCGGGTCAACCCGGCCGGGAACCGCCAACTGAACTGGGCGATCCACATCGCCGCGATCGTGCAGATCCGACACGACTGCCCCGGACGCGACTACTACCAACGGAAACTCGCCACCGGCAAAGACTCGCGAGCCGCGCTGCGCTGCTTGAAACGACGAATCACCGACGCCGTCTACCGCCAGCTCCGAACCGACGCCGGACTCACCAACGAACCCGACCACACCTGGCCCCGAACCGCCCCAGCAATCCGCCGCCGCTACCACTCACCACACACCCCAAGACACGTCCCCGCACGAAAAACTTGACAGAGAGGAGCCGGTGTGGATCGACATCTTGAGGGCGGCAGGCCGCTCGGTATCGCTCCGCCGGACGTGCGCGGCGGCCGAGAAGTGGCCGTCGTAGCAGCGGTCGGCGCGCTCGGTCCGTCGAAACTCGTTGGCGCGTGGGGGCGGTGTGCCGCGACGCTGTGCGGGTGCATGAGTCTGCCTCGGTCGTCGACGTGTGGATGATCAACCGCGATCTTCGCAACGCTCCACGATTCGCATTGCCAAACGGCTACCGCATGCGGTTCTACCGCGACGGCGACATCACGACGTGGTTGCGCATTCAAGCCGCGGCTGAGAAGCCATCGGAGCCGCCGGGCGAGGACACCTTTCGCGACGAGTACGGCTGGGATCACGCCTATCTGGCCGAGCGCATCATGTTTCTCGTCGACCCCGAGGATCGGGACATCGGCACGATCACCGCGTGGAATGACACCGAGTTTGAGCACCGCGAACTGGGCCGGATCCATTGGGTAGCGATCGTTCCCGAAGCACAAGGCGTCGGGCTGGCCAAGCCAATGTTGAGCGCAGCCTGTGGCGTGCTTGGCGATCATGGCCACCGCGAGGCATGGCTGGGGACCGACTCCTCACGAGTGCCAGCGGTGAACCTGTACTTGCAATTCGGCTTCGTTCCGTATCCGCGAGATGGGATCGAGCGTGACGCCTGGCAGACACTCACGCCGCAACTGCGGTACCCGTTGGAACCATGTGCGTGAAGAGAGTCGTTTGGAAGCAGTACCAGCCATTCGCCTTGGCGATCGTGCGCCGACGCGCCGGTGCGCTCGCGCCACCCATCACGATGGCGGGCCGCCATCGCCGACCGGACGCGGGAACGCACACCAACACCCCACAACCTGCGGAACTACGGCGTCGCCGACACTCATCCTGTCCATCGAAGCGGGGGTCACGCTCGACGCCTCGCTCGGGCGGACCAGTTTGGGATACTTCGAGTCGTGATTCACGGACCAGACCTGACGATCAGTCGGGCCAAAATTCTGCGGGCGCAGCACCTGATTGCCGAGCTTGATCGAGAGCTGAGCGAGAGCGTGCACGTGACCAAGCCGTACTCGATCGCGTCGTCGTTCGACAGTGACAGTGGCTGGTTGATGCTTTCCCTGAATCCTGAACCAGTTGACCCATCACTCGCTGTGGTGGTCGGCGAAGTCATCCACGACCTGCGAAGCGCATTGGACTATGTCGTTACGGCATTGGTTGAGGCAAGCGGCGGCACGCTGACAACGAGACATCAGTTTCCGATTTTCGGTGAGCGCTCACAGTTCGGGCGCGAGGTCGGGACGTTCAACGACCCGCGTGGCCCACTGCTGGGTATAACGCTCGGCTTCGAGGAGATCGAGTCCAGTCAACCCTTTCAACTGCCGCCCGAGGTTGACACGGTACCGGCATTGCTTCTGCTTCAGCGTCTCTCCAACTCTGACAAGCATCGGTCCGTGGTGGCTGCTGCGGCGTTCCCCCAGAGCCACGACCTTCGGCTGCGTCACAATGGGTTGGTCGTCGACTCATGGCAACCTGAGGTCATCGTTTGGAATCCGGCAGCACCGACCGAGTTTCAAAGGGTCCGATTTGGGCGTCCTTACCCAACGATGGTCGAGCCGGAGGCCGATCTCAAGCTGGAGTTGGGGTTTTTCGATAGACCGTTTCCTCCGAGGTATCCCGACGGTTTCCACTTTGGGACGAATGCTCTCCGAGGCATCGTTGTTCAGGTCGAAGCAATCGTCGAGTTGATCGAGGGCCCGTGACGGATCCGAGTAACGACTGTGTGAGCACCCCGCGGATCGCGGGTCCCACTCATTCCTTGAAAACGGCCGGGGTTTGCGTTACGTCCGTGGCTGATCCTGAAGGTTCACTGACACCCGGTATCCACCGGTCGGCGCTCGGCCGGGCCCGCCACATGATGTCCGGTATCGGTCCGGCGACCGGAGCGCCGGTCGCTCAGCTGCCGAGGCCGAGTTGGGTCATCAGGCTGGCCTGATCGAAGTATGAATGCCAGGAGGTCACCTTGCCGTTGGACCCGACGCGCACCGTGTCGCAGGCGTTGAGGATGACGGTGCGGCCGGTCGCCGGTAGATCGCCCATCGGCGTCGCGAAGGTGCCGGTGTGGGTCATCGTGTTCCGCAGTTCAATGGCGATAGCGTCGTCGGTCTCGGTGGTGCTCACGGTTTCGTGATGGACATCGGGGAACCCGTCGCGGTACGCCTCGAGCATCGGGCGGAGTTCGTTAGGACCCCGGAAACGCATTCCGCCAGGCATGACGATCTCAGCGTCATCGGCGACCAGAGTCGGTAGGTCATCGAACCGACCTTCCTCGAACATCGCCCACCAACTGTTGGTTGTGTCCAGTGCACGTACCCATCGCGGCCTCCAACGGATGACAACGCCAGGCCGCGTTCGCCCGAGCACTGCACATTCGCCGGCCACACCCGGCCGGATCACTGTCGGATCTCGCCACGATTCGCCGGGAGGTTGCGCCACGGCCCGCGTTTTTCAGATTCCGAAGCCGCCGGCAAGGTCGGTGTGTTTGACGAGTGCGGCGAGCCCCTGCTTCAACGCCGCGTATGTTTCTGCGCCGACTACGGCGGCGCAGACGATCCCTATGCGCAGCCAATTTCGGCGGTGATCCCAACGGAGGTCGGTTCGCGGCTGTCCGCTATCAATGATGACCTTTCCGCGAACTCCACACCTCGATAGCCTTCCGTCGCAATGCGACGACCGAAACACCAGGCGGCCAGGCGATGCGTCGGCGCGCTTGCGGCGATTGTTGTTGTCGCCTGTCAGTCCGGATCCGACGCGCAGAAACCGTCGATGGCCAGTCTCGTGAAGCGGTCGAAACCGCTGCAGCGAACACGGTCGAGGTGAACGAGGTTGCAGCGGACGAGCCTGCGCCAACGACATCGACTATGCCACCGGGGTCGATCGCGTCAGCGAGGGTGGTGAGCCCTGAGAGTCTTCCGCCGCTTGCGGACAAGGCGCTCGGCGAATGGACCCTCGATCTCGGGCTGAGCTACGACGTTCGCATCTCGGTGCAGCCCACGCAGATCTGTGCCGCCTTGGCCACCAGCGGCTCCTCCTACTACGGATGCAATCCGCTCGACACCGCACCGTTTTGGGTCTTCGAGCAAACGCTCTCCGATCCTGACGGTCAGGGCGACCCGACCGTGCTCCTGTTGATCACGGCACCGACGGTCGACGTCATTGCGCTGCAGCGTGAGGGTGGCTCCGAGCTATGTCGGGCTGACGTGCTCCCCGACCCAGAATTCGCCGTGCTCGCGCCCCAGGTCTGTCGATCGAACGCACTCGCTACCGCTCGATGGATCACGCTCGATGTCGACGGCGAGCACTTGGTCTTGCCAGCCACCGCGATCGGCCTCGGCAACGAGGACTGATCCACCTCGGATAGCTCCGACATCTCCCAGAGGTGAACCACAACGCGAGGATCCACCCGCCGCATGATCGCCCGACGCGTTCCGGGCCGGTCTGGGAGGGTCAACGACTCCTGTGCCGCTTCGTAAGCGCATAACCACCGCTTGGCGTGCAGCGGCTCGGCCGTCTTGTCTTGGACGCCCGGTATCGCACGGCCGATCTACTCGCAGGGAGCAACGGTCCTGCTCCGTCGTCCAAGATGGTGTGATGCGACAACGACGAGCCAGGTCACTCAGGGTCACACTGCTCTGGACGATGACAACGGTCGCCTTCGGAACGGTCTTATTCGGTGCATCCGAGCGGGCGGTGGCGTGCAGTTGTGCCGCGTTCACCGACGAGGAGGCGTTCGAGAATGCCGACGCCGCATTCACCGGCACGCTGGTCGAGATCATGACCCCAGCCGGGGACACCTACAGTTCCGCGGATCCCGAGCGGTTCGTGTTCGACGTCGACGAGGTGTTCAAGGGACGCGTGTTTGCTCGCCAATCGGTCGTCACGGCCCGTGAAGGTGCAAGTTGCGGACTCGAGATTCGCGGTCCGGGCCCGTTCGTGGTGTTCGCTCGCACCGAGGCCGACGGCATAACCGGCGGCGCGGTCGATGGCGAGCTCTACTCGAACCTGTGCACTGGGACTCGCGTTCTCGCAAGTGGTGCACTCCCGGCCACCTTTGGTGCCGCCTCAACGCCTGTCCAAGGTGCATCGGCAATCGGTGGCAGCGGAACCCAACGCCCGGTTGTGCAGATCACCGCGATCGCAGGAGCGCTCGCTCTCCTCGGAGCGGGTGGTGCGTTCGCGCTTCATCGGCGCAGGCAGAGCCCCACGCCGCAGCCAGGGCAGGATCCGGACGACGGCTCGTTCGTTGCGAGCCCGCCGCCGTAAGGCCGCTCGAAACGACACCGTACTCACGAGGCAACCGTCCCACGGCGTAGGACAAGCCGCAGTGATGCCGTGCGCGAGATCCACCGATCCACGCTCGACGGACTTCGTCGTGAGGCGCCCGGTATCGAGCGGCCAGCATGCTCGAGTTCTCCTGACGTCAGGCGCGTTATGTGTCGGCGAGGCGGTGCGCTCATACCCGGCCTTTGGGGACGGTTCTACCGTTCGGCAGGAGGGCGCTCGGCGCGCACGATGTCGGCGGCGAGCGCGACGTCGTTGGTGGACAGCCTGTCCGCTCCCGACGCAATGGCACGGTGCAGGTCTGTGGCATCGACTGCGTCGTTGGCGTGGACGATCTTGCCGAGCCGGTGAAGTCGCTCGACGATGCCCGGCGTGATGCAGGGTGCGTGGACGTGGACGACGTCGGCGCCGGACGTCTCGGCCACTCCGACGACGTGGTGCTCGAACGCTTCGACGCTCATCCACGCCGGTTGCAACGTCGAGAACATCCCGATCGTCGCGGACGGCTCCCTCCGCTTCAGGAGCAACAGAAGCGCAACGTTGGATCCGGTGAACTCAACACGCTCGAGCACACCCGCCCCTCGGACCGCTTCGAGCACGCCGTCGACGAACGACTCGCCGTATCCCTTGAGCTCCAGCTCGAACTGGGTGTCATCGAGCGCCAGCACCTCCGACAGCGACGGCACCTGCTCACCGGCATACGCGGCGCTGAACCAGGAGCCCGCATCGAGCGCACTCACCTCCTCGAATCCAGCAGCGAACACAGGACCCTGCCCGGTCGTCGTCCGTTCGAGCGACAGATCGTGGATGACCACCAGACCGCCGTCAGCGGTGGCCTGAACGTCGAACTCGATGCCATCTGCTCCGAGATCGATCGCACGTCGAAACGCCGACATCGTGTTCTCCGGACAGACCGACGAAGCACCTCGATGGGCCACGACCTTCACGCCCGCAATCGAACCACAGAAATTGGTCTCGGCCGCTGCACTCCGGATGTCAACCCTTTCGCGTGCCACCAGCTGACGGAAGGAGCGGCGCCACCGAGATCTACCTGGGAACTTCGCTGGGCCGCCCATCCTGGACTGGCCCGATCCGGCGGTCAGGGGACACTTCGTGGTCCGCCTACCCGCCCCAACGACGCGTGGGCCCGGGCCTGCTCGAGTATTGGCTCCAGCTGTTGCCAGTGAGTCTCGCGAGGTCGTAAACCAGTGCCGTGAAGGGTGGTAGGCACACACGAAGGCGACCGGCCCCCACGGGGCTATGGCGGTGGCGAGTGCTGCGTGACCGAGCGCCGACCGCACCCCGAGAATCTGGGCCACTGTCCCGGCCACTGACACGTCCCGGCCACACGCGCCCGCGGTCCATCCCTCAGCCACCACCACGTTCGGCTCGAGGATCTCGAACGAGTGAGCAAGGTGGGCGCGGCACTGGGAGAACATGGTTGTCGAGCCCTGGCCGCTCGAGTCAGTGCCGACTCGGGAGCACAGGGTTGCGTTCAGCAGAGCGCTATGCAGTCGAACACGTGCGCAGGGTCGGATCCCGCTAGCTCCACGACAGGATCGGCACGAGGATCCAACCCGAGGAGCACCTTGAGTGCCAACTCCGTACCAACCATGTGGTTTGTCCGCGGATGGGGCCGGGCTCCGTACTTCGCCGTGTCGACCTGTCGTGACCGCTCTGCGACGCTCACATGCTGATAGCCCGCGGTTTCCTCCGTGATCGAGCGATCCGCCAACCTGCTTGGACACGATCGCGATACGGAGTGGTCGGCCCAAATCCAGCAAGTCGTAAGTGCGTCCAACGTGAGACAACTGTCCTTCGACGAGCAGCTCTCGATCCCGCATCGAACGCCTGCACGAGTCGGCCGAGGTGCACAGGAGCTGCTGACCGTCGTCAACGTTGCCCGCCAGGTAGCGCTCCAGCCGCTTCCGTCGGGTCGCGGTCAGCTCCTCGTCGACCACAAACACGCGTCCGAACCTACCCCGCCACGCGTCCCACTGCCGCGGATGCTATCGGTGGCCTAGCGAAGTCCGCCGTTGCAACCCCGCTGCTCGGCGCGTGGCATAAGTGCCGGTCGGGGACGCGTCGATAACGTCCGGTATCCACCGCGATCGCTCGGCCCTTGAAGCTGGCCACGCCGCTCGATATAGGCGGCCCCGCCTCCTCTAATGTCCGATTAGATGAATCTCGAACCTTGGTACACGCGCCCCGTGGCCGCGGGCCTATGTTGGGCACCGCTTTCGCCTCGCCCGATCGGCTATCTCGTCGCTGGCGGACTCGGGGTAGTGCTTGCCCTGATCTCGAGCGGTGGAGTTGTCCGAGCGCTCTGGTCGATATTCGGTCTTGTGATGACCGGCTTCGGCGGAACGCTGCTCGCGACCGTGCGCTCGCGAAGCCTAGACATCGAGGACCGAGCAGCTCACTCCAGCGTCGACCTGAATCGGCAGATCGTCCGGTTCAGCGTTGCTCGCTGGAACCCCGGGTCATGATCGGACGGGCACGCCGTACTCGAGTCCCAGCGTCGATTCCGGGACGAGCTCTGACGCTTGGGAGTCGATCGGGTGAAGGCAGCCCGTCGGATGGCGTCATCTGGCTCGCCAGCGCCCACGCCCGACAGTATCGAGGTCACCACGAGCATGTTCGCGGACCCGCACTGAGACTGGCAGCCGGCGAGCCGGGCATCGCGACGACAGAGTCACGATCGTCTCGAACAATCGATCGCCTCCTGTCGTTGGAGCGGCCGGCGAAGCATCCGGTATCCACCATCTTGTGATGATGGGGGTGTCCTCGGGGTTGGCCAACCTTGAGGGCATGGTTCGTGGGGCTCGCTCGGTATCCACCTGCCCGACCGGTTCGGTCGTGGCTCTCAACGGCTTGCGGCCCTGCGGATCGAAGTCGATGTGTGGCGTGGCTCGAGAGAGGTCTGCACTGCTGAAAGATGGTTTGCCCGCCCCTCATCGCACCCATCAACGCGAACGAAGGGAAGCGAACATCATGACCATCATCATCGGCGTGGACCCGCACAAGGCGTCCAACACCATCGCCGTGCTCGACGGCGACGAGGTCCTCGTCGACCACCGCTACCGCAACACCACGACCGGCTTCACGGAGATGCTCGATGCCGTCGCCGCCTGGCCGCAGCGACGATGGGCGGTCGAAGGCGCCCACGGGATGGGCCACCTGGTCGCCCAACAACTCATCGCTCACGGCGAAACGGTGCTCGACGTGCCGGCCAAGTTGGCCACCCGGGTGCGGGTCTACTCGACCGGGCACGGCCGCAAGACCGACCGCGACGATGCCATCTCGATCGCCCGCGCCGCGGTCCACTCGCGTTCGTTACGCCACGGTCGTGGTGGGCGGCGAACTCGACGCGTTGAAACTGCTGGTCGAGTACCGCCGCCAGTTCGTGGTCGCCCGCACCCGGGCAGCATGCCGATTGCATCGGCTGTTGCGAGAACTGATCGCTGGCGGCGCGCCGCTCGATCTGAGCGCCGATCATGCCGCGAAGCTGCTCGCCAAGGTGCGTCCCGTCGACCCGGCTGGCCGGATGCGCCGACAGATCGCCAAGCACCACATCGCCGATATCCGCGCCCTCGATCGTCGTCTCGACGACCTCGCTGAACAGCTCGAGCAGGCCGTCACGGCCACCGGGACGAGCGTGACCGCCTGTACGGGGTCGGGCGGATCAGCGCCGCGACGATCCTCGCCGAGACCGGTGACATCACCCGGTTCCCGACCCGCAACCACTACGCCAGCTACGCCGGTACCGCCCCCTCGACGCGTCCAGCGGCGAACATCGCACCGCCACCGGGTCAACCCGGCCGGGAACCGCCAACTGAACTGGGCGATCCACATCGCCGCGATCGTGCAGATCCGCCACGACTGCCCCGGGCGCGACTACTACCGACGGAAGATCGCCGCCGGCAAAGACCGCGAGCCGCGCTGCGCTGCTTGAAACGACGAATCACCGACGCCGTCTACCGCCAGCTCCGAGCCGACGCCGGACTCACCAACGAACCCGACCACACCTGGCCCCGAACCGCCCCAGCAATCCGCCGCAGCTACCACTCACCACACACCCCAAGACACGTCCCCGCACGAAAAACTTGACAGCGAGGAGCCGTTACACCTGGCGGTCAGGTCAAGGATTCGCGGCTCGGGTATTCGCGTCGGTCCGTCCGCTTCTTTGATTCGGTCGGCCAACTGCTTCCGGAGCTCCAACGAGAACGTCCGGCGGACGAAGCCATCAGCGGCAGGCGGATCATGTGGTCGGCGTACCGCGTCCAGTTCGCATTGCCAGGAGTCGACGTCCGCAGGGTCGCTGAACGACGACTATCCCGACACCGAGCAGCGCGCCGGCGCGTTCGATGCGTGAGAACTTCTCCGTGGCCGCGCTGCGCTCGGTCAACGCGGACGTATGCACCAGCAGGTACGCGTAGGTCGCACCCTGACTGTTCTCTGCTGCCTCATAAATCGCAGGTACGTCCAAGTTCGCGATCGTCTTCACCTCGAACGCGAAGAGGTCCACGGCAATGTCCGGCGAGAATTCGAACGCCCGAATTGATGCGACAGCAACATCGGTGCGGCGCCACGTGCCACCGACCCTGGTGCCACCCTTCGCCCCGACAACCTCGGCCTGGGTCCAGGCAAAAGTTCTCGGCCCGAAACGGCGTTCGACCCACCTGGAAACAGCATTGGCGACGGGCACGTAAAGCTTCGCCTCGGACAGCACCTCGACGGTCGGGACCGCCGCGCCGTCAGCAAGCCGCACACTGCCACCCCTGCCACGACCGCGGTCGATCAAGCCCAACTGGACGAGCTCAACCTGGACCCCGTAATAGCGACGCTCCCCCCACTTCAGAGCCGTTCGCAACTTTTGGTTGCCCACCGACCCCTCATGCTGGCCCAGCCGAGCGAGAAAGAGATGTTGGTCGGCACTGAGCCCCTCGATCGGAACACCCGCAGTCGTCACGTCGCCGACCATACGTCCGATAGTCACCATCGCGCCGTCGCGATATCCACCGGTTGCGATTGCTGGCCAGTCGAATCGGGCCATTCGATATCGCCAGTCACCCTTCACTGAACGAGCCCTGTGCTTGGTACGCCGCACGTCGTGCCTGTTCGTCTGGTCTGGCCCGGACATTTATGGCGGCTACTCGTCTCCGGGCGGCGGTGGCGTGCGCAAGTAGTGCACCATGAAGGCGAGCGACACGAGGTCGTCGACCAAGTCGTGCAGCTCCACATCATCCAGCGCGTCCACGCTCGACGCGTACCAGCCGCGCTGCTCGTCGTCTCGGACAGCCGTCATCTTGGCCTCGATCGCAGCGAGACGCTCGCTGTGCCGCGGTGGAAGTGCCGACAGTGACTCATCAATCACCGGACTGAGTGTTACGGCGTACTCCGCAGCGAGGGCGGTCCGAAGGTCATTGCTGCGCAGAGCGATGCCCGACACGAAGGCCGCCCATCGGGCGCTGATGCTGTCGAGTTGGGCAGACATGACGCCGAACCGTACACCTGTTCGACTTCCTCTGTCCACAACCCGTCGAACTGAAGCGTTGATCCAGCTGTCGCCCGCCAGCGGTCCAGTAAAGCAGTGGCTTCTCGATGGCTAGCCGTCGACAGCAGAGCAGTCCTTCCCCGGCAGCGTCCGTCCGTCAGATCGAAGGCACGAGGCCAGCCACCGTCTCGGCGAGCGGTCGTAGTGCGTCCCATGGACTCGCTGCTTCCTCTGGAGGACCGGCCAGCTTCCTTGCCACGTACCGGGCGATCATCGGCTTGGCCTTGCCGAGGTCGGCTCGTGCCTCGTCCTCGAGCGTCAAGTATTCGGCGCCGAATGCCGTGCGCATGGCGGTCTCGAACTCGGCGTCGAAGACCGCGAACTTGTCGTGCACGCCGATCGGGCCAGCGACCAGGTCGCTCCAGTCCTGCGCGGTATCGAGTCCAAGACGCGCTGAAGGCATCCCGGCGCGCTGCTCGCGCTTGAAGAGCTTCCGCCCCGGACTTCGCCGAATCGGTGTCGAAGACTGGGTAGACCGGGATGCCGTGGACCTTGTAGTACCGGACCCACTTGGCGATGTTCGTGACGCCGCTGACTGGCACCACTGCGATGCCTTGGCGCACCAGATTCAAGCCGAGCCGGCCGAGGAGTTCGGCCAGGCCCAGCTCCTCCGTCGGGCCCTCGACCAGCAGACATGCCCGCGCGAACAGGCCAGCCTTGTGGGCGAAGGTGGCGGCGTTCTCGTAGAAGTCCCCGACGTTCTCAGCCGTCATGGTGTCGGGGGCACCCAGAGCCTGCAGCGCTGCCACGAGCTCGGCGGGCTTGAGCTGGGTGACAGTGGTCGGTGAGTCCTCGCCGGCCTTGCGCACCAGCACGGTTGATCCGGGCTTCGACAGGTCGATGAAGTACGGGCTGTGCGTGGTGACGATCACCTGGACGCCCTCGGCCGCAATCTCGCGCAGCTTCTCCGCGACCCACTGCTGCGCCAGCGGGTGCAGGTGGGACTCGGGCTCCTCGACGGCCAGCACGAGGCCCTCACCCCCGAACGCCTGGGCATACGCGTACGTGAAGGCCATCGCCAGGACCTGCTCCTGGCCGGTTCCCAGCTCCTCGTACGAGCGCGCCGCGCCGTCCAGGTGCGGGAATAGCCGCAGTGATCGGAAGAAGTTGGAGGCGTCGTAGGCCGAGAAGTCGATGTCCAAGCCATATGGCAGATTCCCGCCGAAGTAGGCCGTCGCCGTCTTCAGGGTGTCGGCGAAGTCCTTGAACTGCTCGACCTCGTAGAACGTGCCGACGAGGTTGTCGTAGAAGCCCTTGAGCTTTGCGACGCGTCGAGGGTCGTCCACCAGCTGCGCGTGGAAGCGCCGCATCAGCTTGGAGAGCGTCGTCCACTTCGAGCCGTACGAGAGCTGCCAGGCGAGATCCCGGTTGACGCCCACGCTCATGACCGTCAGCGCGTTCCTGAGCTCGTTGTTGAGAACGGTGTGCTGGCAGCCGTTCGTCTCGTACGAGATGTCACAGGGGCGGTCCTCGTCCTTGTCGAAACGCCAGATGAAGCGCTCGACCATGCCCGGGCAGTGGGCGAAGCGGCACGGCAGCCCGGACACCTCGATGTGGATTCGTATCTCGATGCCTTCGAGCGACCGGCCGTACGCCTCGTGATCCTCGGGGTTATGGTTGCCGGGCCAGGGCTCGCCGAGAACGAGCGAGATCGCCCGCATGATGTTCGACTTGCCGGCGTTGTTCTCACCGATGAGGACGAGCGGAACCTTCGTCGCCGACGGCACGGCGACCTCCACCCAGTCTTGAATCGACCGGTAGTTCTTGATCCGTACCTTCTTGATCTGCGGGGAATCGGACACTCACGCACCCGCCGCAGTCGCTTTTCGCCGAACTCCGTTGCGGAGGCACCACGCTGAAGCCGTCAGTCGTCATACGAACAGCGTACGTAGGCGAAACAGCGGTCTCGACAGTCTCGGTCGGTCCCGCCCTGGCCGTGCGCGACTACTTGATCCGGTGACGAGCTACTTCACGACGATCTCGTCGAAGGGATTTGGGCCTGGATGTCAGGCGTAGTCATGCGGTGATGCCGTCAGACAGGCTTACCGGGGTTTTGATCCCCAAACGCACCGCCCCAGAGGTGCCGGTCGGGGATGCGTCGATAACGTCCGGGATCCACCGATTCGCGCTCGCCGGACTTCGTCTTGAGGCGCCCGGTATCGCTCGATGGCGATGGGGGTGCCGATGCCGCCGATGGGGTGCCGATGCCGATGGGTGCCGTGCTGGGACCGAGACGGCGGTCTGCGACGCAAGCTCTTGGGTGCCGTTCGGTCTGTTGGAAACGCGTTGGCGAGTGGGGGCGGCGTGCCGCCAAGATGTGCGGGCGTGTGAGCCTGTCCCGGTTGTTGATGTGTGGATGATCAACCGTGATCTGTGTCGCGCCCCTCGATTCGGGTTGCCAGACGGGTACTGCATGCGGTTCTACCGGCAATGCGCCCCGGCCAGGTCGAGCGACGCACCCATGGCTACGTGCGCTACGGCACGATCGACCTGTTCGCGGCGTTGAACGTCGCCACTGGCGAGGTGATCACCCGATTCGAGAACAAGCACCGCTGCACGTGATCATGGACAACGCTTCGACCCACAAGACCCCAACCGTGTGCAAGTGGCAGTCGCGCCATCCCCGGTTCGTGTTCCACTTCACCCCGACTTCGTCGACGTGGCTGAACCTCGTCGAGCGCTGGTTCGCCGAGCTCACCACTCGCTAGCTGCGCCGCTCCGCTCACCGCTCGATCCGTCGACTCACCGACGACCTCACCGCCTGGGTCGCCAGCTGGAACACCAACCCGAAACCGTTCGTGTGGCGCAAGACCGCCGACGACATCCTCGACGGACTCAAAAAATACTTGACGAACCTCTGACGCAGGACACTAGTTCCTGACAACCATACGGACGACGCCAGTCATCGAGTCACCGGCGACGCCAGGATCTCCTTTGAGCCACGTACGCTTCGCGCGCGACCCGAAGGGCATCGGTGATTATCAACAGCGAAAAGATTGCAAGTCCAGCGGCCAGTGCGGCTGTCCCGAAGATGAGGGTGATTTCTGTCGAATCTGATCGAGCAGAGTCGCTGGACTCAAAGCGATCGGCGGCTTCGGCAAGGGCCAGTGCGATGCAAATGGCGCCCAGAACGATGGTGACACAGCTAACGGCCCGGACCTTAGCGCGCAAGGAGGTTGTTCGGTCGACCAGGTAGATCGAGACCCCGACAGCAAGGAGGCCGAGAAGCATTGGTAGGATCAAGGTGGCTCCAAGTGTCTCGCGCCGAGTAAGGTTGTTCGTGACCTGGACTAGAGTATTCTGCGCTACCGGGGACGCACCATGGCCGTATCGACGAGAATTTGCCACACCGGGGAGTTCGAAACTTCACGGCTGGCCTGGGATTGGTCCGGAGGGCCAGACGCGTTTGCGGTCGTGGGTGGTGATGACCGATGCCGCCGTGGCGAAGGCGTCGGCTGTTCGGTCGGCGCATGACAACTCGTAGACCCAGCCCGCACCCGGGGTCATGAACCGCACACCGGTCGATCCGTCCTCGACCGGGAGCGCTTCGTCCAACGGGGGCGCCGGTTCTTCGGCGTCGGGGACCGTCGCCACGGTGCAACCCATCGTCAGTTCGACGACGACCGCGTCGCCGTGGTCGATGTGGTCAACGATCGGGGTGGCGACGCCAGACGACGACCGCACGGCCCCGCGTTCGATATCGAGGGTCGCCAGCGGGAATGGGCCCCAGGCCTCTGGGTGCGACCAGAACTCGTCGCCGACGACGTTGCTGAGTCCAATGACGGTGCGATCACCGGAACGTAGGAGTTTGGACCCGCCCCACCAGCCGTCGAACGCTGGGATCGGTGCCCGCATGACTCCCGGCGGTTGACCGTCGAAGTGGACCGCGAAGACGGTGCCACACGCCTCGACGATCACGATCGACGCGGCGACGGGAGCCGCATCCATCCAGCACGTGCCCGCGTTCAGCGGGAGTCGCCCGCCGTTCGTCCAAACTCCCGTGTCGAGGTCGAACCAGCCGACCTCCATCGAATGATAGGAGGCGACGACGAGGCGCTCGCCGACGACGGTGAGGGCCGCGCCGTCGCCGACCTCGATCGTGGTCTGCCCAAACTCTGCCCAACTGTCAGTGGCGACGTCGAAACGCCAGACCAGTCCGATCTGGTACGGGAGGTCTCCGAAGATGATGTCGAGGGCGTAGAGCGCGTCGGAGGAGGTGGCCAGCCGGGCGCCGAACTGCCATGGCGGAGCCGGGCTGATCGGCCGCCATGTGGCCCCGTTCCACGCCAGTGCGACCGGCAGCGCAATCACCTCGTCGCCGACCGTGGCGAGCTGCTCAATGCGCGAACCTCCCGGTGGGGTGATGTCGCTCCATGTCTCGCTCACCGGCTCGTATGTAGCGACGTATGTCAATTCGGGGACATCGGTCAGCTTGCTCCACGGCCGTCGGGAAGCGACGACAAAGACGCCCTCGTGAACGACCGCCGTTGCGAGTTCCGCCGCAAGCGGCGATGGGGCAGTCGAGGTCCAGGTCCCGGTGGTGAGGTCGAGCACCGCGCCGTCGGTGAAGTAGCCGCCGCTGCCGTCGATCTGCTCGGGTGGCGCACCGCCCCAGGCGATCACGTGGGTGTTGGAAGCGGCCGTCGCCATGCCGACGCGCTGCGACAGCGGTGCTTCAGCGAGTGCGATCGGCATCCAAGCGGGAGGCTCGATCGCCGTCGACGTGGGCGACGAGGCCACCGTCGTGCTCGCGGCTTCGGGCGATGTTGAGATCGGCGCGCTCTCTGCGGGCATGGCGGTCGACGTCGTCGGAACCTCGGCTGTCTCGGTTGCGGGGACCGCCGGGGTGGCCGAACCGCTCCGATCGGATCCGGTGCCGCAGCCACTGCCCAGCGCGATGATCGCGGCGGCACCAGCTACCCACACCCAACAACGGCCCATGGTCCATCGACGCGTCCACCAACTGGACGCCCACCCCGTCACGCCACCGGCTGGCATCGTCAACGACCGTCTGTGGGGTTGGCGAAGTCTGCGGTTGCTCGCCATGCACGCTCCCAGGGTTTGCCATCATATGTCGCTTCAGCACCGGTGGATGTCTGCAATCCTGTCAGCTTCGGTCAGATGTCGGGGCACTGGCCGAACCCGATCAGGTTGTGTTCGACCTCGTCCGCGGGTGGCGCCGTGATAAATGAGATCTTGTCGGTGAGCGTCGCATCGGCGTCTGTTCCTGTCGTGACACCGCCAAGAAACCGAGCGGTCTGACATTCCAGACGGACCCGAGCGACCGTGCGAACCGCCCGTGATTCGGGAACTCCTACACGTCAACCTCGAGCGACGGTCGACCCTGAGGAAGCCGCTGGTTGTCGGCCCAGTCAAGCGCCCGAGAACGAAGTCGCTCCTCTCCCGAACCTGCCGAATCTTGCCGATTTGTTCAGCGATAGTGGAGAACTCAGGCCAGTCTTCCCGCCGTCTCGTGTGCCCTATATCCACCGGTGCCGGTCGGCTGGAGGATCACAGGACGTCGCCCGGTATCGCCCGACTCGCTGGCGGTGCTGCGGCGACGTCGTGATCTACTTCGGAGTCGCTGCGGTGAACATTTCCGGCGGGCAGTGGACCCAACAGTGCCGCATCGTTGGCTGGGCTGCGCGGGCCAAGGCGGTGCGCGGCTGCTGTGCCCGTGTCTCGACGGATCCACCGCGCGCGGCATAGGTGGCCGCCGTGTTCGCGGACAGCTTGCAGCGGCGCCGTCGCATGTGCGTGCCGTTGATGCCGTCGGCTCCGGAAACGTCAGCGACCGCCGAACTCAGCGAAGATCGCCTCGATCTCCCGCTGCCCACGTAATCGGGCGTGCTGTGTGGCGGTGACGCCCTCGCGGTCGCCAAGGTTGGGGTCGGCGCCGGCGGCGAGCACGAGACGGGCGACTGCTTGATGTTCGGTGCCGCCATCGCCCAGCACAACCAGTTCCAGCAGGCAGGTCCAGCCGAGATTGTTGACGTGGTCGAGATCGATTTCGCTGCGAAGCAGGACGCGCACTGCATCGACATGCCCCCGTTCACAGGCTGGGATCAACGCGTTGCCTCCGAAGCGGTTGCGGATCGAGAAGTCAGGTTCGTGCAGGAGCATCAGCTGGAGGATCTCGCCCCGCCCCAGCTCTCCAGCGAGCAGCCACGGGGTGTCCTGGTTCGCAGCCTGAACGTTCACGCTCGCGCCCGCATCGAGCAATAGCCCGGCGACATTGGCGTGGTCTTCGACAACGGCTGCCGACAGCGCCGTGCCACCGTCGGGACCAAGGCTGTCGACCGGCGTGTTCGCGTCGAGGAGACGGCGGACTTTGTCGATGTCCCCCGCGGTAGCCGCGGCGATCAGGCCCGTGGGGTCGGCGGCGGAGCTCGCCGCTGGATCGTTGCCGCCGCACGCGGCGAATAGAACTGACACCGTGGCGCCAGCAACCGTCCAACGCGACCCTTTCACGGTCCGAAGCGTACGCAAGAAATGTGACGCCTCTCCCCGCCGCAGAACAGGGTGCTTAGGTCTGCTTCGCAGCGCATCACGCGAGCCGGTGACGTGTTCGCTCGTGCGGGTCCGCAAGCGGCGATATGCGGACAATCGTGCCTCGCAATGCGCGCCGCGACAGCCGAACAGTTCAGCGACAGCGCCGCTGGCGACCGCTCGACGCCGACCACTTGACATCGACCCAAGCCGACCGCCCGGTATCCACAGCCGCTCGGCCGATGCTCGTCGTGCCGCCCCGGATCGCTCCGTCGGCGTGCGGCTTCGCTGCTCACGGAGCGGCCGGAGGGCGCGCGTCGATGCGCACACTTCGGGCGAATTATGCGTGATCTTGCGGCCACATGGCGCGTGTTATCGACACTTGCGTTGCGTCGCTGATGGCGGCCGAAGGTGGCAGGTCAGGGCATCGCGCCGGTCCCGGTTCGCCACGATCTCCTCGGCCGTTGAATCGCCGACGAGTTCGACGATGCGCTCGGCCGCGTCGATCATCTCCGCCAACAGGAGGCGGTCACGCTGCATACAGTGTCCGGGCCTCCTGCTCGACTCGTTCGCGGATCATCCGGTGCAGCGCCTTACGCGAGACAAGGTCTACCGGACGACCGAACAGGGCTGCGAGTTCGTCTTCGAGTCGGTTGATGGCGAAGCCGAGCCGGGCGTCGGGTCCGGCAACGTAGAGCAGGTCGACATCGCTGACGTCGGTCTGCTCGCCACGAACGACAGACCCGAACAGTGCCAGTTCAGTGAGGCCGAAGCGGTCGCAGATGTCGGCAATCCGCGCCGGATCAATCTGCCGACCGTCGACCACCAGCACGGACTCCGAGTTCACCCCACAATTCTGCCACCTGGGCACCTCAACGCGGTGCCCAGCCTCAATCCGCTACGACGACGAGCGCCCGAACGAAGCGCCCCGACGACGATCATCCGGTATCCACCGCGATCGCGCGGCTTTGCCAGAACCCAATGCCGGTTCAGCGTGCTCGTCCACCCGAGCGGCCGGCACCGGGAGCGATCGGAGCTATTCGCTGTCGTGACGCTCGAGATGGGCGCGCACGGCGGCGAGGAACGTGTCCTGCTCCTCGATGTGGGCCATGTGGGCGCTCTGTTCGAAGATGGTCCACGTTGCGTTGGCAGACCGGACACCAGCGGTTGAACGATCTCGGGCCGCATCTCGTCGTGGCGGCCGGACGTCACGAGAGTGGGCACCGCGATCTCGCCCAGTCGTTCGGTGACGTCCCAGTCCCGAAGACGGCCGGTCACCTTCCACTCAGCGGGTCCCTGCATGATGGTGTAGATCCGGTCGTTTTCGCCCGCCTTGGCGGCGAACACATAGTCCGGGATTTCGCTGCGGATCAGCCACTGGGTGATGTAGGCCATCGACGCCTCGAAGTACTCGGGATCGTCGGTCGTTCCGGAACCCTCATGGCGCTGCAGAATGGCTTGCACGTCGGCGGGGAGCTGTTCGAACAACCGTCGCGTTGCCACGGCAAACTCGGGCATGCTGGCGCAGGTGCTGGCGAGGACGACGCTGGCGAGTTCGGCCGGTTGACGATCCAGGACATATTGCTGCGCCAGCCATCCGCCCCAGGAGTGCCCGAGGAGGTGGAACCGTTCGAGGCCGAGCCCTGCGCGCACCGCGTCGAGTTCCACCTCGAAGGTCTCCATTGTCCACAGGTCGTCGTCGTCCGGACGATCACTGTTCCCGCAACCGAGTTGGTCGTAGAACACCACGGCACGACCGTGTTCGCTGAGACGGCCGAGCGGTTCGAGGTAATTGTGCGGAAGTCCCGGTCCACCATGAAGCACGACGAGCGGCGGTCGTGGCCCGGCGAGATCGCCCTCGATGCGGTACCACGTTCGATGACCGCCAACGTTGACGTATCCGGTGGTCGTTGATGCGTCCACCATTGTCAGGTCGCCAGAAGGGTCGTGGCTTGGGGCAGGTAGACCTCGTGCGCGGCGTGGAACGTGACCTGCGGTTCGGAGTTGACACCGGCTTGGGTCATCGCCGGGCCGAGTCGCTCTCCACCGAAGCGACCGAAGGCTTCTTCGCTTTCCCAGGCGTCCATATTGTGGCAGGTGTTGCCTTCCCACCAGGTGAGATGGGCGATGCCGCCTGGTGCCGGTTCGGTCAGCCACCCGCAGGCGGCACGAACGGCGTCGTATTCCGACTGACTGACGTTTTCGAGAACGACATGTGCGATGACAGTCATGGCTGTACCTCCGAGATGTGTTGACGGTTGCTCGACATTCGCCGCCCGTGACGGGTTGGATCACTCGCGGTGGCCAAGCTGCGCCCAACCCAGAGCCGGCATGCGTTCGCTACGCGGCGCTCGGGCTGTCGACGGAGTTCATCCGAGTGCGATGGATTGCATCACGAACCGAACTGTCGGTCGATGACCTCGCCTACGGGCCGTTCAGTGGTGCCCCTGGGCTCGGCCTCTGCTGGTAGGTGCGATCCCTCGCAGTGGACCCACAGCCAGCGATCCGCGTCATCGGACTCGTCCTCGTCCTCGTCGCCGATCTCCCGGGCGTACTCGATCGCCGCCCGCGGCCACACCTCACCGGTGAGCAGATCGATGCGCCCACCGCCGTATATCGGGTCGCCCTCACGGACGCCTGCCAACTCCTCGAGATCGACCGGCAACGGCCTGAGCATCGGAATCGCGCCTGTCCCGAGTGCCGCGGCCAGTTGGTCGGCGAGCTCGTCGTCTCCGGACCAACCCCGCTCGCGAAGCGCCCTCCCGCAGTCAGCGGCCATCTCGCGCGCACCATCGACGTGTTGGACAAGCGCGGTTTGCAGACCATCACCGATGAGCTGGAGAGCATCGTCGGGTATCAGCCCGTGGCGCAGCAGTGTTACAACCGCCGCGCCGTCACCCCGGAAGACGGCACCCCGCAGGTCGATTCGCCACTCCCGGCCGGTCATCACCCACAGTCTGCCCCTATCCGGTATCCACCGAGGACGCTCGGTTGTGCGGCGCTGGGTTGCCGCTCGATATCGGATCGCTCCAGCCTTGGCGAAGTCTGGGGCCTTCAGCGCGAGCGGTACACCGTCGAGCGGTGATCGGTCCGGTGGACGATGACCAGGTGCAGCGTCTCGTCAATCTCGCAGACGATCCGATACGCGCCACGTCGCGCCGATCGCATGTCGGCAAGCTCCCGCTGCAACGGCCCGCCCACACGATGCGGATTGTCGAGCAACGCCCCGAGCACAAACTCGACGATCGCAGCAGCGGTGCCCTCCGACAGCCGGTTCAGCTGCCGTTGCGCCGGACCAGTCACCCGCACCTCGTACGCGGGCTCCCCGTCGTTCACCTCGCGAGATATCGGCGACGAAGCTCGTCACCCGAAATGAAGTCCCCATCCGCATGCGCCCGTCGGGACTCCTCGAGTTGCCGCATCGCTTCGGGATCAGACAGCAGTTCAAGGGTGTCCTCCAGCGATTCCAACTCCTCGGGACTGATCAGCACTGCGGCGGGTCGGCCGTTCCTCGTCACCACGATCCGGTCATGAGTGTGTTCGACACGATCGACCATCTCGGAGAACTTGGACTTCACGTTGGCCAGCGACAGCGTCTCAGACATGACCACTATTATAGTCACTTCTTCGGCTCCGCCCCCGCGGACCCACCACGCGGTATCCACCATCTTGCCGATCGGATTCGATAGCACCGCACACCGCTCGGTATCGTCGACGCGCTGTGGTTCGGTCCGCGGCCGGACGAGGTGTCTGATGCGTTGCCAGTTGCATCGGCCCGACTCGACCGTGACCGGGTCGATGGGAGCCTGCCCTCGGCAGGACGATGCCTTTCTTTCGCAGCCCGATTTCGAAAGTTGAGCGCGCGTGTTGGTGCTCTGCCCGGATCAGCCCTTGAGGAACCGGCGTCGTCGTGCACGGGTGAGCGTTACGTACCAGCCCGGAGCTTGGGGCGCCGTGGCTGCACTCGCCGCAGTCGACGGAGTTATTCTCTACCGGTGGAACCAACGGCAGACGCAGTGACCGAGCAAGCGACGGAAGTTGCCTCGACCGGCCGGTCGACTGGGGTCGTTCTGGCCCGCTCGTGGCTCGCTTGGATGCTGTGCGGTCTTGCCGTCATCATCGCTCAAGTGTGCATGTGGATCGGATGGAACCGATCCGGCAACTGGATCACCGTCACCGGCATGACCGCCGTCTGGTCGTACACGTTGTATGGCGTCGTTGGCGCCGCGCCGATCGTGGTCGCGCTATTGGTGTGCCGTAGTCAGGTGAGCCTGGCCGTGCTTCTCGCGACGATGGTCGGATGTGGCCTCCTGATCGGGCGGTACTTTCGGGCCACCGATTCGTCGACCGCCGCAATCGCCTGGTTCGTACCGTTGTTCTATGGAGTTCCGTTCGTCGGCATCGTCTATGCGATCGAGCGGGTCGTGGGAAGAGTCACGCATATTCATCCGCCCTGACTTGGCACCGCCTCCCGCCGAACGCCCGGTATCCACCAATATATGGGTGATCGTTGTCAAGGGGTTTGCTCAGATTTCGTCGGGGCTGTCGAGGAGTTGTTCGCCGTTGCCGCCGAGGAGGAAGGCGAAGCGGGCGAGGTCGGCGCGGAGGGCATCGAGGTTGTAGGCGTCGCTTCCGGTGAAGCGGGCGAGGGACTCGCTGAGGTGCTGACGGTCGGTTGTGGTCCAGTCGTGGAGGAACTCGAGGAGTTCGACGAGTTCGATGGCGTGCTCGGCGGTGAGTGCGATCTCGTTCATGGGTTGGGGTCCTCGATCCGTTCGATGAGGCCGGCGAAGAGTTCGGCTCGTGCGGTCTGGGTGTTGCGGGCGGCGTGGTCGCGTTGTCGGATGAGCACGGGACGGAACGTGGTGTTGGTGGCGAAGTGGGCGCAGTTTTCGCAGATCGATTCGAAGTGGCAGTCGAGCTCGGCGGGGCGTTCGCACCAGCCGTTGCCGAGGTGTCGCCGGTTGGCCTCTCGGAGGCGGCGCATGTTCGGGCCTTCGACCGGTGGTTGGTAGAGCGCTTCGACTTTGGCGGTGACGGCGTCGTATTCGTCAGCGACGACACGGTTGGAGATTTGGGCGTAGCGGCGGGTCATGTTCAGCGAGCGATGCCCGAGCAGCGCAGCGATCGCTTCGAGCGACATGCCCCGGTTGATTGCTTGGGTGGCGAGCGTGTGGCGGAGTTGGTGTGGGTGGACGTGGCCGATGCCTGCTCGTCGGGCGACGCTGTCGATCCAGCGTTCCACGGCGTAACGGTTCAACGGGCCGTTCTGGCCGGTCAGCAGGCGCCCGTGGGGATGCGGCCCGTTCGTGGCCTGATAGGTGGTGATCAACTCGACGAGATGGGGGTGCAAGGGCACGTAGCGGTCGTTGTGGAGTTTGCCGACCGGGATCCGCAGCCAGTAGGCGTCGCCGATCAGGGTGACCGCGTCGGCTTCGAGGTCGCAGAGTTCACCGACACGCATCCCGGTGCGAGCGAGCAGTCCGATCGCGAGACGCCAGTGGATGCGGGGTTCGTCATTGAGGGCGCGCATGAACCGGGCGAAGTTGGCGTCGTCGATGAACCGGGGCAGGGCTTCGTCGGCTCTGGGCAGGTCACCGAAGAAGATCGGAACCCGAGCAGGGGCGTCGTCCCAGCCCCACTCGATGATCCGGATGAAGAACATCCGCAACATCCCGAGTCGACGCCGGAACGTCGCCACCTTGATCGTGCCCTTGTTGCCCGGCTGGGCGTGTTGCCACAGCTTGAACGCCTCGATGTGCGACCGGCCGATATCGGCGACGCAGTCGATCGTGGGGTCATGTTCGATCAGGAACCCGGCAAGGATCCACAGATCAGTCCCCACCGCCGACACCGTCGACGGGCGCAACGACACCGTGATCTGGTCCAGATAGGCAAGCATCGTCTCGACCATCTGCGATGCGACAGCATCGATCGCCACCCACCGATCAGGCACGACCCGACTCGGACGCAGCTTGCGAGCACCAGCAGCAGCAGCAGCGGCGGCGGTGGCGGTGGCGGTCATCGGATCGCTCGCAGGTTCTGTGCGTCGATTGCTTCGGCCGCTTTGCGGTACTCGCCAGCCAGCCAGTCGTTGGTCAGATGGAGATAGATCCGGGTGGTCTCGATCGACGCGTGACCAGCTTGAGCCTGGATTGCTTCGAGCGACATGCCCGCCTCGCGCAGCCGGGTGAAACAGGTGTGGCGCAACTCGTGACACGTCGCGTGCGTCAACCCGGCCCGCCCCCGTGCGCCCTGGATGATCTCATCCAAACCGTGTGCTGACAACGGCAGACCGCGTCGTGGTCCTTTCAACACGACGAACACCCGGTCCGTGTCCACACCGCTCGGGCGTTCCGTGTCGAGGTAGCGGGCCAACGTCGCGAAGAACCGGTTCGAGATCGGGATCAGCCGCTGCCGGCCGGCCTTGCCATCATTGATGAACACCCGCCGCTCACCAACACGAACATCACCGAGCCGTAACCCGAGAACTTCGCACCGGCGCAGCCCGCCCAACACCATCGCTTCGACCATCGCCCGGTCCCGCTCGGTGCGCAACGCGCCGAGCAACGCGTCGATCTCCGTGGGGGCGAGCACGCGTGGCAACGTCTTGACGTTGCGGACCAACGCCACACCCTGACGAGGGCGCGACCGTTCCCGTCTCGTCGGCAACCCTCGCGGGACCGGATTCCGAGTGATCGACGTGTCGCCATCGCGCGACCACGTACGCGTAGAAACTCGACACCGATGACACCCGACGACGGATCGTGCGTGACGACACACCATCCGAGCCGTCCAGGCGCACGACCTTGCCGTCGCCACCCGAGCTCTGCGCGCGGATGAACGCGAACACGTCGCTGCTGGTCACCTTCGACGGGGGCTTGTCAACGAACGAGAAGAACGTCTTCAGATCCCACGCCAACGCCACGATCGTGTTCGGCCGGCACCGAGCCCGGCAGAACTCCAAGAACTCATCGACCAACCGATGACCCACCACCACCGACGACAACTCACCCAACGGCGAGTACGACCGAACCACACACGGCGTCCACCTCATCGACGATCACCAGGCATCAAACCAGCATCGCAGAAACCGACAAATATCACCCGTATATCATGCATTCTGCGCCCCGGCCGACAAGTCAGCACACGCTCGGTATCAGCGGCGGGAAGTCACCATCCCACCGCCCGATAGCCGGCCTCTGTCCAGCGTCAGTGTCGCTTGGTATCGGCGATCAATTCGCGACCGCTGCGCATGTCGGTCGTCCGTGGCATCAGACGAGAGACAGGCACGTCGGCCAGCCCGGACACCAGCGCGACCTTCTTGCGAGACTTCGCAAGATGTGTATACTATGCGCATGTCTCGTGTCAACATCACCGTCCCCGACGATGTCGCAGCCCAAGCACGCGAAGCCGGCCTGAACGTGTCGCGAGTTGCTACGACCGCATTGATTGAAGAACTCGATCGGCGCGCCAAGATCGACGCCCTCGACACCTACCTTGCAAAACTCGAAGCTGAACTTGGACCGATCGGCCCCGAAGAAGCCGCCGCAGCGACAACCTGGGCTGACCGCATCCTCACCACCACTCGGCCTGCCAACCACAAGCGCCGACTCAGCGCGTGAACCTCGTACTCGACAGTGGCGGCGTCACCGCCCTCGCCGGACAGCGGGCACGGCTGGCGGAACTTCGCCGACGAGGCGCCTGGCCGCCACAGGTGCCCACCGTCGTACTCGTCGAGGTGCTGACCGGCGACCACCGACGCGATTATCACGAAAACCATCTGCTTCGCATGTGCCAGATCCGCCCAGTCAACGAAGAAACAGCGCGCGACGCCGCGCGCATGCGAACGGCGACCGGACGAGCGGACGACATTTCAGCGACCGACGCCATCGTTGCTGCGTTCGCTGTCAGTCTCCGTGACAGCGTCATACTCACCAGCGATCCGACCGACCTCACGGACCTCGTCGACACACAATCGGTTCCGGTAGGCATCTCAGCCGTGTAGCCGTTCACCTACCTCGCCGGTATTACCCGCTCACACCCACCGAAACAGCGCTCGATACCCGGCCGATACTCAGGTGATCTATGCGCCGAAGCGGTCACTCATAACGCGGTGACGCTCAGCGCTCGGGCGGCCTGCCCAACTGCATCACAGGACGCATCGGCGAACAGACGGCAGAGTCCCGTCCGTGGTCAGTCGCTGGTATCCGAAGCATCCCTGCCACCTCGGTGGTGGTCAACGTCACGGCCGTCGGCCCGACGAGTGCCGGATATGTGACGGTCCATTCAACGGGTGAGGCCCGGCCCAATGCGTCGAATCTCAACTTCTCGCCCGGTGACGTGGTGCCCAACTTGGCGATCGCGAAGGTGCGGGCGGAGGCTCGATCTCAATCGACAACGACTCAGGATCAACCAACGTACTCATCGACGTGATGGGCTACTTCGCTTGAAATCGACCAGGCCGATGAGCCGACGCTACGAGCCGAAGAGCATCTTCGACAGGCCGTAGGCGTGGCCGGCGACGTAGCCGCCATCGACGGGAAGGGCGACCCCGGTGACGAACGACGAGTCGTCCGACGCGAGGAAGTAGGCAGCCCCGGCGATCTCGTCAGGACGGCCGAAGCGGCCGAGCTTGTGCTGTTCACGGATGGCGTCGGCCATCGGGAGCTTGGCGATGACCGCTTGGAACATCGGCGTATCGATGAAACCGGGGCAGATCGCGTTCGCCCGAATCCCGGCGCGGCCGTAGTCGCACGCCAGGTTCTTGGTCAAGAGCACCACCGCACCTTTGGATGCGTTGTAGGTGCTGCCGCCCTCGCAGCCTTCGAGACCCTCGACGCTGGCGACGGTGATGATCGATCCGCCGCGTTGGGCGATCATCGTCGGGAGTACGGCCTTGGCGGTGAGGAATGTGCCGGTGACGTTGACGTCCTGCACCATCTGCCAGTCGGCGAGCGACATCATGTGGACCAACCCGCCTCCGGCGACGCCTGCGGCGGCGACGACTGCGTCGATCCGGCCGTGTCGGGCGACGATGTCGTTGGCGACCGCCAACTGGGCCGCCTCGTCGCGCACGTCGAGTTGATGGAAGTCGGCCGCGGCGGCGTTGGCGACTGTGGAGGTCCACTCGTCGCTGGTGTTCAGATCAGCACCAACGACGACCGCGCCCTCATCGGCGAACCGGCGAGCGCAGGCCAAGCCGATCCCCGAGGCAGCCCCGGTGACATACGTGACCTTGCCGGACAGACGGGTCATGACGAACTCCGATCGGGAGGAGGGACTGAGGCACTGGGGACTTCGATCAGTTCGAGGCACTCGCCGTCGGGACCGGGCCAGAACAGTACGAGCAGCAATGGCAGATGATCGCCGACCGAGAGTTCACCGGTCGGGGCATAGGGCACCGATCCAGCGGCGCGCACGACTGCCTCGTCGGCCGCACAATCGGGGGTCGACCACGCCATGCGGAACAGTCCGACGTCGTTGGCGGCCCGTTGTCGGACGGCCGGCATCGGAGGGGAAACGATGTGGTGCAACTCGACATGGAAGTCCGAGCCCGGGTCCTTGAGCCGGGCAATCCGGACGAGAGCCCCGGGGAGCCCATAGGCGAGCTCGGCCGGTTGGAGCCGCTCATCGACAAATACGAGTTGCAGGCCCATCACGTTGCGGTAGTAGTCGACCGAGGCAAGGGAGCGGCAGTTGATCACGACGTGTTCGACGCGACGGTCGGTGCCTTGCTCGATCTCCACGGGCACACCGTCGGGGTCGGCGATGATGGCGCGCCCGTCGCCGCGGGCGAGCACCGCGACGCCAGAGGCCAGGATCTCATCGAGATGGGGAACGCTGAAGCACAACCGGTGGAAGCCAGGCTCGTGAAACGATCGGGGAGGCCCACCGCCAGGACGTGGGACCTTCCACTCCAGCAGGTCGAGGGACAATCCGCCGTAGCCGAGGTCGCCCTGCAGAATCCACCCGTCCCAGAGCACCTCGTCGAGTCCGAAGGCCCCGCCGGGCTGAGGGCGGTCGGGGAGCGGGTGGGTCGAGGCGCTGAACCCGAGCAGGTCGCGGTAGAACGCCAGCGACCGCTCGATGTCGCGGCAGTTCGAGTTGACGTGGAAGATACGTGCGGCGCTGATGGCCATCGCTGCTGCTCCGGTTCCGTCAGTCGATCGCCGGGGTGCGAGGCAAACGCAGGGTCTGCATGTCCTCGTGGCGCCCGGCGATCTGCTCGTGGTAGCTGGGCTTGGTCGGGATGTAGAAGTCGTTGCGGCGAATGGCGGCGATGACCAAGCGGGCGACCTCGGCCGGTGGCATGCCCACCCCGGTGGAGTCCCGCAGCATCTGGGTGACGAACGCCGCGTCGGGGGTCATCTCGGGACGTAATCGGTCGACGTAGCGTTCGGTTCGGTTGCGTTCCGAGGTGCCGATGTTGGTGGCGATCAGGCTCGGGACCAGCACCGATACCCCGACCTTGGCGTTGACCGAGGCCAGATCGTGGGCCAGGCACTCGCTCAAACCGACGGCGGCGAACTTCGACGCGTAGTACGGCCCGGAGTAGGCGTTGGTGATCAAGCCTCCCATCGAGGCGGTGTTGACGATGTGGCATGGGGCGTCCTGGGCGAGCATCCGCGGCACGAACGACTGCACCGCGTGCACGATGCCGTAGACGTTGACGGCCATCACCCACTCCCAATCGGCGACGGTCCGTTCCCACATGTACCCACCGCTGAAGACGCCGGCGTTGTTGCACAGCAACCCGACGATGCCGTGCTCGAAGGCGGTATCACTCAACCGCTCGACCGCGGCCGCGTCGGCGACATCGGTGGGCGCGGCGATGGCCGTGCCGCCGTTGGAGACGATCATCGAGACGGTTTCGGCGAGCGTCGGCTCCTCGATGTCGGCGGCGACGACCGTCATGCCGATGGAGGCGGCCTCGATCGCCAGGGCCCGGCCGATGCCGCTCCCGGCTCCGGTGATGACGGCAACCTTGCCGGTGAAGTCGTCCATGAGCCGCGACCTACTTCGGCAGATCGCGGAACGGCAGGTCTTTGTCGGCGCGCACCTCGCCGGGCAGGCCGAGCACTCGTTCGCCGACGATGCTGCGCTGTACCTCGTCGGTCCCGCCGCCGATCTTGCTGGCGAACTGGCTGAGGAACCCGAACGCGGCGGCCCGCCCGTCGGGGTCGTGCTCGGGCATCAGCGTGCCCGATGCGCCGCTGATGGCGAGGGCGAGGTTCGTCACCTTGGTCAACGCTGCGGTGTGGGCGAGTTTGAGGATCGAGCTCTCCGGCCCGGGCGAGGTGCCCCGGCTGATTGCCGACTGCACCCGCCAGCCGAGGAACTTGATCAGTTGATGGCGGATGTACACGTCGGCGAGTTCCTGGCGGAGTACGGGGTCGCCGCCGTCGCCGTGGCGTTCGACCAGGCGAAGCAGCCCGTCCATCGGGTCGGCGGAACCGCCACCGATCAGCGTTCGTTCGCTGGTCAACGTGGTCATCGTGACGCCCCAGCCGCGGTTGACCTCACCGACGACCTGGTTGAGCGGAATCCGCACGTCGGTGAGAAAAACCTCGTTGAAGTGGGCGGTACCGGTGATCTGGCGCAGCGGGCGAATGTCGATACCGGGGGTGCGCATGTCGACCAGGAAGTAGGTGATTCCCTGGTGCTTGGGCACGTTAGTGTCGGTGCGGGCGAGCAGGATGCCCCAGTCGCTGTAGTGGGCGCTCGATGTCCACACCTTCTGACCGTTGACGACGAACTCCTCACCGTCACGGATCGCCCGGGTCGACAACGCGGCCAAGTCGGAGCCGGCGCCGGGCTCGGAGAACAGTTGGCACCACAGCTCGTCGCCGCGGAGCATCGGGCCGAGGAACCGGTCCTTTTGTTCGGGGGTGCCGTGGCGGATCAGGGTCGGCCCGGCCATGCCGATGCCCTGGGCGAAGACGCTGCCGGGCACGTCGTAGCGCGAGAGCTCCTGGTTGAAGATCATTTGCTCGACGATCGTGCCGCCGCGTCCGCCGTGCTCGCCGGGCCAGGTGATGCCCGCCCAGCCGTTGTCGAACAGGCACGCCTGCCAGGCCTGGGCGTCGCGGACGTGCTCGGCCTCGGCCTCGGAGTTGGCCTCGTGCGACATCGCGTGGGCGCCCGACGATCCGTCTTTCAGCTTGGCGTGCCGCGACAGAAAACGCGGACCGAGGCGCGGAACTCGGCTTCGACCGAGGTGTCGTCGAAATCCATTCGGTCAGCGCCCCGCGCCGCGCACGAGGGCGTCGTTGGGGTGATCGGGAAGTTCCTCGAGGGGGACCTGCAATTCGGCCACCGTCGGGCCGAACTTCGTGCCGAGGGGCTGGAGTGCCGGCAGATCGAAGTCGTACAGCGCGGCGACGTTGTTGGACAGCAGGTCGCGCATCACGTCCTCGGTGCGATCGTGGAAAATCTGGCGCAGATGCTGCTTGGTGAAGGGGAACGTGCCTTCGTCGTGTGGGTAATCGCTGCCCCACATGAACCGCTCGTGGCCGAACGAATCGATCACCTTGGCGTCGTCGGGGCCCGGCTGGCTGATCCCAACCCAGCATTGGCGGCGGAAGTAGTCGCTCGGCAGCAACGGCATGACGATGTCACGGTGGTAGCGAATCTCGCCCGTCGCCCCGGTGTCGCGGATCTTGGCCGACACCGCGTCGAGGCGGCCCAGCAACTCGGGAATCCACGAAGCGCCGGTCTCGGTCATCACGAACTTCAGCCGGGGAAACCGCTCGAACACCCCTGAGAGCAGCATGTGGACGAGTGGCCGTTGTGAGTAGAACGAGACTTCGTTGATGTACAAGAGGGGCGACACCGGGTAGTCGCCGAAGTTCGGTACGCCGGTGCCACCATGCACGTTGACGGGCATGTCGAGGTCTTGCAGCACGGCCCACAGCCGGTCGTAGATCGGGTCGTAGATCGGCTTCATCCAGTAGGCGTCAGGCGAGATGTTCGGCAGGAGAACCCCACCTCGTAGCCCGTTTTCTTTGATCCAGTGGGCATCAGCGATGGCATCATCGACGTCGTTGAGAAAGATCTGGCCGATGCCGGCGCGCTGGGCGGGCGCTTCGGACACAAAGTTGACCAGCCAACGATTGTGGGCCCGGATTCCAGCGAGGCGGTGCTCGTAGTCCTCGGGCTTGGGTGGCCCGGCGAAGAGCACGAAGCTCGGGAAGAACGGCGGCACCGTGTTGGGGAAGATGACCTCGCCGACGACGCCGTCGCCGTTCTGTTCGGTCCACCGTTTCTCGCTGTCCCAGTTCCGTGTCCGCCGGTCGTCCTTCAAGTCTTTGAACGGGTTCTTGTACCTGCCCCGCCAGGCGTCGAAGTCATCGTGGTACTTCGCCTCCAAAGTCGCGCGGTACTGAGCATGACTCCCACCGGCGTGACTGTCGGCGGTGATGATCGTGTAGCGATCGGTAGCGGCCACGGTGCTTTCCTCCAGGTTGCTTGGGGCCAGCCTACGAAGCCGGGGTGACGCGAACGAGACCGGACGTCGGTCGAAGGGTTTCGGATCCCTTGCGTCCGTTTCGTCGGTGCCGATGTGCTTATAGTGCGGACAGTCAGCAAATCCCGGGGACGCTGTCTGGGGCACGTGTCGCCGGTTCGACATAGGGGGAAGAGATGGCACGAAAGAAGTTGTTCGGCGCGTTGTGCGTCCTGACATTGACCGTCGCGGCGTGTGGACGCAGTTCGACATCGTCGCCCGACGAGGCTCCGGCGACCACCGCCGCTCCCTCGGCTACTCTCGCGCCCGAGCCGGCAACGACTCCCGCACCCGAGGGCGAGCCGAGCGACACCACGCCGGCCCCCGAGGCTGCGACGACCGAGGCCGCCCCGGTGACCGAGGCCGACCCATGCGCCGGGGTCACGCTGGAAGACTCCGAGATCGGCGTCTCCGCCGACACGATCACCGTGCTGGTGATGGCCGATGTCGGCTCCGAACTGGCACCCGGCCTGTTCCAGGGGTCGATCGACGGCACCAAGGCCTGGGCCGAGGCGGTCAATGCCAACGGCGGTCTGGCCTGCCGTCAGGTCGAGGTGCTCACATGGGATTCCAAGATCGACCCGAACGAGGGCACCAACGGCTACCTCGAGGCCTGCGCCAAAGCGGTAGCGATGGTCGGTTCGACGACGCTGTTCATCGCGCCCGACGCGATCACTTCGCTCGAGACCTGCCCTGACAAGGCCGGGGCACCGAGCGGCTTTGCCGACATCCCCGAGCGCGCCGTCGACGCGGTGCAGCAGTGCTCGAAAAACGTGTTCACCCTGGCCGGAATCAACGGATCGTGCCCCTACAGCGGCACGGGTGAGCGCACTTACCAGGCTTTCCAAGGCCCGTTTGAGAAGTACACCGAGATCGCCGGAGCGCCGCTGCATGGCATCTACCTCACGCCTTCCGACCTGCCATCGACGATCGCCTCGTCGATGCCGACCATCCGCGGGTTGAACCAGGCCGGTCTTGTGGCCAGTGACGCCGAGTTCGGCGTCAGCGGTCGGGCCGAGCAGGCGGCATACGCCGAGTACGTGGCGGCGATGAAGTCGAGCGGGTCGAACATCGCCCTCAACGGCTCCAACGACCAGGCGATGATCAAGCTGCGCACCGAGGCCAAGGCCCAGGGGCTCGACGAGTCCAAGGTGCTCTGGGCCTGCTCGTTGGCGTGCTACACCGACGCCTTCCGCAAGGACGCCAACGTAGATGGCACCTATCTCTGGTTGCCGTTCCTGCCGTTCGAGGAGCGGGATCAGAACGCCGACCTTGATGGCTTCCTGACGGCTATGGGTTCGGATTTCCCGCAGTCATGGTCGGTACTGGCCTGGAACTCCGGGCGAGTGTTCGAACAGGCGGTCAACGCCGTCGTCGCCGCCGACGGGCCGAACGGGATCACCCGGGCCCGGGTGCTCGAAGAGGTCGCCAAGATCAACGCCTTCGACAACGAGGGCTGGCTCGGCACCGTCGACCTGTCGAAGAAGGCGATCAGCCCGTGTTTCGTGCTGCTGCAGCTGAAGGATGGTGCGTACAACCGCATCTACCCGGAAGCCAAGGGTGAGCTTGATTGCACGGCCGAGAACACCAGCACCTGGACCGGTGACTCGCTCGCCGAATACAAGGGCTGACCAGGGTTTCCAGGAGAACTGGCCCGTGAACGTCATCCAGCGCCTCCGATCGACCCTCGGGTTGGCGATTGGGCTGTTTGTCGTGCTTGCCGCCTATGTGATTCATAGCGGGCGGCAAGCACCCAAGCTCCCAGGTTTCACGATCGAGAACATCGCCACCGCCCTGTTCACCGGGCTGGCGATCGGGGCGCTGTACGCGTTGTATGCCACCGGCATCGTCGTGGTCTATACGACAACGGGCATCTTCAATTTCTCGCAGGCTGCGGTCGCCGCGTTCTGCGCCTACCTCTACTGGGAGCTGCGCGTCAACCGGCATTGGGTGGCGATTGGGGCGTTGGCCGTCGTCGTTCTCGTCGTTGCCCCGTTGATCGGTCTGTTGCTCGATCGGTTGATCATGCGCAAGTTGGAGGACGCTCCCGTCGTCATCCAACTGCTGGTCACGGTCGGGGTGATGTACTTCATCCTGATCGCCACCGGTCAGATCTGGGAGAGCGACACCTCGCGCAAGCTTCCGGCGTTCTACGGCACCAAGAGCATCGACATCGGCCCGATCAACCTCACCTACCACCGGGCCATCGTGCTGATCGTGGCGATCATCGTCGCCGTCGCCTTGCGGTTGTTGTTCCGCTCCCGCCTGGGCGTCGCCATGCGGGCGGTGGTCGACAACCGATCGCTCGCCGCGTTGACCGGGGCCAAGCCCAATGTCGTGTCGTCGGCGGCCTGGGCGATCGGTTCGATCCTGGCGGCGATCGCCGGGATCATGATCGCCCCGGAGTTGGAGCTCGACCCGTCGAATCTCAACGCGGTGCTGGTCTTTGCCTTCGCCGCCGCCGTCTTCGGTCAACTCCGTAGCCTGCCGATGGCACTGGTCGGGGCGTTGCTGCTCGGGGTCGGGCGCCAGTTCCAGATCTCGTTCCTCAAGTTCGGCGGTGACTGGACCTTCGCCCGTGACGGTCTGGCGCCGGTCGTGTTGTTGCTTGCTGTACTTGCCCTGCCGCAATCGCGACTGCAGGTCGGCCGGGTCACCAGGAACCTCAAACCGATCGAGCGAACCTCGAAGGTGTGGGAGACGGTGCTCGGTGGAGTGGTGCTCATCGTGTTGTTCCTGGCCTTGTCGGGCGGATGGCTGAACTTCGGCATCTGGGACCCGGCGAGCTGGAACCAGATCGCGCTCAACCGGGCCAACCTCGCCCTGGCCACTGCCTTCATCGGCATGTCGCTCGTCCCGCTCACCGGCTGGGCCGGCCAGCTGAATTTCGCCCCGATGGCGTTCGCCGGATGGGGTGCCTACGTCCACCTGCGGTTTGCGCTCGACGGCGATGGCAAGACCGTGTCGATCTGGTGGTTGGTACTCATCGGGTTGTTGAGCGCGCCGCTCGGGGCGTCGGTCGCGCTCGTCGCCGGCCGGCTACGAGGGCTGTACCTCGCGCTCGCCTCGATCGCCTTCACCGAGCTGATGGCCAAGCTGTTCTTCCCCCATCCGGCGGCCGGCTTCCGCGACGTGAACCTGTTCAAGCCGTTCAGCGTGTTCGGCTCGGGCCTGACCACTCGCCGCCAATTCCTGATGCTGCTCGTGGTGATGCTGGCGATCTTCATGGTGCTGCTCACCATGCTGCGTCAGAGCCGCTACGGGCGGCGATGGATGGCGCTCAACAACAGCGAGGCCGCATCGGCCACTGTCGGGGTGAGCGTGGCGTCGACGAAGGTGGTGGTCTACGCCGTATCGGCGGCGATGGCCGGGATCGGTGGGGCGTTGTACGCCACGGCATCGGGCACGGTCAATCCGACCGGTACGTTCATTCTCGACAGGAGCATCCCGATCGTGCTGCTGATGGCGATCGGAGGCATGGCGTACCCGGTTGCAGCCCTATTCACGACGTTCCAGGTGATGTTCCAGGCCCTCGCCGATCGTATGGAACAGGCCGGTGCCCCTGGATGGCTTCTGGGCATCCTCACCTTCCTGCGGTTGTTCGGCCCGGGGCTCGGAGCGATCGGCATGGTCGTCAATCAGCGGGGCGCGGCGTTCGAGACCGGGCGGCAGAATGCCCGCTATCTGCCATGGCGCAAGGACGCCAAGGAGGACTTCGCGGCGACCAAGGCGAAGAAGCGAGTGCCTGAGATCGGCGAGTTGGGGCTATCGCAAGCCTTCTCGGCCGCCGACGTGATGGCCATCGAACGCCGACTCGGAGTGGCCGACGATCTGGCGGCGCACCGCGTCGCCCGAGCGCAAGGAGCAGGCGTTGTCGCTGCTGGCGGTTGACCGGGTCAGCGTCCGCTTCGGCGGGCTGTTGGCCGTGCACGCAGCGACGCTGACGGTCGAGGCGGGAACGATCACCGGCCTGATCGGCCCGAATGGTGCGGGCAAGACCACCCTGTTCAACGTCGTGACCGGATTGCAGCCGCCGACGAATGGCAATGTCACCTTCGACGGGCGAGACGTCACTGGCCTGAGCGTCCACAAGCGGGCCCGGCTGGGCATCGCCCGCACATTCCAGAAGCTCGAAGCGTTCAATTCGCTCTCTGCTCGTGACAACGTGCTGGTGGCAGCCGAGATGGCGACGAAGGCTCGGCGGGGTGGTCGTTCCGTCACCGCCATCGCCAACGAAGCGCTCGAGCAGGTTGGGCTCGCCGACATGGCCAACATCACCGTCGGGACGATGCCCACCGCCACTGCGCGCCTGGTCGAATTGGCCCGAGCGCTGGCCACTGGCCCCAAGATCCTGCTGCTCGACGAGGCCTCGTCGGGACTCAACGACGAGGAGACCGGAGCGATCGGGGAGCTGCTGGCCCGCCTGGTGCGGGAGTCCGGGGTGTCGGTGCTGCTCGTCGAGCACGACATGAACTTTGTGATGGGGCTGTGCTCACAACTGTTCGTCCTCGATCTCGGCCAGATCATCGCCTCGGGGACGCCTGCCGAAATGCAGCGCAACCCACTCGTGCAGGCCGCCTATCTGGGCACGGCCAAGGAGGCTGCGGCATCGTGACCCCGTTGCTCGAACTCGCCGGCGTTCACGCCGGCTACGGCATCATCGACGTGCTTCACGGCGTCGATCTGCGGGTGATGCCCGGTGAGGTGTTCGCCATCCTCGGCCCGAACGGGGCCGGGAAGTCGACGACGTTGCGAGTGTGCAGCGGCCAGATCGCGCCGATCGAGCGGTTCGCTGAAGGTCAACGGCCGCGAGGTCAACGGCGTACGTTCCGATGCGCTGGCCCGGGCCGGGATCTGCCTGATTCCCGAAGGTCGCGGGGTGTTCCCGAACCTCACGGTCAACGACAACCTGCGGATGTGGACCTTTAGCGGCATGCCGTACAAGGCGGTGGCCGACAAGGCCTTCCACTACTTCCCGAGGCTCCACGAACGGCGCAACCAACTCGCCGGGACCCTCTCGGGCGGCGAGCAGCAGATGCTCGCCCTGTCTCGGGCGTTGACCACGAACCCCGTGTTGCTGATGCTCGACGACCTCTCGATGGGTCTCGCCCCGCTGATCGTCGAGAACCTGTACGAAACGGTCGGCGAACTGGCCCGTGACGGCCTGTCGATCCTCGTCGTCGAACAATTCGCCCAAGCTGTACTCGGGGTGGCGACACGTGCCGCGATCATGCTGCACGGACGCATCGACCGCGTCGGATCTCCCGCTCGAACTTGCCGCCGAGGCCGCGTCGGCCTACCTCGGCGGCGACGCCGTAACTTCTCACCCCACTGCTCACGGAGGATGAACTCAATGTCGGACACCCTTGACCAATCGGCGCGGATGCGCGAGTTTCAGAGCGAGGTGGAAGCGCTCAAGGTCGGCGGAGGCCGGGCGAACCCCGAGCGACTCTGGCTCAAGATCGCCACTATCGGGCTGGTCGCTTCGATCGTGATCGAGATCATCGCCTATTTCGGTTCGCATGGGACAACCGACGCGCTGGCGCAGCGCGACTACATCATCGTCGCCCTTCTTGGGGTCGCCATCGCCATCGTCTCGACCGGCTTGTTCGTCACGTTCAGCCTGACCCGATACTTCCGCTATTGGTTGATCCGGTTGATCTACCAGGACCGTGAGTCATCCGATCGCTTGATCGACAGCCTGAAGCGCTGAGCGGTCGACGGCGATGAGCGAGACAACCGAGGAGCCCGGCGAGGAACTCTCCAACGCCCCCAAGTTCCACAAGGACCGCAGTGCCTACGGCCCGGCGCTCGAGGCGTGGCTGGCGCGGGTGATCGACGGAGCCTCCGATGTGGAGATCACCGAACTCAATGTGCCGGTGGCGACCGGATTTTCGAACGAGACGGTGCTGTTCACCGCCGAGTGGACAGCCGACGGGCAACGGTGCTCCGAGCGGCTGGTCGGTCGTATCGAGCCCGGCGATGGAGCGTTGTTCCCCACGCTGACCCCGGCAACTGCGGTGTCGGTGGGCTTGCAGCACCGGGCGATGGAGGTGGTCGCCGCCGCCGGCGTTGCCCCCGTTCCGTCGACGATTGCCTATGAGGCCGACCCGTCGGTGCTCGGCCTGCCGTTCTTCGTGATGCGCTTCGTCGACGGCAAAGTGCCCGGTGACCAGCCCCGATACTCGCAGGCCGGTTTCCTGGTCGACGAGGCCACGCCCGATGACCGCCGACGGATGGTCACCTCGGGGCTGACGGCGATGGCCGGCATCCACTCGATCGATTGGCGTTCCGCCGACCTCGGCTGGCTCGACCCGACCGGCGGCGACCCGACGACGGCCGCCCACTTGAAGATCTACCGCGACTTCGTCGTCGAGCAGTTGGCCGGGCGAGACGACCCGGTGCTGCTCGCCTCCCTCGATTGGCTCGACGCCAACGACCCGCACGACGACCGCATCGGTCTGTCGTGGGGCGATGCCAGGCTTGGCAACATCATCTGGGCCGAGTACGAGCCGGCCGCGGTGGTCGATTGGGAGGCCGCGGCGATCTGCCCGACCGAGGCCGACGTCGGCTGGTGGCTGATGTTCGACCGGATGTCGTTCGATGACATGGCCACACCGAGGCTCGAAGGTTTCCCGACCCGCGACGAAATGATCGCCCACTACGAGGCGGTGTCGGGCCGCGAAGTGCGCAACCCGCACTACTGGGAGGTCTTCTCGACCATGCGGTTCGCGGCGATCTTCATTCGCCTCGCCGACCGGATGGTCGCCGCCGGCCTGATCCCCGATGTGATGAACTACTCGGTCGCCAACCAGGTCACCGACGCCCTCGCCCGCATGCTCAACATCGAGAACCCCTACCCGTCACCCATCTGACGGTTCGGCCTCGCTACAGCCGGACGATCAGGCGCTCTCGGCCTCGCAGGACGAACGCAGGCCGCAGCGGTGGTTTTTCGAGCAGTGTCATGCCGGGGAAGCGCTGGATGAGTTGCATCAGCGCGGTCTCGCCCTCGGCTCGAGCGAGGGCTGCACCCAGACAATGGTGCAGGCCGGCCCCGAAGGCGAGGTGGGATGACGATCGAGGGCGGTGGATGTCGAGCCGGCCACCGTGCTCGAATGCTTCTGGGTCGTGGTTGGCGGCTCCCAGCATCAGCACGACAATGTGCCCGGCGGGGATCACGGCCCCGGACACCTCGATCGGCTGGCGGGGGATGCGAGTGGTCATCTGGACCGGCGAGTCGTAACGGAGTAGCTCGTCGACAACGTCGCGGGCTGGCACCAGGCCGCTTCGTGCCGCCTCGAGTTGTTCGGGATGGTTCAACAGGGCGTACAGGCCATTTCCGATCAGATTGACGGTCGTCTCGTGGCCGGCGACGAGCAGCAGGACGGCGAGGCCGATCAGCTCGGACTCGGTCATACGGTCGCCGTCAGCCTCGACGGCAACGAGCTGCGAGAACAGGTCGTCGCTTGGCACGGCTCGGCGTTGTTGCACGAGCGAGCTCATTTCGGCGATGAACTCGGCTTGTACCTGGGTGATCTTCTCGTGGAGTTCGGGCGACCGGAGCTGCCCCGGGTCGATACTGCGGGCGAGCCACGTCGACCATTCGCGTACCTGCTCGCGGCGGGCGTCGTCGATGCCCAACAGCTCACAGATGATGGTCAGAGGAACGGGGTAGGCCAACTCGGCGACGACGTCGATCTCATCACCGGGGGAGAAGCGATCGAGACACTCGCCGACCAGCTGCTCGGCGCACGCTCGCAACGCCTCGACGGCTCGCGGGGTGAAGGCCATCTGCACGAGCCGGCGCAGGCGTTCGTGGTCGGGCGGGTCGAGATGGATCAGCGTGGGTAGCGCGTCACCTGGCCCCGGAAGGATTGCGTGGCGTTCATCGACCGACAGATCGCGGTCACGCAGCAGTTGGTTGCAGTCGTCGTAGCCGAAGATGAACCACACCCCGAATCCGGTGTCGAGCACCCTCTGCTCCGAGCGCAGCCGGGCATAGGTGGGGTAGGGATCACCGCGGATGGCTTGGCTGTTCAGCATCGTGAAGATGTCGTCGGTCGCCATCAGGTCATCGCTCATCGTTTGCTCCAAATTCGATACACATCTGTATTCAATACAATGATGTATCCTTGTCGTTGTGTCAACCGAACAATCCAGCGGGGGGCGAATTCGCCGTCCGACCAGAGCGGAAACCCGCCATCGTCTACTCGACGCGGCGGCCCAGGTGTTCATCGAACGGGGGATCGGGGCTGCGTCGGTGGAAGACATCGCGGATGCGGCCGGCTTCAGCCGCGGGGCGGTGTACTCCAACTTTGCCGACAAGGACGGGTTGGTTCTGGCCCTGCTTCAACGGATGACCGAGGAGTCGATCGCCGAGATCGAACAGTTGATGGCCGAGCATCCCGACCCGGTCGACTATGTACGGGCGACCCAGGCAATGTTGCGCGAACCGGTCCGTCGCGGCGGTCTGCATCACCCGGTGTTGTCGACGGAACTGGTGCTCTACTCCCTGCGTAACCCTGCGGCCCGGCCGCTCCTCAAACAACGTCTCGATCGCTCGGAAGCCGTCATCTGGAAAGTGCTCGAGCGCAACGCCGCCAGCCTGGGGCTACGTCCTGCCGACAACCGCCGCGCCCTGGCGGCGATGATCACGGCGATGGACGACGGCTTCGGACTGCATGCGATCATCGATCCCGAGCGCGACCCCATCGAATCGTTCAACGTCGCCTTGGAGTTTCTCAACGAGGCCGGTGCTGCCATTGCGTTCCGCGAGGCCGCTGGCGTGGCACCGCCGTGTGGGTGAATCGGTTCGGTCTAACGCGCCAGAAACGCCACGAGCTCGCGAGCCGAACGGAACGCGGCTTCGAGACCGCCTGAACCGGTCACGTCGCCGACCATATGGGTGCCGTGGCCTTCGACGACCAGGGGCGATGGGTTGGCACGGGTGGTGTCGATGGCCGAATCGAACGTCTCGTCGGGCGCGGTCTGTTCGGTGCGCACGCCGGTGGCGCGCAGATCGTGGACGAGGCGGAAGCGCCCGGGTAGGCCAATCGCCTGACCGAAGACCCCACTGGGCTCGACGATCGTCACCTCGTGACCGGCGGCGGCCAAGCGGTCGGCGAGTGACAGCGCCGGCTTGTCGCCGCCGTGGAGCACCACTCGATGGCCCGGAGCGTCAGTGTCAGCATCACCCGAGCCACGAATCCAGGGGGCGAACGGGTCGATGCCCGGCCAGTTGGTCCCGGTCGCATCGATGATCACATCGGGGTTGAGCTCGGCAACCAGGTCATCGTTGACGAGCCGACCGAGAACGATCTCGACGTCGGCTCGCTCGACCTGTCGCACCAGATAGCGGCGCATTTTCTCCAACACCGGGTCGCAGGCTCCGGCGATCAGCAGGCGTCCGCCCAGCTCGGGTCCCGACTCGATGAGGGTGACGCGATGACCCGACGCGGCGAGCAGGCGGGCCGTCTCCAGGCCGGCTGGGCCACCGCCGGCGATCACCACATGGCGAGGGTTCGCGGCCACCGGGGGAGCGTCCTCGTCGCCATGAGCGGTCGCCGCGTTCGAGACGCACTCGACGCCATCGAGCAGGAAGATGTTGCCGATGCAGCGGTATTGGTAGATGCACGGTCGCACGTCGCTGGTGTGGCCGGTGGCGAGCTTGTTGGGCAGGTCGGGGTCGGCCAGCAACTTGCGGCCCATCGAGATGAAGTCGGCCTTTCCTTCGACGAGCACGACCTCGGCGTCCTCGGGTTCGAGGCGTCCGAACGTGATCACCGGCAGCGCGGTCGTTTGCTTCACCGTCGCCGCGAGGTGGACGAGATTGCCGGGGGTATGGGGAGTGTGCCCATCGGTGATCCCGACGGCGACCATCGGATTGCCATAGGCGCTCACGTGGATCGCCGCGGCCCCTGCCTGCTCGGCCAGAGCGACGACGGCGATCGCATCATCGAGGGTGGTACCGCCTGCGGTGTGGGGCTCGTCGGCGTTCAGTCGCAGCCACACCGGCACGGCGTCGTTCACCCTCGCGCGCACGGCGCCGATCACTTCGCACAGGAACCGGGCGCGGTTCTCCAGCGAGCCGCCCCAGGCGTCGGTACGGGTGTTCTTGGCGGGGGAGAGGAACCAGTCGATCAGGTAGCCGTGACCGGCGTGGAGTTCGATGCCATCGAACCCGGCGGCCACGCACCGGGCCGCGGCTGCGGCGAACCATTCGATGGCCTGAGCAATGTCTTCCTCGGTCGCCGCGTGCATCTCATAGCGCGACGTGGGGGTCATGAACGGCTGCATCATCGCTGCGCCCTCGGCGGGGGTGACCATCATCGTCAGCGCGTCGGGCGCGCCACGCGGGGGAACGGCCGAGACGAGCAGGGGGAGGCCCTGTTCCATGTCGTAGCGCGAGTTGGCCGCGTCGTGGACAATCTGCGCCGCGATCTTGCCGCCGTGGCGGTGAACCTCGTCGGCCAGTCGGCGCAGGCCGGGGATGTATCGGTCGTGGCTTGCTGCGGTCTGCTGGCGGGCGTATGACCCGGCCGGGTAGGCGATGCCGACCGACCCGACGATGATCAGCGCCGCCCCGCCCCTGGCGCGCGCCCCGTAGTAGGCAACCTGCCGGTCGCTGATCGAGCCGTCCTCCTCGGCGATCGAGTCGCCCATCGGGCACATCAAGATCCGGTTGCGCAGCTCCATCGAGCCGATGTGTCCGGGTGCCAACAGCCGATCAAACGCCATCGCCCGATCATGACCGATTCAGGTCACGACAATGAATCGGGAGCGATCAGGTTGACCGTCGGGAAGTAGGTCCGGTACCGGCCGGCGTCCCGGGTGAGTAAGGGCATCTCGTCGACCGCGGCATGGGCACCGATGAAGAAGTCAGGGAGTGCCGACGTCTTGGTGCCGCCGCTTTGACGGTAGGTGATGAACGCCTTTCCGGCGAGAAACGCGGCGGACCATGGCAGGTCGGCCCGACGATAGTCCTCGGCGGGTAGCGCTTCGTCGAGGTCCTCGACCCGCGAGAATCGAACCGAGACTTCGGCATAGATGATCGGGTTGATCACCAATGGTCCAGCCTCGGCGGCGGTGGCCAGCGCATCCAGCGACCACGACAGCCACACGGCGTCCTCGGTAAGGACGTCGAGTAGCACATTGGTATCGACAAGGGTTCCGCTCGTCACCGCGGTGTCTCCCTGGTCAGCGCCATGATCTCGTCTGTGGTCATCCGTACGTCGCCGCGTCCTCGAAGTCGGTCGGCCAAACGGTCACCCCGGGTCGGGCCTCTGCTGACCTTGCGGACGAGCAGGGCGTCTCCGTCGGCTACGAACTCGACCTCAGTTCCCGCCCCGATACCGAACGCATCGCGGAGATCCTTGGGAATGGTGACTTGACCTTTCTCGGTGACTCGCATGGTGGAATCCTACATGTAGGACTCTTACTCGCCGCGTGTGTCACCACGTGAACCCTCGGTCAGGCGACTCCGCGACCCGCGCCCCGCGAACCGCGGACGACGCGACCAAAGGTGCTGCTCGACGGCGGCATCATTGCCTCGATCGGATAGAACGACGAGGTGCGCCGCATCGACATCGAGACCAAGCTCCACCGCGACCGGGCCTGGTTGCTCGACGCGTACGCCGCGTTGAGCGACGACCAACTCCACCACGGGTTGACTCCGAGCGAGCACGACCCCGCGAATCTGTGGTCGGCGCTCGACCATCTGGCTCATCTGTCACTCATCGAGCGGAACTTCGCGGCGATGGTTCGTCGCCACCTTGGTGGTCACGCCAATCCGGTCGGGTTGTCCAGCGATTCGGCGGGAGTGGAGCGGTCGTCGCGCCGAGATCATGACAACGGTGCACGCGATGACCGAGGAGTGGCAACTTGAGCACGCCGGCAAGTCGCTTGCCGAGGTTGTCGCCCTCGGGCAGGCGTCGCGGGCGATCACCCTCGAACTCCTCGCCGAGTTGACCGACGAACAACTCGACGAACGGTTGCCAGGGGCACCGTGGGCCGACGGGTCAATCGGCGGCGTGTTGGCCGCCAACGCCGACCACGGACGGATGCACTGGAAGTGGGTCGCCGACGCCTTCGCCGCGGCGGGCACCCCGCTCTGAATCCATCGCTCGGGGGGTCAGATTGTTCGAGCTTGGTCGAGTTTGAACACGCGGATGGCGTTCTCGCGTAGAAACTTCGGCCAGACGTTGTCGTTGAACGGCACATGGGGCATGTCCCGGAACTGGCGTTCGAGCGTCAGCCCGGCGGGGAAGTACCCGCAGTACATCACCTTGTCCGCACCCCGGCTGTTGGCGAACTTGATGATCTCGGCCGGGTAGTGCTTCGGGGCGAAAGCGCTGGTCATGTAGTGCAAACCCGGCCATTTGAGCATCAGTTTCCAGGCCAGGAACGTCCACGGCTCGCCACCGTGCATCATCACCATCGTCAGGTCGGGGAAGTCGTAGCAGACCTCGTCGAAATGCTCGACATGTTGGGGCCAACTCGGCATCCGCGGCCCGACGACGCCGCCGTTGATGCAGATCGGAATCCCAAGCTCCACACACTTCATGTAGATCGGGTACATCTTCTTGTCGTTGACGGCGACCTGCGGATAGGTGCCCGACGGAAAGCACGACACGGCGACGATGTCGTGCTCGGCCTTCTGCTGCTCCATCCGCCCCAGCGTGTCCATGCCATCGTTCGGGTCGGCGCGGCCCATCAGGAAGAACCGGCCCGGGTACTCCTGGCGGGCGCGGATCGAGTGTTCGTTGATACCGGTGACGCCCATCGCGATGCCGAACTGGTCCATCTTGGCGACGGTCCACGCCACCCGGTCCTCGTCGGGCGAGATGATGTCGGGCACGTCCTTGAAGATGTACTCGACGGGAAACTCGAACTCCGACTTGCTCTGGGCGTCCTTCAGCAAGGGCCGGAAGAAGTCGTACGTCGCCGTCTTCTCCTCGACGCTCTGGAACGGAAACCCGATCCCCAGGTCGACGATCCCGATATCGGTGGGCATAGGCATGGCGAGTCCCTTCGGCGCGTGCAGCGACCTCAGTCTTTGGTGTCGCGGAAGATGCCCATCGCGAAGTATTGGGCGGCGCCGCCATAGGCCTGGGCGAGCGAGGTGCGCACGCCGTCGATCTGGTGCTCACCGCACTCGCCGCGTACCTGGTTGGCGGCCTCGATGAATCGCAGCATGCCCGACGCGCCGATCGGGTTCGACGACAGCACGCCGCCCGAGCAGTTGACGGGGAACGAGCCGGTCATCTCGGTGTCGCCCCGGTCGACCATCTTCCATCCCTCGCCCGGCTCGGCGATGAGATGGCCCTCGAGCCACATCGGCTCGTACCAGCTGAACGGCACGTAGAACTCGGCGACGTCGATCTCCTCGCGAGGCTTGCGTGATCCCGGCCTGCTTGTAGACGTCGATCGCGCAGTCGACTCCGGCCTGCGGCTTGACCGTGTCGCGGCCGGGGAACTGCCCGAGTCTCGGACTGCGGATCGCCGAGGCGGCGATCCACGCCGGCTTCTTCGACGAACTTCGGCCACGCCGGCCTCGTTGGTCAACACCGCGGCGGCCGCGCCGTCCGACGAGGGGCACGACTCGAGGAAGCGGATCGGGTCCCACAGCATCGCCGACTCGCTTGACCTTGTCGATGGTGATGTCGGCGAGCTTGAGGTGGGCGTAGGGGTTCTTCAGCGCGTTGAGCCGGTCTTTCACGGCGACCATCCACCCGATGTATTCGGGTGCGCCCGACTGGGCGATGTAGGCCCGCATCCACGGGGCGAACGCTGCCACCGGCTCCGATACCGCCCGAGCGGCCACCGGCGAGGCCCCACTGGGCATTGCCCTCCGACTGCTTCTCCCACGAGATGGCAAGCACCCGGTCGTGGACGCCCGACTCGATCAGGTGCGAGGCGACGATGAACGTCGACCCACCGACCGAGCCAGCCGTGTGAACCCGCAACATCGGCTTGCCCGGCCCCGCCGAGCGCGTCGGCGAGGAAGATCTCGGGCATGATCACGCCCTCGAACGCGTCGGGCGCCTTGCCGATGACGATCGGCGTCGATGTCGGCCCAGGTGCATTCGGCGTCGTTCGAGCGCCCGCAAGCGCGGCCTCGCGGAAGAGCCCGGGCATCGAGACGTCGTCACGGACCTTCTTGTGGTGGGTCTGGCCGACCCCGACGACGGCACAGCGTTCGGCCGACATCACTCACCTTCCAGTAGTGCGACGAGATTGTGTTGCAGGCCCTGGCCGTTGGTGGCGTGGGCGAGGGCCCGGTTGGCCGAGCCGTCGATGATCCGGTTGGCGACCTCGGCGAAACGGATCAGGCCCTCGGCCATCACCGCGTTGGCGCACAATGCCCCGCCCGACGGGTTGACGTTGGTGCCCTCCGGGAGCCCGAGCGACTCGCGCAGGATGATCTCCTGCGGGCTGAAGATCGCCGAGATCTCGGCGACGTCGATCGGCCCGCCGTCGTAGCCGGCCTTGCGGGCGGCGAGGGTCGTCGACTTCGAGGTCGTCAGGTCGCGGAAACCCGGTTGGTGGGCGTCGAGTCGATGATCCATCCCTCGAATCCACGCCGGGCGTTCGCAGAGCTCCCGTGCCTTGTCGCCGCGGGCGAGGATGACCGCCACCGCCCCGTCGCCGATCGGCGGGAGGTCGTGCTTGCGCAGCGGGTCGGCGAACATCGGCTCGGCGAGCAGGGCGTCGACGTCGTACTCGCCGCTACAGCTGGGCGTTCGGGTTGCCGATCGCGTTCACGCCGGGACTGGGCCACCACCTCGGCGAAATCGCGCTCGGTTGCCTTGACCCGAGTCGAGCAGCTGGCGGGCCTGGATGCCGGCATACGACACCGGGTCGAAACCGAGCGTGGCCAGGTAGTACGGATCGAGCTGCTGCGGCCAGATCTCGGCCGGGTTCGACGGTGACGACTTGCCCGAGCCGAAGACGAGGGCGACGTCGATGTCGCCGTGCATCAGCCGGACCCAGGCCTCGTACATCGCCCACGCGCCATCCATCTCGACGTGTGACTCGCGGATCGGCGGCCATGCTCCGGCCGCTTCGAGGTTGACGACGAAGGCGAACGGGCCGCCGGTGAGATAGTCGCACGAACCGGCGCAGGTGAAGCCGACGTCGGCCCGGGTGATGCCGGCCTGGGCGAGCGCGGCGTTGACCGTCGGCACGAGCATCTGGACTTCGCGTCTGCGTCGTGCGGCGGACCGTCGGTGTCTGAGCGGTGGCGACGATGGCGATATCGGTTGCGCGCAGCCATCAGAGGAATCCCTGCACTTTCTCGGGGGCGTCGGGTTCACCGTTGGGTTCGAAGCCGTCGATGACCCCGTCGAGGCCGGCCCAGCCGCGGTTCGATAGTCCGGCAATCGACCGCTCGGACGTCGGCCGCCAGACCGCCTTGACCCGCAGGCCGACGCGGATGTCGGCGTGGTCGATGTTCATGATGTCCTGGCCGCCGGTGGGCATCGACTGCGCCGTCGAGCAGCACCGAGGCGTAGACGAACGGCTTGGTCTCCTGCTGGCCGTAGTACTGCACCGGGGTGATGATCGTGTACCCCGACACTGTGCCGTGGTCGGAAACCTCGACCTCGTCGTCGTCGGTGGTCGGCTCGCAGGTCATCGGGTCGTAGCCCTTCGGCGGCATGTAGACCATGCCCGACGAGCCCCGATGGCCGATCAGCTTGCCTTCGAGCAGGTGGTCGCCGAATCGTGACAGCAGCGGGGTGAGTTCCTCGGAGTAGTGGAGCGAGACCATGTGCTCCATCCGCAGGTGTTGTTTGGCGGCTTCAGCCATTACTCGGCCTCCGTTGTCTCTGGTGCCCATCCGTCGATGTCGTCGATTCGGCCGGTGCGCTCGTCACGCCAGACGGGGGTCACCCGCATGCCGGTCGAGATCTCGTCGGGCGAGGTAGCGGTGAGCACGTGGATCATTCCCGTGTCGGTGCCATCGACCTTGATCAGGGCAAATGCGAACGGCCGGTCATAGGGCTGGCGCCCGCTCGGCGTCGGTACCCAACTCCACGACTCGACCACCCCGCCAGGGCCGACCTCGATCAGCTCGGGTTCGGTGGCGTCGCCCGTGTCGGGGTCGTACTCCAGCGGTGGCATCAAGACCCGCCCCCCGATCGTTCGGGCAGCGAGAAGGCGTTGCTCCCGCAGACCCGCCGCAAAGGCACCGATGGTCGGTCCGAGCGTGCGGGAGTACGGGAACTCCAAGGTGCTGGTCACCATGCGCGGTTCCGTCATGGCAACATCTGAGCACTTCCGCGCGGCTGGCTGCGACCCGGGCGGGTCGATGTCCACCGCGGCGCCGGCCTCGGGCCTACAGTGCCGCTATGTCAACGACGACTGCGGCCGATGGTGCCGTCAACCAAACGATCGAGTTGCTGCAGGAACTGATCCGCAACGAGTGCGTCAACGACGGCACGATCGAGTCGGGTGGTGAACGTCGCAATGCCGATCTGCTGCAGACGTACCTGGAGGGGGCCGGGCTCGACGTCGAACGGCTGACCCCGTTCGGAGACCGGACGTCGATTGTTGCCCGCATCGAGGGCTCCGACGCGAACGCCCCGAAGCTGTGCTTCATGGGTCACACCGACGTCGTTCCCGTGAACCCGGCGGGTTGGACGCGTGACCCGTTCGGCGGCGAGTTGATCGATGGTGAGGTGTGGGGTCGGGGCGCACTCGACATGCTTTGCCTGACCTCGTCGATGGCGGTGGCGTTCAAGCAACTGGCGCTCAGCGGGTTCAAGCCGAAGGGCGACCTGATCTACTTCGGGGTCGCCGACGAGGAGGCCGGGGGCGACCCACGGGGCCGAGTGGATCGTCGACAACCACTGGGACGCGGTGGCCTGCGACTACATGGTCACCGAGATGGGGGGCTTCTGGGCGGGCGATGGCCGGTCGCTGTTGATGACCACCGAGGAGAAGGGTGTGGCGTGGCGGCGGCTGACGATCGGCGGCACCCCGAGCCACGGCTCGATGCCGTACCGATCGGACAATGCCCTGGTCAAGGCGGCCGAAATCGTTCGGCGGATCAGCTCGTATGCCGGTACACCCCGCCTCGACGACCTGTGGCACGGCCTGATCACCACCAGCGGACTACCGCCCGAGTTGCAGGCATCGCTGCTCGACCCGGGCCGGGTGCAAGAGACGCTGGCCACCCTGCCGCCCGGCGTCGCCGGCCGGCTGCACGCCTGCTCACACACGACGTTCTCCTGCAACGTGCTTCATGCCGGACAGAAGACGAACATCGTTCCCGACCGCGTCGAACTCGACGTCGATGTCCGCACGCTTCCGGGGGTCGACAACGACGACGTCGATGTGATGCTCCGCGACATCATCGGTGACGAGTTGATGACCTCGGTGACAATCTCGGTGTTACAGGGCGGTTCGGCGACGGCGTCAACGACGAACTCGCCGCTGTGGGACAAGCTCGGCGCACGGGTGCGACAGGCGTACCCCGAAGCCGAGCTCGTCCCCGGGTTGATGGTTGGCGGTACCGATGGCCGGTTCTTCCGCCGCAAAGGCACGGTTGTCTACGGCGCCGGTCTGTTCAGTCCGGCCGTCGACCGCGCCGCGGTAGCGACCCGGTTCCACGGCCACGACGAGCGGATCGACGTCGAATCACTGGCATTGTGCACCGACCTGTGGCTTGGACTCGCCCGCGACGTCGTCGGCTGACGAGGATTCAACGATGGACATTGCCTTCACGCCCGAGCAGCAGGCGCTGCGGGCCGAGCTGCGGGAATACTTCGCCACCTGATGACACCCGAGCGGCGCGAGGCGCTGCGCTGGGGGCTACGAGGGGGGCGGTGAGACGGTCTACCGCGAGGTCGATCAAACAGCTCGGCACCGACGGCTGGCTCGGCGTCGGCTGGCCGAAGGAGTACGGCGGCCAGGACCGCACGATGATGGAGCAGCTGATCTTCACCGACGAGTGCAGCGTGGCCGGCGTGCCGTTGCCGGTCCTGACGATCAACACCGTCGGCCCGACGATCATGGAGTTCGGCACCGAGGAGCAGAAGAACGAGTTCCTGCCCAAGATCCTCTGCGGGCGACCTGCACTTCTCGATCGGCTACTCCGAGCCCGACGCCGGCACCGACCTCGCCTCGCTCACCACCCGCGCCGTGCGCGACGGCGACGAGTACGTGATCAACGGCCAGAAGATGTGGACGAGCCTGATCGAGTACGCCGACTACGTCTGGCTCGCCGCCCGCACCGACCCCGACGTGGCCAAGCACAAGGGCATCTCGATGTTCCTCGTGCCGACCTCGTCGAAGGGGTTCAGCTGGACGCCGGTGCACACGATGAGCGGCGCGACCACCAGCCCCACCTTCTACGAGGACGTGCGGGTGCCGGCGAGCGGCCTGGTCGGGCGGCTAGAACGACGGCTGGAGGCTGGTCACCGACCAGCTCAACCACGAGCGGGTGGCGCTCGTGCTCGCCCGCCGAGCGTGCAGACCGTCGCTCGACGAGGTCCGCCGCTGGGCGCAGGACACCGACGCTGCCCGACGGGTCGCGGGTGATCGACCAGGAGTGGGTGCAGGTCAATCTCGGCCGGGTGCACGCCAAGGTCGAGTTCCTCAAGCTGATCAACTGGAAGATCGCCTGGGGGGTGAAGCAACGGGGTCAGCCCGGCCGACGCCTCGGCCACCAAGGTGTTCGGCACCGAGTTCGCCACCGAGGCCTACCGCCTGCTGATGGAGTGCTTCGGCGACGAGGCCTTCGTCCGGCCCGACTCACCCGGCGCGGTGCTTCAAGGGCCGCGTCGAGCGGGCGTACCGCGGCGCGCTGATCCTCACCTTCGGCGGCGGAACCAACGAGGTGCAGCGCGACATCATCGCCATGGTCGGCCTGGGCATGCCCCGGGCCCCGCGCTGAGCCCGGTCTGAAGGAGACACCAGCATGGACTTTTCATTCACCGACGAGCAGCAAGAGGTCGCCGGGCTTGGCCCGGCGGATCTCTGGAGGACAAGGTCACCCACGAGTCGCTGACCGCGCTCGAGGAGCAGCGGCCACTCCCGCTTCGATCGGGCGTTGTATGGCGAGCTGGCCAAGGCGAACCTGCTCGGTATCGGCCTGCCCGAGTCGGCCGGCGGGAGCGGGCTTGGGCTGCTGGCTCAGTCGCTCGTGCTCCAGGAGATCGGCCGCACGCTCGCCCCGGTGCCGTATCTGGCATCGATCGCGATGGCCGCCGACGTGCTGGCGACCCACGGCACTGGCGAGCAAGTCGACACCTGGGTGCGCCCGGCCATCGACGGCGCGGTCGTGTTGTCCGCCGCCATCGCCGAGCCATGGCATCGCGACCGGGAGCATCCGACGACGACGGCCACCCCGGTCGACGGGGGCTGGCGGCTCGACGGCACCAAGACCGCCGTGCCCGCGGCGACGATCGCCGACGCGATCGGTGATCACCGCCTCGTTGGCCGACGGTGGTGTCGGGGCGTTCATCGTCACCCCCGACGCCGCCGGGCTGACGATCGCCGCCCAAGATACGACCAATCATGAGCCATACGGGCACGTGACCCTCAACGGGGTCGTCGTGTCGGCCGACGCCGAGGTGGGCGGCGGAGGCGCTGATGGCACCGAGATCGTTCGCCGTCTCATCGAGCGGGCGACGATCGGGCTGTGCGCCACCCAGCTCGGGGTGACCGAGAAGGCCCTGGTCGCGACCGCTGAATACACCAAGCAGCGGGTGCAGTTCGACCGACCGATCGCCACGTTCCAGGCCGTCGGCCACCGGATGGCCGACGCCTACATCGACGTCGAGGGCATCCGCCTGACGTTGTGGCAGGCGATTTACAGCGTTGAGTCGGGGGCCCCGTCCGATGTCATCGCCGTCGATGTGCAGACAGCCAAGTTCTGGGCGTCGGAAGGTGGGCATCGCATCGCCCACGCCGTCGTCCATCTGCACGGCGGGATGGGCATCGCCCTCGAGTACTTCATCCACCGCTACTTCTCGTTCGCCAAGCAGATCGAGTTCTCGCTCGGCTCGGCCAACGAACAGGCCCTGCGCATCGGCGCTCACTTCGCTGCCAACCCGGTCTGAATCATCCAACCCGGTCTGAACCCATGGGGAATCCGTAGATGTCCACCACTCGGCCGCTCGCCGGCATCCGCATCATCGACACCACCGAGGAACGCGGCGAGCTGAGCTCGCGCATCCTCGCCGATCTCGGCGCCGACGTGATCAAGGTCGAACCGCCGGGCGGGGCCTCGTCGCGCCGGTTGCCGCCGTATGCCCCCGACGGAACGAGCCTGTACTTCGCGACGCGCAACACCAACAAGCGCAGCGTGATCATCGATCGCTCGACCACCGAGGGCCGGGCCGAGTTCGAGACCCTGCTGGCCCGTGCCGATGTGTGGGTCTGCTCTCACGTAGGTGACGACGCCGCGGCGATCGTCGCCAAGTTCGGGCACCTCGTCGTCACCTCGATCACCGACTTCGGCCTGACCGGGCCGTACCGCGACTTCGTCGCCACCGACGACGTGATGGTCTCGATGGGCGGGATGCTCGCCCGGTCCGGCAACCTCGGGATGCCGCCGCTGCTGCCGCCGGGTTCGCTGGCCTACGACGTGTCATCGACGACCGCGGCGTTCTTCACGCTTGCCGCCCTGTGGCAGCGTCGCCAGACCGGTCGGGGGCAGTTGCTCGACGTCTCGGTGATGCAGGCCGTCGCCCAGATCACCGACTGGTCGGTGCCGAACTACTCGCACCTCGCGGCGACCGGTGGGTTCTACTACCAGATTCGCTATGGCTCGGGGCCGGTGTACCCGATGTACCCGTGCGCGGATGGCTACGTGCGCCTGATCGTGCTATCGCCGCGGCAGTGGCGGGCGATCCGGGCCTGGCTGGGCGAGCCCGAGGTCGTGCAGGACGACTATTTCGACTCGCTGCCCGCCCGAATGCAGGTGCAGGCCGACGTGCTCGACCCGCTGTATATCGACCTGTTCAAGGACTACACCGCCGATGAGTTGGCCGACGAGGCCCAGCGGCGAGGCGTGGTGATGACCCCAGTGCTCAAACCCGGCCAAGTCTCGTCGTTGCCCCACTATGTCGAGCGAGGCACGTTCGCTGATGCCGATGCGGCCGAGGGAGTCACCGGCAAGGTGGCCAGCGGATTCTTCGAGATCAACGGCGAGCGGGTCGGCTACGTCCACCGCAGCCCGAGCCCCGGCGAACACTCCGACGCGGTTGCCGCCGAGCCCAGCGTTGTACGGGCGGCAGCGAGCGAGGCCGCAACACCGGCCAGGCCGTTCGCCGGGTTGAAGGTGCTCGACATGGGCCATGGGGGAGTGGGGGTCGAGACCGGGCGGCTGTTTGCCGAATACGGCGCGGACGTGATCAAGGTCGAGACGAAGACCTACCCCGACTTCATCCGGATGGTGTCGGGCGGGATGATGAGCCCGTCGTTCATGTCGTCGAGTCGGACCAAGCGCAGCCTCGGCATCAACGTCAAGGTGCCTAGCGGTCTGGCGACGTTCAAACGGCTCGTCGAGTGGGCAGATGTGGTGATCGAGAACACGTCGACCGGGACAATGGCCGACATGGGCACCGACTACGAGACGCTCAAGGCGATCAACCCGCGTGTGGTGATGGTGTCGAGCCAGCTGATGGGTTCGAAAGGCCCGTGGAAGGACTGGATCGGCTACGGCCCGAACACCCGCCCTGCGTCGGGAATGAGCCATCTGTGGAACTTCCCCGGGGGTGGGATGCCCCCGGGATCGGGCGCGATCCACCCCGACCACCTGGTCGGCCGAATGGTCGCGGTTGGCGCGCTGGCATCCCTGCTCGGTCGTTCGGCCGCCGACGATGCGGGAGACGCCGGTGTCGGTGGCGTCGGTGTCGGTGGAGTCGGGGCCCATGTCGAGGTCGCCCAGGTGGAGAGCATCGTCAACCTGCTCGGTGACCTGTTCCTCAAGGAGTCATTGGAGCCCGGTTCGGTGCATCCCGAGGGCAATCGTGATCAGCGAGGCGCGCCCTGGGGTGTCTACCAGTGCTCCGGTGAGGAGCGTTGGTGCACGATCACGGTCCGCAACGACGCCGACTGGGCCGGTCTGCGGGTCACGCTCGGCGATCCCGAGTGGGCTGCTGCGCCGGCATATCAGACGACCGCCGGCCGCTTGGCGGCGGCTGACGAGATCGACGGACACCTTTCCGCGTGGACCGCTGAGCGCACCGATCGCGAGGTGATGGCCGCCCTCCAAGCTGCGGGCGTACCGGCCGGAATGATGATGTACCCGGCCGACCTGGTCGCCGACGTGCACTCCGTCGCTCGCAACTTCCCTCGTGCCGTGGATCAGCCCGGACTTGGCGAGATCATCCTCGAAGGTGCCGCGCTCGAGGCCGGCAGCATGCCCGAGCCGCTGATCACCCAGGCACCCATGCTGGGGGAGCACACCCGCGAGATCTGTGGCGACATTCTGGGGATGACCGACGCCGAGATAGACGCCTTGGTCGCCGAGGGTGCCCTTGAGGTGGCGAACCCCTGAGGTCGACCGACTTCGCAGCCGGCCGATGCACCCCCAGTGGTCAATCGAGCGACGAGACGGTGACGATCTTCAGTCTCGTTGGCGGGGCCGGGATGCCGGACGCCGTCGGCGGGGCCGGTTGGCCCGGGGCCACCGTCGGCGCGGCGAGCGGCGGTTCGGTGGCGCCTGGAACCCCGGAGCGGTTCGGGATCTTCCCGACCAGGTAGCCGCCGTGGCTCAGCGCGAGGAGGCCGACCATGGTCTGGCTGAACGCCGGGAGCGATTGAGGAGTCTGGCCCGTCGCCACATCGCCCGCGGCTTGGAACGCAATCCACATGTAGGTCACCAGCAGGCTGATGGTCACGACGAAGTTCTGGACCTTGGTGATGTCGATGCTTTTGAGGGCCGTCGATCCCTCTTCGACCGCGAACATGTCTTGGATCGGTGGGTTCTTGACGGATAGCTCCCGGGCCGCGATCCCATCGCCGCGCTGGGTGTCCTTCGCCGACTTGATCACCAACGAGGTCACTGCGCTACCGATCGAGATGCCCATCAAGGCGAGCAACTCGCCTGGGATTTTGAAGTCCCACGCCCCCACGGCATCGCTGCGTGCCCGCCACACCGCGGTGGCGATGATCAGGGGTAGCCCGGCGAGGGTCCACGCCGACAGTTGAAACTGCGAGAGGCTCCACGTGTTCCGCCGATCGATGAAGATGCCCCACACCGATCCTCGGATCGTCGAGCCCAGCCATCCGGCGAACAGCGCCAACGCCACGACACCCACCATCCACGTGATCCAGAACGCACTCATGGTTCCTCCTTGAAAGCCGGACACCCGCCGGGTCTCCGAATAATAAACACCTAAAGAGGCGAATGATGACGAAGGGTGCCTGTTTGTGACGGTCGGGACGGTCCGTTGGCGGCTTCGGGTTGCGGTCACCCACCTTGCCTCTATATGTTAGGGATACCTAACAACACGATTTTGGAAGCATCGAGAGGGACCGACCATGGGAGCAAGTTTCGTTATCACCCTGCGCGAGGGCTTGGAAATCAGCCTCGTACTCGGAATTCTGGCCACCTATCTGGTCAAGTCCGGTCGGTCGACGATGCTGCGCTCGATGTGGCTCGGCTCGGCGGTCGCGCTCGTGGTCGCGATCATCGCCGGCGTCGTCTTCCGTCAGGTCATCGGCGAGTTCGAGGGCAAGTGGGAGCAGGGCATCGAGGGGATCATCGCCTTGGTCGCCGCCATCGTGCTCACCTGGATGATCTTTTGGATGCGCCGCCACGCCCGTGGGCTCAGCGGCGAGTTGCGCGCCCGCCTCGACGCCTCGACGACAACCCGAGCCGTGGCCGTGGTGGCCTTTGTCGCCGTACTTCGTGAAGGGTTTGAAACGGCGTTGTTCCTGCTCAGCGCGGAAACCGAGTCGGCCAGTGGGGCCGACGTGATCATCGGCGGATTCATCGGCCTCGCCGTCGCCGCCGTCATCGGCTGGCTGGTCTACGCCGGGGGTCGCAAGATCAACCTGGCCAAGTTCTTCGCCATCACCGGTTTCGTGCTGATCCTGTTCGCCGCCGGTCTGGTCGGCAAGGCGTTCCACGAGTTCCGTGAACTGTTCGGCATCGAGAGCGGCTGGCTGATCGAGTCGCTGTGGAACATCGAGTCGGGCGCCCTGGCCTCGGGGAACACCCGCGACTTCCTCAACGGGCTGTTCGGCTGGCACGAGAACCCCGAGCGCATCCGGGTGATCACCTACGTGCTCTACCTCATCCCGGTGATGTGGCTGTACTTCCGCCCGGCCGGCACCAAGCCCGCGGCCCCGGCAGTGTCGTCGGTCGAGCCCACCTCGGTGAGCGTCTGACTCAGTCCTCGATGGAGATGGCCCGCTTGGGGCAGGCGCGAACGACCTCTTGCATCTCGTCGCGGCGGCTTTCGGGGACCTCGTCGGTCAAGAGGTTGAGGTAGTCGTTGTCGTCTACCTCGAAGACGTCTGGGGCCATGCCCATACAGATGCGCGTTGGCCTCACACACGTCGAAGTCGACCACGATCTTCATCGCCTAGCCTTTCCTTCCGGTCGTCGGCGCGCGCCCGTCGGCATAGTCTTGCCCCGTCAGCCGGTCCGGGTCGAACCGCGGGCCCCGAGACAGGTTACGTTCGGGGAAACCGTTTCAGCTGTGGAGGCGACCCGTGGACCTCAGTGACATCAATCTGTTGAGCCCAGACATCTTCGTCGATCGTGTGCCCCACGACTGGTTCGAGCACGTTGCGCCAAGGAGGCCCCGATCTACCGCCATCCGGAGCCGGGCGGGCCCGGGTTCTGGGTGTTCAGTCGAAGCACGAAGACGTCTATGGTGCTCAACCGCGACTGGGAGCACTTCTCGTCGGATCAGTGACGCGGCGGCGTCGTCGGCCTCGCCAAGTTGACGCCCGAGGAGCAGGCGCGTCAGCAGGCGATGAAGGACGCCGGTGCCGGCAAGATGATGCTGACCATCGACCCGCCCGAGCACACCCGCTACCGCAAACTGGTCAATCGGGGATTCACGCCCAAGGTGATCCGCGACCTCGAGGACCATCTGCGGGCGGCCAGCTCCAAGATCATCGAGCGGGCGCTCGCCGCAGAATGACGGCAAGGTCGACTTCGTCACCGATATCGCCGCTGAGCTGCCGCTCGAAGCGATCGCCGAGTTCCTCGGAGTGCCGTACGAAGACCGCCACAAGCTGTTCGAGTGGTCGAACCGGATGATCGGCTCGGAAGATCCGGAGTACGCCGTCTCGCAGGAAGCCGACGACGATGGCCAGCTTCGAGATGTACATGTACGCCAACGGCCTCGGCGCTGACCGCCGCGAGAATCCTCGCGACGACATCGTCAGCAAGCTGATCCACGGCGAGGTCGACGGCGAGAAGCTTGTCGGAAACCGACTTCGACCTGTTCTTCCTGCTGCTGTCGGTCGCCGGCAACGAGACCACCCGTAACGCGCTCGTCGCACGGCCTGACACGCTTGCTCGACAACCCCGAGCAGTACCAGGCGCTCGTCGACGACCCGTCGCTGATCGACGCCACGGCGATCGACGAGGTCCTGCGCTGGCTCCGCCGGTGATGTACTTCCGCCGCAACGTCACGCAGGACTCTCGAGTACAAGGGCCATCAGATCGTCGGCGGCGACAAGGTCAGCCTGTGGTACATCTCAGCCAACCGTGACGAAGACGTGTTCGAAGACCCGTACACCTTCAACGTCCACCGCAACCCGAACCCGCATGTCGCCTTCGGCGGCGGCGGCCCGCATCACTGCATCGGCATCCACCTCGCCCGGATGGAGATGAAGGTGTTGTTCGAGGAGTTCGTCAAGCGCGCCCCGCGCATCGAAAAGCTCGCCGAGCCCGACCCGGCTGCGCAGCAACTTCATCAACGGCATCAAGCACCTCCCGATCCGCGCCTCAGGCGCATAGGGGCGTCAGGAGCGGCCGTACAGCCGGTTGAGGTCGATCAACTCGACGTCTGGTCGATCGCCGGTGGTTGTGACCAGTTCGGGTGTGAAGCCGTTGGCCGAGAAGACGGCGAGTACGCAGTCGCGATCGGCGGGGTTGGGAAGTAGGGCACGGATTGCGGCGAGGCGTTCGACCTCTTTGATGCCCCGTGGCGCAACGGTGTGCTTGGCTTCGCCGATGGCGACGATCTGACCGTCGGAGCGAGTCGCGACCACGTCAAGTTCGTGGTTTCGACGCGCCCGTGGATCGGCCACGACCGTGGAACCAACTGCGGCGACGCTGCCGAAGCCGAATTCGTGGGGGTACCGCAGTGCGGCCTGCCGACAGATCCGCTCGAAGTGAGGTCCGACGATTCCGGCATGCCACGTCGGTTCGGCCTCAGCCCAGACCTCGGCCTGCGCTCGTCGCCGCAGGCGGGTCCGATTGGGTCGGATGATCGCATCGTGAAACACAAGGAAGGCGTCGGCAAGTTCGTAGCGCGAGCGCCTCGACCGGAGCGGGTCGGCGATTCGGTCGAGCAATCCTGCTTCGGTGAGCTTGTCGAACGGGCGCGCCAACGCCGATGCCTGGCGTCCAATACGCGAGGCGACGCCGCTCGGCGTCTGGTCCCCACGAGCGACCGCCGTGAGTATCGAGTGATAGATGTTCGCTTCGAGGCCCGAAGCCTGCAACACCAGCGCGTCCTCCTCGAGCAGCGGTGACGATGGTGCGATGACGCGTTCGATGATCCACTTCGAGAACGTGCCGATTGACCGTGGGGCGTCGATCACCACATCCCGGTAGCCGGGTAGTCCGCCGACAACGGCGTGGAGTTGCACCGCCAATGCCGGCTGATCGGCGACACCCCAGAATCTTGCCGCTGCTCGAAAGTCGAAGGCGTCGATGATCTGGGCCAACTGGGCCCTCCCGAACAGCGGTTGGTCCCGGTCGAGAAGATGGGAGAGCTGTGCGACGGCCGAGCCGCAGATAATCATGCGACTCGAGGCGAGCGGTCCCTGATTTCCGCCGGCCCGGCGACTTGCATCGATGACGCGTTGGAGGACCGAGGGCAGTTCTGGACTGGCTTCGCAGAGGTAGCCGAACTCGTCCATGACGATCAAGGGGCAGTTCGGCAGATTCATCAGACCGGTCAGCGCCTCGTCCCAGTCCCGGTATGTCACAGCTCCTATGCCGAGTCGCTTTCCGACGGTGCGACCGATGTCGGCGAGGGAGAGCGCCGGATCTTGGCGAACTGCCTCGTAGTAGAGGCCCCCGCACTCCTCGGCCGCCGCCGACAAGAGCACCGACTTTCCCGCTCGTCGTGGACCCCATACGACCGCGAGGCGACTGGGGGCTGAAATGAATGAGTCCAACTCGGCCCATTCCGGCTCGCGATCGAAGATGAATGACGGCTTGGGGAATGTCATATACTACAAAGTATATCACCTATGCGCATATGAGATTTGGGATTTGGCTTCGGGTCAACTGAACACGTAGTCGTCGGGGTTCACGGATCGGGTCCATTGCCAGTAGGTGGGGATGGGCCAGGGGGAGATCGTGTGGATCTTGCCGTCGGGGTTCTTGAAGTGGCTGTGGCGGATCGACCAATGGGACCAGACCATCTGGTCGATCTCGGCGCGGTACGACGCCTGGTAAGTGTCGTGGGCTTCGGGTGTCGGCTCGATCGTGGAGTGGTTTCCGGAGATGAGCAGGCGTAACGCGTCCATCACGTAGGCCATCTGACATTCCGACTGGAAGATCAGGTTGCCGCCGTGGGCCAGGTTGGTGCCCGGTCCATAGAGGCAGAACAGGTTGGGGAAGCCGGGCACGGTGATGCCCAGGTACGCCGACGGTTCGTCGCCCCACAGGTCGCGTAAGGTCACGCCATCCCGGCCGGTCACCGTCATGGGCCACAGGAAGTCGTTGTGGCGAAAGCCGGTGGCGTAGCAGATGATGTCGGCCTCGTACAGCGTCCCGTCGGTGGTGACGACACCCTCTGGAACCAGATGAGAGATCGGGGTGCGGACCAACTCGACGTTCGGTTTCTGCAGGCAGGCGAGCCACGAGCCGTTGTCTTGCAGGGTGCGCTTGCCGCTCGACGGGTAGTCGGGGGTGACCTTGGCGAGTAATTCGAGGTCGTTCACCTGGGCGGCCATCAGGCCGAGGAACATGTCGCGGGAGAACTTGTTGGTGGCATTGACGGCGAGCCCGTCGGAGTCATCGAACGCGGGATCGATCCGCCAGTTGGTCATGCTCAATCCGGCGCCCGGCCAGAACGTGAGAAAGCGGAACCAGCGGCCGTAGAACGGCAGGTGGCGCATCGCCCAGCGGTCACCATCGGGCACGGCGCGGTGGTAGTTGGCGTTGGGGATGATCCATTGCGCGGTGCGCTGGAACACGGTCAGGTGGGCTACTTCGTCGGCGATCGTCGGGGCGAGTTGGAAGCCGCTGGCACCGGCCCCGATCTGGGCGACGCGTTTGCCGTGATGGTCGACCGTCGGGTCCCAGCGCGCCGAGTGGAACGACGGCCCGGCGAACGTTTCCATCCCCGGGATGTCGGGCAGCTTCGGACGATTCAACGATCCGACGGCGCTGATCACCGCCTTCGCTTCCAGCGTCTCGACGGAACCGTCGGCGGTTCGCATCGTGACCACCCACTGCTCAGTCGCAGAATCCCAGGTCGCCGCGGTGACCTCGCTGTTGAATCGGCAGTGCTCGGTGACGCCGTACTTGTGCATCACGGCGACGAAGTAGTCGCGTAGCTCGGCCGACTGCGAGAAGTACTCGGTCCAGTGGTCGGCTGGTTCGAACGAATAGCAGTAGAAGTGGCTGCCGATGTCGACGCGGGCTCCGGGGTAGCGGTTTTCCCACCACGTTCCCCCTGGTCCACCGTTCTTTTCGATGATCGTGTACGGGATGCCGGCCTCGCCGAGCCGGATACCGGCCAGCAGTCCGGCCTCGCCGCATCCGATGACGATGACGGGCGTGGCCGCGAGGCGTTCGTCGGCCACCGAGGCCGCCCAATCGGCTGATGTGGCCGGACTGTCGATGAGTTCGAGATCTTCCAGGAACATCTGGACGAACTCGCCGGGTACCTCGGTAACCGCGAGATACGCCATCATCTCGTGGAGCAGGTCGCGGTCGGGTGGGGGCGGGAGCACGCAGCCGCGGTCGCGGAACTCGATGATCGCTCCAAGCGCGCGGGTGCGGGCCTCGGCCTTCATCTCGTCGGTCATGAACCCCTGGTACTCGTTGAGAAAAATGCCCTGTGGCCTGATGTCGCCCCGGATCCATGCCGGGTCGCCCGTCAGATGGACCATCGAACACATCAGCGCGGGGACGCTGACGTCCTCGAGCGCGGCGGCGATCGTGTCGGCGTCGTCGACGATCGGCCGACCGGTGTGGAGAAGTCGTCCCGAAACCATCCGCCCATGCTGCCCGCTGGCTGCCTGCGCCTCCGCACCGAAGCTTGTCCCAGCGGTCGATCAGGGTTCGCGGGTTTGTTGCCACTCGCGGATCACGGCTTCGGTGGCGCCGACGAGCGGTGAGACCACCGGGAAACCGGCGTACGGCGACAGCAGGATCAGCGTCTCGCGCAACTCGTCGGGAGTGAGCTCGCCGTTCTTCAACGCCGCCTTGGTGTGGATCTTCCACACGTCGGTCGCTCCGTGGGCGGCGAGCACACCCATCAACAGCAGCCGCCGGTCACGGATCGATAGGACGTCACGGTCCCAGACTTCGGCGAACAGCGACTTCATCATCACGTCGTTGTACGGCATCATCCCCTCGGGAATCACCATCCCGTCGCCTGCGTAGATCTGGGCGTACATCGCCGCGCCCCGCTCGTAAGCGGTCGGCTCGGCGTCGGTCGGCTCGGCGTCGGTCGGCTCGGCGTCGGTCGGCTCGGCGTCGGTCGGCTCGGCGGTGTCGTCGGTGGTCATCGGGGGTGCTCCTCTGGTGGGGTGCCGACACCGAAGGCCTCGGGCATCGAAGCCCGCACCGCGTCGAGCAGGGCGTGTTTCGTCGACGGCGTTCCGAGCGCGGCGTGGGCGAGTTCGAGATCCTTGTCGGCCAAGATCACGGTGGCCCGCATCGAGTCACGCACCCGCCCGACGACGTGTTGCGGCGGTATCGACAGCACCGGTAGGTAGTTCTCGGTGAGCCGGGTCAATTGGCCGACGTGTCGCCAGGCGTCGACGAGCGCCCCCGTGTCGCCCCCGGCCGTCTTGACGATGTCGAACGCTGCGGCAGCCGCGGCGAACTGGGTGTAGGTCATCACGTTGAATGCCAGCTTCAATGCGGCTCCCGAACCGAGTGGGCCGGCATCGATCACCTTGGAGCCGTAGATCGCCAGCGCCGCGGCGGCCGGGCCGGGAAGGTTCGCCAGATCGCCGCCGAGGATGACCAACTCGCCGATGCGGGCCGACTCAACCCCGCCGGCGACGCACGCGTCGAAGAGTCGGGCCCCGAATCCGGCGGCCTGACGGGCGGCGTCGATCATCGTTTCGGGGGCGACGGTGGAGTGGACGAGGATCGTTTGTGCTGGTCGAGCGGACTGGGCGAGTCCGCCGGGTCCGCTGAGTACGGCGGTGATGTGGTGGGCGGCGGGGACGCAGATGCTGACCACATCGGCGACCGCTCCAACGTCGGCCGCCGAGTCTGCCCCGATAGCGCCCGCGGCGACGACGGCCGCCACCCGTTCGGCGTCGACGTCGTAGACCCGCACGTCGAGGCCGGCGTCGACCAGCCGACCGGCCATCGCCGCGCCCATGTTGCCGAGCCCGATGTAGCCGTAGACCGTCATCGGGTGGCACCGCTGGCGGGAGACGAGACCGGGGTGAACGTGATCGGCAGATGTGACCAGCCGGTCACGTTGCCGCTGTGGAAGCGGACCTTGCGATCGTGGTCGACGACGAAATCAGGCATTCGTCGCAGGATCTCCTCCAACGCCACGCCCCTTTGATGCAGGATCTCGGCCAGGCGCTCGACGCTGGAACCGCGGCCATCGTCGTCGTCGGCAAGACCTCGCTGAAGGAGAAACTCGAGAAGGCGACGGCCAAAGCGGTCAAGCGCATCGAGAAGCAGCTCAAGGGCGATGAGAAGGCCTTCGAGAAGGAGCTGGCGGCGGCGGAGAAGGCGGTCGCGTAGCTGCCGAAGGAGATATCCCGCGCCGGTAAATTTTTTTTTAAAAAAAAAAAAAAAAAAAAAAAAAAAAAAAAAAAAAAAAAAAAAAAAAAAAAAAAAAAAAAAAAAAAAAAAAAAAAAAAAAATGTGAACGGCGTGCCGCGCAAAGGTCCAGGGTTCATCGGCGCCGCGCACGTCCAAAGCGAACGGAAAGTGTTTTTCTTCGAGGACTGACATGAGTTCCACGGCACCAAACGTCCGCGGTGTGGGCGCCCCGGGCCGACGCACGGTCTACAGCATGTGCGGCATGTGCGCGGTGCGTTGCCCCATGGAAGTGACGGTCAAGGACGGCCGGGTCGTGTGGCTGCAGGGCAATCCGCACGACAAGGCCATCGGCGCCAGCCTCTGCGCCAAGGGCTCGGCTGGACTCGCATTCGAGTACGACGACGACCAGCGGCCGGAGAACACCGCTCCCTCCGCATGGGGCCGCGTGGCGGTGGCCAGTGGCGGCGCGCGTCCTGGGACGAGGCCCTCGACTACATCGCCGATAAGTTGAAAGAAACGGGTCGCCGCCTTCGGCGGGCGCGGCATCGTGCTCTCGGATCGAGGCGGC
>CAWKBX010000020.1:0-692165 GCA_963847945.1 uncultured Actinomycetes bacterium
TTTGTCGATGAACCAGTAGGCGTCTCCTATGCACTCGGCAGCGATCAAAGTGCGCTCGGCGTTCAGGCCGTCGAGGATGTATTTAAAGCCTTTGCCTTCTTCGCCAATCAGGTTCTCGGCGGGGATTTCCAGGTTGTCAAAAAAGACTTCATTGGTTTCGTGATTCACCATATTGGCGATGGGTTGCACCGTCATGCCGTGGCCAATCGCGTCTTTCAGGTTGACAATAAAGATCGACATGCCTTCGGATTTTTTGCTCACCCCGGCCAGTGGTGTCGTGCGCGCCAGCAGGATCATCAAATCGGAATGCTGGATGCGCAGATCCATACCTTTTGGCCGTTGACGATGTAGCGGTCGCCTTGTTTGACCGCCGTGGTTTTGAGCTGGGTGGTGTCCGTGCCCGTGCTGGATTCGCGCACAGCCAGCATGGGGGTGCGCACAAACTTGATAAGTTGCTCGTAACGCGGCAACCCCAGCGAGGCAATGCCCAGGGCCAGCGCCATCAGCAACACCCGGTTGATGGGCGATAACCCGGAGCAAAAAAACAACACCAGCAGCAACGCGGCCACCCACACCGACACGTAAAACCACTCGTTTAAGAAGATGCCCGCGCCTGGGGTGAAATTGGTGAAGAAGCCCAGATCGTTGGCCGAGCGCGTGAGCGCCGCCGTGCTGTGTGCGGCCCACGGCAAAAAATGGCCGATGAGCAGCAGCAACACACAGCAACCCAATGCCATTCGTGTCGCAGCCTTTGTCATTGTGTCACTCATGGTCTAGCGGCGTCTGAAGAACGCATACAGCCCAATCAAAATGACCACCGCTTGCGCCACAAGGTAGCCGGGAAGCAGCCACGTGGGCAGCGGCATGTCTACGCGGGACAATGCGCTACGAGGCACAATGGGCACTGTGGGCGTCTCAGTGGCGCTGATCTCAATAATGGACGAGGCACGATCTTCGGGCGTGGGGAGCGCGGCCAGCGCGGCTTGTGTCGCATCTAAATCCACCACAAACGCAGTGGGAATGTTTTGCAAACTAGGCGCAGTAGGTGTGGCCTGTGGCACAGGGGATGGGGCTTGTGTTGGCGGCGCGACGATAACTGCGACAGTGTCGCCTGCATCACCGATAACGACAGCAGTAGATGTGGCTCCGCTGAGCGGCAGCGCAGTGGGCAGACTGGGCGCGGGCGAAAGCGTCAGCGTTGGCTCCGGCGTAAGGGTAACGATGACAGTGGGAGTTTCGTTGGGCTTGATGTCGCCAGGGCCAAGCGGCTGAATGGCACCCGATGCGTTGGGATCGTAGTTAATGCTGGCTGCGGCGCTGGTGGTGCGCCCGGCCCCATCGCGGTATTGGGCATACACGGTTTTTACGCCGGGTCTGGTATCAAACTTATATTCCAGCAAGGGTTGCCAGGGCTGCCAGCTTGCGCCCGTAAAGTTGGCATTACTGCTCAGGCGCACATCCAGCACGCGACCCATCACGTTGGGTTCGCCGTTCACCACGGCATCCTCTTGAGACAGGCGCACGGCGACGGTGGCGTTGTTAGTCACGGCAGCCCCATCGTTGATAAACACAGGCAAAACATTGGGCTGTGCCCCATAGAGCAACGTCCAGTACAGCTTGCCGCCCTCGGCGGTGCCCACGCCGATACCAATCTCGCGGTAGCGCGGGTTTAGCAGAATGCGGGCTTGCGAGGCATCATCCAGAATAAAGTTGAGCGCCGCCGAGAATTCCGAGACATCGGCATACAGGTTCTCGCCCCAGATTAGCCGATCGTTGGACCAGGCGATATAGCCCGCGTTCACCATGCGGTCTTTGGCCGTGCTGTCGTCGCTACCGGCGTCGCTAATAAAACTGTTGCGGGCCATGTCGTCGCTGTGGCGCTGGGCGGCTTTTCCAGGATGGGGCTGTAGGCGAACGGCGCGAGACCGTTGGTGAGGCGAGCGCGGTTTATCTGGGCCAACGCATCTTGCTTGAGGTTGGTTTGGGCGTGGGTGGGGTGCGGGAATGCCAGAGCTTGTGTTAGCACAAGCGAGCACACTACAAGCAGGGCTTGCGCTAAAGCCGCAGGGCTAAGCTCGGCAATGCCGCGCAAAGCCGGATCAATCCGGCTGGAAGAAATTTGGCTCATCACAAATATCGCATGTGCGTCGCACGTTTAAGTAGGCTATCTTGGAATCACTTGAAAGGTGCCTAACGTTAAGGTGTCGCCGGTTGCGGTTGGTAAACGCTGGCCGGTGGCTGGGTCGTATACGCCAATGACAACGTGGTAATCGCCAACGGGCAGATCGGCGGGGATGACGATGGCGTAGGGGTCACGAATCGTTTCACGTGCAATCCAGCGCGTTGTCGGGCGCAGGTCGTCTATGGCTAGTTTGTCTTTTTGGAACTTGATCTGGCTTGTTTGATCTAAAACATGCACGAACACTTTGTAGTCTTTGAGCAAGGGCTGCATCGGTTGCCATTCCAGCACCAGGTAAAACCAATCGGTGGCCCAGGCTGCGCGGCGCATCCAGAACGCTTTCAGCGCAAGTGTATCGCCAAATATGGCGCTACCGGGGTTGGTTGAGGTGAACGTGAGCGGTTGCAACGGCGATTCTCTGACTTGGTAAAGCGGCAGGCGAATTTGCCCAAAGCTGGTCTCACCAATCTGGTAGCCGTTGGCCCACAGCAGGCTCTCGGATAGTTTTTGGGCATCTACCACGTTGTCTTGCCACAGCATCAGGCGCACGCGGTTGGGGGATGTGGCTTGCAGTTGAGCGACTAGCTTGGTTAAACCATCGGTGGTCAGCACGCCGTGCAGGCCTTCGGGGGCAGCCAGCAGTTTGCTTGCTTTGTCGGGCGGCCAGTAATAGCGGATGGCGTAGTTGTCACGGGTTATTACGGCCACGTCGCCGGGTTCCAGTGCGTCTACAACGTGTTGCGTCGCGGCACGGTAGTCATCGCGAATTAAATTGGGTTGAGTGAAATAGCTTTGGAGAGCAGGCAGCCACATCAAAAGGCAAAAGGCAAAAGGCAAAAGACAAAACGCACGTGCAACACGGGAATTGGGCCGCGCACTGGCGAGCAGGATACAGGCTATGGGCGCGATGTAAATGAGATAGCGCGGATGAAACACGGAGCGATACGGGTAGACCGCGCGCACGGCAACGGTGGCGGCCAGCAGCGGCACAACCACGAGCGCCGTGAGCCAGAGCATCTCGCGTCTGCGTTGGGCCGCCGCAAACCCAATCAGCCCCAACAGGCCTGCCGCAAGTAATGCCCAAACCCAGGTTTCGGGCGATGCATACCCAAAGCCGCCATTGGCAAAACTGCGCAGCCATTCGTGCATGCGGCCAGCAATGGTATTTAGCGGGAAGTAGAAGCCGTCATCGTAAGCAAAGCCGCCACGCGCAAACAGCAACCAAGGGAGCACTGATGCCACGATACCCGCAACAGCAATGCCCCAGCGAATAAGTTTGGCACGATTGCGTGCGGTGAGTAAGACAATGAGCGCATGTGCAGGCAAGAGAAACACCGCGTAGTAGTGCGAATGAATGGCGAGGGCCAGACAGATGGCCAAAGCAACAAGCCAGCGCGAGAACAAACCAGATTTGCTCTCGCGGGTTTGCTGTTGCCAGCGAAGCAGTGCGTATGACGAGGCAGTGCAGAACATCGCCACCTGCGCGTACATGCGCGTCTCCTGGGCATAGAACACGGCGAAAGGGCAAATGGTGTACAGCAAGCCAGCGAGCAGTGGCGCAAGCGCATGCTTTGTTCGGCCCATCAGCAATTTGGAGGTAGCGATGACCAATGCCACCGTAACCCCATCGGTAATGAGCGAGAGATAGCGCATGGCAAACTCGGATGAGCCTGCAAGCTGAATCCACAGGTGTAACAGGACGTAATACAACACGGGGCTGCGGTCGCCAGCGGTGGTGGTGGCCATGTCGGCCAGGGGCATGGCAGCTAAGTGCCAGCTCCAGCCTTCATCGAACCAGATGCTTTGCACACCCAATTGATAGATGCGCAAACAGAAGGCAAAAAGTAAAAGGCAAGAAGAAAAGACTCGCCAGATTTGTGTTTGCCTTTTGCCTTTTTCTTTTTGCCGCCCAATCTCATTCTTCAAAACCCAATCCTCGTTCTTTCAAACTCACGTAATGGTTTTGCGCAATGATTAAATGATCCAGCACTTCGATATCCAGCAGCTTGCCCGCCTTGATTAACTCTTTCGTCACCAGCACATCATCGGCGGAGGGCGAGGGGTCGCCACTTGGGTGGTTGTGGGCCAGAATGAGCGAGGCACTGCTGTGGCGAATGGCATCGCGGAAGACCTCGCCCACGCGCATGTTGGCTGCGTTTAACGTACCGCGGTAGATCATGGATGAGGAGACGACGCGGTTACGTGAATCGAGCAGCAGCGTGCGCACCTCTTCCTGGTTTAGCAAGCCCATATCGGCCATCAACAACTGGGCTGCGTCGGCGGGCGTTTTGATGAGGGGCTTCTGGTCTGGGTTGCTCAGCACCAGGCGCTTACCTAACTCCAGCGCGGCTTTTATTTCAATGGCCTTTACCTCGCCGATGCCATGCACCAGTTGCAACTCTTGCAGATCAGCCCGGGCCAGCCCAGCCAGGCCACCGAAACGGCGCAGCAATTCATCGGCCAGCAGCAACACGCCAATGTTTGGCGGCCCAATCCGCAACAAAATGGCTAACAATTCGCGGGCCGAGGCCGCCGTTGCCCCCACCTTTATAAATCGCTCACGGGGCCGCTCCCCTTCCGGGGTGTTATCGATGCGCAACAGATATTCGGGCGGCGGCGTACGGGGGAGGGTTGGGTCGGGCATGGTTGGGAGATTAGAGATAAGGGATTGAGAGATTGGAGATTAGGGATTAGGGATTAGGGATTAGGGAATGGAGATTGACGCGAAATCTCCAATCTCCAATCCCTAATCTCCTACAGTTCGCGCAAGTATAATCTTCGACGAAATGACCGAAAATATTAGCAATTTGATCGTTGCAGCCGCTGCCATCATCGGTGCCATCGTTGCAGCTTTGGTAGGCGGCATTACAGTGTGGGCCTTCCGCGATATTCGCTCGCGCTCACGAGATTTTCTGGTGCAGATTCTGGCGACGGTGCTGGTGGCCGTTGTGCCTGTGGCCGGTATTTTGGTGTACTTCATGTTGCGCCCGCGCGAGACGTTGCAAGAAGGGTATGTGCGGGCGTTAGAGGAAGAGTCGTTGCTGTCCAGCATCGAGCATCAGGAATTCTGCCCCACCTGTGGCCGCCGAGTAGACCAAGATATGCAGTTCTGCCCCAGTTGCCACACCAAGCTGCGCAACGCCTGCAACAATTGTGGCCGCGCCGTGCATCTCTCGTGGGAGTTATGCCCATATTGCGGCACCGAGCAGACACCGGAGATGCCAAACGTTAACGTGAAGCGCCCGGCCCAGCCGCGCATGCCCTCGCCCACCCAACCCAATCGCCAGGTTCGCGCCGCTGCACCCCGAGCCATTGCTGTGCCCAAGCTGGATGGCATGCCTAGCGCACAAGCGGCTAAAGCCAAGTTGGGAAACTTGCTGGGCAAAGTCGGTGGAGCCATTGAGAATGTGACTTCTAAAGCTCAGCAGCGCAACGAACCAGACGAGCCGCCAGTAAAGCGTAGTGCCCCTAATGGCGCGTATACCCGTTCGAAGATGGATGACGACGAGCTGGAGTAAGGTGTGCAACTCATGAGTGCCTATGCGCAATGCACTCTCAAGTTAATGACAGGTGTGCACCTTAATCAGGTTGGTCTTGCCGCTGCCACTGCCCATCGGCACACCAGCGGTGATGACAATGTGATCGCCCTGCGTCGCAAAGCCTAACTCCATCGAAGCATTTACGGCAGCCTCAAACATCTCCTCGCTGGTCATCACCAGCGGGGCCAACACGCTGCGCACGCCCCAGATGAACGCCGAGTATTGATACGCCCGCTTAGTGGGCGTGAGACCCACGATTGGCACATCAGGTCGATGTCGCGCCATCATGCGAGCGGTAAAGCCGCTGGCGGTGGTGCAGACGATTGCCGCGGCCGCAATCTCGTGGGCAATGCGCACAGCGGCTTCGGTAATGGCCTGTGTTGTGTGGTCGGGCGCGGGCATCGCCATCTCGTGCAAAAAATCGGCCTGCTGGAAGAAGCCATCGCGAGCAATGGCGTGCTCTTCGGCTTTGGTGGCGATGCGGGCCAACGCTTCTACGGCCTCAACGGGAAACTCGCCGCTGGCCGTCTCGGCGCTCAGCATCACGGCATCGGTGCCATCTAGAACTGCATTGGCTACATCGCTGGCCTCGGCCCGTGTGGGTGCGGCAGCGTGAATCATGCTTTGTAACATCTGCGTCGCTGTAATCACCGGCACGCCCGCTTGCAAGCAATGGCGGATGATGCTCTTTTGGTGGAACGGTAATTCCTCCGGTGAGGACTCGACGCCGAGATCGCCACGCGCCACCATCACCACATCGCTGCAGCGAATGATGTGGGCCAGATCATCGATGGCTTGTGGTTTTCAATTTTGCTGACGATGAGTTGATCGCCACCAAGCGAATGAATGCGTTCGCGCAGCAACTGCACGTCTGAGGCCTGCTGCACAAACGAAAGCGCAATGGCATCCACGCCCTGTTGCACGGCAAACGCCACGTCGTCGTCGTCCTTTAAGGTGACGGGCGATACGGGAATCTTTGTGCCAGGCACGCTTACACCTTTGCGCGAGGTGAGCGTGCCACCGATGAGGACTTTGCAGCGCAATTTACCAAACTCGGGCACGGCGATCACTTGCAGCACCAGCGCCCCATCGTCAATCAATAACTTTTGGCCAGGCTTGCAGCTACCTACAACCTCGAGGTGCAAAAATGGAATATGCGGAGGTTGAGTCGCGACATCAGGCGTTGCATCGGATGTCAACATCACCTCAGCATCCTTCACCAGCAACACACCCTCGGCAGGCAGAGTGCCTATCCGAAACTTGGGGCCTTGCAGATCGCCCATGATGGCGACAAGCGCCCCTTCTTCGGCGGCAATGCGGCGAACAGCTGCGATGCGCCGCGCATGATCCTCGTGTTTGCCATGCGAAAAGTTCATGCGGGCCACATCCATGCCCGCACGAATGATGCGACGCAACACGTCTTCGGTGTCGGTGGCGGGGCCTAGGGTGCAAACGATTTTGGTACGCATAGTTGTAGGGATAAATAAAGAGACACGGCGATGATTATCGCCGTGTCTCTTCTTGGAGTAAAAATTGCGTCGCAAGCGGCATCGATTGGCCGCGTTCGGCATCGGTTAGTCTGCTTCGACTATGCTCAGGACGACGCCTGCGGGTGGGAAACCGGCTGCGCGGGTTCAGTGGCTAAACAATGTAGGCAAGACCAATTGCGCCCGGCCCAGTGTGGGCGGCTACGGCGGGGCCAGCTTCCAGCAGCAAGGCATCGTATTGCAGGCCTAGTTGTGCGCTTAGATCGGCCTTGAACACAGACGCAGCGGCAGCGCCGTTGGTGTGCAGAAAGGCTACTTTGGGGTTGATCTTTCCGGCCAGGTCTTGCAGTGCAATTTCTTTGAGGCGAGCCACGGCTTTGCTATGCGTGCGCACGCGCTCCAGCGGCTCTACTTTGCCATCGTTCACAGTCAGGATCGGCTTCATTTGCAGCACGTTGCCAATAAATGCTGATGTGCCGCTGATGCGACCGCCGCGCTTGAGATTCTCCAACGTCTCCAGCACCAAGTTCAGCCGAATGCGGGGCACCAGCGATTCGATATGGCGTTTGATCTTGGCGGCAGTGTGGCCAGCCTTGGCCATGTCCAATGCTTCTATCACCAGCAACGTCTGGCCCACGTTGATGCTGCGCGTATCAATGATGGTGATGCGCGGGTCGCCGTCCATCAAACCCGCAGCGGTCTCGGCGGCTTGTATAGTGCCGCTGAGTGCGCGTGACAAGTGAATTGAAACGACGTCCTCGCCTTTTAGGCGCGAATAGATTTCCTCGAAATCGCCAACGGAGGGTGCGGCGGTCTTGGGCAACTCCGGCAGCGTGCGCAACATCTCATAGAACTTCTCGCTGCTCAGCTCTATTGTGTCTTTGTAACTCTTATCGCCAAAATTAATATACGACGCGCCGTTGCCCGAAAGTCCTAGCTTAGCCGCTAGGTCGGGCGTAATGCCGCTGTTGGAATCAGTCACGATCTTGACCATAGTTGTCCTGCCTCGTGGCAGGTATAGCTCCTCATAGAAATTTAATATGTATTGTAGGGAAGTGGGCCGAAGATGCAAAAATATGCTAAAAGAGGCGTATGACATCAAAAATAAAAGTCGGCATCAAGATCGGAATCATTGGTTGCGGCAACATCAGCCAAGTGTATTTTCAAGCCAGCAAAAAATTAGACATTCTCGATCTTGTGGCGTGCGCAGATTTAGACTTGAGCCGTGCTGAGGCAAAGGCCAGCGAGCATGACGTGAGGGCCCTGAGCGTTGACGATTTGCTGGCTCATCCTGATATCCAAATCGTCATCAACCTGACTATTCCGAAAGCGCATGGCGAGGTTGGGCTAGCGGCTTTGAGCAACGGCAAAAGTGTTTATAACGAAAAGCCATTGGCGCTGAGCCGAGATGAAGGCCAGCGCATGTTGGCAATCTCAAAAGACAAAGGCCTGTTGGTCGGGGGTGCGCCTGATACGTTCTTGGGCGGTGGCATTCAAACCTGCCGCAAACTGATTGACGACGGGGTGATTGGTGAGCCGATTGCAGCGACGGCTTTTATGATGGGCCACGGCCACGAGAGCTGGCATCCCGACCCAGCCTTCTATTACCAGCCCGGCGGCGGGCCGATGTTTGACATGGGGCCGTATTACTTAACGGCGTTGGTGTATTTGATAGGGCCAGCCAAGCGCGTCACGGGCAGCACGCGCATTACCTTCCCAGAGCGCACTATCACCAGCAAGCCCAAGCAAGGCGAAAAAATAACCGTGCGCGTGCCCACCCACATTGCCGGGGTGATGGATTTTGCAAACGGCGCAGTCGGCACCATTATTACGAGCTTTGATGTATGGGGCCACTCGCTGCCGCCCATCGAAATTCACGGCACCGAAGGCTCGCTAAGCGTGCCCGACCCCAACACCTTTGGCGGCCCCGTAAAGCTGCGCAAAGCAGGCGAGCGCGAGTGGAGCGAGGTGGCGTTGACGCATGGCTATGCGCAACAGTATCGCGGGTTGGGCGTGGCGGATATGGCGTATGCACTACAAACAGGCCGTGCGCACCGCGCCAATGGCGAGCTAACGTATCACGTCCTCGACATCATGCACGCCTTTCATGATGCCAGCGATGCGGGGCAGCATGTGCTGCTGCAAAGCACCTGCGCCCAGCCCAGTGCGCTACCGGTGGGGTTGGAAGAGGGGTTTCTGGATTAACCCGTAGATTAAACAAGCACCTTTGCAATCTCTGCGCCTACGCGGGCGTTGTTGACCAGCAGGGCGGTGTTGGCCCGCACACTGGCCCCGTTGGTCAGCCTTGCAATCTGGTTGAGCATGAACGGCGTGGAGGCTGCGCCATGAATGCCTTGTTCGTCGGCCAGGTGTTGCGCGGTGTTGATGGCTTCCTCAGCCACATCACGCGGCAGTTCAAATTCGGCAGGTACGGGGGCGGTCACTAACTCGCCTCCGGGAAGGTTGAGGGCGCGGCGGGCGTGGATGATCTTCGCGACAGTGGTGGCATCGGGCGCGGCAATGTCGGCTCTTAGGCCGCTGCTGCGCGAGTAGAAACCGGCGATGTCTTCGGACTGGTAGCCGATGACAGGCACGCCCAGCGTTTCGAGATGCTCGAAGGTGAGGGGCAGATCGAGCAATGCTTTTGCGCCAGCGCACACCACGGTGACAGGGGTGCGGCTTAGCTCAGTCAGGTCGGCACTCACATCGAACGGGTGCCCGCGATGCACACCGCCGATGCCACCAGTGGCGAACACGGGAATGCCTGCGCGGTGGGCGATCCACATCGTTGTGGCGACGGTTGTAGACCCATCCAACCCCAACCCAACGACGATGCCCAAGTCGCGCACGCTGCATTTGCGGCGCGGTTTTGTTCTGGCCCAATTCCTGGATTTGGTTGGGCGTTAGGCCAACGGTGATGCGGCCTTGCAATACGGCGATGGTGGCTGGCACTGCGTCGCAATCGCGCACGGCCTGTTCGATCTCGAAAGCAGTTTGCACGTTGTTTGGATAGGCCAGACCGTGCGTGATGAGCGTGGATTCAAGCGCGACGACGGGGGTGTGCGCAGCGAGTGCGGCGGCGACTTCATTGGAAATATGCAGGGTGTTCATACAAAATAAATTTTAATAGCTCCCAAAGCAATCAAAGTGAATTGGGAGCCTGCGGAGTTTCATCTCTCATCCAAAGTTAATTGTCCCTGTGATAGCATCACGCGGCGAAGCTTATCCAAGAAGATTTTCTAAAAGTTTTATTTCAAAGGAGAAAATAAAAATGGCTCACGAATTACCTGCCCTCCCCTACCCCTACGAGTCGCTGGAACCGTATATCGACACCACCACGATGCAGATTCACCACGACAAGCATCATGCGACTTATGTGACGAATTTGAACAATGCGTTGAAAGATCAGGCTGATTTGCAGAAGCACTCGGCGTTGGAACTTATCCAGAATTTGAGCAAAGTGCCTGAGGCCATTCGTGGCCCGGTGCGCAACAACGCTGGTGGACATGTAAACCACACCATGTTCTGGGAGCAGCTCAAAGTAGGCGTGGCCGAGCCATCTGGCGCGTTGGGCGATGCGATTAACGGTGCGTTTGGCTCGCTGGCTACGTTCAAAGAGGCGTTTGAGAAGGCTGGCCTGGGACGCTTTGGTTCGGGCTGGGCCTGGCTGGTGAAGAAGGATGGCAAGCTCGCCATCGTCTCGACCCCCAATCAAGACAACCCACTGATGGATGGCAGCGGCGCGCCGTTGCTGGGCGTAGATGTGTGGGAACACGCCTACTACCTGAAGTACCAGAACAAGCGCGCCGACTATTTGAAGGCGTTCTGGAGCGTGGTGAACTGGGACGACGTTGCCAAACGCTTTGCGGCTGCGAAGTAGACCAAGCATCCAATCGAATGATTCGATCAAACAGACAGATGGACTTCATATTTCAATGAAGTCCATCTGTCTGTTGTTTATAGTGATGAATCGCTCTAGACAACTCAAAAGTGATCGTGTATAAACCGCGAAGTTAACCGAGGTTAACTTTTTGCAGGCGGCACGACCCGCAGCGAAACAAGCATTGTTACTAAGGATTAAAGGAGTCCGTTTCAATATGTCGCATTACATTACCAGCCTGTGTTTGCGCGATGGCGCGTGCGTGGATGTGTGTCCGGTTGAGTGCATTGTGAAGGGTATGCCAGAAGAAGAATGGCCCTGGTTTTTTATTGACCCCAACACCTGCATTGACTGCGGCGCATGCGTGCCAGAGTGCCCATATGAGGCCATCTTCCCGGACGGCGAAGTTCCGGCGGCTTATGTTATGAAGCCAGGTCAGCAGCTCAACCTGATTGGACAGGGTGCCAAGACCATCTGGACGGCCGAAGGCGGCGAAGCAGTGGACTTGACCGGGGACATTCCCTGGAACGGCGCGTTCTACACCGCTGGCCCCGGATACGCAGCCAAGAATATGTAAGCACAGGCTTGCGCCACCAAACTTTGTTTCTTAAAGAAACCAGGTTTGGTGGCACAAAGGCTTAACACACTGTTAAACCTGCAAAGTAGAATCTACTTTGCAGGTTTTTATTTGCTATGCCAAGAACGCTTTTTGATAACGAACTCAATAAGATTCGTACCGATCTCGCCACACTCAGTAACAACGTGGCTTCGGCAACCGGTCGCGCCGTCGCGTCACTCATCAACCGAGATTTTGATGAGGCGCGCGGAGTAAAGCAGGAAGACAAGATAAACGACGAACTGCGCTACCGCGTTGAAGATGAGTGCCTGACTGCGATTGCAACGCAGCAACCGGTTGCCCGCGATTTGCGCGAACTGGTTGCGGCAACTTTTGTAGCGGTTGAGTTGGAACGTTGTGGCGACTATGCCAAAGGTGTAGCAAAAGCGGCCCGCAAAATTTCCCGCTCCGATAGCGGCTTAGGGCCTTACAACCTGAGCGAAATGGATCGCGTGGCGCGCACCATGTTGGAGCAAAGTGCGCAGGCTTTTATTGAGAAAGATGTCGAGAGTGCGCAGGCCATCATCGAAACCGATAACCATGTGGACAAGCTCTACAACGACCTGGTGGTTTACACGACCACGATGATGAGCAACGACCCCGGCCATATTGAATGTGGGGTGTGGCTGATGCACGCCGGGCATTGCCTAGAGCGCATTGCCGACCGCGCCACCAACATTGCTGAGCGTGTGATTTTTGTAGAGACGGGTGTGGCGGCAGACATGAACAAGCACACGCCGGAAGAGGCACGCAAGATCAATGCTAGCTAGCGACCCAGTTTGCGCGGTTGTTTGCGTCGGGCAGGTGCTTGGGCTTTGCGCACAACTCGCTTCGCCTTCTTCGGCAGTGGCTTTAGTTCGCCTGCAATTGCAGCTTGAATCACTTCATCCATCGAAGCAACCAGCACTAGGCGCACCTCGCGCAGCACTTTCTTTGGCACTTCTTCCAAGTCTTTGGTGTTCTTTTTGGGCATGATGAGCGTGCGCAGCCCAGCCCGATGCGCGGCTAACAACTTTTCTTTGAGGCCGCCGATGGGCAACACCCGACCTCGCAACGTAATCTCGCCGGTCATGGCCACATCCCGCCGCACCGGGGTTTTGGTGAGGGCGCTGATTAAGGCCGTCGCAATTGTGATGCCCGCGCTGGGGCCATCTTTCGGCACCGCCCCCTCAGCCACATGAATATGAATATCGTTCTTCTCGAACACTTTGGGCGCAATGCCAAAATCTTTGGCGCGGGCGCGGGCATAGCTGAGGGCCGCCTGCGCGCTCTCCTGCATCACATCGCCCAACGAACCCGTCAGCGTTAACGCGCCCTTGCCTTCCACCAGCGTCACCTCGATGGGCAGCAAATCGCCACCGCCTTCGCTCCAACTTACGCCATTCGCCACGCCAATCTGGTCTACCTCGTCCATCTTGCCCCAATCAAACTGCGGCGGGCCGAGATATTTATTCAGGTGATCGGGGTTGACGCGATGGGCATACTTCTTGCTCTCGGCCACGTTGCGGGCGGTCTTCCGGCACACCGTCGCAATCATGCGGTCCAGCTCGCGCACCCCAGCCTCATAGGTGTACTCACGGATGATGCGCTTGATCGCCTCATCCCCAAACGCCAACTGCCCCGACTGCAAACCGTTCTCGCTAAACTGGCGCGGCACCAAATAACGCCGCGCAATCTCCAGCTTCTCTTCCTCAATGTAGCCCGGAAATTCAATCACTTCCATGCGATCCAACAACGCCGCTGGCAACGAATCCACACGGTTGGCCGTCGTCACCCACAGCACCTTGCTCAGGTCATACGGCACATCCAAATAGTGATCCTCAAACTCCGAGTTCTGCTCCGGGTCTAGCACCTCCAGCAACGCCGCGCTGGGGTCGCCGCGAAAATCATCCCCCAACTTGTCAATTTCATCCAGCACAAACAGCGGGTTCACCGTGCCAGCCCGCTTCATGGTCTGCAAAATGCGGCCTGGCAACGCGCCAATATACGTGCGGCGGTGGCCGCGAATCTCGGCCTCGTCGCGCACGCCGCCCACACTCATGCGCACAAATTTGCGGCCCAGTGCATCGGCAATGCTGCGGGCCAGGCTGGTCTTGCCCGTGCCGGGTGGCCCCACAAAACAAATGATCGGGCTGCGCATCTTTTGCCCACTCTGTTGCGTTAACCTGCGCACGGCAATGTATTCCAGAATGCGGTCTTTGGCTTTGGGCAGCCCAAAATGTTTTTCGTTGAGGACGTGCTCGGCGTGCCGCACATCCAGGTTGTCCTCGGTCTGCTCGTGCCACGGCAAATCCAGCAGCCATTCAATGTAGCTGCGCACCACACCGGCGTCCGGGGCCATCGTCGGCAACTGCGCGAGCCGCACGATTTCGTCGCCTGCTTTGGCTTTGGCGGCATCGGGCATTTGCTTGGCTTCCAAACGCCCGCGCAGGCCAGCCACATCACGCAGGTCGCCGTCCATCTCGCCCAGCTCAGTTTGAATGGCCCGCAACTGCTCGCGCAAGTAATACTCGCGCTGGTGCTTGTCCACTTCGTTCTGCGCGTTGGCCTGAATCTTGTCCTCTAGCTCAAGTACGTCCAACTCGCGCGCCAAGATGGTGCTGAGTTTTTGCAGCCGCGCGTTTGGCTCCACCGTCTCCAAAATGGCTTGCCGGTCGGCCATGCTGATGGGTAACGCTTGCGCAATCAGATCCGCCAGCCAGCCCGCTTCGGAGACGTTCATGGCATACACAAACGCTTCCTCGTTGATATTTTCATTCAACGTCACCACGCGCTCGAATAAAGCCAGCACCGCCCGCATCAGCGCTTCTGTCGCTTGCGAATGCAACAACGGCTCAGGGATCAATTGAACCTTTGCCCGCAAATACGGCGTGGCTTGCGTCCACGTCAAAATTTTGACACGCGCCCGACCCTGCACCAACACGCTGGCCGTGCCATCGGGCATGCGCAACATGCGGCCTACATCGCACACCGTGCCAAACTCATACATATCGCTGGTGCGCGGTTCGTCTATCGTGGCGCTCTTTTGCGCCACCGTCACCACAAAGCCCAATTCGTTCGCCACATCCAACGCCCGCAAACTGCGCTCGCGCCCCACGTTTAAGCGGCGACACTGCTCGTGGGTAAACCATCTGGTCGCGCATGGGCAACACCGGCACTTCAAACACATCGGGCAGCTTGGTTTCACCTTCGGCAGCATGGGGCAAGCCATTGCCAAAGCTGGCAGCCATCAGCCAGCCGCGCATGTCGGTGTCCTGGGGGTATTGGGATTGAAACTGAGGTTGAAATTGTTGCATGACGTGAAGGCTGCGACTTTACAGTGTCGTGAGCGAGTTGGATTTTACTCGCCCCTCTCTAAACGTTATCATCGGCTGACTTATCACCGGTCTTCATTCCCAAATCCATGTCTCATCCTGCCCCATCTCACACCCTCCACCGCACCAGGCTGCTGCGCCGCATTACCGATGCGCTGCGCGAACAGCATGTGTTGATTGTGGCGCCCGCTGGCTATGGCAAAAGCACCCTGCTGCGGGCATTGGTTGTGCAGCGCCCGGCCACCCACCACGTTCAACTCACCCTGGCCGATACCGACCCGGACCTTTTGCAAACGCGCTTAACGCCGTTGCTGCGAACGGGCGGGACCATGTTGCTGGACGATGTCCATCATTTGCACGGCGCAGTCGAATCGCTGGCGTGGCTAACCCAGCAGCTACACACGCCTGCGCGGTTGGTGTTGTGCGGGCGCATGTGCCCTGTGGTGGATTGGGCTGCGCAGTGCGCCGTGTTCGACACAGGGGACCTGGCCTTTACAGCGCAGGAATCTGCCGCACTGCTAAGCGAACTAAAGGGCTTAACCCCGCAAGCCGCCGAACAGTGGCGAGTGCGCACCAAAGGCTGGCCGCTCATGGTCTCGGTGTTGGTGCGCCAACTGGCCGGGGCCAGCCATACACTGCAAAGCCGCCTGCTCAACGCCGCGGCCCAGGTAGACGACGGCGGCGACGACGCGCTGCTGAGCTATTTGGGCAAGCGCATGATTCGCCTGTTGCCGCGTGAGCTGTTTGGCTTTGTACAGGCCACTGCGTTGCCTATGCGGTTCAACGACGAGCTAGCTGCCTTCGCCCTCGGCATCCCCATCCCCCAAGCCACCGCGTTGCGCCAAGACGCCGAGCGCCGGAATTTGTTTATCGAACCTGTTGATGCGTCAGGTGCTCCGGGCTGGTTTAAGTATCACGACCTGGTGCGCGAATTTTTGCTGGCCCGCCGCAAGCGGGCTGCACCCGATGCCTATGCACACGAAATGCAACGCCTGACGGATTGGTTTGAAATGCAAGGCGATGTGCCGAGCGCAATCGAACACGCGCTGCTGGCCCAACAACACGAGCGCGTCGTCGAGTTGATGGATCGCAAACTTGACCCGCACTGGGTTTGGGACACCAATCGCTATCGCACGTTTACGCGTTGGGTCATGGCCTTGCCACCCGAAATGCGCGCCAAACATCCGCTTATGTTGGCGCGGGCTGGGCGACTGTTGTTGGAGGCAAACGCGCTGGACGAGATGCGCCCAATGTTGCAAGAGGCGCTGCGCCACGCCCAGGCCCATCCCGACGGCAATGTGCGGGCCTGGGTGGTGGGCACGGTTGCCAATGCCGTGCGACACGAAGGCAACCCCAAAGAAGCCATTGCGATGTACCACGAAGCCTTGCGCGAGCAGGCCGCCAGCCCAGCCACACGCCAGTTGTTGCTCAATGGCCTGGCGAGTGCGCAGATTGAACTCAACCACTTTGGCGAGGCTAAACGCGCTTACGAGCAATCGTTGGCTCTGGCCCAGGACATGGGCACTGCCATGCAGGTTTATCAAGTGCAAGACAATCTGGCATTTCTCATTCTTCAACCATTGGGGCAGTTTGATGAGGCCCGCAGGTTGTTGCGCACCAACGATGCGTTTTGTGCCGACAAGCCCAACTTTCGCAGTTTGCACAAGTTATGTTGGGCCGGGCTGCACGAAAACCTGGGGGATTGGGCTGCCTTGCGCCAGGCCTTAAAAGACCTGCACCAGGCCGATGCCCAACTGGAGCATGCCAACAGCGACAAGGTCTGGGAGGCGTGGTACGAAGCCATGCTGGCGATTGGCATGGGCGACTTCGCGCACGCCAGCACGTGGCTGGATGACGTGCATGCCAGCACCCAAAACAGACTGGATGTGTTGGCCTGCGAGGCATGGGCGCGGGCATGGCTTTTCCGCAAGCGTGGGCAATACCAGGACTGCATCGAATATGCCGACGAGTTGCTGCCAAAAATAAACGATGTGCCGTTCTACCAGGCGGCCCTGGGCCTGGAGCGGGCCATCGCCAGCCAACGGTTGGGGCAGGATTGGGTTGCAGCCGCGCGCCTCAGCCTGGCGGGCCATGCCGGTATGCGGGCGCGGGCGTTTTTGGTGCGATGGCGTGCGTTGCTGGCGTTGACGTGTTACGAGGCCAGCGATCTGCGCTGGCGCAAGCACGCGCTGGCGGTGCTGCGCTTGTGCGCCAGAGATTCGTTGCAGCGCGTTTTGATTACACGTGAGCCAGAGCTGGGTGCGCAGTTCTGGAGTTTATGTGTTGCCGAGGGGCTGGCAGAAACAGAAAGCCTCGTCGCCCTAAAAGAGATTGGCGACATTAGTTCGTTGGTAGCGTTGCTAACGCGCGAGGACACACCAGGTTTCTTAACGAAACCGGGTGTGTCCTCGCGGTCTCCTGTTGCTTCGGCTGCGGTGCGCATAACCAATGCTCTGGCCATCATCGGCAACGAACAGGCCATACCCGTGTTGGACGACCTGTTGGGCGACAAAGCGTTGAGCAAAGCAACCCGGAGCGCGATTGAGTCCGCGCTCGACACGCTTGAAGCTACAACGCCGCCGCTGTTGCACATTCAGCTCATGGGCGATCTGGCGGTAAAGCGCGGCGCACAACCCATCCCCGAAAAGGACTGGGCCCGCCCCGCCGCCCGCAAACTGCTGGCCTACCTGGCGGTCAACGCAGGCCGGTCGCTCACCCGCGACCAGATCATTGAAGACCTATGGCCCGATAGCGACCCGCACGCCGCACGTGGCTCGCTAAAGACCACGCTGAGCTGGATGCGCAAGGCCATTGAGCCAAACCTGCGCGCCAAAACCCCGGCGCGGTATTACAGCGTAGAGGGTGAGGTGTATGTGTTTGCACCGCAAAGCCCCTCTCCCGTCAGAACGGGAGAGGGGTTGGGGGTGAGGGTTGATATCACCGAATTCGAGCGCGTGGTTCGCCAGACTTTGGACCAGGCCGAAGACCACGAGGTGTGGCCAGTGAGCGCAGAGCTGACGGCCTGCTTGCTGAACTACAAGACCTTGCTGCAGGAGTTTCAGTATGAAGCCTGGACGATTGCACCGCGTGAGCGGTTGCTCAGTCTGTATGTGCAGGGGTGTCTCTATGTGGCGCAGGCGCGGCTCAACCTAAACCAGACCGCCGAGGCGGCCAACTGGGCCGAGCGCGCCATTGCTGCCGCGCCGTGGCTGGAGGAGGCGTATCACGTGGTGATGCGCGCCCAGGCACGGCAGGGCAACCGGGCGCTGGCGCTAAAGACGTATGCGGCATGCACCGCCGCGCTACACCGTGAGCTGGGCGTGCCACTCTCGCCACTGGGTGAATGGCTGGCGAAGCGGCTGCAAAAGGGCGAAGAGATTTAAGACCTTCTGCGTAGTAACGGCATAAGTAGGGGCGAAGCATTCGGCGAATGCCGCGCACCAAACGCCGTCGAACACCTATGGCTATTCGAAAGTCCAATTTTGGCGTCATACGGCATTGGCTAAAGCCAACGCCTCCGGTTGGTAAGCCCGCTTCGCGGGCTTTTTCTTCCAGTAGCCGTCGGCTTCCAGCCGATGGCGGTGAGCGCCAACCGACTTTCGAATAGCCGTCGAACACCCGAATGCTTCGCCCGCACCCGGGCATTTCTATACCGTAATCAGGGCGAAGCATTCGGAACCCCAATCGAGTTTGTTGAGTTGCATTCCCGAATGCTTCGCCCCTACCTGTCGCCTCATGCTGGTGCGCTGTTGACCGTTTGTTAACTACCCCACCTTACCCTGCGCAGGTGAAATGCAGACAAGGTTTGCCCCGCACTACCTCGCGCACTTTTGTTATCCGTTTTGTTGTAGGTGACACGGACGATTCAGCGACAGCGCTGCGAGGCCAGATGAGTGAACCCACCTGCGAGGAGGGCTGGTTTGCCACGTTTGCCAGCGCCGATGAGTGCCTGCAATTGCTGCGCAACCAGTTGCAAACCAGAGTGAAGAGGCGGCGCCATAAAAGAAAACCATCACCTTCGAACATTCAACCAAGTCAACTCAGTAAGAAGTTCAAAACACAACAGGAGTAACAACCATGCAAAAGATAATTCAACTCGGCATAGCACTGGTGCTTGCCACATCGGTGCTGGGGGCGGTGGGCGGCAGCCCAGCCCTGGCGATGCCACTGGCTGTGGCCCCGCCGCCCCTTGCACCCGCCGCACCGACAGCGGCGGGCGACGGCATCTCGTTTGTCATCCCGCTCAACGTGCTGCGCACCGCAGACTACCCATCGTTTGGCATCACCTATCTCAGCAAAGGCGACTTTAACGGCGATGGCAAGCTGGACTTGGTCGGCACCGGCATCAAGCAACGTGCCAGCGACCCGGACAACGGCTTTGTTTATCTAAGCCTGGGCAATGGCGATGGCAGCTTCCAGGGCGCAGCCCAGTTGCGCCCGCTCAGCGTTCTAGCGCGGGGCTATCCAACCGACCCCGGCACCTTATTGCCCAATCGCCCGCGATTTCAACGGCGATGGCAAGCTCGATATCGCCACAGCCGCCTACACCCTCAAAACCGTAGCGGTCATGCTGGGGCGGGGCGATGGCAGCTTTCAGCCGCAGGTCATCACCACGACCTTCCCCTCCAAAGTCGGCTGCATCAACGCCGCCGATCTGAACGGGGATAACAAGTTGGACATCGTCGCTCGCTCGGACGACAAGAAGATCATGGTGGCGTTTGGCGCGGGCAACGGCGGTTTCCAGACCCCCGTCAGCTATGACGCGCATAGCCCGCTTAACAGCGTTTCGCTGGGCGATGTGAACAACGATGGCAAGGCGGACATCGTCTATCACGGCTGGGGAGAAACCAAGTTTGGGCTGATGCTGAACAACGGCTCAGGCGCATTCCCGGCAGTGCCGCAGCAAATTTCGATCGGCGGTATGACGATGATGTCGCTGGCCCTGGCCGATTACACCGGCGATGGCAAGCTGGATGTGTTTGCTACCGGCACTAACTGTAGCCTGGGTGGTCCCACCTGTTTCTATGGCGTGCTGGTGCAGGGCAACGGCAATGGCACCTTTCAGACCCCGCCGCCAGCCAACTACATCGACAGCCTGCTAAATAACGATGTCTTGGACACCAGCGGCGACAACGCCCCGCCTGATCTCAACGGCGATGGCAAGCCGGATGTGGTCATCCTCAATAACAATGGCGAGAACAACGTGACCACGTTGATCAGCACCGGCAACGGGTTTACCAATCGCCGACGCTGGATCGCAGCGAGTGGCACCAGCCGGGCAACGCTGTATATCGACCGCGCCATCAACGGCGCTTCGGTGGCTGGTGACTTTAGCGGCGATGGCATTGCGGACATTGCCATCGCCCTCACAAGCCGCGACACTCCCGGCGGCATCAGCCTCATCCTCGGCAAAGGCAATGGCGAATTTGCCTCGCCGCGCATGGTTGAGGATGGCTTTAGCAACGGCGCTGGACAATGCGCGGTCGCTTGCCTTGGCCGACTTTACGGGCGACGGCAAATTGGATCTTCTCAACATTAGCTTCGGCTCGCCCGTGCTGCAACCTGGCATCGGCAATGGCACCTTCATCACCTCCGGGCTGACGGCGGCGCCGGTCGGCCCGGCGCTATGACGGCATCACTCTCGGCGACATCAATGGCGATGGCAAGCTGGATGCGGTCTTTCGGCAGATTTTGCCGACCGTCATCATGAACAACGGCAACGGCACGTTTACTGGCTCGGCCTTCCGCACGCCATCGAACGGATTTTTTGGCAATGCCAACGGTCAAACTCAGGCTTTGGGCGACTTCAACAGCGATGGCAAGCTCGATCTGGCGCTCAGACACGCCAGCGGCATTGAGATATTTCTGTATCCGTTCCCCACCAGCACGAGCATCGTAAATACGCCGTTTTTTACACTGACCAATACACCGGCTGGTGAGCCAGAACTTTGTCGAGTTTTACGCTGGCGACCTGGACGGTGACGGCAAAGTCGATCTGCTCAACCACAGCTACAGCGGCGCCAACCGACAACCTCGAGTTTCATAAGGCGCGGCAACGGCACCTTTGGCGCGGCGGTCTCGGTCGGCAGCGGCTATGGTCAGAGTTACCAACATGTTCTTACGCGACCTGGATGGCGATGGCAAGCTCGATCTGTTGACTTCCGGCAACGCGATCTACTTTGCCAAGGGCCTGGGCGATGGCAGTTTCCTGGCCCCAGCCAAGATCGCCGATAACTTTGGCAGCAACCAAGCACAACTGGCCGATTTCAACGGAGATGGCAAGCCCGATATTGTGGCCACAGTCTTCACGTATGGCGGCATCAATTCTGGCATCATGGTATTCGCTGGCAAAGGCGATGGCACCTTTGGTCCGCCGATCTATCTGCCGCAGGGCAGCACCGGCCTCACGGGCGTGCTGGCGGGCGATGTCAACAGCGATGGCAAACCCGACATCATCCCCGCCTACTATAGCGGCGGTGCCTCGCGCTTTTTGCATCCGGTGCTGCTCAACAACAGCGGCCCGCAGGCCGATCTGGTCATGGACATGAAGGCCTCGCGTGCCTCGGTGACCACAAACACCTCGGTGCGCTTTATCGCCACCATCACCAACACCGGCGGCAGCAGCGCGCCAACCGTTACGCTGCGCAGCCTGCTGCCCGCCTCGGCCTGGACTTTTGAATCGGCAGTGGCCTCGCAGGGCAGTTGCGCCAACGCCAGCGGCGTGGTCAGTTGTGTGGTCGGCGCCATGCCGTTTAGCACCACCCAGGTCGTCACCATCACTGCGCAGCCAATCGTGGACGGGCAACTGGCGGCGACGGCCAGCGTCAGCAGCGGGTTGGCCGATCCCGACCTGGGCGACAACAGCGCGGCAACTACAGTCGTGGTCGCAACAGCGCCCGCTTGGGTGAGCGGCGGGGCAAGTGGCGGCGGGTCAATCTCCGCATCCACAGGCTCGATCAGCACCAACGCCAATGGCAAACCAGTGGTGCGCATGGCCCGCGTAAAGCGCTCGCCAATGAGGGTGAGTTTCCCGATGAACAAACTGAAATTGCCCGGCGTCAACAGCACCAACGTCAAAACCACCATCATCAAAGTCCGCATCAGCTATGCCATTGGCTATGACATGGTCGAGACGGTGACCTCGGATTCGACCAGCGACTGGGACTCACCATCCCAGGTGAGCGACCTGGTGGACGGGCCGGTTGATCATTGTCGTGATCATCTGCGGCACAACCTGCGGCGATGGCGATGACATCATCGTGGAATGGCCGTGGTTCGATGTCGAGCTTTACGACCCCAGCGGCATCGTCAGTGATCGCGCCACCGGCCAGGTCATCGAGAACGCCACAGTCACGCTCTACAAAGTGCCCGGCGCGCTGCCCGATGAAGGCAGCGTGACCAAACAATGCCGCACGATTGACACTCGCCCCGGCGGCGCAGGCGGCAATTGGGACAGCCTGCCCGCCGCAAACCTGGCCAGCGGTGTGCTGCCCGATCTGCTGTTTGATCCGGGCGAGATTTCGCCCGTGATCAACCCGCAGAAGACCAACAGCATTGGCTACTACGGCTGGAACGTGGCAAAGGGCTGCTGGTTTATCAAAGTCGAGGCGACCGGTTACAAGACGGTGATCAGCCCGCTGGTGGGCGTGCCGCCTGCGGTGACGGACTTGAACATCAAGATGGACAAGCAGGGGGTGAGGGTGTTCTTGCCGCTGTTGAGAAAGTAGCACGACTGGGTGAATGGGGATTGGTGAATGGGGAGTGCATTTGAATCTCCATTCACCAATCCCCGTCGCGCACGGTAAAACAACCCTTCGCGGCATTCTGCCACGAAGATCAGTGTAAACAAGACTTTACTCGCCCTATAATCACTTCAGACAGATGAATGAAATCAGTCCGGTTCTCAGTCCCCAAAATACCCCGGCCTCTGTTGAAGGCTTTAACCAATCGCGCCCTATGACTTTTGAGGCTTACCTCGATTGGCAACCTGAGGGCGGCTTAACCGAATGGGTAGCAGGAGAAGGAATTCAATTTATGCCCGCGTCCAATGCACATCAAAGGATCGTTAATTTATTCATCGCCCTGCTCAGCTTTTTCGTGGATGCTAAACAACTCGGCAAGGTATTTTCTGGGCCATTCACCATGCGCGTTTCCCCAGAGGGCAATGGTCGCGAACCCGATGTCTTTGTGGTTCTTAACGGCAATGCTGGCGAAGAAACCGAGAAAGCATTTATCGGTGCTGCTGATATTGTGATTGAAGTGGTCTCAACAGACAGTGTGCAACGAGACCGACTAGAGAAATTTGACGAATACGAAGCCGCCGGGGTCAAAGAGTATTGGGTGATTGACCCCAGACCCAATCGCAACCGCGCAGACTTCTATCAACGCGATACGACGGGTCGTTTTTACTCAATCCCGTTGATAGATGGCTATATTTTTCGCTCGCGTGTTCTGAGCGGATTCTGGATCAACACAGATTGGCTATGGGATACCAAGCCCAACGTCGTCGAAATCTACCAACAAATCACCAATCCCTAATCCGTCTCCGGCATGGCCCCACCAGTCTTCATGGCCCACTTCACACGGGCCTCGCCGACCAGGGCGATGCTGCCCGTAATGCACACGCCATCGTTCGCCGCAGTCGCCGCATCCAATGCGTCAATCACTTTGGGCAGGCCGGTGGCTTTAAGGTTACGGCGTTGCGCAATTTCCAGCAGTTGGTCGACGGGCATTGCCCGCACGTTGTCATCGGCCTGGGTCATAATAAATTTGTTGGCCCGCGCCGAAAGCTGCTTCAGCATGCCCTCAGCATCTTTGTCTTTGTAGCAGCCAAACACAAACGTCCAGCGTTTGCCGGGGTACAGCTCCACCAACGTCATCAGCAGCTTATTCACGCTGTCCACGTTGTGTGCGCCATCTAAAATAACGGGCGGATCGTTGCGCAGCAATTCAAACCGCCCAGGCCAGTGCGCATTGCGCAAGCCATCCCGCACCACCCGGGCGGTAATGTCTTGCACCCCGCTGGCCCGCAGGCTTTCACGCAGCACATCAATCGTGGCAATCACGGTCAGCGCGTTGTCAATCTGGTGCTTGCCGTTTAGCTGGATTTCGTACCAGCCTTCCAGATCATTCACAAACGGCTTGTTCTTGCTGCGAATCAGGCTCACCTGCTTCACCTCAAACGTCTGCTTGTTGAGGGCGCTCGCGCCGGGCGTCCAGCGCCAGTGACGGCCCAGAAATGTGATGGGCGCAGTGCGCTCGTGGGCCACACGCTCAATCACCTGCGCCGCTTCCAGCACCTGGTTCTGGCTGACGACGGGCACGGCAGGTTTGATGATGCCCGCCTTGTGCGCGGCGATCTCGGCCAGGGTGTGGCCCAGCATGTGCATGTGGTCGAAGCTGATGGAGGTGATGACGCTGGCCTGCGGCGTAATGACGTTGGTGCTGTCCAGCGTGCCGCCCAGGCCGGTTTCAATCACCGCCCAATCCACGTTCTCGCGGGCGAAGTGCATGAAGGCCAGCGCTGTGCCTGCATCAAACGTGGTCACGGGCAGCGTGCGTTCTTCTTTCTCGGTGCCATCCTCTTGCGTTACTTTTTTGGTAATGGCACTTTTGATCTGGTCTGCCAGCAGCCCCACGACTTCGGGTGGAATCAAACTGCCGTTTACGCGGGTGCGCTCCCGAAAGCTACTGAGGTGCGGCGAGGTATACAAGCCCACCTTGAGGCCCATGTGCCGCAGCACGCTGGCCAGCATGGCGCACGTGCTGCCCTTGCCCTTGCTGCCCGCCACATGAATGATTTTAAATCGCTCGTGCGGGTTGCCCAATGCGGCCAACAACTGGCCCATGCGGCCCAAATCATGGGTGCTGGCATCGTAATTTATGGGCGGGGTCTTCTCGTAATTGCCGAGGCCGTATAAAAATTCGAGGGCTTCTGAATAGAGCATTGTTGAGGCGATTGTAACCTTTGCACCGTAGAGACGTTCCGGTGAAATGTCTCTACGAGGAGAGAACCAATTTATAGCCCACGCCAAACACGGTCTGAATCTCCACACCACTCTCACCAACGCTTTGCAGATGCTTGCGCAACTGCGCCACATGCACATCCACTGTGCGGGTCTCGCCTGCAAAATCAAAGCCCCACACGGCCTCAAGAAGTTTTTCGCGCGTAAACACGCGGGTGGCATTGGCGGCTAAAAACGTCAGCAGGTCAAATTCTTTGGCGCGCAGTTTGATGAGGCTTCCGGCAATCGTCACTTCACGTTTATTCGAGTCAACCTGCAACTGACCCACCTGCACCACCGCTGCATCAGCACGCACATCATCTCGGTTTGCCCGCCGCAAAATGGCTTTGATGCGCGAGATGAGTTCGCGCGGATTAAATGGCTTGGTCAGGTAATCATCGGCCCCTAGCTCCAGCCCAACAATCTTGTCCACATCGTCGCTACGGGCCGTCAGCATGATGATGGGCACATCGGATTTCTGGCGTAACCGTCGGCATACATCCCAGCCATTGATTTGCGGCAGCATCAAATCCAGCACCACAATCGCGGGTTGCTCGCGCTCGGCCAGTTCCAGCGCCGTCGCGCCATCGTAGGCTTGCAGCACGGCATAGCCCGCTTGCCGTGCATACAACGCCACCAGAACCACAATGTTGCGCTCGTCGTCTACGATGAGAATTGTGTCTTGCATGAAGAGAGATGGCCCGATAAGCGTCTAACGCGCTTGCGCAGGTTTATTGGCGATCATTTCCTGATACAAATTCTGATACAGGCTTGCGGTTTTGGCAGTGCTGTAGTGGCTCTCTACAAACTCACGCAGTTTCACATACTGCGCACGGTTGGTCAGCACCTCCAAAATAGCGGTAGCCAACGCGGGCGCATCTCCAATCGGCACTACTTGCCCCATGCCGGTGGTTTGCACGGGCACACGCACGCCCGGCAATGCGCTGCACACTGCTGGCACGCCACACATCATCGCCTCTACCTGCGCAATGCCAAACGATTCGGTTGAATTCAAACTGGGCGTGACAAACACGGCATTGCTGGCAAAAAACGCCGCCAACTCGCGGCCATGCAACGGGCCGGTAAACGTCCAGCAGCGCCCTTGTGCATTCAGCGCTTCTACCCGTGCCAGAATGCGGCGGCCATAGTCCTCCTCGCCCAACACGCCCTGATAGGTGCCTGCGAATACCACCTGCGCCGTTGGCATACTTTTGCGCACGATCTCCAACGCGTCGGCCAGATACCTCGGCCCCTTTCTCGGTGGCCAGGCGTGCGCACATGCCAATCACCGGGTGTTCGCCCAAATGCCATTTTTGTCTAAAGGCCTGCACGTCGTCGTGGGTGGGGATGGGAATCTCGACGGGCGGCGGGATGATGCGCACCTTATGCATCAAGCCAGAAACGAGCCGCGAGTGACGGGCGTAGTCATCGGTGTAAGCCACGATGCAATCTATAAACCGCGCAGCAAATTGGTTCATCGTCTCGATGACCGGTTGGGCCGCCAGCTTGATGGCTGAGGGTGGTAGCGTAATATCGCAGTGATAGGTGAGCAGCGAAGGCTTGCGCAATAACCTGGCGTTTACGGCCAGACCCGCCGCGTCAAACTGCGGCAGGTGCGTATGCACAATATCGTGCTGGCGAATGAGCTTTCGCGCCACGCGGCCAAAGCTGGGCATGATGACGCCCTTGCTGACCCGCATAGCCACCGGCACGCGCACAATCTGCACGCCATCCACGGTTTCGCTCAGCGGCATCTTCGCATCATATTGCGAGGTAAGAACCGTAACCTGATGCCCCATCTGTGCCAACGCCCGCGAGAGCCGCTCGACATAGATGGTGTAACCGCTGATGTAAGGCCGATAGTATGTAAGAACCTGGAGGACGCGCATGAAGGAGGGATTGTACGTGGGCTATCGGTTGTGCTGCGTGTTTCGTCTTGCATCTTGCGTCTTGTGTTGAGTGCTTATAGACCAATGCAAGACGTAAGACGAAACACGTGAGCCAAGCCAACCTAATGCGCACTCACCACTTGTTTCGATTGCGTGAGTTTGGCAAACGAAATGCCCATACTGAGCGCACCCACGATGCCCAGAATGACGAGGGCGATGCGCTGCGAGAACGACCAGGTGAAGGCCCAGGCAGGCAACAGGGTCGAAACAATCTCTTTGGAATAAAACGGCGCAAGAATGGCGATGGCTGCACCCTCTTGCACACCCAGCGCACCCGGGGCCGATGGGATAGCACCACCCAGGTTGGCCGCCACCAGAAACAACCCGGCATGATCCAGCCGCGCAGGCATAAACGCCATCATGCTGAGATAGGCGAAGGCCAAAGCCCCGGCCCACAACACCACGGTGTAAAGCAGTGATGGAGAGAAAACGGGCGGGTGTGCCAATGATGGCAAAGCCCGCGCACAATTCGCGGAAGCGCTGCAACCACGGCTCGGCGTTTAGTTTGGGCAGCACCTTACGCAGAATGTTTGCCAGCAGCGCTTCCACGCGCTGGGCCTGCCACACCACCACAGCCCCAATCAAAATAAGCCCCACCATGCCAATGCCTGCCAGGCGCACATAGCTTTGGGTGGTTGCAGGCATCTCGATGAATTGGGCCGACACCGCAAACAACCCCAGCACCACCGCCAAATCCAGCAGGCGTTCTACAACGACAGACGACAGCACTTTGGCGACAGGAATTTTGGTGCGGTCGTGCACCGCAAATGCGCGGGCCACTTCACCGAGCCGCAGGGGCAGCGTCATGTTCAACGCATAGCCGATATTGGTGCCATGAAAAGCCACCCAGAACGGCGCACCACCCATCAACACCGCCCAACGTTGCGAACGCGCCGCCAGGCTGACCAGCCAGACGGGCACCCCCAACAACAACCAGCCCCACTGCGCCTTACGGAAACTCTCGATCAGCAGATCGAGCTGAACATCTTTGAGGGTGATATACAGAAAGACCGCGCTGATGACAAACCCAAGCCAGACTTTCCAATTTTTGAACATGATTCTCCAAAGCGGCGAACGCCGCATCATTCACGGAACGGAGAAGCGGAGAAACGGAGATTTTATTTTACTAAATCTAGACCTCCGTTTCTCCGCTTCTCCGTGTTAAAAATGTTTGCGAGGTTAATGCAGCACGTTAGTAATTCTATGCGGGTATCCAACTGAGCGATGGCATCTGCGGGCAAGCCAATGGTGCCGAGGGACACTTCCAGATCGCCGATCGGCCCATGAAAATCGCTGCCGCCGGTGACCAGCAAGCCCTGCTTCTCGGCTAAGCGCACAAAGGTTTGGGTCTGCTCTGCGCGTGTGCGCCGGGTAAAACGCCTCGATGCCATCCAGCCCGGCTGCAATCGTATCCTGCAGCAACACATCCAAATTGCCTTTGTATAGCATGGGATGCGCCAGCACCGCCGCCCCATGCGCCCGATGAATAAGCGCAACGGCCTGCTGCGGGGTCAGCCCTTCGTGCGAGACAAACCCGGCCTTGCCTTCGCCCAGATATTCATCAAAGGCCTGATTCAAATTGCGCACCACGCCGGCCTCCACCATCGCCCGCGCCACATGCGGTCGGCCAATCATGCCATCGCCGGCAAAGGCTTTGCACCCGCTCAAAGGTGATGGCGATGCCGAGCGCACTCAGTTTGGACAGCAAGGCTTTGGCCCGCGCCTCGCGCACATCGCGCAGGCATTCGATTCGGGTGCGCGTGGCCTCATCGTCGGGCTGTACGCCGTAGCCCAGCACATGCACTTCTTTGCCCTCGTCGCTCAGAGTGCGCTGACTTCGATGCCGCGCAACAATGCGCACGCCCAGCGCCTCGCCTGCGGCAATGGCTTCGGCGTGCCCGGCCACCGTGTCGTGGTCGGTGATGGCGAGCACGCCAATGTCGCGCTGCGTGCGCCAGCTTTACCAACGCGGCGGGCGCAAGTGTGCCATCGGAGGCGGTGGTGTGGCAATGAAGATCGGTGCGCAAAGCGAATTTGAGTGATTAGCGCGGCTCAACAGTCAGGCGAATGGCGGTGCGTTCGCTGCCATCGATGGCGACATCCGAGAACGAGGGAATAACGACGACGTTGATGCCATCCAGCAGCAGATAGCCTCGCGCAATGGCGGCGGCTTTCATGGATTGGTTGACCGCGCCTGCGCCGATGGCCTGCACCTCGGCGCGGCCATGTTCGCGCACAACACCGGCAATGGCACCGGCAACGGCGGTGGAACGAGAATTGGCGGACACTTTAATCACATCAACTTTGGCGCGTTGATGTGATTCGCTGGGTGTAGTGTGTTCGCTGTTGGTTACATTGGGCTTGTTTGAATAAGTATCCATTTTTGTTTTTATTAGATGGGAGTAGATGCTAGTATTCTAAACTGATGCCAGACGAACACGAGTGACCCACCACCGGAATTCAGACGATTCATTTAACGGCCTGGAAATCGCCTATCGTTCGCTGGGCAGTGCGCGAAACAAGCCCATGTTGCTGCTGCATGGCTGGGGCGGGGCCTCGCGCTACTGGCTGCCCGCCATGCGCCAGTTTTATCTGCATCACCATTGCATCGCGCCCGATTTGCCGGGGTTTGGCTTTTCGCCACCCGCTTGGTGCGCAGAAGCAAAATTTACACGCATCACAGGTTTGGCAGAAATCTTGTTTCGGTTTCTCGATGCGCTTGAGCTGGATCAAGTAGACATCGTCGCCCACAGCTATGGCTGTGGCATTGCGGTGGCTATGGCCGCCGAGCAACCTGCGCGAGTAAGCAAGCTGGTGCTGTCCAACTTCAGCACTTTCAAAGACGAGCGCGAGCGCAAGTTCGTGCGCTTTGCCCACAAGGTGACCGGGCTGATGGTGAAGATGCGCGCCCTGCCGTTTGCTAACAGCGATTTCATCGCACGCAGCATTTCGGGGCGTTACTTTCATCAGCAACCCAACCTGCAAGTGCTGCGCGATGGCTTGAGCGACTTTAACCAGATGGACGAGACGGCAGCGAACTTAACCGTGCATTCCTCGTTAGGCTGGGACACGTTCGAGAACCTGGCAAAGATAAATTGCCCAACACTGATGATTGCCACGCCGCAGGATCAGATCATGCCCTCGCGCAATGCGCAATTTACGATTGAGCGCGTGCCAAATGGCAAGCTGGTTTGGATAGACCCATGCGGGCATTTGCCGATGGTGGAAAAGACCGATGAATTTGTAACCGTAGTCAAAGAATTTCTATGTCAGAACTCCTAAACCTCCTCAAACTTCAATTGCCCAGCATGACCGATTTGCTGACCGAAATCGTCAGCATCGAATCTCAGACCCACGAGAAGCAGGGCGTGGATGCAGTGGGCCGTGTGATTCACCGTGAGCTGGCCGACCTGGGCGCGGACGTTGCCATGCACCCGCAAGAGATAACGGGCAACCATGTGGTGGGAACCTGGAACAAGGGCGGCGGCTCGCCCATCGCCATGTTTATGCACATGGATACAGTGCATCCCGCTGGCACGTTGGCGCAGCGGCCTGTGCGCATAGAAGGCGGACGGTTCTATGGCCCGGGTTCGTACGATATGAAGGCCAGCCATGTCATCGCGCTGTTTGCCATTCGGGCGTTGCGCGAATTAGACGTGTTTCCAAAGCGCGAAGTTCGGCTCGTGTTTACATCAGATGAAGAAACCGGCAGCGACACCAGCCGCGCCTTGATTGAAGATTTGGCCCGCGGCGCAGCGCTGGCATTGGTGATGGAGCCTGCGCTGGCCGATGGCCGCCTGAAAGAGCGCGCGCAAAGGCACCGGCACCTACAAGATCATTGCGCGGGGCAAGGCGGCGCATGCGGGCGGCAATCACGCCGAGGGCATCAACGCCATCCAGGAGTTAGCGCAGCAGGTGATCAAAATTCAGGCGCTGACCGATTACCCGCGCGGCACCACGTTTTCTGTGGGCGCGATCAAAGGCGGCGGGGTGACCAATGTGATTCCCGATTACGCCGAGCTGTTTGTGGACACGCGAGTGACCAGCCGCGAGGATGCGCAATGGGTGATGAGCACTTTGCGCGATTTGCAACCCGCGCTGAAAGGCGCGACGCTGGAAGTGCAGGGCGAACCCGACCGGCCACCCATGCCGTGTGATGAAGGCCGTTTGCAAACCTTTGACCCGCATTCAGCAGATAGCCCAGGCCATCGGCCTCGACATTGCGCATGGCCCCAGCGGCGGCGGCAGCGATGCCTCGTTTACTGCCGACATTGGCACACCGACGATGGACGGGCTGGGGGCGGTGGGTGATGGCGCCCATGCCGTGCACGAGAACGTGCTGCTGAGCAGTCTGCCCGAGCGGGCGGCGTTGAGCGCGGCGATTTTGCGGGATTGGTAGGGATTGGTAATGTTAAAGTCGCGGGCATGAACGAAATGCTCACAACAAATGTGCCCGCCGCCCCCAAACGCCCCCACGCCATAACCCAGCATGGCGAAACGCGCACCGATGATTATTTCTGGATGCGCTACCGCGAAGACCCCAGCGTGCTGGCGTACTTGAACGAGGAGAATGGCTATTGTGCAGCCATGACTGCGCACACCGAGGCGTTGCAAGAGCGGCTTTACAAAGAGATGCGCGGGCGCATCAAAGAAACGGATGTGAGCGTGCCGGAGCAGCGTGGCGATTATGTGTATTACGCCCGCACGCAGGAAGGCCTGCAATACCGGCGGTGCTGCCGCAAGCACGCAGGTGATGGGGCAGGGGAAGAGATTTTGTTGGATCAGAATGCGATGGCCGAGGGCCACAGCTATTTCCGCGTGGGCGTGTTTGCGCCCAGCCCCAATAACCGCTGGCTGGCGTATTCGGTGGATGTCAAAGGCGATGAGGTCTATACGATTCACCTCAAAGACATGCAGACCGGCGAGGTGCTGCCGCTGGCGATTGCTGAAACGACCTACGGCCTGGCGTGGGCCAACGACAGCCGCAGCTTTTTTTACACTGTGCTGGATGCAGCCAAACGCCCCTACAAAGTATTGCGGCATGTGTTGGGCACAGAGCAAACCCAAGACAAGCTGATGCACCACGAGGCCGATGAGTTATTCAGCATCTATGTAGACAAGACCGCCAACGATGCTTACGTCCTCATCAACCTACACGCCTTTGGCTGCACCGAGGTGCGAACGCTGCCAGCAGACGCGCCGGGCGTTGAAGGCGAGTTTGCGGTGTTCCACCCGCGTGATAAGGATTTGGAATACGAGGTAGAGCATGACGGCGAGAAGTTTTTGGTGGTGACAAATTGGCAGGCCGTGAACTTCCGACTGATGATGTCGCCGGTAAACGCTACGAGTAAAGACCACTGGCGCGAGATGATTCCGCATCGCGCCGATGTGTTTTTGCAAAAAGTGATTCCGTTCCAGAGTGCGTTGGTGCGGTTGGAGCGCGAGGGCGGGCTGCGGCGCATTCGCTACAGCAAGCTGGATTTGAGCGAGGTGCGCGAAGTTGAATTTCCAGAGCCGACGTTCACGTGGTCTACGCACAGCCATCAGAACTACGCCTCCAACACAGTGCGCCTTACCTACACCTCGCTGGTTACACCCAACTCTGTTGTGGATTTTGATTTGGCGGCGCACGCGTGGCAGTTGCGCAAGCAGGACGAGATACCGAGCGGCTACGACGCCGACGCAATATCAATCTGAACGCATATGGGCAACTGCGCCCGATGGCGCACAGGTGCCGATCTCGCTGGTGTATCGCAAAGGCTTTGGGCAGCCGGGGCCGCTGCTGCTGTATGGCTATGGTTCGTATGGCTCGCCGGTAGACCCGGCGTTTAACGCCAACCGGCTCAGTTTGCTGGATCGCGGGGTGGCGTTTGCCATTGCGCACATTCGTGGCGGCAACGAGATGGGGCGGCAGTGGTATGACGATGGCAAGCTGATGAACAAGAAGAACACGTTTACGGATTTCATCGCCTGCGCCGAGCATTTAATCGCGCTGGGCTTTACATCGCCGGACAGGCTGGCGATACAGGGCAAGAGCGCGGGTGGGTTGCTGGTGGGCGCAGTGATGACCATGCGGCCCGATTTGTTTTGCAGCGTAATTGCCGATGTGCCGTTTGTGGATGTGATTAGCACCATGAGCGATGCCAGCATTCCGCTGACGGCGCAGGAGTGGGAGCAGTGGGGCAACCCGGCAGACCAAAAGTTTTATGACTACATGAAGTCATACTCACCCTACGACAACGTGCGCGAGACGAATTACCCGGCGCTGCTGCTGAAGGCGGGCTGGGTAGACCCGCGCGTGCAGTATTGGGAGCCAGCCAAATTTGCGGCCAAAGTGCGCGAGCTAAAGACCGATCACAACCCGCTGCTGCTAAAGACCAACATGAACGCCGGGCACTTTGGCTCATCGGGCCGGTTCGATTTTCTGAAAGAGATTGCGTTTGACTTTGCGTTTGTGCTGGATGGGTTTGATGTGGTGGGGTGAAAATATGATTGCTGATTTGACAACTTCCCACCCCCGTCATTAAATCCTGTGCATGAGGCGCAACACTCAAACTCCAAGTCGAGCATTGGTGAATGTTGATTTAGAAGGACAGCCCCTTCAACACATTCACGCAGACATTCACGGATTGGTCGTTGCGCCTTTCTCTTTGTAAAGAAAACGCCAGTTTGCACACAAGTGCGGCTGGCGTTTTTTGTTGGCAAGTGGCAGGAAGTAATTTGTAATTACTAATTAGTATGAAGTTAGTATGAAGGAGGCTTTTGATCTATGAAGGTAACGATTAATGTAAACGGGACGGAGCAGACGAAAGACGTTGAACCCCGCACGCTGCTGGTGCATTTTCTGCGCGATCAGTTGGGGTTGACCGGCACCAACATTGGCTGCGATTCCAGCCAGTGCGGCAGTTGCACCGTACACATGGATGGCGTGGCCGTGAAGAGTTGCACCGTGCTGGCGGCGCAGGCCGATGGCAGTGCGGTGACGACCATCGAAGGCATCGCCAACGGCGGCTTGCACGCCATGCAACAAGCATTCTGGGATCAACACGGTTTGCAGTGCGGCTATTGCACACCTGGCATGATTATGAGCAGCATCCACTTGTTGCAGCGCAACCCCAACGCCAGCGAAGATGAGATTCGACACCAGTTGGAAGGCAACATTTGTCGTTGCACGGGCTACCAAAATATTGTGAAGGCTGTGCAGCAGGCCCAGGTTGAGATGGTGAAAAGGGCGGTGAAATAGATGGCAAAACTTATTGGACAACCCGTGAAGCGCGTGGAAGACCCGCGCTTTATTCAAGGCAGGGGCGGCTATGTGGCCAACATTTCGTTGGCGGGCCAGAGCTATTTGGCCGTAAAACGCAGCCCATATGCCCACGCCCGCATCAATAGCATTGATGTATCGAGGGCGAAAGCATTGCCCGGCGTGATCGCCATCTTTACGGGCCAGGATTTGATTGACGGCGGCGCAGGCAAACTGCCTTGCGGCTGGAACGTGCCGAACATTAAGGTGCCTGCCCGTTGGGCGCTGATGCCCGTGGGCGACAAGGTGCGCCACGTAGGCGATGGTGTGGCCTGTGTGGTAGCCGAGAGCGCAGCGATTGCCGCAGATGCCATCGAACTGATTGATGTGGATTACACGCCGCTGCCCGCCGTGATTGGCGCAAAGGCCGCCGCCAGCAACCCCACCCGGTGCACGACGACGTGCCCGGCAACATGACCTACGAATGGCCGCTGGGCGACAAAGCCGCCGTGCAGGCCGCGTTGAACGCCAGTGACCGCGTCATCGAATTGGATTTAATTAATCAGCGCCTGATCCCCAATGCGATGGAGCCGCGCGCTTGCGTGGCGCAGTGGAATTCGATACCGAAGAGATGACGGTGTGGACAACCAGCCAGAACCCCCACCCCATCCGCCTGCTGCTCAGCGCGTTTACATTGGGCATCCCCGAAAACAAACTGCGCGTCATCTCGCCAGATGTGGGCGGCGGATTTGGCAGCAAGATTTTCCATTACCCCGAAGAAGATCATCGTGCCCTGGGTGGCGCGCAAAATAAACCGCCCGGTCAAGTGGGTCAGCACGCGCAGCGAGGCCAGCGTGACCGACAGCCAGGGGCGCGACCATGTGACCAGCGCCAAGCTGGGTGTGACGAACGACGGCAAGATCACCGGCCTTGCATGTCGAGACCTATGCCGATCACGGCGCCTACATCAGCACGTTTGCCCCGCTCATTCCCACCGCGTTTTACACTGCCTGCTCTCGGGCTTTTACAAATTCCGGTGATCTATGGCGTGACGTCGCGCACGATGACCAACACCGTGCCGGTGGATGCCTATCGCGGCGCCGGCCGACCCGAAGCAGCCTACATGGTGGAGCGCATTGTGGATTTGGCGGCGCGGGCAAGTTGGGCATGGATCGTAGTGGCTTCCGGCGCAAGAACTTTGTGCAGGCCAACGAGTTCCCCTACCAAACCGCCGTGGCGATGCAATACGACAGCGGCGATTACAACAGGTTGTTTGATGAAGCCCTGCGCCTGAAGCGATTACGCAGGCCTCATCAAAAAACGCGATGCGGCGCGGGCGGCGGGCAAGATTGCTGGCGTGGGCGTTGCGGGCTGCATCGAGGCCTGTGGTCCGGCACCGAGCAAAGTGGCTGGTGCGCTGGGCTGCGCGGTGGGCTTCTGGGAGAGCGCAGCGGTGCGGGTGCATCCCACCGGCAAAGTCAGCTTGTTCACCGGCAGCCACTCGCACGGGCAGGGCCACGAGACCGCGTTTGCGCAGATCGTGGCCGATGAGTTGGGCGTGCCGATGGGAGACATCGAAGTCGTTCATGGCGACACCGGGCGCGTGCCGTTTGGCATGGGCAGCTATGGCAGCCGCAGCTTGTCGGTGGGTGGCAGCGCCATCGTGAAGAGCGCCGAGAAGGTGCGCGAAAAGATGAAGAAGATCGCCGCGCATCAGCTTGAGGCGGCAGTAGAGGACATTGTGTATGACCAGGACGCGGGCAAGCTGTATGTGAAAGGCAGCCCGGACAAGAGCAAGAGCATTTTTGATGTGAGCTTTGCATCGTACACCGCCCACAACTTGCCGGATGGCATGGAACCAGGGCATGGAGGAGACCAGCTTCTTATGACCCCACCAACTTTACATTTCCCGAACAGTTGCCACATTGCGTATGTGGAGATCGACCAGGACACCGGCGAAGTAAAGATTGAGAAATACTTCGCCGTCGACGATGTGGGCAATGTGGTGAACCCGATGATTGTGGACGGCCAGATTGCGGGTGGCATTGTGCAGGGCGTGGGCCAGGCACTGCTGGAAGAAGGGCGTCTACGACGAGAACGGCCAGATGATGAGCGGCTCAAGTTTATGGAATACACCATGCCGCGCGCGATCCACTTCCCCATGATCGAGACCAGCCGCACCGTAACCCCTCGCCCGGCACAACCCGCTGGGCGTAAAGGGCGCGGGCGAGATGGGCACGATTGCCAGCACGATTACCATCGCCAACGCAGTCATGGACGCGCTAGCTCCGATGGGCATTAGACATCTGGATATGCCACTGACCCCGCAGAAAGTGTGGTCGGCTATGCATCGCAACTAAAAATTTGTATGTACACATCTACCTTTGATTACGTCCGCGCGACCTCGGTGGCCGAGGCTGTGCAATTGTTGAAGACAAAAGAAAATGCCAAGTTACTGGCGGGCGGGCATAGCCTCATCCCTGCGATGAAATTCCGGCTGGCGCAGCCCGGAACGCTGATTGACATTGGCCGCATCGCCGCCTTAAAGGGCATTGCCGATCATGGCGACCACCTGGAGATTGGCGCGTTGACGACGCATGCCAGCGTGGCCGACAGCGATGGCGGTGAAGCGGCATTGCGCCATGCTGGCCGAGGGCGCGTACGGCATCGGCGACCAGATGGTGCGCAACCGTGGCACCATTGGCGGCAGCTTGGCCCACGCCGACCCCGCCGCCGATTACCCGACGATGGTGACAGCGTTGGGTGCCACGCTGACCGTGCAAGGCAGCAGCGGCACACGCGACATTAAGGCCGGGGATTTCTTCACCAGCCTGTTTACCACGGCGCTGGCCGAGGATGAAATTTTGACCAGCGTAAGTGTACCAAAAGATGGCAACGGCACAGGTAGCGCCTATGCCAAGCACCCGCATCCCGCCAGCGGTTACGCCGTGGCCGGTGCCGCCGCTGTTGTGAGTGTGAGTGGCGGGAAGATCAGCAAGGTCAGTCTGGTGGTGGGCGGCTGCGACGACAACCCAGTGCGGTGCAGCGCAGCCGAGGCCGCTCTGGTGGGCAAGGCAGCGACCGATGAAAACATTGCTGCAGCCGCAGCCAAAGTGGCCGATGCGATTGGCGAACCCAACGGCGACAACTATGCCAGTGGGGCTTATCGGGTGAATCTGGCGGTGACGATGGCCAAGCGTGCGCTGACGAGCGCGGCGGCGCGGGCAAAATAAGGTTGAAAGGTTGAAGGTTTGAAGGATTGGGAACTGCCTGCTGCTGATAAAGCGGCAGGCAGTTTTTGTTTATGTTGACTCAGCCTATAAAAACCGAGCGGCTCATCATTCGAAGATTTGAGTTGGATGATTGGCAGGCTGTCTTTACCTTTGCGTCGAACCCAAATGTCATGCACTTTATGGGCGAGGGTGTGCTGGCCACCGAAACGCAATGCCAACAGTTTGTAGAGAAGAACAGCAGCGATGAGGCCGAGGCATTTGCGGTGCTACTTAAAAACGAGGACAAGGTAATTGGATACATGGTTTACCACTTGTGGTTTGGCCCGCGCACATACGAGTTAGGCTGGGTGTTTCATCCGGCGCACCAGGGCAAAGGCTATGCCACCGAAGCGGCGCAGGTTTTGTTAAAACACAGCTTCGAGATGCTGCAACGCCCATCGCGTCATCGCCACCTGCCAACCCGAAAACCCGGCTTCGTTTCGAGTGATGGAGAAAATTGGGATGCGGCGCGAAGGGCATTTCCGGAAATGTATTCAGCGTGAGAACGATGTGTGGTGGGATGAATATTTTTACGCCATCCTTGAGGAAGAATGGTTTGGCAATTCTGGCGCTAGATTGGCTTAAAATGCCTACAAAGGTGGTTGATATGGTGACAATTCCTCAGGCTTTATCAGCAGAAACACAAACGGGTTATCGCACGCGTTGGACAACGGATGATTTGAAATACATGCCGGACGATGGCACGCGCTACGAGGTTATTGATGGGGAGTTATTTATGGCAAAGCAACCGCACTGGCATCATGAGCAGAGCCAGCTTCCTCATTGCCCGCGTGTTACAAGACTGGTCAGACCAAGCCGGCACAGGCCAGGCCAGTACGACACCTGGCATTATTTTTGGTAGTGGCGATAACGTTGTGCCCGATGTGGTTTGGATCAGCAACGAGCGACTGAAGTTGCTGATGGACGAAGCGGGCCATCTGATGGGTGCGCCGGAATTGGTGGTGGAAGTATTTTCGCCTGGTTTTGAGAACGAACAACGTGACCGCACCACCAAGCTAAAGCTCTATGAATCGCGCGGCGTGATTGAGTATTGGATCGCCGATTGGCGGTTGAAGCAGCTTGAAGTGTATCGCCGCGACAACGGTCAACTCAAGTTTGTCTCCACACTGTTGGCGCAAGACACGCTGACCTCGCTCAACTTGCCCGGCTTTGATTGTGTTGTCGGCAAAATGTTTCCGAAGACGGTTTAGCGCGTGTAGAGCAACCACGCCGACGCGCGTTTGCGCGCTATGTCTCGTCCATCTTCTCGGCGCACCAAATGCAGCACAGTGTCGAGTTGAGCGACATCTGATTCAGTGATGCCCGAACGGCCTTCTTCGGGTTGAGCGACCAGATGCACGTAGACCAACCAGTGGCCTAGGGCGTGAGCGCACGGCGTACCCCATCAAGATAAGCCGCGCGTTGCGATGCAGCGAGGCCGTGAAAACAGCCGATGTCGAGGATGAGGTCTTGGTTTAAAGATCGGGTGCGACACGGGTCACATCACCGACGCGCAGGGTGCAGGCGACATGGGCTTGCTGGGCTTTGCGACGGGCTTGGGCGATGGCAGATGGCACAAAATCTATACCGGTGGTGCGCCATCCCGCTTTAACCAACGTGACGACGTTGGTGCCGGTGCCGCAGCCCAGATCAAGCGCACGACCGGGTTGATGCGTTTGGATAAAGGCCAGCAACTCCGGCGGTGAGATTTGCGTGTCCCAGGGTGGGTGTTGCAGGTAGGCCAGGTTGAACTTGAGCCAGTGGGTGAGGCGTTGCCACATGGCTCAAGTCTATTCACAATCGGACGGGTGCAACACCACAAACAACCGAGCGACATAGACAGCTTCAAACGTCATGCAGGCGGCGTTGATGAGGGCTATACAAACCGACAATAATCCAACTTGTATGGGTGAGCCAAACCAACCCCAATCGTGCGCCAGATACGCGTAGCGATCTACAACGACGATGGGCAGGAACACAAAGAGGGCTTTTAGCCCCACAAAGATAAGCCGCAAAAGCCACAGGTGAACCGCAACCGTGCCAAAGTGTCTGAGGCTCAGCCAAAGCGGCGCACCGGCTTGGCACCCGCCAGCGAGCGAAATGCAAACAGTGTTTCGGCCACGAGAAGCATGAGGATGCCACCGACGAACATCAACCGAAGGTCTGATCGGTTCTCTCGATGCGTTTTGGCTTGTGCCTCAATACCAGCCGTACCCGCAGCAAGGATGTCTATGCCATAGCGCCGAAAGTCCGCCAGCAACTGTTGTTCATAGGCATCGTTGGGCTTTCGCACCCACGCATCAAAACCCCAATTGCGCCAGCCTGGCAGCCAACGCTTGAAGGCGAATCGGGGGTGAGCAACAAGGCATCCATGCTCCGCAGCAACACGTCTGCTTGTGCGGCTTCCCAAGTCGTTGATTTTTGTTCAGCGAAATTCAGGTCAATGCCCCATGCGCGCAGCGGCACACCGCCATAGTATGCTTTGCTAAAAACATGCTGCAATGCCCCATGCGCGCAGCGGCACACCCACGCCGATCTGACCCACCGTGATTACAGCCGCGTAGACCCAGGCGATGATGAGCAACACGGGCAACTGCCGCAGCCCCGTTGCGCCCAACTTGCCGCGCACAACGATCTGCATGATTGCCGCGCGTGTGAGAGGCAAGGCGATGGCCGCTACGAGTGGGCCAGCCATCGCCGCTGCCGCAAACCCAATCACGCCCACCACCAGCAGGGGTGCAGCGTGCGCGCCGATGGCCTCAATCGTCTCGTGCCACACCTCCAGCAGGCGCGGCCTGGGCCGCCTCCGCGCGGGGGTGCCAGCTTGTAAAGCCGACACCCCTCGTGCGGAGGCAGCCCATGTGCGGAGTGGTAAAGCGGATTGCATCGTCCCCCTACAAATGCCTACTTCGCCTTCTCAAGCACCAACTCGGCTTGTTTGCGAAATCAAACTTATGACAGCAGGGTAGCCGCAGGATTAATGTCCTAACTCGATGTAGTCGGTGTAAGGCCAACCGACCACAAACGTATTCAGTTTTTGATTGAGGGCCTGAAAGTCAGGTTCAAGCAAGCGCTGCCCTTCGGCAGTGAGTTGACCCTTGTCTGTCACGATGCGATCCCGCGCTTCGGTGCTCGGGATCTCCCAGATGACCGCATACTGACCCGCCCGCTCCCCACGCTCAGCTTTGAGCAGGTGAGACTCCCAACCCCCTCTCCGACCGAGAGGGCAAACTCTTCGAGCCAAAACCTTACGAAATCTTCGTCCCGAACGCCCAGGCGTAGTTCCAAGGGCACGACACTGAATATTTTTGCCATGTTGATCTCCTTCTAGTTCATCGGGCGAGTTCCCCCAAGATCTTGCGCTCACCTCGTCGTCTTGCGTTGGATTTCACGACCAACGCAAGACGCAGTAGTCGCCGCCTTACTTGGCCCGCGCTCATGCACCACATCGGCCACCTGGCGGCTTAGCTTCAGCCCGGCATCCACATCGCTGCGGAAGTGGATGCCGCCCCAAATGCGCGCTTCGCCAGCTTGCACGGCAAACCCATTCAGCGTGGCCGCATCACGCGGGAACAGGTTTGCCAACACCGCCGCCGCAGAACCCGAGAGGCACGAGTGGGCCGAGGGGTAGCTGGGGTGGTTGGGGGTGGTGAACAACGGTTTGAAGTTGGGATCGAGTTGGAACGGGCGCATGCTCCAGTAGGCGTATTTGGCATCGAAACACGCCACGATGGCGTCGTAGTAGGCGATGCTGGTGAGCGCATAGGCCCGTGCGGCGCGCGGGGCGTTGTCGTCCAGCCGATACTCCATCAGCTTGCGGCTGATCTGGTCGTTCCAAAACACGAAGTTGCGCAATCCGCCCGCCCCAAACTCCCAGAACATGGCATCGCCGTTGGTCTTGGGGGTGCGGGTGAACACTTGCAATTCCTTCAACTCGGTGGCCATCTGCGGCGAGTTGTAGGCGGGTGGCGGCGGTGGGCGGAACTGGCTGCCCGATGTCAGTGCCCAGGTCTTCCAAGTGCCCAGCATAGGTAATACAGGATTTTCGCCCGTCCAATGCCCCGCCTCGGTCGGCACTGTTCCCGTCCACTTGGCCGTCGAGCCGTCGTTCTTGGCGCGCTCGATGGCGAGTTGGGCCACCTTGCCGCCCAGCTCAAGCCCGGCCTTCACATCGCTTGGATACTGCACGCCCGCCAGCAAAAAGGCATTGCCTGCTTCGCTCGCCATATCGGCAAAGCGTTTGGCATCATCGGGGAAGAGATAGCCCAAAATGGCCGAGGCCGCGCCCGCCGCCACTGCATGCTCGCAGGGATAGGCTGGGCTGTTTGGGTTGGGGATGGCCGTTGTAAGCGAGGGATCGAAGGCGTTCGGGCGCGGTCGGTTGTGGGCATACTTTCGAGTCCCAGGCCGCAACAGTGGCATCATAGATAGCTGCATGGAGCAGTGCCAATGCGCGACCGCTGACAGGGCTGCTCATATTGCGTTTGAGGGCCTCGGCGATCAGCACTTCATTCCAGCGATAGGCTGGCGCACCGGTGTTCCAGAAGGCGATCTGGTCGAGGGCTTTGGCATCGCGTTTGGCAGCCAACGCCTTTAACTCTTTCACCTCGGCTGTTGTGGCGGCCTTGTCTGGTGGCGCGGGGAGGCGCAACTGATTGCCGCTTTTGAGCAACCAGGTCTTCCATTTGCCCGCGTCTGGCTCAATTGGGCCTGCTGCATGGCTCGCCGCCAGTTGGGTAGCTGGGGTGGTTGACGAGAGAGCGGGCATCGGGCTGCACGCCGCCAGCAGCATCGTCATCAGGCTGCTTATCGTGATCGCGGTCTGTAAGTTCGTTTTCATTTTCATCGAATGTCCTCCATTGGCGTTGCGCCCGTTGCTGTGTCGTCTGACGTACCGCCCACGCTCACCCAAGTGATCGTCCAAGATGTGGTTACGGTGACTGTGGTTGTGATCGTCAGGGTGCGTTTGATCAACACTCGCATTGCGCATCGCCTCGGTGGGGTTGTAGCGATTTGGGCGATGCCAAAGTTGACTTTTTCTGCCAAGCGTTCTGCCAAACGGCCTGCCAAAAAATCAAGGGTAATTTGCGCGGGGCAATCGTTGTTGTAGGGGCGAAGCATTCGGCGAACGCCGCACCGTTAACCCCGTCGAAGACCCGAATGCTTCGCCCTGAGCGCCGCGTTTCTAGGCCGTTGGCCAGGGCGAAGCATTTGAGAACTCAGTCGAGTCTGATGTCTCGCGCTCCCAAATGCTTCGCCCCTACGAGTTTCTGCCCCTGCGATACGCGCCCAATACACGCCCAAAAAACGGGCCGGTGCTACACTGCCTGCGTCAGGAGGTCACCTTTGACGACCACGCTCTCACTCGATTCATTCACCACATTTGGCGCACTGCTCAAATATCTGCGGCAGCGCCAACGCCTCACGCAGCGCGAGCTTGGCTTGGCCGTCGGCTATGGCGATGCGCAGATCAACCGCCTAGAACACAATCTGCGCCTGCCCGATGTGGGCGTGGTGGTGGCGCAATTCATCCCCGCGCTGCATCTGGAGGACGAGCCGCTGGTGGCGGCGCGCTTGGTCGAATTGGCTGCCCAGGCAGTGGCGAACCGGTTCCGGCCTCCATCACGTTCACATCTACTTCAAGCGCAAAACAGCAACATCAGTTTGTTGAGGAAGTCCACGTAGGCGTTGCGGGCAAGCACCACAGCAACCTGCCGGAGCAACTCACTTCGTTTATTGGGCGCGAGGATGAAATCGCCGAACTGACGGCGCGTGTGCAGACGACGCGCTTGCTCACGCTGATCGGCGCAGGCGGCGTGGGCAAGACGCGTTTGGCGATTGAAGTCGGACGCGCAGTTTTTGATGCGTTCGCTGATGGTGTGTGGTGGGTGGAATTGGCCGCAGTGCGGGAAGGTGAGCGCGTGCCGCAGTTGGTCGTAAAGGCGCTGGGGATTGACGAGGCGCAACAACCTTCGCCGCTCGAAACGTTGCTCAAGTACTTGCGGGAAAGCACGCGCTGCTGGTGCTGGATAACTGTGAGCATCTCATCGAGGCTTGCGCGCATCTGGCTGAAACGGTTCTAAGCCACTGCCCGCGCCTGCAAATTCTGACGACGAGCCGCGAGACATTGAACATCGGCGGCGAAATCATATGGCGGGTCCCCTCTATGTCCTTGCCCGCATCCTTGCGCGCCATCGCTGAACATGACGATGAAACCAGTTTGCCGACATGTCTGTTGCAATCAGAAAGTGTTCGCTTATTCGTCGAGCGCGCGAGGGCGATACGCAACGACTTTGCGCTAACACCAGCCAATGCGCGGGCTGTCGCCAACATCTGTCGGCAGTTGGACGGCATTCCGCTTGCAATCGAGTTGGCCGACGCGCGGCTGAAGGCCTTGACCGCCGAGCAGATTGATCTGCGTCTCGCCAATCGTTTTGGCTTGTTGACAACGGGCAGCCGCACGGCGCTGCCGCGCCAGCAAACCCTGCGCGCGACGATTGATTGGAGCCATGAGTTGCTCTCCAACCCCGAACGAGTATTGCTGCGGCGGCTGTCCGTCTTCTCCGGCGGCTGGACATTGGAAGCCGCCGAGGCGGTGTGCGCCGGCGGTGAAGTGGAACGGCCGCATGTGTTGGACCTGCTGACACACCTGGCCGACAAGTCACTGTTGATTGTCGAGCTGTGCAATGAAGATCATCAAGATGTAGCGCAGAGTGCGAGATGCGTTTTCGCATGCTGGAGACGGTGCGGGAATATGCGCGAGAGAAATTGATGGAGGCCGGCGAATTTGAGACGACTTCAGATTTACATCTCCGGTTCTTTCATAAGTTGGCTGAAGCAGACGGAAAGCGTTTACGAGGAGAAGGGCAACTGGTCGCATTTCAGGCAACTGGAGACCGAATATGCCAACTTGCGTGTGGCTTTCATGTGGAGTTTGGGGCAGGATGCGAATGGATGGGGGTACCAATTGAACGGTCTGCGACTGGCTGCGTCGTTGTGGCATTTCTGGAATATGCGGGGTGACTTCCTCGAAGGGTATGGCTGGCTGCAAGAAGCCATCGAAAAGATTGACGTGTTGAGCGCGAGGCGAAAGACCGATGCCGAGGCGCGGGTGGACACAAACGTTCTGACCGATTTGCAATCGCTAAAAGCCACGGTTTGTTCGGTCAAGGAATATTGATCTGGTTTCGTGCAGCGAACGTGGAAGGCTACGAGCTTTTTATAGAGAGTGCGTCGTTAGCACAAAAGGCTGGCGATTTGTCTATGCTAACTTACGCGCGGACGTGGATTGCGCATCGGGATGCTCAAGCGGGCAATTTGACAGCAGCGTTTGCCAGGTGGGATGAGTGTCAGACCTACTTCCGTAGCGTGAACGACGAGTGGGGCATCGCTTGGGTGTATGCAGCTAAGGGTATGGCCTATCGCATCGTTCATGAGTATGCCGCTGCACGCCCGTATTCTCAGCAGAGCGCGGACATTCGGTACAAGCTGGGTGATCGCTGGGGCTGGAGCGTCAGCATGAGCAACGTGGGGCTAATCTCCGCTAAGGAAGGCGATTACCGGGCCGCGCGGGCTGAGTTGCAACCACGCCTTGCTTTGGGGCGTGAATTTGGCTTCAAACAGAGCATCGTATTTTCGTTATGGCCACTAGGGTCCATCGCGCATGTTGAAGGAGATTTTGAGCAGGCGACTAGCCTGTTCAAAGAGGGTCTGAGCCTGTGTCGCCAAATTGGCGCGCTTCATTACTTGCCTCATTTCTTAACCGGACTGGCCCAAGTATCTGCATCGAAGGGAGATGCGCTGCGCGCAGTTCTTTGTTCAGCGCATTGAGCGCGCCGATCGTTTTGCCTAACGCTGTGGCACCTCCGCCAAAGACCATTCTCTGGGATGATAAAGACGAGCAGGTAACGTTAGGCGAAGTTCGCGCCGAAATGGGCGAGACTGCGTTTGAAGCTGCTTGGGCCGAAGGACAAGCCATGACGCTTGAGCAGGCTGTCGAAGAAGCGATGCGTGTCTAAGGGCAAAATGTTTTTGGCCAACACACTTTCACTCGATTCGTTCACCACGTTTGGCGCACTGCTCAAATATCTGCGGCAGCGCCAACGCTTGACGCAGCGCGAGCTTGGCCTGGCCGTCGGCTATGGCGATGCGCAGATCAACCGCCTGGAACGCAACCTGCGCCTGCCCGATGTGGGACTGGTGGTGGCGCAGTTCATCGCCGCGCTGCATCTGGAGGACGAGCCGCTGGTGGCGGCGCGCCTGGTAGAACTGGCAGCCCAGGCCAGAGGGGAGCCGGTTCCGCAGTCCATCAGTTTCACATCCACTTCAAGCACACGGAAGCAACACCAACGGGTTGAGGAAATTCATATCGGCGTTCCAGGCAAGCGTCGCAGCAACCTGCCCTCCCCGCTCACAAACTTGATCGGGCGCGAGCGCGAGGTGGAGGAAGTTCGGCAACTGTTGCGCGAGAACCGTCTGGTGACGCTGATCGGTGCGGGCGGGGTGGGCAAAACGCGGCTGTCTCAAGCCGCAGCCGCAGAGTTGTTGGAAACCTATACCGATGGCGTGTGGTGGGTCGAGTTGGCTGCGCTGACCGATCCGGCGTTCGTGCCCGACATCATTGCGTCCACGCTCAAGCTGAAGGATCAGCCTGGGCGTGCGCCGACTTGAGTCCATCGCCGATTACTTTGAGGCTAAACACGCCTTGCTCATTTTGGACAACTGCGAGCACTTGATTGCTGCCTGCGCCGATGGGGCTGAGCATCTACTCCGGCAATGCCCCGGCTTGCATATTCTGGCGACAAGCCGCGAGACGCTGCGGGTTCCCGGCGAGGTGGTGTATCGCGTGCCTTCGCTCACAACACCCCAAACCCTGAACGATATCTCCAATTTGAGCGATTACGAATCCGTTCGCCTGTTTGTTGAACGCGCGCATGTAGCGCAACCCAAATTTGGGTTGACGGCAAGCAATGCTGCGGCAGTGGTGCAGGTGTGCCAACGGTTGGATGGCATTCCATTGGCGCTTGAATTAGCCGCAGCACGTCTAAAGATGTTGTCCATTGAGCAAATCGCGGCGCGGCTGGATGAAGGATTCAACCTACTGACCTCCGGAGTTCGCACAGCACTGCCGCGACAGCAAACCTTGACGCGCAACGGTCGCATGGAGTGTAGACGCTGCTTACTCGAGCCCGAACGCGAATTGTTGGCGAATCTGTCGGTGTTTGCCGGCTGGATTTACGGCTAGAGGCCGCAGGAGCCATTTGCTGAGTTCAGATGAAACCATGAGGCTCAGGAGAGCAGGTTCTTACGCTATTGACACTTGGTGGATAAGTCCCTTGTCATCGCGGACGATGCGAGGGTAAGAACAAGCACATTATCGGATGTTGGAGACAATCCGCGAATATCGCGTTGCAACAGAGATCGGCTCTGGCGAGTTGACGTCAGTTGCAACGTAAGCACGCAGATTTCTTCCTGGCATTCGCTGAGGCGGCTCAGCCAAACTTCTATGGCACACAGACCATGGCGTGGTTGAATCACTTGGAATGCGAGCACAACAACCTGCGCGCAGCTTTGGAGTGGCTGATACGGCACGACGAGCAAGCCGCCCTGCGGTTGAGTACGGCGCTTGGCGCATTCTGGCACCAACGCGGCTACTGGCATGAAGGTCGCCGTTGGCTGGAGACGGTGTTGAGCCGAAACCTACGTGTGTCACTGGCTCGGGCGCAAGCACTATTTTGGTTGGGGCGGATCGCACGTAGACAAATGGATCATGTCTACGCGCCGCAATATTGTGAGGAAAGTATCGCGCTCTTTCGTGAATTAGGCGATATGCTTGGCCTTGCTCACGCGCTCAGCGCCTGCGCCTGGGCGCTCTACTCTAAGCTGGGCTACGAACCGGCGGTCCCTTTGTTCCACGAGAGTCTGGCGCTCTTTCGCCAGTTGAATGATAGGCGCGGCATTGCCGTCTCACTGCTCAACCTTTGTCATGTGGCGTTTAGCCATGAGGGGGATTACGAATTGGCAGTGAGTTATTTGAAAGAGAGCCGTGCGTTGTATCAAGAGATGAATGATGAGTATGGCATAGCTGTTACAAGCTATTCATGGGGAAACCTTGAAAGTTTCCACGGCAACTACGAGTTGCAGCGGGATTTATTGCTAGATAGCCTTGAGCGGTTTCGCAGTCTAGGCGCGACGTTTGATGTCGCCACAACTTATCAGGTATCGAGGTGAGGCCTACTCATTTCTGGGCGACTTAAAAACCGCGCAGCAACATTGGCAATCCAGCCTGGCGCTGCATCAAGAGTTAGAGCGCGGAATACAGCGTCGCAGTCACGTTTTATCACTTGGCGCGGTTAGAACGCAATGGAGGCGAATTGTCTGCTGCGATGGATCATTTGATACACAGCCTTAACACTTGCAGAGATTTGGAGAAAGACAATATGGCTGCGCGGTGTATTGCCGCCATCGGCGGAATCGCGCTTGTTCTTGGCCAGTTCATCCGTGCAACCATCTTATTGAGTGCCGCGCAGAAACACTTCGACAGTGTGCCCCAGTTTCTTGCACCAACAGACCATGCGGAATACGAGCGTGACGTTGCGGCCTGCCGCACAGGGTTGAGTCGCCAAGCGCTTGATGAAGCCTGGGCCGAGGGCAAGCCATGTCGTCGAGCAGGCGGTCGCTTATGCGCTCGAATACAGCGCAGCATGAGAGGGTGAGACCGCTGTCTTCGCTACATCTGTGACTGCGCCCAAGTGCGTAATCGCAATTTGTGCAATTCCGCCTGTCCAATTTGCTCAGCGTGCTGAACCAGCGCAGTCAGGTCATCGTGTACGCTGAGCATGCAACCCGAAAGCGCATCTGCCTCGCCCGATGCCAGCCGCAGCACCAATTCCACTGAACGCTCAATTGGCATATCCTGGCCTTCGGCAAACAATCTGGCGAATCGAGTTCTGGACGTCTGGTATGCGTTGGCCCGCAGTTTCCGAATTGCTTAAGTATTCAGTCATAGCGGTGCGGACGGTGCCGGGGTCTATGGCAAATACAGTGATGCCCTGCGACTGGGTTTCCAGCGCCATAATTTCACTCAGCCGGATGAGCGCGGCTTTGCCCAGGCAGTAGGACGTGCCGTTGGGAATGGGGCCGAGGCCCGCGCCGCTGGCCAGATTGATGATGCGACCGCGCCGACGCGCGATCATGCCCGGCAGCACCGCCTGGCTGCATAGAAACGGACCCCGCAGATTGATCTCCAGGTCGCGCCACCACATATCTTCTTCCACCTCAGCGACGCTCCCAAACGCGCGCAGCGAACCAGCGTTGTTGACCAGCACATCCACCGGCCCAAGCTGTTGTGCAACTGTGGCGACCAAGTGCCGGGTTGCCGCTGGGTTGGATACATCAGCCGTGATGGTCAGTGCGCGGCCACCGCCTTGCTCAATCAATTGGGCCACTTCCCGCAATTCGGCCTCGTTGCGGGAAGTGATGGCCACTGCCGCACCCGCCTGCGCCAAAGCCAGTGCGAAGGCGCGTCCTAAACCACGCCCCCCACCGGTAACCAGGGCTACTTGGTTGTGTAAATCTATCGTTTGGTTTTGCATACGCTAATCAGGTTTGATCTCCTCCGAGCAATACCAATCCTCGATGATCTTGCCATCGGCGATGCGGAAGATGCTGATGCCTTTATAGCGCTTATCGCCATCGCTAGAAATCCAACGTGATACGACCTTGTCGCCCTCGGCAACCATGTCCATATTCTGGAAATCGTAGGCAGGATTGGCCATCATCTCAGAGAAGGCAACCCTGGCGGCATCGCGGCCATTGATATTGTTGTCATGGAGAACATAGTTGGGATGGAGCACCTCGTCAATGAGATCGAATTTGCGCCCGCCGAGTACCTCATTCTGCCAGCGACGGACGATGGCCTTATTTGTTTCAGTTGACATGTTGTTTTTCCTTTGGCTATCTAAAGTCATCTAATGGACAGACTTGAATAGGTTGTAATCATTTCACCGTCCCTAAAGTTGACTTTTTCTGCCAAGCGATCTGCCAAAGCGATTGGCGGTACACATCCGGAAAAACGCGCGGGTGCTACTTAACCTGAGCAACCATATACTTCACACATGCAGCCATGATGACCCCGCCCTTGCCCGAAACCTACGCTCAGCAGCGTGAACGGCTGGAGACGCTGTACGACCTCTCGCTCAAAATCTCGGCGCTGCATGGAGCGTTGTAATGTGAGAAGGTGATAAAGCGATTATTGGTTGACTGTGATAAACCTTCGAACTGAATGAACCGTGAAGTGCGTACCAAAGTTTGGTGTCCCAGGGTGGGTGTTGCAGGTAAGCCCAATTGAACTTGAGCCAACGTTTAAGGCGCTGAAGCATGCAATGACCTTAACATATAGTAACAACAGAACGATGTATTATTTTTGCTGCCCCATTGCAAGCGGCATTTTGTAAAGAACCCGGAGAAGATGTTGGCACAACATTTTGATTGATTACTTATGGCATTGAAATTTGACGGCACCGTGAACATTAAAGCCCCGCGCCAAGTGGTATGGGAGTACTTAACCGACCCAAACAAGGTGACGCAGTGCGCACCCGGTGTGCAGCGCGTGGAGGTGACGGATGCCGATCACTTTCGGGTGGTGGCAGGGCTGGGCTTTGGCACGGTGAAAGTGACGTTTGACAACAAAGTATCTTGGGCCGAGATGGATGCGCCGAACAAGGCTGTGGCCAAGATTCATGGTGATGCGCCTGGCAGTGCGATGGATGCCATCGGCACAATGGAGTTAAGCGACGGCGACGATGGCACAACCGATATGCACTGGCAAGCTGAGATTAATATTCTGGGACAGATTGCCAATTTGGCCGCGCGGCTGGCCGGGCCGATGGCAAAGCAACTGACTGGGGCGTTTTTTAATTGCGTGCGCAAGAATGTGGAGACGCAGGCTTGAGCAGACGAAGCGAGACCCTAAAGGTGGCGCATTAACGTGCTAGTCATCATGGGCTTGGCTGCGCCACCTTTAGGGTCGGCGTGCTGAGCTACCGAATGACTGACATGGGCGTGGGCAGCAAGCGCACATTTTTGATCTTGCTGCGGTCAAGACATTCAGTCGCCTTTGGGGCCATTTCGTTTTTCCAATAATCACTCTCGTAAACATCTTTGTAGATTTGGACACGCGCTTCTTCACTATCAAAGCGGCGAATCCAGTAATACAAGTCGGGGTCACTCTCGCTAATGAACATGCCGATGACGACCACGCCTTTGCTGGTCTGGAAAGGCACTATCTTCTCTTCCATCAGTTTGACCCATTCGTCGCGTTTGCCAGGCAGGCAGGTGTATTCACGAAATTCAAATAGCATGGGGTAAGTGTATGCGAGTTCAGGTGCGACACACCTTGCAAGCGACAACATCTCACGTGATTCGGAGTAGATACATCGCACATAGCACTATGGCAGTAAGATTCGTACACTTCACATGAACTTCGACACAATAGATGACCTGATGGCTGGCCTTAAGCAGTGCAACTACATCGCCGAACGCAGTTTGGCAACCGCCATCTTCCTGGCGCTAAAACTTAAGCGACCTTTGTTTTTAGAGGGCGAGGCCGGCGTGGGCAAAACCGAAGTGGCGAAGGTGCTGGCACAGTTGCTCAACACACACCTCATCCGCTTGCAATGTTACGAAGGGCTGGATGTAAACCACGCCGTGTATGAGTGGAATTACACCCGCCAGATGTTGCATATTCGATTGATGGAGGCCGGAATGGAGCCGGGGAGCAGAGGAACGGGGGAGCAAGTGAGGACGAGTTGTTTGGGCCGGAGTTTTTGCTGAAGCGCCCGTTGTTGCAAGCGATTGAACACGAGGGCAACCCACCCGTGCTGCTGATTGACGAACTGGATCGTAGCGATGATGAGTTCGAGGCGTTTTTGCTGGAGGTGCTGAGCGATTTCCAGATCACCATCCCAGAGATTGGCACGATTAAGGCCAAGCAGCCGCCTGTCGTCATCCTCACCAGCAACCGCACCCGCGAGGTTCATGATGCGCTCAAGCGACGCTGCTTGTATCACTGGATTGATTATCCCAGCTTTGAGAAGGAATTGAACATTGTGCAGGCCAAAGTGCCCGAGGCGGGCGAGAAACTGGCGCGCCAAATTACACTGTATGTGCAAGAGCTGCGCCGCATGGATTTATACAAACTGCCCGGCGTGGCCGAGACGCTGGATTGGATTTCGGCCCTTGTTGCGTTGAACGAAAAGGCGCTGTCGCCCAGCATTGTGGAAGAAACGTTGGGTGTGATTTTGAAATACCAAGACGATGTGGAGAAAGTGAAAGGCGGCAACGCACAGGTGATTTTTGATCGGGTGATGGCGATGGTATGAGCGCCGAATCCTCGATTTCCATCCGCCGCAACAGCAGCCAAAACCTGCCCATCATCGGCACATTGCTTTTGTTGGATAGCTTTCACTTTGTGTGGGCGCGGCTGCTGTTGTCCTACATAAATCCGCGCGTTTCAGCGCTATATGTCATGGCCATAGCCACCCTAGTGGTGGGAGTGTTTGCGTTTGCCAGGGGCCAGATCAACTTTGGTGTGCTGCGCAAGCATCTGGGCTTTTTTGTGTTGATTGGGCTTCTGATTGCAATCAGCACCAACTTAACCCCGACGTCAACAGCGAAGGCGAACCCAACCGCTTCGCCCCCTGATCCGGCCGGGGATCAGCGGTGACGAAGGGCCTCTACACGGGCGACGATCTCGCCCGCTTCGGCTGAGGCGGGGAGGTCGACGGCGACCTCGAGGTACCACTCGTCGTGGCCTTCGGGGTCGGCCAGGGTCTGCTCGACGGTCCAGACGTGTCGTCGTCGGTGACCACGAAGCGGTGGGGCCGCGGGCGTCGCCGTCGATGGCGATGGCTTCGCGCCGGTCGAAGAACGATTTGATGTCGAGAGAGACAACGAACAGCTCTCGGCGAGGAGCGAGCTGGGTCATCAGCTCGGCGCAGACACGACGTGGGCGCGCCAAGAATGCGCGGTAGTCCTGGAAATACTGTCGGTAGGTTCGGCTGTTGCCCCATGAGAACTTCGCTCGCGCTCGCTGCGTGGCCGCATGCTCCCAACTGCAATGCAGCCGGTTGCCGTAGCTCACCACTCCTGCTGCGCGAGCAGTCAGCAGATCCGTGTCGGTCGTATCGCCCTGGGCCGATTCCACCGCCTCAGCCAGGCACATCATCACCGCGGTAGCCAGAGTCTGGTCGCGAATCGTCAGATGCGCCAACGGACGAAGCTTTTGGGTCGTTTCGGCCAAGGCGTCGGCTGTGCCTTGCTCGCCCTGGTTGGCACCCTGGGGCTCCAGTCGTCGAATGTCGGGTCTGAACCCAGGCTGTCGAGATTAACGTTTAGCAGGTCGTCGATCGAGTTGATATTGGGTGCCGCCCGGAAAGCCCACTTGGCATTCTTGGGTGCTGGGACCAGCAGCAGGGCTTGCGGGCGAAAGCCATCGTCGCAGATCTCTTCTCCCCATCGAACAAGCCGGTCCTCCAGGTCGATGGTCGATGCGTCCAGCTCCAACACATCCGCATACCAGTTGTGGCGGCGGATGAACGCATGCGACTTCTTCCAGGCCTGCGCCAGGACGACGACATCGGCCAGGCTCTCCCCGTGCGGAGCCAGCGAGTTGTACTGCTCTTTCACCACCGGCATGACTTGTCCTACCCGGGCTGTTGTGCTGAGCGTAGCGGCTGCGGCGCACACCGGTGGAGCTGCGCTCCACATCTTCCAGCAGCAGAATGTCGTCGCCACCGACGCCTAGTGTCACCTAGGCAACCAGGTTTAGTTGCCTATGCTCCGACTGAATTCAAGCAAGCGGCTGCGTCACCGGCTTCAGGGATTTGCCGTCTCTTCTACGCGGCAGAAGTGCCCCGCCAGTCTTGTCATTCGTGGCTGACTGTTTTCCGCGATGGGAGTATGTGCGCGCCGAAGGTTCCGCACGCAAAGAGTGACTTGGTCAGCGAACGAACATGTCGCGGACTCGGTGAAATGGTAGGCCCGTTTCAGCCGCGCGCCTTATCTTCCGTTGGAGGACATCCCCGAGTGGCAATTGCCGCTCAAGCATGTCGTGAACGTCGAGGCCGTCCATACAGATCAGTCGCTTTCCACGGCCGAACGCGTGCAAGCCGTCTTCAGTAAAGCCGCTGTTGCTCACGAACAGGCCGCGCGTCCAAGCGGCCTTCTGTTCGATCTTGCCATGGAAGACGTGTAGGTCCTTCGCTTGCGTAGGCTCGCTTTGCCATTTGGCCTCGACGAGGTAAACCTCGTGGCCGAACTCGAAGCTGCCATCAATCTGCTCGCCGCGCAATTTGAACGGCTCCTTGGGGGCGAGGCGAGCGTGTTCGAACAGCGCAGTCAGAAACGTTTCGAAGGCGTAGCCTCTCGGATGCGGGTCAAGACATGCCAGGCCGAGAAGTTCAGCCTGCAACTCACGGCCGCGTTGCGCGTTGAAAGCAGTGACTGTCGGTCGCGCATGCGCAGGCCCGTCAGGATCGGCAGTACCTTGAATGCGATTCAGAAGGTCTCAGGAATCGTCCCTCGGCGTTCGGCGTGGTGTCGGCCGTGCCCCGATCAGCGAGGAGGGCTTGGCGATATGCCCATAGACACTTCAGGGCACTCACAGCGGCTAGCGTATCGACCGTGCGAAGGTAGCATCGCAGACGCTTGGCTTTGGAGGTGCCATCGCGCGCGTAGGCTGGATCATCGAAATCGACGTTCAGTTCTTCGTCGAAAAAGCGCGCCGATGTGCGATCGCTGAAGTCGAGCACGTATCCGCCGGCCATCCCGAACAACTCGTCAATTAGCTTGAAATCGAGTGCTCGAACGTTTGCCATGGGCAACGATCTTACGGCGGGGACTGCCGGCGTGGGGCGTCCGCTTGTGCGTGAACTGTCTCGTTTCACCTGCCGCCGGTTTGGGTCGAGCATTGACAACCAATTCGATGGACTCGCCCCCCCCCCAATCCTGTCAATCGATTCGATGATGCTGGCGCGTCCGGGGCAGTTCATTTGACGGCGACGATGAATCAAGCCGACAGGCTCGCGTTAGTTGCAATCCCGGGACGTGTCGTCGTGCCCGCGTCGAAGCGCAAGGTGCTCCGATGGCCGATTGCGACGGTAAGTGCTGCTGAATTGCCTGGAGCCGGATCAGCAATGGCCGCGCAGTTTATGCGCGTGTATGGCAGGGAGGCGCCGACGCTTTAGGGAAGTTGCTGCATCCTCGGCGCGGAACGACGGCTTTCCGGCAGCAAGGTCGATGCTTCGGGTGACAGCTCAGGGTCGCCAGCTGTCGACCACCTCCGCGATGCCAACGACCGGTCCGTCGGGTTCCCGACCTTCAACTGATCGGCGGCGGGGAGCTCAGCACCCGAGCAACCGCCCGCGTCAGGACAGCCCGAGTTTGGCCAGCCAGCTTTCGACCGCGTCGCCGCTGCTCATGTCCGGGGCGATCAGTCCATCGATCATGAAGGTCGGCGAAACGTGGATGCCGTTCTGCCGCGCGTACTTGGCGTGCCACTTCATGTCGGCCTCGAGCTCGGGTTGTTCGAACGCCCCGCGACCGCAACGCCGCTGTAGCGCTCGATCAGGCGCAAAACCGCGCGCGGCGTCAGGTCCAGGTTCGGGCCCGAACAATGCTGGATCAGGTCGAACTCGTCGCGGTGCGCGAACACGGCGGCCATCACGGATTTCGCGGCCGCCTTCCCCGTTTCGCCGGTGGAGGCTGCAAGGATCGCGCGCGTCACGACGGGCGAGAACGGGTGCCAGGGTTGCGAGATCAGGCGAACCTTGAGCGTCAAGCGCGCCGCGCCGGCACGGTCCAGCAGCTCATCGAACTTGCCGAAGGCGCGTGCCGAGAAGGGGCAGGTGGGTTCGAGGAAGACTTCGAGTGTTTTCGCACCGTGGCCCCAAACGAGGGGGTCGGCGCTGCGGCGGGGTTCGTTGTTGCTCATAGGGATGTCCTCGGCCTACTCATGCACGCGCCGCTCGGCGCAAGGTAGCGATCGGCAGGAACAGCGACAGCGCTGTGTCTCGCAACGGCGTCAAGCCCAGGCGGGCGTAGAACTCGCGGGCGACGTCGTCCTTGGCGTCGACGACGACGGCGTGAATCCCCACGCTTCCCGCCAATTCGAGCGCGAGCTTCAATGCAAAGCGCATCAGGTCGCGCCCGAGCGAACGCCCCTGGGTGCGACGATCGACCGCCAGGCGCCCGATGCGCAGCACCGGCACCGGGTAGCGCGGCAGCTTCAATTCGTCCGGGAACGATGCGGTACCGACCTGGCCCGCGCTGACGGAAACGAAACCCACGACCGTTGCCGCGTCGTCGGCCAGGGCGACGTAGGTCCGGCTGAAATCGCGCTCCTGCTGCTGGCGCGCATAGCGCCGCAGGTACTCATTGAGTGCTTCGTTGCCGCAATCAAAATCGTCGCGCCGGTGCGTCGCCGCAAGCGGCACGATCGGCCGGCTCATCCGCGCAAGAGCCGCTTCAGGGCCGCATTCGGTGCGGGTGGCTTGTCGAGGGCTTTGGCAAATTGTTCGAAGTCGCGCCGCGTCAGCAAAATGACCTCGTGTTCGGCCACCACGCGTTTCGCCGCTTCATAGGAGTTCTGCAGCATGAAGGCGGACACGGTCGTCCCCACATAAGCCGCCGCGCGCTCGATCAGGGCTTTGGCATCGGCGCTGGTGCGCAAGTTGATGCGTGCGGTATCGCTCGAATCGGTGACCTGGATCTCGGCCATGCTCAACCTTTCTAGGGGGCAAAGTGTACATCGAAATGACGTACGCAGGCGGGCGTACGCAAGCGAGGCCCGCCGTCGCGTCGGTTGCCCTGTGGAGGCGGCGCGCAGCCCAAAATGGCGGCTGATTGCCCCGATGGCGCTCGCTGCCGCCAGCGGCTACGCTGCAATCCAACCGAGGAGACTGCATTGAACAACCACCCCGCGATCCGCCGCCAGACCCTGTCCGACCTGCTGCACCGCACCGCCGCGCGGCTGCCCCGCAAGACCGCCATCGTCTGTGGCGACACCACCTGGACTTGGGCCGAGTTCGATGCCCTGGTGAGCCGTCTCGCCGCCGGGCTGCATGCCCAGGGCGTCGCCAAAGGCGAGCACGTGGGCGTGCTGTCGCGCAATTCGCATGGGTTTGCCGCGCTGCGCTTCGCGCTCGCCCGGCTGGGCGCGGTGCTGGTGCCGGTGAACTTCATGCTCAATGCCGACGAGGCGGGTTACATCCTGCGCCACGCCGGCGTGAAGCTGCTGGCTGTCGATTCGGGTCTGCATGCGCTGGGCCGCGAGGCCGCGCAGCGCGACACGCAGATCAGCCGCTTCCTGTGGCTGCCGTCGGAAGACCCGTCGATTTGCCCGCAGGGCTGCCTGGATTTCAACGCGCTGGCCGCCACCGACCTGGCGGCCCAGCCTTGCCCCGAGCCCGACTTCAACAGCCACCACCTGCTGCAGATCGTCTACACCAGTGGCACCGAGAGCCTGCCCAAGGGCGCGATGCTGACGCACGGCGCGGTGATCGATCAGTACGTGTCGTGCATCATCGAAGGCGAGATGGCCGAAGGCGACACGGTGCTGCATGCGCTGCCGCTCTACCACTGCGCGCAACTCGATGTCTTCCTGGGCCCCAGCGTCTACCTGGGCAGCACCAGCATCATCACCGCCAAGCCCACGCCGGAGAACCTGCTGCCGCTGATCGCGAAGCACCGCATCAGCCAGTTCTTCCTGCCGCCCACGGTGTGGATCGGCGTGCTGCGCAGCCCGCTGTTCGAGCAGCACGACCTGTCGAGTCTGCGCAAGGGCTACTACGGTGCGTCGATCATGCCGGTGGCGGTGATGCGCGAGCTGACCCTGCGCATCCCGCAGATGCGGCTCTGGAATTTCTACGGCCAGACCGAGATCGCCCCGCTGGCCACGGTGCTCAAGCCCGAGGACCAGCTGCGCAAGCCCGGCTCGGCCGGTCGACCGGCGCTCAACGTCGAGACGCGCGTCGTCGACGACCAGATGCGCGACGTCGCCGTGGGCGAGATCGGCGAGATCGTGCACCGCTCGCCACAGCTGCTGCTGGGCTACTTCCACGACATGGAGCGCACCCACGCGGCCTTCGAGGGCGGTTGGTTCCATTCGGGCGACCTCGCGGTGATCGACGACGAGGGCTACATCAGCGTCGTCGACCGCAAGAAGGACATGATCAAGACCGGCGGCGAGAACGTCGCCAGCCGCGAGGTCGAGGAGGCGCTGTACCGGCTGGCGGGCATCAGTGAAGTGGCGGTGATCGGCCTGCCGCACGCGCGCTGGATCGAGGCGGTGACGGCGGTGGTGGTGCTCAAACCCGGTGCCGACTTGACTGAAGCCCAGGTCATCGCCCACTGCGCCAGCCAATTGGCGCATTTCAAGACCCCGAAAGCGGTGGTCTTCGTCGACGCGCTGCCGAAGAACCCCAGCGGCAAGCTGCTCAAGCGCGAGCTGAGGCTGCGCTTCGAGGCCTTGCACCAGGCGAGCTGATGCTGAACATCGCTTCTCCAGTGGATCCCGGCGTTCGCCGGGATGACAGGCGTGAGGGTGTCATGTGGGGGCTCGTTGGCTTGCGCCGACCTCCACTGTCTCTCGCGTCCACGCCTTGCTCTGCTCGCTCAATGACAGGCCCAGCCCCGGCCGCGTCGGCACGAGCATGCGCCCATCCCGGATCTGAATGCGCTCATTGAACAGCGGCTCGAGCCACTCGAAGTGTTCGACCCACGGCTCGCGCGGGTACGCCGCGGCGAGGTGGATGTGCAGCTCCATCGCGAAGTGCGGCGCGAGCATGAGACCGGCGTGATCGGCGAGCGCCGCGACTTTGAGGAACGGCGTGATGCCGCCGACGCGCGGCGCGTCGGGCTGCAGATAGTCGGCGGCGCGGTGCCGGATCAGGTCCGCGTGTTCGGCAGCGCTCGTGAGCATTTCGCCGGTCGCGATGGGCGTGTCGAACTGCGCTGCGAGCTGCGCGTGGCCTTCGTGATCGTAGGCGTCGAGCGGCTCCTCGATCCACACCAGGTTGAACGATTCGAAGATCCGGCACATGCGCTGCGCGGTCGGCCGGTCCCACTGCTGGTTCGCGTCGACCATCAAGGGCATCGCGTCGCCGAGGTGTTTGCGCACCGCCTCGACGCGCCGGATGTCGAGCGCCTGGTCGGGCTGCCCCACCTTGAGCTTGATGCCACCGATGCCGCGCTCGCGCGATTGCGCGGCGTTGATGAGCAATTCGTCGATCGGCGTGTGCAGGAAGCCGCCCGACGTGTTGTAGCAGCGTACCGAGTCGCGGAACGACCCGAGCAACTTCGCCAGCGGCAGGCCGGCGCGCCGTGCTTTCAGGTCCCACAGCGCAACGTCGAACGCGGCGATCGCCTGGATCGAGAGACCGCTGCGCCCGACCGACGCGCCGGCCCAGCAGAGTTTGTCCCACAGGCGCGCGATGTCGTTCGGGTCTTCGCCGATCAACGCCGGCGCGACTTCCTTCGCGTGCGCAAACTGCCCCGGCCCACCGGCGCGTTTCGAGTAGCTGAATCCGAGGCCCTGGTGGCCATCGACGGTCCACACTTCGGCAAACAACATCGCGACTTCCGTCATCGGCTTCTGCCGCCCCGTGAGCACCTTCGCGTCGCTGATCGGCGTGGCGAGCGGCAAATAGCACGACGAGATTCGGACCCCGGCGATCCGGTCCGCGGCCGAGTGTGTGGCGGCGCTCATTCGGGTTTGATCCCCGCCGTCTTGATGACTTGCGTCCACAGGTCGAGCTCGCGCTTCACGAACTCGGTGTACGCCTTCGCGCCCGGCGCCGGCACGACGAAGCCCACCGACTCGAGGCGCTGCTTGATCTCTGGCGACGTCATCACCTTGTGCAGCGTCGCTTCGAGTTTGTCGACGATGGGCTGCGGCGTTCCCTTGATCGCCGAGATGCCCGACCACGACAGCGCCTGGAAGTTCGCGAAGCCGCTCTCGGCGATCGTCGGCACGTCCGGGTAGAGCGGGTTGCGCTGCAGGCTCGTCACCGCCAGGGCGCGCAGCTTGCCCGCCTTGACGTGCGGCAGCGCGACGTCCTGGTTGATGAACATGAGTGGGAACTGGCCGCCGAGCAGGTCTTGCAGCATCGGCCCGCCGCCGCGGTACGGAATGCCGACCATGAAGAAGCCGTTGCAGTCTTTCACGCCCTTCGGGCATTCGCTCGCGCGCTGCTTGAGCAGCTCCATCGCCATGTGGCCGGACGCGGCGTGGGTGAAGCCGTAGTTCAGCCGGCCCGGGTTCTTGCGCACATGCTCGACCAGGTCCTTGAAGCTCATGAAAGGCGTGCTCGCGTTCACGACCAGCACGTTCGGACCCGAGTGCACCTGTGCGAGGTGCACGAAGTCGCGCATCGAGTCGTAGCCGAGCTTCGGATCCAGGCCATGCGCGACCGCGTTCTGGCCGACGCCGGTCTGCACCAGCGTATAGCCGTCGGGCGCCATTTTTGAGGCGCGCAAGGTGCCGATCGTGCCGCCCGCGCCGCCGATGTTCTCGACGATGAACTGCTGGCCGAACTCCTTGCCCAGCGCGTCGGCAATCATTCGCGCCATCACGTCGCTCGTGCCGCCCGCGGGGAAGGGGCTGATCAGCTTCACCGGTTTGTTCGGCCAAACGTCTTGCGCCTGCGCCGGCGCCTGCGCGGCGATCATCAGCAGCGACGCAAGCGCAGCGCACAGCACTCGCCCCAGGCAAACGCCTTGCAGGGTCATAGGGTCTCCTCGAAGTTCCCGGGTCGGAAGCGAGGATTGTCACTTGGCGGCGCCGGCGCGCGCCGACGCCGGCTCGCGCTCTGGGTGAATGCGACCGGCCGCCTTGCGCTACGCTTCAAGCTCGCCGGGGAGGATTCGACGATGAACTCGAAGGCAGCTCGCGACGACTTCGTGCAAACCTACTTCGCGCTGCGCCTCGCGCTCGGCGTGCTGGCGCTGCTCTTGCCCCTGGCGCTGTTCGGACTGGGCAGCGGACTGCAAGGGATCGCGCTGCAACCTTCGATCAGCGCCTACTACCACTCCGACGTGCGCGACGTCCTGGTCGGCATGCTCTGCGCGATCGGATTCGGCCTGATCGCCTACAAGGGCTTCGGCCGCGCCGAAGACTGGGCGTTGAACCTCGGCGGCGTGCTCGCGTGCTCGATTGCGCTGTTCCCGATGGACCCGGCCGAAGCGTTGCTCTGCATTCAACCGGACTGCGTGGGCGCGTGCGTCGCGCAATCGACGCAACTGGACCGCACGACGGCCCTCGCCATCGCCTCGAACCTGCACTTCCCCGCGGCGATCGGTTTTTTCGTCGTTCTCGGCTACGTGATGATCTTCTGCTCGCACCGCACCTTGCACCTCGTTCCTGTGACCCGGCGGCGCTGGTATCTGGCCGCTTACCCGACGCTGGGTGCCGTCTTTGTCGGCTCGATGGTCTGGGCGTTCGTGCTGCTGAAATTCTTCTTTCCGGCGCCGGCCGACGTCTGCCGCGACCGCTGGTTGTTCTGGGTCGAAGTCGCGGGCATCGTGCCCTTCGCGGCGTACTGGCTGATCAAGACCTTCGAGTGCGCGACGCATGACACGGATCGCCGCATCCCGAACCGCCGCGAGCCGCAGCGCACGATGCCGACGCGGAGCGAAACAAGCCTGCCGCGTGCACCTGAGGAAGGCGTCGCACCCGAGCGGGCGCAGCGCGCACCGGCGGCTGCGGCCCGACCCGCGCCACCGTCGGCGTGGGGGCAGTACAAATCGCTGTGGCAGGAGAACTCACGAACCGGAGCAGGGGGTGACGCCGAGTAGACGGGGGGCGACCCCGCGGCGCGGGTCTGCCCCGGCGCGGGCCCCGCCTTCTGTCGCCCAGGCTCCCAGGTTCAAATTGAGAAGAGACCGGTGATGCATCCGTGAGGACATTGGCCAGGCGTGCTCCAACACTCGGACCACGCGTTGCGGTGGCAGCGCGGTCCATGTCTCAAACGTTCAACGGAGCATCACGATGAAACACACACGACGCAATGCGCTCGGGATTCTCGGCCTGACCTTCGCCATCGGCAGCTTGAGCCTGCCGGCGGCGGCAAACGGCGATGACGACGGCGATCGTGCCGGTCGGGTCTTCACCAGCACCAACGCGGTGGCGGGCAACGAGTTGCTGGTCTATGCGACCTCGCGCGACGGGGCGCTCACACTCAAAGCCAGATTGCCCACGCACGGCCAGGGTACCGGCACGGGCCTGGGCAACCAAGGAGCGGTGACCCTGAGTGGCAACGGGCACTTTCTGTTCGTCGTCAACGCGCTCAGCAACAGCGTATCAACCTTCGCCGTGCGCCGCAACGGGCTGGAACTGCGCTCCACCGTAGACTCCGGCGGCCAGCAGCCGATCAGCGTGACCGAACACGGCGGCACGGTCTACGTGCTCAACGCAGCTGGTGCGGGCAACGTGACAGGCTTTCGCAACCTCGCCGGCATCTTGCAGCCGCTGCCGGGCAGCACCCAAGCTCTGTCCGCCGCAGGCGGCACCGGGCCTGCGCAAGTGGGATTCAGCCCCGACGGTGACGTGCTGCTCGTCACCGAGAAAGCCACCAACAAGCTCACCAGCTACCGTGTGCGCGGCAACGGCCGCATCGGTGCGCCGGTGGTGACGGCCTCGGCGGGTGCCACACCTTTCGGCTTCGCGTTCGACCGCCGCGGGCATGCGCTCGTGTCCGAAGCTTTCGGTGGTGCCGCCAACGCCAGTGCCGTTTCGTCGTACGGCTTCGAAGATTCGGCGCCGGCCAAGCCGACGCTGATCAGCGCCAGCGTCGGGACGACGCAGACTGCAGCGTGTTGGGTGGTGGTGACGCCCAATGGTCGCCATGCCTACGTGACGAACACGGGCAGCGGAACCATCAGCAGCTACAGGATTCGCAAGACCGGCCAGATCGCCCTGGCGCAGGCGATCGCGGCGACGTCGGTCGGTGGCCCGATCGACGCGGCGATCTCGGCCGACGGGCGCGGCCTCTTCGTTCTGAACGCGGGCAGCAACAGCCTCACGTCCTTCAGCATCTCCCGTGACGGCTCGCTGTCGGCCTCCGGCAGCGTGACGGGATTGCCAGCGGGGAGCAACGGCCTGGCGGCGAACTGATACTGGGCCGAGCCACGCGCCCGATACCCCGGCTCGAATGGACAGGGGCTGTCGGGCTTTGGCTCGGAAGATCGAGTGATCCTCAGGTCGCCTGCGGGAGCAAGAACTCGAAGCGCGTGCCGCGCGTGAACTCCGAATGCACGCGCACCACGCTGCCGTGCAGGTCCAGGATGCGCTTGACGATGGCCAGGCCCAGCCCGGAACTCGTCGCCGCGCCGCTCTCCTCGGCGTCGGTGGCGCGCCAGTAGCGCTCGAAGATGTGGGGCAGGTGCTGAGTCTCGATGCCCCGGCCCGTGTCGCTGACGCTGATCTGCATGAACTCGTCCCGGTTCTCGATGGCCAGCGCCACCGTGCCGCCTTGCGCGGTGTAGCGCAGCGCGTTGTCGATGAGGTTCTGCAGCACGCGTTCGATCATCGCGATGTCGGCGCGCACCTTGGCTTGCATGTGGCTGCCCGCCGACAAACTCAACGCGACCCCACGCTGCTGGGCCGCGAGCCGGTAGTTCTGCACCACGTCCTGCAGCAGCTCGGCCAGGCAGAACACCTCGTGCTTGGGTTGTTCCCTGCCGGCATCGAGCTTGGACAGCTCGAACAGATCGGCAATGCGCTTGCCCAGCACTTCGACATGCCGCAGCGCGGTGCGCAGGTGCGTGGCGCGCGCCGCCGGCTCGAGCGCCTCGCCGCGCACGAGCACCGTCTCGACATAGCCCTGAATGCTCGACAGAGGCGTTCGCAGGTCGTGCGAGATGTTGCTGACCAGCTCGCGTCGCTGCCGGTCGCCATCTTCGAGGCGCCGGAACTGCTGCGCGATGCGTTGCTGCATCGCTTGCACGGCGCGGTGCAAGACGCCGATCTCGTCGCCGGGTTCACCATGGGCGTGCGCATCGCCGTCGTCGCGGAACGACTGCAGCTCGTCGGTGAGCCGGCGCAGCGGTCGGGTCAGTTGCCGCCAGGCGATCCACAGCACGGCGCTCGCCAGCAGCGTCGACAACGCCGCACCAATGGCCATCGCGCGCAGCGCGTCCGAGTTCGACAGGCTGGCCGAGACACTCTGCGCCTTGCTGCCGTTGAGCACGATGTACAGGTAGCCCATGCCGCCGCCGGGCTGCGCCACCGCGGCCACCGAAAACGTGTTCGCACGATCGGCGTTGCGCGGGTCGGTGCCCAGCACCGGCAAGAGCACGGTGGCATCGTTCGTGGCGCTCAGCAGACGGCGCACCGGCGCCAGATCGACCTGTGCGCCCACCGGGTCCGTCCCCTGCAGGCCCTCCAGCGCGTGGGCCAGGACGCGTCCGTTCGCGTCCAGCAGATACACCTCCACCGATGGGTTGATCGTCATCACGTGCAGAGCCAGCTCCTTCATGCGGGCCCGGTCGGCCTGGTTGTCGGCGCCGATCATGCCGGGCGGTTGGTGCTCGGCGACATAGCGCGCCAGCCCCAGGTTCATGCGCTGGCCGGCTTCGAGCGCGGTTTGTGCGCTGTAGTGCTGCAGAAGGGAGTACATCACCGCACCCAGACCCAGCAGCAGGGGCACGGACACGAGCGCCGCGCGCACGTGCAAGCGCCGCCACACCGAACCGCGCGTCTGCTTGCGTGCCGGATTCATGCGGCCACCTCGAAGCGGTAGCCGACACCCCACACCGTGTGGATGAAGGCCGCCTCCTCACGCTCGTCACCGAGCTTGCTGCGCAGCCTGTTGATGTGACTGTTCACCGTGTGGTCATAGCCGTCGTGACCATGCCCCCAGACGTCGGCCAGCAGCTCGGTGCGTGTGAAGACGCGTCCGGGGTGCTGGACAAAGTGCCACAACAGATCGAACTCGCGTGGGGTGAGCACGATCTCGGTGCCGGCCAGCCAGGCGCGGCGCTGCACGCGGTCCACCTTCAGGCGGCCCTGTTCGACGCACGATGGCTTGTGCGCCGTGGCATGCGCTGCGCGCGAGGCCGTCACGGCAGAGCGGCGCAACAAGGCTTTCACGCGGGCCTGCAACTCCAGCACGCTGAAAGGTTTGGTCAGGTAGTCGTCGGCGCCCAGCTCCAGGCCGAGCACGCGATCCAACTCGCCGCTGCGGGCCGTGAGCATCAGGATCGGCACGTCGGAGGTCTGTGCGCGCACTTCGCGGCACAGGTCCAGGCCGTTCAGGCCCGGCAGGCGGATGTCGAGCACGATGGCGTCCCATGGGCGCTGCAAAGCGAGTTGCAGACCACCGGGGCCGTCGCTGGCCAACGTGACCTTGGCCGGCAGATCCGAGAGATGCAATGCGATCAGTTCGGCGATGTCGCGCTCATCCTCGATCACGAGGATGTTGCGCACAGTACTGCTTGTCATGGTTGACATCGGTGCGGTCCGGATCAGGTGGCGTCGATCATGATGCGCGATGTTGAGCGTGTTTGGACCGCCAATCCTCACCAAACCATCACGGACATGTCAATCACCGCCCCAGGGTGATGGGGGCGCGGTGCCGCACCCGCCGGTGCAAGCGCCGCAGCCCGGATTCTTTCCTGCAATACTGCGCATGTCGGATTCACTGCCCTGTCAGGTTCACCCGGCTAGGCCGACCAAGCCCGATGAGCTGCGCCATCGCCAATTTGTCGTGACAACCCCACGCACCGCGAACATGAGCGCCGCCGAGGTCGCGGCGTTGACGGCGCTGGCGGCGCCGAGCGCCGACCCGACCGGCGCCCTGCGCCAGCGCATGCAGCACACCGGCCAATGGGCGCCGAATCAAATGGCGGGCAGACGCTGGCCGGTGGCCTGCGTCTCGCTCGAGATCACGCAGCGCTGCAACCTCGACTGCACGCTGTGTTACCTGAGCGATTCGGCCGAGGCGCTGCGCGACTTTCCGCTCGACGAGGTATTCCGGCGCATCGAATCGATCCACGCCCACTACGGCCCCGGCACCGACGTGCAGGTCTCCGGCGGCGAGCCCACGCTGCGCCGGCGCGACGAACTGCGCGCCATCGTCGCGAAGATCGCTGGGTTGGGAATGCGCGGATCGCTGTTCACGAACGGCATCAAGGCGACACGCGAACTGCTCCAGGAGCTTGCCCAGGCGGGGCTCACCGACGTCGCGTTTCACGTCGACAGCACGCAGCAGCGCGCCGGTTACGCGAACGAATCCGAGTTGAACGCGCTGCGCGTGGAGTACATCGAACGCGCGCGCGGTCTGCCGCTCAGCGTGTTCTTCAACACCACGGTGCACGACGGCAACTTCGACGACGTCTCCGGGCTCGCGGCATTCTTCGTCGCCCACGCCGACGTGGTGCGTTTCGCGTCATTCCAGCTCCAGGCAGAAACCGGCCGCGGCGTGCTCGGCGCGCGCACCGAGGTCATCGACAACCACAGCGTCGCGGCACGCTTGCAGCAGGGCGCGGGAACGGCGCTGCGCTTCAACGTGCTGCAAGCCGGCCACAGCGACTGCAATCGCAGCGCCGTGTTGCTGGCGATCAACGGCCGCGCCTACGACGCTTTCGACGACGCGGCGTTCGTGAGCCGCTTCATGCGCGACACCGCGCACCTGCGCATCGATCGCGGCACGCCGTGGCGCGCCTTTCGGTCCCTGCTCGGCGCCGCGCTGCGCCGCCCGGCGCTGAGCCTGGCGGCCCTGCGCTGGGCAGCGCGCTTCGCCTGGAAGGCGCGCCGGGATCTGCTCGCCGCGCGCGGCCGCGTCCACAAGCTGACGTTCTTCACGCACAACTTCATGGACGCGTGTTCGTTGCAGCGCGAACGCATCGACGCGTGCGTCTTCATGGCGATCACGCACGAAGGCCCGATCAGCATGTGCGCCTACAACGCGCAGCGCGACCGCTGGCTGCTGCAACCGCTGGCCACTGCCGCGGGCGTGTGGCAGCCGCTGCGCGGCAGCGCTGTCATCCCGCTGAAACTGTTGAAGGGGCGGGCCCGCGAGGCCGCATTGCGCGCACGCGAGGGCCGTCGCAGCATGGGGGTTGGAACATGAAACGCCTGATGTCACGCCTGCTCGGCTGGTGGCTGCTCACGGTCGTCGCCGGCTGCTCGACTCTCGTGGAAACGCCTTCGGTTCCGGCACCCGGCGAGTCCGACGCCCTCAAAGCCTGGGCGCGCGTGCTGGATCGCTTCGTCGATGCGAACGGCGAAGTCGATTTCCCGGCCCTCGCGGCGCAGCGCGCCGACCTCGACGCCTATGTGCGCCATGTCGCCGACACGCCTCTGCAGACGCTGCACGGGCGGCACGAAAAACTCGCCCACATGATCAACGCCTACAACGCGCTGAGCATGTTCAACGTGCTCGAGTCGGGCATTCCGGCAAGCCACGCCGGCTTCGCGAAAGTGCAGTTCTTCGCGCTGCGCCAGCTGACGGTGGGTGGCGCGCCGATGTCGCTGCGCGCATTCGAGAACGACGTGATCCGGCCGTTCACCCGATCGATCGGCGAGCCGCGGGTCCACTTCGCGCTCAATTGCAGCGCGCTCGCCTGCCCCGTCTTGCCACGCACGCCGTTTCGCGCCGCCACGCTCGACGCGGAACTCGAGGCCGAGACGCGCGCCTTCTTCGCGCGGCCGCGCAATTTTTCGATCGACGCGGCGAATCGCAGCGTCTGGCTCAGCGAGATTCTGAAGTTCTACCCGGAAGACTTTGTGCCGGCGCACGGCCGCAACTTGATCGAATTCGCGAACCGCTACGCGCCCGTGGCGGCGCCGCCGGACTGGGAGTTGCGCTTCACGCCTTACGACTGGACGGTGGCGAACAGCCGGCGCATTCGGTGAGAGAACCCCGCGGCCTCGTCACGGCGCGAACATGGCTTGCAAGGTGCCGAGGGTCAGGGTGAGCGTCGCCGGCCGCAGGGCACCGAGGCGTTTGACCAGCCTCGCGCGGTCCAGGGTTCGAACCTGGTCCAGCACGATCAGGCCTTGTTTTCCCTGGAACGTGAGCGCGATCCGAAACCGCGCCGGTCGCGAGCCCGTGGTCATCGGCGCGACGATGACGGTGCGCAAGTGCGCGTTCATGTCGTCCGGCGAGACCACGACGCAGGGGCGAGTCTTCTGAATCTCGCTGCCGATGGTCGGGTCGAGCTGGGCGAGCCAGATGTCGCCGGTCTTCATCACCAGACGAGGTCGGCGTCACCTTCGTTGGCCAGTTCCGGCCAGACCAATGCGTCGCCGCCTTGTGCCGCCAGGCGCCGCGCGTCTTCGGCCCAACCTTGACGCGGGTTGCGCCGCACGGCGCGAATTTCGATCACGCCGTCGCGCACCTGCAGGTCGGCGGTTCCCGTGAGCCCGACCTGGGCCAGGATCGGCTTGGGAATCAGCACCCCTTGCGAGTTTCCCATCTTGCGAATCGCGACTTCCATGAGCTGCCTCGCCGGTTTCAACGTAAGCACAATGGTAGCACGATGGAATTCGGCGATGGCCGCCACGGCAACCTTGACGGTGCGGCGCGAGCCGGCCGCAGCGGCGCGGCTCAGGCGAGCGGCGCCGCGCCCTCGTCGGCGCCGGCTTGCACCCGCCGCGCCATTTTCGCGACCAGGTTCTGTGCCACGCCGGGCCGGCTGTACGGGCACACGGCGACGCAGATGCCGCAACCGATCGTCTGGTTGAAGTAGGGCAGGCACTTGTCGAAGTCGACGTACCACTTCACGCTGCCGCGAACGAGTGTCTTGCTCGGCGGAATCGCATCCGGCGGACACGCGTCGGAGCAGACCTTGCAGTGCAGGCAGAACTGGTCGGCGCCGAAACGGTCGGCGCGATCGGCGAGCAGTGGCAGGTCGGTGAGCACGCTCGCCAGGCGAAAGCTCGACCCGAGCTCGCGGTGGATGATCGAGCCGTGTTTGCCGAGTTCTCCGAAGCCGCATTCGAGCGCCGGTGGTATGAGCAGCAGCGGTCCGGCCATGGGCCCGCCGTGCGGCACGGCGTCGTGGCCCTGTTCGCGAATCCACGATGCAAGGCCTTTGGCCGCCTGATTGCCGCGTCCGTACTGTCGGATCACTTCGGCCGCCGCAGCGGGCTCGGGCGCCGTCTTCATTTCTTCATACGCGTGCGCGACGCCGATCATGATGACCCAGCGCTGCGACACCACGTAGCCTTCGAAAACCCACTCCGGCCGCAGCGCGGCGATACCCACCAGATCGGCGCCGTGGCGGCGCGCAACGTCCTTGACCCGCGCACTCCACGCCGCGGCGGGCTGTTCCACAGCGACGGGTGCCAAGGGCGAGAGCGGTGTGTCGATGACCTTCTGCCGCGCCGCGCGCGCCTGCGCGATTCGTGGGTCGTTCGGCGTTTGCGCGTAGAACCAGCGCTGCAGCGCGCCGTGCGGCGTCTTGTCGGGGTCGTGCCAGTAGATCGGTGTGGGGCGAAGCGGGCTCGGTTCGCCCACGCCGTTGATCGAATTGCCGGAAATCGACGGCCACAGCGCCATTTGCGCCGGGTCTGGAGTGAATGCGGGTTTTAGGTGCGGGCATCGCCTTCTCCCTGGAGATTCAGGTCGTCAGATCGCGCCGTCCAGGCGGAAGCGCTCGATGTCGGCCTGCGAATAACCCAGCGCCTGCAACACTTCGATCGTGTGCTGGCCGAGTGTGGGCGGCGGCGCGGAAATACGCCCCGGCGTTTCGCTCAAACCCACGAGAACGCCGGCCACAGTGATGTTTCCCGCCACCGGATGTTCGATCTCCTGCACCATCCGGTTATGCCGGACTTGTGGGTCTGCAAAGGTGTCGCGCAGCGTACTCACCGGGCCGCAGGGCACGTCGGCGCGTGCCATGAGTTCGGACCACTCTGCGCGCGTCTTGGTCTGAAGGACGTCCGCGAGCAGCGGCACGAGCGCGTCGCGGTTCGCGGTGCGCACCTTGTTCGTTTCGAAGCGCGGGTCGCTCTGCAGGTCTTCGCGCTGCAGCGCCTTGCACAGGTTGCGCACGAGCGAGTCGAGCGCTTGGTTCAGGCCGATCGCGAGGTCGGTGTCGGCGGTGGTCGGCGCCTGAGCGCGCCCGAGCACGCGCGCCTCGCCGCAGTCCACTGCAGTCACTTTGGTGAACGTGCTGCCGAAATCGATGAGGACTTCAATGTCGCTCACCGGGCGCTCATCCGCGCTTGCGCTTGCGAAACGCTTCGACACGCTGCTTGAAGTCGGGTAAATCCTCGATCACCGCCATGTGCGACGACACCGCGTCGAGGTGCGAGCGCAGCGACGCCTGCCCGGTGGCAGCCTGCAGCGCGACGCGTTTCGTGAAGCGAACCGCGTGCGTCGGCTGGCGCGCGATACGCTCCGCGAGCGCCATCGCCTGCGCGAGCGCCGTGCCGGCCGGCGCGACATGGTTCACGAGGCCGATTCGCAGCGCCGTCTCGGCGTCGACCGGGTCGCCCGTCCAGAGCATCTCGAGCGCCCGCGCCAGGCCGACGAGACGCGGCAGGAACCACGCGCCGCCGTCGCCCGGCATCAGGCCCATCGCGATGTAACTTTCGGCGAGCACGGCCGACGCGTCCATGATGCGCAAGTCGCACATCAGCGCCATGTCCAGGCCGGCGCCGCGCGCCGTTCCGTTCAGCGCAGCGATCACCGGGCAGTCGATTCGCTCCAGCGCGAGCGGCACCTGGTGCACGTTGTCCCAGAGGTAGTTCTTGCGCTCGATCGCGTTCATCGTCTGGAAGGAATCGAGCTCGTCCATGTCGCCGCCGGCGCAGAACGCCGTTCCTGCGCCGGTGACGACGAGAGCGCGGATGTCGCGGTCTTTCTCGACGCGCGCCAGCGCCTCGCGCCACAGCGTGATCATGCCGACGTCGAACGCGTTCAGGCGCTGCGGCCGGTTCAGCGTGATCACGGCCACACCCGTGGCAGCGTCGACGTCGAACAGCAAGGTGGGGGTGTCGGACATGGGGTTTCCTGCAGGGGCGCGCTCAGGATAGATTCCGGGCGCGGCACATCACAGTGGGGAATGCCCTGCGTCGGCGCCAGCGGTTTTGCCGCGCGTGCATTGCTACGATGACCAGCGTGCACGGAATGCACGGCGCGCGCATCCGCAGGGGGCAGCGCAACAGGGGAGCTTCGATGAGCCACGATCACGACCGAGGCATGCAGCCGGATGAGCCGCGAACCGGCCCGCTGGCGGGCGTTCGCATCGTCGAATTCAAGGCGATCGGCCCGGTGCCGTTCTGCGCGATGTTGCTCGCCGACCTGGGCGCGACGGTGCTGCGCATCGAGCGCCGCGTCGACGCGGGCCTGGGCCTGAAGCGCCCGCTCAAATTCGACCTCGAACTGCGCAGCCGCGAGGCGATTGCGCTGGATCTGAAAGCGCCGCAAGACGTCGAGCTCGCGCTCGAACTGGTATCGAGCGCCGACGCGCTCATCGAAGGCTTTCGCCCCGGCGTGATGGAGCGCCTCGGCCTCGGGCCCGACCTGTGTCTCGCGCGCCAGCCGCGCCTCGTCTACGGCCGCGTCACCGGCTGGGGCCGGGACGGGCCGCTCGCGCAAGCTGCCGGGCACGACCTCAACTACATCGCGCTCACCGGCGCGCTCTCGGCAATCGGCAACGCCGGCGGGCCACCGACGATGCCGCTGAACCTGCTGGGCGACTACGCCGGCGGCTCGCTCTACCTGGCGCTGGGCTTGCTCGCGGCGATCATCGAAGCGCGCAGTTCAGGCGCGGGCCAGGTCGTCGACTCGGCGATCGTCGACGGCGCGGCGTCGCTGTCGACGCTTTATCACGGCATGCTCGCTGCGGGAATGCACCAACCGCCGCGCGGAACAAACGTTCTGGACGGCGGCTCGCATTTCTACGGCGTGTACCGCTGCGCGGATGGCGAGTACATCTCGGTCGCGCCGGTCGAGGCGAAGTTCTACCGCGAGTTGCTGGATCGATTGGGAATCGACCCCGCGACGCTCGGCGAGCAGCGCGACCCGGCGCGTTGGGCGCACGCAAAAGGTGTTCTCGCGGCGAAGTTCGCAACGCGAACGCGCGCGCAGTGGGCTGAACTGCTCGAAGGCACCGACGCGTGTTTTGCGCCCGTGCTCGATTTTGCGCAGGCGCCAGAGCACCCGCAGCTCAAGGCGCGAGGCACGTTTGTCGACGTGGGCGGCGTCGTGCAGCCGGCGCCGGCGCCGCGTTTCTCGCGCACGCCTTCGGCCAAGCCAACGCCGCCCGTCGACGCCTTGCCCGACAACGCCGCGCAGGCACTGCGCGGCTGGCTTGCGCCGCAGCGCATTGCCGAGTTGGTGGCTTGCCGGTTCTTTGAGTCGATGCGAGACGCGCCGCGCGCATGATTCAGGTCCCGAACAGCAACACCGCGCCACCTCATTAGCGACATGGTTCAGCGACCCCTCGTCATACCGGCGAACGCCGGTATCCACTTGTTGAAGCCGCACGCTCGGCGGTTTGCTGATCAGATTCTTCCAGTGGATCCCGGCGTTCGCCGGGATGACGAATTTCTTGCGTCGTGCCCTTCGCCCAGCACTTTGTCATGCTGAGCTTTGTCGCTCATCAAGTCGCGCCATGTCACCCATGCACCCCTTGAAGCACATCGACGCCGGCGTCTTGAACGTCGCCTACTTCGAAACCGGCCCGGCCGACGGCACGCCGGTGTTCCTGATGCACGGCTTCCCCTACGACATCCACGCCTACGCCGAAGTCGCACCACGACCTGGCGGCGCAGGGCTGCCGGATCATCGTTCCCTACCTGCGCGGCTTCGGGCCGACGCGGTTTCTCGATCCGGCCACACCTCGCTCAGGCGAACAGGCCGCGCTCGGCGCCGACCTGCTCGCGTTGATGGACGCGCTCGCGATTCCGCGCGCCGTGCTCGCCGGCTACGACTGGGGCGGGCGCGCCGCGTGTGTCGTTGCCGCACTCTGGCCGCAGCGCTGCGCCGGGCTGCTCACGTTCAACAGCTACAACGTCCAGGACATTGCGCACGCGCTGCGCCCGGACACGCCCGCCAACGAGCACCGCCTCTGGTACCAGTACTACTTTCACAGCGAGCGCGGCCGCGCTGGGCTCGCCAAGGATCGGCGTGCTTTGTGTCGCTTCTTGTGGCAGCTCTGGTCGCCGACCTGGAACTTCGACGACGCCACCTTCGAGCGCAGCGCGGCGGCGTTCGAGAACCCGGATTTCGTCGACGTCGTGATCCATTCGTACCGGCATCGCTTCGGCCTCGTCGCGGGCGACCCGGCGTTTGCGTCGATCGAACAGCGCCTCGCGTTGCAACCGCAAATCAGCGTGCCGACGATCAGTTTTGACGGCGCAGACGACGGTGTGCGCCCGCCCGCCGCCGCGGCGCAGCACGCGAGCCGCTTCAGCGGGCCGCGCTCGCACCGCGTCGTGCCGGGCGTCGGCCACAACATGCCGCAGGAGGTGCCGCGGGTGTTTGCCGACGCGGTGCTGGAGCTGGTGCACGGCGGATAGCGGCGACGCACCGCGCCAGCTTGCACTGTGCGCACGGGTTCGCGGGTCAGGCGCGAAGCGCGTCGTCCAGCTCCACGAGCACCGGCTGGTGGTCCGAGACCCGGGTCTCGACATTCACTTCAATCCGCCGCACGCGCGGCGCAACGCCGCTGCTGGCAAAGACGAAGTCGCACGCGACGGGGTGCGGGCTGTAGGTCTGGTCGTGCACGTGAAACGTCGGGTCGTGCTTGCGCGCGCCGTGCACGAGGCGCCAGCAGTCGAAGAGACGAGTGCGCGGCGCCGTTCTCGGCGAGCATCAGGCGGTATTCGTCGCTCGCCGGATCGAAATTGAAGTCCGCCGTGACGAGGCAGTCCACGCTGTGCGGCTTGCTCTGGAACGGGCCGCCGCTCGAATCCGGCAGCGGCGGGTGCAGGGCATGCGCGCCCGCCTGCGCGTGCAGACGCCGCAGCTCCTCCACCTGCGCCACGCGCGTGCGCTGCGAGTAGAACTCGAGGTGCGTCGTCATGATCCGCAGCCAGCCCCAAGGCGCCTGCACGGTGGCGCAGGTCGCGCAACGCGGCATGCTGCGCACACCGGCCTGCGCCGGATACGGCAGCACATGGTGCTGCACCTGCGCGATGGGCAGGCGCGACGCGATCACGTTGCCGAAGCGCTGCCGGCTGCGGCCGCCGGCGGCGAGCTCATCCACCGCGGCGCCGAAGCAGACCTCGAAGCCGGGCAGCAGCTCGCGCAGCAGCGCCGGCTGGTCGTGCGAGGCGTCGCCTCGCAGGCCCGGGTAGTTGATCGCGACTTCCTGCAGGCACAGCACGTCGAAGTCGGCCATCTCGCGGGCCTGGTGCAGCACGCGCGCAACGTCGACCACGCCGTCCAGACCGCAGAACCATTGCACGTTCCAGGTGATGAGTTTCATGGTCAGGTCCGCGGCGGGTGGATGCCGGCCCCGTATCGAGTACGGGGTGGCACTTTCGCCGGCATGACAGCGCAGGGTGGAAGCGGGTACATCAATGTCTCACTTGATCCCGGCGCGCATGAACGACTGGACGAACTGGCGCTGGAACAGCATGAACGCCGACCAGCAGCGGCGCCGACGTCATGAGCGTCGCTGCCGTGATGATCGCCCAGTCGATGCCCTGGTCGGTCGCGGCGAAGACTTGCAGGCCCACCGTGAGCGGGCGCGCTTCGACCGAATTCGTGACCACCAGCGGCCAAAGGAAGTTGTTCCAGTGGTAGCTCACCGAGACGAGCGCAAACGCAACGTACACCGGCCGCGCGAGCGGCACGTAGACGCGCCAGAGCAGCTGCAGCGCGTTCGCGCCTTCGATGCGCGCCGCTTCGTCGAGCTCTTTCGGAACGCCGAGAAACGTCTGGCGCAGCAGGAAGATCGCGAACGCCGAGGCGAAGTAGGGCAGGCCGATGCCGAGCAGCGTGTCGATCAGGCCGATGCGCGACAAGGTGCGGTAGTTCTCGACAAGCAGGATGTCGGGCATGACCATCAACTGCACCAGAACGAGCGCGAACAGGACCTGCTTGCCGGGGAAGGCGAAGCGCGCAAACGCGTAGGCGGCGAGCGTGCACAGCACGAGCTGCACGCCGAGGATCATGGCGACGAGCAGCGTGGTGTTGACGAAGTAGCGCGCAAACGGCGCCGCCGCCCAGGCGCTGCGGAAGTTCTCGAGCGTGAGCGGCGCAGTGAGCGTGAAGCGCGCCGAGAACTCGGTCGGGTGGAACGCGGTCCAGATCGCGTACGCCAGCGGCGCGAACCAGAGCAGGGCGAGCAGCCACGCGGCGAGAACATCGAACCAGCCCGGTTCGTTGTAAACCAGCTTGTTCGCGCTCATTGGTAATGCGTGCGCCGGTCGAGAACGAAGAACTGCAGCAGCGCCACGCTCGCAAGCAGCGCGAGCAGCACGGCGGTGAGCGCCGCCGCGTAACCCTGGTCCCAGAATTTGAAGCCCACTTCATAAAGATGGTAGAGCAGCAGCGCGGTCGCGTTGTCCGGGCCGCCGCGCGTCATGACGAACACATGGTCGACCATGCGAAACGCATTGATCACGGCGTTCACGCCGACGAACAGCGTGGTGGGCATGAGCAGCGGCCAGAGCACGCGGCGGAAGAAGAACCACCTGCCGGCGCCTTCGATCGCCGCCGCTTCGCGCAGGCTCGGGTTGATGCCTTGCAGCGCGGCGAGGTAGAAGATCATGAAGAACCCCGCTTCCTTCCACACCGCGACGACCGTGATCGCGGCGAGCGCGCTCGCCGGGTCGCCGAGCCAGTTGCGCGACGGCAGGCCGAACACGCTGCCCACCTGTTCGAGCAGACCGTAGGTGGGGGTGTAGAAGAAAAGCCAGATGTTCGCCACCGCGATCATCGGCAGCACGGTCGGCGTGAAGTACGCCAGGCGCAGAAAGGCGCGGCCGGCGATGCGCTCGTTCACCCACATGGCCATCACAAGTGCCAGGCCGATCGAGAGCGGAATCGTTCCCAATGCGAACCACAGGTTGTTGCGCAGCGCCTGCCAGAAGATCGGGTCGTCGACCATCTGCGCGTAGTTGGCGAGGCCGACCCACACCTGCGGCCGGTTCGGCTTCGGCGTGGACATGAAGCTGTCGATCAGCGTCGCAAGCGCCGGCCAATGCGTGAACGCTGCGAGCAGCACCAGTGCCGGCAACAGCAGCAGGTAGGCGTGAACGGCGCGTGTGTTCATCTTCATGCTCGGCGCCGCGTGGGATCGATGCGAGGCCTACTTGTAGCTGCGCAGCAGCCGCTCGGCCTCCTTCTGCGCGTCTTTCATCGCCTGCTCGGGCGTTTTCGGCGCCGGTGAGCGCGGCTTGCAGGCCGTCGTTCAGCGCTTTCGTGACACGCTGGTTGTCGTGCGTCGAGAGCTCCGCCACGGCGTGCGGCAACTGGTCGCGCGCCACCGTCGCGGGCGGGAAGTCGGCGGCGTACTTCTTCATCGCCGGCGTGTCCCACGCGGCGGGCGTGACGGCCACGTAGCCGGTGTCGATGCCCCATTGCGCGGCGCGTTCGGGCGTCGTCAACCAGCGCGCGAACTTGAACGCCGCTTCCTGCTGCGCGGGAGTCGCCTTCTTGAAGATGAAGAAGTTGCCGCCGCCGGTGGGCGAGCCGCGCTTCTTGCCGGCGGGCAGCATCGCGACGCCGAAATCGAACTTCGCGTTCGTGCGGATGTTCGTCAGGTTGCCCGTCGTCGTCCAGATCATCGCGACCTTCTTCTCCATGAAGTCTTTCGGCGTCGTTCCCCATTCGACGACTCCCGCCGGGTGCACGCCCTGTTTGCGCGACAGGTCGACCCAGAACTGCAACGCCTCAATGACTTTCGGGTCGTCGTAGTGCACCTGATTCCCCGCATCGTTGGCGAGGATCACGTCGTTCTGCGTCGTGAAGCCCTGGAACAGCCAGTACGGGAAGCCCGAACTGGGCACCTGGATGCCGTACTGCGTGACCTTGCCCGACGCATCTTTTTTCGTCAGCGTGGTGGCCATGCTCGACAGTTCGGCCCAGGTCGCGGGCGGCTTGTTCGGGTCCAGGCCCGCTTCCTTGAACAGCTCCTTGTTCCAGTACAGGACGATGGTCGAGCGCTGGAACGGAACGCCCCAGGTCTTGCCGCCGATCTGGCCGTTCAGCAGGAACGCCTTGTAGAAGCTGCCGAGCCACGCCTTGTCGTCCGCGCTCTTCACGAAGTTGTCGATCGGCACGACGGCGTCTTCGTCGATCAGCGTGAAGGTGTCGGTCGAGAGCAGGACCGAGGCGACCGGCGGCGTCCCGGCTTTGTGTGCGGTGAGCGCCTTGACGATCGTGTCCTGGTAGCTGCCGGCGTAGATCGGCGCGACCTTGATTGCCGGGTTCTCCTTGTTGAAGTCGGCCGCGTACTGGTCGATCAATTTCGTGATCGGCCCGCCGACCGCGACCGGAAAGTAGAACGGCACGTCGACGGGTTGGGCGCGCGCGGCGCCGAGGGTGACGAACGCTGCGCAGATCAGGCTGAGCGCGCGGGTGAGGGTTCGGTGCATGGTGGTCTTGCTCCTTGGGTGAGGGGGTCAGTCAATCGGTCAGTGGTCATTTTCGCGGCGCTGCGACGGCGCAGGCCAGGTCTGAATGCGGCGCTCGTTCGCGCCGAACCAATGGCATTGCTCGGCGCGCCAGTGCAGGGTGAGCGCAGCGCCCACTGCGGCGTCGAAGGCGCCGGGGGTGCGCACCGTCAACACTTCATCGCCGACGCCGCAGCGCAGCACCGCGTCGGCGCCGAGGTACTCGACGCTTTGCAGCCGCGCCGGAACGCTGCAGAGGGCGTCGCCTTGCGCGGCGAACGGCGCGAGCGACACCCCCTCGGGCCGCAAGCCCAGCCACGCTGCGCCGGGCGGTGCGCCGAGCGCGACGCCGCTGCCGCGGATGGCGCCGCCAACGAGCGACGCCAGGTTCATCGGCGGCGTGCCGATGAAACGCGCAGCAAAACAGCTCGCGGGCTGTGCGTAGAGCTCGCGCGGCGCGGCAACCTGCTCGACCTGACCCTGGTTCAGCAGCACGACCTGGTCCGCCATGCTCATCGCCTCGGCCTGGTCGTGCGTGACATAGACGAGCGTGAGTTTCAGCCGCTGTTGCAGCTCGCGCAGCTCGCGGCGCATTTCCTGGCGCAACTGCGCGTCCAGGTTCGACAGCGGTTCGTCCATCAGGCACACCGGCGCCTGCGAGACGAGCGCACGCGCGAGCGCGACGCGCTGCTGCTGCCCGCCCGAAAGCTGGCCCGGCTTGCGCTGCAGCAGCGCGCTCAAGCCGACGAGCGCGGCGACATCGTTCAAGCGCTGCGCCTGTTCGGCGCGCGCCGCGCGCCGCACCTGCAGGCCGAAGACGATGTTGTCGGCCACGCTCAGGTGCGGGAACAGCGCGTAGTTCTGGAACACCATCGCGATGTGGCGCTGCGCCGGCGGCAGCGCGGTGACGTCGCGCCCGTCGATGAGCAGCGTGCCGCTGCTCGGCTGCTCCAGGCCGGCGATGAGGCGCAGCGTCGTCGACTTGCCGCAACCCGACGGCCCGAGCAGCACGGTGAAGCTGCCCGAGGCGATGTCGAGCGACGTTTCCGCCAGGGCGGTCGTCTCACCCCAGCGTTTGCTGAGGCCTTGCAGTGAAATGTGGGCCATGCGCAGGTTTGTTCTTGTCGGCGCGGCAAGCGCAGCGGCAAGCGTAGCGTGCGCTGGAGCGCTCGGCCATGCTGGCTGACCCGGGGTGCCGCGGCGGCTCGGCCGGGGGCCGGCCGCGGCCAGAACCCGTGCGCAAGGCCGTGCGGCGAAGGGTGCGGCGCTCGCGGCGAAGTCGCGCCGCGTGTTCCGGTCAGCGCGCTCGCGACCGCTCGGCGAACGCCGCAATTCGCTGCGCCGTCTCGGCGCTCGCAAAACAGCGCACCGCCGCCTCGCGCTCGAGCTCCAGCGCGGTGGCGAGCTGGCCGTTCAACTGGCTCGTGACGGCGCGCTTCAGCAGCGACGTCGCGAGCATCGAGCGCTCGGCGACCTGACGCGCCACGTCCATCGCACGCGGCATGAGTTCGGTGGCGCGAACGACGCGGTTCACGAGCCCAAGGCGATGCAGCGCGTTCGCGTCCTGGCGCTCGCCGAGTACCATCAACTCCATCGCGCGCTGGTAGCCGATGCTCTGCGGCAGCAAATGCGTCACGCCGCCGGTGACGAAGTGGCCGAGCGCCATTTCCGGGAAGAACGCGACCAGGTCGTCGGCGGCGACAACGAGGTCGCAATTCAGCAGCCACTCGAAGCCACCGCCCACCGCGTAACCGTGCACCGCGCCGACCACGAGCTTGGGCCCGAACATGAGGTCGCGCGTGATCTGCTGGATGCCCTCGCAGGTGCGCGCGATCGACTCCGCGCTCTGCGCCTGCGCGGCGAACTCCTTCAGGTCGTCGCCGGCGCAGAACGCGCGGCCGGCGCCGGTGAAGACGATCGCGCGTGTCGCGGGGTCGGCGTGGGCGTTGATCAGCGATTCGTGCAAATCGGCGAGCAGCTCGCCGCCGATCGCGTTCAGGCGTTCCGGGCGGTTCAGCGTGACGACGCTGATCGCGCCGTCGGTGTGCAGCGTGCGTGTGGTTCATGCGGGTTCAGTGGCGATCAAGAAACTCAACAATCTGCCGGATCACCGCCTCCGCGTGCGTGATCGGGCCCATGTGACCAAGGCCGGCCTGGCGCGCGACCGTGACCTGCGGCAAAGTGTCTTGCAGAACGCGCGCGACCGACAGCGACGAGAGCGGCGAGTCCTCGCCGCAGAGCAGGAGGACGGGAATGTCGAGCGCGGCGAGCGCGGACGTGGGCAAGGTCTCGCCAAACAACGAATCGCGCCAGCCCTTCACGTTCTGCACGGAAGCGGCCACACCGGCCTGCCGCGCCACCGGCATCGCGGCCCAGCTGCCAGCGCCCATCCAGAAATCGATGAAGCGCTGCGCCGCGCCGGCGGCGTCGCCACGCTCGAACGCCAGCGCAGCGTCGGTCGCGGCGTGCCAGATGCCCTGCGCCGGCGAGGCGGCCGGGTCGCTGCCCGCGACGAGGTGGAACAGCGTCGGCTCGTAGACCGCGATCGAGCGCACGCGCTTCGGGTGCAGCGTCGCGAGTTTCAGCGCCACCGCGCCACCGTAAGAATGCCCGACGACATGAAAGCGCTCGCCGGCAAGCGCGAGCACGGGACCCAGCAACTCGACTTCATCAACAAGCCGAAGCGACCGATGCGTCGGCCACGGCGGGCTTTTGCCCGCGCCGTAGCTGTCCACGGCAAAAACGCGGTAGCGGTCCGACAGCGAATCGGCCAAACCCCGCCACTGCGACGACGAACTTGCGTTCGAGTGCAGGCAAATGACGGCCTGGCCCTGGCCTTGGTCGCGGAAGAAGGGGGTGGACGGTGTCATCGATGGCTGGCGCGGGTGTTCGCGCGGCGGATGATCGGGGGTGATCGGCAACGATTCTCGTGCAAATGCGAGTGACGCGGTAGAGTCGCTGCATGCAGCCAACCCCAGAACTGCAGGCGCTGCGAGACGTTTGTGGACGGCTCGATGGCGCGGCAATCGCCTACATGTTGACCGGCTCGCTGGCGATGAGTTTCTACGCCCGGCCGCGCATGACGCGAGACATCGACCTGGTCATTGCGCTCGAAGCTGCCGAAACATCACGCCTGATAGGCGGCCGACGATGAATGACACGAACCCCGCGATCGAGACATTCCTGAGCAAGCGCTATGCGGCGATGAGCGGGTCCGAACGCGCCTTGATGGCACTGGAGATGTTCGAGACCGCCCAGCTGATCGTGCTTTCATCGCTTGCGCCGAGCCTCAGTCAAGATGAGCGACGGCGCGAACTGTGCCGCCGGTTCTATGGCGACGCCCTTGCGCTGGCCGCATTTCCCGAGCCCGTTATCGCGTAGTCCTCACAGGTCCGGCGCGTAACGCTTCGCCATCTCCTCCTGCGTCTCCGGCGCGACCGTGATTCCCGTCTGGTCGCTGATCATCTGGCCCGTGGTGGGCAGGGTGGTCCGCTTCACTTGCGCGTCAGCGTGCCACAGGCGCGAGCGCATGAAGGCTTTGGCGCAGTGCAGGTAGGCGGCTTCGACGCGGACCTTGATCACCGTTTTCGGCGCACGGCGCTCGTCCTTGAACCATGCCAGGTCGGCGCTGTCCTGCGACACGACGGCAGAGCCGTTCACGCGCAGGGTTTCGTCAAAACCCGGGATCATGAACAGCAGCCCGGCCTGGCCGGTGGCGATGATGTTTTCCAGCGAGTCGAGGCGGTTGTTGCCGGGCGCGTCGGGAATGAGCAGGTCGCCCGCGGCATTCACCTTGACGAAGCCGGGAGAGCCGCCACGCGGCGACGCGTCCAGGTTGTTTGCTCTGTCGGTCGTCGCGAGAACGAAGAACGGCGAGAGCTCGATGAAGCGCCGGCAGTGCACGTCGAGCGCGGCGATCTGCTTGCGCACCGCGCGCTCCTGCGGCGCCGCGTAGAGGGTGCGCAGCGCTGCCACGGTGGTGAGGCGCGTCGGCATCGTCGAACTGTAGCGCGGGCTTGTACGCAGGCGGGCGGCAAGGCCGGTGCGGTACATTGTTCCGACCCTGCTGATCCCGCGCCGCGCGGCTGCGCGCGTGGGGTTCACCACTACCTCAATGCCTGGAGACACGCCATGAAGCTTCTTCCGCGACGCCGCATCTTGCAGTTCTTCGCCGTCGGCCCCGCTGCCTGGGCAGCGGCACGCTCGGCGCTCGCGCAAAGCGACAACACCCTGGCGCAAGTCAAGCAGCGCGGCGTGCTGCGCGTCGGCGTGACGCAGGCGCCGCCGTGGTACTCGAAAGACCCGAAGTCGGGCGAGTGGACGAGCGGCCTCGGCGTCTCGATGGGCAAGGCGATGGCCGGCAGCCTGGGCGTCAAGTTCGAGGCCGTCGAAGTCACCTGGGGCACGGCGATCGCTGCGCTGCAAGGGAACAAGATCGACATCATGTACATGATGGACGCGACGCCCGAGCGCGCCCAGGCGGTCGACTTTCCGCAAAGCCCGCTGCTCTTCTATTCGCTCGCCGTGCTCGCGCGCGACGATTTGCCGGTCAAGACCTGGGCCGACCTGAACCAGCCGTCGGTGCGCATCGCCGTGCCGCAGGCGAGCAGCATGGACAAGTTCCTGAGCGAGAACGTCGCGAAGGCGCAGATCCAGCGCTTCCCCGGCAACCCCGAGGCGATTGCCGCGTTCCAGGCGGGCCGCGCCGACGCCGTGTGCCTGTTCCACCCGCCGCTGCTCGCCGCGCGGCAACGCCTGGGCGTGGGCAAGATCGTCGTGCCGACGCCGGCGCAATCGCAGCCTTCGAGCGCTGCGGTGCGCAAGGAGACCGACAAGGCTTTCGTCAACTGGGTCGACACCGCGATGGCCGGTTATTACCAGGGCGGGCAGACGCAGAAGTGGTACGAGGAGTTCCTCGTCGGCTTCGGCCTGGACCCGAAAGCATCGCCGCCGGTGATGAAGGAAATGCTCACCGCCAAGTAGCGTTGTTGCCGTGCACCGCTGGGACTTCGGCCCCGTCTGGGCGCACGCCGATCTGCTCGCGTGGGGCCTGCTGAATACGCTCAACGTCACTGCGGCGGCGCTCGCCTTCGGCGTCCCGCTCGGGCTGGTGCTCGCGCTGATGCGCCTCTCGCCCCGGCGATTGCTCGCGTGGCCTGCAGGTGCCGTGATCGAAGTGTTCCGCACCACGCCGCCGCTGGTGCAACTGTTCTGGTTCTTCTTTGCGCTGCCGATCCTCATCAAGGTCGAGATGACGCCTTATGTCGCGGCCGTGCTGACGTTCTCGATCCAGTCGGCGGCGTTTTTTGCCGAGGTGTTTCGCGGCGGCATCGTCTCGGTCGAGCGCGGCCAGTGGGAAGCGGCGCGCGGCATCGGGAATGACGCCGCGCCAGACGCTGCGCCGCATCGTGCTGCCCCAAGCCGTGAAGCGCATGATTCCGGCGTTCCTCGAGCGCGCCGTCGAGTTGATGAAGACGACGACGCTTGTCGCTACCGTGTCGTACGCCGATCTGCTGTTCCAGACGAATGAAGTTGCGCAGAAGACGTTTCGCCCGCTCGAGGTGTTCACGGTGGCGGCGCTGATCTACTTTGTCGTCATCTTCGCGGCCAGCAGCCTGGTGCAGCGGGTCGAGCAGCGCCTCGCCGTGAGTGGTGAAGGCGTGCTGCGCTGATGGCCGCCTACCGCTGGAACTTCGCGCCGGTGTTCGACAACGCCGACGTGCTGCTCGCCGGCGCGACCGGAACGCTGCGCCTGTTTGCGATTTGCCTCGTGTGCGGCCTGGGCCTCGGGCTCGCGGTCGGGCTGGCGCGCTATTCCAAGTCGCGCTTGGCTCTACGGCGTCGCGACGGCGTTCGTCGAGTTCTTTCGCAATACGCCGGTGCTCGTGCAGATCCTGTGGTTCTACTACGCGTTGCCGATCCTGTTGCCGCTCGACATGAGCCCGCTTTTTGCTGCGGCGCTCGGCATCTCGCTCAACTCGGCGGCGTTTTCGGCGGAGATCTACCGCGGCGGGATCCAGTCCATCGAGCCCGGCCAGTGGGAGGCGGCACGGGCCCTGGGAATGACACCCGCCCAAGTGATGCGCCGCATCATCTTGCCGCAGGCGCTGCGGCGCATGCTGCCGGCGCTGACGAACCGCGGCATCGAGATCTTCAAGATGACGACGCTCGCCTCCGCGGTCGCGTATGTGGACTTGCTGCAACAAGGCAAGCTGCTCGCGTCGCTGAACTTCAACCCGATCGAAACCTATACCGTGATTGCAGTGGTCTTCTTCCTCTGCCTGTTCCCGCTCGTGCAGGCCACTTATGCGCTGGAACGGCGCTTGCGCAGGTCGGATGCATGAGCCCGACTCACATCCGTCATCCCGGCGAACGCCGGGATCCAGGGTGCCTTGCGAAGGGTCTGGATCCCGGCTTTCGCCGGGATGACGGGGAGGCGGCGGTGAACAACCCCAACGCTCCCTTGCTGCGAATTCGCGACTTGCACAAGCGCTTCGGCGCGAACGAGGTGCTGCGCGGCGTGAGCCTGGACGTGATGGCCGGCGACCGCATCGCCATCCTCGGCGCGTCGGGCTCGGGCAAGAGCACGCTGCTGCGTTGCCTGAACTTCATGGAGCTGCCGAGCAGCGGAACCGTCGAGCTTGCGGGCCAGATGATCGGGCGCGAAGCGGCGCCGCGCGACGGTCAGACGCTGCGCCACTACGACGAAGCCGAGCTGACGCGCGTGCGCCAGCGGATCGGCATGGTGTTCCAGCAATTCAATCTGTTCCCTCACATGACGGCCATCGGCAACGTCATGGAGGGCTTGCGCACGGTGCGTGGCCAGAGCGAGCCAGTCGCGCGCGAGCGTGCGCGCGTCGAACTCGCCCGCGTCGGCCTGACGGAAAAAGCCGATCACTACCCGGCGCGCCTGTCGGGCGGGCAGAAGCAGCGCGTCGCGATCGCCCGCGCCCTCGCGATGGACCCCGAAGTGCTGCTTTTCGACGAACCCACGTCGGCGCTCGACCCCGAACTCGTCGGCGAAGTGCTGCGCGTGATCCGCTCGCTGGCCCTGGAGGGCCGCACGATGCTGCTCGTGACGCACGAGCTCGGCTTTGCCTACCACGTCGCGAACCGCGTCCTGTTCATCGCCGAGGGCGTGATCCACGAGCAGGGAACGCCCGACGACGTGCTGAAGCGCCCGACGCAGCCGCGCACCCAGGCGTTTCTCGCGCGCCATCGCGAGTTCGATTTCTGACGCTGGCGCGCCCACCTCACACCCGGAGCTGCAAACCCATGAACCCGAACCAGGGCGAAAGCGCGCAAGGCTACGTCGCCGACCCACGCAATGAATCGGTGCTTGTCTACGTCAATGGCGAGTTTTTCCTGCGCAACGAAGCGCGGGTCTCGGTGTTCGATAGCGGCTTTGTCCTCGGCGACGGCGTCTGGGAAGGCCTGCGCCTCGTGCAGGGAAAACTCATCAGCCTGGACGCGCACCTGGACCGCTTGTTCGAGGGCGCGAAGTCGATCGCCCTGGACATCGGCATGAACCGCGAGCAGCTGACCCAGGCGATTCGCGACACGCTCGCGCGCAACGCGATGGTCGACGGCGCGCACATCCGCCTCATGCTGACGCGCGGCGTGAAGCGCACGCCCAATCAAGACCCGCGCTTCGTGATCGGCGGGGCGACGCTCGTCATCGTCGCCGAATTCAAGACGCCCAAGCCCGAGGCGAAAGCGCGTGGCTTGAGTCTCTTCACGTCGACGTTTCGCACCAGCGGCCCCGACGTCTTCGACCTGCACCTCAATTCGCACAGCCGCCTGAACCTGATCCAGGCGCTGATCCAGGCGATCCACGCCGGCGCCGACGAAGCGCTGATGCTCGACCCACGCGGTTTCGTCGCGAGTTGCAATTCGACAAACTTTTTCATCGTGCGCAAGCGCGAGCTGTGGACGTCGACCGGTGCCTACTCGTTCAAGGGCATCACGCAGCGCAACGTGCTCGACGCGTGGCTCGCCGCGGGCGAAGTGGCGCGCGAATGCGACTTCACGTTGGCGCAGGTGTACAGCGCCGACGAAGCGTTTGTCACCGGGACGCTCGGTGGCGTGACCCCGGTGATTCGAATCGACGGGCGCGTCATCGGCGACGGCCGGCCCGGAGTGCTGACGCAGCGAATTGCTCAGCTTTACATCGAGCGCGTCACCGGATCGGCACCGAGCGGCTGACCCCACTTCGCTATCGATGGCGTTAGTTGGATCGACGAGTTGGGAGTGCTCGCTTTCGACCCGCAGCCGTCGGTCGACTCGAGGAACACACAGCCGAGAAGCGGGCGCTGGCTCTCGCCACGCATGCGGTCCGACCCATGCTCGTTCACTAGAAGGACGCGAGGCTATTCAGTGCCAAGACGTAGGGGTATGCGCCCAAGACCATAGCGTCCAACTGCAAGGCCGGAGGGCGATTCAGCAAGGCCGACTTCATCTACTTGGTCAGCAACTCGAATTTCCACGAGAGAGTCCCAACGGCCTGCGCATCAAGATGGCATGTCAGAACCACGCGCGACGTTGCCATACCGGCGCTCCGTTGACGGCTCGTACAACAAGCGCGTGCCTCACTTCAGCCATCAAGCTCGAACACCGGACGTGGTCTACTTCGCATCGTTGCCTGACCTTCCGTCAGAGGCAGTCTGCCCCCCCGCAGCATCACCGGGAAACCATTGGAATCTGATGAGATCAACGGGGTCAGGTCTCTGGCGCCGAGGAACATTGCAGGAGACACAAGTGAAAGTGACCGTCAGTGCCGTCCAGCTCAAGGTCAACGGTTGGAACCGTTCCGAGAACGTTGCCTCTGCGCAAGAACATGTCCGTGCTGCCGCCCGCTCGGGCGGGCAAATCATTCTTCTGCCGGAGCTGTTCGAGCTACCGTACTTCTGTACTGAGCAAGATGATGCCCACTTCAACCTCGCCCTTCCGTTGCCCGGCCATCCAACCATCGCAGCGTTCTCACGCCTTGCGGCAGAACTCGAAGTGGTGCTGCCCATCAGTGTGTTTGAGCGCGCAGGCCAAGCCTTCTTCAATACCGTAGTTGTCATCGATGCCGATGGCAGCGTCATGGGCCACTACCGCAAGACCCACATTCCCGACTACCCGGGCTACAACGAAAAGTTCTACTTCACCCCTGGCGACACCGGATTCAAGATTTGGCAGACGCGCTACGCAACGATTGGGGCGGGCATTTGTTGGGACCAATGGTTCCCGGAAATGGCGCGTTCAATGGTTCTCATGGGTGCCCAGGTGCTGTTGTATCCCACTGCCATCGGGTCCGACTACCGCGACTCCTCGTTCGATTCAAGCGGTCATTGGCTGCGGACAATGCAAGGTCACGCCGCTGCCAACATGACGCCGCTGCTTGCGGCCAATCGCGTGGGCACGGAACAGGGCCGCGATTTTCCGCAAACCTATTTTGGCTCATCCTTTATCGCCGGCGGCACCGGCGAGCTGCTAACCCAGGCGGACCGCGTCCAAGAGTGCCAGCTGCTCGCCACGTTGGATCTGGACGAATTGGCGCAGAAACGCGCGGCCTATGGCCTATTCCGCGACAGGCGTCCCAGCAAATATGGCGTTCTGCTAACCAGTGACGGTGTTGCTTGATTTTGGATATCGACGCACAGCGCGGGCACATTTGCCATTACTGCCCTCGATGCCATGACTCTGATCGGCGCCTTGATCCTGGTCGCCAAAGGCTCAGCGATCGGGCGCGCCCCGGTGCCTTCCGTCGGAGCTCGCCAGAGCACCGTAGGTTTCGGGTCGGCGGTCCCTGAACAATCCCCAGGCGGCGCGCCGGCGCGCCAGCCCGGCCAAGTCCAGCGGCTGAATCAGGACTGCTTCACCCGAGCGTCCCGCTGATTGCAGGACATCGCCTCCGGAGTCAGCGATGAACGATGAGCCGTAATAGGTCTGCTCGAAGTCGCGCCCACGCTCAGTGCCGACGCGGTTTGCGGCCACCACCGGTGTCACGTTGGCCGCGGCATGGCCCTGCATCACACGCCGCCATGCCCCCGAGCTGTCCAGCGCCGGGTCCTGCGGTTCGGAGCCGATGGCCGTCGGGTAGAGCAGGACCTCGGCGCCCATCAACGTCATGCAGCGCGCGCACTCGGGAAACCATTGGTCCCAGCAAATGCCGACGCCGATCCGGCCTACCTGTGTTTGCCAGACCCGAAAGCCCGTGTCCCCTGGCGTGAAGTAGAACTTTTCGTTGTAGCCCGGTCCATCGGGGATATGGGTCTTTCGGTAGATACCGAGCAGGCTGCCATCGGCGTCGACCATTGCCACCGTGTTGAAGAAGGCTTGGCCGGCGCGTTCGAAGACGCTGATCGGCAGAACGATCTTCAGCTCCGCGGCCAGCCGCGCGAAGCGGCCGATCGTCGGGTGATCCTTGATGGGCTGGGCCAGCTTGAAATGGCGCGCGTCCTGTTCGGTGCAAAAGTACGGCAACTCGAACAATTCTGGCAGCAGCACGAGGTTCGCGCCCATGCGGGCGGCTTCGCGCACGCGGCGCTCGGCGGCAGCGACGTTGTCTTCACGGTTCCAACCCGGCACCGCCAATTGCACCGCAGCGACCACCAGTGTTTGCATCGTCGTCGTCTCCATGGAGTCCGTTTGTGCAGGTCTCGAACCTCCGACGATGGCTCAAGCCGCGGCCAGTCGCGTCTCGACTGCCCTGGCGAAGAACGCCGCCCCGAGAGGGAGCGCGCGGTCGTTGAAGTCGTAGCCCGGGTTGTGGATATCGCAGGCGCCCTCACCGACGCCGTTGCCGATGTTCAGGTAGCAGCCTGGGACCTTCTCGAGCATGAAGGAGAAGTCTTCCGAGACCATCGCCAGCGGCGGGTTGCGCTCGACCTTGTCCGCACCCACCAGCTCGCCGCAGATGCGCGCGGCGAACTCGGCTTCGGCTGGATCGTTCACGGTGGGCGCGAAGAGCAGGCGAAAGTCGACCGTGGCGCTGGCACCGAAGGCGGCAGCGGTGCTGTCGGCAATCCGACGCATGTTCTTCTCCACCAGCTGCATCACGTCGCGTGAGAAAGCGCGCACGGTACCGCCCAGCTCCGCCGTCTTCGGGATCACGTTGTAGGCGTCACCGGCGTGGATGCGCGTGACCGAGAGCACCGCGGTGTCAACCGGCGCCACGTTGCGCGAGACGATGCTCTGCAGCGTCACCGCAATCTGTGCCGCCACCAGCGCAGCGTCGATGCCGGTCTCGGGCCGCGCGCCATGCGCACCCTTGCCGGTCACATGGATATCGAAGAAGGCGCCACCGGCCATCATCGGGCCCGCCCGCACCGAGAAGCGGCCGACGTCCAGGCCCGGCCAGTTGTGCATGCCGAACACGGCCTCGCAGGGGAAGCGTTCGAACAGGCGGTCGTCAATCATGGCCATCGCCCCGCCCAGGCCTTCTTCGGCCGGCTGGAAGATGAAGTTGACGACACCGTTGAAGCGCCGGGTGGTCGACAGGTAACGCGCCGCGCCGAGCAGCATCGCCGTGTGCCCGTCGTGGCCGCAGGCGTGCATCACGCCCTTGTTCACCGAGCAGTGGCCGAAGCGGTTGACTTCGAGAATCGGCAAGGCGTCCATGTCGGCGCGCAGGCCGAGAGCGCGGGAACTCTTGCCCGCCCGCAGCACACCGACGACGCCGGTGCGGCCGACACCGCGATGCACCTCGTCGAAGCCGAACGCCTCGAGCTTGGCCGCCACCAGCCCGGCAGTGCGGTCTTCCTTGAAGCCGAGTTCCGGGTGGGTGTGAATGTCCTGACGCCATGCGGTCATTTCGGCGTGCAGTGGGGCGAGCAGTTCGGCGGTGGACATGGCCAAGGCGCTTGGGTTGACAGGCTGCCATCGTAGTGCGGACGCCGCGGCGACGCGTGGCAAAGTTTTCAGGTCCTCAGCATTGACACCCGATGCGGGAGCGTCCTAGACTGAACCTTCGTTCATCGCGAGAAAGCCTTCGATGTCAAGCACCCGAGTCCCCACAGATGCCGTACTGTTGGAGGCCGCCGCGCGCCTCGCCAATTTACCTCTGTCCGCCCAGCGGGCAAGAGAGCTGGTACCGGCCGTGGACGGCGTCTTTGCGCTGCTCGACGCGCTGGATCGGCGCAGCCTCGGCGAAACCGCGCCTGCGTTCGCGTATCAAGCCAAGTGGGGTGCATGACCATGGCCGACGCACTTCAATTGAGCCTTCGCGAAGTGGCTGCCGCGATCAAGGCGCGCGAAGTCTCCCCGGTCGAGCTAACCCGCCAGTCGCTGGAGCGCGTCGCTGCTGACGAGCCCCGGCTGAACGCCTATGTGCGGATGACTGCCGATCTTGCGCTGGCGGCCGCGCGTCAGGCCGAGCGCGAAATCGCGAGCGGCGGCTGGCGCGGTGAGCTGCACGGCGTGCCGGTTGCGGTCAAGGACCTGTACGACATGGTGGGCCTGCCCACCACTTGCAGTTCCCGGGTTCGGCACGACCACGTGGCCGCAGAGAATTCGGCTTGCGTCGATCGGCTTCAGCAAGCCGGCGCGGTGATCATCGGCAAGACGCACACGCACGAGTTCGCCTACGGAATCGTCACGCCCACGACAGGCAACCCCTGGAACACGGCGCACATTCCGGGTGGATCGAGCGGCGGCTCGGGGGCGACCGTCGCGGCCCGGGGCTGCTTCATGGCAATGGGCACGGATACCGGAGGCTCGATCCGGATCCCGGCTGCGGTGTGCGGTGTCGTCGGGCTGAAGCCCACGTATGGCCGGGTCAGCCGGTTTGGCATCGCTTCGCTGAGCTGGTCGCTTGACCACGCCGGCCCGCTGGCGCGCACGGTGGGCGACGCCGCGGTGACCCTGGCCGCACTGGCCGGCTATGACGAACGCGACCCGGGCAGTGCGAACGTCCCCGTCGGTGACTACACCGCTGAACTCGAGCGCGGCGTCAAGGGACTGCGCATCGGTGTTCCACGCAACTATTTCTTCGACCAGGTCGATCCCGAAGTGTCGAAGCACGTTCGCACCGCACTGGACAAGCTCGCGTCGCAGGGCGCCGAACTCGTTGACGTCGAAATACCGATGGCGCATCAGATCATGCCGGTGGAGTTCGGCCTTTGCATGCCCGAGGCGTCCGCCTACCACCAGGAAGCGCTGCGGACCCGCCGTGAGCTGTACGAAGAAGACGTGCGGATCTTCCTGGAAGCCGGCGAGATGATTCCCGCGGTTGACTACATCACTGCACTGCGGGTACGCAGCACGATGCAGGTCGCATGGCGAAAAATGTTTGACGGGCTGGACGCCATCATCGGCCCGGCTGTGGCCGCCCCCGCCACACGCAGGGACCAGGTCAGCGTACGTTGGGCCGATGGCAGCGAAGAGCCCGTGACACCGGTCTTCGTGCGACTCTCAGCACCGGCCAACGTGCTGGGCTTGCCTTCGGTGGCCGTGCCATGCGGCTTCACTGCCGCTGGCTTACCCACGAGTTTCCAGGTGATCGGCAGGCCGTTCAATGAGGCACGCATCCTGCGAATTGCGCGCGCCTATGAGAGTGTCACCGACTGGACGAAGCGGCAACCGCCCCGGTGAATGACTGGCTCGGCGACGCCCGGGTTCAATACCAGCCTGGCTTCACGTCGGCGCCGAGCATCTCGTCGTAGACATCCTTCCTGCGATCGCGCAGGACTTGGTTGTACTCGTTCCAGTTGCGCTTGCGCCGGGCATCCGACAGGTTCACTTCGGCGTAGATGATTTCCTCCTCGGTGCGCGAGGCCGGGCCGGCCACCGGCCAGCCGGTGTAGCTGACGATCAGGCTTTCGCCGAGGAATGGCTGCCCACGCTCGGTGCCTACGCGGTCAGCCGCGGCGATGAACACCGAGTTGGAATGCGCAGCCGCCATGCACAGGATGTTGGCCATGGCTTCGCGCTTGGGGTCCTGCCCGGGAATCGGCACCCAATTCGTCGGGATGCAGATCAGATCGGCGCCCTGCAGGGCGAGCAGGCGATGCCCCTCTGGGAACCAGCCGTCGTAGCAAATCATCGCCCCGATCCTGCCGACGGGTGTGGCAAACACCGGGAAGCCCAGATTGCCCGGTTCGAAGAACAGGTTTTCTTCGTTCCAGAGGTGAACCTTCCGGAACGTGCCGATGAAGCCCTCGGGGCCGATGATCGCCGCGGAGTTGTAGAGCTTGGTGCCTTCGCGTTCGGCGATGCCGGCGACGATGGTCAGGCCGAATTCCCGGGCCGCCTTCAACCAGGCCTCGGTCGTCGGCCCACCGGGCACGGGCTCGGCCAGCGCGAAGGCCTCTTCGCGCGACTCGAATACATATCCGGAGTTCGCAAGCTCGGGCAGGACGACGAGCCTGGCGCCGTTGCGTGCGGCCGTTGCGATCAGTTCCAGACTCTTGGCAACGTTGGCTGCCTTGTGCCCCACTCGGGGCTCCATCTGAATGCACGCAATGCGAACGATTGCTTCGGACTTCTGCGCTCGATCAGCCATAGGTGTCTCCGGGTTCGAATCAATGCATTTGACAGCCTCAAGTCTAAACGTGCAGTACGACTTGGCGGTTGGGCTGAAGAATGCGAGCCGACGCGAGGGTGAAGCAACCGGGTTGTGGCGCAGCCGCTGCACAGAGTAGGGAAACTCTCAATGAAGCTCGCGATGTCATGGGCTACGCTCGGGCGTCAAAGTTGGGGTCGGCGCCTGTGCCGATGCATCTGGCACACGTCGATCGCTACTAGGCAGGGATGGACAATTTCATCAGGCTCGTCTTTGACGTTCTCGCGTTCACGTCGGTGATCGTGCTGATCGTTCTGGGCCTGGGCGTCATCGCGAGCATGATGGGCATCTTCAATTTCGCCCACGGCGAATTCGTGCTGCTCGGAGCCTACACGTTGTTCCTCTTCCAGGACAACGGTCTGCCGACCTGGGCCGGGCTGATCGCTGCGCCAGTTGTGGTGGCACTGGTGGGCCTGCTGCTGGAAGCGTTGATCATCCGCCGTTTCTACTCCGCACCGATCATCGCCATGTTGGGTACCTTTGCCATCGGACTGGTGATTCGCGAAGTGATCCGCGGCTTCCTGGGCGGCCACTACAAGTCGATTGAAGAACCCATCGCCGGCGCGCTTTCCGTCGGCGGCCTGCAGTTTTCGATATGGCGCACGACCATCATCATCACGACGCTCATCGTCATCGGCGCAAGCTGGGCATTCCTCACCCGAACCTCTCTGGGGTTGCGCATCCGGGGTTCGCTCGAAAACCCGATGCTGGCTCGTGCTTGCGGGGTATCGACAACGAGCCTTTACGCGCTCACCTTTGCCTTCGGCTCGGCGCTCGCCGGTTTGGCGGGCGCGCTCATCGTCCCGCTGTATCAGTTGTCCGCCGACATCGGAACCCGGTTCCTCGTTCAAGGCTTCCTGTCGGTCATGTTGGGCGGTGTCGGAACGTTTGTCGGCCCTGTCCTGGGTGCATCGGCCGTGGGCGTCATGGCTTCCGGTTTGCCCTGGATCGTGCCCCCGGTCGTTGCAGATCCACTCGTTTTCCTGATTGCATTGGCAATCGTGAAAGTCCGGCCGCAAGGCTTCATCATCCACGGGAGACTTTGATATGACTGACTCCAGGTATTTCGATTCGAAGCGCGCCACTGCGGACCCCTCCGCCGCTGCGCTCGGGGGGGGGCGTCGCCGGTTCCTGACCGGAAGCAGCGCGCTGGCCGCTTCCGGCTGGGTGGCCGGTGTGGCAGGCGGCTGGCTGCTCAAGCCGGACTTCGCGCACGCGGCGGGGCCGATCAAGATGGGCATCGCCACCGACATCACGGGCGCCATCGCCCCATCGGGCAACGCCAACTGGCAGGTTGCCCAATTCGCAGTCGAGCAGATCAACAAGGGCGGCGGTATCCTCGGCCGGCCGATCGAGCTGTACCTCGAAGACACGGCTTCGGACCCGAAGATCGCGGTCGGCAACGTGCGCAAGCTGATCCAGGACCGCAAGGTCGACGTGATCCTGGGCGGGATCACCAGCGCCATGCGTCAGGCGATCAAGGACCCGATCGTGAACCGCGGCAAGACGCTCTACCTCTACCCGCAGCTTTACGAAGGCCAGGAGTGCACGCCGTTCCTGTTCAACACGGGGCCCACACCGGCTCAGCAATGCGACGAGCTGATCCCCTATCTGATCAAGACGCTCGGCAAGAAGCGCTTCGCGATGCCCTCGGCCAACTACGTGTGGCCGCAATTGCTGAACAAGTACGCGCGCAAGGTCATCGAGGCCAACGGCGGCACGGTGGTCTTCGAAGAGTACTACCCGCTGGATCAGGCCGAGTACTCGGCAACCATCGCCAAAATCCGCGACGGCAAAGTCGATTGCGTCTTCAACACGGTGATCCCGCCGGGCTTGCAGCCCTTCGTGAAGCAGCTCTACGAGAGCGGTTTCCAGAAGAATGGCGGCGTGGCGAGTTGCGTCTACTACGACGAGAACCTGCTGAACTACCACCCGGCCAACGAGATGGAAGGCCTGGTCAGCTGCCTCGATTACTTCCAGGCGGTGGACGATCCGTTCAGCAAGCAGATGCAGCTGGACTACTCGAAGAAGTTCCCGAACACCAAGTACCTCTTCACGGCGGGCAGTGCGTCCACGGGGATGTACCGTGGGATCAAGTTCTATGAGGCAGGCGTGAAGGCAACCAACGGCGATCTGAAACGCGAAGCGGTGGCCGCGGCTATCGACAAGGCCAAACTTGCGAACGGCCCCGGCGGCGGCGCCGATATGGTTCCAGGCAAGATGCACTGCAAGATGAACATGTACATCGCGGTGTGCAAGGCCGACGGAGGCAAGACGCGTTACGACATCGTCAAGAAGTCGTCGATGGTCGATCCGAAGGAGTGCTGATCTCTCCACCCACTCTGCGATCAACCTCGGTCTTCAGGCCATGAGTTCGAAATCCAGAAGCTTGGCCACACCCGGACGGTCTCCCGTCCGGGTACTTCCGATCATCGAAGGGGTGACGCTCGCGGTGCTGTTGATCGCGCCGTTCGCGGCGGGCAGTCACACCGAAATCATCACGTTGTTCACCAACGTCCTGATCCTGTCGATCCTCGCGCTGAGTTTCGACCTGTGCTGGGGTCACTCGGGGATCATGACTTTCGGCCAGGCTTTGTTCTTCGGGGTGCCGGCCTACGTCATTGCGCTGGTAGGCCGCGACCTCGGGTTCAGCGAAATCTGGGGCACCCTGCCCCTGGCCATGCTCGTGGGCCTGGGGTTGTCGTTCACGTTCGCCATGTTCCTGCTGCTCGGCCGCAAACCGCCGACGCCCATCTTCATCGCCCTGGGCACCTTGGCGGGCGGCTACGCCGCCGAGCGGCTTGTCTCCGGCTGGCAATACGTGGGTGCGGGCAACGGACTGTCCTCGATCAAGCTGTTGAAGTTGGGTTCCTTCGAGTTCGTCGAGGGCATGCAGTTCTACTTCCTGGCGTTCGCCAGTCTGTTGATCGCGTACGCTGTCAGCCGCTACCTGATGCGCTCGCAGATGGGGCTGGTGCTCGCCGGGATGCGTCAGAACGAAGCGCGGCTTGCATTCTTCGGCTACCGTGTCCAATTCTTCAAGGCGGTCGTCTTCTCGTTTGCCGGGATGATCGCGGGGCTGTCGGGGGCGCTCTACAGCTATCACCAGGGCTTCATCGGTCCGGGCAACATGGGTCCGGGGTTGTCCACGATGGCTGTCATCTACTGCCTGTTCGGCGGGTCGGGAACGCTGATCGGCGCGGTGATCGGCACCGCGTCGATCGAGATCCTGAGCTATGTTCTCGCCGACATCGACACAGTCAAACGCTTCTGGCCTGTGATCCTCGGCCTGGTGTTGCTCGTTGTCGTGGCATTTCAACCGGGCGGTCTTCTGGGCCTGCTGGTGCCGGCGCGGGAGCGCTTCTTCTCTTATGGATGGCGTCCCCGGCGTGGCTCCGAGGGACCCTGAAACCGTGGCGCTTCTCGAAGTCAACGGAGTCGCAAAAACGTTTGGCCAGTTGCAGGCGCTCAGCGGCGTCAGCCTGTCCATCCTGGAAGGGACATTTCACGGCCTGATCGGGCCGAACGGGTCGGGCAAGAGCACATTGCTCAACTGCATCGCGGGTGCCCTGTTCCCGACCAGTGGCAGCATCACCTTCGCCGGCCAGGACGTCACCACGGCCATGCCCTACGAGCGGGCCCGGGCGGGCCTGAGCTTGAAGTTTCAGATCACCGCCGTGCTGCAGGAACTGTCGGTCTACGACAACGTGCTGCTCGCAGTGCAGGCGCGCCAGAGCCTGTGGTCCTTGATCAGTTCCAGAACCCGGCGTGAGATGGACGCCGATGTGATGGCGGCGCTGGGGCGGTTTCGTCTTGCTGATCGCGCCCACGATCTGGCCGGGGAGCTCAGCCATGGCGAGCAGCAGTGGCTGGAGATCGCGATGGCGCTCGCGCCGCGCCCTAAACTCTTGCTGCTCGATGAGCCCACGGGAGGCATGAGCCCCGAGGAACGCCGTGTGACGGGCGAGTTGCTGATGCCGATCAAGTCGGAGTGCGCCCTGGTCATCGTCGAGCACGACCTGGATTTCATCAAGAACATCTGCGATCACCTGACCGTGCTGGATCAGGGCAAGGTCCTGGACAGCGGAACGGTCGCCGAGATCGAAAGATCGCCGAAGGTTCAAGAGGTCTACACCAGCCGTGTCTGAGCCTGCGAAGATTCTGGAGGTGAGAAAACTCAGTGCCGGCTACGGGCGCAGCCAGGTATTGTTCGACCTCGACATGGCGGCGCACATGCCTGGCACGGTGGCGATTCTCGGCCGCAACGGCGTGGGCAAGACGACGCTCCTCAAGACGCTCGCGGGTGAAATCCGGCCGATGTCCGGTGAAATCGTCTTCGATGGGAAAAATGCGGAGAAGGAACCCACAGAGCGCCGCGCCCGCCGCGGCATCGGCTATGTACCGCAGGAGCACGCGGTTTTCGGCAAGATGACGGTGCGCGAGAACCTGGCGCTCGGAGCCGTTGCGCAACGCGGCGCTTCGCGCATCGACTACGTGCTCGACTTCTTTCCCAAGCTCGCGCAGCGCCTGGACCAGACCGCAGCCACCTTGTCCGGCGGCGAGCGAAAGATGCTGGCGATCAGCAGGGCGCTTCTGGGCAACCCCAAGCTGTTGATGCTCGACGAACCGACGGAGGGTGTCTGGATCGGCGTGATCGAGGAGATCGCCGATCGCCTGTTGCAACTCTCCAAAGGAATCACCCTGATTCTGATCGAGCAGCACGTGGAGCTGGCGTTGCGGCTGGCCGACTACGTTTACGTGATGGACCGGGGCGGCTTCGCCCTGCAGGGGACGGCGGCCGAAATCAGGGATGACCCCAGGCTGTTGCGTTACCTCGCGCCCTGAGCACCAGAAGTGCAATGGCGGGCTTTGCCGCACGGACTAAGATTCGCAAACGCAGCCTCAATTGGAAGTCTAGAAAGGGTTGAGCGATGGTGGGCTGCCCGCCTCCCGCGCCGGGCGGGCGAGGATCCCCTCGATGGCCCCATCCCCACTGCCGCTGCGATGACGTTGACGCGCCCGGAAGCTGTCGGCCGTGTGCGTCGGCAAGTGGCCGCCGGCAGACGGCCATTCCTACTCACTTGAATGCAAACAGATATGACTCCTCAGTCGCGCTCAGCCGCATTGCGCCACGAATGGCGCGGCACATACCCGATCAGCGCCTGCGCTTTCGCGTTCGATTGCAGTGTTTCGAATTCCCCGAGCGCTCGTGTCACCTGCACCTGGGGGAAATGTTCCGCCATCAACGCCCTGCTCGGGTGAGCCATCACGGTATCGGCCGCAGCGATGATGCAGTGCTCGGCACCCGCAAACGTCGCCTCGATTCCGAGGCGGCATGCCAGCCCCACATCGCGGCTGTCGACATAGCTCCACAGGTTCCACTGGCGGACCTTCGGGTCCTTCTGCCAACCCGCGAACATCGGGTATTCATGCGCTTCGATGATGTTCGAGATGCGCAATCCCAGGAACGACGTCTCCGGGTTCCAGCGGTGCATCTGCCGCGCCATCTCTTCGGCCAGGCCTTTCGCGAGCGCGTAGCCGTTCTCCGGCAGCATCGGGTGCTCTTCCGTGATCGGCGCGAACGCCGGCGCCTCGCGCGTGAAAGGCAGGCCGAACAGCGTTTCGCTCGACGCCCAGACGACGCGCTGGATGCCGAGCAGCGTCGCGGCGCTGAACACGTTGTAGGTGGTCATCAGGTTGTTCTGGAACGTCGTCGCGTCAGGCGCGAGGCCCGGCGCAGGGATGCCGGCCATGTGCACCACCGCGTCGGCCAGCTCGAACGGGCGGCGCCGCTCCACTGTGCCGGCGGCGCGGCGCAGGGCGTCGATGGTCTGGCCCATGTCGTTCAGGTCGACCTTGAGAAAGTGGCACAGCGGCGTCGGCCGGTGGGGCCAGGTCGACATTGATCACGCTGTGACCGTGCGCGAGCAATTCGCGGATGGCGGCGCGGCCGGCTTTGCCGCTGCCGCCGGTGACGACGATTCTTTTCATGCGCTGGGCTCCTGGTGACAAGGCGATTTTGCAGCGGCCCGATCGCCGCCTTGAAAGTTGCGACTGCGACGGCTGCAAGACAACGCGCGGGTTGCAACGGATACGGCAAAGGGCGCAGTCACGGCGATACTGCCCCGCACTGCTGCTGGGGAGAAGCCATGAAACCGATCGACACCCAACGCCGCCAGTGGCTGCGCATCGCTGCCCTGGCTGCATCGACAACAGCGCTGCCCTGGTACGCGCACGCAGCCGACCTGCCGGGCGACTACTTCACCGGCAAGACGCTGAAGATCATCGTGCCCTACCCGGCGGGCGGCACGTCCGACATCCTGGCCAGGCTGCTCGCGCCGAAAATCACCGAGGCGCTGGGCTTGAGCGTCGTCGTCGAAAACAAACCCGGCGCCACCGGCAACCTCGGCGCCGACTTTGTCGCCAAGGCGCAGCCCGATGGCCTGACCGTGCTGCTCGCCGACATCGGCTCGCTGGCGATCGCGCCCAGTGTCTTCCCGGCCCTGCCGTTTGACCCGGTGAAAGACTTTGCGCCCGTGCTCATGGTCGCGTATTCACCGCACATCCTGGCTGCGCACCCCGGGGTGGCAGCGAAGGACGTGACTGAGCTGGTGGCGCTGGCCAAGGCGAAACCGAACTCGCTGAACTTCGCCATCTCGGGGCTGGGCGGCGCCAATCACCTGGCCGGCATCGACTTCGCGATGCGCACCGGCATCCAGTGGACGTACATCCCGTACAAGGGCGGCGCGCAGGCCATCGGCGACGTCATGGCAGGCCAGGCGCAGGTGCTCTTCAACGGCATGCTCGCCACCTACCCGGCGGTGAAGGGCGGCAAGCTGAAGGCGCTGGCGATTTCCAGCGCCAAGCGTTTTGCCGCCGCGCCGGACATTCCCACCGTCGCTGAATCTGCGGGGCTGTCCGGCTTCGAGACCGGCTCGTTCCAGGGCATCGTCGCGCCCGCGGGCACGTCGGCCGAAGTCGTGAATCGACTGCACGCCGTGGTCACGAAAATCCTGGCCGCGCCTGACATACAGGAACGTTTGGCCGCCGCCGGCGCCGAGTCGCGCCCGGGCACGCCGGGCGACTTCGGCAACTTCATTCGCAGCGAGAAATTGCGCTGGGCGAAAGTGGTGAAAGAGTCGGGGGCGAAGTTCGATTAGGGCGTCTCGAGCGGGGCGACCGGGCTTGACGATCTGATCGTCTGAAGATTCGATGCAGCGTCACTCCGAGTCTGCCCGCGCCGCCAACTCCACCCCACAGGCGCGATGCCGCCCGCCAGCCTTGGCGGCGTAGAGCTGCGTGTCGGCGCTGCGCAGCATGTCGGCGGCGCTGCCGGCAGCGTCTGCGGATTTGCTGCACACGCCCAGGCTCACCGTCAACACCGGCGCGGCGCTGGAGTCGGCGTGCGCGACTTGTTGCGCAAACACTTGTTGCCCGAGTTGCTGGGCGACTTGCAGCGCGCCGGCCAGACCGGTGTCGGGCAACAACGCGGCGAACTCCTCGCCGCCGTAACGCGCCAGCAGATCGCCGGGCCGCTTCAGGCCGGCCTTGAGCGTGGCGGCGACGCGGCGCAGGCACTCGTCGCCGGCCTGGTGGCCGTAGCGGTCGTTGTAGCGCTTGAAGTAATCGACGTCGATCAGCACCACGCTCAGCGGTGTGCGGTTGCGTTGCGCGCGGCCCCATTCGGCGGCCATGCGCTCGTCGAAGCTGCGCCGGTTGTGCACGCCGGTCAGGCCGTCGATGTAGGCCCAGCGGCGCAGCACGTCACCCTGAGCCTTGAGCGCCACGTGGGTGCGCACGCGCGCACGCACGATCGCCGGGTTGAACGGCTTGCTGATGAAGTCCACCGCGCCGACGCCCAGACCCCGTGTCTCGGCGAGTTCGTCGCGGTGCGCGGTGACGAAGATCACCGGAACGTCGCGCGTCGAGGCGTTCGCCTTGAGGCGAACGCAGATCTCGTAGCCGTCCATGGCCGGCATCTCGATGTCGAGCAGCACCAGGTCGGGCTCGTGTTCAGCGCAGACGCGCAGCGCCTGCTCGCCGCTGGTGGCCATGTAGACCTGATGGTCATCGGCGAAACATTCGTACAGTGCCTGGACGTTGATCGGCTCGTCATCGACGATGAGCAATTTCGGCGGGCGCCGCTCGCCCGGGCTCAGGGCATCGATCAGCAGCCCGGCGCGGGTGCTTGGCACCGCGTCGGCGAGCCCGCCGAATTCCGTGACACGGGGCGGGTTCATTCGAGCTGAACCTCGAGGCTGGCCTCGGCGAGTTCGCGGCACAGGCGCCGCGCGCGCGCGAAGTCGAGGGCGCGGGTTGCATCGTCCAGGGCCTGCAAGTGCGCGCCCAAGCCCGAGCCGGCACCCAAGACCGCGTCGAAACCCGCGCCGAAGTCACGTCGCAGTGCGTCCATCGCGCGCAAGGCGGCCAGGTCGGAATCGCGCAGCAGCTCGGCCAACGTTTGTAACGCGGCCTGTAGCGTGGCTGGTAGCGCGCCAGGCAGCCCCGAGTCGCCGCGTGCACCCGTCCGGGCGACTGCACGCGCGCCAAAGTCGGCACTCGAGGCAGCCCGGTCCGCGTCGTTTTCGGACTGCAAGGCGGCAAGCAACGACAGCAGGCCGGGGTGCGCCGCGTTGATGGCCTGACACGCGCGTGTCACCGCTTGGTGCGCGGCGTCATCCGTCGGAGCAGCGCCGCCCGGCGCGAGTGCCTTCTCGCTCTCGGCCGCCACCGCCGACAGGCGCTTCGCGCCGAGCGTCGCCGCCACCCCTTTGAGCGAGTGCAACGCACGTGCCACGTCAGCGCGGTCGCGCTGCGCGAGCAGCCCGCGCAAGCGCTCGGGCTGCGCGCCGAGGTCGGTGACAAAACTTCGCAGCAAGCGCGCGTAGACCTGGGGTTTCCCGCCGAGCCGGTGCAGGGCTGCACCGAGATCCACGCCGGCATCGGCCGCGGCTTGGTGAACCGCAACGCTGGCCTCTGCCGCCGCCGCCGCCGGCTGCGCCCCATCGGCGTCGCGCCAACCGGTGTGCTGGCACAGCACGCGCACCAGCTGGTTCAGGTCGAAAGGTTTGCCGACATGGTCGTCCATGCCGGCCGCAAGGCAGGCCTCGCGGTCGGACGCCATGGCGTTCGCGCTGAGCGCGACGATCGGCAAGCTGCCCAGCCGCAGCTGGTGGCGAATCAGCTGGGTCGCGGTGAGGCCGTCCATCACCGGCATTTGCAAATCCATCAGCACAGCGTCGAAGGCCGGCTCGGCCACCCGCAATTGCTCAACGGCGTCGTGACCGTCGCGCGCGCATTGCACGCTCGCGCCTTCGAGCGTCAGCAGTTCGCGCACGACCTGCCGGTTGTCGGCGTTGTCTTCGGCGACGAGGATGCGCATGCCGCCCAGGCGTTGCGGGCGCATCGGCGCCGCAGGCGGGGCGGGCTGCGCAGCGCCGGCGTGATCGAGGGCTGGGCTCGGCACAGCGTGCCGGTCAAGTTCAGCGGCACCGGCCAGGGGGCGTGCGTCCGATACCGGCAGCGTGATGCGAAAGTGGAACCGGCTGCCAGCGCCAGGCCGACTTTCGACGCCGATCTCGCCGCCCATCAGCTGCACCAGGCGCTGGCTGATTGCCAGCCCCAGCCCGGTGCCGCCGAAGCGTCGCGTGATCGACGCGTCGGCCTGGTTGAAGGCGCTGAAGAGGTGCTGCAGGTCTTGCGCGGCAATGCCGATGCCGGTGTCGTGGACCGTGAACTCCAGCGTCACTGACGTTGCGTCGCGCTCGCAAATCTTCAGCGCGACACCGACCTCGCCTTGTTCGGTGAATTTCACGGCGTTGCCGGCGAGGTTGATCAGCACCTGTTGCAGGCGCATCGAATCGCCCACCAAACCGCGCGGCAAGGTCGGGTCGATGTCGATCGAAAACTTCAGGTTCTTCGTCCCGACGAGGCCCGAGACGACGGCTTGCAACTCGCGCAACAAGGCTTCGACGTTGAACGGCTGTACATCCAGGTTTGTCTTTCCCGCTTCGACCTTGGACAACTCCAGGATGTCGTTGAGCAGCTGCAGCAGCGAGCGCGCCGCGCTTTCCGACTTCGCCGCGTAGCCGGTCTGCGCCGGCGTCAGCGGCGTGGTGCGCAACAGCGCCAGCATGCCCAGCACGGCATTCATCGGCGTGCGGATCTCATGGCTCATGTTCGCCAGGAATTGGCTCTTCGCGCGCGAGGCCGCCTGTGCTGCTTCGCTGGCGCGCACGAGTTCGGTGATGTCGATGCGGGAAACGACCGTGTGTCCGTCCTGCGTACGCCGCTCGACGATGCGCACGACACGCCCGTCCGCCTGGCGTTGGACCGTCGGCGTCGCCGGCTGGCGATGCATCGCCAGCCGCTCGGCCACCCACGCGTCGACGCGCCCAACAGCGTCCGGATACTGGCCGCGCTCGGCGCCGGCGCGCAGGATTTGCTCGAACCGGGTGCCCGGCAGCATCAGGTCGGCGCTCAGGGGGTAGAGGTCAAGCGTGCGTTGGTTGCACAGCACGAGCCGATCCTCGGCGTCGAACAACGAAAAGGCGTCGTCGAGCGCATCGATCGAGCCGCGCAACAACTGCGCGCTGCGCTGCACTTCGGCCTCGGCGTCGCGCCGCCCCGTGATGTCTTGCAGCGCGCCGACGATGCGCACCGGCTTGCCGGCCGCGAACTCGACCTCGCCGACTGCGCGCACCCAGATCGCGCGGCCCGTGGCGGTGATCATGGGCAGCTCGAGATCGACACTGTCGCCCGTGTTGACGCACCGCTTGAACGCTTGGTCGACGGCGGGCCGCGCCTGCGGCGCGAAGTAGCTCAGGTGCTCCTCGAAGCTGGGCTGGTGGCCGGGCGCGCAATCGTGGATGCGGCAGGTTTGATCGGTCCAGAGGATTTCACGCGTCCTCAGGTCGTAGGTCCAGCCGCCGACGCCGGCGATGCGCCCGGTCTTGTCGAGGAATTCCTGGCTCGCGCGCAGCGCGGCTTCGGCGTGCTTGCGCTGGCTGATGTCCTGGTGCGTGCCCGCCATCCGGCGCGGCGCACCGTCGGCTCTGCGACTGAAGACTTTGCCGCGGCCCAGAACCCAGACCCAATCGCCGTTTCTGTGGCGCAGCCGCACCTCGCAGTCGTAGCTGGGCAACTCGCCGCTGAAGTGCTGCTGCAGCTGCTGCGCTGATTTCGGCTGGTCGTCGGGGTGGATGAGGCTGCGCCAGGTCTCGATCGTGCTGGGCGCCAGTTCGTCCAGCGTGTAGCCGATGATTTGTCCCCAGCGTTCGTTGAAGTGCAGCGCACCGGTCTCGACGTTGCACTCCCAGGTGCCGGCGTTCGTGCCTTCGATGATGTTCGCCAGCGAGGCACGCTCGCGCGCCAGTGCGCGCTCGGTGTGTCTGGTGGCGGTGACGTCGCTGCCGATTTCCATGAAACCGGTGAGCCGGCCTTCTGCGTCGTGCAGCGGCTGAATTTCGGTGTCGACCCAGTACTCGCGGCCGTCTTTGGCGCGGTTCTGAATCTCGACGCGGCAGGCCGTGCCGGCTGCGGCTGATTCGGCAAGTGCCTGCAACGCCGCCGGCTCGGCCTGGCCGCTGCCCAGCAGCTCGCCAGGGGTCTTGCCCAGTGCCTCGGCCAGGGTAAAGCCGCTGATGCGCGTGAAGCCTTCGTTGATCCACGTGATGCGCAGCTCGCGGTCGGTGATCGTGACTGCGTTCGAGGTGTGCTTCACGACTTGGGCGAGCCGTTCCAGCTCGGCCGTCATGCGCCGCGCCATCGATTCAGCGCGGCGCCGGCGCGAGGTCTGTTGCCACAACAGCAGCGCCAACATGGCGCTGATCGCCGCGCCGCAGCCGAACACGAGCCAGGGCGCCGGGCTGGCAAAGGCAGCTTCGAACTGCGGCGTGGCGGCCGCGCGCAGCAGGTAGTCGCGACCTGGCAGCGCCAGCGTGCGGGTGCCGTGGAAGCGCCGCGCACGCGCCGGGTCGCCGCCGAGCAGCGCGTCGCTCAGCCGCTCGCCGGCTTCGTAGACAGGGGTGCTGCCGGCTTTGCCGTCGAAGAGGTGAAAGTCCAGCTGGCCATTGGCCGCCTCGTACAGACCGTCGAGCAGCTCGGCGATGACGATCGACGCCGACAGCAAGCCGAGCAGCGCGGCGCGGCGTTCTTCGACCGTCGACACCGGCGCCCCCTGCGCATAGACCGGCACGTAGAGCACCGCGCCGGGGCTGCGGCGCTGGTCCTGGACGAGCGTGATCGCGGCGGTCAGGGTCGGCTCGCCGCTGTCGACGCTGCGCTGCACCGTCGCGCGCCGCCGCGCTTCGGAGCCGATATCCAGGCCCAAGGCACCGGCGTTGGGCAGAGGTGGCTCATTGAACCTGACGACGTACAAGTCGTCCAGGTCCTTGTCGACGAGCTGGCGGATCGCGAACGTCGGTTCGCCGTCGGCGCGCTCGGCGGCGACAAAACGATCGACGTCACCGCGCAATACGCGCTGGACGAAGGCGAAACCGCGCACGCCGGGATACTCGCGCGCCAGGTCGTGCGATGCGAAATAGGCGTGGTACTCGGCGCGGCTGATGCGCTGGCGCGCGGCATACATTCCCTTCGCACCGTTCAAGGCGTAGATGGGACGGTGGAAGCGCTGTACGACCTCGTCGCTCACACGTGCAACACTGCGTTCGAACGCCGCCTGAGCGTGCGCATCGACGTCGTGCTGCAGCCACAGGCCGGCGGCCGCGGCGATGCACAGCCCGAGCAGGAATACGCAGAGCGCGACCGCCGCGCTGGGGCGCCATGGACGAAACAGCATGATCTGAATATTCCCCGCGCGGCGCGGCGCAAGCCCGAATGGACCTCTTCCGACCGATTGTGTGCACGATTTTGGTCGGCGCGGTGCACCGCCAATGGGCGCAATTGCGCGGTAAACACCAAGCTGTTCGGCTTGCGGGGCACACGTGTCGGCTGTCGGCCGCGGAGACCGAGCACCCGCGGAGTCTCTGCGCGCGGCGCTTGCTTCGGGCCGGGCCGATCGATCCCAGGGCCAACCACAGTCCGAGCACAGTCCGATTCGGCTGCGGTTGATCAAAGGCAGCCGCCGTGTTAGCTTGCGGCCGGTTTGACGCAACCCGAGGGGCGCTATGAAGCCATCACCCTGGCACGCCGATGCGCGCTGGCCCGTGCAACCTGATCGGCGCGACGTCCTGCAGCGGATCGCGTGTCTGAGCGCAGCATGTTTGAGCGGCCCGCTCACGCTTGCGCACGCGCAGGCGCCGCTCGCGGTGCACGAGTACGGCCGCACCTTGCTCGTCGACAAGACCGGTCGGCCGTTCAAGAGCGCGCAACTCGCGGCGGGCGAGCCGCATGTCTTCAACTACCCGTACGAGACGACGCCGGTGTTCCTCATGGCCTTGGCGCGCCCGGCTGCGCCGGTGGAACTGAGCAGCGCCTTGCAGCAGCGCTACCAGTCGCTGCAGGGCAGCGGCGCAGGGCGCAACATCGTCGCGTATTCGGCCATCTGCGCGCACAAGCTGATGTACCCGACGCCGGAAATCAGCTTCATCAACATTCGCAAAGGCCAGGCGAACGAGCCCGCGCACGTGGTGCATTGCTGCGGCGACAACTCGCGCTACGACCCGACGCAAGGCGGCAGAGTCATCAGCGGCCCGGCGCCGCAGCCGCTCGCGATGATCGTGTTGCAATGGAACGCTGCCAGCGACGAACTGCACGCGGTGGGCACGCTCGGCGCCGAGATGTTCCAAGCGTTCTTCGAGAAGTACGAAGCGCGCCTGCTGCTGGAACGCGGCGCAAGAGCGAAGAACCCGAGCGCGCAGACCGCAGTCGTGCAGGCCGCGTCGAGCTACAGCCGGCAGATGCAGTCCTGCAAAGCCTGATTTCCTTTCGAAAGAACCCATGCCCACGATCCGCACCGACGACGCCGTCAGCCTGTACTACGAGGAAGCAGGCAGCGGCACGACTATCGTCTTCGTCCACGAATTCGCCGGCGACCACCGCAGCTGGGAGCCGCAGCTGCGCCACTTCGCGCGGCGCTATCGATGCATCGCCTACAGCGCGCGCGGCTACCCGCCTTCCGACGTTCCCGACGACCCGGACCGTTATTCGCAGCAACGCGTTCGCGACGACATCCGCGCCGTTCTCGACGCGCTGCGCATCGAGCGTGCGCATCTCGTCGGCTGTTCGATGGGTGCGTTTGCCGCGCTGCACTTCGGCATGGCGTACTGCACCTCGGCGGCGGCGCCGCAGCGCGCGCTGTCGCTGACGCTGATCGGCTGCGGCACCGGCGCGCACCCGGCCGTGCACGAGCGCTTCAAACGCGAGTCGGCCGAGCTCGCGCAAACGATTCGCAGCCAGGGCATGGCGCATCTCGCAGCGACTTATGGCCATGGGCCGGCGCGCGTACTGTTCCAGAACAAGGACCCGCGCGGTTTTGCCGAGTCGGTGGCACAGCTCGCCGAGCACTCGGCCGAGGGCTCGGCGAACACGATGCAAGGCTACCAGGGGCGCCGCCCGAGCCTTTACGACTTGACGCCGCAGATGGCGGCGATCGACGTTCCGGTGCTGATCGTGAGCGGCGACGAAGACGAGCCGTGCCTGGAGGCGTCGCTGTTGATGAAGCGGATCATTCCCAAGGCGGGCCTGGCGATCGTGCCGAAAACCGGCCACGCCGTGAACCTGGAAGAGCCGGTGGTCTTCAACCAGTTGCTCGACGACTTCCTGCACCAGGTCGGGCAGGGCCGCTGGGGTGTGCGCGATCCACGTGCTGCGCCGGAGTCGATCTGGGGCCCGGGCGGTAGGCCGGGGTCGGATTGACGGGTTTCGGGCGCTCGCTGGCCGCGCACGCTCGCTGAGTGCCGCGGATCTCCGGCGCCCGTTGTTCAATCCGGCCGCAGCAGTGGGATCGTCTTGCGCCCGTGGCGGCGGTAGACATGGAAGTCGCTGTCGAGCGTCAGCACGCAGCTGTCGTCAAAGAGCTCACTGAGCCGGATCAGACACGCATCGGCCAACGATGCGGGAACGTTGCCGTAGCGTTCGAACAACTTGCGGACTGCGCCGGTCTCCTCGCGCAACGCCATGCCGATCTGCACCACACCGCGCTCCAGCAAGGCCAGCGCCTTGGCCGGGTCGAACCCCGCGCGCGCGAGCAGAAAACACGTCTCGCTGACCACCGCCTCGCAGGTCACGAAGGGTCCGGCGTGCGAGGCGAACTGGGCACGCGACCAGGCGTGATGGCGCTCGCCGCTGCAGTGCAACGCGACCCACGGCCCAGTGTCCAGGATCAGCGTCGTCGCCATCACTTGCCGTATTTGGCCATGTGCCTGGGGTTGCTCGCCAGGTCCTTCGGCCCGCCCTTGAAGCAGCCCACCAGGTCGCCGGCTTGCTCGAGTGCCGAAACGAAGGAGGTCGGTTCCGACGGTCTTGCCACGTAGGCGGCGACGGCGCGCCGCACGAGCTCGGACTTGCTCAGGCGCTCGCGCTTCGAAGCCAGGGCGAGTTGCGAGTCGAGTGCGGCCGGCAATTTGATCGTCAGGCTGTTCATGGTTCGCAAGGTAAGTCGATATGGCAGCCGATCTTACCGCGGCCGCGGCACTTGTCACTCCGGGCGGCGCGGCTGACGCGCCGTTTGGCGGCGTCCGCGTCCGCCTGGCCCCGGCAAGGGGTCGTTGCGTCAGAATGCAGTTCGACTGCCTGGCCACTTTCACCCGACGAGGACACGATGAGCAAGAACCTGTTCGACCTGACCGGCCAGGTGGCCGTGATCACCGGCTCGTCGCGCGGCATCGGCCGCGCCATCGCGTTGCGTCTGGCGGAGCACGGCGCTCGCGTCGTCATCAGCTCGCGCAACCTCGGGCCCTGCGAGCAGGTCGCCGCGGCGATCAACGCCGCGCATGGCGCCGGGCGCGCGATCGCTGTTGCGGCGAACATCTCGCGCAAGGAAGCGCTGCAAAACCTGGTGAATGAAACCCATCGCGAGTTCGGCCGCATCGACGTCCTTGTCTGCAACGCCGCGAGCAACCCCTATTGCGGCCCGATGGCCGGCATCAGCGACGAGCAGTTGCGCAAGGTGCTGGACAACAACATCGTCTCGAATCACTGGCTGATCGCGATGTGCGCGCCGCAGATGATCGAGCGCCGCGCGGGCTCGATCATCATCGTGTCGTCGATCGGCGGCTTGCGCGGCACGCCCATCATCGGCGCCTACGGCATCAGCAAGGCGGCCGACATGGCGCTCGCGCGCAATCTGGCGCACGAGTTCGGGCCGCACAACGTGCGCGTCAATTGCATCGCGCCGGGGCTCGTCAAGACCGACTTCGCGCGCGCGCTGTGGGAAGACGAAGCGAGCCTCGCCGCACGCAACGCGTTGACGCCGCTGCGCCGCATCGGCGAACCCGACGAAATCGCCGGCGCGGCGGTCTACCTCGCTTCGCAGGCCGGTTCGTTCATGACGGGCCAAGTGCTCGTGATCGACGGTGGCGTGACGATCTGAACCGGTGACCCGGGTTCCGCGATTCGCTCGGAGGCCCGGGCCGTGAATCAGCCCGGGGCGGCGCTGTTGCTGCTGCACGTGGACGCGGCCATCGTCGTCGCCGAAAAACCCGCCGGCCTGCCTGCCGTGCCCGGGCGCGGCGCGGCGCTGCAGGACTGTCTTTCGGCACGAGTCCAGGCGCTGGTGGCGGACGCGCGGGTCGTGCACCGGCTCGACATGGCGACCTCGGGCTTGATGCTGTTTGCCCGCGGTGCCCAGGTGCAGCAGCAGTTGAGTGCTGCGTTCGCGATGCGCCGGGTCAGCAAGACCTATGTGGCGGTGGTGCACGGTGTGCTCGGCGCCGACTGCGGCGAGATTGAGCTGCCGCTGCGTGCCGACTGGCCGAACCGGCCACGCCAAATCGTCGATCCCGATCACGGCAAGCCTTCGCTCACCCGGTGGCGCGTTCTGGCGCGCGATCCGCAGGCGCAGACGACACGTGTCGAACTCGAACCGGTCAGCGGGCGCACCCATCAGTTGCGCGTGCACCTCGCCGCCATCGGCCACCCTGTGATTGGCGACACCTTGTACGCACCGGACCCGGACGGCGACGCCGCACCGCGTTTGCTGTTGCACGCGTGCGCGCTCGGATTTCACCACCCGATGGGTGGCGAGTGGGTCGGGTTTTCTTCAGAGGCGTCGTTCTGAGGTTCAGCGCTCCGACCCCCACGACGTCAAGCGCACCGCGACGACGGTCGCGAGCCCATACGCGGCCATCGCCAACGCGACGAGCGCGAAGATGGTCCACGGCGGCGCCTGCGCCACCGCCAGCGCCCAACCGCCTGCGGCGACGAGCACGAGGCGCAAGGTGCCCGCGAGCACCGGGCCGCCGACCTTGCCCGCGCCCATCGACGAGAAGTAAAGGCACAGGCCGAGGCCGAACAGGCCGTAACACGGCCCGGCCCAGCGGAAGTAGAGCGCGGCCGCAGCGAGCACGGCGGGCTCTTGCGTGAACTGCGTCGTCCACAGGTCGGGTGCGACGGTCACGATCAGCCCGAGCGCACCGAGCAAGCCGGTCGCCAACGCGGCAGCGGTCCACGCGGCGCGCCGCGCGCGCGCCACGTCGCCGGCGCCGATCGCCATGCCCACCAGGGGAACCGACGCGACGCCGATCGCAAACGCAATCGGCACGAGCAGAAACTCGAGCCGCGTGCCGATGCCATAACCCGCGAGCGCGTCGGTGCCGAAGTGCGCGACGAGGCGCGTCACGATGAGAATCGTCAGCACGGTTTGCAATGGCGAGATGCACGCCAGCGCGCCGACCTTCAGGATGTCGCGCGCGAGATGCCACTGCAGCGGTGTGCTGCGCAGCCGCAACTGCACGCGCGCGCGGCCGGTCACGAGGTGGAACAGCAGGAAGGCGGCGCCGAGACCGAAGGCCGCGACCGTGCCCGCCGCCACCCCGGCCATTCCCAGGCGCGGCAGCGGCCCCCAGCCCAGGCCGAGCGCGCCGCCGATCAACACCTGGCCCGCGGCGACGATGAACAGCGTGATTGAGGGCACTTTCATATTGCCGGAACCGCGAATCACCGACGAGAGCGTGTTCACGAGCCAGACGAACACCGAACCGAAAAACGCGACGTTCGAGTAAGCGACCGCCTGTTGCAGCGCCCCGCCCTGGCCGCCGAGCGCGGCGAACAGTGCCGGCCCGAAGACGAGCATCACGGCCGTGTAGACCAGGCCGGCGGACACGCCGATCCACACCGCATGCGCCGCGAGTGCGTTCGCACGCGCCGGCTCGCCCGCACCGAACGCGCGGCTGATCGCCGACGACACACCGCCGCCCATCGCCCCGGCCGACAGCATGGCCTGGAACATGACGAACGGAAACACGAGCGCCATGCCGGCGAGCGACGCGACGCCGAAGCTGCCGACGTAAGTCGTCTCGGCGATCGCCGCGAGCGCCGTGGCGAGCATCGCGACCATGTTGGGCAGCGCAAAGCGCAGCAGGGTGGGCAGCAGAGGCGCGCGCAGCAACGGATCCGGCGCAGGCGCTGCGGGGGCGGCGGGCGAGGCGGCGAGGTGGGGTGCAGTGGCGCGGGTCATGGAGGGGGCATCCGGGTTCGGGTGGCCTGCTGTGGCAGCCAGTGCGGATTCGAGTGTGGCACGAAGAGCGGCGAGCCGGCCATGGGGGCTCACGCGCGGGCGGGAGGCCGGGGCGCCCGCCCTTCGTGTGGGATGAGGTTTTATGATGCCGCGTCGCCGAGGGTGGGTGTGCGATCGAGGAGGCGCGACCGAAGTGATTCATGGCTCCTGTCTTTGTGAGCGCCCGGCCGGGGCGCGCCCGGAGTCCGACCAAACCTGCAAGTCAACCGGACCTGCCTTCGACGCATGAGACGCAGAGCGATCGTCGCCGGGGTGGGCAGCACTGGCGCTGAACCTTGGCTTCCCGCGGTCGGCCGCACGCAACCGGGGCGCGCCGCGCAGACAAGGTGTCGACATGGTCGTCATCCATTCGACGGGCGGCCCGACTTGCGACCCCGTCACCCAGAAGCCGATCTGGGTGGGCGCGGGCACGGTCGCAGAGAACCTGCGCCACATCGAAGCCCATCCGACGCTGGGCATCCACTACATGATCGACCGCGACGGCAGCTTGCGCGCGAGCGTTCCCGAAGACCAGGTCGCGCATCATGTGTTTCGGCTCAGCGCGCGCTCGATCGCGATTGAGCTGATCAACGAGGGTGACGGCGTCGACCCGTTTCCCGACGCCCAGCTCGCTGCGCTGGTGAATCTGCTGCGCGACATCAAGCAGCGCAGAAGCCTCCAGCGCAGTGGCATCGTTCGCCACTCCGACGTTGACCAGGCCGCGCTGCCCTGCGACAAGACGCAACGCCGCAAGGTCGACCCCGGCGCGGCGTTTCCGTTCGAGGCGGTGCTGGACCGTGTCTTTGCGCAGTGAGGGGAGAGAATCGGGCGATGACGCCGATTCAGACCTGCGAACTGCCCGGCGCTGCCCTGCTGCGCACCTACCTGATTGCAGGGGCGTACGCCGACTGCTACGTCGCGGAAATCGCCCGACCGGTTTCACACGCCGAATACGTGCAGGCGTTCTACACCACGGCGGTGTTCAAGCTCGAAAGGATGCTGCTCGCGTGCTTCGTTGCGCGACCGTCGACCGACGCGCAGGCGGCAGAACTCGCTGCCGGGACGCGCACGTCGTTTGCGGCCTGGAGCGTCGAGGCGCGCGAACCACAGCAGTTGCTTCTGGCCGATTTCCAGGGGCGGACGCGGTCCTGGCTCATGAGTGCGCCGGGCTCGAACGGTCAGTCAACTCGTCTTTACTTCGGCTCCGCCGTTGTTCGGGGCGTCGACAGGCGCTCCGGCGAGGCCCGCATGGGCGGCCCGTTCCGGGTGTTGCTCGGCTTTCACAAGCTCTACTCGCGGGTCCTCTTGCGCGCTGCAGTCGCTCGTCTGGCGGGTTCCGGGCTACCGCACAGCTCTTCGCCGGGCGCGTGATCGAACTGGTGCGACGCCGAATGCCGACACAATCGCTGCCATCAGCCACCGCTCCGTAAGCCACCGCCCCCAGATGCCCAATCAACGCGTCGAGTTTCCGGGCAGCCTCGGCCACGCGCTGGCCGGGCGGCTCGACTTGCCCAGCGGCGCGGCGCGCGCGTGGGCCGTCTTCGCGCACTGCTTCACCTGCTCCAAAGACACGAAGGCAGCCGCCTACGTGGCGCAAGCGCTCGCCGAAGAAGGCTACGGCGTGCTGCGCTTTGACTTCACGGGCCTGGGCGGCAGCGGTGGCGATTTTGCGAACACGCATTTCAGCTCGAACGTCGCTGACCTGGTGGCTGCTGCCGACTGGCTGCGCGCGCATCACGGACCCGCCATCTTGCTCATCGGCCACTCGCTCGGCGGCGCCGCCGTGCTGGCTGCAGCATCCCAGATTGCCGACGCGCGCGCAGTGGCCACCTTGGGCGCGCCGTTCGACCCGGCGCATGTGACGCACCAGTTCGGCGCCAGCCTGGCGAGCATCGAAGCCGACGGTGAGGCGCAGGTGCAACTCGGCGGGAGGCCGTTCACGATCCGGCGCAGTTTCATCGACGACGTGAACAGCCAGGCGCAGGCGCAGCGCATCCGCGAACTGCGCCGGCCGCTGCTGATCCTGCACGCGCCGGGCGACAGCGTGGTCGACATGGACAACGCGCGGCGCATCTTCGAGGCCGCGCGACACCCCAAGTCATTCGTCGCGCTCGACGGCGCCGATCACCTGCTGACGCGCGCCGGCGATGCCCGCTTTGCTGCGCGGCTGATCGGCGTCTGGGCGTCGAAGTATGTGCCAGAGGCGATGCCGGACGCGGGTGGCACGAAGCGCGGGTCGTTGGCGGGCTGACCCTTGGTGGGCTGACCCTGGCCCCTATATAGCGGCCCTATTTACGAGCCTGGCCCCTATTTGGCGATGCTCACTCGATCGTCACGCCCGCGTCGCGCACGACCTTGCCCCACTTCTGCACTTCGGCGCGAACGAAGCCGGCAAATTCGGGCGGCGATATGCCGCCCGTCTCGGCGCCGAGCTTGAACCACAAGTCGCGCATCTCTGCGTCTTCGAAAGCGCGCCCCACCAAGGCGTGCAGGCGCTGGACCACGGCTGGCGATGTGCCCGCCGGCAGCCAGAGCCCGTACCACGAGGTGACGTCGAAGCCGGCCAGGCCCTGCTCGATCGCGGTGGGGATCTCGGGGAACGAGGGCGAGCGTTTCGCCGAGGTGACGGCGATCGCCTTCAACTTGCCGCTGCGGATGTGTTGCGCAGCGCTGCCCAAGGCCTCGAAGATGTAGTCGATCTCGCCGCCCAGCAACGCTGTCGTGGCCGGGCCCGTCCCCTTGTAGGGCACGTGTTCGGCCTTGATTCCCGCAGCGCCGTTGAACATCTCGCAAGCCAGGTGGCGCGTCGTGCCGTTGCCTGCCGAGCCGCAATTGATCTTGCCCGGGTTCGCTTTCGCGTAGGCGACGAGCTCGGGCAGGTTTTTCACCGGCACGCGCGCCGCAGCGACGAGCACGTCAGGGAAGATCGCGACCGTCGTCACCGGCAGCAGATCTTTCTCCAGGTCGTAGGGCAGGCTCTTGTACGCCGACACGGCGACCGCCAGGTGCACCGGCGCGAGCAGCACGGTGTAGCCGTCGGCAGGCGCCTTCGCCGCAGCGGCGGCGCCGATGGTGCCGCCCGCACCGCCGCGGTTGTCGATCACAAACGTCTGCCCGCTCAACTGGGAGAGCTTGGCCGTGAGCGGCCGTGCCACGGTGTCGGTGCCGCCGCCGGGCGGAAACGGGACGATGACGCGCACCGTGCGCGCCGGCCATTCCTGCGCCTGGGCGGGAAGAACGGCCGCGAGTGCGAGCAGTGCAAGCGCCGCCGCTGGAACGAAGTGGGCAGATTTCATCGTGACGCTCAGCGATTTTCCAGCCGGTTGTAGTCGAACACGCCGGCTTCGATCGGCGCCAGTTCGATGAACGCTTGCGCCAGCCCGTCGCTGAAAGGCCAGAAGTCCGGGTGGCTGCGTGAAATGCCGAATCGCGCAACCAACGCCCGATAGTCCGCGTCGCTGCCCAGGCGCGCCACGGACTGCACGAATTGCGGCAGCTGCTCGCGCGTGACGCGAAACATCGCGTTCGGATACGCGGCGACAAAGCCGCGCGCGACGACCAGAACGTCTTCGTCGGGGACGAGGCGTTTGTGCTCTTTGGTCAGGTGCGCCACGTTGGTGTGGGCGGCGTCGTGCACCAAGGTGTAGACGGCTTGCGCCTTGACCGCGGCTTGCGGCGAATCCACGACGGCCAGAAACGAAGCCTCCGGCATCCACGCGGCGGCGCGCCCCTTGGTGGTCGTCAAGGCGGTCAATTCACGTTTGACTTCCAGATCGGACTCGCTGCTCAGCTCATGTTGATCGGGCAAGACGCGCTGCAGTTTTTCGCGCAGTTTGTGCATCAGCTCGACGCGCGGTTCGTCGGTGATGTAGGCGATGTCGGAGTCGCGCTCGAACGCAATCTGGCTGCCGTACACGTAGTCACGCACGTCGTCGTTCGCGTCGCGGTACCAGTAGTCGCGCACTTTGATCCGCTGCGCCTTGGGCAACAAGGTCAGGAAATTGAACTCGCCGTCCATGCGCAGGAAGTCCATGTAGAGCCGCGTGCTGACCTGGTGGTCGAGCGGACCATAGACATCGAATCCGGCGACGAGCAAATAGTGAATGCGCTCGAACAGGCTGTAGTCGATGACCCAGGCGGTCTTCGGCGTGGCGCCGTGCAGGCCGCGAATCACCGAGGCGTTGTCGAAGTGGCGCATGATGGTCAGCGACGCGTTCGTGTTGTGGCCGTCGCCGTCCCAGATCGAGTCGAGGTTGACCGGCATGCCCGCGGTGCTTTCGCCAAGAAACGCCTTCTTCGCCATCAGAAACTTCATCTGCGCCGTCTTGTACTTGCGCCAACCCACCAAGCCGCCAGGCCCCGGCCCGGTGGTGCTTTCGGCGGGCAGGCGCAGTGAGGCACTTTCACGCGCCAGGAACGCCGAACTGCGCATGGTGAGTGCCGAATCGGGCGACTGGAACACGACCCAGAAGCGGTCTTCGATGACGTCCACCGCCACCTGACCGCGGCAGACCGGACCCTTCATGAACCCGCGAATGAAGAACTCGGCGTCGTCGAGCATGAAGCGGTAGCGCGACTCGACCGGCATGTCGCGGTAGGCGACGAAGGGGTTGCTGGCGGTCTTGCGGTCATAACCGGGAAGCGACTTCAGTTCATAGTCCGCGTCGAGAAAGAGTTGCGCAAAGCGCGCCATGCGCTGCGCGCTCAGGACGTAAGGCATGTGCGTCTTGCTCACCACCGTCGCGTAGGTCGGCTCGATGCGGTACCAGAACTTGTCGCTGCCCGGGTGATTGAAAGTGAAAGGCATGCGCGTCGCGATCACGTCGACCGCCGTGCCCGGCGGCGTGCGCGAGCGCACGATGCGGAAAAACTGCCGCTCCTGCGATGGGATGTCGGTGTCGCTGAAGTGGAAGCTGGCGAGGAACAAGTGTTCGAACAGATACCTGCTCATGAGCCTTTGTTTGGCACTGGCGCCATTCAAGAAGGTCTCCCACTCGGCGATGCGCTTCAGGTAGACGGCAGGCAGCGGCTCGGGGGGGCTGTCGGGGGTTCCGCCCGTCAGCCAGCGCGCGAGCAAGCTGAATTCGGCGTCCGAGACCGGTGGCAAGCCGTACGGCATTCCGCCCTTGGGGAAGTGGCGCGCGTGGCGGCTCGATTGTTCAGGCGTCGGGCACTGCTGCCCGCGGTTGATGCCCAGGTCGTACCCTTGGCCGAGCGGGCCGGCGTCGGCAGGTTCCGGGCTGCGTTTCTTCAGCGTCAGCAGGTCCAGCATCACTCCTCCAGGACGGGCGGCGCCACTCTTGGCGTCGACCCCTGTTGTGGCGCTGAAGAACCCCTTGTTGCGCCACTCGGCGGTGGACTGCGCGTCCAGGCCCAGGCGGGTCGGGTCGGCTTCGCGCAAACGCGCACCTTGGTAGACCTTGGCTTTGCTGGCGCCGCGGTCAATGCCTTCGAAACTCGTCAGATTGAGCTGGCACGGCGCGTCAAAACACGCATGGCAAGCGACGCACCGCGCCGCCAGGAGCGGCTTGATCTGGCTGCGGTAGTCGGGTGCAGCCTGGCTGGCGTCTTGGGCCGGCGCGGGTGTCGACAGCAAGGCAGCGACAAGCAGGCACAGCGCGTGAACCACCGGCCCGACGCGGTCAACTGGACCCTGTCCGGAAGCCCGCAGCACCGGGAGACTCTGCATGCCGACCTCGTGAATGCGCTTGAAGGTTTGAATGATACGGGTGCCGTTTCGGCGCTTTCAGGCGCGCCGCACCGCCACCGGCAGCGCCCTCATGCCGCGAAACACGAGCGAGTTGAGCCACTCGGGCTGCGCGGTGAGCGGCTCGATCTGCGCGTAGTGCGCGAGCAGCGCCGGAAACGCCACCAGCCCTTCGGTGCGCGCAAGCGGAAAGCCCAGGCAGATGTGCAGGCCGTAGCCGAAGGTGAGGTGCGGCACGCCGTCGCGCGCGAGGATCACGCGGTCGGGTTCGGTGTACGCGCGCGGATCGCGGTTCGCGGCGTTGAGCATGATGAAAATGCGCTGCCCCACCTCGAGCGTCTTGCCGTGCAACTGATGCGCCTGCGCGACGAGCCGCACTTGCGCGCCCGACGGGCCGTCGTAGCGCAGCAGCTCTTCCACGGCCGCGGCGGCGAGGCCCGGATCGGCGCGCAGCTTCTGCATCTCGCCGGGGAAGCGCATGCAGCGCGAGCATGCCGTTCGCGATGTGGTTCGTCGTCGTCTCGTGGCCGGCGAAGAGCATCAGGATGCACGTCGCGATGAGTTCGTCTTCGCTGAATTGATCGTCGCCGTCGCGCAAGTGCGCGAGCTCCGAGATCGCGTCGTCGCGCGGCGCGGCGCGCCGATCGGCGATGAGCTTGCGAAAGAATTCCGCCATCTCCTGCGTCGCGGCTTGGGCGGTGTCGTACTTCTGCGCGCTGGTGCGCGAACTGCCGATGAACAGGGCAATTTGATCGGACAAACGCTTCACATCGGCGAGCGCGTCGCGCGGAACGCCGAGCATCGCCATGATGACGAGGCAGGGCAGCGGGCCGGCGAAGTCGACCACGAGATCGATTTGCTCGCGGCCGTCGAGCTGCGCGAGCAGCCACTGCGCGATGCTTTCCGCCTGCGGGCGCATTGACTGCATCGCCTTGGCGCTGAAAACGCGGGCGGAGAGGCGGCGCAGCCGCGTGTGTTCGGGCGGGTCCTTGAACACCATCCAGAGCGACAGGTAGCGCACGATGTCGCCGATGCGCGATGCATCGCCCGCCGGCATCGACGCGAAGAACGGCCGCAGCCGGTCCGACGACAAACGCTCGCGGTCCAGGCACACCGCCTTCACGTCGTCATAGCGCGTCAGCACCCAGCTGCGCAGGCGCGGGCTCCAGTGGCACGGGTCTTCGTCGCGCAGCCGCGCGAAGATGGGGTAGGGGTCGGCCAGCGTGGCCGGGTCTTCGGGGTGCCAGTCGATGGCGGGCGGTGTGCTCATGCGCCATTCTCCGGGATGCGCGTGGTGTCATCGATCGCGAGGGAGCCATGAGTCGCCCGGCGCGCACATCCCGGGTGAGGCTGCGGTCAGGCTGGCGCTGGCGCCAGCAGGCAGAATCCGCTTCATGACCGAGCCCTCACCTTCACCGCGCGCCTGCGTGAACCGACCGGTGCGAGCCGCGTGACAGCAGACGCACCGCAAGCCCCGCCACCAGGCCGCGGCGCCGCGCCGGCCGACGAGCCGCGCACTGTCGTCGAGGCACGCACCGTCGCGGAGCCGCGCGAGGCCCCGGGCGCGGCGCTGCCCGTCGGCCAGGCGCTGCAGGAGTTCGTCATCGAGGGGCTGGTCGGCGAAGGCGGTTTCGGCATCGTCTACCTGGCGCGCGACACGCGCCTGGACCGCGTCGTCGCGCTCAAGGAGTACATGCCGACGAACCTGGCGCAGCGCGGCAGCGACCGCAGCGTGTCGGTGCGCTCCGAGCGCTACCGCGAGACCTTCGTGCTGGGACTGCGCAGCTTTGTGAACGAGGCCAAGCTGCTCGCGTCGTTCGACCACCCGTCGCTCGTCAAGGTGTACCGCTTCTGGGAAGAGAACGGCACCGCCTACATGGTGATGCCGTACTACGAAGGCCCGACGCTGCGGCAGAAGCTGCATGAACTGAAGGAGCCGCCCGATGAGGCCTGGCTGCGCGCGCTGCTCGCGCCGCTCATCGACGCGCTCGAGCTGATCCACAACGACCACTGCTGGCACCGCGACATCGCGCCCGACAACATCCTGCTGCTCGCGCCGCAGAAAACGCAGTCCGGTCCCGGCCCGCAGCTGCGCCCGCTGTTGCTCGACTTCGGCGCGGCGCGGCGCGTCATCGGCGACGTGACGCACAACCTGACGGTGATCCTGAAGCCGGGCTACGCGCCGATCGAGCAGTACGCCGAATCGGAGTCGATGCGCCAGGGCGCGTGGACCGACGTCTATGCCCTGTGCGCGGTGCTCTACTGCGCGATCACCGGGCGCGCGCCGGTGCCCTCGGTGAGCCGCATCATCGCCGACGACATGGTGAGCGCGGTGCAGGCCGGCGCCGGGCGCTATTCGGACGCGTTCCTCGCCGCCATCGACACGGGCCTGGCGGTGCGGCCGGACGCGCGGCCGCAATCGATGGCCGCCTTGCGCGAGCGTTTTGCCATCGGCCGGGCGCCTTCTGCGCAGGGCGCCGCCGCACCCCGCAGTGCTGTGCCGGGTCCAGGGCAGCATGCCGCCGCAATGCCGGCCTCGCCCGGCGCAAGTGCGGCCCCGGATTCGCGTGCGGCGGTGCCCAACAGCGGCGTGCCGGAAGGGCCGCGGTCGCCGCGCCAGGCCGGCGCTTCGCGTGCAGCGCCGGGCCCCACGGGAGCCGCCAGGGCGCGCAAATGGCCGCTGATGATCGCCGGCTTCGCGGTTCTCGGTGGCGCCGCGGCGCTCTTCGGCTGGTGGCTCGAACGCAGCGTCGATGCGCGGCGTGCGCCGCCGCAGACGCTCCCGCAAACATCAGCGCAACCCGCGGCACCGTCGCTGCCGCAGCTCGCCGCGCCCGAAGCGGCGAAGGCCGCGGCACCGGACGCGCCGGCATCCGCGGTCGGCACCACCGCCGGCACTGCGCCGGCGGATGGGGCGGCGTCGGCTGCAGCAGCACCTGCAGCGCCTGCTGCCACCCCCACCACGGCTGCGCCCGCGCCGGCGGCCGCCGCGCCGCCGCGTGTCGCTGCCCCGGCCAAGGCGAGCGCTGCGGCACCTCCAACGACGGCGCGCGCGCCCGCAGCCCGCGCGCCGGCGCTTGCTTCGCCCGCGTCCCCGGCACCGGCCAGGCCGGGCATGGCCGAACCCGCCGCACCGGCCAGCGTCGCGCCGCCAACCACGCCCACGCCCGCGGCGCAGCACGCGCCGGCGCCGCCCCAGATCGACACCAAGCGCTTCGAGTGCGACGTGCTCGTTCGCGCCGGACAGAAGGCGCTCGCGAACCGGAGTTACGACGACGCGATGCAGCGCGCCGACGAAGCCCTCGCGGTTTTCCACGATTGCCCCGGCGCAGCGGAATTAGGTCGCACTGCGCGCCAGGCGAAGGACCGTGCACGCAGCTCAGCCGTGATTCAATAGCCGCCCCTGTTGCCTGTGCGGAGGAATCATGGTCAGCCCTCGAGTCCTTTCCCTCGCCGTTGCCGCGTCGCTCGCCCTGCACGGTTGCGCCGGGCCCAAGTCGCCCGGTTCATCAGGCGACAAGGGCAGCGACGTGTCAAGCGTGTGCAGCCCGCTGATCGTCGGCCTGGGCGCCGCCGCAGCGTGCGCCGCACTGGCGCGCGGCAACAACCGGGTCCGCACCGGCGCCGCGTGCGCCGCGGTTGCCGTCACTGCGTGTTATCTGGCGAACAGCTACAAGGCGGAACAGGTGCGCAGCGCGAAGCAGGTCGAAGAAGAGTACCTGCGCAAGAACCAGCAGCTGCCCGAACGCGCGACCGTGACGACGTACCGCTCCCAGGTCAACCCCGGCGCCGCCGTGTCGCGTGGCCAGGAAGTGAAACTCGTGTCGACGATCGTCGCCGTGCCGGGCCGCAACGAGCGCAACGTGATCGTCGAAGAAGAGGTCGGCATTTTTGATGCCCAGAACGAAGCCTGGGGGAATCCGGTGCGCAAGACCGCGAACGGCGGCAAGGAGGCGGGTGAGTTCCAGACCTCGTTCACCATTCCCATCCGCGACGGCTGGTCGCAAGGCGTGTACACGCTGCGCCGCACGCTGTACGTGAACGGCAGCGTGGCGCAGAAGGACGAGACGAGTACGCGGTTTCAGGTGGTGCAGGGGGCGGAAGGGACTTCGTTCGCGTCAGCGACGCGATAGGGGCTCATCCGCGGCCCTCCGCGGCACCAACCACGCCGCAATGCACCACTGCGCCGCCCAGTAAGTGCTGAGGATCCACAGGCTCGCCAGCGGCAACGGGTCCGGCAAACTTGTTCGTCGCGAGCAGTGCATCTGACGCGACGAAGAGCGCGCCGCCGAGCGCAAGTACCGCGCCGCGCGGCTCGCCACGCCGCCACAACACGGTGGCCTGCGCCGCCATCGACGCCAGGCACAGTACATAGGCGACCACCGGTGCCTGCAGCGCGCCGGGAATCCCTGGCCACAAGCGCCACAAGATCAAGCCGGCCACCAGCGCGTAGGCCGCAAACGCCGGCCACCAGGCGCCAAGGCGCTGCTGCCGCGTGAACGCGACAAGGTACGCCAGGTGCGCGAGCAGGAAGCTCACGAGTCCCGGCAGGAAGCCTTCTTTCGGCCACAGCAGCGCCACGTCGCCGGCGAGCGACAGCCACAGCCCGACGAGCACCCAGCGCCGTGCCGCGGCGCCGGCGCCGTCGCGCGCACCGCGAAGCGTCGCGAAGGCAATCACGCACAGCGTGGCGAGCGGCTTGAAGACGAAGTTGAGCGCCGGCGCATCCAGCGCCCACGGCGCCGAGCCGATCGCGAGCGCGGCGCAGGCGCACAAGCCGGCGGCGAGCCAGCGCGCGCGCGAGTCTTGCTCCAACGCCCCGGCGGCGCGCGGCATCTCAGCGATGATCGAGCGCAAAGACGCGGCGCGCGTTGCCCGCCAGAAACGCCTGCCGCTGGTCGTCAGAGAGCCCGAGCGCGGCCAGCGGGCGCTTCGCCATGCGCTCGGTCGTGATCTGGGCCCATGCGTCGATCGTCATGACGGACTCCTTGGCGCTGCGATCGCGATCCGGCTGTGCTTCGAGGGACTAGCCGCGCGATGCAGATGACTTGTTCAAGGCCACGGCAGCCCGGATGAGCACCTTCAAAGCCTTCTGATCGAGCTTGGCGCCTTCGTGAAAATCGATCGCACGCCGGGCGTTGCCTTCGAGACTCGAATTGAACAGTCGTGAGGGGTCTGCCAGCGAGGCGCCTTTGGCGAAAGTCATCTTCACGACCTTCTTGTAGGTTTCTCCGGTGCAGATCAGCCCATCGTGGGACCAGACGGGAACCGCCCACTTCCACTCCTCGATCACTTCGGGGTCTGCTTGCCGGATCAGGGTGCGCAGCCGGGAGAGCATCTCGCCGCGCCAGTCGCCCAGCTCGGCGATGCGGGCGTCGATGAGTTCGGTGGCCGATCGGTCCGCCTGTGGAGCACTCTTGGCCATGTCGCCTCCCGGAGGGTTCGATTCTCCGTCAACTTGCCAGGCCCGGCCTCGCGGCGGGCTCTCGCAGCCCGATCAAACAGCCATCGCCAGGGGCGAGATTTCCTTCGAAATGGACTTGGCGTTCACCTTCTCGGCGACGCGCAGGTCATAGGCGGTTTGCAGATTCAGCCAGCCTTGCGCATCGCTACCGAAATAGCGCTGCAGGCGCAGTGCAGTGTCGGCAGAAACCCCTCGCTTGCCATCGACGATTTCGCGCAGCCGCGAGTAGGGAACGTGCAAAGCCAAGGACAGCGCTCGGACGCTGATGCCCATGGGTTTGATGTAGTCCTCCAGCAAAATCTCGCCCGGGTGAACAGGACGCATACCATTTTTGAACATGTTGCACTCCAATGCTGCTCGGTTTCTCAGGCGCCCAGCCGCATTCAATGCGGGTCCTCGATCAGAACGTCATAGGGACCGGTCGAACCCCACTTGAACGTCAGTCGCCATTGATCGTTGATCCGCACGTGCCAAGCCCCGTCGTATTCCTTCAGGTCGTTTCCTGGAGGCGCTTTCATGAAGATCAGCGATGGCGCTGCGTCCAGTTGGGCCAACTTGCGCTCGGCCACTTTCTTGATGTTCGCAAACCTCGGGCTCCTGCCGGTCGTAAACAGTGCCTGGGTATCTGCACACGAGAACGACTGAATCGCCATGCACGGATGCTAATCGTTAGCCGGTTAACAGTCAATCGGAATCGGCCTCCTCAGGTCAGCCAAGGTCCGCCTTCGCGACCTTCGTCCGCTTGGCGGCGGGCGTAGCCGCAGGGCCGATCGTTCGTCGACTGTTCCGGCAACCGCCGCTTGCCGACCCTGCGCTGGCGCAGAATCTCGCCATTCCTTCGCCGAGCGTCGAGTCCATGCCCAAACCACCTTTCTCCACCGCCCTCATCGTCGGCGCCGGCCCGGGCCTCGGCGCGAGCCTGGCGCGCATCTTCACGCGCGACGCCGGCATGCGCGTCATGGTCGCCGCGCGAACACGCGACAAGCTCGACGCGATCGCGCGCGAGACCGGTGCCGGTATCGCGACCTGCGACTCGTCCGACGCCGCCTCCGTCGCCGCGCTGTTCGAAACCGCGGCGGCACACTTCGGCGCGCCGCCGCAAGTCGTGGTCTACAACGCGAGCCGGCGCGTGCGCGGTGCGTTTGTCGACGTCGACGCGGCCGCCGTCGAGCAGGCGATTCGCATCACGGCGTTCGGCGCCTTCCTCGTCGCGCAACACGCGGCGCGCAGCATGGTGAAGCAGGGCCATGGCGCGATCCTGTTCACCGGCGCATCGGCGGGCGTGAAGGGCTTTGCGCAGTCCGCGGCGTTCGCGATGGGCAAGTTCGCGCTGCGTGGCCTGGCGCAGAGTTTGGCGCGCGAGCTGTCGCCGATGGGAATTCACATCGGCCATGTGGTCATCGACGGCGGCATTCGCCCGGCAGGCAGCGCGGGCGCCGACGCCAAGGACGACCGGCTCGACCCGGACGCGATCGCCCAGAGCTACCTGCATCTGCTGATGCAGCCGCGCAATGCGTGGACCTGGGAGATCGAATTGCGACCCTGGGTGGAACGGTTCTGATCATGGAAGCATCGATGTCCGACGACGGCATCGCGCAGCTCGTGGCGGCGTCGCACCCGGTGCGCCAGCGCTGGATCAGCGACGCCGAGCTCGACGCCGACCCGTCGCTCGTGCGCAGCATGAGCGTGCAGCCGCCGCGCGGCAGTGGCCGTCGTGCGGCTTGCTCGAGATCGAAGGCGTCGACCTGCAGCCTTGCGGCGGCACGCATGTGGCGAACACGGCCGAAGTGGGCACGGTGGTCGTGCGCAAGATCGAGAAGAAGTCGGCGATGACGCGGCGCGTCGTGCTGGCGTTTGCCGCACCCGCCGACGCTGCGAACTGACCAATCCACGAGGCAAAGACATGTGGCAAAAACTCACCGCCGATCTTGAACGCCTGCTGCGCCTTCGTGCCGTGCCGTTCGGCATGAAGCTCTTTGCCAGCGTCGACGAGATGGAGGTGATCCCGAAGATCCGCCGCCCGAAGTCGAGCGTGCACACGCTGGACCAGATCGTCGGCCAGGCGGCGCGCCTCGGTTGGACCGTGGGAATCACATCGCAAGACCTGGTGGGCGACCAATGCCGCTCCGTCGTCGGCCTGGGCGGGCAGGACGACGCCTGGTTCTCGGGCAAGCACATGGTGGGGGTGTGGTACGCCACGCCGGTGGACGCTGCGGCGCACCAGCGCGCGATGAACATCGTTCCGGCGGGCCAGTACAAGGCGCTGGCGGTGTCGCCGCTCGCCTCAGGCCGCCTCGACCCGCCCGACATCGCGCTTTTCTATGCGACGCCGGGCGCGACGATGTACTTCATCAACGGCCTGCAATGGTCGGGCTACAAGCGTTTTGACTGGAGCGTCGTCGGCGAGTCGGCGTGTGCCGACTCCTGGGGCCGCGCGCTGCGCACCCGCGAGCCGAGCCTCTCGATCCCGTGTTTTGCCGAGCGCCGCTACGGCGGCGTTCTCGACGACGAAATGCTCATGGCGCTGCCGCCGGAGCAACTGGAAAAAGCCATCGTCGGCATGGAGGCGCTGGCGAAGAATGGATTCCGCTATCCGTTTGCGCAGTACGGCATCCAGCAAGACGTGCGCGCCGGCATGGCGGTGAGCTACCCCGGGCGTGCGTGAGCCGCAGCGGTTGCGCGTGAAGACGATGCTCGATCGCCGCCGCTTCCTCCTCGTCGTCGCCGCCGCCGCTGGCCCGCTCGCGGCAGCCGATGCCGCTTCGGCGCAAGGCGCCGCCGTTTTCCCGGGCAAGCCAATCAAGCTGCTCGTCGGGTTTGCACCCGGTGGTGCAGTGGACATCATCGCGCGCGCCATCGGCCAACAGATCGCGCCGGCGCTCGGGCAGCCGGTGGTGATCGAGAACAAACCGGGCGCGGGAACCAACATCGCGCTGCGCACGCTGATCGAGAGCGCGCCCGATGGCCACACGCTGATGCTCACCGCGAACTCGATCGCGGCGAACCAGACGCTGTATCAACCGCCGCCGATTGACATGGCGCGTGACTTCACGCCCATCGCACTCGTGGGCCGCTTGCCGGTGGTGCTGGCGACAAACGCGCAGACGCCGATCGATTCGATCGCGAAGCTGATCGCGATCTCCAAAGGTTCGCCGCGCTCGGTGAGTTACGGCACCCCGGGCAACGGGTCGACGCCGCACTTGGCGATCGGGCTGTTCCAGCGTGCCGCAGGGATAGAGCTGACCCACGTGCCGTACAAGGGCGGCGCACCGGCGCTGAACGACGCGATCGCCGGCCACCTGCAAACCGTGGCGGTGAACGCGCTGGAAGCGTTGCCGCACGCGCGATCCGGCAAACTGCGTGTGCTCGCCGTGCTGAGCCCGGCGCGCAGCGCCATCTTCCCCGACGTGCCGACGATCGCCGAGGCGGGCTGCCCGGGCTTCGAGGCGTCGGTCTGGTACGGCGTTGTCGGCCCGGCGGGACTGCCCGTGGGCCGTGGTGACTCGGATTCACGCCGAGGTGCTGAAGGCGCTCGCTGCAGCGGAGGTGCGCGAACGCCTCGCGAACGCCGGCGGCGAGGTGCTGCCCGGCCCGATGGAACGCTTCGCGAGCCTGCTCGCGAGTGAACGCACGCGCTACGATAAGCTGATTCGCGATGCGCGAATCCAGCCCGATTGATGCCGCAGGCCGAGTGCGATGCGAATCCTGCTCGGTTTGTCGCGCTCGATCGACACCCTGAACCGCCGAATCGGCCGCGCCACCGCCTGGTGCATCCTCGCCTCGCTGCTCATCAGCAGCGTCAACGCGCTGCTGCGCAAGGCCTTCGCGCTCACCTCCAACGTCTGGATGGAGCTGCAGTGGTACCTCTTCGCCGCGGCCTTCCTGCTCGCGATGGGCTATGTGCTGATGGTCGACGAACACGTGCGCGTCGACGCCCTCGCGCAACGCCTGTCGGCGCGTTGCCGCGCCTGGATCGACGTGCTGGCGCTGTGCCTTTTTGTGCTGCCGCTGTGCGTGCTGCTGGTCGGCCTGGGCAGCGCCTATTTCCTGCGCGCCTGGCACACGGGAGAAGGCTCGTTCATGGCCGATGGCCTGATCATCTGGCCGGTGCGGCTGTTCATTCCGCTGGGCTTTGGACTGCTCGGTCTGCAGGCGATCTCGGAGCTGATCAAGCGCCTGGCCTACCTGCGCGGCGAGCGCGAACGCGCCGGCACGGTGGAGGCCGACCTGCCTGAATTCTTCGGGCCCGCGCCGGGCGCCGCGGGCAAACCATGAGCGGGTTCAGCGCCCACATGGCGCCGCTCATGTTCATGGTCCTGGTGGCGCTGCTCTTCAGCGGAATTCCGGTGGCCTTCACGCTGGCCGGGTGCGGCTTGCTGTTTGGCTGGGTGGGAATCGAGCTGGGCGTCATGCCGGCGCAGCTGATGCAAGCGATTCCCTTGCGCATCCACGGCATCGCTGCCAACGAAACGCTGCTGGCAATCCCGTTCTTCACGTTCATGGGTTTGATTCTGCAGCGCTCCGGAATGGCCGAGGACTTGCTCGAAACCATGGGCCAGGTCTTCGGCCCGGTGCGCGGCGGGCTGGCGTTGACGGTGATCTGCGTCGGCGCACTCATGGCCGCAACCACCGGCGTGGTGGCCGCGTCGGTGATCTCGATGGGGCTGATCTCATTGCCGGTGATGCTGCGCCACGGCTACCAGCGCGCCTTCGCCTCCGGCGTGATCACCGCTTCGGGCAGCCTGACCCAGGTGATTCCACCGTCGCTCGTGTTGATCGTGATGGCGGACCAGCTCGGCGTCAGCGCCGGCGACATGTACGCCGGGGCACTGATCCCGGCCGCGCTGCTGATCGGCGGCTATGCGCTGCTCGTGGCCATCGTCGCGATCTGGTGGCCGCACTGGGTGCCGGCGGTTCCGCTCGAAGCAGCGGCCGGCGCGCGGGCGAAATCCGGGCAAGGCACGGGCCACCGGTCGCTCGGCGTGTTGCTGCTGCTGAGTGTGCTGCTGGGTGGGCTGTTGCTGCAGGCGTATCCGGCGCTGCTCCGGGCGGCCGGGCGCACCACCGCGCCGCCCGCCGACGAAAGTGTCGTCGTGAGTCTGGCGTGCGGCGTGATCGCCGGCTTTGTGCTGGCGCTGCTCGACCATGTCACGGGCGCGCAGCGCCTGTCGCCACTCGCGCGCCGCGTCGCGTTCGTTTTGGTGCCGCCGCTGTTCCTGATCTTCCTCGTGCTCGGCACCATTTTCCTCGGCGTGGCCACGCCCACCGAGGGCGGCGCCATGGGTGCCAGCGGCGCGCTCGGATTGGCGGCGCTGCGCCGGCGCCTGACGCGCAGCGCCGCCGCGCAGGCGCTGCTCAGCTCGGCGAAGATCGCCTGCGTCGTCATGTTGCTGATGATGGGCTCGACAATTTTCAGCCTCACCTTCAACGCCCTGGAGGGCAGTGCCTGGATCGAAAGCCAGCTCACGCTGTTGCCCGGCGGGCGCGTCGGTTTCCTGAGTTTCGTCACGGTGCTCATCTTCGTGCTCGGCATGTTTCTCGACTTCTACGAGATCGCCATCGTTCTCGTTCCGCTGCTCGCGCCGTTTGCGCAGAAGCTGGGCATCGATTTGATCTGGTTCGGCGTGCTCATCGGCGTGAACCTGCAGACCTCGTTCCTCACGCCGCCGTTCGGCTTTGCGCTGTTCTTCCTGCGCAGCGTCGCGCCCCACGCCGACCGACACGACCCGCACACCGGCGCCACCGCCCACGGCGTCAGTACGCGCGACATCTACCTCGGCGTGCAGCCCTTCGTCGCGGTGCAGGTGCTGGTGATGGCGCTGCTGATCGCCTTTCCCGCTCTCGTACTCGTCAGCCTGGATCGCGGCCGCCCCCCGGTCCCTGCGGCGCAGATCGATCGCTTGCTTCAAGAGATGTCGCCGCCGAAGACCTTCAATGACAGACCTGACCCGGCGCCGTTGCTCATCGAGAGCATGAAGTGAGGGGCGGGGCGGCCGGCCCGAGCTTGACGCCTTCGCGAAAATCCTTGCGCGCGCCAGGCCGCGCGGCACGGTCGACGTGCCATGACGCGGCGCTCGCGCGCCGCGCCGCGTTCAATCCAACTTCAGCGTGCCGACGAGCGACAATGTTCGCCAACTGTTCGGCCCAATCCCGTGCCGTGTCAACCGAGACGCCCCATGAAAATCCCATCCCTCAAGGAAGTCGTCACCGCCGAAGAATGGCAACTGCGCGTCGACCTCGCCGCCGCGTACCGTCTCGTCGCCGCCTACGGCTGGAGCGACCTGGTCTTCACGCACATTTCAGCGCGCGTGCCCGGGCCCGCAGCACAACTTCCTGATCAACCCTTACGGCCTGATGTTCGACGAGATCACTGCGTCGAGCCTAGTGCTCATCGACCAGGAGTGCAACAAGCTGCGCGAGTCGCCGTTCCCGGTGAACCCGGCCGGCTTCACGATCCACAGCTGCATTCACCAGGTGCGCGAAGACGCCGGGTGCGTGCTGCACACGCACAGCCGCGCCGGCGTCGCGGTCAGCACGCAAAAAGCCGGCATCTTGCCGCTCAGCCAGCAGTCCACGTTCATCTTGTAATTCGCTCGCCTATCACGACTACGAAGGCGTGGCGTTGAACGACGATGAGCGGCCGCGCCTGCAGGCCGACCTGGGCGACGCGGACTTCCTGGTGCTGCGCAACCACGGCCTGTTGACGGTGGGGCGAACGATTCAGGATGCGTTCCTCAACATGTACTTCTTCGAAAACACCTGCCGCATCCAGATCGACGCGCAGGCGAGCGGCGCCGAGCTGAACCCGATCGGCCCCGGCCCGATCGCCGCAAACGCGAACATCTCGGAAGTCGCCAGCGCAGGGCAGGGCGCGATGCTCGCGTGGCCTGCGCTGCTGCGCAAGCTGGATCGGGAGAAGCCGGGGTACGCGAGTTGAGTCTGCGCAGGGTCACTCGATGACGTGATCGGCGCGCAGCCTGAGCGTTGTCGGAATCGCCAGGCCCAGCGCCTTTGCGGTTTGCATGTTGAGGACCATTTCATATTGGGCCGCCTGCTCGACAGGCAGGTCGCTCGGCTTTGCGCCCTTGAGGATTTTGTCGACGTACGCGGCCGTGCGGCGGAACTGATCGGCCAGGTTGGTCCCGTACGACATGAGGCCTCCGAGCTCCGCGTACTCCCGGGCCTGGTAGATGCCGGGCAGCCGGTGCTTTGTCGCCAGTTGCACGATCTGACTTCGCGCCGTGAACGTCAAAGGATCCGGAAGCACCACCAGCCCATCGACCCGTTCCTTCCCCATCGCTGCGAATGCGCTGTCGAACTCGTCGCGGCCGCGAACCGCCACGCTGAACAAGGTGATGCCCAGTTTCAAGGCAGCGCTTTCGACGACCTTCTTGTAGGTTTCGGCGCTCGGCGGGGCAGGGTTCCACAGGAGTGCCACGCGCGTCGCTTTCGGGATCGCTTCCTTCAGCAATTGAAGGGACTTGGCGACGATCTCGGGGCTGGCTTCGCTCGAAAGCCCAGTAATGTTTCCCCCCGGCCGGGCCAGACTAGCGATGAAGCCGGCGCCCACGGGATCCCGCGATGTCGACATGACAACCGGAATCGTCGACGTCACTTGCCTGAGCGCGGTGATCACCGGATTCCCTCCGCTCACGATGACGTCCAGATTGAGCCGGACCAGTTCGGCTGCGAGTGCCGGGAGCCGCTCCGGCTTTCCCTCGGCGAAGCGTCGTTCGTAAACGAACTTGCGCCCCTCGACATAGCCGAGATCGCGCAGGGAATCACATCGCAAGACCTGGTGGGCGACCAATGCCGCTCCGTCGTCGGCCTGGGCGGGCAGGACGACGCCTGGTTCTCGGGCAAGCACATGGTGGGGGTGTGGTACGCCACGCCGGTGGACGCTGCGGCGCACCAGCGCGCAATGAACATCGTTCCGGCGGGCCAGTACAAGGCGCTGGCGGTCTCGCCGCTTGCCTCGGGCCGCCTCGACCCGCCCGACATTGCTCTCTTCTACGCGACGCCGGGTGCGATGATGTACTTCATCAACGGCCTGCAATGGTCGGGCTACAAGCGCTTTGACTGGAGCGTCGTCGGCGAATCGGCGTGTGCCGACTCCTGGGGCCGCGCGCTGCGCACCCGCGAGCCGAGCCTGTCGATCCCGTGTTTTGCCGAGCGCCGCTACGGCGGCGTGCTCGACGACGAAATGCTCATGGCGCTGCCTCCGGATCAACTCGAAAAAGCCATCGTCGGCATGGAGGCGCTGGCGAAGAACGGCTTCCGCTATCCGTTTGCGCAGTACGGCATCCAGCAAGACGTGCGCGCCGGCATGGCAGTCAGCTACCCGGGGCGTGCCTGAGTCGCAGCGGCTACGGAACCGTTCTCGGAAACTCGAGCCCGAGCATCCAGCGCGAGATCGCCGCCACGGTAGCTGCCTCCACGCCGAGATAGCCGTGGGCGCTGAACGCTTCGCACGGATCGGAGCGTGCGGGGTCGCCGCCGCTCACGCTGATGAGCGGATGCTTGTTCGAAAGCGTCTTCGCTTCCCAATAGGGTGTCGAGGGACACGCATCGTCGACGTGGTGCACGAACAGCAGCTTCGAGGGAATCGACGCGTAGTCGAAGCCCGACAGGCCGGGGCCACCGCGGCTGCTTTTGAACACGGACGACGTCAGCGCCACACCCGCCACGTCGGCGCCGAGCGCGGCTGCGGCGTGGGCTGCCGAGACCGTGCCGCGGCTCGTGCCGATGAAGAACACGCGCACGCCGGGGTGGCGCCGTTTCAGGTCAGCGACGAGCGCCGCGACGTCGCGTGCATGCCGGGCGCTGGCACGAAACCCGTCGCTCATCGAACCCACATCCGACGGCGCGTCGATGACGGCGGTCGCGATGCCCTGGTCAAGGAACAGCTTGCGCGAGCGCACGAGAAAGTTGCCGCCGGGATTCGGGATACCGCGCTGCAACAGGCCGACGCTGCCGCCGCCCCCGGCGAACAGGATCGCCGCGGCCTTGACGTCGCGCGCGTCGTCCCAGCTTCGCAGAGAGGGCGAGGCCGCGCCGCCTTCGCTCGGCAGTTTGACGATCTCCTCGACGGGTGCCGCACTCGCGGCGGCGCAGCCCAGGGCGAACGCGGCGGCGAACACGCGCGCGATCCGGGCCCGATCGTCAACACCTGGGATCGTGGCACTGGATCGGGATCGCAGGGCGCAGCTCGGGGTCACCGTCAATCTCCCGATGCGACGCCGGCTCGATTCAAGCGTCTTCCAGGTAGCGCGCTGCGAGCGTTTGCAGCGCCGCGTCGCTCAGGTGCAAGCGATGGCTGAGGTAGCGCTGCACACCGCCATGGTCTTCGTCGACGGCGTGCAGCGCGGCGTGCAGAAAACTCTGGCGCACGCCGAACAGCACCTCCAACGCCTCGACGGGAAACTCGGAGTGGCGCAAGGTGGGTCGCTCGAAAAACTGGTTCGTCAGCAGGAAGTCTTGCAGCACGCTGTCGCGCGGCACGCCCAAGGCGAGCAGGACCAGCGCTGCGGCGACTCCGGTGCGGTCTTTCCCGGCAGTGCAATGGAACAGCACCGGCGCGTCGGCTTGCAACAGGTGCTCGAACAGCTCGGCAAAACGGTGCGCCTGGTCGTTGATCAGGCCGCGGTACAGCTCTTCCATCAGACCGGCAACCACCTCGCCCGTCACCGCGTGGCCCTCGGCCGAGAGCACGCGCATGCGCTGCACGAGCGTCGGCTCGATCGCGAGCGAATGCTGCGTCACGCCGGGGAGCTCGTAAGGCGTTTCGGCGCGTTCGGCTTCGCCGCGAAAGTCGAACGAGCGGCTGAGACCGAGTGGCGCGAGTTGCGCATGATCTTGCGCGGTCAGGCCGCCCAGGTGCGCCGAACGGTGTGGTCGATGATGATCGGGTCGGCAATCGTCTGACCGGGCGGAATGTTGAGGACCAGCGGGGTGGAGAAGGCCTCGTTCAACTCGTCGAAGTACGGATCGACAGCCTCAATCGCATTGGGCGGAGCAGCCGACACGAGGCCATCGGCCGCGGTCATCGTCGTGACGGCGGCGGTCGGGGTGAATCGGTCGAGTTGCAGCCGAGAGACCCGGCTGTATCGCCAGATCTCGTCGCCCTCGGTGGGAACCGGGGCGGCGGTGAAGCGCTCGAAGGCTGCGGCACGACGCTCGGCAAGCCAATCTGGCCCGCCAAGACGACGCACGGCATCGATGGTGAAGTTGCTCACAGGCTCTCAAAGGATCGTGCGATGGGAACGTCGTCGGCGGCAGAACAGCCGAACGACAGGATTAAATTCTACCATCCACATAGGAGAAATTCGACCCCGTGTCGGGCCGCCACCGGAACCGAGTCGGAACGAGGGTCAACGACCTGTGGCCCGCCCGAACAGTCGGCGTATTCCTCGGGACTTGGCCCTTCGGGCCAACGCCTGCCGCTCGGCGACGACCTCGGCCAGCACACTGGCCCCGACCGAGTTCAGAAACTCCTCGGCCTCGTCGAGGATCTGGGCCGCCGACCCATCGTCGAGCCCCGGGGGTTCCGGCGGGGTCGCCGGGGTGATCAGGCTCCCATAGACCCAGGCCGCATCGGCGAGCCGGGGCTCGAAACCCGTGCATCGTTCAGGGCATCGCCATGGTGCGTCGGGGGCGAGATCGAGGTTGCATTTGCGAACCGTCTCGCCGTTGGCGTACGTGCGACTCTCAAAATTTCGGCATTCTTGACGCATCGGCACGATTCCGATCTTACACGGCGAGCATCACGGTGGAGATTTGAAGCACCACGTTTAGCGAAATAGTTGAAGAAACGACCCGAGCACACCTCATCAGCCGACAGATCCTTCCATCTGCAGCTCGATCAGGCGACTCCATTCGACGGCGTATTCCATCGGCAGCGTGCGGGTCACCGGCTCGATGAATCCGTTGACGACCATGCCCATCGCCTGCTCCTGGGAGAGGCCGCGGCTCATCAGGTAGAAGAGCTGCTCGTCGGCGATCTTCGAGACCGTCGCCTCGTGGCCGATCTGAGCATCGCGCTCGCCGACTTCCATGTACGGGAACGTGCGGCTCTCGGACTGCTCGTCGAGGATCAGCGCATCGCACTGCACGTGGCTCTTGCAGCCGTAGGCGCCTTCCTCGACCCGGACGAGACCGCGATAGGTCGTGATGCCGCCATCTTTGGAGATGGACTTGGACACGATCTTCGACGTGGTCTCGGGGGCGGCGTGGACCATCTTGGCCCCGGCGTCCTGATGCTGGCCGGCGCCCGCATAGGCGACCGACAGCACCTCGCCGGTGGCCTTCGGCCCAACGAGATAGACGGACGGGTACTTCATCGTGAGCTTGGAGCCGATGTTGCCGTCGATCCACTCCATGTGGCCCTCGGCCTCGACCCGGGCCCGCTTGGTGACCAGGTTGTAGACGTTGGGCGACCAGTTCTGAATCGTCGTGTAGGTCACCCGGGCCGATGGCTTGACGACGATTTCGACGACGGCCGAGTGCAGCGCATCCTTGGTGTACACCGGGGCCGAGCAGCCCTCGATGTAGTGCACCTTGGAGCCTTCGTCAGCGATGATCAGCGTGCGCTCGAACTGGCCGGCGTTCTCGGAGTTGATGCGGAAGTAGGCCTGCAGCGGCATCTCGCAGCTCGACGCCCGGCGGGATGTAGATGAACGAGCCACCCGACCAGACCGAGGTGTTGAGCGCCGAGAACTTGTTGTCGCCGGGCGGAATGACCGTGCCGAAATACTGCTTGACCAGCTCGGGGTACTCGCGCAGCGCCGTGTCCATGTCGCAGAACAGGATGCCCCGGGCCTCGAGGTCTTCGCGGTTCTTGTGGTAGACGACTTCCGAGTCGTACTGCGCTGGTCACGCCGGCCAGGTACTTGCGCTCGGCCTCGGGAATGCCCAGCTTCTCGTAGGTTTCCTTGATCTTGTCGGGCAGCGCATCCCACTCGTCGACGACGCCGTCGTTGGTCGGGCGGATGTAGTAGTAGATGTCGTTGAAGTCGATGTCGGGCATGTTGACGGCGAACCACTCGGCCATCGGCTTGCGATCGAACATGCGCAGGCTGCGCTGGCGGAACGTCGCGCATCCACTCGGCCTCGCCCTTCCACCACGAGATCTGGTCGACGACGGCGTCGTTGAGGCCCTTCTCGGGCCGAAAGACGTACTCGTCGCCGTCGTTCCAGCCGAGGTCGTACTTGGAGAGATCAAGATCGAACGAAGTCATGAGCGGGTAGCACCTTCCGGCCGGATGGCCCTCTGGGGAATTTCCACTACCGCCATAGTAACAATTCCGACGGCCCTCGCCACTTCGAAAGCGAGACAACCCGCTGGCGGCGACCACCGATCGTCTACGGTCGGTCTGAGTGCGTTCCCTTCGCCTCGTTCGGCCGCTGACGGCCACCGTACTCGTCGCCACGACCGGCACGCTTCCCACCTTCCTGTCGGGAGCCATCGGCGTACAACTCCGCGATGAGCTGGGCTTTCGCGAGACCGGCCTCGGATTGGCAATCGCCATGGCATTTGGCGTCGCTGCGCTGTGCTCGGTGTTGTTCGGGCGGACCGTCGAACGACTCGGGCCCGTGAGATCGATGCGAATCGCGGCCATGCTGAGCGCCGCGACGATGCTCGCCGTGGCCATCGGAGCCCACTCGCTGACCTCGTTCTGCGCCCTGTTGATCGGCGGAGGGGTCGCCAACGCGATGAGTCAACCCGCCACCAACCTCTACATCACCCGAGTCGTGCCACCCCATCGCCAGGGCATTGCCTTCGCCCTGAAACAGTCGGCCATTCCGGGATCGACCCTGCTCGGCGGGCTGGCCGTCCCGACCATCGCGCTGACCGTCGGTTGGCGGTGGGCCTTCGTCGGCGGGGCAATGCTGGCGATCGCCGGGGCGTTGATCGCCGTAGAGGTCGACGGAATGATCGGCGTGCTGCCGACCGGTACCGCCCCCGGCACACGAGATCAACCGATTCCGACGCTGGTGGTCTTGGGAGCGGGGGTCGGCTGCGGTGCGCTTGCGGCGGCTTCGCTGGGGTCGTTCATGACCAGCAGCCTCCATCGCGCCGGGTTCGGCGAAGGGTCATCGGGTCTCCTCGCCGCCCTCGGCAGCCTGATCGTCATTGTCGTTCGAGTCGCCCTTGGAGCTCGCGCCGACCGAGTGCGACGCGACTCGTTTCCGCTGGTCGCAGCCATGATGTTCATCGGGGCGGGAGGGTTCGCGACGATGTCCTCTCTGCGGTCGGGACCGCTCATCATCGGCGGACTGGTCGCCTACGCCGCCGGCTGGGGGTGGCCCGGGTTGTTCAATCTGGCCATCGCCCAGGCCAATCCGAGCGGGCCAGCGGCCGCCAGCGGCGTTACCCAGACCGGAACATACATCGGGGCGGCGGCCGGTCCGTTTCTGTTCGGCGCACTCGCCGAGCACGTCAGCTACCAGGTCGCCTTCGCATCGGCGGCGGTCTCGGCGCTGCTCGGAGCGCTGTTCATCACCATCGGCCGTCGCCGGGTGATCGCCGTCACCCCGCGGACGACCGTCAACGCAGCCGTCACCCGTCCACCTCTGGGCGCAGCTCCCAGGTCGGCAGATCGACCAGTTTCGCCTGACGTCGCCGTTGCCACCACGGTCGAAACCAGCGGACCCAGGCCAGGATCGAACGCGGGGCACACCACAGCCAACGGTGCCGAGCGGGCCATCACCATCAAGGCGATCGTGACGCCGAGCGCCACCATGACGAAAGCGATCTCGTTGCGGCGGAACCTTCGTGCGGTGGCCCCGAGCGCCTCGATGTCGGCCTGGGGGATCACGCTGGTGTCCCATCGACGGCCACACGCGCATGACTGCCGCTCGCCGTGGGGAATCGACAGCGAGACACCGCATGGGCACGAAATCGTTACGTTCACCACAGCCATACGTACTCCATTGGCACCATTCAGTCTGAGGGCGCCGCGGTCGAGCGTACCGCGACCGACCGGGGTGGGTATTCTGCACGGGAACGTTCAAGGCGGAACGGTCAGCAGGGGATGAAACGATGATCACAGCAGAGGTCGGCGTCGCCCGAGTCGAGGAACGAGAACTGCTGCGCTCGTTGCGATGGTGGGACGGATTCGTCATCGCCCTCGCCAATCCCGGATTCTTGATCGCCTCGCTCGGCTTCACCGTTGGCACCCTTGGCCCGTGGGGCGCGGTGCTCGTGTGGACCGCATCGATGGTGATCGGCTCCCTGCAGGCGTGGATCTATCAGGAGCCGGCGGCGATGTTCCCCGACAAACCTGGTGGCATCGCGCTCTACGCCCACGAGGGGTGGAAGAAATACTTCGCACCCGCAGGGCCGTTGGCGACGTTTGGCTACTGGTTCGGTTGGTCGAGTGTGTTGTCGATCTTCGGCCTGCTGATCGGCAATCTGATGACGGCGCAATGGTTCTCCGGGAGCACATGGTCGGTCGATCTCGGGGTGTCGACGTTCGGTCTACCCGAGTCCATCGCCATCGTGACCATCGTCGCAGTCGCGTGGATCAACATTCGCGGCATCCGCCCAACGGTGTGGTTGAGCTACATCACCGGCGCGCTGCTGTTCATCCCGCTGTTGTTGATCATGGTCGGGACGTTCGCCTCGGGCGACTTCAAGGCCTCGAACCTGAAGAGTTCGTTCCCCGGCTGGACCCTGATCCTGGTGTGGCTGTACGCCATGGCCTGGTCGAGTTACGCGACCGAGTCGGTGGCGACGTTCGCTCCCGAGTACAAAAGAGCCGACGACACCTCTCGGGCACTGCGTAGCTCGTCGCTGTTCGACATCGTGGTGTTCTTCCTGCTTCCGCTCGGAGTCGTCGGCACGCTGTCGGTCGACCAGATCAACGGCCCCGACGGAGGCGACGCCGCCGGCATCTACGTCGTGACCACGATGCGCCAGATCCTTGGCGGCGGCGCGGCCGGCTTCTTCCTGCTCTTCGTCATCGCCGGACTGCTGCTCTCGATGAACACCGCGACGATGGATGCGAGCCGAGCGCTCTATGGCATCAGCCGCGAGGGTCTGACCCTGCAATGGTTCGGCCGATTGAACCAGCGGCATATGCCTGCCAACGCGATCATCGTCGACGCGGCCGTCAACATCGCCCTGCTCGTGTTGTTCGACAACACCCTCGCCATCCTCGTGGCAAGCAACCTGGGCTATGTACTCGCCCATATTCTTGCGCTGACCGGGGTGTTGCTGCTCCGCAAAGATCGCCCCGATGCGGTGCGACCGGTCCGACTCGCGGCGTACTGGCTCCCGATCGCGGCCATTCTCGCCGCGCTCAACATCATCTTCCTGGTCGTCGGCAACCTCAACCTCGACAAGATCGGCTACGCCGGCACCGACAAGCTCGCCGGGATGTCGGTCGAGTTCTGGTACGGCCTGCTGATCCTGCTGGTCAGCCTCGTGCTCTGGGGGTACCGACGCAAGGTCGAGGACCAGCGGCCCGCTGCCAGACCAGCGGTAGTTCGGCGGGCGGAGGTCACGTTTGGTCCGAAACTGGGCCAGACTGGTCTGATTCGACCACTCCCCGACTCCACTCACCGCGCTGGGCGTTGGACGCTCGCGATGTTGGCGGCGATCGCCGCCGGCGGCTGCTCGCCGACCGATAGTGCGTTGTCGGTAGATCCATCGGAAACCACGATCGCCGGGAGTCTCGAACGCGGTTCCGTACTGTCAACGGTGACGGTCCCCGGGACGCCCGTGTCGGCACCGGCAACCGGTTCGATCGAGCTGCCCCCTGGTTCATCGATCGAGCCGATCGAGCCGGCCCCCGCCGCGGCTCCCCAGCCGACATCGATCGTCGATGCGGTCGGCCCATCGGTCGCCGGCGGATCGACAACGTCGACGACGGTTGGAGGCAATGCCGAGCCGTCGGCGACGAGTCCGGTGCTGGCCGCGCCGGCGGAAGCCGGGCCCGTTGCCCCGCCGCCCGTGGTGCATCCGCCGGTGACACCACCACGGCCCGACGATTTCGAGGACCCGATCCCCCCGATCCCGACCGTGGCGACCGCTCCGCTGCCGATCGTCCCCACCGGCTTCCCCACCGTGTACGACGCCGGAGCCGTGGCCGAGGTCTGGGTCTGCGACGGCGCGCCCGACGAGCCCCGGACCGGATTCGTGTTCGTTCGCAATCCCGGCGACGCCCAGCAGGTGTTCATCGAGGTAGCCGCTCGGGCATGGTCTACCGACGAGATCGTCGGCTCGCTGCTGGCGGCGCAGGCCTCGATCAACGACGGTCAGGTGTTGGCGACAGGACCGTTCGACCCGCTGACCGGGCAGGGCATCCGCGTCGAGTCGGGCGACCCGGTCGACTTCACCCTCACCGCCAACCTGCTCACGGTCATCGAACGCCCCATCGATTCGGTCCCCGTTCAGTGGGCGTGTCGATCGATTCCCACTGGGTAATCGATCGACACGACAACCGGGTCAGCGAACCGCTTCGACCATGATCTCGACGAGGTACGCGGGAGTCGCCAGCTTTGACTCGACGGTGGCCCGCGCCGGCGTGTGGCCGGGAACGACCCACGCATCCCACACCGCGTTCATCGCCGCGAAGTCGGCCATGTCGGTCATCCAGATGTTCGCCTTCAGCAGCTTGGTCTTGTCGGTACCGGACTTGGCGAGCAACTCGTCGATGCGGGCCAGGATCTGCTCGGTCTGGCCCGCGGCGTCGGCCGAGGTGTCGTTGGCAACAATGCCGGCAAGGTAGACGCGATCGCCGCATACAACGGCAGCGCTCATTCGGGGACCAGGGTCAATACGTTCGATCATGGGTCCGTTCTACCAGGCCGTCCCGCCCTGGGAAACATGTTCCTCCGCGGCATCTGTCCTGACATATACCCTGACATCGCACGTACCTCGCCGTCAAACCAGCGATCAACCGGTCAGCAAAATCTTCCACGATGTGGCAACTTCCCTCATGGTGGCAAAATCACGGTTGATTTTGAGTAATCTCTGCACGCCGCCAACGAAGGGTAGTTCGACCATGGGATTCCCGTCAGACCTTGAGATCGCACGCGCTGGCAAACTCCAGCCGCTGACCGACATCGCCGCCCAAATGGGTATCGGCCCGCACCTGCTCGAGCAGCACGGTGACGAATTGGCCAAGATCCGTCTCGAGGCCATCGATGAACTCGCCGACCGCCCGAAGGCGAAGTACGTGGTGGTCACGGCGATCACCCCGACCCCGCTCGGCGAGGGCAAGACGACCACGACGGTCGGCCTCGGCCAGGCGATGAAGCACATCGGCAAGAAGGCTGTCATCAGCCTGCGCCAGCCGTCGATGGGCCCGACCTTCGGCATCAAGGGCGGGGCCGCGGGCGGCGGCTATAGCCAGGTCATCCCGATGGAGCTGCTCAACCTGCACCTCACCGGTGACTTCCACGCGGTGACGGCAGCCCACAACCTGCTCTCGGCAATGGTCGACAACCACCTGCATCAGGGCAACGAGCTCGGTCTGGACATGGACAACATCACCTGGCGACGGGTGCTCGATGTCAACGATCGTTCGCTGCGCAACATCATCGTCGGCCTCGGCGGCAAGATGGATGGCGTCGTCCGCCAGACCGGTTTCGACATCACCGCGGCGTCGGAAGTCATGGCAATTCTCGCCCTGGCCACCTCGAAGGCCGACATGCGCGCCCGCCTCGGCCGCATCGTCGTCGGGTACACCAAGTCGGGCGACCCGGTCACTGCCGAGCAGCTCAAGGGTGCCGGTTCGATGGCCGTCATCATGGGTGAGGCGATCAAGCCGAACCTGCTCCAGACGCTGGAAAACACCCCGGTCATCGTCCATGCCGGGCCGTTCGGCAACATCGCCCACGGCAACTCGTCGATCATCGGCGACCTGATCGGTATCCGCGCCGGCGAGTACCTGATCACCGAGGCCGGGTTCGGGGCCGACATGGGTGCCGAGCGGTTCTTCAACATCAAGTGCCGCAACTCCGGCATGGTTCCCGACGCGGCGGTGCTCGTCGCCACCGTGCGGGCGCTCAAGGCCCACTCGGGCAAGTTCAAGATCGTTGCCGGCAAGCCGTTGCCCGCCGAACTACTCGCCGAGAACCCCGACGATGTCCGCGCCGGCGCGGCCAACCTGATCAAGCAGATCGAGAACATCAAGGTCCACGGGGTCTCCCCTGTCGTGGCGATCAACGCCTTCCCGGGTGACTTCGCCTCGGAGCACCAGGCGATCCGCGAGATCGCCGAGTCGGTCGGCGCTCGCGTGGCGGTGTGCACCAACTTCGCCGATGGCGGAGCGGGCGCCACCGAGTTGGCCCAGGCCGTCGTCGAGGCGTGTGACGAGCCGTCGGACTTCCAGTTCTGCTACCCGTCTGAGGCCACCCTCAAGGAGAAGATCGAGGCCGTAGCCACCAAGATCTACGGTGCCGCCAACGTCACCTACTCGGCCACCGCGAACACGCAACTCGCCCGCTACGAGAAGAACGGCTTCGGCAATCTGCCGGTCTGTATTGCCAAGACCCACCTGTCGATCTCAGGTGACCCGACGTTGAAGGGTGCGCCGACCGGCCACACCCTCAACGTCCGCGAGGTGCGCGCCTCAGTGGGCGCCGGATTCGTCTACCCGATCTGCGGCGATATGACCACGATGCCCGGCCTCGGCTCGGCCCCCGCCGCCTCGATCATCGACTTCGACGAAAACGGCGAGATCGTGGGTCTGTCGTGACCACCGACCTGGCCGCACAGCTGACCGACAGACCGGCGACAGTGCGAGCGCCAGCGAGCCGGGCGCCGATGGGGTTCGGGGGCGCAGCCCCCGTGCGAAAGGGTCTGTCGTGACCACCGACCTGGCCGCACAGCCGACCCGACAGACCGGCGACCGTGCGAGCGCCAGCGAGCCGGGCGCCGATGGGGTTCGGGGGCGCAGCCCCCGTGCGAAACGGTTGTCATGAGCTCGAGTGACTTTGAACGAACCCCTGGCGGGGCCGTCTTGATGGATGGCAACCGGCTGCGCGATGAGACCGTGGTCAAGCTTCGCCAGATCATCGAGGCCGCCGGTTCACCGCCGGTGTGCCTCGCCACGGTGCTCGTCGGTGACGACAAGCCGAGCCAGATCTACGTGCGCAACAAGCAGAAAAAGGCCGACGAGGCGGGCATGACCTCCCGCCACGTCGCCGTGCCGGGTGACGCCAGCCAGGCGCAGGTGGAAGACGTCATCGGCCAATTGGCCGCCGACCCCGGGGTGCACGGCATCCTGTGCCAGCTCCCGCTGCCCAACGGGCTCGACGCCGAGCCGGTCCTCGCCCTACTCCCCCCGGAGAAGGACGTCGATGGCCTGACGGAGCGCTCGATGGGGCGTTTGGTCCGTGGACTGCCGGGTCATGCCCCATGCACCCCGCTGGGTGTCATGCGGCTGCTGGAGCGCTACGGCGTGCCGACCGCCGGCAAACGGGCCGTCGTCGTCGGCCGCTCGACTCTCGTCGGGCTGCCCCAAGTGCTGTTGCTCGGCCGCAAGGGCGTGGATTGCACCGTGACCCTGGCCCACTCCCGCACTCCCGACATGATCGAGGTGTGCCGCGAGGCCGACATCATCGTCGCCGCCGCGGGCCAGGCGCGGATGATCACCGCCGCCCATGTCAAGCCCGGCGCGGCCGTGCTCGATGTCGGCATCTCCCGCACCGAGGCCGGCATCGTCGGCGATGTCGACTTCGATGCGGTGCAGGCGATCGCCGGCGCGATCACCCCGATGCCCGGCGGTACCGGCCCGATGACAATCGCCTGCCTGCTCGAAAACACCCTCGCCGCGGCGCGGATGCTCGGGGCGTTCCCCGCCGCATAGGGCGAGGGAAACAGCGGCATGATGGACGGCATGCAGCGACATCTGGACCCTGCGATCGTTGTCGATGCGGCGTGTATCGCCCTGTTCGTGATCATCGGCCGCTCCAGCCATCACCAAGGCAACGCGGTGATCGAGACGCTGCGTATCGCATCGCCATTCCTGATCGCCTTGGTCGCCACGTGGGCCGCGGTCACCGCGCTCAAGCTGCCCGGCGGCCGCACCCTGATCGGGGGCGTGCTGATCTGGCTGGGCACCGTCGGTATCGGGCTGCTGCTACGCCGGTTCGCCTTCGATGATGGTACGGCGATCGCCTTCATCATCGTGGCCACACTGTTCCTCGGCCTCCTGATGAACGGCTGGCGGGCCACGATCGGGCGGCGATGGGCTCGTTGAGCGCGACCGAACTGTGGCTCGTCCGTCACGGCCGTACCAAGTGGGCGGCAACCGGCCGCCACACCGGGTGGACCGACATCCCGCTCGACGAGATCGGACGAGTTCAGGCCGCCGCATTGGTCGAACCGCTGGCCGCCCGCAAGTTCGATCAGGTGTTCAGCAGCCCACTTTCCCGTGCTTACGACACATGTGCGCTCGCCGGGTTCGAGGCGCGGGCGGTGGTCGACGAGAACCTACGGGAGTGGAACTACGGCGACTACGAGGGTCGCACGAAGGTCGAGATCGTCGCCGAGCGCCCCGGCTGGAATCTGTGGAGCGACGGTGTGCCCGGAGGCGAGGCCCTCGACGCGGTCGCGACCCGCGCCGACCGGTTTGTGGCCCCGCTGCGGTCGCCGAGTGGCCGCGTACTGATCTTCGCCCACGGTCACCTGCTGCGCATCCTCACGGCCCGCTGGTTGGGACTCGATCCGAGCGCGGCCCGGTTGTTCGTGTTGGAACCCGCGGCGACCGGCGTGCTGGGGTATGAGCGGGATCAGGCTGTGATCCGGACGTGGAATCGTGTCGCGGATACCGCTCCCCGCTCTCACTAAACCCCCCGACCGGTTTGCGAGAGCCGACGACTTCATCGGTACAACGTCGGTCGAGTTCGGCGTTCCCCTCGACGAGTTCGTCGCCCGCACCCTCGGAGAGGTCGACGAGGTCGTGCGTGCCGCCGCAGCTGCGGCACAAGCCGGGGCGTGGGTCGTGGGCTACCTGGCGTACGAGGCCGGGGCGGCATTCGATGACGCCTTTCCCCGGCGCGCAACCCCGCACGGGCTGCCCTACGCCCAGTTCGTCGCATTCGGCGAGCGACGCAATGTCGCCGCATTGGATGCAACGGAACACAGCTCCCACGAACTGGTCGATCTCGAACGGGTGCCATCGCCCACCTCGTACGAGGACGATGTCGAAGAGATCCGGCGGCGGATCGAACTCGGCGACGCCTATCAGGTCAATCTCACCTCGCGGTTCCACGCTCGGCTGATCGGCGACCCGTTCAGTCTCTATGCGTCGATGGCCTGCGCCCAGCGCGGTGCCTACAACGTGTATCTCGAATTCGGCGATCTCGGCGTCGTCTCGGCGTCGCCCGAGCTCTTCTTGGAATGGGACGGCACGACCGTGACGACCAAACCGATGAAGGGCACTGTCCGGCGAGGCCGACGGTTGTCCGACGATGCCGAAGCGGCGGCGTGGCTCCGAGCGTCCCGCAAGGACCGCGCCGAGAACGTGATGATCGTCGATCTCCTGCGCAACGATCTGTCGCGCGTCGCCGAACTCGGGTCGGTGCGGGTGCCGGCGCTGTTCGACCTCGAACGCTATGAGACCGTGTGGCAGCTCACCTCGACCGTGCAGGCGACCACCCGGCCCGCCGTGGACCTTGTCGACCTGCTGGCCGCAACCTTTCCCTGCGGGTCGATCACCGGCGCGCCGAAGGCGTCGGCGATGTCGATCATCGACTCGTTGGAACCCGAGCCACGCGGGGTCTATTGCGGGGCGATCGGCATTCTCGCGCCCCCTGGTCATGGTCCGACGGCGCGGTTCAGCGTTGCCATCCGTACGGCGGTCATGCGCCGCTCCACCGGTCACTTCATCTATGGCTCGGGTGGAGGCATTACTTGGTCATCGGATCCGGCCGCCGAGAGCGCCGAGGTCGATGCCAAGGCCCGCGTACTCACCGAACGCCGTCCGGCATTCCGATTGTTGGAAACGCTGAGACTGACCGCCGAGGGCCCGGTGCATCTCGCGCAGCACCTCGACCGGTTGGAAGCCTCGGCCGCATGGTTCGGATTCGGCTTCGACCGAGCGCGGACCGAGCAGCGAATCGGGGCGTTGAGCTGTGGAGATGTGCCGAATCGGCTGCGCGTGCTGCTGGGGCGCGACGGCACCGTCGAGATCGAGACGATGCCGCTGGCCCGTACCCCCGACGGGCCGGTTCGACTGGCGATCGACACCGTACGGGTACGCAGCGACGACACGTTCAGCTGCCACAAGACAACGAATCGGGCCCACTACGACGCCGCCCGGGCCCGCCTCGGCGATGCCGACGACGTGATCCTGGCCAACGAGCGCGGCGAGGTTGTCGAGACGACGGTCGCCAATCTGCTCTTCCGGATTGGCGGGCAGTGGTACGTGCCCCCGCTGGCGTCCGGGGGGCTCAACGGGGTCGGGCGGCAACTGCTCATCGATGACGGCTCGGTGGTCGAACGGACGTTGCTGGTCACCGATATCCACGCCTGTGACGCACTCGCCGTCGTGAGTTCGCTACGCGGCCGTCGGCCGGCGATTCTCGCCTGAGATCCGAACTCCGGAACTCATCACGGACCCCCGGTTCGTCTATCGACCCGCGGCAAAGACGGCGAGGGCTTGGCGCACCCCACGGGCGTCGTGAACCCGCACGATGTCACAACCCTGTTCGGCGGCCGCAAGGCAGGCACCAATCGTGGCCGCGTCGCGATCGGCCGCCGCCTCGATCCCGGCGATCGCCCCGAGGAAGCGCTTGCGTGAGGGGCCCACGAGCACCGGGGCGATCCGTTGCAACGGCTCGACCGCCCGCATCAAAGCGACATTGCCGGCCACGGACTTGCCGAAACCCAGCCCGGGATCGATGATCACCCGGTCACGAGCCACTCCCCCGGCGACGGCGACCTCGACGAGTCGGGCCAGCTCAGCGCATACCTCGGTGACGACATCGTCGTAGTGCACGTCATCCTCCACCGGAGCGAACCCGGCGAGGCGGTTGTGCATCACGACCAGGGCGTCGGCCGGTGCAGCCACCACGGCGAGGGCGAGGTCGGCGAGTCCCGACACATCGTTGACCCACGCCGCGCCCGCTTCGAGCGCGGCACGGGCGACCGCCGGGTGGCGGGTGTCGATAGAGATCGCTCGTGCTCCCGAGGCGACGAGGCGTTCGATGACCGGGATCGTGCGGCGGAGTTCCTCGTCGTGGTCGAGTGCCACCGCCCCGGGGCGGGTCGATTCGCCGCCGATGTCGACAATGTCGGCCCCGTCGTCGAACATCGTCATCGCATGGCGGTACGCGACATCGGGATCGTGGAACAGACCGCCATCGGAGAACGAGTCGGGGGTGATGTTGACGATGCCCATCACGTAGGTGCGCTCGCCAAGAACGAGCGTGCGGTCGCCACACACCAGGGCCCCCCGATCGGCTGGTTCATCACGACGAGCACCCACGACGAACGATGGTACGGGGCGGAATTCGGTTGTGGCTCGCCGAGCGGGCAGGCTTAGGCCATGGTCTCTGAGATTTTCGATGCCGATGCCTGGACGACGGTCGCTGGGTTCGACTTCACCGACATCACCTACCACCGCGCCAAGGCCCACGGCACGGTTCGCGTCGCCTTCAACCGCCCCGAGATTCGCAACGCGTTCCGTCCGCACACGGTCGACGAGTTGTTCATCGCGCTCGACCACGCCCGCCAGTCGACCGACGTTGGGTGCGTGCTGCTGACCGGCAACGGCCCATCCCCCAAAGACGGTGGATGGGCCTTCTGCAGCGGCGGTGACCAGCGGATTCGCGGCAAGGACGGCTACAAGTACGCCGAGGGTGAGACCGCTTCCACGATCGAACCGGGGCGCGCTGGCCGACTGCACATTCTCGAAGTGCAGCGCTTGATCCGCTTCATGCCCAAGGTGGTGATCTGTGTGGTCCCTGGCTGGGCGGCCGGCGGCGGACACAGCCTGCACGTCGTCTCCGACCTGACCTTGGCGTCCCGTGAGCACGCAAAGTTCAAGCAGACCGACGCCGATGTCGCCTCGTTCGATGGCGGGTTCGGCTCGGCGTATCTGGCCCGCCAGGTGGGCCAGAAGTTCGCCCGCGAGATCTTCTTCCTCGGCCAGGAGTACTCCGCCGACGACGCCCACCGGATGGGCATGGTCAACGCGGTGGTGCCGCACGCCGAGTTGGAGGCCACCGCCTTGGAGTGGGGCCGCCTGATCAATGGCAAGAGCCCCACCGCCCAGCGGATGCTCAAGTTCTCGTTCAACCTGATCGACGACGGCCTCGTCGGCCAGCAGATCTTCGCCGGTGAAGCCACCCGCCTCGCCTACGGCACCGATGAGGCTGCCGAAGGACCGCGACTCCTTCCTCGAAAAGCGCGCCCCCGACTGGTCGAGCTCCCCCTGGCACTACTGACATATGGAGTGCAGCCGGCCAACTTGTAGTCCCGAGAGCAGCCGATAGTCGCAACAATGCAGAACAGAACTTGTCTGTCGAACCAAAGGTTCCGGTTGACTTCTGTGTGTAGTCGTCGATCACATCGAGTGGTCGCCGATGAGACGGAACACGTGATGATTCGATCAAGGCGTCAGTCCATCGCCGCCGTAGGCGTCGCTACGGCGCTGATCACGGCGGTCACCGCGCTGACCGCCCGGGCGACCTCGCCGGGCTGGGAGCGCCGAGTGCCCCGAAGAGTACCCAGATCATGAACGAGACGTCGTGGACGAGAGCGGCGGTCAGACTGCGCGGGTGACCGGCGCTACGAATCCACGAAGTGACATGAACGCATCCCAAGGCCGACGGCGTTTCCCGGTCGTGTCGGGTGGATGACGAGAAGTTCAACGCTGCCTCACCCCACCACCGGGTCATCGTGAGCAGGCGTTCATCCTCCCGAAACATTGCTCAGGCCGCTCCGCCAGGCGTACGGCTAGGTGTGAGAACTCGTCTCGTTGGCGGTCGGCTCCACCCTGCGCGCCCAGGCAAAGCTGTCGGGCGGATACGAACCTGGGCGGTCGGCCGACGTTCGCCGGGGCATGTCGTGGTACCGCACCAGGTGGCGAATCAGACCCCGTAACACCATCACTTTGTCACAAAGTTCACACTTGACGTGGCTGATACAGGTCGCGGTCCAGGCCCCTCCGGCCAGACCGGCCCGTCCGCATTCGGGGCAGATCACCTTCAGCCCGGACTGCCGCGTCGAGGTGCGGGCCCAACTCATCGACCGACGAGCCATCAGCGCCGCGGCATCACCGGTGAACATGTCGATTGGCTTCATGGAGTGACCGCCTGGCTCGTGAGACGTGCTGACGGGCCGACGACGCAGCATGCGGCTGCGTCGATCGGCGCGTCAGGGCCACAGTCTTCGACAGCGACCGGCCGTTCGTTGCTCGAACAATGTTCACTTTTGCCGCCCGGACGCCGGCGAAACACCGGGTATTCGTCGGAACGCCCGCTCGATACCGGCCGGAACAATGTTGACTCTCGTCGCGATTCGCGCAATAGCGTCCCACGACGCCGCACACTGACCTAGTCATGCGACGTTCATACGAGACCCCCGGGATCGTGGACGTCTGCTGTGCGATGATTCGGTATCATCCCGGCCAGTTTCCGCCGATGCGCGATCTGGCGACCGAGCTGCATCTCACGGTCGGTGCGTTGTACCGCTACTTCTCGGGCCGGGACGAGTTGACGGCACTTGTGGCCCTTCGTTGCGAGGAACGCCTGAAGCAGGAGCTCACCGGTCATACGGGCTTCGTCGCGAGGTTGACCCATGCTCTCGACGTCGCCCCGGGATGGTTGTGGGCGATCACCGACGCGGCCAGTGGCCACCCGCCCTCGACCACGGGCTACGCCGTGCTCACCGGTTCCCCGCTCGACGGGGCCGAATCACCCACGGTCGCCCACCCTGACCTGCTACTCGGCTACATCGGCGACGCCTGGCGCTACACCCCTGATCTTGAGCACTGGAGGGCCGCGATACTGGGCGCCGCCCCCGACCTCGTTGGGCTGATCGACGCCACATGCGCCACCGCTCCGATGTCCGGCCGGCCGCCGCGCATCGCCGACCCCGACCTCATCCTGGCCGATGTCGCTCACCCGGGCGTGGCGGGCGACCCCATCGTGCGGGCGTACTTCAACGCCTTGATCGAAACCGGGGCACCGCCGCCGATCCGTCGCATCTCATTGCATTGGGGTCGGGCACCATCGAGCATGTATCCGCGCACCAATCATGACGATGTGGTCAACAAGGCGGGAGACGCGTTCCATCAGGCCGTGCTCGTTCATCTGAAAGATCGCGACGACCTGGCCGATCCACTCGTGCGGCTCACCGCCTGGTGGATGTTGGCCCTCGACTCGGGACTTGGCGACGCCCTGGTGGGCAAGTTCGCCTCGGTGTACCCGACCCCCTTCGGACCGGACCCGACGCTTGACGAGATCGCCAGGCTGACGGCGCTTATTCGCGCACCCGGTCGTTACCCGGCGATCTCCGACACGCAGATCGTCCACGTGCTGGCCGGTGGCATCCGTCGATCAGGGTTTCGGAATCGGGACGAGGCCGAATGGCACAGTCGGTGGACCCACCTCGTGCAAGCCCTGCTCCGACAGTTGGTCGATGTCTCGGATTCTTGAGCGTTCGGCGCTATCCCGCGACGACGTCAGCGAAACTCCGCACGCAATCGACAGCCGAGGTCGCCGGGACGAGGATGACCTCGTCACAGCCGACGTCGGCGAAGCCGGTGAGCGCGGCTGCCAACTTCTCCTCATCGCCGACCGGCTGCATACCGGCCAACAGATCCGCCAGCTCCGGCCCCATGAACCCGAGATACTCGCGGGCGAAGCTGCGCAACGTGTCGGCCCCATCGGTGACTCCCGCAACGCAGAACAGCCCGCAAACCCGTCGGGGCCGGTCGGTGCGGCCGGCATCCGCCCACGCCTGATCGGCAAGGGCGAACAGGCGGGCGGCTTCGTCGGGCTGGGCACTGATGGCGAATCCCGAAACGCCGTCGGCCCACTTCGCAGCGCGGGCCATCGATTTCGGGCCGAGCGACGAACACAACAGGGACGGGCCGCCCGATCTGCTCGGTGACGGTCCGACGATGCCGCCGGCGGTCTCACCTCCGGCCCAGAGCCGTCGGAGCTCGGCGGCATCGTCGTCAACCCGCTGGTGGCGGTGGGCGAACGAGGTGTCCATCGCGGCGTAGTCCTCCTGGCGGCCACCGACGCCCAACGCCACCGTCAACCGTCCGGCGGACAGCATGTCGATGGTCGTGAATTGCTTGGCCAACAACGCCGTGCGATGCCATGGGGTGACCACGACATTGGCGATGATCTCGACGCGTTCGGTGACTGTGGCTGCGCCCGCGAGCAAGGTGATCATCTCGGGGTTGAAGAAGGTGATCCGCTCCCCTGCCGAAATCGACGAGAACGGACCGTCGTCAATCGCCCGGCACCAATCGATCATCGTCGAGCGGGTGAACCCGGGGGCCATCTGGGGCAGGGCGACGCCAACCTTCATGAGGTGCTCCTATTCGTCGTGAGAGGCGGTTCGGCCGGACCGTAGAACGGCAGTTGACCGGTGATCCCCGCCCATCGGGGGGTGCCGTACTCGAAATGCCACCACTCGAAGGTGAGCAGCACGAAACCCTGGGCGTGCATCGCCCAGTAGAGCATGCGCCGCAGCTCGCGCTCCACGCCCGGGGTGGCTTCCAAGGCCGCGGCCGCCGCGGCATCGGTGAATCCGTCGAAATCGGTGCCGAGGGCCAGCGGCGTTCCGTCGAGGGTCAACGTCAAGTCGACCGTGCCGCCGGTGAGGTGGGGCGGCGGCGTCTGCGGATCGGTGACCGGTGGGGCAATGAACCCCGGCGGCAACTGCGGGTCGGCGTAGGCCGCGGCGTACAGCTCGGCCTGCAATGCCAGAGGTCGCCACGCGTCGTACACCGCCAGGCCCCAACGATTGGGCAGTGCGTCGGCCACGGCCGCGAGCCGGGCCATCGTCTCGGCCCGCAGCCAGCAGTCGGGCCGGGCGTGGGTCCAGCCTTCGTGCCAGTAGCTACCCAGCACCCTGATTCGTCGATGAACGACGGGGACCATCGACTCGCCGATCGGGTCGGTGACCAGGGGTAATGCGGGCTCCGACAGGGCAGGGAGCGGCCGTTGATCGTCGACGACGACCCCAGCTTCGGCCAGGACGTCAACAGCTGCGCGTGACAGCAGCGGGTAGTCGAAACGCGGGCTCATACGGCCGCCACAGACGCCGGCGACCTGCGTCATCAGATGAGGCGCATCCGCCAGATCGAGCACTGGGAGGAGGAACTCGTCGACGCCGTGTCGGTCGACCAACCGGCTCAACTGCTCGGCGCAGTCCGACTCGGTCCCGGCGATCACGAACGGATGGACCCACTCATCACGCACGAACTCTGCCGCCGCATGGAGCCCACCAGCCATCGCCCGACGGATCCGCTCGACCTCGGCATCGGTCATTCCCAGGGCCTCCTTGATCCGTGGCGGCGAGTCGACCAGGCGGTAGGTCATATGCGGCTTGGTCGCCAACATCGCCCGCTCGTCGGTGATCACCATCGTCGAATACATCAACCGCGGCTGGTTCCCTGATCGTCGAGCGCCCGAGCGGACCAACTCGACGTAGTCGTCGATCATCTCGGCGTGGATGAAGTCGAGCATCACACCGTCGGCGATCTCCCCACCGAGCCCGAGCATCTTTGGACCTCGCCCGGCCAGCCAGATTTCGATGTCGGGTCGAGCAAATCCCAGGGTGGCGTCGGTCAACGTGAAGCCGTGGCCTTCCATCGTGATGGGTTGACCGGAGAACAGTCCTCGACAGGCCGCGATCACATCACGTACGGGAGCGAGCGGGCGACTCCGATCAATCCCGAGCGGTCCGAGAGTCAGGCTGCCCCCGGCTCCGATGCCGAGAAACGCTCGGCCCCTCGAGAATTCATCGAGGCTGGCGATGGTCGCCGCCGTCGTTGCCGGGTGCCGCGTATAGGGGTTCGTGATCCCCGGGCCAAGTTTGATCGTGGTCGTGGCCTGGGCAATCGCGGTGAGCGTGACGTACACGTCGCGAGTGGCCAAGCCCTCGTCGTACACCCAGCAGCGGCTGTAGCCGAGCGCCTCAGCCTGCCGGGCGAGGGTCACGATCTCGGAGATCGGAGCCTCAGGAAGGAGGTTGACGCTGGCCGGAATCACAGCGCACGAACCTAGTCCCCGGCCGTGATCACCCGCCGACCGAGGTCACGCCGTCCGCTCATCATCGAGGCCACGCCACAGCCGAGGACGAGGTTGGCGGGAGCGCATTTCGCTCCCGCCAACCGGCTCTCAGACGGCCGGAACACGCCGGCGACGACGCTTGGAGGTTGCCCAGACGACTGCACCAAGGGCCACGATGAGGGCACCGAGTCCCACGATCCGAGTGATGTCAGCCCCGGTGTTCGGAAGGACGCCGGGCTTGACCACGGGGGCCTTGGCCTGGGCCACGTTGTTCGGCTGAGCGACGTCGAGGCGTGGCGACGACACGGTGGCACCGTTGACGATTTCACCGGAGGCCCCGGCGCTGACCTTGGCACTGACCGTCAGGTTCGGCAGGGATGTATTCGGGGCAAGGTCGGTTTCAGTGGTACAGGTCACCACCTGGCCAGAGGCGGTACAGGCCCACCCGATGCCCGACGCTTCGACGAAGGTCAACTCGCCAGGCAACGTGTCAACCACCGTGATCGTGCCCGTCTCGGCATCGGGTCCGTTATTCGACACGACAATCCGCCACGTCGACACCTGCCCGGCGACGATCGTGCCGATCGCCGTCTTCGACAGCACCAGATCGACCGTGTAGCGGTAGACCCCGGCGTCGATCGTCGGGTTGATCTCCAAGGCAACGGTGGTGCCATCGCTCGATGTGGTCGGGCGCATGTCGATCCCCCCGACGATCAGCTCGAACGATGCAGTCATGCCTGTGGCGTCGGGGTTCGAGTCGTTCGCCGATGTGCCACCGGCCGCCGACGCCACGGTGAGCTCGTAGCCAACCGGCAGCGTCGTGAAGGAGATCTTGTAGACGCCCGCGGGCAGGTTGTCGAACACATAGTGACCGTTGGCATCGGTGACCGTGGCCGGGACAGGCTGCCCGTCACCACCGATCGCCGGTGTGCCATCGGCGGCGAGCAAGGTCACCGTGGCTCCGACCACCGGCAACTCAGTCGGGTCTTGGATGCCGTTGTGGTTGGCGTCGTACCAGACGTAGTCACCAACGGCGAGCGGCATCCAGATCCCGGCATCGATGGTCGGGTCGATCAAGGTGGCTGTGGTGACGCCATCGCTGCCGACGACGCCACGGACCTGCGCCGAGGCGGTGTCCAAGGTGAACATCGGGGTCAGACCGCTGCCGGCGGGGTTGGAGTCGACGCTCCGATCGGCACCCGATGCCTGGTTGGTGAACAGGTAGCCGGCCGGCAGGTTCGAGAACCTCACCTGGTACGACCCGGCCAACAGGTTGTCGAACACATAGTGCCCGTTTGCGTCGGTGGAAGCGGAGGGCACCGCCAGGCCATCAGCGTCGGTCGCCGCGCCACCCGATGCATTGAGGAGCTCGACGGTCACGCCGGCAACCGGCTTCTCGTCGGGGTCCAGGACACCGTTGTGATTCAGGTCGAACCAGACGTCGTCACCAACGGCGAGCGGTTGCCAGAACCCGGCGTCGATCGATGGATCAATCAGATGGGCCACCGTGACGCCGTCGGACGCAACCGAGCCACGGACGTTGGGGGAATCGAACGCCAGCGTGAACACGGGGGTCAAGCCGGTGCTGTCGGGGTTGGAGTCGTTCAACTCCGTGCCCTTCATCGGTAACGTCACCAGCCAGCTTGCCGGAACCGTGAACCGGATCTTGTAGTCACCCGCGAACAGATTGTCGAACACGTAGTGACCGTTGGCGTCGGTGGTCGTCGCGGCGACGACCTTGCCGTCGCCGTCGGTGGCCGATGTGCCATCCGCGTTGAGCAATGTCACGGTCACACCGGCGATCGGTGCCTCGCCGGCCTCCTGGATGCCGTTGTGATTGACATCGTTCCAGACGAAGTCGCCGACCGCCAGCGGCTGCCAGATGCCCATGTCAATCGTCGGATCGATCTTGAACCCGACAATCGCCGGATCCTCGTTGACCAGCATGTTCGCCCCATCGACCGACAGCGTGAACGACCCGGTCAGCCCCGCCAGGTCGGGATTCGAGTCGAGTGCTGTATTGGTGCCGGCGGTCTGCGTCGTCGGCACGAAACCGGCGGGCAGCGTAGCAATCTCGAACTGCACCCGGTAGGTGCCCGGGAGCAGATCACCGAACGAGTAGAACCCGTTCGCATCGGTCGTCGCCACCGGTACGGCGTTGCCATCGGATTGCTTGGCCGGCTTGAACGTGCCCGGCTCGGTCGGGTCGTCCATCAACAGATGAACCTTCACGCCACCGACCGGTAGCTCACCGTCGTCCTGGATGCCGTTGTGGTTGGTGTCGTACCAGACGTAGTCCCCAACGGCGAGCGGCTGCCAAATGCCTGCGTCGTTGGTCGGGTTGATGTAGGCGGCCCGCAGCGGTGCACCGTAGGTCGTGTCATCGGCCGCCGTGGCTGAACGCACATTGGTGGCGCTGTACGACAGCGTGATTAGGCCGGTCGACGCCGTGGCATCGGTCGTCGTAACGAACGCGGCGTCGGAGTCCGTGGCGTCGGTGGCCTGCAGGCTGTCGGCGAATGTCCACTGGTAGCCCGGCTGGTTGTGGGTGAACACCACCTGGTACTTGCCCGGCACCAAATAGTCGAACAAATACAACCCGTTGGCGTCGGTGGTGTCGTCGGCAACGACCACGCCGTCGGCATCAAGGGCGGTCACATAGGTGCCTGCGGCGTTGGCCATCAACAGGTGGGCGGTGGCCCCGACAACCGGCTTCTCGCCGACATCCTGGTGACCGTCGCGGTCGAGGTCGAACCAGACGTAGTCACCGATCGACAGGGCAAACCAGACACCGGCATCAATCGACGGGTCGGTCAGCTGCATCCCGTTCAGGTCCGAATCGGTCACCGGAGCGTCGGCAAACACCGCCGCCACATGGGACATCGCCGTCGCGTCGGTCGGTGCCGTGTAGGTGGCGTCGGAGTCGAGCGTGTCGTTGCCCGGACTGTTGGAGGTCGTCCACTCAAAGCTGTAGGGCAACGAGAACACGACCTTGTAGTTACCCGAGGCCAGGTTGGTGTACGAGTAGCGACCCTGGGCGTCGGTGTAATCCGGGGCGATCGCCGCCCCATCGGCATCGACCGCCGCGATGAACGAACCGGGCGCGGCCGGGTCCTCCATCAACAACTCGGTCTTGACCGCCTCGATCCCAAGTTCGGTGAGCGGGTCGAAGATCCCATTGTGGTTGGCGTCATACCAGACCAGATCGCCGAGCGAGACGGGGGTGAAGATGCCCATGTCGATCGTCGAGTCGACCGAGACCGCATCAATCAACGGGTCCGTGTTGGGCACCATGTTGGTCCCACTGATCGACAGCGTAAACGACGGCGTCAGACCGGTCAGATCGGGGTTCGAGTCGACCGCGACGTTGGTGCCTTGGGCCTGTTTGGTGACGACATAGCCAATAGGCAGGGTGGCGAGCACGAACTGCACCCGGTAGACGCCCGGGATCAGGTTGTCGAACATGAACAAGCCCGTCACCGGATCAGTGGTGGTCTGGGCGACCGCAGAACCGTCGGCATCGGTCGCGGCAATGAACGAACCGGGGGTGGCCGGATCCTCCATCAGGAGTTTGACGCCGACATTTCCGACCGGCTTCTCACCGAGTGTCCTGGATGCCGTTGTGGTTCAGGTCGTACCAGACGTAGTTGCCCACCCCGACCGGCTGCCAGATACCGGCATCGCTGGTCGGATCGACGAAGTGGGCCTTCAGCGGGCCACCGACCAGCGGCCCGGCGTAGGTCGTGGTGTCGATCGGGTCGGCCGGGCGCAGGTTGGCGGCAGTCGGACTGAGATTGATCAACGAGCTGACCGCCACCGCATCGGTGGAAGCCAAGAACACCGCATCGGAGTCGACAGTGTCGAGACCGGTGTTGCCCACCGTCCAGCGGTAGCCCGGCTGGTTGTGGGTGAATATCACCTTGTAGTTCCCGGCGAGCAGGAAGTCGAACAGATACAACCCGTCGGCCGCCGTCGTCTGATCGGCGACCGCGTTGCCGTCGGCATCGAGGGCGGCGATAAACGAGCCCGGGGTGGCCGGGTCCTCCATCAACAGATGGATGAGCGCTCCTGCCACGGGCAACTCGCCGGACTCCTGAACGCCGCTGTGGTTCAGGTCATACCAGACGATGTCACCCAGCGCATACGGGTACCAGACACCGGCGTCGATCGAAGGGTCGGTCAACACCAACCCCTTCGGATCCGAATCGGTCACCGGAGCGAAGTCCGAGACCGTCACGATCTGCGACTTGGCCATCGCATCCGTCATCGAGGCGAACACCGCGTCCGAATCGAGCGTGTCGTCGGCCGGAGTGTTCGACTTCGACCACAAGTACCCAGCGGGCAGACCAAACACGACCTGATAGTCACCGGGCAACAAATTGGTGAACGAATACCGGCCGTTCGGGTCGGTGACGACACTCGTCGGGACCGCCACCCCGTCGGCATCGAATCGCCGCGACCATCGCACCGGCCGCGTCCTTCATCAACAGCGTCACCGGGACACTACCGATGCCCTTCTCGGTGGCCGGGTCGTAGATCCCGTCGCGGTTGGCGTCGTACCACACCAGATCACCAAGCGAGACGGGCTTGAAGATGCCCATGTCAATCGTCGGATCGATGAACGCGGCGATGATCGCCAAGTCGGTGTTGGCGACCATGTTCGGGATCGCCGAAGTCGACAACGTGAACACCGGGGTCAGGCCGGTGGCATCGGGATTCGAGTCCATTGCCTGGTCGGCGCCCTGGGCCTGCTTCGTGACCGCATAGCCCGCCGGCAGCGTGGCCAGGTCGAATTGCACCTGGTAATCACCGGGAACCAACTCGTCAAACACATACAACCCGGTGGCCGGATCGGTCGACGTTGCCGCAACCAGGTTGCCATTGGCATCGACCGCGGGCACGAACGACCCGGCTGGATTGGCCGGGTCCCGCATCAACAGGTTGACGGTGACGTTGCCCACCACGGGCTCGCCCACCGACTGCTTGCCGTCGTGGTTGAGGTCGTACCAGACGTAGTCGCCAACGGCGACCGGCATCCAGATACCGGCGTCACGGGTGCGGTCGATGTTCGCCGCCTTCAACGCACCCAGGTCTCCGGCATCGGCCAACGTCACCGCCGCAACATTCGGCTGACCGGCGGCGAGCACGAACGGATCGGTGGTCGCCGTCGCATCGGCCGTGGAAATGGCGAACACCGCGTCGGAATCAACGGCGTCGGTCGGAGCCGTCGCGATGTTCGGGACGGTCCACAGCCAGCCGGACTGGCCATGGGTGAACTGCACTCGGTACGTGCCCGGGATCAGGTTGTCGAAGACGTACCAACCGTTGCTATCGGTCACCTGGGTTGTCGAGACCGGGGTGCCCTGCGCATCGGTAGCGGCAATGAACGAACCGGGCGTCGCCGGGTCTTCCATCGTCAACTTCACCCCGGCACCGACGACCGGCTTCTCGCCGAAATCCTGCACGCCGTTGCGATTGACGTCGTACCAGACGTAGTCGCCAACGGCGAGCGGGAGGATGACCGCCTGGACGTCATGGTCATCCTCGTCGAGCGCGTTCGGCTGGTTGACCGAGGTGACACCCTGGATGAAGTCGATCTCGTTCGACGAGTTCCGGGGGTACCCGAACGGATCGGTCGGATTGAGGAACAACGCGTCGTTTGTCGGATCGACATCCATCGTCGAATCGACGTCGGTGACGGCACCGCGAATCGGGCCGGCGCCCAAATCAACATCACCCTGCATCGAGGTGATCTCGGCCGTGTTCTCGTAGGTGCCGATCGTCAGGTCGTCGACGTGCAACGTGATGTCGAACGTGGCGGTGGCGCCGGCATCGAGCTGCGCGATCGTGCAGGTGACGTTGGGCGATGCTGACCCACAGGTCACTCCGGTCCCGGGGGTCGTCGAGACCACCGACATTCCAGCCGGCACAGTGTCGAGCACCGTCACGTCGAACGCCGTGCGGACTCCCTGGTTCTTGACCGACACGGTGAACTTCACCGTCGGCACCGCCGCGTCCAACACGAACGTCGACGCGGTCTTCACCAGCGACAGATCCCACCAGGCGATGACGGCAGCGTCGTGGTCATCCTCATCGGCGCTCAACCCGGCGGGCGGGTCGGTGGCGTTCGAGTCGATCACGTCGTCGGTGATCACGTCGTCATCGATCGCGTCGGGCGTCGAGTCGATATCAACCAGTGACGTGTCCACCGCGTCGCGGAACGCCGAGATCTCGGCGACGTTCTTCAGGTCACCGGCGGGCAGTGGGGCGGTTGCCGTGAGGACAACGGGGATGACCACGGAGCGGCCACCCTGCAGCGGCCCGGTGATCGTCGCTACCGGCTTGGTCGGGTCGGTCGCCGACCAGGAATACGCCGGGAGGGCAGCCGGGGCACCGTACGAACCGGCTGTCGCCGTGCCCGCGGGGTTGTCGGCGGCGACGAACGACCAGCCAGATCCGGCCGGCACGTAGTCGGTGACATCGATCGATACCACGTCGCGACCCTGGTTGAACACCTCGATGAAGAAGGTCACCTTGTCGGGAGTCGGCAGCAACTGGATGCCGTCGGTGATGTCGGGATCGGCCGGGTCGACCCGCTTGCGCAGGGCCAGGTCGTAGGGCAGCGTGACAACCGCCGGGTCGGCATCGTCCTCGTCGGTGGTCGTCAAGGTGTCGCCGGGTGCACCCGAACCGTCACCGGTGATCGAATCGTCCGAGGCGCTGCCGGCCAAGCCGCCCGCATCGTTGGTCGAGTCGGTGTCGGGCGTCGAGTCCACGTCGACCACCCACGCCGGCGTGATCGTGGTTGGGTCATCGTCGTCGTCGAACGACGAGATCTCGGCGATGTTCATGTACGAGGCGGCCGACGTGTCGTCGATCTGGTACTTCACGGTGAACGACACCGTCGCGCCAGATGCGATGTACGGGATCGTGAACGTCGGAGCGGGACCCGAGGCGCCGGTCACTGTCACGAACGACATGCCCGCAGGCGGGGTATCGGTGATCGCAACCACGAAGGCATCGGTCGCACCCTGGTTGGTCACGGCAATGTCGAACGACACCGTTGGCGGAACCGGCGGCAACGACAGTGCAGCAGCCTGGCCGGCGGAGAGTTTCTTGGTCAGGGCCAGGTCGTACAACGGAACGGCGGCCGGGTCGGCGTCGTCCTCGTCGGTCGCGGCCGTCGAACCGTTCGGGGTTCCCGAGCCGTTGCCGTCGATTGCGTCGTCAGCAGGCGAGCCCAACTGACCACCTGCGTCATCGTCGCTCGTGCCATCAGGGGTCGAGTCCTGATCAACCAGCGGCAATCCGCCGACGTTGCGGAACTCGGTGATCTCGGCGGTGTTGACGGCGCGGGCTGGAAGCGGCGAGAGCGGCGATTTCAGCCGCAGGCTCACCGGGACCGTGACCGCCTCGGTGATGCCCAGCGTCCCCGTGATGGTCACGACCGGGTTGGTTCCCGCCGCGTTCCACACGTACGTCGGCAGCGCTGCCGGCGCAGCGTAGCCCGCGGCAACCACGGCTCCAGCGGCGCCGGAAGGGTTGAGTACCGGGTCGAAGTCCTGCCAGACACTGGTATCGATGTAGTCCGTCACGTCGATGGCGGCGACCGGGTCGCCCTGGTTGAACACCTGGATGTTGAACGTTGCGACGCCTGCGGCGAAGGAAACCAACTGCTTGCGCAACGCCAGGTCGTAGATATTGCGACCGACCGATGCGTCGTCGTTGTCGTCCTCGTCGGCGGCCGGGGTTCCGTCGGTGGCCAACACCGTCGAGTCGGTGATGCCGACATAGCCGCCGCCGGGGGCCGTGGCGTCGTTCGGCATCGTTGCGCCCGAACCGGTGTTGGTGTCGGGAATCGAGTCCTTGTCCACGCCGGAGTCGGCCGAGATCTCGGCCCAGTTGCGGAACGGAGCCTTGGTCACATCGGCGACCGTGGTCGTCAGCGTCAGCTCCTTGAACTCTCCCGGCAGCAGCGATGTCGTCAGATCCCACGTCACGATTCCCGACGCGTTCACGCCGCTATCCGATGCCGACACGAAGGTCAGTCCCGCGGGAATCGTGTCGGTGACCGAGTAATTCCCCGAGGGCAGGTAGCCCTGGTTCTGTACCCGGACCGTCCACACCACCGCCTCGCTGTTGGCCGAGACGGAGGTCGCGGTCGTCGTCTTGGCGAGCGCAAGGTCGTACGGGCCGTCGATCGACGCGTCGTCGTTGTCGTCCTCATCGGCGCCCGGAGCACCGTTGACGTCGATCGTGGTCGAGATCGATGATCGAGACATACCCGCCACCGGGGGCGGAGGCGTCGTTCGGCAACGTCTGACCCGAACCGGTGGTGACGTCGGGAGCCGAGTCGATGTCGTCGCCCGAGTCGGCCGAGATCTCGGCCCAGTTGCGGAACGGGGCCATGGTGATATCGCCGACCTGCGTCGTGATCGTCAGGTCCTTGAACTCGCCGGGTAACAGGGTGTCGACCATGTTCCACGTCACGAGACCGGCGGCCTCGATGCCGCCATCGGAGGCGGTGATGAAGGTCATCCCAGCGGCCAGGGTGTCGGTCACCGAGTAGTTGCCCGACGGCACATAACCCTGGTTCTTCACCCGGATTGTCCAGGTGATCGAGGTTCCGTTGCCGTTGACCGAGGTGGCGCTGGCGATCTTGGCCAGTGCCAGGTCATAGGGACCGTCGACGACCGCGTCGTCGTTGTCGTCCTCATCGGCGTTCGGGGTCAGATCGGCGGCGATCGCGACGAGATCGGTAATCGGGGCGTAGCCGCCACCGGGAGCCGTCGCGTCGTTCGGCAAGGTCTCGCCCGAGCCGGTGTTGACGTCGGGCGCCGAGTCCTTGTCGACACCTGAATCGGCCGAGATCTCGGCCCAGTTGCGGAACGGCGCCTTGGTGATATCGGCGACCGTGGTGACGAACGTCAGATCCTTGAACGTGCCCGCGGCGAGCGAGGTCGTCAGACTCCAGGTGACGACGCCCGATGCCTCGGTGCCACCGTCGGAGGCCGACACAAAGGTCAGCCCGGCCGGCAACGTGTCGGTGACCGAGTAGTTGCCCGAGGGCTGGTTGCCCTGGTTCTGCACCCGCACGGTCCAGTTGATCGTCGCGGTGGTGCCGTTGACCGTGGTGACGTCGGCAATCTTGGCCAGGGCCAGGTCATACACCGGCGTCGCACCGGTGACAACCGCATCGTCGTTGTCGTCCTCGTCGCCGATCGGTGCTCCATCATCGGCGATCGTTGTCAGATCGGTGATATCGACATATCCGGCGCCCGGAGATGTGGCATCGTTCGGCAGGGTCTGACCCGAGCCAGTGTTGGCGTCGGGGATCGAGTCGCGATCATTGCCCGAGTCGGTGGAGATCTCGGCCCAGTTGCGATACGGCGCCAGGGCCAGGTCGGCAACGGTCGTCGTGACCGTCAGATCGACATACGTACCAGGAGCCAATGGGTTCGTCAGATTCCACGTCACAATGCCGCCGCTGTTCGTGCCGCCATCGGAGGCTGACACAAAGGTCAGCCCGGCCGGCAGGGTGTCGGTCACCGAATAGTTGCCCGACGGCACCATGCCCTGGTTCTGCACCCGGACGGTCCAGATGATCGTGGCACCGTTGGCGACCACGCCCGGCACGCTCGACACCTTGGCCAAGGCCAGGTCATAGGCGGTGAGGTCAATCTGGTAGAGACCAAAGTCGACCTGGTAGTTGCCATTTCCATCGGGGGTCGCATCGGGCCAGCCCGGGGTCAAGCCTTCGGCGGTCGGCTCGGCGTTGTACGACAACGTCACCGGGGCCGAGCGGATCACGGCACCAACAGTCGTGCCGTTGTCATCGTTGTCGACCGGAGTGGTGTCCTGGTCGACCGCCGTGCCCTCATAGGTGCCGGTCAACGCCGGATTGACCCCGTTACCAACCGACGAGAGGTGGCCGACCGGCGGCGTGATCTCGACGATGTAGTCACCGGCGGGCAGGTTCGTGAACAGGTAGTGACCAGAGGCGTTGGTGACGACCCCGCCCGTAGCGTCGTCGTCGGTGCCGAGCTTGCCATCGGGTCCGACCAGGACCTCAGTCGTTCCGTCAGCCGCGAACAACTTGACGGTCACCCCGGCGATTGCCTGCTCAGCAGCACCGAACAGACCGTCGTCGTTGGCGTCGAGCCAGACGACGTTGCCGAGCGAGAACGTCGGAATGAAGCCGGCGTCCCACGTCATGTCGTTCTCGGGGTCGACGCCGTTGTCGAGGTTGGTGATGATCGTCAGACCACTCGCCGGGTCGGCGTCGGAATCCGATGTGTCGTCGGCCGCCAGCACGTCGTCGAGCTTGGTGAGGACGTACCCGGGCGGCGGCTCGAAGCGCAGCGAGTAGTCGCCATCGGGCAAGCTGGCGAACAGGTAGTGACCGGTGCCGTCGGTGACCATCGAGGTGATGCCGAAACCATTGACGTCGAGCAACGTCACCGTGACACCAGGGAGCACTGGCTCCGTCGGATCCTGGAATCCGTCCTGATCCAGATCGATCCAGGTGAAGTCGCCGATCGAGTTCGGACCGGGTGGCAACGGCGGGGTGATTCCCGCATCCCAACGCGGGTCGTGCTGACCGCCGACGAGGGTAATCAACGCCGTGCGTCCTGCGCTGTCGGGATCGGAGTCGTTGATCTCGTCACCAGTGGCGTTGGGGGACGTGTAGCGATAGCCGGTGTACGGATTGCCATCGGCACCGTTGCCGATGGCTGTCGACTTGTCGAATACGACGTAGTAGGTGCCTGGAATCAGGTTGTCGAAGAGGTAGTAGCCGGCCGAGTTCGTCGTCGTCGTGCCGAGCAGCGTGCCGGCCTGCGAGAACAACCGCACCGTCACGCCCGAGACGCCCGGCTCACCGGAGTCCTGGGCACCATTGCCGTCGCGATCCTCCCAGACGTAGTCACCGAGCGATGCCTTCTGCCAGAAGCCGAAGTCATACGTCGTCGTATGCGATCCGGCAGCCCCGGTCGGGGCAGTGGTGATCTCGGCCCGATTGGCGACGATCGCAGCGTCGCTGTCCAGTGCGTCGTCGCTGACGTTCTGGAGCGTCAGCTCGTACGGTGCCAATGGTCCCGACGTGTAGTCGGCGGAGTTGGCCAAGACGACGCGATAGGGAGTCGTCGGGTCGAGACCCCAGAATCGGTAGTAGCCCGTCGCATCGGTCACCGTCGTGTCGACCAACGTCCCGGCGCCGTTGTACAGCGCGACGGTGACTCCTTCGATTCCCATACCGGTCTCGTTTTGAATGCCGTCGTGGTTGACGTCGACCCAGACGTAGTCGCCGAGCGAAGCCGTCATCGACGTGTCGGTCATCTTGAGACCGACCTGGATCGGCTCGGTCGACAGCAGCACGTCGTTGGGCGCGGCGGCCGACGTCTCCGCGGAGAAGCCGAAGCTGTTCCAGGCGATCTTGCCGGAAACCGGGAGGTTCGGTGCCTCGCCCGGAGCCAGCTTGACCGTCACCTTGAGCCGGATCGACGTCGCCCGGCTGCAATGCGGTGGCCGGTGTGTAGCGCATGGCGAACGAGCGGGCGCCGGCCTGTGTCGTCGTCCAGCCGGTGTTGTCACAGCCGGCCGGGCCGGTCACCGATGCCGTCGACGGGAACGTCCCGCCCGACGCCTTCAAGCGGTCGGTTTCGTTCGGATCAGCCGTGTCCCACCGGCACGGATTCTGTGAGGCGGAGAAGCCGGTAACCAGTTCGCCGGCCGGTACCCCGCTGAACGGACCATCGGTGACGGCCTGATGTTCGATCGCATCGAGCGACACCAATTCCTCGCCCCACTGCGAACCACGGGCCGTCGCCGGCGACGTCACCGACGTGTCGCCGACGTACGGCAGCACATCGACCAGGTCGATGGTTGTCAGCGGGGTGTTGCCTTGGTTCGTGATGTACAGCTCGTAGGCGCCGTTGCCGGCGGTGTCGGTATCGCCCGACGCCGGGTATCTCGACCAGGCGGTGTCCAACGATCCTTTGACCCATTTCGACGAATCGGCCGTCGAGATCACTGGGACGACATAGCTCACCGAGGCGCTCGGGCACCGCTGCTCGGTGACGTTGCCGTCGCCGTCGTAGTCGAGTCCGTCCACCCGCGTGTAGCCGGTCGGGGCGTAGTAGAACGGCAACGAGGGATTGTCGCCCGGCGGCAGCGTGCTGTACCCGCAGTTGCTCGAACCCAGGCCCGTTTCATTGAGCAGCAGGTCCTCGGTGTGGTTGTAGATCGTTGTGCCGGCGGGGGTCGTCGGCTTGATCCGGGCGCTGAAGTACACGCCGATCGTGCGCCACACCTCGTCGCCGCCGACGAGGGTGCAGCCCGGGAATGCCCACCGCAGCAACGTTCGGCCCGTCCCGGCGAAATTGTCGATCTTGGTGAAGGTCGGGTCGACGCAGGCCGGGTTGTTCGCCGGGTTCTTCGAGGCGGGCCCTTGACCGAAGTTCGTCGCCCACGCACTCCAGAAGTTCGTGCCACCGTCGGACGGTGGCACGAACTCAAGCTTCGAGTCGAGCAGGTCGGTGACCACCGGATCGACAATCGTGCTGCCGTAGCCCGAGTACTTGCCGAACGACGCGGCGAAGACGAGGTCCATCGGGCCCTGCGGTGATCCCGCCGGGACCGGCGGCGGATAGGTGGGATATCCGTTCGAGAAGAGCGAGTTGTACGGCACCCCGGGCGAACCGATCAAGAACTTCTCGGAATGCCCAGTAGTACCCGGCCAGGCGCCAATCGTTGCGCAGGCATCGGTTGCTCCGGGGATCGTCGATGTCGCGCAGTTCCGATACTGGAATCCGGCAGGCTTCGTCGGGTCGTTCCAGACGCTGATGTAGACATCGCTTCCGGCACCGGCCGCCACGGTCCACCGGATCCTGGTAAGGGTCGTGAAGCGGACATCCATGGTGCCCAGACTGCCCGTGACCGCGCAACCGGGAGCACCGGCGGCTTGGTCAACGGTGTTGCTGGCGGCCACGTAACCAGCTCCGCAGTCCACCTCGGTGGTGATGGTGCCCGACCCATAGGACCGCAGCACATGGAGTTGTTGGCCAGCGGGCAGCACATCTTCGACCGTGTAGGCAGCGGCTTGGACCGGCAGACGGATGTTCCACTGGCTGAGCCCGCTCGAGTCTCCCAAGCTGCTCGCCGACTTGACGAACCGGTCGCCACCGCCACCTCCGCCGCCGCCACCACCGGTCGGGCATGCAGGGATCGGTTGTCCGTCGACGGCCGGGGCGGTCGCCACCACCGACCCGGCGTTTGTCGTTGAGAAGGTCGCCCGGTTGACGATCGCCGGCGGATCGTTCGGCGTCGCGCCACATGCCGGATAGGCCATGGTCACGGTCACCAACCCGGTCGAACCGGCCGGTAGCGGATTTTTCAGGGTCCACGTGAGGGTGCCGTTGGAGTTGTTCACCGATGCGACCAACCCGCCGGCTGCGGAGTTGCTGACCAACGCCGGGCCCGCCGGCAGGGGGTCGGTGATCGTTGCTCCGGTGCAACTCTCGAACGTTGATGCACAGCGGAATCGGATCGTGTACGTGAAGTTCGCCCCGGGCGCCGGAGCCGTGCTTGACACCCGCTTGTCGATGACCAGACTGGGCGCAGCAGAGGCGGCGGGGACTTCGACCGCAACGATCGTCCCAAGCATGATGCCCATCACACCGGCGAGGGTCGCGACCCGTCTCACAGCCGTCATCGGTCCCCGGAAAACTCCCGTGGCGACTGCTCCGCTAACCGTCATGTCCGCTCCTCAAAACCGTCAGTAGAAACCCGCCACGCAACTTACACACTACGTAAGGCGATATTCATACTTTGCGTGAGTATTTCACTACATGTTTTCGGATGAGATCAAGAACTCGGACGAGCCTGTCGTATCAACGCCGGCGCCTCAACTGTCTACATGAGGTTGAGTCTTCCAACCCTCGATCACGCACACGGTGTGCACGAGGGCCAGACGCTCGATGAGGGCCGCCACCAACTCACCATTGGTGTCGTCGACCTTGGTGATCAGCACTGCGAATCGAGCACTGGCAGGGACGTTCTTACGGCCGCCGCGCTCGCTGACCAGCAAGGTTGAGGCACGGATCGGAGTGAGTCGCTCGTATGGCTGACAGCCGACGACGGCGGCAACCCGCAGCGGTCGATGGCATTGATCGGCGATTACCCGCCCCAAGGCGTCGGCCCCGATCACCGCAATCACCAGTGTGGCGCACGTCGGTATCACCGGTTCATGATCGGCCGGGGCCTTGGCTGGGCGGCCGCGAGCACCATCGGCTTCAATCACGACGATGCCGTCGGGGCGCGACGCGAATGCGTCCGGCGATGCCCCCGTGAACTTTCCGGCAACGATCCCGCCGTGGACGAACTCGGCTGGACTGGAGACTTGGTCGACTCCCACCTTCGTCGTCGTTCCGAGCGTTGCCGCCCAGCCACGCGTCCGCGCCTCGGTGCCGAGACACAGCATCGTGGTCGTCTTGCCGCCACCGCCGACGAGCGCGACCACGTCGCCCCGCCGAATCTCGAAGGCCTCGATCAGCGACGGTTGAGCCACGACAACGCCGCCTCGAGCACTCCGCCACCGATGGCGAGGGCCTTGTCGGAGATCTCATCGATCGCCACGTCAAGACGCGGATCGATATCGCCGATCTTCAGCCCGGCGGGCACGTCGGTTCCCGCGGCGATCAACCCTCGCACCAGTCCGCGGAACGGCGCGACCACGGGGTGCCCACCGACCGAGCCGACCGAACCGGGGTCCACGACATCGCCGATGCAGACATCCCACGCGACCGCACCGGCAATCGGAGCGCGCAGCACCCGGTCGCTTCCCCGGCCCCCGACCTCACCGGGTACACCCGAGTTCGGCTCGGCCGAGCCGTGCCACAGCACCCGACCGAGCCGGGGGCCGCGTTGGGTTTCGATCACCGCGTGGCAGTCCAATCGGGCCGTGAACCCCGGACCAAGGCAGATGACCAAGGGCGCATCGGTGATCGCGGAGTCGATGTTCCGCTTGGCCAGGCGGGCGTCAACGACGATCGAACGCTCGATCTCGGGAAGGCGTGGAGAAACAAGAACGGGCACCAGGCCGTCACCGAGCAGACCGTCGACTTCGTCGACGGTCGCCCGATGGGCCTCTACTCCCTCGACGATAGCCAGACCGTCGAGGACCGCGGACGACAACGCCACCGTGCGCCGCACGGTCAGCGGATAGGCCAGCTCACAGACGATGACGGGGAAGCCGGCGCGACGAAGACGGGCGACGACCCCGGTGGCCAGATCGCCGCCACCTCGCACGATGACCCGGTGCTCAGCGAACAGCATCGTCGGCGGCGTCCGCGGCTGCGCCGTCGACCGCGGGTGCACCGTCGACCGCGGCGCCACGCCGCCGCGAGTCGACGATCTCGGCCATGATGCTGACGGCGATCTCCTCGGGGGTTTCGGCGGCGATCTCGAGTCCGATGGGCGTGCGAACCCGGTTCAGCTGTTCCTCGCTCACCCCTCGCTCAGCGAGGGCGGCGCGGGTCGTCGCCCAGCGGCGGCGGCTGCCCATCAAGCCGATCGAGCGGGCCTTCGTCGCCACCACCAGCGGAAGGATCTCCAGGTCGACAGCGACATTGCGCGTGACAATGACGACATCGGTGTTGGCGTTGATCGGCGCATACTCCAAGGCCTCGGCGATCGTTCCGGTGACGATGACGTCGGCATGGGGCAACGCCTGCGACGTCACCAGTTCGGCCCGATCGTCGGTAGCAACGACGCGGAAACCGAGCCAATGCGCCAGATCGACCACGGCCCGACCGACATGCCCGCAACCGATCACATAGATCGTCGGGTCTCCGACATGCGGTTCTACGTACAACTCCACCTCTCCCCCACAGACTCCCGGGTCGCCCACTCCAGGGTCAAGGAGTTCGTATCGCAATCGGCGCGGCCGACCATCGGCCAGTGCCTCACCGGCGGACCGGACGGCACGGGCCTCCATCTCGCCTCCGCCGACAGTGCCGATCGTTCGTCCATCGGCCCAGACCAACATCGATGCGCCGGCGCGCCTTGGCACCGAGCGGTGGGCGTCGACGACCACCACACGGGCGACCGACTCGCCGCGATCGACGGCGGCGATCAGCTCACGCAGAAGCCCGGTGCCGTTCAGGCTCGTGCCCATAGCCGCTCCGCCTGCTCATGCACCCGGGCCCTGATCCGGTCGGTATCTACCCCGTCGACGACGCCACGGCGAACCCGCCAGCGGCCGGCGACCATCACGTCACGGACGTCGCGGCCGTTGCGCCACAGCACCACTTGATCACACAGGTTGTGGTCGGTTGCCGGCGTCGGAAATCGACCGTCGACAACCTGCAGATCGGCCTGAAATCCGGGCTCCAGCCGTCCGACTCGATCGCCGAGGCCCAACGCCGTCGCGCCACCCGATGTCGCCAATCCCAGCACGGTCGCCGCCGGCATCGCTCCTGGATCAAGTAGCCGGGCCTTATGGAGCAGGAACGCGCCGCGCATCACCTCGTAGAAGTCGTTGACATAGCCGTCGGAGCCGAGGCCCACGGTCACCCCGGCGGCAATCAACTCGGGGACCGGAGCAATGCCGCCACCGACCTCACAATTCGCCAATGGCATATGGGAGACCCGCACGCCTCGCTCACCGAGCAGTGCCTGTTCACGCAAGGAGATCTGCACGCATTGGCTGGCCAGGAATCGGGGGCTGAGCACGCCGATCTCGTCGTACCACTCGACCGTCCGGCGGCCGTAGCGATCGGCACACCACTCGCCCTCGTGGGTGCCCTCGTTGAGATGGGCATGACAGAACACGTCGCGATCGGCCGCCCAGTCGAACGCCTGGCGGATGAAACCCTCGGAGCACGTAAACGTCGTGTGGTAGCACATCGCCCCGGCGACCAGGCCCGATGCTCCCGCTCGGCGACCGTGGTCGATCATCGCCAGGTTCTCGTCCAACCCGGCCTGGGCAATCGCCAACCCCGCTCGCTCGGTTGCCTCGAACGACAGGATGCCGCGCATCCCCATCCGCTCGACCACCGCGGCCTGCTCGATGAGTACCCCGCCGAGCGCGTGGGGGGCTTCGAGGATGTCGTAGAAGGTCGTGGTCCCGCTGCGCAACATCTCGGCGCAGACCCACTCGGTGGCGGTGACGATCATCGCCGCATCGAGCGAGTCCTCGACCTTGGGCCACCAGTAGTCCTCGAGGAAGCTCCAGAACCCGGTCACCGGGGTGGTCTGGGGAATGCCGTGAGCGAGCACGCCGTACAGATGCACGTGGGCATTGACGAACCCGGGCATCACCACGTGTCCCGATGCATCGACGACCTCGTCGTCGGGATGGGCGGAGCGCAGCGTCTGCGCATCGCCGACGGCCTCGACAACGTGACCGACGACGCGCACCGCTCCATCTCGAATCGGGGTCGCGTCCGCGCTCGTGATCACCCAGTCGGCGCAGATCAGCATCCGCGGCAGCCTACCGATCGGGGCCCGCCGTGTCGGAGCCGCGTGGACGCCGTTCGCCACCCGCGACGTGATGCCAGAGAGTAACGAAGTCCCGACGATCTGGCATCACTTCCGCTCCGACCCGCTCACACCGACGACCATAAGGTGGACCTGTGACCATCTCCGTGACCCTGCTCGGCACCGGCAGCCCGCTGCCCGACCCCAACCGGGCTGGGCCGTCCACGTTGGTACGCGCCGGTGCGGCGACCCTCCTCGTCGATGCCGGGCGCGGGGTCGTGATGCGATTGGCGGCAGCGGGTGCCCTGCCGCCAAGCCTCACCGCAGTGCTGCTCACCCACCTGCACAGCGATCACATCACCGATCTCAACGACGTGATCACGACCCGGTGGGTGATGACGCCACCTGCGCTCGGGCCGAATCCGCTCCCGATCTACGGGCCACCCGGCACCCGCCAAGTGGTCGATGCGATCCTGACGATGCTCACGCTCGACATGCAATACCGCTGCGACCACCATGCCGACCTCAACGAACCACCGGTTCTCGATGTCATCGAAGTGCAGCCCGGCGATACGTTCGACCTGCTGGATGCGCAGGTTTCGGTGCACCGAACCGACCACCGACCGGTGACGCCGACGGTCGGCTATCGCATCGAACACGGCGGCCATGTCGCGGCGATCGCCGGTGACACGATTCCCTGCGAAGAACTCGATGCGATGTGTGCCCAGGCCGACCTGTACGTGCAGACGGTGATCCGCGACGACCAGGTTCGTCGGATCGTCGAGATGATGCCCCAGGCCACCCGCCTCGGCGACATCCTCGACTATCACTCCTCGGTGGCCGACGCCGCCCGCACCGCGACCCGAGCGGGGGTCAAGACGCTCGTCCTCACTCACTACGTCCCGGCAATGCAGCCCGGGGCGGAAGAGGAGTGGCGAGCCATCGCCTCCGAACACTTCGCCGGTGAAATCGTCCTCGGCCCCGACCTCACCACCGCGACCGCATAACCAGCACGCAACACGTCGCGCAGTACGCCACGCCCAATCACCGCGCGATGAACCGCAAAGCCAACTGCCATTTGACGATGGGCGGACAAAGCCGCGCTCCGGCCGTGCGTTTCACGAGACGATTGTGCGTTTCCATCAATCCACCGATCGCAGGTGGGGAACCAACGCGTCGACGGCGAGGCTCGATCACCAGTACTACGACGCCGAGGCGACGATCGATCTGGCCGCGATCGCTCGGGCGACGCTGAATGATGGCGAATGGGAGTTGATGACCGTCGCCGAGGGCACAGCCCTCGAGGCCGCGCCGAAGCTGGGCAGCTGACTGACCTCCGACCGAGAGCAGTGGATTCACGAGGAGGCGCGTCGCTGGCTGCGCTCCGCGAATCGGTCGAGCGCGTCCGTCACATCGGAGGCGATCCATTTCCTGAATCGCAGCCCCCCGTTGGCTCGAACCAGCACGCCGAGTTCTGCCAACCGCTTGATCGCGTCCTGGGCGGTAGGAAGCGATACATGATGTAGCGCGGCAACAGTTACTCCGTCGACCACGGGCATTTGCGGCAACCCGGCGACGATTCGCCGGACCACCGAGTCGGATCGAACGTCCTTGATGAGGGCTTGCCAGCGCTCGTTCACGTGGCGCAAGTCCTCGCGCAACTGCCGTCCGTTGTGGATCGCGGCGAACGCCGCATCGCTGGCACGGACGATGATCGGATCGACGTCACCGGCGCGGTATGCGTCGAGCGCCGCGAAGTACGACGCGGTGTCGGCGAGTAGACCCGCCGAAACCGGAACCGTCAATGTACGAGTCACCGATGTGTGACGGAGTACCGCATGGATCAGCGCCCGTCCGGTACGACCGTTTCCGTCTGGAAACGGATGGATGGTTTCGAACTGGGCGTGTGCAACCATTGCGAGCACGAAGGGCGCTATATCCGTTCGTTGCATGAACCGGACGAGGTCGGCCATCGCGCTGAGCACGCGGTCCTGATGCGGTGGCACGAACGAGGCGGTGTGCGGCGAGGTCGATCGCCCCCCGATCCATACCTGTTCGGAGCGGAATGCTCCGACCATCGTGGGTTGACTGCTCCCGAGCAGAGCGCGGTGCATCTCGATGATCGCCGCCTCGTCGAGCGAATCCGCGAGCTCTAGTGCGGCCCGCATCGCTCCGGTGTTCGCCGCGATAATCGTTGCGTCCATTCGACTTGTGTCACCCGACTCGGCCATCAAGACCGCTCGAGCCGATGCCGTGAGATGCTCAATCTGGGAAGACGCCGCCGACTCCGATCGCAGGAGCAGGGCATCGAACGGACCCAGATCACCGCCAGATTCTCCATCGAATCGGGCGATCTCGGCCGTGGCCTCGGCCATCAGCGCCGCGGTCGACGCGCCGATCGACAGGGAGCGCTCTGCGATCTCCAATGGCACAGCCGCCAGGTACGGTCGGGCACGATCGAACGCCGCTTCCCGGCCGGCGAAGGTCAGCCTCGGCACCCATTCATGGGCTTCGAACTCCAGTCGGGGCCACATGTATCCCTTACTACCACACTGGCTTACTAAGGTTTAGAGAGTTAAACCTTAGTAAGCACAGCGAGATGGCGAGGTCAGCCGATCGAGGCGGAGCGGAGCGCGTTGTAGACGCGTTCGGGGGTGAAGGGCAGCTCGTTGATCGCCACACCGGTGCAGTGCAAAATCGCGTTGCGCATGGCCGGGGCGACGCCGTCCTTGGGAATCTCGGCGACCGCTTTGGCCCCGAACGGGCCGGAGTCTTCCATCGTCTGGACGAGGAACACCTCGGTGGCCGGGGCGTCGTCGGAGCGGTAGATCCAGTACGGCCCGATCTCGGAGTTGACCACGCGACCAGTCGAATCGAAGGCGAACTCCTCGGTATGGGCGTAGCCGAGTGCTTGGAACATGCCGCCCTCGATCTGCCCCGATGCAGTGATCGGGTTGATCGCCACGCCGCAGTCGACGGCCATGACGAGCTTGATCACCGTTACCTGACCGGTCTGAATATCGACTTCCAACTCGACGAACTGGGCAGCGAACGGCGGCGGGCAATCAGCCGAGACGTACGACCCCGAACCCATGATCTGCTCATGGTCCTCGGTATGCAGCGAATTGAGTCCGATGTCCTCCAACGAGATCGAAGTGCCATCGGGCGCCCACGCCCGTCGGTCGCGCAACTCGATCGAGCAGGGCTGATCGACACCCAGAATTCGTGCGGCGCGCTCCTTGATTTTCTGGCGCACCACATCGGCGGCCTTCTTGGTCGCCATCCCCGAGATGTACGTCGTCGACGAGGCATACGCGCCCACGTCGAACGGGGTCATGTCGGTGTCGCCGGTGTACATGATGATGTCGCTGATCGGCACCCCCAGCACCTCGGCGGCGATCTGGGCCAGCACCGTGTCGGCCCCGGTCCCCAGGTCGGCGGCACCCGCGGTGACGTTGAACGAGCCGTCGTCGTTCATCTTGATCGCACAGCCACCCATATCGAGGAAGGGGATAGCGGTGCCGTGCATGCAGAAGGCGAACCCGATGCCTCGGCGGATGTGCGGTCGATCGGGCGGGGCCACCCACTCGGGCTCGTCGCGGCGATGCCAGCCGATCGCCCGCTGGCCCTGGGCGACGCATTCCTCGATACCCGAGGTCATCACCGGCGGGAACGTGGCCGGGTCGACGTCCTCGGGTTCGATCGTGCCCCGCTCCCCCAGGAACATCACGATGTCGAGCCTGTCACCGACCTTCACCCAGTTCTGCCGCTTGAAGTCGATGACGTCGCGACCGAGCGCGATGGCGATGTCTTCCATATGGGCTTCGAGGGCGAACTCGGCCTGCGGCGCGCCGTACCCGCGGTACGCACCCGGCACGGGAATGTTGGTGTACACGACCTTGCAGTCGAACTTCTTGGCCGGGCAGTTGTACGACGACAGGCCCCGCAAACCGGTGACATTCTGCACGGTGAAGCCGTGGGTGCCATACGGGCCGGTGTTGCCGATGATCGTGAATTCCTGGGCCGTGAGCGTGCCGTCGTTCTTCACCCCGGTGCGATAGGTGATCGTCTGGGGGTGACGGGTACGTGACGAGACGAACTCCTCCTCACGGCTCAACTCGAGGCGCACCGGACGCTTGGTGGCCAGGGCGAGATGACCGACGATGTCTTCGATCAGCATCTCCTGCTTGGCCCCGAAGCCGCCACCGATCCGCGGCTTGATCACCCGGATGTCCTTCACGGTCAAACCGAGCAACGGCGCGACCATCCGCCGGGCGTGGAACGGCACCTGGGTCGACGTGCGGATCGTCAGGCGCTCGTCCTCATCGAGCCAGGCGATCGCGATATGCGGCTCGATCGGTACCTGCTGCACCTGATGAACGCGAAAGTGCTGCTCAAAGATGTGATCGGCGCCGGCAAAGGCGTCTGCGAGGTCGGCATCGGTGACCGTCTGGGCGTGAATATGATGGACGATGTTGCGCGACGCGTCGTGAATCTCGACGGCGTCGCTCTCGTCGTGGATCACCGGCGCACCCGGCTCCATCGCTTCGCGTTCATCGAGAATGAACGGCAGCACTTCGTAGACGACCTTGATCAGCCGACATGCCTCAGCGGCGATCTCGGGGGTGTCGGCGGCCACCGCCGCAACCCGGTCACCGACGTGGCGGACCTTGTTGTCGAACGACACCTGGTCGTACGGGTACGGGTTCGGCCACGACTGACCGCCCGATGCATACATCACCCGTGGCGTGTTCTTGTAGTGCTTCACCGCATGGACGCCCGGCAGCACTACGGCGGCGGAATCGTCGATATCGAGGATGCGGGCATGGGCATGCGGGCTGCGCAGCACTTTGGCGTAGAGCATGCCGCGCAGCTCGATGTCGTCGACAAACGCTGGGTTGCCTCGGGCGACTTTGAGCGCGTCGACCTTGATCTCGGGTTTGCCGACAACGGCCATCGCCGGGACATCGCGCGAGGGAATCAGGCGCGGCACCGCCGCCGAGACGCCTTTGGCGGTCGGGTTCGGCTCGTACGCGACCGCGTGCACCCCATCGGTCAACGGCGGCAGAATCAGCGGCCCGAACGGCACTTGGACGTCACCCCGGCGCATGGCGGCGGCTCGTTGCACCGCCTCGACCACCTTCACGTAGGCGGTCTCGCGATCGAGGACTCCCGACAGCGCGTCGCGGATCTCCATCTCGGTCGGGCTCGGGTTCCGATCGAGCAGTGCCTTCGTCGCCAGGATCATCGCCCCGGCCGAGTAACCCGATTGGAAGGCCCCGACGGCCATGAATGCGGCCTGGATCGGATCGAGGTCCTCGCGCATCTGGGAAAAGCCTTCAAGCGTCGTCACCTCATGGCCATCGGCGGCCATGGCCAGCACCACGTCGGATGACACGAGTTGACCGTCGAGCAGGACCGCTCCGGCCCCGGTCTCGCCGGAATCGGAGCCGAACTTGACGCTGAAGCAGCCCAGCCGACGCAGGACCGTGCGCAGCACCTCATGTGGCTCGCAGGCCGCGGTCGTCAACGCGCCGTTGAGAGTGATCGAGATGGAGGTGCTCACCGCAACGCCCCCGTCACTCGGGCGGCCAAGGTCATCGCCAGCTCCCGGCGGTACTCGGCGGTACCGCGAAAGTCGCTGCTCGGCTGCACGGCGGATGGATCACCGACCAGTGCCGGGCGGGGGGCGACCCCGCTGAGCGCCAGACGGATCCGACCGTCATCGCCGCGGCGAGCCGCCGCGGCGACAATCGGACGGTCGGCCGGGGTGCGAGCGGTCCGATCAGACCTGGTCACACCATCGGTGGCGATGCTGATCGCAGTGATCACCCGCCCGGCCAGATGATGCGGTTCGGCCCAGATCTGTGGCATCGGCAACTCCCGACGTCCATCGATACCGTGGATTTCGACCACCGGATCGTGAACCAGCAAGGTCGCCAGCAACTCACTCTCGGACTCCCCAGCACAGATCGTTCCCCCGATCGTGGCCAGGGTGCGCAGGGTGCTCGGCAACTCCCGGCGGGCCGCGTCTCTCACGGCGTATGGCAGTTCGGCGTGGCGAGACAACTGTTCCAGCGTGACAGTGGCGCCGAGCATGGCGCGGCTGTCACCGACGCTGATCCCGCCGAGGCCGGTGTCTTGCAGATCGACCACCTCGAACGGATCGCCATGACCGCCGCCACCAACCAGGTCGGTTCCCCCGGCGAGCACTCGCGACCACACGCCCGAGCGGATCAGTAACTGCAACGCGTTGTCGACACTCGACGGTCGGTGGTAAGCCACCACGTTGGCCATCAGATCTCCTTGAGCAAGCACCTGTCACGCCGTATTGCGTGCGGACGACCTCTGATCGTAGGGGACAGCACCGACTACCGTACGCCCGGGGCCCGAGCCGGGCGATCGATCATCAACGCACTCAGGGCACCCACGAGGAGCACCAGCGCCAGAACGTCGGTGCTGTGGATCCCATGGTGGCGTTGGCCGAAGACCACGCGCCCATCCCATGGATACGAGAACAACGGGTACAGCAGACCGAGACCCAGCAGCAGCCCACCGACGATCTGTCGCCGAGTCGAGGTGAGAAACGATGCGGCGATCAGCCCGACGGCGAACACGAACAGCGGGATGGTGACGATGTCCCCGGCTCTGATCTGGGGCATGCGGCCGGCCTCGATGAAGACATGCCCCTCAAGTCCCTGATATCGCCACACGGCTCCGAAGAACAGTACGGCGATTCCTCCGAACAGACTTCCGGTGCTCACCGTCCATCGACCGACCGTTTTCCGCATTGCGACACAAACTACCCACGTTGAGGCGTTGTCAAGCCGCGCTCCCCCACTCGGCGTGAAGCGCGGCCACATGCCCAGGTCCGGTGCCACAGCAACCCCCGAGCACGGTCGCGCCGAGTGCAACCCACTCCCGAGCGAAAGCGACCAGCTCAGCCGGGGTCATCGTGTCGACGAACTGCCAGTCGGGCATCGCGAAGAAGCCCGATTCGGGATATGCCCCCAGCGGCCCGGCCCAGTGCCGGCGCACGATCTTCAATGCATCGGCGATGTGATTGGGCAGGGTGTGCATGATCGAGATGACTGCCGGGTCGAGGGCGGCGAGCGCGGCGGCGATGTCGTCGAGCGCAAACTCGGGGCGTCCGTCGCCGTGCAACCGTCCATCGGGTCCGGGCTCGACGGCGATACCCACCCAGACCGGCAGCCCGGTCGCCAAGGCAGCCTCGGTGGCCCACACGGAGTAGTCACAGTCGCGCATCATCTCCATCACGATGAGGTCGCAGCCCGCCGCCTTGATGCCCGCCGCCTTGCGTTCCATCAACGAACGGGCGGTCGATTCGGACCAATGCAGCGGGAGCGAATCGTCGCTTCCCGGCATCGCCGGTCGCATCACCGAGAACGACGATGCGACCGCGATCGGCCGGTCGCCAACGGCCTCCCGGGCCAGTTCGATGGCGCGAGCATCGATCGCCAACAGCTCGTCGAACCGCCCCAAGTGGTCGAACAACAACGGACTCGTCGGATAATTGTTGGCGATGACCATCTCCGCCCCGGCGTCGATATAGCCGCGATGCGCGTCACGCACCACGTCGGGAGCCCCGAAATTGGCCTGCGCACACCAGGTTTCGCCATCCATCGAGACGCCGCGAGCTTGGATATCGGTGCCTGTGCCACCGTCGATCACGATGATCCGGCCCGTACGAAGCGCCTCGTCTAGAGGTGTCTCAATCATGGCTGCTGTCTACCACCGTCGGCTTCGCTGGCGTCGCGGTCGCCGACGCGGTCGCCGACGCCGACGCCGACGCCGACGTCCAATCGCACCGCGATCCCGTCGAGTCCGGGCGCGGCCGGCGGAAACCGCCGCAGCACCTGTGGGTCGTGGCCGGGAATGACCAGCTCACGGTGGCTGGCAAGCCGATATGCCGTGTCCCAGCCTTCGACCATCGCGGCGACATCAACGACCACCGGGAACGGTCGTGACGCCTCGATGTTCTCGTAGTAGTGGCACGCATCAGAGGCCAGCACGAGCCAACCCGAGGCCGTATTCACCCGCACGATTTGCAGACCGGCGGTGTGGCCTCCGACCAGATGAACCGAGATGCCCGGCGCGAGCAGCGCGTCGCCGTCGTGGAAGACCACCCGGCTGCGATGCACCTCGAGGACCAGGTTGGCGACGTGTTCGGCGGTGAACGCATGGTTGAACACCGGCCGCGTCATCAACCGCCCGGTGGCATAGGCCATCTCCCGATCCTGCAGGTGGAACCGGGCCATAGGGAACTGCTCAAACCCTCCGACGTGGTCGTAGTGCAGGTGGGTGAGAATGACGTCGGTCACCGTCGACGCGTCGACGTCGATCATCGCCAACGCCTCGGTCGTGGCGCGCACAAGATGCCGACCGCGTCGCCGGGCATCGGCCGCCCCGAAACCGGTATCGACCACCCAGGTGCCATCGTCACCGACGATCGCCCAGACGAAGTAGTCCATCGACATCGGGGTCTCGTGCGGATCGCCGCCGATGAAATGCTCGGGCCGTCGGGCATCACGCTCCGCATACTTGACCGCATAGACCCGGTACTGCGGCACGTCGTCGGAGGCGTCTTTCGGATTGACCATCACCTGATGCTTACGCTGCTGGGATATGCATCACGAACTCTTCGAAACCGGCCTGGAAGCACGCACCCGAGTTCTCGGCGAGGAGTACGTCACGCGAGCGTTCGCTTCGGCCGACAGCTTCAATCGCCACTTCCAGGAACTGATCACCGAGTATTGCTGGGGCGCGGTCTGGGGCGAGGGTCAAGCCCTCGGCGACCGCCAGCGCAGCCTGAACAATCTGTGTCTACTCGCCGCACTCAACCGGTCGCATGAGTTCAAGACCCACTTCCGCGGGGCGCTGCGCAACGGGTGCACGCTCGATGAACTGCGCGAGACTCTGCTGCAGATCACGATCTACGCCGGGGTCCCGGCCGGGGTCGAGGCATTCCGTCTGGCCCGCGAGGTGCTCGACGCCGAAGGCATCACCCCCGATCCGGCTCCGGCCCCGTGAGCCTCGCCACCGAATCCGATGCGAACCCGGCCAGCCCGCAGGTGATCGGGTTCATCGGCCTGGGCAACATGGGCCGACCGATGGCGACCAACATCGCCGCCGCCGGCTTCCCGTTGCTCTGCTTCGACGCCGCGGGTACCGACGATCGGCTTCCGATCGGGGCCGAGGCTGCCACGAGCGCCGCCGAAATCGCCGCCCGCTGCGACACGGTGTTTCTGAGCCTGCCCAACGGGCCGATCGTCATGTCGGTGATCGCCGAGTTGACCGCCGGCGCCGATCGCCGGCTGGCAACCGTGATCGATCTGTCCACCGTCGGGCCGGTCATTGCCAACGACGCCCACGCGGCCCTCGCCGAGATCGGCGTGCTCTATGCCGATGGGCCGGTGTCGGGTGGGGTCGCCGGGGCGCGGGCACGGACGATTTCGCTGATGTTCGCCGGGCCCGACGCAGTGTTCGAAGCTCATCGTCTGGTGCTCGAATCCTTCGCCGGGAACGTCTTTCACGTCGGCATTTCCCCTGGTCAGGGTCAGGCCACCAAGCTGGTCAACAACTTCTTGTCGGCGACGGCGTTGGCCGCGTCATCCGAGGCCCTGGCCTTCGGGGTCAGTCACGGGCTCGACCTTGCCACGATGGTCGCCGTCGTCAACGCTTCGAGCGGTCGTAACACGGCGACCGCCGATAAGTTCGTCAACCGGGTGCTCACCGGCACCTATGACACGGGTTTCCACACCGCGCTGATGGCCAAGGACGTCCATCTCTATCTCGAATCGGTCACCGCCGCCGGCACTCATCGTGCGATCGGAACGGTGATGGACGCGGTCTGGCAGGGTGCCGATCAGGCGATGCCGGGCAGCGATTTCTCCGAGATCTGGAAGTACGTCAGCGACTGCTGACCCGGGCGAACAGATCGGCACACACCTGGCGGGCCTCGGCGAGCACCGCCCGTTCGTCGGCAACCAGTAACTGGCGGTCGCGGATCACGACCCGACCGTCGACCACGACGGTGTGGACGTCGCGCGGGCTCGCGTTGAACACCAACGCCGACGCAACCCGGTGGACGGGGGCGATGAACGGGCTGTCGAGGTCGACGACGACCAGGTCGGCCTTGCAACCCTCGGCAATCTGCCCGATATCGCTGAGTTGGCCGAACGCGGCCGCGCCGCCGCGGGTCGCCATCCGCAGCGCATCGGAGGGTTGGAGAATCACCGGGTCGAGGTGATGCACCTTCTGCAGCAACACGGCCATCTTCATCGCCTCGAACATGTCTTGGCGGTTGTTGGAGCCCGGGCCGTCAGAGGCGAGGGCGACGACGATGCCGCGACGGATCATCTCAGGGATCCGCGGCACGCCCGAGGCGAGGTACATGTTGCTGACCGGGCAGTGCACCACGGTCGCGCCCCGTTCGGCGATCAGGGCCAACTCCTCGTCATCGAGCCACACCGAGTGGGCGAGTTGGGTCGTCGGGCCAAGGGCACCGACCGAGTCGAGCCACGGCACGTGCCGCATCCCCCGCTCGGCCTGGCTCATCTCCACCTCGATCGCGGTCTCGGCGCAGTGGACGTGAAGCCCTCCCCCGTATGCACCCGCCGCGGCGATCGCGGCGCGCACGGCGTCGTCGGAGCACCCCCACGGGATCAGCGGAGCGGTCTCGACTCGTAGCCGGCCGTCGTCGTGGCCGTGCCACCGGGCCGCCACCGCATCGGTGCGTTCGACGATCTGAGTGGCGGTTTCGGTCAGGCGCGGCTCGTAGTTGCGATCAGCCCAGCCACGGGCGAGCAGGAACCGCACCCCGAGCCGATCGGCCGCCGCACAGACCTCGTCATCGGTGGCCGGGTCGGCGTGAATGTACTGATGGTCGATCACCGACGTCGCCCCGGTGCGCAAGTTCTCGATCAGCCCGATGGTCGCCGCCAGCCCGACTTCGGCGGCGGTCATCTCGCTGGCGGTCGGCCAGATGTAGTCCCGCAGCCAGTCGAGCAGGCTCTTGTCGTCGCCCAACCCTCGGAAGAACGTCTGGAAGAGATGGGTGTGCCCGTTGACCATGCCGGGCATCACCGCCATGTTCGTGCCGTCGATGACGACGTCGGCGAGCAGCCGACCACGGGGGACATCTCCCGAACCAACCTCGACGATGCGATCATCGAGGGCGTAGACCCAGCCCCGGCCGACGATCGTTCCTGCATCGTCGCTGGTCACGACGGCCGTGTCGTAGACCAGGAACGAACTCACGGCTCCCACCCGGCAAATGCGTCGATGACCGAGCCGATGTTGTCCATCATCGGATAAAGAATCGGGCACGTCACCCCGGCGTCGATGTACGCGGCCACCGTTTCGCGGCACTGCTGCGTGGTGCCAACCGCCATGAGTGACCGAACCAGGGCATCGGGGATGAGGTGGGCGGCCCGCCGATAGTCGGCCTCGGTCGCTGGCCAACCCACGATCTCCTGCACTCGGGCGACCAGTTCAGGGTCAGCCCCCGACGCCTCCATGATGTGCGGCTCGGTGCCGAGGTAGTAAGCGACGAGCGACTTGCCGGTCATCATCGCCTCGTCCGGATCGTCGTCGGAGAGCGAGCAGACCAACAACTCCGGCCGGTCGATGTCGGCGAGAGTGCGTCCGGATTTCGCCGCTCCCCGGGCGAGATTGGCCACCGCACTGCGGATGTAGTCGGTCGACACGACGTAGTTGAGCACCGCTCCGTCGCAGGTCTCGCCGGTCAACTCCATCATCTTTTCTCCGGTCGCCCCGATGTACAGCGGAATGTCGCGCGGACCGGTGTCGCCATAGGCAACGTCGAGTTGAACGCGGTCGAGTTGGACGAATTCCCCCTGGTAGGTGACCTCTTCCAGAGTGAACAACTGCCGCAGCGCCTCGATGTGCTCGCGCATTGCCTTGAGCGGCTTTCGGCGGTCTACACCGACGCGCGAGGCGATCGGCTCCCACCATGCCCCGATACCGAGCATGACTCGGCTCTGGCCGTCCTCGGTCAGACCACCCAGTTCCCACATCGTCGACCAGGTCGCGGCGATCACCGCCGGGTTGCGCGTCCAGATTGGAAGCACCCCCGAGCCGATGCGTAACGTACGGGTTTCGACGAGCAACGCGCTCATCAACACCACGCAATCGCGAGCGAGCCGGGTGTCGGCCTGCCAGATCTCGGTGAACCCTTTCTCCTCGGCGTACTTGGCCATCTCGATCTCGTATCGGATGGGATGTTTGTCCTGAAAGTACAGAGCGAGCCGGTGCACCCGGGCAGGCTATGTGACCTGAGCCGTCCCACTCGAACCCCCCATGCCGCAATCTGAGATATGCATGACGCTCACCGAAGTTGCGCTCCCCCACCACGGACCGCTAGATTTGTTTACATAATGTCAATTTAGTCACATTAAGGATTTGAGACAACACTATATGAAGCGAATACTGGGCGGCGTAACATTCACGGTGTGGGCACTCGGGGTGTTCCCGGCTCACGTGGGGGCTGGGGCCCTCGACTTCAATCGGACGACATGTGACCAAGGGGTGAGCGTTGCGTGGACGGTCGATGCCGGGCTGCACACCAGCCCACAGCAGCCCGCGGTCGACGTGTGGTCGATGGTGGTCGACGGGCTTTTCGTCAACGGTGAACCCGTCGACTTCCGAACCATCGACGCCGTCAGCGTTCAAACCGATCCGCTGACGGCAAGCGGAATCGTCGACATCGAGATCGTGCTGCACTGGCACGCCGATCGGCCCGACGGCACCTCGTACGACTCCCCGCCGCTGCGACGCATGGGAACCGTCTCATGTAGTTCATCCGTGATGCCGACGAGTCCGGGCCGCGACCCCGCGTCGCCGCTCGATGATCCTGTTCCGACAATGATCGGCGAGGAGGCGATCTCCCGAGCGGGCGAACTGCCGGCGTCGGGAACCTCGCCCGGCCCGCTGCTCGTCGCCGCGTTCGGACTGGTGGCTGTTGGCATGGCAACCCGACGCAGCGCCAAACGGCGCCGTCGGGCCTACGGGCTGGATAACCACTAAACACACTCGTTGTCGCGCGACGCGCGCTTCGACGCACCGTCCGTGTCGAGTGCAGTTATGGTATTGGTCAAGAAGTCCTCAACGCTGCGCGGGCAAATACGGAGGTTCAACTCACATGAAGAAGTTCATCGCTGCCGCGGGCGTCGCCGCCACTGCCCTCATCATCGCCCCGCAATACGCGCACGCTGGGATGATCAAGTTCGCCACGGTCTCGTGCAGCACAGGAATCGACCTCACATGGGCCGACCCGCACGACACCGACGGCAACCTCAACAACCCACCGACCGACGTCTACACGATGGTCATCGAGAGTGTCACGGCAAATGGGGTCCCGGTTCCGGTGCGCACGATCGACGGGCTGAACGCCGTCATGGACCCGATCACCGCGACAGGCGTCGTGACCATCAAAGTCTTGGTTCATTGGCACATCGAGCGTCCCGACGGCACCAGCACCGACTCGCCGACGGTGCCGCGCTCGGGCACGGTGACCTGCAACGCTCCGCCGCCGACCACCGTGCCGGACACCACCATTCCCGCCATCACGACATCCCCACCGACCACCCAGCCCTCGCCGTCGACGACTGTGGTCGCGCCCACCTCATCGGTGGCTGCCGGCGGCCCGGTGCCGTCGACGGTGGCCGCACCCACCACCACACGGGTATTGACCGACATCACCCTGCCCGAGACCGGCGGGGACGCCGCCGGGTCGACGATTTTGGCCACTGTGTTCCTCATCGTCGGTGGCGGAGCGTTCGCCGCGTCTCGGCGTCGGCTCCCCGCCTGACCGTCGAGCGATAGCCGACTCAGGCCGTTCAGCCCAACCCGGGGTGAATGACCATCAGCTGTTCGGGCACGATCTGCCGGTCGGTGGCCATGTACACATCGGAATCGGCGATGCGGAAGCCGCAGTCGAGGAGCAGTTGTGTCAACCGACGCGGCCCTGGTACATAGGCGAGCACGCGTTCGACGTCGGCACGTTGACCGGCGATCGCGGTGAAAACATCGAGGTCATCGACATCGACGGCGACAAGGTGCTCGATGCGGACCATGTCGCCCCGGGTGAGCAGGGCCCCAACTCCGATCACCTCGGTACCGCGGCACACCCGCATGGTCGCCGAACCGGCCCTGGTTGCCCAGTAGCGGTACTCAGCGGAGCGATCGACGCCCAGCAGGGCAAGCTCGAACGAGGCCGCCTCATCGGCGCTGATCGGTTCCACCGACGCAGTGGGGGCTCTCGGCAGGGCGCGGCGATCGCCATGCAGATACAGCAATGGCCACTGGGGAAGCATTCCGGCTCGGGCGTAGATCGGCATCGCCCGGGCATCGGATGAACTGAAGGTGAACCGCTCCACGGCTCCGGCCAGCACCTCGGCCAGCAGTTGTCGGCCGACGCCGGTGCCCTGCAGCGCGGGGTCGATGAACAGATCAGCAAGCAGGCGGCGGGTTCCCACATCGATCGCACCGGCGAATCCGACGACCTGCTCACGGTCGACACCGACGATCAGCCGACCGTGGTCGATCAGATGACGGCAATAGCCAGAGTCGGCGCCGGAGTCGTCATGGGCGTCTCGATCGATCGCCAACCGCACCCGGGCGATTCCCCCCAGGTCGTCCGCCGCAGCGTCACGAATCTCCAAAATTGATCACCCCCGCGTCGGTGATCAGCATCTCCACCGGTTGGTCGTGGGGCTCATCGGGCACCAGATCGACCAATTGCTCTGCGAAACCGACACCGACGCGTCGGCAGTCCGGCCTGGTCAGCGGTAGAAACCTATCGTAGTAGCCGGCCCCATACCCGATGCGGTGCCCTCGTCGATCGAAGCACACGGCCGGAACGAGCACCACGTCGATGGTCAACGGATCGATCGGCTCGCCGACCGGTTCGGCGATCCCGAACCGGGAGACCACGAACTCCGTCCCCGGGCGCACCTCCACCGGTTCGATGATTCGACCAGACACTCGCGGCACGATCAATCTGCCCCCGGCGGCGAGGAGCGCCTGATGGACGGCGCCGAGGTCGAGTTCGGCCCCAAAGGCCATGTACGACATCACCGTCGACCCGAGCGCAGCCCGCAGTTCGCCGAGCAGGTGCCCGACCACCAACGACGAGGCGTCACGGCGTGCCATCACGCCCATTGCCTCGCGGTCGTGCCGCACCCTGTTGCGCAACGCCGCCTTCTCACCGTGCCGTTCCATCCCGGGGCAAGGTACCAGGACCGCCCAACCAGCCGCCACGGGCCCGACGCTCGGCCGTTGTTGTGCGGTTGTTGCGCCGTTGTTGCGCCGTTGTTGCGCCGCCCGGTCGCAGGCGGGCCAAGCAGCCCGAACGCAGCCGTTTGGCTACAAGTTGTGCCGAATGGCACTGGACAAATTCCCCACGGTGGGATTAGGACTCCAAGAACATCAAGAAATGCTCAGGGCACGGGCGTCCTGAGTTGAGGAGGTCATGGTGAGACAGCACCGTTCCGGAAATGGCTTCGACTCGAGTCGGCGGCGCAAAGCCGCCATCGTCTTCGACGCCGTTCATTCCGACATCGGCCACAACGAACCAGACCGGTCATGAGCAGCCGGCTGATCAAGACCGCAGCCGTCGTGACGGCGGGTGTGGGCGCCGTCTTCGTGCTCCCAACCACCGCGTCGGCTGGGAGTTCGGCAAAGACGACATGCACCGAGTCGTTCGCCAAGTGGCACACCACGGTCGTTCAGCCTCCTGGTGGCTACGTGACCATCGACTTCGGGATCGACGGGGTCGACTACACGACGACCGCCTGGCAGGTCCCCGTCCTCACTCCGCTTGGCGGCCGTTTCGTGGGCACCGTGTACCGCATCATTTGGCACGATGCCAACGGCACGGAAATTGCCCGCAAGGGCAACGGAGTCGCCGTGACCGTCGAGCCGTGCGACACCACGACTACGTCATCATCGACGACATCGACATCGACGACGTCAACGACGACGTCAACGACGACTTCAACGACGACTTCAACGACTTCAACGACGTCGACCACAACGACGTCATCAGTCCCCACGACTCCGCCGACAACCACGACGAATTCGACAACACCGACAACGTCGATCCCGACGACGCCACCTCCGCCGATCACCACCGTGAGGACCTCGGTGTCCGCAGACTGCAAACCCGGCGATCCGACGTGCCTTCCGCCGACCGGAAGCAATAGTGGTCAGGCGATCGCCATCGCGACCGCGTCGTTGATTCTCGGTAGCGCTGCGCTCCTCGCCACACGACGACGAGTCGGCCGACCGATATCACCCTGAAACACCGGTGGCCGGGGCACTTCATCGTGCCCCGGCCACCGGAAATCAATCTCGCTCGAAGGCGTCAGCTGACCATTTCACCGTCACGGAGGGCGAACTCGGGGTACGCCACCATGCCCATCTCCGGCATGTCGAGGCCGGCGATCTCGTCGGCCTCAGTCGAGCGGATGCCGCCCTTGGTGACCGCATTCTGAATCTTGAAGAAGCCGAAGGCCAACCCGAAGATCACGGTGCAGAGCACGACGACGCCGAGGAGCTGGGCAAAGAACTGGCCGGTGTCGCCGTACAGCAGACCCTTGACCCCGCTGACCGACGAACCGTTCCACCCGGCCCCGTAGCTGCCGTTCGAGAAGATCCCGACACAGAGCACGCCGAACAGTCCACCGACACCGTGGACCGAGATGGCGCCCACCGGATCGTCAATGCCCCGACGCTCGAAGAACCACACGGCTTCGATGACGAGGATGGGGGCAAGGACGCCGATCAGAGCGGCGGCGGCGGGCGTGATGAACGCACACGGGGCGGTGATCGCCACGAGCCCGGCGAGCATGCCGTTGACCATCATCCCCGGGTCGGGCTTGCCGGTCCGCTTCATCATGTAGAACATCGCCGTGGTGGCACCGAACGCTGCCGCGATCGCCGTGTTGGTCGCCACCGTGGCGAACTGCACATCGGTCGAGGCGAGGGTGGAAGCGGCGTTGAAGCCGAACCAGCCGAACAGAAGGATGAAGGTGCCGAGCATCGCCATCGGGATGTCGTGACCAGCGATCGTGCGAGGCTTGCGGTCGGGGCCGAACTTGCCGATGCGGGGTCCGAGGACGATCGAGCCGGCAAGAGCCGCTACACCGCCAACTGCGTGCACCACACCCGAGCCGGCGAAGTCGACGTAGCCGGCGCCGAGGCTCATCGTGTCCCACGTCTTGGACAGCCAGCCGCCACCCCAGGTCCACGCCGCGAAGATCGGGTAGTAGATCGCTCCGCAGAACAGACCCCATACGACGAAGCTGTTCCACTTCCAGCGCTCGGCCATCGAGCCGGTCGGGATGGTGGCGACGGTGTCCATGAAGGCGACCATGTAGAGGAAGAAGCCGAGCACCGCAGGCGTGATCGCCTTACCCGACATCGCCCATCCGCCCTGCCACAGGAACACCCAGTTGCCGCTGCCAAGGAGGGCCTTGCCGACCGGGGCTTCCATGCCCATTGCCGCGTAGCTGAACCCGCCGAACGCCAATGGGAAGCCGATGAAGAAGAAGCCGACGAAGCCGAGGCCGAAGATGGCGAAGTTGGTCGACATCACGTGAGCGGCATGCTTGGCCCGACAGAAACCGGTCTCAACCAGGGCAAACCCGGCCTGCATGAAGATCACCAAAACCGCGCCGATGACGACCCACAGCAGGCTGGTCGACTTGCCGAGATCTTCGACAAGCTTGACCGGATCCGGTGTGGTGTCCTGGGCGAAGGCGTTGGTGACGCCGATTCCAAGGAATGTGGCGGCGGATACGCCGAGGGCAATCCCCGCTTTGAGCGCTTTCGAGCGCATGGTGGTACTCCTGTGGATTGATGCCGATGATCGGCGACCGCAAGGCGGCGTGATGGTCAGGGGCGGACGGAGCACCTTTGATCCGTACCGAATGCCACCGTACGGAACGACGATTTCGCGGTCGTCGCCGTTGTGTGAACGGCGTGTGGCGTGATCGTGCGGCCGGGGAGATCGAGCTACCGATGGGCGGCCCGACGCAGCCGATGCGACCGCCCCGAGCCGGCCGCCAACAGGCTGACCACCCGCGCTCGCGTGGTGGCATCGAGCTTGCGACCCCGTCGATCGGTCAGCGAGAACAGGTCGTCGATCGAGCCGTCAACCGTGGCAATCCGGGCCTCGTGCACCTGCACGTGCGCTTCGGAGAACACCGCGGCCATCACCGCCAACAGACCACGAGCGTCGGTGCCGGTGACCCGGCAGGCTGTGCACCACGGCAGGGCATCGTCGTCGAACTCCACCGTGACATCAACGACGGGTCGAGCCGGCAGCGGTCCTCCGAGAGCAGATTCGATGGTCTCGGCAAGGTCCTTGGCCGCCGGCCTGGTCGCACTGACCACGACGAACGAGTCGAGCACCGCCCCGTCCGGCCAGGTGGAGGCCGACGCCGCCTCGATATCGAATCCCTGGCCGGCGATCGCGGCGGCCACACGGGCCAGGAGCCCGCCGCGGTCGCGGGTCGTCACATCGAGCCGCCAGCGATCGGGGCGACCGTCGGGCGTCACGGCTACCCGCACTTTTCCAGGCCGTCCGAGCGGCTCGATCAGGCGCGCCTGCCCAACCAATTCGGTGGCCGATTCTCGTAGCAGCAGGGCGCGCGGTGCATGGGTGAGTCGCGCTCTGATCTCGACGTCTTCGGTCATCGCCATCGCTTCGGCCAGTCGGGCGGCGGCCAGGTCGGCGGGACCGGTTCCCGACAACTCGGGATGGGTCAACGCGTCCCACACCTTCGCATAGACATGCTCGACCGCGGCACGAGCCGGCGTCGACAGGTCCGCGGTGGCGACCGTGAGCAGATACAACGCTCGCAGACGATCGACCGAGCCGAGGTGGTCGGCAAGTTCGAGAACGTCGGCCTCGCGCAACATCGAGATTCGGCGGGCGGCCGCAGCCAGCGTGGGAACATGGGCGATCAGGAATTGCACCTCACCAGTCAGCTCGTCCCCCAGGTCCAACCGGGCGAGGACTCGGTCGGCGACATCGACGCGCTCGTCGGTCGAATCAGCCACATCGAGCAGCCAGGCGGTGACGATCACTGCGTTCGGGCAGCTCAGTGCCATGAACCGGCCGACCGTCGTCTGGTCTGCGGCGCCGGGCTCCACCCACTCGCGGAGCCGATCAAGGGTCGGCCACCCCAGCGCGCCGGCGGGCTCAAGAATGGTCACGTCCCGCCGTCGGCGCTCGATCGCCCCGCTGGCCTCGGGGAGCGCCCGGTCGATCACGCCGGCCCCTTCGAGCAGCCGCCACGAACGAGTGGTCCCCGACCTGAGCAGTTCCACGAAGCCCAGCGAGGCGGCTCGATTCCACGTCAATGGCAGGCCACGGCGCGACAACATCGAGTGCTCGAAACCGACCGTCGGCTGGGTCGCCGACAGGTCGAGGGCTGCCCGGCGGGCGGCGGCAATCGCCAATTCCAGGAACTCGTCGGCCAACGGCTCGTTGACCCCAGGCGACGATGCCGAGTTGGTGCGCCAACGCAACAATGGTGGCGTGATGATCGTGGTGATCAGCACGACGAGAATCAGCGCACCATAGAGATCGTTATCGAGCACCCCAGATTTCAGTCCGAGCCCGGCGAAGATCAGCCCGACCTCGCCACGGGGGATCATCCCGAGCCCGATCAGCAACCGGTCGCCGGCCCCCGACGCAAGCCGCCCCGCGACCATCTTGCCGAGGATCGCCAACACACTGAGTACTGCGGCGAGACCGAGCGCCGTCGGCGACAGCATCGCTCTCAGATCGGTTTCTATCCCGATCTGCAGGAAAAAGGCAGGGATGAAAACGTGACCGATCGGGGCAAGTTCCCGCTCGACGCGGGGGGCCACCTGCGACCCCGACAGTGCCAGCCCGGCCATGAACGCCCCAATGATCGGAGCGAGATGGGCAAGATCGGCGAGGGCGGCAAATCCGAGCGCCATCGCCAGCGCGACCGCCACCAGCGTTCCCGAACCCCGCGCCCGGCGAGCAACCCCACCGAGCAAGGACGGCACGACCCGCCGACCGACAACCCCGGTGACCAGCAGAAACCCGATCGCCAGTACCGACGTGCCGGTCACCGAGACGATCGAGAACCCGCCTCCGGTGGCCAGTTTGGCAACGACGGTCAGGATGATCAGGCCGAGCACATCGTCGACCACGGCCGCGCCGAGCACCACGCGCGCCTCGCTCGTGCCGAGGGCCCCCAGGTCGCCGAACACCCGAGCGGTGATTCCCACGCTGGTCGCGGTGAGGGCGGCCCCGATGAATACGGCCGTCGTCGTCTCCTGCCCGAGAGCCATTGCCGCCGCGGTTCCCACTGCGAACGGGACGACGACGCCGCCAACCGCCACCAACATCGACGACCGGCCAACCTTGATCAGCTCGCCGACGTCCATCTCCATGCCAACGCCGAGCAGGAGGAGCAGGACACCAAGCTCAGCAAGGACCGCCAACGAATCGGTGCGATCGACCAGGCCGAGAACGGACGGGCCCACGAGCACCCCAGCGACGATCTCACCGAGGACCGTTGGAATCCGCAGGCGTTCGGCCAGTTCCGCCGCGGCTTTGGCGGCGAACAAGACCACCAAAACGTCGAAAAGCACCGCGCCAATGTCAAGAGACGATGATGCCGCGAGCATGAGGGTCAGCAGCCGGTGAGCAAGTCGCCGGCCTCGGCAACCTTGTCGAGCTCCAGCATCCAGCCCCTTCGGCGAACGGTGCGGATCGCATCGGCACCGAGGGATCGGCGCAACGTGACCATCACGGCGTCGATCCGTCGCTCGCTCAGATCGCGTAATCCGGCGCGTCGAGCCAGCTCAGGTCGGCTGATCACCCGCCCAGGGGTTTCGACGATGACGGCCAGCACCGCCCGTTCCGAGCCACCGAGTCGGCTCGGAACGGGCGCGATGCCTGAGGGAACTGAGGGGGCGCGGTTCCTTCGGGCATGACGATGACCATACGGAGTGGGTGTTTCCCCCCGATGGAAGCACTGTGAACGGAGTGTGACGCGTTGGTCCGACCCAACCATCGATCTATCCCACTCAACGTGAGGTCTCGAATACCCGACCAGAAAAAGCTGACCAACAAATGACCCGATTGACCTGCTTACTTTCGCCACCGGGTGTTCTACGCTATGAGTCAACGCAGAATATTTGGCTACGCTGTGCACTTAATCATATTCAGGTTGCAGCAAGATCGTTCCATCGATCGCAAACGCCTGGCTGAGCCAGGCGGAACGGCAGGTACACCCATGAAGAAGATCGTCAAGTCAGCGGCCGCGATCATCGCCGCCGGCACGGCGTTGGTCAGCCTTCCCGCCTCGGCATTCGCCGGTTCGAAGGCTCGCACGACGTGTAGCGAGTCGTTCGCCGAATGGCATCAATCGTTGGCGCAGCCCCCCGGTGGTTACGTGACGGTCGATATCGGGGTCAACGGCGTCGACTACACCACAACTGAGTGGAATAGCCCCGGATTCATCGGGCTCGGGGCCCGATTCGAGGGAACCACGTACCGCATCTATTGGCACGCGGCCGACGGGACCGTTCTGACCACCAAGGGCAAGGGGGTCGCCGTGGTCGTCGAAGATTGCCCGACCACCACAACCGTCGTCGCAACGACAACCACCGTCGCGGCAACAACCACAACAGCTGCGGCAACCACGACGACCGCCGCGACCGCCACCACGGCTGGACCGGCGACATCGACGACGGCGGCCACCACGACCACGGTCGATTCGCTCTCCAACGGGCCGACCACGACGATCGCCTCAGACTCCAACGGTCCGGTGCCGAGCACCACCCGCCCGGGCCCCAGCCCGACCGACATCCTGCCCGAGACCGGCCCGGGGTCGGCCAGCTCGTCGACGATTGCCGCCGTCGTCGCCCTCTGCCTCGGCTTGACGCTGCTGGCAGTGACTCGCCGCCGACCTCCGTTCACCGTGCGCCACCGCTGACCGCGTCGGGGCAAGCCCCAGCACGTTTGGCTTCGTACCTTGCGGGCGAGATAGCCGCGGTCGACAACACACCGACGCCGATCATGAACACCCAGTCGTCGGCACCGATCGCCATCACCTTCGTGATCTCGATCACCTGAGCGCGACGCGCTAGCAGCGTCGACGCCAGACGCACCATCGGGCTTGCGCTCGTTCACGGCGGTGCTCATCCGTATGGGCCGTGCTCCGGCGCGCCAACCCGCGCGGCTGGACCTTCGATCCGTCGAGGTGCGTTCACGTCGTCACCTCCTCGGAACCTCCGGTCAGGCGCTTGAAACGCCTTGATCGTGGGTCACACGGACCATACATGCTCTCAACAGGGCTTTTGTGGGTCGTTCGGCTCCGGGCCGCGTGGACCACTGGCCGATTTCGCAATGAAACCGCAACTTGCCGCGGCTTGAGTACCACTCGTTCCTCTGGAAATACCACCCGGGGCGGACGAGCAAATCCAGCGGGCGCTGAGTGACCAACCAACCAGACGGTGCCCCACCGGAACCAAGAGAGTCGAGACTTACAGTGAACAAGCGAATCCTCCCCGCCGCCATCATCGCCGCCACCGGAGCTGCGATGGCCCTCCCCACCGCCGCCTTTGCCGGCAGCAAGGGCCAGTCGAACTGCGCCGAGTCGTTCGCCAAGTGGCATGTCTCGATCGAACAGCCCGAGGGTGGCTACGTCACGATTGACTTCGGCCGCGACGGCGTCGACTACACCACCACGACGTGGCAGGTGTCGGAGATGACTCCGCTCGGCGCTCGGTTCGCCGGCACGACGATCCGGGTGCAGTGGCACGACGCCGATGGCACCGTGCTGCGGGAGAAGGGCAACGGCGTCGCCGTGTCGATCCAAGAGTGCCCGACGACGCCAACCACGATTCCCCCCACCACGGCTCCGCCCACCACGCAGCCTCCGATCGAGCCGACGACGACCGTCCCCGAGGTGACCACCGTCGTGGTGCCGACCACCGAGGTACCCACGACCGTCGAGCAGCCCACGACCGTCGCCCCGACCACCATGCCCGTGCCGGTCGAGACCGTGCCGACGATCTGCCCGGTTCGCACCAACGGCTACACCGATGCCGCCTCCCCGGTCGCCGGGGCCGACGCGATCACGCCGGTCTGTCCTGGTCGGATCACCAACGATCGAATCACTCCGTCGACCACTCCCGCCCCGGTCAGCACGCTGGTCAACCCGACCTTCCTGCTCCCGGCCACGGGTCCCGATCAGGCCGGACCGACGGCGATGGTCGGCACGTTGACCCTTGGCCTCGGCCTGATGCTGACCGCCTTCACCCGCCGCAAGGCCGTCCGCGCCTGATCGTCGTTCGATCAGCGGCCGGGTCTAGTCCAGCGCCTGGCGCAAGACGAATCCCTCGCTGATCGCTACGGCAACGAGTACGAGTCCGCCGCCGACCGCCGTGCGCCAATGGAGGTCCTCCCCGACCACCCACCACGAGAAGATGACGCCGAACAACGGGGTGAGAAACATCGAGACGGCCACCCGGTTCGACGGCTGGTTGGCCAGGACGAGGCACAACAGCAAGTAGGCAATGGCCGAACCCACCCCCAGGTACACCACCGCCACGGCCGCCTTGGGAGTCACCGAACCACCCCGCACCATTCCTCCGTTGAACACGTCGAGCAAACAGGCGGGCACGACGAAGGTCAGCGCACCGAGTTGGGTGACTGCGGCGACGGCCAACGGGTCGACCCCGACCCGGGCCCGGCGAACCATCGCCGTATAGATCGAGAACGTCACCACGGTGCCGAGTAAGAGCACGATCGGCACCAACGTCGACTCGCCCCCTCGCTCGCTGAAGACTCCCGACGCCACCAGGGCACCGAGGAACCCGATGACGAGGGCGACGATCGCTCGCCGGCTCGGTGCATCGCCGACCAACAACACCCCGGCCAGCGCCACGCCGATCGGCTCGAGACCCACGACGATCGAGGCGATGGTTGCCGAACCCTGGTCGACCCCGATCGCCATGAACACCGCCATCAGGCCGATGCCAAACATGCCGACGACGAACAGCCGACGGAACTCGGACCTGGCCGTGTGCAGCCGCTTGCGGGCCACGATCACCATGAGCAGCGCCGCAACGACGAACCGACCGAGATTCGTGGTCGCCGGGCCGAAACTCTCGGCCGCCAGCTTGTAACCCGGAAGGCTCCCACCGAAGAAGATCACCATCGTCAGCAGCGCAAGCCGCGCACCAAGTGTCGCCCGGCCGTCGTCGGTCTCCGAACGATCGGTGGGACCGATCCGCGACGAGTCAGAATCGCTGATTGCCATCGCAGAAACGGTACTCGGCCCTTCCGAACCTACCAATGGGTAACATATAGTCTGTGGCGGTCCAACCACTGGGGGTTTCCATGCGTCGTCATGTCGTTGTCGCGGTCTCGCTTGTGAGCGCCGGTCTGGGAGCATTCGCCGCTCCGCAGGCGGCCCACGCCGACGGTCCCGGGGTAGGTGCCCCGTGGGTCGTCAGCGTCGGTGACTCGTATATCTCGGGCGAGGGTGGCCGATGGGCGGGGAACTCGAACTCATCGTCGTCGTCGGTCGACGCGTTGGGCCCCACCGCCTACTTCGACAATGCCGCCAACACCGCCGAAGCGATCAACCGGTGCCATCGTTCGAAGGCGGCCGAGATCATCATCGGCAGCGGCATCAACAGCCTCAATTTGGCCTGTTCAGGAGCTAAAACGTCGACGTTCACGTCGACGGACGGCTACTTCAAGCCCGGTCTCGACTTCTACCTGTCCGGGAGCAACAAGGGCCAAGCCCGGATGTTGCAGGAGTTCGCCGCCACCCACAACGTCAAGATGATCCAACTGTCGATCGGCGGCAACAACTTCAGCTTCGCCGACATCATCCAGACCTGCGTCACCAACTTCCTTACCTCGTCGTCGCTGTGGCCCAACTACTGCAACGACGACTCCTCGGTCACGAGCAACTTCACCGCGGCGAACATCGCTGCGCAGACCACCGCCATTCAGAACGCGATCACCAACATCAAAACTGCGATGGCGGGGGCCGGTTACACGACCGCTCAGTACACGATCGTCACCCAGACCTACCCGTCACCGGTGCCCAATGGATCTCAGTTCCGGTATAGCCAGAGCGGTTTCACCCGCCAGTCGACCGGGGGCTGCGGATTCTGGAACAACGATGCCAACTGGGCCAACGCCACGGCGCTGACCACGATCAACAACGCGGTCAAGAACGCGGCGAACGCTTCGGGCACCAACGTCAAGGTGATGGACATCGCCGCCGCATTCAACGGCCGCCGGTTGTGCGAAAACACCGTCAACCTGCGGGAGAACGCCGGGATCGCATCGTGGACCTCGGCCAACGCGGTCAACTTGACCGAATGGGTCGCCCAGATCCGCACGCTGTCGACCGTGACCGGACCGTACTACGTGCAGGAGTCGCTGCACCCGAACTACTGGGGTGAGCGGGCGCTGCGCAACTGCGTTCGCCAGGCGTACAACGGTGGGGCCCCCAAGGGCGGCACCTGCACCCGTGGCACCGGCCTCAACGCCACCGGCGACCCGAACATGACCCTCGCCTGACAATGCACCGGTTCCCCGGACCGACCGGTTCGCGGGCGCACCCCCGACCCTACGGGTTTTCAACGGCGGCCGTGGATCCGGGCGTTGGTCGGGTCGTAGAGCGGGCGGAGAGAGGCGACCGCCGGGTACCGGCGTTCGGCGATCTCGACCGTCCACTCCCCCGCGGCCAGCCACGCCGGGGTCACGGGCTCGCCGGACTCGATCATCGCCAGCCCCACGGCCCCGCCCAGGGTGTGACCGAACGACGCTGCCCGGGTGTAGCCGACCGCCACCCCGTTGCGGTAGACGATCTCGGCGTGGTGCATCATCGGTTCACGGTCGGTGACCAGGATCTGGGCGAGCCGTCGAGTCGCCGGTCCGACGGCGCGACGGGCGACGCAGCGCGTCGCGGCCGATGAAACCGGCGGGCTTGGCGAGATCGACGGTGAAACCGAGACCAACCTCGTCGAGTTGATCGGTGTTGTCGATGTCGTGGCCGTAGTCGCGGTACGCCTTCTCCATCCGCAGGCTGGCGAGGGCCTGCAGCCCGGCGTGGCGGAGACCGAGCGGCTTGCCGGCGGCGACGACCAGGTCGTAGACATGAACGGCCTGCTCGGCGGGGATGTATAGCTCGTAGCCGAGTTCTCCGAGATAGGTGATGCGCACGCACAGCACTCGGGCGAATCCGATGTCGATCTCCTTGGCATCGCGAAAGGCGAACGATTCGTCGGCGAGATCGACGGTGGTCAGCTCCTGCAGCAACTCCCGTGATCGGGGGCCTTGCACGTTGAGTTGCGCCCATCCCGATGTCACGTCGGTGGCGATGGCGTGGCCGTCGCCAATGTGGCGCTGCATCCACGTCTCGACATGGCGGTGAGCCGTGTCGGTCGCCACCACCAAAAAGCGATCGGCGGCGAGTTTGGCGATCGTCAGATCGGCCTCCAACTTGGCGTCATCGTTGAGCCACTGGGTATAGGTGATCCGCCCGACGTCACCATCGACATCGGCCGTCGAGAGGCGATTGAGCACGCGGCCCGTATCGCGGCCCTGCACCAGGAACTTCGACATGAACGACATGTCCATCACGATCACGCCCTCGCGCGCCGCCTGGTGCTCCGTCTGCCACTGGTTCCAGAAGGCCGGCCTGCCCCACGTCAACTCGCCCGGGTCGGGGGTTTCACCTGGTCCGGCGTACCAACCTGGCGACTCCCATCCGCTGACGTCCTTGAAGTAGGCGCCCTGCGCGGCCAACCGATCGTGGAGCGGTGATCGCTTCGCCCCGCGGGCGGTGAGCACCGGCTTGCCGGGATAGTGGCAGGCGTAGACGTTGCCGAGGGACTCCACGGTGCGGGTCCGGCGATAGTCGGGGTTCGACTGATACCGATGCAGCCGGTCGATGTTGATGCCCGTGACATCGCAATCGGGACGGCCGTTGATGATCCAGTGGGCCATCATCCGGCCGATTCCCCCACCGGTCAGAATGCCGATCGAGTTGAGCCCGGCGGCAACGAAGTAGTTGCGGAGTTCGGGAGCCTCGCCGACCACCGGCCTGAGGTCGGGGGTGAAGCTCTCCGGGCCGCAGAAGAACTTGCGGATGCCCGTCTCCAGCGAGATCGGGACCCGCTGCATGGCCGTCTCGAGGTACGGTCCCATCCGGTCCCAGTCGGGGGCGAGGTCGGCGAACGAGCAGTTGTCGGGGATGCGGCCGACGTTCCAGGGGGCACACACCGGCTCGAACATGCCGATCATCAGGCCTCCGACCTCCTCGCGGTAGTAGCCATAGGCACCCGGGTCTTCGATGACCGGCCAGTCCCGCGAGAGACCCGGAATCTGTTCGGTGATCAGGTAGTAGTGCTCGGCGGCCTGCAGCGGAACGTTGACCCCGATCTGCTCGCCAAGTTGCCGCGCCCACATGCCCGCGCAATTGACGACATACTCGGCCTCGATGTCACCGTGGGCGGTTCGCACGCCGGTCACCACCGCGTCGCGGCGCAGGATGTCGGTCACCGCGACGCCTTCGATGACGCGTACGCCCTGCTGGCGGGCGCCTTTGGCGAGCGCCATCGTCACATCCACCGGATTCACCCGGCCGTCCTCGGCGACGTAGAAGCCGGCCAACAGGTCGTCGGTGCGGGCCAGCGGGAACATCTCACCGACCTCGCGCGGCGAGATCTCCTGCACGTCGATGCCGCAGTAGCGATTGAAGGCCGAGACCCGCCGATACTCCTCCAACCGGCCGGCGTCGGCAGCCAGTTCGATGAACCCAACCTGGGCGAGCCCGGTGGCCTGACCCGTTTCCGCCTCGAGGCGGGCGTACAGATCGCGGGTGTACTTGCGCATCTCGGTCGATGTCTCCGACGTCGACCCGAAGGTGACCATCAGCCCGGCCGCGTGCCAGGTCGTGCCCGAGGTCAGTTGATCGCGTTCCAGCAGGACCACGTCTCGGCAGCCCATATGAGCCAGGTGATAGGCGACCGAGCAACCGATCACGCCACCCCCGATCACGACGACGCGGGCTCGCTGCGGGAGGTCAACCTCATTCGACATAGGCGGCGAGCGTACCTACCACTCGCTTCGCCCGCCGCCACATCACGTCGGGATCACGCCGCCGGCTTTCAGCCAGCGCCGACCACGGACTGCTCGGCCTCGCCGGGGTTGTACACGTCTTCCTCATAGCTCCATTTGCCGTTGCCGGCGTAGTGCAGGATGGTGTTCACATCGAAGCCGTAGTATCCGCTGCCACCGGGTGGGGTCGGGCAGCACGTTCGGGATCAGCGCGCACACGCGGTTGCCGTCGATAAGGGTGCAACTTGAGCGGGAACTCCATCGTCGGGAACGGCTGCATCACGCCCAGGATCCAGTCACGGATCGCGGCCTGCGACGTCGAAGTATCCATAGTGGTGTTCAAGGTAGTGCGCGTCGTCGGCGAACTGGTCGGCCCACTGGTTCCAGTCGCCGGTCGATACGGCCAGCGCGGCCCGGCGCCGGTAGGCGTCGAACTCGCGCTGCGATCTCGTCGCGCGGAAACGCGGATGCCACGGCTCAGGGGCCCAACCGTCGATGCCCCGCAAGGCTCGGTTCAGGCGGCGTGTGCTTGCGGCCACCGGCATCCAGCCACGCCCGGAACACCTTCTCGGCGTCGGCCGGGTTGTAGAAGTCGGCCTCCCACTCGAACTTGCCGTCGCCCGCGTACGCAGCATCGTCGTGTTCGGAAAGCCGTAGCGCTCAGTGCCACGCCTTTCGGATCGGGCAGGTTGTTCCAGATGTAGAAGCCGATGTGGTCGCCTTCGATCGCCCACCCACTCGATCCACAGCGACATCGCCGGATAGTCGGCCATCGCCGCCACGATCCACTCCGAGATCGCTGATTGGCCATGGAACGTGCCCATGAGATGCTCTTCGTACAGCGCGTCGTCGGTGAAGATCGCCGCCCAGTTCGGCCAGTCATGACTGCCGACTCCTCGGCGGCGGAAGTCGGCGAAGGCCGCTTCAACCTCGGCCCGCTCGAAGCGCCCACTGATCCCCAAATCTGACATCACAGTCCCTCTCGACACCCAACCGACCCCGGTTGTAGCAAAGTCGAGTCCGATCACCGGTACCGGGCCACCCCTGGCCCTCGCTCAATCGGTGAGGAACTTCGAGCTCTCGGCCATCACGCCTTCACCTCCTCGGCGGCGCGCAACCCGCTGAGGTAGGCCCCGTGCACTGTCGAGAAGTAGTCGCGGTTCGTGTGTTCGCCCGCAAAGTGACAGGCGTCCGGCCGGAGCTGCGAACTGATCGAAGTGCGCCATCTCGGTGGTGGTCGCGGCGAAGGAGTAGGCACCGCGAATGTAAGGATCACTCACCCACGCACTGCGCACCATGGCGATCGGCTCGGGAATGTCGACGCCATACACAGTCTCGTAGATGACCATGGCGAGTTCGATCAGCGCCTCATCGGATTCGGACTCGCTGGCCCTGCGCCTCGTCGGCATAAGCGAACGTCATCAACGCGTTCGCGCCCGGGGCACGAGCGAGTTCACATTGGCGAACCAGCTGAAGATGTCGCGACGCGTCGGCGTGTAGACGAGGAAATCGACGTCGTCCCAAAACGACTCGTCCCACACGAACAAGAACTTGTTCACTGCGCTGAAGCCGATGCCGTCGATCGCTTCACGGTGCTCGGCCGGCAGCTCGGGTACGAACTCGATCGCGCCGGCCTTGAGAGCACCAAGCGGCACCGCGACGACAACGTCGACGGCGATGATACTGGCCATCGGCGGCCGACACGATCACCCTGTCACCGGAACGGTCGACCGCCATGACCGGTGTCTTGGTCCGAATGTCAAGCCCAAAGGCGACGAACTCGGCGATGTGGTCGTACCCATCGGCCATCACCGCTTCATCACCTCCGAACTCCTCGCCCTCGTCGAGGAGGGTCGACGACAAGCGGTCGAGGTCCCCTGTGTCGAACGTGAGGTAGGTCGACGTGAAGAACGACCGCAGGCGGTCATCGAACCAGTCCGGTTCGATCTCGGCGACAACGTCAGCGAACGAGACCTCGTCGTCGCCTGCTTCGATCGCCGCCTCGAGCAAGGCTGTCGTAGGCCGCTTCGGCCGCTTCGAACTCGTCGAACGAGCGTGCGACTCCCCCTGGTCGTAGATCGAGACGTCTCCGAAATCGAGAACGACCGTCGGTGCACCGGCCTGTTCGCCGCCAGCTCGGTGATCGGGTTTCCCTCGGTGCCGTGGATCCAGCTCGCGCCGAGGTCGAAGGCGACGCCCTGGCTCCGATCGGTGCGAAGCCTGCCGCCGATGGCGCCGAGGCCTCGAGGACGATCACCGCTAGCCCGGCGTCGGCCAGTTCGCGTGCCGCGGCCAGCCCGGCGATCCCAGCGCCAATGACGACAACGTCGAACTCCGTGGCAGATTCGCCGTCGTCCGACTCCTCGGCGGTTGATTCGGGGTCGGATGGGCCGCCAGGGCGGGTGGTCACGCTGGCGGTCGAGTCCACCGTCGAGGCCGTCGTCGATTCGGCGACTGGACGTGCGGCTTCGCCATCGCTCGAGCTGCACCCGGCCGCGACGGCGGCGATACCGACCGCACCCAGGCGCAACACCGTTCGGCGGCTGACGCCAAGCCGCATCGCGGAGTCCAGATCAAGATCCATCTGATCGCACGATAAGTCGACTCATTCGAGCGTTCAAGTCGCAACGTGGTGATTCCGTCACAATCAGGAGTTCACCATCACGGGAGGCGATCCTGGCGGGTTGGTAGCGTGGTGGAAATCGCCGATTCAGTCACATCTGCTCATTCGACAGCACCGCAGAAGCCCAGTGACGATCCGGCGATCGTGCGACGCACCCAGATCGCCGATATTGCCCGGTCGGTGCCGCTCGGCGTGTTGGTGCCGCTCGAGTCATCGGTGATCTTGACCATCGCCATCAAGCAGTTCGGCGCCTCGGGGATGCTCAAAGGCACGATCGCTGCCGCCGGAGGGCTGGGCATGCTGGCCTCGCCGTTCGTCACCGCAGCGGCCCGTCGCTCGTCGCGCCCGGCGATGACCGTCGCCGCGGTGATCTCGCTGATCGGGGCCGTCGGTTTCGTCTGCTCTCGGCAACGGGGGCGGTCGTCTCGTTCGCCATCGGAGCGATCGTCGCCGTCGCCGCGATGAACCTGTCGATGCCGTTGATCGTTGCCACCTACGAACGGAACTTCCCGGTGCGCGAACGCGGCAAGCGGGTCGGCCGCGGGATGGCGTTGAAGGTCGGCGGTGGCTCGGCGGTCGCCGGGTTGGCGATGGGTGCGGCGCTGAAGGACGATCTCGGCTCCGTGGCGGTCGGTCATGATCGTCGGCGCAGTGGCGCTTGCGGTCGTGGCGCTCTGTCGGCGCAGATCCCTTCCGAGTCGCTGCCCCGCATCGCCGGCGCCAACCGACCATGGCCCCACTTCCACCTCCTCGGCGAGGATCGCCAGCTCCGCCTGACGCTGGGCGCGTGGATGCTGATGGGCTTCGGCAACCTGATGCTGTTGCCCCTGCGCGTCGAGTATCTGGCGGTCGAGAAGTACGGCGTCGGCGCCAACGCGGCCAAGATCGTGCTGCTCACGGTGACGATTCCGGCGCTGGTCCGGCTCGTCGCTCCCGATATTCGGCGTGATGTTCGACCGGGTGTCGTTCTTCGCCGCGCGCAGTCGTGGTCAACGTGCTCTTCGCCCTGTACGTCGCGGCTTCTTCCCGGGTTCGAGCGACATCGGCCTGATCATCGGAGCCGTGGTCCTCGGGATGGCGACGCCGGTGGTGATCTGATGTGGAGCCTATGGGTGACCAAGTTCGCACCCGCCGGCCGGGTGGCCGACTACATGGGTCTGCACACCTTCTTCACCGGGGTCCGGGCCTTGTTCGCCCCGATCCTCGCCTTCATCGTCGTCGAGCGATTCTCGCTGCACGTCGTGGCCTACATCGCCGCGGTGTTGATGATCATCTCGGCCGCCGTCCTGGTCCCCGAAGCCCGGGCCGAACGAACCGAGCGGCGCAGCACCGTCAGCCCGCCGGACGTCGAGCCCGAGTTCCGAAGCCCATCGCCTCGCTGATCTCCATCGCACAGCGCCGCACTTGGGTCACGTACACCGGCATCCGCTCGGCCTTCATCCGAATCATCGGCCCGGCGGCCGATACCGCCGCGATGCATCCACCGTCATGACCGAAGATCGGCGCGCCGATTGACATGACGCCCACTTCGCCCTCCTCGACGCTGACGGCATAGCCGTCGGCACGGATCTTGAGCAGGGCATCGACAAACGTGCTCCTCGTCGTGATGCCTCGCGGCCCGAGCCGAGGCAGGCCGCCATTGAGGACCGCTTCGGTCGATGCCGGGGTGCCGAAGGCCAGCAGGCACTTGCCCGACGACGTGGAATGCGCCGGCACTCGACGACCGACCTGGAGAACATCCGCAGCGTCGATGCCGACTCGAATGCGATCGACGTACACGACGTCGGTCCCTTCCAACACGGCCAGGTGCACGGTCTCGCCGCTCTCGTTGCGCAGCCGTTCCAGGATCGGGTGGGCCACCTCGCGCAACTCGATGGATGTGACGACCTACTGGCCGAGCTCGTACAGCTTCAGCCGAGGCGGTAGCGGTCGTCGTGGGTCTTCGCCACGAACCCCTCGAGCAGGGTGGACAAGATCCGGTGGACGCTCGACTTGCCCATCCCCAGCTGCGGGCCAGCTCCGACACGCCGAGCACCGGCTGGTCGTAGCTGAAGGCCTGCAGCACCTGCAGCGCCTTGGTGACCGTCGTCAGCTGGTCCACCGGCCACGCCCCTTCCCCGGGTGTGCAACGTAGCGGGTGGCCGACGAACCGAAGTCCGCGGGCCACCCGCGCCAACCGTATCAGTCTCTCGAGGATCGTGACCACCCCGTTGTTGCCGTCGACCCGGATCCGCATGCCGGTCTTGATCGCCTTGGTGGCGAACGCCGTACCGGTGACCGCGGGCAGGCCGTACTCGCGGCACACGATCGCGGCGTGGCTCATCATCCCGCCCGAGTCGGTGACGGTGCCGGCGATGCGGCGGAACACCGGCGCCCACGACGGCGCGGTCAACGGGGCGACGAGGATCTCGCCGTCCTGCAGTTCGGCCACCTGCTCGGCGCTGGTCAGCACCCGGGCGATGCCCTCGACGACGCCCGGCGAGGCGGCGAAGCCGCACAGGCCACCGTCGTCGGACACCCCGCCGAGCCACTTCGCGATCGAATCGTTGGTGATGCCCCACAGCATGATCGTGAACGGCTCGGTCGACGACCTCGGGCGGCTCGCCGAGCGCCGGTGGCGCGTCCCACGCCTGGCACGCGGCGAGCATCCTGCGGCGCCGGGCGACCATCTGCGGGCCAATACGTACTGGCCACGCGGCTCGACTGCCGGCCGCCCACGCGAACGTCAGGTCGGTGATCGCGTCGGGCACTCTTCGCGCTTGAGCATGAAGATGTCGTCGTCGTCGGCCCAGAAGCCCTCCTTCACAACACGTTCGACAGCTCGCGGATCTTGCGCCACATCACCGAGTGACCCCAGTGCTCGACGTAGAAGTTGTGGTTCTCGACGTAGTGGAACACGGTGCGGCTCGAAGCCCGAGCTTGGCCTCGAAGTTGGCCAGGTCGTCGCCGTCGAGCAGGTCGAGCGTACTCTTCGGCGACCCGGTCGCGTTCGGCGATGACCGCCTCGACCGGAGTGTCGATCTCCTCGCCGGCCTGCAGCTTGCGGATGTAGCCGCGCATGAACGAGAACGGGATGTCGATTCGGTCGGCCCACACCGCATCGGTGTGGTAGAAGCCCGAGCCGTTCGAGTAGTTGAACCACGGGTACTGGGCGCCCTGCGTACTCGGCCAGCCACGCGTCGCCGCCGGGCATGCCCTTCACTGCGGCCGAGCGCGCTCGTCGACCGTGCCCTCGCACAGCGCGTCGCCGAGCCCGGCGGCCACGGCCGAGCGGGCCAGCTTGCGCAGCTCCTGGTCGGGGCGGAACAGGTCGACCTCGATGCCGGCGACCATCTTGGCGATCGCCAGGTCGGGGATGTTCGGGAAAACCTGCTTGCAGAACACGAAGTAGTCGAGATAGGCGGCGTAGCCGAGGTTGAGGAACTCGAAGTGGTACTGCCACAACTACAGCGCGGCGTCGAGCAGTTGGTGGTACGCAGTGCTGCAGGTCGTAGAGGTTCGACTTGCCGACGGCCGAGGTGACGACTTCGAGGTCGACCATGTCGGGCAGCGGGGCGAACGAGATCGCCTCGAGCTGGGCGATGATGTCCTTCGCCTTGACCAGCCACTTGTCCTCGATGTCGTTCCAGTTGCCGAAGTAGTAACCCGGCGCGCTCCATGAAGTGCGGGACACGCGCCGGGATCTCCTCGGGTCGGCCATCACCGGTACCGGCGGTGAGGTACATCCAGCCGTTGAGAATCGCGCACATCGATGCCCATTGGCCGGCGGCACGATGTAGTGGCGGCTGTTGTACGCGCCGAGCGAGGCGAACGCCTACTGCACGAGCGTCATGTCCAACGGCGGCATGACCGTGGGCAGGTGGATCGCAGTCGCGGAACCAGAAGACGTTGTCCTCGTAGTCCTTGCGCTGCTCGCTGAACAGCAGCGAGTAGCTGTACAGCTCCTCCCAACCCTCGGCGCCCTGCGGCGTGGCTGATCGAACGGGCTGCCGAATCGAGTCTCTGTCATGTCATTTCCCCTGATTGATGATGTGTGTTCTGAATGAGATGCGTGAGCCTGGGCGGGCTCCAGCCCGACCCAGGCTCACCCATTGGTGTCGCTACTTGGACTTTCGCGCCTTGACCGGGTTGAGCAGCGTGTTCACGATTCCGCTGACGCCCGACTGAACGCCGGTCGGACGCTCGGGCGGGGCTTGTTGCTCCACACGGTCTCGGGCCGCGACTGGAGCAGATGGATGGTGCTCGCCGACGACGGCCCATTCGATGTCCTGCGGTCGGCCGAAGTGCTTCTCGGCCTGGCGGGCCAAGCGGGCAACCGCCTTGACCTCGGCGTCGGTGATGCTCGGCTCGGTCGACCGCTCGGCCGAGCAGGGCGGTGGACGACCGGTCGCCATCGGCGACGCATGCACTCCACCTCCTTGGCCGAGATCGGTGCGCTTGACGATCTCGAACACGACCTTGTCGACCACGAAGTTGTCGGGCGTGACCGACGCCCGACACCACGGTCTCGCCGAGCCCAAAGGCGGAGTCGATGACCACCTTCGACGCGATCGCCGTTGGTCGGGTCGAGGGTGAAGGCCACGCCGGCCGCCTCGGCAGCACCATCTGCTGGACGGCGACGGCCATCGCGACGTGCTGGCTGGCGTAGCCCTGCTCGTGGCGGTAGGCAATGGCCCGGTCGGTGTACAGGCTCGCCCAGCAGCGCATGACGTGGTTGATCACCTCGTCTGCGCCCGTGGATCCACAGGTAGGTGTCTTGTTGACCGGCGAAGCTGGCGTCGGGCTGGTCCTCGGCGGTCGCCGACTGAGCGCACCGCGACGGGCACGTCGGCGATCGGCCGACGCGATCGCATAACTCCTGGTAGCCAGCCCGAATTGCCGCCTCGACGTCGGTCGGCATTCCATGGTCGCGGCACCGCTTGGCGACACGCCGTTCCCGCGGCCGAGAGTGCAGCCATATCGGAGGTGTCGAGACCCGTCGAGATACGACCAGATCTCGGCCCCGGCCCCATGACGTCCGACCGAGATGTTGAACGCGTGCGTCGTGACCGCGAACCCGCCGGCACGGGCAGGCCGGCAATCGTCATCGCCCCGAGGCTGGCGCACTTCCCTCCGACGATCGGATGGTGGTCATCCGCGTACTCGTCGAAGAACACCGTGTGCGTGGTCACCAGGTGACACCCTCGAAGGCATCCCAGCAGCGGCGGGTCGCCTCGGCGCCGGCGAAGTAGGCGGCCCGCGCCGAACGGCGCTTCTCGTCGGTGTCGAGGTACTGCTCGGCGAACGGCCCGACGTGGCCACCGTGATCTTCGTCGACGGTGATGTGGATCGTGTGGAAGGCGTAGTCCTCGGGCTTCAGGATGTCGGAGTAGTGCTCCTTGAAGCCGGCGACGACCTTGATGTAGGCCGGCGGAATCTGGTTCTCGATGCCGAGCTGAGGCGCCGAACTGGAACTCGTACCACGGCCGCTGGTGGGCCAGGTTGTAGAGGAAGCTCTCGCTACAGCACGGCGTCGACGTTGGGGGTGGCCTGGGTGATCGCCTCGTCGGGAGCACCCAGGGCGCGGGTGAACTCGAACAGCCAGTGCAGGTGGCCGAAGCCCGACTTCGACTGGATACCGAGCACTTCCTCACCGATGTTCTCGATCGTCGCCTCGGTCATCTCGTAGGGGATGCGGCCGACCCAGATCGAGAGGAACCGACGGGTGTGATACGTGACTCCCCAGTAGTGCTGGCGGGCCCAGCCGACGAGATCTTGCGGGGTGGCCTCACCCTGCTCGACCCGCTTGACCCAATCGGCCTGGTCGAGCGTGCGCCCCGACGCCACGAGTTCGGCCCGCATCGACTCGCACGAAGTCTTCACCATCAAATGCCACAATCGGCTCCTTCTGTCGGCCAAACATCCGAGGGTTGACGTCCCGCGTTCGCCCGAGGCGGCGCGGACCCCCGATGTGTGAACCGTGCACACCAACTGTTCCGAGGACAAGGACACCGTTCCGGATAGCAGACCGTCGGGCTGGCCCTCGACCCCCGGTTGACCATACGGTGCCCCAATGCCCGAGATCGAGCCGACCGCCCCAACACCCGCGTTCGACGGCGGAGGATTCGCAGGCAACGGCGAGCCGCCGATCACCGTCAACGTGACGGTGGACCGAGTGCTCTACGCCATCCACGCCGACCCGACGATGGCTGCGCTGAAGGCGATCCGTGAGGTTGCCGCCCACACCCGACCCAAGCGCGGGTGCCAGGAAGGCATCTGCGGCAAGTGCGAATCGGTCGTCAACGGCGTGGAAACCCGGCTGTGCATCACCCCGATCGGCTCACTCGAAGGCGCCACGGTGGTCACCCCCGCCCCCCGCCGGAGCATGTTCGCCGTCTGAGATCCAGCCTGATGACCGCTGCGATGATATACAATGAGGGCCGCTCTCCGACAGATTGACGCCGATGATCGAGGCAGGGATGGTCGCGACCTGCGCCGTGATCGAGTTCGAGCTGCTGTGGTCGACCCGCTCCGCGGCCGAACTCTCCGAGGTCCGCCACGATCGGTGGCTCGGCTACGAATGGCTCACCATCGAGGACATCGATTGGCGGCGGGCGCTCGACGTCCAACAGGCGCTCTGGAATGACGGTCAGATGAGAACGGTTCCGCTGCCGGACCTCTTGATTGCCGCGTCGGCCGAGCGACACCGCGTCACCGTCATTCACTACGAGGCGGATTACGACCGAATCAGCGCGATCACGGGCCAGAGCGCCGAGTGGGTCGTACCGGCAGGCTCAGTGCCGTAACGAGTCCAGAGAATCTTTGAATCTTTGTTGACACACGAACACTTGTTCGGTCAGAATCGAACCTATGTTCGCCGCCCGAGAGTTCGAGTCCACCGTATCCCGCGCCGCTGAGTTCGTCGACCGCCACGGCAGTCGACTCGATCGGGCTCGTGTCGCCCATCGATTGCGCAATGAGGCCCCTGACCAGCGATTAGTCGCCCAAATCTCGGGTGGTCAATTGACCAGTGGGGCGTGGGCGGCATGCTGGTCACGACCGCACGCCTCGATCGAGGGCACCTGTCATGCGTTGCTTCAGCTCGGCGGTTTGGGCACCGGCGACGACTTACGGGCGATGCGCGTCGAAGGGGCCAAGTTCCTGCTCGCCAACCAGCAGGCCGACGGATCGTGGGATGAGATCACCCCGGGGCCGCGACCGCCGTGGCTCGCCGATCAACTCGAGGCGCGGGTCTATCTCACGGCGCTGGCAGGCTCGGCCCTGGTCGGCGTCAACGGGGCGGCGGTCGGCCGAGCCGCTGAGGTACTGCGCCGACGGGTCCGCACCGATGGCTCAGTCCCCGGCCCGATCGCCGCCCAATGGTTGGCGGCCCGCGTTCTGTTGACCGTCGGCGACGACGACCTGGCTCTGGCCACCCTCGACCCCGTGGTCGATGTGATCAACGACCTCGACCCGGCCTGGCTCGCCTGGTCGGCCGTCACCATGCCCGAATCAAACGCCGCCGGGCGCGCCAGGCGGCAACTCGTCAGCCGCCAACGACGCGACGGTGGCTGGTCGACCGACCTCGGCTCCATCGCCGAAGGGGAGGTTGCCGTGATGGCGATCGAGACGCTGACCGCCTGACGACTCCCACCCGCGGCTACACCGGGTCGCCGTACCCCTCGCATTCGTCGTTGTCGCAGACGAAATCAGAGTCGATCACGTGCGACAGGTGGGCCGGCAGCGCTGTGACCCCACATGAGGGACAGATCGGGGCCCGATCCACGTCGGCGTCATCATCGAAGTACACCCTGCGATCCTGGCAGATCGGCGCCAGAATCCCTCCAGGTCAACGATGGCCGGGGCAGTAACGTCGTGCAGATGCGTTCACGAATGACGATCGTGGCGTGCGGCGCGCTGACCGCCGTGATGGCGTCGGGCTATGGGGTGTTGTTCACGCTGCTCGACGACTACCGCGACCGGTTCGGAGTTTCGGAGACGGCGCTCGGCGGCATCGTCGCCATCGGCTTCCTCTCGTCGGTCGTGTCCCAGTTCTTCATCGCCCCGCTCGCCGATCGCGGCCACGTCCGACTGTTCATTGTCGGCGGGGTGCTGCTGAACCTGGTGGGGCTTCTGGTCATGGCCTACGGCACCTCGGCGCCGCAGCTTCTCGTCGGGCGGTTCGTCATGGGGGTCGGCGTCGGTATCGCCCATCCGGCGATCCGCCGAGTGGTCGTGCTCAGCGATCACGGTGACATGGGCGGCAATCTGGGGCTGGTCCTGTCGGCCGACATCTTCGGGTTCGCCATCGGCCCGGCGATCTCAGCGGTGCTCGCCGGGCCGTTCGGGCTGCCCGCGCCATTCCTGTTCGTCGGCGCGGTCACGCTCGCCTGCCTGCCGCTGGTGATGCGAATCCCGCTCAACGAGCCCGAGGCCGGTGCCGAACCAACGCCGCGGCTGGCGTTCGACCTGCTGCGCAACCGCACCTTCGCCGCCGCGGTGGCGATCGGTTGCGGGCTGTTCTTGATGATCGGCACCTTCGACGCCCTGTGGTCGCTGGTCCTCGATGACTTGCAGGCCTCCACCTGGGTCGCCAACCTCGGGATCACGATGTTCGCGGTCCCGTTGATCGTGATGGGACGGCTCAGCGGACGATTGGCGCAACGGGTCGGCCCCTTCCGCGTCGGTGTGCTCGGCCTGGCTCTCGAGTCGGTGTTCATCGCCGGCTACGGCCTGATGTCGACCGCCCGGCAGATGTTCTTCATCGCATTCTGCCACTCGTTGGTCGACGGGCTCAGCGTGTCGTCGTCTTCGGTGGCCGCCAGCATGACCCTTCCCGCCGACCGCCAGGCGGCCGGCCACGGCCTGCTCGGGGGGATGGAAACCCTGGTCGGCGGTATGACCGCGCTCCTCGCCGGCTACCTCTACGAACACCACGGCCGCGCCGCCGCATATGGATTCGCTGCCGCCGGAATGACCGCCTGCTGGGTACTCGCCCGGGTGCTGGCAGGCGACAAGTGGGCGATGCGCGGCGACAACGACGGCGACTCGACCGCCTCGCCCACCGCGACGCCCATGAGTGCGTGAGCCCACACCAATACCGCCAGATCATCGACGCGGTACACGCCGCTGCCATCGTTTACGGGGGGCTGGTGCGGTCGCGCAGGACTCGCATGGGGATGTGCGATTCGATGTGGGCGACCTGGCGGAGTTGGGCGAGGTCGGTTTGGTAGAGCTCCTCGTAGCCGGCGAGGTCGCGGGTCTCGACGGTGATGATGTAGTCGGGACGACCGAACATCCGCCGGACGTCGACGGCTCCGTTCATGGCGAGCACCAGCGCCTCGAACCGCTCCACCGACTCGGGCGCGTTCGAGATGAGGTCGGCGAAGATCGTCACGCTCAAACCCCGGCCGACGAGGTCCGCGTCGACGATGGCGGCGAACCGGCGGAAACTGGCGCCGAATTCAACATCCCGCGCTCCGCTTGGTTGCGTACCCTGCAACCCATGGCTGACGTCTCGCTCGAGGACAAGTATCTCGCCCTCGACGGCGACGTCGTGATGTCGGGGATTCAGGCGTTGGTGCGCCTCCCGCTCGACCAACATCGGCGGGATCGGGTCGCCGGCCTGCGCACGGCCACCTTGGTCAGCGGCTATCGCGGCTCGCCCCTCGGGGGCCTCGATGTTGCCTTCCAACGCATCAGCCCGCTCCTCGATGAGCACCATGTGCGGTTTCTCGCCGGGGTGAACGAAGATCTCGCCGCCACGGCGATCTACGGTTCGCAGCTGGCAAACACGTTCCCCAACCCTCGCTACGACGGCGTGCTGGGCATGTGGTACGGCAAGGGGCCAGGAGTCGATCGCACCGGAGATGCATTCCGCCACGCCAACATCGCCGGCGTCGGTCGCCACGGTGGGGTGTTGGCCATCGCCGGAGACGACCCGTCGGCGAAGTCGTCGACGGTGGCTTCAGCATCGGAGTTCGCCCTGCTCGACGCCCAGATGCCCGTGCTGTACCCGGGCACCGTGCAAGAGGTGCTCGAGCTCGGCCTGCTCGGCTTCGCGTTGTCGCGCTATTGCGGTTCATGGGTCGGGATGAAGATCGTCACCAACGTGGCCGACGGTTTCTCGACGGTCCGACTCGGCGGTGCCGCGACTCCGGTGCTGCCGGCGATCGAGGTCGACGGCCGGCCGTGGGCGCATACCCAGAACCCGCTGTTGCTCGCCCCGGGCAGTCTCGAACAGGAACGCCAGCTGCACGAGACGCGGGCCCACGCGGTCGGCAAGTTCCTGGCGGCCAATGACGTCAACCGCCTGGTGATCGACCCCGACGATGCCTGGATCGGCATTGTCAGCGCCGGCAAGACCCACCGCGACGTGCTCGATGCCCTCGCCGCCCTCGGGCTCGACGAAGCCGCCGCTCATGCCCTCGGCGTGCGGGTACTGCAACTCGGCGCCATCCATCCGCTCGAGAAGGGAGTCGTACGTCGCTTCGCCCGAGGTCTCGACGAGATCGTGGTCGTCGAGGAGAAGCGGGCGTTCATCGAACTGTTCCTGCGTGACGCGCTCTACGGCACGGCCAACGCGCCACGCATCGTCGGCAAGCGCGACGAGACCGAGCACGCCCTATTGCCGGGCCACGGTGAACTCGACGCCGACCGCATCCGCCACGTGTTGCGAGCTCGGCTCTCGGCCCGCATCGGCCCCGACCGGCTCCGTCCGGAACCGGCTCCGAGCGCGGCGCCGCGGCGACTCATCCCGCTCGCCGCGACCGATTCCCGCACACCGTATTTCTGCTCGGGATGCCCCCACAATCGCTCGACGGTAGTACCCGATGGTTCGCTCGCCAATGGTGCGGTCGGCTGCAGCACGATGGCGATCTGGATGGATCGCCACACCGAGAACATCGTCCAGATGGGGGCCGAGGGAATCCAGTGGGTCGGTGCTGCGCCCTTCACCGAGACACCTCACCTGATCCAGAACATCGGCGATGGCACGTTCCTCCATTCGGGTTCGCTGGCCGTACGCCAGGCGGTCGCCGCCGGGACGAACATCACCTACAAGCTGCTGTACAACGGCGCGGTGGCGATGACCGGCGGCCAGCGCCACGATGCCGACCTGCCCCTCGGCTCGATCGTTCGGCTGCTCCTCGCCGAAGGAGTCGCCCGGGTGATCGTGGTCAGCGACGACCCGGCCTTCCGGCGACCCGAACTGCCTGCCGACGTCGAGGCGTGGGAGCGTGACCGGGTCGTCGAGGCCCAAGAGGTGCTCCGCGAGGTCCCCGGAGTGACCGTCGTCGTCTACGACCAGGCCTGCGCCGCCGACCTGCGCCGAAAACGCAAGCGCGGCCTGGCCGCCACCCCCCAGCATCGAATCATGATCAACGAGGCGGTGTGCGAAGGCTGCGGCGATTGCGGAGTGCAGTCGAACTGTCTGTCGGTCCAACCGGTCGACACCATCCTCGGGCGCAAAACCACAATCCACCAGGCCAGCTGCAACATGGACGAGACATGTACGACAGGACGATGCCCGGCCTTCGTCAAGGTGACTCCCGGTCGCGTCCGGCGCGCCATACCCGACCTGTCCAAGCTCGGCCTCGACTCGCTACCCGCCCCCGAGCGACGCGTCGGTGACTCGATCGACCTGCTGATGACCGGGGTTGGGGGAACCGGGGTGGTGACGGTCAACCAGATCCTCGGCGTCGCCGCCCGCCTGGCCGGCATGTACTCCACGGCCCTCGATCAGACCGGGTTGGCGCAGAAGGGGGGCAGTGTCGTGTCTCACCTGCGGGTCTCGTCGACCCCCATCGCCGGTGGCAACCAGATCGGGCTCGGCCGCGCCGACGTGCTGCTCGCCTTCGACGCCGTCACCGCCGCCCAGGACGTCAACGTTGGTCGGTGCAGCCCGCAGCGGACGTTTCGGGTGGTCAACACGGCGATGGCCCCGACCGGTCCGCAAGTCCGCGATGTAGCCGCCGTCGGGCCGTCATCGACGACATTGCTCGATCGAATCACCAACGTGACCAGGCCCGATGGCGCCGTCCATCTCGACGCCGAATCTCTCAGCCAGGCGCTGTTCGGCGATCACATGCCGATCAACGTGATCATGCTCGGCATCGCCTTCCAAAACGGTCTGCTCCCGTTCGGGGCGGCCGCGATCGAGCGGGCCATCGAATTGAACGGGGCCGGTGTGGCCGGAAACCTCGCCGCGTTCCGGGTTGGTCGCGCCGTGGTCGCCCGTCCCGATGCCGTTGCCGCGATGGTGTCTCCGGCGCCCACTCCCGCGGCGATCGATGCGCTCCCGGCCACGTTGCGGGATCGAATCGAGGCCGAGATACCCCCGGCCGCCCGGGAGTTGGTCGCCTATGGCGCGGCCAACCTGATCGGCTATCAGTCGGTGGACCTTGCCAGCCGGTACATCGACAAGGTGGCCGAGACGGCCCGTCGAGAGCTGCCAGGGCGGGCCGAGTTGACCCTCACAGTTGCCCGCGAACTGCACCATTTGATTGCCTATAAGGACGAGTACGAGGTCGCCCGTCTCCATCGGGCCCGCGTCTTCGCCGAGTCGGTGACCGCCGAATTCGGCGAAGGGGCCACGCGCACGTACCTCTTGCAACCGCCGGTGCTCGAGCGATTCGGGCTGCACCGCAAGGTCGGCGTGCGGCGTTCGGCGGCCCCGGTGTTCGGGACGCTCGCCGCCGGTCGGCGCGTGCGTGGCACCTGGCTCGACGTGTTCGGCCGAACCGCCCATCGGCGGATGGAGCGGGCGCTCGCCGATGAGTACCGCACCCAGGTCGCCACGGCGCTGGCCTGCCTGGCCGGGGCGGCGACCGACGATTACCCAGCGACCTACGATCGGGTCGTTGCCGCACTGGCCCTCGCGGGCCAGGTCCGCGGCTTCGACGAGGTGAAGGAACGCAACGTCGCCGCCTGGCGAACGGCCAGCGCCGCCGCGTTCGCCGACCTCGCCCGGCCGCTCACAACATCGGTGTGACGTACTGCATGCATCGCCTCACACCACAACCATCGCCGTAACCCTCACCTCAACCAGCACGCCGTACCACACTTCCCCCATACAACGCCTCGAAGGACATCGCATCATGGACGCCCGCATTCTCGACTACATGCAGCAGCACCGGTTCAAGAAGGTCGTGATCTGCAACGACAGCGATTCGGGCCTGCGGGCCGTGATCGCGATCCACTCGACCGCCCTGGGCCCCGCGACGGGTGGGCTGCGGATGTGGACATACGCCAACGAGCAGGATGCGATCTTCGATGCCATGCGCCTGGCCCGGGGGATGACGTACAAGTACGCCGCCGCCGGAGTCGACCTCGGCGGCGGTAAGGCGGTGATCATCGGCGACCCGAAGGTCGACAAGTCCGAGGCTCTGATGCGAGCGATGGGCCGGTTCATCGACCAGCTCGGCGGCGAGTACATCACCGGCGAGGACGTCGGCACGACGCTCGACGACATGCAGATGCTGCACAGCGAGACCGATCATGTCGTCACACTTCCGGTCCACGCCGGGGGTGCGGGAGACATCTCGCCGGCCACGGCGCTTAGCTCGGTGCTGGCCACCAAGGCGTGCGCCCTGCGGGTGTGGGGCGACGACAGCCTCAAGGGCCGCACGATCGCCCTGCAAGGTCTGGGCGTGTGCGGCTCGAAGGCGCTCAAGCTGCTGGTCGACGAGGGTGCCCGCGTCACAGTCGCCGATGTCGACACCGACAAGGTGGCCGCCGCCGTTGCCGACTTCGGAGTCGAGTCGTGCTCCCCCGACGAGATCTATGGCGTCGATGCCGACATCTTCGCCCCGTACGCCCTCGGCGCGGTGATCAACGACGCCACGCTCGAACAGCTCAACGTGCAGATCGTCGCCGGTTCGGCGAACAACATCTTCGCCGAAGATCGCCACGGCGACGCACTGCACGCCCGTGGCATCACCTACGCGGTCGACTACATCGCCAATTCCGGCGGCACGATCTTCGACACCGACCGGTTCCGCAAGGGCGGCTTCCAGCCCGAGCGGGCGTGGGCCAACGTCCGGCGGGTCTACGACCGCACCCTTGAGGTCTTCGCCATTGCCGACCGCGACGAGGTCCCGTTCTACAAAGCCGCCGACCGGATTGCCGAGGCCCGGATCGATGCGCTCAACAAGGTCCGGCTGCTCGACACGAACCTGAAGTCCGTTCACCGGTCATGACCTCCGGCCGGACTCCGGTCGCGATGCGACAAGATGGGCTCGCCCATCGGAAACCGACCGGATGGTCCGGGCCGCAAGGAGGACGTCGATGAAGCATGCCCAGCAGTTGATCGCCGAAGGGCGGGCCGCCGCGCCCACCACGATCCCGGTCACCGCCTTTCTGCGGTCGAAGGGAGCGACCTCCGAGGCCGAGTACAAGCGCCACTGTCGCGACACCGGCCAGCTGATGTACCACATGCATGTCGGTCTCTCGACGTGGGAGGCAACCGAAGACGCCCTGCGTACCGTGCACGCGGCCCTCGCCGCCGAAGGCCAGTCCGTCGACCGGTTCGGGCTGGCCTTCGACCGGGCGATGGGGGTGCCCGAGGCGGAGCGCCACCTGACGATGAAGGAGACCGGGCCGCGGGTGGCCGCCGACCAGTGGGACCGGCTCGCCCAGGCGGTGCCGATCCAACCCCACGTCGGTGACTACATGATCGGCCTGCCTGCCGGATTCGAGAACGCCCGCCGGGCGCTGGCTGCCGGGGTCACCACGATCGGCAACGTCAGCCAGTACTCGTCGTACGACGTGATCGGCGGGTTCGACGAGGCCGCCACGACCGAGGCGACGGTGCGGGCGCTGGGCGCCCTCGCCGCGGTGCGCGATCGCGGCGGGTTGGCCCATTCCAATCTCGAGGACGGCACCGGCACCCAGGCCACCCATTTCGGCTCGTACGTCGGCTGGGCGGCGATCGAGTTGTACGTCGTGGAGCAGTTGATCGGGGCCCGCCTCGCCCAGTGCTACGGCAACACGATCCGCAACCCCGAGCATCGGGCGGTCGTCCACTTCGCCCTCGACGACCTGCGCGGCGGCGACTCCATCGGCTCGATGGTCTATGGCAACACCGTCGATCAACGACCCGGTGCACGGGCCCGCAATCTCGCGGTGACCACGGCGCAGCTGATGTGCGACATCGCCCTGCAGCTGCGTCGACCGACCGGCCACGCGATCAACCCGGTGCCACTGACCGAGGCCGAGCGGATCCCGAGCCCCGACGAGATCGTCGAAGTCCACCTCATCGCCCGGGAGCTTGAACGCGAGGTGCGCAAGGCCCCGAACCTGTACGACTGGCAACGATTGGAGACCACGGGGACGGCGGTGGCCGGCTATGCGATGGCGTTCCGCGACCGGGCGCTCGAAGTCTTCGCCTCCGACGGGGTCGATGTCTCCGACGCCGCTCAGGTGTTGCTCGCCATGCGGCGCAGCGTGATGCCCGAACTTGAGCTCCGCGTCGATCTCGATGCGCCCGACGAGATCGCCGCGCTCGAACCGTGGAAGGCGTCGCAGGTCCGTGAGGTGGCCTCGCGCCTGTCCGGCGGGCATCGGCTCGACGGAAAGCGGATCGTCCTGGCGGTGCTTGAGGTGCACGACCTGGTCCGCGATGCGCTGGCCAAAGCCCTGCCGCGCCATGGGGCCGAGGTGATCTTGTTGGGCGCGGCGACCTCGATCGATGGGGTGATGCGGGCGGCGACCGACGAGGACGCCGATGCCATCGTGCTCGGCACCTACAACGGCAACGCCATCGACCTGGGCGAACGGCTCACGACCGCGGGACGCCAAAGCGGGTGGGGTGGCCAGATCTTCATGGGCGGGATCCTCAATCAGGACACCGGAGAAGGCCTGCCGGTCGACGCCCGACCCCGCCTGGGCACGCTGGGCGTGCATTGCGTCGAACGGGTCGAGGATCTCATTGACCTGCTGGCCGCCGTCGGCCCCGGGACGGTACACCAGTGACCGACCGCGTCGCGATCATCACCGGGGCCTCGCGGGGCCTTGGCCTCGCCTGCGCCAACCGACTCGCCCAGGCCGGGTGCCGGCTCAGCCTGCTGGGGACGAATGCCGCCGATCTCGCCGCCGTGTCGGCCTCGTTCACCGAGCGGGGCTACGACGTGCTCACCATCGCCGCCGACATTCGCGAGCGCGCCGCATGCGCCGGCGCCGTCGCCGCCACCGTCGAACGGTTCGGTCGGGTCGACGTGCTGGTCAATTCGGCCGGGGTGTACCCCCGCCGCCCGGTGCTCGACATCTCGGCCGACGACTGGCAGCACGTCTTCCAGGTCAACGTGCTCGGGACGTACTTCATGATGATCGAGGCGATCGCCGTGATGCGCACCCGGTCGTTCGGGCGGATCGTCAACATCACCTCGATCGACGGGTTCAAGGCCCACCCGGCAAACGCCCACTACGCGGCCACCAAGGCCGCGGTGATCAGCCTCACCCGGTCGTTGGCCCTCGAGGTGGCCCCGCTCGGCATCCTGGTCAACTCGGTCGCCCCCGGCCCGATGGCCACCGAGGCGGCCAAACAGACCGACTGGTATGCCCCGATGGTCGAGGCGTTGCCCACCCGCACGCCGATCGAACCAGACGAGATCGCGGAGCTCGTCGCCTTTCTCGCCGCTCCCACCAATGTCAGCCTCGCCGGCGAGAACATCGTCGTCAGCGGGGCCGCCGTCATCGTTTGAGGATCCACCCATGTTTCAGACCGCACTCGTCACCGGCGCCTCGCGCGGCATCGGCGAAGCCATTGTCCGCTCGTTGCGCGGCCGGGGACTCGACGTCCACGCGCTCGCCCTGGCCGACGATGACCTGCAGCGAGTCGCCCACGAGACCGGGGCCCATGCCCACGGTCTCGACATCCGCGACAACGACGCGCTGGCCGCGGCGATCGGCGATGTCGCGTTCGACGTCGTGGTCAACAACGCAGGGGTGCTCCCCCAGCTGCAGCCGTTCGCCGAGAACAGCGCGGCGACGATCGACCTGCTCGTCGACGTCAACCTGCGCGCGGCACTCCACGTCACCAGGCTCGTCCTGCCCGGAATGATCGAGCGCGACCGCGGGCACCTGTTCTTCACCGGCTCGATCTCGGGCAAGCACCCAACCCCGAACTCGGCGGCGTACGCCGCGACCAAGGCGGCCCTCCACGCCTTCGCCGAGGGCCTGCGCTGCGACCTGCTCGGCTCGAACATCCGGGTCACGGTGCTGATGCCGGGCCGAGTGCAGACCACCCTCTACGACCACATCTTCGGCAGTTCCGCCCAGGCCGCCGCCGCGTTGTACGACAACTTCGATGCGATCCAGCCCGCCGACATCGCCGCAGTGATCAACGCTGCCCTCGACATGCCGGCCAACGTCGATCTGACCGCCATTGAGATCCTGCCGACCAAGCAAATCTTCGGTGGCAGCACCATCGCCCGAAATCGACCACCCGCACCCGACTGAAGCTGCCGGCCGGCGGTACTGGCGACCGGTGTCACGTTCCGACATGGAGAACGGGTCGCTTCCCGTGATGTGCCGCACCGCCTACGGTGGCCCGCATGGGGATCGCCAATCTTGGTCATGTCGAAATCCGCTGCCCGGATCTCGAACTCTGTGCGGCCTACTACACCGAGGTCCTCGGGCTGCGGCTCGTCGCACGCACCGGCGACCACGTCTATCTGAAGGGCTGGGACGAGCACGATCACCACTCGGTGATGCTCACCTACGCCCCGCGCTACGGCATCAACCACGTCGGCTGGAAGTGCGACGACATCCGTGACCTGGAGATCTACGAGACCCGCCTCGAGCGCGCCGGCTGCATCGTCGAGCGCGTCGCCGCCGGCTGACGAACTCGGCCAGGGCGAAGCGATCCGCTTCGAGGCCCCGAGCGGCCACATCATGGAGATCTACCGCCACATGGAGCGCGTCGGCAACGGCCTGCCGAAGTTCAATCCGCCGCCGATGCCGATGGACCTCGATCGGCATCGCTCCGCCGCGGCTCGACCACGTGCTGCTTGCTCGCCGAGAACGTCCCCGAGATCGGCCGGTTCATGCAGGAGGTCCTCGACTTCCGCGTCACCGAGCAGACTCGTCTCGAACGAGGGCCATCAGCTGATCGTCTTCCTCGAGCGCTCCCACAGCCCCCACGACATCGCCTTCATGCGCGGCGTCAACGGCGGGCTGCACCACTTCTCGTTCTGGCTCGACTCGTGGAACGAGGTCGGCCGCGCCGCCGACATCCTGCGGCTGCAACGGCGTCGAGATCGACATCGGCCCGACCCGCCACGGCATCACCCGCGGCCACACGATCTACTTCTGGGACCCGGTGGGCAACCGCAACGAGGTGTTCTCGGGCGGATACCACGTCGACCCCGACCACGAGGCCGATCACGTGGACCGAAGACCAACTCGGCAAGGCGCTGTTCTATTACGAGAACCGCGTCGTCGATTCGTTCGTGCGGATCCATTCCTGATGACTGAACGTCCGCCGATGTCACGCGGCGACGCCCCGGCCTATCTGGCGCGCTATCAACAGCGCAGTCGCCGAGCCGCGCAGCCGCGCCCGACTACGACGACCTGAACGTTCCCCCGTACTTGTTGAAGGCCCGGGAGCGGTCGGTCGAACGGGCCGAGTTCGAAGCCATCACCGGGACGGGCCGCCGAACCGCAGCGAAGCTTCGGTTTAGAGACTGTCGCACCCCGCGAGCTCGACATGCCCGAGCCGTATCGCCGCCGGGTGCAAGGATCGACCGACGTGCGCCTCATCCGCCACGGCCAGACCCAGGGCTACTGTCACCGACGCCGCGCTCACCGACACCGGCCGCTGGCAGGCCCACCGCAAGGGCCAGGACTTCGCCAAGGGCCTGCAGGAGGGCATGAAGGTCAAGCTGCTCCATGCCCCGACCCCCGGGCCTACGAGACCGCGGTCGGCGTTCACGAAGGTCTGCTGCAGGGCGCGGCCCGCTACGGCATCAAGGTCGGCACGGGTGGCGTCGAGATCACCGACCCGACTGAGGCCGTGGAGTTCGACAACTTCCAGGTGTACGTCAACGAGCCGGCAACCCGCGAGATGGACGTCACCGCCGCGTTTCGCCACATGGCAACGCTGCGCAACACCCACGATGCGTCGGGGGCCGGCGAACGCGAGGGCTGGTATACCGAGGTCGACCGGTTCTACAAGATCCAGGCCGCCGGCGGTGACCCGATCACCCAATGGCTGAACATCCCGCTGCTCTACGTCGAACCGCCGGTCCACGTGATCCGCCGGTTCTGGGAGGGCATCCACGAAGTACGTCGCCGAAGGCCCGGCCAATCAGCGCATCCTCGTCTGCACCCATTCGGGCCCGATTCGGGCGATGGCCGCCAGCGCCGTCGGCCACGACCCGGGCGAGCCGAACAACGTCGAAGACGTGCGCATCCGGGTGTTCAAAGAACTCGATCGGGCGCTGATGACCTATCGCGGTCGTGGGGTGGAAGTGGAAATCCCCACGACGGTGACGCCATCCTGGTGGGCATGAACTTCGAGGCATTCGCGACCCTGGTCCGCTCCCGGCGAACCAGCATGTTGGTCGACAAGCAACGAGATGTACCGGTCGAGATCGTCGAGCACCTGTGCGACCTGGCGCAGTGGGCCCCGAACCACAAGCGCACCTGGCCATGGCGGTTCACGCTGCTGACCGGCGACTCCCGGTCTCGCCTTGGCGAGACGGTCGCTGCGGTGCTGGCGGCCAACGGCGAGGAGCAGTTCAAGGTCGACAAGGCGCGCACCAAGTACCTGCGCACCCCCGCGACACTCGTCGTCGGTTCGGGCCCGGGCGACAGCCCGACGCGAACCGCCGAGAACCGCGACGCGGTCGCCGCCGGTATGCAGAATCTGCTGCTCGGGGCGACGACGCTCGGCCTGGCCAGCTACTGGGGCTCGTGCCCCAAGGGAGCCAACGATCCGGTGGCCGAACTCTGCGGCTTCGAGGCGGGCACCTTCGTCGTGTCGCTGACCTACCTGGGCTACGCAACCTCGCCGGTGGAACCCCCCATCCGGCCGGCGGTCTCCCTCCACCACCTCAGCTGAAACCAACGAATCCGCGACGAAGGCCCGGCTCCCTTGGGGACCGGGCCTTCGTCATCGGCGGGGTGAACCTGTTACTTCTTGACATCCTTCAGGCGGACGAGATCGGCTTGAGCCGAACCATTGGCGTCGTCGGAGGTGAGCACCATCCACCCGAGGACGGGGGTCGCCTTCAACTGGCTCGTGCTCGACGTGACCGTCACGTTGACCGAATCGCCCGGGTTCAACGCGACGAAGTCACCGGTCGACACCGGCGGCGTGGCCACATTCCATGCTGCCGAGCCGGCGATGGTGTCTTCGGCGCCGTTGACGAGGTCGAACGAGGCGACCGAGTAGCTGAAGCTCTCCGCCCCGATCGAACTGGCCAGGGTCGGCAGGAGCAGGGTCGAACCGTTCATCGCCGCCGTGGTCGGTAGCGCTGCGCCGATCTGTTGACCCGTTGCCAGGTCGATTGTGAAGGTCAGCGGTACCCCGTTGATATCTCCCGCGGTCAACAGGCCCTCATCGATCGAGATCACGCCGACGTCTGGCACCGCGTCACCGTTGATGTCGATCAGCACGTCGATCTCGCCTTCGGACGCATTGCTGAAACGTCCATAGGTGCTGATCGCGAAGATCAACAAACGATCGCTCGGGTCGGCTCCGGCCGCCTCCCCGGGGAGCTGCTGCAGCCCGACCGCACGCAGGTCGAAGCGAGCTGCCCCGCCTCGAGTCCCGCTGAGCTGCCAGGCGTAGAAGTCGGCATTGCCGGCATGGATACCGCGGTTGGCTACCGCGATCGACTGCGGCCCAGGACGGGCGACGATCGACGACACCCCCCGGGGCACCAGACCGAATGGAACGCTGAGCGCCTGTCCGCCGCCCGATTCTGGTCGCGGCGTTGCCACGAACAGGCCGCGCATCGAAACGAGGTCGCCGAGAATCGACGCGTCTGCCGCCGGAAGAGCACTGATCGCCACGGGATCAACGTCGAGGACCGCCTTGAACTGGGCCGACGCTCCCGCCGGAACGGTGATCTCGGTCGGTCGAACCGACACGACTGCCCCGAGCGGATCGCCGACCGTGTTGGCGGCGAGGTCGTAGGTAATCGCCGCGTCGGAGAAGTTCCGGATGGCGACGGAGTGCTCCTCGTGGTGGGCCGAGCGCAGGGCTTCATAGCCGAACGTCACCGAGTTCCGGCCGCGAGTCGTCGTCGCGATGGCCTGGGTTGCGATCGCCCGTGCGGCCTGCACCAGGCCCGTTCCCTCACGACGGGGATCGAAATCGACGAGCGCGCCGGCATCGGCGGTATTCATCATCGCCGCCTTGATCTGAACCGGCCTCCATTTGGGGTGGGCCTGACGTACCAGCGCGGCGATCCCGGCGGTATGAGGCGACGACATCGACGTCCCAGACTCGGTGGCGGTGCCCGTCCCCGATCCGACTCCCACGGAAACGAGCGACACTCCGGGCCCGGCAATGTCGGGTTTCGGGGCCGAATCGCCGGGCCGGGGACCGGCCGACGTGAACGACGCGGCGGCCCGGAACCCCGGGTTGACGATGTCGGCGACTTCCAAGGTGACCGACGTGCCGTCGAGCGCGACCACGGCATCTTCAGCGTCGGCCGACATGCCCATGAACGGAACGGTGACGCCCGGGATCGTTCCTTCGACGGGCGGCAGACCGCTGGAGTTGTTGAGCATGATCACGGCACCGGCCCCCGCCGCCTGGCCCTTCACCGCTCGATCGACGCGGGCGCAATCACCGCGGGCGGTCACGACGATGTCGCCGGCGACAACCCCGGCATAGTCGGCATCGAGGCAACCGAGGCTGACCCCTCCGGCCCCGTCGCGCAAGACCCGAATGACGCCGTTGAGCGGCAGCGGGCCACCCGAGTTGGTGTTGAGACCGGACAACCCGGATCCGACGATCGAGATGCCGGCGCCGACGAAGATCGGGGCCGATCCGTCGACAGCAGCGACCGAGAGCACCCGATCTGCCGTGCTCGGACCACCGACGATGTAACCGCTCGGGCCGGAGTTGCCGGCCGAAGCCACCACCATCACCCCGGCGCTCGATGCGTTGTTCAGCGCCTCGTCGAGCACCGAGTTGGAGTCGCCGAACGCACCGCCGAGCGACAGATTGAGCACGTCGACGCCATCGGCGACCGCCTGGTCGATCGCGGCAATGATGATCGGGTCGTCGACCGCTCCCTCGCAGCCGAACACCTTGTAGGCATACAACGTCGCCTCGGGCGCGCTCCCGGGTGAGAGCGCGAGTCCGGCGACGGCGGCCGCGGTGTAGGGGCCGGTGAAGGTCGTGCCATCGGCGTTGACCCCCTGACCGGCCGCGGTACCCGCGACGTGTGATCCGTGGCCGTTGCAGTCGAGCGGGTCGGCATCGGGTGCCGGGATCTGGAATGCCGGGTTGTCGGAGTCGGGGTTGTAGTCGTTGCCGACAAAGTCGTAGCCGCCGGCGACCTTGGCCGTCGGGAACGTCGCGTCCTCGATGAGCGTCGCATCATTGGCGGCGAATTCGGCGGGGTCTCCCGCCCCACCGAAGTCGGCGTGCAGGTAGTCGATGCCGGTATCGATGATCCCGACCTTGATGCCGGCACCCGTGTATCCGGTCTCTTCCCACGCGGCGACGGCGCCGGTGATCGCGTTGGCGGCCCCGTTGGCACGTTCGATTCTGCGGGCCGGCACGACCCGGTCGACACCGGGCAGTGACTGCAGACCATTGACAACGGAACGTGGTCCACGAACGACGATCGCGTTGACCGCGTCTTGCATTTCGTAGAGCACCTCAAGACCTTGAGCGGCAATCTGACCGCGGACCGTCGACTGGCCAGACTCGACCGCGGCTCGGGCCGCGTCTTGCTCGCCGGCGGTCGCGGTTCGACCGGCTTCCTCCGCGGTGCCCATCACCGCTGCGACCGGTCGGGCGACCAGACGGACGGTCGCCGTGATCACCTCGTTTCCATCGCGCATCAGCCCTGGTGGAAGGCGGCTTACGTGGGCATCTGACCGTTCGACAAGCGGGCGGCCCCCCTCTGCCCGAGCGCCGCTCGGCGGAGTTGACACGACGCCGAGCAGTGCAACTCCCGCCAACACCGCCGCAAGACTTGTCCAGACCCGTCGCTGCGCCATGTTGTGCTCCCGTCTAGATGCCACCGCACCGGGTAGCAAGGTGAACCACCACTCTAGAACGATTCAGAAGCGCTATCAGTAGCCAGGCCGATACACCCCGAACACGTCGCGGAGGGCATCGCTGACCTCGCCCAACGAGGCACGAGCCCGTAGGGCTTCCCGCATCGGGACGAGCAGATTCCCGGTCCCACGCGCCGCGTCGCGTACATCGTCGAGGCGACTGGCGACCACCGCCTGATCACGATCGGCCTTGAACGCCGTCAGGCGGGCGATCTGGTTGGCCTGCAGCTCCGGATCGGTCGGGAAGACCTCGGGTTCCCCCGTCTCGTCAAGGGCGAACTTGTTGACCCCGACGATCACCCGCTCGTCATCGTCGATCGACTTGGAATACGAGTACGCGGCCTGATCGATCTCATCCATTTGATAGCCGACCTCGATGGCGGCAACCGCGCCACCCATCTCGTCGATCTTGGCGATGTACTCCCACGCGAGACGCTCGACCTCGTCGGTCAACGTCTCCACGAAGTACGAACCGGCGAGCGGATCGGGAGTGTCGACGATGCCCGACTCGTACCCGATGATCTGCTGGGTGCGTAGCGCGGTGCGGGCGGCCCGCTCGGTCGGAAGGCTCAGCGCCTCGTCGTAGCCGTTGGTGTGCAACGACTGTGTGCCGCCCATCACCGCCGCCATCGACTGGATGGCGACGCGCACGATGTTGTTCTCAGGCTGCTGGGCGGTGAGCGTCGACCCGCCGGTCTGGGTGTGGAACCGCAGCAGTTTCGACGCTTCCTTCTTGGCCCCGAACCGCTCGCTCATCAGCCGGTACCAAATGCGCCGGGCGGCGCGGAACTTGGCGACTTCCTCGAAGAAGTTGTTGTGGGCGTTCCAGAAGAAGCTCAACCGGGGGGCGAAATCGTCGACATCGAGCCCCGCGGCCTGCGCCGCTTCGACGTACGCGATGCCGTTGGCGATGGTGAAGGCGATCTCCTGCACCGCCGTCGAACCCGCCTCGCGGATGTGGTAGCCCGAGATCGAGATGGTGTTCCAGCGCGGAATCCGCTCGTTGCAATAGGCGAAAATGTCGGTGATCAACCGCATCGACGGGCGCGGCGGGTAGACGTAGGTGCCGCGGGCGATGTACTCCTTGAGCAGGTCATTTTGAATGGTGCCGCCCATGATCTGGGTCGACGAGATGCCCTGTTCCTCGGCGACCAGTTCGTACATCAACAGCAGGATCGCCGCAGTGGAGTTGATCGTCATCGACGTGGTCACCTTGTCGAGCGGCAGGCCGTCGAGCAGGGTGCGCATGTCATCAATCGTGTCGATCGCCACTCCGACCTTGCCGACCTCGCCCTCGGAGCGCGGGTGGTCGGAGTCGTAGCCCATCTGCGTCGGCAGGTCGAAGGCACACGACAGCCCGGTCTGGCCCGCGCCGAGTAGGAACTTGAACCGCTCGTTGGTGTCGGCCGCGGTGCCGAACCCGGCGTATTGACGCATTGTCCACAGCCGGCCGCGGTGCATCGACGGGTACACGCCGCGGGTATACGGCGGCTTGCCGGGCCCCTCACCGAGCTGTACGTCGGCGTCCCACCCGGCCATATCGGCCGCGGAATAGAGGGGTTTGATCTCGATACCGGAGTCGGTCGTCTTCACAACATCTGCCACGGGTCGAGCGTACGCCCTGGGCAGATCGGCGGCCTCGTCCAGACTTCCGCCAGGCCGCCGCAACGCCGACGGAACGCCGACGGAACCGAGCTGACGCCCCTGCGGACCCGTCCTTCGATCTGGGCGCGAAATTCGTCAGATGTGACCACAGTCGCGCCCAGATCGCCGTCGGCGCCGGGCTACGTCAGGTAATTCGGGTCGGTGAGGGCGGTTGTCCCGCTATGCCATGCGCGTCCCATTACATTCAGCGAACCTCGTCGACCCCCGGGCTACGATCCGCAGGCGTGAGCACCAATGCCGACCCGGTGGAGGCTGAGTCGGTCACCCTGCCGTCACCCTGTCTGGTGATCCTCGTCGGCCCGGCGGGAGTGGGGAAGTCGACGTGGGCCGCCGCCCAGTTCTCCGGCGGCCAGGTCGTCTCGACCGACGCGCTGCGGGGCATGGTTGGGGAGAGCCCGAATGATCAGGCCGCATCGAAAGACGCCTTCGCCCTCGTCGATGAGATTGTCATCCGACGGCTTCGACGCGGCCTGACGACGGTCATCGACTCGCTCGGCATGGATGCCCCCACCCGCGCCCGATGGCGGGCAATGGCCACGACCGCCGGGGTGCCGTGCATTGCCGCGGTGTTCCACGTCGTGGCAGCCGAGGTGCGCGCCCGGAACCTCGCTCGGCCGCATCCGGTGCCCGATCGCGTCGTTCGCGGCATGCTCGATCGTTGGCCGACCGTCGTCGCCGAGGTGGCGGCGGAGCCGTTCGACCAGGTCATCACCATTCGGCCCGACGTCGACGTGACGATCAGCCCGATCGCGCCGGCTCGCGCCCGCCGATCAGCGGCGCCGTCGACTCCCGCAGCGGTGGCACGCCACCAGCCGCTCAAGTTCGGGCTGCAGATTCCCCGGTATGAGTTCCCTGGCGGTCCAGCCGAATTGGCTGGGCAGCTGCAGACGATCGCTCGGCGGGCCGAGTCCGCCGGGTTTGACCAGTTGTGGGTGATGGACCACTTTCGTCAGATCCCGCAGATGGGTCGGGCGTGGGACAACATGCTCGACAGCTGGACCACCCTGGCCTACCTCGCCGGGGTGACCGAAACGATCCGGCTCGGCACCCTGGTCACCGGCATCACCTACCGCAACATCGCCCACCTCGCCAAGATCGTCGCCACCCTCGATGTGCTCTCCGGCGGTCGGGCGATCTGCGGCCTGGGGGCGGCCTGGTTCCGCCAGGAGCACGACGCCTACGGCTGGCCATTCCCATCGACCGCCGAGCGGTTCGCGATGTTGGAGGATGCGCTCCAGCTTCTGCCGCTGATGTGGGGGCCGGGAACCCCGCGGTTCGAAGGCCGGACGATCACCGTGCCCGAAGCGATCTGCTATCCGCGCCCGCTTCAGGCGAAGGTGCCGATCCTGATCGGCGGGTCGGGTGAGAAGACCACGTTACGGCTGGTCGCCCAGTACGCCGATGCCTGCAACCTGTTCGGTGATGAGGCCACCGTGCGCCGCAAGGTCGAGGCGCTCCATCGCCATTGTGCGGCGGCCCAACGGCCCCCGACCGAGATCGACGTCACCCATCTGTCCACGGTGCTGGTCGGCGACGACTCCGCCCACACCACCCATCTCGTGGAAACCCTCCGCCCGCCGCGTGCCGGAGCGGAGCGGTTCGCTCGCTCGGTGAACGCCGGGTCGGTCGACGAGCACATCGACCGAATCGAGCGTTTCGTCGTGGCCGGGGTCGACACGATCATCGTCAGCCTCGCCGACCTCGGCCCGGAGTCGATCGGGCGGTACCAGCGGGTCATTGCCGGCTCGCGTGCCGCCTCTGGCTCGCGCTCAGCCGGCACTCATTCGTAGTCGAGCCAGCACGTCTTGGAAGTCGGTCCGCGGATGCAGCGAGGCGAAGTCGGGTTCGGCGGCGACGCGGCGGGAGTCGGAGAGTTCGACCGCCGCCCGGCTCAACCAGGCCATCGCATCGTCGGCGAAGCCACGGCGCGCCAACCCGCGCGCCGCGATCACCAACGCCTCGGGGTCGGGCTGCGCTCGGTAGAGGCGGTCGGCGTAGTCGAGAAACCGCTCAGGTGAGGCGTGGTGGGTGGCGATCAGTAGCAGTGACCGACCGTGTGCCGGATCGTCGATCGGCCATGGTTGCGGCACTCGCGCCAGCAGCGGGGCCAGCTCCGCTCGGGTGGCGTCGGGAACGGCCCACCGCTTGCCGCGGGTGACGACCCGGGCAAGTGCCGCCTGCGCCCCTCCGGTGTCGCCCCGACCGACGGCGAGGTGGGCGAGCAGCCACGGCGACGCCGTCCACCCCTTGGGCATCGTCGGGGCCGTCTCGCTATGCCAGCCGAACGCCTCGGCCGCGGCGGCTTGCGTCGATTCGGCGTTCATCGGCGCGTCGATGCGGGCGCCGATCATCGCCCCGTCGACGCCGCGGTCGGCCGCCGAGAGCCGGTTGAGCGTCTGAATCGTGTTCATCCCCGAGAACAGCAGCAGGAACCACGGCAGGTTCAACAGGTACGCCGGGAAACTGCGCACCTGGGCCCACAACGCGCCGGGCAGTGTCCCGTTCACAAGTTCCTGCAACGCCACCCTCGGCCGAGACTGCTCTCGCTCCAGCAGTCCGACACGGTCGGTCATCGAGACAAGCCCGAGGATCACGATCGCTCCGAGCGCGGCGATGGTGAACAGCAGCGCCACCCGGAGCGCCTGACGAGCGGGAAGAAACCGCTCGAGCAGACCATGCAGAAGGTGGCCTCCATCGAGCGGCCACAGCGGAAGGAGGTTGAGGAGGGCAATGACGACACCCGCCCACGACACTCCGATCCATACATCGCCCCACAACTGACGCGACTCCGTCCCGACGTCACCGCCGGCGGCTCCATGAAATCGCTGGTAGACCACGCTGAGCAGGGCACAGGAAACGATCAGCTGCGTCCCAGGGCCCATCACGCTGACCAGCATGCGACGGCGGCGGGTCAACGGCTGCTCCGACGAATACGAGGCCCAGCCGACGAACAGATTGAGGCTGATCGCCACGGTGCAACCGAAACTCCGGGCCGTCATTGCGTGCCCAAGCTCGTGAACCAACGTGAGCACCCCGAGCGCAACCGCGGCAAACATCCCGGCGCGCCCACCCCCCGACCAGGAGTAGACGAAGAACAGGCCGAAGAAGAACCACGGGTCGACCGATACCGGGATGCCGAACAAACGGAACTGGGCCATGCGAGGCTCACGGTATCGGCCCGATTGACTACCGTGGCTCCATGAGCATCGCTGATCATCCGGTATCGGACACCGTCATCCCGTCGATCGACGGCATCGAACTCACCCCCAAGGCCGTGTCGATCGATGGGCCTCCCGAGTTCACCACCGTCGCCGAGGAGCGGCTGCACCGCAAGCAGAAGCTCGCCGGCGCGCTACGGATCTTCGGTCGTCTGGGCTTCGGAGAAGGCGTCGCCGGCCACATCACCGTGCGCGATCCCGAGTTCCCCGACCATTTCTGGGTCAACCCGTTCGGCATGAGCTTCCGCCATATTCGGGTCAGCGACCTGATCCTCGTCAACCACGCGGGCGATGTCGTCTACGGGTCTCACCCGGTCAACCGGGCGGCGTTCGTCATCCACTCGGCGATCCACCGGGCCCGGCCCGACGTGATCGCCGCAGCGCATTCGCACTCGTTGCACGGCAAGGCGTTCGCCTCGTTGGGCATCCCCCTCGACCCGATCACCCAGGACTCGTGCAACTTCTATGAGGACCATGTGGTCATCTCCGAGCAAGGCGGCGCCGTGGTGTTCGACCTGGCCGCCGGCGACGAACTCGCCGAAAAGCTGGGCAACAAGCGGGCGGCGATCCATCAGAACCACGGCCTGTTCACCACCGGTGGCAGCGTCGACGAAGCCGTCTTCTGGTTCGTCACGATGGAGCGCTCCTGCCAGGCGCAGTTGCTGGCGATGGCCGCCGGTACCCCGAAGCTGATCCGCGACGAATACGCCCGCTACACCTATCAGAACACGGCGTACCCGTTGGCCGGCTGGTTCGGCTTCCAGCCCCTGTGGCAGGAGATCTGCCGCACCGACCCCGACCTGTTCGACTGAGCCGATCGCCCCGGTAAACCCCGTCGGTTGTCATGTTCCGATGAGCGGGCTAGACCCTCACCAGAACATGAAAACTCCATCGGGAAGGTTCAGTGCGACAAGCCGGGGGCGCAGAGGCCTTCGAGGTCAGCGACGATGATGCGGTCTCGGTTGGCGTAGGTGACCTCGTTGGTCGGGTCGGCGCGCGAACTTGAACGTGCGGAAGCTCATGTCGAGCGTGTCAATCGCCAGGATGCGGCCCGACAGACCCTCGCCGAGCCCGAGAATCAGCTTGATCACCTCGAGGGCCTGGATCGACCCGACGATGCCGGGAAGCACCCCGAGCACGCCTGCCTCGGCGCATGACGGCGCCAACTCGGCGGGCGGGGGCTCGGGGACCATGTCGCGGTAGGTCGGGCCGTCGAGCGGGTTGAACACGCTGACCATGCCCTCGAAGCGGAAGATCGAGCCGTGGACCACGGGGATGCCGAGCTTCACCGAGGCATCGTTGAGCAGGTAGCGGCTGGGGAAGTTGTCGGCCCCATCGACGATCACGTCGTAGCCGGCGATGATCTCCATGATGTTCGACGCTTCGAGTCGCGTGTCGTAGGTGACCACGTTGACATCGGGGTTGAGCAGCGTCAGCGTCTTCTTCGCCGAATCGACCTTGCGGTCGCCGATGCGATCAAGGTTGTGGAGGATCTGGCGCTGCAGGTTCGAGGCATCGACCTCGTCCATGTCGACGATGCCGATCGTGCCGACACCCGCGGCGGCGAGGTACAACGCGGCGGGCGAACCGAGACCGCCGGCGCCGAGCATGAGCACCTTCGCACCGAGCAGCTTGGCCTGGCCCTCGACCCCGACTTCGGGCAGCAGCAGGTGGCGCATATAGCGGATGCGCTGGTCGGCATCGAGCACGACCGGCGTCTTCCACGGCCGCCCCTCGTCCTTCCATTTGCCAAAGCCACCCGCTACCGACATGACGTCGGAGTAACCAAGTTCCTGCAGGGTTTTCGCGGCGAATGCCGAGCGGACGCCACCAGCGCAGTAGACGACCACGGTCGAAGACTTGTCGAGGATCTTGCCTTCCACCTGGGCTTCGAGATGCCCACGAGGAATGTGGATCGCCCCCGAGAGCGCCCCTTGGTCGTACTCGTCGGGTTCCCGCACGTCGAGGACGACGACGTTGCCGCCGGCGTTGATTCGCTCCTGGGCGAATTGGGTGTCGATCTCGGCGATCTCGGATTTGGCGTTTGCGAGCAGGTCACGGAACGTTGCCATACCAAAAGCCTACAAGATCAGTCAGGATTTGCGGAGTGACGGAACGCACCGAATCAGCGTCCCGATTCGATGATCCTGTTGGCTGCCGTTTCGCCTGATTCGACGGCGCCTTCCATGTAGCCGGTCCACATCGCTGTGTGCTCCCCGGCCAGGTGAATCCGACCGGCAGGGCGGCGTAGCACATCCCAGTAGGCGGTGATCTCCCCGGGGCGGTAGTTCGAGTAGCTTCCTCCAAATCGGGGCTCCGCCGACCAGGCCCGGGAGAACCCGATCTCGGGTGACTCGGTTCCGCCATACATCTCGCGCTGATGATCGGCGACGACGGCGACTCGCTGTTCTTCGGACATCTCGGCCAGCCGCCGGCCGTTGTCTCCTCCCGTGTACGCCATCAGCACGCCGCCGAGGCCCGGCTGGTCGATCGTCGGTTCGTACATCCGTTGAACGAGCGACTCGGTCGTCGCGTACCCCGGCGGCCACCAGCGGCGGGAGTACTGCACGCCGGTTTTGGTGACCGTGCCGTAGCCCAGCCCTGCCACGGCCGCGGCGAGGGCGTCGGGCAACGGTGGATCGAAGGTCACCGACCGCAACGGCACCAACGAACAGGCGACGACCACATCCGTTGCCCGGAACGCCTGTGACGGGGTGTGGACCACCACACCGTCGCCGTGCTCGATTCGCACCACCGGCTGCCCAAGTCGTAGGGCAGGGGCGACGGCGTCAGCGAGACCGGCGGTGAGGCGGTCGAGGCCACCGGTCACCCGGTGGGCGCGGACCGTTCCATGCCCCATTCCGGCCTGCTCATAGAGGGCGCGCTGTTGGGTGACCGAGAGCAACGAGACCTCGTGCGGCTCGGCGGCGAACTCGCCCTGCAGGTCTCGGGTGATGAACAACCGGGCGATCGGCCCGAGATCGGCGTCGGTCATCACTTCGGCGAGCGTGCGACGGTCGAGGGCCGCCGCGTCGGGATGAAGCTCGGGATGGGCCGGGTCGGCGAGCGCCGCCACACCGACCTCGCTGAGCGTTTCGTAGCGGTCGAGTTCATCGTGCAACCCCGGGGATGCCCGCAACAAGGTCTCGGGGTCGGCGAGGCCGCCGTCGACATACAACCAGCGGCGCAGCGTCGTCCACGTTTGCCCCGCACCTTCGAGCCCGGCGCCGAATCGGCTCAGCAGGCGCAACATCCGCTCGTGCACGGTATCGACCCACTCCGCGCCACTCTCGACGTGTTGCCCACCGGCGATTGGAGCGCGCACCGTCCGAACGCGACCACCCACCCGGTGGCCTGCTTCGAGCAGCACCACTCGTCGCCCGTCGGCGATGAGCAGTTCGGCGGCCGTCAACCCCGCCAGACCGCCACCGACGATCACGACGTCGGTCTCGGCCGGCGTGGACATCATGTCGCGGCGAGGTTCGAGGCGATCTCGGACGAGGATTGTCCGCTGCGCTTGAGCACGATGACGGTCGCCGTGGCGGCCATCAGGGTGATGATGAACAGAATCACGGCTCCCGCGGCAACGTTCGGCTTCGGCGTCGACTTCACCGTGCCGAGCAGCAACGTGGGAAACGTCGATGAATCACCGGCGATGAAGCTCGCCATGATCGTGTTGTCGAGCGAGAAGCTCAGCGACAGCATGCCCCCAGCCATCAGGGCCGGGGCCATCAGCGGCAGGGTGATCTGACGGAACGCTCTGCCGGGGGGCGCGCCCAAGTCAGCCGCGGCCTCTTCGAGACTCTCGTCGAGACCCTGTAGCCGGGCTCGCACGATGAGGGTGACGACCGCCGACGAGAACAACGAGTGACCGACCCACAGGCTGATCATTCCGCCGCGGACGCCCATGAACCCGTGGAGGAACGGCCCCTCGAGCGTCTGGAAGAACCAACCGAGCAGGGCGACGCCGTCGATGATTTCGGGCGTCACCAGGATCAGGAACAGCAGGGTCATGAAGATCTTCGTCCACTTCCCGGGGCGGCGGACGACGGCGACGCCGGCGAGTCCGCCGATGACGAGGGCGATCAACGTCGAGCCGATCGCCGCCTTGAACGAGTTGATCAGGGTGTCGCGAAACGGCTTGTCGTCCCACACTTTGCGGTACCACTGCGCCCCGCCGAATTCCTTCCAGATGCTGAAGCTGTTGCCCCCGTTGAACGAGTGGGCGACGACGAATCCGATCGGCAACAGCAGAAAGGCGACGCATAGAAACGCCCAGATCCCCAAGGCCAGCCGAGGCCAGTCGTGTTGACGAGCGATGGTTGCGGTCGTTGCGGTGGCCATCAGTTCACCTGGCCCAGATCGACGCGCCGGTTGAGACGCAGCAGGAATTGAACGACGCCGATCGCCACCGCGGCAATCGCCAACATCAGCAGAATCAACAAGATCAGCAGCATCGCCGCGGCCGCGCCCTTGGGCAGATTCTGCGCCTCGATCACGAACGAGTAGATGTTGCGACCGATCATGTTGCCCTTGGCCCCACCGAGCACCGTAGCGGTGACGAAGTCGCCGGCGAGCGGGATGAACACCAACACCGCGCCGGCCGTCAGACCGGGAGCGGCGAGTGGCAGAGTGACCGAGAAGAAGGTTTTGATCCGACCGGCGCCGAGATCTTTGCTGGCTTCACGCAGGGCCGGTTCAATGCGGTCGAGCGAGACGAACAACGGGAAGATCATCAGCGGGAGATAGTTGTAGACGATCGCCAGGAGCACGGCCCCTTTGGTGTCGAGAAACTGGAACGGCGTGTCACGCAGACCGTGATCGATGAGGAAGTTCGAGACCAGGCCGTTGGTCGCCAACACGATCCGCCAGGCCAGCGTCCGCACGAAGAAGCTCATCCAGAATGGCACGATGATCAGCACGAGCAGGATGTTGCGCATCCGTGGGCTGGCCTTGATGGCCACGTAATACGCCACCGGCAAGCCGATGAGCACACACGCCAGCGTGCCAGCTCCGGCGATGAGCATGGTGTTCTTGAACACTTTCTTGAAGGTGTCGTCCCACACCTCGGAGTAGTTGCTGAAACCGAGGTCATCGAGGCGGACCATGCCTTTCGCCCCGAGCGGCGGCTTGGAGCCGAAGCTGTAGACCACCACATAGGCCACCGGAATGGCGTAGAAGAAGACGTACCAGAAGATGCCCGGGATCGCCATCGTGAACTTCGGCGCGCGCAGACGTCGCCGTGTAGGCGGCGACGTCTGCGACAACACCTGGCTCATGCGCCGGCCGCAGCCTTCACCTTGTTGAAGATGTCGACTTTGCGATCCTGGGCGGAGTTGACGACGCCCTCTTCCATCGCCTTGAGCTGCTCAGGGGTGAAGTAGATCATGTCGAGTCTGTCGAGGCTGGCGGCCTCGGCCATCGGCTGGGTGCCCTTCACCGTCATGTTGTAGCCGATGTAGCTCAGGTCCGTGAATGCGTTGTCGGGCTCGAGCATCGAGTTGATCCAGGCGTACGCCCCATCGATGTTCTTGGCGTCGGCCGGGATGGCGTAGTGATCCATCCAGATCTCGGTCATCGGGGCGCCGAGCACCCACGTCCACGGCTCGGGGTCGCCGCCGGCATCGGCGATGCGCACATAGGCCTGTCGGGCGTCGCCGTTCCATGCCGCCGACAGGCCGTAAGCGCCTTCAGCAATCTTCGACGAGGGGTACGAGTCGAACGCCTTCACATTCGGGGCCAGCGCGACAAGCGCCTTCTCGGCGGCGTCGAGATCTTCGGCCTTTTCGGTGTTCCACGAGATGCCGTTGGCCCAGAAGTACGGCCCGAGCACGTTGTCGCTGGTGTCGAGCCACGACACGTTGCCCTTGAACTCCTTGGCCGTGGCGTCGAGGAAGTCGGCCCACGTGGTGAGCTTGCGATTGATCTTCGACGAGTCGTACATATAGCCCGTCGAGCCCCAGTCGCGGGGGACGGCATAGTCGTTGGTCGGGTCCCAGCTCTTGCCGAGGTACGACGCGTCGATGTTGCCCCAGTTCGGCAACTTGCCCTTGTCGAGCTTCAGCAGCAACTCCTTGGAGATCATCTGCGGCAGATACGGACCCGTCGGCACCACAAGGTCGTAGCCGCTGTTGCCCTTGGTTGCCTCGAGCTTGGCGATCAGTTCCTCGTTCGAGGCGTAGAACTGCATGTCCATCGATACGCCGAGCTTGTCGGGGGCGCCTTCGATCAAGTCGGGGCTGTGATAGTCACCCCAGGTGTAGAGCTTCACCGTCCCCGACGCTTTGCCGCCGGCCGGGGCCGCGGCCGGCGCATCGGTCGCACCAGCCGCCGCGGCGGCTGTCGTCGCGGTGCCGGCCGCCTCGCCCTTCTCACTCGAGCCACAGGCGGCCAGCAAGACTCCGAAGCCAGCCGCGCCCGTGCCCATCTGCAGCAGGCTGCGCCGGGACAACCGCCGCTGGTAGCCGGTCGGTGCCAATATTCGTACGGTTTCGTTGTCCATGGTCTGCATCTCCCCTGTTGTTCTTCGGTTCGCGACCGGGCACGGAGCGCCCGAGTCGCGAGTTGGTTGATTTACGCCGCCGGGTGACCGGCACCGTCGGAGGCCGGGTCGGCGAGTACCAACCGAGCCTGTCGATCTGAAAGAGGTACCCGTCGCCAGGTGCCCACGTGCACCAGACGGGTTCCCCCGGACGAACGCGTGCCGCGCTATGACGGGGCTGGCGGCTGAGCAACTCTCGGTCACCGGCGCGCACGACGAACTGGATGACGTCGCCGAGATGACTGACCCCGGCAACGGTTCCTTGGATGACGTTGACCTGGCCATCGGGTGGAGCGGGAAACAGTTGCAGCGACTCGGGTCGCACCGAGAGCATCGCCGTGGCTCCGGCGGCGACCTCGTCGACGCGGCGCTCGGCGACCACGCGACTACCGCCGACGGCGACCGAGCCATCGGCCTGTGCGATGCCGGCAAAGAAGTTGTTCTGCCCGATGAACCCGGCAACGAACGCTGACGTTGGCTGATCGTAGATCGTGTCGGGGTCGGCGAGCTGTTCGATGTGGCCGTCGAGCATGACGGCGATGCGGTCGCTCATCGACAGCGCCTCTTCCTGATCGTGCGTCACGAAGATGAAGGTGATGCCGAGTTGGCTCTGCAGCAACTTCAACTCGATCTGCATCTCCTGGCGGAGTTTGCGATCGAGGGCACCGAGCGGCTCGTCGAGGAGCAGCACGCTTGGCCGGTTGACCAGGGCCCGGGCGACGGCGACGCGCTGTTGCTGGCCGCCCGACATCTGCCGCGGGCGGCGGTTGGCGAGCGCCGTCATCTTGACCATCTCGAGCGCTTCGCCGACCCGCTGGCGGATCTCGTTGCGGGCGGTCCCCTTCTGGCGCAGGCCGTAGGCGACGTTCTCGGCAACGGTCATGTGAGGGAACAGCGAGTAGTGCTGGAACACCGTGTTGACGTCACGCTTGTACGGCGGCACGCCCTGCACGTACTCGCCGCTGATCCGGATGTACCCCTCGTCGGGCTGCTCGAATCCGGCGAGCATCCGCAACGTTGTCGTCTTGCCGCAACCGCTCGGGCCAAGCAGCGACAAGAACTCACCGGGCTTCACCTCCAGGTTGATGCCATCGACCGCGGCCAACGAACCGAACCGCTTGGTGACGTCTTGCAGCTCGACCGCGCCCCGTTCAGATGCCACTCAATCCCCCTCGATGACGCACTACTGCCACGTGAATTGCCGGGTAAGTTACCGCCCGGTCCCTCACTGATCAGAATAGTCCGATCGGCACACGACTCGTGTGACCGACGATTGAATCCATGTTTCCCAACGATGAACACCTCGTCAGATCGTGGCACATGGCCCCCGCGGCAACGGGATTCGTCGTCAGCCGCCCGCCGGTTCAACACCACAGATCGCCGGCAGCACGTCAGCGAGCGCACCCAAGACGACCACATCGGCCAGGTGGTCAAGCTTGGTCGGTGTCCCGTTGACGATGATCACCGACGCGCCGGCGGCACGGGCCCGCTGCACGGTGTTGGCCACCGGGTAGACCTGAAGACTCGTGCCGATGGCGACAAACACGTCGCACTCCTCGCTGGCCCGCATCGCCCGGTCGATCACGTGTGGGACGAGGGACTGGCCGAACGAGATGGTGTCGCTCTTCAGAATGCCGCCGCATGCCGGGCAAGCGGGGTCGTCGTCGCCGGACTCGACCCGTTCGATCGCCTCGGCCATCGGGCGGCGATCGTCACACGACCAGCACCGCGTCCACCGCATGGTGCCATGCACCTCGATGACCTTGCCCGGATCGGTACCGGCCCGTTGATGCAATTCATCGACGTTCTGGGTAATCAGGGCGTGGAGCGTTCCTCGGCGCTCCAGTTCGACCAGCGCCCGGTGACCGGCATTCGGCTCGGCCGTCCACGCCGGCGATGTGCGTCGCGTTCGCCACGCGTTGCGTCGCACCTCGGGGTCGGCCAGGTAGTGCTGCAACGTCGCCATCTTCTCGGCCGCCGGGTTCTTCGTCCACACCCCGTTTGGGCCCCGGAAATCGGGAATTCCCGAGTCCGTCGAGATCCCCGCCCCGGTCAACACAACGACGCGGCTCGCCGCGGCCACAAGCCGCCGTGCTTGAGTGATCGGCTTTAACTCGTTCATCGGACCCTCACTCATCGGCGTAGATTTCATGGCCGCCGATCCGACGCCAACGAACGAGCACCTCGTCGTCGACGGTCGCGAACTCGAACGTCACCCGACCGTCCGGGCGTCCATAGTGCCAGGTCATCGACCAGATCATCGAGTTGCTCAACCGATGAATGCGCTGATTGGCCGGCCACGGATGCGGCAGCAGGCCGTTTGCCACCCAGGCGTCACACCCAGCAGAGAATGCGCGCATGCACTCACGGAACATCCGGCGATGCGCCGCGGGCAGCGCGGCAAAGTCCGACTCGAACCGAGCCGACAGATCGAACTTCACCGACGCCTATTCGAGCGCGTCGAGACGATCAAGCAGGGCGTCTACATCGCCGACGACGGTGACCCGACCAGCCCGGAAATCAGCGTCGGCCTGTCGCTCGCGTTGCTGCCACTCCCCGGCCCAGAACCACGCTTGATCGGCAGGAACCGGAACGTGCGGTCGTAGAACGATCTCGCCATCGCGCTCGATGATCTCCACCTGCGCGCCCGGAAGATCGAGGCCGTACCGATCACGCACGTCGGGCGGCAAGGCAATCGTCCCCCGCTTCTGCAGCATCAGAAAGGTCGTCATGGTGGCAGCGTAGCAGCAACGACGCGAAGCAGCGATACAGCAATGTCACCGAACATCACCAGATGTCGCCGACGGTGAAGCCTTGGGGGAAGGGGTCGGTGGGGTCGACGACATAGGTGGCATGGCCGGTGATCCAGCCTTGGCCACTCAGGGTTGGCACGACGGCGGTGTAGTCGCCGATGCGGGTCTCGGCGACGAGGCGGCCGGTGAACAGGGTGCCGAGCACGCTTTCGTGGCGGAAGTCTTCGTGCAGCCCAAGTTGGCCCTTGGCGTGTAACACGGCCATCCGGGCGCAGGTGCCGGTGCCGCACGGGGAGCGATCGAGCACTCCGGTCCACGTCGACGGCTTGTCCCAGTCGAACTCGCCGGTCGAGACGGTCACGGCGTTGCGCATTGAGTTGGCCGGGTCGTGGGCCGGGCCGGTGAGCTGAGCGATCGTGACTCCGGAAAACCCCGGCTGATCAGGGTGAACGCACGGCAGCTGTTCGTTCGCGGCCGCTCGGATCATCGAGGTGATCCGCACCAGATCGGCGCCCTCGTCGGGGGTCAGGCGCAGCCCGAACTGTGATGCTTCGGCAATCGCGTAGAACATGCCGCCGTAGGCGACGTCGACAATGACCGTACCGAGTTCAGGCACCTCGATCGGAGCGTCGAGGTGGATGGCGAAGGCCGCAACGTTGCGGAACGTGACCTGGGTGACTTTCCCACCAGCGCAATGGGCGGTCACCGCGATCAGCCCGGCGGGGGCTTCGAGCAGCATCTCGGTGATCGGTTCGACCATCGGCACCATGCCGGTTTCGAGCAGCACAGTGGCCACACAGATCGTGTTCGAACCCGACATGCCGGGGTATTCGACGTGCTCCATGATCACGTAGCCAGCGTCGGCGGCCGGGTTGGTCGGCGGCAGAATCAGGTTGCAACACAACGCCGGGTAGCCGCGCGGCTCATTCAGCATCAGCTTGCGTAACCAGTCCATCTCGTGTTCGAGGTACTGCGCCTTGTCGAACATGGTCGCTCCGGGCACGTCGAGCACTCCCCCGACGATCACCCGCCCCGGCTCGCCACAGGCATGGGCGTCGACCGCCTGGATCATTCGACTGACTCGCATCTGTTCTCCCTTGTCACGATCGGTGTATCAATGTTGCCGCTCGCGGCTCCCACTACCATGCGTCAGGTGCCGGTCGGCTTGATCATTCCTGCTGCGCTGATCGTCGCAGGAGTGGCGTATCTGCTGACGTATCAGCTCGAGCAGGAGCGCAAGGCCGGGGCGCGGTTGATGGCCGCCGAACGGGGCTTTCACCTCGACACCGACAAGACCGAGCCACCCGATGAACCGTTCGCGTTGTTCGACGCCGGCCGCTCCCGCCAGGCGTCGTATCGCCTGTGGCGCGACGACAGCGCGGTCTCGGCCTTCCAGTATCGGTACGCCACAGGCTCGGGCAAGACCCGCCAAGTCCACGAGTTCTCCTGCGTGCTGGCCCCTACTCCGTTCTTCGCCCCGCATCTTCGAATCGAACCCGAGGGCATGATGTCGGCGATCGGGCGAATGGTCGGCATCCGCGATATCGAAGTCGAGTCGCCGGAGTTCAACCGCCTGTACCGGGTGCGGAGCGACGACGAACGCTTCGCCATCACGCTGCTCGACCACGAGATGATCACCTGGATGCTCGACGCGACGAGTGGTCGAGGGGCGGTGTGCTTCGAGTTCGGCGGCTCGTGGATGCTCGCCTCCATTCGCAAGATGTCATTCGAGGAACTGTTCGGCTTCTACGACTGGGCCTCGTGGGCCGTCGATCACACCCCCGCCGTGCTGCCGAGCCTGTATCCCAAATGATCGGACCGGTGCTGGCGCTCGTCGCGCTGATCGTCATTGCTCCATTGGTCGCGTACATGGTGTCGTACAACCGCTTGGTCAACGATCGCGGCGAGGTCGTCGACTCGTGGGCGGTGATCAACGTCGAGCTACAACGCCGCCACCAACTCATTCCGCCGCTGATCGAGTCAGTACGCGCCGCCGCAGCCCACGAACGTCTGGTGCTCGTTCAGTTGGCCGACGCAGAGATCGCGGCGACCAACACCTCGCCCGCAACTCGGTCGACTCAGGAAATGACGGTCGACCAGGCTATTCGTGCCGTCGTCGGCTTGCGGGAGCAGTACCCGTCGCTCAACAGTCAGGAGAACTTCCTGGCACTGCAACATGAGCTCACGCTCACCGAAGACCGGGTCGCCGCGGCCCGGCGGTTTTACAACACCCGCGTCGCCAACCTGAATCGGCGCATCGACGCCTTCCCTTCAAACGCTGTTGCCCGTCGCCACGGCTTCACCAAGGCGGAGTTCTACGGGGAGTAAGCAGCTCGGCGCCACCGCGGCAACGCACGGGCGCCCCGCGATCGACGCCGACGCGAGTTTGACCGACGACGATCTGCGATCCCTGCGCCTTGACCTCCAGCGCTGAAGCTCCATGGGCCGTCGCCGACACGAGTGTCGCAGTCCCCGCGCTCTTGACCCGGCACCCCGAGTACGAATCGTGTGCCGATGCCCTCGACCGTCACTCGGCAGCGCTCGCAGGCCATGCCTGGCTTGAGACATTCAGCGTCTTGACCCGACTCCCGGGCGACGCACGCGCCAGCCCTGCCCTCGCCCGAAACCTGCTCGTCGAGAACTTGGCACAGGTCATCTGGGCCTCCGCACAGACCCTGGATCGACTGACGACTCTGTTAGATGGTCACTCGCGGTCAGGCGGAGCCGTCTACGACGCATTGGTCGCCTGTAGCGCCGTCCAGACCGGTTTACCGCTCCTGAGCCGCGACGAGCGGGCCTCAGGTACCTACGCGGCGCTCGGCATCCAGGTCATATCACCAACCTCATAGCCTGCCGACTACGGTCGATTGGTGAGGCGACCAGCGATGCGGCGTTGTTTGAGGGCCGCGTCGGATTCGGGCGAGCCGTCGTGGAACGACCCAAACCACTTGTCGAGCGGGATCATGCCGTCGGCATAGTTGACCTCGAAGTGCTTGTGGTGCAGGTAGTGCGCCCAGCAGTTGGTATCAACCGATGCCCGCTCGCCGAGTTCGATCTTCTCGAATCCGGTGTGGCCGGGCACCGGAGCCAAGCCCGTATGCATCAGGTTGAACATGATGTGCAGTGGATGCGAGGCGATCACCAGGTGGAGCAGCCCGACTGAGAAATAGACGAGGTGTTCCAGCGGATGCATCGACAGACCCGACCACGGGCCCGGGTTGGTGTTGCGGTGATGCAGGCTGTGGACTCGCTTGTAGAACGGCGGCCAGTGGATCATCCGGTGAATCCAATAGAAGTGGAACTCCCGCAGGAACGGAATGAGCAACAGCAACCCGACGAACCAGATCGGATTGTCGGCGAATGACGTGCGGGGCAAATGGCCGTTGGCGGAGGCCCACATCAGCAGCACCTCGTACGCAGTCCAGATCGGTACGCCGCTGACCATCGTCCAAAAGACGTTGTCCTTGATCTGGCTGCCGAAGCTGAACAGGCGACTCTGCGACGACGGCCACTTACCATTGTACTTGAACCGCGTGTCCTGCGCCCGCTGGCGGTACAGCCGCAGGTGGAACAGGCCATACCAAGCCACGGTGACCAGGGCGTTGCGGAGCAGAATCAGCCCGATCCAGCCCGGCGACAGGCTTGTCATCGACGTCAACGAAGGGGTTGCCCACGACCATGCCGCCGCGGCGATCGCCAGGTACACCAGGTTCCAACCGAAGATGTAGCCCGGATAGCCGAGCAGCCACTTCGTAAACGCGGCGGGCTGCGGTGGCCATACGAAGACCGGCGCGGGGGCAACCCGCCGGTGCGGCACCCAGTCGTTGCGATCGGTACGGGTCCCGAATGCGGCTTCGTCCATCGCAGGTGACTAACTCCGACCGCGAGCTGTTGTCAAATAGCGAGCCATCGTGGCGGTCGATCGAGACGTCGTCGGCCCTCCCCTAGTCGCCGCCGAGTTGCCAGGCCCCGAAGGCGATCTCTGATACCTACCATCCCGTGTGGCCGAATGCGCGGTAGCGCATGGTCGTCGACGCCGGTCAGGAAGCTTTTTGCGGTTGATCCGCTCGGCGCGGGCCATCAAGCGAGTCTGCATGATCTCGTCGGCTTCGGGTGAGCCATCGTGAAACGAGCCGAACCACTTGTCGAGCGGGATCGACCCGTCGGAATAGTTCACCTCGAAATACTTGTGATGCAGATAGTGGGCCTGGCAGTTGGTGTCGAAGGCCCGGCTCTCACCCACCTCGACCTTTTCGAACCCGGTATGGCCCGGTACCGGCGACAGTCCGGCGTGGAAGGCGTGAAACATTGCGTGGATCGGATGCGACGGCAGCACCCAGTGGATCAGCACGCCCGAGAAGTAGAACAGATGCTCGACCGGGTGCATCGATAGCCCCGACCACGGTCCCGGGTTGGTGTTGCGGTGGTGCAGGCTGTGGACCCACTTATACAGCGGCGGCCAGTGGATCATCCGGTGGACCCAATGGAAATGGAATTCCCGGATCAACGGGATGAGCAGCATCAACGCGACGAACCACACGGGGTTGCGCGAGAACTTGAGCACCGAGAGGTGGCCGTTGGCGAACATCCACAGCGTGATCACCTCGTACGCCGTCCACATCGGCAGCCCGCTCGCCAGCGTCCAGAACATGTTGTCCTTCGTCTGGTTCTTGAACGTGAAGTACTGGCTCTCGGGGTCGGGCCACCTGCCGTTGTACTTGAACCGGTTGCCCTGCGCCCGTTGCGTGTACAGCCGCACGTGGAAGACGCCGTACCAGGCGATGATCAGCGCGGCGTTGCGCAGCAGCACCATCGCGATCCAGCCGATCCCGAAGGTCCGCATCGTGGCGGAGGACGGCGTGGCAATGAACCAGGCGGCCACCGCCAGCCCGGCGTAGAACAGGTTCCACGGCCAGACATAGCCCGGGTAGCCGAATAGCCACTTCAGGAATCCGACGGGCTTTGGCGGCCACACAAACACCGGCGCATACGTCACCCGCCGATTCGGAGCCCAATCGTTGCGTTTGTTGCGGGTTCCGAGCGCAGAGTCGTCCATCGCCGAGCTGTCTACTCGGGCTGCGGCGTGTCGTCGGCTGTCGGCAGGGGCGGGTCGCCGGCGCCTTGGACCGACTGGTCGATGTCGATGCAGTTGCCGGTCATCAAGCCGGCGTCGTCCGACAGGCAGTACACGACCATGTTGGCCACTTCCCACGGCTGCACGAGACGACCGAGCGGACGGTGCGGGGCGGCGAGTTCCAGCCAGTTTTCGGGCGCGCCATCGACCTGGGTCTGGACGATGTGCTCCGACTCGGTTTCCATCCAGCCCGGGTTGACCTGGTTGACGCGGATGTTGTTGCGCATCAGGCCGAAGGCGAGGTTTTTGGTCATGATCGTCATCGCCCCCTTCGACATGTTGTATGCCGTCAGCTTGGTCTGCCCGCCGTGACCCGAGGTCGAGCCGATGTTGACGATCGAGCCCTTGGCCTTCGTCCGCAACATCAGTTCGGCCGCGGCCTGAATGAAGAAGTACGGCGCGCGCACGTTGAGGGCCATCATTCGATCGACGTGCTCGGGCGTGTCCTGCCACAGGTTGGCCCGAGTGGTGAGCGCGGCGACGTTGACGAGGCCGTTGACCGTCCCGAACCGCTCCTCACACGCCCCGACGACGATGGCCGGGGTCCCGGGGTCGAGCGAGTCGCCGGCGACGAAGATCGTCGGTGTGCCCGCGGCGGTGAACTCGGTGGCCAATGCCTGACCGCGATCGGCCGAACGTCCGGCGAGCACCAGGCCCGTGGCGCTGCCCTGCGCAATCAGTCGCCGGGCGATCGCCTCGCCCAAGCCCTGGGTGCCACCGTTGATGATCGTGATGCTCATATCGAATCCTTGGGGGAGGGAAAGTCGGTCCGCTCTGCAGCAGATGAACAGAAACTAACATTTGTCATGACAAATCGAAAGGCGCAACGTGGTCGCGCTGTGAGACGAGCGCGAAGCATGCCGACAATTCGACCGGCGACTTCCTCAGCAGGCGATGACGTGACCCATCGCGGCGCACACCTCGGGCCAACGGCTTGAATCCATGCCGCCCAGAACGTCGAGCAGTCGGCGAACCTCAATCAACTGAACGTTGTCGAGATTGACCACCGACGGTTGGGCGAGCCCCTCGGCCAGACCGACTGCCACCTCGCTCGGGATGTCCCTGACCCGGCTCGTCACGGGCGCCACCAGCACGCGGGTCAACCGCTGGGCGACCCACCCGCGGGTGAGGATCAGTACCGGACGGATCTTCCCGCCGGGGAGATCAGCCCACCAGATCTGCCCGTGGGCGACCTCATTCACGCCTCGTTCGACCATGCGGCATTGCCTCGGCGACTCTGAGCAAGGGCGTGGACATGCGCTGGCACCTCGCCGACATAGTCGAGTTCATCGTCCGTGTCCGACGGTGCGTCGGGCATCCGCAACTCCTGGTCGGCGGCGTATGGAAACCGATCGAGCGCAGCGACCTCGCGGGCAATCGTCACCTCGCGGACGAGGGCGGCAAGCGCCCGGTCGAATAACTCCGCATCGCGCACCGGGCACGCCTGGCGGGCGCGATTGAGCCCGACTGAGTCCACCGTGGTCGAGACTCGCACACGTTTCATGCCACGAAACGTAGCACGTGCGCAGGCAACGCACTACATGCTGATCATGCTGATCAGTTGCCCGACTCGAGCGCTCCGTCCCGGATCACTTCGACCACGTCGGTGGCGACCGGAGCGGCATCGGTCGAGGGGCGGTCTCGGCGGCATCTGCCTCGGTCACGCCCGGGGCCGCGGCCTCTGTGGGTGCCGCTGCGGCGTTGTCGCGGCGTTGGTCTCGGTGTTGTCGTGCTGCATGGCGTGGCAGCGAATAGCAAGCCGACGACCATGGCCGACGAGCCACGCTTGATGGCGTGTGAGCACGAAACGCGCATATGCACGTCCTCCCTGTACAAAAGGCCCCCTGAGTCCCGATGATGAGTGTTGGTCGGATGACCAGTGCGACGAATCGCAGGCGAAGCCCCGCACGCTCGTGATCACGTTGTCCATATGTCACGACAAATATCATCACCGGACACCGGGGTCAGATGTCGATCGCGCGCCCCTCCGCCAACGACCGCACGGCGGCCTCCGCCAACACCAGCGCACGCAGCCCGTCGTCGCCAGTCGGCGACGGTGCCGCCGACCCCGACGCGGCCGCGACGAACGCCGCCATCTCTGCCGCATACGACTCGGTGTAGCGGGTCATGAAGAACGTATGCAGCGGGGCGCGGGTGTACCCCTCGCCCGTGGCCACGGTCACCGTGTTGGTCTCGGTGTTCTCGGCGCTGAGCATGCCGGCCGAGCCGTGTACTTCGAGTCGCTGGTCGTAGCCGTAAGTCGCCCGACGCGAGTTCGAGATCATCGCCATTTTGCCGCTTGCCGTGCGCAGTACGACGGCCGCCGAATCGACGTCGCCAAGCTTGCCGATCTCGGGGTCGACGAGCACCGAGGCGGTGGCATACACCGTCATCGGCTCCTCGCCGAGCATGAAGCGGGCCATGTCGAAGTCGTGGATCGTCATGTCGCGTAACAAACCGCCCGAGCGTGTGATGTACTCGGCCGGGGGCGGGCCGGGGTCGCGCGATGTGATCTGGACCATCTCGACTTCGCCGATCTCACCGGCGGTGATCCGGCGGCGGACTTCGGCGAAGTTGGGATCGAAGCGACGGTTGAAGCCGACCATCAGCAACGCCTTGGTCTCGGCGACCACGGCCAGACATGCCTTGACCCGCTCGACCGACAGATCGATCGGCTTCTCGCAGAAGATCGCCTTGCCGGCCCGCGCGGCCTGCTCGATCAGGTCGGAATGCATGTCGGTCGGGGTGCAGATGACGACGGCGTCGATGTCGTCGGCGGCAATGATCTCATCGATCGTGCGAACGGCCGCCCCGGCGGAATCGGCAATCGCGTGGGCCGCGGCGTCGATCGCGTCGGCGACGGCAACCAACGTGGTCGCCGAGTTGGCGAGCACCGCTCCGGCGTGCACCTTGCCGATACGGCCGGCGCCGAGCAGACCAATACGAAGGGTCATGTGATGGTTCTCCAAACGGGTTGAAATGGGATGTACGGATGTGAGGTGAGACTGGTGATGCTACGACGGGAGCAACTCAGGCGAGCCGAGATAGGAACGTATCGAACTCGTCGTCGGCGATGCCGAGGTTGTGTTCGGTGCCGGGATACGTGCCGTTGTCGACATCGTCGGCGAACTCGGCAAATGCCTCGACCCGCTCGCGCTGCTCCAGATCGGATCTTCGATCGAGAGCAGATCGATACCTGCTCTGGCGGCAGCCGCCGCCTCGTCGAGCGATTCGATGTGGATCATGCTCATTTGGCGAGTGCCGCGCAACGCGAGGATCTCGGCGACGGACTTGCGCGAACGATTCACAGTGGTTCTCCTGGTAACGACGTTGAAAATCGGTGGATCAGCGGTTCGGGTACCGGTCAGCGCGCCATAACGAGCGACTTGAGGGTGACGGACGCGTCGGCCAGACGTTCGGGGGCCACCACGGCCCGATCGGCGATCAACATCTCGGCAACGCGGATGTCGCGGGCGACCGACGTGCCCGCCGCCAGACCCGTCGCCGATACCAGTCGACCCTCGGCGTCGAGGCCGAAGCGGATCTGGACGCCGTCGGCTCGGTGACGTACGACCTCGGTGGCGGCCCGGTGGGGCAGCCCCGCGATCTGCAGTCCCAATTCGTACTGGTCGGACCAGAACCACGGTACGGCCCGGTACACCTCGTGGCCGCCAAGCAGGTTGCGGGCGGCGACAACGGCCTGGTCGTGGGCGTTGCGCCACGCTTCCAGGCGGATGTTCCCACCGTCGAACAACGGGTGGGGAAACGAGCAGCAGTCCCCGGCGGCCAGGATGTCGGTGTCGGCGGTTCGCAGGTGCTCGTCAACGACGATGCCATTGTCGACCGTCAACCCGCACTCGGCGGCAAGTGCGGCGTTGGGGATCGCGCCGATGCCGGCGACGACGACGTCGGCCGGGAGCCGACAGCCGTCCCCGAGCAGAACGCTGAATCCCACATCGGGCCGCCGTGGGTCGGCGACGTCAATCGAATCGACACGGGTTGCGAGCAGTACTTCGACGCCCATCTCGCGATGGCGTTGAACCAGCCGCTCGGCAACGGGTGACGGCACGGCGCGGGCCATTGCCGTCGGCGCAATCTCGATGACCGTCACCCGACAACCGCGGGCAACGGCCCCGGCTGCAACCTCGAGTCCGATGAACCCGGCCCCAACCACCACGACCCGTGCGCCGGGGCTGAGGCCGCGGCGAAGTGTCATGGCATCGGCAAAAGTTCGCAGCGTGACCGCCCAATCGCCGCCGGGAATCGGCAGGGTTCGGGCGCGTGACCCGGTGGCCAGCAACAACCGGTCGTAGGCAAGCAGACGACCATCGCTCAGGGCCACCTTGTGGCTCGACCGATCGAGCGAGGTCACTTTCGTCCCCGACACGAAGTCGATGTCGAGCGCGGCGAAACGATCGGGCGAACACACGGTCACCGGCTGGGGGTCATCGAGGTCGACCAAGGTCGCTTTCGACAGCGGCGGGCGCTCGTAGGGAGCGATTCGTTCGTCGCCGATGATCGTGATCGAACCGGCAAACCCCTGTTCACGAAGGGTACTTGCGGCGCGCGGAGCCACACTCACCCGCGCCGACGATCACCATCCGCACGACCACGTGGTCCAACCCTCAGTCGAGACCGAGGTAGACGACGCCGTCGTCCACCTTGACGGGGTAGGTGGTCAGGTTGACGCAGATGGGCGCGCCCCTTCCCTGGCCGGTGCGGTAGTCGAAGCGGCCGTTGTGCTTGGGGCATTCGATGATATTGCCCATTACCAGGCCGTCGGCGAGGACGACCTTCTCATGGGTGCATAGGCCGTCGGTGGCGTAAAACTCACCACTCGGTGAGCGATAGATGGCGAACGGCCGTCCATCGTGGATGAACGGGATCACGTCTTCTTCGTCGACATCATCGACGGCGCAGACCTCAACCCAATTCTGCCCGGAAGCATTCGACACGGGTATTCGCTCCGATCTACGAGGAGTAGCCCGCGGCGGGGCCGGGGAGTTGACGATGGATGAACACCTCAGGATCGCGGCGTTGCCGAACCAGGACCGGGACGAACTCGGCGAATGCCGCGGCGATGCTCGGCGTCATCGGCGGCAGATCGTGGGCGATCTCGGCGTGCAGGGCGGGCAGCGTGTGAAACGGGACCATCGGGAACATGTGGTGTTCCACGTGGTAGTTCATGTTCCAATAGATGAACCGGCTGATCGGGTTCATCTTCACGCTGCGGGTGACGAGCCGGTGATCGGTGACGTTCTCACCGAGGCCGCCATGTTGGGTGAGCCCGGTCATCAGGTGATGCCATGCCCCGTAGCAGCGCGGTCCGCCGACGACGATGAGTGGAAGAATCGAGCGCCCGGCAATCGCCCAGGCAACGGCGGCGAGGTAGATGACCACCCAGATTCGTGAGGTGCGATACACCTTTGGGTGCTCGCTTTCGGGCACGTAGGTCGATTCCTCGGGGTTCATCCGCCCCGCCGAGTGGACGAACATCATCCGCATCGCGTTGGGGATGTCGAAGATGCCGAAGAAGTTGGCGACGATGTGCCCGAGCCTCGGCGGCCGCATCGCTACGATCTCGGGATCACGCCCGACGATGATCGTGTCGGTGTGGTGGCGGGTGTGGCTCCAACGCCACACGGTGGGCTCGCGCATCATCATGAAACAGGCGATGTTGTAGACCGCGGTGTTCATCCACGAAGTCTTGAACGCAGTGCCGTGACCGCATTCGTGCCACCGCGAGTCGCCACCCGAGCCGTAGAGCACGCCGTACAGCAGGAAGCAGATGACCGACTTCCACGACAACCACCAGATCACGCCGAGCGAGGCGAAGACCACCATCAGAGCGATCCAGATAACGGTGTCGCGGATGGCGGGGCCATCGCTGCGCTTCATCAGCTCCTTCATCCGCTTGCGTTCGACGGGAGTTCGGTACCACTCCGCCGACGCGAGACCACGCTCGACCGCCATGCTGGCGTCGGGTCCGAGTAGTGAGTAGTCACGCATTGGCGATCGTCCGTGGTGGTCAGGGCGGGCTTCACCGCCAGCTTCAGGTCGCGTCCCAGGGTAGCTTTCGAAGTGTGCCCGCGCTGACCGGCAAGGCTTCATTTGTCAATACATTACGTCAATTGATGACCCTTGTCATGTTCGGCTCGATCGCAGCCTCCTGTGGATCGGGTCACGAATCGACCGTCGCCGACGTCGTGCGCACCGCGGCGGTCGGAGTCGATACGACCGGGTGTGTGAAGCGGTCGCACGGATCGGGCATTCGGGTCGGTGGAGACCTGGTCGTCACCGCCGCCCACGTGGTCGCCGGGGCAACCGGCATCACGTTGACCGCCGCCGACGGAACGACCTCGACGGCTACCGTGATCGGTCTCGATCCCATTGCCGACACTGCGGTGTTACGCGCCGATCAACCCGGCGACGCCCGGTTCGAGTTCGCCGCCGCCGCCCCCGGTGACGAGGCAATCGTTGCCGTCAGTCGCGACGGGGTCATCGAGATCGTGCCGGCGACGATCATTCGCCATGTCATCATTCGAACCGACGACATCTACCTGAACCAGACCATCGAACGCCCGGGCTATGAACTCGATGCGGCCATCGAACGGGGTGACTCGGGCGGAGCCGTGATCGTCGACGGACGCCTGGTCGGAATGGTCTGGTCGCGAGCACCGTTTCGGGCGCACGTGGTTGGGCTCTCGACACCATGCCGCTCGCCGCGGTCATCGCCAATCCCCACACCGCAAGCGTCCCGCCGGATACGCACTGCATCTGAACCAACGATCCGCCGGCCGATGACGACGTCTGTCACGACGTCTAGGAGCTCGGGCGTCTACGGTTCTGGCCAATCCTCTCAGCCTTTCCGGAATGACCCATGATCACCCACCCACCTGAACGCGTCGTCATCGTCGGGGCGGGCGAATGCGGCATTCGTACCGCCGCCAACCTGCGCGAACAACGGTGGGGCGGCGCATTGATCGTTGTCGGCGACGAGCCCGAGATTCCCTACGAACGGCCGCCGCTGTCGAAGGTCGGCATCGACCCCGCCCAGGGTGCCGATTCACCCCCGATCGTCCCGACCGACCGATTCGCCGATCTCGACCTCGAGTTCATCAGCGGCGTGACGGTCACGACCATCGACCGAGAGCAACGCGCGGTGGTCGTCGATCACGGCCGGGCAATACCCTACGACCGACTGGTGTTGGCCACTGGGGCTCGGGCCCGCCGCCCGGCGATCATCGGCGGCGAAGCCATTCTCACTCTGCGCACCATCGCTGACCTGCGTAAACTCCGTCATCAGCTCACACCGAAAGCTCGCCTCGTCGTCATCGGTGGCGGATTCATCGGTCTCGAGGTGGCCGCCGGAGCCGTGGAGCGCGGCTGCGAGGTGGTTGTGCTCGAGTTCGCCCACCAACTGATGAGCCGCGTGGTCCCGGCGATGGTCGCCAGCGTCGTCGAACTCCGCCACCGCGAGGCCGGAGTCGACCTGCGACTCGGCATTGGAGTCGAGTCGATCGAGTCGGTCGGCACCCGCCACCGCCTGCAGCTGACCGACGGATCGAGCATCTCGTGTGACGTCGTCGTCGCCGGCGTCGGAGCGCTGCCGAACACCGAACTCGCCGCCGCCTGCGGGCTGGCGATCGACAACGGCATCGCCGTCGACAGCCGACTGCGAACCTCCGATCCGGCGATTTTCGCCGGCGGCGACTGCTGTTCGTTCCCCCATGCCCTCTACGGCGACCGTCGGATCCGCCTCGAAGCGTGGCGCAATGCCGTGGAACACGCCGAGCTTCTCGCCGCGAACGTGCTCGGCGGGAGCGAGCCTGCGACACGGTGCCGTGGTTCTGGTCGGACCAATACGAGTTGGGCCTGCAGATCGCCGGGCTCCATGCCGCCGCGGTCCACGACGTGGTCCGGCGCCGGCCAGACGGTGCCGAGGTTCGCTTCGGGCTCAACTACGACGGGCGACTCGTGTCGGCCAGCGGCGTCGCCGAAGGCACGACGATCGCCAAGGACATCCGGCTCGCCGAGATGCTTATCGCCAACCGCGCCACACCCCGAGTCACCGAATTGGCCGACCCGTCGTTCAACCTGCGATCACTGCTCAAGGACGGTCGCGGCGAGTCGTAACGCCGAGCGGACCCACCCGCTCGCCTCCAGCTCAGCTCTCGAAAACGGTCATTTCGACGGCGTAGTTCGACGCGTCGAAGACGTGTTCACCAACCTCGATCGGTGTGCCCGAGTCATCGCGCATCACCCGCCGCATGGTGAGCAGGGCCGAGCCGACCGGCAGGCCGAGGAGGGCGGCGTCGGTCGGCGACGCCGATCGAGCCCCGATTCGCTGCAACGCCGAATGGGGCCGTACGCCGCGGGCTTGCATCAGCGCATACAGACCGGTCCGGGCCAACTGCACGGTGGTCAGCTGACCCGCCGCATCGACGGTCAACCAGTTCCGCATGATCGCCAAGCGACGTCCATCGGCCGACCGACAACGTTCGATATAGACCACTTGACTACCGGGGGCGATCTCCAGGTCCGCGGCAATCGCTACGTCGGCGACGACGCGCTCATGGGTGATCACGTTCGTCGACGATGCCCGCCCCTGCGCACGCAAGTCGTCATGGAGGCTCGACAGCGTCGCCGACCGGCGGACCTGGGCGCTGACGACCTGCGTACCGACGCCCCTGCGCCGCACGAGCAAACCGCGTTCGACCAGGTCTTGCATCGCCTGGCGGACCGTGGGACGCGAGTACCTGCCACAAACCCGCCAACTCGATCTCGTTGTCGAAATAGCTGCCCTTGGCGAGTCGGCCATCCTCGATCGCCGCCTCGATTTGGCGCGCCAACTGGTGATACAGCGGGACCGGGCTGAGGCGATCGAGCGTGATCTGAATGTCAATCACGACGCTGACCTCGGCTCGGACATGCCCGAGAGCGTAGGCGCGGAGTTTGCCGGTTTGAGTGGTGCGGCGCACACCTTGTTGGCGTCCGCGGCTTCCCCTGCGATCGTCCCCCGTCCAAGGGAGTCAGTTATGTCCTTCATCAGTCCCGCCCACACGCCCGCTCACGAGTTCGACCAGTTCGTGATCATCCGTCCGTGGATCGACCCGATCGTCGAATCGATCGGCTACGAGCCATCCAGTCGTTACGTCGAGTTGTTTTGGCTCGGGGTGCTCGGCCCGAGCGCGACGTGGTTGTTGCGGCGGATCGTCGATGGGTTCGAGGCCTACCCCGAGGGCTACGAGATCGATCTCGTCGAGACCGCGGCCGCGCTGGGTTTGAGCTTCACGCCGGGCAAGCACGGTCCGTTTCCCCGAGCGTTGCAGCGTTGCGTGCTGTTCGGCCTGGCCAGCAACACATTCCAGGGCCTGGCCGTGCGGCGGCTGATCCCCCCGTTGTCGACCCGCCACCTCGACCGGCTACCCGTCCATCTGCGTGCTGCCCACCAGCACTGGATCACCGCGGCGCGACCGCAGTTGCCTTATGCCGCGGTGCCCGGCGCGGCGTAGTTGGCCACGAGGTCGATCAGCAGGCGGGTGCCGAATGCCGTCGCTCCGCGGCTCAGCCAGCCGTCATCGGCATCGACGTTCATCGGCCCGGCGATGTCGAGGTGGGCCCAGGGAATGTCACCGACGAACTCGTTGAGGAACAACGAAGCGGTGATTGCCCCGCCGTACGGCCCGCCGATGTTCTTCATGTCAGCAACATTGGAGTCGAGCAGCTTGCGATACTCCTTGGCGAGCGGAAGCTGCCAGACCTGCTCATCGGTGCGGGCCGAGGCGGCCTTGACCTGGTCGATCCAGCGCTGGTGATTGCCGATCACACCGGCGATCTTCAGGCCGAGCGCGCTCGATACACGCCCCGGTCAGCGTGGCGATGTCGACGATCGCGTCGGGCTTGTCCTCGACCGCCAACGACAGGGCGTCGGCGAGCACGAGGCGGCCCTCGGCATCGGTGTTGTGGATCTCGACGGTCTTGCCGTTGCGGATCGTCATCACATCACCGAGCTTGAGGGCACTGCCCGACGGCATGTTGTCGGTGCACATCAGGTAGCCGGTGACCTTGGCTTTGACCTTCATGCGCCTTGAGCACCGACATCGCCCCGAGCACCGCGGCGGCGCCGCACATGTCCATCTTCATGTTGACGTGCATGCCGTCGGACGGCTTGAGGCTGATGCCGCCCGAGTCGTACATCACGCCCTTGCCGACGAGGGCGATGTGGCCCTTGGGGCTGCGCGGCGTGTAGGTGAGCTTGATCATCCGCGGCGGCTCGGTCGACCCGGCGTTGACGCCGAGCAGGCCGCCAAGGCGCATCTCGGCTGCCTGTTGCTCGTCGATGACCTCGACCGTCAGGCCCGAGGTGGCGGCGACCTCGACGGCCTTGTCGGCCATCATCGGGGCGGTCAGGTGGGCAGGCGGGGTGTTCGCCAGGTCGCGAGCGAGACAGGCGGCTCCGGCCGCGGCCATGTCCGCGTTCGGCCCCGGCGGTCGCGGCCGACCGCTCGACCGGCACCGACGACGAGGGTGACTCGTTCGAGCTTCGACGCCCCCGACTTGTCGGCCTTGAAGTCGACGTAGCGATATGCAGCGAGCATGACGCCTTCGACGACGCGCCTGGGCGGCCGCCCGGGCGTCGACCGCGGCGAGATCGGCCAGCGTCGTCGCCAACGTGGCCCGCTTCGAGGCGGCGCGGGCCAGCGACGCTGCCGGCGTTGCGCAGCGAGGCGACCGTCAGTTCCTTCGGGATTGCCGATACCGACGGCGATGAGAGTCGGGCCGGTCGCCGTGGGAAGGGCCAGGATCTGACCGGGCTTGCCCTCGAATCCGTGGGCCGCAAGCGTGGCTCGCGACAGCCCGAGGCTTCTGGGAACCGGCCCTTCGCTGGCAACCGGGACTCCCACGACATCGGTGTCGCGAGGAACGGAACGGGCGACTTCCACGTTGAGACTCATGACTCCAGTCTGCTCGGTTGATCAGAGATCTGCACGGACCGTCACGACGGCCTACCGTGCACGTCGGAGGAAATCTGGACGTCCGTTCGGCACGTGCGTCGGAACAACCGCGGTACGATGATTGCGCGCGCGAACTGAACGCCACCTCGAACCGATCTCGTTCGTCGGACGTATCTGTCATTCGAGATCGATTCCCGGTCCACTATCCGCACAGGAGTTCCCATGAAACGCTGGCAGAAACGCACCCTGGCCGCCGTGATCGCCGTCCCCGTCCTGGTCTTCGCGGCAATCCTGATCTACGCCAAGGTCATCAACAAGGCCGACACCGCAGCCGCTGATGAGTTCAAGGATCGCGCGGCGCAGGCCCAGCAGTCCACGACGATCGCCCCCACGACATCGGTGGCCGTGGCGACATCCGAGTCATCCGTCACCGTTGACGCCGTCGCCACGACGGCACCGGTGGCAGCGACCGTCCCCGAGACGACCTCGGCCCCCGCTGCCGACGATCCGCTGTCGGGAGCGTGGACCGTCGATGTCACAGGCGACATCTACGTCGGTTACCGCGTCGAGGAAGTCCTCGCCGGGGTCAACACGACGGCCACGGGGCGAACCACGCAGGTCACCGGGAGCACGACGATCGACGGGTTGACGTTGTCTGCGGCCGGGTTCACCGCCGACGTCGCCTCGATCAAGAGCGACCAGTCCCGACGCGACGGTCAGTTCACCGGGCGAATCATGCAAGCCGACCAGTTCCCGACCGCATCATTCACGCTCACCCAGCCGGTCACCCTGGCCGGACTACCCGCCGAAGCCGAGGTAGTGACGGTCAGCGCGACGGGTGACCTGACGCTGCATGGAGTGACCAAATCGGTTACCTTCGACCTGCAGGGATTCGTCGCCGGAGGCAAGGTCACCGTCACGGGAGCAATCCCAATCCTGTTCTCGGACTACGCGATCGAAGACCCGTCACTTGGACCCGTCGCGACCGAAGACAATGGGCTTCTGGAGTTCCTCTTGGTGCTTACCAAGGGGTAAGGGCCGCGTATAGAGTCGCGCTCGGGGACGGCCACTCAGGCGACCCCGCAGGACATGAGGTGATATTCAAGTGGCAAACGGCGTCGTCAAGTTCTTCAACGATCAGAAGGGCTACGGCTTCATTAAGCGAGATGATGGGGACGACCTGTTCGTCCACTTCTCCAACATCGAGGGCAAGGGCTTCAAGAAGCTCGAAGAGGGCCAGAACGTGGAGTTCGAGGTTGCCGAAGGCCGCAAGGGCCTCGAGGCGACCAACGTCCGCGTCGTCTGATACCCGTTCCCTTGGCACTCAATCGGCGAGTGCTTCCGTATCCGTTTCTTGCGCATCCGTGACAGCCGGCTGACTTCGCGCCCACGCCTCGGCAAGAGCCCGATATCTCCCCCGGTCCATGGCCATGAGGTCGTCATGCGTGCCGTACTCGGTCAGTTCTCCGCCGTCGACGACGCCGATTCGGTCGGCCCGACGCACGGTGGAGAGTCGATGGGCCACGACAATCACCGTTCGTTCGTTCATGAGATGTTCCATGGCGGCCTCCACCTCGGCCTCGGTACCGGGGTCGAGGTTGGAGGTTGCCTCATCCAAGACCAGCACTGCCGGGTCGACCAGCGCGGCCCGAGCCAACGAAACCAGTTGCCGCTCCCCCGCCGACAGTCGGCTCCCTCGCTCGCGGACCTCGGTATCGAGCCCGTCGTCGAAGCGCTCGAAGTGGTCCCATGCCCCGATTCGTTTGACCGCCGCGTCAACCTCGGCGTCGGTGGCCGTGGGCTTGGCCAGGCGCACGTTGTCCCTGATCGTGCCACCGAACAAGAACCCCTCCTGGGGGACGACGGCGATACCCGTCCGCAGCGATTGGGTAGAGATCTGGCGCAGATCGACCCCGCCGTAGGTGATCGAACCGCTCGTCGGGTCGTACATGCGGGCGATCAGCTTGGCCAACGTCGACTTGCCCGCTCCCGTCGGGCCGACCAGGGCGAGCCGTTGGCCGGGGGGCACCGACAACGAAACTCCCGACAAGACCTGCTTGCCGGTCGCATAGCTGAAGCCCAGATCACGGACCTCGATCGACGCGTCTGCCGGCAGGTCGACCGCGTCATCGGCTTCGACCACGTCGGGTTCGGTGTCGATCAAGGCGTAGAGCTTGTGCAGCGCCGCCGCGGCCGATTGCATCGAGTTGTACATCTGCGAGAGCATCTGCACCGGTTCGAACAGGCTGGAGAGCAGCAACACGAAAGCCGTGACGGTGCCGAGCGATACCCGGCCGTCGTGGACCATCCAGCCGCCGACGCCGACGATCAGGGCGGTGCCGATCATGCCCGCCAACTCGATCAGCCCGAAGTACCAGGTGGATACCTTGACGCTGTGCCGGTGCGCGGCGAACAGGCTGGCGTTGGAGGCGTGGAACCGGCGGATCTGCTCGGTCTCGCGGGCGTAGCCCTGAATCACCCGCACCCCGCTGAGGCCCTCTTGCAGCGACGACAGCACATTGCCGACCCGCTCGCGTACCACCAGGTAGGCGGCATTGGCGTCGCGCTGGAACTTGATCGAGGCGATGATGATCACCGGAAAAACGATCAACACGACCAGCGTCAGCTGCCACGACAGGGTCGCCAAAAGCGCGATGGCCAGCACGATCAGCAGCGACGCCGACAGGAACTGGAGCAGCCCCCACTGGACGATCTCGGCCATCGCCTCGATGTCGGCGGTCATCCGGGCGACCAGCACGCCGGCCTTCTCGCGGTCGAAGAAGGCCATCGATTGGCGCATCAGATGACGGAACACCCGCACCCGAAGGTCGCGAAGGAAGCCCTCGCCCGCCCGGTTGACGAACACGAACTGCTGACGCGACACCACGTAGTTGAAGCACACCACGAGCACGTAGCCGATGACCGCGATGTTGAGCGCCCGCCCGTTGCCGCGGCGGATGCCATGGTCGATCCCGGCGCGGACCAGTAACGGTCCGGCCAAGGTGCACAACACCGACAGGGTGACGAACCCGAACGCGCCGTACATCTGCGGACGGTGATCGCGGGCGTCGGAAAGGATCCGTCGGCCGACGTTGCGGGCCTGCGCCCGGTCGATGCGATCTTCGGGGGCGACTCCCCCACCGGCCCACATCAGACTCCCCCGCCGACCCGCATCAGCCGGCCACCACGGGCTCATCGATCGCCGAGTCGGTGTCGTGGGCGGCCCAGGCCGAGAGCACATCGCGGTAACGCGGTTCGGTGTCGAGCAGGTGCTGATGGGCGCCGATGGCCGCCACCCGGCCCTGATCAAGCAGCACCACCGAGTCGGCCAGGGCGATGGTTGCCGGACGATGAGCAATCACGATCGTGGTCCGGCCATCCATCACGGTGGCCAGCGCGTCGCGGATCTCGTGCTCCTTGGCCGGGTCGACCGCCGAGGTGGCATCGTCGAGGATGAGTACCCGGGGGTCGGCAACGATCGCTCGGGCGATCGCAATGCGCTGGCGTTGTCCACCCGACAACGAGTAGCCGCGCTCACCGAGAACCGTGTCGTAGCCATCGGGCAGGTTCTCGATGAAGTCCCCCGCGCCTGCCAACGCCGCGGCCCGCTCGATCGTTTCGATCGATGCGTCGGGCCGGGCGAATGCGATGTTCGCCCGCACGGTGTCGTGGAAGAGAAACGTGTCTTCGAAGACGACGCTGACGGACCGGCGCAACACGTCGAGGTCGAGTTCTCGCAGGTCACAGCCATCAAGACGGATGCCGCCCGATTGGGGATCGTAGAACCGCAGGAGTAACCGAGCCACCGTCGACTTACCCGAACCGGTCGCCCCGACAAGGGCGATCGACCGGCCGGCGGGCACGTCGAGGGTGAACCCGTCAAGGATCGCATCGGCCGCGTCGGTGTCGTAGGAGAATCGCACGCCTTCGAACCGGACGTGGCCCCCAGGAGCCGGAGGTAGCGCGGCCGGGTTGGTCGGTGAGGTGACCAGCGACTCGGTGGAGAGCACCTCGTGGATGCGGGTGAGGGCGGCGGCGGCCCGTTGTCCGAAGGCGACAGTCATGCCGATGGTTCGCAACGGTTGGATCATCAGGGCGACGTAGACGTTGAAGGCGACCAACTCGCCGATTGTCATCTGCCCGTCGAGCACCCGGTGACCTCCGATGCCGAGCACCGCGATCTGCCCGAGCGCGGGGAGTACGTCGATGCCGGGCAGGAAGGCGCTGCGGATACGGGCCGCACCGAGCGAGTTCTGCCGGATCGCGTCGGCCTCGGCGGTCAACAGGTCGATTTGGCGCTGTTCCGCTCCGAAACCTTTGACGACCCGCACTCCGGTCACCGATTCCTCGACGACGGTCGCCAGCTGCGCTTGGCGGGCCTGGACGGTGACCAGCGTCGGGTGGATGCGCAGCGAGAACCGTCGCGACAGCAGGTTGACGAGCGGCAGCGGAGCGAGGGCAACGAGGGCCAGGACGGGCTGGGAGAGAAAAGGATGACGATGATCGCCGCCACCATCAACAGGTTCGAGATGGTCAGCGGAATCATCACGACGAAACCCTGAACCTGTTGCAGGTCGCTTGATGCCCGGCTCATCAATTGGCCGGTCTGAGCGCGGTCGTGATAGCCGACATGCAGGTGCAACACGTGCTCGAAGATGCGGTTACGCAGGCGTTGTTCGAGTCGGCGACTCTCGGTGAACGAGGCGTAACGACGCAAGGCCGTGAACAACCCGGCGACCAATCCGGCCGCGATGATCAGCATCGACCAGCCGACCAGGCTGCCGTCTCGGACGATGCCCCGGTCGATCGCCAGTTGGGTGAGGCGAGGCACGGTGACCTTGGCGGCGCTCCACACGATGCCGATGAAGATCGCTCGAACGAGGCCACGCCGCTGATCGTGCAGGGCGACGGTCAGCACCTTCCAGCTCTCCCGGAGGTTGAGCGCGGTCGACTGCATGATGATCGAGGGTACCCGGGGGTCGCTCAACGGATCGGATCGTTTTGCGTAGGGTGCGGCCCATGGGAATTTTCGCGTGGATCGCGATGGGCTTGATCGCCGGGCTGCTGGCGCGTTGGGTCGTGCGTGACGACCGCAGCGGCTGCCTCTACACGATCGCCGTCGGCGTCCTCGGCGCACTGATCGGCGGAGCGCTCGCTCAGAAGGCCGGCAAAGACGGCCTCGGTGACGACCTGACCCTCCGCTCGGTCATCGTCGCCTTCCTCGGCGCGGTGCTCCTGCTTCTCGCCCTGCAGGCGATCCAGGGCCGCCTCGGCCGAAGGAAGAACCGCAAGCGCCGCTGAACATCGTCGTGCTCCGTCGCACACTTCTGGACCAGGGGAAATAGCCTCCGGTGCGGACCTCGCCGCGGGCCCCGTCGCCCGCATCCACCTACCCCAACGCGTCCCCGCCGGCTTCCACGGCAACTGGATGCCCACCTGATCACCGCTCACCGCCTCTCGCCGCACTTTGGCGGGCTTGGGGACGGCCGGACGGGTGAGCGGGCCGGATGGCTTTGCCCTGCACCGACCGATCGCTATTTGCGCTGGAAGTTGGGCTTGCGCTTTTCGGCGAAGGCTCGGGGGCCTTCCTTGGAATCGGCGGAGGAGAAGACGGCCCAGCCGTAGTCGTACTCATGGGCGAGGGCTTCGGCCTCGGTCATGCCGTCGGTCTCGTGCAGGGTACGCAGGATCGCCTCGACCGCCAGCGGGCCGTTGCCGGCGATCACATCGGCGATCTCGCGAGCCTTGGCCAACGCACCGCCGTCGGGAACCACATGGCCGATCAGGCCATACGACAAGGCCTCCGCGGCAGTGACGTGCTTGCCGGTCAGCAGGATCTCGGCGGCGACGGTGTAGGGAATCTGGCGGCGTAGACGCACCGCCGAACCGCCCATCGGGTACAGCGACCAGCGGGCCTCGCTGACACCGAACCGGGCTGACTCCCCGGCAACCCGGATGTCGGTGGCCTGCAAAATCTCGGTGCCGCCGGCAATCGCCACTCCTTCGACGGCAGCGATCAGCGGCTTGGTCGGCCGGTAGTCGCGCAGCAACGCCTTCCAGTGGAGCGTCGGATCGGCCTTCATCCGCGCCGCGGTATCGATCTCGGTGTCGGTGTCGGCGGCGTCGCCGGCCATCGCCCGCAGATCGGCCCCCGAGCAGAAGTTTCCGCCGGCCCCGGTGAGGATGATGCAGCGGATTTCGGGATCTTGCGATGCCTCGACGAAGGCGTCGTACATCCGCACCATCATCGCCCCGCTCAACACGTTGTATCGCGCCGGCCGGTTCAAGGTGACGGTCATCACGCCGCCATCGCGCTCCACCAATGCATCAGGCATGTCGCCCCTCCCGTAGTGCGGCGCCTGGTTCAGGCAGCCGGGCGGAAGTATGGCAGGACGATGTCGTCGGATGCTGCGTGGAACGTCGCCCTCAACCGCATTCCCGCGGTGATCTCCTCCGGCAGGCACTCAACAATGCTGCTGACCAGGTGAAAACCCTCATCGAGGTGGACGATTGCCGGAACGTACGGGATCGTGAAGGCCGGGTGCTGCGGCCGCCAAACGACGGTCCAACTCGCCAGGCTTCCGGCTCCACCGCTCGTCACCCAGGCCATGTTTCGCCGGTGGCAGGCTCCGCAGATCGGGGCGGGGCGGACATTGATGTGATCGCAATCGCCACATCGCTGATAGCTCAATCGACCCTCGCCGGCACGCGTCCCAGTACGGCGTCGACCAGCGACTGGGGGTTCCCACGGGGATGCCCATCGCTTGGGGCTGCAGCACGGTCGGCACCCGAGCGATCGTACGCCTCGCCCATCACGCGACCGAAGCCCACCGAAGCGTTGCGCTCCGGTGGGCTCGATCGGGGAGGGTTGATCAGTCGTCGTCGCTTCCGCCGCCATGATCGCCGCCGCCATGATCGCCGCCGGAGTCATCGCTGCCGCCGCTGCCGCTGCCCGAGCTGTCGTCATCGTCGCGGTCATCGCTGCGGCTTCCCGAGCTGTCGTCATCGTCGCGGTCGTCGCTGCTCGGGGCCGTGCCTGTGCCGTTGCATTCGGCATCGTTGGCGTGCTCGTCCTCGTCGCAATGACCGCTTTCGTCCTCGACGGTGTCGGGAGTGGTATTCGGGCTGCTCACGTCCGGAACACTGCCTCGCGGGGTACTCACATCGGGGGTACTGACCCCGGGGACGCTGACCGAGACGCTGACATCGGGGACGGACGGATCTGGAACGCTGGCCGACACGCTCACATCAGGGGTGGTGACGCCCGGGGCGCTCACCGACACGCTGACGTCAGGAGTGGTGCTCGAACTTCCCGGAACCGTCACACTGACGCTCGGGAGCGTCTGGCCGGTCGTGTCCACCGAGGCTCCCGTCGTCACTGCGGAACCGACCGTGGCCGCGGGCAGAGGGGCCGGCGGTGCGCTCGGGGTGGCGATGACGGCGTATGCCGGGATGCCGAACCCGACGATGGCGGCGGTGCTGACCCAGATCATCGATTGCTTCTTCATGGGGACTCCTTGATTTCGCAGGCGACCTGCTTGGGGGTGGTCTCATCAGACATCACGGGCAGGGACGCCGACTAGTGCACCTTGGTGCTAGTACTGGGTCGAGGGGTCGCTCGTCGGTTTGCCCTCCCATCCCCCCTTTGGCCGTCTCAACCGCCTTGTGGCCGTGCTCCTACGATGGGTTGATGGACACCGACCTGCCGATCACCAACGAGCCCTGGTACTCACGCCGCCGCGTCGACGACGCGATCACGCTGCTGTGGGAACCGCACGTCGTGCCGTTGATGCGCTGCAACATCTGGCATGTCGCCGGACGCGACCGCGACCTGATCGTCGACACCGGCATGGGTGTCGCGGGCCTGCGGGCCGCGGCGGAGGAATTGTTCGACAAGCCGGTCACGGCAGTTGCCACCCATGGCCACGATGACCACATCGGCGCGCACTGGGAGTTCGAGGAGTGCTTCGCCCATCCGCTCGAAGCTCACCTGCTCGAAGCCCCACCGATCACCTCGCTCGACCCGTGGGTGGCGTGGGGCCACGAGGTGATGGAATCGCTGCAGACCAGCGGATACACGGTGACCGACCCGTACTTCGTCACCGCCCTGCCGCCGGGCGTGAAGGTCGACACGTTCCGCCAGCAGCCCGCCAAGGTGACCCGGCTGATCGACGAGGGCGACATTGTCGACATCGGCGACCGCCAGTTCGAAGTGCTCCATCTGCCCGGGCACTCCCCCGGGTCGGTCGGGCTGTGGGAAGCGGCGACCGGCACCCTGTTCTCCGGCGATGCGCTCTATGACGGGCCGCTGCTCGACGAACTCCCCGACTCGAACATCGACGACTACATCCGCACGATGGAACGCCTGATGGACCTCCCCGTGACCGTCGTCCACGCCGGCCACGACCCAAGCTTCGACCGCTCCCGGCTCCGCGAACTCACCCGCGCCTACCTCGACCACCGCCGCACGTAACCCCATGTCTCGCCGCCGACGGCCCGGTGAACGGCCGGGCGTCGGCGCGACGAGCGGCGTTTCGTCGTTCTGGCGACCGATTGTGGCGTCAGGCCACCGGTTCACGTCGCCAGAAACGACTGGGACGGGAGTGGCAGGGCGCGGCGTGCCATTCGAGCGTGTTCATCGAGGGGTCGGTCGCCTGTCGACCCGGCAAGATCGACCCGGGCTGCGACCATGCGACGTCGGCGGTGAAGTCACGTCCTAACGTGGGGTGATGTCCGAGATGAGCCGGGTGGCGTGGAACGACGGGGCATGGCTCAACGCGCCCGCGGCGGTCGTCGATGACGGTGGTGAACTCCTGGTCACCGCAGTCGAGGGCAGCGATTTCTGGCGGACGACCTCCTACGGGTTTATCCACGACAACGGTCACGCGCTGCTTCGCCCGCTGGCCGATGGCACGGCCGTCGAGGTGTCGTGGGTGCTCGAGTACGTCGAGCAGTTCGACCAGGCCGGGGTGTTCCTCCGAGCCGACGAGTCGACGTGGATCAAGGCGGGCGTCGAGTTCTGCGATGGCGATGCGCAACTCGGTGCGGTCGTCACGTGCGAGGTATCCGACTGGTCGGTCGCCCCCGTCGGCGACTGGTTCAACGAGCTGGTCACCATCCGGGCGAGCCTGTCGGGCGATGCGGTGACCATCCGCGCCCGGGTCGGATCGGGGGCGTGGCGACTGGTCCGCGTTGCCCCGTGGCCGCTGGGTGTTGCCGCGCTCGCCGGGCCGATGATCTGCGCGCCAACCCGCGCCGGGCTGACCGTCCGCTTCGTCACCTGGAGCGAAGGCCCCTCCGACACCGACTTGCACTGACGTCGACGATCCGCGTCATGGATCCGATTCCACCGGCCGCACCGCCTTCCGCCTATTGGTGCGTCCGCCTATTGGTGCGTCCGTCACGTCCGACCACCGCCCGACCACCGCCCGACCACCGCCCGACCACCGCCCGACCACCGGCCTGACCCGCAACCGTGCCCGAACCCGGAAACTCTCGACTCCGCTCGCCCACCCCGCCGACACGCGCCAATGTGGAGCGAGGCACACGGAAAACTGCACGTCAGACTCCCAAGTTCGGCGACACTCCCAAGTTCGGCGACACTCCCAAGTTCGGCGACACTCCCAAGTTCGGCGACACTCCCAAGCTCGGCACTCCCAAGCTCGGCACTCCCAAGCTGGGGAGGAATCAGATCGTCGGCGGTCAGGAGTCGGTGGAGGCGATCGCCTGGGATTCCATGGCGGCCGAGCGGTAGATCCCGGACGCCATGTACGAAGCCTCGGCGGAGCGGCGGGCCTCGTAGACGGCGGCCCGAACCCCGTGGAGGCGGGGTGAGTCGGGAGACGCGAGCACGGCCATCTCGGCAAGGTGGCAGGCCAGTCGCAGATTGCCATCGTCGGCCAGCGCCGAGGCCCGAGTTGCGAGCGCATCGGCACCTCCGGCGAGCGCGGCCATTTCGGCGGCGACCTCGGCGTCGCGAGCCGGCTTCAGGTTCGCCGGGTTCCCGTCGTACCAACCGCCGTAGAGCCGCCACAGGTTGCGTACGACGAATTCGGGCTCGTCGTACGTTGGCTTCAAGTACGGCTTCTCGGCGAGCGCTGCCGGGAGTTTGACCTGGTGGATGACGTCATCGAGGCGCGCCCCGGCGTTCATCAACGCCAACGTCTGGTCGTGGAGCGACTCCAACGCCGCCGCCGTGTCGGTGAGCACCGCGGCAATGTCGTCGGCCCCACCGATCGCCGGGCCATGCGCGGGAAGGAGCAACTCCGGTTGCAGCGAAGCCATCTCGCGTAACGCGACGGCCCAATCCCAGGCGAAGCGCTGCACCTTCTGCGGATTGCCGGCGTTCGGGAACTGCCAGATGAACAGGTCGCCGACGCAGATCGCCTTGCGTTCAAGGACCCACGCCCAGGTGTGATCATCGGTCTCGCCGCGGGCATGGCGCAGATCGAAACTCACGCCGCCGATGTCGAGCGTGGTCGAGGTGCGGTAGGTCACCGACGGGTAGACGAACTCGCTCGGCCACATCGGCGCGGGCAACCGAAACTGGCGCATGTTGATGTGGCCGTTGTAGCCATTGGTCAGCCGGTACCGATCGAATCGGGCGGCGACCGCCTCGTGTCCGACGTAGCGGATCGCCGGATCGCCGCGGTCCGCGGCGGACGCGTCGAACGCCTGCGCCCCGGTCACATGATCGGCGTGGCCGTGGGTGTAGACGGCCGTATGGACGGGCGCGTCCGACCACGTTCGAAGGCCTTCCAAAGCCCGCGGGGCCGACATCGCGTGGGAGACGTCGAACACCACCAAGCCATCCGCGGTGTCGAAGGCGACCACGTTGCTAAACGCCTCGATCAACGCGGTGCCGTCCTCCACCTCTTCGACCGCACCGGCAGTGGCGCTGAACAAGCCGTTCATCGCCGGAGTCTCCGTGCCGTTAATCCACCGCGCCGATCGTTCCAACATCGTCATGGCATCAGCGTGTCACGGATCGCTGAGGCCGGGTGGATCGTGCCGCCCTCCCTGTTCCGGCGACCGATTCCGGCGTTCTGACCCCCGAATCGGTCGCCGATCCACCGGGTCGGGTCGTCGTACGTCCCGATCGTGTCCCACAGACGTTAGGCGTCGATGCACGCCTCCTGCGCCAACGCCTCGGCCGCGCCCCGGTTTCCACACAGCGCGCATACGCCGGCCCGACCGCCCGCTCGAACTGAGCCGCTTAGAACGTGTCGAAGTCGGCCACAAGCGGAACGTCGACCGAGACTTCGATCTCGGCAATCGGCAACCCCACGGCGGGTTCGAACGGCGTCATCACCACGTCACTCGCCAGAGCACCGCCTAGGTTTACTCGGCGTCGACGCCGATTCTGGCGACCGATTCGGGCCCTTGATGGCCCTGATCGGTCGCCAGAACGCACGGCGAGCCGACGTCAACCTCAGCGTTCCAGATCGGGCGGGGGAAGTTCGCTGGGGCCGACGTGGGCGTCGAGGTAGTCGTTGAGGGGGTCGCAGGCCTGCCACTCCGAGACGATGCGGTCCTTCGCTGCCGCGGTGTGCATCCACGACGCGACGGGGAACGTCTTGACGGCGATCAGTCCTTTGCGGCGGAGAAGCTCGATCCGCGGGTGATCCTTGGAGAACCCGCGCGGCGCGGTCTTCAGTGACGAGAGGGCGTCCATCGTGAACCCTTGCGCCGTCAGTGACTCGACCAGCGTGACGACCTCGGCGCCGCGGTGGTCGTCATCGACGGCGCGACGGAAACGCTCGAGCTGGTCAGGGGCCATGTCGTAGTAGCCCGAGCCGAGCATGATGCCAGTCACCGAGAGCTGCACGTAGTAGCCGGCCCCACCCTCTCGCTCGGCATACATCCCCTGCTGGGTCTTGTACGGCGGGCGTCCCTTGGCGAACCGGGCGTCGTTATACGGGCGGAAGAGGTGGAACGGGCCGTACTCGTCCAAGTCTTCGGCGAGCGCGTCGAACACGCCCTTCACCTCGGAGAGGTACGTCGGGCGGTTCGATTGCCAGAACGACTTGGCGTTGTCGGCTTCCAACCGTTCGTAGAAGTCGAACGCGGTCGCCGGAAACCCGGTGAAGGCCAAGGCGTCGCCAGAGCCGATCAGCCGACGATTTCGGAGATCTGCATCACGGGGGTGATGTTGGTGTAGTTGGCGACATCGGCCATCACCGCGGCGGTGCCCTCGGCGGCCATTGCCCCCTGGAACGCGGCCATGTCGGCGAAGTTGAAGTGGACGGCGGCGGTATACGGGCCGCTCACACCCTTGTCGATCTCGGCCGCATCGATGCTCCACGCGCTGAGCGCCAGAGGGACGTGGCTGTCGCGGTAGTAGTCGTGGTCGAAGGTTGAGTCGTCGCTGGACGGGTAGAAAACACTCACTCGGATCATGGACTCACCGTAGTTCCAGCGGGTTGAACAGCAAGACATGAGCCACCCGGCGCGGAGCCCAAAAGTGTGGTGCCACCACTTCGGGCGTGGAATCGGGCATTGTGTGTGGCTGTGCCCAAGCAACGCCGCCATCGCCAGAAGGGTTTGCCCCCGATTGTCGAGCCGACCCCCGAGGAACGGTTCACCGCCGGGGTTCGCGAGGCCGAACTCGCCGCCCAACGCGCCGCCAAGGCCAAGGAGGCCTCCCGCCAGGCCGCCACCGAGCTGAAGGCCGAACTCGAACGCCAACAGATTGCCGCGGCCAAGCACGCCGCAGACCTCGCCCAGGCCCGCATCGCCCATGCGACCGCCGTCGAACACCTGAAGTCGGCCCGCGCGTCAGGCCGCGGCAAGGCCGAAGCCGAATCGACGTGGCGTGACGCCACGGCGCGCTTGATGGAACTGGAAAGCGGCGAACGCCCCCGGTGGGCTCCCAAACCAGCCACTGACACGCCGGAATCCGGCGACGCAGACCACGCCGAGAGCGACGCCGAGACCGAGGCCACGGAGACCGAGTCCGTATCGGCGTAGGTGTCAACGCGTCGCGCCCACCGAGGTCGTAACCTCTCTGACCATGGCTGATCTGTTTCTCGGCGAAACCGTCGACCCGGCAACCCACCAGCGCACGGGTACCAAAGTTGCGATTCCCACCGGTGAATTCACCACCCACGGGGTGATCGTCGGTATGACTGGCTCCGGTAAGACCGGTCTGGGCATCGTGCTCATCGAGGAGGCATTGCGCGCCGGGGTTCCAGCCCTACTCATCGACCCGAAGGGCGACCTCGGCAACCTCTGCCTCACCTTCCCGAATCTTTCGGGTAGCGATTTCCGACCGTGGATCAACGATGGTGACGCCCAGAAGGCGGGTCTCTCCCCCGACGATTTCGCCACCGCGCAGGCCAAGACCTGGTCGGATGGCCTGGCCGGTTGGGGCCTCGACGGCTCGGCGATCGGCACGCTGCGCAACGGCACCGAGTTCACGATCTACACCCCCGGCTCGACCGCGGGCGTCGCGATGAACATCGTCGGCTCGCTCAAAGCCCCCGATGACGCGGGCGATCTGGAAACGATGCGCGACGAGATCGAGGGCTATGTCTCGGGCCTGCTCGGCCTGGTGGGTATCGAAGCCGACCCGTTGTCGAGCCGCGAACACATCCTGCTGTCGAACCTGATCGAGACCTCATGGGCCGCCGGCAAAGATCTCGACCTGCCGTCGCTGGTCGGCCAGGTGCAGACCCCGCCGATCCGCAAGCTCGGCGTGTTCGAACTCGACACCTTCTTCCCCCCTAACGACCGCACCGCGCTGGCCATGAAACTCAACGGCCTGCTCGCCTCCCCGTCGTTCGCCGCCTGGGCGCAGGGCGCCCCGCTCGACATCGGCTCCCTGCTGCGTACCTCCGACGGCAAGCCGCGCTGCGCGATCGTCACCACCGCTCATCTCAGCGATGAGGAGCGTCAGTTCGTCACCGCCCTCGTGCTCGCCAAACTCGTGACCTGGATGCGCAAGCAGTCGGGCACCACCGACCTGCGTGCCCTGCTCTACATGGACGAGGTCGCCGGCTACGTGCCGCCCTCGGCGATGCCGCCTACTAAAAAGCCGATCATGACGCTGATGAAGCAGGCCCGCGCCTTCGGCGTCGGGGTGGTGCTCTCCACCCAGAACCCGGTCGACGTCGACTACAAGGCCCTCTCCAACGCCGGCACCTGGATGATCGGCCGCTTGCAAACCGACCGTGACAAGCAGCGTCTGCTCGACGGTATGTCGGCCGCGGCCGGTGGCGTCGATGTCGCGGCGATCAGCGACACCATCTCTGGCCTGGGCAAACGCGAGTTCGTTCTCCGTCGGGCATCGAAGGACAAGCCCGAGGTGATGACGACCCGCTGGGCGATGAGCTACCTGCGCGGCCCGCTCACCCGCGACCAGATCGAGGGTTTGATGGATGGCCAGACAACCTCGGCGGCCGCCTCCTCGTCATCGACCGCCCAGAGTTCCCCGGGGCCGGCGGGGCCGCCAACATGATCGCGCGGCAACGCCGCAGCCCCTGCGGCCGAAGCATCGAATCTCGGGTCGGACGAGACGTCGGTGATGCCCCAGATCGCCGACGGGGTGGCTGTGCGCTGGGTCGATACCGCCAGCCCGTGGCTGGCTACCGTCGGCGGCGATTCACGTGGCACCCGCCTGGAACCGGCGATCGTCGCCCGCGTCCGGATGCGCTACGACGACGACAAGGCCGACCTGGTGACCGACGGTGAATACGAGGCCGTGCTGTTCCCCCTGGCTGCGACGATCGACGCCAGCCGGGCGATCGCCGTCGACTACGACGATCGCGACCTGCGTACGTCGGCTCCCGACAACGCGATCTACCGGCTCTCGGACGCTCCGATCGACGCCAAGACCACCTTCACCCGGGTGGAACGTGACCTGATCGATCACCTGGTCCGCAGCCAGACGTTGGAGATTCCGGTCAACCGCGATCTCAAGCTGTTCGGCCGTCCCGGCGAGGCGGTCGAGGCGTTTCAACTGCGCTGCGCCCAGGCCGCCGACGACGAGGCCGACAAGGCCACGGCGTTGCTACGCGACAAGTACGAGACCAAGGTCAAGAAGGCCCAAGATGCCCTCGCCGCCGCTCACGACCGTCTCGACGTCGTCAAGTCCGATCACCGCGGCCGGCGCGGCGAGGAGATCATCGGGGCGGCCGGTTCGATCCTCGGCGGCCTGCTCGGCGGCGAAAGTCGACGGGGCGCCGGTGGCATCCTCGGCAAGCTCGGCGGGCTGTTCGGCAAGCACCAGCGGGCCTCGACGGCCGGCGAACGCGTCGATGCGGTGGAGAACAAGGTCGAGTCGCTCGAGCAGGACCTGCAGAATCTCGAGGCCGAAGCCGCCACCGAGATTCAAGAGCTGAGCGATGCCTGGGATGCCAAGGCCGGCAGCATCACCACCGTCGCCGTCACGCTCGAGCGAACCGACGTCAGCGTCGCCCAACTCGTGCTCGCCTGGATCCCGGTCGCCTGACCTGCGCCGTTAGCGTCGCCCCATGCGTGTGCTGGCGATCGATCAGGGAACGTCGGCGACCAAGGCCGTCGTCGTCGAACCCGACGGATCAGCCGGCGCGGTCGTCGAAGTCCCCATCGAAGTGCGCTACGGGGCCGACGGCTCCGTCGAACTCGACCCTGAGGAACTGTGGCGCAGCGTGGTCACCTCCGGGCAGCTCGCGCAGCGAGAGGCAGGCGGGACCGTCGATGCCGTCGGGCTCGGCAACCAGGGCGAAACCGTGCTCGCCTGGGACCGCGCTTCCGGCGAGCCGCGCTCGGCGGGGATCGTCTGGCAGGACCGGCGAGCGACGTCGATCTGTGAACCGCTGGCGGCACGTGGCTGGTCGGCTCGCCTTTCGGAGCTGACCGGGCTGGAGCTCGACCCCTACTTTTCCGCCCCGAAGATGGCATGGTTGCGCCCCCAGGTCGGCGACGCGACGATCACCACGACCGATACCTGGCTCCTCCATCGGCTGTGTGGCGAGTTCGTCACCGACGCGGCGACGGCGTCGCGCTCGTTGTTGCTCGGGCTCGACGACATCGCTTGGAACGACGAGGCCTGCGGGGCCTTCGGAGTTGATCCGGCCGATCTCCCGACTGTCGTCCCCAATGCCGGGGTGGTCGGCATCACCGGCGCGTTCGGCGGGGAACTCCCGCTCGCCGGGCTGTGTGTCGACCAGCAGGCGGCATTGTTCGCCGAGTCATGCTTCGCCGCCGGCGAGGCGAAGTGCACCTACGGCACCGGGGCGTTCCTGCTCGCGTCCACCGGTTCTCGTCCCACCCGGTCGGCCAATGGTTTGGTCGGCTGTGTTGCCTGGCAGCTCGGCAACGCAACGACGTGGTGTCTCGACGGCCAGGTGTATACCGCCGGCTCCGCGGTGACCTGGCTGCAGCAGATCGGCGTGATCACCGAGCCGGCTGACCTCGATCGCCTCGGCGGCGCCGTCGCCTCTCCTCGCCACACGTCGTTCATCCCCGGGCTTGCCGGTCTCGCCGCCCCGTTCTGGCGACCCGACGCCCACGGGGCCTTCACGGGTCTCGACCTGGCGACCAGCCGTGAGGAACTGGTCCGGGCGGTGATCGAGGGCTTGGCCGCGTCGGTGGCGTTCCTCGTTCGCGCCGTGGCAGCCGACCTCGGCGCGCCACTCCAACGGTTGCGGGTCGATGGCGGATTGACCCGCTCGCGAGTGCTCCTGCAGACCCAAGCCGACCTGCTGCAGATCCCGGTCGAGGTCTACCCGTCGCCACACGCCACCGCGTTAGGGGTGGCTGCGTTCGCCCGTCTCGGGGCCGGTGGGGCGCGGACCGCCACGGATGCGGTCGGCAACTGGCAGCCGACGATGACGGTCGAGCCATCGGTTTCGGCCGACGAAGCCGAGGAGCGGATGAGCCGCTGGCATGCCGCAGCCCAAGCGACGATGACGCTATGAGCGCAGCGAATGCCGACCGACCGAGCGCCAGCGAATCGGACGGCGATGGGGTCCGGGGGCGCAGCCCCCGAGCAGAACAGAGCGCAGCGAATGCCGACCGACCGAGCGCCAGCGAATCGGACGGCGATGGGGTCCGGGGGCGCAGCCCCCGAGCAGAACAGAGCGCAGCGAATGCCGACCGACCGAGCGCCAGCGAATCGGACGGCGATGGGGTCCGGGGGCGCAGCCCCCGAGCAGCAAAGAGCGCAGCGAATGCCGACCGACCGAGCGCCAGCGAATCGGACGGCGATGGGGTCCGGGGGCGCAGCCCCCGAGCAGAACAGAGCGCAGCGAATGCCGACCGACCGAGCGCCAGCGAATCGGACGGCGATGGGGTCCGAGGGCGCAGCCCCCGAGCAGAACAGAGCGCAGCGAATGCCGACCGACCGAGCGCCAGCGAATCGGACGGCGATGGGGTCCGAGGGCGCAGCCCCCGTGTTGTGACGAGCTCCGACGTCTTCGACATCGCGGTCATCGGCGGCGGGGTGGTCGGCACCGCTGCGGCCCGCCTTCTCTCCCGCCATCGACTGCGCGTGATCTTGATCGAACGGGGCTTCGACGTAGGGGCGGGCACGAGCAAGGCCAACACCGCGATCCTCCACACCGGCTTCGATGCCACCCCGGGGAGTGTCGAATCGCGCCTGGTCAGCCGGGGATATCACCTACTCAAGCACTACGCGGCGGCCTCAGGCATCGCCGTCGAACCAACGGGAGCGCTCCTGGTCGCCTGGGATGACGAGCAGGCCGCGTCGCTGCCGAAGCTGGCCGCCAAGGCCGCCGCCAATGGATATGAGTCGACGGTGTTGGTCGACGCGACCGAGATCTACGCCCTCGAACCGCGCCTGGGTGCGGGCGCGCGGGGCGGGTTGTTGGTACCCGACGAACACATCATCGACCCCTGGTCGACCCCGCTCGCATTCGGCCTCGACGCCCTCGCCAACGGCGCGGTCATCCGCCGGTCGTGCAGGGTTATCGGGGCGACCATCGGTGCCGACGTCACGACGCTGGCGACGACAACTGGCCCGATCACCACTCGGTTCGTGGTCAATGCCGCTGGGCTTCACGGCGACACCGTCCACCGCATGTTCGGATTCGATGGGTTCACGATCCGACCACGTCGTGGCGAGCTGATCGTGTTCGACAAGCTCGCCCGCCCCCTGCTCGGCCGCACGATCCTGCCGGTGCCGACGACAACGACCAAGGGCGTGCTCGTCGCCCCCACGGTGTTCGGCAACGTGATGCTCGGCCCGACCGCCGACGACATCGACGACCGCAGCGCGACGGCCTCCACCGCCGCCGGGCTCGCCGGGCTGCTCGCCAAGGGCACGCGGATCTTCCCCTCGTTGGCCGCCGAAGAGGTCACCGCGGTCTACGCCGGGCTGCGCGCCGCAACTGAGCACTCCGACTATCAACTCTCGTCGGCGGCCGAGGCCCGGTATGTCTGCCTCGGGGGGATCCGCTCCACCGGGCTGACCGCGTCGATGGCCCTCGCCGAAGAGACCGTTCAACTGCTCCAGGGCATCGGGCTCACCGCCGAGCCGCGCCCGGCCGACGAGATCCGCGGCGTCACGATGACCAACCTCGGCGAGGCATTTCCACGGCCATACATGGCCGGAGGCGCCATTATCTGCCACTGCGAACGGGTCACTGGCGACGAGATCGCCCAGGCCTGTGGTGGCCCACTGCCCGCCGTCGACCTCGATGGTGTCCGCCGACGGACGCGAGCTCTTGCCGGGCGCTGCCAGGGGTTCTACTGCACCGCGGCGGTCGTCTCGACGGTGGTCGCGGCGAGTGGTCAGCCCGCCGAGACCTGGCTGGCGTTGGTATGACGGTCTATGACACGGTGATCATCGGGGGTGGACCGGCGGGGCTCGCCGCCGCGGTGGCATTGCGCCGGGCGGGTGTCGGGCGGGTGGCGGTGTTCGAGCGGGAGCAGGAACTCGGTGGCATCCCCCGGCATACCGATCACACCGGCTTCGGGTTACGCGACCTACACCGGGTGATGTCGGGCCCGCGCTACGTCGGGCGATACATCCGAATGGCCGAACGCGCCGGGGTGGAACTCCATCCGGGCGTTCTGGCGACGTCTTTTGGTGCCCGGGCACCGATTCAGGTCGCCAGAACGAGTCCGCGGGGCGTAGAGACGGTGGATACCCGGGCTCTGATGATTGCCACCGGTGTGCGCGAGCGGCCCCGGGCCGCCCGACTGATCCCGGGCGATCGTCCCGCGGGGGTGATCACCACGGGGGCGTTGCAGCAACTGGTCCGCGCCAAACTGCCGGTCGGACGGCGGGCCGTGATCGTCGGGGCCGAGCATGTGAGCTTCTCCGCGGTGATGACCCTCGCCCGTGCCGGTTGCTCCACCGCAGCCGTCGTCACCGACCTAGCCCGTCATCAGACCTACGCGGCGCTGGTGTGGGCAACGACCGGTCGTCGACGAATCCCGATCATCGCCGGGGTCACCGTCGCCGAGGTCGTCGGTCAACGGCGCGTCGAAGCCGTGGTCCTGTCGAATGGACAACGCATCGTCTGCGACACCGTGGTGTTCACCGCCGACTGGATTCCCGACCACGAACTGGCCCGCAGCGCTGGCCTCACCATCGCTCCGGCGAGTCGGGCGATCAGCGTCAGTTCCGGCTTACACACCTCACGATCAGGCATTTTCGCGGCGGGCAACGTGCTCCACGGCGCCGAAACCGCCGATGTCTGCGCCCTCGACGGCCGTCACGCGGCCCGCTCGATCGTGCGCTGGCTCGGCGGAACACCATGGCCCGAGCGGCCGGTCCCGATGATCTGCAACGCCCCGCTGGTCTGGTCCGCGCCGCACGCGATCACCAGCGCGGCCGCCCCCCAGGGTCGAATCCTGTTGCGAACCGCGTCGCCGGTGAAACGAATCACGGTCCACCAAGGCGAGCGTCGCCTCTGGACAGGTCGGCCGGGTGGCACTCCCGAACCACGGCGGTCGATGTGGATTCCGGACGCGTGGCGGTCGGGCGTCGATTTCTCCGCGGGGCCGATCATGCTGACAGCTACGCTGGCCTGACCAACGCTGGATGATTTTGCGGGCGTGGTGGAATGGCAGACACGCTGGGTTTAGGTCCCAGTTTCGCAAGAAGTGAGGGTTCGACTCCCTCCGCCCGCACTCTTCTCATCGCCTCGCTCGGCGATCTGTGACGCACCTATGCGCGATGCTTGGGCGATGCCCGACAGGTTCTCGATGTGACAACGCCGCGTACGGTCCACGACCTACCGACTCCCGCCCTGGTCATCGACGTCGACGCGTTCGAGTCAAATCTGGCCGAGATGGCTCGCCACTGGCCGGGAGAACGCCTCCGGCCCCATGTGAAGGCCCACAAGTGCACCGCGCTCGCCGCCCGTCAGGTCGCCCACGGCCACCACACCTTCACGTGCGCAACCCCGCTCGAAGTCGTCGGCATGGCCAACGCCGGGGTTGGCACCGATCTGTTGTTGGCCAACGAAACCCTCGACCCCGACCGCCTGTCGGCGATGGCCGCCGTGCACGACCGCACGATCGTCACCGTTGCAGTCGATTCGGCCGAGACGATCGCCGCGGCGGCATCCGCCGGCATCCGCCACGTGCTGATCGACGTCAACGTCGGCCTCCCCCGCTGTGGTTGTGCTCCCGACCAGGCCGGCCGGTTGGCCGACACCGCCCGCGCCGCGGGGCTTGAGGTCCGCGGGGTGATGGGGTACGAGGGGCACCTGATGATGGTCGCCGACGCCGATGGTCGCCCAGCGCGTGTTGCCGCCTCGATGGACCTGCTGCTCGCCGCCCACCGCCGACGTCGGGGGAGACATCGTCTCGGCCGGCGGCACCGGCACCTTCGACGTCCACGACCGAATCACCGAACTGCAGGCCGGCAGCTACGCGCTGATGGACTCCCACTACGCCAGTCGAGGGCTCCCGTTCGCCCAGGCGCTGTTCGTCGTCGGCACGGTCATTTCGGCGACGAGTCAGTGGGCCGTTGCCGATGTCGGGCTCAAGTCGCTCGGGATGGACCACGGGAACCCGACCGTCGAGGGTCACACGGTGTGGTTCTGCTCCGACGAGCACATCACGTTCTCCCCCGACTGAGGGAGCGACCGTCCCGCCCGTTGGGATCGCGCCAACGCGTGGTCCCCGCCCACGTCGACCCAACGATGGCGATGCACGAGGCCGCCTGGTTGGTCCGCGGCGACGAGATCCTCGATCGCTGGGCCATCGATCTGCGGGGCTGGTAACACCCCGCCCCGGCAGGGGACTCAGTCGGGCAGGGCGCGCAATGCGTCGAGCATCGCCCGGAAACCTCGGCCACGATGAGAGATAGCGTGTTTGGCGACATCACCCATCTCGGCGAATGTTCGCCCGTCGTCGTCGGCCGGGATGAACAGCGGATCGAAGCCCCAGCCGGTCGCGCCGCGCTCGGCGGTGGCGATCGCCCCTTCGCACACCCCTTCGACGACGAGTTCACGACCATCGGGCCAGCAGACCATGACGACGGTGACGAATCGCGCCGTGCGCCTGCCGACCGGAACTTCGGCCAGCTCAACGAGCATTTTCTTGCGATTCTGGGCATAGGTCGCGGTGGGCCCGGCGTAGTAGGCGGTATCGACCCCCGGGCGGTCATCCAAGGCATCGACGAACAACCCGGTGTCGTCGGCGATCGCCGGCAGGCCCGTCGCCTCGACCAGGGCGCGGGCCTTCAGACGGGCGTTGCCGGTCAGCGAATCGGCGTCCTCGACCACGTCGGGTACCGTTGGCGGTCGGGGCAAAAGCTCGACGGCGGAGCCGAGAATCGCGGCGATCTCGGCGACCTTGTCGGGATTCGCTGAGGCACAGACGAGGGTGAGCCCGGACGCCCCGACTTGTGCTTCGACGGTGCGTCGGGGCTCACCGGCCCAGGGTCCGCGGCGTCGGCGGGGTGGCCAGTACGGCGGCCTGGGCGGCGAAGATCTCGTACAACCCTCCCTCTGCGAGGCCGAGCAACGCGTCGAGTTCCGATCGGCTGAATGCCTTGCCCTCGGCCGTTCCCTGCACCTCGACGAACGACGGATCACCGCCGCCGACCGGGTTGAGCATGACGACGTTCATGTCGACCTCGGCGGTCGAGTCCTCGGAGTACGGCAGGTCGAGCACCGGCACTCCCCCAACGATGCCGACGCTGATCGCCGCACATTGCGAGGTCAGCGGATGGGCCTTGATCAGACCGGTCTGCATCACCCGTGACAAGGCATCGTGCAACGCAACAAACCCGCCGCAGATCGATGCCGTACGAGTGCCGCCATCGGCCTGCAGCACGTCGCAGTCGACGACCACCTGGCGCTCACCGAGCAGCTTCATGTCGCACGCGGCACGCAACGAACGCCCGATCAACCGCTGGATCTCAACGGTTCGACCGCTCTGCTTGCCCTTGGCCGCCTCGCGATCGACACGCTCGGGTGACGAACCCGGCAGCATCGAGTACTCAGCGGTGACCCATCCCTTGCCCGAGTTCTTCATCCACCGCGGCACGTTCTCGTCGATCGAGGCGGTGCACAGCACGCGGGTCTTTCCGAAGCTGACCAGCACCGATCCGGCCGGGGCGTCGGTGTAATCGCGCTCGAAGGTGATCGGACGCAGTTCGTCCGGGCGGCGGTCATCGGGACGGGGCATGGCAGTTCTCCGGAAGGTTCAGACGGAAGGGGCGGGCGATCAGCGTGGGGGCGGGAAAGCCGGGAGGGCCACCGTATCGACCGACCACTCGTCCGCGGAGGATAGTTCGGGACCGAGCAACCGGCGACCGAGGTCGGCAAACCACGAGATATCACCACTCGACAGAAACCGGTGGATCGCCGGTGAGTCGCCCTCGCGGAACAGCCCGGCGCGACGCAACTCTCGTTCGACGGCGAACGCGGTCTCCTCGGCCGACGAGACGAGCACCACATCGGGACCCATCACATCGCCGATCACCCGCGCCAGATACGGGTAGTGGGTGCAGCCGAGCAGCAGGGTGTCGACCCCGGCGTCGACCATCGGGGCGAGCATCCGCTCGGCGAGCACCGTCACCTGATCGCCGCTCGTCTCGCCGCGCTCGACGAACTCGACGAAGCCCGGGCATGCCGCGGACGTCAGTTCCACATCGGCCCCGGTCGCGGCAACGGCGCGCTGGTAGCTGCCCGAGCCGACGGTGGCCACGGTGGCGATCACGCCGACGCGGCCAAGTCGCGTCGCTTGGACGAGGGCTCGGGTGCCGGGTTCGATCACCGAGATCACCGGGACCGGCATCTCGGCGACGAGTACGTCGAGCGCGGCGGATGCCGCCGTGTTGCACGCCACCACCAGGGCCTTGATGTCGTGCTCCTTGACCAGGCTCCAGCCGATCTGACGGGCGAACGTCCGCAACTCCTCGAGCCCGCGGTTGCCATAGGGGTAGCGGCCAGTGTCACCGAAGTAGACGAGATGCTCGTGCGGCAGCAGGTCGATGACCCCACGGGCGACGGTCAGGCCTCCGAAGCCGGAGTCGAACATCCCGATCGGCCGATCCACGCCCGCCAGGGTACGGCGCTGCCCCATCGAACGACCACCCGAAGACAACGACGGGTAGCGTCGCCGATGGTGATGACCGCGACGATCCTTGCGCTCGGCGCGGCGGTGCTCCATGCCGGCTGGAACTTCGTCATCAAGCAGGCCGACGAAGACCGTTACCTGAGCTTGTGGGGTCAATTCTTCTTCGCTGGGACGATCTCGGCGACGGCGATGGCGTTCGTCGGTGGTCCCCCGCGGGGCGTGTGGTTGTGGGCGGCCTTGTCGGGACTGATCCACCTGCCGTACTGCTGGTTTTTGGCCCGTGCGTACGACGGCGGCGACTTCTCGCTGGTGTATCCGGTCGCCCGCGGCGGTGGTGCCCTGCTCGCAGCGATCGGCGGTGTGACGCTGTTGGGCGATCATCTCTCGCCGCTCGGAATGACGGCGATCGTCGTTATCGCGGTCGGTTTGATCGCCCTCGCCGGTCGGGTACACGGTCCGCCGGTGCGGCGGGCGTTGATCGTCGCGGCGACGATCGGCGCCTACACCCTGTGTGACGCCCGGGGAATCCGCCAGAGCGGCTCGTATCAATACGTGTTCGCCTCGAGCGTCTGCACCATGGGGTCGAACACAATGTTCGGGCTGGCCAGCGGGCGCGCCGGGCGGATGGTCGACATCGTCACGCGGCGGTGGCGAAAGCTGCTGCTGGTCGGCATCGCCGCCACGATCACCTACGGAATGGTGCAGCTTGCCCTGCGCCGCGCTCCTGTGGGATACGTGACAGCCATCCGTGAATCAAGTGTGGTCCTCGCCGCGTTTCTCGGCTGGCGAACGTTGGGCGAGAACGCCGGAGCACGCCGCCTGGCGGCCTCGGCCGTGGTCGTCGTCGGCTTGATCCTGCTCGTCGCCAGCCGCTGAGGTCGCTGGCAGCGAGGTCGCTCGCAACGCAGGGCACTGGCCCCGTCAGAAGTAGATGATCTTTTCGGCCTTGGCTTCGGCCTCGTCGAGGTCGTCGGTATACGCCCCGGTGGAGAGGTACTTCCAGCCGTTGTCGCAGACGATGAACACGATCACGCCCGAGGTGATCTCGGACGCGACCTTGGCCGCGCCAGCCATCGCCGCGCCCGCCGAGATGCCGGCGAAGACGCCGCACTCGTTGACCAGGCGGCGGGTCCATTCCAGCGACTCGCGGGGGCGTACGACGCGCTTGCGGTCGAGCAGGTCGAACCCTTCCCACGCCTCGAACAGCGGGGGAATATAGCCCTCGTCGAGGTTGCGCAAACCCTCGACGCGCTCCACCGAGCGGCGGTTCGACGGCGATCACCTTGACCGTTGGCTTGTTCTCCTTGAGGAACCGGCCGGTGCCCATCAGCGTGCCTGATGTACCCAATCCGGCGACGAAATGGGTGATCTCGGGGCAATCCCGCAAAATCTCGGGGCCGGTGCCCTCGTAGTGCGCTCGGGGGTTCGCGTCGTTGGCGTACTGGTAGGGCATGAACCACTCGGGATGCTGGGCGTGGAGTTCGAGCGCCCGTTTCACCGCGCCGTTCGAGCCCTCTTCGCCGGGAGTGAGAATCAACTCGGCTCCGAACACCTCGAGCATCTGGCGACGTTCGATCGACACCGAGGTCGGCATGAGGATCTTGATCGGGTAGCCCTTGATGCGTGCGATGGCCGCCAGGGCGATGCCGGTGTTGCCCGACGACGGCTCGACGATCGTCTGGCCCGGACTGAGCAGGCCTTCCTTTTCGGCGTGCTCGATCATCGCCTTGGCAATCCGGTCTTTGACCGAGCCGAAGGGGTTCTGCCCTTCGAGTTTGCCGACGATTCGCACGTTCGGGTTCGGCGACAGAATCGACACATCGACCATCGGCGTGTTGCCGATGAGATCGAGGATGCTCTCATTGATGATCATGGCCGACGCCTTTCCGACAAAGCCGATCTACCTTGTCAGGAATACTAACCGGGGATCGCCTGAGCTTGTTCCCCGAACTGCTTCGTACTCGTCAACCGACGGCCGTCAGCCGACGGCGAGGCGTTCCTCGGTGATGACTTCGTCGACGATGCGGTAGGTGCGGACCTCGGGAGCCTCTCGCTTCAGACCGACGATCACCCAGCGAAACCAGGGGCCCAGGGCGGTGGCGACGCCGACGTCGGTGGGTGACGGGTACGGCTCGGTGTGAGTGTGACTGTGGACGATGCCGATCAACTGCAACCCGCGCTCCTCGGCGTCGTCTTCCGCCCGCTGGTAGTCCATCGGATGAACCTCGAACACGCGACCCGATCGGGTCATGTTGCGACACGGGTAGAACAGCGGGGCCGCACCAGTGGCGGCGTTGCCGGCGAGCAGCCCGCACATCTCTTCTGGGTAGCAATCGTAGGCGTGGGCGACCATCCGGGCGAAGGCATCGTGGGAAACGCTCAGCATCACTCGCGACGCTATCGGTAGGATCAAACCTCGCTATGCCCGCACCCGGTACCAAGCTCATCGCCAGCAATCGGCGAGCCCGCCATGAGTACGCCATCCTCGACGAGGTCGAGGCGGGCATCATGTTGCGCGGCAGCGAGGTGAAGAGCCTGCGTGACGGTCATGTACAGATCAACGAAGCCTTCGCCCGGGTCGTCGGCAACGAGATGTGGCTGATCGGAATGACGATCCCGCAATACGTCAATGCCCATGGTTTCGGGGCTCATGTCAGCGAACGGCAGCGCAAATTGCTGCTGCATCGCGCCGAGATCGACAAGCTCGGGGCACGGATGGGGCAGGAGCACCTCACGCTCATCCCCCTCAGCCTCTACTTCAAGGATGGCCGGGTGAAGGTCGAACTCGGGCTCGGCAAGGGCCGCACGAAGAGCGACAAGCGACAAGCGATGGCGTCACGCGATGCCGACTTGGAGATCCGCAAGGCGCTCGGCCGTAGCCGCAAGGGCATGGACTGATCGCCGGGCATCGGCCCGAATCAGAATGCGCCGTCGGCCAAGCACCGGGCGAAGGCGTCCTGACCTCGCTGGTTGAGATGGACGCCGTCGGAGTCACGCAAGAGCGCGTTGTAGGAACCATCTGCGGCCCCCACCGACGACCCACAGTCGAGGAACACCGTTGTCGCCGGATGATCGCGGGCGTAGGCCCGAAGCTCGGCGTTGAGCGTGGCAGTGTCGACCGCAAAGTCTGAAGGGGCGGCCTCGGACGGCTGGCCGACGATGATGCACACGTCGAAGCCCGATGTCTCACAAATCTCGACGATCGACTTCACCGTGCTGATGGCAACGTCGCCGGGGTCGACCAACTGTCGACCGCATGCACCGCGTATAGGCGTTGCCGCGAAACGAGACGATGCCGACCGAGGGGCGGTGGGCGGCATTGGTAGCGCCGTTCCCGACGAAATCGCAGGCGGATGCACCGGAGAACGTGCTCTGTTCGAGCGTCCAACCCCTCCCGGCAAGCTCGGCCCGCAGCTCGGGGGCGAACGAGACGGGCTGCGAATCCCCGATCACCAATGCCCGCGCGTTCTTGGGCAGGAAGTCCGAGATTCGGGGCAGATCGCGTTCTCGGACGGCAGTCATCAACGGTCCGGCGGCGTCCGGACCGGCCGGCAAGGCGAGGACCGGTCCGCCGGGGGCGGCCCATGGCTGGTGGGCGACGAGCCCACTGGAGCCGATGAGCACAATGCTCACCGCCGTGACGCATCGGCGTGTCGTACAGCGCCACGAGCGAACACCCACACCGAGCATGACGACCAACCTAGAGCCGGTCGCTACGACGCCGGGGTCGAGCGGGTGTGAAAGATGTCCATGTATCAACGAGTGGCGGGAGCCCTCCGAAACCGACCGCGGCGGCGCGGGGTACTGTTCGCCGGATGGGATATCCGTTGCGATTCCAGGTGCTCGTGCTGCCCAATGTGCCGTGGGCCGAGTACCGCGACCGGTTCATCCACCTGGAGCAACTTGGTTTCGAGGTGGCCGCGGCCGCCGACCATTTTTGCGATTGGACCAACCCGCCCGGTCCCTGGCTCGAAGCGTGGACGGGACTTGCGGCGATCGCCGAGCGGACCTCGACGATGCGGTTGACCACCTGCGTGACGCAGATTCCGCTGCGCAACCCGGCAGTTCTCGCCCACCAGGCCGTCACAGTCGACCACATCTCCGGCGGCCGATTGGAGATCGGACTCGGCACCGGATTGGTCGTCGACCCGTCGTACGCGATGGCCGGACTACCGAACTGGGAGCCCAGGGAGCGAGTTGCCCGATTCGGTGAATACGTAAAGTTGGTCTGTTCGCTGCTGGCCGGCGGAGTGACCGACTTCGACGGCGAGTACTACCAAGCCACCGGGGCGGTCATGAACCCGGGTTCGTGGCAGCAGCCCCGACTTCCGGTGATGGTCGCCGCGCTGGGCCCGGCGATGATGCGCCACGCGGTGCAACACGCCGACATCTGGAACAGCCTGAGCTTCGAGGCCGACTTCGGGGCCCAACTTGCCCAGACCGCCGAGCGCATCGCGCAGATCGACGAGTTCTGCGCGGCGATCGGCCGGGATCCCGCGACGTTGCGACGGTCGTACACGATGTTCGACGCCACGGCGCGCGCCTCGGGTGGGCGGATCGCCTACTACGAATCCGAGGCGGCGTTCGAGCAGATGATCGGTCGGGTCGTCGCCCTCGGCATCGACGAAGTGTCGCTCTATTATCCGATTATCGACGAGCAGATGCCGGTGTTCGAACGCATCGCCCGCGACGTGCTGCCCGAGTTACGTCACCAGTCGGTCGGGTCGTGAACGCCCCGACCCATCGAATCGGTTCGTTCTCCCAAGATGACATCTAGCCGGGGTTCAGGGGTCATCCAGGCGTCACCGAGGCGTTGGTCAGACCCCTCAAGCTAGAGGAGTACTCTCCTGTCAACGGGTTGCCGGCTGGCGACACCGGGCGGTGACCCGAATTCACGAGTACACGTGCAACGAGGAGATACCGATGCGTATAAGTCGAACCTCAACCGCTTTTGTAGCGGCCGCCACTCTCACCGCTTCGCTGGTCGCCGCCGCAACGGCCTCGGCCGGAAGCACCCCGGAACCGCCGATCATCCAACGCGGTTCAACGGTCGAGGTGCAGATCCTCGCCCTCAACGACTTCCACGGCAACCTCGAACCCCCGGCTGGGTTCGAGCGGTCGGGTCGGCACCATCAACGCCGGCGGAGCCGAGTATCTGGCAACCCACGTCAAGGCGCTGGAACAGACCAACCGCAACTCGATCGTCGTGTCGGCCGGAGACCTCATCGGCGCCAGCCCGTTGCTCTCCGGGCTTGTTCCACGACGAGCCCACCATCGAGGCGATGAACGAGATCGGGCTCGACCTCAACGCGGTCGGCAACCACGAGTTCGACGAAGGCACCACCGAACTCCTGCGCATGCAGGACGGCGGCTGCCATCCGGTCGACGGCTGCCTCGACGGCGACGACTTCGCCGGCGCCGACTTCGAGTTCCTCGCGGCCAACGTGGTCAATCAGAGCACCGGCAACACCCTGTTCCCGCCGTACTCGATCGAGAACTTCAACGGAGCCAAGGTGGCCTTCATCGGCATGACCCTCGAGGGCACCCCGACCATCGTCAGCCCATCGGGCGTCGCCGGGTTCGACTTCCTCGACGAGGCCGACACCGTCAACGCGCTGGTACCCGAACTCACCCGGCGCGGCGTCGAGGCGATCGTCGTGTTGATCCACGAGGGCGGATCGCCTACGGCGCTGAACATCAACGGATGCAACGGCGTCAGCGGCCCGATCGTCGACATCGTCAACCGGCTCGATGACGAGATCGACCTGGTCATCTCCGGCCACACCCATCAGCCGTACGTCATGCGACATCGACGGCAAGCCGGTGACCAGCGCCTTCTCCTTCGGTCGTGTCGTCACCGACATCGACATGAACGTCGACCGAGGCCAAGAAGGACGTCACGTCGATCTCGATCAACAACAAGATCGTGACCCGCGATGTGCCGGCCGACCCGGCGATCACCAGCCTCATCACCCGCTACACCGCGGTCGCCGCCCCCATCGCCAACCGGGTGATCGGCACGATCACCGCAGGACCTCACCAGAGTGAACGACGTGTCGCGCGAGCAAGCCGTTGGGCAACGTCATCGCCGACGCACAACTGGCCGCCACCGCCGGCGCCGGAGTTGGGCAAGCGACGATGGCCGTTCATGAACCCGGGCGGCGTGCGCAGCCGATCTCACGTTCGCCAGTAGCCCCGTCGGTGAGGGCGACGGAGTCGTCACGTACGGCGAGGCGTTCACCGTGCAGCCGTTCGGCAACTCGCTGGTCACCATGACGCTCACCGGTGCTCAGGTCGAAGCGATGCTCGAGCAGCAGTTCTGCGGCACGAACGACACCGTCGTTCCGAGTGCTGTTGCCCTCGGCCGGCGTCCACTACACCTGGGATCAGTCCGTCGCGGCGACGGCCGACCCTGGCTGCACCCTCGACGCCGTCTCGCGGCATCACCCTCAACGGGGTACCGCTGGCCGCCGGCAGTTCGTATCGGGTCACCGTGAACATCTTCCTCGCCGACGGCGGCGACGGATTCACCACGCTCATCGCCGGCACCAACCGTCTCGGCGGGGCCGTCGACACCGACGCGTTCGAGGCGTACTTCAACGCGGTCGGTTCGGTGTCGCCACCAGCCCTCGATCGAATCGACGTCGTGGCGTAAGCCGCCGCGTCATCGTCCAGTACCTCTAGCGACCAGTCCATCGCCTGACTCGACGTGGTCGGGGCGGATCCGCCCCGACCGCAGTCCGAGCGGCGCCTCATGGGGTGCCGATGACCGATGGATCGGTTGACACCACCACGATTCCGGGAAGCCGGCAGACCACCAGGAGATGCGGAAATGAACAGTTCGAGGATCAAGTTCGTCGGCCGTCACGGCAGTACCCAGCGGTGGCGGAGATGGGGTGCGGCGGTTGCCGTGCTCGCGTCGACGCCGTTGACGGTGCTCGCCCCGGTCGCCACGCCGTCAGCCTTCGCCGCGGCCGGCGATGCTGTTCTTCTCGGAATACATCGAGGGCAGCAGCAACAACAAGGCGCTCGAGATCTACAACGGCACCGGCGCCGCCATCGACCTCGGCCGCCGGTGGCTACAACGTCCAGATGTTCTTCAACGGCAGTCGCCAACGGTCGGCCTGACGATCAACCTCACGGGCACGGTCGCCGACAGCGACGTCTACGTGGTCGCCCAAGCGTCGGCGAACGCGACGATCCTCGCCCAGGCCGACCAGACGAACGGCGTCGGGCTGGTTCAACGGCGACGACGCCGTCGTGCTGCGCAAGGGCACCGACGTCGTCGACGTCATCGGCCAGGTCGGGTTCGATCCCGGGCACGGAATGGGGCACGGGGCTACTCAGCACCGCCGACAACACCCTGCAGCGGCTCGGCCGACGATCTGCCAGGGCGACATCGAACGGTTCGGACGCCGTTCGATCCGGCGACGCGAGTGGGACGGGCTTGGCCAACGACACGTTCACCGGGCTTGGGGCGCACACGTCGACGTGCGGCACCGACGACTGCACCAGCGGTGCAGACCACCACACCGGCCAACGGCGCGGCCGGCGTCGCCCGGAGCGCCGACGTCGTCGGTGACGTTCAGCGAACCGGTCAACGTCGCCGGGCACCTGGTTCACGATCTCGTGCGCGACCAGCGGCGCGCACACGCGGCCGTGGCGAGCGGCGGTCCGACGACGTTCACGCTCGATCCCGATGTCGACTTCGCCGCCGGCGAGGCCTGCACCGTCACCATCGTCGCCGCGAACGTCACCGACCAGGACGCCGACCGATCCGCCCGACGCGATGGCGGCCGACGTCGTGTTCAGCTTTCACGACCACCGATACGCAGGTGTGCGGTGACCCGGCCACCGCGATCCACACCATCCAGGGCACCGGCAACACCTCACCGATGAACGGGGCGACCAACGTGGCGATCGAGGGTGTCGTCGTCGGCGACTACCAGGGCACGGGCCAGTTCGGCGGCTACTACGTGCAGGAGGAGGACGCCGACGCCGACGCCGACCCGCTGACGTCGGAAGGCATCTTCGTGTTCAACACCAGCTTCGCGGTCGCTGCCGGCGACCGCGTGCGCGTGCGCGGCAACGTCACCGAGTTCACGACGGGCGGGGTCACGCTGACCGAACTCGTCAACGGTCAACCTGCTGGTCACCTGTCAGGCCGGTGGCGGCACGCGTCGCCGCCACCCCGGTGGCACTGCCCGTCGCCGTCGGTCAGCGACTGGGAGCGGTACGAGGGCATGCGCGATCTCGCTGTCGCAGACGACTGACGGTGACCGAGACGTTCACGCTCGGCCCGCTTCGGCGAGGTCAGCCTGTCGGTCGAACGGCCGGCTGTTCAACCCGACAAGCATCGTCCACCCCAGGTCCGGCCGCGGTCGCCCAGCAGGACCTGAACAACCGCAGCCGGATCGTGCTCGATGACGGCAACGGCCAGCAGAACATCGACCCGACGCTCATCCCGCCGGTGGCCTGAGCGCCAGTAACACGCTGCGGTCGGGGTCTACCACCACCTCGGCTGGCCGGCGTGCTCGATCAGCGCTTCGGTCTCTACCGCATGCAGCCCGTCGGCCCCGTCGCGTTCAGCGCCGACAACCCTCGCCCGGCAACGCCCGACGGGGTGTCGGCGGGACGACTCAAGGTGGCATCGATGAACGTACTCAACTACTTCAACGGCGACGGACTCGGCGGCGGATTCCCGACCGCCCGAGGGGCCGAAACCGCCGTCGAGCTCGACCGCCAGGAGGCCAAGATCGTCGCCGCGCTGGCCGCCATGGACGCCGACGTCGTCGGTCTGATGGAGATCGAGAACGACGCCGGGCCGAACAGCGCGGTCGCCGAGCTGACCGCCGCCCTCAACGCCGCGGTCGGCGCCGGCACCTACAGCTACATCGACACCGGCGTCATCGGCGGCGACGCAGATCCGTGTGGCGCTGCTCTACAAGCCGGCGGCGGTCACCCCGGTCGGGGCATTCGACACGCTGACCTCCGCCGACGACCCGTTGTTCATCGACACGCTGAACCGTCCGCCGCTCGCTCAGACGTTCAGCCAGAACGCCAACGCGCAGCGGTTCACCGTGGTCGTCAACCATCTGAAGTCGAAGGGATCCGACTGCAACGCCGTCGGCGACCCCGACACCGGCGACGGCCAGGGCAACTGCAACGTCACCCGAACGAACGCGGCGACCGCGCTGGCGAATTGGCTCGAAACCGACCCGACCGGCAGCGGCGACCCCGACTTCCTGATCATCGGCGATCTGAACTCCTACGCCAAGGAGGACCCGATCACGGCGCTTGAGGCCGACGGCTACACGAACCTGATCGCCGGCTACATCGGGCACGTCGGCATACTCGTTCGTGTTCGACGGCCAGTCCGGCTACCTCGACCACGCGCTGGCCAACGCGGCCCTCGCGCCGCAGGTGACCGGGGTGACGGAGTGGCACATCAACGCCGACGAGCCGATCGCGCTCGACTACAACACCAACTTCAAGTCGCCGAATCATGTCAACACCCTGTACGCGCCCGACGCCGTTCCGGTCGTCCGATCACGACCCGGTGATCGTCGGTCTCTGCCAAGCTCCGACGCTTGTCGGTGAGCGTCACCCCCAACGTGTTGCGGCCGCCGAACCACAAGTACCGCACGGTCGTCGCGACGCCGACGGCATCGGGCGATGTGACCGACATCGACCTGGTCTCGGCAGCGTCGAACGAGCCCGACAACGGGCTCGGCGACGGTGACACGGCCGAACGACATCGTGATCGTCGACGACCTCACGGTGAAATTGCGAGCCGAGCGTTCGGGCACCGGCACGGGCCGCATCGTACACGCTGACCTGGCAGGCGACGAACAGTTGCGGTGCCACTGCCTTGGCTACCGCCACGGTCGCGGTACCTAAAAACTGAATCAGTCCCAGTGGGGTGGTTGCCATGCTCGACTGGCGACCACCCCGCTGACTACGGTCAAAAGGACCGCCGCAAGACTCCGGGCTCGAATCGGTAGCCACGATTCTCGGGGCCACTTTTGCCCGCCCAGCGGATATTTATGGCCCTCGAGGCGTCCCATGCAACAAACCTGACGGCGGTCGGGCCGGGCGGGAGGTAGGGTTGCGGCACTACCCAACAACGGGGCTGACAGGTTTCGACGTCAGTGTCGCTGGACGGTCGTGCGACTCGAGTTGCTCAGACTCGCTAAACGGGGCAAAAACAAGAATTGCCAACGAGCAGTTCGCTCTCGCCGCCTGATCTCATCAGGTTGTGAAGAGACATCGTGACCAGAAATGGCGCACGGGGCCAATCCATCGCAGCCCGGCAACAGAAGCGAAGGGTGACAGCGGAAAAGACTGCTGGCGTCGGGGAAGACCGATGACGGGTTGGAAAGACAACTCGCTGACCCTCGGGTAACCAAAGGTCATTCGACCCGCCGATGAGGTTGCGTCAGCCTCGAAGTCGGGAATAGTCGTATCGCGGGCGCTCACCGCCTGATGGACGGGGGTTCGATTCCCCCCAGCTCCACAACACAGTTCGGCATTGTTCGCCGAACTTCATGAAAGTCCTGGTCATCGACCAGAACAGCGGAACTGCCCGATTGCGATGTGCGTCGCTGTTCGCCGTTGTTCGTGGAGCGTTACTCCCCCGGTTACTCCCCCAACGGTGTTATCTTCGCCACTCAGACGCCGCTTTGACTGGCGTCGGAGGGGAGCGGCACGATGCCTCGTGCACCGAGGGGAAAGCGGGTCGCCGATTCGGCGGGAGGGTTCTCGGTCGCTGCCAAGAACCCGAACGGTCACGGTTCCGTCTACTACGAGCCGCCCGCCGCATCCGCCGATGGCCGGGAGCGCCCGGGCCGCTGGCGAGCGACGTATCGAGACGCCTCAGGCCGCGAGCGCAAGGTGTCAGCGCCGACCCGAGCGAAGGTGGAACAACGCCGCGACGAGTTGCTCGCCGAACAGGCCTGCGGTGGGCCGATCAGCGGTCGCTTTACGAAGGACAGCACGACGTCCGAGCTGATCACCTGGTGGCTGGAATCGGTGGCTCGCCATCAGGTGAAGGCATCCACGTACGACAGCTACCGCCGCTTCGGCGGATACCTCGACGGTCAGATCGGATCGATCCCGATTCGCGAGGTCGGCGCCGAGACGCTGATCGCGTGGCAATCCCGGCAACTTGACCACCAGGCACCGCTCACGGTGCTCAACTCCCGCAAGGTCGCTCGGCAGGCGTTCGGCGAGGCGGTGAAGCTCGGCCTCATTCCGGCGAACCCGTTCGACCTCGTGAAGCCGCCGCCTTCGAAGCGGGTGAACGCCGGACGGGCGTTGACCGCGGCCGAGGCCAAGGCGTTGATGCGAGCCGCACAGTCGCAACGGCTCGGTGCGGCGATCACTCTGCTGTTCTGCCAAGGCTGGCGAGTGAGTGAGGTCCTCGGGCTGGCGTGGGAGGACGTCGACCTCGCAGGTGGCACTGCTCACATTCAGCGCGGCGCGGCGTACACACCCTCGGCGGGCGTGGTGCTCGGACCGACCAAGACCTCGGGCGCCGAAGGCATCCACTACCTCTCCCCCGCTTCCGTGACCCAGCTCAAGGTTCGGATGGAGGCCCAGTCGGCGGAGCGCGACCGATACCCCGGCGAATGGCCAGTCCATCGTTACGAAGGCCGAACGCTGTCGATGGTGTTCACCAACGAGTCGGGCCATCTGGTCAACCGGCAGTCCGTCGTCAAGGTGATCGAGCGCGCTGCGCGATCGGCCGGGCTCGACCCGAGCGGCATCGCCACACACACCGGGCGACGGACCGTCATCACTGCGTTGTACGCCGACGGCGGCCTCGATCTGGCCGACATCGCCCGCCACGTCGGCCACGTTGACACCTCAACGACTGCCGAGTACGTCCGCAGCCTCGGCAGGCGCCCACGAGACACTGCCCTTCGCGCCGCCCAGTTGCTCGATCCGACCGTTTGACCCCAACGATCGTTCGTAGTCCACCAACTGAGGGTGCGCGAGAATCGAACACCTCGCTGGTGAGCAGATAGGACAGCCGACCATTTACCGGATACCAAGCAATCTCGACTTGTCAGGCGTCGTCGGAGAGTTCGCGACCCAGGTGCGTGTTGGACAGTTCGATCTCCAGTTCACGTTCGGGTCAGTGAACTTCGTGGCGCAGTCCGCCGTGAAGCTCTTCCGCGACGAGCAGTTGATTGCCGAGTGGCAGGAGGGCAGGTGGCCCGACCCCGGGTTCTACGACATCATGAACGTTCCCGTGGTGCGTTGCAACATCGTCGGTGATCGCTTGATCGAGCTCAAGTTCGAGAATGGGTTGACCATGCAGCTCGTGGACGACTCGGACACCTACGAGTGCATGTTGATCTCGGTCGACGGTGAGGTTTGGGTCATTTAGCAACCGGCACCTTCCGATTGGCGATCGGAACGGCAGCCGCCGACCCCTCACGACGTCGCAGAACCGGGCGATCAAGCGCACGGCCAACGGGCCTGCGAGCGGTCGACTACGCGCGGGACGCTCACCGGCTACGTCGTTCGGCACTCCGTCGCGCTCTACCCGACACGAGCGGCCCGGTCGTGGATTCCGCTCGGAGTCTCAGGACAGCATTCGGTCAGGCAATGAGCAGCTTGAACGCGCCGTATGCCGTCTCAGGATCGTCGAGCAGCCTCCATGCTTCGTGGCCCACGTTGTCGAGCACGGAGACGGCACGAAGACGCCGGCGGTCGGACGCAGTCAGGTCTGCTCTGGCCTCGATTACGTCGGCGAGGATCGAGCAGAGGAACGCCAGATCTCGCAAGTGTCGTTGCGGCTTGTCGTCGTTGCGTACGGCAGCTGCCTTGATCACGATCGCTCCGAGGAGACTCGGTCGAGGAACCAACGCCCGCCGACCGCGGTGCACGACCGGGACCCGCTCGGTGCGTTGCAACGCTTGAGTGCCGCCGCGCACTTCGATCGTGGTGGCCGAGCCAATGGTGCGGAGGTCTGCTCGCTCCCCCATGCCGTCGGGACTGACCACATCGACCAGCACTTCACCGCGACCAAAGCGGTGAGCCACGTTGTCGGGGCTGACACCGGTCGAGGCGAAGCCCAAGGCCACCAACGTCGCAACGAACGCGGGAATCGTCGGAGGTCGAACGCGGGCGTCGATCACGAGATCGAGGTCCTCGCTCACGCGTCCCGGTGACCGGTTCGTTTGTAGGCCGTGGAGCATGACCATCTGCCCGCCAATGACTGTCCAATCGGCCTCATGCCGATCGGCGAGATCGCAGAGCACGGTCCACAGGTCATCGTGCAGCGCTCCGAGCACGGGGAGCTGCAACGGCTGAATGTCGAGGACCGGCGTCATCGCTTCCGCATCCGATCGGCCAATCCGCGTGCCGCTCTCGCGGACCGATCATCTTGGGCATCCAGCAGATCGACGACGGCGACCGGCCATGGAGCATCGGCCCCGTCGAACAGCCAGAGGTCGGACGGCGGCACGCGGATGTTGACGTTCGGCCGATCCGACTCGACCAACGCGTACTCGGAGATCAGCGCCATCGCGTCCGCAGCTCGAACGTAGATCTCGGCCTCGTCAGACACGATCAGGTCAACCGAGTACGCGGTGGACACTCGCTCCGCTTCGAACGGCTCGACCATCGTCGAGCAGCCGAGCGATCGCGGAGGGATGAGCGCGGAGGCGTCGAACCTCAGCACGGTGACGGCACGCCCACGACCAATCCTCGATCGGCCAACCTCGCGATCGTTCGACGGAGCGCGATCGTTCCCGTGGCGCGAGCCAGGCCATCGGACGATTGTCGGCGGCCCACAACAATCCCCATGCTGAGCGTTGCGACAGCGGCCGCCCGGAACGGTGCCTCGCCTGCAAACGAGCGGCGACTGCGGCGTCGTCGACCAGCCAGCGTCCGCCGACCTTCTGTCCAGCCAGCGCGCCGGACGCGACCAGCTGGCGCACGCGCCCGGAATCAAGATCGAGTTGCTCCGCTGCCTGCGGAACGGACACCAACATCGGACACTCCCTCGCGATATCGCGCTACTAGTGTACTTCGGACACTGATAACGCGCCAACGTGTTACTAGTGTCCAACTGACCACGAGAGCGTACGTCAACAGCCGCGTCACGACCGGCACGGTCATCGGTCGGCGGCGTGCGCATCGATGAACTCGTGGAGATGTTCGACGCTGAAACGGACGGCAGTTCCGATGCGGATCGGCCTGAGCTCTCCCCTGACCATGAGGTGATGGAGTGACGTTCGGCTGAGGCCGAGCAACTGGCATGTCTGCTTGACGGTCAGCAGCAACGGTAACGGCAACGGCTCGGCGACCGGCGATGGATCGGAGGCAGGGCGGGCGGTGGCGATGGGCATGGTGATTGTCCTTTCGGCGCGCCGGGGAAGCGGGCGTCGTGGCGGATGATGCGGGACGCTGGTCCCCGACTTTGTCCCCGGGTTTGTCCCCCGGTCGGTCCCTTCCGCGCTGTGGCGGTCACTCCAGAGGGTCAGGGCGGTCGTGTCGTTCATGTCGTACTCCTCGTCGTGGTCACTGGCCGGCTCGTTCGATCATGCAGATCCGTCTTCACGGAGACCTTCACACCGACCTTCACGTCGGCGAACTTTGTGCAAGTCACCTCATCGATCACCTCACACTTCGTCTCGTCGGGCAGAAGACCACGGTCAACTCCCTGGATCACTCCCTCGCCAACTCCCTGAATGGAGAAACTCGATCCGCCGGCGAACGGGATGACCCCGGCGGTGCAAGCGGGTGTTCACGTCCGACAGGAGAACAGGAGCTACTCCCGATGGAACTCCCGGAGTTGCTCCCGACGGTCCAGATTTCCGCGGGACAGGCGACAGCAGCGGATTGGAGAACGGTGGTGGCTTCATCGCGGGCATCGTGACGACCACGTGTCCCGAGCTGTGTCCCGATTCGTGTCCCGATCCTCGATTTCTGTCCACGCTCGACCAACGGGACGACAGCGCCATCTCTACGGACATGTGAAATTGGTCACACATTGTCTCGGACGTCTGAACATCTGTGAACAACCCGGATCAACGACGAGACAGGGCGAACATCGCCCCAGTTCAACGGCCGAAACGTCGTGCGTTGCCAGGCCAAACACGACCGTGTAGATCAGTCGTCGTGATGGTTTGGAGCAGACAGGTGCCCGCGCGAAGCGGTGTGTGGTGATGATCCGCGTCACGACCCTGTACGCGTCGACGGCTGCGGCGACCGCCGGGTACTACACGCAATATCTCACCCAAGCCGTGGGCGAAGAACCAGGACAGTGGACCGGCCAACAAGCCGAGCGCTTCGGACTCACTGGCACCGTCGAAGCCGAACAACTCGAACGGCTCCTCTCGGGCCAACACCCAATGACGGGCGCGACGCTCGGCTTCCCCCTCCTCGATCGGCATCGTGCTGATGGGTCGCTGGTGCGGGCGGTGTCCGGTTTCGATGCCACGGTCTCGGCGCCGAAATCGCTGTCGGCGTGGTGGGCTCTCACCGGCGACCAACGGCTGCTCGACGCGCATGACACCGCCGTCCGCTCCGTCGTCGAACTGTTGGAGCGGTACGGGCGCGACGACCCGGATCAGGTCGAACGGTGGGCGTCTCCATCCGGACGCAGAGGGTCTCGCCATCGGTGCGTTCCGGCAGTCGACGTCGAGGTTGGATGATCCGCAGATCCATACCCACCTTGTCATCTCTGCCAGGGTCCAGGTCGATGACGGGCGATGGTTCGCGCTCGATGCCCGCATGCTCAAGAAGCATCAACGCACCCTCGGCGGCGTCTACCAATCCGTCCTGCGTGCGGAGGTCGCCGAACGACTCGGTGTCCGCTTCGGGGAGATCGTCAACGGCCAAGCCGAGATCGTCGGCGTCCCGCAGGAGTTGCTCGATGTGTTCTCGAAACGCGCCGCGCAAGTCGACGCCGCCCTCGCTGCCAAGCTCGCCGACTTCCACGACCGCGAGCAACGTGAACCCGACCGCGTTCGAGCGGGCAGCGATGCAACGCGAAGCCGCCGCCGACACGCGCCAACACAAGACCGGCGCCGCAGTCGACGACCTCCGCACCCGCTGGCTCACCGAAGCCGCAGAACTCGGCATCACACCTGCCACGCTCACCCGGAGCATCATCGCCGCGGGACGAGAGCAGGAACCCGTACAGCAGATGACGACCGGCGACGTCGATCACCGAACTGTCGCAGCGATCATCGACCTGGCACCGGATGGATGTCATCCGAACGCTCACCGACCAGCTCCGCCCACCGCTGGCGTTGACGGCGAACGATGGGCGGCGTTCCTGCAGCGGGCAGCCGAGGAGGTGATCGGCCACAGCATCAACCTCGACCCCACTGTCGACACCCGCAAACGAACCTCCGATGGACGATCGGTGTGGGTCGAACCGATCGCCGCGCACCTGACGAGCGACCACGTCCTCGCCCAGGAGGAACGGATCCTCACCTGGGCGATGGACCACCACACGGCGACCCCGGAGCCGTCGAGCACCGTCGACACCGACCGACTCGACCCTCAACAGGCCGACGCCGCAGGAGCCGTCGCCGGCAACGACCCGTTCGTGATCGTCGTCGGACCCGCCGGCACCGGCAAGACCACCATGCTGCGCGCCGCCGTCGACGACCTCCGCTTCAACGACCGACCTGTGTTCGCCGTCGCGCCGACCGCCAAGGCCGCCCACGTGCTCGCCGACGGCACCGGCGTCCGAGCCGACACCGTCGCCAAACTCCTCCACGAATGGTCCCAACCCGACCGAACACCCGGCGACCAATGGCGACTCCCACAAGGCACCAGGCTGATCGTCGACGAAGCCGGCCTGCTCGCCACCAACGACCTCGACCACCTCACCCAACTCGCCGACACCCACGGATGGCGGCTCCGGCTCGTCGGCGACCCGCATGCAACTCCAAGCAGTCGAACGCGGCGGCATGTTCGACGAACTCTGCCGCACCAACCCCGTCCACCATCTCGGACAGATCCACCGCTTCACCAACCGCTGGGAAGCCGACGCCTCCCTCGCCCTACGCCGCGGCGACCCCACCGTCATCGACATCTACGCCGCCCACGACCGTATCATCCCGGGCACCCTTGACCAGCACCTGACGGCGATCGCTGACCGCTGGCTCACCGCCCACGGTCACGGCCAGACCGTCGCCGTCACCACGACCGCCAACGAACACGTCGACCTGCTCAACCGAGCCATCCAACACGCCCGACTCGACGCCGGACACCTCGACCAACACGCCACCGCGACGACCAGCACCGGCATGACTGTGTTTGTGGGTGATGTCATCGCCACCCGGCGCAACGACCGCCGCCTCATCGCCAGCGACGGCGACATCGTCCGCAACCGGGAACTCTGGACCGTGACCTCGATCAACGACCACGGCGACCTCACCGCCACCCGACACGCCAGCACCGCCACCGTCACGCTCCCCGCTGTCTACGTTGCCGAGCACGTGCAACTCGGCTACGCCGCCACCGAACCCGGCAACCAATCCGACACCCGCACGATCTCAGCGAACCTCATCACCCCAGCGACGACCGGGCGAGGCCTGTACGTCGCCATGACCCGAGCCCGCGACGAGAACACTGCCTACATCGTCACCTCTGAACCGACCCTCGATGCGGCGAAAGCCGTCCTCGAACAGGTCGTCGACAGCGACCGCACCGACACCCCAGCCATCGTCCAACGCCGAGAACTCGCCGCCCAACTCCCAGCCGTCGCCCGTGTCCCAGAACTCCGCCCACGATGCACCGTCCCCGACTGGTGGCACACCCTGTGGAACCAGACCAACGCCGCGTTCGGCCAGGTCGGGGTCGAACTCACCGACCTCACGGCCAAACAGGAAGCACGCCGCGACAAGGTCGCGGCGTCACGGGCTGAAGCAGAGGCGGCGAGCCGTGCGCTCGCCCCGTTCGAGCAAGAACTCAACGCAGCCGACCGACAACTCACGGCCGCCAAGAAGGAACGGGCCGACGCCACCACGAACGCCGCCGAACACAAGGTCTTCGGACGCCGCCCAGCACAAGAACGCCTCGCCACAGCGGTTGACGCAGTCAAGACCGCAACCGTTCGACACGACGCCGCCCTCGAGGCGCGCCAGCCCTACCGACACGCCGACTACCACGCCACCCGACGACTCAACGAGATCATCGAGTCCGGCCGCCTCCAAACGACGCTCGAAGCCCGCCACCGACTACCCGAACGCCACCAGGACCTCGCAGCCCGACTCGACGCCCTCCACAACTGGCGACACTGGGCAAACGGCGACGACCTCCCCGCCGATCTCGCCACCTGGACCGTCGACACCCTCGAAGCCACCAACGACCCACACCACACCACCCTCGCCGACGCCATCACCACACGCACCCCCGAACTCATCGCCCGCCCCGAACCCGAACTCACCCACGGCTACCACCACGAACGCGACCTCGACTTCGGAATCGACCTCTGAACAACCGCTGTCGGCGGAACCAGTTCAGCCAATTGTTGCCGAGCGCGGGCGCAGTCAACCGAGACGAGTCATCGACGAACTGGCGCAGCTATCGACTCTCGACCGCGTCGGGCAACAATTGGCTGACGACCCAGGAGAGGTCAATGTGTGGGCTCAACGCCAGCTCGATCGGGGCGACACCACCACTGCCGACGAGCACGTGGACGGTTCCATTGACGTACCACCGCTCAAGCCCCGAAACGACGCGCACGTTCGTCTCGATAGATGCAACTGCAATACGCAGAGCAGCCGTTCGGGGACGTCGAACTCGAAAGCCAAGCGGCAGGTGGGGCGTGAAATCGACCTCGCCTGGAGCGAGCGTTGCGACACCATGTCGCCATCGGCGCAGCAGGCCAGAAGTCTGGCCGCTCTGGTCTCGCAGGGCGCACTCGATCCGGCGATCAGCTTGCTGCCGGTGAACCCTCCGTCGAACAATTCTTGAGGCGACCGAACCACCGATCAACGCCCCGGCGATCTCTTCCACATACCAAGTATCGCAGGGGCGGCTGCGAGCAGAAGGATCGTCGTCTGAGACTCCTCACTTGCGGCCCCGTCTACTCAGATTTCAGGCGACGGCGAGCGGTACAACCGAGCATCGGCCTTCGACTGCTCGATGGGGGTTTCGCCAGCCATCGCCCACCACCACGCGTACGTCAACCGGTCCGGCTCCGGCGCTTCGATCACCACCGACATCACGTACGGGCCACCCAGCTCGACCTGATCAAACCGGCCCGGCTCGGCCGCGGACTCGATCATCTCGGTGACGAACGGCGACTCCGAGTGAGCGATGTACAGACGATCGCGGCCGTCGGGACCGGCGACGAGCAGTGAATGCTCGACGTGCTGAACCCCCTCTTCCGCGACGACGCCTCGTAGTCGATGGACACGCCGCCATTCGGCAGAACGGCGACGACGATCCGCGAGACGAATGGTCCGCTCTCCTGGCCGTCACCGGTCCCAAAGTATGAACCGACAGAACTGGCCAGGCGAGCAGACAACGACATGACGCCAGCGTAACGAGCCCGACGACTGCGCTCAGCGCAACCGCAACAACACTCGGAATCGGAAACCCCTCCCTGGGCGGGCGTGACCCCACGGGCGCAGGATGCCTGCGCAGTGCGGTCGCGAGCACGCCAGCGCGCCGGCGAGCAGGTCCTGGGTGGCGGTGTAGAGGTCGAGGCACACAGCATGGCGAGATCATCGAGCAGCTGCTCACCTTCCGGTCAATCGAGTAGACCACCGACGACCTGCAAGCAGTTGGGCTTCTCGTGACAGAGGCCTCCGGCGACGGGCGCCGAGTGCGCAGCAACCCGGTAGCAGCCATTCGACCTTCGGAGCCCTCCCGCGGCCGGGATCTCACCAGGGGGAACCGTTACTCCCGCGGTTACTCCCCCGCAATCGATCGTCATAGACCTCAATGTCATCTACCAGGACTAATGTTCAAGTACAGCTGGCTGACTTCGATTCCCCCCAGCTCCACACAAGGTCGGAAGAAGACCGTCCGACGTCCAAGAACGGGTCAGATTCCCCCGCCCATGACACCCGTCCATGACAGTCAGATTCCCCGGCCATAACCCGAAAGCACCACGACGTGCTTGATCGAGCACGCGAAGCGGATTGCCGTTGATTGCCTCGGCCGGTCCGACGATGGGCGTCGTGTCAAGTTCGCAGCGTGAATCAATCGCCGAGCTGCTGGCGAGCGGCAGGGCGGAGTGGGTGAGTGGGCGGACGGGGGTGGGTGGGGGCACGATTCCCCCGGCCATGGACGAGGATGATCGCCGTGTCCAAAGAGCACCAAGCGAAACCTCCGAGCGCAATTGACGTGCACAAAGTAGTACCCTGTGCTACTTTGTGCACGTGATCGGTACCCCATCGCAAGCTGAGCGGGTTGCCCCAAGGGATCTCCCTGACCATTGGCTGGCCCGCGGTGTCCACTGGGTGACCGTCGACATGATCGCCAACACGTTGGGCGTATCCAGCGTGGAGGCTCGTCAGATCGCCGGGCGATGGAAGGCACAGCGGCTCGCCTTCTCTCCCACCCGAGGCGCATATGTCCTGATCCCGCCGCAGTTCCGGACATGGGGTGCGGTGCCGGCAACGCACTTCATCGACGACATGATGCGCTTCCTCGACCACCCCTACTACGTCGGCTTCCTGTCCGCAGCCGAGCTCCACGACGCCGCCCATCAACGCCCCCAGGTTTTCCAGGTCGTCACCGACGCCCACCTACGAGACCGCGACTTCGGACGCGTACGCCTCCGATTCATCCGATCCCACGACGTCAACACACGACCAACCATCACGCTGAACACCCCGACCGGCACGCTGACCGTGGCGACACCTGAAGTCACAGTGCTCGACATGGTCTCGGCTCCACAACACAGCGGCGGCCTCTCCAACATCGCCACCGTGATCGCCCAGTTCGTCGAAGACGACAAGCTAAATCCGGCGGAACTCGTCACGGTCGCGTCCGGCTACCCGGCACCGGTCGCCCAGCGCGCCGGCTGGCTCATCGAGTTCGCGACGAACGAGGCGGGGTTCGCGCTGACCCTCGACGCGCTCATGGCGGCCACCGCGCCGCGATCGAGACCAACGCCTCTTGCCACCGGAACCGAGCCTCTGGGAGACCGCGACGAACGTTGGAACGTGATCGTCAACGCGGATGTGGAGCCCGACCTGTGATCCCTGAACGGCACATCACAGCGTGGCAGCCCAATGCTCCATGGCTCACTGTCGAACAGATCGAGCAGGATCTGGTGCTGTCCCGCCTGATCGTCGAGATCGCCAACGACCCCTACCTCGGTGACGAACTCGTCTTCCGCGGCGGGACCTGTCTGCACAAGCTGCGGCTCGCTCCCGGGCTGCGCTACAGCGAGGACCTGGACTACGTTCGCCAATCAGCCGGTGGCATCGGCCCTCTCACCCAAGCCCTGCGTGAGATCGGCGAGCGCCTCGGCATGAAGGTCAATGTCGAGATCTCGAAATACCCGAAAGTGAAGTTCCGGGCGCCGTTCGAGACCGGCAGCGGATCGATGCGGATCAAGATCGAGGTCAATACCTACGAACGATCACCCGCACGACCGCTCGAACGGGTTCCCTTCAACGTCGTGTCCGACTGGTACTCCGGCGCTGCCGACATCCTCACCTTCGGCGCTGCCGAACTCGTCGCTACCAAGATCCGAGCGCTGTACCAACGATCGAAGGGACGCGATCTGTTCGACCTGTGGACCGCTCTCACCCGCCTCGGTTTGACGCCCGACGACATCCTCGACGCGTTCGCCCCGTACCGACCCGACGGCCTCACCGCCCCGCTCGCCGTCGCCAACCTCGATACCAAGGTCACCAAGCCCGACTTCCGAAACGACCTCGCCACCCTCACGCTCAGCGTTCCCGAGGGCTACGACATCGACAGCGCCGCCGCCCTGATCTCAACTCGACTTCTCGCACGACTCGACGAGCACACGACCTGAAATGACCAACGGCGATAGGCGTCAGCGATCGCGTGGACGTACCCGTCAGCAGGCTGCCCGTCTGCGCTGTCAGGACGGAAAAAGACGGAGAACAACGGTCAACAACGGTCACTCCCGGTCACACGGAAATCGGCCCCACGCTGGTGAAATCTCTGTGACCAGGGACTTCTTGGGAGGGGTGTGGATGGTTCGATTCCCCCCAGCTCCACGCATTTTGAAGACGTTTTCCCAGCTCAGGGCATGTGCGCCCTTCGAGCCGGGGGCGTCGAGGACGGAAAAAGACGGATGAAAACCGTCCGACGCCAAAATCGGGGACAAATTCCCCCGTCCATCGACCGTGAAAACACCACGATGCGTTCAGAAGATCACGATACGGAGCGGATCGCCTCCGATCGCGTCCGCAACTTCGACGTTGAGCGTCACGTCAAGTTCGCAACGTGACGCAAGCCGTGAGCTGTCGGCGAGGGGATGGCGGACGGGGGTGCGTGGGGGCACGATTCCCCCGTCCGTCGCCCGAGGCGAGCGTCGGGTCGGCGACCAGTTCGGACAACACGCCGGTCGGGTCGACGTGTCGCCGGCGGTGAGCGCGACCTCTGCACCGGCGGCGATATCTCGGCATCTTTCGAGGCCCACCGCCAAGATGACCTCGCTCGACTACAGGTTTGCCACCAACGATTACCATGCCCTCGTCCAGCGACTATGGGAGATGGAAACCCCCTGGTCAACGCAGTCACCGGCACGGTCGCCGGAGCCTGGAGGATGCTCACCCTGCTCCCGACTTGGTCGTCGCCGCCCTCGGAACTGACCACGCCGCAGTCGCCTGACGTCCGACGACATCGCCAACGTTCGCCCTGCATCGCCCAACGGGCTTCACCGCCCCGGCAGCCATCGCTGTTAATCGTGTATCCGAGATAGCGAAAAACGCTATCCTGAGTACATGACCAACACAGCCGAGCGTATCGATGGCATGAAGCCCCGCGACGTGCCGGACTGGCTGCTGTCGCACGGCTCCGCGTTTGCCACCACTGCCACCATCGCCCAACTTCTCGACATTACGCCCGCCGAGGTGGCCCCGATCGCAGCCAGATGGCGCACCAACGGACAAGCCTTCTCCCCCACCCCCGGCGCTTACGTGCCGATCCCCTCGCAGTACCGATCGTGGCGGGCGGTGCCTGCACGCAACTTCGTCGACCCGCTGATGAGTCACCTTGGGTATCCCTACTATGTCGGATACCTCAGCGCTGCCGAGGTCCACGACGCGGCACATCAGCGGCCACAGGTCTTCCAGATCGTGACCACTGGCCGGCTCAAGGATCGCGAGTTCGGGCGTGTTCGGCTCGCATTCATCACCTCAGCATTCACCCCCAACAAACCGGTCGTCACCGTGAACACACCGACCGGCACGATGAGGGTGTCGACACCGGAGACGACAGTGCTCGACCTCGTCGGCGACCCCCGGCACGGCGGCGGACTCTCAAACATTGCCACGATCATCGGTGAACTGCTCGAAGACGACAAACTCAACATCGACCAACTCGTCGTCGCAGCGGACCAATACCCGCTGTCGGTAGTTCAGCGAACTGGATGGATGATCGAACACACTGCCGCCGAGATCGGCAAGGACGTCGTCCTCGATAGCCTCGCTGGCGTCGCCAACCGTCGAACCGAGCGCACCCTGCTGTCATCCTCGGGACCACGCCGAGGTCACACCGACCGACGCTGGCGCGTCGTGGTCAACACTGAAGTGGAGTCCGACCTGTGATCCCTGCTCTCGCGCTCGAAGACTGGGCCAACACCGTCGCCTGGGCAAACCCCGACCAGCTTGAGCAAGACCTCGCCCTCGCTCGCCTGATCGTCGAGATCGCCAACGACTCATATCTCGGCGACGAGTTGGTGTTCCGAGGCGGCACCTGCCTGCACAAGCTCCACCTCAGCCCCGGCCTTCGATACAGCGAAGACCTTGACTACGTCCGACGATCCACCGGCGGGATCGGCGAACTCCTCGCCGCACTTCGCAGCATCGGCGACCGTCTCGGGATGAAGGTCGGTGTCGACATCTCGAAGTACCCGAAGGCCAAATTCCGGGCGCCGTTCGAGTCTGGCACGGGCACGATGCGGATCAAGGTCGAGGTCAACACGTATGAACGGTCACCGGCACGGCCGCTCACCCGCGTGCCGTTCTCAGTAAGGTCGCCCTGGTTCACCGGCGCCGCTGATGTCCAGACATTCCACCCGGCCGAACTCGTCTCGACGAAGCTCCGAGCTCTGTACCAACGATCGAAGGGCCGCGATCTCTTCGATCTCTGGCTCGCGCTCACCCGTCTCGCTATCCCACCCGATGAGATCCTGACGAGCTTCGCCCCCTACAGGCCCGAGAAGTACACCGGCTCGCTCGCTATCGCCAACCTTGAACTCAAGTTGCAGGACGACGTCTTCCGCCGAGATCTCGATGCCCTCGTCGGCCAATGGCCCGACGACTACGACATCGACGCAGCTGCGGTACTCGTCATCGAGCACCTGCTCCAGCGAATCGATTGATGTCGCCCAAGTGGCAAGAGCGACCGAGACTTGTGCACAAGTTCGACCGTGCAGCCGCCCCGGAGCGCTTGCCCGACACGATGAGCATCCGTGTCGGCGTTCAGATCCTCCGGACTGTTCAACCGGACGCAGGCACCTGCACCATGGCGTGATCGCCGCAGGCATCCTTCCCGTCAACCGGAGCGATGCAGTGCAGCGCTATCCACGGGCGTCAGCATCGGCGAGACGGGTCGTGATCCGGGTGCCGATTCGACCTCGCCGAATTCACGCTGAGCGTTCTCGACGGCTACTACGTCGCCATCACCCACACCCTCGCTTCAATCCATCTGCTCTCGAAAACTCGACGACGCCGGTGCCGGGATCGGCCAGGACAGCGAACAACGAACAACAAAGCCCACCGCAACAGACCGATCCGGCCACACAGCGAGGACTGAAAAAAGACGGAGCACATCGGTCACCTGCGGTCAACAACCGTCACTTGCGGTCACTCGAAAATTGGCCGCAAGCTGGCGAAACCGCTGTGACCAGGCCGACTTGCGCCAAACGGCCGTGGCCGCATTAGCAAACTTGGTTGTGTTTGTGTCGTTTGTGCGAAATGATGGCGACATGACAGCGCTGCGAGCCGAGTACTTCGATCCGAACGAAGACGAGCGTCGCGTGGTTCGCGGCACTGGATCCCCAGCACACCGAACTGCGGGCGATCGTCGGCGACCTTCCGCCGACCGTGGACAGGGCGGTGCGTCGCCTGCTCCAAGACTTCGCCGCCGGAGCGTCGATCCACCTCGTTCCCGTCGACGCCGAACTCACGACGCAGCAAGCGGCAGACCTGCTCGGGCTGTCGCGCACCTACCTCGTGCGCTTGATCGACCAATGCGTCATTCCGGCCCACATGGCGGGAACGCATCGGCGTCTCAAGGCCAGCGATGTCCTCGCGTATCGAGACGAACGCGAGCGCAAGTACGCCGGAATGGCCGAGATCGCCGAGGCCGAGGAAGCCCTTGGCATCACCTACTGAGGACCACCCGAAGCGGTACGTACTCGACGCCTGCGTGCTCTACCCCGTCGTGGTGCGTGACCTCCTGCTCACGCTTGCGATCGAGTCAGCGTTCGTGCCCGTCTGGTCGGAGGAGATCATCGACGAGATGCGCCGGAACGTCCTCGCCGATCATCCCGGTGTTCGACAAGGCGACGACTGCGGGCATTGCGCAAGCACTTCCCACGGCGTTCGTCGGCGGGTACGAGTCCCTGATCGGGCAGGTGGACAACGACCCCAAGGACCGTCACGTCGCAGCCGTCGCCGTCCATGCGGCGGCGGACGGGATCATTACCTACAACCTCCGCGACTTCGTCAGCCACGAACTCCGACGGCGGTCGATCGCTGTCATTCACCCGGCCGCATTCCTGGAGAGCGTCCTCGATGCTGGCCCGAACCCGGTCGAACGCGGAATCGTCGGCATGTCGGTTCGCCGCAAGAATCCGCCCATGCCACCCGAGGCAGTAGTCGAGGCGATTTGCCGCCAGCAGGGCTTCGCCCGCCTCCGTGGACGGCTCGACGAACTCGTCTCCTGACCGTATTGCGCCAGCAGCTGGAAGAATCCCTGCTCAGCCTTGGTGGCCGCGCCCGAGAATTGCGCCAACTTGTCCACAGCCCGCGATTGATTCGACGCCTCCGGGAGCGGATCCGCTTGCGGCGAGGTGCCCGAGCTCGCCACCGGAGTCCGCTTCGGAGCTGAGAGACTTCGGATCTGGCCGACCTCAGCCGCGACGCAGTTGTCACCGCAGCGTCGATTGCCGGACAAGGTGCCCTGGCCAGCGACGACGAGAAGATCGAGTTGCTAGCGAACGCACTGGCGAACGTGGCCGTCGATGAGTCGTGGATCCACGGCGAGGCGGCGACCCTTCTGCGACTCGACGGCATCAGTGTGTTCGAGGTACCCAACGGCGACTTCGACGAACTTTGCACACGGGTGGCGGCCATGTCCGAACGGTCCCGGATTCGAACGGCCTTCGCCAGCGCCGTGCGGCACGCCGGGTTTCCGCTGCTGGACACCGCCGGACCGCTGCACTGGACGATCGTCCTGCCCGACGTCGAGCAGGAGACCCTCGACCGCCTTCGCAACGTGTTCAGCCCTCCGCGCGACAACCCGGGCTTCCGTAGGCGGACGTGAGGTACGATGGAAGCCATGGAAACCACCGACTACGACGTGTGGTATGACCCGAACGAGATCGACGCTACGAACCAGGTGCAAGTGCTACGCGGCTGGGCTCGAGCAGACCTCGACATCACGATGGGCAAAGTCATCCGGATCGGTGACGACGAACTCGCTCCGCTCCCGGCCCGCATCGTCGCGTTCGACAGCGCGACCGGGATCATCACGCTCGAGGTCCTCTTCGCCATCGACCACGCCGCGGTCGCCTGACCCAGCATCATCGTCAACGCCTCGGCCGTGCCCGCCCGACGAACTCGTCGGCATCTCGCCATTTCCGGACTCGGCACCAGACCACCAAATCCGACGCCTTCAACGATGTCGCCACCACCACGTTCAGTGACCTCGAGTGCCCAGTCACGGACAAGGCCGCCGCCTTCATCGCCACGGCGTGGGCCCCGCACGACCCGGCAGGACGTCACCGACGACGCGGGCTGGACGGCAGTGCGAACCCGTTATCAGCGGCACCAAGCCGTCCCCCGCTTCAGGACGGAAAAAGGACGGAGAGCACCGGTCAACTACGGTCAACAACGGTCACTCCCGGTCACTCAGAAACACCGTTGAACAGGCAAAACCACTGTGACCAGGGGGTTCGCTTGAGGGGTGTGGATGGTTCGATTCCCCCCAGCTCCACAACGCCCCACATGCCCATCTACCAGGGCTTTTGTGGGGGTAGAAATCCAACACCGCTCTCCGAGACCCGGTCGCCTAGCCCCTGACCAGGGCAAACGCCAATTCAATGGACGGGGGGATCTGGGGGTGCCACTCCCCCCAGCACTCGCTCAGCGGTGGAGAACTCCCAGGTCACGGGCCATCGAGGTGATGAGGGCGGCAAGAGGGCGGATGAGAACGCGTTGTCGACCAGATGTAACGAGATGTCACGGCCAGCGCGTCACATTCCGCGGGTCGTGCAGTACTCGATGCCGTGCCGAGCTGCCGCCGGGAGGACGGCTGCGGCGACGAGTTCCTCGAGGGTGCCGTTGAGCAACTGGAACGGTGTCCGCCCCGACGATCCGGCGGCGACTGGATCGCCGGCGTGGTCGAGGTCGGCAGGCACCCGAACAGGGTGTCGAAGATTGGCAACCCGCCGGACCGGCTCATCGATAGGGCACCGTCGGCCGTCCAACCAGGGGTCGTCCTATTGTGGGGGGTTCAGCAGGGTGGCGACGCTGTTGGAGAGCACTTTCAGCGGGCGCACGCTGCGCTGAGCACGGGAGAGGATCAGCGCCCCCTCCATAGCGGCGAGGACGAGTGTGGCGGCGTCATCAGCTGACCGCCTCTTGCGGCCGTCCGCGATCAGACGATCCGCGATCGCTGCGTGCCAAGCCGCGTAGGCCTCTGCGCACGCGTCCTGCACGACATCGGACTCGCTTGCGATCTCGAGTGCCGTCGTCGCGATCGGACATCCGTATCGGTAGTTCGAGTTCGCGAGTTGGTTGGAGAGCCAGTCGAGGATGAGGCGAACGCCGGCAGCCGGAGTTCGGGTGCCGGCGAGCGCGCGTGCGGTCGCTGCGGCCGCTTCGGCGCCCGACGCGCGGATGGCGGCAGCGGCGAGCTCCTCTTTCCCGCCCGGGAAGTGGTGGTAGATCGAACCCTTCGGAGCATGGCTATCGGCCACCAGTTCGATAAGGCCGCTCGCCGCGTATCCCTTGGTCTGCAGCATCCGCTGCATCGATCCGATCATTCGTGCCCGTGCATCGGTCGCCACGGATCGCAGCCTACCGGTAGTCGACTATGGTGACCGGTCTACTGGCGAGATGAAGAGACCGCAATGGCTGAGTGGCACGAGACCTACGTCCACTGGCTGGAGATGGAGTACCAGGCGTTTGCCGGCGCCTGCGAGCGCGATCTGACCGCCGACGTACCGACCTGCCCTGGTTGGACGGTGCTCGATCTCCTCGCGCACCAGGCGTCCTTCCAGGTATGGATCCACGATCGTCACTGATCGCCGACTCCACGACCCTGCCGCGCCGACCCCCATGCGCCAACACGCCGCGACAGCTGGCGTCACCAACCAACAGACCGTCGGCGCGTGGGCTCGGCGTCAGGCCTCTGACACCTCCGTTCACCGGTGGGACGCACAGAACGCAACCGGCGAAGGCGAGCCGATCGCGGAGGCGGCCGACTACATCAGCGAGATGTTCGAGCATCTGTTCCCAGGCCTGATCAAGAGCTTCGGAGCGCCAATGCCCGACGGCACGCTTGCCCTGCGCTCAACCGACACCACCGAAAGGTGGACGATGACGACCGCCGACCATCGAATCACGATCACGCCCGATCACCCGCCAGCCGACGTGACGCTGTCGGGAACAACGTCAGATCTCCTCCTCGCACTCTGGAATCGACCCAGGAAGGCCGACATGGACGGCGACCCTCGCGTTCTCCAGCAATGGGGAAGGCCATCACGACGACCCACGGCTCGTGACGTTCGACGAGACCGCGTACGCGTGCCGCTCCGGCGCGGCGCTCCGCCAAGGTCAGTTCGGCGGCGGCCGGCGTGGCGCGCAGTACGGTCGAGACGAGACCGATCCCATGGTCCAGCAACCGGTGTTCCTCGCATGGCTGGAGTTGGACAGGTGTCAGACCGGACTCGTGGAGCAGGCGCCAGAACGGGTTGCTCGGCGACGAGAACGAGTACCCGATGCCGGCCGATCGGCTCGACGGGTTGATCGCGACGATCAACACTCGCAGACCAGGCGCGATCAGATCACCAAGCGGAGGTCGCTTCCCGTCGGAGTCGACGCTCATCCGAAGCATCCGGACGTCTCACCACTTGACAAGAGAATGATCGTTCTCATACACTGAGAACATACATTCTCACAGCCTTGGAGCAACCTCGCATGACCACCCCGATCCGACCCCCGGTCCCCCCGTTCGACGAGGCGTCGGCGCGGCAGAAGGTGCTCGCGGCCGAGGCCGCGTGGAACACCCGCGATCCCGAACGCGTCGCCGGCGCGTACACGGTGGACTCGGTGTGGCGGAACCGTTCCGAGTTCATCGAGGGCCGCGACCAGATCGTCGCCTTCCTGCGAGCGAAGTGGGATCGGGAGCTCGACTACGCGCTGCGCAAGGACCTGTGGGCGTTCCACGACAACCGGATCGCGGTGCGGTTCCAGTACGAGTGGCACGACCACGATGGCCAGTGGTTCCGGTCGTACGGCAACGAGAACTGGGAGTTCGACGCCGACGGCTTCATGCGGCGCCGTGAGGCGAGCATCAACGACGTCCCCATCACTGCCGACGAGCGACGCATCTTCGGACCGCGCCCCGACGGCGACACGACCGGGCTCCCACTGCGATGAGTCCGGCCGCCACCATGTCCACCGACGAGGCGCGGCGTTCCGTGCTGCGCGCTGCCGACGAGTTGTTCTACGCCCACGGCATCAGTGGGGTGGTGATGAGCGACATCCGCGACGCATCGGGTGTCTCGATGCGACGGCTCTACGTCGATGTACCCGTCGAAGAGCGAACTCGTCGCCGCCTGGCTGACCGACCGCCACGACACGTGGATGGCGTGGTTCACCGCGAGCGTCGAACGTCATGTCGCGGGCGGCGCCGACCCGGTCCTGGCCACGTTCGACGCCATCGCCGAATGGGTCACCACACCCGGCTACCGCGGCTGCGCGTTCATCAACTCCCTCGCCGAGACCAGCGAGATCGACGACACCCACCGCACGATCATCGCCGCCCACAAGCGCGACCTCGTCGAGCACCTTGCCCAACTCGCTGCACGCGACCATCCCAACGCACCGTCGTGGTTCCCCGCCGCCCTCGCCGTCATCGTCGACGGAGCGATCGTGCAGTGCACCATCTTCGCCAGCACCGACCCTCTCGACGCCGCCCGATCCGCCGTCCACCAACTCCTCGAAACGATCCCGACATGACCCTCACCGTCGGCGCCCTGTGGCGCTACCCCGTCAAGACCCTCGCCGGCGAACGCCTCGACGTCGCCGAGATCACCACCAACGGCATCATCGGCGACCGCATCGTCCACGTCCGCGGGCCAGAAGGCGTGCGCACCTCCCGACGTCACCACAACCTGCATCGGCCTCCACGCCACACTCGGACCCGACGGCGAACCCCTCGTCGACGGCCAGCCATGGACCTCGCCGGAGGTGCTCGACCGTGTTCGCGCCGCCGCCGGACCCGACGCGATGCTCGCCCGCTACGACGGCCCCGAGCGCTTCGACGTCCTCCCCCTGCTGGTCGCCACCGACGGCGCCGTCGCCGCGTTCGGTCGCGACGTCCGCCGGCTGCGACCGAACATCGTCATCGACGGCGTCGACGGAACCGACGAGTTCGGTTGGCCTGGAGCGGAGCTCCACATCGGCGACGTCGTCATCGCGCTCGACTCGCGTCGCGGCCGCTGCCCGATGACCACCGTCGATCCCGACACCCTCGAGGTCGATCGTGGCGTGCTGAAGGACATCATCGCCCGCTTCGACGGCAAGCTCGCCCTCAACGCCGAGGTCCTCGCTCCCGGCACCATCCGCGTCGGCGACCCCGTGGAGCTCGTGCGCTGAGCGAGACAGCACGCCTCCGTCAGCGCTGACCACCGATCCACGCATCGGCGCGCACCCACTGTTCGTCGAGCCATGCGATGCGTTCGGCCTCGCCCGCCGGGATCTGATCGACGGGGATTCGCCATGCGGTGATCGCGATCGGGTCGCGGAGGGGGACGGCTTTGGCGAGGTCGGTGAACGATGGGAACTGGTCGAGTCCGCGGTGGGAGATGACGACGACGTCAGCGAGGACGCTGTCGAGGAGCGCGAGCACACCGCCTGGTCGCCGAGGTAGGACGTGGCCGAGTGATGTCAGTCGTGCCGCACGTTCGGGGTTCTCGAGCCGACACAGCGCACACCGACACGCCGTCCAGCCCGCGAGGTCGTCGTCTATACCCGCCCGGGCTGTCCGTACTGCTTCGCGCTTCGCGCTTCGAGCTGGCTTGCGCCGGGCCGGCATCGCGCATCGGGAGATCAACATCTGGGAGAACCCAGACGCGGCCGCGTTCGTCCGATCGGTCGCCGCCGGCAATGAAACAGTGCCCAGTGTGGTCGTCGGCGACGTGCACATGGTCAACCCGAGCGCACGACATGTACGCACGGTCGCAGCCCCGACAAGCGGTCCGCAGTCTCCGAAGCGTTGACCCTGGTTCCGCAGATCCACTCGGACTGGGGAGACGCCGTGACCCTCCATGTCGGCGAACCGTTCCCCGACGTCGAACTGGTCGACCATCGCGGTCGTCCGTGGCGCACCGCCGAGATGCGCGGCAGACCACTCGTGCTGATCCTCCACCGACACCTAGCTTGACTGCCCTGCCAGAACACGTGAGCGCCGGGCGCGATCACCTCGATCACCTCGATCAGTTCGGTGACGCCGGGATCGCCGTCGTCACCTTTGCAACTCCCGAACGTCTCGCCGCGTACCGCGAGCACCTCCGACTCCCCCTTGATGTCGTCGCCGATACCGACCGGACGCTCTACCGATTGCTCGGTGCCGAACGAGGCAGCAACCGCCAGGTGTGGTCCGCAGGCACGCTGCGGATGTACGCGCGGCTCCTGCGCGCCGGCCGGCGCCTCCACCGACCGACCGAGGACATCCGCACTCGACTGACCTCGCACCACCTCTTGACACCTGATGAACCTCTTCCTAAATTAAGCACATCCTGAACCAAGGAGATGAGGATGAGCGCTGACGATCCGGTGGTGTTGTTCGAGCGGGCGACGGCCCGTGCCGAGGCGGTGATGGCGGAGGTCAGGCCGGAGCAGCTGGACGGTCCGACGCCATGCGCCGAGTGGGACGTGCAGCAGTTGATCGACCACATGGTCGGCGGGACCGACTACTTACTCGCTGCGCTCGCCGGCGAGACACCACCGGAGCTGAGCGGGCGCAGCGTCGCGGACTACACACGGGGTCTCGCAGAACTGTCTGAAGGTCTGAGCGCGCCGGGTGGTCTGGAGCGGATGTGCGTGTCGCCGCTCGGTTTCGAGTGGCCTGTCGCGCACGCAGTCGCAGGGACGTTCATGGACGCGTTGATCCACACGTGGGACCTGGCGAGGGCGACCGGTCAGGACGCCTCGCTCGATCCGGAACTGGTCGAGGCATGCATTGCGATGTTCTTGCCCGACATGCCCGAACGCGGCCGTGCGAGCGGACTGGTCGGTCCGGCCGTCAGCGTGCCCGACGATGCGTCCGGGCAGGATCGTCTGCTCGCCGCGATGGGCCGACGACCGTGACACCAGAGGTGTCCGACGATGCGCTGCGGGCGATCGCTCACCCGGGCCGTCGAGCGATGCTGCGTCTGGTGTGGGACCACGAGCGTGCCGCCACCGAACTCGCCGATGCAGCGGGGATGTCGAAGTCCGCGGCCAGCCAGCACCTCAAGCAGCTGCGCGACGCTGGGCTGGTGACGGTGCGGGTCGACGCCAACCGCCGCCTGTATCGGGCCGATCTCGCGCGGGTCAGCGAGATCGCCTCGTTCCTCGACGAGTTCTGGGCGGCACCGTTGCAGCGTCTCCGGGCGACCGCCGAATCGATCGCCGCGCAACCCGCGAAGGGTCGACCGAAGAAGCGAACGGCGTGAAGCTCGTCGTTCAGGAACTCGAGATCCACGCACCCGCACAGGTGCTCTACGAGCTGCTGACCGACCCGGCGCTGTTCGTGCAATGGATGGCCGACGACGCCACCCTCGACCCGCGCCCCGGCGGAACGGTCCGCTGGACCCACGCCAACGGCGACACCTGCTCGGGCAACTACGTCGAACTCGTGCCCGCGCGTCGGGTCGTGTTCACCTACGGCTGGGAACGGGCCGAGGTCGAGATCCCACCCGGCTCGACCACCGTCGAGATCGACCTCACCGCCATCTCCGAGACGACGACGCTGTTGCGGCTCGTTCACCGCGGCCTCGACGACCTCGCCGCCGGCGCACACCACGGCGGCTGGCTCCACTACCTCGACCGGCTCCGCCAGCGAGCGGAGGGTGCACGACCGGGGCCGGATCCGTTCGCCACCCAACGCGTGCCGACCCCTGCGGAGCTCCGCCGGTGAACGATCCGATGCTGCCCGGCGAGGCCAAGTTCTGGGACCTGGCCTCACCTATACTCGGCCACCCGGGCGTGACGCGTTCGACGATGATGGGCCTGCCGTGCCTGCGCTGGAACGGCGCGTTCTTCGCCTCGTGCGATCGACGCACCGGGGATCTGCTCGTCAAGCTCGCCGAAACGCGAGTCGATGATCTCGTCGCCTCGGGACGGGCCGAACCGTTCGCGCCCGCTGGTCGCCGGTTCCGTGAATGGGCAGCCATTCCCGACAGCAAGTCTCGGACCTGGAAGCGTCTCCTCGACGAGGCACTAGAGTACGCGATCGCACATCCGCCGCCGGCAAAGAAGGCCAAGCGGTAAGCACTTCTTGCGGGTTCCGTTGAGCTCAAGCGGATTGAGACTCGAGCAACGCCTTCAACTTGGCGAGGTCCTTGCGGTTCGCGCGCCGCATCGCCGACTTCATCAGGGGTGCCATCACCTTGAAGAACCCGGCCGGTTCACCGCGGTTGCGCAGCGTCATCCTCGTCGACCCGGCTGACTCCGTAGCCCACGAGTAGGTGGTCTCCATCGGGAACGGGCCCTGCTGTGTACGCATGACCACACGCTCGCCGGCGATCAGCTCCACGAACTCGTACGTGTACGTGTACCTCAACGTGCGACCGAGGAACCTGGCAACGAACTCGACCTGTGAGCCGACCCCGCGAGCCGACCCGTACCGGAGGCGACGTCTTCCAGTCGACCGAGTCGATGTCGACGTACCAGTCCGGAGCGTTCGACGGGTCGCCCGCGTAGGACGACACGACGTCAGCCGGACGGGCGATGACGATGTGGGTCTCGATGTCGACGTTGATGCTGCCAGCGTACGACACGCCTCGCGGCGAAGGTGCCAGGCAGGACGTCGCGTCGCGGGCGCTCAGGCGTCAACGGGTTGGGCCATCGCCCACTCCGCAGCTGACGCCGCCAGGTGTCCGATGGCGCCGCCGGCCCACATCCGCGCGGCAGCGTCGCGTTCTGCGGGATCGGTGCCCGTGACGGTGAGCGTGACCTTCACGCCGTGACCCGTGCCGTCGGCGAACTCGAGACGCAGGTGGTCACCGGGACCACCGGTCGGCGCGACGTCGAATGCGAACACTCTGTGCAGATCAACTTCGGTCATCGTGCCGATCACCATGTCCGGGGCCATGTAGGGCGTCAAGGGTTCACCAACGGCGGGTGCGTTGCGCTGCTCGCCGGTGTCGCGGTCCTTGCCGAACCACAGGTCCCACGCCACGTTGGCGGGGCACGTCAGCTGGCGCTCGATCCGCACGTTCCAACCGGTATCGGTCTCCGTCACTTCGGGCTGGTCGAGACCGAACTCGTGGACCAATTCCTCATGCCGGGCGACGCCTCGCTCGGCCGGCGGCAGCGGTTCGTCAGCGAGCAGGGCACGAAGCCCGCTCAGACACAGCCCCCACCCGGTGGCGAAGCTTGGTGCGCCGAAACGCTCGTCGAACGAATGGGTCAAGGCGAAGTTGGTGCCATCGCCGTCCGTCGACAACTCGAACATCAGCCGGTCAGAGCCCCATGTGAACGCCAGCAGACGCGGCGGATCTATCGATTCAACCGACCCGGTCTGGCCGGAGATCGCACCAAGTGCGCCGAAGCGCATCGACCCGCCGGGCCGCAGATCGATCTCGACCGAGCTCGGGAACCACCGGCCGAGGTGCTCCGGGGTGGTGACCGCGCGCCAGACCTTGTCGATCGGATGCGGGTAGCGGCGCTCGACGCGCACGGTCGGTCGCCCGTCGAGGGTGAGGAACTGATCATTCGACATGGGTGTCTCCTTCATCGTTGGACCTGGGGTGGTCGGGCATGGTGTCGAGGTGGGCGCCGAGGCGGTCGAGGTGCGTCTCCCACATCCAGCGGTACGGCGTCAGCCAGTCGTCGAGCTCGACCAGCGGTTCGGGCCGCAGGCTGTACCAGCGGCGAGGCCCATCGACACGGACGTTCACGAACCCGGCATCGCGCAACACCCGAAGGTGCTTCGACGCCAACGGCTGGGTCAGCCCGATCGTCTCGGCCAACTCCCCGACAAGGCACTCGCCGCCGCGAAGACGATCAAGGATCGATCGCCTGATCGGCTGCGCCAGAACCTCGAACGTCGTGAGCATCCAACGTACAATGCCATACATGGCATATGCTATGCAAGGCATATTAGCTCGGCAACGATCGTTCAGTCCCTGCCGAGCTCTGGGCGTGGGACGTACTCAGCCAACACGCACATGATTCGCAGGCACGTCCATCGGATCGTGCGGGTGTCCGACGCCGGTCTGGCATCGTCTTGTCTCGGCGGTCGGTATGGGACGAGGACACCGCTCCATGTCGTCGCTGATTGGCCCGGCTTCTGGCCGAACGGTCCGCATCTCGTGCGCGTCCTGCTCGCCGCGGGCGCCGACCCCAACGAGCGTGACCCGACACCAGGGGCCGAGGCCCCGCTCCACTGGGCTGCGAGCAGCGACGACACCGACGTCGCGTGCGTACTGATCGACGGCGGCGCGGACATCAACATGGCGAACGGCTCGATCGGCACGCCGCTCGACAACGCCGTCGGGTACGGGTGCTGGAACGTCGCTCGGCTGCTCGCCGAGCGCGGCGCTCGCGTCGAGAGCCTCTGGGTCGCAGCCGCGCTCGGCAATCTCGATCGACTTCACGAACTCCTCGCGGCCCAACCCGCTACTGCCGCCGACGAAGTGTCCCAAGCGTTCTGGCACGCCTGCAACGCCGCGCAGCGACGGGCCGCAGAGCTTCTCCTCGGCCACGGCGCGAACCTCAACTGGACCCCGCCCTACGCGCACGGAACGCCACTCGACGCCGCAGGGCACAGGTCAATACATGGCAGACGCCGTTCCTGCAAGGGCTGATGGCGCCGGCGTTCAAGGAGCGCTACGACGGGCTGGAAGTCGTCGGCGAGATCCACGCGCGCTGCGGGGCATGTTCGTGCGCACCAGACCCAACCAGCAGCTCGCTCCGCTAGGCGCCTATCGCCCCCTTCGACGGTGACGGAATGTTGCACGCGGTGTACCTGGACGGCGGCCAGGCGCGGTACGCGCTCAGTTGTCGAGTCCCATGACCGATCCGGACGCGAGGTCGTCGACCGCGGCGAAGGTGCGGCGGACGAGTGCGTCAAACAACGCCGATGCCCCGCTCGTTCGCCGGGTCGATGGTGAGCAGGCTGGCACCGAACGAGACCGCATAGAAGAGCAGCCCTTCGACGTACCCGCGACGCACGGTGTCGATGGTGACCGCGTGCTCGGGCACTCCGTTGGCGTGCAGGACGGCCACGTAGCGCTCGATCAAGGCGTCTTCGTGGGCCCTGCGCATGTCGATGGTGAGGTTGTTGGCACAGAAGTAGACGAGGTCGGCTTGGCCGGGGGCCCTCATACACAGCTGCCAATCGATGACTGCCACCGTGCCGTCCTCGTGGAAGAACATGTTGTCGAGCCGGAAGTCACCATGGGTGATCGTGATCGGCTCGTCGTAGTGGCCGACGATCCAGTCTGGGAATCCGCTCGACGAACTGCTCGCACCAACGCAGGCAGCGGGCTGGGAGCTCATCGCCGAAACGTGCGAGAAAGACGGGCCAACCGATCTCAAACGTCGGCCCGAGCGACAGGATCGCCGGATCGTCGAGGCCGGGCATCCACACGAGGATGCAAGCAGCGGGTGCTCGAACCAGGTCGCATGGTGACGTGCGAGCACGTCGATGGCGCGCTCGCCTTTTCGAGCGTGGCACCCGCGACATGGTCGCCCTGGCACCGCGGGCGCCATGTCCTCTAGCACCAGGCACGGCGGTTCGGCGATGTTGACCAATGCCTGCGGCACGCGGATGGTCAGTCTGCGGGGCGACGTCGCGATAGAAGCAGTGCTCGCGCTCCCAGACCCGCATCATCTCGCCGATGAAATGCCGCTCCCGGGATCAGCGGTCGGCAGCTTGACGATCACCGATGTTGGGCAGCCTGGATCCGATGACAGGAGCGTCACCCTGAACAACTGCCCCATGAAGCCTTCGCCGACCGCGATCTGAGCGACCTCGATCGCGTCGATGTGCACGTCCATCGCCTCGGCGAGCCAAGGGACTGGTGATCTCGTTGAGGCCTTGGGGTGTGTTGTTCACGCCGTGCTCTCCTGGAGTGCCGACGATGGCGTCTGTCAGTCGACCACGGATGCGGCGACCCAGTTGCCGTGGAAGCCGAACGGTATGCGAGGAAGGTGCACTCGTGCGATCGGCTCGGCGCTCATCGACCCGGCGTCGAAGATCACGAACTCGCTCTCGTCGCTCGCCCCGTCGTAGACGTAGGTCATCAGGTAGCCGTCGTCCTCGGCGCTCGAGGTGGCCGACGGGACGAAGACCGTCTCGCCCGGCAACCGGCCCTTGCCGACATCGATCTGCTGAACGGGTGCCTGCGACGCGGTCGTACTTGAGGATGGCGCCGTTCGCCGACATCGGGTCCTCGAAGGCGGTCTCGGTGGCATTGGCCATCATGTAGCCGTAGCGGTGCTTGAGCCCGACGACGCAGTCCGCAACCCGAGGGAACTCAGCGGGCGTGTCGTCGATCTGCTCCTGGCGGACAGTGCCGGCGACGGTGTCGATCGTCCAGCGGAACAGCGCCGGCGGCGGGAAGTCGATCGGGCCGTCGCGCCAGATGTGGGGGAGGCGGGCGACGTCGATGATGATCGTGTTGCCCTCCTCGTAAGCGTTCATCGGGTGGAACACGTAGCACGGGTCGAGGTGGTACCAAGTGACGTCGGCGTCGGTGCCGTTGCGGGGCATCACACCCAACCGCGCCGGGTAGGTATCGCTCCAATGGATCGGCATCTCGCCGCGCATCGCCATGTCGAGGTCGAACACGGCGGGCAGGTCCATGAAGATGATGTGGTTGCGGGTGATGTTGAAGTCGTGCATCATCGTCGGCCCGCCGACGGTGATGTTCTCCACCTGTGCGAGCTCGCCTCTGGCATCGACACGCAGGTAGGAGAGGTAGGGCTCGAAGAGCGAGTACCCGAAACCCAGCAGCTCGCCTGTGACCGGGCAGACCTTGGGGTGGGCGGTGAACGAACCCTTCAGCTTGCCGCCGAAGTCGAGCGGGCCGACCGTCTTCAAGCCGCCATCGAGCGCATACGGGAAGTGGCCTTCCTCGAGTGCCAACAGCCGACCGGCGTGCCCGATGATGTTGGTGTTGGCCTTCGATGCTGCCATCGCGGTGAGGCTTGCATCGATGTCGAACACCCCCTGCTCCGGGTTGGCGATGAATGGCGTCGCGACGTAGCGGTTGCGGTACCACTCCGCCTTTCCGCCGCGCAGCCGGACGCCATGAATCATGCCGTCACCGAGGAACGGATGGTCGGCATACCCCGTGAACGGGTTGGCGCCGTTACGCACGTAACGGCCATCCAGCTCCGCCGGGATAGTACCGGTGACGCGCAGATCGGTGAGCGTGCGCTCCTCGGTGAGCGGCGTGAAGTTGCCGCGTAGGAAGAGGGGCAGGTCTTCGGTGGTCGACATGATCAGCCTTCTTTCGGTTGGTTCCCTGGAGCTTCCGTTACTTGACGGCTTCGGGCGAGCGGGCCCACATCAGGTTCGCGTCGAAGCTCAGTGTGTAGTCGGGGGTGAACTCGATGATCACGCGATGCGGTGAGTCGAGAAAGGTCTGGAAGGCGGTCGCCGCTGCCGGGTTGTCGGGGCGCAGGGACTTGGAGAACTCGGGGTAGAACCAGTCCTTGGTCTCACGATCGTCGTGCACGATGCACGAGCCCTTGTAGGTGACTGTCTTGCCGCCGCCCATCTTGGTGCCCGTGCTGTTGATACACAGCGATGCCCGCGGGAACCGCCGGATGGCCGAGATCCGCGCTCGGCGCTCGGCAGCGGTGAGCCACAACTTACCGTCCTTAGGCAGGTACGACATGACGACGCCGAATGCCTCGCCGGCGACGTTGGTCCACATGAAGACGCACTCACGCTGTGTCTGGACCAGCTGGTGCTCAAGCTCTTCCGAGAGGGCGCACTCGGTCAGATCTTCGTAATCCTCGGCCATTGATGGAACGTAACACGAACGACGAGCAAAATCTACTAGCGGTAAATTAGTGCCCGGCGGCACACCATCCGGCTTGCGTCGTGCGACCGGTAGCCGCCAAGCCCTGATCAGTCGGCGTCCGTCCGATCCGATTCGCGATAGTCGTTGAAGATGCCGTCGCGAGCGCTGGGTGCCTTCGAGACGTCTACCTGGTCGAACGACTTGAGGTACTCGATCGATGGCGGTTGATGGAAGCCGAGCGCCTGGATGTCGGCGGTTGCGCGGATGCTGTTGCGGATGCCCATCGCCTCCATCGAGCGGTCAGCGGCGCGCTTGTTCAACGTGAGCATGCCCGAGGACATCGCGGCTGCAGCGCTGTACCTGGCGAGCGACGACGCCCGCTGCGTGACGGGCGCGTGCCGGACCGGCGTGGCGGTCAAAGATGGCGGATCGGGTCGGTGCCGTTCCAGCTGCTTGCGGCGGCGCGCACACCATCACAGGACTCCATTGCGAGTAGGCGGACGAGTGATCGAGGGCTCCCCGATGACACGCCCGTTCCGCGGTTCGATGTGCTCGATTCACGAGCAACGGCTCGACGCCACGTTCAACATGATGCATTCCGGCGAGATCGAGCACTTGCCGTTCCCGGTTGAGCGTGCGTCAACGTGGCAGGGTGGGCCACGTAGGTCTGACGGACACGTTGGTCTGGCCAATCTCCGGCCAGGCTCGCGGTCGGTCGCGCCGGAAGCGCTTGGGTTCACACGGTCCGGTTGGGAAGGACGTGCGTTTCGCCGAACACGCGAAGGCGATCGAGCCCACCATCGCCGGCGAAGAAGAACGCCGGCACCATCACGCGGCCGACACCGAGCGCGCGCATCGATTCGATCCCGGCGGCGGGGTCCTGCATCTGGCTCGCGAACATTGCATTGATCTCGATCGAGTTCGGATCGCGGTCGATGTTGGTGCAGGCCTGACGGACTTCGGCGATGAGCTCGCCGAGTCGGTCTGCGTTCGACTCGCCGGGGAAGTAGCCGTCGGCCAGGCGGGCGGCGCGACGGATGGCCACGGGAGTGTCGCCGCCGACCAGGATGGGGATGTTGGCGCCCTGCGGGGGCCGTGGCGTGGCAGTGAGCGGTTCGAAGTCGACGAACTCGCCATGGAACTCGACATTGCTGCCGGACCACACGGTTCGCATCGCCGCGAGGTACTCGTCGGTGCGTTTGCCGCGGTGGTCCCACGGCACGCCGAGCGCATCGAACTCTTCCTTCATCCAGCCGACCCCGATGCCGAGCTCGACCCGGCCACCGGTCAGGTGATCGAGCGTCGCCAGTTCTTTTGCGAGTACGAGCGGGTTGCGCTGCGCAAGGATCAGGATGCAGGTGCCGAGGCGCATCGTCGGTGCGGCGGCGGCCACATACGCCAACCAGATCAGCGGATCCGGGATGTAGGTGTCGGGGTTGGCGGGGACCTTGCCGTCGGACGTGTATGGGTACGGGGAGGTGATCGTGGTGGGCATCACCACGTGTTCGCCACCCCACAACGATTCGAAACCCACCGCCCCGGCGACTCTGCTGATCTCGAGCGCCGAGGCTGGGTCGGTTCCGATGCTGCTGGCAAATGCGAGGCCGAACTTCACGCCGCATTCGACCACAGAGTCACCCTCCATCGACGATCGGAGGGGCGCTATGCCTCGGGTCCGCTGGGTGGCGTGGTGTCGTAGTAGTCGGCGGCGTAGACCAGCAGACCGTCGATGACGCGGCGCACACTGGTTCCGCGCAGTGTCGTGGCGGAGCCGTCGTCGCGCACCGTCCGCCGTCTCCACTCCTGCACCGAGGTGATGCCGTCGGATGACCAGCGCGCCGACGGCCTCGACGGCGCCGATCGGCGAGGTCGCGTTCACTTCGGCGAGCCATGCGTTGATTGCGGCCTCGCCGCGGAGTTCACCCGCGGTGGGGTCGATGTAGAGCGAGTCGGTCGGGTGGAACGGCACGTCGATGTGGCGGGGGTCGCGAAGAGTCGCCGGTGCCGCCGTGGTGCCGTAGGCCCACGCAAGGTTCGGGCATGGGGGCAGCGGGGGCGGAGGAGGGCCGGCCATGTCGGGCGGTGGCGGCTGGCGAAACGCAGCGGTGTCGTAGACGTCGCACGCCCATGTGATCCATCCCTCGCGATAGCGCCGCACACTGACACCGCGCGACAAAGGGATCTTCGTTCCGTCGAGGTTCATCACCATTTGCCACTCGTCGAGTGAGGTGCCGCCCTCGCCGTCGTCGAACATCAGCGGACTGGCCATCTGGACGAAATCGATGAACTCGATCTCGGCCATCGCCGGCACGAGCCACTGACGGATCGCCAGCTGCCCGTGGAAGGCGCCGAAGATCGCGTCGTAGTAGATCGAGCCCGTCGGCGCCATGAAGTCGGCCATCAGCGGGATGCCGAGCCTACCGACGTCGGGGTGGCTGATCGCCTCGATCATGCCATCGCCGGTCAGGCCGCTCGGTGCTGTGACGAGGCGATCGAGATCGACCTCCTTGTCCTGCATCTCGGTGATGTATGCGTGCACGAACTCGGTGCTGGTGATCCCCATCCGGTGAACCTAGTGCCGCGTCGGATCGTGAGGTTCATCGAAGAGCGCCCCCTGATCGCCGCGTCGATCGGCAGAAGTAGCCTGCGCCGCGAGCGACTCACCCGTTGTTGGTCGGCGCGGTGACGCGGTGATTCGCGATGATCGGCCCGCCGACCCAACCGCACAGCTGTGGGTCACACTCGCGGAGCTCGCCCGAGATCCAGTGGCCGTCGATGCCGAAGACGCCGACCTTGTCGCCGAGCGTCACCCGGATGTTGCCGTTGCCGTCCTGCTCGTGCAATGCGCCGGTGAACGGGTGAAGGACGCCGTTCACGACCGGGACCCGACGCTCACGGGCGTGTCTCGGGACGCGTCGCCGACCCACTTGCTGAGCAGGTCGTGCAGCCAGCGGATCTTCGACTCCTGGTAGTTGGAGAAGGTGGCGCCCGGCTTGCGGGTGGTCTCCAGGCCCTTCTGCACCTTGGCCATGTTGAAGACGTCCTGCTCGAACACCTTTGCGAGCATGCCCAACTCGGGCGCCGTGGCCCACGGATCGTCGACGCCGAGCCGGCGTTCCTTCGCGGGCGGCGGGCGCTCGCCCTTGAACGGCGACAGGAAGAAGCACTCCATGATCGCCGAGCGGTGGTCGTCGCCGTTCGGGCGGAAGCGGTAGACGATGCGGTTGAACGCCCCCCACGGATGGAAGTTGGGGAAGACCGTGTAGTCGATCGAGTCCATCATCTCCGAGTCGCTCATCTGATCGACTTGGTCGCCCGCGACGGCCCGCCAACGCTCACGCGACATGTCGGCGAGCACGGCTCGCGCCGTCTGCCCGTCGGTGAGCGTGACGGGCGCATCCTGATCGACGCGAACGTCGAGCATGCCGCGCAGCATGTCCTGCTCGGAGACGCGGGTAGCCGAGCAGCGGGCTCGGCGTGCCGCCCGGTGTGATGACACGGGAGCAGTGGTCCCACACGTCGACCTGGCTGTTGACATCGCCCAGATACGACAGGATCTGCGGGTGGGTCGCGTTGACGTGGTACGCCTCGCAGAAGGCCTCCTGCGCGATCTTCCAGTTGGCGTTGATGACCCGTGAGACGTGCGCCTCGACGAACCGATTGCCGAGATCCCACACCTCGAACTGACCCACGATCTCGCCGAGGTGCTCCGACAGCGGCGACGCATTCGGATCCGGGTTGATGAAGACGAACCCAGCCCACGTGCCGACGCTGCACTCGGGCAGGGTGAAGTCGTCGGGGCGCTGGTCGACATGCGGGAAGTCCCACGCTGCTGGAACGTCGCTGAGCGCGCCGTCCAGCCGCCAGGCGAACCCGTGGAACGAGCAGCGCAGCTCGCTGCAGTGGCCGTCGTACTCCTTGAGCTGGCGGCCGCGGTGCAAGCAAGCGTTCGGGTACGCCTTGATCGAATCGTCGGGTTGGCGCACGATCAGGAACGACAGCTCGGCGATGTCGTAGACGATGTAGTCGCCGGGGAGGGGATGTGCTCCTCGCGGCATGCGAACTGCCACACGCGCGACCACAGCTGCTCGACTCGCGGCGGTGCCACTCGCGAGCGATGTATCGCTCGGTCGGTACGTCGGCGCTCCCGAGGTAGCGAGGCGACTGGAGCCGCAGCACATCGGGGACAGGGTGGGTGTCGGCGTCGAGCAGGTCCTGGTAAGTGACGCCTGGTGGAGCGCGCTCCGGACTCGGCTGCCGACTGTACGGTCGCGGTCATCCGCCCATTATTGATCACGCGGTGACTTTCCGCCAGTTCCTCCGCGAGGTGCTGCCGGTGCAAACCGGAACGATCAGCCGAAGGAGGCGTCCGCCCTCATGGATGCATCGGCGATCGTGATGGCGCCTTCAACGGCGAGCAGGCTCATGAGAGTCTTCAGTCGGCGTCATCGGTGGGAGTCGGCCTTGGCAAGTATGGCAACGTACCGAGTCAGAAACCGGAGCTGGACAAGATGCTCCATGCACGCTGCGCTGATCACAGGCAAGGAGGCGATGGAGCTCCGTGAGTTCCCGAACCCGACGGCAATCGATGAACGGCAATTCGAGACGAACATCCGCACGACAAGGAGCAACCGATGGGTATCGCGCACGATCTGTACGACATGACCGGCAAGACGGCGGTGGTCACTGGCGCGGGGCGCGGCATCGGTGAGGGCATCGCAACGGTGCTGGCCGACGCCGGCGCGGCTGTGGTGTGCGCAGCCCGGCGCACCGACGAGATCGAACGCGTGGTGGCTGAGATTCGTGCGGCGGGTGGCCAGCGCGATCGCAGTGACCACCGACGTCACCGACAACGCCGCTGTCGCTGCGCTCGCACAGGCAGCAATCGACGAGTTCGGGTCAATCGACACCTGGGTGAACAACGCGGGCGGCTCGCCGATCCGCACCCCGCTCACCGCGCTCGACCCCGGCGAGTGGCAGGACACGATGGATCTGAATCTGACGGCCGTGTATCAGTGCACGCTCGCCGCAGTGCCGCACATGATGGTCGGCAACCGTGGCGGATCGATCATCAACATCACGTCGATGGCATCCTTTGTCGGCACGCCGGGCAGCGGCCACTACGCGGCGGCGAAACGAGCGGTGAACTCTCTGACCGAGACGTTCGCACTCGAGCTGGCGCCATTCATCCGCGTCAACGGCATTGCACCAGGCGCGGTGCCGACCGAGATCATGATGAAGGCGCTCGGTGTGAACGAGGAGACGGTGCAGCGGTACGCGACCAAGATCCCGCTCGGCAGGCTCGGAACTCCCACGGACCTCGGCGCCGTAGCACTCTTCCTTGCCTCTGATGCATCTGCATGGATCACCGGCCAGACGCTTGCCGTCGCCGGCGGCCGCTGAGCCGGACGAATCCGGCGCTCGCGTCGGTTGAAAATGACCTGGTTAGGCACCCAGGTGCGCACGACTGCTGGCGTTCGTCGATGCGGGCCATCATGCCTTCGTGCTCATCGTTGATGCCTACGATTCTGCCTTCTTGACTGCGACAGGGATCGCGCTGGACACGACCATGCCCGTCACCGGGTCGTGGCCGATGTCGACCGAGACGAGACGGCTGGTGGGCGAACCGATGTCGCGAACCTTTTCATCGGTGAGCGAGCGGCCGCCCCACGAATGCGCCATTGAGATGACCCCTCGTTTCACGTCGTCAGCGCTTTCGACGACGCCGTGGAGGACGGCCCGCGGCGAGCTGATCTCGATGATGTCGCCGTCGCTGAGGCCGAGATCGCGGAGGTCGAACGGGTTCATGTAGGCCGGATTGGTGGTGCCCTTGCGGGCGAGCCCAGGCAGCTCGGTGCCGGTGCTGTTGAGCACGTGCTTGAGCCGGCGGCTGACGAGACGGTAGGGGTAGGCCGACATGTCACTGCCTGCGAAACTTGAAGTGGTCTCGGCAAGCACCTCGGCGAGCTCGGCCATCAGATCGTCGGGGGCCGGCGTGAACCGCGCAGTGGCCCCTTCCTCGGCGGGCTTCGTGACGAGCTTGAGATGCATGTGCACCTGCCGCTTGTTGGCACGCACCTCGTCGAGCGGCATGCGCGAGCCTGCGTAGCTGCGGTCGATGATCTCGTCGGTGTTCGGCCGCACCGTCATGTCTGGTGAGCCGCCCGGGTACGGCAATTCGCTGCCGAGCCGCGAAGCCAGCTCCCAGAACACCTCCCACTCGTTGAGCACGTCGCCGTCGCGTTCGACCACGGGTTCGGTGTAGTTGGTGTAGGGCGCGCGGAACCAGCGGTCCATCAGGTGCGGCACGTCGGCACGTTCCAGCGACAGCGTCGGGGCGATCACATAGTCGGCGAACTCCGCCGTTGGGGTCATGCGGTGGTCGATGACGACGAGCAGTTCGAGGTCCTCGAGCGCACGCAGCGTGAGCTCGTGATCCGGGAAGGCGACCGCTGGGTTGCCGCCGCTGACGATCAGGGCTCTGATGCGGCCCTCGCCGGGCATGAGGATCTCCTCGGCGAGCGTGGCGGTGGGCATCTCTCCGCGGTAGCCGCGCAGGTTGCGGAACCGCGCCGGCGGGCCCTTGGCGGGCTCTCGTGGCAGGGTGACCTGCGCTCGGTGCGGGGCCTCGGGATAGAGCAGCAGGCCGTTCTCGATCAGATCGCCCTCGCGGTTGACGCGGCCGAGGATGGTGTTGAGCACGACGACCATGTGCTCGGACAGGCTTGAGTGCGCGGCCATGTTGGGCCCGGTACCGGTGCCCGCGGTGCCTCGGGGGCCGGCGGCGAACATCCGCGTCGCCGCGAGGATGTCGTCGGCCGCCAGCTCGCAGCGCTCGGCGACGAGATCGAGCGTGAACCCGTCGACGGCTGCATGCAGCTCGCCCATCTGGCTCATCCACCGCTCGCAGAACTCGTGATCCTGCAGGCCCTCCTCGAGCACGATGCGGATCATCCCGGCCATCAGGGTGGCGTCCTGGCCGGGACGGATCTGCAGGTGGATGTCGGCGAAGCCGGCCAGCTCGGTACGCCGCGGATCGACGACGATCAGCTTCATCCCCTCGGCCTTGCGGCGGCGCATGACCACGAACGGGTTCGTACCCTGCAATCCGCCGATCGGGGCATATGACGAGACCATCGAGTTGTACCCGATCGCCATGTGCACATCGGCGTCGGTGAAGCTCTGGTAGCCGGCTTCCCAGCCACCGAGCCGAAACCCTGCCAGACCCTTTGCCGGCTGGTCGATGGTCACCGATGTGTAGAACGACGTCGAGCCGACGCCTTCATGGAACGCACGTGCCGAGGACACGGCCACCGAGTTCTGGTAACCGCCTGTTCCTGTGTAGGAGGCGACGGCGCGTGGGCCGTAGGTGTCGATGATGCGGCGCAGCTCGCTGGCGATCTGGTCGAGCGCCTCGCTGCTGGTGACCTCCTCGAAGGTGCCGTCGGGCCGGCGCCGGAGCGGTGCCCGCAAACGGTTCGGGTCGGCCATCTGATCGGGCAGCTGGCGGCCCTTGATGCACGTGTAGCCCTCGAACAGCGGGTCGTCCATCACCCCACGAACGGCGACCACACGGTTGTCATGCACGTCGACCTCCAGAGGGCAACTTGCGTGGCACACACGACAGAACGACGTGGTTGTCTGCATTCAGCCTCCTCGGAGTTTTCGTACGTCCGTAAACTATCTCGTCGGCTAGTTTCGCTGCGCAGCAAACCGCCTCGGCTTGCCGCACTCACTTATCGGGGGTCGAACATGCAGAGCCGAGACCTGTGAGCAGCGACCTGTCCACCTTCAACCCGTTCGACCCGGCGACACTGCAGTGCCCGTTCCCGCACTACGCACAGATGCGTGGCGAGCAGCCCGTGATGTTGATCGAGTCGCTCGGCATGTATCTGGTGACTCGTCACGACCTGGTGCTCGACATCCTGCGCGACCCCGTGACCTACTCCTCGATGTTCGGTGGCGCCGGCATGCCCGTGCCGTCGGACGAGCGGGCCAAGATGGCCGCAGTGATCGCCGACGGGTTTCCGCGCGTCCCGACGATGCTCACCGCCGACATGCCCGACCACACGCGCTACCGGCGGCTGGTGTCGAAGGCGTTCACGCCGAAGGTGATCGCCGAGCTGGAACCGGTGATTCGTGTTCGCATCGGCCAACCGTGACGAGGCGCTGTTCCCGAAGGGCGACACTTTCGACCCGGATCGTGCCGGCCTGCGCGACCACCTCGCGTTCGGCAAGGGCATCCACTTCTGCCTCGGCGCGGCCCTGTCGCGGCTGGAGGGCAAGGTGGCGCTCGAAGAACTGGCCCGGCGACTCGACAGCTTCACGCTGGCGCCGTCAAACAGCTTCGAGTACTTTCCCAGCTTCCTGCTGCGCGGCCTCACCCGGCTCGATGTCGACGTCGTGGCGGCGGTGGCAGTCTGATGGCTGAGACTCGCCTGAGCGGGAAGGTCGCCGTGGTCACCGGGTCGAGTCGCGGCATCGGCCGCGGGACGGCGATCGCGTTGGCCGAGCAGGGCGCCACGGTGTACGTCACCGGCCGCAGTGCGGGTGCCGGCGAGCTCACCATCGACCGCACTGCCGCGCTGGTCGACGACGCCGGCGGCCGCGGCATCGCGGTGCAGACCGACCACGGCGACGACGCGCAGATCGCTGCGCTGTTCGAACGCGTGCACGCCGACGAGGGCCGGCTCGACATCCTGGTGAACAACGTCTACAAGATCCCCGACCCGCCCGCATGGGGTGGCGGCTTCTGGGATCATCCGCTGTCGATCTGGGACGACCAAGTCGGTATTGGGCTGCGCGCGCACTACGTCGCCAGCTGGTACGCGGCGCCACTGCTGTTCGCAGCCGGTCCCGGCGGGTTCATCTGCAACGTCTCGTCACCCGGCGGGCAGAGCTATCACTTCAGCTCGTCATACGGCGCGGGCAAGGCCGGGCTCGACCGGCTCGGTGCCGACATGGCGATCGAGTTGGCGCCGAAGGGCATCGCCTGCGTGACGCTCTACCCAGGCAGTGTCTCGACCGAGTTCATCGTCGAGGCGCGAGGCACCAGCGCCGCCGAGATGACCAGCGCGCAGACGCCGCTGGCCGTCGGCCGCAGCATCGCTGCCCTCGCCACCGCCTCCGACCTCATGCAGCGCTCGGGCTCGATCCAGTGGGTCGAGGATCTCGGGCACGAGTTCGGTTTCGTCGACGAGTTCGGCGTTCGCCCGCCCCCTACGCCAAGCGGCTCTGACGCCGAGTCAGTACTCGCGGTCGGCGAGCGAGGTGCCGTCGGCCGGCGCGGCGAGCGCGAAGCCGGTGGTACGGCGATAGCTCTCGCGAACGGATCGGTGGTGATTCGTTCCCAGGCGACTCGAAGGTTGGCGGGAGCGGATCTGGCGATGACTTCCCAACCGTCAACGGCAAAGTTTGTGGCGTAGCGGATGTCCCAGCCGTCCTTGGCTGGTCGATGAGCTGACGGCGAGCAGCCCTCCGTAGCAGTCACGCTCGCGCGTGCCAACTCCAGGCCGTCAGCGGTGCCAACTCGAGCAGCGTCACGATCGTCGCCGGCATCGTGACTGCGGGGTACAGCCGCAGGATCAGCGCCCAGCCGAGTAGGCACTGGACGAGCGCTCAGCCGCCGATGACGTATCTCCACGCCCGGTACGGCAGGAGCTGGAGCCGGTCCATGTGGAGGTAGAACGGCGTGGGCGACAGCGCCTTCATCACGCCGGTACCGAGCAGCACGAAGCCGACGAGGCAGGAACAGAGCACCGACACGGCGCTCACTGCCGCCCCCCGCAGAGCAATGGTCCTCGGTGCGCCGTGAAGGCAGCCGCCTCACAACCGGCCCATCATCCGATTGCCGGGGGCGGCGGGGTCGTCGCTGCGGAAGAACTCGGCGAACGCCCGCTCCATCGCCGCGGTCGACAGCAGTCCGTCGACGACGTCGAGTTCGGCGAACGCGGCGCGGGCTTCGCCGTCGTCGATCCCGTAGGAGGAAAGGATCGCCGCGTACTCCTCGGCATCGAGGCTGCCCTTGCCGGTTCGGTCTCCGGTCGAGATGATGAACGAGGCGTATCCCATCAGCAGCCGCTGGAATGCCTCGTCGTCGTCGGTCAACCGGGCGTAGGCGGCGACGAACTCCTCGACCGAGACGCGGTCGTCGCCGTCGTGATCGGCAATCGTGCGGACGAAGTCCCACAGCGCCATCGTCTCGGCGTGGATCGTGAGGTACTTCGCCGAGGTCGCAGCGAGGTCGAAGGCCGCACCCAGCCGTTGACCGAACGTCTCGTAATCGCCGCGCTCGAGCACGCCATCGCGGTCGAGGTCGAAGCACTGGAACAGGTAGGTGAACTTGCGTCGGCGGAGCTCGCTGAGCATCGGTGGCACTCCTCGTGATGGCCCGTCATCGGGTTAGTGCGGCGTAGTTGAGGGTCGGTCAAGGAGGCCTGCGGCGACGTCGCTTTCGGCGGCGAGCCGGAGAAGGTTGCGGTGCGCAGCGACGGCATCGAGGAACGAGGCCCGCGCGGCTGGGTCGTCGATCGAGTCGGCTCGGGCGCGAAGCTGCCGGGCGCCTGCGGCGACGATCTCACCGGCCGGTGCCGGCTCGCCGACGGCGGCGAGGATCTCGGCACAGGTGAGGTACATGGTCGCCGGCTGATCCGTACCGATCCCACCGTTCGCCGAGAGGTATGCCCACACCTCGTCTGCGGCGGTGCGGGCCGAGCCGAACTGCCCGAGTCGCAGTGCGCACCGGCCGGCACCGGCGCGCGACTCGGCTGCCAGCCCGAGCGCCCCGGCGGCTGTGAACGCTGTCCCGGCTGCGGCGTAGTGCGTCGCCGCTTCGTCCCACCTCCCATCGGCGTCGAGCACATGCCCGAGGTACATCCGTCCCCCAGCCGCGCCGAACGCGTCGCCGATCTCATCGAGCTCGGCGAGCGAGTGGCGGGCAAGATGCTCGGCCTGCGGGAGATCGCCGAGCAGCAGCGTGACGAGCGCAAGGTTCTGCTCGCCGTAACCGAGTGCGCGCCGGTAGCCGGAGGCGAGCGAGTGGGCGCAGGCCTCCTCCAACGCGACCCTCGCCAGCTCGTACTGCCCGAGCGCAAGGTGGTTGAGTCCGAGATTGCTCGCCGGTACCGCCCGGGCGTGGCGTGGCAGCCGGTTGGCCTCGGCGACGGTCTGCTCCGCCAGCTCCAGGCTGCGGGCGATCTCGCCCGCCTCGAAGTGGAACACCCACGCCCGGCGAAGCACCGCCTGACGGGTCGTGGGGTCGTCGGTGTGCTCCAGCGCCGCCAGCGCGCCGCGTACCGCCTCGCGGCCGGCCTCGACGTCCCCGGTGCGGATGCAGGCCTGGGCGAGCAACCCGAGGCAGTCGGCCAGCAAGGCGTGGTCCCCTGCAGCGCGGGCGTGGGCGATCGCCCGGTCGGCGGTCCGCCGGCTGGTCAGCTGGTCACCGAGGTCCGACCAGTAGTTCGCCTGCCGCGACGTGAGCAGTGGCGAGCCCCAACTCGTCGCCGCTGCACTCGGCGAGCCTGAGCAGCGCGGCGAGGTCGTTGCGTCGCGCATCGACGTCGCCGAGCAACCGCACCGCCTCCGCGCGGGCGGTGAGGATCCGCCGCCGGAGGTCTCCATCGTCGTCGGCAGCGAGCTCCAACGCCCGGGTCAACATCCGACGCGCGTCGTCGGGAGCGCCCTGGCCGATCGCCCGCTCCCCGGCCCGAAGGTAGTTGGCGACCGCTTCGTCCGGACGGTGGGCCTCGTCGTAGTGCCAGGCGAGCGTCCCGGCGAGCTCGTGGGCGCGCTCACCGTGGAACTCGCCCAGCCGGCGGGCGATCTCCCCGTGGAGGAGTCGCCGCTGGGCATTGCCGAGGTCGTCGTACAGGTAGCGCTGGAACAGCGCGTGGCTGAACTGGTAGACGGCCAGCGTCCCGTTGGGGACCGAAAGCTCGCCGCGCTCGTGGACCAACCGGTGGGCTCGGTCGAGCTGGCGGTCGAGGGTGCGCAGGACGCCCAGCATCGGTCGTCCGAGCAGCGCACCGACCACCTCGGCGGTGAAGCTGATGCCCTCCACGCTGGCGACGTCGAGCATCTCCCGCTGCGGCTCGTCGAGGCGGGCGATCCGTTCCTCGATCACTCCCTCGACGCGTGCCGGGAGCAACGCCCAGTCGAGCGCCGCGGCGACCCACCGGCCGGCGACGTCCTTCACGAGATGGCCTCGTTCCTGCATCGTCCGCAGCAGCTCGACGGTGAACAGTGGATGGCCGTCGGTGCGGGCGAAAAGCTGCTGGCGGAAGTCCTCGTCGAGCTCGTTCGGCTCGGTGTCGAGGTAGCGCGTCGACGAAGGCTCGGCGCTCCGCCGATGAGACGGCGGCAAGATTGATCGTGACGTCACCGGAGTAGCGCTTGATCTCCCCGAGCACCTTCTCCAGCGAGTTGCGCCCGCCGGCGCTCCACAGCGCCAGCTCGTCCGGTCGGTAGGTGCTCACGAGCAGCACCCGCGAAGCCTCCAGCCGGCGAGAGAGGTGGAACAGCAGGCCGACCGACGCATCGTCGGCCCACTGAAGGTCGTCGACAACCAGGACCAGGGGCCGTTCCTCGGCGAGCGAGCGGACGACATTGGAATACTGCTCGAACACCCGGTGCTGGTCGATCGTTGCCGACCCGCGGCCGCCATCGCCCTCCAGCAGCCGACCGAACCAGCCGGTCTCCTCGACGACCGCTTGACCGAGCCGGGCGGCCAGAGCGGCACCGGGGATGATCGCGCCGATCAAGTCCGGCCCGAGTTCGAACAGCACCTTGGCGGAGCTGTCGAAAAACCGCCGGAGCCGACCGCGATCGTGATCACCACGACTCTCCTTCCCGACGCCCTCGTCGTCGAGCCCGACGAGCGCGGCAAGGAGCTCGCGGAAGGGCAAGAACGCGTCGCCGATCCCGCCCTGGCTGTTGCAGTTGCCGGTCGCCACCACGATCTCGTCGTCTGCGGCGCGCAGCTCGGCGGCAAACGCCTCGATCAGCGCCGTCTTACCGGTGCCGGCCTCTCCGGCGATGAACGCTATCCGCCCCCGACCGCCGACGGCCTCGGCGGCGAGCTCATGAAGACGGGACCGCTCTGCAACACGTCCGACGAAGCGAGGAGCGATCACCACAGCATTCTTACGTATCACCGGAGGTACGGGTAGCAGCAATGCACGACCCCTCGGGATCGGCGGACTCCCGACTGCTCGATGGAGCCCACTTCGAGCGGCCAACTTCTGAACCGACCACAGCGTTCGTGTGGATGTGGCTGCCAGGAGCAGAAGACCCCGTCGCCTGCGGGCGAATCGACGCAGACCGCTCGCCCGTCACCTTCACATATGGTCGCCGATACCTCGACCGCAGCGACGCCGTACCGATCTACGAACCGGAACTCCCACTGCAAGCCGGCACGCAGACGACCGCATCAGGGACCGGGCTGCCGCTGTGCATCGACGATGCCATGCCTGACTCCTGGGGCCGACACCTCGTCAATCACCGCCTCGGCGAACCCACAACCGACTTCAGTGACCTCACCTACCTTCTTCAATCCGGGTCGAACCGCATCGGTGCCCTCGACTTCCAAAGTGACCAGAAGACTTTCGTGGCACGTGAATCGTCGCCGCCCTGCCTGCGGCAGCTCGCAGAAGCAGTCGACGCGATCACCGCTGGCAAACCAGTCGACCCTGCGCTTACCGACATCCTCATCAACGGAACACCCATCGGCGGCGCACGCCCGAAAGCAGTCCTCGCCGATGACGGCAAACAACTCATCGCCAAATTCTCACGGTCGACCGACACCTACCTGTGGGTGCAGTCAGAGTTCGTAGCGATGGGACTCGCACGCCGAGCGGGCCTCCACGTCGCACCGGTCGAGCTCGTGAGCGAAGGCGAGCGGCTCGCGCTTCTCGTCGAACGTTTCGATCGCACGGCCGCAGGCCACCGCCGCAGGATGGTCAGCGCGCGCTCACCATCCTCGGATTCAACACGTTCCCAGACGGCCGCTATGCCACCTACGCCGGCATAGCCCACCAGATCCGCGCCCAGTTCGTTGAACCCGACGCCACATTGCGCGAACTGTTCTCCCGCATCTCGTTCAACATCTTGTGCGGCAACACCGACGACGACGGCCGAGACCAAGCCGCATTCGTCGACACGGGCCCTGCTCTTTGCTCAGTCCCTGTTTGTAAGCGATCGGTGTCCAACCCGGCCGTGTGAACGTGACGACCGAGACCGTTTCGAAGGAGTTTTCAATCCTGTCACGACGGTGATAGATCGCGGTCCGACGATGTCTCTCGGCCGGCCATCGGGGCCGGCCGACCGTAAGGAGATGTCAACATGCGATCAACACGCCCCGTGGTGGGGTTGGCGGTTGCCGCCAGCTTCGCCCTCGTTGTCCCGGCCGCCAATGCGTCCGGTGAGCAGCGGGAGGTGCTGCTTTCCTCGGCACGAGAGAACGCCGTCACCGACACCGCAACGCTCCCCGTCTTCGAGGGGGTGGACGACGACGGTGAACGGTTCCAATACGTCATCACCGAGTCATCCGACAGCAAAGACGCCAAGCGTCGGCGGGTGAACCACTCGTCGAAGCTGGCCAACGCCCGACACACCAACGCTGTTCAGCGCGGCTGGTTCGACCGATCCGGTGTCCTCCATGTCGAGGACACGGTGGACTTCTCGCCGGCCCGCTCGGTTGTTCCTGGCCCGGGCGGATTCCCGCCAGTTTCGGCTTCCCCCGGAGCCGTTGGGCAAGCGGACTACAGCCCGTTGGTGCAGCTGTCAAATGGCATCGTCCTCAATGCCCCGCATATCGCCAACGGTTCGGGGCTGCACGACAAGCTGATCGGCGCTCCGGCAGCGGGTACGGCCAAATTCCAAGAGACGGAGGGCTTCTACGACGGCAAAGAGGTCTACTACGTCTCCTTCGACGCTTCGGCTCCGGATGTGGCTGCCCTCGAAGCAGCGACGTTCGCACCGAACCTCAACGCGGCCCCAGGACTCGGCAACGGTGGAGGGTCGTCGTCTCGGTCGGGGATCGCCCCGTTCGCCAACGGCCAGACGGGTGTCGACAACCCGCAACGCCAGGGTCTCAACTCTGCGCTCCTCGGCGAGGGCGACCCACTGAACGTCATTCAATCACGCCCTGGACAGGGCAAGTACAGCCCGCTGTGGGATGTGCACCTGTCCGTCTGGTCGGCAGGTGCCGTAGCCGGCGGGGCCAACACGTTGCAGGTCGACTTCGACGACATCGGTGACCTTGCCGAGTCAGGTGCGATTGGCGGCCCAGCCGGGGCGTGGGGCGCCGTCGGAATCATCGTCAACTGCCCGGTGATCAGCATCGAAGACTGACGCTCATCCCCCTCCCCCCACCGAGGCGGCGCCAGGGTCTGCGGACCTTGGCGCCGCCTCGTCGCGTATGACCCGGACGGTTGGCGCTCAGGCGCCTGCACCCATCCAAGCGATGAGGTCGTCGTAGCCGCCGGTTGCGAGCAATGCACCCACGGCGATCATCAGGCCCGCGGCGATGACTTTGGATGCGCCGGCCATACGGTGGCTGAGCGAGCGCAGGGTGGTCATCCGTACGAGTCCGTTGGCGAGAACAAGCAACGGCGTGCCGGTCCCGATCGCGTAAGCGGCGAGGAGGATCGAGGAGCGAACGGGTGATCCGGTTGTGCCAGCTGCGGTGAGCGCGGTCCCGAGGAGCGGCCCGACGCATGGCGACCACCCGGCTCCTGCTCCGATGCCGAGCAGGTACGGGTTCAATCCACCGGCGTGTGTTCGGGCGACATGTCGGCCCAAGCCCCCTTCGAGGGGTCGCCACTCCCGGCCGGATCGGCCCTGCATCTGGCGGACGACGGTGGTGATCCCGGCGATCAGCAGCCAGACACCGGAGACGCGTCCGATGAACTGGCTGACGCGCAACGCGATGCCGAGCGCTCCAGCCGCGGCGCCGAGCACGACGAAGCTGGAGGCCGAACCGGCGACGAACTTTGCTGCGGCCCGCGCCGGCCGGGTGCCTCCGGCGCTCCACGAGGCGAGGAAGGCCGGGTAGAGCGGCAACGAGCAGGGGTTGAACGCGGCGAGTATCCCGACGCCGTAGAGGGCGGCGATCGCTTGGAGCATCGGGTCAGCCGTCGAGGTCGTGGTCCGCTCGAGGAGCGTCATCGGGGACCGCGAGCAGCGTCCGGATGGCGTCCTCGGTGGTTTGATACGCGCGTTCGCCGATGTGGTGGTATCGCCAACGGTTCTCGCGGTCGTAGAGGAAGAAGGCGGGCCAGTAGCGGTTGCGAAACGCCCGCCAGATCTCACGGTCCGGGTCGAGCGCGACCGGGTAGAGGATTTGCTGTTCGGCGACATACGCCTCGACGTTGGCTCGCTCGCGTTCGTGGGCGAACTCGGCGGTGTGGATCGAGGCAACGATGAAACCATCGGCTGCGTAGCGGTCGTGCCAAGCCTTCACCGCCGGGAGGGTGTGTTGGCAGTTGATGCAGCCATACGTCCAGAAGTCGTAGAGCACGACGTTGCCGTGCAGCGCTTCGGGAAGCAGCGGATCGGTGTTGATCCAGCCCGACGCCGCCGCCAACGAGGGCGCCGGTCCGTCGGAGAGCACATCGAGCTCGGGCGGGGCTGTCGGCGATGGGGGTGCCGATCGCGACGATCTTGAGGGTGCGACGGCAATCGTGATGTCCGCGGGCTCGGTGCGCTTCGCGGCGGCGACCCCGGCCACTGTGGCGATCCCGGCTCCGATGAATCCACGACGTGTCCAGCTCATGGCGACATCGTCGGCGGCACCGCGAACAGCCTGCTTAAGGCGTGCGAAACAACTACGAAACGATTTCCAGGACGCACCCGACGGCGTGACCGAGGGCTTAGTGTCGGCGTCATGACAGGCAGGAGCGACGTCACCGGCGCGCAGCGCGGTACTGGTCGTCGACGACGAACCGACCGTGAGCGAGGTGGTCACCACGTACCTGGAGCGGGACGGCTTCGAGGTTCGCCGCCTCGCTGATGGAGGTTCGGTTCTGGCGGTGATCGAGGAATTCCAACCGCACCTCGTCGTGCTCGACGTGATGCTTCCGGTTCGGTCGGGTTTCGACCTGCTGCGGGAGATGCGCCGCACCAGCCAGTTGCCGGTCATCTTGCTCACCGCGCGCTCGGACGAAGCGGACCGGGTTCTCGGCCTCGAACTCGGCGGCGACGACTATCTCGTCAAGCCGTTCTCCCCCCGCGAGCTGACCGCGCGGGTACGAAGTGTGCTCCGGCGGGTGACAGCGCATGCCGGCACCGATGGCGGAGGCCCGTCGCCTGCCGGAAGTCTGACGTTCGACGGGTTGGAAATCGACCAGAGCGCCCGCGAGGTCGTTGCCGACGGAAGGGTCGTCATCTTGACGGCAAAGGAGTTCGATCTCCTTGCGTTCCTCGCGTCGCATCCTCGCCAAGTCTTCTCCCGGGCCCAGTTACTCAACGCGGTGTGGGATTCCGACCAAGCGTTCCAGGACCCGGCAACGGTCACGGTGCACGTTCGCCGCCTGCGGACCAAGATCGAACGCGACATGGAGCAGCCGCGCTGGATCGCGACCGTGTTCGGCGTCGGATACCGGTTCGAGCCATGAGATCGGCCCGCCACCTGGCGTTGGGGCTTCTGCTCGTCATAGCCACCTCCGCAACCATGGCAGCGGTGCTCCTGCGCCCGCCTCGCAGCGAGCACGCCACCTTCCTCTTGGTACTCGCCATGCCCGGTGTCATCGCCGGGTTGGCGGCGCCGTTGCTTCGTCGTTGGGTGTCGAGCCGAGCGAGCGTCACCGCGATTTCGCTCGCCGTCGGGATGTGCTCGTTGGCGATCGGGGCGTTGTCCAGTTCAGGAGCTTCGCGGGCGATGTTCCTGTCCGGCCACGACTACCGGATGTTCGTCGTCCTTCTGATCCTGGGCAGCGGTATCGCCCTCGTCGTCGGTGGCCACCTCGCGGCGCCCCTCGCCCGCGACATCCAACGGCTCGGTGCTGTTGCCCAAGCGGTCGCCGACGGTGATCTCTCTCAGCGCACCCGCATCACCCGAGCCGATGAGGTCGGCCAGGCCGCCGCTGCCGTCGACCGGATGGTGGCACGACTCGCGGACGCCCGACGCGAACGCGAGGCTCTCGCCGGCGCCCGCCAGCATCTGTTGTCGAGCGTCAGCCACGACCTGCGAACCCCGCTGGCGGCCATGAGGGCATCGATCGAAAGCGTGCGCGACGGGCTCGCCGCCGACCCCGACCGCTACCTCGCTGTCGCCGAACGTCACCTCACCACGATGGAGCAACTCCTCGATCAGCTCCACCAATTCGCCCGTATCGAGTCCGGCCAGGTGGGTCTCAACCGCCACGTCGTGTCCCTCGCGGAGCTCGCCGACGACGCCATCGAAGCGTTGATGCCGATCGCTGATCGGCGCGGGATCAAGCTGCTCGCCGTCGGCGACCGGCCCCGCCCACGTCCTGGTCGACGAGGGCGAGATCTCCCGGGTACTGCGCAACCTGCTCGACAACGCAATCCGTCACAGCCCCCCGGGAGGCCAGGTGTCGGTCACCGTCGCCGACGGAGAAACGATCCATCTCGAAGTGACCGACCAGGGCCCCGGATTCCCCGAGTCGTTCCGCACCGTCGCATTCGATCCGTTCACCCGGGCCGACGTAGCCCGAGCATCGTCGGGGTCGTCAGGTCTCGGCCTCGCCATCGCCAAGGCGTTGGTCGAAGGACACGGTGGCACCATCTCGCTCGGTCACGGCCCCGGTGGCGACGTGATCGTCGAACTCCCGTCTCGCACCATGCAACGGGACCATCAGCGGTGAACTGACCCACCGCCGAAACGCCGCACCGCGGCACCCACCCACCCACAAACCCGAGACGGGTCTGGTTCGTCGCGCCCCCATACCCAAGGAGCACACCATGAAGAAGACCACAACAACCCTTGCCATCCTCGCCGCGCTCGGCCTGGCCGCCTGCGGATCCGCCGGCGGCGACACACCCGCCGCCGCACCCGTCAGCACCATTGCCGAGGTGATGGAGGACAAGAGCGCCGACGCGACCGCGGTCGACGCAACGGAAGACAAGACCGCAGACACGACGGCCGTGGGCGACGCGGTGGAGGACAAGAGCGGCGACGCGATGACCGACGCGACCGCGGTCGACGCAATGGAGGACAAGACCACCGACACGACGCCCGCGAGCGACGCGATGACGTTGCCGACGTGGCAGACGATGCAGTTCACCGACGTCGACGGCGTCACCTTCACGCTCGACGACTTCCACGGCACGCCCGTGTTCGTCGAAAACTTCGCCACCTGGTGCCCGAACTGCAAGAAGCAGCTCGCCGACACCAATACCGCAGCCCAGCAGCTCGGCGACAAGGCGGTATTCATCGCCCTCAGCGTCGAGACCGACATCTCGACGAGCGACGTCGCCGACTACGCCGCCAGCAATGGTTTCGACGCCATCCGTTTCGCCGTGATGACCCCTGAGTCGCTCGCCGCATTCGTGGACGATCTCGGCCAATCAGCCGCCAACCCGCCGAGCACTCCGAAGTTCGTGATCGACCCAATGGGCCACGCCGGCGAACTCGTCACCGGCTTCGAGTCGGCCGACGAGATCGTCGCCAAGCTCGGCACCACGGGCTGAACGGCGGACCCGTGAACGGCTTCTGGGAACCATTCGCCCTCGGCAACGCGGCCATCCTGGGCAACGTGTGCATGTTGCCGCTGTACCCCGGCATGTTCGTGATGTTCTCGCAACAAGCCGCGAACGAACGAGCACGAAGATGGATGCCGTTCCTCGGCATCCTCGTGCTCGCCGGGGTGCTCTCGCTGCTCGTGGTCATCGGCGGGATCTTCCACCTCCTCAGCGCCACCGTGTCCGAGATCCTCGATGTGGTGCTGCCCGTGCTGTATGGCTTCGTGGCGATTCTCGGGGTCGCCATGCTGCTCGGGAAGAATCCGTTCACCCGGCTCACGACGACGTCGATCCCGGTGCTTCGGAATCCGGCCGCGAGCGCGTTCGTGTACGGCACGTTTCTCGCCCCGATGACCCTGCCATGCACCGGACCGCTGATCATCGCCGCGTTCACCATCGGATCGGTCGCCGGCACCGGCGGATTCGTCGACTCGCTCGGCTACTTCCTCGCCTTCGGCGTCGGGTTCGGATGGCCGCTCGTCCTGCTCCCACTCCTCGCCGGACCAGCCCAACGCCGAATCACCCGATTCCTCACTCAGCGACACCGCGCCGTCGGAATCGTCTCCGGGGTCCTCCTGCTCGTCATCGCTGCACTCGGATTCGTCAACGACGTGTTGCCGATATGGCAGGCGTGAGTCGATGATGGTCGGTCCCGACGTGGCGAGGAGCGCGCCGAGCACCGATTGACCAACGGTCAGCGACGTGGTGCGGCCTACCTCACCAGCGACGGGTTCGAGGTGCGCTGTCTCGCCGACGGCGGTGCGTGCTGGCGGCTATCGAAGAGTTCCAACCCAACCTCGTTGTGCTCGACGTGATGCTCCCGATCCGATCGGGTTTCGACGTACTGCGCGAGCTCCCCCACACCAGGCATTGGCCGGTCATCTTGTTAACGGCGCGTGCGGATGAGGCTCGCCCGCACCCGTCGGACCTTCGCCTGTCGTCATTGGGGCGGTGACGGTCGGCGCTGTGGGAGGCCACCGACCGGGACACTCATGGCGGCCCGAATGTCGTTCATGGTTGGGAGAGTTTCGCGTTTTGTTCGCACCTCGTCATCAAGTGGTTCGAATCGCAGCAGACAATGAATTCGCGGCTCGATCGAGCCGTCGCAAAGTTCTGAAACGGAGTTCCTCATGTTCAAACTTCTCCACAATCGAAGCGTCACCCGGCGGACATTGTCGGCGGTCGGAATCGCTGTCGTCGTCGGCCTCGGCGCTGGCTCAACGGCGGTCAACGCTGCTGCCGGCCCGGCGGTCGCCAATCTTGGAACGACCGTCTTCAAGATCTCCGGCAAGACCTTTGGAGCATCGGCCACCATCCCGGCAGGAACCGCGTTGCAGAAGGTTTCTTTGACGACCGACGACCCCGATGCCGGACCACAAGGAGTACTCGGCCTGAACAACGACCCCTCAACGCTGGTGACCGGCGAAGCGGTGACCGTGAAGGTGAACGGCGCAACGATCGCCACCGTGTTCCCCGGCGCCCGAGCTACAAGTCTGGCCACCGACGCCGGAACCTTCACCGTGCTGGTGTTTAGCGCTGGCGGCAACTCGTACGCGATCCCGCGTCGAGGGCAGGAGATCTCGGCGGTGACGGCAACGACGGCGTCATCGAAACTGAATGCCGGTGCGGTCTCGAGCATCGTGACGCTTGATTACGGATTCCTGCCGGTCGGCGCGCCAGCTCGGAATGGTCAAGCGGCCGTCGTCAACGGCGAAGGCGCGACGGCGGCCACCAGGGCAGCAGTAACCGTCTACGACGTAGACGACGTTCGGGCCAACAGCGATTCTGTTGGAGACGAAGTCGGCGTCAGGATCTGGCTTCGCAATGGCGAGGAGGTCCTGGCAACGGTTCAGTTCGCCGATGGTTCCTTCGGCGTGGTGCGCGGAGTCCGGTACGTCGTCACCGGCTCGTACGGGCTCTACACCGCGAGTTACCTGTTTGAATCGGCAGCATTGACTTCGGCGGGCAAGACGATCAATGACGTGCAATCGGTTCTCTCGGCAGCGGCGGCGACTCACGGCCTGACCTGGAGCGCGTTGGGTCTGCAGGTGTGAGTAAACGCTCGGCACCGAACACCCGGGGTTCGACTTCCGGGGGTTCGGTGTGTGCGCGTTCGTAGCGACACGCGGCGCCGGGAAGGGTTGTGTTCGAGCTGAAGTGGTGGCCGAGTGCGGTCATTCGAGGGCACCCCACAACGCCCGTTTGGTGGCGGCCATCGCTTCGGGCGAGTTGCGGGCGACGAGCAGGGCGAGCTCGTGGGCGCGGGCTCGGAGCTGATCGCTGGGAACAACTTCGGAGATGATGCCCAACTGTCGCGCCCGGGCCGCGTCGATTCGTTCGTGTCGCCCGATCAGCGCCATCCGCAGCACCGATTCCATCGGTGACTTCTTGAGTAGCCCGATCGTCTCGAATGCCGAGACCTGACCGACCGAAACATGCGGGTCGACGAACGACGCCGCCTCCGCGGCGATGACGATGTCGGCGTCGGCGACGAAGTGCAGGCCGCCACCGGCGCACACCCCGTTCACCGCGGCGATCACCGGCTTCCAGACGCCGCAATGCCACGCCGTCATCCGCAGTTCGAACTTGCGGGTCTGACGCGAACTGCGCCGCATCGCCTCGGGATCGCGAGCAAGCTGACGGACATCGAGCCCGGTCTGAAACGCCGCACCATTGCCGGTGTTGACGATCACTCGAACCTGCGGGTCGGCGTCAAGCTCGCCCCACGCCGCTTCGAGGTCGGTGAACATCTGGGCGTTGATCGCGTTGCCGACGTCGGGGCGGTTGAACACGAGGTAGCCCACCGGCCCCTCGCGGAACACCTCGATCGTCTCGTACCCCCCGCTCGTCGAGTCGGCAACCATGCCGTCGTCGCTGAAGCCGTCGGCGGCAACGGAACCGCTCACGGGGCCGACTCCTCGAGAATCTCCCAGACGTTGCCATCCGGGTCGGCGACGAGCCCGGCCTTCGCCTCCGGACGATGGCTGGTGACCGCCATGATCACGGTCGCTCCCGCCTCGACCGCCCGCTCGACAACCGACTCGGCGTCGGAGACGTGCAGCGCCGCGTAGCTGATTCCACGGTAGCGATGCCACGGCTCGGCAACCGGGCGATGCTCGGCCCCGGTCGACGGACGGTAGATCTTGAGACCAGCATCGCCGCAGCGGAGGCGATGCACGATGCCCTGAGGAAACTCCAACACCCGCTCGACTGCGAACCCGAGGCCGGCGACGTAAAACGCGACGAGCGATTCATCGTCGTCGGTCACGATGCCGACCTCCAGCCAGGTCATCGCAGGTTCGCTCGCAGCACCTTGCCGACCTCGCTGCGCGGCAGCGACTCGACCCTGACGAAGCGGACCGGCACCTTGTAGGCGGCGAGTTGCGTGCGGCAGGCCGATTCGAGCTCGGCGTCGGTCACGTCGCCAGTGGTCGCCACGTAGGCGACGGGAACTTGGCCGAGGCGATCGTCGGGGTGTCCGACGACGGCGACCTCGCGGACTGCGGGCACCGCGAGCAGGACCTCTTCGACCTCGTCGGGGAAGATCTTGTTGCCGCCCCGGTTGATCAGGTCGCCGAGTCGACCCTCGATCCAGACGAAACCGTCGTCGTCGATGCCGGGCCAGATCGCCGGTGCGGATGAACGCGTCGATCGGTCAGCCGGTCGGCCAGGTCGGTGCCGTCCGCGTAGCCCGCGGCACGGTTCGGGGGCTGCACGAGCAACTCCCCGACCCCGTTGCCGTCGGGCGTATCGATGCGGATCGCCACGTTCGGCGTGTGGGCGGCCGATGGCGCCGATCTTGTCGGGGTGCGCCTTGGCGTCGGCGGCGGTCCAGCCGATCACCTCGCCCATCTCGGCCTGGCCGTAGCTGTTGAGCACGGTGACGCCGAACTTGTCGGTGAACCGCCGGGCCTGGAACGGCGAGAGCGGGGCGGTGATCGAGCGGACGTAGCGCAGCGGCGCCAGATCGGTCACGGCGGGATCGTCGCTGAGCATCGCCATCGCCGCGGGCGGCAGCACGGTCGAGCGGATCTGGTGGCGGGCGACGAGCGTGGCGAACTCGTCGGTCGACGAAGCGGTCCATCACCACGATCGGCGCGCCGGCCCGCAGCCCGAACAGGACGTTGTAGATGCCGGCGTTCAGCGCCATCGACACCGGGATCAGGTTCGGCGACGGCGGCTTCGTCGGGTCACGCGGCGCCGGCGCGCAACGGGCCGAGCACCCGGTCGAGCAATTCCAGATAGCCTCGTGGGTGTGCAAGCACCGGCTTCGGCCGGCCGGTCGTGCCCGATGTCCATTGGACGAAGGCGACGCCCGTCGGGTGGGTGTCGGCGTCCGGCAGCGCGTGGATGCCGTCGTCGTCGAGCATCGCGGCCGGGCGGATCGTCGTCGACGATCTCGTCGACGCCGGCCGGTGGCAGCAGCGGGTTCACCGGCACGAACACCGCGTCGATGCTCCAGATCGCGGCCATCGCGATGATCACATCGGGCGCATGGGAGCGCACGACCGCGACGGCCTGACCGGGCACACTCCGGCTGCGCGAAGTTCGTCGGCCCACCCAGCGACCCGCGCGATCGCCTCGCCCTTGGTCCACGTCACCGGCTGCCATGGATCAGCGGCTCGTCGTCACCGAAGGGATGATCGAGCAGGAGCGAGGCGAGGTTGGTCATTCGTGGCGTCCGGAGTTCGATACGGGCGGCGGCCCAGCGGGCTGCGCGCTTCTCGGCGAACGACGCCGGGCCTTCGGTCTGGTCGGGGTGACCCCACATGCCCGACGAGGTGCGCAGCGCCCGCCTTGCAGGCGTCGGTGAGGCCCAGCTCGAGCGCGCCCCACAGCGCCTTCTTCGTCGCCGCCATGGCGGCCGGCGAGTTCTTGGCGATCGTCTCGGCGAGCTCCTGGGCCCGCTCACGCAGCCGCTCGGGCGGGTCGACGATCTCGGAGATCATGCCGAGCTCGAGCGCCCGGCCGGCGCTCAAGCGTTCGTACTTGCCCACCAGCGCCATGCGCATCACCGCCTCGACCGGCATCTTCTTCATCAGCCCGATCGCCTCGATCGCCACGACCTGGCCGACCGAGACGTGCGGGTCGAAGAACTGGGCGTCGCTCGCCGCGATCACGATGTCGGCGTCGGCGACCCAGTGGAAGCCCGCCGCCGCAGCAGATGCCGTTGACCGCGGTGATCACCGGCTTCCACACCTGCTGGTGCCACGACGGTGAAGTGGCAGTCGAAGTTCTCCATCGACTCCCGGTACCGCTCCAACCCGACGCCGTCGGTGGCGAGCTCGGTGACGTCGACGCCGGTCTGGAAGTCGCGGCCGTTGCCGGTGTGCACGATCACCCGGACCGCCGGATCGCGGTCGAGCTCCAGCCAGGCGTCGGCGAACTCGTCGCGCATCGCGCTGTTCATCGCGTTGCGCAGCTCGGGCCGGTTGTTGATCAACCAGCCGACCGGGCCGTGGCGTTCGACGATGCAGATGTTCGTAACGGTGCTCGCTCATGAGCGGGGGGTCTCCTCCCACGACAACCCGTGATACGGGTCGGGCTCGCGGGGCAGGCCGAGGACCTGCTCGCCGAGCACGTTCTTGTTCACTTCGGTGGTGCCGCCCTCGATGGTGTTGGCCCGACTGCGCAGCATGCCCTTGACCTCGTACGGCAGGCCCTCGGCCCAGTCCTCGGGGCCGCTCGAGCCGGACCGTGCGGTCGCCAGGCCATCGCGCCCGGCGCCCAGCAGGTCGGTCGCCGCCAGTTGGATCCGCTGGTTGAGCGCGCCCTGGTGCACCTTGCCGATCGATGCCGCCGGACCCGGGGTGCCGCCGGCCTTGACCGTGGCCCGCACCCGCTCGTTGGTCCACCGGCGCACCGATTCCTCGGAGTACAGCGCCACCAGCCGCTGGCGCAGCAGCGGATCGCCCCACGCGCCGTGGTCGCGTGCCGTGCGGATCAGGCGGTCGGCCCCGCTGCCGCCGATGCGGTCGACGCCGCCCGACCCGGACCCGGCGACCATCTGACGCTCGCCCGCCAACGTGGAGTTGGCCACCCGCCAGCCCTCGCCGACCGCGCCGAGTCGGCACGAGTCGGGCACCCGAACCTCGTCGAGCCACACCTCGTTGAAGTCGACCTCGCCACCGATGTGGCGCAGCTCGCGAACCTCGACGCCGGGGCTTTCGAGGTCGACGATCAGGTAGGTCAATCCCTGGCGCTTGGGCACCGACGGATCGGTGCGGGCGAGGCACAGCCCGAAGCGCGAGTCGTGGGCCCACGTGGTCCACACCTTCTGCCCGGTCAGCACCCACTCGTCGCCGTCACGCACGGCCCGGGTGGCCAGCGACGCGAGATCGGACCCGGCGCCCGGCTCGCTGAACAGCTGGCACCACCGCTCCTCGTTGCGCACGATCGGCGGCAGGAACCGCAACCGCTGTTCCTCGGTGCCGTCGGCGAACAGCGCCGGCGCGGCATTGTTCAGCCCGAGCGGGTTCAGCCGCCCGAGGTTGAACGGGCCGAGCACGTGGTCGAGCACCCGGGCCTGGGCGGGCCGCAGGTCGAGCCCGAGATACGCCCGCGGCCACGTCGCCACGGCGAGGCCCGACGTCGGCGAACGTCGGGTACCACGCCTCGTAGTCGGCAACGGCGCGGACCGCCCGGATCGCCGCCCGACCCTCCGGCGGCGGCATCACGCCACGCCTGCGGCACATTCGCCTCGACCCATGACGCGCGCCGCGGCGAGCAGTTCGTCGTCGGTGGTCGAGCGGTCGATGATCCAACAGCAATGGGTTCAGCGCTTTTCGAAGGTGATGCCGGAGTCGTCGACGCACCACGTCGTCGCGGTGCGGCCTTCGTCGCGCAGGACCCGCTTGAGCACTCGACCGACGGGGCTGCGCGGCAGCTCCGCGCGGAACTCGATGTAGCGGGGCAGGGCGAAGTAGGGCAGCTCGGCGACGCAGTAGCGGAACAGGTCGGCCTCGTCGACCGCGGCGCCTTCCTTCAGCGTCGCCGTGACCTTGAGGTCGTCCTCGCCGAACTCGCTCGGCACCGCATGCACGACGACGTCGGCGAGACCGTCGAAGCGCATCAGGATCCGCTCGACATCGAAGCTCGAAATGTTCTCACCCCGTCGGCGCAGGTAGTCGGCCTTGCGATCGACGAAGAACAGGAAGTCGTCGTCGTCGATACGGCCGATGTCGCCGGTGTGGAACCACAGGTTGCGACTCGCCTCGACCGTGGCCTCGGGCCGCCCCCAGTAGCCCTCGTACATCGAGTGCGCCCGCTTGGGCCGCAGCACGATCTCGCCGTCGGTGTTGCGGGGCAACTCGGCGTCGTTGTCGTCGAAGATTCGGACATCGAAGTACTCGGTGTTGATCACCCCGGCGGCGTTGGGTTTGTTCACCGTGCCCGGCGGCGACCACGACACCAGCGACGCCTCGGTGAGCCCATAGGCGCCCGAGAACGTGTCGATGCCGAAGCGGTCCTTGATGATCCGGTCGATCGAGTCGGGGAGCGGCGCCGCGCCGAGCAGCCGCAGCGAACGGTTCGCCTCGGGGGCACCCGACTTCGGCATCTCCGGACGATCGGAGTCGTTGGCGAACAGGTACGCCATCGTGCCGAGCGTCGACGTGATCGTGGCGCCCGTACGGTTCATCTCGGACCAGAAGTTCGACACCGAGAACCGACCCGAGATGGCGCTGCTCCCGCCGAAGACCAATGGTCCGAGCACCGCGGTGACGATGGCGTTGAAGTGGAACAGCGGCAGCGGCGTCCAAACGATATCGGCGCTGGTTCGACCCCAGCAGTAACCGATCTGGCGCGCCAGCACCTCGTGGTAGTTGTGGGCCAGCATGCAGCCCTTCGACGGGCCCGTCGTGCCGCCGGTGTAGACGAACGTGGCGAGGTCGCTGGGAACGACATCGGCCGGTCCCACGGGTGCCGCCGTCAACAGATCGTCCCACGAATGAATCGCTGCGGCCCCGAAGTCGCCCGGCCCGGTCGCCGATGACGACGACATGGCGTAAGCGCTGGCAACCGACCCGGCGATGGCCTGCACCCGTTCGGCGAGATCGGCTTGGACGATGACGATGCTCGCACCGCAGTCGACCAATTGGTGGATCAGATAGTCACCCTTGTAGGCGGTATTGATCGGGACGCTGACCCCGCCCGACCACGTGATTCCCCACCACAGCAGCATCGCCTCGGGGGAGTTTTCGACCACCGATGCGACCCGGTCGCCGCGCTGCAGCCCGAGGCCCGTGAACGCGGCCGCCAAGCGTCCGGCGAGGTCGGCGACCTCGCCGGCGGTGAACGCCGCGCCCACAACGTCGATGTAACGACTGTCGGGTTCGGCCTCGCACCGGGTGAGCAGTAGCTCGGGGACGGTGTGCTGCTCGGCCGGCTTCCACACGTCGCCTGATCCCACGACTTCGCATCCTATATACAATCGACCGGCGAGTCGGAGCCCGCGAACACCTCTGGTTCAGCAAGGAACGCCTGATGAGCGCAGCGAATACCGACCGACCGAGCGCCAGCGAATCGGGCGACGACGGGGTCCGAGGGCGCCGCCCCCGTGCAGGAGACAGCGCACATTTCACGACGAAGACGGCCAAGGTCGGGCCGATGGCGGGCGTGCGCATCATCGAGTGTTCGATGCTCGGGCCGGGCTCGATGACCACCCATCTCGCCGACCTCGGCGCCGACGTCATCAAGATCGAACCGCCGAGCGGCGACTACATCCGCGAAATGACGTGGCCGTGGGTCAACCGGGTGTCGCTGATGCACCTGCACATCAGCCGGGGAAGCGTTCGGTGGTGCTCGATTTGCGCACGCCCAAGGGCTGCGCGACCTTCCTCGAACTCGTCGGCCGGCCGATGTCGTCGTCGAGGCGATGCGGCCCGGTGGGCTCGATCGGCGCGGTGTCGGCTACGAGGCGTGCAAGGCCGTGAATCCCCGGATCGTGTTCTGCACACCTGGAAGATCGGTGCCGACGGCGACTGGCGCAGCTGACGTCACGTCGAGCGAAGCGGAAAGGGTCGGTTCGCGGATCGATCAATGAACTCCCCAGGCCTGGGCGTCAGCCGGTTCGGAGGATCTTCACGATCGTTTTCTCTTGGCCAACTCGTCGATCAGCTTGTCGGCGTAGCTCTCGCATGATCAGCTCCTCCTCGATACCTCCATGTCTTGGAGTCGTACACCGCAGATCACGCCCGTGATCGAACAGAGCGCCGGATTCGGCACCGGAGCTTCGGCGACGAACGATCTATATCGGGTGCGCGATGGCACCGTCGGCCGTAGGAAGGCCACGCTTGTAGAGTCTCGTCATGGACATCTCGGATGCGATGCCGGTTGGGTTCGTGCATGTGACGAGCATCGAGCGAGCCCGACAATTCTACGTTGAGCGTCTCGGGCTGATGCCCATCGACGAGTCGCCGTTCGCCTTGGTTGTGCAGACCGGCCCGATTCAGCTTCGGCTCACGCCCGTCGAGCGCTTCACCGCTGTCGACGGAACGGTGTTCGGGTGGGTAGTCGAAGACATCAACGCGACGATGGACGTCTTGCACGAGGGAGGCGTTTCCTCGTTGCGTTTCCCGGGTCTTGACCAAGACGAGCGCGGGGTTTGGCAGTCGCCCTCATCGGCTCGGGTCGGATGGTTCGCGGACCTTGATGGAAACACCCTGTCCATCACGCAACTTTGACATCGTCGCAGTGTTCGCCGATCCCGTGCACCAGTCGCGCCGCAGATCGCCGGAGGTCGTGCGGTTGTAGGTGCACGTGGGCCGAGCGAAGTGTGCGGCGGCAAGCCCGGGCCCCGAGTAGCGAGCCGGTGTACCCTCGGGGCGATGACTGCCGATGGCTGGCGTGATGTGAACAAGGCCAACTGGGAGTCGCGTGTGCCACTCCATACCGGTTCCCGGCGGCTACGCGCTCGACGCTTTCGACGATTCTGACTACCTCAGCGATGCCGTGCGCTATGACCTACCCCGGCTCGGTCGTCTCGACGGCCTCGATGTGGTCCACTTGCAGTGCCACATCGGCACCGACACCGTCGGTCTGGCCCGCCTCGGTGCCCGCAGCGTCACCGGTCTCGACTTCTCGCCGGCGGCGCTGCGGGCCGCACATGCGCTGGCCGCCCGGGCGAACGCCACGGTGACGTTCGTCGAGTCCGACCTGTACGACGCCGTCGACGCGTTGGGACCCGCCAACTTTGACATCGTGTACACCGGCCTCGGGGCCATCTGCTGGCTCCCGAGCGTCGCCCAGTGGGCACAAGTAGTAGCTGACCTGTTGCGCCCCGGTGGCCGCCTGTTCCTACGCGAGGCCCACCCCGTGCTGTGGTCGCTGAGCGACCCGCGACCCGACGGCCTGCTGGTGGTCGAGTACCCCTACTTCGAGACCGAAGGTGTTGCCTTCAGCGAGGCGGCCACCTACGCCGGCGAAGGCACCCTGGCAGCACCGGACATCATCCACTTCAACCACGGACTCGGCGAGATCTTCAACGCGGTGTGGGAAGCCGGACTCACGATCACCGCGTTCGAAGAGCACCGGGAAGTGCCGTGGAACCAGCTCGGTGACGCGATGGTTGCCAGCGACAGCCACGCGGGCGAGTTTGTGCTTGCCAGCGGTCCTGACCGAATGCCGCTCAGCTACACAATCGAGGCCGTGAAACCCGCCGACAAACCATGAGCGCCCGTCTCGCCGCGGTGGCTGTTTTGGGGTTCGCCTGCGTCCTGACGGGCGTAACCGGCGATAAGCGGGTCGATTGGAATGCTGAGCTGTTGCGAGGCGACTTGGGGCAAGCGGTCGAGCGGCTCAAGCAGGAGCCAGGCGAAGGCTTGTTCGTGGGTGGCGTGACGCTCCCCCTAGCGTTGGCAGATCTGGGGCTGATCGACGAGTACGAGTTCCTGGTGCAGCCGGTCCTTGCCGGACACGGGCCGACGTTGCTCGCCGGTCTGCGCGAGCGCATCCAGCTCGAGCTGGTGGATCGCCATGAGTTCCGGTCGGGGGCGGTCGCGCTGCGATACCGGCCCGCGCGAGCGACGGCTTGACGTGATCTGTCCTAGCCAGGCGGCGAGATGAATACCGGTCACGACTTCGACGCGAGTTCGACGAGCAACTCATCCAACTGCCCGAATGTCTCGTGCATCGCATCCGCCGCGCCGCCACCGTCGGCGTCGAGCGCTTCCTTCGAGGGAAACAGCTCGCTCACGACGAGCAGCGTCTTGCCATCAGCCTCCGTCAGGGTGACCGTGGTGATGGAGCCGTTCTCTCCGCCTTCTTCGTTCGTCCAGACGATGCGCGATGGCGGTGTTACTTCGAGGTATCTGCCAAAGAAATCCATGCCATCGCCGAACCCGAGGCGGTATCTGCCACCGGTGCGTACATCCATCTCGCAGGAACGCAGCGTCATGCCCATCGACTTCGGCACCCACCAGCGCTTGAACAGCTCGGGCTTCGACCACGCCTCGAACACCAGGTGCGCTGGAGCGTCGAACGATCGCGTGACGACGACCTCGCGATCGGACTTCCGCTCCACCCTTGTGATGTTCTTCATCGGGGCGAGCTCAGTTTGCTTGCTTGTGTCCATCTGACTTCTCCTTCTCCTTCTGTTTCAATTCCTCGATGACCTGGTCGAGCTCGCCGAAGCGGGCGTCCCAGAGCTGGTGATACCTCTCGATCCACGCCGTCACTTCCTCGAGACGGCGAGCGCCGATTCGGCAGGTCCGTACGCGGCCGACCTTCTCAGTGACGACGAGTCCCGTCTTTTCGAGGACGCCGACGTGCTTTCTCATGCCCGTGAGGGTCATGTGGAACCGGTCGGCCAGGTCGGTGATCGAGGATTCCGAACGGCCGAGCTGCTCGAGGATGCCGCGTCGCGTCGAGTCCGACAGCGCCGCAAAAGAGGCATCGAGATGCGCACTCACATACTGAACCATATAGTTCACTTTGTACCACGCGCCGGGGCGGCCCGCAAGCGCCAGCGTCTGTCCGCGGTTGCTTCGGCCTCGTGACGGTCATGCTGCGGCGAATCGATCGATTCTCGTTGCAGGTGACGGAGTCGATCTCCTGTGACGTGACTCACTGCTGGACGACCGCTGATCAATCGACCAGCAAAGCCATCGTCAACATTCATTGACGGCCGGCACATTCGGCGATACATTCGAGGCGCAACGTCAGCTCGAACGAAGTTCCTGAAAGGGTGGTGGACATCGTGACTGCAACACGAGCCCAGCGAGCAGCCGCGCTTGATCAATGGGCGGACCGCGTCACGACCGACGAGCTCGTCGAGGCTGACACGAGTGCACTTCGAGCGATTGCGGAACTGATCGAGCGACGCGATGCAGTCGATTCAGCGCTGCTCGATGCGATTCGTACCGCTCGGCGCGCGGATCGGTCGTGGTCCGAGATCGGCGCAATGCTCGGCGTGTCGAAACAAGCCGCGCAACGCAAGTACGCCGCAAAGGCCGCTGCGTAGCGGCCTTCCACTTCCCGCTCAGGTCGCTCGCCACCAATGACTACCCAACCACCGCTCTCGTCTTGGCGTCCGCGTCGGGCCTTCGTCCCAACCGAGGATGGACATCGGGACGACAGGATCGCGGGCTCGTCGCGGTGGACCGTTGCTCAACGTTTCACCGGTGTCGGCGAGCGGCGGGAACAAAACGGCGAGCGCGGTCGTCAGAGGTTGGTGGCCAAACGGCTTCCTTCGATCGCAGTGCTGTTCGGAGCGCTCATTGCCGGTTGCGTACCCTCTACGGTCGACAGCTCGTCCGACGCGCCCGCGAGGGCTGGCATGTCCGAACCCTCTGTCTCACGCGACCCTGCGAGCACCGAGGCCGGAGCGACATCGACCACTGTGGGCTTGAACCCGGCTCCGGCAGCGCTACAGCGGTGGCTCGACCGTTCGACAGGTCGGCTGGCGACCTACACCTCCAAAATCAGCTGCCTGGGCGGATTCTGCGGCACGTATTCCTTCACCGAACTCGGCGCCGAACTCGTCGAGGTCGTGCCGATCGACGGCCATCCGGGCTTCAGCGATCCCGAGCGGTGGACGCTGACGGGTGCGCTGCGTCAGGCAGCCGGCTCGAACGGCAACTTCACGATCACCGAGACCGACAGCACGCTGACGATCGCCGCCGACCCCGAGCTCAACGCTATCGACGACGAGTGGCAGTACACGGTGACGGACATCGTCCTCAGCGAGCCGCCCGAGGTTCTCCCGACTGGCTCGTGGAAGTGGCTCGATGTCTATGGAGAAGAACTCCCGCCCCTGCCAGTGCCAGATGACTGGCAGGGCGGGTTCGCGGTGCCGAGCGAATGGCAAGTGCGTGACCTCGACGGTTCGTACGGAGAAGCAGTCGTCGGTGGCGACAGCGTCAACAGAGTCAGCGGAGTGGCCAACCCCGGAACGTGCGGTGGCGGTCAGTACAGCGTCCAGGACGCCAAGGTTGTTTTCCTCGGAGACTCGCCAATCAACCCGCCGTGTCCTCCACCGATGACGATCGATCTCTCGCCCAACGACGCGGTCTGGATCCGACCGGCGAATGGTGAGGAAGCGCGAGCGACATCCGGTCATGTCAATGGACTCGACGTCAGCGTGCTGCAAGCCGACTGGTACGACCACCCACAGCCGAATCGAACGGTCGAACTGCTGGTCCGCAACGGCGACCAGTCACTCCGGGTCTCACTCGGCGTCGGCATCGATAGTTCAACCGCTCGAGCAGTCCTGCGCTCATTTCACGCGATCTGAGCGATCACTTCGCCAACAAGAAGACTGTCAGGCGATGACGCCCGCGGCTCGCAGGGCGGCGAGTTCTGAGTCGTCAAGGCCGAGTTCTTCGGCGAGAACCGTGTCGGTGTGTTCGCCGAGCCATGGCACCCGGGTTTCGGGACCTTGGGCGGTCTCGCTCATCTTGATCGGGTTGCCCGGCGAGACGATCGGTTCGGCGACACCGTCGGACCGTTCCATCTCCACCAGCATGTGACGAGCTGCGAGGTGGGGATCGTCGAGGACCTGTTGGGCGGTCAGGCTCGGGCCCGCCGCGATGCCGGCCCCGGCGAGCCGCTGGCAGGCCTCGACGTTGGTCAGGTCTTTCGCCCACTCGTTGACCGCGCCGCGGATCACCGCGATGTGCGTGCGCCAGCCGGCCCGAGTGGCGAACCGTTCGTCGCCGAGCCACTCCGGCCGACCGACCAACTCGGCGAGCCGGGCGAACTCGTGCTCGCGGCCGACTTGCACGACGAACCAGCCGGAACCCGACTCGAAGCCATCGAGCACCAGCTTCAGCCCGGCACCGGGCTCGGGCCGCTCCCCCATGCTCCACTGATTCACCGACACATCGGCGAACGACACCATCGAGTCGAACATCGCCACATCGACGTACTGCCCAATACCGGTCATGTCGCGATGGCGCAGCGCAGCGAGCACGCCGATCACTCCGAACAGCGACGTGCCGATGTCGCCGAGCGCGCCAACTGGGCTGACGGTCGGCGGTTCGCCGGGCTGGCGTTTCCACTCATACATGCTGCTCATCGCCTCGGCGATCGCCGCATAGGCGGGCCAACCGTCGTACGGGGTCGCCACCGTGTTGCCGAATCCGCTGATCGACAAATAGATCACGGCCGGATGTACTGCGCGAACGTCTTCGTAGCCGAGGCCCATGCGTGACAGCGCCCCGCCCTTGAAGTTCTCGGCGACGACGTCGAACTTGGGCGCCAACCGGAGGAGCAGGTCGCGGCCTGCGGGCGACTTGATGTCGATGCACACCGAGCGCTTGGAGAAGTTATTGCGCAGGAACGTGGCGCCGACGCGGCGACCCTGCGGATCGAGCATCGCCGGCAGCGAACCACGCCCGAGATCACCACCCGACGGGTTCTCGACCTTGACCACATCGGCCCCCAACCGCCCGAGCAACTGCGTTCCGAACGGCAGCGCTTGCATCTGCTCCAAGGCGAGGATCCGCACCCCGGCGAGGGGCTTCCCACGTCCTGCAGCCTGCGCGTTTGCGGTTTCGCCGAGCTTCATCCCTCACCCCTTCAACCCCGGCTGACAGGCCTCGCGGGTCGCGTTCGTCGTCTTCCAATCGGCCTGCACATTATATACTGAGCAGGTTATGGCTGTCCGCCCTTCACCCCAGCGAGCACGATGAACGATCGCGTGTACATCCACGAGTTCATCGATGTCCATGGCCATAACCGGGCCAACTACATGCATCACATGACGGCGAATTGGAGTCCGATCGGCCAAGAGCTGCGGCGCCAGTTGTGTTATGGCGTGTGGTCCCTCCTCGGCTCGACCGGAGCGTGGCCCCAGACCGTCAACATGTGGGAGGAGGACGGGTTCGACGGTCTGGCACGGTCGTTTGCTATCGAGGCAGTCGGCTCGGGGGCGCAGGATCCGGCCCTCGCCAAGTGGTGGGCGAAGGCGTCGGAGTTTCGTCGCGGGGGCTTCGACCGGATCATGGTGCCAGCACCCTGGACTCGCACGATCGAGGAGTTGTGCGCAGCCGGGGTGCGAGGCGAGGTGTACGCCCACGAACTCGTCAAGGTCCGTCCCGGCACGGCCGTCGAACTGTTGGAGCGCGTCCGCGACGGTGCCGCGCCGATCCTCAACCGGTACGGCTGGGAGCTCGCCGGTGCGTTCACGACCGCGATGGTCGACGATGACGAAGCACTGTTGTTGTGGGCGATCCCGACCTGGCAGCAATGGGCCGACGTAGAAAACGCCCAGCTCCGCGACGATGAGTTGGTTGGCTGGCGCCATGGCGTGCGCGACATCGTCACGACCTCGCACCGGATCCTGCTGGTCGACTCGCCGCTGTCGCCAATGAAGACCGGACGCCAGCCTGCACGATCCGACCGGACCGACTGGGAAGATTGAGCATGGCCACAAGCGAGCAACCCGCCGGTGAACCCCGCGAACGCCGCGGCCTCACCGACGAAGGCATTGCCACGTTACGAGCCCGCATCGGCATTCCGATGCCCCACCCACAACCACCGTGGTATCTGGAGCCGGGGACCGATGCGTTCCGCCATGTGGCCGAGGCGTTCGGCGACGACAATCCGCTGTGGTGCGATCCGTCGTACGGCCCGACGACCGTGTGGGGCGGGCCGATCGCGTCGCCGAACATGAACGGTGGCGACACGCTGATCGGCGAGAACGAGATCACAGAACTCGACCCCGCGACCAAGGCGTTGCTCAGGGGCGACCCGTTGAAGGGTGCGCACGCTTACTACTCGGGGAGCTACCGCGAATGGTGGAGCCCGTTGCGGCCCGGCATGCGAGTGACACGTCGCAACGCGTTGGTTGGTGTCCACGACAAGGCCAGCGAGTTCGCCGACCGATCAGTGCACGAGTGGACCGGTGAGGTGTTCGCCGCCGGCGATCATCTGCTCTCGGCCCAGTATCGGCTGATGATCCGCACCGATCGGCGCGGTGTTGAGGCCAAAGCCGAGGGGGGCGGCGGCAAGTACTCCACGATCGAGATCACGCCCTACTCCCCCGAGCAACTCGCCGAGATCGATGCTGCGTACGCGACCGAGCCCGCCCGCCGCCGCGGCGCGCAAGCCCGGTATTGGGAGGATGTCAACGAGGGCGACGAGATCGCACCGCTCGTCAAAGGTCCGATGCGCGTGACAGACATGGTCGTGTGGCATACGGGAATGGGCATGGGGCTGTACGGCGTGAAGGCGTTGCGCCTCGCCTATCAGCAACGGCAGCGGGTTCCGGGGTTCTTCCGGCCAGACGATCTCAACATCCCCGATGTGCACCAGCGGGTCCACTGGGACGTCGAGTGGGCCAAGCGGGCGGGCAACCCGGCGACCTACGACTACGGGCGGATGCGAGAGACGTGGCTCGTGCATCTGTGTACCGATTGGATGGGCGACGACGCCTGGCTGGCATCGCTCGACGTCGAGTTCCGCAAGTTCAACTACGTCGGCGACACCCACTGGATGGGCGGGCGGATCACCCGCAAATACCTCGCCGACGGCGACCGACCAGCCATCGATCTCGACATCTGGGGCCAGAACCGAGCGCGGCGAAATCACATGCCCCGGCCACGCCACGATCCTGCTGCCCAGCCGCGAACATGGCGCCGTTCGGCTTCCCGAACCTCCCGGTGGCGCGACCACGTGCGCCGAAGCGCTCGTCGCGTTGGCCGAACGCTTCGCCCGCAACGAGACACAAGGATCAACCACTTGACTGCAATGATGCGCGACTATCCGGCCGCCGTTGACGGGCTCGTCGTCGAGCATGACGGTGGCGTCCTGCGACTCCGAATCGATCGGCCCGAACGGCGCAACGCTTTGACCGACGGCATCGTGCTGGCGCTCAGCCAGATCATCGAGGTCGCCGGGTCCGATGAATCGGTCCGCGTGATCCATCTATCGGGCACCGGCGATCACTTCTGTTCGGGATTCGACCTGTCGCTGCGCGGTGGGGCCGAGCGCCAACGTGCCGGGTCGACCCAACGTCAGATGCGCTGGCACGTCAACCGGCTGATCCCATCGATGCTCGAAACCCAGACCCCGATCGTCACGGCAGTGAAGGGTTGGGCGATCGGACTCGGCATGAACATCGCACTGGCGAGCGACTTCGTCATTGCCGCCGACGACGCCCGCTTCTGGGCCCCGTTCACGGGGAGCGGGTTCACCCCCGACAGCGGGGCGTCGTGGATCATCCCCCGCCTCGTCGGCGTTGCCCGAGCCAAGGACATGATTCTGCTCGGCACGAAGGTCTCGGGGGCCACGGCTGCCGGGTGGGGCTTGATTCACCGCTCGGTCCCGGTCGCCGAGGTCGATTCGGCCACCGACGAACTCGTCACCACCCTCTCGCGCTCGGCGACCGTCGCCGTCGGCCTCGCCAAATCGTTGATCCACCGTTCGCTGACTGCGGATCTCGAACATCACCTCGCCGATGAGGGTTTCGCTATGGAAATCGCCAGTCGCAGCGACGACTTCAAGGAGGCCGGCCGAGCCGGACGCGACAAGCGACCACCCGAGTTCACAGGCACATGACCGTTCACACCACGACGACCAGGGGCATTCTGGGATGGGGCGCGTACGTCCCGTACCGGCGGCTCGACCGGTCGACGATCGCCGTCGTCGCCGGCTCGGGTGGGGGCAAGGGTTACCGCTCTGTCGCCTCGTATGACGAGGACACCACATCGATGGCGGTCGAAGCGGGCCGTGTGGCGCTCGCGTCATCGCCGGCGGTGACGCCCGGCAGTGTGTGGTTCACCACGGTCGTGCCGGCGTATCTCGACAAGACCAACGCCACCACGATCCATGCTGCCTTGCGACTCGACCGGCACGTGTCAGCCTACGACGCGCTGGGTTCGGTGAAATCTGCGGTTGGTGCCTTGACTACCGCGCTCGACGGCCGCAGCAGTGCCCTCGTCATTGCCAGTGATGTTCGCTCGGGCCTTCCTGGATCGAGCGACGAGGCCAGCGGCGGGGACGGTGCTGCGGCGATCCTGGTCGGCGGTGAAGAGCATGGTGACGTGCTCGCTACATTCATCGGGCGCGGCGTCGCCACCGAGGAGTTTCTCGATCGCTGGCGCGTTCCGGGCGAGAACCGCTCACGGTTGTGGGAAGAACGATTCGGTGAGACGCGCTATGCCGCCCTCGTTCCGCCGGCGCTCGGCGATGCGCTCGCCGAAGCCGGATTGACGCCGGCCGACATCGACCATCTCGTCGTCGCCGGAACCCACGCCCGCGCCACGGCATCGGTGCACCGGGCGGCGGGGGTCCGGGCCGAAGCGGCCGTCGACTCGCTCGCGGCGACCGTCGGCAACACTGGCGCGGCGCAACCGGGGCTGCTGCTGGCTGCCACGCTGGAGCGGGCTCGACCAGGCCAGATCATCGCCCTTGTCGTCCTCGCTGACGGCGTCGATGTGCTGCTGTTTCGCACCACCGATCGGCTCGCCGACTACCGACAGACCCGTCCTGTTGCGGCCCAGATCGCCCACCACGGCACCGTCTCGTACGGCAAATTTCTGGCCTGGCGCGGTGTCCTGCCGATTGACCCACCCCGCCGACCCGAGCCTGCGCGTCCGTCGGCATCGGCGGTCGGGCGCTCGCTTGATTGGAAGTTCGGTTTCGTGGGCTCGGCCGATAGCGACGGCGAAGTGCACCTGCCGCCGCGGCCCGGTGAGAACGAGCCTTGCCCCATGGCCGCGGCGCATGGCACCATCGTGACGTTCACGATCGACCGGCTGTCGTACTCGGTCAGTCCTCCGATCGTGTTCGCCGTGATCGACTTCGACGGTGGCGGTCGACTCCCGATGGAACTGACCGATGTCGACGCCGACGACGTCCGCGTCGGCGGCCGCGTCGAGATGACGTTCCGCCGGTTGTTCACTGCCGACGGCGTCCACAACTACTTCTGGAAGGCCCGTCCGATCGGCGGCGACGCCAGTCCCTCAAACACCGCAAGCGAGGCCGACTGACATGGCATCCCACGGCATCAAGGACCGAGTGGCGATCGTCGGGATGGGCTGCACCCGGTTCACCGAGCATTGGGACAAAGGCCTCGACGGGCTGCTCATCGACGCCTCCGACGCTGCGTTCCGTTCAGCCGGCACCACCCGCGAAGACGTCGATGCCTACTGGTTCGGCACCGCCCAATCAGCGATGAGCGGCATCGCCCTTGCTCGCCCGCTGCAGTTGGACGGCAAGCCCGTCACCCGCGTCGAGAACTACTGCGCGACCGGCGCGGAGACCCTGCGCCAAGCCTGTTACGCCGTGGCAAGCGGGGCATATGACAGCGCGATGGCGATCGGTGCCGAGAAGGTCAAAGACTCGGGCATGCAGGGCCTCAACGCGTATCCGATCCCCAACGACGGCACCGGACGGACCCTCACCGCAGCAGCGATGTTCTCGATGGTCGTGCCCGCTTACGCCCAGAAGTACGGCGTCGATCGCGACGAACTCAAGCGGGTGCTCGCCCGGATCGCCTCGAAGAACCACTCCAATGGGGCCAAGAACCCGCTCGCCCAGTTCCGCAAGGAAATGAGCGTCGAACAACTGCTTGCCATGCCCCGCGTTGCCGGTGATCTCTCCGTCTTCGACTGCGCCGGAGTCGCCGACGGTGCGGCGGCGGCGATCGTCGTGCGCGCCGAAGACGCCCACAAGTACACCGACCGGCCGTTGTACGTCAAGGCGCTCAGCATGGTCGCCGGCAACGGCCAAGGATTGATGGACCCCGCCTACGACTACACCACCTTCCCCGAGATCGCCCGCTGCGCCACCGACGCCTACTCCCAAGCAGGCATCACCAACCCCCGCACCGAACTGGCGATGGCCGAAGTCCACGACTGTTTCACCCCAACCGAACTGGTCCTGATGGAAGACCTCGGATTCTGCGAGCGGGGCACCGCGTGGCGCGAGATCCTTGACGGAGCATTCGACCTCACCGGCGACCTCCCCGTGAACCCCGACGGAGGCCTGAAGAGCTTCGGCCACCCCACCGGGGCCAGCGGACTGCGGATGATGTACGAAGCGTTCCTCCAACTACGCGGCGATGCCCCGGCTGAACGTCGAATCAGCACCTACGGAAAACGGTCCCTCGCCCTCACCCACAACCTCGGCGGCTACCCCGGCGAGATGGTCAGCTTCGTCAGCATCCTCGGCACGCAGCTCGGCTGAGGATTGATATGGGAAGGATCGACGTGGGAAGCGGGCCGACCAGATGTCCGATGTGCGCAGGGCTGTTGTGTTCATCCATGGTGGTGGGTCATCGTCGGCGTTCCGGGATCTGCTGCTCGGGTATTGGGGCATACGATGCTGCGCGGGACGTGCGCCCAATCACTCGCCGCCGGTCGTCCACCGACCGGAGACCACCGTCGAGGAGATGTCGATGAAGCCTCAAGAGCCACCGACAGCCGATCATTCGGCCCGCACATCCTCGACTGGTGTGCGGCGCCGGCTCATGCGGGCGAGCAGCGCCGATCAGGTCGCGGCGCACATCCGACGGCTGATCGTCTCGGGCGAGTTAGCCAAGGGCGAACGTCTTCGCCAGGAGGACATCGCCGACGAACTCGGCGTGAGCCGAATACCGGTACGTGAGGCGATCATCGCGCTCGACCGCGAGGGCTGGGTGACCCTCGAGAACAACCGAGGCGCATACGTGGCCGGGCTGGAGGTCGACGACATCCGCGATCATTTCGAACTCGCGCGGCTTGGTGTTCGGTTTGATCGCCCGGCGGGTCGTCCAGAAGGCGACCGAGGACGACGTCGCCAGCTTCGACGACCTGTTCCGCTCGATGACCGCGACTACCGATCTGGACGTGTTCGCCGAGATGAACGACCGATTCACCGGGCGGCTGATGAAGGTCGCCAACTCCCCTCGCCTCACCGCCGCGCTGATGGTCACTCCGGCAATCCTGCCAACAGGGTTCTTCGAGTTCGTTCCAGCCGGCCGTGAGATTCAGCAACACGGCTATCGCGACTTCATCGACGCGCTCGCGTCCAGATCGGCCGACGCCGCCGACGCCGCCCTGGTCACGACGCTGCTACGGCAAGGCGACGCCGTCGTCGAGGCATTCGCCTCAACCGGGCTCGTTGCCAGCACCTGAAGCACCACCGGACGCCGTCAGGTGGCCCGCGTATACTTGATACGTGGCGCGGCGCTCCAAACCGACGAAGAACGCTCCCAACGCGGGAGAAACCGGCGGCGATGCCGTGGCCCGCTATGTCCGGCGACTTGTCTTCGAGGGCACGTTGACCGAAGGCCAACGCCTTCCTCAGGACGACATCGCGGACGCAATCGGAGTGAGCCGTATCCCCGTTCGCGAAGCGATCATCGTCCTCGAACGCGAGGGGTGGGTCCACGTCGTCCCGCATCGAGGTGCGTTCGTCAATGCCGTGGATGAGCAAGCGGTGCTCGATCGCTTCGCGCTGCACGGCCGCTTCTACGGTTTCGCGGCCCGCCAAGCGATCAAGCGGATGAATGCACACGACCACACAACGCTGAACACGCTCGCCAAGCGCTTCGACAAAGCCGCGAACCCCAGCGCCTTCGAACGAGCCAACGCGCACTACCTGAGCGCGCTCGTAGACCTCGCCGGTTCGAACCGGCTGATCGCCGCGCTCAGGTCAACCGCCCAGATCGTCCCTGGCAACTTCTTCGCCATGGTTCCGAACACGATGACGATCCAGAAGGCGGGTATCGCCGAGCTACAGGTCGCGCTGGAGTCTCGAGATGGCACCGAGGCGACGCTCGTTTTCGCTGCGGTGGAGCATCGCCACGCACTCGAAGTCATCGCGTTGCTGAACGAGCGTCGCCGCAACGACGCGTCGGCGTAGCACACAACCTGGTCACCCCCATTGGAGCGCCGACCGGCGGACCAAAAGGGGTCCGTGGGATCGCTTGCGTGGGCCGACCTGCGGCTGTGTCTCAGCTTCGGTCAATGCGAGCAGAACCGATATGACGAAAACGCGGCTGAACGTCTGCCATTGACCGAGTTCTGAGGCCGTGATCACATGACGTTGATGCAGGACCAGTCGGGGGCGAGCGCCGCAACCCGGCTGAGCGGGGATCAGAAGATCGTCAATCCGCCATCGATGATCACGTCGCAGCCGTTCATGTACTCCGCCTCGTCGGACGCAACGAAGGCCGCCAACGAAGCGACATCCTCGGGCTCGCCGATTCGGTGCGAAAGCAACTGATCGAGCAGCAGCGCTTCGGCGTTCGGGACCTTGGAGAAGTAGTTCCGCTCGGTCTCGGGGGTCCGAATCGGCCCGGGGCTGATGCTGACGGCGCGGATGCGGTACGGCTTGCCGTCTATCGCCACGGCTCGGGTGAATGACACCACACCACCCTTGTGGGCGCAATGGGCGGCCATGCCGGCGTTCGGGGTGCCGGCCCACGCGGAGGTCGAGCCGGTGTTGATGAACACGCCGCCCCGGTCGGCCATGTACGGCCAGGCGAACTTCGTGACGAAGAACACGAGGTCGAGTTCGTTGCGAGAGTTGAACTGCCACATCTCCACGGACATCTCGGGAAGCAATGCGAACCGTGGCGCCGACGCGTTGTTGAACACGACGTCAATGCGCCCGTGGAGCGCCGCCGACTCGTCGACCCAAGCCTTGGCCGCATCGGGGTCGCTCAGATCGACCGGAGCCATGCCGGTCATCGAGTACCCGGCCTGCTCGACCATGCGGATCGTCTCGTCGTTCCCCTCGACGTTGACGTCGCACCCGATGACCAGGGCACCCTCCTGGGCGAACTTCAACGCGGCGGCTCGTCCCATGCCACTCGCCGTTCCCGTGATCAGTGAAACCTTGCCATCCAAACGGCCGCTCATCGCGTGATCCTCCCCTGTTCCCATCGGGCTGAGCCCGGACCGAAACTACCACAACAATGTGACGGCAGACGTGCCGCTGTCGCATGTCGCATGTCGCATGTCGGCGAGCCGCTACCCGCCGGCGGTACGACTCCTCGTTACGGAATCAGGCCCAGCGTGACAAATTGCTCTTTGGAGTCGCGGGCAAGGTCATCGTGGGCCTCGAGAAACAACTCCCGGCCTTGTTCGCCGAGCCAGCCTGGCGGCTGCAGGTCGGCCGGCAGTCCGGGATCGCGATACGGGAACTGGCGGTACTGATGAACGAGGCCGATACGCCGGGCGAAGGCCTCGTCGGCATCGGCTCGATTCCTTCGCCACGCCACCATCTGCAGCCGTAGGTCACGGATGAACGTGGCGTACTCGTCGTTGAGCGAGTCGAGATCCCAGCATCGAGTGGCGATCGAGCGATCAGCAGCGAGGCCGTTCGATCTCATGGTCAGGAGATCGAGTTTTGCGCTGGGCAGCGCGGCACCGAGTTCGGCGACCCGGTCGAGCAAGCGGAACGGCGACACCCACGTAGCCGGCGCAAGTGGGCCGAACCCGAGCCATGACAGGTCTCGCCGCAGCAGTTCGCGTGTCGGCCGGTCGGTCTCGGGCACCGAATAGATCACCAACGACCACGATCCGTCCCATGTCGACGGTTCCGTCCGAAAGATCCGCTGCCGCCCTTCCTCGATGGTGCGACGGGTCTGGGGGGTCAGGGCGTAGATCGACTCGCGGCCATCGCGCCGCACGTCGAACCAACCCTCGTCGCGCATCCGGGCAACGAGAACTCGCATGTTTTCGGCGGCGATTCCGACGAGTTCCCCGAGCCGAACGAGAACCTTCAGACGGACCTCGTGGGCGCCGACTCGGACGCAGTCTCCGAGGATGTCGAAGATCAGGGATCGTGCCCTCGGTTGATGCATGCCGACACCGTACCGATCCTGCTAGGTCGACAGCTGAGTCGGTGCGGTGTAATCGCGACTGATGCTGTCGCCCTGCGGCCCGACGGGCTTACCACCGAGCTTCCGCCGACAGATGACGGCACAGGAAGGCCGCGGCGTACTCGCGACCCGAAATCGGCTTCACCGGCGGATCGAAGTGCACGCCAGGGAGCACGATCAGCTCCTTGTCCACGCCGGTCAGGGTGTCGAAGAACAGTTCGCTGCTGGCACGTGAGAACAAGACGTCACCGACACACGTCAGTAGCTGAACAGGCCGATCATCGATTCGGGCCACGGTCGCGGCGAAGGGCTCACCGCCGAGCTCAGGCCCGGCCGCAGTGCTCTGATCGCCCGTGCGGATGCCGATCACGTGGAACACTGCGCAATCCACGCGGGGCTCGTCGGCCACGAACGTGACCCCCAGAAGTGCGCTCATCGACACCGCCTCAAAGGCGATCCGGGGCGCCGCCACTTGAGGGAGCCCGACGAGCACATCGACCAACAACTTCCAGTCGGCCGACATCGCGGCCGACTGTCCGGGCCTCGACAACTCGGCTCGCATCCGACCGAATCGCTCGGGGCCGGGCTCGATGTCGGCCACGAACGACGGCTGGCGGTCGCCGTGGAACGGGCCATCGAGCATCGCTACGGCAAAGCCGTCCCGACGGGCGTATTCGCAGGCGAGATCGAGGTAGCGCTCGGTGCGATGATCGGATGCCAGGTCGTGACCGAGGATCACGGCCGGCATGCCGGGCGGCGCACCCGTCGGTACGACGAGGGTGCCGCTGACCGGGCCGCAGGCGCCCTCCAGGCGGAACTCGTACCCTTGGGCACCGCCGATCGGAACCGGTCCCTCGATCGACAGCAGCCCGGTGGGCAACTTGCCTGGTTTCGTCATCAGATAGCCGGCGAGTTCGACCGGGTCAAGCCGGGTACGACCTGATCGGCGAAGAGTTCGATCGAGCGGATCACGTGCTCCGTGCTCAGGCCGCCCCAGGCAAATGAGCCGGTCATGTAGTTGGCTCCGCTGACCTCGACATCTCGGGCCAGCCGATCGAGCACCCGACTGGGGGAGCCGATGACGAGAATGCCTCGCTCACAGTCCGCCTCGAAGCCGGAGCGGATGCGGTCGACGAAATGGTCGCCGTTCTGATGCCACAGCGTGGTGAAGTTGTGCACGAACGACGCGTACGCAGCCTCGGCCACCTCCATCGCCTCCTGGTCGGTGGGGGCGACGAAGATCTGACGACTCAGCCCGATGCAAGGATCAACGACATGCGGATTCACCGGATCGGGGTCGAGCCCGTCCCGGCGGGTGGCGTGGTACATCTCCACAAGCGGAGCGAACTTGTCGGCGGTGGTGTTCGACAGGATGTTGATCGAATGACGCGCCGACCACTGCAATGTCTCGGGCGTGCCGGGCGCATACCACACCGCTGGGTTCGGGGTCTGCCGCGGTCGAACCACCGTGGGAATCCGGTCGAAGTCGTAGAACTCGCCGTGATGATCCATCACCCCGGTACGCAACGCGGCAAGCAGTACGTCGAAGCCCTCCTCCATCATCGGCTTGGCGACTTCCGGCTGAATTCCGAAACCCATCGCCTCCCACTTCGACGCCCCACGGCCGATGCCGAATTCGAACCGGCCGCAAGTGAGGTGATCGAGCATGCAGATCTCCTCGGCGAGCCGCAACGGCGCGTACATCGGCAGCAGATAGACGCTCGGGATCAGCTTGATGCGCTTGGTCCGTTGGGAGAGTGCAGCCAGAAACACGCTCGGCGAGGGGGCCGTTCCGAGCGGCGTGGAATGGTGCTCGGCCAGGTGATACGCGGCGACTCCGGCGTCCTCGGCCGCTGCGATGATGCGGAAACGATCCTCATACAGCTCGCTGGTGGTGACGCCGGGGCGCGCGTCGATCCAGTCGAACATGCCCCACGGCAGGCTGGTCACGAGGCCCCGGGCGGCGGACCGTCGAGTTTGACGGGCGGGTCGGGCTGGGCGAGTTCGGCCATGACCTGGGCATCGGGCTTGGCCATCAGCTCCTCAACCTGCTCCTTGGTCATGTACGGAATCTGAGGCTTACTCCAGTCGACCGGCGGGTTGACGATCGCGCCGCCCTGGGACGTGAACGGTGCCGGATGCTTCATCCGCTCGAGCATGTCGGCGTCGATGCCGACCAACTCGACCACTTCGGGATCGATCCACGCCCGCTCGTCAAGGGCGACCTCGGAGGTCGCGATCTCGAGCACCATGCCCTCGAGCCCGCCGAAGTAGATCGAATTGCAGAAGCCGTGATCGACCGGCCCGTAGACGTTGTAGCCCCGGTCGCGGATGCGATCCCGCATCGCCAGGAGGTCGTCCATCGTGTCGACGTTGAATGCGACGTGCTGCATCGCCCCGCCGACATTGCGCAGCGGCCCATCGCCGACGAAACACTTCGGCCCCTGGACGAACGCGACTGAGCAGAAGTCATTCAGCTTCACAAAGGCGTGATAAGTGCCCTCGATCCCGTGCATCCAATAGATGGCTTTCAGCTCGGCGCCGAGCACGTTGGTGAAGAACTCGAGCTGCTCACGCATTCGAGTCGTCGAGATCGCGAGGTGATGAACGCCGTTCGGACTGGTCATGTCAGTCTCCTGTCTGAGTCATGGCGAAGGGTGCCACAAGGAGCGCTCACTGGGTTGCCTGAGCTGAGATGAGCGTGTCCATGCGGCGTCGTACGGCGACGGCCGCCTTGTCCTGCGGGAGAAGAATGGGCTTGTTGTCCCAGAAGGGCTTGTCGCCCATCATCCGCTGCTGACCTTCGAGCATCCACTTGTCTTCGGTGCGGAAAACGTGGGAGAGCATGCCGTGCATCCCCACGCTCAACTCGTCGTCGTCGAGCTTGCAGTTGCGCGACAGGCTCCAGAAGTAGTGCGAGCTCGTCTCGGTCGCCGGCGTGATCATTTGCACCGCCTTGGTCGAGATGCCCTGGTCGCGCGACTGCCCGACCGGTTGCACCCCAACGGCAAGCGTGATGAACGACGGTGCGTCCCACTGAAATTTGAACCATTGATCCACTTTGCCGGGCTTGTCGTACATCTTGCTGAACGCCGGGACGAGTGATGTGTCGGAGATCTCGATGTCAACGATCACCTGGTCGCCGTCAGCCCGCACGTTGGGCGTGGGCGCGAGCAGGTGGGCCTCGGTCTTGAAGGCCGCATGGAGATGAGTCGCGTGGGCGTCGTCCATCAGATTGTCGACGACGAGTTGGTAGTGCGCGTCGATCGGGAGATGGCCGCGGATGGTCGCGCCGTGCTCGCCGCGCAGGTTCATAACCTCGGGTGGGTCGACCACCTGATCGTCGTCGCCGTACCACAGCCAGATCACGCCGTCGCCTTCCGAGAGGAGGTATCCCTTCGTCCGCATGTTCGGCGATCGAACGCCACTGGGGATGACGGCGCAGCCGCCATCGGGGGCGAACTGGAGACCGTGGTATCGGCACTTGAGGTTCTCGCCGATGACGACCCCGTATTCCAACGGGGCCATCCGGTGAGGGCACACCGAGTTGACGGCCGCGGCCTTGCCGCTCGCCGTGCGGTAAATGGCGACGTCCTCGCCCAGAATCTTGCGGCCGATTGGCTCACCTTGGACCTCGTCGGACCATGCTGCGACGTACCAGCGATTGCGTAGAAAGGTCACGGGACTCTCCTTGTGATGTCGGTGTGGGCGTGATGCCAGGTGTGGTGCTTGAACGTCTAGTGAAAGAACTCGGCGAGGGCCTGGACGGCAGCTGGCCGCTCATGGAAGAACAGATGCCCGGCACCATCGAAGATTTGAACAGTGGCGTTCGGCAACAGCTTGGCCCACTCGGCGGCGTGAGCAACCGGGATCAAGCGGTCACCTTCGCCCCACAAGACCAGCGTCGGCGCGGCAACCGCAGCCACGATGCCAGGCAGCGCGGCATCGGCCGGGCCGGGTGAAAAACGACCCATCGCCTGATGTTCCTTGCCCCGGGCCGCGTCGAACGCGGGATCGGGGTCGGGGCCCGTGGGAATTCGGCCGACCCAAACGTTCGAGTCGTAGGTCAGGACCACGCGACGCTCTGCCGGCGTGGCCGCCATCATGTTGAACGGCGGGTGGCCGGGCACGTCCATGCCAAATGGCGCGGCGAGCACCAGGCGGTCGACCCGCGTGGGATGCATCGCGGCGAACGAGGCCGCACGCCAACCGCCGAGCGAATGACCCGCAAGGTGCACCCGGTCAAGGCCGAGTACGTCAAGCACCAGGCCGAGATGGTCGGCGACCGTCTCGCGACTGGTCAGTCCAAGGTTGGGTTCGCTGCGGCCATAGCCGGGAAGCAACGGCGCATACACGTGGAACCGGTCGGCCAACGGGGCGAGGAAGTCGACCCCTTCGATGATGCCGCCGCCGTGGAGGAACACGAGCGGTGCACCTTGTCCGGCTTCGAGCACCTCAACGGGTTGTCCCTGTACGGCTATGAGTTGACTCTCTAACGCCATGTCGATCTCCTCGTCGGTCAGTTGCTGCCGGAGGTGGCGAGCACCCCGTCGCGTTCGCGTTCGAATTCGCGAACGGCGGGGATGATGACGTCGATGAAACCATCCATCGTTCGCTCGGTCTCGGCCACGGTCATCGTGCCGAAGGGAAGCATGGCCACGAAGTGGTTGGCGAAGCCATCCCTGGCTCGCTCGAGGTAGTAGGCGCGTACCCGCTCCACGCTCCCGCACACCACCATCCCGGCGTCGACCGGGTCCCGCAGCAGCTGCGACGCCGCGAGATGGGTGTCGGGTGAGTCAGGCAGACCGGTCTGTAGGTGCGGTGGAACCGTGCCGTGCGCTTGCAGGAGCTGCTGTGCGTAGCCCGTCCAGACCCGGCGGGCGGCAGCCTCGGCCTCCTCGTTCGTCGCGCCGATGATGACGCCTTGGCACTGCGCAATCGTGGGCTCGGCGACATGCGGGTTGTGGTGTCCAGGTACCAGGCGGCTTTCGGCGCGCAGGTCGTCATACCGACCCCGGGCCGCGGCCGTCATCGTGAACGGAGCGATGAAGTTGTGGCCGCGCCTCGCGGCCGCTTCGAGGTTTCCGGCGGTCCACAGCGGCGGGTGCGGCTTCTGCTTGAGCGCCCACGGAAGCTTGAGTTCGAGGAAGCTGTAGAAGCGCGAGCCCTCACTCGACATGATCCCGGTCTCCCAGGCCCGTAGCAGCATCGTGAGGATGTCAGCTGCTCGATCGCTGCCCTCGTCGGGGTCGTGGCCGAACTGCAGATGTTCAAACGGCGTAATACCCTTGCCGACGCCGATCTCGAGTCGACCATGGGAGAGCACGTCAACCATGGCGAGGTCCTCGAAGAGGCGCACCGGGTCGTGCAACGGGAGGCACACGACCGTCGGGATGAGTTTCATCCGCGTGGTTTCGCGGGCCAACGCGGCGAGGAATACGGCAGCGGTCGGCGCGATCGACAGCCGGTGACCGTGATGTTCGGCGAGGTGGAACGCGGAAAATCCACCGGCCTCGGCCCGTTTCAGGAAGGCGATCCGGTGCTCATAGATCTCTTCGGCGGGCGTGTCTCCAGATGCCTCGATGTGGTCGAAGATTCCGAATTCGATCGGCATTAGAGATCGCTCCTGGTGCGGTCGGCCCACGTGTACAGCGCTCAACGTTCGCCGGGTGCGCACAAACCGTTCGACCACTGCGACCCAATCAACCCCCGTTGAGGTTGACGGAAGCATAGCTATTGTGGTGACGGCCGTCAACAGGTTGTGCCATAACCGGGTGACAATTGCACCTCGCGGGTCGGAGTTCGCCGAAATACATGACATTGTTCAGACGGCAACCTTCACAATGTCTTACTCAGCCCAGAATCTGGGCTAACGTCACCCACACTGAGCCCGAGACAGGAGCACAACATGGTGAACCGATCAGCGCATCTTGTAGGGAGCCTGAGTTTCTCCCGCGCCCGAGAAGTATTCGAGCACGTCGCGGCCATCGCGGGTCCCGCGGTCAGACGAATCCCCGACGGGGAGACGGGCGAACGGGGCCGGTGGGTCGCCTGGCAGGTGGCCACGATGGCCGGCTCTCCATACCTGCATCAGCTGGAGCCGCCGGAGTCGGATTCGACCGAGTACAAGCAAGTCGGAAAGTACACGATCAAGCCCGGTGTCTCGGCGGCTGACGTTCGATTCGACAGCCTCGGCTATGCCGCAGTCGCCCTGGAATCGTACGCGATTTTCGCCGAGCTGAAGCAGGCCGGACGTATCGCCGAGGGCGTACGGTTTCAGGTCTCCCTGCCGACGCCGCTTCCGCTGCTCAGTGGTTTCATCGACCTGCCGGACCAAGCGGCCCTGGAGCCGGCGATCGAGGCCGCCCTGTTGCGCGAGGTCGCCGAGATCGCCGCGGCCGTTGCGCACGACGAGCTGGCCATCCAGTGGGACGTCGCCGCCGAGATCGCCGTCTTGGAGACCGACCTGTTCCCCTCGTTCCTGAAGGGCGACCAGGAAGGCATGATCCAACGGCTGGCGCGGCTCGGCAATGCCGTGCCGATTGGCGTCGAGGTGGGCTACCACATCTGCTACGGCAACAACGGCAACAAGCACTTCAAGGAACCAGCCGATACCGGGTTGATGGTGGAAGTCGCCAACGAGATCTTCGCCCGGGTGCACCGTCCGGTGAATTGGGTCCACATGCCCGTGCCCATCGACCGGGACGACGATGACTACTTCGTTCCGCTCGACGGTTTGAACCTGCCGTCCGACACGGGGCTGTTTCTCGGTCTGTTGCATCCCCAAGATGGCGTGGAGGGTGCGGGCCGCCGGATGGCTGCCGCAACCCGTCACATCGCCAACTTCGGTGTGGCCGCCGAATGCGGTCTGAGCGGCCACACGGCCGAGTGGACCACGCAGATGCTCGAACTCCACCGCCAAGTCGCCAACGCGTAGCACCATCACGATGTCTGCGACCTCCGCCCCGACCGTCGACGTCGACATGGGGCAGCTCTTCACCGACCCCTACCCCATCTACGCCGCGCTGCGCCGCGACAGCCCGGTGGCGTTCGTGCCGGCGATGGGACGTCACTTCATCACCCGGTACTCCGACGTGGTCACCGTCAGCAAGGACACCGAGACGTTCACGGCCCACGAGGACGATGCGCCGGAGAACCGGGTCGTCGGTGAGACGTTGATGACGTTCGACGGCCCACACGACCATCTCCGCCTCCGGCGGATGATGGAGGGTCCATTGCGGCCCCGAGTGGTCCGCGAGCACTGGGAACCTGTCTTCCGCTCCAATACGGCCGAACTGCTCGACGAGTTGGCGAGTCACGGCCGAGCCGACCTTTTCGCTGACTTTGCGACGCCGCTGGCGGCGAAGAACCTGGCCTCGTTCCTGGGTTTCGACGGGGTGTCGCCCGAGGAACTGATCGAGTGGTGCAAGGGGATCATCGACTCCGGCGGCAACGTGATGGATGACCCCGACGTCTGGGCGCGTGGCTTTGCGGCGCGGGTGGGCGTGATCACCGCCGTCGATGCCGCCGCGGCACGGGTGCGGCGCACACCGGATGCTTCGATGATTTCCTCGATGGTCAACTCCGACGACCCGATGACCCCTGAGCAGATGTACAGCAACATCATGATCAGCATCGGCGGTGGCTTGAACGAGCCCCGCGACGTGATGCTCACGGCCATCTACGGCTTGCTGACCAACCCCGACCAGTTGGCCGACGTGTATGCCGACCCGTCGCTGTGGCGGGCGGTGTTCGACGAGTCATGCCGGTGGGTGTCACCGATCGGCATGTTCATCCGTGCGGTCGCTGCGCCGGTCGAGCTCGCGGGGGTCGCCCTCCAGCCGGGCGACAAGGTCGCCGCCATCATCGCATCGGCCAACCGCGACGAGCGTGTCTACGACAACCCCGACACGTTCAACATCCATCGCACGGGCCCCAGCCATGTGGCGTTCGGTGGCGGGGGGCCGCACTACTGCATCGGCGCGTGGGCGGCCCGCTCGTCGGTCAGCACGATCACGCTGCCGGCGGTCTTCGACCGTCTGCCCAACCTGCGACTCGACCCAGACGCGGCCGCGGTGGCCTGGAGCGGAATGGTCTTTCGTGGCCCGCTCAGCATGCCCGTCGTCTGGAGCACCTGACGTGACGGCGACCCTGCGCTGGATGACGCTCAGTCGCCCGGGTTCGCTTCGCCGAGGTAGCTGCTCGTCAGCAGTTGGCGGTTGTTGGTGAGTTCTTCGGCTGTGCCCTCGGCGACGAGCTCGCCGTGGCTGAGCACATAGCCCCGATCACACACCTGCAGGGCCGCCGAGACATGCTGCTCCACGAGCAACACGGCGAGGCCCGTTTCGGATGCGATGTCACGGACCATCGACAGGAGCCGTTCCACGACGAGGGGCGCAAGCCCCATGCTCATCTCGTCGACCATCAGTGCGGTGGGCCGTGACTCCAGTTTGCAGGCGAGAGCGAGCATCTGTTGTTCACCCCCCGACAGCAACCCGGCGCGGCGATCGATGGAGCCGCGTCAGCTCGGGGAAGTACTTGAGCGCGGACTCGGCACCGGAAATTTTCTTGCGCCGATGCAGCCGGAGATTCTCCTCCGCCGTCAACTGAAAGATGATTCCCCGGTCAGCCGGCAAGAGCGCCAGCCCTCGACGAGCCAAGCGATGTACCGGCACACCGATCGTCGACTCACCCGACACTTCGATGGCGCCGCTGATGGCCGGGAGCACACCGCCGATGGTGAGGAGCGTGGTCGTCTTGCCGGCTCCATTCGCTCCGAGCAGGGCGACGACCTCCCCGGCGTCGACGTGGAGATTGAGGTTGCGGACGACCGGAAGTCCGCTGTAGCCGGCCGTCAAGCCGGTGACGTTGATGACACTCATGATCGTCACTTCCCGCCAGTGCCCAGATAGGCATCGATGACAATCGGGTTGGCCCGAACATCGGCGGGTCGACCGTGAGCGATGATCCGACCGAAGTCAAGTACGTAGACGTAGTCGCACACGTCAAGCACGAGACCCATGTCGTGGTCGACGAGCAGCACGGCGATGCCTCGCTCGGCGATCGCCGAGAGGCGTCGGCCGAGCACTCGGCTCTCATCGGTGTCGAGTCCGGCGGCGGGCTCGTCGAGCATGCAGCACGCGGGGGTTGCCCGCCAGCGCCCGGCTCACCCCGACGAGCTTCTGCTTGCCGTACGGCAACGTGGTCGGGTCGGTGCGGCCATGCTCGGCGAGCCCGAGCAGCTCGAGCGGCCAGGCGACGTCGACGGCGTTTCCCCTACTGGGGGCAATGACATCCCACATCACCGATCGAACCGTCATGCGGTCGTTGGTGACCCGGAGATTCTCGGCGACAGTGAGGTCGGAGAAGAGTTCGATTGACTGCCACGTGCGGCTCAGGCCCGCCCTCGCCCGAGCGTGCGGCGACAAAGTCGCAATATTCTGGCCGGCGAGATGCAGCGAACCGACGAACGGGGTGAAGCCGCTCACTGCATCGATGAACGTTGTCTTGCCCGCACCGTTCGGACCGATGAGACCGACGATTTGACCGGCCCGCACTTCCAACGAGACGTCGTCGTTGGCGACAACACCGCCGTACCGCACACCGATCCCGCTGGCTCGCAGCGCCACCTCCGACATTGCAGGCCGCGCCGCTCGACCCGGCGAAGCCGTTGCCGTTGCCGTTACCGGCGCGACGGGTTCCGGCGATGGAGCCTCACGCGTTCGGCGGGACTTGCGGGTCGCTCCGGCGATGCCTTCCTGATTCATCACCGCGGTAAGAATCAGGCTGAGCCCGCCGAAGACGCCGTAGCTGTTCCCGAGGTCGAGCAGACGATCGAGCACGACGAACCCGACACCGAGGGGCGCCAGTGTTCCGGCAACGATCGCTCCCTTCACCGACGTGATGCCACCCAGATAGGCGAACGCCAGGAAGCCCAGCCCGACCGCGGCCGTGAAGCTGTCGGCCGAGAGTTGCCCCCGGCTGTACCCGATGAGCGACCCGCCGAGGCCGGCGAGAAATGACGACATCGCAAAGGCGACCAGCTTGTTTTTGGCCACGTCGACACCGGCCGCCGCCGCGGCGCGTTCGTTGGACCGGATAGCCAGGAAACGTCGACCGGACGCGCTCCTTGCCAGGTTGCTCACGGCCAGCGCCGCGAACACCACGACGACGAGCACCATCACGCCGAACTGCCATCGAGCGACGTTCCGGCCGCTTTGAATGGCCAGGTTGAGACCGAAAATGGCCGGCTTGGTGATTTTGTTCCCGACCGGCTTGGTGAACTCCGGGTTGCGGAACACAAACCGTTCGAGGGCGACGGCGGCCGCCAACGTCACCACCGCGAGATTGGCACCACGAACCCGCAGCGCGGGAATGCCGATCACGACACCGAACCCGGCGGCAACGAGGCTCGCGGCCAGCAGCGACAACGGGAACGGAACTCCGAGATCAGTCGTCAACCGCGAGAGCGCATAGCCCCCGACACCGGCGATCGCCGACTGGGCGAGAGAGATCTGTCCGACGAAGCCCGTGACGATGACGAACGACAACATGATGACGGTCACCGCCATGCTGGTGATGACCCCGAACCGGTAGCCACCCGACGTCACCAGGATGGCGACTCCGGCGATTGCCGTCGCCAGCACGACCACGATCGGCCGGGGAGCGTGTCGGGGTACGGCGGGAAGTCGAGGCGTCCGCAGCGCGCCACGAGTCGGTAGCCGATCACCCCAGATGAACAGTCCGATGATGATCAAGACGAATGGCACGGCATCGCTGAGCCCGGTGATCGCCCACTTCGGCCACCACGACTTGCCCGTCTGGAAGGTCACGATCGATTGGAACGCGCCGAGCGCAAGGCCGGCAGTCGCAGTGACCCCGATCGACCGCAGCCGCCCGATGAGCGCCGCTGCGAGCGCCGGAATGATGGCCAAGGAGTACGTCCCCGAGGTCAGCGGGGTCGCCGGTGACACCAGGATGCCGAGGCCACCTGCCACGACGCTGGCCAAGATCCAGGTGCTCGCCGCGAGCCGCTGCGGCGAGTAGCCGGCCAGCGCAGTCGCCTGTTCGTTCTCAGAAGCGGCGCTGGTGGCCAGACCGAACCGGGCCCACCGGAAGTACGCAGCCAGCATGACCGCGACACCGATCGCACAGCCCGCGAGCCAGAGACGATCACGAGGGAAGCTCGTGCCGCCAATCGAGAGCATCTTCTTGCCAAAGATGGGAGCGACCCCCTTGGAGGCCGTGCCGAACTGCAGCGCGGCGAGCGCCTGGAGAAACAGCAGAATGCCGACGGACGCCACCACTTTGGCCAGCACGGGAGCGGCCTGGAGCGGCCGGAAGACGAGGAAGTGCGCGAGCAGGCCGAGCCCCGCGCAAATCAGGACACCACACAGAAAGGCCGGCACGAAGCCGACCTTGTCGCCGAGCGAGATCCGGTGGGGAACGATGGCCACCGGCAGCACGAGATCGCCCTTCTCGCGGAGCTCGGCGTACACATAGGCACCCCACATGGCGATGGCTCCGGTACCGAAGTTGATCACGCCGGAGCCGTGGTACGTCACCACCACGCCCATGCCGATGCCCGCATAGAGGCAGCCGAAGGCCAACCCGATGACAGCGAAAGAAAGGTATTGACTCATAGACATGGAGCCAGCCTGATGCAGGGACCCTGGCGGGCCCCTGCATCAGGCGGTCGGCTCGTCGTTAGTTGCCGGTGGAGCGCTTGTAGCTGTCGAAGAAGTCGATCTTCACCTTGCGACCGAGCGTGCCGTCGGCCTTCTTCTCGACCTCCCACACGGAAACCTGCGCGCTGCAGTACGCCGCCACATCGGGCCACGCCTTGGCGCCGCAGTTGATGTCTGGGCGGAACCAACCCGGAATCACCTTGTCCGCGGACAACGCCGCATCAACCGACTCGGCAGTGATGTCACCGTCGATCCCCGACAACACCGTTGCCAGCTCGGTCCAGGCGCCGAAGGCGGCGATGGAGTTGCTGCTGATGACCTTCTCCTGGCCGGCGTCAGCCATCAGCTTCTGGAAGTCGGTGAGTCGCGTGGCGATGTCGGCCGAGGCCCCGCCGCCGGTGTCGGGCACGAGTTGGGTCAGGACCGAATAGGTTCCGACGGTCGACTCACCGATGGCGTTGATGTAGTCGGTGCACGAACCGGCGATGATCGGACCGTCGAAGCTTGCGTCCAATGCGGCGGTGACGAGGGCAACACAGCCCGGCTCGGCTTGGATGCCCCAGAACGCCTCGGCGCCGCCCGCCTGGGCCGTCGCCACTGCCGCGGCGAGGTCGGGCGCAGCGGGGTCGAGAGGAATCAACTGCAGCTCGATGCCCATGGTCTTGGCCAGGGGTGCCGCAGTGTTCTGCGCAAAGGCGAGAGCGGCCGGCACCGCATCGTGCACCAGAGCGACCTTGGTCAGCTTCAACTCCTGCAGAAGGGCGAACGCCCCGACTGCGGTGGCCGCATTGGCGCTGCCCAGGATGTGGACGCCGGCTGCCGTCTCCAGAGATGGCCCCCATCCAACGGTGGTCAGCAGCGGAATGCCTGCTTCGGTGTAGACGGGCAGCGCCGCCTCGGCGGTGAAGTCGGCGCCCGTGTAGGCGAGCACCACGCCTTCCTCGATCATCTTGGTGGCGCAGTTGATCGACGACTCGGGCGACAGGCTGGTCGCGCACGAGACGACCTCAAGGGTCGCCCCGTTGATCCCGCCGTTGTCGTTGATGTTCTGAATGGCCACCTCGGCCCCGGCCCGGAAGTCGGGAAAGGGCACGGGCCCGGAGTCCTGGTTGACCAGGCCGACCTTGATGGTCTTTCCCTCGTTCGACGGTGCCGCAGGCTCCGTCTCTGGAGTGGCGGCCTCGGTCGCCGGCGCAGCAGCCTCGGTCGCGGGAGCAGCAGCCTCGGTCGCGGGAGCAGCAGCCTCGGTCGCCGGCGCAGCGGCTTGCGTCACCGGCGGCGCGGCAGTAGTCGGCGCGTCGGTGCTGCCGGCACTGCTCCCGCATGCTGCGAGCGCAAGCGAACTCACGAGTGCGACGGCCGCGAGACCCCGCGTTCTGAATGGACTGATCATGAACTTCCCCCTTGGTTGTCGGATCTTCCGAGCTGGTGTAGGGAGGGATGCATGCCACGATCGCCCTTGTCGACGCCATGGAACCCCTCCATCGCGCGCCTTGCGGCGCTCCCTACGACGGCCTTCACGGGGAGACTAATGCATTTCGTCGCATGTCGTCAACGAAACGTTGTACATCGCGGTCAGTCGGAACATTCCGAGACTACTAGAGATCCTCGGAAGGAATTTCCGGAGATCCTCGGAAGGAATATTCGCACCGTTGACTTTGCCGCGCTAGCGCGGTGAACGGGTAGCGCCGCGCACCAGCCGGCCCGGTCGGGCATCCGTCGGGACGCCTTCGGCGACGGTCACTGCGCCACGCTTGATGGTGGCGACGTACCCCACGGCTTCTTGCAAGAGCCGGGTCCCTCCGGCAGGAAGGTCGGCCACGATGTGGGGCGGCTGAAGCGCCAGTCGGTTCATGTCGATGACGTTGATATCGGCGAGATAGCCGGGGGCGATGACGCCTCGGTCAAGCCATCCGACGTGAGCCGCGGTTCGCTGGGTCTGATGGTGGACCATCATCTCGAGCGGCAACCGGTCGCCGCGGGTGCGGTCACGGGTCCAGTGGGTGATCGCGGTCGTCGGAAACGAGCCGTCGGAGATCGAGTTGCAGTGGGCACCGGCGTCGGACAGCCCGATGATCGCGTGTGGAGACGTCAACATCTCGCGTACGTCGTCGAGGTTGCCGGCGGCGTAGTTCATCAGCGGGATGTACAGCAGACGTCGACCGTCGTCATCGAGTAGCAGGTCGAAGACGACCTCACGCGGATCACGACCGGCGGCCGCGGCCAGCCCGGCGACGCTGTCACTCGGGGGTCGGCTCGTAGTTCGGTGGATCGGTCAGCGGATACATCCGGCTGTAGCCGCTGTGGGCGAGATGATGAGACCCGGTGCGGACCACCGCGGCATGTTCTGCGAGCAGACGCGCCCGGTTGTCGGGATTGCGAACGAATGCGACCTTCTCGGCGAGCGATCGGTTGCGCAATGGTCGGAAGCTCGTGCAGAAGTTCAGCGGATTGGCCGTCGCAGTCATTCCGGTAAGCACGCCGATGGGTCGTACTGCCACCTGCGCCCGAGCGTGTGCCCCCTGCGCATTCCACTCGCGCGATCGAGCCCAGCAGCGACCGATAACGGTCGGGGGTCTCGTCGTTCTGCTGCACGGTGAAGCTGAGTGGCCGCCCCAGCTGACGGGCGATGATGCCGAGCAGGTCGGTCTCCGTCGCCACAAGGTCGAGATCGGGCGATTGGTAGGCGTCGGAGATCAACTGCATCACGCCCGACCCGGTCTTGCGCAGTGCTGACGAGATGCCCAACACCTCTTCCGTCGAAGCTGTCAGCGTGCAGATCTGCTCGCCGCGGCTGGTGCGATGGGCGGTCGTGCGCGAGCTGGTGAAGCCAAGCGCACCCGCCCGCAGACCCTCCTCGCACAGATCGGCCATGTCGGCGATCTCGTCGGCATCGGCCCGAGTGGCATGGTCGGCACCGCGCTCACCCATCACGAACGTGCGCAGCGCGGCATGGGGAACCTGGGTGCCGACGTCGACGGTCCAGCGCCGCTGATCGAGCACATCAAGGAACTCGGGGAACGAGGTCCACCCCCAGGTCATCCCCTCGGTCAGCGCCGTGCCGGGAATGTCCTCAACCCCTTCCAACAGTTGGATGAGCCAGTCGTGCCGATCAGCGTGCGCCGGGGCGAACCCGACTCCACAGTTGCCCACGACAACGGATGTGACGCCGTTGGTGGACGACGGCGCAAGCACCGGATCCCAGGTGAGCTGACCGTCGTAGTGGGTGTGGATGTCGACCCAGCCAGGGGTCACCGTGAGCCCCTCGGCGTCGATGACCCGTCGACTCGCGCCGAGATCGGAGCCGACCGCGGTGATGATGCCGTCGTCGATCGCGACGTCGGCTCGGCGCATCGCAGCGCCGGTTCCGTCAACGACGGTCCCTCCTGTAATCACCAGGTCATGCATGCCGAGCCTCCTTGTCGACGCAGAGCGTAGCGGGCGACGTCGACCCGCTCGACCGGGTCACGCCACACCCGTCAGCCGCTCGCGCAGCTCCCGCTTGACGAACTTTCCATTGGCGTTCTGCGGGAGGGGTCGATCGAGAAACCAGATCTGCGACGGCACCTTGTACCTTGCCAAGGTCTGGGCGAGAAACGAACGAAGATCGTCAGCCGCCAGAGATGCCCCCGTCGCGCAGGACGACAGCGGCGCCGACTTCCTCGCCCAGACGTTCGTCGGGATGCCGAACACGACGGCCTCGGCAACAGCATCGTGCCGGTAGATCGCCACTTCCACCTCGTGGCAGTACACGTTCTCGCCGCCGCGGATGACCATGTCCTTGGCCCGGTCGACGATGTAGACGAAGCCGTCCTCGTCAATACGGGCGATGTCGCCGGTGTTCAACCAGCCCTCGCGGATCGCGTCGGCCGTCGCCTCGGGACGATTGAGATAGCCCTTGATCACGATGGCGCCGCGTACACAGAGTTGCCCCACGGCGTCGGCCGACGGGGCGATGTCGTGGCCATCATCGTCGACCAGTTTGATCTCGATCGTGGGCACCACCGGCCCGCACGACGACGGTCTGGCCACGAAGTAGCGCGCCGAGTTGCGGGCGATGATGCCATGCGTCTCGGTGAGGCCGTACCCGGTTGCCGGCACTCCGTTGGCCAGGGCGTTGTCGATCTTGCCCACCAGATCGGGTTGCAGCGCGGCACCACCGCCACCCATGGAGCGGACCGACGACGTGTCACGAGTGGTCCAGTCGGGATGGAGCAGCAGTTCGCGACTCATCGTCGGCACACCGGAGAAGTTCGTGACGCGTTCGCGCTCGATCAGTTCAAGCGCCCGAGCCGGATCCCACTTGTGCATCAACACCATCCGCCCACCATTGACTGTGGCCGGGTGGAGGTTGCAGTTGTTCGCGGTGACGTGAAACAGCGGCGTCGGCGCCAAGTACACCGGTTGCGCGGGCGGCGGGATCACAGGGTCGGCTTCGATCGCGCCAGCGGCGACTGTCTTCGCGGTCCCCAGCGTGGCCGCGGCAGCCATGAATGCCATGTTCATCACGTTGTGGACGGACCCGCGGTGGGTGAGCTGGGCTCCCTTGGGAAATCCCGTCGTGCCCGACGTGTAGAAGATGCATGCGTCATCATCGGGGTTGATCGTCGCGTCGGGCAGGCTGACAGGATCGACGGCATCGGCGACGACCGTCGACCACCGGCTGGCGTCGGTAGGCAGGGCGCGTTGCGACCGCACCGCGATGAGGTGCATCGGGTGGTCCGCCCGGACCTCGTCGAGTATTGGCAGGACGCGCTCGATGCGCTCGTCATCGGCGATCAGCACCTTGGGGGCGGAGTCGAGTAGGCCGTGTGTCATCTCCGCGGAGGTCCACCACGCATTCACCCCCACCACCGCGGCGCCGATACAGACGGTGGCCCAGTAGGCCACCACCCATTCGGGGTAGTTGCGCATGGCAATCGCGACGCGATCACCCGAGCCCACACCGTGCTCGCTCGACAGGACGGCAGCCAGGCTGCGGACCTGGGCGCGGATCTCGGCGTAGCTGTATCGCTCATCCTCGTAAACCAGGTAAACGCGATCCGCATACTGACCGGTGGTCTCCCACAGCACCCGCAGATTCGGCGCAGCGGTGGAGAAAACCCTGCACGGATACCCGCGGACCAGCATCTCGGTGACCGCAAATGGTGAGCTCGGAGACGTGAGTTCGGCCCGTGCGTCATGGTAGTAGGACATCATCACGGGTCCATCATGGTTCCCCGGCAGGGCGTCGACTGCAACAATGCATAACGATCTGCCGACGCCCGTTGCGATGATCGAGCGTGCACGCGAACGCGGCGCTCTCGTGTATCGGAGCAGTCACGCGAGCATCGGCGGCGCGAACCACACAGAGGAGCAGCATCGATGACAAGCGCGACGGACGGGGTGCAGCCCACATATGTGGCCGACCTCTTCGGGGTGGCCGGCAAGGTGGTTGTGGTCACCGGAGGGGGCCGCGGCATCGGCGAGATGATTGCCGAGGGTTTCGTGAGAGCGGGTGCGCGGGTCTACATCGCCTCGCGCGACGCCGAGGTGCTCGAAGCGACGGCCGGTCGACTCGCCGACTTCGGCGAGTGCACTGCGATTCCAGCGAACCTCGGCGACGTCGATGGTGTCCACGCGCTGGTCGGTGAGCTCGGCCGGCGCGAGCAACGGATTCATGTGCTCGTGAACAACGCTGGGGCGTCGTGGGGCAGTCCGATCGACACCTACCCCGCCGACGGGTTCGACCGAGTGCTCAACCTGAACCTCAAGGGCGTCTTCGTCTTGATCCAACAACTGCTGCCCCTCCTGCGCGCTGCGGCGACGAGCGCTGATCCGGCCCGTGTGATCAACATCGGCTCGGTCAACGGACTGACCTCACCCCGGCGCGGGGCCAACAATTGGGCATACTCGGCATCGAAGGCCGGCGTGCACATGTTGACGAAGCATCTCGCAATCGATCTTGCCGACGACCACATCACGGTCAACGCCGTCGCCCCCGGGCCGTTCCGATCGAAGATGATGGCGCACGTCTTCAACGATCCGGGCCGTTACGAGGCACTCGTGGGTCGGGTGCCGCTTCATCGCACCGGCGAGCCAGACGATGCCGCCGGCGCGACGATCTTCCTGTCGTCGCGGGCGGGTTCATTTATCACCGGCGCGGTCGTCCCCGTATCGGGCGGCATCGAGCTGTGACTCGGAAGCACCGCACGCCGAGCGGGTCTCAACGCTCGAACGCTTCGAAGGTACCAACGCTCTCCTGCACCACCGTTCTCAGCCACGCATGTTCGGGGCTTGCATCGTGGATCGGGGCCCAGAACATGCCCGTGTCGATCCGATCCTCCTCGCCGCTGAGATTCAACACGGCGAGCGGCAGCATTGCGCTGAGGAACCCCGCTAGCGACGCGGGAGCGCGGGCGACGTTGGGTGACTCGACGGCGAGCAATACGGCGTCGGTGAACTGACCGAGATAAATCTGGGGTGACCAGTCGAGGCTCGGCAGGCCGGTGGTCGGCCGAGAACCCTCCGGCGACGATGCGACCCCGGTGAAGATGTTGACGCCGGGGTACTTCACCAGCTCCGCCGAGCGGACGTTGCGCCGCTTCGCCAGCGGATGGTCGGTGGCAACGACGACGACGATGCGCTCGTGGAGGAGTGACTTGTACCTGACCGTCGGCCACATGTTGAAGTGGCCGCACACCGCGAGGTCGATGGTGCGGTCGTGGAGCAGCGCGTCGAGGTTGGTCGGAACGTCGACGAACCGAATCCGGATTCCCGGCGTCTCGTCGTGCAATCTGCCGAGCAGCGCTTTGCTGAGTAGGAACGCGAGATGATCCGGGGCGGCGATGACGAAATTGGTGTTGGCCGTGGCCGGGTCGAAGATCACCGGCTGGAACAGCCGCTCGATCTCCGCGCAGAGCTGGTCGACCTGAGGGCGAAGCTGCAATGCGCGCGGCGTCAGGCGCATGGAACGTCCGACGCGCACGAGCAGGGGGTCGTCGAGTTCGTCGCGAAGCCGGGCCAGTATGCCGCTGACGGCCGGCTGCGAGAGGTGGACCCGTCGGGCAGCACCGGCGACGCTCACTTCATCGAGCAATGCCTGCAGAACGGGGATCATGTTCAGGTTCGTCGATCGAATCGTCACATCGGAGTTTTCGATGTATTACATCGGAATAGTCAAGTTGACGGATGTGACGGACGCCACGTACGGTGCGCTGGTCCGCAATGCCGTACAGAAAGTGGGGAACGTGTGCCTCGGCTCTTGCATATTCAGTCCAGCCCGACGATGGGGATGTCGCTGACCCGCCAGCTCTCGACGAAGCTCGTCGAGACGTGGGTAGCCAACCACGCCAACATCGAGGTCGACACGCTCGACCTGGTCACCGACCCGTTGCCGCACCTGGGGCCCGACCTGCTCGCCGCATTCATGACCCCACCCGACGAGCGCACCGAGGCGATGGTGGCGGCGATCGCCATCTCGGATCGGCTGATCGATCAGCTGATGGCGGCCGACATCCTGGTCATCGGATCGCCGATGATCAACTTCACGATCTGCTCGCAGCTCAAGGCATGGTTCGACCACGTGACCGTCGCCGGCAAGACATTCGAGTACGCCGGGCCGGGTGTGAGCCGCGGCCTGCTGTTCGGCAAGCGGGTGTTCGTCGTCGAGGCCCGGGGAGGCGACTACTCCGAGGCACCGGTCAACGCGTTCGACTACCAGGAGCCGGTCACCCGGATGCTGCTGTTGTTCCTCGGCATGTGGGACATCTCGTTCATCCGGGCCGAAGGTGTTCGTCAGCGAATGGACCAGGCCGACGAGATCGTCGGTGCCGCAGAGGCGGTCATCGCTCGGCTCGCGGCCTAGGGACAGTGGGGAAATTCAATGGGAGCGACAACTCCGACCGCGGCACCGGCGACATTGTCCGAGCGTGTCCGGCCATATCTCGACCAGATCGCAGCGCGCGCCAACCAGACCGAGGACGCGCGGTCCGTACCACCCGAGAACATCGAGATCATCCGACAGGCCGGCTTCGTCCGCGCCCTGGCCCCCAAGCAGTACGGCGGTGCCGAGCGTGACCTGTGGGACTTCCTCGACGGGGTCCGCACCGTCTCGAAGGCCTGCCCGTCGACCGGGTGGGTGACCGGCGTGATGAACGTGCACCAGATCGCCGTCTGCCACTGGGACCCGTCGATCCAGCAGGAGGTCTTCGCCACCGGCCCCGACACGCTCATCTCGTCATCGGGAACCCCGGCGATGAAGGCCAAACTCGTCGACGGCGGCTTCGTCGTTTCGGGCCGCGGGCGCTGGTCCAGCGGATGCCAACACGCCGAATGGGTGATGGTCGGCGCGGGCGTGCCTGACCCCAGCGATGCCCAATTCCCGGGTCGCAACTATCGCCCGCATCTGTTCATGGCCCATCGCAGCCAGTTCACGATCGATGAGACCTGGCGGTCGATGAGCATGCGCGGCTCGGGGTCGCACGACCTGGTCTTCGACAACCTCTTCGTGCCGAGCATCCGGTCCGAAGAGGTCACGGCGATGGTCTACAACCGCAGCCGGGGGGCCGGAACGGTCGACAACTGGGGGAGCCGCGTGCCGTTCGCCCTGTCGTTCGCCTGCTTCTTCCCGGCCGTTGCGCTCGGATGCGCCGATGGCATGATCGAGGAGTACCGAAACCGCACCAAGGTTCGTCGGTCGGTGATGACCAATGCGCCCGGACTGCTGAACCCGGCCAGCCAGATGCGGCTGGCCGAATCGGTGCACGAGATCGAGTCACTCACCGCCTACTTGCGGGAACTCGCCAACCGGATGCAGAGCTTCGGTGAGCGCGGTGAGCGCCCCACCGAGGACGAGTTCAACTCGATGCTCTACACCTTCCCCTTCATCACCGACCGAGTGATCGGCGTCATCCAGCGGCTGTGGCAGGGCGCCGGGGCGAGCGCCATTCTGGAATCGAACCCGATGCAACGCTACTGGCGTGACGTGCAGGCGTGCCGACTGCACTTCGGCTCCGACTACGACACCCACCGAATCCAACACGGTCGAGGTCTGCTCGGCATGCCACCAACGCCCGAGTTGTAGTCAAGCGAGCAGGTCCGGCGCGGACCGGGCTTCGGCGTCATTCCGAACGGCGACGCGGTGGGAGAACGTGGTCTTCCCGACGACTCCTGCTCCTGTCGCTGAGCTCAGCCGCGATCGGAACCGTCGATCTATTCGCGGGTCAACCCGGTCGAAGGCTGTGCTCGCTCTCGGCCCAGGCGAGGAAGCCAGACGCCCTGTCACCCGGTTGCTGCGTCATCGTGTCTCCCCGACAAGTTTCGACCACCGGCGCTGACTTCCGACGACTTGACGACCATACGTACACGACCTCCGCCTCACCGTGATCTCAACTCCATCCATCATGCCGAAGCTCCGACAACGTCGGTCAGGTCTTACACGCAAAGTGCTCAAACGCCTACCATGAAAGGGATCCGACCACATTCGGTCGAGGAACGGAGCAATGGACGATGCGGACGAAGAATGTTATGGCCGGCATGGCGGTGGCGGCCGGACTCCTGGTCTCAGCCCTCGGTGCGGTGATGCTCACCGAGGGAACGCCTGCGGCCGCCCACGGCACCACCACCAACCCACCGTCGCGGGTCTGGTCATGCCGATTCCTCGATGACTTTTCCAACCCCCAGAACCCGATGTGTGCATTGGCCTGGGCAGAGAATTCACCGGCGATTTGGGACTGGATGAGCCTGCGAATCGCCGACGCCAACGGCAACCACCAGGCGAGAATCCCCGACGGCCACCTGTGTAGCGCCGGCCTGACGGCGTACTCCGCGTTCGATCGGGCGAGCGACCAATGGATGGCGAAGTCGCTCACTCCTCAATCGAACGGCCTCTACCATCTCGCGCACGAGGCCACCGCACCTCACGCCACGCTCTATTTCCGTTGGTACATCACCAAGCCCGGCTTCGACGTCACCCAACCATTGCGGTGGGCCGACCTCGATCTGGTGCACGACTCCGGCCCGACGCCGGCCTCAGCGCTCTACGAGGCGGACGTCGATCTGTCCGGCCGTACCGGTCGCCACATTCTGTATCAAGTCTGGCAACGCAGTGACAGTCCCGAGGCGTTCTACGGCTGCAGCGATGTGATCCTCGGCGGAACCCCTCCGCCCCCCACGACAACGACGGTCGCACCGACCACCGCGGTCCCGCCGACCACCACAACCACCGTCGCAACAACCACCACAACCATCGCGCCGACAACGACCGGCGCCCCGACCACCACAACCGTCGCGCCGACAACGACGATTGCCCCAACCACCACCGTCGCCCCGACCACCACCACCGTTACTCCCCCGCCTCCCACCGGAGCGGTGACCTTCACGCTGGTAACGACCTCGAATTGGGGCACGGGGCACTGCGCCCAGGGCGTCATCGTGAACTCGACTACCTCCACAGTCGCCTGGAAGGTTCGTCTCAGCCTCGCCGGCTCGTTCACCAGCACGTGGGATGGAACGTTCAGTCGCAAGGGCGCCGCCGTGACCGTGACCGGGGCGAATTGGAACAAGTCGCTCTCTCGGGGTGCGACCGCGACCTTCGGATACTGCGCCACAGGCGCGCCGGGCTCCGTACTCGTGTGACGCTTCCGCCTCGGACGGCCGAGGCAGGGATCGCGCCGAGCAGCTCCGGTGGATATGGAACATCGCATCCACCGGACGCTCCCGGGCTTCGTTCAGCGATGTCGACCCCTGGGTCCGGCCGGGCCCGCCGCATGGTTGCAGCCGATGATCAAATGCTGCGGTTACTCGCGGTGGGCCGCTACGGCTCACCACGTCAGACTGGCCCACCACGCAAGGAGCACTCCGTGACGACGAACGCGCCCCATCTCGATCCATTCGACCTGACTGGCCGGGTTGCGGTCGTCACGGGCGCAGCGCGAGGGATCGGTCGAGCCGCGGCCGACCTGCTCACCGCGGCCGGGGCCGAGGTCGTCGGGGTCGACTGGCATAGCGCCGATGGTGTGGCGACCGAACAGGTCGACGTCGCCGATCAGGCTGCCGTCGACTCACTGATCGCCAAGGTGGTCGAGCAGTACGGACGGCTCGATGTGATGGTCAACAACGCAGGCGTCATCGGCGACCTCACCCCGCTCCACGTCACCGAAGCCGAGCTTGACCGGGTCTTCGCCGTCAACTTCAAGGGGACCGTGTTCGGCTCGCAAGCCGCCGCCCAGGTGATGATCACCCAGGGGCGCGGATCGATCATCAACTTCGTGTCCGGCGCCGTCGACATCGCGATTCCGGCGGTCGCCGCCTACGCCGCCGCGAAGGCGGCCGCCCATCAGTACTCCCGATCGCTGGCGCTCGAGGTCGCCCCGATGGGCGTGCGCGTCAACTGCATCGCCCCCGGCTGGACCGATACGCCGATGAACACCCGGCACTCGGTGGTCGACGGCAGCCTCGACCCGTCGCGTCATGCCGACTACGTCGAGAGCCGTCGCCAATCGATCCCCCTCGGGATCACCGGCGAACCAATCGATCAGGCCTACGCGGTGCTCTATCTCGCGTCGGACGCATCACGGTTCATGACCGGCAACACGATTCGTCCCAACGGCGGCATGACCACCCCCTGGTAGACAATACGACCTTGCGTTGACATCAATCCTTACGCTGGCTCGCAGACGGCGTGATCGCCACGGATCTGGACCGCGACGCGAGATGCCGGGGTCAGTTCGGTGGCTTTGACGCTGGCGACGTGGGCGGCGACGAGGTGGTCGCCGTGGTCGAGACGCACGTGAACGACGGTGGTTGCTCCCTGAAAGGTCGTTCCCGCAACGGTGCCGCTGAGACCGTCGCCGGCGTGGTGGTCGACGAGCACCGTGTCCTCTGGTCTGACGAGCAACGACACCGGGCTCCCGACGTTCCTTCCGGTACATGCCCGAACCCCGACGACGACCGGCCCGACTCCCACCGCGCCGTCGGACCGCACGGTCCCCGAGAACTCATTCATCGTGCCGATGAACCGGGCGACGAACGCATTGACCGGATGATGGTAGATGTCGGCCGGGGTACCGAGTTGTTCGAGGCGGCCGTTCGACATCACCCCGATCCGGTCGGAGATGCCCAGCGCCTCCTCCTGATCATGCGTCACGAACAGCGTCGTCGTGCCGAGTTCGGTCTGAATCCGGCGAATCTCATCACGCAACGAGCTGCGCACTTTCGCATCGAGGGCGCTCAACGGCTCGTCGAGCAGCAGCACCGCCGGGCGAACGGCCAAGGCACGGGCGAGCGCGACCCGCTGCTGTTGCCCGCCCGAGAGTTGATGCCCGTACCGACCGGCCATCGATGACAGCTGCACGAGTTCGAGCATCTCACCCACGCGCTGGCGACGCTCGGCGCTGCCGACCTTGCGCGTCCGCAATCCGTAGGCGACGTTCTCGCTGACGGTCAGGTTCGGGAACAGGCTGTAGCTCTGAAAGACCATCCCCATGTTGCGGCGGTGAGGCGCCACGTGGGTGATATCGCTTCCCGCCACCGACACGGTGCCGCTATCGGGCTTCTCGAAACCGGCGGCGATACGAAGGGCAGTCGTCTTGCCGCAACCGCTCGGGCCGAGCAGGCTGATCAACTCGCCGGCGTTCACCGACAGGTCGAGGCCTTCGAGCGCAACGGTCGGGCCAAACGTCTTGCGCGCCGTCGAGAACATGAGAGCAGTCATCGGGCTTCTCCTCCAGAGATGGACGGGCTTGAACTGGTCGGGCTTGGACTGGTCGGGCGGCCGCGCCGTCGCGATGTGGGAGCGGGACTCCGGGCCGAGCGAGGGCGGGTGACCCGACCCAGCAATCCAAACAGCGCGGTGGTGACCACCAACGCAAGCAGGGCGAGGCCGTAGCCGCCCTGCGGCTCGCGACCTCGGTACTCGGCCATGAACACCGGGAGCGTCTTGCGCAGCAGCACGTCGGCCATCGTGTACTCGCCGAGCACGACGGCGGTGATCAAGAAAGTGGTGAAGATGATCGCTGAACGAAGATTCGGGACGATGACTCGGCGAAATGTCGTGAACCATCCGCCGCCGAGCGAGCGCGACGCATCGACCAATGTCCGCAGATCGATCGCTCGCAGCCCGGCATCGAACGAGCGGTACGTGAACGGCAGGGCGAGCACGACGTAGAACGGGATCAAGGACAGCTTGGCGTCGAGAAACCATCGTGCATGCGGCTTGAGCACCTGAATGCCGGCCACGAGGGCGATCGCCGGGATCACGTACGGCAGCAGGGTCAGGAATTCGATCACCGCCCGAGCTCGCGGCAGGCGGAGGTGGAGCCACACCGTGGTCGGTAACAGCAGGCCAAGGGTGACGAACACCGTGCCGACAGCCAGTTTCACGCTCAGCCAGAAGGCCGACCCGAACGCCGGATCGCTGAATGCCTTGGTCAACCCCGACAACGACCAGCGGTCGAACAGCGTCGACCAACCAAGCCGAATGGTCGGCACGTTCTGGAGCGCGAACCTGGCCATCGCCACCAAGGGCAAGGCAAAGAACAGCCCGCAGCCAACGAACACGACGTACGCGCCGATCGAACGCGGCACCAGCAGGCGGCGCTTCGACTGGCTGCCATCGTGGTCTACGACTGCCATCGTTCGGCCCTCTTTCGACTCATCCAGTACAGGCCCATGCATGCGGCCATGATCAGGATCATCCATGCGGCCAACCCGTAGCCGATGGCGTCCTCCCCGGTATTGACGTCGCCACCGAGGAAGAACGCCAGCCGCAGCGGCACGATCCGAGAGGTATCGGTGAGCGCTCGTGCGGTGGCGTAGGCGCTGAAGGAGTTGGCGAAAAGCAGCAGGAATCCGCCCAGCAAGGACGGCGCTAGTACCGGCAGGCCGACGCGTCGCCAGTAGGTCCAACTCGTTCCGCCGAGATTTGCGTTCGCCTCTCGCCACGTCGCGCTGAGTCCGTCGATTGCCGGCAGCGTCACGAGCAACATCAGTGGAATGTTGAAGTAGGAGTACACCACGATCAGGCCGAACGACGTGTCGAACCCGAACCCGGACTCGTAGAGATCGAACCCGGCCGCGCCGATGATCTTGGTGAGTACTCCTTGGCGCCCAAGCAACGCGAGGAAGGCGAACGCGAGCGGGATGCCACCGAGATTCGCGGCAACGCCGCTGAACGAGGTAACCAGATTGCGTAACCATCGGGGCCGGCGGATCGTGGCCGCGGCGTAGGCCAGTAGGCCCCCGATCACGACGCCGACCATCGCCGCCATCGCCGAGAAGCCGATCGAGAATATGAACGCATCGCGGTTCTGCCCCGAGAAGGCCTCGCCCAACGATGAGAAGCCGAAGGACCCGTCGGCGTTGTGCAGCGCTTGGGCGAAAACGCTGATCGCCGGAACGATGAGGAAGACGCTGAGAAAGGCGAGAAACGGGACGAGCCCGACCCAGGCGAGCGACCGAGGGCCGCGCCGGGCGGCGCCGAGGGAGGCGTCGACGACCCCTCCCTCGGATGCCGCTTGAAGTGTCGTGGTCACCGACGCTCAGGCGTCAGCGACCATGGGGCCCCACTGCGCAGCAAGGACTTCCTTGGCGGCAGCGATCTGGGCGGGGGTGAGGAACTTGACCTGCGCGAGCAGCTCCTCCGGGGGCAGGTTGGTCTTCATCGCATCGGTGATCAGGCCGCGTTCGGTGAGCGAGACGATCCGCGCCGGAACTGCTCCGCCGGCGAGATATCCGAGAGCACCCTCATCGGACAGGATGTGCTCCAGCCACAGCTTCGAGCAGGCCTGATGCGGGGAACCCTTGATCACGCCCTGGCCGTAGAAGCCGCCGTAGATTCCGTCGGACGGAAAGTTGACTTCCACCGTGAGGCCGGCGGCCTCGAGATCGGTCTTCAGACCCGGAACGTTGTAGCTCCAGTCGAGGGCGATGGGGGTCTCGCCGGACAGCACGGTCTCCTTCGTGACGTCGGTGCCACCAAGGTTGCCCGACTTCTTCAGATCGGCGAAGAACTTGATGCCGGGGAGGATGTCGTCTGCCCCGCCGCCGTTGGCGATCGCCGCAGCCATGACCGCGGCGAATGCCGCACCCGACTCACGGGGGTCGCCATTCAACGACACCAGACCCTTGTAGGCAGGCTTGGCGAGATCGGCAAACGTCTTGGGAGCTTCCTTGACGATCGTCGTGTTGGTGGTGATCGCCATGATGCCGTAGTAGGCGGCGGTCCAGTTGTGGGCCGCATCCTTGAGCCCGGCGGGCACGTCGGCGTCGACGGTCGGGGTGTAGGGCACGAACAGACCCTTGTCGACCATTTCCTGGGCGATGGCCGGGCTGACGTCGACGTTGTCGGGCATATCGGCCTGACCGGCGAGCGTCTCGACGGCCTTCATCTCGTCGGCCGAGGAGGCGTCAGGGTTGGCGACGGGGTTCTCGACGCCCGGGTACTTGTCGCGGAAGCTCTGCAGGATGCCCTTGTAGTTCGCCCACTCGTCGGGCAGCGCAATCAGGTTCACCTTGCCTTCCGTCTTGCAGTCGGCGGCCAGACCGGCGAGGTCGCCGGTTGCTGCCGCTCCCGAGGTCGCGGCAGCTTCTGAGGCGGCCGAGGTGGTGGCTGCGGCGTCGCCGGACGACGCGTCATCGCCACATGCCGTCATGGTGAGGGCGCCGGCCAATGCCAGCGAGACGAGCGCGGTGCTCCGTCGAGGTGTGTATCGCATGAGTTCCTCCGTAGGGTTCGGCGTGCTGTGTTCACAAGCAGCACGGCGGGCGGCACGGTAGGTCCGGTACCTCGCCTCAAGGTGGTGATCAGGTGACGCGCAGGCCACCAACCGATGAACCTTGGAGTCGGCGTATTCGCGTTCGCACCGACAGGCCCGGCTCACACACCGACGGGCCCGGCTCACACACCGAGACGGAACGGCGGGTACCGGTCGGTGACCAGGGTCAGGGCATAGCCCTGCACTCGACTGCACCAGCGCATCGCCCCGACGACGTAGTCGAACAGCGAGCGCGGGTAGCGACCGGTGAGCAGCATCGCGAACCAGGCGGCGATCGTTGCACCGATCACCCCGACCAGCAATACGGCGAGCACCACGACATGGGGAATGGCCAGGAACCACTTGACCAACGGCATCCACCGATTCAGGTCGACCTCAGCATCGGGATAGTCGATCTCGAGGTGGACACCCTGCTCGTCGTCGGTCGACGGGTATCGATCATCGAGCAGCAGCGCATAGGCGCAGACCCGGGTCTCGAAGCGCGCCAACTCGACGTGCCAATCAAACCACCAGCGGGGGTACTTGCGGCGGAACAGCACCATGAGCCCGACGGGAGCGGTCAGCAGACCCGATGTTCGCCCCCAACTGACCAAGCACACCAGCACCATGATCGGCAGCGCGGTGAACGCGCGCAGGGTCGAGGTCGTGCGGTGCAGCGGACGGTCCGGGTAGTCGATCGCGAGACGGACGGGATACGGCAGGGGGTCGGCAGCGGTCGTCACGGCTCAGACCAACACTTCGTCGACGGGTGCGGGCATGACGGTCGGCATGTCCGGTTGGCTGTCGAGATCGCCATCGATGTGCAGTGTCGGGAGCAGCCGATCGAGCCACTTGGGCAACCACCAGTTGGCGGTGCCCATCAGCCGCATCGTGGCCGGGACGAGGACCATCCGCACCACGGTGGCGTCGACGAAGATCGCCGTCGCCAGGCCGAGGCCGATCATCTTGGCCCCCGGATCGTCACCGAGGACGAACCCGCCGAACACCGAAATCATGATCAACGCCGCCGAGGTGATCACCCGGGCGGTGCTGGCGATGCCATGGAGCACCGACGAGTCGCTGTCGCCCGTGCGCAGATATTCCTCACGCACCCGCGACAGCAGGAAGACCTCGTAGTCCATCGACAGCCCGAACAAGATGGCGAACATGAAGATCGGGATAAAGGCGACGATCGGCACCGTCGACTCCAGACCGATCAGGCCCTTGCCCCAACCCCATTGGAAGACCATCACCAGCACGCCGTACGCCGCGCCGATGCTCAGCAGGTTCATCAGGGCCGCTTTCAACGCGACCACGACCGACCGGAAGACCATCGTGAGCAGCAGGAATGACATCACAACCACTGCGGCGATGAACAACGGCATCCGGTCGTTCACTCGGGTCCCGATGTCGCTGAAGCTCGCGGTCTGGCCGCCGATGTGGGCGCTCGCCTGACGTCCGGCGAGCACCGCCGGGAACACCTCGCGACGCAGCCGGCCGATCGTCTGCAGCGTGGCATCGTCCTGCGGCGACGTCGTCGGGAATGCCAACAGGGTGGCCACACCAGCGGTGGTGTTGATGTCGGCCGGGCTGACCGCGGCGATTCCCCGGTCGGCACGGATCGCATCGCTCAGCGGGCCGACCACTGCGGCATCGTCGGAGATGTCGATGGCGATGACGAGCGGACCGTTGAGCCCGGGGCCGAAACCGTTGGCCACCAGGTCATAGGCGCGGCGCTCGGTCCGGCTCGCGGGCAACGTCCCCTCGTCGGGGAAGCCGACCCGCAGCGCCAACACCGGCGCCGCCATGGCGAGCAACCCAACCGTCACGCCGATCGTGTACTTCCAGGCGTGCTTGGCGACGTGACGACCCCAACGTTCCCAGCCTGCGCCGATCGACGCGGGTCGGTGGGCGTTGCGGCGACTGGCGCGCAAGCCGTTGATTCGATGGCCGGCCAGGCCGAGGAACGCCGGAAGGAGGGTGATCGAGGCGACGACCATCACCAGCACCGTGACCGAAATTGCGACAGCCGCCGAGGTGAGAAACGGCACACCGGCCACCGCAAGACCGAGAATCGCGATCACCACCGTCCCGCCGGCGAAGATCACCGACTGACCGGCGGTCGCCACTGCCCGCCCGGCGGCATCATCGACGGCCATCCCCCGCGCGAGGAACTCGCGGTGCCTGGTCACCAGGAATAGGGCGTAGTCGATGCCGACCCCTAGGCCGACCATGCTCGCCATCTGCGGTGCCCAGCTCGGAATCTCGATCAGATATGTGATCAACGACATCGAACTGATCCCCAAGGCCAGGCCGAACAGCGCCAACCCGATCGGCAACCCCATCGCCAGCAACGAGCCGAACGCCACGAGCAGGATCACGACGGCGACGAACACACCGATCAGTTCGCCGATGTTCATGCCTGGTTCCTCGAACGAGAAGAACAGGTCACCGTTGAGCTCAACCTGCAGCGGCGAGTCGCGACGCGCCTCGTCGGCGAATTCCTTGAGGTTGTCGAGGTCGGCGACGCTGAGGTCCTCGATCAATCGGTACTGCACCCGAATCACCGCCACGCGCCCGTCGGGCGATACCGATCCGTTCGACGCGGCGGCGTCGCGACCGGCGGCCAATGCTCCGGACGGATCCGACGTCGCCAGCACGTTCGGCAGGGCGCGTACCGTGGCTTGGGTCTGCTCCAGCGCAGCGAGCGCATCGGGTGATCCGACGAACGTGGTGCCGTCCTTGGGGGTGACGACCACCTGCGCGGTCGGGCCGGCGGCGTCGGACTGGGCGGCGGTCAGCAGGGCGAGAGCCGCGCTGGAGTCGAGCCCGGGGGCTTCGAACGAATCCTCGAGCTTGCGACCGAACCCAGACGACGCGCCGATGACCACGATGGCCAACACCAGCCAGGTGGCGATCACCCTCCACGGCCGGCGGGCGGCGAATCGGCCCAGTCGGTACAGCGCGTGCGACATTTTCGAATCCTCTCGATTTCAGCGAACCGACGGCTCGCTCGTACAGCAGCCCGCTGCGACAACGTCAGGCGGGCGAAGTGATGAGCGCATCGTGAAGGAATGCCGGGTTCGCCGCATCGCCTGATCGGTCCGATCTGGGCCGACCGACCGGCCGATCGGGCGATCGCGAAACCATGCTTTCGGCTGATCCGAAGCCGGTGCTGGCCTCTCTATGCTCGTCAGATGGTGCGCACGATGGTCCGTCAGCTGCTGGCTGAGCCGCGCATCGCCAATCCACCTCGGCGCGTGTGGCGCGACTGGCTGCTCGTCGGCATCTTCGTACCGACCGCCGTCCTCGAAGTGATCCTGCGAAACGACATCAGTTGGCGGCCGGTGGCGCTCCTGCTCGGTGTGGTGCCGATGTTCACCCTGCTGTGGCGGCGAACCCATCCGCTGGTCGCGGTCGCCGTCGTCTTCATCGCCCACACGATGAGCGAGGCGGTCACCCTGTTCGGCGCCGAGCACTCCGCCTTGCTGATGGCCACCGGATATGCCGTGCTGCTGCCCTACTCACTGCTGCGGTGGGGGTCGGGACGGCAGGCGGCGATCGGTATGGCCATCGCCCTGTTCCTCCACGTGCCGCGCTTGCCGATCAGCTGGCAGCGAGTCGGTGAAGGCCTCGGTGGCTTGGTCTTCCTGCTGCTGCCGGCGGCGTTCGGTCTGGCCATGCGCTACCGCACCACCTCGCGACTTCGCGAGCGGGATCAGGCCAAGATGCGCGAACGCGAGCAACTGGCCCGCGAGCTGCACGACACCGTTGCCCACCATGTCTCGGCGATCATCATCCAGGCCCAGGCCGGCCGCACCGTGGCCGCGACCAACCCAGACGCGGCGGTGCGGGCGTTGGAAGTGATCGAGCAGGAGGCATCGCGGACGCTCGGCGAGATGCGGATCATGGTCAGCGCACTCCGCCAAGGGGAAGACCCGTCGCTCAGTCCGCAGTGCGGGGTCGCCGACATTCGCCGCCTCGCCCGCAACGGCGGCGCGGCACCGCAGGTCGAGGTGCGGCTCTCGGACGGCCTTGATGACCTGCGACCGTCCGTCGGAGCCGCCGTGTACCGGTTGGCCCAGGAGTCGATCACCAACGCGGTGCGCCACGCCCGCCACGCAACGCGGATCGACGTCTCGGTGGTCGCCGACGACGAGGCCGTGCGGCTGACGGTCCACGACGACGGCGATGCCACGTCGGTCGGTGCGACATCGGGTTTCGGATATGGCCTGGTCGGCATGGCCGAGCGCGCCTCGCTGCTCGGGGGCTCGCTCCATGCCGGGCCGCAAGCCAGCGGGGGCTGGGCCGTCACCGCCGTCCTTCCGCGCAGCGGCCGGCGAGCATGACGGGGCAAGCATGACCATTCGCGTCGTCATTGCCGACGACCAGCATCTGGTGCGCACCGGCCTGCGGATGATCCTCGACGCCCAACCTGGTATCGAGGTGGTCGGCGAGGCCGCCGACGGCCGCCAAGCGGTCGACCTGGCCCGCCGCCTACGCCCCGACGTCTGCCTGTTCGACATCCGGATGCCCGAGATGGACGGCATCGAGGCCACCCGTCTGCTGGCCGGATCCCACGTCGCCGACCCGCTCGCCGTCGTGATCATCACCACCTTCGACCTCGACGAATACGTCCACGGCGCGCTCAAGGCGGGTGCTCGCGGGTTCCTGCTCAAAGACGCCGGGCCCGAGTTACTGGTGCAGGCCGTCCACGCCGCAGCAGACGGCGATGCACTGATCGCCCCGAGTGTCACCGTCCGACTGCTCGCCACCTTCGCCGCTGACGCCGCCACTCGGGGGGCCCGCACCTCGCCGGTCCAACCGATCGACGCCCTCACTGACCGCGAGGAAGAGGTGCTCGTTACCGTCGCCCGCGGGCGAACCAACGCCGAGATCGCCAGCGAACTGCACATCAGTCTCAGCACCGCCAAAACCCACATCGCCAGCCTGATGACCAAGCTCGGCGCCCGCAACCGAGTCGAGATTGCCATGTGGGCCTACGAAACCCGCCGCGTCCCGAGCTGACCAGCGAACGATACGGGTCGGTGAACGACGCTGCCGTCGACGTCGCAGACTTGCGGCGTTGGCACCCAGTAGGCCGACCCATCGACGAGCGGTGAGCAACACGATGCCTGGGCGGCCAGCGATTGCGTGGTCGACAGATCGGTCTCAGGTGACAACAACCCGAGCTCGGGCGAGGTTGTAGAGGCGGGCGAACGGCGTGGTCGAATGACCTTCGCGATGAGCGACGACGCGGACCGTCGGGAAGTAGGTACCGGGGGTCGGGAACGAGCGCCGCCGCTCGATGACGACGTTCGAGCCCGGGGTCACCGATTCCGGCGCCGCAAACCCGGCGCCGTCGACATCCCACTCCACGGCGACAACGGCACCAGTGCCGTCGGGAACCGAGGCGACGGCGCGCAAGACGACCTCGGCGCCCACCGAGACATCGGCGCGGGCGTTGCCGTCGGCGGAGAGGGTCACGACTGGTTGCACGCCACGACGGTCTACCGCCGCGGCAGGAACCACGACCTGGCCGTCGACGACCTGGTAGTTGGTCGTCGACGGCGGGGCGATCCCCTGCTCGGCCCAGGCGGCGACATCGCGCAGTGCCTGGTGCAACACTCCCAGATAGCTGATGGAGTGGGTCGGGTGCTCCTGCTCCTCGTCGTCGCCGTGCAAGGCGTTGTCGACATACCACAGCCGGAAGCGATCGTCAGTCGTATCACCGAGATGCTCGGCCACCCTCGACCGATACCAGTCGGCCTGCCACGGCATCGCCTCGCGGTCGAGCAAGGCAGCGACGACGATCATCTTCCCGGCGAACCGTCCGGTCTGCACCGTGCCCGAGGCCCCGGCGGCGAACAATGGGCCGATGATCAGCGGCCGCTGGGGATAGATCGGCGACCCGTCGGCATCACGGAACTGCTCCCAAACTGGATAGTCAGGGCCGGGCACCTGGTGGCGATGGTAGGTCTGGGCCGCGAGATACCCCCGGTTGTCGACCTCGACGACGTCGCCCGGCCGGAGCCCAGCGATCACCACAGGATCGACGGGACCGAAAATCGCCAGGTCGCCGACGACGGCAAGCAGGCCGAGGGTCTGACCGGTCGCGGCACCCGAGATGACGACCAACTCGGCTCCGATGACATCGATGCCGACGGCAATCGACAGCCGAGCCGCCACCGGTACGGCCGCCGGATCATCGCCACCCTGCCAGGCCGTGTCGACCCCGCCACGGACCTGGCCTGGTAGCCGACCGATATCGAGCCCGAGTCGGGAGGCCTGACGATGAGTGAACGTCTCGACCACCTCGCACCGCTGCACCACGATGTCGCGCCGAAGCGAGGCCGACATCGCCTCTCCGAGGTAGCCGGGCGTCGTCCAGAAGTCTTCGAAATAGGTGGGGTCGACCATCCGGACCCCGCCGTAGAGGACAGGAAAGGCGTGCATTCCCATCGTTCGGTGGCCGAACCACGAGCCGCGGCGGGAAGCCCATCCGGGTCACCTCGGCGAGCGCGGCCCGCTCCTCGTCGTCGAGCCCGGCGTACATGTCGCCGCTCCCGCCGGGTTCGACGGCATCGACAATCTGGTCGAAGCGGTGCCGCAGCATCCGCATCGCATGCATCCGCACGGTGAACATGTTCGGGATCGCCATCGGCGAACCAATGACGTAGGGAACGACCCCGTCCCACACGTCGCTCGTGTTCTCGGCGCCGCCAATCGTACGAAACCCGCCGCCACTGCCCCCGTACGCGTAGCCGAACGCCCGGTGCTCGCCGTACATCTGGGCGGCGACGACCCGCGAATACTGGGCGGCCGCGGCATTCGCCCGGTACGCCCCGATCGTCGCGTCGGCGGCCAAGCCCGGGCCGGCCGATGCGCCACCGCCGTTCGTTTCGAGGAAGTAGGCGCCGCTGTCGATCGAGAACCCGATGCGGTCCTGCTCTCCGACCGCCCCCTGGGCGAGATGTTCGCTGTCGGGTACGGGGGTGATGTGTTGGAAGAACCGCCCGCCGTACCGCTCCGCCGGAGGTAGGTAGATCGAGAAGCGGGTTTCGGTGTTGGCGAACCCGCCGTGGACGTAGCGGTGGCGAACCGGCGAGTCGCGCCATTCGTCGACATCGACATATGGCTCGGCGAAGTACTCGTCGACGGTCTCCATCAGTCGACGGTACCAGGCCGAGTTTCGCCTCGGGATCTCCGAGCCGCCCGGGTTGCTCTACCGTGATTCGTCACGGCTGCCGAACGAACGGCCGAACGAGAGGACGATGCGCGTGAGCAACTTCTCAGCCCGCGGCCAATCGGTCAACCCCAAACCGGGCGCCCCTTCAACCGAGGGCTGATCCGCGGTAGCGGGTGGCGAGGCGGCGACGGTGGGCGGCGGGTGAGCCGAACAGGGAGCGGTTGAGGGCGGCTCGTTTGAGGTAGGTGTGGATGCCGCTTTCCCAGGTGTAGCCGATGCCACCGTGGAGTTGCATCGCCTGGCCGGCGATGGTGACCGCCGACTCGGTGATCGCGGCCTTGGCCATCGAGACGGCCACCCAGGCGTCGTCGGCACCGGACAGCACTTGTGCAACCGCGGTATCGAACAGGGCGCGGCCGATGGCGATGTCGACGGCCATGTTGGCGCAGGCGTGTTTGACCGCCTGGAACGAGCCGATCGGGCGGTCGAACTGACGGCGAACCTTCACGTAGTCGACGGTCGCCGCGAGCATCGCCTCGCTGAGCCCCAGGCTGTCACCGGCGATCGCCAGCTTCGCTCTGGTCAGCAGGGCCGCCCGGCAGGCGGAGGGGCCACCGTCGAACGCCCACACCGCGGCCTGGTCGATCGGAATCTGGTCCGCATCGACTTGCCCCAACGATCGCGTCTCGTCGAGGACCGGCTGCGGTCGGATGAGGAGTCCCGGACTCCCGACGGCGACGGCTACCAGGCACGGAGTCCCCGTCGAATCGGCGGCGACAACGAGCAGGGTGTGAGCGGCCGGGGCGTCGGGAACGAACGCGGCCGAGCCCGAGAGCCGGAGGTTCCCATCGACGGTGAACCCGGGTTCGGCGGCATCGGTCAGGACTACGGCGATGATCGCCGAACCCACGCTGATCCCGGTAAGCAGTTCGTCGCGCTGCCTGCTCGGCGCAGCGAGGTTCAGCGCGCCGACTCCGAGCACGGCCGAGCCGAGATACGAACTGGCGGTCGTCGCCCGGCCGAGCTCTTCGATGACTACTGCGGTCTCGGCAAACGTCGCCCCCGCGCCGCCGAGCGCCTCGGAGACCTCGAGGCCGAGCCAGCCGGCACCGGCGAATTGACCCCAGCTCGGTTCGGGCGTCGAACCCAGCAATTCGCCGCGCAACGTCGCGCAGCTCGGCATGGAATTCGGCGAAGCTCATCACCGACCGCCAACGGGTTCGCGAGGCAGCCCGAGACCGCGTTCGCCGATGATCGTGCGTTGGATTTCGCTCGAACCACCAGGGATGGTCCACTCCCACGAGCCGATGAAGTCGAGCGCCCAAGCCCCCGACTCCCACCCGCTCGACATCGGTTTGGCGAGCTCGGTGTGTCCTCGGACGCCGCCGATTTCAACGCCGAACCCGGTCATCCGTTGGAGTAACTCGCTGTAGAACAGCTTGACGATCGACGCCTCCGCGGGCGACGGGGTTCCCGCTTCGACGCGCTCGACCAGGCCACGACACAACGCCCGCAAACCGGCGAGCTCCGTCTCGAACCTCGCCAAGCGATCTTGCACCACCGGGTCATCGATCGGACGTTCACCGTCGGGCCCCGGCTGACGACACGTGTCGAGTAACCAGCGGAACCCGTTGGCCAGCCGCTCGGCCAGCTCCAACATCGTCAGCCCGCGTTCGGTGCTGAGCGTGGCTTGGGCGACCTGCCATCCGCCGTTGACCGGGCCGACCAGCTGCGACGACGGGATGAACACGTCGTCGAGGAAGATCTCACAGAAATGGGATTCGCCGATCGCGTTGCGGATCGGGCGGACTTCGACCCCGGTCGAGCGCATGTCCATCAGGAAGTACGAGATGCCTTGGCGTTTCGGGGCAGCCGGGTCGCTGCGGGCCAACAGCAGGCAGTGGTCGGCGTGCATCGCTCCGCTGGCCCACAGCTTTTGGCCGGTCACCCGGTAACCACCGTCGACCGGGCGTGCTGCGGCCCGAAGACTGGCCAAATCCGACCCGGCTTCGGGTTCCGAGAAGCCCTGACACCAGATCTCGCCATCAAGGATCGCTGGGAGGTAGCGCTGTTGTTGCTCGGGCGTTCCCGCCGTGAGCAGCGTCGACGCAGCGTGGTGGATGCCGACGAAGGCGATCACCAACCGGGGCGCGTCTGCGGCGGCCAACTCCTGGTAGAGCACGACCTGCTCGGCGACCGACATGCCGCCACCCCACTCCGCTGGCCAATGCGGCACGGCGTACCCAACGCCGCGCAGCTGCTGGAACCACGCTTGTTGAAACGCGACGAACTCGGTATCGGTCGCCCCGGTCTGCTCGGCTCGCCAGTGGGTGGGCACGTGGTCGCGACACCAGGCGCGGACCTCGTCGCGGAAGTCGCCGAGATCGTCGGCGGGTTCGATCGTCACAGGCGGGTGTCGTCGAACAAGCCCGACAAACCTCGTCGACCGGTCGCCCGGGTCAACGCCTCGCGAGTCGCCGACAGGCCATGCGGCTCGCGTCGCAGCGACTGACTGGCGCGGGACAACCACGACACCGCCGACTCGTCGCAGAAGCCGATGGCCCCATGCAGTTGATGAGCCACGCGGAACACGATCTCGGCCGCTTCCAGCGTCGCCATTCGCAGCGCAAGCGCGTCGGCCACCGAGTCGGCCGGCCGGGCGTGCAGACTCCACAGCGCGTATTTGGCCAACTCCTCCACGCCGATCCGTTCCAACTCGGCATCGGTCAGCTGGAACTGCACGCTCTGGAATGACGACAGGCTCTGGCCGAATTGCTTGCGGTCGACGACGTACGCCCGGGTCACTTCCAACGCCCGATCGAACATGCCGAGCAACGTCCAGCACGGCAAGACCACTCCCAACGCAAGCGCAAAGTCGCCCTGCACGCTCGCACGAGGACTCGTCGGATCGGCCCCCTCTGGTCGGGCCAGCCGGTTGGCGACGGCATACGGCACCGCCCAGTACCCGGCGCTTCGGCAGGTGACGGCGGCGGCCTCAAGCTCGTCGGGACCCGACCCAGGATCGAGATCCCACACTCCCAGCTGGGCAAGCACCGGCACCACGAGCGCGGCCCGTTCCTCAGCCGAGTGTCCGATGGCGTGGGCCAGCGTGTCACCCCCGGCAGCCTCCAACGCCCGACGCACCAGGGCACCGAACTCGACGGCGGTCTCGGTGAGTTCGGTGTTCATGACGCCACCGCCGGCGGAGCCGCCGCCGAGGGTCGTGCCGCCGAGGATCTGGGCCCCGATGGGGCGACCAGCGAGCGGGCCATCAAGATCCGCTGCATCTCGATACTCCCCGAAGCCACCGTCGACGCCTGGGCGTAGCGCCAATGATCCTCCACTGCTCGGCGGTACCGCATACTGTCCGCACCGTCGCCGGGGTCGTGACCGACGATGTCGATCAACACCTCGGCCGAGTCCTGGTCGAGCTTGGTGACGGCGATGCGATAGCCGGCCGTATCGACAGGCTGCACCGCCCCCGAGGCTTGGGCGGCGACGACCCGGTAGGCCAGCAGGCGGGCCCGGCGACAGTGGACCAACATCCGTGACCAGCGGTTCTGCAGCTCGCCGGGCAGGTCGTCCCAGGCGGCCCCGAGCACGTCGGGGGCCGCCTTGAGCAGTCGTTCGCAGCGGGCGTAGCGGGCAATGCCGACGCGTTCGAAGGCGAGCACCTCTTGGATCACGGCCCAGGCGTTGTCGAGCTCGCCGAGTACGTCGGCCTCGGTCACCCACAGGTCGTTGAAGAACACCTCGTTGAGGTGGTGGGGGCCGAGCATGCTTGCGATGGGGCGCACCTCGATCGCCGGGTCGTTCATCGGCACCAGGAACACGGTGATGCCCTGTTGCTTGCGGGCCCCCTTGTTGGTGCGGGCGAGCAGGAAGCACCACTGCGCCATCGTGGCGTACGACGTCCAGATCTTCTGGCCGTTGACGCGCCACCCGTCACCATCACGGGTCGCCGATGTCGACAGCGAAGCGAGGTCTGAACCGGCGTCGGGCTCGCTGAAGCCCTGGCACCAGATGACGTCACCCACGCGCGATGGGGGGAAGGTGCTGGACGCGTCGGGCATCGGTGCCGTGACGCATGATCGTCGGTCCGACCCAGTTGACCCCCATGTACTGCGCGCCGCGGGGTTCGTGGTGCGCCCACATCTCCTCGCGCACCGCCGTCTGCTCCCACACCGAGGTGCCCCGGCCGCCGAACTCCACCGGCCATGACATGCACAGCAGGCCGCGTTCGGCGAGCAGGTGGCAGAAGTCTTGGGCGATCGCCAGGTCGGCCGGGTCGGGGGTGAAGGCGCCGAGGTAGTCGGGCGGGATGTTCGAACGGATCAGCCCCCGCAACTCGGCGCGTAGACCAGCCGTCTCGGCGACGAGGTCGAAGTCCATCCGCTTCCCATCGTCGGTGGGGCGCGGACCGGCGGTGTCTTGGTCGTCATCGGCCATCTGTCCTGGTCCCCCACGTCTCGACGCGCCTCGTGACGCGATGCGAATCTTCGATCCCTGACGTTAGGCGACGAGCCCGGCGCGGCACGTGGGAGGATCGAGGCGATGGACAGCGACACCCCCGACGCCGCAGGCTCCGACGTGTTGGCGTCTTTTCGGCTTGACGGACGAGTCGCCCTGGTCACCGGGGCATCCTCGGGGTTGGGCGAGGGCATCGCCCGGGCGCTGGCGAGTGTCGGCGCCCGAGTCGCCGTCGTCGCTCGGCGGGCCGACCGGTTGGAGGCGTTGGCGCACGAGATCGGCGGGGTTGCCGTCGCCTGCGACCTGCTCGACTCCGCCCAAGTTGACGCTCTGGTCACCACCGTCGCCGAGCAACTTGGCGGGCCCGAGATCCTGGTCAACACGGCCGGGATGTTCGAACCGGGCCACCCGGCGGAGTCGGAGCCGCTCGACGCGATCCAGCGCACGTTTCAAGTCAATCTCGTCGCCCCGTATCGCCTGTCGCAAGCGGCCTTTCCCCACATGCGAGCGGCGGGGCGCGGGGCGATCGTGCACGTCTCGTCGATCAGCGGGATCGTCGGCATCCCGGGCATTCCCCAGGCGGCATACGCGGCGTCGAAGGCCGGGCTGTCGGGGCTGACCAAGGAGCTCGCCGTGCAGTGGGCGCCGCATTCCATCCGGGTGAACACCCTCGCCCCGGGCTTCTTCCGCAGCGAGATCACCGACCGTGCCTACACCGACGAGCGCTCGCTCACCTGGCTACGGCGCAATACACCGCTCCCCCGCGACGGTGCCGTCGACGACTTCCTCGGAACCGTGTTATGGCTGGTCAGCGATGCCGGCCGCTATACCACCGGCCAAACCATCATCGTCGACGGCGGCTGGACATCCCGCTGACGCCTCCAGCGGTCACCGGAAGGCCGCAGGATCAGGTCGCCCGCCATTGGTAGGTCGGAGGGGGACCGGCCAGCGATCCGCCATCGATGACGAACTCGGCGCCGGTCTGGTAGCTCGAGTCGTCGGACGCGAGGAATAGGGCGAGTTGGGCGACCTCCTCGGCGGTGCCGGGCCGTCCGATCGGCTGCGCGGCGAATCGTCGGTCGGGCCCGCCGCCTGCCGGTGGCGGGAGCATGTCGGTGGCGATCGGGCCTGGGTGGATCGAGTTCACGCGGATGCCGAGCGGCCCCCATTCAACCGCGGCGGTCCTGGTCAGGCCCCGCAACGCCCACTTCGACGAGCCGTAGGCGGCGTGATAGGCGTACCCCGTCATGCCGGCCGACGACGACAGGTTGATGATCGAACCGCCACCGGCCTCGTCCATTGGACCACGGACGGCCTGCATCCCGAGGAACGCGCCGAACAGGTTGACCTCAAGCATCCGGCGGAAGTCGTCGAGCGTCTCATGTTCGATCGGGCACACCCGATGGATGCCGGCGTTGTTGACCAGCACCTTCAGCGGGCCGAGGGCAGTGGCGAGCGACACGGCGGCGGCCCAGTCGTCGGCAGACGTGACGTCGAGCCGCAACGCGTGCGCCCGCGGGCCGATCGCCTCGGCCGTCTCGTGCAACTGATCGGTGAGCACATCGCCGAGGACCACCTCGGCGCCTTGCGCGGCGAACAACACAGCCTCGGCCGCACCCTGGCCGCGAGCCGCTCCGGTGATGATCGCTACGCGTCCAGCAAGTCGCTCGCTCATCCGAGGGACCGTAACACGACGGGTTCACCCGCCTCTCGGGCGACCCGCTCTCAGCCGCGACGCCTGACGGATCACTCGACGGTGAGCACGATCTTGCCGACGTGGGTCTTGGATTCGAAGAGCTGTTGGGCGGCGACGATGTCGGCAAGAGGGAAGACGGCGGCGACCAGCGGCCTGATCTCGCGACGCTCGATGCGGCCGATCAACGCGCCGAAGACCGCTGGTTCCACGATCGTGCCGCCAAGGAGCTGCAGATCCTTGAGGTAGAGCGTCCGTAGATCGAGTTCGACCATCGGGCCGGCGATCGCGCCCGATACGGCATAACGGCCGCCGGGCCGGAGGGCATCGAGCAGGTGTGGCCATCCGGCGCCGCCGACGACGTCGATCACGGTGTCGAACGCATCGCGGCCGATCGCTTCGGCCGGATTGTCGTCGCGTCCGATCACCCGCGCCGCACCGAGCGCCGCAACCGCGTCGGCCTTCGATGGCGCGGCGACGGCAACAACCTCGGCCCCGCGGGCGACGGCGAGCTGCACCGCCGCCGATCCCACGCCGCCCGACGCACCGGTCACCAACACCGTCGTTCCGGCGGCGACCGCAGCGAGCGTGAGCAGGTTTTCCGCCGTGCCATACGAGCAGGGAAATGTGGCGAGTTCGAGGTCGGTCATGTCACTGTTGATCGACCACGCGTGGACCGACGGAACCGTGGTGTATTGGGCAAATGCTCCGTCGAGTTCGGAGCCGAAATACCGCGCGCGATGCGGAACCCAGCCGAGCGGCTGACGGATGGCCGGCTCCACGAGCACGCGTTCACCCACGCGGGCGGCATCGACGTTGGAACCGACCGCGACGATGCGACCGCAGGCATCGATTCCCTGGATGCGCGGAAACCTCAGTGGTTCGCCGGTCCAGGCCGTGTCGTCGTCGCCCTGTGTGTACCAACCGACTCGGGTGTTGATGTCGGTCGCGTTCACTGCCGACGCGCCGACGGCGACGAGCACCTCATCCGGCCCGGGACGCGGGACCGGTACGTCGCGGTGGCACTCCAATTGGTCGTACCCCCCATGTCCCGTCGTGAGGACTGCCATCATCGTGTCAGGAAGTCGATCGTTCATCCGTCGACCTCACTCGTTCGTCGGGGGTGGCCTCAACCCCGAGGCCGCATCGGCCGACCATAGATCGAGTCCTCAGAACTTCCCCGCTGGAGAGCTTTGCGTGAGTAGCGCGACGAGCTATCCAACGCACACGAACCCGACATGTGTGAACGCGCCCTGACATGCCCGAGCAGTGCCATCCCCTTGAGTGATGCACCATGCTGCTAGAGTGGTTAAATGATCCGTGACATTCCCGGAATGGCAACGCCATCGCTCAGTGACGCCACCGACACCATGCCTCGGCTCATCGGTTTGATCGACATGGCGATCGAGCGGTTGTCGGAGCCGACGACCGACCTCGTGCGTCCAGACGTCGACGTCGACGCTTCAGCCGACTAGCTCAACCCCGACTTGGAGTTGCTCCCAGACGTCGCTCTCGGGATCGACGATCAGGGCGAACCACGCTCCGGTTCCCGAAGGTCCGTTCCTCCGCAGGTCCTGGTTCCGGAACCGGTTCGTCGTCGCTACGGCGCGGGCCGCGTCGTCACCTCCCGGTACTGTGCCAACCGTGAGCGAGTCGGACCCTTTCCAGCCGTCGAGCGGCCTCAAACTCGCCCTCGGGCTCGATCTGTACCGCGGGGCGCGCCTCGAGGTTCCGGTCGACACGGTGCGCCTCGTCGAGCGACTCGGGTACCACTCGGTGTGGACCGCCGAAGCCTATGGCGCCGACGCCCTGTCACCCCTGGCCTACCTCGCCGCGCTGACCACCCGAATCGGGCTCGGCACCGCCGTGGTCCAGATCGCCGCCCGCACCCCGGCCGCTACGGCGATGCACGCGATGACGATCGACGCCCTCGCCCGACAGACGAGCGGCGACCTCGATGCCCCGAGCCGGGTGATGATCGGGATCGGTGTCTCGGGGCCACAGATCGTCGAGGGCTGGTACGGATCGCCGTGGGGGGTGCCACACCGGCGGCTGCGGGAGTACGTCGCGATCATGCGATCGATCTTCGCCCGTGAGCCGCTGACCAACCATGGCACCGAGTACCCGCTCCCCTACGTCGGCCCCGGCTCGACCGGACAGGGAAAGCCGCTGCGGTCGATTCTGCACCCGGGCCCCGGGATCGGCATTTGGATCGCCGCCGGCGGACCGATCAACACCGCCCTGACTGCCGAGGTCGCCGATGGATTTCTGCCGATGGGCTGGGGTGCCACCGGGCTTGCCGACGCCTCACCGGCCCTGGAGCGCGGCTTTGCGACCCGTACTGCGCCGACGCCACGCAAGTCGTTCGAGATCTTCAGCGGATGCCAGGTGAAGATCTCGAACGACGTGAGCGCGACGCTCGACGCGATGCGTCCGCTGACCGCGATGTACGTCGGCGGCATGGGTTCGGCGACGCACAACTACCATCGTGCCGCGATGGCCCGCCGGGGGTATACCGAAGCGGCCGATCGTATTCAGGAACTCTGGTTGGCCGGCCACAAGGCCGAGGCAGTCGCGGCGGTGCCCGATGAGTACCTCGACGACGGTGGGCTCTACGGGTCGGTCGCCCGCATCCGCGACCGATGGGAGCCGTGGACCAGGCGGGGGCTCACGGGCCTGACCATCCGCTCCGAGCAGACCGAGGCACTCGAGTTGATCGCCGACCTGGCCGGAACTCGCGACGCCGCTGAGCCCACCGCGCCGAGCCACGACGACAACCAAGGCTGACCATGGACCCGATCATCATCGACTCCCCTGCCCCCAACGTCTCACGGATCACGCTCAATCGGCCTGAGAAACGCAACGCGATCTCGACGCCGCTACGGGTGGCCGTACTCGACACGCTGTACGCCAACGACCACAACCCCGATGTCCACATCTCGATCGTGCGCGGGGCCGGGATCTGTTTCTCGGCCGGCTACGACCTGTCGGGCGGTCTGCTCGACAACCCGCCGCACCACACCGCCCCCGGCGATGGGGTCTGGTCGCGACATGTCACCGAGTCGTGGTTCTCAATCTGGGATCTGGCCAAGCCGGTGATCGCCCAGGTTCACGGGCTGTGCATTGGCGGGGCCACCGAGCTCGCCCAAGCCTGCGACCTGGTCTACGTCGCCAACGACGCTCGCATCTCGTACCCGGTGGTACGAGTACTCAGCCCGCCCGACTGGCCGTATCACACGGCCCTGCTCGGCATGCGCCGAGCGATGGAGTTGATGCTTTCGGGTGACGAGATCTCCGGCGACGAGGCCGTCGCCATCGGATGGGCCAACCGGGCGTTTCCGGCCGATGATCTCGATGAACAGGTGTTACGGGTCGCCGAACGGATCGGCGGGGTCGCCACCGACCTGTTGCAGATCAACAAACGACTCGTCCACCGCCAGGCCGACATCCTCGGCACCCGCGCCACGATCCGCGCGGGGTCTGAGATGCAAGCCCTCGCCGGTCGACAGGAATCGGTCCAGGAACTCCGCAAGAACGCCCTCGAAGCGATGAAGAAGGCGAACAAATCCTGACGCCGGCCGGTCAGCCGCACGCCTCGCGATTGTCGATCCGGCACACCAGATCGTCGGAGTACGAGCGGTCGATCGACTTCATCGTCCAATCACCATGCGGGCCGTCGTGGCTCATCGCATAGGCATTGGTGCGATTCGGATCACCGGCCACCGCGATCAGGAACTTGTCGGGTGACGTCACGATCGGCACGAGTCGGTCGGGGTCATCGCTCTCCGCGAAAGCCATCGGGACCAGGCCGTTTGCCGCCAGATCGACGAGTGTCCGACGCCCGGCCGTGAGGTTCGACCATTCCCCGATCAGCTGCTCGAACCTGCGCGCCGAGATGCGGGCATGGGTGAACAGCGCGGCGCGTAAGTCGTCCTTCGACCAACCGGCGCGACCGAAGATTCGGGCGAGGATCGGCGACAGCACCAGCAGCGGACGGTACTGAGCCTGCCCGAGCCCGTAGACGTGGGTGAGATCCCACCCACTCACCCGGGCCAGCCCGTCGGCGAGGTATGGCACGATCTCGGCGGGCGTTGAGCCGTAGACGCTGCCGATGATCAGCCCGCTGTTGATCCGCCCCACGGTCACCGCGTCGGTCCCGGCGCTCGCTCCGAAGTCGTGGGCGACTGACGGCCAGCCGATCTCGACGAGCGCCGCCTCGTCCTCGGCAAGCACGACGCGCATGCTGTTGCCGAAGGTGGCCTTGTCGTGTTCGTCGGCGGTGAACCCACAGACGTTGCGCAGGAACAGACGGACCCAACGGCCGACCGAGGTGTTCGGGGCCGCGCCTTCGCGCAGCGCGCCCTGGCCGTGGTTGTAGCCGAGGTCGGTGATCACCGGGCCGTTGAGCACCACCAACGCGTCGGCCCCGGTGGTGTTGCCCGAGTGCTCCACCCCGTAGCCGGCGTCGATGAACACCTCGGCAATGGCGAGCAGCACCGGCAGATCCTCGGGGCGGCAACCCGCCATCACCCCATTGACGGCGACGCTCCAGACGGTGATGTCGCGTCCCGATGGTCGGGCGGTGCCGAGCACCCGCCACGGGTCGTTGCCCGAGGGGGCGATGAATGCCTCGACCCGCGGCAGGGTGGGCGGCACGACGGGCAGACCATCGCTCCAGCCTCGCTCGACGAAGACGCGGTTGATCTCGTCGATCGACCCGCACGCGGCGATGTCGAGCGCGGCGGGCTCCGCCTCACCGACAACATCGTCGGCGATCGGCTTCGTCAGACCATCGATGACCTGGTCAAAGGTGTGATCGAGGAGCAAGGCAAGCATCGCCTCGGTTGGCTGGGCATCGACGTGGCCACGCAACACCGCCAGCGGCAAGCCGTCGAACCCGAGGCCACGCGCCGTGGCGGTCGCCTGGCGCTCGAACCCTTCGCAGACCAACGAAACCGACGGCACTCCAGCGGCTTCCGCCGCAACTGCTGCCCGCAACACGGCGGGCGTACAGCTGCCTCAACAACCGTTACCGACGACTACCGCGTCGATGCCGTGCTCGTCGAGCGTGCCGGGAAGCGCCTCGACGAGCGCGTGCTCTGCAGGGCCGTGGATGTTGCCGAACGTGTCGTAACCGACGACCGCCAGGCCGGGATACCGCTCGGTCAGCGCCCGTTCGAGCACCGGGAAGATCTCCTCGCCGCGGAACAGGTAGTCCCAGACGAACCCGATGCGCTTACCCTCCAACGTGCTCAACCGATTCGCCGCCCGACGCGACTGCACCCCGCGGGGCGACTTCGGCCAGACGACCTCATAACGCGGTTCCATCGGGCCAAGACTACGCAACCGGGGCCATCCCGAGTTGATGCGTGTGCGCTCGGGAGCGCGAGCGACTACTCAACGCACCCGAATGCCGAGGCCCGTGTCGGTCAGCCGACGTCCTTGGACTGCGGGGCGTAGCCCTTGGCAAAGATCGCCCGCACCTTGGGTTCGAAGTGCTCCAACGGGAGCGTGTCGTAGCTGGGGTCGAACGCTTTTTGATCCCACTCGTCGGCGAACTGCTCGGCCAGGGCGAACGCCTCGTGGCCGCGGTACTTCTCGCGGGCATCGGGGTCGAGACCGAAATGGCTGTAGTAGTGCTTGCCCTGGAAGTCCTGGTGGGCCTCGATCATGAAGTGCACGTCGGGTCGAACGTACGGCTTGAGGATCGCCGCGGCGATTGCCGGGTGGTTGGCCACGCTGATCGCCTTGCCGATGTCGTGACACAACGCGGCGATGACCACCTCATCATCGGCGCCGGCCCGCTCAGCCATCGTCGCCGTTTGCAGGCAGTGCGTGAGCTGATCGGTGACGAACCCATCGTCGATATCAGCCAGCGAGCGCAGCAACCCGAGCACCCGCTCGGCGACGCGCGGCTGGTTCTCGGCGGTCCGCCGCCCGATCTCCATCCATTCCTCGCGAGTCGAAATATCCATCGAGGTAAACGTCGCGTTGGCCATCTTCGGATGGTACCGAATCTGTCTCTGCCAGGTGGTGCCGTGACCAAGCCGACGACGGTGTCGGCGACGACGATTTCCGGTACGAACGTACCGGTCAAAGTCGTGTGGCCTAACATCTCCCGTCGATGACAATCACGGACTTTGCGATGGACTTCTTCGGGTTGGGCGGCAAAAACGCCATCGTGACCGGCGGGAACACCGGGCTCGGCCAAGCCTTCTCGCTCGCGTTGGCCACGGGCGGGGCGAACGTTTTCGTTCCCAGCCTTGCCGACGATGACGGCTCAACCCGGGCGATGGTCGAGGCCACCGGCTCCCGGTACGAGTTCATGGAGGCCGACATCACCTCCCCGGGCGTTCCCCAGGCGATCATCGAGTCGTGTGTTGAGCGGTTCGGTTCGGTCGACATCCTGATCAACTCGGCGGGCATCTGCCCGTTGGCCGAGGTGCTCGAGTTCGATCGCCCGAAGTGGGACGCGACGGTGCAGGTCAACCTGACCGCGGCGTTCGAGATGAGCTACGAGGCGGCCCACAAGATGATTCCGCAGCGCAGCGGCAAGATCATCAACATCTGCTCGATGTTCAGCTTCCTCGGCGGACGCTGGTCGTCGGCCTACTCGGCGACCAAACACGGGATAGCCGGGCTGACCAAGGCCTACTGCGACGAACTCGCCGAACACAACATCCAGGTCAACGGCATTGCTCCCGGCTACTACGCAACAGCAATCACCGCCGCGACCCGTAGCAATCCGGTGACCAACCAGCGGGTGCTCGACCACATCCCGGCCGGCCGGTGGGGCGAGCCCCAAGACCTGATGGGCACCGTTGTCTTCCTCGCCAGCCGGGCGTCCGACTATGTCAACGGCCACGTCCTCGCCGTCGACGGCGGCTACCTCGTCCGCTGAGGCGGGCCGAGCGAGGGCACGAGACCAGCCATGACCGGTCCCTATCTCATCGGCGTCGACTGCGGCACGCAGAGCGCCAAGGTCGTCATCTACGACGCGTCCGGAGCCGCGATCGCCTCGGGCCGCCAACGACTACGGCCGATGGATCGACCGCGGCCCGGCGTCGCGGTCCATCCCGATGACGATCTGTGGACGGCGATCGGGGTGGCCAGTCGAGCCGCGATGGCCGAGTTCACGGGCGATCCGAGCGAGATCCTCGGCGTCGGCATCTGCCCGATCCGCTGCTGCAAGGCGTTCCTACGCGCCGATGGGACACTCACCGAACCGGTGATCAGTTGGATGGATGAGCGGGCGTATCTGCCCTATCTGCCTTCCGACACCGAGGTGAGATTCGCGACGACGCTGTCGGGCTACATCGCCCATCGCTTCACCGGTGAGTTCCGCGATACCGCCGCCAACAACATCTCCTCGCAATGGCCGATCGACACCGACACCTGGCGGTGGAGCGACGATCCCGGCGTGTTCCAGCAGTTCGGCCCACCATCCGAGCAGCTGTTCGAGCTGCAGATGCCTGGTGACGTCATCGGGCCGCTCACCGCCGCGGCGTCGGCCGCAACCGGGATTCCGATGGGCATCCCGGTGGTTCAGACCGCCAACGACAAAGCCGTCGAGATGCTCGGTGCCGGTTCGCTCGGTGAAACGACGGCGTTGATTTCACTCGGCACCTACATCGCGGCGATGGTCCACGGCGACAGGAACTACCAGGCCCCGGCCCATTTCTGGACCAACTTCGCCTCCATCCCCCACCGCTACCTCTACGAGAGCTTCGGCATCCGCCGCGGGATGTGGACGCTGACCTGGTTCCTCGACCTGCTCGGCCCGGAGTTCGCCGCCCACACCGTCAATCTCGGGGTGTCGCGCGAGGAGCACATCGAGAGCGAGGCGGCCAGGGTGCCCGCCGGAAGCGACGGGCTGATGATCACGCTCGACTGGCTGGCATCGGCCACCACCCCGTTCCGTAAGGGGACGATGCTCGGCTTCGATGCCCGCCACACCCGCGGCCACATCTACCGCTCCATCCTCGAGGCGATCGCGATGACGATGAAGTCCAACGTCGACGCGATGAGCGGTGAGCTCGGCATCGAACTGACCGAGATCGTCCTGTCCGGTGGCGGGTCGACCAGCCCGCTGTTCATGCAGATCTTCGCCGACGTGTTCGGCGTCCCCGCCTCCCGTTGCGTGGGGCCCAGCGGCGCCAGCCTCGGTGCGGCGATCTGTGCGGCAGCCGCGACCGGCGTCTACCCCGACATCGAGCAGGCGGCCGCGACGATGACCCACCCCCGCGAATCGTTCAACCCCGATCCCGCCAGCACCGCGGTCTATCAACAGATGGCGGCCGTCCACCACGACGTGCGGGCCGCGACCGACCCGGTGCTCGCCCGCACGTACCCCATATTCCATTGACTCGACACCCCCACTCTCCCCAAGGAACAGCATGTCCCTCACCCGTGAAGCCATCGTCGACCAGCTCCAGCAGATTCTCGGCACCGAGCAGGTGATCACCGATCACCACACCCTGCAGCAACGCAGCATCGACAACTTCCGCAAGCTGCAGAACATCTTCGGCGTCTACACCATGCCGCTGCCTGCCGCGGTGGCGATGGTCCGCTCCACCGAGGAGGTGACCGCAGTACTCAAGTTCGCCGAGGAGCACCACGTGAACGTCGTCGCCCGCACCGGCGGCACGGCAACCGAAGGCGGCTTGGAAACCCCGGTCGAAAACTCGATCGTCGTCGACGGCGGGATGATGAACGAGATCATCAAGATCGACCCGTACAACATGCAGGCCACGGCCCAGTGCGGCGTGCCCCTGCAACTGTTGGAGGATGCAGTCCGCGAGTTCGGGCTGACGACGGGCCACTCACCCCAATCGAAGCCGATCGCCAGCATGGGCGGTCTGGTGGCAACCCGTTCGATCGGCCAGTTCTCGACGCTGTATGGCGGCATCGAAGACATGGTCGTCGGCTGCGAGGTCGTTTTCCCTGGTGGAGAGGTATCGCGGATCAAGAACGTGCCCCGCCGCGCCGCGGGGCCCGACATCCGCCACATCGTCATCGGCAACGAAGGGGCGCTGTGCTTCATCACCGAGGTGACGGTGAAGTTGTTCCCGTACATGCCCGGAAAACAACATCTTCCTCGGCTGGACGCTCAAGGACATGAAGACCGGGTTCGAAGTCCTGCGGGAAGTCATGGTTGCCGGCTACAAGCCATCGGTCGCCCGACTGTACGACCCCGAGGACGGTCAGCTGCACTTCTCCCACTTCGCAGCCCCCGACGACTGCATCGTGCTGTTCATGGCCGAGGGCAACGCCGGCATCACCCGCGCCACGGCCGACGGGATCAACTCGATCGTGGCGAACTACCCCGGCTGCACCCCGGTCGACAGCTCCCACATCGAGGAGTGGTTCAACGACCTGGTGTGGGGGCCCGACAAGGTCGCCCGCGAAGACGAACGCATCCGCACCACCCGCAACGTCAACCGCACGACGGAGATCTCGGCCGATTGGAGCACGGTCAACGACATCTACGAGGCGGTACTCCCCCGAATCCGTGCCGAGATGCGTGGCATCACGCTGCTCGGCGGCCATTCGTCGCACAGCTACATCAACGGCACGAATATGTACTTCAACTACTTCTACGACCTCATCGATTGTGAGCCCGAGGAAGAAAACGACAAGTACTACTGGCCGATCATCTCGATCATTTGCGAGGAAACGTTGCGTCGCGGCGGTTCGATCGTCCACCACCACGGCATCGGCAAAGCCCGCGCCCCGTGGGTCCGCGACGAGTACGGCTCATCATTCCCGATGCTCGAAAAGCTCAAGCACGCATTCGACCCGAGCGGCATCATGAACATGGGCACGATCATCCCCCGATAGCTCCGTTCATCGCCGGTAGCTCAGTCGATCGCCGGTAGCTCAGTCGGCTCGACAGCACTCCCTGCGCCGGGCTATCGCTGGGAGGCTCCGGAGAACGGGACTCTTGCCACCGTCGCCTGGCGGGAACCGTCGGGTGTTTCGACCGTGACGACGGTGCCCGCCGCGGTCAGTTCGATGGCCAGCATGCCGAGGGCAACGTTGGTTTCCAGGCGGGGCGACCAGGCCGCCGACGTCACCGAGCCGACGGCTTCGCCCCCCGATGTGACCGGCCACGGATCGCGCATCGCCGGAGCCGCGCTCACCGGCGATCGTCAGTCCACAGATTCGACGTGACACACCGGCCGCCGCCTGTCGACGCAGCGCGTCGAGACCGATCGCGTCGATCGGGGCATCGAGCGCGCAGTACCGATCGAGCCCGGCTTCGAGCGCGGTGTCGTCGCGAGTGACGTCGTTGCCGTAGCTGAGCAGGCCGGCCTCGATCCGTTCGATCAGGTTGGGACAGCCGGGTCCGATGTCGAACGGTTCACCGGCCGTCAGCAACGCGTCGTAGAGATCTCCACCAAGTTCGGCATCGTCGACGTAGATCTCGAAGCCTCCCTGCGCGCTCCATCCGCTGCGAGCGATGACGAAGGGGTGACCCCGAAACGCCAAACGAGCAAAGCGGAAGAACTTGATCGCCCGCACCTCGTCACCGAACACTATGGCGGCAACGTCCTCGGCCCGCGGGCCTTGGATGGCGAGGGGCCAGATGTCGGGCTCTGAGACCTTCACATCGAGTCCCAGGCTGCGGGCGATGCCACCGGCCCACAGCAACAGGTCGGAGTCGGCGACGGAGAACCAGTAGCGGTCATCGTCGGCGCGCAGCACGACAGGATCGTTGATCAACCGGCCGTCATCGTCGACCACCGGGGCGTACCCGCATCGGCCAATGTCAAACGACCGTAAGTCACGCACCGTCAGCATCTGGGCGAGTCGGGCGGCATCGGGGCCGAGCAGTTCGACCTGGCGCTCACAAGCCACATCCCACACCTGGACCGACCGGCGCAGATGCCAGTAGTCATCTTCGACGCCCCGGAAGGTCGCCGGGAGCAACATGTGGTTGTACACGGTGTACGCCTTGACCCCAGCGGCCTCAACCCGGCCGGAGAACGGGGTTGAGCGGGTGCGGCGGCTGATCGCCAGAGTAGGAAGATTCATGATCAGGTCACTGTAAGCGCTAGTACGACCCAGGAGGATCCAACACCGCTTCGTCCGATCGATAGCACAGAAAGCAATTGCATTGCTACTATCCGTTGCCATGCGCCAACCGGCGGGCCGCGTCCGAATCGCTGACATCTCGACCGAGGCCAACGACACTGTCCCGAACGATTACCGGAACTCCCATGATCGACTCACGGGGCTGCCGAATCGGGATGCGTTCATCAACGAACTCGAGTACGCCGTGGCCATCGGCGAGCCGATCGCCATCGTTGTCATCGACCTCAACCGATTCAAGGTGATCAACGACACCCTCGGTCATCGCGCTGGTGATGAACTGCTGGTCGAAGTGGCCAATCGCCTTCGCCAGCGCGGTCAACGAGCGCAGTTTCGTCGCCCGCCTCGGCGGCGATGAGTTCGCCATCATCATGCGACCGACGAACGGGCCGCCAACGTTCGAACGGGCGTTTACCCGCGCCCAGATCACCGCCGAGGCGATCTGCGTCGAAGCCGCATTCATCGGCAACGCCAAAGTCCCGGTGGAGGCCGCCTTCGGATTGGCGTTGCTCGAACCACACCAGGACCCGGTGTCGGTGCTTTCCCGCGCCGACATGGCGATGTATGCCGCCAAGCGGTCGGGTGCGCTGATCCGCGAATTCACCCCGGACATGGAACAGGACAACGCCCGCGACCTCATCTTGACCACCGAACTCGATGCCGCCCTGGCCGCCGGCGACATCATCGCCCACCTGCAACCCAAGGTCAGTATCGACACCCTCGCCATCATCGGCGTCGAAGTGCTTGCCCGGTGGAATCACTCGGTCTTCGGGTTGTTGCAACCCGACGCCTTCGTCCACCTCATCGAGCTGTCCGGCCGCATCGGCAAGTTCACGACCCGGATGATCGGACTCGGGCTCGACGCGGCGGTCGAAGCTCGTCGGCACGGCACCGACCTCGCGGTCGCCGTCAACGTTCCGGCCCGAGGACTGCTCGACAACGGCTTTGTCGACAGCGTCATCGCCATGTGCGCTGCTCGCGACCTGGTGCCGTCGATCCTGACCGTCGAGCTCACCGAGGGCGAGCTGATGGATTCGGCCGGGCTCGGCTCAGCGGTCCTCTGCGATCTGGCCGATGCCGGAGTGCGTCTATCGATCGACGACTTCGGAACCGGCTACTCATCATTCGCCCGCCTCGTCGACCTGCCGATCTCCGAGGTCAAGATCGACAAGAGCTTCGTGCAAGGCCTCGATCTACGAACGAACCAGGTCATCGTGCGGACCATCGTCGAGATGGGTCGGAGTTTGGGGTACCAAATCGTCGCCGAGGGGGTCGAAACCGGCGCCCAACTGGACTTCCTGCGCGGCCTGGGTACCGAGTTGAGCGCGGCCCAAGGCTTTGCCTTCGGCCGACCGCAACCGCTCGACGCGCTCCTCCGCGCCTCGCCCGAGCCAACGCGAGCTGACCCCGGGGCGCTACCCGTTCGGCACGAAGTGCGCCGACCTACACGGTGTCTCAGCGTCAGCCCGATGGCGTCGAGGCGGCGCGGCCGACCAGAAATCGGCCAGGAGTTGCGGATCGGCGCAATCGAGCACGAGCCCGATGTTGACGGTTGGTGTCGTCATCACTCACTCCTCGGCGGGTAGCGGCGGGGACCTCGGCGGCACGTTGTCCGCTCTCCAACGCTACGCCGGTTCGCCGGATCGATAGATGTCGCGGGCTGCGCCGGCGCTCACGTACCCGGTGGCAACGTCGTCGGCAAGGGAGTTGCGATCACGAAGAGCCGGGTCGCCGACTCCCCCGCCACCCGGCAACCCGATATCGACCGCCGCGCCCGGGCCGAGATACAAGACGGTCTTGCTGACGGGGTGGAGCACGTCGTCGACGCCGAGGAACCCTGCCGCGCCCGCGCCGCCACCATCGAGGCCCGGGGCCGGGAAATGGGTACGTTCGAACATCGCCGACACCGTCCACGAGCCGCCGGCCCGGTTGCGGACGCGCAGCGTCTGACCGAGCCCGCCGCGGTGAGTTCCTGGACCCCCGGAATCCTCGCGCAGCCTCTTGTGGTCCAACACCAACGGCGTGAGGGCCTCGAGGATCTCGACCGGAACGCCGCCGACGCCACTCGGAAAACCGGTGGTGGTCAGGCCGTCCTTGCCGATCATCGCCCCGCTGCCTCCGGCGAGGAACAGCGTCTGGCTGAACGGCTTGCCGTCGAGACCGATGCCGCGCCATACCGCGATCCACAACGCATCGGCACTCGCCGCGGCAACCCGCTCGGGGATCACGGGGGCGAGGGCGGCGAAGATGAGGCTCGGCAGAAAGTGGCCGACGGCGTGGCGAGAGGCGACCGCGGCCGGTTCGACGCAGTTGAGGATCGAGCCCTCGGGCGCCGTGACGTGCACGGGACGGAACGCACCCTCGTTGTGCGGCACCTCGGGATTGAGCGCCGCCTTGATGGCGAACGACGCGTAGGCGTGGGTGTAGTTGAGCACGACGTTGATGCCCTTGTGACACTGCGGTGACGACCCGGCGAAGTCGATGGTCAACTCGTCACCGGAGATGGTGACCGCGGCGACCAGCGTGATCGGTTCGTCGAACCCGTCGATCGTCGTCTCGCTGGCGTATGTACCATCGGGGACCTCGCGAATCGCAGCCCGCATCGCTGCTTCGGAGCGGGCGATGATCTCATCGGCGGCGGGGTCGATGGTGTCGAGACCGAACTCGTCGAGCAACTTCACAAGGCCCACACCGGCGACCTCATTGCAGCTGACCTGGGCATAGATGTCGCCGATCGTCTCGCCGGGGTTCGCACGTTGACGCGGATGATCTCGAACAACAAGTCGTTGCGCACCCCGGCGGCGTACAGCTTGCAGATCGGCAGACGCAGGCCCTCCTCGAACACCTCGCTCGCCTCGGCCGACAGAATCCGTCCGCCGATGTCGGGCGAGTGGCAGGTGTTGGCGAACATCCCAACCACCCGATTCTCTCGGAACACCGGGGTGAGCACGGTGAGATCGTTGATCTGCCCGGCGGTCATCCACGGGTCGTTGGTGATCAGCACGTCGCCGAGGACGAGCGTCTCGATCGGGTGGGCGGCCAGAAAGTGGCGCACTCCGGTGGCCATCGCGTTGATGTGACCGGGGGTGCCGGTCATCGACTGGGCGAGCATGTTGCCGCGGGTGTCGAACACCCCGCAAGCGAGATCCTTGGATTCGCGCACACCGTCGGAAAGGCGCTGCGGATCAACGCCGCCTGCTGTTCGTCGCAGATCGACAACAGCCGACTCCAGACGACCTGCACCATGACCGGGTTCATCGCAACCGGGTTCATCGCGACCGGATTGGTCGGGGTCTCGTTCATCCGAATCGAACCTCCAAGCTGAGATCATCCAACACCGAGACGGCGGCCGCCGGGGGCACGACCAGCGTCGATTCCCGTTCCTCGACGACCGCCGGACCGCTGAATCGATCGCCGGCCGCCAGTGAGTAGCGGGAGTACACCGCGGTATCCGCCCAGCCAGTCTCGGGAAACCAGGCGTCACGACGCGTCATCGCCGGGGCGTGGGGTGAGGGCGGTGGGCGCATGGCGAGACGTGGCCTCGGTTTGGACGCCACCACCGCCAGGCGGTGATCTCGATCGCCACGTCGGGGCCGAGTCGGCCGTACAACGCCGCGTACGCCGCCCCGAATGATTCGACAACGACGCCAGGGTCCCCCAGGACACCGTTGGGCACGCCGACCCGGATTTCATAGCCCTGGCCGATGTAGCGGGCGTCGGCCGAGCGGGTGAACACCACCTCGTTCACGGCCACGCCTGCGGCGGCCAGGAGCGCGACGCCCTCGGCCTCCATCGCCGCGAACAGGGCGTTCACCTCGGCCCAGTCGGTCTCGCTCAGCCCGCCGCGCCGGGTGCGGACGAAGTCGAACGCGAGGGGGGCATCGAGGAACCCGGCGGCACTCATCACGCCCGCACCGGCAGGGATGATGACGCTCGGCGAGCCGAGAGCCATCGCCACCCGGCAGGCGTGCACCGGTCCGGCGCCGCCGAAGGAGAACAGCGGCAATTGGCTCGGGTCCATTCCCCGTTCGACGACGGTCACCCGCGATGCCGAGGCCATGTTCTCATTGACGATCGCGTGGACCCCCCACGCCGCGTCGACCAGATCGATGCCGAGCTGCGCGGCGATCGTTGCCAGCGCAGGCGCGGGCTCCGTCGACGTCGAGCGACAGATTGCCGCCGAGGAAGTAGCCGGGGTCGAGGTAGCCGAGCACCAGGTCGGCGTCGGTGACGGTTGGCGCGGTGCCACCACGGCCGTAACAGACCGGCCCGGGATCGGAACCGGCCGATTCAGGGCCGACCGTCAGCAGGCCGAGCGAATCGATCCGGGCGATCGATCCGCCGCCGGCGCCGATCTCGATCATCTCGATCACCGGAGTGCGCACCGGCATACCCGAACCCTTCTTGAACCGATACGTGCGATCGACCTCGAACTCCTGGGTGATCAGTGGTTCGCCATCGGAGACGACGCACAACTTGGCGGTCGTGCCGCCCATGTCGAACGACAACAGGCTGTCGTGGCCGTGCGTGATGCCGTACGACGCGGCGGCCAACGCCCCACCCGCTGGGCCGCTCTCGAGCATTCGAATCGGGAACGCCGTCGCCGTCGCCACCGTCGCCGTACCACCGCTGGAAAGCATCACGTACAACTCGCCGGCGAAGCCGAGCCGGGCCAACCGGGCGACGAGGCTCGACAGATACCGGTCGACGAGCTGCTGTACATAGACGTTGGCGACGGTGGTCGTGGTGCGTTCAAACTCACGGATCTCGGGCACCACGTCGCTCGACAGCGAGACGCGGATCTCGGGCGCGACCTGGGCGATCAGCTCACGGGTCCGGCGCTCGTCGGCGGCGTCGGTGTAGCTGTGCAAGTACGACACGGCGATCGCCGTCACCCCATCGGCGCGCATCCGGGCCGTCTCCCACCGCACCGCGGCCTCATCGAGGGGCGCGCCACGGGTGCCGTCGGCATAGGTGCGCTGCGGGATGCCGACGGCGCGGGAGCGAGGCACAAGCGGCACCGGGTTGGTGATCCGCAGGTCGTACAGCTCGAAGCGGTGTTCCTTGCGGATTTCGAGGACGTCACGGAATCCCTCGGTGGCAAACAGCGCCGTTCTGGCCCCCTTGCGTTCGATCAGGGCGTTGGTCACCAGCGTGGTCCCGTGGACGATGTCGCCGACGTCGGCGATGTCGATGTGATGCTCGGCGAGCGCTTCGACCAGTACCTGCTCGATGCCTTCCGACGGATCGCCGGGGGTCGTCAGCGTCTTGCCGAAGCGCACCTCACCCGAAGCGGTATCGACGATCACCAGGTCGGTGAAGGTGCCGCCGATATCGACCCCGGCACGGTATCGGGCAGTCATTCGGGCGATCTCCTCAGGGCTGGTGGGCAGACTGGGTGTGCTACTTCGGTAACGGGTGGGAGCTTCGTTCGAACCATGATCGCGTCGTGGGCGGATTTTGCTCGTGGGAGGCATCATGGCAGGCGACGAACTGACCCCGCATGCCCTGGTGGCCGCGGCCGTCGAGGCAACCGGACTCGACGACTTCGGGGATGACTCGTGGCGTGAGGGCCTCGACAGACTGGTGCACGCCCTGCACACCGAGGCCGACCTGTCGGCGATCGGGGCGATGGTTGCCCAGGCATCGCTGACCGGCGAGTTGACCTCGCGGCTGCGGGTGATCGACTGGCACCGGCGTCACCCCGAGATCGGCACGGCCCCCGTTGCGGCCCCGGTGATCATCCTCGGCCAGCCCCGCACCGGGACCACGATCCTGTTCGACCTCCTCGCCCAGGATCCCCAGTTTCGGGTGCCGCTGAGTTGGGAGGTCGCCGCACCGCACCCGCCACCCGAGACCGCCACCTACGCCTGCGATCCCCGCATCGCCGAGGCCGACGCCCGCCTGGGGATGAGCGAGCTGCTGATCCCCGGATTCCAGGCGATCCATCCATCGGGGGCGCGACGCGGCCAGGAGTGCGTGGCGATCACGTCGGGCGATTTCCGCAGCCTGTTGTTTCCGACGGTCTACCGGGTGCCCAGCTATGCCCGGTGGCTGCTCTACGAGGCCGACATGACCTCGGCCTACGCCTATCACCGCCAGTTCCTCCAATTACTGCAGTGGCGTCATCCGGGACATCGCTGGCTGCTCAAAACCCCTGGTCACCAATGGTGTCTGGGCGCGATGTTCGCCGCCTACCCCGACGCCCAGATCATCCACACCCACCGTGATCCGCTGAAGGTGCTGGCTTCGGTGGCTTCGCTGACCGCCCATCTGCAACGTTTGGGACGCGAGCACACCTCGCTGCCCGAGCTCGCCGCCGAATGGGAGGACTACCTCGTTGTCGGCAACGACCGTTCCGTCGACGCCCGCCTCGACGGCTCGGTTCCCGCGGGTGCGGCGATCGACATCGGCTTCCGTCAGATGATGACCGACACGTTCGCCACGATCGCCGCGGTCTACGACCAGTTCGGCTTGGACCTCACCGTCGACGCCCTCCAGCGGATGCGAGCCTTCCTCGCCGCCAACCCGTCCGACAAGCACGGGACGCACAGCTACACCTTCTCGGCCACGGGCCTCGACGAGACTGCGATGCGCGCTCAAACCCGCCGTTACGAGGACTACTTCAATGTGCCGCAGGAGTTCCTCGGCTAGCTCCACCTCTCATACGTACGTGACGACGACAGCCTGGTCCACATGGACTGGTCCGCCGAGTGGACGGCGGGCACCGACTTGTGAGCGATCTGCGCGTCGACACCCACGTCGTGGTCTGGCTGTTTCAGAATCAGACCGACAAGCTCACCGCGAGAGGCCGCGATCTCATCAACGATGCAGATCGACTCCTGATCTCGCCGATGGTCCTGCTCGAACTGACATATATGCACGAGATAGGCCGAATCAACGCAGCTGGCGGTGACATTCTCGGCGATCTGGGTGAGCGCATCGGGCTTGCGCTGTCAGACGAGTCCTTCCCCGCGGTCGCCCGATCCGCGGCGACGCTGACCTGGACGCGCGACCCATTCGACCGCCTGATCGCCGGTGACGCGCTCGCCGCCAATGGTCATCTGCTCACCAAGGACGCAACGATTCGTGACGCCATGTCGGCGCTGGCGGTCTGGTAGCGATCCGGCACGATACCGATACTGAGATGTCGTGCTCTGTTGTGGTGCGATCGACTACTTCGCCGGGCGGGCGAGGGTGATGGTCGACGAGGCAAGGCGGTCGAAGATGCGTAGGTCGGCGCGAATCGGCCACCACTCGTACAAGAAGATCTCCATCGGGCGCCACATCGCCACCCACGGGGCGATAATCAGGCCCTCTTGCACCAGGTCGGTGAAGGCACTGTTGGTCGGCGATTCGATCAGCCGGGTCACGGTGGTCAGCACACCGAGCACAATCAGACCGATCGCCAGGCTGACCCGTCCGGTCTTGAAGAGTCCCGACAGTTGGCGGGCCGACGCCCAGCGGCGGTAGGCGAAATGGTTCTGAATGCCGTGGATGATCAGGTCTTCACGGCCGTGAGCACTGTCGTCGCCGACCACGATGGTGATCTCGATCGGCGCCCGTCGAGGCTGTTCCTCGGCCCATTCTGTGATCCACTCGCCGACTTCGACGTCGAGGTCGCGCAGTTGAATCGGGTGGGGGTCCATCGGGTTGAACAGCAGCTCAGCGGAGTCGACGCGCACCAGAATCGGTCCACTACTCGGGTCGAACGAAGGATCGGTCCAGTCGCGGGTTTCCATCCCCAGAGTCTCGCCGCGGCAGCTCGACGTCTGGTGGACCACGCACCGTCGAATCCGAGAGACGGTGACTACTCTCGGGCGATGGGCATCATCACAATCGTCGGCACCGACGCCGAGTACGCCGCGGTCCGCCGCCTGTTCGGGGCGTATCAGCGGGCGATCGAGAGCATGGCCAACGACGCCGAGATCTGTCCTTGATTCGATGACATCTCTACAGAGCTGGTCGAGCTCCGTTCGTTCTACGAGACCCCGGGTTTTCTGCTGCTCGCCCGGGGCGACGACGGCCTGCCCGCGGGCTGCGTCGGGCTGCGGCAAGTTGACGACGGGGTCGGTGAGGTCCGACGGCTATTCGTCGACCCGACGCACCGCACCGGCGGACTCGGCCGGGCGATGATGCAGGATCTGATCGCCCGCGCCGCGTCCGCCGGGATGCACCGACTGGTGTTGAACACGCTGCCGACGATGGCGCACGCCGTCGAGATGTATCACTCGATCGGATTCACGCCGTCGGACCCTTACCTCGACGACCCAACCGAGGGTGTGTTGTTCTTCGAACTCGCCCTTCCCGCGTCGTAGCCACGGTGGACCCGACGACAACGGCGCCAAGCCTCGCCAAAGATGCCCGGTCGGCGTGGTCGACGTTTGCCCTGGTCGCCGGGGCGATGGTGGTCGGCTCGCTGAACTATTCGATCGTCTTCGTCGCCTTCCCCGAGTTGCAACGAGCGTTCGGCCGGTCGGCGTCGGCGGTCTCGTGGTCGGTGACGGCGTTCTCGATCACCGTCGCCGCCCTGACAATGCCGTCGGGTTGGCTGGCCGATCGGCTGGGGCGACGACGACAATTCCTGCTCGGAGTGACCATCTTCGCCATCGGCTCGGGCCTGGTCGCCCTTGCCCCAAGCCTCGGGTTTCTGATCGCGGCGCGCGTCGTGCAGGCCGCCGGGCTCGCCGCCGAGGCTCCGGCGGCCCAGGCGATCGTGCTCGCCGCATTTCCCGTCGCCCGGCGCTCCACGGCTGTCGGGGCGATCGGCGCGGTGGGCGGGCTGTGTTCCGCGATCGGTCCGGTGGTCGGCGGCGTGCTGATCGACTCGGTCGGTTGGCGATGGACGTTCGCCGTCAGCGTGCCGATCAGTGCGGCGACCGTTGCCGTGGGTTGGAACCGGCTGCCCGTCGATCCACCCCGAGCCTCGATCGACGGGCCGCGACCTTTGCCCGATGTGATCGGAACGGCGTTGTTGATCGTCGGGATCACGCTGTTGGCACTCGGCATCGTGCAAGCCGACGACTGGGGATGGGCGAGTCGCAACACCATCGGCTGCTTGGCCATCGCCGTGATCGCGCTGGGCACGCTCGGTCGGCGATCGCTCCATCACCCCGATCCGATCGTCGATTTGAGCCTGTGGCGCAACCGCAATTTCCGGCTGGGCACCGTGCTCAGCTTCGTGATCGCCGGCCACTTCGGGTCGGTGTTCCTGACCAGCATGGTGATGCTGACCGAGGTGTGGGGGTTCAGCCGGTTCCGCGGCGGACTTGCCGTGGCGCTGATTCCGACGATCGCCGGGCCGCTCACCTTCGCGGCCGGACGGTGGGCTGATCGCCACGGCCATGCCCGGGTGATCGTCCCCGGTGCGGTGCTGTTCGTCGCCGCCGGGGCGTTCTTCGTGGCGACCGTCGGTGAGCAGCGTCAACTGCTCAGCGTCTGGCTGCCCGGCGTGCTGCTCTACGCCACCGCCGTCGGCCTGTCGCATGCCGCCTGTCAATCGGTCGCCCTGTCGCAGATCTCCGCCGACCGACTCGGCCGAGCGGGGGCGACGGCCCGCATCTTCACCGATCTCGGTAACACGATCTGGGTGGCGATCGCCGTGGCCATCGTCGCCGGGGCACCCGACACGATCACCGGTGTGCGGCGGGTATTCGCCACGATGATCCTCGTCGGACTCGTCGGTATCCCGGTCGCCAGCCGCATTCGACCACGTCCTGCAGCCGGGGGCTAGAGATCACGACGACCGCTGTCGCCCGGTACATCGGCACCGGCCGATTTGACGCTACGGTCCGGTCGGTGAGCAACTTCTTCGCCGACTACCTCGCCTCGTGGGCAACGCTGGACGTCGACACCGTGATGGCCTTTTTTACCGACGACATCGCCTATCGCGACATGACGATCGGCCACGGCGCCACCGGAATCGACGAGATGCGTCGATTCACCCGGCACTCGTTCAAGAACATGCCCGATGCTTCCTTTGACTATGTCCGCCATGTCACCGACGGCACCACTTACTCGATGGAGTGGATCATGCAGCCGATGAGTATTCCGGGCGTGTCATTCGGCACCATTCGCGACGGCAAGATCTGTCAGAACAGCGATTACTGGAACGGTGCCGCGTTCAAGGTCCCCAATACCTGAGTCTGGTCAGCCGGCTCGGGCGATGATCGCGGCCCCGAACCATTCGATCGAGTCGGTCAAGGCGGCCCAGGTCTAGCGCTTGGAACGGGCGGCGAAGGCTGCCACCTTGTCGAGGTACTCCTGGGTCTGCAGCAGCATCGTGTTGGCCATCCGGTCGACGTGACGGGCGGTGCGCCGGTCGGAATCCCGCGCCGCGTCGATGGTGATCTTGGCCAGACCGAGCGCCTCGGGCGACAGGCCGATCAGCTTGCGAACCCAGGCATCGACGGCCTCGTGGAACCCCTCATCGGGGAGCACCCGGTGCACGAATCCCATGGTCAGCGCCAGGTTTGCGTCGACATTCTCGCCGGCCATCGCCAACCAGCGGGCCCAATGCGGGCCGACGAGACGAGTGAACCGGCTGATCCCGCCCGAGCCGGGCAACACCGCGAGCATCGGCACTTCGGGCAATCCGAACGTCGCCCGTTCACTGGCGAACCGGAAGTCGCACGACGAACCCATCTCGACGCCGATACCCAGGCACGGACCCTGGGCGGCGAGGATGATCGGCTTCTCGATCCGCTCCATCTCGTCGAACAGCTCATGCAATCGCCGGTAGTTCCGGCGCAGCGCGACGCCCGACCGCGGTTGCTCGCCCATCTGGCCGATGTCCTTGCCGGCAGTGAAGTAGCGACCCTCGGCCGTGACCACCAGCGCACGTTGGGCCTCGTCGTCAGCCAGATCGGCCACGGCGGCACGGATCACGTCGACCATCTCATCGGACACCGCGTTCAGCTTGTGGTCGCGGGTGAACGTGAGCGTGATGATCCCGTCGGCATCAACCCGGCGAATCTGGTCCTCAACCTGCTCAGCGGCGCTGATTCCTGCACGGGGGCTGTGCCCCCGGACCCCGTCGCCACCCGATTCGCTGGCGCTCGGTCGGTCGGCATTCGCTTCGCTCATGAACCCCATGTTGACACAAGTGTCAGATTCACAGGAGCACGGCCGGCTACCGGGGCCACCGGGCGAGGCGTTCGACGTCGTTGAGGTCGAGATGGTTACGCATGTACTCCCCCGCGGCGTCGCGCGGCGGGGTGTAGTCCCACGGGGTGAAGGTCCCGGCGCGCATGGCCGAATCGATGAGACGGCGACGGGCCTGGTCGGCGAGCACTTCGGCGGTGAGCCGGTCGATGTCCCACCGATCGGCGACCTCGGCCCGCAGTGCCGCCACCGTGGCGGCCCACGCCGACCGAGTCGCCAGATTGTGCAACTCGTCGGGATCGGTAGCGAGGTCGTAGAGCTGATCGGGGTCGGCAGGACAGTGGACGAACTTCAGCGAACCCCGGCGGATCATCACGATCGGCGCCTTGGAACCCTCGGCCATGTATTCGCCGATCACGGTTCGTTCCGGCTCCCGCTCGCCGGCGCAGAGACCGACGACCGAGGTTCCGGCCAACGGTTCCACGGGGTCGGTGGTCACGCCCGCCAGGTCCATCAGGGTCGGCAGAACGTCGACCAGCGACACCGGCTCGGCCACTCGTGACGGGGCGAAGCGGCCCGGAGCGTGGACGATCAGCGGGATCCGCGCCGAACCTTCGAAGTAGTTCATCTTGTACCAGAGTCCCCGTTCACCGAGCATGTCGCCGTGATCGGCGAGCAGCATGACGATCGTGTCATTGCCGAGTCCCAGGGCATCGACGGTCGAGGTCAGCCGGGCCGTCCAGTCATCGCAGTGCGTCACGTTGCCGTAGTAGGCGCGGCGGGCGTTGCGCACATCGGTGTCGGTGATCGTCGCGTTCGGGGCATCGACCGCCACCCGCAGCCGGGCCGAGTGCGGGTCGTCGTCGACGTCGCCGACCGATACCGTCGGCATCGGGATGTCTGCGTCCGCATACCGATCCCAGTATTCCTGACGGGTCACGTATGGGTCGTGGGGATGGGTGAAGCTCGCAACGAGCAGGAACGGCCGATGATCTTCCGATCGGGCCATGTCGTGGAGCGCTCGTACCGCGTGATAGCCGACCTCGTCGTCGAACAACAGCTGGTTGGTGACCTGGGCGACACCCGCGCCGGTCACCGAATCCATGTTGTGGTACCACCAGTCGATCCGTTTCTCGGGATCACGCCAGTCAGGGGTCCAGCCGAAGTCGGCCGGATAGATGTCGGGCGTGCGACGCGATTCGAATCCGTGCAACTGATCCGGCCCGACGAAGTGCATCTTGCCGGCGAGCACCGTGCGATACCCATCGGCGCGCAGGTAATGAGCGAACGTCGGGACCGTCGAGGCGAGGTATGCAGCGTTGTCGTATCCCCTGGTCGCCGACGGCAACTGCCCGGTCATCATGCAGTAACGCGCCGGAGTACACAGCGGGCTGTTGCTGTAGGCGGCGTCGAATACCACGCCCTCGGCAGCAAGCCGGTCAATCGTCGGTGACTGCACCACGGTATTGCCGTAGCACCCCAACGCACCCGGCGTGAGCTGGTCATACATGATCACAAGAACGTTGGGTCGCGCGCGGCATCGGCCCGACGCTAGCCACCCGGAACGCGTACGAGTGCGGGGAGGGGCAGGAACCTCCCCGCAGTCGGCGGCTGTCTCTCAGCTATTCGACCAGCTATCCGACGGACACAAGATCCGCCGGCGATCTCAGCGTCTCAGCGTCTCAGCCGATCGTGATCTCGATCGTGCGGTCGTTGCCCGACGTTGGGTGCTGGATGTTCACCCAGGCCCGCCCCTTGTTGTTGGGATCGAAGTACAGGCCGGTGAATTCCGAACCGAGCGTGCCATTCGACGCCCAACGACCGAGGCCCTCTCCGGCGTCGTTGAGGTCGCCGTCCTTGTTCGTGTCCTTGGCGAACCAGATGTCGTTGTCGAGGCCGCCGCCGCGATCCTCGACGATGTAGATGTTCCCCTCGGAATCGATGGCCAGGTTGTCGGGGCTCGTCAGGCCGGCATCGACCGGAGCACCAGTGGCGAGGTCGATCGTGGCGCGATTGGCGTACACCGAGATGGTCTTGTTGGACAGGTCGAGACGGTAGACCTCATTCGTCGTGGTCGTCGCCATGTAGAGGAACTCGTCGTCACCCCGCTCGACGTACTGCAGGTCTTCTGGGCGCTGGTAGTCGGTGCCCTTGAACGCCGGACGATCGGTGGTGTTGCGGGCATCAACCGATGTCACGCCGTTGCCGTCGGTGATCGAGATCGCACCCGGCAGCGCGACGCCGTTGCGGTCGGTGATCGGCACCCACTGGTACGACCCCACCGCGTTCGGCGTGCTGCCGTCACCGACACGCAGCACCGAGGTCTGACCAGCGGCGAAGTAGTCCGCGCGACCCGAGCGGATCTTGCTCCAACTCGCCGCCGGCTTGTACTTATACACCGCGCCACCATTGAGCTCGTCGATGAAGTACATGTTGCCGTCATCGTCGAACTGAATGCCCTCATGCGAGACCCGCGGCACAACGTTCTGATGGACGAAGTTCGCCCCGGCGTTGCTCCCCCCGTTCGTGATTCCCGGCGCCGTGACGGGGTTCTTCAACTCGAAGAGCCGGCCGTAGTTGCTCTTGCAACCGGTGACATCGGTGCACCACGACTCTTCGGCGGTGATGAGGGTTCCCCACGCAGTCCAGAACGAGGCGTCGAACGCCACGTGGGCCCCATCGGCCGGGCTGTTCCAAATGGTGTCGGTTTTGCCCGTGGCGACGTCGTGGCGCTGCACCCCACCCCGGCCGGTCTCGAACACGGTGAAGAGGAACTTGCCCTTCTGGCGGCCATTCTCATTGAGCGTGTTCATATCCCAGTTACCGCTGTTCGGCTTGTTCGCCGCCAGCTGAGTCGTGCGATCGGCGACCGAGCGCTGACGGAAAGCCGTGTTGCCGAAGGTGATCGGCATCGACTCGTCGGCGGTCGGACCAGCCGAGGCGGCCAGGGGGGTGAAGTCTGAGAAGCGGGTGCTGCGGGCGCCGGCGGCATCAGCCGAGACGATGGCACCAGCGAGGAGCAGGCCGCCGATGGCGGCGACCTGGGCGCGGTGGCGTGACGATGGATTCATGTGACGTTTCTCCAGTTCGGATCAAGGTGTGTGGACTCGTTGACCTGGCCGGACACCGGAGGTTGCGATCCCCGCCGGGGAATCTGATACCGCCGAGCAACCAGACACTCGATGTCTATTCGGCTCCGCTGACACGCCGGAGAACGAGACGCGAACGTCGGATGTCCAACGGCGTAATCCTGAGTACACACCGGTCACGTCTGCTCTGACCAGCGACAACGTTCGCTGAGGTAGCCACCGACGATGGCCGAGACCCCACGATGAGCACGATCAACTGCTCAATCAGGTCGTATGAGATGGGCCGGCGATAGACCTATTGCACGGTGTCCTTGGCGGCGCGGAATGGCCCGATCTGCTCCTCGAATGGGCCGTCGAACACCGGTACCGGGTACAACCCGACGTGGTGCTTCCACGCCGCAACGTGCACGATGTACGAGCCGTCGAGCTTGACGCACGGCATGTTGTAGCGAATCAACTCGTCACTCCCCAGGGCCGCCCGCCGGATCGTACGGCGGAGCTCCTCGAGCAAGCGGTGGCCGCACCGCTGGCCACGTGCCGGTTGGCCGACGCCGGTGCCCGCGTCATCAGCCGTCGCCGGGTCGGCCGCAACGAGGCTGATACCGTCCCGGCCATGGCCCCCTCACCCGAGACGCAGTATCGCCAGCGTTCACTGTGGCTCGACGGCTTGGCTGGGTCACTCACCCCTCGCCCGACGTTGGAAGCCGACGTCGATGCCGACGTGGCGATACTCGGCGCCGGGTTCACCGGACTGTGGACGGCCTACTACCTGGCCATGCTCGACCCGTCGCTGCGCATCGCCGTCGTCGAGCGAGAGATCGCCGGGTTCGGGGCGTCGGGTCGCAACGGAGGCTGGGTCTCGGCGTTCATCGCCGGATCGGCCGGCACCTACGCCCGTTCCACCAGCTCCGACGCCGTGCTTCGCGCCGAACGCGAGACGTTCGCCGCGGTCGACGAGATCGGCCGGGTCATCGATGCCGAGGGCATCGATTGCGGCTTTGCCCCCGACGGATCACTGACCATTGCCTTCACCGAGCCCCAGCGACAACGGCTGACGGCGGGCCTGGCGGCCAAGCGGGCGCGAGGCATCGGCGAGAACGACCTGCGCCTACTCGGCCCCGGCGAGCTCGGGGAATACGTCCACTCCCCGGGGGTATTGGCGGCGACATTCAGCCCCCACTGCGCCCGCGTCGACCCGGCTCGGCTGGTGCGCGGCCTGGCCGACGCCTGCGAACGCCGGGGCGTCACGATCTACGAACAGAGCCCGGCGGTGGTCGAGGCCGGCCGATTGCGCGGTGAGCGCGGGTCGGTGAAGGCGTCGATGATCGTGCGAGCGACGGAGTCGTTCAGCATCGAAGCGCAGGGTTCGCACCGCCGGTTCCTGCCGCTGTACTCGCTGATGATCGCCACCGAGCCGCTGCCCGATGCGGTGTGGCGGGAGATCGGTTGGCGGGAGGGGATGACGATCTCCGACGTCCATCATCTGTTCTTCTACGCCCAACGGACCCCCGATGGCCGGATCGCCATCGGCGGGCGGGGTGCTCCGTACAAACTCGGATCTCCGATCGATGCCGCCCACGAACGCAACGCCTCGGTCCGCGCCCGACTGGAGGGCTCGATTCGCCGACACTTCCCCGCAGCCGCCGACGCGGCGATCACCCACCACTGGGGTGGCTCGCTGGCCGTCCCCCGCGACTGGTGCATGTCGGTCACCGTCGACCGAGCCGCGGGAACGGCGTGGTCGGGCGGGTACGGCGGCCACGGGGTCGTCGCCGCCAACGTCGGGGGTCGCACGCTGGCCGAGTTGATTCTCGGTCAATCCTCCAACCGCACGGATCTGCCTTGGGTCGGCCATCGCTCGAGGAACTGGGAGCCGGAACCCCTGCGATTTCTCGCCTCCCAGGCGATCATCGCGGTGCTCGGAAGCGCTGATCGATACGAAGATCGCTCGGGCCGCCGAGCCACGCGGAACAGGCTCGTCGCCCCGTTCGTCCTCCCCCGCTGATCAGCGAGCGCCGCTTCGGCTCAGTTGAACGCCCAGCCCGACACTCGGGTGTCACCGACCAAGCCTGACCACAGCTTGGTCGCGGGCTCGTCGCCACCGGCCCCCGAGACGACCATCAGCGGGACGAGATGCTCCTCGCGGCGGATGTGCGGCTCGACCCGACGGGGCGGTGGCCCAACGCGAGAGTTCCCGACGGCGGTGATTGCCATCGCCGTCCAAGGCACCGTCGAGCCAGGCGTCGAACACCGTGGCGTCGTGTCCTCCTCGGTCGAACCTGCTGAGGTTGTGATAGCTCATCCCACTGCCGACGATCAGCACACCCTGCTCACGCAACGGCCGCAACGCCTCGCCTATCGCCACATGAGCCGCCGCGTCGAGACCGACCTGCAGCGACATCGCCACGACGGGGACGCGGGCCTCGGGGTACATCACCTTGAGGGGAATGAACACCCCATGATCCCAGCCGTACTCGGCATCGACGCTCACCCGAATCCCGGCCGTCGCCAACAACCGCGCCGCCTCGGTCGCCAGCGTTGGCAAGCCGGGTGCGGGGTAGGTGAGCTGGTAGGTCTCGGGTGGGAAGCCGTAGTAGTCGAAGATCAACTCGGGGCTCGGCCCGCCGGTCAGGGTGACCACCGGGGCCTCCCAATGGGCCGTTACCACCAGGAGCGCGGTTGGCGTGGCTGGGAGCAACGTGTCGATCGAGGCGAGAAACTCCGCCATCGGTTGGAACATGTCGCCCATCGGGCCACTCATGAAGAACGCCGGTCCCCCACCGTGCGGCAGGTACACCGACGGCATCGCCGCTGAAGTCGTCATTATCGATCCCTTCGAGTCGTCGCCGTCAGGCTTCCACACCTCAGCTCCCTTCGCATCGTTCCCCTGTAACTCGCGAGAAGCATCACTTTCCCCCCACCCGGGCCGGGGCTCGCAACCGGGCACTACTGCTGATCGGGTTCGCCGGGGCGTTGCGCCGGTCGGAGATCGCCGCGCTTCAGTACGCCGACATCGAGCCGGTTGACGAAGGCTTGATCGTCACGATCCGCTCGTCCAAGACTGACCAGACGGGTCAGGGCGAGCTGATCGGTATCCCCTACGGGGCCAACCCGACCACCTGCCCGGTACGGGCTTACCAGGCCTGGCTGCAGCACCGCGGTAGCAGCCCAGGTCCGTGGGTGTGTCGGATCAACCGTGGGGACCGGCTCACCATCCCACTCGCCGGGATCACCGGGGCCGCGGTCAACGACATCGTCCAGGCGGCGTGTCTCGCCGCTGGGCTCCCGGCCGGGTATAGCGGTCACTCGCTTCGCGCCGGGTTCGTCACCGCCGCCGCCGAAGCCGGACTTCCCGAATGGGCGATCATGACCCAATCACGACATCGCTCCCCCACCACGATGGCCGGCTACATTCGCCGTGGCAGCCTCTTTCGCGAGAACCCCGCCGGCGGGGTGGGGCTGTAGTAGGTGACTTCCGATTCCAGGGCCGCCGGTAACAGTCCGGGTAGGTATGCTTATTGGTATGGCATCTGGCATGACAAGTATCAAGGTCAGCAAAGAAACTCGGGACGATCTCAATGTCGTGGCCACCGCGAGCGGCAGGAGCGTCGAGCGGCAGATTCGTAAGTGGCTCAATGATTGGCGTGCGCGTGAGATGGCCCTCACCATCGTGGCGAGCGATCAGACCGAGGACATGGAGATCGCGCGGGGTGCCGCAGGGTCGGTAGGGAGGGTGCTTGATGCAGGCGGGTGACGTGCTGCGCGTGGATTTTGACCCGAAACGGCGTGGTTCGGCCGCAGGCGTGCGGCCTGCCATTGTCGTGCAGCGCAATGCGATGCTCGACGTGGGTCTGCTCTCGATCCTGGTCGTGCCGTGCACGAACACCAACCGGAAGTATCCGGCCGAAGTCGTGACCGATTGGGGCGTGGCGCAAGCGCATCTCGTCGCCGCGGTAAGTGTCGATGACATCGTGGAGGAAACCGGAGCGAACGTTGGACCAGCCGTCCTGGCCCAGATCCGCGAGCTGCTCGCCTTGGTGCTGGACCTCGACTGACAGGTCAGGCGTCGGCGTCCGGTCTGTCGAGACCCTGACACGCGTGACCACACGCCGGCACCGGGCTGGCCACTCGGTCACATTGCAGGCCTTCCCTGGATTCTCGGGCAACGACCCGTGGGATCACGACGCCATCTGCTGGCTGCTGACGCAGCTTGGGCCCACCACCACCTGGACGTACGGCATCCTGTTCGAGTGCGCCCGCAAGCAGCCGAACCGGATGCTGAATGACCTCGACCGTGTGCTCGAAGCGGCCCGAGTCTGCGGACGTTTCGACGTCGAACAGCTCGCTGTTCTAGACCCGACCCTTGGCAAACGGGTGACACGGCTTCGACGAAACGACCCAAAGAAGCCCGAGTACCCCTCCTACTACGACCAGCCTTCCAAGCCCGACAACGACCGAATGACGATCACCGCCGCTCACAAAGCCGCCGCGGAACTCCTGCTCGACCTCCTCGGTGCCTACGAAGCCGAACTTGTCGCGGCCGGCAAGTCCCGGTCCACGATCAACACCTACGTGGACCGCGCTGAACGGTTCTTGAAACGGATCCTTGGAGGATGACCGCGGGCACGACCTTGGGATGTCGTGCCCGCACATCCGGTTCAGCTTCGAGGGTTGGTCGATCCCTCGGTGACCCATGCGTACAGCTGGCGGTACCTGCTCGTTCGCCACAGATACTCTGTACCGCAGCGGTGAAGCCCGACGAGAAGCGCCTCGCAGACCACCCGGTCGGCGACGTCGACGTAGTGCCCGTTGTACGGCGAGTCGGCGACTTCATAGGTCAATGACGTCGAGTGTCCGTGGTGGACGATGTGGTTCCGCTGGTCAGCGAAAGCGTGCAACCAATGACCGAACGCGGTCTCGGGTATCGTCTTGCCGCTGCGGGAGGTCCTCTCGAAGGCAGGCTGATCGGGGGCCCACAAGAGTCCCCGCGTCGACGTCGGCTCCAGCGCTGTGAACCATGAGATCAGTTCATTCTTGGCCCCATCGGTCTTGTCGGTACCGGTGAGGGCATCGATGGCGATCTTCAAGAAGACAATCCGGTCCTCGTCGGCAATGCTCGAGCTATTGGCCCAAGCCTTCACCCACCATCTGATCGCCTACTGACCGATTTGGGGGCGGACCATGTCAGGTCCCAACCGGGGCAACGGACCCGACCAGCTCCCCCGCCGCCCGGGCGGCCGTCGGGTAACTCGCCGGCCAACAGACGCGACAACACCACCCCATCGACGTCTCCGGTCAACCCGAGACCGGTAGCGGCAACACCATGCCATCGGCCCGGGGCTTCGCCATGCCCGGCGTAATAGTCCTCAACTCCAGTGGCAACCGAGTTCAGATAGTAGGCCTCGATGCCGGTGCGGAGCTTCGCGATCGTCAACACCCGCCCACCACCAACCACCCCACCACCAACCAGACTGTGGTGCGCCGGACTGTGGTGCGCTCGGTCGAGGGCGCTGCGGCCGAGTCTGTGGGCGGCGGCAAATCGGGGGTGTTGTCCAGCGGGGTGATCGGTGCGATGCCGTCGAGCACCGCCGGGCACGTCGCGGGTAACAGCCGGGTAAAGTCCGGCTGTGCATAGTGTGTCAGTCCTAAATCTTCGGTCAAACCGCGGCGGAACTGTTGATGGTCCACCAACTGGTCGTCCACCGAGTGGGGACGCTCCAACCGCCCAGTCTTCCCCTATCTCCGACCCCTTTGATCATGCCGCATCGCCAGACGGTGCTCGTCGCCAAGCAGGCGGCCGACCTCGATCTTTTGTCGGGCGGACGGCTGCGCCTGGGCGCCGGCACCGGCTGGAACTACGTCGCGTTAACGACTGGCGTTCGACGACGTGTCAACGGTGCATACGGGGCCGGCGGCGGGACAAGTCCGATGCACGGTGAGTCACATCCTGCAGTTCGGGATGCTCTGTAAGACTCTCTCATGTACCCTGTAGAGCATGCTGACACAACTAGCACTACGGGTTCCCGAGGAGTGCATTTCAGGTCTGGACGAACTGGTCAAGGACGGTGAGTTCGCCAATCGGGCCGAGGCAGCGCGGTTTGCAGTCGTGCATTTTCTTGAGGACCGGCGAACGGCCCGTGACGTCCGACAGGTCGTCGAGTCGTACACCGAGTCACCCCAGAGCCCGAGAGAACTCGCCGAAGGCGAGGAGGTACTGCGCCGTCTGATCGCCGAGGAGCCGTGGTGACTGCGACGCGGGGTGAGATCTGGTGGGCCGAAGTCGAAGGCCAACCAGGGCGTCGGCCGATGCTCGTCTTGACGCGATCCGAGGCGATCCAGGTCTTGGGCAAGGTCGTCGTGGCCCCGATCACGCGCACCGTACGAGGTTTACGCTCCGAGGTCAGATTGGAGCCGGAGGATGGCATGCCGACGTCGTGTGCGGCAAGCTTCGACAACTTGGCGACCATCCCAAAGGCGAATCTGACCGAACTCGTGACGGTGATTGGCCCGCATCGGGCGCTCGAACTCTGCGACGCCTTGCGGTTCGCCCTTGGTTGTTGACCCGAACACGCTCGCCGGTCGGATCCCCCCTCACGTGAAGCTCGACTTCGAAGTAGGCGTACGGAAAGATCCAGGCGCGATCACATGCTCAACGTCTTGCGATGACAGCAGAACCCGCCCATCTGAGTCGATCGCAGCCAAAACCGGCCCACTCGCGCAGATCCAATCGCGAAGGAGTCTCCAAGGTCTGCCGAGAATTGCATTGAGGCAACGTCCGACACGACTGCAATGCGCTAGGAAGTGGTCAGACGAGCTGTCGTTCACCCCGGGGAGTTCTCATGCAGATCGGTGTCACCTACCCGCAGACCGAACTCAGGGGCGACCCCGAGGCGGTCCGCCGATTCGGGCTCGCGGCCGAGGCGATGGCATACGACTACATTCTCGCCTACGACCATGTGGTCGGCGCCCCGCACGACCGCACACCTGCGCTGACGGGGCCATATACCGAACACGACCCGTTCCACGACCCGTTCGTACTCTTCGCCTACCTGGCGGGGATGACCCAGCGCATCGAGTTCGCCACAGGCGTGCTGATCATGCCGCAGCGCCAGACGGTGCTCGTCGCTAAGCAGGCCGCCGACCTCGATCTTCTCTCGGGCGGGCGGTTGCGTCTGGGCGTCGGCACCGGTTGGAACTACGTCGAGTACGACGCGCTCGGCCAAGCGTTCGCCGATCGCGGCGCCCGACTCACCGAGCAGGTCGAGTACCTGCGGCGGCTCTGGGCCGAGCCGTTGATGTCGTTCGACGGGCGGTTCGACCAGATGGACCGCGGCTCGATTCTGCCTCGCCCGACGCGGCAAATTCCGATCTGGATGGGCGGGTTCAGCGACCCGGCCTTCCGCCGCGCCGCCCGGTTCGGCGACGGGTTCATGTTCGCCGGCTCCGTCGAGGTCGCCCTCAGTGGGCTCGCACGCGTCCGTCACTTCGCCACCGAGCATGGTCGCGATCTGGCCGGATTCGGGCTCGACCTCGGCATCTTGCGCGCCGGGAGCGTCGACCAGACGGTCGCGGCAATCAATGAGTGGCGAGACGCGGGCGGCACCCACGCCACCGTGGTCACGATGCGCAAGAAGTTCGACTCGGTGGAAGCTCACATCGACTTCATGGGCGCGGTGCGCGAGTTGCTGGACGCCGGCTGACTCCGTCGCGGGAGAATCGTCACGAATCCGGCCATGCGAAATGCCTCGCCGTGTGGCATCGTTATGGATCGTGGCTGCCGTTTCACTGAACCAGCACGTCGACGACTTCGAGGCAAGACTCCGAACCCACGAGGGTCTCCTGTTCGAGGACGACGTGTATCGCCTCTGCAACCTGATGGTCACCTCGTCGTTCGGGCACGGGAGCCAACCCGCTCATCGGGCGGTCGACCTCGGCACGCTCAAGCTCGGCGTCACCCCGCGGCGCTGTCGGGTTGTCCGCCAACTCGACAACGGTTGGGGGACCACCCGCGTCCTCGTCGGCGTCGATTGGGTCGGCGTCGTCCGCCAACGGACGACGGGTGAGACGTCGGTGTCGGTGTCGGCAACCGACCCGTCGATCGCCGAAGGAGTCGTCGAGGAACTCAAGGCCAAGGCAATCAAGCCGAAGCGCAAGCCCGGCACCGTCGACATCACTTTCACCCACGACGGCCGAGCGGGAACGACGCGCCAAACCCGCGCCGTGCCCACACCGACGTGGGCGTCCATCCGGCGGAACTACAGCGCGGGGGCCCACACCACCCTCGACGCGTTGATGGCGATGACCGCTGGGACGCTCCCCTCGGGGCGGCTGATCCTGATTCACGGACCAACGGGTTCGGGGAAGTCGACCCTGCTGCGTTCGCTCGCCCACGCCTGGTCGGAGTGGTGTTCGACCGAGTTTCTGCTCGACCCCGATCGCTTCCTCTCGCAGCCCAGCTATCTGCACGATGTCGCCCTCAACAACGCCGGCGCCGACCATCACGAACCGCACGACGCGAAGTGGCGGCTGATCGTCCTCGAGGACTGTGACGAGTATCTGCGAACCAACGCCAAGTCGTCGGGCGGACAGAACTTCGCCCGCCTGTTGAACGTGGCCGATGGCGTCGTCAGCCACGGCAACCGCAATCTCATCTGCATGACGACCGCCGAGCCGGTGGGGGCGATGCACCCCGCGGTCCGTCGCCCCGGGCGTTGCATCGCCGATCTCAGCCTCGACAGGCTGAGCAGGTATGAGGCGCAGGCTTGGCTCGGCAGGCACCCGATGCCCGCCACCGAGGATCCCGACGGTTCGGTGACCCTCGCCGAGCTGTATGCCGCCACCAGCACGCCCGCGTTGACCGTCGACGACGAGCCCTACGTGGTCGGCGTCTATCTCTAGCTGCGTTTTCATGTTCTGATGCACGCTGGCGCAGCGCATCAGACCACGAAAGCCGACTAGTCGCGCTCGGCGAGCTCGCGAAACTCGTCGGGGACGGTGTCGTACTCCGACATTGCCACCGAGACGTAGCCCAGGGCGGCACGACCGAACTTGCGGCGGATGTCGTCCATCGACCGATCGATTGCCCACCGTGTCGATCCGGTTGGCGAACCGGGCCGGCACGGGTCGTCGGGTTCGACCGGCAGCTCCATCTGCAACGTCGGCTGGTCGACCAGATTCGACACCGAGATCGCGAACAACGTCACGTCGCGCTCGTGCGGATTGATCGTCGAGCGCCGACCGCACGAGCCGCTCGGCGATCTCGACCAGGGTCAGCGTCGATGAGATTGGCCCGGGCAGGGTGAGCGAACGGGTCACGGCCTCAGCTGAGCGAACCGGACGCGCACCGTCACCGTCCGCCCGGCACGCTGCTTGGCCCGCAGCCGGGTCGCCACCCGGTCGGCCAGATGCCCGAGGATCCCGCGCATCAGCTCGGGCGTCGGCGTAGCTGGCGCCGAAACGCCGACTGGGCCCCCATCGACGATGCCCGCCGGCCGCCTTCGACCTCGTCGGTCGATCGTCGTTGGCGGCGAGATGGAACAGCTTGGTGCCGATCGCCCGGCCGAGCACGCCTTGCAGCGCGTCGGGCGAACTCGCCGCTAGTTCACCGATCGTCGTGATGCCCCGGTCGGCAAGCTTGCGTTGGCCGACCGGCCCGACGCCCCACATCAGACTCGACCGGGAGCGGGTCGAGGAACTCCAGCTCACGTTCCGGATCGACGACCACAGCCCGTCAGGCTTGGCGACCTGCGAGGCGATCTTGGCGAGATGCTTGGTCGATGCGACGCCGACCGAGATCGGTAGCCCAAGCTCGCCGCGCACCCGATCACGGATCTGTGCGGCGATCACATCAGGCTCACCGAAGAGGTGGATCGCTCCGGCCACGTCGAGGAACGCCTCATCGATCGAGATCCGCTCGACCAGCGGGGTGAAGTCGTAGAACACGTCGATGACCAGGTCGCCGAGCCGTTGGTACTCGGCGAAGTGCCCGCCGACGAAGATCAGGTCGGGGCACAGCCGTTTCGCCCGCCAGCCGGGCATCGCCCCGTGCACCCCAAAGGCCCGGGCCTCGTATGAGGCTGCGAGCACCACGCTGCCGCCGACGGCGATCGGCCGCCCTTGCAGGCTCGGGTCGAGCAGCTGCTCCACCGACGCATAGAACGCATCGAGATCGGCGTGGAGGATGGTCGGTCGACGCATCATCGCGCCACAGTACCGAACATGTGTACGCATTGCCAGTCGCAGGGGGCGGGGCGGCCGGCCACAGAACCCTGGATTCCAGCCGCCAGCCGTGAACTTGACGATGTCGTCAATCCCGGTGTGGGGGTGATCGGCACCCTCGCCTACAGTCGGGCGGGTGAGTAACAACATGTGTGAAGGACGGGTCGCCATCGTCACCGGAGCCGGGCGCGGCATCGGTCGCGAGTACGCCCTGCTATTGGCCCACCACGGTGCAAAGGTCGTCGTCAACGACTTCGGCGGGGCCCGCGACGGCTCGGGCGGCGACGTCGGCCCGGCGCAGGACGTCGTCAACGAGATCATCGCCGCCGGCGGCCAGGCCGTCGCCCACGTCGGCGACGTCTCGTCGCTGGCCGATGCGGCGGCGATGGTGCAGTTGGCGATCGACACGTTCGGCGGCCTCGATGTACTCGTCAACAATGCCGGCATCCTGCGCGACCGAATGCTCTTCTCGATGTCGGAAGAGGAGTGGGACTCGGTGATCAAGGTCCACCTCAAGGGCACCTGGGCACCGAGCCGAGTGGCCTCGGAGTACTGGCGCAACCGCGCCAAGGCCGGCGAGACCAACGACGCCCGCCTAATCAACACCACCTCGGTGTCGGGCATCTACGGCAACCCCGGGCAGTCGAACTACGGCGCGGCCAAGGCCGGCATCGCCGCCTTCAGCCAGATCGCCGCCGAAGAACTGAGCCGCTACGGCGTCACCGTCAACGCCATCGCCCCCGGGGCGCTGACCCGGCTCACCGAAGACCTCGGGATGCCCGACGAGATGCTCGAGCGCTTCGGCCCCGAGTGGGTCGCCCCGGTCATCGTCTGGCTTGCGTCGACCCAATCGGCCGACGTCACCGGCCAGGTCATCGAGTCCAACGGACAGCTGCTCGGCATCGCCGAGGGCTGGCGGCGCGGCCCGCACACCACCGAGCCGCCGATCGATGCCAACGAGATCGACGCGGCAATCCGCCCGCTGCTCGCTGCTGCCCGACCGCGCAACAAGATGTCCGAGCTCCAGTAACCATGGCCTCCGCCGCGGATCGTCTACGTGAGTTGGTCGATCCGCGGCACGCGGCGATCATCACGATGGAGTTACAGAAAGGCATCGTCGGCTCCGAGGCGATTCTGCCGGCGCTGCCGATCGCCGTGCGCGAGGCGGGCCTGCTCGCGGTCGCCGGGCGGGTCTGCCGGGCGGCGCGATCGGTCAACCTGCGAGTCGTCCACGCGACGATGCGCGAGCGGCCCGACGGCGCCGGGCAGGCGATCAACTGCAAAATCTTCTCGATCGCCGCCAAACGCAAGGCCAAGGTTGGTCACAGCCCGACCGAGATCGGTCAGCCTGGGGTGGAACTCGTCGACGAACTCGATGTGCAGCCGGCCGATATCGAAGTCCCTCGCATGCACGGGATGACCCCCTTCACCGGTACCGAACTCGATGCCGTGCTGCGCAACCTCGGCGTACGCACGATCATCCTGATGGGCGTTTCGCTCAACCTCGGGATCATGGGGGCCGCACTCAGCGCTGCTCGACCTCGGCTACCAGGTGATCGTCGTGCGCGACGGCGTCGTCGGTCTGCCCAAGGAATACGCCGACGCGGTGCTCGCCAACAGCCTGGCGATGATCGCCACGATCGTCACTGCCGATGAGTTGACCGAGGCCTGGACGTGACCCCACACGATTGGTGGGCCGAACGTTCGGGCCTCGCCGGAACCACCGCCATCGTCACCGGTGGTGCGGGCGGACTGGGTGAAGCCATCACCCTCGATCTGGCCACCAACGGGGTGCGGGTCGCCGTCATCGACCGCGACGCCGAGGCGGTCGAAGCGATCACCGCCGCGCTGCACGACCGCGGCCACGAGGCGATCATCCACCTCGGCGACGCCCGCGAACCCGACGTGCTCGATGCCCTGTTCGCCGCAGTGCACGAGCGCTGGGGACGTCTCGACACCCTCGTCAACGTGGTCGGCGGCACGTTCAAGGGGGCATTCGCCGACCAGGCCCCCAAGGCGTGGGATGCGTTACTGAGGGCCAACCTCACCCATGTCCTGCATGCCTCATCACGGGCGATTCCGGCAATGCGTGCCGGAGGCCGGGGCGGCAGCATCGTCAACGTGACGACGATCGAAGCCCACCGCGCCGCTCCGAACTTCGCCGTCTACTCCGCCGCCAAGGCCGCGGTCACCCACTTCGCCCGCTCGTTGGCGATCGAGGTGGCCCCCGAACACATCCGGGTCAACAATGTCGCCCCCGACATCACTCCGACGCCGAACATGCTGAAAATCGCGGGCGATCGGCCGGCGTTTCCTCCGGCGGGCACGCCGATCGCCATCCCGATGGGCCGACTCGGCGAGCCGAGCGACATCGCCAACGCCGTGGTGTTCCTCGCCTCGGGGCTGTCGTCGTACATCACCGGGACGACGCTGCATCCCGACGGTGGCACGTTCGCTGCGTCGGGCTGGTTCAACTGGCCCGCCGAGGGCTTCATGAACACCGTGCCCGACTCGATCCTCGACACGCTGACGGCCGCCGAGTAGGCGGGGCCGCACGTCACGAGGGCGAAGTGGTGCCAGAACGTACAGAATTGCGTACGACCTGGCACACTTGCCGGTTGCGAATCTCGCCGATGGCGAATCACAACTCCAGGTACGGCTCCCAGCCGGGTTCGAGGCGGCGCAGATCGCCGATGATGATCTGCTGGCGCGATGGCACGATCGGGGCCCGCCGCAGCGTCCAGCCGTAGTGGCTGTGCATCTCGTCGAGCGACCGGTCGCGCTTGTAGCCGTTGTGGTCGCGGCACGAGGCGACCAGATTGAGCCACGTCGAACCGCCGCCCAGGCAGGCGGGGAGCAAGTGGTCGGCCGTGTCGCCTCGGCGGGTGCACGGCCGACCGTCGATGACGAACTGGCAGACGTGAGCATCGCGCACCCGCACCCGCCGCGCCGTGCAGATCGGCGGTCGGCGAACCACCGAGTGGACCGCCCCGACCCGGGCGACGACGGTGGGGACGCTGACCGAGATCGATGGCGAGTGCATGACCATGGCGATATCGGTCGACGCCGCCACGACGTGGTCGCAGACCAGCAGTTCGCAGGCGCGCTCCACCGAGATCACCCGATCGATCCGCCACGAGGCATCAAGCAACAGTACCGATGTCATCACCTGGCCTCCTTCCGGCCGATTGTCAACGGTTTGCAGTCTCACCCGATGTTCCCACACGCTCAAGTGAATTGTCGGTACACGATGCGCAACACGATGGGGTTGCCCCGGCTCATCTAGGTTGACGGGGTGACAGAACATGTGGATGTCTTGGTTGTCGGCGCGGGGATTTCGGGGATCGGGGCGGGGTATTTCCTCAAGACCGAGTGCCCGGGCCGCACGTTCGCGATACTCGAAGGACGTCCCGATATCGGCGGCACATGGGACCTGTTTCGCTACCCCGGCGTGCGTTCCGACAGCGACATGCATACCCTCGGCTACAGCTTCAAGCCGTGGACGCAGGCCAAGTCGATCGCCGATGGGCCATCGATCATGGAGTACCTGCGCGAGACCGTTGCCGAGTTCGGCATCGACCGCCACATCAGATTCGGGTATGCGGGTCAGTCGGGCGGAGTGGTCGACCGACGAGGCCCGCTGGACGGTTCACGCCACCCGCAACGAAACCGGCGACGCCGTCACGATGACCTGCGGCTACCTGTTCATGTGCGCCGGCTACTACAGCTACACGTCGGGTTTCACCCCTGAGTTCGCCGGAATGGAGAGTTTCACCGGGCAGGTCATCCACCCCCAGGCAGTGGCCCGAGAACCTTGACTACCAGGGCAAACGTGTCGTCGTCATCGGCTCGGGGGCGACTGCGATGACGCTCATTCCGGCGATGGCCGATACCGCGGCACACGTCACCATGTTGCAGCGCTCGCCGACGTATGTCGTGGCGGCCCCCGATCAGGACCCGGTCGCCAACGCGCTGCGCAAGGCGCTCCCCGACAAGCTGGCGTACAACCTGACCCGCTGGAAGAACGTCAAATTCCAGCAGTTCTTCTACAAGCAGACCCGCATCAAACCCGACAAGGTGAAGGCGAAACTGCTCGGCATGGTCCGCAAGCGGCTCGGCCCCGACTACGACATCGACACCCATTTCACCCCGTCGTACAACCCGTGGGATCAGCGGATGTGCCTGGTGCCGAACGGCGACCTGTTCACGGCGATCACGGCCGGAACGGCGTCGGTCGTCACCGACACGATCGATCGCATCACCCCCACCGGCATCGCCCTCGCCTCGGGTACCGAACTTGACGCCGACATCATCGTCACCGCCACCGGATTGAACATGGTGACCCTCGGTGAGATCGACTTCATCGTCGACGGGTGCGCCGGTCGACTTCTCGAAAACCTGGACCTATAAGGGCTTCGGCTACTCCGACGTGCCCAACCTCGGTGCGTCGTTCGGCTACATCAACGCCTCGTGGACCCTGCGCAGCGACCTGATCTGCGAGTACGTCTGCCGCTTGTTGAACCACATGGAGGCCACCGGCACCGTGCAGTGCACGCCCCGGTTGCGCGACTCCGATCAGGGGATGCCCGAGCGACCGTGGATCGAGAACTTCTCGGCCGGCTACATGCAACGGGTGATGCACCTGATGCCCAGGCAGGGCGACCGCGAGCCGTGGATCAACCCGCAGAACTACGGCCGCGACCGCCACATGTTCCGCAAGTCGCCCCTCGACGACGGGGCAATGCAGTTCACCCGGGCCCGATCCCTAACGACTCACTGACGGCCCGCGGTTCGCCGGCGCGCCGCAATTCGTGCGGGTGTCAGCCGAACAGTTCACGTAACCGGGGCAGGAACTCGGTGCGGTGACGGTCGATCTGCTCGCGGACCTGGCCGGGGGTGAGTCCCTTGAGGTGCACGCGCACGTTGACGGCATTGCAGTTCGATTCCTGCAAGATGAGGGCCAGCTTCTCGGCCGCCTCGACCCCGTCGGCACCGTGGATGAGCTGGTCGTCGTTGCCCCAGTTGACGATGGCCTGAGCCGGCGCGTAGCTGCGGTAGTGGGCCATCTGGGCGTCGATCTGGGCGATCGGCGGGTCGCCGATCCACACCCGGCGGATCAGAATCTTCGCGGCGGTTCCCCCGGCCTCGTCATACGCGTCCGACAAGCGCTTGGAGACCTCGTTGGTCTGCAGCGAGTCGTAGAGGACGCCGACTTGATGCAACGCCGCCCGTCGCACCGCCGGTTTGCTCTGGGCGGCGAGGACCATCGGGATCGGGTGTTCGCCGGTGCGGATCAGGGCCCGGTCGCGCCCGAGCGGGGTCTCATCGGCTCCCCGAAGTGCAGCGACGATGCTTGGCACCGCGGCCTTGAACCGTTCGGTGATCTCGCCGAACGGCACCTCGGCGAGTTCGAAGTCGACCGGGAGCGCGCCGGCGGCGAAACCCGCACCGACCCGACCGGGATAGGCGGCGTCGAGCCAGGCGAGCTGTTCGGCGATCAGGGCATAGGGCTGCATCGGCAGGAGCAGCGGGCACGGCGCCGCCCACCCCGTCGGCATCGACGCGAGCAGGAACTGGGTCAGCTGGGTCGGGTTCGGCAGGTAACCGGGGAAGTCGGCGTGGTGCTCCGAGACCATCACCCCGTCGTAGCCCGCCTCGACGGCCAACGCGGCCTGGGCGCGCAACTCGGTGACCTGGTCCACCGCGGGCATGTCGTGCGGGTAGAGCCGCAGCGAGATCGAACCAACTGCGAGCGGAGCGGCAGGCGAGGTGGCGAGCGGATCGACAGGCATCATCAAAACCCCATGAAGTGGCCGCCGTCGACGATCAACGTCTGGCCGGTGATGTACGACCCGTCATCGCTGGCCAGGAATGCCGCCGCTGCGCCAATATCGGTTTCGGCGTTGCCGATCCGGCCCAACGGCGTCCGCGCCGCCAGACGCCCGGCAAGCTGTGGGTTCGACTCGAATGCCCTGGTCAACGCCGGTGTTTCGGCGACCGGGCCGATGCAATTGACCGTGACACCATACCGACCCCACTCCCGGGCGAGGCTCTTGGCCATCGCCCGCTGAGCCGCCTTCACCGGCGAGTACAGCGGCAGCGTGTGGCTGCCCTCGACCCCACTCGGCGAGGTGATCAAGATCAATCGACCCCGGTTGGTCGCGGCGCGCAGATGCGGCGAGGCGATCTGGGCACAGTAGAAGCTCCCCCACACTGCGGTCTGTGAGAGGGACTCCCACACCACCGGTTCCACGGTTTCGAGCTGGTGCACCGACGCCGCCCCGGCGACCGCGTTGTGGATCATGATCTGCAGCCCGCCGTACCGAGCGACCGTTTCGTCGACACACGCCTGAATCTGCTGGCGACTGGTCACGTCGGTCACGATGCATGTCGCCGACCCGCCCGCCTCGCGAATCGACGCCGCGGCCGGTTCACCGGTCTCGGCGCGGCGAGCGGCGATGACCACGTTGGCTCCCTCGGCGGCCAGCCGCTTGGCGATCCCCAGGCCGACACCTTGGCCGGCGCCGGTGATGATCGCCGTGCGACCACGCAGTCGGTCGGCGATCACGGGGCCAGCCATCGTCCACCGTCGATCGTGATCGTCTGGCCGCTCAGATGCCGTCCGGCGGGGCTGACGATGAATCCGATGATGTCGGCGACGTCATCGGGCGACTGCGGTCCGGCCACCGCGGGTGGAGCGAGGTAGTGCACGTCGGCGGCCTCGGCATCGTCGAGAACCAGCTCGGCGCTGACGGCGATCGCGTTCACCCGGATGCCCTCGGGCCCCAACTGGCGGGCGGCGGCCTTCATCAAGATCCGCTGTCCCTCGAAGGTTGCCGCAGCGGGGGCGTAGTGCGCTCCACCCGTCATCCCCGTGGTTGGCATCAGTACGACCACGTTGCCTGCGGACGCTCGTAGATGGGGGATGGCGACCTGCAGCGTCCACAACATCCCCTGCATGCCGCCCTCCCAGATGTCGGCGAAGGTTTCGTCGTCGAGTTCCTCGAATGACATCGGGGCCGACGCCCCCGCGTCCCACCCCGAGATCACCAACAGGTCGAGACCACCGAGTGAATCGACGGCTCGGGTGAGCTCGGCTGACGCGCGATCACGGCTCGATGCCGCTACTTCCAACCCGACCACGGTGGTTGACGGCGACCGCAACCCCGCGGCGGTCGCCGCACCGAGCGGCTGGTCGACCCCCGTGACGACTGCTCGTCTCACCGCGGCCCGGCTTTCGTGTTCTGATGCTTCGCCACGGCCGTCATCAGAACATGAAAAGCCGGAGGGCGGCGAACCGCGGACGCTTAGAAGCGGCGGTCGTTCATCTTCTTCTTGGGCGGAGCCTTGAACGGGGCCTCGATCAGCTCTTCGAACTTCGCGTCATCGGGCTGCTTGGGGTCGTTGAGCTTCTGCAGGTACACCTTGATCGCGGCGCGGGCGGGGGCGACGTGATCGCCCTTCGTGCCGACGGAGCGGGCCAGGGCATCTTTCGCCTTCGTCACGCGCTCCTTGCGGGTCGCCTTTTCCTCCTCGGAAATCTCCCGCTTGGGCTTGTCGGCCCCCTTGGGAGCGGCGGACGGAGCAGCTGCGGTGCGGCGGGCTGCCATTTCCTCGGCGGTGGTCAGTTTGGCGCGGATTGCCATTGCAAGAGTCCTTACGATCGGGGCGCTACGACGATACACCCGCACGCACCGGGTCACCCCAGCGTCGCTCGGGATGTCACAACACTTTGGAGCGATCACCCCGCCGACAGTCGCCGCATCAGACGGTCGAAGTCAGCCTTTCGACAGGAACCGATCGAGTTGACGGCGGTCACGTTTGGTCGGCCGGCCGGCCGCCCGGTCGCGGACGAACGGCGCAACAACACGATCGGCCGGCTCGGGAAGCGGGCTGTGATCAACGAGGCAGGTCGCCGCAACCGGTGCCCCGACGCGCTTGTCGATGATCGTCAGCACTTCGAGCATCCGTTCGTGGCTACGGGTCGTCGCCGTCACGCGGTCACCCACTCGCACCGTGGTCGATGGTTTCGCCGAGGCCCCGTTGACCCGTACATGGCCCCCGTGGCAGGCGTCGGTGGCGGCCGTACGCGTCGGGTAGATCCGCACCGCCCACAGCCATTTGTCGACCCGCGTCGCTTCCACCCCGACGAACCTACCCGACCCGCCGGGCCCTACGATGACGCCGTCATGATCGAAGCAGTCGGCCAGTTCGAACCGCCGAGGTCGGCCATGGATCTGTACGACGGGTTCGGTATTGAGGAACACGACGATTTCTGGGTCGAGATCGGTCAGTGCCCGACCTGCCACCGCGTCGATCGAGTCGACCTGCGAGCGTGGGTACTCGGCTCCGATTGGGCGACGCCCGACGCGGCGCAGATCACCCCCGAGGCGCTCGCCGAACTCGTCGCGGTCCTCGGGCTCGACGACAAGCGATTCGACGGCACCACCTACCTCACCGACGCCCACGGCCTCACGGTGTTCGCGGCACTGCTGCGCTGTCCGACGAGCGGATGCCTGCGGTCGGTGCTCCACCTGGTCTCGTACGGCGAGTTCCAACCCGCTCGGTACATCGCGTTCGACCTGGGGGCGCTCCACGTTGCCGGCACAATGTAAGAGCCGCGCCTACCCTGTCGAACGTGGCAGACGGCCGGTGATGTCGATCGCCGTGGCGTCGATCGCCGAGTACGGAAGCCGAGTGAAGAACTCGTCCGCATGCCGGGCGAGCTTACGAATCGCCATGTAGTTGGAGCCTCCGCCGACCACAGCCCCGAGGCCGAGGGGCAAGGCGGTGCCGAGCGCAACCAGGCCCCGGCGAGTGCCATAGCGGCGGATCAGCATCCGACTCATCAGCCGGTTCACCGACTGCAGGGTGGCCAGCGACACCTTGCTCCCGGCCGCCGGCGACAGCCCGGTGGCCACCTGGCTCAAGGCGGTCGTGAACCCGTCGCGGGCCGATCCGCCATAGATCAGCACCGCCAGCAACCAGGCCCGCCGCTCATCGACCGTCGGGTTCGGTCGTCCATGCAGCGCGGCAACCGTCAGAATCAGGTCGCCCGCCCGAGTGGTGAACCAGGCAAGTTCGGCCGTCGTGGCCAGAAACGTCGCTGCGGTACCGACCGCCGGGGCCGCCGCGGCAACCCCCGCGGCGCCGCCGAACGCCCCGAGCTCAAGGGCGAACGAGTTGGTCAACGACTTGATCTTCTCGGGCCGGATGTCACCCTTCAGCGATGCCGCCCGTTCCACCGCAGCATCCCAGCGTGCCGCGCTGACGTGATCGATGGTGGTCAGTATCTGGGTCGAAATCCGTTCGAGATCGGCCGGATTGATCCGCGCCACGAGCTTCTCTGCCCACTCCTGAGCCGCCGCGCGATTCTTCACGACTCAGTTGTAGCGCACCGCGCCCCTACTCACCAGGGGTGCGACGCCCGACCGACGGTCTGACACGATGTACCCGCCAGTCGATCTCGACCCACGACAAGGGGACTCCGTGAATCACGCTCCGCTCAGCACCGCCGTCTTCGATGACCTCATCGCCGCGTTGACCGAGATTCGCGATGGCTACGCCCTCAACGAGACCCGCTTCACCGATCCGCTCGACGTCGTCGAGGGATACCGCTATGTCGTGCAAGCCCTGTCGGCGATGTCGGAGATGTTCGCCGAGGCCGACCCCGAGCACCCACGCTTCGCGTCGATCGTCAGCCCGGCGCGCGAAAATGCAGGGTGACAATCCCGACGCGATCTACCACTTCGCCCGCATTCGAGGGGACCGCGCCTACCGGGTGTTCGGGCAGATCAACGAGCAGTGCTACACCTCGTTCACCATTCATGGCATCGCAGCCGACGCGGGGATGGCCGGGCCACTGCTCGGCGACGTCAACGACCGCAACTTCGCTGTTGCGGACGACGGGACGTACGAGTTGATCCTCAGCGCCAGCGAACCCGCATCCGTACCCGCCACCGAACCGGCAGGCGGGCAATCCCGTAACTGGCTGCGCCTCGACCCGTTGGCCCACAGCGTCGTCGTCCGCAGCTACTACCACCTGGAGAAGTCCGCCCAGAACGACCCGACGATCAACGTTGTGATCGGCATCGAGCCACTCGACGACCCGGCCCCTCCCCCACCGCTGACCGATGCGACCTACGCCGACCGGCTGCGTGAGGGCGTGGCCTTCCTGCGCCAGGCGACGATCGGCCAGAACATCTTCGGTTCGCCGTCGCCGGTGCCGTTCGTCTCGAACGTGCCCAACACGCTGCCGATGCCGTTCAGCTTCCGCGACTCGGGGTTGCCGGTGCCCGGGGCGGCCGACATCGTCTATTCGATGGGCCGATGGAACCTGCACGCCGACGAAGCCCTGGTCATGACCGGTTTCCTGCCCGAATGCGCCTTTGTCAACGTCATGCTGTGGAACAAGCACATGCAGACCCTGGAGTACCGCAATCGCCAGTCGTCACTGAATCAGAAGCAGATCACCCTCGAACCCGATGGCAGCTACCGGCTGGTCGTCGCCCACGCCGATCCCGGCGTGCCCAACTGGCTCGACACCGAAGGCCACGAACAAGGCTCGATCTTCTGGCGTTTCCTGCTCCCCGAGACCGACCCGACGGCGATCGACTGCACCGTTGTTCCCTTGGCCTCGGTGCGCCATTGACCCGGCTACGCGACCTCGGATTCACGATCGGCACCGGTACGCCCGGGCGGTGGAATGCGATCACCGACGTGGCCGGGGTGTCGGTCGGGCATCAGACCTTGATCGCCGACGAACCCCGCACGATCCGTACCGGGGTGACGATCGTCCACACCCGCGCCGCGGGTGAACGACCCGACCGGTGCTATGGCGGGCTGTACTCGTTCAATGGCAACGGTGAGATGACAGGCTCACACTGGTTAGAGGAGTCCGGCCTGGTCAGCGGCCCGATCGGGATCACCAACACCCATCAGGTCGGCCTGGTCCGCGACGAACTGGTCCGCTACGAAGTCGAGACCGATCCCCGTGCCGACTGGTGTCTGCCGATCGTCGCCGAAACCTACGACGGCTTCCTCAACGACATCAACGCCTTCGCCGTCACCAACGACGACGTGCGGATGGCGATCGCCGACGCCGAGGCCAACGCCGGGCCGGTCGCCGAGGGCAACGTCGGGGGCGGCACCGGAATGATCTGCCACGAATTCAAGGGCGGCATCGGCACCTCGTCACGGGTCGTCGAGACCCGCAGCGGACCGTTCACCGTCGGCGCGCTCGTGCAGGCCAACTACGGCTCGCGTGAACTCCTCCGGCTCGACGGCCGCCCGGTCGGCCAGATCCTCAACGCGGCTGAAGTGCCGCTCCCCACCGAACGGCCCACGGCCGATGTCGGGTCGATCATCGTGATCATCGCTACCGACGCCCCGTTGCTGGCAGATCAGTGCAGGCGCCTCGCTCGCCGGGCAACCGTCGGACTGTCGCGCGTCGGCGGGACCGGGGGCAACGGCAGCGGCGACATCTTCCTTGCCTTCGCCACCGGTAACCGGGTACCCGCCCACGCCGATGCACCGATGCAGGTCACCACCCTGCCCGGCGAGCATCTGACCGACCTGTTCAACGCCACCGCCGAGGCGGTCGAGGAGTCGATCTGGAACGCGTTGGTCGCCGCCCATACGACTACCGGACTGCGCGGCCGAGTCGTCCACGCCATCCCCCACGACCGCCTCGTCGGGCTCAGGTAGCGACTCAGGCCCGATCTGGGCGCGGACCTCGTCACCGGTGACGGATTTCGCGCCCAGGTACCCCAGCGGCTTGGGGTCCCTGCAGGTGGCCGGTGAGTACCCACGGCTTGCCTTCGTTGCCGGTGGGGCCGATCTGGGAACCTGGGCGCATGGGGCAAGTGCTTGGACAGTTCTGTATCAATGTGACCGACATCGAGCGGTCGATCGAGTTCTGGCGGGATGTGTGCGGGATTCCGCTGCAGAGCCGGACCGAGATCCCGAGCGCGGACATGAGGCGTGTCTGCAGGCCAACGAGGGTGGGTCGCGGATCCAACTGGCCCAGCAACTCGACCAGGCCGGGCCGATCGAGATGGGCGGCTCGCTGTGGAAGCTGTATCTCTACACCGACGATTGCGTCGCGCTCTACGAGCGTTGCCTGGCCGCCGGGTGCGAGTCGGTCACCCCACCGCAGAAGCTCGACCGGTGGCCGGTGACGATCGCCTTCATCAAGGACCACGACGGCTACCTGATCGAGCTGATCGAAAACCATGAGGGCACGCCGGCCGGTATCCCCGACCCTGGCTCGACCAACCGCCGCCCCGCAACGACCGACTGACCGGTTGCTACGAGACGACCAGTTCCGCGGGCGCGCACCGGGGGCACGAAGTTCATCGACCTCAGCCCCAGCGTGATCAGCGGACCCATCGCCACCAGGAAGATCACGGTACCGACCCCGATCTGACCGCCAAGCAGGATCCCGATCACGATCGGTACCCCGTCGACGATCCACCGGGCGAGGACCAGACCGACGCCACGATGCACCAGGCCCATCTGGACCACTTCGGAGGGGCCGGGTCCGAATTGGGCGACGATCGCCAGGCAGATTCCCGCGGCGATGGTCAAGGTCCCGAGGGCGAGGAGGGGAATCCGGATGGCCAGCCGCTCATACTCGGGCACCTGCCCGAGTACCACGTCGATCATCGGTCCGATGATGACCGTGCCGAGCGGTGACGCCCAACCGATGCGCCCGCCGAGCAGTATCCCCACCGCGTACAGCGTGACCGCCGTGATCACGAACGATGTTCCGAACGACCAGCCCGTTGTCGTGCCGACCCCCGAGATGAGGACGTCGGCCGGGGACAGCCCCAACTCCGCTCGCACGAGCATCGGCACACCGATGGCGATGCACGTCCACGATGCAGCGAGCCGAGCGAGTCTCGTCGAGTAGGCGGCCGACCGAATGGCGAGTGCAGGGTTCACGATCGACACGGCTCCGAGGCTACGACGGGGGTCGACGCTCTATCGCAGCAACCAGCGGATATTCAGCTGATGACCAGCCACTGATCGCCGGCGGAGATTGAACGGACCCCGAAAACTGCGAAACCCCCTCGCCCGGGTGCCTGAGCACCGATGGACGAGGGGGAGTTGCTAGAGAATGTCAGACGGGGCGGACGTTCTGGGCCTCTTCGCCCTTGCGGCCGGGAGCGACGTCGAACTCGACGACCTGACCCTCGCTGAGCGACTTGTGGCCCGAGCCCTGAATCTGGGAGTAGTGGACGAACACGTCGTCACCCTTCTCACGCGAGATAAAGCCGAAACCCTTGTCGACATTGAAGAACTTAACTGTACCGGTGGCCATTGGGCCCTCACCTTCAAAACTGGATCCACCAACTGCGATGGATCCGAAGGCCAAACACTAACGGGCGATTCGAACAAATGTGCGAAGAGTGGCAAGAACTCGAAAAAGATTCCGCGTGGCGCTCACCGGCAGATCGTCGAACTCGTCACCCTCACCAGCGAGTTGCAACGGGCTGCCAACACTCTCGATCTCCATCGCCCCCAGGGCCCATGCGACGAGTGCCGCTGCTGCATCACCGAAGTTGGCGAGGTGGGCTCGGCGTCATCGCCGAGGCGGCTTGGGCGGACTCGTCGTTGCCGCGCTCGGCGCTGTCTGGGCGACGCGTCGCCGACGGCGAGCAGCTGCCTGCTCGCCGCAACCGGGGACCGTCGACGGCCTACGGATCAACCGCTCCGGGCGGTAGCGCAGGCCCCGATTAGGGTGACCGGGGGTCGCCAAGTCGGGAGGTACGGATGGAGTTCGGAGTGTTCATCGGCTGCCACAACCTCGGTCATCAGCGCCGCGAATCGCAGCTGTTCGACGACATCACCGCGCAGGCCGTGCTCGCCGACCGGCTCGGCTACGACATCGTCTGGCTGGTCGAACACCACTTCAACGACTACAACCTGCTCCCCGATCCGCTGCAGATGGCAGTACGTATCTTCGAGCGGACGTCGCGGATCCGGGTCGGCGTCGCAGTGGTCATCCTGCGCGACCATCACCCGCTGCAGCTGGCCGGGCGGGTCGCCCAGCTCGACGTGATGTATCCCGGCCGGTTCGAGTTGGCCGTCGGGCGGGGGTCGTCGGGTTTCGAGGCGGCGCGATTCCAACGCGAGATGGACCTCGAGACCAGCCGGGCCCACTTCTTCGAGCATCTCCAGGTGATGGCAAGTGGCTGGCGGAACGACACCGAGACCGCCCATAACGGCCGGTTTTGGCAGTTCCCGGCGACCACCGTGCTGCCGAGACCGGTGACGAAACCCCACCCGTCGCTGTGGCTCTCGGCCGTGACCCCGTGGTCGATCTACGGGCAAGTCGAGAACTGCGCGGCGCTCGGGGTGCAGCCGAAGGTGATCACCAGCCCGTTCCGCAACCCCTTCAGCTATCTGGCCGAGGGCCACGAGCAGTTCGAGCGAGGCCTGCGCGAAATCGGTTGCCCCCGTGACCAAGCACGGTTTGCGGTCAACCGGACTGTGTTCATCGGCCACGACCAAGCAGAGGTTGATGCGGCGATGACCGATGTCCTGCGCATACACCGGGGCCTGTACGCCCAGTTGGAAGGCAACGAGGTGTATATCGACGGCAAGACCCAGATCCGCCCAGTGGAGCACGAGATCGGGGCCGACGAGGTCGTCGCCAACGTGCCGTTTGGGCTGCCTGACTGGGTCCGTGAGCAGGTCAGGCCGTATCACGATCTCGGAGTCGACCACCTCAGTCTGTACTTCGACTACCTCACCGGCCACGACCGCGTGGTGCGAGCGATGGAACTGTTCGCCACGGAGGTCATGCCCGAGTTCCATGGTCCGCGTTCGGAGATGTCATGACCAATCCCGTGTTTCTTGGCTACGACCAGGAGCGGCTCGACGCGCTCCTCGACGCTCGGCGCAGCACGCCCGACTTCCTCACCTACACCGACCGGTTCACCGCGCGCAGCTCGGAGATCCGGGCCGGCGCCAGGCCGGAACTGCTCGATATTCAGTACGGGCACCACGAACGCGAGCGTCTCGACGTCTTCCGACCAGACATCGACGGTCAGGTCGCCGCCAACCTGTTCTTCCATGGCGGCTACTGGCGGTCGAGCGAGAAGGAGCGGTACTCGTTCGTGGCCGACTCCTTCGTGTCGGCCGGGGCCGCGGCGGTCGTCGTCGAGTACGCGCTGATCCCGGCCGTCGACATGGACGAGTTGATCCGTCAGTGCCGAGCGGCACTCGCCTACGTCTACCACCACGCCGCCGAACTGGGCATCGATCGCGACCGGCTGTACCTGTCGGGCCACTCGGCGGGCGGCCAGATCATCGGGTTGTTGATGGCCGCCGGTTGGCACGACGCGTTCGATCTACCCGCCGACGTGGTCAATGGCGGCTGCGGGATCAGTGGGCTCTACGACATGCAGCCGATCCGCCTGTCGTATCTCAACGCGACCCTCGCCCTCGATGAGGCCGCAGCTCTCCGCACCAGTGCCTGCGTCCACCGGGCAGCCTCGAATGCCCCGTTGATCTGCGCTGTCGGGGGGCTGGAAGGCGAAGAGTTCCTGCGCCAGAACTCGCTGATGGGTGTGGCGTGGGGATCGGATATCAACGTGACCGCGATCGTGATCGATGGCGGTAACCACTACTCGGCGGTCGAGTCGCTCGGCGATCCACACAGCCGGCTCGGCCGAGCGGTCCTCGCCCAGATGGGTCTCGGCGGCTGAGTGGCCGAGCCGATACACACCCCGCGCCTCGGGCGGCATCTCCGACCCCTCGGCGTCCCTCGGCTCGACGACGACCTGGCCTGGGACGGCCTGTATATCACCGGTGACATGGCCGATTCGTTTGCCGACCGCTTGGAGATCACCGGTTCACGCCTGACCGACGTTCGCCTGACCGGGGCCCAACTCCATCGACTCCGCATGATCGATTGCGTGGTCGAGCGGTGCGAAGTCTCCGGGGCGATGCTCGAAGACGCCGCATTCCAGCGGGTCGAGTTCATCGACTGCCGAATGTCGGGCGTGGTGTTGACGAGTACGGCGATGCGGCACGTCCGCTTCACCGGTTGCCGGATGGACCATGCCAGCCTGCGGATGACCTCGGCCAACCCCGGCATCTTCGAGCGCTGCGATCTACGAGACGTCGACTTCTACGCGGCGAAGCTGGCCGGGTGCCGGTTGGTCGAGTGCGATCTGACTCGTGCCGACTTCTCCCAGGCAACGATGGCCGCAGCGGTCCTGCACGGGTCGGATCTCACCGATCTCGTCGGTGGTTCGGCCCTGCGCGGCGTAACTATCGATTCGACGCAGATCGTCCCGCTCGCCCTCGCCGTGTTCGACGTGCTCGGCATCACCGTGTCGGAACCGCTATCGGAGCTGGCCGACCACCGACGTCGGGGTGAAGGTGGCAAGTAGCCGTTGCTCGGCGACCATCGCTCGACGGTATTCGTCCCAGTCGTCGTGAGGACCGCCGGCGACCCGTTCGTAGTAGGCGACAAGGGCGTCGCTTGTCGGATCGTCGGGAGAGGTGGTCGGCGATGACAGCTCGACAGTTCCATCGAACGCGAGGTAGCTCCACGACGCCGGATCGGTGAGATGGAGCACCGCCCGAGGGTCACGGCGCAGGTTGCGGGTCTTGGCCCGCGTCTCGGTCAGCGAGATCACGAACGCCCCTGCGACTGCGGCGTAGACGATGTCGGATGACTGCGGCCGACCATCGGCTCGGATCGTGATCAACACGCCGTTCCTGCGAGCAGCGGCCCATTCGATGGCAGTGGTGAGATCCATGCGCCCAGCCAATCACATCGCGCCTGGCACCGAGCGCGGCAGCTAGCGTCGGGCCCATATGGCGTATTGGCTGATGAAGTCCGAACCCGATGTGTTTGGCTACGACGACCTCGTGACCAACAAGCGTGAGGGGTGGGACGGTATCCGCAACTACCAGGCGCGCAACTTCCTGCGGGCGATGGCGGTTGGCGATCAGGCGATCTTCTACCACTCGAACGCAACACCGCCAGGCGTCGCCGGGATCTGCAAGATCGTCAAGGGGGCCGAGCCCGACCCGAAGCAGTTCGACCCGACGTCGAAGTACTACGACCCGGCGTCGAAACCGTCCGATCCCCGCTGGGATTGGGTGACGGTCGCCCCGGTCAAAGCGCTGGCCTTCGTGTCGCTCGACGAGCTCCGCGGCATGCCCGAGCTCGTGGAATGCCGCCTGCTGGCCCGCGGCAACCGCCTGTCGGTGATCCCACTGACCGACGACGAGTTCGCCGCGATCGTCGCCTACTCCAAGGCCAAGGGCTCCAAGACCAAGGGCTCCACAGACAAGGACAAAGCCCTCAAGAGGGGCTGACCGCACGACTCACAACCCAGGACTGCGCCGCCAGATACCAATGTGGAGCGCCACCGCGCTCGAGAGCGCGACGGCGCTCCCCGAAAGCGCTCCCGGCGGCGCAGGCGATTCAGGCGACTCAGACGCCCAACGCCTGGTCGATGCGGCGCAGGGCCTCGTCGACGTCGTCATTGGTGGTCTGGAAACTGGTCACCAGGCGAATGACGCCCGGGCCCATCTCGTAGAAGCACAGCGCTGCGTCCGCCATCCGCGCAGACACCTCGGGGGCCACCCTGGCAAAGAGCATGTTGACCTGGGGTTCGACGAGAAACTCGATGCCGAGCCCGCGCAGGCCTGCGGCCAACCGTTGCATGGTCGCGTTGGCATTTCCGGCCAGGCGCAACCACAGACCATCGGTGAGGTACGTCTCGATCTGCGCCGATTGGAACCGCATCTTCGAGGCCACATGCCCGGCGCGCTTGACCCGGTAGACCAGCTCCTCCGACGCCGCCGAGTTGAAGCTGACGATCGCATCGGTCGACACCGCGCCGTTCTTGATGGCCCCGAGCGACATCACGTCGACCCCGGCCCGCCAGGTCAGATCGGCCGGTGAACAGCCGAGGGCAGCGATGGCATTGGCGACCCGTGCGCCGTCAAGGTGCACACGAAGACCCCGCTCATGAGCGATGCCCGCCAACTCGCTGACCTCGGCGACGGAATAGATCGACCCGAAGTCGGTCGGCGACGTGAGCGAGAGCACCGACGGCTGCGAATGGTGCGGGTCACCCCAGCGGGTCTCGGCATACGCCTGACGCAAGGCCGGCGGGCTGACCTTGTAGTCGTCGCCACCGATGCCGTGCAAGGCCGCTCCCCCGCCGAACATCGACGTTGCGGCGCACTCCGAACGCAGGATGTGCGAGGTGTCGTGGCACAGCACCGAACCCCACGGCGGGCAGATCGCCGAGAGCCCGATGGCGTTCGCCGCCGTCCCCGAGACGACCGGAAAAACCTGCACCCCCGGAAACTCGAACACCTCAGCGGCCCGCTCATGGACCCGAGTCGTCCAATCGTCGCCGCCATAGGCCAACGTCGAGCCGACATTGGCGGCCACGATCGCCTCAATCAGCTCGGGAGCCGCACCCGCCGAGTTGTCGCTACGGAATTCGATCGGTCGAAGGGTCATGGCGGGATCAGAGGTCTGGCTCACCCCCGAGTGTTTAGCCGCCGAGTTGCTCGGCCGGCGCAGCAACACCAGCGTGCAGCGAACTCAATCTGGATCGACTGGCCGAATCAGGTGCCGCTGGTGTGGGTACGCAGGGAGTCGCCGGTGCCGTCCCAGGCATCGTGCGCCGCCTTCCAACGAGCGAAGGTCGCCACAATTCGATCGGTGTGCGAATGCAGTTCGGTGAAACACCCGATGGCCGAGCGGGTATCGAAGTAGCAGGCGGTGATGTCGTTGGCGGCGAGCTCGCAGGCGAGCTCGAAGCCCTCGTCGAGCAGCCGTTGTCGGGCACCGGAGTAGTCGGGCACGAGGTGGGCGACGTGGTGGTGACCGAACGAACCGGCCGCGAACATGTCTCGGTAGATCGAAGGTTGGTCGTCGTGTTGTTCGATCAATTGGATCTGGCAATCCCCGGCGTAACCGAAGGCATATGACACATCGGCCTCGGTGGTGGTACCGCGGTACTCGAACGAGTCGGCGAGATGATGAGCCGACGCGAAGAACGGACCGGCCCCGGTGGTTCGGGCCCATTCGGTCGCCGCCGTAGCCAGGTCATCGACGAAGTAGGCATATTGAAAGATCCCCGGAGTTCGCATCGGCAGAGTCTGGCGTATTGGCACATAGTGTCGGCGTATGACGACCACCGAGCCGGGCGCCAGCAAGCCGGCGCCGACCGATCACACCGCTACTGAACCGACCACCACCGAACCGATCCTGCGGGGTGTCCGGGTGGTCGACATGACCCACTATCTGGCCGGACCGACGGTCACCCGGATGATGGCCGAACTGGGTGCCGACATCGTCAAGATCGAACAGCCACCGTATGGTGATGCCAGCCGGACGCTGGGGGTGATTCGACACGGGCGCTCGGGCTACTTCGTTTCGCAGAATCGCGGGAAGCGCAGCCTGTGCCTCGACATCACCAGTCCGCAGGGCCGCTGCGTGCTCGACGAATTGATCGCCCGCGCCGACGTCGTGGTCGAGAACTACGGGCCCGGGGTACTCGAGAAACGTGGTCTGGGCTGGGCCGATCTCCATGCCCGCCACCCGCGACTGATCATGGCGTCGATTTCGGGTTTCGGCCGCCAAGGGGCGTTCAGCCACAAGGCGTCGTTCGACTCGATCGCTCAAGCCTTCAGCGGGATTATGGCGTTGACCGGCCCGGCCGATGGCCCACCGATGCCGGTCGGCGCGCCGATCGGCGACGTCTCGGCCGGCGTCCACGCCGTCGCCGGAATCGGCATGGCGTTGTTCCACCGCGAGCGCACCGGTCGGGGCCAGCACATCGATATCTCGATGGTCGACGCGCTCGCCCACTCCCACGACATGGCAATCCAGGGGCCACCGCTGACAGGCGGCCGCTGGACCCCGAAGCGAAGCGGTCAGCGATCGGCCCTCAACGCACCGATGGGCGTCTATCGCGGTGTCAGCGGGTGGATCGTGCTCCACGTCATGCAGGGCCAATGGGGAGGATTCTGCCGGGCCGTCAACCATCCCGAGTGGGAGCACGACGAGCGGTTCAGCGGGCTGCGCGAACGCAACCGCCATTGCGATGAGCTGAACACCCTGATCGAGGAGTGGATGGCCACCCAACCCGATGACGAGGGCATCGTCGCCCGACTCGACGCCCACCGGGTGCCGTGCGCGCTGGTGCTCGAACCGCACAACATCCCCGATCATCCGTATTTCGTCGATCGCGGTGCAGTCCGACGAGTGTCCGACCGGATTCTCGGCGAGGTCGTGGTCCCCGGCAACCCTCTGCGGTTCTCCGAGCAGCCCGACCACCTCGAACTCGTCGCGCCCTTCCTCGGAGAACACAACACCGAGGTCCTCGCCGAACTCGGTTACGACCAGGCCGCGATCGACTGCATGATCGCCGAGGGGATCGTGCACCGGGCCGATACGTAGGCACGAACCACTTGGTCATCTGGCAGGCTGCCTGCGTGACTACGGAGCACTACGACCTGATCATCATCGGTGCAGGTTCGGGCAACTCGATCATCGGACCCGAGATGGACGACTGGCGGATCGCGATGGTCGAGCGTTCGACGTTCGGCGGCACCTGTCTCAATCGCGGCTGCATCCCGTCGAAGATGTTGATCTACGCCGCCGACGTCGCCGAATCGGCCGCCGGTGCCGCGCCGTACGGCGTGGATGCCAGCTTCAACGGGGCCGACTGGCCGGCGATCGTGCAGCGCGTGTTCGGCCGCATCGACCCGATTGCCGAGGGCGGGCGGCAGTATCGCCACAGCCTGGCCAACGTCGATGTCTACGAGCACGACGCGTTCTTCGTCGCCGAACGCAGCCTGCAGGTCGGCGACACGACGATCACCGGCGACCGGGTGGTCATCGCCGCCGGGGCTCGCTCGTTCATTCCCGACGTCCCCGGCCTCGACACCGTGCCGTTTCACACCAGCGACACCATCTTGCGTATCGATCGCCAGCCGAAGCATCTGGTGATCCTCGGCGGTGGGTTCATCGCCACCGAGATCGGCCACGTCTTTCGTTCACTGGGCTCGAAGGTGACGATCATCAATCGCAGCCATCGGCTACTCACCGCCGAGGACCGCGATATCTCGGCCCGCTTCACCGAGATTGCCCACGAGCGGTTCGACCTCCACCTCGGTGCTCGAATCGAGCGTGTCGATGCCACGCCCGAGGGCGTGGCGGTCGAACTGCGCTGCGGCGACGAAACCCATCGGATCGAGGGTGACGTACTGCTCGTCGCCGCCGGACGTATCGCCAACGGCGACGAGCTCCGGGTCGCCGTCGGCGGGGTTGAACTCGACCGCCACGGCAACGTCCGGGTTGACGAGTTCGGCCGCACCACCAGCGACAACGTGTGGGCGCTCGGCGACATCAACGGCCGCCACCAGCTCAAACACATGGCCAACGGCGAAGCGAAGGTCGTGCGCCACAACCTGCTGCACCCCGACGACCTGCGTCGATTCGACGACAGGGCCGCGCCCCACGCCGTGTTCACCAGCCCGCAGATCGGCGCCGTCGGGCTCACCGAAGCCCAGGCCCGCGCGGCCCATTCCGACTTCGCCGTGATCACTCAGCCCTACGGGGCCGCTGCTTACGGCTGGGCCTTGGAAGACACCCAGGGCTTCGCCAAGCTGATCGCCGACCGCTCCACCCGGCAGCTCATCGGTGCCCACATCATCGGCTACCAGGCCTCAATGCTTGTCCAACTGCTCGTCCAGGGCATGCACCTCGGTTCGACGATCGACGAGATGGCGACCGGCCAGGTGTGGATTCACCCGGCGCTCAGCGAGGTCGTCGAACAAGCCCTGCTCGCCCTGATCGAGGCGGTTGACACCCCGGCGTAGTGTTCGAGCATGAAGCGGCATGTGAAGCGAGCGGCAGTCGGCGTCTGGATGATCGGATTGCTCGGAGCCTGCGGCGACCCGAACGTTCCGGCCAACCAAGCCGCCCCGCCGGCAACCGAGGCCGCAGCCGAAGTGGTTCCGACCACCTCGATGCCCGAAGCTGAGGTCACCGAGGTATCCGACTCAACCCTCGATGTCGGCGTCGAGGACGTGATCGCTACCGACATCGTCACCGACGAACCGGTCGCCACGGTCGGCCCGCTCGGCGGGGTGACCATCGACGACCCGTTCCCCGCCCAAGGCGACGCCACGACCGACCCGGCGGTGGCCGACGCAGCCGTCCGCTACGCCTTCCAGCACTGGATTCTGATCGATCTCGATCGCGACCTGCGCGCCAAGCTGATCGAGAACGGTGAAGACAACGCCCAGGGACTGCACGACGGCCTGCAAGCCGCTCGGGGCATCGCAGAGCTCGCCCGGTTCACCGTTGACGAAGTGCGGTTCACCGACGCCGAGCATGCCGATGTCAGCTTCCGCATCCAGTGGGGCGACGGCCCATCGCCGTACTTCCCGAACGCGATGTCGGGCGAGGCGCTGTTCCAGAACGGTTCCTGGCGGGTGGGCGGCACGACCCTGTGCATCCTCGCCCTCGGTTCCGGCCAGGCTTGCACGGGGCTCGACGCCGAGCGACCGGTACCCGCCGCGGCGATCCAGGTGTTCGCCGTGCCGGGCGGCTACGAGTGGCTGGGCGACCCGGAGTTCACCGGCCTCGTGCCGGTCCCGGGCCGCGGCAGCTGGACCCGGCGGACGACGATGGTCGATGCCAACGGCACGCCGCAGGTTGACGAGCGTGAGCTCTGGGTGACCACCGAGATTCTGGTCGGCGCGTCGCAGATGGACGCCGAGAGCATGACATTGGTGTTGGGGTCGGGCCGGTTCGGCGTCCCCGACGGCGAGCCGGAAATGCTCGGCGACCGTCCGGTTCGCATCCTCGTTGACGAGATCGGAGCGGTCATGGTCATCGTCCGAGCCGACGACGTCGTCGTACGTCTCTCCGGACAGGGCATGACCGCTCCACAGTTGCGGGCCATCGCCGGTTCGATCGGCTCGCTGGCCGAGCTCCCCGTCGGGCTGGCCGGCGCCGGCGTGACCGACACCGGCCTGATCGAGGGTGACATCACTGCTGCGACGGCCGCCCCCGCCATCTCCGGTTGATGCCCTCGTTGTCGCCGTGACGAGCGTGGCCGGTGGCACAGCCGGTCGGAGCCGTGGGGACGAACCAGCGCGTTAACGTCCGAGCTATGGATGATCGTTCGCAGAACGGGTTTCCAACGAGACCCGGCGCCGGGCCCGTGACCGACAAACTCGGCGACCGCAGCCCGTTCGGGGCCATTGAACTCCTCGACCATGACGGACTTGTAGCCGCTCAACACGAGACGCTGCTCACCCCTCGGCGCCGACACTCGTTGAGCGCCAAAGCCCTGTTCACCGTCATGGATCTCGTCTACGGCAAGGCTCGAACGCTGACGAAGTTCCGGGTGTTGGAACTCGTCGCCCGCGTGCCGTACCAGGCGTGGGAGAACGTCGCCTACGTTGCCGTCACCCACACGGCCAGCGAACCCGGCTTCGCCCGGCGCGTGTTCGACAATGTCCGCCTCGCTCGATGGGAGCAGGACAACGAGCAATGGCATCTGTTGATCCTCGAGGAGCTCACCGCCGACGATCGACCGCACCACTTCATCCGCGATCGGGTCATTCCCCAAGTTCTGGCGTTCGCCTACTACCAACTCTCGTGGGCGATGTTCGCGATCAAGCCGCGCTGGAGCTACCGGTTGAACGCCGACTTCGAAGACCACGCCGAGCACGAGTACGCCTTACTCGTCGACGAACACCCTGAGTGGGAGACGACGCCGTACGAGAGCGCCTTCGCGGCCGACTTCGGCAGCTTCCAGTCACAGGCCGACTTGTTTCGCCAAATCGGTTACGACGAGCGGCTCCACAAGCTGGAGTCCGAAGCGCGCATCAACTCCCACCGCTTCGCCTGAGCCCGCGAACCGCCAGCCGGGTGGCGCCGCCGATCCGGCGGCGTCAGACTCAGGCGGTGGCCAGCAGGTCGACGATCAGCACCAGGTCGGTCTTGGCGGGCAACCCGAGCCCTTCGTTCCCGGCGTCACCGAAGGCATCGGCGAACGGGATGATGATCTGACGACGGCCGCCGACCTTCATCCCGACCAGGCCTTCGACCAGCCCGGGCAAGGTCTGGGCGGCGTCCACCGGGATGGTCTGACTCTGGCCCGACTCCCACGTGGAGTTGATCGACTTGCCGGTGTCACCGCGGTAGGCGACCAGGTGCAACACGGCGTTGTCACCCTCGGCAAGCGCTGCCCCGTCGCCGACTTTGAGATCATCGATCGCCACCTTGGTGGTACCCACCGCCGGCTTGACGTCGCCCTGGGGCGCGTCGGCCGGATCGACGCCAGGGACGACGGTGACGACATCGATGACAAAGGTCAGGGCGTCGCCGGCCTTGATGATGCTGCCCTGGTCCTGATCGCCGTAGGCCAGGTCGGACGGGATATCGAGTTGACGCTGCCCACCGGCCTGTGCCCCGACCAGGCCGTCATCCCAACCCTGGATGACGCCGCCCTGCCCGAGTACCACGGGGAACGGCTGACCCCGGTCATAGCTGTTGTCGAACTCGGTGCCGTCGGCGGAACGAACTCCGACGTAATGGACGATCACCGTGTCGCCGGCCTTGGCCGGATCACCCGAACCGGGCTTGAGGTCGGTGATCACCAACTCCGTGGGGAGCGCAGCGGGGATCTTGACGACCGGCTTTGGCAACGCGCCGGCTGCGGTCTCGGGCGGGGCGGCGTCAGCGACGGTATCGCCGGTGGTCTCGGTGGTCGGGTCGGAGTTCTCGGCCGCATCCGTCGCCGCAGAGGCGGCCGGCGTAGTGGCCACGGCAGTGGTTGAGGGGCCGGCGGCATCGGTGTCCGATGAGGAGCCGCAGGCGCCGGCCAAGACGACAACGGCCGAGAGCGCGGCAAGGCGAGCGAGGCTGGAGGGAGACATGGGCGACGACGGTAGCGGCCCTCACCGCTGTGGCGACGTCACTCGGCGGTCAATCCTGCTCTGCTCGCGGTGAGTCCAGACGAATCCGGCGACGCTCGCCCCCGGCTCACCGACTTGGCGGCGTCAGATCTTCAGCGGTGATCATGTCGTGGATCGTCGGCCAGGCGGCGGCGAAGCCGGCATGCAACGGGCGTCGCCCCACTTCGGCGAGCCTGACCCATTCGACGGCGTCGGTCTCGAAGTTCATCGAGTCGCCGAACGAGACCGCCACCTCGGCGACGATCGTCGTATACGACCAATCGGATGCCGGGGAGAAGACGCACTCACCGAGAACTCGGTGCTCAGGGACCATGCCGATCTCTTCCGCGGCCTCTCGCATTGCACCGGCATACGGGGTCTCACCCTCGTCGAGGGCCCCTCCGGCGCATGACCAGGTGCCCCCCTCATGGGACCACGCCGATCGTTTCTGCAGCATCACCCTCGCGTCGCCATCGGCGCCGGTCACGAAAACGACGCCGGCGGCGCCGAAGATCCCCCAGCGAACATGGCCGTCGCTGCAGCGCATGAAACCATCACCGCTGCGCCGCCGTTGGTCAGTCATCACGCCATACTGCCGCATCGCAGTGACTTCCGACTCAACCCTCCGAATCGCCGGGTCGCTCGCACCGGCGAGTTGATACAACTTGTTCGGTGGCCACGACGACGCACCCCGAGGACTCCGCCGCGACCGCAGCCGTATTCCGCTGGGATCGCCTGACCGTTGCGGCAGCACTGACGTATTGCCTGTTGGTCGCCGGGGTCAGCGTGGGGGTCGTGCTCAGCGAACTACGCGACGAATTCCATCTGCCGGGCTGGTTGGCGGCACTTCACGGTTCGACCTTCGGCATTGGGCTCCTGATTGTCGGGTTCTTCGGCGTCGGGCTCATCGATCGGATCGGCCGACGGAATGCGATGACGGGGGCGGCGGGAGCGATCGCACTTGGCGTCGCGATGTTCAGCCTGGGCGGCAACTGGCCGGTGACCCTCGCTGGTACCGCCTTGTCAGGTCTTGGGGCGGCGATGATCGTCATGGCCATGCCCGGGCTGATCAGCGACCACCATGGACCGCACCGTGCCGCTGCGTTCGCCGCCGCCAACAGTGCCCCGGGTGTAGCGGCAGTGGCGTTCAGCCTGGCCATCGGTGCCGCGCTGGGGGCGCGTTGGTCGTGGCGGCCGATCTACCTCGGTCTCACGGCGATCACGATCATCGCGGTGGCCATCGTCGCCAAACCGGTGACGATCCCGCGACCTACGAGCCACGGCTCATTCCACCTCGGGCAGTTTCGCGACCGGCATCGGGTGTTGATTCCATGGCTCTTCATCGTCAACGCCGTGCTCACCGAGTACTCGATCGGCATCTGGTCGACGTCCTACCTCAAGGAGGTCGGCGGAGCCTCAAGCGGCATGGCCCCGGTGCTTGCTGCCACGTTCGGAGTGATGATGTTCGTGTCGCGAGTCGTCCTGCCGACGACGCAACGAGTCCTCGGTGAGGCAACGATCAGCGTCTCGTTCGTCGCGGTCGGCGCCGGTGCGGCGGTGATGTGCTTCGGCCCAGGTCTGACGATCAAGGTGTTCGGGCTGGCCGTCACCGCGTTCGGCGGGGGGCCGCTCTACCCGTTGACCGTCGACCGCTTGTATCAGCGGGCGCAAGGGGCGGTCGACTCAACCTCGCTCGGGGCGATCAGCGCGCTGGCCTCCGGGGCGGCGGTCACGATCGGACCGCTGGTACTCGGACTGTTGGCCGACGGTATCGGCCTGCGATGGGCGATCTTGTTCGTGCCGATGCTGTGCGTTCTCGGTGCCGTGACCCAACGCCCACTTTCTACGGACATGTAGTCTTTCAAACGCATTCATCGTTTTCTTCACGTTTTGAAGCTCATTGACTACTACAGGTGAGCAATACTGGACATCTTCCTGACGAACGGATGGGCCAGTGAGATCTCAACACTTCTGTACACGGGCGTTCTCGATGATCGGGCTGATCATCCCGACGATGATCTGGGCGACCCCGACGTCAGCCGGGGCCGTGGACTGCGCAACGACGTATCTCGTTCAGAGCGGTGACTCCTGGTCGCGGATTTCTCGCGCGACGGGCATCTATGTCCGCCCGCTCGCTGCGGCCAACGGCCTGACCCGCGACAGCCCGCTCCACCCGGGCATGGAACTGTGCGTCCCGGCGGCCGATTCCTCGAACAGCCCGCAACAGGTCAAACCCGCCTCGCAAACCACTCCGTCGGTCACCAGCGAGGCGTCGCCGACCCCGGCAACCACGGCGACCTCCGACTCGGCGAACCGGTTGACGGCCGAATCCTGTGAGGCCACCCACGAGGTCGCCCGCATGGAGTCGTGGTCGTCGATCGCGAGCCGCTATCGCCTGCCCCTGCGAGCACTGTTGACCGCCAACCGGGCAACCGTCGACACCACGGTTCATCCCGGCGACCGACTCTGCATTCCAAAGGCAGCCGCGGGAGCGGGAGCGACAGCGGGGGAATCATCGCCCGCCAGTCCACCCGCCGACGAGAAACCGGCGGCGGGCACCTGCGAAGCGGTGATGAGGAACTACCAACGAGTGATGTGCATGGATCTCTCCGACCGCCGAGCGATCATCGGAGGGCGCAACGGCATCCGATACGACTTTCCTGCGGTCGGCGGCTACGGACCGATCGAGGAATGCGCGCGCACCATTCCGGGCACGTTCTCGATCGGCCACAAGCAGCCGCTCACGCCACGACGACAGTTGCGTTGGGGAATGTCGTACGGGGGAGGCTGCATCGGCGACCAAATCGTCCACACGGTCAGCCGGGCGACCCTCCAGAGCGCCCGCGGTACCGGCGGCTGCATCGGCCTGCTCGAGGCCGATGCGAAGACCGCCTACGACACGCTCCAGATCGGTGACGTCATCGTCATAGTGGCCTGACGGCCTGGCAATTCAAGCCAGGCCGTCAGGCACTCACTCAGGCGATGGACCTCAGGCGTATGACCCGATGATGTTGATCGAATAGCTCAGACGCAGCAGGAATGCGCTGACATCACGCACCGCCGCCTGCACGTCGAGCGTGATGACCGACTGGGCCGAGTCGGGAGCGCTCAACGAACACCCGTCGACGGCCCAGCCTGACACGGCGTCACCGACCTCCTCGGCGACCGCGGCGATCGCCACGAACGGAGCCCACTGACTGGCGACGAACTGTTGGCCGGGGGCGAGGTCGGGGATGGCGATCGCCGCCCGCAACGTGACATGCCGCCAATCACCGGCCCCACCCTTCAGGTGGGGCACGATCACGCCGGTGAGCAGATACTGCTGCTGACCGTCGGCTGTCGCCGTCTTCAGCCACCCCGAAGCATGGACGTCGTTGGGTGAAACTTGAATGACTTCGTCGTACATGGTGAGCTCCTCGGGCGACCTGGTCAGGCCACGATCATGGCCTGATTGACGCGACACTAGAAGCTCCGAGCCGCGCCTGTCATGGCATCTCCCGCCCCACCAGATGCCCTCGCTCGTATTTCACCCAATGTCTGTCGATGCACCGACGAACCGGCAGATCTCGGCATCGTCTCAACGGGGCGGTTAGCAGACAATTCCTCGCGGGGCTTTGTCGAACCGACCCGAGAACCCGGTTACCGCAATCTCTGGCCCCGGCCAACTCGACCGGGCCGCGGCACCCGGGGAAGGCACATTTCGCGCAATTCTCGATACATATAACCGCCCCAGGTAGTTGTCGCAGGCCGTCGCGGCCGACTCTCCGGTAGGTTAGTGAGGGCAACTCTCTCGCTCGATGAGATCAAACAGGACGTATCCGACCTTCCACTCGCGAGCATTTGCGTCGCACAATGAATTTCAACAAAACTCCTGGAAATCACGTCATGCTTGCGGACATGGCCCGTCGAACAGGTTGAGATGGTCACACTTCCGAGCAATCACGTGCGCGCCCTTCACGGTCGTCGCGAATCACACCGAGGGGCCCACTGCCATGGGTAGAAATGTTTTTCTCGATCCAGCGGCCAAGATGATGGCGGCGCGTTCCCGCGATTGGCCGCGCACATCAAGTCGTCCGAGCTGCATGACTGTTTTCTGCCCCGATTGCGGGCGCAAGGGTCTGACCGGCGGGGCGTGGACGGCATCATGTGCTTACCACGTCACCTGCCATGTCTGCGATGCCGTCCTGGTTGAGCGGGCGTTGGAGCGCCACCTGCGCGAGCATGGCATCTCCGAGCCGACCGCCGAACAGCAGGCCGTCCGCGACGCTCGCACCAAGGCCAGCCGCACCGCCCAGCTTGAACGGACCCGCCTCCTCAGCGCACCGCGAGTAGCACGCGCGGATTCATGATCGACGCGGGGTCCAGCCCCGCCTTGATCGCTCGAAACGCGGCAATCTCCGCGGGCGTCCGACACCATCCCAGATACTCGGCCTTGGCGATGCCAATGCCGTGTTCGGCCGACACGCTGCCCCCGACGCGTACGACCTCTCCCAGGACCAACTCCTCCACCTCATGCGTGAGCCGATGATCGGCCTCATCGACGCCGGTCACGTTCACGTGCAGATTTCCATCGATAATGTGCCCGAACACGACCAGCCCCACCTCCTGAGGTAGGCGGTGAGTCACCGATTCCACGAATTCGGCCATCATCGGCATGGGCACCGAGATGTCGAGCTTGATCGGGCGCCCCCGTCGAGCAATGGCCTCGGCGTGACGCTCGCGGATCATCCACAGCCGACGCCGTTGTTCCGGCGAGGCAGCCACGGCCGGTTCCACGCTGAGCACGAGGTCGGCGACGGCATCGACGAGTTCCTCCATCGGGTCGACCCGGGCGGCAAGCTCAACGAGCAACACCACTGGTGAACCCAGGGCCGCAATGGCCAGCCGATGACCGAACACCTCATCGCTGACCAAGCCGACCCCCTCGGCGGTCATCACCTCGAGGGCAACGAGATGATCGAGTCGATCCCGCAGCATCGCGGCGACCTCGACCGCCTCGGCAAAGTCAGCCACCCCGAGGACGGCGGTGGCCCGCTCCGGGGTTTCGGGAACCAGTTGCAGCCGAGCCCGGCAGACCACCCCGAGCGTCCCCTCGCTCCCGACCAGCAAGCCGGCGAGGTCGTAGCCCGTGTTGTCCTTGGCGAGGCCCGAGAGGTGCGACACGATCGAACCATCCCCGAGCACCGCCTCGATACCCATGACCTGCCGGCGCATCATGCCGTACCGCAAGACATTGATGCCACCCGCATTTGTCGCAATCATCCCGCCGATCGTGCAGCTGTCCCGCGCTCCCAGGTCGACCCCGAAGGCCAGGCCGGCGGCCGCAGCATGCTCGTGCAGCCGCGCCAGAGTCACTCCGGCACCAACGGTGACCTGCGACGATGCCCGGTCGACCGGCTCGAGCTGATCGAGGCGGCCGAGATGGACGACCACCTCGCCGTGCAGCGGAACTCCCCCGCCGACCAGCCCCGTATTGCCACCCTGGGGCACCAGCGCGGTGCCCGTGCGGGCACAGGCGGCGACGATCTCGGCGACCTGCTGTGTCGACGCCGGACGGACGACGCTGGCCGTCCGACCTCGAAACTTTCCCGTCCAATCGATCGAGTACCCGGCCGTCAACTCCTCACCGAGGAGGACGTGTTCGGCACCGACGATGGCGACGAACTCTCGAATCAGGGCATCGTCGAGTGGTTGAGGATGGTTGTCACCGGCATCGGTCGTCACGACCACGAATCATCGCACGCCGACCGGCTGGCGGGCACGAGACGGCGGGGCCACCGAGTTGGCCCGACGGGCTTGGCGGGTATGGAGGAGCCGGAAGAGTGCCATGGTCACGACCAGCGTCGTCCCGGTCAGCGACAACCACTGCACCAGACGATTCGACCGGTCGGCTCCGGTCGCGAAACCGTGGATCGTGGCGGCGACGAACAGCAGCAGACTGCTCAGGTGGATTGCATGCCACACCTTGCGCGGCATCCGACGCATCATTCGCGAGGTCCCTTGGATGGCGACGAGGAGATACATCGCCACGATTCCCCAGGCCACGCCGCCTGGTCGCCAACTCGTCGTCATCGGAATCAACAATTGCTTCAAACCGAAGGGGACGTAGCGATCGAGCCATAGCGCCACCATGTGAACACCGGTGAACACCAGCGACAACGTGCCGAGGAACTGATGCAGGTCGTTGAGCCATGCCGGAACACCTCGTTTGCGGATCAACCGGCTCGATAGGGCGAGACCCCACAACACGCTTGCCGTCACCACGGCCCAGGCCATCAGGCCGCTCGACCGAGCTACGTACCAGGTCAGTTTGTTCGTCGCAGCCAGCACTAGAAGTTGTCTCCTTCAATTCGTTCAACGTCGGTTCCCCGCACGATCCAGGCCTTGACGCCCGCGTCGACGAGGAGTTGTCGACCCCACACGTCACCGGCGATCAACGCCGACTTCGCCAGCACCTCGGCGCGCGCCGTGCTGCGGGCGACCACGGCAACGGCATCGATGCCAGTGCTCGCCGGGACGCCCCGCGACGGATCGATGAGGTGATGCTGGTGTTGGGATCCCTGCCGCCACGAGCGCAACAGGGTCGTACTCATCGCCATTCCTCCCGCGGTCAGCAGATGCCGACCGAGTTCCTTGCCGGTCGTCGGGTGGGTGACAGGAATCTCCCAGCCACCGGGGGAGGGAGGCTCGCCGGCGACCGCCACGTCGCCGCCGAGGCCGACGCACGCGGCCCGTGCCCCGAACATCACCGCCTCGTGGGCCACGATGTCGGCCGCCAAACCCTTGCCGATACCTCCCAGGTCGATGCGCAAGCCATGGGCGATCCGAGCACGGCCGGTGGGAAGATCGACCTCGAGTCCATCGAGCCCCATCGCCGGCAGCGGTGGCGGGTATCGGGGAGTGGTGTGTTCGGTGTCGAGCGCCCGGAACGGCCGGTCGTATCCGAGCTGCTCGAGGGCCGTTCGCACCGACGGATCGAACCATCCGCCGGTCTGACGGTGAACGACGAGCGTCAACGCCAGGATCCGGGCCAGGTCGGGACTGACCGCCGTCCACGATCCGGCGCGTGCATGGAGCCGCTCGAGTTCGCTGTCGGGCCGGAACCGACTCCATGAGGCTTCGAGCTCTTCCAGCCGCTGCGTCGCCGACGCCATCAGGTACGCAGGACCGTCAATCTGGATCTCGCCAGAGGTGCCCATCGTGGGAACCGTGGTGATCAGCCAGCGTCGCTCGTCGGGAATGGCGAGCGTCAGCATGTCGTACCGGTGCAGTCGGGAGGAGGCGGCGGATCCGTCGCGGCTGGAGGGGGCGGCGGCGGCGGATCGGTGACCACCGGTGGTGGCGGTGGTGGTGGTGGTGGTGGTGGTGGTGGTTCTGTGACCACCGGTGCTGGGGCAGGCGCCGGGGCTGGAGAAGGTGCTGCGACAGGGGCCGGGGCCACCACGGGAGCCTCGGCGGGTGCCGGAACGACCGGCGCTTGAACTTCGGGCGGCGGAGCATTGACGGCGGGAGCCTCGGCAACCGGCGCCGCGGGTGAGGGCAGCGCGGCCGGGGGCGGAGGCGGTTGGTTTGCCCCCGCCGCAGCGGATGTCGACCGAGGGGCCGACGGCGGCTGACCGGCTGGGGGCGCCGCCTGGACCGGAGTTGCCGGGAGGTCCCCGGGAACCACGGTGGTGTCCACCGGAATCGGCAGCGTATCGACCACGGTCGCGGCGACCGGAAGGGGGACGGGCAGCGTCGTTGGGCCCGACGGAATCCCGTTTTCGTTCACGTAGACCGTGCGGTGCACCGTCTTGGTCACAATCGTGGTGTCGGACCCGGCGCTGGGTGAGGTCGTCGGCGGCGCTGTGGCACCACCACTGGCGCCCTCGGCCGACAATGTGGCAACGCCCAACAGGAAGCCCGAGGTCGAGAGTCCTCCGGCAAGCACTCGGGTTGCCGCCGCGGCATGACGCCGCCGCGCCTGGCCTTGCGAGGGCGGGGGGAATGGCGCAGGAGCGACAGGAGCCGCCGAAGATTCCTGTCGGGCGGACAGCGATGGCCGCGATTCGAGGGTCGGCGGAGGGAAGGCACCGCCGGGGGGCGGAGGAGGTGTTTCCGGTTGACCGCGACGTTCGGCAAGTCTCCGGAGTCGGGTGGACTGGTCAGGATCGGGACTCGTCACGGGTGACACTTCGATCCGGTGCAGGTCGTCGTAGGTGCCGACGTCGTGGTTGTCGGGCGAGTAGTCGTCGTGGCGGCCCGAGTCGTCGTCGTGGCAGGCCTGGTGGTTGTCACCGCGATGCTGGTACTCGTCGGAACCCCGGTACTCGTCGGATCCCCGGTCATCGTCGTGTCGACGATCGTTGTCGGCGGCACATCGGTGGTGTTCGGATCAGTGGTGTTCGGATCAGTGGTCTCGGGCTCTGCGGTCGTCGTGGTCGTCGCCTGCGTCGTCGTGGGCCGCACGGTCGTCGTCGTCGCCTGCGTCGTCGTGGGCCGCACCGTGGTCGTCGTCGCCAGCGTGGTGGTTGTCGGGCGCACCGTGGTCGTTGTCGCCCGCACTGTCGTCGTCGGCGCCGGTCGGGTCGTCGGCGGCGGCGGCGGCGGCGGGGTCGGGGTCGGTGTCGATGGGCCCACCTCCGACGGATCGGGCTCCTCCTCCGGGTCTCCCGCTTGCGGCGCGTCTAACGACGACAGATCCTCTGGTTCGGTCACGTCGCCCGACTCGTCGGGATCGGGCGGCTCGAACGGTTCCGCCGCTTCGTCGCCCGACCCATCATCGAGACGTGGATCACCAGGTTCGTCGGCGCCGGGGTTCGGGGTCGGAATTCGCCGGCCGCCGCCCGCCGACCCGCTCGCGGTCGGAGAATTCGGACGAGACACGGCGTCGGCGAGCGCCGACTCCTCGGCCACGACCTCATCGGGCGAGGCCTCGACCCCGGGAATCATCCCAAGGCCGGCCCACGGTGAGCCTTCGGTCGCATTGGTGGCCTCGTCGAACGCCGACTCGATTGCCGCCTGGGCGATCGACGGATCAAACTCGGGTACCGGGTTTCCGTGCTCGTCGACATACACCGTGCGGTGCACGGTCCGGGTCTCGACGATCGTGTCGCGGGGGGCACCCTCGGACGCAGCCTGAATCTCGCCGTCGGGATGGGCCGAGGTGAGCGAGGCGATGCCGGCGACGAAACCAACAGTCGACACCCCAACGGCAACCACCTTGGTGGCCGCCGCGGCATGGCGACGACGTTCTCCTATCGGCGCAGCGAATGATCGCAGCCGCGCTCGGCGCGATGGTGGGGCGGCCCCCACCGTGGAGTCGGCGCCCCCGTCAGCCGACTGCGGAGGCGTCGGCCGAGGAAGGTCGGCCAACTGCCGGCGTCGAAGCTCAGGGATCGGCGTCGGCGCAAGGATCGGTGGACCGAACTCCGACGGCGGAGTGGCGGCGACTGTCGGCGGTGCCAACGGTGCGCCGAAGTTCGGAATGCTCGGCGGAGCGAGCTGCGGATCGCCGATGCCCCCCGTTGGTTGCGGAGCGGCAGGTGCCGCCCAACCCGTCGGGAGCGAGGGCGCGGCCGGCGGCGGGAGCAGCCTCCGAGTCGGCACGGGACCGTTGGGGGTCGGCACTCCCCACATGTCTGCCTCGGGCTTGATTCGCAGCGGTTGATCGTTGCTCGGCTGGTGACGGTCGGTCGGCACGCTCATCCCTCGCATTCCCAGAAGCCGTCGAAGAAGACGGGATTCGCGCAGTCCTCGGGCACCGGCGGCGTCACGGCATCGGGGTCCTCAACGGGCTCGTCGCCCGGAATTTCGGCGGCAGGCGCGGGAGGCGCGGGAGCAGCGGCAGGCGCGGGAGCGGCGGCAACGGTGACCGGGGGGTCAGCCACCGTTGCCGCCTGGGGGGTCTGGGCCACCGGGGCCAGGCCGGCGTTCGACGCTGGGGTGATCGGCGGGACACCGGTCTCGACCGCGTTGACGGCCGCAGGAGCTGCCGCGGCGCTGAGTGGGTCGGGGCTCGCCGCCGGGAGGGCCGCGGCCGAATCGATGGCAATCGCCGGCGACGCGCCGGGAATCACGACAACATGATCCATCGTGATCACCTCGGTGACGACCACCGGCGGGGAATCGACCGTCACGGTGACCGCTGGTTCGCCGGCTCCAAACCCGAGGATCGGCACATCGCCTACGACGGCCACCGCGATACCGCTGGTGGCCAGCAGCATCGCGGCGGACGCCGAGACCGCCAACGCCATTCTGTGTTCCATGGAGGTTCCTCCGCGCCTAGACAACGCTGAGGACACGCCCTGACTCACATGAAGGTTTGGTTACAAAACGTAATATTTATCGACATGAAACTTCTCAACGTGAGATTCGCCGGTCTACTCCCTCGCGCGGTAGTCGCGCCTACCGCGCCGACCGCAATCGGCGTCGGCCCTACCGCCGTACGTCGAGAACGAGTTTGCCCGCGACCTGGCGTTCGAGGATCCGACGATGGGCAACGGCGGCCTGCTCGAGTCCGACCTGCTCGACCGCGACCCGCAGCTTGCCGGCGGCAACCATCTGCAGGAGACCCGTCATCACCTCGGCGGCCTGCTTGGGCGGCTCGAGCAGCCCGGTGTAGCCCGACACCGTCAGGCCTTTGCGGTACAGGGTCCGCATGTTGAACTCGACGACCTCCCCCGCCGAGGTTCCATAGACCACGAGCCGACCCCCCGGGGTCAGCGCATTGATCGCTTCCGACGAGTAGGGCCCGCCCAGGGCATCCAAGATGATCGTTGGGGCAAACGCCGACAATGCGGTCGCCAAACCCTGGTGATCGCCGACGACGACGTGCTCGGCCCCGTCGGCGAGCACCCCGTCAACCTTCGCCGCGTTCGACGACTGCCCCCAGACGGTCGCCCCCGTCGCTTGGGCAAGCTGTACGGCGAGCGAACCAACCCCGCCACTGGCCCCGAGCACCACGACCCGGTCGGTTGCGGTCACACGTCCACACACGTGCACCGCGTTCCAGGCGGTCACCCCGGCAACTCCCAGCGCGGCGATCTCCGCCAGATGCCGGTCGTCCGACAACGGGTGGATCGCCTCGGTCGGGACCACCGCCTGCTCGGCATACACCCCTTGGCGGAGTACGCCGATGCCCCCGCCGCGGACCAGCACCGGCTGCCCGGCGACGAATCCGGTTCCCTCCGTACCCGGGGTCCACGGCAGATTCGCCCCGGCGACCCCGACATTGCCCTGCGTGATCCACACATCAAGCGGGTTGACCGAGGCGTATGCCATCTCGACCAATACCTCGCCGTCACCGGCAACGGGGGAATCGACGGTGTCGAGGCTGAGGGCTCCGCCGATCTGATGAAGTCGTGCTGCGCGCATAGCAGGCAAGCTAATCGCCCACGCCCGCCACGAAGTCCTCGATCAACCCGGCCAGCTCGATCGGGGTATCGCCTTGCACACTGTGGCCGGCCTGCTCGATGCGTTCGATCCGAGCCGTCGGGAGGAGCTCCCGCAACCGGTCTTCGTCAGCATCGTCGACGACCGACTGCGGCAACATTCCCCGCACCAGCATCAACCGACCGGCGAAGCCGGCGATGACGTCCCACAACGGCGAGTAGGCCGTCTCGAGGCGATCGGCGTCGCCGTCGGACGGACCCGGTGCCGCGGCGTCAGGCTTCGCGGCAGAGGGCGGGGCGGCGGCGGGCGGGGCATCAAGTGGATTCGGGGCGTCGAACCGTCGATAACGCCAGACCCAGGAACCATCGTCGAGCTGCAATGCGTTGTGAAGGATTCCGCGCCGCAGCGACGCCTCGGTGCGGGTCGGGTTGTGTTCGATGGTGCGGGCGAGAATCTCGGCGAAGCTCGGGAAGGTCTTGGGACCGTTGACGAAGTTGCTGATCGCCCGGGACTTGTGAGCATTCACCCCGGGGGTGATGTCGACAAGCACCAACGACGGCACCAGGTCGGGGCGCTGGCCGGCAAGGGCGATCGATGTCATCCCCCCCAACGACATGCCGATCACGCATGTCGCCTGCGGAGCCAGCGCCTCGATCACCTTGGCCACATCGCGGGCATTGCCCGGGGCCGACAACTGGCCCTCGGGATGATCGCCCGGCCCATCGGAGTACCCATGGCCGGGCAAGTCGACGGCGATCATCGGCCGCCCCAACGCCAACGCAACCGTGTCCCAGGTGTGGGCGTTCTGCGCCCCGCCATGGACAAAGACCAGCTCGGGTTCGCCCCTTCCCCAGATCAGCGCGCTGAGCCGACGCCCATCGCCCATCTCGACGAACTCTCGGCGCACCGTCGGTGGACCTTCGTAGGCGATGCCATATTCGGCCGCGTTCTCGTGGAACAGCCCGAACTCGTCGTACTCGACCCGCTCGATCATCCGAGATACCCCCATGTGCCGTGGAAATCGGAGTCCCGCGTCGGGATTCCGGCCTTCGCCCGGCAGGCTAGAACGTCGCGGCCGTCCGCCACGATGCCGTCCAACTCCACCCCCTGTGGCCTCCCCGATCGCTGGACCAATGATCCTCGTTGATGCCGAACGCCTGGTTGCCTCGCGACCCAACCGACCGCTGTTCACCGACCTCTCCCTGACGGTCTCCACCGGCGATCGGTTGGGCATCGTCGGGATCAATGGCTGCGGCAAATCGACGCTGATGCGCATCCTCGTCGGCGAGATCGACCCCGAGGGCGGCGCGGTCCGCCGCGGCCGGGGGGCCCGCATCGGCTGGCTTCCACAGGCTCCCCTTCTTCCGGCCGGTTCGGTGCGCAACGCCATCGGGGAAGGTTGGGAGGCCGAGGCGATGCTCGACCGACTCGGCATGGCAGGCCTCGTCGATGCCGACACGACCACCCTGTCGGGGGGGCAGACCAAACGGGTTGCCCTGGCCCGGCTGCTGGCCAACGAGCACGACTTGTTGGTCCTCGACGAACCGACCAACCATCTCGATCTCGACGCGATCGGCTTCCTCGAGGACCGGCTGGCGGCCTTCCCGGGCGGGCTGATTCTGGTCACCCACGACCGCCACGTACTCGACCGGGTGACCAATCGGGTGCTCGAACTCGACCGGGGTACCGGCTACCTGCACATCCCCGAAGGCTGGACTGCCGGGTCGGGCTATGCCGCCTACCTGGCCGGACGCGCCGAGCGCGAGGAACAGGCCGCCAACGCCGAGGCCAGCCGCAAGATCCTCGCCCGAAAGGAGCTGGCCTGGTTACGACGAGGTGCACCCGCCCGCACCCGCAAGCCGAAGGCCCGCATCGACTCGGCGACGGCGATCGTCGAGGGCAAGGCTGCCGCCCCGGCCCGCTCCGGCTCACTCAATCTCGGTCTCGGTACGTCCCGACTCGGATCGAAGGGCGTCGAGATCACCGATGTCAGCTTCTCGTGGCCCGACGGAACCCCGGTCCTCAACCGCATCAACCACCTGTTCGAACCCGGCGACCGCCTGGGCATCGTCGGGGCGAACGGGGCCGGAAAGTCGACGCTGCTCGACTTGATCGCCGGCCGCCTGACCCCCAACGCCGGGACGATCGACCGAGGGGCCACCGTCAAGATCGGTTACTACGACCAACTCGGCCGCCAACTCGATCTCACCCAGCGGGTACGCGAGGCCGTCGCCGGGCCGCATCAAGCCGAGCCGTCACGCGAACAGGTCGTGTTGATGGAGCGGTTCTGGTTCAACGACGACGCCCAGTTCGCCCCGATCGGCACCTTGTCGGGTGGTGAGCGCCGCCGCCTGCAGCTGCTGTTGACCCTGGTCGAGCAGCCCAACGTTCTGCTCCTCGACGAGCCGACCAACGACCTCGATCTCGACACCTTGCGAGCCATCGAGGACTTCCTCGAGGACTGGGCCGGGGCGATGGTGGTGGTCAGCCACGACCGGGCGTTCCTGGAGCGGACCGTCGATGAGGTGATCGCCCTCGACGGCGAGGGTGGGGCCCGCGAAATCCGCGGTGGCGTGGCCGGTTGGCTGGCCGAACGAGCCGCCGCCAAGCAGGGCGGACCGCTCAAGGCCCAGCCGGCCCGGGTCACCGCCACACCGCCGGCGGCATCGTCATCGACGCCATCGCCCGACGCATCCGCGGGCCTCCGTGGACCGACGCGCAGCCCGAGCACCTTGCGGCGGTTGATCACCCAGGCCGAGCGAGAGATGGCCGCCGCAGCCGCGCATCGTGACGTGCTCGTGGCCCGCCTGAGTGCGGTTGCGGCCGACCACGTCAAGCTGAACGAGGTCGGGGCCGAGCTGGCGATAGCCCATGAACGCGTCGCGTTCGACCGAGGAGTCGTGGATGGCCCTTGCCGGCGAAGCCGAGGCCCTCGGGCTCGACGTGTAGGTCACAGCCCGTCCGGTGCGCTAGACCACACAGATGAACGCCGACGACATCAGTGCCCTCGAAGACCGACGCTGCGACGCCACCGTCGCCGGTGACATCGAGGCGCTTGCTGAGATATACGCCGACGACCTGCGCTACACGCACTCCCATGGGGGCATGGATAGCAAGCAGACGATGATCTCAAACCTCGCCAATGGCGTCTTCGTCTACCGGGAGATCCACCGGTCCGATGTCGTCGTCACGATGTTCGGCAATACCGCCGTGGTGACCGGTCGGGCGCGGCTCGAGCTGACGGCTGCGGGAGCCGAGCGCACGGTGCATTGCCGCTACACGAACGTCTGGGCCGAGTTCGCTGGACGCTGGCAGTTCGTCGCGTGGCAGTCGACACCCGTTCCGGCGAGTTGATACACGAATATCTTTCCGCCCGCGAGTTCACCAACGGTGAGTGGCCACCCACGCTCCACCGTGGTCAATGATGGGCCGTTGAGTTCATAGTATTCATCAAGAGCAGAGAAATATCATCGGGTCCGCAGCAGGGTGTCGTTGCGGAAGGTGAGTGAAATCCGCTGGAATCTTCGCCGGTGGAATCGACGGTAGGAAAGGTTTCGGACGTGTCCGAGCTCGGACTGGTCAACCATGCATCGCTGATGGTCTCCACGTCCCACGCGCTGTTGATCAGCGACCCATGGGTAGACGGCAGTGCGTTCAACGATGGATGGGATCTCCTGGTGCCGAGTGCGCCACCGGACCTGACCGCCGATACCCGCCCATTGTTCGTCTGGTACTCCCACGAACACCCCGACCACTTCGCCCCCAGGTGGCTGCGAGGTCTCGATGAGCGGGTCAAGGCGCGTACCACGGTGCTGTTCCAGGACACGATCGACCACCGCGTCGCCGACTTCTGCCGATCTGCCGGCCTGAGGACCATCGAGATGGCCGACGGCTCCACCCATCAACTGGCCGCCGACCTGCAGGTGACGTGCGGAGCGGTGTGGGAGTACGACTCGTGGCTGCTGGTCAAGGTCCCCGAGATGACCTTGCTCAATCTCAATGACTGCCGGGTCATCGACCCCGACGCGCTCGCGGTGCTCGCCCGCCAGGTTGGGCCAATCGACATCCTCGCCACCCAGTTCAGCTATGCGTCGTGGAAGGGCGGCCCGGAGCACACCGCCCTACGCCGCCACTACGCCGACGACAAGCTCCGCCAGGTTCGCCGACAGGTCGAAGCGCTCAAGCCCCGATGGGTGCTGCCGTTCGCGAGCTTCATGTACTTCTCGCATGCCGAGAACCGGTACATGAACGACGCGCTCAACACCATCGACGCGACGGTCGCCACCATCGAGCAGACCGCGGCCCAGCCGATGGTGTTGTATCCCGGCCAGCGTTGGGCTGCCGGATCTATACATGACCCCAACCCGGCGATCGCCTGTTGGCGCGAGGCCTTCGACCTCCACACGAGAACGTTCCGCGAGAGTGCGACGGTTGCCCGCGACGATCTGATCGCATCGGCGGCGGCGTTTCGGCGGCATCTGCACACGTTCAACAACCGGTTGTTTCTTACCGGGCTGCGCTATGCCCCGGTCGGTGGATTCCTGCGCCCGGTCACCATCGGGCTCTACGACTACCCCGGTGAGGCCTTCGAGTTCTCGACATGGAAGGGCTTGCGACCAACGACCAAGGTGCCAGCGGCCTGGATGCACAGCTCGAGCCTTGACTTCATCTTCTCGCACGGGTTCGGATTCGACACCCTGCTGGTCAACGGGCGATTCCAGGCCGATACCGACGGATTCCGCCGGCTGTCGCGAGCATTCGGCATCACGGTCATCAACAACACCGGGCGCAAGGTCGGCTGGGCGGCGATCAACGACGCGAGGTACTTCATCTCGCTCCTCAGGACGGTCCGCAACTTCTCGGACAATTCACAAGCTGCCGAGCGCGGCGAGGACTTGGCCCCGTTCGCCGCCTGAATCGGGCCGCCTGAATCGCTCTCGGCAGTTCCTCCGAAGCCCGGTCAGGCGAAGCCGCCGGAACCGAAGATCTGCGATCGATGCTCTGTCACCGCGCCGAGCACGCCGGCGAGCCGGGCAATGTTCTCGCAGAAGCGATCGGTATCGGCCAGCGAGTGCTGCACCGACAGCGTCCATTGCTCACTCTTGCCCCACGGCGGCAGGAACACCCCGCCGTTGTGTTGCACCAGGAAGTGGCAATGGCTCAGGGCGGTATCGATCGCCAGAAACTGGCGGTAGTTGCATGGCGGGGTGTCGCCGAAGACGAGCGATCCCTTCAGCCCGGTGATGTGGCCGTGGACCGGTACTCCGGCGGCGGTCAGGAGCTCGAGCGATGTTTCGAGCATCACCCGCCCCAGCCGTTCCCCGTGCTCATACGCCGAGGGGTCGAGGATCTCGGTGAGCACGGCGCGGGCCGCGGCCATCGTCAACGGGTTGCCGTTGAACGTCCCGACCTGGTCGTAGCGGCCGTCGCCGATCGCCGCCATGATCTCGGCGGTCGCGCCGATCGCCCCGCACGGCAGACCCCCGCCCAGCGCCTTGGCGAGACAGACGATGTCGGGAGTGACCCCGTACTTGGCCGTGCAACCACCCCAATGGACGGTCAAGCCCGTCTTGACCTCGTCGAAGGTCAGCAGCACGCCGTACCGCCGGGTGAGCTCGCGCACCCCCGCCAAGTACCCAGGTTCAGGCTCGATGATCCCGGCGTTCATCAACATCGGTTCCATGATCATCCCGGCGATGCGGTCGCCCTCGGCCACGAGCAGCCGCTCCAGGGCCTCGAGATCGTTGAACGGCACGATTCGCACCAGCTCAGCCGTCGATCGCGGGACACCGCCTCCTGGGATGCGGTGGGGGTTCTCGGTCGGCCCGAGCTGATCGACCGATCGGAAGATCGAGACCATCACCGAGTCGTGATGCCCGTGGTACGAACCCTCGATCTTGACGATCAGGTCGCGTCCCGTGATACAGCGCATGAGATGGACGGCATCCATCGTCGCCTCGCTGCCCGAGTTGCCGAACCGCCACATCGGCAGACCGAACCGACGGGCCAACTCCTCGGCAACAACGATGGCATCTTCGACCGGTTGAGCGAAGTGGGTTCCCTGGCCGACCCGCCGACTGACGGCAGCGACGATCGCCGGGTGGGCGTGACCCACCGCCATCACCCCGTAGCCCCCGTGAAGATCGACATACTCGGTGCCATCGGCATCCCAGATCCGCGAACCCTCGCCGCGCTCGACCCACACCGGCACCGGACGGCTCGACATCCAGCTCGATGTCACTCCCCCCGCCAACGACCCCTTGGCCCGTTCGAACAACTCGCTCGATCGTCGGGTACGGGCCAGGAACCGCTGCTCCTCGGCGGCGACCAACCCGTCGATCGACCACTCGGCCCCAGACTCGACCGCTGGATCGACAACCATCGACATGACGCTGAACCTCCCGTGGGATGCCCTACCCGGGCGCGGAATTCGACTGACTCGTCAGTCAACATAGCTGATCGTCGAAACAAAAAGCCCACCGCAACGCGGTGGGCTGTACGTGGAGCTGAGGGGAATCGAACCCCTGACCTCTTCCATGCCATGGAAGCGCTCTGCCAACTGAGCTACAGCCCCGTACGAGTCGGGAACGCTACCAGCGAGGTCCCGACGCTCCAAACGTCCAAACCGACAAACCGCCGTTCAGCCCCGAGATTCTCAGCCGAAGCTGCGACGATCGCGCACCCGCTTGCGAACCGGGCCGACAGCCGTGCGCATGACCAGGGTGATCAGCCCGGCCGATGCCAGCGTGCGCAGTTCGAGGGGCAGCTTGGTCAGGTATGGCGCAACGACGATCGAGGTCGTGAGGGCGACGGGGAAGACCCACGCGACGTCGCCGAACACGTGCTTCCACAGCGCCCGAGACGGCTCCGCACGGGCGGGCAGCTCGAACCACTGCTCGACGCCGACAGTGCGCTGCACACGGGTCTCGGCGACGACACCATCGAGTTCGGACAGCAGCACGGCCCGCTGCGGGGAACGCTCCCACATCCGCAAGCTCATCGCGTCGGCGAACCGGAAGATCAGGTGATAGTCGCCACCCTCGTCCCCCGGGCGCAGCACACCCGCGCCCAGGCTGCCGGGAAACGCCTCGAGGCGGCCCGCCATCGCCGCCGCCCAATTCTCGAACTCGGCCTCCCGACCGGGGACCACCGCACGCGAGACGGTCACGGTGACCGGCTCGGCTGCGAGCTTCGGAAGCTCGCTCGTTTTGAAAGCTCCACTGAGCATCGTCGTTGTCATGTCATCTCCACTCAACACCACTACGACGAGCGAGGATTCCAAATCTGATGCGCTAGCCGTCACACGCCGGGGTGCCAGTGGTCACCGGGAGTGACAACGGCGACGCCGAAGCACGGCGATTCGGCACCGAATCGCTAGGACGCCTGAACGGCCCAGTCGATCTTCGGGGCGTCCATGTAGAGCCGTTCGATCTCGTAGAAGGCCCGCATCTCGTCGGAGAAGACATGGATGACCACATCGCCGTAGTCGAGCAGTACCCACTGCTGCTCGCTGAGACCCTCGGTTCGCAACGGAGCCCGTTCGCAGAACAGCTTGATCTGCTCCTCGATCGACTCGGCGACGCTGCGTACGAGGCGGCGGTTGTTGGCGCTGACGATCACGAACGCATCGGCGATCGCCAAGATCTGCGAGACGTCCAAGACGACGATGTCGGTCGCCTGCTTCTCATCCGCGGCCGTGGCGGCCACTCGCGCCACTTCGATGGCCTCGGGCTGTGCTGTTGTTGACATGGTCAACCTTCCGTCGCAGGCGGCGCCACGGTGGTCGCCACGTTCAATCGTTCGAGATCGGCATCCTTGCGCCACTGTTCGCCGAGGGTCAGCACGACATCGACGTTGTCGATGCGGTACTCCGGCTCGACGACGGTGTATCCGGCTCCGAGCGTCTTGAGAAATGCCTCGGCCTGAGCGCCGTCGGACGGATCGATGAACGAGATCGTATTGAGCTCGGGCACCTCCACCGACGTGTCTTCCTTCACGAGCACCACGTTCGCCCCGTTGAAGGCCAGTCGAGAGACCGCTTCGAGGGTCAGGCGACTATCGCCCAGCGGGCTGCGCACGTAGAAGGTAATCGATGAGAAGGCCGGCGACACCGAACTCGGGAGCACCGTCGCGGTGACATGAATGACCTCGGCAAGGTACAAGTCGACCATATCGACGCCGGTCGGATTGGTCGTCGGATCGGTCACCGGCGTGGAGTTCAGCCGATACACGTGAGTCTCACCGGCGAACAGTGCCTGCCAGAACGTCGCGAAATCCGCAGCCGGGTCGGCGGTCGGCGCGGGTGCGGCGGTGCCCACGGTTGGCGGGGTCGTGATCGGGGTGCCGATGCCTGGCCCCACCCGCAGCGCAATCGTCGACCAGAGATCACCGATCCGCCCGAAACGCTCCAACTCGGGCCGACCGTCCTGATGGGCGGTCAACATCGCCGCCAGCATTTTCCGCGTCGGCCGAGTGGGCACCAGCGGCGACCACCAGTTGGTCGGCTCCGGCAGCGTCGGTGGTCACGACGTCGGTAGAGAGGTTGACATCGAGCGGTGCATACGGTGCGAGCAGGGCGGCTATACCTTCCGGCGCGGCGACCATCGAGGTCAGCATCGTGACGCCGAGCAGGCCCTCGGCTGCCTCGACCAACTCGGTCTGGCCCCCACGGGCGTAGGCATCGGCCAATCGGCCGACGGTGCCGTCGGCCAGGTTCGTTTTTGCTCCGACGGGCACCTGAATGATCGTTCCCCCCTTGACCGCCCCGTCGCGCGGCGGGGCCAGGGCGAGCAGGCTGACCGCGGTGACCTCGCCTTGGTCGTCGACCGCGGCGAACAACGCCGCGGGGGTCGGCGGTATCAGAATGAGGTCGGGGAGCCCCTCGATGGCGTTTTTGCCTTCCTTGGAGTTCTTCAGGGTCTTGGCCGCCGCGAGGCTCAGCATCGGCAGGGTGACCAACCCGATGACCCCCGCCAGTCCGGCGATGATCGTGCGCCGGCGGCGCTGATCGACCAGGGCGCTCACGACGCATCTCCATACAAGCCGCGCTCGGCGATGACCGTGAGCACCGCCGGGGGCACGAGAAAATCAAGCGGACGACCATCGCGGATACGCGACCGCAGGTCGGTACTCGATACCTCGAGGTGGGGCACTTCGACGCGGATCCATTCCGCGACGTCGGGCAGGTCGACAGGTTCGCCCGGACGATCGACGACAACCAAACGGGACTGCTCGACGACTTCTTCCCACCGTTGCCACGTGGTCAAGCGGCTCGCCGCGTCGTCGCCCAGAATGGTGAACAGCGTTGCGTCGGGTTCGGATTCATGCAGCGTGCGGAGGGTATCTGCGGTGTAGCTGTCGCCCCCGTGGTCGATCTCGATGCGGCTCGCCCGCAGTCCGGCCACCCCATCGACAGCCGCCTCAACCATCGCCAACCGATCTTCCGACGGCGTCAGCGGACGAGTGCCTTCCTTCTGCCAGGGGACATGAGCAACGACGAGCAGCACTTCATCGAGACCGAGCGCATAGCCAACGTTCAGGGCGGTGACCAGGTGGCCAACGTGGGGCGGATCGAACGTGCCACCGAAGACGCCGAGGCGGCGGCGGGACGTCAAGGGCACGGACCCGGAGTGTAGGTGGCAACCGGCACGTTGATCATTCGCAACTTTTGAGCCATCCAAAGCGTCTTTTACCATCTAGCCGCAGGATCGTAACGCGACACTAGGTCTGATGTACCATGTTAGGCCCCCAAAAACACGGCCAACCGCCGTCATTTCCGCGATGACCCGACGTCTAGAGATGTACTACCGCCAAGCAACCCCGGCTTGGCGCTGGTGTGTCAAACGACACGCCACGCATCCGGAATCATGTCCCCCTACGAAGAGTTGATAGATACGCCATGAATGATTCAATCGGTCTTTACCTCAATGACATCGGCAAGGTGCCACTCCTCAACGCCGAGGAAGAGCGCCAGCTGTCCAAAGTGATCGAACTCGGTCGCGCCTCGGCCCTGAAGATCGGATCAGGCGAGTCGGGTGTCGAGCTCCAGCGAGAGGTCAAGGCGGCCGCCGCCGCCAAGGACCGCTTCATCCGCGCCAACCTGCGCCTCGTCGTCTCCATCGCCCGTCGGTACCCGCTGCCGCAGGGCATGGATCTGCTCGACCTCATCCAGGAAGGCAACCTCGGCCTCGAGCATGCCGTCGACAAGTTCGACTGGCGCCGTGGCTTCAAGTTCTCGACCTACGCCACCTTCTGGATCCGCCAGGCCATCGGCCGGGCCCTCGACCAGAAGGCCTCGCTCATCCGCATCCCGGGTGACCGCTCCGCCTCGCTGCGCGCTGCGCTGCGCCAGGCATCGGGCGACGGCGAGACCCTCGACCTGTCGAACGCCGAACTGCATCGCCTGACCACTCCCATCTCACTCGACAAGACCGTCGGCGACGACGGCGATGCCACCCTCGGTGACCTGATGGACAACGGTCAGGGCACCCCCGAAGACGCCGTGATGGCGATGGTCGACACCGAACTGCTCGACGAACTGCTCGGCACCCTCGACAAGCGGGCCCGCTACGCGATCGAGGCTCGGTTCGGGCTCATCGACGGCGAGCGGCGCAGCTTCCGCGAGGTCGGCGAAGACCTCGGCGTCACCGCCGAAGCCGCTCGCCGCCTGGTCAGCCGGGCCGTGGCCGGCCTGAAGGAAGATGCCGTGCGCATTCTGGCGGCCTGACCGCCAATCCCGATCCCCCCAACGGGTGGGTGCCCCCAGCCCACCCCTACTACCGCCCCCGTGCCACTCCGGCATCGGGGGTGGTCTGTTTTTCCGGTCGTAGCAACGATGTTGCGTTATCACGTTGTGGATGGTGGGTGTCACCGGCCAGGCTGGTACGGATGGCACGAACCTGGAGCCCAACCAGCTGGCGCGGCTTCGACGCCGCCCAGCAGCCCGAATGGCCCGACGAGGCCGAACTTGATGCTGCGCTGAAATTGATCGCCAGCTATCCCCCACTGGTGTTCGCCGGTGAGGCTCGCAGCCTGCAGGCCTCATTGGGTCAGGTCGCTGCCGGAAACGCCTTCTTGCTGCAAGCCGGCGATTGCGCGGAGAGCTTCGATGAGTTCTCGGCCAACAACATTCGCGAGAAGCTGCGCGTCATCCTGCAGATGGCCGTCGTGCTCACCTATTCACTGGGCGTGCGGGTCGTCAAGGTCGGGCGCATCGCCGGGCAGTTCGCCAAGCCCCGTTCGGCCAACTACGAACGCATCGGCGACCTCGACCTGCCCAGCTTCCGCGGCCATATCGTCAACGACCCGGCTCCTACTGCGGCTGCCCGGATCCCGTCGGCCGACCGCCTGGTGCAGGCCTATCACCAGTCTGCGTCGACTCTGAACCTCGTTCGGGCGTTCACCAAGGGCGGGTTTGCCGACCTCAGCCGGGTGCACTCATGGAACCAGGAGTTCGTCTCGTCGAGCGTCGAGGGTCAACGTTATGAGCAGCTCGCCAGTGAGATCGACCGGGCACTGCGGTTCATGCGAGCCTGCGGGGTCGACACCGATACGACCGCGGCGCTGCACGAAGTCGACATGTACACCAGCCACGAGGCGTTGCTCCTCGGTTACGAAGAGTCGTTGACCAGGCAGGACACCCTCACCGGGGGTTGGTACGACTGCTCAGCCCACATGTTGTGGATCGGCGAGCGCACCCGTCAGCTCGACGGCGCCCACATCGAGTTCCTCCGCGGCGTCGGCAACCCGATCGGGTGCAAGGTGTCGAACTCGGCATCACCCGAGTTCGTGTTGGAGCTCTGCGAGGCGCTCAACCCGGCGCGGGTTCCCGGACGCCTGACGTTGATCACCCGGATGGGTGCCGACAAGATCGAAGAGGGCCTCCGTCCGCTGCTGCGGGCAGTCCGCCAAGCTGGACATCCCGTCGTGTGGGCCTGCGACCCGATGCATGGCAACACGTTCACGTCGGTGAGCGGACACAAGACCCGCCACTTCGAAGACATCTGCAGCGAAATCTCCGGCTTCATCGCCGCCCACCGTGCCGAGGGTACGTGGCCGGGTGGCATCCACGTGGAACTGACCGGCGACAACGTCACCGAGTGCATGGGTGGCGCCGAGTTCATCGAAGATGCGCAGCTCGACGACCGGTATCAGACGGTCTGCGATCCCCGTCTCAACGGCCGCCAGAGCGTCGATCTGTCCTTCCGCGTGGCCGAGTTGATGCGGTCCGCCGGAGTTGGCTGAGCCGCGTCGGCGCCTTCGCCACATTTCGTCGTCGGCTGATTGACTGGCGGCGATGCGCGCCCTGGAACTGATCGATACCTGGCCGGTCCCGGTCGCCGCCGCCGCCGTCATCGACGCGACGACGGTGTGGAGCCGCGGACCAGCCGATCAGGTGATGCGATTGGCGTCGGTGTCGAAGCTGATCACCGCCTGGGCGACCCTGATCGCCGTCGAGGACGGATCGGTCGATCTTGATGGCGTGGTCGATCCTCCCAACGAGGCCGGCACGCACGCGACCGTGCGCCAGCTGCTCTGCCACGCCGGCGGCTACTCGTTCGATGGTCCGCACCAGATCACCCGGCCGGGCCGCAACCGGATCTACTCGAACACCGGGTACGAACTGCTCGCCAACCACGTGGCCGGGCAAACGGGCATCCCGTTCAACGACTACGTGGGCGAGGCGGTGTTCGAGCCGCTGGAGATGAGCACCGCCATCGCCACCGGATCGCCGGCGAAGGACTTCCGCGGCGCACTGGCCGACATGATCGGCCTGGCTCGCGAACTTCTGTCGCCGCGTTTGATCGCTCCGTCGACCGCCGCCGCAGCGACGACCCCCCAGTTTCCCGAGTTGAGCGGGGTGCTTCCCGGCGTCGGACGGTTCGATCCCAACCCGTGGGGTCTCGGACCCGAGATCCGCGGGGCCAAGCAGCCGCACTGGACCGGAACGACCAACTCCCCGACGACGTTCGGTCACTTCGGTGGATCGGGCACGTTCGTGTGGGTTGATCCGGCGCGAGGCATCGCCTGCGCGGGATTGGCGAAGCGAGAATTCACCGCCTGGGGCCTGGAGTACTGGCCCGCGTTCAGCGATGCGGTGATCGCCGAGTACCCCCCGGTCACCCCTGAACCCATCGCCACATGACGTCCATACGGCGAGTCGAAGCCACGATCCTCGCCGCAGGCATGGCGCTGGCGGCGAGCAACAGCGTTGTGTTTGCCCTGATGGGCAACCTGCAGGACACCTACGGGTTCAGCGGCCGCGGTGTCGGCATCATGGTCGCCACCGGCTTCGTCACCTCGCTGCTGGTGCAACTTCTCGCCTCACCGCTGGCCGATCGGGGCTGGTTGCGCCACATGCTCGTGATCGGCGGCATTCTGTCGGTCGCCGGCGACCTCCTGCTCGCCGCCGGGTCGGACCTGCTGGTGATGATCGCCGGACGAGCCCTGATCGGTGCGGCCAGCGGGCTGTTCTTCCCTGCGGCCCGAGCCATCATGGCGTCGCTCTCCGACGAGGGGCGATCGGCGCGGCTGGGCCGCCAGGCATCGTCGGAATTGGGCGGATTCGTCATCGGACCGGTGATCGGCGGAGCGCTCGTCGGCCCGTTGGGTCTGCGCTGGCCGTTCCTGCTGTTCGCCATCTTCGCCCTGGTCAGCGTGGCCCTCGTTGCCACCCAACCGCTTCCGACGCTGCTGCGCACGGCGGAATCGGGTCGCCCTGCACTCGGCTTGCTGCGAGATCGCCACGTGTTCACCGCGGTGCTGCTGGCTGCCGCCCTGAGCCTGCCGACCGGGATGTACGAGGCCTTGTGGGACCGGTTCCTCACCGACCTCGGGGCGTCCGACAATGTCGTCGGCCTGAGCATCGCCGCCTATGCGATCCCGTACATCACGATGTCGTCGTTGGCGGCCAAGTTCGTCGACCGGTGGAACCCGATCCGTTTCGTACTCGGGACGCTGGTGCTGATCGTGCCGCTGACGGTGATCTACGGCACGTTCCGCTCACCGTGGCCGCCGATGATCTTCGGGGTCATCGAGGCGGGTGCGCAGGCCCTGGCCTACCCGGCGTTGCAGATGGCGGTGGCCGCCGCCGCCCCGCCGGGTCGGCTCGCGGCTGCGCAGGGGCTGATCGGGGCGACGAACATGGCCGTCGCCGCGGTGGTGTCGTTCCTGGCCGTCGTGGGGCTACGGGGTGTCCGGGCCGAGCACGGTGTTCACGGCCTGTGCACTGGCCGTCGCCGCGATCGGGGTGACGGTTGCCATTCGTTCCGGCGACATCCGGGTGCGGCGGCGGGCAGGGGTCAGCTCAAACGCTCGATGATCATTGCCATGCCCTGGCCGCCGCCGACGCACATCGACTCCATGCCGTAGGTCTTGTCTTCCCACTGCAGGCCGTTGATCAGCGTGGTCATGATGCGGGCGCCGGTCATGCCGAACGGGTGGCCGAGGGCGATGCCGCCACCGTGGACGTTGAGCTTGTCCATCGGGATGCCGAGGTGCTTGGCCGACGGGATGACCTGGGCGGCGAACGCCTCGTTGATCTCGACCAGGTCGATCTGGTCGATGCTCATGCCGGCGCGACCGAGGGCCTGGCGGCAGGCCTCGATCGGGCCGAGGCCCATGATCTCGGGGTTGAGCGCCGACACTCCCGACGACACGATGCGGGCGAGCGGGGTGAGCCCCAACTCGGCGGCCTTCGTGTCGCTCATCACCAGCACGGCGGCCGCGCCGTCGTTGAGCGGGCAGGCGTTGCCGGCGGTGATCGTGCCGTTGGGACGGAAGACGGGCTTGAGCTGGCTGACCGACTCGTAGTTGGTGCCGGCGCGGGGGCCGTCGTCACGAGACACGATCGTGCCATCTTCCAAGGTCAGCGGGGTGATCTCGCGCTCGAAAAACCCGTTGTCCTGATGTTCGCAGGCCAGGTTCTGCGAACGAACACCGAAGTGGTCCATCTCCTCGCGGGTGACGCCTTCATGCTCAACGACGTTCTCGGCGGTCTGGCCCATGGCGATGTAGACGTCGGGGAGGCCCTCACCGGGGGCCCACGGGCCCTGGTCACCGGCCGAGCGGGACTTGGTACGACCGCCCGAGTCCTTGAACGTCGCGTTGGGGGCGGTGTCGGAGGCGCCGAGGGCGTACTGGCTGACCGTCTCGACACCCGCGGCGATGAAGCAGTCACCCTCGCCGGCCTTGATCGCGTGGAACGCCATGCGGATCGTCTGCAAGCTCGATGAGCAGTAGCGGTTGACGGTCACCCCGGGCACCTCGATACCGGCGAGGATCGCTGTAACCCGGGCGATGTTGAAGCCACCGGCGCCGGCGGGCTGGCCGATGCCCATGATCAGGTCGTCAATGCTGTTGCCGTCGACCTGCGGAACCTTGGCAAGCAGGGCCCTCACGATCTGGGCGCTCATATCGTCGGGACGCATCGAAGCGAGCGATCCCTTGTTGGCCCGACCGATCGGGCTGCGGGCGGTGGCGACGATGACTGCCTCGGGCATGGGGACTCCTCGAGAGTGGCGGGCGAACCATCGCACCTTACCGATTGGTAACCAACCGACCGGAATCGGACACGGCGTACCGTTGGTCACATGAAGATCGACTGTGCGCTATGAAGATCATGAAGCAAGGCCAGGAGCGCGTCGCCGCCCGTCAGGCCGACGCCGAAGTCCGGACTCGAGTGTCGGAGATGCTGCTGAATATCGAGAACCACGGCATCGACGCCGTCCGTCGGTACTCAGCCGAACTCGACCATTGGAACCCCGACAGTTTCGAGATCACCCAGGCGCATATCGACGCTTCGGAGTCGGCACTGTCAGATGAGTTCAAGACGGCCTTCACCCGCTCGTCGGCAACCGTCGCCGCGTTCGCCCGCCACCAGCGATCGCTGCTCGTCGATACATCGTTCGAGCCGTTCCCCGGGCTGACCATCGGCCATCGCCAGATCGCCGTTGACCAGGTGGGTTCCTACATGCCGGGCGGACGCTACCCGCTTGTGTCATCGCCGTTGATGAGCGTGATCGTGCCGAAGGTCGCCGGCGTGCGGTGGGTCGTCACCTGCACTCCCCCGCTACCCGACGGCTCGGGACCGACCCCGGCAATGGTCTGGGTCGGTGCGTCGGCGGGAGCCGATGCGATGTTCTGCCTGGGTGGGGTCCCGGCCCTTGCGGCGATGGCCTTCGGGCTGGAGGGAATGGGGCCGGTCGACATGCTCTGCGGAGCGGGCAACGCGTTCGTCGCCGAGGCGAAGCGGCAGTTGTTCGGCCGGGTCGGAATCGATCTCCTCGCCGGGCCATCGGAGGTCGCCGTGATCTGTGACGACACGGCCGACCCGGTGCTGGTCGCCGCGGACCTGCTTGGGCAGGCCGAGCACGGGCTCAACTCGCCTGCCATACCTCATCGCCATCGGGGCCGGGATCGCCGCGGCGACCGTGGCCGAGCTCGAGCGACAGCTCCCGGCGCTCGACAACGCTGCGGTCGCCGGTGCGGCGTGGCGGGACTACGGCTGGGTCTATGTCGCCGACTCCCGGGAGGAAGCGGCGACCATCTCCGATTCGGTGGCCTGTGAGCACTTGGAGATACATGCCGCCGACGACGAGTGGTTCCTCGATCGGTTGCGGAACTACGGCTCGTTGTTCCTCGGGCCCGATGCGACGGTGACGTACTCCGACAAGGGCTGCACCGGCACCAACCACACCCTGCCCACCCAGGGTTCGGCCAAGTACACCGGCGGGTTGTCGGTCGCCAAGTTCCTCAAGACGCTCACCTGGCAGCGGATCACCGACCCCGTCGCCGCCCGCCACGTCGCCGTCGACGCGGCGGCGTTCGGTCCGGTCGACGGCCTCCAGGCCCATGCCTACACCGCCGAACTCCGCCTGGCGCGGCTCGATCTGGCCTGACCCTCGCAGCCTCGGGCCGAGCGCGTCACTCGTTGCTCGTTGCTCGTTGCTCGTTGCTCGTTGCTCCCCAGAATTGCCTTCGCAGGCCAAGGTGACGCGAAACTCGAAGACTGGGGCGCGGGTGCAGAGTTGGTGGCTCGCGCAGTGCCAATCTGGTGGCATGGCGAAAATCGCGCAACTCCAGCCGACGACCGACTCGTTGGTCGTGACCTGGGACGACCAGGCAACCTCGACGTACCCCTGGCTCTGGCTGCGCGACCATGCCCATGACGAGGCGACCCTCCACCCGGTCACGCAGCAGCGTCAGCTCTACACCGCCGGCCTCGATCCGCAGATCGTCGCGTCAAGCGCATCGGTCGACGGCGGCGAGCTACGACTCGCGTGGCCCGACGGCTCGTGCTCGACGCTCCCAGTCGGGTTCCTCGCCAAGTTTCGCCAGCCAGCGGCACGCCGAGCGGGCGTCGACTCGCCCCGCGCTGGTGGGATGCCGACATCCTCGGCGGCCAGGCACCGACGATTCCCTACGAGCGGGTGATGGACTCCGACGAAGGCGTGGCCGAATGGCTGACCATGGTCGCCCGCTACGGGTTCTGCATCGCCACGGGCACCCCGGCCACGCTCGATGCCACCCATGAGCTGGTCGCACGCGTGTCGTATGTCCGCGAGACGATCTTCGGCGGATTCTGGGATTTCGAGGCCGATTTGTCGAAGGCCGACACCGCCTACACGAACCTCGAACTGCGCCCTCATACCGACGGCACGTACTCCCACGATGCCCCCGGCATGCAGGTCCTTCACTGCATCTCCTTCGACGGCACCGGTGGGGAATCGAGCATCGTCGACGGGTTCTGGATCGCCGCTGAGCTGGAACGGGACGCTCCCGAGCACTTCCACACGCTGTCGACGCGTCGCCGTACCCGGCCAGTACATCGGCGACGGCTCGCATCTGATGGCCGCCCGGCCGATCCTGCGTCACGACCACAACGGTCGAGCTCGTCCAGGTGTAGCTTCAACAACTCCGACCGTGCCCCGTTCCTGCTCCCGCCCGACGAGATGATGGCGTTCTACGACGCGCTACGGGCTTTCGAGACGCTCGCCAACGACCACGCCAATGCAGTGGCGTCACGTGCTGCGGCCCGGCGAAGCCCTGTTGTTCGACAACTGGCGGGTGCTGCACGGCCGAGCGGCCTACACCGGCCGCCGGCATCTGTGTGGCGCCTACCTCAACCACGAGGACTTCGAGAGCCGCCTCCGCCTGGGCATCTGAAGCGAAGCTTGAGTTCCCCCGGTGGCCCTCCACAGCCGAACCCGATGGGCCCCAAGCAAACGACGTCGCTGCAATGATGCGCCACCCTGAGGGACGGCGAAGGGCCACGAGCGTCGAGAGCATCACGCTGGCCGCAATGAAGCGCCGCCCTGACGGACGGCGAAGGCCAGTGGTGATCTCAACACAGCCGGGTCAACGTTGCAGCCGCAATGAAGCGCCGCCCTGACGGACGGCGAAGGGTGAACGCCTTGTCGGCGTTGACGGTGCCCTCCGAGACGCCGCAATGAAGCGCCGCCCTGACGGACGGCGAAGGGGCCGTGCCGCGGTACCCGGCGCCGACATCGGTGTGGGTGCCGCAATGAAGCGCCGCCCTGACGGACGGCGAAGGGACCCTCACGTTCGCTAGCCGCCCCCACGTCGGAGACGCGCCGCAATGAAGCGCCGCCCTGACGGACGGCGAAGGCCGCCGGCGGATGCGTGAAGGCCGGTCGAACGGCGAAACGCCGCAATGAAGCGCCGCCCTGACGGACGGCGAAGGCCGCGTCTCCACGCTCCAGCACGCCCGGAAGTCAGCCAGTCGCCGCAATGAAGCGCCGCCCTGACGGACGGCGAAGGGGTCTGGCGTGTCATCCACGCCGCGTTCCGGCGGGTCCCTGGCCGCAATGAAGCGCCGCCCTGACGGACGGCGAAGGGCCAGTGTGTCTTGGTTGAGGGCGTCGTATGCCCGCTTGCCGCAATGAAGCGCCGCCCTGACGGACGGCGAAGGCAGATCCGGCCGTTGATCGCCAAGGACGCACCGAACGAGCCGCAATGAAGCGCCGCCCTGACGGACGGCGAAGGTCGACCGACTCGGCGGCGTCTACGGTCGCAAATACGTGCCGCAATGAAGCGCCGCCCTGACGGACGGCGAAGGACCTTCGCCCCTGGGTAGCGGAGCACGTGGGACGGGTGGGCTCAATGAAGCTCGTCGCCCTGACGGACGGCGAAGGTCCAAACACCTGGAGTTGCAACCGCGCGAGGGCCTGCTCGCCGCAATGAAGCGCCGCCCTGACGGACGGCGAAGGTCGACGCGCGGGACACGACGCCCGACCGATCCAGGTCGGCGCCGCAATGAAGCGCCGCCCTGACGGACGGCGAAGGAGGTCGCGGTGGAAAAGCCAATCTAGCAGGCCTTTTCGGCGCGTTTTTCGAGCGCTCCTTGTCAGGCGGTACCGAAACAGCAATCGTTCAGTTGTCAATCGGCAGATAGTGCCTGGTGAAAGACACTTTCGAGCGCTTCCCGGGAAAAGGGCGAGTAGACGAGCGTTCGCATCAGAGAATGTTCGCACCTTGCCTCGGAAACTCCGGTTTCGGACCCATGAACGTGAATTTGCTCTCGTCTGTCGCACCCAGTTCGATACAGGCAATGCAGTCAGCGGTCTGGTCAACGACCGATGCAAGATCAAGGAGCAAGCCAAGTCGCTCACTGGCAGTCAGATCGATAGCAAAGACCGAGTATTGCAGCGGCATGCCATGGCCCTGCATCACCCGATGAACTCGGCGGAGTCGCTTGGGGTTTCGAATGTCGTAGGCGACCAGATGTCGGGGGAACGTTGCACCGGTCACGACCATCCCACGGTACGTCTCGAGCTCGCCCAAGATGACCGCAGCCAGCATTCGGGCCTGACCTCGATTGCGTGCCGATACGTGATCCTGTACCCGTAGGTCGGGTGGATAGCTTTGACAAGTTATCCGACGCTCGTACGCAGCGATCACCTTGCGACGGCCTTCGGCGCTGAGCGCCACCGCGCCGCCTCGGGTGACGAAGTCCGCTGGTTTAATCTCCCCGTTGTTGATGACCGTCAACACACACGAATCGGCGATCAAGGATCGGAACTCCTCAGCGAGATCAAGCGCCAGCGCTGGACGCCCAAAGCGTGGACGATGGTAGACGCCAACGTATGGGTCAAACCCCACGCCGAACAGCGTGGTCGTGCACTCGCGGGCCAACATCCCATAGAGGAACGAGAGCAGACAGTTGATCCGATCAGTCGGTGGTCGGCGGTTCCGCTTCTCCCAAACGAAATCAGCAGCCAGATCGTCGCGGATCATGGTTGCGAATTGCGAGAAGTAGATCCGAGCAGCCCCGCCTTCGAGACCGAGTAGGCGCTCTCGGTCGCCAGCGGATTCTGCGAGAACTGCGAGCCGCTTCAATTCCCGCAGCGCATCGGTTCGTCGCTCGCTTCCATTCCGACGAGTAGGGACCGAGCATTCAGAATTTTGGCGGCGACCATTCGCGACGCGAGTTCGACGTTGACCTTGTCCCCAGCCAGTACCTGCATCCGACGAAGCTCTCGACGTTCCGCCTTGGGAGCCCCTCGCTGATGCCATAGAACCAACCACCACCGCTGAACCAGCAAATCGGCACCTCACGCGACATCAACTCGCGGATCGCTTGTGTCGACACCTGCACATTGCCGTAGATGCTCACTTGCGACACGTCGATGAGCCTCACCGGAGTCGAGCCTCCGTCGTGAGCCTTGACGATGAGACGCTCCCCATCGATACCGACCCGCGCTCCAGGTTCGGTGAGATAGAGCGGACTCGCCGAATCTTCGGTCGGAATCAGCAGTCTCGGGGGCCTCTCGGTTCGGTGACGAACGAGGTTGTGCTCGTCTGGGAGACATGTGCCCGCCATGATGCAGGTGTTGCACTTCGGGCTATCGACCAGCGGGGGAGGCGCAATGGGCTCGGCGGCGACACGTCGCAGTTCAGACAGGTACGACTCGACTTTCGCTTCCATCGCTTCGTCGATGTCGATTCGGATTCTTGTTCACGTGCCCCATCAAACCGAACCTCTCCCCCGACGATCGGTATCCGTTATCGCGGAGGATCAAAACCTGGAGCGCCAGCTGCACGTGTTCTGGCTCCCAGACCGGGTGATCTGGTCTTGTGCATGATCCGCGCTTCCAGACCGACTGGGCGTCACCTCGCCGTTCGCCGACTCGACAATGTCGGCCTTGGCGATCACACCGAGGCGTTCCGAAGACATCGTCATCGAGGTAATCCGCTGCGTCGCGGCGCTTTCGGGCGCATTGAGCCGACCTGTGGTCTGATCAACTCGGCGGTGAATCCACTTCCCGTCGACAGTGAGTTCGTTCTTGACTCTCCGGATGACCAGGCGAGATGAAAGAACCGGGACAGAACACGAACTCATTGACCATCCGCGGAGGTACAAGCGGAGGAAGGTCTCGAACGAGTTCGTCATCCATCGTCAGCCGTCCCGCTCCCAGCACGCAAGCGCTGGAGCCAATGCGCCGTCGTTGTTACCCGCCGCCGTTCGCTCAGATCGAAACACTGCGCTGAGGCCGAGCCCATCCAGGGCACGACGACTACCGCCTTGTAGTGGTTCGCTTCGATCGACGATCACGTCTCGCACTACCGGGTGATCGACCAGGGCCTTCACCCCCGCTAGACCGAGCGGATCGGGCCAGACCGGCCACCCGAACCCCTTCCGCACCGACCTCGTGGCCGTCCATCCAACAGTTTCGGACGTGAACGGGTCCGGCGTCCGGACAGGAAAGACCGGCAGCGCCATGATCGCAAGAAACGTCGCGCCGGGCACGCCACGTTTAACCGGGGCCTTAACTCCCTGTCCGGTCGCCGCTTCAAGATCGGCCCGATGGTCAAAGTAGGCACCGAGGAACCCGTCACGACGTCGCCAGCCCTCGAAGGCTTCGATCACATTCATCTCGTCGACAACGTCCAGTACACCAGCCAAGGTCCGCCGGACCCAGACGGTGCCCGGGCCCGCCTTGAGAAACCGGTTCTTCTCAATCGCTCCGGCTGACCGAAGCTTGCGGTCAGTAGGCAGCGACGATGCCGACGAGCGCTGCAGCCAGTGGCCAAGGGCGTCGTCCGAGCGCGGTGGCAACCGCAAGGCGTCGCCCCTCCCCCATCGTCATCCCCGACATCGGGTCTCGACTGCCGCCAGCTCCGATCGGAGGGAAGCCATCGACGCCGGGGAGCAACTGCCCAGCCGAGCGCATGTCGGAGGCCAATTCGCCTGCCGCGCGAGCGATGTCGGGGAGCCGATGCGAAGACGTTGGACGAGAGCACGCGCTCGAGCGCGGGCCGTCTGGCGATGCCAGCGTCGCCGCCTGATCAGACCCGTAGGCAAAAACGAGCCGCAGCGTTCCGATTGCAGCAAGGAAGCCGAGTGCCGAGTCCGCCCGTAGAGCTGGGAGTTCAATGCGATTCACGAGCCCTCCTCTGAAACGCTCATGTCGGCCAGACGCACAATCGATTCGAGCAAGGCCAGACCCCAAGTCCCATATTTCAGATTCAGGCGATCGAACGCCTCGGCGTGGTCCAAGGCGGGGTGCGCCCGATCCGTCGAGGCGACAAAGCTCAACCCGTCGAATGTCACCTCGACCTTGGTTGGAGTGGGGTCGCGGAATGGAGGAAAGAAGGGTCGAGCGTTGCCATGATGGCTAGCCACCAAGTGCTCGACTAGTTCGCGATACCACGTCGTGGAACACTTCCGGCGGGGCGGCACGAACCAGTAGAAGCGAAATGGCCTCGTGCCGCATTCCCGACGGCCAGCCGCTTCGTTGCGCAATGGAGCGCTCGCGGTTTCGATCGAGGCGTGCGGTTTTGGCCAGCGCAATCGTGGCGTCACTGCGTGCTATCTCTGCCTCATGCCGACGCCCTTGGTGGAGCAACGTCTGAAATCTGATCTCCGCCTTTCCCAGATCATGAAACCGGCCAGCGAGATGAGCCGCAGCGACGAGGTCGATGGCAAGTCCAAGGCGGCCCGCATGCTGTCTGGCGCGATCTCCGACGGAAGTGAGATGTTGCGCCAGTGTTACCGCGTCCTTGAAGCCTCGATGACTCTCCGCTACCGTCGTCGCTGACGGCGTCGAACGCCGATCGCCGAGTCGAGGACACGAGGTCGGCCCGGACAAGCGCACGCTCGCCAGACTCCGTCTCGCTCCAATCGAGTACCCAATCCGCCTGTGAAAGGCGCTCCAGGGCCAACTCGAAGAGGGTCTCGTACGGCGGGAGACGACCGAGTCGACCGAGCATGGCCAGCGTCTGGTCTCTGTGGGCCGCGACGGGTTCGATTCATCTCGTGCAACATCACGCTGAACTCGGCAACGTTGTCGTTGCCGATGAACTGGCGAAGCACGATCGCCGACAGCCGGAGACGTATCGATGCTCCTCGTGTCGAGCCCGCCAGGTCAAGCCCACCAAGATCAATAACCGGTTCACCAGCACGCCCGGTCCACCCATATCGGTCATGTCCCCCGTCCTGGCTTCGAAGGACAACAACATCACCGGGTCGGAGTTGGCTGGCAGTCGCTATCTCCCAAACGTCCCCACGTCGCACCCATGCGGCGATCTCGCTGGTTGGAACGCCAGCTTCGTACGCTAATTCTACGCCCTCGAGATCGGTGACATCCGAGATCCGCCCGGACACGAAGGCCCGTGCGGCGCTCAAAGACACTTCAACCATCTCGTGGGTCGATGGGGGAAGCGTCGTCAAGGCGGACTGCGTGTCGACCGTGTCGGTACCGAGGTCAACCCGCCAGAGCACCGACACGGTTGGTGACCACCGCCCGACGCCGTGGAGATACGCCGAAACATCCTCGTCAGGGGTCGGAATCGGCGAGGTGCGTCGCCACCAGGAGAGGGTCGCCGCCGTTGGGAGCGGAGCTGGTGGGCTGGCAGCAAGCAACGAAGCGGGATCCGGCTGTTCTGCGAGCCAATCGTGGATGACCATCGAGTTGAAGTCCAACGCCGTGTCGGACGTCATGATGTCGGCAATCCTGGACGGATTATCGACGACCTTTGGGACTGACACCTTTGAGAGCGCCGTCCACGTCTGCAGCTCGGATTCTGCGTACACGACGTCATCGCCCTGCGGCTTCACGATGTATGACCGGGTGTGGCCGACTTCGCCCACGCGGTCCACTCGCCCGAAGCGCTGAATGAGCGCATCAAGCGAGGCGCTCTGTGTGATGAGAATGTCCAGGTCGAGATCGACACCCACCTCGATGGTCTGCGTCGCTACCAGGACGAATCCACCAGCTGCATCCCGGCTTCGCCCAACGCCGGTAGACGGCAACCACCCCGGTTCGTTGTTGGCGCGGTCCACCGGTCGACAGCGACCGACCACTAGTGCCGACCGGCCTGGGAGCTTCAGGCCATCGAACACTCGTCGCGCCGACCCGACCGTGTTGACAACAACCCCGATGGCCGCCTGTGGATGCGCCAGCAACTCGGCGTTGGCCAACGCTACGAGGGTCGCAGCAGGGTCTCGCCCGGCCTTCCCCTGGAGCTCCACGAGAACTGTTTGCTTGCGGGCCAGGAGCCGCGGGCCTGCGGGTGAGCTCATGTCGGCGACACTGATGGAGACCGAGGACGTCGTTGCTTCTCGTGTCGTTGCCGTCATCGTGACAAGAGTCAGCGGGCGGCCGGCGCGTCGAGATGCTTGCGCCTCGTGAAACTGGCATTCGTGGACGGGATCGACAAGCGGTTGGGCGGTGTGTGCCTCGTCCAGCAGACAGAGAATGTCGGTACCGAGTAACGCGGGCGTCATGGGCTTCATACGGTCGCTTTGGCCGTATGCGCGGAAGAACAGCTCGACTTCCGAATTGATCGACCGTTCCGATGATCACCGCTGGTTGATCCGGACGACGCAACCACCGAGCGGACCATGTGACTCCTCCCCTCATTCGAACAACATCGAGGGGCCGACCGGGAAGAGCCTGGAGCGTCGCGAGTTGGGTGCGGACCCAAGCGGACGCCGAGCCATCCGCCGCCGATTCAATGGCGACCGCAAGCTTCTCCGCGCCGTGGTGCGCGCTGTCGACGACAAGTCGTCGATCAACGATCAATGCAATCCTTGTCGGAGCGGTTCGCTCAGCCGCCGCATTCGATGCGCCACACGCCAGCGCTGTACACCGCGATGTCGATGAGCGACGTCTTGCCCATACCCGTCGGCGCATCGATCGACTCCGGCCATCCCGTGCGGAGAACTCGCTCGGAGAGGAGCGACTGCCACGGAAACGGGGGGTAGCCATGAACTTCCGTGAAGAAGTCGACGAACGAGGGTTGAGTCATCGGGGGTTCTCGGGAAAGAACAGACCAAGCCCGTAGCGACGAAGGTTGCCGAGAACCACCGGGCCTGTAACCGGCTCATCGAATGTGATTCGGGCGTGGAACGATGGAGTGGGAGTCTCGCCGGGGTGCCGTCGTCGGAGGTTAAGGCGAACCTTTGAGCTACCAGGGCAGAGCGGTTCCTGGGAAACCTCGACGTGTGCTGGCCGAGGTAGGTCCGAGTGCGCGCACTCTTGGGCCACTTCGCTGATCATCGCTTCCGGCTTGCGAGTGTCGATGAACCGGTTCGCCGACACTGGTGTCGCCGAGACCCAGGTGCGCGATCGGACGACTCCAGCGAGTCGGTTCCAGCGCCTTGAGCGTGGACAGTTCGTGGTCGAAGGTCAATGGGCCGAGTTTGCCAGCAGTCACATGCCCGTCCTCGACCGCCAGAACCGCTTCGAGGATCAACCGACGATCAGCCATCGAGATGTCACAAGGAAGCACCACGGCGAGACCGGCGACCAGCCCACTAGCGTGTTCATGACCTACGTCAGGCAGTCCAAGAATAAGCACCTGATGACGAGGCGCCAACTCATCACGCTTGACCCCGCGGAAGATGACGGGGCCACCATCAAGATGCGACTCAAGCGCCTTGCGCGTCCAGGTCATCCTGCCAGCATGATCTGTTCCAGACCGATTCGCCGCCGATTCCCAAACGGCAGGACGATGAAGTCCGGCTCGTACGGCGATGGCCTGCCAGCTTCCAAACTGCTTTCGACTCCGTAGACGAGCGTCCGTCGAGGTACCTCGTGTGCGGGAGTCCCTTGTTGGAATGCTCGATGTAGAGCATCGAGGTACCCGGACCGGGCAACGGACACCGGGGCGGTGTTTCGTTGGCCTCCCGGCTCAAAACGCACTCGACCGTCCCCGTCAACGACCGACTCGACAATCACTTTCATGTCGACGGGACATGTCGATCGACCAAGGTATGGAATGGTTCCGCCATCGACCGCAGTGCGTCGAGCATCCGGGGTTTGGGCTCGACGGCCCACTCGTACCGCACGGCAGAGTGCTTCGGGTTGACGTGCCGCCACTGTTGCATCGCTCCCGCAGATCGTCCAACGAACCGCCCGTACGTGCTGCCAGCCTTCGTGTGATTCAACGGAACGTAACCCTCACGCGTCAGCGAGACTCGGTGTTCCGCGTCGGCGAGAATCGTTGGAGGCTGCTGATCCTCGAGCCATCGCAGCGCGAGGTCATCTTGTTCTGAATCGGCGGCGGCGACAAGCGTGGAGAACAACCGAGCAGGGCTGGGAGGCCACTCCCATGCCGACCGCTGCTCACTCGATCCGGCTTCGAAAACTCCCCGGAGCAGGTCGACTTCGATAGCGAAGCCCATCACCGATCACTCGTCGTCAATCGCCGACGTCGTGAACGTCAACGCAAGCAGGGATCTGAGGTTGGCTTTCGGCTCGAGTCGCACGGGTTCGGCGAAGTTCAAACCGAGAGAAGAGGCGTGGGCGACCGCCGTGTTGAACAGATCGACGGCCTCAGCCACGGACGGCAGCTCAACCGCGGTTGGTCCCCCGCTGCCGATCCATTCCGCCGATTCGGTTTCGAGGACCAAGTCACAGCCTGACCTCAGAAACGCTGTCGAGTCAGAGAAGGCGAATTCGATCGCCAGCGATCGCCAGCGCACCGAGAACGGCCCGAGCCGCCACATCAACCTCGGGCGACACCTCGCCGTCGTCCGGAAAGCGCAGCCGCCTGAGGACCTTGAAACTCACCACTGCGACCCGACGCACGCTCTCGACCGCGAATCCGCCCGGTGCCGACCTCGCGAGAGCGTTGCCGTGGTTCGACTCAGACGTCTTGCCCTTCTTGGACTTAAGACCCTTAGGCAGAAGTGCAGGGTCGAGCGCCCAGACCGACGGTTGTCCGTCGATGGAGTAAATCTCGACCTTCGGAATGTTGTACGGATCGAGGCGCCCCGCGGCCCGTTCGCCCGGACGTGGGTCCAGTCCGATCATTTCGGACACAAATGCTCGGGGAAGCCGTAGCCCGCGACCACTGCCTGCTGGCTGTCCCACACACCCAGGACCAGGTCAGCGGGGCTCTGCCGATACATGGCGCGAGCGTTTCGATCCGTCACCATTCGAAGCGAACGCCCGACTTCAGAGTCATCGAACGCAACGCCCTCCAGCGTTTGAGAAGTCTCTGAAATACGCATCAGGGGATCTGTGAGGTGCGTCGAGGCTGTGATGGAACGCCGTCCCTTCAATGTCGGCAGCGGTCTCGATGTACGGCAGCCGAATCAATCCGCCATCGATTGCGTCGACGAGCGCCTCCTCCAGCCGGTTGGCCTGACTCTGGACCGAATCGACCAGCACCACGTCGCGCTCGATTCCATCGATGTAGCGCTTCTCAGTCAGGTACCGCTTCTCCCCCGGGTAAGTCGGCGGGGAAATCTTTGCTCCGCTGCCAGCCGTTGGTTGGTAGCTGGCCGTGATTCGCAAAGCGCCAACTGCGCCGCCGACCCTCACAGCGTCGAGTAGTTGATTGAGCACAATGAATCCCTTTCGTCACAAGCGCGGCAAGAAGCTGGAACGATGCGTTCTACCCAACTAACAAACGCCACAAAGAAGGCCGTGTGATTGAGTCTCCACCCTCAGTGAGAGAGAGTCAAGACGTACGTTTGAATTTGTGTAGAGCCATTTGATTCACAAAACGAACACCAGCGTGCTATCGTCCCATGAGTGCTGGTCGTCATCGATGAGTTCTGGGGATGCCGCCGACGACGGCGAACGGTATGTCATCGTGGCAGCAGGGATCGTGAATCTGGAAATGGCTGGTGCGCTGGCGGTGCGACTCCAGCAGGGAGTATTCTCGGATCCGACTCGCACTCGATCGTTCCACTGGCGACGCGAGGGCGTCGTCATGCGAGAAACGATCATCGATCTGTTGAGGGGAGTCAAGGTCGTCGCAGTCCACACGGTGGTCGTGCGCTCCGATGATCAGGAGTCGGTCTTCTCCAAGAGGATTGCCTCCTCACGCTCTTTCGGCACCTGAACGACGCCGCCATCGACGTTTCTCGGCTCATGATCGAGTCCAGAGAAATCCAGCCGGTCATTGGTCAGAACCACCGAGATCACAAGTCCGTCATCATCGCCCGGCACCGTGGCTTTCCACCCAAAACGGTGCACGGCGGGTACCCGAAGACCGAGCTGCTTCGGCCGGCTCGCCGACGCGATTGCGGCGGAGCTCTTCTTTGAGAGTTTGCGAGGCTCGAACAAGATGCTCGATCTGATTCGACACGCGACCGATGACGATGTGTCCATCATCGAAACCGACCTAAAACGCGTCGAGCCCCGGCTCCCGCCCCAGCCGAAGCTGGGCCTGGCCCTCCGAGGCTCGAGACTTCCGAGCGCTTAAGACGCACCCGGCGGACCAATTATGCCCCCAGACGCAGGGTTTGTCCACCGACTTGGGGCGCTGCTACCGACTTTGGCGGGGTCAGCGGGTGTCGATCACGTGAAACGCCTCCGCGGCGTGGCCCTCGGGGAGACCACCGCGGGTGGCCGTGTCGATGACCCAGCCCCGCACCATGTCGGCGATGCGTTGCGGCTCGGTGAACTGGCTCTCGTGGCACATCAGGGCCGCGATCTTGCGTTCGACGTTGACGGTGATATCGACGAACCGGTCAGTGGACGGCCCGCTCATCATCCACACCTCGTCGACCGACCACGCCTCGAGCCCCTCGACCTCGACGAGTTCGGTGAAGGTATACGGGTTGCGGGCATCGGGATAGACCGCACACAAGGCTGCCTCGCCGGCGGCGAGGTGGTCGGGATGGCTGGCGTAGATCCGCTGAAAGTTTCGCTGCGGACTCTGGATGACCACTCGATTCGGACGTACCTGCCGAATCGCTCGGCTGATCGCCTTGCGCAACTCGAGATTGGCCTCGACCCGGCCATCGGGAAACCCGAGGAAGATCAGATCGGTCACCCCCACCTTCGCCGCGGCATCGGTCTGCTCGCGGCGCCGAATACCAGCAATCTCCGATCGCGGCACCGACGGGTCGAATCCACCCGCATCACCATCGGTGACCAGGCAATACGTAACGTGAATACCGGCATCGGTCCACGTCGCCGCCGCGCCGGCCGCCCCGAAGTCGACATCATCGGGGTGCGCCATGATCATCATCACGCGTTCAACGGCGGTCTCGTCAAGCATGCTGCGACCCTACCGAACGAGGTTCGATCAGCACCTCGCTGCCGATCGGAACGAAGCCCTGCGACAGAAACGCTCGCAGGCTCCGGGCGTTGCCCGGCGAAACGGCGGCGAACACCCACTCGCTCGGCTCCACCAGCGCTCGGGCCTCGGCGATCAACCGCCGGCCGGTTCCCGACCCGTGGAGACCCGGTGGGATCTCGATGCTCATCTCCTTGCGCCCGGCAAGACCTCGTCCGAGGGTCACCAAGCCGCGCTGATCGCCGTGGACCACGACATCGGACCGCAGCCGGCGAGCCCGGCGGACCCGCGAATGTCCATCCCACCCGTCGGCGATCGGCAACGATCCTCCGCCCGTGCCGCGAGCCACCACGGTGACATCGATCGTGCCGATGCAACCGGGCCCACCCATCCGCAGCAGCACCGCCGGGGCCAGCGACGCGCCGAAGCCGTCCGGGCTCAGATCGGCCAGATCGGCACGCTGGAGCCGAGAGGCGATCACCGCATGCCCGGTGAACGCGACGACCGCCTCGATGCCCCGTTCCATCGGCGGCACATAGGTGACCTGGCCATCGGCCGGCGGGAAAGCGACCCACCGCGGCATCGAGGAGGTAGCCCAGCAGCGGATGACGTCACGCCACAACCCTATGACGTGGCCTTGTCGGGTCGCTGGGTTGTCACCCCCAAGTCGCGACCCGACAGACTGGAACGATGCAGCTACCCGACGTGCCGTTCGCGGATATCGACTTGTCTCTCGAGGAGTTCTGGACCGCGCCCCGCGACTGGCGTGAGGGGGCGTTCAAGACATTTCGCGACACCGCCGAGTTCCAGTTCTTCCCGGAACGGCTCGTCGAGGGCGCGCCCCTGCCCGCGGCCCGGGCTACTTCTCCCTGACCCGTTACGAGGACGTCTGGCAGGCCAGCCGCAACCCGCAGCTGTTCTGCTCGGGCAAGGGTTCGAACATCGGCGACCTCCCGCAAGAGATGAACGAGTTCTTCGGGTCGATGATCAACATGGACGACCCGAAGCACTTCCGGCTGCGCTCGATCGTCTCCAAGGGATTCACACCCAAGGAGGTCGCCCAGGTCGAAGAGGGCGTCCGGGTCACTGCCGCCTCGGTGGTCGACAACTGCTGGAGCAGTTCCCGGAGGGCCAGTGCGACTTCGTCGAGCACGTCGCCGCTCATTGCCGCTGAAGGTGATCTGCCAGATGATGGGCATCCCCGAAGAGGACGAACCGAAGATCTTCAAATGGACGAACACGATCCTCGGCGTCGGCGACCCCGAGTTCGTCGCCAGCTTCGAGCAGCTGATGACCGACTCGCTGGAGATGTTCATGTACGCCCAGGCGCTCGGCGAAGACCGCCGGGCCAACCCTCGCGACGACATCACCAGCGCGATGATGGCGGCCGAGGTCGATGGCTCGCAGCTCACCCCGCAGGAGTTCGGCTCGTTCTTCATCCTCCTCGTCGTTGCGGGCAACGAGACCACCCGCAACGCGATCAGCCACGGAATGCAGCTGCTGACGATGTTCCCCGACCAGCGCAGCCGGTGGTTCGGCGACTTCGACACTCATACCCGTACCGCCGTCGACGAGATCGTCCGCTACGCCACGCCGGTGATCCATTTCCGGCGGACGGCGACGGAGGACACCGAGACTCAGCGGCCAGAAGATTGAGGCCGGCCAAAAGGTCGTGCTCTGGTACAAGTCGGCCAACAAGGACGAGCGGGCCTTCGCCAACCCGCAGGCGTTCGACGTCACCCGCCCGCTCAATCCGACTCAGGTCGGGTTCGGGGCCGGTGGGCCGCATTTCTGCCTCGGAGCCAACCTGGCCCGCCGCGAGGTCGGCGTGATGTTCGACGAGATCCGCCGTCGCCTTCCGAACATGCAGATCACCGGGGAGCCCGCCTGGCTACAGAGCGCCTTCATCAACGGCATCAAGCGAATGGACTGCGCCTGGTAGACGCCGACTGCCCGTGTCGCGCTGGACGAAGCCACCGGGCGGCCACAATGGGCGGATGCCCCGCATTCTGCTGACGAACGACGACGGTATCGACTCCGTGGGGCTTCACGTGCTTGCCCGGGCGATGCGTGCCCACGGCGAGGTGGTCGTCGTCGCGCCCGACTCGGAGTACTTCGGGGGCCGGAGCCGCGCTCGGGGCGCTGCACCTCATCCGACCCGACATGCACCGGGTCACCCTCGACGGTCTCGATGAGGTGTGGACCGTCGCCGGCCCGCCGGCACTGTGCGTCCGATTCGCCGTCTCCGGAGCGTTCGGGTCGGCCCCGTTCGACCTGGTCGTCGCCGGAATCAATCCGGGAGCGAACACGAGCGCCCGCACCCCGTATCACTCGGGAACGATCGGCGCGGTGATCACCGGTCGCAACGCCGGCATGACATGGTATGGCCGTCAGCCAGGACGTCACCGTCGGGGCGATCGAGGGCCAGGCATGGGACGACATGCTCGTCGGCCAACGGTGGGCAACGGCGGGCGAGGTTGCCTCGCAGATCGTCGGCGATCTGATCGACAACCCCCCGAGCGAGCCATCGGCACTGAACGTGAATGTTCCCAACCTCGAACTCGACGGAATTCAGGGCTGGCGATATACCTCGCTGGCCAGTCGGCCGGGCCGTTCGATCACGGCGATCCGGTTGGATCCCAAACCCGGCCATCACGACGCCTTCTCTGCCTCGTTCGAGTGGGGTCTGCCGTCCGAGCCCGACCCGCTCACCGATGTCGGAGCGGTCCGCGCCGGCTACGTGTCGCTCACGTGGCTGAGCCGGATCTCGGCCCTCGATGCGCCGACCGCGGCGCTGGACGCCCGAATCGGATAGCCCCACCGCCGGGTCGCTATTCGTCGGCGACCGCCAATTGGCCGCTGCGGTAGTGGCGGCGGCAGAGCAGTTCGTAGCGGACCACATCGCCGAACAATGGCTGATCATGTTCGTCGCTGGTGTCGCCGACGACCACTGTCTCGCCCTCGTAGACCACCCGGCCGTTGACGAGCCGAGCGTTGTACGTGGCGCGCGATCCACACCAACAGCGGGCCTCGACCTGCATCGGCACCCGTTCGTCGGCGACCTCGAGCAGTCGTCGGGTGCCTTCGAAGAGTTGGCCTCGGAAGTCGGTGATCAGACCGAAGGCGTAGACATCGACGGCAAAGTCGTCGACCGCCCGAGCCAGCTGATCACACTGGGCCGGGGTGTAGAACTGAGCCTCGTCGCAGACCAGGTAATGAATCGGCCAATACGACGTGACCAGGTCATACAGGTTCAGATCAGGAGTGACCTCGATCGCCGGGGCGGCCACGCCGAGCCGACTTGTCACCTGCGAGCCGTCGCGGTCGAGCTTGGTGAGGAGCAGCCCGCGCAGGCCGCCCATACCCATGTTGTGGTGGATCTGAAGGGCCACCGTGCTCTTGCCTGAACCCATCGTCCCGAAGGAGAATCGCAGATTGGCCATGAGTTATCGACCATAGCGGCTCGGCGGATGGGCCAATAGGACCAGCCGATCTCGCCGGTACCCATGTGTACGATACGGCACCTATGGCGGTTTCTCGACCTCTCACCGTGGTCACTCTTTCCATACTCGCCTCGTGTGGCCTACCGGCAGCAGCCGCGGACCCTGGCGGTCCGTCGGCTGCCGATGTGACCACGACGATCGAGTCCACGATGCCGCCGACGACCGTGGTCTCGACCACCACGCCATCGACGACCGCTCCGCCGGACACGACTGTGGTGCCCCCGAGTACGACCATCGTGCCCGATTCGACGGTACCCCCCGACACGACACTGCCGCCCGACACCACGCTGCCGCCCGACACCACCACGACGACGATCGAGACATCGACGACGTCGGAGCCGCCAACCACCGGCGAGCCACCAGCCACGAATGAGCCGCCGTCAACCACAACCACGCCCGAGCCGACGACCCAGCCCCCGACCGCGACAACGTTCGACCACCCGCCGCTGCATGGGTCGGCTGATGCTGGGACCGCCGCGGATCGAGAAGCCCCTCGTCCCGCCACTCCGGACCGCCCGACGACCACGGCGGTCGCCGTCGATGCCGCCGCCGTCGCTCGGGCCGCTGACGAAGGCATCAGCTACGAACTCGCCCGCGACCGCAACCACTTCGATCTCCTGCGGCCTCGGCATCCGCAGTCCGAGGTCGATCGCTGGTATTGGGCGGTCGTCGATTCGGGCCTCGACAACGTGGACAAGTGGCTCTACCGCATCTGTCGGGAGTCGAAGGGCGACCCGACCGCGTGGAACCGCTCCGACCCCAGCGGCGGATCGGTCGGCCTCCTGCAGATCAACCTGGGAAATCGCTCCTTTCTCGGCAACGTCGGTGTGCTGTCATCGCCCGGACTCTCCCGCCAGGCCGCGGCGATCGAACTGATGGACCCGAAGACCAACCTGCGCGCCGCCCTCGCCCTCGTCGACAGCGGCGGGGAGCGCGGTTGGATCACTCGCTACCGCACCCCCGAGTGCGCTCCACCCAGCGGTCTGTCCTGGTGATCAGGCGGTCCTCATCGTCGCCAAAAAGCGCACGGTCTGGGCCTCCGAAGAAGCCCAGACCGTCGTTCACGCGCCCCGCGGGCTCAAGTACCTGGTGATGGAGGCGGTCAGCTGCAGCCGCTCGTTGAGCCGCAACTCGGGCAGGCATGGCAGGCACCGGCCCGCTGCATCTGCACGCCGCACTGCATACACATCGGCGCGTCCGACTTGTACACCGGCCGGGGCATGCCTTGGGCCGGCGAGTGATCGGTCGACGGTGCGGCCGCGATCGTGCCCGCCGCCATCTGTGCAGCCAACTCACCGGCCGACGGGATCGTCTTGGGATCGGCGACGACCTCGCTGCCCGTCGACGTCTCGATCACTGACTCCTCGACACCAGGCAGGGTGGGTTGCAGCCGCTCGTCGATCGAGAAGATGCCAAGCGCCTCACGCTCTGCGTACGTCATGTAGTCGAGCGCCAAGCGACGGAACAGGTAGTCCATGATCGACGACGCAAACCGAACGTCGGGATCGTCGGTCATACCGGCCGGCTCGAAACGACTGTTGACGAAGGCCTCGACGAACGCCCGCAACGGCACGCCGTACTGCAAGCCGTACGAGATGCTCTTGGCGAAGGCGTCCATGATCCCCGACAGGGTGGAGCCCTGCTTCGAGACGGTCAGGAAGATCTCGCCGGGACGCCCGTCCGCGTACTCGCCGATCGTTGCGAAGCCTTTGCAATCGGCCACCCGGAACTCGAAGGTACGGGCACGACGGCTGCGCGGCAGCTTCTGGCGAATCGGCTGATGAACGAGCTTCTCAACGACCTTCTCAATCACTTGCACGCCGGCGTCGGTCGGCGCCTGAGCGTCATCCTTCTTGGCGGTCGAGAGCGGCTGGGCGACTTTGCAGTTGTCGCGGTAGATCGCCACCGCCTTGAGACCGAGCTCCCAGGAGAGCTGGTGGAGCGTCTCGATCTCCTCGATCGTCGCCTCGGCCGGCATGTTCACCGTCTTGGAGATCGCCCCCGAAATGAACGGCTGCACGGCCCCCATCATCCGCACGTGACCCTCGTAGTGGATGACGTTGTCACCCATCGAGCAGGCAAACACGGCCAGGTGTTCGGGGGCCAGGTGCGGCGCGCCGATCAGTGACTTGTTCGAATCGATGTAGGCGACCACGTCGTTGATTTGCGTCGGGTCGTAGCCGAGCTTGCGCAACGCCCGCGGAATCGTCTGGTTGACGATCGACATCGTGCCGCCGCCGACAAGCTTCTTCAGCTTGACCAGGCCCAGATCGGGCTCGATTCCGGTGGTATCGCAGTCCATCATCAGGCCGATGGTCCCGGTGGGGGCGAGCACGCTGGCCTGCGAGTTACGAACCCCGAACTCCTCGCCATCGCGCACCGCCGAGTCCCACGAGTCGTGGGCCGCATCGAGCAACACATCGGGGATAGCCGGATGATCGATCATGTAGCTGGCGTCGCGGTGCATACGAAGCACTCGCAGCATGTGCTCCTCGTTGTCGGCGAAGCCGGCGAACGGCCCCATCCGGGCAGCGATCTTCGCCGAGGTGGCATAGGCGTGCCCGGTCATCAAGGCGGTGATCGCCCCCGCCCAGGCCCGCGCCCGGCATCGGAGTCGTAGGGAAGACCGAGGGCCATCAGCATCGCCCCGAGGTTGGCGTAGCCAATACCCAGCTGGCGGAAGTTACGGCTCGTCTCGGCGATCGACGGAGTTGGGTAATCGGCGCGGCCGACGAGGATCTCTTGTGCGGTGAAGATCACCTCGACCGTGTGGCGGAATTCATTGACGTCGAAATTGCCGTCTTCGTCCATGTAGCGCAACAGGTTGATCGAGGCCAGGTTGCATGCCGAGTTGTCGAGGTGCATGTATTCCGAGCACGGGTTCGAGCCGTTGATGCGGCCCGTGTTGTGGGCGGTGTGCCACTTGTTGATCGTCGTGTCGAACTGCAGACCGGGGTCCGCGCACTCCCACGAGGCGGTGGCGATCTGGCGCCAGAGGTCGCGAGCCCGGATGGTCCGCACCGGCGAGCCATCGATGACCGCCTTCAAGGTCCAGTCGGCGTCGTCGACGACCGCATCCATGAACTCGTCGGTGACCCGAACGGAGTTGTTGGCGTTTTGGTACTGGATCGAGAACGAATCGGAGCCGTCGAGATCCATGTCGAAGCCGGCGTCGCGCAATGCCCGAGCCTTTTCTCTTCGCGGGACTTGCACCACACGAACTCCTCGATATCGGGATGATCGACATCGAGGATGACCATCTTGGCGGCACGACGAGTCTTGCCGCCGGACTTGATCGTGCCTGCCGAAGCATCGGCCCCACGCATGAAGCTGACCGGACCCGAGGCGGTGCCGCCGCCGTTGAGCAGTTCATAGCTGGAGCGAATGCGGGACAGGTTGACGCCGGCGCCGGAGCCGCCCTTGAAGATGACCCCCTCTTCCCGGTACCAGTTGAGGATCGAATCCATCGTGTCGTCGACCGACAGGATGAAGCAGGCACTGGCCTGCTGCGGGACACCCTTGACGCCGATGTTGAACCACACCGGGCTGTTGAAGGCGGCTCGCTGGGTGACCAGAATGAACTTCAGTTCGTCACGGAACGTGTCGGCCTCGGCGAGGTCGACGAAGTAGCCGCCTTCGACGCCCCACTGGGTGATCGTGTCGGCGACGCGGTCGATCACCTGGCGAAGTGACCACTCGCGCTCCGGCAGACCGAGGGTTCCCCGGAAGTACTTCTGCGCCACGATGTTGGTGGCGTTCAACGACCACTCGATCGGGAACTCCACGCCAAGCTGCTCGAAGGCGACGGTGCCGTCTTTCCAGTTCGAAATGCGCGCATCTCGACGCTCCCATGCGACCTGCTCGTACGGGTCATCGCCGGCGTTGGTGAAATGGCGGACGAACCCAATCCCGAGCTGCTGGGAGGCGAGTGACATGTGGAGACTCCTTGGAATTGGTGCCGGGCGGACAAGCCCGGTGCGTTCGACTGACCACAACATGTTGTGTGTCGGGACCACATCAAGGCACCCGCCGCACAACCCGTAGCAATTACAGCATTGTAGTTACGTCCCTGTCAACGAACCACCTACGAGTTTTATTCTCACGATACGTGATCATCAGATCACGATGTGGGAGGCAGGTTCAGGACTGGCACCCTTCGGAGCCCCCCACCGCTCAGCCTGTTCGCACAGTCCGAACGACCCATCCGCTCACCCACATCGTGATCTTCTACGCCGAGCAACCTACGACGTCAGGGCTGTGGGGAGGAAGGGGGACAACCCTGTGAATTTCGCTGTGGACAACCGAGTCCGTGCCCCTGCCCTGTCACCGAGCCTCAAGATTCACACCGACAGCGGCCTGTTCGTCAAGCGTTGCGACCTGCTGTGGCATAGTCGTGTGGACCGTCAAATCTGTCGACGCCGCAGCAATCTTGAGAATACGTTCACCCTATGTGGCGGTTTTCTCCGGTAGACCCGGCCGAGTTCAATAAACGTTCTATCCACAGCCCTGTGGGCATCACCGAAAACAACCCACAGCGAGCGAAACAACGCGGTGGACAGTAGACCCCCCGCTGCACTGTCGGGCATGCCAACATCAGCGGGTGCGCCAACTTCTTCCCTTTGCCATCGACGATGTCAGCGCCGACACGTTGGCGGCGCGTCCACCCCGCGGACAACCCCTGGGACGCCCGTGGATCGCATTGTGCATGATCGCCGGCGCAGACGGCGCCACGGCAGTCGAGGGACGCTCTGGGGGCCTCTCGTCGCCAACGGATACCGCCATGCTGCTGGCCCTGCGGCGCCGAGCCGGCATTGTCCTCGTCGGGGCGGCCACCGTTCGGGCCGAAGGCTACGGTCCCCCCAGCCGGGCCGGCCTGCGTATCGGTGTCGTCAGCTCCCGCGGGGAGGGGCTCGACTTCGCCTCCCCGCTCTTCACCAGCGGAGCCGGTTTCGTCGTGACCACGACTGACGCCCCCGAACTCCCCGTCGAGACCGTGCGCAGTGGAGTACGCGGTCACGTCGACCTCGTCGGAGCCGTGGCCCAACTCGATGTCGGCATCATCAGCGTCGAAGGCGGGGCCCGACTGAACGCCGCGCTGCTCGACGCCGGGCTTGTCGACGAGATCAACCTCACGACATCGCCAAACGTCGTCGGCGGCGACAGTTCCCGACTCACCGCGGGAGCCCGTGAGCAACCACTACGGCTCGAACTCGCCCACCTCGCCGAGCACGACGGATTTCTGTTCGCCCGCTACAACGTGGCGGGTTCGCTGCCCGTCGGGTCGTCGTGACGGGCCGGTGCCTTCTCGAGGAGGGCAAGCTCGCGATGGAAGTCCGCAGCCTCATCGAAGTCCTTGTAGACGCTGGCGAACCGCAGATACGCCACGGCGTCGATCTGCCGGAGACGCTCGAGAACCGCATGCCCGACGCGCGCCGAGGTCACGTCGCCCCCGTCGAGACGGATCGCCTCTTCTACCGACTCGGCCAATGCCTCGATGTGATCATCAAAGACCGGCCGACCCTTGGCTGCCGAACGAACACCCGACACGATCTTTGATCGGTCGAAGGGTTGGCGCGAACCATCACTCTTGCGGACAATCAACGGCACTTCCTCGACCCGTTCGAACGTCGTGAACCGGCGCCCGCAGTCGGGGCACTGCCGACGGCGGCGAATCGCGGCACCGTCTTCGGCCAGCCGTGAATCGACAACTTTCGTGTCGTCTGCTCCACAACCAGTACATCGCACGGAGATCGATTCTAGCTGCCCACCACCGCCATCAAGACGTGGCCGTCGGCCCCACCGGACGGAACGACGCGATTACCGCTCAGGAAGGACGACTCGCTGGCCGATCGAAAGCGTGGCCCCGCCGTTGAGGGCGACGAGTAGATCGACGAACTCGGCCGTCTGACCATACGGAACGAGCGCCGTAGCGATCGACCACATCGAGTCGCCCGGTTGCGCGACGTACAGCCCGGTACCCACATCCAGACCCTCAGTCAGGAACGCAGCCGGTTCGACGCTGTGTTCGACCCCGACCGCTGGCACCGGTGGAATCGCTGCCGCGACCTTCTGCACGATGACGCCACCGAGCACCGCTACCGCAATGCCGAGGAGCAACGCGAGAAGTCGACGACGCGCATAGATCCGCGTGATCGGGAGCTTGAACGTACGGTTGGAGCGAGCTGACGGCGATGGCCACGTGGATTCTCCGGGATCGAAGAGGTGTCGAGTTGAGCGAATCGGGAAGCCGGAGCCTCCCGAACGTTCGTGCGTCGTACAACTGTTTGCCGAACGACCGTTCGTACTCTGACACGCGCAGACGTTCGATGTCAAGGACCAAAGCAAACAGACGTTCCCGAACGAATGTTTGACTTGCGAGGCGAACGCTCGTACGATGCCCTCATGGCTGAAGTCAAACTCACCACCCGTCAGCGCGAAATCCTCGAGGTCATCGAGCATCATCTGCGTGAGCACGGCTATCCCCCGTCGGTGCGAGAAATCGGCGAGGCGGTCGGGCTCACGTCTCCCTCTACGGTGCACAATCATCTGCTCACACTGCAGCGACTCGGCTATTTACGCCGCGACCCAACCAAGCCGCGGGCCATCGAAGTGCGTTTCGATGCCAACTCCGGCGCCCAAATCGAGCGGCGTCCGGTGCGTAACGTGCCACTCGTGGGCGATGTCGCCGCCGGTACCGATGTGCTCGCCCAAGAGAACATCGAAGAGCTGCTGCCCGTGCCGGCCGACTTCACCGGCGAGGGCGAGCTGTTCATGCTCCGAGTCCGCGGCGACTCGATGATCGACGCAGGCATCCTCGACGGCGACTTCGTGGTCTGTCGTCAGCAAGACAGTGCCAACGACGGAGACATCGTCGTAGCCGGAATTCCGGGCGAGGAAGCAACCGTCAAGACGTTCAAACGATCGGGCAGCCGAATCATCCTCGTGCCCCACAATCCGCGTCTGGCACCGATGGATTTCGCCGCTTCCGAGGTCGAAGTGTTCGGCCGAGTGGTGACCGTGATGCGGCGCTACTGACGACTCGATGCGGCCAGGGCCCGGTCATTCCGTGCCCGGGCCGTTCGGTTCGGTTCGGTTCGGCTCGATTCAGACCTGAGGCGGGCCCCACACGGGAGGCGGCAGGGGTGCCGGTTGACTCGGCGGTGACGAAGCAGGCGGGCCTGGAATCGGAGGTTGGCCCGGAATCGGGGTCATCGGTGGGGCCGACGGCGGCCCGGGAACCGGGGCATAGCCGGCCGGGGCCGGTTGGGGGGCCATCGACTGTGGTGCATACGCCGCCGGCGTCGGGATGAGCGGGGCGGCTGGCTTCTTGCGACCACCGAGCAGCAGGATCAACAGACCGGGGACGACACCGAGCAACGCGACGACCAGGGGCAGCGCGATCGACGGCTTGCGGGCCTCGCCGATCCCGATGGCCAACGCGAATTCGTCGGTGGCCGACGCCGGTACGACCTCAAGCGTGTAGTCGCCCGGCTGGTCGATCGTGGCCTGGGCGAACTCGCGGCCTTTGAACCCCGAGACGTCGTAGGCCAGCGCGGGCACGTCGCGGTCGAGTTCGATCGCTCCGCCCTCATCGTCCTTCAACGCGGCACTGAAGTCAGGCAGGTCTTCGCTCGACTCGATCGTGATCTGCTCCTCCTGCCCATCGAACGACGCATCGAACGTGCCGGCGTGCTCGTAGTACAGGCTGAACGTGCCCGGCTTCTCGAACGTGAGGGTGGTGGTATAGCCCGACACCGCCCGCTCGAGGTTGTCGATTCGCTTGCGATAGTTGACCTGTTGGGCGAGATACGTCGCCGTCCCACCCAGCAACCCGGCAACGATGAGCAGCGGGCCGAGCCACGAGCGACGCCTGGACGACGCGGCCGGTGGCGGTGCGGCGTGCAGCGGCATTCCCGGATCGTAGGGTGGGTTTGGTTGGTACGACATCAGCTCTCCCCGAGACGTTGGGCAACCAGGCCCAGTCTGTCATCAGGTTGTACCACCGCAACGCGCACGAACGATGATCCATCGTTTCCGTAGAACTCCCCCGGGCTGACCAGGGCTCCACCAACGGCCGCCAAGCGCTCAGCAAACTCCCACGCATCGGCTACTTCGAACCACAGATAGAAGCCACCGGCTGGCCGTGCAACCGGTGTACCGGTCCACACCGACAGAACGTCAGCCATTATCACCAGTCGAGCGGCGTATCGGTCACGCTGGGCGACGACGTGGGTGTCGTCTTCCAGCGCCACGCATCCCGCCGCCTGCGCCGGGCCAGGGACCAACATGCCGACGTGCTTACGAACTTCTCGCAGGTAGTCGACGATGTCGCCGTCACCGGCATAGAAGCCGACCCGCAACCCGGCCAGGTTCGATCGCTTCGACAGAGAATGCACCGCCACGACCCCATCGAGTCCGTGTTCCAGGATCGAGCGCGGCGGTCCGTCCCAGGTGAACTCGGCGTAGCACTCGTCGCTGAACACCGGCACTCCGTTGGTTCGACCCCACCGAGCGGCCGCCTGCAAGTCGTCGAGGGCGCCAGTCGGGTTACTGGGGCTGTTCACCCAGAGCAAGAGGGCCGACGCCGCGTCAGCCGGGTCGATCGAGGCCAGATCAAGTCCGCCACCCGGCCGCGAGCGCACGGGCACTGGTCGGAGCCCGGCGAGGATCGCGCCCATCGCATATGTGGGGTAGGCGACCGCCGGATAGAGAACGACGTTGCGGCCGGGCGTGCGGAGTGCCATCCACTGTGGCAGCGTGGCGACGAACTCCTTGGTACCGACACATGCGGCGATCTCGTTGCGGGAGACGGCGACGCCGAATCGTCGCTCGATCCAAGCCCGAGCCGCGTCGCGCAGCGGCTCGGTTCCGATGCTTGGTGGATATCCACGCTCACTGTTCGATCGGCTCAGGGCGTCGATCACCGCCGTCGGCGGCGGATCGCACGGGGTTCCGATCGAGAGATCGACCAGTCCGCCCGGCAACGCCTGGGCCGACGGCTTGAAACGGTCGAGACGGTCATATGGATACGCCGGCGGGACGAATCCGGGAGGGGGCTCGGTCATGATCTCTCCATCGTGGCGCATCGCCGAGCCAATCGCGGGTACTCGTTGCCCGCCGAGTCAGCCGAGCCAGCCGTCGCGGGCCGGTCAACCCGAGCCAGCCGAAGCTACGGCGAGACCACGACGAACTCGGTCAGTCGTCCCGCCGATGCCTCGTCGAGGCGGGCCCGAACCCGTAAGCCTTCGGCCTCTTCGAAGGTGGCGACCACTTCACCCTCCCGATGGATCGCGGCGATGATGTCGCCGCGCTCGTACGGGATGAACAACTCAGTGACCACGGCGACCGCTCGCAGTCGATCCGAAATCGTTTCCAGCAGGCCCTCGATGCCCATACCGGTGATCGCGCTGATGCCAACCGAGCCATCATGCCGCTCGATCAGCGATTGGGCTCCGGCCTCATCGAGATCGGACTTGTTGAAGACCACCAACTCCGGAACGGCCCGAGCCCCGATCTCGTCGAGGACCGCGTGGACCGCGGCCATCTGTGACTCCGGGTCGGCGGCGCTGGCATCGACGACATGGACCAGCAGATCGGCCTCGGCAACGATCTCAAGGGTGCTCTTGAACGCCTCGACGAGTCCGTGGGGGAGTCGCTTGACGAAGCCGACCGTGTCGGTCAGCAACACCGGCTCACCCCCCGGAAGCGACAGTCGCCGAGTGGTCGGATCGAGGGTGGCGAAGAGCCGGTTCTCGACAAGCACGCCGGCTTGGGTCAGCCGATTGAGCAGCGTCGACTTGCCCGCGTTGGTGTAGCCGACGATCGAGACGCTCGCCAGGCCGCTCTTGCCGCGGCCCTTGCGCTGAAGCTGGCGCGTCTGTTGCAGCTCGGTGAGATCGCTGTCGAGCTTGCTGATCCGCCGGTCGATCCGCCGCCGGTCGGTCTCGAGCTTCGTTTCACCCGGTCCCCGGGTGCCGATTCGGCTGCCCTGCTGTGACATCCCGGCGCTCGCTCCTCGACGGATCCGGGGCTTGCGGTAGCGCAGCAGCGCCAGCTCGACTTGGGCCTTGCCTTCGAGGGTGTGGGCGTTCTGAGCGAAGATGTCAAGGATCACCGCGGTGCGGTCGAGGGCGGTCCGGCCCAGGATGCGCTCGAGGTTGTACTGCTGACCGGGGGCGAGTTCGTTGTCGAACACCACCGTGTCGGCATCGAGGGCCAGGCACAGTTCCTTGAGCTCGTCGACCTTGCCTTTGCCCAGGTAGAGACCCGGATCGGGCTTGTCCCGACGTTGGGTAATGCGAGCAACGGCATCGGCTCCGGCGGTGTCGACCAGTTGGGCAAGCTCGTCGAGACTGGCTTCGACGAGTTCCTCGCTTCCACCCCGCAGGATCACCCCGACGATCACGATCTTCTCGCGAGTCGTGCGTTCGATCAGGGTTGCGCCGAGCGCCTCACCGTATCCGTTGCTCACACAGTCTCCTGTTCGATCGTTGGTTGCTCATCACGCGCTCCGCCCAACCGACCGGCGGACGGACCCACCGGCGGCCGGACCGACCGGGCGGAACCCATCGGCTCGTCACATCATCACGGTGCCGACGTACGTCGCCGGACCGATGAGCGTGACCTCGCCGATGCGAGGAGCGTCGAACCGTACCTTGGCATCTCCGCCGGGCATTCGCACCACGATTTCTTCCAGTTGTGGGTCGACCAAACCCCACCGTCGAGCGGCCCACCCGGTGGCACAGGCCCCGGTGCCGCACGCCTCGGTGATTCCCGCCCCACGTTCGTGGACGCGCATGGTGACTTCGTGGCGCTCGGGGCCTGGTTCGACGATCTCGAGATTGACATGTGCCACCCGCTCCCCGAGCTCCTGCAGGGGGACTGCGCCGACGTCGTCGACGGCCACGACACTGTGGGGATTCCCCAAGCTGAGGTGCATCACCGGACGGAGGGGATCAACCCCGAGATCGGCCCACCCAGTCGGTTCGCCGAGCGGTATGACCGGGCCCATTTCGACATCGACCCAGACGGTGGTCGGATCGTCGGTGGGGGTGACGACGACACGACGGATCCCGCCATCGGTGGCCACGAGATAGACGGCCCGATCGACGTGTCCATCGGCGCGGAAGGCGGCCTGGGCGAGACAGCGGATGCCATTGCCGCTCATCTCGGCTCGGCTGCCGTCGGCGTTGAACAGCACCATCGTCAGGGTGGCCGGGTCCGAACCGGCCGGGTCCGGGCCGACCGGGTCAGCGTCGGCCTGATCCGCGCCGGGCTGATCGCGATCGGCCTGGGTGGTGTCGGGGATGGCGGCCACCGACCGGCCGAGCATCAGCAGCCCGTCGGCACCGACTCCTCGACGGCGATCGCACAACCGGCGAGCGGTGGCCGGGCCATCGACGATCTCGTCGACAGTGACCAGAAAGTCATTGCCAAGCCCGTGGTGCTTCGTCAGGGTGATCATCGGTTGAGCAACCTCATCAGCATCGGGAGGGATTCGGCTACCGGGTCGCGCTCGATATCGATCCATTGAATTCTGGGATCGCGTCGGAACCACCGTTCCTGGCGCACGGCGAACTGCCGGGTATGGAGCGCCGTGGCCGCTATCGCCTCGTCGAGGCTGCTATGACCGTCGAGGAAGCCGCCGAACTCGGGGTAGCCGAGGGCCTGCCCGGCGGTCGCCGAGAACTCGCCGAGCTGGCGTAGCTGCGCCACTTCCCCGACGAACCCGGCGTCAACCATCGTGAGCACTCGCCGTTCGATCCGTGCGGCGAGCCGCTCCCGCGGCCAGCGAAGGCCGACCTGGATGATCCCGTCCTGCGGATACTGCTCCAACCCCGGACCGAAACTGCTGAACGGTCGGCCGCTGCCCAGGCACACCTCGAGGGCGCGGACAATACGTCGGTGGTTGGTCGGCTCCATCCGCCCAGCGGCGATGGGATCGAGCGCGGCGAGGCGGGTGTAGAGGCTGGCAACATCGTCGATCGCTTCAAGTTCTTCGCGGAGTTCGGGCCACTGGCCAGGCAAGTTGAGACCGTCGACTACGGACCGGAGGTACAGCCCGGTGCCGCCCACTGCGATTGCCCGACCGCCTCGGGCGCCCAGGCCGACAGCCACGTCGTTCAGACTCGTCTGATAGTCGGCCAGCGTGAAGGATTCGGTGTGAGCGACCAGGTCGATCAGATGATGCGGCACGGCGGCCTGCTCGGTGGTCGACGGTTTGGCGGTGCCGATGTCCATCCCGCGATACACCTGCATCGCATCGACGGAGATCAGCTCCACGTCACCCAGGGCCTCAGCCGTGGCGAGGGCGACCGACGACTTTCCGCTGGCGGTCGAACCGATGATTGCCAGCCGAATCACCGACGTCAGTTGGGCTCGAGCATAAGTCGCTGGGCGACCCGCATCGAAGGCCGTCATCGTCATTCGGAGATGACGGCAAGCCGCGTCTTGTGCGTCGCCACGGCGCTGATCTCGACGAACTCGCCCATCAGGTGGTGGGGGGCCGCCGAGACGACGTCAACGAGGGCGTAGCTGCCGGTCCGCAGCGGCACGGGCGACTCGAAGTGGACCAGCTTGTTTTGGCGAGTTCGACCGGAGATCACCCCGGGATTTCGCTTGCTCGGACCCTCGACAAGGACCTCTTCACGCCGGCCCACCCGAGCCTGATGCTTGAGCAACGCGCTGCGCTCGATCACGATACGCAGCCGGGCAAACCGTTCGGTGACGACGGCAGGATCGACAAACTGGTCGACCATCGTGGCAGCCTCGGTGCCGGATCGCGGTGAGAAGATGAAGCTGTAGGCGTAGTCGTACTCCGCCGCGGCGACGACCTCGAGCGTGCGTTCGAAGTCGGCTTCGGTTTCACCGGGGAAGCCGACGATGATGTCGGTGGAGACAGCAAGATCGTCGATGGCGGCGCGGGCCGCGACCAGCCGTTCGAGATAGCGCTCGGCGGTGTACCCGCGATGCATCAGCGCCAACACGCGGTCGCTGCCCGACTGCAGCGGATAGTGGAGGTGCTCACAGACTGTCGGCGTCTCGGCCATCGCCAGGAACGTCTCGGGCCGCATGTCCTTGGGGTGCGGGCTGGTGAAGCGGACCCGACTGATGCCATCGACCGCCCCGACGGCCCGCAGCAACTCGTCGAACATCGGCCGCAGCCTGACGTCGGCGTCGCCGGCGCCGCGAGCGGCGAGGGCCAGGTCACGACCGTAGCTATTGACGTTCTGGCCGAGCAGGGTGACCTCGCTGACGCCCGATTTGGCCAGCGCCTCGACCTCGCCGACGACGTCGGCGAACGGTCGGCTGATTTCAACACCGCGAACAGAGGGCACGATGCAAAAGGCACAGTTGTTGTCGCACCCGATTTGGATGGTGACCCAGGCGTTGTAGCTCGTCTCACGCCGGGCCGGGAGCGCACTCGGGAACAGTGCGTGGTCGTCGATGACCGCCTCGTCGAAAATTTCGGTGACCGACCCCGACGTCCGGCTCTGCGTGATCAGTTCGGCGGCCCGATGCACGTTGTGGGTGCCCATCACCACATCGACGTAGCCGGCCTTCTTCTGGACGATGTCGCGATCCTTCTGCGCAAGACATCCAGCGACGACGATCTGACGACCTTCGCGCTCGCCCTTCCAGGTCTTGAGATGGCCAAGGTTGCCGTAGAGCTTGTTGTCGGCGTTCTCGCGGATACAGCACGTGTTCAACACCACGACGTCGGCTTCATCTTCGGACTCGACCGCAGTCATGCCGTCGGCGTCGAGCAAGCCTGCGATTCGCTCGGAATCGTGCTCGTTCATCTGGCACCCGTAGGTGCGCACCACGTAGGTACGGCCGCTCATAACACAACCCAGGCTACCTGGCCCGTTGCACCCATCTCGGGGTGATTCGGCGAGGCATGGTGCAATCTAGGAAGGGCGGGGCTCGTGGAATGCAGCGGCCCGGGCCACATCGACGACGCCAAGCGTGACAATGCGAACCCGGGCCGGTGCCTCACCCACGATTTGTGGTCAGCCGATCTCGATGTCGATCGGCTCGTCGTCGGCTTCGGTGAACTCGGGTGCCGGACCATTCAGCCCGGCTGCCGTCTTCACCTTCTCGGACACCTCGACCATGATCTCGGGATTTTTCGTGAGGAAGCCCTTGGCGTTCTCGCGACCCTGACCAAGTTGTTCACCCTCGTAGGTGAACCACGCGCCGGACTTCTTGATGATGTTCATCTCGACGGCGAGGTCGAGTACCGAACCCTCACGGCTGATGCCCTTGCCGTACATGATGTCGAACTCGGCCTGCTTGAACGGCGGCGACACCTTGTTCTTGACGACCTTGGTACGGGTGCGGTTGCCGACGACCTCGGCCCCGTCCTTGATCGACTCGATACGACGGATGTCGATGCGGACCGACGAGTAGAACTTCAGCGCCCGGCCGCCCGGGGTCGTTTCGGGTGAACCGAACATCACGCCGATCTTCTCGCGCAACTGGTTGATGAAGATGGCGATCGTGTTCGTCTTGTTCAACGAACCGGTGAGCTTCCGTAGCGCCTGGCTCATCAGTCGGGCCTGGAGGCCGACGTGCGAGTCACCCATGTCGCCTTCGATTTCGGCTTTCGGGGTGAGGGCGGCCACCGAGTCGATGACCACGACATCGAGGGCTCCGGAGCGGATGAGCATGTCGGCGATTTCCAACGCCTGCTCACCGGTGTCGGGCTGCGAGATAAGCAGCTGGTCGACGTCGACGCCGATCGCCCGGGCATAGATGGGATCCATCGCGTGCTCGGCATCGATATAGGCACAGATGCCGCCGTTGCGCTGGGCCTCGGCCACGACGTGCATGGCCAGGGTGGACTTACCCGAGGACTCCGGGCCGAAGATCTCTACCACTCGACCTCGGGGCAAGCCACCGATGCCGAGGGCGATGTCGAGGGCGAGGGCCCCGGTGGGCACGGCTTCGATACCGAGGGAGGTCTTCTCTCCCATTCGCATGATCGAACCCTTGCCATATTGCTTGTCAATCGACGCGAGGGCCATCTCGAGGGCTTTGTCGCGTGCGGCGCCGTCTGGGCTCATGGTGTTCCCTTTCCAATCGAACGACCCGCTGCGGAGCCGCCGATCTACCTGTGTTGTTGTGGGGGAAGCCGAGTCGCACGGCCCCGAATCAGATGTTTCGCACCCTACGGAAGGGGTGTGTCAGAGTTTCCCGGGCCTGCCCGGGCGTCAACGAATGACACGAGCGTAACTCCGAACCCCTGTTCGATGCAAGGACCGAACGAACAAATGTTTCGGTCGACCCAACGAACCGCTCAGTCGCTACTCGGTGGGCCGACTGCGGCGCGGGCCGCAGCCAACTCGGCGGCATCCGGCGGCCTCATCGCCAACTCGACCGCCGCCCACAATGTGCAGGTCAGCGGATAGATCGCGATCGGCACGACGGCGGCGATGGCGATCAGCGCAATGACCAATGGGGCGACCTGCAAATCGGGAAGGGTGGCGACGAAGGTCGTCACCATCACCGCCGTCATCAACCCGAACGTGACGATGATGTTCACCGTCATCGAGCCGGTCATGAATCCGGGATTGCGCTCCCAACGCAGCCCACACCGCCCGCAGCGGTCACGACGGGAGAACCATCCGGTGAACCAGGCGCCGGGCTGCGCGCACCACGGGCAGCGACGCAACATGGCCCGCCCGACCATCGTCGGAAACCCTGGACGGTTCCGATGAGCAGTCGTACGAGCCATGCCAGCAGGTTATGAGCAGGTCGATCGAGCCCGGCGGGGCTAGGCGACGAGTTCGGTGACGAATTCGCCGAAGACTTCGGCGTACTTCATCGCGTCGTCCTCGGAGTGCACCACCGAGATCAGCCACTGCTCATCGAGCCCAGGCGGGAGCAGGATGCCGCGGTTGATGCCGTGAATCCACTGGGCAAAAGCCAGGTCGAAGTCGGTCGCCTTGTAGTCGCGATAGTTCTGAATCGGGGTCTCGGCCCAGGTGATACAGCCCTTGGCGCCGAACTGGACGGTGTGGGCCGGCAACGACACCCCGGCCAGAATCCCCTCGATCGCGTCGAGCAGGCGACGGTTGCGGTCGATGGTTGCCTGGGTTACCTCGGGGGTGCAGACCTCGCCGAGCACCGCCTTGGCGGCAGCCATGCACAACGGGTTGCCGTTGTACGTGCCGAGATGAAGCACCTTGCCGGCGGTGATCGTGTCCATGTATTCCTGCTTGCCGCCAAAGGCCCCCAACGGCAGCCCGCCGCCGATCGACTTCGCCAGCGCCACCAGGTCGGGCAACACGCCGACCGCGCCGGTCGCCCCACTCCAACCAGCGGTGATACCCGTCTTGACCTCGTCGAAGATCAACAAGGTGCCGTACTTCTTGGTGATCTCGCGTACCGCCTGCAAGTAGCCCGGCTGGGGCATGCAGATGCCGATGTTCTCCATCACCGGCTCGACGATGAAACAGGCCACGTCACCGTTCTTCAACACTCGCTCGAGGGCTTCGGGGTTGTTGTAGGGGATGACGATCGTGTCGCCGAGCACCGCCCGGGTGATGCCGGCGGTGGCCGGGATCGCCCGGGGCGAGTCGGCCGGGCCGGCCTCGGAGATCGGAGGCTTCATCGAGATCATCACCTCGTCATGGTGGCCGTGGTAGCCACCCTCGACCTTGACCAGCTTGTCGCGCCCGGTGACGCCGCGGGCGACGCGGATGGCGTCCATCGTCGCCTCGGTGCCCGAGTTCGTGAATCGCCACATCGGCAGGCCGTAGCGCTCGGCGAGCATCTCGGCGACGTCGGCATTGGTCTCGCAGGGGGTGACGAACAGCGTGCCCTCGTCGAGCTGAGCGTCGATGGCTCGGCGAACGATCGGATTGATGTGACCGGCGAACAAGGCACCAAACCCCATGTCGTAGTCGACGTATCGGTTGCCGTCGACGTCTTCCATCCATGCGTCGCGGGCGCGGCGCACGACGATCGGGTGGGGGTCGTATGCCTGGAAGCTCGATGGCACGCCCAGCGGGAGCACTTTGCGAGCACGGTCGGTGGCAACTTGCGATGCCCTGGTGCGGTCCTTATAGACCTGCAGCTCGCGAGCGGTGATCGCTCGCGCTCGTTCGATCAGCACGTCATTGATGGAATCCGTCGGATTCATGGAACTCTCCCTACGAAATACGTTGTCGCAAGGCTAGCTCACCACGGAATCCGTCTCCACCGTTCTTCGTGACAACCACTGGACAAGAAAGTTTGGTGGAGGTCGACCCGGTTTGTGGCAGAATCTTCGGGTCGTGTTCGCACGTCATGGTGGTCGTAGCTCAGTTGGTAGAGCTCCAGTTTGTGGTACTGGCTGTCGCGGGTTCGAGTCCCGTCGATCACCCCATTCGCATCGGTTGTGTCCGGCCCCCAGCGGGCCGTACACTCCCGCCGCGATACCGCGCCTCTAGCTCAACGGCAGAGCAACGGACTCTTAATCCGCAGGTTCTGGGTTCGAAACCCAGGGGGCGCACCAGCGTGACACCATGGCTCGGGCTGGTGTCGCGTGGGATGATCGGTGATGGCTGTCGACGGATCGAGTTTCATCACCCGCACCCCACCCGTGTTCGACGGTGTCGACGACGAGCGTCGGCACCGGCTCGAACGGCTCGCCGGGGTGTGTCGAGTGTTCGGCCGACTCGGGTTCTCCGAAGGGCTGTTGGGCCACATCACGGTCCGCGACCCGGGCGATGCCAGTTTGTTGTGGGCCAACCCGATGGGTGTGTCATTCCGCCAGATCAAGGTCAGCGACCTGGTGCAGGTCGACCATGGTGGCAAGGTGCTCGTCGGCAATCGACCGGTCAACCCCGTTGGACTCCTGCTCCACGCCGCGATTCACGAGGCGCGACCCGAGGTCGTCGCCGTCTGTCATGCCCACTCGCAGTACGGCAAGGCGTGGTCGACGCTCGGCCGGGTGCTCGATCCGATCACCCAGGACTCGGCCGTTTTCCACGGTCAACAGGCCGTCATCCGCGAACCACACGTCGCCCTCGATGCCCCAACTGCGGCCCAATTCGCCGCGGCGTTGGGTGACAAACTGGTCGCCATTCAGGCTGGTCACGGCGTGTTCACCACTGGCCAAAGCGTCGACGAGGCGGCCTGGTGGTTCATGGGAATGGAGCGAGCCTGCCAGGTCCAGCTGCTCGCTGAAGCCGCTGGCACCCCCGAGATCTGGCCCGACGCGGAGGCCCGCGCCCTCGCCCGCGGTCAGGGCTCGGCAATGTTTGGCTGGCTCTCGTTCCAACCCACCTGGGACGAGATCATCGAGTCCGATCCCGACCTGCTCGGCTAACTCGACCCCGGTCAAGCTGCCCTCCGCGAACAACTACCGTGGGTAGCTATGACTGGGATGCGGGTGCTGCTCCACAACGAGACCGACCAGCCGCTGGCGCTGGTGTCGAGCGAAATGGTCAACGGAGAGTGGACGGCTGCGCCGCCGCCGAGAATCGAACCGTGGAGCGTGGCAGTGATGGGCTCCGACAGCTCCGGGGTGTTCGCCGCGGCACGAGGAACCGAAGGCCGTGCCACGTACCAAGTCGGTGACAACGCCGCCCACACCGTGTACCTCCACTGGGACGCGCCGTTCGCGGGATCGAAGTCCTTCCACACCAACACCGATGACGAGCACTATGCGTTCTGGAGCCAGGCACCGAACGGGTCGACCGTTCATTTCACCGTCCGGCCGGCCGGCGAGACACTCACCGACTTCCTGCCGTCGCGCGACGGTTTCATCTTCACCAACCAGTGGGATGACACCCCATACAGCCTGCCCCCACTACGCGGATCGTTCGTCGATGCCAAGTTCGGCAATGCCGACAACGGGTTGTGCGGCGGGATGACCTACGCCGCCCTCGACTACTTCCTCGCCGGGATGGAGATTCCCCAGGACATGGCCGCACCCCAGGGCGAGGGCGTGCCACTGTTCAACTACCTCGTCGAGCGTTTGTTCGCCTCGTTCGACCTCGACACCGTGTCGCTGATCATGAAACTGGCCAACCCGATCTACCCGGACTCGGATGAGAACGCGCTCAGCACACTCGGCCTGGCCAATGGCCGAGCGGCGGTGATGGCGCATCAGGAGTGGCCGATCACCCGCGCCGACATCGACGCCGGCAGACCGTCGCCGATGGTGGTCATCACCGTCAAGACGCTCAACCCCGGTGAACTGGGAAAATGCCATCAGGTCCTCGCCTACGGATATGCCGTACACGGCCACCAGGTGACGCTGCGGGTCTATGACCCGAACTCACCGCTCGACGACACCATCGCCTTGTCATTCGACGACGGCGATGTCTCCAACCGGATCGTCGTCACCCACAACGTCGACGTCAAAGGCCTACCGGTCTACTGCTTCGCTCGGATGAACTACCTGGCCGCCCAGCCGACGGTGGTGACCCGGCCGCGTCTCACCGGTGCCGAGATCGCCAATCGCGGCATCTTCGTCGTCGCCGGCGAACCGAACGTGCTCGGCAGCACCGAGATCGAATCGGGCCGGCGGACGTTCGACGTGTGGCCCGACTGCGGCGAGCACGAGTTCGACTACCACGTCTACGAGGATGTGCAACTGCTCATCGTCACCGCTCAACCCCATGGCTACCGCGACCCGAAAGTGACCTGGACGATCAACGGCCTCGGAATCGATCCTGGCGACACCGGGGAGGTCCTGCTCAGCGTGGTCCCCGACGCGGGATGGTCCCCGAAGTCGATCGCACTTCAGGTCAGCCTGCTCGACAACGAGTTGCGCGTCTCGAACCGGCCCGCCGACGGCAACTTCGCACTGAAGATCCGAGTGCGCTGCCGTGAGGGCGAGGAGCCGACCGACCGGGGCAGGTCCCGCACGGTCCCGACGTCGTTCGTCGGTCGCCGCTTGGAGGTCGATGGGCTCGACAATGCGATGGGCCAGTGCATGACGAACTACCTCAACGCCCGCCGGGCCGGGCCCCCCGACGTCAGCGCCGCCGCGGTCCTGGCCGCGGCACAACTGCGTCGCCCGGCCGACCCGCTGTGGGACCCCGACCCGCAGTTCGCCATCGCCACCACCGCTGCCGCGCTGTCCGATCCTGACCGGCTGACGATGAAAGCGCTGCTCGATCACATCGCCGCACCCGAGGCACCCCAGGCAGGACCGGGGTCGGGATCGGGCATCGACACGCACGGCATCGATGTACATGGCATCGACACCCACGGCATCGAGGTGCACGGCATCGACATCGACCTCTCCGGGTTCGGCCTTCCCGGTGGGCCCGGCTGACGCACCTCCCGCCACCCTCGCCCGGGCCTCCAACCAATCCCGGCGGTTGTCGAGTTCAGCCGGCAAGCCGGGCGTCTACGGCACGGTCGTCGTGGTCACCGGCGGGGCGAACGCCGTCCACACCGACTGATCGTCGTAGCCGAGCGCCCACAACGACACGCCGGCCCAACCGGCATCGGCGGCGAGCTGGGCGCGAACCTTGGCCCCGGCGGCATCGACATACCAGGCCTGACGGGTCTGGGTGCACGTCGACGTAGTGTCAGGCGCGATCGTGTAGGTGAACGCCCACTCCCCCGCAACCGCATCGAACATCGGCACGGCCGCCCGGCGGGCGATCAACTCGGCCGCCGAGCGAATGTGAATCGTCGAGCGGTCGAGCTGGTCGCCACTGCACCCGCCCGATGACGCCGTCGCCCACGTGTAGCCGTACAGCGGCACGCCGAGCACCAATTTGCTCGGATCGCCCGACGCCGCGGTCACCCCCGCAACCACCTTGGAGACCCAGTCCAGCGGAGCAATGGGACCGGCGACCGACGTGGAGTAGTCGTAGGCCATCACTCTGATGCGATCGACCACGTTGGCCATCGCCGCGTAGTCATAGACCCAATAGCCGCTGTCGGACGTTTGGCCATCGTCGTAGACCGGCGGAATCGAGACGGTCAGCGTGCGCTGTTCGGCATGCAGACGCCCGGCCAGTTCGGTGACGAACGCCACCCAGTTCGGCCGGGTCGTGGCCCACGTCGAGCGATCGTCGGCAAAGGCGAACTGCTCGTAATCGAGATCGATTCCGGCGTATTTGCCCTGTTTGACGAACCGAACGATGGTGTCCACATGGGCGGACCGCGACGCCGGATCGGCCAGGGTGGCGGCCATCTCCCCGGCATCGGTGCCGTCGAAGATCGAGGGCACCACCGGCAGTCCCGCTCGCCGAGCCGTCTGGATGAACTGCCGGGCGCGGTCGCCGTTGACGTTCGGGTCGGCGGTGATCGTGGTCGGTCCGGTCGCCGAGAACCAGAACGGCGACACCTCCCGCAGCAGTGGGGCCCGCAACGGCAGGTCGGCGAGGGACTCCTCGAGCGCCCAATAGGGAGCCCAACCCTCGATCGGCAACACGCCGCGACCGGTCGGGTGGCGGGTCGGAACGGTTGAGGCCGACGATCAGGGCAACGGTGGCGACGACAACGCCGATACCGATCGAGGAGACCGCGATTCGTCGACGCCGAAACACCGCTTGTTCGTCGGCATCCGGGGTGACGGGGCCGCGGTTGGCCCGCTGACCAGGCCGCGGCCGAGACCGTGGCGTCGGCGGTCGGGCCGACGCGGAGCGGAAGGGCTGCTCGACCGACACCGGGCGCAGGCTATCCGCCTGGGCCCGGTGCGAGGTTGCGTCAACCGACGTCGCCCGAGTCAACTCACGTCAGCCCGATGGGTGGCAGTGAGCGCACGACGGAGGCGGCACGTCGAGCGCGGGGTTGCGGTCGAAGAAGCCGACGGGCCGCAGGTGGAAGCCGACCTTGACGACGGGCATCACCGGCCAGTCCTCGAGCCGCGGGAAGTGGTGGGCGCCGAGCACGTACCAGAGCACGACATCGGTGTCGACGAGCGGGCGATCGGCTGTCATCCACTGGGTCACGCCCTCGCCCGGCCCCGACTGGTTCGGATACTCCCCCGCCGGGTATCGCTCGTCACGATCGTACGGCGTGACCCACAGCTGATGGTCGAGCATGCCCGGCTCGCGTCCGCACCGAGGAGCCCGGCTGGGCCATCGGGCGAACAGAGTCGCCGGGCATCAGTTCGTAGGCGACCGGGTCGCCGATGCGATTGCAGCGGGTCTCGTTGACGACCCTGAACCGACGCGCCGATTCCGCCGACACATCGCACTGCGCAGACGACTCACGCTCCAGCAGCGTGGTGACCTCGCGGAACGCCATACCATCGGGGTTCTCCGGCCCCCAGGGGTCGCCGGCGTATTCCACCTGGTAGACGGCATTGTCCACACCGTCGATGTCGAGATCGAGCCGGGCGCAGAAGAAGTGCTGATGGGCGCTGGTGACGAACCCATCACCCAACGGCAACGAGTGCGGCGACCTCACCGAACCAGACGCGACTCCGGCCGTGTGCACGATGCCGGTCAGCTTGGCCTCGAACTGCCACGAGCCGTCCTGATGGAAATACCAGAAGTAGCCGTACTCGTAGTTGCCGACCGTCGTGAACGTCGAGATCACCAACCGGCGCGATCGCGCCCGATCGACCCGCCCGGAGAAATGCGTGTGCTTCCAGAGGATGTTGTCGTCCTCCTCGTGGATGCAGATCGCCTGCGGGATCACGCTCGGGCGAACCGTCCAGCAGCGTTCGACACCACGTCGAGGTAACGGATCTCGCCCAGGCAATCGCAACCGAGCGACAGCGAGTTGACCAACGGCCCGAGTCCGTACTCACCGGTGTCGAACACGTTCTTGAAATGCACCGTGGGGTTCGGGTCGCCGTATGGAATGACCAGTTCGGCGATCGAAGCCCGATGGCAGATCTGCCGTCCTCGTCCCGGCATCGTGGTACGCCACATCGTGCAGCACCAGTCCCTCGCGGGGATGGAAGCCGACGATGATCTCCCACTTCTGCCAGCGGAGCCGACGATCGTCATCGATCGTGAAACTCGGTCCCTCCGGTTGGGTGATGACGATCGGCTTGAGATCGTTGCGCGACGGCGAACCCCCGCCATCGTGATACGGCCACGACCGGCTCGGCGGCGGGGTGCCCGGCGCGTGGTCATCGAGCCGGACCATCTCCATCGAGTTGAGGTCGATGACGGCGACCAGCCCATACAGCGGCCGGGCGTACTGGTTATCGACCTCTTCGGCCGTTCCCAACCAGGCGATCGCCCGCACCAATCGCCGGCCGCGTTCTTCGAACGATCCGGCCGACCAGGCTTCGACATGGACCAGCGAGGGGTCGTCGATACCGCGGGCGGCGAGGGCCGCGACGTAGCGCGGGATCGGCGCGCACCACCTCGCCGGCCAAGTGGAACTCCTCGATGTGCACCCCGGGTTGGACGCCCGCGGCGAGTACGTCATGGCGAACAACCCGCGGATCGTCGAGATCGACCACCGCTTCCATGCCCCGAGCGGCGTCGCAGTCGATGAACACGACGAATGCCTCGCGGGGCGGGCAGGCCCCGCCGTGGTCGCGCCACGCGAGATACTCGGCCTTTCCCGGCTCGCGGGTCTCGATCGAGGTGAACCGCAACCGTGGTCCCAGACCATCGATCGAACGCACCACCGCAGCGGCAACGGTGGTCTCCGCAGCCGACAGGGGCGCCAGCGGGTGCGGGCTCAGGCCGCCCCTCCGGTCGTGGTCGTGAGCTTCAGGTACGCCTCGCGGGCTCGGCGATGGCCCTTGGCGCCGCCCTTCAGCACCCCACCGGTGCGGACCTCCTTGACCACATCTTCGAGCCGCTCAAGTAGCCCGTGGATGTCGTCGAGCACTTCGGCGTCGCTGACGCGTTGTACCGCTTCGAGGACCTTGCCGTACTGCTTGCGGAACTGCTCGTACTCGCTCACCAGTTCTTCGTGAGCCTCTTGGACTTCATCTTTGGCCATCGCAGAACGGTAGTCGCTGGTTCGCTCGCCATTCAGCACACGCGACCCTTTACAGTTCGTACAATCCCGCAACGACGCGGGCCTCTGGCGTGATCAACGGCGATCGTCAGATCCGAATGGAAGTGGGACGCACATGGCTTTGGCCGAACGGTTGGATCGACTCGGAACCGAGACGGCATTCGCCGTGTCGCTGGCCGCCGCCGAGTGGGCATCGAAGGGGAACCGGGTGTATCCGTTCCACCTCGGCGACCTCAACCTCGCCACCCCGTCGAACGTCGTGCGAGCAATGGACGAAGCAATCGCCGCCGGCAAGACCGGCTACTGCGCGGCCGCCGGTATCCCCGAGTTGCGTACCGCGCTCGCCGACGACATCGGTTCGCGACGCGGCCTGACCTACGACCCCGCCCAGGTCGTCGTGCAGCCGGGCGGCAAGCCGGTGATCACCAAGTTCATCCAGGCCGTGATGAACCCCGGCGACGAAGTGCTCTACCCCAACCCCGGCTACCCGATCTACGAGAGTCAGATCGAGTATTTCGGCGGCATCGCCAAGTCGTACGGCTACCTGCCGACCGAGTCGGGTTTCGCCATCGATCTCGATCACATCCGCTCGATGATCACCCCGCGGACCAAGGCGATCATCTACAACGACCTGCAGAACCCGATCGGGGCCGAGTCGACCGATGCCGAGCGCGAGGCGATCGCCGAGCTCGCCCAGGCCCACGACCTGTGGGTCCTGTCGGACGAGGCGTATTTCGAGATGCGCTACTCGGGCACCTCGAAATCGATCGCCTCGTTGCCCGGCATGCAGGAACGCACGGTCATCCTGTACACGTTCTCGAAGAAGTTCGCGATGACCGGTTGGCGGCTCGGAGCGGCGGTCGGTCCGGCCGATTTCGCGGCGATGGTCGCCAAGCTCAACACCAACGACGAGTCGTGCACCACCCACTTCGTGCAGCACGCCGGCGTCGAGGGCATCCGCGGCGACCAGACCGAATGCCTGGCAATGCTCGACGTGCTCAAGGAGCGCCGCGACACCGCCGTCGACATCATCTCGACGATTCCGGGTATGTCGGTGAGCCGCCCCGAGGCGACCTTCTACCTCTTTCCCGATGTGACCGATTCGATGAAGCGCCTGGGCTTCGATGACGTCGCCCAGTTCGCCACGGCGGCGTTGCACGAGACCGGCGTGTCGTTCTGCACCCGCCGCCACTTCGGCCGCCCGCAGCCCGGCGAACAGCGCGACTACATCCGCTTCGCCTACTCGGGCATCTCGACGGCCGACATCAGCGAAGGCCTCGGCCTGCTCGGCCAATGGATCGAGGCTGGATCATGAGCGGCGGGTCGAGAGTTGTCGTCACCGGCAAGATTCCCGATGCCGGTCTTGAAATGCTGCAGGCTGCGGGGCACGACGTGTGGGCCTGGGGCGGCCTCGGCCCGATCTCACGAGCCGACCTGCTTACCGCGGTCCACGGAGCCGACGCCCTCGTCACGTTGTTGACCGAGAAGGTCGACGCCGAGCTGCTCCAGGCTGCCGGCCCACAGTTGAGAGTCGTTTCGAACGTCGCCGTCGGTTACAACAACATCGACGTCCCCGCCTGTCGTGACCATGGGGTGATCGCCACCAACACTCCGGGTGTGCTCACCGACGCCACCGCCGACATCGCCATGGGGCTCATCTTGATGGTCACCCGACGACTCGCCGAGGGCGAGCGGGTGTTGCGATCGGGCGAACCCTGGCAGTGGGGCATGTTCTACATGCTCGGAACCGGCATTCAGGGCCGTCAACTCGGCATCGTGGGTATGGGCCAGATCGGCGCGGCGACGGCCCGGCGAGCCAAGGCATTCGGCATGACGATCGCCTATTCGAACCGCAGCGAGGCCGACGCGGCCCTCGTCGCCGATCTGGGCGCGCAACGCTTGAGCATGGACGAACTGCTCGCCACCAGCGATGTCGTTTCGCTCCACTGCCCGTACTCCCCCACCACCCACCATCTCATCGGCGCCGAGCAGTTCGGAGCGATGAAGCCAACGGCGTATCTGATCAACACCGCCCGCGGCCCCGTCGTCGATGAGGCTGCGCTGGTAGATGCCCTGGTCAGCGGGCAGATCTCCGGAGCCGGGCTCGACGTGTTCGAGAACGAGCCGGCGATTCACCCGGGGTTGATTCCTCTCGACAACGCGGTGATCATCCCCCACCTCGGCTCGGCAACGGTCGAGACGCGCACGGCGATGGCGACGCTGGCGGCAACCAACGCTCTCGCCGTGCTCCGCGGAGATTCTGCCCCGAATCAAATCACCTGACTCATTCGTCCTCCGTGCCAAGAACGGCTCCATACAACCAACTACCCTGCGTCGCAGGATGCGGGCGCTGATCATCTTCAACGGGAACCGCGAGTCGGTCATCGGCAGCGAGGTGATCAACGCGGTCACCTCGACCCTCGACCGCAATGGTCATCATGTCGACATGATCGACCTGCTGGACTCATCGTTCGAGCCGGTGATGACGTCGACCGAGCGCCGGGCCTACCTGTCCGACCAGCCGATTTCCGACCCGACCGTGCAGCACTACGCCGAGTTGGTCAGCCAGGCCGAGCTGCTGATTTTCGTGTATCGCAGTCGGTTGACGACGATGCCACCGGCCATCAAGGGGTGGTTGGAGAAGGTCTTGGTCCCCGGTGTCGCATTCCACTTCGACGCTCACGGCAAGGTCCGTCCGTCGCTGACCCAGGTGCAGCGAATCGTCGGGATCACCGCCTACAACGATGGATGGTTCGCCGTGCGACGACAGTTCGACGCCGGACGGCGGACCATCACCAGGGCCCTGCGGCTGAACACCGGTTGGCGTACGCGCACCCAGTGGCTCGGCCTGTACAACGCACTGTCGGCCACATCCGAGCAGCGGGCCGCGTTCTTGTCACGAGTCGAGCATCAACTGGGGCAATTGTGAACGCCGCGGATCCCGACTGGCCGAACACCGGCGAACCGGGCGGCGAACCAGTCCGTGGGGGAAGTCCCCGCGCCGGACAAAGCCGGGCCGTCGTCGTCTACGCGCACCCCTGCTACGACAGCTTTGCCGCATCGATGCGGGTCGCCGCGGTGGCCGGCTTGGTGCGGGCGGGCCACGACGTGACCGTGCTCGACCTGCACCGCGACGGCCTCGATGTCGTCGGCCCGCTCCCCGATGATCACCTCGATGCCCTGGCCGAAGCCGACGTGTTCGTTTTGGTGTATCCCACCTGGTGGGGAGGTCAGCCGGCGATCCTGACCGCGTGGATGGGGTTGGTCGTCGATCTGCCGGGTCGGGCCCTTCCCCACGCCCGCCGAGTGGTCGCGGTCACCAGCCACGGCTCGTCGAAGCTCTCCAACGCCCTCGGCGGGCGCCCGGGCTACCACGTCTTGCGACAGTTCACCCGCACTGTTTGCGCGCCGCGCGCCAAGCGGGACTTCATCGGGTTCTACGAGATCGACACGGCTGGTGCAGCCGCTCGCACTGCATTCCTCGATCGGGTGACAGAACGGCTGTCAGCGACCCGCTGAGGCCCTGGCGATCTCGACGGCGATGTCCGCGGCAATCCCGGCATTGTTCTCGGCCAGCGCCAGGTTGGCCGGAACGCTTCGCCCCTCGGTCGCCCGACCGATCCCTGCCAGCACGAACGGGGTCACCCCTGGGCCGGTCACGCCGGCCGCCGCGGCCTCGGCAAGCGCCTGGGTGAGCGCAGCGTTCAGCTCATCGGCTGGAAGTTCGGCCGCCTCGGGAATCGGTACGGTGACCAGCACTCCGGTATCGGGCCGAGCGCGATGCTGCAAGACGCCGGCGACCTGCGCCGCCTGCTCGATCCGATGAGGAATCGGCAGGCCGCTCGAGCGCGAATAGAACGCCGGAAACCAGTCGTGACGCCAGCCCAGCACCGGAACCCCGACCGTTTCGAGATACTCCAGGGTGCGGGCCAGATCGAGGAAGATCTTCGCCCCGGCGCACACCGTCACCACCGGATGACGGGCCAACGCGTCGAGGTCGGCCGAGATGTCGCCCGAGAGTTCCGCGCCTCGGTGCACCCCACCGATTCCGCCGGTCGCGAACACCTGCACCCCTGCCGCGTGCGACAACGCGACGGCGGCCGACACCGTCGTCGCCCCGAAATCCCAGCCCTGGGCGACGGCAACCCCCAAGTCCCGCTCGGCCAGCTTGCGCGCCGGCCCGAGAATCCGCTCGTGCTCAGCGGGCTCCAATCCCACTCGCGGCACGCCGTCGAGCACCGCCGTCACGGCCGGGACCGCGCCGTGGGATCGAATCACATTCAGGCAGCGCGACAACGCTTCAGCGTTGGCCGGCGACGGCAACCCCAGATGGGAGAAGATCGTCGACTCCAACGTAACGACTGCCCGTCCGTCGTTCAGAGCATCGGCAACTTCGGGATGACAGACCACGTTGAGCACGACGCCAGTCTCGCACGCCCCTGCGGTGGCGACTCCGACCTTGACCAGGCCGACGGGCTACGCCACGTCGCCGGCGTAGGCGGCGGGTTGTTCAGAGACGGCGACGCCACCACGCTCTTCGACGGTAAGCACCAGCTTGGTCAGGTCGCCCTCGACGGTGAACGGCTCGGTTTCGGGGTGGTTGCCAAACACGCCGAGCGAGATCACCTCGTCGTTGACAACCCCCCACAGTTGATACGTACGGTCCGAGCCGACTTCGGGCAGATCGTTGCCGAGCAGGTAACCGTGGCCGTCGGGATCGACGATCACCTCGCCGCCCATCGCCCCATCACCCGCGGTCAGTGCGATCACCTTGGAGTCGCGGTCGGCGCGGGCATCGTCGGCGGCCTGCTCGATCGCCGATCCACCCGGCGACCGGTTGGTCAACGCGACGACCCCCAGGGTGACCGCGGCGGCGACGGCCGCGGCGGCGGCCAACGGGGCAATCCGCGACGACCATCGCCGACGACCCGACATCGGCAGCACCCGAGCCAGTTCGGGACCGGGGGACGGGGCGCGTTCGTCGAGTTGGCCGGCGATGCGGTCCCAGAGGTCGGCGGGCGCCGGCGCGCCCGAGAAGGCCAGCATCGTGGCAATCTCCTGATGCTGGCGTACCTCGTCGCGAGCCCGGGGGTTGGCTTCGAGGTACCGCTCGATCTCGGCCCGCTCGTCGGCGTCGACCGCGTCGAGCGCGTAGGCGCCGAGTGACTCCTCGACGTCCTTGCGATCCGCGCTCACGCTCCACCACCCATCTCGATACCGGCATCCACCAGCTCGACTCGCAACCGTTTGAGTCCGGCGCGAATGCGCCCCTTGATCGTGCCTTCCGGCTCACCGAGGTCGCTGGCGACCTCACGGTACGTCTTCCCCCCGAAGTACGCCAGCTCGATGGCCTTGCGTTCGCCGTCGGGGAGCAGCATCACCGCTCGGCGAACCTGGTCGGAGACCGCCATATCCCAGACCTCATGATCGACGTCGTAGCCGCTCGTGGCGGTCTGGCGATGGTCGCGGTCCTCGCGCCCGCGTCGAGCGACATCGGAGCGCAGGAGGTCGACGGCCCGGCCGTGAGTGTGCGCGAGCAGGAAGCTGCGCAACGAACCACGCTCGGGGTCGAACCGTTCGGAATGGTTCCACAACCGCAGGAAGACCTCCTGCACAACCTCCTCGGCCAAGGCCTGTTGACCGAGCAGCCGTCTGGCCAGACCGAAGACCGCGCCCGCGTGTCGTCGATACGCCTCGGCCAGCGCACCTTGTCGGTACCGGGCGATGGCGATCACCAACGCGGCGTCGGAATGAGCCGTGTAGTTCTCTCGCACATCATCGGTACGGAGCTGCGACGGCGTTGGATCACCGTGACGGCGAATTTCACGCACGATCGAACCTCGACACGATTTCCCGCGTGAGGGGTGTGGGGGAACGGATCGAGGACCACCGAGCCGAGATGCCGGTAACCGTGACCGGCGAGGAGTCGAGCGTCGCGGCCCGCGGCCGCCGCATCGCAGCTGATCAGGACGAGTCGTTCGCAGTTCGTACCGACGGTCAGCCGTTCGGCGGCCACCGCACCGAGGCCGGCGCGGGCCGGATCGGCGATCACCAGATCAGCGGCGATGGGGGTCCACTGCTCGACCGTCGAGTTGACGATCGTGACATCGCGACCCCCCAGGTGATGGCGGGCGTCGGCGGTCGACGACGCCGACACCTCGACGATCACTGCCCGGCGCGTCGCTGGAACGGTCACCGCGGTGAACAATCCGATGCCGCCGTAGGCATCGATCACCGCACCGTCGCCGGCCGTCAACAGATCTCCGGCCGCGGCGCGGACCTCGTCGCACAGTGCCTCGGCAGCCTCGGGCGACGACTGAAAAACGACCCGGCCGACACTCGCAACGATGTCCCGTGGACGATCTCGGTGATCACGGCGTCCGGCCCCACCGCGACGTTGTGGGGGAGCATCGGCGGCCGGGGCCCGTTGGGGTTCCACCAGGCCGCTCGCTGCCCGGGTACGCGCCCCGACCCGCAGCGTCAACTCGGTCGCGCCCGGCACCCGCAACCCCATCAGGAGCTCGTCGATCAAGGGGTGGGCGACCAGGCAGCGTTCGGTCGGCACCGTGCGATGGCTGCGAGCAGCTCGGAAGCCGAGCGAGCCGTGGCGATCGACGGAAAACCGCACCGTGGTCCGCCAGCCGAAGTCGCCGAGCGGCACGCCGAGCCGCACGTCGGGGTCGCTCAAGCCACCCAATCGACGTAGCGCGTCGACGACGATCTCACGCTTCATTCCACGCTGGGCTTCGAGCGTGATGTGCTGCCAACCGCACCCGCCGCACCCGGCCGCCACCTGGGCACACGGAGGCTCGCGTCGCGCCGCCGACGGTTCGACGACCTCGGTCACCGTCGCCTTGACATAGTCCTTGCGTTGCTCGTCAATTCGCACCCGAACCAACTCGTCGGGGATGCCGCCGCGCACAAAGGCCACCCGTCCGTCGGGATGGTGGGCAATCCCGTCGCCTCCGGCGGCGACCCGCTCCACCCGCAGTACGAGTTCGGCCGTCGGGCTTTGCTGGTGGCGCGCCACTGGGGGCGCGGGGCCCCTCGACGACTCATCCGCCGCCCACCGCGGCCGGCCAGCGCCCGATACCGCCCCGGTCGAGGAGCATCCCGGTCATCGTGCGATCGGTGTGACGCTGGCGCCACACGAGCATCTCCTGGGCCAAGGGCAACACCCGTGCCGGGTCGGTGATCTCGGTGCGCCACGTCGGGTCGGCGGCCAGATCGAAGCATCGCCACGACCCGTCGCCGAACTGCACATACGCCTCGCCACGCGTCCGCAGCACGGCCAGATTCCGTTCCTCCAGCGACCGATCGGCGATGCCGCGATGAATGAATGCGTCGCGCCAATCGAACTCGTAGTGGGCCGCGGTCCTCCACGTGACATCGCCCACGCCGGCGATGAACGGCATCAGCGAATGCCCATCGCATTGGGCGGGCACCTCGATGCCGATCAGCTCGGCGATCGTCGGGAAGAGATCGACATTCTCGGTGAACTCGCCGACCACCGTCCCGTGAACATCGCCGTGCGAGGGGTCGCGGACGATCCCGACGATGTGGAAGCTCGGCTCGAAGAAGCCCAGCTTGCCCTTCAAACCCTGGTCGCCGAGTTGTTCGCCGTGGTCGGAGGTCACCACGATCACGGTGTTGTTCCACAGGCCCCGCTGTTCGAGCGCCGCCCAAAGCCGACCGAGTTGTGCATCGACCTCGCTGATCATCCCGAAGTACTGGGCCCGCAGTTGCCCCAGCGCCTCGAGGTCGGTGGGCGCCGCAGCATGGCGATTGGCGAGCAGGACGTCGTGAAACGGGTGGCGCGCCCCGTCGGCCGCCATCGGCACGACGGTGGGCAACGTGGCCGGGTCGTACATCGTCGCAAAGTGCCCGGCGGCCATGTACGGCGGGTGGGGGCGCAGATAGCTGGAGTGGGCGAACCAGGGCCCGTCTTGTTGTTCGATCCAGGCGATCAGCCGGTTGGTCTGAAACGTCGAGATGCCATGCTCCGCTGGTCGTTCGTTCTCGCGGGCGAGCAATTCCAACGCTCCGCCCGACACGTCGTATCCCAGTTCCCCAAGCCATGCCACCCAGGCATCGGCCGACTCGGGCAGCGGCAGCTCATGATCGAAGCCCGGCAGTTTGCCCTCGTAGGTCGACAGCCGGGGATCGTCGCGGTCGTCGACCAGGCGGGGGTCGATCCCCGTGTCGGTGTAGCCGAACAGGGCGGGTTCGTAACCGGCGCGACGGGCGGCATGGGCGACGTTGTCGAATCGGGCGTCGAGTGGGGTGCCGTTGGCGACCACCCGATGATTCATCTGGTACATGCCCGTGTACAGGCTCGCCCGGCCCGGGGCACACGGCGCGGCCTGGCTGTAATGTCGGGCAAACCGCACCCCGTGCGCGGCGAGCCGATCGAGATGAGGGGTCCGAACCACCGGGTGCCCGGCGCACGACAGGCTGTCGCCCCGAAACTGGTCGAGGGTGATGAAGAGCACGTTGGGCTGCACTCCCCCACCGTGCCACGTCGGGTCATACTTCGCTGACATTTGTCGACCAAGCTCTGCCCATGGTCCCCCACGTATCACGGCGCCTCTCTCGCTCGACGACCTGGGCGATCGTGCTGGTAGCGCTGGCCGCAAGCTGTGGAACCCGCGGCGAACAGGTCGCGACAAGCAGTGCTCCAGCGATCGCATCGTCGGCATCGGTGCCGACATCGACATCGACATCGACGACCAGCGTCTCGACGGTGGCATCGACATCGATCTCGGCGACCACATTGGAGTCCGCCGCGGTCGCATCAACCACTGCGGTGCGTCAACCGACATGCCAGGCGGCAACGGCGGGCGATCACGACCTGAGCATCACCAGCGGGGGTGCAACACGCACGGCGATCGTCCACGTGCCCCCGGGCTACTCCGGTTCGACCTCGGTCGCCCTGGTCCTCGACTTTCACGGCCACGGTGGAACCTCGAAAGCCGCCCAGCGCAAGCATGGTCTCGATGTGTTGGCCGACCGCGACACGGTGATCGTCACCTATCCGCAGGGCGCCATCCAGCTCGACGACCAGCCCGGCTGGAGTACCGGCGCCCCCGGCCGCGATGGGGGAACGGTCGACGATGTGGCCTTCACCAACGATCTGCTCGACGCCCTCGGTCGGGCCTATTGCATCGACGCCAAACGCACCTTCGTCACCGGGCACTCCAACGGCGGCGGGATGACCGGGTTGCTGGCCTGTGCGCTGACCGGGCGATTCGCGGCCGCCGCCCCGGTCTCCGGGGCGTTCTATCCCATCGACGGGGGATGCCGGCCCACCCATCCGCTCCCGATCATCGAGGTCCACGGGACCGCCGACCGAGTCGTCCCGTATACCGGCAACGATCGACTCGAGTCGATTCCCGACTGGCTCGCCGGATGGGCGGTTCGCAACGGCTGCGTAGGCTCGGCGACAACCGCCCAGCGCACCGCGTGGAGCGGTTGCGTCGCCGCCGTGGAGCACATCGCCGTTGCCGGTGCGGGTCATGACTACCCCGCCGGGTCGGCCGAGGCGGTGTGGGAGTTCTTCGGCCGCCACGGGATGACGCGGTGAATCGCGGGAACGTCGGGCGCCCTACTACCGTCGGTGCCGATGCGCCCCATTCAGATCGCACCCTCGGTCCTGCCCGCCGACTTCGCCCGTCTCGGTGAGGAGGTCGCCGCCCTCGAAGCCGCTGGTTGCGACCGCATCCAATGGGACGTGATGGACGGCCAGTTCGTTCCCAACCTCACCGTCGGGCCCGACGTGATCGCCGCGGCGCGGCGGCACACCACCTTGCCCTTCGAGGCCCACCTGATGGTCCTCACCCCCGATGTGATGGCCGCCCGCTACGTCGAGGCGGGATGCGAGCGCCTCATTGTCCACGTCGAGGCATGCCCCCATCTCCATCGCACGCTGGGCGCGATCCGCGAGTTGGGGGCGACCGCCGGCGTCGCGCTCAACCCGGCAACGCCGACATCGACCGTTGCCCACGTGCTCGACCTGGTCGACTTGGTACTGGTGATGACCGTCAACCCCGGGTTCGGCGGGCAGAAGTACATCGCCACGATGGAACCGAAGATGGCCGAGGTCCGCTTGATGATCACCGCCGCGGGCCTTGACGATGCGATCGACTTGGAGATCGACGGTGGCGTGGGGCCTTCCACGATCGCCGGCGCCGCCCGGCAGGGCGTGAATGTGTTCGTTGCCGGGTCGTCGTTGTACCGCGATCCACTCGGGCTGGCCCACGCCGTCGCCGAACTGAAGACGCTTGCCGCGGTCGACTGACCGATCGGTGACACACCCATTTCGTACGATCGTCGCATGGCGCTGACGATCGAGCAGGTGGGCTTCGGCCCGCCCGCCTTCATTGCGCTCCAGCGCGCCATCTCCGCAGCCCAGGGCACCGATCGACTCGCCCCGGTCACCGTGGTCGTGCCGACGAACGCCGCCGGGGTGACATTCCGGCGGTACCTCGGGCGTCACGGCGGCATCGCCGGCGTCTCGTTCCTCACCATCTACCGGTTGGGCGACCTGCTGGCCGGTGGGTCGCTCGCCGCCGCCGGCCGCCGCCCGGTCACCTCGCCGGTCGTCGGGGCGGCGATGACCGTCGCCACCGCCCGCGCCACTGGGCCGTTACGTTCCACGAAACCCCACCGGGCCACCGTCGAGGCTCTCGTTCGCATCCACCGGGAGCTGCGAGAACTCGACTCAGGAGCCGTCGGCCGTATCGACCACACCGGCTCGCCGGTCGCCCGCGACGTGGTGGGCATCCACCGGGCGGCCCGGGAGTTGCTCCACGAGCGATGGCACGACGAAGGCGACCTGCTGTTCGCCGCCATCGAGCGTTGCGCTGCCACGGCCGTCGCCCGGTTCGGCACCATCGTCGTTGCCCTGCCGCAGCGCCTGTCGGCTCCGGCCATCGAGTTGTTGACTGCGCTCGGCGCGCACGCGGCGGTCCACGTCCTGATCGGGCGCGCCGACGACGACCTCGCCGACGCCGGGTCGAACGATCTCATCACCCGGCTGGGTGGTCATCGAGTTGTTCCTCCCCCGCCCACCGAGGCCCCCACCGAGCCGCCAGCCAAGGCCCCCACCGAGGCCCCCACCGAGCCGCCAGCCGAGGGCCCCATCGAGCCGCAACGAGCGCGCATCGATGTCGTCAGTGTCACCGACGCCGACGACGAGGTCCGGGTCGTGCTTCGGCGGCTCGTCGACGCCGCCCGGGCCGGTATGCCATTCGACCGCATGGCCGTACTGTGGGCGACGGCCGATCCGTATTTGCGCCTGATCGGCGAACAGTTCGACGCCGCCGGCATCCCGTGGAACGGCACCAGCCCCGGGCGATTGGCCGAGCGAATCGCCGCACGCTCGTTGCTGCGCGTGATGGACCTCGATCGGCTCAATTGGCGTCGAGTCGATGTGTTCGAGCTCCTTGCTGGGGCGTCGGTGCTCGATTCCGAACGACGGCCGATCCCCACCGCGGCGTGGGAGCGCGTCGCCCGCGAGGCCGGCGTGCGATCGGGGGCCGACTGGGACGAAACCCTCGAGCGCTACGCCCAACGCACCCAGCGTCGTGTCGACGATGACGACGAGTCAGCCGAGCTGCGAGTCAGCCGCCGCGGCGCGCAAGCCCTGGCCCTGCGGGCGTTCGTCCTCGAACTCCGCGAGTTGCTCGGTGACCCGACGGAGTTGCGTGAATGGGAGCACTGGGTCGAGTGGAGCCACGGTCTGCTGCGCCGACTCCTCGGGGGCGAGACCGCTCGCCAACGACTGCCGCTCGACGAGCAACGTGGATTCGACGCGCTCGAAGCCGCCATCGACCGGCTGCGGGGGGTCGACGAGTTCCTCGGCCCGGTCAGTCGTGACGGGTTTCGCGAGGCACTCACCGTCGAACTCGACAGTCGCCCGACCCGCCGTGGTCGAATCGGCCACGGCGTCCTCATCGGCCCGTTGTCGAGCGGTCTCGCCCTCGACAGCGACCTGGTCGTCGTCCTCGGAGCCGTCGACGGGTCATTCCCCTCCCGTCCTCAGCCCGACCCGCTGCTCGGCGAGGCCGACCGTCGCCGCGCCGGTATTCCGCCAACGCCGAGCGAGGTGAGTATCGGCGACCAGCGGCGCGCCCTGTTGGCCGCCGTTGCCGGGGCTCCCGCATTGATCATCGGCGTGGCCCGCGGCGACCTGCGGCGTTCAGCGGTCCGGTCGGCTTCCCGATGGATCGACGACCTCCATCCCCGCGCCGATGTTCACCACGTGCACGTCGCCTCCCATGTCGAAGCCCTCGCCGCCAGCGAGTTCCCCCTGCACCCGCAGGAATACGCCGGTCGGGCGCTGTGGCGACACGCCCGCTCGGGTCACCAGGTCGACGACCATCCGCTGGCTGTCGACGACCATGCCCTGGTCGCCGGGCTCCGGCTGATCAGGGCTCGTGAGTTGCCGCACCTCACCGCCTTCGACGGTGACTTGTCGGGAATGCCCCTGCCGTCACCATTCGGGTCGACCACCCCGATCGCCCCCACTCGAATCGAACGGTGGGCGAGTTGCCCGCAGAGCTACCTCATGCGCCATGTCCTGCAGGTCGACGCCGAGGAGTCGAGCGTCGATGAGCTGGTCATCACTGCCCTCGATCGCGGCTCGCTGATCCACGAAGCGCTCGACGATTTCCTCACGGCCATGCTCAACCTGCCCGGCGGTGCCTGGCCGAGCGAGCAGCCGTGGTCGGCCGAGCATCGGGCGCGACGCCCACCGGGCCCTCGACGAGACCGCCGATCGGGCGGCGAAGGCCGGCACCATCGGCCACCCGACCATCTGGCACGACGACCTCGCCCGACTGCACATCGACCTCGACCTCTGGCTCGACGACGACGACATCCTGCGCGCCAACGAGTCCCGGCAACTCGCCGGGTCGGAAACAACGTTCGGGGGCCACGACTCCACCTGGCCGGCCGCCCCGTCATCTTGGCCGGCGGACGCCAGATTCTCTTTCGCGGGGCGATCGACCGGGTCGACCGTCGAGCCGACGGCAGCCTGGTGGTCATCGACCACAAGACCGGCACCGGCTCGCGCTACGCCACCGTCGGCGAGGCAAATCCGATCGGCAACGGCCAGTTGTACCAGCTCGGGGCATACGCCGCCGCGGCCGCGACGGCACAGGGCACCTCGGCGATCGGCATCCGTGCCGAGTATGCCTTCGTCGAGCGTCGGGCCCCGAAACGCCGCCTCGGCTTCACCGTCACCGACGACGTATGGACCAGGTTCACCGGCGCCTTGGCCGTCGTCGCCGACTGCGTCGACGGGGGTCTGTTTCCGGCAAGACCCGAACCACCCGTCTTCAAACCGTTCGTCAGCTGCCGATACTGCGACCCCGACGGCATGGGCACGGCCGATCGGTACCGCGAGTGGCTCCGCAAACGCCGTGATCCCCGGCTGATCGCGTACCTCACCCTTGTCGGTGAGATCGGTATCGGTGAGATCGGTATCGGTGAGATCGGTGTCGGTGAGATCGGCGAAAACACCGACGAAGGCGACGACGAATGACCCGTCGACACGACCCGCTCGACGGTCAACTCTCGATGCTCGACGACCTGCCGGCCTCGCAGATCGCCGCGCCGCCGGCACCCCTCGACCAGGCCGCCCGCGATCAGATCGGCAACGACCTCGCCGAGACATTGTTCGTCGAAGCCGGGGCCGGAGCCGGCAAGACGACGGCGCTCGCCGGGCGGATCGTGGCGCTGGTGCGTTGCGGAGTTCCGATCACCGCGATCGCCGCGATCACGTTCACCGAGAAGGCCGCGGCCGAGCTACGGGCCAAGGCGCGCGACATCCTGGCCGAACGGTTGATCGACCCGGCAGAGACCGACGAGCACCGGCGGCTGCTCCGTATGGCGCTCGACGACGTCGACGGCGCGCCGATCGGCACGTTGCACGCCTTTGCCGGACGGTTGCTGCGCGAGTTCCCGGTCGAGGCCGGGTTGCCGCCGGCGTTCACCGTGCTCGACGAGGTGGCCTCCGACATCGCCTTCGAAGAGCGTTGGAGCACCCATCTGCTCGACACCCTCGACGATCCCGAGCCGGCCCAGGTCATCCTCTACGCCCGCCGCGACGGCCTGCGGATCGACGGGCTCCGACGTCTGGCCCGTGCGTTCGGCGACGGCTGGGATCTGGTGCGTGAACGCGTCGATCGTTCGGCACGTCCCCCGCCACCCCCCTCGCTCGATCGATTCGTCGATCGGATGGAAGAACTGGTCGATCAGACCGATCCCCCCGATGGCGACAAGGTCGCTATCAAGCTCATCCAGCTCGGTTTGCGTGTCCGGTTCTTGCGCGCCGCGGCCGCCGACCCGTTCCTGATCTTCGACGACAGCAGCCCCAAGCTGTTCGCCAGCCGCAACCTCGGCAACAAGGTCAACTGGAAGAAATCCCCAGCCGGTGAGGCGGGACTGCACGAATTCCGCGCCGCCCTCGACGACCTCGGCGAGGAATGGGAAGCGCTACAGACTGCGCATCGCGCCACGTGGCACCTCGCGGTCGGGGCGAGCATCGCCCGGTTCACCCTCGACGCAGCCGCCCAGCGCCAGGCCCGAGGCGAACTCGAGTTCCACGACCTGCTCGTGCTCGCCCGCGACGTGATCGCCGGCAACGACCGGGTGCGCACCGAGCTCCACCATCGCTATCCCCGAATCCTGATCGACGAATTCCAGGACACCGATCCGGTGCAGCTCGAAATAGCCGTCCGGCTCGCCGCCGACCCCGAACTGCCCCAACCGCAGCGATTGGCGCGACCTCCGGCCGATCGCCGGCCGGTTGTTCTTCGTCGGCGACCCGAAACAGTCGATCTATCGCTTCCGTCGCGCCGATATCGCCCAGTACCTGCGGGCCGCCGCCCAGCTCGGGGCAGCATCACTGGCGCTGACCACCAACTTCCGGTCCACCCCCGCGGTGCTCGACTGGGCGAACCACACGTTCGCCAACCTGATCGTCGAGGCGCGCCGATGCCCAGCCGGCTTACCGGGCGCTCGACATCCACCGCACCGAGCTGCCGGCTCGGTCACACTCGTCGGCGTCGAACCTCACGGTGACAAGCCGTTGGCCGAGGAGCTGCGCCGCCGGGAGGCGACCGATGTTGCGGCGACGATTCAGCGAGCGCTACACGACGAGTGGCCGGTGGAGATGCGCTCCGCCGACTCCCGCCGGCCGATCGTGCGCCCGTGCCGCCTCGGCGACATGGCCATCCTCATCCCGTCCCGGCTGGCGCTGCCGATGTTGCAGCAGGCGCTCGGCGAGGCCGGTATCCCGTACCAGGCCGAGAACAGCTCCGTGGTCTACGCCACCACCGAGATTCGGATGTTGCTGCTCGCGCTGCGGCGATCGACGACCCGACCGACGAGTTGGCGCTGGTCAGCACCCTGCGCTCGCCGCTGTTCGGATGCAGCGACCGCGACCTGTACCACTGGTCCGGCCGGGGGCCGTGGCGGCTCGACGCCCGCCTCCCCGTTCCTCTCGATGCCGACCCGCCGGACCCGGTCGTCGACGCGTTCGTCGCCTCGCGCGGCTTCGTCGCCGATCGCCATCTGGGTCACGCCGAGCGAGCTCGCTCAGCGGTTGGTCGAGAACGTCGGGTCCTCGAACTGGCCCTGGCGGGACCCGGCGCCCGCGACGTCTGGCGCCGGGTCCGCTTCGTCGTCGACCAGGCCCGGGCCTGGAGCGACGCCGGCGGCGTCGGGCTGCGGAACTACCTCGCCTGGACCAACCGACAGGGAGAGGACGGCCGGTACATCGCCGAGGCGGTGCTCCCCGAAACCGACATCGACGCCGTGCGAATCATGACGATCCACGCCGCCAAGGGTCTGGAGTTCCCGATCACGATCGTCGCCGGAACGACCACCCAACGAAGCCGGCCTCGGTCGCAGTCGTCGTGTGGACCGAGCATTCGTGGACGCTCACCTCGGGCGCCGACTACGAGACCTACCGACCGATCGACGAACAACTCGGCGACCACGAACGCCTGCGGCTGCTCTACGTCGCCTGCACCCGCGCCCGTGACCACCTGGTCGTCTCGCTGCACCGCACGGCGCCGCAGCGAGAAGTCGAAAGCCGGAACATCGGCCGCCGAGGAACTCGCCAACGGCACTGAAGGGTTCGTCCTTGCGGCTTCACCGGCTCCCGTCGGCGACCCTGCTGCTGTCATCGTCGGTCCGGCGCCCGAGCTTCCGTGGGCTGATCGTGACGATTGGGCGACCGAGCGAACCCGCATGCTCACCACGGCCTCGCGCCCCTCGACGCTGTCGGCCACGCGGCTGGGGACCGAGGCTCGACCGACCTCGGCAGCCCCGACTCCTGCGGCGGTACGGGTCGACGACGGCGAGGACCCGGGCCTCGACCCGGGCCTGCTCAAGGGGGCCGTCGATCTCGATCTCCCTGCCTGGCAGCGAGGCCGATACGGCACCAGCGTCGGGCGCGCCGTCCATGCCGTACTCCAATTGGTGGAACTTCCCGATGCCCGCAACATCGATGCCCTCTCATCGTCGCAGGCGGCGGCCGAAGGCATCCTCGGGCGACAACGGCTGATCGCCGCGCTCGCCCGGAGTGCTCTGACCTGCCCGATTGTGCAGCTGGCTGGGACGGGCGCGCCGTCGTGGCGGGAGCTGTTCGTGGCCGCGCCGGTAGGTGACACCCTGCTCGAAGGCTACGTCGATCTGCTCGTGCGTACCCCCGACGGCCTGGTGCTCGTCGACTACAAGACCGACCACGCCCCCGACGAGTCGGCGATGCACGCCAAGGTGCTGATCTACCGGCCACAGCTGGCGACGTACGGCATCGCCCTGCAGACCGTGCTCGGCGAGCCGATCGTCGGGGCGCGACTCATCTTCTGCCGCCCGGGAGGGGCTAGTGAGGTGCCGGTTCCCGACTGGGAGTCGGCGCAGGCCGACCTTCGTCAACAGCTGGCCGACCAGCCCTTGGCGTTGGGTGAGGCCTGACTCGGCGCACCGCCCATTTCGCGCCCCGACCGGCACCGATCAGCAGCCGCTTGACGATCACCAGGCCGATCAGGCCGGCCATCGCCGCCAGGGCCGGACGGGCGATCCTCATCGCGATCTCGCGTTTGTTCTTCAGCATCGGCGACAACACCCCGACGTCGATCGCCGTGCCATCGGCCAACCGGGCGACGACCGGGTCATCGAACTTCGGACAGGTCACGCCGTCGTTGACCCCGACGACCTGGTTGTCACCGAACAGCGGCGGGCGAACTCGGGCCTTCGAGACCAGTTGTCCGGTCGTCGCGTCGACATCGGCGGCGACGAGGTAGCGCTCGCCGGCCTTGAGGAAGCGGAAGTCCCGCCCGAAGTCGATGTTGATCCGACCGTCGTCACCGACGAACCCGACGAGCGCCCCATCGATGATCTCGACGACGCGGAACTGCGCAAACTGGCGATCGTCGCCTTCGGTCAGCGGCCCGACGGCCAGCAACTCGCCGACGAACGTGCCATACGGCGGCGGCGGGGTTTCACAGCCGGGGGGAAGGGTGGTCGCCGGCGGCTCGGTAACGATCGGCGGGGGTGACGTGGTTGCCGAGGGGTCGACCGGCAGGGTGTCGGGGACGACCTCGCCCGATTGCTCCTCCTCCTGAGCCCACGCCTGGGAGGCACTGACGACGAGCGCGACGAGGCTCACGAGCAGAACCAGCCAACGACGCACAACCCGAACCTAGCGCCGCAGCCCCCGGGCGCGGCGGCAATCGTCATCGGCGGCCCCCATTGAACGCCGTCGCCAAGACCCTGGTGGACTCAGCACAACCCGAGGGTGAAACTCAGCGACCGCGAAACGACGGCTCCCGCTTGGCGACGAACGCCTCGATCGCCTCGGCCGTGTCCTTCGTGCCGAAGTTGACCGTTTGGGCCGCTCCTTCGGCGGCCAACGCCTCGGACATCGATCGTTGAAACGAGTCATTGAGCAGACGTTTTGTCTGGGCCAGCGCAATCGGCGGACCAGATGCCAACCGGCGGGCCCACTCGTCGACGAAGGCGTCGATCTCGGCGACTGGTAACACCCGATTGACCAACCCGTAGTGGGCAGCCTGTTCCCCCGACAGCATGTCGGCGAAGAATGCCAGCTCCTTGGCCTTGGCCAGGCCGATCAGCCGCGGCACCAACCACGACCCCCCGGCGTCGACGGTCAGCCCCCGCTTGGCGAAAATCTGGGAGAACCGGGCATCGTCGGCGCAAACGACCAGGTCGCAACCGAGGGCCAGGTTGGCCCCGGCTCCCGCCGCCACGCCAATCACCTTGGCGATCGTCGGTTGCGGCAGGTCGTGCAAGGCCTGGCAGGCCGCGGCCACATGGCGCATGGCGGCCAACCCGTGACGAGGCGGTCCGCCGGGCGACCACAGGTCGGCTCCTGCACAGAACGCACCGCCTGCTCCGGTCAGCACCAGGGCGCGATCGTCGCCGCTGGCCCCCACCGCAAGGAAGGTCTCGAGTAACTCGCTCCACATCTGGGTGGTGATCGCGTTCTTCTTGGCCGGCCGGTTGAGGGTAACGGTGACGACACCGGCGGCGCGGGTGACCTCGATGGTTTCCATGATCGGCGACCATACTGAGCGCATGGGATTCAACCCGTACCGCAAGTTCGTCGCCCGCCCTGCCGATTACGTGTTCATCGCGGTCGGCATGGTCGTGGCGCTCAGCCTCGTGCTCTGGGCATTTCTGGGCTGACCAACTCCGAAACGCCGAGGGTGAGCCGGTCAGAAGGCCTCTTCGTACACCTCGACGTCAGTGCCGGTCACGCTCACCACGTCGAACCGGGTGCGAACCCCGTGGTGGTCGTGGGCCGTCAGCCAGGCCGCCGCCAACTGCCGCAATCGGCGCTGTTTCGTCGGTGTCACGGCCTCGGCGCCGCTGCCATAGGCGTCGCTGGCGCGGGCCTTGACCTCGCAAAACACCACCAGGTGATCGTGGCCGAGCACCAGATCGAGCTCCCCGAGCCGGCCGGATCGCCAGTTGCGATCGAGCACGACATATCCGCGAGCGACATACCACTCCGCGGCTCGACGTTCCCCGTAGGCCCCGCGGGCCCGATTGGCCTGGCTGCGGACTGCCTCGCGCGGCGACGGATCGTTGGGCACGGTCAGATCTCTTTCGGGGGGAGTTCCTCCACGTTCACGTCTTTGAACGTGAGCACCCGGACACTCGGCACGAAGCGCGAGCGTCGATACATATCCCACACCCACGCATCGGTGAGCTGCAATTCAACGAACGGGCGAGCACCGTCGCCAAGCATCTTCATCTCGACCTTGTTGGCCAGATAGAAGCGCCGCTCGGTTTCGACGGCAAAACGGAACATACTGGCAACGTCTTGATACTCCTGCGCGAGCTTCAGCTCGCGCTCGGACTCGAAGTTCTCAAGGTCGTCGGCGCTCATCGTGAACCCGTTTCGACCGCCGCAGCGGCGCTGAGGATCAGCGGTCCCGCTTTTCCTTGATCTTGGCGGCCTTACCGACGCGATCACGCAGGTAGTACAGCTTGGCGCGACGAACGTCACCGCGGCGGGTGACTTCAAGCTTCTGGATGATCGGGGAGTGCACCGGGAAGGTGCGCTCGACGCCGACCGAGAAGCTGACCTTGCGGACGGTGAACGTCTCTTGCACGCCGCTGCCGGCGCGGGCGATGACGTTGCCCTGGAACACCTGCACGCGCTCGCGGTTACCTTCAACGACGCGAACGTGGACCTTCACCTCGTCCCCGGGGACGAACGCCGGGACGTCGTCACGGAGGTATTGGGCATCAACGAGATCGGTGCTCTTCATGGCGCGGCCTTCTGATCGGCAGGCGGACTGCAGGACGCTCAAGGATAGGGGACGGGGGGAACTCTTCCAACAGCCGCTGCTCCGCTTGTGTCACTCCGCCGCGCTTTTCGATGAGATCGGGTCGAAATTTCAGCGTGCGGTGCAAAGATTGCGCCAACCGCCACTTCTCGATTCGAGCGTGGTTGCCCGATCGCAAAATCTCTGGCACGGTCCACCCGCAGAAATCGGCCGGCCGAGTGAAGTGAGGTTCTTCGAGCAAGCCATGAGCTCCGAAGCTCTCGGTCACCGGGGAGACATCGTTGCCCATCACCCCCGGAAGCAACCGGGTAACGGCCTCGACCACCAGGCAGGCGGCGACCTCTCCTCCGGCCAAGACGACGTCGCCGATCGACAGTTCCTCGTCGATCAGGTGCTCGCGGACCCGATGATCGACTCCCTCGTAGCGACCGCAGAGCAGGGAGAACCCGCTGGTCGCCGCCAATTCGTGAGCCATTGCCTGGTCGAAGCGACGGCCACCCGGACCCAGCAGGAACAGCGGCCGTGGAGGGTTGGCCGCCGCCACCGCGTCGAAGATCGGGGCTGCCCGCATCAACATCCCGGCCCCACCGCCGAAGGGGTTGTCGTCGATCGTGCGATGAACGTCGGAGGTTTGTTCGCGGGGGTCGTGGCAGCGCAGGTCGACGATTCCCGAGGCCCGCGCCTTGCCGAGCAGGGCGTCGGAACAGAAGCCGTCGACCAGCCCGGGGAAGATCGTGAACACGTCGATACGCATAGCGAACCGAGCGTAGGCCGATCGACAGGCAAGGGCGACTCATGGCCGCGATTCTCGGTGCCGGACCCCAATGGTCGTTCTTCGCAGGCGGATCACAGCCTGGCGCTCACTCGACCGACCGGTCATCGGTCGAGCCCATGACCGTCGGAATCCACCCCTACACTTCACAGACGGTGCACCTTTCCCCAACTCTGGCCCTGTCCGCCTACGTCTCCGGCGAGGTCTGGCAGCGCGAGCGGGCCGAGATCTGGGCCAAGGAGTGGATTCACGTCGGCTATCGCCATCAGGTTGACCGTCCGGGTGGCTATGTCACCGAGGAGCTGGCGGGCTGGCAGATCGTCATCCACCGCGGCACCGACGGCGAGTTGCGGGCGTTCCACAACGTCTGCCCCCATCGCGCCGGTCCGATTTTCTACCCCGGCGAGGGTTGTCAGCAGGGCCTGGTCTGCCGCTACCACGGCTGGGCCTTCGAGCCGTCGGGGGCGTTGCGGGTCGCTCGGGACTTCGGAGCCGAGGTCCCCGATGGCATTGGGCTCACCTCGGTCCGGATCCACGATTGGCGGGGTCTGTTGTTCATCTGTATGGCGGCCGATACCCCCGAGTTCGACCGGTGGGTCGGAGACTTCGCTGCGGAATGCCGCGAGTTCCCGATCGAGACGTATCGCTTCCACACCCGCACCGTTCGCCACGTGAAATGCAACTGGAAGACGTATAGCGACAATTACCTCGAGAACTACCACGTACCCCTCGTCCATCAAACGATGGCCCAGCGCGACCTGTATGCCCTGGAGTCCCGCTGCATCACCGGCGACGACCGCCGCTGGAGCATTCAGCGGGCACCGGCGAAGGAGGGCACCCTTGCCTCGGGGGTATACACGTGGTTGTGGCCCAACTTTGCCTTCGATGTCTTCCCCGGCGGCGTGGCGATCGAGCGCTATGTGCCCCGGTCGGTGGGGCGCACCGACGTGATCTTCGACTACTTCTTCGATGATGACGCCGAGGCGGTCGACGAGATCATCAAGGCGTCGGAAGAGGTCGTCGACGAGGACGTGATGATCGTCGAGGTCGTCCAGCGCAACCTCGACAGCGGCGCCTACAACACCGGACTACTCAGTCCACGCCATGAAAACGGCCTGGTCAACTTCGTCTCGCTGATGAACGACATGCTGCTGGTCGGCGGCCCCGCCCGGGGGTAAAGCCGGTGATCGCGGTGCCGGAGCCGAATGGCCCGACACCGCGATGATCAATCGGCGATCAGGCCGCGTGGACGGTGACGCTGGGCGGGAAGTCGGGGTCGGCCTCCCACCGCACAGCACCCAGCCCGGGTGCCGTCACCTGGGTCGCCGTCTGGGTCCACACGCCGCCCGGAACGCCGACATCGATGGATGTGACCGCCCCACGAGCCAGCGATGCAGTGAACGACACGTCTGGCTGCATGAGCACGTTCAGCGCCCCGCCGTCCATGAACACGGCGAACTGCTCGATCCGCTTGAAGACGTAGTACTGACCGGGCCCCCATAGGCCCCGATGCGAGCCGGCTGACACCCCGACGTTGTCGACCTGCGTGAAGGTGTTGAACCGCAGTACGGAGGGCGTGAGGGTGTCGGCTCCGCCACCCCCATCGACCAACGGATGTACCCCACCACCGGCGCCGATCACGGTGATCGAATCGTCGCCGCCACCACCGAAAGCAGCTCGGTCGATCGTCGTGATCCGGATCGTGTCGTTGCCGTCGCCGCCATTGACCTCCGAGGGCGCCGCCGGCTCCGACGGGGTGGCGATCTTGTCGTTGCCCCGACCGCCGTTGACCACACCGGTCCCGACGAGTTCGTCGTCGCCGTCGCCACCCCACAGCTCGCCGTTCCCGGCGAGGACGTCTGCTCCGGCGAGACCGAACACCTTGCCGCCGGCGTCGATCCGGTCGCCGACGAACGAACCGTAAACGCGGTCATTGCCGAGGTTGCCGTCAATGAACGTCGAGGTCAGCCGGGTGAACGCCGTGGGCAGCATCGGGCGCAGGTCGATCGTGTTGGTCGCCAGGGTGTTCGACGGCCCGATTCGCACCGTCATGGCGACCACCTCGGCACAGTTGACCGGAGGAACCGATGCAACGACGTTGATCGTGAGCTTTCCACCGACGCACCCGATGGTGAAGCTCTTCAGCGGCCCCCCGACGATCGTCAGGTTGCCGGACGTGAAGCTCACCGTCGTCGCGGCGCTTGCGTTTGGTGCCCCGATCGCGAAGGCCGAAACCGCCACGGTTCCAGCGACCATCAAGCGTTTGAACATGCTCTCTCTCTGGACTTCATCCGGCAGGAGAACTACCGGGGTCGCCTGGAGCGTAGATGCTCACGGAGGGTGCCACAAGACCCCGTCACGTGATCTTCAGTCGTCGAGGGTGAAAAGCCCGTCGGGCGGGTCGATGGTGACCACACCGTTTTCATTGGAAACAACGAAGATCACCGGGACCAGGGCACCGGAGTCGAGTTCGAGGATGTCGTGGGCCGGGTTGGCCAGCACGGCGGTGCACGTGCCCCGAGCGGTGCCGTTGACTTCAACTACCGACGCACCGATCAGATCGTGCACCCACAACGCTTCGGGGTCGTCGACCGGGGCGGCAAACAATGCCGTGCCCGTGAGGCGCTCGGCGACCGTGCGGTCGGCAATGCCCTCGAACCAGACCAGCCACCGGCCGTTGGATTCTTTGGCGGACACGACCGTCAACGGCTTACCGGACGTCTGCAACACCGAGCCTGCGGCCAGGCGATCAGCCCGGTCGGTGGACAGGCTGACGTACACCTCACCCTTCACGCCATGGGCGCGACCAATCCGGCCTACTTCGAGCAAGCCGGACGGAGGAGTGGACGATGACGGCCCGACGGCCGCCATCAGTCGACGAATTCGATGTCGACTTCGACCTCGTCGCGGGTGGCCGCGGCGCGGGTCAGGGTGCGGATGCTCATCGCGGTGCGCCCGCGACGGCCGATCACGCGACCCAGGTCGCCTTCGGCGACGCTGACTTCGAGGCGCGTGCGCTGACGACCCTCGGTGACGTCGACGCGAACCTCATCGGGATGATCGACAATCGAGCGGACCAGATGGTCGAGCACGGCCGTGGCCGTGGGGGCCGGACCCTCGTTGTGATCGTCGTCCAACTCGGAATCGACGTCGCTCACTTGGCGCCCTGGTACTCCGACCAGGCCCCGGAGATCTCGAGGAGCTTCTTGACGCGCTCGGTCGGCTGGGCGCCCTTCGACAGCCATTCGACGGCCTTGGCATTGTCGACCTTGAGCGTCGACGGGTTCGTCAACGGGTTGTAGTTGCCGAGGATCGCGATGAACTTGCCGTCGCGCGGCGAGCGAGCATCAGCCGCGACGATGCGGTACTGCGGCTGCTTCTTCTTGCCGATGCGGGTGAGGCGCAGTTTGACTGCCATGTTGTTGCTTGTGTCCTTCGTGTATTGACGTTTCCGGAAACGTCAGTTGAATTCAGGGAAACCCGGTGGCATGGCCGGCATGCCTGGCATCCGGAATTTGCCCTTCTTCTTGCCTTGTTTGCCGCCGCCGCCCCCAAGGGAACCGCCGAAGCGCTTCATCATCTTTTGCATCTCGCTGAACTGTTTGACGAGACGATTCACTTCGCCAGTGGACGTGCCACTGCCATTCGCGATGCGGAGTCGACGAGAACCGTTGATCACTTCTGGCTTTGCACGCTCGGCCGGAGTCATCGATCGGATGATCGCTTCCACCCGTTTGAGCTCGTCGTCGCCGATGTTGGCGCCCTTGAGCTCTTTGGGCATCCCGGGCATCATACCGAGGACGTTGGAGAGTGGCCCCATCTTCTTGAGCTGCTGCATCTGCTCGAGGAAGTCGTCGAGGGTGAAGCCCCCACCGAGCAGCTTGCCGGCGGCGGCCTCGGCGGCGTCTTTCTCGTAGACCTGTTCGGCCTGCTCGATGAGGCTGAGCATGTCGCCCATGCCCAAGATGCGCCCGGCCATGCGGTCGGGATGGAACTGCTCGAAGGCATCGAGCTTCTCACCGGTCGAGGCGAAGGCGATCGGGCGACCGATGACGTTCTTGACGCTGAGGGCGGCACCACCGCGGGCGTCACCGTCGAGCTTCGAGAGGATCACGCCGTCGATGGCGAGGGTCTCGTGGAAGCGTTCGGCCACCTCAACGGCATCTTGGCCGGTCATCGCGTCGATGACGAGGAAGGTGTAGTTGGGCTGCAGGGCGATGGAGATCTGGCGGACCTGCTCCATCATCTCCTCGTCGATCGCCAGGCGACCGGCGGTGTCGACGATCAGCACGTCGCGACCGAGGCGACGGGCTTCCTGCAAACCACGAGTGGCAACCGTCACCGGGTCACTCGCCTCTGAGAAGACCGGGACGTCGATCTGGCGACCGAGAGTGCGCAGCTGCTCGACGGCGGCGGGCCGCTGGAGGTCGGCCCCGACCATCATCGGGTTGCGGCCCTGCGACTTGAACCAACGGGCCAACTTGGCCGAGTTGGTGGTCTTACCCGAACCCTGCAGACCGGCCATGAGGACGACGGTCGGCGGGCGCGAGGCGTAGTGGATCTTGAGGGTCTCGCCACCGAGCATGCCCGTGAGCTCGGCATTGACGATCTTGATGACCTGCTGGGCGGGGTTGAGCGCCTGGGAGAGTTCGAGGCCGACGCACTGCTCGCGGATACGGGCAACGACCTGGCGGACGACGCCAACGTTGACGTCGGCCTCGAGCAGGGCGGTGCGGATCTCCTTGAGCACCTCGTCGACATCGGCCGCCGTCAGGCGACCCTTGCCCCGGAGGCGTTTGAAGATTCCCTCGAATCGATCAGACAGCGTGTCGAACATGCGGTTGACCAGGTTATCCCGCCCGCGGCCCACTCACCCCGCCAAACCCGATACCCGCGCCGCCCGCAGCAGGCCCCCGCAACTCGTCACGACCCCCGGAACCCGTCGCAACCCCCGGAACCCGTCGCAACCCCCGGAACCCGTCGCAACCCCCGGAAAACGCCAATGTGGAGTGGCACGTACGGAAAACCGTATGTGCTACTCCCAAGATTGGGTGTCGGAGTGGTCAGCCGATACTGAGAATCGAGGTGACCGTGCCGCGGTCGACGGCGACGTTGACCCGGCTCTCGGAAAAGTCCTCGGTGACCGCCAGCGCCTCGCCGTCAATTTGGACGACTCGCAGCGTCCACCCATTGGCCAAGGCGGTGTCGACGGCCTGGGCCTCGGTGAGACCGACGAGCAGGCGGGCTGCCGTCTCGACGGTCGGCGACGCCCCGGGCTCCACGCCCCGAACCGGGGTGGGCGCCGGGGTGGGTGACGGCTCGACCACACCGTCGGCCGGCGGCTCGGGCGCCGGGACCGTCTCCGGAGCGGGCACCGGGACGGCTTCAACCGGGACGTTCTCGATGTAGCCGTCGGCAACGGCGTTGATCTGGTACTGGCCACCGTTGGCATCGGTGAAGTCATAGGCGGGGAGCAACCAGATCGTGTTGTCGGTCGCCCAGACCATCGTCAAACCTTCGGTGACTCCGGTGAGATGCACCGTGATCGGCTCGGGCGGAGTGAACTCGCCGCAGCCGAATCCCGGGTCGATGACGACATCGGGGGGAGGCACGACGGCGATCGCCGGGTCGACCGGGGCGTCAGGGGGTGCGGTGGGCGTGTCGCCGCCGGTGCCACCGATCGACCCAGTTTCTCCGGCCGAGGAGGTGGCTACGCCGGAGACGACGGCACCCTCGGAACCCTCAACCAAGACCTCAGTCCCGGGGGCGACGAGGATGCCGGGGTCGACGCAGAGGGGTGGTTCGATCGCGATCGCCGGTTCGGGCGCGCCGGGGGCAGGCTCGATGGGAATGCCGCCGGCATCACCGACCACCGGCCCCTCGGCCGGCACGTCGATCGCCGCACCTCGCACCATCGGCCCCCACGACAACGACTGATCATTCAGCCGCTGGACGGCGTCGGCAACGCTGACCCGCGGGTAGTCGGCGCCCCGAACAGGCTGGGCCAGTATTCCTCCGGCCCAGGTCAACGTGCCATTTTCGCCGAACCCGACCGACTGGGCGACCGGTGAGCGATGGCCGTCGAGCATCTGGGCGACCGTCACGTTGCGGCCCCACTCGTCGCCGGTGACGCTCAGCTCGTAGCCAGCCAGATCGAGCCCGATCGAGGTGAATAGCTCGCGGGCCTTGGCCAAGGCGTCGGCCTCGGACGGCACACCGGTGGGCGGTGTCGGCTCGGGACAGACGACATCGGGCACGGGCGGAACCTCGCCGACGGCAACGTCTACCGCCGGGTCGGCAGCGGGCACGACCGCCGGTTCGGCCGCCGGGACGGCACAGCCTTCGACCGCTCTGAACGTGGTCGGGTCGGGATAGAACCACCAATCGAGCGTGGCGTTCGTGCTCACCTGGAGGCCCGCTCCGGTGCCATCGGTGGCCCCGAACGCCCATCCGCCACCCTGATCGGCGGGGACCGGGCGGGGAGCCTCGCTGAAACCGAACGCGGCGCCGAGCGCGGCGAGTTGCTCATCGGTCGGAGTCGCCCCGACTGGGAAGTACCAGGCGCCGGCCGGGGTATCGAAGCTCGGGGCATCGCCGTCGAAGACATAGGTGATCGGGGCGGCGAACATCCGGCTGGCGCCGTCGGCCATCGAGGCGCTCTCGGCCGACGCAGCCGCCGACGGGGCACCTCCGCCGGCTCCGGCTCCGGCGATCTTGATCTTCGGAGGCTGAGCACCGACGATCGTGGTTTGCGCCGAGCCCGCGGCCGGGGTCGACGATGTCGAAGGATCGCCGCAGGCGCTCAACCCGAACGCGAGAGCGCCCAAGGCGAGAACTACACGGCGGGAACGTGGGGAGTTCATGCGTGTCATGGTATTTGGACGTCGGCGAGTGTGCCGACGGTTCCCAGCAATCTTGAAGTTTGTGGTCAGCCTTCGGCGAAGAGCGCGTCGATGAACTCTTCCGGATCGAATTCGACCAGATCACCGATGGTTTCGCCGAGACCGACCAGCTTGATCGGAATGCCCAGTTCGGTTTCGATGGCGAACACGATGCCGCCCTTGGCCGATCCGTCGAGCTTGGTGAGCACGACGCCGGTCACCTCGGTGGCCTCCCGGAACTCACGGGCCTGGGTCAAACCGTTCTGACCCGTGGTCGCGTCGATGACCAGCAACACCTCGGCGACCTGACCTGGGGCCCGATCGGCGACGCGGCGGACCTTGCGCAGCTCGTCCATCAGATTCGACTTGTTGTGCAACCGACCGGCGGTGTCGCCGAGCACCAGGTCACAGCCGCGGGCCGCCGCGGCCTGGACGCCATCAAAGATCACCGCGCTCGGATCACCGCCCTCGTTGCCGCGGACGAACTCGGCCCCCGATCGACTCGCCCATGTTGCCAGCTGCTCGGCTGCCGCGGCGCGGAACGTGTCACCGGCGGCCATCAGCACCTTGTGGCCCTCCGCGGCCTGGCGGGCTCCGAGCTTGCCGATCGTCGTGGTCTTGCCGACACCGTTGACGCCGACGAACAGCCAGACGTCGGGGAGGCCCGGGCCGCGAGCGGCCAACTTCAGCGAACGATCCGCGCCCGCCAGGCGACCGGTCATCTCGGCGCGCAACGCGGTCAGCAACGCGTCGGGGTCGGTGATCTCCTTCGACTTCACCCGCGCCCGCAGGCCGCCGAGCAGCTCGTCGGTGACCCGCACGCCAACATCGGCCTTGAGCAGGGCTTCTTCGAGGTCGTCCCACGACTCGTCAGTGATTCCGGCCCGCTTGCGGACCCCGAGCATCGCACCGACCAGCCCGGCACGGGCCCGGCCGAGGCGGTCGCGGAACTTCGGCCGTTCAAAATCCAACGACTCGACGGCCGAGGGCTCATCGTCGACGACCTCGTCATCGGCGATCGGCTCATCGGTCGCGATCTCACCAGCAGGGCTTTGAGGAGCGGCGACCGATGGTTCGTCCGCGGCCGGCGGTCCGACGGGGGCTGCCTTGGGCGGGACTGCCAGGGTGCGCCCCGCGGGCGAGGGCTGGGGCGGCGCCGACGGGCGGTTCGGATCCGACGGCAGCGACTTGGCTGACTTGCGACGATTGAGGATGAGGACGCCGTACCCGAACACCGCGACCGCGACGATCAGGGCGACAAATGTGATGACCAGCGAGGTGTCCATGCCACGCCGAGGTTACCGAGCATCCTCGCCGTCACAGACCCACCACGTCCCCGGGTCGGCACCATCTCGCCAAGGACATCACCGATCTGTACGCCGAGCGGGCCAAAAGCCTGACGATCCAGGCCGTGATCTCGCCAATCGGTAGTCAGCGTGCTGAAAGGGGGTCGTTGCCGTCGGAGAGGCGTTGGGCGAGCCAGGCGAGGGGGATCGACAGGATCATCACGAAGGTGGCGACGACGTTGATGATCGGCACCAGCTTCGGACGGCTGAAGTTGGCCAGAATCCACTGCGGCAAGGTGGTGTAGCCCGAACCGGCGGTGAAGGTGGTGACCACGATCTCGTCGAAGCTCAGGGCGAACGCCAGGATTCCGCCGGCGACGAGAGCCGAACGGACCAGCGGAAACGTCACGTAGCGGAACGTCTGGATGCCGTGGGCGCCCAGGTCCGCCGAGGCTTCCAGCAGGTTCGGTGACGATCGCCGAAGCCGGGCGACGACGTTGTTATAGGCGATGACCACGCAGAACGTGGCGTGGGCGATCACCAGCGAGTGGAATCCGAGCCCGACCGAGAAGTCGAACAGGCCGAGGTCGATCCGCCGGCTGAACGTGTTTTGCAGGGCGATACCGGTGACGATGCCGGGCAGTGCGATCGGCAGCACCATCAGGAACGACACCGCGTTGCGGCCGAAGAAGTTGAACCGCTGCAGGGCAAAGGCGGCCAGGGTGCCGAGCACCAGGGCGATCAGCGTGGCCACCAACGCCACCCACACCGAGCGCATCAGCGCCTCGCGGGGGGCGTCGGTCTTCCATGCCTCCGACCACCATTTGGTCGTCCATCCGGTCGGGGGCCACGCCACCGAGTTGGCCTCGTTCAGCGACAGGCGGGCGACGACGAAGAGCGGCACATAGAGAAAGGCCAGCGTGACGAGGGTCCACAGGCCCAGGACGAGTTTGGAGACGACAGGGGTGCGCATCTGATCAGCAGGTTCTCGAAGGCGCCGGCGCGCTTCATCGCGAAGAGGTAGCACGATGATGATCAGCAACGGCCACAGGGTGTAGGCGGCGGCCAGCGGCTGGTTGGGGGCTCCGAGAGTGGAGTTGATGAACGTCCCGAACATCACCCGCTGTTTTCCGTCGGTGACCAATTGCGGGACGATGTAGTCGCCGAGCGACAGCGAGAACGTGAAGATCGACCCGGCGGCAATCGAGGGCAACAGCATCGGCATGACCACCGAACGGAAGGTGCGCAGTGGGCGGGCCCCGAGATCGCCCGAGGCGTCGAGCAGCGAGGTGGGTAGACGCTCGAGACCGGCGTAGATCGGCAACACCATGTACGGCAGCCACAGATAGGCGAGGGCAATCACCACTCCTGCCGTGCCGAAACCGGGGGTCCAGCCGAGCACCGACTTGAGGAACCCGCCGCCGCCACGGCCGGCGGCGGCGAACTTGTTGTCGTTGCCGGGTGACAACATCGCCCGCCAGGCATAGCCCTTGACCAGGTACCCCGCCCACAACGGCAACATCATCGAGACGATCAAGCCCCGGCGGATCCACGGTGGAGCCACCTTGGCGATGAAGTACGCCGAGGGCAGCGCAATCACAAAGCACAGCACCGTCACCCCCGCCGCAATCGCCACTGTTCGGGCAACGACCGTCAACACGGTGAAGTTGGTGAGGGCGTTGTGCAGATTGACGAAGGTGAACTCGGTGGTCGGCTTCTGCGACGTCGGGTCAAGCTTGAACAGCGCGGCGAAGACCAGCAGCACCAACGATCCGACATAGATGATCAGCATCCACAGCACCGGCGGGCTGACGGTGCTCAGCAGGCTGAGCCGACGGTTCGAACGGAACCGGCGGCTGAGCGCGCGAGTCAGGGAGGACCGCGACGCGGCCCTCCCTGGCTCAGGTTCTGCGGGGATTAGGCGCGCAGCGCGCTCCACGCTTCGACCCACTTGGTGTACGGCACGCACTTGGCGTCGGTGCGACCGTCGAGGCACTCCTCGGTGGCGGTCGTCCAGTACCAGACGTCGGTCCAGTAGTCCTCGTCCTCGGCGTGGTAGTCGGCGCAGTGCGTCGGGGTTGGCCGTCAGGGCGCAGCCCTTGGCGTTGCTCGGGGCCTCACCGAAGTACTCGGTGGCCTGCGCAGTTTGCCCACGGCGACGAGATCCAGTCCATCCACAACTTCATGCAGTTGGGGTTCTTCGCCTTCGACGACAGCATCCAGGTATCGGACCAACCGGTGGCGCCTTCCTTCGGCTTCACCGTGGCGATCTTGGCGCCGAGGGTTCCGGCGTAGTTGGCGACGACCTGCCAGGTGGTGCCGGCGAGCACCTCGCCGCTCGCCAGCGAATCGGCCTGCACGAGATAGTCCGACCAGTACTGGCCGGCAACGGCCTTCTGCGACTCGAGCAACGGCGAGCGCGGCGTCGAACTGGGCCTGGTCGAGGGCGTACGGGTTGGTGATGCCCAACTCGGGCTTCGTCGCCATCAGCCACAGTGCGGCGTCGGCGATGTAGATCGCGCTGTCGTACACCGAGGCGGTGCCGTCGGCGGCCGAACCCGGCTCCCACATCACGCCCCACGAATCGGGAGCGGTCGGGAATGCCTCGGTGTTGTACACCAGCAGGTTGGCACCGCGGCCATGGGGGATGCCCATCGCCTTGCCGCCCTGCGAGTTCCACGGCTTGTCCTTGAGGCCCGTCGAAGATGTCGGCGTAGCTGGAGTACTCGGCCAGATCGATGGCGACGACTTCATCGCCAGCCATCAGGCGCTGGGTAGCGTCGCCCGAGGCCGACACACCGTCGTACTCGCCGCTCTGCATCAACTGCACCATCTCGTCACTGCTCGCGCCGAGCTTGACGTTGACCTTGCATTCGGTCATTGCCGTGAACGGCGTGACCCAGTCGTACTCGGGGGCGGTCTCGCCGCTCTCGATGTACCCGGCCCACGCGATGACGTTGACCTGGCCCTCGGCACCGGCAAGCACCTTGGCGTTCGGGGTCCACATGTAGTCGACCTCTTCGGCCGCGGCCTCGGTAGCCGCCGGAGCCTCGGTCGCGCCGCCGGCGCTTCGGTGGCCTCGGTTGCTTCTGGTGCTTCGGTCGGAGCCGGCAGCGGCCGCGGCAGTGGTTGCTGCGGCCTCGGTGGCGGCCGGAGCCTCGGCGGTACTGCTGCTGCCACATGCGGCGACGGCGAGGACGCCGATCGCCAGAATGGCGGTCACATTTCTCTTTTTCATGCCTGGTTCTCCCCCTGGAGGTTGGGCTTATTGGGACACGGGCAGCGTCGTTGCTGCCCCGGGTGGCCACGCCAAGGTGATGGCGTGACCGTTCGCGACGTCGGTGAGCTGAGCGCTCGCGACGTTGGCGATCATGGTGGAACCGTCGGCGAGACGAGCAAGTACCCGCACGTCGGCTCCGAGATATTGGACGTCGACGACCGTGGCCGCCCGGGTCTCTTCGCCGGGAATGGTCGATCCGGCGGGGAGCACCCGTACCCGTTCGGGGCGCACACTTTCCCCCCCGGCGAGCACATTGGACGTGCCGACGAAGTTGGCGACGAAGGCGGTTGCCGGTCGCTCATAGATCTCGCGGGGAGTTCCGACTTGCTCGATGCGACCAGCGTTGAAGACCGCGACGCGGTCGCTCATCGACAATGCCTCACCCTGGTCGTGAGTGACGAACACAAAGGTGATGCCGACATCGCGTTGGATGAGCTTTAGCTCGACCTGCATCTCTTCGCGCAGCTTGAGGTCGAGCGCGCCAAGTGGTTCGTCGAGCAACAGCACCTTGGGCCGATTGACCAGGGCCCGAGCGAGGGCAACACGCTGCCGCTGACCACCTGAGAGTTGCGTGGGCTTGCGGCGGCCATACTCGCCCAATCGCACCGTCGTCAGCATTTCTGCGGCGCGGGCCTGGCGCTCGGCCTTGCCGACGCCTTTCACCTTCAGGCCGTACTCGACGTTCTGCTGCACGGTCATATGGGGGAAAAGGGCGTAGTCCTGAAAGACCGTGTTGACATCGCGGTCGTATGGGGCCAGCGCGGCAACGTCTCGGCCGTGGAGCAAGATCGCTCCGGCATTGGGTTGCTCGAAACCGGCGATCAGCCGCAACACGGTCGTCTTGCCCGAACCCGAGGGGCCGAGCATCGAGAAGAACTCGCCATCGGCGATCGTCAGGTTGACATCGTCGACTGCCACGACATCGCCGAACGCCTTGCGCAGCCGGACCAGTTCGATGGCAGGTGCGGATTCGGACACTCGCGGGCTCTCCCGGCTACGAAATCAGTCGACATTTGACTGGTTGTACAACGATAGACCCGTTGTCGTGGCCGATGCTGCGTTGGACAACGTGCGGTGTCCCTCTTGCCGAGCCTGCTCTCAGGTAACTTCTGAACAGTGCTTCCGCCCGGCCTGCGTCCGCTCAGACGCCGTGCGTACGCCATTTTCTGGACCGGTGGGATGGTGTCCGATCTGGGCACCTGGATTCAGCTGGCCACCGTCGGCACCCTGGTCACCGCCGATACCGGAACGGCGGCGGCCGCCGGCTTGGTCGCCGCCGCGACGTTCGGATCACAGGGCGTCGGCGCGCCGATCGGAGGTGTGCTTGCCGACCGTTTCGATCGGCGCCGGTTGTTTCTCACCACCCTGGGTCTGCAAACCGTCGTGACCGCCGTACTGGCGATGATCATCGCCGGAGGTCAACGGAACCCCAACGTGCTCGCCGCGTTGATCGTGATCCAGAGCGGGGCGGGCTCGATGGGCAGCCCGGCGCTGCAGTCGATCCTGCCCGAACTCGTACCACCGCAGGAGATTCTTGCGGCCTCGTCGCTCGGTCTCATGGGCTGGAACATCGGCCGGATCGTCGGGCCGTTGATCGCCGCGGTGCTCACCGTGGTTGGGCCCTCGTGGGCGATCGGGGCGAACGCGATCAGTTTCATGGCCTTGTGGTGCGGCATCGCCTCGCTTCGCCGACCATTTCGTCCGGCGGCGGTCACCCGCGGATCGCTGGTCACCGACCTGTTCGCCGGGGCGCGTGGCCTCTGGCATGCCCGCGGTTGTCTCTTCGCGGTGGGTACGTCAGTGTGGCTGCATCTGCTGATCATCCCGTTCATGGGCTTCGCCCCGGTGTTCGCCCGACGGCTCCTCGGCTCGGCGGTCACCGATGACGGTGCCCAGCGAGCCACCAGCATCCTGCTGTCGGCCCAGGGTGTCGGGGCGGTGATCGGCGGACTGATGGTGACCACGATCGCCGTCCGGTTCGGGCGTTCTGCCGGCGTGCAAGTGGCGCTGATCGCCTCATGTGCGCTGGTCACCGCCTATGTTCATGCTCCGAACCTCGCGGTCGGCGTGGCCTGCGTCGGGCTGCTCGGCGGAACCATTGCCATGGTCCAGTCAATGCTGATCGCCACCAACCAGCAATACGCGCCCCGCGAAAACCGCGGTCGAGTGTTGTCGTGGTGGCAAGGCCTCGTCGGACTCTCCTACGGCACGGGGCTGTGGTTGCACGGCCGCATCGGCGACGCCATCGGCCTGCGCACCTCGCTGACCGTCGCCGCAGCCATCGTGTTCGTCAGCGGCGGCATCATCTCGTACCTACGCCCCCGCTGGCGCCACCTGATCGACGCCGACCACCTCGTCAACGTCTAGTCGACGCGACCGTCTCGTGCGCTGGAGTCCGAGGCTGGCCGGTCTGGGCGAAGGGCTGGCCGGACGGCTCGGCGGTCTGGGCGGCGACCGTCCCACCCGTGGGACTCAGTCCACCCAGACTCCGCTCAGGCCATCGCTACACCGAGAACGGGTATCGCTCGAGCTCGACCGCGGTGCTCAGCATCGGTTCGTTCGGACCAGAGGGTCGCCGTCATGTTCGACCTTGAATGACGTCTGTTGAATGAGCGGCTCGAATCCGCCGTCATCACTCGCCGTTGAGAAGGAACAAGACACCGAAATGCACGCTGAAGTTGTCGCCACCGAGCACAGCTCATTGGAGCAGATCATCGTCGACGCGATCGTGACACATGCCGACTGGAAGCGGCGGCTGCACACCGCTATCGCCACTGGCACCTGTGATGTCTCGATCGAATCGGCCACCGCCGACAATCGGTGCGCATTCGGCCACTGGCTGCACCAGGAGGTTCCCCCGATGGTGCGCAAGACATGGGACTACGCCAACGTTCGGCGTCGCCATGCCACGCTCCACGCCGAAGCCGGACGGGTGCTCGAACTCGCCCTCGGTGGCTACAACACTGCCGCCGCCCAGATCATGGCCCCCGACGCGCCGTTCACCCAAGCCCTGGAGCGCTACGAGTTCGGCCTACACGACTGGTTGCTCACCCTCAAGGGTCAGAACTCGGTCGACCTGCGCGTTGAGCAGGGTCGGCGTGCGTTGACGGTTACCGCAACGACAGATCGAGACCGTGAGCGCCAGCCGTCGCCGCGGCGAGGAGCCCGAGGGTGGTCGGCAGAATGCGCGCCCGGTAGAAGTCGGCGATGGCGATGCGTTCCCCCAAGTAGTCGGCATTGTGGGCCCCGGCGGCGATGGCCTGGCGGGCGACGGTCGCCGACCGTTGCAGCATCCAGTCACCGAGCAGGTTTCCCACCATTCGCAGGTACGGCGTTGCTCCGGCCAGCGCATCGTTGACGCGACCCTCGGCCAACGCCGCTCGCAGGTAGGTCGTTGCCTCCTCGACGGCCGCGAGCGCCGAGGTCTCCCCCGCCTCGCGCTGCACTCGGGCCAAGAGCACGTCGAGCGTCGCCCCGTTGTCGAGCGGCAACTTGCGGGTGACCAGATCGATGGCCTGAATGCCGTTGGTGCCCTCGTAAATCGGAGCGATGCGACTGTCACGCCAGAACTGGGCTGCGCCGGTCTCCTCGACGAACCCCATGCCGCCGTGGACCTGGATGCCCAACGATGTCATCTCGACACCCAGATCTGTCGACCAGGCCTTGCAAACCGGGGTCAGCAACGCCACCAGGTCACCGGCGGCGCGGCGCTCCGCCTCGTCGGGATGGGTCATCGCCCGATCGACATGGGCGGCATCGAAATACAACAGGCCGCGCATCGCGTCGATATTGGCCTTCATCGTCGCCAACATCAGGCGAACGTCGGCGTGCTCGATGATCGGCGACGAAGCCCCCGGCGGAGCACCCACCGCTCGGCCCTGCTGGCGCGACCCGGGCGTAGTCGAGCGCGTGTTGGTACGCCGCCTCGCTGAGCGCCAGGCCTTCGAGACCCACCGAGAGACGGGCGTTGTTCATCATCGTGAACATCGAGCGCATTCCGGTGCACTCGTCGCCGATGAGATAGCCGACGGCGTCGTCGAACTCCATCACGCATGTCGGTGAGGCATGGATGCCGACCTTGTGTTCGAGCTTCAGACACGTCGCCCGGTTGCGTTGGCCGAGCGAACCATCCTCGTTGACCAGGTACTTCGGCACGATGAACACCGAAATTCCCTTGGTGCCGGGGGGTGCGTCGGGCGTGCGGGCAAGCACCAGATGAATGATGTTGTCGGTCAGATCATGCTCGCCGAAGGTGATGAAGATCTTGGTCCCCGAAATGCGGTACGTTCCGTCGTCGTGACGCGCCGCCTTGGTTCGCAACGCGCCGACATCGGAGCCGGCGTCGGGCTCGGTGAGGTTCATCGTGCCGGTCCACTCGCCGGTGATCATCTTGGGCAGATAGACCGACTTCTGCTCCTCGGACGCATGATGCAGCAGCAGCTCGATCGCCCCCTGGGTCAGCAGGGGGCACAGCGACAAACCCATCGACGCCGAGGTGATCATCTCCTGCACGGCGATCGTCGTCACCCACGGCTGGCCCCCGCCGCCCCACGCCTCGGGGAAGGAGATGCCCGCCCACCCGGCGTCGACGAACTGCCGGTACGCAGCGGGGGTGCCGGGAGCGGTGGTCACCGTGCCGTCGTTGTTGCGGCGAGCCGGCTGCTCGTCACCGATCCGTCGAAGCGGCGCAAACACCTCGGCCACGAACCGCCCGGCTTCGGTCAACAGGCCCATCGTCATCGCCGTATCGACCTGTCCCCCACCCCCGTACCACGAACCCAGTTCGTCGAGATCGGCGTGGTGGGCCAACGCGAAGGCGATGTCGTCAAGCGGCGGTCGATACGTCATGATCGAATCCTGCTCCATCTACACCTTCCCAACCGCTTCGGCTGGTGAACTTTGCTTCCCCGCTCGACGTCACCAGGCTTCGGTCAAGGCTCGTGAGCCGCCGATCAGAATGCAGAGTCAGCACGAGATGGTGGAGATGGATCATCCGGTGATGAAACGCACATGCCCGCACCAGATTCCGCAGGACCGTGCGCCCACCCCGACGATGATCGACCACATGATGAGCATCAAACCGGCCGGCGTGATGACAACCAGGAAACTGACAGGTCCGATGGCGAAGCGCGAGTCGCCGCCGCTGACCCTTGGTCGGCGTGCGGCGGCGATCGACAACCGGGCCATCAGGTGACTCGACCACGGTGGTCACCGGACCATCACACGCCAGACAATCGGCAATCTCGTCGGCGATCGCCGGCCCGTCCTCGAATGAGGCACCGATCGACTCGACATGCACAACGACCTCGGGTCGGGGAGCGTCGAACCCGGCAACCAACTCGACCACCGCGTCAGCAGCAGACCGGGACCAGGGAACTCCCTGCTCAGGTACGGTAGCGGTTCGGACTGCGGCGATCACCGACATCGCCGTGTCCGCTGGAAGCCGGACCGAGATCGTCACCGCGCCGTCGTCTTCGGTGTGCCAGGCGAAACGGCGTTCGGCGATCTGGGCGACGGCTTGTCGAGCGGTCACCCGGCGCATCGCCGAGACCAGCCTGGCGACATGCGCAGCGGTGCCCGCCATGCCGATGTCGCACAGGCCTGTCTCGTTTTCGGGGGTCGCAACTCGAGTCAGTTCCCGAATCTTCGACCACGACAGCAGACCGCCGGTGAACGCGGCCGAAATGACGGGCAGGTTTGGCAGGATCCGAGCGACCCGCAAGCGCTCGGTCGCCGCGGTGTACCCCAGCCCGCACTTCCAGCCGAGCCACTGTTGAGCGTTGCGGCACTCCCATGTCGACCAGGCCTCGCGCCGGTCGAACTCGCCGAGCACCTGGATGATGCGGGCCATACCCGCCGTCTCCCACGCCGCGTGCGACACCAACTCTGCTTCCAAAAGTTCGGTAGGAACCCCGCTCAAATCCATGTACCCATCATCGCAAAGGGGTGTGCCACAGTCGCCCTGGCTCCAGCGACGGATTTCTCCGCGGAGAACCGTCAGCACCAAAGCGATGCCTGGGCCGTCCGATGCGGGTGCGGGGCTCCATGGGTGGCATATGGTTGCTGCCCATGGTGCGACGGACATGACCACGGCGTTCTTCACCAGTTACGCCCGCGCCGAGTTCCGAGAATGGCCTGGTCAAGAAGGTCATCGACGAGTTGGCCGCCGGCGCGCAGCTGCTGCTTCCCGGGAGTGGGACAGGGACCTGCAACTCGGTGACCAACGGAGTCGCCCGACTCGACCTCCAAGGCTGGGGCGCCTTCACCGTCGGAGCCACCACCGACACAGGCCGGGTTCAACTCGAACTCGACCTGTCGCAAGACGCCAGCATTCCCCAACGCTTCCGCGACCGCTGAAGTCGGGGCTGACCGACGACGTCATCGTGGACTCGGGCTATGTCGGCGTCCGGACGATGCGTTCCAAGCCGCCGACGGTGAGCCTCTGCTGAGCAACGTGGAGCCATTGACCCTTGCGTCTCGAGACCTTGGAGTCGAGGCCGCCGATGCCGGTGTGGATGGCTCGCAGCACTCCCGCGTGAGCAACGACCAGCACGGTGGTGCCGTGGTCCGCGGCGTCCATCAACCCATCTCGAACTCGCTGTTCGAAACCACTCCACGCCTCCGCACCGGGCAGGTCGAACTGCGAACCGTTGCGCCACCGATCCATGACGCCGGGGTCGATCGTCTCGATTTCTTCGCGGGTCAAGCCGGTCCATCGGGGGACGTCGTGTTCGAGCAAACGATCGTCGACGTGAGCGATCGGCACCCCGGTCGCCGCCGAGACAAGTTCTGCGGTCTGTTGAGCGCGGCGCGACGAACTGCTGACGATGGCGTCGAACCCGTGTGGGGCGAGCACTTCCCCCAAAGCCTGCGCCTCGGTGACGCCGTTCTCGCTGAGGGAGGGATCTGCCTGTCCGGTCCACCGGCGCTCGGCGTTCCACGCTGATTGACGATGACGAATCACCAGGAGTCGCTGATCTCGCACGGCCGTCACCGTAGGCGGGTTGATGGGTGCGACGCACTGGACCAAGGTCGTAGCCCGAATGGACACTTGTTTCGGTAGATGCCGCTCCGCAAGATACCCGAATGAATGTGCTGCCGGCTGCGCCGCTCGTGTCGACCAGGTCCGCTGGAGCACTCGCTGCTCGTGTCGACATCGATTTCGACGACCTCGACGCGATCGATGCAATCGTGCAGGCGATTGCGCTGCGGCACGGATGGTGGGAGCGTTCATCGCCGGCCGTGCGCACGTTCGGTCGCAAGTCGCCCGACCGCCAGCCGCTCGCCCGGATGATGTACTCGGTCGCAGGAGCAACCCGTCCTGCCGCGGTCGTCGACATCGTCGAGACTGTGCCCGTCGGTAGCGATGCGGTCGTCGAGCCCTACCGGTCCGAGTGGCTCTGCGCCTACCCGTTCGGCCACGACTCGGCGCTTCCCGGCATGAGCGTGCTGCTCGATCGCCATCCCGAAGCCGAGGTGATTCGATACCGCCCCGGGCAGCGATGCACCTTGCGGATCGGCGACCGCTTCGTCAAGACCTTTGCCGATGATCGGGGCCGTCAACTCCACGATGAAGCGGTGGACCTATGGCGGGCGAGTAGCTGTGGCGAGGTTGGCTTCTCGGTCGCCGAGCCTCTCGGCTTCGACCCGGCGACGGTGAGTCAGTGGCAGGGTCTGGTACCAGGCCAGCCGGTCACGGCCGACCTTGGGTCTGCCTGCGGGCCGGACCTTGCCCGCCGACTGGGCCACGCGCTCGGAACCCTCGCCGTCTCCACGATCGCGCCGGCGACGGTGACCGGGCGAGACTGGCAGTTGGCCCGCTCGGAGCGATACGTGCGGCGCATCGGGGTGCTGCGGCCCGACCTGCAGGATGAAGCGATGGCGTTACTCACTGACCTCCGCCGCAGTTTTGCTGCGATCGGACCGATCCGTCACGTGGTGCTGCACGGCTCGCCACATCCGCACCAGTGGTTGCATGCCGACCCGCTCGCCACCCACCTCAGAGCCGGCCTCACCGCCGAAGGCAGCGGTGGGCGCGACGGCGGCATCGGGCTCGTCGACTTCGACCGCCTGGCCTTCGGCGAGCCGGAACTCGACCTTGCGACGTTCACGACGGAGGTCGAGTTGGGCAGCGGCGATACGGCCACCCTGGCCTGCATCAACACGGCTTTCATCAGCGCCTACGAAGAGGTGGTCGGCCCGATCAACGGCGAGTTGTTGCGACTCTATGAAGCCAACAAACGCCTCGCGTTGGCGATGACCGCCGCCACCACTCTGAAGCCCGGCGCCTGGCCCAAAGTGGCCCGCCGCATCCAACGGGCGCGTGCTCTGCTGACTTCGACCGCGTAGTCCGACCTGCGCCCCGAACACCATCTGCGGGGTCATCCGCCCGGCTTGAGCGCTATGCGGTGCGGGCGCCGGCGCGTTCGACGATGACCTTGGAGGAGCCGCCGGGCTGCATGGTGACGCCGAGGAGGCAGTCGGCGGCTTCCATGGTGCGCTTTTGGTGGCTGACGATGAGGAGCTGCGCTTCGTTGCGGAACTCGGCGATCAGGCCGAGGAAGCGGTGGAGGTTGACGTCGTCGAGGGCGGCTTCGACCTCGTCCATCACGTAGAACGGCGACGGGCGGCTGCGGAACACGGCGAACAAATACGCCAGCGCGGTCAGCGAACGCTCACCACCAGAGAGTAACGACAACTTCTTGACGTTCTTGCCGCTCGGCTTGGCCTCGACCTCGATGCCGGTCGCCAGCAGATCGTCGGGGTTGGTCAGCGTCAGCTTGCCCTGGCCGCCGGGGAACAGCAGCGAGAACAGCTGAGTGAAGTTGGTGCTCACGTCGGCGAACGCCGCGGCGAACACGCTTTGGATCTCGGTGTCGACCGCCCGGATCACCCGCATCAGCTCACGCCGGGTGTTGCGGACGTCCTCCAGTTGCTCTTCCAGGAACCGGTGACGCTCCTGTAGCGCGTTGAATTCCTCCAACGCCAGCGGGTTGATCGCCCCGAGTAACCGCAGCTCACGTTCAAGATCGCGAACCCGGGCGGGGGCGTTGACGCCTTCGGGCAGTTCCGGCAACGACGTCGCCTCGGCAGCGGCGGGTTCGATGTCGTGCTCGCGCCGCAGTGATTCGACGGCCGCTTCCATCCGCATCCGCACTTCGGCCTGGTCGATCTCGAGGCGCTGCGTGCGCTCGCGGACTTCCGACAGTTCCTTCTCGGCCGCGTTGCGACCACGGCGTGCCGCTTCCAACCGCTGGGTCAACGCCCGCACCTCGTCACTTTGGCGACGACGGATCTCGGTCAGTCGAGCCAACTCACCCTCGATCGTGTGCCGATGCCCGTCGACCACGACGCCCAACCGATCGAGGGCGCCGAGCGACCGCTCGATCCGCACCCGATGATCGGCAGCCGCGGCGCGCGCCGCGACATCGGCTTCGAGCCGCCGCTCGGTCTCTTCCAAGCGCCGCACCAAATACTTCTGGCGATCGAGCAGCCCGGCATTACGGACTTCGAGATCCTTGCGGCGCGAGGCCAGCAACGCGGTGCCCGACTCCAACTTGGCGCGGATCTCGCCCCGCTGGCGGGCGGCCACCTGCTCGGCCGCCTCATCGGCCTCAAGCGCGGGGATCAACTCCTCCAGCTCGGCCGCCCGCTGGCGTTCGCGGGTGATGCGCTGGTCGAGTTCGAGGACCGACTGCTCGACGGCCTCGACCTCGGCGAGGGCTTCGCGCCGCTCGCTCTGCACCCGCACAAGTCCTTCGGATGAAGCGGTGAAGCGGGCGTCGTTGGCATCGAGTTTGCGCGACAGGTCGGTCTCGGCCTGGCGAGAGGTGTTGAGCTCGGCCTTGGCGGCGGCCAGTTCGGTGTCGCGTTCGGCCAGCGTGGCCCGGGCGGTGGTGGCTTTGGCGACCGCGTCGTCTAGGGCAGCCGCAGTCGCTCCCCCACCCGAGACGCCGAGGCGCCAACCGGTCGACGAGAACCGGTGACCGTCGCTCGTGACGACGACGGCATCCGGGTTGGCCAACGATGCGTCGAGCGCCTCACCCCACGTTTCGACCCGCACCGCAGAACCGATCAGCGTGTCGAGCAGCTCGCCGACCTGCGGATTCTTGCTGCGGACGTGGGCCCGCACCGACTCCCCGGCCGTCGCCGAGAGCGCCAGGCGCAGCGGTCCACCGAGCGCGACAACCGCCCCGTGGAGGTCGCCGTCGGCGAGCCGTTGAAGCGCCCGACGGCCCGCCGCGGTATCGGCAACGACGACGGCCGACATCGCCTCGCCGGCCGCCGCTTCGAAGGCCGGCTCCCAGCCTTCGTCGATTTCGACCAGCTCCGACAATGTGCCGAGCACCCCGTCGAGACCCGCGAGTCGCTCGGTTCCCGCTCGGGACCGCGCCGAGTCGAGGGCCTGTCCAAGCGCGTCGGCGCGGGCCTTCCAGTGCGAGTACTCGGCGTTGGCCTCTTGCTGGGCGAGTCGCAGCGAATCGAGCGCAGCTTCGGCGGCGATCCGTCGGGCCTCGGCCGCCTCAAGCGAGGCGACGAGCGGCTCTTCGATCGACTGGGTTTCCTCGCAGGCCGTCCGCAACCGGATGGTCTCGGCCTCCCAGCGCTCGGCCTTGTTGACGAGGTCGACGCGTCGCCGGTCGAGCCGCTGACGCTCGTTCTCGGCCCGGTCGATCGACGTCTTCATCGACCGCAGCTCGCCGCGGACCTCGCCCGCCGCTCCCGTCGCCCGCGCCGGACCGGCTCCGGCCTCATCGAGGGCGGCGGTCGTTTCGGCTCGCTCCCGGGCGAAGGTTCGCTCGGCTTCCTGCAGTTGCTCGGCCTCGGGTTCGAGGGCGGCGAGGTTCCGTTCGACGTCGGCCAACTCGTCGCGTACGCGCGCTGCGTCGCCTTCCAGGTTGGCGACGACCCCGGCGTCCATCAACTGGCCACGATCGCGTTCCAGCGCGCGGCGGCGCTCGACGAGCACATTGGCAATGCCCCGGGCTCGTTCGCGCAGCTGTTCGACCTTGACCATCGCATCGCTGACGTCGGTATCACCCCGCGCCGACAGATCGGCCTCGGTCGCCAGCACCTCGGTGTCGAGGCGGGCCAGCGCGTCGCGCAGATCGCGTTCGACGCGGTCGGCGGTCGACGACTCGGCGGCCAACGACGTCATCCGGATGCGCAACGCGGCGATCTCCCGACCGGCGAGGAACACCCGCAGCGCCGACAATTCGGCGACGAGATCCCCGTGACGGCGAGCCGCTTCGGCCTGGCGCTCCAGGGGTCGCAGCTGGCGGCGAACCTCTCTGAGCAGGTCTTGGACGCGCAGCAGGTTGCCCTCGGTGGCGTCGAGTCGGCGCTCGGCCTTCTCCTTGCGCTTGCGATACTTCAAGACCCCGGCGGCTTCTTCGATGATCGAGCGGCGATCTTCGGGGCGGGCGTTGAGCACGGCGTCGATCTGGCCCTGGCTGACGATCACATGCTGCTGACGGCCGACCCCGGCGTCGGAGAGCAGCTCTTGCAGGTCGAGCAGGCGACACGGTGCCCCGTTGATCGCGTACTCCGACTCACCGGTGCGGAACAGGGTGCGGGTGAGGGTGACCTCGGTGAAGTCGATCGGCAAAATGCCCGACTCGTTGTCGAGCGTCAGGCTCACCTCGGCCCGACCCAGGGCGGCGCGCTTGGCGGTACCGGCGAAAATGACGTCGTCCATCTTCTGGCTGCGCACCGACGAGGGAGCTTGCGCGCCGAGCACCCAGGCGATCGCGTCGACCACGTTCGACTTGCCCGACCCGTTCGGACCGACGACGACCGACACCCCCGGCTCCAGTTCGAGCGTGGTGGATTCAGCGAATGACTTGAAACCCTTGAGGGTCAGTGACTTGAGAAACACGGCCCGGACAACCTACTGGACGGGGCCCACGACCCGGGTTGTTCCTGCTGCACGACGAGCGGATCGACCGGGGCACGACGGGACATGACGGACGGAATCGGGGGCAAATCGACGGTAGACCACGACGGCCGAATCAACGCGAAACACGGCAGATACTACGACTTTCGGCCGGGCAGGTCGCATCCAATGGTCGGATTGAGCGTCGCGAGCCAAATCCGTACGTTGACCCACATGACCAGTCACCTCGAACGAATCCCCGGTCGCTTCCTCGTACGGATTCGGCATTGAATCCGAAGTACGCAGCTATTGCCGCAGCTTTCCCGCCCTCTTCGTCGAGGCCCAGGGAAGCGTTCTGACCGACGTCGACGGCCGCCGCTACCTCGACTTTCTCTCGGGCGGCGCCGGTCGCTCAACTACGGCCACAACAACCCGCATCTTCGAAGGCGCTGGTCGACTACATCACGGACGACGGCATCACCCACAGCCTCGACCTGCACACCGCCGCCAAGGAGCGGTTCCTCGAGCGCTCGCGACGTCATCCTCACGCCGCGCGGCCTCGACTATCGTCATGCAGTTCGTCGGCCCGACCGGCACCAACGCGGTCGAAGCCGCGCTGAAGATCGCCCGCAAGGTCACCGGCCGCCAGAACGTCATCTACTTCACCAACGGCTTCCACGGCGTGTCGCTGGGCGCGCTGGCGGTGACCGGCAACGCTACCTGCGGGCCGCCGCCGGCGTGCCGCTGACCAACACCACCGCGATGCCGTTCGACGGCTATTTCGGCGAGGGCGTCGACACCATCGCGCATCCTCGAGGCGGTGCTGTCCGACCCGTCGGCGGCATGGACACGCCGGCCGCCGTGATCCTCGAGACCGTGCAGGGCGAGGGCGGCTTCAACGTGGCGCGCTCGACTGGCTCAGGCGGCTCGAGGCGCTGTGCAACAAGCGCGGCACGTGCTGATCGTCGACGACATCCAGGCCGGCTCGGCCGCACCGGCACGTTCTTCAGCTTCGAGGCGGCCGGCATCAAGCCCGACATCATCACGCTGTCGAAGTCGCTCTCGGGCTACGGCCTGCCGATGGCGCTGGTCGTGCTCAAGCGCGAACTCGACGTGTGGAAGCCGGGCGAGCACAACGGCACGTTCCGCGGCAACAACCACGCCTTCGTCACCGCTCGAGCCGCGCTGCAGAAGTTCTGGGCCGATGAATGGTTTGCCCGCGACATCCTTCGCCGCAGTCGTGAAGTGTCGGTGGCACTCCACCGCATGGCCGACTTCGTGCCGGGAGCCCGGGTCAAGGGTCGCGGTCTGATGATGGGACTCGACGTCGGTTCCGGTGAGTTGGCCAGTGCGATCTCCCAGCGCTGTCTGGCCGACGGACTGATCATCGAGCTCGCCGGCCCCCATGACGAGGTCGTCAAACTGCTCCCGGCCTTGACCATCCCCGATGCGCTGCTCGCCGAAGGGCTCGGCATTCTGCAGACTGCGGTGCGCTACGAGTTGCGTTCGTTGGTGTCGGTATGAGCCGCGCCCTCGACCTGCTGCCGGGCCTACGCCCGTCGCACGTCTCCGGTCGGGATCAGCAGTCGCCGACCGGCAGCCAGCCGCAGTGGGGGGTGTGCCGGTACCTCCCGGCCAGCATCGGCACCGCCGGCCCCGACGGCGGGGGCTTCCCGGCTGACGTGCTGATGAGCACCGACGACCGCCCGGTGCAATGGTCTCCGGGCGACCGATTCCACGACATCTTCGACGACCGTTGTTCGATGCTCGGCAACCGGGCTCGCCGCCAGGTCGCCGTCGACTTCGGGGAGTACCGGTACACCTACCGGGAGCTCCAGACCCGCTCGCTGCGACTCGCTCAGTACCTGCGTGACCAGGGTATCGCGCCGGTCAGCGGATCGGGGTGCTGTTCGACAAGTCGATCGACTCGCATGCATGTGTGCTCGCACTGTCGCGCCTCGATGCCGCCTACGTGCCGTTCGACCCGAGCTTTCCCGATGACCGGATCTCGTTCATGCTGCGCGATAGCGACGCGTCCTGCGTCCTCACGCTCAGCCGATACGTCCCTCGATTCGCCGACGCCGGCATCGCCGCTATCGCCCTCGACGACGTCCACGCCGACATCGAGCGGTGCCCGAGCGATGCGGTGACCAGCGACCGCGACGCCGCCTACACCGCCGATCCGCTCGCGTACATCATCTACACGTCGGGTTCGACCGGACGACCCAAGGGTGTCCCGATTCGACCACTCGAGTATCTGCAACTTCGTGCGGGTCGCGGCCGACGCCTATGGCTACGCCCCCGACGATCGGGTCTACCAAGGCATGACCATCGCCTTCGATTACTCGGTCGAGGAACTCTGGGTGCCGTTGGCCGTCGGGGCAACCCTGGTCCCGGCGCCGTCCGACACCAAGCTCGTCGGTTCCGATCTCCACGACTTCCTGGTCGACCGGGCCGTGACGGCGATGTGCGTGGTTCCGGCGTTGTTGGCGACGCTCGACACCGACCTCCCCAACCTGCGGTTCTTGATGGTGTCCGGCGAAGCGTGTCCCGGGGATCTGATCGCCAAGTGGTTCACTCCCAACCGACGGGTGCTCAACACCTACGGCCCCACCGAGACCACGGTGACGGCGACATGGAGCGTGATGCGCCCCCAACGTTCCGGTGACGATCGGCGGCCCATTGCCGACCTACGCCGTGGTGATTCTCGACCCCGATCAACCCGCGCCTTGCCTCGCCCTTGCCACGCGGGGCAACCGGCGAGATCGCCATCGCCGGCGTGGCCCTCAGCGAGGGCTACATCAACCGTCCCGACGAGACGGCCCGGGCGTTCATACCTGATTTCATCGGGATCGACGGCAACCTGTCGGGCCTGCTGTACCGAACCGGCGACCTCGGAAAGATCACCGACGACGACCAGATCACCTACCTCGGCCGCATCGACACGCAGGTGAAGATTCGCGGGTATCGCATCGAACTCGACGAGATCGAGACGGTGGCCCGACAGATCGATGGGGTCGGCCATGCCGTCGTGCACCCGTTCCAGGCCGACGGCGCGGAGAGTCACCCTCGTCGCCTACCTCGTCGCCAAGCGCCCCGATGCGCCCATTGACATCGATGCGGTCGACGCCGAGCTGCGATCGGCCCTCCCCGCCTACATGGTGCCCACCTACTACGAGATTCTCGACCGCCTGCCGATGTTGGCGAGCACGAAGGTCGATCGATCCTCGTTGCCACCGCCAAGCAGCCGCCGGTTCGTCGTCGGTGATGCGGCGATCGTCGAACCCCGCACCGAACTTCGAGTCGCAACTCGCCGACCTGCTGGGCCAGGCGCTCGGCCTCGATCGTGTCTCGGTCGAAGCCGACTTCTTCGACGAATTGGGGGCCAACTCGCTGTCGTTGGCCGGCTACGTGACCACGGTCCGCAAGGCGCTGGGCATGCGACGGGTCTCGTTCGAAGCAGCTGTATCAGCACTCCACGATTGCCGCCCTGGCCGCCGCATTGACCGACGCCACCGTGCCGTCGGCGCCCACCACCGCGGCCCAGGAGCTTGTCGTCACGGCGGAGTCTGCCGTGGTCTGCCGCCCGCGACCCGCGCCTGTCGGGGCGGTCGAACGACACGGTCATGCCCCCCATCGGCCTTCGACGTTCGCCTACGTTGCCACCGGGGTCGCCCAAACCGTCGTGTACCTGGTGACCCTGCTCCTCGCCGGGATCGGCACCGCCGCCGCGTACCGCTGGATCGAGGCGGCCAACGGAATCGGCGCGATCTACGGCCGCGCCGTGATCGCCGGGGCGGCGGTGTTCTTCGGAGGATGCGGCGGCGCTGATCGCCGCAAAGTGGCTGGCCATCGGCCGATTCGACACCGCCCCGATACGTCTCTGGACCCACGCTATGTCCGGTTCTGGGTTGCTCGCATGGCCATTCAGGCCGACCCGCTCAACCTGTTCGTGGGGACCCCGGCCTACAACGGGTTCCTGCGCCTGGTCGGGGTGCCGCGTCGGGCGCGGCGCCCTGGTGCTCGCCCGGCCTCCGGTCTGTACCGACCTGGTGTCGATCGGAGCCGGGGCCGTCATCCGCCAGGATGCGATCTTCCCCGGGTACTTCGCCCAACACGGCTGGTTGTATCCGGGGCGGATAACCATTGGGGACCACGCCTCGGTCGGGGACGCCGCCGTTCTCGACGTCGACGCCTCGATCGACGACGATGGCGAACTCGGCAACTGCTCAGCCCTGCACGAAGGACAGCGGGTGCCAGCCGGCGAGACCTGGTTCGGTTCCCCGGCCGAACCGTCGACAACCAGCTTTCAGCGGGTCGAACCGGTCGCCCTTCGCTGCGGCCGCCGGGCTCGGTTCACGGCCTCACAGCTGTTGTCGATGTGTCTCTTCAGCCTTCCGTCGACGCTGCTCCCGGTCTACGCCGCCGCCCAGTTCGGCCTGTCGTTCGATGCCATCGGTTCATCGGGCGGCGTCGCCGCGGGCGCGCTGGGGTTGGTCGTGATCGGCGGGCTGGTGTACTTCGGTGGGCTGGTGTGGAGCGCGGCGATCGTGGTCGTCGTGCCCCGCGTGGCCAATCGATTCAGCCGGCCCGAGCACACCCAGCCGTTGTACGGGTTCCAGTACCAACTGGCCCACACCATCGCACGGGTGAGTAACAACCACCTGTTGACCACCGTCTTCGGCGACAGCTCGATGATCGTCGGGTGGATGTCGGCGGTCGGCTACGACCTGCGCCGTACCACGCAGACCGGTTCGAACTTCGGCGTCGACCAGCGCCATCACTCCCCGTTCCTGTGCTCGTTCGATCGCAACACGTTGGTCTCCGACGGCCTGCGGTTGTTGAACATGGAGGTGTCGTCGACCTCGTTCGTGATGCGACGCATCGCCATGCCGCCCGACACCTATGTCGGCAACGTCGTGCACTACCCCGCCGGCGCCCAGGTCGGGGCCGAATTGCCTCATCGCCACCAAGGCCGCCGTCCCGATCGACGGCCCGCTACGGACGCAACGTCGGCATTCTCGGCTCGCCGCCGTTCGAGATTCCCCGGTCGGTGGCCCGCGATCTGAAATTCGAGCACTTCAAGCAACCCGGGGTGATCGAGCAGCGGCTGCGCCTGAAGTTGCGCTCGAATCTGATCACGTTGCTGCTCTGCCTCGCTGCGTTCGTGGGCGCTGATGGTGATCGCCATCGCCTCGTTCGCCGGGTGCATTACGCGCTCAGTCGGCAGACCGCGATTCCCTGGTGGTCACGGGCGCGGGTGTCGCCGTCGCCGGGATCATCTCGCTCCTGGCAGGCACGCTGTTTCTCGATCCTGTGCGAGCGGGCGGTTCGTCGATTCCGTCCGCTGCAACCGCAATACTGCTCGCTGTACGACCCGGCCTTCTGGGAGCACGAGCGGTTCTGGAAGCTGAACTACAACACGTTCCTGCGAGTGTTCGACGGCACCCCGATGAAGCCGGTCTTTGTCCGCCTGCAAGGGGCACGGATCGGCCGGCGGGTGTTCGACGACGGCGCCGGACTGACCGAGCCGACGCTGACCGAGATCGGCGACTACAGCACGTTGAACTTCGGTTCGACGATCCAGTGTCACTCCCTCGAAGACGGCACGTTCAAATCCGACCGAGTTCGCCTCGGCCGGGAATGTCACCCTGCGAGACCAGCGCCTTCGTGCACTACGCCACCGAAACTGCGCGACGGCTCGACCCTCGATGCCGACGCGTTCTTGATGAAGGGCACCGTGATGGAGGAACGCACCAGCTGGCGCGGCAACCCCGCCGAGGACTCCGAACAGGCCCCCACCCCCCGTCAACTCATCGTCATTCCAGGAGAAGCGCCGTGACCTCAACGACCACCAGCCCGCTCGATGTCATCGAGATGCCGACCGCCGAGGAGTTCAGCGCCCGGTACGTCGCCACCAACCAACCGGTCGTAGTCCGAGGCCTCGACTACGACGTGTCACGCTGGACTCCCGCATCGACCCGCGAGGACGTCGGCGACCTCACCGCCCTCGTCTACGGCGCGTTGTTCGACCTCGAGGACGTCCAAACGCTCGACGACTACCTCGACGATTGGTTCGACCTCTCCGACGGCGGCACCGGCGACACTGATGTGCCGTATGTGCGTTGGTACAACCAGTTGCGAGATGTCGAGTTCGCCTGGGGTGACGAGGCGTTCGCCCGCCTCGCCGACCGGTGGCGCCCTCCGTCCTGCCTGATCAGCGACGACTATCTCGTCCCGGCGATGGCCCGCGGCGCCGGCATCAACCCGGTGACCGATCCTTTCCCGTACCGAGGGGTGCTGTTCGCCGCGACAGGGGCCCGCACCCGGCTGCACCGCGATCCGTTCTGCACCGACGCCGTCGTGTGCCAGTTCCACGGCGTGAAAGAGGCCTCCCTGTATCGTCCCGATCGAGCCGCTGAACTCACCGTCGCCGACGACGGCAATTCGTTCGGCGGGTTCATCGATGTGCGCGCCGACGAAACCCGACGTCGCTATCGGTGCAACCCGACTTCCATGGCATCATCGAACCCGGCGACATGATCTACATCCCGCACGGCTGGCTGCACGACGTGATCGTGCTCGACGATTCGATCTCGGTGACGTGGAACTTCGTACAACGATCGGGCAGCGCAGAATTCGCCGACTATTTGACGTCGGGTCCCGAGGACGACTCGGAGTTCGAGATTCTGCAGTTCTTCCACCGCCACGCCGGGTTGAGCGCGCGGGGTGCGTCCGACATCCACGCCCTGCACTTCGCCGACGCGTCATAGCCCTTGGTCCGACCTCCTCGCCGCAACCCTGTCGCCGCGGTCTCACTTGCCGAAGGCGAGGGCACCGGCGATGATGGAATCGTCGCAGACGATGGCGAACAACGCCAGCCTCACGTGAGCAAACGCGCCCGACCGGGTCTGCGGACCGACGATGACGCCGTCGCCGCGCCGCTGGGGATCGGCGAATGCCCCGAGGTCGAGGGTCACATCCCCGAAGTCGGCGAATTGCCCGGTCAGCGGGGTCTGCGCCTTGTAGGCCGCCTCCTTGAGACAGAACCCGATCATCATCACGGTCCCTCGATCGACCGCCGCGACGGCGTAGAGCGACGCCAACTCGTCGGGGGTGAAAGCGGTCTCGGCCGCCACCGTCGGCAGCGGACGGGCCGGTTCGACGTCGATACCGATCGACCACGTCGACGGCCCTGCCGAGGCGACGACCGTGATCGCCATCTGGTCGGTGTGGGCGATCGCCCCGACGAAACCGGCGGGCCATCGGGGCGAGCGATCGGCAAGGCGGCCAATGCCGACCGGCGGCTGTCCGAGGTCGGCCAGGCAGCGTCGAGCCATCGCCCGCCCCGTCGCCAACTCGGCGCGCCGATCGCCGTTCACCCCGGCCAGTTCGGGGTCGCCGGGCATCAGGCTGGCAGATCGAAAGTCGCCGGTTGCGTAGACCACCGGCGGCGTCGGAGCACCCGATGCGACGTACAACCGCTCGACCACCTCCAGCCGGGTTGCCGGTCCCGTCAAATTCACACCAGGAGGATGGCACACCGCCAACCCGCCGTGGAGCGGGATCGATAAGGTCGCCGCATGAACCGCTTGTCGCATCGAGCAGGACTTGTCGCCTTGGCCGCGGCGGCGGCAACGACGATCGCCGCGTGTTCGGCCGACCCGGGTGTGACGGCCCGATCGGCCGACAAGGTCACGACCAGCAGCCCATCCGGTTCCACGACCAGTTCCACCGACGCGACGGCACCGTCGGTCACCGATCCCCTCAACCTCCCGAGTGTCGTCCCCCCGGCCTCCGCCGCGCCGCCCGTGGTCGCCGCCCTCGAATGGGGCCGTTGCGAAGGAGATCTCCTGGCCGCGGGGGTCGAGTGTTCGACGCTCCCGGTTCCGCTCGACTACGACAACCCCGACGCCGCGACCATCGACGTCGCCCTGATCCGGCTACCCGCGGCCGGTGACCGGATAGGGGCAATTCTCACCAACCCGGGAGGCCCGGGCGCGTCGGGCTACGACTTCCTCAACGGGTTGGCGTCGCGGGCCGCCGACATCTTCGGCGATGAACTCACCGACCAATTCGATCTGGTGGGATTCGACCCCCGGGGCGTTGATCGATCGGGGGGTATCCGCTGCGTCGACGATGCCTGGCTCGACGCTCATCTGTACCTCGACCCCTCACCCGAGACCCCCGACGAGGTCGCCGCACTCGCCGCGCAGGAAGCCGAGTTCACCGCCGCCTGTCGCACCGCGCTCGGCGAGAGCATCGTCGAGTACTCCACCGAGTCGACCGCTCGCGACATGGACATGATCCGCGTCGCACTGGGTGACGAGCAGATCAGCTTCTACGGGGCGTCCTACGGCACGTTTCTGGGCGGCACCTACGCCACGTTGTTCCCCGAGCGGGTGCGGGCGATGGTGCTCGACTCGGCGTACTCCCCGGTCGGCGACGACCCGATCGAGACGTTCAAGACGCAGATGGTCGGCTTCGAAGGGGCCTTCGCCAACTGGGTGGCGTGGTGCAACGAGAACCCCACGTGCGCGTTCAACGACGGCAACGATGCGGGGGCCCGGTGGGATGGGCTGTACACCTCGCTCGACGCCACCCCGCTCGACGTCGGTGGACGACCCGTCAATCAGGCCGTCATCCGCCGAGCCACGATCGAGGCGTTGTACAGCAAGGCAACCTGGGGCATGCTCGCCAACGCCCTGGCCGGCGCGGCCACCGGCGACGGCACCGGCCTACTTGGGCTTGCCGACGCGTACTTTCAACGCGACCCCGACGGCACCTACTCCACGATCCAACAGGCCAACACCGTGATCGACTGCGCCAGCGGCTTGGGCGGCGCGCCGGTCACCGATCCCGCGGCCGCGCTCGCCGAGATCAAGGCCGCCGCGCCTCGGTTCGCCGCCGTCTTGCAAGTCGAGGACCTGCAGAATTCGTGTGCCGAGCTGACCGGGTTGGTGAATCCGGCCCCGCTCGCCTACGCCGGTTCAGGGCCGATCATGGTGATCGGCGGCACCAACGACCCGGCCACCCCCTTCCGTTGGGCCGAGAAGATGGCCGGCGAGCTGAACGCCTCGCTGGTGACGTTCGACGGCGAAGGCCACGGATCACTGACCTCGTCGGACTGCGTCGCCGAACTGGCCGTTCAGATGTTGGTGGCCTTGGAACCACCCCCGGCGGGAAGCGTGTGCACCCCGAATCCGCCGGTGGAAGCACCGACGTGGTGGGCGACGCAGCCGGCCACCATCGAAGGTTTCACCCCCGTCGAGATCGAGAATGGCGGCGAACTGCTTGGGCTCCCGGGCGAAACATACGTCGACTTCTTCGGCACGACCGGCGACGCGGCGACGACCATCGACCGACTGCGCAGCGCGTATGAGACAGCAGGATGGACCGTGGCCGGCGAACAAGACCTGCCCCTCGGCGATGACGCCAAGCAGATCGGGCTGGTCGACGACTCGGGCAACATCGTGATCGTCTCCATCATCGGTGCCGCCTCGTTCGCCAATCCCGACGTGGCTCCGCTGGCCGGCCTGGTTCCCACCGGGCAAGGCTTGGTCCTGCGTTTTCCCCCTCCGCTGTAGCCACCAACAGCCTCTACTGCGGCAACCACCAGGCCGTCCCGAGGGCTCGGGCTCAGCCCGGTCGGTCCGTCACCACCGCACCGACATCGTGGCAAGATCGCCCGATGAAGATCAACCGCGTCACTGCCTGGCCGATCCACCTGCCGTACGTCGAGGGCACCTACCGGATGTCGGGCGACCGCATCACCACCGGCATGGACGCCGTGGTCGTGCGGGTGACCTGCGACGACGGCACCGTCGGCATCGGCGAGTCGGGCACTGTGGGGGTGACCTTCGATGCCGCCAACTTTGCCGGCCAGGTCGCCGGAATCGCCGCTATGGCCCCACTGCTCCTCGGCGCCGACGCCTGCAATCCCCGGTCGACATACCGGCGAATGCAGGCGGCGATGACCGGTCACCCATACGTCAAGGCACCGATCGACATCGCAGTGTGGGATCTGGCCGCCCGACTGGCGGGTCAGCCGTTGTGGCAGATGCTCGGCGGCGACGGTCCCGAGGCCACCCCGCTCTACCGGCCGGTGCAGGGCGCCACCCCCGAAGCGTGCCGACTGAAGGCCCACGACCGGCTCGCCCAGGGCTACGAACGGCTCCAGGTGAAGGTCGGCGACGACCCGATCAACGACGCCAACCGGGTGTTGGCGGTGCGCGACGCGGTCGGCGACGACATCGTCATCTTCGCCGACGCCAACTGCGGATTCTCGCTGTCGGCGGCCCGCCGGTTCGTCCGGGCACTCGGGGTTGGCGGAGCCGGAGTGTTCCTCGAACAGCCGTGTGCGACGTTGACCGACTGCGCCCACCTGCGCGACTCATGGGACGGCCCGATGGTGATGGACGAGAACATCGTCTCGGTCGCCGCCCTCCTCGACGCCCATCGGCTCGGCGTCGCCGATGGCATCACCATCAAAGTCACCCGTGTCGGAGGCATCACCCCGGCGGTGACGATCCGCGATCTCGCCGTCGAACTCGGCATCGGCGTGACGATCGAGGACGCCTCGGGATGTGATCTGATCGACACGGTCTTCGCCCATGTCAACGCTTCGACCCCGGCACTGCGCCGAGTCCACACCGTCGACTTCAACAGCTGGGTCACCGTCAACTTCGTCGACGGCCCCTCACCCCGCGACGGCAGCAGCATCCGCCCCCAGGCCGACACCCCGGGCCTCGGCTTGACCCTCAAAGAAGACCTGCTCGGCGACCCATTCGTCGACCTGCAGGCCTGAGCCGAGCGGCGCTCCTACTTCTGGCAGGTGGTGCAGAAGTGGGTGGACCGGCCGCCCTGCATCACCCGCTTGATCACCCCTCGACCGCAGGTGCGGCATGACTCGCCGCCGCGGCCGTACACGCGGTGATTGTCTTGGTACGAGCCGCCGGAGCCCATCAGGTCGACGTATTGGGCATCGCCCAGCGTTGATCCGCCGGCGCGCACCGCGTCTCGCAGGATCGTCGAGATCGATTCGGCCAACCGGGCGATGTCAGCACGTTTCAATGTCGTCGCCAGGCGCATCGGATGAAGCCGCGAAGCATGAAGCACTTCGTCGGTATAGATGTTGCCAAGCCCGGCGATCACATGCTGGTCGAGCAGCAATGCCTTCAACTGGCGCCCCCGGCCGTTCAACAACGCACCGAGCACCGCCGCGTCGAACGGGTCGGCGAGCGGATCAACGCCCAGGCGGGCGAGTTCGGGGATCTCGGGCGGGTCGCGGTCGGGGTCGAATACGACCACCTCACCGAACGTCCGCGGATCGACGAACCACAGCTCTGCGGCTGGCTGGTCACCGATCGTCGACCGTTCGTCGACCGGAGCGAGGTGGGCGACGACGTGGGTGTGGTTCGGGCGGGTCGCGCCGGCCGCCGCCAGCAGCAATTGCCCGCTCATCCGCAGGTGGACCATCACCGCATCGCCCGAATCGAGCGGGAGCACCAGATACTTGCCCCGCCGATTGGCCCCGACGAACGTCGTTCCCGTCAGCCGATCGATCACCGTATCGCGCGACGTCCGTCGCACGGTCCGCTCGCGACCGACCTCCACACCAATCACCCGCCGACCGACAATCCGGGCGGCCAGCCCCAGTCGAACCGTTTCGACTTCGGGAAGCTCAGGCACTCGCCGCGCCAGCCGAAGGGTGACGCGATCCGGTGCCGGCCACCACTGACTCCTGCAGGGCGACGAACGCCAGGCGGGCGGCGATCTGCTCGGCCTGCTTTTCGACCGCCCCTCGCCGACCCCGAGCGGCTGACCGCCGACCGTCACTGTCGCCCGGAATGACTTGGCGTGGTCGGGGCCCCATTGCTCGATGGCGTACGCCGGAGCCGGGTGCTGACCACGCGCCGCCAGCTCTTGCAGCAGCGTCTTGAAGTCCGACATACCGTCGCGCGCTCCCGCCCCGGTAACCCGGTGACCCAACAGCCGCACGATCAGATCGAACGCCGCCGCCGAGCCGCCGTCGATGTAGACCGCGCCGATCACGGCCTCTAACGCATCCGACAGGATCGACGGCTTGGCCCGCCCGCCGGCGGCATCCTCACCCTTACCCAGCAGCAGGAACTCGCCCAGCCCCAGCTCAACGGCCACTTCGGCTAGCGCCGAAGCGTTGACGACGGCCTTGCGCAGGTCGGTCAGGCGGCCCTCGGTCAGGTCGTCGTGGGTGGTGTACGCCACGTCGGCGACCACCCATCCGAGCACGGCATCACCAAGAAACTCGAGGCGTTCGTTCGACTTTTCACCGGCGACCTCGGCGCACCATGACCGGTGGGCGAGTGCCTGATGGAGCAGCCCAGGGGTCGAAAAACGGTAACCAAGCCGATCCGCCAACACGGCCAAGTCGGTGGTCACCGCTTTCAGATCAGCTGCCCTTCACCCGGCCGTAGACGTAGTCGACGGCGTCACGCACGGTCTTGAGGTCTTCCATATCCTCATCCTCGATGCGGAAGCCGACGGTGCGCTCGCTGAGTTCCTCTTCGAGGGCCTCGACGAGTTCGATCAGCGCCAACGAGTCGGCATCGAGGTCGTCGACAAACGACTGGCCCTCGGTAATCGTCGACGGGTCGATCTCGAGGATGTCGGCCAGGTTGTCACGCACGATCTCGAAGATCGCGTTGCGATCGTACGGGGTCTGCTCGACATGGGTCTCGGCGGGCACGCAGGTTCCTTCCGGGTGTTCGGATCTGTCGGGCACCGGCCCGACGGGCGACAGCGTAGCGCCGCGACCCGACCGTCGAAAGGCTCAACCGTCGGCGGCGAGTGATGCCCCGTCACCGGTGGGCGCGGCCCCGGCGCTGATCGCCGCAGCCAGCTCGGCCACCAAGTTCGATTCGACCATCTCACGGGCCACGCCAATGGCGTTGACCATCGCCCGGGCGCTCGACGAACCGTGGCTGATGATGCACACCCCGTCGACGCCGAGCAGCACCGCACCGCCGTAGGTCTCGGGGTCGAGAGACGCGTACAGCGGCAGCAACGACGGCAACAGAATCTCGCTGGCCGCTTGGGTTTCGGGGGTGGAGCCGAAGGCATCGAACAACGCCTTGACGACGGTCTTCAGCGCCCCCTCGAGCGTCTTGAGCACGACATTGCCGGTGAACCCGTCGGTGACCACCACATCGACATCGGGGGTCATGATGTCGCGACCCTCGACGTTGCCAATGAACTGGATTCCCGAGGCGGCGGCGAGCAGGTCGTAGGCCTCTTTGCGCAGCGTGTCGCCCTTGTGCGGCTCCTCGCCGATCGACAGCAGACCGACGCGCGGCTCGGCCACACCAAAGCGGTGGCGGGCGTAGACCGAGCCCATCTGGGCGAACTGCACCAGCCACTCGGCCTGCACCTCGGCGTTGGCCCCGGCGTCAAGCAGAATCGTCGGCCGATGCCCGGGTACCGGCACCGGGGTGGCGATCGCCGGACGACTGACGCCCTTGATGCGACCCATGCGGAACAACGCAGAGGCCATGGTCGCCCCGGTATTCCCGGCCGACACCATCGCCGAGGCGCGCCCATCGCGCACCGCCTCGGCGGCACGGATCAACGTGGAATCCTTCTTGCGGCGGACACTGGAGCCGGGGTCGTCGGTCATCTCGATGACTTCCGACGCCTCGATCAGCGGCAGGTCACCCTGGCCTTCGAGCCCCGCAGGGCCGACCAGAATGACAGGAGTGCCGTGCGCAGCGGCTTGATGAGCACCGGCGACGATCTCGCCGGGGGCCCGATCGCCGCCCATCGCATCAACGGCGATGGGGAGCATCGAATCAGCTGACGTCGATGACGACGCGGTTCTTGTACCAACCGCACGACGGGCAGACCGTGTGCGGCAGCTTGGCGTTGCCACAACGCGGGCAATCGCTGCGCGACGGGCTACCGAGCTTCCATGCACCAGAGCGACGGCTCCGCGACTTCGACTTCGACTTCTTCTTCTTGGGAACGGCCACCGTGATCTCCGGACTGCGCGACGGGCATGGCTACAAACAGCCAAACGAGGTTACCGGGAATGCGCCCAATGCCGCGAAACCACAGCTCGCTGTTTTACGGCGGAGCTCAGAGTTGCTCGCGCAGGGCGTCGAGGGCCGCCCAGCGATCATCCTTCACGACGGTGCCGCAGGCGCACGGCTCAACGTTCAAATCGGCCCCACAGGTACCACACAGCCCGGCACAGTCGTCGCGACACAGCGGGGCCAACGGCAACTCCAGATGGACCGTTTCGCGCACCAGATCGGCCAGATCGATCTGATCGCCGACCACCGGAAACGCGTCGGGGTCGGTGACCGTGATCTGGAACAGATCGCGAATTTCGGTATGGGCGATCTGGTCGATGTCGACCAGGCATCGCCGACACGTGTCGTGCCACGGGGCCTCGACGACGCCGGAGACGACGACGCCGGTTGCCAGGCTTTCGACGTGCATCGTGGCCGTGACCTGGGCATTTCCCGCCACCCGGGGATCGTTGATCCCCAGCTCCTCGGCGGTGCAGGCGACCTCGACATCTTTCGTCGAGCCCGGCCAGCGCAACAGTTCGGCGACGTTCACCCGCAGCTTGTGCATCGAATTACAGACGTTCCTGGTCGAAGAACGCGTTCGAGGCCGCGTCGGACATCTCGGGCTCGGGCTGGGCTCGACGACGCGACTTTGACGTGCCGATCGAGAGTCGTTCGCGACCGGCGCCGACCGTCTTGGCCACCTTGTCGAGTAATACTTCGAAGCTGCCGAGGCGCTGATCGATGAAGTCTTCCGTCTCGTGGCGCAACCGGCGGGCATCGCTCTCGGCGGCTTCTGATACCTGGCGGGCACGCTGCTCGGCGGCCCGAACGACCTCGGTGCGCTGCACCATCCGCTCGGCCTCGCCGCGAGCAGCCTCGAGGATCTCGTCGGCCTCGCGGCGGGTCTTGGCGACGAACTCGTCGCGCTCCTTGAGCATCCAACGCGCCGTTCGCATCTCTTCGGGAATGCGCTCCAGAGCATCTTCGAGGAGCTCGATGATCTCGTCGCGGTTGATCATCGGGTTGTTCGACAGCGGAATCGTGCGAGCGGTAGCGATCATGTCGACGGCGCGACGAAGCAGCGTCTCGGAGTCGTAGCTCCCCCGGTCCGTCCCGCTGGTCGGTGGCGCCGGCTGGCCGTAGGCCGTCGGCTCGTCGTACTCGTCGTCGTACTCGTCGTCGTAATCGTCGTAAGACACGGTCATCGCTCCTTCGGAGCCGAAAGGGTAGCGAGCCGGCGGGCGACCGGCTCAGGGACCAGGTGGGTGACGTCGCCGCCATGCTGGGCGATCTCGCGGATAAACCGCGAGGACACATACGACCAGGTGGGCGACGTGGGAAGAAAGACGGTACGGATACCGCTGACCGAGTGGTTGGTATGTGCCATCTGCAGTTCGAACTCGAAGTCGCCCGACGTGCGGACTCCCTTGACGATGAAGTCGGCTCCGACGGTCTGCGCGGCGTCGATGACCAGGCCCCCGAACGCCTCGACCTTCACCCCCGACAGATGTGCCGTCGACTGCCGCAGCATTTCTTGGCGGGCTTCGAGGGCGAACGCCCCCGACGGCTTGCCCGGGTTGTGCATCGTGGCGACGACGACCTCGCCGAACAGCGCGACAGCCTGCTCGACCACGTCGAGGTGGCCGAGGTGCACAGGATCGAAACTCCCAGGAAAGAACGCAAGGCTCATAGCAACATCATCACGGTATCTCGGCCGGGGCGTCGGCCGGGGTCTCAGCTGCAGGCTCGGCCGCAGGCTCAAGGATGGCGATATGGGTGCGGCCGTACCGGCGGGCCCGCAGCACGGTCCACCCGGCCGGACAGGTCGAGCGCGCGGCCGGACTCGGCGACGACGATCGAGGCATCGATCCCGGCCAGCAATTCGTCCCACCCGTCGAAGTCATACGGCGGGTCGGCGAACACCACATCCGCGCTCACCTTGCCGTGCGAGCGCACCCAGCCGACCGCATCGGCACCGACGACGGCGGCGCGATCGGCTGCTTTCAACGTCGCCAGGTTGTCGCGAATCGCCTGTAGGGCGGCGCGATCCCGCTCGACGAACGTGCAGCGCGCTGCGCCCCGCGACAACGCCTCGATGCCGAGCGCGCCCGAACCGGCGAACAGGTCGACGATGACCGCGCCGTCGATCACATCCATGCTCGACAACGAGTTGAACACCGCCTCGCGGGCCTGATCGGTCGTCGGACGAGTGGTCGATCCGACCGGGGCCACCAGACGACGACCGCGGAACTCACCCGAAACGACACGCATCACGCCAGACTAAGGGCGTGTTGTCACCGGAACCCACCATCATCTGCATCGATTGCGGAGGCGACTGTTACCTGCTCAGCTACCCGCGGGAGGACGGCGTGTGGGAGCCCGGCGACATCGTGGCCTACCGCTGCCGAGACTGCCTCGACCGTTGGGACCTCGTTCTGCCCGACGACACCGGCGCCTACGACGACTGAACGTCGGGTGCCGCCGGTCAATCGCCGGGCAACCCAGTAGGCCGGCACGAGAAACGCGGCCCCGACGACCCCGTCGAGCCACCAGTGGTTGGCCGTACTGGTCACCACGTAGATGGTCGCCGCGGCGTGCACGATCGCGATCCACCGCCACCGGCTCGACGACGCCCGCCACGCCGCCACCCCGATCAACACCCCCCAGGCAACGTGAATCGACGGCATCGCCGCAAACTGCGCCGAGACGCCCGCCCCGTGGGCGCCGTAGACCGATTGGTTGAACTGCAACCCCGTATCGACGAAACCCAACTCGGGGTAGAACCGCGGCGGCGCCACCGGCAGATACCGGATGACCAGGCAGATCCCGGTCGTCAGGGCAAGCGTGGTCCGCCACGGCCGATAGTGATCACGGTGACGGAAGTACATCCACACGAGAAAGACCCCCATCGCCGGGACATGCACACCGGCGTAGTACAGGTTCGACGCCTGCAGCACCCACCGGTTCGCCAGCGGACCCTGCTGCAGCCACTGCTCGCGGGGCAGATGCAGCCAACGTTCGACATCCCACACCAACAGACCACGATCGAGGCCGCCCTCGGTGCCCAGAGGGTCGAGTTCGCCAGCGCGCAGCCACAACGCGTACAGCAGGAGAACCACCGCCGTTTCGGCGGCCACCAGTCGCCACGGCGGACGGGTACCACCGATCGACCACCAGCCGATCGCGCCGAGCACGACGGCCATTCCAACAGCCCACTCCCACGGCAACCACATGCAGATGCGACGTTACGCCCCGCCAACCGACGACATCGATTCACCGGCACGAAACATTGCCGAAATGACCGATCTCTACGGTACGGCCACCTGTACTGAACGAGGAGATGTCGATGCAGATCGATTCCGGAGCAACCGCCTGGGTGTTGGTGTCCGCCGCACTGGTGCTATTCATGACCCCTGGCCTGGCCTTTTTCTACGGGGGCATGGTGCGCGCCCGCAACGTGCTGGGCATGCTGATGCAGAACTTCTTCGCGATGGGCCTGATCAGCGTGCTGTGGGCCACCATTGGGTTCTCCCTCGCCTTCGGTGGAGACAGCAAGTGGATCGGCAACTTCGAGTTCGCTTTTCTTCGAAACGTCACAAAAGTCGCCGAGATACCGGGCTACACCGGTGACTTCGCCCTCGTCATTCCGGCCCTGGCGTTCGTCGCCTACCAGATGATGTTCGCGGTGATCACTCCGGCGCTGATCACCGGGGCGACCGCCGACCGGCTGAAGTTCTCGGCCTACGCCATCTTCATCGGGGTATGGGCCGTGCTCGTCTACCCCGCCGTCGCCCATTGGGTGTTCAGCCCCAACGGATTCCTGTTCAAGGGCGGGGCTCTCGACTTCGCCGGTGGCGCCGTCGTGCACATCAACGCCGGGGCCGCCGCCCTGGCCCTCGTGTTGATCCTCGGGCCTCGTCGAGGCTTCCCTCGTGACGCGATGCCCCCGCACAACCTGCCGTTCACCATGCTCGGCACCGGCATCCTGTGGTTCGGCTGGTTCGGGTTCAACGCCGGATCCGCCCTCGCCGCCAACGGCCTCGCCGCCCAGGCGCTGATCAACACCCACCTCGCCGCCGCGGCGGCGATGCTCGGCTGGCTGATCGTCGAGAAGCTGGCCACCGGTCACGCCACGACGCTCGGGGCCGCCTCGGGCGCCGTCGCCGGTCTGGTGGCGATCACCCCGTGCGCCGGCTTCGTCGGCGGGGTCGCCCCGCTGATCATCGGGCTGGCCGCCGGTGTGATCTGCTATCTCGCGCTGAAGCTGAAGTCGCGGTTCGGTTTCGACGACAGCCTCGACGTGATCGCCGTCCACCTGATCGGCGGCCTGCTCGGTTCTCTGCTCCTCGGCTTGTTCGCCGACACCAGCGTCAACGCCCTCGGTTTCGATGGGGCCTTTTTCGGCGGCGGGCTCGAACTGCTGTGGAACCAAGTACGGGCATCGGTGATCACTTTCGTGTTCTCGTTCGGCCTGTCGTACCTGGTCGGGATGATCATTCACCGTACGATTGGCCTGCGGGTCTCCCCCGAGGACGAACTCATCGGACTCGACCAGAGCCAGCACGCCGAAACGGCCTACCAGTCGTGACCCTGCCCCCTGTGATTGAGCAACGATCGATCCCGTCCACCCGATTCCCATCTGCCGCGTGCCAGCCTGAGAGGATGCAGCCATGAAGTTGATCACCGCCATCGTGAAGCCGTTCAAGCTCGACGACGTCAAGGATGCCCTGAAGACCGCCGGGGTCCAGGGGCTCACCGTCTCGGAAGCCCGCGGCTTCGGGCGACAGGGTGGCCACACCGAAACCTACCGAGGCGCCGAATACCGCATCGACTTCGTCCCGAAGGTGCGCATCGAAGTCGTCATCGACGACGACGCCGTCGACCAGGTCATCGACGTGATCCGTACTGCCGCGTCGACCGGGAAAATCGGTGACGGCAAAATCTGGGTCACCGAGGTCGGCCGTCTGATCCGCATCCGAACCGGCGAAGAGGGCTCCGACGCGGTCTAACCCGCGAACACGAGGGAGCGGTCAAAGAGAGCGCCAGCGAACGGCGACCAGTCCCGAGAAATCAGATCGTGAGCGTGAAGCGCCGCCAGGCGAAGCGAACACGAGGGAGCGGTCAAAGAGAGCGCCAGCGAACGGCGACCAGTCCCGAGAAATCAGATCGTGAGCGTCAAGCGCCGCCAGGCGTAGCGAACACGAGGGAGCGGTCAAAGAGAGCGCCAGCGAACGGCGACCAGTCCCGAGAAATCAGATAGCCGCTTTGGCGTTGCGGCGGTTGATCGCTTCCTGACGGGAGAGCTCGAGGGCGGCGATCAACAAGTGCTTGACGTGAACCCGATTGCGGGCGTCGATCGCCACGATCGGGATTTCGGCCCGCAGGCCCAACGAGTCGCGAACCTCGTTGAGATCGTGATGCAACTGGCCGTCGAAGCAGTTCAAGGCGACGACGAACGGAATCGACCGGGCCTCGAAGTAGTCGAGCGCGGCGAAGGAGTCGGTGATTCGCCGGCTGTCGACCAGCACGACGGCGCCGAGCGCTCCGGAAACGAGTTCGTCCCACATGAAACCAAATCGGTCCTGACCGGGGGTGCCGAACAGGTACAGCACCAGTTCGTCTGACACCGTGATCCGGCCGAAGTCCATCGCCACCGTAGTAGTGGTCTTGGTCATCACCTCACCGCGGTCATCGATGCCCATCGCCACGCTGGTCATCGCCGCCTCGGTCGTCAACGGGACGATCTCGGAGATGGCACCGACGAGCGTCGTCTTGCCAACCCCGAAACCCCCGGCGACCACGATCTTGAGCGGCACGATGCGGCGCGGGGCCGCCCTCTCCGCCATGACGGGCGCGTCAATCATTGCCAGTACCTTCCGCCATCATCTGCCAGGTCATATCCGTCGCAATCCATCAATCAAGGAATCAATCAACTCGACGTCGTCGAGCACCCCGGCGGGCGGGGCGTACACCGTTAAGTAGCCGTCGTCGGCAAGGTCACCGGCCAACACCCACACCACGCCGATCGGCAGGTGCAAAAGCGCCGACAGTTCAGCCATCGAGTGGGGAATCGCCGCCCGTTTGGCAACGGCTCGGCGCTCGTCGCTGAGTCCTTCGAGCCCCGGCCCACCCTCGGTGAGGGCGACGATTGTCTCGAACGACACCGTACGATTCCGGCTCCGCGTGCGACCGCCGGTCACGAAGTACGGTCGCACCGCACCGTCGGGTTCGCTGGCCTTCGTGTTCGCCGTATCGGTGGTCGCCTTGGCAATCCGGTCGAGGAATGGGCGAGACAACGACATCTCGGCTTCCTCGGTCCACGCCGGATCAGCCTGGTCCTCCATGGGCATCATCGCCTCGCTCTCATCCATCGCGGCCGCATCGCCATCACGCCAGTTGCTTGAGTTCGCTCACCAGCGACGGCGTCAGGCGGCTGTGCGCCTGCTCGACGAGCAAGGCGATTTCGTACCCGATCTGGCCCATGTCGGTAATGCCGCGAGAAGCGACGACGCCAAGAGCCGAACCCTCGCCGATGGCTGTCACGAAAAAGAACGACTCATCGAGCTCCACGATCACCTGATGCGCCGCGGGCTGGCCGAGCAGACGCGCCGTGCCATCGGAGAGGCTGCGCAGCCCAGAGATGACGGCCGCGAGCCGTTCGGCCGTCGAGCGGTCGATGCCCGACGATGCGGCCATCAACAAGCCATCCGACGAAACACACAACGTGTGCTCCACACCGGGCGTCTCCATCCCGAATCGATCAATCAACCAGGCGAAATCCCACGCTGGAGCGCTGACGGTGACCATCACTCCTGCTCCGGCGCGTCGTCGGTGGTTTCAGTTTCGGCGATCAACCGTCGAGGGGCCCGACGGTATCCGTCCTGGAAGCTCGACAACGCGTCGCGGACCGACTCGGCCGACCGGCGGTTGCCCGGGATCGGCAGCGGCGGCGGCAGCGCCCCGTCGAACAGGTTGGCCCCCGGTACTCGCTTCTGCAGGCCGCCTGTGGTTGTCACCGGCTCGGCCTTCGCCGGGATGGCAGCGCTGCTCGCCGCAGCCGGGGCTTCGGTTTCTACTGGTCCCCGGCGGATCGCCGGCGGAGTCGGCGACGGAGTGGCCGCCGGGGTGCTCGGGGCGGGGAATGGGGCCGTCGAGCGCGACGGCGACGAATGTCCGGCGAAGTCGTTGCTCGGCTGCGGCGTCGCAGGTTCGCGACGGCTCACCGCGGGCGTCGCACGGTCGGGAACAGGAGCCCCGCCACGAGCATTGACCTCGGAATCCGACGTTCCATTGGCCGACACTCGCCTCGCCGTTGAGCCGTTGGTCATGGAAGCCATCGAGGACGGACCGTTCGACACGGCCAGGGAGGTGCTGCCGGCCTCGACGGCAATGGTCGGTCGCACGGCATCGACGACGGGTGAAGTGGCCCGGTGCAACACCGCGCCTGGGACCCGGACCCGGGCGGTGACGCCATCGTGGGGCGACTGCTCCAACCTGACGCCGATTCCGTTGCGAGCACCGAGGCGACCGACGACGGCGAACCCGAGGACCAAGGAGGTCCGTTCTTCGAGCCGGCTCAACGACTCCAGGTCACGGTTCGCAGCCGAAATAGCTTCGGAGGACATGCCCATGCCGCGGTCGACGATCGAGATGGTGTAACCGTCGCCACTCTGCTCGCCGGTGACGACAACGATCGTGTCGGGCGGCGAGAAGCGAGTGGCGTTGTCGAGCAACTCGGCGACGAGGTGGGTGAGGTCGGCGACCGAGCTCCCTCGGATGAGGGCAGGGTGCAGGGATGCGAGCTCTACCCGGTCGAACGACTCGATCTCGGAGAGCGCGGCACGGAGCACCTCACGGACCTCGACGGGTCGGGGCCAGCTGCGGGCCTGCTCAGCACCCGACAACACCAGCAAGCTCTCGGCGTTACGCCGCATGCGGGTGGTGAGGTGGTCGAGCTTGAACAAGTTGTCGAGTGTCTCGGGGTCGCGTTCGTCGCGCTCCAAGTCGGTGATGAACGACAGCGTGCGGTTGACGAGGCTCTGGTTGCGGCGAGCAAGGTTGCCCAACATCGTCGATACGTTCCGACGGATACGGGCCTGCTCAGCCGCAAGGCCGACGGCGGTCGTCTGCATCGAGTGCATGGCTGTCGCCAACGAGCCGAACTCGCCGGTGGCGCTCAGCTCCATTGGCGGAAGGACGACGTCCTCGCCTGCCTGCACCTGGGCCACCACGCCCGGCAGATCCCGCTCAGCCGATTCCGCAGCCGCCGCCAGACGGCCGATCGGGCGGGTAATCGATCGAGCGAGCAGCGCCGTGAGCACAAGGCTGAGGAGTCCAAGGCCGATGATCGCCCCGAGAGCAAGCATCTTCTCGGAGCGAACCTGGTCGGCGGCGGAGTTCTCCAGGCGGACCCGGCGGGCCTCGCCGAGTTCGACCACGGTGCGGATGAACGACTTGTGACGCTCGAAGGCCAGGTTGACTTCGTTCGAGTCGATCTCGTCGGCGGCGACAGAGTCGCCGGCCTGTACGGCGGGGATGAGCCGCTCGTCGACGACTTTCCAGAACACATCTCCGGCGGCGTAGGCGGCGATCAACTCATTGAGCACGTCCTGCTCGTCGGCCTCGGCCAGGGCCGCCTTCCACACATCGAGCCGCTGGTAGTAGACGGTCTTTTGCTGTGACAGCTCCGAGATGCGCTGCTGGATCTCGGCTGGATCGGAAGCACCGGCGAGTTCCTGGGCCGACAAGTGGGCGTCGAGCAGGAACGCCGGAGGGGGCAGCACGTCGGCAACGAGGTTTTGGGACTCGACAATCTCGTCGTAGGTAGCACCACCCACTTGCACCGCGTTCAGGGCGCGGACGCCCACGAGAGCCACGATGGCGAGGGCCAACAACGGCACCAACACCACGATGGCCATTCGGGATCTGATCTTCAGATTGCGGAACATGTCAGCCGCCTTTCAACTTCAACAAGTATCGCTCAGTATTTCTCACCTTTGGCGTTCAGAAAACCGCCACAGGGGCGATGATTCTGATGGCCCACAGAGTTTCTCGACAACCCGTGGGGAGATTACACCGTGGGTGCTCACCTTGGCGCCGCTCCGAAGGAAGATTGATCAAGTCTTGACACGCTCAGTTGCCGCTCCGATCCACCACCGGCTGTGCCAGGATGGAGACGTTCAACGATCCGGGAACGGAACGCCCTCGCCAGGCGTCTTTGTATGTGTCTCTACCCCGAGGAGCCTCGATGCTGCAGCGTCGTCAACTTGTCCGCCTAGTCGTCCCTGCCATCGTGATCGTACTTGGAGCTTGTGGAGGCTCAGCCACCGGAGAAGACCAGAAGAGTTCGGGTTCGGGCGCAACCGACTCGGCCGACAGCCCGCTGGCGGCGATCTTCGGCGGCAACGAATCACCCGCCGAAGCGCGCCGTAAGCAGCTCAAACAAGAGGAGCTCGTCGCCCAGTGCATGAAGGAGAAGGGGTGGGACTACACCCCGGTCGACTACACCGCCCAGTTCAACGACGCCGGCGGCGACGAGGACGCCAACCTCAGTCCCGAGGAGTACGGCAAGAAGTACGCCTACGGGATCACCCACAACTACGAGCTGTACGAGCTTCCCAACCTGACCGGTGACGTCACCGGTGATGAAGGTATCGATGCGGGGGAAGGCGACAGTGCCCCGATCGACTCGTTCACCGATCCCAACCAGGAGTACGTCGCCGAGCTGAGCGAGTCCGAGCAGAAGCTGTACTACGAGGACCTCCAGGGCAAGCCCCAGGAAGCTCCGACCGACGACACCGCCGTATTCGTCCCCCCGCCACTCGAGGAGCAGGGCTGCTACGGCCTGGCCGCCAAGGAGGTGTACGGCGAGTCCCCCTTCCAAGACCCCGAGATCAGTCAGCGCCTCGACGAGTTGTTCACCAGTATCGAGGAGTCTCCCGAGATCAAAGACGCCAACAAGAAGTGGGTCGAGTGCGTTCAGGACGCCGATTCCAGCTTCGAGCTGACCAGCCCGAACGACACCTACGCGTACTTCGAGAAGGTCAAAGCCGAGTTGGCCGGCCAGGAGATCGTGCCGATCGATCCGGCGACCGGCGCCCCGGAGGGCGGAGATCCGGGTCAGATGTGGAACTCGACGCAGAACGCCGATGGCACCGGCTGGGCGTTTATCGGCGAGCCCAAGCCGCTCGACGCCAAAGACATCGAACAACTCCGCAAGGACGAGTTCAAGCTGTGGGAGGTCGACCAGAAGTGCCAGAAGAGCGTCGGGATCACCAAGATCCGCAAGCGCGTCGAGCAGGACCTCGTCGATCAGATTCTCTCTGAGTTCCCGCAGTTGAAGAAGGACGGGTGACGTCGGTGCCATCAGGTTCACCGTCGGGTTTCTCGTCGGGTTCGTCATCGGGCGACCTTCCAACCGGTGGGCATCAAACACTTGTCGACGATTCGTCTGATGAGATGGAAGTGACGTCGGGAGGACTGAAACCCGTCGGGGCGCGTCGACGCCGCCGCCAGGCGATCATCGTCGTCGGGGCCGCCGTGGCATCGGCCGTCGGTGGTGTCGCCATTGGGAGCAAGCTCAAGTCACCGGCCGATGCCGCCAACGAACGCAAGGCACCCACGGCGTCGTTGATCACCGTCCCGGTCGAGCGGCGCGCCTTGACGTCGAACCTCACGATGGCCGGTGACGTGGTGTTCGAGGAGCCGACGCCCGTGCGATTGCTCGGCGCGGTCGGCGAAAGCGCCGGATCCAACCAGGTGATCACGCGGCTGCCCGAGATCGGTAGTGCGGTCGTCGAAGGTGACGTGCTCCTCGAGGTATCCGGGCGGCCTGTGTTCGCCCTGCAAGGCACGCTTCCCGTGTTCCGCGGTTTCGAACCCGGTTCGACCGGTCCCGACGTCGCCCAACTCGAAGCAGCCCTCGAACGTCTGGGCTTCTCACCGGGCACCATCGACGAGGTCTACGACGAGGGCACCGAGGCCGCGCTCGACGCGATGTACGAAGCCAAGGGCAAGAAGAGCGAAGGGCCGAGCGAAGATCAGCGCAACAAGCTGCGCGACCAGCGAAAGGCCCTCACCGACGCCGAAGAAGGCCTACGTAAGGCGCAGAACGAACTCCGCACCGGCGGTTCCACCGTCACTCCGTCGCAGCTGCTGGCCGCCCGTCAGCGAGTCGACAAGGCAGAGGCGGCGATCCCCGAAGCCGAAGCCGCGGCGAACCAGGCGAACGTGTTAGCTGCCAGCAACGTCACCAACGCCGTTGGGGTCCGCGACGCGTCCAAGCTCGCTCGCGATGCCGCCAAGACGATCACCGACAACGCCGCAGTGCCTGGGGCGATCAATCCCGACACCGGTGAGCCATTCACATCGACGGACATCGCCGAGCGCCAGGCCATTCAGGCCGACAAGGAACGTGAACTGCTCGACGCCGAGCGGTCGCTCAACCTCGCCATCAACGAGCAGACAACCACCAAGAACCAGGGCGACACCGCGATCGTCGATGCCCGCGACGCCCTCGAACTGGCGCGAGCCGAGCTGATTGATCTGCAGAAGCCAGCCGACACCGCCCCCCTCCAGGAGTCGGTCAAGCAAGCGCAGGCCGTGGTCGATCAAACCACCAGCGAGTTGTTCCTCATCGAAGCCGAGGTCGGCACGAAGGTGCCGGCGGGCGAGGTCGTCTTCCTGCCCACGCTGCCGACCAATGTCACCAATCTGTCGGCGACAGTCGGCTCCACCGTCACCGACACCCTGCTGACCGTTTCGAGCACCGCCACACAGATCACCGGCCGAGTCTCCAAAAATGACGGTGACCTGCTCGAAGTCGGGGCGACGGTGACGGTCGAGATCCCCGACGCCGGCGTTGAGACCACCGGAACGCTGAGCCAGATCGGCGCCCAGAGCAGTCAACCCGACGACCCGAACGACCCATTCGGCAACGGCGGTGGTGGAGGCGACAGCAGCCGCCTCCAGGTGATCGTCGCTCCCGACGACCCGGCCAAACTCAGTGAGTTCGTCGGCTACCCCGCTCGCGTTCGGATCACGGTCAGTTCGACCGATGGCGAGGTGCTCGCCGTGCCGGTCGCCGCCCTTTCGGTCGGCCCCGACGGAGCGAGCCGGCTAGAGGTGCTCCGGGCAACCGAATCCGACGGGTCCGAGACATCCGACTCGGTCGCCTCGGGCAAGACCCCATCGCAAGCCACCACCGAGATGGTCGCCGTCGAGGTCGGCCTGACCGCCCAGGGGTACTCGGAGATCAAGTCATCCACCGGCTCGCTCGCCGAAGGCGATCGCGTCGTCATTGGCGTCGAGGAGGAGCCACCACCATCCGACGCCACCGACAGTTCGAGCGACGAGCCGGCGCAGGACGTCTCGACCGACAACACCAGCGCGTGACGTACCGACATCGGACAACGATGGTCCACGATCTGATGCATCTCGGCCGCAGCACGCCATGGTTGGTCGACCAGTGACCGACGTCGATCTGGTGACGGGCGCCGCGCCCGCCGATGGCGTCCGGCCACCGGTTGTCGCCCTGCACGACCTCTGGCGGGTGTTCGACACCGACCCGCCCGTCGAGGCACTACGGTCGGTTGAACTCGAAATCAAACACGGCGAACACCTGGCGATCGTCGGGCCCTCCGGTTCGGGCAAGTCGACCCTGCTCAACGTACTCGGGCTCCTCGATCGTCCGACGCAGGGCCGCTACCTCCTCGACGGCATCGATACCGGCGAACTGAGCGACACCGAACGCGCCGGCGAGCGCGGACGGCGGATCGGGTTCGTCTTCCAAGGCTTTCACCTGCTCTCCCACCGATCGGTGGAAGAGAACGTCATGCTCGGCGAGATCTATCGCGGTACGCCCCGAGCGGGGCGAATGGACCGCGCCGTCGAGGTCTTGCGGCTCGTCGGGCTCGGTCACCGCATCGGTTTCCTCCCCACTCGTCTCTCCGGAGGCGAGCGCCAGCGAGTCGCCATCGCCCGGGCCCTGATCGGTCAACCGAGCTTGTTGCTTTGCGACGAACCCACCGGCAACCTCGACTCGCAGAACACCTCGGCCGTGCTCGATCTGTTCGATCGGCTGCGGCTCGGTGGTCTGACCGTGCTGGTGATCACCCATGATCACGACGTGGCCCGCCATGCCGAGCGGCGGGTGCGGATGATCGACGGCTGCCTCAACGAGGAGGCGTAATGGCTGACGCTGCGAGCGGTCCGCCGTACATCAACGTGTCGCCGCCGACTGCCGATACCGAGGTCCTCGACATCGATGACGTCGACCCGATCAGCGACGACCGTTCTCGGCGTCAGCGCCGTCAGCAACGCCGGGCCGAGAAACGGTCAACGACGCGGTCCCGGCTGCGAGTCCTCGATCTGATCGACGAGAGCCTCGCCGGGGTGTTCGCCCGCCCGGCGCGCGCCGCGCTGACCACGCTCGGCACGGTGCTCGGCATCGCGTCGCTGGTCGCCACCCTGGGCGTGTCGCGCACCGCCGGCAACCAGATCGTCGACCGTTTTGACGAACTCAGCGCCACCCAGGTCACCGTACGCGCCCGAGCCACGGGCCAGTCGAATGGCTCGTCGCGTCGCGCCACTCCGCTGCCCTGGGCAGTCGAGGAACGGCTCCTGCCGCTCAATGGCGTGATCGCCGCCGGAGCCATTGCCGACGTGCCCACCCCCGGGGGAATCCGCACCGTGCCGGTGCGCGATCCGTCGGTGGTATCAACCCGCACCCTGCCGGTTTTTGCTGCCTCACCAGGCCTGCTCGATGCGGTCCGCGGCCGGATCGTCAGTGGGCGGTGGTTCGACATCGGCCATGTCGCCCGTAACGACCGGGTCGCCGTTCTCGGCGTCGATGCCGCAACCGAATTGGGCGTTACCCGTCTCGCCAACCTGCCGGGCATCTACCTCGGCGATGACCTGTACACCGTCATCGGCATCCTCGACGATGCACCGCGCGACGTCGGATTGCTCGGTGGCGTGATCATTCCGAGCGGCGCGGCCAACGAGCGCTACAACGTCTCCACACCCGAACGAGTGGTCATCGAGACCGAGATCGGAGCGGCCGGTCTGATCGCCAAGCAGGCGCCGATCGCGCTCGAGTCCGAACGCGCCCGAGGGACTCAGCGTCAGCGCACCACGCGACCCGACCCAGACCCGCGACGCGGTGCAAAGCGATATCAACACACTGTTCCTCCTCCTCGGTCTGGTGTCACTGATCGTCGGCGCAATCGGCATCGCCAATGTCACCCTCGTCACCGTCATGGAGCGCACGGGCGAGATCGGCCTGCGTCGGGCACTGGGCGCGCATCGCAAGCACATCGCCATCCAATTCCTCTGCGAGTCGACGGCGATGGGCCTGATCGGCGGCGTCGTCGGTGCCAGCGTCGGATTGCTCTTCGTCGTCGCGGTCTCCGCGGCGCGCGACTGGACGCCGGTCCTCGACATCTGGTTACCGCTCATCGCCCCCGTCGTCGGGGCGATCGTCGGTCTGCTCGCCGGTCTGTACCCGGCGATTCGAGCGGCCCGTATGGAACCGGTCGATGCCCTGCGCTCGGGGACCTGACCACGCATTACCGCCGAGCGCCGGCTACCTCGGGAACCAGCCGCCGGCTACCGCGGGAACCAGCCGAGGACGTCGACGACGACGTCGGTGATCCCGACGGCGTTGTAGAGCGAGATCCGCCCGTTCGTATCGACCGGAACGATGACCATGTTGGGGAAGACGTCACCGGCGACATAGTTGAGGTTCGAGGCCGTCGGCATCGGCCGTCCCGTGGGCCACACGGTCATGTACGACTCGGCGGTCGGCCCGACGGCGGTGACGTTCAACGCCACCGAACCGACACCGACCAACGGCACCCCGCCGCGTCCGAGCACCGCCACCTCGACCGAGCGATCGGCGGCGATCGCCCCCGTCCCACTGAACAGCCCATCGACCGTCGATCCGCCCCGGGTATCCATCAGGCGTGCGGGGCCGAGCCCGGTGAAGCCTGCGTCGTTGGGGAACCAACCAAGGACATCGACGAGCACGTCAACGGAGCCGGCGGCGTTGAAGATCGACACTTTTCCGTTCGCCCCAAGCGGCACGATCACCATGTTGGGGATCGTCTGACCCGTCTGATAGTTGAGATTCGAGGCCGTTGGCATCGGCTGGCCCGTCGGCCAGACCGTCATATACGACCCCGTCGACGCCTCGACGGCGGTGATGTTCAACGCCACCGAGCCCCCGCCGGCGGCCGGAACCCCACCGCGACCGGCAACCGTCACGCTGACTACTGCCGCTTCCCCGAGCCGGGCCCGGGTCTGGAACAGTTGGTCGGTCGTCACGCCCCCGATGCGGCTGTCCATCAGCCGCTTGGGGCTCAGACCGACGAACGTCGAGGTCGCCGGGAAATACCCGAGCACGTCGACCGCCACATCGGCCGACCCGGCGGCGTTGAACATCTCGATCTCGCCGTCGGCCCCCAGCGGGACGATCACCATGTTGGGGAAGGTCTGCCCGGCGACATAGTTCAGATTCGAGGCATCCGGTCGCGCTCCACCGGCCGGCCACACCGTCAGGTACGACGACGCCGTCGGCCCGATGGCGGTGACGTTCAGGACAACCGAGCCAACCCCGGTGACCGGAATCCCGCCGCGGCCGAGAACCGCGAATCGGGTCCCGCCGCTCGCCCCGAGCGCACCAAGCGCCCGGAAACGACCATCGACGGTCGATGCCGGCCGGGTGTCCAACAACCGAGCGGGCGTCAGCCCGACATACGAGCCGACCGAGTTGACCGTGATCGTCCGCGTCGTGTTCGTCGTGCCTGCGGCATTGGTCGTCGTCAGCGTCACCGTGTATGTCCCTGGTTGGGTGAACACATGGGTCTGGCTCGCGCCGGACACGACAGGAGTACCGTCACCGAAGTTCCATGACCGCGCCACGATCGCGGGGGTACCGGTCGAGGTGTCGACGAACGTCACCGACAGCGGGGCGGTCCCGGCCGTCACGTTGGTGGTCAACGACCCGATCGGAGGCCCGGTCACCGTGATCTGTCGATTCGTGACCGACGTGCCCAGGGCGCTGATCGCCGTCAACGTCACGGTGTAGACGCCTGGCGTCGCGAAACCGTGGGTCGGGTTGGTCGCCGACGACACCGGCGTCCCATCGCCGAAGTTCCAGCTCAGGGCGGGAGCCGGTGATCCGGTGGAGGTGTTGTTGAAGGTCGCCGACAACGGCGCTGCGCCGGTCGTCACCGATGAGGTGAACGAGGCGACCGGCAGCGAGTTGACCACAATCGTATGACTGACCGCCCCTGGGCTCGTGCCGTTGGTGGCCGTCAAGGTCACGCTGTAGGTGCCCGCAGCGGCGAACGTGTGGACAGGGTTCTCGGCCGTCGACAGCGCCGTGCCATCGCCGAAGTTCCACGACCATCCGGTCACGTTCGGGGTACCCACGGAAGCATCGGTGAACTGGACCGCCAACGGGGCGAGGCCACTGGAGACGTTCGACGTGTACGCGGCGACCGGCGGGCCGGTCACCGACACCAAGTGGGTCACGTAGGCGGTCCCCACGGCGTTGGTCACCGTCAGGCGGATGGCATACACCCCGGGGTTCATGAACGTGTGATTTGGATGCTGGACCGTGGACGACGGCGAGCCGTCATCGAAGTTCCATAACCAGGTCGCCACCGAGGGCACCCCAGTCGACGCATCGGTGAACGTGACCGCTAACGGCGCCGCCCCGGTGAGGACCGACGAGCTGAACACGGCGACTGGGGCGGTCGTGACCGTGATCACCCGGGAGGTCGAATCGACCCCGAATCCGTTGTCGACCGTCAGAGTGACGGTGTAGGTGCCCGGAGTTGCAAACACGTGGCCGGGATCCTGGGCGGTCTCGACCGGTGTGCCGTCGCCGAAATTCCAGGTCCAAGTGGTCGTTGGGGTTTGGGTGCCCCCCGAGGTGTTCGTGAACGACACGTTGAGCGGAGCGGCACCCGTCGACACATCGGTGGTGAACGAGGCGATCGGGACCGAGTTGATCGTCACCGGGTGCGACACGGAGCTGGAGCCGTCGACGTTGGTGACGGTCAGCGTGACGTTGAAGGTGCCAGGGGTCAGGAACGTGTGGCTCGGATGCTGCGTTGTCTCGACCGGGCTCCCGTCGCCGAAGTTCCATGCCCAGCCGGTGATCGGGGCTGCGGCCGTCGACTGGTCGGTGAACGTCAACGTCTGGGGTGCAGCCCCGGTCGGCACCGAGTTGGTGAAGGCCGCGGCGGGAGCGGCCGTCACGACCACCGTCGTCGTCGCCGTCGTCGTGCCGTTGGGGTTCGTCGCCGAGTGCGTGACCGTGTAGGTGCCCGGAACGGTGTACACGTGCGTTGCGTTCTTGGTCGCCACCGTTGGCGTCGAATCGCCGAAATTCCAGGTCCACGACAACGGGCGGTCGATCGAGGTGTCGGTGAAGGCCACCGTGAACGGCGCGCCGCCGGTCAACCCCGTCGGCACGGTCGTGAACGACGCCGTGGGTGGGTTCTGGGCGAGCCCGTAGATCCGCAGGGCGAATTCGTGCGGGGTGTTGGCCGGGTAGTAGTCGTAGCCGTCGGCGAGTACGAGCGTGTCGTTGACCACCTCGACGGCGCGGGTGTCGAGCAACCCCATGTCTTTCATCTGGATGACATGGTTGGGGACGAGGGTCAGCGCCGGCCAGGCAAAGCGATACAGGATGCTCCCGCTGCTCGTCGTGATCCACAGATCATCGGCGCCGGGGGCATTGGCACCCATCGGCGAGAAGCCGATGCCGGTGATGTGCCCAGTCACGGTGGGCACCGTGAGAGCGGTGAGGATCGTGTTGGTCGCATAGTCGTACTGGTAGATCTTCTTCTGGTCGCCCGCCCAGAGTTGACCGTTGTACGCCCCGACACCGCTGAGGTCGTTGTGGAGAACACCCTGGTAACTCAACGTGTCGAGAGGTTGATACGACTCCGGCTGGAACGGCGCCCCCGGCGCCGCTCGCACCAGACGGAAGGCCGTCGGATCATGATGGATCGTGGCGCAGCACGGGCCGGCGAACGCATAGAGCACGTCTTGGACCGAGTCGTAGGCGAGCGCCTCGAGGTCGGCCGGGCGAGTGAGGCCCGCAACCGGGCCGCCCACTACGAACGCCGGAGTGGTCGCCATCTGTGTCTGTGTGATCGTCGTCAGCAGCGCCCCGCTGGCCATGTCGAGTTCGTAGAGACGCTGTTTCGAGTCGTCCGAGACCCACATCGAATTGCGAACCGGATCGTAGGCGAGGCCCTCGGAGTCGCCAGGGTGCAACGTCGGTGCACCGATGAACGGGTTGGTCAGAATCGTCCGCTGCAACTGCAACGTCGGAAATGTGTACACCGGGAGCAGCGCTTCGGTCACGGTGGGAACCGCAACCGTCGCGGCGATCGATACCACGAGCCCGATTGCCAGGCTGATCACCCGTTTCACGCCGAAACTCCTCATTGCAGCCGCCCTTGGTCCTCGAATTGTCCCGCGCCCTGGGAATTCGCCTCCCGGGCAACGGCTGGAAACGCTGATGTCACGTCAACGTAACTTCGACGGGTTTGGCCGATGACGCCGATCGGTCGAATTGTCAAGGCCATTAGGCCACTCGACCCACCTCTACCTCCCGATGGTGGGCAGATGACCACCCCGGTTCCGGGAGGGGTCGGGCGCCGCCGCCGATCTAGATTCAAAGTATGACGATGACCGACGACGCGCCGACCGCCCCCAAGGCCGAACGGTGGACCGCTCAGTGGAAAGAGCTGTACAGCGAGGTGATCACAACCGGCCTGTGTACCGGGTGCGCCGGTTGCGTCGTGACGTGCCCGCATGACGTCATCGGCTACGAGCACGAGGAGGGCAAGTACATCCCCTTCCACATCGAAGAGGAACTCGGGCTCGACAACTGCCTCCACGGCGAGAAGGGCTGCACGACCTGCACCCGGGCCTGCCCCCGGTTTCGGGCCTGGGAACCCTCGGCCGACATGCACCTGTTCGGCCGGGTCCGCGAGCCCGACGAGATGGCCGGAATCTGGCGCCAACTCCTGTTGACCCGCGCCGCCAATGACGAGGAGCACACCAAGGGCCAAGACGGTGGGTTCGTCTCGGCGATGCTCAACTGGCTTCTCGCCCACGACTACATCGAAGGCGCGCTCGTCAGCGGAGTGGAGCCCGACGACTCCTGGAAGGCCAAGCCGGTGGTCGTGCGCAACCGCGAAGAGGTGCTCGCCACCGCTGGGAGCCGATACACCTACTGCGCCAATCCCCTGGCGCTGCGCGAAGCCAAGGAGATGGGCCTCAGTCGCCTGGCATTGGTCGGCATGGGTTGCCAGACGTCGTCACCGCCGGTGATGTGGGATCGCAAAGCCGGCAAGGTCTCCAAGCCGTTCCTGTTCAACATCGGTCTGCTGTGTTCCAAGACCTTCGACGACGCAATCTTCGAGGAACTGTTCGAGGCGAAGTACGGCCTGAAGAAGGCCGACATGGTCAAGATGAACATCAAGGGCGTCTTCCAGATCTGGATGAAGGATGGCTCGTACCACGAGATCAACCTCAAGGAATGTCACGCTTGGACCCGCCAAGGGTGCAAGAACTGCCCCGACTTCGCCGCCGAGCACTCCGACATCGCCACCGGCGGAATCGGGAAGGACAACGACTGGACGCTGACCATCGTGCGCACCGAGTTGGGTGAGGAGGTCATCAACCGGATGATCGCCGATGGCACGATCATCGCTCGACCCGCCCAGGAGGACGAGGTGGCGATGAAACTGCTGCGCACCCTGTCGATCGTCAGCCGCCGCCGATGGCCGGAGTGGGCCAACGGGGCCCCGGCCGTCGGGGTGCCGCCGCCCAAGAAGAAGGAGCCGGTCTCCGAAACTCCGACCGTCGACGCCCTTGAGGTCGCCACACCCGGCTCGGCAGCCACAGCAGCGCAGCCCGATCAGGCCCCGCAGGCGTCGGCCAACTGAGCAATCCGGTTCGTTTGGGACTCGCTCAGCGACGTGCCCTCGGTGTTGAACCGACGGAGTTCATCGTCGTTCATCTCGTCGAACAGGCGATCGACCACGCACTCGGCGACGGGGCGTTCCACTCCGGCGTCGATGATCCGCTCGACGTAGGCGTCGCGAAGGCCGTCGCGGCTCAGCCCGCCCCTGGAGCAGCCGGCGCCCGCCACAACGATCAGCACCGTCGCACCAAACAAAAACCGCGACGCACCGCCGGTCGGCCGACCGAGGTGCGTCGCGGCGTCACCATGAGACTCGAATCTCACTCCCCGGCCATGCAGCTGACCATCTTCTCACTGAACTGCTCGACCAACGGATCGGCCAGGTCGGCGTCGGACTTGTCGAGCTTCTTGAGATCTTCGTCGGAGTATCCCTTGATCAACTCGGTCAGGCATGACTTCTGGCTGTCGGTGAGCTTGTCACCCGCGGCCTTCTCGATTCCCTGGATCAGGTTGTCGGCTGTGCCCTTCTTGTCAACGCCACAGGCCGCTGCACCGAGCGTCGTGGCCAGGACGAGAACCAGAGTTCCCACCGTCTTGCGCATGATTCCTCCCATAAGTGTCGACGGGCGACGCTACATGAGATAACCGCGGTGTCAGCCCGCGGCGTTGAGCGTGACGACGAATTTTCGGCCACCGGTGATCTTGGTTTCGAACGAATAGCTCGCCCCGTCGGTGCCGACAGCGGAGCACGTGAAAGTCGTACCGGGCTCCATACTTGGCGGCGGTTCGCACGATGCGCCGTCGTAGTCCATCGGCAGCCGGGAGGCGTTGTCCGACTCGATCAGTCGTTCGGCCTCACGCTTGAAGTCGCTGGTCTCAGGGCCACACCCCGCCACGACCCCCACGACCACTGCCATGGCCATCGCGAATGTCCTTGTACGCATCGTCCCTCTTCAGAGCACCGGGTAGAGCACTCACCGTAGAGGAAACCTCAGGCTCTTCATCGCATTCACACGAAGGATGAATCGCTTGACCCAGTCTGACAACATTGTCCATCGTGCCGCTCCATCCGCAAGCAAAACTCCTGCTCAACGCTATTGCCGCGCTCGGTGAGCCTCCGCTGTCGGAGGATACGCCGAGTGAGGCTAGGGCCCGTCGGCGGGCCCGACTTCGTTCATCGTCCGTCAACATCCCGGACATCAAAGATTTGAACGCCTGCGACGTTCCGTGTCGCCTCTATAGACCCAGCGTGGCATCGCACCTTTCATTGTTGATCTACTTCCATGGCGGCGGGTGGGTGGTCGGTGATCTCGACTCCCACGACGGCATCGCTCGGTCGTTGGCCGTCGAAAGTGGGGCTGCGGTGCTCAGCGTCGATTACCGGCTCGCACCCGAGCATCCCTACCCGGCTCCGCTGGTCGACGCCACCACAACCACGCGGTGGGCCGTTGAGCACGCCACCGAGATGGGATGTGATCCGTCGAGGGTGGCGATCGGAGGTGACTCGGCGGGGGCCAACCTGGCGACCGTCGTTGCCCAACTCGGGGTCGTGCCATTGAAGTACCAGCTATTGATCTACCCGGTCACCGACGCCCGCCAGACGTCGGCGTCATACGGTGAGTTCGCCGACGGCCCGTTTCTCACCCGGGCTTCGATGGCGTGGTTCATCGACCACTACCTCGCCGGCCCTACGGGGTCGGTCGACGACCCGCGGGTCTCGCCGATCCTTGCGACGACCGAGGCGCTCGCCAATTGCCCACCGGGATTGGTGATCACCGCCGGGTACGACCCCTTGCGCGATGAGGGCGAGGCGTATGCCGCGCGGCTCAACGAAGCGGGCGTCGCCACCTCGGTGACCCGCTACGACGGCATGTTCCACGGCTTCGCCTCGATGGCCGAACAACTCGACGACGGCCAGATGGCCCTCGCCCAGGCCGGTCGGGCTCTGGCCCTGGCCTTCGCCCGCTGACACCGGCGCCGAGCCCGGTCGACCAAGTTCACCTACGGGAGCCGGCAGCTCGCATCACCCGGCCCGCATCAGCCGTTCGTCAACCCGGCGAGGGCGACAGCCCGGCTGAATACGGCGTCGATCATCGGCTCGGTCAATCGGCCGGTGAAGGTGTTCTGCTGGCTCGGGTGAAACGAGCAGAGCAGCGTGACCGGGCCGTGAGGTCCACGGGCCGCGACCTCCACGCCGTGGCCGAACTTCGGACGGGGGCGCACCCCCAACTGGGCGCAGGCCGCCTCGTACCCGAACGCGCCGAGGCAGACGATGACCGACACCCGGTCAAGCAGGTTGAGCTCGCGCACGAGGAACGGCCGACACGCATCACGCTCGTCGGGCAACGGCTGGTTACCCGGCGGCGCGCACTTCACCGCGGCCGTGACCCAGGCACCATGCAGCGTCAGTCCATCATCGATCGCCACCGACTCCGGCTGATTGGCCAGGCCGGCGCGATGCATCGCCCGGAAAAGCCAGTCTCCCGACCGGTCACCGGTGAACACCCGGCCCGTGCGATTCGCCCCATGGGCCGCCGGAGCGAGCCCCAACACCAGGATCGACGCGTCGTCGTCGCCGAACCCCGGAACACCACGACCCCAGTAGTCCCAGTCCCGGTAGGCGGCCCGCTTGTCGCGGGCAACCTGCCCGCGCCATTCCACCAGACGATGACACGCTCGGCATTCGGCAACCTCGTCGTGCAGCGTCGCCAACGCCTGGCGGCGCGCGGAATCGGTGAGGTCAGCAGCAGATTCCATCTCGCCCCACAGTAGGTTGAGCACCCTCGATGCCCACGAAACCACGTCCTCCCTCCCGCCCGTCGACCCTCGTGCTGCTGGTTCGCCACGGCCAGACCGCGACGACCGGCACGATCCTTCCCGGTCGCGCCGCCGGGTTACACCTGGCCGAGACGGGTCATGCCCAGGCGGCCCGGGCGGCCGAACGACTCGCCGAACTGAAGCAGATCGACGCCGTGTACGCGTCTCCGCTCGAACGGGCTCGCGAGACCGCCGCGCCGATCGGCAAGGCCCGCGGTCTGAAAGTACAGATCGACAAAGGCCTGCTCGAATGCGATTTCGGAGACTGGACCGGGCAGGAACTCAAGACGCTGATGAAGCTGCCCGAGTGGTCGCAGGTCCAGCGGTATCCCAGCGGATTCCGGTTCCCCAATGGCGAGAGCTTCTCGGAGATGCAGCTGCGGATGGTCGGGGCTCTCGAACGACTTCGTGCCAAACATCCCGGTGGGGTCGTGGTTGCCGTGTCGCATGCCGACACGATCAAGGCCGCAGTCGCTCATGCGCTGGGCACCCATCTCGACCTCTTCCAACGCATCGTCATCTCCACCTGCTCGATCACCGCGATCGCCTACGGAGATGGTGGCCCGACCGTGCTGACCGTCAACTCGACCGGGGGTTCGCTCACCGAACTCCGCCCGTCGTAGGGCCGGCCGAGCAATGAAGTCGTGGGAGTTCGACGAGGTCGATGCGTTCACCACCGGCACGATCGGCCGACCGGGTCAACGGGTCTTCTTCCTCCAGGCTCGCGCCGGGGGCGACGTCGCCACCCTCAAATGCGAAAAGCAGCAGGTCTCGGCACTCGCCGAGTACGTCGGCAAGCTGCTCCACGACCTCCCGTCACCGACCAACCGGCCGATGCCCGCGGCAATGGAGTTGCGCGGGCCGATCGAAGTCGGGTTCGTCGTCGGCCCGATGGGCCTGGTGTTCGATGCCGAACTCGACATGTTCGTGCTGATGATCGAAGAGGCCGTTGCCCTCGACGAGGACGGCGAGCCCGATCTCACCGCGCTCAGCGATCAAGGCCGGGTGCGGATGCGGCTCAGCCGCGGCCAGGCCGTGGCGTTCTGCGAGCGGCCGCCGAGATCGTTGCCGCCGGGCGTCCCAACTGCATGTTCTGCGGGATGCCGATCAATCCCGACGGTCACCCATGTCCGCGGATGAACTGACCCAGCCGGCGGGCGACCATGTCGACCCGTTGACGATCCTACAGCGCGGCACCATCGAGATCATCGGTCGCATGCCGTGGAGTTCGAACGCCACGTTCCTGGTCAGCGTGGTCGACGGTGACGACATCGCCCGGGCGATCTACAAACCGGCCCGCGGCGAGCGGCCGTTGTGGGACTTTCCGTCGGGCCTGTTCAAACGCGAGGTCGGTGCCTACGTGCTGTCGGCTATCACCGGGCTCAACGTGATCCCGCCGACCGTGTTGCGCAACGAGGGGCCGCTTGGCGAGGGTTCGTTGCAGTGGTTCGTCGAGGCCGACTTCGCCCAGCACTACTTCACGCTGTACGAACAGCGCGAAGACCTGCACGACCAGATGCGGGCGATGGCGGTGTTCGACATCGTCGCCAATAACACCGACCGCAAATCGGGCCACTGCCTGGTCGGCCCCGACGGCCGCCTGTGGGGCATCGACAACGGGCTCTGCTTCGCCGCCGAGTTCAAGCTGCGCACGGTGATCTGGGAGTTCAGCGGCGAGCCGATCGCCGCTGAACTGCTCGACGCCATCCGCCCGCTACGCGACGATCTACCGGTGGCGCTGGCCGCGTTGCTCGACGCCGACGAGATCGATGCGTTGCAGGAACGGGTCGACGATCTGGTCACCCAGGGCATCTTCCCGATCGATGCCACCGGACGACGCTACCCGTGGCCCCTGGTATGACCGGCCGGCCGGATCGCAACGACGACATCGATCCCGATCGACCCGACTCCGATCGACCCGACTCCGATCGACCCGATGACGACGAGACTCTCGATCTGCTGATCACGAGGGCCGATCTCGACGGCCTCATTCGCCTCACCGACGAACGCTGCGCGGCTCGTGACTGGCGCGGCGTGCAGCGGCTGGTCGTTCGGGCGCGTTGGGCGATCGGCACCGGGCGTCAACTGTGGCCGGCGGCAACCCACGCCGAGTACCGCTTGGCGTTGGAAGCGCCGGCCGTTTGGGCGGCATCGGTCGTCCACGACGAAGGCGGCCACTTTTCCGTCGGGCCGCTGACCGAGGTGATCGCGCAGAATCACACCTGGTCAGAGATGGCAAACCACCTCGACCGTTCCGTCGCCACCGGCATCGTTGCCCACGAACGGGTACTTCGTGGGGAAGACTTGCGGGCCGAAGCCGACGACCTGATCGACCCGCTGGCGTTGCCGCTGCTCATCGAACCGTGGGAACCGGCCTACGCCCTGCCGACGTATCGCGCCGCTGGATTCGACGCCGACCCACCCGCCACACCGGCGACCGACCGGTTCGTTCCGCTCGCCTCATCGGGCGGCACCGTGATTACCGACTCGACGGTCGAACTTGCCGTGCGCCAACTGTTGGAACCGTGGACCGCATCATCCAACGGCCGGGCCGAGGTGGCCGCCGTGGAAGGAGACGCCCACGACGCCCTCGCCGCGCTCGGCGTCCCGGCCGACCGAGCCCGCCTCGCCCGGCTGACCACCGCCGAGGCAATGGCGTGGATGGCATGGGCCGGAGCATCCGGCGGAGCCCATGGTCGCCGGCGCGGTGGGGCAACCGGTCGCTTCGGTGCTTGGTGGACCGCGGCGGCCTTTGGCGATGCCCTCGACGATTGGCCGCTTTCGGGGGCCGAACTCGCCGAGGTCGTCCACGACCTCGAATGGTTCTGGTGGGACGCCAGCGAGCCGGTGGGCGGCTGGCAGCTGCGACTCGCCGTCCACGACCCGCTCGACGGGCTCGGCTGGGCAATCAACGCCCACGATGCGGTGATCCACTGACCCGCCTCGAATTCGTGGCGGCCGCGCCGATCACGTTCAGCTGCCCAACACCCGCCGCAGATAGTCGTTGGTGAAGGTGCGGTTCGGATCGAGGCGGTCGCGCACGGCGGCAAAGCGGTCCCATTCGGGGTAGCGCTCGGCCAGGGTAGATGCGTCCTGGAAGTGCAGCTTGCCCGAATGGGGTCGCCCGGCGTAGTCGTTCATGATCTCCTCGACCGCCCGGAAGAACGGCTCGTACTCCATCTTCTGGAAGATGTGGACGGCGATATAGGCGCTCTCGCGGCCCGACGCAGTCGAGAGCGGAATGTCGTCGGGAGCGGTAAACCGCACCTCGACCGGGAAGTTCAACATGAACCCTCGCTCGATGACCATCTGACGCACCCGTCCGAGGGCCTCGGCACAGGCGGCCCGGGGAATCGCGTACTCCATCTCATAGAACTTGACCAGCCGGGGCGAGGCGAAGACCTTGTAGCTCGGTTCGATATGGGTCGAGCCGCCGGTGGACGGGAGTGCCCTGGCCAGCCGAGGAATAGCCGACGGCCGCAGCCGGCCCAGTCGACACGCCAGGCCGAAGGCATGGTTCTCGAGCAGCACCTTGTCGCGCCAGCGACCGAAGCGGGTCATCGGGTCGAGCGGGTCGGTGGTCCGGTTGTTTCGCTTCGTCAGCGCCCAACCGGTGTGAGGCACCCAGAAGAACTCGAAATGATCATTGGCATCGACGTCGGCATCGAGATCGGCACACAGGGCGTCGACCCGCTGCGGCCCTTCGACGGTTCGCAGATTGAACGCCGGGACCACATCGATCGTCACCGTCGAGATCGCCCCCGACGCCCTCAAGCCGACTCGGCGGCGGCAAAGATCTCGGGCTCGATCGTCGGCGAACACTCGATGATGTCGCCGGTGCCGCTGACGATCCGCATCGAGGCGATCTGCCCGGCGATTCCGGTCAGCGCTGAACCGGTCCCGTGGGTTCCGGTCGAGATCGCCCCGGAAATCGTCTGGTACGCGATGTCACCGAGGTTGGCCATCGCCAGGCCCCGTCGATCGAGTTCGTCGTTCAACCGATCGAGTGTGATGCCCGCCTGCACGGTCACCTGCCGCGCTTCCGACGTCGACATCGAGCACCTGCTGATACCGGTCCAAGGCGATGACCACCCCATCGGTGACCGCGATCGAGGTGAAGCTGTGACCGCTCCCAACCACCTTGATGCGCCCAGAGCGCAGCGCCGCGGCACGCACGACAGCCGCCAACGCTTCCTCGGTGGACGGGTGCTCAATCGTCGCGACGCGCGACGTTTGATTGCCTGCCCAGTTGGTCCAAGTTTCGGCCATGTTGGCGATCGTAGGGAGACAGCGCGATCCTGTACGCAGTGGGTCGTCATTTCGTACGTCTGATGCTCGTTGCGGCGTGGCTCCTGATCAGCATCGTCGCTGGTCCAGCGGGGCGCGCCCATGCCGCCTGCTCGTGCGCCCCGAGCACGGTCGCTCAGGGCATCATCGACCATCAGGTGGTCTTCACCGGTGAATTGCTCGCCGTCATCCCGGGCGAGATACTCACCGGGATCGACTTCAAGGTCGACGTGATCTACAAGGGCGAGGTCACCTATCTCCAGCAGGTGGCCACGCTGGCCAATCCCGACGACTGCGGCCTCGTCGACCCGGTGCTGGGCAAGTGGATGGTCTTCGCCAACCAGTTCCCAGCCGAGACCGGACCGCTGGTGGTCAGCGCGTGTAGCCCGTCGGCGCCACTGGTCGCCGGTGATGATCTCCCCCCTGAATTCGTCAACGGCCGAGTCCCCGCCGACAAGCCGGGTCCACCACCGACGTCCGAACCGGTGGTGATCTCGATCAATGGTGAGCTCCCCCCGATTGGCGTCCCGCGGCGATCACTTCGAGCGTGGCACTGCTGGCGCTCGGCCTGATCGCCCGAGTCCTGGCCGGAAGACGCCGACGAATCGTCACCTGATCGAGGCAGGTCTACCGGCAATGCGCATCGGTACAGTCGTCGTTCGTGACCAGTCCCCCGTTCGATGCCTCCCCGGCCAATGCCCGCCGCTTCGACGGATTCGCCGACCTCTACGACGCCCATCGGCCGTCTCCGCCCCCCGAACTCGGGCCGCTCCTCGCCCGGTACTGCGGCGTCAAAGCACCCGATCTGCCCGATGTCGTCGACCTGGGCAGCGGCAGCGGCCTGTCGACCAGGTGGGCCGCCGGATGGGCCGGCCACGTCGTCGGGGTTGAGCCCGGCAATGACATGCGGGCGGTTGCGAGTGGGCGGCCGCTCCCGAATCTCGAGTACGTCGCCGGCACCTCCGATGCCACCGGTCTAGCCGCCGACTCGGCCGACCTCGTGCTCGTCGTACAGGCAATGCACTGGATGGAGCCCGCGGCAACCCACGCCGAGGTGGTCCGGCTGCTCCGACCGGGCGGCGCCCTGGCGATCATCGACGCCGACTGGCCCCCGGTGACCGGTCTGGTGGCCGCCGAGACCGCCTGGCGCACCGTCTCGCGGCGCATCCGCGAACTCGAGCACCGCGCCCATTCATCCACCGACATCACGTGGCTCCGACAGCCCATCGACGACGCGCCCAGCGCCGGCGAAGACCACCACGATCCGCACAAGGACCGCCTGATGCCAGCGGGGGCGTCGTCGTGGTCCAAGAGCGGCCATCTCGACAGAATGGCCGCATCGGGCCGCTACGCCTACACCCGGGAGCTCTGCTGGCATGCCGGTCGCCCCGGCGGGGCCGAAGACTTTGTCGCCCTCCTGCGCAGCCAGGGCAGCTACCAGGGCCTCGTCGCGCTCGGCCTCACCGACGACGACATCGGCGTGATCGCGTTCGAGCACGCGGTTCCGCGCCGCATACGCCGCGGCCCCCGTCGCTCCGCCGCTCGGCTTCACCTGGCGCGTCCGTCATCGGCGTCACGGCCTGACAGCGAACCAGGGCCGGTCGCTCAACGCGACCGGCCCTGGTTCGCTCTTCAAAGTTCGACCAAACTCAGCGAGCCTTCAGGGCCTCGATGAGCTTGGGGAGCACCTTGTGAACGTCGCCGACAATGCCAAGGTCGGCGATACCGAAGATCGGAGCTTCCTTGTCCTTGTTGATGGCGATGATGTTCTTGGAGCCCTTCATTCCGACCATGTGCTGCGTCGCTCCGGAGATGCCGCAGGCGATATAGACGTTCGGCTTGACGACCTTGCCGGTCTGTCCGACCTGCTGGCTGTAGGGCACCCAACCGGCATCGACGATCGCTCGTGATGCACCGGCCGCACCCTTGAGCAGCTTGGCGAGGGTGTCGACCATCTCGTACTTGGAAGCCTCGCCCAGGCCGCGACCACCCGACACGACGATGGCCGCCTCGTCGAGCTTGGGGCCGGTGGACTCTTCGACGTGGACCGCAACCACTCGAGCGGCACCGGTCGCGCCTCCATCGGGGATCGCGACGGCGGTGACCGCTGGCGCAGCCCCGCCCGACTCCTCGGGAGCAAACGACTTCGGACGGAACGCCGCCAGATGCGGGCCCGAACCGGTGAACGTAGTGGTCACAAGCACATTGCCACCAAACACCGGAGTCGTCACGCTGACCGAATCTGCATCGACGGAAATGTCGATGTTGTTCGTCAGCACCGTGCGATCGAGCCGCACCGACAGGCGGGCCATGACGTCGCGGCCCTCATAGTTCTGGGGGAACATGATCAGACCAGGGGCCTCGCCGCCATCGATCACGGACTTCATCGCTCCGGCTACCGCCGAGCCCGGCAGCTGACCGCCAAGGTCGCCGGTCGCCATGATCGCGGTCGCACCGTGGGCACCAAGGGCGGCTTCGGCCCCCGTCGCATCGCCAGCAACGAACGCCGTCACCGAGCCGCTGAGAGCGCGGGCCTTGGTGAGCAATTCAAGGGTGGCCGAGGTCGGCGCACCATCATCTACCTGGGCAAACACCCACACACTGTCAATAGCCATGTCGATGTCTCCTCAGATGACTTTCAGGTTTTCCAGGAATGCAACGATCTTGGTGAACGACTCGCCGTCGTCCTCCACGATCTCGCCAGCGGCGCGAGCCTCGGCAGCGGTGACGCCCGAGATCTGCTGGCCGGCCCCGGCCCAGCCGACCGGGTTGACGCCCAGGTCGGCGGCGGTGACGGTCTCGACCGGCTTGTTCTTGGCCGCCATGATCCCCTTGAAGCTGGGATAGCGGGGCTCGACCACACCGGCGGTGACGCTGACCAGGGCGGGCAACGGGCAGGTGATCTCGTCGTAGCCGGCCTCGGTCTGCCGGTTCACCTTCAGGGTTCCACCCTCGACGGCGACGCTCTTGGCAAAGGTCACCGAGGGCAGGCCGAGCACTTCGGCCATCTGCTCGGGCACCGTGCCGGTGTAACCGTCGGACGACTCGGTCGCGGCGATGATCAGGTCGGCGCCACCGAGACGCTGCACGGCTGCGGCGAGGACCTTCGCTGTCGTCAGGGCGTCGGAACCCTGCAGGGCCGGGTCGGACACGAGAATGCCCTTGGCGGCACCCATGGCCAGCGCGGTACGCATGCCGGAGACCTCGCCATTGGGGGCCATCGAGACAAGGCTCACTTCACCGCCGCCGGCGGCGTCGACCAACTGCAGCGCCATTTCAACGCCATAGCTGTCGGACTCATCGAGGATGAGCTTGCCGTCCCGCTTGAGGGTGTTGGTGCCCGGATCCAGCGCGCCGGGGAGGGCCGGGTCGGGGATCTGTTTCACACACACGATCACGTTCATCCTCCAATTGTTACCGATGGGTTCGGGATCAACCCAACCGCGACAGCAGGTGTGCCCATCGACACGTCCGCTCTCGCCGCCAAGTAAGAGAACCGCTGGTCACCCACGACAACACGGCAGCGCACTGGTACCGTTCGAAGCCTTGCGGATCTTGCTCGTCGTCAACTCCTTTGCGTCGTCGGTGACGGCGCGCAACACGGTGATCGTGCAGCGTGAGTTGGCTCGCGACCACGATGTCGAGACGGTCGAGACGAACCGCCGCGGCCACGCCACCCGGTTCGCCCAGGACGCGGCGCGGCGCGGGGTCGACGTGGTCGTCGGTTTCGGCGGGGACGGCACGCTCAACGAGGTCGCCACTGGGATCGCCCGGACCAACTCGGCACTCGGGGTCCTGCCCGGCGGATCGACCAACGTCTTCGCCCGCACCCTGGGCATGCCCAACGACCCGGTGGCGTCGGTGAAGCTGCTCACCGCAGGACTACGCACCCCCGACACGTCGATCAGCCCGATCGGACTCGGCAGGGTCAACGGCCGCTACTTCTGCTTCCACACCGGTATCGGCTACGACGCCGCCGTGGTCCGGTCGGTCGAGAAGCGGGCCTCGATCAAGCGGTGGGCGGGGCACCCACTGTTCATCGGCGCGGCGTTGGCGACCTGGGCTCGCTACGACCGCAAGGAGCCACATTTCCGCCTTCGCTTCGACGATGACCACGAGGTCGACGACGGGTTCTTCACCATTGTGTTGAACACCAATCCGTACACCTACCTGGGCAATCTTCCTCTCGACCTGTCGCCCGCGGCCGGGCTCGACCAACCGCTCGTCGTCATCACGTTCCGCACGATGGCTGCTCGCTCGATCATCGGTTCGTTGGCCGGTGCCTTCCGCGGTGGAGGGATCAAGCCCAAGACCTACCTCGACGAGCATCGGGCCGTGACTGGCTTGACGGTCGAACACGAACGTCCCTTCCCGTACCAACTCGATGGCGACTTCCTCGGGGAGACCACCTCGCTGCGCTTCGAACACGTGCCCGACGCCGTTCGCCTCGTGCGGATCACCCGCTGAAACCTGCCGCGGCCGCCGGCCGCCGGCCGCGCCGATCGCCGGGGGATAGGCCATTCGGCCCCCCAACGTGACGAAGGGCTCATTCGTGGGCGCGGCCGGTGACGACTCCTGTCGCCGTCAACCGTCGGAGGAGACTGTGCCGTAGAGTCGTGAGGTGGCGCGACACTCGGCGGACGATCGACGGAGGCGAGCGCGCGTCGACGAGTTCGGTGAGGCTTATTCGGCCCGAAGCCAGATGTGGCTTGCTCGAGGCGTCCTTCGCGCGTTCTTCGCGCTGCTCGCCACGGCCGCGATTTTGTGGGTGTCGTGGCGCACCAGCGGGATGTCATCGTGGCCACGCCGGATCATCTGGTGGGGGGCGATGCTCGGCGTTCTCCGGGCGGCGCAATTGGGCCTGCGGGCGCTGTCGCGCGCCCAAGGTTGGGACTCGAGCAACCCGGCGATGACCGAAAGCGTGATGCACGCCCTCGGGGTCGCCCTCGGTGCCCTGCTGACGACCGGGTTGCTCAGTTCCGCCGCCACCCATCAGATGGTTCTCGAGCCGTACGCACGTCCCTCGGTTGCCCTCGAGCCGATTCCCGAGATGGCCCAGCCCACCATCGCGTCCACCCCGACCATCGCACCAAGTCGGCCGGCGCCGCCCCTCGCTGCACCAACCTCGCCGCCGAGAGCGCCCGTTGTGGTGCTCGATCCAGTCGCCTCGGTTCCGGCCGCTCCGCGTGCTGTCCCGACTTCGACCGAGGTGGTGTTCGCCACGGTGACCGTCAACACCCCCTCCATTCTTGAACTGCCCGGAGCGGGGCCCACGGGTCCGGGGGAAACCCTGACCGTCACGGGCGTGGAACACGGCCAAGCCACCACCGTCGGGAACAGTGCGCTGATCTTCCTACCCGAACGCGGGTTCATCGGCTCGGCATCGGTCAACTATGAGCGGTGTTCCGCCGTCCAGGTGTGCACCCCCGGACTGATCTCGTTAGCAGTGGGCTAGTCGGCTGGAAGTGGGCGACGAGGGCTGGGCTGCTGCCGGCCGAGCGTCGCAAGCGCCAGATCGGGCACATTCGTGCAAATGCCGTCGACACCCCATTCGGCGAGCCGAATCATCCAGTCCGGTTCGTCACATGTCCAGACGTTGACCTGTACCCCGTGCCCGTGACAATCAGCGATAAACCGCTCGGTGACGTTGCCGTACCACGGATGGACGGCTCGGTGACCCCCGATCATCACCTGCCGAGCCGTCTGGTCGTCGACGTCGACGGTCAACCATGCGGTGGGGATCGTCGGGGCCAGCAGGCGACAACGATCGATCGTCTCGCGGCGGAATGAGGAGATCAGCCAGCGAGCGTCGTCCTGACGACTCGACGAGATGGTCGATGACGGCGTCGGCGATCGTCTCGGAGGCATCGAAGTCGGGTTCATCGGGGTCGTTCTTGATCTCGACGTTGACCCACATGCCGGCGCACACGTCGAGCGCTTCGCCGAGGGTGGCGATTGACGGCGGCAACTGCTCAGGGCGGGTTTCGCAGATCAACCTTCCGTCGACGAGGTTCGGGTTGTGGTGCACGACCAGCGAACCTTCGACCATTCGACGAACGTCAAGCTCGACCGCGTCGGCCCCCATTTCACACGCCCGGCGAAACGCTACGATCGTATTTTCACTCTCGGCATGTGAAGCACCACGATGTGCTAGTATCTCAACCACAGATAGTCTCCATTCAATTCGGGAACGTGCCGAAAAACACGGGAATGCCTCTTGTCAAATCGTTAAGAGGGCAGTAATTTTCTCTTCCTGCCGAGTCGTCCGAATGTTCCTCGGCGCGTACTCGTGAACGGTTTCACGATTTAGGAGAGATCTTTAGTGACCATCCTCGCGTCCAGCCTGGCTCTTGCAAACGCATCGTACGACTGGCGTAAAGACGCCATCTGCCGGGATACGGACCCCGACCTCTTCTTCCCTGTGGGGACCACCGGTCAGGCCCTGATCCAGATCGATCGGGCTCGGGAAGTCTGTGGGCAGTGCCCGGCCAGCGCCGACTGCCTGCAGTTCGCCCTCGAGACCAACCAGGACGCCGGCATCTGGGGTGGCACCAGCGAGGAAGAGCGCCGTCAGATGCGCCGGGCCGCCGCGGCGGCCCGCCAGCGGGTCACGGCCGTCTGATCGGAGCGTCTCGTCACCGAGACGCTCCCTGCGACACACTTCTGCTCACCCGGCGTCGAGCGGGACCGTCAGTTCGACGGTCGCTCCGGTGCCGCGCACCGGAGCCGGGAGATTTGCCATTCGCAGCTCGTCGGCCGTTGCCGCCCGCATCGCGATTTCTCCGGCCAACTCGGTGGTCACCAGCGTTCGCACGATGACCAGGCCGAGACCGGTGGCGTTATCGAGGGCGAAGTCGGGCTCCAAGCCCACTCCGTTGTCAACCACCTGTACGTGCAGGCTGTTGGCATCGTGACGGAGCTGTACGTGAACGGTCCCACCGGCCGAGCCCTCGGGAAACCCGTGGTCAACGGCATTCTGCAACAACTCCGTGAGCACCACCGACAACGGTGTCGCGATGGTCGCGGGCAGCTTGCCACCGTCGCCGGCGACCGTGAACCGCACGGGACGATCGGGTGATTGCAAACCCTCCTCGGCCAGGCGGAGCAAAGGACGAACGATCTCAGAGAACGCCACGTCATCACCGGCTTCACGCGACAACGTCTCGTGGACGAGGGCAATGGTGCGGATCCGGCGAACCGACTCGTTGACCGCCGCTTTTGCCTCGGCCGAGCTCAGCCGCCGTGACTGCAGGCGCAGCAACGACGAGATCGTCTGCAGATTGTTCTTCACCCGGTGATGGATCTCGCGGATCGTCGCATCCTTCGACAGCAGCAACCGGTCCCGCCGACGAAGCTCGGTGACGTCGCGCAGCAACATCACGCCGCCGCTCACCTCCGAGCCGGCCAGCAACGGGATGCAGTAGGTCAACAACGTGATGTCGGGCCCTTGATCGAACTCCTCGATCACCGGTTCGTTGCGTTCAAACGCGGAGCGCATCGGGCCATCGTTGAATCCCAACTCGGCCAAGCGCATCCCGCGGGCGTTGCTGGCGATACCTACCCGGTGCAGGGCCGAGGTGGCATTGGGCGAGGCGTACTCCACCCGGGCGTCGCCATCAACGATGACGACGCCGTCGCCTACCCGAGGAGCCACGCTGATCGCCGCCTGCCGACCGGGGAACGGAAAGGTTCCTGCCAAGATCATCTCGGCGAAGCGACCGAAGATGCCCAGATACGTCTGTTCCAACTCACCGGCCTGGCGACCGATTGACGGTGACCATTCACGGGTGAGCACGGCCAGGGTGGTGCCCTGCCGCCGGACCGGGACCGCCACGACCTGCACCTCTTGGTCGAGACTCTCCACATGGACCGAACCCTCGGCAACCGCCACCGAGGTGTACGCGGCATTCAGGATCGCGGCCTCGGCTTCGTTGGCGTACGCCCCCACCCAGTCGGCCTGATAGAGCGTCTGGGCGGTGGAGGGACGCACCTGGGCGACGATCAGCCAGCGGCCATCGGCGTCGAGCACATAGAGCAGCAGGTCGGCGAAGCAGAAGTCGGCAAGCATCCCCCAGTCACCCAGTAGATGCTGTAGATGGTTCACCTCGTCCCGCGTGAGCGACGTGTGCTGTCTGGTCAGCTCAACAAGCGTGGCCATGAATTCCTCCTTACGCCCATTCTGCCCTACGAGGACTCAATGTCGCAGGTACACCGCTGGCCGTACGTGCGATGGACATCTCCAACGCACCGCGGGAGTCAAGGGATCACGCAGAGCACGGGCGGATTGTGCCCGTAGGTGCCGGAGGTATTAGCCGCCGAAGCCCATCCGCCGGTCGCCGTCGGACGTGCCGACCTCGACATAGGCGATCTTCGCCGAGGCGACGCCCACCTTCTTGCCCTTCTTGTCGGTGAGCCACAGCACATCGACGGCACCCGCCAGCGCCGCCTCGATCGACGCCGTGACGGCGTCACGCTCGTCGTCGGGAATCTCGACGGTGATCTCACGGGGGGCCTGGGTGACTCCAATGCGAACGTCCACGGTGGGCTGGTCTCCTTGTGCCGACAATGGTCTCCATCGTACGGGGCCGATCGGCGTGGCCCACTTTCCTCGTCGGGTGGTGTCGGAGGATGACGGCAGAATCCGAGGGATACTGGTCATTGACGCCATCGCGCTGATTCACGACACTGAGTCCATGCCACCGCGCCACACCGTCGTGTTCGTGGGCTTCGACGGGGGCGCCACTTTGCCCGCGTGTTCACCACCGAAATCGGGGAATCCCCCGGTCGCTATGTCGAACGGGTTCGCGTCGAGACCGCCCGGAACCTGCTCGAAACGACCGACGAGGCGGTGACGGTCGTCGCAGCGCTGGCCGGATTCCGTTCGTCGGAAACCTTCCGCCGGGCGTTCATCCGCATCGCCGGCGTCGCCCCGACCTCTACCGCCGCCGCTTTCGCCATTCACCGACCCCCGCAAAGGACTGATCATGCAGATCGCCATCCCCATCTACCCGCGGTTTACCGCCCTCGATGCCATCGGGCCGTACGAGGTGCTGCAACGCCTGCCCGAGGCCACGGTCACATTTCTCTGGCATGAGCGAGGGGAGCTCCGCACCGAGAACGGCTTCCTCGGGGTGACGGCCGACGCAACGTTCGACCAGGTTCCGCGACCTGACGTGATCGTCGTCCCCGGTGGCATCGGTTGTCGCGAGCTGATCACCGACGAACCGTTCCTCGCCTGGATTCGTAGCGCCCACACGACCACCCGGTTCACGACCAGCGTCTGTACCGGATCACTGCTGCTGGGTGCGGCTGGGCTGCTGGACGGCCTGACGGCGACGACCTATTGGGGGGTGCGCGAGATGCTCAAACACTTCGGCGCCACACCGGTCGACGACCGGGTCGTCGAGCATCTCGACCGGCGGATCATCACCGCGGCGGGCGTGTCGTCGGGTATCGACATGGCCCTACGCCTCGCCGAGATCATGGTCGACACCGTCGCCGCCAAGGCGATGCAACTCGGTATCGAATACGACCCCCAACCCCCGTTCGACGCCGGCGCCCCGTGGAAAGTCGACGCCGAGGTGATGGATCGCTTCAAGGAATACGCCCTGCTCAAGGACTGACTGGTTCAGGATCCAGAGGTTTGCTCAGATGATCTTGAGCTGGGAGTTGAAGACCTTCTTGGGCTTCAGCTCGACGGCAATGCGCTCGGCGATCGCCCGGAAGGCGGCGGCCGATTCGGAATCGGGATCGACGGCGGTGATCGGGCGTCCGTCGTCGCCGCCCTGGCGCAACGCGGGCACCAGCGGGAGCTGAGCGAGCAGGGGAACGCCCAGTTCGGCGGCCAATTCCTGACCGCCGCCCGAGCCGAACAGCTCGTAGCGCTTGCCATCGTCGCCGGTAAACCAGCTCATGTTTTCGATGACGCCCTTGACCGGCAGATTGACCTTCTCGGCCATCGCCGCCGACAACCGGGCGACCTTCTGGGCGGCAGGTTGCGGGGTGGTGACCACATAGACCTCGCCACGTGGCAGGTACTGGCTGAGCGACAGGGCGATATCGCCGGTGCCCGGGGGCATGTCGATGAGCAGGAAGTCGGGCTCGTCCCAGTAAACATCGGTGAGGAACTGCTCAAGCGCCTTGTGCAGCATCGGACCGCGCCAGATGACCGCTTGGCCTTCGGGCACGAAGTAGCCGATCGAGATGCAGCGCACGCCCCACATCTCGGGCGGCAACAACATGCCGTCGATCACCGTCGGGTCGCGGTCGGTGCCGAGCATGCGGGGGATCGAGTAGCCGTAGATGTCGGCATCGACGACGCCGACCGAGTGGCCCCGCTGGGCCAAGGCGACCGCGAGGTTGGTGGTGACCGATGACTTGCCGACGCCGCCCTTGCCCGAGGCGATGAGTAACGGGCGGGTCTTGGAGCCGGGCTCGGAAAACGGGATCTTGCGGCCCTCGGCGTGGCCGTGAGCCTGAGCCTGACCGGCCGTCGCCCCCGGATTGCCGTGGAGCTTCTCGCGGACTGCGGCCCGTTCCTCATCGTTCATCACCGAGAAATCGAGGCCGACCGAGGTGACGCCGTCGAGGGCGACCACCGCTGTCGAGACCCGGTTCTGGATCTCGTTGCGGAGTGGACACCCGGCGATCGTCAACACGATCAGCACCTTGACATCGCCCGATGCACCAATCTCGACGTTGCGGACCATTCCCAGATCGACGATCGAGCGGTGCAGTTCGGGGTCTTGCACGGGCCGCAAGGCATCAATGATCTGTTCGACAGTGACGGGCATTTGCGCTCCAGCGTGAGGGGTCGGTGGCGGTCGGCGGCTGTTGTCTCCGAATTACCACTACGTACATAGGTAGAATACCGGCGTGGCTGATTCGGCCCACGGCCAAACCGCTCCTGCACCCAGCAGTACACCGCTGAGCCCCGGCGCGTTCTCGGCGACGGTCACCGCGATCACCTCGGCGTTCGGCGACCCGACCCGGCGCCAGATCTACCTGTTCGCCCACGAGTCGTCCGCCGATGCAGCCGCTGGCGTCACGGCCGCCCATGTGGCCGACCGCTTCCATCTCCACCCCAACGTCGCCCGCCACCACCTCGACAAACTCGCCGCCGGGGGGTACCTCGAGGTCGCCGTCGAACGGGCCGAAGGCGCAGGAGCCGGGCGACCGTCGAAGCGGTACCGGGCCTCGGCCGAACAGGTACAGCTCGAAGTCCCGGTACGCACCGACGATCTGGTGCTCGCGTTGCTCGGCCGGGCGCTCGCCGCCTTGCCGACGCATAAGGCCGAGGCGATGGCCGAGGAAGTTGGGATGACCTATGGCAAGGCGATGGCCGCCGGGCTCACCGGGGCCGATTTCACCGCCGGCCAGAAATCGTTGCGCTCGGCGCTGCACGCCGTGGCCGATGCGTTGACCGCCCACGGATTCGCCGCCCACACCGAGAACCGCAACGACCAACTACGTATCGTCAACAACCACTGCCCGTTCGGCGACGTGGCGATCGAACACCCGGTGATCTGCGCAGTCGACCGTGGCATGGTCAAAGGCATGCTCACCGCCCTCTACGGCGAGTCGGGCTTCGAACCGTCAACCGAGGAATCACTCCCCCGCGGCGACACCTTCTGCGCCACGAGCGTGTAGCCCGGTGAAGCGCCTGGCCAGTTGTGCCGCCGGCGTGCCCGATGCTCCCGTGTCTGTCCCATGAAATCCGAGGCCGTGGCGATCCATGCTCCGGCCCGCCCGGCGCCTCGATGTAGCCACGCAGATCGCCCGACACGTTGTGGACATCGCGGGTCTTGCCGTGCGCATGCCAGCGGGCAGGGCCAGCCTCGGGAGCGCCCAACCGCCACCGATGCCGGCAGGGCAAGCATCGGCACGGATCTCCGAGCCCGCAGGCGACCTGACCCCGACATGCGTCGATATGACCACTAATAGTGAGGAACACTCACCCGAGGTCGTCGAATTGGGTGTTTTTGCCTAGCCAGGTCGGGAGATCCTCACGATCCGGTGAAGCTACCCTCCGTTGCAGTCCCGAGGCATGCGCCGTCGGGCAAAGGAGAGGGCGGGCGTCTCGTGGATGGATTACGGAGTTCGATCAGTCGGCGGCGGAACGCGGTCTTCGGGAGGCTCCGGGGCGCCGGTGTGACCACTGTGATCCTCGGCGGCACCCTTGTCGCCCTACCGGCGCTCGGTGCGCTTCCGGCCGGTGCCGACCTGGTGCCGCCCACCTACCTCGGCCCGTCGTTCCAGCCGACGACGGCGCCGGTCTGCACCCCCGGGTTCAGCGTGCTCAAGTTCACCGGCGGAACGACCTTCGGCGACGGAGCTCATGCGAACGAGAAGTCGTCCGGCGATCCGACCAAGGAGGCCAGTTGGACGATCAGCGGGGCCGCCAACACCCTCTCGCTCAGCGAGGCCAAGATCGGCGGGGTCACCGCTTCGGTCTCCGAGGTGATCATCTCCGACAACGGTGCCGGTGAGGCCTACTCCTGGAAGTACGACCCGAACGTCATCCCGTCGGTCGGTGCGCCCCTCCTCCACACCGGCTCGGCCGGATCCACACCGCAGATCATGCCGATGACGGACAATCAGTTCCTGTTCGTCTGCGCTGCTCCCGTGGCCACGATGACGCTGGTCAAGCAGATCGACGGCGGCCCGGCGACGGTCGCGGACTTCCCGCTCTCGGCTTCGGGGTCGCCGCTCACCAACGTGATCTCGGGGACCGCCGCGGCAACGGGCACGGTCACGCCCGGCAGTCACACCCTGAGCGAGACGACCACCCTCGCCGACCCGGCGGCCTACTCTCCCGCGCCGTGGACCTGCACGAACGGGGCGACAAGTCTGGTGGTCTCCACGGAGTCGGTCGTGTCGATTCCCGGCGGCTCGAACGTGACCTGCACGGTGACGAACGTCTACGACTACTCCGACCTGGCGATCACCAAGACCCCCAGGACGTCCTCGGTCCTCGCCGGCGGCACCGTCGAGTTCGACGTGGTCGTCACCAATCTCGGTCCGACGTCGGCAACCAACGTGTCGTGGACCGATACTCCGACCGGGTTCACGGGCGGCTGCACCGCATCCCCGCCGTCAATGTCCCTGCTGGAGCTCGCCGTGGGAGGAACGGTGTCGTGGGTCGTGACGTGCGCCGGCGCGACCGGAACATCGGTCGACAACGTGGCGACCCTCACCCCAGCCACGCTCACGGAGAACCGCGACCCTGCAGGAGACACCAACGACAGCGACGACGCCCCGCTCACCGTGGCCAGTATGACCCTCGACAAGTCGGCTGATCGGACGTATTTCACCGCCGCCGGCCAGACCATCGGCTACACGTTCGTCATCCGGAACACCGGGGGGTCGTCGCTGAGCAACGTGGCGCTGTCGGACCCCAAGATCGTCGGCCCGTACACCTGCGCAACCACGCCCGGTGGAGCGTCGGTCAGCCTGCCGGCGACCGTTCCAGCCGGCGAGGGCGTGACGTGCACGGCAAGTTATGTGACCACGATCGCCGACGTCGACGCCAACCAGGTACCGAACACGGCAGCGCTGACCGCGACCGGCAGCCCGGCGATCACCGACTCGGTGACCGTGCCCCTCGCCGAACTCTCGATCACCAAGGTTGCCGCCGATCCACCCGTGGACGGCTACGTCGCCGGCTCGGTCATCGACTACACGATCACGACCACCAACACCGGCGGCATGCCGCTGGCCGACGTGACGACCTCGGACACCAACGGGACGCTGGGGATCTGCCAGATCGAGGGTGTGACAGTCACCGTGCCGGCCTCGCTGGCGATCGGCGACGTGCTGATCTGCCACGCCACGCACCTGGTCTCGCAGGCCGACGTCGACGCCGGGACCTATTCCAACACGGCGACGGCGTCCAGTGAGCAGGCTCCTCAGGTCGAGGCATCGGCCGTGGTCGAGATCGCCCGCACCCCGGCGATCACGCTCACCAAGACGGTTGACCCGGCACCCGGCGGTCCCTTCACGGTCGGCGACGTCGTCGACTACACCCTGGTCGCCACCAATTCCGGCACCGTCACGCTGAACGACGTGGTCGTCGGCGATGCGACCGATCCGGTTGGCACGTGCGCCCCGGCGATCCCGGCCACGCTCGCTCCCAGCGCAACGATCACCTGCCCCGTCCAGCACACGATCACGGTCGGCGACGCAGCCGCCGGAAGCTACGTCAATACGGCGACGGCCACGGGCATCCCCGTCGGCCAGGACGAGACGGTCACCGCCACGGCGACGGCCACCGTGCCGACGTTCCCGACCGCGGACGTCACGATCACCAAGTCGGACTCCGTCGACCCGGTCACCGCCGGACAGAACCTGATCTACACGCTGTCGGTGACCAACGCCGGCCCCAACGCCGCCGCCGACGTCGTCGTCACCGACGCCATCCCCGCCGGGACCAGCTTCGTGTCGGTCACGGGGCCTGGATGTGCCACGACGACCGTGGGCGCTCCACCCGTGGTCAACGGCATTGCGTGCACCATCGGCGGATTGAACGCCAGCGCGCCGGCCGTGACGATCACCCTGACCGTGCGGGTCGACCCGGCCCGGACGACCGGTCTGATCAACACGGCGAATGTGGCGACGTCGACGGTCGAGAAGATCACCCTCGACAACGCCGACACCGAGCCCACGGGCGTCGTGCGGAATGCCGATCTCGGTATCACCAAGACGGCAACGGCGTCGTCGGTGTCGCCGGGCGGATCGGCGATCTTCGATGTCGTGGTGACGAACCTCGGACCGAGCACGGCCACCGCGGTCGATTGGACCGACGTGCCGGCCGGCTTCGACGCGTGCACGGTCACGTCCGGCCCGCCACAACCGGTGGCGAGCATCGTCCCGGGGGGCTCGGTGACCTGGCAGGTCACCTGCACCGGGGCATCGGGTCTTGCCGTGACCAACGTGTCGACGCTGACCGACGCCACCCTCGAACTCAACGGCGACCCGCTGCAGGACGAGAACGATTCCGACGACGCCACGCTTCCCGTGGCCGACGTGACGCTCGACAAGACGGCCGATCCGACGACGTTCACTGTGGCCGGGCAGACGATCACGTACACCTTTGAGATCGTCAACACGGGCGCCACCACGCTCGACGGCGTGCAACTCGTCGATCCGAAGATCACGGGCCCCTACACCTGCGCCCTCGACACGATCCCGACGACCGACATCACCCTGCCGGCGTCCATCCTGACCGGTCAGGCGGTCACCTGCACGGCGACGTACGTGGTGACCGACGCGGACGTGACCGCCGGACAGGTGGCCAACACGGCGGTCGTGACATCGGTCGGAAATCCCGACGTCAGCGACACCGCACTGGTGACGATGACCGACCTCCCGGACCTGACGATCGTCAAGTCAGCCGATCAACCGGGCCCGTTCGTCGTCGGCACGACGGCGACGTTCACCATCACGGCGCAGAACACCGGCAACGTTCCCCTCGCCTCGTTGACCCTGGTCGATCCAACGGCGACGCTCGGTGCGTGCACGCCCGCCCAGCCCGCCACCCTGGCTCCCGGCGCGACCATGACGTGCCCGGCGAGCCACGCCATCACCGCTGCCGACGGTAGGGCCGGCACCTACGAGAACGTCGTGACGGGCACCGCCGTCCCGCGCCAGGGTGTGCCGATCACTCGTTCGGCCTCGGCAAGGGTGCCGACGGCGCCGCTGCCCTTCGACCTCGTCATCGACAAGCAACTGGTCGCCGCCGCGCCGAGTGGCGGCGAGGTCGCCTGGACGATCACGGTGTCGAACACCGGCCCGGGCACGGCCGAGAACATCGTCGTGGTCGACACCTTGCCGTCCTCCGTCGAGTACGTGTCGTCGGCCGGGAACGAGTGGTCCTGCACGATCTCGCCGGCGACGCTGACCTGCGCCCATCCGGGCGCGGTGCCGGGCGGAACCACGCTCCCGACTATCACGGTGGTCACCAGGGTCGTTGCCCCGGCCGGGGCGACGGTCACCAACGAGGCGAGGGTGAGCGCATCCGTCCCCGATTCGAGACTCGACAACAACTCGGACTCCGCCTCGTTCACCGTCCTCGCCGACCCGGTGTCCGCGCCCCCCGAGTTGCCTCCCACCGGCAGCGAGGCGCCGTGGGTGGTGCGCATCGGTGTCTGGATGATCGCCGCCGGCGCAGGAATGCTGCTCCTCGGACGTTCCCGTCGAATCACCACCCGCTGACGGTACCGCAGCCCGACCCGTCGGGTGGGCGGTGCCTCACCGGACCGGATCGTTCAGACGCCCATGGCGGTGAAGGCGGCGTCTACGTGGCGGCGCAGGTCGTCGGTTTCGTAGGGCGTGTTGCCGGCGGCGACGACGGCCCACGTGATGCCGTCGGGGCGATGGAGCATCATCGAACGGCTCGATTCGACGGTGCCGGTGTGGCCCCAGGTTCCATCGCCCCAGCACCGTAGGCCAAGGCCGTACCACTGGCCCCAGTTTCCCGATGAACCCGGCGGCGGTGCATACATCTGCATCGACATCTCAGGGCTCAGCGGGTGCCAGCCCGGCTTGGACGGGTCGAGGGAATCGACGATCGTGACCAGGTCGGACGCAGTTGCGATCCACGCCCCGGCCCCGCCGAGAGCTTCCATGTAGTCACGCAGGTCACCCGACACATGACGAACGTCACCGGGCTGCACATCGTGGGTTTTCGCCGTACGCATGCCGGTAATTCCGAGGGGCTTGAGCAGTTGTTCGTCAACCACGCGCTCGTAGGCCAGCTGCGTGACGTCTTCGATGAGCAGGCCTAACAGGCAGTAGTTCATGTTGCTGTATTCCGACTGACCCAGACCGTGGCTCAAACCCTCGGTCAGGCCGCGCCGCGCCGCCTCTTCGCAGGAGTACGCCCCACCACGGAAGAACACCTCGAATCGTTCGGAAAATCCCGAGCGGTGCATCAAGAGCTGACGAACGGTGACCTGCTTCATCTGGTCGCTCGCCAAACCCACTCCGAGCCGGTCGGCGAGGCGCTGCAACACCGGGTCATCGAGCCCGAGCCTGCCTGCCTCGACCAGCTGGAGCACGACGATCGACGTGATCGTCTTGGAATTACTCGCGATGCGGAAGCGACTGTCGGGTGTGGCCAAGTCGTCGTAGCCCGTGCTTGTCGGCTCGGCGTAACCGCTGGCGAAGGTATGGATGACCTGACCGTCTTGAGCGATAGCGATCGAGATCGCCTGGGCGCCGCGCAGGCTCGTCGCCAGCGTGTAGTCGAACAACGAGAAATCGACGTCGGCCATCGGCGGAGCGGGGCGGGCGGGGACCGTCGGGACAACCAACTCAACGGTCGTGCTCGTTGCGGTCGTCGACGGCGGCGCTTGTGTCGTCGAAGGCCGAGTTCGCGCGGGCTGCTCGAACGTGGTCGATGGGGCGACCTCGGTGAAGGCGTCGGAACCGGCGACCGACTGATTCAGTAAACCGTCGGCGCGGGTCGCTGCGACGGCCGCAATTGCGACCGCCGTCAGCGCCGTGAGGGCGCGCACGCCAGACCGAGACCTCCGCGGGATAACCCCATCGTCTCACGCTTGCGAAGCCAACAGGCGGATGGTGACACGAATCACAATCCGGTCGACCCGCTCAGTCGCCGTAGTGGCAGCGTGCCTGCATGACGACGAGTTGGTCGCCATCGACGGTGTAGACAATTCGATGCTCCTCATCGATACGTCTCGACCACCATTCGGCCAAGTCGTGCGACAGCGGCTCTGGCTTTGCCAATCCCATCGAACGGATCGCGTTGGATGCCTTCCAACAGCCGACTCACGCGCTTCAACATCTTGCGATCAATGGTGGCCCAGTGGACGTAGTCATCTCACGCACCTTCGTGAAACGTCAATCTCATCCAAGCGGACTCTCGGGATCGATCAACACGCGCTCGGCGAACCCGGAGCGATCGCCACTCTGCCACTCGTCGAGGGCCCCAGGGGTGCCGTGGAAGTCGGCGGGGCTGGCGATCATCGTCGTGCCGCCGAACTCGTCGGGGCCCTCGGCCAAGCCACCAAGCAGCACGAAAGTGCGGGTCGTTGATCAGTTCCTCGGCACTCTGCACGTAACCACCCGCCCAGCGTCCAGCCAACAACGTGCTCGACAACGCATTCGCCCATCTCGCCGACCTACCGCCGATGCACGACGACGGCCAAGCGTTGGCCGAGTAGGTCGACCGGCTGAGCGGCCACGAGCCGTTCGGCGATCATCGGAGAACCGCTCCACCGTGGTGATCCGGTGAACCGCGAATCACGGGCCAAGCGTAGGGGCAAACCGGGTGCGTAGGTTCCAACGCTACGAGGCCGGGCGAGACACGACGCTCACCTTGCTTCGCAACTTCGGGGCAGACGTGTACAGCCGGGTAGGCGTCCAATGGTCTTCAGGGCCTTCTCAAGCGACTTCGTATCGGGATTTGAGATGGCAGCCGGGTTGAACGAGTCGGCAACAGGTTCGCTGCGGGATCCGTCGACTTGACTGAAAGTGGTCGGAGGTAGGGGGGTGAACTGTGATTGCGTCACGACAGGACCCGACGTAGCCGGCCCGGGCGGAGCGGGGCTTCGCGCTCCCGGCAAGGTTGAGGCTGGCGCGGGCGGCGGCGTTCTCGGGCTGGTCGTGGCGGTAGCGACTGCGACAGGAGCCGCTCCGATGGACGGCTCGCGGCCCGAGTCTTTCGCTCCACAAGCCGTAGTTGCCGTGAAGATCAGTATGAAGATGCTCCCCCTGACTCGACGGAGACTATAAGTAGAAGGATTCATTCGGTGCTACTGATACGCATTTGACGACAGGCGGTCGGTCTCCTGGCTTGGTCGCGGCGGTGCGGCGGCGCAGAACCTCGGCGTGGACTGCGGCGACAAGGGCGGACATGTCAGCGTGGCCTTTGACCCGACGGAAGGATCGTTCCGCTTCGAGTATCCCCGCGGCGATCCATCGTTTCTTCATCGTGCCGTCACCCCAGTTCTTGACCCGACCGGCAGAGGTCTTGATGATCGAGATCATCGACTCAACACAGTTCGTGTTCGTCAGGGTCCGCCGCAACCGGACCGGGACCCGGTGTCCGCCGGCTCGGACCCGAGCCGCAGACTCAGCCCCGGGGAACAGATCCGCTGGCGCGTAGGGCAGCGATTTTGGCGGGGGGGCGGCCGAGTTCGGCGAGGATCTCGTCGGTGTGTTGGCCGAGTTCGGGGGCGAGGGAGCGCGGCGCCCAGGGGGTGCCGTGGAAGTCTGCGGGGCTGGCGATCATCGTGGTTCCACCGAAGTCGTCGGGGACCTCGACGAGCCCACCGGCGGCGCGGAACTGGGGGTCGTTGATGAGTTCTTCGGCGCTTTGCACGGGGGCCCAGAAGAAGTCGGGTTCGGTGGCGAAAATCTCGGCCCATTCGTCGAGCGGCTTGGTGGCGAACACCTCGTCGATAATGCTGATCAGGTCTTTCGCGTTCATCGACCGCCCTTGCGGGGTGGCGAACCGCTCGTCGGTCAGCCACTCCTCGTGGCCCACCACGCGGCACAACGGCGGCCAGTGACGAGCGCCTTCGAGACCGACGATCCAGAACTGGCGGCCGTCGCCGGCGGTGTAGTTGTTGATCGAGGCGTTGCCGATCGTCGTGCGGTCGCTCGGCGCGGCGATCGCCCCCCAGCCAAGCAGCATGTTGAGGTCGAAGCTGATCGTGTAGGCACCTTGGCGCAACAGCGACGACGACACCAATTGGCCTTGTCCGGTTCGCTCCCGGGAGAACAGCGCGGCCGAGATCGCCCCGGCGAACTGCACGCCGGTCGAATGATCACCCATTCCGCCCCGTTGGAACGGCAGCGGCCCATCCGGCCGCTTGAGTAAATGAGCGATCCCCGATCGGGCCCAGAACGCGGCGATGTCGTAGGCGGCCCGATCGGCGTCGTCACCCTCGCGTCCATAGCCGGTGATGTGGCCATAGACGAGCCGCGGGTGGAGCGCGCAGATCGTCTCGGCGTCGAGGCCGAGCCGGGCCAGCGCCCCGATCCGCAGGTTGGTGACGAACACATCGGCCCCGGCGATGAGCTCCAAGGCGACCTCGCGGCCCTCGTCGGTAGCGAGATCGAGCATGATCGAACGCTTCGAGCGGTTGTCCATCTCGAACACCGGGTTGTTGGGCATATCGGCCCCGAACATCGTGCGGAACGTCCGCGCCGGGTCACCCTCGGGCGGCTCGATCTTGACGACGTCGGCGCCCCAATCGGCCAGCACCCCAGCGGCGGCCGGCCCGGCGACCCACACCCCGATCTCCACGACGCGCACGCCCTCCATCGGTCCGGCCATCAGGACTCCTTCCGGTCGGCGGCCTCGCGCACGAGGACCTCTTGGGCGACGGTGGCGATGTGGCCACCGCCCTCATCGAAAATATGTCCGACCGACAGGCCGCGTCCGCCCACGTAGGTATGGCAGCTGAAGTCGTGCAAATGCCAGCGGTCGGAACGAAACGGCCGGTGGAACCACACGGCATGGTCGAGGCTGGCGGTAAACCGGTCGATCTCGTTGCCCCAACGATCGATCCCCAACCGCGGGTGAGCGCGCACCACCGAGTCGGTCGGCAGGTCGTCGGAGATGTACGCCAGGCTGCAGCGATGGAGCAGCGGGTCGTCGCCGAGCGCCTCGGTTGCCCGAAACCAGCACAGCACCCGCCCCGCTCCGAGCGGTGACGCCGGGGTGTCGGCTTCCGGAATGAACCGCCGATCGAACGACGCACTCCACGAATCGTCGGCCAGGTCGGCGGGACGAGGAATACCTTCCGGCGGCCGAATGGTGGTCAGGTCGAGCGCCGGTTCGTCACGTTGGAACGAGGCTTCGAGGTTGAGAATCGCGCCGATGGCCTGCCGGGCGACAACCCGGCGGGTGGCGAAACTGCGGCCGTTGCGGATGCGATCGACCTCGTAGCGGATCGGTTCCTCGGCATCTCCCCGGCGGATGAAATAGGCGCGCACCGAGTGCGGCGACAACTCGGCATCGACGGTCAGGGCGGCGGCCCGCAACGCCTGGGCCACGATGTGCCCGCCGAACAGACCACCCCACGGATACTGCGGCCCGGTGCCGACGAACGTGTCGGCCCCGTGCGGCGACAGGTCGAAGAGCCCTTGGAGGATCACCCCCGAGGGCTTCACGACGGATACCGGAACTGGCGACCGACAAGCCGTTCCGACAACTCCCACAGCCGTTCGGCGGCGGCCGGATCGACGGCGTAGGCCGACACCTGACCGCTCGCCGAGGCGCCCTCGGGTCGGATGTCGGCGAGCCCACAGTCCTCGCAATAACGGCCGCCGACACCGTCGAGTTCGGGGGCTGTTGCCGCCCAAACCGAGGTGGCCGCACCCTGCGGGATGGACTTCCACTGAAACGCCGGGGCCCCGGAACGCGCATTGGCTTCGGCCGCTGCGGCGAGTCGGTCCTGCAGGAACGCGACGGTCTCGGGGGTCAGATGACGGCCGAGGTCGGTGTGAATGCCGCCGGGGTGGACCGCCAGGCTGCGTACGCCACTGGCGGCCCAGCGAGCATCGAGACCCACGCTGAACAGGATGTTCGCGGTCTTCGACTGACCGTACGATGCCCACGGGTTGTACTCGCGGTGCTCGAAGTTGGGGTCGTCGAAGTCGATACCACCCATCGAATGTCCCGCGGAACTGAGATTGATCACCCGGGATCCACGGTGCTCGCCGGCGCGCCGCACCGCCGGGGCGAGCAGGTTGGTGAACAGGAAGTGACCGAGATGGTTGGTGCCGAACTGCAGCTCGAAGCCATCCGCGGTGCGAACGAGTGGCGAGGCCATCACCCCGGCATTGTTGATCAACAGGTCGATCTCTTCGTGATTGGCGAGCACCTCGGCGGCCGCCTGGGCGACGCTCTGCAACGAGCCGAGATCCAAGGTGACTGAGCTGAGACTCGCCTGCGGATGGGCCGAGCAGATCTGGGCGATCGCCGACGCGGTCTTGTCGGCGTCGCGCGCCGCGAGGACCACGTGAGCGCCACGGGAAGCCAAGGCCCGAGCTGTTTCCAGTCCCAGACCCCCCGATGCTCCGGTCACGACCGCGGTCTTGCCGCTCAGGTCGATGTTGGCGAGGACTTCATCGGTGGTTGATTCGGCTCCGGGCATGGCGAGAGCGTAGGTCGGCTCGGCGTGCACCATCGCTCTCGACGACATCGCCGATCCACCCGTCATCGAGTCATCGATCCACCCGTCATCGAGTCGCCGATCCACCCGTCATCGAGTCGCCGGGTCATCGAGTCGCCGGGTCATCGCGGCGAGGTTCGCAGCAGGCGGTCGGCGATCATGGTGGTGATACCGAATGAGCGGGTGTCGTCACGGAAGTGATGCCGCCGGTGATTGGCCCGCAGCCGCCTGACCCACCGGCTCCGGGGGCGATAGCCCGTGTGCACCAGGAGGTGGGTCCACTCGTAGGTGGCGAGGCCGATTTCCCCGGCGGCGATGGCGGTGAGCAGCCCGCTGGTCGGGATGGCGCCGGCGAACGGCGTCATGGCGAGGGCGGCGAGGGCAATGGCCGCGGCAACCATCGCCGTGTCGGCGACGGCATACCCGAAGCCGAGCAGCGCACCGGCGACGTCGTCAGGGTTCAGGTGATGGCCACGATGGGCGGCCCCCGGGTCGACGCTCAGCCCGGCGAACCGCCGCGGCCGAGCGTGCAGAACCCGACGATGGAGCAACCACTCGACGAACGGCTGGACCACGACCACCGCCCCGACGGCGACGCCATCTTGCAACCGCACCCCGCCGAGACGCGTCCGGAGCGCGACCGGGAGGGCGATCGACACTCCGAGCACGTACGGCGAGGCGTGATGGACGAACTCCCGGGCCGCCGCCTGCTTGGTCGTCAGCGTTCGAGCGTTGACCCGCCGTACCATCACAAACCTCCCTCAGGAACTCACGGAACAGCGCAGCGGGTTGGGGGGCACTGGCCAAGTCTCGTCGGTCTTGCAGGTTGCCGACAATCGCGGTCGTACGCTGGTCGCGCGTTGCCGAATGTCGGTCGCGTGGAGAGGTCATCGGACATGAGCAGCACCGGAAGCGCCAGCATCGAGATTCCGAGAACACCCGACGAGGTGTGGTCGGCCATCACAGACATCACTCGGATGGGCGAGTGGAGCCCCGAATGCATCGGTGGCCGTTGGGTCGGTGGAGCCACCGGGCCCGCGGTCGGCGCCAAGTTCGAGGGAGACAACGAGCTGAAGCTCGCCGGGCGCACGCTGAAGAAGTGGACGACCACCTCACTGGTCACCGCCTGCGAGCCCGGCGCCGTGTTCGAGTTCATCTCCGAGGGCTACACCACCTGGCGCTACCAGTTCACCGCCGCGGGATCGGGTACCCGGGTGACCGAGTCGTTCAGCTTCGAGTCCAAGGGCCTGCAAGGCTTCCTCTACAACACCGTCCTGCAGCGCCCGCGCTCGATCGTCAAGGGGATGCGCAAGACCCTGGAACGGGTCAAGGCCGCGCTGACCGCGGCATAGTCGCTGCGGCATATCCACGTCGGCGATGTCGCATCGCCGACGCGGACTCAGCGGTTGCCGGCCAACTCGTCGTACTTGGCCAGAGCTCGATTGGTCATCGCCTCGACGTCGTCGCCGAGCACGAAGCCAGCTTGGACTGCCTCATCCCGGGCCGTGGCGAACGCCTGGGAGTAGGCGTCGCGGCTCGGATACAACGATCTGATGGTCGCCCGATCGAACGGTGTGGTCGAGCCGAACAGGAAGCAGAACCCCTCGCCGGCCTCGACCGCTGGATCGCCGGACAGCGTGGCGAGCGGGACGTCCACCAGCGGGGTACGAATACCCCCCAAGGCGTTCCCTCGATCGTCGCGGGCGATGGCTGCCGGGTCGGTCGACGACAGCTCAATCCGCTGTGACGTCGGCGGCGGGAGGCCACCGGCAGCCCAGGCAACGAGGTGGTGGAAGGCGGCCTGGAGCACCTCGTGATGAGGACCGGAGTTCAGTGTAGTCGGGCAGTTGAGCAGGCCCGACGCATCACCCTGGACCCCGTAGACCTCTTCGAGCAGGTAGGCGTCGGCGTGGGCGGTGCCGGCAACCTCCCAGCCACGGATGAGGTCGGTGTCGTCTTGGCGGGCCGCCGAGTAGCCGAGCACGGTGAGGTCGGTCTCGGTGGAGAAGATCATCACCGGCACATCGAGGTCGTCGCGGATCGCGTACCCCACCGTCGATCCCCGCTCCATTGCCGTACCGTCAAACGGCGGGGCACCACCGGCGCGACTGTGCACGAGGAACCCGTCGAAGATCGGTGCCACCGGATGCACCCCGTTGATATAGCTGGTCAAGAACATCGCCGACTGCGATTCACCCGCGGCGATGACCTGCTGGGGGACCAGATCGCCGAGCGGATTCGGCCCATCGGGATTGAGCAAGGCACCAGCGGCGTGGCTGTAGATGTCCCACGAGTAGCGGTCGCCCGGATGGACCAGCGAGCCGTACCGCACGGGGTCGGCGGCGACCAGCCCGCCGGTCGCTGCTTGCGAGGCAAGAATCGGCTGGCCTCCCGACACCCCGACAGCTTGGGCCGACACCCCGACCCAGGCGTGGCCCTCACGGATGATCTCGCTGTGCAGATAGCCCCAGTCGGGGTCGCCGTCGGCTCCTGCCGAGACATTGAGCCATTCGACGACGACCGTGCCACTGAAATCGGCGGCCTTGGCCGGACGGCGCACGATGATTCGGGTCGTGAACGCGGCGGAGTCGTCGGGAGCCGCGGTCCACTTGCCGTCGGTCGATCGTTCTCCGTCGACGGTGTACGACGATGCATCACCGCTGATGAAGTACTCCTCCTCGGTGTAGGCCGCAAAGGCGAGATCGAGCCGGGCGGCGTTGGCCATCGGGGTGGCGGCCTCCACCGGCCCCGTGACCGTCACGGGATCGGGAATCGGCTTGGGGGCCTCGGTCGTCGGCGGCGGCGCAGTCGTCGGCCCGGTCGTGGTCGATGCCGCGGCAGTTGTCGCCGGGGCCCGCGACGTCGTCGGAGCAGCCGTCGTCGGGGCAGCGGCCGGAACCGTGGTGCCTCCTCCGGATTCGCTACTCGAGCATGCTGTGAACGCCAACGCGGCCACAACAACTCCGGCGGTCATGGTCTGAGTCATCCGACGCATACGCAGCACTGTAGGCACACTGCGAGGTCGCGACAGACCGTGGGGGTCAACTGGCGACGTTCGAGCTGGCGACGTTCGAGCTGGCGACAATAGTCGTCGCCACCAACGGTACGCCGGGGCGATAGACGAAGTCGATCGGGTGAGCGGAGTCGAGGACGATCAGATCGGCCCTGCTTCCGACGGTCAGCCGACCGATATCGGTACGCCGCAGCGCCGCCGCTCCCCCGGCGGTCGCCGCCCAAATCGCTTCGTCGATCGTCATGTGCATGTCGCGCACGGCCAACGCCAGACAGAACCCCATCGAGGTGGTGAAACTCGACCCGGGGTTGCAGTTCGCCGCCAGGGCGGCGACCCCGCCGGCGTCGAGCAATCGCCGGGCGTCGGGGTAGGGCTGGCGGGTGGAGAAGTCGGTGGCCGGAAGGAATGTCGCCACCGTGGCGCTCCCGGCGAGCGCGGCGATGTCATCGTCGGAGAGGTAGGTGCAGTGATCTGCCGAGGCACAATCCATGTCGACGGCGAGCTGTACCCCCGGACCGTGGCCAAGCTGGTTGGCATGCAGCTTGAGACCGAGGCCGGCGGAGCGACCGGCGCTGAGCACCGCCCGGGACTGGTCGGCATCGAACGCCCCCTGCTCGCAGAACGCGTCGATCCACCGGGCATGGGGGGCGCACGCGGCGAGCATGTCGCCGCACACCAAGGCCACGTAGTCGTCGGCCCGACCCTCGAACTCGGCGGGCACCACGTGGGCCCCGAGGAACGTCGTCTCGTCGCTGAGCCGACTGGCGACGGCGAGCGTCCGGGCCTCGTGTTCCACGGTGAGCCCGTATCCCGACTTGATCTCGATGGTCGTGGTCCCCGCTCGGCGGGATTCGTCGCGCAACGCCGTCGCCCCGGCGAGCAGCCGATCTTCGGAGGCGGCGCGGGTGGCGGCAACCGTCTGCGGATACCGCCGGCCTGATAGGGCACCCCGGCCATCCGGTTGGCGAACTCGTCGGCGCGGTTTCCGGCGAACACCAGGTGGCTGTGGCTATCGACGAACCCGGGCAGCACACATCGGCCATTGGCGTCGATGGCGTCATCGGCCGCCGGTGGCGTTCCGGTTCCAACGGCGGCGATCAACCCGTCGGCCATCACCAGCCAGGCGCCTCGCAGCTGCCCGGTTGGACCATTGCCCCAGCTCACATCGTTGGTGATCACCAACCCGATGTTGTGGATGACCGTGCTCACACCCACACCGCCGTGATCACGTCCACACCGCTCTGATCGAGTCGTGCAGCGCACGGGGAACGTCGAGGAATTGATGCACACCATCGGCGACGATCATGCGGCCCCCGACGATGACGGTGCGCACATCGCCGGCCGCCGCCGCGAACACCACGGCCGCCGCCGCGTGGTCGGGATCGGTTCCGGCGAACCGCGGGCGAATCCAGCGAAACGGTGGTGAGGTCGGCGAGCGCGCCGACGGCGATCGCACCGGCATCGCTGCCAGCCGAGGCTGCGAGCTCCGGCGGCGGTCGCCACCGTCAGCAGCTCACCGGGTTGATGGGTGCCCCGGGCGAGGGTGGCCAATCGTTGGTTCAGCTCGATCGCCCGGATCTCCTCGAACGGGTCGACGATCGCGTGGGAGTCGGTGCCGATCGTCATCGCGATGCCGCGCCGCACGAAGGTCCGCAGTCGGCCCGATGCCATCGGCGAGGTCGCGTTCGGTCGTCGGGCAGATGCACACGGTCGAACCGGCAGCTCGGCGTACAAGTCGATGTCCCTCGGCGGTCAGATGGGTGGCGTGGATGGCGGTGAACCGCTCGCCGAGCGCGCCTTCGCGAGCAGCAGTTCGGTCGGCGTGCACGCCGTACGCGGCCACGCACTGCTCGTTCTCGGCCGGCTGCTCGCTGACGTGGGCGTGGAGCGGGGGCGTCGGCCGAGGCGGCCCACGCGGCACGGTCGCGATCGCGGTCGGGGTCGACGCGAGCGCACCGAATGAATCGCGGCGCCGAGCTGCGCCGTCGGTGGATCGACCCGCATGTCGTCGACCCGTTCCGCCCAGCCAGTCGGCCGTTCCGTCAGCAGAACCGGCGCTGCGTCGGGCTCAACACCGCGTCGGACGTCATGCCGGCCTGCAGGTAGCAGGTGTCGAGCAGCGTGATCCGTATGCCCGGCCGCCGTGGCGGCATCGACGAGCACGCGGCTCATCTCGTTGGGGTCGGCGTACGGCACGCCGCCGGGACCGTGGTGGAGGTAGTGGAACTCGCCGACGGTGGTGTATCCGGCCAGCACCATCTCGCCAAAGGCAGCCGTCGCCAGCGCGCGATACGAGTCTGGGTCGAGACGATCGGCCAGCGCATACATCTGTGTCGCGCCACGTCCAGAACGTGCCCATTCCCCCATGTGTGCGGCCACGCAGACCCCGGTGGAAGGCATGGCTGTGGCCATTGACCATGCCCGGCAGGGTGAGCCCGTGCAACCGGACGCTCGCCGGGCGCCGGCAGCGTCCCGCGTCGCCACGTCCGTGATGCGGTCGCCAACAACGATCGATCGATACTCCCGACTCGACCCGGCCATCCAACGCCCCGAGCCACGCCAGTTCGCACCAGTACGTCGTCACGCCGAGGGTCACGCCAGGGGTCAGCTGGTGGTCACGAACCGACTCGGCGACGAACTCGGTAATCCGCTCGACGAAGGCCGCTCGATGAAATCGCTCGAACTGTTCCCAAGTGGTGAACGTGGTCGGGTCGGTGACTCGGTCGAGGAACAGCACTCCATCGAGATGATCGCATTCGTGCTGGAAGGTCCCGGCGGTGAGCCCTCGCTTGACCTCGTCATGCGCGTCGCCATCGCGATCGAGGTAGCGAACCCGCATGTTCACGAAGCGCGGCGACCGTTGCCCCGCAGGTTCGGCACCGACAGGCAACCCTCATTGATCTCGACCAACTCATCATCGAGCGGCTCGATGATCGGGTTGACCACGACCGTCAGCGGGATAGCGCGGTTTGTACGGATAGCGGGGGTTGTAGCCGCACCTCGATCGTGGCGATCCGGATCGGCGCGCCGATCTGGTTCGCCGCCAGCCCGGCCCCGTTGGCATGGCGCATCGTGGCGATCAGATCATCGATGAACTGCTGGCTGCTGATGCGGTCTCGGCGTCGCCAATCAGCCGAGCGCGTCGAGTCTCGCGGGCAGCGCTCGCGCAAGATCGGATGCACCAACCGTGACGATCTCGCGGATGCGTCAACTCGCCTTCGTCATGCTCGCGCATCGGGATGCGCACGCCGCGATCAGCGGCGACGTCGATCGGCCCGCTCATACCCCGCATCGGCATGGCGGATCACGCCCATGCCCGGGTCGGTGACCAGCACGCGGCCCAGCTTCTCGGCGGCCATCTCGGTGCCGTCGGCGACGATGACCATGCCGGCGTGGATCGAGCGGCCGATGCCGACACCGCCGCCGTGGTGGATGCTCACCCAGGTCGCCCCGCTGGAGGTGTTGACCAGCGCGTTGAGCAACGGCCAATCGGCGATCGCATCCGAGCCGTCGAGCCATCGACTCGGTCTCGCGATACGGCGAGGCCACAGAACCCGAATCGAGATGATCGCGGCCGATCACGATCGGCGCCGAGACCTCGCCGGTGCGGACCATTTCGTTGAACCGCAGGCCGAGGCGATGTCGTTCGCCGTAACCGAGCCAGCAGATTCGGGCAGGAAGGCCTTGGAACGCCACCCGTTCCCCGGCCAGCTTGATCCAGCGGTGCAGGCCTTCGTCGTCGGGAAACTCTTCGAGCACGGCTCGGTCGGTGGCCGCGATGTCGGCCGGATCGCCGCACAGGGCGACCCAACGGAACGGTCCCTTACCCTCGCAGAACAGCGGGCGGATGTAGGCGGGCAGGAAGCCGGGATAGTCGAAGGCGTGCTCGTAGCCGCCGAGTTTGGCCTCGGTGCGCAGGCTGTTGCCGTAGTCGAACACCTCGCTGCCGGCGTCCATGAACCCGACCATTGCCCGGCAATGCGCCGCCATCGACAGCGCGTGAGCGGCGGATCAATTCCTGCGGATCGCTCGCCGCCATCTCGGTCGTGGCTTCGGGGGTGAGGTCGGCAGGGACGTAGCTGAGCGGGTCGTGGGCGCTGGTCTGGTCGGTGACGATGTCGGCCGGGAAACCCATCTCCAACAACTTCGGCAGCACGACTGCGGCGTTGCCGACGAGCCCGACCGACAACGGCCGACGCGTCGTCGCGGGCCTCCAAGCAACGCGCTACCGCGTCGTCCAACGAGTCGGCGACCTCATCGAGGTAGCGGGTCTCGACCCGCCGTGCACCCGCGTCGGGTCGACGTCGATGCACAGGGCGACGCCGTCGTTCATCGTCACCGACAGGGGCTGCGCGCCGCCCATGCCGCCAAGCCCGGCGGTGAGGGTGATCGTGCCGGCCAATGTGCCGTTGAACTTCCGCCGGGCGATCTCGGCGAAGCACTCGTAGGTGCCTTGGAGGATTCCCTGCGTGCCGATGTAGATCCACGATCCAGCCGTCATCTGGCCGTACATCGTCAGACCCATCGCTTCGAGGCGGCGGAACTCTTCCCAGTTGCCCCACTCCGGGACCAGGTTCGAGTTGGCGAGAGCACCCGGGGAGCCCACGGGCTGGTGCGGAACACGCCCACCGGCTTGCCCGACTGCACCAACATCGTCTCGTCGTCGGCCAGGGTGGTGAGGGTGCGGACGATGGCGTCGAACGCCTCCCACGAGCGCGCGGCACGGCCGGTGCCGCCGTAAACGACGAGGTCGTCGGGGCGTTCGGCGACCTCGGGGTCGAGGTTGTTCATCAGCATTCGCAGCGCAGCTTCCTGCTGCCAACCGCGGCAGGTCAGCGTGGTGCCGCGGGCGGCCCGCACCGGGCGTGCTCCGATCATGTCGTACTCCTCTCGTCGTATTCATTCGGTTGTTTCAGTTCAGCGGGCCGATGATGGCCTCGACGGCGGCGAGCAGGGTGCCGCTCATCACCAACTGCTCGGCGCTGGCGAGTTCGGGGGCGAGCCACCGGTCGGGGCCCGGTCCCTCGACGCCGGCCGCTCGAAGAGCCCTCACCGCGGCGGCCACCGGGGCGCTCGGCGGAAGCGGGGGCCCGAAGCTCGACGCCGCGGGCGGCGCAGACCAGTTCGGCGGCCAGAATCCGGCCGAGGTTGGCGACCGATTGGCGGAGTTTGCGGGCCGCACCCCAGCCCATCGAGACGTGGTCTTCCTGCATCGCCGAGGTCGGCAGCGAGTCGACGCTGGCGGGGCGGCAAGGCGGCGGTTCTCAGCGACCATTGCCGCTTGGGTGTAGTGGGCGATCATCATCCCGGAATTGACCCCCGGCGTCCTCGCCAAGAACGGCGGCAAACCGTGCGAGCGGTTGCGGTCGAGCAGACGGTCGGTGCGCCGTTCGGCGATGGCGCCGATCTCGGCGGCGGCGATGGCCAGAAAATCGCAGGCGAACCCGACCGGCGCGCCATGGAAATGGCCACACGACTCGACCCGACCGTCGGGCATCACGCTCGGGTTGTCGATCGCCGAGACAGTTCGATTTCGGCAACTCGGCGGGCGTGGGCGATGGTGTCACGTGCCGCGCCATGGACCTGCGGCGTACAGCGCAACGAGTACGCATCTTGCACTCGGATGTCGTCGCGTGCGGTGGCTGGCCATGATCTCGCTGTCGGCGAGCAGCCGCCGCAGATTGGCGGCCGAAGCGGTTTGGCCCTGATGCGGACGCAACGCCATCAGGTCGGCGGCAAAGGCCCGATCGGTGCCCATCAACGCTTCGATGCTGGTCGCCGCGGTGATGTCGGCGACTTTGGAAAGCATGTCGAGATCGGCCAGGGCGAGTACCAACATGCCGAGCATGCCGTCGGTGCCGTTGATCAGTGCCAGGCCCTCCTTGGCTCGTAAGGTGATCGGTTCGATGCCGGCGGCGGCCATCGCGTCGGCGCATTCGCCCTCACCGATCAGCGCCAGCGCGACGGCCGACAATGGGGCCAGATCACCACTCGCTCCCAGCGATCCGTGCTCGTGAACCGGCGGGGTAATCCCCGCGTTGAGCAGGGCAATCATCGTGTCGACGACGACCCGCCGGACACCGGAGTAGCCCATCGACAACGTCCGCGCCCGCAACAGCATCATCGCCCGGACGACCTCGGGCTCGACCAGCGGTCCCATCCCGGCGGCGTGGGAACGGATCAGCGAGCGCTGTAGTTCGTCACGCCGCTCGGCCGGAATGAACGTCGTCGCCAACGAGCCGAACCCGGTGGAAACACCGTAGACGGCCTCTTCGCGCGCCGCCATTCCCTCGACGATCCCCGCGCTCTGCGTCGATGGCGACTTCGGCCGAATCGCCGAGCCGAACGGGGGCGTGGTGGCGAGCGACACCCACGACATCGGCCGCGCTGACGCCGTGAGCTCCGAGCGTGACGGTACTTGTTGCGGTTTCCATCTGTCGGTACCCTATTCCGTCTAGTGGAACTCATTCAACCGGAGCCGATCCGAACCGACGAGCCAACGATCAGATCGGTCGAGCGCGCCCTACGGTTGATCACCGTGGCGGCCGAGGCCGTCGACGGCGTCGGTTTGGCCGAGGCGTCACGCGTGGTCGGCCTCGCCCCGTCGACGGCCACGCGCATCTTGCGGACGCTCGAGGCGACCGGTTTTGTGGCCCGCCGTCTCGACGGCTTGTACGTCGCCGGGCCCGAATTGATCCGACTTGGGGCCCGGCATGCGTCGGAGTCCCCGCTGGTCGGCGCCGCCCAACCTCACCTCGATGCGTTGGCGGCAACGACCGGCGAGTCCTGCTACTTGACCATCGCACTCGACGACGACTGGGCGACCTACGTGCGAATGGCCCCGAGCAATCGTTCGGTCCGTCATGTCAGCTGGCTCGGGCGCCGCATCCCCCGCTCCTCGTCGGCGGCTGGTGCGGCGCTCGCCGGAGTCGTCACCGACCGCGGCGTCGCCGTGGTCACCGATGGGGTGGAGCCCGACACCACCGCGATCGCCGTACCGCTGCGCGAGCAGGGAACCATCGTCGCCGCAATCAACGTGGTCGGGCCGACCTTCCGGATGACGGCCGAGGCCCAACGATCGATCATCGCCGCGGCGTTGACGACGGCGGCCGCGCTGCAGTCGGCGATCACGCCGTGAACACGGTCGTTCGCAACATGGAGCATCGGCGCATGCAGTGGGCCAACGGCGGCGGCTGGACCACCGAGATCATCGCCTTCCCCCGCCGCGATGCGTGGGACTGGCGGCTCAGCGTCGCCGATGTGGTCGGCGACGGCCCGTTCTCGGTCTTCCCCGGGGTCGATCGCACGATCGCCCTGTTCACCGGGGGCGGGTTCGCGCTGACGATCGACAGTCATCCCGAGCGCGTGATCGACGAGGCATGGCAACCTTTTCCGATTCGACGGAGCGGCCGATACGGGCTGCCGCCTGATCAGTGGGCCGATCCAAGACCTCAACCTGATGGTCCGGCGCGGGACCCCCACCATGGTGATCACCTTCATCTCGATCGAAGCCGCGACGCCGACGGCGATCCGTGGCTCGTTGATCCTGGTCGTCGACGGCGCGATCACGCTGGGAACCGACCGACTCGACCGCCTCGACGCCGCTCCCATCGATGGTGACTCGGCCGTCGTTTCGGCCACCGACCATCCGGCCATCGTGGCCGTCATCGCTTCTCGGTAGCCATCGGAGACACATCATCCGACGGGTTTGGGCTGAGCCTCGCTTGAAAAGTCGGTGATCCGGGGAGCCGGGCGTGGCGAATCACTCACAGCAGCAGCCAATCCGGCTGCTCGGAGAGGAGCTTTCGGTGAACGATCCCATTTCCACGGTCATGTCGATCTACGACGCCTTCGGGCGCGGCGATGTCGACGCAATTCTGAACGATCTCAGCGACGATGTCGCCTGGGACTTCGGCATACGGACGACCGCTGTCCCCTACCTTCGCCCCGGCACGGGGGGCAATCACGTCGGAGCGTTCTTCATGGCCCTGGGCGAACACTTCGACATCAACCTGTTCGACGTCGGCACCGTCGCCGCCGCGGGCAATGAGGTGTTGGTCCGGGTCCGTATCGCCGGCCGCAACCGGCTGACCGGTATCGCGATCCCCGAGTACCCCGAGGTGCACCACTGGGTCGTCGGCGACGACGGCAAGATCTCAGCGTTCACCCACATCGGCGACTGGGCCGCTCACGAGCTCGCCACGCCGAGCGAGGTGCCGGTCGGATCGACGCTCTGCGCCGCCGGAGACACGTTCGAGGCGCTGGCCACCGGCGGCCAGTTCGAGGTGTTCTGCGTGAGCGGGCCGGCTCAGTCGGGACCCCCGCCCCACTCGCACCCGTGGCGCGAGGCGTATTTCGGGATCGACGGCGAGGTCGAAATCATGTCGGGTGAGGTGACAACCATCCTCACGCCTGGGCAGTTTCTGTCGACCGACGCTGACGTTCTGCACGCGTACCGAATTCTGAGCGACTCGGCGAAGTTCCTGGTCATGACCGGTGGCTCTCGCGCCTCGGGATTCTTCGCCGATCTCGATGCGAACACACCCCACGGCGCCCCCACACCCGATTCCCTGCCATCGATCATCGAGGTCGCCATCCGCCACGGCCTGTCCTCGCCACTGTTCGCCTGACAAGTTCGATCGACCACGACCGGATCACTCCGTCGATGCGCCGACCGGGCGAGACCGTTATCGGCCCGTCAACGCGGCGACGACTTGGGCGAACTGGACCGCATCGCGGACGACGACGTGGCTGATGCCCAGCAGATCGCGCAGCCCGAGCAACTTCTCGACGATCTGGTCGACCGACCCGATCAGCAGGAACGGGGTCTCCTCCACGACTTGCTGGGGCAACTCGATCTCGGCGCTTGCCTCGGCGATCGCCTTCGACGAGTTGTTGGTCACGGTGACCGATTGCACCAGAGTGGAGCATTCGATGTCGTCGATGCGGTCGCCGGCGGCGGCCTCCAGCCAGGCGCGTCGGGGCACCACGTCGGCGAGGGCGAATCCTCCTGCCGCTGGAATACCGCCCTCCCCGTGGGTCAGCCCGGTGTATTGGTAGATGTCGGCGAATCGCCCGGCGATCCCAACGACTCGGCGACCATGCCCGCCGATCAACAACGGCAGGCGCGACTGAACCGGCATCACACCGAGGCTGGTCACGGCGACTCGATGGTGCCCGCCGGAGAACTCCGCCGCCCCCGAGTCGAGCAACCCCCGAAGCACCTCGACCGACTCGCCGAAGCGATCGACTCGCGCCCCAGGCGAGCGCAACTCGATGCCCGTCGCGTCGTGTTCGGCCTGCATGTAGCCCGTGCCCAGCCCGAGGGTCAACCGACCGCCGGTGAGACGGTCGATCGTTGCGGCGGTCCGAGCGAGCATCGCCGGTTGATGGAACTCGTTGTTCAACACCAGGGTGCCAACCCGGATCGTCGGTGACGCCTCGGCGATCACCATGCAAGCGATGAACGGATCGACCGAACCGAAATGATCGGGAACATACACCTCGTCAAACCCCAACGCCTCGGCCTCGATGACGCATTCTCTCAGCGCATCACGATCCTGCAGCAGCTTCTTGTTCGCCGAGACCGGCTGCAGAGCAAAGCGGAACGGGCGAGGCACGGAGCTCATGACGCGACCCTACGCAAAGAGCTCATCAACACCACGCTACGTCGGGCGTCGAACGGTCAACGACAGTGGGCCGCGCAGGGTGTGCGAGCGCTTCCAGGTGGCGTTGTCGGTGTCGATGGTGTAGTCGCCGAAGGCGTCGAGGAACGCGGGTAACGCCACCTTGGTTTCAAGGCGGGCCAGTGATGCGCCGAGGCAGTGGTGGATGCCGTGGCCGAACGAGATCGGTTTGGGGTCGGTGCGGTCGAGGCGCAGCTCGTTGGCATCGGGCCACCGCCGCACGTCGCGATTGGCGGCGCCGATCATCAACGCGACCGTGGCTCCCTTCGGGATCGTGATGCCTCCGACGACGAGCGGAGCCGTCGTCACCCGGCCGCTGGTCTGAGCGGGCGGATCGAACCGCAGGAGCTCCTCGACCGCGTTGTCGATCAGCTCCGGCCGGCCGCGCAGCAGCGCCCGCTGGGTTGGGTGTTGGGCCAGGGCGACGATGCTGTTCCCCAGCAACCCCGTCGTCGTCTCGTGACCGGCGAACATCAGCAGGCCGATCATGGCGATGACCTCTTCGTCGTCGAGTGCGGTCCCGTCGTCGGTCGCCGCCAGCGCCGAGATCAGGTCGTCGGCCGGCGACGCCCGGCGGATGGCGATCAACTCCGAAAAGTAGTCGTGGAGATCGGCGAAACGCTGGTTCATCGACGCTGGATCGAAGGCGGTGAACGCCTCGAGCAGCCCACCGATCTCGGCCGACGCGGCGCGCAACCAGTCCCACCGGTCGCGTGGCAAGCCGAGCAGATCGGCAATCACGTAGATCGGCAGCCGGGCGGTGAACTCGGCGACGATGTCGACGCCCGGTTTCCCCGCCATGTCGGCGATCAACGCGTCGACGACGGCGTGGATCTGCGGCTCCCACGTTCGCGATCCGCTTCGGAGTGAACGCCCGACTGACCGCCGCCCGCAACCGCGTGTGGTTGGGCGGGTCGTTGACGAGCAGCCACCTCGTGAAACTCGCTCGGGACGTCGGCGACAGCTTGGTGTACGGCGGGATGCCGAGCATCACCTCGACCAGCCCCGATGTGCTCACGTCGGGCGAACGGAGCACCTCGTGGAGTTCCTCGTAGCCGAAGACGAACCACTGGCGATATGCCTTGCTGAACACAACCGGACCGTCGGCGCGCATCACGTCATACATCGGGTACGGGTAGCTGAACCGGTCCTCGTCGAACGGGTTGCCCCACTTCGTCATCTTGAACAGCACCTTGGCCACGCGGGGACGATTGGCGATCTCGCGGGCAATCGGAAACACCAATCGTTCGACTCGCATGGTCACACCCCTCAGCTCACGCTCCCCCGCCATCCTTGCCACGTGCTGGGCCAGTGTCCAGCGATCGCCGACTCCATCCCCCAAGACATTCGCCACAGCGCCTACCGCCGACCGGCCGAGCAGGTTGACGAACGACCGCTTGACACTCTCCGGGTTGTAAGCAAGTGTTTACTCATGCTTCGAGCCGAACCATCTGAGGCGCCGGCGGCGCGCATACTCCGGGCCGCGTCGCGCTGTTTCGCCCACAAGGGGTACGCCGGTACGACGATCGCCGACATCGAGCGCGGGGCCGGCTACTCCCCCCGGGCCGGCGGGATCTATCGCCACTTCCCCTCGAAACGGGCCGTCCTCGAAGCGGTCATCGACGCGGCGGTCGCCGGCAACGAATCGATGATCGACGAGATGCGCTCGGCCGCTGTGCCGCCGGGGGTGACCATCCCGCCGGAGCGCATCGCCGAGTTCATCGTGCGCCGCGCCCTTGGGGAACTCGATCGGCAGGCCGAGCTGTTCAAGATCGTGTTTCGCGATCTCGATCAGTTCCCCGACCTGGTCGCCAAGGTGCGCGACGGGCTGGCCAATGCCACCGTGGCGCTCGCTCGCGGCCTCGCCGCGACGAACCCGGGCATCGACGCCGAAGCGCTCGCCGTGGTCGCTGTCGGGCCGACGATCGACTTCAAGATCAAGCAGCACATGCTCGGCTTCACACCCCTCGATGTCTCCGAGGAACGATTCATCGCCGCCTGGGTGAAGATCTTCACCCCACTCTATGCGGGTGCGTTGTGAGCGGCCGACTGCCCGGACCCCGATCGGTGCGCGCCCAGTTGGGCATCGCTCGTCAGATGCAAGGCGACCCCCACACCGCGTTGCTCGATCTGGCCGCGCAGTACGGACCCGTCACCCAGATCGGCTTCGGCAAGTTCCTGTACGTCGTGGTTCTCGGGGTCGAGGCGAACGAGTATGTATTGCACACCAACCCGTCGAACTTCCGCTGGAAAGAGGCGTTCTGGCCGCTGGTGGCGATCGATGGTGAAACGGCACTGATCGTCAGCGATGGCGACGACCATAGACGCCGCAAGGCCATCGTGCTCCCGGCGTTCCATCGCCGCCGCATCTCGTCGTACTTCGATGTGATGACCGAGGAGTCCGCCCGGGTGATCGAGCGGTGGCAATCTGGCCAGACCATCGACGCCTATCAACAGATGCGCCTCGCCGTCCGCAAGATCGTGTTGCGCTGTCTGTTCGGCCGGGCGTTCGGCGACCGTGAGCAGGAGTTCATGGACCATCTCAAGATCCCGCTCGACTATGTCAATCGGTCGCCCTTCCGGCGGCTCGACCACGAGTTGCTGTTCCCGCCGTATCGCAAGGCCATGCGCGCCCGGCGGGCGATGGATGCGATGGTGTTCGACGAGATCACCCGTCGTCGCGCCGCCGCCGAACCGGGCGACGACATCCTCGGCTGGCTGATCGAGGCGCAAGACGGTGAGGGTCCGGGCCTCACCGACCAGGAAGTCCGCGACCAGGTGATCAGCCTGATCGCCGCGGCGTACGACACCACGTCGTCGGCGATGGGTTGGATTGCCATGCGGCTCGCCGACGACCCGGCACTTCGCGCCGAGGTTCGCGCCGAGGTTGGGGCGACGACGGCCGGTCAACCGCTGACCTTGGAGCATCTGCCGCAGTTGAAACTGACCGGCGGGGTGGTCAACGAGGTGTTGCGACTGCAACCACCCGGCATCGTCTCGGTGCGTCATATCGTCGACGAGTTCTCGCTGCTCGGACACACCGTCCCCGGCGGTCGCCTACTGATGTACTCCGCGTATGCCTCGCAGATGGACCCGAACCAGTTCCCTGATCCGACCACGTTCAAGCCGACGCGTTGGATCGACGGCCACCGCGACCACCACCCGCACCATCCATACGCATACGTGCCGTTCGGCGGTGGCAGTCGGCGATGCCTCGGATTCGCCTTCGCACTGCAGGAAATGACCGTGATGACGGCGCTGATGGCGCAGGTCGACTTCGAACCGGCGTACGCCGCGGCGCCGAAGCCGACCGGTATCGCCTCGATGGCGCCGGGTGGCGGAGTTCCGATCCGTCTCTGTTGACCAGGTCCGCTTCTCGGATCGCTACGGTTGGTGCGTGGTTCAACGCACCTTTGGGACGATCATCGAGCCCGCCCGCCAGATCGATGTGATCCACGAGACCGATGTGCTCGTGGTCGGTTCCGGTCCGGCCGGTCTGGCCGCCGCACTCGGGGCCGCCCACGCTGGAGTGGAAGTGACGCTCGTCGAACGATTCGGATGCTTCGGCGGCAACATCACCGCCGTCGGTGTCGAGGGAATGGCCTGGTACCGGCATGAAAACACGATCGAGGCCGACGGCATCGGCCGGGAGTTCGAAACCCGCGCCCATGCGATGGGCGCCGCGGTACAAGAGAGCCAGTCGCTGTCGTACGAGCTCGACTCCGAGGGTTTCAAACTTGTCGCCGACGCCCTCGTCGCCGAGGCCGGAATCCACCCGATGCTGCATCGCTCGTTCGCCGCGCCGTTGATGGACGGAGCACGCGTCACGGGCATCATCACCGAGTCGAAGGCGGGGCGCGAGGCCATTCGGGCGCGCCGGGTGATCGACGCCTCCGGCGATGCCGACGTCGCCTTCCGGGCAGGTGCGCCAACCCACAAAACCCCGCGCGAGCAGATGATGGCCGTCTCGGTGATGTTCCATCTCGCCGGCGTTGACAAGCGGGCGTTCATGGCCGGCATCGCCGCCGACCCGCAGACTTACAAGGACTGGGCGGGCGGGGGCGAATGGAACATCGAGACCGGCGGCAAGGAGGACGACATGTTCTCGCCGTTCCTCGCCAAACCGTTCCGCCAAGCGATCGCCGACGGGTTGATTCCGCCCGATCTGACAACGATCGCCGGCACGTGGGGGGCGATCCACGACACCGGGGAGTTGACGTACATGAACCTCGTCCATCTCGACAACTACGACGGCACCGACCCCGACGACCTGACCCGCGGCGAGATCGAAGGCCGCCGCCAGGCGATGCTGGCGATCGAAGCACTGCGGGCCTACACCCCTGGCTGCTCGAACGCCCGGCTGCGGAACTTCGGAATGACGCTTGGCGTGCGCGACACCCGCAAGATCGACGCCGTTTACAACATGACCGAACACGACGTACGTGAGCAGGCCCGATTCGACGACTCGATCGGCATCTACCCCGAGTTCATCGACGGCTACGGCATCCTCATCCTGCCGACCACCGGCCGCTACTTCGCCCTGCCCTACCGCAACCTGCTTCCCCGCGGCATCGACAACCTGCTCGTCGCCGGTCGCTCCTCGGGCGGCGACCGGGTGTCGCACGCAGCGACCCGCAACATGTCGTGCTGCGCGGTGCTTGGCCAGGGCGCCGGCGTCGCCGCGGCCATGTCCCTGCATCGCGGCGACGAACTGAACGACGTCGACATCGAAGCCGTCCACAAGGAACTCGACCGCCAAGGGGTGCGCCTCGCGTAGGTCGTCGCGTCGGGGGTGTCACCGAATGTCTCGGAGAACGTGACATCTGATTGACCGCCGCAACGGTCGACGACCGTCGTGGCCCCTGTCGTGTAGTTGAATCGTGCTGCTGAAGAGGAGCCCTGATGCCCACGATCAATCAAGTCACCGACCTGACCATCGACGGTGACATTGCCGTCGTCACCCTTGACTCGCCGCCGGTCAACGCGCTGAGCGCGGTGGTCCGCGACGGGTTGCACGAGGCGTTCACGCCAGGCGATCGCCGACGACGCGGCGCAAGCGATCGTGTTGATCTGCGCCGGGCGGACGTTCATCGCCGGGGCCGACATCTCCGAATTCGGCGGCGCGTCGGCAGGGAGCCAGCCTGCCCGAGGTGCAGCAGATGATGGAGAGCTCACCCAAGCCGGTGGTCGCCGCGATCCACGGCACCGCCCTGGGAGGCGGGTTGGAGGTTGCCCTGTGCGCCCACTACCGCATCGCCGTACCCTCGGCCCGATGTGGGCTGCCCGAGGTCAACCTCGGTTTGCTCCCCGGGGCCGGCGGCACCCAGCGGCTGCCCCGTATCGCCGGGCCGCGCCGGGCGCTGGAGATGATGCTCGCCGGCACCCACGTCGTCGCGGCGGAGTGCCTGGCGATGGGTCTTGTCGACCGGCTCGCCGGCGAAGCCACATTGCGCGACGACGCCATCGCCTACGCCCGCGAGATCGTCGCTGGGGGCGGTGCGCTGCGCAAGGTCAGCGACCGCCCGGTCGAGGCGATGTCGGACGCCGACTTCGCCGACGTGCGGCGTAGCCATGCCAAGCAGCTCCGCGGGTTCAAGGCCCCCGAGGCGATCATCCAGTGCGTCGAGGCCGCCGTCAGCCTGCCATTCGCCGAGGGGATGAAGATCGAACGGGCCCGGTTCATGGAGTTGGTGACCAGTTCTGAGTCGGCCGCACAGCGGTATGTCTTCTTCGCCGAGCGCGAAGTATGGAAGATCCCCGACGTCCCGGCCACCACCCCGACGATCCCCATGGCATCCGTCGGCGTGATCGGCGGCGGGCACGATGGGCGGCGGGATCACGATGAACTTCGTCAACGCCGGGATCCCGGTCACGATCGTCGAAACCTCACAAGCCGCGCTCGACCGCGGTCTCGCCGTCGTCCGCGGGAACTACGAGCGCAGCGCCCGCAACGGCCGGTTCACGATGGACGAGGTCGACAGGCGGATGGCGCTGATCACCCCATCGCTCGCTCTCGAAGACCTGGCCGCGGCCGACATGGTGGTCGAAGCCGTGTTCGAGCGAATGGACATCAAGACCGAGTTGTTCGGCACGCCTCGACGCGATCTGCAAGCCCGGCGCAGTGCTCGCCACCAACACCAGTTACCTGAACATCGACGAGATCGCTGCGGCTACCAACCGCCCCGAGGCGGTGATCGGGATGCACTTCTTCTCCCCCGCCAACGTGATGAAACTGCTCGAAGTGGTCCGCGCCGATCACACCTCGATCGAGGTGGTCAACACCGTCGATGCAGATGGGGCGCAAGATCGGCAAGATCGCCGCGCTGGTCGGCGTCTGCCACGGCTTCGTCGGCAACCGGATGCTGTCGCCAGCGCGGCCGCGAGGCGCAGGCCCTGCTCGGCGAGGGTGCGCTGCCCGTGGGAGGTCGACCAGGCGCTCGTCGACTTCGGTTTCGCGATGGGACCGTTCCAGATGAGCGACCTCGCCGGACTCGACATCGGCTGGGTGAAGGAACGGTCGAACGGGCGTGACGATCCGCGATCGCCTCTGCGAGCTCGACCGGCGGGGCCAGAAGAACGGGGCCGGCTACTACGACTACGACGCCGACCGCAAGCCTTCGCCGTCGCCGATCACCGAGCAGATCGTGCGCGAGTTCGCCGCGGCGTCGGGCAGGGCGCCCCGGACGTTCACCGCCGAGGAGATCATCGAGCGACTGCTGCTGCCGATGATCAACGAGGGAGCCAAGATCCTCGATGAGGGCAAGGCGATTCGGGCCAGCGACATCGACATCATCTGGATCAACGGCTACAACTGGCCCGCCTATCGCGGCGGACCGATGTGGTACGCCGACCAGCTCGGACTCCCCCACGTCCTCGACCGCCTTCGCGCCCTCGAAGCCGAACACGGCAGCCACTGGGCCCCCGCCGCCCGCATCGAACGCCTCGCCGCCGCCGGCAAAGGCTTCACCAGCCGCTAGCAACACCGCGAGATGTCCGATGAACAGGACCCGCCAGCGGAGTTGTTCGCCCGCGAACGTGAGTCGTCCAACTCGCCTACGACTGGTCCCTGGTACACGCTGCGTCAGGGACGTTCGACGGCACGGTCTCGCTCGTGACGGGACCACTCAAACGTGTGCTGTTCAGCCGCGCCGGATTCACCAACGACCTTCGCCGCGTTGGCGACCGCCGACCCGACGTCGAACTGGTCGATCTGCCTCGGCTCTATTCGGGCGAGTAGGTAACTCCACTTACGGGAGGAGGTTCGCGACTAGAGCAACAGCGATTTGGTTTCGAGGAACTCCTCGAAGCCGTGGCGACCGAACTCTCGCCCGACGCCGGATTGCTTGTAGCCACCGAAGGGCGTCATGCCGTTCGACTTGCCGCCGTTGATCTCGACCTGACCGGCGCGTAGCTGCCGGGCGACACGTGTCGCGGTGGCCTGATCGGCCGACCACACGCCGGCCGAGAGGCCGTAGGGCGTGTCGTTGGCGATGCGGACGCCGTCAGCTTCGTCGTCGTAGGGGACCATCACCAGCACCGGCCCGAAGATCTCTTCGCGCGAAATCGTCATGTCGGGGTGCACCTCGGAGAACACCGTCGGGCGGACGTAGAACCCGGTCTCGAACCCGTCCGGAGCACCCCGGCCACCGGCGATCAACTTGGCGCCCTCATCGATGCCCGACTCGATGAAACCCTGCACCCGGTCGCGTTGCGCCGCCGACGCCAGCGGGCCGAGGCGGACGCCATCGTCGAACGGGTTGCCGACGGTGAACGCTTCGGCCGCCGCGGCGGCCAATACTTCGGCTTCGGCGAGGCGGGAGCGGGGCACGAGCATGCGGGTCAGCGCGGCGCACGTCTGGCCGGAGTTCGGGAAGCACCGGCCGACGGCGACGGTGACGGCGTTGGCGAAACCTTCGGTGGTGAGATCGTCGAGGATCAGCGTGGGGCCCTTGCCTCCGAGTTCCAAGGCGACCTTCTTGACCGTCGCGGCGGCGAGTTCGGCGACGCGCTTGCCGGCGCGTGTGGAGCCGGTGAAGCTCATCATGTCGATCTCGGGGTGGCGGGACATCGCCTCACCGACGACCGGGCCGACCCCAGAGACGAGGTTGAACACGCCGGCGGGCAGGCCGACTTCGTGGATGGCCGACGCCAGCATGAACGCGTCGAGTGGGGCAACCTCGCTCGGCTTCAACACCACCGTGCACCCGGCCGCCATGGCGAAGGCGACCTTGGCGGCGATCTGGCGCAGTGGGTAGTTCCACGGAGTGATGCACCCGACGACCCCGATCGGCTCACGCACCACGATCGAGTTGCCGATCTGCTCCTCATACTCGAACGTCTCGGCCAGCTCGGCGGCGATACGGAACGATCCGATGGCGTGGGCCACCTGGGCGACCTGCGACGGGCCCTTGGCCATCCCGGTCTCGCGGATGATCACGTCGAGCAGCTCGGCCGAACGGGCATCGAGGGCGTCGGCGATGCGGGTGAGATACTTCGAGCGCTCCTCGGCGGGGGTCGCGGCCCAGCTTTCGAACGCGCCACGGGCGGCAGACGCCGCCGCGTCGACATCGGCGGGGACTCCGGCCACGACCGTGCCGAGCACCGACTCGTCGGTCGAGTCGATCACGGTCAACTGCCCGTGTCCGGCCGAGGCGACCCACGCGCCGCCGATGTAGATCTGGGTGAACTCGTTCATGTCCGCCATTGTGACGCAGTCATCGTCTCGCCCGGGAGCCCGTTCATAAGATGAGGGGGTGAGCCCAGCGGATGTCGGCCAGTTGGGAACCGGCCCGACCTGCATCGATCGGGTCGCGCTCGACGAGTGGTACGTGATCAGCGCGCTCGATGAGATCGCCGTCGGGACGACGTATCGCACCCGGCTGCTCGGTGATGCGGTCGCCTACTCCCGTGGCGCCGACGGTGTGCCCGCCGTGTGGTTTGGAGCGAGCGCCGACGGTCCAAGGCTCGCCCACCGGGTGAAGTTCGGCTATCTGTGGACCACGTTGGGGTCGCCCGAACACGAGATTTTCGAGATTGCCGAGTGCGACGAGCCCGATCGGCGGATGCTCAACGGTGGTTCGATTCTTGTCGCCACGTCCGCGCCACGGGCGGTCGAGAACTTCTTGGACATGGGCCACTTCCCCTACGTCCACACCGGGATTCTCGGGGCGGAGCCGCGCACCGAGGTGGTCGACTACGACGTCGAAACCACTGATGACCAGGTATTGGCGACCCGATGCCTGTTCTACCAACCGCAGGCCGCTGCCAGTTCGACCGAGGGCCAGATGTCGGAGTACATCTACCGTGTACCTCATCCGTACTGCGTGATGTTGTACAAATCGAACCCCGATGACCCGAGCCGGATGGACGTGATCGCCCTGTTCAACCAGCCGATGACCGAGGAATCCATTCGGGCCCACAACTTCTTATGTCTGATCGACGACGTCACCCCCGACGCGGCGATCCGCCGGTTCCAGCAGATGATCTTCGGACAGGACAAGCCGATTCTCGAGAACCAGTTCCCCCGCCGATTGCCCCTCGATCCACGCGCCGAGACCCCGATCCGCGCCGACAAGTCAGCCATCGCCTACCGCCGTTGGCTGAGCGCCAAAGGCCTGACCTACGCCGTGATCCCGGCCGAGTAGCCCACGATGACGACCTGGTTTCCGATCGCCAGAACCGACGACGTCGTGCCACGCCACGTCTTTCACGGCCAACTCCTCGGCCGCGAACTTGCCGTGTGGCGGGCCGACGACGGGTTCGTCAATGTGTGGGAGAACCGTTGCCTGCACCGAGGCGTGCGGTTGTCGATCGGCCTCAACGAGGGCCAGGAACTCAAGTGCCAATATCACGGCTGGCGCTATGACAACCGAACCGCCGGGTGCACCTACATCCCCGCTCATCCGGCCGACTCACCGGCTCGGACAATCTGCAACATCTCGTTCCCCGCCGTCGAACGGTTTGGACTGGTCTGGACCACTGATTCGCCAACCGGCGATTCGGTGGCTGGTGATCTACCGGCTCCCCCAGCGCTGGCCGACCGTGACGGGTTCGGGCTCCGCAATCTCCCGATCAATGCCGAACCGGCCGTGGTGCTCGACGCCCTGGCCGACTACCCCCTCGGCCCGTCGGCCTCGGTGTCCGCCCACGGCGAGTCGTGGATCGAACTGACGACCCCCGACGCGGGCGCGTCGCCTGTGGTGTTCTTCGTCCAACCCGTCGATGCCGCTCGCTGCGTGGTGCGCTGCGTGCTCGTCGATCCACCGTCCAAGGGCGATCGGCTGGATGTCCTCCACGCTCATCACCGCATCCTCAGCCGACTGCGTGATGACATCGAGCTTCAGGCGGCGGGCCGCGTGATGCCGCCACCGATGACACCGGTGCTGCAGCGCGTCCCGATCACCCACTCGGTCGCGCCGGCAGTGTCGCGAGGTGACCGCCTGCAGGTGACCGTGGCGCATCGAACGACTATCGCCGACGGGGTTGTCGCATTCGAGCTTCGTCGCCTTGACGGGCAACTGCCCACGTTCCAGCCAGGAGCCCACATCGACGTGCAGCTGCCGAATGGGCTGACCCGGCAGTATTCCCTGGTCAACGGACCGGGGGAACTCGATCGCTACGTGATTGGCGTCAAACGGGAACCCGAGTCGCGCGGCGGCTCGGCGTGTCTGCACGACATCGTGCGAGCGGGCGACGTGGTGGCAATCTCCGAGCCACGCAACAACTTTCCGCTTCGGCGCGACTCGTTTCGCACGATCTTGATCGCCGGAGGAATCGGAGTCACCCCGCTGCTCGCGATGGCCCAGGCCCTCGCTGCCAGCGCGTTGAACTACGACCTGCACTACTTCGCCCAATCCGCCGATCACATCGCCTTCGCCGAGCGACTCGCTGCCCTCGGCCCCTCGGTCGTCACCCATCTCGGGCTCTCCCCTGACGAGACGGGCGATGCGCTGCGAGCCATCCTCTCCGAGCCAGAGGACGGCGGCCACGCCTACATCTGTGGACCGGGCCCGATGCTCGACGCCGCCCGCACGACCGCGACCTCCGCCGGATGGCCCGACGCGGCGGTCCATTTCGAGTACTTCCAGAACGCCAGCGCCCTCGACACCTCGTCGTCGTTCACCATCGAACTGGCACGCTCCGCGCTGACCATCAACGTCCCCGCCGGTACATCAGTGCTCGACGTGCTGCGATCCAATGGCGTCGGTCTGCCGTCGTCATGCGAGCAGGGCGCATGTGGGACGTGCATCGTCACCGTGCTCGGCGGGGAACCCGATCATCAGGATGTCTATCTCAACGCCACCGAACGACAGGCGGGCGACCGGATGCTCACCTGCGTGTCGCGCTCACGTTCCGAACGCCTCGTGTTGGACATCTGATGGTCGAATTGGCACAAGCGGTGTCCGGCCCGGCGCGGTCATCCCACCCGTCTGTATTGGACCACTCGGGTGACCGCGTTCGAGGTGGCTCATGATCAAGCTGTACGACTACGAACTCTCGGTGAACTGCTACAAGCAGCGGCTGATGATGAGCATCCTCGACGTGCAATATGAGCTGGTGACGATCGATTTCTTCCCCGGCTGGGAGCACAAGGGCGCGGCCTTCGCCGAGATCAACCCGCTCGGTCACATCCCGGTGATCGATGACGACGGGTACCTGCTGCGTGATGCCCACGCCATCCTCACCTACCTCGCTTCGGCCTACGACCCGAGTGGCCAGTGGTACCCGACGCACGACCCGCGATTGATCGGCGAGGTGACGTCGTGGTTGCAGTTCGCCGAGGGAACGACGAACACCGCATCGGCGGCCCGGTTGCACGACACGCTCGGATACGAGTTCGACATCGACGCCGTCCGTGCCGGAGCCCATCGGTTGTTTCGAGTGCTCGACGACCATCTGTGGTTCCACGAGCAGCAGGACCGCGACTGGGTCGCGTCGGCCTCGCACCCGACGATCGCCGACATCGCCCTGTTCCCCGATGTCATGCTCTCCGACCAGGGCGGCATCAGCCTGCTCGACTACCCGGCCCTGCGCCGGTGGACCGACCGGGTAAGGCGCATCCCCGGGTTCACGGTCATGTCAGGCATCTACCCGGCGGCCCGGCCCCCGACACCCACCCTCGGTCTCGAGGGATGCTGACTTCGTCTTTGCCAGATGTTCTGACTTCATCGTCGGCCAGAGTTCCTCTTGACACATTCCCATATCAGCATATGATGGCTCTGTGGCTCGCACCCCGACGACGACTGACGCGTTCAACGCCGTCGGGGACGCGAGCCGTCGTGACCTGCTCGATGCCATTGGCACTTGCGAGGTCACGGTGGGCGACCTGGTCGAACGACTTGGCCTCAGCCAGTCGCAGGTGTCCAAACACCTCGGCGTGCTTCGAGCGGTCGACCTGGTCCATGTGCGCACCGAAGGCAGGCACCGCTGGTACCGCGTCAACGGAGCCGCGCTGAAGCCGGTGTACGACTGGCTCGGCTCGTTCGAGCGCACCTGGAACGCCCGACTCGACCGGCTCGACGATCTCCTTGTCGAGCTCCAAACCGATACGACTCCAACGGAGGAATCACCATGACCACCAACCGCCACGGCTCGGCCACCGTCACCCTGCCGTCCGACACCGAAATTCTGATCACCCGCCGGTTCGACGCTCCGGCCACGTTGATCTTCAAGGCCTGGACCACGCCTGAGCTGGTCAAACGGTGGTGGGGGTTCGAAACTTCACAATGGCTCGTCTGCGAGATCGACCTACGCGTCGGCGGCCAATGGCGCTATCTCACCCGCGAGGAAGGTGGATTCGAGGTCGGCTTTCACGGTGAATATCGCGAGATCGACGCGCCACACCACGTCGTGTCGACCGAGGTCTTCGAGGGCTACCCCGACGGCGAAGCGCTCAACGTCGTCACCCTCGACGAAGCCGACGGTGTCACCACGATGACAACGCTCGTGCAGCACTCATGCCAAGAGCACCGCGACATGCACATCAACTCGGGCATGGAAGGCGGCATGCAGGTCTCGATGAACCGCCTGGAAGACATCGCTCTCTCCCTCGCCGCGGCGGCGTAGCCCGCCATGTTGTACTACTCCAGCGATGTATAGCAATGCCGTCAGAACATCATCGCCGCGATCTCGGCCCTGGGGAACTCGGGGTCTGAACGGGTCATCGTCATGCTCCCGGGTAGCTGCTGGGGACGTCGATCAAGCCACGACGGACCTTGATCTTCCATCGACCAACCTCGCGGACCAACTCGTCGCGATGACGCCCGAGCATCGCCAGCCGCGGTTGGCCGTCGTCGCCACGTTCGATCATCGTCCACATCACTTCCGACGTCGCCAGGTCGCCATCGAGATGGACCGTCGGGCTGGAAATCACGTGATAGGTCTTGCCGACAAGACCATCGAGCGCTTTGGTCATCGCCTCGCGGATCGCAGGGCGCCCCTGCGCCTTGCCGAGCGGGCCGAGACGAATCTGGCCGTCGGTGGCGAACAGGTTGGCGTACTCCTCGAACCGACCGGCATCGAGATGCATGCCGTAGTCGATGAACAACTGGTGGATCTCCATCAGATCCTCCATCCGCTGCAGCCGATCCTCCAACGAGCTCATGACGCCGCCTCTGGATTCATCAGGCCGCGCATCAAGCGGCAGTGGTCGAGTTGCGGGTGATGATTGCGGTCGTACTGTTCGATCCACTCGGGTGGCAGTTTCGACCAGGCCTCGCCGATATCGAGCTTGCGACCCTTGTTCAGCCGTTCGGCGGCGACCACGTCACCAACGAAGATGGTGTTCTCGTCGTTGTCGAGGCTGCCGGTCACCTGTGCCTCCACGTACGACAGGGCCCCGAGCAAAATTGGCGTGCCGGTGACCCCGGTCTTGGTCTCCAGCGCGGCGAGCTTGTCACCGTCACGGCCCGAACTGCCGCCGAGGGCCATCAGGATCTCGATCGATGTGTCGATGATCGACGGATCGTTGCTCAGCACATGCATGGCGAATACGCCGCCGTTGAGAATCATGTCGTGGCTGAAGTTGTACTTGGTGATGCTGACGGTCACTCGCGGCGCCTCGGAGATGATGCCTGCCGGACCACCCGACAACGACATCAGGCCATTGGCCCGCTCGCCGTGGACCGTCGTGACGGCGACCGGTATTGGGCGGAGGCCCTGAAAGGTGAACTCGGCAGCCTTCAAATCAAGGGTCATGGTGCTCCTGATGGACGTCGAGTGATCCGACCATTTAAACTCTTTCAATGGTCGAGGTCAAACCCCGATGACGCCACACGTCAAGCCGCTCCGTCAACGCAACCGGGGTGGCACCCAACCCGACGCGCTCTCACGTGACGATGTGATCACGGCGGCCCTCGCCGAGGTCGCCGAGCACGGACTCGACGCCCTCAGCGTGTCGGCCGTCGCCGTTCGTCTCGGGGTGTCGGTTCCCGCGGTGTACCACTACGTCGCAGGCAAAGACGACCTGGTCAGCCGGGTCTGCGAGCGAGTCGCCCGCAGCGTCGAACTCCCTGCCAGCACCGGCTTGCGATGGGACGACCGCATCGTCGGCGTGGTCATGGCGATGGATGCGGCCTTCGCCCGCTACCCGGGCGTCGCGGCCCGCGTGCTCCCATTCCGCCAGCCATCCAACGCCGTCAACCGCTTGTCGGGAGCGGTGATCGACTGCCTGGCCGACGGTGGGTTCGACGCCCAAACCGCGACCGATCTACTCGCCACCTTGCATTTCATCGTTGGCGGCTGGCTACTCGGGCAACGCCCGAACCTCCCGCCGGGCGAGATGACCGCCGCCCTCCTGGAACGCTCGATCCGCTGGACCCTGGCGGGTGCGGCTCAGACGCCACCAAGTCCCGGTGGACGCCGCGCGACAGGCGATGCCGGCACGCCGTAGCTTGGGCCGATGGAACCTGCGGACGTCTTGGAACCTGACACCTTGGTGCAGCGACTGCGAGGAGATCTCGTCGACCTGCGAGCACAGGGGCTGTACAAAACCGAGCGACCGATCGGTTCACCCCAGGGTGGCCACATTGAGGTCGGCGGTCGCACGGTGCTCAACCTGTGCGCCAACAACTATCTCGGACTCGCCGATCATCCGGCGTTGATCGACGCCGCCAAAGCTGCTCTCGACCGGTGGGGGTACGGCGCGGCCAGCGTGCGATTCATCTGCGGCACTCAAGAAGTCCATCGTGATCTCGAAGGGCGAGCTGTCTGACTTGCTCGGCACCGACGACACGATCCTCTACTCGTCGTGTTTCGACGCCAATGGCGGCCTGTTCGAGACGATTCTCGGGAGCCGACGATGCGGTGATCAGCGACGCGCTCAACCACGCATCGATCATCGACGGAATCCGGCTGTGCGCGGCCCAGCGATATCGCTACGCCAACAACGACATGGCCGATCTGCGCGCCCGGCTCACCGAGGCCAAGGCCGCTGGGGCCCGCACGACGCTGATCGCCACCGATGGTGTCTTCTCGATGGATGGCACGTTCGCCGACCTCGCCGCGATCTGCGATCTGGCCGACGAGTTCGGCGCGCTGGTGATGGTCGATGATTCGCACGCGGTCGGCTTCGTCGGCGCGACCGGGCGAGGCAGCCACGAACGGCGGCGGTGATGGGCCGCGTCGACATCCTCACCGGCACGTTTGGCAAGGCGCTCGGCGGCGCGTCGGGCGGGTACACGTCGGCGCGCGCCGAGATCGTCGAGTGGTTGCGGCAACGGTCCCGGCCATACCTGTTCTCCAACTCCTTGGCACCGCCGATCGCCGCCGCGACGCATCGCCGCCCTCGACCTGCTCGCCGCCCATCCCGAGCGCCGGGAACAGGTCGAAACGAACGCCGCCTACTTCCGAGCCGAGATGACCTCACTCGGTTTCGAACTGGCCGGTGCGGGGCACGCCATCATCCCGGTGATGCTCGGCGATGCCCAGGTCGCCGTCGATTTCGCCACCCGAATGTTGGATCAAGGGGTCTACGTCATCGGATTCTGCTTCCCCGTCGTCCCCCGCGGCCTGGCCCGGATTCGCACCCAGATGTCGGCCGCCCATACCCGCGGCGATCTCGACCAGGCGATTGCCGCGTTTGCAACCGTCGGCCGCGAGCTGGGAGTTATCGAATGAAAGCGCTGGTCAAGACCACTGCCGGGGTTGGCATGGAGATGGTCGACGTCCCCGACCCGACGGTCGGCCCGAACGACGTGTTGATTCGGGTTCATCACACCTCGATCTGCGGCACCGACCTGCATATTTGGGAGTGGGACGACTGGGCCCGCCGAACCGTGCCGGTTCCGCTCGTGATCGGGCACGAGTTCATGGGCGTCGTCGCCGCGCTCGGCTCGGAAGTTCAGGGGCTGACACTCGGTCAACGAGTCAGCGCCGAGGGCCACATCACCTGTGGGCACTGCCGCAACTGCCGCGCCGGACGTCGACATCTGTGCCGCAACACCGTCGGCATCGGTGTGAGCCGCGACGGAGCATTCGCCGAGCTGATCTTGATGCCGGCGGTCAACGTCTTTCCGATCCCCGACACGATTCCCGACGACATCGCCAGCTTCCTCGACCCGCTCGGCAACGCGGTGCACGCGGCACTCTCGTTCGACCTGGTCGGTGAAGACGTGCTGATCACCGGGGCCGGACCGATTGGGGTGATGGCCGCAGCGATCGCCCGATTCGTCGGGGCGCGCCATGTGGTCGTGACCGATGTCAACGACTTCCGCCTCGATCTCGCCGCACAGATGGGGGCCACCCGCACCGTCAACGTGGCGACCACCAACCTCGAGGATGTCGAGCGCGAACTCGGCATGACCGAAGGTTTCGATGTCGGGCTGGAGATGAGCGGCGCCCCGGCGGCGATCCGCCAGATGCTGGCAACCGCCAATCATGGCGGACGGATTGCGCTCCTCGGCATCCCGTCGCAGGAGGTGTCCATCGATTGGAACCAGGTGATCTTCAAGGGTCTGACGATCAAAGGCATCTACGGCCGGGAGATGTTCGAGACCTGGTACAAGATGATCGCAATGCTCGGCAGCGGGCTCGACGTCAGCACCGTCGTCACCCACCGACTCCCCGCCGACGACTTCGCCGACGCCTTCGAGATCGTCAGCGGCGGACTGTCGGGCAAAGTCGTGCTCGATTGGACGAACTGACCGGTACCTCAGTCGATCGATGAAGCCGGCCCGGTGGGGCGGGGTGGCGCATCAAGGGCGGCGAGTCGACCTCGGTGATTGATCAGCAGCCCGGTGAGCGCCAAGATCACCGACCCGACGACGATCTCGTTGGCGCGAGCCCCGATCAGGTCGGCCGAGGCGCCCTGGGCCAGGGAGCCAAGCGGGTAACTGGCGGTGAACGCCATGCCGTAGGCGCCGAGCACCCGGCCCCGGAAGGCATCGTCGACGTGGGTCTGGACCGCGGTGAGCAGCAGCACTCCGGAGCCAACTGCGGTCGACCCCGCCAGGAGCACACACACCAGACCGACGGGATAGGTCGGTGACAGCCCGAAACCGATGACCGCGATCCCGAGGATCAGGAACGAACCAATCAGCAGCGAGGCTCGGGAGTACCGCTGGCCGAGCCGACCGATTTGGTAGAGCCCCAAGGCCGCGCCGAGTCCGAATGCGGCGGTGAGCAACCCATATGCACCCGCACCCACGCGGTAGATCCGCTCGCTGAAGGCGGGGGCGAGTTGCACGATCGGGTTGCCGAGGAATCCGACCGCCATCACCAATACGAGGGCGGTGGCGATGGCCTCGTGGCCGCGAGCGTAGGCCAGCCCAGCGCGCAGGTCGGCGACAATGCTGGCTCGCTCAGTGTTTCGTCGCTGCGGCCGGGCACGCACGAACCACAAGGCCAACATCACCGCAGCGTACGAAACCGCGTTGCCGACGAACGCCCAGGTCGGCCCAACGGTCGCCAGGATCAGCCCGGCGAGCGCCGGACCGATAGCCCGCGAGCCGTGGAACTGGACTGAGTTCATCGTCACCGCCGCGGGCAACGATTCGCGCGGGACCAGGTCGGCGACGAACCCCTGCCACACCGGCATGCCGAATCCCATCAACGCGCCACTGACCGCGGTGAGAGCGAGAACCGTCCCCGGGCTGCGCAGACGCTCGACCCACAGCACCGCCAAGGTGAGCGCCGCGAGCGCGGCGGCGAACTGGATCCAGAACAGCATGATCCGCCGATCGAGCCGGTCGGCGATCGCCCCGGCGATCGGCCCGGCGATGACCCCGGGGAAGAGCGATGCGAACACCGACAGCCCGACCCACACACTGGAGCCGGTCAGCTTGAACAACACGTACGGCACCGCCGCACCCTGCAACCACGTCCCCGTATTCGAAATCAGCGCACCGATCCAGAACAGCCGGAAGTCCCGGTGCCGCAACACACTCGCCGGCCCGGCAGTCTGGGGCCGGGCGGGAGCTGATGCGGTCACGGTGCGACCTTAGGTCTAGTGCCGGCCAGCCCGGGCAAGCATCCACGGTGCACGTTCAGATCACGCGTCCCAGCCCACGGAGCCTCGAAGGCCAGGGTGCCAACCCAAGTCCGGTCGGATAACCACCACGCTCGGTGTGCGCGTATGCCTGGACCCCGGCGCCAGCGAGCGCGCTGCACCTCGGCGGTTATTCGGAGGTGCCTTGCTCACAGATGAGCGGTCAGTGTCGCGATTGCGATCGGTCGCCCGACATCCCGCTGCGGGTCAGCTGGTCGCGCGCCGGTAGTGCATGGCGACTGCACCATTACGGAGCGGCTTCGCCGAGACAAGCTCGAGCCGCCGCGTGTTGGGCAACCCGCCCTGGTAGAGGGTCGGGCCGTGACCTGCGATCCTGGGGTGGACGAGGAAGTCGTACTCATCGATCAGATCCAGTCGATCCAACTCGGTCGCGAGCTTGCCGCTACCGAGCAGGACGCGGCCCACGGTTGCGTCCTTGAGCTCCAGGACGCCCGTGCGTAAGTCGCCGGAGATGTGGTGGCTGTTGGTCCACGGGAAGTCCCCTCGCGTCGACGACACGACGTACTTCGGCTTTGCCTCCAGCTTGACCGCCCAGTCGCGGATCGCAGGGGGCGCCTCCTCGTCGCCGCGGGCGACGGCTGGCCAGTAGCTCTCCATCATCTCGTAGGTGACCCGGCCCCACAGCATCGCCTCGGCCTCGTCCATCAGCCGCGTGAAGAAGGCGTGGGTCTCATCGTCGGCGATTCCCTCCATGTGGTCAACACAGCCGTCCAGCGTGACGTTGATGGAGAAGGCCAGGAGCCCCATGGCGCCGAGTTTAACCGGTCGATAACGGCGGTGACCGCTGACCCTGCGGTCCGGGCAGAACGTCTACGGCGCCTCTCGAATCTACAACGCCGGTTCGATGCCCTTCCCGTCGACGACGCAGTGGCGGTCAGCTACGGGCAACTCGCCGCGGCGGTCGTCCGCACTGGCCGTCGCCGAGGCCGCTCGGCTTCGAGTCCGGAGCGGCGTACCTGGTATCGGCGTTGCTGTGGCGTCCGAATGATGAGTCAGGTTCGCGACCGATCGTGACGGCCGTGTTCGACACGTGAATGAAATGGGTACGTTGGAGAGATGAGCCTTACCTCGAATGAACGTGCTGCGATCTGTGATTCGTTCGAGAAGTATGGGCCGGACGCGCCGACGCTCTGCGAAGGCTGGAACACCCGCGACCTGCTCGCCCACATGCTGGTACGCGAGCGCCGTCCGGACGCGGGCGCCGGCTTGGTGGTGCCCTTCCTTCGCACGCACCTCAAGCAGGTGACCGAGTCGTTCAAGGCCGAGCCGTGGGACAAGATGATCAAGACGTTCCGCGACGGACCGCCGATGTTGTCGGTGTCGGCGATCCCGGTCGTTGGCGACAAGTTCAACTTGGCCGAGTTCTTCATTCACCACGAAGACATCCGCCGGGCCCAGCCGGAGTGGACAGCACGGGAGAGCAGTAAAGAGCTCGAGGACGCGTTGTGGAATCCGTTCAAGGTGATGGGTCGCGTGTTCTTCCGCAAATCGCCGGTCGGGGTGACGCTGCGCTGCGCCGAGCGCGACGACATCGTCGCCAAGAAGGGTGAACGAACCGTCATCCTTGTCGGCCTGCCCGGCGAGATCGTGATCCACGCCTTCGGCCGGCCCCTCGACAAGGTCCATGTCGTCGTGCAGGGCGATCCGGCAGACGTCGAAGCGTTCGAGGCCTCGCCCCGCGGGATGTAGCTCCGGTCGGGGTCTCGCCCCAGACCAGCCATCTCTGGGATCCACGGAGTCGCTCGAGCGTGCAACCTGGCCGCCACTGATCCCGAGCAACGGTTTCGACACGCATCGGAGCCGGACCTACCGAGCATGAGTATCCGGTATCTACCGTTCACGCTCGGCTCCGCGAGCACGAGACAGCGCCCGGTATCGCCAGGCCCGTAGCGCATTGTTCGCATCCGGTTCATGCGGATCGGCGACGTCTCCTCAGCTGATGTCTACGCCGGATATCCAGAACAGTGCAGTGGCTCCAATGAAGGACAGTGCGGCGGGGATCCAGACGATCCAGAAGTCCGCCCGAGAATCGGCTCGACCGGGCAGGCGATCGAACAGCCGAGAGGACGGTAGCTCTTTGCGTCGAAAGAGCACGTAGAGCGAGGCGATCGCGAGGCACCCGCCTCCGCAGAGCCACAGGTAGGACGCGGCGACTGCAAGTTGCTGTGCAGTCGTCAGGGGCGGGGGGCCAAAGGGAGCGTTGTGGGCGGACACGAAGGGCAAGAAGCCGGCCGCCCAGACGCCTGCTCCGACTGCTGCCGCACGATCAGTCCAACTGAGCTTGGCTCTCATACACACGTGTCGGATGCCGAGCGCCAGCATGAGCAGAGCGATCGTGAGACCAGCGAATCCAAAGGGAGCGCCGAGAGTGTTTACCCCATCGGTCATCGCGTCGCCGACCGGCACGTAGTCGGCGGCGTCCCGTCGCGCAAGCACGCCAGCAACAGTGAACGTTGCCGTCGCGATTCCGAATGGAATCGCTGTTGCCACCCGCGTGCGCACAACACATTGTCGCGCGGTCGGCGATCGATCAACAGACACGGCAGTTCTTCTGCCATTCGCCGCGGTCATTCGAGTCATCCGAGTCATCCGGATGACTCCCCCGTTCTCCGAAGTGTCCGGCGCCGTCGATAGCTTGGCGTCTGTCGGCAACCCGTCTCACGTGCCGGGATCCACCGTTTGCGGGTACTCCTATCAGCGACGACAGCGCTCGATATCGGACGCCGGCAGCGATTCGAGTCGCCGGCTATCGAGCGCGTCGACGTTCAGGCCCTTGTGTTCGAGTTGCAACGTCAAACGGTCCGGCTCGCGTCGCCGGTACCTACGTGACCCTTGAGCCCGAGGACGGCACGCAGCCGTTCGACTTGGGGTACCGGCAAGACTGCCGGTATGGAATTCGATGAGCTCGCTCGCAGGGTGTCGGCTGTCGCGCAACTGTCCGGCGAGTCGCCGGGTTGGAACTCGGCGGGATTCCGGTCGTCACTGCGCTGTCGATCGTTTCCGGATTGCCCGCGGTTTTCGTCCGGAAGACCGCCAAAGCGTACGGAACGGCCAAACTTGCCGAAGGACCACCTGTCGACGGACGCAACGTTCTCGTCGTCGAGGACGTCGTCACGACCGGCGGCCAGCTCATCGAATCCACGAACGACTTACGAGACCAGGGAGCGGTCATCACGACGGCGGTATGTGTTATCGACCGCGAGCAAGGCGGCATCGAAGCCTTGGCCGCCGCCCACATCACGCTGCGGTATGTATTCACCCGATCGGACATCGAACGATCGAGGGATCACAGCGTGATCCCGGCCGGGGCGTCTTTCGGGAGGCCGGAAAGGCTGAGCCGGTCGACAGAGCGGATCCATTCGTAGCGCAGGCCTTTCAGCCCGACGAGCGGAATTCCGGCTGCGGCGATTCGCCGCAGCCCTTGGTCGTGGGCGGTGCCAGCTGCGCCGACGGTATCGGCGACGACGGCCACCTTCCATCCGAGATCGTGGAGGCCGATCGCCGACTGCGCGACGCACACGTCGGTTTCCAAGCCGCAGAGCACGGCGGATCGGCGTCTCGTCGCGTCCACGGCTGCCAGAATCGGTGGGCTGAACGCCAGGCCGAACGTCGGCTTGAGGTGGCGTGGGTGATCCGCTGGAAGAGCGTCGACGATGGCGCCGGCGGTAGCGCCGTGGCGATCGGGTTCCTCCTCGGTGACGACAATCGGGATGCCGAGCCGCGAGCCGTGGCCACGAGGAAGCACACCCGCTCGACCATCTGCGCGGCCATCTCGTCGGTCAGCTTGCGGAGAAATCCGGGCTGCACATCGATGACGATCAGCACCGAGTCGTCGGCGTCGAACAATGTGCCCAGCCGAGCCACCTACGCCACGATGGCCGGGTAGTAGTTCTCGGCCCCGATGGCGCGGACGTCGGTCAGCCAGTCGCCGTCGTAGCGACTGGCCACACCCGGTTCGGTCGGTTCGAGATTCCACGCCTGGCGCTTGTAGGTCCAGTTCGCCGGATGGAGGCGGTGGGCCTCGCGCCAATGTGGAACGGCCGCGTCGTGATGGCCGCCGTTGTACAGGTGATATCCGAGCTCGAAGTGGGCCGCCGCCCGGGCCACGTCGTCGCCTCGCGGGAGGGAACGGGCGATCACCTCGTCGGGCGACAGGACGAATGGGCTGTCGCCACCCTTGTCGACCCAGTCGAGCAGCATCGCCAGATAGCCAGCCGGATCGACCTTCATCTTGAGCACCTCATCGATCACCACCCGACGCTCGGGCGGAAGATCCTCAACTATGGCCGGCAGCATTGTAAGCATCGGCGTCTCGCCGGGCCACGCTGGTTCCGCAGGCCGCACGATCACGCCGTGTTCGTCGATCCACACGGCGTTGGGTACATTCACGATGCCGAGGAGGTCGTCGCAGACGTGAGCGGTGTCGATCAGCGTTGGATGATCGGGATTGGCCGCTTCGATCCACGGGCGAACCGCGTCGGCTCCCCCGGTGTCGAGGGCGACGGTGACGATTTCGACCCCGCGGGGGTGAAGTTCAGTGCGCAGCGCCTGCCACACGGGCAGGTCCAATCGGCAGCCTCACCACGAGGCCCAGGCGACCAACACCACCTTCTTCGGCCGCAGATCGGCGATCCGAACGGCGCGTCCCGACAGGTCGGGCAGAGTGATGTCGGGGGCGACGGCGGTGGTCAGCGCCCGCCCCGTGACGCTGGTTTCCGGGCCGAGCGACCAGACGCCGTGAGCCTCGTCGGCGACCAACGGCATGCCCAACCGGTGGGCGACGATGGAGACATCGACCAGGCCATTCGAGAGCGCCCTCGCCGGTAGAGGCACGCACACATCTCCCTTGCACGCCCCTTCCGGCTTGATCGACCATCCGCTGCGGGCGAGCAGATCGTCGGGACGGATGGTGAGCGATTCGAGAATCATCTGGGCACTCCTTGGTCGGTCCCACCATAGAACGGCCACGCCGAGCATGCCGACCCGGGTCGGTTGGGTCCAACTGCTCGCCACGAGCACGCAACGTTGTCACGACATTGTCAAGCCCAACGTCAACCCTGCTCAGCCACACTATTGGTCGAAGGGCAGGAGCCGAGCCTGGTAGACGTTCGTCGCATGACGGATCCCAACGACTCGCAACGACGCCCGCAGCCTCCTCGCCAGCCGCGGCGAGGTCGCTTCGCCCATCCGATCATCGGGGCCGTGGCCGTTGGCATGTTCGGCCTGTTGGCCGGGTGTGGATCGACCGGAGAGGCAGGTGAGGCCGGTGAGGCACCGGGGGCTGTTGTCGCTGCGACTGCCCCCGCGACGGCCGGGGCCGTCGACGGTGCTGCGCTCTATCAGGTGAAGTGCGCATCGTGTCATGGAACAGATCTGCGTGGGACCACGAAGGGGCCGTCGCATCTCTCACAGGTCTACGAACCGTCCCACCACGGCGACGACGGGTTCCGCTCGGCGATCAACAACGGGGCGCAGCAGCACCACTGGAACTTCGGCGACATGGCGGCGGTACCCGGGCTGTCGACTGCCGAGGTTGATGCGATCATCGCCTACGTGCGCGACGTCCAGACCCGCGAGGGATTCGAGCCCTACCCGCCGCCAGCCTGAACCGAGTACCGACCGAGTACCTGATCGAGCAGCCAGGTGTTGACCTCACGGGCTGCCGGGCCGAGGAAGTGAGTGCCGTCGGGTCGAAGTTCGAGGCCGTCCCGCTCGGTCAGACACTCGCGGGTCGGGCATGTCCAGCCCCCGAGATCGACATGGAGAATGGCCGGGTCGGCTGCCGCGACCGTTTCGGCCACCCGATTCTGGCAGTCGGTCTGATCGTCGTAGACCGGGGTGCGACCGCTCACCTCGCCCCGGTAGTAGGCCTGGCTGACGAGCGCCACGCGGCCGTCCTGCGCGCTGAGCGCCGCCACCATCTGCTCCAGGGTCGATCGATACCAGGTGTCGAATGACTCCTCGCACGGGCTGCTCCAGATATCTGGGGCGATCTCGTTCTGATCGAGCAACGGGGCGCCGAAGATCACCAAGGTCACGTCGGGGCGGAACTCGTTGACGATGAACGGGTAGGCCGCCACCTGGTCGGAACATTCCTCGCCGAAGTCGAGCGGCACCGAGCCCGGGTCACGGCGGCGGCGCACCGGCGTGTAGCTCGGCGGACAGGCGGGCACGGCGATGTTCCGAACCTCGAGGTTGTCGCCGACCTGATCGGCGATCATCTGCTCACCCAGGTTCCAGCCGACCGAGTCCCCCACCACCAGTACTCGGGACGGCCGAGGGGGCGAAGCGACGACCGCCACCGCGTCGACGTCGGGTGGGCTGATCTCCACGGGGCCGAGTCGAGCCGAGCCGGTTTCGACCGAGGGGATCGGGTCGGTGGCGGCGGCCGGGTCACCAGGTGGGCTGGTCGTAGAGGCGAGGACGTCGGGCTCGGCGACGGATGCCGCGAGTGGGCCGGTCGTCGGTGGCCCGACGGACGACGCCTGGGCCGATGGGGTTCCGCCCCGACCACCAGATGGCAGTACGGCAGCCACGGCGACGACCGCGGCAACCATCCCGATCGCGGGGAGCAACGGCCGCCAGCGGACGACCGACAGCCCCCGGCGACGAATGGGCATCTCGATCAGCCGGTAGCTCACCTCGGCGATCGCCAGGCTGGCGGCGACCCCGACGGCGATTCGCCACAAGGCGACGTTGGATTGGGCGGCGACCCCGAGCCCAGCGAACACCGGCCAATGCCACAGATAGATGCCGTAGCTACGCGCCCCGAGCCACCGCAGCGGGGCAAGCGACAGCAGGCGACCGAGTCGAGTCGGCCCCGACGTCACCCCAGCTACCAGCACAGCGGCGGCCGCCGTGCAGCCCACCAAGCCTCCCTGATAGGTGACCAGCCGAGTGCCGTCGAGTCGCACGAACGCCACGATGAGCAGCGTTGCCGCGATGGGCGCGACCCATCTCGCCCAATGCACGAGCCCCGGCCTCCACTCGCTCGCCGAGGCGATCGTCGCCCCGACGAGCAACGCATAGGCGCGGGTGTCGGTGCCCATGTATACCCGTGACGCATCCATCGTGTGGGCGAACCAAGCCAGCGACCACCCCGCCGTGGCGACGGTCAGCCCGGCGAGGACGACCGTCGTGAGGCCGCGCCGAGAAACGGGCGAGCCCGATCATCACCAGCGGCCAGACCACGTAGAACTGCTCCTCGATCGCCAGGCTCCAGAAGTGCTCGAACAGCGATGGCGGACCGAACTGCGACCAGTACCCGGCGCCGCCGCGTAGGCGGACCCAGTTGCTCGTATAGGTCAGCGCGCCGATCACGTCCCAGCGAGCACCGGCCGGTCCCTCGGTGCGATGGCGAATCCGCTCGGCGATCGCCAGGATGGCGACAACGCAGAGCATGGCGGGGAGCAGCCGCCGGGCCCGGCGTCCCCAGAACCGCTTCAAGTCGATCCGGCCGGAGGCCGTGTGTTCGGCCAGCAGCAGCCGGGTGATCAGATAGCCCGACAGGACGAAGAACACATCGACGCCGAGCCATCCGCCGGTGAGGTGTCCGGCGTGGAACGCAACGACAACGGCCACCGCCACGCCGCGCAAACCGTCGAGCGCGGGCACGTGTTGGAGATGGGTGTCACGCGCCGTCATCACGGCCATGCTGTCGCGTTTCGACACGCGCGACACTGTCATCCATGCCAGACACTGTGCCGACACCCCGCCTGAGCGGACGCTGCGCCATCGTCACCGGGGCGAGCCGCGGCATGGGCAAGGCCATCGCCCTGGCCTTCGCCCGTGAAGGGGCCGCAGTCGCCGTTGTCGCTCGCAGCGAAACGCAGTGGAACGAACGGCTTCCCGGCACGATCCACGAGACGGTGACCGAGATCGAAGCGGCGGGCGGCCGCGCCGTGGCGATCGCCGCCGACCTCTCCAATCTCGACGAGGTCGACGTCGCCTACGCCGCGGCCCGCGAGGCCCTCGGGCCGATCGACCTGCTGGTCAACAACGCCGCGCTCACCGTTCCGGGGCGACCGATGAAGCCGGGCGAGGAACGACCGGAGTCACGCCCCACAACCACGACCGAGGCCCGCAAGCCGGCCGCTCCGTTCGGGTCGTTCCTGTCGTTTCCGCTGAGCGGTTTCCAGCGGCACTTCACCGTTGGCCTGTTCGCTTCGTATCGCCTGATGCAACTCGTCCTCCCCGACATGCTCGACGTCGGGCGGGGCGCAATCGTCAACATCAGTTCGGTCGCCGGGCTGATCCCCGGTGAAGGCCCGTACGGGTCGGTTCCCGGGATGCTGCCCGTGGCCTATGGCGGCAACAAAGCGGCGATCCATCACCTGACCCAGTGCGTCGCCGCCGAGATGCAACAGCACGGTATTGCCGTCAACGTGCTCACCCCGTCGGAGCCGATCCTCACCCCGGGCAACCTGTATGCGTCGGCCGGCGAGACGAATTGGGCCGATGCCGACGACTTCGCCGAAGCGACCGTTCGTGTCGCCCTGGTCGATGCCCAGGCGACGACGGGCCAGATCCTGTGGGACCACGATGTGCTCCACCCCGAGCTTCCCAAGCGCGGTTGGCTGCGCTAACTCCCCGCCAGCGGAGCCGGCGGCCGCAGAAGCATCTCCTGGGCAAGCATCGCCACTCGGCGTTCTGAGCCGCACTCGGGCGACTCACCGCGACCCGCTCGTAGACTCGCCGGCGTGGATATCGCCGGTGAGAAGTACGTGTCGTTCACGACGTTTCGACGGGATGGTCGGCCAGTGTCGACCCCCGTGTGGATCGCGGCGCTCGCCGATGGGCGGGTGGGGTTCACGACCGACGCCAACGTCGGCAAGGTCAAGCGGCTGCGCAACAACCCGGCCGTCACCCTGCGCCCATGCAGCGCGCGCGGCAAGGTCGCCGACGGCGCTCCGGAGGTGTCGGGGCGCGGCGTGATCGTCACCGGAGCCGAGTACGACCAGGTGTGGCGGGCCGTGCGCCGCAAGTACTTCGTCATCGCCAACGTGATGTTTCTCGGCAACAAGCTGCGCGCGCTCGTCAGCAAGTCCGGCGAACCACCGACGGCGATTCTGATCACCCTCGACTGATCACCCTCGACGAATCACCCTCGGCTGATCACCGTCGACTGGCGCGGCTTCAGCCGAGGAGCGACCGGCCGAGTGGTTGCATCGTGTGGTGAGCGGCCATCGCCGAGCCCACCGGGCCCATCAAGGCCTTGTAGCGCCGCCACCGCTGGTTGAACAAGATGACCAGCTCCGCGTCGTGGGCGCCATTGTCGGCCAGCACGAATCGTTCGAGGTCAGCCTCACACTCGTCCCACGTCGATGACTTCTTGCCCGTCAGCGCGCCCACATCGGCGCGATCCTGGTCGGCGACCTCGGCCCCGATCTGGTCGAATCGCTCCAGGTGGCGGGCCAGCCGGAAGCCGATCCGGACCCGATAGGCAACATACGGATCGTCAACCTTGATCTAGCGGATCGGGACGCACCTTGGTCGAGCGGTAGAGATGTTCGAATCGGCGCAAACCGACCTGCGCAGCATCGGCGGACGAGGAACCGCGAATGATGTCAGCGTCGACAAACCGGTCGATCGGGAGTTGGTGCACCCGGGCCAACGCCTGCAGGTACTCGTCGACGATCATCGCCCGGTCGGCGGCCGGAACCCCGGCGAAGTCGGGCTTCCCGGGAACCGCCGCCATCGCATAGGCACGCGGCTCATCGCACCAGCCATACACGTGGGGCACCCGAATCCCGTGGTCCTCAAGCAGGCGCTGAATGTACAACCGGATTCGTCCCGCCACGGGTCTTACGTCCCGCTCGCAGCGGGGCCGGCCGCCGTGCATCAGGGCCAGGCGACCATGCTTCGACGGACAACCGCGATCAGCGACTGCAGATCGAGGCAGGCGTTCATCGTCGGTGCGTCAACCAATGGCTGCCACATCCCATCGACCGATTGCCAGGCCGCCGGCAGCTCGCCGGCAGCCACCACCGAATGCTCGGCGCGAAGTTCGTCGCGATGCAAAAACTCGACGTCCGCGTCGAGCGACGCAACGAACTCCCGCCACTCGGCTCGCATACTGACGTATCCGTAGGTGACCGCGCAGAGCTGACACGGGTAGGTGTCGGGCCGCAGCGCCTTGTGCAAGAAATCCCTCACCTTGCCGGCAACCGTGCCATCGGCGTTGTACACAAACAACACCTGCGGTCGCGCCATGTCCCATCGTCCCACGTCTCAATGGTCGACGGGGCTTCAAACGGAGCCTGGTTCGTCCGTCGAGGTTGGACGCGCTAGACCAATCGCATGAGCGTGATCAGCCGCATCGAGATCAGCCACCATCGTCTCGCGCTCGACCCGCCGTTCCCCGCGTCGTGGGACCCGCAACCGCGCACTCAGTTTCCGGTGACGATCGTGCGGGTCTTCGATTCCGACGGGCGCATGGGGGTTGGCTCGGGTGATTCGATGTACGGCTTTGCCGACTACCGGCATCACTTCGTCGGCCATGATCCCCTCGATCTCGATCGTCATCACGCGGTGCTGATGAACATCGAGTTCCACGCCGGTCGACCGTGGCCGCTCGATGTTGCCCTGTGGGACCTCGTCGGCAAGATCCACGACCGACCGGTGTGGTCGCTGCTCGGTGGCGCGTCGAACAAGCTGCGGGCCTACGCCTCGAGCGGGGTGCATCGCGACGCCGCCGCAATGGTCGAGGTTGTCCGACACGCCATCGACCTGGGTTTCCCGCACTCAAGATCCGGTTCGGGCGGCCGTCGATCGAGCACGACCTCGCCGTCCTGCGAGCGATGCGCGACGCGGTGGGCGATGGGATCGAGCTGATGGTCGACTGCAACCAGGGTTGGCGAATGCCGTGGGACGTTGCCCAACCCTGGTCGGTCGATGTCGCCGCAACCGTCGCCGGGCACCTCGTCGCCGAGGACGTGTACTGGATGGAGGAGCCGCTCCACCGCGGCGACTACGCCGGGATGGTCGAACTCCACCGGCGAGTACCCGGGCTGCGGATCGCCGGGGGCGAGCTCACCCGCGAGCCCTACGAGTTTCGCGAGTTACTCAGCCGCGGGTGCCTCGACGTCTTTCAACCCGACTGCGTGTGCACCGGCGGCATCACCGGGCTCGCGGCGTTGGCCGCCGAGGTCGTCGCCGCGGGCAAGGTGTTCACGCCACATACCTGGGGCAATGGCATCGGGGTGACGGCTAACCTTCATCTCGCCGCCGGCACCGTCGGGCACGCCGGATCGTCGTTCGTCGAGTTTCCGTTCGATCCCCCCGAGTGGACCGCCGGGCGGCGCGACTACATGCTCGCCGACACGATCAAGGTCGACGGCGGCGGCTGGATCACCCTGCCGGATCGACCAGGACTCGGCATCGAACTCGACGAGGCCGTTCTCACTCGAACGACCAGCCCCACCGCTACCTTCGCCTGACCCCCGACGACGTCGATCACGTCTCGGTGGTGCCAGCGAACGACGCCGGTTCCCCACGAGTGGAGGCGCTGCCAGAACCGCACTCTGGTGCCAGCGAAGTTGTGCATGTGGGCCATCCGATCGCAGACGTACACCGTCACGTCGTTCGAGCTCTTGAATGCCTTGGGCTCCATCGACGGATCAGGAACGACGTCACGCTCCCCGGTCGCCGACATCACCGGCACGGTGATCGATGCGGCGTCAAGCGCCACCACGCCGGGCGCGACCAAGGTGATCGCGCACGTCGGGATGGTGAGCGACTTCCACTCGGGCACCGGAATGCTCGGGTCGAGCCCGCCATAGAGATCGGCGTGGACGACGTCGACCGGTTCGTCGTCGAAGTGGAACGGCCGACCAGAACGCGGGCTTACGGTCCGCAACGCACTCAGCCTTGCGGAGCCATAGCGAACCCCTCGTTCTTCGTGTTCGGCATCCCGGTCGTGCGCCCGTCGTCGGTGTGATTGAGGGCGTTGCCGTAGATCTTGCCGTCGGCGCGGCGATCACCGAACCCCCGCGGCTAGCGGGAAACGTGGTGCCCGATTGCGGTCGACACGCGCAGTTCGCCGGCGAGGACCGGGACGGTGATCACGTTGCCCGTGATCGGGGCGGGGCAGGTGGCGTAGTCGGTGAAGGCGAACCACATGTTCAAGGTTCGGTTGAAGTCGAGCACGACCGCGCCGTCGGCGTCGGGCGCGGGCGGGACGAAGTGCAACTGGCGCCACTGTTCAGTGACGTCGCCGTTGGTCGGGTCGTAGAACTCCACTCCCCAGCCGTACTTGCCCTCGGTCACCGCCAGGCGATGCTGCGTTCCGCCGGCGACGAACGCGACCTCGCCGAGGGGACGCATGATCTGCTGGACGTCGGGGCGAATGGTGTCGACCACCACCTCGCGCGGCGCGGGGTAGGGCGTGAATCGGCCGGCAAGCCGCCAGGCCGGGTCATAGGGAAACGTGGGCACATGGGTGAACCCATTACGCTCGGCCGACGTCTCGGCCCGCAGGCGGATCGCCAGACGCCCGCCCCGGCGCAGCAACTCGACACGGACCGAGCCGTGATCGACCCAGGGCACGCGGCCGTACTCGGCGACATCCAGCGTGCTCGTACCATCGACCGGTGCACCGTCATGGGTCAGGCCTTCGGCCCCCACAGCCTCAACGTGGGCCTGAGCCTGCGAGTCGTCTGCCCACCACCGGCCCGGCAGGCCGGGCAACGGCGTCGGCTCAGTCGCCAGCCAGTGGAACCCACGCAAGGTCAGCCAGCCGAACGGCTCGGCGAGCTCCGCCTCCCGCTCGACTCGAAACGACTGGAAGTCCGCGGGCACCTCGATCATGCCTCGACCATACGCGCCCCATCGGCGGGATCGCATCCCCGATCACAACTCGCGCTGATCGAGCGGTGAACGGCCTGGTACAGCAGACTTCGGGTTCTCCAGCGCGCCAGCGAAGGGTTCACGAGATGACCGACCACGATCAGACGATTTCGATCCGGCCAATGGCCCCGGCGTGCGGCGCGGAGGTGTCGGGCCTCGACCTGCGTACCGCGTCGGCATCCGAGTGGGGCCCCATCGAAACCGCCCTGGCCCGCCACAGCGTGTTGTTCGTACGTGGCCAACAATTGACGCCTGAGGAGCAGGTCGGGTTGACCCGCCGATTCGGCGAGGTCTTACGCGTGCCGTACATCACTCATCTCGCCGATCACCCCGATGTCATCGCCGTCCTGAAAGAGGCCGATGAACGGCGCATCTCGACGTTCGGGGGAACCTGGCACTCGGACTTCTCCTTCCTCGAACGTCCCCCAAGTCTGACGCTGCTGTACGCCGTCGAGGTGCCCGAGATCGGCGGCGACACGGTGTGGTCCAGCCAGTACGCCGCCTACGACGCGTTGTCCGACGGACTGAAGGCAATGCTCGACCCGTTGTGGGCAGTGCAGACGGCGTGGCCGCACGGCACCCGGGGGCCCGGCCCGGGCGCGGCGGTCAGCCGCTCAATAGGGATGACCCGCAACGACCCGACCGCCGACCGGGAAATCGCCCAACCGGTCGTCCGAATCCATCCGGTCACAGGTCGACGGGCACTGTTCGTCAACCCCGTCTACACCGGACGGTTCGAGGGCATGACCGAGAGCGAATCCCGACCGTTGCTCGACTATTTGTTCGACCACGCCGTGCGGCCAGAGTTCCAATGCCGACTCCGGTGGGAGCCGGGGACGCTGGCCATCTGGGACAACCGCTGCCTGCTCCACCTGGCGATCAACGACTACGACGGCCATCGCCGTCTGCTCCATCGCACTACCGTGGCCGGCGAGCCAACGATCAGAACGACACCCGGCCCACCGAAGTCGGCTGCACGATGACGGTTCAGAAGCTGGGACCAGCGCCGGGCGTCACGACGGTCGGCCGATGGTCTACCGTGGACAGTCATGAAATACGGCGTGGCATTTGCCAACATTCTCAGCTGGGCCGACGGTCCTGGAGCAATCGAAGCGGCACGCGCCGCCGAGACCGCCGGGTTCGACTCGTTCTGGACGGTCGAGCACGTGATCTTCCCCGACGACTACAAGTCGGAGTATCCCTACGCCGAAGGCGGCAAGATGCCGGCGCAGGCGTCGACACCGATGCCCGACCCGCTGATCTGGCTGGCGTACATCGCCTCGGCGACCACCACCCTGCAATTGGCAACCGGTATCCTCATCCTCCCCCAACGCAACCCCCTGGTACTGGCCAAGGAGGTGGCAACGCTCGATCACCTCTCGGGCGGGCGGGTCAACCTCGGCATCGGTGTCGGCTGGCTGCGCGAGGAGTTCGACGCCCTCGGTGTGCCGTGGGAGGCCCGTGGCCGCCGGACCGACGACTACATCGCGGCGATGCGGGCGCTGTGGTCGGGCGATCACGTCGACTACGACGGCGAGTTCACCTCGTTCCGCAACGTGTCGTCGAACCCGAAGCCAGCCCGCGCCACGGTCCCGATCACCATCGGCGGGCACAGCCGAGCGGCAGCCGAGCGGGCCGGGCGGATCGGTGACGGGTTTTGGCCTGGCAAGGGCTCGGTCGCCGAGCTGCGCGACCTGTTCGATATCGTCCGCCAGACCGCCGCGGCGGCCGGGCGCGACCCCTCGACGATCGAGCTGACCGCCGCCCATGAAGGCATCTTCGGCTCGGACCCGATCGCCGCCGCCGAGGAAGCCGCCTCGATCGGCATCAACCGCCTGATGACCGGCTCGTACATGCTGATGCACCCCAACGTCGGCGACGCCTGCGAGGCCTTCGCCGAGCGCGTCATCCGGCCGACGGCGTCGCTCTGACCCGCTCGCTGGCCGTGCGGATGGGCAAGGGATTCCATCGCCTTGTCCTCGGCAACCGAGGACCGTTCTCTGGGAGCACTCCATGAACCCGATCAACAGCTTCGACGATGCGCGCCGAGCGATCGCCCACGGTGCTTCCATCGCCGATGTTGCCAAGGGACTCGTCGCCAATCTCACGCAGGACGAGCGGTTGTGGTGCCTCGACGGCGACGCACCGACCTGGGCCGGGCTGAAGTTCCTCGCCGACGACGGATACCACAAGGCCGTGTTCGTCGGCGCCGAGCTCGATCGTGTCGGGTTCCCGGGCATCCGCTTTTCCGACGGCCCGCGTGGTGCGGTGGTCGGGAACGCGACCGCCTTCCCCGTCCCGATGGCCCGCGGTGCCACGTGGGACCTCGATCTCGAGGAGCGCGTCGGCGACGCCATCGGGCGCGAACTGCGTGCCGTCGGCGCCAACCTGACCGGCGCCGTGTGCATCAACCTGTTGCGTCATCCGGCGTGGGGTCGTGCGCAGGAAACGTATGGCGAGGACCCGCATCACGTCGGCGAGTTCGGTGCCGCGCTCACCCGCGGGTTGCAGCAGCACGTGATGGCGTGCGTGAAGCACTTCGCCTGTAACTCGATGGAGAACGCACGGTTCAGCGTCAACATCGAGGTCGACGACACCGCGCTCCACGAGGTGTACCTGCCCCACTTCCGCCGCGTCGTCAACGAAGGTGTCGCGGCGGTGATGTCCGCATACAACAGCGTCAACGGCGCCTGGTGCGGCCAGAGTCATCAGCTGCTCACCGACGTTTTGCGTGGCGAGTGGGGGTTCGACGGGTTCGTGATCAGCGACTGGATCCTCGGCGTGCGCGACGCCGGCACATCGGTCACCGCGGGCCTCGACATCGAGATGCCGTACCGGATGGTCCGCCAGCAGCACCTCCCGGCGGCGATCGAACGCGGCGACGTGACCTGGGACGACATCGACCGCTGCGCCGAACGCGTCATTGCCACCCTCCTACGTTTCGACCACATCCTGTCGGCGCCGTCACCGCCGATCGCCGTACTCGGCACGCCCGAGCATCGTGCACTCGCACGAGAAGCCGCGGCTCGTTCGGTGCTGCTGCTGCGCAACGAAGCCGTCGACGGCTCACCGGTGCTCCCACTCGGCCCTGCACCACGCGTGGCCGTGTTCGGTCGACTCGCCGACACCGTCAACATCGGCGACGGCGGCTCCAGCGACGTGTGGGACCTCTCGTGTCGTACCGTTCTTGATGGCCTTCGCGAAGCCGTCGCCGAGGTGGCCCACGACGACGGGCGCGATCTCGCTCACGCCGCCGAGATCGCCACCGCGGCCGACGTGGCGATCGTGGTGGTCGGCTACACCTACGTCGACGAAGGCGAGTTCATCGGTGAGACCGACCCATCGCTGATGTCGATCTTCCCGCCCCGAGACGAGGCCGACGTCGTCGAGCGGTACCACGAGCAGCTCGAACGGTTGCCGGCCACGGTGAAGCCCGATCGCCTGGCGGAACGGCCGAGGATGTTCAGCCGGGGCGGCGACCGCAACTCGCTGCGCCTGTTGCCCGACGACGTCGAGCTGATCCGCGCCGTCGCCGCGGCGAACCCCCGCACCGTCGTGGTCATTCAGGCCGGCAGCGCCGTCATCACCAGCGAATGGGTCGACGAGGTGCCGGCGGTGGTGCAGTCCTGGTACGGCGGGGCCGAAGCCGGCCCTGGTCTCGCCGACGTACTGATCGGCACCGTCAACCCGTCGGCACGCCTCCCGTTCACCGTCCCCGTCGATGAAGGCGACCTGCCCGCCTTCGACCGCCAGGCGACGTCGTTCACCTACGACCGCTGGCACGGCTGGTGGCGCGCCGCCCGTGATGGTGCGTTACCCGCGTACCCGTTCGGTTTCGGCCTGTCCTACACCACCTTCGCGCTTGGTGACGTGCACACCTCGACGGACAACACATCGATTGTCGTGCGCGGAACTGTGCGCAACACCGGCAGTCGCGACGGAGCCGACGTCGTGCAGGTCTACGCCGACCTCCCCGGCCCCGATGCGCCGGCTCGACTGATCGGGTTCGCCCGAGTGGTCGTGGCCGCCGCGTCGGAAGCGCCGTTCGAGATCGTCGCACCTCTCGATCGGCTCGCCACCCGCGACAGCGCACTCAAGACCTGGCGGCCACCGACCGGTCGACACGTCGTCACCATCGGCCGGTTCGCGGGCGACCCCGATGCGACCACTGTCGAGGTCAGCTGGTCGGCGGGGAGCGGTATTCCGTGACGGAGGTTCGGGCCGCGTCTACGGGCGACCCGACGACACGGATCGCCGAAACGACCCGCTTGAGAACGCCGTAGTTCGGCGAGGGCGCAAGAAGTCGACCCACGACTCCATTCGTATGCGGGTGACGACCCGACCGGCACCGACCCAAGCTTGAATGGCCAAATGACCTCAACGAGCGAAACCGCACCGGCCACTCATCGTCAGACCAGATACGCCCGACCGACTGGGGCGACCGAATTCTTGCTTGTACGGCACGGCGCGTCGGAGCCGTTTGTCGAGGGTCAGCCCTTCCCACTGCAAGACGGCCACGCCGACCCGGCCCTCGATGAACTGGGACGCGTGCAGGCCGACCAGCTCGTCTCGCGGCTGCTACGCGAGCATGTCGACGCGGTGTACGTCACGACGCTGCGACGCACGACAGAGACGATCACCCCGTACCTGCAAGCGACTGGCCGGGACGCCGAGGTGATCGCCGATCTGCGCGAAGTCTTCCTCGGCGAGTGGGAAGGCGGATTGCTCCGCAGCCACTTCGCCGCTGAGCATCCCGCTGCACGACGCATGCTCAAGGAAGGCGAGTGGGGCCATGTCCCCGGCGCCGAGACGACCGCCCAGTTGCGTGATCGTTGCGTTCGGTCGATCCTCGGGCTGCACGCCCGTCACCCCGGGCAGCGCGTCGTGTGTGTCGTCCACGGCGGGGTCATCGGCGTGCTCTGCTCATGGGCGACCGCCTCACCGCCGTCGTATCACTGGGGAGCCGAAAACGCCTCGGTCCACTCGCTGATCGTTCACGGCGACAACGTCCGTCTCCACCTTTTCAACGACACCACCCACCTCGACTGACAGTGAGAACGGGGTGGGGCGTACGGCTGCTGGTCTGAATCTTCGACTGACTGGCTTCGTGTGTCTTCAAAGGGATTCGTCGTCCAGCGGTTCGCAGGCCCCACTTGCACCCGCTTCAGTCGAACGTGACCTCATAGGAGCCTGCGCGAACAGGCGCCCATCACTGTCTTGTCCAACCGTCTGCTGGCGCGTGCTGCCCCACCGTTCAGCAACAACGACGGGACAACATGACCATCGTCAGACGACCCGCGCACTGTTCAACAGCTCCACGTGACCGGCGGTGTCGACACGCACGCCGACTCCCACGTCGCGGCCGTGATCGACCCTCTCGGCCGCCACCTCGCCTATGCGACGTTCCCGACCACACCCGCCGTCTACCGGGCGTTGATCGGCAGGCTGAAATCTCACGGTGACGTTGGCCAGGTCGGCGCCGAAGGAACCGGCGCCTACGGTGCCGGCCTCGCACGCACCGGGGCGATCCGGCCCGGTTGGGTTGCCGTGGCGGGGGCGAGGCGTTCGAGTATCCGTCGTTCGGCGGGCCACGCTTCGATGAGCGCTTCGGGTGGGATGCGTCGTGCCGCGTAGCGCAGGGCGAGTGCCACGACGACGATGTCGTCGAGGGGGCCGATGACGGGAAGGAATTCGGGGATGAGGTCGATGGGTGACAGCACCCACAGGCCTGCGAACCCGACCGCGAATTTTACCCGCCTGGGCACTCGCGGGTCTTTGCGGAGCCGGCGGGCGGTGGTAACGCAGGCCGGTAAGACAGTCGCGAGGTCCTTGGCAAGTCCGGGCGGGAGGCGACGGGCAAGGACGATCATCACGACCCACGACGCGGTCAGTGCGACGAAACCAATGATCAACGACCGTAGGAGCATGACCAGGCGAATTGTACTGGTCAGCCGCTGTGGCCGTCTGCGACTGAGATCAGGGTTTCGAAGGTTCGTGCGATGGGTGTGCGCGATGCCCAGCCGACAGCGACAAGGCGACCCAACCACGCTAGCGAACCAATGACGCTGCTGGGCCTACGTGATGAATGCGGGCTCCCTCGCGAACCGCAACACTCCATGCTGTGCCGCGGCCCCGCTGGAAGCGATGACGTCGACACGCCCGATCAGCGCAGGTAGCGCGACTGGCGAGCGCTGCGCGACGTAGCCGATGCCGCTGTTCCGGATCACAACACCGGGCGCGCCCGCAGGTTCCCGGTACTGCGCACCTACTGACATCTCCGGCTCGCTACAGCGGGAGGATGTGGGTGACTGTGGCGGCGTACGTGTTCCGATCATCGGCCGGATCGGTGGTGTCCCAGCGGCGGCGCGAGAGTGACAGGCTCAGCCGGTGATTGCCGGTTGCGAACGGTGTACCGTTCGTGCGGACGATGATCGCCCGACAGCTGTCCCCCGATGCGATGACCTGTACCGGGACGTCGACATCGACCTCGTCCGGCTGCAGGCGGATGTGGCCGAGCAGGTCGGCGAGGTCGTTCGTCGTGAGGAGCACGAGTCCAGGTTGCGCAGCGGCGAGTGCGTGGGCGACCTCGGCACCGAGCGGCACGTGCGGGAGCGGTCCGACGAGCGCCGCAGCGAGAAACGCCGGAGCGCCGGGCAGGAGGCCGGGGCGTACTCGACCGCGATGCAGTTGCGCTGTTCCGGTGTCGTCCACAGCGATGACCGACAAGATCCCGGCGTTGCCGAGCGTGTGGTGCAGCGTGAGGCGGATGCCGCCATCGATGACGTCGGCATCGAGAATCGTGTCATCGACGCCTGGCCGTCTTGGCGGGCGCAGAAGTGCGGGCGGTTCGTGGGCGAGCGTGGCGAGCCGATCACGCAGTGGGCGATCGGGTACGAGGGGTGGCCGGTTCGGCGGATGTAGTCCGGTGCGCTGTCTGCGGGTCATCGCCACTCCGATCTCGGCCGTGAAGTCGAGCGGCTCTGGCGATTCGATCAGGATGGCGTCCGAGTGACCGGCGACCACGAATCGGCTGATCTGGACGTCTCCGATGTCCTCGGTGAGCGCGAGGCCGAGCCCGGCTGTCCACATGCCGAACAGTCGCTGACGTTCTGCCGTCGACGAGCCAGGGGCCATCGCTGCCGGCAGTTCTGCTGACGTCCCAGCCCACAGTGCCGACGCCGTGGAGACCGTCGTGCCGGGCCCGAGCGCATCGGGAGCCAGATCGATGAGATGTCCGCTCCACGTCGCCAGGTGGTCTTCGAACGATCTGAATCGGCTCACGGCCACCGGGAATCGGTAGAGGTCGAGGCCGCGCACCTCCATCGACCCGAATGCGGCTGGCCCCTCCGCAACGAGGCAGAGTCGACCCTCGCGCACCTCGCCCCGCTCGACTTCGACGACTGTCTCACCGACCGAGGCGCGCAGCCGGTCGTCGTACGACGTGACGCGCACCAAGACCGGCTGGGCGGCGGCTGGAAGATCCGTGGAGCCGACCTCGACCAGCACGCCGCCCGGCACGATGCGGCGTCGCACGACGAGGCGCGATCCCTCGACCGTCACGAACAATCCGCGGGTCGCGCCGCTCACCGTAGTGATCCCGAAACCGATGCCGGCGGACGCGCCGCCCGCGATGGTGACTGCGACATCGAGATGGTCCCAGGCGGTATCGCCGAACACGGCGACATGGCGCCCCGACCCCGCCACGCGCAGTTCGCCGTCGACCACACTCCATGACCCGCTGGACCGGTCGAATGCGGTGTCGTCGCCGACCGCGAACGGATGGCGGTCGACGAATCCGGCGCCCTCCACACGGACGGCGGCGGTGAGGTGAGCCCCGGCAGGCCACAGTTCAGTCAACTCCCCGGCCGGCAGGTCCCCCTGTGGCGGGGCGACGAGCACCGTGCCGATCACGTTCCGGGGGTCAGCGGGCGCGCACGGGACGCCCGGACGCTGAGTCATCGGCGCGAGGCGCAGGCGGCTCGGGTTGACGGTGACCATGCCGGTGGACGTACTCTGCGATGTAGACCGCTGAGGCAACCACGGCCAGCCGATTGGCGGCGGTGGCATGCCGCTGCCGCGATGGGCGACCACCCAGTCGTCGGCGGTGGTCGTGAACACGGTGCCGGCGCCAACAGCGATGTCGGGGGTGACGACGAGCTGCATCCGGAGCAGAGTCGTGTGCTCGTCGGCGCTGCCGGGGGGTCGCGCCGAAGGGGTACCGCGACGTGGAAGTCCTCCGCGAACGCAAGTGTGATCGGCTCGCTACGGTAGATCCTGCCGCCGCGCCCTCCCGCGTACGCGCCTCGGACGTACGGGTCGAGTTCCTCGCCGACGCGGGTGACGGCGTTCAGACCGGGCAGACCCTTGGTCGTGACGTACACGAACTCGTCCACGTCGGCCGACTCGGCTGGCACCGACGGATGTGTGATGGTGACACGAGTGGTGAAGCGCAGCTCGTACTCGTGGTTCGGCAACAGACCGAGCTTGCCCCTCCCCTCGTAGCCGCCTCCTCCTCCGCCGCCCTCGCACGCCTTCGACGAACCGAGGAGATCAAGGTAGTCGCGCAGTCGAACGTAGGCGACCTCGTCGACTTCGACGATCGTCCCGATCGACGCAGCGGCAAATGTGGTTGCGGCGCCGTGTGCGGCCGGTCGCAGCACGCGGAGTTCGAGCCTGCGGATCGGGCCCTGCGCCCCGAAGAGGGTCGTGACGAACGCAGCTGAACCAGGCCCGAGGTCGCGCCGCCCGACCTCCTTGCCAGCCGCGTCGAACGCGACCAGCATGGCCAACGAACCGCGTGGCCACGCCATCCGCACGCTGCAGAACGCGGCGTCGTCGTCGAGGTCCGCGCGTGCGACGATGCCGGGCAGCGCCATGTCGGCCGCCGCGACGAGCGCGGTGGGCGGCAGGCCCGCGAAGCCGGCGGGGTGCGACCACGCCAGCCGTGGGAAGCGGAGCGTGCTCGAACTATCGGTGAACTGCCAGGCCGCCGGAACCGCGAGTGAGGTGCCCGCAAGTGTTTCGCGCCACGAGACGCGGTGGAACAGGTCGAACAGATCCTTGTCGTCGGGTTGGTCGCAGCACGGCCAGTGTGGATGGCGGCGAATCAGGCGTTCATCGAGTTCGACGTCGGCGGTGGCGAACTCGAACGGCGCAATGGCATTGATGAGCAGCTTCTTCGGAGCCGACTCGTCGCCGATTCGGAGGTCGAGATCCCAGCGCTTCGACAGCACCTGCGGGGAGAACTCGCCGCTGAGCTGTACACCGCCGGGATCGCTGAAGTCGGCCTGCAGCTCGACACGGTCGTCGAGTGACTTCCAGCTGCGGTCGGGGCCGAAGCGGGCGCGTCGCCGTACCGCGATGCCGACGAGGTCGTAGGTCATCGCGAGGTCACCCGACATCTGGTCGCCGAGACCTGACGCCACCTCATTCGCCAGGCCGAGTCGGTCGTTGATCGCCACGCTCCACTCCACTGCGATCGTCGCGTCGGTGGCGACTGCCAGCAGACCGGCGTCGGCGGCGAGGTTGGCGAGACGTTGCGCTTCGGGGCGCGTCGGCGCGCGCAGCTCGACGATCGAGTGAAGCGGCGCCACGCCGGTGCCGTCCCACGCCGGGTCGAACCGCTCGATGTGCGTTGCGAGCTGCCGACCGCTCCCAGGCTCGGATGAGGCCGCGCCCCGCAGCGGCGACGACGTCGTGCTCAGCTGTTCGGGCGCGAGCTCTCCGTTGGAGAAGGCGAGCCGCCACGTGACGTCCGGCAACCACCACGGTGTCTCCAGACGAACCTCGGCGGTCAGGTCCCAGCGCGCCGGGCTGGCGCCCACCACGCGGAACTCGGCCTTCGCGCTGACACCGATGCGGAGGAACCCGAACAGCACGAACCGGATCGCCGCCTCGATCGAGATCATCGCCGAGTAGTCGCTCGAACCGGTCGTGAACACGAGGACGACTGCGCCGAAGCCTGCATGGAAGGTGAGCGCGACGACGCCTTTCTTGCCGATCAGCCCTTCGAGTCGAACGGTGAGGCCGAACCCCTTCGGTCCGTCCTCGACGAGTTCGAGGCAGAACCCGATGACGAGGGACGCCTTGGCGAAGACGTCGACGTCGAAGCGAAGGGCTAGCCACGTCTTCTGGTCGGCCAGGCGTCCGATTGCCAGGGTCTGGGGGTCATTGGACAGGAACAGCGTCCCGGTGAAGCGGCCGGCCTCGGCCATCCATGCCGGCGCGTTCTCCATGAACTTGTCGAGCGTCGCGTCGATACCGAGGACGGAACTGGTCCGCCCAGATCCCCGGTCGAACTCGATGGCCAGGTAGCCGAGCGGCTTGGTCTTGTTGTTCATCACGAATAGCCGGGCCGCGACCAGGAGCCCCCTCTCGTCGGGGCCGCGGACACCGAGCACGAACGCATCGAGTTCGACGAGCGAGCCGAGCGCGACGAACGATGCGCTGGCGCCGATGCCGAGCGCCCACGATTCGTTGCTGGGCTTCCAGGAGGCCAGCCGGCGGTCACCCGGCACCGTGAGCGGATCGCTGTCGAGGTACCACTTGTAGTACCTCAGTTGACGGTCGTCGCCGCCGACCGGTGCGAGCTTGGGCACCATGTTGTCGGCGTAGAGGAAACGGACGCTGCGCAGCTCGATGCCGCCGAACGGACCGATCTGCCCGGCGTAGAACGCTTGGAACAAGAAGTACGTGAAGTGGCCGACGGGCGACGTCCGTTCACCGCGGACGAGATCGATGCCGATGCGGTGGTGACGCTTTGCGACAGAGAAGTCAACGACTCCGGTGAAGCCGAACTCCGACCCCGTCGTGCCATCCGGCTCGTCGATCTCGGTGTAGTAGCCGCCGGCCTCGATCAGCAGACCGGAGCCCTGCAACCGGAGGAAGAACCCGTCGAGCTTCCACTCGGGCTGTGTCGCGTCACCGGCAATGCGGTGGCGCAGCCGGCGCACGATGAGCGACCCCGAGGTTCCGGCCGGCTTGCCGATGATCAGTCCGCCGGAGAAACTGAGATAGCTCGCGCCGTGCTCGGCGGTGAGCCCGATCTCTGAGAAGACGAACGCGAGCGGGCCGACGTAGGCGCGGGGACCAGTCGGCGGGGCTTCCTTCGCAATGTGGGGCTCACCGGTGGCGCGGGCGCCATGTTCGCCACCATGGGCGCCCTCGGGCTTGCCCCCACGGCGCAGGCCGCGCAGCGGACCTCCGTCGCCATCGCTGTCGGGGCGATCTTCACGCCAGGCGCACGCCGCGAAGGCGGCGATCCCGGCGGCATCGCCGGGCTCGCCACCGGCGTACGAGCTGGGCAAGGGCGGGCTACGACATCCGCACCGTTCCTTGAGGCCAAGAAGACCGCACTTCGGTGGACGCAACTTCACGGTGGGTGCGGGGCGGGGGGATTCGACCGTCGACCTGTAACGACGCGCAGACCGTGACGCCAAGCGACGGCCAGTACATGAACGTGGCCCGGCCCGGATTGCGCAGTGGATGGTGACGCTCCGACTACTGCCGTGAACTCGGCGTCCCCATCGAGGTGTTCACCAACTACGAACGCCGACGCCTACCTCTTCAACGAGTCGGCCGGCATGACACCCGAAAAGCCGATGCGGTACCGCACCGCCAAGGCCGATGTGTACGGGTACCTGTCTTCGAGCTGCTCGCCAAGGCCTCCGGCAAGGGGGCGCTGGACAAGGAGTTGACCGCCGCCGACCAGGACCGGCTCGTCGAGTTCCTGAAGGACTTCGGTCTG